>JAEZHI010000015.1 GCA_023436885.1 Pseudomonadota bacterium | reverse complement strand
TGAGGTTCCGCTCGCGGGCTTCGAGGTCGTAACGGTCGCCGGCTTCGTTGAGGTAGGCCATGTCGCGCTCAGCCTGGGTGGGAACGCGGAGGAGCTTGGCGGTACGCTTGAGGGTGGCGAACATTTCTTCTTTCCTTCTTTCCTGACCGGAGGTTTCCGGCCTCTTTCTCTGATCTCTTTGACGCCCTCAATGTAGGCGGGGAAAGGCTTGCGACCTAATCGCAAGTTCTGAAGGTCATCTTCAGATTCTCTTTGGATAACCATTCGTTAGCGCGGGGGAGACGGAGGAGAGCGCGGCAGCGCAGCGCCAACAGCCGGCCCGACGAATGGTGCCCGGTTTGCATTCTCTGGATCAGCGATCAAAGGCGGACAACCGCCAGCATACTAGTTCAAGGTGCCGATATCAGCTGTCCGAGAAGTCTCGGCTCATTCCCCACAAAATGCGAATGGAAGTACCGCAGTGAGATTGGGATGAAGTAATTCATACCTTGAAGAAAATGATATTCTGACCCTCACTCCGAACTTTGAAAGCGCGCTTGCGACGCAACCTGCAATATATAAAATTTTATAGGTTTCACTAAGTGTGTTGATCAAATGCCATTCCAAGAGTAAGGGACATTCTGGAATTTTTTACTTGTGCTTGGAGTCGCCTTAATGGATGAATACGACAACCTGACCACGCTCGATCTCACGGCCAGCATTGTGGCCGCTTATGTCGGTAACAATTCCGTTCCGCTGCCCGAGCTGCCGGCGCTGATCGCCAGCGTTCACTCCACCCTTTCTCGCGTTCGCGGCGGCAATGGCGAGAGCCAAGTCCAGGAAGCGGCAGCCGAGCCGGCCAAGCCAGCGGTTCCGGTCAAGAAGTCCGTGACCCCCGATTATCTCATCTGCCTTGAGGACGGGAAGAAGTTCAAATCGCTCAAGCGCCACCTTCGCACCCACTACGATCTGTCGCCCGACGAGTACCGGGCAAAGTGGAATCTGCCGAGCGACTACCCGATGGTTGCGCCGAACTACGCCGAGGCGCGCTCCAATCTCGCCAAGCAGATGGGCCTCGGGCAGCAGCGCAAGCGCTCCGCCTGACCTCTGCGACAACAAGATCGCTAGATCATCAACGCCCCGCCCTCACCGGCGGGGTTTTGTTTTGCGGCCCGCCCCTGCGCGGAGGGCAGAAACGACAAAGCGCCCGAACCGGTCAGGTGTCGAGCGCTCAACGTCGTGTCAGTGCTTGTTGGCTTTATGCCGCTTCAGTCTCGCATCGGATTTTCCGAAAGCCGTTTCCCGCTTTTCGGTCCGATGCCTTGTCCTCAGAGGGCAATGCCACGGTTGCGGCTATTGAGATTCCGCTCGCGGGCTTCGAGGTCGTAACGGTCGCCGGCTTCGTTGAGGTAGGCCATGTCGCGCTCAGCCTGGGTGGGAACGCGGAGGGCCTTGGCAGCACGCTTGAGGGTGGCGAACATTTGGGTTTTCCTTCTTTCCTGACCGGAGGTTTCCGGCCTCTTTCTCTCATCTCTTTTGACGCCCTCAATATAAGTTCGAATGCCCTTGCGACCTAATCGCAAGTTCTGAAGGTGGCTTTCAGATTCTCTTTGGATAATGGTTCGTTAGCAGGGGGCTGACCGTAATCGCTCATCAGGCCATCCCCTTCAGGCACTGAAACATCTCCTTCGGCAGCGGCCTCCGGTCCTCCAGCGGCACCACCCGCTCCGGCTTACCCGCCATCAGCCGGCGATAGCGCCACAGCGCGGCGCGCGCCTTCGCCCATTCATCGAGCGCCAACGCGCGGAGCTGGGGCGGCGATGGCGGAAAGGCGAGGTTCGGCTTGTCTTCGAGGGCGGCCACGTCGCCCTTGATCCAGCGCTTGGCAGCGGCCTCGACCGCCCAGGCCGGCATATCCTCGAGGGCGGTCTCGTAGGCTTCCGAACGAGCATCGACCACCGCTTCGCTGAGGTCGCCGGTAGGGAACACCATGAGAAGTTTGGCAACCTGCCTCAGGGACCTGAACGCGTCGGGCTTGGCCTCGGCAAGCGGGGCGATATCATCGACCAACTGCGCCAAGATCGATCGTTCGCCCGGGGTCAGCGCCCGGCTCAGGGTCGGGGTCCGGCTGGCCATCTCCTCGGGCCGCAAGGTGCGCTCCAGCTCGGCGAGCGAAGGCGGCAAGGAGAGCGTCGTGAGGGCGGGTTGCTGCAGGGCGGCAAGCGCTGCGGGAAGTGCGGGAGGGTTGGACAAGGTTCGGCTCCGGTGCGGGTTTCAGGCGGTTGTCGCGGGCCTGGTAGACGGCTTCGGTGAAGTAGCTCCAGGAACGGATGCTCGAGGGTCGTGCCCGGCTGCATCGGGCCTGGATGGTTGGCAGGATGTCGGCCTTGAGATCGCAGCCGTTGCGGAGCCAGTTGATCGGCTCGGAAAGCACGAGCAGCCCCGGCGATGAGGCAGGCTTGGCCAGCGCCTCTCCCCCGGCATCGGTGAGCTCACGCGCCAGCGTTTCGCCATCTGGCTCCGAAATCGACCCGGAAGTGGACCCAGACATCGGCATCGAGGCCGACATCGGTTCAGAGACCGGTTCTGAAGCCAGGTTGCGCGCCTCGTCCGGTGTAGTCTGGGGGGATATAGGGGGGTGTTTGGGGGTGTGGGGGAAAGAGGGGGGACGGGGGGTGTCGGGCGACTGTCCCGCGACCGTCGCGTGACCGTCACGTTTCCTGTCCCGCTCGCGCCGCTTGCGCTCGGTTGCCTTGGCGCGACGCTCGGCCTCGACGGCATCTCGTTCCTCGATCGCACGGACGGCAAGAACGATGGCTTCGATGGGGGCGCCTGTGGCAGCCATGTTTTCGATGAGACTGGCGATGCTCATCGATCGCCCTCGCTCGGCCGTATCTGCATGCCGCCTCCCGGTATGAAAGGGAATTTGCCCAACATCGCAAGGGCGTAGGCGCGCTTGCGATGTGGGTTGATTCATACGGGAGAAGGGTTGGCGTGCTGAAACGAGGGGCGCACTCAGGATAGGACGTTCAGATGACCGCGGCTCGTTCAAGCTGGTTCGAGATGGCAATATGTCACGTCGGGGACGCAACCAATGACTCCATCCAAACGATGGCTTAGTCCTAAAGGGCGATCGAAAACAATACAGTGGGGAACGACCAAGTCAGTGTTGTCCGGAACGCCGCCTGTTGGCAGTATCAACGAAACAAATCTGCGCTCGATGATTTGGGGATTTCAGCTTGTCTGACGATTTCGAGTACGACGTTGCCTTCAGCTTTAACGCCCTCGACGAGGGCATCGCTACCCAACTGAACGATCTTTTGGCCCCTCGCTTGAAGACCTTCATTTACAGCGAGCGCCAGCGAGAGATAGCTGGCACGGACGGTCAGGAAAGCTTCAGCGCCGTATATGGCAAGAAGGCGCGCTTGGTGGTGATCCTCTATCGCCCGGAGTGGGGGGAGACGCCATGGACTCGCGTTGAACGAGACGCGATCAAAAACCGGTCACTCAACGACGGTTGGGATTTCACAACGTTCGTACCAACCGTCGATAAACCCAGCATGCCACCATGGTTGCCCAAGACACGGCTTTACGTCGGACTCGAAAGATGGGGAATCGACGGAGCGGCAGCAGCTATTGAAGCACGTGCCACAGAACGAGGCGCAAATCCCAGACAGGAAAGCGTCATTGAGCGAGCGGATCGCTTTGCCCGAGCCTCAGACCTAAAAACGAGGCAAACTCGATTTGATCAAAGCGAAGAAGGCGTAAGCGCCGCAACCATCTCATTCGCCAAGTTTAGTGAACGACTCGAAACGGTGACCAAAGAGATAGCCAAACGAGGAGTCGCGATTAAATTCCAACAGTCTCAAGAGTACCGCATCTTGACAGGGCTCTCGCCTTGCTCAGCCATCTGCGAGTTCGCCCCGATCTACTCAAATAGGCTTGAGAACATTTATCTAAAGATCGAGATTCACAAGGGTGTCCCGCGACTACCAGGATTTATTACATTGGGGGATTCGAGAAAGCTGAAAACACTTCGTTACGCTTACAGGCTCGTCCAGCACGACCGCCAAGCTTGGGTCGCCGTCGACGAGAAAGGCAGAGAATTCACAGCCGAACAACTCGCTGAGCACGCCGTTGGCATCTACATAGATACAGCGGAGCAGACAAAGTCATAGGCCAGTTAGGAAGCTCACGCGCCTGCACGAAACTATACCGATGCCTCCTCAGCCCGCTTCTATTTGGCCTTATTCTATATTCAACCGCATGTATGGCGCGTTTTGCTGGCAATCGGCTCTTGGTCTGGGCCGACGAGCGCAGATACGAAACGCGCGCCATTGTGTACCCAAGCGACTAACCGACACGGCCTCTCGCGTAAGTCATACCCAATGATTTTTCTCTAGGAAATCTGGAGCGGGTGAAGGGAATCGAACCCTCGTATTCAGCTTGGAAGGCTGCTGCTCTACCATTGAGCTACACCCGCTTCGATGGGCGGATGTTTAGGGAGGCGCGGGCGGCTTGTCAACGGCGCAAGACGTCCGCCAGCGCAGAGATCATCGCGTGAACCACAGCCTGATCGGCTCGACGGCCTGTGTGGTTGAGGCGGATGAGGCGTTCGGCCCCGGCACCAACGCCCAAAGAGAACTCCGGATCGATGGCTTTCAGGCGGTCGGCGAGCGTCGCGGCATCGAGATGATGCGGCACCTCGAAGGTGGTGACGAGGTGGGAGGCGCCTTCCCTTGATGCCCAGGGCGTCAGGCCAAGAGCCAGGAGACCGTCATGGGCGGCGATGGATGCCTCGGTGTGGCGGCTGACGATGCTGTCGATCCCCTCGGCCTCGACGCGGTCGAGCGCGGCGGCCAGCGCCCAGAGTTCGAGCGGCGCTGGCGTGCCCGGCAGAGCGCCGCGCCCGGCATCCAGCCACAGGCGTTTCTGGTCGAGAAGCGACAGAGTGGAGGTGTGAGGCGCATCCGCCCGATCGATATGTTCCCAGGCCCGCTCGCTGACAGCGACGGCGGAGACGCCAGCCGGGCCGGCTAGTGCCTTCTGTGGCCCGATGGCGACGATATCGGCACCCATGGAGTCGGCTGCGAAGGCGTGTCCGCCGAGCGAGGCGACGGCGTCGACGACGCTGAGGACGCCGCGCTGCCGCGAGAGGTCGAGTATGGCCTCCAGCGGATTGAGGATGCCGCTCGCCGATTCCGCATGCACCACCGAGAGAACGGTCGCGTCCGGGTGGGCATCGAGCGTGGCCGCCACTGCCTGGGCTGAGACCGGACGCGCCGCCTCGGCGCGAATCTCGACCACGCTGGCGCCGGCCCGGCGCAGCCAGCGGCCGAACCAGACGCCATAGGGGCTGGTGACGATGTTGACGGCCTTGACACCCGGCCGGCCGATGCTGACCGCCACCGCCTCAAGCGCCATCACGGCTTCGGCCTGGATCAGCAACACATCGCCGGACGTGCCGATCAACCGGCCCAGGCGATCGGCGAGCGAGGCCACGCGATCGGCGGGGAAGGCTGGCGGATCGAGGAGGCTGGCGGGATCGAAGTCGGTCATGCTGTCGGCTCTCCAGATGGTTGTTCGTCAGGGATCGGCGCCCTCCCCTTGCACCGGTCGGGAGATGCCGGCGAGGCGCGGCACCGCGCCGATCAGATCTTTCAGCACGCCGGACGACGGCGCGGCAATCACCCTTCCCGCCGGCCCCTCCTCGACGATGCGTCCTTCGGCCATCACCGCGATGCGGTGCGAGACGGCGCGCACCACCGCAAGGTCGTGCGAGATGAAAAGGCAGCCGATGCCGGTCTCGCGCTGCAGGTCGACCAGCAGCTCCAGAATGCGGCCGCGCACGGACACGTCGAGCGCGGAGACCGCCTCGTCGAGGATAATCAGGCGCGGGCGGACCGCGATGGCACGAGCGATGGCCACCCGCTGCCGCTGGCCGCCGGAGATGTCGCGGATCGATCTGGCAATCAGCGCCGCCGGCAGGTCAACGCGGTCGATGAGGCGGGCCACCTCGGCGCTGCGCTCTGCCCTCGTCACAACGGCGTGGATGCGCAGCGCGTCGGCGACGACGCCGCCTACCGTGGCGCGCGGGTTGAAGGCGGCGAGCGGGTCCTGGAAAACCATCTGCAGGCTGCGGCGGGCCGCGCGTAGGCGTCCACCCTGAAGCGCCAGCCAGTCTTCGTCGAGAAAGTCGATGGAGCCGCTTTCCGGCGGGATGAGGCGCGTCAGTACGCGGGCCAGCGTCGACTTGCCGCATCCCGAGCCGCCGACCAGCCCCAGCGTTTCGCCGGGCGCGATGGCGAGCGACACGCCGTCCAGCGCGACGACACGGCGGCCACCGCTCGTGAAGGTACGCCTGAGGTCGCGGGCGATGAGCAGGGGCTCGGTCATGGCACCTCCCCGATCAGCGGCGGCGTCGCCAGATCGATATGGGCGGCGATCAACCCAGCCGTCTCGGCTGCCTTCGGCGCGGCGATCACCTCGGCGGCGCGGCCGAGTTCGACCAGGCGTCCCCCGGCCATCACGGCGGCCCGGTCGGCGATGCCGGAGGCGAGCGCCAGATCATGGGTGACGAAGATCAGTGTCATGCCGTCGGCGCGCACCAGTTCGACTAGCAGCTCGACAATGGCTGCCTGCACTATCACGTCGAGCGCGGAGGTCACCTCGTCGGCAATCAACAGGCGCGGCCGGGCGGCGATGGCTCCGGCAATGGCCACGCGCTGGCGCTGGCCGCCGGAGAGCTCATGCGGATAGGCGCTGGCGATGCGTTCGGGTTCCGGCAGGTGAACGCGGGCGAGCAGGCGGACGGCTTCCTCACCGGCGTCGCGGTGGCTGAGGCCGAGATGGCGGCGGGCGCCCTCGCCCACCTGCTCGCCGATGGTGAGCACCGGATTGAGGCTGGAGCCGGGGTCCTGAAAGACGTAGCCGATGTCGCGGCCGGCGCGCGGGGCGCCGTCGAGGCCGGGCCAGGCGATGCGGCCGGCGACGCTGGTTCGCTCGGGCAGCAGACCGGCGATGGCGCGCGCCATGGTGGACTTGCCGGAGCCGCTTTCGCCGATGATGGCGAGGATTTCGCCCGCCTCGATGGCAAGCGACAGGCCCGACAGGGCCGGTGCCGGCGCGCGATGATAGGTGACGCCGAGTTCGGTGAGGGACGCAAGCGTGGTCATGGCCGCCCTCCCCGCGCAAGAGCGTCGCTGGCGGCCTCGCTAACCAGGTAGACTCCGAGCACCGCGGCGACGAGGCCGATACCGGGGATCACCGACAGGAAGGGTGCGGCGCGCAGTACGTTGCGCCCCTCTGCAATCATCGAGCCCCAGGTGACGACGTTGGGGTCGCCGAGGCCAAGGAAGGACAAGGCGGCTTCGGTGAGAATGGCGGCGGCGACGATGACGGCGGCGAGCGCCAGCACCGGCGGCAGCGCGTTGGGCAGGATCTCCTTGAAGGCGATTTCGAGGGGATGCATGCCGATGACGCGGGCGGCGGCCACATAGTCGCGCTCGCGGATGGACAGCACTTCCGCCCGAACGAGACGGGCCGGCTGCGCCCAGGACGACAGGGCGATGGCGATGATGACTGTGGTGAGCGAACCGCCGGCCACAGAGACGAAGGCCAGCGCCAGGAGGAAGCCCGGCACGATCTGGAAAGCATCGACGACACGCATCCAGGCCTCATCGACCAGTTTGCCGGCGAAACCGGCGATGGTGCCGACGATGGAGCCGATCAGAACGGCGGCGGCGGCAGCGGCGGTGCCGACGATCAGCGAGGTGCGGGCGCCATGGAGAAGGCCAGCCAGCACGTCGCGGCCGAGCCGGTCGGTGCCGAAGGGCAACGACGGATCGGTGAAGGGCGGCAGCAGCGCCGGTCCAGCGATGCGCAACGGGTCGCCAGGGGAAAGCCAGGGGGCGAGCAGCGCGGCGGCCGCGATCAACGCCAGCAGGGCACAGCCGACGGCGCCGGTGGGGATGGAGATCAGCCGGCGGAGAAAGCTCATGGCGCAGCCTCCGACGCGCCAATGCGCGGGTCGAGCACGGCGTAGAGGAGATCCACCACGAGGTTGACCAGGATCACCAGCACGGCCGATGTCAGGATAATGCCGATCAAGAGCGGCGCGTCGCGGCCGGCCACCGCCTCCTGCGCGAGGCGCCCGAAGCCGGGAATGGCGAACACGCTCTCGATCACCACCGAGCCGCCCAGCATGCCGGCCGATTGCAGGCCGAGCACGGTGATCAGTGGCAGCAGCGCCGCCCTGACAACGTGACGCCAGACGATGCGGCGGCGGGACAGCCCCTTGGCGCGCGCCGCCAGCACGAAATCCTGCCGCCAGATCTCCGCCATGGCCGAGCGCATGACGCGCAGGAACAGCGCGAGATAAATGAAGCCGAGGGCGGCCACAGGCAGCGCCAGATGGCGGGCGATGTCCCAGGCGCGGTCAAGGCCGTGCTTGCCGGAGGCAATGGTCTCCACGCCGGCGAGCGGCAGCCAACGGAGCGACACCGAGAAGACGAGCACCAGCACGAGGCCCAGCCAGAAGCCTGGAATGGCGTAGAGCGTCAGCGCCCCGATCGACAGGGCACGGTCGCGGAAGGAGCCGGGCCGGCTGCCGGCAGCAACGCCGAGCAGCGATCCGAGGCCGAAGGACAAGGCGGTGGCCGATCCCATCAGCATCAGCGTGGTCGGCAGGCGCTCGAAGATCAAGTCTCTCACCGGCCGCTCGAAGGCCACCGACCAGCCGAGATCGAGCCGACCGAGCGCGGTGACGTAGAGGAACAGGCGCGAGAGAAGCGACTGGTCGAGGCCATATTGGGCGCGCAAGCCGGCGGCCAGCGCCGCGTCGCCACCGCCTGATGACAGGAGATAGGCATCGACGGCGTCACCCGGAGCCGCTTCAAGCAGCAGAAACGTGGCGATCACGACAATCAGCAGCACGGGAACGGCGCTGACGGCCCGCCGCCTGACGAGAATCAGGGCACGATGCAAAATTCAAGTCTCCCGGCTGCCCGGCGGCTTCGGGCCGCAGCATCTGGAATAGCATCCTTGAGAGGCTTCAAACGACTTCAAATCAAGGAAAAATAATCTCTTTGCGAGCGGTGGAGCGCGGCGGCGTTGCGCGCGTCCCAATGCCTCCGTGTTGTCTGGGAAGCCGAACCGACGACCGGTCCGCGCCTAGTAAAGGGTATCAATGACCCGTTGCGGCAGGGCCTTGTCGTAGGCTTTCCCGTCGATCTCGTCGTGGGACAGTTCCCTGAGAATGTCCCCGGCACTCGGCAAGGCCGATCGGTCCACCCTGCTCTTTTCGCTCCACAGCTCGGCCCTGACGACGGCCCGGCTGCACTGGAAGAACACCGTCTGCACTGCAATGCGAAGCACCGACACCGGAGGCTTGCCGCCCATTGCGAAGCGCTGGAGATAGTCCGGCCGGACGGATATTTCCGCCGTTCCATTGACGCGCAGGGTCTCCCCGATGCCGGGAATGATGAACAGCAAGGCCACCCTGGGGTCGGCGATGATATTGCGAAGACTGTCGATCCTGTTGTTGCCGCGCCGGTCGGGTAGAAGAAGCGTCTCCTCATCTTCGACGTGAACGAAGCCCGCCGGGTCGCCACGGGGGCTGACATCAACGCCATTCGGGCCGACGGTCGACAGGATCGCAAAGGGCGCGGCCTCGATAAAAGGCCGATAGACGGCGTGTATGTGATCGGTCTCTTTGGCGATCGCGCCGCGCCCGACTTCGCCGTAAAGCCCCTTCAGCTCCTCAAGCGTGGTTATGCAATCTCTGTCGTCCATGGCGATCTCACTCAATAGGACCCCATGAGTTGTGTGCCAAAGTCAGGTTAAGGTCCAGACCACACGACGGCTTTCAGACAAACTGTTCGGACGGACTTCGACGCGCGGCGACGTTGCACGCGCCCCAGCAAGCGGACATGTTACAGGCTGACATGAAGGGAGCGATTCAGCGATGACGGGCGAATACACGGTGAGCGTCGAGATACCCAGCGTCGAGGATTATTGCCGCCTCCGCCGCATCTCGGGCCTCACGCCGCGCAGCGAGGCGGCAGCCAGCGCGGGTCTGCCGAACACCGTGGTGGCCGTGCTTGTAAAACGAGCCAATGATGTCGTCGGCATGGGTCGCGCCATCGGCGACGGGCTTTGCTATCAGATCGTCGATATCGCCGTGGACCCCGCCCACCAGGGGCGCGGCCTCGGCAAGGCTATCATGTCCCGCCTGATGGACGAGTTCAAAAAGCTTGCCCCGGCGGAGGCCTATGTCAGCCTGATCGCCGACGGCGACGCCAAGCATCTCTACGCCCAATATGGCTTCGAGCCGACCGCGCCGGCTTCCATAGGCATGGCGCAGTGGATTGGCAAAGAGCCCTGAGCTTCTTCTATTTCGGAAGGGAAATGGTGCCGGCGGAGAGGATTGAACTCCCGACCTTCGGTTTACAAAACCGCTGCACTACCGCTGTGCTACGCCGGCGCGGCACTCCGAATAGCCGAAGGCACGGTCAGGTGCAACCCTGACCGTGGGCCATTTTTCAGGCGCCGGCGATTGCCTTGCGCACCATGTAGAGCGACAGAACGGCCGCATTGGAGACGTTGAGGCTCTTGATCTCGCCGGGCATGTCGATTCTGGCGAGAACGTCGCAGAGTTCGCGGGTGCGCTGGCGCAGTCCCTTACCCTCAGCGCCGAGCACCAGGCAGACCGGCGCAGCAAGGCGCACTTCGTCGAGCGGCTCCGGCGCCTCCGAATCGAGACCGATCAGGGTAAAGCCCGCAGCCTTCATTTCCTCCAGCGTGTCGCCGAGATTGCGCACGGTGGTTACCGGCACGATATCGAGCGCGCCGGAGGCCGATTTGGCCAGCACGCCGGATTCGGCGGCGCTATGGCGCGTCGTGGTCAGAACGGCGTCGACGGCGAAGGCGGTGGCGGAGCGCAGGATGGCGCCGACATTGTGCGGATCGGTGACCTGGTCGAGCGCGAGCACGACACGGGCACCAGCCATTTCCAGCGTGGTCAGTGGCTTCAGCGGCTGGACTTCCAGCGCGCAGCCCTGGTGGACGGCTTCGGAGCCGAGCAGCCGGTCGAGCACGTAGGGAGACGCCTCCTCGACGGCGATCGGCAGCTTGCCATCGGGAAAACGCTCGGCAAGGCGCGCCTGGGCATTGCGGGTGGCGAGCAGCCGCAAGGATACGCGACGAGGATTCTTAAGGGCGAACTCGACGGTGTGCAGGCCGTAGAGCCACAGGGCCTCGCCGGCCTCGCGCTCGCGCTTGGGCCGGGGGCGGAACTCGCGCGAGCCGAACTTGCCGTCCGGCCGGCCCTGCGGCCGTCCGGAACGCTTGGGAGGGCGCTTGGAAGAGGAAGTATCATCGGACATGCGGCGCTTATAGCCGCGCCGCCGCTCAGGCGCCAGTGGCGAGGCTTTCCCTGGCCCTCCGCTTTGGCAAGAAGGCGTTTGTTCCCACGCCGATTGCGTTGTCGACAAAACAATCCGACCATGGGGTTGACAGCGCCCGGCATGGTCGCCATAAGAGCGCCCGTTCGGTCAACGCCTTCGGGCGGCGGCGGATCGGGATGGGAGAATGTCCCGAGTGGCAAAGGGGGCGGACTGTAAATCCGCTGGCTAAGCCTTCGTAGGTTCGAGTCCTACTTCTCCCACCATCTCTATATCATAGAAAATACTTGATATTTCCGTGGGACGACGGGCAATAAATCCTCAAATGTGTGCAAGGGGATTGGATGCATACCGTCCGTCGCGGCTCCTCCCATGATTTCCAGATCCGTATTCCGCAACCGTTTGTAAAGCGGCTGCGCGTTACACGTCTCCGAGCCACTCTTGGACACATCTCCACCCCCCGAAACTCGCCGACGGGTGACCATTCTGGCGGGCGGGGTCACAGAGATTCTAATGTCTCGCGGCAGCACGCTTTCGGATGGAGAATTGCGCGCTACATGCCGGTGGTGGCTGCGGCCGATGTCATAGAAAAGCTGATTAACGACCGCGTCGAAGCTCGGTATTGCGAACGATAGCCCAGAGACACTCCCTCCGCTGCCAGCCCGCCTCAGCGTGATCCCGTTCCGCTTCCCGCCGAGACGGGCATAACCGGCTATACGTTGCTTTCCGTCGCCGTAGCCGCCCGAGATTGCTGCACCGCGCGAAGCCCTCAAGCGGCAGGGCAAGGACACAAGATATATCGAGCCCATCGAAAACTAGGCCGCGTCCCCTCCGCACTCACATGCCTGCCGATCTTCAGAATGCCTCAAGCCGCCTTGCGAGAATTCCGGCCAGCCGGAAGAAGCGTCCGGAGTTTCAGGCCTGAGTACGCTGGCTGCGACTGAGAAAAATGCAAAGCCGCGGTCGCCGCCGCCCTGCATGTCGGCACGCACGGTCTGATAAGACGTCGATTTCCCCGCTCAACCGACGCAACCTTTGATTGGGTTTACAGTAGTACTCGTCGACACACTCAAAAGTTGAACGACCGAAAATCGGGGGAACTGCTAATTTCGATGAAAGTAATTTACCATTACTAAATGGTCGGCGGCCAGTATATAAAGCACCCACCATCCAGCTTGATAGTATAAGTTACTACGCAATTTACCTTGTTCTCGAAAAAAGGTGTGACGATGTCTTCGACCTCGAATTCTGCTGGTTATGCGTCTGAGTCGACATCGGCGCACACTCTAAAGGCGAAAGAAACAACCGGAGCTTTCATCGACTCGGTTGGCGTGAACATGCACAGTGGAAGTTCGTCTAAAGATATTCCTTATGCGTATAGAGATACGACTCTCGTTGAACATGATTTACAATATCTAGATATCACCCACATCCGCGATGGCTTGGGAGCAGGCTTCTCAAAGTCCGGTTATGACTACACGACGGTCACAGAGAGCTATCTGGCGGAACGAGGCTATGACTTCGACTTTCCCATCAGCACCTTGGCACCCTACGAAATAAGCGCGCTGGAAAATTTCGCCACGAAGTATCCCGGTGCTCTGAAATCCCTAGAAGGGCCCAACGAGGCCAACTATCTGTCCGTGGATCAGGCCGTCGCCTTTCAGCAATCGCTATATGATACCGTACATAGCGACCCATTGCTGAAAGATGTTCCGGTAATGGATTTTACGCTTGCCTACGCCCAGCCACATTACTTCGAGCCATATGGCAATCTTGCGTCAATATCGGATGAAGGAAATGTGCATATCTATGGGACGTATGGCCGCTCGCCATACGCGCTCGACGACTGGCTCGCTGTGGCGCAAGCCGCGACGCCAGATCGCCAGATGAATATTACCGAAACGGGTTATTCCACGGTTCCCAGCAACACCCAGTGGGGCGTCGATGAAACCACGCAGGCCAAGTATCTATTGGATACGCTAATGGATGCGGCGGAAAACGGTGTCGGAATAACCTATCTATACGAATTATTGGACAGGACGACCAGCTCCGCGTCGGACATTCAGGGTCACTATGGTCTGTTCAGGGCTGACGGTACGCCGAAGCCATCGGCAGTTGCCATTCATAATATGATGAACATATTCGAGGCTGATGCAAAAGCATCTACGGACCTCGGGAATCTGGACGTCGTATTCGCGCAACCGCTGGACAAAAACGTACATACGCTGGTTCTCCAGAAAAGCGAAAATACATTTGATCTGGTTCTCTGGGCCGAGCCGAACATTTGGGACCCATATAAACAACAGGCCATTCAAGCACCGAATATTTCCGTCAATCTGTCTTTTCCCGGCGCACAGACCGCTACACTGTTCGATCCGATGATCGGCACGGCGCCGGTGCAGGTCGTCGATACCCCAGAGGCGACTTCAGCCTTCAATGTGAGCGATCATCCGATCATCATCGAAGTCACGCTGGGCGCCACTTACGTCGACCTGGAGACCGGACTGCTTACCACCGGGGTTGCGGGCCTCGCGGCGTTGAAGCAGGCGGGTGTCGTCACGACGATCGCCGTCCGCGATACAGCGGCCAATCTGGCCGGCACCCTTGCCACCCTGGGCGCGGACGCCAAGGTGAGTTCGATCACGGTGTCCGATGGCGATCCGCTTGCGCTGACCTACACCCAGTTCAAGAGCGACACGGCTGGTTTGAACAAGATCGCCAGCTATGACTTGACCCTCAGCGACGTGTCGATCGCCAATCTGTCGCCGGTCGAGAAGAACGCCCATGTCACGACGGTCGGCGTCAGCGACACGGCCGCTAAGCTGACCGGTACCGAGATCGGTGTGCTGGGAGCGGATGCCAAAGTGACCTCGATCGCGGTGAGTGACGGCAAGCCGATCACGCTGTCCTATGCCCAATACGCGGTTGATGGCGCAGGGCTCGCCAAGCTCACCGGTGGCTACGCCATGACCGTGACGGCGGCTTCGGCCGCCAGCCTGACGGCTTTGGACCAGAACAGCCATGTCACGGCGGTCACCGTCCGCGACACCGCCGCCAACCTCGGCGGCAACGAATTCGGCCTCCTGGGCACCGACGCCAAGGTTCAATCAATTGCGGTCACGGACGTCAACCCGCTGGCACTGACCTACACACAATATCAGGGCGACGGCAGCGCCCTGGCGAAACTCACCGGCAGCTATCGCCTCAGCGTGACCGGCACCGCAGTGGCAAACCTCGCGGCGCTGGAGCAAGACACCCACGTCACGACGATCGGTGTCTACGACACGGCGGCCAATCTGGCCGGCGCCCTTTCCACCCTGGGCGCGGACACCAAGGTCAAGTCGATCGTAGTGTCTGACGGCAAGCCGCTGACGTTGACCTACGCCCAGTTCAAGAGCGGCACGGCCGGTCTGAACAAGATTGCCAGCTACGGCCTGACCCTGAGCGACGTGTCGGTCGCCAATCTGTCGGTGGAGAAGAACACCCATGTCACGGCGATCGGCGTCAGCGACACGTCAGCCAGGTTGAGTGGCACCGAGTTCGGCGTGCTCGGAGCGAACGCCAAAGTGACCACGATCACGGCGAGTGACGGCAAGCCGATCACTCTGACCTATGCGCAATATACTGCCGACAGCGCGGCGATCGGCAAGCTCGCCTCGAGCGCCGGATTGACCGTTACAGGCGCTCCAATCGGAAGCCTGGCCACGATCGAACACGACCCGCATGTGACGAGCATCACGATCCTCGACACTGCCGCCAACGTTGCCTCGGCCTTCGACGATCTACAAGCTCATGCCGCGACCGTGACCTCGATCCGCTTCACCGACAAGGCAACCCCAAGCCTCACGCTGACCGCCGCCCAGGCCGAGGCCGATGCGGGCCTCTTGCCGAAGATCACCTCCCCCTACGTCCTCGACATCGAGGGCACGCACGGCGCGATGAGTTCGGCATTCGAGGCTTATGCCGAAGCCAGTTCACAGTGGGTCTATACCGAGCTTTCCGACACCGATGGGTCGCACAGTTACGAAGTCCGGGGCAGCGGGCTCAAACTGATCGCAAGCCACAACGACGACTTCAACCTTCTCGGCCACAACGAGACGGTCGTGTTCGGGGCGAACGGGTTCGGCAGTGCCGAGATCTCGGGTTTCACGACAGGGGATGTGATCCAGTTCTCGAAATCGACCTTTGCGAACTTCTCAGAGCTGTCGACACACGTCTCCGGCACGACCGACGCGGTGATCACCGATACCGCAGGCGATAGCCTCACGCTGAAGGGAATTAATCCCTCACACCTGGCATCCTCAATGTTCAAGTTCATCTGAAATAGTCTGCCCCATCGAATTGCTCCATCCCGATATATGATCACTGCTGATTTGGACGCCCGGTTTTCGGCCGTTGCTCGTTAATGTCAGGCGGAGTGTCTTCCGCGGCGAAGCGAAGGTCACATGCCCAGCATTTCCATTTGCATGATCGTGCGGGACGAAGAGCGCCTGCTGCCCGAGTTCCTGAAGGGCATCGAGGGGTGCTTCGACCAGTTGGTGGTGGTCGACACCGGCTCGCAAGACGGTACCGCCGATATTCTGACTGCGGCCGGTGCCGAGGTTCATGCCATGCCCTGGCAGGATGACTTCGCGCTGGTCCGCAACGAAAGCCTTCGCCATGCGCGGGGTGACTTCGTGCTGGTGCTCGACGCCGACGAGTTTGCGACGCCCGCTTTTCGTAATGAACTCCGTGCCATCGTGGCCGACGATGGCATCGGGGCTGCCTCCATTCATCGCGCCGACGAGCAGCGCAACGGCATCGCCCGTCACAGTCGGCCGCTCCGACTGTTTCGTCGCGATCTGTCCATTCGCTATCGCTGCCGGATCCACGAGGATGCGTCCGCGTCCATCGATGCGATGCTGAAGGCAAACGATCTTCGCCTCGTCCGCATGGAGGCGCCGATACGGCATATTGGATATCTGCAGGCGCGGATGGACGAACGCGGCAAGGCGGACCGGGACGAGCGGTTGCTCCGCCTCGCCATCGCAGACGATCCGAACGATCTCTACAGCCGCTATAAGCTTCTGGAACTCTATCGCTTCTGGCAGAGGGCGGAGCTGGCTAAGGTGATCGCCCGGGACTGCCTCCGTCTCCTCGACGCCGGAGCGCGGGTCTCGCCCGCGCATATCGCCGGCGACCTCCTCGACATGGTGCGTCTCGCCATCCACGGCAGCGACGACCGGCGAGGGCTGGTCTTTCTCGAAACCAGAGCGGCCATTGCCGGCCATACCGGTCATTACCATCTGACACGGGGAGCGTTGCTGGAAAATCTCAAGGCCTTCGGCGAAGCGCAGAACAGCTTTCGTCGGGCGCTGGATCTGGCGGCCCGTGATCCGGCGCGCCTGTTCATCGAGACGCGGGCCTTGATGGGATTGACCCGTCTGGCCTTGGCCACCGGTAACATCGACGGCGCCCGCAGAACGACGGCGGCAGCCGTTCGCATTGCTCCCGACGACGCTGAGGTCAAGCTGGTAAGCGGCTTTTTAGGCAGCCTGCCCGGCTGACCGTTCAACCGGCCGCCCATCTTACTCAAACCTACCCTGCCGGGAATAGTTCATTGATTTCACAATCAGAAAGTTCAGCTTGTGGCTTTCCGGTTACATAACTGGCATCCATCTGGTCTCCTCGGCCCCCTCGGGCACGAAAGAGATGGCGAGGGGCGGTCATGCACCGCAAAACTGCAGTTGTGAATCGATTGCAGCTGGACGCGACGCCCTCCCGACGCGCGACAGCGCTGACGACTGCACCAAGACCCGAGGGGAAAAAAAATGACACTCACCAACCGCATCCGCGTGAGCGTGGTGGCCTTCACAGCCGCCGCGCCGATGGTATTCGGCGGCCTGTCCGCCGAGGCCGCCGGCCTCAAGATCGCAATGATCCTGCCCGGACCGATCACCGACAATGACTGGAACTCGGTGGGTTACAACGGGCTGGAAGCCGCCGCCAAGGCGCTTGGCGCCGATGTCGCCTATTCGGAGAACGTCAGCGACGCCGACGCAGAGCGCGTGCTACGCGACTATGCCAATCGCGGCTACAAGCTGATCTTCGCTCACTCCTTCTCGTTCGGCGACGCCACTCTCAACGTCGCTGAGGACTTCCCCGACACCACCTTCATGGCCGGCACCGCGCGCGAGCTGGCCAAGAATGTCGGCACCTACTCCAATCCGGACTATCAGGGCGCCTACCTCGCCGGCATGCTGGCGGCTGGCACCTCCAAGAGCAAGACGATTGGCTGGGTCGGCGGCATGCCCGCGCCCAACATGCTGGCCAACCTGCACGCCTACGAGGCCGGCGCCAAGGCTCAGGTGCCCGAGACCAAGGTCCTGCATAGCTTCATCGGCTCGTGGTTCGATCCGCCGAAGACCAAGGAAGCCGCCGTTGCCCAGGTCGAGCAAGGCGCCGATGTGCTGTCGGCCCAGGGCGTCGGCGTCATCGACGCGGCCATCGCCAAGAAGGTCTACGCCATCGGCGCGATGACCGACCAGAACCATCTCGGCGAGAAGACCGTCCTCACCTCCGTGCTGTGGGACATCGGACCGCTGGTCACCGCCGTCGGCAAGGAAGTCGAGGCCAAGACCTGGGTGTCCAAGAACTGGTCCTACGGCATTGCCGAGGGTTCGGTGAAGCTCGCCGATTTCCACGGCCTCGACGCCAACGTGCCGCCGGCCGTGATGACTGCGGTCAGGGGCAAGTTCGAGGCCATCAAGTCCGGCTCGTTCACAGTGCCGCTCGACACCTCGAACGCCGACTGACGATGTCCGCGGACAGCAACGCCTCGGGTGGCGGGCCGGAGAGATCCGGGCCGCCGCTGCTTGAGATCACGTCGGTCACAGTCGACTTCGACGGCTTCCGCGCCGTCGAGGACGTCAACCTTTCGGTATGCGCCGGTGAGATCCATGCCCTGCTCGGCGAGAACGGCGCCGGCAAGTCGACGCTGATGCGCGTCCTCGCCGGTCTGATCAGGCCGACCAGCGGCGAGATCAGGATCGAAGGGGCTGTTGCGCAATTGGGTTCGACCAGCGAGGCGACGCGGCTCGGCATCGGCATGGTGCATCAGCACTTCATGCTGGTTCCAACACTGACGGTCGTCGAGAACGTCTGCCTGGGCTTGCCCTCGACCGGTCGCTTCCTGCCCGACCTCAAGGCCGCCGCCGCACGGCTTCAGAAGCTGGCGGCAACCTATGACCTCGACGTCGATCCCTGGGCGCGCATCGAGCAGCTGTCGGTGGCCGGAAGGCAGCGCGTCGAGATCCTCAAAGTGCTGTTCAGGGGCACGCGCATCCTGATCCTCGACGAGCCGACCGCCGTTCTGCGTCCACAGGAAACGGCCGGTCTGTTTCGCATTCTGCACCGTCTCGCCGAAGACGGCACCGCCATCATCTTCATCAGCCACAAGCTGCATGAGGTGATGGAGATCGCCGACCGCGCCAGCGTGCTGCGGCGGGGCCGCTTGGTGGACAGCCTTGAGACCACCGCCACCGATGCGCGCGGCCTTGCCCGCCTGATGGTCGGCGAAGACATTTCGCTGCCGACCCTCGACGCCGTTCCCTCGCAAACCGGTACGAGTCAGGTTCTCCTCGAAGTGTCCGAAATCACCTGCCGCGCCGACGACGGCACGGTGAGGGTCGACCGGGCATCGCTGACCATTCGGCCGGGCGAGATCGTCGGCATTGCCGGCGTCGACGGCAACGGCCAGCAGGAGCTCGCCGCGGCGATCGCCGGTCTCGCCCCGGTCGCCAGCGGCTCGATCCGCCTCGGCGGCGAGGACATTACCCGCGCCCCAATTGCCCGGCGCCTTCACCTCGGCCTCGCCCACATCCCGGAGGATCGGCAGCGCACCGCCATCATCGAGGCCCTGTCGGTCAGGGACAATATCGTGCTCGACCGCGCCGACGCCACGCCACTCTCCCGGCACGGCTTCATCGATGTCAGGGAGGTCGCCGCCTTCGCCGACGGGGTGATGGCCGCCTATGACGTGCGGGCGTCGAGCGCAGAGCAGCCGATCGGCACCCTCTCGGGCGGCAATCAGCAGAAGGTGGTGCTGGGCCGAGCGCTGGTCGATGCGCCGTCGTTGATCGTCGCAGTGCAGCCGGTGCGCGGCCTCGACATCGGCGCCACCGCCTTCGTGCATCGGCAGTTGCTGGAGCGCCGGGCCGCAGGCGCCGGCGTCCTGCTTGTCTCCACCGAGCTCGACGAAATCCTCGCCCTCTCCGACCGCGTCGCCGTCATGTACCGCGGCCGGATCGTCGGCGTGCTCACGCGCTCCGAGGTGACGACGGAAAAGCTGGGCCTGATGATGGCCGGAGAGGCTGCGGCATGAACGCGCCCGTTCAAAAGATCACCGCCCGTCTCCAGCCGCCAAAGGGCTTCATGGGCAGCCTCGCCGCAGTTCTCCTGGCCTTCCTGGTCGGCGCGGTGCTGATCGCCTCGGTCGGCGTCAATCCCGTCACTGCCTATGCCGCCCTGATCGAGGCGGCTTTCGGCAGCAGCAACGGGCTTGCCGAAACCCTGGTGCGCACAGTGCCGCTCGCCCTTTGCGGCCTCGGTATCACCATGGGTTTCCGCGCCGGCGCCTTTAACGTCGGCGCCGAGGGGCAGCTCTATCTTGGCGGTGTCGCGGCGGGTGCGACCGGCGTCGCGCTGGCCGGTTCCTCCTCCTGGCTGGTCCTGCCGGCGATGGCTCTGGCATCGATGTTGGCGGGCGGTCTCTGGTCGGCACTAGCCGGCTGGCTGAAGCTGCGTTTCAGGGCCGACGAACTGATCACCACCATCATGCTGAACTATGTCGCCATCGATTTGGTCGGCTATCTGTTGCACGGCCCGCTGCAGGACCCCAACTCGCCGCTCGCCCAGACGGCAAGGCTCGATGCCGCCGCCCGCCTGCCGGTTCTCCTGCCGGGCACCCGCCTGCATGCCGGCGTGCTGATCGTCATCGTCGCCGCGATCCTCTGCCATGTCTTTCTCTGGAAACGGGTTGGCGGCTTTCATCTGCGCGCCACCGGGCTCAACCCGCAGGCGGCCAGGAATGCCGGCATCCCCGTGAAACGCTATCTGATGCTCGGCTTCGTCGTCGGCGGCCTGCTCGCCGGTCTCGCCGGCTTTGCCGAAGTGGCCGGCGTGCAGCGGCGCATGATCGAGAACCTGTCGCCCGGCTTCGGCTACACGGCGATCATCGTGGCGCTGCTCGGTCGCACCAGCCCGCTCGGCGTACTTGCGGCCGCCTTCCTGTTCGCGGCGCTGCAGATCGGTGCCACCACCATGGAATCGGCCGCCGGGGTGCCCGGCACGCTGACGGTGGTCATCCAGGGGCTCGTGGTGCTGTTCCTGATCGGTTCCGGCGCCTTCGCCGAATGGGCCGATCGTTTATTCAAGCACTTGCGGAGGACTGCCAGCCAATGAGCCTCCTCGCCACCCTGAACGACCCGGTATTCGCCGGGTTCCTCGCTGCTTCCATGCGCCTTGCCATGCCCATCCTGCTGGCTGCGTTGGGCGGCGTGTTCAACGAGCGCTCGGGCGTGGTCAACATCGGCCTCGAAGGCATGATGCTGACCGGCGCCTTCACCGGCTTCGTCGCGGCCAATCTCACCGGTCACCTCGGCCTCGGCGTCGTCACCGCCATTGCCGCCGGCGCGGCGGTCGGGTTGCTGCTCGGATGGTACGCCATCACCATCGCCGCCAACCAGGTGGTGGTCGGCATCGCCTTCAATCTGCTCGCCGTAGGAGTAACATCCTTCTTTTACCGGATGATCTACGGCGCCACCACGGCGCAGCCGCGCGTCACGCCCTTCTCGCCCATCGACTTCGGCCCGCTCGGCGACATTCCGGTGCTGGGTCCGCTGCTCTTCCGCCAGGATATCCTCGCCTATGTCGGGCTGGCGCTGGTGGCCGTGACGCTGTTCATCATGCGCAAGACGCGCTTCGGCCTCAACGTCAGGGCGGCCGGTGAACACCCCGAGGCGGCCGAGACGCTGGGGCTCAACGTCGTTGCCATCCGCTATGTCTGCATAGGCCTCTCCGGCGCCTTTGCCGGTCTCGGCGGCGCCGTGCTGTCACTGTCGGCAACCGGCGTCTACCTCGACAACATGACCGCCGGCCGGGGCTATATTGCGCTCGCTATCCTCATCCTGGGAAGGCGCCATGCGGTCGGGGTGGCGCTCGCCGCCCTATTGTTCGGCGCGGCCGATGCTTTGCAGCTGCGCGCCCAGCTCCTGCACATCGCCCTGCCCCTGCAGTTCCTGCTGATGCTGCCCTACGTGCTCACCATCGTCGTCCTTGCGGGCTTTGCCGGGCGGCAGAACGCCCCTGCCGCGCTCGGCATTCCGTTCCGGCCGAGCGGCACGCGCAGGAAGTAGAACTGGCTAAGGCTACTTAGTTGAGTTCCGATGTTTAGAAAAAACTAGCGGCAATATTTCGCCAGGGCATTCATTTTGCCGCCGTCGAGCTAAAAATACGCTATATCATAGTTTAGAATGCCGCGCTTCGGGCAATCACCCGTCCAGGTTACCTGATATCAAATAAATACTCCTTATCTTCCGTACGAAGTACTTTCCCAGATTTTTTGTAATACGTCACAGCAGCGACCAATCTGTCCGACCCATGGTATCCGCTCTGCGGTTTATATTTAATCGAGGCCGCCTTCACCGGTTTATCGTGGCACACGCTATCATCTCGGATTGTTGTTTGGATCGTTGAAGTGCTAACCTCGCCGTGCGCTGGAGGTGTCTTTATCGCCACATCGGGTACCTGCATGTAAGCGCAAGTTTTCTTATCAAGATGATAAAGCGGATGTAGCGTTAATTCCTTTCCGGACTGTACTTTTACTTCTTTTGAACTCGCAAAAGATCCAGAATTCAGAACCAAAACGAATATCGAGGCCAAAGGTATCACTATTGCCTTATATGACATCACTTCCTCCTCATTAAGGATCCGTCAGTTCATGCGTTAGCCGCTTCCTTCTTTAATGATAACAAATAGGATCAAGTATAAAAGTTGGTTTTTCGGGCATGCCGCTCCGTGAACAATCAGATATCGAAGCCGTCATTTCTGGCTCTGTAACGACGCCGGGTCGATGTCCAGACCGCGTGCGCCCGGGAAACCGAACTCGCGAACAAGGCGGTGGATCTTACCAGCCAGGATTGACGAAACGACGGCCACGAAAGCGCCGGCGATCACATCGACCAGATAGTGTCCACCAAAGGCTGGTGTCGAAATGATCATCAGCCCGTTGAGGACTAGAAACGGCATACGCAACCATTTCACAGACCACGCCGCGCGGATGTTCAGCAATGCCATGACACAATGAAAGCTCGGAAACGCAATTAATCCAAGCGGATTGGAAATCAGTCGCCCCCCTCCAGCGCGTATTTCCGGCAAGGCAACCATCCAGTTTTGTCCGGAGATTGGAACGCCTGGATATATCGAGGAAGCCAAAGCGTCCTGGCCAAGATAAGACCAAGCCGTGGTCGCGGGGCAAATGACGAATATAACGGCCGCGATAGCCAAGCCCGACATCATCGAGAGAATGAAAATGTCGTATTTCATTAACCTGTCTGTCAATACAAGAACCAAGGCAAGCAAAATTGGCTGAATAATAAAGCTCATATAAGTCATATTCAGTGCTATACGGACGCCATCGTTGGCACCGAGCACGCGCAAATATGTCTGCCAATCGTACCCAATAGCCTGATCTGCTCGAAGAAGTATTTCATCAATTAGTGGTGCATTAGCGGTTGCCGCAGCATAGCTTGTCATGACACCGAATAAACTGACGAATACCATCTGGAACAACGCGTCAAGCACGGCACCGAACTTGTACACTCCCGGGTATCGCATGAGAATTCGGCAACAGAAAACTCCGATCACGGGCGTTCCAACCATAGCCAGAAGCGAGGAAAACCGGAATCCAGCACTGACGAAAGGAACTGCGGCTATTGCGCAGAGGATCAAGATCGTCGGCCAGATCCTTACGCCCAATGGATGATCTGGAGGCATCGCCATTCCTCAAGCCATCGCAACCTTAAGGTTGTCATCAGTACCTCCGCAATAAATAAGAGAGAAATGTAACCGAAGTGTTGATTTTCCGCTTTGGTTGTGTTTTTAGCAACCAATGATTTTAGCCGGCAACAAACATATCTTTGCAAAGCTCGGCATCCCGGAGGCCGAAGGCACCAATGCCGTTGCCGAGCAACCTGCGCGCTGTCGCAGCTGCCTATCTGCCGATTGATGTAATCCGGGAAAGACCTAGCTCAGCGAATGCCCGCGGCGCACGGCAGTCTCGGCGTACGAAACGGCGCGGCTCGCTTCCATGGCCGCAACCTAGTGGACCAGTTGCGCGTTGATAGGGCAGCAATCATGGAGGCGACGATGAGAATCCGCATCATGCTTACGCTGCTCATCTACCTGATCGTACAGGGCGTCCTGTTCGGCATCGGCATGGTTATCGTCATGGCGACGCCACTCAACGAACAGGCCCAGGTGTATGTGCCCTGGGTGGTTGGCCTCACGTTCATCATCGCCGTTCCAGTTGCATTGGGCATCGCGCCGCGCATGAAAGCTTGGCGAGAAATGCGCAGCCGCAGCCCCTCCGAAGAGCCGAGGCGACTCTAGAGGAGGCTCGACTGCGCCGTTTGACGCTTCATGGTGTGTAAAGAACGCCCAGCCCTAGTTGCTAAGGGCTTCGAACAGGCGGGCCACCGCTTCGGCTCCCGGATCGGGATGGCCGCTCAGCTTTTCGGCGTTCACATAGGCGGCGCGGCCGGCCTTGGCGACCTTCAGCGTGGCCGTGTGGTCCGCGCCTTTGCGGGCAGCGGCGGCGGCAGCCGCGATGCCATCGTTGAGTGCCAGCAGCGCCGGATGAAGCGCATCAATCATGGTGCGGTCGCCCGGTCTCGCCCCGCCGATTTCCTGCATGCGCGCCAAACCCGCAAGGAGCGCGTCGCGCATGGTCAATCCGCTGGAGGCCGCATCGCCGGTCGCGGCGAAGAAGATCGCCAGCAGCACGCCGGACGAGCCGCCCATGGTCTGGCTGAACTCCAGTCCGATGGCGCGGTAGAGCTGCGTGTGATCGGCCAACGGCAAGTGATCGAGCGCCCCGATCAGCGCACGCGCTGCACCGGCCAAGGTCGAACCGGTGTCGCCATCTCCGGACTTTGCATCGAGCGCATTCAACTCGGCTTCCAGCGAAATCATGATGTTGCAGCACTTGAGAAGGAAGTCGCGTGTGGCGCGGTGCTGCGAAGGAATGGGCATGATCGGCGTGAGGCCGTCAGGCAGCGCCAGCAGGCCCGGCGCGCTCACCCGATGACACCCCGGCCAAGCCGACATCGCCACCGGGCTCGAGAGCGATGCCTCGATTTCCGGCGTCAGGGGGCAGATCGATACCGAAGCGCCGCGCATGTCGAGCGAGGTCATCATGGCGGCCGGGCCGACTATGAATTTGATCTTCTTGCCGAGATCCGAGCGCAGCAGCTCGTAGGCCAGAACCGACATTTCGAGTACGGAGGCGCCGCCGAGATTGTTGAGCAGCGCGACATATTCGCCGGCGTCGGCCTCGGCCGCCAGCTTGTCGATCATCGCCGCCATGGCCTGCTCGGCACCGAGGAAATCGATCTGCTCGACACCCGGCTCACCGTGAATGCCGAGGCCCAGTTCGGCCTTGCCGGGCGCGATGCGGCTCTCCTTGGCCGAACCGGGCACCGTGCAAGTATCGAGCGACATGCCGATCGACCGCGTGCCGGCGATGATGCGCTCGGCGGCGGCGGTGACGGTAGCGAGATCGCATCCCTTCTCGGCAAGATCACCGGCCACCTTGTGCACGAATAGCGTGCCGGCGAGGCCGCGCGATTGCGGCAGGTTGGGCAGAGCGATGTCGTCATCGACGATCACCATGCTGACCTTGAGGCCGAAGGCGCGCGCCCGTTCGGCGGCAAGGCCGAAGTTCAGCCGGTCACCGGTGTAGTTCTTAACCACCAGCAGGCAGCCGGCCGGTCCGGTCGCGGCCAGGATGCCGGCAAGGACCGCATCGACAGAGGGAGAGGCGAACACATCGCCGCAGACCGCGGCTGTCAGCATGCCTGGACCGACGAAACCGACATGGGCGGGTTCGTGGCCGGAACCGCCGCCGGAGACGATGGCCACCCGGCTCTTGTCCCAATCGGCCCGCATCACCACGCGGATATGCGGGAAACCGTCCAGCCTGACGAGGCGCCCTCCCGAGGCCATCACGGCGCCTTCGATCGCCTCGGTGACGATGTTCTCGCGTTTGTTCATGAACTGCGTCATGTTGCCCCCCTCAACCCAATTCGCGAAGATGCTGACGCATCCGCTCATTGAAATCATTGCCGATTTCTCATTTGCGTCATGGGCATGAGAAATCGCCAAACGGAATGCCAAGAAGCATTTTCAATGCATCTTGGTATCAGACGATACGAGCGCCGGCGGCGTCGAAATAGAATGGCTTCAACGGCTGGATCTTGACGATGTCCCCTGCCCGTAGCGGCGTGTGAGCATCGATGACGGTCGTCAGGTCGTGGTTCTTGAAAGCCAGATGCAGGCGGGTCTGATCGCCGAGATGCTCGACGCGCTTAACCAGGCTGTCCTGTCCCTCGCCCTGCTGGATCTGTTCGGGGCGCATGCCGATGAAAGCGGCGCCGACAGGCGCCGGGCCGAACAGGTCGGCTGGCAGGATATTGATATGCGGCTGCCCGAGGCGTCCGGCGGCATAGATGCTCACCGGCTGCTCGTAGATTTCGCGCGGCGTGCCGAACTGCACCAATCGTCCATGGTCGAGAACGCCGACGTGGGTGGCCATGGTCATCGCTTCGATCTGGTCATGGGTGACGTAAAGGAAGGTTGCCCCCAGATTGGCCTGGATGCTCTTGAGCTCGATACGCAGGTCGGCGCGCAACTTGGCGTCCAGTGACGACAGCGGCTCGTCCATCAGATAGACGTTGGGGCTGCGCACCAGGGCGCGGCCGATCGAGACGCGCTGCATTTCGCCACCGGACAGGGCCGTCGCCTTGTTGTCGAGCTTGTGGGAGATCTGCAACACCTCGGCGACTTCCCCGACCTTCCGGTCGATTTCCGCCTTCGGCGTCCGCAACAAGGGCGATTTGAGCGGAAATTCCATGTTCTCGCGCACCGTCAGGTGCGGATAGAGCGAGTATTGCTGGAACACCATCGCCACATTGCGCTGAGCGGGCGACAACCCGCGCATGGCGTTTCCGGCGATGAACACCTCGCCGGTATCTGGAGTGTCCAGTCCCGAAACCATGCGCAGCAGCGTGGTCTTTCCCGCGCCGGTCGGCCCGAGCAGGACCACGAAGGAGCCGTCGGGGATCGTCAGGGATACGTCGGCAAGGGCGGTCTGCGGACCGAAGGATTTCGAGACATTCTGCAAGACGACTTCAGCCATGGTGCAACACCTTTTGATTGGCTGTCGAAACCAGCGCGTGGCCGTCGGCCCCGAAGAGCGATATCGAACGGGCATCGAAGCTGAGGCCCACCGTTTCGCCGACCGTCACCACCTGTCTGGAGCTGAGACGGGCCCTCACCTGCCCCAGCGGCGTATCCAGCGTCACGATCTGCGTGGTACCGAGATACTCGGCCGCCGCGATGCGCCCGCGATAGCCGGAACCGTCGTCGAGATGCACGTGTTCCGGCCTTACGCCAAAAACCAGGGTGCCATCGCTGCCGCTGATCATTTCCGGAATTTGAACCTTCGTCTCGGCCAGCGTGACCGATGTCGCGCCATTGCCGACCATGCCCTCGAACGGCAGCAGGTTCATGGCCGGGGAGCCGATGAAGGTGGCGACGAAGGTGGTCGCCGGCCAGTCGTAGATCTCCTGCGGGCGGCCGAACTGCTCGACGACGCCGTGGTTCATCACCACGATCTTGTCGCCCATCTGCATCGCTTCGAGCTGATCGTGCGTCACGTAGACGGTGGTGGCGTGCATACGATCATGCAGGGCGCGCAGCTCCTGCGCCATGTGCTCGCGAAACTCGGCATCGAGCGCGCCGAGTGGCTCGTCCATCAGGAAGCAGGCCGGATCACGAACCACAGCACGCCCGAGCGCCACGCGCTGCCGGTCGCCTCCCGACAAACCGCCCACCGGCTTGTCGAGCAAGGCGGTGATGCCGAGGATCTCGGCCACCTCAGCCACCTTGGCGCGTACCTGGTCCCTCGGCATCCCCTGACTGACCAGCGGATAGGAGATGTTCTTACGCACGTTCATGTGCGGGTAGAGGGCGAACATCTGGAAGACAAAGGCGATATCGCGTTTTGACGCCGGCTTCTGGCTGACCTCGGTGCCGTTGATGTAGACCTCGCCGGACGTCGGCAGCTCCAGCCCGGCGATCATCCTAAGCGTTGTCGTCTTTCCGCAGCCCGACGGGCCCAGCAGCATGAAGAACTCGCCATCCTCGATGGTGAAGCTGGACGATTGCACTGCAGTGAAAGCGCCAAATTCCTTGCGCAGGTTCTTGATGACGATCTGTGCCATCACTCACTCCGGAAAATGGCTGACGACGACGAACATCACCGTTCCGATCAACGTCACGAGAAAGGAATAGGTGAACAGAACTAGCGCGATGGGCTGCATCAGCATGACCACGCCCAAGGCGATCAGCACTGTTGCCACCATTTCCCAGGGGCCCCGGCGCAGACGCAGCAGACCGTGGATGAAGGCGTTCATTTGCGGACCGCTCCGAAGGTGATGCCGCGCAACAGATGTTTGCGGAGCAGGATGGTGAAGATCATGATCGGCATCAGGAACAGCGTCGCGCCGGCCGCCACGGCGGGCCAGTCCTTGCCGCCCGAGCCGATGATGGTGGGAATGAAGGGCGGCGCCGTCTGCGCGGTGCCGGAGGTGAGCAGCACGGCGAAGGCGTATTCGTTCCAGGAGAAGATCAGGCAGAAGATGGCCGTCGAGGCGATGCCGGTGGCGGCTTGCGGCAGCACCACCTTGTAGAAGGCCTGGAAGCGCGTGTAGCCGTCGATCAGCGCCGCTTCCTCGTATTCGACCGGGATCTCGTCGATGAAGCCTTTCAGCAGCCAGACTGAGAGCGACAGATTCACCGCCGTGTAGAGCAGGATCATGCCGAGGTGGGTGTCGCTCAGCCCGAGCTGCCGGTACATCAGGAAGATCGGGATGGCGACGGCGATCGGCGGCATCATCCGCGTCGACAGGATGAAGAACAACAGGTCGTCCTTGAGCGGCACCTTGAAGCGGCTGAAGGCATAGGCGGCGATCGTGCCGAGGAACACCGACAGGAAGGTCGAGCCGAAACCGATGATCACCGAGTTCATGAACCGCTCGCCGTAGCGCGAGGGACCGTTGATGACCATGTCGTACTGGCGGACGATCGCGTCGTACCAAGTGGTCGG
Organism: Pseudomonadota bacterium; assembly: GCA_023436885.1. Lineage (GTDB taxonomy): Bacteria > Pseudomonadota > Alphaproteobacteria > Rhizobiales > Pleomorphomonadaceae > Pleomorphomonas. The sequence goes on along the minus strand of JAEZHI010000015.1, from coordinate 148,615 downwards.
CGGGCCCATGGCGGCGAGATCTTCCGGCGTCACCCGGCTACGCGAGGTGAACAGGTTGACGTAGCCCTCCAGCGACGGTGTGAAGACTACCTTCGGCGGATAGGCGATGGCGTCGGCCGGCGTCTTGAAGCCGGTGGCGATGATCCAGGCCAGCGGCAGCAAGGTGAGCAGCGCGTAGCCGACAACCAGGATGCCAGCGAACCACTTCTGGCGGTTTGACGGCTCGGTGATGGAGTAGCTCATCTGTCTTTCACCTTGTTGAGCGCCTTCACGTAGATCGAAGCGAGGCCGAAGACCGTCACGAACAGGATCACCGCATAGGCCGAGGCAAAGCCGGTGCGCCATTTCTCGAATGCTTCGCGCTTGAGGTCGATCGAGGTCAGCAGAGTGGTAGCGCCGGGACCACCGCCGGTGAGCTGGACCACCAGATCGAACATCTTGAAGTTTTCGATGCCCCGGAACAGCACGGCGAGCATCAGGAAGGGCAGCGCCATCGGCAGCGTGATGGTCCAGAATTGCCGCCACTTGCTGGCGCGGTCGCATTCGGCGGCTTCGTAGATGCTGGGCGGGATCGACCTGAGACCGGCGAGGCAGATCAGCATCACGAAGGGAGTCCACATCCAGGTGTCGACGAGGACAATCGTCCACGGCGCCAAGAAGACATCGCCGATCATGGAAAAGCTGGCGGGATCGATACCGGAGAAGAACTCAATGAAGTAATTGAACAATCCGATCTGCGGTTGATACAGAAAGGTCCAGAAATTGCCGACGACCGCCGGTGACAGCATCATCGGCAGCACGATCAGCGTGGTCCAGAGATCGTTGCCGCGGAACTTCTTGTTGATGAGATAGGCCAGCGTGAAGCCGATCACGACCTGCAGGACGATGGTCCAGATCAGGAAGTGAGCCGTCGCCTGCAGGGATGCCCAGGTGTCGGGATTGGTCAGGATCTTGCGGTAGTTCTCCAGGCCGACGAACTCGACCGGGTTGTTTGGCCGGTTGGCGCGGTAGTTCGTCAGGCTGAGGCGGATCGTCCAGATCAAAGGGAAGATGTTCACCGCCAAGAGCAGCAAGATGGTCGGCGTCACGAACAGCCAGGCGATCGTCCTGTCGGAAACACCCCGGATACGGCGCGCAAGTTTCGGTGGCGTGGCTGACGCGACGCGCTGGATGAGATGATCGGACATGATGGTGCGTTCCTGCGGCGGCGAAAGGCCCGGGGGAAATTGCCACCCGTGACCCAGGCGGGACGGGTGGCAATGCAGTCAGTACTTGCCTTCTTCCTCAAAGGTCGCGTGCCAGTCGGCCACCAGGCCATCGAGGGCTTGCTTGGCGGTGCCGTGACCGGCCACCACGTAGTCGTGGAACCACTTCTGCGAGGACTGCAGCAGCGTGGCGTAGCTCGGCTCGGCCCAGAAGTCCTTCACGATGGCCATGCTGTCGAGGAAGGTCTGGGCATAGGGCTGGCTCTTGGCAAAGCCGGGATCTTCGACCACGGCGCGCAGTGCCGAGTAGCCGCCGAGCTTCCACCACTTGGCCTGGACGCTCGGCTGGGCGAACCACTTGATGTAGGTGAGCGCGGCGTCCTTCTTGTCCGAGGCGGCGACCACCGAAATGCCCTGCCCGCCCAGCTGCGCGAACTTGTCGCCCTTCGGGCCCGCCGGGTTGGCGAAATAACCGGTGCGCTCTCCGCCAACGTTGGCATCGGTGTTGAAGCCCGGCCAAGTGAAGGCAAAGTTCATCTGCAAGGCAACCTGACCCGACTTGAAGGCATCGACGCCCTCGGTCATGTAGCCGTTCGACGAGCCCGGCGGCACGCAGCAGTCATAGAGTGACTTGTAAAATTCCAATCCCTTGACGGCATCGGCGGAGTTGACGAAGCCTTCCATGTCATAGGGTTTGGCGGGGTTTTCGTACTTGAAGCCGTAGCTGTAGAGGACGTCCATCACCCCCATGGTGATGCCCTCCGAGCCACGCTCGGTGTAGATCGAAGCGCCGTAGACTTTCTTGCCGTCGATATCGCGGTTCTGAAAGAACTCGGCGATCTGCTTCAGCTCGTCAAAAGTGGCCGGCGGGGCAAGATCATGGCCGTATTTCTTCTTGAACTCGGCCTTAAGCTCGGGACGGGCGAACCAATCCTTGCGGTAGGTCCAGCCCACCACGTCGCCGAAGGCGGGAAGCGCCCAGTAGTTCGGCGTATTCTTGGGCCACTCGGAATAACCCACCACCGTCGCCGGTATGAAGTCGTCCATCTTGATGTTGTTGGCGTCGAAGAAGTCGTTGAGCTTGATGTACTGGCCGTTCTCGGCAGCGCCGCCAATCCACTGGCTGTCGCCGATCATCAGGTCGCAAAGCTTTCCGCCCGAATTCAGCTCGTTCAGCATGCGATCGGCAAAGCTGGTCCACGGCACGAACTCGAAGTGCATCTTGTTGCCCGACTGGGCCTCGTATTCCTTGCTGAGCTCCACCAGTGCATTGGCAGGATCCCAGGCCGCCCAGCAGAGTGTCAGATCCGTCGCCCGTGCGGCGCCGGCACTGAAGCCTAGGGCGACGACCGCGGCCATGAAGGCGCGCGTCAGCAATCGTTTCGCGTTCATCTGATTGGTCCTCCCCAAAGCAAGCGCAGCAGCCTCCTCGCCGCAACACTTACGGGCTTGACCGTATATGAGGTACGTGCCTCACGGCAATCAGACTTTTAGGTACGTACCTCAAAGCATGTTGCACTCCATCGAAATTTCAATGAGAAGATACAAGTACGCAAAGCGGGAGGCCGGATGCGACCGACAACCAAGGATTTGGCGATCGAGGCAGGAGTGAGCCTCGCGACGGTGGACCGCGTCCTGAACAACCGGCCCGGCGTCCGCGAGGACACCGTTCTCAAGGTGAACCAAGCAATTCAAAAGCTTGGCTTCATCCGCAACGTGGTGGCGGCCAACCTTGCCAGGGGAAAGAGCTATCGTTTCCTGTTCCTGCTGCCCCGGACCGGCGACGAGTTCCGGGCGGGGCTGCTCGAGCGCATCGACGAAGCCAACCAGATCTTCGCCGCAGAGATGATCCATGCGGACGTCATGCATATTCCCGAAAGCGATCCGCACCAGATCGCCAAGTTGCTCGGCTCGCTTGATCTCGATGCAGTGGACGGCGTCGCCATCATGGCGCCCGAGTCGCCGCAGGTTCGCGACGCCAAGGCGCGCCTGATCGAAAAGGGCATCGATACGATCAGCTTCATCTCGGGCCAGATCGTGAGCGGCAGCCATGACTTCGTCGGCATCGACAACCATGCCGCAGGCGCCACGGCGGGCCGGCTGATGGGCCGCTTTCTGGAGCGTACACCCGGCAAGATCTTGATCATCGCGGAAACCATGCTGGCGCGCGACAGCCTGGAGAGGCGACTGGGCTTCGACGAGATCATCAACAGCCAATATCCGCACCTGATGGTTCTGCCGTCGCTGGAGACCTATGGCGACGCCGAGCGCACGGCGCGCATCATCCGCAACAGCCTCGCCAGCCAGCAGAACATCGCCGGGGTCTACATCGCGAGCTCGGAAGCCCGTGTGCCGCTGGAAGTGGTGACCGAGGTCTTCACCAAGGAAAAGCCTGTCATCATCGCCCATGAACGCACGCCGTTCACGGAGGCGGCGCTCAGGTCCGACCAGGTCGACGCGCTGATTACCCAAGACCCCGGCCATCTGGTGCGCAGCGCCATCCGCATCCTGCGGGCGCGCCGCGACCGGCGCGAAATCCTGGCCTCACAGGAGAAGATCAGGATCGAGGTCTTGATCAAGGAAAACCTGTAAGGCCCGGTAAACTCTTGAGAATGACCATCAGATGTTCGAACCGTTGTCCAAGCTGGCGTAGCTTGCCTTGGCAAGGGTGAGCAGTGCCTCGCGCGGCAGATTGCCGACCAGCACGCAGCCCAGCGTCTCGGCTTGCCAGGAAACGGCAGTCACCCCATCGCCGGCATTGAAGCGCATGGCGCTTTCCGCACCCCGCTTCGGCACGATGTACAGCGTGACGCGAGCTCCGTCACCGTTCTCATACATGAGGAGCGCCGCGGCACTGCTGGCCGCCGGCAGCAGACGCCCACCGACCAGCGAGAAACCCTTCGACGACAAATCGGGAATGGTCAGGCTGCGGTCGAGCCGCTTGGACAGCCACTTCGCGAGATGCACACCGTCTTCGCCGCTGACCTCCACTGGATGCAGCACCTCCGGCGTGTAGAGCACGTGCGCCGCCTCCGCTTCGCTGACCAGCGTCGCTTCGGAGAGATTAGGCGTGGCAAGACCGCGACCGACCCAGCCGCTCACGCCGCCAAGGACGACGAGCACCAGAGCGGCGGCAATGGCCGTGAAGGAGCGCATCATGCGATGCCGGCGATCGATCGCGAGGCGATGCGGCGACAGGCGCGCAGGCACGGCCTCGTCGGCCACGTGGCCATAGAGCGCCTGCAAGGTGGCGGTTTGATCTCGCCAGGCTGCGACCCGCTCGCTCTCGGCAGGGTGATCATTGAGATAGGCCTCTACCGCGGCCCGCCTCACAGGATCGAGCTCGCCGTCGAGATAGGCGTTGAGGTCCGCCTCGGTGATCATGTCCATGTCGCTCATTTCACCGACCTCAGTCTCGGTCCTGTTCCATCCACCATGGTGCGCAAGGCTTCACGTGCCCTGGCGATCCGCGACATCAGCGTGCCCTGGGGAATATCGAGGGCACTCGCCGCCTCCGCATAGCTCATTCCTTCCAGCGCGACGAGCAGCAAGGCTTCGCGTTGTTCGGCCGGAAGGCGTTGCAGCGCGACGGCCGTCTCAGCCAACGCGAGGCGCGCACCTTGCGTTGCCGGCGCCGCCGGCTCGAAGGGCAGCACATCCAGCGTTTCCTGTTCGAGGGAGTTGCGCTGCCGGCGGCGATCGTTGCGGTAGAGATTGATCATGATCTTGAAAAGCCAGGGGCGGAGCGGGCCGATCGGCCGCCACAGGCTCTGCTTGGCAATCGCGCGTTCGAGACAATCCTGGACGAGATCATCGGCCTGATCAATGTTGCGGGTGAGCGCTCTCGCATAGCGGCGGAGAGCAGGCACCTGCGTCTCGATATCGTCCAGGAAACTCGACATGATCCTGGGTTACTCCTTGGCGACGTGCCAGACGCCGCCCATGCCGTCGCCGGTCACGTCGCCCGACTTCTTGTCGCCCTGCCAGAGGTAGAGCGGCTTGCCCTTGAACGCCCACTGCTGCGAGCCGTCCTGACGGGTCACCAGCGACATTTCGTCCTCAGCCTTGGCGCCGGCGGCGGCCGTGACCGGTGGCCATTTCTTCGCGCAATCACCATTGCAGTTGGAGACGCCCTTGGCATCCTTGTCGAAGGTATAAAGCGACATGCCCTTGGCGTCCGTGAGGATCTCACCCTTGGCGGTCTTCATGGTCTTGATGGTGCCGGAGGCGTAGTCCTCGGCGAAAGCCGGGACGGCGGCGGTGACGGCCAGGCCGCTGATCAGCAGCGCGGAGACAAGCATCTTGTTCATGGTACCCTCCTGAGGGCGCTTGGGTGTTCCAGCTCCCAAAACCACAAACACGGCTCGCTACGTTTTATTCCCGACTCAACGCACTTTTTTGAAAAAAGAACCTCCCGCGTCGATTCTGCCGGCTAAAGCGAAGGCATCCAGCCGTCAGACCGGCGCGTGAGGCGTGGTGTCGACAGCGATCCGACGACCCGCTCGGGCCATATCGGCGACAGCTCGGACAGGGCCGGCCGCCAGCGATCCGTCTGAAGCATGGCAGCGCCGACCACCACCGGCTCGGCGCCGATGGCGGACATCAAACTGAGGCCGGCGACGATCGACGTTCCGGAGGAAATCACGTCGTCCACTAGCGCCACGCGCCTATCCTCCAGAAGTGGCAGCATGCGCGGATCGATGTAGAGACGCTTGGTATGGTGGGTGGTGACCGAGCTCATCGGCACCGAAAGTTCCTCGACGTACCAGAATTTCTTCGAGGTGCCGCAGGGCACGTAGCGCGAATGACCAAGCCGCTCGGCGACTGCGGCGGCGAGCGTGAGGCCCAGTGTCGGAAGCCCGACCACGACATCCGGTGCGAACGGCCGCAGCCGACCCGCTAGATCCTCGGCAAGCATCGACAGAACCGAGAAGCTGGCCTGGTTGATAATCAGCGAGGCAAGCCCATGTTGCCCGTCGGCGAGCGCCCGGATCGGTAGGAGAAGCTGCCGCCCGTCCGACAGACGTGCCGGATAGGCGTCAGCGAAAGGACCTGTTTCGCTATGCGTATCGGCCGGATGGATCGTCTGCCAGAAGTCGTGCGGCTGCATGCAATGCCCCATTGGATGCTCCAGGTTTAGAGGCAAGGCAGCGGCAGCGAAAGGCGATTGTTTGCGCAGCGACGGGGTTGGCGCATGAGGAATGATTTCGCGCCTCTGGCGACGTTTTGTACCGTCGCGGCCAAGAATATCACCCAGGAATGGCTCGGTACGAAAAATAGTTCTCCGGGCGGTTGCCGTCCGCAATTTCATCCCTGTAACATCCGGCGGAGCGGATCGACAGTATCATCACGATCGCATCCGCGACGGTCCGATCGCCGAAGCTTTCGCCGGAGCCCACCATGACCTTTGCCGTCCTTTCCCGCCGTGGCCTCATCAAGGCCTCTCTCCTGCTCGCCGCTTCGACAGCACTGTCCACCACCCGTCTGATGGCGCAGGAGAAGACGCGCCTCGTCGTGGCCGCCGACAGCGAGCCGAAGAACCTCAATCCGGCGGTCGTCGCCTCGAACGGCGTGTTCTTTGTGTCGAGCAAGGTGATCGAGCCCTTGGCCGAGGCCTCCTTCGACGGCGAAAACGGTCTGGCGCCGCGTCTGGCGCTATCATGGGAAGGCGCCAAGGACGGTCTCTCGATCACCTTCAAGCTGCGCGAGGGCGTCACCTGGCACGATGGCAAGCCGTTCACTTCCGAAGACGTTGCCTTCTCGGCGCTGGAGATCTGGAAGCCGTTGCAGAACCTCGGGCGCTCGGTGTTCGCCAACCTTGAGGCCGTCGACACGCCTGATACCCACACCGCCGTCTTCAAATTCTCCAAGCCGACGCCCGTCCAGTTGATCCGCAATGCGTTGCCGGTCGTCACCGCCGTGCTGCCCAAGCACGTGTTCGCAGGCACCGATCTCAAGGCGGCTCCGACCATCGACAAGCTGATCGGCACCGGGCCATTCAAGTTCACCGAGTACAAGCCTGGCGAATATTACCTCTTGTCCAAGAACGACAATTACTGGGACAAGGGCGAGCCGAAGGTGGACGAGATCGTCTTCCGCGTGCTGCCCGACCGGGCCGGCGCCGGCGCAGCGCTGGAGGCAGAAGAGGTCCATCTTTCCGCCTTCTCGGCCGTGCCGCTGGCCGACCTCGACCGCATCTCCAAGGTGCCGGGCATCAAGGTGATTTCCAAGGGCTATGAGGCTCTCACCTACCAACTCGTCGTCGAGATCAACCATCGCCGAAAGGAACTTGCCGACCTCAAGGTGCGCCAGGCCATCGCCCATGCCATCGACAAGGACTTCGTCGTCAAAACGGTGTTCCTCGGCTACGCGGCCACCGCCACCGGCCCGGTGCCCAAGAACGCGCCGGAGTTCTACACCGCCGACGTACCGACCTACGAATTCAGCGTCGACAAAGCCAACGCGCTGCTCGACGAGGCTGGCTACAAGCGCGGGGCCGATGGCACGCGCTTCCAGCTCAAGCTGTTGCCGGCGCCCTATTTCAACGAGACGCGCCAGTTCGGCGACTATCTCCGACAAGCCCTGGCCGCTGTCGGCATCGACGCGGTGATCGTCAACAACGACGCGGCCGCTCACATGAGGGCCGTCTATACCGACCATGCCTTCGATCTCGCGGTGGCACCGCCGGTGTTCCGCGGCGATCCTGCCATCTCCACCACCGTTCTGGTCCGCTCCGGTACACCGGACGGAGTGCCCTTCTCCAACCAGGGCGGTTACGCCAATGCCGACCTCGACGCGTTGATCGACAAGGCTGCGGAGACGGTGGACACCTCCGCCCGCACCGAGCTCTACAAGGAGTTCCAGAAGAAGGTCGCCGCCGAACTGCCGCTGATCAATGTCGCCGAATGGGGCTTCATCACGGTGGCGCGCGACAGCGTCGAGAATGTCGCCAGCAACCCGCGCTGGGCGGTCTCGAATTGGGCCGACATTGCATTAAAGAGCTGATGCGTTTGGGCGCCTTGCGAGGCGCCTACCCGCCCGTCGTGTTCATGTGACGCCCCTTCACCGAGGGGATGCCGGTGCGGTCGATGACGAAGTCATGGCCGCGCGGCTTGTGGGCAATGGCCTTGAGGATCGCCGCGTCGAGCAGGTCGTCACCCTCGGAGGCGCGCAGCGGCGCGCGTAGGTCGACCTTGTCCTCCTGACCGAGGCACATATAGACGGTGCCGGTGCAGGTGACGCGGACGCGATTGCAGCTTTCGCAGAAATTATGGGTCATCGGCGTGATGAAACCGAGCCGGCCGCCGGTCTCGCGCACAGTCACATAACGGGCCGGGCCGCCGGTGCGGTAGTTCGTCTCGTCGAGCGTGAAGCGGCGGGCCAGGAGCGCCCTCGCCTCGGTCAGCGGCAGATATTGGGCAAGACGGTCGCCGTCGATCTCGCCGAGCGGCATGGTCTCGATCAGCGTCATGTCGAAGCCGCGCCCATGCGCCCAGGCAAGCATTTCGCCGAGCTCGAACTCGTTGACGTCCCTGAGCGCCACCGTGTTGATCTTCACCTTGAGACCCGCCCGCTCTGCAGCATCAATGCCGGCGAGAACCTTGTCGAGGTTGCCGGTGCGGGTGACGGCCCTGAACTTCTCCGGATCCAGGCTGTCGAGCGAAACGTTGATGCGGCGAACGCCACAGGCGGCGAGCTCGTCCGCGAAGCGGGTGAGCTGCGAGCCGTTGGTGGTCAGCGTCACCTCGTCAAGGCTGCCGTCGTCGAGATAGGCCTTGAGCGAATGAAACAGCGACATGATGCCGCGTCGGACCAGCGGCTCACCACCGGAAATGCGGATACGCCTAACGCCACGCCGGATGAAGGCGCCACACAGCCGGTCGAGCTCTTCGAGCGTCAGGAGATCGCCGTGCGGCAGGAAGGTCATGTCGCTGGACATGCAATAGACACAGCGGAAATCGCAGCGATCGGTCACCGACACGCGCAAATAGTCGACGCGTCGGCCGAAGGGATCGATCAGATTGGCTGTCTGCTGCATGAGACTGCGTTCACCTTGGAAGCCGAACGACGAAGGTCGTGAACGTATCCCAATCGCCGGCCGGATGAAACCTCCGACCGACACTCATCTTTACAAAAATGCGTGTGCTCAGACCGGCTTGTCCTTGTCGAGCTGGATATAGGACAGCGGCAGCGCCGTGGTGTATTTGATCTGCTCCATGGCGAAGGCCGAGGAGACGTCGGAAATCTCGATCTTGGCGATCAGGCGCTTGTAGAAGGCGTCATAGGCCTCGATGTCCGGCACGACGACACGCAGCAGATAGTCGACCTGCCCGCTCATCCGGTAGAACTCGACCACTTCCGGGAACTCGCGGATCAGCTCGGCAAAGCGGCGAAGCCATTCCTCGGAATGCTGGTTGGTGACGATGGAGACGAACACCGTCACCTTGGTATTGACCGACCTGGGGTCGAGCAGCGCGACGCGGCGCAGGATGACGCCGTCTTCCTCGAGCTTCTGGATGCGTCGCCAGCAGGGTGTCGTCGACAGTCCCACGCGCTTGGCCACCTCGGCCACGGGAATCGTGGCGTCTTCCTGGAGGATCGAGAGAATTTTCCTATCCAGCCGGTCCAGCATGATCGTGCATCCAGATGTCGTTTGAAATCAGTTTCTATTTTTCAGCTCTATATGACGCTCAATAAGAAATTTTTTCTCATTTTTGTCAAGCACCAATGCCAATGAAATGGGTTTCACGCGGATCGCAAACCGTTTGTTAACCATACGAGCGAACCCGCCGTTAGGGAAAATCGGGCTTTAGTGTGACCCGATAATTGGTTGGAAGTTGACATCAAGCATGATCCTGCGTTCGGACCAGTCGCAGACCGCCCGCCTGGAACAGAACAGGCAACGCACCATGCGCCGCCGTGACGTGACGCGCGCGGTGAAAGACGTGCGTGAACGCCTGTCATCGGACTCCGGAACCAGACCGGCTTTCGACTACGAAATCCTGCTCGAATATGCTCGCAACCGTCTTTCCAGCTGGCTGCCGGTCGGCCTGTTGATTCTGGCGCTCGGGGGCATTGCCGCCTATTGGATGGACTACAAGTATGTGACGATCTGGGCTGGCGCCGTGTTCGCCGCCCACATGCTCATCGGTCTGATCGCTCGTCGCTTCAGTCACACGCCGGCGGGATCGGTAAGCCTGCGCTACTGGCGCCGCCAGTTTCTGATCGCCGAGGCCATGTTCGGCTTGGTGTTTTCGGCGCTGTTCTTCCTGCCCGGAGCCATCTTCGGCGGGACCGGCACCTTTGCCTTTGGCGCCCTCCTTACGGCCATTGCCGTTCTGGCTATGGTGACGAGCAACCTGCCGCGCGCCGTGGTGTTCAGCACGTTGCCGATCGCCGTCGGCGGCGCGCTGAAGCTCGCTATGGGCCAAGGATTCGTCGACTATTCCATGGCCGGCTTCCTGGTGATGGCGGAGGTGTTCTTCGTGCTTCTGGCCTATCGCCTTTATGAATCAACGCTCACCATGATGGAGTTTCGCGTCGAAAAGGATGCGCTGATCGTCGAGCTAGAGCAGGCCAAGGTGGTGTCCGACGACAGCCGCCGCCGTGCCGAGGAAGCCAATCTCGCCAAGTCGCGTTTCCTGGCGACCATGAGCCACGAGCTACGGACGCCACTCAACGCCATTCTCGGCTTCTCCGAGATAATGATGAATGAGGTGTTCGGCCCGGTCGGCAACGACCACTACAAGGGATACGCCTCCGACATCCACACCTCCGGTCAGCATCTTCTCAAGCTGATCAATGAGATTCTCGACCTGTCGCGCATCGAGGCCGGCCGCTATCAGATCCATGAAGAGGCGGTGAACCTCTCCTTCCTCGCCGAGGAATGCCATCATCTCCTGAAGCTCAAGGCCAAGTCCAAGAACCTGACGATCATCGAGCAGTTCGAGCCCGACCTGCCGAAGATCTGGGCCGATGAACGGGCGGTCCGTCAGATCATTCTCAATCTGCTATCCAACGCGGTCAAATTTACCCAGACCGGCGGCGAGATCCGTATTCGTCTCGGCTGGACGGCCGGCGGCGGCCAGTATGTGTCGGTGCGTGACAACGGCCCCGGCATCCCGGAGAACGAAATCCCGATCGTGCTGCAGGCCTTCGGCCAGGGCTCGCTGGCCATCCAGACCGCCGAACAAGGCACCGGCCTCGGCCTGCCGATCTGCGTGGCGCTGATGCAGATGCACGATGGCACGCTCGACCTGCAGTCGAAGCTGCGCGAAGGTACGGAAGTGACCATCATCTTCCCGCCGTCACGCGTGATGGAAGTGATGCCTCCCATCGAGGAAGGCGCGCAGGGGCGTGGCAAGCGGCCTGGACAGCGCCGCTACGCCTAGAGCACCCGCCGATCAGTTTGAATCAACCTGATCGAAAAGAGGCTGCTCCAGCAAATAATCCTGGAGTCTTCGTTTAACGATCAAATCTTTCAATTTGGTCGGCGAAGGCCCTAGCCGTCGGAAGCATTCCGCAAATACCCGTAATCGGTTATCAGTGGTTCCCAAAAGGGAACCTGTCGAGTCATGGACGATCTTCTCCTCTTAGCTGCCCTCGTGGTTCTGACCATTCTGGTCGGCTCGATAATGGGGATCATCTCCTTCACCAGAACACGCGAACTGCAGCGGCGCATCGAGCGGCTAGAGGCAGCGTTGCATGCGCCCCGGCCGGCAGAGGTCGCTGCCCAGCCAGCGCCAGCAGCGATCGTTCCTGACGAGGTCGTCCCCGAGGCACCAGTTCCCGACGCAATCCTATCCGGGGCTGTCTTGCCTGAGGCCACCGTATCGAATGAAAGCCCCGAAGCTTCCTCTCGACCAACCGACACTCCAGACTCCATCGAACCCGAAGAACGGATCGAGGCTGCAACACCGCCGCCCGCTGAAGAGCCTCCGCTCGCGGCCCGCACTTCGCTCGAAGAAAAAATAGGTAGTCGCTGGGCGGTCTGGGTCGGCGGACTGGCGCTCGGTCTCGGCGGCATCTTCCTGGTTCGTTATTCGATCGAAGCCGGCCTGCTCGGCCCGGCGGCGCGGGTATTCCTCGGCCTCGTTTTTTCGGCGCTGCTGCTGGCCGGTAGCGAATGGCTGCGTCGCTCCGGCTTTGCCGAAACGACCGGCCCGACGCGGCGCGCCTACATTCCCGGCGTGCTCGCAGCCGCTGGCGCCGTGTCAGCCTTTGCCTCGGTCTATGCCGCCTACGGCCTTTACGCCCTGATCGGACCGACCTTCGCCTTTCTGGCACTCGGTGCGGTTGGCGTAGCGACGCTGGTTCTGGCGCTAAGGCATGGCCCGGCGCTGGCAGCGCTCGGTCTGCTCGCCGCCTTTGCAACACCCCTACTCGTATCGAGCGGCGAGCCGGCGCTGCTGCCGCTGATCGTCTACCTCGCGGTTGTCACGGCCGCCACTTATGGCGTCGCCCGCCTGCGCCTCTGGCGCTGGCTTGCCATATCGGTCACCGTCGCCAACATCCTCTGGTCGCTGTTGTTGTCCGGCACGACGGTCGGCTTTGGTAGTGCGGCCAATCAGATCTATGTCGCGGCCCACTTGCTGATTTCGCTGCTGTTGGCGACGGTCGTCTTCGTCACGAGCCATGCGCCGCGTGATCGCACCGACAATGCCCGCTTTGACCGCACCGCGGTTGGCGTTTTGAGCCTGTTTGCACTGGCGCTTCTCACCTTCGTGGGCGCTGCCGGTACAGGGCCAATAACCATTGGCCTCATTGTCATCTTCGCTGGTCTCTTGATGGCCATCGCATCCGAATGGCCGGCGGCACGCGGCCTCGCGATCACCGCCCTGATCACCACGCTGCTCGCCTACGGCCTCCTCAACGTGACGGTCTCCGGCGTCGTGATCGATCCAGTGACCGGCGAGCCGACCGTGCCGGGCTTTGCCGACCTTCTCGCCTCACCGGCAGGCAATGATTATCTCGGTGTCGGCGTGTTGCTGGGCCTGCTTCTCGCCGTCGGCGGCCTCGCCGGCGCGCTCGCCTCGCGCGGCCGTCCGCAGCTATCGGTGGCTGGCGCCTTCGCGGCGCCCGGCCTGATCGCCATCGCCTATCTCAACACCAGCCGTGGTCTCTCCGCCTCGCCGGCCTTTGCCGTCGCAGCGCTTATTGCCGCCGGCTATCTCGCCTCAGTGACCGAGTATCTCGGCCGCCGCCTAGCAGCCGAGGTCGCCGGACGCGATGGCGCCATTGCCGCCTATGCCGTTGGCTGTGTCGCCGCCCTCGGTGCCGCGCTGACCATAGCGCTGGAACGCGGCATGCTGACGGTTTCGCTTGCCCTTTTGGTCGCGGCAATCGCTTGGGTGGAAGCACGACGACCGGTGGCAGCGCTGCGCCCCACCGCACTGGCGGTCGCGGCCGTGGTGATCGCCCGCGTCATCTGGGATCCGCGCATCGTCGGCGACGACCTCGGCTCGACGATCCTATTCAATCCCCTGCTCTATGGCTATGGCGTTCCGACGCTTTCCTTCGCCTACGCGGCGTGGCGTTTCGGGCGCACGCCGGGCGATCCGCGCCCCGTGCCGGTGTTCGAGGCACTTGCCATCGTCTTCACTGCCCTGACGGCGACCTTAGAAATTCATCACGCCATGAACGGCGGCGACCTGTTCGCACCGGTTTCCGGTCTCGCCGAACAAAGCCTGCTGACCATGATGATGATGGCGATCTCGCTGGGACTGCACTGGCTCGGTGTCCGCCGGGTATCGCCGGTCATCAGTTGGGGGACGCCTTTGGTGGGTGGCCTTGGTCTGGTGATGGCTGCGATCGGCCTGTTGATCGTCAACAACCCGGTGTTCACCGGCGAACCGATCAATGGCGGCGTCTTCGATGGCGCCCTCCTGCTCGGCTATCTGGCCCCGGCCGTTCTCGCCTTCCTAATCGCCGGCGTGGCACGCCGCAGGCCCGATCTGCCGAAACGCTCCGTCGCCATCGCCGCAACGGTTGGCGGCCTGCTCGCCGCCATGTGGGCGACGCTCGCCGTACGCGCCGGCTGGCACTCGGGCGATCTCAGTTGGGGCGATATCGAGGAAGGCGAGCTCTACGCCTACTCCGCCGTCTGGTTGGCGCTCGGCCTCGTGGTGCTGGGCGTCGGCTTCGTTACCGCGAGCCGCACGATCCGCACGGTGGCCGCGGTCATCGTGGCCGGCGTCGTGGCAAAGGTGTTCTTGCTGGATACGGCGGAACTGACCGGCGCACTTAGGGCTCTGTCCTTCATCGGCCTTGGCGGCGTGCTGGTGGCGATCGGCCTTGCCTACCAGACAGTGCTGCGGCGCAGATGAGGAATGCTTGCCGGATCGGTGGGAGCTACGTATTCTTCATGGCCCGGCCTTGAGGCTAATGAAATGGTTCCAGCCCTTCCGCTCAGGCATCTGCGCCGACTTGCCGGCATGAAGCAGCTGCACCTCGCCGATCTCATGGGCGTCACCCAGCCGACCGTGTCGCGTTGGGAGAGCGGAACCTTGCCGCTCACCGTCGAGCAGACCCGGACCTTGCAGGCGATCTTCGCGGCGCGCCCGGACCCGGCGCAGGATGCGGCGCTAAAGCGGCTGGTCGAGACGTCGATGGCCCCTGTACATCTCATCTGCGACCGAACCCATCGGCTGCTCGCCGCCTCGCCCGCCCGCGCGGCCGACTGGCGGGTAGACCCGGCCGACTATTTGGGACGGTCGTTGCTGGTCTACGCCTCCGACGAAATCCTGGCAGCCGAAGCCCGCCTCGACGACATGGGCTGGCATGACGGCCAGTTGGCGTCGCTCGCTTTCGACACCGGCGCCAACGACGACCTCGACATTCCCATCCGCCCCGGCCCCATGCTCTGGGAGCGGGTGCGGCTATCTGACGGTTCTGCCGGTCGCTTGGTCACATCCTTCTACGACCGCGCCGCATAATTCATGCGTGGAACCCGGCTGGGTGCGCTGCTAGCCGTCGTCCGAAAGGACGTGTGACGATGACCAAGCGCTGGCCGACCATATTCCTCCTCTGGTTCGCCGGGGTGCTCGCCGCTGCCCAACTGGGCAAGATGGCGGCGCTGATACCCGCGATGCGCGCCGATCTCGGCCTGACGCTGACCGGTGCCGGCTTGATGATCTCGTTGATCGAGGCCGGCGGGGCAAGTCTCGGCAGCATTGCCGGCATCATCGCCGCGCGTTATTCCGGCCGCGCTGTGCTGGCGACGGGCTCAACGCTCGTAGCCATCGCCGGCCTCGCGGCAGCGGCAGCGCCCGATGCCGCCCTGCTCTACGCCGCGCGCCTCATAGAGAGCATCGGCTACCTAATGGTGGTGATCGCCGCGCCGAGCCTGATCGCCATGACGGCCGGCCGCGACAGCGCGGCGGCTCTGGCCCTCTGGAGCACATTCGTACCGATCGGCATCGCGGCCGGCACCGTGCTCTCCGGCTTCGCAGCCAGCCTGATCGACTGGCGCTTCATCCTTGTTTTCTGGGCTTTGGCCGTGCTTGTTACGCTGCCGCGCACCCTTCGCCTGCCGGCGATGGCCGAGCACAGGCAGACCAGTTTCGCCGTGCCGCCACGTGCCGTCTGGGCCTTGGCCATGGGTTTCGGCTTCTACACGACGCTGGAAGTCGGCGTGCTCGGCATGTTGCCGGCCTATCTCGCAGAAATCTGGGGCTTTTCGATTGCCACGGCGGGCGCCATTACCGGCCTGACATCGGCGGCGACCATTGCCGGCAGCTTCGCAGCCGCGCGTCTTCTAGGTACCAATGACGATGTGAAGCGCCCACTCATCCTCATCGCCGTTGGGCTTGTCTTGCCGACGCTCCTGTTCTTTCCAGCGTTTTCCGTCGGAAGCTTTGCCGGTCAAATGTCGGGGGCGAGCGTCGCCGCGGCTGTCATTGCTGCCAACGCCATCTCGGGTCTCGTCGCGGCGGTGGCCTTCGCTCGCCTGCCGATGCTTCTGCGGCGCAGCGGTGTGCCTCTGTCGCTGGTCACCGCATCGAACGGCGTGTTCGCCCAGTTCGGTGCATCGGGATCGCTGATCGGCCCGCCGCTCATCGGTTATGTGGCGAGCGGTTGGGGCTGGGCGCAGGTGGCGCCGCTGGTCGCAGTTCTCTCGCTGCTTTCACTCGCCGGATTCGGCCTCGGCGAGTGGCTTGCCGGCAGGAGCGGCGTCAGGCCGTGAGGTGTTCGTGAAGGATCAGGCAACCGAGGCCGATCAGTACCAGACCACCGACCACCTCGGCCGAACGGCCGAAGCGATTGCCGATCAGCCGGCCCATGATCACACCGCCGGCCGACATCAGGAACGTGGTGGCGCCGATGGCGACCACGATGATCGTGATGTTGGCCTTGACGAAGGCGAGCGACACGCCGACCGCCATGGCGTCGATGGAGGTGCCGATCGCCGTCATGACAAGCGCCGACGGGGTGCCAATGAAGCTCACTTCGCAGGCGTCATCTTCATTGTTGCGGAAGGCGAGCAGCACCATGCGGCCACCCACCAGCGTCAATAGGCCGAAGGCCAACCAATGATCGAAGCTTGCGACATAGGAGCTGGCTGCGGCGCCGGCCGCCCAGCCGATGAGCGGCGTGATCATCTGCACCACCGCGAACACCGCCCCCACCAGCACAGCGTCGCAAAGCCGGCACTGACGGCGCAGGCTGGCACCGCCACCAACGGAGGCCATCAGGCTATCGATGGACATGCCCACAGCGAGCACGGCGATGGAGATCGGAGACATCGGCGATACCAGTCGAGCGCAATACCGGATGACGTCGTCACATCTCGCTCGAAGATGGCGTCACCACGGTCTTGCCGGACCTTTTGGGCCGACCGCGCCACGCAATAACTGCGAGCATGTTGACGCGGTCCCGTCTGAAACGACGGTGGCTACTCCCCGATGAGGGTCGGATACCTGCCACCATAAATAAGATCAAGTGATTCCAAATACTTAGCTGAAAATGCAACTCATTTGCAGCTAGTCGAGAATGGCTCTTCCCGCAGCTAATGCGCTGGTAAAGCTGGCTTTGTGTGGCCAGTTATTCATCGGCAGCCGCCCAAGCAGCGACGCGCCTTGCAAAAAGCGAATATCACCCCTGTATGAAACGGCCATCGGCAAGAAGCCGCCGGCCGTCTCTTTCAATCATTTCTTCTCGAGGCGGTAGATCAGGCTCGAGGTATCCCATCTGTTGCCGCCGGCCGCCTGCACGTCGGCATAGAACTGGTCGACCAGCGCAGTCAGCGGCACGCGGGCACCGGTGCGCCGCGCCTCGTCGAGCACGATGCCGAGATCCTTGCGCATCCAGTCGACGGCGAAGCCGAACTCGAATTTGCCGGCGTCCATAGTCTTCCAGCGATTCTCCATCTGCCAGCTCTGGGCCGCGCCCTTGGAGATGGCGGCGATGGTCTTCTCGACATCGAGACCGGCGGACTTGGCAAAGTGGATGGCCTCGGCGAGGCCCTGCACCACGCCGGCGATACAGATCTGGTTGACCATCTTGGCGAGCTGTCCGGAACCCGATGGCCCCAGATGCACGATCATCTTGGCGTAGGCCTGCATCACCGGCTCGGCCGCGGCGAAGCTCTTGTCATTACCGCCGACCATGATGGTCAGCGCGCCGTTCTCAGCACCGGCCTGGCCGCCGGACACCGGCGCATCCAGAAAGTCGAGGCCGAGGGCGGTCGCCTTCTCCTGCAGTTCACGGGCGACACCGGCCGAGGCCGTGGTGTGGTCGACAAAGACGGCGCCGGCCTTCATGCCGGCAAAGGCACCGTCGGGCCCCAGAACGACCGAGCGAAGATCATCATCGTTACCAACGCAGGCAAACACGAAATCGGCGCCAGTCGCAGCCTCGCGCGGCGTGGCAGCAGCGCGTCCACCGAAGGCATTCACCCAGGCATCGGCCTTGGCCCCGGTCCGGTTGTAGACCGTTATTTCGTGACCGCCGCGCGTCCTGAGGTGACCGGCCATCGGGTAGCCCATCACCCCTAACCCGAGAAATACGACCTTTGCCATCACGACCCTCATCTATCTATTTGCAGTGTTTTCGCTTATTGTCACAAACGCTTGTCCGTACCGCATCTATCAAAAGATGCGGTAGCGAACCAGATGGCGGCGATGCCGCGGCGCGGGGAACCCTTTCGCCGCTGACGCGTTGAAGTCACCGACAGGACCAGATTTGGAGGCAGACATGAAAGTTCTCGCAGTAGCAGCCACGGTGCTGGCCCTCGGCCTCGGCGCCTGCGCCAACCAGACCCCGACTCAGCAACGCGTAACCACCGGCGCAGCCGTTGGCGCCCTCGGCGGTGCCGCAGTTGGCGCCATTGCGGGCGGCGGTAAGGGTGCGCTGATCGGCACGGCCATCGGCGGTATCGGCGGCGCGGCGATTGCCGGCGCTACAGCGCCGAAGAACTGCATCGCTTACGACAATTACGGCCGCCAAGTCTATGTGGCATGCCCCTGATGTCCCCTGCCGGCTGTAATTACTAGGCCTATCTTTTCCTCAAGGCCCGGAGCCATGCTTCGGGCCTTGTTGTTTTTCGGAGCGACGGGCCAAGTGAACCCAGCCCGCCGCTCTGAATTTTGCTTGCGCATCGGATTTCCGAAACCTGGTCCCACGCCACGGTTCGGTCCAATGCTCTAGCGCCTCAAATGTCGTGTCAGGCGGCGTTCCATCATTTCCCACAGGCGCCGCAGCACCTCCACCGTGATCAGGTAGATCACGGCGGCCCAGATGTAGATCTGGAGGTCATAGGTCTTGGAAAAGGCGTAGCGAGTCTGCCCCATCAGATCGAGCACGGTAATGATCGAGGCGATGGCTGACGCCTTGATCATCAGGATCACTTCGTTGCCGTAGGGCCTCAGCGCGGTGATCAGCGCTTGCGGCAGGATAATTTTGAACATGGTCGTGAAGGGCCTGAGACCGAGTGAATCGGCGGCCTGCCATTGGCCCGACGGCACCGAGCGGATGGCACCAGCGAGGATCTCGGCCTGATAGGCGGCGGTGTTCAGCGAGAAGGTCAGCACCGCGCAGAAATAGGCATCGCGGAAGAACACCCAGAGCCCCATCGCCTTCAATGCATCGGTGAACTGTCCGGCGCCGTAGTAGACGAGGAAAGTCTGGGCCAGAAGCGGTGTGCCACGGAAGAAATAGGAATAGCCGAAGGCGATGCCGCCCAGAACGGGGTTGTGCGACAGGCGGCCGATGGCGACCGGGATCGAGATCAGCGCGCCGAGAACGATGGACATCACCACGAGCTGCAGCGTCACGCCGATGCCGTTCAGGATGCGGGGGCCGTATTTGGCAATTTCTTCAGGGTCGTAGCCGGCAACCAGCATATAGACGATCGAGAGACCGAGGAGCGTCCAAAGCGTCAGCAGAGCGAGGCCGGTGATGCGCGCACCGGTCCAGCGGCGACGCGCGGCGGCAGGCGGGCGTTCGGTGGAGGGGGCGTCAACGTAGGCCATCAATGCCTCACTTGTCCGCGCTCGGCCCAGGCCGAGACACGCCGAAGCCCGAAGGAAGAAATGATCGACATGATGAGGTAGAGCGAACAGGCCACGAAGAAGAAGAAGAACGCCTGCTTGGTGACACCCACGGCAATGTTGGTATTTCTGAGCAGGTCGGTCAGGCCGATGACCGACACCAGCGAGGTGTCTTTCAGAAGGTTTAGCCAGAGGTTGGAGAGGCCGGGCAACGCTAGCCGGATCAACTGCGGCAGGATCACCAGCATCATCGTCCGGAAACGCGAAAGACCCAGCGCATAGGCGCCTTCATACTGGCCGAGCGTGATGCCTCTGAAGGCCGACAAGAAGACCTCGCTCGCATAGGATGAGAACACCAACGCCAGCGCGATCATGCCGGCAAAGTAGCTATTGATTTCAAAAGCGCGGCCGAACAGCAGGCGCCACAGCGCCGACATGGCCATCTGTCCTCCGTAGTAGATGAGGAACAGCGTCAAGAGTTCGGGCAAACCGCGAAAGATGGTGGTGTAGACGTGGGCGGCGTTGCGCAGAAGCGGTTCGGTCGAGTTCTTGGCGACGGCGATCAGAAAGCCGATCAGCAAACCGAGCGGCAAAGTGGCAAGCGCCAGCGTCACCGTGACCACGACGCCACTCGCCAGTTCGTCACCCCAGCCGCTGTCACCGAAGGACAGCAGTTCCATGTAGTTGGCCATCCGGCCGGTCTCCCCGTCCAAACCCTTGAGCGCGGCAGCTGTCCAGCCATCGCACCCTTCCCGCCGCTGCGGGATCGCCGCCTGCAACAAGCGCGGGACTGGCTTTTGAAAGCAAATCCCGCGCCGGTTCAGTCAATTGCGTTCAAAGCCGAGGCTTAGCCGCCATAGACGTCGAAGTCGAAGTACTTCTTGTTGATCTCCTGGTACTTGCCGTTGGCGCGGATCGCCTTGATCGCAGCCGTGAACTTGTCACGCAGGTCGGTGTCTTCCTTGCGGACGCCGACACCGGCACCAGGACCATGAATCTCAAGGACAGGCTTGACCATGCCGACCAGCTTGCAGCAGGCGCCAGCTTCGGTCTTCAGCCACTCGGACAGGACGACGACATCGTCATTCACGGCATCGAGGCGGCCGTTGGCGAGGTCGAGCTTGTATTCGTCGGCGGTCGGATAGGTTTTGAGCTCGCTCTTGGTCAGCCTCTTCTCGACGTAGTCGGCATGCATGGTCGAAACCTGCGCGCCAATGGTCTTGCCGGCTAGATCTTCGGGCGTGACACCCTTGATGTCAGAATCCTTGGGAGCGACGATGGCCGGCGGAGTGTTGTAATACTTCTCGGAGAAGTCGATGACCTTCTTGCGCTCCGGCGTGATCGACATCGAGGCGATAATGGCGTCGAACTTGCCGGCGAGCAGTGCCGGAATCATGCCATCCCAGTCCTGGGCGACGATCTGGCATTCCACCTTCATCTCATCGCAAAGGGCGAGCGCGATATCGACGTCGAAGCCCTTCAGCTTGCCGTCGGTGTCGACATAGTTGAACGGCGGATAGGCGCCCTCGGTAGCGATGACGACCTTCTTCCAGTCCTTGGCCATAGCGCCACCGAGCGACAGCGCCAGCAAGGCGGCGGCGGTGACGAGTGTCTTGGCGAATTTCATGTTTGTCCCCTCTGAACCTGTTTAACCGACCGGTACATCCAACCCAATCCGCCCACCGCATTGCGGCGGAGCCAGCGGCTGGCTGGTAGCCCCCTGTCAATTTCCGGCGCAGCTGTCGGAGGAATTCAGATCCCTCACTTGACCATCCAGCGGCGCCCGAACCTTCCGGCGAACCGACGCACTGCCTAAACCTTGTGCTGACGCCGATCCGCCTGCATCTTCATCTCATTCCGCGTTCGGATGCAACGGGGGACCTTATTGCGTCGATCCGGATTCTGCACGCCGGGATGACCACGGACGCACAAGAGCGGCCATCTCGGCTGCCTCGGTCAGATCGTCAGGTGTGTTTATATTAAAGAAGGGATCGATCGCCCTACCCTCGATCTCGACGGTTTCGAAGACAACGCTCTCGGTTCGTTCGCCTGAAATGAAGCTCTTGACTCGCCGATTGCTTCCTTCCGCAAGGAAGGCGACAAGACGCTCCGTCACCGACAACGGCCAGAGCGCGCAGAGCGGAGCCCCCCCCTCGCTTCCCCAGGCAAAGACCAGCGTATCGGGATGATCGATCTGATCCGTGAGGCGCGGAACCAGATCGGGCGGCAGGAACGGCAGATCGACGGGCACCGTCAAGAGGTGGCTCGGACGGGATGAAGGTGCCGCAGCCCACCGGAGACCGGCGAGAACACCGGCGAGCGGCCCTTCATAGGTCGGCGTCTCGTCGCGAAGGGTCGGAACGCGCAGGCCGGGAACATCAAGGCCGGGTGGCAGATTGACGGCAAGATCGCTGACTTCACCGACAATCGCGGCAATAGCCCGATCGAGCAATGTCGTCCCGGCAAGTTCGATAAGAGCCTTGGGCTTGCCGCCCATGCGGCTCGATCGTCCACCGGCGAGGATGAGACCTGCGATATTCTTCATTGGACAAGTGAACGGCATCTCAGGGAATCGAACAAGCCCCGTCCGTCACCAGCATGATTGCCCTACCGCAAATTCACTCCCGGTCGATTGCATTATGGATTAGGTAGAGCAAAAGCCAATTCGGAGCACGCCATGCCAAGCCTAAAGGATCAGGTCGCCGCAGCCCTCAGCAAGATCACCATGCCAGGCACCGGCAAGGATATTGTCGCGGCGGGCGCCGTGTCGGACATCTACGAGAAGGACGGCAAGGTGATGCTGTCGATCTCGGTGCCTGCCGACAAGGCCCAGCGATTCGAGCCGATCCGCGCGGCTGCCGAAACGGCGATCAAAGCCATTCCCGGCGTGACCAAGGCGACCGTTGCCCTGACGGCCGAGGTTGCTCCGGGTAGCGCCCCCAAGGCAGCGCCCGCCGCGCAAGGCAATGGACACAGCCATGCGGCGCCGGCCAAGAACGGCATTCCCGGCGTGAAGTCGATCATCGCGGTTGCCTCGGGCAAGGGCGGCGTCGGCAAGTCCACGACCGCCGTCAACTTTGCGCTGGCGCTGGCAGCGCGCGGCCTCAAGGTCGGCATTCTCGACGCCGACATCTACGGCCCGTCGGTACCGCGCCTCATGGGGCTCTCCGGCCAGAAGCCCGAAGTCGATGAGGATCGCACGCTGGTGCCACTCGAAAACTACGGGCTGAAGGTGATGTCGATCGGCTTCCTCGTCGAGGAGGAAACGCCGATGATCTGGCGGGCGCCGATGGCCGTCTCCGCGCTGACACAGATGCTGCGCGAAAGCGCCTGGGGCGAGCTCGACGTGCTTGTGGTCGACATGCCGCCCGGAACCGGCGACGTGCAGCTCACCATGGCACAGCAGGTGCCGCTCACCGGCGCCGTCATCGTCTCGACGCCGCAGGATCTGGCGCTGCTCGATGCGCGGCGCGGTGTCGCCATGTTCCAAAAGGTCGAAGTGCCCGTGCTCGGTATCGTCGAGAACATGGCCTACTTCATCTGCCCCAACTGCGGCACTCATCATGACATCTTCGGCCATGGCGGCGCGGCGCAGGAAGCCCGCCGCATCGGCGTGCCGTTCCTCGGCGAAGTCCCGCTGGAAATGAAGATTCGCGAAACGTCGGACGCCGGCCTGCCGGTGGTGGCCACCGAACCGACTGGCCCGCACGCCGAGTCCTATCTCGCCATCGCTGGACGCGTTCTCGATACGCTCGCCGGCAAGCCCGAGCGTGCGGCGCCGCGCATCGTCATCGAGTGACGACGGCCTGGAGCCCGGCGCTAGACCCCGGGCTCTGCCCGACTGGCGAGCGTCTGATGGCGCACGCGCTCGCGGTAGAAGATATAGATGCCGGAGCAGACGACCACGGCGATGCCGACCAGCGTCAAGAGGTCCGGCACATCTCCCCAGATGATCCAGCCAAGCAGGATGGCGAAGGGGATGGTGGAATAGCGGAACTGGGCGACCAGCGAGATATCGCCGTGCCGCATGGCGTCGATCGAGAACTGGACGCCGAAAATGCAAGTGAGACCGGCAATCACGATCAGGCCGAACTGCATGGCGGTCATCGGCATCCACACCTCGGTCGCTGACAACAGGCCGCAGGCGAGCGTCACCATGACCTGAGTGACCAGCGTTACCACGGCGGAGTTGGTCGCAGGCGCGATGAAGCGCGTCGAAAGTTCCCGGATGGTCACCAGAACAACCGAAAACAAGGGCAAGAGAGCCCAGCTGTTGAAGCCATCGGGTCCCGGTCGAACGATAATCACGATGCCACAGAAGCCGACGGCAACCGACATCCAGCGGCGCCAGCCGACAATTTCACCCAGCACGAAGGCGCCGGCCGCCGTGATGGCGAGCGGCGCGCCTTGTGAAATGGCCGAGGCATTGGCAATTGGCAGATGCACCAGACCGCTGAGATAAACAACGGTGGCAAAGCCTTCGCAGATCGAACGGATCATCACGAAACGCGACGTTTGCGGCAGCACGGTGGGCAACAATCCCATCTTCCAGACCACGACGATCACCACCGCCGTCGCGATGAACGAGCGGATGAACAGAACCTCGCCAATTGGCAGTTCGTCCGCCACGGCTTTGACGATGGTGTCGTTGATCAGAAAAAACAGGCAACACAGCAGCATCGCTATGATGCCGCGCAACGTCTCGCGGAAATCAGTCATGGAAAGGGATTGCTTTCAGAGCGGCCAATCTCGGGCGCACTATTGCCCATGGAACGATTCACGGCAAGAGCAGCCGCTCGCGCCTTAGCCTTCCCTGTCCGTTTCCTTGCTTTACCGTCAAGGATTGATCGCCACCACCGTCCTGCCTGCGACACCGCCGTCGACAATGCTGCGCGCGGCTTCGATGGCGTCCGCCAGAGGGATCACGCGTGTCATGGTGGCAAGCCGTTCGCGGTCGACGGATGTGGCGAGACGCTTCCAGGTCGCCTCGCGCCGCTCGGTCGGCACACGGACGCTGTCGACACCAATCAGGCTGACACCGCGCAGGATGAACGGGGCAACGCTGGCCGGCAGGTCCATGCCGGCGGCGTTTCCACAGGCAATGGCCGCGCCCCCCGGTTTCAGCATCGATAGGACATGCGCGAGAACGGTCGACCCCACCATATCGAAAGCGGCGGCCCAACGGTCGCGGCCAAGCGGCTTCAACGGCCCGGTGAACAGCTCGCGGCCGATAACGTCGCTGGCGCCCAGTCGGCGTAGCCGGTCAGTTTCCCCTGGGCGGCCGGTCACGGCCGTCACGCTCCAGCCTTCGCTGGCCAGCAGCATCACGGCCAGCGAGCCCACGCCGCCAGCGGCGCCGGTGACGACCACAGGGCCATCGGCCGGCGTCACGCCAAGGCGAGCCAACTTTTCGAGACCTTCGGCGACCGTGATACCGGCCGTACCAAGCGCCATCGCCTCGGTCGGCGACAGAGATTCGGGGCGTTTCACCAGCCAGTCGCCCGAGACGCGCATCGTCTCGCTCCAGGCGCCAAGATGCGTTTCGCCAACGCCCCACCCGGTCAGAATCACCTCGTCGCCTTGCTTCCAGCGCGGGTCTCGCGAAGCGGTGACGACGGCGGCAGCGTCAACACCCGGCACCATCGGCCAGCGACGGACAACTGGCAAACGCCCTGTCACGGCAAGGCCATCCTTGAAATTCACCGCCGAGGCGCGGACGGAAAGAGTCACGGCGCCCTCCATCAGATCCGGGTCGGAAAGACGCGTGAGTTGCGCACGGGTCTTCCGCTCGCTGTCTTGCTCGAGCAGCACCGCGGTGAAGTCGCTCATTGTCTTTCCTTCCTTGTGTTGTTCTCTGCTGTTTACCACGATGGTCTATTTGCCAGCACCTTCATATTGTTGGCAGATCGACATTTGTGCCGGAAAACAGGCAACCTCCACCCTCCCGATGGCCGTCATTAACGGGTTTTCAAGGTTAATCGGCCAGCATTGGACCAGGGAGCAGTTTTGTCTCCGTTCATTTTCGTCTCAGTTCTGTTCCCGCCGGAGGCCGTCAGTCCATGCGTCGCGTTCCTCGTACCAGAGTCCGGCCCGGACACGGGCGCGTCGGGCTCACCGCCGCTGGCGCTCTATTCGTCGCCATCGCGCTTTTTCCGACATCCGTCGCCTATCAGGATATCGCCGGTCTGGTCATCGATTCCATCGACCCGGCAACGCGCTGGGCCGTGACGCTTGGTGCTGGTCCAGGTGGCGAGAGTACGGTCGTCGCGCCGCGCCTCGGCGACATGAAGGAGTCGGCCGCCCATGTCGAAATGAACGGCGGGTCCATTGTCATCGAGGGTACGGGTGACGTCATCACCGGCGCGGTCGGCAGTTCAACCGAAGTTCCGGATGAGGAGCGCATCGACCGGAGCTGGAAGGGCGACCTTCCCATGACCATCACGACGCCTGCCACCGAACGGGGCTTTTCGGCAGGCTCGCTCACCTTCAACGAGAAAAGCCGCCTGACGCCGCCCAGCGTGCTGCCGACCATGGCCTTCGAGGCATCGGCGGCACCACTCTCGGTGCTTGCGGTGTCACGCTTCATCGGTCCCAAGCCGGCCACCATGGTTGCCGACCTCGCCCCAATCCCGTTGCCGCAGCACAAGCCCGACAGGACCGAGCTGGTCGCCGCGAGCTATCCGGCGCGCGCCTATGCGCCGGCGGAAACCGGAGCCGCGGCCTCAGCGCTGCTCGCAGCCTATGCGCCTGACAGCTCCGTGGTCAGCCAGGACATGTTCGCGCCACTGTTTGCGATGCCCGGCGACAAGCCGGAGCCGCCCGCGCCGGTGGTGCGCCCCGGGGACCACTGGTGGGCCGCCAATCCGTTGCCGGCCAGCGTCTGGGATGACGCGCAGCAGAAATGCCTTGCCGAGGCGATCTATTTCGAGGCGCGCTCGGAATCCCGCAAGGGTCAGATCGCCGTAGCCCAGGTGGTCCTGAACCGCGTCAAGAACCCGGCCTATCCCGAGACGATCTGCAAGGTCGTCTACCAGAACAAGGACAGATACAACGAGTGCCAGTTCTCGTTTGCCTGCGACGGCCAGCGTCACGTGGTCTTCGACAAGGCGGCTTGGCGGGTAGCAACGCAGGTCGCCGGCGAGGTGACGAGCGGCGCCGCCTGGCTTGACGAGATCGGAACGGCAACCCACTATCACGCCACCTACGTGCGCCCGAACTGGGCAAGCGTCTTCATCAAGAAGGCGAAGATCGGCACACACATCTTTTACCAGACCATCAATGGTGGCTGGAGCTGAGCTCCAGCAAAAACATCAGGCCGGACGGCAGTCCCGGCCGGACACCCAGACCTGGCTGAGGTTGGCCCGCGTCGCGCCATAGATCAGCTTTTCGAAAATGCCGGCGAGCGTTTCATCGCCGAATAGCCTGATGCCACCATCGCGCACCGTGGTGTCGATGGCGATGGCGTCGAAGTGGCAGCCCGGCTCCAGGCGGCCGATCGGCAGGTCGAGGGCCTCGCCACCGCCGGCCGTCGCCAGATGAAACGCCGTAACGAGATCGATGCGTGAGTTTGGCCGTCCACGCTGCCCGGCCGGCAGTGCCGGATCGACGCCATCCTCCAGGAGACGCGAGGATTGCACCGTGGCGCGGCAAGCCTCGAACATCGACGCGCTCGGGCCGCCGGAGATATCGGTGCCCAAGCCAACGTGCATGTGCCGGGACAGCGCCGCGCGCAGCGGAAACACCGAGTTGGCGAAATAGACGTTGGACAGCGCGCAATGGGCGACGGCAGCGCCGCGCGCGACGACACGGGTCATGTCGTCATCGGTCAGGAAGTTGGAGTGAGCCAGCATTGTCCGGCGTGTGAGCAGACCGAAGCGGTCGAGGGCCTCGGCATCGGTATGGCCGTAGCGGGCAAAGACATGCGAGTGTGCCCAATCGCTCTCCGAACAATGGGTCTGAACGTGAGCGCCGGTCTCCCCCGCCAGCTTGCCGAGTCCGGTCAGGGCGGCATCGGAGCAAGAGGGAATGAAGCGCGGCGTGATCACCGGCAGCACCCGCCCTGCCTGGTTGTTGGGATGCGACCGCAGATAGTCGATGAGTGACCGGGTTTCGCTCACGCCTGTTGTCGCATCGGCGTCGCGATAATAGTCCGGACAACTCTCGGGGTCGTCCATCACCACCTTGCCCACCAGCGCTCGCTGGCCCTTGTCGATGCAGAGATCGGCAAGAAGCTTGGTCGCTTCGAGATGCACGGTTCCGAAATAGAGCGCCGTGGTCGTTCCGATGGCGAGGAGATCGTCGACCAGCGCAGCATAGCGAGTGCGCGCAAAATCGAGGTCGGCATAGCGGGCTTCGAGCGGGAAGGTATACTTGCCGAGCCAGACTTCCAGCGGCACGTCCAGCGCCTGCCCGAGCTGCGGGTATTGCGGCGCATGCACATGGCAGTCGACAAAGCCTGGTAGACCGTAGGTTCCCTCCGGCAAGCGAAGGACCGCATCACCGAGATCTGCGACGCGATTCGCATAATCGGCATCGCCCAGAAGCGTCACAGCAGCAATGGTCCCGTCCGAGGCAACCTCGATCAGCGCACTCTCAAGAACATCAAGCCGATCCGGGCTCGGCGCGTGAAAGAAGGTGCCGAGAACCGCCCTGTCAGCAAGGCTTTTCATCACTCTCTCCCGTCAGGCACTGGCCGCCCGCAACGACGCCGCTTCTCGCCGTGCCCGCTGGGCGCGCATCGAGAACAGGATCAGGGCAATGATCGTCACGAGGAAGGGAATGCTCTGGATGAGTTCGGCCGGAATCCAGTTGAACAGGTTTGGCAACATTATCGACAGGGCGTCGAACACGCCGAACAGGAGCGCCGCCCACATGGCGCCGATCGGATGGCGCGCGCCGAGCAGCACCGCGCCGAGGGCGATGAAGCCGCGGCCGGCCGTCATGTCGCGGGTGAAGCCGACGTAGTTGAACATGGCGAGCTGAGCGCCGCCAAGGCCGGCCAGCATGCCTGAGGCAACGAGGCTCCAGAAGCGTACCTTGACGACCGGAATGCCGGCCGCCTCCGGTGCCGCCGGATATTCGCCGACAGCCCGCAGCCAGAGGCCGGGCGGCGTGCGATAAAGAAAGTACCAGATGCCGAACACGCTGAAGATGGCGAGCCAGCTTAGCGCCGAGTGACCCGAAATCAGGCTGTAGAGCAACGGCCCGACGCCGGGGATCGCCGCCAGGAATGGCAGGTCGATCGCCGGAATGGCCTTGGAGGCAAGGTTGATCGAGGTGCCCTTGTCGCCGCCGGTGGCGAGCGACAGGGCGAACACCGTTCCGCCGGCGGCCAGGATATTGACGGCAAAGCCGACCAGAATGATGTCGGCCTTGAGGCGCAGATGGAAGAAGCCCATCAGCGCGCCCAGCACGCCGCCGGCCAGAAGGCCGGCCAGCACGGCCACGTACCAGGGCGCATGCACCGACACGACGACGGCGGTCAGCGCAGAGATCAGCATCATGCCTTCGAGCGCGACGTTGAGCGCGCCAGATAGATCGGAGATGAGACCGCCGAGTGTCGCGAACAGTAGCGGCGTCGAGGTGCGAATGACCGTGACGAAGAAGGTGGCGGAAAAGACGGTGATCAGCAGTTCGATCATGTGCCGGCAGCCTCCTTAGCGGGTGCCGAGCCCGAGCGGAACAGTTTCGCCCAGAACGCCTTGCCGGGGACGGAGAAGGATGAGGCGACCAAGAGGATGATGATGGCCTGGACGATGGAAATCACCTCGGAGGGCACGTCGGAACGAATGCCCATCAGTTGCGCACCCTGGCGGAGATAGCCGTAGAACAGAGCGACGATCGGCACGACAAGCGGCCTGTCGCGGGCAACGATCGCCACCAGGATACCCTCGAAGGCCAGATTGCCGTCAAAATCGATGGCGAGACGACCGAAGGCCCGACCTTGCACGTAGACGGCGCCGAGCAGGCCACCGATCGCGCCGGCCGCCGTCATGGCCGAGATCATGGTCAGCGACGAGCGGATGCCGGCATATTCGGCAAAGCCGGCATTGTGTCCGACAAGGCGCAGCTTCAGCCCCCAGCGCGTACGATAGAGCAGGAACCACACGACGGCCACCGAGAGCGCCGCGATGACGATGCCGAGATCGAAGCGGGTATTCGGCAAGATGGCCGGGAAGATCGACTGGGGCGGGAACTTCTCCGTCATCAGCTGCCCCGTGCCGGTCGGGGCCAGGTGGGCGCGAATGATGTAGTTGACCACCTTGATGGCGAGATAGTTCAGCATCAGCGACGAGACGATCTCGTTGGCACCGAAGCGCGCCTTGGCATAGCCCGGAATGAACCCGTAGGCAGCGCCGGCCAGCATGGCGACCAGGATGCCGAGCGGCAGGGCAAGGAAGGTCGTGCCGAGCGGCGACATCGCGATGAAGGTTGCAAACAGCGCGCCGACATAGACCTGCCCCTGAACGCCCATCGAGAACTGCCGGGCCTGAAACACCAGCGCGAAGGCGAGTCCGGTCAGTGTCAGCTTGGCGACCTCGTCAACCCAGAGGCCGGTCGTCCGCATGGAGGTGAAGGGCGCAGTGAGCAGCGTTGCATAGGCCTTGACGGGGTCCTTCGATGTGGCGAGCACCACGATGAAGGTCACCAGCAGCGCGATCACCAGTGCCGCCAGGGCGCGGCCGATCTCCTTGCGAGCCGCCTTGTAGTGAGGGTTGGTCAAGCTCATTTCAGGGCGGCCCTCACGGTTTCGGCCGACTGGGCCTCGATGCCAAGCATGTAGCGGCCGAGGGTCTCCGGCTTCAGTTCGTCCGAGTTGACGAAGGCGGCGACGATGCGGCCGCGGTAGAAGACGACGAGGCGGTCGGAAAGCGCCAAGAGTTCGCTGAGATCAGCCGAACAGAGAAGAACGGCCGCGCCGCCGTCGCGAGCAGCGGTGATCGACTTCCAGATGAATTCGGTGGCGCCGAGATCGACGCCGCGCGTCGGCTGATTGACCAGCAGCAGCTTGGGCTGTTCGGCGAGTTCGCGCGCCACCACGACCTTTTGCATATTGCCGCCCGACAGTGTTCCCACCGCGGACGCCGGGCCGCCGACCTTCACCGAAAACCGGTCGATCAGTTGTTCGGCATGAGCGCGGATCGCCTTGAGATCGAGAAGGCCGCGCCGCACGAAGCGCTCGTTATCGAGGCGCGTCGCCACCATGTTTTCGGCAACGCTCGCTCCGACGGCGAGGCCACGGGCAATCCGGTCCTCGGGGATGCTGGCAAGCCCGAGATGCCGCCGCGCCTTGACGTCGAGCGGCAGAAGATCCTCGCCATCGACATAGATCGCGCCATCGGCCACCGAACGGAGGCCGGCCACCGCCTCTATCAGTTCGGATTGACCATTGCCCTCGACGCCGACCAGGCCGACGATTTCACCCTTGCGAACCTTCAGATTGAGATCCTGGCAGATGGGAAGGCCCGCTTCACCGTGAATATGCAGCCCCTTGACCTCAAGGCTGACCGGTCCCTCGTCTCGCGCACGATCGACGCGCAACGCCACTTCACGGCCGACCATCATGGTGGCAAGGCTATGCTCGTCGACCTCCTTTGACATGACCTCGCCGACCGTGCGGCCGCCGCGCATGACGGTGATGCGATCAGAGATTTCGAGGACCTCCGGCAGCTTGTGGGCGATGAAGATCACCGTCTTGCCCTGAGCCACCAGGGAACGAACCGCGACGAATAGCTCTTCCACTTCCTGCGGCGCCAAAACGGCTGTCGGCTCGTCGAGGATCAGCACGCGGGCGTTGCGATAGAGCGCCTTCAGGATCTCGACTCGCTGCTGCTGACCGACCGGGATACGCCCCACCGGCGGCAGTGGATCGACCTTCAGGCGGTACTTGTCAGAAAGGGCCTGCACTTCGGCGATGGCCTTTTCGCGATCGAAGCGCACACCGACGCGCGGTTCGGCGCCGAGCACCACGTTCTCATAGACCGAGAAGGACGGAACCAGCGAAAAGTGCTGGAACACCATGCCGATACCGGCATCAATGGCGTCGCGCGGCTTGGCGAAGCTGACCGGCTTGCCGTCGTAAATCAGTTCACCGCTATCAGGCTGTTCGACGCCGAACAGGATCTTCATCAGCGTCGACTTGCCGGCCCCGTTCTCGCCAATCACCGCATGCACTTCGCCCGGCATGACGGTGAGATCGACGCCGTTGTTGGCCAGGGTGCCACCCGGATAGGTCTTGGAGATCGATTTGGCCTGAATGAGAGGCACCATGTTGCCTGTCCCCGAACAGATGCGGCCCCACTCCACCGACGGGACGGGGCCGCAGTGCCTTACTTCATCACCGTGTCGACCTTGATCTCGCCGGCAACGATCTTCTTTTCCTGTTCGTCGACGGCGGCGCGCACATCGGCGGGGACAACCTTCTCGTAATACTTGTTCTTGGCGATGGCGACGGCGCCGTCCTGCAGGCCAAGCAACACGGTCTGGCCGTAGTTGGCGGTGCCATCGATCGTCTTCTTCAGCGTATCGTAAAGCGACTGGCCGACCTTCTTTTCGACCGAGGTGAAAATCACGTCAGCCTGGGCCGGATCGGACGCCTCGAAAATGAGAGCCTGGTCGCTGTCGACGCCAACGGCGAGCTTGCCGCCATCACGGGCCGCCTGCAGTGCACCGATGCCGGTGCCGCCGGCGATCGGGAAGACGACGTCGACACCCTGGGAGAACTGGGCGAGCGCCAGTTCCTTGCCCTTGGCCGGATCGGTGAAGGAGCCTGCGACGGCACGCGTCACCTCCACCTTGGGGTTGGCCGCCTTGGCGCCCTGCTCGAAGCCGACGGCGAACTCGACCACCGTCGCGCCCTCGACGCCGAGGATCTCGCCAAGCTTGCCCGACTTGGAAACCTTGGCCGCCGCGTAGCCGGCAAGGTAGGCGGCCGTCGACGTCCGGTACTGAATGGCCATCATGTTCTTGAGGTCAGCCTTGGTGAAGTCCGGGGCATCATCGAACAGGATGAATTTCTTGTCGGGGTATTCCGGCGCCAGCTCGGCCATGAAGGCGTTCATTTCCCAGGTGCCGGCGATGATGACGTCATAGTCGCCATCCGCTGCGTCGGCGAGTGCCGGCTGCCAGCGACCGCGATCAAGACCGGCCTCGATGACAGTGGTCTTCACCGGCAATTCGGCATCGGCCTTCTTGAGGCCGGCGGCGGCGCTGTCGAAGAAGCTCTTGTCGCCGAGGTTGCCGTGAACAACCAGGGCTACCTTGAGCGGATGATCCTTGGTGTAGTCGGCGGCAAAGGCCGACGAGCCGATGAATGGAAGCGCGACACCAGCCGCGAGCACGAGCCCGGCGAAAGCCCGCCGGCTGAGCAAGTAGGTCGTCATCACTGTTCTCCTGTCTGGACGGTCTTCTTTTTTATTCAATGTCTTCAAAGGACAACGAGGCGGCATAGAGTTCGGTCAGCCGCTCGATCCTCGCTGTTTCGACAAGGGTCACCATGGGCGTGCCAAGGCGACCGCTCGGATCGACCACGGTCATGCCGCGGGTGATGTCGGGGGAGAGCGCGACGTCGACGGAAGCACGAACGGAACGGGTGACGATTGACGGATCGACCGCCACTGCCGCAGCAAAGGGGTCGACGAAGCGAAAGGCATCGCCACCGCCGAAGCCCGACACGCGCTGCCTGGCATGGCTGGCAAGGGCTTCGGAAAATCGCTTGGCCGACGTTTCCGGAACGCGGGCGAAGAGCGCATCGACCTCGGCGCCCGAAAGACGGTGTTCGACACAAGGCTCCCAAGGCACGACCACGATGTCGATGCCTGAGGTGAAAACGATCTTCGCCGCCTCGGGATCGGCATAGATGTTGAATTCGGCAGCGGGCGTCACGTTGCCGCGTCCATTGAGGGTGCCGCCCATGATGGTGAGACGACCGATACCCCCGATGATCGAAGCATCCCTCTCGAGCGCCAGTGCCAGATTGGTGAGCGGGCCGATCATCAGCAGATCGACCTTCTCCTGCGTCTGCGCAGCATCCCGCAGGGTGGCGACAAGGAAGCAGACCGCATCGTCTCCGGCTGGTTCAGCCGTTCGCGCAGGGCGCGGCGCACCACCAAGCCCATCCTCGCCGTGAACATGCTTGGCATCGATCAGCGGCTGGGCGATGGCTTTCTCCGCCCCCATATGAACGGGAATATCCGCGCCTGCGACTGCCAGGGTTGCCAGGATATTGGCGGTCGCTGCCTCCAAACCGACGTTTCCGAACACCGTGGTAACGGCAAATGGCGCCCGGCCGGCGGCAATCAGCAACAGCAGCGCCTGGGCGTCGTCAATGCCGCCATCGGTATCCAGAATAAGCTTGTTCATCCGGCTCATGCCACCTCGCGTGCCGCGCGAACCCGCGCCCAAAAGTCATCATAGGTTTGGTCGTAGGTCGAGCGAATTTCGCGAAAATCCTGTCGAATCAACTGTCGGTCTCGGACCAGTGGTTCGCCATCCACCCAGACGTGCCGCACATCGCGACCGCTACCGGAGTAAATGAGCAACGCCTCGAGATCCGGCGACTGCGAATAGCCGGGGCCGTTGAGATCGATGGCGATGATATCGGCAGCCTTGCCTCGTTCCAGCGAGCCGGTGCGGTGGTCGAGACCAAGCGCCTTGGCACCATCGATGGTGGCCATGCGCAACAGCTCGCGGGCGGGGATCGGCTGCGCGACACCCTGGCGATGGGAGGCAACGAGGCCGGCGACCCTCATCTCGGCGACCATGTCATAGGAATTGTTGGCTGCGACGTTATCGGTGCCCAGCGCCACGGTCACGCCAGCAGCCTTGAGGTCGACCACTGGGCAGATGGCCTCGCGCCCAGAACGGAGGCCCGCCGTGGCGCAATGAGCCACCGAGGCCGCCGGCGCCCTAGCGAAAACGGCGATATCTTCGTGCGACAGGTCGAGGCAGTGAGCGGCGTGGACGCGTCCGCCAAAGAAGCCGTCGCGTTCCAGCGCCACGGCAGCCGTGAGGCCGTAGCGACGAAGCGTCTCTTCATTGTCTTCTGGGCCACAGGCCATGTGCAGATGCAGGCCACAGCCATGCTTGATGGCGAGTTCGACCTCCGACCGGATCAGCTCCTCGGTGTTGTCGACATAAGGGGCATGCGGACCGAACCATGGGATGATGCGCCCGTCGGCCGATCGCTGCTGCTCGATGAAGTTGGCGGCATTCCGGAGTTCGCTGACGGCACGCTCGGGATCGCCTAACTGGACGATGCCATAGGCGATGACGGCCCGGATGCCCGAACGACCGGCTGCCTTGGCCACCTCATCGGCAAAGAAATACTGATCGCAATAGGTCGTCGTCCCGGAGAGCAGCATTTCAGCGCAGGAGAGCGCCACCGCCGGCCCGATGTCGGACGCGATGAGCGACAGCTCAGGCTCGCGGATCGAATTGTACCAGCCGTCCATGGTGAGCAGGCTGTACCCTTCCGAGCAGCCGCGAAACAGCACCATTGGCGCGTGGGTATGCGCGTTGACGAGACCAGGCATGACCAGATGCCCGGTGAGGTCAATGACCTCGTCGAACGCGGAAGACGCCGGCACGTCGCGCATGGCGCCGACACCGGTAATCACGCCTTCGGCGAAGGCAACCCACCCCGGAGCGAACACCCTGTTGCGGTCATCCACGCTCAGGACCGTGGCGTTGAGGATGAGCACAGAAGCCATTTGACGTGCCTTTGGTAAAGCGGTTTATTAGCGGAGCTATCGACATTTCTCGCGACCTGTCAAATGCAAACACAGGGTCGATGCACAATCAATATGCGATTGCTTATTTGCACAAGACGTAGGCGGTCATTATTTCAACACCTCCCATCGGAGAGGCCGAATGAGCAGAAATCCATTTGCTGCGGATCCTTCGACAAAACCGAGGATCGAAGCGCTTGAAGCTTCAATCGGCGACGACCTGCGCGTAACCATCGCCAAGGCGGCTTTCCAAACGCCCGATCGGCTCGGCGCAAACCTTGGCGGCGTTGTGCTCGAGGATGACGTTGCAGAGATCATGGACCGCTTCGGCCTTTCAGAAGTCGACGACGTGATGCTGCTCGGCCTTGGCGCGGCGCGAGGCATCGCCCGTCCGCCGATCTCGAACTACCACGTCGGGGCCATCGGGCTTGAAGCTGAGACCGGCAATCTGGTGCTGGGCGGCAACGTCGAATTCCCAGGCACCCATCTCGGGTACACGCTGCATGGCGAGACCTTCGTCTTCACGCGCGCCTTCAATCGCGGCACTTCGATCCGCCGCATCGCGCTCCGCGAGGCCCACCCTTGCGCTCATTGTCGCCAGTATCTCTCCGAGTTCGCGCTCGGCCCCGCGCTTGAACTGATCGATCCGCTCGGTCACCGGCTGAGACTTGAAGAGCTCTACCCCTGGCCCTTCGACAGCCGCTATCTGGGCCATCAGGGCATCTCACCCGGCAGCATCAACTTTCCCCAACTCACGCCGGTCGGGGATGTTGCCAAAGGTGGGGCCATGGACGTGCTGATGACGACCGGCCGCCGCGCCCATGCTCCTTACAGCCGCTGTCCCGGTGCCGTGGTTCTCGATATGGCCGACGGCAATCTGATTGCCGGATCATCGATCGAGAACGTCGCTTTCAATCCGACCATGGGTCCGATGCAAGCCGCCATCGTCGAGCTGATTGCCCATGGCTACGGGTTCGGCGATATCTCGCGGGCAACGCTTGGCACGGTCGTCAAAGGTGCCGTCGACTATTCCCTTGGCTCTCGCGAGCTGCTGGGCGCCATCGCGCCGAATGCCGCGCTTGATATCATCGACTGGAGGCCGTGATGGCAGCGATCGACCTTGCCCATTCGAGCTGGCGCGATGCCGGCGAGGCAATCACGCGGGGAGCATGGGCCGTGCTGCCCGTCGGGGCGCTGGAACAGCACGGCTATCATCTGCCGCTGACCGTCGATACCGACCTTGCAACTGGTGTGGCGCGCGGCATTGCCGATGCCCTCGGCGCCCTGCTCCTGCCCGCCATTGCTTATGGCGATGCCTGGAACAACTCAGGTTTCCTCGGCACGATTTCACTGAAGCCCGAAACGCTCAAGGCCATCATTCTCGATATCGGCCGGGAGCTGAAGCGCATGGGCGTGCCGGTTCTGGTGACGCTGAACGGCCATTTCGGCAACAAGGAGCCGATCGCCCTGGCGGCCAGGACCCTTGAAACAGAAGGGCTGAAGGTCGTTCATCTCGACTATCCGAAGCTGGAGGCACTGGCCGCCGAGATCTGCGACAGCCAGCCGGCTGGCCCCGGCTTCTTCCACGCCGATGAAGTGGAGACGTCGATGATGCTGGCACTCCGGCCGGACAGCGTCCGGATGGAGAAAGCCGTGGCCGAATATCCAGCCTTCCCGGCCACCTTCGGCATCGAACCGATGCAGCTCAGCGAGTTCAACCAGAGTGGCGTATTCGGCGATCCCTGCCCTTCGACGGCAGAAAAGGGCCAGAAGCTGATCGGCGGCATCGTAGCCGCCTGCCTCGACCAGATCGCAGCCTACAAAAGCCGGCACAGGCTCTAGGCAAAGATGCGGCAAGGAGGCGGAACATGGTGACGCTGAACGAGGTGGCACGCGCGGCGGGCGTTTCTCCGACGGCCGTCTCGCGCCATCTCAACAAGTCGATCGCCCTGCCCAAAGCAACGGCCGACCGCATCGACGACGCCGTCGCCCAGCTCGGCTACAGACCCAACGCGTTGGCGAAGAGGCTGTCAAAAGGAAAGGCTGAGACGATCGGCCTGGCAACGCCGGACA
This sequence comes from Pseudomonadota bacterium, assembly GCA_023436885.1. GTDB lineage: Bacteria > Pseudomonadota > Alphaproteobacteria > Rhizobiales > Pleomorphomonadaceae > Pleomorphomonas. The sequence continues at coordinate 111,121 of JAEZHI010000015.1, read as the reverse complement.
TATCGAACCCGTTCTTTGCGGAGCTTGCGTCGACCATAGAAGCTGCCGCCGCCGAGCGCGGCTATGGCGTCAGCCTCCTGTCGACGCGCGGCAGTTCCGTCAGGGAGATCGAGGCAGTCCATCAGCTCGCCGATCGTTATTTCGACGGCCTGATCATGATCGCCGCGCAGCCAGATGACGGCACGCTTGGCGCGCTGATCGGCCAGCGTCGCAACATTGTCCTGCTCGACGAAGATGTTCCGGAGGCACAGGCGCCGCGCGTCTTCGTGGAGAATGCAGCGGGCGCCCGCATGGCAACCGAACACTTGATCGCCATGGGCCATCGCGACATTGCCCTCATTGCCGGTCCTGTGGGATTGCTCAGCGCCTCCGAGCGCGTCGACGGTTTCAGGGAGACGATGAAAGCCCACGGGCTTCCCGTGAACGAGGAGCGTGTCTTGCGTGGGCCGTTTACCCGCGAGTTCGGCCACGAAGCAGCGCTTGAGGTCGCCCGCATGTCACCGCGTCCGACGGCGATCCTGGCCTGCAGCGACTATCTTTCGGTTGGCGTCCTCAGCGCATTCCACCAACTCGGCCTCAACGTACCCGAGGACGTTTCGCTGGTCGGCTTTGACGACATGCCGCTCTCCGATCTTCTCGACCCGCCGCTTACCACCATCCGGCAACCCATCGCCGCGATGGGGCGCATGGCGCTCGACCGGCTGCTTGCCTCGATCAACGGAGCCGACGTTCCCGCCCTGACCCGTCTGCCGGTGGAGCTGATCCGCCGGAAATCGGTGGCCGAGATTAGCGAAGGCGCACCGCGCGCCATGACAAGACCATGATGAACAGCCATCCGGACCGAATGGCCGGACATGCGACAGGAGAATGACGTGACCGATGCCATGCCCACCGACCTCGTCATCAACGCCGCCGATGAGGTCGCGATCCGCCAGCATCTGACGCTGGTCGCTCTTGGGAAACGCCCCGCCATGCGCGCTATCCGCGTTGGCAGGCTGCTAGATGTCTGTGGCCGGGAATGGCTGAGCGATCAGGAAATCGTGGTCTCCGGCCGGCGTATCGCCTGGGTGGGGCCTGCGGGCGCCTATCCAGGTGAGGTTGGCGAGCGCGTCGACCGTTCGCATCTTTCCGCCGTGCCCGGCTTTGGCGAAGTGCACAAGCACATTGAATCGAGCCACCTGACGCCGGAGTGGGAGGCCGCGCTTGCCATGCCGCGCGGCTGCACCTGGACCTGCGAGGCCAGTCACGAGTTTTCCAACGTCGACGGTGTCAACAACATAGAGTTCTGGCTGAAGGCGCGATACGCCGGCATGCCGGCCAAGATCTTCCCCCTGCCCGGCTCCGCCGTTCCGCCGACCGCCTACGAATGGGGTGGCGGGCACTATGGCTATGACGAGCAGCGCGGTTTCCTGAAGGATCATCTCAACGCAGCCGGCCTCGATGAAGTCATGGATTGGCCCGCCGTCTGGAACCCCAACAATCCGTCCTATGACCGCCTCTGGGGCATGATCCGCGCGACGTTCGAGCAGCGCGGCGTCATCGAGGGCCATGCGGCCGGCATGAAGGCGATCGACGATCTCAACGCTTTCGCCGCTGCGGGCATGGCTTCCGACCATGAGGCCTGGACGACGGACGAAGTGCGGGAGCGGCTTCGGCGCGGCCTGTTCGTCGAGCTGCGCCCGCATTCCCTGCCGGAAATCCTGAAGGGGCTGATCGAGGGCGGCTTGCAGGACTGGTCGCAGTTTGCGCTCTGCACCGATGATCGCTCCTGCTCGGACACGCTGCGGCTCGGCGGTACCGACCGCAACGTTCGGCTGGCCATCGAGGCGGGATTGCCGCCGGAAATCGCCATCCAGCTGGTGACGATCAACCCGGCGCGCCACATGCGCCTGACGCCTTGGGTCGGCTCGATCGCTCCAGGGCGTTACGCCGATCTCGTACTGCTTGACGACCTCGCGTCGCTTTCCATCGCCGAGGTGTGGGCCGACGGTGAGCAGGTTTCGGAAGGCGCGAACTACATCAAGCCGGTACCCACGATCGATTGGCCAACTTGGGCGCGGCAGACGGTGAACATCGGCCGCGAGATGACGGCGGCGGATTTTTCGATTGCGGCGGAACCCGGCCGCACGAGCATGAACGCCGCGATACTGCGGCCCTTCCATTGGGCAGACGATTTCATCACCATGGAGCTTCCCGTCAGGGACGGAGAAGTGCAGCGCGACGAGAGCCGCAACGTGACGAAGTTCGCCATCGTCGACCGCTTCTCCGGCGAGGGGAAAACGTCGAAGATGTTCTGGCTCGGGACCGGTCCGCGCACGCCGGACACGGCGCTCGCCTGCTCCATGGGGCACGACAAGCACAACATCTGGGTCGTCGGTTCGTCCGACGCGGCCATGGCCAAGGCCGTCAATGCCATCCGCGCCAATCAGGGCGGCTGGGCGCTAGTGCATGCTGGCGAGGTGGTCGCCACGGTTCGCTATGAGATCGGCGGCCTGATGACCTGCCGCACGGCTGAAGAGCTCGACGCAGAAATGCAGGCCCTCTATGCCGAAGGCGCCAAGATCGACTGGATGTACGAGCCAACCTATTCGCCGCGCTGGTGGGCCGGCTTCCCCGAGCGGCTTGCCTTCGCGACGCTGACCTGCGCGCCTTGGCGGTGGGTGCTGGTCGCCCCGTCGCCGCTGGCGCCGGATGGCTTCGTCAACGTGTCCAATGGCGAGACGCACAAGATCGTCTGGTGAGATTCAGCGGAGCATCGCCTCGACGCTAGTCCGATCCGGAATGCCGCTACGCGCGCCGACCGTCGACACGGCAAGGCTCGCGGCAGCGCAGGCGAATTGGAGAGCCGCTGGTATCGGCTGTCCGGTCAGCGAGGCGGCAAGGAAAGCGCCGTTGAAGCAGTCACCGGCGCCGGTAGCGTCCACCAGCCTTGCCGGGAAGGCGGGTTGATGCCACGCCCCGTCCTGCGTGACCGCCAGCGCGCCCTTTTCCGCCAGAGTGACAATAATCATCCGGGGGCCCAAACCAAGGAGTGGCCGCAGCTTTGCCTCGCTGACAGCGCCGTCCTGCGATGCCCGGAACCCGCCCTCGTTCATGAACACGATGTCGCTGCGCGCGAGCAGGGCTTCGAGCCGCACGGCATCGGGCGCGACCGCCGCTTCGATGTCGATGGCAACCTCGGCACCATTGTCATGGGCGATAGCCGCCACGTGACGAAATTCATCGAGGTCATAGGGCATGGCGTAGACGACGCGGCTCTCACGCGCGGCTTCGGCGAAGCGAACCTCATCGAGCGGTTCGGGCGGCATGGGCGCGTAGATCAGTGCCTTTTCGCCGGTGGCATCGACCATGATGGAGGCAGCGGCCGAGGGGTGGCGAGCCGTCGTCACATACTGGTTCGAGACGCCGAAGGTGTCGTTCTCCCGCCTGAGCAGGATGCCTGACGGATCCGAGCCGACGCGACCATAGCTTGCCACGCGTGCGCCGAGCCGGCTCGCCGCGCAGGCGACATTGGCGACGGTGCCGCCGGGGAAAACACCGAGATTACGGCCCAGCACCTTCTGGTCGGGGCCGGGAATGATCGCCGCCTCGAAGACATAGTCAACGTTGGGATCGCCATAGGCCAGCAGATCAAACGGCCGATCCGCTGCGGGCTTCAGACTAGTCATGACCTTGTTTGCCCTGAGCGGTTGATGCGTGCCGTGTAGCGATAGGTGGAGATGTAGCGCATCTCGCAATACTCGAATGGCTGACGGCGTTCGGAGAGTGTGATCCGCTCGCAAAGCAGAAGCGGTGCGCCGACGGCGATGCCGAGCAGCGCCGCATCGGTTGCATCGGCTGCGACAGAGCCGACGCTTTCCAGCCCCTCGGTTGCGCCGATCGAAAAGCGCTCATCAATCAGGGCGTAAAGAGAACCTTTGGTCTCAAGATCATCGACGGAGAAGGAACCCGGCAGAACCAGAAAGCTCTCCTGTGTGCCGATGCGCTGACCATTGAGGGTACGGATGCGCCTGACGCGGGTGATCGGACGCCGCGGTTCGATCTTCAGCACGCCGGCGACGGCGATGCTCGCCGGCATCTCATCCACCGTCAGAATGATCTGGCCGGGTTCGTCGCCACGCCGTCGGGCGTCGCGGCTGAAGCCATCGAGGACACGCGCCATCTCGCGAACGGCGGGAGGAGCCACGAAGGTCCCTCTGCCCTGCTCGCTGTAGACTACGCCCTCCCTCTCGAGAAGCCGCAGTGCCTTGCGCACGGTCTCCCGGCTCATGCCGAGACTGATGGCGAGTTCACGCTCCGAAGCGAGCATGCTGTTGGCTTCGAAAACGCCGCTTTCGATGTCGCGACGCAACTTCGCAGCGAGGCGCCTGTAGAGCGCATCCTCGACCTTTAACTCCTGAACCGCGCCTTCGTTCATGCGCCACCCTCATTGACTGGCTGCGATTAGTGGTACGGACCTTTTAATCAGGATGCCGACAAAATTTACTGAATGCAACTCGAATACCGTTGACTGGTACGTACCTCTTGGTCTTGTCTTACGAAAATATGAGGACCGTACCGTGCCGCAGCTTCCCGCCTTCATTGCATTCACCGGCGTCGACCTTGGAACCGTCATCGACGATCTCAAGGTACTATCGGCTCGCTATCCGATCGAGTGGGGCATTCTGATCGACGCCGCACAGGAAGCGCTGCCGCTGTTTCCGGACGCGGCGACCCGGCACGCCCTGCTGACGGCGGGTGACCTGCGTTTTGCCGCTCATGTCTGCGGTGACGAAGCCCGTCGCATCGCCAACGCACCCGATACAGTATCGCTAGATCTCAGCGGTTTTTCGCGCCTTCAGGTCAACCACTCCTTCGAAGGGAGCAACGAAGCGCAGGTCGAAAACACCGTCCGCTTCGGCCGGAGCCGCGGCCTTCGGGCCATGCTCCAATGCAAGGGTGCCTTCCCTGGCAATACTCGCCTCGACTGGTTGTTCGACACCTCGTTCGGCCGTGGTGCGGCCCCCAGCACGTGGCCGAAGCTGCCCGTCAGCGGTCCGTTCTGTGGCTTTTCGGGCGGCATCAACCCCGGCAATGTCAGGGACGTTCTGAAAGCCATTGATGCCGATAACGGCGCGCTCTACTGGATCGACATGGAATCGGGCGTCCGGACCGACGGCTGGTTCGACCTCAACAAGTGCGAAGCCGTGTGCAAGGCCGTCTTCGGCTGATGCCAGCGTGCTGCTGAAAGGGAACTGAGTATGGCCGCCGAGGAAAAGTCTCTCGTCATCTTCGACACCGACCCGGGGATCGACGATGCCATGGCGCTGTTGTTTCTCAAGGCGCAGCCGAGCCTTGAACTCGTGGCCATCACCACCGTGTTCGGCAACGCGGAGACCGACGTCACCACTCGCAACGCCCTCTATCTGACGCAGCGCTTCGGCATCGATGTGCCTGTTTATGCCGGCGCCACCAAGCCCCTCACCATCAAGCGCCATCCCGCTCCGACATTCGTCCACGGTCACGACGGTCTTGGCGATGCCGGCATGATCGACGGCTTCTCTGCCGAGCCGGCCCAGGGCGAGGCTGCGGACCGGATCATCGAGATCGTCCGCGCCAATCCGGGCAAGGTGACGATCCTCGCCGTCGCTCCGCTGACCAATCTGGCTATAGCGCTGCAGCGCGATCCCGGCATTGCCGGGCTGGTCAAGGACGTGGTGATCATGGGCGGCGCCTTCGCCTGGGGCGGCAAGCGCGGCAATGTCACGCCGGTCGCCGAAGCCAACGTGCACAACGATCCACATGCGGCCGACATCGTCTTCACCGCCGAATGGCCGGTTGCCGCCATCGGCCTCGACGTCACCAGCCATTGCATCGCCTCGACCGCGGATGCCGCCGAGCTTGCCGAGAGCGGTCCGGCTGGCCAGTTTCTCTGGGACATTTCGCGCGGCTACGAGGCTCTCTATCTGCGCGCGCAACAAGTGAACGGCTGCTGCCTGCATGACGTTGCGGCGGCTGCCTATCTGGTGGCGCCCGAGCTCTTCACCATGCGCTCGGGATCGGTCCGCGTGGTGACCGAGGGCATCGCCATCGGCCAGTCGATCCAGAAGCTCGACGGCCACGTCTTCGGCCCCAATGCCTGGGACGGCCATCCCTCCAAGCTGGTCGCCGCCGACGCCGATTACGAGGGCCTCGTCCGCGCCTACAAGGACGCGATCCGCTCCTTGAGCTGACGGCCCCCGCTCCGGGCGGTTTATTCGACTGGCGGCGTCACTCTCCCGCGCTCTTCCGTCTTTCGGTGTGTCTATTCGGGGATGACATTTTTCCCCGAACCGACTAATCAGACGCAGCATTCCAAGACGACCGGCACGAGGCCGGGAGACCTGAGGACCACCATGCCCGATCTTCTCATCGAACTCTTCTCCGAAGAGATCCCCGCCCGCATGCAGGCGAAGGCCGCCGACGATCTCAAGGGTCTGGTGACGAACGGTCTGGTGGAAGCAGGTCTGACCTACGAAAGCGCCGGCGCCTTCGCGACGCCGCGCCGCCTGGCGCTGACCATCCACGGGCTCACCACCCGCTCGCCCGATATCCGCGAAGAGAAGAAGGGCCCGCGCACCGACGCGCCGGCCGGCGCCATCCAGGGCTTCCTGCGCGGTGCAGGGCTCGACGACATCGCCAAGGCACGTGTCGTCTCCGATCCGAAGAAGGGCGACTTCTACGTGGCCGACCTCGTCAAGCCGGGCCGAGCCGCCGAGGCGATCATCGCCGAGCTCATCCCCTCGGTCATCCGCAGCTTCCCCTGGCCGAAGTCGCAGCGCTGGGGCTCCGGCACGCTCCGCTGGGTGCGGCCGCTGCATTCGATCGTCTGCACCTTCGGTCCGGAGACCGAGGAGCCCGTGGTCATCGACTTCGAGGTGGACGGCATCCGCTCGGGCAACACCACCTACGGCCACCGCTTCCTGGCGCCCGACGCGATCAAGGTGCGGCGCTTCGCCGACTATGTCGAGAAGCTCGAAAAGGCCAAGGTGGTGCTCGATCCGGCGCGCCGACGCGACATCATTCTCACCGATGCCCGCAATCTCGCCTTTGCCGCTGGCCTGGAACTGGTCGAGGACGAAGGACTGCTGCATGAAGTGGCCGGTCTGGTCGAATGGCCGGTCGTGCTGATGGGCACCTTTGACGCCGCTTTCCTCGACGTGCCGGACGAAGTGATCCGCGCCACCATCCGCGCCAACCAGAAGTGTTTCGTGCTGAAGGATCCGAAAACCGGACGCCTCGCCAACCGCTTCATCCTGACGTCCAACATGGCGGCGACCGACGGCGGCGCCACCATCATCGCCGGCAACGAGCGCGTTATCCGCGCCCGCCTGTCGGACGCCAAGTTCTTCTGGGACGGCGATCTCGCCATTCCGCTCGAGACGCTGGTGCCCAAGCTCGAAGGCATCACCTTCCATGAGAAGCTCGGCAGCCAAGGCGACCGCGTACGCCGCATCGTGGCGCTCGCCCGCGAAATCGCGCCGCTGGTTGGCGCCGATGCCGACAAGGCCGCTCGTGCCGCCTTGCTCGCCAAGGCAGACCTCTTGACCGGTGTTGTCGGCGAGTTCCCCGAGGTTCAGGGCTTGATGGGTCGCTACTATGCCGCCCATGCCGGCGAGGATGCGGCCGTTGCTGCCGCCATCGAGGAGCATTGGAAACCGCAGGGCCCGTCAGACCGCGCACCGTCGGCGCCGGTCTCCATTGCCGTGGCTCTGGCCGACAAGCTCGACACCCTTGTTGGCTTCTGGGCGATCGACGAGAAGCCAACGGGCAGCAAGGACCCGTTCGCGCTGCGCCGTGCCGCCCTCGGCGTGATTAGGATTGTGCTGGAGAATGAAGTAAGGCTGCCGCTCTGGGAAATTGTATCGAGGACAGCAGGCGAAGAGTTGGTAAAGCAGCTGACCTTGAAAGGCGGCAACATAGCTTTAGAACTTGCGGACTCCATTGAGGGCGCAGTTCCTGGGTCCAATATTCGCAAAGAATTCCTCGATAAGATGCTGGAGCAGATGAGCGAGGACCAAGCGGGGAGCTTCGGAACCGAGTTCAAAGAACAGGCACGCAAAATCGCTCTGGCCCTGCCCGACCTCCTGAACTTCTTTGCCGACCGCCTCAAGGTGCAGCTCCGCGAACAGGGCACCCGCTTCGATCTGGTCGACGCCGTGTTCGCCCTCGGCGGTCAGGACGACCTGCTGTTGATCGTCAAGCGCGTCGAGGCGCTGGGTGCCCTGCTCGCCACCGACGACGGCAAGAACCTTCTGGCCGGCTACAAGCGCGCCGCCAACATCCTGAAGGCCGAGGAAAAGAAGGGCACGGCTGTTGCCGCCTCCGTCGACGCCAGCCTGTTCAAGGAAGCCGAAGAGAAGGCGCTGGCCGCCGCCATCGAAACGGCCGCCAGGACCGCTCACGACGCCGTCGCGGCCGAGGACTTCGAAGGTGCCATGAAGGCGCTGGCCACGCTGCGCGCGCCGGTCGACGCTTTCTTTGAAAAGGTTCTGGTCAACGACGCCGACGAGAAGGTGCGGGCGAACCGCCTCGCTCTCCTCACCGTCCTCCGCGACGCCTGCCACCAAGTGGCCGACTTCTCGAAGATTGAAGGCTGAGCCAGCATCGCTTCCGACAGAAAAGCCGTCCGCCTTATGTTGGCGGACGGCTTTTTCATTTGGCTTTGCCAGCGTCAATGCAAGCCGAACTCCGCCAGCAGCTCCTCGCGCAGCGCCACGAAATCTGCGCTGCTGCGCTCGCGCGGGCGAGGAAGGTTGACGTCGATGAGGCGGGGCGGCTGGCTCTTGATCTTCGGCAGCACCAGCACCCGGTCGGCGAGGTAGATCGCCTCTTCGAGGTCGTGGGTGACGAGAATCATCGTCACCTTTTCCTCACGCCAGATGCGGGAAAGTTCCTGCTGCATGGTTATCTTGGTCATGGCGTCGAGCGCACCGAGTGGTTCGTCGAGCAGCAGGATTTCCGGCTTGACCGTCAGTGCTCGGGCGATGCCGACGCGCTGGGCCATGCCGCCGGATAGCTGGCGCGGATAGGCATCGGCGAAGTCGGCGAGACCAACCAGCTCGATATAGTGCCGCGCCTCCGCCTTCGCCCGGCCCTTCGACCAACCCCGGATGTCGAGGCCGAAGGCGACATTTTCTTCCACCGTGAGCCAGGGCAACAGGCGCGGCTCCTGGAAGATCACCGCCCGCTCGGCCCCAACGCCATCCACTGGGCGGCCATCGATATCCACCTCGCCAGCGTCAGCCCGCTCAAGGCCTGCTAGGATGCGCAGGAGCGTTGTCTTGCCCGAGCCGCTGGCGCCGACGATGGCCAGACACTCACCGGAGCGTATGTCGAGGTTCAGCCCCTTCAGAACGTCGAAGCGACGATCGTTGAGTGTGAAGGCCTTGGCGAGGCGGCGGATCGACACCTCACCGCGCACAGCTTGCGTTGCGGACATGACGGGACGTTCCTTTGCTTGCGGCAGACCGTTACTTGGCGGCGGTCTTGATCTTGGTATTGAACAGGATGTCCTCGACCTTCAGCTTGCCCTTGGGGATCTTGCCGCCGCGTTCCAGCGTGTCGATCCAGAAGGTCAGGTCATGCGGCTCGGTGGCCGCGCCAGCGCGCAGGCCGAAGCCCTGCCAATACTGTGCGATCTCCGGGTTCTCGCCACGGGACTTCAGGATGGTAGCCAGCGTGGCGCGGGCCTCATCAGGATGGGCATTGGCCCAGTCGGAAGCCTTGGCAGCACCATCGACGAAGGCAGCCGCCGTGTCAGGGTGGGCAGCAATGAAATCGCGGCGCAACACGATGAAGCCGCCAGCAATGTCGCCGAGCACTTCCTGGTCGGTGAAGATCGGGCGCACGCCGCCGGTCTTGAGCAGTGCGCCGCCGAAGGTCTGCTGCCAGTAGCCGATGGCGGCCACGTCCACCTGCTTGGAACGCAGCGTCTGTTCGAGCTGCGGGCCGGGCACGGTGATAAGGTTGGCCGAGGTCTCCGGCAGGCCGGACTTATGGAAGGCTTCGCGCACGGTGTAGTCGAGATGGGCACCGAGCGTGTTGATGGCGATGGTCTTGCCGGTCAGATCCTTGATGTCGTGGATCGGACTGTCGTCGAGCACATAGAAGGTGCTCTTCACCGTGGCGTTGACGCCATTGGAAGGATAGGCGGCCACGAAGTCGTTGCCGCTGGCGATGGAATTCAGAACGGCCGGCGTCGCGGCGCTGCCGAGTTCCACGCTGCCGGAGGCCAGCGCGAACAGCGACTCCGGCCCGCCCTTGGCGTAGCCGACGCGATCGAGCTTGATGCCGGCATCCTTGTAGTAGCCGAGATAGTCGGCGAGCTCATGCGGCGAGATGCCGCCCTGGCTGGCGAGATAACGAATGGTCACCTCCTCGGCCTGAGCAGTCAAGGCGGAGGCCCCGAGGGTGAGGCCGCCGGCAAGGGCGAGCGGCAGGCCGACGTGACGGAAGATGGCGGTCATGGTGGTTTCCTTGGATTGAGAGCTGACGAAGGGCCGGCGAATGTCACGCCGCGGCATTCCATCGGCATAGGCGCCGCTGCAGGCCGAGGATGGCGTAGTTGGCGGCAAGCCCCAGCAGGGCCAGCAGCACGATCGAGGCTAACATCAGGGGGATCTGGAAATTGTACTGGGCATTCATCACCTGAAAACCGACGCCGTGGTTGGCGCCGATCATCTCTGCAGCGATGAGCATCAACAGCGCCGTGGTGGCCGACAGGCGCAGGCCGACGAAGATCTGCGGCACCGCGCCCGGCAGCACCACGCGGCGGAAGATGGTGAGGCGGCGGGCACCGTAGACGCGCGCCATTTCGATCAGCTTGCCGTCCACTTCCTGCACCCCGCCGATGGTGGCGAGCAGGATCGGGAACAGCGACGCCCAGAAGATGACGAAGATCTTGGACGTCTCGCCGAGGCCGAGCAGTAGGATGAACACAGGATAGAGAGCCAGTGCCGAGGTTTGACGGAACAGCTGCAGCAGCGGGTCGATCAGCTTCTCGATGGTGGGCAACTGGCCCATGACGAGGCCGAGCGGGATGCCGACCGCCGCTGCCGCGCCGAAGGCGATGCCGGCGCGCGTCAGGCTGATGCCGAGATCTTCCTTAAGCGGCCCGCTGATAAGCCCGTCTTGGAGAGCCCAGATCACGTCGCTGAGCGGCGGGATGACGGCCGAGTTCAGAAAACCGAGCCGGCCGCCGTATTCCCAGAGCAAGGCAAAGGCGATGAGCACGCCGAAGCGGGTGGCGAGGTTGCCGACGAGCTTGAGCGCCTTGCGGACTATGGCTCCGGTGTTTGCCGGCCGGGCGCCGTCCGCGCCGAGAGCCAGCGATGAATCCACGTCCTGGATAGTCATGGTCAGTCCCTCCTCGTAGCGGATTTCACTCGGCCGCGACGGCAGCGTTGCGGGCGGCGGTCCAGCGATCGACCGCGTAGGGCAAGCCGAGATTCTGCCTCAGCGTCTTGCCTTCGTAGGCGGTGCGGAACAGGCCGCGCCGCTGCAGCTCCGGGATCACCAAGTCGACGAAATCGTCGAGCGCGGTCGGCAGCCAGGGCGGCAGGATGTTGAAACCATCGGCCGCCTCGTTCTCGAACCAGACCTGCAACTGATCGGCAATGTCGGCAGGCGTGCCGACGATGGTGTAATGACCGCGCGCCGTGGCAACCCACTGATAGAGCTGCCGGATCGTGAAATTATGCTCGTCGGCGATCTGGCGAAGCAGCGCCTGCCGGCTCTTCATGCCTTCGGTTTGTGGCACTGGTGGCAGCGGACCATCCAGATTGAAGCCCCTGAGGTCGAGCGTGCCGCCGGTCAATCCATTGAGCAGGCCGACGCCGTCTTCCTCGAGGATCAGACTGGTGAGGCGGTCATATTTTTCCTGCGCCTCTTCCCGCGTGCGGCCGACGAAGGGCGCGACGCCCGGCATGACCAGCACGTGGTCGGGGTTGCGCCCCTTGGCCGCAGCGCGGCTCTTGATGTCACGGTAGAATTCCTGCGCCGTGGCGATCGACTGATGAGCGGTGAAGATCACTTCCGCCGTCTCCGCGGCGAGATCGCGCCCTGCATCCGACTGGCCGGCCTGTACGATCACCGGATGGCCCTGCGGCGAACGCGCCACGTTGAGCGGTCCGCGCACCTTGAAATGGGTACCGACATGGTTGGTCTCGTGCAGCTTGTCGCGATCGTAAAAGACGCCGCTGTCGCGGTCGCGCACGAAGGCGTCGTCCTCGAAGCTGTCCCAAAGCGCCTTCACCACCTCCACATGCTCCGAAGCGCGCTCGTAGCGTGTCGCATGCGGCAGCTGAACATCGAGATTGAAATTCTGCGCCGTGGCGTCGCCGGTGGTAGTCACCACGTTCCAACCGGCGCGACCGCCGCTGATCAGGTCGAGCGAGGCGAACTTGCGGGCGGTCGTATAAGGCTCCTCATAGGTGGTTGAAGAGGTGGCGATGAAGCCGAGGTGCGTCGTCACCTGGCTCAGGGCGGCGAACAGCGTCACCGGTTCGAAGCCCGCCGCCTTGGCGTTGCCGCCCTCGCGCGATCCGGTGAAGCCGATGGAGAGGCCGTCCGCCAGGAAATAGGCGTCGAACAGTCCGCGCTCGGCCGTGCGGGCCAAATCCTTGTGAAACTCCAGACTGAGCGCGCTGTCGAGCGGCTGATCGGGATGGCGCCAGGCGGCAATATGCTGGCCGCCGCCGGGGAGAAAGGCACCGAGACGGATCTTGCGGGTCATGGGCAACGTCCTTTCAGGCAAGGGAAGAGGGTTCCGCGCCGCGTCGGCAGCCCGGTTAACAAGGCAGTTCGAATTTGGTCATCGGCTCAGACGGCGTCGGATGCGGCAAAGCCGCCGTAGCCACCATTGGCATAGAGGAGACAGGCGCCGCCTTCGCCGAGCACGGCCCGCACACGGCCGAACACCAGCGCGTGGCTATGCCGCTCGATCACGTCCTCAACCTCGCAGTCGATGCCGGCGAGGCTGTCCACCAGCAGCGGCGCCCCGGTTTCCAACGTCGTCCAATTGGCGCCGGTATAGCGCTCGGGCCCTTTAAGGCCGCCGCGTCCGGCAAAGCGATCGGCGATCGCCTGCTGGTTCAGTGCAAGGATGTTGACGGCGAAATGGCGGAAGTCGCGCACCACCGGCCAAGTCGATGATGACAGGTTGAGGCTCACCACCATCGTGGGTGGTTCCATGGAGAAGGAATGGGCCGATGTCACCGTTGCCCCGGTGCGCCGATCGCCCTCTCCAGCGGTGATCACCGAGACGCCGCCGGCGAGGCTACGCATCGCTCGCTTCAATGCGGCGGAGTCGACGTGGATCGGCGGGAGAGGTGCGGGCAGAAGGGGATGGCTCACGACATTCATGGCGGCTGTCTCTCCGGATCGTGGCGGGTCGCTGGATCTGGAAAAGATGATAAAGTTAGTTAGTATATAATCTAAGTATATTGATCGAAAACGCGCGCCCGTCCGGAACGATCTTTCCGGCCGTGAGGAGCGCTGCAGCACGTATTTTCCCTTAGCCGGCCTGCTCCCCACCACCCATCCGCTAGGTTGCAGCATATCCACGAAGGCGCACAGGTCGCGTTGCGAGCGTCGGCCGATGCCGTGTTCGTTCTGGTCAATAGCGCCGCCCGAGAAGGTGCGGGCAAACCGTCCCATCTTCTGACCACGCTCCGCGACGCCTACTATCAAATAGCAGACTCCCCGAAAATCGACGGCCAAGATCTCGTCATTTATGACTAGAAGGGCTGCTCGTCTGTCTTCACGGGCGGCCTTTTCGTTTCTTGATCTGGAAGCGACGGTTAACCTTAAATCGTTATGATCATAAATGTGCTTGTTTTTATGCATGTATTTTATGAAAGTGCTTGGCATATAAGACTTTCGGCGTATGCTATTTTTTATAACTTTCGCTAACGGAAGAGTGCTGTTGACCTTTTCGCTGTTCTCTCCGCACGACCGTCTGGCTTCCCTCCTTTTGCCTCACTCGGGAGGCTGTGTTGGAGCCACCGACGGTAGCCACGATTTTTCCCACCTGTTAAGGGTGTGGAAGAATGCCACCATCATTTCCGATAATGAGGGGGGCGATACCGAGATTCTGGCAGCTGCCGTGTTGCTGCACGATTGCGTGGCCGTCGAAAAGAACTCACCCGAACGCCCTCTCGCATCCCGGAAGTCGGCGCAACGGGCGCGTGAGATCCTCACCGACATCGGTTGGGAACAGGAGAGACAGGACAAGGTGGCGCATGCCATCGAGGCACACAGCTTCTCGGGCGGGATCGAGCCCGTGACGCTCGAGGCTCGCATCGTGCAGGATGCCGACCGGCTTGATGCCATCGGCATGATCGGGGCGGCCCGCTGCTTCTATGTCGCCGGTCGGCTCAACAACCACCTTTATGATGCCGGTGACCCGTCGGCCGAAGAACGGCCACTCAACGACAGCCGTTTCGCGCTCGATCACTTCATGACAAAGCTGTTCAAGCTCTGCGAGGGGTTCAAGACGGCGACAGGCCGAAAGCTGGCGGCCGAACGTCATGCCCGGCTGCAGCGGTTCTACGACGATCTCCTGGAAGAGATCTGAGGGGCAGCTAGAGCAGGCCCTTCAAGCGGATAAGCCCTAGCGCGGCAACCGTGGTCGCGTCACGAATTGTGCCGTCCGCAATCATCGCCTCGACATCCGCAATCGGAAAGACGCGCGAGATCAGGTCGGCTTCCTCGGCTTCGAGGGCATTGCCGCCCTGCTCCAGCTCCTCCGCCAGGAAGACGTGATAGCGTTGCGAGGAGTAGCCATAGGCGAGGAAGAGATCGCCGACGCGCGTCATCTTGCGCGCGACGATGCCGGTTTCCTCGGAGAGCTCAGCGCGGGCAACATCTTCCGGCGGCACGTCGGGTCGCGTCTCCCACGAGCCTTGCGGCAGTTCCCAATAGCGGGCGGCGACCGGATAGCGATACTGCTCGACCAGATGGATCAGGCCACGCACCCGATCGACCGCTGCGATGGCAACGAAATCCGGCTTCTCGACGACACCATAAATGCCCTGCGCGCCGCCAGGCCGCTCGATGGCGTCTTCACGGACGCGCATCCAGCTGTTCTCGTAGACGACACGACTGCCAACGGCGCGGATATCCGCCGTCGTTGGGGCATGTTCGGCGAACTTTGGTTCGCCAACATGCTCCAGCCCTTTGTTATCAGGCAATTCCGGGCGCAAGACCGGTTCCCACTTTTGCTGGAATTGCTTCAGATAAGGCCGTGCTCGGCCATCCAGGCGGAGGTAATGGCGGCCTGGCTGCGCGAAGTGATCTTCAGCGTTTCCAGGATCTTGCCGACGTGCGCCTTGACGGTCGCCTCGGAGATGCCGAGCTGATAGGCAATCTGCTTGTTGAGCAGACCATCGCCGAGAAGCTGGAACACCTTGAGCTGCTGAGGCGACAGTTCGGACACCAGCGCCGAGCGCTCGAGCACCGCCTGCGACACCGCCGAATTGTCGGCGCCAACCTCAATCAGCGTCCCACCGTCGAGAACGGTCTCGATCGCGGCTGCCAGCATGTCTTCGGACGACCGCTTGCCGATGAAGGCGCGGCAGCCGAGGTCAAGACAGCCCTGCGCCAACTCCTCGCCGGAGTTTGAGGAATAGACGGCCACATAGGCTTTGGGCGCCAGCGAGCGGATGTGCTTGATTGTGTCGAGGCCGCGCATGCCGGGCATGACGAGGTCGGTGATGACCAAGGTGTTTTCGCCGGTGTCGAGAACGGCATCGGCCAACTCGTCATAGCTCGTGGCGAGAATCGGCTGCCGGAAACCAAAGCGCTTCTTCAGGATTCGTACCACTGCCGATTGTATGATCGGATGGTCCTCGGCAACGATCGCCGTCCAATTCTGGCCGACATCGGCCGACTGCGCATCTTCTATCCGCTCGCTCATTAATCCACCCTACCCGCTAGAACGAAAAGACCATTACATATTTGGGTAATTGGGTCCTCCCGCTCCCTCCGGGACCGCCCAATCGATGTTCTGGTTTGGGTCCTTGATATCACAAGTTTTGCAGTGAACACAGTTTGGGGCATTAATTACATAACGCGGCTCGGCATTTGGCTCGTTTATCCACTCGTACACGCCTGCCGGGCAGTAGCGGGCGGACGGCCCGGCGAAAACGTCAAGCTCCGAGAGCTTCTGCAGATCCGGGTCACGCAGCTTCAAGTGGACTGGCTGGTTCTCATCATGGGCCGTTCCCGACAGAAAGACCGACGACAGGCGATCGAAGGTCAGTTTGCCATCCGGCTTGGGATAGGCGATCGGCTTGAAGCCCTGAGCCGGCTTCAGGCAGTCGGCGTCGCTCTTGCCGTGGCGCAGGGTTCCGAAGGGCGATACGCCGAAAAGCGTTTCCAGCCACATGTCGAGACCGCCGAGGCCAATGCCGAGTAGTGTGCCGAAACGTGACCACAAAGGCTTGACGTTACGCACCCGCTTCAGGTCCTTGCCGATGGCCGAAACGCGCCAACCTTCATCGTAAGCGGTCAACTCCTCTCCCGTCCGGTTGGACTTGAACGCATCGATGACGGCGTCGGCGGCCAGGATGCCGGACTGCACGGCATTGTGGCTGCCCTTGATGCGCGGCACGTTCATGAAGCCGGCCGAACATCCGATCAGCGCTCCTCCCGGGAAAACCAGCTTCGGAACCGACTGCCAGCCGCCTTCGGTCAAGGCGCGCGCACCATAAGCGACGCGCTTTCCACCTTCGAACGTATCCCGGACAAGGGGATGCGTCTTGAAACGTTGAAACTCATCGAACGGGGAGAGATAGGGGTTCTCGTAGTTCAGGTGAACGACGAAGCCGACCGCCACCTGATTGTTCTCGAGATGATAGAGGAAGGACCCGCCACCGGTGTGGCCACTGAGCGGCCAGCCAAAGGAATGCTGCACGAGGCCGGGCTTTGCCTTGTCGGGCGCAATATCCCAAAGCTCCTTGATGCCGATACCGAATTTCTGAGGCTCCCGGCCCGCATCGAGTTGGTAGCGTTCGATCAGCTTCTTCGACAGCGAACCGCGCGCACCCTCGGCGAACAGGGTGTATTTGGCAAGAAGCGCCATACCGCGCTGGTAGTTGGGGCCGGGCGCCCCATCCCTCTTCACCCCCATGTCCCCGGTGGCAACGCCGATGACCTTGCCGGCATCGTCGTAAAGCACCTCGGCGGCGGCAAAGCCGGGATAGATTTCCACGCCAAGCGCCTCGGCCTTCTGCGCGAGCCAGCGACAGACGTTGCCAAGTGACACGGCATAAGCGCCGTGATTACTCATCAAGGGCGGCAACGCCCAGTTCGGCAGCCGGATGCCAAATTTCTCGAACAGGAAAAAGAAGCGATCGTCAGTGACGGGCGTCTTGAAGGGATGGTCCTTGTCCTCGCGCCAGTCGGGCAGCAGAGCCGAAATCCCGGACACATCCACCACGGCACCAGAGAGGATGTGAGCGCCGACTTCCGACCCTTTTTCGAGCACAAGCACAGAAATCTCCTGCCCGCTGAGAGCGGCCCGCTGCTTGATGCGAATGGCCGCAGCCAGGCCGGCGGGACCGGCGCCGACGATCACCACGTCGAACTCCATGGATTCGCGCTCGGGCAGCTCGGTGGTCATGAATGTCTCTCTTCTCGCAAAGCGATCGCCAACGTGAGGGCATCATCCTCGCCAGACTCCCCCAAGCTTTGCCTGGGTGGAAACCCGGATTTGCCCACCTGAGCCCTTCAACCACGATCCGTGGGCGCGATCAAACGCTTTTGGCCCATTTCCCGGCTAACAGGGGAGCTGGCTGCGACGTTCCCTCGGCAGCCGTCATGCTCTATAGAAGGGCCATGACGTCCGATCCGACGCTTTCCTCCCCCGGCCTCGATGCCGCCGCAGCCCTGTTCGAGTGGTATGCGGCGATGGGCGTCGACGTAACGCTCGTCGACGCGCCGTTCGATCGTTTCGAGGAGAGCGCCAAGGCCAAGGCGGCGGCGGAAAATCAGGCTGCGCGGCGGCAGCTACCTCCGGCAGAGGCCTCAAAGGCGTTGCCGCCGGTCGAGCTTTCCACGCACGGCGCACCTGCTCGCCCTGTAACGCCGGGGCAGACTGCGCAACTGCCAACGGAAGCCACCGTGATGCAGGCGCGCGCGGCGGCACAGTCTGCGAAAACGCTAGATGAGCTCAAGGCACTCATCCAGGCGTTCGATGGCTGCAATCTGAAGCTGACGGCCAAGAACACGGTGTTTGCCGATGGCAACCCGGCCGCAAAGCTGATGCTGGTCGGTGAAGCACCGGGCCGCGACGAGGACATCGAGGGACGCCCCTTTGTCGGGCGTTCCGGTCAGTTGCTCGACCGGATGCTGAACGCTATTGGCTACAGCCGCAGCCACAACGCCTATATCGCCAACGTCATTTACTGGCGGCCACCGGGCAACCGCGACCCCTCCGACGTGGAGATCGCCATCTGCAGGCCGTTCATCCTTAGGCAGATCGAGCTGATCGACCCGGAACTGATTGTCTTCCTCGGCGCGCAACCGGCCAAGGCGCTGCTCGGCGGCGATGCGGTCAAGCAGGGCATCAACAAGCTGCGAGGACGCTGGTGCGAGCTGGAGATCGGCGGCAAGCGCTTCAAGGCACTGCCGACCTTCCACCCCGCCTACCTCTTGCGGACGCCGATCAAGAAGCGCGAAGCGTGGCGAGACTTCCTGACCGCCAAGGTGTTTCTCGAAAATGGCGGCATGCTGCCGCCGACCTGAGCCATGAAAAAGGCGGTAGCCACAAGGGCTATCGCCTTCCCGCTTTTTACAGAGCGATATCGATCAGTTCAGCTTGCCGGCGACGGCGGCGACGCGGGCGCCGTAGGAACGAGCGGTCTCGAGATCGCCAGCCGGCACTTCGTTGGTACCAGCGTCCGACGGGGTCGAGACGAGCAGGCCGACGGAGCCGCCGAGGTTATTGACGTCATCACGGGTCGCCGCCTTGGTGTTGGCCGGCGGCAGACCGAGGCTGACCCAGATGCCGCCATGCTGCGAGGCCAGCGTCTGCAGGCCGATCAGCGTGACCTGCTTGTCGCCGTTGAGGCTGGCGGAGTTGGTGAAGCCGCCGAACACCTTGTCCTGCCACTTGCGGGTGAACCAGGCCTTGGAGGTGGCGTCGGCGAACTTCTTGAACTGCCAGCTCGAGTTGCCCATGTAGGTCGGCGTGCCGAAGATGATGGCGTCGGCCGCGTCGAGCTTGGCCCAGCCCGCTTCGCTGACATTGCCTTCGGCGTCAATGGGGATCAGCTCGGCGCCGGCGCCGGCGGCGACTTCCTTGGCAACGACTTCCGTGTGGCCATAACCCGAATGATAGACGATCGCGACCTTAGCCATTTGTGATCTATTCCTTTTGGGGACATGCCCCGCTTTGACCAGCGCCTCACGACGGCGCTTAACCGATGCAATCCGGCGGGCCGCGACGCAGTTCGTTGCATCACCGGCACCTATTAAGCCCTAGCAAAAGTGCTTAATCCGAATTGTGGTCATAGGAATAGTTTTGCGGGACGACGGCTTCAAGAAAAGCCATTCCGCTTCGCATTCAACAATCTGTCAACCGATAGTGAACAGCGGGCTGACCTTCGCGTTCGTGCGAAACGCGGCGCGGCTTGAGAAAGAAAACGCCAGTCGGTCTGTAAGCCGGGTTCTGTGAGCGGTTTCCCGCCCGACGACCATTCATCTGGGGCGGCCGTTGCCGGACGCCTCGTGCAACCAACCCGGACGACTGACCCGGAAACGGGCTGGGCTTGCGCCCGCGTCATCCCTATTCGGTCTTGCTCCCGGTGGGGTTTACCGTGCCGGTCCCGTTGCCGGTCCCGCGGTGGTCTCTTACACCACCTTTTCACCCTTACCCCGGCGCACCGGGGCGGTTCGATCTCTGTGGCACTTTCCCTGAGGTCGCCCTCGCCGGGCGTTACCCGGCACCGTGTTTCCGTGGAGCCCGGACTTTCCTCCCGGACGGGCTTTCGCCACTTGTCCGCGCGGTCGTCCAACCGACTGGCGGGGAGCCGTGTGGCACGCCCCCGCCGGAAGGTCAAGGTTATGGGTTATAATGAGGCTACGTAAGTGGTGACTTCCGAGCAGTAAGCGCGAGACGTCCGGTTCATGCGCGTGGCGCCGTGGCCGGCGTTATAGCGGAGAATGGTACCGCAGGTGTCACCTCCAGCCAGCTTGTAGGCGCCGGCCAGGTAGGCCATGCCCCACTTGAGATTGGTATCGACGTCATAAAGACCGGCGGCCGTACCCGTGTAGCCGAGCGCGCGTGCTGTCTGCGGCTTGATCTGCATGAGGCCGATCTCGCCGTGGCGGCCGCGTACCTTGGGATTGAAGCGACTCTCGTGGCGGATCACCGCTTCTGCCAGTTCGGGCGGCAGCCCTGCGGCTTTTGCCTGGGCGGCGATGCGGCTACGAAGCGCGGCGCCGGGCCCACCGGCGGGAGCAGAGGTGTCGAATTGCTCGGCAGTGACGGTGCTCGATTTGCGCTTCACGCCAAACAACAGCTCGAAGAGATTGTTCGGCTTCTCGTCACTGGCAACGGCGGCCGGCTCTTCCGCCTTGGCGGACCGGCCCGTGTCGGCTATGGCGGGCGCGACGAACGTGGCAGTGAGAAGAAGCGTGGCGGTAGCAAACGTCTTGATGAGTTTCATGCGGTGTTGGTTCCATTGCCTCCCAGCGATGGGGCAAGGAACTGACCGACGAATCGGGCCATGCGGGGCCGTCAATGTGGCGCATGGCAGCCATGCGGCCGCGAAATCATCCGCATCTTCGCCTCATTGATTGCGCAGCCGACGAAGGATCAGACGCCCGCGGAAGTCTGGAAAGCAGCCGCGACGCGGATCAAGGTATCAAGTGTCGACGCGTCGACCCGACCGTCGATACGGGCGGGACGCCAGTGGCGCTGAAAGGCGCGCACGACAATCTCGGTGGCGCCGTCGAAGGCACCCGAGACAGGGACACCAAACCCGATATCACTCAGAAGCTGCTGAATTTTCAGAACCTTGTCATCCTGATCGCCCAGCACGGATGCTTCTCCATGGTCAAGCGGGGCCGGAGGGACCCAAAGACCAATGCCGAAGGCGGCGCACCACTCCCAGGGGAAAAGCTCACCGGGATCTTCCTTGCGATCGGGAGCGATATCGGAGTGGGCGACAACTTGATGCGGCGGTATGAAATGGCGCGCGAAGATCGAACGGCACAGCCCGATCGCC
The DNA here is from genome assembly GCA_023436885.1 of Pseudomonadota bacterium. Taxonomy (GTDB): domain Bacteria; phylum Pseudomonadota; class Alphaproteobacteria; order Rhizobiales; family Pleomorphomonadaceae; genus Pleomorphomonas. The sequence continues at coordinate 89,867 of JAEZHI010000015.1, read as the reverse complement.
GCCTCAATTTGCCGGTCGGGAAACGGTCGATATCCAAATTCGTGTCCGGGATTGGCGATCTCAATACCAATTGAACGCGAGTTGATATCGGTCACGCCCCGCCAGAAGGAGCGGCCCGCATGCCAGGCGCGCCGATTCTCGTCGACCAGTTGGAAGACCTTGCCGTCCTCGAAGATGATGTAGTGGCTCGACACCTGCGAGCGCGGATCACACAGCCAGTCTCGGGCACCCTCTTCGGTGCGCATGCCAGTGTAGTGCAGAACCAGATGATCGATGACACTGCCAGGCGGACGATGCCCCGAATTGGGCGAGGACCAGGCGTGACCGATATCGTGCGGTGTCATTGCGGAGGCTGCAGCTTCTTCCACGAGAGCGTCGGAAAGTCGTAAAGCGCGCCGGTGCGTCCATCTGTCGCCTCAAGGATCGAGACGATATGGGGCGCAAGGTCGGCAGGGGTTGCGAGCGTGTCCGGGTCCTCGCCGGGCATGGCCTGGGCGCGCATGCGCGTCCTGAGCGGTCCGGGGTTGAGGAGATTGACGGCAATGCCGAAGTTCTTGACCTCTTCGGCATAAGCCAAGGCGAGTGCGTTGAGCGCGGCCTTGGAGGCGGCATAGAGCCCCCAGAAGGGCGCTCCCTTCCAGGCAGCCGCAGACGAGACGAACAGGCAGCGACCTGCCTGCGACTGACGGAGCAGAGGATCGAGCGAGCGGATCAGCCGATAGTTGGCCGTGACGTTGATGGCGAAGGTCTGATCCCACTTCTTCGGATCGATGTGCCCCACAGGTGCAAGGCCGCCACCGAGCAGACCGGCATTGCCGAGAACGGCATCGACACGGCCAAACCGCTGGTTCAGCGCAGCGCCAAGCTCATCGATGCGAGCGGGATCGGCGAGATCGAGCGGCACGAGCGATGCCGAGCCGCCGACGTCGCGAATAGCGTCGTCGAGTTCCTCAAGCCCGCCCTGCGTGCGAGCCACTGCCACAATGTGCCAGCCCACGCGCGCCAGAGCGAGAGCGGCCTCATATCCAATGCCGCGCGATGCGCCGGTCACGACAACAATGCGTTTTTCAGTCACCCTAATCCCCCTCGGGCGATCAACCGGCGTCGGCCAGGAGCGAAAGCTGACGCACCGGACCGGAGCCGGCGGCGTCGGTCAGCGTCGTCGGATATTCGCCGGTAAAGCAGGCGTCGCAATATTGCGGCAGCTCGTTGTTGCGCGCGGCCGACCCCACGGCACGATAGAGACCGTCGATCGACAGGAAGCCGAGGCTATCCACCTGGATGTAGCGCGTCATTTCCTCGATCGACATGCGCGACGCCAGAAGCTTGCCCTTCTCTGGCGTATCGACGCCGTAGAAGCAGGAATCCGTGGTCGGCGGCGAGGCAATGCGCATATGCACTTCGGCAGCACCGGCTTCCCGCATCATCTGCACGATCTTCAGCGACGTCGTGCCGCGCACGATGCTGTCGTCCACCAGAACGATGCGCTTGCCCTCGATCACCGTGCGGTTGGCGTTGTGCTTCAGCTTGACGCCCATGTGACGGATCGTGTCAGTCGGCGAAATGAAGGTGCGGCCGACATAGTGGTTGCGGATGATGCCGAAATCGAAGGGGATGCCCGAGGCCTCGGCGAAACCGATGGCGGCCGGCGTTCCGCTGTCCGGTACCGGAATCACCACATCGGCAACCGCCGGCGTCTCGCGGGCGAGTTCGGCGCCAATGCGCTTTCTCACCTGATAAACCGAGGTGCCAGAGTAAACCGAGTCCGGCCGTGCGAAATAGACATATTCGAAGATGCAGAAGCGTGACGGACGCTTCTCGAACGGACGAAGGCTTTCGATGCCGCGCTCAGTGACGATCACCATTTCGCCTGGCTCGACTTCCCGGACGAAATGGGCGCCGATGATGTCGAGCGCACAAGTCTCGGAGGCCAGAATCACCGCCCCATCGAGATCGCCGAGGATCAGGGGCCGGATACCGAACGGATCGCGACACCCGATCATCTTTTCCTGGCTCATGCAGACGACCGAGTAGGCGCCTTCGATGGCCCGCAGCGCGTCCACCACCTTGTCGACCATGGCCGCCTTCTGGCTGGTCGCTACAAGGTGCAAGATCGTTTCGGTATCGGAAGTCGACTGGAAGATGGCACCGCGACGCTGAAGATCGCGCTGGATCGTCATCGCGTTGGTCAGGTTGCCGTTGTGCGCCAGCGCAAAACCACCGACCGACAACTCGGCATAGAGCGGCTGAACATTGCGAAGACCGGAACCGCCTGTGGTGGCATAGCGGGTGTGGCCGATCGCCCGATTACCGGGCAAACGGGCTAGCACCTTGGCCTTGGTGAAATTGTCCCCCACGAGGCCGATGTGGCGCTCGGTGTAGAACTCCTTGCCGTCGAAAGTGGTTATGCCCGCGGCCTCCTGGCCGCGATGCTGCAGGGCATGCAGCCCGAGCGCGGCAAGTGCAGAGGCATTTTCAACGCCGAAGACGCCGAAGACACCGCATTCCTCATGGAAGCGGTCGTCATCATCGGCGGCGAATGGGTCGAGGGTGAAATCGTCCATGGTTGGCTACCCACTTTCGAGATTTCATCTGATCCCGGCACATTGCATCGCAAGACCGGGGATGCCGGAAAATCCAGGGCTCTTAGGCAGGATCTTCCCAAATTGACCGCAAGACCCGACGATGGCCGGATTTCGCTTCGGCGGCGCGCAAGTTAGTTCGGAGCCCTTTGGCGTCCAAAGGCCGTCGCGCAGGCAGGCATATAATGCATTCGGCCCCGTCTTCAAAACGTCAAATGCGCCGGACGGATCCGACGCATTCGCATATCATACCAAACAGGGCCTTCATGGCTTCTTGGGCGCCGTGGTCGACTGGATCAACTGATCGAGACCATTCTGCTCGCCCTGCTTATAGGCTCCATCCGACGGGGCCGGTTTTCCCGAGGTATTTCCATCGGGAGCCGCATCGCCAGGTGCTGCGTCGTCTGCCGGTGGCTGGCTCTCTTCGCTGTCTGGCATGGACGTGCCGTCGTCCATACTCGGGTTCTGGAACTGATCCAGAATCTTCTTCTCGGGATCTTCCGGCAGCGCCGCCATCAGCTTGGCGCCCAGCGCGTTGAGCAGCGGACGCGATTTTGCCTGAGCCACCCACGCTGGCTGTGTCGCCTCGTCATGAATGAACCAGTTGAAGAACAGCATGCCGACGACGACGAGAAGCAGTCCCCGCGCGGCGCCGAATACGAACCCCAGCGTGCGATCGAGCGGACCGATCCGGCTGTCGAGCACATAGTCTGAGATTCGCATGGTGATGAAGCTGACGATGATCAGCGTCACCACGAACACGCCGCCGGCAGACACCACCAGTGCCAACTGCTTCTGCGAAATGTGCGGCTGAACGTAAGGCAGGACGTGGCCGTAGAGAAGGAAGGCAGCAAGCGCCGCAGCTACCCAGGCCGCGATTGACAGAACCTCGCGCACGAAGCCACGGATCATGGCAAGCAATGCCGAGATCAGCATGACCACGATGAGGATCCCGTCGAGTAGCGTAATCGACATCTTTGCCCCTTTGGCGCCGGAAGCCCAGCCCTGATTCCTTCACGCCCATTCCGAACTAACGGTAATGGCCCCAACTCGCAAATTCAATCAACGGACAGCAGCTAGTCCTATTATCCACGTTGCTCGCGACGCGGCGCCGAAGCTCCAGCACCATCGGCGGCGATGCGCGTCACGAGATCGACAAGCTGAGCAACGGCAGCCCGCTTCAGACCGGAAGGCGCCTCGCCGTTTGCAAGCTTGGGTCCAACCGCTCTGGCAAATCCCAGCTTTTCCGCCTCTTTCAATCGGGCCGCCGCGTGGGCGACCGGGCGAACGGCACCCGACAGACTCACCTCGCCGAAATAGACGCAATCGTGTCCGAGCGACGTGCCGGCGAGCGAAGAAACCAGCGCCGCGGCCACTGCAAGATCGGCGGCGGGTTCCTGGATGCGAAGACCTCCCGCCACCGCCAGATAGACATCATGCTGACCGAAGCGGACGCCGCAATGGGCCTCCAGCACGGCGAGGATCATCGCCAGGCGGCTGCTGTCCCAACCAACGACGGCGCGGCGCGGCGTTCCGAGCGATGTGGGAGCGACGAGAGCCTGGATTTCGACCAGCATGGGGCGCGTCCCCTCCATGCCAGCGAAGACGGCGGCCCCCGCCGCCGAGCCATCGCGCTCGCCCATGAACAGTTCGGACGGGTTGGGCACTTCCCGAAGGCCGCCGCCGGTCATTTCGAAAACGCCGATCTCATCGGTCGGACCAAAACGGTTCTTCACCGACCGCAGCACGCGAAAATGCCGCGCGCCGTCGCCTTCGAAATAGAGCACGGCATCGACCATATGCTCGACGACACGCGGGCCGGCGATCGATCCATCCTTGGTGACGTGGCCGACCAGAACGACCGTCGCACCGCTTTCCTTGGCATAGCGAACCATGGCCTGAGCTGCCGTCCGTACCTGCGTCACCGTACCGGGGCCGGACTCAACCAATTCCGTCCACAGCGTCTGGATGGAATCGATGACCACCAGATCCGGCGTCGGTCCATCGGCAAGCGTCGTCAGGATGTCCTCGACCGATGTCTCCGCGGCAAGCGCAACCGGCGCATTCGACAGGCCGAGCCGCTCCGCTCGAAGGCGGACCTGGGCGACGGCCTCTTCACCTGAAACGTAGACGACCCGCGCGCCTTTGCGCGCCAGGGTCGCCGCCGCCTGAATGAGAAGTGTCGACTTACCGATGCCCGGATCGCCACCAACCAGCAAGGCCGAGCCGCGCACGAAACCGCCGCCGGTGACCCGATCGAGTTCGGCAATACCGGATTCCATCCGCGGCGCCTGGACGATTTCGCCAGAGAGCTCGACGAGCGGCACAACCCGCCCCTTGCGCATCGGCTTGCCCTTCTGGCCGAACACCGCCGACCCGATGGTGGTTCCGCCGCCAACTTCCTCCACAAAGGAGTTCCACGCCCCACAGGCCTCGCACTTTCCGACCCAGCGCGGACTGACGGCGCCGCAAGACTGGCAGACAAATTGGGTGGTGCGCTTGGCCATGACGTCTCCGGTTTGGAATCAGCCCCGCCGGGAAAAGCTGCGGACAGGGTTGATCAAAGATGAGCGATTGTTCCTGTTTTGTCCACATCAAATCAATCACGTCTGCCATGCACTGCGGAAAAACCGACGTTCCTGCAATGTGTTGGCGGGGCCGCTGGCTAACGCCGGGCCAAAGGTCTCAACCGACAGAAATGCCTTAGTTTCGACGCCATTAGCCAACAAACAACGCTTCTCGAGTATGTGTTCTCCCGTATCAGGGAGCCAAGGACCCTTCCATGAACCCGACCAAGACCATGATCGCCGACGCCATCCGCCGCTTCCAGATCGAGGCCACGCCGGCCTGGACCAGCCTTGCAGCAGGCGGCGAGCCGCTTGAGCTCGACCACATCGAGCCCCATTCCAACTCGATCAGCACGATCGATTGCCTGTTCGACAGTAATGCCACCATCGTCCTGAAGGGCGAGCGCGCCGTGTCGGCCCGCATTTTCGGCCGCTTCGACTCGCGTCGCGCCGAGGTTGAGCGCATCATCATCGCTGCCTGATCCAATGAAAAAGCCGACCGGCGGGCCTCCACCGATCGGCTTTCGAATGGTCTTGCTGCGCGATTGTCAGATGACGCCGGCCACTATGGCGACGACGAACAGAAACGCTGCGCAGACAACGAGGGTGTTGAGGCTACGGGTCAGGCTCATTGCGGGTCTCCTTCGTGCCTTCACGGCCTGTGGTTGCCGGATCGACCGACTTCCATGAGGTCGCTGAAACAGAACGTTTCAACCTGTTCATGAGCTCCGCCGCTGGCGGAACCGTTATTCGTAGGGGCCCAGCTTCTCCTGCCGGGCCGTCCACCCATACGACCGGGACAACCGGCCGGGCTTACTGAAATCTTAATTGTCCGGAGCCGAAGCGCAACAAATTTCGCTCCGATCTCCATGGGCAATAAGGCGATAGCGTTCTAATTCCTTGCCTTATTTGTGGAATTTTTTGTCGTGGCGCACCATGAGGCGCCACGACGACAGAAAATCGTGCTTATCGACGCGCCAAACGCCGGCTTCAGGTGGTGAAAAGGTAGTTCCGGATCTCGGACGCCTGATGTTCGATGTCGGCAACGCGGTGCTTCACGACGTCGCCGATCGATACCATGCCGACCAGCTTGCCGTCTTCAACCACCGGCAGATGGCGGAAGCGGCCTGCCGTCATCATGTCCATCAGATCCTCGACGATATCCTCGCGCGTACAGGTGCTCACCTTGCGCGTCATGTGCGCGGTTGCGAGCTCTTCGAGAACGCGCGCACCGTGCATGGCGAGCGAAGCAACGATGTCACGCTCGGAAAGGATGCCGATGACACGCCGCTCGTCATCGACGAAGATCAGCGCTCCAATGCGATTGCTGGCGAGCCTGGCCACGGCTTGTCCAAGGGACATAGACCGGTCGCCGGTAACCACGTCTCCGCCCTTGGCGGACAGAATCTGCTTAACGGTCGTCATATCCACGCCTCCAGCTTGTTCCCGACAAGGAGGCCGCCTGTTGGCCGGCGATCCGCTCCTCGTCGTCCATTTGCCGAAGGATGAAATGAATCGAACGGTATGGCAAGCACGACCTAAGGACTTACCCTTATGCCGCACGTACCCCTGAAGGGCGCTTGGGATCGAACAGAGAGAACAGCAAAATCCCGACGACGTAGCCCAGGACGTTGTGAAGCAGCGCGCGACCGTCAAGGCCCGACGACGCGTAGAGCAAGGCGAACAGGGTATTGGCGACAAAGATGAACCCGAATAGCTGCAGCACCCGAACGTCGGACCACATCTCAATGATGCCAAGCGCAGGCTGGCGGGAGGTCTCGCCGCCCATCGTCATGATACCGCCAAGGCCCGCTGCATAAATGAAACGGATGGCGGCGCCGAGCAAAGCGGCCACGACGAAGTTGGGACCGAGCAGCACCGACTGAGGGTCCTTGGCGATCAGCCAGAACAGCCCTGCCCCGGCGACGGCAGCCACAGCGCAGAAACCGATGAAGCGCAGCGCGCCAAATCGGCGCGCGACTGCTGTCCCGAAAGCCGCCAGCCAAAGCATGTCGAATACGAGGCTCGAAGGCGTGGCGCTCAGGAAGAAATAGGTCATTGGGCTCCAGATCGCAGCCGGCCAGCCGCCGGGAAAGCCCATGCCGGAAACCAGATACTGGTAGCGAATTGGCAGGAAGCAGAAGGTCAAGAGAAACGACGCTGCCCCGTCGCCGACGAGGTACCAGGTGCGTCCGATGAAAATGCCGACCGATATGAGAATGAACGCGAGAACCACCTTCGGAATATTGAACATCGGCTCTTGATTGTCGTTGTCACTCTGCATCGCGGCTTTCCTTGCGGCCCGCCAGGCCGCGAGCTCCGACAGCGATTTATCTCAAACGAGGGATTGGCACCAGAGCACGGCCAAAAAGGCACAACTGGCGGCGGGGGGTGCCAAGATGGGGCAGCCAGCCCCTCCGAGACTCAATCCATCAAAATTCATTGGCTCCGGTAACCGAACATAAACCGAGTCTGTCTCAATCCATTTTTCTTTCCGCTACAGGCGCGCCTTGCAAGCGTTAATGTGGCTCCCCGTCCCGGAATCCATTGTTCTATCCAGGGTCGGGATTGCGACCAAAAGTAGTGTTTTTATTTTTTTCAACCACCAGCCAGCGTCCCGCCGAGAAGATTGGGGACAACGGGCATCTTCTGGCACGAGCCCTGCTCAGGAGCCATCAGTTGGGTTAGGACGAGGTGCCCCCGTGCCGAAATGGCATGGCGCCGCGCCCAGCCGAAGGCAACTTGCGCCGGGTTGGTCTGGTCTTTTGGGGATTTCGATGAAAAGCGTCGTCGCACGTTCTCTTTATGAATACTGGACGAACCTACGCGGCCGCCGGGCAGCTCCGGAGCGCAACGAGGTTGAGCCGGCAGCCATTCGAGGCATTCTCGGCGACACATTCATTCTTGAAGCTCTGGACCGTCAGACCTATTCGTTTCGGCTCGCGGGTACGCGCATTTGCGCGGCCTATGGCCGGGAACTGAAGGGGCGCAATGTCCTCGATTTCTGGTCGGGCAAGGACCGAGAGTCCATTGCCTGCCTGCTGGCAGCTGTCGTCGAAGATGGTGCTGCCGCCGTGTTTGGTCTCAACGCGACCAACGAGCGCGGACAGATCATGCCGGTCGAGGTAATGTTCCTTCCCTTGCGGCATGAGGGACCGAACCACACTCGCATCCTCGGGTGTTTTGCTCCGATGGATCAACCTTACTGGCTCGGTCTCTATCCTGTCGTTCGTCAGCCTCTGCAAAGCCTGCGACTAATTTGGCCGGACGAAAAGCCGGCCTTCCTGCTGACCAGCGAGAAGGTCGATGGCACGCATGGTCGCGCTCCCGTGCGCCACGAGCCCCCAGTGCTCAGCATGGATCGCCTCCGTCCGGCTCCGCACACGCTGCCGGGACGCAGCTTCCGTCATTTCCGCGTCATCGAGGGCGGACGCGCCGACTGAACCGCTGCACGCGCAAGGCGGCTAAACGCAATCTTAAGGTTGGGTGCTTACCGTTACTCACAGAATGGCCGCATTTGGCCAAGCAGTGGACAGCGGCATGGCGACCCTCGCAGCTACGATGCCTCTTCGCGCGAGCAAATTTCCGAAGCCGGAACGCCGGCGGTTTCAGCGCGTGAGGATCGATGTGCTGGGCCGCTTCATGTTGTCCAATCGCAATGAGTATCCTTGTCAGGTTCAGGACATGTCGCCCGGCGGCGCAGCCCTTATCACACCGGTATCCGGTAGCGTTGGGGAGCGCGTCGTCGCCTACATAGACCATGTCGGGCGCATCGAGGGGCAGATCACCCGCCTGTTCGAAGGCGGATTTGCCATGACGGTGACTGCCACCGCAGGCAAACGAGAAAAGCTGGCCGCCCAGCTTACGTGGCTCGCCAATCGCGACACCCTCAATCTTCCGGAGGATCGCCGTCACGAGCGGATCACGCCGCAGCGGCCGTTTTCCAACTTGGTCTTGCCCGACGGGCAGGAAAGCCGATGCAAGATCATCGACGTGTCGCTTTCCGGTGCAGCCATTGCCACGAACATACGGCCTCCGCTTGGCACGTCGATTACGCTCGGCCGCATGCGGGCGCGCGTCGTCCGCCATTTCAACGACGGTATTGCGCTGGAGTTTGCCATGCTCCAGTCCGAGGACATGCTGAACAACAATCTATGAGGCAGGACACGCAAGTGCCTGCGTCTCAACGATTATCTGTTCAGTAACCACGCCTCCATTTCTCCGCGATTCATTTGTGGGAGCGGACCGGGCCGCGATGCTCGGTCGCATCTTGCCCGACCATCAGAGCACATTATCCAGCCTCTTGATGACGGCTCGGCTGTGCCATAGGGGGACGCCGCCCGTGGCAAGGTTAATGCAACGTTAATCACCGAATGCACCGAAGGCGGACAACCGGATCGAATTGCCACTGCCGGGAACACCTTCGATGCACAGGAGGTTAATACAGAGACGACATCGGCACAGCGATGGTGGATGAAAAGTAAATACAACTCAGATTGTTAGTATAAATAGTTCCTAAAATGTAATTCCAATTTTCGTAAACGTATCATTTAAAATATACTTCCGATTTGATTTTCATGTTTTATGCCGATGAAAAACAACTGTGTCATTCTCCTGGCAACAACAGGGAGACGTCACGGCGATGAAAAAGATCGCGACGCTGACAAAAACGGTTCTGTGCTTTTCGGCTTTTCTTGCCACCCAACCTGGTTGGACTGCGGAGAAGCAGATGAGCATTCATGGCGTCGCGGCTCCTCCGATTGGCTACGTGCAGTTCTGTGAGGAATATCCAGCTGACTGCCGCCCCGTGAAGGACATCAACCAGGTCGTAACTCTGACCCAGGCTGTGTGGAAGCAGCTCAATGAAGTTAACACCGGGGTCAACACTGCCGTGCTGCCGGCGACCGACATGGAAATCTACGGCGTACTCGAACACTGGGATTATCCCAAACTGTTCGGCGATTGCGAGGACTATGTCCTTGAGAAGCGGCGTGATTTGATACAATCGGGATGGCCCGAGAGCGCACTGCTGATCACCGTCGTTCGCGACGAAGCGGGAGCGGGGCATGCTGTCTTGACGGTGCGAACCAACAGGGGAGACATCGTGCTCGACAACAAGACCGACAAGATTCTTGTCTGGGCCGATACACCCTACACCTACCTGAAGCGCCAATCGACTCGTGACCCTAACGTCTGGGATCTCATCGAGGATGCCCGTACATCTCTAGTTGGCTCGCTGAAATAGCGCATGAGCAAAGGATCCGCCGTGGCAAGATGGAGCACGGCGGAACCAACGCTTTGTGCAGGAGATTACCCGGTGTGGCCGCGCCGAAAACGCCGCCCGCATCGAAGGGTTTTCCTCAAGAAAATTCACGAGAGCAAAAACAGCTTAAGGTTGCTGATCCAACACACCTCGAAGCCATCCCGCGTCACTCCCATTCTACCAATTTCAAGCGGGGAAATAGCTAATTATATGAAATATCGCCACAATTCATCGTTTCTCAAATTTTAACATAATGTTCATTTTTCCTTATTTTGTTCACTATATTTCATTTTTTAATTGCTATTGTTATTTTTAAACGCAGTGATTACGAGATCACTCAATAGATCCGAAACTGGGCGACGGAATACCTACAACCAGCCTTGTGTTTTCAAAAGGTTGACGGTTTATTGCGACTGAAAGCACCTCTTGCGTCGAGGTGAACCAAGCCATGAACGACACAAGCCAGAACGATTTAAGCCACACCACAAATTTTGCCGTTGCGCCAGAAATTCAGGATTTGTGCCGGACTGTCAGGGCACTATCCCATGAGCAGCGCCTCGCGATTTTGGTGCATCTTTCACATAAAGAATGTTCTGTGGGAGAACTGGAGAAAAAACTGGATCTTCCACAACCTGCAGTATCCCAACAGTTGGCAAGGCTGAGATCGGATGGGCTCGTCCTAACCCGCCGCGAGGGAAGAACGATCTATTATTGCGCGCACCGCCAGCGCCTCGCCGATTTCCTGACCAGACTGAACGGAGTTCTGGTGTAAGGCCGAACGCCTGACAGCGTTTCTCTGCACTAAAGACAATCTGCTGAACTGATGAAAAACCGCGCGGCGTCATGGCGCCGCGCGGCAAATGTTTCAGACGACCGACACGCTCACTTCAAAGCGGCATCGGTGATGTCGTGCGTCCATGCGCCTTCAGGCTTCTTGGTGATGATCTTCTGGTCAAGCACGGCCTTCTCGGTGCGGGCGTAGGCGGCCTCGTCCAGAACGCCAGTGGAATCGCCAAGAAGCTTTGCGACTTCCTTGATCATATAGAGCTGATGCTCCTTGGTCTGGGCGCCCGTGGTGTCATTGTCGAGCACGATATCAGCGGCTTCATCAGGGTGATCCTTGGCATAGGTCCAGCCCTTCATCGAAGCGCGCACGAAGCGAACCATCTTGTCCTTGAAAGCCGCATCCTTGAGGTTCGGCTCCAAAGCATAGAGGCCGTCCTCGAGAAGGTTTTCACCCATATCGGTGTAGGAGAAGACTTTGAGCTTGTCAGCCGTATAGCCGGCGTCATAGGCCTGACCGAGTTCGTTGTAGGTCATGACATGAATGCAGTCGGCCTGCTTCTGGATGAGCGGCTGCACGTCGAAGCTCTGCTGCAGGATCTTGACGCCGTCGGGTCCGCCGTCGGTCTTCAGGCCGTGCTTGTTCGCCAGCGCGAAGAACGGCACCTCGTTGCCATAGAACCAGACGCCGATGGTGTGGCCCTTGAAGTCTTCCACCTTCTTGATCGGGCTATCGGCGGGGCAGATGATTTCCAGACCGGCATTCTTGTAGGGCTGGGCGATATTGACCAGCGGCACGCCCTTTTCGCGAGCCGCCAACGCAGCGCCCATCCAGTCGACGATCACGTCGGCACCACCGCCGGCGATGATCTGCTCGGGGGCGATGTTCGGCCCACCCGGCTTGATTTCGACATCCAGCCCTTCGGTCTTATAGTAGCCCTTGTCCTTGGCGACGAAATAGCCGGCGAACTGGGCCTGGGTCACCCATTTCAGCTGCAAGGTCAGCTTGTCGGCGGCATTGGCGCTAAACGCCGTCAAGGCCATTGCGCCGGCGAGCGCCAGCTTGGTCACGGTGTTGGTCATGTCGTTCCCCTTTTTTGATTGCCGGTGACGTTTGAGGTCATCGACTTTACCTCTGCCCTTTGCGAACAGACGGATGCCAGAAGGTCACGCGCCGCTCGATCAGCGCGATGACGCCATAGAAGACGGAGCCGAGAATGGCCGCGACGACGATTTCCGCCCAGACCATGGCGGTGTTCATGCGGCCCATTTCGGTGGAGATGCGGAAGCCGACACCATAGGTCGGCGCGCCAAAGAACTCGGCGACGATGGCGCCGATGAGCGCCAGGGTCGAGTTGATCTTCAGGGCATTGAAGACGAATGGCCAAGCCGCCGGCAAGCGAAGACGGCGCATTTCGTCGCCCCAAGTGGCGGCATAGGTGCGCATCAGGTCGCGCTCCATATGACCTGCCGCCGTGAGACCGGCCTCCGTGTTGACCAGCATCGGGAAGAAGGTCATCAGCACGATGACCGCCGCCTTGGACTGCCAATCGAAGCCGAACCACATCACGGCGATCGGCGCGACGCCGACGATCGGCAGGGCCGAGACGAAGTTGCCGAGCGGCAGTAATCCGCGCTTCAGGAAGCCCGACCGATTGATGAGGAGTGCGGCAAGGAATCCCAGACCGCAGCCGATCACGTAACCGGACAATACAGACTTGACGAAAGTCTGGACGACGTCTTCCCAAAGCGTCGGCAGCGCGTTGGCGGCAGCGGCAAGGATGACAGACGGTGCAGGCAGCAGGATTTCGGGCACGCCGAAGCCGCGCGTCACCAGTTCCCACTCGCTGACAAGCAGGATGCCGAACAGCAGCGGCACCGCGAGATCGATGACGCGCCGCATTGCCGGACGCTGGTCTCCAAGATGGACCAGGTGAACGCACAGCCAGGAAATGCCGAGCGCTACGGCGATGATGGCAATCAGGAGAAGGAGAAGCATCAGGCGGCCCTCCGCTCGGGACGTGCACCCATCAGACGCATGACGAGAACCTCGGTCCAGCCGACGATCAGTACCAGGAGGCCGGCGAGGAAAGCCGCAGCGAAAAGCGCCGCCCAGATCTGGATGGTCTGGCCGTAATAGGAGCCCGACAACAGTCGGGCACCCAGGCCCGCAGCGGCTCCCGTCGGGAGCTCGCCCACAATGGCGCCAATCAGCGAGATGGCGATACCGACCTTGAGCGAGGCGAACAGGAAGGGCACCGACGCTGGCCAGCGCAGCTTGGTGAACACCTGCAGATCGTCGGCATTATAGGTGCGCATCAGGTCGAGGTGGATCGCCTCGGGTGAACGCAGCCCTTTCACCATGCCGACGACGACCGGGAAGAACGACAGGTAGGTCGAGATCAGCGCCTTCGGCAGCAGGCCGGAAATGCCGATGGCGTTGAGCACGACGATCAGCATCGGCGCCACCGCGAGGATCGGCACCGTCTGGCTGGCGATGATCCACGGCATCAGCGACTTGTCGAGCACCTTCTGATGAACGATGCCGATGGCGAGCAAGACGCCCAGCAGCGTGCCCAGAAGAAAGCCAAGCAGCGTCGCGGAGAGCGTCACCCAGCCATGATAGACGAGGCTGCGCTTCGAGGTGATCGACAGGCCCGCCGTGCTCCTCCAGAGTTCGGCGATCACCTGGTGAGGTGCCGGCAGAAGCGGCTTCTCAAGCGCCCAAGATCTCAGCCAGACCTCCGAGGGCGTCAGCGTCAGGCCTTTGAGCTGCATCTCGGCGAGAACCATGGAGTGGTTCATCAACAGGGCAAGAAGATACCAAAGCGCCGTAATGACGACGATCACCGTCACGACAGGAATGAAGCTATGTCGGAAGAAGGAGGGCTTGGTCATAGAGGCGCCCTCCCCGGCCGTTGCTGGAGCTCAGTCCTCATAGCTGTGTCCCGCTCTAAGCCCATCGCGTACGCGCTGAGCCAGCTTCAGGAATTCCGGCGTCTCGCGGATATCGAGCGGCCTCGGGCCTCGCGGCAGATCGCTTTCGACAATGTCGTGGATGCGCCCCGGACGCGGGCTCATCACCACGATCTTGGTGGAGAGATAGACGGCCTCCGGAATCGAGTGGGTGACGAAGACCACGGTCTTCTTCGTCTTGGCCCAGAGCTGCAGAAGCTGTTCGTTGAGATGGTCTCGGACGATCTCGTCGAGCGCGCCGAAGGGCTCGTCCATGAGGAGCAAGTCCGGCTCGACGGCGAGGGCGCGGGCAATCGAGGCGCGCTGCTGCATGCCGCCCGACAGCTGCCAGGGATATTTCTTCTCGAAGCCGGTGAGGTTGACCAGGGCCAGATTGCGCGTGATGCGCTCTTCCTGCTGGGCGCGCGTCAGGCCCATGATCTCCAGCGGCAGCGCGACATTCCGCGCGATGGTGCGCCATGGATAGAGAGCCGGAGCCTGGAAGACATATCCGTAGGCGCGATCAAGCCGGGCAAGTTCGGGTGTCGTTCCGTTGATTGAAATAGAGCCGCCGGTCGGCTGCTCAAGATCTGCGATGACGCGAAGCAGCGTCGTCTTGCCGCAGCCTGACGGTCCGATGAAGGAGACGAAGTCGCCTTTGGCGATCTTGAGGTCAATGTTGGAAAGCGCCTGAACCGGACCATCGCCGGTCTCAAAAGTCAGTGATAACGCTTCGATGTCGATGACATTCATGCTTGCCGGCACCCCGAGCAACCGCTTGAAAACTTGCAGACTTTTCCAAAAGTGCGGATGCGAGACATAAGGACTGGAGCAAAAGTCCCTGCAGTTTGATCGACGTTCGCTCCAATGCGTTGGTAAAGACACAGCCGCTCATGTGGCCGGCCGCCTTACGCAACCACCCCATCCGCCACCCCGAGTTATCGGAGCGGCACGGCCAGATATGCAAACCCTTCCTAGACCGACGCGCCTCTCGTCACATCGGCCACTAACCGGCCGAAAACAAAGCAAGAAGCGGGCCGATCAAGTCTTCCTGGAGCCACTGCTTTTCGATCAGGTTGATTCAACCTGATCGGCGGGCGTTCTAGATACCCGTCACCGGAATACCGGTACGCTCGACGCGCCGTGGCGACACGATTTCCTTCCACTGGCTGAGCGCCTTGGCGACAGCGGTGAAAGGCTTGCGCGCCACGAACTTGCCGTGACCTTCCTCGGTCTTCATGGTGGACTCTTCGACGACAACCTTGCCGCGGGACAAGGTGAAGCGTGGCAGGCCCGTCACCTCGTATCCATCGAACACATTGTATTCGATCACCGACTGCTGGGTCTTCGGCGAGATCACCTTGGAACGGTTGGGATCCCAAACGACGAGATCGGCATCGGCACCGACAAGAACGGCGCCCTTCTTCGGGTACATGTTCAGGATCTTGGCGTTGTTGGTCGAGGTCACCGCCACGAACTCGTTCATGGTCAGCCGGCCAGTGCGCACGCCATAGGTCCAGAGGAGCGGCATGCGGTCTTCGAGACCGCCGGTGCCGTTCGGGATCTTGCGGAAGTCGCCGAGGCCGTTGCGCTTCTGGGCGATGGTGAAGGTGCAGTGATCGGTGGCAACGCAACTCAGCGAACCGGCGGCAAGACCGGCCCACAGGCTGTCCTGATGCACCTTGTTGCGGAAGGGCGGGCTCATGACGCGGGCGGCGGCATGGTCCCAGTCGGGATTGGCATATTCGCTTTCGTCGAGCAGGAGATGCTGGATCAGCGGCTCGCCGTAGACGCGCATGCCCTTCTGGCGGGCACGGCGGATCGCTTCGTGCGCCTGCTCGCAAGAGGTATGTACGACATAGAGCGGCGCGCCGGCCATGTCGGCCAGCATGATGGCGCGATTGGTGGCCTCGCCCTCGACTTCCGGTGGACGCGAATAGGCGTGTGCCTCGGGGCCGGTGTTGCCTTCTGCAAAGAGCTTGGCCTGCATCTGCGCGACCACATCGCCGTTCTCGGCATGAACCATCGGCAGGGCGCCGAGTTCAGCAAGACGCTGGAAAGACGAGAACATCTCGTCGTCGTCCACCATCAGCGAGCCCTTGTAGGCCATGAAGTGCTTGAAGGTATTGATACCCTTTTCCTCGACGACCACCTTCATCTCGTTGAAGATCTGCTCGTTCCACGCGGTCACGCACATGTGGAAGGAATAGTCGCTGTTGGCGCGGCTGGCGCGATTATGCCAGCTCTGCAGGGCGCTCAGCATCGACTCGTCGGGGCGCGGCGTGATGAAGTCGACCACCATGGTGGTGCCGCCGGCGAGGCCGGCGCGGGTGCCGCTGTCGAAATCGTCGGCCGAGTAGGTACCCATGAAGGGCATTTCGAGGTGGGTGTGCGGATCGATGCCGCCGGGCATGACATAGCAGCCCGAGGCGTCCAGAACTTCATCACCCTTGAGATCCGGGCCGATTGCAACGATGCGCTCGCCTTCGATCAGAACGTCGCCCTCGTATGTCAGATCGGCAGTGACGATGGTTCCACCCTTGATGACCTTCGACATGGTTCAACCCTCTAGAATTTATATCGCCCCGCTCTTTCGGCGTATGGTCGGCATCGCTGCACCGAGCTTGTCACGGCACTGATTTTATCCAACGATCTCCGCGGTTTCCAGCACGGCGTGGAGTAGCACATCGGCGCCGGCCGCCGCCCATTCCGGGGTGATTTTCTCATCCTCATTATGGGAGAGACCGTCGACGCAGGGGCACATGATCATGGTCGTCGGGGCTACCTTGGCTGCCCAACAAGCGTCGTGGCCGGCGCCGGAGACGATGTTCATGTGGCTGTAGCCGAGCTTCTCGGTCACCGAGCGAACACGGGAGACCAGCGTCGGGTCAAAGGTGACAGGGTCGAAATGTCCGACAACCTCGACCGCGCACTTCACGCCGAGCGGATCGCAGAGCTTCGGGGCCTCCGCCTCAATGATTGCCCGCATGCGATCGAGCTTTTCCTGCTCCGGCGAGCGAATATCGACGGTGAAGACGACGGTTCCCGGCAGCACGTTGCGTGAGTTGGGGGAGAACTTCACCTGGCCAACACCGCCCACGGCATTGGGCTGGCTATCCATCGCCACCTTCTGAACTAGTTCGAAGATGCGAGCCATGGCGAGGCCGGCATTGACGCGCATGTTCATCGGCGTCGACCCGGTGTGCGCTTCCTTGCCGGTCAGCGTGAATTCCAGCCACCAGAGACCCTGGCAGTGAGTGACGACGCCGATCTGCTTGTTTTCGGCCTCAAGAATGGGGCCCTGCTCGATGTGGTACTCAAAATAGGCGTGCATCTTGCGCGCGCCGACTTCCTCATCGCCCAGCCAGCCGATGCGCTTCAGCTCGTCGCCGAACACCTTGCCGTCGAGGTCCTTGCGCGAATAGGCGTAGTCGAGGGTGTGGACACCGGCGAACACGCCCGAGGCCAGCATGGCAGGCGCGAAGCGGCCTCCCTCCTCGTTGGTCCAATTGACGACGACGATGGGGTGCTTGGTCTTGACGTCGAGGTCATTGAGCGAGCGCACGACTTCCAGAGCACTGAGCACACCGAGCACGCCATCGTACTTGCCGCCGGTCGGCTGGGTATCGAGATGGCTGCCGACGTAGACTGGCAAGGCATTCGGATCGGTGCCGGGGCGGGTCAGAAACATCGTCCCGATCTTGTCGATGCCGAGCGTCATGCCGGCGGCAGCGCCCCACTCCTTGAATAGTGCCCTTCCCTTGGCATCGGCATCGGTCAACGTTTGACGATTGCAACCACCCCTGAGTCCCGGTCCGGTGGTCGCCATTTCCTCAAGGCTATCCCAAAGCCGCGCTCCGTTGACCCGCATGTTATCGATCGGCGTCGTCATCTTGTTCCCCTGCCCGCCCGACTACCCTTCAGGACGGCCGGCCGGCAAAACTTTTACCAATTGATAAACGCATAGTCTGACCTGCCCCCGAATTGGTCAAGGGTGATTTTTGGGCAGCACAGAACCCGAAAGCCTCAGTTTTCAGCGTATTTACTTGGTGGTTTGCATTTGCCGAAGGCAGCAGGGCCGCAATAGGAGCGATTGTGGCGCGTTCAAAGCATCAATGCTGAAAGAAGAGCAAAGGCAGCGTAGGTCGCATTGAAGACCAGTGCCAAGTGGCAGGCATGCGAGACGGCGTGGTGGACCGACGCTGGCTGGCGAGCCAGCATATGGTGGGCCAGACCAATCATGACCAGGATCGTCGCACCGACGAGCGACGCTACAAAGCGACGCGTCAGGCCACAAAAGGCTGCCGTCAACATGGTCAGGGTAAAGACGGGTGTCATATCTCGGAGCCTTGATCAAATCGAACCAAGGCAGGATTGCCGCGAGGTTGGGCCGAACGATGGCGGAACCAGCAGCTTATAAAAGGCGGGGATCACTTCGCCGCGATTGTGTGACACCCACATATCCGCCCCGAGAACAAAAAACGCCGGCCGATGAGCTCGGCCGGCGGTGTGCCTTCTGATGTAGAAATTCAGTCAAGCCCTCAGGGCAGCGTCTTCAGCACGTCGGCAATCACCGACACGAGGAAATCGATCTGCTCCTTGGTGACGATCAGCGGTGGCGACAGGGCGATGATGTCGCCCGTGGTGCGCATCATCACACCCTTCTCGTAGGCCTTCAGGAAGGCGGAGAAGGCGCGCTTGGTCGGCTCACCTTCGATCGGCTGCAACTCGATGGCTCCGACGAGACCGATGTTGCGGATATCGATGACGTGCGGCAGGCCCTTCAGAGAATGCAACGCATCCTCGAAATACTGCGCGAGCTCGGGACCGCGGGTAAGCAGCCCCTCGTTGGCGTAGATGTCGAGGGTGGCCATGGACGCGGCGCAGGCGACCGGATGGGCCGAGTAGGTATAGCCATGGAACAGCTCGATGGCATGCTCGGGGCCGGTCATGAAGGCGTCATAGATCTCCGAGGAGCAGAACACGCCGCCCATGGGAATGACGCCGTTGGTGATGCCCTTGGCCGTTACGACCATGTCCGGCACGATGCCGAAATAATCGACCGCGAACGGCGCCCCCAGACGGCCGAAGCCGGTGATCACTTCGTCGAAGATCAAGAGGATGTCGTGCTTGGTGCAGATGGCACGCAGGCGCTCAAGATAGCCCTTGGGCGGAACCAGCACGCCGGTCGAACCGGACATCGGCTCGACGATCACGGCGGCGATGTTCGACGCGTCATGCAGGTAGATGATGCGCTCGAGCTCGTCGGCAAACTCCGCGCCATACTCGGGCTGGCCACGCGAATAGGCATTGCGCTCGATATCATGCGTGTGGCGCATATGGTCGACGCCGGTGAGCAGCGAACCAAAGAACTTGCGGTTGGTGGGAATGCCGCCGACCGAGATGCCGCCGAAGTTGACGCCATGGTAGCCGCGCTCACGACCAATGAGCCGAGTCTTGGTGCCCTTGCCGCGGGCACGCTGATAGGCGACCGCGATCTTCAGGGCCGTCTCAACCGACTCAGAGCCGGAGTTGGTGAAGAAGACGTGGTCGAGCGGTTTCGGCATCATGGACGTGAGGCGCGCCGCCAGCTCGAACGCCTTGGGATGGCCCATCTGGAACGCCGGTGCGTAGTCGAGCTCGCCGACCTGATTGGCGACGGCCTCGACGATTTCGCGACGACCGTGACCGGCGTTGACGCACCAGAGACCGGCTGCCGCGTCGAGCAGCTTACGGCCGTCCACGGTGGTGTAATACATGCCGGAGGCGGACGCGAGCAGGCGCGGCGCCTTCTTGAACTGCCGGTTGGCAGTGAACGGCATCCAGAAGGCTTCGAGGTTATTGGGAACGGGAACGTTCATGGAAATCTCCGAGCGAAGCGGACGGCGAAACTTGGATAGCTCTCGAGCGGCGTCCGGATCGACACGTAGATAACGACATGCTCGTTTCCTGAACAAGCAGTTATCTTGTGCAGATCGCGACCCTTGCAAATGCAGGCGGTTTATGGCGACCTGTTCGATAAAATAAACAACTTAACAGTGGTGGATGCGATGAGCCTCGATCTCGGCGGCAAACTCAGGCGGTTTCGCGAAGCACGCGGCCTGTCACAACGCGAGTTGGCGCGACGTGCCGGCATCTCGAACGCCACCGTCAGCCAGATCGAATCCAACACCATCAGCCCGTCGGTTGGCGCGCTAAAGCGCATTCTCGACGCCCTGCCAGTGCCGATGGCCGACTTCTTTGCCGAGGACGAACCGGCGGCAGAACAGATTTTCTTCAAGCCCCACGATCTCATGGAGATCGGCCGCGGTGGCGTTTCCTATCGTCAGGTAGGGCGCGACCTGACTGGCAAGGCTCTGCAGATCCTCTTCGAACGGTACGAGATCGGCAGCAGCTCCGGGCGAATCCATCTGCGCCACGAAGGCGAGGAAGGCGGCATCGTTCTCAAAGGACAGATCGAAGTGATCGTTGGCGACAAGCGACAGGTGCTGGGGCCTGGCGAGGCCTATTATTTCAAGAGCCACGAGCCACACCGCTTTCGCAACGTGGGAGACGAGATCTGCGAGGTTATTTCGGTATGTACGCCGCCCAGTTTTTGACCATTGAGGCAAATTCATCCACGGCGACTGCCGCTTTGCCCTCGATCCGGACTTGCCGAACAGGTCGATAGCGTGGACATTCGTTTCATGAGTTACGATACAGCGACTGAAAGCCAGGATTTGGCCCGAGCGCGTGGCTCGAAGAAGCGCACGCGCATTCAGGCGGAAAACGAAGAACGCATCCTCGACGCAGCGTTGGAAGTGTTTTCGCGCTACGGCTTTCGTGGCGCTACCGTCGACCAGATCGCAGAGAAGGCTGGCATGTCCAAGCCCAACCTTCTCTATTACTTCCGCCGCAAGCATGACCTGTACACCGCCGTGCTGACCCGCACGCTCGACATGTGGCTCGCCCCGCTCGGCGACATGGCCGTGGATGGCGATCCGGAGACCGAGTTGACGGGCTATATTCGCCAGAAGCTCGAGCAGTCGCGCGACTTTCCGCATGAGAGCCGGCTGTTCATCGGTGAGGTGCTGCTCGGGGCGCCGCACCTCGACAGCGTGCTCAAGACCGATCTCAAGTCGATCGTCGAGGAAAAGGCCGAGGTCATTCGCCGCTGGATCGCCGATGGCAAACTGCGCGACATCGACCCGTTCCACCTGATCTTCATGATCTGGGCAACGACGCAGCATTATGCCGACTTCGATGCCCAAGTACGCTCGGTCCTAGGGCGGGGCGTCGAGGATCCGGCGACCTTCCGGGCGGCCTCTGACACCGTGATCGGGGTCCTGATGCGAGGCATTCTGCCGGCCTAGGGCTGATCAAGCTTCGCCGACTGTTGTCGGATTTCGCTCGGTAGCCGACCACTGACCATCTTGAACATGGCGATGAACGCGCTGACGCTTTCATAGCCGGCATCCAGCGCAACCTCGCCGACAGCAGCACCTTCGGCTAGCCGAACGGTCGCCCGGTGAACGATCACAGCCCGCTTCCAGGCCGCGAAGGTCATTCCGACTTCTTGTTCGAAATGCCGGGTGAAACTGCGCCGCGACATCGCAACCGCGTCGGCCGCCACGTCGATGCTGGTCTTGATGTTCGGCGCAGCCAGAAAGCCAAGAGCCCAGTCGCGCATGCGCGATGAGGTCGGCAACCGCATGCCGGGAGCATCGGCGGTTCCGGCGTTGATCTCATGAACGATGACGTCAACGAGCAGCCTCACAAAGGCGTCGTCCGGCTGGAGGCTTCTCAGGCGGTCCATCGCGCAGATAAGCAACGGAGACGCATCGAGCACGGTAGTTCCATCTGGCAGGCGCCGGGCAAAATCTTCGGATACCAGTGTTCGCCAGAAGCGGACCTCGCCATGCGAACGGGATGCATGCTCCACGCCCGCGGGTATCCAGTGCAGCCGTCCCGGCGCGATCGCCCAGATATTGCCATTCACTTCAAGGCTGAGGACGCCGTGCTCGATATAGATGAGTTGCCCCAGATCGTGGGCATGAGTGGACGCGACGTGGCGCGCGTCGGTTTGCACCAGACGATTGAGATAGATCTCAGTCACTTTGGCCCAAACTCTGCATTTCTTGATCCGGTACCGATAACAGCTCGGTCAGCATTGCGATAAGTTTTTGCGGAAAGCAATCGGAGCTACCCAAGTGACCATCCTGCATATCGATTCCAGCATTCAGGCCGAAGGATCCATTTCCCGCTCGATGACGGCCGCAATTGTCGCCGCTCTTACCGAAGGTTCGGATGAGCCCGTCATTCATCGCGACCTGACCAAGGAAGAGCCAGGCGCCATCAACCCGCGCGCGGGTGAAAGCCCTGCTGCCGACGAGTTTCTTGCCGCCGATGTCATCGTGGTGGGCGCGCCGATGTACAACCTCAGCGTCCCAGCTCGTCTGAAGGCGTGGATCGACTCGATCTCCATCCCCCGGAAGACCTTCCGCTATACCGAGAAGGGGCCGGAAGGGCTTGCGGGCGGTCGCAAGGTCGTCGTTGCCTACGCAAGCGGCGGCTTCCACCGCGGACCGGAGGAGGACTTCGTCGATCCCTATCTTCGCTCCTTTTTCCGTCTGCTCGGCATCAACCAAATCGACGTCGTACGCGCCGAGGGCGTGAATATTTCCGAGGAGCATCGGGCAAAGGCCATGCAAGCGGTCAAGGCTGAAATTGCCAGCGTTGCCGCCCGCATCCGTGAAGACCGCCAGCCGCTCGCTGACGCCTGATCGCTTCCTCAGTTCCTGGCAAAAACGACTGCCCGGCTCTGCCATATCTCCAGACGATCGATAATAGACAAGCCGGCGGCCTCGGCCGCCGCGCATTCCTGAGCAAAAAGAGCTTCCGAAACGTGCCCTGCCGGCTCGGCCAGAAGAAGCCTCCCGCCCGGCCTCAGAGCTGCCGCCGCCTCATTGAAGAACCCCGCGACATTTCCAAGCTCGTGAACCACGGCGAAAGCGAGAACAAAGTCGATCTCGCCGGCCAGATCACCAATGCCGAGGCCATTCTCGCGCCCAAGGCGCATATCGATCCGACTCTCTAGCCGGGCAGATCTGGCTCGGCGCCCCAAAGCCGTGAGCATGCGCGGTTCAATATCGACGACATGGACCTTGCCAGTTGGCCCGACGAGGCGGGCCAACTCGAGAGTGAAGTATCCCATGCCCGGCCCCGGCTCGAGCACACGGTCTCCTGCATGAACGAAGGGCTCCAATAGTCGCGTCGGGTGCTGCCACAACCTGCGCAACGGATTGAGCAGAAAATAGCCAAGATACCACGGACAACGATGCGGCATTTGGTCTCCTCCCATTCGGTAGTGAACCGAAGGGCGCGCCTACCGATGCCCATCAAATGGGAATGTCGGCAGCGATCAGCCACGCTGCCGACATTCCGGAACAATGCTTATCCGTGGTTCATCCTACTCGGCGGCCACCGCCGAGGGGTTGTTGGGATGGGTCGTCCAGTTGGCATACTGGGCCGGCACAATCTTGCCGGTGCGCGGATCAACCGAACCCGGCGCCATCGGTTCCATGGTGATGCAGCCATCGACAGGACAGACGTTGACGCAAAGATTGCAGCCGACGCACTCCTCGTCTTTCACCTCGAAATGCCTGATACCGTCGACCATGTGGGTGATCGCCTGGTGCGACGTATCCTCGCAGGCAATGTGGCAACGACCACACTTGATGCAGAGATCCTGGTCGATCTTTGCCTTAGCGATATAATTGAGGTTGAGATATTTCCAGTCCGAGATGTTCTTGACGGCAAGACCGCGGAAGTCCTCGATGGTGGAGAAGCCATGGCTGTCCATGTACTTCTTCATGCCGTCGATCATTTCCTCGACGATCTTGAAGCCGTAGGTCATCACGGCCGTGCAGACCTGCACGGTTCCGCAACCGAGGGCGATGTATTCGGCCGCGTCGCGCCAGGTTTCGATGCCGCCGATGCCCGAAATCGGCAGGCCATAGGTCTCTGGATCGCGAGCAATCTCGCCCACCATGTTGAGCGCGATCGGCTTCACCGCCGGTCCGCAGTAGCCGCCGTGGCTGCCCTTGCCGTCGATGGTCGGAACGGGTGCGAAGCTGTCGAGATCCACAGCCACAATCGAGTTGATCGTATTGATGAGCGAGACAGCATCGGCACCGCCCTTCTTGGCGGCGCGAGCCGGGTAGCGAATGTCGGTGATGTTCGGCGTCAGCTTGACGATCACCGGCATGCGCGTCGCCTCCTTGCACCAGCGAGCGACCATCTCGATGTATTCGGGCACCTGCCCCACCGCCGAGCCCATGCCGCGCTCACTCATGCCGTGCGGGCAACCGAAGTTGAGCTCAAGGCCGTCGGCTCCGGTCTCTTCGACGCGGGCGATGATCGACTTCCAGTTCAGCTCGTCGCAAGGCACCATCAGTGAGACCACCAGCGCCCGGTCGGGCCAGGCCTTCTTCACTTCGGCGATCTCGCGCAGGTTCAATTCCAGCGGGCGGTCGGTGATCAGCTCGATGTTGTTGAGGCCGGCAAGACGGCGATCCCCAGAATGGATAGCGCCGTAGCGCGGGCCGTTGACGTTGACGACGGAGGGGTCTTCGCCGAGCGTCTTCCAGACGACGCCGCCCCAGCCGGCACGGAAGGCTCGTTCGACGTTATACTTCTTGTCGGTCGGCGGCGCCGAAGCGAGCCAGAAGGGATTCGGCGACTTGATGCCAAGAAAATTGGTACGGAGATCGGCCATGTCGGAACTCCAGTCAGGCTGAAAGAGCGGCGTGGATGGAAAGTGCGGCGCGCTTGCCATGATCGACGGCTTGCACGGTGAGGTCCTCACCGCCGCGCACGCAGTCACCGCCGGCCCAGACGCCGGCCAGCGAGGTGCGCATTTCCTCGTCGACCGCGATGCGTCCGCCCTCAAGAGCGACGGTTTCGCCACTTCCGACCGGGCCTGAAACGAAGGTCTGGCCAATCGCCTTCATCACCTGGTCGGCAAGCAGACGCGTGCTCCTACCGGTTCCGGTCAGGCGGCCGGAAGCATCAAGGGCGGTGTGCTCGAAGTCCACCGCAGCCACGGCATTGCCTTCCGATACGACCTTCTTTGGTGCGACCCAATGCAGGATGCGAACGCCGTTGACCTGCGCCAGCTCCTGTTCGTAGCGGCTGGCGCCCATCTCGGCCGGGCCACGCCGATAGGCGATGGTCACCTCATCGGCACCGAGCTTCTTGGCCTGCACGGCGGCGTCCACCGCGGTCATGCCACCGCCGATGACCACAACCTTGGCGCCAACCTCGATCTTCGACTTGTCGGGCGACTGCCGAAGGTCTTCGATCCAGCGAACAGCGTCGACGACGCCGGCCGTTTCCTCACCCTCGACACCCAGGGCGTTGACAGCTTGCAGGCCGAGACCAAGGAAAACCGCATCGTAGCTGGACTTGAGATCGGCGAGCGTAAAATCGCGGCCGAGAGCCTTGCCGGCCTCTACTACGATACCGCCGACACCCAACACGAAATCTACCTCGCGTTGCGCAAAACCATCGGTGGCCTTGTAGGCGGCGATGCCGAACTCGTTGAGACCGCCGGCCTTGCCGCGTGCCTCGAAAATAGTGACCTGATGTCCCTTCAGCGCCAGCTCGTGGGCACAGGCCAGACCTGCCGGCCCGGCACCGACGACGGCTATCTTGCGACCTGTGTCGGGGGCGCGAGTGCCGTAACTGTCGTGGCGTTCGATATAGTGGTCAGTGGCGTGGCGCTGGAGCAGACCAATCCGGACCGGCTTCTCTTCGGCGGCGTTGCGGACGCAAGCTTCCTCACACAGCGTTTCGGTGGGGCAAACGCGGGCACACATACCGCCGAGGATATTGGCAGAAAAAATGGTCTCGGCCGCGCCTTCAACATTGCCCGTACCGATCTTGCGAATGAACATCGGAATATCAATCGAGGTCGGGCAGGCATTCGTACAGGGCGCATCGAAGCAGAAATAGCAGCGATCGCTTTCGACAACCGCCTCATGCGCACTGAGTGGCGGATGAACGTCTGAGAAGTTCTTTCCATAGTCGCCTGCATCGAGGCGTCCCGCAGAAATGTCCGGCATGGATATTGGTCCCGTTGCTGGTGCTCAGTAACGACGAAGACAAACCACTTCCGTTCACCGTGACGACCGATCAGGTGCGCCCGATGTTCTTGATCCAACCGTGCTTCAGAATGATCGAGGCACGCCTGAACCAGATTTTCCGATTGCCTTGTCCGCTATTCCCTGGCGGTTTTTCATCCGCCTTCTGTTTCCTTGATCTTTCGGTAAAAAAAACGAAGGGTCAAGGCGCAAATTTGAGCATAAACGGCGGGATCGAGCCCTTTCCGTAAGCGGGCAGCGATTTTGAGACCCGCGATCTGCGTTGTGCACCTCATCAGTGCTCACACGTTTCGTCGCCGAACAAGCGATCGCAAGCCAACTCCAAGAAGCCGAGCGAGGACGGTAAGCTAAACGTTGGAAAGAAAGCTGATTGCGGAAGACAAAAAAAGAGGGCTTGCGCCCTCTAGTTGTTTGGACCGCTAGTCCGCGAAAACCGCGGAAGGGGCTGCTAACCCCGCGACGAGTTGAGCCAGCAACGTTGTCGCAATTTTTATGATAGCGCGTCGCGAGCAATCTGCCAGCACCAAAAGTTGTTCCAGCCCTTTTTTCTCATGTATCCGACCAGAAACATTCAATTCCCCATTTGAGTGCGACATCCTTGCAACAACACTCCGTATGTATCGGTCACTGATGGTCGGCCGACTTATGTAACTGATAAATATCGAAATTTTTCATGGCTTCATTCATTGAACAATGACCGGGCGCCCCGCTTTGAGTGCATTTTGACGTGTCCAATGCAAAGCATGCGCCCGAAAGTGCCGAGAGGCATGTGCCCTCGGCATCGCGCACCAGCGTTCATCGTTCCCACTTACGCAGGTTGCAACAAGTGATGCAGGCTAAGCATTTTGCCGGGAACGAACTAAACCCAGGATAGCATTCTCGATAATGACGTGCCCCGCATCAGCGGAGAGAGACATGATCGATTCCGGGTGGAACTGCACCGCAGCGAACGCCTCGCTCTCGTGTTCGATGGCCATGATCACACCATCTTCCGTTTCCGCGGTGACGCGGAACGGCGCTGGCAAATAGGCCTTGTCGGCGTAAAGCGAATGATAGCGTCCAATGACGATCTCGGACGGCAGACCCGCAAACAGGATCGAGTTTGTCGAAACCGCCACTTTTGACGGCTTGCCGTGGTAGGGAACGGCAAGCTGGGCCAAACGGCCGCCGAAAGCTTCCGTCATGGCCTGCAAGCCGAGGCAGACGCCAAACACCGGCAAGCCAAGCTCCCGTGCCGCCGCAATGGTCCGCGAGCATTGGAAATCCGACGGATTGCCGGGTCCCGGCGACATGACGAGGAGATCCGGCTTTTCGGCGGCGATCAAGGACGGGTCGATTCCTTTCCTCTTCGACGCACGCAGTGTCTTCACCTCCGCGCCAGTCTGGCGAAAATAGTTGGCGAGGGTGTGGACGAAACTGTCCTCGTGGTCGACCAGCACGATCTTGGTACCGGTACCCACGGCCTCGCGAACAACCGATGTCGTGACGGCCGGTGCCGAGCCAGCCTCTCGAATGGCAGCAATCAGCGCGGAGGCCTTGAGCTCGGTCTCCTTCTCCTCATCCTCAGGAACGGAATCATAAAGAAGCGTCGCGCCGGCCCGCACCTCGGCGATGCCGTCCTTGAGGCGGATAGTCCTGAGCGTCAGGCCCGTGTTGACGTCGCCATTCATCAGGAAGGCACCGACCGCGCCGCCGTACCAAGCGCGGCAGCTCTTCTCATGATCTTCGATGAACTGCATTGCCCAGAGTTTGGGCGCGCCGGTGACCGTGACGGCCCAGGCGTGGCTGAGGAAGGCATCGAGGCCGTCCATACCATCGCGCAGCCGGCCCTCGATATGATCGACGGTATGAATGAGCCGCGAATACATCTCGATCTGGCGGCGCCCGATGACACGCACCGAGCCCGGCTCGCAGATGCGGCTCTTGTCGTTGCGGTCGACATCCGAGCACATGGTCAGCTCGGCCTCGTCCTTCTTGGAATTGAGAAGGATGCGGATCTGCTCCTCATCCTCGATGGCGTTGCGGCCGCGCTTGATGGTGCCGGAGATCGGGCAGGTCTCGACACGCTTGCCATTGGTCACGCGAACGAACATCTCGGGGCTGGCGCCGATCAGATATTCGGAGGCGCCGAGGTTGAACATGAAGCCGAATGGCGCCGGGTTAATCTGTTGCAGACGACGGGCAATGGCCGACGGCGGTGAAGACGGCTTCTCGTAGAACACCTGGCCCGGTACCACCTCGAAGAGGTCGCCGCGCTTGAAATACTCAACGGCCTTGCTGACCGACGCCGCATATTCGCCAGGCTGATGGTCGCCGCGCCCAGGATTGCGGTCGCTCGTGCGGAATGGCTGCGGCTCACCGTCGCGCGGCAGACCGATGGTCAGGCGCCCTTCCACGACGAAATCGTAGGAATAGACCGTGGCAGCGGCGCGGTGGTGGTCGACGACCATGATCTCGTCGGGGAAATAGAGCACGAGATCGCGCTGGTCGTCCGGCCGGGGCAGCTTGAAATCGACGCTGTCGAACTGGAAGGCCAGATCGTAGCCGAAGGAGCCCCAGAGGCCGAGCTTGTCATCCTCTGAGGTCGTGAACTTCGCGATGATGCGCCGGAGAACCGAGAACACCGACGGCTGGCGCGAGCGCTCCTCTTCGGCAAATCCTTCCTTGGGAGCAGTCACCTCGAGCGATATCAAGGCGTCATCAACGGAGAGAGCGACGAGGTCGGGACCACGCACCGCGGCGGCAAAGGCGGGGAGCAGGATTTTGCCGCGCGCGTTGAGGGCCTCGATGGTCATCTTGCGTCCGCGAGCCGTGATGGCCACCGGCGGATCGACAAAAGCAATATCCCAACGGGAATAGCGTCCGGGAAACTCGTAGTTCGACGACAGGACCGCGCCACGTCGCGTGTCGAGCTTGTCAAAATAGCCTGAAATCGCCGTCTTGTAGTGATCGGGCCGGGCGCTACGCGCCACTTCCACGCCGCCGGCGGTGACGAAGGATTCTCTGTTGCCGGACGAACCGGTCTCGGCTTCGCTCTTGACCATCGCAATCTCCCCTTTGGCTACTCAGGAAGACCGCTCGGACACCTCAAACAAAAAGGGCCGGTCCGGTCTCCCGGAGCAGCCCTCGCTCATTTCGTCCCATCTGGACACACCGCGTCGGCCGCTCTCTTCAAGAGAAGCGCCACCACCACGAAGCGTTCAGAGCGACAAAACTGTTCATGACCTCTCCCATAGGCGAAGCTCGGCTGCTTGTAAAGGTGATCAACATCGCGACACATTCGCAAACAGCAGTTTGCATTTGCCCTGATCGACCTTACAACCCTTGCATCGTCGGTCTTCACCGGCCACCCGATTTTGGCGCCTCGCGCCGGATACTTGCAGATAGGTTGCACCCCGTGTCCCAGGAAACCTCCCCCGTTATCCGCCTCGCCGACTATCGGCCCACCCCTTATGCCATCGACAAGGTCGAGCTCGACTTCGATCTGACCACGGCGAGGACGGTGGTCATGGCGACCCTCACCATCTCGCCCCGCGCCGGCATCGCTGGCGAGCCGTTGGTGCTTGTCGGCGATGAGCTGACACTGGTTCGCGTTGCGATCGATGGTCGCGAGCTGTCCGCTTCCGAATACGAAGCCAGCCCGGAAAGCCTCACCATCAAGGCGCCGCCGTCCTCGAGCTTCCGTCTGGAAATGACGACGCGCCTCGATCCGGCAGCCAATACGAAGCTGACAGGCCTCTATCGCTCGTCCGGCAACTGGTGCACACAGTGCGAGGCCGAAGGGTTCCGCCGCATCACTTATTATTATGACCGACCGGACGTGCTCTCCGTCTTCACCGTCAAGATGACTGCGCCGAAGAGTGAAGCGCCGATCCTGCTCTCCAACGGCAACCCCGTGTCCTCGGGCGACCTCGATGACGGCCGCCATTTCGCCGTCTGGCACGATCCGTGGCCGAAGCCGAGCTACCTGTTTGCCCTGGTCGCCGGTGACCTCGACGCTTTCGAGGATGAGTTCACGACGATGAGCGGCCGTAAGGTCAAGCTCGCCGTCTATGTCGAAAGAGGCAATGCGCCGAAAGCCGCCTACGCCATGGATTCGCTCAAGCGCTCCATGAAGTGGGACGAGGACGTGTTCGGCCGCGAATACGATCTCGACGTCTTCAATGTCGTCGCCGTATCCGACTTCAACATGGGCGCCATGGAGAACAAGGGCCTCAATATCTTCAACGACAAGTATGTGCTCGCCGATCCGGAGATCGCGACCGACACCGACTATGCCGGCATCGAGGCGGTGATCGCCCACGAGTATTTCCACAACTGGACCGGCGATCGCATCACCTGCCGCGACTGGTTCCAGCTCTGTCTGAAGGAAGGCCTCACCGTCTTCCGCGACCAGGAATTCTCGTCGGACATGCGCTCGCGTGCCGTGAAGCGTATCTCGGACGTCCGTCTGCTCAGAAGCCAGCAGTTCCCAGAGGACGGCGGCCCGCTCGCCCATCCGGTACGGCCCGAGCAGTATAAGGAAATCAACAACTTCTACACGGCGACCGTTTACGAAAAGGGCGCCGAAGTCATCCGCATGCTGAAGACGCTGATCGGCGACAAGGCCTTTGCAAGCGGCATGGACCTTTATTTCACGCGCCATGACGGCGAAGCTGCGACGGTCGAGCAGTTCATCGCCTGCTTTGCCGAAGCCTCCGGGCGCGATCTAGAGCCCTTCATGGTCTGGTATCGCGAGGCCGGCACGCCGACCGTCACCGTAGACGAGAGCTGGGACGAAGCCGCACACCGCTATACCTTGACCTTGACGCAGGAGACGCCGGCAACTCCCGGCCAGCAGACAAAGAAGCCGCGCGTCATTCCGGTTCGCTTCGGCCTCGTCGGACCTGACGGCAAGGACATGCAACCTTCCGCCATCAACGGGCTTGAGGTGAATGGCGACACGCTTGTCCTGACGAAGTCGTCGCATACCGTCGTCTTCGAGGGCCTGCCATCCCGGCCGGTGCCGTCGCTGTTCCGCGGCTTCTCGGCACCAGTCAAGGTGCGCCAGTCGCTTTCGTCGGCGGACCTGATCTTCTTGCTCGCCAACGACAGCGACAGTTTCAACCGCTGGCAGGCCGGCACCACGCTGGCCATGACAGCATTGGTGAAGGCCACACAGCAGGTGCGAGCCGGCCAGGCGCCAACGTTCGAGACGGCTCCCATCGATGCCCTCGGCTCGCTTCTGAGCGACCCCTCCCTGGACGCCGCCTTCAAGGCGCTGCTCATCGCTGTTCCCAGCGAAAACGACGTCGCCCGTGAGGTTGCCGAGAACGTTGATCCCGACGCCGTGGCGTCCGCCCATCAGGCCTATCGGCGGACCATCGCCAACCGGCTCGAATCCCGTCTCAAGGCGATTATCGAAACCGACAAGGCAGCGGCCGGGCAGCCATACGTACCGGACGCAGCCGGATCGGGCCGGAGGTCGCTTACCAACACCGCCCTCGACCTGCTGTCCATCACCGGCGCGGCGGATACGATGGCGCTGGTTCGCCATCACTTCGAAACGGCGACCAACATGACCGACCGCATGGCGGCGCTGACGATCCTCGTGCATCGTGGTGACGCCGAAGCCGATGCCGCCCTCGCCACCTTCTTCGATCGCTTCGGCAACGTGCCGCTCGTCGTCGACAAATGGCTTTCGGCGCAGGCCTCGGCACCGCTGCCGGGCACCCTCGACAAGGTAATGAAGCTGACGCACCATCCGGCGTTCTCGTTTGGCAACCCCAATCGCGTTCGTGCACTGATCGGTGCGTTCTCGACATCGAACCCCACGCAGTTCGGTCGTGCCGATGGCAAGGGGTTCGGCTTCGTTGCCGATGTCATTTCGCGTCTCGACACTGCCAATCCGCAGCTCGCCGCCAGACTGCTCGTCACCTTCCGTTCCTGGCGTTCCTACGAGCCCAAGCGTCGGGCACAAGCGGAAACAGCTCTTCGATCCATCCAGATCAAGCCCCAGCTCTCGCGCGACGTTGCCGACATTCTGGAGCGGACACTCGCTTGATCGCTGCGAGTGCATTCGACGCCAACACTCTTCCCCGCCGGCCTTTGAAAGGTAAGACGGGGAAGAACAATGCAGGGCTGAAGCCTCTTTTTGACGCCGAATTGAGCCCCCTGATTCGGCAGGAATGTCACACCGGCCTGCATTCGCCCGCGCCGATTCAAAAAGAAGATTCAACGCTCGTTAACCTATGGACAGAGTGATTCTCGTTGATTCAAACTGGCCCTGATTCGGGGGTGTTTCGCGTTCCCCAAAAACATTCGGCGGCGGGGCAACGACATGGCGGGCAACGACCTCGGGAGAGGCGCTGGAACGTGGAGAACGCGCTTTTTTGGCGACGCGAACACGGAAAGCATCCTTAAGGGACACGCCGGACTGCTGGTCCGTCCCTCCTATCTTCGCCTTCTTCAGGCCGAGCCGCTTTTCCGTCGTTCGATCCCGGTATTGATCTGCGCCTTCCTGCTGGTAGGCGGCGTCTTCCACATCTCGAACCTGCTCCAGCAGCGAACCGATACCTATCGCTCCGCGTCGGACATGATGGCGCTGCTCGCCGAAGCGCTCGATGCAGATCTCTCGACCCACCCATCACTCGATAAGGTTGAAGGCGGCTATTCAGGCGTGATGCGCGCCGCATTGCGCGACAGCCTTCCTCCCTCGGCGACCAGTGACGGCCGGGTCATCCTGTTCGCCGACGCTTCCGGTACCATCCGCTCGACAGCGCCTGAAGGCGCCTTCGTGGGAAGTGGCCTCATCGGAGACCTGTTCGGCGCTGACCAACCGATGCTGGTGTTCGGCAAACGGGCCGGCGTGCTGGACGTCACACTTTCAAACGGCACCGAGGCGCTAGCCACGGTTCGCAATCTCTCCGGTGACCGCGGTACCGTAGCCATCTACCAGCCTCTCACTCAGGTCTATGTCGGCTGGCGTCACGACGTCACCATGACCGCCGTCCTGTTCGTCGGCACATCGCTGATCCTGATTGCTGTCGTCTACGCGTTCTTCGCTCAGATGAGCCGCGCGCGCGAAGCCGACCGCATCTACAATGCGACGCAGGCTCGCGTCGACACGGCGCTTCGGCGTGGCCGATGCGGCCTTTGGGACTGGGACCTGGCGCGCGGCAGGTTGTTCTGGTCGCCGTCGATGTACGTTATCCTCGGCATGGAGCCCAACTCCGACCTGATGGGCTTCAATGACCTGCAGAGCATGATCCACCCCGATGATGTGGATCTCTACGAGCTTGCTAAGGAGGTTCTGGAAACCGGCCAACAGTCCGTCGATCTCGAGTTCCGTATTCATCACGCCGGCGGCGAGTGGGTCTGGCTCAGGATGCGTGCCGAGGTGGTCCGCGACCGCGATGGATCGCCACACCTCATAGGCATCACCGTCGACGTTACCGAGCAGAAGACGATGGCCGAAGAGAACGCCACCGCCGCCATTCGTCTGCGTGACGGCATTGACACAATTTCCGAAGCCTTCGTCATCTGGGACTCGGAAAATCGGCTGGTCATGTGCAACTCGAAATACCAGAGCCTGCATCAACTCCCGGACAGCGTTGCCCGTCCCGGCACGCCCTATGCCGAAGTCATGGCGGCTGCCCGCCAGCCCAAGGTTTCCAGCGAGGGGTTGCGTTATTCGCTCTCCGGCGGCGAGCGGTCCTATGAAGCACGCCTCGATGACGGCCGCTGGCTTCAGATCAACGAACGGCGCACCAAGGACGGCGGGTTCGTCTCGGTGGGTACCGACATCACCCAGCTGAAGCGCCACGAGGAAAATCTTCTGGAGAGCGAACGGCAGTTGATGGCCACCGTCGCCGACCTCCGCCAGCACCGCCACAAGATGCAGCTGCAGACCACGCAGTTGGTCGAACTCGCCGAGAAATATGCCGAGGAAAAGGCACGCGCCGAAGCCGCCAACCGCGCAAAGTCGGAATTCCTTGCTTCGATGAGCCACGAACTCCGGACGCCGCTCAATGCCATCATCGGCTTCTCGGACATCATGATGTCCGGCATGTTCGGCGATCTCGGCTCGGACAAATACACCGGCTACTGCCGCGATATTCACGACAGTGGCATCTATCTACTGAATGTCATTTCCGACATTCTGGACATGTCCAAGATCGAGGCGGGCCGGGTCAACCTGGCGCTCGAGTCCGTGGTCGTCGACGATGTGCTCGGCGAGTGCGTGCGCATCATGTCGTCGCAGGCCGATACGCGCCAGATCATTCTCGCCACCGACTTCGAGGCGGGCGAACCAATGGTCGCCGACCGCCGCGCCGTCAAGCAAGTGGCGCTCAACCTTCTCTCCAACGCGCTGAAGTTCACCCCAGCGGCCGGCACGGTGACGGTGCGAACGCGGCAGTTGGGCGACAACGTGCTGTTCTCGGTGAGCGACACGGGCATCGGCATTCCCGCCGCCTCGCTCGATCAGATCGCCAAGCCTTTCGTGCAGGTGGAAAACCAGCTCACCCGCAAGCACCCTGGCTCCGGCCTCGGCCTTGCCATCGCCCAGTCACTGGTGGCGCTGCATGGCGGTCAGATGATGATCGAGTCGGTCGAGGGTGCAGGAACGACGGTCACCATTTCGATGCCGCGTATTGCCTCGCCGACGGCCAGCGATGGAACGGCAGCCGTCGCGACGTCACAATCGGGATCGGCAGCCGCCACCGCCTACCCTCGGGTCGTCGCCGCGCCTGAAGCCTTCACCGAGCCGCGGCGGACCGTGCACTAAGGCAACGCCAGCGGGAGCGGCGATCGTCCTGCGTTCCCTCTTGCATCATTCGGCACGGCGAACCACCGGACCGACGATTTCGATGAAGGCTTCGCGAACCGCTGTCTGACGCTCGCGCAACTCAGCTTCGAGTTGCCCAAGAGATGGGGCCGAAGCCACGCGGCAGAGAACGTCGTGTACGCCACGCGGCGCTTCCGCCACCGAAGCTTTCACCGGCAGCGTCAAGCGCTGGGCCTGTGTCAGGTCGCCGAACAACCGGATGGCCGGCAACAGCACATCCCTGTGATTCGGCGACAGAAGGCCATGGGTGGCTGCGGACAAAAGGATTGCCTCGGTATTGCGCAGCCGAAGCGCAGGCTGGTGCCAGTCGTTGACGAGGCGCAGCGTCTGGGCGATGAACTCAAGGTCGACCAAGCCGCCGGGCACCCGCTTCAGGTTCCAGATATCGGTCGATCCCTTTTCCTGTTCGAGGCGAGCCCGCATGTCGGCGGCGTCTCCAAGGATCTTCTGAGGATCCCGCTGCCGGCACAGCGTGTCGGCAATGACGCGTTCCGCTTCCTCGCCAAGCCCGCCGGTGGCCGTCACGACACGAGCCCGGGTGAGCGCCATGTGCTCCCAGGTCCAAGCCTCTTCCAGCTGATAGCGCTCGAACGCATCAATGCGAGTGGCGAGAGGCCCGGCATTCCCGGAAGGGCGCAGTCGGAAGTCGACATCGTAGAGCGTGCCTTCGGCAGTCGGGGCGGTAATTGCCGTCACCAGGCGCTGGGTCAGTCTGGCGTAATACTGGTTGGGCGAGATGGGGCGGCGACCATCGCTCTGCACTGCGTCTCGGTCATGGTCATAGAGAAGGATGAGATCGAGATCGGAAGCGGCGGTCAGCTCTTCGCTGCCAAGTTTGCCCATGGCAATCAGTGCAACGCGACCGCCGGGGATACGGCCATGCTGGAGTTCAAGCTCGGCCGTTGTGGCGTTCAGCACGCGCTCCAACAACAGATCGGCAAGGCGCGAGAAACTCTGACCGAGCTGGCGCGCGGCGGCCGTACCGGTGATGACGCGGACACCGATCAGGAACTTCTGCTCCTGCGAAAAGATCCGAGCACGGTCGAGAATGTCTTCATAACTGCTCGCCTCGCCACAAAAGGCATCGAGCCGCCGCGTCAATTCGGCGCGACCGGGCAAGGCGCCGAAGAACTGCGGTTCGAGCAAGGCGTCGACCACGTGCGGCCGACGAGCAACGGTTTCGGAGAGATAAGGGGAGTTGCCCATGACCATGGCCAGAAGGGTGATCAGCGACTGGTTGGACGAGAGCAGCGAGAACAGTTGAACGCCCGCCGGAAGACGCGCCAAAAAGTGATCGAAGGCGATCAGCGCGGCGTCCGGCGCCTCCGTTTCCGAAAAGGCGATAATCAATCGAGGTGTAATCTCCGTCAGGAGCTCACGGGCGCGGGATGACCGCATGGCCGGGTATCGGCCGAAGTGCCAGGAAGCGACGATGCGAATGGCGTCTTCGGGTCGAGCAAAACCAAGCCGCGTGAAGGTATCGAGCGTGCCGGGATCGATGTCGTTGCCGGTAAAAACCATGTTGCCATGCTGCGAAGAGAGATCAGCCTCTTCCTCGAACAGCTCGGAATACTGATCGCTGACCGCAACCAGGCGCTCTCTCAGATCCGAGGCAAAGACTTCGGGAGCGTCGTAGCCCATGAGATGGGCGACCCGGGCAAGCCCCTCAGCGTCTTCAGGTAGAGTATGCGTCTGCTCGTCGTTGAGCATCTGCACGCGATGCTCTACGCGGCGCAGGAACTTGTAGGCTTCCGTCAGGAGATCGCGCGCCGGTTCGTCGAGCCAACCTTGCGCGACCAGAGCGTCAAGCATGGCCAGCGTCTGCCGCCCCCGCAGATCGGGATTGCGACCGCCGGCAATAAGCTGCTGGGTCTGGACGAAAAATTCGATCTCGCGAATGCCACCGCGGCCGAGCTTGACGTTGTGTCCGGCGACCGCGACTTCGCCATGCCCCTTGTGAGCGTGAATCTGCCGCTTGATCGAATGAATGTCGCGAATGGCGGCGTAATCGAGATACTTACGCCAGACATAAGGCCTGAGATCGGCCAGGAATCGCTCGCCCGCCGCTATGTCTCCGGCAGCGGGTCGCGCCTTGATCATCGCCGCCCGTTCCCAATTTTGCCCGGCACTCTCGTAGTAGATCAGCGCCGCCGTGGTCGACATGGCCACAGGGGTCGCGCCGGCGTCGGGCCTTAGGCGCAGGTCGGTGCGGAAAACATATCCGTCGGCGGTTCTCTCCTGAAGAATAGCGACCAAGCGTCTGGTGAGACGGACGAACAGGGTCGTCAGATCGTCCTTGTCGGTGCAAGGCACAACGGCCGGATCGAAGAAGACAATCAGATCGATGTCCGAGGAGTAATTGAGTTCGAAGGCGCCCTGCTTTCCCATGGCGAGAACGATCCAGCCAGACCCGCGTTCCGGGTTTGCCCGGTCGGGCAAGTTCAGCTTGCCGGCGGCATCCGCTTCAAGCAGCAGAAACCGTATGGCGGCGGACAGACTTGCGTCGGCAAGCCGGGTGAGAGCGCCCGTCACCTCCATGACGTCCCAGAGCCCCCCTATGTCGGCCAGGGCGATGGCAAGGGCCGCTTCGGCTTTGACGCGCCGGAGATGACGGCGCACCGCTTGTTCGTCGGGCAAGGGGTCGGATAGCGAGGCGATGAGACCGTCCACCAGGACGGCCGGGTCGCTCCCAAGAACGCGACAGAGCCGCTCGCCATCGCGAAAGATCGCCTCGCGCAGATGCGCACTGTTGGAAGCCATAGCAAGCAGGAACTGTCGCCCTCTAGGAGCCTTTTCAAGCAGGCTGGCAAGTGCTTCGCCGGCCGAGGCGGCCAGACAATCATCCAGTAGCGAAGCAGCAATGGCAGCATCCGGGCCATTGGGCGGAATAAGGGATATGCGGTCAATGAGCGCTTCGCCTGCCCGTTGCGTCATGACTTGTCCGTTCCCCATCGTCCGCTCCACAGATGCATGGTGCAAGGCTTCGTCATCAGTGACGATCGCCCAGCATGCCCTTCCGAGGACTCCATTAGCCGAAAAAGACTTAAGGGTTTCAGAGGATGTGCTTAGACTTTAGGCAAATGCAGGCTGGCTCGAAGGCCCGGCTCCGCATCCCCGAGCTCCACCCGGCCCCCATGCAGGCGCGCCACGGCGGCGACCAAGGATAGCCCCAGGCCCGACCCTTGCCGGGTGCGTGCGGCATCCAGTCGTCCAAAGCGCGACAGAGCCTTCTGCCTGTCGGCTTCCGGGATTCCAGGGCCGTTGTCCGAGGCAGTGAGGCAAATCTCATCGCCTTCCACCGAGCCCTTGAGCGCAATAGACAGGCCGTCACCTTCCTCCGGGCGACCATATTTGATGGCATTGTCGATCAGATTGGACAGGGCCTGGCTCAGGAGCGTGCGGTTGCCCTTGAGCGGCAGAGGACGCGAGGTTTCGAGCGTCAGGCGTCCGCCAACATCCTCGACCACCGGCTCATACAGCTCGACGATCTCGTCGAGAATACCGGCGGCATCGAGCGTTTCAAAGCTGTCTCCCGAAGAACCAGCCTCCATGCGGGCGATCTTCAGGAGGGCATCGAAGATGTGGATGAGGTTGTCAGCCTCTTCCATCGCCGATGCGATGGCCTCGCGGTAATCCTCGATCTGGCCACCGCGCCGAAGCGTTTCCTCAAGTCGTCCGCGCAGACGGTTGAGCGGTGTCTTGAGATCGTGGGCGATATTGTCGGAGACTTCCTGCAGGCCGGTCATCAAGGCTTCGATGCGGTCGAGCATCTCGTTGAGACTGAGCGCCAGATTGTCGAACTCGTCGTGCGAGCCCTTGACGGTCAGACGATGCGTGAGATCACCGGACATCAGCTGGCGCGAGGTTTCCGCCATGTTCTCGACGCGCTTCAACACGGAGCGGCCAACGAAGAACCAGGAAATGAACCCGGTCAGCACGATGACGATGATGGTGTAGCGAGACGCGCCGAAGATCAGCGAACGAAGCTGCCCGACCTCGCTGACGTCCCGCCCAACCAGCAGCTTGAAGCCACCGGGCAAGGCGAACACCCTGACCACCGCGTCATAACGACGGCCGGCATCACCATCGAGGCGCTGGTAAGTGACCGAGGTCGTCTCGCCGTCTGAGAGTCCGAGAAGAGACAGCGGCGGATCGGCGACGTTGCCGACCACGGTGCGGCCGGCTGAATCCGCCACCAGATAGAGACTGGCGCCCGGACGCCGGCTGCGCAGGTCGACGGCGCTGACCAATTGCCGGAGACCGCCGCGCTCATACTGGTCGGACAGCGAGTTGATCTCGCTGTCGATGGTATCGGTGATCTGGGAATCCAGCAGTTCGGCGGTGTTATTGGCAATGTAAGCGGTCAGGAAAAGCGTCAGGCCGGAGAAGACGACCAGATAAACCAGTGACAGCTTGAAGGCCGTTGTCCGGATCAGCCGCCCGAGCGCGCCCATTGAGCCTCCCCACCCCTCTCCGGGCCGGCCTCGCGGATCATGTAACCGGCACCGCGCACGGTATGCAGCAGCGGCTTGTCGAAGCCCTTGTCGATCTTGCCGCGGAGACGGGAGACGTGAACGTCGATGACGTTGGTCTGGGGATCGAAATGATAGTCCCAGACGTTTTCGAGCAGCATGGTGCGGGTGACCACCTGCCCGGCATTGCGCATGAGATATTCGAGAAGACGGAACTCGCGCGGCTGCAAGGGGATCTCAGCATCGCCACGCGTGACGGTGTGCGACAGGCGATCGAGCACTAGATCGCCGACGCGATATGTCGTCTCGACGTCGGCGGGGCGATTGCGGCGGGCGAGCGCCTCGACGCGGGCCAGCAACTCGGTGAAAGCGTAGGGCTTGGTGAGATAATCGTCGCCGCCTGCCCTGAGGCCGCGAACGCGATCATCGACTTGCCCGAGGGCGGAGAGGACCAGCACTGGAGTGTGGTCGCCACGACGGCGCATATCCTCGATGATCGAGAGGCCATCACGCTTGGGAAGCATACGGTCGACGATCAGAACGTCGAAGCCCCCCTCTTCGGCCATGAAGGCACCAGCCTCGCCGTCGGCGGCGTGTTCAGCAACGTGCCCCACCTCGCTTAAAGCCTTGACGAGATAGGCCGCAGCCTCGCTGTCGTCCTCGATTACCAGAATGCGCATGTCACCCTGCCCCGCAAAGGTGGCCGTTGACTTGTGTTTAGCGCCGGCACGCGGCAGCGCAAGAAAAAAGCGTACCGGTGAGCGCCGAGCCCGCCCACCGGCACAGGTTGGAGATCAGCGCCTCACTTCCCCAGGGGGAGAGCAAGGAAGCGGACACTGTCTCCGGATTTCACACGCAGAAGGATGGCCTTCTTGCCAGCCTTTTCGGCCGACGAGATCGCCTTCGACACGTCGCGCGGGCCTTCGACGGTCTGGCCACCGGCTTCAAGGATCACGTCGCCCTGGCGAAGCCCCCGGTCGGCAGCCTTGCCGCTCGGATCGACGTCGGTGATGGCGGCGCCGCTATCGCCGGCTCCCACCGCACCGGCCGGTGCCAGGGTGAGACCATAGTCGCCGAGCGAGGTGTGCTCATCGGAACCACCGCCACCCGACTTGGCCGAAGCGACCTGATCGTTCGGCAGTTCACCGAGATCGACCTTGACCGTCTGTTCCTTGCCATCGCGCCACAGGGTGACGTCGACCACCGTCTTCGGCGGGAAAGCGGCAATCTTGCGAGCCAGGTCCTTGGCGTCTTCAATCTGCTGGCCATTGACCGCGAGAATGGTGTCGCCCGCCTTGATGCCGGCCTTGCTGGCCGGCGAGTCATCCTGCGGCTCGGTCACCATAGCGCCGCGCGCCTTGTCGAGGCCGATCGAGCTGGCGATCTCCTCCGTCACGGGCTGGATCTGTACGCCGAGCCAGCCACGCACGACCTTGCCGTTGTCCATCAGCGAAGCGACAACCTGCTGCGCGGTGTGGGCAGGAATGGCAAAGCCGATACCAACCGAGCCGCCCGACGGCGAATAGATGGCCGTGTTGACACCGATCACTTCGCCACCAGCATTGAAGGCCGGACCGCCGGAGTTGCCCTTGTTGATGGGCGCATCGATCTGCAGGAAGTCGTCATAGGGACCGGCACCGATATCGCGGCCACGGGCCGAGACGATACCGGCGGTCACCGTGCCGCCGAGACCAAACGGGTTACCGACGGCAACAACCCAGTCGCCAACGCGCGATTCACTGGTCGCGAAGGAGACATGCGGGAAATCCTTGCCGTCGGTCACTTTGACGAGAGCGAGATCGGTCTTGGGATCGGTGCCGATCACCTTGGCTGCATGCTCGGTGCCGTTGTCGGTCACCACCTTCACGTCAGTCGCATTCTCGACCACGTGGTTGTTGGTCACGACATAACCGTCGGCGGAAATGAAGAAGCCCGAGCCCTGGGCCAAACCGTAGCGATGCTGCGGCGAGCCATTGCGGTTGCCAGGCATGCCGGGCATCCCGAAGCGCTTGAAGAAATCGTAGAACGGGCTATCGGGCGTCAACCCCGGGGGCAGCCCTTCGGCTTCGCTGTCGCTGCCCTGCCCCACCGTCTCGTCGGTCTTGACGCGGATCGAGACGACGGCCGGCTGGACGCGCTGTACCATGTCGGCAAAGGAGAAGACCGCCTGGGTTTGCGGCTGCGACAGGTTCTGGGCCTGAGCCGTGTCGCCGAAGATGAAGGCCGTCTCGCCGGCGACGATGCCGCCGAGGGCCAGAGCAAAGACCGAACCCAGCAGCAGTGCCTTGACGCGGGATTTGGTCGGCTTGTCGGAAGTCCTGAGCATGGAACGATCTCCAGGGGGATGAACTGTTGGAACCGGTCGTCGAGCCGGTTTCGATGGTGACATATAGCCACCTCGTCCCTAACCTGAAGATTGCGGGCGGATTAAACTTTTGTAAGAAAGCCCGCCGAAAAGTCGCCTTATTTCAATTATTTGGCCGCTCGTTATCGCTTCGCGACAATGCTGCCAGGGCCGCTTCTTCCTCAGGCGTAAGGGTCTCCGGCCCAAGCGGCACCGGCCGCCGCCTGAAGGCGACAAAGAGCCCAGCTCCCGCCACGATCAGCAGGATGGCCGGCAAGGCCCACAACACCAGGCCCACGCCATGGGCTCGTGGCTTCAGCAAAACGAACTCGCCATAGCGGGCGACGAGGAAGTCGCGGACCGCATCGTCGCTATCGCCGGCGACGATGCGCTCGCGAACGATGATCCGGAGGTCCTTGGCGAGTTGGGCGTCCGAGGCATCGATCGACTGGTTCTGACAGACGAGGCAGCGCAGTTCCTCGGAGATTTGCCGCGCGCGCGCCTCAAGCGCCGGATCGGCAAGCCGTTCGGACGGATCGACCGCGAAAACCGGACCTGACAGCGAGAGCAGAAGCGCGAGAGCTGCGAAGAGGCGCATTGAATTCCCTCCGTCAATCGGCCGCGATGACGGGCGTCGCGCGGCGCGCCGGCTTCGGTACCCCGATCCGCAGACGACGGTCGGCCAGCGACAGGGCGCCGCCAGCCATCATGACCAGAGCCCCAAGCCAGATCAGCGTCACCAGCGGCTTGTCCCACATGCGGACCACGACCGAACCGCTTTCCCGACCCTCCCCACCGAGCGTCAGGTAGAACTGGGAGAGACCATGGGTATGGATGCCGGCCTCGGTGGTTGGCATCTGGCGGGTTGCGTAGAAGCGGCGCGAAGACTCGACGACAAAGCGAACCGTTCCACCTTGCCTGGCCGTCATGGTGGCGACGATTTCGGAATAGTTGGGGCCGGAGCCATTGCGGATGCCGTCGAAGGTGACCGAATAGGAGCCGACGGTTGCCGTATCGCCCGGCTTCATTTCCAAAATGGCTTCGCTCTGGAAGGTGGAAGTCGAGACGATGCCAAGCAACGTCAAGCCGAGACCTGCGTGTGCAAAAGCTGTTCCGAAGGCCGAGCGCGGCAGCCCGACAAGACGCCGCATGCCGACGGAAAGGCCGAGTTCACCAAAGCGGGCACGCGACCACAGTTCGGCAAAGGCGCCGATCAACACCCAGGCGGCGAAGCCGAAGCCGACGGCCGCGAGAAGATGCGTGGCGCCATTCATCCAGGCGACGCCAAGACCGATCAACACCGCGATAGCGAACACGCCCCACAACCGTTCAAGGGCCCCGAGCAGATCGCCGCGCTTCCATGCGAGCATCGGCCCAAGCGGGACCACCAGCAACGTTGCGCCGAACAGTGGCCCGAAGACCGTATTGAAATAGGGCGCCCCCACCGAGATGGCGCCGCCGAAGGCCGACACGATCAGCGGGACCAGCGTGCCGAACAGCACGACGCCGGCCGCCACGGTCAAGAACACGTTATTGAGGACAAGCGCCC
Organism: Pseudomonadota bacterium; assembly: GCA_023436885.1. Lineage (GTDB taxonomy): Bacteria > Pseudomonadota > Alphaproteobacteria > Rhizobiales > Pleomorphomonadaceae > Pleomorphomonas. The sequence goes on along the minus strand of JAEZHI010000015.1, from coordinate 46,382 downwards.
CTTCTCGACTGACCGGTGCGAACAGCCCGCCTTGCCGGAGAGTTCCCGCACGGAAGGCGAACATGGCAAGACCGCCACCGATGAACAGGCAGAGAATGGCGAGAATGAAAACGCCGCGCGTCGGATCGGAGGCAAAGGCGTGCACCGACGTCAGGACGCCGGAACGCACCAGGAAGGTGCCGAGCAATGACAGCGAAAAAGCCAGAATGGCCAGAAGGACGGTCCAGACCTTCAGCGCCTCGCGTTTCTCCATGACCAGAGCCGAATGTAGCAGCGCTGTGCCGACCAGCCAGGGCATCAGCGAAGCATTCTCCACCGGATCCCAGAACCAGAAGCCGCCCCAGCCAAGCTCGTAATAGGCCCAGTAGGACCCCATGGCTATGCCGGCGGTGAGGAAAATCCAGGCGGCAAGCACCCAAGGCCTGACCCAGCGCGCCCAGGCCGCATCGATCCGTCCTTCAATCAAGGCTGCAATGGCGAAGGCGAAGGCAATCGAGAAGCCGACGTAGCCGAGATAGAGCAGCGGCGGATGGATGGCGAGGCCGATGTCCTGCAGGACAGGGTTGAGGTCATTGCCTTCCATCGGTGGTTCGGCGACGCGCAGGAAGGGATTGGACGTTGTCAGGATGAACGCCAGAAAGGCAGTGCTGATCCAGCCTTGAACGGCGAGCACATTGGCCTTGAGCGTCTGCGGCAGGTTGCCACCGAACGTCGCCACCGCCGCACCGAACAGCGCGAGGATGAGGGCCCAGAGCAGCATCGAGCCTTCGTGATTGCCCCAGACGCCGGAGATCTTGAAGATCAGCGGCTTTGTCGAGTGGGAGTTCTCGATGACGTTGGTCAGTGAAAAGTCGGATACGACATAGGCATAGGTCAGCGCCGCAAAGGCCAGGCCGACCAGCAAAAGCAGCAGCAGAGACGCCCGAGGCGCCACCGCCATCATCGCCGGATCGCGCCGAAAGAAGCCGGCGATCGGCAGCACCGATTGGACGACGGCGACTGCCAGAGCAAGAACAAGGGCGAAATGGCCGAATTCTACGATCATGCCGTCCTCGCCTATTTCTTAGCAGCGGGTGGTGTCGGTCCGCCCGGCTGGCCTTCTTCCCAAACGCCCTGTGCCTTCAGTGCGTCCACCACTTCCTTGGGCATGTAGCGTTCGTCATGCTTGGCGAGCACCGTATCAGCTAGGAAGAGCCCCGTCTGATCGAGCTTCCCTTCGGCGACCACGCCCTGCCCTTCCTTGAAGAGATCCGGCAGCAGGCCAGTGTAGGTCACAGGCACGGCGTTGGCGGTGTCGGTCACCTTGAACTCCACCTGCCCACCATCCTTGCGGACCACGCTGCCGACCTCGACCAGACCGCCAATCCGCAAGCGGCGTCCTTCCGGCACGCGCTGCTCGGCGACTTCAGTCGGCGTTTTGTAGAGGGTGATCTCACCGGAGAGCGCATAAAGCACCAGCCCGACCGCCGCCGCGAGAACCGCACCGACCGTGCCGATCAGAACGAGGCGCCGCGTTTTGCGCGTCATGGCCATGGTCAGTTTCCTTCCCGCGTGTCGATACCGAATTCCTGAGCTGCGGAGTTGATTGCAGACAGCGCATCGTTGTCGCCGGCAAAAGCCTTCCTGGCGTCAAGCAGCGCCGATCGCGCCTTGTCGGCGTTTTTCAGGACGGCGTAGGAGCGCATCAGGCGGATCCAGCCGTCGCGATCCTGCGGGTCGGCGGCCAACTTAGCGGCCAGACGATCCACCATGCCGGCGATGGCCGCACTGTCCGGACCATTTCCGGCAGCAGGCAGCGTCGCCGGCTCCGGCGTGGTATCGGGCTTCTTCAGGGCGGCGAGTATATCCCGGCGCTTGGCCCTGACCGTTTCAAGCCAGGGCGCGTCCGATGGCGACCGGCTGATCAGTTCATCAATCTGCTTCAGAGCCTCGTCGAACGAACCTGCCTGGCGCAGACCCTCGGCATAGTAGAAGCGGGCGCGAGCGCGATCCGGATCGGCGGCAATTGCCCGGGCGAGGATGGACTGCGCCTCCGGCGAGACGATGCCGTCGTTGGTGTCGACAAGACCGGCACCGTAGTTCTCAAGGGTATCGACGTCGTTATCACCAGCGGCGACCAGCCGCCCCCAGGCCTTGACCGCCTCGTCGAGCCGCCCCATGCGGGCGTAGATCGGCGCAATGACACGCCAGCCCGAAAGGTCGTTGGGATTGGCGGCGAGATGCTTTTCGACGCGTCCGACCATGTCGACAATATTGCCGGACGATGGCGCTGCTGCCAGGCGCTCGGCAAGCGGCGCATCGTGCATGTCGGGCTGCCCGAGTGTCAGATAAAGCGGCAACGCTATTGCGGGAATGACAAGGACGGTGGCGAGTGCCACGAAGCGGCTTGAGGCTATTTTGGGCACAGCGGCTTCGGCCGATACCTTCGTAGCGGCAAGCAGGCGACGGCCAATCTCCGCGCGGGCGGCATTGGCCTCCTCGCCACCGATCAGGCCCCGCTCACGATCCCGATCCAGCTCTTCCAGCTGGTCACGATAGACCCGCGTTTCTTCGCCGCTCGTCGCCGAAAAGACCGCTGTCGGTCGCATGAGCGGAGAAATCACGACCAGAACGACAGCGGCCGTCAGCAGTGCGAGCAAGACCCAGAATACCATCCTACGCTCTTTCCCGAGCCGCCGGGCTTCCACCGGAAATCGAATGACCAAAGCGGATAGGGCAAAGCCCGCGGTTTCTCAATGGACTTCTGGGGGAATTCGAGAAGGTTTCCAAAAAAGCCAGGCACCGTCAGGCAGCCGGCCGCGAAGCCTTGAGCTGCTGTTCCTTGCTGCGGCGGAGATGGGAGGCATAGTCGTCGCCGTAAAGATAGCCCGCCGCCTTGATCAGGTGGTCGACGGCCGACAGGGCGACCGTTTGCGCCTCGCCGCTCAGGCTCCGGAGTTTGACCGGCAAATCAAGCGCATAGAGCTCGATCGCCTGATCGATCAAGGGTGTCAGGCGTCCGACCAGGCCATTGATGGCCAGCGTATCTCGCGACTTGCTGGCCGCAGCGAAGACAGCACAGAGAAACACGGCTTCGGCGCCATCCGCCGGGCCGGGGTAAGGCGCGTCCTGGACGCGGAAAGCACGACGCATGGCCGGCAGAAGCTTGTCGAACTCGACGAACAACAGCTCCGAGAAGCGACGCTTGATAGCCACCATCCGCTGCTGCCACAGACCGTCGCTTTCGATATCAAAGTTCGACGACAGCTCGTTCAGTACCGACCTGAAGACGCCGATCTGACCCATCGCAGCATCGGCATGACGATCACTGCGCAGGATGGTAAGGAAGCGTGAAGCAGCCCGGTCGGCGGCGGCGAGTCCCATATCGACGAAAGCGGAAGCAGATGGCGTGGAGCGGATGCGTCGGGCCGTTTCGCCGCGAGATAGCAATTTTGCGAAGGCGACGAGTGGCGTGACCGTATTGTGACGCCGCAATACGCCTCCGGCGACCCAGCTGGCTGTCTGGGGATATTTCGTCAGGTAGGTGGCGATCTGCTCGAGCAACCCCATGTCGCTCGCGCCACTATCGAGGAGGTGCACGATGGCCGCGCTCAACGTCGGCAAGTCGTCCAGACGATCGCGCACCGCAATCATCTCGTCGATCTCATGGCGCGCGACCTCGCCGCCGATGCGCGACATGAATCGCTGTTGCAGCTTGGGTTCGTCGGCGATGGCCTCGATGTGACGAGCAAGCGCCCCGAAAAGCAGCGCTTCCAGACGGGCTGCCTCTTCCTTGTAGGCCGCGTCATTGGGCAAGGACGGCGCAGTTGCCGGGTCGTTCCAGACAGCAAATTCCTTGGGGAGGAGTTCGCTGCAAGCGTAAGCCCACAAGTGCGACAGGGTGGCCGAAGCGACAAGACCGCTCGCAGGGAAGGTCAGCCGCTCCTCAATCACGTAGGGCTCGAAAGCGGCGAAGACCAGCTTGCGCATGTCACGCGTTGCGCTGTCGGCCTGCCGCGCCGTGCTGCGGCTTTCTACAATCGCACGCGCAGCCTCAAGGATGAGGCGCCTCCGGGTATCGACTTCGTTTGGAACCGGGCTGTCGCTCTCAAGCCGGCGCACCAGCATGCCACGCGCCCGCGGCGTCAGCCCCCGCAGGAAAGTCTCCGCCTTATCGGTTACCGTCGCGCGCCCGTCCATATCGAATCCCGTAAACCGCTCCTTTACCAAACCACTCTGCGCGAAGATGGTTGACGACTGGTAACGAACGACGCTTGCGGCGGCACGCAAAAGGCCGACTCAACTCAATGAGCCGGCCTTTTAAAGATTTATCGAGGGTCGAGCTGGATCAGCTGACGACCTGCCAGCTACCGTCCGGATTGCGGCAGGCGGTACCACGCGCCACCTGCGGCTGCCCGTCGATATAAACGGTGTTGGTGTAGGGGCGGCAGTAGCGGTTGTTGCTATATATGGCCGGGCCAGGCGCGACCGTACCATAGACGCCGGTCTGCGGGTTCCGCCACTGCTGCGGAGCACCAGTGTCGAGCGCCTGGACGCTGGCGTTATAATTATACTGTTGTGACTGGGCGTCGAGAGACGCGCCAATCTGATTGCCAAGGAAGCCACCGACCAGCGCACCAGCCGCAATGGCCGCAACTTTGCCAGAGCCGGCACCGAAGGCCGAACCGAGAGCGGCGCCACCGACCGCACCGGCCAGTGTGCCGAGCGTCGCGTTCTGATTTGGGCCGCCCGTGGCGCATCCGGCCAGCGTGGAGGCCGTAAGGCCGACGATCACAAGTTTCTTGAACAGCATATCTACGGTCTCCGAGAGAGGAACCAATTCTATTGAGCGAATCGCTCTTGAGACTTGTAATGGCCTGAAACCATGGCCGAACTTTGGTTACAACTTTTTATTGTCGCCAACGGCCTCCTATGTTTGCATTTACTGCAGTCATGGCTCGGTCTCCTGTCAACCGAATTCAACTCAAGGGTATGCGGAACGCCACCGACAGCCCACCGAGCGCGGCCCGGTCCAGCAAAAGGGATCCGCCATAGGTCTCGGCAATCTCGGCCGCGATGGCCAGCCCGATCCCCGATCCTGGTAGCGTTTCATCGAGACGCTTACCTCGCCCCAGGACCTCGGCATAGGCTGAAGGCGGCAGGCCGGGTCCATCATCCTCGACCTGAATGACGACCATGGGCCGATCACGATCGCCTCGGTCAACCGACAACCCGACCCGGACCTGCTCGCGTCCATATTTGCAGGCGTTGTCCATCAGGTTGCCCACCAGCTCTTCAAGATCCCTCCGCTCAATACGTGCCTTGGGCTGTCCGGGTTCCAGCGCATCGAGATGAAGGCTTCGATCGGGATAGGCGCGGCTCAGAACGCGGATCAGTCCCTCCAGCGAATGGAGCACATCCGCCACGGCACCGACGACCTTGCGATCAGCAGCCAACCTAGCCCGGTCGAGATAACGATCGACCTCCTCCCGCATCACGGTCACCTGCTCGACGACCTTGTCGGCCAGCGGTCCGCCCTCCGACCGCGCTTCATTGAGGATCACGGCGAGCGGCGTTTTGAGTGCGTGCGCCAAATTGCCAACCTGGGTCCTTGAACGCTCAACAATGGCGCTGTTGGTTTCGATCAGCGCATTCAGCTCCTTGCCAAGCGCGGCGATTTCACGCGGCAGCCGTCCTTCGAGACGGTTGGCGCGCCCTTCGCGAATGTCTGCCAGACGACGGCTCATCGCAGTTAGCGGCCTGAGACCGAAGCCAACCTGCAGTCCCGCTGCGGCGACCAGTCCAAGGGCGAAGGCGGCGAGCGCTGCAAACACCTGGAAACGGAACGTCGATATCTCGTCCGCAAGTTCCGCGACATTGCCGGTGACATGCAGATCGAACATCCGGCCGTTGCTTAGAAAAATGCGCTGCGCGGCGTGGCGAAGCGCCGTCCCGGCCGGATCGGTGGCATCGTCAGTGACGGCAACGCCATTGTTGGGCGGCGGTGGCAGGGTCAGCACTTCGCCGAACAACGACTGGCTGGTCGCGACGATCGATTGAGATTTGGCGTCCACGACGACCCAGTACCATCCCGACTGATAGCGGCCGAAACGCGGGTCGCCCATCGTCCCAGGATCGGGCACGCTCCCTTCGGGCGCTGATGCGACAACGCCAGCCAGCGTCTTTTCATAGACGATGATGCGTTCGTCAAAGGACCGGATGAGGCTGGCGCGATAGAGCTCGGTCAGCAGCCATCCGAAGATGGCCAAGGCAATCGTCGCCCAAAGCGCCGACGCCAGCACAAGTCGCAGCGCCAGCGAACTCGTGAGCCATTCCCCGACTTTTCTCAGGCGCGCATTCATTTTCCGGACACGATTCGATAGCCGAGGCCACGCACCGTCTCGATGAAATCGATGCCCATCTTCTTGCGCAGCCGGCCGACAAACACTTCGATCGTGTTGGAGTCGCGGTCGAAGTCCTGATCGTAGAGATGTTCTACCAGTTCGGTGCGCGAGACGACCTTGTCCATGTGGAGCATTAGGTACTGAATGAGGCGGAACTCATGCGAGGTCAGCTTGATCGGGTTGCCGTCGACCGTGAGGCGCCCTGCCTTGACGTCAAGCCGAACCCGACCGACCTCGACCTCATTCGAAGCACGCCCTGCGGCGCGGCGCGTCAATGCCCTGAGGCGCGCCAAGACCTCCTCCATGTGGAAGGGCTTGGCGACATAGTCGTCGGCGCCGGCGTCGATACCTGCCACCTTGTCGCTCCAGCGATCGCGGGCGGTCAGCAAGAGGACCGGCACGAGGCGGCCGTCCCGGCGCCAGGCTTCGAGCACGCTGAGACCGTCCATCTTGGGGAGACCGATATCCAGAATGACTGCGTCATACGGTTCGGTATCGCCGAGAAAATGTCCTTCCTCCCCGTCGAAAGCAGTGTCCACGGCGTATCCCGCATCGCGGCAGGCAGTCACGAGCTGCCGGTTCAGATCGCGGTCGTCCTCGACCACAAGAATCCGCATTTTCCGATTCCCGATTCAGCGAAGCCTCTGACCAGACGTTGCGTCGACGGTGATGTTGTCGACCCGACCACCATCGCGCATCACGGCGAGCTGGTAGATGAGAATTCCGCCTCCTTCGCAGAGACGGGCGTCGACAATTTCACCTCCGACGACGCGCGCAATAACGCTCAGTCTTTGAACGGAACCCTTGCCGACAACAGCCTGAGCCTCGGCCGGGGTGAGGCAACGCGCCGCCGCGGCTTGTCCCGAGAGGACGGAAAGCGCCGCGACGCACGCCAAGACGAGACGGAGTTGCTTGCGATTAGTGATCATGAACGGGAGCTTAGCTGTCCCAGGCTGAACGGTCCATGAACATCGGCAAGCTGAACCGCACAGGTCATCCATCGAAGCTCGCTCTTACCTGTGGGACGACAGATCCGACTAGCCGCTGGCGACACTTTAGTCAGCCGGGAGCACTGGGGGCGGGCAACAACTGCGTGTCTCGCAAGCCTAGGAAAACCCCTGTTGGTGAATGACACGCATACGACTTTTGATCCAACTCAAGGCCCTGTTGCCCCAAGGCGTTTAGCCTCGGGACGATCAAAAGAGGGGGTGGAGGAAATGAGCATCCCGCACGAGCTTTCGCTGGAATTCCCACAGAGCTGGAACGCGATAGAGCAGCTTATGCTGTTCGATGCGGTTTTTTGCGACCTTGCCACTGCATATCAGGAGATTAACCGGCGGATTTTCCGCATCGAGACTCTTGAGGAGCCGGCCGGACCCGATGTCCTCGCCGATCTCAAGCATCACCGGGCTCTTCTCAAGGATGAAATCGCGGCCGCCCTTGCCGCGACAAAATGCGCCGTGGCTTGACACCCCTCCTCGTTGGGCCTCAGCGCTATAGCCCGCGCCGTCCCCGTCCGACGGCGCGGGCTAGCTCCGTCGTCGGTGCAACTCGGCGCGTCATTGAATCTCGCCATCCCTAATCAAGGATAAGTCAGCGGGTTTCGTTTGCGTTGCTGAACGGTCGCACGATATCGCCAAGACAACATTGAGAACACCATCCCGCTGCGCGTCATTGCCGACGGGATGTCGCGTCATGCTTTGTGGGCGGCTTCTGCTTCGGCATTGCGACCAGTCCGCCTCCTCCTCCACCTATCATCGTCTCGTTCGCGTCTGTCCGTCGATCGTCCGGGTAATATCTGGATCAAAGCAATCCTGATGGCTTCGCAGGCCAACGAGTTTCTCTGCGGCAGGACCCGACACTCACCTTGCCCTGGACTGAGGTTGGAGAGCGCCTGTTCAAGCAATATCGATATACAACTTCTACGCGATTTTTGATCCTAGGCGATGCCTTAGCCAGCGGCACCCCACAAGCACACCAAGAGCGCAAGGCCAACTTGGCCGCGCTCAACAGAGGATCAAAATCACCCTTACGGCGAGCGGATTTTTCACGCGTCATTTTGAGCTCATTGAGCCGGAACAAGCACCAACTCGCAGATCTGCATAGAGCCACATCGACTCATCTGCGCCCGGTACATCTGGCCTCGCAGGAGCCCGATCGGCAGAGGAACATCCTCATTTGCGCGGCAATTTCTTCGACGGTCAGAACGCAAGGCAGCCCACCCTGCCAGCACTTAGGTCCTCGATCTTCGGGCCGGCATTCCGGGCAATCTCGTAGAAAGATTCAGCAAGTTCATGAACTGATTCCGGTCGCTGAGATTTTGATTCAGAAGCCAGCCGCAAACCCAGCCACATCCGTTCAAGAGTCGATTCAAGGTGGCCCTAATTTACGAGTCGACTGAATCACTTGCGCGGAAGTTCTGAAGTGACCGATTTTCCGTTCATGTGTTGATTTAGGCAATCTCTGACTGAGGCTCTCCCAATTTCGGGCCCGCACCTCTCCATCGACCACCGTCATAACGGATCGTAAATTCTTAATATGTCGCCTTGGCGAGAGCATTTTCGCTGCTTCCGAACGCTAGAACTGCGATGTCTAAATGGCGTCCAATGCTTCAATAGACTACCGCGCAGACGCCACAGATCGCTTGCTCCGGACCCTTTTCGGAAAATGCCGCAATACCAGTTTGTGCCCCCTAAGATGCGGTCCAACAGATCAAGCGTTGACCTCAATGGGAACGGCCGAAGAAGGCTCCGCACCAAACACAGGCGCATCGCGACCGGCTTCCGACGGGCATGAAGGATCGTCATTTTCGTTTATTTCTTTTTGTTTTTTATAATCTCTTTGATTGTTTAATTCATTATGGATTTAGTTTTCGAACCGGGAAAGCCGTAGCAGCAAGACTCATTTTGGGCATCGCAGATGCCACAGCCTAAGCTCGAGAAGGGCCGGCCGACCGACCGAACCATCGCAGGCGAAGAGGTCGGAGACGATGAAGGTTCTGGGTCGTGCCATTTCCATCGCAAGGGCAAAGCGACCATTTGCCAGGCGCCCCATCCCATTGCGGCCGATCGGGCCAATGCGTCGAGCGCGCCTTCATCTCGAATACCGACTTTCAAATTTGTCATGAGTAAACACATCGCTGATCAATATTTTGAACACTTGGCCTACCACGCGCCAAGCTCCATCTTTGTCCGGAAGCTTGGCAGATCGACGTTCCCGTGGAATCACCCGATGCTATCAACGGACCGACAGGTCCTTCTCCAGCGCCATCGACGCGCTCACCGAATAGCGAAAGCGCCCTCTATTGGGCGGCGAAAATTGTCAGCGCTGTCATCCGGGCAATCTCAGCGACACCATTTGGCGTACATTCGATCTCAGAACAAAACAGGATCGTTGATCTGGACGCCGGTCGCGTGTGCTGGCATGATCAGCGCACATTTGTTGTTCGAATCCGTTGCAAACCCATTGGGTCACACGATGTCTCGCGCCGAGCGTCTCCTTACTCTAGTCCAGGCCCTGCGCCGCCGCCGCCGTCCCGTTTCGGGAGCGGAGCTTGCGGCGGAGCTTGGCGTGTCGTTACGGACGCTCTATCGCGATATCCAAGCCCTGATTGGCCAGGGCGCTCCGATCGACGGTGAAGCTGGCATTGGCTATGTCCTGAAGCCAGGTTTCATGCTGCCGCCCTTGATGTTCACCGAAGACGAGATCGAGGCCCTGGTGTTTGGCGCGCGCCTTGCTGCAACGCGCGCGGACGAAAGGCTGGCCTCCTCGGCCGAGAACGCGCTGGCCAAGATTGCAGCGGTCCTACCCTCGGATCTCGCCGACAGAATGGACGCCACGGGCCTGATCGTCGCTCCCGCCTGGAATGCCAATCACGACGGTATAGACCTTTCGCTGCTGCGGACGGCGATCCGAAACGAGACCCGGCTCGAGTTCTCCTACGTCAACGAGAAGGGAATAGCCTCGCGCCGCGTCGTCTGGCCGATTGCCGTGGCCTTCTTCGAAAGAGTGCGCGTCCTGACCGCCTGGTGCGAACTCAGGGCCGACTATCGGCATTTCCGGGTCGATCGCATGTCGGAAGCCGTCGATCTCGGTGCTCGCTATCCTCGTCGCCGCCGCGTCCTCCTCAAGGAATGGCGCGAACTGGAGGGGGTGCAACCAGCGTGGCGTGAAGTAGCCGACGCGGCCGATACGGTGCCGATTCCGCGCCGCAAGTCGGCGTGACCTGAAGAGCAAATGGAAAAAATCAGCCCTCGTTACCGGTAAGAGCTGACAGTACTATGTCGCTCCAAAGATAGGTTGGCGGCAGGGCGGAGCCAGACTGGTTATAGTTGCCGAAAAAAGCCGCGAGAACGACACCGGCAGCCGGCAGCACGAATAGGCGTTGCCCACCATTGCCGAAGCCGGCATACCAGGGCAACTGACTGCTGGCAGGCGACAGCATCGCACGCCCCGTCCACCAGAAATAGCCATAGCCGTTATCGGGAGTAACCGAAAAATAATCCGTCGTTGAGGCGGTGACCCATTCGGCTGGAACAATCTGCAGACCGTCCCACACACCACCCGCCAATAACAGATCGCCAAGCTTGGCAAGGTCGCGGGCAGTCAACCGCAGGCCGGACGCAGAAGCAGCGATGCCATCCCAGCTATGGACCCATTCGAAGCGCTCGATGCCAAGCGGATCGAATAGTACCTCCTTGGCAAACTCTTCTATGGGCTGCCCCCCCCCTACCGAGATGATTGCTCCAATCAGCGCGGCAGCGCCTCCGTTATAATTCCAAGTCCGACCAGGCTGTTCGATAATGGGCCGGCTCAGTATATAGCGCAGGCGATCCGGCGCCCGCTCCATGGCAATTTCGCTATTTGCGTCGCTTGTATACGGAACGGTCTCATCCCAAAGCGTCCCTATGCTCATTGTCAGCGCATGGGCAATGGTGATCTGGCGATGCGCATGATCGGCCAAATTGGCATAACCGGGCAAAACATCAAAAATAGCAGCCTCGGGAGGAGGAACCAGTCCCTGATCCAGTGCAATCCCATAGAGCAGACCGACGATGCTCTTGGTTATGGACCGCAGATCGTGCAGCGTATCGATACCGTGCTCGACCATACCAAGGTCGAGCCCCCAAGTGTTGTCCTGGCCGCGCCTGTAAAACTCGGCAATCGTTTGGCCACGCAGCCTCAGCACCAGACCGTGTAGTCCATCGAGCCGCCCTGAAGCGATGGCGTGTTCAATCCTCGCGCTAATGTCCGGCGTAAATCCGGCAATTGGCAGCCAAGGAACCGTACCCATGTTAACGCCCCCGCTGTTGGATAGCGCTCTGCCTTTTCGCTAGATATTTGGCGCCACGAATGGGCAGGCCTTTCTCCCGAGAACTTAATAGCCGTTGTAACGACCGGGCTTGTGATTGACGGCCAGCACGAGGTTGAGAACCACGGCTCCAAGCACCGAGAGCGCCACGTTCTGCCAACTGAGCACCAGGAACGACGTCGCGAGAATGGCAAGGTCGGTGCCCAGCTGGAACTTTCCGGCACGCCAGCCCAATCTTTCCTGGACGAAGGCGGCGAGGATGCCAATGCCGCCAAGGCTGGACTTGTGGCGAAACAGCATCAGCATGCCCACACCCGTGAGAGCTCCGCCGGCGATCGCCGAGAACCATGGAGCGCTGTAGCCGATGGCGAAGGCGTCGTGCATGAAATAGCTCTCGACCGACAACAGGGCCACGGCCACGAAGGTCTTCAGGGTAAATTCGCGCCCCAGCGTCACCCAGCCGAAGGCATAGAACGGCAGGTTGAGCAAAAAGATCACCGGGCCGATACCGAATGCGCTGACATAGTGGATCAGGAAGGCGACGCCGGCCGTACCGCCGGTACCCAGATGGGCGTCGCGAAAGAACTCAATCCCGATCGCAGCAAAGAAGGTCCCCATGGCGATCGCCTGAACGTCATCCCAAACACCATGTCTGCTGTCGTCGCCCCTGTCAGCGCTCGCCATCTTTTACCAGCCCTCCCCCGCGTTCTACCGTTCAGCTTTCCGCCACATCGACCCGAACTTTGTAAGTCGCAGACCGGCAGGCGATGCTCAAGCCTATCACGCAATGCATCCCGCCCAAGATGTATGCAAATATCGCACCGGCTATAGGCAAGTTGTCACCTTTCTGACATCCCAGAAAATCACAATTGCCGTATTCTGCTTGCCGGGAGCGTCTAGTAACGAGGTCGCTCCGTGCGAAAAGTCTACCTAGATATGGAGCTTTAATATGAAGATTTCCGCCCGCAATGTCCTCGAGGGCAAAGTCATCAAGGTCACCAAGGGGGCAACCACCGCCCATGTTGTCCTAGAGGTTGTCGGCGGCGCCAAGGTGACTGCGGCCATCACCAACGAAGCCGTCGACGAACTCGGCCTGAAGGTCGGCGATGCCGCCAAGGCCGTCGTCAAGGCCTCCGACGTACTCGTCGCCATCGACTGACGCACAAAAGCTGTGCCGCGACGATCGAGCTCCGTGAGCCGCCATGAGTCTCTATGAGTCGCCATGAAATTTCATGAGCGGTGGCGCTCAGCGCCGCCGTCTCTTGCGCCCCATCAGGCCAGGTAATCGCGTCGGCCATGTGACGATGCGGTCCTGCCATTCCTCGACGGGCCAATCCTGTTCACGCACCGTCTTGCCTCGCACAGAGACCCCGGCATTGTGAACGCTTTCCGGATCACCTGATACCAGAGGATGCCAGTCATAAAGGTCTCGGCCCTCGGCAACGAGGCGATAGGCACAGGTGGAGGGCAGCCATGTCAGCGTCCTCACTTCGTGAGGCGTAAGGCGAACGCATTCCGGTACCTTTTCTGAACGGTGGGCGTAATCGTGGCAACGACAGCTCTCGCCATCGAGCAACGAGCAGCCGATGTCCGTGTAGACGACGCGGCCGGTATCCTCGTCTTCTAGCTTATTGAGGCAACAGCGGGCGCAGCCGTCACACAGGCTTTCCCACTCGGCGTCCGTCATTTCCTCCAGGGTTTTGGTGCGCCAGAAGGGCAGCTTCGCGTCATTCCCGGTTTCGTCCGCCATCTTTATTCTCTGCGATCTGGTAACTGCTGTCGGAAAAGGTTAGTTTTCGGCTTCCGAACATCCCTAACGCTTGGGCTCTACCGTGCCGGAATTCAAGAGCAATCCGCGCTGGCGCCTCTGGCTTCTCCGAATCGACGCCTTTGTGGATTCGGCTGCCTGGAACACATCGCAGGGGTTCTCTCGCTTCTGGGGCAGCCTGATCGACTATTCCAGTCTCGTTCGCATGCGTGGCTGGAAACGCGCGGTGTTCGAGCTCGCATCCGAGGGAACCACGCTGGGCGCCGCAGGCTCCATCGTACTTCTGCTGTTTGCCATGCCGGCCTTCAAGGCGACCGAAGGCGACTGGCGCGCACGCGGCGACTATGCCGTAACCTTCGAAGACAAGGCGGGCACGATCATTGGCCGACGCGGCATGTTCCTTGACGACAGCGTGCCGCTGAACGCAATGCCGCCTTATCTGATCCAAGCCACTCTCGCCACGGAAGACCGCCGTTTCTATGACCATTTCGGCATAGATCCGCTCGGCACCTTCCGCGCCCTCGTGTCCAATGCCAAGGCTGGTGGCGTCGTCCAGGGTGGTTCGACCATCACGCAGCAACTCGCCAAGAACCTGTTCCTCAGCAACGAGCGAACCTTCCAGCGCAAGATCAACGAGGCTTATCTCGCACTTTGGCTTGAGGCGCAGCTGACCAAGGACCAGATCCTGAAGCTCTACCTCGACCGCGCCTACATGGGAGGCGGCACCCACGGTGTCGCTGCGGCGTCGGAGTATTATTTCGGCAAGTCGGTCAAATCGCTGACGCTCGCCGAGGCGGCGATGTTGTCCGGCCTCTACAAGGCGCCGACCAAATATTCGCCCAACAATAATATCGCCGCCGCTCGCGCCCGCGCCAACCAGGTTCTTTCCAACCTCGTCGAAGCCGGGTTCATGACTGAAGCACAAGTGGCTTCTGCGCGGCGCACCCCGGCAACGCCGGTCGCCTCCGCAAACGGCAACGCACCGGACTGGTTCCTCGATTGGGCTTTCGATGAGGTCAAGCGCATAGCTCCCCCAGGAGATCGTACCATCACGGTACGAACCACATTTGACCCGATGATTCAAAAGACGGCCGATGCCGCAATCGCCGACAGCCTCAGACAGTACGGCCAGCAATATAAGGTCAAACAGGCCGCGACTGTCGTTCAAAGCCTTGACGGTGCCGTGCGAGCGATGGTCGGCGGCAGCGATTATGGCGAGAGCCTTTTCAATCGCGCCGTCTACGCTCTTCGTCAGCCGGGTTCCTCCTTCAAGCCATTCGTCTACGCCACAGCCTTCATGAATGGCTTTGCCCCCGATGACATGATCTCGGATGCGCCAATTACCATCGGCAATTGGAGCCCGCGCAACTATGGCCGCTCCTATTCCGGACGCGTTTCTCTAAGGACCGCTATCGCGAAGTCGATCAACACCGTCCCCGTGCGTTTGGCTGAAAGCTTTGGTCGCGGCAAGATCGTCGAGACGGCTCACAAACTCGGCATTCGCACGGAGCTCAAGATCACACGCGCCCTGCCGCTTGGTGTCGCAGAAGTCACGCCCCTCGATATGGTCGGCGCCTACTCGGGCTTTGCGACGGGCGGCCTGAAGTCGACACCCTATGCCATCGAATGGACCAAGACTCGTGCTGGCGTCGTCACCTACGATCGGGCGCGCGACGAACCACCACCTGAACAGGTACTGCCCGAAGAGATCGCCTACGAGATGAACAGCGTGTTGTCGACCGTGGTCAATGCAGGCACTGGTGGCAAGGCAAAGTTTCCCGGCCAGATGCAGGCCGGCAAGACGGGTACGACCCAGGCCTACCGAGACGCCTGGTTTGTTGGCTTCACCGGCTGGTATGCCGCGTCTGTCTGGTTCGGCAACGATGATTACACATCGACCGCCAATATGACCGGAGGTAGCCTGCCGGCATTGACTTGGCACGCCATCATGGAGCCGATTCATAATGGCCTCGGCTTCAGGCCCATTCCCGGTGTGCCAGTCCCATCCGACCTTGTTGCCTCAAGCGGCAAGCCTACCGCCACGCCTGCTGCGGCGCCGGCGGCAATGGTCTCGACAACAGTCATGACGCCAGCAGCGATTTCAGTGATCCGCGATATTGGTGCCAGCATGCGGGCGCGCCTGCCCGCAGGAAAGGCCCGAGAAGCTGCCCTCGCTCCATCGGCGCCGGACCAGCCAGTTGGCCTCGTGACGCCTTCGGTGTCCGACGGGGCCAGTACCGTCATCGGCGGCCTCTCGCTGCTTGATACACCCAACGCAGCAACTCCTCACTGACCGGTCGCACCAGTGCTCGCTACCCTTCGCTTCATCGCAGTCATGCTCACCGGGATATTGCTCGGCCTCTTCTCGGCTTGGTGGGCCGTTGGAAATCTTCGCTTTGAGGGGACGAAGGCGATTGGTCAGTGGTCGATGCAAACCGATGCCGGCAAATCCAACCCATATCAGGCCGCACGTGCGGCCAGGCGCGGCGGCGGCGGTATCGGGCCAAGTGAAGGCATAGAGCTGATAACCGAAATAGGCAGTGACAATAGACCTCTCATGCCAGCATGTGCCTATTTGCTCAGTGGCCCGATGCCGCAAGGAGTGTTGTGGACATTGACCGTGTCCGATCGTGACGGTCACCTTCCCCGCAACCCGGCGAACCGTTTCGGCTTCACTGCTGCAGATGCGATGACCTTCGGTTCGACCCGCCAGATTCGCATATCGATTGGGCGTGAGGTTCGCCCCGGAGATTTCGTTCCAACCAGTGGACTTTCCACCCTTCGCCTGACGCTGCGCCTTTATTCACCTGCCCTCGCAGCTCGAGCGCCGAACCCTGACCAATTGCCGGTGGTCACACCCCTCGGCTGCGGCGAAGGAGCCGCGTCATGATCGACACGGGGTTTCGCTGGTTCGCAGCCATGTTCTGTATTGCCGGCCTTACACACATAGGGGCAGTCCTGCTTGCCCCCAATCACGCCCGCGACCTGGCTTTCACCAACATGGATTTCAGCAAGGCCGACGGCAAGCTTGCGCGTATCGACAGCGGCAATACCAACGCGGACCTCGACCCTGCGTTTCTCAATGCCGTCTGTCGCTTCGACGAGGACACGGGGCCGATACGGCTCTCCGGAGCGATGCCCAATACTTACTGGTCGGTTGCCGCCATGGCCGAGGACGGACGCGTTTTGTCCACCACGTCACGGGAAGACCTGCGCGGAACCAACATCGACCTTCTGGTTGGCCGTACTGCTGCTCTCGACGCGGCCCGCCAGGCAGCCGGGATCGATTCCATAGAGACGATGTCGCTGCCCGTCGATACCGGATTTCTGCTCGTTCGGCTGTTTGCCGGAGATCTCGAGGATCGTAGCCGCTCGGATGCGGCCGTCGATGGACTTCAGTGCCAGCCAGCCTTCAGTCAGTGACACGACCTACTTCTGTGGCACAGGCTCATCGAAGGGATCAGGTGCATTCATCAGACGCGAATGCCGATCCGGCTCCCGCGGTATTGCCGTTCTGATTGACGGTGCACCGAAGCACTTTGAAGAGACCAGGGCTTCATAGGCGCGATTGGCCTCGCCCACCAAAGTGGACGGCGCTTCGACTGCGAAGTGATCGATGGCATATTTGTATGAGGCCGCACGGTATCCCAATGCCTGCCAGACCCAGGCGATCGTTTGCTCGTTTTCCCAAACGCGCGCCTCGGCGCCTTCAAGAAGTCCAGCCTCGACCACATGTTGGCTCTTGAGTGCCCCCAACCGTCCGACATCGTCGCGTCGTACGCGCGCGGCAACCGCGCAAAATGGCGGGATCAGCGAGGTGTCGGCATTGGCGTCGTCGATCACCTTGATCCACAAGGTCTCCGTCGAAATCCGACCGTCGGACAGGAGATAGGAGTGGTAGCGGCTGCGGTCATATGCAGGCGCAAGCAACGGCAACGCGACCTGCGGGAACATGGCGGCAATCTCCGGTGACATGGCGCTGCCACCTTTGAGTACCGGCACAATGCGAGTGCGCTCCCCCTCAACAAGCGTATCGAGCCACCAGTCGCGCACATGCGGCGCCCGCACAAAAGCCCAGGCACGATTGCGAAGTTCGATCTCGTCGTCGGTTAGCGGAAAGCTCGACACAGGTTCTTTGCGTGCCTGCGACGCAACCAGATCACCGGCTGCAGGCAAAATAGTGTCGTGCAGAAATGATGGTTCGGCGCGACCAAAATCCCCGGTCGGTCGACCGCAAGCGGTCACTGTGATCAAGAGTAGAGCCAAGCATCCGCTAGCTCTCCAGTCACCCAAACCCGCGGCCACAGCGCTCACTCCGATCTTTCGGAGTAAGTTTCCAGGATTCGCCTCGTGGGCGCAAGCCTAAGCGATCTGGAAACACAGGTCCCTCAGCCCGATGCAGGCCTTCGCGACATGCTGTTCGTCTTGCGTTCCGAACGTTTCTTCGAGGACTTGGGGGAAGCGACGGTTTCGCGCTCGTCATCAGCCCGGCTGGGCAGGACGGTCACCTCGCAAAACCCGGTTGTCGGCTTTCGACGCGCTCGGACTGCCGGCAGGCCGAAAACAATCACCTTCCCCACGGCACCCTCCAGGCCGGAACGGTTCAAAGCGAATAACGCGCTGGGTCGATTGCCGTGCTCAAGCACTTTCGCCTCGTCTAACCATTTTTCAGCCGCCAGAGTTAACAAATGGTTTACGATTTAGGCGGCATTCTCGGCATGTTCGACTGTCGACTGTTATTTCCATCGTCGGCGGTCGAAACCTTTTGTTCGGGATGGCTTTGAAATGGCGTCGCCCCCCTTTTCAAGTGGCATTTTCGGCCTCGTCAAAGGCAGCGACGGCGCGCGTTCTCGCTCACTTCTCAAGGATGCCACCGAACTCTACGTCACGGAGCCCGTGCACACACGTTCCGAAGTCGCCATGTACGAGGAACTCGCCGCGCAATTGCTCAAGGTGACGGCGCTACCTGACCGCATCCGGATCGCGACCCTTCTTTCCAACTATGAAGAAGTGCCTGCCTCGATCATGCGGGCTTTGCTGCATGATATTTTCCCCGTGTCGTCAGTGATGCTCGAACGGGCGAGAAGCATTTCCGAAAGCCAATTGCTGGCGCTGGTGGCCACCGCCTCTCCGAGCCATCTTGAGATGATCGCCGCGCGCAAGAATCTCCAGCCGTCAGTGGTCGATGCGCTGCTGGAGCGGATGCGTTCCGATGGACTGCCGTCGCTTGCCGCCAACACGACGATCACATTCTCGGCTGACGCGGTCCGGCATCTCGTTGAGCACGCCCGAGGGAATCCGCGGCTGGCCAAGATGCTTGCAGCCCGCATGGATGACGTCCAAGATACTGACCTGATCGACCTGTTTCTCGATCTCGACGGTCGCGGCCGCCGCAGGGTTATTCAGGCTCTCGAAATCGCCGCACTCCGGGAGTTCGCCGCTCGCCGTCCGTTACCCCGCGTGCCGATGCCCGATCCCGAGAAGGTGGCCACACTTGCGCGCGCCTGTCTGCAGCGCAACACCGAGGCCATGTCGCGTGTTCTGTCCGATCTCACGGGTCTTGATGTCCCGTTCCTGGTGCGTCTGCTGGCCGACGTCGGAGGGGAGCCGCTGGCGATCTCTCTCAAAGCTGCAGGCGTCGACACTGGCGTTGCGACTCGGGTGATCCTGTTCTCCGGCGTCGAGGACACGCGCAACTATTTCGACGTCAAACGTCTCGTTGACCTCTACGAGATGGTATCGCTTCGCTCGGCTTTACTGATGATCGACCGCTGGCGTGGCGTGGTAGCTAACACATCGAAGCGTAATCCACAGCACATTCCGCAAACACAGACAGGCACTCCGGTGCGCGGAGCTGTCGCCACAACAGGTCAAGGCGAAAAGCCTGCGGAAGCGCCGCAAACCAAACGCGATCGCGCCTGAGCAAGCAAGTATTCATGTGAGCGCATATTCCGGTTGATAGCTGCAACGGCTATCCGGCGGCGTTGTAAGGTTGCGCTATTCTGCACAATCTCGTCGAGAAGACCGAGCGAATCATAAGCAACGGGACCACCGGCCAATTTTCTGACACATATGTTTGAAGCACGCGCCAATCACACCTTTTCCAGCCCTAGGCAACTTTAGTGTGCAACAAGCGTCTTGGCGGACTTTTCCTAGCATTCGCAGGATGGCGATGCGGTTTTCATCGTATTGGCGTCACGCTTATCGAAGTTCCACTTGTTTTCATTTTTGAAGCGCTGTAATGACATGTCCGACAACAGATCATGGGTTTGTTGCGGTTTTGCAGGTAGAATTCTTCAAAAAGTTCTCCCCTGACTGATAAGTTAACGAGACGCAACAGAAATATCCGTATTCAAGCAGGACAGGTACAAAGATGAGCGAGATGGAAGACGACCTGACGATAATCGACCTTGCCGCACATATCGTCGCCGCTTATGTCGGCAACAATTCAGTTCCCGCTGCGGAACTGCCGAACCTCATCTTCGACGTCGTCGGTGCTCTCAACCGCGTTCAGGGCGGCGCTCCGCAGGAAGTCGAAGCAGAGCCGATCCGTCCGGCCGTCCCCGTCAAGAAGTCGGTCACCAACGACTACATCATCTGCCTTGAGGACGGAAAGAAGTTCAAGTCGCTCAAGCGCCACCTGCGCACCCACTACAACATGTCGCCGGAAGAATATCGCGAGAAGTGGGGCCTGCCTGCCGACTACCCGATGGTCGCCCCCAACTACGCCGCCGCTCGTTCCGACCTTGCCAAGAAGATGGGCCTTGGCCAGCAGCGTCGCCGTAGCCGCTAATCGGCCCGGCCTGATTTGTCAGCAGTCTAAGCCCGGCTTTTCAGCCGGGCTTTTTATTAAACTTTTAGAGCAACCTGCCCGACGCCAACCTTGGTCGGGAGCATTTCCGGTGAAAACAGTTTCACCCGAAACGCTCTATCTCTTTGTTAGGTCGCAAATCCGGGCGGAAAACCGGTTCCCACTTTTCCTGGAATTGCTCTAGGAACAAGATCGACGCCGCTTTCGCGTTTAGCTCAGATTTTCCTGGGCGATCTTCCGCAAGCGCTCGACCATCGACCTCAGACCATTCGAGCGTTGAGGCGTTAGATGTTCGCGAAGATTGAGCTCGCTGAAGATTGCTTCCGGGTCGATCGACAGGACTTCCGAGACATGCTTGCCAGAATACGTCGCATGCAAGATGGCAATCAGCCCGCGAACGATGAGGGCGTCGGAATCGCCGAGGAAGGTGAGGACAGGATCTACCTTGTCGCCGGACAGATGCGGCTTCAGCCAGACTTGGCTAACGCAGCCGCGTACCTTGTTCTCTTCGCTGTGGTCGCCTTCCGCCAAGGGCTCCAGCTCCTTGCCGAGCTCGATGACGTAGCCGTAGCGGTCCTCCCAATCATCGAGAAGCGAGAAGTTTTCGCGGATTTCCTCAAGCGTCGCCGCCACGTTTCATCTCCGATCTGCTGTGTTACTCCGGTATAGACCGCTGGCCGCGTCAAAGAAAGTGACCGCCGGACCTTTCGGCCACAGCGGTCAAGTTCCCGGCGAACATGGATCGCCAGGCAGGGAAACACAGGTCGGTACATAGCGTGTATGAGGCTTAGATGCCTTGCGGCGCCTTGCCGGGGCCGCGCCAGGCGGGCGTCAGATCAGTCGACGTCAGTGTGCCATGATCGATGTTTGTGGCGGCAGCCTTATCGGCAAGCGAATGATCAATGAAATCATAGACCATGCGAGCGCCAGTCTGCGCCTTCAGCAAGAAGGTGGTTGCGATCCGACCGCCAATCTCGCAGGCCGTGGGGTTTCGCCCGCAAAAGCCGCTCATGTCGGACAGCGTTTCCTGAGCGGCACTCGCCGCCTCGAGCGCGCCGATGGGCTGCACGCTCGCCGTCTGGGCCTGTTGCTGCGCCGTGTGATCGACAGGTATCAGGAAGATGACAACTGACAGCCAGAACGCTGTCCTCAAGAGAAACATCATGTGACAATTCCCTGTTGTTCATCGCCCTTGAGGGCGTTCGGATCTTTCCGACGGAAGCCGCCGACGTCCGTTGATAACCGAGGTATAGCAAAGAGGTTTTATGATCGAATTAGACCGATCATTCAAATTGCACGGAAATTCGACGGAAATTTGTGACCATTCTTAACAACTTGCTGATTTCGCCAAGGATTCCAGGGGAATCTCCAAGCTTACTGTTGATCTCCGAACCTCAAAACAACGCGTTCACCTCCGCTTAACCGTGAATTCGATCTTTTCAGCCAAAGCCGCTTTTGAAGGCGCCTCACTCCGTTCGTCACGCCTTCCATCAACATTCCATAAAGGGGCACGTGGCACCGTGGTTTCAGAAAAGACAAATGGCCTGTCTCTGAAGCTGACCCGTTGACAGCGGACAGCTTCCGAATCCAAGGGCCGGCATGTCGGCGGCGTCTTCGGAGGTCATTCCAACGAAGATCGCTAACCCGCCTGCGATGGGGATGCGTGTTGCGTAACCGTGAGATCAGAGCCGCGCTGGAGCGCTCGTTTGATCACCTTGTGCATAGCTCGGTGGTCGACGATCCAGTCGAGGTCAACAGACATAGGGGTTTCATCGCCTCGCACCTGATCAGCGGGTTTGCGGCCTTCGGCCTTATCCCTCCGGCACTGGCTGTCGATTCGTCGTCTGCCGGATTCACCGCAACCGCACTTTCCATTCTCGGCCTAGAAATTCTCGTCGCGCTGTTCGTTTCTCGGACAGGCCGTTTGGCTCAGGGCTATTTTGCGTCCGCGGCCATTCTGACCACTCTTGCAGTCTGGGTCGCCCTCCATACAGGAGGCCTGGGCTCCTTTGCTGTTGTCTGGTTTGCCATTGCGCCGATTGAAGCGGGTCTCTCTGGCCGGAGGTCGACCGTGGCCAGCGCTGCTCTAATCAGCGCGGCGGGCTTCATTCTCACTGCTATTCTTACGGTGATGGGAGATGCAGAGCGCGTCTTCGCCTTCGCCGGCGACAGCACCACCATGAACTTCCTGGCCTGCGTGGTCGCTCTCGGCTACGCTTCGGGCGTTGCGGTCAGCATCGAGCGCCGCGAGCGGGCGACCTCTCAAGCCATCGCCCGCAACGAGCAGCGCTATCGTCTGCTCGCCGAAGCGATGAGTGACCTGGTAACCTGCCATAACCCTTCCGGCGACGTCACCTTCGCGTCACCCGCCGGCATGCGCCTCCTGTCGGTACGGCCTGCTGATCTTCTGGCCGAAGGTCTTTTCCGGCGCGTGCATATCGGGGATCGGCCGGCCTATCTTTCTGCGATTTCCGTGGCGCTTCATAAAGGGTCCGCCCGCGTCGAGTATCGTCTTCGTTGCGGCGACGAGCAGGACGTGGATGGCTGGATCTGGGTGGAGTCGCACATGCGGCATCTCGCCGACGAGCAAGGCGACGATGCGGTGGTGACCGTCACACGCGATATTTCCGAACGCAAGCAGCACGAAGCCGAGCTCGACAATCTGCGCTCCGATTCCGAAGCGGCCAATCTCGCCAAGACGCGATTCCTGGCCAATATGAGCCATGAGCTCAGAACACCGCTCAACGCCATCATCGGATTTTCGGACATTCTCAATCAGGAACTGTTCGGCAAATTCGAGTTTGAGCGCCAGCGGGAGTATTCTGGGCTTATCAAGGAGTCGGGCGAGCATCTTCTCCAGGTGGTCAACGATATTCTCGATCTGTCAAAGATCGAATGCGGATCGTTCGACGTCACTCCGGAAGCGTTCCGCGTCGGCCCGCTTGTCGATCGCTGCCGCCAGATGATGGCGCCTCAGGCTGAAAAGGCCGGGATCACGCTGACCTGCGAGATCGAGCCCAATCTGCCCGAGTTGGTGGCGGATCCGCGCGCTTGCCGCCAGATCGTTCTCAATCTTCTGTCGAACGCCGTGAAATTCTCCAACCGCGGCGGGCTCGTGGTTTGCTCGGTTCGCCGGCAAGGCCGCCGTATGGCCATAGCGGTGCGAGATAATGGTATCGGCATCGCCGAAGCGGATCTTGGACGGGTTGGCAGTCCATTTTTCCAGGCGGAAACCGGCTATGACCGCAAGCAGGCAGGCACCGGCCTCGGCCTTTCCGTGGTCAAGGGTCTCGTGGCTTTGCACGGCGGCCAGGTGATGATCGATTCCGATCTTGGCAAAGGCACTACCGTGACGGTTCTCCTGCCGATGCAGCCGTCTCGCGACGGAGTGGAACCCATTTCTCGTGTTCTGGACATTGACCAGATCCAGCGCGTGGCGCGGAGGGCCTGATATATGGCAGGACGCAAGACCCAGGAAAAAACGGGACTTGTCGCCCTCCTGTTCAGGGGGGCCGTCGGTAATCCGATGGCCACCGTCGGCGGGGTGATGATTACGGCAACCGCCGTCGCCATCATGACCAATGCTCTCGCCTTGCAGCCGCGCGCCCACCCGGCGCCGTTGTTCGTCGGCACGCGGCCGGTTGCGACAGCACCGATCCAGGCGCCTCAGGCACCGGTGCTTCGATCGTCGGACGGCTCGACTGTCGGCGCGACCGACCACAGCCTGATCTCCGACATACAGCAAGGCCTCAAGGATTTTGGCTACTACAAGGGCGACATCGACGGCCTAGACGGTCCGCAGACTTCGCAGGCTATTCTCGCTTTCGAGCGGGCGTTCAGACTGACGCCGACCGGCTTGCCGTCAAACAACGTTCTTCTTGCCATTCGCTCGGTCAGGCCCAAGACAAGCCAAAACGGCGACGGGGCGGTCGCAACCGATCCTATCACGGTAGCCTCGTTGCCTGCGCAAGCTTCTGCACCGGTTCCGATGCCGAAGCCGGGCGCTACTGCGACGCAAACTATTACTCCCGCTGGCTCGCGCGCGGCGGCGGCGACCGGTGACGGTAT
Organism: Pseudomonadota bacterium; assembly: GCA_023436885.1. Lineage (GTDB taxonomy): Bacteria > Pseudomonadota > Alphaproteobacteria > Rhizobiales > Pleomorphomonadaceae > Pleomorphomonas. The sequence continues at coordinate 22,041 of JAEZHI010000015.1, read as the reverse complement.
CGGTGACCTCATCGCTTCAACGGCGCCCGTCGCGAAGAGGCCCGCGCCTGTTGCCAGCAGCACACCGCAAGCCGCCGCGTCGCCCGCGAGCCCATCCCCCGTCGTGACCGCCACGAACTCCACCCCGGTTGCAAGTGGGGCGGATACGAACATCGCCCGCATTCAGCGCTCCTTGGCGCAGCAGGGCTTCGGACCAGTGGCGAGCGACGGCATCATGTCCGCCGAAACGCGAGAGGCCATCAAACGCTTCCAGGCCTACTACAACCTGCCGCAGACCGGCGCGATCGACGAGGCCTTCGTTGCGCAGTTGGTCAAGGTCGGCGGGCTCTAGCGCCGGAACTGTGTGCCGTAGAAAAGCGACGTTAGACATCTTCGGCTCCGCCTGACCGCGGGTGTCTCTCGCATCCGGCCCTTGCTCCCTGAACAAGTCCGTGATTTGAACGGGATGTTCCGCGCTTGAGCACGCCAATGGCCCGTATCACTTCCGACTTCTTCGTTTCAGCGTATGTTCGCCGGCGCAACGACGCCGGCTTTTTCACGGCAGTGGTTCGCAAGGGAGCCGACGAAGCCGGAGCCATTTTCATCAAAGTCTCGCGTCTTGACGGCACCGCTGATCTCTACGGCCCCGCTCCTCAGATCTACATTGAGGACCTGGATCCGTCCGTGGCCGGCGGACGTGTGTTTGAAGCGCTGATGTCGGGCGCTGCAGAGTCCGACGTTGACGCTCGCTTGCAATCGGAACGGCGGTTCGACAGTGACTGCTGGATCGTCGAAACTGAAGACCGTCAGGGCACGTCCGATCTCGATATTGTCGGAACTTGATTGCTCGGCGAGGTGTTTGGCTGTTGCCCCGCTACTACTTTTGGGGATATGCCTCCAGCCGTTTTGCAGTTTTCGGAGCGTCCATGACCGAGATGAAGCCCCCTTGCGCCGAGAAACGGCCCGTCGTGACGACCATTCATGGCGTCGACCTCGTCGATGACTATGCCTGGCTTCGCGCCGACAATTGGCAGGACGTTCTGCGGGACCCAGATCTGCTCGACCCGACCATCCGCGCCCATCTGGAAGCCGAGAATGCCTATTGTGACGCCTTCATGGCCGACACTGTCGGCCTGCAGGAAGAACTCGTGGCCGAAATGCGGGGTCGCATTCTCGAAGACGATTCTTCGGTGCCGTTGCCGGATGGTCCCTATGCCTACGCCAGCCGTTACCTGACAGGGGCGCAGCATCCCCGCCTGGTGCGAACACTGCGCGACGGCGGCCCCGAGGAGCTCTTGCTCGACGCCGACGAACTCGCTCGTGGCAAGCCTTATTTCAGCCTGGGCGGCGCCAGCCATAGCCCGGATCACAAGCTGCTCGCCTATAGCGTCGATGATACCGGCTCCGAATTCCACGTCATCCGCGTTCGCGACCTGGACGCAGACGCCGATCTCCCCGACGAGATCCCCAACACCTCCGGTGGTGTCGCCTGGGCGGCAGACTCCCGCTCCTTCTTCTACACGTTCATCAACGACAATCACCGTACCGAGAAAGTGCTGCGCCATGTAATCGGCACGCCGGCCTCGGAGGATATCGTCGTTTATGTCGAGGAAGACCCAGGGTTCTTCTGCGGTGTCGACAAAACCCAGTCGGGACGCTTCATCGTCATCGACTCTCACGACCATCAGACCTCCGAGGTTCGTCTGATCGACGCCGCAGCGCCTGACAGCTCTCCTCGTCTCGTGACGGCACGAGATACCGAAGTCGAATACTCGATCGAGGATGACGGCGATGACCGGGTCTACATCCTGACCAATGCCGACGGCGCCGAGGATTTCAAGATCGTCAACGCGCCTCTCAAAAACCCGGGCCGCGACAACTGGATCGACGTCGTTGCCCATGAACCGGGCCGCCTTATTCTTTCGATGTCGGTCTTTCGGGGCAGGATGGTTCGGCTTGAGCGCGTTGGCGGCCTGCCGCGTATCGTCATTCGCGAGCTTTCCAGCGGCCATGAACATGCCATTGCCTTCCCCGAGGAGGCCTACTCGCTTGGATTGTCGGGTTCCTATGAGTTCGACACCAACGTGGTTCGCTTCACTTACTCGTCGCCCACCACGCCGGCACAGGTCTACGACTACGACATGGAGACCGGCGAGCGCTTCCTGAGGAAGACCCAGGAGGTCCCGTCCGGGCACGAGCCGTCAGACTACATCACCCGTCGTGTCATGGCGCCTGCCGCCGACGGCGAAAGTGTACCGGTCACCCTGCTCTACCGTGCCGACACGCCGCTCGACGGCTCGGCACCTTGCCTGCTCTACGGCTACGGGGCCTATGGCATTGCCATTCCCGCCTCATTTTCGACCCGCATCCTATCGTTGGTGAACCGCGGCTTCGTCTACGCCATTGCCCATATCCGCGGTGGCAATGAAAAGGGGCATCGTTGGTATCTCGCCGGAAAGCGGCAGAACAAGCCCAACACGTTCAAGGACTTCATCGCAGCGGCACGGTATCTCTGCGAACAACGCTTCACCTCGGAAGGCCGCATTGTGGCGCATGGCGGCTCGGCCGGCGGCATGCTGATGGGGGCCGTTGCCAATCTGGCGCCGTCGCTCTGGGGCGGCGTGATGGCGGCAGTGCCTTTCGTTGACGTGCTCAACACCATGCTCGACGCAACGCTTCCGCTCACGCCACCGGAGTGGCCCGAGTGGGGCAATCCGCTTGAAAACATCGAGGACTTCCAGTTGATCGCGTCCTACAGTCCTTACGAGAACGTCATGACGCAGGACTATCCGCCGATGTTCGTGCTCGCAGGTCTCGCTGATCCGCGCGTGACCTATTGGGAGCCGGCAAAGTGGCTTGCCCGTCTCAGGGCCCTCAAGACTGACGAAAACGCTCAGGTCATGCACGTCAACATGGATGCTGGTCATGGTGGAGCATCCGGCCGCTTCGATGAATTGAAGGAAACGGCCCTTGAGTATGCCTTTGCGTTAAAGGTGATGGGCAGAGCTAACTAATTCCATTTATTCACCGATTTGCGCATGGGAGCCATGAATCGACACGTGACTCATTGCCGGCATCAGGGAAAATGACTATCTATTGCCAATGCACCGCCGCCAAGCGGAGATGCTCCGTTTCAGAACGCGCTTTTTGAGGAGACGACCATGGCTTTTGAGCTCAACGACCTTCCGTACGCCTATGATGCGCTTGGCCCGTACATGTCGCGCGAGACGCTTGAATACCACCACGACAAGCATCACCTCGCTTACGTCAACAACGGCAACAACCTGATCAAGGGCACAGAATGGGAAGGCAAGAGCATCGAGGAAGTCGTCAAAGGCTCCTTCGGCAAGAATGCGCCGCTCTTCAATAACGTCGCCCAGCATTACAACCACTTCTACTTCTGGCAGTGGATGAAGCCGAACGGTGGCGGCTCCATCCCCGGCGAGCTTCTCAAGAAGATCAACGAAGATCTTGGCGGTCTCGACAAATTCCGCGCCGACTTCATTCAAGCCGGCATGACCCAGTTCGGTTCGGGCTGGGCCTGGCTGTCTGTCAAGGACGGCAAGCTTGCCATTTCGAAGACGCCGAATGGCGAGAATCCGCTTGCTGCCGGCGCCACCCCGTTGCTGGGCGTCGACGTGTGGGAGCACTCCTACTACATCGACTACCGTAACCTCCGTCAGAAGTACCTCGAGGCTTTCTTCGACAATCTCGTCAACTGGGAGTTCGTTGCCGAACTCTATGCCAAGGCCAGCTGAGACTTCGCGTCTTCGCACGAACGCAAGCCATAATTTGAGGGCTCCGGTTTGTCCGGAGCTCTTTCTTTATGCAGCAATAGAACTTGTCCGACGCAGTGCTTGACTCTATCAATGCTATAGCGCTTCGGGGTGGTTCGCGCTCCGGCTTCTTGATTCAAATTGTGCAACGGTTGATGGGGCGCCATGCCTAAGCTGACGGATTTCATCGCCCGGACGATCATTATCGTCGACGATAGCCCCCGCTTTCGCTACTTCGTTGCGTGCATGCTCAAGGAATTCGGCTTCCAGGACATTCACGAGTTCGCCAATACCGAGCAGGCCTTCGAGTTCCTGACGAAGCAGCATGTCGACCTGATCATGTCGGATCTCGGGATGGAGCCGATGGATGGCTTTGCCTTCGCAGATCGTATTCGTCACGGCGGCGCCATCATCAACCGCATGGTGCCCATCCTGCTGATGACGGGGCACGCAAGCCGGCAGAACGTGCAGAAAGCCGTCATGTCCGGTATCGATGAGATAGCCGTCAAGCCGATGTCGTCGAACTACCTCGCCGAACGGCTCATGACCGTGTTTGGGCGACCACGCGTCTATGTGAAGACAGGATCTGGCTATTTCGGTCCGGACCGCCGCCGGCGAAACGACCCCGCATACCGAGGCCCCGAACGCCGCATGGGGCAACCAGCCGAGATTGTTTCAGAAGAGCGATTGCTGGCGTTGCGTGAAGCCGCTTCACGACGCAGCCGAGGCCTGTTATCTCCTCCGATAACAGACACAACGCCGCAGCCCGAGACGCCGGATTTCCCAATCATCCATATCGGTTTCCGTGATAGGACCAAGGAATCCGTCTACGGCGATCCCGTAGGAGAGCGCGCACCTCCTCAGGTTATTCCCGTCGTCGTAAAGCGCTCGCGACGGCCGCGCCCGATAACTCAGCCGCCGCAGGGCCGCTGACGATCAGCCACCAAACCGCGTGCATACGGCAGACCATACGAAATGGTCGTATTCGCTCTGCATATTGTAAAGCCAATTGCGACAGAGCTGTTCGGACTTGAAGCAATACCGGTCGGCGACGTCCTGGTACTTCATGATGCCGAAGTCGACTTCTTTTCGTCCGTGGAAGTAGCCTTGCCACAGACTTCCCCCTGCCCCAGCTGGACAAGCCAAGGGCTCGGTCGGCCTGTGAATGAAGGCAGCCGAAGCCGCCGCCGCCGGAAGAGGGACGCCAAGCGAAAGCGCGATCGTCAGTCCTAGAGCCGTTGCAATCCGCATCTCGGCCTCCTTACGATATGTCAGTCGGCGGCTCTTGGCCGCCGGGTCGCATCCTCTTGATGTCCGTCTCCGGGGCGGCATTTTCAAGAGGATGGGCCGAGAAAGCTACCTACTTAGGCGTGAGCGTAGGACCAGTAGAGTTCGCGGGCTCGGCGCGTCACCGGTCCAACCTCGAACTCGCGTGTCTCAAAACGCAGGATCGGCGTAACCTTGCCGTAGTTGCCTGCAGCAAAAATCTCATCTGCTCCGGCCAGGTCCTCGGTTTTCAGCACGCATTCGCGAACGTCAAAACCGTCATCCCGCAGCAGCTGAATGATGCGCGAGCGCGTTATGCCGGCGAGGAACACGCCCGTCGCGGCAGGTGTCATCACCACACCGTTCTTGGCGATGAACAGATTTGCCGTCCCGAGTTCGCAAACATTGCCAAGCACGTCGAGCAGGACCGCATTGTCGAAGCCCTTGGCTTTGGCTTCCAGCATGGCGCGGCCATTGTTGGGGTAAAGACAACCAGCCTTTGCATTTACAATAGCGGTCTCGGGGAGCGGTCGGCGATAGCGCGTGGTGGTGACTGCGTAACCCTCCTCGATCGTGGGGATGGGGGATTCGTAGAGACTGAGACAGAAGCGCGTGGACCCAGCCTCCGGCGGCACTCCCATGAAACCGCCATCCTCAGCCCAGTACATCGGGCGGATGTAGAGCGCAGCGTCACTTGAGAACCGCTTGAAGCCCTCGCGCGCCAGAGCTTCGATCTCCTCGGCCGAGTGAAGCGCTTCGAGCCCCATGGCGACCGCGCTCCGGTTGACGCGCTGGCAATGCAGATCCAGATCGGGCGCAACGCCCTCGAAATAACGGGCACCGTCGAATACCGACGATCCGAGCCACGATGAGTGGGTTCTGACGCCCATGATCTGCACGTTACCCTCGTGCCACTCTCCATCCAACCACGTCCAGGTCTGAGACCAAGCCACGATACTGTCCTTCCGTTTTGTCGGCAGCCGCACAACCGTGCCGCAAATCATAGCGACAGGGAAACAGCCGGATGAAACCCGCCCCTCTGCAGGCTTTTCCGCATGTCTCTTTTGCCGGTTTCCAGATAACCGAATATATCCGATACCGAAGTTGCGAAAGCCACCGATCTTTCGAATCGGCTGCTATGAGCGGAGACAGCTGCATGTACCATCCGATCTTCCTGTTCGATGCCTACGGCACGCTGTTCGACGTCCACGCGGCCGTCCGCAGGCATGCCGCCGAACTCGGCCCGGATGCGCAGCGCCTTTCCGAACTATGGCGTGCCAAGCAGCTCGAGTACTCCTGGATCAGGTCGACCACCGGTGCGTACAAGGACTTCTGGGCTCTGACAAAGGATGCGCTCGACGCGGCTTTTGCAGCTTACCCTCAGGTCGACCCGAACTTGCGAGAGACATTGCTCGAAGCCTATCGCCGTTGCGATTGCTTTCCCGAAGTTCCAGCCGTTCTTCGCGACCTGAAGATCGCGGGCACCCGTATCGCCATCCTGTCGAACGGCAGCCCCTTGATGCTCAACCGGGCGATCCGGGCTGCGGGTCTTGGCGACATCATCGACGATGTTCTGTCGGTCGACACGATTGGCTGTTACAAGCCTGATCCGCGCGTCTACGAGATGGCGACCACGCATTTCCGCGTTTTCCCGAGCGCGATCTCTTTCCAGTCATCGAACCGCTGGGATGTTGCCGGCGGGGCGAGGTTCGGCTTTCGTACAGTCTGGATCAACCGCACGGGTGCGCTCGACGAGTATCCCGACATGCGCCCGGTCGCCGAACTACCGGACCTTACTGGCCTGACGAAGCTCTGACAGCGGCGATTGCCGCAGTGTTCCGGAAAACGTAACCTCCGCTCACTAATGTCCTAGCAGCCGGTTCCGGCAGGGTTTTTGGCAACGTCGGGCAATATCCCGTCGCGGCCTCAAGGGAGGCGAACATGACCGAGCTTCACGCACTCGCGGCGGCGATCGGCCTTGTGCGAGTTTGGTGGGATGTTGCCGGACGCCAGCAAGAGGTGACGGACGAGGCGCTCGGAGCCATCGCCACGGCACTGGGCTACCCGGCTGACAGCGCAGCGGCCATCGAGCAAAGCCTGTCGCGGATTGAAGACGAGCGTCGGCGCCCGCCCGCGCTGATCGTGGCCGATGTGGGACAGCCGATCCAGCTTCCTTCCAGCCTTGTCCGCGCGGACGTCATTGCAGAAGATGGCACAAGCCATGTGTCGCAGATCGAAGGTGGGCAACTTCCGGCAATTGATGAGCCCGGTTATTATCGTCTATCGATCGGATCGCGCGAGCTGACGCTCGCCGTTGCGCCACAGCGCTGCCACGGGCTCGATGGCCTCGAAGAACAGCGCCGCGTCTGGGGACCATCAGTCCAGATTCCTTCTCTTCGTGGCGCAACGCCGCAGCCGTTCGGAAATTTTGGCCATCTCGATGACGCGATAAAGCGCTTTGCAGCGCGCGGCGCCGACGTCGTGATGATCAATCCGGTGCATGCCCTGTTCCCCGGCCATGGCATCGGCTTCAGCCCCTATTCGCCGTCAAGCCGGCTGTTCCTCAACGGTGCGATGGGGGATCCGTCCCTGGTCGGCTTGCCGCCGCTGCCACCAAGCAATGAGGGCGACACACTGATTGATTGGGAGAGCGCGCTGCCCAAGCGGCTTGCTCAATTGCGCGCGATTTTTGCAGGACTCTCGCCGGAGTTTCGGTCCCGCGTCGTCAGGGAGAGCCTCGCCGGTGGCGAGGGGTTACGCCGCCATGCGACGTTCGACGCGCTCGATGTGCGGTTCAGGGCGCGCGGGCTCGATGGCTGGCGGACATGGCCAGCACCCTTCCACGATCCGGACGGGGCGGCCGTGCGTCAATTCGCCGCAGAGAATCCCGATGAGATCGCCTTCCATCTCTTCGTCCAGTGGCTAGCCCACGAGAGCCTTGTGGCCGTACAGGACCACGCCAAGGCGGACGGGATGGCTGTCGGCCTTCTGGCCGATCTCGCCGTTGGTGTGCACACCGGTGGCAGCGATAGCTGGAGCATGCGCGACCACCTGCTCGACGGTCTTACCATCGGCGCACCGCCCGACCCGCTCGGACCACTCGGCCAGAACTGGATGCTCACCACCTTCTCACCGCGAGGCCTCAACGAAAGCGGCTATGCTCCCTGGATCGCCACACTTCGATCGACACTCGCCCGCGCCGGCGGCCTCAGGATCGATCACGCCTTCGGACTATCACGTCTGTGGGTAATCCCGGAGGGAAGATCATCTGCAGACGGCGCCTACCTCACCTATCCGTTCCACGACCTCACGCGTCTCGCAGCGCTCGAATCCCACCGGACAAAGGCTCTTATCGTCGCCGAAGACTTGGGAACAAAGCCCGGTGGATTTGCCGAGGCGATCGATGCAACAGGCATGTTCGGAATGCGCGTCCTCTGGTTCGAGCGCGCTCTCGACCACGGCTTCATTGGACCGCAGGACTATCCGCCGGAGAGCGTTGCCATGACAGGCACCCACGATACCAGCACCGTGGCCGGATGGTGGACGGGCCGCGACCTCGACTGGGCGGAAAAGCTGGGACGTCTCCCGCTCGATTCCAACCGGGAGCGAGAAGATGAAAGACGAGCCTGGGATCGCGGCCTTTTATGGGCCACGTTCGGCGGCAGCGAGCCGCGTCCGTCGCCCGACAACCCGGCACCGGTGGTAGAAGCGGCGTTGCGCCACATCGGGCGATCTCGCTCCAGGATCGCGCTCGCGCCGCTCGAGGACATCATGGCGCTCGAAGAGCAGCCCAATCTGCCGGGGACCATCACCGAGCATCCCAACTGGCGACGGCGTATGAGCGCCCCGCTCGATAAGTTGCTAGACGACCCAGAGACTGCCCAGCGCATTGACACTCTGGCAGCGGCGCGAAAAGAGCCGCCGGCGGCGAGTTGGTGAGGCGGAGCGCATGAAGCTTCCGTACTTCATTGCCTCGATGCTATTTGAGCAAGCTTCCTAGTACGCCGCGAACCAGTGCGCGGCCAATCTGGGAGCCAACTTGGCTTGATACCGAGCGTACAACCGACTTGATGGCAGCTTCTGCCACGGTCTGCCTTCCGCCATAGCCATAGGTATCGCGGCGAGCCAACCGATCCTCTCGCTCCTCTCGGCGCCGGCGTTCGCTCGCACTCTCGTACTCATCCAGGCGCTGACGTCGCCCCGATTCGCCGGGGACAGAGTCCGGCTCCGGCTCACTCGGTCGACTGCGGGTCCAACCAAAATCCGGCACGCTGAAGCCAGGGCTTTCACGTCTTGCACGAGGCGTCTCGGCTGGCTGATGCGCTTGCGCCACTCCGTTGGCGCGCGCCTTCAGGACCTCGAAGGCTGACTCGCGATCCACTGCCTCATCGTAAACGCCGGCAAGCGGGCTCGCTGCCATCAACGCCGCTCGCTCGTCGTCCTTCAACGGCCCAAGGCGCGACGATGGTGGGCGGATCAAGGTTCTCTCAACAATCGACGGGACGGCCTTGCCTTCCAGCATGGAGACCAGCGCCTCTCCCTGCCCTAGCTCGGCGATCGCAGCAAAGGTATCGAAGTCCGGGTTGGGCCTGAAGGTCTCCGCTGCCACCCTCACCGCTTTCTGTTCGCGCGGCGTGTAGGCACGCAACGCGTGCTGCACGCGGTTGCCGAGCTGGGCGAGCACGCTTTCCGGAATATCGAGCGGGTTTTGCGTTACGAAATAGATACCAACGCCTTTGGAGCGGATGAGCTTTACAACCTGCTCGACCTTGTCGATCAGCGCCTTGGGCGCCTCGTCGAACAAGAGGTGCGCTTCGTCAAAGAAAAAGACGAGTTTGGGTTTGTCGAGATCGCCGACCTCCGGCAAGTCCTCGAACAGTTCCGACAGCAGCCACAGCAGGAAAGTGGCATAGAGGCGTGGCGTCTGCATCAGCTTGTCGGCAGCCAACACGTTGACGGCGCCTCGGCCATCGCCTGTCACCTTCATCAGATCGGAAATCTGCAAGCCAGGTTCACCGAAGAAATGCTGACCGCCCTGCTGCTCCAGAACGAGGAGTTGCCGCTGGATGGCGCCGACTGTCGCCTTGGCGACGTTGCCGTAGTTGGCAGCGACAGCATCAGCGTTCTCGGCAACATAGGCGAGCAGCGAGCGAAGATCCTTGAGGTCGAGGAGTAGCAGCCCTTCATCGTCCGCGACCTTGAAGACGATATTGAGCACTCCTTCCTGGGTGTCGTTGAGCTCCAGGAGGCGAGACAGCAGGAGCGGTCCCATCTCGGATACTGTCGTCCGTACGGGGTGGCCCTTTTCGCCGAACAGATCCCAGAACACAGCTGGGGCGGCCCGGAGCTGATACTCCTCCGAAAAGCCAATTGCGCGCGCTCTCTCCTCAAGGAAGTCCTTCGCCTCCCCCGGCGCGCCAATGCCCGACAGATCGCCCTTCACGTCAGCGCAGAAAACCGGCACGCCGGCATCGGACAGGCCTTCGGCCAGAACCTGTAAGGTCACCGTCTTGCCGGTGCCGGTCGCGCCAGTAATGAGGCCGTGCCGGTTCGCGAGCTTGAGCGTCAGGTACTCCGGCTTCTGGCTCGACCCGATGTAAATCTTGCCTTCTTCCAACATGCTCGCATCCCTCTTAGCGCTATTGGTGTGTCTTCAGCCTTTCTAACCCGGCCAGCGACAGCATCTCAACGCTGCCAATGGATGCAAAGAGGAGAATGCCGGACGACAAATGAGAAGGCCCGTCAGCGTGCCGACGGGCCCAAGAACTTTACCGGCTGATGCCTGTTTCAGCTGGCGAGCGAGATTTGCCCGTAGCGCAACGCCTCGACCACTGCCTGCGTCTTGTTGCCAGCGTCCAGCTTCTCGCCGGCATTCTGAAGGTGAGCGTGGACGGTCCGTTGCGAGATGTTGAGATTTTCGGCAATTTCCTGCGCCGTCATGCCAAGCGCCGTCAGCTCAAGAACACGTCTTTCACGCGCCGAAAGATCGCCGGGACGGGAATCGACAAGATAGCCGAGAGCCCTGAGACGCCGAAACGCCTGGTTGCACAGGAAGTCGAAGGCAACGAGGTCGAGTTCGGTCAACGATAGAGCCTCGCCAAGACCGATCACAGCTGCCTGATAGGGCGGAATAGAGGTAATCGGAACGGCGACGATGCGCGCAGAAGCCTCAGGACCAGCAGCAGCCACCAAATCGGAGTGTCCCGAAATGCTGACGCCATCAATGAGACACGGCCGATGGGCGACGCGACAGCGCTCCAACACAGGATCGCCCTTGTTGATCGTAATGAGTTGCCCCCTCTCGGAGCGCACATCCGGCCAGCGAATGTGCAGGACAAGGGGCTCGACCGGGCGTCCTGGCATAGGAAGACCGGAGATCAATACGTGACTTGCGCCATGACCAAACAATCGGCGTTCAATCACCTCAAAGATCTTGTTTGCACTCGAATATGTGCGAAGGCCGACTGCGTCAGCGAGGATATCGTCTGGCGTATTCATGATCTCGACCCTACCTCCAGCCGCCCGAAAGGTCGTTAGTTCGGGGCATCTGTTTTCACGCTTCAGCTACTTTTCGCAGGAAAACGCATGACCGACCAAACAGGTTCCTTCTAGAACACATTCGGAAACAGATAAAGGCTCTCGAAGCGAAAGCGGACAATATCCAACGAATTGCTATGCCGTTATCGGGCAAAAACGTTACAAACACTCCATTTATCCTATTTTTTTGACACACATAACTTTCGTCTAACCGTTTTACCGACAAAAACAAAAGCGGTCATCGTCGCTTAAACTAAGTATCAACTTCTTCATTGAAAATTTATCAATGATAATATCTGAAAAACCCTATGTATTAAGCTCGGTCCGTTCCCTAAAAAGCGATGATACGGGCGACTTCGATTGAAGGCGAAGAACCTTTCCATCTTTTCTGCGCGGACAACACTCCCAATGATTACGAGCCGGCATTTTGCCACCCTGAATTTTAACGTTGCGGAAAGTCAGAAAAACCTAACTCTCGGAAAAAATTTCAATTAATACGAACCGCAACCAGATAATGCCCGGTGACAAGATTTTTATCGTTAATTTTGCGTAAAGTTACGAATAGAAACACAGGGCGCTCGGCAACCACCGGCCATTCGATTCTTCGCCATCGCCGCAGCCGTTTGGGCTCGTCGCATCCGCCAGAGATGGACTATAAGGATGATTTCTCATCTGGAGACGCTGATGTCTGTCAATGCCGTTATTTCCCACGTCGATGCTGACTTCCCCAACAGCCTCGATCGCCTGTTCGATTTCCTGCGCATCCCGTCCATCTCTGCCGATCCGGCTTACAAAGACGACTGCGCCCGCGCTGCAGCCTGGCTGGCAGGCGAGCTAACTGCGCTTGGTTTCGACGCCTCGGTCCGCCCCACCCCAAAACATCCGATGGTGGTGGGCCATTACACCAAGGCTGGCCCGGGCAAGCCACATGTCCTGTTCTATGCGCATTACGACGTTCAGCCGGTCGACCCGTTGGAGCTCTGGGACTCGCCGCCCTTTGAACCGGTGGTAAAAAAGCAGCCTGACGGCAGCGAACGAATTCTTGCCCGTGGTGCGCAAGACGACAAGGGTCAGCTGATGACCTTCCTCGAAGCCTGCCGTGCGCTGATCGCAGAAACTGGAAAGTTGCCGGTCAACGTCACCTTCTTTTCGGAAGGCGAAGAAGAATCCGGATCTCCCTCGATGATCCCCTTCCTCGAAGCGAACAAGGAAGAGTTATCGGTCGACGTCGCCCTGGTCTGCGACACAGAAATGTGGGACCGCAAGACGCCGGCCGTGACCACCATGCTGCGAGGCCTGGTCGGCGAAGAGATTTCTCTGCGGTGCGCCAGCCATGATCTTCACTCCGGGTCTTTTGGCGGCGCAGCGCTCAATCCGCTTCACGTCCTGACGAAGATCCTTGGCAGCCTGCATGATGATCAAGGACGCGTCACGGTCCCCGGTTTCTATGACGGCGTTAGCGATATCTCGCCCGAACTCAGAACCAACTGGGAAAACCTTGGTTTCGATTCCGCAGCCTTCTTGGGTGGTGCAGGTCTGACCACGCCGGCCGGTGAGGCAGGCAGAACAGTGCTTGAACAGATCTGGTCACGGCCCACCTGCGAGATCAACGGCCTTGCCGGTGGATATGCAGGTCCGGGCTTCAAGACGGTCTTGCCGGCCACCGCCGAGGCCAAGGTGTCGTTTCGTCTGGTCGCCGGGCAGGATCCACAGAAAATCCGCTCGGCGTTCCGCCAATTCGTCAAGGACCAGCTGCCGCCCGATGCAAGGATCGAGTTCCGGGAGCACGGTGGCAGTCCGGCCGTCCACCTCGCCATCGACGGTGACGCGATGCGCAAGGCGCGGGTGGCCCTAGAGGCTGAATGGGGAAAGGCACCGGCCCTGGTGGGTTCGGGCGGTTCCATCCCGGTGGTCGGCCACTTCAAATCGATCCTCGGCATGGACAGCCTGATGATCGGCTTCGGCCTCGACGACGACCGTATCCACTCGCCCAATGAAAAATATGAGGTCTCAAGTTACCACGGCGGCATTCGCTCGTGGGTCCGCGTCCTCGACGCCCTTTCCAGATAATATCAAAGCGCGACGCTGGTCCTCAGTCTACCGGCGTCGCGCCATCCCAACGCTGTTCACATGAGTGTTTGAACCGGCTGATTGCGCATTGACGAGGGAATTGCATAGCCTTATTGAGTGAAAAAACTCATTTTGAAGGCTGGAGCCCTCAATGAAGATCACCTTGCGGACGGTTGCCGAAGCAGCCGGCGTCAGCGTAGCGACGGTTGATCGCGTTCTGAACCGTCGCGATGGCGTTCGTTCGGTGACCATCGAGAAGGTAGAAAACGCGATCCGTCAGCTCGGGTATGCGCCATCGAGCCTTGCTGGTCGCGTACAGCCGGGCACGAGTAGCTTCGCCTTTGTCTTGCCCCGAGGGCATAATCCCTTCTTTGAGGCCCTTGAGACGGCCATTCAGCGCCTTGGAGACTGGCTGCCCTACAAAGGTGCCAACTTCGACATCCGCCACGTTGATGTGTTTGATGGTGAGGTACTCGCTGATGCCTTGAGGGAAATTCGGCAAGACAATTACGCCGGCGTCGCAGTGGCGGCTCTCGACCATCCTGCCGTGCGTGAGGCAATCAACGCCTTGAAGAATGATGGCGTGGCCGTCGTGACGCTGGTATCGGACGTCCCCAGCTCGCGCCGTGATCGCTTCATCGGCATCGACAATACCGCCGCTGGGCGGACCGCGGGATCTCTGCTCGGGCGCTTCCTGCCGAACCAAACCGGCAAGGTCGCATTGGTGGCTGGCTCTTTAGCGCTGCGTGACCATGCGGAACGACGCTTCGGTTTCGAGCAGGTCATTGCGCAGGACTTTCCGGGTGTTCACGTCATAGCCCTGCGCGAAGGGCGCGACGACCCGGCTCGCGTTCACAAGCTGGTCGAGGATCTTTTGCGCCAGCATACCGATCTTGCCGGCATCTATAATGTGGGCGCCGGCAATGCTGGCGTTATCTCGGCGCTCGAAGCCAGCGGCCGGGTGCGCGAGATCGTCTACATCGCCCATGAACTCATCGAGGAGAACCGCGAAGCGCTGGTGAGAGGAACCATCGACGCGGTGATCAACCAGGATCCGGGCCATGAAGTGCGTTCGGCAGCCCGTGTGCTGCTGTCGTTGACGTCTGACTGGCAGATCATCGACGAGCAGGAGCGGATCCGCATCGACATCTTCCTGCGCGACAATCTCCTGTAGCGCGAAACCAGAACAATTCAGATTTCAAGTCATACTGGGAGGAGCCCATGACTACCTATCTCGGTCTCGACATCGGCACATCGTCGGTGAAGGCCGTTCTCGTCGGCGACGGCGAGAAAATCATCGCCACCGCCTCCGCTTCGCTCGAAGTGTCACGCCCGCACGCTGGCTGGTCCGAACAGGACGGCGATAGCTGGATTGCCGCGACACAGAGCGCCATCGATCAGCTCAAGGCGAGCCACCCGAAGGAGTTGTCGGCGGTGGCCGGCATCGGTCTTTCAGGCCAGATGCACGGTGCGACGCTTCTCGACAAGGCCGACAGGCCGCTCCGCCCGGCCATCCTGTGGAACGACGTCCGCTCGGCCGCCGAGTGCGGCGAGCTCGAAGCGCGCTGCCCCGAGCTGCGCGCCATCGCCGGCAATATCGCCATGCCCGGCTTCACCGCGCCGAAGCTCGCCTGGGTGAAGAAGCACGAGCCCGAAATTTTCGCCAAGACTGCCAAGGTGTTGCTGCCGAAGGACTATGTCCGGCTCTGGCTCACCGGCGACTATGTTTCCGACATGTCGGATGCCGCGGGTACGCTGTGGCTCGATGTCGGCAAACGCGCCTGGTCGAAAGAGCTGCTCGCAGCAACTGATCTCTCGCTCGACCATATGCCACGCCTGGTCGAGGGCACCGAGTCATCGGGCGCGTTGCGTGCAGAACTGGTTTCCCGCTGGGACATTGCCAAGGCGCCGGTCGTGGCTGGTGGTGGTGGCGACAACGCAGCGAGTGCGGTCGGCATGGGCGCTGTCAAGCCGGGAGCCGCCTTCGCCTCGCTCGGTACCTCGGGCGTGCTGTTCGTTTCCAACGCCTCCTTCTCGCCGAACACCGAAGGCGCCGTACATGCTTTCTGCCACGCCGTTCCAGGCACCTGGCACCAAATGGGCGTTATCCTGTCGGCCACCGACAGCCTGCAGTGGCTGTCGCATCTTCTGGAAACGCCGGCACCGGAACTGACGAAGGGGCTCGATCCAAAGCCGGCCAAGCCGTCGCCCGTCACCTTCCTGCCCTATCTCTCAGGCGAGCGCACACCGCATAATGACGCCGCCGCTCGCGGCGTCTTCGTCGGGCTGAGCCACACGTCCGGCAGAGCCGAATTGACGCAGGCGGTGCTCGAAGGCGTTGCCTTCGCCTTCCGCGATTGTCTGCGCGTCCTCAATGACGCCGGAACCGACATCAATCGCGCGTTTGCCGTCGGTGGCGGCTCGCGCTCTGAGGCCTGGCTGCAGATCATGGCGGCGGTTCTCGATCGTCCGCTCGATATCACTGCCGAAGGCGACTACGGTGGAGGCTTCGGTGCCGCCCGCATGGGCCGCATCGCAGCGACTGGCGACGATCCCTTCGAAACGCTGACACCGCCACCGGTTGCCCGCACGGTCGAGCCCGACAAATCGCTCGTTGCCGCCTATGCCGATCGCTACGCCAAGTATCGCGCGCTCTATCCGGCCGTCCGCGATGCGCTGGCCTGATCATTCAGTCAAAGCAGAATTCAAAAGAGAGGAAAGACATGACGCATCCGTTCTGGGGCAATATCAAGCCCGTCAAATATGAAGGTCCCGAAAGCCGCAACCTGCTCGCCTTCCGCTACTACAACAAGGACCAGGTCGTTCTTGGCAAGCGCATGGAGGACCATCTGCGCTTTGCCGTCGCATACTGGCATTCCTTTGCCTGGGGTGGCGGCGACCCGTTCGGCAATGGCACCTTCCTGCGCCCGTGGTTCAACGGTTCGGATGAGCTGGAGCTCGCCAAGGTGAAGGCCGACGTCGCGTTCGACCTGTTCCAGTTGTTGGGTGTGCCCTTCTACTGCTTCCACGACCGCGACGTGGCGCCGGAAGGCAAGACGCTCGCCGAGTCCAACAAGAATGTTCGCGCCATCGCCGACATCTTCGCTCGCAAGCAGGAAGAGACGGGAGTCAAGCTGCTGTGGGGTACGGCCAACCTGTTCTCCAACCGTCGCTTCATGGCCGGCGCCGCCTCCAACCCGGATCCGGATGTGTTCGCCTACTCGGCAGCGCAGGTGAAGAATGTCTTCGACATCACCAAGGAACTCGGCGGCCAGAACTACGTGCTGTGGGGCGGCCGTGAAGGCTATGAAACGCTGCTCAACACCGATCTCAAGCAGGAGCAGGACCAGCTCGGCCGCTTCCTGACCATGGTCGTCGACTACAAGCACAAGATCGGTTTCAAGGGCGCCATCCTGATCGAGCCGAAGCCGAAGGAGCCGACCAAGCACCAGTACGACTTCGACGTCGCCACGGTGTATTCCTTCCTGAAGGCCTACGGCCTTGAGAAGGAAGTGAAGGTCAACATCGAGCAGAATCACGCCATCCTGGCCGGCCATAGCTTCGAGCACGAGCTGGCGCTGGCCGCTGCTCTCGGCATCTTCGGTTCAGTTGACCTCAACCGTGGCGACGACCGTCTCGGCTGGGATACGGACCAGTTCGGCATGAACGTGCCCGAGCTGACACTGGCCATGCTGGAGATCATCAAGGCGGGCGGCTTCACCACCGGCGGTCTCAACTTCGATGCCAAGGTTCGCCGTCAGTCGCTCGATCCCGAAGATCTGGTCATCGCCCATGCCGCGTCGATGGACGCTGCCGCCAAGGCGTTGCTCAACGCCGCCGCCATCATTGAGGACGGCCGTCTCGCCAAGAACCTCGAAGCGCGCTACGCGGGCTGGAAGGGTGCCGAGGGCCAGGCCATTCTCGCCGGCAAGCGTTCGCTTGAAGACCTGGCGGATTACGTTGCCAAGAACAACATCAATCCGGAACCGAAGAGCGGCAAGCAGGAACAGCTCGAGGCCATCGTCAACCAGTTCTGCTGATCGACCTTAGCGTGGAAAAGAGGGCGGCCGGGCTTAGCAGCCCGGCCGTTTTACAAGCCCACATGAGAGCGCGTATTTTACCATAATAATTACCAATGGTTGCATATTTTTACGGGACTCGCCTATTTCATTTCAGCTTTTGATATTGGAATGGTTGAAATGGCGATTTTCCAAGCGATTCTGCGCTGTCTTTCGTTCCGTCGATTTGATCCGTATGACGTTCCGGCCAGTCCATCCGCGGTCGCGCTCGGCTTTTTCGCACTGATCCTGACGAACCTTTTCGGTCAGTGGGTGATAGCGCAAGGAAACTGGAGCTTTGATGAGTACGGGCTCACAGCGCTCGTTGCGTCTCACGGTCTCTATTTTATCGTCGCCTTATTATTTTTCGTAGGGCCGCACTATCTTTCAATGATGGCAGTTTCGTCATGGTCATTCGGTATCGTGCATTTTGTCGCCAACATAGCTTTGCTTGTTTCTTTAGGGACTCTTACATGGACCGGGCACTCGAGCACAGCGGTCTACTGGCCCATCTTAATTTCAATACCGCTTATTTCGATGATCTGGGGACTGGCTGTCCCAATCATTGTCTTGCGGTCTTATGATCCCTTCCACTGGCGGCGCCCTATACTCGCAACATTTGGCTTTCTTGCGCTCGATCTTGCCTCGCCGTTCGTTATCAGGTTCGAGCCGGCTTTCTATTCCGACGTATTTGCCACCGCAGCCCCGCGGACCGTCTGGACGCGGCTCGACGATTGGCTGTCTGCGGACAATGAAGGGGCGCCCCCCGACGTAGATCCGGCGATCGCTCAGGCAGCGGAGGAAACCTGGTATCGCTCGGAATGGGAGCAAGCGTCGGTCGTCAGCAACAGTCTTGACAAGATCGCGCCGACAGACCCGAGCAAGCCGACCGTATTTTCGATCTCCGTCGGCGGCATGTCGCAAGGAGTGTTCGACCGTGAAAGCCGCTCGGCGGCTGCCATCATGGACAAGCTGTTTCAGATCGGCCCGCATGCCATTCGGCTGGTCAATGACGAGAACTCAATCAACACGCCTGTGGCAACGCTTCAGACACTGGCCCGGTCGATCGACACGATCGGTGCCCGGATGAATTCAGAGCGTGATGCATTAGTGTTGTTCATCACGTCGCATGGCGGCACGACCGGCGTATCCTTGAGCGGGCCTCACGCACATCAAAGCACAATTCGACCACTCGACCTGAGATTCGCTCTTGATCGAGCCGGCATCAAGAATCGCATCATCATCGTTTCGGCCTGCCACTCAGGCGTATTCGTTCCGCTATTTTCTGACGAGCGGTCTGCCGTGTTTACGGCTTCCTCAGCTGAGAATGTCTCGTTCGGCTGCAACGACACCAACGACTGGACTTATTTTGGCAGCGCCTTTTTCCAGCATGGTCTTCTTGAAAAACGCAACTTGATAGGCGCATTCGTCAGGGCACGAGAACTGGTGTGGGACTGGGAAACCAAATCCCAAACCCATTCCAACCCTCAGGCACATGTTGGCAGCGCCATTGCCGCTCAGTTTCCAGAGCTATTGGGCAATCCGGCCGATCTGAAGCCGTTTGCTCCAGCTCCTGAGGCCGCCAATCAAGAAAAGGCCACCGGGGCGGCCGACATCAGCAACTAACACCAATGGCCGCGGAAATAGCTTCGTGACCGAACGTCACCCGACAGGCGGCGTCCAGATGATGCGCTGCAGTGTAGCGCCTGACAGCGTAGTGTCGTCCGGCAAACCGCCAGCGGAGATGTAACCGGGGATCGCGAAGACGAAGGTGATATTGGGGGCGCCGCGGGCCGTGCAGATCGGCATGGCCAGCCAATTGCCCTGTCCCTCGCGGCATGACGCGCGATCCATATGCGTTTCTCGGAAAGTCATGCCGATGCGTTCGCCATTCGGGCCAAGAAGACTCTCGGAAACCCCGTGCACTGCGCCGACTCTTCCTCCCGTACCGGGCAGTACCTGCAGGACCTGCAGGCCGTCTTTGAACAAAGCCAATGCTGCAATGCTCTCGCTCTGCTCAGTCGCCATAGTGACCGGCGACACGACGTAGCCGGGCTCCAGCGCTTCTATTGCCTTTTTCGAGAAGGCCGTGTTCGGCGGCAGCCCCGGAACGCCGGCAGCCGTAATGCGCAATGTCGTCGCGCGTGGCGGCGGTGCCGGAGCAAAGTCCGAATCGGAGCCGAAAATGGAGCAGCCCGCGAGGGCCGCCGACATCAGCACGCCGGACAGGCGCAGAAGGTTAAGAATTCGATTCATACCCCTCGATAGCACAGGCAACCGCCCGATTGAAGCGAACGGAAGGGAACGAGAGGGTGCTTGGAGCGGGACCTCGGAATCCTGCAACCCTCCCAAGCGCCAGCCGCGGTCTTTTTCATGTGGACCGGCTACGTCTCTCTTCCTAGAGTTCGGACTTCTGCGGAGATGGAATTCCCGCGACGCCATAATGCCGCGCAAGACGGCGGGGTCGCAGGTCACCAGTCGTGTTTAGTTGTGAAGCAGGGACAGTTCACATGAAAATCGCCGTTCTCGGCGCCGGTGTCGTCGGTACAACCACCGCCTACTATCTTGCCAAAGCCGGCCACGAAGTTACCGTCTACGATCGTCAGCCAGGCCCTGCGCTTGAGACAAGTTTTGCCAATGCCGGCGAGATCTCGCCCGGTTATTCGACGCCATGGGCCGCCCCGGGTATTCCGATCAAGGCCATCAAGTGGCTTTTCATGCAGCATGCACCGCTCATCCTGCGGCCGACGCTCGATCCACACGTGCTGCCGTGGATGCTATCGCTTCTGCTGAACTGCACCGAAAGTGCCTACACCCGCAATAAGGGCCGCATGCTGCGGATCGCCGGCTATTCGCGCGAATGTCTGATTGCGCTCAGGCAAGAAACCGGCATCGCCTACGACCATCGGTCTCAGGGCACCGTGCAGTTGTTCCGCACGCAGAAACAGCTCGATCATGCGGGCCGCGACACCGAAGTGCTGTCGGCTGACGGTGTACCATTCGAGCTGCTCGATCGCGACGGAGTCGCCCGGGCTGAACCGGCGTTGGGTGAGGTCAAGAATAGCTTCGTCGGGGCGCTGCGCCTGCCGCTCGACGAGACGGGCGACTGTTTCCTGTTCACCAATGCACTGGCGAAGATTGCAGAAGAGCTCGGGGTTCGTTTCCGCTATGGCCTGTCCATTGACCGAATCGAGACGAGTGGTGGCGCAGTGACTGCAGTCTCCTCCTCGCAAGGCCCTATTAGTGCCGATCATTACGTCATGGCCCTCGGTTCCTGGTCGCCTATTCTGGGCCGCTCGATCGGGCTTCGGCTGCCCGTCTATCCGGTGAAGGGTTACTCGCTGACTGCCGACATTACGAATGAAGCACGCGCACCGGTCTCTACCGTGCTCGACGAAACCTACAAGGTGGCTCTGACCCGGCTCGGCAGCCGCCTGCGGGTTGGCGGAATGGCCGAGATCGGTGGCTACAGCACGGACTTACCGCCCAAGCGGCGCGAAACGCTCGAATATGTTGCAGGTAGCCTGTTCCCGTGCGGAGACCTCAAGGCTGCCGACTATTGGTCTGGGTTGCGACCGATGACGCCGGACGGAACGCCGATCATCGGCCCGACCCGCTATCGGAACCTGTCGCTCAATACGGGCCATGGCACGCTCGGTTGGACGATGGCATGCGGTTCGGCACGGGCTCTTTCCGACCTGATTTCCGGCCGCAAACCCGACATTGAAATGGGCGATCTGTCACTTGATCGCTATTGATCGGCAGAGCGCTTGAGCCAATCAGAAGTATTCCCCATGCCAATCGGAGAGATTGAAGCCGTCTTCCCGATTGGCTAGCACTGGGAGAGGAGTGCCCAGCAACCCGGGGGAATCATATGTTACTGGCCTGCGGCGATGCGCTGATCGATTTCGTGCCCGTAAAATCTGCCGATGGCCGGGGCGCCTATGTGCCGGCTGTCGGTGGCTCGTGCCTCAACATTGCCGTCGCCATGTCGAGGCTGGGCGCGCTCACCGGGTTTGTCGGCGGTATTTCCAACGACATGTTCGGCGCCATGATCGCCGATCATTTGACCGCGTCCGGTGTCTCGCTTCGCTATGTGCGCCGCTCCAACGACGAGACCACGCTGGCCTTCGTCCGTTTCGTCAACAACGAACCGCACTATGCTTTCTATGATGAGACGACGGCGGCGCGCCTGTGGACACATCGGCCCGACAGCATTCCCTTCCCCGCGATCGAAGCCCTGCACGTGGGATCGACGACGCTGATCAACGAGCCGGTTGCGTCGGAATACCTCGCCCTGTTCAAGGCCGCCAAAGGCAAGACGACGTTGTCGTTCGATCCCAACTGCCGCCCGA
>JAEZHI010000036.1 GCA_023436885.1 Pseudomonadota bacterium | reverse complement strand
GGGGATAACAGGCTGATGATGCCCAAGAGTCCATATCGACGGCATCGTTTGGCACCTCGATGTCGACTCATCACATCCTGGGGCTGGAGAAGGTCCCAAGGGTTCGGCTGTTCGCCGATTAAAGTGGTACGTGAGTTGGGTTCAGAACGTCGTGAGACAGTTCGGTCCCTATCTGCCGTGGGTGTAGGAGTATTGAGAGGATCTGTCCCTAGTACGAGAGGACCGGGATGGACATACCTCTGGTGGACCTGTTGTGGCGCCAGCCGCATTGCAGGGTAGCTAAGTATGGACTCGATAACCGCTGAAGGCATCTAAGCGGGAAACGAACCTCAAAACCAGTGCTCCCTATCAGAGCCGTGGAAGACCACCACGTCGATAGGCCGGGTGTGGAAGCGCAGTAATGCGTGAAGCTTACCGGTACTAATAGCTCGATCGGCTTTATCGCTCTCATTATCCCTGTCCATCCCAAAAGGATGAACAAGACACAACAACACGATCCGATGGCACGACAATCCATCGCCAAAGACCAATCTTAACGCTCAGCTCTCCCCACAAGGGAAAGCCGAGCTCTTGCCCTTCGCCGGCCTGGTGGTCATGGCGGGGAGAAATGCACCCGATCCCATCCCGAACTCGGCCGTGAAACTCCCCAGCGCCAATGGTACTCCGTCTTAAGACGCGGGAGAGTAGGTCGCTGCCAGGCCTGCAAAGTGCAAGACACAAAAGACAGATCACACGAACAAAACCTCTTCACTAAACACACACATCCAAACGAACAGACCTAACACAAAGCCCTCCGAGAGATATCTCCGGAGGGCTTTGTGTTATGGGCAAAACTCGCCCACAAACCTGAAAAACAGACAGCCCGAGAAAGCAGGAAGCTGCAAAAGCCCCACGCGCCAGCACGGCGCCGCGACCGCGTCTAAAGCCACAAACAAAACGAAAAACTCAGACTAGCGGTGGGCGAAGGGTCAGCTTGAGCTCTCAGTGCTCTCCTCGCGCTCGCCGCGGCCTACGAACGCAAGAAGCTCTTTTTCCCTATAGGGTTTCAGGATGATCGGCGAGCCCGCGAGATCGGGGGGGAGAACGTCGGGCGCTACCAAGCCCGTCATGAAGGCGTAGGGGATGCCGAGACGCTTCAGTTCACGGGCCACATCGAATGACGTGCCGTTGAAGAGATAGATGTCGAGCAGGGCCGTGTCCGGCTGCCGTGTCCTGAGGCTGTCCAGGGCAGCAGTGGCCGTCGAGAACGGTCCCACCACCCTGTATCCCTTTCCGACCAGCAGATCCTCAAGGTCCATGGCAATCAACGGCTCATCCTCGAGGACGAGGATTTGCGTCTCGCCTGTCATCTATCACCTCGCGATCCAAAGCGTCGCTTGAAACAGTTTTTACTTTGAGATTAAGGATATTAACGGCGGGGCTCGCTTGTGTATGTCCACAACTGAACATAACGAGAATATCTTCCGCGCTTTTTACATCCGTGGGAACGCGTATGGCGGCGATTTCAACTTCTGAAGGCAAAACTGGGAACAATCTCATCGACGCGTTGCGCCCGAGGGAGCGCGATCTGTTAATATCCCATCTTCAGCCTTGGGAAGGCGCTGTCGGCAGGGAGATGCAGGCGCCGGGCGGCAGGGTCGAATGGGCCTACTTTCCGATTGGCAGCGCCATGGCGTCCTACCGGGTGACGTTCGGCGACGGTCGAGAGGTTGAGACGGCGCTGATCGG
This sequence comes from Pseudomonadota bacterium, assembly GCA_023436885.1. GTDB lineage: Bacteria > Pseudomonadota > Alphaproteobacteria > Rhizobiales > Pleomorphomonadaceae > Pleomorphomonas. Next base: position 36,172 of record JAEZHI010000036.1, on the reverse strand, counting down.
GCGGGAAGGGGCTATTGGCGGTATCGTCAGCCAGGGGCATCTGCCGGCGTTCGCATTGGCCGTGGTGGTCTTCGGCGGAACCTTTGTCCGCATATCCCTCAATGATCTCGAAGGCCTCAAGGCAGAGGAGCCGAGGATCGAAGCCCTGTTCGCCCGTTATGCGGACTGCCTTCTGGCACAGGTGTTTCAGGCGAGCGCCTGCAACGCCGCCCATAGCATTCAGCAGCGGGCTGCACGTTGGCTCGTGGCTGCTGCAGAGCGCACCGGCTCGGATGAGCTGACGCTGACCCAGGACCAGCTTGCCGGCCTGCTCGGCGTCGGCCGCAGCTACACGACGCGCGTCATCGGGCGCTTCAAGGCGGAAGGTGTCGTCGATACCCGGAGAGGGCGGCTGACCGTCCTCGACCACGGCAGTCTTTCGGCCATGGCTTGCGACTGCAATGACGTGGTGCGCAGTCACTTCAACACGGTGCTGAAGGGCGTCTATCCCGAGCCTTAAGCCCTGCGTGGGGCCCCCTCCCAACGAACCGTCAGAGAACGCGAAGGCCTAGCTCCTTGAGCAGCGTCGTGGCCTGCGCCCGGGAAATGATGGCGCCACGAAAGTGAGCCGCGTCACCCAGCCTGATACCGCCGAGGTCGGTACCGCGCAGATCCGCCCCTTCGAAGCGGGCTCTCAGGAGCTGGGCATCGCGCAGGCTGCAGTCCTCGAATATTGCGTCCCGGAAGTCCGCTCCTTCCAGCAGGGCGCCGGAGAGGTCGACCTGTGTCAGCCTCTGGTCGCGGAACGACACCTTGGGAAGACGCGCATCGACCGCAAGCACTTCCTCGAGCGTGAAATCAACCATGCGGGCGTCTGTGAAGTCGGCGCCTGTCAGTTTCGAGCGGCGGAAGGTGGCCGAGGTGAGGGCGGCCTGTCTGAACTGGGTGTTGTTGAAGTCGGAGGCGACGATCACTGCGTCGACGAGGTCAGCGCGGCCAAAATCGGCGAACGCAGCCTTGCAGCCGGACCAGCAGGTGTCGGACAGACGGGTTCGCACCAGGCGGGAATGACCGATATTGCAGTTGTCGAACTGCCAGCCGCCGAGATCAACCTCGCCGAAGACAAGACCACTGAGGTCGGCGCCGATGATCCGGCGCGGGCTGTCGACCTTGAGAAGGCTGTCGAGCGTTGCCTGGTCGATCGCCTTGTCCGTCAGGTCAATTGTCGGGATGTCGGTCATGACATGTATTGCCGACGTGCCATTGGTGAGAGAGCCGCCGAGGCGGCTCCACGGGCATCACTCGCCGTCGAAGGCGATCAGAGTGCGAACGTTGACGTTGAGGGCCCGCAGCTTGTCGGCACCGCCAAGGGCCGGCAGGTCGACGATGAAGCAGGCTGCCTCGAGCTCGCCGCCCATCTGGCGGATCAGGTTGGCAGCGGCGCTGGCCGTGCCGCCAGTGGCGATCAGGTCGTCGACCAAGAGAACGCGCTCTCCCGGCAGGATGGCGTCCTTGTGCATCTCGATCTCGTCGACGCCGTATTCCAGGCTGTAGACCATGGACACCGTCTCATGCGGCAGCTTGCCCTTTTTGCGGATCGGCACGAAGCCGGCGCTGAGCTGGTGGGCGACGGCGCCGCCGAGGATGAAGCCACGCGCCTCAATGCCTGCCACCTTGTCGATCTTGCCGCCCGCCCACGGCTGCACCAGTTCGTCGACGGTGCGGCGGAAGGCCCGGGCGTTGCCCAGGAGGGTGGTAATGTCGCGGAAGATGATGCCCGGCTTGGGATAGTCGGGGATCGCGCGAATGGTGTCGGCCAGATTCATGGGAGGGCTTCCTGAAGAAGTTACGGCTCGTTCTAGACGGAGCGATCTCTGGCCGCAACAGTTTCGGCGGATGAGCGCTGATTTGTCGGCGAACATGAGAGAGGGGCGCGCCCTCATGTGTCGGGCGCACCCCTCTCGGTCCGGTCAGTGCGAGTCTCTGTGGCTTAGCAGCGCGGATAGTTGAAAAGGCCGATCATGGCGTTGAAGCGAAGCTGCAAGGTTCCCGCGTCATACTGGATGGGGTTGTTGATCTTCCAGGTGGCGCTACCGTTCGGAATGTAATTGCCCTTCTCGGCGTTCTGAATGACGGTGCGGCCCTGGGCCAAAAAGTCGTTGATGGCCTTCATGGTGGCAGCGCAGCCGCTCGGCGTCTTTTCGCGCGTCTTCTTGTCCAGGCCGTCGGCCATGGCGGCAACCTGGTCGAGGCTCGACCGGAACGGCTCCACTGCGTCTTTGGATCCCTGATTTTCGAAGATGGCGTCACTGAGCCTCACGGCCTTCTTGGCATTGAGGATCAAGCCAGCGCGAAAATAGTCTTCAGTGTCCTTCTCAGCCTTGTCGAAAGCCGCTTGGGTGTTGATCTCGTCGCGTTTCTGAATGCCGGAGAGGAATGCCGTTTCGGCTTTCACGACCTCCGTCAAGGCGGCGACATAGGTGGCGTTTTGCTCTCTTGCCTTCTTGCCGTCGTCGGCAAGATAGGCCTTGGACTCGGCGTAGTTGTTCAGATCCGAGTTGATCGGTTCGAACTTGGCGAGCGCGTCCTCGAAGCTTTTTGCCGGTGCATCGATCTCCGGCATGGCGAAGGGGAGCGCTGTCGCCTTGTCGAGTTTCTCCTTGATGCGGGTGACGGTCAGGGAGGAGGCGACAGAATAGTTGTCCAGCTTCTTGCCGGAGGTCACGGCCGGTTCGCGATAATCCTGGTAGTCGGCAAGCTCCTTGGCAAAGGGCGTATTGAGGCCGTTCGCGATCTCGACATAGGCATTGTACTTGGCGATTTCCTGCTGTTCGGCGGAGGACTGCGCCGGCTCGTTCGATGAGGATTTCTGGTCGTTGCAGGCGGAAAGAACCAGGGTGCAGGCGAAAAAGATGCCGACGGAAATAGTGTTCAAACGCACGTTTTTTCTCTTTATTCGATGTGGGTGATGGTCAAAGGACTCAATTTTTCCAATCGTAATAATGCGGAGCCCTCCCGTTCGGATCCACCGCCTAAGGGAAATTTCTGCTCTGAAGAGAACGCATGAAAAAAGGGCCCGCCGAGGGGCCCTTTTTTGAAGCGTCGAGGTGCAACGGATCAGTGGGCGACGTCGCGCCAGATCTGCCGCTTCACGAAGTAGAGGATGCCCGCAAAGACGATCAGGAACAGCATGACCTTGAGGCCCAGTTCCTTTCGGGCGTCGAGGTGCGGTTCGGCGGCCCACATCAGGAAGGCCGAGACGTCCTTGGCATACTGTTCCTTGGTCTGCGGCGTCCCGTCGGAATACTGGACCACGTCGTTGTCGAGCGGAGGCGGCATGCGCAGCGAGATGCCGTTGATGAAGTGCGGATTGTAGTAGGTCCCCTCAGGCACCGTCACGTCTTCGGGCGGCTCCGTGTAGCCGGTGAGCAGCGACACGATGTAGTCCGGACCCTGCTCCTGGTACGGCCAGAACATGTCGAACACGAACCAGGGGAAGCCGCGATGAACCGCACGTGCTTTGGCGAGCAGCGACATGTCCGGCGGCAGGGCTCCGCCGTTGGCGGCACGGGCCGCATTGTCGTTGGGGAAAGGCGAGGGGAAGGCGTCGGACGGCAGACGGGGCCGCTCGAACATCTCACCGGCGTCGTTGGGGCCGTCCTGGATGGAATAGGTGGCCGCCAGAACCTTTACGGCGTCCTCGGAGAAGCCCGGTCCGCCCTCGTCAGCGAGGTTACGGAACTTGACGAGCTTCATCGAGTGACAGGCCGAACAGACTTCCTTGTAGACCTGATAGCCGCGCTGTAGCTGGGCCTGGTCGTAATGGCCGAAAATACCGGCGAACGACCATTCCTGGCGAGTGGGCTTCAGGAGTGGATACTCGACGGCCGTCTCCTCGGCGGCGGCCATCGTGGCGGTGAGGGCGATGCCGGCAGCAAAAGCGGCGGCGGCCCAACGGATCATCTTCGCAGTCATGATTTCTCTCCGTCGGGCCTTCAGTGAGCCGATTTCGCCAGGATCGCGTCGTTGATCGACACCGGCAGCGGTTTCGGCTTCTCGATGTAGCCGAGCAGCGGCAGGATCACCAGGAAGTAGGCGAAGTAGTAGAGCGTGCTGAGCTTGGCCCAGTTCACCGCCTGCATGCCCATGATGATGTCGTCGGTCTTCACGGACCCCAGGAAGCCCAGGAACAGCGCGTTGATGCCGAAGATCCAGAAGGCCACCTTGAAGATCGGCCGGAAGCGGCCCGAACGCACCTTGGAGGTGTCGAGCCACGGCAGGAAGGCCAGCACGGCGATGGCGCCGAACATGGCGAGCACACCGCCGAGCTTGGAGTCGATCGGCCCGATGTTGAAGTCGATGGCCCTGAGGATGGCGTAGAACGGCAGGAAATACCATTCCGGCACGATGTGGGCCGGCGTCGCCAGCGGGTTCGCCTCGATATAGTTGTCGGGGTGACCGAGGAAGTTCGGCTGATAGAAGACGAACCAGCCGTAGAAGATCATGAACAGCACGATATACAGCACGTCCTTGGACGTGGCGTAGGGCGTGAATGGAACGGTGTCCTTGTCGCTCTTGACGTCGATGCCGAGTGGGTTGTTCTGGCCGGCCACGTGCAGCGCCCAGACGTGCAGCACCACGACGCCGGCGATCAGGAACGGCACCAGGTAATGCAGCGAGAAGAAGCGGTTGAGCGTGGCGTTATCCACCGAGAAGCCGCCGATGAGCAGCGTCTGGATCGGCTGGCCAACGATCGGAAGCGCGGTGAAGAAGTTGGTGATGACGGTGGCGCCCCAGAAGGACATCTGGCCCCAGGGCAGCACGTAGCCCATGAAGGCGGCGGCCATCATCAGGAGATAGATGATCACGCCGAGGATCCACAGGATCTCGCGCGGGGCCTTGTAGGAGCCGTAGTAGAGGCCGCGGAAGATGTGGATGTAGACGGCGATGAAGAACATCGACGCGCCGTTGGCGTGCAGATAGCGGATCAGCCAGCCCCAGTTCACGTCGCGCATGATGCTCTCGACGGAGCGGAAGGCGACGTGGCTCTCGGCGGCATAGTGCATGGCCAGCACGATGCCGGTGACGATCTGCACCACCAGCATCATCGCGAGGATGCCGCCGAAGGTCCAGAGAGCGTTGAGGTTGCGCGGGGTCGGGTAGGAAACGGCGGTGTCGTGCATGAGGCGGACGATGGGAAGGCGCGCCTCAAACCACTTCCCGAGGGCCGTCTTCGGGACATAGGTCGAATGACCGGACATGAATAACCTCGTCGGGAAGGGCGATCAGCCGATGCGGATCTTGGTGTCGGAGATGAAGGCGTAGGGCGGGATCGGCAGGTTTTCCGGCGCTGGACCCTTGCGGATGCGACCAGCCGTATCGTACTGCGAGCCGTGACAGGGGCAGAACCAGCCGCCGAATTCGCCTGACTCGTCGAGCGGAATGCAGCCGAGATGGGTGCACACCTTCGTCATGACGAGGATGTTTTCCTTGCCGGCCGCCGCGCGGTTGTTGTCCGAGGCGTCGGCATTGGCATCGACGTTGGCGTTGCGCGCCATCGGATCCTTGAGTTCCTCAAGCTTGACGGCCTTGCCCTCTTCAACTTCCTTGTCGGTGCGGTTGCGGATCACAACCGGCTTGCCGCGCCACATGACGGTGACCGCCTGGCCGGGCTTGACGCCGGAAATGTCCACCTCGACCGACGCCAGCGCGCGGGTGGAGGCATCGGGGTTCATCTGATCGATGAACGGCCAGGCCGCGGCGGCAACGCCGACCACGCCGAACGCACCGGCAGCATGCAGGAGGAAATCGCGGCGGGTTGGTTCTGCCGGTGTATCACTCTCAGCCAAGGTCGCTTCCTTTCGCGCGGGTGTGCGGCCACAGCCACTGGCTGTGCACCGCCTCATGATCCCGCCGTCCGCCACCCCGTCCGTGACAGTCGATGCGGGTGTGAGTAATTGGTTTCAAAAACTTGCCCAGCCCCCGCAGCGGGCGTGACTACGCCATGCTACGGATGCCTCTCCGGCCCTCTTTATGCATCAACGCCAAGCGTTGTCCAGTTGGTCCGCCTGAGAATTTGGTCTCATTTTTGGATTTGTTCCAAAAAGTTTGACCGCCGTTACCGACACCCTACAGCACGCTTACAATCCGTTTCATTACCGCCCGGTTTTTCCCGCAATATTCGGAGGTTGAGAGCCAACTTTCACGGCTAGAATCAAGCGGCGTGCGGCTTGACCAAGTTGTGCTTGAACCACATAGTTGCCATGTTGGGCGTCCAACTAGAGCGCGCGATGGATTTCTTACGTTCCTTCATGCTCCTCTTTGCCGCTTTTGCCATGCTTCTGGCTGTCACGCCGGGGACGGGCGTTCACGCGGCGGGTATGGAGATGGGGTCGACCATCGTTTCCGCGCAAAATGACGCGGATGGTTGCGCCAAGGCTTCCCTTTCCGACCACAAGCCGGACACGCATGGCGGCAGCGATTGTGCCAAGATGCTGTGTTGTCTGGGTACCGCGTGCGTCTTTGCAGGGCTGCCGGCTGCGACGGTTGCGCATAAGTCGTTGCCGGTTGCCGCCATGCATGTTGCGATAGCCACCACCTTGTTGACGGGGCGCGACGTCGCACCACCCCTCGATCCGCCCAGGTCATTCGTCTGAACGCTTTGTCTTCACACGAACTCTCCGCTTTCGGAGGAGGACGTGCCTTTGGGCCGTCCCCTGACTTCAGGATCGATCATGAACCGCAGAACTCTGTTAAAGACCGCTCTTGGCGGCGCCGCTTATCTCTCCTTGCCGACTTTCCGGGCCTTTGCGTCGACGGCGCGGACCCTGACGCTGGCCTCCAGAACGCTCGACGTGAATGGTCGCGCGGCCACCGTTTATTCGCTCACCGGTCCGGATGGAAAGCCGGGTCTGTCCTTCGATGCCGGGAGCGATTTCGATGTAGCCCTCGCCAATACGCTCGGCGAGGATACCATCATCCACTGGCACGGACTGACGCCGCCGTGGGAACAGGACGGTGTGCCCGATGCGCCGATGCCGCTAGTCAAGGCAGGCGAGACACGGGCGTTCCGCTTTCCCGTCGGCAGTGGCGGGACACACTGGATGCACGCCCACACCTTGCAGGAGCAGAACCTGTTGGCGGCGCCGCTCATCGTGCGACGTGCGGAGGAAAAATCGGCCGACGAGCAGGAGGTGGTCGTTCTGCTGCATGACTTTTCCTTCACGCCAGCGGCCGAATTGCTCGCCAAGCTGAAGGGCAGTTCGTCCGTCAGCCATGCCATGTCCGGCATGAGCATGTCAGGCATGAACATGTCAGGCATGGGCGGCATGAAGCATGACATGGCCTCTATGCCAGGGATGTCGATGGGAAGCATGTCGATGCCAGGGATGGATCACGGAGACATGCCCGGCATGGACCGCGGCGGCATGGCCATGGATCTCAATGATATCGAGTATGATGCCTATCTCGCCAACGACCGAACGCTGGACGATCCGGAGGTGTTCCGCGTCGAGAAAGGCGGTCGTGTCCGCCTGCGCATCATCAACGGGGCGACGGCAACGGCCTTCACCATCGATCTCGGCAGCCTGAAGGGCGAAGTGGTGGCCGTCGACGGTCAGCCGATACAGCCGGTAGAAACCCAGCGGTTTCCGATGACCATGGGGCAGAGACTGGATATCCGGCTCCGCATTCCAGCTGAGGGCGGCGCATTTCCCATCCTCGCCCTTCGCGAAGGAGGCGCGCAGCGAACCGGCATTGTTCTCGGCACCGCCGGGGCGACGGTTCACAAACTGTCGCCAGCGGGCGAAGCCACCGGGCCGGTGCTCGATATCGGCTACGAGGTCGGTCTTCGCGCCATTTCACCGCTTGCCGATCGGCCGGCCGACGTTCGCTATGCCGTTGATCTGACCGGCGACATGGCGAGCTATTCCTGGGCGATGCCGGGCAGCGAGGCGATCAAGGTGAAGAAGGGGCAGCGAGTGGAAATCGACATGCGCAACGCATCGATGATGGCCCACCCGATGCATCTGCATGGCCATCATTTCCAGGTGGTCGGCCTTGATGGAGGGCCGCGCTTTGCGGGCGCTGTTCGCGACACCGTGCTGGTGCCGCCCGGGCGGACGATGACCATCGCCGTGGACGCGGACAATCCCGGCCGCTGGGCGTTCCATTGCCATCACCTCTACCACATGGCTTCTGGCATGATGGCGACCTTCGCCTACGAAGGCGTCTGACGACAGGTCTCGTGGTCAACACGGCTCTAGAGCGCAGATCGATCCGAGTGAGTCAGATCTGCGCTTTAAGCCTTTGTTTTCAAGAATTATCTTGTCGCCCTTCGCATCAATCCGGTCGGATGCTTCTCTGAAGCGCAGATCTCTCTGATTGATTCATGCGAGCGCTCTAAGTCTTTGGTTTTCCAGTGTCATCTTGCCGATCCTCGCATCACTCCGGTTGGATGATGCTCTGGAGCACGGATCTCTCTGATTGATTCACATAGGCGCTCTAGGCCTTTGGTTTCCAAGCGTCATTTTGTCGTTCCTCGCTTCATTTCGTTCGGATGATGCTTCTAGAGCTCGTTGGCCACGAGTTCTTTTTCGTCCTCGTCGAGATTGAGGAAACCGCCGGTCTGGCGGTTCCAGAGACCGGCATAGACGCCGCCCTTGGCGAGGAGTTCGGCGTGGCTGCCCATTTCGACGATGCGACCGGCGTCCATCACCACGAGGCGATCCATGCGGGCGATGGTCGAGAGACGGTGCGCGATGGCGATCACCGTCTTGCCTTCCATCAGCAACCCAAGGCTTTCCTGGATGGCGGCTTCGATGTCGGAATCGAGCGCCGATGTGGCCTCGTCGAGAACGAGGATAGGGGCATTCTTGAGGAGCACGCGGGCGATGGCGATACGCTGGCGCTGGCCGCCCGAGAGCTTGACGCCACGTTCGCCGACATAGGCGTCATAACCCACGCGTCCCTTGTTGTCGGTCAGTTCAGGTATGAACTCGTCAGCATGGGCCATGCGGGCAGCGGCCAGCATCTCTTCGTCGGCAGCGTCGGGGCGGCCGTATTTAATGTTGTCGCGGATCGACCGGTGGAGAAGCGAGGTGTCCTGCGTCACCACGCCGACCGCCGCGCGCAGCGAATTCTGTGTGACGGTCGATATATCCTGCCCGTCTATGCGCACCGAACCCTGCTTGAGGTCGTAGAGACGCAGGAGCAGACTGACCAGTGTCGACTTGCCGGCGCCGGACCGACCGACGAGGCCGATACGCTCGCCCGGTGCGATGGTCAGTGTCAGGTCGTCGATCGCCTGTCGGGCTTCGCCATAACCGAAGCTCACGTGATCGACTTCGATGCCGCCGCCTTTGACGACCAGCGGCTTGGCATCGGGGCGGTCGGTGATGAGCTGTGGCCGTGACAGCGAACGCACCGTATCGTCAAGCGTGCCGACGCTTTCGAATACGTCGGAGAGACTCATTGTGGCGAGGCGAGAAAGCTGCTGGATCTGCAGCGTCATGGCGATAACCGAGGCAATGTCACCGGGAGTCGCGAGGCCATGGCTCCAGAGCAGCACGCCGGCAAGGCCGCTCGCGGCGAGCAACAGACCGTTCAGGAAGGTCAGCATGCTGGAGAGACCGGTGAGCAGGCGCATCTGCTTGCCGGTGGCGGTGACGCCGCTCTCTAGCGCTTCGCGGACATAGGCGTCCTCGCGCGTCGATGCGGTGAACAAGCGGACCGTCAGGTAGTTGGAGTAGCCGTCGACGAGGCGGCCGGAGAATACCGAGGCGGTATCCGCCACCTCGCGCGCGGCGGCGCGGCTGCGCGGAACGTAGGAATGGACGAGGATGGCGTAGGCCACCGTCCAGACGATCAGTGGCGCGGCAAATAGCGGATGCTTGAAGAGAAGGTAGCCGACGACACCGGCCATGTAGAGCACGACGAACAGCAACTGGTCGGCAAAAAGGCGGATCAGCGAACGGATGGCCTGGCCGGTCTGCGTCACCTTGGTGGCGATGCGGCCGACGAAGTCGTTCTGGAAGAAGGAAATGTCGGCCTTGGCGACGAATTCGTGGGTGCGCCAGCGAACCAGCGTGCCGATGTTGCGCGACAGCACCTGATTGCGGACGAGCTGCGCCAGGAAGGTGACGAGCGGCCGGGCTGCCAACAGCAGCAGGATGAACAGGACGACGATGTGCCAGTCGATGACGCGGGTGCCGGCCCGGTCTGCCTCGGTCACCGCGTCGATCAGCCAGCCGATGCTGATCGGCAGGACGACTTCGATCAGCGACAAGGCGAGAGTCAGAACCGCCATGATGACCAGCGGCCAGCCGGTCTCGCCCAGGAAGAACCGCAGGATGCGCCATTTGGTGGTGGGCGGTGTCAGCGGGTGGATGCCGGACGTCGGCTTGAAGGGATCGATCCGGCTCTCGAACCAGGCGAACAAGCGGGCGATGGGCGAGAAAAGTGACGGCATGCTTCGAATGTGGCCGTCTCACAGGGACACGCAAGAGAGAAGCGGCGGCATCCCGAGAAATTTCTCGTGATGCCGCATCTCATTGCTTATGCGTCCGCCGGCTCAGAAAAGTCTGCGACCTTTCCGGTTGCGGCCTCGCTCTCGTCGACCAGGAAGCCGCCGGTCTGCCTGGTCCAGAGGCCAGCATAGAGGCCACCCTTGGCAACGAGGTCGGTGTGGCTGCCCATCTCGACAATGCGGCCGGCATCCATCACCACCAGCCGATCCATGCGGGCGATGGTGGAGAGGCGGTGGGCGATGGCAATCACCGTCTTGCCTTCCATCAGCGCACCGAGGCTCTCCTGGATCGCCGCTTCGACGTCCGAGTCCAGCGCCGATGTTGCCTCATCGAGCACGAGGATCGGCGCGTTCTTCAGAAGCACGCGGGCGATGGCGATACGCTGCCGTTGACCACCCGAGAGCTTGACGCCACGCTCGCCGACATGGGCGTCGAAGGCGGCGCGTCCCCGGTTGTCGACGAGATCAGGGATGAAGCCGTCAGCATGGGCCATGCGTGCGGCGGCCATCATCTCCTCATCTGTCGCATCGGGCCGGCCGTACTTGATGTTGTCACGGATCGACCGATGGAGCAGCGAGGTATCCTGCGTCACCACACCGATCGCCGCGCGCAGCGAGTTCTGCGTGACGGCGGAGATGTTCTGGCCATCGATGCGGATGGCGCCGCTCTCGATGTCGTAGAGACGCAGGAGCACGTTGACCAGCGTCGACTTGCCGGCGCCCGAAGGACCGACGAGGCCGATCTTCTCGCCCGGCGCGATGGATAGGCTGATGCCGTCGAGCGCGCCACGCGCCTTGCCGTAGTGGAAGGCGACGCGATCGAACTCGATGCCGCCACCGGTGACGACCAGCGGCTTGGCGTCCTTGCGGTCGATTACCGTCTGCGGCTTCGAGATGGTGGCGATGCCGTCCTGAACGGTGCCGATATTCTCGAAGATGCCGGTGAGCTCCCACATGATCCAGCCGGACATGTTGATGATGCGGACGACGAGGCCGCCGATCAGCGCGATGGCGCCGGTGGTGACCGCACCCTGCATGAACAGCCAGACAGCAAGGCCTCCGGTGATGACCATCAGCAGGCTATTGATGGTGGTCAGCGACATGGTCATGGCGGTAATCAGCCGCTGCTGGCTGTAGAACACCGAAGTGTGGTCTTCCAGCGCCTCGCGGGCGAAATCGTCCTCGCGCTCGGCGTGGGCGAACAGCTTCACCGTGTGAACATTAGTGTAGCTATCGACCACGCGCCCGGTGAGCAGCGACCGCGCTTCCGACATCTCCTCGGACTTGCGGGCGATGCGCGGGATGAACCGCCTGAGCACCAAGAGGTAGGCGGCGATCCAGACGATCAGCGGCACTGCAAGACGCATGTCCGCCTCGGCGAACAGCACTAGCGCCGACACCGTGTAGATCAGCACGAACCACAGCGCGTCCGCTGCCTGTGTGGTCGATTCACGCAAGGACGGACCGGTCTGGATGACCTTGTTGGCAACGCGGCCGGCGAAGTCGTTGTTGAAGAAGGCGATTGACTGGCGAAGCACGTAGCGGTGGTTCTGCCAGCGGATCATGTTGGTGACGCCGGGCGCAATGGTCTGGTGGACGAGAAGATCGTGCAGGGTCTGAAACACCGGGCGGGCGATCAGGATCACCGCGCCCATGCCGAGAAACTCCCAGCCGTGGCGCGACATTACCTCAGCGGGCGGGGTGTTGCTCAGATAGTCGACGATGGCGCCGATGTAGCGGAAGATCGAAACCTCGATCAACGCGACAAAGAAGCCCACCACCATGACGGCGGCAAAGCTCGGCCAGACCTGCCGGAGATAATGCCAATAGAAGGGGATGAGGCGGTCGGGTGGCTGACCACCCGGCCCCTTGGTATAGGGGTCGATGAGGCGTTCAAAAAAGGCAAACATGGTAGCACCGAGTGAAGACGAATAGTCCACGGCCGGAATGACCGCGGCGGAGTGCTAGAGGTGAAAGTCAGGGATGAACGGGTTCAGGACGGTGCGCGCGATGCGGGCACGGGCCAAACTGATCACTGGACTGCGAGCCGGCAAATCGGGCTCGACCAGGTCAGACTTTAAAGAAGAGAACCACCATTCAACGCTCCTCCTTGTGACTGGAGCAACGGCAAGGTAGCAGAAGCGATTCGCAGCGCAACCGCCAGGATGGCGAACTCGTAATACGATTCAAACAGGGTGGCGGAAATGCCACTCTTCATCACATGGATTGATCGAAATTCATCGGAATCAATGATGATCGACCTTGCTCTCTACCAGCCCGATATCGCGCAGAACACCGGAACGCTGATCCGGCTTGCTGCCTGCGTCGGCACGACGCTGCACGTGATCGGCCCGGCCGGCTTCGACATCACTGACCGCAACCTCAAGCGGGCTGGCATGGACTATATCGAGCTGGCGACGGTGGTCCGGCATGTGGGTTGGACGGATTTCGAGGCCTTTGCGACAGGTACTGGCCGTCGGGTGGTGCTGGCGACGACCAAGGGGTCCGTTCCCTACACGGATTTCGCCTTCCGCGACGGCGATATCGTGCTGATGGGACGGGAGTCGGCGGGCGTACCCGAGGCGGTGCATGAACGGGCTGATGGGCGAATCATCATCCCGATGAGACCGGATACGCGATCGATCAACATGGCCGTGTCGGCGGGCATGATCCTTGGCGAGGCCCTGAGGCAGACGGGCGGTTTCCCGAGACTTCACGAAGTCTGATGACGGCATCAGGGAAATGCGTTGGACGAACGGTTGGCTTTTCTGGATCTTCGGGGCATTCAGTTCGGAGAGACAACATGAAGCTCCTCATCGCCAACAAGGGATATTCGTCCTGGTCGCAACGTGCCTGGCTGGTGCTCAAGCACTTTGGCATTCCGTTCGAGGAGGTGGTGCAGCCGCTCTATGTTGATGGCTGGAAGGAAGCCATTCTCAAGATATCGCCAACTGGCAAGGTGCCCTGTCTCGTGGATGGCGACATCACCGTTTGGGAAAGTCTCGCCATCATCGAGTATCTGGCAGAAAAGTTCCCCGATAGAGGCATCTGGCCAACCGATCCTGCGGCGCGGGCGCATGCCCGATCAGCAGCCGCCGAAATGCACGCCGGTTTCCCGAATCTTCGCCGCGACTACAATTCCAACTGGCGCCGAACCTACGCCTGGAAGGTGAGGGGAGACGGCTCCGCGCTCGAAGACGCCAAACGCATTTTCGCGTTGTGGAAGGAGGCCCGGCAGCGCTTCGGTCAAGGCGGTCCGTTCCTTTATGGCAAGTTTTCGACGGCAGATGCGATGTATGCACCGGTGGTTGGCCGTTTCACGACCTATTCCTGGATCGTCGATGATGAGGCAGAGGCGTATATGCAGGCAATAAGGACGCTGCCGGCTTATGCCGAATGGGTCGAGGCAGGGCGGGCTGAGCCTTGGACAATCGCCCAATATGAATACGACCAATAGGCTAAGGGGAGCAGGGCGGAACCGGCCACAGACGTGCCGCGTTTATTGGGCATGACGTTGATCGAGCATGAAAAGCCGAGGAGGCACCAATCATGATCAAGACAATTGCTGCAACTGCCCTTTCTGCCGTCATGGCGATCACATCGGTCGCTCAGGTTCAGGCTTTCCCGATGCCGCCACTCAATCAATCTGCGCAGGTTGAGAAGGTTGAGTGGCGCAGCGACGGTCAGAGAATCGGGCCTTGTTCGGGAAAAGACACTTACGCCGATCGAAATGGAGGCTGCCACTATCGCCCCGATATGATGCGTGGCGGCGATTGGGGACGCGATCGGCGCGACTGGGATCGCAATCGGTATGATCGCGAACGCTATCGTTTGGATGCGGATAACTATCGCTATTGGCATGGCCATCGCGGCTATCGCGATTATCGTCCGGGATATCGCCGTGGCGATGATGGTTGGTGGTATCCGCTGGCCGCATTCGGACTTGGCGCTGCGATTATCGGCGGTTTGGCGGCTCAGCAGGCGCCGAGGCCGCAGGTCGGCGTGGCGATGCCGGTGAACCATGTCCGGTGGTGTCAGGCACGCTATCGTTCGTACGATCCTTACAGCGACACATTCCAGCCCAACCGCGGGCCGCGCCAGCGTTGCATCTCGCCTTATTGAGGCGGGCAGAAAGTACGAGACGGGGTGCCTCCCTGGGGGCACCTCGTCTCCGTGCTTGGCAAAAAAGCGCTAACCGCCTAAATCACGCTCCGTGAAACCGGAGTCTCGTTCATGCCGACCAGCGCCGCCTCCCTCGCGCCGACAGCGCTGCCGCCTGACATTGAAGGCAAGAAGGCGCTCGCCTCCGAGTGGTTCGCCGAGCTTCGCGACCGGATTTGCGCGGCCTTCGAAGAAATAGAAGTCGAAGGTGCTGTTGCGGCTGGCGCCGAGCCTGGCCGCTTTGTCCGTACGCCCTGGCAGCGAACCGACCACACCGGCGCACCTGGCGGCGGTGGCGTCATGAGCATGATGCGCGGCACGGTCTTTGAGAAGGTTGGAGTTCACGTCTCCACGGTTCACGGAGAGTTCGCGCCGGAATTCCGCGCACAGATGCCCGGAGCCGATGAGGATCCCCGCTTCTGGGCCAGCGGTATTTCGCTCATCGCCCACATGCAGAACCCGCATGTACCGGCGGTCCACATGAACACCCGCATGGTGGTCACGAGCCGCCAGTGGTTTGGCGGTGGTGCCGATCTGACGCCGATGTTGGATGCTCGACGGACGCAGGACGATCCCGATACAGTCGCCTTCCATGCGGCGATGAAGGCAGCTACCGCGGCCCATCCCCACATTGATTACGCGGACTACAAGGCGTGGTGCGACGAGTATTTCTTCCTGAAGCACCGCGGCGAGACGCGCGGCGTTGGCGGCGTGTTCTACGATTACCTGCATTCGGACGCCGGTTGGGCAGCTGATTTCGCCTATACCCGCGATCTCGGTCTTGCCTTCCTCGATATCTTCCCGCGTCTCGTCCGCGCCAACATGCGGACACCCTGGACCGCCGCCGAGCGCGACGAACAACTGATAAGGCGCGGGCGCTACGTGGAGTTCAACCTGCTCTACGACCGGGGAACGGTCTTCGGCCTGAAGACCGGCGGCAATGTCGACAGTATCCTGTCGTCCATGCCGCCGCATGCCAAGTGGCCCTGAGGGTTACCAGGGCGTCTCGCCGCTCGCCTCGATGAACCGCCCGGATATAGCGTTCTCGCCGAGCAGGGCATATTTGACCGGCAATCTTGCGCCTTCCTCGGGTGTCATGAATCCGGTGTGCCCGGTGAGGTCGGTCTTCACATAGCCGGGGCTGACCGAGTTGATGACGATCGGCGTGCCGAGCAATTCCTGGGCGAGCTGCACCGTCAGCATGTTGAGGGCCGCCTTGGACGCGTTATAGCCAATGAGGCGGGCCGAATAGTAGGGCGAGGTCGGATCGCCATTGACCGATAGGGAGCCGAGCGAGCTCGACAGGTTGACGATGCGCGCCGCTGGTGCCAGGCGCAGGAGCGGCAGCATGGCTTGCGTCACCGCGAGCGTGCCGATGAAGTTGGTCTCCATGATCTGTCGCGCTGCGTCGGCTGACGCAACGGTTGGCGGTCCGTCTTCGGCGTGGACGATACCGGCGTTGTTGACGAGGATGTCGAGCCGACCGTGACGGGACCGGATGGTTTCGGCGGCATCTTTGATGGTTTGATGATCGTTAAGATCAATATGTACGGCCTCGGCTTTCAGCCCCTGCGAGGCGAGGTCGGCCACGGCGACGCGACCACGTGTCGTGTCGCGGGCGCCGATGAGGACGAAGATGCCGGTCTCGGCGAGCTGGCGGGCGATCTCCAATCCGATGCCCTTGTTGGCGCCGGTGACCAGGGCGATACGCTTGTCTGTCATGATCCATCCTTGACTATGGGGTTGGGTTGGTGCCCAGGATATGAAGGATCATTCAGTTTGAGGATTCGCTTTTGACCTCCAGCCCACCTCCGCACCTAACCCCGCGGAAAACGCCGCGTCAGGCACGCGCGGCGGTGACGCTCGATGCGATTTTCGAAGCCACCATTCAGGTTTTGGTGAGCGACGGGCCCCGCAAGCTGACCACGACGCGGGTGGCCGAGCGGGCCGGTGTCTCAGTTGGAACGATGTATCAATACTTCCCGCACAAGCAGGCGCTGTTCTACGCGCTCAACGAGCGTTACCTAGAGGCGTTGGCCGACAAGGTGGAAGAGTCTTGTCGCGTACAGCATGGCGCGTCCATCGAGCGCATGGTCGATGCCCTTGTGACGACCTATTGGGCTGCCAAGACCGAGCGGATCGAGGTGACCCATGCTCTCTATAGATCGGTGGCTGAAATCGACAACGAGCCGCTGATCGACGCCTTCGCCCAGCGGGCCGATGCCGCCACCGCCGCCATGTTCGCCAGCGCCTCCGACGCTGCCTTTGCCGACTTGCCAGCGGTGGTAATGACGCTGCTCACCAGCATCTTCGGCACGGTGCGCAGTGTGTTCGAACGCAATCTGCCGATCGACGAAGCCGACGCGGTGATGCGGCAGCTGAAGCTGATGTGCATCGCCTACCTCGAAGCGGTCAAAATCCAGGGAAAGAACGCGCCGATCGCGGCATAGCGGTTGGTCCAATCGGAGACCAGGGGCTCATTGCCTGGCTATAGACCCTGTGTAACGATTCATAAAATCGTTTCATACTTGTTTATGCACGTTGTTATTCCTGTTTGTGCACGATATAAGGCAGCATGATTGATGAGTTGCCACTTGCCCGCCGGGATCTGATCGCTACTCGACTTGCCGAGGGGCAGTCAGTGGCGTCTGTTCAGCTCGCTGCTGAATTTGGTGTGTCCGAGGACGCCATTCGCCGCGATCTCAGGGCTTTGGCGGCCGAAGGTCTTTGCCGGCGGGTCTACGGAGGCGCCTTGCCGCTGCCGACAAAGCCGTTGTCGGCCCGCCTTGGCGAAGGTGTCGAAGCCAAGCGCGCCCTGGCTTCGTGCGCGGCCGCGGTGGTTACACGCGGCGAGCTGCTATTTTTGGACGCCGGCAGCACGCACGTTACGCTCGTGGACGCTCTGCCCGAGGACTTCGGGCTGACGGTGGTGACCAACTCCATCGACGTGGCTGCCGCTGTGCTGGCGCGAACGGATATCGAGCTTCTGATGATCGGTGGCGCCGTTGATGCTTCGATTGGCGGGGCTGTGGATGCGGTGGCCGTCGAGGCCATTTCGCGCCTTGCCGTCGATCTTTCCTTCATCGGGGTCTGCGGTCTCTCTGTCGGTGAAGGCGTCCGAGCCCTCCATCATGCAGATGCGGCGTTTAAGCGCGCCGTCATGGCGGTGAGCAGGCGGTGCGCAGCGCTGGTTGCCACCGACAAGTTTGGCGCGCGCGCACCTTTCCGCATCGCGCCGACAAGCGCCTTCTCGCAATTTTTCGTTGAACGCGGCGCGCCGGAAGAGGTCGTTGCCGAACTGAGGCACGCCGGTAGCGAGGTCCTGATGACCGGTGATTTTCTCGAGTAAGGAAGCTGGAAGATGATGTCCGCAGATAGGCCGGCGACCCGGCTTGCCACCCGCCTCGCTTTTCTGGTGGCCGGCTTTGGCGTTGCCTGCTGGGCGCCGCTCATTCCCTTTGCCAAGGACCGGCTAGCTGTCGACGATGGCGTGCTGGGCTTGTTGCTGCTCTGCCTCGGGATCGGCTCGGTCACGGCCATGCTGATGACAGGTATGTTGAGCGCGCGTTACGGCAGCAAGCCGATCATCATCGGCGGCGCCATCGGCATGGCCGTCTTCCTGCCGCTGCTTGCCGTGGCGTCGACGCCACTGACGCTCGGTCTCTCGCTCTTCGTATTCGGTGGCTCGCTTGGCTCTCTTGATGTCGCCATGAACATTCACGCCGTCGAGGTAGAGAAGGCAGCGAAAAGACCGCTGATGTCGGGCTTCCATGGGCTTTACAGCGTCGGTGGCTTCATCGGCTCGATGTTCGCCATCTTCCTCCTGTCGGTGCAGCTCGGGCCGCTGCCAACCATGCTGGTCGCTGCTATCCTTATGCTCGTCGCTACGGCGGTGATCGCGCCGCGCCTTCTCACGGCAACCCGGGCCGAAGGTAGTCCGTTGTTTGCCTTGCCGCGCGGCTTCGTGCTGCTGCTTGCGATCCTGACGGCCATCGTCTTCCTGGTCGAGGGCGCGGTGCTCGACTGGAGCGCCCTCTACCTTACCGGCGCGGGCCTCGTCGCGGCGGAGCAGGGCGGCATGGGCTACATGGTGTTTTCCATCGCCATGACCGTGATGCGGCTCACCGGCGACGTGGTGGTCGGCCGGATCGGCGACCGTGCTGCGTTGTTCTGGGGGAGTGTGATCGGCATTGCCGGCTTCGCGCTGACGCTGGTCGCTCCGGTCGCCATTCTTGCCATGGCTGGTTATCTCCTGGTCGGCGTCGGGCTGGCCAATATCGTGCCGATCCTGTTCCGCCGGGCTGGCAACCAGTCGGTCATGCCGGCCGGTCTTGCTGTCACCGCAGTCACCACGGCCGGTTATGCCGGCGTACTCCTGGGGCCGGCCGGCATCGGTTTTGTAGCCAAGCTAACCAGCCTTCCGGCTTCGCTGTGGATGCTGACCGGCCTCTTGTTGCTGGTGACGCTGACCGCCGGTCGGGTCGCTGGCCGTCCACACTGAGGAGGAGCCGATGCGCCTGGCCCACGTCGCCTTATGGACCCTCGATCTAGATGCCTCCGCCGCCTTCTGGCAGCGCGTCTTCAATGGCGATGTGGGCGAAGTCTACGAAAGCCGCAATCGCCCGGGGTTCCGGTCGCGCTTCGTTCGGCTAGCTGATGGGGGTGCCATCGAGCTGATGGCCGGGCCTTGGCTCGAGGCGGTTTCGCCAACCGAACGTGTTGGGTGGGACCATGTCGCCGTGTCGCTTGGAAGCGAAATAGCGGTCGATACCATGGCCGCCCGATGCAAGTCCGAAGGCTGTCTGATCTCCGGTCCTCGCCGGACCGGCGACGGTTTCTACGAGGCGGTGATCGCGGCTCCGGACGGTATCCGCATCGAGATCACCGCCTGATCATTCATACTGGCGCCCAAACAACATCCTCAATGGAGCGGGCGCCACTCGCCAGTACGACCAGCCGCTCGAAGCCGAGGGCGATTCCCGAGGCCTGGGGCATGTGGGCGAGGGCTGCCAGGAAGTCTTCGTCGAGAGGGTATCGTTCGCCGTAGATGTGCTCCTTGATATCCATCTCCTCCTCGAAGCGGCGGCGCTGCTCGTTGGGGTCGGTCAGCTCGCCGAAGGCGTTGGCGAGTTCGACGCCGCAGGCATAGAGCTCGAAGCGTTCGGCAAGGCGTGGGTCGCGGGCGACCGGGCGGGAGAGGGCGGCCTCACAGACGGGATACTCGTAGAAGATGGTTGGGCGTTCCATGCCGAGGTGCGGCTCGATGCTCTCAACCAGGATGCGCGAATAAATGTCGGTCCAGCTGTCGTCTTCAACGACGCGATAGCCGCGGCTTCTAGCTTGGGCCGCCAATCCGTCGCGATCCGGCGCGCCAGGGTCTTCCGTCAGCGTTCTGAGCAGATCGATGCCGGCATAATTCGAGAAGGCATCGGCAACGGTGAGTTTCTCAGGCGCGGCGAAAGGATCTGCGGTGCAGCCGCGCCAAACGAATTGATCCCGGCCAAGCGTTGCAGCGGCCAGCCGCATCAGTTCGACGGCGTCATCCATCAGTTGCTCGTAGGCTTCGTTGGCCCTGTACCATTCGAGCAACGTGAACTCGGAGGAGTGCAGGGCGCCTTTCTCCCGATTACGGAAAACGCGCGCGAAGTCAAAAATGCGAGTCTCGCCTGCGGCGAGCAGCTTCTTGGCGGTGAATTCAGGCGAGGTGTGGAGGTAACGTGGTGCTCGGGTGCCATCGAGGCCGACCTTCTCGGTCGCGAAGGCGTGCAGATGCGCTTCGTTACCCGGCGACACCTGCAGGGCAGGGCATTCGACCTCGGTGAAGCCCGCCTCCTCGAACCAAGTTCGCACGGCACGCTTGATCTTTCCACGCGCGGCAAGGAACGGACGGCGGGCAAGATGGCGCTCGGTTGACCACCAAGGCGACTCTTCGGCCGTTTCGTGCATTCCGCCTCTTCCTTTTCCGCTTCAAAAATGTCAGGAGAGACGCGATCCGCGCCCGGAGCAACCGCTTCGAGGCCGCGCCACCCTTTTGTCAGGATATCCGATACGTCATGGTCAAGGTCATCGCTAGCCAAATCCGCAAGGGCAACGTCGTCGAGCTGGATGACAAGCTCCACGTCGTCCTGCTGGCCGAGAGTTTCCATCCGGGCAAGGGCACGCCCACCACGCAGATCGACATGCGCCGCATCAACGACGGCGTGAAGGTGTCGGTGCGTTACAAGACCACCGAAATGGTCGAGCGCGCCCAGATCGACGAGCGTCCCTACACCTTCCTCTATGAGGAGGAGCATGGCTTCGCCTTCATGCAGATGGAGACCTACGAACAGATCTCCGTTCCCAAGGAAGTCGTCGGCGATCGAGCCGCGTTCTTGGCCGAGAACATGGAATGCCATATCGGCGTCTACAACGACGTGCCGGTGTCGATCGAGTTGCCGGCGCGCATGACGCTGGAAGTCACCGAGACCGAACCTGCCGTGAAGGGCCAGACGGCAGCTTCCTCCTACAAGCCGGCTATCCTGTCGAACGGCGTGCGCACCATGGTCCCGCCGTTCGTCGGCGTTGGCACCCGCATCGTCGTGATGACCGAGGACGCCTCCTACGTCGAACGCGCCAAGGACTAAGCGAGGCGGTTGCCGAGCCAGGCGTCACCGTTGCGTTATCGCAAACGCTCGGAAGTTCCACTTCCGGGCGTTTTTCTTTATCTTGATGGAACCGAGTCCGCGTCTCGCGCGTCTCAGGGACAGGCCTGCCCGGCCGCCATTCAACAGGAAAGGCTTTTCCATGTCTGTGAAGTCCATACTCAGCGTCAGCGCTATCGTTCTCTCGGTGGTTGCCCTTGGCGGCTGCGCCAATACGATCCGCGGTGCCGGTCAGGATACGGCCAATGTCGTCAACGCCACGCAGAGTGCCGGCCAGAATATTGGCCACGCTGCGGCCCGCTGAACGCCTGCCAGCATGGGATGACACGGGCGAACTGTTTTCAGTTCGCTTCGATGCGCCAAGGCCCCGCCGATCCATTGCGATTGTGGGGCCTTTTTGTTGCGTTCCGGATGAAGTCCTTTGCCCTCAGTGAACGCCAATCTTGTGATTTTGGGCCAGAGCTATTCGGCCGAGCACTGGGCTTTGTTACTTGCAATTATTTCCAAGCATAACGCTGACCATTTTTATGCGCGCTTACGCCACGGGTTTGTTTCCGAGCTGACGAAACACGGCAGATTTCGCCTGGTGAACGACTTGTTAAGCCTAACGTCTCATAAATGAGCAGCGCTGCGATCCGACAGCGCGCACCGCCTGGCTTTCGTTGACGCCCCATATGATCCCATGCTATCCCAAATCATCCCGGCAAGCAGGTGATCCGAGCCAGACGTCTCGCGAATTTCGAGAGTTGGGCGGGCATTTGAGGGCGGGTTCAGCCGTGATGGAGTCTTGCAGAATGCAACGGCCGTCCCGGTCGTCGGTTGTGTCCGCGTTACGCGAGCCGCCAAGCCGAATTGCTTCTCAGAGAGAGGCGATCCGACACACCAAGTTGAGAAACAGGCACCGCTCGTGGCGGGCTGCGGGGATCGATGAACGGCTTCGTATCGCGCGTCACCAACAAGATCGATCGGAAAGGACGGGTCTCCATCCCGGCGCCGTTCCGTCAGGTCCTGTCGCGCGATGGCTACGAGGGCCTCTACTGCTATCCGTCGATCGACATGGAGGCGGTGGACTGTGGCGGCAACCAGCTTCTGGCGGAGATCGAGCGCAACCTCGCTCGCTACGCGCCTTTCTCGGAAGATCACGATCTGCTTTCGACGGCCTTTTATGGCTCCTCGGATCACCTGACGGTCGACAGCGAGGGGCGCATTGGACTAACCCCTGCGCTCATGGAGATTACGGGAATCACGACGGAGGTCACCTTCGTCGGTCAGGGCTACAAGTTTCAGATCTGGGAACCGACGCGCTTTGCGGCCTACGAGCTTGCAGCGCGCGAACGCGCACGTGCGTTGAGGCGTGCGCCGCGGCCGGAGGGCAGTGCATGACCGCGCTCGAAGCCGGCGCCGCGCCGCACATTCCGGTTCTGATGGCCGAAGTCATCTCGGCGCTGTCGCCACTCGACGGCGCCATTGCTGTCGATGGCACCTTCGGGGCTGGTGGCTATACTCGCGCCATTCTCGAGGCTGGAGCTGGCCGCGTCATTGCCATCGACCGTGACCCCACGGCGATCGAAGCGGGCGCTGCGCTGGTTTCGGCGAGCGCCGGGCGTCTGACCTTGGTTCCCGGCACTTTTTCCGAGCTTGATCGGCTCGCCAACGAGGCTGGCGAAGCCTTCGTTGATGCCGTAGTGCTCGACATCGGCGTTTCCTCGATGCAGCTCGATCGGGCCGAACGCGGATTTTCTTTCCGCGCGGATGGCCCGCTCGACATGCGCATGAGCCTTTCCGGGCCATCGGCGGCGGATGTCGTCAACACGCTCGATGCCAAGGAGCTGGCTCGTCTGTTCTGGATCTATGGCGAAGAAAAGCAGTCCATGCGCATCGCCAAGGCGATCGTAGCGCGACGGGAGAGCCAGCTGTTCAGCCGCACGACGGAGCTGGTCTCCGCCATCGAGAGCGTTCTCGGTGGCAAGCGCTTCGGCGAGATGCATCCAGCGACGCGTGCTTTCCAGGCGATCCGTATCCACGTCAATGGCGAGCTCGACCAATTGTCCGACGCTCTAGCTGCTGCCGAGCGTGTTCTGAAGCCGGGTGGCCGTCTGGTGGTGGTCACTTTCCATTCGCTGGAAGACCGCATCGTCAAGCGCTTCTTCGCCGACCGGTCGCGCGAGCGGGCGGGCGGGTCGCGCCATCAGCCGGAGGCAACCGTGCCGCCAGCCACGTTCCGTCTGGAAGGTCGCCAGCCGATCGAGGCCGGCGAGGTGGAACTTGCGGTCAATCCGCGCGCCCGTTCGGCCAAACTCAGATTCGGCATTCGCACCGAGGCGCCCGCCAGACCGCTCGACCGCGCTGCGCTCGGCGTTCCCAGCCTTTCGAGGGAGAGGCCATGACCCGCTATATCAACGCGCTTCTGGTGTTCCTCATGGTGCTGTCGGCAGCGGCTGTCTACGACATGAAATATGAGGCGGAGGTTGCCGCCGAGAACATCAACAAGAAGCAGGCCGAGATTGTTCAGGCGCGCGAAGATATTTCGCTGCTCAAGGCGGAGTGGGCGCTGCTGACGCGTCCGGCGCGCATGCGCGATCTCCTGGAACGCCACCGCGACATTCTGAACCTGACGCCGATGTCCTCCGACCACATCGGCACCCTGGCCGATATTCCGGCCAAGCCGGTGGTGCCACAGGCTGGTGGTCCGGTCCAGCAGTCGGCCGATGGTTCGAACGTGCTGCCTCACATCAACGACGATACGAGACGGGTGCAATGAAGCTTCGGTTTGGTCCGTTCCGAAAGTCGGTTGAGCCGATGGCAGTGGCCGGAGGCCAGGATTTCCATGCGCCCGTTCGGCGGGGCGCGGGCGATACGATGCGGGGCAGATTGTTCCTGACATCGGCCTGCTTTGTCTTGGTCTATGGCGCCATCATTGGCCGCCTTGTCGAGATGGGCGTGAGCGCACCGCAGGAGTCCGTCACGCTCGGTAGCGCCCAGGCGGCAGTGTCGGCGGCTCGTCCCGATATCATCGACCGCAACGGCGAGATCCTTGCGACCGACATCAAGTTTGCTTCGCTCTATGCTGAGCCGCGTCGCGTCGTCGATCCCGATGAGGCGACCGAGCAGTTGGCTACCGTGTTTCCGGACCTCGGCACCGACGCAGTCCGCCAACGGCTTGCGTCCAAGCAGGGCTTCATCTGGCTGAAGCGCGAGATTACGCCGGCCCAGCAGGCGGCGGTTCATGCCTTGGGGCTACCGGGTATCGGCTTCCTCACAGAGAACAAGCGCTTCTATCCGTCGGGCCGGACGGTCGCCTATGTGACGGGACACGTCAATATCGATAACCAGGGTAT
Organism: Pseudomonadota bacterium; assembly: GCA_023436885.1. Taxonomy (GTDB): domain Bacteria; phylum Pseudomonadota; class Alphaproteobacteria; order Rhizobiales; family Pleomorphomonadaceae; genus Pleomorphomonas. The sequence goes on along the minus strand of JAEZHI010000036.1, from coordinate 11,528 downwards.
CGCCGGCATCGAGAAGTATATCGACGACCAGTGGCTGAGAGACTTGCAGAAGGCGGGCATGGCATCGAACACGCTTGAGCCGGTCAAGCTGTCCGTCGACCTTCGCATTCAGCAGGTACTGCATGACGAGATCACGGCGGCGATGCAACGCTACACTGCCAAGTCGTCGGCAGCGGTGATCATGAACGTCAAGACGGGCGAAGTTCTGGGCATGACGTCAGCCCCTGACTATGATCCGATGAACCCTGCCGAAGCGCTCGATCCCAACAACATGAACCGCGCCTCGGCTGCGGTCTACGAGATGGGGTCGACCTTCAAGGTGTTTGCCACCTCGATGGCGCTTGATTCGGGCAAGGTGAAGCTGACCGACAGTTTCGATGCCACGACCGGGCTGACCATTGGCGGCTTCACCGTCCACGATTTCCACGGCAAGCATCGCGTGCTGACCGTGCCGGAAATCTTCATCTATTCGTCCAACGTCGGCACCGGCCGCGAGGCGCTGAAGGTCGGCTCCGAGGGGCAGCAGGAGTTCTTGAAGCGCCTCGGCCTGATGGACAAGGTTCCCACCGAGCTGCCGGAGATCGCTCGGCCGATTCTGCCCAAGCGCTGGTCGGACCTCGTCACGGTCACGGTGTCCTTCGGCCATGGCATTTCGGTGTCGCCGCTGGCCACTGCCATGGCGGCTAGCGCAGTGATGAATGGTGGCATTCTCATTCCGCCGACCTTCTTTCCGCGCTCCGAAGAAGAGGCTCGCCTCATCGGCAAGCGTGTGTTGAAGCAATCGACGTCCGAACAGATGCGCTACCTGATGCGCCTCAACGTGCTGGCGCCCGGTGGCTCCGGCAAGCAGGCCGACATCCCCGGCTACCGCATCGGCGGCAAGACCGGCACCGCCGAGAAGGTGGAAAACGGCCGTTATTCCAACAACAAGCGCTTCAACGCCTTCCTGGCGACGTTCCCGATCGATGATCCGCAATACCTGTTGCTGGTGGTGCTGGACGAGCCCAATCCGGAGCGGCCCGGTCTGCCGGCGACTGCCGGCATGAACGCCGCGCCGACGGCCGGCAACATCATCGGCCGCATCGCGCCGATGCTCAATGTCGAGCCGCGTTTCGATGATGTCGATTTGCCGTTGATGGCCGCCTACTGACGACACCATCACTCGCGCGGGGCGAGGCGAGGGTGTGTGGAAAGAGTGAGTTGTCCTCATTTAGATCGCAAATCGAGGACAGTGTGCGGCGTCCCGCGATCAGTTAATGGACCGACAAATGAAGCTCGCCGAACTTGCGCCCGATATCCTCACGCTCGATCCGGCCCTGCGCCGTATCTCGATCACCGGCGTAACTGCCGACAGCCGTGAAGTGGTTCCTGGGGCGCTGTTCGTTGCCTTGCCCGGCACACGTGCCAAGGGGACTGACTTCATTCCCCAGGCCATCGAAAAGGGCGCTGCGGTGGTGCTCGCCGACAGCGAGGACGAGCTGCCCTCCGGCCTCAGCGTGCCGGTGCTGCGCGACAGCGATCCAGCCCGGCGTTTCGCCCGTATGCTCGCCCGTTTCTATGGTCCTCAGCCGAAAACAGTCGTCGCGGTCACCGGCACCAACGGAAAAACTTCGGTTGCCGCCTTCGTGCGCCAGATCTGGCTCGCAGCTGGTTACGAAGCCGCATCGATCGGCACGGTGGGCGTCACGACCAAGGCTGGCAACGTGTACGGCAACATGACGACGCCCGATGCGGCCACGCTGCACCGCACGCTGCATGATCTCGCCGTCGATGGCATCGATCACGTGGCGATGGAGGCCTCGTCGCACGGCCTGATCCAGCGCCGGCTCGATGGTGTCGAGGTGGCGGCTGGCGCCTTCACCAACCTGTCGCGTGACCATCTCGACTATCACGGCACGATGGAAGCTTACATGGCCGCCAAGATGCGGCTGTTCGACACCATCCTGCATCCCGGCTCTCCGGCCGTCGTCAATCTCGATGATGTCTATGGCGAGGCCTTCGCCTCGGCAGCGCGCATCTCCGGCCTCGATCTTCAGACCGTGGGTGCCGCTGGCAGCCGCATCCGTGTTCTCGATGTCACCCGTGACGGTTGGGCGCAGGTCGCCACCGTCGATATCGGCGACGGGCCGCGACCGGTCCGCATTCCGCTGGTCGGCGCTTTCCAGGTGTCCAATGCCCTCGTTGCCGCCGGACTGGCTGCCGCCGACGGATCGGTGTCGCTGTCAGATGCGCTTGATGCACTCGATAGCATCAAGGGCGCCAAGGGACGGCTTGAACTGGTGGGCTATGCTCCGTCGGATGCTCCTGTGTTCGTGGATTTCGCCCATACGCCGGCGGCCCTTGAGGTCGCGCTCCAGACGCTGCGACCCTTCACTGCCGGTCGGCTTATCGTCGCCTTCGGTGCCGGTGGGGACCGCGACAAGGGCAAGCGCCCGCAGATGGGCGAAGTTTGTGCCCGCCTCGCCGACGTTGCCATCGTCACCGACGATAATCCGCGGACCGAGGATGCCGCTACTATCCGCAAGGAAGTTCTGGCCGGCTGCCCGGGCGGAATCGAAATCGGCGACCGGACGAGGGCCGTGCACGAAGGCATTGCCATGCTCGGGCACGAGGATGTGTTCCTGATCGCCGGCAAGGGCCATGAGACCGGCCAGATCATCGGCCGTGAGACCGTGCATTACTCCGACCATGAGGCCGTTCTGGCGACGCCGGGCGTAACGCCGGCGGATCGCTCGTTGTGGCCGGCCGATGCCTTTGTGAAAGCAGTGGGGGGGCGTGCCGAGGGCTCGGTGCCGCCAGTGGACAGCATTTCCATCGACAGCAGGACCATCGAACGCGGTGGAGCTTTCTTCGCCATCGCTGGCGATCGCTTCGATGGTCACGACTATGTTGCCGCGGCACTTCAGAAGGGCGCGGCGGTTGCGGTGGTGTCGGACGCCAAGCGTGGCACGCTGCCGCCCGATGTCGGTCCGTTGGTGGTTGTTGACGACGTATTGGCCAGTCTTGGCCGGCTGGGCGTCCGGGCGCGCGAGCGTACCGCTGCCAAGGTGATCGCGGTCACCGGATCGGTCGGCAAGACCTCGACCAAGGAAGCGCTGCGTGAGGCGCTGTCGCCTTCGGGGGCGGTGCATGCTTCGGCGGCCTCGTTCAACAATCACTGGGGTGTGCCGCTGACTCTCGCCCGCATGCCGTCGGCAACCCGTTTCGGCGTGTTCGAGATCGGCATGAACCATGCCGGAGAGATCACGCCGCTGACCAAGATGGTGCGGCCGCATGTCGCCATCATCACCACGGTGGCTCCGGTGCATCTCGAGCACTTCCCGTCCGTCAGGGCGATTGCCGAGGCCAAGGCCGAGATCTTCAGTGGGCTGGAGCCGGGCGGCACCGCCATCATCGACCGTGATAATGAGTTTGCCTCTCTGTTGGCCGAACGCGCCCGCGCCCGTGGTGCCAAGGTGGTGTTTTTTGGGGAACACGCCGATGCGGCGGCGCGGCTTATCAAATGCTCGCTGCATGAGGACTGCACCACGGTGACCGCAGACATTCTCGGCGAGAGCGTCACCTACAAGCTCGGCGCGCCGGGGCGGCACATTGCCCAGAATTCGCTGGCCGTGCTGGCGGCGGTGAAGATGGTCGGTGGCGATCTGGTGCGGGCCATGCTGTCATTGCAGGGTCATCAGCAGCCCAAGGGGCGCGGCAAGCGCCATGTGCTGCCGGTGTTCGGCGGTACGGCGCGGCTGATTGACGAGAGCTACAACGCCAACCCCACCTCGATGCGCGCAGCGATCTCGCTGCTCGGCGCTGCCACGGTGGAAGGGCAGGGGCGCCGCGTCGCCGTGCTCGGCGACATGCTGGAGCTCGGGCCGGATTCGCCAAAACTGCACGCCGGGCTGATTGAGCCGCTGAAGGCGGCTAAGGTCGATACCGTGTTCTGCGCCGGCCCGCTGATGCACAACCTTTGGCAGGAGCTGCCGCGCGGCATGCGCGGCGCCTACGCGGAGACGTCCAAGGCCCTCACCGAAACACTTCTCGACGATGTCAGGGCCGGCGACGTGCTGATGGTCAAGGGCTCGCTCGGCAGTGCCATGGGGCCGCTGGTCGAAGCATTGATCAACCGCTTCGGCAGCGAGGCGAATGGCTGATCTGCCGTGTTCGTTGCGGGTAGGCAACTGAGGGCAGAGAGACTAATACGGGGCCGCGCCGCCAGCTAAGAGAGCGAACATGCTCCAACCGCGGCGTCGATTAAGTCTTCGGTCCACTGCATCGCAGGGCCGAACGGGGAATTTCGGGGAATTCGCAGCGCAGGGGCGGATTCGTTGGAATACGGAATGCGGGCTCCGGCCAGATCGGCTGGGGTTCGTGTCATGGAGAGCTTGGGAAAATGCTGGTCTATTTGGCCGATTTGGCGGGGCAGTTGTCGGTCCTAAATGTGTTTCGCTACATCACCTTCCGCACCGGCGGCGCGGTGATCACGGCGCTGCTGTTCGTCTTCCTGTTCGGGCCGGCCATCATTTCCTCGCTGCGCATCCGCCAGGGCAAGGGCCAGCCGATCCGCGAAGACGGTCCCCAGACCCATCTCGCCAAGAAGGGTACGCCGACCATGGGCGGCCTGATGATTCTGTCGGGTATCCTGGTTGCCACCCTGCTGTGGGCCGATCTCAAGAGCCCTTACGTCTGGACGGTGCTGCTGGTCACCGTCGCCTTCGGCACCATCGGCTTCTACGACGATTATCTCAAGGTGACCAAGCAGTCGCACAAGGGGCTTTCCGGCCGTGCTCGGTTGATGCTCGAGGCGGTGATCGCCATGCTGGCCTGCCTCGTCATCATGTCCGCCGGCCAGGCATCCTCGGTTCCCTCCGAAGAACACCTCGCGACGTCTCTGACATTCCCCTTCGTCAAGACGCTGATGATCAATCTCTGGTACTTCTATGTGCCGTTCGGCGCCTTCGTGATCGTTTCGGCCGGCAATGCGGTGAACCTCACCGATGGCCTCGATGGTCTTGCCATCGTGCCGGTGATGATCGCGGCGGCGAGCTTTGCCCTGATCTCCTATCTCGCCGGCAACTATGTCTTCTCGAACTACCTGCAGATCCACTTCGTACCGGGTACCGGTGAACTCGCCGTCATCTGCGGCGCAGTGATCGGCGCCGGCATCGGCTTCCTGTGGTTCAACGCGCCGCCGGCCGCCATCTTCATGGGCGACACCGGTTCGCTGGCGCTCGGCGGCCTGATCGGCACGGTGGCGGTGGCCGTCAAGCATGAGATCGTACTGGCCATCGTTGGCGGCCTGTTCGTGCTCGAGGCGGTGTCGGTGATCATTCAGGTCACATCCTACAAGTTGACCGGCAAGCGCGTTTTCAAGATGGCTCCGATCCATCATCATTTCGAGCAACTTGGCTGGACCGAATCACAAGTGGTGATCCGTTTCTGGATTATCGCCGTCGTGCTGGCGCTGATCGGCCTGTCCTCCCTGAAGCTGCGCTGACGGAGACCCAGCGATGATCCCTATCACCTCGATGAAAGGCAAACGCGTCGCGGTGTTCGGCCTCGGCGGCTCCGGTCTGATCACCGCGGAAGCGCTGGTTGCCGGCGGGGCAGAGGTCATCGGCTGGGATGACAACGAAAGTGCTCGCGCTGCCGCGGAGGCGCGCGAGATTCCCATTACCGACTGGCGAGGCAGCGAGTTCGGCGCCTATTCGGCGCTGGTGCTGGCGCCCGGCGTGCCGCTCACTCATCCCGAGCCGCATTGGTCGGTGAAGATCGCCCGCGATGCCGGCGTCGATATCATCGGCGACATCTGTCTGTTCGCCCGCGAGCGGAAGTTCCGCATGCCGACGGCGCCGTTCGTCGCCATCACCGGCACCAACGGCAAGTCGACGACAACGGCGCTGATCCACCACATCCTGAAGTCGGCCGGCAAGGATGTTGAAATCGGCGGCAATTTCGGACCGGCGGTGTTGGGCCTCAAGGATCTGGCGCCGGATCGCTTCTATGTCATCGAATGCTCGTCGTTCCAGATCGATCTTGCCCCCGGCATCGACCCGACCGTGGGCATTCAGCTCAACCTCACCGAAGATCATATCGACCGTCATGGTTCGATCGACGGCTATGCGGCGGTGAAGGAAAAGCTGGTCCAGGGCGCCAAGGTAGCGGTCGTCGGCGTTGACGATGCCTATAGTGCCGCCATGGCGACGCGCCGCGAATCCAAGGGGCTTGAGACGCTGCGCATCTCGACGCGCGGCTCGGTCGCACAGGGCATCTGGGCGGTGTCCGGCCGGATCATCGAGCCGATGGGCCTGTCGCAAATGGTCGTCTACGACCTGCATGGTCACCCGATCCTCAAGGGCGTTCACAATGCCCAGAACGTCGCGGCAGCCGTGGCGGCGACGCGCCAGCTCGGTCTGGGGCTTGATCAGGTCCGCAAGGGCATCGAGACCTTCCCGGGGCTCGCGCACCGCATGGAGCCGATCGGCCGCTCTGGATCGGTGATCCTCGTCAACGACAGCAAGGCGACCAATGCAGACGCTGCGGCCAAGGCGCTGGCGAGCTATGACAACATCTACTGGATCGCCGGCGGCAAGCCGAAGAGCGGTGGCATCACCTCTCTCTCGGGCTTCTTTCCCAAGATCGCCAAGGCCTATCTGATCGGCGTTGCCGCCGAGGAGTTCGCTGCCACCATCGGCGATGCGGCGCCCAATGCGATCGTCGAAACGCTGGATCGTGCGGTGTCAGAGGCGCTGACCGATGCGCTGGCGGCCACCGAGCAAAACGGCGGCGAGGCGGTGGTGCTGTTGTCGCCGGCCTGTGCGTCCTATGACCAGTTCAAGAACTTCGAGGTGCGCGGCGATCATTTCCGCGAGCTCGTGCTTACCGATCCCCGCGTCAAGCCGTTCCAGGAGAAGACCTGATGGTCTCGCGTGCCGAACGAAACCCGATCGCCGACTGGTGGTTCACCGTCGATAAGCTCCTGCTCATCGCCTTCCTGGCGTTGATCTTCGGCGGCATCGTGCTGTCGCTGGCCGCAAGTCCCGCCGTCGCCGAGCGCATCGGCATCGCCGACAGCTATTATTTCGTGAAGCGCCAGGCAATGTTCGCCATTCCCGGCGTCATTACGCTGATCGGCGTTTCCTTCCTGTCTCCTAAGCAGATCCGCCGGGCCGCGCTGGCCGGCTTCATCGTCTGCGTCGGTCTTCTGGTGTTGACCCTTTTGATCGGTCCCGAAGTGAAGGGCTCGCGCCGCTGGATCACCATCCTGGGCATGTCGGTCCAGCCGTCGGAATTCATGAAGCCGATGTTCGCCGTGCTGGTCGGCTTCCTGCTCGCCGAAGGGCAGAAGCGTCCCGACCTGCCGGGGCGCAGCTTTTCGATGCTGCTGCTCGGCATCGTGGCGGCGCTTTTCATCGCCCAGCCCGACTTCGGCCAGACGATGCTGATCTGTCTCACCTGGGCCGGCCTGTTCTTCATCTCCGGCATGAGCTGGATGTGGATCGTGGTGTTTGCCGGTGCCGGCGCTGGCGGCATCTTGACCGCCTATACGCTGGTGCCGCACGTTCGGTCGCGTATCGAGCGTTTCATGAACCCGGAGGTTGGCGACACCTTCCAGGTGCAGACGGCGCAGGAAGCCTTCGTCAATGGCGGCTGGTGGGGGCAGGGGCCGGGCGAGGGCACGTTCAAGCGCATCCTGCCCGACAGCCATACCGACTTCGTGTTTGCCGTACTGGGCGAGGAATTCGGCCTGGTGCTCTGCATGTGTCTGGCGCTGGTGTTCGCCTTCGTGGTGCTGCGTGGCATGAGCCACGCGCTCAAGGAAAACGACGGCTACGTCCGTCTCGCGGCGACCGGCCTCATCATGCAGTTCGGCATTCAATCCTGCATCAACATGGCGGTGAACCTTCACCTGATGCCTGCCAAGGGCATGACGTTGCCGTTCATTTCCTACGGCGGTTCGTCGCTGGTGGCGGTGGCGCTTTCCATGGGCATGCTGCTGGCGCTCACCCGCAAGCGGCCGGACCAGACCCGGTTTGTGGCGCCGATCGAATTCTCGCCGCTGGCGAACCGAGGCTGACGTTATGACGCGTACCATCCTGATCGCCGCCGGCGGAACCGGCGGCCATCTCTTTCCGGCTGAATCCCTGGCCTACGCGCTTGCCCCGCGCGGCTACGATATTCATCTTGCCACCGACCATCGCGCCAACAACTACGGCTCGGAATTCCCGGCCAAAGAGATTCACATCATCGCTTCGGCGACCTTTGGCGATCGTTCGCCGGTCGGTCTCTTGAAATCGGCGGTCAACCTCGCACGCGGCGAACTTCAGTCGCTGTCGCTGGTACGCAAGCTCGATCCGGCCGTCACGATCGGTTTTGGCGGATATCCGACGCTGCCGCCGCTGGTTGCCTCTTGGTTGACCAAGCGCCCGACCATCGTTCACGAGTCCAATGCGGTGATGGGGCGCGCCAACCGCTTCCTGGCGCCGCGCGTCACAGCCATCGCCACCACCTTCAATAACACCGGCCTGATGGGTGCCGGCGCCTCGCGGGCCGTCGTCACCGGCAATCCGGTGCGCCCGAAGGTCCTCACCGCTGTCGCGCCCTATCGCGAGCCGACTGCCGACGGAAAGATCGATCTGCTGGTGTTCGGCGGCAGCCAGGGCGCCCGTGTGTTCGGCGAAATCATGCCGCCGGCGCTGGAAAAGCTGCCGGCCGATGTGGTGAACCGTCTTCGTCTTGTGCAGCAGGTGAGGCCCGAGGATCTCGACCGGGTCGGCGCGATCTACGCCCGGCTTGGCATCGATCATGAGATTGCGCCGTTCTTTACCGATCTGCCGGCGCGCATCGCCAATGCCCATCTGGTCGTCTGCCGGTCGGGCGCCTCTTCGGTCGCGGAGCTGACCGTCATCGGTCGCCCGTCGATCCTGGTGCCGCTGCCGCATGCGCTCGACAATGACCAGAAGACCAATGCGCTCGGCCTCGAGAAGGCCGGTGGCGCCATCATGGCCGAGCAGGCGTCGCTGACCGCTGACAAGCTGGCCGACCTTATTGCCGGCCTGGTTCGAGCGCCTGAGCGTCTTTCCGCCATGGCCGCCGCTGCCAAGAGCGAAGGCCGCCCCGACGCGGTGGAACGGCTCGCCGATCTCGTCGAATTCATCGCCTCCGGCGGCAAGCCCGCCGATTTTGCTTCTAGGGAAACACGTCCATGAAAATGCCCCGCGACATCGGGCCGGTTCATTTCGTCGGCATCGGCGGCATCGGCATGAGCGGCATCGCCGAGGTGCTGCAAGACCTTGGTTACCGCGTGCAGGGCTCCGATCAGGCCGAGAGTGGCAATGTCGAGCGCCTCAGGGCCTCCGGCATTCCAGTCATGATCGGCCACAAGGCCGAGAACCTCGGCGCCGCCGAGGTGCTGGTCGTCTCCTCGGCCATCAAGCGCGACAATCCCGAGCTGGTGGCCGCCCGCGAGCGGCACCTGCCGATCGTCCGCCGCGCCGAGATGCTGGCCGAGCTGATGCGCTTCAAGCAGGCGATCGCCATCGGCGGCACCCATGGCAAGACGACGACCACTTCGCTGGTCGCGGCGCTGCTCGATGCCGGTGGTTTCGATCCGACGGTGATCAACGGCGGCATCATCAACGCCTACGGCACCAATGCGCGCATGGGCGCCGGCGACTGGATGGTCGTCGAGGCCGACGAGAGCGACGGCACCTTCGTCAAGCTACCGGCCGATATCGCCATCGTCACCAATATCGATCCCGAACATCTCGACCACTATGGCACCTTCGATGCCGCCCGTGCTGCTTTCAAGCAGTTCATCGAGAACGTGCCCTTTTACGGCTTCGCGGTGATGTGCCTCGACCATCCCGAGGTTCAGGCCCTGGTGTCGAAGATCGAGGATCGCCGCATCATCACCTATGGGCAGAATCCGCAAGCCGATGCACGCTTCACCGATCTCCGCATAGAGGGCGGCCACTCGCGCTTCTCGGTCGAGATCCGCGACCGCGTGTCGGGCACCGAGACGATCATCCCGGCGCTGGAGCTTCCGATGCCCGGCCGGCACAACGTCTCCAACGCCACGGCGGCCATTGCCGTCGCGCACCGCCTCGGCATTTCGGCTGAAGCGATCCGCAAGGGGCTCGCTGCTTTCGGAGGGGTGAAGCGTCGCTTTACCCGCACCGGCGATTTCAACGGCGTCACGGTCTATGACGATTATGGCCACCATCCGGTGGAGATCATGGCGGTGCTGAGGGCGGCTCGTGAAGGCGCGACCGGCAAGGTCGTGGCCGTGATGCAACCGCATCGCTACACGCGACTGCATTCGCTGTTCACCGACTTCTGCAAGGCCTTCAACGACGCCGATACGGTGATCGTCGCCGATGTCTACCCGGCCGGCGAGCAGCCGATCGAGGGCGCCGACAAGGAGCATCTGGTCTCCGGCATCAAGGCGGCCGGCCATCGCGATGCGCGTGCCCTCGAAGGGCCGGCGCAGCTTGCCAGCGCCATCGCCTCGATCGTCAAGCCCGGCGACATGGTGGTCTGCCTCGGCGCCGGCAACATCACCCAATGGGCCTATGCGCTGCCCGGTCAGCTCAAGGCCCTGGCGGAGGGACAGTGATGGCTCTTCGCGACCGTCTCGGTGATACCTCGCATATTCGTGGACCGATCGAGGACAACCGGTCGCTGAAGGATCTCGTATGGTTCCGTGTCGGCGGTCCGGCCGAGCTGCTGTTCCAACCGGCCGATGAGGCCGACCTCCAAGCCTTCTTGAAACTGGTGCCGCAGGATGTGCCGGTCACCGTGATCGGGCTTGGCTCCAACCTGTTGATCCGCGATGGCGGCATCAAGGGTGTGGTGATCCGTCTGTCGGTTCGCGGCTTCGGCGGCACTGAAGCGGTGTCGCCGACTCACATTCGGGCCGGTGCTGCCATTCCCGACAAGTTCTTAGCCGCCAAGGCGCTGGAACTCGGCCTGTCCGGTTTTGCCTTCTACCACGGCATTCCCGGTGGCCTTGGCGGCGCGCTGACCATGAACGCCGGCGCCCATGGCTCCGAGACCGCCGAGCGGGTCATCGAGGTGCGAGGCGTCACCCGCGAGGGCGAACTGCTCACCCTGCCGGTTGGCGAGCTGGGCTACTCCTATCGCCACTCCGCCCCGCCACCCGGCTTCATTTTCACGTCGGCCGTTCTGAAAGGCATTCCTGCCGACAAGGAAAGCATCTCCGAGGCGATGAAGGCGGTGGCCGAGCATCGCGAGGCGTCGCAGCCGATCAAGGCACGGACCGGCGGCTCCACCTTCAAGAACCCGCCGGGACATTCGGCCTGGAAGCTGATCGATGCCGCCGGCTGCCGCGGCTTCAAGATCGGTGATGCCCAGGTCAGCGAGATGCACTGCAACTTCCTGATCAACACCGGCGAAGCAACCGCCCATGACGTCGAACTGCTCGGCGAAACGGTGAGGGCGCGTGTGCTGGAGAGTCAGGGCATCCGCCTCGACTGGGAAATCAAGCGACTCGGGGTGTTTACGCCGGGTGCCGAAGT
>JAEZHI010000028.1 GCA_023436885.1 Pseudomonadota bacterium | reverse complement strand
TAGTTGTACTTGCCGGGGTTGGCCTTGATCTCGCGCACAAACTCTTCGAGGCTGCTGACGTCAATCACGGCGGGATTGACGGTCAGCACATTGGCGACGTCAATCAGCGGAGCCACGGGCACAAAGTCGGCTTCCACGTCGAAAGGCAGGTTCTTGTACAGCGCGGCATTACTGCCGTGGGTGGCTGCAGTGCCGAAGTAGAAGGTGCTGCCATCAGGCTTGGAGCGGGCCACGTATTCGCTGCCAATATTGCCTGCTGCACCGGGCTTGTAGTCAATGATGATGGGCTGCCCCAGCTTTTCGCTCAGCGGTGTCTGCACCGTACGGGCGACCACGTCCACTCCCGAGCCAGCGCTGAAGCCCAGGATCATGGTGATGGGCTGCTGGGGCCAGCTGTTGGCATCTGCAGCCTGTGCTGCGGTCATGCAGGTGCCGACCGCCAGAACGGTAGTTGCAGCCAAGCGGAAGTGACGAGTCAGAGAAAACATAAAACCCAGCCAATGCAGTGATATATGAAGGAATCTGCATTGTCAGGACTTCTTCAGATGCGCTTTTTATATGCATATCGCGCATTGCTGGATTGCAAGCGCTATGTCATTGAAATGTCAGCTGTTTCAGGTGCTGCTTATGCAGCAGACAAATGCGTAATTTGGATATGCACAAAGACGCAGGTCGTGCGCCACTTGCTGACGCCCGTGCACATCTGGGCAAGGCATCACAACCGCTGCAGAAGAATTGACCGGCGATTAACCATCATTCTCTGCAGTAAATTCCTTTCACCAGTCATTGCATAAAGGGCAATACCGTCATCGTGGGGCGCGATATTTTGTCTAGGGCAGATACTAGCTTGTCCTGAAAAAATTATTGACTGACCATTCAAGAAATTTTCATCAATCACAGAAAGGTGCCACCGGATGATTAATGCATTGGCGTACTTTGGCGTTTTCTCGCCGGATTACCAGAAATGGAAAACATTTGGTCCTGAGGTTTTGGGCTGTGAATTGGCTCCGTCTGGAAAAGATGGCGCTGTACGCTTGCGTTTTGATGAGGTGGGGTATCGCCTGGCGATTCACCCTGGTGAACATAATGAGGTGGCGTATTTCGGCTGGAGCACCAATGGCAGCGAGGGTGCAAAAAATATTGCAGACCGTGTAGCCGCAGAAGGTATTGCGGTGCAGCGTGCTTCGCAGGCCGAAGCCGATGAGCGCGGGGTGATTGGTTACTACTGGTTTGTGGACCCCAATGGCTTTCGCCACGAGTTGGCCTGGGGGCTGATGCGCCCTAACACGATGTTCCATCCGGGCCGCCCCATCAGTGGCTTTAAAACCGGTGATCAGGGGCTGGGGCATGTGGTGCTGGGTGTGCCAGAGCTGGAAAAGTCTGACCGTTTTTACCGTGAAGTCATGGGCTTTCACCTCTCAGACACAGTGGTCGACGGGCCAATTCACGCGCACTTCTACCATGTGAATGGTCGTCACCATTCGCTGGCAATTGCGCGCCCACCTGTGAAGAAAAGCTGCTTTCTGCACCTCATGATTGAGCTGAATTCGCTGGAGGACGTCGGTACGGGGCTGGACCTGTGCCAGGAGCATGGCATTCCTGTCACCCGCACGCTGGGTGCGCATACCAATGACCGCATGACTTCTTTCTACATGCACAGCCCGGCAGATTTCCGCATTGAATACGGCTATGGCGGCATGGAGGTGCATGATCTGTGGGAGCCTCGTTTCTACGATCGCACCAGCATCTGGGGGCACCACAACCAGCACAAGGAGCTTTCACCATTTCTGTTTATTCGCGAGCCTGATGCCAAGCTGGCTGCCTGATGGTTGCAGTGGAGAAATAGCTCATCGGCGTTATTCGCAATTTGCATGAAAAATCAAGCCTGGCTGTGCTTGTGCTGCAGTCAGGCTTTTTTGATGGAATTTTGAAGGTGTGATGCTCGTGAATTTATATTAAATTACTGAATATCAGTAATGCATGTAATTTGCTTGATATTTGGAATTTTGATGCCAAGAATAAAATAGTGGTTTTGTGTGCATGGTGTGCAAAATTACCAATGTTTTATAAGTACAAAGTATTGAAATCTCAGGAGACAAAATGAAGCTGATACGTTATGGACAAAAAGGTGCGGAACGACCAGGTGTTGTGGATGCACAGGGAAACATCCGAGATGTTTCTGCACATATTGCAGACTGGGCTGGTGATGCACTGTCGGCGAAAACACTGAAAGAGATTGCTGCACTGGATCTGGGCAAGTTGCCTGTGGTGGAAGGCAATCCCCGAATTGGTCCATGTGTTGGCAATGTCGGCAAACTGATCTGCACAGGCCTGAACTATGCCGACCATGCGGCAGAGTCCAATATGGAGCTGCCCACAGAGCCTTTGCTGTTCATGAAGGCGACTTCGGCAATCTGCGGCCCCTACGATGATCTGCAGCGCCCTGTTGGCTCTCAGAAGCTGGACTGGGAGGTGGAGCTGGCCATCGTCATCGGCAGCCAGGCCAAGAACGTCTCCGCGGATAAGGCGCTGGACCATGTTGCAGGCTACTGTGTGATCAATGATGTGACGGATCGCGCCTTCCAGCTCGAGCGTGGTGGTCAGTGGATGAAGGGCAAGAGTGCTGACACTTTTGCACCATTAGGCCCCTGGCTGGTGACCAGGGATGAAGTGGCGGATGTCAAAAATCTGAGCATGTGGCTGGATGTGGACCAGACTCGCCGCCAGGACGGCAACACCAAGACCATGGTGTTTGCTGTGGAAACCATCGTGTCCTACATCAGCCAGTTCATGACCTTGAACCCAGGTGATGTGATTGCCACAGGCACGCCTCCTGGGGTTGGCATGGGCATCAAGCCGCAGCCTGTCTATCTGGAAAACGGCCAGGTGATCAAGGCTGGTATTCAGGGGCTGGGTGAGCAGTGCCAGCGGGTGGTTGCTGCTGCATAAGCATGCTGAGTGTGAAGCCCCTGACCACAGGGGCTTTTTTACGTAGACCGGTTGCTGATGCCATGCGCAGCAGCCAATCCTGAAGGGAGGAGGCAGACATGTTCAGTCATCTGATGCTTGGAGCCAATGATCTCGAGGCCAGTCATGCGTTCTATGAAGCTGTGTTTCAGGCGCTGGATGGGCCTGCAGGCAAGCGGGTGGAGGTGGCCGGCATTACACGCTATGTCTGGAACCACGATGGCATGAGCTTCATGATCGCTCAGCCACGGGATGGCAAGCCCAGCACTGTGTACAACGGCTTTACGCTGGGTTTGAAAGCAGCTTCCACACAGCAGGTGGATGCAGCGGTAGCGGCCGCTTTGCGACACGGCGGAGTCGCGATTGAAGATCCTGTGGGCTGGAGAGAAACACCCATACTGAAGCTGTATCTGGCGTATGTCAGAGATCCTGCCGGCCATAAGTTATGTATTGGCTACAAGCAGCTCAAGCCTGTTTGATGCGTGACTGGCTTCTGCGGTTTCGCATAAGACAAAGCCCACCAGTTGGTGGGCTTTGTCTTGGGCAGAGAGTGACCGAGGTGTTTATGGATTGTCTTTGATGAAGGAGGTGACAGAACGGTTGAACTCGTCGGTATGTTCGAGCTGGACCCAGTGGCCGCATCGATTGACGATCAATGCGCGAGAGTTGGGAATGTGTCGCAGCAGGTGCAGTGCAGCAGTGAAGTTGACGGTGCGGTCATCACGGCCGTGGATATGCAGCGTGGGGATGTTGATCTCGCGCAGGCGGTTCTGATCAATTGGAACCATGGGCTTGCCGTGGCCACTGATCCAGCCTGCCACGTGGTCCATATTGCCAGTCGTGGCCTGCACGCGTTCTGCCACAAATTCATCGGTCACATGGCTGGAGTCATAGGTCATGGTCGCAATGAAATTGCGCATGGTGTCTGGCCCGGGGTGGAAATAGGCTGCTTCCAGGGCTTTCACGCCTTCGGTCAAACCCGCTGCATCAAATAAGCTGGGTACACCTGCGGAAGAGCCCAGCGTAATGAGGTGCGTCAGCAAATCAGGGCGTTCATAAGCGAGGCGCATGCAGGAAGAGCCGCCCATGGAGTTGCCCACAATGGCGACTTTGCCCAGACCCAGTGTCTCGATAAATTCAGCCAGCACGCCGCTGTTATTGCGCTTGTCATAGGTGACAGATTGCGATTTGCCCCAGCCTGGTAAATCCACCGCATATACATGGAAGTGCTGCGCCAGATAAGGAATATTGGGGTGGAAATTGCTCCAGCCCGATGCGCCGGGGCCACCACCATGCACCAGCACCAGGGGCTGGCCTTGACCTGCTTCATGGTAATGCAGATCCCAGTTAGGAGTTTGAATGCGCTTGCTGGTATTTTGCTCGGTCAAATGTGTCATGTGATGAATACAAAAAAGAGTGTGAATCACACCATGAAGAATATCTACGTGCTGAAAGAAATCACATAGATGCTGAAATCAATAAGCATCATAGAAGTTTTGTTATTTAATTTTTAATAGTGGCAAACCCTTGAAAATTAATTTTTCATTTGATTTTTTATTATTTCTGTTATTCAGTTTCTGGTGATGTGTAAATTAATGTTGGCTGTTGCGATGAAGCATGGTGCTGGAAGAAATGAAAACTGGGGCTGTTGCCCCAGTAGTGCTGTGAAAATCTTTGCAGATTAATCAGTTTTGCGCAGCTGAAAGCTCCTTGGCGTACCACTCCTGATCTTGCTTTTTGCTGAAAACATAGGCCAGCAGGCTGAGGAAGCAAATGCCCCCAAAGAAGCAGGCCACCCATTCAGGGCGTGTGCCACCGCTGGCACTGAGGATGGTTGCTGCGGCAAGTGGCGAAAGACCCGCGCCGAATGTTGATGCCAGCTGGAAGGTGATGGAGATACCGCTGTAACGGATGTCTGTGGGGAATTTTTCACTGATCCAGGTGGCCATGGTGGCCCCCATCATGGCTTGCACGATAGGCAGAATCAGCAGCATGGCTGCAAACAAGGTGATGAAAGAGCCGTTCTGTACCAGCAGGAAAATCGGCCAGATGGTCACGATGCCTGTGATGGCGCCAATCGACATCATGGGGCGACGGCCAATCCTGTCAGACAGAGAGGAAAAGACTGGCGTCGTAAAGATGTGAATGACGTTGGCAATCGTCAAGGCAATCAGCACATCGGTTCTGGAATGGCCGACGGAAACCGCGTAGTTCATGAGGAAGGCGGCGGCAAATGTAGAAAATGCCAGAGGAGCCAAACCTCCCATCACGCCGCAGAAGATCCTTGCCTTGTTCTCTTTGACGAGCGTAACAATCGGCGGCTTGCTCTTTTGCTTGGAAGCATTGAGGGCACGGGCTTTTTCATATTCTGGCGATTCGGTCACCTGGGCTCTGATAAAGAGTCCAACGATCATCAGCAGTGCACTGATAAGAAATGGCACGCGCCAGCCCCAGCTGAGAAAGTCTTCGCTGGGCAGCAGAGAAAATGGGGTCATGATCAGGGTGCCGAGCACTGCCCCGCTAGGTCCTCCTGAAAGGGCGATACCGACAGCCAGGCCCCGGCCTTTGGGTTTCGCATGTTCCATGGACATCAAGGTGGCACCACCCCATTCACCGCCCATGGCAAAGCCCTGAAGGATGCGAAGAAATACCAGAATAATGGGGGCCCAAATTCCAATCTGGTGGTAGGTGGGAATTAAGCCAATCAGGCAGCTTGAAATTCCCATCAAAATCAGTGTGATGACCAGAATATTTTTTCGGCCTATTTTGTCACCATAGTGCCCGAAAATGATGGCTCCCAATGGTCTTGCAAAATAACCTACAGCAAAGGTTGCAAAGGATGAAAGTGTGGCTGCGAGAGGGTCAAGACTGACGAAGAAAATATGAGGAAAGACGAGGGCAGCTGCGACTCCATAAAGCAGAAAATCATAATATTCCAGCGTGGTGCCAATATAGCTGGCCAGGACTGCACGTCGTCTCTGTTTTTCTGTGTCTGTGATAGTGCTCATCATGATCCTTTTTGAATTAATGGATTCGCTTGAGGTCCGGGGACACAGTTTTATGCCATTGCCTTCCATGAGGAACAATGCATCAGGAATGAAAGGCAGCTATTCGGATATTGAATATTTCTTGTTTTTACTCTGGAGATTTATTTTTTTTGAAAATTATCTAAGGGAAAGCCTTATGAGTAAAAAATATTTGTAAGGTGTTAGTACTTAAGTGAAGACCCTTGTTGATATTAGTATTTCAAATATCAAACGATGTATTATGAGTTTTAATATTTACTTCGAATGAAGGAAAAGGCAGCATTGCCAAATGAAGTGCAGGCAGTTGCCGCAAATTCGGCGCCTTCGTGCAGTACCTGCGTCTTGCTGCGTGCACCAATCGTGAAGGCAGGCCTTGGAGGGAGCACTGTCACACAGCGTGCATGAAGTGTTGTGTGTGAAAGACTGTTGGGTGGAACTCTTACGCCGCAGATTTTGCGGCCATGGCGCTGTGTCTCATATCAGCGCTGCACGTGTTCATGGGGTTGAGACAGTGTCAATGCATCACTGCAGTGACTTGAGATCAGGCCACGGCTTGCTTTGAAACTAGGGGCTGATGTTCAAACAAGCGGGACAGCTCTGAGGTCATTCGCCCCTAAACTTTAGGCTGTCTTCTATCTAGTGAATCGGTAACTTCATGACAAAAGCACAAGCGGGTATTCTGGCGCCACTTCCTGAACAGGGGCGCTATGTTTTCTTCACTCTGGCTGGTTCTGGCGCAGCGTTAATCAGTGCGCTAAGCAAACTACAGGCCACGGCTGTTGATGGGAAGGTCGTGGTTGGCATCGGTTTGCAAGTCTTGCAAAAAATGGGAAAACAGCTGTCGCTGATGCGTGAGTTTCCGCATCTGAAGGGGGCGATGTTCGAAGCTCCCAGTACGCCATATGCACTGTGCCTCTGGTTACGCAGTAATCAGCGTGGAGAGTTGCTTGCAATAACAGCAAAGCTTGCTTCTATGCTTGCACCTGCCTTCAAGATCGACCATGCGGTGGATACCTTTTTGCATGAGCGTACAGCCAGTGGGCATGGACGCGATTTGACGGGTTATGAGGACGGCACCGAAAACCCTGAAGCTGATGCAGCTGTTGCAGCAAGTATCACAACTGGGCAGGGCGAGGGGGTGGATGGCAGTAGTTTTTGGGCTTTACAGCAGTGGATGCATGACTACGCTGCCTTTGGTCGCATGAGTGTGAATGAGCAGGACAATACGGTGGGTAGACGCTGCTCGGACAATGAAGAGCTAGAGGATGCGCCGGAGTCTGCACATGTCAAACGAACGGCGCAGGAAAGCTTTGAACCAGAGGCATTTGTGGTGCGACGTTCCATGCCCTGGTGGAGTGTTAGCCCGCAGGGAGAGGATCGCAGTGGGCTGATGTTTTCGGCTTTTGGCTGTAGCTTTAATGCTTTCGAAGCCCAGATGCGCCGTATGCTGGGTATGGATGACGGTATCAATGATGCTTTGTTTTCTTTCTCCAGGCCATTGACGGGTAGCTATTTCTGGTGTCCTCCTGTGAAGGAAGGCCGGTTGGACTTACGTGTGCTAGAGCTGTGAGCAGGGTTGAACACCGTGTGACAAAAAGGGCTGTAGTCCATACGCCATCTCCAGGTGGATCAGCTGTTCATGAAAACGCGTACTGAATCGAGCTGCGTTTTAGCCAGATGAATCCAACGGTCGCGATCTATGACCGGATAGCCTGTTTGGGATGTGAAGATGCAAAAGCCAGCTAGCGCTGGCTGATATTTGGCTGTAAAAACTCACAGACCTAGGGAACCTCTGCATAAGTCCCCAACG
>JAEZHI010000021.1 GCA_023436885.1 Pseudomonadota bacterium | reverse complement strand
GTGCACAGCCTGTCTAAGCGTACTGCCCTGTACGGTACATACGCTTACCTGAAGAACAAGAATGGCGCCGATCTGACTCTGAATGGTGCTTTCTCTGCTGCTGGCCTGAAGGATGGCAAGAAGCAACAAGGTATCCAAGTTGGCGTTCGCCACGCTTTCTAATTGGTTGCAGGCTTAGGCCTGCTGCTAATGAAGCAATCAAAAGCCAGCCTTCGGGCTGGCTTTTTTACATCTGGCACTTTTGTAGCCAAGGGAAAACCAGCGTGGTTTTCATGCCAGCGCATCTATTCGAACGCATGTGCTTTTCTAGAATGTTTTTTGCACCCATACCTATTCATTGGTTTCAAATCAAGGAGACAAAAGATGCAAAAAACAATTCTGGGAGCAGCCATTGCCGCCATCTGCGGCCTTGGCACATCCGCCGCCATGGCACAGCAAGCGTCTACCAGCAAGGTAGAACTTTGGGGCATTGCTGATGCGGCAATCCGCCACACCAATAATGAAGGGGCCAACAAAGGCAGCCTGACCAAAATGATTGGCGGCGGCATGTCCCAGAGCCGCTGGGGCATCAATGTGGAGGAAGACCTGGGCGGTGGCACCAAGGCGCTGGTACATCTGGAACACCGTTTTAATCTGGATACCGGTGAAAAAGATGCAACAGCACCTTTTTTCCAACTTTCCTATATTGGTCTGCAAGGTCCATATGGACGTCTGACCATGGGCCGCCAGTGGAACGTGCTGTTTGATGTAGTTTCTTCCACCTATGCATCCTTCCCCTACTCGCCTTATATGGATGCCTATAAGCCAGAGCTGGGAATGGCAGCTGGTGCGCGCACCAGCAATTCCCTGAAATATTTGCTGGCTACTCCTGATCGACGCTGGGTGGGTGCACTTCAGTACTCCTTTCATGAAGGCAATCAAAACACTAGCGCTGTAGAAAATACGCTAGCTGCTGCAGCCCCTGGTCTGATTAACAGCCAGCTACCTCCAGGAGCTCCGTCAGTGACTGGAGCAACAACATTAGGCCAAATAGCAAGTGCTATCGGCCCCCAAAATCTTGCCACTCTGATGAGTGGAGTGAAATCCACCATCAATAATGCAGATCCTAACAGCCCCTTGGGCCAAGCTGTTGCACCTTCCCTCAGCCCTATAGCTACAGGTTCACTCAAAACATTTGGTGGTTTTTTACGCTATTCCCAAGATGGCATCTCTGTTGGCGGTGGTTATTTAAGAACGCACCTGCCAGCAGGGACCAAACTGGATGCCTGGACCTTAGGTGGCTCTTATCGCAAAGATAAGTTGTATGTGAACTTGGGTTATGGCTCCAACAAAATCAAAAATCGAGAAACCTTTAACCAAACACCCAACTCCACCATCTCTGATATTTCAAATTTTGAAGCACGTCGACTTGTTGATCAAACCATTATCAATGGTTTTTGGCAAGGTCAAACCAATGGCGGATTCTTAGCAGGTGATTCCGATAAGCGCACCATGTATAAATTGGGCTTTGGCTACCAGATTACCCCACAAATTAATGCTGGCATTCATTACTACCATGCCAAGCAAAAAGGTTCAGCCTCTGGCAATTACAACGGCAAGGCTGACTTTGTAGTGGCACTGGCCAATTACGCCTTCAGCAAGCGCACCGATGCCTACTTTGGCGTAGACCACACCAAGGTACGTGGTGGTGAGGATATGTACCTGGACCGCACCAGCAAAGCCCGCAGCCGCACAGGTATTACCGCCGGCCTGCGCCACCGCTTCTAAAAAAAAAGAGCCTCTCCAACAAAAAGCCGGCAAAAGCCGGTTTTTTGTTTTACAGCTCAGAGCGCTTGTTTTGCATATTATTCTGCAAATGTTTGAGCTTTTCTGACAAGGATTCACCCATATTCAAAGCGGCTGCTGTTGCCAGAATATCAATAATCAGCAAGTGCAAGAGGCGGGATGCCATGGTCGTATAAAAGTCTGAACCTTCCAGATTATCAGCTGCCAGATGAATATGGCTGATCTGTGACAGTGGTGTATGGCTGGAGGTAATCGCGATAATGGTAGCCCCGTTGTTTTTGGCAATCTGCGCCACTTCCAGCAGGTCTTTGGTGCGGCCAGAGTTAGAGATCAGGATGGCGCAATCGCCTTGTGCCAGCATGGTGGCACCAATCACCTGCAGGTGGGTGTCGCTGGAGGCATGGCTGCTGATGCCCAAGCGCAGAAACTTGTGCTGCGCGTCCTGCGCCACCACGCCGGAATTGCCTACACCATAGATTTCCAGGCGTTTTTTCTTGCGCCAGGTGTCCACAATGGCCTGCACAGCCTGCTCAACCGCCTGTGGAGAAGCCGCATTGCGGTACTGCAAAAAGGCAGCCACCGAGTTATCGATCACCTTGACCAGCACATCTGCTGTCTTGTCATCGGCATCCACACTGCGGTGCACATAGGGCACGCCTTCGGCCACATTGCCTGCGAGCTTGAGCTTGAAGTCTGCCAGGCCGTCATAGCCCATGCTCCGGCAAAAGCGCACCACGGTGGGCTTGCTGACATTGGCTTTTTCTGCCAGCTCGCGCACTGGCAGGCGTGCAAAGCTGTGTGGATCTGCCAGCACGAGGCGCCCTACCCTTTGCTCAGCGGGTGCCAGAGAAGGAAGAGATGCTGCAATTCGGTCAAGCATGGAAGGTCCAATCAGTCACACACGTAAAGCCGAGATTTTGCGCCACGAACAACAAACACACAGGCTCTCAGGCGTTGCAGACCGTGTAATCCCTGAAGCACACTACACTTGCCACACCTATAAAAACGCATAACGCCAGCGAGACCGCATGAACCAGCTCGAACAACTCAAGCAATACACCACGGTGGTGGCTGACACCGGCGATTTCCAGCAAATCGCCCAGTACCAGCCCCAGGATGCCACGACCAACCCCTCCCTGATTTTGAAGGCTGTGCAGCAGGCGCAGTACCAGCCCTTGCTGCAGGCCACCGCCAACCAGTGGCGCAATGCACCGCTGGATGAAGTGGTGGACCGTCTGCTGGTGAAGTTTGGCTGCGAAATTCTCTCTGTGGTGCCAGGCCGCGTCTCGACAGAAGTCGACGCGCGCCTGTCCTTTGACACTGCCGCCACCGTGGCGCGTACGGAACGCCTCATTGCCCTGTACGAAGCCGCTGGTGTGCATATTGACCGCGTGCTGATCAAGATTGCCGCTACATGGGAAGGCATTGCCGCCGCACGCCAGCTGGAGCAACGCGGCATTCACACCAATCTGACCCTGCTGTTTTCCAAGGTGCAGGCTGTGGCCTGCGGGGATGCCAAGGTGCAGCTGATTTCCCCCTTTGTGGGCCGTATTTACGACTGGTACAAAAAGCAGGCTGGCGCGCAATGGGACGAGGCAGCCATGGCAGGCACCAACGACCCCGGCGTGCGCTCCGTGCGGGCCATCTACGACTATTACAAGCGCTTTGGCATCACCACCGAAGTGATGGGGGCGAGCTTTCGCAACACGGGCCAGATTCTGGCGCTGGCGGGCTGTGATTTGCTGACCATCTCCCCCGACCTGCTGGCTCAGCTACAGCAGCAGGATGCGCCCGTCATCCAGGCATTGAGCCATGAAGCAGCCAAGCAGCAAGACCTAGAGCGTGAACACTATGACGAAGCCAGCTTTCGCCTGGCGCTGAATCAGGACGCCATGGCGACCGAAAAACTGGCCGAGGGCATTCGTGCCTTTGTGGCGGATGCGCAGAAGCTGGAACAGCTCATCCGCTCCGTTTAATCCCATCACCCCTACCAACTTTCCCAAGCCAGAGGCAGGCATGCAGCATGACCTGCCCGTGGAGACACCTCCCATGCACTCTGCCGTCATCAGCGGTACAGGCCTGTACCAGCCACCCCACACCATTACCAATGCGGAACTGGTGGAAGCCTTCAACCAGTATGCCGATCTGCACAACCAGCGTTTTGCAGCTGAAATTTCCGCAGGCACGCACACGCCCATGCAGCACTCCAGCGTGGAGTTCATTGAAAAAGCCTCGGGCATTCGCCAGCGTTATGT
>JAEZHI010000012.1 GCA_023436885.1 Pseudomonadota bacterium | reverse complement strand
ATGATGGCGGCACCACGCTTGCCAACCAGGGGCAGGAAGGTTTCGCGGTTCCATTTTTCATCATAGATCAGTTGCTTGACCGATTGGCCTTCGATGGTGGCGAAACGATAGTCCGGGTACATGGTGGGCGAGTGGTTGCCCCATACGCACAGTTTTTCGATGGATGCCACGGTTTTGCCGGTCTTGGCGGCGATTTGCGAAGCGGCGCGGTTATGGTCCAGGCGCAGCATGGCGGTGAAATTCTTGGCCGGCAGGCTGGGTGCGGATTTCATTGCGATATAGGCGTTGGTGTTGGCAGGGTTGCCGACGACCAGTACTTTCACATTGCGCGATGCGACTGCGTCCAGCGCCTTGCCTTGCACGGTGAAGATTTGTGCATTGGCTTCCAGCAAATCCTTGCGCTCCATGCCGGGGCCGCGCGGACGTGCTCCCACCAGCAAGGCGACGTCGGCGTCCTTGAATGCGGTCATCGCATCATCGTGCGCGGTCATTCCCGCCAGCAGCGGGAAGGCGCAGTCGTCGATTTCCATCATCACGCCCTTGAGCGCTTTCTGGGCCTTTTCGTCTGGAATCTCAAGCAGTTGCAGGATGACGGGCTGATCCTTGCCCAGCATGTCGCCATTGGCGATGCGGAACAGAAGAGAATAACCAATTTGGCCGGCTGCGCCGGTAACGGCGACACGCATCGGGGCTTTGGACATGATGGTCTCCAGTGAGGTGATGAGGGCTTCCAGGGAAGCGCATTCTGAAAAAATAACAATATATACCTGTATGTCTGAGGGCTTTCCCCGAGATGACGCTTCCTTGCGGAGGTTCATTCATGGGAGAGGGAGGCTGGCTCCATGCTCCTTTGCCTGCTGCATGTTGGGCATATATAAACGTGGGTGCGAGTGTAGGCTTCCTTGTGATTGATGTCAATGCTTATTATATATCTTATATAAGACATATGAATACATTCAGTTTTTGCTGGACTGGGAAACGGTTTTTATGGTGAAATTGCGACATGAGTGCTGCCAATCACTTGCCATCCATTGCTCCCGCTGCTGAGGCCGCGGCTGGAGCGTCGGCGCCCGGAACATCTCCCACCTTCAGTCCCCTTTATCAGCAAATCAAGGCCCTGATCATGCATGGTCTGCAGTCTGGCGAATGGAAGCCGGGTGATTTGATTCCGAGTGAAGTGGAGTTGGCCCAGCGTTACAAGGTCAGCCAGGGGACCGTGCGCAAGGCAATTGATGAATTGGCTGCCGAAAACCTGGTGGTACGTAGGCAGGGCAAGGGCACCTTTGTTGCAACCCATCATGAGGCGCAGGCGCGTTATCGTTTTCTGCGCCTGAATCCCGATGAGGGAGTCCTTCCCAAGCCGGAAAACCGGTTTGTTGAAGTCAGGCGTACGCGCGCTTCCGCCGAAATTGCCAGGTTGCTCGACATGAAAGCGGGGGACCCTGTGGTCTTCGTGAGAAGGGTGCAGCGGTTCGAGGGCAGGCCTACTATTCTCGAAGATATCTGGTTGCCCGGCCTTATATTCAAGGGGCTGACTATAGAACGTTTGCGTGAATATAAAGGCCCAATGTATGGCTTGTTCGAATCGGAGTTCGGCACGCACATGGTGCGTGCGGCGGAGCGTCTTCGGGCAGTCGCAGCCAGTGAAGAGACCGCTTATTTTCTGGAAATAGAGGTAAATACTCCGTTATTGAGCGTTGAGCGGGTGTCTTTTACCTATGGTGATAAGCCGGTAGAGGTGAGGCGTGGTCTGTACTTTACCGATCATCATCATTATCAGAATGAATTATTTTAAGGACGACGTATAAACGTCGTACAGTTAATAGGTTAGATTAGTGTGACGCTCATGGGGCGGCCCCCACAAAAATGCGGAGCCGACCAGGGTGGTACTCAAGGAGAACATGGATATGTCGGAAGCCGTAAAAAAACAGCGGCCACAGTTCCGCAACATACATGTAACGCAGATCTTGCGTTATCGCATGCCTGTGGCAGCTATTGTTTCCATTCTGCACCGTATCAGCGGGGCGTTTATATTTCTCCTGCTGCCTTTCATCCTCTACTTGCTTGATAAAAGCCTGGCTTCGGAAATGTCTTTCGATTATTTCCGAGGCATCGCTTCTCACTGGTTCGCGAAGCTGATTCTGCTGGCCTTGTCCTGGGCTTATCTTCATCACTTCTGTGCAGGAGTGCGGCATCTTTTCATGGATGTGCATATCGGCGGTTCCAAGGAAGGTTCGCGCAAATCGGCCGCAGGCGTGTTAGTGGCCAGTCTCTCGCTGACCGTTCTGGTGGCGCTGAAACTGTTCGGAGTATTTTGATATGGAAAAATCTACGATAGGTTCAAAAAGACTGGTGGTGGGCGCAGGGTATGGTATGCGTGATTGGCTTGCGCAGCGGGTTACGGCCATCGTCATGGCCATTTATACGCTGATTCTTCTGACTGCTTTCCTGTTCGGCGACATTACTTACTACGAAGGGTGGGCGGGATTGTTTTCGCACACCTGGTTCAAGGTTGTGTCAGCCGTCACTTTTTTGGCGCTGTCTTATCACGCATGGGTAGGTGTGCGCGATATCTGGATGGATTACATCAAGCCGGTTGGCTTGCGCC
>JAEZHI010000001.1 GCA_023436885.1 Pseudomonadota bacterium | reverse complement strand
CCGATAGCCCTTCCCGGTGGAGAAGCTCTACCGTCACCCGCTCTCTCAAAGAGAGCTGAGAGTAATGTTGTCCCATCGCAGCAACACCTTAGCAGGTGTTGCACTTCGATCGTGAGTCCAAGGAGGATCTCGGGACGAGAAGGTGGTGAGGGCTGTATCGGGCTCCCCTCGTTTCTGGAGACCTATATCGGCCGGGAGTTTTATTCTGCCCGAGGTCCTCTGCCTGCGCAGAGGATGACAGGTAAATTATATAAATGATAACAGCCGGATAACGTAGTTTCGAGCTCGGCTCCCCTCCCTATCCACGCTGTCATCCTCTGCGCAGGCAGAGGATCTCGGGACGAGAAGGTGGTGCGGCTTGTATCGGCACCGGATGGTTCAGGCGGCTGACCGCTTAGTGCTCGTGCTCATGATCATGCGGGTGATCGTGGTGGTGATGGGCGTGGCTATGGCCGTGGCTGTGGCCCTGACCGCCCGTTGCCGGAATCACATGCAAGCTACCGTGGCGGACGCCGCGCTGGCTGATGACGCTGTCGGCGAAGCGGCGGAGTTCGGCGGCCGTGCCGGCGAGGATGGAGACCTCAAGGCAGTCGTCGGCGCTGACGTGCACGTGCATGGTCGAGATGGATATGGCGTTGTGGGCGTGGTGGTTGTCGGTGAGGCGGTTGGGCAGGTCGCGGACGCCGTGGTCGTAGACGTAGGTGAGCGCGCCGTGGCAGAGCTGGTCGCTGTCGGGCGTCTGGCTGTTTTCCAGCTTTTCTCGCGCCAGCGCCTCGCGCGCCATGTCGCGGAACACCTCCGACCGGCTCTTGTAGCCGCGCTCCTGGCTGAGCTTGTCGATCTCGCTCAGAAGATCCTCTTCGATGGTGATGGTGATGCGTTCCATGGGGCGGGCTTTTCTCGGCAAGCGTGATGGGTTGGCGGCACGATAGCATGGGGAGCCGGCGAGGCGAATGATTGCCTCGCGACCGGCGTATGAAGTTTTACTAGAAGCTCATACTTTTTGTTGACGAGGGAAGTCAGCGATCCTAGCGTCAGGCTCTCAAGGCTTTCCGACGAGAAGACGGCACCATGCATATCCCCGACGGCTACCTCTCCCCGAGCACTTGCGCGGTGACTTTCGCCATGGCGGCGCCCTTCTGGTATGTCGCCTCGCGCAAGGTGAAGAGCCGGCTGCACACCAAGCTGGTGCCGCTGATGGCGGTGGTCTCGGCCTTCTCCTTCGTCGTCATGATGTTCAACCTGCCGCTGCCGGGCGGAACGACGGGACACGCCGTGGGGCTGGGGATCGCGGCCATCGTGCTGGGGCCATGGGCGGCGGTGCTGTCGATATCCATTGCGCTGTTGATCCAGGCGGTGTTCTTCGGTGACGGCGGCGTTACCGCCATCGGCGCCAACTGCCTGAACATGGCCATCGTCGGCCCGTTCGTCGCCTATTTCGTCTACCGGCTGATCGCCGGCCGGGCCGAGCTGACCTCGGTGCGCCGGGTGGTGGCGGCGGGTGTCGCCGGCTATGTCGGCATCAACGCGGCGGCCTTGGTGGCGGCCATCGAATTCGGCATCCAGCCGATGCTGTTCCACGACGCCCTGGGCGCGCCGCTCTATGCGCCTTATCCGTTGTCGATTGCCGTGCCCGCGATGATGGCCGGCCACCTTGCCATTGCCGGGCTTGCCGAAGCGGTGGCCGCCGCCGGCCTCGTCGCCGTGCTGCAACGCACCGAGCCTGAGCTGCTCGACCTGACCGCCAGCAAGCCGGTGACGGCGGGGCGCTGGAAGCAGACGCGGGCGCTGTGGTTCGGCCTTGGCCTGTTCATGCTGCTGAGCCCGCTCGGGCTTGTCGCCGCCGGCACCGCCTGGGGCGAATGGGGCGCCGAGGATTTCGCCGATCCGGCCGTGCGGCAGGAGATCGCCGCCGCTTCCGGCAACGTGGCGCCGCCGGAGGGCATTCCCGCCGGGCTCGAGAAGCTGTCGAGCGTCTGGTCGGCACCTATTCCCGACTATGCGCCGAGCTTCATGCAGAACGAGCACCTCGGCTACATCCTGTCGGCGGTGATGGGCAGCGGGCTGGTTCTCTTGGTGTTCGCTGGCATCGGCACTCTGCGCGACCGCCGCAGCCCCACTGTCTGAGGCCGGATAAGCATGGACGAACCGGCCTACGGCGTTTGCACCTGTGGCGGCAAGAAGCGGCGTGGGCTGGTCGAGACCCTGGTGTTCGGGCTGATCGGGGCGGAGAACCATTCGCTCGAGGCGGAAAAGACCTCAGCGCTACCGGGCTTCCTGCAAGGCTTCGATCCTCGCATCAAGGTGGTGGCGCTGCTCTCGCTGATCATCGCGGCGGTGTCGACCGGGCGGTTGACGGTGCTGGTCATGATGTTCGCGCTGGCGACCGGGCTGGCGGTGGCCTCGAAGATCCGCATCGCTAGATTGTTCCGCCAAGTGTGGCTCGGCGTGTTCGTCTTCTCCGGCGTCATCGTGCTGCCGGCGATCTTCATCGTGCCGGGCGAGGCGGTGGCGCATCTGCCGCTTCTGGGCTGGCCGATCACCCTGCAGGGTATGCGGAGCGCCGCCTTCGTGATCGGGCGGGCCGAGACGGCGGCGACACTGTCGCTTCTCCTGGTGCTGACGACGCCCTGGCCGCACGTGCTGAAGGCGCTCAGCAGCCTCGGCGTGCCGACCGCCGTGGTCGCCGTGCTGGGCATGACCTATCGCTACATTTTCGTGCTGATGCAGTCGGCGTTGCAGATGGCCGAGGCGCGGCAGAGCCGGCTGATCGGGCCGCTCGACGGGCCGGCGCGGCGACGGCTGATGATGACGATGATCGGCATGCTGCTCACCAAGACGCTGGCGCTCGGCTCCGACGTGCACGCCGCCATGGTGGCGCGCGGCTATCGCGGCGAGGTGCGGCTGCTCGACGATTTCCGTACCAAGCCGGCCGATTGGGTATTCCTTCTGGCGGCAATCGCTGTCGCCGCCATCATCATCGGGGGACGCCTGTGAGCGGAACCGCCTTCGACTTTCAGGACGTCGCCTATGCCTACCGGGCGCATCGCGCGCTGGATGGGGTGAGCTTTTCGATCAATCTCGGCGAGCGGGTGGCGCTGCTTGGCGCCAACGGCTCGGGCAAGTCGACGCTGCTCCGGATGATGGACGCGCTGTGTTTTGCCGGCGAAGGCGTGGCGACGGCGCTCGGTGCGCCGCTCAGCGAGCGGGCCTTCGAGGACGAGGCGGCCAACTTTGCCTTCCGCCGCCGCGTCGGGCTGGTGTTTCAGAACCCCGACGTGCAGCTGTTCAACCCGACGGTGCTGGATGAACTTGCCTTCGGGCCGCTGCAGCTCGGCTGGGACAAGGCCAAGGTGAAGGCGGCCATCGAGGCGACGCTTCAGCGCTTCAACATTGCCCATCTCCGCGATCGGCCGCCGCATCGTTTATCGGGGGGCGAAAAGAAGCGCGTCGCCATCGCCTCGGTGATCATCACCGAACCCGACGTGCTGCTGCTCGACGAGCCAACGGCGGCGCTCGACCCCAAGAGCCGGGCGGAACTGGTGGAGTTCCTGGCGCATGGCCTCGGGGACGGGCGGACGGTGGTGATCGCCACCCACGATCTCGACATCATCGAGGATGTGACCGAGCGGACCATCGTGCTCAAGGAGGGCAAGGTGGCGGCGGATGGGCGAACGCTGGACATCCTGCACGACATCGGATTGCTCAGGCAGACGCATCTGGTGTTCGAGCATCATCATAGCCACGGGGATGGGCACGGGCATGACCACAGCCACGGGGTGCATGGGCATATCCATCGGGGGTGAGGGGATGGGGAGGGAGCGCGATATCGGCGGCCCGCTTTACTCGTCCTGAGGTCCTCGCTTTCGCAAGGAAGACAGATTTATATAAATGATAGCAGCTGGATAGAGCTGTGTGATGGCTGGATAGCGCAGCGTGTTCCGCTCTGGCTCCCGCTCCCATCAAGCTGTCATCCTGGCGCAGGCCAGGACCTCGGGACGAGAAGTTGCCGAGGGACGTATCAGGCTCCCTCGGGTACCTGGAGACCTATATCGGCCGGGAGTTTTATTCTGCCTGAGGTCCTCGCGTTCGCAAGGAAGACAGCATTATATAAGCGATAACAGCTGGATAGCGCGGCGCGCCGGACAGGTGAATAGCGCGGCGCTTCCCATTCAGGCTCCCGTTCCTATCAAACTGTCTTCCTTGCGAACGCGAGGACCTCGGGACGAGAAGTTGCCGAGGGACGTATCAGGCTCCCTCGGGTACCTGGAGACCTATATCGGCGGGGAGTTTTATTCTGCCTGAGGTCCTCGCGTTCGCAAGGAAGACAGCATTATATAAGCGATAACAGCTGGATAGCGCGGTGCTTCCCATTCTTGCTCCCGTTCATATCAAACTGCATTCCTTGCGAAAGCGCTCTGGCGCGGGTTGTATCGGGCTCCTTCGAGCCCCAAACGAAGAGGGCGCGACCTTGGCAGTCGCGCCTTTCGGTGGTGTTCCGGGCTCGTCACTTCGACTGGCGGGCGGCCTGGAGGGCGAGGAGTTGGTCCTTGCAGGGCTGGGAGAGGCTGGCGGCGTTGGTGCGGAGGCACTGGGCGATGCGGCCGCCGCCGGGTTGGATGCCGGCGCAGTAGGTCTTGAGGTCCGCCTCGCAGGCGGCTCGGAGGCCGGCGAGCTGCTGGCGGCTGATCTGCTGGGCCGAGGCGGTGCCGGCTGCGAGAACGAGAGCGATGGTGAGGATGAGGCGCATTGGAAGTCCTTGGGTGCGTGCGGGGGAACGTGAGGTGAGGAAGGCAAGGTTCAGCTGTGGGCGAAGCGGGGGATCCGCGCGGCTTCGAGCTGTTCGGGGGTGAGGGCGGCGCGCAGGGCGGTGATCGCCGACTTCAGCGTGTCGGCCTTGGCCGCGTAATCCTTGAGGGCGTCGGCCAGGGCCTCGGCGCGTCCGAAGGCCTTGGGTCCCTCCGCCTTCTCGTCCGGTGCGCCGATCAGCGACAGCACGACGTCGCGCTTGGGGATGAGCGCCAGGACGGCGTTGGTATAGGCCCGCCAGGCCGCCTGCTGATCGGGGCGGATGCCGATGGCGGTTTCCTGCGCCGACAGGGCGCTGGCGAGACGGTACCGGACGAGCGTGCCGGTGTAGTGGTGGCGCACGAAGTCGAGGCGATCCTGCAGGGAATAGGGGTCGAAGCCGGCTTCGTCGGACCAGCCGCCGCCATCGACAGCGGTCGCCGGCGGCTCGCGAGAGGGCTCTTCGGCGCGGGCGTTGAGCGACAGGGCCGCGAGAAGAACCGCGGCGGACACCGAGACGAGACGCAGATGTTTCATGGCAATCTCCATGTGGCCTGAACATGGAAACCATGGCGGCGGCGCTTTTCGGCGAAATGTCCGGCCTGTTCGAAAATGTTGCTATTTGTTGCAGCGGCGGCGCTAGAGCATTGTGCGGAAAAGTGGGAACCGGTTTTCCGCAAAAAACAATGCGACAACAAAAAACTAGAGCATGCACGCATCTCCGATGGCCCGTCATTTGACACGGCTCGGGCTGGTTTCGGTTGGTTTTGAAGGGGCTGGCACGGCCAGCCTAGAAAAGAGATCGTACCAGTCCCTTCGTGTGGTGCTCTATATCGGCGTCGCGCTTTGTTCTGCCTGAGGTCCTCTGCCTGCGCAGAGGATGACAGGAGAATTATGTGAATGGAAACAGTTGGATAGCGTGCTTTCCAGCTCGGCTCCCCTCCCTATCACGCTGTCATCCTCTGCGCAGGCAGAGGACCTCGGGACGAGAAGGCGACGAGGGGTGTATCGGGCTCCCATGTGCTTTGGAGTGCGATATCGGCGGCTCGCCCTACCTTCCTGAGGTCCTCCTTGGACTCACGATCGAAGTGCAACACCTGCTAAGGTGTTGCTGCGATGGGACAACATTACTCTCAGCTCTCTTTGAGAGAGCGGGTGACGGTAGAGCTTCTCCACCGGGAAGGGCTATCGG
>JAEZHI010000009.1 GCA_023436885.1 Pseudomonadota bacterium | reverse complement strand
CATGGCCGTCACCGCGACGCGACGGCGTGCCGACGGCGATGAACACCACGTCGGCATCGGCCACCGGACCGGCCAGATCGGTCGTGAACGTCAGGCGGCCCGCCTTGACGTTGCTCTCCACAAGCGCGTCGAGACCCGGCTCGTAAATCGGAATCTCACCGCGCTTCAGCGCGTCAATCTTGTCAGCGGCCTTGTCCATGCAGACGACATCATGACCGAAATCGGCAAAACATGTCCCCGAAACAAGACCAACGTACCCAGATCCTATCATCACGATTTTCATGGCAAGCTCCTGAAACTGCGTGGCGTCAAACCTTGGCATTGATCCAGCAATTGAACTTCACTTTGTGAATGCCGTCATTCCACGGCGGGCGTTTATTGTCGAGAGACTTCCCCCAGGGTACCAGCTCGACTGTGACGTGTTGTTTGACCAAACGATCGATGGCCGAAACGGATCGGAAACGCTAAACAAAAATCATGGCAAGACGGTCATGGCACAAGAGCGCGGATACGCGCACAGAGATTCTCGACGAGGCGGAGCGTCAGCTCCAAGCTGTCGGCTATGCTGACATGACGATCGGTTCGATCGCCAAGGCGCTGGGCATGTCGCCGGCGAATATCTTCAAGAATTTCGGCAACAAAGCCGGCTTGGTGGATGCCCTGGCGCTACGCTGGGTCATGGGAATGGATTCCGCCCTTGAGGAGACGACGGGAATCCCGTCGGCTTCGGTTCGGCTGAGAACCATGGCTCACCTTATTCTGAAAATCCATCTTGCGCGCGACAAGATGCCGGCACGTCTGGCGATCATGATCGGTCTCGATTTCACGCCGCCGCCAAGCGCCATCGCCTTCTTCCATCGATTACTGGAGCGGCTGCAGGAACTGATCAACGACGGGGTTGCTTCCGGGGAGTTTGCGCCGTGCGATGCCAAAGTAACTGCCGCTGCGGTCTGTGACTGCCTTATGAGTATCCTCGACCCTGCGGCGGTGTTTCGCAACTGCAGCCTATTTAGCGTCGAGGAGATTACGCAGAAGTGTGACCAGCTTGTCGACTTTGTGATTAGGGGTCTCAGCCTGCGCGCTTGAAAAGTGACGAATCGCCCAATATGGTACTTTCAATAGTTTGTTGGTCAGAAAACATCAGGCCGACGTCGTTCGCTTGTTCACTTTGCAGCTCGGAACCTGCTGGCGGATTGACTTTGCAATCTGCCGAACGTCTTGTCTGGTTTTGCATGCAATCACGAAATGGATCGCCATCACCAATCCGCTGTAACTTCAGCTTCGAACACCGGGTGGTTGGTCGTTTGTTCGTCTTTGTTCGTGCCCTGGCTGCTGGTATGCCTATCCGGTCGGGCGGTTGGTTTTTGGGGTGGGGGCTTTGATGACGCCGGCTCGGCTTGTTTCTCTTTTCCTGTCGGTGACCATGCTCGCCGGCTGTGCTGTCGGTCCTGACTTTGAGCGGCCTACTCTGGATCCGGCAGCGGGCTACTTGGGCTCGGGCGACACCAATGCCGCACGCACCACCGGTGCGAGTCTCGCATACGGTGCCGACGTGCCGGGCCGCTGGTGGGAGCTTTTCCGCAACAAAGATCTCGATGCGCTGATGAAGCGGGCGATTGAGCACAATCCGGATCTCGACGCCGCACGGGCTAATCTGAAACAGGCAAACGAGAATGCCCTTGCCACGAGCGGGAGCCTGTTTCCCAGCCTCTCCCTCTCAAGCAGTGCGACGCGCACGGACTCGACCGGTTCGTCCAATATCGGCATCTACACTCTTTATAGTGTAGCGCCGTCGCTCTCCTATCCGCTCGATATCTTCGGTGGCACGCGCCGGTCCATCGAGGCATCCAAGGCCTCGGCGGAGGCGCAGGGATTCACTGCTGAAGCCACTTATCTGACGGTGACATCGAGCTTGGCACAGGCCGTCATCCAGGAAGCATCTTATCGAGAGCAGATTGCTGCCTCGCAAGAGGTCATTGCCTCCTATCAGGAGCTGCTCGGCGTCCTCAATAATCAGGTCAGCGTCGGCACCGCGGCTCGCGCCAACGTCTTGCAGCAGCAGGCGGCACTTGCTCAGGCGCAGGCATCGTTGCCGTCCTTGCAGAAGGCGCTGGCCCTGCAGCAGAACACAATTGCTGCGCTGATTGGCGACTTTCCCAATCAGTATGCGTCGCGGAATTTCCGGATTGCCGGGCTTCAGCTGCCGCATGCCCTGCCGCTCAGCATACCCTCGGCCCTCGTTCAGCAGCGACCCGATATCCGCGCCGCCGAAGCGCAGCTTCATCGCGCGTCGGCGGAGATTGGTGTCGCCACGGCGAACATGCTGCCGCAGGTCACGCTGTCCGCATCCCTGCCGACTTCCGCCGCTCAGCTCGATAACCTCTTTGAGTCCAACACCACCGGCTGGAGTATCGCCGCCAGTCTGGCCCAGCCTATTTTCAAGGGTGGAACGCTTCTTCACACCAAGCGTGCTGCCGAAGCGGCCTACGAGGCTGCGGCTGCCAACTACCGTTCGACCGTGCTGACGGCTTTCAAGGACGTCGCCAACGCGCTGCGCGCTCTGCAGCACGATCGCCAAGCGCTCGCCGGATATCTCGCAGCGGAGAAGGCAGCCAAGGAAAGCCTCGATCTGTCGCAGACGCTATTCAAAGCGGGAACGGTTTCCTACACAGACGTGCTTTCGGCGCAGTCGACCTATCAGTCCGCACGTCTCTCTCGCGCCTCTGCCGAGGCGTCGCGTTACCTTGATGCCGTTGCGCTGTTCGAGGCGTTGGGCGGCGGCTGGTGGAACCGGCCCGACAATTTTGCCTCGCTTGCCAATACCGATCCTCAAAAGACCATGCCGTCCGTATCCGGAGATAAGAAGTGACGAACCTCAAGAAGCTGGCTGGCGGTGCGTTGGTGCTCGCCGTAGCGTTGCCGCTGGTCTCCGGTTGCGAGCAAGTTGGTGCCGTCTTGCACAAGGCTGGCGACATGCTTGGGGCGAAGAGCGGTGGTGCTCCGGCTGGAGCGCCGGGTGGCGGTGCGCCCGGGGGTATGCAGATGCCAACCCCGGAAGTCGGCTTCATTGTCGTTCATCCCACGTCGGCGCCGATCGTCGAAGAAGTGGCCGGGCGTACTGCCGCATCGGCAGTGGCGGAGATTCGGCCTCAGGTCGGCGGCATCATCGAGAAACGAGTGTTCGAAGAGGGATCGCGGGTGAATGCCGGTGACGTTCTCTATCGGATCGACGCGCGCTCCTACCAGGCAACGCTTGACGCAGCCAAAGCGGATCTCGAGCGTTACGAAGCAAGTGTTCCGAGCGCCCAGGCCAAGTTTGACCGCTATCAGGAGCTCGCCAACGTCAACGGCGTTTCCAAGCAGGATATCGACGAGGCCCGTTCGGCACTTCTTCAGGCCAAGGCAGCAGCTGCATCGGCGGCCTCGGCCGTTCGTACGGCTGAGATCAATCTCGGCTATACCGAGGTCAAGGCGCCGATTTCTGGCTTGATCGGCCGCTCTTCTGTGACGGAGGGCGCACTTGTAACGGCAGGCCAGGCCACTGCGCTCGCGACCATCCGGCAGATCGATCCGATCTATGTTGACCTTAGCGCCTCCAGCACGAGCATGCGTCGCATGCGGCAGGCTATCGAAAGCCAAGGCGTGGTTGCCGGCAAGGAGGGGCCGAAGGTCACTCTCAAGCTCGACGATAATTCGGTTTACGAAGAGACCGGTCGTATCATTTCGACCGAGGCAAGTGTCGATGAAACCACGGATACCGTGACTCTTCGCTCGAGCTTTGCGAACCCGAAATTGCGGCTCTTGCCGGGCATGTACATGCGGGCCGCCGTCGAGATCGGGACCGAGGAGAATGTCTTTCTGCTTCCGCAGCGGGCGGTCAGCCGAAATGTGACAGGCCAGGCAACCGCCTATTTTCTGACAAAGGACAACAAGGTCGAGGCGCGCATGCTGACGGCCGATCGTGCCTATGGCTACACCTGGGTGGTGGACAAGGGCGTTGCCGACGGCGACCGCCTGATCGTCGAAGGCGTGCAGAAGATCCGGCCTGGCATGGAAGTGAAATTCGCCGAGGTCGAGCTTGGAGCCGACGGTCTCGTCAAAAAGCAGGCTGCTGCCGCTGCTGCGGCGCCCGCCAAAGCGCCCTGACGCCTGACTGTTCGATAGGTCTCTAGGCGGCAAATGCCGCCTCAGGCCGGTTCGCGGTGCACATCGATGCGCTGATCGTTATTCGCTTCCGGATTCGCCTGATTGGCGGACCCATGTCGTCGAGGCAAGGAATGGCCCAGTTCTTTATCAATCGTCCCGTTTTCGCCTGGGTGATTGCCATCACCATCATGCTGGCGGGCCTCCTTGCCATATCGACGCTGTCGATCTCGCAATATCCGGAGATTGCGCCGCCAACGGTGCGTATTTCGGCCACCTATCCTGGCGCCAGTGCCGAGACCGTCGAAAATGCCGTGACCAAGGTTATCGAGCAGAACATGAACGGCCTCGACAACCTCGACTACATGGAGTCCTCGTCGGCATCCGATGGCTCCGCCTCGATCACGCTGACTTTCTCCAACAAGGCAAATGGCGACATTGCCCAGATGCAGGTGCAGAACAAATTGCAGCTGGTCGAGTCGACTTTGCCCCAGGCGGTCATTGACCAGGGCATCAGGGTTACCAAGTCGACGAACTCCTTCCTGATGGCGGTGGCGCTGGTTTCGACGGATGGAACGCTCAACGGTACCGATCTCGCCGACATCGTCTCCACGCGCCTCAAGGATCAGCTGCGTCGCGTTCAGGGCGTCGGCGACCTGACGCTGTTCGGTTCAAGCTATGCCATGCGCATCTGGCTGGACCCGGACAAGCTCAACAAGTTCACCCTGACGCCAAGTGACGTGGCGACGGCCGTCAAAGCACAGAACGCTCAGGTTTCAGCTGGCCAGATCGGCGGTCTGCCGGCTGCCAAGGGTGTGCAACTCAATGCCACCATCACCGCCCAGAGCCAACTTCAGACGCCCGAACAGTTTCGCAACATCATCCTGAAAACCCAACAGGACGGTTCGATCGTGCGGCTGGGAGATGTGGCTCGGGTTGAAATCGGCTCCGACAGCTATGCGACGCAAGCCTACTATAACGGCAAGCCGGCCGCCGCCTTCGGCGTCAACCTCGCCTCCGGCGCCAACGCTCTCCAGACTGCCGACAACGTTCGCCAGACGCTCGACCGGTTGAAGCCATCGCTGCCGCAGAACATTGAATATGTCTATGCTTATGACACGACACCGTTCGTGAAGCTCTCGATCGAGAAGGTGGTCGAGACGCTGGTCGAGGCGGTCGTCCTTGTCTTCCTGGTCATGTATCTGTTCCTGCAGAATTTCAGGGCGACGCTCATCCCGGTTATCGCCGTGCCGGTGGTGCTTCTCGGCACCTTCGGCGTTCTGGCGGTAATGGGGTATTCGATCAATACGCTGACCATGTTTGCCATGGTGCTGGCGATCGGCCTGCTGGTCGACGATGCGATTGTTGTGGTCGAGAACGTCGAGCGCATCATGACTGACGAGAAGCTGCATCCCAAGGCGGCGACTCAGAAATCGATGCGCGAAATCACCAGCGCCCTGATCGGTATCGCCTTGGTGCTGTCGGCGGTGTTCGTGCCCATGGCGTTCACCGGTGGTGCGACGGGTATCATCTACCGTCAGTTCTCGGTCACCATCGTGTCCGCCATGTTGCTCTCGGTCGTTGTCGCCCTCGTGCTGACGCCGGCTCTTTGCGCCACGATGCTGAAGCCCACGCATGGTGGACATCGTGGCTTCTTCGGGTGGTTCAACCGCCGCTTCGATGACGGTTCTTCGATTTTCCAACGGACGATCCGTGGCATTATTTTCCGACCCGTCCGTATGCTGACCGTCTTCATCGCTCTGGTCGGCGGTGCGGCCTTCATGTTCGACAAGCTGCCGAGCTCCTTCATCCCGACCGAGGATCAGGGCGTCTTGCTCGCCATGATCCAGTTGCCCTCAGGCGCTACGACCGAACGTACCAAGCAGGTGGTCGACCAGTTTGCCGACTACTTCCTGAAAAACGAGACGGAAGCGGTGGACAGCGTCTTGGCTGTGACAGGCTTCTCGTTCGCCGGTTCCGGTCAGAATGCCGGCTTTGCCTTTGTGCGTCTCAAGGATTTCAAGGGGCGCACCGATCCGCGTCTGTCGGCCAAGGCGGTCGTCGGTCGCTCCATGGCAGCAACCTCGTCGATCAGGGACGCGATGGTTTTCACCCTGTTGCCGCCGGCCATTCCGGGCATGGGCATTACGGGCGGTTTCGACATGTACCTGCAGGATACCGCAGGAAACGGGCGGTCCGCCCTGGAAGCGACCCGCGACCAGGTGTTGATGCAGGCAAACCAGAATCCCAAGCTGGTGGCGGTGCGTGAGAACGCTCAACCGAACCAGATGCAGCTCCACGTCAATATCGATCAGGAAAAGGCAACCGCGCTCGGGATCAACCTCGGCGACATCAACTCGATCATCACGACGGCTTGGGCCGGTTCCTATGTAAACGACTTCCTCGACCGCGGCGAAATCAAGTCGGTCTATCTGCAGGGCGATGCGCCTTTCCGCATGACACCAAGCGATTTCAATCGCTGGTATGCCCGCAATGGCTCCGGCGAGATGGTTCCGTTCTCTTCATTCGTGAATACCAGCTGGTCATTCGGCCCCCCGAAGCTTTCGCGCTTCAATGGCGTGTCGGCGGTCGAGATCCAGGGACAAGCGGGCGCCGGCGCCTCTTCCGGTGAGGCCATGGACGCAATGGAGGCTCTGGTCGCCAAGCAGAGTGGTGGCTACAACACCGGCTGGATTGGTCTATCGTATCAGGAGCGGCTTTCCGGCGCCCAGGCGAACGCCCTTTATGCTATCTCCTTCCTGGTGGTGTTCCTCTGCCTTGCGGCCCTTTACGAGAGCTGGACAATTCCGTTTGCCGTCATGCTGTCGGTGCCGATCTCGGTGTTGGGAACCCTTCTGGCAGGCTATTTCCTTGGTCAGTCCAACGACGTCTATCTCAAGGTCGGTCTGCTGACGACGATCGGTCTCGCCGCGAAGAATGCCATCCTCATTGTCGAGTTTGCGCGTGACCTGCAGCGGCAGGGCGAGGGATTGTTGGAAGCGGCGCTGCATGCGGCTCGCATCCGTCTTCGTCCGATCATCATGACGTCGCTAGCTTTCATCCTCGGCGTCGCTCCGCTTGCTGTTGCGACCGGGGCTGGTTCGGCGGCGCAGAACGCCATCGGTATCGGCGTGATGGGCGGCATGATCGCATCCACGACGGTCGGTTTGTTCTTCGTGCCGCTGTTGTTCTATGTCGTCATGCGAGCGAGCGAGCGGATGGGCTGGAGCAACAAGCCGCCCGAGGATGAGGCAGCAGCCGAAATCTGAGATCAGGTCCTGATGAAGATAGCAAAGCCCCGGTTTGACCGGGGCTTTGTCGTTCTAGGCTCGCGCCCGCTCCTGGGCTTCAGCCACGCACGGACAAAGGCTGTTCTCGCCAAGCGAACTATTTGTATGATAAATAGATCGCCGCGGATTGTTCGCAAGTTTGGCGAGCTTTCCAGGCTGCGAGATAAGCTGGAGGAGCCCTATGGAGTATCGCAAGCTCGGCCCGAGTGGCACCATCGTGTCCGTACACTGCCTTGGCGCCATGACGTTCGGCGCCGAAGCGAATGAAGCCACCTCGTTTCGTCTGCTCGATGATTTCTTTGCTGCTGGCGGTAATTTCGTAGATACGGCCGACGTCTATTCGGCAGGTGTATCGGAGGAAATCGTCGGTCGCTGGCTCAAGGCGCGGCCGACCGAAGCACGCCAGGCCGTTGTCGCGACCAAGGGGCGTTTCCCGATGGGGGCAGGGCCAAACGACCTCGGTCTTTCCCGCCGTCATCTCGGCGACGCTCTCGACGCATCGCTGCGGCGGCTTGGCGTCGAGCACGTCGATCTCTATCAAATGCACGCATGGGATGCGCTGACCCCTATCGAGGAGACATTGCGCTTCCTTGATGATGCGGTCAGCGCCGGCAAGATCGCCTACTACGGCTTTTCGAACTATGTCGGCTGGCATATCGCCAAGGCTTCGGAAATCGCCAAAGCCCGGGGGTACAGCCGTCCGGTCACCCTGCAGCCGCAGTACAGTCTCCTAGTGCGGGATATCGAGCTTGAAATCGTCGACGCCTGTCTTGATGCCGGTCTTGGACTTCTGCCGTGGTCGCCACTCGGCGGCGGTTGGCTCTCTGGCAAGTACAAGCGAGATCAGATGCCAACGGGCGCCACACGCCTCGGCGAGAACCCAAATCGCGGTATGGAGGCTTATGGGCCACGCAATGCCGAGGAGCGGACCTGGGCTGTAATCGGCGCCGTCGAAGACATTGCAAAGGAACTCGGCGTCACGATGGCGCAGGTCGCCTTGGCTTGGCTTGCGGCGCGGCCCGCCGTCACTTCGGTGATTCTCGGTGCGCGAACGCCGG
The DNA here is from genome assembly GCA_023436885.1 of Pseudomonadota bacterium. Lineage (GTDB taxonomy): Bacteria > Pseudomonadota > Alphaproteobacteria > Rhizobiales > Pleomorphomonadaceae > Pleomorphomonas. The sequence goes on along the minus strand of JAEZHI010000009.1, from coordinate 28,073 downwards.
AGCAACTGGCCGACAATCTCAAGGCTGCCGATCTCAAGCTGGCGAATGATGCACTGGATCGGCTCACCGCCATCAGCGCGCCGGTATCGGCCGATTATCCCTATGGTGTCCAGGGTGTCGCACAGCGCTTCCGCAAGCTGTCGGGTGGCCGGTAGCCAAGCGCCTTGCCGCTCAGCCTTGGCGGTATTCAAACTTCGCGAAGTGCATCGGCCGCCTTGAGTGCGGCCGATGCGCGATTTTCTACGCCGAGCTTCGCATAGATCTGTTCGAGATGCTTGTTCACGGTGCGGGGGGAAAGGCCGAGGATATCGCCGATGTCCTTGTTGGTCTTGCCCCGGCCAATCCAAAGCAGGACTTCTCCTTCTCGCACCGTCAGGCCGAAGCGGGACTTCAGAAGATCGGCTTCGCCCGCTTCGCTGCGCCCGAGCCTGTAGAGACGTTCACCCGGTCCGGCGGCACCGACCGGGGCGAGGAGAAGCGGCATACCGCTGGGGACTCCGACCTCAAGGGGGCCATCGTCGTTGATCGCGGCCGCCTCGATTGCCTTGGCGATCCCGAGCTGATCGATCAGATGGCCAGCTTGAGGGGTCGCCCAGACGATTCGCCCCAGAGAATCAAGTGCAACGAGGTGACGTCCAGCGGCGTCGAGTGCGGCTTGAGCGGAAAAGTTGGCGCGCGCGTTGGCTAGGTGAACGCGGATACGGGCCCGCAGTTCGTCGAGATCAATCGGCTTGGTGAGATAGTCCACGCCTCCTGAGGCAAGGCCACGAACGATATGCTCGGTCTCGCTCAAGCCTGTCATGAAAATCACCGGCACATGGGTGAGGGCGGGCATGGCTTTCAGCGCGCGGCAGGTATCGAAGCCATCCATTTCCGGCATCACCGCGTCCATCAGCACCACGTCCGGCGTCACGCGGCCTGCGATAGCGAGTGCCTGTCGGCCGGACGTTGCCACCAGAACGGTGACGCCCTCCGCTTCCATGGCGTCTGTCAGAAAGCTCAGGGTCTCAGGACTGTCGTCAACGACGAGCACGGTGTCGCGGGTTTGGGTCATGACGACGTCATATCCTCGAGCGTGACGGTGAAGCGGGCGAGATCGAAAGCCGAGAGGTGTGCGCTCAGTGCCGCAATGGCTGCCGGATTTGCGCCGGTTTGTGCGAGAGCTGCCAGCTTACCCTCCAACCCACGCACGTAGCCGATTGCCGCAAGCGACTTGAGATCCGCGATGTCGGCTTCTGGCAAAGAAAGCGGTTGGAGCGGTGCAGGGGTGGGGGGCGCGCTATTTGCCGGGATCTCGGCCTCCACGAACGTTATTCCAAGGTGCCGGCTGATTCGGTCGAGAAGATCCGCGAGCGAAAACGGCTTGGCGAGCAAGTCATCATGGCCAAGATCACTGGCCGGCATCGCGCCGTCACCAATATTGGCCGACAGCATGACGATCGGCGTCTTGAGACCGCGAGCCCTTATCTGCCTGACGAGTTCCCAGCCGCTCATGCCGGGCATTCGAATATCGATGAAGAGGATGTCCGGCTGTGACGTGTCCAGAAAAGCCAGGCATTCCTCGCCGCCTGCGGCTGTCAGGACGGTGAAGCCGAGCGGCGCCAGCATCTCCACCATCATGTCGCGGTGTTCGGCGTTGTCGTCCACCACCCAAATGGATCGGCGCGGACCCCCATATCCTGTCACCGGGCGATCGCCGTCGATGGCTGCTGCGCCCGCCACGGCACCCAGCATGAGGCGGACATGAAAACTGGTGCCCGAGCCCGGCGCAGAGGCGATTGCGATATCGCCTCCCATGGTCTCGACCAGCAGGCGCGTGATCGTAAGGCCGAGGCCGAGGCCTGGAATATGAGTGGAGGCCGCGTGCTGGCCGCGCTCGAAAGGTTCGAAAATGCGCCCCTGGTCGTCCTTTGGAATGCCAACACCCGTATCGGTGACTGTGAAACGTGCCACCTGGTTTCGATAGTCGACCGTCAGCGTGACGCTGCCTTGCGGCGTGAACTTGATGGCATTGGAGAGAAGATTGACCAGGACCTGGCGCAGACGCTTTTCGTCGGTCCGGACTACGGCCGGAAGATCGGACGCACGGCTGGCATGAAAGGCCAGTCCCTTTGCCTCGGCCTGAAGTCTGAACATACCCTCGATCTGGTCGAGGAGATCGTGGATGCGGACATCGGCCAGACGAATGCGGAAGCGACCGGCCTCGATGCGGGAAATGTCGAGAAGGCCATCGATCAGTCCCGATAGGTGTTCGGCTGAGCGCCTGATGACGCCAACAGCATTGCGTCGCCCATCGGCAATGGCTGGGTCGCGTTCGAGAATCTGGGCATAGCCGAGCACAGCGTTGAGTGGCGTGCGCAGTTCATGGCTCAGCCCGACGACGTAGCGGCTCTTGGCGTTGCTTGCCGCCTCGGCTTTCTCCTTGGCCTTTTGCAACTCGGCATCGGTTCGCTTGTGGGCCGCGATTTCCTGGAACAGCGCCTGCGTCTGACGGGCACTTTCTTCCTCGGCGACCCCGCGCGAATCACGGGCCAGCACGAAGAACCAGACGACAATGCCGATCACCACCGAGAAGACGAAGAACACCACGGCCAGCGTGCGGCCGATGAGGGCTGCTTCGTTGGGGTGGCTCGCAGCGGCTTCGCGGTAGACGAACCACATGATGAGGCCCGAGAGGGCGACCCAAAGGCTGAGTTCGAGCAGGTACCGGCCAAGGCGTGTATTGGCTGCGCTGATGACCGCATCGGGAAGCAGCCGGGCAAAGACCGTTCGCATCTGTGTGCCGAGGCGGGCCTTGGGTTTGCAGCGATCATGGCAGCGCGCATCGAGCGAGCAGCAGAGAGAACAGATCGGCGCCTGATAGGCCGGACAGTAGGACATGTCCTCGGCTTCGAAGTCATGTTCGCAGACCGAGCAGGTCAGTCGTGGTGCGAGGGCATAGGTCCGCCGCGGTTTGCGGGCGAGATAAAAGCGGCCGTCCGTGAGCCAGGCGATCAGTGGGGCAACGAGGAAGGCCGTAACGAGTGCCACGAAGGGCGCGAAGGCCTCGGCAATGTCGCCGGCAAGACCGACATGCGCGAGAAGGCCCATGACGGCTGCCGCTGCCATGGCTCCGACGCCCACCGGATTGACGTCCCATAGATGCGCCCGCTTGAATTCGATGCCGGGTGGGCTCAATCCAAGTGGCTTGTTGATCAGAAGGTCGGCGGAAATGGTCGACAGCCAAGCTACCGCCACGATGGAAAAGACGGCCAGCGTTTGTTCCAGGGCTTGGTAGATGCCGATCTCCATCAGCAACAGGGCGATGGAGACATTGAAGACCAGCCAAACAACCCGACCTGGATGGCTGTGGGTGAGGCGCGAGAAGAAATTCGACCAGGCGAGTGACCCGGCGTAGGCGTTCATCACATTGATTTTGAGCTGTGACACGACCACGAAGGCGGCGGTCAGTAGGTAGAGCCATAGGCCGCTTGGCAGCACGTAGCCAAAGGCAACGGCATACATTCTGGCTGGCTCGGCCGCGTGCTCGATCGGAACTCCGCTTGAAAGTGCCAGCACGGCAAGGAATGAGCCGGCAATCATCTTTGGCACGCCGAGGACCACCCAGCCAGCGCCGGCCAGAAACACCGCCACGCGCCGCCGCCGCCCCGAGCCGGGTAGACGCGCCGGCAGGAAGCGCAGGAAGTCGACCTGCTCGCCGATTTGCGCCGTCAGCGCCAGGATAACCGCGCTTGCGGCGCCGAAGGCAACGAGTTGAAAACCGCTGCCGGCGACACCGTCCCGTCCGGGAAAGGCGGCCCAGTCGGAAAAGCTGGCGCCGTCCGAGAGGGCAATGAAGACAAAGGGGAGAATATTGAGGACGATCCAGACCGGCTGCGTCAGGATCTGGAAGCGGCTGATCCAGGCGATACCATGCGTGACCAGCGGAATAACCAAAAGCGTGGAGACGATGTAGCCGACCCAGAGCGGCAGACCGAGCGCCATCTCGAGGGCCGTCGACATGATCGATGCCTCGATGGCGAATAGAATGAAGGTGAAGCTCGCGTAGATGAGCGAAGTGACCGTCGAGCCGATGTAGCCGAAGCCCGCGCCACGGGTGAGCAGATCGATATCGACCCCATGCCGGGCGGCGGTGCGGGCGATAGGCCAGCCAACGGCCAGCATGGCTATGCTGGCGGCAACGATGGCCGCGACGGCGTTGATCGTGCCGTAGGACAGTGTGATGGCGCCACCAATCGCTTCCAGTGCGAGAAAAGAGATGGCGCCAATGGCCGTCTGGGCAACGCGCTCTTGCGACCATCGTCGGGCCGACTTGGCGGTGAAGCGCAGGGCATAGTCTTCCAGCGTTTCGTTGGCGACCCAGCGATTGTACTGGCGTCGGATTGGAATGATGCGCTGCCGCGCCGCCATGCACCCGGTCCCCCTGTTTACGCCCCTGTTTGCAGCAGACAGCCCGTTTTTCGGGCAAGCGTAGCGGCGCGACCATGACCAGAACGCCCTTATGCCGAGCCGATGACAGGTCGCGTGCATTTCCCTGATGGGAGCTTGCAGGGTTCGTGCCGGTTCACCCCGGCTCTTACGTCAATCGACGTATAGGGTGTCCGGCCCGCTTGGCCGAAAGTCGAAGCGAGGACCAGACGGGGCAAGGGGCCTCGGCCTCCAGACAAAACGGGGAACCAAGATGTCGCAGATCTTCGATCGGCGTCACACGACGCTTGCTGCCGCTCTCGGCGCACTTATCGCATCTACGGTGGCTGGCTACGCTGCCGAAGACACCATCAAGGTTGGCGTATTGCATTCGCTGTCCGGCACTATGGCCATTTCCGAGACCACCCTCAAGGACACGGTTCTCTATCTCATCGATGAGCAGAACAAGAAGGGTGGCGTGCTTGGCAAGAAGCTCGAGCCGGTGGTCGTCGATCCGGCCTCCAACTGGCCGCTGTTCGCTGAAAAGGCCCGCGAGCTGATCTCGCAGGACAAGGTGTCGGTGGTGTTCGGCTGCTGGACGTCGGTCAGCCGCAAGTCGGTGCTGCCGGTGTTCAAGGAACTCAACTCGATCCTGTTCTACCCCGTCCAGTACGAGGGTGAGGAATCGGAACGCAACGTCTTCTACACCGGCGCCGCCCCGAATCAGCAGGCCATCCCGGCTGTCGACTACCTGATGAAGGAAGAAGGCGTGCAGCGCTGGGTGCTGGCGGGTACCGACTACGTCTACCCACGCACGACCAACAAGATCCTTGAAGCCTACCTCAAGTCCAAGGGTGTGGCCGCCGACGACATCATGATCAACTACACGCCGTTCGGTCATTCCGACTGGCAGTCGATCGTTGCCGACATCAAGAAGTTCGGTTCGGCCGGCAAGAAGACGGCCGTCGTCTCGACCATCAATGGCGATGCCAACGTACCCTTCTACAAGGAACTCGCCAACCAGGGCATCAAGGCCGAGGATATCCCGGTCGTTGCCTTCTCTGTGGGTGAAGAGGAACTGGCCGGCATCGACACCAAGCCGCTGGTCGGCCATCTCGCCGCCTGGAACTACTTCGAATCGATCGACAGCGAGGCCAATACCTCCTTCATCGATGGCTGGCACAAGTTCATCAAGAACGACAAGCGCACCACCAATGACCCGATGGAGGCCACCTATATCGGCTTCAATGCTTGGGTGAAGGCCGTGGAGGCCGCCGGCACCACCAACACCGATACGGTGATCGATACGCTGGTTGGAACCACCGTGCCGAACCTCTCGGGTGGCTACGCGACCATCATGCCGAACCACCACATCACCAAGCCGGTGTTCATTGGCGAGATCCAGGACAACGGTCAGTTCGATATCGTCTCCAAGACCGCGCCGGTGGTTGGCGATGAATGGTCCGATTATCTCGAAGGCTCCAAGGATCTGATCTCCGATTGGCGCAAGCCGCTGTCCTGCGGCAACTTCAATGTCGTAACGGGCAAGTGCGGCGGAAGTTCCTGACCTCCCGCACCCCTCCGTCCGGGGCTGCCCCTAGCCCCGGACGGGCACTGATTGCCCGGCGCTCTATGGTCATCCGACCAAGGCGCCGGGTTCATGCGGACCGAAACGGAATTTGCCATGGCTTTCCTGCGTCTCCTTGCCTTGCTGTTTGCGTTTGCCGCCGGTTTTCAGCCGGCCTTCGCCAACCGCATTGCCGATGCCGATCTTTCAACCCGCGTAACGGCTCTCGGCGCCGGGAGCTTCGATGATCTCGAGAAAGCCATCGCCAATCTCGCCGCTACGGGTGATGACCGCGTCCCAGCCATTCTCGATCGGCTTGGCAACGGTGATTTGGTGGTGCGCAAGGCCGATGGCGGCGTGTTCTTCGCTGATAAGGCTGGCAGCGATTTTCATCTCACCGATCCTGTGACCGGCGCCGATGTGGGGACTGCTCCGAAGGCGACGGTGGAGAAAGTAAAAGTCAACAACCGCATCCGCCGCGCCATTGCCTCGGCCGTCGGTGCCCTGACATTGATGAGCCCTGATCCTGCGGTTCGTCGTGCCGCTGCCGAAGCCGTGATGAAGTCGGCCGATGCGTCCGCGCTTCCCGCTCTTCAGCAAGCCATAGCCGCAGAAACAGTTCCGGACGTGCGGGCCGCCATGGTTGCCGCGCGTGCCACAGCGCTGCTCGCATCCGATGCGCCCGAGGCTGACAAGGTGGCATCGATTGCCGCACTTGCCGACTTGGGCAGCCGCGACGCCCTGGGTTTCCTGTCCGGCTATATCTCTGCCGAGGGTGCGGTTGGCGAAGCTGCCCGCAAGGCTGCGGCAGCCATCCAGAGCCGGCTCATGCTCTGGGATATTGGCCAGAATCTCTGGTACGGCCTGTCGCTTGGCTCGGTCCTTTTGCTCGCCGCCATCGGCCTTGCCATCACCTTTGGCGTGATGGGCGTCATCAATATGGCGCATGGCGAGATGGTCATGCTCGGTGCCTATGCCACCTTCACCGTCCAGGAGATCATCCGAACCTCCTGGCCGGGTCTTTTCGATTATTCGCTGTTCATCGCCTTGCCGGTTGCCTTCCTGACCGCCGCTCTCGCCGGCATCCTGATCGAAAGGCTGGTCATCCGCTGGCTTTACGGTCGGCCGCTCGAAACGCTGCTCGCCACGTGGGGCGTCTCGCTGATCCTGCAACAGGCGGTGCGTTCGCTCTACGGTGCCAATAACCGCGAGGTGGGTAACCCCTCCTGGATGTCTGGTTCCTTCTCTCTCGGCGAAATCCAGGTCACCTGGACGCGCCTCTGGATCATCCTTTTCGCGCTGGCCGTATTTATGGCGCTGATCGCCGTGCTGAAGCGTACCCGACTCGGCCTTGAAATGCGTGCCGTGACGCAGAATCGGCAAATGGCTGCAGCGGTGGGTATCCGCACCCCGCTGGTCGACGCGCTGACCTTCGGACTGGGGTCGGGTATTGCCGGGCTTGCCGGTGTGGCGCTCAGCCAGATCGACAACGTCTCGCCCAATCTTGGACGCGGCTACATCATCGACAGCTTCATGGTTGTGGTGTTCGGCGGTGTCGGCAATCTCTGGGGCACGCTCGTCGGTGCCCTGACGCTCGGTGTCGCCAACAAGATGCTGGAGCCTTATGCCGGCGCGGTCCTGGGCAAGATCATTTTGCTGCTCGCCATTATTCTCTTCATTCAGAAACGCCCGCGTGGCCTGTTCGCGCTGAAGGGCAGGGCGGTGGAAGCATGATTACGTCTCTCATCGTCAACAGCCTCGATCGCCGCGGACGAATTGTGGTCGGCTTCCTTGTGCTGCTCGCCATTCTGGTCCCGACCTGCAATCTCCTGGTGCCGGAGGCCAATGCCTTCCATGTCTCCACCTATCAGTTGACCCTTAGCGGCAAGTACCTGACCTATGCGCTTCTAGCGCTCTCGGTGGATCTCGTCTGGGGTTATTGCGGCATCCTGTCGCTCGGTCACGGCGCCTTCTTTGCGCTCGGCGGCTATGCCATGGGCATGTACCTGATGCGGCAGATTGGATCGCGCGGCGTCTATGCCGATCCGGTGCTGCCCGACTTCATGGTGTTTCTCAATTGGAAGGAGCTGCCCTGGTTCTGGCATGGCTTCGACATGGCCTGGTACGCTTTTCTGATGGTCATCCTGGTGCCAGGCGTGCTCGCCTTTCTGTTCGGCTGGCTGTCCTTCAGGAGCCGCGTCACCGGCGTTTATCTCTCCATCATCACCCAAGCGCTGACTTACGCATTGCTGCTTGCCTTCTTCCGCAATGACATGGGTTTCGGCGGCAACAATGGCCTCACCGATTTCAAGGACATCCTCGGCTTCCCCATCCAGGCGCCGGGCACTCGCGCTGCTCTATTCGCCGCTTCGGCGTTGATGCTGGCGCTCGGGTTTGTCGTCGCCTCTGCCGTGGTTCGCTCAAAGCTCGGCAAGGTGCTGGTAGCTATCCGCGACGCCGAGAGCCGGACTCGGTTCATCGGCTACCGCGTCGAGCACTACAAGGTTTTCGTCTGGACGCTGTCGGCGATCATGGCTGGCGTCGCCGGTGCGCTCTATGTGCCGCAGGTCGGCATCATCAACCCTTCGGAATTCGACCCGGCGGCTTCCATCGAAGCGGTCATCTGGGTAGCAGTCGGCGGACGCGGTACCCTCATCGGTCCGCTGATCGGTGCCGTGGCGGTCAACTTCGGCAAGACCTGGTTCACTGGTGTCTTGCCGGAAGTATGGCTATACGCACTTGGTGCGCTCTTTGTGGTCGTCACCTTGTTCCTGCCGCGCGGCATCGTTGGTCTGTGGGATCAGGTCGTCAGCCGGCGCGTCAAGCCTGCCAAGGATGCTGACAGCACCGAACGGCAAGCGGGAGAAGCGGCATGACCGACAAAGCCGAGGGCTCGCTGCTCTATCTGGACAACGTATCTGTTTCCTTCGATGGCTTTCGGGCGATCAACCGGCTGTCGCTGGTTCTCGAGCCCGGCGAAATGCGGGCGATCATCGGTCCCAATGGCGCCGGCAAGACGACCATGATGGATATCATTACCGGCAAGACGCGGCCCGATACCGGCGACGTGCTGTTTGACGGCTCGGTCGATCTGACGCGGCTCGATGAAGCGGCGATCGCCAATCTTGGCATCGGGCGCAAATTCCAGAAGCCGACGGTCTTCGAAAGTCATAGCGTCGAAGACAACATCGCTCTGGCGCTGAAGTCGCGGCGTGGCGCCTTTGCCGCCTTGTTCCATCGCCGTTCTGCCGCCGAGCAGGAGCGAATCGATGCGCTGCTTGCTACCATACGGCTCGCGGACAAGCGTGACCTTCTCGCGGCCCGCTTGTCGCATGGCCAGAAACAGTGGCTGGAAATCGGCATGCTGCTCGCCCAGGAGCCGCGCCTTCTGCTTGTCGACGAGCCGGCTGCCGGCATGACCGACGCCGAGACGGCGGAGACGGCCATTCTGCTCAGGGAAATCGCCAAGACCCAATCGGTTGTCGTCGTCGAGCACGACATGACGTTCGTCCGCGCCCTCGGTGTGAAGGTGACTGTGCTGCACGAAGGCTCGGTGTTGGCCGAAGGCTCGCTCGATGCCGTTTCGTCGAATCCGAAGGTCATCGAGGTCTACCTCGGACGGTGAAGGAACGGAAATCATGCTGAACGTTGAAGCCGTCGACCTCCACTATGGTGCTGCTCAGGCGCTCCGAAAGGTCTCGCTTGCTGCCTCTGCCGGGCGCGTGACTGCAGTGCTTGGCCGCAACGGCGTCGGCAAGACGTCGCTGATGCGGGCCATCGCCGGCTTGCAGTCGATTTCGGGGGGCACTATCCGTCTCGATGGCGGTGATCTTGGGGGCCTCTCATCTTACGAACGCGTCCGTCGCGGCGTCGCTATCGTACCGCAGGGGCGGGAAATCTTTCCGCTGCTCACGGTCGAGGAAAATCTCCAGACTGGCTTTGCGACATTGAAGCGCGCCGAGCGCTATGTCCCCGACATGGTCTATGACCTCTTTCCTGTGCTCAAGGACATGTTGCGTCGGCGTGGCGGCGATCTTTCGGGCGGCCAGCAGCAGCAGCTCGCCATTGGCAGGGCGCTGGTGACGCGGCCACGTCTTCTCGTTCTCGATGAGCCGACCGAGGGTATCCAGCCGTCGATCATCAAGGATATCGGCCACGCCATCACCTTCCTGCGCCGGCAGGGAGACATGGCCATCGTGCTGGTCGAGCAATACTTCGATTTCGCCAAGGAACTCGCCGACGATTTCGTCGTCATGGAGCGCGGCGAAGTCGTGATGTCGGGCACGCGCGACAGCATGGATGAGGAGGCGGTGCGCGGGAAAATAGCGGTGTGATGGCTCCTGCCGGGACAATGTCTTTCGGCTCGGTTCGAGCTGACAGTCTTGAAAAGCCAACTTAAGCATGCGATGCCCTTTCAGGTTATCCCGACGCAAGAGGAAGCCCGGGGCCGTATGCGACTGACCAGCTATTCCAACTATTCGCTTCGCGTGCTTCTGTCCGCAGCAGCTCGGTCGCCGCGCCTCACGACCATCCGCGAGGTCGCCGAGGCTTTCGATCTGCCGCAGTCGCATCTCGTGAAGTGTGTGCATCAGCTTGGAACCTGGGGCTATCTTGAGACGGTTCGCGGCAATCGCGGCGGTTTCCGCCTAAAGAAAGCGGCGTCATCCATCTCGCTCGGAGAGGTCGTGCGCCGTACCGAAGATGGTCTCTCCGTTGTCGAATGCCTCGATCCCGCGACAAACACCTGCCCATTGATTGATCGCTGCCGGATGAGCCTAGTGCTGCGGCGAGCCACCGATGCTTTCCTGGACGTGCTGGACAAGCTGACGCTCGCCGACGTCGCCGGCAACGAAGCCGAGTTCAGGGCGCTTCTCGATGGTGAAGCTGGCCCAGTTCAGCCCGCTTCATCGGCCATCTGTGGCACTGAGCCGCTGGTCGCTCGCGCCTGATTGGGTTTCTACCGCGTGCGTCCGGCCGTGGCCGATGAGAATGTCGGCCACGGATATCGCCGCCAGCTCATCACGCATAGCGCGGTAGGCTTCCGCGCAAACGCCCCCCAGGGGACAGCTGTCGCAGGCGCCCTTGTCCGCCCGGCCGCACACCCGCATGTCGTCCTCTGGCTCGAACAGATCAATCACCGACAACACCGAAATCTCCGCCGCAGGGCGTCCTAGCCGGTAACCGCCGCCACGCCCTCTCCGCCCGACCAGGAGGCCGGCGCGGGCAAGCGCGTTGCAGGAGCGGGTAACCCGCGCTTCTGGCATGCCGAGTCGGCTCGCCATCTCCGGCAGCGCCACGGCCTCGCCATCGCCGCAGATCATCAGAATGCGAAGGGCGCCGTGGGTCACAGCATTGATTTTCATGGCGACCTTCCTCCAAAGGTATATTGACTGTATACCTTTATATCGATAGTTCTGTCTATGTCGATTGCCGGGCGGGGAGCTGCTGGCGGTCAGCCGGTCTTATGGTCGGCCACGGGGGTTGCAAAGATGATGGTCGTTCAAACCGTCGCTGCTGGTGCGCGTCGCCAAGCGGGCGGTCGACGCTGCCTGTCTGGCCTCCGGATCGACGAGTTCTGCCCCCCTGCCGGCCTGCCGGCGTCGCGGCGAGCCCTTGAGGAAGAACGCGGCGGTCTCAGCGCGACAGGTGTTCGCAGACCGCCTTCGCTGAGAGGATGTCGGCCATCATGTTCGATCAGACATTCGTGGAGTTGTCGCGCTGGCAGTTTGCCGCCACGGCAATGTACCACTTCATCTTCGTGCCTTTGACGCTGGGGCTTGCCTGGCTGCTGGTCATCATGGAAACCGTCTATGTGATGACCGGCAAGGAAATCTACCGGGACATGACGAAGTTCTGGGGCAAGCTGTTCGGTATCAACTTCGCCCTGGGTGTCACCACCGGTCTGACCATGGAGTTCCAGTTCGGAACCAACTGGTCCTACTATTCGCACTATGTCGGTGACATCTTCGGTGCCCCGCTGGCCATCGAAGGCCTGATGGCGTTCTTCCTCGAATCGACCTTTGTCGGCCTGTTCTTCCTTGGCTGGGAAAAGCTCAGCCGCCGACAGCACCTTGGTGTCACCTTCCTGACGGCGCTCGGTTCCAACCTTTCCGCCCTCTGGATCCTGGTTGCCAACGGCTGGATGCAGAATCCGGTCGGTTCGCTGTTTTCGCCCGAGACGATGCGCATGGAGATGCAGTCCTTCGCGGAAGTGCTGTTCAACCCTGTGGCTCAAGTGAAGTTCGTTCACACCGTCGCCGCCGGTTACACCACTGCTTCGATGTTCGTGCTCGGCATTTCGTCCTGGTATCTTCTCAAGGGGCGCGACGTCGCCTTCGCCAAGCGGTCGTTCGCTGTTGCCGCCGGCTTTGGTCTCGCGTCCTGCCTTTCGGTGATCGTGCTTGGTGACGAGAGCGGTTACGAGCTCGGTGACGTGCAGAAGGTCAAGCTTGCCGCCATCGAAGGCGAGTGGACGACGCAGCCGGCGCCCGCGCCCTTCAACCTGATCGGTTTCCCCTCTCAGGAAGAGAAGACGACCAAGGGAGCGATCGAGATCCCCTATGCGCTCGGTCTGATCGCCACGCGTTCGCTCGACAAGCCGGTTCATGGCCTCAACGATCTGCGTGAGGAGCATCTTGCCCGCATCCGTTCCGGTCAGGAAGGCTACGCGGCGATGATGAAGATCCGCGCCGGCGACAAGACGCCGGAAACGCGCGCCATCTTCGATGCCCACTCGAAGGATATCGGCTTCGGTCTTCTCCTGAAGCAGTTCGTCGCCGATCCGGCTACCGCCACGGAAGAGCAGATCCAGGCTGCGGCCGACAGCACCATTCCCAAGGTCTGGCCGCTGTTCTGGGCTTTCCGCTTCATGGTCGGCTTCGGCTTCATCATGCTGATCGTCTTCGGCTCGGCTTTTTACGTCAGTGCCCGGCGCAGCCATGAAAAGAACCGCTGGCTGCTGAGGGCGGCGCTGTTTGCCATGCCTTTGCCGTGGCTCGCCTGCGAACTCGGCTGGTTTGTCGCCGAATTCGGCCGTCAGCCCTGGGCGATTGGCGAGGTGCTGCCCACCTTCCTCGGCACATCGAGCCTCACCACAACGGACCTGATCTTCTCGCTGACCGGCTTCCTGGTGCTCTACACCTGCCTGTTGGTCGTCGAGGCGTATCTGATGTTCAAGTTCGCTCGCCTCGGACCGAGTTCGCTCGGCACTGGCCGCTATCATTTCGAGACCCAGACGCCGGCATCGATCCGCGTCGCGGCGGCAGAATGAGGAACCCGCCATGTTCGATTATGAAACTCTGAAGTTCATTTGGTGGATCCTCGTCGGCGCACTGCTGATCGGTTTCGCCATCACGGACGGCATGGACATGGGCGTTGGTTCGCTCCTGCCCTTCATTGCCAAGACCGACGCGGAACGTCGTGTCGCTATCAACACCGTCGGCCCGCACTGGGACGGCAATCAGGTGTGGCTGATCACCGCCGGTGGCGCTCTGTTCGCCGCCTGGCCGATGGTCTATGCGGCGGCTTTCTCGGGCTTCTACATGGCCATGCTCCTGGTCCTGTTCGCACTGTTCTTCCGGCCGGTCGGCTTCGACTATCGTTCGAAGCTCGATAATCCGAAGTGGCGGTCGGCCTGGGACTGGGCTTTGTTTGCCGGTGGCGCGATCCCGGCACTGATCTTTGGCGTTGCCTTCGGCAACCTTCTGCAAGGGGTGCCCTTCCGGCTCGACGAGATCCTGCGTGCGCATTACGAGGGTTCGTTCATCTTCGCGCTTCTACCGTTGCTCAATCCCTTCGCCATCCTGGCCGGGCTGATTTCGCTCGGCATGCTGGCTGCGCACGGCGCGGTTTGGCTGCAACTCCGCGCATCGGGCGAGGTGGCGGCACGGGCACGGGCTCTGGTCGTTCGCCTATCGCCAGTGATCACTCTGCTGTTCGCCATTGCTGGCGTCTGGGTCTGGCTGCGTATCGATGGCTATCGCATCGTGTCGCAGCCGGCGCTGGATGCTCTGCCCAACCCGCTCGGCAAGCAGGTCGTCGTGGCGCCGGGAGCTTGGTTCGACATCTATGCAAAGATGCCGATCACCATGCTGGCGCCGGTGATCGGTCTCGTCGGACCGCTTCTCACCGCGCTTCTTGCCAAGGTCAGCCGTCCGGGCCTTGCCTTCGTGACGTCGGCGCTCGGCATTGCCGGCATCATCGGTACGGCCGGCCTCTCGATGTTCCCCTTCGTGATGCCGTCGAGCCTTGATCCCAACGCCAGCCTGACCATGTGGGATGCCACCTCCAGCCATCTGACGCTCAACGTCATGTTCTGGGCGGTGATCATCTTCCTGCCGATCGTGCTGGCCTACACGCTCTGGTGCTACTGGCGCATGTGGGGCCGTGTTACTGCCGAAGATATCGGCGCCCGGTCGCATTCGGCCTACTGACGGAGGAGAACGGACAATGTGGTATTTTGCCTGGATCCTTGGCGTCACTGCCGCTGCGGCAATCGGCGTGATCAACGTCATGTGGTTCGAATTCCAGGACGGTCTCGACGTCGACGCCTCCAAATGAGCCATCCGGCGTGGCGGGTGAACGCCGCGCCTTTCAAGGCCGGTTCCTGTCTTCCTCCGGCCATTCAGAGCGGCTGACACGGTCGTCCCGCCCACCGTGTCGGCCGCCTCTTTTTCAATCGCGCCCAAGTGAAGACAACCGCCCTTGCGGTTCCCGTCGGCGCGTGGCACTCCGGCTTGCCACATCTCGTTAGCGACCTGTTTCTCAATGAGTAAACCCGAGACACTGCTCGATGATCTTTCGGCCGGAGTGCGGAAGGAAACAGCGTTCTTGCTGGCCGCTGCCGTTGCTGAAGGGCTTCTGGGCGTGGCAGGGGCCTTCATTACCGCGCGTGTCATCGACGCAGCCGTTTTTCGGGGGGCCGATCTCGGTTCAGTCACGCCCTGGCTTCTGCAGCTCCTTGGTATCGCTCTTTTGAAAGCGACTATCGGTTATGCGGGTGCTCAGATTGGCTTCGAGGCGGCGGCGCGTGCGCGACAAGGTCTGTTTGCGCGCCTCCTCGGCCAGGTTGCTGCACTTGGTCCCGTCCGACTTTCAGGTACGGCTACGGGTGATCTAGCCACAACGCTGACTGACGCGGTTGCCGGCATCGAGCCTTACTGGCGGCAGTGGTTACCTGCCACCGCCACGGTTGCCGTTTTGCCGCTTGCCATCTTGCTCGTGGTGCTGCCCGTCGATTGGCGCTCGGCCGTCGTCTTCGCGGTGACCTTGCCGCTCTTGCCGATGTTCATGGTGCTGGCCGGCCGCTCGGCCGAACGAGCCAATCAGCGGCAATGGGTGTCGATGGCCCGTCTCGGTGGTCACTTGCTCGACGCCGTCGCCGGTCTGGCCGATCTCGTCCTTCTCGGTGCCGCCAAGCGCGAGGTCGCTCTCGTGGCCAAGACCGCCGACAACTACCGTCGCGAGACCATGAAAGTGTTGCGTCTCGCCTTTCTGTCGGCGCTCGTTCTTGAGTTCTTTGCCACTGTTTCCATTGCGGTCACGGCCGTTCTGGTCGGCTTCCGTTTGCTCTGGGGCGAGATTGCCTTCGTCGACGGTCTCACCGTGCTGTTGCTGGCGCCGTTATTCTACGCGCCGCTCCGGACGCTCGGTACCGAGCGGCACGCTCGCATGGAAGCGGTGGCTGCCGCAGAGCGGCTGGCTGACTTCCTGGCGCGTCCGGCGTCCCTTCGACAGGGTGGGGAGCGCCTTGCAGCCGGTGAGGCGATATCTATCCGCTTTGAGAACGTCTCGGCCGGCTATGGCAATGGTCGTCTCGCTCTTGACGGCGTGAGCTTCGAGATCCGGGCCGGTGAGCAGGTGGCCATTGTCGGCGAGAGCGGCGCCGGCAAATCGACCGTCCTGTCGCTTATCTCCGGCTTCCTTGAGCCATCGGCAGGGACAATCCTGTTGGATGGCCAACCGCTTGCGTCGCTCGATCTCGACGATGTCAGGCGTCACATTGCCTTCCTGCCGCAACGCGCCTTTCTGTTCGACGGTACAATTTCCGAGAATGTCGCGATGGGACGTCCTGGCGACGTGGCGGCGGCGCTGAAAGCAGCTCGCGCCGAGGATTTCGTGGCCGGTCTTCCAAAAGGGACCGAAAGTCGTCTTGGTGAGGGAGGGGCGGGTCTCTCCGGAGGCGAGGCGCAGCGTCTCATGCTCGCTCGTGCTTTTCTCGTTCCTGCACCGCTGGTGCTGATGGACGAACCGACCGCCCACCTCGATGCCGACACCGAAGCGGCGGTGGGAGAGGCGATCGTCGCGCTTGCCTCCGGCCGGACACGCATCACCATCGCCCATCGTCTGCGGACGGTTGAAGCTGCCGATAGGGTGCTGGTACTTGCCGACGGAAAGCTAGTCGAAGAAGGAACGCCGGCCGAACTCAAAGCGTGCGGAGGCGCGTTCGCCGGCATGCTCGCGACGCTGGACCGAGGAGGCAGCGCGTGAAGGATCTGCTTCGTCTCCTCAGTCTTTACCGGCGATCTCTCGGCTGGATTCTGCTTTCGATGCTGGTGTCGCTGGCCGCCACGCTGGCCAATGTCGGGTTGATGGCCACCTCCGGCTGGTTCATAACCGCCATGGCGGCGGCCGGACTGACTGGCGTCGCCATGAACTATTTCACGCCTGCCGCAATCATTCGTGGGCTGGCAATCGTTCGCACAGGTGGCCGCTATATTGACCGCGTAGTCGGCCATGAAGCCACGCTACGGCTGCTTGCCGATACACGAGCCCACGTCTTTGGCAGGATGGTGCCGCTGGCCCCGGCGGCTCTGGACGACCTTCGCTCCGGCGATCTGCTGGCTCGGCTCAAGGCGGATATCGACCGGTTGGAGCTGACCTTTCTTCGGCTCCTGTCGCCGCTGGCGGTTGCCCTCCTGACACTTACCGTCGTCGCTTTGATCCTTTTCCTTCAGGATGGGCTTTTGGCGTCGGGCGTCCTCGGCGTCCTCGTCGACTTCGGCCTTGTCGTACCAGCTCTTGCTGCACTGGCCGCTGCAGAACCGGGCAAGGCGCTGACCGCCCGCTCGGCGGATCTTCGCCGCATGGTGGTCGATGATTTGTCGGGCCTCCTGCCGCTCATGGTCACCGGGGCATTCTCTGGCCACCGCGAGAGACTCGTCGGCGCCATGACTTCGCTGGTCGAGGCCGAGCGTAGGCTCGCTCGCCGAGCAGCCCTTGGGCAGTCGTTTGGCCGCCTCTCGGGCGATCTTGCCTTGATCGTGGCGCTCGCCGTTGGCGTTCCGCTGGTGACGATTGGCCGCATGGCCGGTCCTGAACTTGCTATGGCAGCACTGCTGTCGCTGTCGGCGGCCGAGGTGTTCATGGGGCTGCCGACGGCCTTTCTCGGGATTCCATCGACCCTTGCATCGGCACGGCGGCTATTCGCCATTCTCGATCGCACGCCACCAGTGGCCGAGCCGGAGAATCCGAAGCCACTTCCCGAAGGGCGCGATCTTCATCTCGACGGCGTGGGTTTTGGCTATCCCGGCGCTCTCAGGTCGGTCCTCTGTGATGTCACCCTTGATGTTCCCTTTGGCCGGCATTTGGCACTGATTGGTGAGAGTGGCGCTGGCAAGTCGTCGCTGGTTTCTCTGCTCGCCCGATTGCGCGATCCCGATGACGGCGCAGTTCGGCTCGGCGGCGTGGCGCTCTCTGATCTTTCACTGGCCGATCTTCGCCGCACCGTCGGCGTCGTGCCGCAGAAGCCACATCTTTTCACGCTCACCCTTGAGGAAAATCTTCGCCTCGGTCGCCCCGGGGCGACGGCAGAAGAACTTGCCGCTGCGATCGAAACGGCGGATCTCGTCGATTTTGTCGCCGGGTTGCCTGAAGGTTTGGCGACTCCGGTGGGCGTTGCGGGCACGACGCTATCCGGGGGTGAGGCGCGTCGCGTCGCCATAGCCCGCGCTTTGCTGGTCGATCCCGATATTCTGGTCCTGGACGAGCCCGGTGAAGGGCTCGATCCCGACACCGAAGCTACGGTTCTCGATCGCGTGCTTGACCGGATGGTCGGGCGAACGGTGATCCTCGTCACCCATGCTCGCGCGGCGCTACGCCGCATGGACCGCGTGGTCGAACTCGACAATGGACGGATCGTCAACGTCCGTTCGGGTTCCGAAGTATAACGGACACTGGCGGTGTTTCGCTTGTGCAGCCGCCGATGTCATGCTAAGGGGCGGCGAACCAATTCGGAGAGTTTGATGCTCCTCGGCCACGATCAGCGACGACGACGCGACGCACGCGCTTTTCAGCGCGCATTCGCGTCTTCCTGCGCCTGAGTCGGCTGGTCCCTGGGGACTGCGGATCGATGGCGCCGCACCCCGCTTTTCAACGGTTCGACATGACCGCCATCGATCTCTCGCTCGCCCGCTCAATCGACAACTTTGCGCTTGAGGATGTTGTTTTCCGTCCGGAAATGGACGGCGACGCCGCCGCCATCGACGCCATACATGACGTGACTTTCGGTCCCGGGCGCTATAGCCGGACGGCCTTTCGCTTGCGCGAGGGACATGCACCGGATGGTCCCACCAGCCTCGTCGCGATTTACCGGGGCGATGTCATTGGTTCCGTGCGGCTGACCGGCATCGTAGTCGGGGAAACGCCGGCATTGTTGCTTGGGCCGCTCGCTGTCTTGCCGGCGCTCAAAAGTCTCGGCGTCGGCAAGGCGCTGATGCGGCTGTCCATGGAAGCGGCGCGTCAGCGGCATCATCGGCTGATCGTGCTGGTTGGCGATCTTCCCTATTACTGGCCATTCGGGTTCCGCGTCGTCCCTGCGGGACGTGTGCAGCTTCCAGGGCCGGTCGATCCCGCCCGCCTTCTGTGGGCCGAACTGGCGCCGGGCGCCTCCGACGGCGTTGCCGGATCGGTCAGGGCGACCGGGCCCTCCGTGTAACTTGGTCTACCGGCTTTCCCGCCACCAGAGGCCGCCGACGGCCAGGAGAAGCAGGGCCGCTGCGATCAGTCCCAGATAAACCGGGACGGTTTCGATGCCGGCCACTTCATAGGCGTCCGAGGTCTTGAAGCCGATCCATCCATCGCCCGCGTAGGTGCCCGAAGCCGATCGACGCATGGCGACCGCGGGAATGGCGAGGGTGCCGCCTGCTTCGGCCCTGAGCCTCAAGGCCGATCCGCCCGTTGCCTCCGTGATCGGTTTTACGAGGTCGGTTGTCGAGACAAGGGCGCGGAATTCCCTCGGATTTGCTGCTCCGATGTGCGCCAGCGCCGTCAGCGTGCCGTCGGTTGCCTTGTAGAGCCCGGGCAGGGGAGCTGAAAGGCTCGCTCCGAAACGGCCCGGTCCCTCTGAGACAAGATTGGCAATGCGTTGCTCCGACCCATCGGGGAAGGTGACGGTCACTGGCGCCGCCGTGTCCTTAAGGGTGCGTCGCTCGATGGTCAGTCGGCCGCCTTCGCCCGAAAGCCTCAGCGCTTCCTCCTCGAGTTCGGGCTCGCTCATCAGCCAGTGCGCGATGTTGCGCAGCAGTTCGGCATGGGGTCCGCCGCCTTCAAAACCACGCGCCCACAGCCAGACTTGATCGCTGAGCAGCATGGCGACACGCCCCTTGCCTTCACGCGACAGGACGAGCAGCGGTTTGCCGTCCTGCCCCGACATCAGCGTGTCACCGCGGTTCTCGCGAGTCTCGACCATACGAAACCAGCGTGACCATTGCGGCGGATCGACATTGCCTCCGGGTAGGCTGGAGGTCACTGGATGGCGTGCACCGAGTGCAGTCACAGTCGGCCGGAATGGAGCCTCAATGACATTGCCATCCGGAATCGCCGGTAGAAGAGGAGCGAGCGGGCTGTCGTAGACGCTGTCGTCGTTCAGCGGGTCCGGTCCAGTGGCAACCAGGAGCGCGCCACCATCGGCGACATAACGGGCGATGTTGTCGAAGTAGAGAAGCGGCAGCACGCCGCGCTTCTCGTACCTGTCGAAAATGATCAGGTCGAAATCGTTGATCTTCTCGTCGAACAGCTCGCGGGTGGGGAAGGCGATCAGCGACAGTTCATCGATCGGCGTGCCGTCCTGCTTTTCCGGAGGCCGCAGGATGGTGAAGTGTACGAGATCCACCGAGGTGTCTGACTTGAGCAGGTTGCGCCAAGTCCTTTCGCCTGCGTGCGGTTCGCCGGAGACCAGCAACACCCGCAAGGCTTGGCGCACGCCGTCGATGACGGCGACCTCGGTATTGTTGAGCGGGGAGATTTCACCGGGAAGAGTAGGAGCCTGAACCTCGACGATGTTGTTGCCGGCGTGCGGGATGGCGATATCGACCGAACGTTCCTCGCCTGGGGCCATGGTCACGGTCGCAACCGTTTCGCCGTCACGGCGAACCTCGACTGGCACAGCCGCCTTGCTCGGTGAGCGGCCATCGTCGACGAGGCGGAAGCTTACGCGCTGGGTCGACCGCACCAGTGCGAACTTCGGACTCGCGGTCAGCTCGATGCGGCGGTCATATTCACCGGGATCGCCGGTGACCAGCACGTGCACCGGCGCCGAAAAACCGAGGCCCGTGACATCCTTAGGCACGTCGTGAATCCGGCCATCACTGATGATCGCCACCCCGCCGATTCGGTCGGCAGGGACGTCCGAGAGCGCGCGCGAGACATCCGAGAAAAGGCGCGTGCCATCTGCGTTGTCCGTTGCGGCTGCTGGCACTTCGCGGAGTTCGACGCCGGAAAGACGAGAAAGTCGATCTTTCAGAGCGGCATAGGCCGCATCGGTATCAGCGGGCCGCCCTGCCAGCGACTGCGAAGCGCTCCGGTCAGCAACAAGGGCCACAACCGACGGCAAGGCCTTGCGATCCTCGGCGACAAGCTCGGGTCTCGCAGCGCCCAGAAGGAGAAGGGCGAGCGCCAATGCCCTGAGAAGCACGCCCGGCCGGCGACGGAAGGCCATCAAGGCCAACACGGCAAGTGCGGCCACGCCTGCGGCGACCAGGATGGAAACTGGCAGAAGTGGGGCGAAGGCAATCGACCAGATCATGATGGCGTCATTGCCCCAGGCGTTCGAGCAGTGCGGGCACGTGCACCTGGTCGGCCTTGTAGCTGCCGGTCAGGACGTACATGACGATGTTGAGACCGGCACGGAAGGCAAATTCGCGCTGCCGGGAAGAGCCGGGCTCAAGGGGATGCAGGAAGGCGCCGCTGTCGTCGGCTGCCCACGCTCCCGCAAGGTCGTTCCCGGTGATCAGCAGTGGAGAGACACCATCAGCGGCGCGTACGGGCCGCGCTTCCCCGGTGTCATCACCGCTTTCGTCATCCGGCGCCTCGACCCATAACGGGGATCCCTCGGTCCGGCCGACGAAGCTGCTTAGAAGATAGAAGGACTTGGTCAAGACATGGTCGGACGGCACGGGTTCGAGTGGCGGCACTTCGATACTTGCCAGCATGTCGCGCAGGCGAAGCGTGTTGGGCGAACCGGCAGAAAAGTTCGAATCGTCGCGCGTGTCGAACAGCACGGTCCCGCCATTCTTCATGAAGGCCTCGATGCGAGCCATGGCGCCGGCCGAAGGCATCGGGGCCGTCGCGTCAATCGGCCAGTAGATCAGCGGAAAGACCGAAAGCTCATCGCGTTCCGGATCGACCGTCATCGGCTCTCCTGGCTCCAGCGATGAGTGGTTGCCAATGAAGCGAGACAGCGTGGAAAGTCCGGCTCTACTGGTTTCGTCGATATCCGCCACACCTGTCTCGACATAGGCGAGACGGGTGGTCGACAGGGCTTCAAGGAGACGGACGTCATCGGCAGCGCGCGCATGGTGCGGCACCGACACAAGAGCAAGCGCGGCCACGACGGCGGCCATCATGGACCGTCGACGATTGAATCCACCTGCGAGTGCCGTCACGGCGAGGCCGTCGATGAGCAGAAGCAGGAAGGCGACACCGAAGGCGAAAGGCGACAGATCAACGGCCGCTTCGGTGATGAGGCCGGTTTGCCGGATTCCTCCCGGTAGACGGGAGGGATCGGGCGATACGTAAGTCATGTCGGGTCGCAGTGGATTTAGCGCGCGGAAACCGTCGTCGCTACCATAGAGGCCGGGAGGCGTCGCCCGTGTCGGACGGGCGCTGCCGATATCCGCCTCGCGAATGCCCGTGACGCCCGCAGCCGGTGCTGACGGACGGCCGTATCCATCGAGAAGGGAAAGAGGCGGCAGTACGGCGTTGCCACCGATATCTCGTCCCCCGCCGTTTGAACCGAGAGCGATGGTTCGGCGCAGCATGTCCACGAATGTTCCGGAGATGGGCAGGTTTGACCAGCGCGTATCGGCGGTAACGTGGAAAAGCACCAGCCAGCCGGTGCCGACACGGGAAGCCGTGACTAGAGGCGTGCCGTCTGAAAGGCTGGCCCAGGTCCGATCGGCAAGATCGAGGCCCGGCTCGGCGAGGACCTGCCGGTTAACTGACACATCGCCAGGTACGGAAAGGCCGGCGTAAGGCCCGTTTTCGGAAAAGCTGCCGAGCGCCTGAGGCTTGCTCCAGGAAAGTGATCCGCCGAGAGCGCGGTCACCGCGCCTGAGCGGGGTCGGCACCTGGGTTTCATCCGATGCGGCCAATCGTGGGCCTGCGAAGCGAACGACAACGCCTCCTTTTTCCATGAAGGCGCGGGCGAGCGCAGCTTCTCCCTGACTGAGACGACCGACATCCGAGACCAGGATGGCTGCGGGGTGCGCTTCGATGGCCGACTTGAGCGCGTCCGACAACGCCCCCTGGTTGGAAACGGTTATTTCGGCAAAGGGAGCAAGTGCCTTCTCAAGGAAATATTCGGGCGCGATCAGCGGCTGTGCAGCGTCGCTGCCGGTTGCCGTGACGATGGCCACCGACCGGCGGCGCCACCGGTCATCCAGAAGGTGAACACCGAGCGCCGAGTTGCCATTCGTCACCTCGGCACGGGCGATGTCATTGCGGATCTCGAGCGGCAGTTCGAAGCGGACTTCGGCCTGTATCTCGCCAGCCGTCAGAGTAAAGGGGCGCTCGTCGAGAAGGCGGCCCTTGCGGTCGAGAAGCCTGAGGTTTCCGCCATCTGATGGTCCAGCTGTCGGTCGGCGTAGATGGATGGTCACGGCGGCGCCATCCTGCTCTACGTCATCGATGGCTACAGGAGCCGACCGGTTGGAAACCGCGAGCGTCATCGGTGCCGCACCGGCCAGTCGGGATAGTCCGCTCAGAAAGTCCGAAGCCGTCCCGTTGTCGCCGGGCTCGGGCAGGGCGATCACCTCGCCCGGGGGATTTCCTTGAGCCAGGCCGGCAAGGACCGGCAGAAGGGTTGCCCGGTCTGGCAAAAGGGCGCGCGGCACAAGGGCGTTGATACGCCTCGTCGCCTCGGCGGCCGTCATTTGGGCACCAATACTGTCTGGTCCATCTGCCGTGGCCACCAACAGGACTGGTCGGCCAGCATCCCCGGCTTCCGCAAGAATGGCCGTGGCCGTCGCGCGGCGGGCCTGCCAGTCGGGGGCTGCACTGGCGCCATTGTCGATGACAAGCCACAATGGGCCTTCCCCGCGAACCATCCGCTCGGCTGGCTGAAGAATCGGCCCCGCAACGGCCAGCACAATCAGGCCGGCAATCAGCAGGCGCAACGCGATCAGCCACCATGGGGTGCGGACGGGCGTCTCGTCATCGCGTTTCGGACGAATGATCAGGGCGAGCGGTGGAAAAAGACGTGTCACCGGGCGCGGTGGAGTCGCCTTAAGCAGCCACCAGATGGCCGGCAGCGCCGCGAGCCCCAGCAATGCGAGGGGCGCAGCGAAGGAAAGTCCGCTCATGCCGCGCCTCCCTGGGGTGCCGAGAGCTGGCCGCACAGGGCAATCAGCGTTTCGGTTGTCGGCCGGTCGGTCCGGGCGAGTGTGTAGCTCCAGCCCGGGCGGCAGGCGGCCGCCAGGCGATCGTGATGTTCGGCCCGGCTGGCGAGATAGGTTTCCCGCCAGGTTTCGGCACGACCGGCCGTGATATGCGCACCGCTCTCGGGGTCCACGAAATCTATGCGGCCGGCAAAGGGGAAGGTTTCTTCGATCGGGTCAGCGATCTCGACGAGATGCACGCGGCTTTCCAGCGTGGCAAGATCGGCAAACAGCGCATCGCGTTTTGCCTGCGGGTCCAGAAAGTCGGAGATCAGCACCGCGTCGTCACGTCGCCGCATGGCGGCGGGTGCCAGGCTGGCGTCGACGCCGCCAAGCCGGGCAAGCTTCATCGCGATGACCTCGGCGCCGTCGCGTCGGGTGGTGGGTTCCGCGTCTCCAACCAGACCAACGCGCTCGCCGGCACGCGCCAGGAGCTCGGCCAGTGCGAGAGTGAGTATCAGCGCCTGATTCTGCTTGCTTGCCATCGCGAGTTCGGATCGAAAGTCCATCGACGCCGAGATATCGACCCACAGCCAGACGGTATGCGCGTTCTCGCGCTCGCGTTCGCGCACGAAAAGCGTTTCGTCGCGGGCGGATCGCCGCCAGTCGATGCCGCGCATCGATTCGCCTGAGACAAATGGGCGGAATTGCCAGAAGTCTTCGCCAGGGCCAGCCCGGCGTCGGCCATGCCAGCCGGCAGCAACGGTGGCTGCCACGCGCCGCGCCTCGATCAGCAGATCGGGGAGGGCGGCGGCGAGCCCGCGCGCTGAGGCGACGCCTTCCGGCGTCAGGGCGTCGTGCCCTGCCATGACCTAGATCACCTTTGCGAGGATGAGACCGATCACCTCGGCGATTGCCCTGCGGCGGGCGCGCGCTTCGAAGGTCAGCGCCATGCGATGTTTCAAGACCGGGACGGCCAGTGCTG
Source organism: Pseudomonadota bacterium (assembly GCA_023436885.1). GTDB lineage: Bacteria > Pseudomonadota > Alphaproteobacteria > Rhizobiales > Pleomorphomonadaceae > Pleomorphomonas. Next base: position 3,301 of record JAEZHI010000009.1, on the reverse strand, counting down.
CAACGTCGTCCAGCGAAGGCGCGTAGCGGCCGGTCAGCAAAGCGCGAGCACGCACGGCCAGCATCAGGGACTGGGCAGCGCGTGGGCCCGGTCCCCAGGCAATGTCGCGGGCGGCATCCGGCGCCAGTTCGGCGCCCGGGCGAGCCCCGCGGACCAGATCGAGAATCGCCTCGACGACTCGCTCGCCGACCGGCATGCGACGGACGAGGGATTGCAGCTTCTGAAGCTCGCCGTCATCGAGCAAGCGCTCGGCCGCTGTCTCGTCGCGCCCGGTTGTTTCGATCAGGATGCGGCGCTCGGTATCGCGGTCTGGGTAGTCGAGGTCGATTTCGAGAAGGAAGCGGTCGAGCTGAGCTTCAGGGAGTGGGTAGGTGCCTTCCTGCTCAAGCGGGTTCTGTGTCGCGAGCACATGAAACGGAGCGGGAAGATCGTAGCGGGTGCCGGCAACGGTGACGTGGTGCTCCTGCATCGCCTGAAGGAGAGCTGATTGGGTGCGAGGAGAAGCGCGGTTGATCTCGTCGGCCATGACGAGCTGAGCAAACACCGGGCCGCGGATAAAGCGGAAGGAGCGTGTGCCGTCCGGTGCCTGGTCGAGCACTTCGGAGCCAAGGATGTCCGAAGGCATCAAGTCGGGCGTGAACTGAATGCGCCGCTCGCTGAGACCAAGTACAATGGCGAGCGTCTCGACCAGCTTGGTCTTGGCGAGTCCCGGAACACCGACAATGAGACCATGACCGCCGGAAAGAAGGGTAACCAGCGCGGCCTCGACGGCGGCCTCCTGCCCGAAGATCACGCGAGCAATGGCGGCACGCGCGGCCGAAAGCCGCTGAAAGGCCGCATCCGCCTCGGCGACGGCATCGGTAACCGTCTTGATGTCTGCATCCATTGCGGATGGCTCCTCTTTTCATCCTCAGTCGCCGACGGGCCTCTGCCCCCAGGCTTTCGCTTCGCGCGGCGCCGCTTGGCGCCTTCCCATCGGTCGAGTTTGACATCTCCCGCCGCGCGGCGCATCACCTTTCGGCGATAGGGCCGGATCTGGTTTCAACCCATGAGGCAAGCAAAATCAAGGCAGACACGATCAGCCGGGAGGCAGGCGTGATTGCAGATGAAGTGGGACCGGCCGAGATTCTTGCCAGGGCCGGTCGGATGCGACCGTTGTCGACCGCCGGGGCGCTGCGTGATTCCGGTGAGGGGCGGGTGGCGGCCAGCCTCTCCGCTTCCAGTGCCCCGCTCCGCGATGCGGCGGTGTTGATTGGCCTCGTTGGCCGACCGAATGCGTCCGGTCTCGATCTCATCATGATCCGCAGGAACGACGGCCTCAGGGTGCATTCTGGCGAGGTCGCCTTGCCAGGTGGGAAGATCGAACCGGAGGATGCCTCTCCGGTGGAGGCTGCTTTGCGCGAGGCGGAGGAAGAGGTCGGCCTGCGGATGTCGTCGGTGGAGCCAGTCGGCTTGCTTGCGCCTTACCCGACGCCTTCGGGCTTTCGCGTTTTCCCGGTGATCGGCCTTGTCGGCGGCACGCCTCGGCTGACGCCCAACCCTGACGAAGTCGCGGAAGTCTTCTCGGTACCGCTCGACTTCGTGCTTGACCCCGGCAATCACCGCGAAGAATTCTTCGAGCACGCGACGGGCCGTCGGCACTATTTTTCACTGCAATATGGCCGGCACCGCATCTGGGGCGTTACAGGCAATATCCTGCGCCGCTTCTATGAGGAAGTGTTCCGATGAACCTACCCGCTTCGATTGCCGGTAGCTCCTTTCTCGATGATCCCGCCTTTCGGCGTGTGATCTCGGCGATCGAGCAGGATGGCGATCGGGCGCGCGTGGTTGGCGGTGCCGTTCGCAATACGCTGATCGGCGTGCCTGTCGACGACATCGACATTGCCACCACGGCTTTGCCAGAGGTGGTCGCGCAAAGAGTGACTGCCGCCGGTCTCAAGGCCGTTCCGACAGGCATCGCGCATGGCACCGTGACGGTTGTCTCGTCCGGCCGGCCGTTTGAAGTCACCACTTTGAGGGCTGATGTTCAGACCGATGGGCGTCACGCTGTCGTTGCCTTCACTGCCGATTGGGAGGGGGATGCCCGGCGGCGAGACTTCACCATGAACGCGGTCTATGCCGACGCCGATGGTACCTTGCATGACCCGGTCATGGGAATCGGCGATGCGCTTGCGGGCCGTGTCCGCTTTATCGGCGATCCCGTCGCGCGAATCGAAGAAGACTTTCTGCGGATTCTCCGCTTCTTTCGCTTTCACGCCAGATATGGCCAGGGTCCGCTCGATGTGGCGGGCCTCAAGGCAGCGGTCGATCTGCAAAAGGGAATCGACCAGCTATCGCGTGAGCGAATCGGAGCGGAGATGCGCAAGCTGATGACAGCTGCGGGTGCCGTTTCTGCCTTGGCCGTCATGGATGAGGCCGGCATTCTTGGCCGCATTCTACCTGGTGGCGGCGCTGTCGCGCGCTTTTCTACCGTCGTCGAGTTCTCGAATCGATATTCGATACCTGTCGGCCTAGAGGCGCGACTCGCTGCACTCTCCGAGAATCGAGCGGAACTGGCTGCTGCTTTGCGTCTGTCCGGCCGCGAAGGCAAACAGATCGAGGCTATTTGCTTCTGGAGCGAGGCGCTCATTCGCCAGATGGACGCCACCACGGTCCGTTTTGCGGTGGTTCGGGCCGGCAATGAGGTGGCAACCGCCTCTCTGTTTTTGGCGTCCGCCGAGCAGGGAAACGATCCGGTATCCGATCTGATATCTCTCGCTGCTGATTTTCGCCCCCCGAAATCACCCGTGACAGCCGCTGGTCTGATTGCTGAAGGCTATGTTCCCGGACCCGCGCTGGGGGCCGAATTGCGTCGCCGCGAGGCTCTCTGGATCGCTGACGGCTGCCCAACGGGGCTCTCTAAAGACCTCTGACATCAGGCCGAAGCCGGTCAGAATTTTTTCCAGATTTTTTTCGGACTTTTCTCCGCCCATGACGGTTTTTTGACCAATTGGAAAACAGATAACAATTTGATTCTAAACACATATTCTGAGTTCATGCCCCTGTTTTGTGCCCCTGAAAAGACGGTGTTGACAAGGGCGATATGCCCCCCTATAAGCACGTTCATCGACGGCGGCGCTGCGGCGACGTGGTGCCGGCGAGTTTCTGTTGCCTGGGCCTGGCGGTTGAACTGGCGGGTTAGGGCGGTGGGTTAGAGGGGCTTGGTTCTCCTCCGTTCTTTGACAAGTGAATAGGAAGAAAGAGAAACGTGGCCGGCGCTTAGGGCTTGCCGGGTTTCGGGGAGCCTTCGGGTTTTCTGAGA
>JAEZHI010000047.1 GCA_023436885.1 Pseudomonadota bacterium | reverse complement strand
CGGTTCAGGTCGCCGAAATCGCGACGCAGGAGAATATCTCCAAGAAGTTCCTCGATGCCATCATGCGCGATCTGAAGAACGCCGGCTTCGTGCGCTCCTGGAAGGGGCCGGGCGGTGGCTTTGCGCTAAGCCGTCCGGCATCGGAGATCGTCATCGGTCAGGCTGTCCGCGCGCTGGATGGTCCGCTGGCGCCGATCGCCTGCGCCAGCCGCACCGCCTTCCAGCCTTGCGATGACTGTGGCGACCTTCAGACCTGCTCGGTCCGCATCGTCATGACTGAAGTGCGTGACGCCATGGCCGAAGTGCTCGATCGCACCACGCTTGCCGACATGCTGAATAAATCCAGCGCCGCGACCGTGGCCCTGGCCGGATGAGACCCCTGCGGGATGACTACAGTCCCGCCAAGGCCTGGTCGATATCGGCGATGATGTCGGCCGGATTCTCGATGCCAATGGAGAGCCGGACGAAGGATGGCGTCACGCCAGCTGCCAGCTTTTCCTCCTCCGACAGCTGACCATGCGTCGTCGAGTAGGGATGGATGGCCAGGGTGCGGGCGTCACCGATGTTGGCGAGATGATAGATGAGCTTCAGCCGGTCGATGAAGGCGAGCGCTGCGTCCTCGCCGCCCTTGGGTTCGAAACCGATCAGTGCGCCATAGCCATCCTTGAGATAGGCGTCGGCGCGTCTGCGATCCTCGCCGGTCTGAAGACCCGGATAAACGGTGCGCTCGATCTTCGGGTGCTTCGACAGGAACTCGGCCACCTTGGCAGCATTGCTGAAGTGCCGTTCGAGCCGCAGCGGCAGCGTTTCCAGCCCCTGTATCAACTGGAAGGCATTCTGCGGCGATAACGACGGGCCGAGATCGCGGACGATGGCGGCGCGGGCACGGACGATGAAGGCGATGGGACCGCCAAGCGCGTTGGCGAGATCGACATAGGAGCGGTTGTCATAGGCCGGATCTGGACTGTTGATCAGCGGCTGCCGGTCCGGGAAGTCGGCCCAGGGGAAGCCGCCATCGACGATGGCGCCGCCGATGGTCGTGCCGTGGCCGCCGATGTATTTGGTCGCCGAATAGACGACGATGGCTGCGCCGTGATCGAGTGGGCGGGCGGCGAGCGGCGAGGCCGTGTTGTCGATGATGAGCGGAATGCCGAGCGGCCGGCCGATATCGGCCACTTCGCGGATCGGGAAGACGGTGAGCCGGGGATTGGGCAGCGTCTCGCCGAAATAGAGGCGGGTGCGATCGTCGGTCGCCCGGCGAAAATTCTCGGGGTCGTCGCTGTCGACGAAGCGCGCTTCGACGCCAAATTGCTTCAGACGCTCACGAAAGAAGTTGACCGTGCCGCCGTAAAGCCCGCGCGAGGCGACGATGTTGTCGCCGGCCTTCACAAGCGACAAGACGGCGACCGCCGTGGCCGCCTGTCCGGAGGCGACACCCAGCGCCGCGACGCCGCCGTCCAGTTCGGCAAGGCGCTGCTCGAAGGCATCGACCGTCGGATTTGCAACGCGCGAATAGGTATAGGCGATTTCCTCGAAGGCGGAGATCCGCTTGGCTTTGGCCGTGCTTTCGAAGGCGAAGGACGTGGTCTGATAGATCGGCACCGCTACGGCCGAGGTTGCCGGATCGGTGCGGAAGCTGCCGCCATGCAGCACCAGCGTATCGCTGGCCAGCGGCGGCTTGATCGGGGTCGGAGCGTTCATGAACGTGTCTCCTCGGAAATGGATTGTCGGCCGAGCAGGGTAAGGCCGGCAGCGATCAGGAAGGCTGACACCCAGAATGAAGCTGGCGCATAGCGGGTGATGCCAAGAAGATGCGTTTGCGCGCACAGCGCTTCGGCCAGCGAACAGATGTCGGTCTTGCGGGCGAGGCAGGGCAAGGCATTGGCAATCGGCAGGCTGCCGGCATTTATCTGGCGGCTGTAGACGATCCACCACCAGGCGGCCGTCACGAGACCCGCGATCACACCGCCACCCGTGAGTGCGAGGGGGAGACGACTAGACACTTTGCACCCCCAGTTCATGCAGGATTTCGCGGCGCAGCCGAATGAAGTCCGGGTCGTCGCGATGGCGTGGATGGCTGGTGGAGATCTTGAATTCCGCGAGGATGCGAGCGGGCCTGTCCGAAAGGACGACGACGCGACTGGCCAGGAGCAACGCTTCCTCGACGTCGTGGGTGACCAGGAGCGCGGTGAAGCCCTCCGTCTGCCAGAGCTTGAGGAGCTCGTTTTGCAGGGAAAGGCGGGTCAGCGAGTCGAGCTTGCCGAAGGGTTCGTCGAGCAGCAAAAGGCCGGGGTCGTTGACCAGCGCCCTGGCGAGCGCGACGCGCTGCGCCATGCCACCTGAAAGCTGGCGCGGATAGGCGTCAGCGAAATCCTCAAGGCGAACGAGGGAGAGCGCCTCGTCGATGCGGTGCGCCTTCTGGGGCAGTAGCCCGCGCGCCTCAAGGCCGGTCGCCACATTCTTTCTGACAGTGCGCCAGGGGAATAACGTCGGGTCCTGGAAGACCAGAAGACGCGACGGATCGGGCGCTTCGATCTGGTCGCCGTCCTCAAGCAGTACCCCCTTGCGCGGCTTTTCAAGGCCGGCAGCAAGCCGCAGCAAAGTGGACTTGCCGCAACCCGAGGGCCCGAGAAGGGCAACGAACTCACCCGGTTCGAGTGACAGGGTGACATCGTCGAGAACGTCGAAGCGGGTGCCGGCGATGTCGTAGTGATGGGACACTGATCGAATGTCCAGCGACAGGGCGCGCTGGGCTATCGCTTCATTTTCGAGCGCGCTCATCAGATCAGCCCTCGCTCTTGCCAGACGAGAAGACGATTCCGGGCGACGAACAGCAGCTTGACGATGCCCGAGCAGAGCAGCGCCATGATGACGATGGTCGCGTAGACGTTGGCATAGCCGGAATAGGCGGTCTGGAAGGAGATGTACCAGCCAAGGCCATACTTGGCGCCCAGCATTTCGGCCACCACAAGCACGGCGAATGAGTAGTAAAGGCCCATGAACAGACCAACGAAGACGTGATTGAGTGCCGCGGGTACGGCGACTTTCAGCACCAGGAAGCGCTCGTTGGCGCCCAGCGTTCTCGCCACGTCGTAATAGGCGCGATTGACGGACGCGACGCCGGAAGCTGTCAGAATGGCCACTGGAATGCCGCAGGACAGGGCGACCAGGAAGATCGAGGCGTGGAAGGTCGAGGGGAAGAAATAGAAGGTGGCCGGAATCCAGGCGGTTGCCGGCACCGGCCCGATCAGCTTCAGGATCGGCATGCCCCAGTAATTGAAGCTCCTGGACCAGCCGAGTGCCACGCCGAGTGCGAAGCCAACGGCGATGCCGGAGAAAAAGCCGAGCGACCAAAGGCGCAGCGAGTAGCCGATACAGATCAGCAGGCGATCGAATTCGACGACGTAGACGTTCAGCAACCCATGGGGTGGCGAGAAGAAGGGTTTGGGCAGCCAGCCGGTCTTGGCCGTGGTGAACTCCCAGAGGGCGAACCATACGCCAATGGCGATCAGCCACGGGCCGTAATAGACCACGTTGCGTCCAAAGGCGCCCAGCTTGTGCACGGTGAAGGCCAAGGCAAGGAGAATGACCGCCCCGACGGCGTTGATGCTGGCAAACAGGCCAACGCTGCCCCACTTTATGGTATCGGGCAGCCCGTATGTGATGGCCGCCGCCGCCGCCCAGGTCGCCGCCGCGTAAATTCCCGGCTTCCAGACATTTCGCAACGATACCAGTGACAGCGTGCCTTCTGGCAGCGGTTGAACGATATCGGTCATTGGTCGACCCCCTTCATTGACATCATGCAAAACGGGAGGGGCCTCGGCGGCGCCCTCCCTTCATTTTCACGCCAGCAGGTTGAACACGATCCGCTCGGCAAATTCCTTGGGGTCGGTTTCCGGATCGAGAACCTTGACCAGCTTGAGGTCTTCCGACGTCCTGCGGATCTGCTCGACCAATTCATTGCCGATCGGATGAATGTGGGTCCGAAGGTTGCCGATCACCTCGGTCAGGTCTTGCAGCGACAGGCCAGCGGGCTTGAGGTTTTCGAGATACCAGGCCGCTACCTCGTCGGCGTGGTCGGCGACGTATTCGTGCACCTCGATGTTCGCCTCGGCCAGGCGGCGGATGGCGTCCTTGTTGCTTTCGAGATAGGGCCCGTTGGCGCCGAGAACGCAGCAGCCCTCGCCCGCGTAGACGCCAGTCTGGGTATCGGCGATCAGCGCGAAATTATGCTGCTTCTGAATGGAATAGGCCCATGGATCGAGGTGGGCTGCGAGATCGGCGTCACCCTTGGCGACGGTTTCGCCGACGAGTTCGAAAGGCACGGCCTTCCAGGTGACGTCTGCTTCAGGGTCGATGCCGGCCTTCTTCAGGGTGACCTGGAAGGCAACCTGCGGGGGGGCGCCAATGCCGTAAGTGGCGATCGTCTTGCCCTTGACGTCCTGGAGTGTCTTGACGCCTGAAGCTTCGGACGCGAGCAGGCGCTGGCAGCCGCCATGCGAACCGACGAACAGCTTGACGTCAAAGCCCTGTTCCAGCGGCTTCAGCCAGTCGCCGATGAGGCCGGCGCCCGCATCGGCCTTGTTGGTGGCGAGCGCCTGGATGAGCGTCTGGCCGCTGGCGCCCTGGTAGAACAGTTCGATATCAAGGTTGTGCTTGGCATAGATGCCCTTGGCGACACCGAAGCCGAGCGGGGAGTGACAGGCTGCTACTTCCGTCCAGGCGAGGCGGATCTTGGGGGCCGGAGCGGCGATGGCCGGCGTGAACAGCCGACTGCCGGCGGTCGCGCCGAGCGCTACGACGCCGGCCCCGACCGCCGTCCGCTTCAGAATATCGCGCCGCGACGGCCCCGACGTCGTTGAAGTCGTCTTACTCGAAGTGTCTGCCATGCCCCATACTCCCGCTCGCGGCCGTGTCATGTTTCGGCCTATCAGTCGAAAGGATAATCCTGGGACGTCGATTGGCAATATAATCTACAAGAAAACTATTCTAATTACGGCGATGCAACTGTCAGGCTGTGCTGCGAAATGTGGCGATCGAAAAAAGCGCCGGATTGCAGCGGGTTTTGGGCGTTCCCGTTCGCGATTTTCCAAGGCAAGGACGTGAGCTGTCAGGCCGCCTCTGCCCTTGGAAAGCCGGCCAGATCGACGACTCGCGTTGCATTGCGGGCCGTGAAAACCGGGTCATGGCAGATGAACAGCACGCTCGCACCGCGTGCGCACTCCTCGACGATGATCGTCTCGATGCGCGCGACATTTTCCCAATCGAGCCCCCGCTGGGCTTCGTCGAGGAGAAGCAGCGCTGGTCGCCGGGCGAGGGCGCAGGCGATGGTGACGAAGCGCCGGCTTGCCATATCGAGATCGAGGGGATGACGGCTGGCTGCACCCGACAAACCCACGCGATCTAGCGCCTCGGCGACGCGGTTCGCGATGTCCACGGGCTTGAGACCGAGACCATCGAGCCCAAAGGCGACTTCCTCGCGCACCGTCGGTGAGAACAGTTGGTTTTCCGGCTCCTGAAATACCGTCGCCACCAGGCTGGCAATCTCGTCGATCCCGAGCTTTGCCGTGTCCCGATCTCCGACGCGGACAGTGCCCGATGCTGGTCGCGACAGGCCGCTGATCAGCCGGAACAGGGTGCTCTTGCCGATGCCGTTCGGCCCGACCAGCGCCACGGCCTCGCCGGCCACGACCGACAGGGACAGGTGTTCGTAGAGCCGGGCTCCCTTCGGATAAGCGAAGGCGACGTCTTGGATGTCGAGAACCGGCGTGGTCGTTGACGCGGCTTGAACCGCTCGTTCATGTCGTTTTGTCGGCCGGTCCACCGGAGGCGACCAGTCCGTGAGGCGGCCGCTTTCCAACGCAAGCATCCTGCAGCCGAGCGCCAGCCCGAGGTCGGGCTCCACGTCGAGGATAAGCAGCGCGCCGTCGGTGGATTGGGCAGCTAACTCGGATGCCAGCCGCCGACGCGCGCCGACATCGAGATTGGCGCCGGCCTCGTCGAGGATCAGCAGGGCAGGCGCCAGGGCGATTGCCGCCGCGATGGAAAGGCGCTGCTGCTCGCCGCCCGACAGGGTGAAGGGGTCGCGCTCGGCGAGATGCGTGAGATCGAGCCGCTTTAACGCATCGGTGACGCGGGTCTCGATGTCGGCGATCGGCCAGTTCAGGTTTTCCGGCCCGAAGGCCACCTCCTCGGCAACGGTGAAGGCGCGGCCCGACAGCTGATGCATCGGCACCTGACCGACGTATTGGACGAGCGATGCTCGTTCGGCGAGGGAAATGTCAGCGATCGGCCGGCCATCGTAGAGAACGTCGCCCGCTAGATGCGGACCGTTTACAAGCCAGCCTGCGATCACCTGCCCCAGGCTCGACTTACCGGAGCCGTTGGCGCCGACGATGCAGACGCGGTCGCCGCACTCAAGCGAAAGAGCAATGCCATCAAGGATCTTGCGGTTGGCAAAGCTGACGGCGAGTCCGGAAACGCTGACTAGAGCCACGGCCAAGCTCCCGCTTGCAGCACGGCAAGCCCGATGAGAGTGAGGCGCGCCGGCTTTTCCCAGCGCGCTTCGCCAACCGGCCTCAGGGGCGTCCGCCTGGGAAAGGCGCGGAAGGCGCGCTGATTGAGAACATGGCTGCGCTGGTCGGCCTCGATCAGCGCCGAGGTGATGAGCGGCGAGATGAGGAGCAACAGTCCCCTCAGGCGATGAAGCGGCGATCCGCCGCGCCGCCAGCCGCGTGCCTCCTGCGCCTCGCGAATGGAGTGGACGCGCGCGGCAAAGGCGTCGAGCATCAGGAGAGGGCTGGCGATCAGATAGGCGAGCGCCGGCGGCCATCCTGCGCCGTCGAGCGATCTCAGCAGTGTCGCCGGGCTGGTCGAGGTGAAGACGAGGAGTGATGCCGTCACGATGGCCGTCACCCGTCCGGCCAGCGCGCTCGACCGTTCAAGGCCAAGGTCACTGAATAGCAAAGGGCCCCAGAGGGGAGCGGAATCTGGGTGCTGGATAAGCAGCGTCTGCACCGCGACGACGGCCGCGGTGAAGGGCAGAACGATTGCGAGGCTGCGTCTCAAGACGGTCAGCGCCAGCGCTCGATCGATCGGCATGACGGCGACAAGCAGCAGTGCGGCGAAGGTGAAGGCCGGGACCGCCGACAGGAAAAGCACCAAACTCGCCGTCCAAATCAGGGCAGCGAGCCTGGTGCGCGGATTGATCGGCTGGGGCATGAGGCTCGACTGGCCGGTATCCCGCGTCTCAGCCACGCGAATACCTGAGATAAGGGAAGCCGATGGTGAGCCGCTCGGGCAGACGCTTGACGATCAGGAAGATGACCACGGCGGTGATCACCTTGTCGGCCACGTTGGAGCCGAAGACGGTGAGGGCCACCGAGCTCAGGAGTGTGCCGCCGAGCTGCGAGAAATAGGCGACGGCGAAGTCGGAACCGGCACCAGTGACGCCGCCGAACAGATAGACCTGGATGGGAACGGCGACCAGCGTCAGCGCTGCGGCGAGGATCACGCCGGAAATCGCGGTCTGCCAGATGGTGCGGAACCAGCCGGCACGGGCGAGTAGACCGGTGACGACGCCGATCACCAAAGCGACCGGCGCGAAGGCGGCGGCGACTGGGTTGGTGAGCAGGCCCCAGATCAGGTTGGTGAGAAGACCGGCGATGCCGCCGGCAATCGGCCCGGCCAGCACACCCACCAGCACCGTGCCGAAGCTGTCGAGGAAGATCGGCAGGCGCAGCGCGTCGTTGATCTGTCCGCCGACGATGTTGATGACGATGGCAGCAGCGATCAACGTGAGAACGCGAGTGTTGAAGGCACTTCTCGAAGAGGCAGTCGCGGACATGATGAACTCCCTATGTCGACTATTGGTTATCGCGATGAGACGATCAGCTCGTCGTATCCGGAGAGAGCGCAGGGTTCGCGGGTGAAGCTGTAGTCCTCAAGCTCGACCAGCACGACTTCCGCGGTGGTATAGACGGCCGATCCCAGGCCGAAATGCGCGCCAACCGTCACGCCATGCCGGTCGGATAGCGAGATGTGCAGATGCTCGCCCAGCGCATCGATCGTTCCCACCAGCGAGACGATCTCGAAATGCCCCTCGCGCGTCTCCCAGACGCCTGTGTTCGCCAGTCTGAGCGGCGCCTTCTTGAGGCTGCCGACGGTCGTGACGATCGACACCGCCTTAAGATCGCGCTCGGCCACGAACGCCCTAAGGCCGGCCAGAAGATCCTCGCCCGGCTTGAACCGAACGGCATAAAAACGACCACGACTGGGCGGGAGTAATGTATTTTCGGACACGACGGCTCCTTGTAAAAGCCGTTCGAAATTATCCAAAAGAATATCGATTCTATAGGTAAAATGTACTAATTTGATTTGCCGAAACGGCTGTTCTTGCCAAACGGCAGCTCCGGCAAAAGACGCCGGAACCACCGCGAGCGTTGGTGTTCAAGCCGCCTCTTTTGTCCGGTTCTTGGCGATGGCCTCGATATGCTCCGGCCCGATGCCGCAGCAGCCGCCGACGATGGTGGCTCCGTCGTCGATCCAGCGGTCGATCCACTTGAGATAGTTGGGCGGGTCGAGGTCGGCCCTGATCTCGGAAATGCCGGCATAGGGCTCGTCCGATGGCGGTTCCGGCACGAAGGCGTTGGCGTAGACGCCGAGGCCTATGTCCGGATTGCCGAAGGAGTCGATGGCGACGCGAGCAGCCTTCAGCGCCGCGCTCATCACCTCGGGCTGGCTGCAGTTGAACAGGATGGCCGAGGCGCCGGCGGCCAGCGTCCGCAAGACGGCTTCTCCAACCGGCTCCCACGACCGCAGTTCCGCGGGGCCGGTACGGCCGCGTTCGTCGCGCAATGTGTAGGAGATGTAGATCGGCTTGCCGGTCGCCTTCGCGGCCGCGAAGGCGGTCAGCGCTTCCGCCGTGGAGCTCTGTGTTTCAATGAGCCAGACGTCGACATGCGGCGAGAGCCCCGCCACCAGTTCGGCGAGGATCGGCGGCGCCTGTTCCTCGATGAATTTATCCGGACGATAGCTTTCGAAGATCGGCGGCAGCGAGCCGGCGACGATCACCTTGTGCGGCGCAGTATCGGCGACAGCGCGGGCGATCGAACCGGCGCGGTCGGCGAGCGAGCGGCCTTCCTTCCAGAAGCGCTCCTCGCCGAGCATGTGCGGCACCAGACCGTAGGAATTGGTAGTGATGATCTCGGCGCCGGCATCGACATAGGCCTGATGAGCGCGGCGGACGTAGTCGGGAGCTTCGATCAGCGACAAGGCCGACCATTCGGGCAGGCGGAACGGGGCACCCAGCCGCTCGAGCAGGCGGCCCATGCCGCCGTCAAGGATGGTGACAGGAGCTTTGGCAGTCATTGGATTTCTCTTTCTTGTCATCCGCGAGCAGCACCGTAGGCGCGGCCGAAGCGCACTTCCAGCCGATGTTGGACGATCTCGAACAGGATGGACAGCAGCCAGTAGATGAAAGCCGCCGTCAGCAGCATTTCCATGTAGTGATAGGTCGATCGGCCGTAGGACTGGGCGAGGAAGTTGAGCTCCCAAAGTCCCATCAGCGACACCAGCGACGAATCCTTCAGCATCGAAACGAACTGGGCGCCGGCCGGCGGGATGATCACCCGCGCGGCCTGGGGCGCAATGATCTTGAAGGCAATCAGCACCGGCGACAGGCCAAGCGCCATCGCCGCCTCGCGCTGTCCGCGCGGAACCGAGGTGATGCCGGCGCGGATGGTCTCGGCCAGATAGGCGGCGTAATTGAGCGACAGCGCCATCACGCCCGACGTCAGCGCCGACAGGATGATGCCGAATTGCGGCAGGGCGAGGTAGATCAGCAGCACCTGCACCAGAAGCGGCGTGCCGCGAAAGAACGACGCGTAAAATGTGGCAATGGCAAAGGCGACCGGATTGCGCGACAGCCGGCCGAGTGCCGTGAGGATCGCCAGACCGACGGCGAACACCATCGACATCGCCGTTACCAGCAGAGTCAGCACAACGCCCTGGACGAAGCCGTTGGGCGACAGGTGAAGGCCGAGCATGAAGGGCAGTTTCGCCTGGATCAACCCGAAGTCGAGGCCGAGATGCTGCAGCCCGCCGATAAGGACGATGAACAGCAGGGCCCAGGTCAGCCAGACCCGCAGCCGGAAATCGAAACGCAGCCAGTGAGTCTTCACCGGCCGCGCAACGATAGGCACCACGGATTCGGTGACGTCACTGGGCATCTTTGGTGATGTCCGTATGGAACCACTTCTGGGAAATGCGCGCGATGGTGCCGTCGGCCTTCAGCTCCTTGATGACGCGGGCAACCTCGGCGTCCCACTCGGCATCGCCCTTGTCAGTCACCACCGCATTCGGTTCGGCGAACAGCGGCTTGCCGACTACCTTCAGCTTGCCGGTCGCCTCGATCTGGCCCTGCGCCGTCCCGGCCGAGGCGACGATGGCGTCGAGCCTTACGCCGGCGCCGAGGGCGAGATTCTGAAAGTTGACCGTTTCATCGCCGGGCACCACTTCGACATTGCTGAAGGGGAAGTCGATGGCCGGCTGACCGGGAATGACGAAGTTGCGGTTGAGATAGGATTCATAGGACGAGCCGGTGCCGGCGCCCACCTTCTTGCCGGTGAGGTCCTTGGCCGACTGGATGGTCTTCTCGTCCTTGTTGACCACCAGCACGGCGGGAAGGCTGTAGTAGATCGCCGGGAAGTTCACCACTTTGGCCCGCTCTTCCGTTGGCGTCGCCGAGGAGATGGCGAGATCCCAGCGTCCGGCCCACTTGCCGCCGATGATGGTTTCCCAGCCGGGCGTCTCCAGCTTCAGTTTGACGCCGAGCTTCTCGGCAAAAGCGCGGGCGACATCGACGTCGAAGCCGTCGAGCTCGTTCTTGTCGTTGATGAAGCCGAACGGTGGATAATCGTTGACCAGAACATCGACAACTTCGCCCTTGGCACGGACGCGGTCGAGCGTTTCTCCGGCGAAGGCGACGGTGGGCAGGGTAAGGGCGGCAAGCACAACGAGTAGGCGAGGCGTTATCAAGGTGGTCACTCCGTGGCCTTTGTCACGTGACAATCATGCCGTGAGGCCCCCGGTGCCGCCCACGTCGCTACGTTCAATTCCTTTTCATAAGTAGAAATATCTTGCCCCGGTATTCGATCAAAAAGGCAACTGTTTTCAATATTGTGGGAAGTATCCTACGGTTGTGATAGTTTATTTCGAAGGCATAAGCAGGACCGCCCAACACCTCAATCTCAATGTGCCCGCTCCGGATAGAGCTCGAGAAGACCTTCGCGGCTGGCGGCGGCGACGCCACGTTCGGTGATGAGGCCAGTGACCAGACGGGCCGGCGTCACGTCGAAGCCGTAGTTGAGCGCCGGACTGCCCTTCGGGAGAATGTCCACGGTCTCGAGCCGGCCGTCTGCGGTGCGGCCGGTGATGTGGCTGAGCTCGCGGGCATCGCGCTCCTCGATCGGGATCTCGCGAACGCCATCTTCCAGCGTCCAGTCGATGGTCGTGAAGGGCAGGCCGACGTAGAAGGGCACGCCATTGTCATGGGCGGCCAGCGCCTTCAGGTAGGTGCCGATCTTGTTGCAAACGTCACCGGTCGCCGTGGTGCGATCGGTGCCGACGATCGCCATGTCGACCAGGCCGTGCTGCATCAGATGGCCACCCAAGTTGTCAGCGATCACCGTATGGTCGACGCCATGCTGGCCGAGTTCGAAGGCGGTGAGGCTGGCGCCCTGGTTGCGCGGCCGGGTCTCGTCGACCCATACATGGATGGGAATGCCCGCCTCGAAGGCCATGTAGATCGGGGCAAGCGCGGTGCCCCAGTCGATGCAGCCGAGCCAGCCGGCGTTGCAATGGGTGAGCACGTTGAAGCGCGACGGCTTGCCCTTCTTCTCCCAGAGCTCCTTGATGATCGAGAGGCCGTGCCTGCCGATCGCCTTGCAGGTCTCGACATCCTCGTCGCAGATCTCGGCTGCGCGGCGATAGGCAAGGCCCATGCGCTCGGACGGGGCTACCTTGAGGAGGCGTCCCTTGAGGTCGTCGAGGCCCCACCGGAGATTGACGGCGGTGGGCCGGGTGGCGAGCAGGGCGGTGTAAGCCCGCTCCAGGTTCTCATTGGACGAGTCCTCGCGCATGGCGAGCGCCAGGCCATAGGCGCCGGTGGCGCCGATCAGCGGCGCGCCGCGCACCACCATGTCGCGGATAGCCGTCGCCGCTTCCTGCCAGGAACGCAACGTCCGGGTCTTCACCTCGAACGGCAGCTTGGTCTGGTCGATGATCTCGACGCTCCAGCTGTCGTCAGCCACCCAGATCGTCCGCATGGATTTGCCGTGAATTTGCACGCAGCGTTTCCTTTCCTCGTCAGCACGAGCCCTTCGCGTGCAGCCATAGCGTGACCGAACGGCGATGGGGAGAAACAGTTTTCTCTCTCCGCCGCTTGCCGCGAACCAAACATGGCTCTTCCCCTCAAATCGGGTCGCGGACGTTCTTTGACTAGTTTGTCGATAGATAAATATCCTTAGGTCACGGTTTGCGACACGTCCATCGGCTGAGGTGGCAGCACCGTCTCGATTTACATCCGGCCTTGAGGCCGCTTGGGGGAAAATCCATGAGTTTCATCAGCAAGGCGGCCGCTTCTACGGCTGCGGTTCTGGCGTCCCTGCTGCTTGCCGGCGCGTCGCTTGCCGCCGGATTGTCCGGCGCACCGGCACCCTTCGACAAGGGCGGCGTCAAGATCGCGCTGGTCGGCTACATCTCCGCCGGCGACTTCTTTGCCGCCGTCCAGGCCGGGGCCAAGGCTCAGTCGGCAGCCATCGGCGTCGACCTGCAGGTGTTCCCCGGCCGTCAGGACAGCGCCGAGCAACGCCTGCAGATCGAGCAGGCGATCAATCTCGGCGTCAAGGCGATCGTCATCGACCATGGCGAACCGGAAGCGTTGCGCGACGTGGTGCAGAAGGCGCTCGACGCCGGCATCAAGGTGGTTGCCTTCGACGTCAACATCGACAATCCCGCTGTGCCGCAGGTCGAGCAGAGCGACCATGAACTCGCTCGCCTCGCTCTCGAACAGGCGGTGAAGGACAACGGCACCAGCTTCAAGGCCGGCTATGCCTATGTCGCCGGCTTTGCGCCGCTCGACCGCCGCAACGAGGTCTGGCAGGAATTCAAGAAGACCAATGCCGGCGTGATCGAAAAGGCGCAATTCGGCGTGGTCAACGCGACGACGGCGCTCTCCACCTCCGACCAGGCCAAGGCCGTGCTGCGCGCCAACCCGGATATCTCCGTCGTCTTCGCCCCCTATGACGAGTTTGCCCGTGGCGTGAAGCTCGCCGCCACCGAACTCGGGACGGCCAGCAAGCTGAAGATCTATTCGGCCGACGTGTCCACGGCCGACATCCAGGAGATCATCGCCGACGGCAGCCCGTGGGTTGCGACGGTCGCCACCAATCCGGCCCTGGTCGGCGCCGCCGCCATTCGCGCCGCCGCCAAGCTGGTGGCCGGCGAACCCGTCGACCACAATCTCGTCATCAAGCCGACCCTCCTGACCCAGGCCGGCCTGCGCGCCGCCGGCGTGACCACCATCGAAGAACTGGCGGCCAAGGTGCCGTCGTTCAACGAAAGCGACGTCGCTCTCTCGCCGTGGATTCCGGTCGCCAGCAAGTAAGCGGGTTCGGCTGTCACTTTCCGACACTCAAGACTCCGGTCCGGCCTCGCGCTGGGCCGGAGTTTTTTCATGGGTCTGTTCCGCTTTTGGGAGCGCTCGGATTTTTCCCGAGCAGGCCAACTCTTGGGACAAATTGCCTACAACTCCGATCGAACATCTGTAAATTTCAGCGTCAAATGTAAAACGCGACGAGGGTGAGGATGTCCGAGGCGGCCTATCTGGGTGTCGATGTGGGGTCGACGTCGGTAAAGGCGGCCGTCTACACGCCCACCGGCCGTTGTCTCGGTGCCGCCTCGCTGCCCAGCCGGTCGATCCGTCCGCACCCCGGCTGGTCCGAGCAGGACATGGACGAGGTATGGCTGCTCGCCGAAGAGGTGATGCGCCGGGCGGGCAACGCAGCTGACGTTCCGATTGCCGCCATCGGCGTGTCGGGGCAGGGCGATGGCCTCTGGGCGCTCGACGCCGAGCTTCAGCCGGTGCGCAACGCCATCCTGTGGAACGATGCCCGCGCCGATGATCTCGTTCTCGACTGGATCGCCGACGGCACGTCTGGCAAGCTCTCGCGCTATAGCCGCACGTCCAACTGGGCCGGGACGGCCGGAACGCTGTTGCGCTGGCTTGAGGACAACGAACCGGCCAGTGCCGAGCGAATTCGTCACGTCCTGTTCTGCAAGGACTGGATCACCCTGAAGCTGACGGGGGTGATCTCCACCGATTATTCCGATGCCTCGATCCCCTTTCTTGATATCGAGACGCGGACCTATGCGCCGGACGCTTTCGATCTGCTCGGCATTGCTCGCCATGCCTCCCGTCTGCCGGCGATTTCTCGGTCCATCGACCTCAAGGGCGGGCTAACCGGAGAGGCAGCGGCGCGCTTGGGGCTTGCCGAGGGAACGCCGGTCGCCACAGGCACCATCGACCTTGGCGCCCAGATGGTCGGCATGGGGCTCGGGCGCCCCGGCGATGTCTATCTGGTGCTCGGTACCACGGCGATGCTCAACATCGTGACGGAGCCAGAAGCCTTCGCTGGCGAACCGGTGGGCGCCACCTTGGCCCATTCCTATGCCGATCGCTTCATCCGGGTCGTGGCCCCGCTCACCGGCACCCAGGCCTACGACTGGTTCCTGTCCGTCAATCCCGACCTTGCCGCGTCGGGCGATGCCGGTGAGGTGTCCGCTGCCTTCGCCCGTCTCGCCGCGTCATCCCCGCCCGGCAGCAACGGCGTGCTTTTCCTGCCTTACCTTGCTGGAGAACGGGCGCCTTTCGTCGCCCCGCAGGCGACAGGCGCCTTTCACGGCCTGACCACGGCGACAACGCGTGCCGACCTTGCGCGGGCCGTACTCGAAGGCGTGGCCCTCTCCCTCAGGCATTGCTTCCGGTCGACCGGTCTCGGCCGTCCCGCCCAGGTATTTCTGACCGGCGGTGGCGGCCGCAACGCCTTCTGGTGCGATGTTCTCGCCAACGTTCTTGGCACGACCATCGTCGCCTCGGATGCCAGCGATCACGGCCTCTGGGGTTCGGCGCTGATCGCCGCCGCCGCCGTCGGGCGGATCGACATCGAAGCGCCGCCTCACCGCCCCGAGGAGCAGCGTCGCCACGTTCCAAGCCCCGAGGCTGTCGAAACCTACGAGCGGCTGTTCGATCTCTACGAGGACGTCAGCGGTCTTTCGTCACCACTCTGGGGCGCCCGGAAAGCAGCCCTGCGCTCCGTTGGAGACCGTTCATGACCGACACCATGCGTGCCGCCGTCTACTATTCACACGAGGATGTTCGCGTCGAGGATCGCCCCATCCCGGAAATCGGACCGGGCGACATCCTGCTGCGTACGCTGGCGTCAGGCCTCTGCGGTGGCGAGGCGATGCCCTGGTACAAGAAGAGCCAGCCGAAGGTGCTCGGCCACGAGCCTGTCGGCGAGGTGGTGGCCGTCGGCGCCGATGTCACGGAGTTCCGGCTCGGCGAGCGGCTGTTCGTCAACCATCACGTTGGCCGCGTGCGATCTCACTGGTCGCTGCGCGGGCACTTCACCCGCGATCCCTATTACTCCAGCACTCGGCTCGATCCCGGCGCGCTCTGCCAGTATTACCGCGTCAGTGCGGCCCATCTTGCCGTCGACGTTCATCGGATTCCCGGGGATATCAGCGACGCGGCGGCGGTGACCATCGAGCCGTGGTCCTGCGTGATCGGCGGTCTCAAGGTCTCCGGCATCCAGCCCGGCGACACGGTCGCCGTGGTCGGCGCCGGCTTCATGGGGCAGGGCTTCGTGCACATGGCGCCGCTGTTCGGTGCCGGACAGGTGATCGCGCTCGACTATTCCGACTGGCGTCTCGCCAAGGCGCTGGAGCTCGGCGCCAACCATGCGATCAACCCCGGCAAGGTCGATGCCGTCGAGGCGCTGCGCGCCGTCAATGGCGGTCTCCTTGCCGATGTGGTCGTCGCCATCGCGCCGGTGGCGCCCGCCTGGGATCTCGCCGGGCGGCTGGTGGAAGTGGGCGGCACTCTGCATCTCGGCGCGCCCTTGCCGCCGGATACGCCCTGGGTTCGCGACGGCAACAGGGCCTATTTCGACGAGATCACCGTCACCTCGAAATACTCCAGCGACCACACCGACACCTACGCCTACCTCCGTCTGCTCACCGCCGGCAGGGTCCGCCCGGAAGCGGCGATCACCCACCATTTCGGAATCGAAGACTCGGCCGAGGCGTTTCGCACGCTGGTGAACGCCGGCGAGTCCCTGAAGATCATCGTCTATCCCAACGGCCGACCGGCCCGCCGCGCCGAGGAGAAGTCCCATGCTTGAAGCCCTGCGCGAAGAGGTCTGCGAACAGAACCTGGAACTGCCGCTCAACGGACTGGTGGTCGGCTCCGGCGGCAACGTATCCGGCCGCGACCCCGAGACCGGCCTGATCGTCATCAAGCCGAGCGGGGTAAAGTTCTCCAAGCTCACGCCGGACAAGCTCGTCGTGGTCGACCCCGAAGGCGTCGTCGTCGAAGGAGACCTCAAGCCATCGGTCGATACCGGCATCCACCTTTACATCTACAAGCGCCGGCCGGACGTTTTCGGCATCACCCATACCCATTCGCCCTATGCCACCAGCTTTGCGGCGCGCGGCGAGCGCATTCCAGCTGTGCTGACACCGATCACTCACATCCTCGGCCGCGATGTGCCCTGCGCGCCCTATGCGACGCCGGGCGAAGTCGAGACAGGCGAGGCCGTCGTCAAGGCGGCGGCCGGCGGGCTCGCCGCCCTTGTTCAGGCTCATGGCGTCTTCACGCTCGGCAAGTCGGCGACCGAGGCGACGTCGATCGCCCTCTATCTCGAAGAGGCGGCCAAGACCACCCATCTCGCGCTGCTGCGCGGGCCGGTCGAGGAGATGCCGCAGGAGGAGATCGACCGCTGCTACGCCTGGTTCCGCCGCCACTACGGGCAGGGCGGTACCAAGGCGGTCAACTCCTGAGACGGGGGGCGTATCGTGGCAAAGTTCGACGCTGTCTTCGTTGGCCTGACGATCCTCGACGTGGCCGGGCGGCCGGTGGAAGCCGTTCCGGCGGGCGGCGGCGTCGCCTTCATCGACGAGATCCGCCTCAACCCGGCCGGCACCGCTGCCGGCGCCTTACTGAATGCGGCCAAGCTCGGCCTCAGGACCGCGACCGCCGCCTGTCTCGGCAACGACGAAAAGGCGGATTTCATCCTCTCCGCCTATCAGCGGCTCGGGATCGACCTCAGCCTGATCCAGCGCACCAACAAGGCCGCGACCTCGGCCACCATCCTGACCATTCGCCCCAATGGCGAACGCCCAGCGTTGCATTGCCGGGGCGCTTCCGACCATCTCTTCGTTAAGGAGACGGATTTTGACACCGTCACCGATGCTCGTTTCCTGCATCTTGGCGGTACCGGTCTGCTCGCGGCCATGGACGGCGGACAGAGCGGCAAGCTTCTCGCCCATGCCAAGGCCCGGGGCCTGACCACGACCTTCGATCTCATCGCGCCGAACCCTGGAACGCTGGGCCTGCTCGATGAACTCCTGCCGCACATCGACTATTTCATGCCGTCTTTCGAAGAGGCTGCCTATCTCTCGGGCCTGACGGATGTCGAGGCTGCGGCGCGCTTCTTCATCGAACGCGGCGCCGGTGCCGTGGTGTTCAAGCTCGGTAGCGAAGGCTCCTATACGCGAACCGCCGCTGGCGAAGCCTTTCGCACACCCGCCTACAAGGTGGAGGTTTCTGACACGACCGGCTGCGGCGACAGCTACTGCGGTGGCTTTATCGCCGGCCTCGCCAAGGGGCTGGATCTGCGCGAAGCCTGCCGGCTGGGTTCGGCGACCGCCGCGCTGGTCGCCACCGGGCTCGGGTCGGATGCGGGCGTTGTCGACTACGATCAGGTGCGCCGCTTCATGACCAGCACGGAAACACGCCCGTGACGCTCGCGCCCAAAAGCCATGACGCGCTGCTCGCCAATGTGGCGCTCCTTTACTACAAGGAGGGGCTGACGCAGGGCGATATCGCCCGGCGCCTCGGCGTCTCGCGCCCCACCGTGGTCGGCTATCTCCGTCAGGCCCGGGAGCTCGGCATCGTCGATATTCGCATCGATGGCCTGTCCTTTGCCGCTTCCAGCCTGTCGCGGGAACTGAGGGCTGCCTACGGCCTTGCCGATGTGTTCCTGATCGACGAGCCATCCGTCGCGGCCGGCTCTTCGAGCGAGGCGGCTCAGCACGCTCGCCGTCAGCTGGCACAGGTCGGCGCCATGGCTGTGTTCGATCTGCTCGAACCCGATGACTCCCTGGGCGTCGCCTGGGGGCAGACCATCCATTGGCTCGCCGAGGAAATGCCGCGCGGCACGGTGCCGGGGCTCAGCGTCTACCAGATGATCGGCTCGAAGAAATCGCGGCATCTTCCCGCCCCCGAGACGTCGGCCATCCGCATCGCCAGCAGTCTCAACGCCGAATGCTTCACCTTGCATGCGCCGGCCATCCTGTCGAACCGCGACGTTGCCGATGCCCTGAGGCGTGAGCCGGTGATTGCCGAGCAGTTGCGCGCCCTGCGTTCGCTCAGCAAGACGCTGTTTTCCGTCGGCAATGTCTCCGACGATACCCAGCTCGTGCTGTCCGGCATCGCAACGGTGGAGGATGTTCGCGCCTATGTGCGGCGTGGTGCCGTCGGCGTTCTGTCGGCCCGTTTCATCGATGCCGAAGGCAACCCGATCGAGGGCGATCTCGATGGCCGGATCATCGGCATGGAGCTCTCCGAGATCCAGGCTGTCGGCAACGGCATCCTTGTCTCGTCGGGCCCCGACAAGGTCACAGCGATCCGCGCAGCTCTTCTGGGGGGATATGCCCGTTACCTGGTTACCGACAAGTCGACGGGAGAGGAGTTGCTTAAATCGCCGCGAAAATGAAGACGGGTTGGTGGCGATGGTCGCCATCGGCCCAAACCTCAACGACGCGCTGTCGAGGCTGATCCTCGGCGTAGCGCTCGCCTTTTCCATCATCCAGCACCGCCGGAGACTCTGATGGCCACCCGACCGACAACGACCAAGACCCGCAAGACCGCGCGCGTCAGCAATTCGAGACTCACCGAGGAGATCGCGCTCGGCATCAGGCGGCGCGTGTTCGAACACACCATCCGCAACAACGGCGGCTATCTGAGCCAGGCCTGTTCGGCGGCCGAGCAGCTGGCCTGGCTCTACAACGAAGAGCTCCATATCGGCGAGCCGACGCTGCCGCCGGTGCCCGAGCCATTTGGCGGCGTGCCGTCGGCCATCAATACCGATTATCACACGGGCGCCGGCTACAACGGCCCGGCGCTGCCCCAGTTCGACCGGCTGATTTTCGCGCCGGCGCATTATGCGCTGGTCGCCTATGCGACGCTGATCGAGGTCGGTCGGCTCGCTCCGGAAGCGCTCGGCCAGTTCAACCGCGACGGCTCGTCGGTCGAGATGATCGGCGCCGAGCATTCGCCAGGCATGGAGGTGCACAACGGCACCCTCGGCGTTGGCCTTTCGACTGCGGCGGGCCTTGCCTGGGGGCGCCGGCGCAAGGGCGAGACCGGCCGCGTCTGGGTGTTCATGTCGGACGGCGAGGTCGAGGAAGGCCAGACCTGGGAGGCGGTCCAGGCGGCCGCCTATCATGGCATCGACACGCTGCACGCCATCGTTGACGTCAACGAACAGCAGTGCGATGGCGCCATGTCCAGCGTGATGGACGTGCGCGACATCAGGGCCAAGTTCGAGGCTTTCGGCGCCGTCGTGGCGGAAGTCGACGGCCATGATCTCGGCGCACTGCGCTGGGCGGCCAAAACGCCGCATCCCGGCCAGCCGCTGATCATCCTGGCGAAGACCAGCCCCTTCAAGGGCATGAACTATCTTGAGCGCCGCTTCCCGCGTCTGCATTACGTCCGCTTCAAGGACGAGGCCGACCGCGCCGCCACCAACGATGCCATCGCCGCCGAGCTTGGCCTTTCCCCCGTCGATTACAGCCGCTGAGGTCCGTCATGGTCGAACTCGTCAACCGTCCCTATGCCGGCGCCTTCGAGGCCTACGCCGTCGCCCATCCGGAAGTGCTCTGTCTCTCCGCCGATCTCACATCGTCCTGCGAGATCGACGGCTTCCGCGACCGCCATCCCGAGCAGTTCCTGTCTCTCGGCATGGCCGAGCAGAACATGATGAGCTTTGCCGGCGGCCTCGGGCTCGCCGGCTTCCGGCCCTTCCTGCACACCTTCGGCGTCTTTCTCTACCGCCGCCCCTACGACCAGTTGATCGCCTCGGTGGCCTATCCGCGCCGCAAGGTGCGCCTGATGGGCTTCCTGCCGGGCGTCACCACGCCGGGCGGCATGACGCATCAGGCGATCGAGGACATCTCGGTGATGCGCTCGATCCCCAACATGACCATTCTTGAGACCGGCGACGCCACGGAAGTGGAGTCGATCGTCGAGGCGGCCGACAGCGTCGATGGCCCGGTCTATGCCCGCGTGTTGCGTGGGTCCGTGCCGCGCCTGTTCGATACGCCGATCGTCGTCGGCAAGGCGCGTGAGCTGTCGCTCGGCACCGACGTGCTGGTGATCACGGCCGGCATCACCACCGAGGAGGCTCTGAGGGCGCGCGGCGCGCTGTCGAAGGCCGGCGTTTCCATTCGCCACATTCATCTCAACACCATCAAGCCGTTCGATGCGCAGTATCTGCTCGACCATCTGCAGTCGGTGCGCCATGGCGTCGTCACGCTGGAAAACCATGTCACCGAGGGCGGCATCGGATCATTGGTCGCCGAGACGATCGCCGATGCCGGCATCGCCAAGCGGCTGGTGCGGCTCGGCCTCAAGGACACCTACGCCCATGGCGGCTCGCGTCCCTATCTGATGCGAACCTATGGCCTCGATGCACCGGCGCTGGTCGCCGCCATCGAGCGGCTCACCGGTCAGAGCTTCGGCATCACCGACGCCGATCTCGACGCCGTCCGTATCGACGCCGTTCACTCGGCAGCCAAGGCGGAGGCTCTCTGATGTCGCGCTTTTCCGTCTTCTATCGCATCTTTGCCGGCAACCTTGACGAAGCAAGCGAGCGCGCTGCCGGTATCGCGCTTGAACAGACCGTCGAGATCCCGCGCGACGTGGTGCCGAAGGGTTATATCGAGGATGTGATCCTCGGCAAGGTCGAGAGCGTCCGCGAGGAGGGGGCCGGTTCCTACCTCGCCCATCTGAGCTATAGCCCCGACAGCTCCGGCAATGAGCTGCCGCAGCTCCTCAATGTCATCTTCGGCAACTCGTCGATCCAGAAGGGCATCCGGGTCGTCGGCTTCGAGCCCGGCGAGCGCCTGTCGCAGGATTTCAGAGGCGCCCGCTTCGGCATTTCGGGCGTTCGCGAGCGGGCCAAACGCCCGACTGGCGGCCTGATCGCGCCGGTGATCAAGCCGCAGGGCAGCGATGCCGACACGCTCGCCGCCATCGCCTACGCGGCGGCGCTCGGCGGCGCCGACATCATCAAGGACGATCATGGCCTGACCGATCAGGCCTCGGCGCCGTTCAAGACGCGCGTCGAGAAGGTATCGGCGGCAGTCGCCAGGGCGAACCGGGAAAGCGGCGGTAACAGCCTTTATTTCCCGAATATCGCCGGCCGCAGTGAAGACCTGATGGACTTCGCCCGCTTCGCCAAGGAAGCGGGGGCCGGGGGCGCGCTGGTGATGCCGGGGCTGTTCGGCTTCGATCTCACGCGCCGCCTCGCCACGGCCGACTGGTTCGATCTGCCGCTGATGGCGCACCCGACCTTCCTCGGCAGCTATGTGCTGTCCGACACGCTCGGTTTCACTCATGCCGTGATGTTCGGCGTGTTGCAGCGCCTCGCCGGCGCCGACATCTCGATCTTTCCCAATGTCGGCGGCCGCTTCGGCTTTTCGGCGGAGGAGTGCCTTTCCATCGCCGAAGCTTGCCGGGCACCCGACGGCGTCGGGCTACCGATCTTCCCGAGCCCCGGTGGTGGAATGAGTGCCGACCGCGCGCCGGAGATGCGTGCCATGTATGGCGATGATGTCGTATATCTCCTCGGCGGTAGCCTGCTTCGACATGTTGATCGCATCGGCGAGACGCTGAAGGAGATGCGCGCTCGCCTCACTTAATGCCAAGGACCGAAGGACATGCGCTACACAGCCGCCCACTGGGGAACCTATGTCGTCGATGGCGAGGCGGATGGCGTCAGCCTGAACCCGCTGCCCGATGATCCGCAACCGTCGACCATCGGTCGCGGCTGGCTGAGCGCGGTGCGCGACGAGGGCACCCGCATCCGTCGTCCATCGGTGCGCCGCGCCTGGTTGGAGAAACGCGACCGCAATCGCACCGGTGATGACGCCTTTGTCGAGCTGCCCTGGGACGAGGCGCTCGATCTTGCGGCGGGTGAATTGCGCCGCGTGATTGACGCCCACGGCAACAAGGCGATCTTTGGCGGCTCCTATGGCTGGGCGAGCGCGGGCCGCTTCCATCATGCCCAGTCGCAGCTCCGGCGCTTTCTGAACCTTGTCGGCGGCTATACGCGCTCGGTCGACACCTACTCGCATGCGGCGGGCGAAGTGCTGCTGCCGCATGTCACCGGCATGAGCAACGGCGTTTTCCAGGACCGCATGACCTCGTGGTCGCTGCTGGAAGGCAATACCGAGCTGCTGGTCTGCTTCGGCGGCATTTCCGGCCGGACGGCGCAGGTGATGTCGAGCGGCACCACCGGCCATGAGGTGGAAAGCTGGCTCGCCCGCATCCATCGGGCAGGCGCGAGAGTGATCAACATTTCGCCACGCCGGGCCGACGTCCCCGGCGTTCTCGATGCCGAGTGGATCGCGCCGCGCCCCAACACTGACACCGCCCTGATGATGGGGCTCGCCCATGTCCTGATCGAAGAGGATCTGGCCGACCGGGCGTTTCTTCAGCGCTACACCCACGGCTGGCCGGTGCTGGAAGCCTATATCAAGGGCGAGGCGGATGGTGTTGCCAAGACGGCGGCCTGGGCATCCACCATCACCGGCGTCAGCGAAACGCACATTCGCGATCTCGCCCGCGAGATGGCGGCCAAGCGGACGATGATCTCGCTCGCCTGGGGAATCCAGCGGGCAGATCATGGCGAACAGCCGCTCTGGATGGGACTGGCGCTGGCTGCCATGGTGGGGCAGATCGGCACCAGGGGCGGCGGGTTCGGCTTCGGTTATGGTTCGACCACGCCGGTCGGCCGTCCCATTCGGCCGCTACCATGGCCGTCGGTCGCCCAAGGGCGCAACCCCGTGCCGGATTACATCCCGGTGGCGCGGATCGCCGATCTGCTGCTCGATCCGGGTGGCAGCTTCACCTACAACGGCAAGTCGCTGGTCTACCCCGACATCCGCCTCGTCTACTGGACCGGCGGCAATCCGTTCCACGCCCATCAGGATCTCAACCGTCTGGCCGAGGCGTGGAAGCGGCCGGAAACCATCATCGTCAACGACATCTGGTGGACGTCGACCGCCCGCCGGGCCGACATTGTGTTCCCCGCCACATCGCCGCTCGAACGCGAGGACGTCATGCTGAACCGTCGGGATGGTTCGTTGGTGTTCATGGACAAGGTGCTGGAGCCGCTTGGCGAAGCCCGGGACGACCATGCCATCTTCCGTGGGTTGGCCGAGCGCTTCGGCGTCGCCGAGGCCTTCACCGAAGGCCGCGATCAGCAGGGCTGGCTGAGGCACCTCTGGGAGCAGTCGAGCAAGGTTGCCGCCCAGCATGGCGTCGAGCTGCCGGATTTCGATGCCTTTCGCGCCTTGGGGCGCTTCGATCGTCCCGATCCCACCGGCGAAGTCATCCAGTTCGGCGACTTCGTGGCCGATCCCGAGCGACACCCGCTGTCGACGCCAAGCGGGCGGATTGAAATTTTCAGCGAGGTCATCGCCAGCTTCGGCCTTGCCGATTGTCCCGGCCATCCGGTGTGGATCGAACCGGCCGAGTGGCTTGGCGCCGGCGACGCGAGGGATCGCCTGCATCTCGTTTCCGGCCAGTCGATCCCTCGTTTGCACGGGCAGCTCGATAACGGCTCCGTTGCCAGGGCCACCAAGATCCATGGCCGGGAACCGGTCTATCTGCATCCAGCAGCCGCGGCGCGGCTGGGCGTCGCCAATGGCGACGTTGTGCTGCTCTCCAACCAGCGCGGCAAGGCGCTGGCGGGTGTGATGATCGACGACGGAATCCGCGAAGACGTGGCCTGGATGGGCACGGGCGCCTGGTACGACGCCCGCGAGATCGACGGCGAGCGGATCGACGTGCATGGCCATCCCAACACGCTGACCATCGACAAGGGAACCTCCGGCCTGGCCCAGGGCAACATCGCCCACACGGCGCTGATCGACGTGCGCAAGTGGGCCGGTCCGCTGCCGGAGCTGACGATAAATCGTCAGCCTCCCATCGTTGAACTTCCCTAGCGGCCTTTTACCGGGGCGGCTGTGGCGGGGGTCGTGTCACAGGTCCTCGACACCCAGCAGGGCATGGGCAACGGCGAAGAGGGACTTGATCGGCAAGCCGCTCAAGCTAGAGCACGTCCGGCGAACCCTGGTTCGCCAACGTGCTCTATCCCATTGTTTTCACGCAACTCCGGACGCAAAACCGGTTCCCACTTTTGCTGGAGTTGCTCTAGAGGCGGGAACGCGCCTTGCAGCGCAGCCATGAAATCCATGGTGCCACCCGCCTCTCCGGGGGGAGGAGAGGCGGGTGGCAAGTCGGCACGCGGTCAGGGGGAGAGCCTGACGACGGCCGAGGGAGCGGTTTCGAGCTGGTCAGCTACGATCTGCCAGTCGTCGGCAAACGGGCCGTAAGCCGTCTTGATGTCGACACCCACCGGCAGTTCGGGACATTCGTTTTCGCCGTTCGAGCCCCAATTGACCCACCCCGACTGGCGCCGCTGCACGATCTGGAAGGCACCGGACGGAGCAGATGTCCACCAGATCATGGTCCGCCCCGAAGCGGCATGGAACTCGGCCGTCTTGGAGGCTGGGCCCGGAAATATCGTTTCGTGCGGCACGGCGGATACGTCCACGGGTTGGTCAGTCAGCGTCCAGGCTCGATCATTAAGATCGGCTGCAACGTGGGCCGCGGCCCGCACCCGTGCGAGGCGGGCCGAAATTTCCGCTTCCGGCAACGCCTTTTCCCAAGCCGAGAACAGGCGCCAGTAGAGATCCCAGTGGGCCTCGTCCATGCGGCTCAGCTTGTCGCGAAACTCTGCGAACTTGGGATTGTCGGTTTTGGCTTCGGCAAGCGTATTGCCCACCATGTCGACCAGCAGCCCGGCATAGGGGTCGCCGGAGCGATAGCGTGTGCCGCCATAGGCCGCGAAACGATCGAAGACCAGCTCACCCGGCCCGCCCTCGAACTCGTCGCCGACCGTGATCTTGTTGGTGACCGAGCGACCGTTGATCACGGTCTGGAAGTTGTCCACCTCATAGCGACGCTGGAAATAAGGCGTGCCGTAGGTAAAGCGCCAGTCGATCGTGAAGCGCTTGCCACGAAGTTCGGGCAACAGGCCGTCCGGGATCAGCCCATGCATGCGATAGTGATGAAGAAGCGGCCCACGCTCGACGATTTCGATGTCGACCTTGGTGTGCTCGGGCGGATTGATCAGGCCGTTCTCCGGCGTGAAGAACGGACCATAGAAACCGCCGATGGCATTGTTGCCGGAAGGCAGCAGCTCGAAGCCGTCGGTGAGCCCCTTGAAGTGACGCAGGCCCCATTTGGAGGCTCCCGTTCCCTCAGCGGTGCCGGAGCACAGCTCGAGATCGAAGATACCCGTATCGAGCCGAACGAAACAATCGGCTTCCCGTCCCTGCAGGATACGAATGCCCGGCAGAGCCGCAACCTCCGCATCCGTCAGCGCTTCGCCAAGCGTGAGCTGGGCTTTTCCCGAGAAACTCAGGCAGGTGATAAAGGCCGTTTTTCCGCTGCCGGACCCCATGGAAAGGCGCTGGCAGGGGATAGGCGTGCCGTCGGCGAGCCTGGCCCAGTAGAGCGGGGCGGAGAGGTCGGCGGGAACAACGAAGACGACGGGCTCGCTAACGCGCGATCCGGCGAGCGGATCGGCGATATCGACGACGAAAGTCATGGAAACAATCTCCAAAAGACGAAATGCGAGAGGCGACGCGGCGGCTTCAGGACCGGGGCGGGGCGGAACGGGAGAACGAAGGCAGGCGGAAGCTGAACGGGCGCTGCTTGAGGCTGTCGATCGCCACGGCCAGAATGATGACGACGCCCTTGATCAGGAGCTGGGTGAAGAAGGGAACGTTCATCAGGATCAGCCCCGTCGACAGCACGCCGAGGATCACCGATCCGATCAGCGTACCGACGATGCGCCCCCGCCCGCCGGCCAGCGCGGTGCCGCCCAGCACGACGGCGGCGATGGCATCGAGTTCGTAGCCGGTACCGGCCGTCGGTTGGGCGGAAACGACGCGGGCCGCGAAGATGACGCCGGCGAGACCGGCGCAGGCGCCGGCGAACAGGTAGACGGAGGTGACGATCCGCTTGACGCGCACGCCGGCCAGCTTGGCTGCCTCGGGGTTGCCGCCGACCGCATAGACATGGCGGCCATAGCGGGTGCGTTCGAGCAGAAACCAGGCCACCAGATAGACGATGGCCATGACGATCACCGGAACGGGAATCCCGGAAAAGTAACCGTTGCCGATATCGCGGAAATTGAGGGCGCTCGAGACGATCGGCTGGCCGGCGGTGATGGTGTAGGCAAGCCCTCTGAGGAACGTCATCGTCCCAAGCGTCACAATGAAAGGAGCGAGCCCCAAGTAGGCGCTGAGGGCGCCATTGGCGAGACCGCAGGCAGCGCCGACCACCATGCCGAGGATCACGGCGGCTGGCGCCGGCACGCCGGCGATCGCCGCGATCACCGCGACGACACCCGAAACGGCGATGATCGAACCGACCGACAGGTCGATGCCGCCGGTGAGGATCACGAAGGTCATGCCGGCGGCCAGAATGGCGTTGACCGATATCGACCGAGCAATATTGAGCAGATTGTCGACGCGGGCAAAGTTGGGTGCAAACACGGCCATGAACACGACGAGCGCGGCCAGCACCACCAGGATACCGACGCGGTCCCACCAACGAGCAAAATCAAAGGGTTCGCGATGAATCGGCTCAATGGCGCCGCGGCCAAGGTTTTCGGTATCTTTGGTCATTGAGGTTCTCCGTGACCTTGGGCCGCCCGGTCGCCGGCCGTGCCGGTGGCATGGAACATCACTTCTTCCTCCGAAGTGGCGCCGGAAACGAGCTCGCGAACGATGCGTCCGCCGCGCATCACCAAAAGGCGGTCGGACACGCCGATGGCCTCGGGAAGATCGGAGGAGATCATCAGGATGGCTTTACCGGCGCGCGCCAGCGCGTCGATCATTTCGTAGATTTCACGCTTGGCACCGATGTCGACGCCGCGTGTCGGCTCATCGAGAATGAGCAGGCGGCTGTCGCGGAGCAGCCAGCGGGCCAGCACCGCTTTCTGCTGGTTGCCGCCCGATAGTGATTTGACCGGCAAATCGATGGCATTGGCCCTGAGGCGGAGACGAGCCATCTCCTCGGCAACCGCGGTGTGGATGGTACCGCGGTGCAGGACGCCGGCCGTGACATAGCGATCGAGTGAGCTGATGGCGATATTGTCTTCGACGCTGTGGCCGAGGAAAAGGCCCTGTTCCTTGCGATTTTCCGGCACCATGCCGATGCCGTCGGATATGGCGTCGACGCAATCGGATGGCGTGCTGGCCCGCCCATCGATGCGGACAGTGCCTGCTTTCCGGGGATCGGAGCCGAAGATCAGCCGGCCAATCTCCGTACGGCCGGAGCCGATCAGCCCCGACATGGCGACGACCTCGCCGGCGCGAACATTGAAACTGACCGGTCCGACACCGTTTCCGGTGAGCCCTTCAACGTCGAGTACGATGTCGCCGGCGGTTCGCGGCGGATGGTCGTAGAGGTCGCCCATCGGCCGGCCGACCATCATGCGCACCACGTCGGGCGGCGTTATGTCCTGCATCCTGGCGGTGCCGATATGGGTGCCATCGCGGAAGACGGTGACCCGGTCGGCGAGCTGCCAGACTTCTTCCATCCGATGGGAGATGTAGATCAGGCCGACACCGGATGCGCGCATCTGACCGATCAATTGGTAGAGCTGCTGCGCTTCGGCACGCGACAGAGCTGCCGTCGGTTCGTCAAGCACCAGCACGCGCGCGTTCTCGCTGACCGCGCGGGCAATCTCGACCATTTGCTGCATGCCGATGCTGAGCGAACCGAGACGGCGTTGCGGGTCGATGTCGGCCCCGATGCGCGCCAGCTTTTCTTTGGCCTGCTGGCTGAGCGCCCGGCGGTCAAGCGTTCCGAAGCGCGTTACCGGTTCGTGGCCGAGCGCCAGGTTTTCGGCAATTGTCATGTCGGGAACGGTATTGAGCTCCTGATGGATGATGGCGATGCCATGGGAGCTGGCGTCGCGTGGCGAGCGGATGTCGATCTCCTCGCCGTCCATCAGGATACGCCCAGTGTCGCGTGGTTGGTTGCCGGCCAAAATCTTCATCAACGTCGACTTGCCGGCGCCGTTCTCGCCCATGAGCGCGTGCACTTCGCCTGCATGTACGTCGAAGTCGACGTTGTTGAGCGCAAGCGTCGGCCCGAAGCGCTTGCTGACCTGCTCAAGTCGCAGCAACGGTGGAGGAGGGGAGGGAGTCATTGTCTGCCTCGCTGGGAGCAAGTGGGGAACGGGCCGTTGAGGCCCGTCCGCCGTCATGCGGCAAGCGGTCCATTGCTCTGCCTGATGGTCTCGGCGGGCGCTGATCAGGCCCACCGAGTATTGGCGCGATTACCAGCCCGAATACTGCTCGACGCTCTTGCGATCGACCAGTACGCTCGGGATCAGCACGGTCTTGTCTTTCGGCGGATTGCCCTTGGTCATTTCGACGGCGATCTTCACCGCCTCCTGGACCATGACGCCGGGGCTCTGCGTGGCTGTGCCGATGAAGGGCGATCCCTTGCGCTTCAGTTCCTCGACCGCTTCCGGACTACCGTCCACGCCCGTCACCTTGATCTGGTCGGCCTTGCCTGCCTGTTCGACGGCCAGCACGGCGCCGAGAGCCGACGGATCGTTCATGCCGAAGATGCCGGTGACGTCCGGATGGGCGGTCAGCATGTCGGTGGTCACCGCCAGGCCCGAGGCGCGATCGTTTTTGGAAGCCTGCTGGCCGACGATCTTGATGTCAGGGTATTTCTTGGCGACGTTGCGGCAACCGGTGATGCGGTCAATGATTGTCTGGATTGGCGTGCCGTCAACCAGCAGCACCTCGCCCTTGCCGCCCATCTGCGTGAACAGATAGTCGCAGGAGCGTTCGCCGGCCTGCACGGCGTCGGTCATGATCACCACGTCGGCGCCATGGGCGGGTGTATCGACGGCGATGACGATGATGCCGGCATCCTTGGCCCGCTGGATGGCCGGTTCGATACCCGCTTCATCGACGGCCGAGACGACGATCAGATCGACGCCCTGCTGGATGAACGCGTCGATCTGGGTGTTCTGATTGGCGAGATCGAGCTGCGCATCCTGTGTGTTGACCTTGGCACCGATCTCGGCCGCGGCCTTTTGGGCGCCCTTGTCCATGGCCGAAAAGAACGGATTGGACATGTCCTGCACCATCAGGCCAATCTGCGCGATCTTTTCCGGCGTCTTGGCGGAGACGTCCGTGACCGTCCATCCAGCCACCAAGACCATCGTCGAAACCGACAGGGCCAGTTGGGTAATGCGCTTGAGCATCATTATCGTTTCCTCCACGTGGCGGGACGTCGTGACGTGACGACCCTTTAGAAGTCTGCCCTCTACCGCAGGACGCACCCCACGGTTCCGCGTTGCCGGACGACGGGGTCGCCAGCCTCGCAAGCTTGGTGTCGTCCGCGCGTCCTCAGCGCGGGCGTTCGTTGTCGACGTGACAGCCGCAGGAGCGGCGGACGATCAGCCGTCCTGCCACTTGCTGTCGGTATTCCGCCCGGTAGATGGGAGGCTGAGCTTCTCCCTCCTTGGCGGATTCGGCCTGTTCGGCGATGATCCGCGCAAGCGTTTGGCCGGCAAGCCGGCCTATGGCCTCACTGTCTTCGTCGAGTACGGTGAGCGGCGGATCGAGCAGCGAGGCCCAGGCGAATTCGTCATAGCCGACGACGGCCATGTCCGCCGGAATGCGGATGCCGCGGTCGCGCAGAAGGCGCAAGGCGCCGAGCAGCAACGGGTTGTTACCGGCGATGAGAACACGGGGAATGCGCCCTGCCTGGGTAAGGTAGGTTTCGAGCGTACGGAACGCCGAGTCTTCGTCGTTTTCGCTTTCGAGCACTTCGACATCGGCACCGTGGGTCGTCGCCGAATCCCGAATGCCTCGTTCGCGGTCGATGCGCGTCGACCATCGCGTCGGGTAAACCAGAAAGAGCCAGTCGCGATAGCCGTGCTCGGCCAGATGGTCTCCCACCATGAGGCTGGCGTTGTAGTTGTCCGTGGTGACGCTCGGAAAGTTGGCGGATTCGGGCGGTGCAGAGTCGACGAAAACGATCGGGACATCCCACTGCGAGAGGAGCGCCGTATTTTCCGGACTAAGCGTCAGTGTTGTAATGACACCAGCCGTCCGGGATTCGATAAGCCGCTGAACGATTCGATCCTCGAGGCGCGGATTGTAGACACCGTCGACGGCAACATCAGCGATGATGACGGTCCAGTCGAAATGGCGCAGCGCCTGCTGAATGCCGGTCATCAAATCGAGATAGTAGGAATTGGCCGTGCTGGCGACGATGACGGCAATGGAGTCGCGGCTACCGCGGCGCAGTCCCTGGGCGGCCCGGTTGGGAATGTAGCCAATTTGCCGGGCAGCGGCCAGCACCTGCTCGCGGCTGTCGGCGGATACGCCGGGAGCTCCGCTGAGCGCGCGCGAGACGGTATATGTCGATAGCCCGGTGACGCGACTGACGTCGCGTATGGTTGCCTTCCCCAAGATAGCCTCCCATAAACGTTTATGACGACGCTAGATCGACTTACCTGCAAATCGCCCCTCCTACCAGCGGCGACCCATCATAAACGTTTAGCATTCAACCTCAAAAAAATGCCCGATCTATGGATCGAACCGATCCCAAACGAGCAGAATAGGCAGTGGTTTCGTCTAACGGTTTCCTAAACGTTTATCATAGCGTTCGAGCTGACGTCAACATGGTTCTATCGGCCCTTCAATCAGGAAGGTTTGGGTTCTGATTTCGTCAGTGATCGTGGTCTCTGCAGCTATCCGGGCCAGATTGACCGGGCTAGGCCTTCGAGAGGGTTCGGAATTTCCCCTTTGAAAATCGATTTGCAAATCGATTTGCAGAGCGCTATATGGATCAGTATGACTACGATCGGAAAAGTTGCCCAACTCGCTGGCGTCTCGCAGACCACCGTCTCGCATGCTCTCAATCATGCCGACCGGGTGTCACCGGAAATTCGCGAGCGTGTCCTGAAGGCTGTCGAGGAGCTCGGCTACCGGCCAAATCCTCAGGCGCAAAGCCTGAGGACCGGCAAGACCAACATCGTTGCCTTGATGGTCCCGGATATCTGCAACCCTTACTATCCCGAGATCGTCCTCAGCATTCAGACCGCTCTTGGCGAGGTTGGTCTCGATGCGCTGGTCTACAATACCGACGTGCCAGGAGGGCGGGGCGCCAACCACGCTGCCGATTATCTGCGTCAGGCCAGGCGCAAGCGCGTCGATGGAGTCATCGTCGCTGATGCTGCGTTGTTCGGATTGCATGCAGAGCTCAAAGACCTCGGTTTGACCGGCGTGTTCATCGGCGGCCTCGACAATGGCGCCATGGACAGCGTCGGTGTCGACAACTTCCAGGCCGCCTACCGGATGGGGCAGTATCTCATCGAGAAGGGGCACCGCCGGATCGCCCATGTTACCGGTCCTTCGCATTTCAGCTTTGCGCGCGAACGCAAGGCCGGCTTCGAAAAGGCGCTCGCCGACGCCGGCGCACCGATCGATCCTTCTCTTGTCTTCGAGGGCTCGTTCCTCAGCCCTTCCGGCCATGATGCAGCCAACTGGCTCGTCGAACAGCATGGCAGCAACTTGCCGACAGCAGCATTCGCTGCCAGCCCGTTGATGGCCATCGGCCTGTTGGCCCAGCTCTATGACCTTAAGGTTCAGGTCCCTCGCGATATTTCGGTTGCCGCCTATGACAGACTGTCGCTGCTCGATGATATCCGGCCGCGTCTGACCACGGTCGGCTGCGTACCGGCGGCGTTGGGCCGTGCCGCTGTCGCCATGCTGCTCGATCGGCTGGAGGGGCGCTTTAATGGCCCGCCTCGCCGCGAGGTCATCCCATTTGAATTGATCGAACGCGAATCCGCCTGACGGCACGGATTGGCTGGAGGAGTGCCAGCAACAAGCCTTTCAAGACCGTCACACGTTGAGGGAGGATATCATGAGACGTCTCGGATCCGTCAGGCGCAGCCTGACGGCAATGCTGACTGCTGTCTCCGTTGCAGTCTTGGCTACCGCGGTGGCCGCAAAGGATGTGTCGCGCGAAAACACGCTGATTTTTGAGAACATCAGCGAGCGTGTGACCACGCCGGAGAACTACAACCCGTTTCTTCCAAGCACTTTGCTGCACGCCGGCCTGCAACAGGTCGGCTTCGAGTCTCTGTTCTACTATAATTACGAGACCACGAAGCTCGAGCCTTGGCAGGCGGAAAGCTACGCCTTCAACGACAAGTTCGATGAGGTCACGATCAAGCTTCGGTCCGGGATCACCTGGAGTGACGGCGTCCCGTTCACGGCCAAGGACGTCGTCTACACGATGAACATGCTGAAGGCCAACGCGCCGGCGCTTGGTAACTGGTCGGTCAATGCCAAGACCTGGGTGAAAGACATCGTCGCGGTCGACGACCAGACGGTGAAGATCACGCTGACCAGCGCCAACCCACGCTTCATCCTGGATACTTTCGGCGTCCGTATTTACGGCGTCACCTTCATCCTTCCAGAGCATATCTGGAAGGACAAGGACCCGATGACCTTCAGCAATTTCGATCTCTCCAAGGGATGGCCGGTCTCGACGTCGCCTTATCGCCTCGTTGCCTCCAACTCCACCGAGGTAACCTGGGACCGACGAGATGACTGGTGGGGCGCCAGGACAGGCTTCAAGCGCTTGCCCAAACCGGAACGAGTCCTGTTCCGGACGGCTGGCAGCGAGGAGCGCCGGGCGGCCATGGCAGTCAACAACGAGCTGGATACGCTCTGGGTGATGGGCCGCGCCAATTTCGAGAGCGTCAAGGCGCAGAATCCAGACGTTGCCGCCTGGTACAAGGATTCGCCCTATGCCTATCTCGATCCCTGTCCTCGTTATCTCGCTTTCAACACCACGCTGAAGCCGTTTGATGATCCCAAGGTGCGTTGGGCGATGTCTTACGCGATGAATCGCGACGCCATCGTCGACATCGCCTGGGAGGGGCTTACCAAGCCCGCCAAGTGGATGACCGCCGACTACCCGGCGCTGACAAAGTTCATCGACCCGAACAACGACCTGTTCGAGAAATACCCGACGCTTGCCTTCGATACCAAAAAGACCGCCGAGATCATGGAATCCGAGGGGTACGCCAAGGATGGCGACGGCCTGTGGACCAAAGACGGCAAGCATGTCTCACTCGACATCGTCATCCGCCAGGGCGAAGCCGACCAGACCAAGATGGCGCCCGTCGTCACCCAGCTGCTCCGGCGCGGTGGTTTCGATGCCAACTTCCAGTTGGCCGATATCGCCGCCTACACCGACGCGCTCAATACCGGGCGTGCCAATGCCTGGCTCGACGTCTCCTGCGGCGGTGTCAGCGATCCCTATGCCACCTTCGACCTCTACCACAGCCGCCATGCGGCCCCGATGGGTCAGGTCGCAACCGGCGCACGCTCGCGCTGGAAAAATGCCGACTTCGACAAGGTCGTCGACGAGATGGCGGTGACAGACTCCGAAGATCCCAAGCTGCAAGAGCTGACGCGCAAGGGTCTCGAGCTATGGCTGCCGGAACTGCCGGCCATTCCGCTGGTCCAGGCCGCGCTCCTGGCGAGCGTCAACAACCACTACTGGAAGAATTGGCCAGACGAGAAGAACAACTACTACCACCCTGGCTGGTGGTGGGCGACGGCCTTGCCGCTCGTGGTGAACGTCGAACCTGCCAAGTGAAGCTGTCCGCCTGACGAACTCAGATGCCGCCCTTGTGGCGGGCGGCACCTCCTTCTTGCACCCCGGAGCACAAAATGTCCTGGCCGTACGTCCTACGCCGGATCGGCATGTTCGTCGCCGTCGTCTTCCTGGCGATCACCATCAACTTCATCGTTCCCCGAATGGCGCCGGGCGATCCGACCGCCGCCGTCCTGGAACAGCTTTTGTCACGCGGCCAACAGGTGGAAGGCGCGGCCGATATCGTCGCCAACTATCGCGCCCGCTTCGGCCTTGATGACCCCCTTATCCTGCAATATGGCCGATACGTCTGGAATACGCTGCATTTCGATCTCGGCTATTCGATTTCCTATTTCCCACAGAAGGTTGAGAGCGCGCTGCTACAAGCACTACCATGGACCTTGGCGCTCCTTTTAACCGCCACGGCCATCGCCTTCACTCTTGGCAGCATTCTGGGCGCGCTGATCGCCTGGCCCAGGTCGCCACGCATCGTCCGAAGCCTCGCGCCGCTGCTCATGGTGCTTTCGGCCATTCCCTATTATCTCCTGGCCCTCATCCTGCTCTACGTTTTCGCCGTCTGGACCAAGTTCTTTCCGCTTGGCGGCGCTGCATCCTCGCAGTCGGCTCTGACCTTCTCCTTCGCATCTGCCGTCGACGTGGTCCGGCACGCCTTTTTGCCGGCGTTGTCGATCGTGCTCGCTGGTCTCGGTTTCTGGGCGCTTGGAATGCGTGGAGCCATGATCAATGTGCTCGGCGAAGATTATCTCACCCTGGCTGAAGCAAAGGGGCTGCGGCCGCATCGCATTTTCTTTGCCTATGCCATGCGCAACGCGATGCTGCCTCAGGTGACCTCGCTGGCCATTGCACTCGGAACCGTCGCGTCCGGTTCAGTACTGGTGGAGGTGGCCTTCAACTACCCTGGCATTGGCTACGTTCTCTATAACGCCCTGCGCAGCTCGGATTACTTTCTGATCCAGGGGGTCGCCTTCTTCCTGGTGCTGACCGTGGCGGTCGCCGTGCTTCTTCTCGAGCTCGCCTATCCCCTGATCGATCCTCGGATCGAGCGTTAGGAGCCTTCCCATGCACAGCATCCTCCGGCCCGCCGGCGCGCTCCTCGCGTTCGTCGGCGGCAGTCCCAAGCTGATCGTCTCGGTCGTGCTTCTGGCGCTGCTCTTCAGTTTTGGATCTATCGGCTCCTCGTTTGTCGACACCGAACTGGCGCAGCCGATCTCGGTGAAGACCAATCAGCCCCCTTCCATGCAGCACCTGCTCGGAACCGACAGCGGCGGCCGCGACGTTCTCGCTGTCATGGTGGTCGGCACGCCCCAGACCTTGAGGATGGGCGTTCTGGCCGGCCTGATCGGCGTCGTGTTCGGCGTCTTTCTCGGTCTTGTTTCAGGCTTTTTCGGCGGCCCTGCCGACCGGATTATCAGCGCCGTCACCGACACCATGCTGACCATTCCGCCGCTCGCCATCCTGCTGGTGGTTGCCGCCTCGGTGCGCGCGGTGAGCGTCGACATGATGGCGGTGATCATCGCCTTGCTGTCCTGGATGAACCCCGCCCGCACCATCCGTGCCCAGGTCCTCTCGCTGCGCGAGTTGCCTTACGTGCAGATGGCTCGCGTCTCTGGCCTCGGCAATTTCCGCATCATGCTGCAGGAGCTGCTGCCGAACGTCATCCCGCTCGCCTTTGCAAGCTTCGTTGGCGCGGTATCGGGCGCCATTCTCTCGGGCATGGCGCTCGAGGTTTTGGGCCTCGGTCCTCAGAATACCCCAACTCTCGGCATGACCATCTACTGGGCGCTGCTTTACGCCGCCTTCGCACGCGGCATGTGGTGGTGGTGGGGCCCGCCGGTGCTGATCCTCGTCCTCCTTTTCATTGCACTGTTCCTGATGAGTGCAGCTCTTGATGAGGTCGCCAATCCGCGCCTGAGGCAACGGTCATGAGCGCCCCTGTTCTCGACGTCCGCAATCTCAGCGTCTCCTACCTGATCGGCAAGCAACGCGCCCGAGCCGCGGCCGATATTTCCTTCACGTTGTCGGCCGGCGAGAGGCTGGGCATCGTCGGAGAGTCCGGCTCGGGCAAGTCGACGCTGGCACTCGCCCTGATGCGGCTTCACAAGCCGCCGGCCCGCATCGATGCCGGAGAAGCCTGGCTCGGCGGTACCGACATGATGCGTCTTGAAGGAGAGGAGTTGCGCCGCTTCCGCTGGAGCGAGATCTCCCTGGTGCCGCAGGGAGCGATGAACTCGCTCAACCCAGTGATGCGCATCCGAAAACAACTGGCCGACGCCATCGAGGCGCATCGCAAGGACTGGTCGCGCGCCAAGATAGAGGCTCGCGTCCAGGAGATGCTGGAGCGTGTCGGTTTGCCGCCGAAGGTCGGTGATCTCTATCCGCACGAACTGAGCGGCGGCATGAAGCAGCGCGTCTGCATCGCGCTCGCCGTTGTGCTGGAGCCGAAGCTGATCATTGCCGACGAACCGACCAGCGCTCTCGACGTGGTGGTGCAGCGGCTGGTGATCCAGACACTGAAGGAGGTCCAGGAACAGATCGGTGCGGCGCTGATCATGATCGGCCATGACATGGGTCTCATGGCCCAGTCGGTCGACCGGCTCGCCGTGATGTACGCCGGCCGGATGGTCGATGTCGCGCCCGTGCGCGATTTCTTCCACCGACCGCTGCACCCTTACAGCCAGTTGCTCATCTCATCGTTGCCGTCGCCCGACGAGACGAAGCCGCTCACCGGTATTCCCGGCATGCAGCCGTCCTTGTTCGATCTGCCGGGCGGCTGTTCCTTCCATCCGCGCTGCCCCTGGGCGAAGGACCTTTGCCGGCAGACCGAACCGGCGTTCCTGCCGACAGGCCCAGGTCGCGCCACCGCCTGTCATGTCGTGAGGGAGAGCCTCGATGAATCCCACTGACAACCTGCTCGAGCTGGCCGGGATCAGGATCGTTTTCGGGCACGGCAAGAAGCGCTTCGTTGCGCTCGATGATGTCTCGATCACCATTGCGGCGGACCGGCCAAAGATCATCACCATTGCCGGCGAAAGCGGCAGCGGCAAGACGACGCTCGGACGCGTAGCCCTCGGCCTTCTGGCCCCGAGCGAGGGAAAGGTAATCTATCGCGGCCGGGAATTCGAGGCGATGTCAGGCGAGGAGCGCAAGACTTTCCGACGCGAAGTCCAGGCGATCTTCCAAGATCCCTTCTCCGTCTTCAATCCCTTCTACACGATCGACCACCTGCTCAGGATGCCGCTCAAGTCCTTCGGCATAGTGAAGACCCGCGAGGAGGCTGACAGCCTCGTCGCCGAAGCGCTCGGCAGGGTGGGATTGCGGCCTGAGCAGGTGCTCGGGCATTATCCGCATCAGCTTTCCGGCGGCCAGCGCCAGCGCATTGTCGTTGCTCGCAGCCTGATGCTGCGGCCCAAACTCATCGTCGCCGACGAACCCGTATCGATGATCGATGCCTCGCTGAGAGCGAATATTCTCGACCGCCTGAGAGCGCTACGCGACGAATTGGGCATCTCGATCATCTACATCACGCATGACCTCGCCACCGCGCGCCAGGTCAGTGACGAGGTGCACATTCTCTACCATGGCAAGGATGTGGAGAGTGGCGACGCCGCTTCCGTCATCGGGGCGCCGAGCCATGCCTACACCCGCCTTCTGATGAGCTCCATTCCTCGCCCGGATCCCGACATTCCCTGGGCCGGATCGCTCGCTGACCGTCCAACGCACTGACACCCAACGCAGGAACGACCGAAACTATGCCTTCCTTCAATGGCCTCGGCCTTCATCTCGGCAACCTTTCCCACCTGTCTTCGGCCAAGACTCGCTCCATTTCTCCGGAAAACTTCACCGGCAAGAAGGGCGGTGGCGCTCTCGCCGCGGAGGGAACCGGCGCTCATGCCGCCCGTGACATGGGCAAAGGCTGGAAAATCTCGCCTTCGGTTGTCATCAAAGCCGGAGAGACCTTCACCATCGCCGACATCGAAGGGCCGGGTGCCGTCCAGCAGGTATGGATGACACCGACCGGAAACTGGCGTTTCTCCATTCTCCGCATCTATTGGGACGGCTCGGACATTCCGTCGGTCGAATGCCCACTGGGCGATTTCTTCGCCTGCGGATGGGGCGAGTTCGCGCAGGTGTCGGCGCTGCCGGTCTGTGTCAATCCGGGCAGCGCTTTCAACTGCTACTGGGAAATGCCGTTCCGCAATCGCTGCGTCATGACCGTCACCAACATCGCCGACGACGCCATGACGCTCTACTACCAGATCAATTATGCCCTCACCGAAGTCCCGGATGAGGCCGCCTATTTCCATGCCCAGTTCCGCCGCACCAATCCCATCCCCTACAAGGAGGTCTACACCGTCGTCGACGGCATCAAGGGGCGTGGCCAGTTCGTCGGCATGTATCTCGCCTGGGGGCAGAACAACAATCTGTGGTGGGGCGAGGGCGAGGTGAAATTCTATCTGGACGGCGACGAGCATCCGACAATCTGCTCGACCGGTCTCGAAGACTATTTCTGCGGCTCTTACAACTTCGACCCCAGCCCCAAGCACGACCGCGGCTATGTGACCTACACGACGCCTTATGCCGGCTTCCACCAAGTCATTCGGCCGGATACCGACTATCGTACCCAGATGCGACTGGGCATGTATCGCTTCCACATCATGGACCCCATCCGCTTCGAATCGGACCTCAGCATCACCATTCAAGCGCTCGGTTGGGGATATAACGGTCGCTGGCTGCCGCTTCAGGATGACGTGGCATCGGTCGCCTTCTGGTATCAGACGTTGCCCCAGGCACCATTCCCGCCGCTGCCGGATCGTGAGAGGCTTCTTATAATCTGAACGGCTCGGTTCTATTTGGCTTGCTTAGAATTCCGCGCTGGCGCCCGGACGGTGCCGCGCGGATAAGCTGCGTAAGGCCGTAGAGCGGGAAAGCAGACCCCTGGTGGGGCAGCGATTGCTTTGGCAAGTGGCGCATTGCTCCGGTCGTCGGCCGACCCATGCCTGCCAGAGCAGTGCAGGTGTCGTCGTTCACCCCACGCGGCGCATCAGATCCGCCTTCATGTGGTCGAGCAAATCACCGATGGTGGCCTTGAGTTCGGGCGTCGCCATTGACGTAGGGTAGGAGATGGCGACGCCAACCACCTCATGACTGTCGGGATCACGCAGGGCAATGCCCTGCGAGGAAACGCCATCGTAGGAATCATTAGCCGAGTAAGACCGGCCGGTCTCTCGGATGGTGCGAATGCGTTCTGCCAGCTCTTCGTGGGTTCGCGGCGCACGTTCGGTCACGAAAGGCAGCTCCACCGGTACGCGCTGCCGCCATTCCTCTTCCGACAGGATCGCCAACATCGCGCGGCCATTCGACGTTGCATGCGGCCACGCCCTGTAACCAGGCGTCGACGAGATCGCGAGCTGGCTCGATCCCTGAACCACGCGCAGCACTGCCAGCTGCTGGCCGTCAAAAACCGTGACGTAGCCCGTATGGCCGCCGACGTGGCAGACATGCTGGAGGTGTTTCTGGACCAGATCGAGAAAGCTCTGGTTCGAGCGGCAAATCTGACCGAGCTCGAACAGGCGCAGCCCAGGTGTGTAAAGACGCGTGACGGGATCGTAGTCCAGAATGCCTCCCTCGCGCAGCGTCTTCATCACGCGCGAAATCGTCGCCTTGGGCCTTTCGCATCGACGCGCCAGATCCGCCTGCGTGAGTGCCGGTTCCTCGAAGGAAAAGCAGCCCAGAATTGAAACGGCGTCCTTGAGTGCGCTCATCGTTGTCGGGATCCATTTGCCGCCGATAGTTTGTTCCATATTTGAAACATAAAACCGAATATGAAACAAGGCTGGACTCGAATACGTAATTCTCCTAAAAATCTGGCGACATCTTCATGCAGGCAGCGGGAGCATGGCGGCATGCCGCACGCCACCGCACCCTCATGCTTCCGCATGGCCACGTCCCATGAAGATCGCTGACGATGGCGGCAGACCGCAGCGGCTCCGCTCTTCAGGGAAGGTTTTGCATGAAAGCGTCCTCTTTCCGCTTCCGCGCTGGTATCGACATCGGCGGCACGTTCACCGACTTCGTTCTGTTCGATGAAACCGCCGCTGCCATTCGCTTGCACAAATGCCTGACGACCCCCGACGATCCGTCGAAGGCGGCACTCGAAGGCCTTGGCGATCTCGTGGCGGCCGCCGGCATCTCCGTTTCCGACATCGGCGAGATCGTCCATGGCACCACGCTGGTCACCAACGCGGTCATCGAGCGCAAGGGCGCGCCACTCGGCCTCATCACCACCCAGGGATTCCGTGATGTCCTGGAGATCGGCACGGAGCAGCGCTACGATATCTACGACCTGTTCCTGACCTTTCCGAAACCGCTCGTGAACCGGGGACTTCGGCTGGAGGTGGTCGAGCGCATCGGCGCGGACGGCGGTGTCATCATACCGCTTGACGAAGCGTCGGTGCTACGCGCGGTCGACAGGCTCGCCGCCAACAAGGTGGAGGCGATCGCGGTCTGCCTCATGCATTCCTATCGCAA
Organism: Pseudomonadota bacterium; assembly: GCA_023436885.1. Lineage (GTDB taxonomy): Bacteria > Pseudomonadota > Alphaproteobacteria > Rhizobiales > Pleomorphomonadaceae > Pleomorphomonas. Next base: position 73,473 of record JAEZHI010000047.1, on the reverse strand, counting down.
CCCCGATCATGAACGGCGGGTTCGCGAAATCATTCTCCGGCATTACCCGTCGATCTCCGTCTCCATCTCTTCGGAAGTGGTGGCCGAAATTTCCGAATACCAGCGTTTCGTCACCACCTGCGCCAACGCCTATGTGCAGCCGCTGATGGACCGTTATCTCGCCCGCCTCGATCGGGAGCTCGACGCTCGCGGCTTTGCAGGTGCGCTTCGCCTCATGCAGTCGGCCGGCGGCCTCGTGTCGCTGGAAGAGGCGCGCGCTTTCCCGATCCGCCTTCTCGAATCCGGCCCGGCCGGCGGTGCGCTGGCCACAGCCTGGTTTGGCCGGGGTGTCGGAGAGGACAACGTGATTGCCTTCGACATGGGAGGCACCACCGCAAAAGCCTGCCTGATCGAGAACGGTGTGGTCGACATCGCCTCCTATCTCGAGGCCGGACGCGTGCGCCGGTTCAAGAACGGCTCGGGCCTGCCGATCAACTCGCCAGTGGTCGACATGATCGAGATCGGCGCCGGTGGTGGTTCCATCGCCACCATAGACGAGGTCGGTCTGCTGCAGGTCGGGCCGCATTCGGCCGGCGCTTCCCCCGGGCCTGCCTGTTACGGCGCCGGCGGCAAGCATGCCACCGTCACGGACGCCAGCGTGGCGCTCGGCTACTACGACCCTGCCTTCTTCCTCGGCGGCCGGATGACGCTCGACGTCGAGGCGGCCGAGACGGCGCTGAAGAAGCTGGCGGAACCACTCGGCCTCTCGACCGTCGAGGTTGCCTGGGGCATCCATCAGGTCGTGGGCGAGAACATGGCCAATGCAGCCCGCATTCATCTGGTCGAAAAGGGGAAGGATCCGCGCGGCCATTCCATGATCGGCTTCGGCGGCGCCGGGCCAGCCTTCGCGGCGCGGGTGGCCCGCATCCTCGGCGTATCCGAGGTCATTATTCCGCCGGCAAGTGGCGCGGCTTCCGCCTTCGGTTTCCTCACCGCCCCGCTCGCCTTCGATCTGGTGCGATCCCATCCGATGGAGCTGACGCGCGACCTCGACGTCGATGCATTCAATACCGTGTTCGAGCAGCTTGCCGAACAGGGCAAAGCCAAGCTTGCGACGGCCGGCGGGGGAACAGAGGTCGCAAAGGTCGAACGCAGCGCCGACATGCGCCTCATCGGCCAGTTGCACGAGATCACCGTGCCGATACCGTCGCGCCCGCTCGACGCCGAGACCTTCGACGCCATCCGTAAGGCTTTCGAGGACGTCTACTCCGCTCGCTATGCCCGTGTTCCGGCGGGCGCGGAGCTGGAAATCCTCTCCTTCCGCGTCCGGGTCAGCGGTGCCATGCCCGAGCTCGCTCTAAAGCCGGCGGAACGGCAGAGCGGGGGGACAAATCCACTAAAGGGCAGGCGCAAGGCGTGGTTCGGTGACGGTTTCGTCGAGGCTTTGGTCTACGATCGCTATCTGCTCGATCCTGGAGCGATGATCCCGGGCCCGGCGATCGTCGAGGAGCGCGAATCCACCACCATCGTTCCACCCGGCGACCTGCTGACGGTCGATGAGTTCGGCAATCTCAGGATACGCGTCGCGACCAGCACTCGCCAGACCGCTCTGGTGACCCGCGATATGCCCCGATCCGAAGCCGTGGCCCGCATCGAGGCCGACCCCATCGGGCTTGAGATCATGTGGAGCCGCCTCGTCACCGTCGCCGAGGAGATGTGGCACACCGTCTGCCGAACGGCCTACTCGCTGATCATCTCGGAATCGCAGGATTTCGGTTGCGCCATCCTCGATGCGACTGGCGAGACGCTCGCTCATTCGATCCGTGTCATGCCGGTGTTCAATCTGACGCTCCCGTTGGTGGTCAAGGCCGCGCTGGCCCGCTACCCGGTGGAGACGCTTGAGGCAGACGATGTGTTGGTCTGCAACGATCCGTGGCTTTGTGCCGGCCATCTGTTCGACATCGCCATCGTCACGCCGGTGTTTCATGACGGCAAGGTGGTCGCTGTGATGGGCACGGTCGGCCATGTCGGTGACATCGGCGGGACGCGCAACGGCATGAAGGCCACCGAGGTTTATGAGGAGGGATTGCAAATCCCGCCCATGAAGCTCGTCAAAGCAGGTGTCGAGAACGAAGACCTCTTCCGCCTGATGGCCGAGAACATCCGCGGCGCCGCGCAGGTTCTGGGCGACGTGCGCTCGCTGATCGCCGCCAACGAAACCGGCTCGCGGCGGCTCGTCGCCTTCATGGAGGAATACGGCCTGGCCGATCTCGGCGCGCTCGCCGAAGTCGTTCAGTCCCGCTCGGAAAAGGCGATGCGGGAAGCGATCCGCAGTCTGCCGAAGGGCGTTTTCACCTCGGAGGTCACCTACAACCCGCTCGGCAAGCCGATGACGGTTCCCGTCCGGCTGACTGTCGGCGACGACACCATCGAGGTGGACTTCGAGGGCGCACCGCCGGAAGTTCCCCTCGGCGGCATCAACTGCACGCTGAGCTATACGCTTGCCCATTCCACCTATCCGCTGAAATGCATGCTGACGCCCGGCGTGCGCGGCAATGCCGGCTGCTACCGCCCCTTCACGGTGAAGGCGCCCGAAGGCTCGGTGATGAACTGTCGCAAGCCGGCTCCGGTCAGTCTGCGCACGCGCACCGGCTGGTACACATCGCCCAATATCTTCCGTGCCATTGCAGAGGCCGCTCCCGACCGGGTGATTGCCCATACCGGCCTGCCCAGCTTGTTGTCGGTCTATGGCCGGACGGCGGAAGGCAGGGTCTTTTACGATCATCTTCTCTCCGGCGGCGGTCAGGGTGGCTCCTTGATAAAGGACGGTGAATCGTCAATTCTCTGGCCGACTTCGGCGGCAACGTCGTCGATCGAGCTGCTTGAAAGTCGATCGCCGGTGGTGGTGCTGGAGAAAGCCTTCGTGACCGATTCCGGCGGCGCCGGTCAGTACCGTGGTGGCCTCGGCGCTCGCATTCGTCTCGCCAAGCGCCACGACGATGGTCTGCCGCTGACCGTCTTTGTCGCGCCGGAGGGCGTCGATGCGCCAATCGAGGGGCTGTTCGGCGGCAGAACCGGCTTGCTTGCCCATGGTTACGTGCTGGACGGAGACGGCCACGTGACCGAGGATGTCGGCACAGGCGGCATGGTCGTCGTCGAGCGGATCGATCGGATCGTCGAGTTGCAACTCGCAGGCGGCGCCGGATACGGCGACCCGGCGCTCCGCTCCGTCGAGGACATCGAACTGGATGTTCGCGAGGACTATGTCAGTGCCGAGGCTGCCGAAGAGGTCTATCAACTGAGTACCCGCAAGGAGAAGGCGGCCTGATGCCTCCGTGCTCAATCGGCAGTGCCTGATCATCAACAGGAAGAGATAGAATGTCCGACATCGACGCGGTGGATGAGATCGTCGCCGAGGCGCGAGCCTGGCGCCGCGACTTGCATCAATATCCGGAACTGCTGTTCGATCTGCCGAAGACCTCTTCGCTGGTGACGGAGAAGCTGAGATCATTCGGTTGCGATGAGGTGGTGACCGGTATCGCCGAATCCGGCGTGGTCGCAGTTCTCAAGGGGCGGCGAGGCGATGGGCCGACGATCGCGCTCCGCGCCGACATGGACGCGCTTCCAATATCCGAGCAGACCAATCTGCCCTACGCCTCCAGGGTGCCCGACATGATGCATGCCTGCGGGCACGACGGGCATACGGCAACGCTGCTGGCGGCCACCAGGCATCTGGCGGCGACGCGCGACTTCGCCGGAACGGTGGTGATCGTCTTCCAACCGGCCGAGGAGGCCGGCGGTGGCGGTCTGCGCATGATTGAGGAGGGCCTCCTCGAACGGTTCGGCATCGACGAGGTTTATGCCATGCACAACCATCCCGGCTTGCCGGTTGGCGCGTTCGCCATCCGCTCCGGGCCCATACTCGCCGCCGCCGATCGCTTTCTGATCACGCTGAGAGGGCGGGGCGGACACGCCGCCTATCCGCATCTGACCCGTGACCCGGTGCTGGCCTGCGCCCATATGGTGACTGCCCTGCAGTCGATCGCGTCTCGCTTTGTCGATCCGCTCGACCCGGTCGTTGTCTCGGTTACCTATCTCAACGGCGGCAATCCGCGAGCACTCAACGTCATTCCGGCGTCGATCGAGATCGGCGGGTCGATCCGGACCATGACCCCTCGCACCCGCAAGGCAGTGGAGGACCGCTTCCGGGAGGTCGTGCAAACTACCGCGCGACTGTTCGAGGCCGAAGCCGATATCGACTGGCAAGCCGGCTATCCTGTCACCGTCAACAACCCGGGCAAGACTGCCGTCGCTCTCGCCGCCGCCCGTCGCGTCGCCGGCACGGACAGGGTCGCCGATAACTGGCCACAAGCCATGGGCGCCGAAGATTTCTCCTACATGCTGGAACGCCGGCCCGGCGCGTTGATCTGGCTTGGCAACGGCGATTCCGCGGCGCTGCACCATCCCGCCTACGATTTCAATGACGACGCCATCATCCACGGCATGCGATACTGGGTGGAACTGGTCGAACAGCGCCTCGATCCGGCCGCGTGACATGGATGATTCCAACCTGCAGAAGACGTCGACACGTGTGTCGTTCGATGAGCTTTCTTCGCTGCTCGCACGTATCTTCCGCCGCCATGGCGTTTCGCCTCACAATGCCGAACTGCTGGCCGGAAACTGCGCGGCCTGCGAGCGGGATGGAGCGACAAGCCACGGCGTGTTCCGCATCCCCGGCTATGTATCCTCGCTGACAAGCGGCTGGGTAGACGGCATGGCCGTGCCGGTGATCGAGGATAATGGCGCATTCATCCGGGTCGATGCCTGCAATGGTTTCGCTCAGCCGGCATTGGCCGCCGCGCGCGATCATCTGACCGAGCGGGCACGACGCCACGGTATTGCGCTGCTGGCCATCCGGCGCTCGCATCACTTCAGCGCGCTCTGGCCGGACGTCGAGCCCTTTGCCAACCAGGGCCTTGTGGCGATGAGTTTCGTCAACAGCTTTGCTTGCGTCGTTCCTCACGGCGGGCACAAGGCGATCTTCGGAACCAACCCCATCGCCTTTGCCGCTCCGCGCCGGGACGAGGCACCGTTTGTCTTCGATCAGGCTTCGAGCGCGATCGCCAACGGCGAAGTCCAGATCGCAGCTCGAGAAGGCCGGTTGCTGGAGCCCGGCGTCGGCGTCGATCGCGATGGACGTCCGACCCAGGATCCGAATGCGGTGCTCGACGGGGGCGCACTGCTGCCGTTCGGGGGTCACAAGGGGGCTTCGATCGCGCTCATGGTGGAAATCCTGGGCGCGGCGCTGACCGGCGGATATTTCTCCGGCGAGTTCGATTGGACCGGTTTTGCCGGTGCGCAAACGCCCAAGACCGGCCAGCTCGTGATCGTCATCGACCCGGAGTGCGGCGGCAACAGTTTCTTCCGTGATCGCGTTTCGGCGATCTGCGCCTTGGTTCGCGAGGCGGGTCAGGAGCGCCTTCCAGGCGACCGACGGCTGCAGATCCGCGCTCGCTCGATGGCTGAGGGCATCCTGCTCGGGGCGGACAACGAGGCCATGCTACAGCGGTATCTCTGACGAAAGGGGATGGCAACGCGGCATCCGTGGGGTCGCGTTGCCACGCGGCTGTCGCCGCAGGCCATGTCACCGGAGATCGGGCGGAACCAGGGCTGCTGGCAGGTTCTGATAGCACACCGGGCGGACAAAGCGATCGATGGCGCGGGTCCCGACCGAGGTCGTCCTGGGATCCGACGTCGCCGGCCATGGACCACCGTGCACCATCGCCTCGCAGACTTCCACTCCGGTACCAAAAGCGCCGTTGATGATGCGGCCGGCCTTGTCCTCGATCAGTGGCCACATCGCGTGCACCGCGACAACATCGTCGTCTGCGACATGGACCGATAGTGTCAGTTGCCCGCCGATCGACAATAGGACGGCGGCCATTTCACCCAAATCCGAGCATCGGACCACGAGCGCCGTGGGGCCGAACACTTCCTCGGCCAGCGCGGTGTTGGAGATGAAGGCAGGAGCATCGACGCAGTAAAGGCCCGCTTGTCCTTCCCGGAAACCCGCTGCGCCGCCAACGGCGATCGCTGTTACTGCCGGCATTGCGGCAAGACGCAATGCGCCGTCGCGATGGTTGGCGGCGATGGCCGGCGTCAGCATGGTCGCCGCTGGTGTCGAGGCTACCTTCTCGCCCGCCGTGGCGAGGAAACGGTCGAGTGCCGGTCCTGCGACGGCGATCAGCAGGCCCGGCGCCGTGCACATCTGCCCGCAACTGCCGGTGAGGGCCGGAACGAAAGCCGCGGCGATCGCCTCGGCCCGTTCCTCAAGCGCGGCGGGGAACAGCAGCACTGGATTGATCGCGCTCATCTCCGCATAGACGGGGATCGGCTCCGGCCGCGTCTGCGCAATACGCAGGAGAGCCTTGCCGGCCCGAGCCGAACCGGTGAAGCCGACCGCCTTGATGCGAGGATCTGCGACGAGGCGGCTACCGGCCTCTATCCCCGAATCAAACAGGATGCCGAAAACGCCCGCCGGCAGTCCGGAAGCGGCCACGGCATCGGCTACTGCTCCGGCGACCAGTTCCGATGTTCCGGGGTGAGCCGGATGGGCTTTGACCACGACCGGGCACCCGGCGGCGAGGGCGGATGCGGTATCTCCACCCGCGACCGAGAAGGCGAGCGGGAAATTGGACGCGCCGAACACGGCGACCGGCCCAAGCGGGACGTTCATGAGCCGCAGATCCGGGCGCGGGAAGGGCTGGCGGTCGGGAAGAGCGGCGACATGACGGCGATCGAGATAGTCGCCCTTGCGGACGACATCGGCGAACATTCGAAGCTGGCTGACGGTACGGGCCAGCTCGCCGTCGAGCCGACCGCGCGGCAAACCTGTTTCCTTCATGGCCCGGTCGAGGAGTTGCTCGCCGACCGCGACGATGTTGTCAGCGATCCGCTCGAGAAGCGCGGCCCGCTCGACCCGAGGCGTATTGCGATAGACCCGGAAGGCACGGGCGGCCGCGTCGGCCGCGTCGTCGACATCCTGGGGCAGGGCACTGCCGTAAGCGGGGGCCATCGCCTCTCCGGTCGAGGCCTCGATGCCGTGAAAGGAGATGCCGGCGCCAAAGCGAGGCTTGCCGTCGATGAGCATGGTTCCCTGCATCGGAAGAAGGTCCTTGGACAAAGTTGGTCAGTGAAAGCGCCGGAGCGAGAAGGCCTCGAGCGCCGGGGAAGGAGCCCCGTCCCTCAGCATGGCGGCGACGTAACGCGCTGTGATCGGTGCCAGCGTCAGTCCGAGATGCTGATGGCCGAAGGCATAGAAAAGGTTGTCCGCCTGCGGCGCTTTGCCGATGGCCGGCAGATAGTCCGGCAATGTCGGTCGTGATCCATGCCAGTGCGTAAACGGCCCACGCACGGGAAGACCCAGCTCGCTGACGTGGCGTTCGAGCGCTTGCCAACGGCGCTCGATTGGCGGCGCATCGTGGCGCGTCAATTCGACGAAACTGGCGGCACGCACACCGCTGGAAAACCGCGTCACGATCATCGATCGTTCCTCGAACACCAGAGGCGGCAGGTCGTTCGGCCAGTCGTGATCGGCTGACTGGATATGGTAGCCGCGCTCGGCGATGATCGGCACCTTGAGCCCGAGCGGGCGCAACAGATCGCCCGAACGAACGCCGGCTGCTACCACGACACGGGCGGCTTCGACCGGCTGTCCGTCCGCATCGAAGGCCTGTGCCTTGCCGCCCTGAAGCGCGAGGCGACCGACGGCGCAGATACGCCGCGTTCCGCCAGCGGCAGTGAAAGCCGACGCCAAAGCCGCCAGCACCGCGCCGGGATCGAGCACCTGCGCGGTATTCTCGAATGCGAGGCCACCGGCGGGCGCGCGGTGGACCAGCGATCCGACGCGAGCAAGTTCGTCGGAATTCGCTGGACGGAAACGGGCCGTGCCGGTGTCCGTTGCCCGCCAGGCCGCGATCCCGCGTTGCGCTGCCGCTGGTTCCATCCAGACGATCAGGTGCCCGCTCTCGATCAGAAGGTCGGGCCGGCCTATGGTGTCCACCAGCTCACGCCATGCCGGCATTACATCCTTCATGAGCGCCTTGAGCCGTGCTTTCCCGGCTTGGAAGACCGAAGGCAGCGAGGCCGCCATCATTCGCACGCCGAAGGGTATCGAGGCGGAGAGGCCATTGAGTGGGAGTGCCAAGGCGCCACCAGCGATGGTCAGCCGGCATGGAGCCGAGGCGAGTGCGGCGAAGGATGCCAGCGGCGCGACCTGTTCGATGGCGATGTGCCCGGCGTTGCCCCAGGAGGCCGGCGGCCGTTCCTCTTCCGGGGCGAGGAGCAGCGTCGGGAGGCCCGCCGTTTGCAGTGCCAAGGCAATGCTGAGCCCGGTGATGCCGGCGCCAATCACGGCAATCCTTTCCAGCTCCACTTGACCACCCTCCATATTATTTTGTATATCGTATACGATATTTCCGAAAGTCGAAAGAGGGTTGGACGATGACGATTTCGTGGAAGGGTGTATTTCCGGCTGCCACCACCCAGTTCGCGACCGACCTTTCCGTTGACATCGACGCCACGCAGCGCGGTTACGACGCGCTGATCCGTGACGGCGTCAATGGTTTGATCGTCCTGGGTACCTGTGGTGAAAACAACTCACTCGAAGGCGACGAGAAACGCGCAGTCCTGAAGGCTGCGGTCGAGGTGAATGCCGGCCGGGTCCCGGTGATCACCGGCGTCTCCGAGCTGGACACCCGCAGAGCCGTCGCCTATGCCCGAGACGCCGAGAAGCTGGGTGTTGACGGTCTGATGGTTCTGCCGGCCATGGTCTATGTTCCGAAGACCGAGGAACTGATTGCCCATTTCCGAGTGGTTGCCGAGGCGACCAGTCTTCCGATCCTGCTCTATAACAATCCACCCGCCTATCGCGTCAGCATCGGCCGCGAGGTGCTGGAGGCGCTCGCCGATTTGCCCAACGTGGTCGCGGTCAAGGAAAGTGCGCCGGACTCCCGCCGCTTCACCGATCTGATCAACGCCTTCGGCGACCGCTATGACATCTTCGCCGGTCTCGATGACGTCGCCCTCGAAGGCCTGATGCTGGGCGCCAAGGGCTGGGTGTCGGGCCTTACGTCGGCTTTTCCGAGGGAATCGGTCGAACTGGTCGCGGCGGCCGACAGAGGCGACTGGATGGCAGCGCGCGCCATCTACCGGTGGTTCATGCCGCTGCTGCATCTCGATGCCGAGCACGATCTCGTCCAGACAATCAAGCTGGCCGAGCAGATCATGGGGCGAGGATCGGAGCGTGTCCGTATGCCGCGCATGATCCTGTCGGGCGATCGCCGGGCAGAAATCATTTCTCTGGTGGAAACGGCGGCGGCGACACGTCCGACGCTCGCCCCCGCAGTGGAGTAATGCGAAGATGCGCCATACCTTCTTCTGCATCGATGGGCATACGGCAGGAAATCCGGTCCGCCTCGTCGCTGGCGGGGCACCGCTGCTTGCCGGCGACAGCATGTCGGAGCGGCGGCAGGATTTCCTCGCCCGCTTCGACTGGATTCGCACTGGCCTCTGCTTCGAGCCTCGCGGGCATGACATGATGTCCGGCGGATTCCTCTATCCGCCGACCCGGCCGGATACCGATTGTGGCATCCTGTTCATCGAGACGTCGGGGTGCCTGCCGATGTGCGGGCACGGCACCATCGGCATTGTCACCTTCGGTCTCGAAAATGGCCTGATCATTCCCAGGCAGCCGGGGCATCTGCGCATTGAGGTTCCGGCCGGGGTCATCGACATCGACTACGGTGTCGAGGGCGAGCGCGTGAGCTTCGTGCGGATCACCAACGTTCCCGCCTTCGTTGCTGCGACCGATATCGAAATCGAAGTGCCGGATTTCGGCCCACTCCGCGTCGACGTTGCCTACGGCGGCAACTTCTACGCCATTGTCGAGCCGCAGGGCGCCTATCGAGGGCTCGACGATCTCGGGGCGGCGCGCATCATCGCCTTGTCCGGACTCGTGCGCACACTCGTCCGCGAGAAGTTCGAGCCTGTGCATCCCGACGATCCAACCATCCGGGGCGTTAGCCACGTCCTTTGGGCGGACAGCCCCAGGGGCGAGGGCGCCGATGGTCGCAACGCAGTCTTCTATGGCGACAAGGCGATCGACCGGTCACCCTGCGGCACCGGCACGTCGGCGCGCCTTGCTCATCTCGCCTCCAAGGAACGTCTGGCGATCGGCGACACTTTCGTGCACGAGAGCTATATAGGCAGCCGATTCATCGGCAAGGCCGAGCGGTCGACCGTCGTGGGGGGCAAACCGGCGATCATACCTTCGATCCAGGGATCGGCGGTTTCGACCGGGTTCAATACCATCTGGATCGATCGGACCAGCCAGTTTTGGAATGGCTTTCAGGTTGTGTAGCGGGTGACAACATGACGGTATTGCTCAAGGAAAGTCTCGCCGACCGGATCGCGGCGATCCTTCAGGAGCGCATTGTCGCCGGAGAATTCGCCGACGACAGCCCGCTTCGGCAGGACGAACTCGCCACCGAGTTCGGCGTGAGCAAGATCCCGCTGCGGGAGGCCTTTGCCAAGCTTGAGCAGGCCGGGCTGATCACATCGGAGATCAACCGCGGTTTTTTCATCCGTCCACTATCTGCCGAAGAGGCGCGGGACGTCTTCGATCTCAGGCTCCGGATCGAACCGGACGCATGTGTTCGCGGCGCCGAGCGCGCCAGCGACGGCGACATAGCGCAGGCCCGCAAGGCGCTGGATGGGCTCAATGAAGCGGTATCGGGACGCCGATCAAGCGCTGGCCCGCTGAACCGCGCTTTCCATATGGCTTTGGTTCGCCCGGCGGCGCTGCCGATTTCCAAACATATGCTGGAGCGCCTGCACGTCATCGCCGAACGCTACGTCGTTTGCCATCTGGTGCCGAAAGGCCGATCCGAGCGGGCCGAGAACGAACATGGCGCGATCTTCGATGCCTGGCTGGCTCGGGATGCCGAGCGGCTTCGAAGCCTGTGTCATGACCACATCGCCGCCACATGGAGCGATCTGCGGACCGAGATCGGGGATGGGAGCTAACGGCGTGCGCGTCGCTTCACGCATCGAGCGGCGCGACGACCCGCGAGCAGATCCAGAGGATCTTGGCTGGCTGCTCGCCCGTGGAGACCAGCGCATGCCCCATCGTACTGTCGAAATAGCAGCTATCGCCGACCCTGAAGAACGCCGGCGCATAATGCTCGGTGTGCAACGTCACTTCGCCGCTCAGCACATAAAAGAATTCCTCGCCCACATGGCGGACCAGATCGGGAAAGCTCTCCAGCGACCGGGCGTTGAGCGTGGTCAGAAGCGGAATGAACTGCTTGCCGGTGAGGTCGGCCGCCAGCATCTCGTAGCTATATTGCTCGGTGGATCGGGCAACACCCTGACCGCTGCGGGTGACGGTGCGGCGACCTCCGACCGGATGCGGCTTCGCGCCGGAGAACAGTTGGGCGACATCGATTTCAAGCCCGTCAGCCACGCGGATAATCGTCTCGTAGGTCGGCGACATCTGGCCGTTTTCGATCTTGGACAATGTCGACGAGGCCAGTTTGCAGCGTTCCGCGAGTTCCTGCAGCGTTAGGTGCGCCTCCTTGCGTCGCCGTCGCAGAATTTCGGCGATGGACTCCTCCGGACGGACGGACGTGCCTTCATCTGCGGATGGCCTGCGGGGTGATTTGATGTGAGACGCCATTTTTTCCTTCAGGAAATTTCGTTGAGCGAGAGCCGTGTAGTCGGATTTCGGTTCCACTGACAGTAGTGGTGCTTGATAGAAGCTTGGATCTAGGAAAGCAGATTATTGAAAAATAAAAGAAATTTTCTACGACTCCTGCTCGCGACACGCGGTTTGCGGAGGGGCAAGGACAACAGCCCTCCGCTCACTGAATGCCACAACCTTTTCCGAGAGGCAATAAATTAGCGTATAGGAAAAAAGTGTCTTGACTGAGGGTGGGGTCCGGTGAACTGTGTAGGTCGGGGAGATAAAGCGGAAGACAGCCGCAACGTCCCGATCGGTCCGAAGAGGCCGTTTCCGAAAAAACCAGAGGGGTTCCAGATGAAATTCAAGGCAAGCCTTTTGGCTTCCGCTGTGCTGATGGTGTCGCCTTTTCTTCTGGCGGCGCAATCCCACGCCGAACGGGTTCTCCGGCTCGATGAAGCTCCAGTCGGTGAAATCGATCCTGCCAAGGCCACCGATTACGCCGATACGGTTCTGATGACCAATCTCTATGACACCCTGGTCGGTCCCAAGAAGGGCGGTCCAGGTGTCGAGCCGCTGTTGGCGTCGGAATGGACGGTCGATGGCACCGCCTACACCTTCAAGCTGCGTCCGGACGTCAAATTTCATTCCGGAAATCCGCTGACGGCGGACGACGTCATCTTCTCGCTCAACCGCATGGTTGCCATGGGGCAGGGCTTTTCCAGCTTGTTCGCAGGCCGCGTGGACAAGGTGGAGGCCGTCGATCCCCATACGGTCAAGTTTACGCTATCGTCTCCCTATGCACCGTTCCTGGCCGCTCTCGTTCGCCTGCCGATCCTCGATTCCAAGGATGTGACGGCCCACAAGGCAGATGGCAAGTATGGCGAATTCGGCGACTACGGCGAGACTTGGCTGTCCGCCCACGATGCCGGTTCCGGCGCCTACACCGTGGAGAGCCAGAACCCGCAGACCGAAACGATCATGGGCAAGTTCCCTGGTTATTTCCTTCCCTTTGCGGAAAATGCGCCGGACAAGGTGCACTATCGTTACGGCGTTGAGGCTCCGACAATTCGTGCCCTGATGTTGCGCGGCGAACACGAGATCTCCGATCTGTGGCTGCCGCCCGAGGTCATCAAGGCAATGGCCGCCGAAAAGAGCATAAAGCTGCTGCGAGAAGCCGGCGCCACTGGCGAGTACATCAAGCTCAACACGGCCCGCGCGCCTCTCGATGACGTGCATTGCCGTCGCGCGCTGTCCTATGCCTTCGACTACACGAACACGCTCAAGATCCTGAAGATCAATGACAAGTTCAGCCAGGGCATCCCGATGAAGGGTCCGCTGCCGTCCGGTCTTCTCGGCTTCGACCCCAGCCTGCCCGATATCAAGCAGGACATGGCCAAGGCCAAGGAAGAGCTCGCGCAGTGCAAGTACGATCCCAAGAAGAGCCCGCTCGACATCGCCTGGATCGCCGAGGTTCCGGCTCGCGAACGCATCGCGCTTCTAATGCAGGCGACGTTCTCCAAGCTCGGTTTCCCGGTCAACGTCGTCAAGACCCCCTGGGTTTTGGTCTCCGACCAGGTGACCAAGCCGGACACCGCTCCGCATGCGGTCGAAATCGCCGTGTCAGCTGTCACGCCTGATCCGGATTCGCTGCTCTACAACATGTATTCATCCAAGGTTCCGCCCACCTGGATGTCCGCCGAGCATCTCAAGGACGACAAGGTGGACGCGCTGCTCGAAGCCGGTCGCAGCGAAACCGATCCGGCCAAACGAGAAGCGATCTACAAGGAACTCAATGCCCGGCTCCGCGACCTCGCGCCAACAATTTTCGCCTACGAGTTCACTGGCGTTTTCGTGGCCCGCGATGCGGTCACCGTTCCAACGCTCGAAGATACGTCGAAGCGGACGCTCGACAACTTCAACCTCATCTTCCGAACCATGAGCGTCAAGAGCTGACGGTCCGCCGGACCACCGGTCCGGCGGCCTTCTCCGATATCGCGGTGCGGGCAGCGTCCCGTGCCGCGGAAGCGGCGCGGCTGGGAATCCCTCCGCGACGTACCGGCGTCTCGCGTCGCAAGGTGGTGGCGATCACATGATCTGGAAGACCCTCTATTCGCGCCTCAAGGCGTCGCTGATCGTCATGGTCGGCATCTCCATCCTCATCTTTGCCGTGGCCAGGGTGATGCCCGGTGATCCGGCTCGCATTGCTCTCGGAGCCAATGCCTCCGCCGAACAGGTGGCTGCCCTCAGGGCCGACCGTCATCTCGATGAGCCGATACCGGTCCAGTATTGGGAGTTCGTCAAAGCGTTGTCGCATGGTGACATCGGCAAGTCGCTGTTCACCAATCGGCCGGTGTCGACCGATATCGCCCAGTTCCTGCCGGCGACGCTCGAACTCGTGGTGGTTTCGGGTCTGATCATGGCGCTGTTTGGCCTGCCGATCGGCGCGATTTCGGCCCATTTTCGCGGACGGTTCATCGATCATGTCGGGCGGATCGTGGCCCTTCTGGGCGTCTGTACGCCGGCATTCGTCTGGGGCGTTATCCTCCAGCTCGTCTTCGGATATTTCTGGCCGATTTTTCCCATCGAAGGGCGACTGCTCGACGCGACTCCCGTCCCGCCGACAGTGACCGGTTTCTACCTGCTCGACAGCCTGCTTTCCGGCAACCTCGTGGCGTTTGCCGATGCGCTGCATCATCTCATCCTGCCGGCAGTGGCGCTGGCTCTCGGCGGTATGGGGCAGGTGGCGCGCCTGACCCGTTCCAACATGATCGAAGTCTACGGCAAGCCTTATATCGAGATGGCCCAGGCCTATGGCTTCCGCCCCTGGCGCGTCGCCAGCCGTTATGCCTTCGCGCCCGCCTTCATTCCGACGCTCACCATCCTCGGTCTCGAGTTCGCCGCGCTGCTGGGCAATGCCTTTCTGGTCGAGAAGGTATTCGGCTGGCCGGGTCTCAGCCGCTACGGCGTCGACGTCATCCTGCGCAAGGACCTCGATGCCATCGTCGGCACGGTGCTGATCATCGCCGCGGCCTTCCTGATCATGAATATCGTCGTCGATATCCTGGTCACCGTCGTCAATCCGCGCATCCGCCTGTCGTCGAGAAGGCACTGAGATATGGCCCGGCGTCCTTCTCTCCCAAGTTTTGCTCGCCTGCCGTCGTCCAAGGTCTGGAGCACCTTCTTCTCCAACCCGCTGTCGGTGATGGGCCTGCTGATCGTCGTGGTGATCCTGGTTCTGTCGATCTTCGCCGATGTTCTCACGCCATATCCCGAGCATGTCGGTCCCGTCGGTGACTTCGCCTCGATGAATGCTGCGCCAGACGGCACCTATTGGTTCGGCACCGATACCATGGGGCGCGATCTGTTCACCCGTATCGTCTACGGCTATCAGCTGGCGCTGATCATGGCCGTTGTGGTGCTGTCCATCGCCACGCCGATCGGCGTCGTGGTCGGTCTTCTCGCCGGCTACAAGGGTGGCTGGGTCGACTACGCGCTGATGCGCGTCACCGACGTTTTCCTCGCCGTCCCGCCTCTGGTTCTCGCCATGGCCATCATGGGCTTCCTGGAACCGACGCTTCTCAACGGCATGCTGGCGATCACCGCCATGTGGTGGCCTTGGTACGCGCGCCTCGTCTACAACGTGACGCGAGCCGAGGCGAACGAAGGCTACGTGCTCGCCGCCGAGACCATCGGGGCCTCGACGTCCCATATCATCTTCCGCGAGATCCTGCCCAACTGCCTGCCGTCAATCGTCACCAAGATGACGCTCGACGTCGGCTTCGTCATCCTCATGGCATCGTCGCTGTCCTTCCTCGGCCTCGGCGTACAGCCGCCGACGCCCGATCTTGGCTCGATGGTTGCCGAGGGCGCGAAATACATGCCCAGTTCCTGGTGGCTCACCGTCTGGCCGGCCGTCGCCATTCTCGTCATCGTCCTCGGGTTCAACCTCTTGGGCGACGGCTTGCGCGAAGCGTTCGAGGCGGAGGGCTGAGATGATGGAACCCGTTCTGTCCATCCGCGATCTGGAATTGACCTTTGGCCGCTGGCGCCGATCGAAGGTGCTCCACAGCATTTCGTTGCACGTCCGAGCCGGCGAAAAGGTTGCATTGGTGGGTGAATCCGGCTCCGGCAAATCGGTTACCGCCCGCCTCGCCATGGGGCTGCTCCAGGACGCCGGCAATGTCGAGGTCGCCGGTTCCATCCGCGTCGATGGCGTCGAGGCGGCTGCCGGCGGCCGCGACATCCGTCGCCTGCGCGGCCGACGCGTCGCCATGATCTTCCAGGATCCGACCTCGGCGCTGAACCCGATCTTTCGCATCCGCGGCCAGTTTCGCGAGGTTCTGCGCGTTGCCGAGCCGGCGCTGTCCGATCGCGACGCGGACGCCCGTGCCGAAGCCGCGCTGGCCGAGGTCAGCATTCCGGGCCCGGCACGGGCGCTCAATTCCTATGCTTTCCAGCTGTCGGGCGGCATGAACCAGCGCGTCATGATTGCCATGGCGCTGGCCAACCGCCCGGCGCTGCTCATCGCCGACGAGCCGGGAACGGCGCTTGACGTGACGGTTCAGGCTCAGACGCTGGAGTTGATGCGCGATCTCGCCGCCACGCGCGGTACCGCCGTGCTCCTGATCTCGCACAATCTCGGCGTGGTGCGCGAATTTGCAGACCGCGTCTACGTGATCTATCGCGGCCGCATCGTCGAGCATGCCACGACGGGGCAACTGTTCTCCGATCCGCGCCATCCCTACACGCGCGCCTTGTTGGCGGCCATTCCCAAGATTTCCGGGAGCGGGCTGCCGGATCTGCCCGAACGCAGTCCCGATTTCGAGAATCCGCTGATCGTGCATGAGGGCTGTGGCGAGCCTTGGGAGATGCAGCCATGAGCGAGCCGATCCTTGAGTTTCGCGGTTTGGGCAAGACCTTCGAGGCCGATGGCAACCGTGTGGTCGCCCTGGAGGGCGTCTCGCTCGCTTTCGAACGGCGGGGCTGCCACGCCATTGTCGGCGAAAGCGGATCGGGCAAGACGACGCTGGCCAATCTCGTTCTCGGCCTCACCCGGCCGACCAATGGCGAGATCCGCTTCAATGGCGTGCCCTTGCCGGCGACACGCGAGACCGAGCACCGCCGCGCCCTCCAACTGGTGCAGCAAAACCCCCTGTCCGCGCTCAATCCCCGGCGCAGCATCGGTGCGAGCATCCGTCTGCCGCTCGACGTGCACGGCATCGGTCCATCCTCGGAGCGTCCGTCTCGCGTTGCTTCGCTGCTCGACGAAGTGGGACTGGAGGCGGATTATGCGCGCCGCTCGCCGCGAAGCCTCTCTGGCGGCCAGCGGCAGCGCGTGGCGATCGCGCGGGCGATCGCCTGCGAGCCCGAATTGATCGTGCTCGACGAGCCAACCTCGGCGCTCGACGTGCTGGTGCAGGCGCGCGTGCTGCAGCTGCTCGAGCGCCTGCGGGTCGAGCGCGGACTCACCTATCTGTTCATCACGCATGATCTTGCCGTGGTGCGCGCCATCGCGACCACGGTGAGCGTGTTCCAAAGCGGCCATATGGTCGAGAGCGGCAGCGTTGAAGAGGTCTTCGCCGCCCCCCGTCATGACTATACCCGGCGTCTCATCGGTGCGGTGCCGGTCGTCACCGAAGAGGAGGCCCGCTTGCGCGACGCCATCCGCGCCTCTGCCTCCAACCCGTCCGGTATTCGGCAATGATCATTGGTCCGACGCCCACGGGGCTCGGACCTTCGCTCGGCCTCACGGGGGCATCCGATCCCCGGCTAACCATTAGGACCCAGTCATGGCGACACGCATTGGAGTCGATATCGGTGGAACCTTCACCGACCTCGTCTACTACGACGAGGAAACCGGCCAGACGGTCGAGGGCAAGGTTCCAACCGTCCCCGCTTCCCCTGACATAGGCGTCATCGACGCCGTGCGGCAATGCGTGCCGCGCCGGGTGATCGAGCGGGCGGAGTTCTTTCTCCATGGCACCACCGTGGGCCTCAACGCGCTTCTTGAGCGTCGTGGCGCCAAGGTTGGTCTCATTACCACCAAAGGCTTTCGGGATGTTCTCGAAATCCGCCGCGGCGACCGCGCCGAGATGTACAATCTGTTCTGGAAGCAGCCGGAACCCCTGGTGCCGCGCCATCTCCGTCTCGAGGTTGACGAGCGCATACGCGCCGACGGAGACATTTATCGATCGCTCGACGAGGCGACCGTGCGTGAGGCGGTCACAACGCTGATGGCAGAAGGTGTCGACAGTATCGCCATCTGCCTCATCAACGCCTATGCCAATCCGGTCCATGAAGCGCGTATCGAGGCCATCGCCCGCGATTGTGGCTTTGCCGGCGGCCTTTCGCTATCGCATCGTATTTCCGGCGAGTATCGCGAATACGAGCGTACCTCGACCACGGTGATCGACGCCTTCGTCCGTGCTCGCATGTCGAGCTATCTCAAGCGTCTCGATGCCAGCCTGCGCGAGATTGGCTTTCGCGGCACGTCGCTGATCACCCGCTCGGGCAGTGGCTCGATGACCTTCGGCGAGGCCGAGGAGCGCCCGTTCGAAACCATCATGTCGGGGCCGGTTGCCGGCGCCCAAGGTGCCAGCGAGGTGGCCAAGATGCTCGGTATCGAAGCGCTGATCACCGCCGACGTGGGCGGTACCAGCTTCGATACCGCGCTGATCCTGAATGGCGAGCCGCAGGTGCTTTACGAAGGCACGATCGACAACATGCCGATCCAGACGTCATGGGTGGACGTGCGGTCCATCGGCTCCGGCGGCGGGTCCATCGCCCATATCGACGTTGGCGGGCTGATGCGGGTTGGTCCGCGCAGCTCTGGCGCCGCACCGGGACCTGCCTGCTACGGCAAGGGCGGCACGGAGCCCGCGACAACCGATGCCGCCGCCTTCCTCGGCATGTTGGGGCCGGGAAGGCTTGCCTCCGGTATCACGCTCGATTTCGGCAAGGCCGAAGCGGCAATCGCTCCCGTTGCCGCAGCCATCGGCCAGACCGTCGAGGCCACGGCCATCGGCGTGTTGCGGATCGCCGCTTCGTCCATGGCCAATGCCATGCGCGAGGTTTCGGTCGAGCAGGGTCTCGATCCGCGCACGATGGTGCTGCTGCCCTTCGGCGGTGCAGGACCGATGATGGCGACATTGCTGGCCGAAGAACTGGGAATGACCAAGATCGTCGTGCCGCCGCTCGCCGGCAATTTCTCCGCCTGGGGGTTGCTCGGCGCCGATATGGTGCAGTCCGCCGCCCGTACCCGGATCATGGATCTCGACGATGCCGGCGTCGCAACGGCGAGCGATCTCCTCGCCGAGCTGTTCGGCGAGATCGCCGCTCGCGGCGGCCACGGGGCTCCCGAAACGGTCAAGAGCGCCCGTCTCGACCTCCGCTACAAGGGGCAGGAACACTGGTTGTCGATCGAGGTCCCGATCGCCGGCAGCCGGTTCGCCTCGTCCGCCACCGAAATCGGTGCCGTCTTCGCCGAGGAATACCGCCGCAGCTTCGACGCTGTTTTGCCTGGCGTCGTCGAGATCGTCTCCATCCGCGCTTCCGAGCGCGCGCCGCTGCCCCGCCGCGGAGCCACGTCCGCTGCCACAGCCGCCAAGGATGTGGATGAGGAAACGGTCGACGCCTATTCCTTTACCGAGAAACGGCGGATGGCCTTCCGCGTCGTTCCACGCGCGTCCATCGGCCAGGGTTTCGAAGGGCCGGCCATCGTTACCGAAAGCACCGCCACGCTGTATCTCGACGCCGGTTGGTCCGCCTCGACCGGTCGCTTCGGCGAACTCGTCCTCCAACGCAAGGCCGCCTGATCATGTTGACCAGCAACACCATTCTCCATCGTGCTGGCGCCGTTCGCACCGGCGATCCCGCGGCTGCCGATCCGGTTACCACCGAGGTCGTCCGTCACGCGCTCAACTCGGCCGCCAACCAGATGAAACGGGCGCTGGTGCGTACCGCTTTCTCGCCGGTGATCTACGAGGTGCTCGATTTCGCCGTCGCCATCTACGATCCCGAGATGCGCCTGCTCGCCCAGGCGCCGAGCTTGCCCATGTTCATGGGCACGTTGAATTTCTGCGTCGAAGAGGCCGTGAAGAACGTCGGCGGGACGGACAACCTGTTTCCCGGCGACATGATCATGTACAACTGGCCCTATGGAACCGGTTCGCATCCGCAGGATCTGGCGGTGGTCAACCCGGTCTATCTCGATGATGGCGAGCTCATCGGCTACACCGCCATCAAGGGCCATTGGCTCGACATTGCCGGCAAGGATCCCTACTGCACCGACACGATAGACGTCTTCCAGGAAGGTACGATCTATCCAGGCGTCAAGATCTATAAAAAAGGCGAACTCAACGACGACATCTACCGCATGGTCGTCGCCAACAGCCGGGTACCGAAATTCGTCGCCGGTGACCTCAACGCCCAGGTGGTCGGTTGCCGGGTCGGCGCCACGGCCTTTCGCGAGGTTGTCGAGCGCTTTGGCCGCGAGGCGTTTGGCAACGCCATCGAAAACATGTTCGATCATGGCGAGCGCATCGTCCGTTCCTATTTCGAAAAGATCCCCGACGGCCGCTATGTCGCTCGCGGCGAGATGGACAGCGACGGTATCTCCGACGAGCGGATTCCCTTCGAGATCGTCGTCGAGGTCGAGGGCTCCACGGTTCGCCTCGATTTCAGCAACACCCCGGAGGCCCGCCCCGGCCCGGTCAACTGTCCGGTACCCTCGACGATTTCCTGCGCTCGCGTCGCCATCACCATGCTCGCCGGTTACGGAGAAGCCCCGCATGAGGGGCATTTCCGCCCGATCGAGGTGGTGACAAGGCCGGGCACCATGTTCCACCCGCTGCCTCCGTCACCCTGCTTCCTCTACGGATGGCCGGCCGACCAGGCGATCGAAGTGATCTACAAGGCGATTGCCGAGGCGATCCCGGAGGCCGTTCCAGCGCAGAGCGGCGGCTGCATCTGCTCGGTGGTTTGGTGGGGCACGCGTGAGAAGACTGGCGAGCCTTGGGCCGATGGCTCGCCGCATCCGGTCGGGCAGGGCGCCTGGAAGGGCGGTGACGGCGGCACCATGCTGCATATCTCCGAAAGCGCGACTCGCTTCTCGCCGATCGAGGTGTGGGAGGCCAAGAACCCCTGGCTGATGGATCGCATGGCGTTGAGACAGGACAGCGGCGGTGCCGGCGAATGGCGCGGTGGCGCTGGGGTCGACTTCTTCTTCCGCATGACCGAGGACATCTACATCACCACCGTCGTCGAACGCACCAAGAATGATCCCTGGGGGCTTGCCGGGGGTGGTGTCGCGGTGCCGAACGATGTGGGGGTACGCTTCCCCGATGGCCGGTATGTCTCAATTCCCAAGACCACGCGGTTCGCCGTGCCGAAGGATGCCGTGCTGGAACTGACCACCGGCGGCGGGGGAGGCTACGGCGATCCCAAGGCCCGACCGAAGGAAGCCGTGCTCGCCGATCTCAAAGCTGGCTACATTTCGGAAGCGTTCGCCCGCCAGCATTATCCGCAAGCCTTCTGAGGGTCTCGACCGTGTCGGAATCCCGAGGCGATCTCCTCGCCGCCATCTCCGCCGCCGTCGAAGGGAATCGCGAGCGTCAGATCGGCTGGCTTGCCGATCTGGTTCGCTTCCCCTCGGTGCGCGGCAACGAGGCTGCCTGCCAGGACTGGCTGGCCGGCGAATTTGCCGGTCGGGGCTGGCAAGTCGATCGCTATAGTCTCGACGACGTGCCGATCGAAGGCAAACCCGGCTATTCGCCGGCCGTCGACGTCGACTATTCGAAAGCCATCCAGGTCGTGGCGCACCATCAAGTCGCGGCGCCCAAGGGCCGTAGTCTGATCCTCTGCGGCCATATCGACGTGGTGCCTCCAGGTCCGCTGGAGCAGTGGGCGTCACCGCCGTTTGAACCGGTCGTCCGCGACGGCTTCATGTACGGTCGCGGCGCCAACGACATGAAGGTCGGCGTTGCCGCCATGGTCTTCGCCCTCGATGCGCTCGCCGACCTCGGGTTCGAGCCGGCGGCGGATGTCTTCGTCGAAACGGTCAGCGAGGAGGAATGCACCGGCAACGGTGCCCTGTCGACCATCGTGCGCGGCTATCGGGCCGACGCCTGCCTGATCCCGGAGGCAATGGACAATCGGCTGCTCAGGGCCGAACTCGGCTCGGTGTGGTTTCGCCTCCGCATTCTTGGCCGACCGGTCCATGTGCTCGAGGCTCAGGCCGGCGCCAGCGCCATCCTCTCCGCTTTCGACTACATTGCCGCGTTGCAACGGCTGGCCGACACCATCAACGTCGAGGCAAAGGCAGATCCCTGGTTCCGTCACATCGAAAATCCAGTCAAGTTCAGTTGTGGCAAGATCCATGGTGGCGACTGGCTGGGCTCGGTGCCCGCCTGGTGCGAGATCGAATGCCGCCTGTCGGTGCTGCCGGGCCACGACCTAGCTTCGGTCAGGTCGCGCGTGCTGAAGACGGTCGCCGACTGCGCCGCCGCACTCGGCCAGCCGGACCCACCTGCTCTCACCTGGATCGGATTTCAGGCCGATGGCCATGTCTTCCAGCCGGGCAGCGAGGCGGAGGCCGTGCTGGAAAGCGTCCACGAACGGGTCTTCGGCACTCCGCTCGAGCGTTTCAGTCAGACGGCTACCAGCGACGCTCGCCAGTTCGACCATTATCATCACATCCCGACGCTCTGCTACGGCTCCTGCGGATCGGGCAGCCACAGCGCTGCTGAGAAAACCGACCTCGCCTCGATGCTGGAGACCACCAAGGTCATCGCTCTCTTTGTCGCCGAATGGTGCGGTTTGCGAAAAAGGAAAGCCATAGAGTCATGAGCGGCTTCGATCCGGTTACCTTCGAAATCATTCAGAACGCCCTCGAGGCGGTCGCCGACGAAATGTTCGCCGCCCAGCGCAAGACGTCGATGAGCGCCATCATCTATGAAGTGCTCGACCTTGGCAGCGGCATCTGCGACGCCGACGGAGAGATCGCCGCCTCCGGCGCCGGCATCCCGGCCTTCGTCGGCGTTCTCGACAAGGCGGTAAAGCGTATCCTCGACAAGCACCCCGTTGAGACCATCCGGCCAGGCGATCTCTTCGCCACCAACGATCCCTATTGGGGCGGAGTCACCCATCTCAACGACATGATCCTGGCGCTGCCCGTTTTTGCGGACGGACGCATCGTTGCCTGGACCGCCAACATCGCCCACTGGAACGACGTTGGCGGCAACGTGCCGGGTTCGATGTCGTCGGAGGCGACCGAGATCTTTCAGGAGGGTATCCGCGTTCCGGCGGTGAAGCTGTTCTCCGCCGGCGTCGCCAATGATGCGGTGTTCGACATCCTGACGGTGAACTCGCGTCTGCCGGATTTTCTTCATGGCGATCTGTGGGCCGGAATTGCCGGCGTACGCATCGGCGAGCGACGCATCCTCGAACTCGTCGGCAAGTACGGCGCCGATTGCTTTACCGCTGCCCTTGCCGACTTCATGCGCCTCGGCGAACAGCACGCGCTCGCCGGGATCGCTCGCCTGCCGAACGGCCACTATGCCTTTGCCGAGGAACAGGACGACGGCGCGATCTACAAGGTGGTCGTCGACATCACCGACGACAGTTTCGTCATCGATCTCACCGACAACCCGCCCCAGAAAGGGTCGTCCAACTCCAGCCGAGAGGGGTCGGAAATATCCGCGCAACTCGCCTTCAAGGCGGTCGCCGACGCGGACGCGCCGGGCAATGGCGGCTTCTATCGACCGCTCAAGTTGCTGACGCGCCCGGGCACGGTATTCCATGTCGAGGCACCGGGCGCGATGGGCTATTATGCCGAAGTCGAGATCCGGCTTTTTGACCTTATCTTGCGCTGTCTCTCCGCTCACATTCCCGACATCGTGCCGGCCGGCAACTTCGCCTCGATTTGCGGGACCGTCATCGGCGGCCGGCACCCTGATACGGGACGCCACTATACCATCGTCGAACCACAAGTCGGCGGTTGGGGTGCCATGCGAGGGAGCGATGGCAATGCGGCCATCTTCTCCGGCTTTCACGGCGAGACCTATAACTGTCCCGCCGAAGTGGCCGAGGCGCGCTATGGCCTGACTGTCGATGAACTGGCCCTGACGACGGCGGAAGGCGGCGACGGGCGCTGGCGTGGCGGCAAGGGCATTTCGGTGCGTTACCGCGTGCGCGCCGACAACAACTTCCTCAGCCTCGGCTATACGCGTACCCGCATACCGCCCTGGGGCGCCGCCGGCGGTGTCGACGGCACGCCGAACTTCGTCGAGGTCCTGAGGCGCGGCCAGGAGCCCGAGCGCCACGCCTTCGGCACCAACATTCCCCTGAATCGCGACGATGTCGTGCATGTCGTCACCGGTGTCGGCGGCGGCTATGGCGATCCGCGCCAGCGCGACCCTGTCGCTGTGCAACGAGATGTTCGCGATGGCTACATAACGGCCGAGCGAGCGGAGGCGATCTATGGCGTCCGCTGATCCGCACCTTCCTCCGATCCGAACGGATATCCAGCAATGACCGATCTTTCCAATTTCACCGACGCGGTCGGGACGGCCACCGATCAGCCGCATGTTGTCTTTGCCGCCCTTGAGGAGCTGACGCGCCAATTGATCGGCGTGAAGCTTTTCACGGTCATGACGGCCGACACGCGCGGCCGCTCGGCGGAGCGCGTCTACTCCAACATGCCGGACGCCTACCCGGTTTCCGGCACGAAGCCCTACAACGAGACCCACTGGTCCGAGGTCACTCTCAAGCAGAAAAAGACGTTTGTAGCCAATAGCATCGAAGATATCGCCAAGGTGTTCGACGACCACCTGCTGATCCAGTCGCTCGGCTGCGAATCCGTGATCAATGTGCCCATCGTCGTTGCCGGCGAGGTCATCGGCACCATCAATTGCCTCGACGTCGCGGGGCACTACACCGACGAGCGGGTCGAGGCTGCCGAGGCTCTGAAGCTGCCGGGTGCGCTGGCCATGCTCCTGCACGACCGGATCAAGAGGACCTGAGAACCATGAGCACCAAGACCATTCGCGTCGCCACGGATGTCGGCGGTACCTTCACCGATCTCGTCTGCTTCGAGACCGACAAGTTGACTGGCGAGTCCCGTGTCATCACCGCCAAGTCGGATACCACGCCGCCGAATTTCGAGCAGGGCGTGCTCAATGTGCTCGACAAGGGCGGCGTCGATCCGTCGACCGTCGATTTTCTCGCTCATGGCACCACGGTGGTCATCAATGCACTGACCGAGCGCAAGGGCGTCAAGGTCGGTCTGATCACCACCGAGGGATTTCGCGACAGCCTGGAGATCGCCCGCGGTAACCGGCCGGACTTCTTCAACCTGCATTACCGCAAGCCGGAGCCCTTCGTGCCGCGCTATCTGCGCCGCGAACTCCCCGGCCGCATGAGCTACAAGGGCGAGGAAATGCGCCCGCTCGATCTGTCGGTCCTGCCAGCGATCCTGGACGATTTCCGCGCTGACGGCGTCGAGGCGATTGCCGTCTGCTTCCTGCACTCCTACGCCAATCCTTCCCATGAGCGCGCCGCGCTCGAGGAGATCCGGCGGCTGTGGCCGGAGGTGGCGGTCGTTTCCTCGCATCAAATCACCCGCGAATGGCGCGAATACGAGCGGTCGAGCACCACCGTTTTGTCGGCTTATGTCCAGCCGACTGCCGAACGCTATCTGACGCGCCTCAGCGACGGCCTTGCCGACAAGGGGTTTGCCGGCAGCCTCTTCATCATGCAGTCCAATTGCGGTGTCGAGACGGTCTCATCCGTCTCCAAGATCCCCATCACCATGGTGGAATCCGGGCCCGCCTCGGGCTTCTGGGGCGCCGCCGAGCTCGGCAAGCTGATCGGCGAGCCGAATGTGCTCGCCCTCGACATCGGTGGCACGACCGCCAAATGCTCGCTGATCGAAAACGGCCGGGTGCGCATCATGACCGACTACTGGATCGAGCGCGACAAGCGCTCGGCTGGTTATCCGATCATGGTGCCGGTGGTCGACCTCGTCGAAATCGGTAACGGCGGAGGTTCGATCGCCTGGGTCGACGATTTCTCCAAGCTGCATGTCGGCCCGCAATCGGCGGGCGCGGTGCCGGGGCCGGCCGCCTATGGCCGGGGTGGTACCAACGCCACCACCACCGACGCCAACCTTTGGCTCGGCCGCATCAACCGAGACTATTTCTGCGGTGGTTCGGTCGTGGCCGACATGACGGCCGTCGAGACGGCGCTTGAGGCGGTTGGCGAACGGCTTGGCGTTTCCGTCGACGAAGCGGCGCGCGGCATCGTCCGCATCGCCAACAACAACATGGTCAATGCGCTGAAGCTGGTGTCGCTCAACCGCGGCCACGATCCGCGCGATTTCACGCTCGTCGCCTTCGGCGGCGGAGGGGCCATGCATGCGGCTGCGCTTGCTGCCGAACTCGGTGTCTCCAAGGTGGTGATCCCCGCCGGCGCCTCCGTCTTCTCGGCCTGGGGCATGATGATGTCCGACCTCCGGCGAGACTTCTTCGTTACTCATCTGGCCGACCTCAAGGCGGGAGCCGCTGTGGAGATCGAAGCGCTCTATGCCGAAACCGAGAAGCTGGCGCTGGGCCAGTTCGCCGCCGAGGGGGTGGATGCGGGCAAGGTCAGCTTCCTTCGTTACGGCAAGTTCCGCTATCAGAACCAGGAGCACACCACGGAAGTGCTCCTGGAAGGCCCGGTTACCGATGTCCGGCTCGGAGCGATCGAGACGGCCTTCCACGAGGCCTATGAGCGCGAATATACCTATCGCCTCGCAGCTCCGGTGGAACTGGTCGGCATTCATCTGGTCGCCACCGCCGAAGTCGGCAAGCTCACGATGGTGGCCAAACCGCTGTCCGACGAGCCTGCCTCCGTGGCCCTCAAGGGGCGTCGCACGGTGGACTATGCGCTTGATGGCATCCACGAGGCCGCGATCTACGATGGCGACAAACTGAAGCCCGGCATGACTTTCGCCGGCCCGGCCATCGTTGAGGATTCCGGCACAACCGTGGTCGTTCATCCCGGCAATCGGGTCGAGATCGACGGCTTCGGCAACATCCATATCCGGATCAAGAACTGAGGGAGGGGAACCGATGACCGGCAAGGCTTACGATCCGATCACGCTGGAGATTATCCAGAACTCCCTGCAGGCGACGGCCGATGAGATGTTTGCCGCCATGCGCAAGACGGCGATGAGCTCGATCATCTACGAGGTGCTCGACATGGGTACCGGTATCCTGGACGCGAAAGGTCAGCTCGCCAGCTCCGGTGCCGGTATTCCCGGCTTTATCGGCGTGCTCGACAAGTCGGTTAAGGTATTGATCGCCAAGTTCGACAAGCCGGGCGACATCGAACCCGGTGACGTCTTCATCACCAACGACCCCTATTACGGCGGCGTCACCCACCTCAACGACCTCGTCGTCGCCATGCCGGTATTCGTTGGCGATCGGCTGATCGCCTGGACCGCCAATATCGCCCATAACTCCGACGTCGGCGGCAAGTCGCCGGGGTCGCTGTCATCCGATGCCCGCGAGATCTTCCAGGAAGGGCTGCGCCTTCCGGCCATCAAGATGATTTCCAGAGGCCAGCCGATCTCCGGGATTTTCGACATCATCACGGTCAATTCCCGCATGCCCGATTTCATCGAGGGCGATCTCTGGGCCGCCATCGCTTCGGTGCGGATAGGCGCGCGCCGTCTTGCCGATCTCGCGGAGAAATACGGCATCGAGACCTTCGACGCTGCCATGGTCAATTTCATGGACTTCGGCGAGCAAATCTCCCTTGCCGCGCTCGCCGGTCTGCCTCACGGCACGTTCGAGCTTTCCGAGGAGCAGGACGACGGCCGCTTCTTCAACGTCAGGATCACGATTTCCGAGACGGAGTTCGTGGTTGACCTGCGCGACAATCCCGAGCAGACCGACGGGCCGACCAACGCCGGGCACGACGACACCATGGTGTCGGCACAGGTCATCTTCAAGGCACTGACCTCGCCGGAGTCTCCGGCCAACGAAGGTTCTTTCCGCCCGCTCAGGCTGCTGACCCGCGAGGGCACCGTGTTCCACGCCAAGGAGCCGGCGGCGGTCGGCTTCTATTACGAGGTCGGCATCCGCGTGACCGATCTCATCTGGCGCTGCCTGGCGCCGCATCTTCCCGGCCGGCTGCCGGCGGGTCATTTCGCCTCCATTGCCGGAACCTTCATCGGCGGCATCCATCCCGACACCGGCCGCCAGTACACCATCATCGAGCCGCAGATCGGTGGCTGGGGCGCCGCCGACGGTCGTGATGGCAACTCGGCCATCTTCTCGGCCGTGCACGGCGAGACCTTCAATTGCCCGGCCGAGATTTCCGAGGCGCGCAATGGGCTCACCATCGATCGCATGGAGATCAACTGCGATGCCGGCGGCGAGGGCGAGTTCATTGGCGGCCGGGGCATCCGCCTCGATTACCGCATCCGCCGCGACGACAGCTTCCTGACGCTCGGCTACACCCGCAGCCGCATCCTGCCCTGGGCGCTCGACGGCGGTCGCGAAGGCTCGGCCAACTACGCCCTGATCCTGCGCAAGGACGGCTCCTCCCAACGCTTCGCCTACGGCTCCGGCATCCGCGTCGACCGTGACGACGTCATCCGCATCATCACCGGCGCCGGCGGCGGGTTCGGCGACCCGAGAAAACGCGCGCGGGAAAAGGTGCTGGCCGACATCCGCAACGGCTATCTCGCTCCCGAAAGGGCGGCTGAAATCTATGGCGTTACACCTTGAGTGAGATCGAGCATCGCGGCCAAAGATTACATGTATCTCAATCAAGCCCTTAGCCAAAATATCTTGTGGCCTTAAAGGTCGAGTATCAGCCGATGACCGAAGGCTCGCGAACAGCAGATCAAGATCTGGTCGCCGCGGGCCTTTTCCTCGTCGGTGAGAACGTGATCGCGGTGATCGGGTTGGCCCTCGAGGACGTCGCAGGCGCAGGCCCCGCAAACCCCTTCGCCGCAGGACGTTTCGACGGGGACGCCTGCACCCGAGAGGGCGTTGGCAATGGTTTCTCCAGGCCCGACCCGCACGGTGACTCCCGAGCGCCGAGCAACCACCTCGAAGGTGGAGCCGGTGGTATCGATGTCGGCACCGAAGGCTTCCTGGTGGATTCGAGCCGCTTCCCAACCGAGCCCAAGGGCCATCGCCCTGCAGTGGTCCATGAAGCCTCCGGGACCGCAGATGTAGAGATGGGCGTCGCCGTCAGGCGCGACGAGATCGCGCGCGGGATCGAACGGCGGGGCTCCGATGCCGTCGTCATGGTGAAGGCGGATGCGGTCGGCGAAGGGAAATGTCGGCAAGAGATCGAGAAAGGCTGTGCGTTCGGCCGACCGTGTGACGTAATGAAGGACGAAGGGGCGCCCTTCGGCGGTCAGCGTGTAGGCCATGGCGAGAAGTGGCGTAATGCCGATACCTCCGCCGACGAGAACGGCAGCGCCCTCGGGCGCGAGCGGGAAGTCGTTCGCCGGAGAGCCAACGGCGATGCGGGAACCGCGGTGAGCCCGGGTGTGGAGTGTTTGTGATCCACCACGGGATGCCGGGCTGAGCAGGACACCCAGACGCCAGCGATAGCGATCGGCCGGATCGCCCCACAGCGAATAGCGCCGCCGCAGGGAATGGCTGTCGTCAAGCGAGGCGATGTCGATCTCGACGTGAGCGCCGGCGGAAAACGCAGGCAGGATGCCGCCGTCGGCGCGGACGAGATCGAGCCGCACGATCGAGCCGCGATCATCCTGTCGGTCTGCGACGAGAAGGTCGAGGCGAGGCGTGGAGACCATCATCATGGCAGTTCCGTTGTCGGTAAAAGGGCTCTGTGCATCACCCTCGAAGAGGGGCGACGCGGCGGTCAGGCGCGCTCGGCCGTTGCGGCATCGGCGTCTCGCGGCGATACCGGTGTGGTCGGCGGCGTCGATCCGGGCAGGAAGTGATAACCGCGATCGAACCAGATCAGGCCGTCGCCGTTTTCGCTTCGGCTGAGGTCGATGACTTCGCAGAAGTGGACATCATGGGTTCCAATTTGCCGGGTCGAGATGATGCGGCAATCGAAATTTGCGAGCGCGCCGACGATCGCCGGACTGCCGGTGGTGAGGTGGTGGTGGGCGATGGCGGCAAAACGTTCCGACGGTGCAAGCCCGCGCGTGGCAAAGATATCGGAGACGGCTTGTTGCGCGGCGGAGAGGAGATTGACGCAGAGCACGCCATTGGCCGCGAACAGTTCGTGCGTTCCCGATGCCCGGTTGTGACAGACGAGAAGGGTTGGCGGCGAGTCGGTGACCGAGCAGACGGCCGTGGCCGTGAAGCCGGCAAGGCCGGCAGGGCCGTCGGTGGTGACGACGCTGACGGCCCCACCCAGGCGAGCCATGGCGTCCCGATACCGTGACTGGTCGATCATTTCGACTTCCTTCGCTTTCTTCATGTCACGCGCCATTCGGCGGCGGTTGTTGCCGTACGAACTGAAGACTTCGCTGTCGCGAGGATCCACGCTTCGAACAGGCGGACCGAACGCGTCCGTTCCACCTCGCGATCGTAGAGAAGATGATAGGCAGAGGAGGGGCGCATGATCATTGGCAGGGCTTGTACGAGCCGCCCGGAAGCCAACTCTTCCTCGATCATGAACAGAGGTATCAATGCGATACCCAAGCCGGCCGCCGCCGCTTCCGTCAGCATGAAGAAGTGCTCGAAAGACGGGGCATTTCCGACTGCGGGCGGGACGAGGCCAATGGGCGCCAGGTACTCGGTCCAGGCGGTCGGGCGCGTCGTGTGGCGCAATAGCGGATGGCGCAGGAGATCACGTGGATCGGCGAAGGCGCCGCCCGTCGACGTCAGGGACGGCGCACACACGGCCGCCACTTCTTCGTTCATCAGATAGACGGAGGAGGCATCGCCGAACGGCGGCGCGCCGCAGCGAATGAAGATCCGGTTGCGCCCCCGGATCGGATGCGGCGTTCCATCGCCAATGGTAACCTCGACCGGGACATCGGGGTTGAGCGCCCGAAACGCCGGCAGACGCGGAATCAGCCAGCGCATCGCGAAAGTCGGCACGGCATTGATGGACAGAACCGCATCGTCCAACGAGCGGAGGAGACGGCCCGTCGACCGGGCAATGTGGTCGACCGCTTCGGAGATGTCGCGATGATAGGAGGCGCCGACCGGAGTCAGCACCATTTCATGGCCGCTCCGCTCGAACAAACGTTGGCCGATTTCTTCTTCAAGCACTTTCATCAGCCGGCTGACCGCGCCCTGCGTCACGCCCAGTTTTTCCGCGGCCTCGGTGAAGTTGTGGCAGGCACCGGCGACGGCAAAACATCGCACGGCATGGAGCGACGGCAGACGAGGGGAGTGGGGCGAAATCGGTTCGATGATCATGGTCGACGTCCGTTGAGGCCATGGATGTTTTGCACCGGCGGTGGAACCATGCGATCCGCCGTTGCGTCGGAGTCCGGCTCGAGCAGGCCCGCGATGTCGCGGCCGCAGACGTAACCCCACACCAAATTGGGGCCGATGGTGGTTCCGGCGCCGATGCCGCGGGTGCCGAATGGGTTAGCCATGGCCACACCGGCGCAATAGAGCCCATTGATGACCGATCCATCCGGCCGCAGCACCCGCCCGCGTGCATCGGTTCGCGGGCCGCCCTTGGTGGAGGCGAAGGAACGGTTGAAGGGAACCGCGATGAAGGGGGCTTCGCCAATCGGCAGAAGTCCAATCGGATCGGGATGGCTGGAGGTGGTGGAGCTGCGAGTGCGACGACCGAAGTCTGTGTCGATGCCGGTCTGGCAGAAACCGTTGAACCGAGCGACGGTGGCCTTGAGCTCCGCCGGTGGCAGGCCGATCCGTTCCGCGAGAGTGACGATGTCGGGTGCTTCCACCATCCAGTTGGGATCGTAGCGCCGATGGCGGCGCAGGATCGGCGAAGCGCGCAGGAAGGCTTGATCGCCGATGAGCCATGCCGGCAGATGGACAGGTGAACCCGTCTGGTCACGCTCGTCGATCTTCTCTCCGAAGTTGAACATGGTCTCGTTGAAGAAGCGGCGGCCGTGACGATTGACGATGATGGCGTTCGGAGCCCGGTGAAAGAA
Source organism: Pseudomonadota bacterium (assembly GCA_023436885.1). Lineage (GTDB taxonomy): Bacteria > Pseudomonadota > Alphaproteobacteria > Rhizobiales > Pleomorphomonadaceae > Pleomorphomonas. The sequence goes on along the minus strand of JAEZHI010000047.1, from coordinate 41,632 downwards.
CAGGGCCATGCCCTGGAGGCGGCCGTCGTAACGGATCGGTACCGCCGGATTGATATTGGCCTGGTCCATGTGGGCGAGGGCGCCGCCCGCCTCTTCGGCCATGCGATGTCCGTCACCGGCGTTGCCGTTCGGGCTGGCGATCCAATCGATGGGACCGGGAAAGTGGTGAGCAAGCCGCTCGCGATCCCATTCGAAGCCGCCGGTTGCGATGACCACGCCACGCCGGGCAATGACCCTCATGGGCCCGTTTGGCGATTGCAGGATCGCGCCGCAGATATCGCCGGTTACCTCGTCACGGATGAGCGAACGTGCTGGACAGTCTGGCATAAGGCGCACGCCTCGGTCGAGACAGCCGCGCAACAGGCCGACGATGAGCGCGGTGCCGCGGCCACGTTTGCCGCGCAACCAACGCATCGCCAGCCGCGGCAGCAGACGAACGCTGGTGCGCACCGGATGGTGTTGCAGTTCCGGATCGACGATCTCCGGATACGTGAACAGCCCGGCCGCCATGGCCGGCCGGATACGGGCGGCCCAGGCTCGTCCAAGAATGGCCGGGGCCAGTGGGCGCGGTGTCAGCATCCGGCCATACGGCCGAGCCCCAGGCAGATCGGGGAAGGGATCGCCGCCTTCGACCAGCATGAAACGCAAGGGGCTATTCGCCTCGAGAAAGTCGAGGGTCTCCGGAGCCATAGCCGCGAAGCGGGACCATAGCGGTGCCTCGGTTCGGTCCCAGTCGGGAGGGGATGCGGCCTCGATGTAGCGGAGGGCGTCTTCGGCACTGTCGTCAATACCAGCGGCACGGGCATGCCGATTGCCGGGAATCCAGGTACCGGCACCGGAAATCGCGCTGGTCCCACCGAGAAACGAGGTCTTTTCGGCAACAATCGTGGTCAGGCCGGCCACCCCGGCTGCGAGCGCGGCGGCAAGGCCGGCCGAGCCGGAGCCGAGGATGAGGGCATCGCAGGTGACTGTTTCCGGTTCCATCCTGTTTCCGATCGTGGCGTCAAGAAAGGCCTTCGATGCGTTCGGCGTATCAGCGGTTCAAAGGTGATCGAGCAGGTCGTGCGCGGCCGTTGTGATCGCGGCAGTCTCACTGGGGAAGCGACCCGGGGCACCGGCGCAGTGTCCACGGGTCGACAGGAGCGGACGGAGTTCGGCACCGGGCGTGGCGGCGACTTCGAGTGCCGCCTCATCGAGCGTGAAATAGGCGTCTCGATTGCAGGGCATTGCGATGGTGCGCGCGGCAATGCGACTGAGAGCGTCACCACGATCGCCATTGGCTCCGGGAATGGTGCCGATGTCGGCGCTGCTCCATGTTCGCAGCATCGCCAGGAGGTCGCCGGCATCGATTGCCAGATGTTCCTCCTCCCAGGCCCGCAGGAAGTCCTCAAGCGTCGGCGATCCGAGCGCCTGATATTCGGCCTCGCGAAAGAAGGCGGCCGAGTAGGCCCAGCCGCAATAGGCTCGACCGAAGGCACGCAGGCCAGCTTCGGGTGGTGCGGTGTAGGTGCCGCCGGCGTAGGTGGGATCGGCCATCAGGGCCGCGCTGACACCTTCCAGAAACACGCGGTTGAGCGGCCAGCAGCTTGCCGTGCCGCATATGGGGAGCAGCGACTCCACCATATCGGGAAACATCGCTGCCCAGTGCCAGGCCTGGATCGCTCCGAGTGACCAGCCGCCCACCAGGGCGAGCCGCTCGACTCCCAGCTGTTCGGTCACAAGCCGGTGCTGGGCCAGGACGTTGTCGACGACGGAGATGCGCGGAAACACAGCGCGCGCCGATCCTGAAGGGAGATGGCTCGGCGATGAGGAGACGCCGTTGCCGAACATGTTGACGACGACGACGAACCACCGGTCGGTGTCGAAGGCCCGGCCCGGCCCGATCCACGGAAGGTAGGAGAGGTCGGTCCCGGTGTAATAGGTTGGGAGCAGGACACAGTTGCTTTTGGCGGCGTTCAGGCGTCCGTAGGCCCGCCAAGCAAGGCGAGCGTCGTTGAGACCGCCGCCGCCGGTCAGGGCGAGGCGCCCGAGGCTGTAATGGTTCAGGGGCGTGGGCTCCATCATCGCCGACCGGCTGCGAAGAGCTGCACGCGGTTTCCACCGGGGTCGCGGAAGCTCGCCACCCGTCCGTGATCGCCCATGTCGCGGACCGGGCCGGCGGCGGTGCCGGCGGCGGTCAGCCTGGCCACGGCAGCGTCGAGATCGTCAACGCCGAACACCAGCACGAGCCCTGCCGCGCCGTCGGGTGCCTCATCCAGGGCGGCGAGGGCAAAGGCGGTGTCGCCGGTTCCGAACTGGATCCAGCGGTCACCATCGCGGAATTTGGGGGTGAGACCGAGAACGCCTTCGTAGAAGTCGCGGGACTTTTCGATGTCGTCGGTGGCGGCGTAGGCGATGCGCAGTCCAATCGTCATGGCTTGAGATCCTCGCCGGTTACAGGATTTTCGACAGGAAGGCGCGGGTACGCTCCTGTTGGGGCGTCTCGAATATCGTGCTCGGTGGGCCGTATTCGACCACGCGGCCGCCGTCCATGAAGGCAACGGCGCTGCCGACCTCTCGCGCGAAGCCCATCTCGTGCGTGACAACGACCATGGTCATGCCGTCGGCGGCGAGCAACCGCATGACGTCGAGCACTTCTCCCACCAGCTCCGGATCGAGGGCGGAGGTCGGTTCGTCAAACAGCATCAGCTTCGGTCGCATGGCCAGCGCACGGGCGATAGCCACCCGTTGCTTCTGGCCACCCGAGAGTTCACTCGGATAGGCGTTCATCCGGTGGCCGAGACCGACCCGATCGAGCAAGGCTTTCGCCCTTTCAGTCGCCTCCTTCCGGGGTTCGCGCTTCACGTGAATGGGTGCCTCGATCACGTTGCCGAGGGCCGTCATGTGGTCGAACAGCGCGAAGCTCTGAAACACCATGCCGATGTCGGCTCGTTTGGCGGCCACTTCGGCATCGCGCAGTTCGTAAAGGCGGTTGCCCACGCGGCGATAGCCGACGAGTTCGCCATCAACATAGAGCGCGCCGGCGTCTATTTTCTCGAGATGGTTTATACAGCGCAGGAACGTTGATTTGCCTGAACCGGAGGGCCCGATCAGACACAGGACCTCACCGCGCGCGACGGTGAGATCGATGTGGTCGAGTACCCGGACGTTGCCGAAACTCTTGCAGACCTTGTTGGCCTGGATGATCGGTTGTTGCATGTCTCGGTCCTTCTGTTCGTGTGATCGGTGCGCGCGCTCCAAGGCGGAGCGCGGCCCCGTCGAAATCGGCGATCAGAAGAAGTGCAGGTAACGCGAGGTCTCCCAGTCGGACACATGGGCCACGTAGGAGAGCCACTCGTCGCGCTTGTAGGCGAGCCAGGAGGTGGCCATGCGATCCCCCATCACGGCGCGGGCCAGCGGATCCGCCTCGAAGGCGTCGAGCGCCTCCTCAAGGGTGCGGGGAAGCTGACGGATACCGCGTTCGGCGAGCGCCTCCGGGGCGAGTTCGTACATGTTGTCGCGGTTCGGTTCGCCCGGATCTAACCCCTCGCGGATGCCTTCGAGACCGGCGGCAAGCACCATCGCAGCACCGAGATAGGGGTTGCAGGCCGCATCGGCCGAGCGCAATTCGATGCGCCCGCCGCCGAGCGGGATGCGAACGGCGTTGGTGCGGTTGTTGTTGCCGTAGCAGGCGAAGATCGGGGCCCATGTGAAGCCCGACATGCTGCCCCGCTTTACCAACCGCTTGTAGCTGTTCACGGTGGGCGCAACGACCGCGCAGATCGCGGGCAGGTGACGGACGACGCCCGCGGTGAACTGGTAGCCGAGGGTCGACAGGCCACAACCGCGCGGATCGGCCGGATCTGCGAAGAGGTTGCGGCTGCTGGCGAGATCGCCGAGCGACATGTTGAAATGAGCACCGCTGCCGGTGCGGTTGGCATATGGCTTCGGCATGAAGCTGGCGAAAAGGCCATGGCGACGGGCGAGGTGGTTCGCCATCATGCGCAGGAAGACGAAACGGTCGGACATGGTCAACGCGTCCGAATAGGCGAAGTCGATCTCGAACTGTCCGAGTGCATCCTCCTGATCGAAGGAGTAGACGTCCCAGCCGAGCTCGTTCATGGCGTCGACCATCTCGCTGAGCCAACCCATGTTGTCGAGGACGCTGGAAGCGTCGTAGCAGGGCTTGGCGAGCCGGCGCGGCGACAGCGGCTCGTCATTGCCATCGTTCTTCAGCACATAGAATTCCGCTTCCATTCCGAGATTGAAGCGGTAACCGAGTGAAGCCGCTTCGGCGGTCTGGCGCTTCAGGATATTGCGACTGCATGCGTCGAAGGGGGCACCGTCGAGCCGCAGGTCGCTCGCCAGCCAGGCGATGCTTCGATCCCACGGCAGAACCATTGCCGAGGCGGGGTCCGGATAGGCGGCGACTTCGGTGTCGTTGACCTGCTGCGGCACACCGTCGAGGGCGGCGCCGGTGAACATTTCCGATCCGGCGAGCATCTGGTCGAGGTGGGAGATCGGCACCATCTTGGTCTTCGACACGCCGTGCATGTCGACATAACTCGCCATCAGGAAGCGCACCTGCTTATCGGCGAGCATGGTGCGCAGCTCGTCGGCAATGTCGATGGAGGGAGGGATGGCATTCATTGTGGAAACTCCAGGAAGAGGTCGGCATGCGGCGATCCGGCGAAGGAGCCGTGACGGCGGGATCAGTTGAACTCGACGACGGGGTGGGGCAGGTAGGGGGCTTCGAGCGCGGCGATCTCCTCCGTCTCGAGACGGATCGAGAGGGCTGCGACGGCGTCGTCGAGATGATGCGGCTTGGTGGCCCCGATGATCGGCGCGGCCACGGGCGACTTGCCGAGAAGCCAGGCGAGGGCGATCTGTGCCGGTGGCACCCCGCGCGCATCGGCCGTGGCGCAGACCGCATCGACGACGGCGCGATCGGCGGTCTCCGTCTGGGCATAGAGCTTGCGGGTATACTGGTCGGTGTCACCACGGGGTGTCGACGCTTGCCAGGGGCGGGTCAGACGGCCACGCGCCAGCGGACTCCAGGGCGTCATGCCGATACCCTCCGCCCGGCACAAGCCGACCATTTCCCGCTCTTCCTCACGATAGAGCAGATTCATGTGGCTCTGCATGGAGACCGGACGCGTCCAGCCGTGATGCTCGGCTGTGGTGATCAGCTTGAGGAACTGCCAGGCATGCATGGACGAAGCGCCGATGTAGCGAACCTTGCCGGCGCGCACCAAGTCGTCGAACGTCTGCAGGGTCTCCTCGATGGGAGTCGTGTAGTCGAAGCGATGCATCTGGTAGAGGTCGATGTAGTCGGTGCCGAGGCGCCTGAGGCTGGCGTCGACCTCGGTCATGATCGCCTTGCGTGACAATCCGCCCGAGGTCGGCGACTTCGACATCGGAAAGAAGACCTTGGTGCCGATCACCACGTCTTCGCGCCGGGCAAAATCCTTGAGTGCGCGGCCGAGCACCTCTTCACTGGTCCCGCCCGAATAGGCGTTGGCCGTGTCGAAGAAGTTGATGCCGAGTTCGAGCGCCTTGCGGATGAAAGGCCGGCTGTCTTCTTCGGATAAGGTCCAGGCATGATCGCCGGGACGCGGCGGTGCGTAGGTCAGGCAACCCAGACCGAGCCGCGAGACTTTGAGACCACTGCGGCCCAAGTTAACGTAATCCATGTCGATCGATCCCGTGTGTCGGTGGGGTTGGCTCAGTCGGCGATCATCCGGCGGACATAGTCTGAGAGCTGCCAGACGGCGCTCTCCAGATGGCTGACGCGACCGACCGCCGCGTAGCTCGACGAGGCGCCGTACTGCTGCATGGCGTTGACGGCGAGATCCTCGTCGGCGATCCGCTTGCCGGACGCCTTCAGCTTCTCGGCAATCTGTTCGAGATCGGCGAGTTCCGCGGCTTCCGGCTGCACCAGCACGTGGCGGATCCATTTCGTGCGGTTGACGTCGACCGGCACCAACGTGGTCCAGTGAATTCGGTCGGCGTGGGTGCCGATCAGGTTGAACGGGTAGACGACGTAAAGACCGCTGTCGCGAACCTGCTCGTCTGTAAGGTCGGCGAAGGGCGGCAGCCCCGACCCGAGGTTGGCCGATGACGGCAGATCGGGGCGCAGCGGTTGGTGGCTGGCGGCCCATGTGCCGTGGTCGTCCTCACCCCAGGAAAGACCGCCGGGGTGCTCCGCCTGCAGCGTCGCCGCGTGGGCGCCGATGTGATGGTAGCTTTCCATGAAGGTCTCGACCGCGATCTTCCAGTTGAATTCGCAAGTGAATTCCATGGTGTAGGCGACGATCAGATCCTTCAGCCGATAGGGCGTCATTTGCTCGATATAGGAGGCGAGGCGCGGCGCGAGCGACGGCGTATCGGGAGAGAAGCAGACGTAGATCGTTCCCTCGATCACCTCGCTGCGGATCTGCGGCAGGGTGCAGCGCTTGGGATCGAAATCGGCGATCTTGTCCATGTAGGGAGCGGCGACGAGACGTCCGTCGAGCCCATAGGCCCAACGATGGAACGGGCAGGAGAAGCGGCGGGCGTTGCCTTTTCCCTCTACGACGGGCGCCCAACGGTGCAGGCAGGTGCGCGACATCACCCGAACCTCACCCGCGGTGTCGCGTACCACCACGAGAAGCTCACCCAGCAGATCGATGGTGAAGTAGTCGCCGATCTTCGGGATCTGACCCACGTGCCCGACCGCCAGCCATTCCTTGCGGAATATCCGGCTGCATTCGAGGTCGAAGAAGGCCTTGGACGTGTAGGCGGCCGGTGGCAGCGTCTCGGCGTGCAGGAGGTCGCGGCCGCTGCCGCTGCGCACCTGCTCGAGCAGCAGGCCGAGATCGTGGTCCGGACGGTCGAGGGCGAAGGGCATGTTGTTCATCGGAGGAACACCTCTTTCACGAAGTTTCATGACGCTCAGGGGGCGAGCGCGGGTGGGATTGTCAGTTCGTCCCGGTCCGGGCGAGCAGGTGGCGGGTGCCGACGCGATCCAGAGGGCCGACGGCCTTCTCGACCAGCGGCAGGACCTCGGCGCCGAAGCGCTCCAGCGACCGGCGCGCGCGCCCAATCGGCATGTCGCCGAATTGGAAGAAGGCGTTGTAGTGGACGGGGTCGAGGTGGCGGATCTCCTCGACCAGCCGTTCGGCGACGTGGTGGGGATCGCCGATCAGCAGGTTGTCGGAGATTTGCTCGAGCGAGGCCTCGTTTTCCGGAATGACCGGAACGACGAAGGAGCCGTCGAGCTCGACCTGCGGCTGACGGAAGGCAGCGATCAGGCGGGCCACATAGCGGGCGCGCTCGGCCGCTTCCAGGGCCTCTTCACGGCTGTCTGTGACGTGGATGTACTGTTGGATCGCAACCGGCATCTCGCCGGGAAGACCGGCGATCCGCCATGCCGAACGGGCATCGTCCACCATGCGGAAGAGAGCGGGGGTGCCGCGGACACCGGCGGTGAGGAAGGGGACCGCGTCATGCTTGGCGAGCCGCGCCAGGACGCGTGGATCCATCGAGGTGACGTAGAGCTCCGGCATGCGCCGCAGGCGGGTGTGGAGGAGGACGACCGAGTCCGGAATGGACACGAATTCACCCTGGAAATGGACGCGGCCTTCGGTGAGCGCCTGCTCCACGACCGTCCAATAATCGAAAAAGACATCGGTCTTGGCTTTGACATCGACGCCGAAGCGCTCGAACTCGTAGGGCTGATAACCGGTGCCGACGCCCAGCACGAAGCGACCGCCGGAAAGCTGGTCGACAAGGGCTATCTCCTGCGCCACCCGTAGCGGGTGATAGAGCGGAAGCACCACCACGGCGGCGCCGAGGCGGATGCGCTGGACGCGCCCCGCCATGTGCGCGGCCAGCATGAGCGGCGAAACGCTGATCGAATAGTTGGTGAAATGATGCTCGGCGAACCAGGCGACATCGAAACCGATGTCCTCGGCAAGGCCGACCAGCGAGCGCATGTCTTTGACGATGCCGGGCAGACCGCCGGGATTGTCCCGATAGGTCATGAGATTGAACAGACCGAACTTCATTTTGAGCTCCCGCGATGAACAGACGACCGGAGAGCACCGAAGGCAGATCGGTGGTGGACGCCATGGGGATGGTCGAGAGGACGGCGCTCGGCGCCGGTCATCGTAGTGTCTTCCAGAAGCGCAACCCTTCGGACGCCCGCCGACCGGCGCTGCGACCGATGCGTTGCTCGATCATCCGCTGTGCGAGTGAGAAGACGCTCGTGGCCACGAGGTACCAGAAGCAGGCAACCAGCAGCAGCGGGATGGTCTCGTAGGTTCGCGAGTAGATCGACTGTGCCGAATAGAGCAGGTCGTAGAGGGCGATGACGCTGACGAGAGAGGTCGTCTTCAGCATCCCGATCATTTCGTTGCCGGTAGGGGGCACGATGAATTGCAACGCCTGCGGCAGAATGATGCGGCGCATGGCGAGCGCGTTGGTCATGCCGAGCGCTCGGGCCGCGTCGTGCTGATCGGCGCGCACCGATTGGATGCCGGCGCGCACGATCTCCGCCATGTAGGCGCTTTCGTTGAGCGACAGGCCAAGGATGGCGGCCATCAGCGGAGTGATCAGATCGTTGAACGAGCCTTCGAGCAACACCGGACCGAAAGGCACGGCAATCTGATAGACCGGGAAGAGCGCGGCCAGATTGTACCAGAGCACCAGTTGTACCAGCACCGGCGTGCCCCGGAAGAACCAAACGAAGGTCCGGGCCACCCATCGGGTCGAAGCTGTCGACGACCGCATCATGACGGCGAGCAGGGTACCGAGCGCCAGGCCGATCGCCATTGTCGTCAATGTCAGCCATACGGTGAGGAAGAGTCCCCTCAGGATCTGCTCGTCGAACAGATAGCGACCGATGACGTCCCACTGGAAACGCGGGTTCTCCGCCATCAGCCGAACGACCTGGATGCAGACGACGGCGAGGACGACCGGGATGATCCAGCGCCGTTTCCGACGGGTGGGGATCACGACGAGTTCGTCGGACTCGGCGCCAGCCTGGGCATCCGTGCGAGCGGTAATCAAAGCGATTTGTGACATGACCAACTCATCCGATACGTCTGGGCTGGGATCGGACGGGTTGGCGGTGCCAGTCCGTCCGAGGGTTTGAGTATGGTGCCGCGGCAGTTCGCTTAGGGGGCGACCGCCTCGATCGGACGGGTGGTTGCGAGATCCATGCCCGGCTCGGGAAGCGCCAGCAGATGCAGGTTCCAGCGGGCGATCGCCTTGTCGTAGGCGCCTTCCGCATAGACCGCCTTCAGAGCCTCGAAGAGCGCCTTGCCCAAGGCCTCGTTCGAACGCTCGACGATGGCGCCGAGATAGATCTTCGGGAGCAGTTTGTTCTCAAAGACCTTGACCGGTTGCGGCGCCTTCTTCTGGATGTCGTCGACGGCTGCGGCATCGCTCAGGGCGAAGTCGATGCGGCCGGCATAGAGGGCGACGAGAACCTGGGCGGCGCTCGGGAGTTCCGACATCTCGATCGGCGGTTTGCCGGCGGCGACGCAGTGCTTGGAGAGGATGTCGCGCACCATGTCGCCGAAGTCGATGCCGACCTGGACGGCAGTCTTCTTGCCACACAGCGACAGCGGGTCTTCGGAAATCGCGGCGTTCGAGGCCATCGCGTAAACAGCGGCGGAGCCGTACCAGAAGTTCACGAAGCGGACGATCTTTTCTCGTTCCGGTCGATCGGAGAGACAGGCGAAAGCGGCGTTGTATCGTCCGCTCTGGACGCCGGGAATGATGCCGGCGAAATCGATCGAAGACGCGGTGACCTTGATGCCGAGCTTCTGGCCGATGGCGTTCCAGATGTCCGGCTCGAACCCGATGATGGTCTTCCCGTCGTCGGCCATGAATTCGCATGGCGGGTAATGGGCATCGGTGGCGATGGTGAGTTCGCCACTGGTGCGAATCTTCTCCGGCAGCAGGGCCGTGAGGGCCGGGTCGGCCTTGAGGATCGGCATCGCCTCTTCGGCCGACGCATGAATCGACAACGACGGCAGTGCGCCGAGAAGAAGCAACAGCAACGGCAGGATTTTGTGCAGGTGTACGAAACGCATCACGGGTTCCCCCTGTTTCGATGCCGAACCGGCCTGCGGCCCACGCCGAGGACGGCGACCTCGGAGATGAAGTCGTTCCCCTCAAAAGCAAGCGATATGCCACCCCGCTTTTTCAAGTGAACATTCAATTAATTTGGTTCGGCGGTCTGGCCGACCGATCGAATCTGCGATTGCCTTAATCATTTGCAGGTTAAATTAACGGCATTCTCCCCGATCACCCGCTATATGCCATCCCGTCGCAGAGGTGGCAGATGGAATGAAAGAGTGTTGTAAGTATCTGTTTTATATTAATTATATCCGGTAGACGATGCCGATCGTCCTGTCTGTGACGAGTCTTTCATCGGCGCTTAGAAAGTCGTCATGGCGTTCTTCATAGCGACGAAACGTTAACGCGTGCGCTGCCGAACTTGACGCTTGAGACGTTTTCCCAGTACACATCGCAATTAGATTGAACGTTCAGTTTATTTGAATATCGATCACCGGCAGCGACCGAAGGAGGATGTGATGCCCGAAGGAAGCCCGACATCGGCTGAAATCGACGCCTTTCACCGCGATGGCGCGGTTCTCCTGCGCGGATTGCTCTCGCCGACATGGATGCAGGTGATCGAGGACGCGATCGAAGCCGTCCTGGCTGCGCCGGGGCCGCGCTCCAAGTTCGCTGTGCCGGAAAGCCGGAGCTTCTTCCAGGATTCCGACAACCGCCGCCGGGTGGCGGCGATCGATGAGATTGTGTGGCGCTCGCCCGTCGCCGACGCGGCTCGGCGGCTTCTGCGCTCACGCAAGATCAACTTCCTGCAGGACCACATCCTGGTGAAGGAGCCCGGCACCGAGCGTCACACCATCTGGCATCAGGACCAACCCTACAGCCCGGTCGACGGCCGCGACTTCATCACCTTCTGGATCGCCGCCGATCCGGTGCCGGTCGAGCGCAGCCTGCGCCTCGTGCGTGGATCCCATCTGGCGGGACGCTGGTATCGGCCCCGACATTTCTCGAACGGGAAGGAACGCGACGGCGACGATCCTACGTGGGCGCCGATTCCCGATGTCGATGCCGATCCTGTCGCCTATCCCGTCATCGGCTGGGGCGTCGCGCCGGGCGATGTGGTCGCCTTCCACGGTCTGACCCTGCATGGCGCCGCTGGCAATGAGACCACCGGAGAGCGACGCCGCGTCTTGTCGTTGCGTTGGACCGGGGACGACGCTCGCTTCGCGCCGCGCGGTGGGCCGATGTCGCCGCCGCCGCCCGTCGACCGGCCTCTCGTCCCCGGCGGTCCTCTCGATGGACCGGACTTCCCCGTGGTCATCGATGAAGATCCTGCAACGGGCAACACACCGATCGAAAAGGCATGACTCCATGACGCCAAGACAGGCCTTCGACATTCCGTCGTGCCCAGGGCGCCGCTTCGCAGGATGCAGCGCGGTCGTGACCGGTGCTGCGCGCGGAATCGGTCGGGCAATCGCCTTGCGGATCGGCGCGGAGGGCGGTGCAGTCGCCGTGGTGGCGGGAAGCGATCGTGCCGGGGCCGAAGCCGTTGCGGCCGAGATTGAAGCTGGCGGAGGCCGTGCTTTGGTCCATACCGTGGATGTCACGGATCGGGTGCAGATCGAGCGCCTTTTTGATGAGGTAGCCGCTGCCTTCGGAGGCATCGACGTTCTGATCAACAATGCCGGGCTGGGGCGGCCGGCCCGCCTCCTCGATCTCGACGAAACCGCCTGGGACGACGTCTTCCGGGTCAATGCCAAGGGCGTCTTTCTGGCAAGCGTCGCTGTGGCCCGCCATATGGCGGCGCAGGGACGTGGAGGATCGATCGTCAACATCGCCGGCGCTTCGGCCCACCGCTGTTATCCGGGGGCCGGCGCCTACGGGCCAGCCAAGGCGGCGGTCGTCAGCCTCACCCGGCAGATGGCGCTCGAATGGGCGGATCTGGGCATAAGGGTCAACGGCGTAAGTCCCGGTCCGATCCGGTCGATCGATGGATGGGAGGCGCGTGAACCTGCTCTCGCGGAGGAGGTGCTGCGGCTACCGTTGAAACGCGCCGGAACGCCGGAGGAGGTCGCTGCCGCGGTCTGTCATCTCGCTTCGAAAGAGGCGACATATACGACCGGTCAGATGTTGGTGGTCGACGGTGGCGGTGTCGAGACCTGGTATTTATCGCTGGGAGGCTGACTCTTCTTTTCTGCGCGCAGGGAGGTAAACATTCGCCGATTGCGTGTGGGTTTTCGGTTCAATTGCCCGCTATCATGGTATTGTCGATGGCCGATCCCGGATGATGCGGGTGAAGCGTCGAACAGAGGGGCCTCGATCGAGGCGTCAAAGGAAAATCTCGTATGTCGACAGTGAAAGCCGCCCGAATGCGCAAGACACCCGTCCAGCCGGAAGCCCAGGAATACGTGGACGCGATCGGTGAAGACGTGGTGCTGAAGCCCAAGCGCAAGTTGCGCAAGACGGTGACTGTTCCGACGACGGATGAAACACAAGGTGAAAGCAAGGGTGTTGCCGACGCCCTGCGCCAGATCGCCCTCGATCTATTCGCCAGCCAGAATTACTCGACCGTGACGGTCAAAGATATTTCGAGCTCGACTGGCGTCAACGCGTCATTGATCTATTACTATTTCGGCAGCAAGGAAGCGCTGTTCCTGAGCGCCGTCAACGCGGCGGTTGAACGGGCGTTCGAACAGTTCAACGCCGTCAGCCAGCGTGGCGATTCGCCCGAAGACATCATCTCGGCGTGGATCGAAGTTCACATCGTGCAGTTCATCATGCTGCAGAAGCTCGCCAAGATCAGCCTCGACTATGCGTGTACAAGCAGCCGCAAGGCGCACATCGACAAGGCGATCCGCAAATTCTACGACAAGGAATCCGCGGTTCTCGGCCGTGCGATCCGGCAAGGGATCACGCGGGGAATCTTCCGAGAAGTCGACCCGATGGAAATGGCAACCTTCATCTCGACGTTCCTCGACGGGGTCCTGTTCCGTAACGTGATGTTCCCAACTTTCGACTATACGGCAGCGATAGGCAGCATGCGGTCGATCGTTCTTGAACACTTGCGTCGGCCGGCGATGGCCGTGTGACACCGGCGCGTCAGAGCGCCGATGCTGGGTGCGTCCTGCGGTCGGTCAAGCCGGCGCGCGGTTGCCGTCATTTCGCAAAGATCTGTGACATGTCGGCAAAGGCCTTGAATTCGAGAGCGTTGCCGGCAGGATCGAGGAAGAACATCGTCGCCTGTTCTCCGACCTGACCCTTGAAACGGACGTAGGGTTCGATCACGAATTTTATGCCGGCGGCACGCAGACGCTCGGCGAGAGCTTCCCATTGCGGCATCTCGAGCACGACGCCGAAATGCGGAACCGGAACGTCGTGACCATCGACGGGATTGTGATGCACCTCGTCCGCGCCCTCGGCCCTCGGTTTGTAGTGCGCGACGATCTGATGCCCGAAGAGGTCGAAGTCGATCCAGGTACCGGCGCTGCGCCCCTCTGGACAGCCGAGAACGCTGCCGTAGAACTCGCGTGCCGCAGCAATATCGTCTACCGGGAAGGCGATGTGAAAGGGCGTCAACCGTTGCATGCTGGACCTCTGGTGGTGCGCTTGTAGGAGACGAATGAAAGCGCGTCTCGGTCGGTACGGCAAACGAGTTTTTGTCCGAAACTATGAGTTCATCTCATAGTACTCCGACGTCGTCGGTCATAAGGGTGTGAAGGCACGCGCAATGACGTAAGAGATGGCTTGATCCAGCGAGACTGCCGAGGTGTCAAGGATATCGCACCCACTCGCTTTCGCCTCTCGTCTCAGATAATTCGCCCAGCTCATCATCTCGGGATTAGCGAGTTCGGGCTGCTGGCGGTCGATGGTCAGCCGCCTCGCTCTTGTCTCATCATCGCAATCAACGAGGATTGGGATGTAATCGAACCAAGCTGCAGCCGCTGCTCCTTCAGCGACGAATGCAAGGCGAGTTTGGCCTTCGAAGACCACCTTCCGTCCGGTCGCGGCAATCTTGGCGAGCGTGCTCATCCATTCAATGGTCTTGGCCCGCTGCCACGCCTCGCTTGACCCATATTCCCTCACCATATCCTCGAAGCTCGGTACGCCTATCCGGTCGAAGAAGAGAACCTCGACATTGGCTGAAAAGCGCTCCGCGATGGCCTGCGCAATCGTGGTCTTGCCCGACCCAGAAGCTCCGATCAAAATGGCGACAGGCATGGTGTGTTCTTCTCCGTCCTGATGCCACGAGAGCATCCCAGCGACCTACATCACGTCGTCACGCTGCGAGTTCGTCGCAGTTGGCGCAAAACGTCCTCTAGGCGATCCGGAAAGCAACGGCCCAAAGGACCATCATATTCCATAATCTTTATTATGCGAATCGGCTGGTCGTAATCAGGAAGGGCTGCGGCGCATCGAGTCTATCCATAATTTGGGAAACCAGTCAGACGCTTCCTGTCGTTGATTGGTTATCAAATTTCACATAGAGTGCACTTTGGAATCGTTTTTCACGTGACGGAATCGATATTCATGTCTTTCGGTCAAGAGAAGCCGTTTTCAGGACCTGTGACGGTTTTTCACGACCGGCGGCTGCCGGAGGCTGCGGCCCCCGTCGGCTACGCGGCGTTGATCGACGCCTATGGGCTCGCGGTGCCCGCGCCCTTCAGTCTTTCAGCCATCGGGCCGCGCCACAAGGTCTACGAGGCGGAGGGCTGGCGTGTCTATACGCCCCGTCATCAACCCGAGGAGACGCTCGGCGGGCATCTGACCTTTGCCCTCCGCTACGAAGGGCTCGACCTCGGTGTGCTCAAGGCGCTGTTCCGGGCAACGGGGCCGGAACCGATCGCCGCGATCGTCCGCGCCGCGCCGACCGGCACCTATGCGCGCCGCGTCTGGTTCCTCTACGAGTGGCTGTTGCAGGTGCGGCTCGATCTGCCGGATGCGGCGCAAGGAGCCTATGCTTCCGTCGTTGATCCCGAGCGGCAATGGGCGATTACCGGTACGACATCGACGCGCCATCGGGTGAAGAACAACCTTCCGGGCACGCCGGCTTTCTGCCCGATGATCTTCCGCACCCCTGCCCTTGAAAGCTTCGTGGCCAGCGATCTGGCCGCGTCGGCGCGGCGGGTCGTCGCCGATGTGCCTGCCGATCTTCTGGCCCGGACCGCCGCCTTCCTGCTCCTCAAGGACTCCCGTTCGAGCTTTCAGATCGAGGGCGAGGATCCGCCGCAGGATCGTATCCAGCGCTGGGGCCAGGCGATCGGCGAAGCCGGCCGGCGCCCGATCGATCTCGATGAATTGCTGCGCCTGCAGCGCATCGTCATTGGCGATGCCCGCTTCGTGCACTTGGGTCTGCGGCAGGAAGGCGGCTTCGTCGGCGAGCATGACCGGCTGACCGGCATGCCGATCCCCGACCATATCAGCGCCCGCCATCAGGACTTGCCGGATCTGGTCGCGGGGCTGATTGCCTTCGGCCGGGATACGGCCCCTGCCCTCGATCCCGTGCTGGCGGCGGCGATGCTGGCCTTCGGCTTCGTCTACATTCACCCCTTCGAGGACGGCAACGGCCGCCTGCACCGCTATCTGATCCACCACGTTCTCGCCCATGGCGGCTTCAACCCGGCCGGCGTGGTGTTCCCCGTCTCGGCGGTCATTCTCGATCGCATCGACGACTACCGGCGCACGCTCGAAAGCCATTCGAAGCGCGTGCTGCCCTTCATCCGCTGGCGGCCGACCGGCCAGGGCAACGTCGAGGTGCTGAACGAGACGGCCGATTTCTACCGCTTCTTCGACGCCACGCCGCACGCCGAATTCCTGTTCTCCTGCGTGGCGCGCACCATCGATGTCGATCTTCCCGCCGAAACGGCCTTCCTGAAGGGTTATGACGCCTTCAAGCGGCAGGTGTCGGCATTGGTCGACATGCCCGACAGGCTGATGGACCTCCTCTTCCGCTTCCTGCACCAGAACGACGGCGTGTTGTCGAAGCGTGCCCGGGAGCGCGAGTTCCAGCGAATGACCGACGCCGAGGTGGCGGAGGTCGAGGCGATCTATGCCGGGGTTCGCGAGGAGTTGGCGAAGGGCGCGTGAGGAAGGCCCCGCGTCTTCAGTTCGTGGGATAGCCCGCAGCCTTGGCTGCTGCGGGAGGCAAGCGCAGCGGCAAATGCCCGGCCGGCACAGTCATCGACGTCGCCTTGAAATGCATGGCCTCGAGCGCTGGCCGCACCGTTGCTGCTCCAACGCTCATGGATGGGCAATAGTCGCGCCGGAACTGCTCGGCGGCGGCGGAAATCTCTGCGCGAAGAGCGTCTTCGTCGACACGCGTCAGCTTCCGGTCGGCCATCACCACCCGACCATCCGTGATGACCGTCTTGACAGCCTCGGAGTTCACGGAGAAGGCGATCTGGTTGCGGAAATCATGCAGCGGCAGGAAACCCCAGTCGTAGCGATCGAGCAGGATGATATCGGCTTTCTTGCCGACCTCGAGCGAGGCGACCTCGTGCTGCATCAGGCTGGATCGGGCGGCGGCATGCGTCGCCATGTCATAGACCTCGTGCGCCGAAACCCAGGTGTGGAAATCGTGATTGCCGATCTTGTGCAGACCCGCCGCCACCTTGATCGCCTGGAAGATATCGGCGCTGTCGGCCGAGGCGACACCATCGCAGCCCAGAGCCACGTTCACGCCGGCCTGCTTGAGCTTGCGGATCGGCGAAACACCGGAACCGAGCTTGAGGTTGGCCAGGGGATTGTGGGTGGTTGACGCTCCGACGGATCCCATCATTTCCATGTCGGCGTCTGTCAGCCAGATGGCATGGTTCATGGTGAGGCGGTGCGTCATGCAGCCGACCTTGTCGAGGAAGGCTGGCAGCGTCATGCCATACTTGGTCTCGCCGGTGACCGCTTGCGTCTTGGTCTCGAGGACATGGCAGTGGATCGGCAGGTCGAGCGTGCGGGACAGTTCCCCGACTTCTTCGAGCAATTCAGGCGAGCAGCGCTGCGGTCCGCAAGGGCCGAGGATGATGCGCATGCCGTCCTTGTCGTGCCAGAGCCGGCGCAACTCGTGGAAAAGCGCGATCTGCTCGGACCGTCCCGGTGTCGTCAGCTTGCCGAGGCGCTCCCGCAGATCGGCATCCATCAGCTCGGCGGTGAACGGAGGCAGGCTTGCGAGAAAGCCCTCATCCCACATGGAGGCCGTGAGCCAGCCCTTGAGGCCGAGATCGCGATAAGCGGTTGCCGTGGCGTCCACCGCATCGGGCGTGAAGGCCATGTTGATGACGTCGTCCTGCAATGACGTGACGCCGGAACGCAGGGAGACGATGCCGACAAGCATGGCCCGGAGATAGTGCTCGCGCCAGGTCAACGTCGGCGCGCCGAACGGCGGATAGACCTCCGACAGCCAGATCTCCAACGGCAGGTTGTCGTAGCGCCCCATCTCGAAGCCTTCGTTCGAATGCATGTGCGCATCGACAAAGCCCGGCAAGACGATAGAGCGCCCGGCGTCGACCACTTCGAGATCAGGATGGTTCGCGGCCTCGGCCGACAGATCGGCACCGATGGCGGCTATCCGGTCGGCAACCACCAAGATGTCACCAGTCTCGTACTCAGTACCAGCAGCGTCGTTCGAGAAAATATGTCCGTTTCGGATCAGAAGGGCCATGTCTGCTTCCTTGTTAAGGCATGGGTGCGCTGGGTGGCGGCACGAAATCTGCTTTGAGAAGGCTGTCGAATTTTTCGATGGCCTGATTGCAAACCTGAGGTGTAGGAAGCCGATGCTTCGCCCGATCGAACATGGACTTGACGTGCGCCTGATGCGCATCTTCCTGATTCTGATCGAGGAATGCTCCGTTTCCCGGACGGCGGTCCGCCTCGGTCAGAGCCAGCCGGCCATCAGTCTGGCGCTGAAACGTCTCAGGGAAATCCTTGGAGATCCCCTTCTCGTCCGCTCCGGAGCCCATCTGGTGCCAACCGAACGAGGGGCTGAGATCGGCCGGCGCGTAACGGACATTCTTGCTGAAATCGACGGCATGGTGCTCAACGCGGAGACATTCGAACCGTCTACCGATGTGCGCAGCCTGCGCATCCAGGCGGCAAACTGTCTCGGCACCTTCTTCCTGCCGCGGATTGCCGCCGCCTTGCGTTCCGAGGCGCCGGCCATGCAGGTGGATTTCAGCGCCATCCCGGACGAGCGCGACATATTCGAAGAGATGGAGACCGGCTCCATCGACCTGACCATCGGCAACTGGCCAGCGCCGCGCGAGAATCTCAGGATCGCGCCGCTGCTGGACGCCGACATGGTGCTGGTCATGCGGCGAGACCATCCGTTCGCGCAGCGGGCCAGCCTGACGCTCGAGGAATACCTGACGCTGGAACACCTGTCGCCCACGCCGACCGCGTCGGCGGCGATCAGCCCGGTGGACGGCCGCCTCGCCCAGCTCGACCGCAAGCGCCGCATCTCGATGACGGTTCCGGAGTTTACGCTGGTGCCATGGGTGCTCGCCGCGTCGGCCGGTCTGGTGTTCACCTCCAGCCGCCCTTTCGCCGAGGAGATGGCCAGCAACATGGCCTTTGCGCTGGTGGACGCGCCGCCCGAGCTCGGCTTGATGAAATTTTATCTGCTCTGGCATGAGCGCGCCCACCACTCGCCTTTCAATCGCTGGCTCAGATCACTCGTTCGGAGGGTTTCGCAGGACCTCACCGACCGCGGGTCCTTACCGTCGCCGAAAAAAGAGGCGGCTTCCATATTGCACACCTGATAATCATTATTAGCTGCGCAGGCCTTTCTCCGAGCGGAAAATCCGCTTCAATCGGTGTCCGTCCAAACAATCATCGGGGAACAACCAACATGTCGGACAATGGACTTTCGAGGGCTGCCGCCGCTTGGCTTGCAGCCACGATGCTCGTAACGGCGGGCCTTCCCGCCTTCGCTCAGGATTTCAAGGGCAAGACACTGGTGGTCGGCACCTGGGGCGGCGACATCGAGCGCCTTCTGCGCCAGAACGCCGCCGAGCCGCTGGAGAAGGAAACCGGAGCCAAGGTCGAATTCGTGCTGGGCGGCTCGGGCGACCGCATGGCCCGCATCTACGCCGAAAAGGCCAATCCGACGATGGATGTCGCCTTCGTCAACATCTACGAGGCGCCGCAGGCGCTGAAGGATGGCATGGTCGAGGCGCCAGATCCGAACGCCCCTTATTTCAAGGATGTCTGGGACGGCATGAACAATGGCTGCTACGCCATGTCCCTGGTCGGTCTCGGCATCGCCTATAACAAGAAGCTGGTTTCGACGCCGCCCGAGTGGGCCGACATGTGGAAACCGGAGTTCAAAGGCAAGATCGCCCTGTCGAGCTATCCCGGCTCTGAAGGCGATGGCGTGCTCGGCGTCGCAGCCCGCCTTGCCGGCAAGGACGAGCATGATCCGGATGCCGCCTTCGGCAAGCTCAAGGAGCTGACGCCGATCGCCATGACCTACACCAATCTCGACGAGATCTTCGCCATGATGGATGCCGGCGAAGTGGCCATGGCGCCGATGATCTCCGGTTACGTGCTCGCCGCCCTCAAGACCCATCCCGACATCGGCTTCTCCTTCCCGAAGGACCCCGGTCCGGTGCTGGTGCGCGACATGCTGTGCCTGGTCAAGAATTCGCCGGAGCCCGAACTTGCCAAGAAATTCGCGGCGCTGGCCCTCGGCGTCAAGAACCAGACGGACTACGCCGAGCAGCTCTACTTCGGTCCGACCAACAAGAACGTCAAGCTGTCGCCCAAGGTGTCGGCCGACGTCATCGACACGCCGGACGAGGTCAAGGGTCTGCTGCAGCTCGACTGGCCCTACGTGATCTCGCAGCGTGCCAACTGGACGCAGCGCTGGAACAAGGAAATCCTCGGCCAGTAACCGGCCCTGTCGCGGCGTCCCCCTCCAGAGGGGTGCCGCGCATGGCAGACGGCCATTCCCAAACTGCGGTGCTCGCTCCCCTGCCCGAACCGCAGCCGGCTAGCGCCGGTCGAGGCACCTTCCGGCGCGCGATTTCTCCCCCTCGTGCGCCGGCCTTTTCATCCCCTGAAGGTTATCGCTGCCGATGCCGCCGTCGATCCTGCTCCTGCTGCCGGCACTCGCTCTTTCGGCCGTGGTGTTTCTCGCCCCCTTCGTCTGGTTGGCGAGCACATCCTTCCGCACCCAGGCGGAAGGGTCGCTGCTGCTTGCGGACGGACTATCCTTCGACAACTACATCCGCCTTCTGGCCGATCCATTCTTCCTCGAAGTTCTGCTGCGCACGCTGGCCTACAGCGCCCTCACGACGCTTCTCTCATTGATCGTCGCGCTGCCGGTCGCGCGGTTCATCGTTGCCCGCGCCGGACGCTTCAAGGGCATCCTGTTGGCGCTGATGCTGGTGCCGTTGGTCTCCGGAGCCCTGCTGCCTTCGCTCGGCATGCTGCACCTGATGGGGCCGCTCGGCGTGGTCAACGGTGCCGCCCGGCTTCTGGGCCTGCCGACCGTCAAGCTGCTCGGCACGCCCGCCGGCATCCTGATCGGCCTCGTTCAATCCTTCCTGCCCCTGATGGTTCTGCCCCTCGTCAACACTCTGGCTCGCCTGCCGGCTGACCTCGAGCAGGCCGCCGCTTCGCTGGGGGCGCCGGCAACCGCCATATGGCGCCGCGTGATCCTGCCGCTCGCCATGCCCGGCGTGGTGGCGGGCTCGGTGCTGGTGTTCTGCGCCACCTTCACATCCTTCGTCACGCCGCAGGTGCTTGGACAGGGGCACATCGCCACATTTGGAACCGTTGCCTACCAGCAGGCGGGCCAGGTGCTCGACTGGCCGTTCGCCTCGGCGCTGGCCATGGTAGCGCTCGCCATGATCGGTCTCCTGCAAGCCGCGATCGCCATCGGCAGTCGCCTCGTACGCCGTCAGGAGGCCTCATGATGTCTGCGGCCGCACCTCACGCACTGGTCACGCGCCTTTGGCGTGGTCTCCACGTTCTCTGGACGGTGCTTGCCTACATCGTTCTGCTTGCGCCGATCGCCGTTCTGATCCTCGCCTCCTTCGACGATGGCAACTTCTTCCGCTTTCCACCGCAGCGGCTGTCGCTCCGCTGGTTCGAAGCGGCGACCGTCAGCCGCGAATATCGCAGCGCCCTCGGCATATCCTCGGTGGTGGCGCTGCTCGCGGCGGCCATCGCGGTGGTCGCGGGATCGCTTGCCGCCTACGTCCTCGTGCGTCACCGGCCTCGCGGCGCCAGGATCATCGAGGCCATCCTGCTTGCTCCGCTGGTGCTGCCGCTGATCGTCTGGGCGATCGCGCTGATGCAGATCTATTCGGCGCTGAGCCTCACCGGCACGCTGACCGGACTGGTGCTCGCCCACACGGTGATCACCCTGCCCTACGCCGTCCGCATCATGCATGCCACGTTCGAGCGTATCGATCCGGTGTTCGAGGCGGCGGCAACAAGTCTCGGCGCCCGGCCCTTCGACGTGGCGCGGCGCATCATCATCCCGCTCGCCCTGCCCGGCCTGCTGACGTCGGCCGCCTTTTCACTGCTGGTCTCGTTCAACGACGTCATCGTCTCGGCCCTGATCGCCGGCGGCCGCTGGATGACCTTTCCCGTTCGCCTTTATTCGCAGCTGCGCGGACAGGGCGTCGATCCAACCACGCTCGCCATCGGCGCGGGCATCATCGCGATCATCCTTCTCGCTGCCGTTGTCGGCGAGCTGACCATGAAATGGTCGCGGCAAGTGTGAGTGTACCATGACTGATTATCCCTACCTCGACCGCATGCCGAAGTTTGAACGCGATGGCATTCCCTCGCTGACCGGCTTCCGGCGCGACAGCGTCGCCGCCAAGGTGGTCCTTGCCGTCCGCGATCCGCTGGTCGTCGGCGAAGGCGCTGACGAGGACCAGATCGTGGCCGAGCTCGAAGGCGCCGAGCAGGTGGCGCGCACGGGTCTTTTCACCACCTATACCGGTCGCTTTCGCGGCATACCGATCTCCGTCGTGCTCGGCGGATCCGGCTCGCCGGAGGCCGAACTCGCCCTGATGGATCTCTTCAATTATACCGATTGCGATACGGTGATCCGCATCGGCGGCTGCGGCGCCTGGGGCGAGAAGGTGCGCGTCGGTGACATCGTCATTTCCTCCGGCGCCGTGCGCGACGAGGGGATGACCAAGGCCCACGTCCGCGCCGAGTATCCCGCTGTCTCCGACTGGCGGGTGGTTGCTGCCATGGCGGCTGAGGCCGAGGCCATCGGTCACCCCTTCCACGTCGGCATCACCCGTTCGGGCGACAGCGAATATTGCGGCTGGGGCAAGCCCGGTCCCGGCGGCTATCTGCAGGACGAGCACAAGCAGATCATCGACTACTGGCGGCGCGCCGGCATTCTCAACACCGATCGGGAAGCAGCGGCGATCCTGACGCTTTCCAGCCTCTACGGTCGGCGCGGCGGCGCCGTTTCGTCGGTCGGCGACAACGTGGTGACCGGCGAACCTCATCGTTCGGGCTCCGGCCAGCGCAACGCCATCCTCGTCGGGCTCGGCGCATTGGCGCGCCTCGCCGAGGAGGGGCGATGAAGGACTATCTCCATATCGAGGACGTGACCAAGCGCTTCGGCGAAACCGAGGTGCTGAAGGGGATTTCGCTCACCATCCCCAAAGGCGATTTCGTGGCGCTGCTCGGCCCGTCGGGCTGCGGCAAATCGACGCTGCTCAAAATCATCTCCGGTCTTGAGACAGAAACGGCGGGCCGCATCCGCCTGGCTGGCGAGTGGCTGGCCGGCGTGCCGGCCTTCCGGCGCGACATCGGCGTCGTCTTCCAGAGCTATGCGCTGTTCCCGCATCTAAGCGTCGCCGAGAATGTCCGCTTCGGCCTCGACATGCGTCGCATGGGGCGGGCGGAGGCCGATGACCGCGTGCGCGAGGCGCTCGATCTCGTCAAGCTCGACGGCCTCGGCGACCGCATGCCGCGCCAGCTATCGGGCGGCCAGCAGCAGCGCGTCGCCATCGCCCGGGCGCTCGCCATCCGTCCTCGCCTGCTGCTGCTCGACGAGCCGCTCAGCAACCTCGACGCCATCCTGCGCAAGAGCGTTCGGGTCGATCTTCGCGAACTGCACGCGCGCGTCGGGGCCACCACCGTCATGGTCACCCATGACCAGGAGGAGGCGATGAGCATGGCCGACAAGGTGGCCGTGATGCATGACGGGGCCATCGAGCAATGGGGCAGCCCGGAAGACATCTACGAACGCCCCGCCACGGCCTTCATCGGCACCTTCGTTGGCAATCCGCCCGCCAGCCTCGTAACGGCCCGCCGGCATCTTTCAGGCGGCTGGAGCCTTGGCGAGACGGCCTGGTCCCCGGATCCTCTCTTGGCCGAAAGGCTGGACAGGGTACAGAACCTTGAAGTCAGGCTTGGTCTCAGGGCCGAGCGGCTCGACCTCGTCGAGCCCGGCGCGCCGGGGGCTTTTGCGGCCGAACTCACCTCGTCGGAGTATCTCGGCGGCGAGCGCCTGCTGCACTTTCTCGTCGAGGGTCATCGCGTCGCGGTGGCGCATGCCGGCGCGGCCCCCGAAATCGGCACGCTCGTCGGTCTCCGACCGCGCGCCGCCGACGTGATGCTGTTCGACATCAATACCGGCCTCAGGATCGACCCCCAATGAAACGCCCCGAGTTTCTCTGCATCGGACCGGTCGTCCTCGATCGGGTCATCGAGGTGGATCGCATTCCCGGCCCCGACGACAAGGCCTTCATCAGCGCGAAATACGATACGGCCGGTGGCCCGGCGCGAAACGTCGCCTTCGCTCTGGCCGGCTGGGGCGAGCGTGTGGTCGCCGCTTCGGTTGTTGGCGATGATTCCATCGGCCAGCGGCTGCTCGACAGACTGAGCGAAGCCGGCGTCGGGACCGACGCCATCGAACGTGTGCCGGATCTCGAAACGGCAAGCTGTACCATCATCGTCGATGGCACCGGGGAGCGGGCTATCCTCATCGATCCGATCGACGATGCCATCCTTGCCCGCATCGGATCGAACCTGCGGCCCTCGGCGGGCGACGCCGTTTTGGCCAACCTCTTCCACGATCATGCCGCTTTCGACGCGCTGACCGAGGCCCGTTTAGCCGGGGCCTTGGCGTTCATCGATCTGGAGTGGCCGGAAATCGGGCGATGGGGCTGGGCGGCAGCCAAACGCGCTGCGGCTGCGGCCGATGTCGCCGTCACCAACCGACAAGTGCTCAAGGCCTTTGCCGAGGAGCGGGGTATTGCACCCGACGACAAGGCAGCGGCTTCCCTTGCCGATGAGCTCAAGCCAGACGGCGGTCGCGTTTGCGTCACGCTCGGCGCCGATGGTGTGCTCGCCCGTGACGGCGACCACTTCTTTCGCCTGGCGGCGATGCCGGTGACGCCGAAGAACACCACTGGCGCCGGCGATCACTTTCTCGCCGGGCTTGCCCGGGCGCTGACCGCCAAGATCTCCTTCGAGCGCTCGCTCGCCCATGGCGTCGCGGCGGCCGGTCTCCATCTCGCCGGTGCTGGCGGCCCCTGGGCCGAGGTAGAACGCGCCGCCGCGACCGTGAATGTCTGTTCTCTTTCCGCAGGAGCCCTGCCGTGAACGCTTCCGCCGAGGCGATCCGCCGCGTATTCGCCGCCGCCTGTCTGGGCGACGCTCTGGGCGCCGCAACCGAGGCCATGCATCCGAACGACATCACCGCCGTATTCGGTGGCCGTGTGGATCGCCTGTTGCCGCCGCCACCCAAGGCGCCCTTCGCGGCCGGCCTGACGCCCGGCCGGCTGACCGACGATGCCACGCAGATGCTGGCGATGGCGCGGCGAATTATCGCCACCCGGGGGCAGCCGACGGTCGACGATGCCGTCGCCGGCATGCTCGACTGGGCCGAGGATGCCGACGTCTTTGCCCGCTTCGCCGGACCGACCACACGCATTGCCGTGGAGCAGTTGAAAGCCGGCGCCGATCCGGCCGCTGTCGCCAGCCCGGCGGTCTACTCCTGCATGTTCGGCACATCGAACGGCGGCGCGATGCGGGCCCCAGCTGCGGGTTGCGCCAGGCCGGGCCGTCCGGAAGAAGCGGCCAAGCTCGCCGCTGTTCTGTCGGCGCCGACCCACAACACCCAAGTGGCCTTCGGGGGCGCTGGCGCGGTCGCCGGGGCGATTGCCGCCGGCCTGGGCGGTGCCGAATTCAGCGATATCGAGGAGGCGGCTGTCATCGGCGCGCGTGCCGGCGAAGCTGAGGCTGCCGCGTGGGGCCGCGTCGTCGGTGGGGCCGGTGTGATCAGGCGCATCGCCATGGCGGTCGAGATCGGTCGGCATCATGCCGGCGATGTCCATGCGGCCGCCGCCGAGCTGACCGAAGTGGTCGGCAACGGCGTCGCCATGGCCGAAGCCGTCCCGCATGCCTTCGGCCTGGTCGTCGCAGCAGGTGGCAACGCCTGGCAGGCGATCCTTGGGGCGGTCAATGGCGGCAATGACAGTGATACCATCGCCATGATCGCCGGTGCCATCGCCGCAGCTTATGAACCGGCGGAAAGCTGGCCGGCCGATATTGTCGCTGAAATCGAGCGGCAGAACCGCCTCGACCTTGCGACCTTCGCCGCCGAATTCGTCGCCTCGCTCTCGCCGGAGACCGTCTGATCATGCGTCGCTACTGGACCGACCTCACAACCCGCGACGCGGCGGCGCTGCCGCCCGATACCGTCGCCATCCTGCCGGTTGCCGCCGTCGAGCAGCACGGGCCGCACCTCCCCGTCGGGACCGATGCCTTCATCAATCGCGGTATGATCGCCCGCTTTCTCGAACTTCTTCCCGACAACGTGCCGGCCGTCGTGCTGCCCGAACAGACGGTCGGCGCCTCCGCCGAGCATCTCGACTTCGCCGGCAGCCTGGCGCTGTCGCCGGCTCGGCTCATCGACAACTGGACGGACATCATTGCCTGTGCCGCCCGCGCCGGCGTCAAGCGCTTCCTGATCTTCAACAGCCACGGCGGCCAGAGCGGTTTTCTCGCCCACGCCGCGCTTGACCTGCGCGTCCGCCTCGGCCTGTTCGTTGCCTATGCCGCCTGGTTCGACGCCGGTTATCCCGACGGCATGTTCACGGCCGACGAGATCGCCTACGGCATGCACGGCGGCGCCATCGAGACCAGCCTGATGCTGCACCTCCGCCCGGATCTGGTTCGTCAGGCGGAGATCGCCGACTTCCAGCCGAGCACGCGAGACATCGAAGCTGTGGCGCGCCAGTTCTCGGCCAATCCGGGCAATGGCCGTCTCGGCGGCTTCGGCTGGAAGGCGCAGGATCTCCAACGCTCGGGCGTGACCGGCAACGCCTCTGCCGCGACGGCGGAAAACGGCCGCGTCCTGCTGGACCATGTGGCGACACGTCTCGTCGAACTGGTCAGCGATCTCGGCAAGGCCGACGATTTCGTGACCCGCTACACAGGCGCCTGACCGCGGGCGAAGTCGAGCTCGAGTCGTCCCGCTTCGCCTTAATCGTCAGTGACCGAGACATCCGGCTGGTCGGACGGTTTGACGGATTCCCGGCGCCAAGACCCATCGGCTGTCTGGTAGACGATCTCGGCCGACCGGCCGCCCTGGTGCTGGCGCTCGGCGGCCTCCTGAGCAGCGGCTTGGGCCTCCTCGAAGGTTGGGAAAGGCTCGGACCAGACGTCTTCCAGTCGGTAAGCCCACCCGTCGTCATGGGGGGCAACGTGATAGGTCAGATGATGTGAAGCCGTCGTCATGCCATTTCCCTCACTCTCACTGCCGATCGCCGCGCATGAGCGGTCAAATCCCGCAGTCTCCGGGGATCAACGTCCGCTCGGCGGCTCGGTTCCTCGACTGGCCGTCTTGAGTGGCGGGGCGCGCCTCCTCGATAAAATCGCGCAGGATTTCACCAAATACAGAGCTCCCGTTCAAGCCAGCGCATCGCGTTGGCTGTAGGTCTGCGGGTTCACGCCGCAGGCCACCAGGAGCGACAACATGACCAATCTGCCCCTACTCGATCCGTCGGATGCCATGCTGTTGATGGTCGATCAGCAAGCCGGTCTGGCGTTCGGTGTCGGATCGATCGATCGGCAGCTCCTCATGAACAACACGATCGCCCTGGCGAAAACCGCCAAGACGTTTCAGATCCCGGTGATTGTCTCGACGTCCGCTTCCAAGGTCTACAGCGGTCCGTTGATGCCATCGATCCGAAGCGCTCTTGGCGAGGACCCCTCGTTTGAACGGCGGAACATGAATTCCTGGGAAGATCAGGCGGTGCGTGACGCCATCGAGAAGACGGGGCGGCGAAAGCTGCTGGTCTCCGGCCTTCTGACCGAGGCCTGCGTGTCGTTTCCGGTTCTGTCGGCGTTGTCGGAGGGCTACGAGGTATTTGTGGTCGCCGACACCTGCGGCGGCCTCACGCCCGATAGTCATGCCCTGGCTCTCCGCCGCATGGAGGCGGCCGGCGCGACCATGACGTCCTGGCTGCAGGTGCTGCTTGAGCTTCAGCGCGACTGGACGCGGAAGGAGACCTACGATGGAGCTCGCGCCATCGTGGAAGGTCACGCTGGCGGCTATGGCATCGGCCTCGCCTACGCCCGAGACATGATCCACCCGGTGTAGCCTGGGTCGAGCGACTGTGTTTCCTGTTCCACGCTTGGAAAGCGTGTTGGTCAGGAGCGCGTCGCGAACAGGTTCTTGTACTGGCGCGGCTGGCACCTGAGATACTGGTCGGCAGCATCGACCGTTTCGCCAAAGTGCGCCGCGGCATGCCAGGGCCAACGGGGATCGTAGAGAATGGCGCGGGCGATGGCGATGCAATCCGCGTCCCCTGTTCCAATGATCGCCTCGGCTTGTTCGAACTCGGTGATGAGGCCGACTGCGACGACTGGGATTTTCACGGTTGCCTTGACGGCCCGCGCGAACGGAACCTGATAATTGGGCCCGATGGCGATCTGCTGGTGATCGGCAAGCCCGCCGCTTGAAACGTGGATCGCGGCGCAGCCACGTGCTTCCAGTTCGGATGCGAAAGACAGCGTGGAGTCCAGATCCCAGCCGCCTTCGGCCCAATCGGTTGCCGAGACGCGGACCGTCACCGGCCGCTCGCTGGGGAATGCCTCGCGTATGACGTCGAACACTTCGAGCGGGAACCGCATCCTATTCTGAAGCGAGCCGCCGTATTCGTCGGTTCGGGTGTTGGAGAGCGACGACAGGAATTGATGCAGCAGATAACCGTGGGCAGCATGGATCTGTATCGCGGAGAGGTCGAGGCGGGCCGCCCGCTTGGCAGCGCTCGCAAAGCAATCGCGAAGCGCGGCCAGGTCGGCCCGATCCAGAAGACGCGGCGGTGCGTAGTGGGGGCGGAAAGGAAGTTCGCTGGCGCCGACCGTCGGCCATCCTAACGGTTCGGTTGGCGCGATCTGACCGCCGCCTTTCCACGGGACCTGGCTGGAAGCCTTTCTGCCCGCATGACCGAGCTGGATGGCGATCGGCATATCCGAGTAGCGACGCACGCCCTCCAACACCCTCGCCATGGCCGCCTCGGTCGCATCGGAATAAAGCCCAACGTCGGCATAGGAAATCCGGCCTTCCGGCGAGACGGCGGTGGCCTCGAGCGTGAGCAGGGCGGCGCCCGAGTTGGCGAGCATGCCCAAATGCGTAAGGTGCCAGTCGGTCATTTTGCCGTCGTCGGCGCTATATTGGCACATCGGCGCGATGACGATCCGGTTTCTCAGCTCGAGATCCCCGACCTTCAGCGGTGAGAACAACTTGGTCTTGGTCATCTGGAGCTCCGCAGGAGGCTGTTGGCGCCGAAATATCGCTGGCCTCATGATATCCGTGAATTGGCCGTCAGGCTTGGACGATACGACTATTCTCTCGGTTCCGCTTCCAAATTAACGGCGCCCCCCCGGGATCGCGCTCAGCTCCGGGATCACACGACCGTTTCGCCGCCGTCGACCACCAGGATCTGGCCGGTCATGTAGGACGATCGGTCGGAGACCAGGAACAGGATCGGTTCGGCGATCTCATCCACCGAGGCCCAGCGGCCGAGCGGCACCTGGTTGGCCACGTAGCTCTCGATGGCCGTGCGGCCGCCCATCTGGGCGATGAACGGTTCGTTGAACGGCGTATCCACCCAGCCGGGGCAGATCGCATTGATCCGGATGCCGTATTTGGCATAGTCGCCGGCCATCTGGCGCGTCATGGCGGTCACCGCGTGCTTGCTGGTGGTGTAGGCCACCATTTCGCGGTCATAGAGCACGCCCGAGCTTGAGGAGGTGTTGAGGATCACGCCCCTGCCCTGCGCGCGCATGATCGGCAGCGCATGGCGGATGCCCATGAACACGGCCCGGACGTTGAGCGACCAAGAGCGATCGAAGCCGGCGACCTCGACGCTCTCCGCCGTGCCGGCCACCTGGGCGCCGGCGTGATTGTGCAGGATGTCCAGCCGGCCGTGGCGTTCGGCAACCATGGTGATAGCCCGGCCGAGCGCCGCGTCGTCGGTGACGTCGACGACATGGGCCTCGGCTCGGCCGCCGGCCGTCTCGATCATCTCGACGGTGGCCGAGGCGCCGGCGGCATCGCGGTCGAATACGGCGACGATGGCGCCCTCGCGGGCCATGATGGCAGCGCCGGCGCGGCCGATGCCCGACCCCGCCCCGGTGACGATGGCGACGCGGTTTTTGAGGATCATGCGGGTCTTACTCCGAAGGGACGGGGCGCGGTCGGTCGCGCATCAGGAAGCGGGAGAGCAGGATCAGGATGAGCGAGGCCGTCAGCACCAGCGTGGCGATGGCGTTGATCTCCGGCGTCACCCCGCGGCGGATCGAGGCGAAGATGTAGATCGGCAGCGTGGTCTTCGAGCCGCAGACGAAGAAGGCGATGATGAAGTCGTCGAAGGAGAAGGTGAAGGCCAGGAGGAAGCCCGAGAAAATCGCCGGCAGGATCTGCGGCAGCACGACCTGGCGGAAGGTGTTGAAGGGCGTGGCGTAGAGATCGGCCGAGGCCTCTACGATGTCGCGGCCGAGCGTGGCGATGCGGGCGCGCACGATCATGGTGACCAGCGCCATGGAAAACAGCCCGTGCGCGGCGATGATCGAGCCATAGCCGAAGCCGAATTGCGGCGGGTTGTCGGACGGCCAGAGGGCGGCGACGATCGGATTAAGGAGTGCGAAGAGCTGCACCAGCGCTACCAGCGTGGCGATGCCGATGACGACGCCCGGCACGACGATGGCAGCGGCCAGGAGGCCGTCGAACAGCATGCGACTGCGCTTGCCGAGCCGTTCGAGCCCGATGGCCGCCATGGTGCCGTAGATGGCGGCAAGGCCGGCCGAGATGAAGGCGACCATCAGGCTGTTTTGAAGCGCCTGCATCAGGAAGGTGTTGGACAGCGCTTTGCCGTACCACTCCGCCGAGAAGCCGGTGAAGTCGGAGGCGTTGCGGCCGGCGTTGAACGACAGCAGCACCACCAGGGCGATCGGCGCGTAGAGGAACAGATAGACGGCGGTGATGAAGGCGCGCATCAGACGAGATCCACCTGTCGGGTACCGGCGAAGCGCCAGGCAAGGCGCATGGCCAGCGTGATGATCAGGACGACGACGGAAACCAGCGTGACCGCGATGGCCGAGCCATAGGGCCAGTTGCGCGATTGCAGGAACAGGTCGACCAGCGCATTGCCGATGAAGAACACCTTGCCGCCGCCGAGCAGCTGCGGGATCAGGTATTCGCCAAGCAGCAGGATGGTGACCAGCGCCACGCCGGTGGCGACACCGGGCAGCGACAGCGGCAGCGTGACGTTGAAGAAGCTGCGCACCGGCGACGCGCCGAGGTCGGCCGAGGCTTCGAGGAGCCGGCGGTCGAGCTTCTCGAGGCTGACGTAGATCGGCATGATCATCAGCGGCAGGTAGCCGTAGACGATGCCGAGCAGCACCGCGCCGGGTGTATTGAGGAGGCGGACATCCGGCAGCCCGATCAGGGCGAGAAGGTTGGGCAGGCCACGCGCGCCGAGGATGAAGATCCAGGCATAGGTGCGCACCAGAAGGCTGGTCCAGAACGGCACCACCACCAGCGACACGAGCAGCATGCGATAGCGCGCCGGCGCCTTGATCGCCAGGTAATAGGCCGTGGGATAGGCGACCAGCAGGCAGAAGAACGCCCCGACGGGCGCCAGGATCATGGTGTTCCAGAAGGCCGTGGCGCGCGCCGGCAGGTTCATGAACTGCGCGAAGGTGAAGGCGGCTTGATAGCCGCCCTCCGGGGCGCGTTCGCCCACCGAGAACACCAGGATGGCGATGAAGGGCAAGACCAGGAAAAGGGAGAGCCAGGCCGCGGACGGCCCGACCAGCAGCGCCGTCACCAGGCGTTTCCGGGTTGCGTTCGTCATCGCCATCGTGGGCCTCACGCTGCCTTGAAGCGCGCCATCAGTTCGGCGCGGTTGGGATCGGTCAGCGTCACGGCGGCGCCGAATTCCAGCGGAGTCAGCGCGGCCTGGTCCGGGTAGACGATCTTGTTGCCGGTGACCTCGGCCGGCAGCATCGCGAGAACGCGGCTGTCGGTCGTCGGCGCACCATTGGCGATGTGTTCCTTGACGGCGTTTTCCGGCGTCATCAG
Source organism: Pseudomonadota bacterium (assembly GCA_023436885.1). Lineage (GTDB taxonomy): Bacteria > Pseudomonadota > Alphaproteobacteria > Rhizobiales > Pleomorphomonadaceae > Pleomorphomonas. Next base: position 10,020 of record JAEZHI010000047.1, on the reverse strand, counting down.
GTAGTTGAGCAGCGCGTAGCCGGCCGGCTTGTTGGCCGCGCTCTTCGGAATGGCGTAGAAATCGGTCCAGATCTCGCCACCGTCCTTGCCGAGCACGTAGATGATCTCCGGCATGTCGCGGGCGAGCTGGGCGCCGTCGTTGGTCCAGCACATGGTCATCCAGGCGTCGGTGGAGCGCATGGCCGGCTGGTAGTCGGAGTTGATGCCGTAGAGGTGCGGCTTGAGCTTGATCAGCAGCTCCTCGGCCTTGGCCAGCTCGTCGCTCTTGATCGAGTTGAAGGAATAGCCGAGCGATACCAGCGCGCTGCCGATGGTGGTGAGCTGGTAGTCGTGCACCATGGCGCGGCCGTCAGCCTCGGTCATCGCCACTTCGAAATACTGCTTCCAGCTGGAAATCGGCGTCTTCACCTTGGAGGTGTTGATCGACATGCCGGTGGTGCCCCAGTTCTTGGGCAGCGCGTAGGTGACGCCGTCGACCTTGCCTTCATGGGTGAAGCGCTGCGACTCCGAGGCATCGGAGAAGGCCGGGAGCTTGCTCATGTCGAGCGGGTCGATCAGCTTCAGCTTGGCATAGGTCGAGATGGTGTAGTTGGTCGGGACGAACAGGTCCCAGCCGGTGCCGCCCGCCTGCAGCTTGGCCAGCATTTCCTCGTTGGAGCCGAAAACGTTGACCTCGACGGCGACGCCGGTCGCCTTGGTGAAGTTCTCGAAGGTGGCGGGGTCGTGGTAGTTCGGCCAGGTGGCGAGCGACATCTGGGTGCCGAGATCGCCGGCGAAGGCTTCGGCGTTGAAGGCGCCCGGCAGGCCGCGGCTCATGACCGAGGCGGCAAGGCCGAGGCCGGTCACGCCCAGGAAATGCCGCCGAGTGATGGAGCCGCGCTTGAGGCGCATGAACTCGTCGGTCAATGCGCTAGCGCTGATGGGCAGATTGTCTTTGTAGCTTTTCGACATGACACCGGTTCCCCTTATGGTTTGTTCGTGTCGCTAGACGTCTCAGGCTGGGTAAAGACGGATGGCCTCGCGGATGTAGTCGATCGAAACGGATTCTCCCGGTTCGATCAGGTCGTTGGCGTCGAGGCCGTGGCGTTCGGCGGAGATCAGGAATTCGCCGACGCCGGGAACGGCAACCGAATATTCGGCGAGCGAGCCGAGGAAGATGCGATGGGTGACCTGGCCGACAAGCGGCCCGTTGGAGGCGCCGGCGCCCGGGCGGGCGATGCGCATGGCTTCCGGCCGCAGCGCCAGCACGGCCTCTCCGCGCTCAGGCCCTGCGAAGGGAAGGGTCGCGCCGTTGCCGAGGCGCAGAAGGCCGGGCTCGGCGGTGACGGTCATCTTGTTGGTCTTGCCGACGAAATCGGCGACGAACAGGTCGGCCGGCCGGTCATAGACCTCCTGCGGGCGGGCGAACTGGCGGATGCGCCCGGCGCTCATGACGCAGACGAGATCGCTCATCGAGAGCGCCTCTTCCTGATCGTGGGTGACCAGCAGGAAGGTGATGCCGAGATCGCGCTGCAGGCTCTGCAGCTCCATCTGCATGTCGGTTCTGAGCTTGCGGTCGAGCGCGGCAAGCGGCTCGTCGAGCAGCAGCACCTTGGGCTTGTTGACGATGGCGCGGGCCAGCGCCACGCGCTGCTGCTGGCCGCCGGACAGTTCATGGATCCGCCGTCGGCCGAAGCCGGAAAGACGCACCATTTCCAGTGCGGCGCCGACGCGCCTGGCAATCTCGTTCGAGGCGATGCGCGGCCGTTGCTGCCTGAGGCCATAGGCGACGTTGTTCTCGACATCGAGATGCGGGAACAGCGCGTAGTGCTGGAACACCATGTTGACCGGCCGCCGGTAGGCCGGCAGGTCGTTCACCCTGGTATCCCCGATGAAGACGTCGCCCTCGCTCGGCTGCTCGAAGCCACCGATCATGCGCAGGCAGGTGGTCTTGCCGCAGCCCGACGGGCCAAGCAGCGCAACGAAGGCACCCTTGGGGACGGCCAGATTGATGTCGGTGACGGCCGTGACGTCGCCATAACGCTTCGTCACCGACCGAAATTCAATGTCATGAATATCGGAAGCGGACACAGTTGATCCCTGCGGTTTGGACGGAGGCGGGCGTTTTGCCTCTGAACTCCGTCGACCTCGAAGGCAGCGTCACAGGAAGCACGCCGAAGGTATATACCCCAAAAGAGGTATTTCCACGTAGGTGGCCGGAGGCGAGGAGTATATCGTCCCGGTTGCCGGAATCGGGTCTCAGGTTCTCCCAGGGGGTAGATGGTGGCTGTCGACGTGAATGCTCTGTTTGCCAGCCTGATGCCGGTTGTCGAACGCCGCCCGCTGTCCGAGCGCGAGACTGGTGCCGTCTTTCGCAGCCTGATGAAATCACTGGTGCATTTCGACAATGCCGTGGGTTTTGCCTACCGGGGCGAGGAGCGGCCTTTCGATTTCTACGACACGTTCGACGCCCAGAAATATGACATCCACGTCACCGTCTACCAGGCGGGCGCCTTCCTGCTCGACCCCTTCTATCACGCGACCCGGGCCGGCCGTTCCGGCTTCTTCCGCATGCGCGAGCTGGCGCCGGACCGCTTCTTCGTCAGCGAATATTACCGCACCTATTACGGCGAGACCCGGCTGGCCGAAGAGGTCGGTTTCTTCGTGCCGCTCTCCGCCGGCATTGGCGTGGTCCTGTCGCTGATGCGGCTGGAGAAGAGCGGCGAGTTCTCGCCGGCCGAGATCAACGTCCTGAGGGCTGCTGCCCCGCTGGTTCTCGCGCTGGTGCGGACGGGGCTCGGCGACATGAGCGCCCACTTTGCCGGTGCCGCGACCGTTCCGACCGCGCCACCCGAGGGCGGCGGCGCGGCGTCCGGTGTCTGGGCGCGTCTCGGCCTCACCCAGCGCGAGGCGGCGATCGTCGACCTAGTGCTGCAGGGCCATTCGTCTGAAGCGATAGGACTCCGGCTCGGCATTTCCACCGGCACCGTCAAGGTCCACCGGCGCAACGTCTACCGCAAGCTCGACATCTCCTCGCAGACGCAGCTGCTGTCGCTCTATCTCGGCAATCTCGAACGAGCGTAAGCACGTTGCGTTGCGTCTGATGCGCGCTTTGCAGGCGGCAGCTTTCGAGCTATATAATGTTGATTATAATCTTGGGAGTTTCGTCATGCTCAAGCTCAAGGTCACCACGGTCGGCGCGTCGGCAGGAGTCATCCTGCCGAAGGAAGCATTGGCGCGATTGAAGGTCGCCAAAGGCGATGTTCTCTATCTGACTGAAGCGCCGGATGGTTATCGTCTGACGCCGCTTGATCCGGACTTCGAGCGGCAAATGGCGGCAGCCGAAGCGATCATGCAGGAAGATCGCGACATTCTGCATGTGCTTGCAAAGTGACCGATTGGCGCTGGATCGGTTTGCCCGTCATACTGGCCATTCATGACCGGCAGATCGCCGAGCATGGCGGTCTTGCCGGACTTCGCGATAGCGGTGCGCTGGAGTCAGCGCTGGCTCGGCCGCTCAACCTTGCCAATTACGGCGATCCGGATGTTGCTGATCTGGCTGCCGCATACGCTTTCGGTCTTGCCCGCAATCATCCCTTCGCCGACGGCAACAAGCGCATCGCCTGGATCGCCGCGCGCTTGTTTCTCGCCGACAATGGCGCCCGTCTCGCTTTTGAGAAGATCGAAGCCGTTCGGCTCATGCAAGCGCTGGCCGGTGGAGAGATCGACGAGGGGGCACTTGCTGAATGGTTCCGCCGGCGCCTGATCTGAGCATTTGGACAATCAGAGGGGCGAGACCACGATTGGGCCAGATCCCTCGCCATGCCATCCCATTCCTCAAAACCGTCTGCCTTTCGCGCGTGTATAGAAAAACGGGCGTTGGGACGGAGATTCATTGCGTGTGGGGGCAATAAAATTATCCGATTTCCGGGTTTCAGGACATAGAAGGGTAAGAGCAGACGGTATGAAAAGACCTCAGCGGTAGCGCTGAAAGCGCGGATTTAAGCCATTGAGAATGTGTGATCTGTCATTTTTGGTCGATGACGGCAGCAGACGGTATGCCTGGATTTACCGGGTATGCTCTGACCATTTGTTTCACGGCTATTCCGGACGCAAACCGGGTCCCAAGTTTGCTGGAATTGCCTTGCCGCTGGAGAGATCGACGCAATCCAGCGCTCAGTTCATCAACGTCAGCAGTGCATCTACGCTGCAGCTCGCGAAAGTCGCGAAGTTGTCAGCCACGCCATAGGGAAGAAGCAGAGTCCGGTCATGGACGATAGCGCCGCAGCTATAGACGACGTTGGGCACATAGCCGTGACGCTCATTGGCGCTGGGCTTCAGGATCGGTTCGGGCGTGCGCGCGAGCAGCTTGGCGGGATTGGTCTTGTCCAGCAGACAGGCACCCATGGAATAGTTGCGCATCATGCCGACACCATGGGTGATGACCAGCCACCCCTCGTCGATTTCAATCGGCGAGCCGCAATTGCCCATCTGGACGAACTCCCATGGGTAACGCGGAGAGACGAGCTTGCTGCCGCCATCCCACGTCGTGATATCATCCGACGCGATCAGCCACAGATTTTCGTTGTCCTGCCGGCCGATCATGTTGAATCGTCCATCGACGAGGCGGGGGAACAGCGCCATCCCCTTGCTGGCAGGCACCGATCCCTTGAGTTCGGTCAGCTCAAATGTGTTGACACCGGTGCCTCGAAACAGCTCGCACCGGGCGTTGCGCCCATCGAAGGCGGTATAGGTGCCCAGGAAACTCGGCGTGCCGTCCTCGCCGGTGAAGCGGACCATGCGCAAATCCTCGATCCCTTGCCGCTGGCTTGGCGTCACCGGGAACAGAACGCTCTCGGCAGGTCCCTCGCTGCCTTCACAGATCACCCGTGTCGTTCCGGGAAAGTGGCCCTCAGCCGTTCCCTCGATGCGCGGCGAGGTCACCCAGGGTCCAGGGTCGTCGACCGTGAAACCTTTGGTCGCACTCCAGCAACCGGTGCGGAAGGTGACGGAGGAAACATGTCCTTCGCCGATGCCGCGCAGCGACAGAATGAAATTGAGTCCGTCGGCCGGTGCATCTTTCTGGTTCATCCGCATGATCATGCTGGGATTGAAAAGGGCCGCCGCTTCGAACGAGTACTCGGCGGACAGGTAGGAACCGATCAGAAGCTGTTCGTGAGGTGTCGCCGTGACATTGTCCGGAAGGAATTCATTCACCTCCTCGAACCGTCGGATCAACATTTTCTCGACGTTGCGATGCCGTTCGGAGAGCGAGGCAATGGCCGCTTCGCATTGACTGCGGCATGTGTTCTCGTCCATTGACAGCACGCGTTCGATGACTGTGCGCATGCGCGGAACGGCGGACTCTCGAAACGGTTCTGGATAATCGACGCTGAACGGCTTGATCACCGTGCGCGACGGATCGGGCCGCAGGTGAAGGCCGGAAAAGGTGAACAGGTCTTCGCTCATGAGCTCGCTCTCCGCTTATCATGATGCCCTCAAGGCTCACTTTGCGTCGCCGCCGTAATCGCAGCGGATCATCGACGACAGCTCCGGGTCTCTACGCCGAGCGGTCCGTCCGTAGTGTCAATGCAAGTTCGATCGGCACCAGTCCGATCTACCGCCCGAACTTATTGGTAAACCGTCCAAAATCGGCTGGGAGAACTGACGGCGCCCTCAGCAGGTTGTTCATTTTCTGTTTACCATCGGCAGGATGATGCGGTCGACCGCCTGTGCGACACCGTCCTCGTCGTTGGACGCTGTGACGCAATTGGCCGAGGCTCGGACCTCCGCCGGCCCCTGCGCCATGGCAATCGAGAAACCGGCGCGTGCGAACATCGCCATGTCGTTTCGCTGGTCCCCGATCACGACGACGTCACGGAGATCGACACCAGCGGCGCTGGCGAGCGCGGCGACACCATCACCCTTGTTCGCAGCGGGCGCGGTGATGTCGAGATAATGGAGCTGCGAGCGCATGACGCTGGCATCGTGTCCGAGTGCCTTGGCGACCCTGCCTTCAAGATCGGCCAACAGCGCATGATCGTCGCTGACCGCCACGATCTTGTCGACCGCGCCAAGCTGCGTCGAAAAATCGTCGATGAGGATCGGCTCCTGCCTGGCCGAAATCCGCTCGCTTTCGGTGTGAGTCACGTCGGACCGCGCGGCGTACCAGCAGCCATGGCTGAACAGCCAAATCATGATCCGCGGGTCGTCGATCATTTCTAGGGCGCGCTTCGCCACGCCGGGTGCAATCCGGGCGGCTGCGACCAACGTTCCGTCCGGCTTGACGATCGTTCCGCCGTTGAACGCGCCGATCTCGGTCGTCAGACCAAGCCGTTCGGCAATCCACAGCATCCCGCTCGGCGGCCTCGCGCTGATCAGCGACACCTTGATTCCGGTGGCCATCAGTCGCCGCATCGCCGCGACGACGCTATCGCTCAGGCTCTTGTCGCTCCGGACGAGCGTGCCATCAATATCCGATATGACGAGACGAACGCTCATTCCTGGCAATTCCGGCGCCGACGAAGGGAACAATCGGCCTTCAGTACCCGGCATATCGACTGGGCTGCTCAATTGGCTTTTTCCATCAATTCGCGTGCGACCTTGCAGACATTATCGAGAGTGAAGCCGAACTTTTCCTGCAGCTTGGCGATCGGTGCCGAAGCTCCGAACGTGGACATGGTGATCGTCGCGCCCTCGGAGGTCACGTAACGATCCCAGCCTATCGCGCCCGCCTGCTCCACTGCTAACCGCGTGCGAATCCTGGGCGGAAGAACGCTCTCCCGATAGGCTTTGTCCTGCTTCTCGAAAAGATACCAGCTCGGCAGCGACACGACGCGGCTTTTGACGCCCTCGGCGGTCAACTTCTCGTGGGCACCGACGACCATCGGCAGCTCGGAACCGGTAGCGATCAGAATGATCTCCGGGTCGCCCTCGCAATCGGCGAGCACATAGCCCCCTTTCTCCAAGCCCGAGGCCGGAGCATATTTGGAGCGATCGAGCGTCGGGATCGCCTGGCGCGAGAAGATCAAGGCGGTCGGCTCCCGTGTGTGCGTCAGCGCGACCTTCCACGCGACCGACACCTCGTTGGCATCGCCCGGCCGGATGGTGTCGAGGCCGGGGATGGCGCGGAGCGCGGCAAGCTGCTCGATCGGCTGATGGGTGGGCCCGTCCTCGCCGACGCCGATCGAATCGTGCGTGAACACAAAGATGACCGGCAGCTCCATGATCGCGGCGAGCCGGATGGGCGGCCGCATATAGTCCGAGAAGACCATGAACGTGCCGGTGTATGGCCGCAAATAGGTCAAGGCCATACCGTTGGCGATCGACCCCATGGCGTGTTCGCGGATGCCAAAGTGCATATTACGGCCGCTTGGCGTGGCCGCTTCGAGCGAGGGGGCGTCCTTCACGTCGGTCTTGGTGGAAGGCGAGAGATCGGCAGCACCGCCGACCAGCCACGGCGCCTTTGGGGCGATGGCGTTGATCACCTTGCCGCTCGCCTCGCGGCTGGCGATACCCTTGGCGTCGGCCTCGAAGGTCGGCAGGGCGTCTTCCCAGTCGCCCGACAGCTTGCCTTGGCGAAGTTCGTCGAGCGCCGTGGCGAGATCCGGATAGGCCTCGCGATAGCGCGCGAACGTCGCCTCCCACGCTTCGCGCAGCGGCTTGCCACGTTCCGACACCGCGCCGGAGACTTGGGCTTTTGCTTCGGGCGGAACAAGGAATTGCGCATCCTCGGGCCAGCCATAGCTTTTCTTGGCGCCGCGGATCTCTTCCTCTCCTGGCGCGTCGCTGTGCGCCTTGTGGGTACCGGCGCGCGTCGGGAAGCCGATGCCGATGACCGAACGGACCACGATCAGCGTCGGCCGGTCGTCGGTCGCCTTGAATGTTTCGATCGCGCTCGCGAACGCTTCGATGTCCTCGGCGTCGTCGACATGGATCACGTTCCAGCCATAAGCCTCGAAGCGTTTGCCGACATCCTCGTCAAAGGCGAGCTTGGTATCCCCCTCGATGGTGATGTGGTTGTCGTCATAGATCCAGCAGAGGTTCGACACGCGCAGTTGGCCGGCGAGCGACGCGGCCTCGCTGGCGACGCCCTCCATCACATCGCCGTCCGAGCAGATGACGTAAATGTCGTTATCGAACAGAGTGAAGCCGTCGCGATTGAAGGTGGCCGCAAGCCAGCGCGACGCAATCGCCATCCCGACCGAGTTGCCGCAGCCCTGGCCGAGAGGGCCGGTCGTGGTCTCGACGCCGGTGGTCATCCGATATTCGGGGTGGCCGGGGGTCTTGGAGCCCATCTGGCGGAATTGCTTGATATCATCGAGGCTGACCGCAGGCTGGCCGGTCGGCTTGCCGTCGGCGTCGATTTCCTTGACGTCGGCCAGGTGCAATAGCGCATAGAGCAGCATCGACGCATGGCCGCAGGAAAGCACGAAGCGATCGCGGTTAGGCCAATCCGGCGTTTCCGGATCGTAGCGCAGGAAGCGCGTCCACAGTGTATGAGCGATTGGCGCAAGCGCCATCGGCGTGCCGGGGTGGCCGGAATTGGCCTTTTGCACCGCATCCATGGCGAGCGTGCGTATGGTGTCGATGGCGAGACGGGCGTTTGACCCATCCTCGCGCACGGCGCCGTGCTTACGGGTAAGAGTGTCCGTCATTGGCTGCCGGCTCCTTTGAAAACACTATTGCAAAACGCGGGCGAGCCAACGCGGAACTCGTTGGCGGCTCGCCAACGCTTGGCGAGCTTCCCTAAACTCAATAAGTCCTTGAACGCCCCAAACTCGCCATCGGTTCCCCTGGGCGGTCGGTACGAAGTCGGCACGGGGCGTCCCAACGCAAGGAATGGGCAGGGTCAGGATGCCTCGACCGCCGCCACGGCCTCAAGGATCACAGCGCTCACGGCTTCCGGCTTTGACAGCGGCGACATGTGGCTGGCCACGAGCTCGGTTGTCTTGGCGCCCATCATCGCGGCGAGCTCGCGCTGCAGGTCGACGCTGACCGCGTGATCCTCGGTCGAAACGATGTACCAGCTCGGACGCGACTGCCAGGCTGCTTCGGACGCCTTGTCATTGAAGGTGCTGATCGAGAGCGGCGCCTGAAGGACGGACAGCACCTGCGCTTCTTCCTTGGAAAGATCCTGCGCAACCGCCGTTGCCCATCCCTCCTCCGACAGTGTCAGATAGCCGGCCCCATCGTTCCTTATCTGCGACAGGGCAGGAGGCGCGGCATGACGGCCTACCTGCTCGCCGACGCTTTCCCCTTCCTTGGGGGCGAAGGCGGCGACATAGACAAGGGCCTTCACTTTCGGGTCGTTGCCGGCCTCGGTAATGACGGCGCCGCCCCAACTGTGTCCGACGAGAACGATGGGCCCTTCGATCGTGTTCATGATCCGGCGGGTCGCCGCAGCATCGTCGGCCAGCGACGAGGTGGGATTCTGCACGGCGACAACGGCAATGCCCTTCTTGAGCAGAAACGGGATCACCTTTTGCCAGCTCGAGCCATCGCCCCACGCTCCATGCACGAGCACAACGGTTGGCTTTGTGGAAGTCGAGGTCATGTCGGCTTTGCTCCGGAGAATATCGAATATTGCGGAGCCTAGGCTGGCTTCTCAGCCCGGTCTTGTTGGATTCAACGACGTTTGGACGATTGCCGCGCGCAATTGATCGGAAATCGCGCGTTCGACTTTGCCTCAGCCGCGCTCTGCTTAAGGAAGGGGTAACCGGCGCTTCCATCCAACAAATACGCCAAGGCATGCACACATCTCCGATAGCCCGTCATCTGACGGGGCTCTGGCTGATTTCGGTCGGCTTTTGAAGAGACTGGATTCGGTCGATTGAGAAAAGAGATCGTTCCGCGCTGCATCGATGGGGCTCTATATCAACCGCGCGCCCCATCCTGTCTGAGGTCCCCGCCTTCGCGGGGATTGTTCGTCTGTGCTGCGGTAAGGTGAAGGCGGCCTCTCCGTCGGTTAGCAGCCCCGGAGAGGCCGGTGGCAGGCGACCGTGCGGGGATCGGGCTTTCACCCGGTGTCATCGAGGCTCC
>JAEZHI010000040.1 GCA_023436885.1 Pseudomonadota bacterium | reverse complement strand
GGAGCCTCGATGACACCGGGTGAAAGCCCGATCCCCGCACGGTCGCCTGCCACCGGCCTCTCCGGGGCTGCTAACCGACGGAGAGGCCGCCTTCACCTTACCGCAGCACAGACGAACAATCCCCGCGCAGGCGGGGACCTCAGGCAGGATAGGGCGAGGGGCTGATATAGGGCGCTTCTAGTTCCCGTAGGCCCAGGCGCCGCCGGCGTTGAGCGCGGCCTCGAAGGGTTCGCGGCCTGCGGTGGCGAGCCAATCGGGGAAGCGTCGGAGATTGGAGACGAGGTCGCGAAGGGCGGCGAGATCGGCCTTGCCGTTGAGGCGGCCGGCATCGACCAGGGCGGTGAGCTTGGCGAGGAAGGGGTTGGCGGCGAGCACCTCATCGGGGAAACGCTGGTAGCGGATCGGGCGGCCGGCCACCTCGCTGAAGGCGGCTTCGAGTTCGCGGCCGGTTACCTCATCGCTGGCGATATCCAGCGTGGCGCCGCCGAAGCGGGCGGGGTCAGCGAAGGCGAGAGTGACGAACTTGCCAATGTCCTCGACGGCGATCAGTTGCATGGCCTGGTCGGGCTGGACGAAGAAATTGAAGAGGCCCTGATCGAGGCCGAAGCCCGGCATCAGCAGCATGTCCATGAAGGCGGCGGGGCGCAGGATGGTGGCGGTGATCGGCAGGGTACGGATATACGCCTCGATCTCGGCCTTGCTGTCGAAATGGCCGAGGCCGGTGGGCTTGCCGTCGACGGCGCCAACCGAGGTGTAGACGAGATGCTGGACGCCTGTCTCGACGGCGAGGTCGGCGATCAGCTTGCCGTAGCGCACTTCTTCCTCGTCGCTGATGCCGAGCTCCGGCCCCTGGCCCGAACTGGGCTGCACGCTGAACACGCCGTAGGCGCCGGCCATGGCGGCGCGCAGCGAGGCGGTGTCGGCGAAGTCGCCGCGCGAGAGTTCGACGCCGGCTTCACGCAGAGACGCGGCCTTGGGGGAGGCCGGATTGCGCACCAGGGCGCGAACGCGCCAGCCGGCTTTCAGCAGGGCGCGAGCCGCCGAGCCGCCTTGCTGGCCGGTGGCGCCGAAGACCAGAATGGTTGGACGGGTTTGGTTCATGTGGACCCTCATTATCTCAAGAGGGCTACCCATATATACTCGCCGCAAAAGGCCCGGAAGACGGCACATTTTTGGTCGTCAGGCACAAGGATGATACCCATGAACCGAATGATCCATGGCCGCCCCTACGAGGAGACCGAGGCCGGCCCGGTCTTCCGGCCTTGCGCGCCGCATAGCGTGCTGGAGCGGCTGGCCGACAAGTGGGCCATTCTGGTGATCAGCCATCTGGCCGTCGCGCCGGGGCACCGGCTGCGCTACTCGGCGCTGAAGAACGGCATCGAGGGCGTGACGCAGCGCATGCTGACCCGTACGTTGCGCAACCTGGAACGCGACGGGCTGCTCAAGCGCCACTATTTCCCGGAAGTGCCGCCGCGTGTCGAATATGAGCTGACGGCGATGGGCACCAGCATGCTGCCGGCGCTGGAAAGCTTCACCGACTGGATCCGCGACAACTGGCCGGCCATCGAGGAAAGCCGCAGCACGTTCGACGAAACGCGGCCGGAGATCTCCTGACACATCCTGGCAGCTGATGGCCGCATGCTTCACCCTTGGCAATCGGCGAGGAGGACGCTGAGATGAGTGAAGTGACGGGCGGATGCCTCTGCGGCAATGTGCGGCTCAAAGCCAGCGGGCAGCCCTATCGGGTGGGGATCTGCCACTGCTTCGATTGCCGAAAGCACCACGGAGCGCTGTTCCACGCCTCGGCGATCTTTCCCGAGGAAGCCGTGACGATTTCGGGCGAGACGGCCGACTACAACGGCCGGCATTTCTGCCCGCGCTGCGGCTCCTCGCTGTTCGGGCGGAGCGGCGACGAGATCGAGGTGAACATCGGCACGCTCGACGAGATCGACCAGTTCCAGCCGACCTACGAACTCTGGACCATCCGCCGCGAGGGCTGGCTGCCGGCGTTCCCGGTGAAGCACAGGTATGAGCGCGACCGGGAAGGGGAGGGGCGGCGCGAAGATTAGGGTGTCCGGGGAGCTGGCGGGAGACCGATGCCGGCGGCTCGCCCTACCTTCCCGAGGTCCTCTGCCTGCGCAGAGGATGACAGAATTATATCAATGATAACAGATGGATAGTCCGATTTTCCAGCTTGACTCCCGCCACCCATCAAACTGTCTTCCTCTGCGAAGGCAGAGGACCTCAGGCCGGAGAGGGCGAGCGGTTAGTATAGGGCACCCGGGGGCGGCTTTCGGTGTATTTCCATCGACGATCGCCCGGTCATAAAATTGGTCGCTTTCCAGAAATAGTAATACTTAACAGCGGCAACTCCGCGTTTATTGTAGGCTCCGAATTTATTGGCTATGGTCACTTCATATTTTAGTCAATTTTGAATGAACCTTATATTTTATGCATGTTGGTTGAATATTTTGTGTGATTGTCTGGTTGATACCAAAGGAAGCAAGGCGCTAATCCGGGGCGGGCGCCTACTTCGAATCCCTCCTTCAGAAAAGTTGACGGGCTGATACGGGCGCAATTCTGCGACTGTACCAGCCTGTTGTTCGATTGCTCGATTTTCGTGTCAGGTTTATCTTCGCCTGGATGGCCCGGCCGGCTGCATGACCTTGGCTGCCTGTCCGGGGGAGGAATGACTTTCGAGGCGAAGATGCAACCTGAGATGACACCGCTCGATAGCCCCGTGTGGACGGCGCTGACATCGGACCAGCAGGCGCTCGGCATCGGCGGACCGCTCGCCAGGCGCTACCATCCAGAGATCTCGCCCTTCGTGGCGGTGGCCGAGCGGACGCCGGAGGCCTTCGCGGCGCTGGCGGCGCTGATCCCGGCGGATGGCCTGGCGTTCATGCACACGCCCGACCCCGTGGTGCTGCCGGATCGCTTCGCCGTCGAATGGCAGAAGCCGCTGTTGCAGATGGTGCTGGAGGTGCCGGCGGTGCCTGCGGACGGGCCCGACCACGTGGCGCTTGGCGCGGATGATGTGCCGGAGATGATCGACCTTGCCAGCCGGACGCGGCCGGGGCCGTTCGGCCCGCGCACCATCGATTTCGGAACCTATATCGGCCTCAGGATCGACGGGCGGCTGGCGGCGATGGCCGGCGAGCGCATGCGGCTCGGCCGCGCCGTAGAGATCAGCGCCGTCTGCGTCGATCCGGATTTTCGCGGTCGCGGCTACGCGGGCCTTCTGATGACGCGGCTGGCGCGCCGCATGCAAGCGGCCGGCGAGACGCCCTTCCTGCACGTGCTCAGCGAAAACGGCTCGGCCATCGCCCTCTATGAGAAGCTCGGCTATGTGACGCGCGGCAGCTTCTTCGTCACCGTGTTCCGCCACGCGGCCTGAGCCGCCGGCCGGAAATTCCCGGCGTGGGCGGAACAAACGCGCCGGGCTGGAGTTACCCAATCAGTTTTGTGAATGCGACCTGTTTCCCGCGGTCGCGTCACTTGCAAGGGCCGCCTTGCGGGTGGTGGCGCTTTGCGACCGATGGTCGCGGCCTTCGCCGACCGTCGCGCCGCTTTCGCCGAGACCCGACCGGCCTTCAATGAAGGGAGTGCCGAAATGTTGTGGAATGCATCGAAGATCAAGGGTTACACCATCGCCGCCATGGATGGCGATATCGGTACGGTCAGCGACCTGCTGTTCGATGACGATAGCTGGCGCATCCGCTGGCTGGTGGTCGATACCGGCACGTGGTTCACCGAACGCAAGGTGCTTCTGCCGACCTCCTCATTGGGCCACGCCGACCTGCAGGCCGAGAAATTCTCGGTGAAGCTGACCCGCCAGCAGGTCAAGGACAGCCCGGATGTCGACACCCAGCGGCCGGTGTCGCGACAGTCGGAGAGCGATATTTTCGGCTACTATGGCTGGAGCCCCTACTGGGATGACGGTTTCTATGCCGGCGGCTACGGCAGCGGCATGACGGCCCCGATCGTCACCCCCATGCCTGACGCCCAGCGCATCGAGAGAGACGCGGTGGAGGCACAGCACCGGAACGACGATCCGCACCTGCACAGCTTCGACTCGGTGGAAGGCTACTACATCAACGCCACCGACGGCGACATCGGCCATGTCGAGGACATGCTGGTCGAGGAAAACGACTGGAGCATCCACTATCTGGTGATCGACACCAGGAACTGGTGGCCGGGCAAGAAGGTGCTGATCTCGCCGCACTCGGCCGAGGACATCAACTGGGCGAGCGAGACCGTATCGCTCAGCGTCGATCGGGAGCGCGTGAAGAACAGCCCCGAGTATGACGAGGCGACCATCGTCGACCGCGCCTACGAGGAGCGGTTCAACGCCTATTACAACGAGAGCGTCGACCCCCGCATGCGGCGGCACGGTTAGAGCACCCGCCGATCAGGTTGAATTAACCTGATCGAAAAGCGGCTGCTCCAGCAAATAAACCTGGAGCATTCGCTCAACGACCAAATGTTTCAATTTGGTCGGCGAATGCTCTAGGTCGGCATAGGCTGACCGGCTTGTCCGACCCATCCAACATGAAGCCGATCCCGGTGGCGCCAAACCCGCCGGGGTCGGCTTTCTTGCGCCCTGACGACGAGGAGCTTGCGGACGACACCATGAAGATCAAGACGAAAGACTTTCAGGTTGCCGAGGGCCACAAGGTGGATCTCGGCAAGTGGCCGACGCGCGTCGCGCCGGTCTATGACTCCAAGGCCGACTACAAGAAGATGTTGAAACAGGCGGTTCGCGACCTCAGCCGGCAGCAGCGCATGCTCTATGCCGGCAACCAGCACGCCATTCTCCTGATCTTCCAGGCGATGGACGCCGCCGGCAAGGACGGCGCCATCCGGCACGTGATGTCTGGCGTCAACCCGCAGGGCTGCCAGGTGTTCAGTTTCAAGCACCCGAGCGCCGAGGAGCTCGACCACGATTTTCTCTGGCGGACGACGCGCGACCTGCCCGAGCGCGGGCGCATCGGCATCTTCAACCGCTCCTATTACGAGGAGGTGCTGATCGTGCGCGTGCATCCGGAGATCCTGATCAGCGAGGGCCTGCCGGATGCCCTGAAGAAGGAGAGCCACACCTGGCGCGCCCGCTACCGCTCGATCACCGACCTAGAGCGGCATCTCCACGAGAACGGCACGCGCATCGTCAAGTTCTTCCTGCATCTTTCCAAGGACGAGCAGCGCAAGCGCTTCCTCGACCGCATCGACGACCCGGAGAAGAACTGGAAGTTCAGCGTCGACGACATCAAGGAGCGGCAATACTGGGACGCCTACAGGACCGCCTATGAAGACTGCCTCACCGCCACCAGCACCGACCAATCGCCCTGGTACGTCGTGCCGGCCGACGACAAGAAGAACGCCCGGCTGATCGTGTCGCAGATCATCCTCGATACCTTCGCCGACCTCAAGATGAACTACCCGAAGGTGGACGCGGCGCGGGTGCAGGAGCTGCAGTCGATCCGGGCGCAACTGGTGGAGTGAGGGGCGCTACTCGCAGCCGATCTCGGCTTGGATCTCCTGCACTTGCTCGCGGCTGTGGCAGACGTTTTCGCAGGGGATGCCGTCGTGATCGCCGTCGGCTCGGCTATAGCCGCCGCACCATAGTTCGACGGCCTCGCGACAGCTGCTGACGGTTTTGCAGGTTCCGCCACGCGCCAGGACGGTCGCATTAGCAATCGTCACATCCGGACGAGGAACCATAGCGGCCGCGGCTGTCTGTGGGGCCGCCATAAGGAGCGCGCCCAAGGCAAATATCCACCGGGAAGGCATTGTGTCCGACCAAACAGGGATTTCCGCACTGATACGCCGACAGGTTCCATGCGTCTATGCAACTCGCGTCGAACGCCGTCGCCCCGGGTCTGGCGCGCCGCCGCGCATCCCCGGAATTTCGCGCCCTGCGTGGAGTTGCGAGTTGACCGCCGGGGCAAAAGGCATCGATGTGCCTGATGGCGGCAGGCGCCGGCTCGGTGATGATCGAGAAGACCAAATAAGCTCCCGCGAGGGAACCAGGAGATAAAGCCCTCTCTCAGCGGATTCCTCGGGGCTTCAAGGGCGCCGGGAATCCGCTTTGCATTTGAAGCTATGTTGCTCGAAATTCGAGCGAACTCGTTCATCAAGATGCCGTATGTTTCATGCATGGAACCGGCTGGCGCTTTCCGTGTTTCTGATATCCTGATAGGGCAGCACCCCTTAATGATGGAGCGAAGGAAATGCCTGGGTTCGACCGGTCGAGCTTTGCGCGTGCCCCGGTTTGTGTGACCTGTGGCACGCAATACCCCGAAGCCGAGACGATGACCGACTGTCCGGTGTGCCGTGACGAGCGGCAGTTCGTCGGCTGGAAGGGGCAGCGCTGGACCACCTCCACCGAGATTGCCGCCAACCATCAGATCCAGTTCGAGGACGCAGCCGGCGTGATGACCATGGCGCTGGCGCCGGAATTCGCCATCGGCCAGCGCGCCTTCCTGATCCCGCAGGAGGGCGGCCTGGTGATGTGGGAATGCCTGCCGACGATCACCAAGGCGGCGGTGGAGCAGATCACCGCCATGGGCGGCGTGCAGGCGATTGCCATCTCGCATCCGCATTTCTATTCGGCCATGCACGAGTGGAGCGCGGCGCTGGGCGGCGTGCCGATCTATCTCCACGATGCGGACGAGGCATGGGTGGGCTTCGACAGCCCGTTCCTGCGCTTCTGGGATGGCGACAGCTTCGCGCTGACCGCCAGCATCGACCTCGTGCATCTGCCCGGCCACTTCGCCGGCAGCACCGGCCTCCACTGGAAAACCGGCCCGCGCCCCGGCGGCAGCCTCTACCCCGGCGACGCCATCCAGATCGTCATGGACCGCCGCTTTACGAGCTTCATGCGCAGCTACCCCAACCTGATCCCGCTCGGCCCCAAGGCGCTGAAAGAGATCGAGGAGCGCGTGACGCCGCTCGCCTTCTCCGACCTCTACGGCGCGTTTGCCGGCCGGGAGATCATCGGCGATGCCAAGGAGCGGGTAGAGGCGTCGTTTGCGCGGTACAAGGCGGCGCTCGAGGGGTAGGGTAGATGAGGGCGCCATAACGGCCGACCGCATCATGCATAGCGCCATTGCCAAGCGTGACGGCTGAGTGGGACAGGGAGACTGGTATGACCCTCTCGTTCCATTCGTCCTGAGGCCGAAAGGGCGCTGCAGGAAATACCAGGTGCCACTCGACCGGCAGCTTTGGCAATCGCTTGCCGGTGACGGGTCGACCAGGCGCTTGCCTGGTCATTTGGATGCGGCGAGTTGCCTCGCGCGCGGACCGCTCCACATATCGATCATCCATGCGGGATATTCCGGCGGCAGCTTGCTGACTTCGCCGATGGCCGCGAGTTCCGCTTCGCTGAAAGCGATCTCCGTCGCCTTCAGATTGTCTTCGAGCTGGTCCATGCGCTTGGCTCCGACCAAGACCGTGGTCACCACCTTCTGGTGGAGCAACCAGGCCAGCGCGGTCTGGGCAACCGAGACGCCATGGTCCTTCGCGATCGGCCGCAGCACGTCGAGCGTATTGAAGCCCCGATCATAGTCGATGTACGGGCGGGCAGCTACATCCCGGCTGCCCTCCGGACCGCGCTCGCCGCGCGCCTGCTTGCCGCTCAAGAACCCGCCCGCCAGCGGGCTCCAGACCAGAAGGCCGACGCCTTCGCTAGCGAGAAGCGGCGCCAGTTCGCGCTCAAGATCACGCCCCGCCAGGGAGTAATAGGCTTGAAGCGTTGCAAATGGCGCGAGGCCAAGCCGCTCCGAGACGCCAAGCGCCTTGGCGATCTGCCACGCCGCCCAGTTCGACACGCCGATATAACGAACATGCCCCTGCCGCACGAGGTCGTCGAGGGCGCGCAGGGTCTCCTCTATCGGCGTGGCGGGGTCGAAGCCATGGATCTGGTAGAGGTCGATATGATCGACGCCGAGCCGCTTGAGACTGTTCTTTGCGGCGTCCATGATATGCCCGCGCGACGCGCCGGCGTCGTTCGGGCCGGGGCCGATCGCTCCGAACGCCTTGGTCGCGATGAGATAGCTTTCCCTGGGGGCGCGGAGGTTGCGCAACGCTACGCCCAGAAGACGCTCGGAGTCGCCGAGGGCGTAGCGATCGGCCGTGTCGAAGAGATTGACGCCCGCTTCAAAAGCACGAGCCACCATCGCGCTGGCGTCGTCCTGGCCGACGCCGCCCAAGGTCGCGAACCCCTTGGTCTCCCCGAAGGTCATCGCGCCAAGCGACAGCTCCGAGACGAACAGGCCGGTCTTTCCCAGTCGATTGTATTTCACCGCTTTGCTCCTTCATGACTCCGACCTTTGTCCGGTCGATGCCTGGTCCCGGTCCTCCGGGCTGCCGGACGACTATCTGCCAGAAGCGCTGCCCCGGGGTAGCCAGATCCCCGCTGATTCCTGCCCAATCCTCTCGCTCTCGGCGAATGCTTCTTCTGTCTTCCGCATCGTCGTGTTAAGTGGAGAGCATGCATGTCACCTCGGTCCGGCCCATCGACTCCAGTGACTCTCCGTCGCAATCGGTGCTGCGTCAGGAGGTTGTGCAGATCATCGCCCGTCATGTCGGCCAGACGGGCGGTTTCGAGACTCCCGTCCCCGGCCTTCGGGTCGGGCTCGCCGACCAGCCTATTCCTCCTTGGTCTCATACGGCGGAGGCCTGTTTTTGCGTGCTCGTCCAGGGATGGCGCACCATCACCTTGGGCGACGCGGTATTCATCCAGGGCGAACAGACCTATCTTCTCAGCACGGTTGCCGTCCCGAGCATCATCGCGATCCCAGAGGCCAGTCCGGCCGCGCCCCATGTTGCCTTGAGGATCGATCTTGATTTCGCGCTGGCGCGTCAGATCATCACCGACTTCGCCATCCCGGCCCCTGGTTCCGCCTTGCCGGAATCGCACCTGTTCCTGAGCCAGATGGAGCCGGCGCTATTTGACGCCGTGGCGCGGCTCGTGCGGCTGATCGAAGCGCCCGGTGACGTGGCCTTCATGAGCGGGCTTCTGCACAAGGAAATCCTCTACCGCCTGCTCTCCGGCCCGGCGGGGTGGAAAATCCAGCACATGGTTCGGCTCGGAAGCCAAGGCAACCGCGCCACCAAGGCGGTGATGTGGGTAAGGCGCCATTTCCGCGAACCCCTGAAGATCAGGCAACTGGCCGATGTTGCTGGAATGGCGGAATCGACCCTGCATCGTCACTTCCACGATCTCACGGGGTTGAGCCCGATTCAGTATCAGAAGCGCCTTCGGCTGCATGAAGCCCGCTCTCTCATGCTGGAGGGGTTGGACGTGGGGTCCGCCGCGCTCGCCGTCGGCTATGAAAGCGCCACCCAGTTCATCCGGGAATACCGGCGCCTTTTTGGCGGACCGCCGCTGCGCGACATCAAGGCGCTTCGCGTCCGGGGAGGCGCGCGGATCATCCTCTGATCGTGGATGTCAGGCGCGCCGTGACTGGTTCAGACCGACCGAGATGATGAGCACAGCTGCCAAGGTCAGGACGACGTCAGCTGCAAGCGCCGGTCAGGGCTCCACCTTGACGAGGATTTTCCCGACGATCTTCCCGGTTTCCTGGGCGATGTGAGACTCGGCGATGCGGTCGAGCGGCACGACCAGGCCGATGACGGGGCGGTAGGCGCCGGACGCGACGCTGGCGGTCACGTCGCGGACGGCGAGGCGCATGGCCTCGTCGGGCAGGCTGTAGAAGTAGACGAAGCGGATTGCAAAGCCGCCGCGCATGGCCTTCAGGAACGGCACCGACAATCTGGCGCTGGGGTCTTCCGTCGCATAGGCGGAGACGACGCCGCTTGGCGCGAGGCAGGCCAGATCGGTATCGATGTTGGCTACAAGGTCGACATCGACGATGCGGTCGACGCCGCCGCCGTGCGTCGCCTCGCCGATCCGCCCGGCGACATCCTCGGAGCG
Source organism: Pseudomonadota bacterium (assembly GCA_023436885.1). Taxonomy (GTDB): domain Bacteria; phylum Pseudomonadota; class Alphaproteobacteria; order Rhizobiales; family Pleomorphomonadaceae; genus Pleomorphomonas. The sequence continues at coordinate 471,256 of JAEZHI010000040.1, read as the reverse complement.
GCGGTTGATGACGAGGTCGGCGCCGGCCTCTTCGGCCACTTTCTGCTGTTCGGGCCGGCTGATCGTGGTGGCGACCCAGGCGCCCGCCCATTTGGCCAGCAGGATCGCCGCGGTTCCCACGGCGCCGCCACCGCCATGGACCAGCACGCGGCGGCCGCGAATATCGCCTTCGGCAAACAGGCACCTGTGCGCCGTGATGGCGGCGATGCCGAGCGAGGCGCCCACCTCGAAGGAGGCATTGGCCGGGAGAGGAACCGCGCAATCGGCCGGCAGGGCGACATAGTCCGCGGCGCTGCCGAACGGCCGCCCGGCCTGCGCCTTGTACAGCCAGACGCGCTCGCCGATGCGTTGTTCGGACACGCCGGGGCCGACCTTGTCGATGATGCCGGCGCCATCCTGATGCGGAATGATGCGGGGGAACGGCATGGGCACGCCGGCAAAGCCGGTTCTGGTCTTGACGTCGCTGGGGTTGAGCCCGGAGACCGTCACCTTGACGCGGACTTCGCCGGCAGCCGGCTCAGGGTCGGGCAGCTCGCCGACGGTCAAAACCTCGGACGCCGCGCCCTGCCGGTCGAAATAAGCCGCTCTCATCCTGTCCTCGCTCGTGCCCTGTCGATGACGGCAGGATGGAGACAATGGGGGCCTCTAGGCAAGTAGGCAACATTCTCGCATATAGGGCTAGAAAGTATACTATTGGGGAGTTCCATGGCGAAAGCGCGCTATCGCTGCCCTGTCGAGGTGACGGTCGATGTCGCCGGCGGCAAGTGGAAGCCGATCATCATCTACCGCCTGCTGTCGGGCACCAAGCGGTTCGGCGAGTTGCGCCGGATCATCGGCGAGGTCAGCCAGCGCTCGCTGACCATGCAGCTCCGGCAACTGGAGCTCGATGGCATCGTCGACCGGCAGGTGTTTGCCGAGGTGCCGCCAAGGGTGGAATATTCGCTGACGCCCTTCGGCCAGACGCTGGCGCCGGTGCTGATCGCCATGAAGGAATGGGGCGAAGCCTTCGCCGAAAGGACATCGGCCGGGCAACCGGCGGCTGGGCCGCAGGCGGAAGGTTGAGGGACGACTCCCACGGGTCGCTGACGTAGCGCAGGAACAAAGGCTGTCATCTCTGGTTTGTCTGGCCGTGCTTAACTGGAGCCGCGACGCGGTCTTTTCGGTCTCGCAGACAATTACGGACGCAAAACCGGTTCCCACTTTTGCTGAAATCGCTCTAGGAGGAATGCATGGGGCCAACGAAGTTCAACTTGCTGGTTTGCCTGTTCCTGCTGGGCGGCGCCACGATGGCCCAGGCGAGCTGCCTGACTTCCGTCAGTGAGGTCAAGGCCAACGGGATCAAGGCCCGCTGGCAGGAGACGACCGCGAATGATGGCAAGCCGCTGATCATCGTCCTCACCGATGGCGCCAACGGTCTGGTCTATTCGGCCAGCAAGGCCGGTGAGCCGTGGCTGACCGGTGAAGCATCGGTCTGTCGCGCAGGAAACGCGACCAAGATCACCTTGAGCAACACCAAGGCGACGGACAACGTGCCGATGATCACCAGGATGGCGCTGCCCTCCACGCTGTCGGCCGACATCGTCAACGACGAGATCAAGCTGGCGGGCGGTGCCTGGAGCGGGACCTTCGTGGGGCGGTAGATGCAGGTGGTGTCGCTTTGGCATCGGGGCGTTTGTAGGGTTCGGGAGGCTGATATTCCCCCCTCGCTCTTCTCGTCCTGAGGTCCTCTGCCTGCGCAGAGGATGACAGTTTTATATAATTGAAACAAACACATATCCGCTTGCGCCCCTCACTATCACGTTGTCATCCTCTGCGCAGGCAGAGGACCTCAGGCAGGAAGAGGCTCCGCGGCAGACATCAGGCGCCTCTCCATCCGATCCTGACAGAAACCGTCCCACCTGCATGTTGGGATCATTCCAATAAACTGGAGGAGGGTTCCATGAAGATCACTGTCGAGACGACCGTTGCCGCGCCGCTGGCCGAGGTTTGGCGCGCCTATGTGACGCCGGAGGACATCAAGGCGTGGAATGCGGCTTCCGATGATTGGCACACCACGGCGGCCAGCGTCGATCTGCGGGAGGGCGGTATGTTCTCCTCGCGCATGGAGGCGAAGGACGGCAGCGAGGGCTTCGACTTTGCCGGCACCTACACCAAAATCGTGCCGCATGAGCGCATCGAATATGCCTTCGGCGACAGGACGGCTCAGGTGTCGTTCACGCCGTATCCGGAGAACGTCACGGTGCGCGTCACCTTCGACGCGGAGACGGAATATAGCGAGGAGCAGCAGCGCGCCGGCTGGCAGGCGATCCTCGACAATTTCGCTCGGCATGTGGAAGGAAAGCGGCCATGAGCACGCTCGCACTGTTTGCGACCATCGCGGTGATCCATCTGCTCGCCGTCGCCAGTCCTGGCCCGACGCTGATGGTGGTGATGAGCCAATCGGTGGCGGGGTCGAGGCGCACCGGTTTCCTGGTGGTGGCTGGCGTGGTGATGGCGACGCTGGTCTGGTCGTCCGTCACGGCGGCCGGATTGGGCGGGGTCATCGCGCGGTTCGGATGGCTGTATTTCGGGCTGAAGCTGGTGGGGGCGGTATATCTCACCTGGCTGGCCTGGGGGCTTCTGAAGGGCGTGTTCAGCGGGAAGGCGGTGGGGCTCGACGCCTCGCGGCCGGTGCTGACTGGGGCGCGGGCGCTCAGGGCCGGGTTTCTGACCACCATTTCGAACCCGAAAGTCGCCGCCTATTACGCCAGCCTGTTCGGCGTGGTGATCCCGGCGAGCGCGCCGACGGCAGTCTTCGCCGGCGCCATCCTGACGGCGGTGCTGGTGTCGGTGGCCTGGTGGAGCGCCGTGGTGCTGTTGTTCGCGCTGCCAGCGGTGCAGCGGGGGTACGCGAAGGCGCGGCGGTGGATGGACGCGGTGATGGGGGCGCTGCTCCTGGCGCTGGCGGGACGGCTGCTGTTCAGCCGGTGAGATGGGATTGGAGCGGGTGGGAGACCTATATCGGCCGCCCGCCCCATCCTGCCTGAGGTCCTCGCGTTCGCAAGGATGACAGCATTATATATAGGAAACAATCGGATAGCGCTTGCGTGCCCTTATAGGTCGCCGCTCGTGGTTCTGTTGGTGTAGCGGGTTGAGAGGAGCTTGCGAGCGGCTAACGGTTTTCTCCCTCAATATCACGCTGTCATTCTTGCGAAAGCGAGAACCTCGGGACGAGATGGCGATGAGGGTTGTATCGGGCTCGCTTCAGTAGAGGCAGATCTATATCGGCCGTTCGCCATTTTCTGCCCGAGGTCCCCACCTGCGCGGGGATGGTAATTTATAAAAAGGAACAAAGGTTTGGCCGTTGGTGACGGTCCTATCAAGCCGTCATCCCTGCGCAGGCAGGGACCTCAGGACGAGAAGTTGGTGTGGGTTGTATCGGGCTGCAAGCGTGCTTTGAGCCAGATATCAGCGATCGCTCTCGCTGCAACCTGCTGTCGGAGCCGCTGTCCGCCCCGAGTCCTTTGGGCGAATTGTCGACCTTCCAAAACAAGATTATGAAGGACGCCCTATCGGGATTTACCCGTAGGGTGCGGTTTGATCCGGCTGAACGGATCGGCGCTGCAAGCCGGTTTTGCAGGGCATCATCGGTCACTCACGCGGAGGATGGATCAGGGCAAAGGGGGACTTCGGAACGTCGTGGCCAACGCTTCTCGAGGAGGAAAAGCGTGGACAGGTCAGAAGAACTTCACGCGCGACACATCAGGGACACGCTGGCCGCCGGCGGAGCGGTCCGCTCGGTGGTTGCCGCGTCCTGGCAGCGGTCGCAGGAGCTGCACAAGCTCGATCCGACGGCGCCGCGCCCGCCCGTCTGGCGGTTGACCGATGAGGAGATCACGCTGGCCCGGCAACCGCTGGAGCCGCTGATCGCCTGCGCCGAAGGGGCGATGGACCGCCTGCATGCCGCCGTCGGCGGGGTCGGCTGCTGCGTGCTGCTGGCCGACCGCAACGGCGTGCCGCTGGAAAGGCGGGGCGCAGCCGGTGACGACGCCACCTTCAGCCAATGGGGCCTCTGGATCGGTACACCCTGGAGCGAAGGCAGCCAGGGCACCAACGGCATCGGCACAGCCATTGCCGAGCAGCGCCCCGTTACCATCCACCGCGACCAGCACTTCTTCAGTTGCAACGCGCTCCTGAGCTGCACCTCCTCGCCGATCCACGATGCCGACGGCCAACTGGCGGCGGTGATTGACGTCTCCTCCTGCCGGGCCGATCTGACCGAGGGCTTCCTGACGCTGATCGCGCAGTCGGTGGTCGACGCGGCGCGGCGTATCGAGTGCGACCTGTTCCGCCGCGCCTTCCCCAAGAGCCGCATCATCCTGGCGCCGTCGCCCGAGGGGCGGGCCGATGCCCTCGTCGCCGTCGACGGGCACGAGCTGATCGTCGGCGCCACCCGCGCTGCGCGCCAGTTGCTCGGTCTGACCTCGGCCGACCTCAAGGGACACATGCCGATCGGCGACCTGATCGCCCAGGAGCGGGAGGCCGACGACCTCGCCGCCGGCGAGCGTGCGGTGGTCCAGCGGGCGCTGGCGCGGGTGCATGGCAACGTGTCGCATGCCGCCGAACTGCTCGGCATCAGCCGTGCGACGTTGCATCGCAAGCTTAATAAGCTGGGGTTACATGAGCGGATCGTGCAGGCTTCGCTGACCTGATCCAGATCCCGTCATCGGACTGTCGCAGAACTGCGACACTGGCGGGCTGCCACCGTGGTGGGGCGGCTGGATATTGGATTTCACGTACGCAACTCTCCGGACAGCGCGATCAACGCGCGTCATGTCTGGGAGGACAAGATGACCTATCAGAGCACCGTCAAGGCCACCGACCTGCCGTTCCGCACCAAGTATGGCAATTACATCGGCGGCGAGTTCAGGGACGCGCTGAGCGGCCGCACCTTCGACAACCTGTCGCCGATCACCGGCCAGAAGCTCTGCGAAGTGGCGCGGTCGGAGGAGGCCGACATCGAAGCGGCGCTGGACGCGGCGCATGCCGCCCGCGAGGCCTGGGGCAAGACCAACGTCGCCCAGCGCGCCTATATCCTCAACCGCATCGCCGACCGCATGGAGGAGAACCTCGGTCGCCTGGCGCTGGCCGAGACCTGGGACAACGGCAAGCCGATCCGCGAGACGACGGCCGCCGACATTCCGCTCGCCATCGACCACTTCCGCTATTTCGCCGGTTGCCTGCGCGCCCAGGAAGGCACGCTCTCCGAAATCGACCACGACACCATCGCCTATCACTTCCACGAGCCGCTCGGCGTGGTCGGCCAGATCATTCCCTGGAATTTCCCGATCCTGATGGCCGCCTGGAAGCTCGCCCCGGCGCTCGCCGCCGGCAACTGCGTGGTGCTGAAACCGGCCGAGCAGACGCCGGCCTCGATCCTCGTATTGATGGAGCTGATCGGCGACCTGCTGCCGCCCGGCGTGCTCAACGTCGTCAACGGCTTCGGCCTCGAGGCGGGCAAGCCGCTCGCCTCCTCGAAACGCGTCGCCAAGATCGCCTTCACCGGCGAGACCTCGACCGGCCGGCTGATCATGCAGTATGCCGGCCAGAACCTGATCCCGGTAACGCTGGAGCTGGGCGGCAAGTCGCCCAACATCTTCTTCTCCGACGTGTTGGCCGAGGATGACGATTTCTTCGACAAGGCGATCGAGGGCTTCGTGATGTTCGCCCTCAACCAGGGCGAAGTCTGCACCTGTCCGAGCCGCGCCCTGATCCAGGAAAGCATCTACGACAAGTTCATGGAGCGGGCGCTCACCCGCGTGCATGCCATCAAGCAGGGCAGCCCGCTTGATCCCCAGACGATGATCGGCGCCCAGGCCTCCGAGGAGCAGCTCAACAAGATCCTCGGCTACTTCGACATCGGCCGCAACGAAGGCGCCAAGGTGCTGACCGGCGGTGCCCGCGCCCGCCTCGGCGGCGACCTCGAAGGCGGCTACTACGTGCAGCCGACCGTCTTCCAGGGCAACAACAAGATGCGCGTGTTCCAGGAAGAGATCTTCGGCCCGGTGGTCTCCGTCACCACCTTCAAGGACGAGGACGAGGCGCTGGAGATCGCCAACGACACGCTCTACGGCCTCGGGGCCGGCGTATGGAGCCGCGACGCCAACCGCCTCTATCGCTTCGGCCGCAACATCCAGGCCGGCCGCGTATGGACCAACTGCTACCACGCCTATCCGGCCCACGCGGCCTTCGGCGGCTACAAGCAGTCGGGCATCGGCCGCGAAACCCACTCGATGATGCTCGACCACTATCAGCAGACCAAGAACCTCTTGGTGAGTTACAACCCCAAGAAGCTGGGCTTCTTCTAGAGCCTGGTCGAAATTCTACTGGGGCGGGCATATGGCTTAGTCTTCTGCGCTTCCGGTGCTCACGGACAGGAAGTCCGCTCCGCTCCGGTTCTCGAAGCCGTCGCCATCTGCCGCACCCCAGCGAATTTCGCTCCAGGCTCCGGGTGCGGAGCATGAGAGCAAAGATTGAAGCGTCGATCTGGCTGGGCTGGGTCGGCGTTTCATGCAGTTGGTGGGGAGGGGAGCGCTATATCGGCCGCGAGCTCCATTCTGCCCGAGGTCCTCGCTTTCGCAAGGAAGACAGAATTATATGAATGATAACAGCTGGATAGAGCGCATTTCCAGCTTGGCTCCCCTTTATATAAGGCTGTCTTCCTTGCGAAAGCGAGGACCTCAGGACGAGAAGGCGCTGGGGGAGGTATCGGGCTTCCCTATCCTTGACGACGTATATCAGCCGCTCGCCCTGTTCTGCCCGAAGTCCCGGCCTCGGGACGCGAAGTTCAATCCGCGAGATTTCTTTGGAAAAAAGCAGCGACTTCGGCGTTGAACGTGCTGTGGAACGCGGCTCGATCAAAGCCGGGGGCATCGATGCAGGCCTCGGACGTCGTGTCGATTTGCGGGCACGGCGTGAGAAACGACATATGAACGGCTTTGGGTACGACCTGGAAGTCAGGCTTTTCCGGCAATAAGCGGACAAGCGTCGCAACATCTGACGGCGATGCTCCGCCTCCTCCCCCCAGCTCCGATCCCCAGATCTGAAGCGGGATCCCAACGTTCCTCACGCTGTCCGGTGTTTGGAAAATGACGCTGAGTGGGTCCGCGACCACCATCGCTCTGATGCGGGGATCATGGGTCAGATTCTTGGGCAGCGGCGGGCGTGCCGTCGGCCGGGCCTGATCGGACTGCGGGCAGCCAGCTGCCTTCGGGTCGGCGCAACGCGGCGGCAACTTGCTGAAATCCGGATTGGCGCCAGCAAGAACAAGGCCAGTATAGCCGCCTTGCGAGAAGCCGTAGAAGCCGATCCGCTGCGGGTCGATCCTGGCTGAATCCGCAAAGTCGGTCAGCATGAAATCAATGGTTCGCTTGATATCGACAGGTCGATTGGCCAATACGGCCAGACCATTCGCGCGGCTCATGTCGGCATGGTTGGCATTGGGGTGATTGATGGCGACCACGATGAAGCCGGAATCGGCGAGGGCTTCCGCCGTGTCGTGATGGCCGAAATACCAACCGCCATAGCCGTGTGAAATGACGACGAGCGGCAGCTTCTTTTCTCCACTGATTGGGCAATCCTGCACCGCTGGCAACGTGAACGATCCGACCCGCACATCTTCAGGTGCTTTGGCGCAAGGCGACCACATGGCCGCGTCGATTGCCGGGCCATCCGTTCCCTCGGGAATGTGAAGGTATTTCAGGCCCGCGGCCTGAGCCGACGATAGGACGAAACAGAAGACGGCTGCGATGGCGAGGCTTAAGCGCGTCATGGCGTTACTCCGACTGGAAGGGACGGCGGCGGCGCTGGCACTGGTGGCGCCGCAGGTGTTGAAAAGCGAGGATGCCGGCGGCATCGCCTCACTACCTTGCAATAACAGGTAGCGTGCTATATACGGCCTGTAAATGGGAAATTGGAATGGCCGACTCGATCCAGGTTCAACTGAGAAAAGGCGCGCTCGATCTGTGCGTTCTGGCCGTGCTGTCGCGGGGCGAGAGCTACGGCTATGAGATCGCCAGCACCCTCGTCGCGGCGGTCGGCATGGGCGAAGGCACGATTTATCCGTTGATGCGCCGCATGCAGAATGATGGCCTCGTGGCCACCCGTCTCGTTGAATCGAGCAGCGGCCCGCCGCGCAAATACTATCGGCTCACACCCCTCGGACAGACCGTTTTCGAAGCCCATCGCAGTGACTGGCGTTCCTTCGCGACCGCGGTCGACAAACTTCTTGAGGATCTGTCATGACCAGAGATGAGTTTCTCAACAGGTTGCGGCGTGGACTTGACGGTCTCCCGGATGAAGAAATCGCCGAGATCATCTCTGACTACGCAGCCCACTTCGTTGAATCCGGGGAGCGGGGACGCAGCGAGACGGAGGTGGCCACGGCCCTTGGCGATCCTGCAAGGATCGCGAGGGAACTGAGGGCCGACATAGGAGTGAAGCGTCTCGAAACGCATTGGAGTCTCTCGAACCTTCTCGCTGCGACCATGGCGCTGGCCGGGATGGCGATCATCGATCTGGTTTTCCTTTTGCCGCTGCTGATGCTGGCCCTGCTGCTGACAGTCGGCTTCGCTTTGGGGCTGGTGGCGATCGGAGTTGCCGGATTGAAGGTCATCGTCACGACCTTGTTCTTTTACCAGGGGGGCACGTTGACCGCCCTGCTGGCCCGCCTGTGCATCGGCGCCGGCCTTGTCAGCGGGTTCATTGGAGGCGGAGCGTTGCTTCTGATCGGGATCGGGGCCGGCGTCCGCGTCCTCGGACATTATGCGCGATTGCATTTCCGTCTGGGCCAGCCGGATCGGAGCGGGGCCTGAATGCACAGCCGAATTTATCGGAGATGTAGGCTATGACCGGAAAATTGGCATTGATTGCGACAGCCGGACTGACCGGTGCCGCCGTTTTCTTGGCACTCGGAACTGCACTCTCAGGTTCCAGTTGGGCAAGCTCGGCCTATTTGTGGAACGCTGGCGCAACATGCGCGCCCGCCAGCGGCACGCAGCGACAGATCACGCTACCTTTCACATCAGAGGACAAGCTGGCGATCGAGGTGCCCGGCACTGTCAGTTACAGCCCAGGAGAAAAGGCTGAGGCCGTCATTAGCGGTGACTCGGCGCTGATCGATCATCTCAAGATCGAATCCGGCCGTTTGGCTCTGGACTGCGATCCGGGCTGGCTTGGGTACAGCTTCGACGTGAAATTGTCGGGGCCAGCCATTACCACATGGGATTTGCTGGGAACCGGCGATCTGATGCTGGCTCATATCGACCAGCCACGGCTTCAGGTGAGCGTCAAAGGCAACGGCAATATCTCGGCCACCGGAACCTCCGATGTCGTCGATATCGGCATTTACGGCTCCGGCAAGGCCCGGTTCGAAGGCCTGATCGGCAAGTCCGCGACGGTGCAGATCAGTGGCAGTGGCGATGCCAGCGTGAACGCCACGTCAGATGCCGATGTCTCGATTTTCGGAAGCGGCAATGTCGAGTTGTCAGGACATCCGACAATGCGGCACACGGAGATCAGAGGCAGCGGGCGCATCGTACAGGTGCCATGAACCGACACGGCGTTTATCGAAACCGGCAAGTCAAATGGCTCCAAGAAGCTCGGCTTCTTCTAGAGCCTGGTCGAAATTCTACTGGGGCGGGCATCTCTGGGCATCCGCTTTGCCCGAAAAGTCTGCAACTTTTCGGGCGGATGCCCTTGGCTTAGAGCGCTGCGCTTCCGGTGCTCACGGACAGGAAGTCCGCTCCGCTCCGGTTCTCGCGCTCGTCGCTATCTGCCGCACCCCAGCGAATTTCGCTCCAGGCTCTGGGTGCGGAGCATGAGAGCAACGATTGAAGCGTCGATCTGGCTGGGCTGGGTCGGCGCTTCATGCTGTTGGTGGGGAGGGGAGCGCTATATTGGCCGCTCGCCCTGTTCTGCCCGAGGTCCTCGCGTTCGCAAGGAAGACAGAATTATATAAATGATAACAGCTGGATAGAGCGCATCTCCAGCTGTTATCATTTATATAAGGCTGTCTTCCTTGCGAAAGCCGCTTGAATTCGCACGCGAATTCAAGGTGTACCTCAGGACGAGAAGTCGATGAGGCAAGTATCGGGCTCCATGTCCTCTAGGAGCAGATCGGGGCAGACAGACAGCTGCAGTACCATCACAGGAGGCCGTGCTGGCGGGCGAGGGCCTTGAGGTAGGGCACGCCTTTGGTCAGCACTTCGAGGCGGCTTGGGACGGCGTCGTGGAAGGTGCTGAGTTCGGCGGCGTAGGCGGGGGTTTCCGGGGCGAAGATCTCGCCGACGAGGTAGCCGGTGAAGCCGGTTTCGGCCATGGCGCGGAAGGCGTCGGTCCAGTCGACGTTGCCGGAGCCGGGCAGGCCGCGATCGCTTTCCGACAGGTGCACGTAGCTGCACCATGCCCCCGCCTTGCGGAAGCCGGCGCCGACGCCGCGTTCCTCGATGTTCATGTGGAAGGTGTCGAGGTGGAGGAACAGGCCGCAGTCGGCAAAGTCGGCCGCTTCGGGGTGCGTGCCGCTCAGCCTTTCCAGGAACTCCACCCCCTGGGCGGCGGTGTTGATCAGGTGGTTTTCATAGCGATTGCACGGTTCGAGCCCCAGCGACATGCCGAGGGCGCGCGCCCTTTTCGCCACCGGTCGCAGCGCCGCGATGGCGCGGTCGTATTCCTCGGTTGTCGGGCAGGCGCCGGAGTGGGTGTTGATGGCGGTGTAGAAAACACCGGTGAGAACCTTGCTGCCGAGCCGATACGCCGTGTCGAGCGCCCGTAAGAGCAGTCCGGTGGCGGCTTCCGGGTCGGTCACCGGCGAGAAGCCTTCCGGCAGGCAGATGGAGGCCGTGGGTTCCAGCCCGAACTTGTCGAACAGCGCCCGGGAGTGTTCGGCGTCGACGGCGTCGGGATCGGCGACGGAGATTTCGATCACCTCCAGCCCGTGCTCGGCCGCCTCCGGCAGGATGCGCTCGGCGGCCTCCCTGGTCCAACGGGGCGTCCAGAGGTTGGCATGCATGCCGATCCGGCAGGTCTGGGGGCGACTCACGGTCTGGTCTCCTTGCGGCTCAACTGGCAAAGACGTGGCAGGCGGCGGTGGGGAAGCGGCAGGTGATGCGCTCGCCGGCGCGGATGTCGGGCAGGTCGCGCGGCTGCCGCATCACCATCGGGCTGCCGGAGAGGTCGACATGCAGCAGCGTGTCGCAGCCGAGGCGTTCGACCACCTGGACGGTGCCGCTCACCCGGTTGTCCTCGGCGAGGCCGTCGCCGAATTCGATGTGCTCCGGGCGGATGCCGAGCGTGACGCGTTCGCCCGAGAGCGGCGCGGCGCCGTGGTCGGCGACGATTTGCGTGCCGTCGGAGAGGCGCAGCAGCCAGTCTGTCTGGGTGTAACCGGCAATGTCGGCCTCGAAGAAATTCATCGATGGCGAGCCGATGAAGCCGGCGACGAAGCGGTTGGCCGGGTGGTGGTAGAGATCCATCGGCGCGCCGATCTGCTCGATGCGGCCCTTGTTCATCACCACGATGCGGTCGGCCAGCGTCATCGCTTCCACCTGGTCGTGGGTGACGTAGATCATGGTGGCGTCGAGGTTCTGGCGCAGGCGGGCGATCTCGACGCGCATGCCGCCCCTCAGCGCCGCGTCGAGGTTGCTGAGCGGTTCGTCGAGCAGGAAGATGCGGGGATCGCGGGTGATCGCCCGGCCGATGGCGACGCGCTGGCGCTGGCCGCCGGAGAGTTCGCGCGGCATGCGCTTGAGCAGCGCGTCGAGATGCAGCTTCTGCGCCGCCTCGCCGACCTTGCCGCTGATCTCGTCCGCCGCCTTGCGGGCGATCTTCAGCCCGAAGCCGATGTTGGCGGAGACGTTCATGTGCGGATAGAGCGCGTAGGACTGGAACACCATGGCGACGCCGCGCTCGGGCGGCTCGGCGCCGGTGACGTCCTCGCCGTCGACCAGCACCTTGCCGGTGGAGGCCGGTTCCAGGCCGGCGATGATCCGCAGCAGGGTGGACTTGCCGCAGCCCGACGGGCCGACCAGGGCGCAGAATTCGCCGTGCTCGATGGTGAGGTCGAGCGGTGGAATGATTTCCAGCGCGCCGAACGACTTGGAAACGGATCGAAGTTCGAGCCTGGACATGCTGGTCAGCCCTTCTGATGGAAATGGCCACTGGCCAGCGCCGCCGTGCGGGCAAGGCGCCAGTCGTTGCGGGGGGCGAGGCGCTCGGTGCGCGGGATGGCGGCGGTGCTAAGGGAGAGGCGGTTTTCCGGCGCCAGATGATCGAGGGCGGTGAGCGCTGCGCCGACCGCGCTGGCTTCGGCGGCATCGACCACGTGACACTCCGACGGCAGGTAGGCGGCGAGCGTAGCGACGAGGCCGGGCAGGTGAGTGGCGCCGCCTGAGAGCACGATGGTCTGGGTGGGCGCGCCGATGGCCGCCGCCTCCTCGGCGATGGCGGCAAGCTCCTGCGCCATGCCGTCGTAGACGGCGCGGACGATGGCCGAGAGGTCGGTGTCGACGGTGAGACCGGAGAGGGCGGCGGCGAGGCCGTGATCGGGATGCGGCGCGCCGGCACCGGCGAGATAGGGTACGAAGAGGGCGCGTCCGCCACCGACCGGCCGGCTGATCGCCGCCGCGTCGAGATCGGCCATGGTGCGGTCGAACAGGGTCTGCAGCCAGCGCAGCGTGGCGCCGAAGGCCGGCACCGTGCCGATCACCTGGTAGTCGTCTCCAAAGCCGGTGGGGAAGAGGTGGAACGCGCCGTCCCACTTCGATGGCAAGGCTGTCTTTTTCAAGGGGATAGACAGCACGCCGGAGGTGCCGAGCGACAGCGAGGCGACGCCGGGGGTGAGCGCACCGATGGCTCGGGCGGCGGCCGCCTGATCGCCGACACCGACCACCATGGGAATGCCGTGCCAGGCGCCGGCCCGTTCGGTGGCGGGCACCAGCGCCGGCAGGGCGGCGCGCGGAAGGCCGGCCCGCGCCAGGAGGCCGTCGTGCCAGCGGTCGGCGAACGGGTCGAACACCTGCATGCCCGTGGCTTCGTTGCGGTCGACCACGAAGGGCGCCGACGGATCGAGGGCGGCGCGGACGTAATCCTTGGCGCAGTAGAGGCCGCTCACCCTGCCGGAAAGGCCGGGGTCGAGCCGCCGCGCCCACAGCCATTTCGCCAGTGTGAAGTCGGGCAGGGGGATGTTGCCGGTCTCCTGAGCGAAGCTGCCGGCATAGGCTGTGACGAAGGCCTGGAGATCGGGCGCGCCGTCCATGTCGAGCCAGAGCTTGACCGGCGCGACCATCGCGCCGTCGCCATCGAGGGCGACCATGGCGTGCATCTGTCCGGTGAAGCCGATGGCCGCGATGGTCTCGCCGGCCGAGAGCTCGACGAGCGCTTCCTCGGCGAGCCGCGCCCACAGCGTTGCGTCGCGGGTTGGCGCGCCATCGGCGGCATAGGGCTTGGATACGGCCGCCTCCACGGTGACGCCGTCGTCGGCCCGGACGCGCACGGCCTTGACCGAAGATGTTCCGATGTCGATGCCGATCAGTTTCATGACGGATCATCCTTTCACGGCGCCGGCCAGAAGCCCCCGGACGAAGGCGCGCTGCACCACCACGTAGAGCAGGATCAGCGGCAGGGCGATCAGGGTGAGGATGGCGAACAGGGCGCCGGGGTTGGCCATGTAAAGGCCGGAGTATTGCATGGGCACGATGGTGAGCGTCTTCACTTCGTCGCGGGTGAGGATGATCAGCGCCAGGAAGAACTCGTTCCAGGTGGAGATGAACTGCCAGATGCCGACGAACACCAGCGCAGGGCGGACCAGCGGCAGGGCGACGTGCCAATAGGTCTGCCAGGCGTTGCAGCCGTCAACCCGCGCCGCCTCGAAGAGTTCCTTGGGGGAGTCTTCCATGAAGGCCTTCAGCACCACCACCGCGAAGGGCACGCCGAGGGCGGCATAGGGGAAGACCAGGCCGGCATAGGTGTTCACCCAGCCGAAGGTCTTGAGCAGGATGGCAAGCGGCAGCACCAGCGAGGCGAGCGGCACCATCAGCGTGGTGAGCAGCGTGGCGTAGAGCGTCAGCGATCCCCTGAGGTTGAGCACGGCGCAGGCGAAGGCGAACAGCGAGGATATCGCGACCACCAGCACCACCGTCGACAGCGTGACGATCAGGCTGTTCAAAAAGAACATCGGCAACGGATTGTCGCGGATGACGGTGATGAAGTTGCTGAAGGTGAGCGGCCAGGCAAACAGCGTGGCGTCGAAGGCCTGCTCGGGCGTCCGGAGGCCGATCGACAGCATATAGACTTCCGGGATCATCCAGAGGGCGAGCACGAGCAGCAGCACGACGTGGATGATGACGCGGTTGGCGGTGGGGTGATGGCGGCGGCGCATCAGGCTCTCTCCTCCTTGCGGGACGAGGGGGAGAGGTTGGCGCCGAAATAGACGATCTGAACGATCGACAGGATCAGCGCCAAGAGTAGCACGATGACCGAGATGGTGGCGCCGCGCCCGGTGTCGCCCAGCACGAAGGAGGTGCGGAAGACATAGGTGCCGAACACTTCCGAGGCGTGGTTGGGGCCGCCGGTGGTCATCAGCTGGACGATGGGGAAGGTCTGCAGCGTGCCGATGACGCCGAGCAGCAGCAGCGACTTGGTGACCGGCGACAGCATGGGGATGATGACGCTCCAGGCGAGGCGCAGTCCGCGCGCGCCGTCGACGCGCGCCGCGTCGAGCACCTCGGTGGGCAGGTTGGCGATGCCGGCCACGTACATCAGCATGGAAAAGCCGGTCCATTGCCAGATGTTGACGACGATCAGCGCGAAGATGGCCGTCGACGGATCGCCGATCGGCGAGGAGGCCATCTCGATGCCGAAATAGCTGAGATATTGCTGGGCGATGCCGTAGTAGGGCGCGTAGATCTGCACCCAGACCAGGCTGATGACCGACACCGAGGTGACCACCGGCAGGAAGAACATGGTGCGGAAGAAGCCGCGCCAGGCGTCGGTATGCCGCTCGATGAAATAGGCGATGGTGCCGCCGATGATCATCTGTACGGGGACGGTGATGAGGCCCCAGAGCAGCATGTTGCGGACGACGATCCAGAACACCGGATCGGCCAGCACCGACAGGTAGGTGTCGAGACCGACGAAGGTGCTGGTCCTGTCGTTGCCTTCGGAGAAGAAGCTTTCGCTCAGCACCCAGACGATGGGGTAGGCGATGAAGACGACGAACAATGCGACGGCCGGCAGCAGGAACAGGTAGGTCCATGGTCCGGCGAAGCGGCGATAATGCTTGGGCGCCTGTTCAAAGGCTCTCCCCGATATGGCTGACATGACTTCTCCGAACAGGGCCATTGTCCGTCAATGGAACGCATCTTCGGGCATTCGGATGCACCTCCCGCTTCCGGGGCGCCCCGCGCCGCCAGCCCTTGCGGACCGGCCTTGAGAGACGCCCCGGACCGGGGGGAGGAGCCTTACTTGCCGAGCGCCTTGTCGGTCGCTGCCTGCACGGTCTTCAATGCCGCTTCAGGCTCGCTGCTGCCGGCCGCGACGGCGGCGAGGGCGTTGTCGAGGGCCTCGCTGATCGCCGGGATGGCGAAGCGCTGGTTCTCGGCCTTCGGCAGGTCGTCCATGAAGCGTTTGTAGAGGTCCTTGACGTGGTCGGACACGTCGCCCTTCGGCTCATGCCCGGCGAAGGCCGGCAGGTCGTTGAGGTCGTTCAGCGCCTCTTGCAGGGCTTCGCCGTTGGTGAGCGAGGCGAGGAAGGTCCAGGCTTCCGGGTTCTTGGCGCCGTTCTTGGTCAGGCCATAGCCGATGTCGACGCCGCCGACCGGCGGGCTGGCCGTCTTGGCGCCGGGCACCGGCGGCAGGTAGAAGAAGTCGAAGCCGTCCATGTTGGTGACATACTGGGACAGCGGCGGCGGGAACTTGCTTTCCTGCATCCACCAGGAGCCGAGGGCCATCATGCCGACCTTGCCCTGGGCGAACAGCTGGGCGCCGGTGGGATAGGCATGGGCGCCGAGGGCGCCTTTCTGGAAGATGCCGTCGTCGAACAGGCCTTTCCACGCCTTCATGGCCGAGACGAGCTCGGGCGATGTCCACGGCGCCTCGCCGGCCTGGGCCTTGTCGGTGAGGCCGGGCGCGAACTGGTTGGCCAGCATCAGGAAGACGTTCTCGTTCTGCCAGCCGTCGGCCGCGCCCTGGAACAGCGGCAGGAAGCCACCATCGCTGAGCTTCTTGGCGGCGGCCTTCAGCTCGTCATAGGTCTTGGGTACGGCGATGCCGAGCTTCTCGAAGGTCTTGCGGTTGTACCAGACGCAGAGAACCTGGGATTCCTGGGGGATGATGTAATAGTTGGTGTCGCCCGAAGGATTGCCCATCAGCATCTGCTTGCGGTTGACGGGGAACACCTTCTCGGCCCAGTCGGCGCCCCATTCCTTGGCGGCGAGATCGTTGACCGGCGCGAGATGATCCCGATACTGCTGGGTGAGCGAGCCGGGCTGCAGGCCGATCACGTCGGGCAGGCTGTCGGAGGCCGCGGCGGCCTTGAGCGCGGTGATGTATTCAGGCGAGTAGTTGTAATAGGTGTAGGTCACCTTGACGCCGGGGTGCGCCTTTTCGAAGGCGTCGATCGACTTCTGCATCGTGCTCTGGATGAACCAGGACCAGACCGTCACCTGCTTGTCGGCCGCAAAGGCGGCGCTCGACAGGATGCTGGCGCTCAACAGCGTCGCTCCCAGTACCACTAGCTTTTTCATGGTCGTTCCTCCCAAGGATGCGCGGTTATCCGGCCGCGCGCCGATCTCTTCAGTCAGGCGATGTGAAAACCTTTCCGTCAGCGGCCGGCTCCCGGCCGGCCGCCGTCTTGATGCAAACGCGGGGGCGATGGCAGTCCGAAAGGTGCTCTCCCACACCTCCCGGCCGGGCCGGTCACCCCTTGGCGGTCGCCTTCAGCCGTGCCTTGAGCGGCGCCCCGGCGAGGCCGAAGGCTTCGAGCAGGGCATCGGGATGGCCGGACTCACCGAAGCGGTCGGGGATGCCGATGCGTTCGATCCGGTGGGCGATGCCGGCGCCGTCGAGCAGCGCCGACAGGCCATCGGCAAGGCCGCCGTGGATGGAGTGCTCCTCGACCACGGCGATGGACTTGCCGGCGAAGGCCCTGGCCTCGGCGGCGATCTCGTCACCGAGCGGCTTCAGCCGGGTGATGCCGAGAACGCGGACGCCGATGCCCTCGGCCTTCAGCGCGTTGGCGGCCTCGATCACCTTGGCAGCCAGCGTCGAGGTGGTGAACACCAGGAGATCCTTGCCCTCGGTGAGCACGCGGCAGGCGGCGGCGCGTTCGGTTTCCGAGGCGACGGCCGGCGTGACCAGCGGCGAGGGGAAGCGCGACAGGCGGACATAGGTCGGCCCCTCGACTTCGGCCACCTCGTTCATGACGCGGGCGAGATCGTTGCCATCGATCGGCGCGTAGCAGCGGATGCCGGGGATGCCCTGCATGATGGCGAGATCCTCAACCGCCTGCTGGGTGGCGCCGTCCTCGCCGAGGTTGATGCCGCCGTGGAAGCCGAAGAACTTGACGTTCAGCTTGGGGTAGGCGACGGACACGGCGATCTGGTCGCAGGCCCGGCGCGTCAGGAAGGACGCGAAGGTGTTGACGAAGGGGATGTATCCGGAGATGGCAAAGCCGGCGGCGGCGCCGACCATGTTCTGTTCGGCGATGCCGAAGTTGTAGTGGCGGTCCGGATAGGTCTTCTTGAACTTCATTGTCCGGGTGGAACTGGCGAGGTCGGCGTCCAGCATCAGGACGCGGGGATCGCGGGCGCCGAGCGCCATGATGGCGTCGCCGAAGACGTCGCGCAGCGACACATAGCCCTCGGGCGCGTTGGTGGGTGTAGCAGCCATCAGCCCATGACCTCCTCAAGTCCGGCCTTCAGTTGTTCGTCGCTGATCGTGTGGCTGTGCCAGTCCGCCCGATCGGCCATGAAGGAAACGCCTGCGCCCTTGGTGGTGTGGGCAATCAGGAAGCGCGGCTTGTCGCCCGGCGCGTCCGACGAGGCCCAGTCGACGGCGTCGACCACCTCGGCCATGTTTTGCCCATTGAACTCGCGCACCGCCCAGCCGAAGGCTTCGAGCTTGGGCGTGTAGGGGCGCAGCTCCAGCACTTCCTCGATGCGGCCGTCATTCTGGATGCCGTTGGCGTCGAGAATGGCAACGAGGCGGTTGACCTTGTTGGTGCCGGCATAGGCGATGGCTTCCCAGATCTGGCCGGAGTTGATCTCGCCGTCGCCGAGGATGGCGTAGGAATAGAAGGGCTCGCTGCGGAGCTTGAGGGCCAGCGCGATGCCGAGGCTGACCGAGAGGCCCTGGCCGAGCGAGCCGGTGGACATTTCCACCTCCGGCAGGCGGGTGCGGTCGGGGTGGCCCTGCAGGCGGCTGCCGAGCTGGCGGAGCGTCTTGAGCTCGGCTTCTGGGATCATGCCCACTTCGGCGAAGGTGGCGTAGAGGGCCGGGGCGGCGTGCCCCTTGGAGAGGATCACGTGGTCCCGCGCATTGCGGCCGAACCAGGTGGCGCCGGCGCCGGCGCGGTGGGCGAACAGGGCGGTGAGGATCTCGACGCAGGACATGCTGCCGCCGGGATGGCCGGAACCGGCCGCGTTGATCTGGGTGAGAATATGCGCCCTTATTCGTCGCGCGGATGCTTCAAGTTTCTCGATGTCCTTCCGGTCGGTCACGGTCCTCGCTCCCTAAATGTCGGCGGCGGAAATCTCCGGCTCCGATCTTTTCGCTGTTGAGCACTGCATCGATCCGTTGAACGTTCTCGAGCAGGCTGACGTCCTTCACTGCCAAGCAGTGGAAGAGCACTTCGTTGAGCATCATCTGCAGGATGCGCGTCATCGACGCATCCGTGCCGAACAGCCCGACGCCCGGGGGCGTCAAAACCTTGAGATCGGCGATCTCGCCGAGCGGCGACTGGGCCTTGGCCAGGATGGCCACGACACTGGCGCCGCGGGCGCGGGCGGTTGACGCCGCTTCCACCGTGGTGCGCGTCATGCCCGAAAACGAGATCGCCACCGCCAGATCGCCTTCCCCCATCAGCGCCGCCTGGGCGATCTGGGTGTGGGCGTCCTGGGCCATGTTGATCCTGAGGCCCAGCCGGACCAGGCGCTGGTGCATGTCGAGAGCCACCACCGCCGAGGCACCGGCGCCGAACAGCTGGATCGAGCGTGCGTCATGCATCGCCGCGACGAGGCGCGGCAGCACATCGGTCTGAGCCAGCAACTCGGCAAACTTCAGCGCCCTGACGGAGGCGTTGTTGAACACCTTGTAGGCGATCTCCAACGGCCCATCCTCAAGCGCGATCTGGGGGGACGGCGTCACGATCTCGTCGACGCCGGCCCGCATGGCGCGGCTCTCCCTAAGGAGAGCATGTCTCATTTCCTTTTGGCCCGCATAACCGAACCTGCGGGCTAGCCGGTCCACTGTCGCTCTCGAGGCGCCGGCCCGTTCCGCCAGCGCCGACGAGGTCAGCGTGGCAAGTTCGTAGTCGGCCAGGGAGAAGAGGGTCTCGATCAGCCGCTTTTCGGCGGAACTCAGTTCCGCTTGCGACAACCGGGTCATCAGGGAAACGGATTCCTCCGCCCCTTGAATGGCGTCAGCCATGACGCCCTCCTCCCCTTGCGAAGCCTCCGACGTTTTCGTCGTGTCGACTTTCGTTGTTTTCTTATGCTTCATAGTACCTCACTTTTTGCCTGTTGCAACAGTTTTTGAGACATTTTGTCGCTTCACGCGCAGCGTGTGTGCAGAGATATGGCCGAATGGCCTGGAGACCGCTTGGAGCCGCGCTTGCACGAATGCGCCGGAACAGGAGCGTAGCGAGCCGATCCGGCCGTTGTTTCAAAGGGGTACGAAACTTGGGATTCCGGGCCGATGGCGAGGGATGACGGAGTGGGTTTGCGGGGAACGGCGAAAGGTGGCGCTGGCGTCGCAAGCGTCGATGACAACTTTAGTGCGTGGATGTTCGTAGTCTCGGTGCATGAGACGCGCAACAATTTTTGAGACGCTTCGTCTCATGGGGCGGTGTGATGCTTGGGTGACGGGGCTCTCCGCTCGTGCCAATTGACCGATCGCTGCTTCGTTTCCGCCTGAAGCCGCTCACAGACGTGAGAGCACGGAGTTTGAGCGCTATATCGGGCGATCGCCCCATCCTGCCTGAGGTCCTCGCTTTCGCAAGGATGACAGCTTTATATAAATGATAACAACTGGATAGAGCGAGTCTCCAGCTTGGCTCCCCTTCCTATCATGCTGTCATCCTTGCGAAAGCGGTCTTGAATTCACGCGTGAATTCAAGGTGGACCTCAGGACGAGAAGATGCTGAGGCATATATCAGGCGCTCATTTCTCCTATCTGCGCAGATCGGCACAGAAAGAGAGCTATCTTGCGCCGAATGCGGCTCTGAACGATGCTAATCCTGCCTCATCGCCAACTGAGGACAGGACGGACGCCATGATCAATCACGTGATGGTCGGCTCGAACGATATCGAGCGCTCCAAGCGCTTCTACGATGCGGTGCTGGGCACGCTGGGCGCCGGTGAGGCGCTGCGCAACGTGGCGGCCAGCGGTCATGTCAGGCTGTTCTATCGGCACGATGGCGGCTCGTTCTGCGTCAGTGAGCCGATCGACGACGCGCCGGCGACACCGGCCAATGGCGGCACCGTGGCCTTTCGTTGCGGCTCGCCGGAGGTGGTGCGAGCGTTTCATGATACGGCTGTGACGGAAGGCGGCCGCTCCATCGAGGAGCCGCCGGGGGTGCGGGAGAACGGCCTCGTCGGGCCTGTCTATCTCGCCTATGTGCGCGATCCCGATGGCAACAAGCTCTGCGCCGTGCATCGCATGGTGAAGCCATGAGCGATCATTCGAGGGCTCTCAAGGCCCGCCCCGGCGTCGGGCTGTCGGCGAGCATCGCGCAATATAGCGAGCTGCGTTTCAGCCGTCTGGTGGTCGACCGCCCGTCGCTGATCGTGCTGAGCCACGGCAGCAAATTGCTGCAGTCGCCGCGCGGGCAGTGGACCGTTCGCGGCGGCGAGGCGGTGCTGCTCTCCGGCGGGCAGACCTTCGACGTCACCAATCGCATGTCGGAGCGTGGCTCCTATGGTGCGCGCTGGCTGGTGTGGGACCCGGCGGTTTTGGCTCGATTCGAGAGGAGCGCGCCCGGCGGGCCTGTGGCCCCGGAGGTGACGCTGCTCGGCAAGACCGACGCGGCCTTTCTTGACGCCTTCGACCGCGCGCTCGAGGCGGTTGGCGATGCCGTGCATATTCCCGAAGCGGTGGCGCAGCATCGAGTGACCGAGCTGCTGGTCTGGTTGTCGCTGAAGGGAATCAGGATATCGGCGGCGGAAAACCTCAGCCTGACGGCACGGGTGCGGCGGCTGTTCGAGGCGTCGATCGCCGATCCATGGACGATTGCCGCCGTGGCTGACCGGCTGGCGCTCAGCGAGGCAACGCTGCGCCGGCGCCTTGCCATCGAGGGAACGACCGTCGGCGATCTGCTGGTCGATGTGCGGATGTCGCAGGCCATGTTGCTGTTGCAATCGACCGATCAGGCGGTGAACCGCATCGCACTGGATGTCGGCTATGAGTCACCCTCGCGCTTCGCCAACCGGTTTCGCGAGCGCTTCGGGTTTGCGCCGACTGCGATCCGGGGGCACGCGAGGGGAAGCGAGCGGATCGAGCGGCGGAGCGAAGGGATGGCCGAGGCTGTGGTGGCAGTGGGGTAAGCGGAGATCGATATCAGCCGCTCGCTTTATCTTCCTGAGGTCCCCGTGAAGACGGTGATCTCAGGCAGAAGGGGGCGAGGGGGCCATATAGGGCGCCCTTACGCCACCCCAAGCAACAGCGCTGCCGCCGTCGCCACCATCACCGCCGCCGTCACGCCGTGCATGCCGAGCGCCAGCTTGGTGTTGCCCTTGGCGACCAAGATCACCGACATGTCGCCGAGCGCGATGAAGGTTTTCACCAGCAGGACGAGGCCGACTTCGCGGGGCGTGGCCCACATCATCATCGCCAGCACGACCAATCCGGAGGAAATGTCGCGCACGCCCTTGAGGCGCAGCCACCAGGGAACGTTGGGGCCGCCTTCGGGGAAGGGCAGGCCGAAGCTGCGCGCGGCGGTGAGCGGGACGGTGAGGTATTGCAGGCCGATGACGATGATCGCCAGGGCAAGGAGCGCGGCCATACCGAGGGGAAGCCAATGCATGATGGATCTCCAAACTAGTGACGAGATAAATTCTAGCGCCGCTAGATCGTATAGTCTAGCATTGCTAGAATGTCAAACGACGCTATGATGGGGCGACGAAGCGAAGGAGATCGGAATGGGCGTGGCCGAGCGGAAAAGCCGGGAAAGGGCCGAGCGCGAGCAGCGCATCGTGGCGGCGGCGCGGGCCATCGCCGAGCGGGAGGGATGGGAGGCGGTGACCGTCCGCCGTCTCGCCGAGGAGATCGAATATAGCCAGCCGGTGCTCTACTCGCACTTCGAGAACCGCACGGCCATTGTCGCGGCGGTGGCGGTAGAGGGGTTCGGAGAGATCGCCGAGGTGCTGCGCAGGGCAACGGGTAAAGCGGGCGGGGCGGCGGAGGCAGTGGAAGCGGTGGCCCAAGCCTATCTCGACTTCGCGCTCGGCCATGCGGCGCTCTACGAAGCGATGTTCGTGCTGCCGACCGAGCTGAGGTTTGCCGAAGCTGAGACACGGGCCGAGCTGCGCGTGGCCTTCGAGGCGCTGGCGGCCGTGGTGGCGCCGTTCTGCGAGGACACGGAAGTCGCGGCCGAGACCTTCTGGGCGGCGCTGCATGGCCTTGCCGAACTGGAGCGCTCGGGTCGGATCAGGGCTGGGGCAAGGGTGGAGAGAGTGGCGCTGGTGGTGCGGGCGGTGGTTGGGCCGAGAGGGTAGGAGATTGGTACTAGCCGATTGCTCCACGCGTCCTGAGGTCCCTGCCTGCGCGCTATGGCATGCACATATCTCCGATAGCCTCTCTTATCGGCTGCGGTAGAGAGTGGCTAGTTATGAAGGGGTATCTGATATCAATCCCTCGCTCTACCTTCCTGAGGTTCACCTTGAATTCGCACGCGAATTCAAGCGGCCTTCGCGGGAATGACAGTTTGATATTGAGGGATTCCCAAATAACCAATTGTTTATAATATAAATCTGTCATTCCCGCGCAGGCGGGAACCTCAGGCAGAACAAGGCGTGACGCTTATATAGAGCACCCATCGATGCAGGGCGAAACGATGGGGATATGTAGAGGGCTGCTGATATCAACCGCTCGCCCTTTGGTTTCTCTCGCAAGAGAAGGGGATTGGTACGATCACCTTTCCAAACTGGCCGAACCCGGCCCCTTCAAAACCAACCGAAACCAGCCTGAGCCCTGGCAGATGACGGGCTGTCGCAGATGTGTGCATGCCATAGTGCAAAGGCAGGGACTCGGGCAGAAGGAGGTGCCGGGGTTTGATATCGGGTGAGCTTTCCGAACCACTGCAACAAACGGAGAAGGCTATGAATACAGCGATCGTATTCGACTGTGAGTTTCTCTGCCATGAGGGGTCACAGCGCCGCTTCTGGTGTGCGGCGGATGATCCAGACCCGGTCATCGCGCAGATCGGCGCGGTCAAGCTGGGGCTTGAGGGCGACTTTCCGCTGATCGATACCTTCAACGCCTATATCCGGCCGATCGACCGATTTGGTCGGCGATACGCCCTCGATCCTTTCTTCACCGAGCTGACCGGCATCACCGAGGACAAGATCGATGCCGAGGGCGTCCCCCTGCAGGACGCGCTTTTCAGCTTCGAGAGGTTCTCGGACGGTGCCCGGTGCTGGTCGTGGGGCAAGGACGAGCTGAACATGGTGGCGATCAGTTGCTATATCGCCGGCATCGAGCCTCCGATCCCCGCTCATCGCTTCGATAACGCAGTGAAACTTCTGCTCGCTGCCGGCATGCCGATTGAAGATCTGGCGAAGACGCGGAGCAACCAGCTAGCCGACTATTACGGCGTGGAGCATCCTGCGCTGCGCGCCCACGATGGCCTCGGCGACGCCTTGTCCGTGGCCTATACGCTGCAATACCTTCTGCGATCGGGGAAGCTTTTACTGGATGCCTTTCATCGCTAGCGGGAGACCGATATAGACCGCCCGCTTTATCATCCCAAGGCACGCATGAAACAGACGACCTCGGGCCAGACGGGCGAGGCCCGACGCCGGGCGCCATTTGTCCTCACGACGCCGCCAGCTGGCCGCGCTCTTCGTCGGCGAGAATCTGGGCTTGTTCGGTGGAGAGCGGTCGGCCGAGCAGGTAGCCCTGGAGGTGGCTGCAGCCGCCCTTGATCAGCATCTGGGCCTGTTCCTCGGTTTCGACGCCCTCGGCGGTGCACTCGAGGTTGAGGGTGGCGGCGAGCGCCAGGATGGCCTGGACGATGGCCTGGTTGGAGGGCTTCTCCACCAGATCCTTGACGAAGATGCGATCGATCTTGATGCGGTCGATCTGGAAGTCGACGAGATAGCGGAGCGAGGAATAGCCGGTTCCGAAGTCGTCGAGCGCGACGGAAATGTGCGAGACGCGGAAGTTGCTCAGGATCGACTGGACCGCGTTTTCCTTCTGAAGCAGGGTGGATTCGGTGATCTCCAGCTCCAGCCGTCGGGCCGGCAGGCCGGAATGCTGCAAGGCGCGGAATACCTGCGCCTCGACGGCGCCGTCGCGGAACTGCAGTGGCGACAGGTTGATGGAGACGAACAGGTCATCCGGCCAGTCGGCGGCGTCGCCACAGGCCCGCTCCAGCACCCAGGCGCCGAGACGGATGATGAGGCCGGACTCCTCGGCGGCCGGGATGAACACGTCCGGACGGACCTCGCCGCGTTCCGGGTGCCGCCAGCGCAGCAGAGCCTCGAAGCCGGCAAGACGGCGGCTGCGGGCGTCGTAGATCGGCTGGTAGACCAGATAGAACTGGCCGAGCTTCCAGGCCTCCTCAAGATCGGTCTGCAGCTTGCGGCGGGTCTCGGCGGCGCTGGCCAGATCCACCGAGAAGACACGGGCAGCGCCGCGGCCATCAGTCTTGGCCTTGAACAGGGCGAGGTCGGCATTCTTCAGGAGCGAGACGAGGTCGCGCCCGTCGCGCGGGCAGAGCGACACGCCGATGGAACTGGTGATGCTGAGCTGGTGGCCGTCGATCTGGAATGGTCGCCGTATGATCGAGATGAGGGCGTTGGCAAAGCGCAGGGCATCGGCTTCGTTGTCGATCTCGTTACGGATAACCGCGAATTCGTCGCCACCGAGACGGCCGATGCGGCTGTCGTTGCCAAGGCTGTCCTTCATGCGGGCGGCGAGGGCGGCCAGGAGCTTGTCGCCGACGTCGTGCCCCAGCGTGTCATTGATGGTCTTGAAATAGTCGAGGTCGATAAAATAGAGCGCGAAGGGTGGGGCTGTCGGATCCCGTTCCAGTTGCTCCAGCCGCTCGACGAAGCAAAGCCGGTTGGCAATGCCGGTCATCGCATCGGTACGCGCCTCCCAATATTGGACGTGCGCCTGCAGGCGGTCGCGGCGGAGCTGGCGGCTCCAGAGCGATGTGACGCAGACGATCACGCCGCAGATCACCAGCGAGGCGATGATGATCGGCACGCGGGTGCGCTGGACGTCGTCGTCGACCGTCTTGGCCGCCACGCTGACGACGATGGAAGCCGGGAAGTTGGCGAGACGGCGAACGGCGGTGTAGCGCTCCTTGCCGTCAAGGACGGCACCGTCGATCAGCCCGCCGGCGATCGGCAGGCGGAACAGCGTCCTGGTGTCATATTTGAGCGGTTTGATCTCGTCGCCTGCGATGGTCGGACTCAGAAGCGGCGGCGACTGGGCCATCACCGTGCCGTCGTCGAGGATGAAGGCGACGAGGCTGTCCGCGCCGACGTCGATGCGCGACAGCCGTGTGGTGAAATAGGCCTGGTCCGACGCGGCATTGACGGTGCCGAGGAAGTAGCCCGAGGAGTCGGTCAGCCGGTGGGCGAGTATCAGGTTCGGGCGGCCGGCGATCTTGCCGATCAGCGGCGCGCTGAGAAAGGTCGGCTCGCCGGCCATGCTCTTCAGGACCTTGAAATATTCCCGGTCGCTGAAATCGAAGTAGGGGACCGGCCAGAGCCGGGTGCTGGCGATCACGCGCCCGGTGTCGTCGACAACGGTGAGCGCGTCGAGAAAGGCGAGGGCGGATATGCGGGTGCGCAGCATATCGGTGGTCTGCCGCGTCGACATCTCGGCGGTGAGCTCGCCCCTGCCTTCGATGCCGCGGGAGCGGACATAGTCCGCCACGCCCAGCAGCACCAGTTCCATGGCCTGGAAAGAGTGGTTGATTTCGTCGGACATCACCTCGGCGATGTTCGCCTGGATTCTCAACTGCTTTGTTATGGCATCGGTCCGGAGTTGAACCGCTGTAGAGGTGGTAAAAATAGCAATAAACAGGATCAGAAAGGTGTCGATGACGAGTATAGCGATTTCAAGGGGTGAAATCGCCTTCAGCGCGAGGTCTTTGCTTTTCTTGGCTTCAAGAAGCAACTTCAACGAGCCTCAGCTGTCGCTATGAATTTGTGTCTGCCTCGTCACTGGACCACGGCATATCGAACGAAAAACGAGAGGCAATTATGCTGCACCTGTTCCCCGCATGTCTTTTGTGACACGCATTGTTTAAATTTTTACTCAGCTTACGCACTGCCCGATAGATACGGGCAGCTTCCCCACTGCGTCAAAATTGCCCTTGTCTAAATATACTACATATCGGCACAAGTTAAAAATTCTGGAAACATACAAGGCTCGACATATGCTCCAGGTAGTAAACGAGGCCTTGCGCCCGCCATGCGGAGGCAGGCGGGGCGGCATACCCGGTGATTTGGCTGGATAGAGTTCAGGCGAGCCGGACGGACCGGCTCGCGCGATGCTTCACGCGTGCTGGCCGAACCAGAAATCCAGTTCGCGCAGGCGGCGCTTGTCGTAAGGGCTGGCGGGGGCGGCGATCTGCCACGTGTCGTCGTTGGCAAGGCCGGACCAGCGGGGTTTGCCGTGCTGGTGCTGCACCGACTGCCGCCAGCGATACTGGCTGTAGATCTCCATAATCTTGCCGGCATACTGGCTGGCCAGTGCGGCGTTGCCCTCGACGATCAGGAAGTTCTCGTCATTGACGCCGCTCGCCTTGGGACCGAGGTTGTGCGAGCCGGTCATCACCACGGGATGGTCGCCATAGGGATCGATCACCACCACCTTGCTGTGGACCATGGCGTGGGTGCCGGGAAGCTGCTTGAGCTCCTCATGCCAGTAGCTGAGAGGGCCGGGGATGGCAGCGGGCAGAACGACGTCGGCATTGGCATCTATGCGATCGCCGCGATTGAACAGCACGACCGGGTTCTTGTCGGTGCCGGGGTTCTGGTTGACGACGCCCTGGATGTAGAGGTCCGGCTTGTAGTGGGGGCTGCCGGGCGAGGCGAGCTCGATGATGTCGTTCAAGAGCGTGCCGCGCGGGCCGGGGTTGAACATCAGGAACAGGATGCCGTCCCTGGCGTTGGCGATCAGATCGCCCGCCTGATCGAGGTCCATGCCGCCGTGCATCGGCGTGAACCACAGCGTGGTGCCGGTGGCCCCTGGCGCCTGATGCGGGATGCCGTTGGCGTCATAAAGGCTCGGTGGCGAGGCGTCGCCGGCCGCGACCAGCGCCTTCCACTGCGAAAGATAGAAGGCGGCGAGGGCGGGATCGCGAATGAGTATGGCGTTGTTGGCTTGGGTGCAGAGGCCGGTCATCGTCCAGTTGGTGCTGCCGGTCCAGATGGCCTGCGGTGCGCCGCTGGCATCGCAGAGGACCAGGAACTTGTTGTGGGCCAGCGCGCGAGGCGCCGTCATCCGGTCGTGAAGGTCGGCGCCGGCGAGCGTCGCGCGGGCGGAAGCGTTTTCATCCCCGCCCCTTGCCTTGACGCTGCCGTTGCCGAGGACGATGTGGGCGCGCTTTCCGAAGGCTTGCAGGAGCGGGATCAGTTCGGGGTCGTCGAGCTCGAACAGCGCGGCGTAGACATGAGCGCCGGACTGCGCGGCCTCCTGCAACAGGCGCAGCAACTCGTCGCGGATCGGGCCGGCAAGGAACTGGCGGATCTTGCTCGCGGGGTCGGCGATCTCCTGGCGCAACTGGCGACCGGGGTCGGCATCGGGCAACAGGCGGGCGAGCCACTGGCTGGCGACGATGCCGCGATTGAAATAGCAGGAAGCGCCGCCATCGGTTTCGGCGCCAATGGCGACGGGGGCGCTCCAGTCGGAGGCGAGATCGGTGGCTTCGACAAGCGCCGTTTCCGGCCCGACCATGGGGATCACGCGGTAGGCGACGAGATCGCCAGGATTGACCGCGAAATCCGACCAGAGATATTTCTGGATCGGCCATTCGGTGGTGGGCTTGCGGGTGCCTTCGGGCACGGCCGGTCCATCGGCAAAGCCGACCCAGCTCGCCACGATCTCCTCGCTGAAGCCCTCGGCATCGGCCTCGCCGACGCTGTTGGGGCTGGCGGCGCTGCCGGCCGCGCGCTTGACCCTGCGGCGCAGGGCAAAGCCCCGGTTATCCTTGATGAAATCACAGCGCCAGGCGATGAAGGCGCTGTCGACGCCCGGATGCACGACGAGTTCGATGCCCATGATTGCCCCTTGCTGGATGGCGCAATCGGTCCGAGCCGGTCTGTTTTCGTGAATGAGATCTACCCGGCAGCGGTCAGCGACGCGCGGACTCTTCAACGAGGAGATCTTACGCGCTGTTCATGACAACCAAAAGGACATGCGAGTAAAACTGCGCGAAGGCAAAATACGCGACAAAGGCTGCTTCCGCTTGGGGAAGCAACCTGGACAGATTTTGGGGACAGCGCTCGGGCAAAGGCTATTGGAGTGCCCCGCTCACCCTAGCCGCCTGGTCCGGGGGGATGGGGAAGCCCGCCTTCTTCAGTTCTTCACGGGCTTCCTGGCTCGCCATGGACAGAAGGTAGGCGACGAAGGGCAGATCGGCGCGCTGGGCCTGCAGGGCCATCTGCTCTGAGAGCGTGGCGATGTGGTGGAGCGTTTCGACTGGCGTTTTCGGGAGATTTGACATCACCGATTTCCTATCCTTGCACGGCGCAACACGGCGCCGGGAATGATTGAAACGCTTCGCCCAGGGTTCGGTTCCCCCGGAGATGCATTGACGTGCAGGCCGCATATATGGATTGTCGTCTGCCCGCGACAGGAGGCCGCATGGACGCTACGCCGCTCTTTCTCCTGACCTCGCTCGCCCTGGTCGGCAGCCCCGGACCCAACACCATGAGCCTGACGGCGATCGGCGCCGCCTTCGGGCCGCGCCGCGGTGCCCGCTATATGCTGGGGCTCGACCTCGGCATGGTCGCGGTGGTGGCGCTGGTGGGATCGGGCCTCTGGGCGGCGATCCTCGCTTATCCCGGCATCGCGCCGGTGATCACCGTGGCGGCCAGCATCTATCTCATCTACCTCGCCTTCAAGATCGCCACGGCGCCGCCGATGTCGCGAACCGACGCGCCGGGCCGCGCGCCGGGGATCTGGCCGGGCGTGCTGCTGTCGCTCACCAATCCCAAGGCCTATGTGTCGGTGGCGGCGGTGGTGTCGCGCTACACGCTGCTGCCCGGGAGGCCGGTGGCCGACGAGCTCTTGAAGGGCGGGCTGTTCCTGGCGCTGGTGGTGATCGTCAACGTGCTGTGGCTCGGCGCCGGATCGCTGCTCGCCCGCGCCGTGACCAACCCTAAGGTGGGACGGTGGGTGAACCTGACGTTTGCGGCGGTGCTGGTGGTGTCGGTCGCGGCGGCGTTTCTGGGATAAAGCGGCGATTCAGGAATTTCTGTATCACATATATTGCGGAGATGCTTATTCGTGATACATTAATTCAATGGAGATCACCTGCGATCCGAGCAAGCGGGCCGACACCCTTAGAGAGCGCGGGCTCGATTTTTACGATGCTGCCTTGGTGTTTGCGGGAAAGACCCTGACGCTTGAGGATGATCGTTTCGATTATGGCGAGACGCGCTATCAAACCTACGGGTTGTTGAACGAGCGGGCCGTCATGATCGTTTGGACGCCGCGAGGTGACGCACGCCACATCATTTCCATGAGGCACTGCCATGACAAAGAAACCCGAAAAGTTCGCGAACGCCTGGGTGGATCCGGATGACGCGCCCGAATGGTCCGACGATGCGTTCGATCGGGCCGAAGTTGCCGTCGGCGGCAAGGTGATCAAGCCGGCTGAAGGCACCCTGACGCGCCGTCGAGGCCGGCCGAAGCTCGATGCGCCCAAACGGCAGGTTTCTGTCCGTCTCGATGCTGACGTGTTGCAGGGACTGCGTGGGCTCGGCGCAGGTTGGCAGGGCGAGATGAACCGGGCCTTGCGGGAATGGCTCGAACGCCGCCGCGCCTAAGCCTGATCCGAGAATCCACGAGGGCGAATTTTCAGACCGCTTCCCTGCGTTCGCGTTGGACTGGGCTCCTGATATCGCCGATCGTTCTACCTTCCTGAGGTCCCCGCCTGCGTGGGGGATGACGGGATTATATAAATGAAAACAAATAAATAGATTGTCATCCCCGCGCAGGCGGGGACCTCAGGCAGGAAAGGGCGAGGCGCCGATATCGGGCGCCCCGCCTTTGTTTCACGCACTCTGTTCGGCCGTCTTTTGCGGGCAGGCGGCGTCGGGCAGGGCCAGCGAGATGAGCGACAGGGCGATGATGACGGCGCCGAAAACTGTCGCGGTTTCGATGAGGCCGACGTGGCGGGCGGCGTAGCCGGCGATCATGGCTGGCAGGGCGTTGGCAAGGTAGCTTTCGAAGTAGAAGGCCGACATCAGGCCGGCACGCTCCTCGGCCGTGACCTTGGTGACGATGCTGCGGGTGGCGCCCAGGAAGCCGGCGCCGAAGCCGATGCCGGAAACGACGGCACCGGCCAGCAGCAGGGCGGGGCTTTCGAGATAGACGCCGCCGAGAATGACGGCCATGCCGCTGGCGCTGCCGAGGCCGCCGACGAAGAGACCGGTGCTGGTGCTCTTGTTGCGGTAGAAGACGATGGAGACGCTGGCGGTGAACGTGAGGGCGGCCACGGCGGCGCCGGCCAGCCAGGTGGCGCCGCCGTGCGAGATCTCGCGGATCAGTGACGGCATCAGCGACAGGAAGAAGCCGCCGAGCGCCCAGGCGCCGATGTTGAGCGGCGCGACGCGCCAGAAGGCTTGGCGGGCGGCCGGGGGCACGTCGATGCGCGGGCGCGGCGACCACTTGGTTTCCGACAGCGAGGCGGCCGTCTCGGCCGAGCGCAGGCTGCGCAGCAGCTGGACCAGGAAAAGGGCGATCAGCAGGACGAAAACGAAGCGCAAGGGCGCGGGCACCACCTGCGCCAACAGGCCGGAGCCCAGCGCTCCGACGCCCATGCCGATCATCGGCGCGATGGAATTGATGGTGGCGCCAGCCTTGTGATCGATGTCCAGGAGGGCGGCGGCCAGCGATGTGGCGGCGAGCGCCGTGGCAAAGCCCTGGACGAGGCGGGCGGCCAGCAGCCAGGTGCCATCCTGCGCCACGAGGAACAGCCCCATGGACAGGAGCTCGGCTGCGAGCGCCAGCGCGATCACCGGCCGCCGCCCCCAATGGTTGGACAGTGCGCCGAAGAAGAGAAGGGTGACCAGCAGGGCCCCGGCATAGGCGGCAAAGATAATGCTGATCATGAAGGGCGAGAAGCCCCAGGCCGCCTGGTAGAGCGGATAGAGTGGGCTCGGGGCGCTGGAGGCGGCGAGGAAGGCGATGAGGGTGACGGCGTGAAGCGCCAGCCCTGAACGCTTGGGGACCGCGGTGGTATCTGAGCGGATGGTCATGGCCTGGCCTTTGTGGTAAAAGCAAAGAAGTTGCGTTTATACGCCCATGTCGCCACAAAAGCAAATTTTTAGCTTTAGTGGCGACATGTGAATAGTTGTCGACTGGAAAATGGAACAACAAGGCGATATCGTCAGGTCTCCGCAAGCGTCACCCCGCCCCGGTGGGCGCGCGGCCCGCATTCAGGCGGCGATTTTCAAAGCAGTGGATGAGCTTCAGCAGGCGGGCGAGGATGCGACCGTGCCGGCCATCGCCGCGCGAGCCGGCGTGACGCCGTCGACCATCTACCGGCGCTGGGGCACGCTGGCCGAGCTGCTTGCGGAAGTGGCGGTGAAGCGGCTGCGCCCCGATGGCGAGCCCAGGGATAGCGGCGATTGGCGCGCCGACCTCAGGGGGTGGCTCGAGCAATATGCCGAGGAAATGGCCTCCGATCCCGGCCGGGCCATGATGCGCGACGTGCTGTCGGCCGACCGGGCGGACAACGCCTGCACCTGCTCGGTCTATACCTGCCAGCAGCTCGACGTCATCCGCCAGAGAGCATTCGCCCGTGGCGATACGCCACCCGATACTGTCGTGATCATGGACCGGGTGATCGCGCCGGTGATCTACCGCATCCTGTTCACCCGCGAGGGCGCGGACGGGGCCTATGTGGCGGGGCTGGTGAGTGAGGTGCTGGGCGAGGCGGGCGAATAAGTCGCGCCCGCCATCACCGTAACGGGGTGCGGCGTCAGGACCGCGACGGGCGGACGGCTTTCCAGATGGCGGCGAGTTTGTTGGTTGCCACGGCGATCGGCTCGAAGTCGCCGCGCAGCGCCTTCAGCGCATAGCGTTCCAGATTGATCTCTTCGGCAGTGCGGAACCCCATGCGGCGGAAGAGCGAAAGCGGCGGGCACCAACCCTCGACGGCGTGCTGGAACAGGAAGGCGGAGGCGAGGGCGGGCAGGGCAAACCAGCGGCGGCCGAGGGTGGAGCCGAGCACGATGCCGGTGAAACCGAGGGCGGCGGCGTTGGCCTGGAGGGCGCGCTCCACATCCCATTCCCTGTCGAGTTCAGCCAGTCGTGCCGGAATTTCATCCAGGTGGAGTTCGTAATAGGCGAGGCGCCGCTCGGTCTCCAGGCGGATGCGGCGGTTGATCTCCTCGTCGGTGTTGGCTGAAATGCGGTCTGCCGTGCTGGCGCTGGTATCGGTCATGGGGCTGGCTCCTCGAAACGGGCGCGATAACCGCAGAACTGCTTGGGGTCACGAAGGTTCCCACACGGCGACGAGGCGTTGCGCCATCGTTATTTCGACGGGTCCGCAAGACTGCGATTGTCGCCGATATGAAGCCCACATAGGTTGCTACCTTGGGCTGCGACCGCCTTCTGGATTCGCTTTCTCCTATGGGTAGAGCCGCGCGCCGGTGAAGAGGCCGGCCCAGAGAGTATCGGGGGAGTTCTGAAGCAAAATGTATGGTTACGGAATGACGAGGCTGCTCGTTTCCGCCGTCTTCGCGGCGATCGTCGGCGGCTATATCGCCAATCAGAACAATAGGAATCCCTGGCTTTGGGGTGGCATCTGCTTCCTGCTTCCCGGTGTAGGCATCATCATCCTGATGGTTATCGGCAAGGCGCCGGAGCCAGCGCCGCTCCCCAAGAAGGCCTGGGAAATCGACCTCAACGAGAAGCCGCCCGCGCCGGTCGCCGTGCGCCCTGAGCGGGCGTGGTGGGACCACCTCAAGGCCACCGATGCCGATGTGAGGGCGGCGGCCAGCGAGGTTTCCACCCTGTCGGCGGACTATGAGGACGTGCTGGGCGACCAGTTTCTCTCGCTGGCCGACAAGAAGGATTATCTCCGGTCTCTGGTCGAGGCGATCAAGGCGCAGCACGACGCCCTTCTGGAGCAGCAGGCTGCCGACGAAGACGCGGCCATGCCGTCGATGCAGGCCAAGCGGAAGCTGGCGCTGGAGAAGCGCGTCGACAGGTCGAGGGCGATGATGGAGGAGATCGCCGCCAACGGCATGATCTGCCGGCAGACCGGCAAGAAGGTGGCGGCAATGCAGCTCTATGCCGGCCGGCAGATCGACGACCACGGCTATGCCTATCTCCGCTACGAAGACGGCACCAGCGAGCTCAGGTCCGGCGACTATTTCGCTCTGGCGCCCAGCGACGGGCCGTAGTCTTTGCCGAGGGCGAGCATCGATGCGGGCGAAAGCGGTTAGGCCCGCTTCAACCTCTCGACTTCTTCAGGGTGCTCACTGAGCAGGCGGAACAGGTTGATGACAGCCCGCGTCGGAATGACCTTTCCCGTCTCGTAGCGAGAGAAGGCATTGTGGCCGCCGCCGGTGAGCCTCGACGCTTCCGCCTGACTGAGCTTCAGTTGCTTGCGGATGCGACGCAGCTCCTCGCCCTCGGCTTTGCGGGTTGCCAGCACCAGCGCGTCGCCGGCCGCCGCGTAGCGCTCGGCGC
Source organism: Pseudomonadota bacterium (assembly GCA_023436885.1). Lineage (GTDB taxonomy): Bacteria > Pseudomonadota > Alphaproteobacteria > Rhizobiales > Pleomorphomonadaceae > Pleomorphomonas. Next base: position 436,897 of record JAEZHI010000040.1, on the reverse strand, counting down.
TCTCGGCGTCAAATTCGATTTCGTCGCAGGCCGGACAACGGAAGCCGGAGAGCCCCTCAACCTCGGCTGTTCTGCCGCGATAGTCGACCTGATGCGTCTCGCCCGAAAACGACACCATATCCGCGCCGGCATCGCAGCTGAGGCAGATGTGGCTCATGCTTCCAACTCCTTGAACTGTATGACCGGCGCGCCATCTTCGCGCAACGTCAGCTTGATGTAGGCTTTTCCGGCTTTCGTGTCGGCGTGGTAGACGTCCTGCCAGATGGTGTTGTCCGCATAGGTGGTCATCGACTTGTAGAGGCAGCGTGGCGTCAGTTGGCAAATCACCTCGATCATTTCTGCAAGGGTGAGACCCATTCTTCTGCCACCGTCGAGCGCCGTCTTGGTGAAAGCCGACGCCCGATGTTGCCGAACACGCAGGATAACGACTGCCAGATCGTAATGCGCTGTTCGTTTTTCCATGTTTGATATTACCCTTTGAGGGTTAAAATACAAGGGCCAGCCATCACCGCTGCCAGCCTACTTCTCGGCGCGGCCCGCCAACTCGTTGGCGTAGTCGATGACGGCGCGCTGGCGTGCCGGCGTGCCGGGGTGGGTGGCGAGCATGCTGGTGTCGCTGTGGTCGCCGGTCGTTGCCTCCAGACGGGTGAAGAAGCGGGCAAGCGCCGTGGGATCGTAGCCGGCGGCGCGCATGAGTTCGACCGAGCGCCGGTCGGCTTCCGCCTCGGCATCGCGGGAATAGCTGAGCGCGAGGATGGCGCTGCCCTGGGTCAATATGTCCTGAACGCTGGAGCCGACATCGCCGGCCACCAAGAGGATCAAGGAGGTGACACCGGCCATGCGGTAGATCTGCCGCAGCGTGTGCTTGTGTTCGACATGGCCGATCTCGTGGCCGAGCACGCCGAGCACCATGACGTCGTCGCCCTCGGCCAGCCTGATCAGGTCGTCGGTGACGATCAGGCTGCCGTCCGGCAGGGCGAAGGCGTTGGGGCCGATCGGGCCGCCGTCGCGGAATTCCAGCTTGTAGGCGTCGGCGCCGCCTTCGGATACAGCAGCGAGCTTCTGGAACTCGGCCGAGAGCTTGGTCTTCCGGTCGTCGGGAAGCTTTGAGGGTTTGAGCAGCGTGCCATCGAGCGAGGAGAGGGCGCCGGCGCCGATCATCTGCGGCACGAAGGGCGGCGTGACCCAGACGGCGACTTCCACCATGACAGGCACGGCATAGCGGAAGATCGCCAGGGTCAACAGCACGACGGCCAGCGTGAAGGCGATCAGCCGGGGACGGAAGGCTTCGAGGCCGTGGATCAGCCCAGTGTGTGCGCCTTTGTGCTGGCGGAGCCAGGCGTCGACGCCGTCATTGTCGCCGGTTTCGAACACCGAGCTGTCGGGGAAGGTCAGCCGACGCGGGATGGAGCCGACGCGCGGACTGATCTCCACCCGGTCAACCGCCGAGCTTGCGAGCACGGTGTCACCAGCCGTCACTGCCAGCCCGTCGCCGTCCGCGTGAAGCCGGGCCGGCACCGAGCGGCTGGAGCCGGGCGGGTGCCATTCTCCGAGGGCGATCGGCGCGTCAGAAGCCAAAGTCGAAGCCTTCCATGTCGACATACTCGGCGGAGATGGCTGATCCGCTTGCCTCGATGCTGGAGGTGACTTCGCCCGGATCGCCGTTGACGCGAATGCCGGTGTGTTCATTGGTGTAGCGCGCCATGCGAACCGCGGCCCAGGGGCGCATCAGGCCCAGCGTGAACATGGTGACGAGGATATTGGAAAAGGCGACCCAGGCATAGCCGAGCCGGGGCACGTCGCTCAGAAGCTGGTGACGGCCGTCGAGCACCGCCGCCGACAACACCACGTTGCGCACGCCGACGCGGTAGACGAGGGCAACGAGGCCGAAGAACAGAACGAAAAGGAAGGGGAAGAACTGTACGACCAACCTCTGCCCGGAGGTTGGAGCGTGGCCATGGGCCATGGCGATCATCATGGCGATGCCGCTGCCGACAACGATGGCGCCGAGCACGAACAGCAGGAAGGGCAGCAGCCAAACCCGATAGAGCGCGCCGAGGCGCGGATCGGCGCTGAAGGCCCGGTCGCCATAGCGCAGATTGTTGAGGATGTAGCGCCACAGCCAGCGGCTGGTGAGCGGCGCCAGAGTGCCGAGCGACAGGAAGGCCACTATGGCGCCCAGCGTTGTGGCCACGAACGCGCCGCCGGTGGTGCCGACGAAATCGAAGCGGACGTTGCGATAGCTGGTGACGCGGGCATTGAAGCGCAGGCTGCGGCGGACCAGCCAGGGCAGCCCCAACATGTAGACCGCCCACGTCACCGCCACGAATGCCGGGTGAAGTCGGTTGAGAACGCCGAGGACGATCAGCACGCCGAAGACGATGAGCCGGCCCTTGAGGATCTGGCCGCCCCTTGCGTGATATTCGAAGGTCCGGCCAAGAAGCACGGTATTGCCGTGGAAGTAGCGCTTGCGGCGCACCTTGGCCCAGGCGGAGTAGATGCCGACGGTGACGATGGTCAGCAGGATGTTGACGATCCAGATGCCGAAATATTCCGAGGCGGTGCCGGAAAAGGACGCGCGCGAAAGCTCGTCCGCCTCGACGGGCTGCGCATCGACGAGAGCCATGATTCAAATTCCCCCAGACGTACCGGGGGGCAAGTTGCGCCGCCCCGCTCACAGAGACACTGAAACACCCGGAAGATGATTTCAACCTGAACGATTGCCTTTGCATGACGCTGAAATCACGTGAGCGTTGCAGAGACCATCGGGTTTCCATCCGATCGGTGCAGGAGGTCGCAGGGAGAAATGCGTATCTTCAGTGGAAGTCACAGTTTCCGTGAGCGGCCGACAAGCTTGGTTGCATCTGGGACGGTGCGTCCCTAGATTGCCATGACTTGTGGCGCGCGCCGGCAGGTTCCAGGCGATGCACGCAAATGGTGCGGCGCTGGGTATCCGACGTTACCGGACGGGGCGTTCATGGAAAAGCTTGCGACCTGGTATCTCGCGCTGGAGCCGCTTCGGTATTGGCTCACCGTCTACGGCGTGATGTGTGTCGGCGGCCTCTTCGGCTGGCTGTCTTCGCTTTGGTCCGGGCGACCGGCGAGGCTGGACCGATCGCCGTATTTCGTCCGGCTGTGCCTTGTCATGCTGTTCGTCTCATTGGCTGAACTCGCAGCGCTCAAGGCTGCGGAGGCCGTCGCCTGGAAGGTGGCGCCGAGGCTGGCACTGTTTCTGATCGCGGTGGCCTTCATCGGCGGTGCCTCTGCCGGGCGCGCCGCGGCGGCGCGGTCGCGGGCCGCCTTCGGCCATGGCAGGGCCGCGCCGCTCGCCTTCATTCCGATTGCCAATCTCTGGCTGTTGTTCAAGCCATCGCGGATCGCAGTCGCCCCACGTTTCGGCCTGACGCGTGGCGAGGAAGGGGCGGTGTTCGGCCTGATCCTGCTCGTCATCACCGGCGGAGTGATCGCGCTGGAGGTTGCGCAAATGAAGGTTCCGCCGGACTATACCTACCTGATGAAGGCGATGAACACCGCCTTCATCAAGGGGGAAATCCGAGAGAAAGGCCTGGAGAAGGCTCTCGAGGCCGAGGCCGGAAGCGTGATCATCGGATCGGACTATAACGCCGATTACAACCACGACGCCGTCAGGGTCGAGCAGAACGTCATCACCTATACGCTCAAGGCAAATCGGCCGGGCCACTTTGCCAGCCCCCGGATCCAGGCGGAGAGGCGGTCGAGCCTTTGCGCCAGAGCTGGCAATGCCGAGTATCTCAGGGCGGGGGCGGTGTTCCGGACGGTCTTTCTCGACAGCGACGGCCGGGAAGAGGCGACGATGACGACGTCGGCCAGGGAGTGCGGGGCTTTGCCGTCCATGATGCCGTGGTGGGCACTGTCGCTTGAGGATTTCCGCTAGCCGGACGTTCCGGATCGGTCTTATTTCCCTGTCGCCTCATACTCCGCCGAGAGCTTGTCGAGGAACACGAACAGCTTCTCGTTCATCGCCGCGTAGTCGTTCTTCCGCAGCGCGTCCGGCTGCTGGACGAAGCGGTAGGCGGTCAGCGTTGGGAACTCGGCTTCCGAGGCGGCGATCAGGAGTTCGACGACTTCAGGCGTCAGCTCCATGTGGCACTGGAAGCCATAGGCAAGCTTGCCGTATTCGACGATCTGGCGCGGGCAGCCTTCGCTTTGGGCGATCACGATGGCGTCGGGCGTCAGACCGGGCATGTCGGAGTGCCAGTGGCCGACTTCGAGCGTCGGGCCGAAGGGGGCGAACTTGTCGTCGGCAAGGCCGGCGGCCGTGAGCGTGATCGGGAACTTGCCGATCTCCTTTTCGGGGCTGTGCTCATGAGGGGCGCCGAGTGCCTCGCCCATCAGCTGCGAGCCGAGACAGACGCCGACAACGGCTTTTCCCGCCGCGATCGCCCGAGCGATCAGCGCCTGCTCGGCCTTGCTGTCGAAGTGCGGGCACTCTTCCAGTGTGGTGGACGGCGACTGTGGGCCACCCATCACCACCAGCATGTCGATGGTATCGAGCGAAGCCGGCAGCGGCGCGCCGAGATAGACGCGCGAATATCCGACCGTGTGGCCGCGGCTTGCCGCCCAGGTTTCATAGGCGCCCGGCGCCTCGAAGGATTCATGGACGACGAAGTGGATGTGCATGGATAAGTCCTCGGCTGGTGCAATCGGTTCTATCGGTTGACGGCAGATATGAAAACGCCCCGCTGACGATTGCCGGCGGGGCTTCGGTGGACGCTGATTTCGCGGGGATCAGGAGAGATCGGATCTCGGACCCGCCAAAGCCTCAGCCTCGCGCGGCTGGCCGTCAAGCCGGTGCGGTTGTGAAGGCAAACCATGCCTCGGGAACCGGATGGGGCGCCAACCATTGTCCCTTGGAAGCGTCGATCTCCGGCGCGAGAGGGAGGCGCGGGTAACCGCGTTCGACGACCATGGATCTCCGAAATCTGCAGATCGCCCGCTGCATCGGCGCGCGCCACGGCATGAAATGGGCGCTGGTCTGGGTGGCCGTGGCCCTCATCGCTGCGCCGGCCATCGGTAGGTATATCGAGAAGCAGGGGCGGTAGGGCGGTTTGCGCGGCATCTGACTGTGTGCGCATAATGTGAAGGCGCTCGATGTCGACGCAGCAATCCCCTCGCAAGCCGACCAATCTGTCGCTCGATCCGGACCTCGTTCGGAGGCGCGTTCGTTTGGCGTGAATCTCTCGCACGCGGCTGAGGCAGATGTCCGACGCGCGCTGGCCGAGGTGAAGGCCGAGCAGTGGCGTCGCGACAACGCCGAGGCTGTCGAGAGTTCCAACCGGTGGGTGGAGACAAACGGGCTACCGCTGGGCCGTTATCGACAGTTCTGGTGGCGCGGTTCGACGTCTATCCCAATCCCGATGGAGTCGACTTCCTGCTCGACGTTCAGGCCAACCTTCTCGATGGCTTCAATACCCGCGTCGTCGTGCCGCTGATGCCGGCAACCAAAGCGCCGATGCCGGCCAAACGCCTCAATCCCGTGTTCGATATCGAGGGTGAGTCCTGCGTTATGGCCACGCAGCTCATGGCGGCGGGGCCGGTGGCGATCCTGAAGGCGCCGATCGCCAGCCTTGCCGGGCACGATGCTGAGATAGGGGGGGCGCGCTGGATATGCTGTTCGTGGGGTTTTGCGGGAAACCAATATTGCCCGTCCACTCGACCCTGCCGGGCTATCCGACATCGAATAGCGCCTGTACCGAAATATGGTTCTTAGCTATTTGATCAGAAAGTATATTTTGTCATTTATGGTTGCGTCGAATCATCGTTGCTACTTTAATGCAAGGAGGCTTTACCTAGGGGGATATCTTGGACGGCGACGAATTAACAAGGACGACGCACTATGTGGAATCTGAACTCATTCGGCGGCTGAAAGCGATAGAAGAGAATCTTGATTGCGATGTAATTACCTGTATACATCCGATCCAGCAGCCTATGGATGACCTCATCCGAGATCATATTGAAGACATAAAATGTAAGAAGGACAAACTTTTAGTTATTTTGGAAACTAATGGTGGTTCTATTGAGACCGCGGAAAGGATTGCTGATACATTTCGGTATCACTATCCAAAAGAAGTTAATTTTCTTGTCCCGAATTTTGCAATGTCTGCAGGGACTGTTCTTGTTATGTCTGGCGATAATATATACATGGATTATTATTCAATACTTGGACCGATTGATCCTCAGGTGCGGAATAAAGATGGAATATTCGTTCCTGCGCTTGGGTACCTACATAAATATGACCAGCTCGTCAAAAAATCTGGCAAAGGTTCGTTGACGCCTGCGGAACTCGCATTCTTAATTCAAAAGTTCGACCCAGCACAAATTCATAGATTTGAACAGGCCAGAGACCATTCCGTGGATTTACTCAAAAAGTGGCTTGTGCAATACAAATTTAAAAATTGGGTAACGACGCAAACGCAGGGTAAGGCCGTGACGCCTAAAATGCGCGAGACTCGAGCGGCCGAAATCGCGACCAAGCTGAATGACACAAAAAAGTGGCGATCGCATGGACGTGGGCTATCTATGGATGTCCTAACCAAGGATTTAAACCTTTTGATAGCGAACTTTGGCAATGATACGGAGTTGAATAAGAGGGTGAGGTCATACTATCGACTTCTTCAAGATAATATGTCTAGCAGACAACTCTCCATAGCTATCAACACCCGTGAGGGGCTGTTGGCAATCTGAGGATAACGATATGCTTGATTTTGAGAGCCTCCTGGAAGCCAATCCAAAGGCAAAAATCAATGAGACCGTGATCCGCGAGGCCTTCGGTGCGCTGGATCAGCTACGGCAATCTGGAATCGTTTCAGACGAATATGATCTTGCTCCTCCCTTTGGAGGAAATAAGGCGCCTCTCGTTTCAGGTGGGAAGGGGCGTGCAGTCGTGAAAATGGGGTATTCACGCTAGCGGTTTGCTAACGCGAGACCTTGCGCTATCGCGGAATATTGCGCTCTGAAGTTCTCCGCCGACTAGTTTAATCTGGCCGGCGGTGTTTTTGTATGTCATCGCGCCAAAATCCTAGCTATCTATGAAATTGGCAAAGTGCGAGCCATCTGTTGGAACAGATGAGTCCAAGACCAACGGGCGCACGCGTTCGAGACTGATTATCCCAGAGCCGTTTTTCGTGCACAGCGATCTGACGTCGCTGGTACAGGTCGCTGACATAATTGCCTATACGATCAGTTGGGGGCTTCGTCTGCCGGGTATGCACGAGCCAGCACGCGAGGAACTGGCAGCTCTAGCAGACAAGATCAGACGCTTGGAGTTTCGCCAGACGACGCCCGCGGGTGAAAGGCAAAATGGTTTCAAGATTATCCGCGATCTGCGTGCGGCGTCCCAAAACGGGCAATAAAAAAGGCAATGCTCGCGTTTCCGCTCACAAAGCCTCCGAAGGCTATATGCGCATAACAGGGCCGGTTGTCAATTAAGTGCTGCTGTTTTGCCGCGACTTGCCGACCCCGGCGTGCGCTCCACGCAACGAAACGCAGCCTGCAGTCGTCTCCGTGGAACCGTTAGGGCGTCTCGCGAATTTGCTTGAGGAAGGCAGTTGGTCATCGGCTGGGGCCTCTCCCATCCACGCTGCCCCGCTCAAGGAGATCCTCCATGACGCTCGGAACAATCCTGGTCATCGTCCTCATCCTGATCCTGCTCGGCGCGCTGCCGACCTGGCCCTACAGCTCGCGCTGGGGTTATGGCCCCTCCGGTGGTCTTGGCCTCATCCTGCTGATCATCGTGATCCTGATGTTGATGGGACGGATTTAAAGCGTCTCGCAAAATGGCTGACCGGTGTCGCGCCGGCCAGCCGTTTGCGTTACCCAGCCAGCGCATCACACTGGCAGCAGGTTCCGGAGGTCGCGCCGGCCATCGATTACGCGGACGATCTCGATGGTTTGGATGGGGCCGTCGTCGGTGTTCGGCTCGGTTTCATAGAGCAGGACATAAGGGCTCTCGATCAGCATGCGCGCCGCCGGATGGATTTCCGGTCTTCGGACGCCGAGACGCGGCTGATCGAACAGGAGAGCGGCTTTCTGCTCCATCCGAGCTAGATATCGCTCGGCAGCCTGCGGCTGTTGAAGACCGATGGTCAGGTAGATGTCGATCAGATCGGCCCTGGCTTGCGGCGTCCAGATCAGTTTAGCCGCCATTCCGGGAGGCGTCCTTCAGTTTGGCCGCAGCCTCTTTCCTCAGTTCGTCGAAATCGAGTGGCTGAGCCGGACCACTGGCCTTGCCTTCATCCCAGAGTGCCTTCAGACGGCGAATTTCCTCGTTGCGGGCCATCCACTTGGTTTCCCAGTCACGCATGGCTTCCCGAACGATCTCGCTGGTGGTGGCGTAAGCGCCGGTGCTGACGGCGTCGCGCATCATCGCTGCCTGCCGGGCTGTCAGGGCCAGGCTCATCTTTTCGACGTTCGGCATCGAAGGCTCCTATTCGTTTGGTAGGAAACTTTACTACCAATGGGAACGGCTGCCAAGATTGCTGGGGCCGACATGCCCACCCCGCCACCGCGCAAACCACCCGCTGCTTAGAGTGCCGCACGGTTTACGGGGTGGTTCATGGCATCGACAATTTCCATCTGCAATCTGGCTCTTGGCCACCTCGGCGCCGACAGGATCGACGCGCTTTCCGAGGCGAGCAGCGAGGCGCGGGCGTGCAACCGGTTTTATGCGCAGACGCTCGACGCGCTGCTCTCGGCCGGGCCGCCTTGGCGGTTTGCGCGATATGAAGTGATGCTGGCCGAGATGGCCGGGATCTCTTCCAGCCGCTGGGCGCATGTGCACGCGTTGCCGACCGATCTTCTGAGGGTACGTGCGGTGCGGGCGGTTGACGACGCTCAGTCCGGCGAGGATGCCGTCGATTACGAACTGTTCGGCGATCGGCTGCTCGCCAACATCACGCCGGTGCGTCTCAGCTATATCCGCCGGATCGACGATCCCTCGCAGTTCACGCCGCTGTTCATCGAGGCGCTGTCCTGGCACCTGGCGGCGCGGCTGGCCATGCCGCTGACGCGCGACGCCAACCAGCGGCAGTCGGCCTTCCAGATGGCGCTGCAGGCGCAGGCGGCGGCGAGCGCGGCCGAGGGCAATGACGAGCCCGGTTCGGTGCGCGTCATGACCGATTACGAGGCGGCGCGGCTATGACGCTCCGGGCCTATCAGCCGGCCTTTGCCGGCGGCGAACTCTCCCCGGCACTATGGGCACGGGTGGATACCAAGAACTATGCGCTCGGTCTCAAGACGGCGCTGAACCTTACCGTGCAGGCGCATGGCGGGGCGAACAATCGCGCTGGCCTCGAATATGTCGGCGCGGTGAAGGACAGCGGCAAAAGGACGCGGCTGATCCCGTTCCAGTTCAACGAAGTGCAGGCCTATGTGCTCGAATTCGGCAATGGTTGCATCCGCTTCTGGCGCAATGGCGGGCTGATCCTCGGCACGGGCGGGGCGGTCTACGAGGTGGTCTCGCCTTATGCGTCCGATGACCTCGACGAGCTTGTGTTCGCCCAGGAAGCGGACGTGATGTACATCGTCCACGCCAGGTATCCGGTCAAGAAGCTTGCTCGCTTCGCCGACAACAACTGGACGCTGACCGAGCCTAGTTTTACCCCGGCCATGCGGCCGCCCTCCGGGGTGACGGCGGCGGTGCAGGGCAGCACGGCCGGCAAGACCGGCTATATCGCCCGTACCTATCGCTACAAGGTGGCCTCGGTAAGCTATGCAACCGGCGAGGAAAGCCTGCCTTCGGCAGAGGCTGCGGTGGTCAACGATCTCAGTATCGACGGCGGCGTCAATCGGGTGAGCTGGCCGGAGGTGGCCGGCGCCAGCAAATACGTGGTCTACAAGTTCGCCAACGGTTCGTTCGGCTATATCGGGTCGACCACTGAGTTCTTCCTCGATGACGAGAACATCACCGCCGACACCGCCGACGGACCGCAGATCGGCCGTAATCCGTTCAGCGGCGCCGGCAACTATCCGCGCGCGGTGACCTTTATCCAGCAGCGGCTGGCGCTGGCTTCCACCGACAACGAGCCGCAAGCGGTCTACCTCAGCCAGACCGCCAACTACGAGAATTTCGGCTACGCCTCGCCGGCCAAGGATAATGACTCGATCACCTTCCGCATGCGGGCGCGGCAGGTGAACATCGTGCGCTCCATGCTGGCCGCCCGCTATGGCCTGCTCTTGATGACCTCGTCGGCCGAATGGGTGGTGACGGGCGGGCAGGCGTCGGATGCCATCACGCCGAGCGCCATCGTTATTGCGAACCAAGGGTATCGCGGCGCGGCGCCGGTGCAACCGATCAACGTCGGCGAGATCGTGCTGTTCGCCCAGCGGTCGGGCGGGGTGATCCGCGACTTTTCCTACAGCTACGGCGACGACGCCTGGGTGGGCAAGGATCTCACCATCATGAGCCGCCACCTGTTCGAGAACCGGTCGGTGAAGGCCTGGGCCTACGCGCAGGCGCCGAGCTCCATCGTCTGGGTGGTACTCGACGACGGCTCGCTGGTGTCGCTCACCTACATGAAGGAACACGAGGTGTGGGCCTGGACGCGGCACGAGAGCGGCGCCGGGGCAGAGTTCGAGGACGTGACTTGTATCGCCGAAGGCGGCGAGGACGTGCCGTATTTCGTGGTCAAAAGGACGATCAACGGCGAGACCAGGCGCTACATCGAGCGGCTGCACAGCCGGGCCTTCGACCATGTTGAGGATGCCTTCTTTGTCGATTGCGGGTTGTCCTATGCGGGCGCGGCGGTGAGCCATCTCAGCGGTCTCGCCCATCTCGAGGGCTGCGATGTGGTGGCGCTGGCCGACGGCAACGTGGTGCGCGGACTGAAGGTTGAGGGCGGGGCGGTAAGCCTGCCGTTCGCGGCCGCCAAGATCCACATCGGATTGCCTTATGCCGCCGTGCTGCAGACGCTCGATCTCGATCTCGGGTCGGTCAGCGAACTCGGTAGCGTGCAGGGGCGCTTCAAGTCGATCTCCAAGGTCGTGCTGCGTGTCGAGAAGACGCGCGGCATCTTCGTCGGCCCCAGGGATGAGGGGCGCGACAGCGACAGGATGGTGGAGTTCAAGCAGCGCTCCACCGAGGCGTGGGACGAGGCGATCGGCCTCTACACCGGCGATATCGACCTGACGCCGGCGCCCGACTGGAACCGGGCGGGCGGCCTTTTCATCAAGCAGTTCGATCCGTTGCCGATGTCGATCCTGGCACTGATGCCGGAGGTGACGCTTGGTCGCTAAGCAATTCCAGCAAAAGTGGGAACCGGTTTTGCGTCCGGAATTGCGCGAAAACAGGAGTACGGAACATGTTGGCGAACGACAGTTCGTCCGACGTGCTCCGGATATCCAGATCGTGCCGGCGCGCGGCAAGCATTGCCGTTCCATCGGCCGTCGTCTCCGGGAAAGCGACCGGCTGGAAGTGCAGCGCTCGGGCCGGCTCGGGCCGGTGGAAGCGCTGCGCCAGTCGATGCGCAACTCCGAGGCCTTCACCGTGCTGATCGATGGCCGGCCGGAGATCATGTATGGCGTCGGCGACCTCAACGTGCTTGCGGGCGTTGGCGGCGTGTGGCTGCTTGGCACCGATGCGATCACCCGCAACTGGCGCTGGTTCCTGCGCGCCACGGCCGAGGGGCGGCAGAGCGTGTTTGGTCGCCATCAGGTTCTGCGCAACGTGGTGGACAGCGAGAACGTCGCCTCGATCCGCTGGCTGAGCTGGCTGGGGGCGAGTTTCCTCGGCCCCATCGACATCCACGGCCACCCGTTCGTTCTTTTCGAGCTGAGGAAATGACATGTGCGAACTCTCCACGGCCCTGATGATCGGCGGCGGTCTCCTGAGCGGAGCCGGCACCATCGCCAGCGCCGATGCCCAGTCCAAGGCTGCGCAATATAACGCCGAGGTGCAGCGGCAGAACGCCATGATGGCCGAGCGGCAGGCGAAAAACGTGCTCGACGCCGGCACCCGCGAGGAGCAGAAGCAGAAGGCGATGACCAGCCAGCTGATGGCCAAGCAGCAGGCGGCGCAGGCGGCCAATGGCGTCGACGTCACCTTCGGCACGCCACTCGACTTGATGGTGGACACCGCCAAGCAGGGCGCCATCGACGCCCTGACCATCCGAACCAACGCCTATCGGAACTACGACGACACCCGCAACCAGGCGGTCGCCTCGCGCAACCAGGCAGCGCTCTACGACATGGAGGCGAAGAACAGCCGCACGGCCGGCATCCTCGGCGCCTTCGGGTCGATGGCGTCGAGCTTCGGCAGCGCATGGTCGAACCATGCGAAGCTCAATCCGACCTCCGGTGGGGGAACGTCGAGCTCAGGTGGAGGCACGAGCTTCTGGGGGCGATGATGGGCCAGGGCGGGGATTTCCCCGCCCGACAAGCCTGGCTCAGCGCGCGGCAACCCTCGGCGCGGCGACGCGTAGCCAGTCGGCATCGAGAACGAAGACCTGTGGCTGGCTTTCCTGAGCGACCGTGAGGGTCGCCAGCACCTGGCGCTTCAGCCGCTTGAGGCCGTCGGAGCTGATCGGCATCTCGGTGGAGCCGCCCTTGACGATCTTGTCCATGCAGGCAACGAGCTCGCCCAGCATGCGCCGGAGCAGCGTGCCGTGCTCAGCGCTCTCCGAACTGAACTTCATCAGAACATTGCCGATGGCATAAAGCTCGGCGCAATGCTCGATCATCGGTGACGGCGACGTCTTGCGGAGATGCTCGACGTAGACCGAGAATTCGTGAAGCGCTTCTTCGAGCTTGTCCTGTCCCAGCATGAGATCCATGGCGGCCCCCCGTGAAGTCCCGAGAACTTCGTCTGCCCGATGGAGTGATGATGCCTGCTGAAATGCCCGGTATGCCGATCTTTCCCCGGTATGCCGGTGGAGGACGATCTTAGCGGGAAAGTGCTGTGGAATTGTTAAAGCGCAACCATGCCGCGAAGGTGGCTGAGGTCGATGGACCTTGTCGATCGCCCCTACCTCGGCGCGATAGGCCGCCAAGGGTGGACGAGCGTGCCGGTTTCCGGGGCGTAGGTCCAGTAATGGCCCTGGGAGGGTTGGTCGTGGGCGCGGGTGATGGGGTCGCCGATGAGGTGGCAGAGCAAGAGGGTGCCGACGCCGCCGTGGGCGAGAATGGCGATGTCGCCGGTGGGCTCTTCCGCGAGGATGGCTTCGAAGGCGGTGCGGACCCGTCGCTGGGCGTCGATGGCGCGCTCCCAGCCGCGCACCGAGACGCCCGGGGCGGCGAAGAACTGGTTGGCGAGATCTTCGAATTCGGCTGGTGGCAGGAAGCCGGTGGCGCTGCGGTCGTTCTCGTGGAGGTCGGTGTGGATGCGCGACGGCAGGCCGAGGGCGGACGCGAGGATGCCGGCGGCTTCGATGGCCTTGGTCTCATCGCTCGACCAGATGGCGGTGACGGCCTGCATTTCGGGCGAGGCGGCGAAGGTCTTCATCCGCGCAATGCCCCTGTCCGAGAGGTGCCAGCGCGGCACGAGGCGACCGGGATCGACCACGACTTCCGGGTGGGTGATGAAGAACACGTGGCGCAAGGCGATCTCCGGGGTGGGGGAGTGAGGCGTGGCGGAGATCATGGCTGGGTTTTGCGACGATCGGAAAACAGGGTCCGGGTGCTGATCTGCCTCGCTTAATGGCTGGGGCGCAGCGGAGCATGATATTGACCGCTCACTCTATTCTGCCTGCGCGAGCGTTATGATTGTGTATCGCAATCAGCTCGGTGGACAGTGCCGCGCATTATTATCGACTGCAGCTTGCTCAAACCGTCTGTCCGGAGCTTATCTAGCCGAAGCTTAGGGCTCTGGTCGAACAGTCGATTTTGCCGAAGTGCATGATGCAATCTCTTTTTTCTTTAATATGACCTCGCAATAAGACTTTTGTATCAAGATTAGTTTATAGACTCGCCAACTAAGGGTTTTAGTGTACTCTTTGGGTGCAATACAACCGTCGAAAAACGGTCAGATTGGAGATTATATCGATCCTATGAATTTGAGGGGGTAATCATGGCAAAGCAAGTGTCTGACAGCTCTACTATGACTTTGCGTAAAACAGGTGGTCTAGGCTGGGTTCGCGATCTACCTGATCCTCGAGATGCAATGTATAGTGCCCCAACAGGAATTTTACAGGAATTACCCGAAAAAATAGATCTGACTTTAGGATTTCCTGCATACCAACAAGGTAGAATAGGATCTTGTACTGCGAATGCACTAGCCGCGGCATTGGAGTTTGACAGGCTAAAGGCAAACGAAAATCCAGAATTCACGCCTTCGCGGCTCTTCATTTATTTCAATGAACGAAAGATTGAGGGGCATATCGCCACAGACTCTGGCGCTCAGCTTCGAGACGGGATTAAGACGTTGAAGACGTTGGGAGTATGTCGAGAGGACGAGTGGCCTTACGACGATACGCCCCCGACTTATGAGGGTGGCCCGTTCCCTGTTGGGGCGAAACCGGCCGTTGAACCACCCAAGGCGTGCTATAAAGACGCTGTTACGCACGTGATCACATCGTATCATCGCTTGACACAGACCTTGAGCCAGTTGCAGGGGTGTCTTGCGTCCGGGTTTCCATTTGTGTTCGGATTTACAGTCTTTGACGGATGGTATAATTCAAGACCATTGCCCGCTGTGATTCCACTTCCATCTAAAAATGATACTCCAATCGGAGGTCATGCAGTAATGTGTATCGGTTACGATAATTCAACATCGCTGTTCAAGATTAGAAATTCATGGGGTGTGGAAGTTGGAGATAACGGGGATTTTTATATTCCCTACGCTTATCTGGCCAGTGGAAACTTATCCAATGATTTTTGGGTAATCAATACTGTTAAATCTTAGGCATAATATTTCTCGGTTGCTGCGGTCATTCGCAGCAACTGCATAGTAATGAAGCACCTGTCCCAGAGAATAGGAATTCCGCTTAAGCACCAGTTTTCTTGGTGAGCAGGCCCTTGCGAAAGGAATGATTCATGGCTGAGGATAGCGATGCTGACAAGCGAAACTCGGAAAAGTCGGGAAGTTTAAAATATTGGCTCAATACTATAATTTCCCTACCGTTCCCATATTTGCTCGCAATTTTAATATCGGCAGTCGTAGTTGTTGCGATTGGATCTTTTTATTGCTTCGGGAGTGTAATTTTTTATCAAGCTAGCGGCGCCGGTTCTCAAGCTCCAGTCGTCCACGATATATTTGAAGATGCAGTTGACGGAATTATGCAGAGCAATGCCCGCGATCTCCTTTGGATGGAAAGAGCGAACTTTGCAGTTCAAGTAACGCTGATTTTTACATCGATGCTCGCGACGATCATTGCAGCAATAACGACAAAGGATAATGCTCCTAAACTTAAGATATACTCCGTCGTTTTGACTGCTATCACTGCTTCTGTCACTGTATTCTTGAACGTCTTTCACGTAAAAGAAAACATAGATCTATTGATAGTTGCTGATAAAAAGATCCATGAGCTTCAGATTAGTTATTTAGCTGAGCGCGCTGCTATTGACGATAAGGTTCTTGCGGTGCCTATCCAGAGCTTGGATTCAGGAACAAAAGTGCAACTACTTACACTTCATAAAAAATATACATCTGATCTTTCTGATATTCTGGAATCGAGATGGCATGTTTGGAGTAATGTTGGCGGTCAGACAACAGCAAAAAATTGAATCCTATGTCGAATGATCGAAAGTAAACAACAGGGTTTACTGCCCGCGTTTGAGCCATCAAGAATTGCATTTTGAGTAGGGCTCACGCCGGCTGGGCGCGCACGCCAAAGGCTCTTTTCGCTAAAGCTTCCGCCAACTGACCAGGCGAGTAATTCTCGCCAAATGTCGATTTGACATCTTCCAGTCAGAAGGTGGTCAAAAAATCGAACCTCATCGTGCATGCCCGCACAAAGAAGTTCTTTACGCCCTCAGCCCCCGGCACGTCGCCCGTACCAGCCACTCGATCTGCGCCTCCAGCGCCGTCAGCGGCACCGCCACCAACCTTTCCTCCAGGCCGATGGTCACGATGCCGTGGACGGCGGCGAAGAGGGTGCGGGCGGCGAGGACCTGGTAGGACTCGTCCATGTCGGGGACGAGGAGGGCCAGCGGTTCGGCGACGTGGCGGAAGAGGCGGAGTTGGTCGTCGGCGGCCCAGGCGGGGAGGGCGGTGCCTTCGGCGAGGTGGACTTCGAACAGGGTGCGCCAGAGGCGAAGATTGTCACGCGCGAAATGCAGGTAGGCGTGGGCGATGGCGACGAGGCGGTTCACCGCGTCGTCTTTTGTTTGAAGGGGCAGCGCGTCGGAGGCGGCGGTGAGCGCTTCACCCAGGCGGCCGAGGGTGCGCGAGGAGACGCGGAGCAGGAGTTCGTCGAGATCGGCGACGATGTTGTAGAGGCCACCGAGCGCGATGCCGAGGTCGGCGGCGAGATCGCGCGCCCTGAGGCTTGCCGCGCCGCCCTCTGCAATGCGGCGCTCGGCGGCGTCGATCAGCGCGGAGAGCTGGGCCTGACGGCGTTCGGAGAGCGGGGCATTCATGGCGTTTACCTTCATCGGGTGTAACACATTCGGCGAACCGGGTTCGGCCGGGAGCTCGTTCTTGTTTGCCGTGGCGTCCGACGCAAACCGGCACCCACTTTTGCCGGAACAGTCGATGCATGAACGTTGTTCATTTTTCTATTGAACGTCGTTCATTTCTTCGCTATAGACGTCTCATGAACGATGTTCATAGCATGGGGGCGAGGCGGGGTGAAGGGTGATGACGGGAGCTTTCTCGCCGTCATTTGCGTTTCACGCTGCGATCGGCTTCCATTGTTTCCGATGGCCGTTGCCCCCTGGGAGGTCCCATGAGCAAGTCGCTCCTCATTCAGCGCCGGTTCGGGCCGCTGTTCCTTGTGCAGTTCTTTTCGGCCTTCAACGACAACTTCCTGAAGAACGCCCTGGTGTTCACCATCCTGTTCCAGATGGGCGTCGCCGGCGGCGAGGCGCTGGTGACGATCGCCACCGGCATCCTGATGCTGCCCTTCATCTTCCTGTCGGGATTGGGCGGTCAGTTGGCCGACCGCTATGACAAGGCGAAGGTGGCGCGCTGGCTGAAGCTCGTCGAGATCGCCATCGCCGGCCTCGCCGTGCTGGGGTTTGCCGTCCAGTCGATCGCCGTGCTGATGACGGCGCTGGTGCTGTTCGGCGTGATCTCCTCGCTGTTCGGGCCGATCAAATACGGCATCCTGCCGGACCTGCTCGCGCCGTCCGAACTGCCGCGCGGCAATGCGCTGGTGGAAGGCGCCACCTTCATCGCCATTCTGGCCGGGACCTATGCCGGCGGCTTTGCCACCGGTTCTCACGGCGGGCCAGTCGTGTTCGGCGTCGCCATGATGACGCTGGCCGTCGGCAGCTGGATCGCCGCGCTCTATGTGCCCAAGGTGGGCGCCGCCGCGCCGGAGACGGTGGTCGATCCCAATGTCGCCCGCTCGACCGTGCGGCTGATCGGCGAACTCTGGGGTGATGCGCGGCTGTGGCGCACCGGCGTGATGGTCAGCCTGTTCTGGATGTTTGGCGTGGTGGCGATGGCGCTGATGCCGACCTTCGTGAAGGACATTCTCGGCGGTCGCGAGGTGGCGGTGTCGGCCTATCTCACGGTGTTCGCAGTGTCGATCGCCGTGGGATCGGCGCTGGGCGCCTGGCTGTCGGCCGGCCGCATCGTGCTGCTGCCGGTGCCGGTGGCCTCCATCGCCATCGGCCTTGCGGCCCTCGATCTCGCCTGGACGCTCAGCGGCCTGGCGCCGGCTCCGGCCACCGAAAGCCTCTCGGAATTCTTCAGCCACCCCGGCGCCATCCATGCCGCCATCGACCTTGCGGCGCTGGCGATTGCCGGCGGCGTGTTCATCGTGCCGTCGTTTGCCGCTGCCCAGCATTGGGCGCCGGTGGAGCGGCGTGCCCGGGTTGTCGGCGCCATCAATGCGTTGACGGCTCTGTTCATGGTGGCCGGCGCCGGCGTGGTGGCGGTGGCGCAGGCGCTGGGCGCAACGGTGCCGATGGTGCTGGTGGCGCTTGGCCTGTTCGCCTTTGGTTCGGCCGTCTGGATCTTCAAGGTGCTGCCGACCAACCCGCTCAGCGACTTCGTCTCCATCCTGTTGCGCGCCGTGTTCCGCATGGAGGTGACCGGCCTTCAGAACGTGCCGCCGGCCGGCGAGGGCGCCATCGTCGCGCTCAACCACGTGAGCTTCCTCGATGCGGTGGTCGCGGTGTCGCTGCTCGACCGCGACCCGGTGTTCGCCATCGATCACACCATGGCTCAGGCCTGGTGGGTGAAGCCGTTCCTGCGCTTTACCCGCGCCATGCCGCTCGATCCGACCAAGCCGCTGGCCACCCGCTCGCTGATCGCTGCCGTCAAGGCCGGCGAGACGCTGGTGATCTTCCCCGAGGGGCGGCTCACGGTGACCGGCACGCTGATGAAGGTCTATGACGGCGTCGGCCTGATCGCCGAGAAGTCCGGCGCGCCGATCGTGCCGGTGCGGCTGTCGGGGTTGGAATCGACGGTGTTCAGCCGCCTCAACTCGATGCAGGTGAAGCGCCGCTGGTTCCCCAAGGTGACGGTGACCATCACCGAGCCGGTGCTGCTGACGCTGCCCGACCACCTCAAGGGCAAGCTGCGCCGGCAGGCGGCCGGCAACGCGCTCTACGGCATCATGTCGGACATGATGTTCCGTACCACCGATACCGACCTCACCATTTTCGAGGCGATGGTGGCCGCCGCCCGCCAGCATGGCGCCGGACGGCAGGCGCTGAGCGATCCGGTGGGCGGCAAGCTCAGCTATCGTCGCATGCTGATGGGCGCGCGCATCCTCGGCCGCAAACTGGCCCCGTTTGCCGCGCCCGGCGAGACGGTGGCGCTGATGGTGCCCAACGCGGTGGGGGGCGCGGTCACCTTCCTCGGCCTGCAATCATCGGGGCGCGTGCCGGCGATGATCAATTTCACGGCCGGCGCCGCCAACATCCTGGCCGCCTGCACGGCGTCGAAGGCCAAGGTGTTCGTGACGTCGCGCGTGTTCGTCGAGAAGGGCCGGCTGGAGCCGCTGATCGCCGCGCTGCAAGGCAAGATCGAGATTATCTGGCTGGAAGATATCCGCGCCACGGTGACGACGGCCGACAAGCTCGATGCCTTCCTCAACTGGTCGAACAGGCTGGTGAAAGCCGGCCCGGACGACCCGGCGGCCATCCTGTTCACCTCGGGCTCGGAGGGAACGCCGAAGGGCGTGGTGCTCAGCCACCGCAACATCCTCGCCAACGTGGCGCAGGTGGCGGCCCGCATCGACTTCTCGCGCACCGACACGGCGTTTAACGCGCTGCCCATCTTTCATTCGTTCGGTCTTAGCGCCGGGCTGATCCTGCCGCTGGTCTCCGGCGTGCCGGTGTTCCTCTACCCGACGCCGCTGCACTACCGGATCATCCCGGAGTTGGTCTACCAGACCAACGCCACCGTGCTGTTTGGCACCGACACCTTCCTCAATGGCTACGGCCGCATGGCGCACCCCTATGACTTCCGCTCGCTGCGGCTCTTGGTGGCCGGCGCCGAGGCGGTGAAGGAGGCGACGCGCAAGCTCTACGCCGAGAAGTTCGGCCTGCGCATCTTCGAGGGCTATGGCGTGACAGAGACGGCGCCGGTGCTGGCGCTCAACACGCCGATGCACAATCGCGCCGGCACGGTGGGCCGCCTGCTGCCGGGCGTCGAGCACAAGCTCGAGCCGGTGGAGGGTATCGAGGCCGGCGGACGCCTGCATGTGCGCGGGCCCAACGTGATGCTCGGCTATCTCCGGGTGGAAAACCCCGACGTGCTCGAGGCGCCCGACGGCGGCTGGCACGACACCGGCGACATCGTGGCGCTCGACGACGACGGCTTCGTCGCCATCAAGGGCCGCGCCAAGCGCTTCGCCAAGATCGGCGGCGAGATGGTGTCGCTTGCCAGCATCGATGCGCTGGCCAGCCAGTGCTGGCCGGACGCCATGTCGGCCGCCGCCAGCGTGCCGGACGCCAAGAAGGGCGAGCGGATCATCCTGGTGACCGACAAGAAGGACGCCACGCGGGATGGGTTCATGACCTTTGCAAGGGGACGTGGGGCCACGGAGCTGATGATGCCGAGCGAGGTGATGGTGGTGCCAGGGTTGCCGCTGCTGGGGTCTGGCAAGACGGATTTTGCGGGGCTGAGCAAGCTGGTGAAGGAGAAGGTTGCCAGTGTAGCGGCTTAAGGTCGCAGGCTAGCTGAGGCTGATCGATAGGGGCTTCGGGGGAGCGTGATAGTGCCCTCGGAGCCCCTTTCTGCCTGAGGCCCCCGCCTTCGCGGGGATGACAGGAAATTGATATGAAACAGATGGTTAGCGCCTTGCGCGACTCTGATGTCACCGCGCTGCAAGGTGTGGCTCCCGCTCCTATCACTCTGTCATTCCCGCGAAGGCGGGAACCTCAGGCAGGATGAGGCGCACGGCCGATATAGGGCTCAAGCACCGACGCTGATCGATCTGCAGACAACCTGCGGGCGCGAAGCGGACGGATGCAGCCTTTCAGGGACTCATGCTAATTACAGAGCGACACGGATCGGGGCGAGGCGTTGCGCCTGCATGGCGGGGGAGCGGGAGGGAAACATGCGGTTCGGTTTGAAAGGAACGGGTTTTGCGCAATGGTGCCGGGCCGGAGCATTCGTTGCTGTCGCCCTGGTTCTCGCCACTACCCAAAGTTCGCTCGGGAAAGACTGGTCCTGCACGCCGCCGGTTGACGCCAAGACGGCCGATGCAATCTCGAAGTTCACGCACAATGAATACATCACCGACGGAAATCTGGAGAATGTGCGGTTCATCGAGAATGTGCTCAAGAAAAGGCTTGGCCGGAAAGGTGACCTAGTGCCCTGTGCGGGTCAAATATGTAAAATATCTGGCGCTCTGTATGAATTAATGCATGTCAGAAAGGATTATAGACCCAACGGAGATGTAAGTGTTTGCTCTACAAGCGAATATTGTATTGATAACAAATGCCAAGATAATTTTAAATCTATGAGAGAGGTTTATTATTTATGGGGGAATGGGAGTCTATCTTTCCAGTTGGTCAAATTTACCGATCACAATGTTATTCCAGATATGAATGAGATGCTTGAGTTCGACGCGGCCTACGATCCACATATCAGGAATAGTTTTTCAAGATTTGTTGGGCTGTCAACAAGTTCGGCCATATATATAGACTACACTATATATAATGATGACTAGATCGTCGCGTCGCCGCTGCCGCCGCGAAGCGTGGGCCTCCACACCACCACGCAAACTTCAAATCCTTAGCGTTGGGCCGACGGCGTCGGACGGTTAGCGTCTGGCGCGCGAACGATGCGACCAGATGCCCGTTGTGCCGACCTATGAAGACCGAGGCATTCGCCTCGATCCCGATCTTAATTTCTGCGGCATTACCCGCGCCACGGGCGAGATGTTCGGCGCCCCTGGTCATCGCCTCCTGCCGGCTCACACCGCCGCGCGGAGGGCTTCGTTGTGCATCAGGCCGAGGATGTTTTTCTTGTAGGCGGTGAAGGTGCCGTCGGTCAGGGTGTCGATGCCGCGGGGGCGGTCGATGTCGATGGTCAGCGACTCCTTGATGCGGCCGGGGCGGGCGGTCATCACGTGGACTTCGTCGCCGAGCAGGATGGCCTCGTCGATGTCGTGGGTGATGAACAGCACGGTCTTGCGCTTTTTCTGCCAGATTTCCAGCAGCAGTTCCTGCATGACCTGTCTGGTCTGGCTGTCGAGGGCGCCGAAGGGTTCGTCCATCAGCAGGATGCGCGGATCATTGGCGAGCGCGCGGGCGATGGCGACGCGCTGGCGCATGCCGCCGGAGAGCTCGTTGGGATAGGCGTGGGAGAAATCCTTGAGATGGACGGCCTCGATCAGTTCGTCGGCGATCGTCTCGCAATCGCCCTTGGAAAGGCCCTCCAGCTTCGGGCCGAACATGACGTTCTGGCGAACCGTGAGCCAGGGGAACAGCGTGTAGCTCTGGAACACCATGCCACGATCGCGCGAGGGGCCGACGATCATCGGCTTGCCATCGAGCTCGATGACGCCGGCGGTGGGCTCTTCCAGCCCGGCGACCAGCCGCAACAGGGTGGACTTGCCGCAGCCCGACGGGCCGACCAGCACGGAGAAGGTGTTGTGCCGGACCGACACCGACACGTTGTCGAGGGCCAGCACCGGCGGCTTGCCCTTGGACTCGAAGCGGACGGAAACGTCCTTGAGGGTGAGCAGACTCACTTGGTGGCTCCTTACTGATGAACTGACCAGGGCAACAAGCGCTGGCGAAGCCACTTGAAGAGGAAATCGGTCATGAGGCCGAGGATGCCGATGGTGAAGACGCCGAGCAGGATGACGTCGGTGAACAGCCCGCGCATGGCATTGAGGATCATGTAGCCGAGGCCGCTGTCGGAGGCGACCAGCTCGGCCACCACCAGATAGGTCCAGGCCCAGCCCATGGTGACGCGAAGGTTGTCCATCACGCCAGGCATGCAGGACGGCAGGAGAATTCTCCAGACCACTTGGCGGCGGCTGGCGCCCAGCGTGTAGCCGCAGTCGATGATGTCCTTGTTGACGCGCGCCGACACGTCGGAGATCAGGATCAACTGCTGGAAGAAGGTGCCGAGGAAGATCACCATGATCTTCTGCTCGAGGCCGATGCCGATCCAGAGGATGAGCAGGGGGATCAGCGCGGAGACGGGTATGTAGCGCATGAAGCCGGTGATCGGCTCGAACAGCGCCTGAATGGCCGGGAAGGCGCCCATCAGGATACCGATCGGCACGGCGAGCACCGATGCCAGCAGGAAGCCGGAGAGGATGACCTCCAGGCTGGCCCCGATGTGGCCGAACAGCGAGAGATTGGCGATGCGCTGCGCGCCGGCGGCGATCACGTCGCCGGGCGTTGCCAGGAAGTCCGGCGGCGTGAAGCCGCCATAGGTGAGCAGACACCACAGGCCCAGAACCGCCAGCACGGAGCACGCGCTCAGCCCGACGTAAACCGCGCGGGGGATGGGTACCTTGGGCAGGAAAAGCGATCTGGTCTTCATGGTGTCTGCTCCCGGCCGCTTACTTGACGATGCCGGTGGCGATCATCGAGGCCGGATCGACGGAGACCTTGTAGAGCCCAGCCTCCTCGCCGAGAACCTTGGCCTTGGTGATGGTGCCGAGGATGCCGGAGGTGTTGGCCGGGTCCATGAAGGACTTGTTGGCGGCGTCGTCATAGAAGGCGATGCCGGCGCGCGTCTCGGCGAACACCTTCGGATCTTCCAGCCAGCCGCCGACGCCCTTGGCCATGATCGCATCGGCTTCCTCGACATGCGACTTCTGCCATTCGACCGCCGCCGACCAGGCACGATAGAGGCCCTGCATGGCCTTGGGATGATCGGCCAGTTCCTTCTTGGTCGTCACCATGACGTCGGTGATCAGGCCGGGCTTGGTGGAGCTGTCGACCAGAAGCGCGCCGTGCGGCGAGGCCTTGCCGCGGCTGAGCCAGGGCTCCCAGGTGACGGCAGCGTCGACCTTGCCGGCCACGAAGGCGGCGCCGGCGTCGCCGGCCGTCATGTTGAGCGTCTGGATGTCCTTGAGGGAGAGGCCGTTGTCCTTGAGCAACACGCTGAGGAAGAACTGGGACACCGAGCCCTCGGTGTAGGCGACCTTCTTGCCCTTGAGGTCGGCGATCGACTTGATGTCCTTGTTGGCGACGATGCCGTCGCCGCCCTTGCTGTCGTCCACCGCGAAGAGATAGGTGAGCGGATGGCTATCGGAGGTGAAGCCCAGCACCGTGTCGATGGTGGTGACGGCGGCGTCGATCCGGCCGGCGGCCAGCGCCGGCATGCGGGTCTTGACGTCTTCCATGATCACCAGGTTGACGTCGAGCCCTTCCTTTTCGAACAGCCCCTCGGACTTGGCGATGAACAGCGGCCCGTAGCCCACCCAGGTGGAGAGCGCGATGGTCAGCTTGTCGGCGGCAAGCGAGGGAGAGCTGAGGCCGAGTGTGGCCATGACGGCCAGGATGGACACGCGAAGGCGAGGTGATGTCTGCTCTGTCATGCTGGACTCCAGGTTAGGCTTGGGGAGGGTTAAAGGGCGGATTTGCGGGCGGCGGGCGAGGCGGCGAGGAGGCAGAGGAGTTCGAACATCAGGGAGATGCCGACCCAGGCCGTGCCGCCGGAGGAATCGAAGGGGGGAGACACCTCCACGAGATCGGCGCCTATCAGGTTGAGCCCGGCGAGCTTGCGCAGCATGCGCTGGGCTTCGCGGGTGGTGAAGCCGCCGACCTCGGGCGTGCCGGTGCCCGGCGCGATGGACGGATCGAGGCTGTCGATGTCGAAGCTGACATAGGTCGGTTGGTTGCCGACGATGGCGCGGGCCTCGGCGATGACGTCATCGACGCCGCGCTCCTCAAATTCTTCGATGCGGATGATGCGGACGCCCTGCGCCAGTCCCCAGGCGACGTCCTCGCCATCGTACATGGTGCCGCGGATGCCGATCTGCACGACGCGCTTCGGGTCGAGGTAGCCGTCCTCGATGGCGCGGCGGAATGGCGTGCCGTGGGTGTAGCGGAAGCCGCCGAAGTAATCGTCGAACAGGTCGGTGTGGGCATCGAAGTGGATCATGCCGACCGGGCCATCGGCGGCGATCGCCTTCAGGATGGGGTAGGAGATCAGGTGGTCGCCACCGGCGCTGAGCGGCACGATGCCCTTCGTCCGGAGCTCGCCGTAGAAGCGAGTGACGCGCTCCAGCGCATCCATGAGGTCGGCGGGGTTGGTCGGGCAGTCGCCGAGATCGGCAACGTTGCAGATCGCGTAGGGGTTCATGCCGGTGGCCGGATGGATCGGGCGCAGCATGGTCGAGAGATCGCGCAATTGGCGCGGGCCGTGGCGAGTGCCCGGACGGTTGGTCGTTCCGCCATCCCAGGGCACGCCGACGATGCCGATGTCGACGAGGCCGATATCTGCCTCATCAAGATGCAGCAGCGGGAGGCGCATGAAGGTGGCGGGCCCGGCGTAGCGCGGCGACTCCATGGCGGAAACGGGTGTGAAACTGCGGCTGCTGGACGGCGTGAGGACGGTCATTCAAGGCTCCGGGCAACGACGGATGCAACAACGTTGCCATAGCCGGAAACGACCGATAATATCGAAGTTCCAACGTTAACGTCCGATCTTCTCAACCTATCATGTTGCAACATATCCCACCGCTGAGTGACGTCGACCTGCGTCAGCTCAGGATCTTTCGCAGCGTGGTCGAGAGCGGCGGCTTCACCCGCGCCCAGGATGAGCTCGGCATTTCCCGCTCGACGATCAGCGCCCAGATGGCCGCGCTGGAGACGCGCCTCGGCCTGACGCTTTGCCGGCGCGGACGCTCGGGCTTCGCGCTGACCGAGCAGGGCCAGAAGGTCTATGCCGAACTGGTCAAGTGCTTTGCCGCGCTCGATAATTTCCGCAGCGAGCTCAGCGTCATGCGCGGCCATCTGGTCGGCGAACTGCGCGTTGGCGCCGTCGACGCGGTGGTCGAGAACCCGCGCTGCGCCTTGCACGCGGCGATCGCCGCCTACAATCAGCAGGTCCCCGACGTGCATGTCACGCTGCACATCGTCTCGCCCAACCAGATCGAGAATGCCTTGCTCAGCCGGCAGATGGAGATCGCCATCGTGCCGAACCGCCCGATGAACGCAGCGGTCCACCTGCAGCAGCTCTTTCACGAAGATCAGGATCTTTATTGCGGGGCCGGCCACCCGCTGTTTGAGGTGGATGCCCGCGAACTGGGCTTGCAGCGGCTCGCTTTTCAGGCGCATGCCCGGCGCGGCTATGCCGTGGCGACCGCTCATTCATCGCTGTTCGCCAAGCCGCCGGCGGCGACCGCCTATTCCATGGAGGGGTTGGCGCACCTGGTTTTGAGCGGCTGTTTCGTGGCTTTCCTGCCGCGCCATTATGCGGCCCAATGGGTCGCCTCCAAGCAGATGCGGGCCTTGCGGCCCGACTTGCTCAGCTTTCAGGTGGCGATGTGTGCTGCCCATTTTCCGACCACCACGCTGTCGGAAATCGCCCGCATCTTTCGCCAGCACCTCATCGACGCCCACAAGGGGTGATGGGGCAGAGGGCACCAACCTGCGCGTCCGGCGCCGCGCCGACAGCGTGGGACGGACGGGCGCGTGGTGCCCTCGCTTTTGTCGAAGCGCTCCTTGCTTGCGGCTAGATCTGCCTGCGTCCCAATGGATGCAGCCAGATCTAGCTTTTTGTGCATCGGATCATCCGGCAACCGGATTCCACTTTTCGGTCCGATGCCTACCGCTTCTTGAAGCCGCTAGCGTAGGGATCTGAGTTGTAGGTCGTCGAGCCGTGGCCGCCGTACCTGTATTCGGTGACGGAGCCGTACATGTTTTCGTGTGTCTGGGAATAGGGCACGCCGTTGCGATAGGTGGTGTAGCCGAAGCCGAGGTTCTGCTCGGTGACATAGGTGTTGCCGTGGGAATCCGTGCTGCAGGGGCTGGTGATCAGCGCGCAGTCGGCATGGGCCGGCACAGAGAGAAGCATCGCCAGCGCGGCAAGCGAAAAGACCTTTGAAAACATGATGTTCATTCCATCGCCGAGGGCGGAGAAGCGTCTGCGGCTGAAATGGCCTTGCAGAGGCCGCCCTGCTGTGTTCTTTATATGTTCTATTCTGTCTGCCATCAATAGGCGAATATATATAATATACAATCATTAGTAGAATTTTGGTAAACGCCGTGCTGCTTTCCTCACGGCTCGTCTCTCTCCGCTCCACCGCGAAAACCTCGAATCCTTAGCGTCGCACCGACAGCGTCGGACCGACAGGCGTCCCGGCGCGCGAGCGATGCGAGGACCAGATGCCCGTTGTGCCGACCTATGAAGACCGGGGCATTCGCCTCGATCCCGGCCTCACTTTCCGCGATAGCACCAAGGCGACCAAGGAGATGTTCGGTTCCGATATCGGCACCGCGCTCGGCACGGCCGGCAAGGGGCTGACCGAGATCGGGCAAGCGGTGTCGGACGCCGCCATCGCCAAGGAAAAGGCGAAGACCGATGCGGCCAAGGCACAGCCCGACCTCAACCATGTGGAAAACGAAGCGGCTGCCAACGTGGGCGTTCAGCGGGCTGCGGCCGGTCTCATTCAATTGAAAAGTGGTGGTGGTGAGACGACGGACTCCGGTTCCCAGACGGGAACGGGGCCGGTCGACACTTTCCTCCAGCACCAAGCCGAAATGGACAAGATCGTGAAGGCGGAGCGCGACAGCCTCTCCCCGGATGCGCAGACAATCTTCGACGGAAAGGTCGCCCCGATCCTCTTCGACGCCAAGAAGCAGGGGCTGGAGGCCCAAGCCCAGGCTCGGAAGGACGCCATTCAGGGCGGATACATGGCGGGGGCCGACGCCTTCAGAGATCACGCCGTCGAGGTGTCGACCGACGAGACGAGCTACCAGAACTCCCTCGCCCTGGGGCTCAAGGAGATCGAGAAACTTGGTTTCCTCCAGCGGTGGGAACCTGAACATATGGAGCAGGTGACCGCAGCCTATATCTCCGAGGCTCGCAAACGTTCGACGCTGAAGCTTGCCGATACCAACGCGCTCGCCGCGCTGAACTATAGTCTCGACCACGCCGCTGACCTTTCATCGGCCGACAAGATGGCGCTCCACGACGCCATGCAGCCAGGAGTGATTGCGGCGGTGAAACGCGCTGCGGCGCACACCAGCCAGGCAAACCCGGCCCCGGATCAGTTCGCGGCGACCGACTTGCCGGCAGCCGCCTATGTGCTGCTCGGTGCCATCGGACAGACTGAAGCATCCTCCTATGATGCCCGGAGCGGTGGCGGTCGCTTCGATGATTTCGCTACCTATCCGGACGAGATCGGCATCGGTGGCGCATCGAGGGCCGGCAGATACGGGCTCGACGGTTCTACGTGGGTGCGTGTCGCTGGCCAGGCGGGACTGTCTGATTTCAGCCCTGCCTCGCAGGACCGGGGTGCCTGGTGGCTGGCCAAGAAGAACTACAGTGTCCTGACCAACCGCAGCCTGGAAGAAGACATCAACGCCGGCCGTTGGGATGACATCCGCAAGGAACTTGCGCCGACGTGGGCGGGGCTTGCCAAGCTCTCCGATGAGGACTTCGTGAAATTCATGGGCGTCCGGGCTGCCATTGCCGATGGTGCCGAACAGACGCCGCCGGGCAGCGCTGGCTCGGATGTGACAGCCACACCGAACGCTGGCGTTACGCCGCCCATTGGCGCCCCCGTGCTGACGCCGACCGTGCAACTGCCGCCGGAGGTGGAGGCGGTTCTGGGCAGACTCCCTCAGGCTCAGGCCGATGATCTCAGGAAGGCCGCTCTCGCCGGCGTGCTGGAAGGCGGGCAGGACCAAGCCAAGGCCGACATGGTGCTGGGGGCGACAAGGGCAGACAGCTATCAGCAGCGGATTGACAGCGGCGACAAGACCCTGACCCGCCGCGACATCGATGAAGACGTGGTGCTGAAAGCCGACCAGAAGGCAGAGCTGGGTCGCGCTTTTGATGCCAAGAACCAGGAAATGCTGGAGACCGATCGGAACGTCGACAAGTTCAACCGCTCACAACTCAAGTTCGAAGACTACAGCCAAGCGAACCATGCCGCCGTCGATCGTGTGTGGGAGCGGGTCTCGACCTGGGGCGATACACCGGAAAAGACGGAGCCGTTGCTGAGCAAGCTGATCCAGGATACGGGCATGGTTCCATCGCAGACCATCAAGGAGATCGGGCAAGGGCTTAACTCGAAAGATCCCGCCACGGTACTCGCCGCACTCCAGCAGTCTCAGCGGTTGATGGCGAACTCGGGTGACGCCGTTCGTCGCAGCGATCGCAGCAACACGGTGGCGAACGCCGCGAGCGATTTCCGGGTGCTGGTGGACAAATTCGGCCCGGAAGAGGGCGTGAAGCGTTACATCGAACAGAACGATCCCGCTCATCGGCCGGTCGTCGACGACGCCTTGGTGGATCGGGCGCTCAAGCGCATCGTCCCGCAGGACATCACGGATCTCTATAAGTCGGACGCCGGCCAGTTTTATCTCGGTTTCACGCCTGAAGAACGTAGCCAGATCATGGCTGACTATACGGAGGGCTTCAGGCGCGCCTTCGAGGAAACCGGCGATTTCGATCTGGCCAAAGCACGCGCCGACGAAGCGTTCAAGCAGACCTATGGCGTGACGAATGTCACCGGCCACCCCACGCTCATGAAATATCCGCCGGAGCGCTACCACGGTGCGGTCGGCGGCTCTATGGACTGGATGACGAAGAGCTACGAGCGGCTGATTGAAGACATCCGACGTGAGACGAACGACCCGACCATCCAGCCCGGCCAGATCATGCTGGAACCGGCCGAGGGTACGGCGGAGGCCGTCGCGGAAGGAAAGGCGCCGCTCTATCGCGTGTTCCTGATGCGAACGGGGGCTGACGGGAAGGTCTCCCGTCAGGAGGTCGATGGCGGCCATTTCTTCGGGTTCGATCAGGCTGGGGCGACGGCGGAACAGGCAAAGATCGACGATGCCGAGACCCAAAGGCTTAGGGGTGTTTATGCGCAAAACGCCCAGAAACGACTTGAAGGCCATCAGGACGAGATGGGTTGGCTCAAAGAGGACGAAAAGACAGGCAACTATCTCTTCCAATCGACTACCCAACCAGTCCCGAATGGGCCTGTCATGGGCGGTCCGGTTGTCCACGATGACCCGGGTAGGCGCGCGCAACAGGGCCGAATATCCCTGCAGATCGAGAACGATAAGCAATTGAAAACCAATCTGGATACCAAGAAGAGCGCCTCGGAACTGCAAAGTCACGAAGATACGGCAGCGCCCAGATTGTGGGTCACCTCTTATGACCAGGCTGAGACGGTCAAGAAGGAGGACCAGCAGAACGAGAAGCCTCAACCCGTCGACACCAGCTATGCGCGAATGGCATTGGCGGCAATGCGCCAGAATAATTGGGTAATCTCACTTGTTGCCAACAAGACTTGGGCCTCCGATGATGGCACGACCGACCCAAACTTCGATGTGGTCGAGGAGCTTCAGAAACCCGAGAATGCCAAGTACTGGGCCTACAGGGACCAGGCGCTTAACATCTTCAATCAGGCAACTTTCAAGGCTTGGAAAGACCAGATCGACATGGAGGATGAGGACAAAAAAGTTCTAGAGAATGCTGGAGCGACTGGCCAAGTCTTCGGCATTTTGGCGAGCCTTGTCACGCCCGAGACGTTTATCCCCGGTGGCGCGCTGGCAGGCGGGGCCGTTAAGGGTATCATGGGGGCGAGCAAGATTGTCCCACCAGCAGCCTTGGTGAAGGCCTCCGAGAGATTGGCGGAAGAGATAGTCAAGTCGGGGGTTCAGGAAGCCATCTTTCAGGCCTCGCAGGAAACTCGCTCGCCCAGTGAGGTTGGGAAGGCGCTTCTCTCTGATCCGGGGAGGGCAGTTTTTATAGATCACCTTTCGGACAAGGCAAAAGCGAAACTTTTGGAAAACCCCAAGACGAAACGAGTGGTGGAGTTGTTTGGCGACTACATCACGGAACTCGTAAAAGCTGCGGCAGTACACTGACCGTATCAAGGTCGATGACCGCCCGCACGGGCTGCTCTATGGTTGCATGCATCCACGGAGCAGCCCGATGCGTGTTTGCCTGATCGCCTTCCTCTCCCTTCTTCTGCCGTTAACCGCCTTGGCGCAGCCGGCCGGACAGCCGAGTCTGTCGGAGACCTGGCAGGCTGCTTGGCGGCTGGAGACGATTGTGGGCTCCTGGCTAGCCAACGGGATGCGGAATGTCGATCTGGACACGCTCGACCCTGCCTTTGATGCCTGGCAGGCGTCGGAGGGCACCGACTACCAGAATTATCCCGAGCAGCTCGGGCGCCTGCGGAGCCGGCAGGCTTACGACGTCTGGAAATTTCAGATCGACAGGGAGCGGCAGGATTGGCGGATACTCGGCTCCGCCGGCTGAACCCACGCTCTGCGCGTGGGGAGAGCGCTCTGACCGTATAAACGCGCGGATGACGGCTGGCGTGATGTTCTCTATGGTTGCGCCATGTCCGGGAATCTCTTCATGCGTGTTTGGCTGGCGGCCATCGTTACTTCTGTTTTGTTATCGGTGTCGTCGGCGCGTGCCGCTGAGCTGCCGGCTCCCTTGGAAGTCTGGCAGGCCGCATGGCGGCACGAAACGGTGCTGGGGGCGCTTTCGTCCAACCAGACCTTCGGCGCCGACGATGGAACGGTCGACCCGAGCCTTGACCCGATCGGGGACATCAAGGGGACCGACTACTGGCCCTATGCCGATAGCGTAACGAACGTCTTCAACCGCAAGCACCTTCTCGCCTGGAAGGCGCAGATAGACATGGAGGTGGCGGATCGGTCGACGCTTGCGGCCTTTCGATAGGAAGTGAGCCGGACGGGGCGCGTGAGCAAGATCTTCCAAAACGACGCATTTCCTAGGCGAACCGGTTACCCGCTTTGCTTGAGAGTGCGCTGGATTTGTTTTCACAGCATATCGGCGGGAGACCATTGTGGGCTGCTGCCGGACTAGGACCAGGGAGAAGTTGGCCGTGCAGAAGTTCGTTCAGGGGTTGGTGATGGCGCTTGCCGTGTTGCTCGGCAGCTTTCATGCCGAGGCGGGCAGTGTTGCCATGACACCCGATGGGTTCGTCGATCTCAGCAAGTTTGATGAGTTCGAAAAGGCCGCCATCGTCAAGACAGCCGAGAACCAGGTTGTCGACAGCATCGGTCGTCTTCCGAAAAGTACATTCGCAGGACAAGGCGGTTCGCTCAAGCTCAAGAAGTTGATGGCATTTTCCTTTGCCCTGCTGGCCGCCGAGGCCGACCGCGTGGGCCTTCAGCCACTTGCCAAGCTGAACGGGTTCAAGGCGACGACCCTGCAGGACAATATCCGCGGCAAGATCAGTTTCGAAAAGTTGCAGGTCTACGACCAGAAAATCGAGGCGCAAAAGCAGGCATATTTCGACGGGGTCATCAGCCGTCACGCCAACACACAGGGCATGAGCCTGTCAGAAGATGCGCTCGAGGCGAGTGCCCGGCTCATCGCGCAGGGCATTCTGGCCACCGCCAAGGAGAAGGCGCTCGGTAGCAACTGACGGATCAACTGCCGGAGGCCCAGCTCTCAGTGTCGAATGTCCCTGCGCAGCGCCTTGCCGATGAAAAAGGCGAGGCAAGCCGCAACCAGGCCGGCGACAATGCTGATGAGCTCGACCCCGGCCCAGCGGACACTGACAAGCTGGGTGCTTCTCAGGATCACATGTCCGAGGATGGCGAGACCGATGGCAAGCGGGTAGCCAACCGCATTCCTGACTTTGAACAGCCCTATGATGAAAGAAGCAATCGCCGCAAAATCCAGGAGCTTCACAACAAGCATAACGAAGAACAAGGTCACGGTAGAGGCCATCCCCGGTGCGGTGGCCAAGTGTCAGGCCAGCGAGTCGCTGGAGGCAGCGTGCTCTACCTCAGGTGGTTTGTGAAGAGGATTTGAACCGATAGCGGCAGAAGCCGAGGCGGATCGGGGACTGGGGATTTCGAGGTCGGCGCGAGCGGCGGGTGGTGGCTGTGCCGGGCGGCAAGGCCGAGGAAGCGGTCAAGACGATGGTGGCGGCCCTCTTCCATGGCCATCCCGAGGCGACGGCAGGCGATCTCTCGCGTGCCCTCGGTGCTACGCTGCTGCTTACCCGCCAGAGGGTGGTGCAAGCGGCGGCTGAGGCCGGCGACCGGAGCCTTGGCCTGATCGGCTCAGCCCCGGAAATCCGTGACGATGCGCCGACGCTCGACGATGGCGCGGCGCGAGTGGACATGTGGGCGCCGCTGGCCAAATCCGCACAGCCCGGCGTCGCCCCCATGATCGCACAACCTGCCATGATGGCTACCGCACTGCTGATGGATGCGCCGGCGACCGCCGCGATCTAGCATGTGTTTGGTGCGGGATGAAACAAACCACAGGGAGGTAGTGTCTCGCAAAATCAGCGAGGCCTGCCCATGACGATTGCGAGCGAAGTGAACCGCTCTGGCCCCTATGCCTGCAACGGGGTGACGACACATTTTCCCTATGGTTTCAGGATCTATGACGCGGCGCATATCCGCATCATCCTGACGGCACCGGATGGGACCGAAAGCGCGTTGGTTCTCGGAACCGACTACACAGTGGACGGAATTGGCGAGAGCGGCGGTGGGGCGGTCGATACGGTCCAAGCGTACCCTGCCGGATATCGGGTGACGCTGATTCTCAACGTGCCTTTCACGCAGAATGTCGACCTTGAGAACCAGGGCGCCTATTTTGCCGAGACCATCGAACGGGCGATCGATCTTCAGACGCAGATGTCACTGCAGCTCAAGGAGCAAGTGGCGCGCTCGGTCGTGCTGCCTGTGAGCTCATCGGTTTCGGTGGATAAGCTGACGGGAGCGGTGCTCTCGCTGGCCGATATCCAGCCGCAGCTGACGACGCTGGCTCCCATCGCCGAGGATATCACGACCGTGGCCGGCATCTCCGGGGCGGTTGTTGCGGCGGAAGGGAATGCCAATACCGCGGCGACCGCAGCCGGGGTTGCGACCAACAAGGCGGCCGAGGCGGCGGCCAGCGCAGCAGCGGCGCAGACCTGGAACCCGGCGAGTTATTCAACCACTGCGCAGGTGAGCGCCATGCTGAGCGGCTATGTGCCGACTGGGCGTAAGTTGATTGCCGGTAATGGCGTGAAGCTGAACGGCGCGACGGAGGTCAGTCTCTCGGGCGACGTGACAATCTCCGTGGCCGGTGTGCCGACAGGTGCAGTCATGGGATTCGATCTGTCCGCACCGCCGGCAGGCTGGATCGTTGGCGACGGATCAGCCATCAACCGTCTGGTCTATGCTGATCTCGACGCCGTCAAGTATTGCGGCGATGCGCTGAATGCGACCGCGACAGCTTGGTATCGGTGTACCGATCCTGCGAACCCCAATACCACGCGATCGGCAACCGGCAACTATCTCGTGACACGGGATTTGCGCGGTGTGTTCATGCGATTCCTGGATGGCGGGCGCGGGATTGATGCGGGCCGCGTGCTGGGTAGTCAGCAGGCGGATATGGTGGGACCGCATACGCACTCGTTTAGTTCGACTATCGGACAGTCTAGCCGAACCCTGAGCGGGGGCTCAAACAGGAACGTTGACCTCGAGTACAACTCGACAATTAGCATTCTCGCTAACGCCGGTACTGAAACCCGCCCCATCAACGTCGCTCTTCTTGGCTGCATTAAGTATTGAGGTCCTACATGACTACTAGAACCGTTTATCAACTGGATGCGGACGGGCTTTACGTAGGGCCAACAAGCGCGTACGAAAGCCCCCTGGAGGTAGGAGTTTTCCATCTTCCTGCTGGCTGTGTGGAGCTAGCACCGCCCATCCTTGAGGCAAAGAAAACGGCTACTTGGAAGGATGGTACATGGTCTGTAGTCCTCGACTATCGTGGTGAAACTTGGTATCTCAGCCATGCCGAAGTCGTCATCGATTTTATCGGGGATCCCGGCGAGCGAGGCTATAGCGCCTTGCCGCCGCCGCCATCGCTGGATGACCTTCGCTCCGCCAAAATCTCCGCCATAACATCAGTCTCCGCCTCACTCCTCGCCGCTGGCGCCCCTCTCGAATCCGGCCTTCACGTTGCCCTTGATGATGGCAGCCGAGCGGATCTCACCGCCATGGCGGCGACGGCCACGGCCGCTGCAGCGGGCGTTGTTGCCTGGCCTGAAAGCTATGCGCGGGGCTGGATCTCCATCGAGAATGTCCGCATTCCGCTGGCGACACCGTCTGAGGGCTTGGCGCTCGCTGCTGCCGTCGGCAACTATTATGCGGCCATCGTGCAATATCGGCGCGATCTCAAGGATGCGGCTCTTCAAGCTGAAGATGAAGCGGCCTTGGCCGCCATCGATGTCGACACCGGTTGGCCGGCTTCATAAGGCAAGCGGATGATCAAGCCTCTCTCGCACGATGCCGATCTCACGAACGAAGTGCTGCTTCGGCTCGGCGAGCTCAGCGCCAGCGTCCAGCATCTGCTCGCCGATTTCGGCGATGAGAAGATCGCGGCACGTGACAATCGCGCCGCCATGCATCGCCGTCTCGACGAGCAGGCATGCGAGTTGTCCGCTCTCAAGACGGAACTCACCCTGAGCCGACAGGTGGTGGAGGATCTCGTTCGTATCCAGGCGGAGACTGTCCTGCCGGCGGTCTCCGATTGGCGTGACATGAAGGCCACCGGCCTGCGCATCGTCGGTGTGCTGGCGATCGGCGGCGTCAGCCTCGGCGCCACCATGGCTTGGTTTTCCGATCAGGCAGTGTCGCTGCTGCGTCACTGGCTGAAGATCACCTGAGCGTCAGCCCGAAAACCCGTATCGCCTAATCTCCAGTCCTGTTTGCTGGAGTTTGCGCGATGAAGCGACCGAGGCTCGTGCCCAACGCCCGCCGGGTGCTAAGGCATTCCTGGACTTCTCACATCCTGATCGCCGGCGGTGCCCTTACGGCTGCCGAGGCGGTGCTGCCCTATCTTGCCGGCACCGAGCTGATCCCGCCTGCCGCCTTTCCCTTCGTGGCTTTTGGCGTGGTCTTCGCCGCCTTCGTGGCCCGTTATCTCTTGCAGGAGGCCTTGCGCGATGGCGACGATTAAGCTCTCGCCGACGCGGCGCGCCCGCGCGGCGATCGCTGCTGTGGTCGTGGCGGCCGGTGCAGGTGGCACGGTTGCGCTGATGCCAGGCGCTACGCCGGTGCCCGATGATGTGGCGTTGGCCGTTGAGGTGTTGGTGAAGCCCTGGGAGGGGCGGTCGCTCACCGCCTATCTCGATACGATCGCCCAGCCGCCCGTCTGGACCATTTGCGACGGCGATACCGTCGGTGTGAGGCCCGGCATGGTGGAAACGCCTGTCGGTTGCGACCGACGTCTCGCCGGCAAGATCGTGCGCGATTACCGGGCCAAGCTCACAGCCTGCATTGCCAATTGGCCCGCCGCCCCGTTGGGCTGGCGGGCCATGATGGATTCGCTTGCCTGGAACATCGGCGCCAACGCTGTCTGTGGTTCGACGGCGGCGCGGCTCGGCCGGGCAGGCCGATGGCAGGAGAGCTGCACCGCCGCCACCGCCTTCAACCGAGTTGGTGGGCGCATGGTGGTCGGCCTCGCCCGGCGGCGCGGCATGGGCGACGCCGCCCGCATCGGCGAGGGTGAACTCTGCGCCTCGGGGGTGCTCTGATGTTCGGCCTACTCGACAAGATCGGGACGACAGCCACTGCCATCACCGGTGTTGTAGCTGGCGCGTTCATGACGGCCGCATTGATGAGCCTCTATGTCTGGCTGATCCACGACCCAGCCGTCGCCTCGGCGGCGCGTGAGGGCCTCGTTGCAGCATCGGAGAAGCTGGCGCTGCAGGGCCAGATCAATGAAATGCGCCGGCAATTCAAGGTAGCTGAAGCTGCAACGGCCAGCGATCGGGCGCGGGCCGAGGCGGCGAACAAGGAAGCGGACGATGCGTGGAAGCAATATGAAGCCGCAGTGGCCGCTGATGCCGGCGATGATGGTTGTCGTGTTACTGACGGCGATCTTGACTGGCTGCGGCAATCTCGACCAGCGCCTCGCGGCGGCGTCAAATGAGATCGGTCGCCAGAACGCAGGCGTAACCCTGCCCGAACTGCCGGCGCGCTGCCGCGACAAGATGCCGCGCGTGACGCCAAAAGTCGGCGAGAAGTGGCGCACCGTGCAGGGGCGGTGGCTGATTGTCGCTGATGGTGTGGACAGGCAGGCGGCGGATTGCGCCACCTTCTATGACGAGGTAAAAGAAGAGCTGTTTAAATAGTTTATTGCACCTTTCTCGACATTATTTCTGCTCTGCTAGACTCGCAAAGTAAGGTTCAAACATTTTCGCGTAAATTTCTGCTCCTAAGTGCGACAAGTGGCTATTGTCTCTATAGAGTATTTTCTCCCCGACTGCCCGGGTGCAAATTTCTTCTTTGCAGAATATAGGCGAAGGATCCAGTACGTCCAAGTTGGAAAAGGTTTCTTGAGCCTGGTCCAGCATGCTTTTGACGTAGATCTGCCGGTCGCGGTAGTCCTTTAGAGTCAGGGCGGCAGTGAATTGTGGAAGCCCAAGACGTTCCGTCCATCGTTCCCAGACGATCGACGGCTGGTCGTTGTATTCAGGAACAGTCAATGCTGTAACTATTTTTCGGGCACCAATGTCCGTCAGTGTTTCATCGACTGCTGAGGTAACCAGGGGTAGCCGCCGTGATTCCGCGATAGGGTCACCCTTACTAAATAAAGGGGTTTTGTATCCACCTTCCGGGTCTCCCGTAAGGGCTGTCCACTGTGAAATAAGTATCACCAGCCTGGGGTTGTTCTCTTCTATTTGGCTCTTGGCAAATTCATAGTGTTGGGCGCAGGATGAACTCGGTGTCCTTGTCAGTAATTTGATCGGCGGACATCCGGCTCTCCCTAAGTAAAGGCCTCGTAGATGGTACGACTTAGCAAGGTCGCCAATTTCGGCTGCAGCTGCTTGCGCGTGCGAATCCCCAATGATGACAAAAGATACCAGATTCGCCCCTTCATCTCCGAGCGGGCAGGGTACCACCTCTCCTGTGATCAGGGCGGGGCAACGCTTCGCTATATAAAACGACTCGTTTTTCGTTATTTTCTCGATCTCGGCAAGGTCTTTCGGTAATCTTTGTGGTATCCCCTTCGTTTGGAAAATAGCTGCACCAAGTGCAATAATAAGTGCAGCGAATACGCTCAACGCTACGAAGAAGCTCTTACGGCTCTCTAATATACGCCGTTGGCGAATTGGTTGCTCCCAAAGGAAGTAGCCCGCCAGAGAGAGGGCGAATATAATCGCGACGATAACTATGCGGCTTCCATTATTGGTTGGAGGTAGACCGATGCCTGCCGCAATCGAGATCAGTGGCCAGTGCCAAAGATAGAGTGCAAAGGACAGACGGCCGGTCCAGATAAAGGGACGGAGAGACAGGATGCGACCAGCAAGCCCCCCGTTAGCCCAGATCACCACCGCCGCGCCGAGTGTTGGCGCCAGCGCCAGATAGCCGGGGAATGGGTCGGCATCGGTAAGGCGGAGGGTCGCCCAGCCGATTGCTATTAGCCCTGCGATGCCGAGGATGGAACGCTGAGCATAAGAGAGGTGATTGCTTGGGGGCAGTATGGCAATTAGTCCACCGATGCCGAGCTCCCAGAAGCGGGTTGGCAGCAGGAAGTAGGCGGGCGCCCAGTTCACGAGAGCCGCACCAATACTGAGGGCAAGCGAAAGTCCGACGACGATGCCGATCAGCCATCGTGCATCGTAGCCGCGCTTGGCAACGAGAATCAGCAGCCCGGGAAAGACGAGGTAGAACTGCTCCTCAACGCCGAGCGACCACGTGTGCAGAAGTGGCTTGGTGAGGTTGTCGGGATCGAAATAGCCGTCGCCGCCGATGAACGAGAAGTTGGAGGCAGAGAGTGTCGCCCAGATCAGATTGCGGCCGAATGGCCTGTAAGTCATTGGTACCATGGCGATGAAGCCGAGTATGGCCGTCACCGTCAGTACGATCAGGAGATTGGGATAGATGCGGCGGAAGCGACGTTCGTAAAAATCGATCAGGCTGAAGCGGCCCTCGACGATCTGCCTCGATATCAGCGACGTGATGAGAAAGCCTGAGATGACGAAGAAGACGTCGACACCGATAAAGCCGCCGGGAATCCAGCCGACTTCAAGGTGAAACAGAATGACAATAGCGACTGCCAGCGCTCGCAGACCGTCAATGTCTTCCCGATATCGCCAACTCGTACTTGACACTCTCAGTCCGCCCGTCATGCTGGCCCGCGTTCATGGCAGGCTTTCTCAAACCGGCGCCAACATAGATACAGAAGTTACGAATTGAAATGTCGGAATGCCCTTGCTGAAGTCCATTCCCATATATCTACGCTGTGGTGTCCGCTCTCCGGATCAAGTGCCTTGATTCCGTTGAAGGAGGATGGCAGAAACAGGCGCCCTGAACGGGGCGCGGATCTGGATTCCCATTGGTGGTTCGGTTTCGCCCTGTTCCGATGGGCCTGTAGCTCAATGGTTAGAGCCGGCCGCTCATAACGGTCTGGTTGCAGGTTCGAGTCCTGCCGGGCCCACCACTTCCTCTCGTTCCTTGATGGCAGCCGGTTTCCACCGGCAGGCGGTGGTCATGGGGGCTTGCCTCAGTTGCGTGCCCGGCGATAGCTGCCCGGTGTCAGGCCGAGATGGTGGCGGAAGGCGGTGGTCAGGTGAGCCTGGCTTGAGAAGCCGCAGGCGATCGCCACGTCGGCAAGGCCCGTGCTGCCGCGATCGATGAGGGCCTGGGCGCGGCGGACGCGGCGCGACAGCACGTAGGCATGTGGGCTCATGCCCACGGTTTCCCTGAAGCGGTGCGCGAAATGGTAGACGCCCATCGAGGCAACGCCGGAGAGTTCCGCAAGGTCGAGGTCGCGGTCGATGTTGGCCTCGATATAGTCGACCACCAGCGCGACGCCCCTTGCCGGGATCCTGCCCTTGGCCGGCGCGGCGTGGCATTTCGTGTGGCTCGAGAAGCGCCGCACCAGGATTTCCGACAGGATCAGCGCCCAGCTGTCGAGGAGCAGGCTGGTCGGTTCGGCCGTCAGAAGGCCTGCCTCTACGGCGCTGACGGCGGCGAACAGGCGGTCGTCGCGCGAGGCCATGGGGACCCAGAGATTCTCCAGGGCAAAATCGCGCTGGTAGAGGCACTCGCTGACATCGCGGAGCAACACCATTGGCACGAAAAGATGGGCGAAGCTGACCATGCCTTCGAGACGCCAGCGCGTCGTCTCGAAGGGCTGCATGGTCATCGAGCCCTTTTCGCCGGGGATCGGATCGTTGTTGCGCCAGACGCGACCGCCTCCGAGGTGCACCATGACGGCCCCATAGTTGGGATCGCCGTCGACTTCGGTGTCCTCGAGGTCGGTTCGCCAGAACGAGGCCTTCAGCGACGACTTCGCGCCGATGCCGATGCTGCGGACGGGCGTCATGCAAAACCGCTCGACGTTTTCACGGTGGTTGCTGGGCGTGGCTTCGCTGGTGGCGGCGTCGCAGATCGCAAGGCGCCGGGCGTCCTGCAGATCATCCTGAGCGGAAGAGACAGCCTCTGCCATGGGGTGACCGATCCGAAATCCGGGGAAAGGAAACGCGCCAACCAGTGTTGAAATTCATACCATGAAAACCGGGATTTGTCGGTCAAGAATCGCAAGATTCTGAAATAAGCGCATCGTGGTTCTGGATAGGCTCGTTTGTCGTGCAATTGCCGGGGGGCTTCGGGATGGGCGATTTCAGACGCATCGTGACGGGCCATGACGAGGAGGGGCGGGCCGTCATCCTCACCGACGCATCGCCGGCGCGGGTGGTGCAGGTCGGTGGTCCTGGCGGGCCGACCTTCTTCGAGATCTGGAGCACCGGCGCCGCGCCGGCCGAGATCACCCGTCGGGCCGAAGAGCCCGAAAAGGGCGGCCTGGTGCTGGCGCCGCCAACACAGGGAACGCGTATCCGCATCATCGACTTTTCGCCCGAAGGCGAAGAGATCCGGCAGCTCGGGGCGGCCGGCGTCCACGAGAAGTTCAGCGCCATGGGCGGGGCCGGGGCCGCCACCTTCGCGGCGGGGGTGCCGCACCCGTTGATGCACCGCACGGAAACTGTCGATTACGGCATTGTCCTGTCCGGCGAGATGACACTGGTGGTCGACCGGGGCGAGACGCTGCTTCA
This sequence comes from Pseudomonadota bacterium, assembly GCA_023436885.1. Lineage (GTDB taxonomy): Bacteria > Pseudomonadota > Alphaproteobacteria > Rhizobiales > Pleomorphomonadaceae > Pleomorphomonas. The sequence continues at coordinate 396,095 of JAEZHI010000040.1, read as the reverse complement.
CGCCGGCGACGTGGTGATCCAGCGTGGCACCAATCACGCCTGGGCCAATCGATCCAACGGGGTCTGCCGCATGGCCTTCGTGCTGATCGATGGCCGCTTTACCGACGGTCTCTGAATGGAGGCATCGCCATGCGCCTGACGCCTCTTCCACCTGAGAGTTTGTCTCCGGAGCTCAGGAGCGTTCACGACACCATTGTCGAGGTGATGGTGCGCGGTCAGCCGCAGATCATTGCTCAGGACGGGCCGGGCGCGCTGATCGGTCCGTTCCCGGCGATGCTGCACTTTCCGTCACTGGGCATTCCGGCGCTGCGGTTTCTGGCAGCGGTGGGCAGCGAGGCGCGCCTCCCTGCGCTGGTGCGCGAGACAGTGATCCTGACGGTGGGCGGGCGCTTCAATGCCCGCTACGAGATCTATGCCCACGAGATCATGGGCGCGGTGGCGGGACTGACGCCGACCCAGATCGCACTTCTTGCGACGGGCGGACGGCCGGCCGATCTCGGCGATGCGCCGCAGGTCGCCCACGATTTGACGCGAGCGCTGGTCGATGGCCGCACGCCGCCGGCCTTGCTCTATGAGCGGGCCATCGCGCTTCTCGGCAAGGACGGTGTGGGGGAGCTGGTGTTTCTCGCCGGCGCCTATTGCCTGATCGCCCTGGCGCTCAACTGTTTCGACATGCCGGCTCCAGAGCCCGCGAACTGAAGGAGAGCGAAATGCATAGTCTGCTGACAACCCTGTTGTTCGCCGCGGCGACCCTTGGCGCCGGCCAGGCCTTTGCCGCGGAGAAGGCGCGCATCGTGCTGGTGCACGGCGCCTTTGCCGACGAAACCAGTTGGGACAAGGTGGCGGCCATCCTGAAGGCAAAGGGGTTCGCCGTTGCCCAGGTGGCCAATCCTCTGACCTCGCTTCAGGACGATGTGGCGGCGACCAAGGCGGCGCTCGATGCGCAAGCCGGACCGATTGTGCTGGTCGCCCACTCCTGGGGCGGCATGGTGATCGGCGAGGCCGGCAATCACCCGAAGGTCAAGGCGCTGGTCTATGTCTCGGCCTTCGGGCCCGACAAGGGGGAGTCGCTCGTCAAGCTTCAGGAAGCGGGCGCACCGAGCGAGGGCAGCAAGGCCATCCGCCCGAATGCTCAGGGTGGACTGATCTTCGATACCGCCGCCTTCCCGGCGCTGTTTGCCGGTGACCTGCCGAAGGCCGAGGCGGAGGCGATGGCCGCCCGGCAGCTTCCCTCCAATCCCGCCAACTTCGCTGCCGCCGCCGAAGTGGCGGCCTGGCACGACAAGCCGACCTATTTCGTGGTGACGACCGAGGACAAGGTGATCCCGCCCGACGCGCAGCGCTTCTTCGCCAGCCGGATGAAGGCCGAGGTCACCGAAATCGCTGCCAGCCATGCCGGTCTCGTCTCGCATGCCGAGGATGTCGCCAAGGTCATCGAGCAGGCGGCGCAGTAAGCCTCTCTATCGAGCTCGGAGAGCCCCATGAAAAACGCGACGCCTGCCCAACGAAAGCTCGGGTTTCAGATCCACGCCGTGGTCTTCGTGCTCGGCCTGGCGGTGCTCATCGCCGTCAACCTGTTGACTGGGCCGCTCTATTGGGTGTTGTGGGTCATTCTCGGCTGGGGCGTCGGCTTGCTGATGCATGGGCTGTTCGGGCTGAAGACACCCGCCGGTGGGAGCGGCGGCCCCGTGTGAGCAACGCGAGGCGCTGTGCCGCCTCCCTTTGGGGGCGGCGCAATGAGCCGATGCTCGGTCCATCCGGCATGAGAGCTCTTCGGACAAGGGGCCGCGATGTGGTCTTGGGAGCAGCCAATCAAGCTCAATCAATCTGTTTTGTTCAATTAATCAGTGTTTGATAAATAAAAACACGTACACACTTTGGTTGTGTGTAAATATTCACACCGCAGAATCTATTATCCTTCGGCATGCTAATAGAGATCGGCGCGGCGGTGCCTTCATCCGCCGGTCTCCCAGGGCTCCGAATGTTCGATATACAGACCCTGTTCGCGATTATCCTCTTCGTGAGCTTTGCTCTGGGAAGCGCCATCTGGTTCGCCTCTGGCACCGAGCCGGGCAGCGGGCTGAAAGAGCTGTCCTATGCGTTGCTGCTGCATGGGCTCGCCTACGTTCTTTATCTGTCGTCGCTGATGTTCGGTCATTTCCCGGTTTGGCTGGCCGAGATGTCGATGGCGCTGTTCTTCGTGTTCGGCGCGCGGGCGCTCTGCCTGTTCTACGCGGTTTCTTTCCCGCGGCGCTGGGTGGTCGTTTTCCTTGCTTTCGTGGCGCTGTCGTCGGCGGTCTATGTCGGAGACATCGAAACGCGGATCATCGCCAACAGCCTGATCATCATGCCCATGATGTGCTTCAGCCTGTTGATCTCGATCGACAATCTCAAGAAGACGCACGGTCGGGGCAAGTACCTGATCCTGGCGGCCATCGTGGTCAACCTGATGCTGCTGGTGGCCCGGGAAATCTCGCTGTCGCTCAAGATCGGCCGCATCGCCAGCTTCTACGACAGCGATCTCACCCAGTCGCTGATCTTTCTCACCTCGCTGTTCGGGCTGATCTTCCTCGCCATCGGATTTGTGCTGATGGCCAAGGAACGGACGGATTCCTTCAATCAGGCGCTGATCCTGAAGGATCGGCTGACCGGGGTATGGAGCCGGCGCAAGTTGGAGGAGGCGGCTGCAAGCGAGCTCGATCGCCTCCGGCTCAACGGCTCGCTCGTCTCCATGCTGCTGATCGACCTCGACGATTTCAAGAGGGTCAACGATCGCTTCGGTCACCTGAGTGGAGATGTCATCCTGAGGGCGCTGGCCACAGCCTGCTCGGAGGCGCTGAGCGACATCGACATCTTCGGCCGTTGGGGCGGGGAGGAGTTCATCGCCATTCTGCCGGGAGCCGGAGTGGAAGAGGCGGTCGCCGCTGCCGAGCGGCTGCGCCTCACGGCCACGAAAATCGAGACCGGCGATGGTATCCGCATCAGCATCAGCGTCGGCATCGCGCTGGCTTTCAGCTGCGACACGGTGACGAGCTGGCTCGAGCGGGCCGACATGGCGCTCTACCGGGCCAAGGCGGCTGGCAAGAACCGATGGTTCCTCGACACGCCGCTGCGGCGGGAGAACGGTGTCCTGCAGCTCGACTGGGGCGACCGGCTGCGCGTCGGCGTGCCGGAGGTCGATGCCGAGCATGCCGAGCTGCTCGCCATGGCCAACGAACTCCTGAAGCTCTTGGTCGGCAATCATCGCAAGCAGACCATTCTCGATAGGCTGCAGGTGCTGTGCGACACGCTGGTCGCCCACTGCGCCAATGAAGAGAAGCTGATCGCTGAGCGGCATCTGCAACGGCTGCAGTCGCATGTGGTCAGCCACGAGCAGATGCTCGGCCGCATGAAGTTCCTGACCGATCTCTACGAGAACGACGATCTGCCGCTCAACGCCTTCATCCAGTTCATCGTCTTCGAGATCTGCATCCAGCATATTGCCAGGGAGGACCGGATGGTGTTCGCCGACGATCTGGCCAACCTCAGGCATCTCGACGGCTTTGTCGGCGCGCGCCATCCCGACGCCATGGCGGCAGAGCGGGCTTTCCAGATCCACTGAGCGTCCGGAGCATCGGACCGAAAAGCGGAGCGTATGACGATCTAGCGCCGGCCGGTCGCCGCCCGTGGTGGCTCGGCGGGCCGGCTGCCGTTGTCCGAACCGCTTTCGGGCTCGGAGATGCACACCAGATTGCGGCCACCGTGCTTGGCCGAGTAGAGCGCCCTGTCGGCAGAGCCGATGACCTCCTCGCAGCAAAGGCCATGTTCCGGAAAGGCGGCGACGCCGAAGGAGGCGGTGACGCGGAAGGCGTCGCGGCCGGGATTGACGATTTGCACCTGCAGATCCTTGCGCAGGTCGTTGGCCCATTCGGCGGCGACGGTGGCGGTCGCGCCTGGCAGCAGCACCAGGAATTCCTCGCCGCCATAGCGGAAGGCCTGACCGGCCGCGCCGCAGCGCTTGGCGAGACGGGTTGCGATGATGGCCAGCGCCTCATCGCCCGCCAGATGGCCGTGCCGGTCGTTGATCATCTTGAAGTGATCGATGTCGCACATGACGATGCTGAAGGCATCGCCGTCGCGCTGGGCGCGGCCGCATTCCTCTTCCAGCGCCACATCGAGGTAACGACGATTGTAGAGCCCGGTCAGCGCGTCGCGGATCGATTGCTCGCGCAGCAGGGCGTGCAGCTCCTCGGCACGCCGCTCGGCCTGCATGCGCTTGCTGACGTCCAGCATGATGGTTACGGCGATCGGCTTGCCGCCAACGATCTGCAGGCTGCCATGCAGTTCGATGTCGATCTCGATGCCGTTCTTGCGCAGGCCTCGGAAGGTATAGTCGTCTTCCATCAACTCGCCGGACAGCCGGCGGCGCATCTGCATGGCTACCATGGGCCTGTCCCGCTCGGCCACCACGTCGAGAATGTTCCGCCCGACCAGTTCGCGCATCTCGTAGCCGAAGATGTCGGCGAGCTTCTGGTTGACGAGGGTGAAGCGCCCCTCTTCGGAGGTGGCGATGCCGACCAGCGGCTGGTTGACGACGCTGAGCAGCTTGAACTCGGACTCGCGCAATTGGCGCGTCATCAGCTCGTTGTCGCTGAGGGCGGTTTCCAGCGCGGCGGTCCGGCGCCGCACCTCGCTTCTCAAGGCCACGGCGGTCTGAAGCTCGTCGAACTCGGTGCGATAGTCGCCGGCGGCGTTGCGTTCAAGCCGGTTGACCAGCGCCTGAATCACCTTGTTCTGCCGGGCGATTTCCGCCAGCAGCAACGCGGGGTCGGACGCCGGTCCGAGAGGGCGACGCTCTGCCATTCAGCTATCCCCCCGGGTGCGCCTGCGCCCCGGCTCCCTGTCCCTCGGCCCTTGCCTCTCCCGCAACGACCTCCGGCAATTCTCCGATCGCCACGCCGGTCAACGTGTGGTTGACGTGGATGCCGTTGTACTGCTCGCCGTAGCTCGAAAAGCCAACCACATTGTTGTCGCCGAGAATGCTTTCCACATCTCTCGTCGACGTTCGGCTGGAGACGTTGAGCTTTCTCAGGATGCAGTCGAAGCCGATCATCAGCTCCGGCCGGCCAATGGTCTTGCGGATCTCCGACAGAGAAGCGGAAAGGTTGGTTACGACGTCGGTCATGCAGGCGATGCGGAACACCATGCCCTCGTCGATGGCGCAATAGAAGGTGAGGCTGCCGTCGTGGTGCGCCGTCCGCACGGCGCGCACATAGTAGGTTCCGGACAGCAGCACGACGATCGGCGCCTCGGCGAACCTGGCCGGCCCGAGGCTCCTCAACGGGGCGTCGATCACCCGGGCATATTCCTCGGCCGCCGGCAGCCCGTTGATTTCCGTTACTCGCCGGCGTGCCGGCTCGGCGGCGGTCACCACCAGCCGCTCTTCCATGGGGACGAAGTTCTGGATCTTGACGGTACGGAAGGGGCGCGATGTGGCGATCAGCGTCATCACCGCCGCGTCGGCGTGGAACCGGCCGCCGTGATAGACATGGGTGCGTACAAAATTGAGATCGTCACCGGCTGAGCCGCCTACCAGACAGATATCGCCGAGGGCAGTCTGAAATGCACGGCAGACCAGTTCCTCGCGGATCGACAGGCCGTCGATCAGCGACAGCGCGAAACGGTTGGCAAAGGCCGGGCTATTCCCGGTCTTGCCGTCGAGTTCCACGAGCTGCGACTGGACGAGTGGGCGCGCCTTGGCGAGTTCGAAATGCTGCAGGTCGGGAACCAGCTGGATGACGGCGGCGAAGCTGTCGGCTGGCAGGCTGGCGCCGCTGAGGCTGTAGTTGAGATAGCCTTCCGGGCCGATTTCGCCGGCGGTGGTGCAGCCGATCACCTCAACGCCGGGAAAGGAGAGCGCCATCTCATCGGCGATTTCGTCGAGCTCGTAAGCGCTCGAGCAGAAGAACAGGACTAGCGCTATGTCAGGCTGCGCCACGCCGGCGCGAAACTCGCGCACGGCAGTGCGGGCGTCTGTGTTGGTCGACTGAAAGCGGCGGATGGGCGCGCGCATCTTGGGGTGAGTCTCGAACGGCATATAGAGGGATTATCATCCGTCGAAGCCTACTAGCTCCTTAGCAATGTTTATATTTTCAGCTAGAGCTAAAGCGACTGTTAAGCGCCCGTCATAAATGCCTACGGTGTTGTTTGAACGTTAAGCATGCGGCGCCGGGGCAGGACGCGACGCATGTCTAGGGGCAGGGGGAGGCTCGGATGCTCTGGTCGTTTTCCATTTGGCGCGCGCTTGGTCTTGTCGCCGCAACGTGGCCGTTCCTGGTGCTGCGGCTCATCGTCAACCTGATGATCGCCATGGGCACCCTCTTGGCGGTGACCATCGGTGCATTCCTCGGCTGGGGGCTCGCCCATATCGTCAGCTCGTGGCCGATGGACGCGGCGGCAATCTATGGCGGGCTGTTCGGCCTTGTGGTGCTGGGCATCGTGCTCTGGTGGATCCGCGACTATCTTCTCTATCTGCTCACCGCCGGCCACGTGGCGGCGCTCATGCAGGCCTTCGACGGCGCGCCGCTGCCGGTCGGCAAGGGGCAGGTCGGTGCGGCCCTTGCCATCGTGCGCGAACGGTTCGGCGAGGTGAGCCTGCTGTTCGTGCTCGACCAACTGGTGAAGGGCGCCGTGCGGGCGGTAACGAGGCTCATCGACTGGCTGACGGATCTCGTGGGGCTACCCGGTCTCTCCGGCTTCGTGCGGCTTGTCGACACGGTGATCCGCCTCTCGACCAACTTCATCGACGAGCTGGTGCTGGCCCGGCAGATCCGCATCGCCTCCAGCGATCCCTGGACCACGGCGCGCGAAAGCATCGTGCTCTATGCCCAGAACGCCCCGGCCATCCTTCGCAATGCCGTCTGGCTGATGCTGTTCCGCTGGGTGCTGACCGTGGCGCTGTTCGTCATCCTGCTCTCGCCGGCGGCGGCCTTCGTCTATGTGGTGCCAGGCGAGACGGCGGGCTGGACACTGGCCTTCGCGCTGCTGTTGGCAGTGGCGCTGCAGCGCGCGCTGATCGATCCCTTCTGCATCGCCGCGCTGATGCAGGTTTATTTCGCCGAGATCGAAGGACAGCGACCGAACCCCGACTGGGACGACAAGCTCGCCGAAGTGTCCCGGCCGTTCCGCGACCTGATCAACCGGGGGCGCTGGGGATTTGCCGGCTAAGTAACTGCTACCTCAAGATGTATTCACGATCTCGTATCCTTTTTCGAAATCTCGGGCAAAAAGACGAATTTAGATATATATTTTACACATTCTTCAGGCGGATCAGCGCAGCTTCCTCGTGAATTTTTGCGAGGTCAACGACATGCGCAGGTTGGGTATCGCACAGAAGCTGGGGTACGTCGGGCTGTTGGGAATACTGGCCACTTGCTGTCTGGTGGCAGTGGCTGAGTATTCGAATGTTTCGGTCAGGACGAATGTGGAAACGGTGATCGGTCGAGAGACGGCCCGTGTGTCGGCCTCGCAGCTCCGTGCGGCGGTGGCGGGCATGCAGATTGCCGTTCGTGACGCCCGGCTTGCCGGCACCGATCAGGAGCTCGCCCAGACGAACGCATTTCTGGTCGAGCAGTTTGGCTTGGCGCAGGATGCTGCGGCCAAAGGCAAGGCGGCCTCGGTCGCGGCGGTCAACAAGGAGCGCTTCGACAAGTTGGCGACCTTGTCGGCCGGTTATCACGGCACGGCGGCTTCGGTCGTGTCGTCGGTGAAGGAGGCGTTGGCGGCGCAGGCTCGCCGGACCGATGACTACACGGCCTGGCAGTCGCAGTACACGGCCTTGACCGAGCGTCTCAAGGCGAACAGCGATCAGGCGGCCGTCATCTCGGCGTTGCAGCTCCAAGTCGACTTCAACGATCTGAGATCGGCGATGTGGCGCTATTCGGCCGCCGGTGAACCTCTCTATCTGAAGAAGATATCGGAGCTGCAGGCGGCAACCAGCGCAGATTTCGTGGCGCTTCAGAAGCTGGTCACCGGGCAGGAAGCCGCAAGCATCGCTTCGCTCGCCCCCTTGCTCGATGCCTACAACAAGGAAAGCACGACCATCGTGCAATCCATCGAGGACAGGCAGACCCTGCAGCAGCAGGCGCTTGGAGAGGCTAGCGACATCACCAAGGCCATCGCGGAGCTCGACGCCGACCTTCAGCAGCGCATCGACGCCGGCGTCGCCGACATGAACGGCAGCATGACCTTCGCCTTCTATCTCGTGCTGATCGGCGGCGTGCTGGTCGGCGGTGTGCTTGTCGGGTCGGTGGTCTATTCGGTGGTCGGCATCGCCAATCCGATCCGTCGCCTCACTGGCGTAATGAACGTGATGTCCTCGGGCAATCTCGATGTGTCCGTCTCGGAGCAGGCGCGCGGCGATGAAATCGGCCAGCAGGCCAAGGTGCTCGAAGAGTTCCGCCTGTCGCTGATCGAGGCCGAGAAGACGCGCGCCGAGGCCGAGGCCGCGAAGGCTGCGGAAGAGGCGCACTTGCGTCGCCGCGCCAGCGTCACCGAAAACTTCGTCGGCAGCATGTCGTCGCTTGCCCACAACATCTCCAACTCCTCCAAGGAAGTGGCCGACAGCGCCCGCAGCCTCTCCGCAACGGCGGAGGAAACCTCGCGCCAGGCGCAGGCGGTGGCCGGCGCGGCCGAGGAAGCCTCGACCAACGTGCAGACCGTGGCGGCCGGCACCGAGGAACTGACCGCTTCGGTCCGGGAAATCCTGTCGCAGGTGACACACTCGGCCGAGACTGCCCGGCAGGCGGCGGCTGATGCCGACGGCTCGGCTCGAAGCGTCCAGTCGCTGGCGGTCTCGGCCCAGGAGATCGGCGAGGTGGTCGAGCTGATCAGCAACATTGCCGACCAGACCAACCTTCTGGCGCTGAACGCCACCATCGAGGCGGCGCGGGCCGGCGATGCGGGCAGGGGGTTTGCCGTCGTCGCGGCGGAAGTCAAGCAGCTCGCCGACCAGACCTCGAAGGCGACCGGCGAGATCGGCCGCAAGATCAACGAGATCCAGGGCGCCACCGGCACCGTGGTCGACGCGATCTCCAAGATCGTCAAGACCATCGACACCATCCAGAAGGCGTCGGAGGCGATTGCCGGCGCCGTCCAGCAGCAGGGCACGGCCAGCGACGAGATGGCCCACAACACGCAGCGCGCCGCCGCCGGCACCACCGACGTGACGCAGAACATCGCCGGCGTCGGCACGGCGGCCGAGATGACCGGCGCCGCCGCCACCCAGCTGATGACGCTGTCGGGCAATCTCAACGATCAGTCGGCCGAACTGGCGCGCCAGGTCAGCGTCTTCATCAAGGACCTGAACGCCGCCTGAGATGGCGGAAAGCGAGATACGCGAGGCGGCGCCGGTGACATGCCGGCGCCGTTTGCGTTTCAGGGTGGGCTCAGTTGAGCCGGACCACCTCGACGCGGCGGTTCTTGGCGCGGCCGTCCTCGCTGGCGTTGGTGGCGACCGGCGCCACCATGCCGACGCCGGCGCTCTTCATCCGGTCGGCCGCGACCTGGAAGCGCTTGGTCAGTGCGCCGACCACGGCGGCTGCCCGCTTCTTGGAGAGGTCGATGTTATAGTCGAAGGCGCCGACATTGTCGGTATGGCCGACGATGACCACCTTGAGATCGGGATTGTCTGACAAGAGCTTGGCGATCTCGGTCAGCGTCGGCTCGGAGTCGGGCTTCAGCGTCGCCTTGTCGGTGTCGAACAGGATGCCGTAGAGCGCCACGTGGCCGGAGGCGTTGATGTCCTTTGCCATCTCCTCGGCCTTGACCACTACCATCTTCTGCTCGCGCGCCTTGGGCTCCAGAATGTGGACGATGGCGATGGTGCGGTTGTTGAAAGCGCCGCAATAGGGCGACCCGTCGGGGATGGTGTAGGTCTGCACGGCGAGGAAGCTGTCGCCGCCGTCGCCCGGCAGTCGTCCCGAGAAATAGCGCTGGTCGGTGATGGCCGAGGTGACCGCGCAGGCGCCGTTGGAGAAGGCCTCGTCCTTCAGGTCCTTCTCCTTGAAGAAGTGCATGGTGAGGCTGGTGTCGCCACCGCCGCCTGAGCTCGAGCGCACCGACGATCCGCCGCAGTCCTCGCCCTTGCACTCCCAGAGCACCTCGCCACCGGCCGCCTTCAGCGCTTCCTGATAGTTGCGCAGCACTTCGAGCGGCGAGCGGTCCTGCGGCTCGACATAGACGAGCCGCGTCAGCTGCCCCTCGAGATCTTTGGATTGCTTGGGGGCGTAGACGTTGTTGTTGCTGGCGTCGACTTTGCCGTTGGCTTCCAGTGGCGACAGCGGCAGATTGAAATCGGTGAACTTCTGCTGTGCGTAACTGACGATGAATGAGCCCTCGTAGCGCGGCACTAGTGGGTTGTCGGCAGCGCCCTTGATGTCCTTGGTGGGCAGCGTCGCGTCGGCCAGCGCGGCGGGCATGAAGCCGAGCAATCCAAGCGCCAGGAGGGCGCCAGCTTTCCAGTGTGACATGGTTGGCTCCGCGTTTGATCCGATTGCGCCGTCACCCGGCGTCCCCTCGCCGAATGCCTCCGTCGCGAGGGCGAGGATACAACTGGAAACGAAAGAGCGGACATGGACTTTCGCGGGGGTGGGCGCATTGTCAATGCGAATGGCAGCGGGTGGTCACGATGGCTGTGGACTTGTGACGCCACAAAATTCGCCATATATTCACGTCAAGAATTGTGGCGAGAGGAAATAGCCATGGCTCTGGCCCAGTATGCCGATGACGGCCTGTTCGCGCCGACCAAGATCGCGGATGCCTTCCGGACCACCAAGGACGAGGTGGCGCGGTCAGCCGGACTTGGCCGCGACGCCGTGCTGCGCAGCGACCGTCTCCGCTCCGACAAGACGCAGCGGCGCCTGCGCGAGATGGTCGAGATCGTCAACAAGGTGGAGCCGCGCTTTGGCTCGGCGCTGATGGCCTATGCCTGGTATCGCTCGGAACCACTCCCCGGCTTCAGCGGCGCCACGGCGATGATGCTGATGCAGCAGGGGCGGGCCGACGAGGTTCTCGAGTACATCGATGCGGTGGATGCCGGCGTGTTTGCGTAATGCGCTTTCAAGGCACCCTGTACCGCGCCCTTAACCCACTCTACGCGCGCGAGCCATTGTCGGGACGCGGCGCGCAGCTTTATGGCGGCCGCTTCAACCCGAAGGGCGTGCCGGCGCTCTACCTGACGCTCGATGTGCTGACAGCCATCCGCGAGGCCAACCAGGTCGGCAGCCTGCAACCCACGACGCTGGTTTCCTACGACGCCGATATCGACGACATCTTCGACAGCCGCGACGTGGCGGCACTCGCCGCGCACGGCATGACACCGGGCGACCTTGCCTCGCTGACCTGGCGCGACGAGATGCGCGCTTCCGGCCGCTCGAAAACCCAGACCTTCGCCGCCGATCTGTTGGCGGCTGGGTGCTCCGGGCTGCTGGTCCGCAGCTTCGCGCGCGGCTCCACGGAGGCGGACCTCAACCTCGTGCTGTGGCGTTGGGAAGAGAGAGGGAGGCGCCGGCTGATGGTGATCGACGCGGAGGGGAGGTTGGGGTGAGGGCCAACCGATTGATCGGGGCGGATGGGAAAGACCCATAGTTCTTGAGAAATCTCTGTGGTTCACGGACAATATCTGTGAACCACAATGAACCTCCAGGAGTGCCGTCATGGTCGCGTTCACTGTGCGCCTTGATGACGAAAAGGCCGAAAAGCTCGACAGGCTTGCGAGTAAGCTCGATCGCCCGCGCTCCTACCTGGCTGCCCAGGCCATCGCCGACTATCTTGCCCGCGAGGAGTGGCAGATCGCCGAGATCGAGGCCGGTCTTGCGGAAGCCGACAGTGGCGAGTTCGGCTCGGCTGGCGATCTGCCACATGTTGTCGCCAAGTATGTGACGCCGGGGCACGGCGGATGAAGCGCGCCCTCCGGTGGACTAGGCGGATCATTGCCGGGGTGGATCTTTAGGCCGAGCAGCCTGCCATTGGCAGAATAGGGCGCATCGATGGGACGCGCGAGCTGGTATTCGCCGACATTCCCTACCTAGTGCCTTATCGCGTGACGCCTTCTGCCATAGAAATCCTGACCGTCATGCACACCGCGCAACAATGGCCGGAAGGTCTTTAGGTACACAACGACAGGACGCAGACGGTCATGTATGTCCTCAAGCCTGGCGTCAAAAAGGACCCTCAGCGGCGCTGGGCACTGCCGGATCGGATCTTCTTCGGACATGGCGCTTGCCACATATTGGCGGGCGTCTTCCTCGAAGCTGCACCACTACCCGGCTTTCATGCCGAGAGGATCATTCCCGGAGATGGGTTCGCCGGCAACCATATTTATGTGACGGACGGTGTGATCGCCTTCGACTTTCACGGATATTCGAGTCGCCGGAGACTCCTTGATCATCACACCAGCGGTTGGGCCAAGCGGTATGGAACCGGTTGGCACTGCAGGTTGGAGAAGGTCGATTTCAGCCTGCTGAGCACGACCGACCTCAACCGGCGGAAGATGCTCGGACCCGACCAGTATGGCGGCGATGTCATCTCGCGGGCTCGTGCGTTCCTCAGGCGGGTCGATCATCAGCGCGCCGCTGCCAAGGCGAGGCGGACTGCAGTCACCGTGTCTTCTGGCGAAACCTGATCAAGCAGTATTGCCATCGCCCCAAACGTTCGCCATCGCCTTTGCTGGCCAAGCCGCGCAACACTCCGACACCATCACGAGCGATAAGCCACGTACACGACGAGTAGGAACATCAAAACCAGGACGTAGCTCAGGTATTTTGCAATCCTCAGGGACTCCGAGGAGAATGTGTTTGGCCTGCCCGCGCCCCTGGAAGGCTCGCCCGCCAGTTGCGGATTGATGCCGGACCACCTCGTGGCGCTCACGCTCTCATGCGCATGGCCTGAATTGCACGATCCCGAATGACCTGAAAAGCCGTCAGACATCGCTGCTCTCCCCGTGCACGGAAGCCTGTCGGCTTCCCGGTTCCGGTTGCCATGGAAGCATGAGCTCGCGAGAAGGTTGCGTCAATCGCAGAGACTTCGCAGCGTTAATCCGTAACATCGTTAGGGAGATGGACCAGCTACACCGCGCGCCAGTGGTCCGGGACTTCCTTGTCGTTGAGGCGGCGGACTCGGGCGACGTGTGGCGTGTGGCCGTTCTTCCTGGCCCAGGCGATGGCTTCGTCCTGGGTGTCGAAGGTTTCGAGAACATGATCGGCGCGGTCCTCGACAACAAAATCGCTGATCGGATCGCCTTCGGAAAGTCCTTTGGGGCGAGGTTCTATGTAAACGACGGTCATTTCTGCCTCTTGTAGCTTGGAGGGCAAAGTTGCCGCGCCGTCGCGCCATGAAGAGGGCGGTGCGGCAACTACCGTTTCCCAGTTTCCGCAAGAGTTACGCCACACATGCCTTGCGGTTCCATCCACGGAATGGAGCCGGTTTGCTGCCGAGCACCCGCGCGCACCGCGAACGTCCCGTCTCTGCCTCCTCTCCTTCGTCAAGACCCAGATGGTCGCCTCACGGTACCACCTTGCAAACCGGCCTGATCCGTTATATGTACAGTCGAACATATAACGGATCAGGTATCAATCATGGACAAACCCACGGCGCCGCGCGGTCGGCGAACCAAGGACATGCCGAGCGGACGCGAGGCACTTTTGGCTGCGGCGGTGCGCCTGTTCGCGGCGCAGGGTTACGAAGGCACCGACATTCGCAGCATCGCTGCTGCGGCCGGCGTCGGGGCCAACCTCGTCCGCGTACATTTCGGCGGCAAGGCGGAACTTTGGGCGGCCGCTGCTGAACGGGTGTTGTCGAGCGCCATGCCGATCATGGAAGAGGTGGCGCAGATTTCGGACGATAGTGCCATGAAGGCTGAGGAACGGCTGGCGATCATCATCCAGAGGACGGCCGACTTCTACAAGGACAACCCGGATGTCCGAGACTTTGTGTTCAAGTCGTTTGCGGACGGCGGCGAGCGGGCGGATTTCATCGCCAAGCATCTGCTGGTGCCAGCCTATGCCGCCGGCAAGTCTACCTTCGTAGATGCGTTGGCAACGGGGCGTATCCGCAGCCGCCATCCTGCCTTGTTCTTTCTCATCTTGATGAACGCGCTCAGTCAACCGCGCGGATTTCCCGACATCTTGGCGGCCATAGCCCCAGAGATACCTAAAGAGGACGCCTACACTTACCTGTCGATGTCTGTGACGGAGCTGTTCTTGCACGGCATTTAACAGGTCTTCTTTCGAACATTGAGCGTCAACTTCGTCTCCGGTTGATCGGCCACACGGGCCTTTCTCCGGCAGGCGGAGCTTTGTCTTCCGGCGGGCATCGCCCGCAAATTGAGAGGTGCGACGATGCGTAGTAAATCTTTGGCGGCGAGCATCGCGATGGCGATCGTTGGCTGCCTGCTGGCCGGATGCGAGAAGGACGAGCCGCCGGCACCGGAGGTTCGCCCGGTCAAGGCGACCGTGGTTGGCCAGCGGCCGGCCGGCGAGCCGGTGATGCTGATGGGTCAGGTGCGGGCGCGCAACGAGATCAATCTCGCCTTCCGCCTGAGCGGGCATATGATCGACCGGACGGTTCGCGTCGGCGATCGGGTGGCGCCCGGCCAGGTCATCGCCCATCTCGATGATCAGATCCAGAAGAACACCCTTCTGCAGACCGAAGCCCTGCTGTCCGCCTGCCGTGCGCAACTGGTCGAGGCGCGCAACACCTACCAGCGGCAGAATGAACTGCTCGGCAAGGGTTTTGCCAGCAACGCCGTGTTCGACCAGGCCAAACAAGCGCTGGAATCGGCCGAGGCGCAGGTCACGTCCGCCGAAGCGCAGGTCAAAAGCGCCCAGGAGCAGCTGAGCTATACCATTCTCACCGCCGATGTCGCCGGTACCGTCATTGCCACTGGCGCCGAAGCCGGCGAAGTGGTGGCGGCCGGTCAACCGGTGGCCCAGATCGCCAGCGATGGCGGGCGCGACGCAGTGTTTGCCGTGTCGGGCCAGATCATTCGCGCCCTGCCGGAAACGCCGGAGTTCAAGGTCGTCCTGACCGAGGACGCCGAGATCGCCGCCACCGGCCATATCCGAGAGATTGCCCCGCAGGCCGATCCGATTACCCGCACCTACGCCGTCAAGGTGGCCCTCGACAACCCGCCGGAGGCGTTGCAATTGGGCTCGACGGTGTCGGGCACCACCATGCTCGACGCACCCGCCGGCGTCGATGTGCCGGCCTCGGCCATCGTCCATGGCGCGGCGTCGAGCGCCGTCTGGGTGGTGGATACGCAGCCGTTGACCGTCTCGCTCCGCGAGGTGAGGGTCGCCCGCTATGAGCCGTCAAGCGTCATCGTGTCCGAGGGACTGAAGCCGGGCGAGACCATCGTCACCGCCGGCGTGCAGTCGCTGCATCCGGGCCAGAAGGTGCGCCTCTTGGGGAGCTCGTCATGAACAAGAGCTTCAATCTTTCCACCTGGGCCATCAGCAACCGGTCGCTGATCCTCTACCTGATGCTGGTGATCTCGTTTGCCGGTGCCCTCTGCTACACCAACCTCGGACGCGGCGAAGATCCGTCTTTCACCATCAAGACCATGGTCGTTCAGGCCCGGTGGCCGGGAGCGACCATCGATGAAACCCTGAAGCAGGTGACCGAGCGCATCGAACGCAAGCTTCAGGAAACGCCGCATCTCGACTACGTCAAGAGCTATACCCAGGCCGGTGTCACCACGATCTTCGTGACGCTGGAGGGATCGGCGCCCAAGGCCGAGGTGCCGGACATCTGGTATCAGGTCCGCAAGAAGGTGGGCGACATCAAGGACACGTTGCCGCAGGGTACCCTCGGTCCGTGGTTCAACGACGAGTTCGGCGACACTTATGGCATCGTCTACGGCTTCACTTCCGACGGCTTCTCAAGCCGCGAGCTGCGCGACCATGTCGAAGACATCCGCTCGCGTCTGTTGCAGATCCCCGACGTGTCGAAGATCGAAATGCTCGGGGTGCAGGACGAGAAGATCTACATCGAATTCTCCACCGACCAGATCGCCGGACTTGGCCTCGACAAGAACTCGCTGATCGCTGCCCTGGTGACCCAGAATGCCATCTCTCCGGCCGGCGTGGTGGAAACCAACGACGAGAAGATCCTCGTGCGCACCTCCGGCGGCTTCAAGTCGGAAAAGGACATTCTGGCGGTCAATTTCGCCGCCAACGGCAAGCTGATCCGCCTCGGCGATATCGCCAAGATTTCGCGCGGACCGTCCGATCCGCCGCAGCCCATCTTCCGCGTCAATGGCAAGGAGGCGATCGGCCTCGCCGTTTCGATGCGCGATGGCGGCGACGTGCTGGTGCTCGGCAAGAACATCCGTCAGGCCATGAAGGGTATCACGGCCGATCTGCCGGTCGGCATCGAGACGCATGAGGTTGCCGATCAGGCGGCTACCGTCGAGCACGCCGTGGGGGAGTTTACCGAAGCGCTCTGGGAGGCCATCGGCATCGTGCTGGTCGTCAGCGTCTTGAGCCTGGGCTTCAGGGCCGGCTCCATCGTGGCGCTGTCGATACCTCTGGTGCTGGCCATCGTCTTCATTGCCATGCAGATCTTCGGCATCGATCTGCAGCGCATTTCGCTCGGCGCGCTGATCATCGCCCTCGGCCTTCTGGTCGACGACGCCATGATCACCATCGAAAGCATGATCACCCGGCTAGAGCGGGGCGAAAGCAAGGAGGAGGCGGCATCCTTCGCCTACCGGTCCACTGCCTATCCGCGCCTTGCCGGCACGCTGGTGACCATTGCCGGCTTCGTGCCGATCGGCTTTGCCAAGTCGATGGCCGGCGAATACACCTTCTCGATCTTCGCCGTCGTCGGCATCGCGCTGATCGCGTCCTGGTTCGTGGCGGCCCTGTTCTCGCCGCTGCTCGGCGTGTGGATCCTGAAGAAGCCCAAGGGCGATCATCATGAGATCGGCAACGGGCCAATCCTCAGGTCGTTCCGCGCCGTTCTCTCCGGCGTCATGCGCTGGCGCTGGGCGACGATCCTCGTCACGCTCATGATGCTTGGGGCAGCCATCTACGGCATACGCTTCGTGCCGCAGCAGTTCTTCCCGTCATCGGACCGGCCCGAGCTGCTCGTCGACCTGAAGCTGCCGCAGAACGCCTCCATAGAGGCATCGCGGGACATTTCCGCCAAGATCGACAGGATCCTCACCGGGGATGCCGACGTCGATCACTGGAGCACTTACGTCGGGCGTGGCGCCGTGCGCTTCTACCTGCCGATGGATCTGCAACTGCCCAACGATTTCTTCGCTCAGGCCGTGGTGGTCACCAAGGGGCTCGCCGAGCGCGATCGCGTCAAGGCCAAGCTCGATCATGTGCTGACGGAGGACTTCCCCAACGTCATCGGTCGCGTCTATCCGCTGGAGCTTGGCCCGCCGGTTGGCTGGCCCATCCAGTACCGGGTCAGCGGCCCGTCCGAGGACAAGGTGCGCGAGATCGCCTACCGCGTCGCAACGGCCATGAACAGCGACGGGCGCGTTCAGAAGATCAACTACGACTGGATGGAACCGGCACGGACGATCCAGATCCATGTGGATCAGGATCAGGCCCGCCTGCTCGGTCTCAGCTCGCTGCAGGTGTCGCAGGCGATCAACGCCATCGTCTCCGGCGGCACTGTCACCCAGGTGCGTGACGACATCTATCTTGTCGATGTCGTCATCAGGGCGAAGGCCGAGGAGCGGATGTCGCTGTCGAGCATCCGTACCCTGCAGCTGCCGCTGGCTGGTGGAAAGTCCGTGCCGCTCAGCCAGGTCGCCAAGGTCGATTACGATCTCGAAAGCCCGCTGATGTGGCGGCGCGACCGGATCCCGACGCTCACCATCGAGGCCGATGCCGCGCCGGGCGCCATGCCGGCGTCCATCGTGCAGGCGCTCAGCGGCCCCATACACGACATCTCCGCCAGCCTGCCTTACGGGTATAGCATTGCCGTTGGCGGTGCGGTCGAGGAGAGCAACAAGTCGCAGGCCTCGGTCATGGCTGTTGTGCCGGTGATGCTGCTGCTCATGGTCACGATCCTCATGGTGCAAATCCGCACCTTCAATGGCGTGTTCATGGTGTTGAGCGTGGCGCCGCTCGGTGTCATCGGCGTCGTCCTCGCGCTGGTCATCGCGCAGAAATCGCTGGGTTTCGTGGCCATGCTGGGCGTACTTGCGCTCGTCGGCATGATCGCCCGCAACTCGGTGATCCTGATCGACCAGATCGAGCAGGAAAAGCGGGCCGGGCTGGACCCGTGGAACGCGGTCATCGAGGCGGCAGTCGTTCGCTTCCGGCCGATCCTGCTCACCGCCTCGGCGGCGATCCTGGGCATGATCCCCATCGCCCCGACCATCTTCTGGGGACCGATGGCCTTCGCCATCATCGGCGGGTTGGCGGGAGCGACGGTGCTGACGTTGCTGTTCCTGCCGGCGCTCTACGTCGCCTGGCACCGGATCCATCCGACGCCCGCCAAACCCGTCGGCGAGCCCGAAGGCACCTGACAAAGCTGGCTCCCCGCGAATAGGCGGGGAGCCGCCTGCACTGAGGCTTCCATGACCGTCGCCCCAACTCCCTTCACTGGCCCACCTTGGCGGCGTTTGCCGATCCGCGCCTTGCTGTCTCGGCTTGCGACGCCATTGACCGAGGCGGTCGTCCGCGATCAGGACCGAACCGCCTTCCGCTTTCGCGGCCGCGGTTGCTGGCGGCGGATGATCGCGCTGGGCTCAATGCTGGCCGGGCTGGCCGGCGTTCCGGTCGTGTCGATGGTCGCCTATGGGCTCAACGGTAGTTACTCCCCCGGCATGGCCTCGATTTTCGGGGGCTTTCTGCAAGTCCTGCTGATCCTCAAGATTGCCAGCCCCGACATCTACCCGGACTGGCTCTCCATGGGCGCCTTCGATGTGTTGATCGGAATGGTGTTGCTCACGGATCCGGGCCTTGCCGGCGGGCTGTCCTGTGCAGTCTTCATCTTGTGTTTGACCTTGTCCGCGATCTGTCGCATCGGGATCGGCCTCACGTTTCGGCATGCCAACGCCCTCATCTGGATAGGGGTGAGTGGCTTCGTCGGTTTGTTCTTGCTCGCCTGGTTCCTGGCGGCCCTGTTTCTGACCGACGATATCAGGCTCGATCTTCCCATGGCGGCCGACATGGTGCTCAGAGCCGACCTGACGCTGCGCGGCCTCGCGCTGATCGGCTTCGGAATATCGCTGAAGACGGGAGATGAATGACGCCCCTAGCCGTCATCTCCCGATATAGGCGGCGAGCTCCTCGGACGTGCCGTTGGGGAAGGCCTGTTTCAGATAGTCGAGGAAGGCCGAGACGCGGGCGCTCAGGAGCCGCCGCGACGGGTAGAGCGCCCAGAGGGCGATGTCAGGCGTGTCGGCGTCGCCCCAATGCACCAGCGTTCCGTCGGCGAGATCGTGGGCGACGAGCGATATCGGCAGACGCCCCGCGCCGACGCCGGCCCGCACCGCGTCGCGCACCATCAGGAGCGAGGAGAGGCCGAGCACGGGCTCGATGGCGATGGTGGCGCGGCCGGTTGGCGTTCTCACGTCCCAGGCGCGACGGTCGCCGGCCGAGCGCACCACGGCGGGCACCTTGTCCTCGCCGGTCGGGCGGGGGAGGGCGGGGCTCGCCACCACCACCAGCCGGTCGTGGAGGAAGATGCGGCCGACGAGGCTTTCGTCCGGCTCGGGGTTGACGCGGATCACCAGGTCGAAGCCCTCCTCGATCATGTCGACGGGGCGGTCCTCGGTGGACACCTCCAACCGCACCTCGGGATATTTGAGCGCGAAACCGGCGGCGATCCTGCCCATGGCGGTCTGGGAGAACAAGAGCGGCGCGCTGACCCTGAGGCGGCCGCGCGGCCGTTCGCCACCCGAGGCGATGGCCGTCGCCGTTTCCTCCAGCTCGATGAGGAGCTGTCCGGCCCGTTCGTAGAGGGCACGGCCTTCCTCGGTGAGCTTCAGGGTACGAGCGCCACGCTCGAAGAGACGCAGGCTGAGATCGGCCTCGAGGTCGGCGACGCGACGAGACAGCGTCGCCTTGGGGCGGCCGGCGGCACGGGCGGCACGGCCGAAGCCGCCGTGACGGGCGACGAGGGCAAAGTCGGCAAGGGCGAGCAGATCCATCCGTTCCACCTGTGAGACGGTCTGTCCAGATATAGCGTCTATCGGATCGAATGTGGATCACTAAGTTCATGAGTGTCTTTCGACACCAACATGGAGTGACCCCAATGACCATTCTTGTTACAGGCGCTACCGGCCGCGTCGGCCGTCACGTCGTCGAGCAACTTCTCAATCGCGGCGCCGATGTGCGCGTCCTGGTTCGCGATCCCGCCAAGGCCAACTTCCCGGCCAGTGTCGACGTCGCCCAGGGCGAACTGCTCGACATCGACGCGTTGCGCAAGGCCTTTGCCGGCGTTCGCACGCTGTTCCTGCTCAACGCGGTGGCGGGCGATGAATTCACCCAGGCGCTGATCGCCCTCAATATCGCCCGGGAAGCCGGCGTCGAGCGCGTCGTCTATCTCTCGGTGATCCACGCCGACCAGTTCGTCAACGTGCCGCACTTCGCGGTGAAGTCGGGTGCCGAGCGGATGATCGAGCAAATGGGCTTCAGCGCCACCATCCTGCGCCCGGCCTATTTCATCGACAACGAGCTGATGATCAGGGACGTCATCGTCAACTACGGCGTCTATCCGATGCCGATCGGCGGCAAGGGCGTTGCCATGATCGACGCCCGCGACATCGCCGAGGCGGCTGCCATCGAGCTGGTTCGCCGCGATAGGGCCGCCGAGAAGCTGCCGAACGAGACGATCAATCTGGTCGGCCCCGATACGCTGACCGGCAGCGATCTCGCCGGCATCTGGTCGGACGTTCTGGGCCGTCCCATCGCTTACGGCGGTGACGACCCCAGCGGCTTCGAGCAGAATCTGCAGGCGCTGATGCCCAAGTGGATGGCCTACGAGATGCGCCTGATGGCCGAGCGTTACGTCAGCGACGGCATGGTTCCGGAAGCTGGCGACGTCGACCGCCTCGTCAAGCTGCTCGGCCGGCCGCTGCGCACCTATCGCGACTTTGCCAAGAGCATCGCCCCGTGAGGGGCGATCCTCGCCAAACCTCACACTCGAAAGGACCAAAGCCATGATCTATTCGACCGCCACCGTTGCCGTGAATCCAGAGGGCGAAATCAAGCTGACCCGCGCTCAGGTCTGGGCCGGCCTGGCGCTGAAGGCCCGTGACGCCCGCGAATTCCTGCCGCCGGGCCTCTGCACCCGCTGCGACGTCGTCGAGGAAAGCGAAACGCATTTCGTGCGGGAAGCCACCATCGCCGGCGCCGATCTCCGCGAGATCATCACGCTGGAACCGGACAGCAAGGTCACCTTCTTCCAGGCGACCGGGCCGCGCGAAGGCGCCATCGTCAATGAGCTTTTCGAAGACGCCGACGGCGAACTGCAGCTTCGCTTCTATTGCTACATCGGCCTGCGCGGCAAGGCGCCCAATGGCCCGGAAGAACAGGCCGAGCAGGCGCTGTTCGATAGCGACAAGGGCTACAAGGCCGCCCTTCTTTCCACGCTGAAGCGAACCCGCGAACTCATCGCCGAAGGGCGCCTATAATCCACATCATGATCAACGAAACCCATCTATCGAGGTACCCACCATGTCCGATTTTCAACACACCACCAACCAGACCACCCAACCCAGGATCCTCGTTCTCGGCGCCACCGGCGGCACCGGCCGGCTGATCGTCGCCCAGGCACTGGCGCGCGGTCATGACGTCGCCGTGCTGGTTCGTTCGGCCGAAAAGGCCAAGGATCTGGGCAACGTGACGGTGATCGTCGGCGACGCCCGCGACGAACAGGCGCTGCGGCGGGCGGTGAAAGGGCGTGACGCCGTGGTCAGCGCCATCGGCTCGTCGGTGAGCCCGTTTCGCGAGGTGACGCTGTTTTCCACCGCCACCAAGGCGCTGATCGCCGCCATGAAAGCCGAGGGAGCCAAACGCCTCGTCGC
Source organism: Pseudomonadota bacterium (assembly GCA_023436885.1). Taxonomy (GTDB): domain Bacteria; phylum Pseudomonadota; class Alphaproteobacteria; order Rhizobiales; family Pleomorphomonadaceae; genus Pleomorphomonas. The sequence continues at coordinate 374,059 of JAEZHI010000040.1, read as the reverse complement.
CATCACCGGTATCGGCGCCGGCAATAGCGTCGGGCACGGCGGTTTCCTGTTCGACCGCGTGATCTTCCCGCTGCTGCTCAGGAAGGTCTACGCCGACAAGAACCGGCAGGAGGCGATCATCCGCGACAGCGGCCTCGACTGGGTGCTGGTCCGCCCGGCGATCCTCAGCAACAAGCCCGGTCGTGGCGATGTCCGCGCACTCACCGATCTCAGTCATTTCCACGGCGGCAGCATCGCCCGCGAGGATGTGGCGCGGTTTGTCCTCGACCAGGTGGGGAGCGATAAGTGGCTGTGGCAGGCGCCGCTGATTACGTGGTGAATGGCCGACGTCGATCAAACAAGCGGGCGAACGGCGGGAGGCTAAGCGCTGGCAAAAAACGCTGCGGCCTTCCCGGCGACTTCATCGTGAATGGAGGCCCTGTTCAGCCCCTCCCGGTCTCTAAACAGTTCGGGCGCGGCCTGTTGTCCGAGGGCTGACCCTTCTGGCAGGAACGTGTAGTGGCCGACACCGCCGCCCAGAATTTCAAAACTGCAGCGTGGGATGTTTTGCGACAACCACGCACAGCATCGTTCCGGCGGGGCGACAATGTCTCTGTCGCCTCCTATCAGGCGTACCGGCCTGTCGATGGACTGAAGGCTGTCCTTGGAAAATCCCAGGACCGAGCGGCCTGGAGCAATCGCCAAGACGGCACGAATTCTGGGGTCGGAAAAATCTTCTCGCCGTCGGTTCCAAGACGTCAGGAAGATCGGGTTTTCCTGGAGTCCGGGCAGTTCATCGGCGAGGGTTGGAAATTCTCGCGGTCCCCGGATGGGACTCTTTTCCGGATTTTCCGGCTCGAACTGTGAAAACGCAACACGGGCTCCAGCCAGCAAGAGCGCCGTGTATGCGCCCGCCGAAAAGCCGGCAGCGCAGACCTGTTCGACCGTCTCGATCCCTAACGAACCTTTCCAGCTCGTCTCATCGAGGAGAGCCGACAAGTCGCTCGCCCGCTCCCATAGGCAAAGGAAACCTTCCGCACGATAGGGTTCGGAGCCTGTATGCCCGTGGTGGTTAACCGCCAACGCGACGAAGCCCCGCTGCGCCAGCCGGTATCCCAGCCACGCCAGCGCATCCGCTGTCGCTCCTGTTCCGTGCGAAAGCAGAACCAGCGGCGGCGTGTGGATTGAACGAGCCAGAGGCGCGTTGAAGGCGACAGGCTCTTTCCGGAACCATGAGTTCTCGGAGGGGATGTCTGTGATCGCGCTCTCGTCGGCGGGATACCAAGCCGTCCAGGCCAAAGGGCGCGGAGCATCGCCATCCCAATTCAGGCGATGGGGATCAACGCAGGCACCCTTTTTGAAACCAACCGGCATGGCGTCCTTCTTGATAAACCCGTCGATCAACCATCACCGCCGTGGGCGGCCTGTGCAAGCAAGCGCCAGACAAGGTCATCCGCATCGCGCTCGTTGTATCCCACGCCGGTAGGGAGAGCGGGGCGATCAGCCGATCGTTCAGCTCGAATGCCTCAGGCGTCAACCGCCTTGTCGCCACCATTGGCACCGACGCCGGCGACCGCGTGGGACGGTGGCCCGCCGTTAAGGCGGCTCCCCGGACCGGGAAGCCGTTCGATCCCCGACTAAAGGCAAGTTTCGCTGTTGACTCCTTAACGCGGACTCAGTTAGGTAGCGTTAAATCTAACGCGGACTTGAAAGGGTGGCGTTATGGACGGAGACGCTGAATCTGGCGATGAGTGTGATCGTGGTTCTCCGGAAGACGGTTCGGCCGGGCGTCGAAAAGGCGTGAGCCTGTTCGGGGCATCGATCGAATATGGGCTTCACACCCTGCTGTGGCTTATTGGCGAGCACCCGGAGCAGCCCAAGCGCGCCAGCAGCCGCGACCTTGCCGAGATGCAGGGTATTCCCTCGGCGATGCTGGCCAAGATCATGCCGAAACTTGAGAAGGCCGGCATTGTGAGCTCGAGCGGCGGCATCACCGGCGGTTACGAACTGGCGAAGGCTCCCGCGGACATTTCTGTGCTCGACGTGGTCGACGCCATCGAAGGGGATCGCACCCTGTTCGATTGCAAGGAGGTCCGGCGGGGCTGTGTCCTGTTCGGAGGGACGCCGCCGTCGTGGTCGATCGACGGGGTTTGCCGCATCCACGCCGTCATGCTTCGCGCTGAAAAGCGCATGCGGTCCGAACTGGCGAAGACGAGTCTGGCCGATCTGATGCGTGGCGGCCGGCCCGAGGCGTTCGAGAGCCTGGTTGCCGACTGGTTCCAGGACCGCGCGGCCGCACGCGAGACGGCGCGGGTGACGGCGCTCAGAGAAGGGCGCCGGTCGCCGCGCTGACGGGTTCCGCATCACTCAAGACTATCCGCCGACGGCCCGCCGGGCCGGCGATCGGAAGGCTGCATCCCCAAGCAACATGAAAGGTAACAAGATGACCCGCATGAACTGGCACGAAGTCGCTCCCGAAGGGGCGAAGGCGCTGTTCGGCGTCCACCAATACGTCATGAAGAATACCAACCTGCCCAAGGAACTCATTCACCTCGTGTTCCTTCGGGTGTCGCAGATCAATGGCTGCGCCCACTGCATCGACCTGCACAGCCGCGACCTTCGCAAGACGATGTCGGTCGACCGGATCACGTTGGTTCCGGTGTGGGAGGAGGTTCCCCATCTCTTCTCAGACCAGGAACGGGCGGCCCTGGCCTGGGCTGAGGAGGTGACGCGCGTCAGCGAAACCCACGCCTCCGACGAGGCCTATGCTGCCGCATCCGCCGCGTTCGCGCCAAAGGATCTGGTCGACCTGACAATCACCATCGCGGCCATGAATGCCTTCAACCGACTGGGCATTCCCTTCCGGCTCCCGGTGGCCGCGAAAGCTGCCTGATCGGAAGCAAGCGGCGGGATCGTCGTTGGGGAGGTTGCGACAATAATTCGCGGTCATAGGGCTGGGCCGGCGGCGTTGTCGCCGGCCTCGTCCGGCTGATATAGGACGGAGGGTTTCATCCGGGAGATTGGCCGTGGATCTGCGCCGTGCCGTTCTGATCGTCGCGCTTTTGAACCTTGGCTATTTCGGCGTCGAGTTCGTCGTTGCGCTCAGGATCGGTTCGGTGTCGCTCCTTGCCGACAGCGCCGACTTCCTCGAGGACACCTCCGTCAACCTGTTGATCTTCTTCGCCCTGGCCTGGTCGGCCAGGAGCCGGGCGCGCGTCGGCATGGCGCTGTCGGGCATCCTCCTGGTGCCGGCGCTGGCCTTTCTCTGGACCGCCTGGCAGAAGATCGCCGCGCCCGTTGCTCCCGAACCGCTGGCTTTGTCGCTGACCGGTCTCGGCGCATTGGCGGTCAATCTCAGCTGTGCCTTCATGCTCGCAAGCTACCGGCATGCCAGCGGCAGCCTCACCCGCGCCGCCTTCCTGTCGGCCCGCAACGATGCGCTGGCCAACGTGGCGATCATCGGCGCGGGACTGGTGACGGCTACCGTCTGGGATTCGGCCTGGCCGGATCTGATCGTCGGCGCAGGAATTGCCATCATGAATCTCGACGCGGCGCACGAAGTCTGGGAAGCGGCGCGAGAAGAGCACAAGGCCGAAGCGTGATTTCGCCGGAGATACCAGGGAAAATCCGGCGATCCGGCTCCCTGATGCTTCATCATCTAAATGCGAATGCTTCTTAATACTATTATCTTGTAATCCCAAGGCGTTGACAAACTGTCCTCAGCTGTTAAACGCCCCCTCATCGGGGAGTAGTCACCGCCTCCGGGCGGGATCGTGTCAACAGGCTTGCGCGGATGCGCATGGCACGATCAGCCGACATGGATCGGCCCGACAAGACCGTGGCGCCACCTGCTTTGTGCGGACAAGCGGGGCTGAGCGCCCGGTGTCTTGTCCGTTGGAGCCTATGCCGATGTCGCCCTTTTCCATTGCCGTGCTCGCCGTCAGCATGTCGGTCGATGCCTTTGCCGTGTCGGTCGGGCGAGGCGCCGCCATCGGCCGTCCACCGTTTCGCGAGGCGCTGCGCACCGGCATCGTGTTCGGCACCGTCGAGGCGCTGACGCCGCTGATCGGCTGGGCGGCCGGCTTCGCCGCCAGCCGCTATGTCGAGGCGGTCGACCACTGGATCGCCTTCGTGCTCTTGGCGGCCGTCGGCCTGCACATGCTCTACGCCGCCTTCCGCAAGGAAGAGGCGGCGGCGCCGACCGGCAAGTCGCTCACCGTGCTGATCGCCACGGCCATCGGCACCAGCCTCGACGCCATGGCGGTGGGCGTGTCGCTCGCCTTCCTCGACGTCAACATCATGGTCGTGGCCATCGCCATCGGCCTTGCCACCTTCGTCATGTCGTCCGGCGGCATGCTGATCGGCCGGCTAATTGGCGAGCGCTTCGGCAAGATCGCGGAGGTGGTGGCCGGGGTCGCGCTCTGCGGCCTCGGTGTGTTCATCCTGTTCGAACATCTGACGGCGGTGTGACACGCGAGACGGGCTCTGCAGCTCAGGCGGAGCCCGTGCCTAGTGCGCGACCATGAACCGGTCGCCGGAGACGGCATCTGCAGGGACCGCGCCTTCGATGACCGATAGGGAAGCATCGGAAAGGCTCAAGGGCGCCGCCAAGGCTTCGTTCAGCCGCTCAACGGTCCTCGCTCCGATAAGGGGAACGATATCGGTCCCACGGCTTGCCACCCAGGCGATGGCCGCTTGGGCAGCCGTCATGCCTTCGCTCGCCGCAACCGTCGCCAAGGCCGCTGCCAAGCGCTGGTTTTTCGTCAGATTCTCTCCCTGGAAGCGCGGATAATACGTGTCGCGCACGTCGCCTTTTCCGCTCCCGGTACTCCCTGTGAGAAGACCTCGGCTCAGAACGCCGTAGGCCGTAAGGCCGATCCCCAGCTCGCGACAGAGCGGCAGGACCTCGTCCTCGATGTCCCGCGACATCAGACTGTACTCGTATTGCAGGGCGGTGATCGGGTATGTCGCATGGGCCCGGCGCAGCGTATCGGCATCGACGTTCATGACGCCGACATGGCGAATATATCCCCGCTGAACCATCTCCCCCATCGCGCCGACCGTGTCCTCGATCGGAACATCCGGAGCGCCGGGCGCCATGTAGAGATCGATGTGGTCCGTACCGAGCCTCTGCAACGAGTAGGACAAAGCCGTCTTCATGGCGGCAGGACGCGCATCGACCCCGATGAACGATCCGTCCGGCGCGCGCTGGGCGCCAAACTTCACTTGCACGAAAGCCTGATTCCGCTTGTCGCGCAGGGCCTCGGCCAGCAGCATCTCGTTGTGTCCCATGCCGTAGAAGTCGCCGGTATCGAACAAGGTGATGCCGGCTTCAAGCGCGGCGTGGATCGTGGCGATCGATGCCCGACGGTCACTTTGGCCGTAGAATTCCGACATGCCCATGCATCCAAGGCCAAGGGCGGAAACAGCCGGACCGTTTTTGCCAAGGGCGCGCTTCGTCATCGTCATGCTTATGGTTCCTTCGTGGCTTTCATTGATCTGTTTCTGACTGACTTAGTCGGAGCGCACGAAGATTTCTGACCAAAAGCTCTCGATGTTTTGCCTATTCCTATCAGGCAGCTTTCCGCGCGATTGATGGTGGTGTAAGCGGGGAAGATGGATGAGATACTTCAGCGCCTGCGTGGACATGTCCTCAACCACCGCCCGGGACCGAACGGGGAGACGGCGATTGCGAACCTGCGTTTCGCAGTCTTTGACCATCGGACCACACCGGCGCTGATCTTGTGCGATCCGCTGATCTGCGTTGTGCTGCAGGGCGTGAAGCAGGTGATGATCGGGGGACGCATCCTGCGTTTCGAGCCCGGTCGCTGCTTCATCTCCACGATCAATCTTCCGGCGATGAGCGCGGTTCTCGAAGCCGACGATCGATCACCCTATCTGGCCATCGCCCTGATGCTGGACCAGGAAATGCTGGCTGCGCTCGTTGCCGATTTTGCGCCCGTATCCGGAATGGGCCGGCATGAGGGCTTCGGTCTGGAGCCTGCGCATGCGGATCTTCTGGAGGCGCTCTGCAGCCTCGTCGCGCTGTTGGATCGTCCGGAGGATATTGCCGCCCTTGCACCGGGGCGGGAACGGGAGGTGCTCTACCGTCTTCTGCAAAGCGGCCACGGTGAGATGCTGCGCCGAGCTACCGGGGAAGGCGAAAGCTTCGCGAAGATCCGGCGGGCCGTCGAGTGTCTCCGCAAGACCCCAGAGAAATCGCACCGTATCGAGGAACTCGCCGAGATCGCGAGAATGAGCGTTCCGTCCTTCCACCGACATTTCAAGTCGATCACGTCTCTCAGCCCGTTGCAGTATCAGAAAACGTTGCGCCTGCAGGCTGCGAGAAGACTGCTCTTCAGCAGTTCCGATGTCACTCGCGCTGCCTTCGCGGTGGGATATGAAAGTCTCTCCCAGTTCAGCCGGGAATATTCCCGCCTGTTCGGACTGTCACCTTCGCGCGATGCGGCGCGTTTGAAAGCGGCGCAAAGGCTGACGGAAGAGGACGTCATCTGACTTCGAAAATAGAGTCGAACCATTCAGCATTAGGTTGTTGATGCGGGCGCGCTGCGTTCCGGCACCAGCGCTTACCAGGCGAGACGGTGCAGGCCGTCGTCAGGTAGCCAGCTCAAGCTGATTTACGATTCCCCCAGTTACGGGAAACTCTGAGTAACCTCGATCTCGCCAACGATGGCCGTGTTGAAATTGGCCATGTCTTCGGCGGGAATCCAGTATTCGAGGTGCGCTCGGCCTCCCGCTTCCTGCACGGCATAACGGTCCAGATAGGTCTTCCTGACTTCGAACTTGGTGACGAACCCGGACCCGTTCTGTGGGACGTTCCAGTCACGTGCGATCTTGATGGCGTAATCCTCGGAGAGGACCGGATAGAAAATCGGCTGATCGGGCAGGCGAGGCGGAAAGCCGCGCATTCCGAGGCCTTGAATGAGTGCCAGTTCTTCGGGGCCGACCGGGCGCCAAAGCGTAACGGTGTCCAGCATCTCGCTCATCATCAACCCTTGTCGGACTGCTCTGTGGCAATGACGCGGTCACGCTGGAATGCCCGGCGGAGCGTGGCAATTCATCGTTGGCGCGCTGCTTTGTGATCGGCTCCAAGGTTTCACTTTCGCCGGAACTGCGCTAGCCCTCTTGCCAAACCCGCCGAAGGAAAATCCCATGCCGAGCCAACCCAAACTCACGCGCACCGCCGATATCTTCGTCGAGGTTGGCGACCCGATCGCGCTCGGGCGGACCAGCGAGGGGCTGCGGCGCATCGTGCCCATTCTGGGCGGTACGATTGAGGGCGACGGCTGGTCTGGCGAGGTGCTGGCGGCCGGCGCGGATTATCAGGTGATCGGCGACGATGGCCACACGGTGCTCGACGCGCGCTACGCGGCGCGGCTCACGACGGGAGAGTCGATCTACATCGTCAACAAGGGCATCCGCTACGGTTCGCCGGAGGCGATGAAGCGCCTCAATCAGGGACTGCCGGTCGATCCGGATGAGATCTACTTCCGGACCGTGCCGCGCTTTGAAACCGACGCGCCGGCGCTTTCCTGGCTGATGCAGCGGCTGTTCGTCGCCTCCTGCGCCCGCCATCCGAACCGGGTGGAGATCTCGGTGTTCGAGGTTGGCTGAGCCGGAACGGATGGAAAAGGCGCCGAACCGGCTGAACCGGATCGGCGCCCTTGGTTTCACTCAGTTGCGGCGGTCCGTGTATCCGGCCGGCAGGTCGGCCGGCGGGCAGGCGATGACGGTTTCGTCGTTGGGGCTCAGAAGCTCCACGAAGGTGAGGGTGGCGAACTCGTCGATCACCAGCTTCGGGTAGGTCGGGCCGGCGTCGCGGTAGGCGCGCATCTCATCGAGATGGTCGTTCTGGAAGCAGACCGTCTTCTTCGGGTCCTGGGCGATCCACTGCGGGAAGAAGATCACGCCGTGGATCTTGCGCTCCTTGAGGTTCATGGCAAGGCTGACGCAGGTGCCGGTCGGCTCGTCCCAGGAGATCTTGAACACGTCGTCGCTGAGGCGGACGATGTGGACGAACTGGTCGCGAACCCAGCGCCCGCCCACCATGCCGCTATGGATGCGGTAGTCGATGGTGGTTTCGTTCTTGACGTAGAGCTCGTACTGCCAGCCGTTGTCGTAGGTGTAGATGAAGTGGCGGCCGACGAAGCCGGCCAGTTCTTCGGGCTTGAGCGATTCAGTTGCTGCGGACATGTTGCACTCCTTGAAAGGTGGTGCAGTCACCATCGCATCTGAATAATGAAATGAATAATCCTCATTTTCGCGCTATATGATCGACTTTTCGAAATGGTTCGGAGGGGGACATGGCGCGAATTCCGAGGGCGACCATCGAGCAGTGGAGCATCCTCAGGGCTGTGACCGAGCTCGGAAGCTACGCGCAGGCGGCCGAGGCGCTGCATCGCAGCCAGTCCTCGATCAGCTACGCCATCGCGCATCTGCAGGAGGCGACGGGCGTCAGGATCTTGCGGCTCGATGGCCGGCGGGCGGTGCTCACCGATGAGGGGCAGGCGCTCCTCGCCGAGGCGGCGCCGCTGATCGACGACTTCCTGCGCATCGAACAGCGCGCCCATGCGCTGGCCGGCGGCGAGCAGGTTGCCATCCGGCTCGGTGTCGACAGCCTTTATCCCAAGCCGCGGTTGTTTCGGGCGCTACGCGATCTGTCGCAGAGCCATCCGCATGTCGAGGTCCACCTGCGCGAACTGGTGCGCTTTCCCATGCCGGAACCGGGCGACCGCGCGTTCGATCTCGTGGTGGCGCAGCCGGCCCCTGGCGTCCGGCACGGGCAGCGCGCTGCGGAAATCGAACTCATGGCCGTCGCGGCTTCTTCGCACCCGCTTGCGCGGCTGGCGGGGCTCATCAGCGCGGCGACGCTGCTCCGCCATACGCGCGTCGAGATCCGTGACCTCCATGGCCAGCCGCCGGCAATGGCCACCGGCGGCAAGACCTGGCATCTCAGCACGCTGGAGGCCGCGCTGGGCGTGGTTCGCGAAGGGCTCGGCTACAGCTGGCTGCCGCGCCCGCTGGTGGAGACCGATCTCGCGCGCGGCGATCTCGTCGCTTTGCCGCTGGCCGAGGGCGGCTCGCGCTACATCCATCTCGATCTCTGCTTTGCCGACCGCGATGGCGCAACCGAAGCCGTGATCCTGCTGGCCGATGCACTGCTTTCGGGCGCCAGCTGAGGGGATCGCGGGGGACGGTTGATGGCGGCCATAGGCCGCCACCGTCTCGTCACATGCAGTCGGCCTTGTATTCGTATTTTTCGGCCGACTTGGTGTCGCCAGCCTTGATGCTGACGATGTCGGTCATGGTGATCTTGGGCAGGCTTTCGCCCTTGATCAGCTTGGCGGCGACTTCCATCGCCACTTCGCCTTCCTGCTTGGGGTCCTGGGCGATCAGCGCGTGGATGGTGCCGTTCTTGAAGGCGTTGACCTCGGCGGTGGCGGCGTCATAGGCGATCACCTTGACGCGGCCGGCGGCGCCGGCCTGACGCAGGCCGGTGATGGCGCCGATGGCGCCCTGATCGTTGGTGGAGAAGATGCCGGCGAGATCGGGGTGGGCCGACAGGGCCGAGGTGACGATCTCGGCGGCCTTCTGCGGATCGTCGCTCTGATATTGCGGCCCGAGATACTCGATGCCCGAGTAGGTCTTGATCTTCTCCTCGAAGCCGGTGACACGGGCGTCCTGCGCCGCCGAACCGGGCGGCTGGGTGATCACCAGCACCTTGCCCTTGCCGCCGATGAGGTCGTTCATGTCCTCGGCGGCCATCTTGCCGCCCGCCTCGTTGTCGGTGAGGATCTGCGTCTGGACGAAGGAGGTGTCGTTGATCGTCTGGTCGACGGTGACCACCTTGGCGCCACGACCGGCGAGATCCTTCATCGGCGCGACCAGCGCCTGCGTGTCGGTCGGCACGATGATGGCCACATCCGGCTTGGTGGCGGTCACGGCGTTGACCACCGGGATCTGGCTGTCGGCGGCGAACTGGTCGGGGGCCGACACCGAAAGCGTCAGCCCCAGCTCCTTGGCCTTGGCCTGAGCGCCGCACTGCAGCGCCTGGTAGAACGGGCTGCCCTTGACGCCGAGCACCAGGGACACCTTGCCCTCGGCGCTGGCCGTGGCGGTCATGGCGAGGAGGACAGCAACTGCGGATACCGATCCAAATAGCGTTTTCATTGTTGTTTTCCCTCTGGTTGATGTTTTTCTTTAGTTCGCTGTCGTTGCATTGCTTTCTGCGGAAAACTGGCTTCCGCTTTTCCGCACAATGCCTTAGCCGCGCGCCTGTGCGCGGCGCTTGAGCTGATCGATCCAGACGGCAACGATCAGCACCGCCCCCATGGCTACGGTTTGCCAGAAGGGTGGGATACCGAGGATGACGAACCCGTTGAGCAGGATGATGGGAATGAAGACGCCGATCACCGTGCCGGCGATGCTGCCGACGCCGCCGAACAGGCTGGTGCCGCCCAGCACGACCGCCGAGATGGTCGTGAGGTTGTCCATGCCGTGTCCGCCGATCGTCGTCGTCGAAAAACGGGCGTTGGACATGATTCCGCCGATGCCGGCCAGTGCGCCGGAGATCATGTAGATGGCGATCATGTAGGCGCGGACGTTGATGCCGGCCCGCCGGGCGGCTTCGGCATTGGAGCCGATGGCGAAGACGCGGGTTCCGAAGCGCGTGAGATGCAGGACGACCGCCGCCACGATGGTCACGAAAGCGGCGATCACTACCAGGGTGGGGACGCCGAAGATCCAGCCGGCGCCGACCGTGTCGACCAGGCGCTCGGGCATGGCGCGCACGTCGACGCCGCCGGTGACGATCTGGGCAAAGCCCAGCGCCATGCCGAAGGTGCCGAGCGTGACGATCAGCGCCGGAATGCCGGCGACGGCCACCAGCCAGCCGCTTACCGCGCCCCAGGCCATGCCGGCAGCAACGGCAACGAGGCTGCCGATGGCGATCACCAGCCAGCTTGCATCGGTGGTGCCGAAGGTGGTGCCGGCCGAGCCGGCCAGCCACAGCATGGTCTTGGCCGAGACGACCGAGGCGAACACCAGCACGGCGCCGATCGCCAGATCGATGCCGGCCGTGACGATGACGAAGGTCTGGCCGATGGACAGCACCAGAAGGATGGCGGCGTTGATGGTCAGCTGCGACAGATTGTAGGCCGAACCAAACTGCATCGGCCGGAGTGCCGCGAAGAGAGCAATCAGCACGATCAGCAGCAGAAAGATCCAGCCACCGCCCAGGAGCCGCGCCAGGCGCTCGCGGCGGGTTTCGGCGTCGTCCTCGCGATCCGCTTCGGTGGTCGTGCTCATGAGGGACTCCGTGCGATGGGGGTGCCGGCGGTCATGGCGGCGATCAGCCTGTCGACGTCGACATCGTCGGCCCGGAATTCCGCGACATTCTCGCCGAGACGCAGCACGACGATGCGGTCGGCCACCTCGATGACCTGCGGCATGTTGTGGCTGATCAGCACGACGGAGATGCCGGCCTGTTTCACCTGGCGGATCAGTTCGATCACCTTTGCCGTCTGGACCACGCCGAGGGCGGCGGTCGGCTCGTCCATGAAGATCACCTTGTCGGCCCACATGGCGGCGCGGGTGATCGCCACCGACTGGCGCTGGCCGCCCGACAGCGAGGACACCGGCGCCTTGTTGGAGCGCAGCCGGACGCCGAGGCGGGCGAACTGCTCGCTGGCGCGGCGGCGCATCTCCGCCCGGTCGACGAAGCCGAGACGGCCGGCCAGTCCGCGCCGCATCAGTTCGTTGCCGAGAAAGATGTTATCGGCGGGGCTGAGATCGGGGGCGAGCGCCAGATCCTGATAGACGGTGGCGATGCCGTGGCGCTGAGCCTCGGCGGGAGAGGCGAAGCTGACGGGCTGACCATCGACGGCGATCGTGCCGGCGCTCGGCATGTCGGCGCCCGACAGGATCTTGACCAGGGTCGATTTGCCGGCCCCGTTGTCGCCGACCAGCGCGCAGATCTCGCCGGCGTTGACGGCAAAATCGACGCCACGCAGCACGTGCGCGTGGCCGAAGCGCTTGTGGATGCCCTTGGCCTCCAGAAGCGGCGCGCCCATCACGAGGCCTCGGGCAGCGAAAGGCCGACGTTGTTCGAGAAGGCGAACAGCTCGTTGTAGCCGGCCTTGGTCAAGCGGGACCAATGGTCGAAGGCCGCTTCCGGGCTGGCGAAGCGCCAGATGTCGACGGTCTGGAAGTCGTGCTGGCCGCGAACATGATAGCGGCCGACCCGGCTCGCGCCGGCGGCGGCGGATGCGGCTTCCACCTCGGCCCAGCGGGCTTCGAGCGCGCTCTTCTCGCCGGCATCGAGCCGATACCAGTGGGGGCGGGGGCGTGCGTAGTGGATCCAGATGCTTTCGGACATGGCGGATTACCTTGCAAGCAGTTCGTGGATCGGGCGGACGCGGCCGATCACGTGTCGGGAGGTGGTGAAGACAAAGTCGGCCACCGCCTCGTGGCCGGTGATGGCCGTATCGATCGCTTCCGGCGAAGGGGCCAGCCAGGCGCCGAGATGGTGCCAGCCGTGCGCCCAGTCGAGCCGGTGGCGGCCGGCGATGTTGATGTCGAGCGAGAGGTCGCCCTTGAAGGCGATGTCGCATTCGGCGTCATAGGCGGCGCGCTCGTCGGGCGTTGCCGCCGCCCAGCTGTCATTCCATTCCCAGAAGGCGAGGAAGCCCCAGTCGCGCGGCCGGTCGCCGCCGGTGCCGTGAACGGCGGCAAATTCTCGCGGGCCGATCATCCATTCGGTCGAAAAGAGCCGCGCCCATCCCGCCGCTTCCAGGCGGATGGTTCCTTCGATCGCCGCCGTCAGACTCGGTGCCTCGAACACGCCGGCCACGTCGTAGGGGTGGGTAAAGCCGGCGTCGAGTGCTTCGGCCTCGGCGGTGGTCTCCGGATCGATCATGGCGCCGATCGACAACAGCCAGCCTTCGTCGCGGAGCTGCCGCAGGGTGGCCTCTACCGCCCGTCGCTCGGCCTCGCCGAAGATGTCGGCGGTGTCGCCGTGACGGCGACAGAGGAAGACCACGGCGGTGCGCTCGTCGGCGCCGGCCGAGGAGAAGACGTCGGTCTCTCCGGTCAGAAGCGTCATGATGACCTCATCTTCTCAACGGCGTTCATCAGCCGCTCGACCCGGCGGGGATCGACCGGGTTCCACCAGCGGCCGTCGTGTTTCAGCCATTGGCCGACGATCGCGCCATCCGCCACGGCGAAGAGATCGGGCACCTGTTCGGGGGCAAGGCCGGAACCCACCACCACCGGCAGGTTGGTGCCGGCGCGCACCTCGCGCACCTCGTCGGGCTGCGTCGGGTTGCCGGTGCGGGTTCCCGTGGCGATCAGAACGTCGGCATCGAACCATTCCGCGTCGGTGGCCTGCTCGGCGATGCTGCGGTCGGCGGTGATGGCGTGGGCACCGAACTTGACGTGCACATCGGCGAAGATGGCGACGTCGCGGGCGCCGATCATCGAGCGGTAGCGCATGGCCTCCGGGGCCGGGCCGTTCAGAAAGCCCTCGTTGGCCACATAGGCGTTGACCCACTGGTTGACGCGCACCCAGCGCGCGCCGACCGCCTTGGCGATCGCCAGCGCCGGTATGGCGCCGTTGGCAACGCAGGTGATGCCGATCGGCGTGTCGACGGCGTTGCGGACCTCGATGCAGGCGGCGGTCAAAGCCGCCACCGTTTCCGGGCCGATGTTGTCGGGGCGGGCGAAGGGCAGATCGCTGGCGTTCTCGACGATGATGCCGTCGATGCCGCCGGCGGCCAGCGTCCGGGCATCTTCGGCGGCCGCGGCGTAGATCTCGCGCACCGGCTGTCCATCATAGCGCGGCGCGCCGGGTAGCGGCTTCAGGTGGATCACGCCGATGACCGGCTTCCGCACCGGGAACAGGGTTTCGAGCGTGTTGCCCTTGTCGGGCAGGACCATGGGGGCAGTCATGTTTCCTCGATTGTCTTGCGAGCGGCGGCCACCTGGGGGCGGCTGGGATAGGATGGCTGGGCGCCGAGGCCGAGACAGCTCAGCGTCGCGGCCGTCACGGCAGCTGTCAGGGCATCGGTGGGCGACGAACCGGCGAGCCGTTCGCCGATGTACCAGCCGGCGAGGCAGTCGCCGGCGCCGGTGGTGTCGACGGGGTGGCCGATGACCGGCGCCGGGATGGATGTGCTTGCTGCGGCGGTGATCAGCTCGGCGCCGTCGCGGCCACGAGTGCGGATGACGCTGCGCGCCCCAAGGGCCAGAAGACGGCGAGCGCCGTCGCCACCCAGGGTGGCATTGGCCCGATCGTTGAGAAACAGCGTTTCGGCGCCGTCGAGCAATGGCAGGATGGTGTCGATACCCTCGGCAAATGACGCCGGCTCGAGGTCGAGCGACCAGGCGATGCCGGCGTCGCGGCAGCGGGCAATCAGCCGCTCGGCGGCGGCGCCATAGGCGGCGGTGTGCAACCAGCCGATGCCGTCGAGCGAGACAGCTTCCACCGCCTCTTGTCCGGGATACATGGATACGCCGGGGTCGAGCAGCAGCCGCTTTTCGCCGTGCGGCTCGACAATGACGACCACGCGGCAGGTCCGGCCCTCGATTGGATCCACCTCGACTTGAACGCCGGCTGCGGCGAGCCCTTCGGCGACAACGCGGCCGGCGGCGTCGCTACCGACCCGCAGCAGCAGGCGGGCTGGAGAGCCGGCGTGGGCACAGGCCACGGCGGCGTTGGCGACCACGCCGCCTGGCGCTTCGATGGCCTCGTCGACATGCACCTTCTCGTCCGGCGCCGGCACGTGATCGGCCACCATGGTCAGGTCGAGGCTGACGTCGCCGACGAACAGGGCGGCGGTCATGACCGCACCAGATCGACGGTAAAGCGGTAGCGATCGGCGCGATAGGATACCACGACATATTCGATCGGCGTCTTGTCCTGACCGAGCGACTGGCGGCGGGCCACCAGCATGGCCGAGCCGACCGGGATTTCGAGGTGCCTCGCCATGCGTCGATCGGCGATGGCGGCTTCGATCGTCTCGCTGCCACTGACGATCCGCGCTCCGAATGTGGTTTCCAACCAGTCGTAAAGGGAACGGTTGTCGAATTCCGACGGGGAAGGAAGTCGCGCATTGCCGACGATGCCCGGATGGATCCAGGCGTCGGAGACCGCCATCGGCAAACCGTCGGCCTTCAGCACGCGCTCGATGTGCAGTGCCGGCACGCCGGTCTCCACGCCGAGTTCCTTTGCGGCCTCACCGGAGATGGGGGCGAGGGAGATGCCGAATGTCTGGTAGCTGGCGCTGAGACCGCGCTGGCGCATGTCCTCGGCGAAACTGGACAGGCGGCTGAGGGGCTGGTCGACCTTGGAATCGAGCACGACCGATCCCCGGCCGGCCTTGCGAAGGATCAATCCTTCCTGTTCGAGGCGGTCGAGCGCCGCCCGGGCGGTGGTTCGGCTGACGCCAAAGGTTTCGTTGAGCAGCGCCTCCGATGGCAGGACGTCGCCCGCCTTGAACTCGCCATGCTCGATCGAGCGGCGAAGGCGGTCGGCAATCTGCCACCAGAGGGGCAATGGGCCGGAGGTGAGTTCGGTGTCGTTCCACATAAATGTCATTACAATCATATGTCATGACATTTGAAAAGTTGCTTACGATTGCAGTCGGCCGAAAATTTAGGCAATCCTACGTATGGCTGAAGCCGCTCCGGAGCTGACGGACAGGAGGAGGGAGTGGCTGCGTGGGGCGGCCGATGCCGATCGCGGCAGCCGGCGCCTGTCAGGAAATATGCCTGAGCGGGCTGACGCGCGTGCCTTCGTCGATGGTGTGGGCGATGATGTCGCTTGCGGTCATGGGGCGGGAATAGTGGAAGCCCTGGACCTGGGCGCAGCCGAGGCGCCGCAGCGTGTCGGCTTCCTGCGCCGTTTCGACGCCCTCGGCCAGCACGGAGAATTTCAGCCGCTCGCCAAAGCTGATCAGGGTGCTGACGAGCTGGGCGTTTCTCGCCTGGCTGTCGATGCCGGAGATCAACGAACGGTCGATCTTCAGCTTGCCGAAGGGCAGGGAGGCCAGCTTGACCAGCGACGAGTGGCCGGAGCCGAAGTCGTCGATGGCGATCCTGACGCCGGCCGAGATCAGCCGGTTGAGTTCGGCGTTGACGCCCTTCAGGTCCTGAATGGCCTCTTCGGTGACTTCCACCTCGAAGCGCTCGGCGTGGATGCCGAAGCGGTCGATGGTGTCGAGGATGATGTCCACCGGGGTGCCGGTCAGGAACTCGACCGGCGAGATGTTGATGGCCACCGTGGAGGTGGTGTCGCCGGCCTTGGTCAGGGCGCGCACGAGGCGGCAGGCTTCTCTGGCGACGAACTCCGTCAACCTGTCGCCTATGTCGGCATTGCGCACTGCCGCCAGGATTTCCGCCGGGCTGACGGCGCCCAGTTTGGGATGGGTCCAGCGGATCAGGGTCTCGTGACCGATGACGGCGCCGTTGAACAGGCTGTGCTGGCCCTGGAACAGCACGGTGAGGTGGTTGTGCGCCAGGGCTTCGCTGATCTCCGCTTCGATGCGCTGATTTCGCTCGAGCTTGATGCGGAGCTCAGCGTCGAACCGGGAGGCCTGATGCTTGCCCTTGCCCTTGGCGGCGTAGAGGGCGATGTCGGCGGCGGCGAACAGCTCGGTCAGGTCGGTGGCATCCAGCGGGAAGAAGGCAAGGCCGATGGACGCGCCGATCGATGACGTGGTGCCGTCGATGACGAAGGGGCGGCCCATCTCCCGGACCACCAACTGGCAGAGGGCCTCGGCGCGCTGCTCGCAGCCGGCGGAATCGATGACGATGGCAAACTCGTCGCCACCCAGTCGGGCGATGAACTCGCTGGGCTGGCAGGCGCGGGAGATGCGGGTTGCGGCTTCGATCAGCACCTTGTCGCCGACCAGGTGGCCGCGGGTGTCGTTGACCAGCTTGAAATTGTCGAGATCGATGATGGCGAGCGCCAGCTTGGAGCCCTTTGCCGCGCGGGCCGCCAGCTCGGCGTTGAAGGCCGCCCGGTTGTTGAGGCCGGTCAGGCTGTCGTGATTGGCGAGGTAATCGAGCTTGCGGTTGGATTCATTGACCGACTTGGCGAGCGCCAGCGAGCTGAGGCGGGCTTCCTCGCCGCGCCAGAAGCGCTCCGATCCGCGACGTGCTTGCAGAACCATCATGACGAGCAGCAGCAGCGCGTTTCCGCCGATGATGCCGCAGGCGATGTTGCCCTGCGCGAGGAAGGTGCCGCTCGTCGCCAGCAGGATGGGCGTGAAGAACGCGATGCCCTGGTCGGCCAGCGTCATGCTTTGAATGAGCGCGCCGGCGGAAATGCCGGCCATCAGGAAGGCCGTAAGGGCCCCCGCCATGGTCTCTATATGGCCGATCTGCAGCAGCGGCACGGCGGCCCAGGCCAAGCCGGCCACGAAGGCCGAGAGACGCAGATGGCTGAGGCACCGCTCGGTGTCCTCGACGGCGGCGGGCCGCCGATGAACGTAGAAAAGCCAAAGCCCCCGTAGCAGCGAGGTGCAGATCACGACGGCGAGCCAGCGGGGGATCCAGGAATAGCCGGCCTCGATATCGAGGACGACTGCGCCCGACGCGGAAATGATGACGGAGGAGATCAGGGTCGTGGGCAGGTTGTTGAGGGCAATATTCAGTTGTTCGGCGCGTATCTCCTGGCGATACGGCCGCTCGGTCGAACTGTTGCCCTGTGAAGCCCCCGGGGCCGCCGCTCCCATACATGCCCTCCAAGGCAAACAGGAAGTAAACTGTATTGGTAGAAATCGAGTTCGATGTCTTTGGTTCCGCTTAGTTGCGTTCTTATGGCATATATTGTTTTCGCTTCCATTAATCTGGAGGTGAACTTTGAGTGATGATGATTTTATGCAACTAACGGATGAGTTGTAGGCTCACATGAAGCGTTTCATTTGAATAATTAACGCGTGAATATATGTAATACTTGCGGGAAGCCGATGTCGCTCGCCGGAGCGGGGCACGACGGCCGATATGTTCCTGCCGCTGAAATGAGTGCGGCGGCGTGGCGAGCCGTAACCGGCCGAGCTGGATAGCGGATTGCTGTCCGATCTCGATCATCCGTTGGGAAGGTAGACGGAAGGAGTCGGAGGTTTGGCCGGCTGCCTTGCCGACCGGATAAAAGGTTGCCGGCACGACCGAGTTCTTCCGCCTCGGTCCTGCCGGTGGGCCCATTTCGCGAAGTGTTTGGCTGATCTTCAGAGAGGATCAGGGGAAGAGAGCTAGATTGAAACTCATGCTCTTGTCGCGCACGCCGTCCTTGGTTTTGTAGCGAATGCGAAGCGTCACCACGGTGTTGCTCTCATCTTCGATATTGTCAGCTTTCAGCGTCAATATTCCGCCCTTTACCGGTTTGGCGCATTGCTGGACACGTGGAACAACCATGGCTTCCTTCACTTCGGCGCTGACGCCCGGAGGGCCGTCCATGATCGTGACTTCCGGAGGCGCGGTCAGCAAGGACTTGCAATTCGCCACCCAATAAAGATCGTTGATGTCGACGCTCTCTCCAGATTTCAATGCATAGCTTGATGTAATGGGCTGAGCTAGTGCCGGGCCGCTCAAAGAGAAGGCGAGAAAAACGGATATGGAGAATGCTGAAAATGCCCTGATGTTCATGATTTCTGTCCGAAAGTTGAATAATCGACCGATCAAGGGAGAAGAAAGACGTGGAATTGGTAGGCCTTCTGCCTTTCCCCGTCCGCTGTCGAGTATTTCACTCGCAGCAGAATATCCCCCTCGACTTTCTGGGAAACATCCTTCGCGGCGGAAAGCTCAAGCTGGCCGCCTTCCACTGGCTTGGCGCAATTTTGAATGTGTGGGACGACTTTTGCCGGGCGGATGGATGCGGTGAGCCCCGGCAGTCCTTCAAGCATCTCGACGGTCATGGGAGCTGTCAGAAGCGACCGACAGTTGACGACGTAGAAGACCTCTTTCAAGTCGGCGGACTCGCCGGCTCGTAGAGCGATGTTCGTTGTTTCGGCTTTGACCGGGACGGCGCCGGCGGTCAAAACCAATGCAATGCTCATGAGACGTACGACTTTGCTTTGCATCGAGAACTCCAAACCGACCTTTCTGAATGGAGCGCTTCATGCGCTCCACTTGTTGGCGGAATAAATCCGAGCATCGACATTCTGTCGGGCAGTCTGATCAACCACTTATCTGCCGCGCTTCCGTTGCTGTGGCCGTCGCGGTCCGGCCTTAGGGTCTGCTCCTAGATGCTGAACTGCTGCCCGATCTCGATCACCCGGTTGGAAGGCAGACGGAAGAAGTCTGAAGCGTTGGTGGCCGCCTTGGTCAGCGAGATGTAGAGGCGGTTCTGCCAGCGCGGCATGGCCGAGTTGACTGCCGGCTTGAACCAGCGGCGGTTGATGAAGAAGCTGGTCGACATGATGTCGATCTTCAGGCCGTGATTGCGGGCCTTTTCCAGCGCCATTGGCAGGTTGGAGTCATCCATGTAGCCGAGGTGGACGTGCACCTCCTTGAAACCGTCGGCGAGCGGGATCACCTCGATCCGCTCGTCCTTCGGCACATGCGGCGTCATGGCGTAGTCGATGGTGACGATGAGGTTCTGCTCGTGCAGCACGTGATTGTGCTTGAGATTGTGCATCAGCGCGCTGGGGGCGATGGTGGGATCGGCGGTGAGGAACACGGCGGTGCCCTTGGCGCGGGCCGGCGAGGAACGCCCGAGCATGCCGATCAGATCGGTGAGCGGGATCGCCTCGGCGCGCGCCTTGGCATGCGTCAGCTTGGTGCCGCGCATCCACGACCAAATGGCGATGCCGATGGCGGTGGCGACCATCACCGGCACGTAGCCGCCGTCGAACAGCTTCATCAGGTTGCTGGCGAGGAACACCATTTCCACGGCCAGCATCGGCGCGATGATAGCGACGGCCCGCCACAGCGGCCATTTCCAGGCATAGTGGAAGACAATGAAGGCCATCAGCGAGGTGCTGACCATGGTGCCGGTGACGGCGATGCCATAGGCGTTGCCGAGCGCGCTGGAGCTCTTGAAGGCGAACACCAGGAAGAGGACGCCGGCAAGCAGCAGCCAGTTGACCTTGGGCATGTAGATCTGGCCGACCTGTGAGGCCGAGGTGTGGCGGATCTCAAGGCGCGGCAGGAGGCCGAGCTGGATCGCCTGCTGGGTCAGCGAGAAGGCGCCGGAGATGACGGCCTGGCTGGCGATAATCGTCGCCACGGTGGCGAACACGGCAAGCGGCACCAGCGCCCATTGCGGCGCCATCAGGAAGAACGGGTTTTCCAGCGTCTCGGGACGGGCGAGCACCATGGCGCCCTGGCCCATATAGTTGAGCGCCAGCGAGGGGAAGACGACTGCGATCCAGGCCCACTGGATGGGCTTGCGGCCGAAATGGCCCATGTCGGCATAGAGCGCCTCGGCGCCGGTGACGGCGAGGAACACCGAGCCCATCACCGCGAAGGAGCTGAAGCCGTGGTCGGCGAGAAACTCGATGGCCTGCAGCGGGTTGATCGCCCATAGGATGGCGGGATCGTCGCCGAGATGCTCGATGCCGAGGATGGCCATCACCGCGAACCAGATGAGCGTGATCGGCCCGAACCACTTGGAAACGCTGCCGGTGCCGCGTGCCTGGATGGCGAACAGGCCGATCAGGATGACGACGGTGAGCGGGATCACATAGCGGGTAAAGCCGGGCGAGGCGAGCTCCAGCCCCTCTACGGCCGAGAGCACCGAGATGGCCGGGGTGATGATGGCGTCGCCATAGAACAGTGCCGCGCCGACCACGCCCAGCGTGACCAGCGTCAGCGCCTTGCGGCCGACGGTGGCCTGGGCGAGCGCCAGGAGCGACAGCGTACCGCCTTCGCCGCGGTTGTCGGCGCGCAGGATGAACAGCACGTATTTGACGGTGACGATCAGCGTCAGCGACCAAAGCAGTAGCGACACGATGCCGATCACCTCGGACCGCGTCAGCCCGTCTTCGGCGGCGTGGCTCAGCGACTCCCGGAGCGCATAGAGCGGGCTGGTGCCGATGTCGCCATAAACGACGCCGATCGACCCGAGCGCCAGGGCCCAAAAACTCTGAACATGATGGCCGTTTGCCGCAGAACCCGACATGACAAGGCTAACTCCAGACTATCCTTGCCTGGGAGATATTTATCCGGAGGGAGGCGTTCAAATAAAATCGGCTTTATATCGGCAATATTCTTCTTTATGTTTTCTTTATAC
Source organism: Pseudomonadota bacterium (assembly GCA_023436885.1). Classification (GTDB taxonomy): domain Bacteria; phylum Pseudomonadota; class Alphaproteobacteria; order Rhizobiales; family Pleomorphomonadaceae; genus Pleomorphomonas. Next base: position 352,827 of record JAEZHI010000040.1, on the reverse strand, counting down.
GGTGATTGCCGTTGAGAATGGATATGTTTGCTTGGGTGCGGAATAAAGAAAACATAAGGTTGCGATTGGTATGACCTTGCAAGAGGTGCTCGGCGCCTATTTCCCGCGAGCTTTTCCTGCCTTGGTGCGGACGGCCAGATAAAGGCCGGGCACCGCTCCCTGCGCGACCTTTTGGGCTACGCTTCTGCACTCCTTGGCCGAGCGCGGACGTGGCGTATCTGAAAATTCGTCCGGCCAAATGTTTGCCATTGGCCGGTGCCGAAGCGCGTACATTACCTTTTCGAATTCGCCCGCCCGGTTGGGGGCGATCTGAAGGACTGATGGACAATCGCGCGCCAGTTTGAAGGACATCGCCGCTAAAGCGGCCTCTTCGCAAGTGACACCTCCAAAGCAGTCCTCGGCGCAGGCCACTTGGGCCGAGACCGTCAGTATCGGCAATGCCAGCAAAAGCCTTGAAACCGGGCGGGGCATTCAGATAATCCTCCATTTTAAATCTACATAGATCAATGCCACAACCAGTTTTCTCGGGAAATGGGTATTTGGCTGGTGGCTTCGCTCGGCTTCGAACGGTTGAGCCCGCTGCGCCGTCATCTCAACGGCGACTGGCCATGAAATGAAAATCGCCCCTCGTTGGCGGGGCAGCCTGGTGAGGTTCTATTCCTGTCGGACATCACCATTGCCGAGATACGCTTCGGCATCGAGCAGTTGGACGATCCGAGCCGAAGGGCCGACCTCAACCTCTGGCTCGATCGCACTTTAAGGCCGGTTTTCGAGGGGCGCATTCTTCCCATCGGGGAAGATGTCATTCTCCGCTGTAAGATGCTGCATGTCGCAGGTTAGAAGCGCGGCCACACCTTCAGCCAACCGGATCTGTTCATCGCGGCCCTTGCGGTCGTCGAGGATCTGGTCGTCGTCAGCCGCGATACCAGCGAGTTTATCGCGGCTGCCGTGCCGGTGTTCGATCCGTGGTCGCTGACGCTACATAGCGGGGGCAGGTCTGTTTTGCTGGAGCCTCCCGTGACGCTCGACAAGGCTACTTCTGCGTCTCGCCGGAGGAAGCCCAGCTCCACGTCGTGAACAAGCGGAAGGCGCGAAAAGGCCTGGATCGTCACGGCTTATCCCACGACCGCCTTGCGCGCCGATGGGCGCTCTCTTCTTTGCTCAGGTCATCTGATGCCGCAGACCGGCGAGCAAATCTGGATCGCCGACTGCAGTCCAGCCGCGTTGTTGCAGTTGAGGTGTACGCCGTAGCCTGAGTTATCGCAGGTATTGCACCCTGAATGACCGATGACGCAGCTGCGGATCTTGGCCTGCATCTCCGGGCTGTACCTCGACATTACGCTTTCGATTCCGAACGACTGTTCATCGAAGGCGCTGGGTGGCTTGACCATCGACCTCCTGATCTCCTCCTGATGCTGGCGATTGAGGTCTTGCAGCCGCTTCAGCTCGGCTTCCTGCGCCCGCACTTCTTCCAGCTCGTGCTTTCGCCTCTCCAGTGCAGCCTTGTATTGATCGTCGATTTCCTTGAGCCGCTGGGCCAGGGGCGTGGCTTGCGATGTCCTGAGTTGCTGCTCCTCAAGGAGATCGCTCAGATCCTGATCGTCATCGCTGTCCGGTTTCGATGCTCCATCTCCGCCCGCGTCGCCGAGAGGACGGGTTGCCGGCTGTGAAGTTGCTCCACCAGTGCCGGGTTGCTCGATCAGCGTGAAGATTACCCCCGAGCAATTGTTCTCACTCTCGAGACAATGCACCATTTCGCGGTGCCCGCTACCGAGAAAGACGTCTGTGGACATCGTGCCGGCCGATGCGTGAAGCTTGATGCTCTTGCCGCAGTTATTGACCGCGACGGCCGAATGGACGATGTCGTAGCAGACGTTGCCCTCGTTTATGACGCAATGTTCTTGGAGCGCTGTCGATCGTTGATCCGGCAGACTTTGCTGATCCCAGCAGTCGTCTTCAGCCCAGGCGTTCGAGACTGCGGCCAGAACCACGAAGAGAAGGATGAAGGCGCCTTCGATCAAGCTCTTGGTCGTGCTCATTGTGCGTCCTCGGGGGCTTGGCAGATCATGTACCGGGCATAGGCATAGCCACGCGGCACCCTGGCCCATGACCTGCCCTTGGCATCCGTTTCGAATGAGGAAACCTCGACCGGTGCCCCGTTGGTGAGCGTTTTTCCGGTTGGGCTGCCACCGGGCTCGGATCTGATGTTCAGCGGTGTACCGGTTGGATCAGCTGCCCGGCATAGGAGCGGCTCGGTCCGTTGAGGTGGCGCGGACGCATCGGTTTCAATCACCGCCTTCGGCGCCAGACGACGGATAGCCTCGGATGCGGCGTAGGCGCTTTCATCATCGCAAAAACTCAGCCGTATAGCCTGGACGGAGGTGGAGGATGTCCAAGGCTGTCCTCCACAATATCCGTTGCAATCGGTCGACAGGCTGGCCGAGGAATGGATCTCCATGCAGTCGATGCGTTCGGCGCATCTCAGCACAAGGCTGCTTCCCTCCAGGCTAACGGCCTTGATTTCGCTGGGCCTGACCGCCGTGGTCGCCATGAGGTTCAGCTTGGTGATCTCGTTCACTTCGGTGTTGTGAACGATTTCGTATTTTCGGTCGATGAGGTGGACGAAGTCGTCGTTCATTTCGAAGCCGCGGTCGGCAACGGTTCCCCAGTTAAACGGGGAGAGCTCCGCATTGGCCGTTTCCGGCGGGCATTGCCAGGCGGACGATAGCAGCTCCAGCGCCTTGTTCCGGTCGGCCAATGCGGGGCTGGCTATTGCCGAGGCCAAGAACAGAACTGCCGTCGTCATAACCGCACCACGCATCGGCCTATCCTTCATATTGGTCGCGCTCCAACGTAGAACTACGTATTCATACGAGTCTTTCTCCCACGGCGCGAGCCGACTTCAGCAGCACTCATCAATGAGCCGGCCGACAATACCGATCGGTTGCGATCGTCGCGCCAGGGCAGTCACCGCCGCCTCCGCCACCGTAACTGCGACGGGGAGCTGTCGTGTAAGTCGTTGTGCGATCGCCAGCGCGATAACCTCCCGGCAGACAGGCCGCCAAACAAGGCTTCCAGGGCCTCGCTGTCGTCGTTGCTTGCGCTGCCTTGGGCGTTGTTGGGATCGTTTCCGCCGTGATTGTTGATCCACTGCTCCCATGCGCTGAAGCCCGAGCCGGAGTAATAGGTGAAGCAGCGGGAATAGGCGCGGTTGCAATTGGCACTCGCCCGGCTCAGCGCCACTTGCGGCGACGGTGCATTCCAGGACCAGAAGCAGGAGGTGCCGTTCGGGCCGACGCCGGATACCGCCGCCTTGTATCCCGACAGGTGGCGGATGGTGTTGTTCCAGTCGCTCGTGCAGGCATTGTAGGCGCGCTGCGCTTCCGTCTGGCCTCCCTGGTCGACACATCCACCGCAGCAACCGGCGGAGACGATCGCGATCATTGAAAGATGTCGCCAGCGCGTGACCACCGTTGTCAGCCACGCGGCGCAGTTTGGGTTCGTCCGCGATCGGCTCTCGGAACGCAAAGGCATGGTCGAACCAGCCATGTCGTTTTTGCCTTCTGCCTTTATCGAGCTGAAAAGTTGCGCTTGAGACATCACAACCTCTGCCAGGCCACCACGAGCGCACATCCGCCAAAGACGACCATGATCGGCCACTTGCGTTTGACGAGCGTTGCAAAGCTGAAGGGGCCGGTCTCCGATGTCTTGCCGGCTTCATAGATCAGGAGGCTCTGCCACAGGACGACGGTGACGACAGCCATCAACGACCATAGCGTGAGGCCCAGGCTGCTTTCCTGAGGGTGGGATGGTCTTTTCAACTCTTCCGCGATTGGCAGCGCTACCGAGTACAGAACAAACAACCCGAAAAGCACCTTTATGCGCCGTCTGGTACGTATATCCATTTCGCACGCTCTGTGTATGACCAAGTTGAATCTTCTAAATTTCAGTTATTCAGGCATATTTTCTATTTATTCTCACGTTTCGATGTGGCGATGTCCTTGCGCTGATTGCAAACAATCTTGTAAGCGTGAGTGCGCGAGCTGACTTTGACGATCTAGGCGCAGCTTCCAAAAAGATCGAGGACAGAACGAACTCTCCCTTCGATAGAAGCAGGTTTGGGCTCACCCTCCCCATGTTTGCCTCCGAGGCCACTTTACAAAGTCACGGTGATCAACGACATCGCCAAAATGGCGAGTATATTCTGGATCGCTCTCCAGAAAGTTGTTCATACAGGCATTCTTGCTGCCGCGTTGTTCGGTCGCGGTGGAGATAGACTATGATTCTATTGGTGAAATCGCATATATCATCTGATATAGATAACAATGTGTGCGTTTTTTCGTGCGCGCCTATCAAGACGGGAAACAGTGAACATGAGGGGGACACATGGACGCTGACTTCATCGGACGCATCTATGAATCCGCGGCAGTGCCTGATCTTTGGTCCGGTCAGGGCGTCATGGAACAGTTGGCCAGAAGAGCGGGCTGCGACAAGGGAGTGATCATGGCCGCACCACCGACGAGCGACATACGGTGGAGATGCAACGATGCGTCCGTCGAAGGAATGCACATCTATTTTCGGGAAAATTGGATCAAGCGCAATCCTTACCTGGCGACCAGGGAGCGCATCCAGAAATTCAATGAACCACGCTTCATCATGGACAGGGAAGTGATGTCCATCGAGGAAATGGAAGCCAGCGAATACTATCGAGGTTTTATGCGACCTCAAGGTTTCTACTGGCACGCCGGCACATCGATCCTGTCTCCGACCGGAGATGTGATCAAGATCTCGGTGCATCGAGATTATGACGCAGGACCTTTGCCCGACGACACGATCGAAGGTCTCTCGGTGATCCGTCCCCACCTCGCACGGGCGGCGCTGCTGGCTGCCCGCGTCCGCTTCGAGCAGGTCAGGTCGGCGGTCAACCTTCTCGATGCGCTCGGATTGCCCGCCTGCGCCATGCTCAAAGGCCGGATGGTCCTTGCCAACTCCAGTCTGCAGGCGCTCGTTCCCAGCGTGATCATCGACAGGCACGAGTCCATCGCCTTCGCTTCCAAGGCCGCGAACAGTCGATGGCGGGCATTGTGCGAAACGGGCGTCGGGCAGTTCGGCGGTTCGCTGGCCATCGAGGCGACGGAAACCACACCTGCCATGGTCGGTCATTTTCTGCCGGTCGCCGGCGTCGCAAAAGACATCTTCGGCGTGGCTGATCTCATTCTCGTTCTGGTGAGTTCCAAAAATGAGAGCGTCGTCGAGTCGAGCGTGCTCATTGCGCTTTACGATCTGACCCATGCGGAGGCCGAGATCGCAAAATCGGTGGCTCAGGGAAAGAAGGTGGAGGAAATCGCGCAGATGCGCGCCGTATCCGTCGGCACCATTCGCGCCCAGCTTCACTCGATCTTCGAGAAAACCGGGACAACCAGGCAAAGCGAGCTGTCGCGTTTGATGCTCGGACTGACCGGGATGGTCGGGCGACGATCTTAGTGCAGACCGCCGCTCTCAAATCTCGAAGCTCGACTTGCTCCATCGGGAAAGCCGCCCAGAAGACTTAGTCATTTATCCCGCCTCACCCATCAAGGCTTCCGCATCGCGCCCGGCCGCGAGACGGAATGGCGATGCCGGATCGGTCGCGCATCGCCAGATGGCCGCCGCGACGTCGGAGGCGCGGGTCGTCGGTCCCGAGCGATCGCGCATGTGGGTTACGATGCGCTCGGCCATAGGCGCGTAGTCGATGTTGTCGCTGCCCCTGAGATGAGGCAGTCCATTGGCGCCGAACCGCGTTTCAGGCGCGCTTCCCGGTATGACCAGGTGGGTGCGCACGCCGAACGGCTTCACTTCAAGGGCCAGCGTCTCGGTCAGGGAATTCACCGCGGCCTTGGTGGCGCGATAGACGCCGACCATGGGCAACGACTTCAGTGTGGTCGACGAGGAGACGTTGATGATGACGCCCGACCGTCGCTCGCGAAACGATGGAAGCAGCGCCTGGATCATCGCAAGCGTGCCCAGCGTGTTGGTCTCAAACATGGCGCGCGCCATGTCGGGGGCGGTCAGTTCGACCGGGGATGGCACACCGAAACCGGCGTTGTTGACCAGAACATCGATCGGACCCGCCTCGGCAACCGCACGGGCGATGCTTGCAGCATCGGTCACGTCGAGCTGCAGGAGGCGGAGCCTCTCGGACGGCGGAATGATTTCGGCATTGGGCGTCCGCATGGTCGCGATTACGTCCCAGCCGCGCTCGAGGAACAGCCGGGCTGTTTCCAGGCCGAAGCCGGATGAGCAGCCGGTAATGAAGATTGCAGGCATGGGTTTCTCCGCCTCTTGATGCCGAAATCAATCTAGCGGTGCCGTTCAGGACGGGCTATGGTTCAAAGTATCGATTTCTTTCGAAATGGTCCTGCATGAAGATCGACCCGCTCGCCGAAGTGGTCACGCTGCTCCAACCGAGGGCCCGCTTTTCCAAGCTGATAGAGTGCGGCGGCTCTTGGAGGTTCCGGCGAAAGGGAACGGGCGATCCCTTCTACTGCGCGGTGCTCGAGGGGCATTGCCGTGTGACGGTCGACGGGCAAACGCCCCTGATCTTGCGCGCCGGGGATTTCCTGCTGGTGCCAGCCATGCGCGACCTCATCAAGGAAAGCCTGGACTTGCCGCAGGACGAGACACCGGAAGAACCGATCGAGATCGGCGAGGGGCGCTTTCGTGTCGGCCGGGAAGACGAGCCGTTGAACCTCCGCATCCAGATCGGGCATTGTTCGTTCGGATCGCCGGATGTGGCACTGCTCGTGCCGCTGCTTCCGCGTCTTGTCCTAGCGCGCGGAGAGCCACGGCTCGCGATGCTGACGCAATTGGTCGGCGAGGAGACCCGTGCGCATCGGCCAGCGCGCGAACTTGTGCTCGAACGGCTGCTGGAGGTGCTGCTGATCGAGGCTTTGCGATGCGGCTCAGAGACAGAAAATGCACCGCCGGGTCTGGCTCGCGGTCTTGCCGATGATCGCGTTGCGGCGGCGTTGCGCGTCCTCCATGCCCGTCCGGAATATCCCTGGACGGTCGCTGGCCTCGCTTCCGAAGCGTCTTTGTCGCGGTCGGCTTTCTTCGCTCGTTTCAGCCGGACGGTGGGCATGCCGCCGATGGAATATCTTCTGGCATGGCGAATGGCCTTGGCCGGACGCCTTCTCCGCGGGCAGGAGCTTGGCTTGGATCAAGTCGCCGAGCGTGTCGGCTACAGTTCATCCAGTTCCTTCAGCGTTGCCTTTGCCCGATATGCGGGCCTGTCACCCGCTCGCTATGGCCGGATGTACCTCAATGGCCAGAATGGGCCTGGAGAGCCGGCAGTGGCGTCGGCGAGCTGATCGCCACGCGGTTATGGAAACTCTTTGTTGAAACGACTGGGACTACCCTCTCAGGATGAAGTGCTCTCCTCGGGGGAAGTCTGGACATGCGGCATAGGGCACTCGACGGCTGGCGAGGCGCGGGCGCTCTGGCGGTTGTGACGCTTCACTACAAGGCGTCCGGCTTTTTTCCCGATCTGCCACCGCTCGACTGCCTTTCGCTGGCCGTCGATTTCTTCTTTGTCTTGTCCGGGTTTGTCATTGCGCGCACCTACACCGCCGAGCTCGACAAGGGGGGCAATGTGCTCGCCTTTGCCATTCGCCGCTTTGGTCGGTTATGGCCGCTCCATGCGTCTCTTCTGGCTGTTCTGATTGCCATTGAGCTGGTGGCATCGATCCGTGGTGGTCTTTCGTCCGGATTGCCGCCGTTTTCGGATATTCGCGCCCCTGCGATGATCTTGCCCAACCTGCTGCTCGTCCAGCCTTTTCTGTCGCCGTCCGAACTTACGTGGAATTATTCGAGCTGGAGTATTTCGGCAGAATTCTGGACGTATCTTGTGTTCGCCTTGCTGGTCGTGGCAAGCCGCCCGCTGAGGCGCGGGCGCGTTGCCATGTTCACTTGCCTTGCGGTGGCTGCCTGGGGCGCGGTTCTGGTTTGGGCGCCCGACGGCATGGAGACAACAGGTTACCTTGCAATTGCGCGCTGTCTCACGGGTTTTTTTGCCGGTGTCATCGCGGAAACGCTGTTCCGCACCGATGCGGTCCGACGTTTGTCCTTGGGGCACTTCGAGATCCTGGCCGCAGCTTCGGCCGTGTCGTTGATCGTCGCGGCCGCCATGTTGCCGAATGCACGCTTTGCCGCGCCGGTCGTGTTTTCGTTTCTTGTCTTGGCTTACGCGGGCGACCGGGGGCCGATCTCAATGGTTCTTTGCACGCGTCCTGTGCAATGGCTCGGCAAGCTCTCCTACTCAATCTATATGACGCATGCGCTATTGTTGATCCACGTCACGCAGAAAGTCGTCAATGCCGTGGCGCGCTTGGTCGGTGACCATCTGCTGCTTGTGGAACTGATATTGCCGGTCGTGTTCTTCATCCTGTTGATCTGCACGTCGCTGGTCACCTATCTCGTGATCGAGATGCCCTGCCAGAAAATGTTCGCTTCATTCGCAGGAAGGCTTGCCAGAACGACTCCGATGCCTGCCTCCGCAACTGGCGACGGCCATGCTCTCTAGCGGTCGGCGCTGATGTCGCCGTTAGCTTCCCCTCATCTCCCGCACACCAGGTGAATTCCCGTGAGAGCGCCGGGAGAGGGCCGCGTCTGGCACTTGCGCAGAAAATAACAAAGTTTGACATTCCTTGTGGTCGCTTCATATTGAGGACAAAGGAGATAGGCCATGAACCTCAATGTCTCACTGACCGACGAGTTGGTACAGTTCGTCAAAGGCAAGGTGGATTCCGGCCGCTATACGTCGGCGAGCGAAGTGGTGCGGGAGGCGCTGCGGCTTCTCGAAAAGCAGGACAGCCAGGAGGCGGAAAAGCTCCGCTGGCTTCAGCAAGCCTGGAAAGAGGGTATCGATAGCGGGGACTATCGCCCGCTGGATACCGAGGCGATCAAGGCCGAGGGTCGCAAGCGGTTGGCGGCGAAGACCTGAAAATCATGGCCAGTGTCGTTTATTCCCGGCAGGCCAGTGCCGACATGCTGGATATTTGGCTGTGGGTTGCCGAGGCCAACGATCCAGGCGTAGCAGATGCGGTTATCGATCGGATCGAGCGTCGCGTAGCGATGCTGAAAGAATATCCGGAAATGGGCCCTGCGCGCCTCGAGATTGCCGAGGGTGCTCGTGCTGTTGTCTGCGAACGATGGCTCGTCCTGTACTACGTTGTCGGCGCTGACGTCCGAGTTGTTCGTATCGTTGATGGCTCGAGAGACTGACGACAGGTTGCCTGGAGCATGAGCTGAACCAGACTATTTTTCCTCATCCCCCCTTCCGCTTCCCGCACACCAGATAAATGCCCGCGAGGATCATCGCCATGGCGCCCGCCATCCCTAGGCTGAAGGTGTCGGGGAAGGTGGGGAGGGCGATGGCGGCGAGCCAGACGATGACGTAGCTGAGGCTGATCAGCGGGTAGGCGATGCTGAGCGGCAGCGATTTCAGCGCGAAATACCAACTCAGCATCGATGCGACATAGAAGAACAGACCGGTGGCGACGGCGAGCGTCGCCGGCCAGACGTGCCAAAGGGCCGGCACGAAGGTCATCGGATCGGCCATCGGCGGCAGGGCGGCGATACCCCATTTCATCAGGAGCTGGGCGCTGCTGGCCAGTAGCACGCTGAGGAGGGCCGGGGCGAACCCTTTGGGAATAATGGTGGTCATGCGCCGCGCCCCACGAAGATGACGCCGAGCACGATCAGCGCGATGCCGAGCCACTGCCGCGTGGTGATCGTCTCATGCCAGAGCCAGCGGGCGGCGAGCGTCACCAGGATGAAGTTGAGGCTCAGCATCGGATAGGCGACGCCGACGGGCACGCGCTGCAGCACCGACAGCCAGAGCAGCATGGCCGAGCCAAGGCAGAGGAGACTGATGCCAAGCCAGGTGAGCACGTGCCGCGTTCGCGAGCCTCGCCTGGGTTCGCCGCTCGCCGCCTGCTTTTGCGCCAGCTGGCCGGCGCAGGTCAGAATGTTGACGGCGAGGATGTCGATCATTGCTGCTTGTACCAGAAGAGCGCCATGCGGCCCTGTCGGATGATCCGGTCGGGCGCCGGGTTCATGGTGACGGGTTGATCGGTTTTGGCAAGCGGCATCACCAGCGACACGTTGCCGTCGTGCCGATGGCTGGCGAGCCAATCGGGGAAGGCGTCGGCACTGACGTAGCGGTCGGCGCCGTCGGCATAGGCGAGGCCATCGGCCACTTCGCCCGGCCAATTGTAGATCAGCACATCGTCGCGTTTGCCGGTGTAGGCGATGGCCGAGGCCCAGCCGGGGCCGTAGGCCAACACGTAGCGGCTGCCGGTGAGGGCAGGCGCAACCTCGCCGAGGAACCATTGCGGGTTCTTGTCGGTGATGACCGCTTGCGGAAGAATGCTGCCGGCCACCAGCGCGAGGCCGATCGGACAGAGGGCGGCCCAGTGCCAGCGCCGGTTCGGCCGCCGTAGCGTCAGCCAGCCGATGGCGCCCCAGGCGAGCAGGGCCATGGCGGCGAGCGCCAGCTTGTCGCCTTCGCCGGCCGCAAAGGGGAGCTTCAGGGCGATGCCCCAGGGCAGCATGAGGGCGAGCGCGGTGACGCCGAGACCGAGCCCCAGAACGAGGTTGATCCAGCCGTTGGCGACGAACAGCACGTCGGTGCCGAGCGTGCGGGCTCGCCGGGCCATGAGCAGGGCGAGCGGCGCCATGCACGGCAGGATGTAGGTTGGCAGCTTGCCTTCGGCGAGACTGAAGAAGGCGAGCGGCATGACCACCCATCCCAGCAGATAGATCAGTGCCGGGTCCTTGCGCCGCTCCGTCCAGCCGAGGGCGAGCGAGGCGGGCAAGAGCGCCAGCCAGGGCAGCGTGCCCAGGATGAACACCGGAATGTAGAACCAGAAGGGTTGCTTGTGCTGGGCGTGGGCGCTGTCGGCAAAGCGTTGGATGTGTTCCACCCAGAAGAAATGCGGCCAGAAGTCCGGCTGCTCGCGCCAGATGGCGATCGCCCAGGGCGCCGAGACGAGCGCGGCGCTCAGGATGGCGAGCGGGCCATAGGTCAGCACCTCCCTCCAGCGCTTCTCGACGATGACGTAGGGCAGCACGGCGATGACGGGCACCACCAGCGCGAGGAAGCCTTTGGTGAGGAAGCCGAGACCGCAGGCGACGCCGAGCAGGAGATAGCCGCCGACGCGTCCGCCGGGCGTGTTCGCCGCGTTGGCTACCCAGAAGGCGGCCATGGCGGCGATGAGCCACAGCGTCACTGCGGCATCGACCGAGCCATAGGTGCCGACGGCATAGACCAGGAAGGACGAGAGATAGATGGCGAGGCCGAACAGCGCCGTCCGCTTGTCGCGCCAGATGTGCATGGCGAGCCAGTAGATGATGGCGGCGGCGATGAGGGTGGAGATCACAGCGCCGGCGCGGACGCCGAAGTTGTTCTGACCGAAGAGGCCCATGCCCAAGGCGTTGATCCAGAGGCCGCCGGCCGGTTTCTCGAAATAGCGCAGCCCCAGGAAATGCGGCGAGATCCAGCTGCCGCCGGCCAGCATGGCGCGGCTGATTTCGCCATAGCGCAGCTCGTCGGGCAGCCACAGGCGACGGCCCGGCAGCGGCAGGACATAGGCGAGCGGGATCAGCGCCAACCAGAAGAACAGTTGCCAGCGCTTCATGTCAGCGCGCCTCCGCCGGAGCCTGGACGCCCAGCCAGCCATCACGGCCGGCCATGCTGCCACGTGTCACCTGGCCATCGGGCAGGGTGGCGATGTCCTTGGGCAGCAGGTTACCGAGCGGACAGAAGGCGATGCCGGCGCCCTTTGCCTTGGCAAGGAGCTCGTCGAACTCTTTGGCCATGGCGATGCCCTCCACCTCGGCGTGGATGACGTAGACAGGCGTGCCCTCGGCCTTCCGAAGCTTGTCGAGAATGTAGGCATTGAAGTCGGCGGCGGTGGTTTCGCGCCCCACCACCTCGTCCCAGGTCGGCAGCGTCGTCGGGATCTGCGGCGTGCCGAGCGAGCCGTCGGCAAGGCGAGGGCGGAAGGGAGCGGTGCCGCGGCAGTCGCTGTTGTAGCGGAAGCCGAAGCCCTGTTTGGCCTCGATGGCCGTCTGGTCGGCCCGCCAACCGGCAACGGCCGAGCAATCGATGCGGTGGCCGACGATGGTGGAGAGCACGTCGAGACCCTTTGCGATCTCGCGGGCCATGCGCGTCCGATCCCAGACGCCGGCCCAGGTCTGCCAGGCGAAATGATCCCAGGCATGCAGGCCGATCTCGTGGCCGGCCTTGGCCGAAGCGTCGATCACCGCCGCATGCGCCGTGCCGATCTCTCGGCCCGGCCAGGCGGTGCCGGCGAGCAGGATGTCCCAGCCATAGAGCGAAGCGGCCCTGGAGCGCAGCATCTTCGTGAGGAAGGTCGGCCGCATCAGGCGCCAGAGATGGCGACCCATGTTGTCCGGCCCGACGGAAAAGAAGAAGCTTCCCTTCACCTCGTGCCAGTCGAGCAGGTCGAGGAGGCGGGGAACGCCGTCGCGCGTTCCCCTGAAGGTATCGACATCGATGCGCAGGCCGACCTTTTTCATCTGGCGGAAACGAGCGACGCTTTTGATTTGACGACGCGAATGGGCGCCTTCGTCTCAGGCGTTTCAAGGCCCAACTTGGCGGCGGGATCGTGATCCACCGTCTTCAGGAAGAAGTCGAGCGTTTCGTCGATGGTGTGAGCCATGTCGATGGTCGGCCGCCACTTCAGGATCCGCTCGGCGTTGCGGATGCTCGGCTTGCGATGCTCGACGTCCTGGTAGCCCTTGCCGTAGTAGCTCGCGCTTTCCACCTCGCGGAAGCCGGCGAACGGCGGGAAGCGGTCGCGCAGCGGGTGCTTCTCGAAGCTTGCGAGCAGCATCTCGGCGAGCTCGCGGATGCTCGCTTCGTTGTCCGGGTTGCCGATGTTGATGATCTCTCCGTCGCAGAGCCCGTCGCGGTTCTCTATGATGCGGAACAGCGCCTCGATGCCGTCCTTGATGTCGGTGAAGCAGCGCTTCTGGGCGCCGCCGTCGATCAGCTTGATCGGCGTGCCCTCGACGAGGTTGAGGATCAGCTGGGTGATGGCGCGCGACGAGCCGATGCGGGCGGCGTTGAGATTGTCGAGGCGCGGGCCCATCCAGTTGAAGGGACGGAACAGGGTGAAGCGCAGGCCTTCCTTCTCGCCATAGGCCCAGATGATGCGGTCGAGCAGTTGCTTGGACACCGAATAGATCCAGCGCTGCTTGTTGATCGGGCCGACCACCAGATCCGACTTGTCCTCGTCGAAGTTGCTATCGGTACACATTCCGTAGACCTCGGAGGTCGACGGGAAGATGATCCGCTTGCCGTATTTGACGCAGTAGCGGACGATCTTGAGGTTTTCCTCGAAGTCGAGCTCGAAGACGCGCAGCGGGTTGCGCGTGTATTCGATGGGCGTGGCGATGGCGACCAGCGGCAGGATCACGTCGCACTTCTTGATGTGATACTCGATCCACTCCGAGTGGATGGAGATGTCGCCCTCGACGAAGTGGAAGCGCGGGTTGCCGAGGAAGCGCGAGATGGCATCCGAGCCGATGTCGAGGCCGTAGACCTCGTAGTTGCCATCAGCGAGCAGCCGCTCTGTGAGGTGGTTGCCGATGAAGCCGTTGACGCCGAGGATCAGTACGCGGGTCGGCCGCTTGGCGGCGACCACAGGGGCGGAGTTCAAGAGCGCGCCGCTGACGAGGCCGAGGCTTTCGGCGAGCTGGGCGCCCTGAAGGTAGATGCCTTCCTCGCCCTGGCCGGCGGTGATCTCCAGCGCGCCGCTGCCGCAGGCGACGATGAAGGGTGCGGTGCTGAGCACGGTGCCGGGACGTGCCGTGGCGACATCGTCACGCACCTTGGCCTGCCAGACGATGAATTTGGTGGTGCCGGCGTAGCTGAAGGCGCCGGGCCAGGGCTGCGTCACGGCGCGGACGAGGTTGTAGACGCTGCGGGCCGGTTTCTGCCAGTCGATGCGGCCATCTTCCGGCGTGCGGCGGCCGACGGTGGTGGCCTTGGCGTGATCCTGCTCGGTCTCCTCGGCAGTGCCGGCGGCGATGCTCGGCAGCACTTCGGTGAGCAGGCTCTTGGTCGCGGCCTTCAGCTTGTGGTGCAGGGTGAGGGCGGTGTCGCTGTCGTCGATCGCCACCCGCTTCTGGGCAAGGATCGGGCCGGCATCGGCTTTCGCCACCATGCGGTGCAGCGTGACGCCGGTTTCCTTTTCGCCGTTGACCAGCACCCAGTTGAGCGGCGCCCGGCCACGATAGCGCGGCAGCAGCGAGCCATGCAGGTTGAAGGCGCCCTTGGGCGCCAGCGCCAGGAGATCGGCCTTCAGGAGGTTGCGGTAGTAGAAGGAGAAGATGACGTCGGGCGCCATGGCCTTGATGCGCTCGACCCACAGCGGATGGTTGGCATCCTCCGGCGCGTAGACGGGAATGCCGAGGTCGGCGGCGGTGCGGGCGACCGAGGCGAAGAACTGGTTCTCGCCCGGATTGTCGGCGTGGGTGAACACCGCCTCGACCGAATAGCCGGCCTCGACCAGCGCCTTCAGGCCGATGCAGCCGAGATCGTGATAGGCGAATACGACAGCTTTCATGATGGGTTGCCCTCATGGGTGCGGCGGTAGCTCTCACCGACCACGGTGTGGACGAAGTAACGGGGGCGGGCGCGGACGTCGTTGTAGATGCGGCCGATGTATTCGCCGAGCAGCCCCATGGCGACGAACTGGGCGCCGATGAAGAAGAACAGGATGGCGAACAGCGTGAACACGCCTTCGGCCGCCCAGATGGCGCCGAAGAACAGGCGCAGCGCGAGAAGCAGGATGGTGAGTGCGAAGCCGCCGAGCGCGATGACTGAGCCGACGACGCTGAGGAGACGCAGCGGCGTGGTGGTGAGGCAGGTCACCAGATCGTACATCAGGTTGATCAGCTTCATCAGGCTGTATTTGGAATCGCCATGCTCGCGCTCGGCGTGGTGCACCTCGATTTCGGTGGCGCGGCGGGCGAAGGTGTTGGCGAGAATGGGGATGAAGGTGCTGCGCTCGTGGCAGTTCAGCATGGCCTCGACGATCGGCCGGCGATAGGCCCGCAGCATGCAGCCATAGTCGCTCATCGCCTTGCCGGTGGTGCGCTGGATCAGGAAGTTGATCATGCGCGAGGCGCTCTTGCGGAACAGGCTGTCGCGCCGGTTGGCGCGGATGGTGCCGACCACGTCGTGGTTGGCGGCCACTTCCACCAGATGCGGGATTTCCTCCGGCGGGTTCTGCAGGTCGGCGTCGAGCGTGATGATGAGATCGCCCGACACGTGGCCGAAGCCGGCCATGATGGCCGAATGCTGCCCGTAGTTGCGGTTGAGGATGACGGCGATCACCCGGCTGTCCGGCGCCTCGGCCGCCTCGGTCATGATGGCGGCGGAGCGGTCGGAGCTGCCGTCGTCGACGAGCAGGATCTCATAATCGCAGTCGAGCCGCCGGCAGGAGGCAACGGTGCGGTCGATCAGCTCGGGAAGGCTTTCTTCCTCGTTGTAGACGGGGATGACCACCGACACCTTGGTGATGGGCGGCATGTCCAGGCGGTTCATGCTTTGACGATCTCCTTCAGCGCAGAGACCACCCGGTCGACATCGGCATCCGTCATGTCGGGGAACAGCGGCAGGGAGCAGATGCGCGCGGAGTTCCACTCGGTGTTGGGCAGTCGCAGCGCCGGATAGCGCTCTCGATAGAATTTCTGGGTGTGAGCGGCCCGGAAATGCAGGCCGCTGCCGATGCCGCGCTCCTTGAGCGCCGCCATCAGCCCGTCGCGGTCGATGCCGCATCGCGTCTCGTCGACGCGGACGATGAACAGGTGCCAGGCGTGCTGGTGCGGCCATTCGGCGAGGGCGAGCGGCTGAAGCGGCAGGTCGCCCCACTGCGAGAAGTAGCGGGTGGCGAGCTCGGTGCGGCGGGCATTGTGGGCGGCGAGCGCCTTGAGCTGCACCAGCGCGATGGCGGCGGCAATGTCCGGCAGATTGTACTTGAAGCCGGGGCGGATCACCTCGGCCTGCGGCGCGCGCCCTTGTGTCAACCGGTCGAAGGCATCGACGCCGAGGCCGTGGAACTTCAGGCTGCGGATGCGATCGGCGAGATCGGCGTCGTCGGTGACGATCATGCCGCCTTCGGCTGAGGTCATGTTCTTGATGGCGTGAAAGGAGAAGATCGCCGTTCCCTCGCCGCCGACGTGCCGGCCCTTGTAGGTGGTGCCGCTCGCATGCGCCGCGTCCTCGATCAGCGCGATGGAATGGCGACGGGCAACAGTGCGGATCGGGTCGAGATCGAGGGACGCGCCAGCGTAATGCACGGGGACGATGGCCCTGGTGCGCGGAGTGATCGCCGCCTCGATGGCCTCGGCCGTCACCATCAGCGTGTCGCGGTCGACGTCGATCATCACCGGCGTGGCGCCCAGGAGCTCGATCATGTTGAGCGTCGACACCCAGGTGAGCGAGGGGGTGATCACCTCGTCGCCCGGGCCGATCCCCAGCGCCAGCAGTGTCACGTGCATGCCGCCGGTGGCCGAGCTGACGGCCACGGCGTGGCGGGCGCCGGTGAGGGCCGCAAAGCTGGCCTCGAGTTCCGCTGCCTTGGGGCCGGTGGTGATCCAGCCGGAGCGCAGAACCTCGGCCACCGCGGCGATTTCATCTCCGCCCATCGCGGGGCGGGAGAAGGGCAGGAAGTCGGCCATCTAAACGCAGGTCATCCAGATTTGCCGGGCCGGAAACGGCCACGACGGGTTTCTCGCGACGAGCCATATGTCGGCAAGCTGAAGTCGAACTGAGTTTCGGCAGCGCGGCAGGAAAGTCTTGTTAATGCCGGCTTTATGCCGTGTTTTCTCCAGATTCCGTGGAGGCTTGACGCAGGTTTGCAGAAGGCAAAATGAAAAATCGCCCCTCGTTGCCGAGGAGCGATTTCAAGGTGTTGCTTTGCTGATCTCTGTGCGTCAGGCGGCGCGGACCGTCTTGAGGAACTGGTCGACTTCCTCGCGCATCTGGTTGGCCTGGGCCATCAGCACCGACGACGCCGACAGAACCTGCTTGCCGGCGGTTCCCGAATGCAGGGCCGCCTGGGCGACGCTGGAGATGTTCTGCGTCACGTCGCTGGCGCCCATGCTGGCCTGCGAGATGGAATGCACGATCTCGGTGGTGGCAGCGTTCTGGGCGCCGATCGACTCGCTGACCTGCAGGGTCAGGTGGTTCATGTTCTCGATCATGCCGGCGATGCCGCTGATGGCGCTGACGGCGCGGCCGGTCGAGTCCTGAATGGCGCTGATCTGGGCGGAGATGTCGGCCGTGGCCTTGGAGGTCTGGTTGGCCAGCTCCTTCACCTCGGCAGCGACCACCGCGAAGCCCTTGCCCATCTCGCCGGCACGCGCCGCTTCGATGGTGGCATTGAGGGCCAGCAGGTTGGTCTGGCCGGCGATGTTGGAGATCAGGCCGAGCACGTCGCTGATGCGCGTTGCGGCGTCGGAAAGCTCGCTGACCACCACGGCGGTGGTGCGGGCCTCGTTGACGGCGGCCTGCGACAGTTCCGCCGAGCTGGCGATCTGCCGGCCGATCTCCTGCACGGAAGCGCCCAGCTCCTCGGCGGCGCCGGCCACGTTGGCGACGTTGGACGAGGCCTGTTCGGCGGCGGCGGCGACATTGTTGGAGCGCATGCTGGTTTCGTCGGTGGCGTCCTGCAGGGTGCTGGCCGCCGTCTGAAGATCATGGGCCGAGGTGGACACCGAGGAGACGATGCTGCCCACCACGTTCTCGAAGCGCGATGCCAGATCGGCCAGCATGGCCTTGCGGTCGTGCTCGGAGGCTTCGCGGCTCCTGGCGCTTTCGAGTTCCAGTTCGCGATTGCGGCTGAGGCTGTCGCGGAACACCGCCAGCGTGCGGGCCATGGCGCCGATCTCGTCCTGACGGCTGGTGCCGGCGATTTCCGTCTCCAGCGCGCCGTCGGCGATGGACTGCATGGTGGTGGTAAGGTTCTGCAAGGGCTTGGTGACGCGGCGGCCGATGGCCAGGAATACCACCAGGGTGAAGACCAGCGATGCGAACAGCAGGCCGAGGGATACCTCGAGGTCGACCAGGGCGGCGCCGGCCTTGGTGTCGGCGGCCTGGCTGGCCGACTGGATCAGCGCCAGCGCAACATTGGCCAGCGTCATCACCGTCGGAATGACTTTGCCATCCCACTGGTCGCGGGTCAGGTCCAGCTTCTGGCCGGCCATCAGCTGCTTCAGGAAGGTGGTCTGCGTGGTACGGAAGGCCGGGTCGAAATACTTGCTCTGAGCATCGGCCAGGGCGTTGGTCAGATCCGGCGACTTGGGCAGGGTCTTGAGGCGGTCGTTGAGCGTCGCCCAGATGAAGTCGATGCGGCCGTGCATGGCGGCCTGGTCCGTGACCGCGGTGGCGGGGATATCGCCGATGGTCATCACGTTGTTGGTGATGTTGGTCAGCGCCTCGCCGGCGGAAGAGCGCATGGTCCAGCTGAGATTGTGCAGCGACACGAACTGGTCGACCACCGGGTCCTGCAGCATGATCGACGCCTGCAGCTTGGTGCTGACATCGGTCAGCATGTTGCGGGCGTTCGTCGTGAAGTCAGTGTATTTCTGAGCCAGATCGGCCGGCCGGTCCGCCTTGGACTTGCCGATCGCATCGGCCGTGGCCTTGTGCAGCGCCTTCAGCTGTTCGAGTTCATCCGTCAACTGCTTGACGATGCTGTCGCTGTCGGCGAGGTCGGCGCCCTTGATTTCATCGATGGCCTGGGTGAGGCCCCTGATCTGGCCCTCGCGCGCCGGCGCCCAGTAGGGGAGCGGCGTGCCGGGGTCAGGGCGGCTCAGCAGACCCAGGGTGAGCGAGCCCTCGAGGCGCAAGTCGGCCATGGCCTCGAACAGGCCGGCCGAGGCGCGGGTGGCCGCCTCGATGCGCCTTGCATTGCTGAGTTCGTCCCACGACCGCCAGGCCGACTGACTTAGAACCCCTACGAGGACTATGAGCATCACGCCGAAGAGAAGTCTTAAGAAATTACTCACAGTCATCATGTCGAGGACCTCCGGTTATGCATCCCTTTTTCATGCGAAGGCATAAAAATCATATTAATGGCGCGCATCTAGACTTTGATTTTTCTGTCGGCCCGTTTACGGCATCGACCTTTCGGCAAGCTGGATCGCCGGGGCGCGTTGCCTGCGCCGCCGTTCTCGGGCACTGGCGCCTCAAGGCCGCTGCAGCCCGCGCCCGTCAACTCCAGTAGTTCGCCCAGCTTTGCTTGGTGTTCGCGGCAAGTAATCATGCCAACGGTCGTTCGTTGATGAGGCAGCGAATTCCCGCTACCACTTGATTGTGGGAGACCAGACAGAAACGCACTGGGGGAGGCAGAGGACATGAGCTCGGAGGCAGTCCGCCGCACCGTGGTTGAGAACCCACCCCGCTTCGTGCCGCCGGCAGCGCGAAGCGCCACGCCGCCGGTCGTCGATCTCAACCTGGCGACCCGCGCCGAATGGCTGCGGCCGGGGCCGTTTGTCGGCTATGTCGAGGCGCTGGTCAGCGTTTCCGTCGGGTTGATCCTGGCCGACACCGTGCAGCGCTGGTTCGACCTGACCGATGTCGCGCTGGTGCTGCTGCTCTCGGTGCTGTTTCCC
The DNA here is from genome assembly GCA_023436885.1 of Pseudomonadota bacterium. Taxonomy (GTDB): domain Bacteria; phylum Pseudomonadota; class Alphaproteobacteria; order Rhizobiales; family Pleomorphomonadaceae; genus Pleomorphomonas. The sequence continues at coordinate 333,135 of JAEZHI010000040.1, read as the reverse complement.
GCCATCCGCTACGGCATCTGGCCGGCGGTGCTGGGCGCCGTCGTCGCCTTCCTCGGCTATAATTTCTTCTTCATCACGCCGCTCTACACGCTCAACGTTGCGCAGCCGCGCGAGCTTCTGGCGCTCACCGCCTTCCTGATCGTGGCGGTGATCACGGCGGCGCTGGCCGGCCAGTCGCGCGAGCGGTCCCGGGTGGCGATGGCGCGCGAGCGGGCGGTCCAGCGGCTCTATGCCTTCACGCGCCGGCTCTCGACGTCGGCCGGCCGCGCGGATGTCGCCGAGGCCGTGGTCTCCGAGGTCAACGCCTTCACCGGCAAGCCGGCCGCCGTTCTGATCGGCGACGACGAGCGGCTGACGCTGGCCGCCATTTCGCCCGAGGGCGCGACGCTGGATGACACCGCGCTGTCGGCGGCGGAATGGGCTTTCGGCTGCAAGGAAGTGGCCGGCGCCGGCAGCCGGTTCTTCGGCGACTGTACCTTCATGTTCCTGCCGCTCACCATCGGGCGGCGGCCGGTGGGGGCACTGGGCGTCGAGGTCGGTCCCGGCGGCGCGCTTGAGGAAGATGAGCTGTCGCTGCTGCATGCCCTTGCCGAGCAGGCCGCCTCGGCCATCGACCGCGCCTATCTGGCCCAGGAGGCCGACCGGGCGCGCGGCGAGGCGGAGACCGAGCGCGTGCGCAACACGCTGCTCGCCTCGATCAGCCACGACTTCCGCACGCCGCTCGCCTCCATCCTCGGGGCCTCCACCAGCCTGATCGACTTCGGCGACCGGCTCCGGCCCGAGCAGCGCGCCGATCTTCTCTCCTCCATCCGCGAGGAGGGCGAGCGGCTCGACGGCATGGTGCGCAACCTGCTCTCCATGACGCGGCTCGAAGCCGGCGCCCTCGATATCCGCCGCGACTGGGTGGACATCGGCGAGATCGCCGACCGGCTGGCCGATCAGGCACGGCGGCGCGGCATGGCCGGCCGGTTGACGCTCTCGGTGCCCCAGGGATTACCCATGGTGAAGGCCGACGCCAGTCTGATCGAGCAGGCGCTGTCCAACGTGGTAGCCAACGCGGCGCGCCACGGCGGCCCCAGGGTGCAGGTCACCCTCAGCGCCGAGACAGACGGCGACTGGCTGCGCCTTGCGGTGGAGGACGACGGGCCGGGCATCGCGCCGGACATCCTGCCGCGCGTCTTCGACAAGTTCGTGCGCGGCGCGAGAAACCTGGGCGATGGCGGCGACGGCAGCGGCCTCGGCCTTGCCATCACCCAGGGCATCCTGGCATTGCACGGCGGCACGGCCACGGCGGAAAGCCCCATCGCGAGCGGCCACGGCACGCGCATCACCTTGTCGCTGCCGATCGAGGAGGCGACATGACCGATAAGACCGTCCTCGTGGTCGACGACGAGCCGGCCATCCATCGCTTCCTCGCGCCGGTGCTGGAGCTCGAAGGCTATCAGGTGCGGCGCGCCGACACCGGGCAGGCGGCGCTCGACGCCCTGCGCGAGGCGCCGGCCGACATCGTCGTGCTCGATCTCGGCCTGCCCGACATGGACGGCAAGGCGGTGCTCACCGATATCAGGCGCACGCTCAGCACGCCGGTGGTCATCCTGTCGGCACGCGACCGCGAGGCCGAGAAGATCGAGGCGCTCGACCTCGGCGCCAACGACTTCGTCAACAAGCCCTTCGGCGTCGGCGAACTGCTCGCCCGCCTGCGCGCCGCCCTGCGCAACCGGCCGAGCGAGCCCGAGGCCCCCATCATCACCACCGGCGACCTCGAAATTGACCTTGCCCGCCACCGGGTGCTGAAATCCGGCAAGGACGTGCGGTTAGCCCGCAAGGAGTTCGACCTGCTTGCGCTGCTCGTCCGCAACGCCGGCACGGTGCTGACCCATCGGCAGCTGCTGACCGCCATCTGGGGCGAGGAGCATCAGGGCGATACGCAGTATCTGAGGGTGTATGTGGGGCAGATCCGGCAGAAGCTGGAGGATGATGGGGAGGTAAGGTTGATCGTGACGGAGCCGGGGGTGGGGTATCGGTTCAGGGATTTGGGGTAGGGGGGGCGTTTTGCTCTGGCTGTTCGTCAGTTAACCATCGGAGTCTTTCGGCGGCGCCTGATCTATCTTCCTCAGAAGCGTCGCGTGCCAAACTTGTCTTGTCTCATCAGACGTTGGCTCGCTGTCTGCCTACGGATTTTGCAGACTGTATTAATGGAATAATTGGAGGGGGTATGCATAATTATCAAGAAATAAAAAGTATGTTGGATGCACAGAATTTCTTCCCAAATGCGGAAACTGTGGCTCATTTCGACTTCCAGTCGCAAACAATACATTTGAATAAAGTAAAAAAGAAGAAATATATCGACTCTCTCCGAGAAAACGATTTGTTTGCATTAAAAAACAGTCTTGGAACAATATACCATGAAGTCACACATTGGGCTGATACAGTCGGCACTCTGTGGGGGCGTGCTCATATAAATGCACTATATGCTTGCTACCAAGTGATGCCGTTTATCAGCCAACAAGGCGCGGAATATGAGTTCCATAAATTCATAGATCTGCATGATCGCGAACGCAGAATGATGTATTCGAGGTATTTTCGAACGGTTGACCCCGATCCACCTGCTCATGATCACAGAAATCCATGGGCGATTCATTTTAGCGCCGGTAGGGAATTCGACGCTAATGGTCATCCGAACCTGCATCGACCAATTCTTTTTATCAAATTTTCCTCAGATATTTCCGGGAGACAGGTTGCTCGTCAGCCTCTCTCTGCAGGCGCTTTACTAGAAGTTAATGCAATTTGGTCCGAAATTTGTTCCATTTTTCAAGTTATTGGGGCAATGAATGAAGAGCAACGTGTTGTCGAGGTGGGTATATACCGAACGCAGTTGCTGAAAATGCTCTATACCCCCGAACTAACCATATACACTGCACCTGCGCATTTATTGGCTTACTATTCGAAGGTGAGAGATGTGGTTGAGGGCTATAGAACAGCGTCAGCACTCGCTCATCTTGTTCTCAATCTTGGACCGGAACATTATACGGCACTTATACCGTCAAAAGACATGTCGGCTTGGCAGGATTTTTTCGAAGGCTTTAAAAACACATGCGATGTTGGATTTGCTTACATGGTTATCGCATCCAATGTAGATGAATGGCAGGCTGGTTGTGACCTTAGAGATTGGGTGGACAAAGCATTACTTAAATCCGGTTTGCCAAATTCATCGGATATTTATGACCACGCTGAAAAACTGATGGCCGCGGAAGCTGCGCCACAGGGAGTTAATGAAGTCAGTCGTGCCCATGAATACATATTATCTTTGGGTCTTCAATTATTCAGAGTGCGACGGTCCGGGGAGGTAGCCCTGACACTCCCCGATACAATAAAATCTAAATTGCCAATTGTGCCTGCTTTCGACGAAGAAGGGGAGCTGATTTCCATTGGCGGAGTTCCTTTTGATGTTTCAAGATTCTCGCCTGAAGATATGTATGAAAGATCTGCTGCGTTGGTGACTTGGCAGCGTCGTTTCTTTGATGCGTGCCGTTAGGCTGTCACTTGCCCTCGCCGTGTAATACTTGTTGGTACAAGCACCCATCAAGTGCCGTAATAGGAGCTTTAATGCCCCGCAACACCTCCGTGACGCTCGGCGAGCACTTCGCCAGCTTTATCAGCGAACAAGTGAAAGCTGGGCGCTATGGCTCGACCAGCGATGTCGTGCGGGCGGGGCTGCGGCTTCTGGAAGAGCACGAGGCCAAGGTGAAGGCGCTGCAGGAGGCGCTGATCGCCGGGGAGGAGTCTGGTGAGCCGCAGCCGTTCGACTTCGACGCGTTCAAGGCGCGGAAGCGGGTGGAGTCGGGCTCGATATAGATGCCCTCTGCCGTTGGCCAAGAGCCGGTGGCAATTGACGAGAACGGAAATGGGCGCCCGAAACTACTTGATCGACGGCGTCTCAGGCACCGGTAAGACGTCTGTCGCTACCGAGCTTGAGCGACGCGGCTACCACGTCGCCCATGGTGACCGCGTTTTGGCTTATCGAGGCCATCCCGAGACCGGGGAGCCGCTTGAAGACTTCGCGACGAATTCGGACGCATCTTTCGCGCACCAGCACCACCTTTGGGATGTGAAGAAGGTAAAATCGCTGTTGGCCGATCAAAGCCATCCGGTCTCCTTCTTCTGCGGTGGCTCACGAAACTTCCGCGAGTTTATCGATCTGTTCGATGAGGTCTTCGTTCTGGACGTCGACCTGGAGACGTTGAAGAGGCGGCTTGCCAGTAGACCGGAGGAGGAGTTCGGCGGGAAGCCTGCGGAACGAGACCTGATCATGCGATTGCACGCCACGAAGGAAGACATCCCGGAGCATGCGACGATCGTTGACGCCACGCTGCCGCTGGCTTCAGTTGTCGACGATATACTGTCGAGATGCGGATAGGTCGCAAATGGCGGCAACGTGGATAGATGGCGCGAAGGATGACGAGCGATGCCGTACGGGATCAGCATCAAATGCCTCAACGAGACGGCCGCTCCCATTCTAGACCTCTGGGACGAGGCAAGCGCATTTGAGCCTGTCGCGTCGATGAAGCAACTTGCCTATCCGCCGCATATCACGCTGGCCGTCCTCACTGAGAAACTTGCCAAGGCTGACGAAGTGCTCGGGGACGTTTTCGGCTCGCAGTCCAGCCTTTGCATACCCTTTGACGAGATCAGCTACTTCGAAAATGACTGTCTGGTGCTGTGGGCCAAGCCGAAGCAAGATCACGATCTTCTCCGGCTTCATGCTCGACTGCATCGATACATCGATCCCGCTATTTGCGATGAGCACTACCGAGTGGGGCAGTGGACTCCACACTGTAGCCTTGCAACAGGGGTGCCGGCTTCCAGTGCAACTGCAGCCATGAGGTGGGCAAGGCGGAGGCGGGTGGAATTCACAGTGGTCTTCGACGCTGCCGACCTCGTGCAGTTTCCGCCTGTGGCGGTGGAGAGAGAATGCCGGCTCAGGTGAATGTTCCAAGCAATCCTTCCACATGGCCTGACAGCACGACTTGTCAAAAATGATGCCCATCGGTTGTATTGTTGATAATGCGCTTCAACCTTTCCTTAATAAAGCGTAAACTTCGCCCCGTTGTCTCCGCTTTGTGAGATTGCGCGTAGCGCTTCGGCGAGGGGGCGAAGCTTACCATGCCAAAGAATATCGTATTTTGTGCTGACGGAACGTGGAACGGCACCGGCGGGCCTGAGGAGATCGCCGGAACTGATGCCACAAATGTTCTCAAACTATTCCGGTCTTTGGAGGGGGCGGGATTAGGTGATGCGCAGGGCGCAGAAATGGAGATCTCCGCCCCCGCTACCGATATCAAGCCAGAGCAGCGGGCCAAGTATCTTCATGGCGTTGGCGACAGCAGTAATATGCTGGAGAAACTGGCCCAAGGCTCACTCGGTTTGGGCCTGATAGCGCGCGTGCTGCGAGGCTACACATTCATTTCCAGAAACTTTGCTCCGGGAGACAAAATCTTCATTACCGGGTTCAGTCGAGGCGCCTACACGGCTCGTGCGCTGGGCGGCTTGATTGCCGGCATGGGCCTTCTGGACTGGAAGGTACTCAAGCTCAATCCCGGCGGGTCGGACGACGAAGGTTACAAATATGCCGCTTCCGCCTGGTTCGCCTACCAACGATCCCGCAGCCAGCTATCAGAGCAAAGCTCCCTAATCGGGCGTGTCCAGTCTGCCTTTGCCGGCGCGCCGCAGTTTATCTCTTGGCTTGCCTACAAGCCGGTCTATGTTTCGGATGTCAAGATCGCGGCGATCGGTGTTTTCGATACGGTCGGCGCCCTAGGCATTCCGGTGACCGATCAGGCAGATACCGTGCGGCTCGACTTGCTTCGCTTTGCCGATACGGCGCTGAGCAGCAAGGTTGCGAAAGGCTATCACGCAATAGCCGCAGACGAGAAGCGCGTCGATTTCTCGCCCACCTTGTGGGACGACCGCAGCGGCGTGGTGCAGCAATTCTTCCCCGGGGCGCATAGCGATGTCGGCGGAGGATATCCCATCAGCGACGGCGAAAGCCATTTGTCCGATGTCGCTGGAGCCTGGATGCAAAAGAATCTGGCCGACGAGGGGGTGCGGTTTACCAATGCCCTGGCGTTCCAAGATGCCGACGCACTCGGGCCGATGCACGCTCCCTGGCTTGCCGTTGACTTCTTCAAGCGTCCCACTGCATCACGGATATTTCCACCGAAATCGAAATCCGAGATCACTTGCCATTCGGTTGTCGGCCATAGATTGGGAGAGACCGTTACGACGGTCAATCCCAACAGTTCTAGCCTAAACACTGAAACGCCCTATGTGCCTGTGGCCCTTATCAATGCGGGATATGTCTCGGTGCAAGGCATCGCGCTGGTTAGCTAGGGGAATAGGGGGAGGCAACGCGCCTTCAAATGGAGGCGCGTTGGAGTCGAGAGTTGTTGAAGTTTAACGAAGGCAAAGTTTGCGAGGCAATTCTCCGCCTGCTGGAGGCGCGCGAAGGATACGCGCGTAATGACCTGACACGCCCAGAGGCTGAAAATCATGCGTATCCAGTGGAACTCACTTGGAAAATGGGCGGGACACTCTACGCACTTGAGCACACAGGTATTGAGCCCTTTGAAGACCACATGCGTCTTGATGCAGAGGCGCAGAGACACTTTGGCCCGATAAAGGACGCGCTCGCTAACCTTTTACCTAGGGACGTGCTAGAAATTCATGTTCCAGTCAAAGTTATGCTTCATCGCGGTAAGGCTGAGATCAAATCAATACAGGATGCAATTATCGATTGGGCTCGACGAGAAGCGCCAAATCTACCAGCTCAAAAATATGCTGATTACCGTGGCGGTCTTCGATGTGATGCGGTCCAAGGTATACCATTTCCGATCAGCTTGTTCCGCTTTGAGAATACGATAGGAGCCCAAGAGGGAGTTGAATTCCGCCATCTCGTCAAAGATGGTGGCCGCGAGCAAGGTCGTCTGGACCGTCTGGGCCGAGCTTGTGATGCCAAATTCCCGAAGCTCGCGTGGTGGAACCGCAACCAAGGTGCGCGGACGATCCTGATCCTCGAAGAAAACGACATCCAACTGACGAACCATGAGATTGTCGCTGCAAGCTACTTGGCGCTGGCCCTTGGCCGTGATGATCGTCCAGACGAAACTTATCTTGTTTCCACGTGTCTGCCGCAATGGAGCATTTGGCCGCTTCTGATTGGCAACGAGACTATCGATAGTCTTCGCATCGACGGTTATGCGAGGCGGTGGGACATTGATCCAAGTGGTCTTACTTCGGCTACGGCTCGCTAGCTCCCCACCCACCCTAGCCACGCCACGCCAAATGCAATCGACAGCACCGTCAGCGGTGCGCCTATCGTGAAATAGGGCCAGAAGGCGATGGTGACGCCGCGTTGGCGGGGCGTTGGGCGACTTCGGACCAGCCGCCCTATACCTTCGCCGTTGTCTCATGGTTCGCAGTTGCATCTCGTGCATCACATGCGCATGGTGGCGCATGCGCTTGTTGCTGGTCGAAGACAATGTCGAGCTTGCGAGATGGCTGGCGCTTCTCTTGCGCAAGAGCCACTATGCGGTCGACTGCGTCTACACGGGCGAGGATGCCGACGAGGCGCTCAGAACGCAGGACTATGCGCTGGTGCTGCTGGATCTCGGTCTGCCCAACGGCGACGGCTTTTCCGTTCTCCAGCACCTGCGCAGCCATAACCGGACGGTTCCGGTGATCATCCTGACGGCCAACGACGCCATCTCCAGCCGCGTCAGGGGGCTGGACCTCGGCGCCGACGACTATCTGGTCAAGCCGGTCGACATCACCGAACTGGAAGCCCGCATCCGGGCCCGCCTGCGGCACACGATGACCAACCACGCCGATACGGTCGAATACGGCAGGATTTCTCTCGATCTCGGCGCCAGCCAATTCACCGCCGATGGCGAGGTGCTGCTGCTGACCCCGCGCGAGCATGCCGTGCTGCAGGCCCTCATCCTCAAGAGAGGCAAGCCAATTCAGAAGGCGCATCTGTTCGACGCCGTCTTCGGCCTCGACGACGAGGCGAACCCCTCGGCGGTGGAGATCTACGTCCATCGCGTCCGCAAGAAACTGGAGGGCACCGGCGTTGGCATCGTGACGTTGCGTGGCCTCGGCTATGTCCTGACACAATCGGATCCCAGCCGTGCGCCGTGACAGCATCCGCCTCAGGGTGGTTGTCAGCCTGATCGGGCCGCTGATCTTTCTCGCCCTGATCAACGTCTATCTCACCTGGCGCAACGCCGTCGAGACGGCGGATCTTTTGACCGATCGCCTGCTCGCCGCCTCGGCCGCCGGCATCGCCGAACGCATCCGCATGAGCGATGACGGCATCGAAGCGCTGATACCGCCATCGGCGCTGGCGGTGTTCTCGAATGGCGACGTCGGCGAGCGGATCCATTATCAGGTGCGCGGGCCCGAGGGCGAGCTGATTGCCGGCGACCCGGACGTCGTCCTGCCCGCGGAGCCGCTTCGGGACCTGCACACGGTGTTCTTCGACGCCAGCTTCCGCGCCCATCCGGTGCGTCAGGTCGCCTTGCGTCAGCCGGTCATCGGCGCCGGAAACAATGCCAGCGCGGTGGTCATCGTCGGAAGCACCTTGAAGAGCCGCGATGCGCTCGTCCATCGCCTGTGGACCCAGTCCCTTCGGGGTCAGCTGCTGCTGGTGGCGGCGGCCGGCTTGCTGTCGGCGGTCGGCATCGGCTTGGGGCTGCGTCCGCTTCTGAGGTTCGCCCGCGAGGTGGAGGAGCGCGAGCCGGACCAGCTGCAATCCTTCGATGTTGGCGCCCTGCCGAGCGAGCTGCGTCCGCTGGCCACGGCGCTCAATGGTGCCTTCGAGCGCGTCGCCCGGCAGATCGGGGCGCAACGCCGGTTCATCTCCAATGCCGCCCATCAGCTGCGCACGCCGCTCAGCATCCTGAAGGCCCAGGCCAGCTACGGCCTGCGCGAGCCGAGCCTCGACGGCAAGCAGGCCGTGCTCGAGGCGCAGGAAGCCCGGATCAACCAGATGTCGCGGCTGGTGTCGCAGCTGTTGTCGCTGGCGCGAGCCGAGCAGGGCGCCCTGCTGATGAAGACCGATGTCGACTTCGCGGCGCTCACCCGCGAGGTGCTGGAAGAGTTTGCCACTGTCGCCATCGAAAGGCAGATCGACCTGTCGTTCCAGGACGAAGGCGTTCCCCTTGTCGTGACAGGGCATGCCTCGCTGCTGCGCGAGATCGTCGCCAATCTCGTCGACAACGCCGTCAGATACAGCTCGTCCGGCGGAACCATCGCCGTCGATCTCTTGCGCTTCGAGGGGCATGTCAGGCTGACAATCGAGGATACCGGCCCCGGTGTGTCGGACGAGGACCTGCCACACCTGACCGAGCGCTTCTATCGCGGCTCCGGCGCCGAGGCGGCCACCGGCACGGAAGGAACCGGATTGGGGCTCGCCATCGTCAGGGACATTGTCGAGGCGCATGACGGCAGCCTGACGCTTGGCCGGCGCACTACCGGCACGGGGCTGGTGGCGACGGTCACGTTGCCACAGGCCAAAAACGCCGAGGACGAGCCTTCAGGCCAAGTGACCTGAGGCTCGTCCCCGCTTAACCACCACTTCAGTGCATGTCGTGCTGCGGCACCGGGCGCCACTTGGCCAGGCGCTTCTCCACCGCGGTCATCAGGTATTCGGCGATCAGCGCCACCGCCATGATGATGATGATGGCGGCATACATGCCCGAAGCGTCGAACGAGCCCTTGGCTATGTTGATCAAGAGGCCGATGCCGTAGCGTGAGCCGACGAACTCGCCGACGATGGCACCGATGATGGCAAAACCGAAGGACACGTGCAGGCTGGCGAAGATCCAGCTCATGGCCGAGGGGATGATGACATGCCGCGTCAGCTGCCATTGGTTGGCGCCGAGGATCATGGCGTTGGCGATCATGTTGCGATCGGCCTCGACCACGCCCTGGAAGGCGTTGGAGAACACCACGAAGAACACCATGACAAAGCTGAGCGCGATCTTCGAGCCGAGCCCCAGGCCGAACAGCATGATGAAGATCGGCGCCAGCACGACACGCGGCACCGAGTTGATCAGCTTGATGTAGATGGAGAAGATGTCCGACAGCATCTTGTTGCGGCCGAGCGCGACGCCGATGATCACGCCGGCGATGGCGCCGGAGAAGAACCCGGCCAGCGATTCCTCCATAGTCACATAAAGATGGTACCAGAGCGGGCCTTCGGAGGTGCCTTCCGTTATCCACTCGTAGAGGCGGGCCACGATCTGGCTCGGGATGGAATAAAAGAAGGGGTCGATCCAGTTCATGCGGCCCGACAGCTCCCAACCGCCGAGCAGCAGCACAAAGATGGTCAGGCGCCAGAACAGAACCGTCTGCCGGCGCCTGCGCAGGGAGGTTTGCGCGGCCTGCTCGATCTCGGCGTCGCTGGTGCCGACTGGTACGGTCGATCGGTCTTCGAGGGAAATATCGGTCATGGTTGTCCCCTCACGCTGCCAGCCCGGCTTGCCGGTAACTGCGTTGGACCTCGTCGCGCAGGTCGTTCCAGATGGTGTGCGCGATGTCGATGAATTGCGGCTCGTAACGGATCTCGGCCATGACGCGCGGCCGGGGAATATCGATAGGGTAGACGGATTTGACCATCCCCGGGCCGGAGGTCAGCACATAGACCTTGTCGGCCAGCGCGATGGCTTCCTCGAGATCGTGGGTGACGAAGATGACCGATGCCTTCGAGCCTGCCCACAGCTTCAAGAGTTCCTCGTGCATCAGCACGCGGGTCTGGACGTCGAGCGCCGAGAAGGGCTCGTCCATCAACAGGATCTTCGGTTCGTTGATGAAGGTTTGGGCCAGCGAGACGCGCTTGCGCATGCCGCCGGACAGCTGGTGCGGATAATGATGCTCGAACTTCGACAACCCGACGCGGCTCAGCCAGTCGCGCGCCGCCGCGTAGGCCTCCGTCTTCGGACGGCCGCGAAACATCGGGCCGGCCACCACGTTGTCGATGACGCTGCGCCAGGGAAACAGGGCGTCGGTCTGAAAGACGAAGCCGATGCGCGGGTCGATGCCGTTGACCGGCTTGCCGAAGACGCGGACTTCGCCGGCCGATGGCTTGTTGAGGCCGGTGATGAGGTTCAGCGTCGTCGATTTGCCGCAGCCGGTCGGGCCGACCACGGCGACGAACTCGCCCTCTTCGACGCGCATGGAGAAATCCTTGATGGCGGTCAGGGACTTGCCGGAGGGGGCGATGAACCGACGGCTGATATTGATCAGCTCGATCGAGGGGGCATCGGGAGCGTGTGCGGACATGGGTTCCTTTCCCTCGGCCCGCGGAACGGACCAAGGCGACATGGGGGATCGCGGCGAAAGGGTGGGGCGACGAGGTCCGCCGCCCCGTGACAATGGACGCGTTACTTCGCGGCCTTCACGAACTCGGTCGTGTAGGTCTTGGAGAGATCGATGGTCTTGCCCTTGACGTTCTTGGAGAAGCCGGAGAGCACGGCCAGCACCGTGGCCGGGCCGTCATCCGGCATCACGCCATCGGGGGTGAACATGCCCTTGCCGGCATCGAGGGCCTTCACATAGCCCTCCTTGTCGCCAACGTAGTAATCGGCCGGCATCTTGTCGGCGATCTCGGCGCCGTTATGGCTGTCGATGAACTTCAGCGTCTTGACGAAAGCATTGGCGAGCTTCTGCACCGTCTCCTTGTGGCTCTCGACATAGTCGGTCGCCATGTACAGCGAGGCAGCCGGATAGGTGCCGCCGAGCGCGGCCCTGGCGCCCTCGACGGTGCGCATGTCGACCAGCACGGCCGCCTGGCCGGTCTTCAGAAGGCGGGTGATGGTGGGCTCGGTCGTCATGCCGGCCTGGATCTGGTCCTGCTGCATGGCGGCGATGAACGTGTCGCCGGCGCCGACGGGCACCGAGGTGAATTCGCCGAGCTTCACGCCGGACTTGACCGCCATGTACTGGGTCAGGAAATTGGTGGACGAGCCAAGCCCGGTCACGCCCAGGCTCTTGCCCTTGAAGTCGGCGGGCGACTTGATCTCGGGATGTTTCGTCGACACCAGCTCGACCTCGCCGGGCGCCCGGCTGAACTGGACGACGGATTCGACGAACTTGCCCTTCGACTGCAGGTCGACGCAATGGTCGTAGAAGCCGACCACGCCCTGGACCTGGCCGGCGAGCAGCTCGTCCTCTGCATCGACGCCGGCGGACTCGTTGATCAGGTCCACGTCGAGCCCTTCGTCCTTGAAGTAGCCGAGGCGCTCGGCCAGCTTGGCCGGCAAATAGATCTGCTTTTCATAGCCGCCCACGACGATGGTGATCTTGTCGGCGGCATGGACTGCCGACACGGACGCAAGGGCGACGAGCGCAAGGGCGGTGGACGAGAGAGCTTTGCTGAATGCCGACATGGGGTTCCTCCTCCAGGATTCCCAGGGCGCTGTTCGATCCGATTGAATCAGATCGGCGCACTAGACTCTTGTTTTGTAAGCATCATCTTGCCGATCCTCGTTTCCCTTCGGCTAGATGATCTCCCAGCGATCGGCCGCTCCCTCAAGAGTGGATTGGCTGTGCCTGACCGCTAAACTACGTACGTATCATTACAAGCTTTCAGCCAGCTTTCAGAACGCGCGGTTGTCGGGCTTCGCCGGATATCCTTACGGCTTATCCCTCTCACGCCCCTACCCACCCCAGCCACACCACGCCAAACGCAATCGATAGCACCGTCAGTGGTGCCCCCACCGTGAAGTACGGCCAGAAGGCGATGGTGACGCCGCGCTGGCGGGCGCGTTGGGCGACGATGAGGTTGGCGACGGAGCCGATCAGGGTGAAGTTGCCGGCCAGCGTCGAGGCCATGGCGATGGCGAGCCATGCGCGCTCGGGGTCGGCGAGGCCGGCGACGAAGGGTTTCAGCACCAGCACGGCCGGCACGTTGCTGACGATGTTGGAGAGCACGGCCGTTGCCGTCGCCAGGATCGGCAGGCTGGCGAGGTTGAGCTTGCCGACCTGGGCGACGGCGTCGGGCGTCAGCACGGTCTTTTCGAGGCCCGCGACGACGATGAACAGGCCGGTGAACATCACCAGCAGTGGCCAGTCGATGTCGAAATAGACCTTCTCCGGCTTGACGCGACGGGTGACCAGCAAGAGCGCGCCGGCGAGGATGGCCACCTGGGCGATCGGCAGGCCGACGAAGAACAGCACGATCATCGCCAGCACCGTCAGCACTGTGCGCCAGACGAGGCCGCTGTGGTGGCGGCTCGGCGGCTGCGGCGTGGCGGCGGCCAGCTTCTCGCGGGTCAGGAATTCCTTGCGGTAGATCAGCGCGATCAGGACGATGGTGAGGAGAAGGCCGACCACGGCCACCGGCGCCAGCGTGCCGACGAAGGTGCCGTAGGGGATGTGGGCCAGCGAGCCGATGATCATGTTCTGCGGGTTGCCGGTGATGGTCGCAACGCTGCCGGCGTTGGAGGCCAGCGCGACGGCGAGCAGGTAGGGCACCGGGTTGCGCTCGAGGCGCTGGACGACGTCGACGACCAGCGGCGTCATCACCAGGCAGATGGTGTCGTTGACCAGGAAGGCCGAGAGGATGCCGGTGGTGAAGACGATGGCCGTCAGCAGCAGGATGGGATAGTGGGCGCGCGGCACCACGAAGCCGTTCACCAGGCGGAAGAAGCCGGAAAGCCTGAGGTTGGCGACGACGATCATCATGCCGAGCAGCAGGGTGATCGTTTCCATGTCGATGGCGCGATAGGCCTCGTCGAGGGTGAGAACGCCGGTGCCGACCATCAGGCTGCCGCCGAGCAGGGCGGCGCCGGCCCGGTCGAGCCGCCAGCCGGGCAGCTTGCCGACAGCCATGACAAGATAGGTCAATGCGAAGATAAGGATAGCGGCGATCATCAAGTGCCCTCGTGGATTCCCGTACATCTGACAGAAATCCGGACCGAAGGTTAGAGGATTTCGCGCGCGTCGGGGCCGTGGCCAGAACATGGCTGACGGCCAAGCGCTTGTGCCGGGCATTTGAGGCGAAAGCGGGTCTGGAGAGGGCCGGTTGCCGGATCTGAGCCGTCAGTAAGCTCTGGTGAAGCCGCCGTCCTGCAACAGGTTGATGCCCGTCAGATGGTCCGACACATCCGAGAGCAGCATCTCGATGGTTCGGGCAGCCTCTTCCGGGGTGCCATATTTGCGGAGCGGCACGTTCTCGGTGTCCGTCACCAGGAGGTGGTCGAGCGGCACCCCGCCGGCATCGGCGCGCGCCTGCAGCAGGCCGAGATAGTGCGGCGTCAGCGTGCCGCCGAACGACACCGTATTGACGTGGATGCCGCGCGGCCCCAGCGCGAAGGCGAGGGTCTTGGCCTCGGCAAGCCAGGCGGTTCGGAGCACGTTGCCCGTCGCGTAATGGCCGAGCACCTGCGCCGACGAGATACCGGAGACGATCACCACCTTGGCGCGGCGGCTCTCGGCAGGGTTGGGCTGCATGCGGGACACGGCCGCCTTGAGAACCTCGAGCGGGCCGATGAAGCTGCCGCCGAACAGGGCGTCCCAGGCTTCCGGGGGCGGAAGCGCGTCGTTGGTGCGGGCCGGCTGCGGCGGCATGATGACGGCGCCATCGAGCGGCTGGCCGAGCCCTTCGAGCGCTGTCGCAAAGCGCGTCACCGAGACGCGGTCGGTCATGTCAACCTCAAGCGCCTGAAAGCGCCGTGGATCGTCCGTGCCGAGATCGGCAATCAGATGCTCCATCGCGGCTCGGTTGCGGCCGGCCAGAACGATGCCATGCCCAGCATTGGCGAGCCGCCGGCAGAGCGGAGTGCCCATGCCGCCGGTCGCCCCCGTTATCAGGTATCGCAACATGATAATCTCCGTGTCGGCATGGAGATGGTTTGCGGAGCGCTAGCTGTTGAGCGGGCCCGGGCACGCCAGTCATCATGCTCTGATGGAAACAGCCAAACTCAACGACATCGACCAGCTGGATCTCGGACGCGGTCGCAAAGGTCGACGATACGCAAACCCGTAAGCTGCAGGACAGTCTGTTACGCCATACCAGACTGCCGTATTCAACAATATCGCGCAAGCGGCATTTCGGGCCGCTTGCGCGCTTTGCTCCTGGTTGTCGAGGTCGGCTCAGCGGCGCGTGATGACCAGCGTCAGGCCGAACAGGATCAGGCCGGCGAGGGTGAGGGCGAAGCCGGCCCACACGGCGGAGAGCACACCGAAGCCGGCGCCGATGGTCAGCCCGCCGGCCCAGGCGCCCAGCGCATTGGCGGCATTGAGCGAGGCGAGGTTCATGGCGCCCATCAGGCTGGGGGCCTCCGGGGCGAAGCCGGTGAGCCGCACCTGGATGGTCGGGATGGCGGCCATCATGGCGGCGCCGACGCCGAGCAGGGCCGGGAAGAGCAGCCAGGGGCTGGCGCCACCCAGGGCAAGCGCGGCCATCACCAGCAGCGCACTGCCATAACCGAAGACGATGCCGCGTGTGGAGGAGCGATCGGCCAGCTGGCCGCCGACAAGGTTGCCGGCCGTCATGCCGATGCCGAACAGGGCGAGCGCGACCGGGATCATGCTTTCGGAGAGATGGGCGACGTCGGTGACCATCAGGCCGATGAAGGTGTAGACGGCGAAGATGCTGCCGACACCGATGGCGGCCACCAGCATGACACCCCAGACCGCGCCCTTGCGCAGGGCCGACAGTTCCTGGATCACCGGCACGCCGTCGAGCGCCCTGGTGCGCGGCACCCATTGGTGGACGGCCGCGAGACCCACGGCGGCGAGCACGGCGATGGCGACATAGGTTTGCCGCCAGCCGAGGGTCTGCC
The DNA here is from genome assembly GCA_023436885.1 of Pseudomonadota bacterium. Lineage (GTDB taxonomy): Bacteria > Pseudomonadota > Alphaproteobacteria > Rhizobiales > Pleomorphomonadaceae > Pleomorphomonas. Next base: position 317,290 of record JAEZHI010000040.1, on the reverse strand, counting down.
CCATGAAGGTGGCGAGCGGCGAGCCGAAGATGGTGGCCACCGTCAGGCCAGTCATGACGATGGCGAAGGCCTTGCCCGACCGTCCCGCCCCGACGACATGGGCGGCGACCACCGCGCCGGCCCCGAAATAGGCGCCCTGCGGCATGCCGCTGATGAAGCGGGCCACCATCAGCCAGCCGAGGTTGCTGGCGAAGGCCGACAGCAGATTGCCGACCACCAGGATGGCCATCAGCGCCAGCAGCAGCGTCCGCCGGTTGAGCCGGGCCGCCATCAGGGTGACCAGTGGGGCGCCGATCACCACGCCGAAGGCATAGGCGGTGATGGCGTTGGTGGCGGTGGGCACGCTCAATCCCAGGCTTTCCGAGAACAGCCCGATGATGCCCATGCTGGCGAACTCCGACGTTCCGATCACGAAACTACCGAGCGCCAGCGCCAGTAGCGTCAGGGTGCCGCCGCTTTCGGCCGCAGCGGGTGAGGGGGTGGTGGTCCATGCCGGGCCGGCGCCGTCGAGGCAAAGTTCGGCCGAGGCCAGCGATGCTGACTTGCTCATATCAACCTCCGAGGTTGGCTGGTGTGCCCGGCTCTCTGCCAAGGCGTCATGTTGTTCGGTTCACCGAAGCCCGGCCTGTTGCCGTCGGCTTCGTTGACACAAGAGATCGCATGTCGCTGCGCCCCTGAGTAGACAGTGCTTCTTCACGGCATTTGAGGTTCCGTTTCACAAATCGTGCGGCGACCCGGTCGCTCGCATGTTAGAAACGGTTCCGTTCGGGGAAATCGGATCACAGGTGCGGCATGGACAATCGGGCTGGCGAGATGATGGTGTTCGTGCGGGTGGTGGAGGCGGGAAGCTTCTCCGTGGCCGCCCGGCTGATGCTGATGACGCCCTCGACGGTGTCCAAGCTGATCGCCCGCCTCGAGGCGCGGCTCGGGGTTCGGCTGATCGAGCGGTCGACGCGCCGGCTGGCGCTGACGCCCGAGGGGCAGTTCTATTACGAGCGCAGCCAGGCGCTGCTCGGCCAGCTCGATGAGACCGAGCAGCAGATCGCCCAGGGCGGCGCCGAGGCGGAGGGCGTGGTGCGCGTCACCTCATCGGTGACCTTCGGCACGGCGGCGCTCGAACCGATCCTGCCGGCGTTTTTCGAGGCCTATCCGAATATCGTCGTCGATCTCTCGCTGTCCGACGAGCTGATCGATCTCTATCTCGACCGCACCGACGTGGCGATCCGCGTCGGCAAGCTCCAGGATTCCAACCTGATGGCGCGCAAGATCGGCGAGACGCGGCGGCGCATCGTGGCCTCGCCCGCCTATCTCGCCCGCCACGGCACGCCGCGAATGCCGGAGGATCTCGTCCATCACAACTGCCTCGGCTTCAACTTCCGCCGCGCCATGCCGGTGTGGCCAATGCGCGAGGGCGGGCGGATCGTCGAGCGGATGCTGAGCGGATCGCTACTCGCCAACAATGGCGAGACGCTGCGGCGCATGGCGCTGGCCGGCGTCGGCATCGTGCGGACGGCCGATTATCACCTGCGCGGTCCGATCGCGCGCGGCGAATTGGTGGAGCTTCTGGCGGACAGCGACATCGGCGAGGTCGACGACATCCACGCCCTGTTCCGCGGCTCGCAGTTCCTGCCGGCCCGCGTCCGGGCGTTCCTCGACTTCACGGTGCCGCGCATGCAGGCGTTCCTCAACGAGGGCTGACAGCGGGAGCGACCGGTTGAAGTTGTCACGGGCCGCTTAGCTGATCTGTTTCACTCGGCCGTTTGGCGAAGCCACCGACCAAGGGCGTCAAGATCTGCCTGATCGGATCGTCCTCGGTCTTTCTCCTTGTGGTTTTCGACATACTTGCCGGTCCGGCTCTCCCACTCCGGTGCAAGGGCCACCCAAAGCGGGGTCGATGCTGCTTTCGCGGGCGAGACGGCGAACGGCTTCAACAGCCGCAACAGCATCGCGACCATCCCGGTGGCATGGTCCAGGAAACCGGAGGCGACGAAGCCGGGAGAGACTGCATTGGCGACCACGTCCGTAGCCTCGAGCTCGCGGCTCAGCATCCAGGTCATGAAGCGCAAGGCCTGCTTGGACTGCGTGTAGGCCTTGAAGCCGTTGTAGCGCCGCCGCGTCCACTCCAGGTCGTCGACATCGTAGCCACCCGTCGCGGCAGAGACGATGTTGATGATCCGCGAAGGTGCGCCCGCGCGCAGGAGCGGCAGCAGGGAGCGGGTCAGAACGTAAGGACCGAGCATGTTCGTCGCCAGCGTCATCTCGTGCCCGTCGGGCGACAGTCGACGCTCGTTGAACCAGGCGCCGGCGTTATTGACCAGGAGATCGATTGACGAATGCCGCTCGGCGACGCTGGCCGCGAACTGCCGCACCGACGCCATGCTGGCGAGATCGAGCGGCAGGACGTCGACACGCCCACCTCCCGGCTCCCGGCCAAGCTCTGCCCGCACCGTCTCGCCCTTGCGTGCATCCCTCACGCCGAGGATGACGGTCATGCCGTCGCGGACCAGCCCGCGCGCAATCTCGCGGCCGAGGCCGCCGGTTGCGCCCGTCACCACGCCGATGCGGGGCGCGCCCATATCAATCGACCGCGACATGGCCGAGCCCCCCGTCGATCCGGAGCAACTGGGCGACGGTGAAGGCCGACTCGTCGGAACCGAGATAGACGGCCGCCTTGGCGATCTCCGCCGCCTGGCCATTCCGCCCGATCGGAACCTGGCTGGCGAACTCCCGATAGAGGGCTTCGCGCGTCGCCGGATCCAGGGCCTTGAGCGCGTTGGTGACGACAGGGCCCGGGCTGATCGCGTTAACGCGAATCCCACGCCCCTTCAGCTCGTAGGACAAGCCGGATGCCAGGGCCGTCAGACCGGCCTTGGCAGCACCATAGACGGTGGAGTGGCGATGCCCGATCAGGGCGGACACCGAGCCGATCAGAATGATCGAAGCCGGTCGAGCGAAGAACGACAGCAGCGACTGAATGAGAAAGATCGGGCCTTTCAGATTGGTCGCAATGAGCTGGTCGAAGCGGTCGGGGGTCCATTCCTCCAACGGTAACTGCGTGGTGTCGGCGGCATTGCACATGAGGATGTCGAGCTTCGGCCAGACACGGGACAGCTCGCCTGCAATGGCCGCCTGCCCGTCGAGGTCCGACGCGTCGGCCTGAAAGGTCAGGAGGGCGTCGCCGAGCTGCCGCCTCGCGTCGTCCAGGCCCGCCTGGCCCCGCCCGGTGATGGCCACTTTGGCGCCTTCAGACAAGAACTGGCGCGCCGTTTCGAGCCCGATCCCGCTCGACCCGCCGGTGATCAATGCATGCTTTCCTGCAAGCCGGCCCATCTTGTCCTCCTGACTGAGATGACAGCAGAGTAGGCAGGTGAGGCGGTCCGTGCTATGTCAGAAAGTACCGTATTTGTAGCAGATCGTTCAAAGTTGCATCGTGGACCCGCTATCCGACCTCCTTCGTCTGCTCAAGATCCGCAGTTATGGAGCGGCCGGCCTCGACGCCGGCGGCGACTGGGCGATCCAGTTTCCCGTTCATGACGGGATCAAGTTCTTCGCGGTCGTGGAAGGAATGTGTTCCTTATGGCTCGACGACGCGGAAACGCCGATCGAGATCCGGGCGGGCGAATGTTTCCTCGCCACCCAAGGCCTGCCCTTCCGTATAGCCGGCGGCAAGGCGGTCGAGCCATTGAGCCTGGAGGCGGTTCTCCCGGCAGCCTTCGACGGGCGTGTCGTGACCATCAACGGCGGCGGCGACTTCCTCGCGGTGGGTGGGTTTTTCGCCCTGGCGCGCGGGCAAGCCCATCTGCTTTTCGGCGCGATGCCGCCGGTCGTCCGCTTTCGCGAGGGACAGGACCGAGAGGTGATGGCCTGGTGCGTGGACCGCCTGGCATCGGAACTGCGCGCCCCGCGCGCCGGCACCAATCTTCTTGCCCATCAGCTCGTGACGATGATGCTGGTGCAGGCGCTTCGCGCCTCTATGGCAGAAGCCAGCCGTCCACCCACCGGCTGGCTGGCCGCCTTGGCCGATACGCGGCTGCGTGCAGCCGTCGGCGCGATGCACGCCGAGCCGGAGCACCGCTGGACACTCCAGTCGCTCGCCGCCATCAGCGGCATGTCGCGCACCAGCTTCGCGCTGAAGTTCAGGGCGGCGATGGGGATAGCGCCGCTCGACTATCTGACGCAGTGGCGGATGCTGCTGGCGCAAGATCGACTGGCGACGAGCCAGGACTCCGCCGCCGAGATCGGTCTTGCGATCGGCTATGACTGCGAACGCTCGTTTGCTCGAGCGTTCAAGCGGATGCACGGATGCTCCCCGCGCCAGTACAGGCTGACTGCGCAAGACACGAAGCCGGCGGCGCGGCCCCTCGAATACCCTAACGACTTCAGTTCGTACGGGCATGATCCGGACTGATCGAAAACGGCCCGGACCGCCCCGCTGCCGTCGCTCAGTTCACCGCGCCGGCCCGCGCAAGGCCGTGGGCGATCAATCGGTCGATGAGTTCGGCATAGCCGACGCCGCTCACGCCCATCGCCTTGGGATACATGCTGATGTTGGTGAAGCCGGGGATGGTGTTCACCTCGTTGACCAGGAAGCGGCCACCCTCCATCAGGAAGAAGTCGACGCGCGCCATGCCGTCGCAGCCGAGCGCCCGGAAGGCGCGGCCGGCCGTTTCCTGCATGGACGCCTCCAGCTCGGGCGGCAGTTCGGCCGGCACCTTCAGCGCGGCGCCCGCGGCATCGATGTATTTGGCGTCGTAGCTGTAGAAACCGTGGCTCTCGGCCGGCACGATCTCGCCGGGGTGGGAGACGAAGAGGCCGCCGTTCTCGTCCTCAAGCACGCTGAACTCGATCTCGCGGCCCTTGATGAACTCCTCGGCCAACAGGCTGTCGTCATAGCTAAAGGCCTCGTGAATCGCCGGCAAGAACTCCTGGCTGCCCGACACCTTGCGCACGCCGACCGACGAGCCCTGCCGCGCCGGCTTGATGAACAGCGGCAGGCCGAGCTCGCGCTCCAGCGCGGCGAAATCGGCGGCCTCACCGGCATGCAGCACCGCCTCGCGGGCGACGGGGATGCCGGCGGCGCGCAGCAGGCGCTTGGTGATCACCTTGTCGAGCGCCGTGGCCGAGCCGAGAATGCCGCAACCGACCAGCGGCACGCGCGCCACTTCGGCCAGGCCCTGCACCGATCCGTCCTCGCCGTAGAGGCCGTGCAGCACCGGGAACAGCGCATCGATCTTGCCGGCGTGGCTGATCTTGCCGTCCGTGCCGATGGCCAGCATGCGGCCGCGCCCGCCGGGCACCAGCGCCAGTTCGGTGCCGCTCTCGGGCTTGGTCAGCGTCTTGCCGTCGAAGCGGCTCTCGAACCAGCGGCCGTCATGGGTGATGAAGATCGGCACCGCCTCGTATTTCTCCGGCGACAGCGCCGCCATCACGTTGGTGCCCGACATGACGGAGACGTCGTGCTCGGAGGAGCGGCCGCCGAACAGCACGGCGATGCGGAGTTTGGTTGCGGTTGTCATGGGGGGATCTCAGGTCTGGGAGGGAAGGTCAGGCGCCCACCGCGATGCCGCGGTTGGCGAAGAAGCGGTCGAAATCTGTGAGCGGCAGCACCACGTCGGCCTGGGTGTCGCGCTGGTGGCCGGAGGGATTGTGGAAGCGGATGGTGTCGGGCGTCGCCGCCGTGACCAGCACCAGATGCCCGCCCTTGGATGGCGGCTCGCGGTCCGGCCAGCGGATCGAGTGGTGCACGGAAGCCATGAAGAAGGGAAAGCGGCTGAGCAGACACGGCAGTTGCGCCGTATCGATGCCGGTGACCACCTCGGCCTTCAGTCCGAAGCGCTCGGAGACCATGCGGACGAAGGGCGCGTAGATCAGGCCCTTGATGCTCGCTCCATCGGCGCTGACGACATAGCCGCCGTACTCGGTGGCGGCGCGGGCCAGCTCCAGGATGGGGTGCAGCGCGCCGCGCGAGGCGAGGATCATCTTGAGGCAGGCCATGCCGCAGACGTTGCCGGCCCAGCGGGCATATTCCTCCACCGTTTCGGCGCCCGACTGCGCCCACTTAGGGTCGCGGAGCAGGGCCGCCTCGCCCTCGGCGACGACGTCGAGCGTCATCTCCGGTGTTTCCCATTGGCTGAAGTAAGGCACGGCGCGAACAGGCATATCCATCGGGTAGAATCACATCTCGCTTGAAAGTGGCCTGACGAAACCGCATTATCGGGCCCATTTAAAGAGCCACTATTTACGCGCGGGGTGAGCCACTTGGCCGAGACCAACTTGCGTAGACGGCGCGAGGGCCCCTCCGCCGCCTTCCGGCCCAAGGTCGATCCGGCCTCGCCGGCCTCGCTGGCGCGACAGCTTTATCTGGCGCTACGCGAGGCGATTGCCGATGGCCGGCTCGATGCGGGCGAGCGTCTGCCTTCCACCCGTCTTGCAGCCGAGGAGTGGCGGCTGTCGCGCGGCACGGTGGCCGAGGCCTATGACATCCTGATCGCCGAGGGCTACGCACTGGCTCGCCACGGCTCGGGCACCTACATCGCCTCCGGCGTGCGGGACCGTCCGGCCAAGGCTGGCGACCACCGCGAGCCGGCCACCGACGATGCCCGCCGCGATGTTTCTGCGCAGGCCCGGCGCGTGCTCACGTCGGGTCCGAGCCTTGCCTCGCAGAAGATGCTGCCCTTCGTCACCGGCCGCATGGCCCATGACGAGCGAACGGCCGGTGTGCTCGGGCGGCTGGCCGGCCGCCACATCAACTATGCCTTCGAGGGCTATGGCGACGTGCAGGGTGAGCCGGCGCTGCGCTCGGCCATCGTCGCCCATCTCGCGGTGTCGCGCGGCGTGCGCTGCACAGCAGAGCAGGTGTTCATCACCGCCGGCACCCAGCAGGCGCTCGATCTCGCCTTTCGCGTGCTGGCTTCGCCCGGCGACCGGGTGGTGGTGGAGGATCCTTGCTATCCGCCGGCCCGCCAGTGCCTGGCGTTCAACGGCGCCAGCATCGTCGGCCTGCCGGTCGATCGCGAGGGCATCATGACGGCGCCGCTTCAGGCCGAAGACTTCGAGCCGCCGGCGCTGTTCTACGTGACGCCGTCGAACCAGTATCCGGTGGGAGCCGTGCTGTCGCTGCCGCGCCGGCTGGAGCTTCTGGCCTATGCCCGCGAGCATGGCTCCTGGATCGTCGAGGACGATTACGACAGCGAGTTCCGCTACGACGGCCACCCCATCGCCTCGTTGCAGGGGCTCGATCAGGCGAACCGGGTGCTCTACACCGGCACCTTCAGCAAGGCGCTGCTGCCGAGCCTCCGCCTCGGCTATCTGGTGGTGCCGCCCGATCTCGTGCCGGTGTTCGCCGCCATTCGGCCGATGCTCGACCGCTGCCCGCCGACCTTCCAGCAGCGCGTCGTCGCCGACTTCTTGAACGAGGGCTACTTCCCGGCCCACCTCCGGCGCCTCCGGGAGCGGCTGCGCGCCTCGCGCGACCTGCTCGCCGGCCTCGTCACCGACCGGCTCAGCGAGCATCTCACGGTGATGCTGCCCGATCAGGGCATCAACCTCACCGCCGAGAGCACGGGCACCTGGGCGAATGACATGGCAGTCTCCCGGGCGGCGCTGGACAAGGGCGTCGTGGTGATGCCGCTGTCGCGCATGAACGTCGCCATCACCGACACCACACGGCTGATGCTCGGCTTCTCCGGCCTCTCCGTTGAGGAGGCGGACAACGGCACGCGGCTGCTTGCCGAGGTGTTCGGGGAAGGGCGCTTCAAGTCGTAGCGGGCGGAGTGCGAGAGCCGATGAAAGCTCTCGTCCTCTCGCCCGCCGTCGCTGCCGATTTCGAACATATTTCAAATTGCCTGCGTCGACGGCCTCTGGCTGCGGCCCTTACTGAGGGGTGGTGCCGCACGATCGGCTGACGCAGGCTAAATTGCTGTTTTATATAAATAAAGTATAGGATGTTGGTGTCAGCCTTAGAACGAAAGCGTCCCGGCGCCCCGGATGATGGCGGCGTGCATTCGGCTTGCGCCGACGATTTCGACGCCGTCGATCAGGTCGGCCTGCTCGTAGCCGCGTGCCTTGACGCAGGGCGGGCAGGCCCATATCTCGCCGCCGCGCGCCAGGAAGTCGGCCACCATGTTCATGAGCGGGTCCAGAGGCTGGACGTGCGTCATGGCAGCGCCCCGTTTGCGGACCAGATCGATGGCGGTCGAAGTGAGAAACAGCGATACCTTCATGCCGGCGGTGATGCCGCCGCAGGCGATAACCAGCGCCACGGAGGACAATTCGCTGTCGATGCCCTTGGTGACGAGCACGACGAGTTCCTTTTTGTCTGTCATTTTCCTGCTTTCCGTTGTTTAGTGAGCGGATAGTCAGGAAATACCCTTATCGCCGCGCGGCGTATTTGGCCGCGCTTCGGAATTGCTTGACCGGAAATCCGGGACCGGTTTTTGCAGCCTCGTGGGTCGGGATGCCGAAGGGTGGAGCCATCGAGCTTTCAATCGCTTCTGGGTGAGGTGCTGCGGCGCGTTCGGATCAGCGAAGCCGTGCAATACTGCTACATGCCCTCCGGCGACTGGTGGACCGACGCGACGCCGCTGTCCACCAGACCGAGGGACGCCATCGGGTTTCACATTCTGGCCGCCGGCACCTGCTGGCTGGAGTTTGGCGGCCAGCGGACTACGCTCCGCGAAGGCGACATCGCGGCCTTCCCCTTCGGTAGCCCGCATTTCCTGGGCGCGGGCAATGGTGGGCCGGAGTTCGATCCCGGCGGGGCGTTGCCGCCGCGGCCCTGGCGCGAGACCCCCATGCTGCGGTTCGGCAATGCCGATCGTCAGGTGCGTATCCTCTGCGGCTATGTCCGTTGCGAAGCGGTGCACTTTCTGCCGTTCCGTGAGGCGCTGCCGGAGTTCATCCACCTGTCTACCGCCGCGAATGAGGATTGGCTCTCGGGCGTCGTGTCGCAGATCGTGCGCGAGGTGGACCTGCCCCAAGGCGGTGGAACGGCGATCCTGGAACGCCTGACCGAGATCGCCTTGCTGGAAGTTCTGCGCCGGCAGCTCAGCGCGGATTCGGTGCGTGAAACCGGTTGGCTGGCGGCGATCCGGGATCCGATCCTGGGAAGGTGCCTGAAGCTCATTCATGACGATCCCGGAAGGCCGTGGACGCTCGGTGATCTGATCGACGGCGCCGGCGCTTCGCGAAGCGTGATTTCGGAGCGCTTCGCCACCATGCTCGGGACCGGGCCGATTTCCTATATTCGCGACTGGCGCCTGTTTCTCGCCAGGGAAAGACTGAAACTGGGTAATCCTTCCATCGGTCTTGTCGCCGAGGAGGCGGGATATTCCTCAGAGGCCGCGTTCAACCGCGCCTTTGCCCGCGCCTATGGCGTGCCCCCGGCTGCCTTCCGGGAAAGCCAGCAGAATGCGCGCTGAGAGCCTCCTCCCCTCCTGTCGTCGGCCCGGCGAGCGTCTGCTGCCGCCTTAAGGCTTACTGACTGCAGATTGCTTCGTTGCCGGTTCGATGTTTACTGGTGGCGCTCCGGCTTTCCTGGGGGCAGGGGGCAGGGAGCCGTCTCCGAGAGGCAGCGGCGATCGATCGGCCGCGTGAGACGTCATCTGAGCTTGGGGGAAAATATGGACAGTTCCAGTGGATCGGAGTGGCTGGTCGTACTGCTGGCTTTGATCTGGTTTCTCATTCCGCTGCCCTTCATCATCAAGCGTCCGCCGTCCGGTCCCAACAGGTTCGGCGAGGCGGCCCATCCGATGGACTTCGTTGCCGCAGTGAAGGCCTTTTTCTCCAACTATTTCAACTTTGCGGGGCGAGCCAGCCGGTCGGAATTCTGGTGGGCGATCCTGTTCATGTTTCTGGTCGGGCTGGTGCTGTCGCTGGTGCCCTTCATCAACTTCGTCTGGTCGGTCGCTACCTTCTTCCCCTCTATCTCGCTGGCGGCGCGGCGGCTGCACGACACCAACCGGACGGGTTGGCTGCAGCTTCTGGCGATTTTCTTCCCCGTGGGAACGATTGCGCTGATCGTCTGGTATGCCACGCCGCCGAAGGAGATCGACTAACTCGTGGGTGAGCCAGCTCAACCCACGAAGACGCTTGCGGCGTAAGCCAGGAGCGATGCGCCGATGGCGAGCACGAGAAGCGTCGGCAATGGCAGGCCGTTGCCGCGAGGGCGGAGGTCCTCGGCCAGGACCTTGAACTTTCTGGGAGCGCCGTGCTTGAGGCGCCGGAACTTTTCAACGTCACCCATGCGCAGAAGACCTCGGTTGATGTCTTCTTCTCATCGCAGATGATGGCCTGAGTTTGGCGGTGAGGCGCGGGAGGCGGTCCCGCGCCGCTGTTCTCACGCCGCGCCGAGTTCCTTCACGAAGTCCTGCACCTGCGTCCGGAGGTCGCGCGACTGGACGTCCAGTTCCGAGGAGAGGTTCATCAGCTGGGTGGCAGCGGCGCCGGTCAGTTCGGCGGAGGCGCCAACGCCGGTGATGGTCTGGGTCACATCCGAGGTGCCGGAGGCGGCGCGCTGGGTGTTCTGGGCGATCTCGTCGGTAGCCGCGCCCTGTTCCTCGACCGCGCCGGCAATGGCTTCCGACGTGTGCTGGATCTTGTCGATGGTCTCAACGATGCGCGAAATGGACTCGACCGCGAGGCTGGTGGCCGACTGAACCTCGCCAATCATCCGGCCGATCTCGCCGGTGGCCTTGGCCGTCTGGTCGGCGAGCTGCTTGACCTCGGCGGCGACGACCGCGAAGCCCTTGCCCATCTCGCCGGCGCGCGCCGCCTCGATGGTGGCATTGAGCGCCAGAAGGTTGGTCTGGGCGGCGATGTTGTTGATGAGGGTGACTACCTCGCCGATCTTCTGGGCAGAGACGGAGAGGGTCTCGACATTCTTGGCGGACGCCTCGGCCTCCATCGCCGCGTTGCGGGCGATATCGGACGAGTTGGAGACCTGCTTGGCGATCTCCTGGATGGAGGCGGAGAGTTCCTCGGCGCCGGCGGCGACCGTCTGCACGTTGGTGGAGGCTTCCTCGGCGGCGCCAGCCACCTGCTGGGCCTGCAGGGCCGTTTCCTCGGCGGTGGCCGAGAGGTTGCGGGCGCTGTTGGCCACTTCGCCCGAAGACTTGCCGAAGCCGTCCGACAGCGCTTCGATGCGGGCGGCGAAGTCGCGGGTCAGCTTGGCGGTGCGCTCGAGGCGTTCGCGCTCGATTGCCTGCCGGCTGGACATGTCGTTGCGCAGGTCCTCGGTTTCCTGAAGGGTGCGCCGGACCATGTCGAGCTCGGTGGCCATCTGGCCGAACTCGTCCTTCCGCTTGCCGGTTTCCACGGTGGTGGCGAGATCGCCCTTGGCGATGGCTTGCAGTGAGCGCGAAATGGTGAGAACGCCGCTCGAAACGCCGCGATCGATCTTCAGGCTGACGATCACGATGGCCACAAGAGCGATGAGCAGCAGGGAAATGGTCACGGTCTGGAACGTACCCGTGACGCTGTCGAAGGAGGCATCGACCTCCTTGGCCTGCTGTTCGGCTTGCGTCCTCAGGTCGGCGAAGTTCTTGGCGATCTCGCTGACCACGTCGTCGATCTTGCCGTCGAGGTCACGGACGTCCTGCGTCATCTCGGCCGACTTGTCGAGCTTGGGCAGCATCTCCGTCTCGAATACGGAAATCAGTTGGTCGAGCGCCTTCTCGCCGGCGCTGAGCGCGGCGGCCTGACCAGGCTCTGTGATCCATGTTTTCAGGTTCTTGATCGACGCCCGTTCCGCTTCGATTGCTGCCGACCAGTCCTTGCGGGTGGTATCGAGTTCGCGGTTGATCTCCGCATCGGCGATTATGCGGTAAAGGCGTGCGCCCATGGCGCTTGCGCTGGCCGCTTCGTTGGCGTGGAGGGCAAGGGTCGCGCCTTCGTCCTGCAGGGCCCGGATCCACGTGAGGCTGTACCATGTGCCCAGCGAGAGAACGAGCAGAAGCGTGGTGAACACCACGAGCAGAGAGCGCAGCTGGAACCTGATCGACAGCATGTGTGAACCCCGAACTGATCGCGGCCCATCGTCAGCGGCGTGCTTTCGATGCGCAGCGTCCCAGGTTCATATTGTTCGTAAGGTATATAATTTTCAGTTACGCGGCTGGGGGCGAGACGGTTGAAAGCGCTCTGAATTCCGGGCTTCGACGCGGGGCTTTCGACAACACCCTTCGGGTCGTTGTTCCTTCGCCGACTGTTTCATCACTTAGCTGGTTAACTGGTATATAGGTAAAGTTGCGGAGAGGAGCAGGGTATACAAAAAATTGCCACTGTAAATATTGCCTAAAGTTAATCTACTATCAACACATCACTGTTAACCATACCTACCTGCAGCGGGAGCGGGGACGTGGATTGTATCGCGTGACGCGATCAAGCGGCCCGCTAGCGGGCGCGTCCGACACGATCGGCGCAGAGGCAAGGGCACGTCCGGGCAGGACTGCTCAGGAGGGGACTTATGTCGTTTCGTCTTCAAATTCGCGGCCAACTGCTCCTGGCTTTCGGGTTCGTCATCGCCGGAGGCTTGGGTAGCGGGCTTTTCGTGCAAATGGCCAACCAGTCCGTCAAACAGAATGTGGATTGGACGATCCACACCTACGAGGTTCTGCAGGCGGCCGATCACACGCTCGCCACCATGGTCAACCAGGAAACCGGTCTGCGCGGCTATCTGGTGACCGGCAACCAGGCCAATCTCGATCCGCTCAAGGCCGGCGAGGCCGATTTCAAGGCAGCCTTCGACGAGGCCAAGCGGCTGACCGCCGATAACCCGACCCAGCAGGGGCGCCTTGCCGATCTCGCTCAGGAAGTCCAGGCCTGGCAGGACAACGTCTCGCACAAGGCGATCGACCTGATGGCCAAGCCCGAGACGCAGGAAGCGGCGCGCGACATCGAACGCCAGGGCCTCGGCAAGAAGAACTTCGACAAGCTGCGCGGCATCATCGCCGACTTCAAGAACGCCGAAGCCTCGCTGCTGGCCACCCGTGCCGCTGCCATGGACTCCGCCCAGAGCACGATCACCTTCGCCACCTTCACCTCCATTGCCCTGACCGTGTTGATCGGGCTTGCCTCGGCCTTCCTGATCAACCGCCGGGTGGCGGCGCCGATCCGCGAGAGCATCGACGTCATGCGCGACATGCAGTCGGGCAATTATGACGTGAAGATCGGCCATGCCGGGCGTACCGACGAGATCGGCGCCATGAGCGCGGCACTCAGCGCCTTCCGCGACGAACTCGCCCGCGCCGTCGAACTGCGTCGCGAGCAGGAAGCGGCGCGCGAGAAGATCGAAGCCTCGACCCGGGCCCGCGCCAGCCTCGCCGAGCAGTTCGTCGGCCGCATGGAAGCGCTGGCCGACACCTTTGGCCGGTCTTCGACCACGATCGCCGACGCGGCGCGCAACCTGTCGGCCACCGCCGAGGAAACCTCGCGTCAGGCGCAGGCCGTGGCGGGCGCTGCCGAAGAGGCCGCGTCCAATGTGCAGACGGTCGCCGCCGGCACCGAGGAGCTGTCGGCCTCGATCCGGGAGATCTCCGGGCAGGTCAGCAACTCCAACCGTATCGCCCAGGAAGCGGCCCAGGCAGCCAACCAGAGCGCCAACAACATCCAGAGCCTCGCCACCGCCGCCAACCAGATCGGCGAGGTTGTCGAGCTGATCTCCAATATCGCCGCGCAGACCAACCTTCTTGCCCTCAACGCTACCATCGAGGCGGCGCGGGCGGGTGAAGCGGGCAAGGGCTTCGCGGTGGTCGCCGCCGAGGTGAAACAACTGGCCGATCAGACCGCCAAGGCCACCGACGAGATCGGCCGCAAGGTGGGCGAGATCCAGGTGGCGACGCATACCACCGTCGACTCGATGTCGCAGATCACCAAAACCATCGTGCAGATTCAGCAGGCCTCGCAGGCCATCGCCTCAGCGGTGGAACAGCAGGGCGTCGCCACGTCGGAGATCGCCCAGAACACCCAGCGCGCCGCCACCGGCACGACGGACGTGACCGCCAACATCTCCGGCGTCAGCAGCGCCGCCGAGGTGACCGGCGCCTCGTCGGTCGAGCTGATGCGCCTGTCCGGAGAGCTGACGACGCAGGCCACCAGCCTGCAGCAGGAAGTCCAGCAGTTCGTGACCTCGCTGCGCGCCGCCTGATACGGCGACCACAAGACGACGCGATATTGCCCGGCAGTTCGGTCTGCCGGGCTTTTTCATGGGTTCGCCTGCGAGGTGGGTTTCAACTCGAAATCCACCTTCAACACGGCTTTCGCCAAGGCGACCGGCAGCACGCCTTCGGACTGTCGGAAGGGCACGGCAGCCTAAGGTCCGCTGTCACAATCGCCGCGACAGAGCCAGCACGACCGCCGCAAAATCGCCGTCCATTAATCTTTCATGAACAGGAACTTAGCGCATCCGCTGGGCGAGATCGGAAAAGGGCGACATTGTGGCGATTTTGGTCGCGACCGTCACACGAGTTACATTTGGCCTCGCCATAGTTCCCTCAAGCATACTCGAATCCAAGGCTGCTCGAAGAGAACTGGTCCGTCTCCCACATTCTGGTTCTTCACTTCGAGGTGGCGCCCATCCCAGGCCTTCTGTCGCCGGCGTTTTGCTGGCCGGGGCCTGGGGTGGACAGCGCCTCTTGGTCGCTGGCCTCAGCTCAGTGCCTGATGGACGGGCAGCACGATCACCGGCGTGCCGACCGGCGCACGTTCGTAGAGATCTATCACATCCTCATTCATCATGCGGATGCAGCCCGACGACATCGCCTTGCCGATGGAGGCCGGCTCGTTGGTGCCATGGATGCGGTAGTAGGTGTCCTTGCCACCTTCGAAGAGATAGAGCGCGCGGGCGCCGAGCGGATTGCCTTCACCGCCGTCCATGCCGTCGGCCCATTGGGCGTAGCGCTTGGGATCGCGGGCGATCATGTCCTTGGTCGGCGTCCAGCGCGGCCATTCGCGCTTGAAGGCCACCTTGGCCCGGCCCGACCATTCCATGCCGGCCCGGCCGACGCCGACGCCGTAGCGGATCGCCATGCCATTGCCCTCGACATAGTAGAGGTAGCGGTTGGCCGGGTCGACGACGATGGTGCCAGGCGCTGCGCCAGTCGGGTCGACCACTTCCTGGCGGTAATATTGCGGGGCCGGGCCGCCCGGATAGATTCCGGGACTGTCATAGGGCCGGACGTAGACGACAGTCTGATCGGAGACCGCGTATGGCGTGGCGATGCAGGCCGCCAGCAAAAAGGGTAGGGTGAGGATGGCAACGATGGCACCAAAACGCATTGGCTGTCTCCGTCACGCACGCATCTTCCATCGGATGTGGAAGCCATGGGTGAGTTTCAGGGGGAAACGGTTTTCTGTCAAATTGGTTGCCTGCCGTTGACGGTAAGGTGAACGGCCGTTTTCCGGGCTGGGGCTCCCTAGTGCCGGAGGGGCTGCACCGTTGTTGGCGCTTGACTGCGTGTCGAATGGTTTCCGCCTGCATTGGTGGTTATCATTCAGTGGCATTACTTGATATAAATACTAGGTGGAGACTGCGTGCCAGACACGTCTGGCATGAATATCGAATTCACGATGAGTAATTTTTATTGACAATTGGACGCGTTTTTTAGAAATCCTCCAGCATGGCTCCGCTGGAGAGAAATATGCGTCTTCCTTCGTCTATTGTTGCCAAGGTCCGGGAGAGCTTCGTGCTCTACAGCATGGGCGAGCTGGACAAGGAAAGTTCGCTCTACGAAGTTGTACACGTCGCCCATTGCTATTACGGCGGAAATACCGACCTTGCGCAGGTGATGTTGTTGCGTGACATCGAGATGAATTTCGAAAAACTGGGCGTCTACAGAAGCAGTTTCTCTTATCGCAAATATCAATGCTGCGCTCGGTCGAGGGAAAAGGCCCCTATCGGCAAGGTGGTTCGGCAATTGCTCGCCGACTTTGCACGCTCGGACTATGTCACACTGAGTTTTTCGGAGGCCTGAGGCAACTGGCGGAAAGCGTCAGCTTGCCAAGTCTTCCCGCTCTTCGCCTGCGACCGGACTGGCGGTGAAGACGAACTGACAGCGGACGCCGTCGGGGGCGGCGATCCAGTCGGCGCGGCCGGCCTGATCGTGGGCAAGGCTGTTGCGGATCAACATGGAGCCGAAACCTTTGCCGGCCTTGCCGGTGACGGGCGGCCCGTCCATTTCACGCCAGTCGAGATTGACGCGCACGGTGCCGGACGTCGGACAGGGCGTCAGGGTCCAGCTGATCGCCACCTTGCCTTCGGGCACCGACAGCGCGCCATATTTCAGGGCGTTGGTGATCAGCTCATGCAGGGCGAGCGCCAGGCCGAGCCCGGTGCGGGGCGGTAGCTCGGCATCGCCTTCGGCGTCGATGATGATCCGGTCGTCGAGCTGGTAGGTGATGGTGAATGTGTCTCGGACGATGGTCGCAAGGCGGCTGTCCTTGGGGCCGGCAAGGATGCGGATCTGTGCCTGATTGAGGGCGGCGATGCGGTCGCCGAGACTTTTGCGTGCTTCCTCCAGCGACGGGGCGCGGCGCATGGTATTCTCGGTAATGATCTGCATGATCGTCAGAATGTTCTTGACCCGGTGGGCGCTTTCGCGGGCCACCATGTCGAGCCGTTCCTCGATCTGCTTGCGCTGGGTGAGATCGTGCACCGCGCCCAGCACCCGCTCGGGCTCGCCATAAGCGTCGCGGATAATGGTGCCACGCGCACCGACCCAGGTGACGCGGTCATCAATCAGCAGCCTGAACTCGCGCTGCGTCTCGATGTCCGGGCTCACGCCTTCAACCAGTGAGGTCATACGCTCCCTGTCATCTGGATGAATGTGCCTGAGAACCTCCTCAATGGGAACGCCGACGGCCGATTTCGGCAGATGGAACAACTCACGAAACAGCCGGGTGCCGGTGATGCGGTTGGTCTTGAGATCCCAGTCATAGGTTCCGAAGCCGCCGCCATCCTGTGCAAGGCGCATCAGTTCGGTCTGCCGCTGCAGATCGCGCTGGGCACGCCAGCGTTCCGTCACGTCATGGCCTTGAACGAAGATGCCGGTGACCTCGCCCGCGACGTCACGGATTGGCTGGTAGACGAAGTCGACATGCCGGAGTTCCGGGTCGGCCTTGCCTGCAGCCTGCAGATAAATGGGCACCGCCTGGCCAGCATAAGGCTCGCCCGTCAGGCGAACGTGGTCAAGGATGTTGACGAAGCCCTGCTGGACGATTTCCGGCAGGACCTCGGCGAGAGGGCGGCCGAGCAGATTGTCGCGGCCGACCAGCCGTCGATAGGCTTCGTTGGCCTCACGGATAATATAGTCCGGTCCCGTAAGGACGGCGATGAAGCCGGGCGCCTGTTCGAACAGATCGCGCAACAGGGCGATCTCGCCGAACACCTTTTCGCTGGCGGTCTGAACGGCCTGTGCCCGCGCCAGGACACTGGATTCCGCCATATTGCCGCGCGCGTCACGCTGGCGCAGGGCCTGGAGCTCCGTCACGTCCTCGGTGTGCTGCAGGATATAGGCGAGTTCGCCATCCTTATTCCTGAGCGGGGTATGGGTGGCGCTCCAGTAGCGGACGACGGGGGGCTCGCCTGGCCGTGCGGTGCTGTAGGGTATGAGAGCGATGTGGTCAGGCTGGTTGGTCGCCAGCACGCGGCTGAACGATGCCATGAGTATGCGATATTCGTCCGAACCAGGATCGGCCGGGAAGGCTTCGAACACCGGACGTCCGATGATTTCATCCCGGCTGCTGCGGCCGACAGCCTTGAGATAGGCGTCGTTGCAGCCGGCAATCACCAAATCTCTTGTAAAGATGACATAAGCGTTCGCCGAGGCGTTGAATAGATCCCGGAGATCGAGGTCGTCGGTCGTCACTTTGCTGAACATTGCTACCCAATGGTGTCCGACGCGAATTAAACCATAACAAGGGTGCCAAAATTAATCTTACATTTCAATCAATAAAGTGGCTAATGACAGGCACGTCCATTCGTGCCGTCGGGAAGTATTATTGCGGGCGCGCGAAGCGTGCGTTCATTGAAACAACGTGCGAACAGCCTGCAAGATGTCTTGTCGACGGTCGTCTGCCTCGTCTGTCGTTGATGATGAATGAGATCTCAAGTTAAGAATGATTCTTGATTTGTGCCGATTGCTTTTGTGGCTTTCGCCTATGCTTCAAAAAAACGGTTCACCACCGCGGTTGATGCGCCTTGTTACGCTTTATCAGCTGAGTATGGGCGGCAACATGGCAAACACCCCCGGCGAGGGGTGCTCACCGGAGGCGTTTGTGATCGCGTGAGGGCGTTACCTGGCCGCTTCCTCGATCAGCTTGGCGACCGTCTTCGGATGCGACACCATGACGACATGCGAGGCGCCGTCGACCACCACGGTGTGCTTGGAACCGGCGCGCTCGGCCATGAAGGCGAGAGACTTGGCCGGGATGTTCTTGTCGCCGCTACCGTAGACGAACCACGACGGTACGTGCTTCCAGGCGGGATCGCCGGCCTTCTCGCCGAGGGCAGCCTCGGTGATCGGCCGCTGACCTGCGGCCATCAGCGCCGCTGCATCGGCCGGTACATCGTGGGCGAACTGGCTGCGGAACTTGGACTGGTCGATGTAGAGGTCGACGCCGCCGCTCGCGAGCTTCACCGGCGCGGCGAGCGCACCGCTCAGCGTGCTGCCGGGGAACTTGCCGGCGAGGTCGGCGGCCGACTCTCCCTTGTCCGGCGCGAAGGCGGCGACATAGACCAGCGACTTGACGTTGGCGTGGCCGTTGGCGGCGGCGGTGATCACTTCGCCACCATAGGAATGGCCGACCAGAACCACCGGTCCGTCGATGTTGCCGACGATATCGGAGACATAGGCGGCGTCGGCGGCGACGCTGCGCAGCGGGTTGGCGGCGGCGACCACCGGATAGCCTTTGGCGTGCACGGCGGCGATGACGCCGTTCCAGCTCGAGGAATCGGCAAAGGCGCCGTGGACGAGCACGACGGTCGGCTTGGCCGGCTCGGCGGCAACGGCGGTACCGGAGATGAACGCGCTCAGGATGAGCGCGGCGGCTGCGATCTTGGACATGGTTTTCCTCTCAGATTGGATTTGCTCCGATGGCGATCAGCTGCGGATGAAGGCGAGCACGTCGGCGTTGAAGCGGTCGGCTTCCGTCTCGGCGAGACCGTGCGGGGCGCCGGGGTAGACCTTCAGCGTGGAACCGGCGACGAGCTTGGCGGCGCGTTCGGCCGAGGCCTTGATCGGCACGATCTGGTCGTCATCGCCGTGGATGAACAGGGCCGGCTTGTCGATCGCCTTGAGGTCGTCGGTGTAGTCGACTTCCGAGAACTCGTGCACGCAGTCGAACTGGCCCTTGACGCTGCCCTGCAGGCCAATGCGGCGGAAGTTCTCGCGCAGACCCTCGTTGACGGCCGCGCTCTCGCGATTGAAGCCATAGAAGGGGATCGTCAGGTCGTAAAAGAACTGCGAGCGGTTCTTGGCGGTGCCCTCGCGGATGCCGTCGAACACTTCGAGCGGCGTGCCCTGCGGGTTGGCGGCGGTCTTCAGCATCAACGGCGGCACGGCGCCGACCAGCACGACCTTGGCGACCCGGGCGGTGCCATGGCGGCCGATGTAGTGGGCGACTTCGCCGCCGCCGGTGGAGTGGCCGACCAGCACGGCATCCCTGAGGTCGAGCGCTTCGATCAACTCGGCGAGGTCGTCGGCGTAGCGATCCATGTTGTTGCCGTCCCAGGTCTGGTCGGAACGGCCGTGACCACGGCGGTCATGGGCGATGACGCGGAAGCCATTCTGGCCGAAGAACAGCATCTGCTGGTCCCAGGCGTCGGACGACAGCGGCCATCCATGCGAGAAGACGATCGGCTGACCGACGCCCCAGTCCTTGTAGAACAGCTTGGTGCCGTCGGCGGTGGTGAAATAGCTCATGACAACATCCTTTGGCTTATTAGTTTGTGTGCGATTTGTTTGCACGAAATGTATATGCGGCAAGGCAGGGATGCTGTCAATAGCTTGCGAATGGATCGCACACGAATTATTTGTAGGGGAAGAAAATGATGATCCCATGGATGGGTGGTCAGAGGTTTGTGCAGATGCCGCGTTCCGCGAGCGGCATTGCGAGCTCGAGACTGGATAGCCGATTGTCGGGACGGCTATGAAACCACCCGCATGGAGCGCCGCCGCCGATCCTGATAGGGCTGGGTGGCGCTCTGGAGAAATGTCGATGACTGCCGTGCCTGCCTCCGCCAAAGCCGAGCTTCCCGAGATCGAGCACCTCCTGTGCTTTTCGATCTATTCGACCGGGCTCGCCTTCAACCAACTCTATCGGCCGCTCCTCGACGAGATCGGTCTCACCTACCCGCAGTTCCTGGTGATGATTGCGTTGTGGAGCCAGGAAGGGCGGACGGTGAAGGAGCTGGGAGAGGCGCTGTTCCTCGATTCCAGCACGCTGACGCCACTCCTCAAGCGGCTTGAGGCAGCCGGGTTCATCCGCCGCTCCCGCAATCCCGAGGACGAGCGTCAGGTGCTGCTTTCGGTCACCGAGAAGGGCAATAGCCTCAAGGAGGGGGCGGCGTCCGTCGCTCTCGCGATTCGTGAGGCTGTGGGCATCAGCGCGGGAGAGGCGCAGGCCCTGCAGGATTCGCTCGGCGCCATCCGCGACAAGATCCACGCCCGCGGCGAGTAAGGCAGGAACGCTCAGCGAGCGAAGGACTTGGCGCCGGCGACGCAAGCGATGACCGCGATGGTGACGGCCAGCATGGTGGCGTCGACCGTTTCGCGCAGGATCAGCGCGGCGAAGCCCAGCCCGAGAAATGGCTGAAGCAGCTGCAACTGACCGACAGCGGCGATCCCGCCGAGCGCCAGGCCGCGATACCAGAAGACGAAGCCGATCAGCATGCTGAACAGCGCGACGTAGCCGAGACCGATCCAGGCCGACATTGGCGCCGTCATCAGATCCACCGGGGCGGTGGCCCAGGCGATCGCCAGCATGGGTGGCAGGGACAGGACGAGCGCCCAGCAGATGACCTGCCAGCCGCCAAGCCGGCGCGACAGCCGCCCACCTTCGGCGTAGCCGTAGCCGCAGACGACAATGGCGCCGAGCATCAGGAGATCGCTGCCGGACATGGCACCGCCGCCCTGTAGCAGGGCGAAGCCGGCAACCAGGGCGCTGCCGGCGACCGCGCAGAGCCAGAAGGCAGGGCGCGGACGCTCCCCGCCGCGCAGCACGCCGAAGCTGGCCGTGGCGAGCGGCAGCAGGCCGATGAACACCAGAGTATGCGCGGATGTCACGTGCTGCAGCGCCAGCGCCGTCAGGAGCGGGAAGCCGACGACCACCCCAAGCGCCACGGCGGCCAGCGCCAGGAGATCGCGTGGGGTAGGGCGCTTCTCCCGGAAGAGCAATAGCAGGCTGAGACCGAGCAGGCCGGCGATCGTCGCCCGCGCACCGGTGAGGAACAGTGGATCGAAGCCGGCGACTGCCACGCGGGTGGCCGGCAGCGAGCCGCTGAAGATGACGACCCCGATAGCGCCGCTGATCCAACCGTCCGTGGTCCTGTCCATCCCATACTCCATTTCGCCCTGCCATATGGCCGGCCGCGTTCTTGCGAAGCCAGTGACAGTAAAGTACAGTTTGAAAGAACTGTTATGGATATGAAGGCAGTACAGTTGACCCAGGAAGACCGGACGGGCACGCGCATCGAACAGGTCATGGCGGCGATCCGGGAGCGCATCGCCGCGCGCCAGCTGACGCCGGGCGCCCGTCTGCCATCGGTGCGCCGCGCTGCCGAAACCATGGCGGTCTCGGTCTCCACCGTGGTTGAGGCCTATGATCGGCTGACCGCTGAAGGGGTGATCCGTTCGCGGCCTGGCGCCGGCTTCTACGTGTCGGCCCAGCTTGCGCCACTCGCGCTGGCGGAGATTGGTCCGCGGTTGCAGCGCGAGGTCGACCCGTTGTGGATCTCGCGCCAGTCCCTCGATGCGGGCGACGGTATGCTGCGGCCGGGCTGCGGCTGGCTGCCGCCGTCCTGGATGCCGGAGGCGACCTTGCGGCGGGCCTTGCGTGCGGCATCGCGCATGCCGACGGCAGCGTTATCGGATTACTCGACACCCTTGGGATTGGCGCCGCTCCGGGAGTTGCTGGCCCGGCGCCTCGGCGAGCATGGCGTCGTCGCCTCGCCGGACCATATCCTGCTGACCGGATCTGGAACCCAGGCGATCGACCTCATCTGTCGCTTTCTGATCGAGCCCGGCGACACGGTGCTGATCGACGACCCCTGCTATTTCAACTTTCACGCCCTGCTGCGGGCTCATCGGGCTCATGTCGTCAGCGTGCCGTTCACGCCGACCGGGCCGGATGTCGCGTCTTTTGCCGACATCCTCGTGCGCCATCGTCCGCGCCTCTACATCACCAATTCGGCGATCCATAATCCTACCGGCGCCAGCCTTTCGCCCGTCACCGCCCACCAGATCCTGAAGCTGGCGGAGCCCGCCGGCCTCACCATCGTCGAGGATGACATCTTCGCCGACTTCGAAACGACGCCGGCGCCGCGCCTCGCTGCTTTCGACGGGCTTGCCAATGTGATTCAGATCGGCAGCTTTTCGAAGACCCTGTCGGCATCGGTGCGCTGCGGTTTCATTGCCGCCCGTCCCGAGTGGGTCGACCAACTCGCCGACCTGCAACTGGCCACTCAGTTCGGTACGCCGCGCCTGTCGTCCGAGCTGGTACTGGCGATGCTGAGGGACGGCGGTTATCGCCGCCATGTCGAGACGCTGCGGGATCGGCTGTCGGGCGCCATGGCCGCGACGATCGCGCGCCTCAAAGCCATCGGCATTGAACCCTGGCTTACGCCCAAGGCTGGCATGTTCCTGTGGTGTCGTCTGCCGGGCGAAGTGGATGCCGCCGAGGTGGCGCGACGCTGTCTCGCCGAGGGCGTGGTTCTGGCGCCGGGCAATGCCTTCAGCCTGTCGCAGAGCTCGCGCGGCTACATGCGCTTCAATGTCGCGCAATGCGGCGATGTCAGGATTTTTGACGTGCTTGGATCGGTGCTGCCCTAGTTCAGATCGGACTTACCAAAGGGGAGCAGTCGACCGCGCCTTCAGCCTGTCCCACTTCCCATGCTGCAAATCGAAGATAGCAAAAAGGCCGCCCGGTCGGGCGGCCTTCGCGCTGATCGTCAATGTTGACGGTCAATTTGTTCGATCAGTTGCCCATCACGTCGCCGTTGTCGGCGAACGGGATGTAGTGCTGCGTTGCGATGGGAGCCTTGGCACCCGAAACGACCGGCTTGGTCACGAAGTCGGTGCCACCGCCGTTGCCCGGATCATATTCGGTGACCATCTGGGGCGAGGTGCCGTGCGTGCCGACGACGGCGCTGTCGGCCACGGTGGCGTAGCGCTGGGCATCGGCGGCCGCAGCGGCGGCATTGGCCGGGTTCACCTGCGTCGGAGCCTCAACGAAGGTCGGCGAGGCATTGTCCGCACCCGGATCGAAGCCGGTGGAGGCGGCGTTTGCAAAGGCGGGAACCAGGAGAGCGGCGAAAGCCGTAGCGGCGAGGAACTTCTTCATGATGTAACTCCGGTCTTTTAAATCTGGGGTATTCAATTCTGGTTTTGTCGGGGACGGCGGGGAGGAGGTGTTCACTGCCGATGACTGCAATCTGAACTTCGAACGATCACGGCGAAACAACCCCTCGCTGACGAGTGCGAGTGAGAAAGTTGAACAGCGGATCGCGAAATCGTGTGCCGGAAGTTGATCGGTCTGCATCGGCATCGGCAAAAGGCTTTGGAGCGCGCGGAAAACTGACTTCCCGTTCGTTCCCGAAAACGGGCACAACCGTGAACGTCAGGCTCTCGTCGATCACGAACGACAGCAGGCGCCATGCGAGATTTCTCTCTGAAACCTCCGAAAAATCCGATTAGCCAGCTGTACGCCCTGCGTCGAAAGGCAGTGTTGTCGTTGTCAACTGTCCGGCACCGAGAGGCGTAAACGGAAAAGGCCGCCCTGGTTGGGGGCGGCCCTCCCGACAAACGTCAGCTTCAACCGACCGGTTGGTTGGGCTGACGATCAGTTGCCCTGCAGCTCGCTGTTGTCGGCAAACGGGGTGTAATGCGGATGGGCGATCGGAGCGGTTGCACCCGGCAGGACAGTCTTGGCGACGAAGTTCGTGCCGCTGGCCGCACCCGGATCGTATTCGAGAACGGTGCTGGGCGACGCGCCGTGCGTACCGATCACCGCGCCATCGGCGCTGGTCGCATAACGAGCGGCGTCAGCGGCGGCGGCAGCGGCGTTGGCGGAGTTCGTCACGGCGGGTACCTCGACGAAGGTCGGCGAGGCATTGTTGGCGCCTGGGTCGAAGGACGAGGCGGCGTTGGCCAGGGCAGGAGCGAGGACCAGCGAGAAAGCTGTGGCGAGGAGGAACTTGTTCATGATCAAAATCTCAGTGTTCGTCTCTGGTTACGGGCAACGGGGAGGTTTGTTCGTTGCCGATGACCGATAATTGGTGCGCAATCGATCACGAGGAAACCGGCCGTTCTTGACGAGTACGCGTAGAAAAGTTGAACGCGTCATCGCGAAATCGTGTGCGGCAAAGTGACTGGCTCGGAGAGCTATCCGGAAAACCCCGGTATGCTCCGGAAAACCCCTCGCACGCTGTTCACGCGCGGTCACTGAAACCCCGCGCCATCTTCACGAAATGCCTACGACTTTTGTCTATATTTTCTGCCAAGACCATGAAAATGCTGGGTTTGCACACTTGAAAGGTCGCAAGTGCCGCTCCTTAGGCACGTCTCTCGTGTGTCCGGCGCCGGCAACAAAAAAGGCTGTCCGGTGGGACAGCCTTCCTGAAACACCATGTTGCCGCCCTGGAGCAGCTATCGAGGGCTGATTACCGGTTCTGAGCCGGATTGGTCGCTCCCGGCCGGTGGCCGATCAGTTGCGGGTTGTCGGCGTAGGCGACAGGACGGGCGTTCGGATCCTGCTCGGGGATGATCAGCCTCGCCACGAAGGCAGCAAAGCGCGAGAGGCTGCTCTCGCCCGAGCCGTTCGAATAGGACTGGTCCGCGTTGGCAATGGCGGGGATGAAGGCGATGGCCAAGGTCGCGGCAACAAGAATCTTGCGGTTCATCATGAAATCTCCAGTGCGCCGATTCTACCACGACTTTTGTCGATTTTAAGAACGCGACACGGGTGACTGGCCGCCGGCGCGGACGGACCGGCTTTCAACGGAAAAGGCCACCCCAGTTGGAGTGGCCCTTCTCGACTTGTTCAATTTCAGCGGGATACGCCCTGACCTTACCAGCCCATTACGTCGCCGTTATCGGCGAAGGGAATATAGCGCTGCTGGGCTGGAGCTGCCTTAGCTCCCGGAAGGATCGTGGTGGGAACAAAGGCCGGCGTGCCCGACGGCGCACCCGGGTCATACTCGAGAACCGTCTGCGGCGACGCGCCGTGGGTACCGATCACCGCGCCGTCGGCAACGGTCGCATAGCGCTGGGCGTCGGCGGCTGCGGCCGCGGCATTGGCCGGGTTTGCCTGGGCTGGAAGCTGCTCGAACGTCGGCGAAGCGTTATCGGCGCCCGGGTCGAAGGTGGTGCCGGCATAGGCGAAGGCCGGGACCAGGGCGAGGGCGAAGGCGGTGGTGGCAAAGAGCTTCTTCATGATCATAACTCCTTGGGATGGTTCGTTATTGGGGTTGTTGGTCTTGTTATTCGGTCTTGTTGTTTCGGGGAGGAGCGATGGAGGTTTCGCTGCTGACGACCAATATCTGGGCCGTGGGCGATCACAGCGAAATGCACCTCTGCTGACGAGTGCGCGCTGGAAAGTTGAACCTGTGATCGCAAAACCGTGTTTGACGAGTTGAACGCAGGCGACTGGCATCCGGAAAAACCCGGTATGCCGGGAGAAATCACTCACGGTGAAACGGCGCGGCCGTGAAGCAAAGCTGGCTGTCGTTCACGGAACTCCGCGACGCTTGCCGCGTTTTTTTGTCAGATTGCGGCAGAAAAGCCTTGTATCGACGTGGTCGATGGCCCTGTTTCCTTTCGCCAAGCCTCTGCATCGGCCGACGAGGCGTACCAGGAGAGTCGTCATGCCGAAGTTCATCACCATCGGATATGGCGATCGGGCCGGATATGACCGGACGCCGCACGCCGTCAGGGATGCGGCGCATGCTGAGGACGAGAGATTGCGCGCCGAGGGTGCGGTGATGGGAAAGGCGGGGGCGCCGGTTCAGGTGCGGAACCCCGATGCGACGGGTCTTGAAACGCGCGACGGGCCCTTCATGTCCGCCTCCCTGCCTGTCGCAGGTTTCGCTGTGATCGAGGCGGACAATCTCGAAGAGGCCATCAAGAAGGTATCGCGCGTTCCCTGCGCCGTGGCGCATGGTGTCGTCGAGGTATGGCCGCTTGAATAGCCGGACGTGGCAAGAGGCGGTCGGTCGTAGCGAAGGGGGAAGTTGATGTCGGTTCCCAATGCCATTGAAGTCGTGACCCTGTTCGCCGACGATATCGAGCTGGCGAAGGCCTTCTACAGCTCGGTCTTTCAACCGAAGGTCATCTACCAGGACGCAGTCTCCTGTGTCCTCGACTTCAAGGGTACGCTCATCAACCTGCTGCAAGCGACCGAGGCCCCGCAACTGACGGAGCCCGTGCCAGTGGCATCGTCGGCTTCCGGGGCGCGGGCTCTCCTGACGATCAAGGTCGACGATGTCGATGCCACCTGCGCCCTTCTGCGGGAGCGCGGCGTGAAGCTGTTAAACGGCCCGGTTAACCGGCCCTGGGGGCGCCGCACGGCGGCCTTCGCCGATCCCTCCGGGCATGTCTGGGAAGTCGCGCAGGAGATCGGCTGATCGTCCGACGCAGGTTTGCCTGCCGAAAGAAAAGCCCCGCCGGGATGGCGGGGCTGTCCGGAACTCGCCGGGAGTTGGCGAGCGCCTTTATCGGGCGCTCGTCGGGGTTACCTGAACCGTTGTTTCAAGCCGCTTCGAGGTTGCGAACGAATTCGCCGACCTCCCTTTGCAGGGCGTCCGATTGTTCGTTGAGGTTGCCGGACAGCGTCATCAACTGGGTCGATGCGGCGCCGGTCATCTCGGCGGCCGTGCTGACGCCCGAGATGTTGGCGGTGACGTCGGTGGTGCCGGTTGCCGCGCGCTGGGTGTTGCGGGCGATCTCGGAGGATGCCGCGCCCTGTTCCTCGACGGCGCCGGCGATGGCGGCCGAGGACTCCTGGATGTTGCTCACCGTCTTGACGATGCGCGAGATGGCGTCGACGGTGCTGCCGGTCGCCGTCTGGATCTCGTTGATCTTGCTGACGATCTGATCGGTTGCCTTGGCGGTCTGGTCGGCAAGCTGCTTGACTTCGGCGGCGACCACGGCAAAGCCCCTGCCGGCTTCGCCAGCCCGGGCTGCCTCGATGGTGGCGTTGAGAGCCAGGAGGTTTGTCTGGGCGGCGATATTGCTGATCAGCGTCACGACTTCGCCGATCTGCTGGGCAGCGGCGGACAGTGCCTGTACATTCTGGGCGCTGGTCTCCGCTTCTTTTGCCGCTTCCCTGGCAATTGTGGAGGAGTGGCTGATTTCCTTGGAAATTTCCTGGATAGAAGAAGAGAGTTCTTCAGTGCCGGCGGCGACAGTCTGCACGTTGCTGGCCGCTTCCTCAGCAGCGCCGGTGACCGCCTGAGCCTGACGGGCGGTTTCCTCGGCGGTGGCCGAGAGATTGCGGGCGGCGTCGGCGACTTCCGCCGAGGAGGCGCCGAAGCCGGTCGCCAGATCCTGCATGCGGCTCACGAAGCGCTCGGCCATGCTGGCCCGCTTGCGCATCGCGGCGTCTTCGGCGGCCTTGATCGCCTCCTGCGCCTTGCGCGCCTCCTCGGCGTCGATCAGGCTGAGGCGGAAGGATTCCAGGCTGTCGGCGATCTGGCCTACTTCGTCCTTGCGGCCGAGACCGAAGATCTCAAGGTCGTATTTGCCGCCTCGCATGGCGTGCATCGCGTCGACGATCCGGGTGATCGGTCGTGTCACGCCGCGCGTCAGCGCCGTGAAGGCAATGCCGAGCACTACCAGGACCATCACGGCGATGAAGCCGAGCGTCGTGCGCACGGCGCTCCAGGATGTGTCGGTGTTGGCTTGGCTCGTGGCCTGGGTTTCGCCGATCAGAATGTTGTTGAGTTCGGTGGTCTTCTTCTGGGCGGCCAGAACCTGCGGATGGCACTCGCCGTCGAGCACGGTCAAGGCCTTGGCGTTGTCCTTGGCATCGCTCGACAGGGCGAGCCTGTTCACCTCGCCACAGGCGCCGTTCGCGAGTTGGTGGATGGCGTCGGAAATGCTGGCGATGTCCGCCTTGTGTTCGGGAACCGCGATCTCGGTTTGCTGAATATACTTGTCGAAATTGGCGAGAGCCTGGTCACCGGCGGCGGCCGCTGCCTGGCTGCCCTCGTCGGTGGTGGATGCCGCATTCCAATAGAGACTGGTGCTCCAATCGGAAACCGATCTGTTGGCGCGTGAGAAACTGATGCTTGCCGCCGAGCGCCCGTCCAGGAGTTGGCTGTAGCTCGTGTCGATGCCGATCATCTGATAGGCGGCATAACCGCCACCGGCCAGCGCGCCGGCGCCCAGCAACACCAGGAGCGAAGACACTTTCGCCAGTATCGATAAGTTTGCATAAGACAAAATGCTATCCCTCCATGGATCGGGTTACACCTTTTGGTGGTGCCCGACGCAGTGGAACAAATTTTGGGAAGAGGGACTTAACAAACATCTAAGGGTTGAAGTATTTTTATTGTTAGAAATACCGAGAATAAGTTTTTTATATTAGATTTCTGTACAACGCGCAGATTTAACAAGGTGCATATGATCTTGTTGTCCGTTGCGTCCCGTTCCGTTCGATATTTTGTTTCGATTTGCCGGCCTCATGTGGTTTTCTTGAGGTTGCGGTCCTCGCGAAACGCTTGGTGACGGTCTTTGGGACGGTCGAATAATGAGAATGGGGCGCGGCCGACGCATGGAAAATATGCGCTTTAAGTCATGGTCAAAAGTAGCAGTACTTGAAGAATCAATTAATTAGGCCTCAATTCCTTTCTGAGGCCAATTGTTATTTTCGTTGCGTAACGGAATATTGGTATCTACAGGTCAGGCTTCAGGCGTGCTGGGGACAGTCTGAAACATGAAGCAATTGCCAGATCGCGATCCCGATCAACTTATGCGAGCGATCCTCGCGCGGGCGCCTGTCGGCATTGCCGTCATCGACTATGAAGGTCGATATGTTTCGGTCAATCCAACCTATTCCGAGATCTATGGCTATACGCTCGCCGACATGGTGGGCGAGAACTTCCTGATGGTCTTTCCCGGGGAAGCCAGGGCCAGCGTTCTCGCCCGCCACCAGGATTTTCTCGACAACGGTACGCCGCTCGGTGGCGAGTGGGAGGTCGTCAGGCGCGATGGTGCGCGGCGAACGGTTTGGTCGAGCTCGGTGTCGTTTCCTTCGCCGCCGCCCGGCAAGCCCGATCGGCTGGTCTATGTGCTCGACATTACCGAGCACAAGAAGGCGCAGGAACATGAACGCATCGCCAATACGGTCTACCAGACGACATCGGAGGCCATCATGGTCACCGATGCGGACAACCGGATTGTCGCCGTGAATCCCGCCTTTACAAGGCTGACCGGATGGACTTTGAGCGAAGTGGAGGGACGGAACGCCAAGATATTTCGCTCCGAACGCCATCCCGAGGCGTTCTATGCCGAGATCTGGGCGGCGTTGGAAGCCTACGGCTACTGGATCGGCGAGCTCTGGGATCAACGCAAGGATGGCGAACATTATCTGAGAGAAACTGCCGTCACAGTGGTCAAGGATGGGTTCGGTAAGGTCAAGAACCACGTTGTCGTGTTTTCCGACATCACCGAGCGCAAGGCGGCCGAGGATCTCATTCGCTGGCAGGCCAATTACGACAGCGTCACCGGGCTGCCCAATCGACATATGTTCGGCAAGCAACTGGCCGAGGGCGCTCGTCGGGCCACGGAGACCGGCACGACGATGGCGCTCCTGATGATCGACCTTGATCGGTTCAAGGAGATCAACGACACGCTGGGCCATTCGGTCGGCGATCGGCTGCTGGCCAAGGTGTCGGATCGTCTCAAGGAGGGCAAACGGCAGGGGGATGCCATCGCCCGCATCGGTGGTGACGAGTTCGCGCTGATCCTGACCGATCTTGCCTGTGCCTCGGAGGCGGAGGAGATCGCCTGCGATCTGCTCGGCCGTTTCGAGACACCGGTGGTCGTGGACTTCGAGCAGGTCTACATCACGGCCAGCATCGGCATTTCGCTCTTCCCCAACGATACCCAATCGCTTGAGGAACTCTTTCGCAACGCCGATCAGGCGCTCTACGCCGCCAAGGGCTTCGGGCGCAACTGCCTGCATTTCTTCACGCCGGCGCTCCAGCGAGCGGCGAATGTGCGCATGCGGCTTGCCAACGATCTTCGCCAGGCCATCGCCGACAATCAGTTCGTGGTGCATTATCAACCGGTCATCGATCTCTCGAGCGGTCTGGTGGTCAAGGCCGAGGCGCTGGTCCGCTGGCAGCACCCGACCCGTGGTCTGGTCAGTCCGGCCACCTTCATTCCGCTGGCCGAGGAAACCGGGTTGATCCTGCCACTCGGCGATTGGGTGGCGCGTCAGGCCATTGCCGAAGTCGCCCGGTGCCGCAAGGCCTATGTTCCTGACCTGCAGATTGCCATCAACCAGTCGCCGACGCAGTTTCGCAGCCCGGCTTTCTCCGGCCTCGGCTGGATGGCGGAACTCGCCCGCCACGGACTCACCGGGCAGGCGATCTGCCTCGAGATCACCGAAGGATTGCTGCTCAACGCCGAGCCGACGGTGATGAATACGCTGATCGCTTTCCGCGATGCCGGCATCGAGATCGCCATCGACGACTTCGGCACCGGCTATTCGTCGCTCGCCTATCTCAGGAAGTTCGATATCGACACGCTGAAGATCGATCGTTCCTTCGTGTCCGATCTCGAAGGGCCCGGCCTCGACATCTGCGAGGCGATCATCGTCATGGCCCATCGCCTGGGCCTCACGGTGGTGGCCGAGGGCGTCGAGACCGAACAGCAGCGCGACGTGCTGAAGTCGATCGGCTGCGACTATGCCCAGGGTTATCTCTTCGCACCCGCCCTGCCGGCCGAGGCGTTCGAGGCCATGCTAGCAGCCCAAAGCGGCAGCGAGACCATCGAACAGGCTAGGGCGATCTCCGCGGAGTAGGCGCGCCGTATCGGCCGGCCTTGTGCCCGGTCGCCGTCACCACACCAGGCCGACGGCCTTGTCGATCGCCCGCCGGGTGCCGTCGACCACGGCGCCGGAGGCGCGTTCCACCTTGCGAACGAAGTGTGCGCTGCCATCGACGGCGGTGTCGATGACGCCCTTGCGGGGCGGCGGAGCGAGACCGTATGGGTCTGGAATGAGGGCTGGGGGCACCGGACCTTCGGCCTCCGCCGCCGGAACCTCAGCCACCACCGGCGCCGGGGCCGGGATGGGCTGAGGCGGCAGACCGGCGATCTGCGGGTCGCGGGTTTCGCACGAGGGCAGACAGCTGTCGAAGTGCGCAACATCAGTCGTTGCGGTTTCGCGCACGCGGAAGACCTTGCTCACCGCGCTCTTGGGCTTCTCGGGCGGCAGCATCGTCGCGGGCGGCGCAGGCGTTTCCGTCACGCTCGTCACCTCGGCCGATGCCATGGTCAGCGGGGTGAGCCCGATGCTCGCCGTGCCCGACGCTTCCAGCGAACCGCCGTCGGCCGCAACTAAAGCTGCCGTTTCCGGCGGCCTTGCCAGGCGGTTGGCGTCGATCAGAACCGCCGCGCTGGCACAGGTGACGCCCAGGCCGATGCCGAGGGCCCATTTCAGGAGGAGCCCTCTCGATGTGAAACGCGACAACTGACCTTGCTGGACCATGATCCATCCCTCGGGGAGCGTCTGATGTCCGATGTTTTACACCAATTCTTGGCGGTTTCGTTGGCGAGTATTGTCGAAATTGCGGCATCGTTCAAAAACATGTGTCGGCCCGTTTCGGTCATTCGGCGCCGACGTTGAAAGAGGAAGCGAAGGCCGAGGGCTTGCCCTGCCGGCGCAGGTAAACGATCTGGGCTGTCAGGCCGACGACGAGAAGGACGAGAAGCCCGGCCTGGGAGCCGAGAAGAAGCGGCGACTTCAGGTCGGTTACGAAGGGATGGCCGTCGGGAACGCGACGCAGGATCTCCGTCACGGTGGGCAACATCAGCAGGAAGGCCGTCAGGCTGAGAACGATCGTCTCCACGTATCGGACGGCACGCCCGAAGATTGAGATGCGGCCGACGCCATAGCCGGCCAGCAGCAGCGCGAGGGTTGCCGCGCCGATCACGTAGCTCACCGGTTCATGGGCGACGAGAAATACCGTTGTGGCGCCGACCAGCATGAAGGCGAAATAGGCGATGCCCGCCGTCGATCGCGGAACGATCCGCCCATGGCGCGCGAACATGTAGACGGCCAGCGGAATGGCGGGCAGGCTGCCGAGGGTATGAACCCAGCCGATCGGGGAGATTCCAAACATTTCCGGCTCCTTTATGTCGCATTTCGGGCGCGCAGTTAGGGGATGGCGTCCGCGTTGGCAGGCGCCATTCAGTTGAAAGTCATGCCGGCCCGGCGGAGTGTCGGGCCGGTTTTGTCAGGCTGTTACATGGGCGGGGCGACGCCGTTGGTGCCGACCACCACGCGCTGGGCGGTCACGGCGCCATCGGCGGTCTTCTGGGCCATGACGAACACTGCGGCGCCCGGCTTCAGATCGGCCTTTGTTGCCGATGCGAAGGTCACGACGGGCGCGCCCTCGGGAATGTCGATCTTCTTTTCCTGGCCGTGATAGGAAACGGTCAGGGTTCGTCCGTCCACGCTCTTCACCGCGTCGGCCACGGTGGCGTTGGTCATGGTGCTGTTGGGCTTTAGGTCCCAGGGGCGGCTGCCTTCACCGGTGCCCTTCATGGCTGGCGGGAAGATCACCACTTCGAGCGCGCCATCGCCGCCGTTTGCCTTGGGCAGCGAGGCGATGCCGACGAAATCGCCGGGCTTGATGTCGGCCATGTCGGCGCGGGCGACGCCGGAGATCTTCCAATCCGGCGTCAGGGCAACATGGACGGTCTCTCCCTCACGCGTCTTCACCGTCAACGCCTGATCGGCGAACTCGGTGACGGTTCCGCGCAGGCGGAGCGGCGCCGCCCCGGCGTCTTCGGCCATAGCGGCGGCGCTGAAGCCGACGACGAGCGGCAGGCTGACGATGGCGGCGGCGAGAAAGCGCGGCATACGGTCTGGAAGCATGTCATTCTCCTCTGTACCTACTAGTAGGTAGCTGCTCATATGACAGAGATACCCTGAGCGCCGTGCTCCACAAAAGCCAATCAAAAAGCAGTTTTCATTCGGGTGGCCGCATTGTGATGGCGGCAGTCATGGCCGGCTGGCAATCAGCCTTTCCATCAAGGCGTCGGTTACGACAGAGAAGGCTTTCTCATCGCCATAGGCCCGCGCCGACAGCATGGCGCCATGCACCGTCGCCATGAAGCCCTCAGCTTCCTCGCGCGCCGTGGCGGAAAAGGTGAGGCTACCGTCTGCCGCGCCCCTTTCGAGAACGGAGGTCAGCCAGGCCGACAAGGTCTGAAAATGCGCTTTCACCTCCACCACGATTTCCGGCGGCAACACGGGAATCTGCGTGGCGAGCAGGGCGGCGATGCAAAAGGCGCTGGAGGGATCGCCAATGCAGGATGCCCAGTAGGCCGTATAGGCTCGGAGCTGATCCACGGCATCCGGGTGGTAGCGCTCGACGGTCGCAAATCCCGCTTCGGCCTCGGCGCGGTACTGCGTCAGAAGCGTTCTCACCAGATCGATCTTGCTCGGGAAGTGATGATGAATGCTGGCCTTGCGAATGCCGACGACTTCGGAGATGTCGGCATAGCTGAAGCCGTTATATCCGCCCGCTATGATCAGCGAACGCGCGCAGCGGAGGATTTCGTCGGAGGTGTTTGTCAAATTACCCATAGCCGCTGTCTACCTTCTAGTAGGTAGAATGTCAAGCCAGATATCGGTTAAGCCGCCGGAATGGCTCTGCGGCGCTGTCGCATCAGATTGTTACAGGGGGAGCATATGGCTACGCCAGCGCCGACCATGCTTGCTCAGAGTTGCAAGTTCGGCACGGCGAGAATAAGAAATTAAGGGTCCTTACTGTAAATTATCCTTAGATTGTCGCGATTGTCATGATCAGCGACACATTCTCGCTGGAACGAGAAGCGACCGTCCAGGGCGGTGCTCGTCGTTCCCAACGGCGATTCATAGCGTCCTTGCCCTACGCATGCGCGGTTATGGGGCGGGTGCTCCTTGCAAAGGAAGAGGCAGCGCATGACCATGGACGTGGCGGTTTTTGCCATGGGAGCCAGTGTGGGTTTGGTCGTTGGCGTTGCTGGAGCGACCGCGTTTCTGATGGCGTCCATCCGTCGGATCCGACGCGATGCCGACGCGGCGATCAGGACCTTTGACGAAGCGCGCGCCATGCTCGACCGCGCCCAGGTCAGCATCTGCCTGGTCAAGGATCGGACCATCGTTGCCTGCAATCGCGGTTTCGAGCGCCTGTTTGGTTATGGCCCCGGCGAGCCGATCGGCAAGTCGACGCGTATTCTCTATGCGAGCGACGAGGCCCACGAGGCCGGAGGCGACGACTATCAGCAGATCGCCGAGGGGCTGTTCGTCGGTGACGCGCAACTGGTCCGCAAGGACGGCACGCCGATCTGGGTGGCCGATCACGGCGAGGCCCTCGACCGTAGCGATCTCACGCGCGGCACGGTCTGGACAGCCTTCGACATCACCGAGCGCAAGCGCATCGAGACCGAGATCCGTCTTGCCAACGCCCGCCTCGAACTGGCGCAGAACGCCGGCGGCATCGGCATCTACGACAAGGATTACATATCCGGCACCTTCTACCGGTCGCCGCAGACCGAGCGGTTGTTCGGCTTGCCGCCCGGAGGCTTTGGTCAGGGCGAAGACGTTTGGCTCTCCCACGTTCATCCCGAGGATCGGCAGGCGGCGGCCGAAGTCGTGCAGCGGGCGATCGAGGCGGGGCGCAAGGATTATAGCGTCACTTTCCGCGTGCTTCTGCCCGATGGCGATATCCGCTGGATCTCTTCGGTTGGCCAGATCATCCTGACGCCGGAGGGGGAGCTGTCGCGCGACATCGGCGTCAACGTCGATCTCACCGAGCAGAAGCGGGCGGAGCAGGCCATCGCCGCTGCCAAGGAAGCCGCCGAGGACGCGGCGCGCGCCAAGGCCACCTTCCTCGCCAACATGAGTCACGAGATCCGTACGCCGATGAACGCCGTCATCGGCATGACGCGGCTGGCGCTCAAGACCGATCTCAACCCGCGTCAGTATGATTATCTGACCAAGATCTTCTCGGCGGCCGAGAATCTGCTCGGTATCGTCAACGATGTCCTCGACTTCTCGAAGATCGAGGCCGGGCGCATGACGCTGGAGCGTGTACCCTTCCGCCTCAGCGACATTCTCGACAACCTTGCCAGTCTGATCGCCTTCAAGACCGAGGCGAAAGGCGTCGAAGTGGTGTTCCGCGTGGCCCCGGGCCTGCCGAACCTGATCGGCGATCCGCTGCGCCTCGGGCAGGTGTTGCTCAACCTTGCCGGCAATGCCGCCAAGTTCACCGATCACGGCACCATCGTCATCAGCGTCGATGTCGCAGGGGACCGGAGCGAGGCGTCGGGCGACGCGCCTGTGGCGCTGGTGTTCGCCGTTGAGGACACCGGCATCGGCATGACGGAAGAGCAGCAGGCGCGCCTCTTCAAGTCCTTCTCGCAAGCCGACAGTTCGGTGACGCGCAAATATGGCGGCACCGGCCTCGGTCTGGCCATCTCCAAGGAACTGGTCGAGCTGATGGGCGGCGCCATCCGCGTCGAAAGCAAGCTCGGCGTCGGCAGTCGCTTCAGCTTTACCGCCCGTTTCGAAATCGCCGACGACGAGGCCGTCATCCACGGCGCCGATCAGGTGTCGCTGAATGGCCGCCGGGTGCTGGTGGTGGATGATAACGACGTCGCCGTCGAGGTGCTGGCCGAAACGCTGCGCGGCTTCGGTCTTGAAGTGTCCACCGCGACCTCTGGCCTCAGGGCGCTTGAGTGTCTGGTGGAGGCCTCTGAGGCGGGGGCGCCGATCGAGCTGGTGCTGATGGACTGGCGCATGCCCGGCTGGGATGGCATCGAGACCACGCGCCACATCCGAGGCGACGCGCGCATTTCGGCGACGCCGGCCATCCTGATGGTGTCGGCCTATGGCCGCGAGGACATGACGCGGCAGGCGAGCGGCGTAGCCATCGACGGCTTCCTGTCCAAGCCGGTCAATCCGGCGCTGCTGTTCAATGGCCTGCTCAAAATCCTGCGGCCCGAGCGCGACGGCGACGGCGTCGAGCGTCTCGCTGTCGGCTTCCACGACGATTTCCCCGATCTCTCGGTGCTCACCGGCGCCCGCGTGTTGCTGGTCGAGGACAATGCTCTCAATCGCGAGGTGGCGATCGAGTTCCTGGCCGAGGCACCTGTTACCGTCGACCTCGCCGGTGATGGCCAGGAAGCCATCGATGCGGTGCGGTCCCAGCATTACGATCTCGTGCTGATGGACGTTCAGATGCCGCTGATGGACGGACTGACGGCGACGCGCCGCATCCGCGAGCTGCCCGGTTTCGAGCGTTTGCCGATCATCGCCATGACGGCGCATGCCATGGCCGGCGACCGCGAAGCCAGCCTTGCCGCCGGCATGAACGACCACCTGACCAAGCCGATCGATCAGGCGCATCTCCTCAGAACGCTGGTGCACTGGATCGATGCCGACGGCATCGAGCCTCCGGCCGACGGGGTGTCGCCGGGAGACCGCAGTGCGCAGGATCGCGCGCAGGATCGCTCGGGGCCGGCCCTGCCGGCCGGCGGTTTGCCGATGATCCCCGATGTGGACTGGCAGACGGCGCTGAGGCGGACCAACCACAATCCCGGCCTTCTGGCCAAGCTGGTGCACAATTACCGGCGCGATTTCGTCAACACCGTCGAAGCCCTCAACGAGGCGAAGGCGGCGGGCGACATCGACCGCATCCGCGTGCTGGCGCACGGCCTCAAGTCGGCAAGCGCCTATCTCGGCGCCGGCAAGATGGCCTGGCTTGCCAAGGAAGTGGAGCAGGGCATCCGCCGCTCCGCCATCGATGAAGCGCTGGCGCTGCTGCCGGAGCTCACGACCACCCTGGCTCAGCTGCTCGAAGGCCTCAACGCCTTCGACGCTCAGCCGCGCGCCGCCGACCCCGCCGCTACCGATCCGGAAAAGCTGGCACCGCGCCTTGCCCGGCTCGCCGCCCTTCTCAAGGCCGACGACAGTCTGGCCGAGGAAGCTGCGACCGAGCTGTCGGAGATGCTGGGCGGCACCGGCCACGGGGAACAGATGGAAGCCGTTCGCGTTGAAATCGGCGAAGTTGAATATGACAAGGCATTGGTCTTGCTTGACGCGCTGGCGGGCAGCCTCGGCGTGGATATCAAGGCCGGAGGCAAGCTGTGAACTGGAAAACTCCGCAGAAAATCCTGATCGTCGATGACGCGGCCGTCAACCGCCAGGTGCTGGGAGACCTGTTCCGGGCCGAGCATACCGTCATCCTTGCCAAGAGCGGCGAACAGGCGCTCGATCGTGCGGCGCAGCATCAGCCGGATGTCATCCTGCTCGATGTGGTCATGCCGGAGATGGACGGCTACGAGGTGCTGAAGCGGCTGCGTGCCGATGCCCGCACATCGGCGATCGCGGTGATCTTCATTACCGGTCTCGATACGCCGGAGGACGAGGCGTATGGCTTGACGGTGGGAGCCTCCGACTACATCACCAAGCCGTTCAACATTCAGGTGGTCAAGGCGCGCGTCAACGTGCACCTGCGCCTGGCGCGCCAGCAGCGGCTTCTGGAAACCTTGGCCAATGTGGATGGGCTGACCGAGATCCCCAATCGCCGCTATTTCGACGAGCGTTTCGCCGACGAGTTCGAACGGGCCGAGCGCGAGGGCAGGCCGCTGTCGCTGGGGCTCTGCGATATCGACTTCTTCAAGCAGTACAACGACCGTGTGGGACATGCCGGGGGAGATCGCATGCTGCGCGATGTGGCGCGGACGCTGGTTTCCGTCTGTCGGCCGGACGATTTCGTCGCTCGCTACGGCGGCGAGGAATTCGCTCTGCTGATGCCGGACACGACGGCCGAGGAGGCGCGCGAAGTTGCCGACGAAGTCCGGCAGGCGATTGCCGCCCTCCTGACCGAAAGCGACGGCGAGGTCAGCTCGGGCGTCACCATCAGCATCGGCGGTGCCACGCTGGAGCCGGGGCTCTACGAAAGCCTCGACGATCTGCTGACGGCGGCCGATGACGAGCTCTACAAGTGCAAGGACGCCGGACGCGACCGTGTGCGCTGGCGCGGCCTTGATGTCATGGCAAGTGGCGGGGTGACGTCGCTGGGGTTCGGGGAGACCGTCGCTGAGTAGGTGACGGGCAGAGTAGAAGCCGGAAACCAAAAAGGCCGGGGCGAGCCCGGCCTTCTCTTCAGCGCCTCGATGATCAGTGCCAGTACATCCGTGGTCAAAGATCAGAAGCGCCAAGTGGAGCGTTTAAACCCACGAGACTACAGATGGGTAACGATCCCGCAATTTCAAGCCCTTGTTGCCGCCGGGTCCGAACTCCAGGATCGATCTGCTCGCCGAAGCGGGGAATTTCAGCTTTCGGCCGAGGGCGTGGCCACCATCGCCGGACGCGGCCGGGCCGGGCGTTCCTTCGGCTTCGGCATGGGGATGAGACCGTCGCGCTGGGCCTTCTTGCGGGCAAGCTTGCGGGCGCGGCGAACGGCGTCGGCCTGCTCGCGCTTGCGCTTCTGCGAAGGCTTTTCGTAGGAGCTGTGGGCCTTCAGTTCGCGGAGAATGCCTTCGCGCTGCATCTTCTTCTTGAGGACGCGGAGAGCCTGATCAACGTTGTTGTCTCGAACGAGAACCTGCACTGATTTTCCGATCTGTTGGGAGAGCAAGGCGCCACCACCTTCCGGCGACGGCGATCGACTGGTTCCATCTTGCGGCCATCGGCAGGAACAGACAGAGGGGTTCCCAGTTCGCACCCCACTGAACAGCGTCACGCCCTTTCCATACGATATTTCGTGTCGAAAAGCCAGTACCAGAAAATAAACCCGGCTTTCGCCTTGTCTTCGTCCAGAGGTGGGCGCATATTTGCGATACGTTGTTTTGCGGAAAATCGTTGATTTAGGCGTCTCGAATCAACCATTTTCTCTAGTCCCGGACAGTAAATGTTGTTGGTGGAGCTAGGAAGACGCTCCGATTATTCTCCGGAGATGGCGATTTTCGATAGAAAAGCACATGCTCGGGCAGCTTGCGAGGTCATATGCCAACAGGAGATCGCTGACCGGAAATCCGAGCCTGCCCAATCGTCTTCGCGGCCGTGCTCTTTCCAGCCGGCCGCTTGCAAAGGGAGTTCCTGCACATGACAGCTGCTGAGATGTTGCTTCGCGCGAGCCCTGCCGTGAGACCCAGCACTACGGGTCATCTGTTCAAGGTTGGAGATCGCGTGCATCTGAAGCCCAGCTTCCAGTATGCGGCCGCGGCCGGGGTGTATCGGGTCACGGCGACCATGCCGCCGTCGGACGGACAGCCGCAATATCGCCTTCAGAGCGACGAAGAACGCTACGAGCGTGTGGCGCAGCAGGACAGTTTGAGTCTGGCAGCCGGCTCGTCGCCTCAAGACAGCAGGGCAACGCTGATCAAAAAGGCGTTCGGCCACTGACGGGCGGGTCTTCGACAGGGAGCAGTCTCCAAGCGTACTGACACTTCCATGTAAGCGCGCCGGCTATATGGCGCATCCCACGATAACAGAGGTCGGTCTCAAGGCCGGCCCACGGGATGGAAAGCGCTCACATGGCCTACGCGGCAAGCCTCTGGCTGTTCTTCGTCCTGCTCGTCGGCATCATTCTGGTGCCCGGCATGGACATGATGTTCGTGCTGGCTAATGCGCTGACGCGCGGGCGGCGGGCCGGGCTGGCGGCAACGCTGGGCCTGATGGTCGGCGGCGTCTGTCACACCATTTTCGGTACCGTGGCGGTGGCAGGTCTCAGCAGGCTGATGCCCACGATCTACGGCCCGATGCTGATGGTCGGCTCGGCCTACATGGTGTGGATCGGCGTGAGCTTGGTCCGCAGCTCCATCGTCATCGATGCTGTTGACGGCGAGGCGGTCCGTTCCTCGCGGGCGGTCTTCGTGCAGGGTATTGTTACCTGCCTGCTCAATCCCAAGGCCTGGCTGTTCATTCTGGCCGTCTACCCGCAATTCATGTCGCCGGCCTATGGACCGCTATGGCCGCAGGCGCTGGTGATGGGCGGCATGACCATTTCGGTGCAGTTCGTTGTTTATGGCGGGCTGGCGGTGGCGGCGGCGCGCGGGCGCGATGCGCTGGTGTCCAATCCGTCCCTGACGATCTGGGTGGGGCGCGGCGCCGGCCTGCTGCTGATGGCTATTGCCGGCTACACGCTGGTGCGTGGATTCAGCGAATTATGATGCAGGCACCAAGATCTCAGTGCGGTTGTCGGCACCTGAAAAGCAAAAAGGCCGGGACGAACCCGACCTTCTCTCCAACGCCTCAATGATCAGTGCCAGTACATCCGTGGTCAAAGCTCAGAAGCGTTAGTCGTGTGTTTAAACGCACAGCATGACAGGTAAGTGACATTCTCTGAAATTCAAGGGGTGAGCTCGCATTTAGCCGAAGCGGCGCCGAAACCTCAGTGAAGATGCCTTGGAGCGAAGCGGGCTTTACGGCGGAGATCTGCTGGGGCACACTCGGTTTGGCTGGTGGGTGCGCTGGCGCGGTTCTCCGCGCAGCTTCGTAATGGATGACGGCAGATTGACGATCAACGTAACCCGCCGCAATTTCCTTGCGGGGCTGACCGCCACCTCGGTTGGCGCCATCGCAGCCTCTCTTACGGTGTATCCCGACAGGGCGCTCGCTGCGGCAACCAAGGGCACGACGCCACCGCGCAAACCCTTCCCGAAATTCAAGCCTGCCTTCTATCGGGTCGACCCGGACAGCGATCTCAACACCGCCTATGAACTTGACGCCGAGTTCGGACCGGGTTCCGTCGATGTCGAGGCGGGGACGATCCATCTCCCGGACCTGCCAATCCCCTTTGCTGCATGGGGCGGCGCATCGTCGGCCAAGGCCTGCCGTTGCTGGTTCGAGACAACAGGCGCGCTGCCGGAAGGGCTCCACCCCGAGCTCGAATATTATCTCGCGCCGGCCGAGCGTCCCGGCCACTACCGCATCTACCCGGTTGCGACCAGGGAGAACTGGCCGTCGCTCTATTCGATCGTGCCGAATGCTCTGTTGGGCGAGAGCGTGATGCCGGCCCAATATCTTGGGCAGGCCGTCA
Organism: Pseudomonadota bacterium; assembly: GCA_023436885.1. Lineage (GTDB taxonomy): Bacteria > Pseudomonadota > Alphaproteobacteria > Rhizobiales > Pleomorphomonadaceae > Pleomorphomonas. The sequence goes on along the minus strand of JAEZHI010000040.1, from coordinate 275,817 downwards.
ATCGAGTTCGCCTCGGCAATGCCGGCAGTGGCCTCCATCGCCTCAAGACACGCAAGCGTCTGGTTGCCGTCGCCGATGCCGGTGGCGGGCCCTATTACACCGGCAACCCTGATAGCGATGACCTGCACAAGAGCTATGAGGTCCGCAACGACGGTCGGAGATCATGGATCGAGCAGGAACTGCTGTTCCGTACAGACGATGATCGCGCCGCCTATAACCTGCATGGCCTCGGCGCCGAGCAGGGGCCGGCCAGTCAGCGGCTCGCCGCGCAGGCCGAGACGTCGGGTAAGCGAACGCTTGCCGCCGTATGGGCCTTGCGGTGGGGCGAGACGGATACCTACGGCATTGCCAAGGTGCCGTTCGTGCCGGCCAATGTTGGGGTGGATACCGGCCGACTGGTCTTCACCGGGCGTAGCCGCAATGCCACGAAAAGTTCGTCGCGCGCCCAGCATGGGCTTGTCACCGGCTATCGGGCACGTCTGCTGCCGCGATGCGACGGCGGCGTTCTTCCGGCTGGCTGGCAGGCGGATAAAGATTATTATGTCTGCCGTGTCGACGCCGGCAGTCTGACGCTGCACGGAAGTCCCGAGGACGCGGCGGCCGGTGTCGATCCGCTATTACCGAGCGATGAGGGCAAGGTCGGCTTTCTGCTCTATTGTCCGGACAGGCCGGCCGACCATGAGCGCGCGCGCTTCATCATGGAGTTGCGTCGGCCCGATAACAGCGACAATCGGCTGACCACTCGCTCGAATTTCGTCAGCTTCACCCAGATCGCCAACCCGGACAATTTCGTCGTGTCCGGCCCGAACAACGGCAACATCAGCGGCTCGGGCCTTGAGATGGAGCCGGCGGTTCCTAGCGATGCCGCCTATCGCGCCATGCGAATCTTCATCCCCGAGGGGGGCGAAGGGCCGAGACGTCAGGATACAGGCCAGCCGCTCACCAGCGGCCACTATTGGATGACGCGTGCGCCGAAGTCGGCGACGGCCGTCCGCCTGCACCTGACCGAGGCCGACGCAAAGGCTTCACTGGGCGTGCCGACCGCGCGCGCCAGCTGCATCAAGTACACGTCGCAGGGAAAGGCCGGCGTGCAGATCGAGACCGTCGCGCGCTATCTGTCGACTTCGGTCGAGCGCGGCGCGGAGCCGACCCGGTCGACCATCGGGGACAATGCCTGGTCCATTCCAGTGGGAGAGGACGGCGTTCTAACGGTGATCTGCGACTACAACGATCCGCAGAGCGAGCATGTGCGCACGCGCACCTACTGGGGCAAGACGCTGGTGCAGGACTGGCAGAGTGACGGTGCCAAGGGGCCTGTCAGCAAGGCCAAGTCGCCTTCCATGCCGGCCTGGACGCTGCTCAACTCGCCGGATGGTCATGTGACCTTCGAGGGGCGGCTCTACGGCGGTGTGGTCGCTGCCAGCGAGGTGGCGCTCACTATCGACGACTTCTCGGAGGTCATCGACTGGTATCATGAGCTGCTCGCCTGAGGGACATTTCCCGACCGCTTCGGTAAAGTATCCAGCGGAACCAGCCTGCGGGCAGAGCCGAGACAGCTTTGCCGGGAAAGTTGCAAGTCGCATGCATGCTGCTGAATTCGTCCGGCATAGCAAATAAACTTTGCCGCTTTCCATGCCAGCTCGTCTTTTCACCTCGTGCCCTACTAGGCGGCGGCGAATGACTACTCGGATTTGATGCGATTACTCACCCTCTTTGAGTGTTTTCACGGACCTTGAACTCCTGGCGGTTGCTATGTCCATTGCGCATTTTAACCCAAACGAAACAAACATGTGAAATACCTGTCAGACCGCAAAAATAACAATAACCGGCGCGCGGACGCGAGGCTGCATCCTCCTTCCTACAGGGACGTGGAAGGGCTTGGGATACTCGGAATGTACGCTGGCAACCCAAGGATGCCCAAATGAGCATCTCGAAGAAGATATTCCTGATCGTCGCCCTTCTTGTGTTTCCGATCCTGATCCTCGCCTATGTGTTCACGACGGAAAGCAGCAAGAACATCGATTTCGGCAAGAAGGAACTGGTGGGTAGCGCCTATCTCAGGGCGCTGATGCCGGTCTACGAGGGCGCATTCGACAGCGCCGTCGGCGCGGCGAGCCTGCCGCCCACCACCGAGCTTGCCCGCGTCAACGAGGCGATCGGCGAGGAGCTCAAGGCGCTCGACAAGGGCAAGGCGCTGGTCGCCAGGCTCGGTTCCGCCTCCAAGGCCGACGACGGCATCCTGACCGACGTGAGCGCGCTGGTGACGCAGGTCGGCAACGAGTCCAACCTTATCCTCGATCCGGACCTCGACAGCTACTACGCGATGGACGTGGTTCTTCTGAAGATCCCCGAGGTGTTCCACCAGATCCAGCTCTATCACCAGACGCTCAACGCGCTGGCCGACGGCATCAGCGAGGACGAGAATGAAGCGGTGATCACCCACAAGGGGCTCCTGGCCGGTGTGGTGGATGGCACCTTCGTTTCGCTCGACAGCGTCTATCAGTATGACAGCGGCCATAACCAGAAGGCCGAACTTGCCGCCACCAGCCAGGCCTTCCGCCAGGCGGCCGATGCCTATCTGAAGGCAGCCGACGCGGTGGTTGCCGCGGCGCGCAAGGATCCGGCCAGCGCGGCAGCGCTCCTGAAGCCGCTTGCCGCCAGTCGCGACGATTTTGCCAAGGCGTCGTCCGCGCTCTGGACCAAGGTCGACGAGCGGATGGACGTGATCCTGCAAGCGCGTATCGACAACCTTTCGGCCGGCTACTGGCAGCTTGCCGGCATTGCCGGCGCCATCACCATCCTGGCGCTTTGCCTTGCGGTCTTTCTGGCGCTCGGCATCAATCGCCTCATCAAGCAGTCGGTGGCCGAGATGCTGCAGCTTGCCAACGGCGACGTGGCAACCAGCATTTCCGGTCTCAACCGGCGCGACGAGATCGGTTCGATCGCCAAGGCGCTCGAGGTGTTTCGCGGCAACCTGATCCGCGAGCATGAGCTCGACGCCCAGCAGAAGGCGAGCCGGGCCGAGAAGGCCGCCGCTGACCGTGCGGCGCGTGTACAGATCGCTACCGCCTTCCAGTCGTCGGTGGGCGGATTCATTACCGAGCTGATGCGCAACGCCCAGAACCTCGAAGGCTTCGCCATCTCGATGCGCAGCGCCGCCGAGGACACCAACAGCCAGGCGCTCACCGTATCCGCTGCCTCCGAGGAGGCCTCGAGCGCGGTGGGCTCGGTGGCCAGCGCCAGCGAGGAGCTGACGGCTTCGGTCAACGAAATCGCCCAGCAGATCGGCCGCTCGTCCGAGCGCGCCAAGCTGGCGGTCCAGACGTCGAGTGGCACGGTGGCCAAGGTGGCCATGCTGCGCGACGCCTCGCAGAAGGTCGGCGCCATCGTCAACCTGATCCGCGAGATCGCCGAGCAGACCAATCTTCTGGCACTCAATGCCACCATCGAAGCGGCGCGCGCCGGCGAGGCCGGCAAGGGCTTTGCCGTCGTCGCCAGCGAAGTGAAGCAGCTCGCCGCCCAGACGGCCAAAGCCACCGAGGAGATCAGCCGGCAGATCGCCGAGATCCAGGCGGCCACCACCGACAGCGTCGGCTCGATCGACGAGATCGCCAAGCAGATCCATGAGCTTGAAGCGATCATCGGTTCCATCGCCAGCTCGGTGGAGCAGCAGGCGGCCGCGACGCAGGAGATCACCTCGTCGATCCACTCGGCCTCCGAAGGCACGGCGGCGGTGTCGTCGAACATCGCGCATGTGTCGGCCACGGCCGAACGGTCCAGTCACGTGGCAGGGCAGGTGCTGGAATCCTCGGCCGAACAGCTCAGGCATTCCAATCATCTCGACAAGGAAGTCAGCAACTTCATCGCCTCGCTGACCACTGCCTGACAGAGATCAGCCGTCCTCCCAGGACTTTGCCAGCTCGAAGAGGTCCGCGACCAGCGGATTCTTCGAGACCTGGGGCGCTGCAAGCACCACGTCGAATTCCGGCGCGTCGATCAGTGGGCGCGCCGTCAGACCCGGCGCGAGATTGACCGTCAGTGATTGCGGCACCAGCGCCACGCCCAACCCTTCCTGAACCAGCCGAATGATGGTGTGCTGCAGCCTCGGCTCGAAGGCGAAATGCGGCACCACGCCGCCGGCAGCGCAATAGATGCCGATGGCCGTGCGGAGTACCGGCACCACGGCGGCGGGCGCGGCGATCAGCTTCTCATCTTTCAGATCCGCTGGGCCAATGCGCTCGGCGGCGGCGAGCCGGTGGCCGGCAGGCGCGACGAGGCAGAGCCGGTCGCGGGCGAGACGATGGGTTCTGAGGTGCGGCGCGTAAGGGCTGTCGAAGGTGACGGCGACATCGAGCTTGCCCTCGATCAGCATGGTGTCGATGTCGGTGGGAATGCTCTCCTCAAGGATCAGATGGATATCCGGCTTGGCCGCCGCATAGCGCCGCACCAGCGCGGGAATGACGCTGTGAGCGGCATGCATCATGAAGCCGAGCCGCAATTCGCCCTTCACGCCCTGGGCGACCAGCTGGGCATTGCGGCAGGCGGCATCGAAATCGGCAAGCACACGTCGGCAATCGTCGAGGAAGTGCTTGCCGGCCAGCGTCAGGCTGACGTTGCGCGAGTTGCGCTCGAACAGGCGCACCCCCAGCGTCTTCTCGATGGCGGAAATCTGCCGACTGAACGGCGGCTGGCTCATGTTCATGCGAGCCGCCGCCTGCCCGAAATGCAGCGTTTCGGCCAGGGCGACGAACAGGCGCATGTGGCGCGTATCCATTTCGATACCTCCAGGGTATCAATCAAGCATCAAACCGACATTGGATTATATTGATCGGTTGGGTTAGGCAATCGCATCTCAAAGCCGAACTGAAACCCAGATGTGGCGAGCATCTTGCTTGGGGTTCCACGCTTCCGGTGCCTCTCGCCAGTGGCCGCATCCTCGCGGATTTCAAGTAAGGTTCTCCTCCGAGTGACCAACGTGCTGAATAACCTCCTCATCGTCCTGCCGATCTTTGCCCTCATCCTCGCCGGCTGGATTGCCCGCAAAACCGGCGCTCTCGGTGGCCATGCCACGCGCGAGGTCAACCGTCTCGTGGTCTATCTGGCGCTGCCGGCGCTGCTGTTCGACATCATGGCCAACGCGAAGCTGTCCGATGTCTGGCAGCCGGGCTTCATCTCCGCCTTCATCGCGGGCTGCGCAGTGATCTTTGGCGTGACGCTGTGGTGGCGCATGGCCGGCGGGCGACACCTCTCCGACGCAGCCATCGATGCGCTCAATGCCAGCTATGCCAACACCGGCTTCATCGGCTTTCCCTTGGTGCTGTCGCTGGTGGGCGACGCCGGCATGGGCGCAACGCTGATCGCCACCATCCTGACGGTGTGCATCCTGTTCGCCTTCGCCATCATCCTGATCGAGGGTGGGCTGCAGTCGGAAACCCGTAAGCGCGACATCGCCATCAAGACCTTCGTCGCCCTGGTGAAGAACCCGCTGTTGGTCGCCCCGGCGCTCGGCGCGCTGGTGATGCTGTCGGGCTATCCACTGCCGGCGCCGGTGCACGCCTTCACCAAGCTGCTCGGCGGGGCGGCTTCTCCCTGTGCGTTGATTGCGCTCGGCCTGTTCCTCGCCGGCACCAAGACCGGCAAGTCCGGCGAGCGGCTCTCCACTACCGGCGTGCTGGTGGGCCTGAAGCTGGTGGCCCAGCCGGCCATCACCTGGCTGATCGCCGTGCCGCTGTTGCAATTGCCGGCGCTCGCCGCCCACACCGTGGTGCTGCTCGCCGCACTGCCCACCGGCACCGGGCCGTTCATGCTGGCCGAGTTCTACCGCCGCGAGGCCGGTCTTACCGGCCGCGTCGTCCTCGCCTCGACGCTGCTCTCGGTGGTGACCATCTCGGCCTATCTCGCGATGGCCGGCCACATCTCGGTGGGGTGAGGGCGGTCGGTTCCCCGCCGGCTCAGGCTGCAGCCCGGCTATGGTTTGCGATGAACTGGCGGATGTTCTGGGCATTCAGCGAGGGGCTGAAGTAGAAGCCCTGGTAGACGGTGCAGCCGTTCGCCTTCAGCCACTCGATCTCCTCCCTGGTTTCCGTGCCTTCGGCGATGATGCCGATGCCCAGTTCGGTGCCGAGGGAAACGATGGCCTTGGCGATCGCCCGCCCCTTGGCGCTATGGGAGATGTCGCGGACGAAGGACTTGTCGATCTTCAGCTGGTCGAGCGGCAGTTTCTTCAGGACCGACAGCGAGGAGAAGCCGGTGCCGAAGTCGTCGAGCGCCCAGCCGATGCCGAGGTGATGCAGGTCGATCATCTTGGCGGCTACCTGGTCGGCATCATGCACGAAGATGCTCTCGGTCAATTCCAGCTTGATCTTCTTGGGATCGGCGCCATTGGCGCTGATGGTGGTCGCAATGCTCTGAACGAAGTCGGTCCGACGAAATTGCTCGCCGCTGATGTTGATGGAGACGGTCAAATGCTGCGTCAGCGGATCTTCGGCCCATCGCGCCTGCTGGGCGCAGGCCTCGCGCAGCACCCAGTCGCTGATGGGATAGATCAGCCCGGTCTCTTCAGCGAGTGGGATGAAATCAGCCGGCGAGATGGCGCCGCGTGTCGGATGCGTCCAGCGCAGGAGGGCTTCAACGCCAACGACGCGGCTCGAGTGCTCCACCTGCGGCTGGTACTGGAGGAACAGCTCGCCCTGCGCCAGCGCGCGGTGAAGGTCCTTCTCGATGGCCTTGCGTTTGGTCAGGTCGACCTGCATCACGGCAAACATGCCAACCAGACAGGCCATTGCCGCGATCCTGTTGGCCCACGCGCCGAAAGGCCTGATCTCGGCAGGCGGCAGCATATGGGGGTCGGTGAACCCAATGTCTGCCGATCCGAAGAAGATGAAGGCGCCGATACATAGCATTGGGATGATGTATTTTTGAAATAGGCCGCTGTTTTGGGAAATGAAGAAGATCCCCAAGGCGAGGGGAATGAAATAGACGTGGACCGCCCTTGGTGTGCCCTCAAATGGCGTATCGAACAGACACAAGGCGGCAGCTGTCAGGGGAAGCGTGATCGAGGCGAACTTTCCTTCCCAGCGCAGGTCCCTGTTTTTAAATATGAAGGCCAGCGGCGCGAAGACCAGGAACAGAGCGATATGAATGATCGCGAGTTCCGTCTTGCCGACCATGAAATAGTAAACTCCCCAACCGCCGCCGAGGAGCGCCGCAAACAGCACGCCGATGTTAAACACGGCGCGAACTCTCCATTTCGAGCTCGCATGCAATCTGGTCTGGGTGGAAGGCATCGTCAGTTCGTGGCTGCCCAGATGGTTGAGCTTCTTGTCATGCCTTGCACTCTTGGGTGAAACGAGCATTGTAGGTTTTTACACCTATGGTCTACCCGGCTGCGTATAACGTCCTGCCCGAATCCTGTCCATCAATGCCGATATTTGAATCGCATTATGGAAAACGGGCGCGCAGGACCGCCGTTTTTACCTCGATGCATCCAGCACGGTTCCATTGCCTTTCGGCATCTTTGGCAACCCACTGCTTCAGTCTGCCGGCTGGATTAGCGTGCTGCTGCGGGCGGCAGATTCGCTGGCCGATCGGTCCGCTCGCTTTGGCTTGCCTTGCGTTGCTGGACGCGGGCAAAGCGTTCTATTGCGGCCTGCGACAGGGAACCGTGGCAAGATCGGTGCTGATCACCCGTCGCCCGACTGGCCAGAGCGACAGGAAGGCCATTCTGGCGCATTGAAGCGCCAGAGACCGACCGCGCACCGTCAGGCAGCAGAAGGCGGCGAGGATGAGATAGGCCGCGCTGAGCACGAGCCCGAAGCTCAGCGCCCACAGGAGATTGGCAAGGAAGCCGAGGACCCCAGCCGTAGGCGTGGATGGCGCTGGATCCTGTCCGCCGAGATCTCGGATGTGCACGGCATCCCTGCCGAAGGGGGAGAGGCTGAGGCCGGCCATCTCAATGGCGGCGCGGGTGAGCGGTCGGCCGAAGGCGGTGAACGAGAAGACGGCGGCGCCGATCAGCCAGAACAAGGCGATCCAGCCCCCACCCAACGCACACCAGAGCAAACCGCCGGCGAAATGCACCCACGCCCCCAGACAAGACCACGCGTCCGCCGCGTAAAATACGTTTCTGTATGTTTCTGGCAATAGGAACAAAGCGCTAGGTTGAGTGCTATGTGGTTATGGTTATTTGAGTTGTGGAGTGGCAACCGCGATTGACGGGGCGGCTGCTGCCGTACCAAGCTTTGGTCATGAGCGACATCCTCTACCCCGCGATCGGGCCTTACGAAAACGGGCTTTTGCCGGTTTCCAATGGCAACTTCATCTACTGGGAAGTGTCGGGCAATCCGCATGGCAAGCCGGCGCTCTATCTGCACGGCGGGCCGGGGAGCGGCCTCGGGCGGGGTGACTACCGCCGACGTTTCGATCCAAAGAAATATCGCATCGTCGGGATCGACCAGAGAGGCTGCGGCCGCAGCTTGCCGCTGGCCAGCGAGGCTGTCGGTGATCTCGCCACCAATACGACGCAGGCTTTGATCGAAGATATCGAAGCGGTGCGGAGCCATCTGGGCATTGCCGCCTGGCTGGTATCCGGCGTCTCCTGGGGCGCGACGCTATCGCTCGCCTATGCCGAGGCGCATCCGGACAAGGTGACCGAGCTGGTGCTCGCGGCTGTTACCACCACCGGCCGCGAGGAGGTCGACTGGGTCACCGAAGGCGTTGGCCGGATCTTTCCCGAGGCGTGGCAGCGGTTCGAGCGCGCTTCTGGCCGCCTTCCCGGCGAGCGGGTGGTCGAAGCCTATGCGCGCCGCCTTGCTTCGCCAGACCTCGATGATCGCTTGCAGGCGGCCCGCGAGTGGAACGCCTGGGAGGCCACCCATATCTCGCTCGATCCGAACTGGATGCCACCGGGCAAGGTGCTCGAAGAGCAGATTGGGCTGCGGTTCGCCACCCTGGTCACCCATTATTGGGCCAACGACGGCTTCCTGAGGGATGGCGCGGAAATCCTGAACCGCCTGCCGTCGATCGAACACATCCCGGCCGTGCTGATCCACGGCCGGCGCGATATCAGCTCGCCGGTGATCACCGCCTGGCAACTGCATCGCCGCTGGTCGACGAGCCGTCTGGTGATCGTGGAAAGCGAAGGGCACGGCGGCCCGCAATGCTATCGCGAGATGCAGTTGGCGCTGGACGGGTTTGCCTGAAGGGGCGGCAGTGACGCAATGACGGGTTTGAAATACAGTCTCCCAATGCCCGACAGACCTACGGCCTTCCTGCTCCACGGCTTCCTCGGCGCAGGCAAGACGACACTCGCGAAGAAGCTGGAGAGCGAGCACCATGCTGTTCGCTTCACCCACGATGAGTGGATGAACGAGCTCTTCGGCGATGATCCTCCCGAGGCGCTTTTCCCGGACTATGCCCGGCGCATATTCAGCGTGATGCAAAGGACGTGGACGCGTTGCCTCGATCTCGGCGTCAATGTCGTGCTGGATTCTGGGTTTTGGTCGCGGGAGGAGCGGGATGATATCCGGGCAACCGTGGCTCGCCACGGCGGAGAGCCCGTCCTTTATCAGCTGAACTGTCCCGATGAGGTTGCTTGGCAACGGATCGACGCACGGAACCGCGCGTCAAGCCGCAGCCTCTTCATTGCCCCCAACACCTTCCGAGTGCTGAAGGCGCGCTTCGAGCCGCTCGCCGATGACGAACCGCGGGTTGAGGTCATGTCTTCATCGGATGGCTGAGCATCCGAAGATCGGGAGCCGATCAGCCTGATCAAAATGCGGCACGCCAGCCTGAAGCGCCGCCCGCGTTGATGCGGGCGGCCTCTGTCGGTGGATCAGGCCTTGTGGGCCGAGATCAGCAGCATCATCGGGCGTTCCAATTCCTCCTCTGGCAGGTCCGGCGCTTCGCGCACCTGTTCGGGCGTCGGGCCGAACTCCTCGATCCGGCGCAGCGTGAAGCCCTCTTCGATCAGGGTGTTGAGCGTCGTTGCCATGGTCCGGTGGTACTTGAGCACGTCCTTCACGAACCACTCGGTGCGGCGCTCGCCCTCGATGGAATAGCTGTTGACGGGCCAGGTCTTGCGGCCGTCCTCGTCGGTAATCCAGCGCGGATGGTTGGGCGCCATGTAGATCGGATGCTCGGTGGTGAACACCAGGTCACCGCCCGCCACCAGCCCGTCATGGATGGTGCGCACCAGACGCCTGAGATCCTTGACGTAGTGGAAGGCCAGCGAACTGTAGACCAGGTCGAACGCCGCCTTGGGCAACTCCAGCGTCTCGAGATCGGCCATGCGGTAGACGATGGCCGGATCGGCGGTGTCCTGGCGGGCGCGGGCGAGCATCTTCTCCGACAGGTCGAAGCCCTGTACGGAGATCGCGCCCTGCTCGCGCATCCAGCGGGAAGCCCAGCCGAAGCCGCAGCCGAGATCGGCGACGCGCTTGCCGGCAACCGGTGGCAGCATGGCGCGCACCAGCGGCCACTCGGTGGCGCCGTCGAGGCCGATGACCTGCCGCGGATACTGGGTGTAGCCGGAAAAGAACTCCGGATTGTCGTAGATATTCTGTGCCATTTTCATCTCCTTGGAAAAAGGTGGGACGAGGCACACGTGCAACGCCGAAAACCTCGTCCGCGAGGGCGAGGCCAGGGTTGGCGATCCACTGGTTCAGCTTGTGTGGTCGACGTCCCGGCAGCCCGCCATGGGGATGCCGGCCAACCGGGAGACAATGTGGGTGTCCTCTTCGACCATGCTTAATTTCTGTGAGAGGTCGGAGGCGAAGTCAAGCGCGCTTCAGGATCTCGTTGATGCGGCTTTGCCAGCCCTTTCCGCTTGCCCGGAAGCGCTCGACGACTTCGCTGTCGAGTCGTAGCGTCACCGAAACCTTGGTCGGCGCTTTCTGCGGGCCACGCGCCCGGCGCATCTTTTCGGCGAGCTCCGGAAAGGCTTCAGAAAACGGCTTGGCCTCTGCCAGCTGTTCCACCGTCGCTTCGGGACTATCCGAAACCTCGTCCCAATCGGCCTTTGTGTAGCCGCGCCCGGGCTGGAAGTCCGCCTTCTTGGTTTTGTCGGTCATGGCAGTAGCCTCCTTTCCTTCTTTTTCGCCGGTCGCATGCTGATCACCGAGAGGCCTTCGGTTCCGAGGGTTACGAAGATGACGGCCAGCGTTCCATCCCCGAGCCGCCCGATCGCCATTTTGCGCCCCAGCTTGGCTGGAAGGACGATGGCATCGAGAAAGAAGTCAACCGTAAGGTCGGCGAAATCGAGACCATGCTTGTCGATATTGGCGAGACGCTTCGGCTCGTCCCAGGTAATGAGCATGACCAGATTGTATGTACGATTTGATCCGATGGCAAGTTGCTTCCGCCCACGCTTGCGTCAGCGCAGCTTCAACCTTAGTTCCGATGTGCCCTCGAAGCCGAGGCTCTTGTAGAGGGGCATCGCGGCGTCCGAGCTGTGGAGGATGCTCGAGGTACAGTCGATATCGCGGAGGTGATCGGTGCAGGCCTGCATCAGGCGTCGAGCGATGCCGCGCCGGCGATGGGTGGGCGCGACATAGAGCGACCAGATGTAGCCGATCTTCCTCACCTCGGGCTGCAGCACCTCGGGGTAGGGAGCGTGACGAACCTGACAGGCGGCCGAGGCGACGGCGACACCCTCGGTGCGACAGAGAAATGCCTTGAACTCGGAGGCATGCCGCGCCTCGTCGATGAAGGCGCGGACGATCGTCGCGGAGTCGGGCAGATGCTGGCTGCGGCTGAAGCCGTAGCTATCCCAGAGTGCCAGATAGTGGTGGGCAATCAGCGCGTCGTCTTCGGCGCTGGCGTCATGGATCGTGTAGTCGGCGTGCATCGCTTGCCCCATCTTGTGTGGGGGGGCAACGCGAAGCGCGCGCTGTCGTTCCCGCGCGGCTGCGGATTGTGTTCAGCCGGCGCGACGGCGGGCGAAGGTTTCCTCCGCCGCGTGCCGTCGCGCTGCCTCGGCCAGTTCGATGCTGACGACACGCCTGCCGACCGGCCACAGCGAAATGCCGGCCAGCTTGAAGCACTGGATGCCGAAGGGAATGCCGATGATAGTGATGCAGTAGATGATGCCCAGCGCCAGATAGGAGAGGCAGAGCGCCAGACCGAAGGTGAGGAGCCACAGCACATTGAAGATGAAGCCGACCGTGCCGGTGACGGCCGTCGTGGGCGTCAGGCCCTTGCCGTCGAGCTCGCGCACGTGGACCACATCCTTGCCGAACGGAAAGGCACTGAGCTTGGCCATCTCGATCGCCGCCCGCGTCAGCGGCAGCCCGACGATAGACAGGGCAAAGATCGCCGCGCCGAGCAGCCAGAGCAGGGCGGTATAGGCGCCGCCGAAAATGAACCAGATGACATTGCCGGCAAAGCGCATGGTGGAGCCTTGGATAAGGGTGGAAGAACCCGCTGAGGCGTAGGTGGTGATTGGGAGGTTCGGGGGCAATCGCTGGAAACCGGGACGGCGGGTAAACTTCCGGAGCAGCCGGTGCCGGGAACGGCGATCCTTGATGTCGTGCCTTTGGTGCCATATAATGACTACTGTAGTCATATGAGGTTGCCGATGCGCGAAATTCAGTTGAAAGACGCCAAGGCGAGCTTGTCGGCCGTGGTCGATCAAGCCGTTGCAGGCGAACCTGCGGTCATTACCCGGCATGGCCGGAAGGAGGCCGTTGTCCTGTCATTTGCCGATTACGAGCGGTTGGCGAACGTGCCCTCGTTCGGTCGGCTCCTGGCGTCCTCGGGGCTTGTTTCGGGGGATCTGGACCGTGATGACACCCCCATGCGGGATTTCGGCGTCTGATGTATCTCGTTGATACGAACGTCCTGTCGGATCTCGCTGCGCCGACCCCGCGCCCAGCCCTTGTCGACTGGCTCGACCGGCACTCCCAGCAGCTTTACCTGTCGGCCGTTACGGCGGCTGAAGTCACTGCGGGAATTGCCAGGCTCCGTCGGCTAGGCTCAACCAACAAGGCTGACCGGCTGTCCCAATGGTGGGGCGCCGTCGAGCATGTTTATGGCTCGCGTATACTTCCGCTGGGGCTTAAAGAGGCCCGCAGGGCCGGGGAGTTCACGGATATTGCAAAGGCGGCGGGGCAGGCACCCGGGTTTGCTGACACTGCTATTGCCGCTACAGCGGCCGCCAATGAAATGATTGTTCTGACCAGAAACACGAAGCATTTTTCGGTGTTTCCAGTGAAATCTATCGACCCGTTTACAGAACTGCCCGAATAGCGAGAGCAGCGGTCTGGCATCTCGCGGGTTCAGCATCTCAGAGGCGACGCATTATTCATCGTCCGCTCGGGTCAGCTTATCAATGTCCAGAGGCGACATGTGCTTAAGCCTGCGCTCAAGCTCATGGTCGTACTTGCGGTCGTTGGGGTCCAATCCACCTTTTGGAGCCTTCCGACCGACCTGCCGCACAAATAGCGCGACCTCATTCGCGAGCTGATCATGTCTGGTGATTTTCTGCTTTCGCACAGATGCGCCCTCAGGCCGCGTCCCTTACCTTCAAATCCACCTGATGGCCGGCGGCGGCCACCATGTTGACCAGACTATCGAGCCCGAACAGGCTGATCTTGCCGCGTAGCAGATCGGATACGCGGGGCTGGGTGACACCCAGTTGCTTGGCAGCTTCGGCCTGTGTCCAGCCCTTTTCCTTGATGATCTTCTTCAGCGCGACCATCAGTTCGGACCGCATCTGCATGTTGAGAGCTTCGGCGGGGGTGTCGCTGATCGCATCCCAAACGGAAGCATAGCGCTCACTGATGGTCTCTTCGTCGCTCATGGCTTCAAGCTCCTCACGAGAGAGTTGTATCTTTTCCTGGCCAAATCGACATCCGATGCCGAAGTCTTCTGCGTTTTCTTCTGGAAGCAATGCAGAACATAGACGGCGTCCGCAAACTTCGCGACATACATGATCCGGTAAATTCCACTGGAATCTCTGACTCGGATCTCGTTTACACCGCTGCCGACGTCCAGAAATGGCTTCCAATCATCCGGTTCTTCTTCCGTTTGGACCAAGTACAGTTGATAGCCCGCCTCTTCGCGTGCCGCGGCAGGGAACGCCCTTAGGTCGTCCTGCGCTGATCCGATGAATGCGAGAGCCTTCACATCTGCTCCATACAAAATTCTGTATATCAAAAAGCACGACCTAGCTCAATCTTCTCATGAGCATCGCCGGGTGGCGGCTGAACGCAGCGTCTACCTCCCCACGCCCACCTTCTCCCCTTCCTCCTTCCGCTTCTTCGCCTTCAGCGCCATCGTCGACTCTCTCACGATCAACTGCGTCGGTAGGACGATCTGTTCCGACGGGGCGTCGAGGCCGGCGATGAGGGCGAGGAGGAGGTTCACCGACGCGCGGGCCATCTGTTGCAGGGGCTGGCGGATGGTGGTGAGCTGGGGGTGCAGCTGGGAGGCGATGGGGATGTCGTCGAAGCCGATGACGGAGATGTCGCCGGGGACGCTGAGGCCGGCTTCGCGGATGGCGGCGATGGCGCCGTAGGCGGAGGTGTCGTTGGCGGCGAAGATGGCGGTGGGGCGGTCGGGGAGGGCGAGCAGCTTCTGCGCCGCCTCGAAGCCGCTCTTGCGCAGGAAGTCGCCGTCGACCTCGAGGTCCGGATCGTAGGGCAGGCGGGCCTGGGCGAGCACGTCGCGATAGGCACGGCGGCGGTCGCGCGCCGAGGTCAGGCGGTCGTTGCCGGAGATGAAGGCGATGCGGCGGTGGCCGAGCTCGATCAGGTGCCTGAGCGCCGCGCAGCCGCCCTGGTAGTTGTCGGCGGTGACCGACGGGAAGGCGGATTCGACGCCCTGTTCGATGGTGACCACGGGAATGTGGGCGGTGGTCATCGATTCCAGATAGTCGGACTCGTAGGGCAGGATGACGATGACGCCGTCGGCGATCTGGCGCAGCATCTCGATGATGGAATGCGGCGGCCGGCGGTCGCAGACCGGCAGCGAATAGACCAGCATTTCATAGTCGGCGGCGCGCGCCACCGCGCCCATGCCGAGCAAGAGATCGGACGTGAAGGGCGTGTGCAGCTCGGCCACTACGCCGATGATGCGCGTTCGGGCGCCGGTCAGCTTCTGGGCAGCGCGGTTTGCGACATAGCCCATCTCGTCGGCGATGCGCAGGATATCCTCGCGCTTTTCGGGCGAGACGCCGGGGCGGTTGTTGATCGCACGCGAGGCCGTCATCAGGGAGACACCGGCAACCTTGGCGACCTCGGCTAGCGTTGGGTAATGTCGCTTCATCATTTGGTCGAATGGTTTCCGGGGCTACGAATTGTTTGTCCGATGCCCCGCGGGCTGTCAACTGCGCCGATGGCTCTCCGGCCTTGAAAAGACGCGGAAAACCGCCAGCTCTGGGTGGTACGCGACACGGTGCACACCCCTAGCAAGATCTTCCACAGCCCCCTCGTCAACAGCCAACTGGTAGAGTTGACGCGCTAGAACGTTAGCGCTAACGTTCGGCTGTCACCCGTTGAGAGCATCGGCTGAAAAGTGGATTCCGGTTTTCGGGGGATCCGATGCGACCATCTGGCTCAACGTGATCCTTGGGAGGAGAGGTGTCTATGAATTTCGTTTCCAAGCTCTCGGCGCTCGCCTGCGGCGTCGCCATGGTCGCAGCCGTGCCGTTCGCGGCGCATGCGGCCGACAAGGTCATCACCGAGTGGGACCTTCAGACGACGGCCGGCGCCGTCAAGGTCATCCGCGATGCGGCTGATCGCTTCGAGAAGGCCAATCCCGGCTACAAGGTCGAGGATACTCATATCCTCAACGATGCCTACAAGACCAAGATCAAGATCGCCTTCGGCGCCAACGAGCCGCCGTGCGTGTTCAGCTCCTGGGGCGGCGGTCCGCTCCGCGAGTATGTGAAGGCCGACCAGGTCGTCGACCTCACCCCGTATCTCGATGCGGCCTTCAAGGATCGCTTCCTGCCGGCCAGCTTCACAGCCGCCACCGTCGACGGCAAGATCTATGGCCTGCCGGCCGAGAATACCGCCATCGCCGTGGTGTTCTACAATAAGGAACTGTTCGCCAAGTACAACGTGACGCCGCCGAAGACCTGGGACGAGCTCCTGAAGGTCATCGAGGTGTTCAAGAAGCACGACATCGCTCCCTTCGCGCTCGCCAACAAGAACAAGTGGACGGGCTCGATGTTCTACGGCTACCTCGTCGACCGCATCGGCGGCCCCGAGGCATTCGCCAACGCCTCCCAGCGCAAGAACGGCGGCTCGTTCGCCGATCCGGTGTTCGTGGAAGCCGGCAAGCGCCTGCAGGAGCTGGTCAAGGCCGGCGCCTTCCAGAAGGGCTACAACGGCCTCGACTATGACGTCGGCGGTTCGCGTCGCCTGCTCTACACGGACAAGGCCGCCATGGAGCTGATGGGCACGTGGGAAGCCTCGACCATCGGCAACGAGAACCCGGAATTTGCCAAGAAGCTCGGCTTCTTCCAGTTCCCGTCGGTGCCCGGCGGCAAGGGTGACCCGAACGCGCTGCTCGGCACGCTCGGCGACAACTACATCTCCGTCTCCAAGGCTTGCCCGGAACCGGAGAAGGCTGTCGAGCTGCTCAAGATACTGACCGACGACACGGCCGCTGCCGGCCGCCTCGCCGACAATCGCATCATGCCGCTCAAGAACGTCAAGACGGACAACCCGTTCCTGACCGAAGTCTACTCGCTGGTCGCCAAGGCGCCGAGCGTGCAGCTCTGGTGGGACCAGGAACTGACCCCGAAGCTGGGCGAGCTGCATAAGGATACCTCGCAGGCGCTGTTCGGCCTCTCCAAGACGCCGGAACAGGTTGCTACCGAGTTCGAAGCTGCCGCCAAGGCGGAGCTGAAGTAACCTCCTCCCGCAAACAGCCCCGCCGACGGATGCCGGCGGGGCGCTTGTGCCGCGAGCCTGATCTCAAACTCGCTGGGGTGTGGCAGATAGCGAGGAGCGCGAGAACCGGAGCGGAGCGAACTAGACGTTCGTGAGCACCGGAAGCGCAGAGGTCGAGGCTATATGCCCGCCCCAGTAGAGTTTGGGGCAGGCGAGGAGGAGGGTTTCCCGTGACCGACATTTCGACGCGTTCCACCGGCGGTGGAGCGGGAGGGGCGGCTTTGTCTCTTAGAAAACTGGCGCCTGCCATCTTTCTGGCTCCGGCCATTCTGATGCTCGCCGTCTACCTGATCTATCCGCTGATCGACAGCTTCCGCCTGTCGCTGTTCGACTGGAACGGTCTCGGCTCCAACGCCCAGTATGTCGGCCTCGACAACTGGAAGAAGCTCGCCAGCGACGGGCTGTTCTGGGAAGCGGCCTGGAACAACATCCTGCTTGCCGTCTTCTCGGTGCTGATCCAGATGCCGATCGCCGTGGTGCTGGCGGTGGTGCTCGATAACGCCGGCAAGGGCTCGCGCATCCTCAAGATCCTCTACTTCCTGCCGCTCCTGATGTCGTCGGTCGCCCTCGGCGTGCTCTTCAAATACTTCTACGACGTCAACTTCGGCCCGCTCAACGCGCTGCTCGATTTTGTCGGCCTCGGCGCCTTCGCGCAGGACTGGCTCGGCGACACGCGCTTTGCGCTCGGCGCGGTGATCGCCGTCGTCTGCTGGCAGTACATTCCCTTCTACATGGTGCTGTTCATGGCCGGTCTCGCCTCCTTCCCGGCCGAGATTTCGGAAGCCGCCAAGCTCGACGGCGCCTCGGAGACCACCATCTTCTGGAAGATGAAGCTGCCGCATCTCAAGGGCACCATGCGCACCGCCGCCGTACTCAGCGTCATCGGCGCGCTCCGCTACTTCGACCTCATCTACGTGATGACCGGCGGCGGCCCCGAGGGCTCATCGGAATTGATGGCCACCTACATGTATCGCAACGTCTTTTCCTCGTTCCAGCTCGGCTATGGCAGCACGGTGGCATCCGGCATGTTCATCGTGGTCATTCTGATCGCGGCGGTGCTGCTGCGCTTCTCCAAGCGCTACGAGACGGAGGTCTGAGATGGCATCGTCCCCCGCCGTTCGCATCACCAAGCGCGTCGCCGTCCCCGTCCTCGGGCTGTTCTGGCTGGCCGTCACCACCGTGCCCTTCCTGTTCATGGTGATGACCACCTTCAAGACGCAGGAAGAGTCCTATTCGAGCTCCGTCTGGGCGTTGCCCGAGAGCCTCAACTTCGTCAACTACCGCGATGTGCTGTCCGGCCCGTTCCTCGCCTACCTTAAGAACTCGGTGATGGTGGTGGCGATCTCGGTCGTGCTGATCATGCTGATCTCGTCCATGGCCGCCTATGCCTTCGCCCGCATCCGCTTCCGCCTCAACGAGGCGCTGTTCGGGCTGATCGTCGCCGGCATGATCGTGCCGATCCACATCACGCTCGTGCCGATCTACCTGATGACCCGCGACATGGGGCTCTATGACAGCCCGTTCGCTCTGGTCGGCCCCTATGTGGCGACCTCGCTGCCGATCTCGGTGTTCATCCTCACCGAGTTCATGCGGCAGATCCCGAAAGAGCTGGAGGAGGCTGCGCGGCTCGATGGCTGCGGTCCCTTCACCATCTTCTTCAAGATCTTCTTCCCGCTGTCGGGGCCGGGGCTTTCGACGATCGCGATCTACAACGCCATCATGCTGTGGAACGAGTTCATCTTCGCCTACGTGCTGACGTCCTCGACCAGCACCCGCACGCTGCCGCTCGCCATCTGGGACTACCAGGGCCAGTATTCCTCCAACATTCCGGCGATCCTCGCCGTCGTCACCCTCACATCGCTGCCGCTCGTCGTCGCCTATGCCTTCGGGCAGGAGAAGATCGTCAAGGGCATGATGGCCGGCTCCCTCAAGGGCTGAGGCTTCGGAGACACTTTCCATGACCAGCATCACTCTCTCCGGCGTCAACAAGTCCTTCGGCGCCAATTTCCCCGTCATCAAGGGTGTCGATCTCCAGATCGACGATGGCGAGTTCTGCGTGTTCCTCGGGCCGTCGGGCTGCGGCAAGTCGACGCTCCTGCGCATGGTGGCGGGCCTTGAGACCGCCTACACCGGCGAGATCCGCATCGGCGACCGCTTGGTCGACAAGGTGGAGCCGGCCGACCGAGAGGTCGCCATGGTGTTCCAGAACTACGCGCTCTATCCGCACATGAGCGTCTACGAGAACATGGCCTTCGGCCTCCGCCAGGCGAAGACGCCGAAGGACGTGATCGAGGCGCGCGTCAAGGAAGCCGCCCGCATCCTGCAGATCGAGCCGCTGCTCGACCGCATGCCCAAGGCACTCAGCGGCGGCCAGCGGCAGCGCGTCGCCATCGGCCGTGCCATCGTGCGCCAGCCCAAGGTGTTCCTGTTCGACGAGCCGCTCTCCAACCTCGACGCGGCGCTGCGCGTTCACATGCGCTCGGAGATCGCCACGCTGCACCGCAACTTCCCGGCGGCGTCGATGATCTATGTGACGCACGACCAGACGGAAGCCATGGCGCTCGCCGACAAGATCGTGCTGCTGCATGCCGGCAAGGACATGCTGAAGCACGGCTCGATCGCTCAGATTGGCAGGCCGCTCGACCTCTATCACCGGCCGCGCAACCTGTTCGTCGCTGGCTTCCTCGGCTCGCCGACCATGAACTTCCTGGACGCGACCTTCCTCGGTCAGGAGCAGGGCGGGGCTCGCGTGTCGCTGAAGAGCGGCGAGGAAATCCTGGTGCCGGTCGATGGCTCCAAGCTGTTCTCGGGCACGCCCGTCACGCTCGGCGTGCGGCCGGAGCATCTGGCTCCTGTCGCCGCGCCGGCCGCCCAGACGCTGACGCGCAAGGTGTCGGCGGTGGAGCATTTCGGCGAATACAGCTTCGTCTATCTCGATGGCGGCACTCCGGCGCCGCTGATTGCCAAGGTGCCGGGCGACGGTGGCGTGAAGGCGGGCGACACCGCCAGCTACGCGGCGCCGGCCGAATTCTGCCATTTGTTCGATGCCGACGGCGTCGCGCTCACCCACATCTGATCTTTTTCGCTGACCTCCCTGAGGACGGCCGCACGGCCGCAAAGAGCTCATCATGACCTTCGTTTACAAAGACCCCAGCAAGCCGATCTCCGACCGCGTCGCGGACCTTCTCGGCCGCATGACCCTTGAAGAGAAGATCGCCCAGATGCACGCGATGTGGCTGGTGCTCGACGAGCACGGCAAGCATCGCCCGCGCACCGAGGATGCCTTCATCGGCCAGTCCGACGAGACGACGCTGAGCGACATGTTGAAGAAAGGCCTGGGCCAAATCACCCGGCCGCTCGGCACCCGGTCCATCGATCCGGCCGAGGGCGTCAGGGCGCTCAACAGCCTGCAGAAGTTCCTGGTCGAGGAGACCCGCCTCGGCATTCCGGCGCTCAGCCATGAGGAATGTCTTTCCGGCATGATGGCGCGCGGCGCCACGCTGTTCCCGTCGTCGCTCGCCTATGGCGCCACCTTCAATCCCGAGCTGATCGAGGAAGTGGGCAAGATCATCGGTGAGGAAGTGCGTTCGCTCGGCGGCCATCAGGGCCTCGCGCCGGTGCTCGACGTCGCCCGCGACGCCCGCTGGGGCCGCACCGAGGAAACCTTCGGCGAAGATCCTTATCTCGTCGGCGTCATGGCCACCCGCTATGTGCGCGGCATGCAGGGGCCGAAGCGCGATTTCCTCGCCACGCTGAAGCATTACGCCGGCCATTCCTTCTCCGAAGGCGGCCGCAACCACGCGCCGATCCATCTCGGCTGGCGCGAGCTCAACGACATCTTCCTGCTGCCGTTCGAAATGGCGGTGAAGCAGGCCAATGCCGGCTCGATCATGCCGGCCTATCATGACATCGACAACGAGCCGAGCCATGCCTCCAAGCACCTCCTGACCAAGGTGCTGCGCGAGGACTGGGGCTTCGATGGCCTCGTCGTGGCCGACTACATCGGTGTGAGCCTGCTCTACCAGCACCACGGCCTTGCCTCCAACCAGGCGGAAGCGGCGGCGCTCAGCTTCAACGCCGGCCTCGACCAGGAACTGCCCGGCGAGGACTGCGCCACCCATCTCAAGGAAGCGCTCGACCGCGGCCTGATCACCGTCGAGAAGATCGACGAGATCGTCCGCCGCGTGCTGACCGAGAAGTTCCGTCTTGGCATCTTCGAGAAGCCCTATGCCGACGACAAGGCGATCAAGCTCCAGAGTCCGGAGGCCATCGCCGTCGCCCGCAAGGTGGCCGAGCAGTCGGTGACCATTCTCTCCAACAACGGCATCCTGCCGCTCGACCCCAAGAAGAAGATCGCCATGATCGGCCCGTCGGCCGACGACCCGCTGGCTCTCCTCGGCGACTATTCCTTCCCGGTGCACCTGATCCTGTCGGACGCCAACGAGAGCGCCGCCACGGTGGTGACGCCGCGCGCCGCGTTCCAGGCCGCCGCCGGCAACGCCAACCTGATCTACGCCCGCGGCTGCAACATCCTCGACGAGCGTAAGTCCGGCGCGCCGGTGTTCCCCGGCGATGTCGATGACTCCTCGGTGATCACCCAGGTGTCGTCGGTGTCGACGCGCACCGACATGATCGCCGATGCCGTCGAGGCCGCGAAGGCAGCTGATGTCGCCATCGTCTGCGTCGGCGACCTCTCGGGCATCTTCCAGACCGGCACGGTGGGCGAGGGCTCGGATGCCGATACGCTGGAGCTGCCGGGCGTACAGCAGAAGCTTCTGGAAGCCGTCGTCGCCACGGGCACGCCGGTGGTGGTGGTGCTGTCGGCCGGCCGCCAGTACAATCTGGGTGGCTTGGAGGACAAGGTCGCCGCCCAGGTGTGGACCTTCTTCGCCGGCCAGCAGGGCGGCAACGCGCTCTACGACGTGCTCTCGGGCAAGGTGGAGCCCTCGGGCCGCCTGACGCTGTCGGTGCCGAAGAATGTCGGCGCCGCGCCTTACTTCTACAATCACAAGCTCAAGAGCTCGGGCACGCCGATCGCTCGCCACTTCGGCAGCCAGTATCCGTTCGGCCACGGCCTCTCCTACACCACCTTCGCCTTCGAGGACCTGAAGCTGAAGGCCGACAAGGTGGACGTGGAGACGGGCGACATCGTCGTGAGCTTCAAGGTGAAGAACACCGGCAGCCGCAAGGGCGTCGCCGTGCCGCAGCTCTATGTCCGCGACGTGCTGGCCTCGGTAGTGCGTCCGGTCAAGGAGCTGAAGGCCTTCGGCCGCGTCGAGCTACAGCCCGGTGAGACCAAGACCGTCACCTTCAGCGTGCCGGTCGACATGCTCTGCTTCACCGGCCCCGACGGCTACCGCATCGTCGAGCCGGGCGAGCACGAGCTCCAGCTCGGCGCCTCCAGCGCCGATATTCGCCAGCGCGCCAAGGTGGAAGTCACCGGCAAGACGCGCAAGCTGCCGAAGGCGTGGCGCATGGAGAGTAAGTGTAGCGTCGCGTAAATAGTACGACAAAAAAGCAACGGGCCGGGGGAACCATCTCCCCGGCTTGACTTCAGTCTTGAAAATGAATCGTTTCGCGCGGATAAAAGTCGAGAGGATTTTCAAAGTTTGAAGGCGCTCCTTCGGCCGCCTTCCATTCATTTCCGGCGGCGATCAACTCCCGCGCTGCCGGAGACCGCGCGGTGCTTCCCAACCGCGCCTTACGCCCCCCGGCGTCGAATGCGAGGCGGCTCTCCCCCCGAGACCGCCTCGCTGGCGTTTGGGGGAGGGATGTTTCAACCCGCGAAATACCGCGCCGGCGTTTTGCCCAGCGCCTTCTTGAACATGACGATGAAGGCGGTGGGGGATTCGTAGCCGAGGTCGGCGGACACCTGCTGAACCGTCGCGCCGCTGGCCAGCTGGCGCAGGGCGATGATGAGGTGGAGCTGGCGCCGCCATTGCCCGAAGGTCAGGCCGGTTTCCTGCACCATCAGTCGCTTGAGGGATCGCTCGCTCATGGCGACGTGGGCGGCCCATTCGGCGAGGGTGCGGCGATCGCTCGGTTCCGCTGACAGCGCGGCGGCGAGAGCGGCGATCTTGGGATGGCTGGAGACGGGAAGTTTCAAGCCGTCTTTCGGCATCAGCGCCAGTTCGTCGAGCAATACCCTAACGAGGCGGCCGATGTGATCGTCCGGCTGGTAGCTGTCCGGCGCGTCGGCAAGGCGCAGGATCATCTCGCGCAGCATCGGCGATATCGACAGCGTGCAACACTCGCCGGGCAGAGTGGCCGCATCGGGCTCGACGAACAGATAGGTGAGGCGGGCGTTTGGCGTGACCTCGTTGCTATGCAGCACGCCACCGGGCAGCCACATGCCGCAATCGGGCGGAACGATCCAAAGACCGTTGGCGGCCGTGCAGGTGACGGCACCGTGCAAGGCGAGGATGAGCTGCCCCTGCCGGTGCTGATGCTGGCGCACCTCGGCCTGGTAGTCGCTGAAATCAAGACGCAGGGCGACCGCCGGACGATCCGACCTGTCGGGGTCGAAGTCGTCGAAGCAGGAGCGCAGCTCCCTGGCGGTTTGGCCCGATTTGGAGATCATGTGGCATTATCTCCAAATTCGCATGCAGCGCAATCGGCTATCGATGGGGAACTCGCACCTCAAGGAGTTTCACATGCGAATTGCTGTTGTCGGCGCGACCGGCAGGATCGGCGCCAAACTCACCCGGACGCTGCTCGGCGTCGGCCATCAGGTCAAGGCTCTGTCACGCGGCGGCCCGGCGCTCGATGAACTGGTCAGCATGGGCGCCGAGCCGGTGATCGGCAGCTTCGATACGGGCGCCGGAGATATAGCTGGGTTCTTCAAGGATGCCGACGCGGCGTTCCTGATGGTCAAGACCGACTGGAACAATATCGAGGGGCATTACCCCATGGTCGCCCGGCGCTTTGTCGACGCGCTAGCCGGTTCTCCCGTCAAGCTGGCCGTGAGCTTGTCGGCCATCGGCTCGGAGGTCGATGGCAAGACGGGCCATTTCGAGTGTTTCCATCACCTCGATCAGGCGTTGAACCAGTTGGACCATATCGATCTCGTCCATCTTCGGGCTGCCTGGTTCATGGAAAACACGTTGGCTTGGGCGCCATCGGTTGCCCAATATGGCCGCTTTGCCTGGTGGCTGAAACCCGATGTGAAAACGTCATGGGTCGCGACTGAGGATATCGCCGATCTCGCGGCGAAGGAGCTCATTCAGCCAACCGGCGAGCACCGCGCGATCCGTGAGGTGGGTTCGGAAGACCTGACGATGTCGGAACTTGCCGCCCTCATGGGCCGGGAGATCGGCCGTCCGGTGGAGTATCGCTTCATCGACCGGACGCGGACGGACATCGAGGCCGAGTTCCTCAAGCGGTTCGGAACGCCGGAACAATGGCAGGACGACAACCTGACGGCGGAGGCCATCAACAATGGCGTCGTGCGCTTCCATGGCGAGCGCGACCCGCTGCCAACCTCGATGGAAGCCTTCATCGGAGACGTCTGGAAGCCGCACTATCTGGAGCTGATTGCCAAGGGCGACCAACCCGAGACGTTTGCTTCCTGGTGCGCCCGGGACTGAGACATTCCGGCCAAACATGTTGACGACCGAGACGACGGATCGCTTAGCCGGCGATGCCGTCGTCTTGGCGCTTTGTCCGAAAAGTCTCTTCTTACAATCGCTAAGCGGGGCCGCCGATATCCGGCGGAGACCGCCCGATTTGTTCCATCACATTTTGTTGAAACTCGGGCCCGGAGAACGTCACCCAACCGTCATGCAACGGGCATAGCCCGGCCTTGTCGAACCAAGCTGGCCCCCTCTGGGTCGGTACAAAGGCACTTGGGAGAGACGACGTGACGCTTTTCAAGAAACTCCTCGCGACGACCGCCACTGGCCTTGCCGGCATCGTCCTGGCAACCGCCGTTCAGGCCGCCGACATCTCCGGCGCCGGCTCGAGCTTCATCTATCCGGTGTTCTCCAAGTGGGGCGCTGCCTACAAGGAAAAGACCGGCGTGGCCCTGAACTATCAGTCGATCGGCTCCGGCGGCGGCATCAAGCAGGTGGAGGCTGGGACCGTCACGTTCGGTGCGTCCGACAAGCCGCTTTCCGATGACGAACTCGCCAAGAACGGCATGATCCAGTTCCCGATGGTCATGGGCGGCATCGTCCCGATGTACAACGTCGAAGGCGTCAAGCCGGGCGAGCTGGTGCTCGACGGCCAGACGCTGGTCCATATCTTCGATGGCACCATCACCAGCTGGGACGATCCGGCGATCAAGGCCCTCAACAAGGGCCTGAAGCTGCCGAGCCAGGCGATCGTCGTCGTCCACCGTTCGGACGGTTCGGGCACCACCTTCAACTTCACCGACTATCTCTCGAAGATCTCGCCCGAGTGGAAGGACAAGATCGGCGCGGATACCGCCGTCGAGTGGCCGGTCGGCCTTGGCGCCAAGGGTTCGGAAGGCGTTGCCAACACCGTCAAGCAGACCGCCGGCGCCATCGGCTACAATGAGTATGCCTATATCGTTCAGAACAAGCTGGGCTTTGCCAAGATGGTGAACAGCGCCGGCAAGGTGGTGACGCCGTCGCTCGACACCTTTGCCTCGGCCGCCTCGAGCGCCGACTGGGCGGGCACCAAGAACTTCCACGTCGTCATCACCAACCAGCCGGGCGACAGCAGCTGGCCGATCGCCGCCTCGACCTGGGTGATCATCCACACCGACGCCAGCAAGGATCCGGACGCCTACAAGGGCGCGCTGACCTTCTTCGACTGGATCTACAAGAACGGCAAGAAGGACGCGGCGGATCTCGATTACGTCGCCATCCCCGACAACGTGTCCAAGCTTGTCGAAGCGTCATGGTCGGCCGTGAAGGCCGGAGACAAGGCCGTGTTCACCGCAATGCAGTGATCTCCTGCCCGCAAGGAGACCACGGCATCGGCGGGTGGAGGCACGGGCTTCACCCGCCGATTTTCGCATACCGGCATCGATGCCTTCCCTTCGAGCAGAGGCGCCACCATTGAAGACGTCAGGCTCTTCAGATGAAATCGCCGTCGACGGCCCCGCCATGCAGGGCGTCGGAACGGCGGCCAAGCGATCGCGAACCCGGCCGGTCCGAACCAAGTTCGGTGACCGGCTGTTCATTCTTCTGAGCCGGGGCGCGGCCTCGCTGGTCGTCGTGGTGCTCGGCGGCGTTCTGCTGGCGCTTGCCCTCGGCGCGCTGCCGGCCCTCAGGGAGTTCGGCCCCGAGTTCGTCTGGGCGGATCGCTGGAGCCCGGCCAAGGACCTGTTCGGCGCCGCCGCGCCGATTTACGGCACGCTCGTCACCTCGGCGATCGCCATGGTGATCGCCGTCCCCCTGTCCTTCGGCATCGCCATTTTCCTGACCGAGCTCTGCCCGGCGCCGCTCCGGCGCCCGATTGGCGTCGCCATCGAGCTGCTCGCCGGCATTCCCAGCATCATCTACGGCCTCTGGGGCTTCTTTGTGCTGGCGCCGATCATGCAGAGCACCATCCAGCCGCTGCTCATCGGCACGCTCGGCAACCTGCCGGGCATCGGCGTGCTGTTCAAGGGCGCGCCCTACGGCGTCGGCATGCTGACGGCCGGCGTCGTGCTGGCCATCATGGCGCTGCCCTTCATCACGGCGGTGACGCGCGACGTGTTCGCCACCGTGCCGGCCATGCTGCGCGAATCCGCCTATGGCGTCGGCATGACCACCTGGGAGGTGGTGCGCCACATCGTCATCCCCTACTGCCGCGTCGGCCTCGTCGGCGGGATCATGCTCGGCCTCGGCCGGGCGCTCGGCGAAACCATGGCGGTGACCTTTGTCATCGGCAACTCGCACCGCATCGCCGCCTCGCTGATGGCGCCGGCCACGACCATTTCCGCGTCGATCGCCAACGAGTTTACCGAGGCGACCACGCCGCTCTACACCGCGAGCCTGATCACCCTCGGTCTCATCCTGTCGGTCATCACCTTCCTGGTCCTCGGGCTGGCCAAGTGGATGATCCAGCGCTCCAAGCTTCAGTGACGCATGTTCGGCGAGCCCGGTTCGCCGAACATGCTCTAACTATTTGTTCTTCGCAATTTCGGACGCAAAACCGGTTCCCACTTTTGCTGAAATTGCTCTTGAGGTTGCCAATGTCCCGCACGTCCCGTCGACGCTTGACCAGCCGTTTCGCCATGCTGCTGTCGCTGCTGGCGACCCTGTTCGGCCTCGTCATCCTGGCCGCCATTCTCTGGACGCTCCTGAGCCGTGGTGTCAGCGCCCTGAGCCTGGACCTGTTCACGCTCGACACGCCGCCGCCCGGTACGGCGGGCGGTCTTGCCAACGCGCTCTACGGTTCCGCCGTCATGACGCTGCTGGCGCTGGTGATCGCCGCGCCGCTCGGGGTGATGGCGGGAACGGCGCTCGCCGAATTCTCCGGCAACTCACGGGTGGCGGCTGCCGCCGGCTTCCTCAACGACGTGCTGCTCAGCGCGCCCTCGATCGTGATCGGCCTCTTCGTCTACACCGCCATGGTGGTGCCGATGGGGCATTTCTCGGCCTGGGCCGGTGCGGTTTCGCTGGTCATCATCGCCCTGCCGGTCATCGTGCGGACCACGCAGGACATGCTGCAGCTGGTGCCCGGCACGCTGCGCGAGGCGGCGGTGGCGCTCGGCACGCCGCGCTGGCGCATCGTGGTGTCGGTGATCTGGAAGGCGGCGAGCAACGGCCTCATCACCGGCATCCTGCTGGCCTACGCCCGCGTGGCCGGCGAGACGGCGCCGCTCCTCTTCACCGCGCTCAGCAATCAGTACTGGACGTGGGACCTGAACACGCCGATGGCCAGCCTGCCGGTGGTCATCTTCCAGTTCGCCATGAGCCCCTATGACGATTGGCAGCGGCTCGCCTGGGCCGGTGCGCTGATCATCACGCTGACCATCCTCGTCATCAATATCGGCGCCCGCGCGCTCGGCAACTCCAAGCACTCGTGAAGGACAGCCGCCATGATCGATCTTCATCACCCGGAAGTCATGAAGCCAGACGGCGGTTCGGCCGGCGCGGCGCATGTCAGGCCCATCAAGCTCGAGGCGCGCGGCTTGCGCTTTTCCTACGGCGGCGGCCGCGAGATCCTGAAGGGGATCGACATCACCCTGCGCGACCGCACGGTGACCGCCTTCATCGGCCCGTCGGGCTGCGGCAAGTCGACGCTGCTCAGGATCTTCAACCGGATGTACGATCTCTACCCCGGCCAGACGGCGACGGGGGAGGTGCTGTTCGAAGGGCGCAACATCCTGTCGAAGTCCGAGGATCTCGAGGAACTCCGGGCGCGCATTGGCATGGTGTTCCAGAAGCCGACGCCGTTCCCGATGACCATCTACGAGAACATCGCCTTCGGCATCCGTCTGCATGAAAAACTCGGCAAGGCCGACATGGACGAGCGCGTCGAAGCGGCGCTGCGCAAGGCGGCGCTCTGGGAAGAGGTGAAGGACAAGCTGCACCAGAGCGGTCTCGGTCTGTCCGGTGGCCAGCAGCAGCGCCTCTGCATCGCCCGCGCTATCGCCATCCGGCCGGACGTGCTGCTGCTCGACGAGCCGGCCTCGGCGCTCGACCCGATCTCGACGGCCAAGATCGAGGAGCTGATTGACGAACTGCGCGCCGACTACTGCATCGCCATCGTCACCCACAACATGCAGCAGGCGGTCCGCGTCTCGGAGTTCACCGCCTTCATGTATCTCGGCGAACTCGTCGAGTTCGGCGCCACCGACGACATCTTCACCCGCCCGTCGAACCCGCGTACCGAGGCCTACGTCACCGGCCGGTTTGGTTGAATTTGGGAAGATAAATCCGCAGCCAGAGCGAAGAGCTTGGCGCTCACCGACGACGGGACCGTCCTGACTGATTGCAGACGTCCACTTTCTGCCGCTCGGGCAGGACGCCGTAGCGATCCCGTGGCACGAGCGTCGCGGCGACGGGTGTCAGCCGCGAGTGGATGGTGATGCTGACCATGCGCGACGTGCGGCAGCCCTGGGTTTGGCCCTTGCTCACGGTGAACTGAGGGGGAGCGGGCAGTGTGACGAACCCGGCGGCAACTGCAATTGATGCCGTCTCGTCTCCAGGGCGCCCTGCGCCGCCTGCGATCCCTCATGAAGCGTTGCACGACCAGCCGGCCCCGTCCTCTCTCGAACCCGCGGGAGAGAAATGAGCAAGTATTCGGCACGAACAGGCTCACGCTCACTCCGCCGGACGTGATTCCTTCCGGGGCAAAGGTTCGAATGGATGAGCGGTGACTCTGATGGAACAACAGGTGACGCGGATTGCGATTGTTGGGGCCGGAGCGATGGGGGTCCTAACGGCCTATCATCTGTCTGCAGCGAACATCGAGGTTGATTTCCTGGTCAGGCCCTCCCGGGTGGCAAAGATGCCCACTCAGTATCGGCTCTACTCCTACGATGATGCGACTACACCGGTTCTCGGTGGGTTCGGCGTGCTGGCACGACCGTCCGAGTTGGCGAGGCAAGACTATGAGTTCGTCATCCTATGCCTTGATGGGGCGGGGCTCCGCAGTGAGGACGGGCGGAGCCTGCTCGTCGGCATTGGCGCCGCCATCAGAGACAAGGCGACGGTGCTCATTGTCGGCAGCATGGGGCTCGGTCTGCGCGATCTGGCGATCCAGCTGACCGGTCTGCCGGACGACCGGGTCGTGACCGGACGGCTCGGGCTCCTCGGCCACAAGGTTGCGGGGGCGGCGCTACCCCTGCACGCACCGACCGACCGGGAGGCGCTGATGACGTCGGATTACGCATTCCGCCATGTCAGCGAAGGCGGGTTCGCGATCGAAGACCGCAACGCTGCCGCACGCCGCTTCGCGAAGGTCTTCGATCGATGCGGCATTGCCAAGTGCTTTGTTGTGCCGCCGGAGCTGTTCGCACTTCAAAGCCGGCAGATCTTCCCGGTCTTCGCGCTGAGCGAACTGCTCGGCTGGCCTCCAGCTGAAGGCTTCGTCAGCGCCGGAAAACTATGGGCGCTCACCATCGAGGCGGTCCGTCAGATCCAAGGGCTCGCAGAACATGGCGAGGCTGGTCAGAAGGCTGCCGCGGAGATGAGTGGTGACAGACTGCTCGCCATGTGGAAGGCCATGGAGGCGGCTTCGCTACCGCTCGATTGGCAGGCGTTTAATGCCTACCACCATGGCGACAAAGTCAAGGATGCCGATAAGCTGCTTCTTGCCGGATGCATCGAGCAAGGCGAAAGCGAAGGCCGGGATATGAGCGCGGTCAAGGAAATCCTCAGCCTGTGGCGCTGATCCCGCGTCGGGCTGGTCCGCGGCGGCGCCCAAGTCAGCCCAACGCATCTACAGATGGTCGCGCCTGAGCCTTAGACTGTCCGTGTCGCGTCGCGGAGGCTTGCCAAAAAGGCGCCGATACTCGCGATTGAACTGGCTCACGCTTTCGTATCCGACGAGAACGGCAGCCGTTGCCGCATCCACGTCCTCGGTGAGCAACAGGCGCCGCGCAGCATGAAGCCGCAGTCTCTTCTGATACTGGATCGGGCTCGTGGCCGTGAACTGCCGAAAGTGCCGATGCAGCGTCGAGACGCCCATGCCCGCTTCTCTGGCCAGCGTCTCGATGCTCAAGCTTTCGGAATAATGCTCCCTCAGCCACGCAATCGCCCGCGCGACGCGGTGGCCGGCTGAGCCGAGGCGGACGATGTCGCGAAGCCATGCCCCACTCGGGCCCGATGCCACGCGGTAGATGATTTCGCGTTGGATCAGATCGCCCATCACCGGGATGTCATCGGGGGTCTCCATCAATCGAACGAGTCGGAGGAGCGCCACCAGAAGCGGTTCTGTCAGCCTGCCGATCATCATGCCTGGACCTGGCGCATCCTGGGGGACGGGGGCTGCGTCGATCTTGCCGATCACCTCACGCGCGACGTCAATATCCAGCGCCAGTTGAGCCCCGACGTAGGGCGCGCGTGTCGAGGCCTTCTCAATCGAGACGATGATCGGCATTTGCATCGCCGTGAGAAGAAAGGAGCCGGGCGGGTGCACAACGCTCCGATCGGAGAGGCCGATCTGCTTTCCGCCACGCAGGCACATGCAAAGGCTTGGGCCGTAGAGATAGCTCGTCGGCGGCAACGGCGTCGTGAGCCAAGAGAGGCGAAGGCCCGGGATCGTGGTATCGATCGTCGCGGCCCCGGACGTCGCCACCTCGATCCGTTGCGCCAGCTCCGTCGCGACGGTAGCCTCTTCGCGATCCATATTAAGGCTTCCTAGGCTCTACCGGTCAGGCGCGATTGTTGGTGCCGTAGCAGGATTGCGCGGGCTGCCCATCGACACAATGCGATTGTCGCATTGCTGCCGCGCGCGGTAGAGGCGTCATCCATCGCAGCCGGCAAATCGTCAAGAGGAGACACAGATGATTTGATTCCACCGAGGCCGAGCCGTCCGCTTCGAACCATGGCCGGCCGAATGTCGGAGGGGGCGCCTGCTTCACGGCGTGACGACCGCGATGCCAATCCCGAGGGCAACCTGACCGAAGGCTGCATGGACAACCGCGCTGGCTGCCATGCAAAGTGTCAGGAATGCTTTTCGGTTCTGGGCGGCGCCTGAGGAGGCAGCCTCCGCCCGGGCCGAAGCGGGAGGGCGGACGATGGCTTCGGTGGTTCTCTTCCACTCGGTTCTCGGCCTCAGGCCGGTGGAGCTTGCCGCCGCCGAGCGGCTGCGCGCGGCAGGGCATAGCGTGGCGGCGCCGGATCTTTACGACGGCGCGATTGCCGACACCATCGACCATGGCATGAAGCTGATGGAGGAGATCGGCTGGGACCGCATCTGCCAGCGGGCACGGGCCGCTCTTGCGGATCTGCCCGCCTCGACGGTTCTTGTCGGCTTCTCGATGGGCTGTGGCGTGGTGGGGGCGGTCCTGCCCGAGCGTCCTGAGACCAGGGCCGCGTTGCTGCTTCACGCTCCGGCGGAACTGCGGGGCGTAAAAAATGTTCCGGGCTTCAGGGCGCAGCTGCACATCGGCGAGCACGACGATTTCTGGACCAGGGAAGATCTCAGGCGATGGCAAATGGCGGCGGAGCTGGCCGGCACGGCCGCCGAACTCTTCATCTATCCCGGCGCCGGTCATTTCTACACCGATCCCAGCCTCGCCGACTATAACGCGGCGGCGGCCGAAGAAACGTGGGAGCGGATGCTACGCTTCCTCGGCGCCGTTTAGGCGGGTTTCCAAGCCAATCGGCGAGCTATCCTTCAGTGCCCACCGCCACCGCCGCCCTGGGCGGCCGGTTTCTTGACGAAGGGCAGAGCAAGCACCAAGGCCAGGAAGATCAGCGTCAGCAGCTGGAAGATGTCGTTGAAGGACATGATGGTCGATTGCTGCTGGGCCATCGCGGTGACCCGGGATACAGCTGCAAGATGGGCGTTGCTGCCGAGTTCCGACAGGGCGTGCGTCATGTTGTCGATCGTCGAGGTGGCGGTGGCGTTGGCGATGCTGACCGCCTCGCGCAGCCGGTCGAAATGCAGGTCGGAGCGGTTGGTCATGATCTGGTTGATCAGGGCCAGGCCGACGGCGCCGCCGAGGTTGCGGGTGAGGTTGAAGAGGCCGGAGGCGTTCTTCATTTCCGACGGTGGCAGCGTGCCGAGCGCGATGTTGTTGATCGGGATCATGGAGATCATCATGAACACGCCACGGAAGATCTGCGGCCAGAACAGCTCCCAGAAATCCCAATCGGCGGTAAAGCCGGTGGACAGCCAGGTGGCGGTGGCGACGCCGAGGAAGCCCATGCCCATCATGACGCGCGGATCGAGCTTGGTCGCCAGGCGACCGGCGATCGGCGCGGCAATCAGCATGCCGATGCCGGAGACGAACATGGTCTCACCGATCTGCAGCGCCGAAAAGCCGCGGATGCGCGCGAGATAGAGGGGATAGAGATAGGTAAGGCCGTAAAGACCGATGCCGAGGCAGAAGGAGAAGGCGCTGCCGAAAGAGAAGTTGCGGTTGGTAAAGGCCTTGAGGTCGACGATCGGGTTTTTCCGGGTGAGCGCCCGGAAGAAGAACACGATGCCTGCGATCGTCATCACGGCGGTCAGGAAGGCGATGCGATCGTCCTGCAGCCAGTCCTTGCTGGGGCCTTCCTCCAGCACATATTCCATCGATCCCAGAAAGGCGGCCATGGCGGCGAGACCCCACCAGTCGAACACCTTGAACAGGCTGAAGTCCGGCTCGTCGAAATCGATCAGGAAATAGCTGGTTGCCGTCACGAAGATGCCGGGCAGGATGTTGACCAGGAACAGCCAGTGCCAGGAGAACAGCTCGGTGAGATAGCCGCCAACGGTGGGGCCGATGGTCGGCGCCAGCGTGGCGACGAGGCCGATGATCGGCGTCACCAGGCCCATCTTGTTGCGCGGGAAGATGGTATAGGCCGAGGCGAACACCGTGGGGATCATGCCGCCGCCGATGAAGCCCTGCAGGGCGCGCCACACGATCATGTCGTTGATCGACGTGGCGAAGGCGCACATCATCGAAGAAAAGGTGAAGCCGCCGGCGGCGATGACGAACATCCAGCGCGTCGAGATCATGCGCGACAGGTAGCCCGACAGCGGGATCATGATCACTTCGGCGATCAGATAGGAGGTCTGGACCCAGGAGATTTCATCGTTGGCAGCTCCGAGGCCGGCCTGAATCTCGCTGAGCGACGCCGAGACGATCTGGATGTCCAGGATCGCCATGAACATGCCGAACACCATGCAGATGAAGGTGAACAGGCGACGTGTCGTGAAGGCGGTACCGGCGGCGGCCGGAGAGATGGCTGACATGGGAGGTGACCGATGGCTTTCGGCCGAGGGTGCGCGGGGAGGGCGCGCAAGCCGGTCGGTTCGAGATTGTGAGGCGGCCGGTCCCCGATGGGATCGGCCGTCCTGATCTTGGTGGGCCCTGATCTTGGTGGGCCCTGACCTTAGTGGGCGTTCACGGTGCGCGGGTCGGCGGAGACCACGACGGAGAGGCCCGGGCGAAGCTTGCCGCTGGCCGCCACGTCGGCCGGCACCGAGATGCGGACCGGCAGGCGCTGCACCACCTTGGTGAAGTTGCCGGTGGCGTTATTGGCCGGCAAGAGGCTGAACACCGAGCCGGTGGCCGGCGACAGGCTGTCGACGGTGCCGAGGATCGTCTCCTCGTTGTCCATGGCGTCGACGGTGATGCGCACGGTCTCGCCCGGAACCAGCTTGGCGAGCTGCGTTTCCTTGTAGTTGGCCTCGATATGGGCGCTGCCGGTGGCAACCAGCGAAGCCAGCTGCTGGCCGGGCGTCACATAGGTGCCGACCTCGAAGGCCTTGTTGCCGAGCACGCCATCGACCGGCGCGCGGATCTCGGTGAAGGAGAGGTCGCGGTTGGCCTTGTCGAGGGCGGTCTGCAGCGTCTTGCCGGTGGCCTCGGCCTCGGCCTTCTGAGCCTTCAGCACGTCGATGTTGGCCTCGGCGACGGTGACCGCCGCCTGGGAGGCCTCCAGCGAGGCACGGGCGGCATCGCGGGCGGTACGGGCGTCGTCGAGCTGCGACTGGGCCGAAACCTTGCTGGTCACCAGCGTCGACTGGCGATTGAAGTCGATGTCCTTGGACTCCAGCGTCGCTTCGGCGGAGGCAACGCCGGCCTTGGCCTGGGCGACCTGCGCCTCGCCGGCAGCGATCTGCTTGTCGATGCGGGCGATCGTCGCATTGTTGCCGACGATGGCGTTCTGCGCCTGGGCCACGGCAATGGTGTAGTCGCCGCTGTCGATGCGGGCGATCAGGTCGCCCTTCTTCACCACCTGATTGTCGGCCACCATCACGTCGGTGATGTAGCCGGTGGCCTTGGCGGCCAACGTGGTGATGTCAGCGGCGACATAGGCGTCGTCCGTGGTGATGAGGAAGCGACCGTCGATCCACCACTCATAGCCATACTTGCCGCCGAACCAGGCGGCGGCGCCGAGCAGGCCAACCAGGATGACACGGCTGACGATGCTGCCCTTCTTCTTGGCGGGTGCCTCGGGCGCAGCCTTGGCAGTCGGAGCGGCCGGCTGCTGCGGGGCGCTGGGCGCTTCCTGGACGCGCTGAGGCGCGGCCTCGGCGGCCGGGCGGATTTGAGTGACGGTGGCTTCCGAGCCGTCGCTCTCGTGAGCGGCGTTCGCTTCGCGCTTGGCCATTTGGATCTCCATTTGTCCACCGCCGGTCCTGCCGAAGGGGACTGCGCCACGAACCGGCGCCCATAGAATTCGTATTGGTCAGTATTGTTCCTGACCGTCGAAAGTGTTATCTCATGACCGAACCGTTCGGTCAATAGCAGGTAGTGATGCTTGGTTGACGATTCCCTCTTCTAGGAGGCACTCTCAGCAAAATGTGATCGCTTGCGAGAGCGCCCGTGAAGACCGATCGCCAAAGGCAGCATGGAATCCCGAGCTTAGGGCGCCGACAATGAAACAACGCGGGTGAATCACGCCGCGAGGCAGGGGTTGATGAGCAAGATTGCAGCGCGGCCCGCTGAAACGGCCGGTATGGAAGGTCACGATAGCGAGAAACGTCGGCAAATTCTTGACGGAGCTCGCGAGGTATTCCGTGCCAAGGGATACGAAGGCGCCTCGATGGACGGTATCGCCAAGGCGGCCGGCGTCTCCAAGGGTACCCTCTATGTGTACTTCACCAACAAGGACGAGCTGTTCGCCGAGCTGATCACCGACGAGAAGCGTGAGCTGGCCGCCGCGCTCGATGCCTTCCAGCCCAAGGCGGAAAGCTTCCGCGAGAACCTGCGCGCCTTTGCCATCAGCTTCAACGAGCATCTGACCGACGAGAACCACATGTCGACCATCCGCATGGTCGTCGGCGCGGTAGAGAAGTTTCCCTCCGTCGGCGCCATGTTCTTCCGCGCCGGTGCCGAGCGTGGCACCACGCGCCTCACCGAGGTGTTCCGCGAAGCCGTCGAGACGGGCCGCCTGAAGCCTTGCGATCCCGAGGTTGCGGCGCATCATTTCATCGCGCTCTGCACGTCGGAGGTGATGAAGAAATCGCTGTTCGGCTGTCAGCTCCGGCCGACGGGCAAGGACGCCGAGCGGATCGTCGACAATGGGCTCGACGTGTTCATGGCCTATTATGGCGCCAAGGACTGAAGCCTGAAACGCGCGGCAACCAACGCATTGCCGCGTCGGCTCGATTGGCAAAATATTTGAGCGCTGGCCTCATATTAATAATTCGTTTACCTTGTTTTGCGACCGTTAACACTCTCGGGCCGAGACCGGGCGCGCCGTCCCTGGTTCGAGATCCTCGGTTGGCGAGGGAGCGTGCGCTGTCAGCTCCTCGTCCAAAGCCACTCCACGTGAACATCCCCCCTTCCTTAACGGAGGCTCACATGGCCTACGCTGTCGCGCTCATTCACGAAGAAAAGAACAGCATTTTCGGCGTTTCCTTCCCGGACTTCCCGGGCTGCGTCTCGGCTGCCACCAACCTCAACGACGCGATCGCCCGGGGCACCGCGGCGCTGGCCGCCCATATCAAGAGCCTGGGCGAGACGAACCAGACCATTCCGATGCTTCGGACGGCCGATGACATCCGCCGGATGGAGCGTTGCGAGGAAGCGATCATCGCGGCGGTACCCGTCGATCTGCCCGGCAAGTCGGTCCCGCTGCAGATCAGTCTCAACGAGCACCTGCTCGCAGCGCTGGATCGTGCTGCCAAGGCGAGCGGCACCAGCCGTTCGGAAAAGATCGCCGAGGTCATCCGCGCCAGCCTGGGCGTTTGACGAAATCCTCATCCGGCCGCGCCATCAGGAGGCACGAGCATGCTACGCGAAGTTTCGTTGCCGCATCCCGGCATCGTCCTCAGGCAGGAGTTCCTGGAGCCGCTGGGACTCTCCGGTGCGGAGCTGGCCAGGGCGATCGGTGTTCCCCAGAGCCGCATTGACGAGATTTGCTGCGGCCGCCGGGGGATCTCGGCGGACATCGCCTTGCGGCTCGGGCGCTTCCTGGCCTTCGATCCGCAATGGTTCATGAACCTGCAGTCGAAATACGATCTCTCGGCGGAAGCTGTAGGTATGGCCGAGGTACTCGATCATATCCAGCCGTGCGAGGCGGCCTGACCGTTTAGGGGTAAGAACGGTTGCCAAATCACCCGCAACTGGAGTAGCGCGTCTCGCTGAGGGTGCCGGGCCCCGCAGAGCGCCCGGCTCGATGAAAGGCTTGTTTCCGTGAAATTGCGTTCGGCCGCGTTTCTTCTTGGCGCCATGGCGGTTCTCTCCGGCTGCGCGCTGTTCGGCGACGACCTCAAGCGCTCGGAGCGGCCGGTGCCGCCCAAGCTCGTCCAGGAAATGACCAGCCGTGGCCTCGGGCTCTCCTCGCCGATCCTGATCCGCGTGTTCAAGCAGGAGAGCGAGCTCGAACTCTGGAAGATGGACCGCACGGGCCGCTACGTTCTTCTGAAGACCTATCCGATCTGTCGCTGGTCGGGAAAGCTCGGGCCGAAGAAGGTGGATGGCGACCGCCAGACGCCGGAGGGCTTCTACACCATCGCCCAGCGCCAGATGAACCCGGACAGCCGCTATTACCTCTCCTTCAATCTCGGTTTTCCCAACCGGCTGGAGGCGGCGCTCGGC
The DNA here is from genome assembly GCA_023436885.1 of Pseudomonadota bacterium. GTDB lineage: Bacteria > Pseudomonadota > Alphaproteobacteria > Rhizobiales > Pleomorphomonadaceae > Pleomorphomonas. The sequence continues at coordinate 238,311 of JAEZHI010000040.1, read as the reverse complement.
TATCAAGGCTCCTACCTGATGATCCACGGCGCCTGCTCGTCGCGTGGCTGCTACGCGATGACCGACGATGCGGCCTTCGAGATCTATGCGCTAGCGCGTGAGGCTTTCCGGGGCGGTCAGCCGGCCTTCCAGGTGGAGGCGCTACCCTTCCGCATGACGCCGGCCAACCTCGCCCTGCATCGCAACGACCCGAACATGCCGTTCTGGCGCAACCTCAAGGAAGGTAGCGATGCCTTCGAATTGACGCGCAAGGAGCCGCGCGTCGGCTATTGCGGCAGCCGCTACGTGTTCAACGCCAATAATCTCGACGACACGGTCGATCCGGTCGCCCCCTGTCCGCCGCTGGAGACGGACGCGGAGCTCACCGCCGCCGTTGCTGCGAAGGCGGCCAAGGACGATGCGGCCGCCGCCGCCATCACCGCCGCCAATCCGGTGGTGCCGGCCATGTCCTATGTCGATGGCGGCATGCACCCGGCCTTCCGTGCCATCCTGCAGGACAAGGGGCCGGAGCGGCTTTCCAAGATGACGTCGCAGAAGACGCCGGTCAGCCAGCCGGACGCGGCGCTGGCCGATCCCTACACGCCTGATATCCTGACCAGATTGAATGTCGGCGCTCCGGGCTGAGTGCTTGGGCGATCGGCTGCAAAAAGGCTCTTGCTCCTCTAGTGACTAGAGGATGTAGCACTCTGATTGTTGAGAGTCGGAGTGAAGTCATGACGGAAGCCACGCAGCAGGATCGCTACCGCATCGGCGGTATGGATTGCGCGTCCTGCGCCCAGAAGATCGACACGGCGGTGCGCAGGCTGCCGGGCGTTGCGGATGTTTCGGTATCGGTGACGGCGGGCACGATGACCGTCCATCACAATGGCGACGATACCCTGGCGCCAGCCATTGCCAAGCGCGTCACCAGCCTCGGATATCAGATCGCACCGATTTTACCCGCTGCGGCCAAGGCGGAGCCGGAGGCCCAGAGCTGCGGCTGCTGCCATCACGACCACGGTTCTCACGATCATGAACACGATCACGCGGGGCACAATCATCCAGGGCATGATCATGAAGGCCATCACGATCACGAAAGTCATGATCACGACCACGCCGAACATGATCATGCGGGGCATGCCCACGCTGAACACGACCATAAGGGCCACGACCATGCGGGCCATGATCACAAGCATGCCCACGCCGGGCATGACCACGGCGCCGCCGATGAAATCCCCGGTCTGCATGGGCACGACCACGGCCCGATGACCGGACCCTGGTGGCAGTCGGCCAAAGGGCGGCTGACCATCATGTCCGGTCTGGCGCTGGCCGTTGCCTGGGGCGTCGGCCATATTTTCCCTGCCTATGAAGAGTGGATCTTCGCGGCGGCCATGCTGGTCGGCCTGGTGCCGATCGCCCGCCGCGCCGTCATGGCGGCGCTGGTCGGCACGCCGTTTTCCATCGAGATGCTGATGACCATCGCCGCCGTCGGCGCGGTGATCATCGGTGCCGTCGAGGAAGCGGCGACCGTCGTCTTCCTGTTCCTGATCGGCGAGCTGCTCGAAGGCGTGGCGGCTGGACGGGCGCGGGCCAGCATTCAGTCGCTTGCCACCTTGGTGCCCAAGACGGCGCTGCTCGAAGAGGGCGGCAAGACGCGCGAGGTGCCGGCCGAGGATCTCGCGGTGGGCGCCACCATCCTGGTCCGTCCCGGCGATCGCATTCCCGCCGACGGCACCATTCTCTCCGGCGAAAGCTCCATCGACGAGGCGCCGGTGACCGGCGAAAGCACGCCGGTGCGCAAGGGTGTTGATGCGACGGTTTATGCCGGCACGGTGAACGGCGAGGCGGCGTTGCGCGTCAAGGTGACGGCTGCCGCCGCCGACAACACCATCGCTCGCGTCATCAAGCTCGTCGAGGAAGCGCAGGAATCCAAGGCGCCGACCGAGCGTTTCATTGATCGCTTCTCGCGCTACTACACGCCGGGCGTCGTCGCCGTCGGCGCGCTGGTGGCCATCGTGCCGCCGCTGCTGTTCGGTGGCGCCTGGGGCGAGTGGATCTACAAGGGCCTCGCCATCCTGCTGATTGGTTGCCCCTGCGCGCTGGTCATCTCGACGCCGGCCGCGATTGCCGCTTCGCTGTCTTCGGGCGCCCGGCGCGGGCTGCTGCTCAAGGGTGGCGCCGTGCTGGAGAGCTTCGGCAAGGTGACGGCCGTCGCCTTCGACAAGACGGGCACGCTGACCGAAGGCAAACCGGTGGTGACCGATGTGATCGGCTACGGCCGGCCGGAAGCCGAGGTCATCCGTCTGGCGGCGGCGCTCGAGACCGGCTCCAGCCATCCGCTGGCCAAGGCGATCCTCGACCGCGCCGCCTGGGATGGCGCCGACGTGCCGCCTGCCGATGGCGCCAAGGCGCTGGGCGGCAAGGGCGTGACGGGCACCGTCGAGGGGAACGAGCTGTTGCTCGCTTCGGCCAATGCGGCGGCTGAACGTGTGCTGCTCGATGATGAGCAGACCAAGCGCATCGCCGCGTTCAATGACGAGGGCAAGACTGTCTCGGTGCTGGTCACCGGCAATGCGATTGCCGGCATCCTCGCCATGCGCGACGAGCCGCGCCCCGATGCGGCGGCCAGCCTGAAGGCGCTCAAGGATGCCGGCGTCAAGACCGTGATGCTGACCGGCGACAACCGCCGCACCGCCGAGGCGATCGGCCGTCAGCTCGGCATCGAGGTTCGGGCCGAGCTCCTGCCGGAAGACAAGCAGCGCATCGTCGGCGAGCTGAAGGGGCAGGGCCTCAACGTGGCCAAGGTGGGCGACGGCATCAATGACGCGCCGGCTCTGGCGGCGGCCGATGTCGGCATCGCCATGGGCGGCGGCACCGATGTGGCGCTGGAAACCGCCGACGCCGCCAGCCTGCACGGCCGCGTCGGCGACATCGCCGAGATGATCGCCCTGTCCAAGCGCACCATGTCCAACATCACCCAGAACATCACCATCGCCATCGGCCTCAAGGGTGTGTTCCTGGTCACCACCATCATCGGCATCACCGGCCTCTGGCCAGCCATCCTCGCCGACACCGGCGCGACGGTCTTGGTGACGATGAATGCGCTGAGGCTGTTGGCGCCGAGTAAGGCGTGAAGATAGAGCTGGCCGTCAGGCTTCGCCGGTGGCCAACTCGAAGCCCTCGTCGATCCAGCCGGTGATGCCGCCGGCCATGATCTTCACCGGGCGACCGAGGTCGGCGAGACGGAGGGCGCCGCGGGCGGCGCCGTTGCAATGCGGGCCGGCGCAATAGGTGACGAACAGCGTATCTTCCGGCCACTCGGTCAGCTTGGAGCGGATGATCTTGCCGTGCGGCAGGTTGACGGCGCCGGGGACGTGGCCCTTGGCGTAGAGCGTCGGGCTGCGGACGTCGAGCAGCACGAAATCGGCCCCCTTCGACAGCGCGTCGTGCACGTCCCAACAGTCGGTCTCGAAGGTGAACTCGGCCGCGAAATGCTCGCGGGCGACGTCGCTCGGGGCGGCGGGGATGGCGGTAACCGCTGATGTCATTGTCGTCTCCTGTCGTTCGGCAGTGACGGGATCTTGTGGTTGGTGCATCGCGCTTGCAATTGGCGCGGATGACAATGTACGTAAAGATCATGCCAAACGACATGACCCGCATTTCACCCCAGGGCCCACTCGCCGTCGCGCTGCTCTACGACGGGCTCTGCACCTTCGAGTTCGGCATCGTCTCCGAGGTGTTCGGCCTCTATCGGCCGGAGATGGGGCCGGGCTGGTATCGCTTTCGGAGCTGCGCCATCGAGCCGGGTCCGCTCCGGGCGCACGGCGGCTTCACCATCACGCCCGACGAAGGGCCGGAAATGATCGACCGTGCCGACATCATCGTCGTGCCCGGCTGGAAGGGCGCCGACGTGCCGGTGCCGGAGGAGCTCTGTGAGCGGCTGAGGGCGGCGCATGCGCGTGGCGCGCGGCTCATTTCGATCTGTTCCGGCGCCTTCGTGCTGACGGCGACCGGTCTGCTCGATGGTGGCACGGTCTCCACCCACTGGCGCTATGCCGAGGCGCTGCAGCGGCGCTTTCCGGCCGTCACGGTGGATGCCGCCTCGCTCTATCGCGAGCATGACCGCGTGTTTACCTCGGCCGGCAGCGCGGCGGGCATCGATCTTCTGATCGAGATCGTGCGGCGGGATTTCGGGGCGGATGCCGCCAACTCGGTGGCACGGCGGCTGGTGGTGCCGGCGCATCGCTCGGGCGGGCAGGCGCAGTTCCTCGAACGCCCTGTGCCGCAACGCCCCACTGGCGAGGTGGCGCCGCTGCTCGACAGGTTACGGGAGACGCTTGACCGCGACTGGACGACCGAGGCGATGGCCGAGGCGAGCCGGATGGGTCTCCGCACCTTTTTGCGCCGTTTCCAGGAATCCACCGGCAGCAGTCCCGGCGACTGGCTGGTCTCCGAGCGGGTCGAGGCGGCCAAGGGGCTGCTGTCATCGGACGATCTCGCCATCGAGGCGGTGGCGGCGGCCGTCGGCTTCGGCAGCGCCCACGCGCTTCGTCATCACTTCCGCAGGAAGGTGGGGCTGACGCCGACCGAGTATCGCTCGCGGTTCCTGAAGGTGGAACGGCGGGCGTAAATTCTATTGCCCGTAGAGCAGGGTCTGGTTGCCACCGAGATTGGTGGAGACAGAGGGGCGCAGGGCGAGGAGCCGTGAGTTGATTGCGGCTGCCGGAAAGGCCCGGCGATAGAGCTCCAGGAAGGCGACGTTTGGGGCGGGTGGCAGTCCCATGGGGAAGGGCTCCTGCGGCTTGCCGGCGGCGGCTGCGATTGCCGAGGGATCGGCGACGGACTGCAGCGTAAAATGGACGATCCTTGAAAGGGCACCATCGCAGATGCTGTAAGCCTTGATGCCATTGGCCTCGGCGAAGGCGGCGATGGGCACCAGGGCGTTGAGGGCGAAGAGGTGATATTCCAGCGCCTTCTTGCCGCGCGTGAGTTCCAGCGGCAGCGCGCCTTGTGCAGTCGCGCCACAGACGCCGTCCCTATAGGTTTCAATCGCCCAGTCGAGCATCTTCCTGTCGTCGGCCACCACGGCGACCGACGCCGAAGCGAGGGCGGCCCAATAAGCGTGGTTGTTGCGCGATCCCCTGAGCTTGTCGTGGGTGGCGCTGAAAAAGGCGTCGGTGGAGGTGGCAAGCCCAGCCATCCATCGGGTGACGTTGACAAGGCGCGCGTCCCCTTCGACAGCCGGCGAGATCTGGATCAGGGCGATGGCAAGGCCGGCGAGGATCTGGGCGCGCTCGAACTGCGCGTTGGGATTGCTCATCTCGGAGAGAGCCTGCCCTTCGGCCCAAGCGTCGAGCCAGGAGAGGGCGCAGCGCGCATTGTCGGCATGCCCGTCTTCGGTGTAGCGGTTGGCCGTCTTCACCACGGTTTGGGCAAACTTGCGGATCGGCGCCATCTCGGCCTGGAAGGTTCGGTCGGCATCGGGATCGACCGTGTCGCGCATCGGGCCGTCGTTGCCGTATTTGGAGGTCACCTTCAGGCTGATGACGGGTGCCGGCGGCGCGGCGCAGGTCTTGCCGGCGGTGGTATCGACGGGCATGCGCGGCGAGAATGGCAGCTGCAGTTTCGCGGCTGCGCCGGCGACCGACCCGGCGATTGCCGCCAGGGACAACAGGACGATCATCAGACTGCGCATCTTGCTCACCCGCTGCCCCCCAAAAGGCCCAGGGGCCGCCGCTCCAACTTGTGACCGGAGCGGCGTCGCATCGTCAAGACGGATGAGACTAGATGCCTTCAGTTCAGCGTGTAGATGCCGTCGCGCATGACGAACTCGGCCGGTTTGACCAGCCGGTTGTGAGCGACCTGAACGGAATGCAGCGGCCCGTCGAGCTTCCGGGTCCAGAAGTCGAGGAAGCGGCGCAGCGTTGGGAAGTTCGGGAAGATATCGAGATCCTGCCAGATATAGGTCTGCAGCAGGCTCGGGGCATCGGGGCGGTAGTAGAGGATTTCGGCAGTCGTCAGACCATAGCCTTCTACGTGTTTACGGAACTCTGGGGAAACCAGCATCTGGCACCTCGCGTGTTCGCCAAAAACAAGAGCAGGCTAACAACGAGGGTTTAAAAAATCAAGAATAACGCTTGCGATTTCAGATAGTTAGCACTCACTTTAAATCGCTGCTGCCAACGGTTCTTGTGTTGCCGCGCGCCTCTATGAGCCGCTGATGCGCGCTTCCAGAAGATCGATTTCCCTCACCAGTCGGCGGGCGGCTTCGTCGGAAAGCTTGCGGATGCGGGCGTTGCGGTAGATCTCGTCGCGTTCGGCGTGCAGTGCTGCAAGACGGAGCTTGCGTTCGATCTCATCGATCTTGCGGGCGCGTTCGCGCTCGTCGCCAGTCTTGGTGCGACCTTCGATACGCTGGCGATAGAGGTCGGTGATGCGGGCACCGGCGTTGATGTAGATGTCGGCGTCGGCGCGGCCCTCGCTCATCTTGTGCTGCGCCTGCTCGATGGCCCGGATGGCTGCCTCGGCGGCCCTGGTGCGGGCGTCATCCTCCGCTTCCTGCTCGGATGGTTCGGGCGGCAGTTTGAGGTTTTTCAAAAGGTGCGGCAGGCCGATGCTGGCGATGACCAGCGACACGATGATCACGCCGGCAGCCAGGAGTATGGCGAGGTCGCGGGCCGGGAAGGGCGAGCCGTCGTTCATGGTGAGCGGCAGGGTCATCACGCCGGCGAGCGTGATGGTGCCGCGCACACCGGCCAACGATGTGGCGACGACCAGCCGCCAGCTCGGCTTCTGCATGGCCTTGCCCTGGCGCGCGGCCCTGAACATGACGAAGCGCAGCGAGGCCCAGGCCCAGAGGAGCCGCAGGACGATCAGCGCCAGGTTGATCGCGATGATGTAGACCCAGAGCCAGGCAGGGTCATGGTGACCAGTTTCGCGCACCACCTTGGCGGCGCCGGCGACGATCTGCGGAAGCTGTTCGCCGAGCAGCACGAAGATGATGCCGTTGGCCGCGAACTGGACGGTGTCCCAGACGGCGTTGCGACGGACGCGGGTGATGGCCAGCGCCTTGCCGGACTGTTCGGCGTAACTCATGGTGATGCCGGCGGCGACGGCGGCGAGAATGCCGGAGCAGCCGAGGTGCTCGGCCACCAGATAGCTCGCGAAGGGGATGAGCAGGCTGATCAGGATCTGCGAGCCGCTATCCTCGCCGAAGCGGCGGATCAGCCCGTTCTTGACGACGGTGGTCGCCCAGGTGACACCGGTGCCGATCAGGATGCCGCCGATGGCCAGCCACAGGAAAGTGGTGAAGGCGTCGAACAGCGAGAAGGTGCCGGTCAACGCCGCCGCCACGGCAAAGCGCATGCAGACGAGGCCCGAGGCGTCGTTGAGCAGCGACTCGCCTTCGAGGATGTGCATCAGCCGCTTGGGGATCGGCACGCGCTTGGCTATGGCCGAGACGGCGATCGGATCGGTGGGCGAGACGATGGCCGCGAGTGCGAAGGCGACGGCCAGCGGCATCGACGGGATCAGCCAGTTGATGAAGAAGCCGACACCGACCACCGTGAACACGACGAGGCCGAGGGCGAGTTCAAGGATGGTGCCCCTGTCGCGGAGTAGACCCTCTTTCGGAATGCGCCAGCCATCGAGAAACAGCAGCGGCGGCAGGAACAGCAGGAAAAAGATGTCGGGCTGCAGCTGGACGCCAAGGTCGGCCACCGAGTCGATGCAGGCGCCGAGGACGATCTGGAAGAGCGGCAGCGGCAGGGCGATGGGTGACATGCGCGACAGCATGCCGCTGACGACGACGGCCAGCAAAAGGACAAGGACGATTGCGACCGTTTCCATGCGCTATACCGTATGCGTGGCCCGATATAGTGGCAATCCCCCGCCGGAATGTTGGGCGGGGGATCGGGAAGGCTTACTCAGCCGCTTCGAACAACGGCACCTGGGTCATTTCCGGCACCAGCACCATGCCCTTGTCGGTAATGCGGATTTCCGGGATGACCGACAGCGGGATCAGGTTGAAGCCCATGTAGGGCAGGGTGCAGCCCGATTTCTCCCACTCGGCCTTCAGCGCCTGCACTTCGCCGGCGACCAGATGCACGCGCTTGTCGGACATCAGGCCGGCGACCGGCAGCGGCACCATGGCCGTGACGACGCCGTCGCGGACGACGCAGATGCCGCCGCGCTCGGCCTCAATGGCTTGAAGGGCTACGCGCATGTCGGCTTCGTTGGTGCCGGCGACGATGATGTTGTGGCTGTCATGGCCGACCGAAGAGGCGACGGCGCCGTGCTTCAAACCGAAGTTCTGCAACAGGCCGTGGGCAATGTTGCCGTCTGACTTGCCGTGCCGCTCGACGACGGTGACGAAGGCGAGGTCGTGGCGGTCGAACAGCGTCTGCCAGTCGTTGGCCGGCTCGAACTCCAGCTTGACGTGCTTCAGCACGATGCCCGGCAGCTCGGTGCGGATGACGTTGGCGGTGATCGGCGCGGTCGGCAGCTCCGGCGTCAGCTTCAGCGCCTTCGGAAGATGCACGGTGGCGTAGGCGGCATCCGGGTAGCGGTAGCGCGCTTCGAGGGCCGACTCCAGCGTTGGGGTGATGGCGCGGTGGTCGACCATCAGCTCGCCGCCATACCAGGTGCTCTGGGGCACCAGATCGTCGTCGAGCAGCACCAGGTCGGCGCGCCGGCCGCCGCCGAGGCCGCCGATCTCGCCATCCATGGCATAGCGCGTGGCGCCGGAGATCGAGCCGAGCGCCCAGGCCGTGGTGCGCGGCACGCCGATCCGGTAGGCCTGCCGCACCACCCAGTCGAGGCCGAAGGCCAATAGGTCCTCGGCGTCGCGGTCGTCGGTGCAGACGGCGATGCGGCGCGGCGAGGCGCCAAGCTCGGTCATCGTCTTGATCGCCTCGGGCAGCGAGTGCCAAGGCGTGGTCGGCGGGCCGCCGCGCAGGAAGATCCAGACGCCGGCTTCGAGCAGATCGTCGGCGATGTCGCGGTCGGTGGCCTCGTGGGTGTCGGTCACGCCGGAGGCGGCGTAGGCGGCGACGAACTCACGGCCGTAGACATGGCCGGAAACGGGACGTCCGCGGCTGAGGGCGGCGGCGATGATGGCGTGGCTGCGCTCGTTACCCATGGTGACCGGCACGAAGTCCATCTTCTCACCGAGAGCGACCGCCTCGGGCCACTTGTCGAACAGATAGGCGATCTTCTCCGGCGTCAGGTCGCCGCCGGCCGTCTCAAGCTCGGGCGTGGTGGCGGGCACGGTGGAGGCCAGCGTGTGGAAGATGGAGAGCGGTGCCTCGCGGGCGTCTTCCATCATTGCCTCGATGCCGGCGACATCCATCACATTGCCGATCTCGTGGCTGTCGCAGAAGATGGTGGTGGTGCCGTTGAGGAGCGCAGCCTCGGCATAGGCGCAGGCCGTCACCATCGAGCTTTCGATGTGGATATGCGGATCGATCAGGCCGGGCCCGATGATGCCGCCACGGGCGTCATAAATGCTGGCTGAGCCGCCACGATAGGTGCCGGCTTCCTTGACGGCGGCGATGCGGCCGCCGGAAATCCAGATCTCGCGGTCGTTCAGGATGCGGTCGGAATAGGTGGAAAGGGCGCGGGCGCCGGTGATCACCAGATCGGGTTCGGCGCGGCCGGACGCCACGTCGGCAAGGCGTCGGGTCAGGAGGTGCAAGGGCTTGACGGAAAAACGGGTCGGCTTGGCAATACTGGACATCCGGACCTCGGGCTCGATTCAAAAAAGCCCCCTCGGTCGACCCGAGCGGGGCCGCGCCATGGTAAACGCCGACGATGCTGTTTCAAGCTTAAAGTCGCAGCGCTGCGACAAGCTGCTTGCGGGCGTTGTTCGTCGGTGGGATAATCTCAATCATCCCGTGCAGCATGCTATCGCTGATTGGTGCTGAGGGCGCCGGCTGGTTGGAGGCCGGTGTGAGACGCCGACTTCGCAATCCAGTCCCCCAAGAAGCTGGCGGCCGTACGCAGAAGCGGGTCGTCCTTGCGGGACTCGTGGTAGCAGAGCCAGACCGGCGAGGCGAAGCCGGGAAGGGAAGCGCAGAGGACGAGATCCGGCTCGGATGAGGCGGCGAGGGCGGGCAGGGCGCAGAGGCCCATGCCGGCCCGGGTCGCGGCGAGCAAGCCTGAGACTGAATTCGATCTGTAGGAGATGCGTGCCTCACTCGCCCGGGACAGCAGCCAGAGATTGGGAGGCGTCGCGGCCATCGAGCCGTCGCCGGCGATGATCGGGAAAGCGGCGACGTCGGTTTCGGTAAGCGGCTCGCTTTGTTTCTCGATCAGCGACCTGCTGGCGTAGATGCCCCAGACCGAGTCCATCACCCGCCGTCTCACAACGCCATCTTGTTCGTCGGCACCGCCGGCGCGGATGGCGATGTCGGCTTCTCCGGATGCAAGGTCGAGCCGTTTGTCGGTGGCAACGATCTCCACCGATATGTGCGGGTGATGGTCGCGCAGGGCGGTGACCGCTGGTGCCACCAGCTTGGCGACAGCCAGTTCCGTTGCGGTGATACGAAGGGTGCCCGACAGCTGTCGGCGGCGCTCCTCTGCCTTGTCGAGCAGGGCTTCGGCCTTTTGCTCCATGGCCTCGGCGAGCGGCAGCAGGGCCTGGCCATCGACGCTCAGCCGATAACCCTGCTGGTTCCTGTGAAACAGCGGAAGGCCCAGCTCTTGTTCGAGATCGGCGATGCGGCGCATGACGGTGGTCTGGTTGATGCCGAGCGCCCGGGCCGCCTTCAGCGTCGAGCCGTGGCGAGCGGTGAATACGAAGGCACGGAGGCTGTTCCAGTCAAACATGGCTCATTCTGCGCCGACGCAGAACCGGACTGCAAGGGCGCGGCTCGTCGGCGCCGGGCATTTCTTCTAGATGCAGCGGCATAGAAACTCTGCCGTGAGCAGGCCGAACAGGAGGGACCATGTCGGAGATGAGCGCGAAAAAGCAGATCGTCCTGAACTATGTCGAGGCCATGAATGCTGGGAATTTTGAGCGGCTGGTGTCGCTCTTTGCGCCGGGCGCCATCATCCATGGCGTGGTCGGCAAGGGGGCGGTGGATTTTGCCATGCCTGTCTGGAAGGACCTGCACGCAGCCCTGCAAATGCATCTCGCCGTTGAGGAGATGATCGAGGAGGGTGATGCGGTGGTCGTCCGTTTCAAGGAGACGGGAAAGTCGGTCGCACCCTTCCGGGGCTTTCCGGCCACCGGCAAGACATTCGAGCTTACAGCCATCGAATGGTTCGGGCTGAGGGAAGGGCTGATCGTCAGCCGCCATGGCGTGCGCGACAGCGGTTCGCAGGCGAGGCAGCTTGGCTGGGCTTGAAACCGCGCAAGTCGGATCGCCCTGAAACGCAAAAACGCCGGTCGCGATGGCCGGCGTTTTCTCGTGTTTCCTGTCGGGCTCGAGCAAGGATTGCCGCTTTCGTGCGCCTCCGCACCCGGTGGGGGGAGACGGGCGGAGGTCGCGATCACAGAAAGTTGACCCACGCCGGCCCAATGACGACATGCCCCGCTCCATCTCAATGGGATGGAACGAGGCATGCGCCTCCTCGATCCGACGATCTCTGCCTGAGAATGAGTAAAGAGGCGCGATCATCAGTCTTCGTACGGCGATCATGGGGTTGCCGCAACGATGGTTAGGCAAAACTCAATACTGGGGGTCACTCAAGGAAGTTATTGCCCAGCGAATTCTTGCCTCAATCGAGGATCGATTGCGTAAGTTCACCGGTCACCTCCTTTCGTTTGTTGTTGACGATAGGGAGCATGAACCCGATTTCAGAAAGCCGCAAGTCAAAAAGCAAAGCTGACTACGGATATCCGTATTCGATCAGAGGTGACCTCGTGCTCGGGGCTTCGTCTGGCTGGTTTCTTTAAAGAAAAGCGATTCCAATGGGTTAATGGTGCGTAAACCAAGCACCGGCTGCAGCGTGAGTAATCGTGTCGTGGCGTGAACGATCGGGTGATTATCCACTTGTCTGGACTTGAACCAGACACAATCCTATGCGAACGAACGTTCGCTCGCACTTTCGGCGATGCTTTCGGGGGCTTCATGGACTTTAACGCGCCGCAAACCCTTTCCGCGCAGCAGGACGAGCGTCGGGCTCATATTCTCGACGCGGCGCGCACCTGTTTCTCTCGGGCCGGCTTCCATCGCACCTCGATGCAGGAGATCTGCGCCGAGGCGAAGATGAGTCCGGGCGGGCTCTATCGCTATTTCGCCTCCAAGGATGCGATCATCGAGGCGATTGCCGAGGAAGAGCAACGGGCGGGGCGGCGCATTCTCGAAGTGATGCTGGAGCCGGGCTCGCTGCATGACCGTCTGTTGCGCTGCGGTCTCGCCTATATCGACCAGATGCGTGATCGACGCGCCGTGCAGATGATGCTCGAGGTCTATGTCGAGAGCATGCGCAATACGGCCGTCGGCGCCTTTTTCGCCAAATGCGAGGAAGAGAACCGCAAGCTGATGCAGGAAGTCTTTGCGGCCGCCAAGGCAAATGGGGAAGTCGCAGAGGATGCCGATATCGACACCATGATGATGACGCTGGTGGCCTTCGCCGATGGCGTCATCCTGCGGATGGGTCTCGATCCCAATTACGACGTGGAGCGGGCGGGAACCATCCTGTCACGCGTTGTCACCGCGGTATTGGAAAATGAAGCGTCGACCGAGCCGTCCCCCTTGGAAAGCGGGGAATGAAGCCACATGTCTTCGCAGATTAACTTTCAGTCATGTTTGGCGGCCGGTTCGGACCGGCGGAGGGGACATTTCGTTATGAAGTTCTGGGTGATGCCTCTGGCCGGATTGATGCTTTCGGCATCGGTCGTAACGTTGCCGGCGCTGGCCGAAGAGGCGCCGACGGCTGCCGCATCCGCCACGCAGGAGGTCGTGCCGACGGTCAGCGTCGTCAAGGCGGGCCGGCAGGCGCTCAGCCAGAAGGTGATCGTGACAGGCACGCTGGTGGCGCGCGAAGAAGTGCTGGTGACGCCGGGCGTCGACGGACTGAAGATCGAAAGCATCCATTTCGATGCCGGTGATCGGGTGGAAGCCGGTGCGGTGCTGGCGCGGCTCGCTGTCGACACCATCGACGTGCAACTGGCCCAGAACACCTCGCAGCTTGCTTCTTCCGATGCCCAGATCGCGCAGGCTCAGGCGCAAATCACCTCCGCCGAGGCGCTGGTGACGCAGACCGCGCAGGCCTTCGGGCGCGGGCAGGCCCTGGTGGGAACCAACGCCATCGCCAAGGATGCCTACGATCAGCGCAAGCTGGCGGCCGATCAGGCCAAGGCACAGCTGTCGGTGGCCCAGCAAGCGCTGACCGCTGCCGAGGCTGGGCGCAAGCTCGTCGAGGCGCAGCGGGCCGAGCTGGAGCTCCGTCGCTCCAAGACCGAGATCAAGGCGCCGCGCGCCGGCCTGATCCTCAGCCGCAACGCGGTGGTCGGACAGATCGCCTCGTCCGGCGCCAGCAATCCGCTATTCGTTATCGCCGAGAACGGCGACATCGAGCTCGACGCCGATGTCACCGAGACGCTGATGCCCGAGCTCAGCGTCGGCCAGAAGGTGTCCGTGCAGCCAGCCGGCATGGCGACACCGGTCGAAGGCGTGGTCCGCCTCGTCAAGCCGGAGATCAATTCCACCACCCGTCTCGGCAAGGCGCGGATCGCGCTGCCGGACGGCAAGGGGCTCCGGGTCGGCGCCTTCGCGCGGGGCACGGTGGAGGTGGCGCACACCGAGGGGCTGGTGCTGCCGGTGACGGCGGTGACCGACCAGGAGGGCGTGCCGACGGTGCAGGTTGTCAAAGACGGCGTGGTCGATACGCGCAAGGTGAAGACCGGCCTCACCGATGCCGGTCTCGTCGAGGTCAAGGACGGTGTCGCCGAGGGGGAACTGGTGGTCTCCAAGGCCGGCACGTTCCTGAGGGGCGGCGACAAGGTCAAGCCGCAGGTCGTCGAAGGCATGGGAGGGAAGGGATGAACTGGAATTTTTCCGCGTGGTCGATCCGCAATCCCGTTCCACCGCTGCTGTTGTTCGTCTGCCTGATCGCGCTGGGGCTCTACTCCTTCGCCAAGCTGCCGATCACCCTGATGCCGAATATCGACCTGCCGCTGATCTCGGTGACCATCACCGACTCGGGCTCGGCGCCGTCGGAGCTGGAAACACAGGTGACCAAGCCGGTGGAGGATGCGGTTGCCGGCATTTCCGGCGTGCGCCACATCACCTCGACGATCACCGACGGCGTGTCGACCACCGTGGTCGAATTCAACCTCAACGTCGCCACCGACCGGGCGCTGAATGACGTCAAGGATGCCGTCGCAGAGATCCGCAGCGATCTGCCGGGTACCATCGACGAGCCAGTGAGCCGGCGCATCGATGTCGAGGGGCAGGCGATCATCACCTATGCGGCGGCTTCGCCCGCCATGACGCCGGAGGAACTCTCCTGGTTCGTCGACGACAAGGTGATCCGCGACCTGCAGTCGATCAACGGCGTCGGCCGGGTCGAGCGCATGGGCGGCGTCAAGCGCGAGATCCAGGTTCAGATCGATCCCGACCGGCTGATGGCGCTCGGCATCACGGCGGCACAGGTCAACTCGGCGCTGAAGGCGGTCAATATCGACCTCTCCGGCGGCAAGGGTGAGGTGGGTGGCCAGACGCAGGCGGTGCGCACGCTGGCCAGCGCCCGTTCGCTCGACGATCTCGCGGCGACGCGTTTGCCGCTCGCCGATGGCCGCAACGTCCGCCTCTCGGATGTTGGCAAGGTGGTCGACCTCTGGGCCGAGCCGAAGTCGTTCGCCCGGCTTGATGGCCGTCCGGCCGTGGCCTTCGCCATCTATCGCGCCAAGGGGGCGAGCGACGCCTCCGTGTCGGTGGCGGTCGGCAAGGTGGTCGACAAGATCGCCAAGGAATATCCGGATGTGTCGATGAAGCGCATCGACGATTCCACGGTGCAGACCTACAACAGCTTTGAAAACTCGATGAAGACGCTGATCGAGGGCGCGTTGCTCGCCGTCGTCGTCGTCCTGCTGTTCCTTCGCGACATCCGGGCCACCATCATCTCGGCCATCGCGCTGCCGCTGTCGGCCATTCCCACCTTCTTTGCGCTCGACATCCTGGGCTTCTCGCTCAACATGGTGAGCTTGCTCGGCATCACGCTGGTGACCGGTATCCTGGTCGACGACGCCATCGTCGAGATCGAGAACATCGTCCGCCACATCCGCACCGGCAAGAAGCCTTATCGCGCCGCGGTGGAAGCGGCCGACGAGATCGGCCTCGCGGTGATCGCCATTTCGACGACCATCATCGCCATCTTCTCGCCGGTCAGTTTCATGCCCGGCATTCCCGGCCAGTATTTCCGGCAGTTCGGCCTGACGGTGGCCATCGCTGTGTTCTTCTCGCTGCTCACCGCCCGCCTGATCACGCCGATGCTCGCCGCCTATTTCATGAAGACGCCCTATACCGGTGACGGCGAGGACGGCCGGCCCGTCTATCGCGGCTTCGTGCGCACGGCGCTCCGCCGGCTCATCTGGTTCGTGCCGCTCGGCGTGCTCGCCTTCTTCGGCATCAACTGGCTGAGGGATCATGGCCCGCTCGGCGACAAGTCCGGCATCTTCGAGGGCGTCGATGCTTCTGTCGAGTTCCTGACCCGCTCGGGTGCCGAGATGACGGCCCTGTGGGTGGCGGTCGGCGTCGTGTTCTTCGCGCTGTTTACGGCCTGGTTGACCCGGCCGCACCCCGAAGAGCACGAGGGTGGCCCCTTCGTGCGCGCCTATACCGCCTTCCTGAGGGTGACGCTGTGGTCGCCAAAGGTGAAGGTGCGCGGCCATGTGTTGAGCGTGCCGGTGATGCCGGTCGTCACCATCCTCGCCTGCCTTGCCACCTTCGTGTTCGCCATGGGACAGGCGGCCAAGCTGCCGACCGAGCTGTTCGCGCCGGGCGATCAGGCGCGCATCGTGACGTCGATCGAACTGCCGCCGGGCTCATCGCTCGACGACACGCAGGTAGTCACCGATACCATCAGCGAGCGCATGCATGCCTTCCCGGAAGTGAAGAGCGTGTTCGTGATGGGCGGCACCTCGCCGACCGGCACGCTGGAAACCCGCCGCGCCGCCGTCATCGTGCATCTGGTGCCGCGCGGCGAGCGCACGCAGACGCAGAAGCAGATGGAATACAAGGTGCAGCAGGTGCTGCGCACCATTCCCGACATCCGCTTCTTCTTCGTCAACGAGCGTGGCGACCGCGAGGCGACCGTCGGCGTGCTCGGCAAGGACGGTGATGCGGTGGCCAAGGCGGCGGCTTCGCTGGAGAACGAGATGCGGGGCGACCCGATGTTCTCCAACCCGTCGGCCCTGTCGTCCTTCGCCCGGCCGGAAATCCGCGTGACGCCGCGCCCCGACATCGCCTCCGATCTCGGCGTGTCGACCGATGCACTGTCGCAGACCTTGCGCGTCGCCACCGTCGGCGATGTCGACGCCAACCTCGCCAAGTTCACCGACGGCGACCGGCAGATCCCGGTTCGCGTGCAGCTCGACACGGCGGCGCGCGGCAATATCGAGACGCTGTCGGCGCTGAAGATCCCGACCTCTTCGGGCACGCCGGTGCCGCTGTCGGCCGTCGCCGATATCGGCTTCGGCCAGGGACCGTCTACCATCGACCGCTACGACCGGGCGCGCCTCGTCAAGGTGGGCACCGACATGATGCCGGGCTACACCTCGGGCCAGGGCCTCGACAGGATCAATGCCCTGCCGGCGGTGAAGGCCTTCCCGGCTGGCGTTACCATCCAGAACACCGGCGATGCCGAGATCCAGCAGGAGATCTTCGAGGCCTTCGCGGTGGCGATGATCTCGGGCCTGACCATCGTGTTCATCGTGCTGATCCTGCTGTTCAACAGCGTGTTCCAGCCGATCACCATCCTCGGTTCCATTCCGCTGTCGATCGGCGGCGTGGTGGTGGCGCTGCTGGTCACCGGCTACGCGGTGTCGATGCCGGTGATCATCGGTATCCTCATGTTGATGGGCATCGTGACCAAGAACGCCATCATGCTGGTGGACTTCGCCGTCGAGCGGCAGAAGCACGGCCTCAGCGAGGCCGAGGCGATCATCGACGCCGGCCGCAAGCGCGCCCGCCCGATCATCATGACCACCATCGCGATGGTGGCCGGCATGTACCCGGCGGCGCGCGGCACCGGCCAAGGCGCAGAGTTCATGGCGCCGATGGCCATCGCGGTGATCGGCGGCCTCTTGGTGTCGACGGTGCTGTCGCTGGTGTTCATCCCGTCCTTCTACCTGATGATCAACCGGCTCAACCGCGCTACTGCCTGGCTGTTCAGCAAACTCGCCTCGCCGAATGAGTCCGACGAGCCGCCCGTGCATGACACCCACGCCGAGCCCCAGCCGACCGCCCCGGCCCGTCCGCATCTCGTGACGACCTCGGTGCAGCCGGGCCCTAGGCCCAAGCTCCTCGGCCCCGACGGATTGCCGATCGCAGCCGAGTGAGGGGGAGAGAAGAACAGGGAGCCGCGCTCTTCACGGATGTGAGGGGCGCGGTTTTCGTTTCCGGGCGTGGTGTCTCGTTGATTTCGCGATCGTAGGATTGCTCGCGCGTTTGTCCAATTCCAATCTAAGCGTGCTTATGTAGATCGGGGTGACGGTCGCGCTGGCGACCCGTCCTGCAGTCGACTTGCGTATAAGTACGCTTAGCCTTGCGTTCTCTCGGCGGTTCGTTTCAATCTTAAGATGATTTGGCGCGGGGGCGATTGGCTATGTGGGCAAGTTCTTTTCGAACCGGCTTCCTGGTTTCCGTAATAAGTATCGGCTTTTTCGGAAGCTATTCCACCGCCTACAGCGGCGAGAAGCTGCCCACGATGGAAACCTACGCTGAGGGGAGTGACTGGACCGTAGCGACCGAGATAGAGCCCAAAACGTGCAAGCTATTCGTGGGAAACACGAGCCACGTCCTTATTTTTGGGGCGTTCCGTCCTGAAGGTGTACTAAAATACAGTGTAATGGTTAAGGACGAAAAATGGAACCCGTCGGTAAAGCCCACCAAATACGAGATTGGAAATGAAAAGCGCGTGATATTTTCTACGTTGGGGCGCGGATTTAAAAGTGAAGGAACCGGCGGATTTATGATAACAGGGCTGTTCAACGAAAAGGTACTTAGAATTATTTCTACCAGCAAGTTATTCTATGTAAAATCGGGCATAGACCCGGAAAGACGTTACGATCTCAACGATGCTGGTGATGGATTTCGCCGCTTTTTCGATTGTTTGAAGGATGCCGGAGGCGCCGGATAAACTGACTCGTCGGTGACGTGGTGGCGGCGTAGCTGGGCGATAGGTCCACGCTGATCGGCCCCGGCGGGCTTATCGATCGCCGCCGAGTGAGAAGATTGAGGTGCGCTGCGAAAGTGGCCCGCCCCCGATATCCGACAGAAAACAAAAAGGCTCCCCGAAGCTTTGCCTCGGGAAGCCGGCTTTTTGGGGCGAGCTACTCGGTTAGTGGCCGGTTTCCGTGGCGGTTGCCAGCGGCTTCGGGGCCTTGCGGTGGTTCAGCATCAGGATGGCGACCGCGCCGACGAGGGCGATGGCGGCCAGGGTCAGCAGACCGGCTGACTGGTTGGCGAACACTGTCTCGGCCTTGACGCGGATGATCGGGGCGAAGAAGCCACCGAAGGCACCGAACATGTTGACGAAGCCGATGCCGGCGGCCAGAGCCGTTCCCGATAGGATGCCCGTAGGCATGGTCCAGAACACCGGCTGCACCGCGATGAAGCCGGCGGCAGCCACGCAGAGAGCGGCGATCGCCACCGTCGGACCGGAGAGGGCCGACACACCGATGCCGAGGCCGGCGGCGGCCAGAGTGGCGGCGGCGATCAGGCGACGCTCGCCGGTCTTGTCCGAGTAACGCGGGATGTAATAGGTGCCGAATAGGGCAACCACCCAGGGGATCGCCGCGACGAGCGAGGCCTTGAAGCCGACCGTCGTGCCAATCAAAGCTGCCACCTGCGTCGGCAGGAAGAAGATCAGGCCGTAAACGGCGATCTGGATGATCATGTAGATGATCGACAGATGCCAGACGCGCAGGTCCTTGAGGCCATCGACAAGCCGGGAAGCGGTGGTGAGAGTGTCGTCCTTGGCGAGTTCGGCGACCAGGATTGCCCGTTCTTCGGCGTCGAGGAAGCGAGCTTCCTGCGGCCGGTTGTCGAGATAGATGAAGGTGTAGACGCCGGCGAGAACGGCGAGGATGCCTTCGATCATGAACATCCAGAACCAGCCGGGCAGGCCGGCGAAGCCATGCATCTCCAGGAGTGCGCCGGACAGCGGCGATCCCAGTGTCAGTGCCAGCGGCGCGCCCATGTAGAACAAGCCCATGATCGAGGCGCGCACCCGCGAGGGGAACCACTGCGACGTCAGGTAGATCATGCCGGGGAAGAAGCCGGCCTCGGCAGCGCCGAGCAGCGTGCGGACGACCAGGAACTTCCATTCGGTGTCGGCGAAGGCCATGCCCGCCGACAGCACGCCCCATACCAGCGTGGTGAAGCCGATCCAGTGGCGGGCGCCGACCTTCTTCATCATCAGGTTGGCGGGGGCGCCGAGGAAGGCATAGGCGGCGAAGAAGATGCCGGCGCCGAGGGCGAATGCTTCGTTGGAAAGGCCGGTGTCGAGCTGATAGGCCTGCTTGGCAAAGCCGATGTTCGAGCGATCGAGGAAGGCCAGAATGTAGAGCGCCAGCATGAACGGTATCAGCCGCCAGCGCGTCTTGGAGATAACGCCTTCAAGGCATTCCGAAGCAGATTGCATGATAGTCCTCCCGAAAACAGATTCGGTTTTGTGATGCGGAGGGAACGGCCGCCGATCCCATCCCTCGACGGCCGTTGCGGTTTAGTGGGTGTAGGGGCGCTTCATCTCGCAGGCCGGGTTCAGCTCGACGCCGAAGCCGGGCTTGTCGAGCACCGACTTGTGGATGCGTCCACCTTCCGGCACCGGCTCACCGAGCAGGATCGGATCGAACTGCGGACGCAGCGTCGCGCAGTCCGGGCTGGTCATCAGGAACTCGCTGAACGGGCTGTTGGTGAAGGTGATCACCGCGTGGTGCGAGTAGACCGACGAGCCGTGCGGCACGACCAGCTGGCCGCGCGCCTTGGCGATCGCCGCGATTTCCACCAGGGTGGTCAGGCCGCCACACCAGCCGACGTCCGGCTGCATGATGTCGACGCCGGTCTCCGACAGCGTCTGGAACGACTGGAGCGTGCCGTGGTGCTCGCCTGTGGTGACCATCATGCCCGGCGGCACGCTGCGCTTCAGCTCGGCATAGCCGGCGTATTGCTGCGGCGGCAGGCACTCTTCGATCCACTTGAGGTTGGAGGGCGCGCAGGCATGGGCGAGCTTGGTGGCGTAGTTGACGTCCTGGCTCATCCAGCAGTCGAGCATCAGCCAGAAGTCCGGGCCGCACTTCTCGCGCATGTCGGCAACCATGGCGGCGTCCTTGCGGATGCCGGCGTCGCCATCATGCGGGCCCCAGTGCGTCGGCATCTTGCCGCCGATGAAGCCGAAACCCTTGGCGAGGTCCGGCCGGGCGCCGGTGGCGTAGAACTGCAGCTCGTCGCGGACGGCGCCGCCCAGCAGGCGGTAGACCGGCAGGCCGACCACCTTGCCGAACAGATCCCACAGCGCCAAGTCGACGCAGGAGATGGTGTTCATGACGAGGCCGCCGGAGCCGGCGTAATACATCGTGCCGCCGATCATCTGGTCGTGGATCAGCTTGATGTCGGAGACCGACTTGCCCTCGATGAAGCGGTTGAGATGCTTCTCGACGATGAAGCAACCCATCTCGCCGCCGGTCGAAACGGCGAAGCCCTTGACGCCATTGTCGGCCTCGACCTCGACGATCAGCGTGCCGAGCACGTTGATGCCGAAGGACTGGCGGGACTGCTCATAGGCCTTGTACTTGCTCATCGGCGTGGCGATGTGGTCGTCGATCCAGTGCTTGCCGCCCTGGTCGTGATAATCCGCTCCGCCCTTGCCTTTCTCGGCCGTTGCCCCGCCCATGAAGAAGGCGCGGACGGACTTGATGTTTGGAAGCGCTACCATTTTCCTCTCCTGTGATCTTGAAAGGGCGCGCCGATCGCCTCCGACGACCGGCACGCGCATGTCAGGCGGCCGGCAGAACGCCGGCGCCGCGCAATACCGCGACAAGCTGGTTCTTGATTTCCGCCGACGGGGTCAGTGACGGGGCCAGAACGGCTGTCGAAATGTCGGAGCCGGTCAGGCGAATGGCTTCCTTGACCAGACCGAAGAACGGCTGGTCGAGCCCATAGATCGGCATCAACTGGGCCAACTGGCGGGCGTGGGCGCGCATCTTGGCGAAGTCGCCGGCCTCGACGGCGTTGTAGATGCCGAGCGTGATCTCAGGCTTGAAGTTCGCCGTGGCGGGAATGCCGCCATCGCCGCCGATCAGCAGCGTGTCGAGCATGTATTCGTCGAACCCGGAGAACACCAGGAAGTCCGGCCGTGCGCCCTTGACCTTGGTGACGAGCGCCCGGGTGTGGCTCATGGTGTCGACAGTGTCCTTGATGCCGACGATGTTCGGGCAGGCAAGGGCCAGCTCCTGTACCAGGTCGATCGTTAGCTCCTGCCCGGTGAGGGCGGGGAAATTGTAGAGCAGGATCGGCAGGTCGACTGCGGCGGCGACCGTCTTGTAATGCTCAATGAGAGCGGCGCGGCTCAGCGTGGCATAGTAGGGGTTGACGACGAGCACGGCGTCGGCGCCGCAGGCCTTGGCGTGCTGGCCGAGCTCGATGACCTCCGCCGTGGCCGAGGCCCCGATGCCGAGAAGCACGGGGATGCGGCCGGCCACGTACTTGACGCAGAATTCGGCCACTTCCTTCCGCATCTTGATGCTCATGTGGCAGAACTCGCCACCGCTGCCGAGGATCAGGAGGCCATGGACGCCAGCGGCGATTTCGCGATCGAGAAGCACGGCCATGCCCTTGGGATCGAAGGCGCCGTTCTGGTCGACAATGGTGGGGACGGGGGGAATGACGCCCCTGAGCTTGAATGACTGCATGATCTCCTGCCAAGCCATTTGTTCTGTATGAAGAACGATGATCTTTATACAGAACTGCTACCACTACCCAGCGGGGCGAGCAACAAGGAACGGGCTGCAGGGCGGTCAGCATGAACGCTTAGGCTGCTTATGGCGGGGCAGAACCAAGTCATTGCCGTTCCTGCCGCTTGCGCCGGTCACTCTTGGCAAGACGCTTGGTTTCCGGATAGGACAGGGCATGCACTCGGGGCGTGTGCGGTGGCCGGCCTCTCCGTCGACGATCGATTGGTGGGCGGCGACAACCGGCAAAGAAGGTCGGCGATGTTGAAGACGAACAAGAGTGAAAACGACCCGGGAAGCGAATCGGAGGGGCGGCCCATGGTGCCGGCGCTGCCCAAGGCGTTTGCCATTCTGGATCTGGTGGGGCGCGAAGCCGGCATTGGCTTTACCGCCATCCAGAAGACGCTGGGGCTACCCAAGAGCACGGTTCACCAGCTGATCTCGACGCTGCGCGACCTCGGCGTGCTGCAGCCGACCGCCGATGGCGGTTACCTGCTGGGGCTGAAGCTTTGCGAGCTCGGCACGCTTGCCGCGGATCAGCGGACCATCGAGCGTGTGGCTCTGCCCTATCTGAAGGCGCTGTCGCAGGAGGTTGCCATGACGTGCCACCTCGGCGTGCTGGAGGGCGATGCTCCCATCTATCTTGCGAAGGTCGAAGCCGAGCAGGATATCAAGATCAACACCTGGGTCGGTAAGCGGCTGTCGCTCTATCGCTCCTCGCTGGGCAAGACATTGCTGGCCTGGCAGCCGGACGTCGCGCGCGAGCGTTTGATCTCACAGATCGAGTGGGTGGCGCGAACGCCGAAATCCCTGCCCGATGCCGAAGCTCTGCGCGAGCATCTCATTGGCGTGCGTGCTCGTGGTTGGGCGACCGACGACGAAGAGGACATGCTGAACGTTCGCTGCGTCTCGGCGCCAGTGTTCGATCGGCAGGGCAACGTGGTGGCGGCCATCAGTGCCGTGGGAACGGTATTGCAGGTTTCCCCTGACGATTTTCCCGAACTCGCCAAACGGATCTGCGCGGTTGCCGCCGATATTTCGCGGAACCTCGTCCACGGTTGAGGGACAACAGCTGCGACGACAGCGCTCCTCGGTCTGAAGCATCCGCGTAGGTGTGAGCCGATACTCTTCGTCGCGATGTTTTCTTTTTGTTCACATCCGCAAGGCTACGGTTGCGCCCAGAGGTTGGATCGCATTCAATCCACACTCGGCTTCCAGTTGGGGCGTTCTGAACATGCCAGCGGTGTTTCCCAGTCTGCGGCTTATTGTCTTTGTCTTGCTGTATCTGCCGTTCCATGGCCTGTCGTATGGTTACGATGCGTTG
Source organism: Pseudomonadota bacterium (assembly GCA_023436885.1). GTDB lineage: Bacteria > Pseudomonadota > Alphaproteobacteria > Rhizobiales > Pleomorphomonadaceae > Pleomorphomonas. Next base: position 214,888 of record JAEZHI010000040.1, on the reverse strand, counting down.
AACGGAGACTATTACCTGTCTGACAAGAAGTTCGATGACAAGCCCGGTTGGTCTGTCGGTGTGAACATGCCGAGAAAATCGTGTTTGACCTACACGTTCTTCGAGGGTGACACGATGCTCATGTTGGGCGCGGACCATAGTCGGGGCGACCTGAACTACTTCGCGATGATGGCGGGCAAGACGTGGAAATATGTCGGCGACAAAAAGTACGACGTCGAAGTTCACTATGACGGCAATTTGTCGTGGGCGGGGAAAGGGTTTGGCGTCGAAGTTTCAAGCTACAAGGGCGTTACCATCGAGAATCTAACGGCGAACGAGGTCGGAGGCTTCGCCCGTGGGGACAGTCTGTCGCTTGTCGTCAATGGAACGAGGCAGGCGCGCTTCTCCCTGGACGGCGCCCTGGATGCCATTCATCGCATGGTCGCCTGTGCGATCGAGGTTGAAGCGGGGCGAGTGCCGCTTGACCCGACCCCGTCCATCATTCCCTCACTGGATGCGCGGAACCATCCGGAGACCGTCGTTGCGCAGGCGGACAAATCTCCCAGGTCGGACGCCCCGCCGATCAAGCCGGAGGTAAAGCGCGAACCGGAGTCACAAATGACCGAACAAGGGCACGAGGCATCCTCTCCGGCGGTGCGCTATGATCAGGGCAATACTTGGTCTGTCAGTGTCGATAAAAGCAATCGCGTTTGCATGATTGATGTTTTGCTTGGAGAAAAGAGTCTGTTTATTGACTCGCTCGCATCGTCATCGGGCGTTCCGACGTATAGTCTGACCTTTGTCGATAAATTTCCGGCGGAAAAAGAAGAATATTTTTACGAACTAGGTGGCGTCTGGGTTTTTTCATCAGGAACGGCGAAGGCATCCACTTATAAGGGGCGTGGCTATTATAAAATCGACGGCCTGACCGACAAGTTTCTGAACTCCGTCTCCCAAAGCGATACCCTGGTGGTCAGATTCGACGCAGCCAGGTACGGTGAGTACGACGTGAAAGACTTCCGACGGGGATTGGGTCGGTTTAGCGACTGCGTACGGGAGTTCGGCGTCGCTCCTCCTGTAGAGGCGCGTGAGAAGTCCAACGATCGCTATGATAGCGGAGACGACTGGACGGTATTTGTCGATAAAGCGAAAAGAACCTGCGGCATCACCCTCTATTACGGCTCAAGAGGACTAATTCTGCATTCAAACCCGCCCGGTGCCAGCACGCCCTATTACCTGGCATTTGTTCGGGACAATTGGACTCCAGGGGAAAAGGTGTATGAGCTTGAAATCGGAAATGAAACGCAGACGACGTTCTCGGTGAAAGCGCAAACCTTTAACGATGATCAGGCCGGATTTGTGGTTGTCAATGGCTTGAAGGAAGACTTTCTGGACTACTTCACTCACAGCAGGCTGCTGCATACAAAGGCAAAAGGCATACCGAGCGAGCGTTATGATTTGAGTGGTTTTGGCCATGCGCTGGATCGGTTTTCCGACTGCCTGGAAGACGTGAGAGATAGTAAGTCTTCGTCTTCGCCCAAGATACGCCGAATGAACTGACGGATCGCGCCGTCGTTCTGTCGGGGCGTTTGGCAGTCTGCCGCTCGGCTTATCCTTGGTTGCTCTTCCAGCGTGAGGCGAGCAGCGGATCCCACATGGCGGCGGTGGCGGACATCACCAGATCGGCGCCCATGGCGAGGCGGCCGTCGATATCCTCCTCCGACATCACGCCGCCGACGCTGACGACGGAGAAGGTTGCGCCTAGGCGATCGCGGATACGCAGGAGGCGGGCGGTCATCTCGGTCGCCACCTTGCCGATGGCGGCGCCGCAGACGCCGCTTTTGAGGCGGCCATTGCCGGGAAGGGCCTGATGGCCGTCGGCGTCGACGATGGAAAGCGGCACGGTGTTGATCGCCGCGACGCCATCGAGGAAGGGCAGGCAGGCCTCGACCACGGCGGCAAGGTGATCTTCCGGCAGCGCGCCGATCTTGATGATCAGCGGAGTGTCGCTGATCTCTTCCTTGATCTTCCGGACGATGGAGGCGGAGGTCTGCGCATCGCGGAACAGCTCGCCCTCGGCGCTGGCGACGTTCGGGCAGGAGAAGTTGGCTTCGATGACGCGCGCGCCAGCCGCCTTGGCCAGCGCTGCCGTGTGGGCGAAGTCGTCTTCGAGGCTTCGGCCCTCGGCCCCGGGCGTGCCGACGACACTCACCACCAGAAGCTGGCCGGGCTGCATCGCCTCGGAAGCGAGGCGGACGTCGGCCTGCCAGTCTACCGGGGCCTTGCTGGGCATGCCGAAGGAGTTGGTGATGGTGAGATCGGCGACCGACCGGGGCTCCGGGGCGACGGTGCGGATCGTGTGGGCATCGGCCTCCGACAGGGTGTCGGTGGCAATGAACAGGCAGTTCGGCACGGGATGGGAGGCGCGGGCAACGCTGCGCACCGTCTTGTAGACCGGCACATCCCAGCCGAGCTTGGCATAGAGAGCCACATAGGCGGCATTCAGCAGGGGGCCGGCCGGCACGCCGATCGGGCTGGCGAGCTCAAAGCCCATGAAGGGGTAGGTCTTTCGCCGGGAAGGGGCGGTTGGGATGGAGCCCGAATAAAACGGCCCGGCGCTCAGGTTCTCCTCGTAGGATTTGGTGATGTCATAGGTCGGAGGAAGAAGCGCCATCGCGAAATGTCCTCTGGGGTCGCCAGTTGTTGTTGGCCGATAACACACTGAGGACGCCAAGGAAACGCTTCCAGATCTGAGTGTCCATCCGTTGGGTTGCTATCTCAAGGCTGTAGGTTGCCGTGGGCCAGATCGGCGGTAACTTCTCGGACCGAGACCTTGCGCGTCGTGCCGTCCTCGACGATCCAGGCCTGCTGGCCGCTGCTGACTGTGGCGTGCATGTCGCCGCTGACGTAGGTCAGAGTGAACAGACCCATGCACAGGTCGCCACCGGCGTCGATCTCGACAAGCTTTCCGGATATCGCGAAAGCGCGGCGAATGGAGGAAATCCGATACTCCAGCATGTAGCGCGCCGCATCGAACGCTGTTTCGTTGATGAGCTGAACACGCGTGGCAATGCCGTCGCCGAAGTGGGAACGGGCCAGTTCGACCGATTTGGAATTGAGGGTGTGGACGGCATGGTTGACCGACGACACGCAATTTTCCAGGTCGTCGATATAGGTCCATCCCACGGCTATGGCGGCTTCGCCCGAGCTGAAGCTGGTCGGGCGGCTTGCAATGTCAGGCATTTCTTCGATGTCTTCGAGAAGAGAGGCATGAGCTCTGGCGATGGCCTGCCTCAGCCGGCTCGGGCTGGTCATGACGGGCAGCGCCGATAAGCTGGCGTCTGGAAACTTGCCGGTAAAGGAGCGAGCCGTTGCCATGGTCGAGCCCTGCATTGCGTCCAGCCGCTACCGTCATGGTCGTGCCAATCGGATTGAGCCGGAGCATCATGCCACGGAGCTTTTGGTTGAGAGCGAGCCAAGCCCGCTCCTTGTCATTTTTGTCACTGATGCTTGTGTCAGGCTGGACCGAAGTTTGATAGCGCCCGGATCGCCGAGCGGATCGACCCAGCACAAAGACCGGAGATAGATTGCTCAGCCCAGTGGCGTTTTCTTTTTGTTCACATTCTTGCTGCCACTCTTGCGCCCGGTGGTTGGATCGATTTCATTCTACACGTTGGGGTGAATTGGGGCTTATGATGGTCGTGACAGGGCGGTTCGTTCGAATTTGGCTTTTGCTTTCCGTTGCGTTTCTGGGTCTTTTGGGCGCGTGTTCCTTTGCCGAGAGTGGCGAGAGATATTCCGGAGGAGTTTACGACAAAGGTTCGTCCTGGACCGTATACATTGAAGAAAAAGGCACAGTGTGTAGCGTGTCTCTTCGCTTTTGGAACAGGACTATATTCTTTGGCTCGCAAGAGTATGATGGGAATATCGAGTATTTTTTTGCGATTGTTGATGAAATATGGATTCCGGCAAAATCGGAATATCGCTTCAAAGTTCGGAACGAGGAGAAAACTCTTATTTCCGCAAATGCGGAGGCGTGGGCTGATGGCAGTACTGGTTACTGGAAAATCGAGGGACTATCCGAACAGGTCATGAAGGAATTTATTCGGAGCCGAGCTCTGCATGTCGAGAGCGATGGGAAAAAGGATCGCGACTACGATCTTGCCACGTTCGATAAAGGGCTGAGGCGGTTCGGCGATTGCCTGAGGGAAGTTGGCTCTCTCAGAACCCCATCTGGCACAAGTCCAAAGCCACGACGCATGAACTGATCCACTCAACCCTCCGACGCCCCATCCTGTTAGTCTCCATACCCCTATAAAGTCACTACTTTTACTATTAGCCACGCGAGCTAGTCTCCCGCCATCACAACAGCGGAGACTTTGCGATGCGTGTGTTTCTGACGGGCGCGACGGGCTTCATCGGCTCGCATGTCGTGCCGGAACTTCTGGCGGCCGGGCACGAGGTGCTGGGCATGACGCGGTCCGAACGGGGCGCGGAAGCCCTCAGGGCTGCGGGTGTTGCTGTCCACCATGGCGAGCTCGAGGATCTCGATAGCATTCGTGCCGGCGCGTCTCAGGCCGATGCGGTGATCCACACTGCTTTCGACCACGATTTCAGCCGGTTCGTCGAGAACTGCGAAAAGGACCGGCGGGTCATCGGTGCGTTGGCGGATGTGCTCAAGGGCTCGGATCGGCCGCTGATCATCACCTCGGGCGTCGGCATGGGCGAGCAGGAGGGCGGTGGTCCGGCCATCGAGACGGTGTTTAATACCAAGCACGCCAATCCGCGCATCGCCTCGGAACTGGCTGGCAATGCCGCGCTGGAGGCTGGCGTCGACGTGCGTGTCATGCGGTTGCCGCAGGTACACGATACGGCCAAGCAGGGACTGATCACGCCCTATGTCGCCATTTGCCGCGAGAAGGGCGCCGCCGCCTATGTGGGTGACGGGTCCAACCGCTGGTCTGCCTGCCATGTGAGCGATGTCGCCAAGCTTTATGTGCTGGCGCTCGACAAGGGGCGGCGCGGTGAACGCTACAATGCGGTGGCCGAGGAAGGCGTCTCTGCGCGGCGGATTGCCGAAGTGGTCGGCGCCGGGCTTGGTCTGCCGGTCAGGTCGGTCACGCCGGACGAGGCTGGGAGGTATTTGGGTTGGATGGCGCTGTTTGCGGCGCTCGATCTCAGCGCATCGAGCGACATCACCCGGCAGCGGCTCGGCTGGACGCCGGTGGGGCCCGATCTGATCGAGGACCTCGAGAAGATGGATTACGCAGCGACTTAGTTTGCTCGCGCTCCATTCCATAGATGCCTGTCGAAAATAACTAGTCCGTTCGCCTATACTTCAAAAAGACTACGTAGATTTATCTATCTGAAATATAAAATCTTAATACTCGCCAGTCTTTCAATGGATTGGCGAGTATTTTTTGTTGTTGAATAGAAAACTTAGCGTGGTGGTAACCTGCTTTGTGGGATTGGAGTTCGGTCATTGTTTGGAGGCTGCCATGAAGATTGGCCGGTATATAGCGCTTGGTCTTTTGTTCTGCTCCGCAGCGGGGGTGAACCAAGCCTTCGCAGGCGACGACTACGCCGCCGCCGCGCGTGCCTATGTGGAACAGCATGTCGTTCCGCTCCTGTCCGATCCGCTGGTGGTCGATGCGATCAACGCGCAGAACGCCAAGCATGCCGGATTGCAGCAGGCCGATATCGACGCGCTCGACAAGAAATGGCGGGCCGAGGTCGATGCCGCGGACAAGCCGCTGATCAACGAGACCCTGTCGACGCCGCTTTCCAAGTTCCTGAAGGAGCAACAGGACAAGGCGGGCGGGGCGATCACCGAAATGTTCGTCACCGACAACAAGGGTCTCAATGTCGGTCAGAGCGACACGACGTCCGATTATTGGCAAGGCGACGAAGCCAAGTGGCAGAAGACCTTCCTGGTCGGACCGGGCACCATTTTCGTCGATGACGTCGAGAAGGACGAGTCGACCCAGCAACTGCAGACGCAGGTGAGCGCCACGATCTCCGATCCGAAGACCGGCGCGGCGATCGGTGCGATTACCGTGGGGCTCAATGTCGAAGGTCTTTGAGCCTCCATTCGCCGATTGAAAGGGTTCGCATCGGCCAGCTCGCCTTAACGGCACCGATGCGAGCCAAGAAAAGCGCCCCGAGACAGCGGGGCGCGCTCCCCGTCGCGGAGACCAAGCGCATCATGACGCAGACCTTTTCCAATCTTTCGCTGAAGACGAAGATCGCCGTCATCCTCACCGCCGTCATCGTGCTGGTGGTGGTGGCGACGGCTCTGGTCTCGCTCAAGAGCACGACGGCCATCATGGGCGAAGAGTTTACCGACGCTCGCCTCCAGATGACCGACCTGATCGCTGCGGCGGCGGAGGGTGGCGTCAAGTGGAAGAAGAAGGATGTCGTCACCCAAGCCTACGCCGAGTTCATCCAGGAGCCGACACCGCCGCTGCTGCGCGTGCGGGTTCTGGCGGCGGACGGCTCGGTCGTGTCCGATTATGCGGCCAGCAATATCGACGCCGCCGCCTTCGATGCCGCGAGTGACGAGATCATAAAGGCCAGCCCCAATGAGCGGTCTTCCCGCGTTGTCGGCGGCGCCGTGCTGATCGTTGCGCCGGTCGGCAAGGACAAGGCGGGCAGCCCTCTCGGGCATCTCGCGGTGGCCTGGCGGACCGACACGCTATCGCACTACATCAATGCCCTGACCACGCGCGTCGCCTTGTCCCTATTGGGCGGTGCCGTGGCGATGATTGCCATCGTGCTGGTGTTCATGGGACGGGTTATCACCCGACCGCTCGGTGTGCTCAAGGAAAACATCAGCTCGCTCGCCAACGGCAACTCCGATCTCGACGTGCCCTATCTGAAGCGCGGCGATGAGATCGGCGAGATCGCCGCTGCCGTCGACGTGTTGCGCCTCGGCGTTCACGAAAGACTGCGCCTTGAGGAGCAGCAGAAGCAAAGTTACGAGCTGCAGAGCGGCCGGGAACAGCGGCTGAGATCGCTATCGGAGGCTTTCCGTGAGGCCGCAACCCGGATGCAGGGCACCGTCGATCAGCAGATGACGGCGCTGAAGGCGACGGCGGAAGGGCTTTCCGCGACATCGAGCGACACCCGCCGCCGGGCAGAGGCGATGCGTGACAAGTCGACTTCGGCGTCGTCGAACGTGCGCGCCGTCGCCGCAGCGGCCGAGGGGCTGTCGAGTTCCATCCACGAAATCGGCGAGCAGATCCGTCAGTCGACGCAGGCCGTGGCCGAGGTGGATGCCGAGGCGGCTTCTTCCTCGGGACAGATCGCCGCGCTCAGCGAGGCGGCCGACCGCATCGGCGCCGTCGTCGATCTCATTCGCGGCATCGCCGCCCAGACCAATCTCCTGGCGCTGAACGCCACCATCGAGGCGGCGCGAGCCGGCGAGGCAGGCAAGGGCTTCGCCGTCGTGGCGTCGGAAGTGAAGGATCTGGCGGGACAGACCGCCAAGGCCACCGACGACATCGCCTCGCAGGTTTCACAGATCCAGAGCAGTACACGCACCGCCGTCGAGGCGATCCAGGGCATCACGGTGAAGATCGCTTCGGTGAAGGAACTGGCCGACGCCATCGATGCGGCCGTCGCCAAGCAGGCCATCGCGACTGGCGAGATCAGCAATTCCATCGCCACTGCCGCCGAGGGAACCCAGATGGTGGCCGGCGAGGTGGAAACCGTGGAAGCCGCCTCGGCGGAAACCGTAGCTGTCGCCGATCGGGTCAACGCGACCGCCCAGACGGTCGGCAAGGGCATACGGGAGTTCGGCGACATCGTCGAGGAATATCTCTCCAACTCGACTGCTGCCTGACGCAAGCTCCAGCTGCGAAGGATTTCTTATCGCCGCATCCCTCGAGAAAGCGAGGGGTGCGGTTTTTGGCATTAAACTGCGGAAAAACGCGCAAATTGGAAAAATTCGCAACTGAATTGAATCAATTTACGAGTTGATAAGTAACGTGTGCATTAAATTCTCTTGTGAAGGGAACGGACGCGCTATCTGATTTGGTGTCAGGGAGCGAAGTCCTTGGGGAGCGGCCATGCGTTCATTGACAATTAAGGCCAAGATAACACTACAAATCGTATCGTTTGCAATCGGTCTCGTGTTGGTTGCGGGTATTTGTTTTCTTGATCTCCGCTCCACGATGCTTGCCGAACGCAAGCAGGCGATCCAACAAGTCGTCGAAAGTGCTGTGTCGCAGATCCAAGGTCTTTATGACGCGACGCAAAAAGGAACGATCACCGAGGACGTGGCCAAGAAACGGGTGGCCGATCTGGTGCATAGCGTGCGCTATGCCGGCAGCAGCTACCTCTTCATCTACAACTACAACGGCGTGACGGAGCTGCACGGCACCAAGCCAGAGCTCGAAGGCCAGCAGCGCATGAACGAGGTGGACGCGAGGGGGTTCCCCTTCATTGCCGATCAGATCAGCAAGGCAAAGACGGGCGGCGGCTTCACCAGCTATTTCTATCCCAAGCCGGGCAGTGACAAGACGCCTTATGAGAAGATCACCTACGATGCGCCATTTACACCCTGGAATTGGGTGGTCGCCTCGGGTGTCTATGTCGATGATATCGACAGCGCCTTCTACGATCGCCTGCTGACCATCGGCAGTGGCATCCTGGTGCTGATCGTCGGTCTCTGCGGCGTTGGCCTGTTCGCCATCCGCTCGATCACCAAGCCGCTTGGCGATTTGTCGAGCGACGTCCGTCAGCTAGCCGATGGAAATCTCGATGTGCGCGTCTCCATGTCCGAGCGTCAGGACGAGATCGGCGCCATTGCCAAGAGCGTAGCCTACATGCGCGACAAGCTGATCGACGGTCGCCGCCTGGAGGAAGAGCAGAGGCAGCGTGACATCAGCGATCGCGAGATGATCGAGCGCCGTAGAGCCGTGATCAATCGCTTCGTCGCCGACATGAGCGATCTGTCCGAAGCCTTCGCACACTCCTCGAATGAGGTAGCGGATTCGGCCCGGAACCTCTCGGCGACCGCCGAGGAGACATCCCGCCAGGCCCAGTCGGTGGCCGGCGCCGCCGAGGAAGCCTCGACCAACGTTCAGACGGTTGCGGCCGGAACGGAGGAACTGTCGGCCTCGATCCAGGAGATCGCCAAGCAGGTGGAGCACTCCTCACGGATCGCCCGCGAGGCGGCCCAGGAGGCGGAGACGTCGGCGGTCAACATCCAGTCGCTGTCGGCTTCCGCCCAGCAGATCGGCGAAGTGATCGTCCTCATCAACAACATCGCCGCGCAGACCAACCTGCTTGCGCTTAATGCGACCATCGAAGCGGCGCGGGCCGGCGAGGCTGGCAAGGGTTTCGCGGTCGTCGCGGCCGAAGTGAAGCAGCTCGCCGATCAGACGGCCAAGGCCACCGACGAGATCGGGCGCAAGATCGGCGAGATCCAGTCGGCGACCGGCGTCGCCGTGGAGTCGATCTCGCGCATCGTCAGCACCATCGACACCATCCAGTCGACCTCTCAGGCCATCGCCGGTGCCGTCGAGGAGCAGGGTGCGGCCACAGGTGAAATCGCTTCCAACACGCAGCGTGCCGCGACGGGGACGACCGATGTGACGCAGAACATTGCCGGTGTCGGCACGGCCGCCGAAATGACCGGTGCCGCCGCGACGCAGCTAATGACCCTGTCCGAAAACCTCAACGGGGAATCGGCCAAGCTGCGCGAACAGGTGAAGAGCTTCATCGCAGACCTGAACGCCGCCTGATCAAGCCGTCCGGAAACTCAGAGAGCCGCGCCCTTCGCCCAAGCGAGGGCGCGGCTTTTCGTCTGGTGGCAGGTCGACACCGAGGCCGCCATGGAAGATCGCCCAGGCAGCGGCGTGCTCGTTACGAACGCCGGACGCTAACCTAAAAATAGGTGCGCAGATAAATCCGAAGTCCTGGTTGCGAGTAAAATCTGGGCTCAATTGACGCCGCTTGAAGCGCCGATAGTCATGGCCGTCCAAGACTAGAACTTCATGCTGAAGCAAGATAGCGTAGCAACATTTTTCGTCATTGATTTTTTTGTAACATAACCACTATTCCACCCATTTATCCAATACGTGTAAATACCTGTATGCCTGCTTTACGATAAGAAAGAGTTTCGCTAAAATAGAGATTGAAGTTGATTGACGCTCAGGAGTCTAGAGTACTCCTTGGAGCCTGTGTCCGTTTGTCTTTTAAGCGGGCACTATACACATTTTCCTGTTTTATTGAACGTCATTTTTATTATGATGGGAGGGGTTTCATGGCTATTCGCTTCAAATCCTTGTTCGGTGCTTCTCTCTTGTCGTGTATCAAAATCACAATTGCGGTTTTGTGTGTCGTTCTTTTCATCGGTCCCGCGATGGCGGACCTTAGATATTCTCTGATACGCGGGGCTCTCTTCGTCGGGGGATTTCGCACCAACCAAGATCTTCTGAACATGTCTCCTGAGGATCAGAGAAATACGCTTATTGTCGAGCTTTCAAGTCGTACCAGGAACGACGTTCATTTCTACCAGGGGCTCAACGATGAGGATCTGGGTGGCGTCGGGATGGCTCTTGTTTACTTGCGGCAAACCGGAGGCAGGTCCGACGCCGATTTGAAGTCGATGAGTGCCGACGATATTCGCAACACGATAATTGTAGCCGCGGACCAACAATCTCACCTTGGTGCACCCGTGTTGCAGGGAAAAAAGAACGCCGAAATCTTGCAGGTGCTTATGCATCCGGAAAGGTCATTCATCGGTGGTGTTCTTCTCGTTGGTGGTTTTCGCAACGTCTCCGATCTGAATAGGATGTCTACCGAGGATCAGCGCAATACGCTCATCGTTGAGTTAGTTAACCGGACTGCAAACAATGTCCAATTTTATCAAGGTCTGAACGATGCGGACTTAGCTGGTGCAGGCGCGATACTTGTCTACATGAGGATGGGTCATATTCGTTCCGATGTGGATCTGAAGCGCATGACAGCTGATGATATGCGCAACACCGCTATCGTCATTCTCCACGAGCAAACGCGCAGGAGCGACCTCCAAGCGCTGACGAACATGCAGTTGGCTCTTGTGGCGCTGGGCACGAGGCAGCTTCCTAGCCTGGCGAATGTTCCGGATTACCTTCAGCCGGGGGAACATACAGTGTCGTTCCCGGCGAACCATGCCACCCTTCAATGGAGCACTCGAAGCTTTAGCGACGTTCCTGTCATCGGTACATTCATCGGACGCGGAACAGACTGTTCCCACGGATGGCAGCTGGCAAAAGTCTTGACAGATCAAGGTGGAAATATCGTCGCGCCGGTCGGCTGGGGGCAGGTTGAAGGTGATGGACATCCCGATACCAACTCCGATCAATGCGTTTCCTGGACGGGGCGCCTTCTCGTCAACTTCGATATTTCCCGGTTTCTCAGCATCCAGTCAGCCCAGCTAATTCGTGGCGTACTGTCTTATCACGAGCAGCAAGCGCCTCAGTGCATGACGATGGTTTACACGCAGGGTGGCTTTCTGGCTGATGCATTGCCCTGCTGGACCGATGGTGACGGCAAACCTCAGGACAAGCCGAACGGCTGCCTTTCGTTGACGTTCCCGACGAGCGATTGGCTCAGTCATCCGCCTGGAAATGATCTGGTAGGATGGCACGATTTGCCCGTCCGAAAAACTGCCCCGTCCAGTTGGGACGTTTCCGATGTTTTGAGAGGACGCGAGATTCCGCATTTTGGGCCGAGTGCGCCCGTTGGGCCCGGCTTCATGCTGATAGGAGAGATCCGAAGCACTGATGACCTAACGGCCGACGACAATACGAGATGCACATCCGAAGTGAGCAACATCACGCTGGCGCTCACTTATTCCATCCCGCCACAACAAGAGACGTTCGATCCCCCCGTCATCAAGTAGCTGTGCGTCCAACCTTCCAAACGCCACCTGATCAAGCCGTCCGGAAACTCAGAGAGCCACGCCCTTCGCCCAAGCGAGGGCGCGGCTTTCGTCTGGGGGCAGGTCGACGCCGAGGCCGCCATGGAAGACCGCCCAGGCAGTGGCGTGCTCGTTACGAACGCCGGTTAGGAGCGGAATGCCGGCCAGCATGGCCCGGCCGAACAGCGAGCGGAAGCCGCTTCCCTCGATCTCGCGGCCACCGAAGCGGCTCAGGATCAGGAGGTCGAGGCCGGCGTCAATCTGTCGTTCGAGATCGGCGGTGATCTCCGCCATGATCGATGTGTCCAGCTTGCAGGCGGTCGAGAGTGGTCCAAGATTCTGGGAAATCGGCTTGACGACGCCGCTTGCGATATCTGCAAGCGCAAAGCCTTTCCGGTCTGTCGCGTCACGCTTCTGGGTGACGCCACCGACCCGGGCGCCAGCGGCCGCAACGCCACGCGCCACGCTGGCCAGCAAACCATCGATATCGGTTTCGGGCGGGTAGAGAATACCGGCAACGGTCGTCATCATGGAGCTCCGCGGGCGGATGCCCGCTGTTTCGATCTTTTGACCCTATCGCCTTCGCTGACGCTGTTCCAGAGCTGGCCGTGGGGCAAGCACTTCTCCGGTGAGCCTTGCCGACTCTGGTCAGAGCGTGTCCTGCGCTGTCCACGACGGCATATGTCGGCGTGCCGCATCGATGAAAGCGCGCAGCTTCGGAGCCTCGCTGGCGCGCCGCGGGAAATAAAGAAACAGGCCTGGCTCTTCAATGGCGCTATCGGGCAGCAGCCAGCGGAGAGCCCCCGCGCGGATGTGGCGACGCGCCAATGGTTCGAACAGATAGGCGACACCAACCCCGGCTACGGCAAGGTCCAGCGCCATCAGAGGATCGGTGACCCGCACCGTGCCGCGTGTGACTACGGCTCTGTCCTCGCCTCCATCCAGGACTTCCCAGGCGTAGGTTCCGCCGGTGCTGGCCTGGCGAAAGCCGATGCAATTATGCGCCCTGAGGTCGTCGATCGTGTCGATCGGCCCGGCTTTGGCGAGATAGTCGGGCGAGGCCACCATGATGGCTCTGAACGGCGGCGTGAGCCGCACCGCGACCATGTCCTCGGCAATCATCTCGCCCAGCCGGATGCCGGCGTCATAGCCGCCGGCGACGATGTCGATCAACGCGTCCTCGGTGGTCACCTCAACCGTCAAGTCGGGGTGAAGCTCAGCCATGTCGGCGAGCAGGTCGATCAACAGCAAGGGCAGGGCAACGCGGGGCGAGTTGATCCGCAACAGGCCGGTTACCCGGCCTTTCATGGCCTGGGTCGCCTCAGCGGCTTCGTGGATCGTCTGCAAGGCCGGCAGCGCCCTGGCAAGAAACGCTTCGCCCGCCTCGGTCAGCGATACGCTGCGCGTCGTCCGGGCAAATAACGGCGTGCGCAGCCGATCCTCGACCATCCGCACCGCATGGCTGACCGCCGATGCTCCCAGGTCGAGTTCGGCCGCTGCCGCCGCGAAGCTGCGCCGCCGCGCGACAGCAGCGACGACGGGCAGATGTTGAAGGATATCACGATCCATAATGCGATTATATCGCATAGATCATATCAACTGAACTCAATTATCAATGAATGAAAAACGGTGCATTTCTACCTCGTCGGCGCAACGAAGCGCCCCAATGAGGAGATCCATAATGACCCGACAGACCTGGTTCATCACCGGCGCATCGAGCGGTTTCGGCGAAGCCTTCGCCCGCCACGCCGTCGCTCAGGGGCACAATGTGGTGGTGACCGCGCGCGATCCCTCGCGGCTGTCCGTGATCGCCGCGCTCGCCCCAGAGCGTGTGCTTGTTCATCGGCTGGACGTGATACAGCCCGGCGAGGCCAAGGAGGCGATCGACGCGGCGATTGCTCGCTTCGGGCGGATCGACGTGCTTATCAATAATGCCGGTTACGGCATTGTCGGCGCAGCGGAAGAAACGCCGGAACGGGAACTGCGCGCGCAGATGGAAACCAATTTCTTTGGCGCGGTCGGGGTGACGAATGCGGCGCTTCCCCAGTTTCGCGCCCAAGGGTCCGGTGCGATCGTCAATATTTCCAGCCTGGGCGGACAGCTCTCCTTTGCAGGCTTCAGCGCCTATTCGGCCAGCAAGTTCGCCCTTGAAGGCTTTTCCGAGGCGCTTGCTGCGGAAATGGCGCCGTTCGGCGTGAAGGTTCTCATCGTCGAGCCCGGCGCCTTCCGCACCAGACTGGCGGGAGAGGCGATGAAGCACATGCCGATCATCCCCGCCTATGACGACGTGGTCGGCGCGACGCGCAACTTTGCCCGCCATATGGACGGAACGCAGGAAGGCGATCCGCTCAAGGCGGCAGCTGCCATCGAGATGGCGCTGAAAGACGACAAGACGCCGCTCCGGCTTCAGCTAGGCCGCGATGCCGTCGATGCGGTGCGGGCGCATGCCGAGCAACTTCTCGCCGATCTCGCCCTCTGGGAAGACGTGGCCATCGATACGCGCCTTGATCGGACGGCTGCGCTCGCCACCAATACCGACGGGTGACGGCGGCGAGCCGGGCATGGAGGTCAAGGGGCAGCGCGTCGGAGACGCCGCCAAGCAGAGAGTCGACATCCGTTCGGGCGGCTGGATGATCGAGGCTATCATTGCCATTTTTACGTGTTGCTCTGTCAGGGCCGGCACTGGCTGTTTGCGAAAGAGTTAATAGGCCAAATGCTCCTGTCAAAACTGACAGGCCCTGTCAAATTCTGCAGAAAACGGGAATATTTCGATAAGAAGTATCCCAAGGATGTACCCTGAACGAACCAAAAAATGCACGAGGTGCATTACCTAATTCAGGGTTTGTAAACCACCCGCGAAGATAGTGGACGAAGTTAAGGGGACATGGATTCGTTATCCCCTGTTCGGAGGGTGGCATGGCGGCGTTGGAAGAGTTTCAGGGCCATACGAAGGCCTATTCCATTGATGAAGCGGCCTGCACCGATCTTCGTGCAGCCTGGGCTATCCTTGACCGCCAGATGGAGGAAATTCTCACCGCCTTTTACCGCCGATGGGAGAGGGAACCCAAGCTGGCCGCGCTGGTAAAGGGCCGCGTCGATCACCTCAAGAAGGCGCAATACGACCATTGGAAGCGCCTGTTCTCGGCGCGGTTCGATCGCGACTATTTCGAAAGCGTGCACCGCGTCGGTCTCGCCCATGTCCGCATCGGGCTTGAGCCTCATTATTATATATCGGGCTACAACCACGTCCTGGAGCAGATCTCGGCCATCATGGGGCGGCAGTCCCGGTTGTCCGGCCCCAAGACCGCCCGGATGATTTCTGCCGTCACCAAGGCGGTGTTGCTCGACATGGACATTGCGGTGTCCGTCTATGGCGAGACGCTGATCCAGCAGATCTCCGACCGGCAGGCGCGCGTACAGACGGCCATCGGTGAATTCGACAGTCAGATCAATAGCCTACTCGGCAAGCTCGGCAAGATGACCACCGATCTCAGCAACAGCTCCGGCGCGTTGGAGAAACAGGCGGAAGCCGTGACCGGGCGCTGCGAGAGCATCCGCACGTCGCAGGAGGCTACGGGCAACGGCATTTCCACCACGGCCGCCGCGACCGAAGAGCTGCATGCGTCGATCGGCGAGATCGGCCGCCAGGCCGAAGCCTCTCTCAGCGTATCCTCGAAGGCTGTGGAGGGCGCCCGCCAGACAGCTGCATCGGTGAAGGGACTTTCCGAGGCGGTGGACAAGATCGGTTCGGTGGTCGAGCTGATTTCCTCCATCGCCGCGCAGACCAATCTCCTGGCGCTCAACGCGACCATCGAGGCGGCACGGGCCGGTGAGGCTGGCAAGGGCTTTGCTGTCGTGGCACAGGAAGTGAAGTCGCTAGCTTCGCAGACTGCCAAGGCCACTGAGGAGATCACCGGCCAGATCGCTGCCATCCAGCAGGCGACGCAGCAGTCGGTGTCCGACATCTCCGGCATTACCGAGACCATCGAGGAAGTCGCCCGCATCGGCACGGCGATCGCCGCCGCCGTCGAGGAGCAGTCCGCGGCGACTGCCGACATCGCCACCTCGGCCATGGACGTTTCCAAGTCGTCGGATGTGACCGTCGCCGCGATTACCGACGTGTTCGGCGCAATCAGAGAGACGACCACTGCCGTCGGTCATGTTTCTCAGATTTCGCACGAGCTCATCGAGCAGGCAGCTGTGCTGAAGGACAGCGTCGCGAGCTTCACGGCCAAGGTCGCGCAGAAGTAACCGCTTGACGGGATGTGTGGATCGCCGATCGCTGCTCTTGCAGCGGTTGGTGCCTTTCAAGTGAAAGCAGGCCTTCGAGGGCTGCTTTCATTGATCGTCCCATAGATGCGGATTTTCCGACTTGCACTGACCGGCTCGGGAGCCTTGGCATTTCATGCGCATCAGTCTTGTTCGTCAGTCCTAAACCGGCGTGGCGATGAGTCGTGTGACAGTCGGCTTGGGTGCGCCGTCAGACACGATCTGCGCCCGAATAGTCTGCAAATGGATGCTGCGCGACACGAGGCTGATCGATCGAAGGCCGACCCAACAGGCTGGGATGGCGAAGGATCAGCCAAAACACCGTCATGACGGCGATCGAGAAATAGCCATCTATGGCATAGTGCCATCCGAACAGCACTGATCCCGTCTGGATGATGATCACGATGAAAACGCCTATTACAGCCAGACCCCGATTGATCTCAAGGGCTGCCAAGGCGCAGAGCATGACCATTGCGACGTGCAAGCTTGGAAAAGCTGAAATGCCCATCCCGAAGTCTGACGAGCGCGAAATATAGAGATCCCAGAGATACATCTGTATGCTGCGAATGCCCGTGCCATCCGGCAGCGTATACGCACTAACCGTGGCCAGCACGCTTGCAAAGCGGTCTGCGTTGCCGGTGACCTCCGCGAAGAAGGCTGGACCGGCGCTGATGGCAAGCCATGCGATGGCATTGCCGAGTACGACCCAGGCGAAAATGTAAGCGAAAAAGAACCGCTTCCGAAGGCCCGGGCTGGGCGCCGCAATCGCCATCCAGAAGATGACGCCGTTGACCCAAAGCAACCATCCGGGACCGTAGAAGAAGGCGAAAAAGCGCCAGACTGATCCGTAGTCAAGAATGCGATGCAGAAAGATTGCCGGATCAACGCCGAGGTGCAGCCAGCGGTCAAAATCGGCAAGTGGCGTGTCGGCTGTGAACCCATTGAGGCCGATGAAGGATTTCATGGCTGTGAACGTTGCCATGAAGGGGACGAGAGCCAGAAGCAGACCATAGCCGGCCAAGATGCGCGCGATGCATCTGCTGTGGAGGCGGGCGCGAAACCAAGCTAACGGATCGCGTGGGTTGGCAAATAAAGATCTCAACAGCACGCCGACAATGACGAAGGCTGGAAAAACGACACCGTCCAGACTTGCCAGGCTGAGAAAGTATTCGGCGTAAATTCTCGGGAATATGTGCCTGAATGGTGCGAGAATGGCATTCGCTACCACCAGATAGAAAATTATCGCCGTGTATATATGACGATCGTTCCTGAGCTCGTCTCTCGTGAGGCCTAGGATTTCCCTCATGGAAACCTCTCACTCGCCGTGATCGTATAACGGAACGGTTCAATCGAACGATATCCATTCCAAGCCGGCTTGAAACATTCGTGGCAACCGGACGAGCAACTTGGCGGCTGGGTGATATTGCCCCTTATTCTGACACTGAGTTTATTGACAGGTCGCTAACGCAAGGGTTGCGATTCGTACAATTTATGGAGGTGTATTCAGCAAGGTGTACGGCCATGTCGCCATCAGCTGAGGGCTATAGCTCTTCGCCTCTCGGACGCGCTGTCGACTGACGCAAGATGAGGCGTAGCTTCACCATCGCCGGCTTTGCAGAGGCGGTCCTATCGTGGAGTTTGCCGAGCAGGCGCCGTATGGCTTCCCGCCCCAGGCTGTTCGCCGGGATGTTCACAGTCGTCAGCTCGGGATGGAGCAGGCGGGCGAGTTCGGTGTCGTTGAAGCCGACCACCGATAGGTCATCGGGAATCGATAGGCCGAGTTGCCGCGCTGCGCGGTAGGCTGCGCCGGCCAGGAGATCGTCGTCGCAGGCGATGGCGGTGACGCCGGCGGCAATGAGCCGCTTGGCGACCTGCGTTGCTGCTTCAAGCTCGAAAGTCGAACTCGCGTGCCAGCTGGGATCGGTGGCGAGGCCGATGCGCTCGATTTCCGCCAGGAAGGCCGAGCGGCGGTTGCGGAAGGTCAGCTTGGGATAGAGCGCGGCGAAGTGGCCGATCTTGCGATGCTCCAATTCCGCGAGATGACCGACCACCGATTTCATGGCAGCGTCAATGGTGAGGTCGACGCCGGAGAGGCCGGGCGTTTCGCTCTCGACCATGACGACGCGGTCGCTGACGTCGGCGAACTTTGCCTCCGCTTCGGCGTCGGGCGTGTAGATGATGCAGCCGGAAATCATGCGACTGCGGATCATGCCGACCAGCCGGTCGCTCCACTGAGGGTCGGCGGTGGTATCGACCAGGAGAACCGAATAGCCCTTCTCGCGGGCCGCCACTTCCGCGGCGACCACCACCTGTCCGAAGAACGGTTGCTGGATATCGGGAACCGCAAAGGCCAGCGTCTTGCCGACGCCGGTGCGCAGCATCTGGGCCGATACGTTCGGTTGATAGCCAAGGCGGACGGCGGTTTCCTGGATGAGTTCCCGGGTTGCCTCGGACACGCGGCCCTCAGCCTTGCCGTTGAGGACGAGTGACACTGTCGATTGGGAGACGTTGGCTTCCCTCGCCACGTCGCGGCTCGTTACCGGCAGGCTCGTCTTGTCGTTCCGCGCCACTCTGGTCTCTCTTCGTCCGATGTCCGCTGCAGAGACATATCTCAAGCACGCGTCGCCTGTGAATAGACTAAGTCATACGTTTGACTCAAGCGTCGGAGTCGGTCTAGTCATACGTTTGACTTAGGTCGGTGACATCGCAAGCTCGGAGGGGAGACCATGACCAACAGGATCGAATGGGTGGGGGCGAACACCCGCCTTCTCAAAGAGATCGCTGCGGAGTTTCGCGAGACGCAGCCGTTTGCCGGCATGACCATCGGCACTGGCATCCACCTTGAGCCGAAGACAGTAGCCTTGCTGCTCACGCTCAAGGATGGCGGCGCCAAGCTCGTGGCGACCGGCAATCTCAACACGACACAGGCCGATGCCGTCGCCTATTTGAGGGAGCGGGGCATCACCGTCATCGGCGAGGCAACGCGCGACCCTATCAAGCACCAGGGATTCCTCAGGGAGGTGCTGGCGAGCGAGCCGGACATTCTGCTCGACAATGGCGGCGACCTGTTCGATCTCTGGCGGCAGGCTCCGACCGCCAACCTGATCGGCGGCACCGAAGAGACGACATCAGGGCGAATTCGTCTTGAGCCTCTGCGCGCCTCGCTCAATCTGCCGATCCTGGTCATCAATGACAGCCCGATCAAGCAGTTCGCCGAGAACGAGCACGCCGTCGGCCAGAGCGTTCTTGAATCCTACATGCGCATCACCAACCGGGTGACCAACGGCCAGCGTGTCACGGTGTTCGGTTATGGCGCCTGCGGTCGGGGCGTGGCGCTGAACTTCAAGGGGGCGCATGCCAAGGTCAGCGTCGTCGATCGCGATCCGCTGAAGCGCCTGCAGGCCCATCTCGACGGCTACGACACGCCATCGCGCGACAAAGCGATCGCCAGTGCCGACCTCATCATCACCGTCACCGGCGGCGGACGCATCCTGGGTGATGAGGACATGCCGCTGTTCAAGGACAACGCCATCCTCGCCAACGCCGGCCATTTCCCGACGGAAATCGACAATGCCGCAATCACTGGCAGCCCGGAGGTTATCTCGACCGATGTGTTCTCGGACGGCATCGCCAGCCTGAAGCTGAGGGATGGCCGCACCATTCACATCCTCGCCGAGGGGCACATGGTGAACCTCGCCGGCGCCCGGCCGCTCGGCAACTCGATCGAATCCATGGATCTCGGCTTCGCCCTTCAGGCCCGTTGCCTCGAGGCGGTGGCGCTTCGCCGCGTCGATGCATCGAGCTGCGTCGTCCCGGTGCCCGGTGACATCAACGATCGGGTGGCCAACGCCTATCTTGATCTCTGCTATCCCAGCGATAGGTCAGCGATTTGTTCGGCTTAAGCCGGCTCGTTCACGGGCAATCCGTGCTCGACACCTGCGAGCTTGTGGCCAAGCCAATGCATCTGGTCGCAACCCACAAACTCATGAACACAATGACAGGCGGCATACCGTGATGTGCGGATAGCGAGACCAAGCGGAGCGACTTATGTTCACTTCTGGTTGCGGGGTGAACACAATGCTAACTGAAAAATCCGTCGGTAGTGATATCAAAGCTGTTCTCAATGCATTCGGCCGACACTCAAATACTGTCGATCTGGAGGAAGCCAGTCTCGACGAGACTGCAGTTGATGCAGCGATCAGAGATGGATTCGTCGTCGTCAATGATTGGGATATTGCCTTCAGTGGCGGCAGAGAACTTGTGCTGACCAGAAAAGGGAAACAGCTTCTCCATAGAAGGAGCCTTTATGAGGCGCTTGTCCCCATTCTGGGCAAGGCCGCCGATCTCTTCCACTTCAATCGCCTCGCCATGAGAAAATAGCCCGGCGCGCCCTTGTTCCTCAGTTGCGGTTAGCACGAACCGGGCGGCCTCTCACAAGGTCCGAAGGAGGCGTTGTCGCCGGATCACGCACTCTTCACCTGCCGCGGCCTCACCCGAAGCGTGAGACAAGGAACTCGATGGCGCTTCTCAACGTTGCGGTGGGGCGACGGTCCGGGGCGTGAACCAGAAACATGGGCGTCGGCCGGTAAGACCACTGGGGCAGGACTGGTACCAGAGCGCCGGAGGCGAGGTCTGCCTCCAGCAGCAGTTCCGGCTGAAGGACTATGCCGGCCCCGTGGAGCGCGGCCATGCGCAATGCCTGGCCCTGGTTGGCGGTGAAATTGCCTTTGGTGACCACTTCGCAGGACTGGCCTTGGGGACCCACAAGGTGCCAGCGTCCTTGGGTCCGCCAATAGGTATGGCCAAGGCATAGGTGTTCGGCGAGGTCTTCCGGGGTCAGTGGTTCGCCGCAGCGCGCAATGTAATCCGGCGATGCCGCAAGAACACGCCGATAGGGCCGGAGTGGCCGCGCGACCAGGCTGGCGTTTCTCAGTTCGCCGATATGAATGCCGAGTTCGTAGCCTTCGCCGATCAGGTCGTAAGGATTGTTGTCCAGGGCAAGTTCGATACTGACCTCGGGATTTTGATGCATGTAGTCCACCAGCGCCGGGACGAGCGCCTGGGTTCCGAAGCTCACGGGTGCCAGAAGCCGCAAGTGGCCGCGCGGTGTCGATTGCAACTCCGAGGCCGATGCCTCGGCAAATTCCACTTCGGCCAGGGCAGCCTTGCTCCGCTCGAAGTAGAGCCGGCCGACTTCCGTCAATTGTTGGCGTCGCGTCGTCCGATGCAACAGGCGAACCCCAAGCCGCTGCTCTATGGTTCGGATGTGCTTTGCGACCATGGCTGGCGACACGCCGCTGGCCTCCGCAGCTGCGGCAAAGCTTCCCAGCTCGACCACCCTGATGAACATGGCCATGCCGGCCAGCTTGTCGCTCATTCCATACCCATGGGTTTTGAATGAAGATAATGCCGGCCTATTTATCACCTCATCGTTGTCTGGAATAGTCCGACTGCTCGCTGTCGAGCGATGTCTTGTGAGGACGAAAATGCCTGTTATCCGCGTGGAAATGCATCCCGGGCGCACTCAAGAGCAGAAGCGCGCCTTCGTTCGCGAGGCGACCAAGGCGGCGGTCGAAACGTTGGTCTGCCCGCCGGACTCCGTCGAAATCATCATCACCGAGGTGCCCAAGGAAGCCTGGGCAAAGGCCGGCCAATTCAAATCGGATGTTTGAAGCTAAAGCATGTGAAGTGCTCGCGGGTAAAGGCCAGGCGCCTTCCGCGGGCACTATTATCTGTGCGATGTGTTACCCCAGCGCAAATCGGCCAGCAGGCCGGCGTAGGGCGGGGCGACGGCGAGACTCCCGTACCTCAGCCCCCGTGTTTCAACGGTCCTAGCTATCCTGCAAAGCTGAAAGCGCTTCTTTGGCCTGATGCGCCTTTCCCTCCTTGGGCGACCTGATCCGGAACCAGGTCGCGTAAAGAGCCGGAAGGAAAAGGAGGATCATCACGGTGCCGACGGCCGTTCCGCCGATCAGGGTGTAGGCCATGGAGCCCCAGAAGACGGAGTGCGTCAGCGGGATGAAGGCGAGGACGGCGGCCAGCGCGGTCAGGATGACCGGCCTGGTTCTCTGGACGGTAGCCTCGACGACAGCACGGTATTCGTCGAGGCCGGACCTGCGATTTTCCTTGATTTGCTCGGTCAAAATCAAAGTGTTGCGCATCAGAATGCCCGCCAGCCCGATCAGGCCGAGAATGGCATTGAAGCCAAATGGTTGGTGGAACAGGAGCAGGGCGGGAACTACGCCAATAAGACCGAGTGGTCCCGTCAGCATGACCATCACCATCGTCGAGAGATTGCGCACCTGCAGAATGATGACGATCAGCATGGCGGCGATCATCGAGGGAAAGACCTGAGCCAACGCCACGTTTGCCTTCAGCGACTCCTCAATGTTCCCGCCTATCTCGATCCGGTATCCGTCGGGAAGCGAGGCAATCAACGGCTGAAGAGCGTTCATGACTTCCTTTGAGACTTCCGGTGGCTGGGTTGTCTCATTGATGTCTGAGCGAACCGTGATGACGGGGATGCGATCACGACGCTTCATGATCGGCTCTTCGAAGCGGACTTCGGAATGGCCGATCTGATCGAGTGGCACCGGCTTGCCGGCCCTGCTCATCAGGGAGAAGTCTGAAAGTTTGGAAGGATCCAGCCTGTTTGCTCCGGCGCTGCGCGCCACGATGGGGACGTTGCGGATGTCTTCACGAACCTGGGTGATGGGCACGCCACTGAGCAGAAGCTGCATCTGCTGTGCCGCTTCGGCAGGTGACAGACCGATGAGGTTGAGGCGATCCTGATCGGGAATGAACCGCACGACGGGGGTGCGATCGCCCCAATCGCGATTGGCCTGCCTCACATCGGGCAATCCCTTCATGATGGCTAGGGCCTGATCGGAAATCCTGTAAAGCTGATCGGGGTCCGGTCCCATGATGCGGAACTCCACCGGGAATGGCGTGTAGGGACCGAACACGAGTTGTGTCACACGCACATAGGCTTCCGGCGCCAGACCGCTGGCGATCGCCTCGCGAAGGCGGAGCTTCAGGGCCTCGCGCGCCTCGGCATCGGAGGTCAGGACCACGATCTTGGCGAAGGCGGGATTAGGCAGCTCCGGGGCCATGGCGAAGAAGAAGCGCGGGGCACCCTGGCCGATGTAGCTGGTGGCGATCTTCGTTTCCGGCTGCTGCTTGAGCCAGCCTTCGAGCTTCTCGACGGTTGCCGTCGTTGTTTCGATGCTGGTGCCCTCGGGCAGTCGGACCTCCACAAGAACCTCGGGACGGTCGGACGTCGGGAAGAACTGCTGCTTCACGCTTCCCATGCCGACGGCGGAGACCGCCATGAGGACGACGACGAGGCCAACGGTCAGGAATTTGTAGCGGACGGCAAATTCGATGGCGCGCCGAAGCCGCTGGTAATTCGGCGTGTGATAGATAGCATGATGACCGCCTGCAACCGGCTTGATGGCCGGCAACATCTTCACGCCGAGATAGGGGGTGAAGATGACGGCGACGAGCCACGACACGATCAGGGCAAAGCCGACGATCCAGAAGATGTTGCCGGCGTATTCGCCCGCCGTCGATCTTGCAAAGCCCACCGGCATGAGGCCGATGATGGTCACCAGCGTACCGGACAGCATCGGGGCGGCGGTATGGCTCCAGGCATAGGCGGCCGCCTTCACCCGATCCATGCCTTCTTCCATCTTCACGACCATCACCTCGATGGCGATGATGGCGTCATCGACGAGAAGACCGAGCGCCAGGATCAGCGCGCCCAGCGTGATGCGGTCAAAGAAGCGGCCGGTCTCCAGCATGATGAGAAAGACAACGCCGAGCGTCAGCGGAACGGCGAGGGCGACGACGATACCGACGCGCCAGCCGAGGCTGACGAGGCTGACGAACAGAACCACGCCCAGAGCCATTGCGAATTTCAGCATGAACTCGCCGACGGCTTCCTGGATATTGACGGCCTGATCGCTGACCTTTGCGAGCGTGATGCCCAGCGGCAGAGTTCGCGCGATTGCGGACGATCGCTCCTCCAGTGCCTTTCCGAGCTCGAGCCCGTTCCAGCCCTGCTGCATCACCACGCCAAGCATGATCGCCGGCTCGCCATCGTGCCGGATGATATAGGTGGCGGGGTCCTCGTATCCCCGGCGGACGTCGGCGAAGTCCGACAGCTTCAGAGTACGGCCGGCGGCAACGATCGGTGTGTCGGCGATTGCCTTGACACTGTCGTAGGCGCCGTCGAGCCTTATGAAGACCTGAGGTCCCTCCGTGTTGATCGATCCGGCCGGCGTCACGGTGTTACGGCGCTGCAAGGCGGCGGCGATGTCCTGGGCAGAAATCCCGAGCGTTGCCAGTTTCGCATAGGAAAACTCGACGAAGATCTGTTCCGGTCGCTCACCCAGGATATTGATCTTCTTGACGCCGGGGACATGCAGCAGATCCTGGCGGATGGTCTCGGCTTGGCGAACCAGGTCGCGCATGGGCATGCCCGGGGCCTTGAGGGCGTAAAGCGCAAAGCTGACGTCGGAATATTCGTCGTTCACGAAGGGGCCGAGCACACCCTGCGGCAGGTTCCGGGCTTCGTCGCCGAGTTTCTTTCGCGCTTGATAGAACTCTTCCTCGACGGTGCCGGGCGGCGTGCTGTCCTTGAGCGTCACCGTCATGTAGGCGTAACCGGGCCGCGTCGTGGTCTCGACCCGATCGTACCACGTGAGCTCCTGGATCCGCTTTTCGAGCGGTTCGGCGACGAGATCCTGCATTTCCCAGGCGGTCGCGCCCGGCCAGACGGATGTCACGGTCAGCGTCTTGATCGTGAACGACGGGTCTTCGGCGCGCCCAAGCTTGGCAAAGGCGTAGAAACCGGCGGCAGCCAGCAGCACGATGAAGAACAGGGTGACGGCCCTTTCACGGACCGCGAGCGCGGAAAGATTGATATTCATCAGTTTGCCGCCTCTGTCTTCTCGGTGCCCGTGCGCACGCTGGTCCCCTCCTGCAGGAGATGTGCGCCGAGCGCGACGACCGTCTCCCCCAGCTTCAGATTTGAAACGACGGCCCTTTCCTCGCCGATCCGTTCCACCTTCACCTCCTGGAAGTGCACGCTCGACGACTTGTCGTTGACGACCCAGACGCCGGTACGGCGACCGTCGTCCAGCAGGGCTCCGACCGGAACCTCCGCTTTGATTTGATCGTCCTTGTTTGGAATGCTGATCGTGACGGTCGCCCCCAGGGGGGCGGATGACGAGGCGCCGTCCAGAACCCAGCGTGTCTCGTAGGTTCTTGTTTGCGGATCGGCTGCGCTGGAAATCTGCCGGAGGACCGCTTTTTCTTCCGTTGGACGGCCGTAAACGGCGGCCAGCGCCTCGGCGCCGACCTCAGGCCGGAGGTTTTCGGGCAACCAGACGAGGGCTTCCCTTGGCCCCGCCTTGGCGAGACGGATGACCGGCTGGCCGGCAGTAACCACCTGTCCCGGCTCGCCAAGCGTTTCGACAATCGTGCCGTCGACGTCTGCTACAAGTGTTGCGTAAGCTGCCTCGTTCTCGGCGACTTTCTCCTCCGCCTCGGCGGCGGCGAGTTGAGCTGCCGACGTATCGAGGGCGGCCTTAGCCTGGTCATATCTCTGAGGGGAGGCTGCCAGGCCATTCTTGACAAGCATGGCGTATCGCTTCTCGTCGGCATCCGCCTGAACGAAGACGGCCTTGGCCGCCGCGACGGCATTGCGCTTGGCTGCGAGCGCAAGGCGAAGGTCAGTCTCATCTATCCGCATCAAGGGTTGCCCGGCCTTGACCTCATCGCCAAGGCCGACAAGCCGCTCGATGATCTTGCCTGGGACGCGAAAGCCGAGGTCACTTTGAACGCGCGCTGCGATCGAGCCGGTGAAACTCCGGTTGGTTGCTGCGGGGGGCACCACCTTTGTCACCCTTACGAGCGGTGCACCGGTGCGCGGGTCCGCTGCCTCCTCGGAGTGGCTGGGCTGAACCAGCAAGAAGATCGAGGCGAAATAGGTGGCAGTGGTTGCTGCTGTGAAGGCGAGCGCCGTGGCGGTGTAAACGACGATTTTTCGATTCATGTCACTGTCCCTTATTGACGGCCCGGACGAATGGATTAGATTGCATTCTAAATCTAATCTTGAGTTAGATGTCAATCGAAATCTAATTGGAGGCGGTCATGAGGGTCAGTCGCGCTCAGGCGGAAGCCAACCGTGAGACAGTGATTAACGTCGCAAGCCAGCTCTTCCGCGAGCATGGCTTCGATGGAATAGGGCTGAAGGATCTGATGAAGGGAGCGGGCCTGACCCAAGGCGGCTTCTACAAGCAGTTCGAATCCAAAGAGGACCTGGCGGCGCAGGCATCCCGCCGGGCCATGGAAAACGCGGCGAGAAGATGGTCCTCGGTGGTGGCCGAAAGTGCCACCCCGCTCGAAAGCATATTTGATCTCTATCTTTCGGAAGGACACCGCGAAGAGGTGGCTGACGGATGCCCCCTTATCGCGCTTGGTTCCGATGCAGCCCGCCAAAGCCCAGAGGTGCGAAAATCATTTCAGGATGGCATCGCGGCGTATTTGCAGACGCTCGAAGAATTCATGCCGCCGTCATCCGGTGCCGATGCCAAGACAAGAGCAATGGCCGTACTATCCTTGATGGCCGGAGCAGTCACCATTTCCAGGATTCTAAACGACGAGCAGCTGTCCAGCGCCTTTCTCGATGTGGCGAGGGCCGAAGTCGCGCGCATTGCAAAATCGGAAAAAGAAACCTGAAGATTGGTTCCTGCTTGATCCTCAGCCCAGCGCGAAGTCGGCGAGCAGTCCGGCATAGGGCTTGGGCGGCGATGGGCGCCAAGCGCCGAGGCGCGAGGTGCGGTGGCCGAGGCGGACCAGTGTTTCCATGAGGCCGACGGCGGCGGTGACGCCGTCGATGACCGGGAGGCCATGCTGGGCCGATAGCTCGGCGGCGAGGTCGGCCATGCCGGCGCAGCCGAGCACGATGGTCTCGGCGCCTTCCTCGGATATGGCCGCCTCGATTTCGCGAGAAATTTTGGCGCAGGCGGCTGGGTTGCGCTCTTCGAGCGACAGCACCGGCACATCGGCGGCGCGCACGCGGGCGCAACGGCTCCTGAGGCCGTAGCGGGAGAGGTTGTGCTCGATCGGGCGGATGGAAAGCGACAGGGTCGTCACCACCGAAAAGCGATCGGCCACCAGCGTTGCGACATGAAAGGCCGCCTCGCCGATGCCGATCACCGGTGCGGTGGCGACGGCACGGGCGGCATCGAGGCCGGTGTCGTCGAAGCAGGCGATGATATGGCCATCGGCGCCCTCGGCATCGGCGGCGCGGATGGTCTGGAGAAGGCCGGGGAGGGCCAGCGCCTCGTCGTAATAGCCCTCGATGGAGGCGGGCCCCATGGCCGATTGTCCCTTGATGATCTCGGTGCCGGCGGCCGCTACCGCGCGGGCGGCTGCGGCGATCTTGTCGGTCATTGCCTCGGTGGTGTTGGGGTTGACCACGTGAATGCGCATCGGCTCACACCATGCCCTTTCCGGCGTCCGAGCCTTGCGCAGCCTGCCGGCGCTGCAGGACGCGGATGGTCAGCACGGCTACGAAGATCACCGTGAAGGAAACGACTGAGATCACCGTGCCCAAGGCGTAGATGTCGGGCTGGGTGACGGTGGTGGTGAGGCCCTGGAGATCGAGTGGCAGCGTGTTGACCGGACCGATCGCCTGGCTGGAACGGGCGAGCTCGTCCCAGCTCAGCGTGAAGCCGAACAGGCCGATACCCACCACCGAGGGGGCGATGATCGGCAGCACCACATGGCGGAAGGTCTGCCAGGGCGTCGCGCCGAGGTCGCGGGCGGCTTCCTCGAGGCGCGGGTCGAAGCGGTTGAAGATGGCGAACATGATGAGGAGGCCGAAGGGCAGCGTCCAGGTCAGGTGGGCGCCGAGGCCAGAGGTGTAGAGCCCCATGGCCGTCTGCCAGTTGTCGGCGATGTCCTGCAGGCCCCAGTCGCCGAAGTGGTTGATGATGTAGTCGTCGAGCAGGCGGAACTCCAGGGCGATGCCGAGCGAGGTGATCAGCGACGGCACGATCAGGCTGGCGATGGCGATGTAGAACAGCAGCGCCTGGCCGCGGAAGCGGCGGCGGAAGGCCATGCCGGCGGAGACCGAGATCACCACCGTCAGAACCATCACCGTAACACCGAGGCCGAGCGAACGGGTGAAGGAGGCGCCGATGTCGATGATGCCGTTGCCCTGCCAGAGCTTGGCGAACCAGGTGAGCGACACGCCGTTCATCGGGAAGGTGAGGCCGCCCTGCGGTCCCTGGAAGGACAGGATGTAGATGGCGATCATCGGGCCGTAGAGGAACAGCACATAGAGGCCGAAGAAGAAGGCCAGGAACCAGAAGGCTTTCGAGCGTCCTTCGATCATGGTCAGAGCTCCTTGCGGATGTCGACGAGCTTGGTCAGCGCGGCGATGATCAGGAAGGTGACGCCTAGAAGGATCACCGCGTTGGCGGCGGCGGCCGGGAATTGCAGGGCGTCGAGCCGGGTCTGGATGATCTTGCCGGCCGAGGCGATCTGCTGGCCGCCCATCACGCCGACGGTAACGAAATCGCCCATGACGATGGTGATGACGAAGATCGAGCCGATGACGATGCCGGGCTTGCAGAGCGGCACGATGACGTTCCACAGCGTCTGCCACCCGCTGGCGCCGGCGTCATAGGCCGCTTCGATCAGCGAGCGATCGATGCGGATCATCGAGTTGAAGATCGGCACCACCATGAAGAAGGTGAACAGGTGGATGAGGGCTAGGATCACCGAGAACTGGGAATAGAGCAACCAGTCGAGCGGCTCGTTGATGGCGCCGATGGCTTGCAGGAAGGAGTTGACCAGCCCGTTGCGGCCGAGCAGCGGGATCCAGGCGATCATGCGGATGACGTTGGAGGTCCAGAAGGGGATGGTGCAGATCAGGCTGAGGATGATCTGCCATTCCTTGGACTTCACCTCGAAGGCGAGGAAATAGGCGACGGTGAAGCCAATCACCAGCGTTGCGGCCCAGACGATGGCGCAGAACTTCAGGGTTTGCAGGTAGGTCTTGCCGATGGTGCAGAGGTTGGGCAACTCGGCAAGGCAACCCTCGAAGCTGTCGGTATAACCGCGCCCAGAGAACATCGGCAGCATCTGGTAGTCGTTGTAATCCCAGAAGCTGACGATGACGACGAACACCAATGGCAGCACGAAGAAGGCGAAGAAAACCAGCGCCATCGGGCCGGCTTGCAGCCAGGCTATGAAGGTGGATCGGGCCGAGCTTTCCTGCATGGGCGGCGCTTTCGTCGATGGGATGGTCGGAGGGCTCCTCCCACCCGGGGAGGGGAGGAACCGGGCGAGACTCGACCTGAGAGCCTGGCTTGAAACTCGCTGGGGCGTGGCAGATGGCGACGGGTTCGAGAACCGGAGCGGAGCGGGCTTAAGGCCCGTGAGCACCGGAAGCGCAGAACACTAAGTCAGATGTCCGCCCCAGTAGGGTTTCAAGCTAGGCTCAAGCGGCAATGAACTCGTTCCACTTGCGCACCATATAGTCGTTCTCGTCCATGATGGAGTTCCAGCAAGCGACGTTGCCCATGCGGTCGTCGTAGGAGCCGCCATCACGCACGGCGCCGGCCTTTTCGAGCAACGTGCCGTCGGGACCCTTGATGTCCTTTTCGGCCGGCTTGCCTTCCATCCAGTAGGCCCACTCGTAGGGCTCCATGTTGGCCTTGGCGGTGGAGAGGACGGCCGAATAGTAGCCCTGGCGGTTGAGGTAGCCGCCGGCGAAGCCCGACAGGAACCAGTTGATGAACTCGTAGGCCCATTCCTGTTTCTTGCCCTTGACGCCCTTGGACATGCAGAAGCCCGAGGCCCAGGAGCGGTAGCCTTCCTTGAGCGGCTGGAACACGCAGGGGATGCCCATGGAGCGCACCTTGGTGACGGCCGGCGACCACATGGACTGGATGACTGTTTCGCCCGAGCTCATCAGGTTGACGCTCTCGTTGAAGTCCTTCCAGAAGGCGCGGAACTGGCCGGCTTTCTTGGCCTCCGTCATGATCTTCATGGTCAGGTCGATCTCGGCCTTGGTCATGTTGCCCTTGTCGGGATACTTGTACTGGCCGGTCGCCTCGATCACCATGGCGGCGTCCATGATGCCGATCGACGGGATGTTGAGGATCGATGCCTTGCCCTTGAACTCGGGGTTGAGCAACTCGGCCCAACTGGTGATCGGCCGCTTGATCAGGTCGGGGCGGATGCCCAGCGTATCGGCGTTGTAGACGGTGGGGATGAGCGTGACCCATTCGGTCGCCGACTTGGCGAAGACGTCGGAATCCGGGCCTTCAAGATAGAGCACCTTCCACGGCGCCGTGCCCTGGCTGCCAATCTTCTTGCCGTTGGGCAGCTCGCCCTTGGTGAACACCGGGGTGATGTTGTCGAACTCTTTGATCTTCTTGGCGTCGAGCGGCAGGATGTTGTTCGACGGCACCAGCTTCTTCAGGCTGAAATACTCGGTATCGAGCACGTCGAAGCTGTTGGGCTGGGTCATCACGCGCTTGGTCACGTCGTCGGTGGTGGCGGTGATGTACTGGATCTTGATGCCGGTATCCTCGAAGCACTTCTTGGAGATGGCATCACCCTCGTTGACGGCGGTGCCGAGGTAGCGCAGCACCTTCTCTTCCGAGGCCTTCACATAGGGGAAGCCGGTGATGACTCCCGAGCCGGCGGCGAGGCCGGCAACGCCGGCGGCGCCCTTGAGCAGCGACCGGCGGCTGAGGCCGGAGGAAAGCGTGGTCGTGGTCTCAGACATAGTTCGTGTTCTCCCCTCTGAGCCGCCTCGTCGGAGGTCGGCAGTGTCCGGCCATCCGGCAGCCATTCCCTGAGCTGCCGAGTAGTCCGATCCCTGATCCGCAAGTCGTCGTTCGCGCTTCGAAACAGGGAATTCCTGCCAGGCGGCGACTGCCGCCCGGACGTGCTATTCGAGAACGTGCGCCTGGGTGCTGTCCCAAGTCGCGGTGACGTTGTCGCCGACGCTGACCGGCAGGGCGTCGAAGGCGGCTTCGCCAAGATGGGCGATCAGTTCCTCGCCGGCTTCGCTCTTGACGGTCACCTGCACGAAGGTGCCCTGGTATTCGACGTCGGTGACGGTGCCGATGATGCCCGACCCAGCCTGACCATGCTGCAGCGTGAGTTTGTCGGCGCGCACGGCGATGGCGCGGTCGCTTGTTTCAATGACGTTGTGACCGCCGATGAAGCGGGCGACGAAGGCGGTGCGCGGCTGGTTGAACACCTCGCGCGGGCTGCCCATCTGCTCGATCCGGCCGCCGTTCATCAGCACCACGAGATCGGCCAACGCCATGGCCTCTTCCTGGCCGTGGGTGACGTGGATGAAGGTGATGCCGAGTTCGCGCTGCAGGCGCTTCAGTTCGGCGCGCATCTTGATGCGCAGGAAGGGATCGAGCGCCGACAGCGGCTCGTCGAGCAGCAGGATCTGTGGCTCCGTGATGAGCGCTCGGGCGAGCGCCACGCGCTGCTGCTGGCCGCCGGAGAGCTGAGTCGGCAGGCGCCCCGCGTAGGGTGTCATGGCCACGAGATCGAGCAGTTCGGATGCCCGGCTGCGTCGCTCGATCTTGTCGACGCCACGCATCTTCAGGGCAAAGGCGACATTGTCGAGCACGGTAAGGTGGGGAAACAGCGCGTAGGACTGGAACATCATGGCCGTGCCGCGCCGGGCGGGCGGCAGGTCGGTTACGTTCTGGTTGCCGAGGAGGATGTCGCCGTCGCTTGCCGCCTCGTGGCCGGCAATCATGCGCAGCGTTGACGACTTGCCGCAGCCCGACGGTCCGAGAAGGCAGCAATAGGTGCCGGCGGCGATGCGCAGGTTGATGGTGTCGACGGCGGTGGTTGCGCCGTAGCGTTTGGACAAGGCCACCAATTCGAGCGCGGCTGGATTCGGCATCTGACCCCCTGGCTTGATGCTGGCGCGATATGGCTGCTCGGCGGAGCAGTGTTTACGATTTCGCAAGAGCCGTGCCAGTGTTCCGGACGTAGTTTTCGAAGAAAAAACAAAGATAATTCAGTTGCTTGTTGTTTCTCGGTCGGTGTACGTATTTTGACTAGAATTTGGTCACATTAACAATTTTCGCCCGATTTCTCGGCAGATTGGATACATGATAAACATGATCGTATACAAAAATCTCGTTTGAGGGATGCGATCTGGTTGGTTATCATCGTAGCTACTCGAGCCGCGCCGCGGCCCTCCGCATGTCAGGAATCATGGCAACAGATACGTCGTTGAACGGCGCGCCCGATCGCGTTTCCCGCATCCGCAACGGTCTGTTGCTGGCCATCCTTGAACATCGTCTATTGCCGGGCACCAAGCTCGGCGAGGATGAGATCGGCCAGATCTACGACGCCTCGCGCACGCTGGTGCGGGCGGCGCTGCAACAGCTCGCCCACGAGGGCATCGTCGAGATCGAAAAGAACCGGGGGGCCTTCGTCGCCAGTCCGTCGCCGCGCGAGGCACGCGAGACCTTCGAGGCACGCTGCCTGATCGAGGGCGCCATCGTCGAGCGGGCGGTCAAGGCGCGGTCGGAGACCTGGCGGACGCGCCTTGACGATCAACTCACCGCCGAGGCCGACGCCGAAGCGCGTGGCGACCATCGGGCGGCTATCCGCCTGTCGGGCGAATATCATCTGCTGGTGGCCGAGATGGCCGACCACGAGCTCTACTACAATCTGCTGCGCGAGCTGGTGGCCCGCACCTCGCTGACCATCCTGCTCTACCGCCGCCACCGCGTTCACTTCTGCGGCGTCGACCACCATCGTCTCATCACCGATGCCATCGTCAGCGGCGATGCCGTGCGCGCCAAGGCGCTGATGGTCGACCATCTCAAGGAAATCGAGGCGGAACTCGATCTGTCCGAGAGCGAGGAAAGCAGCGCTTCTCTGGCGGATATCCTGCAAGGGTAGGCGGTGGCCCGAAAAGCCCGTGACTTTTCGGGCGGGCCTTTTTACCCAGCCTTGCGCGCCTTGCGGGCTGCATAGCGCCGGTCGCGTTCGGCCTTGCGGGCGGCTTCGTCTTCGAAGACGCGGGCGATGCGGGCCTTGTTGGCGGCTTCGCGCTCTTCGGCTTCGGCCCGCGCGGCGGCGGCGATGGCCGCTTCACGCTCGGCCGCCTCGGCGGCAATGCGATTCTGTTCTTCGAGCTTGATCCGCTCGCGCTCGGCGCGGCGCGCTTCCCGCGCTTCGGCGATGGCGATACGTTCGGCCTGCTTGGCTTCGCGCTGAGGCGCGGCGGCCGCTATGGCGGCGCGATAGGCTTCGAGCTGGGCGGCCTTGGCGTCCTTCGCGGAGTTGCGACGGTCGTTCAAGTCTTTGTTCTTGATAGCTTTCAAATCTCTTGTCCTGTTGTCAGGTTGGTTGCAGTCAGGATCTGCCGGGCCGCTTCTGCACCGGCTTTATGGCCAAGGCGAGGCTGTCCTCAGCTTCCTTGGCGAGGCGGGCCTCGCGCAGGCGCGCCGTCTTTTCGTTGCGGGCGGCCGTGATCGAGTCGAGTTCCTCGAAGGCCTGACCGCGCGCGAAAAATTGGGATTGGGTCTTGCCGAAGGCGATCTCGGCCTGTTGGCGCGACTTGCTATATTGCTCAGACATGGAAGTCCTCGTGCCAAATAAAAAAGGCCAGGCAATCCGCCTGACCTCTTGGTGTTGCACTCCCGGCACACAAGGCCGCGGCATACTCGCGACGAGCGGGGCAGGGAGAGCAGGCTCTCGTCAGGCAGCCTGCAGGTTGCCGGCCGACTGCTTGCCCGTGCGCCTGTCGGTCTCGAGCTCGTAGCTGAGCTTCTGGCCTTCGACGATTTCGC
This sequence comes from Pseudomonadota bacterium, assembly GCA_023436885.1. GTDB lineage: Bacteria > Pseudomonadota > Alphaproteobacteria > Rhizobiales > Pleomorphomonadaceae > Pleomorphomonas. Next base: position 180,859 of record JAEZHI010000040.1, on the reverse strand, counting down.
GCATGCCGGCGCGCTCGACGGCCGAGATGTGGACGAAGGCGTCCGGACCGCCATTGTCAGGCTGAATGAAACCGAAACCCTTGGTGGAGTTGAACCATTTGACTGTGCCAGTGGTCATGATGAACCCTTTCCTAGCATGAATGAGAACCCGCCGGCGCATGAGCGCCGCGGAAGGTGGTAACGATGCTTTAAAGGGAGGATTCGCTCAAAACGCGGTGCCAAACGCGTCGTAACCAAAGCTCGGCAAGAAAATATCGATGGGTCATCGAATAGAGATTTTGGCTCGGATCGTCAATGTTTATTTCTTCGGTCGGACATTTTTGTTTTTTCAATCGGACCAATCGATGAGAAAAACTTGGTTTAATTTGAGCTGAACATCGCCTTGCGTGAAGGAGCTGCGTGGAATCCTGCGGCGTGTCGATGTCCGCATTTTTGCTTTCCCTTCCGGGGGCGGATGCTCTAGAACTCCGGCCAAACGCAAACCCGCTCACCGGAAGGTCGACACGCCATGGCGCGCGAGTTCATCTACTACATGCACGGCACCACCAAGTCTTATGGCGGTGGCAAGAAAGTTCTCGATAACATCCACTTGCAGTTCTACCCGGACGCCAAGATCGGCGTGCTCGGTCCGAACGGTTCGGGTAAGTCGACGCTTCTGAAGATCATGGCCGGACTCGACAAGGAGTTCACCGGCGAAGCCTGGCTCGCCAAGGGCGCCACGGTCGGCTACCTGTCGCAGGAACCGCAGCTCGATCCTACCCTCGACGTGTTCGGCAACGTCATGCTGGGCGTCGCCAAGGACAAGGCGCTGATCGACGAATACAATGAACTTATGATGGACTACTCGGAAGAGAACGCCGAGAAGGCCACCAAGATTCAGGACATCATCGACGCCAAGAATCTCTGGGATCTCGACAGCAAGGTCGAGATGGCCATGGATGCGCTGCGCTGCCCGCCGGGCGACGCCGACGTCACGAAACTCTCGGGTGGCGAGCGCCGCCGCGTGGCTCTCGCCAAGTTGCTGCTGGAAAATCACGACCTGCTGCTGCTCGACGAGCCGACCAACCATCTCGACGCCGAGTCGGTCGCCTGGCTGGAAAAACATCTGCGCGAGTTTCCCGGCGCCGTCCTGATCGTCACCCACGATCGCTACTTCCTCGACAATGTCACCGGCTGGATTCTCGAGCTCGACCGTGGTCGCGGCATTCCCTACGAGGGCAACTATTCGGCCTACCTGACCGCCAAGGCCAAGCGCCTCGAGCAGGAAGGCCGTGAGGCCGCCGCCCAGCAGCGCGCTCTTGAGCGCGAGCGCGAGTGGATTGGCGCCAGCCCGAAGGCCCGTCAGGCCAAGTCGAAGGCGCGTATCAAGTCCTACGATGAGCTGCTGAAGCGCAACGAAGAGCGGCAGACGGTCACCAACGCGCAGATCGTCATTCCGCCCGGTCCGCGCCTCGGCGACAACGTCATCAAGGTCGAGGGTCTCTCCAAGGGCTATGGCGATCGCCTGCTCATCGAGGACCTGTCGTTCTCGCTGCCGCCGGGCGGCATCGTCGGCATCATCGGCCCGAACGGCGCCGGCAAGACGACGCTGTTCCGCATGATCACCGGCCAGGAGACACCGGATGCCGGCTCGATCTCGGTCGGCGAGACGGTGAAGCTCGGCTATGTCGACCAGAGCCGCGACGCGCTCGATCCCAACAAGACCGTCTGGGAGGAAATCTCTGGCGGCGCCGACGTGATCTACCTCGGCAAGAAGGAAGTGAACTCGCGCGCCTACTGCTCGTCGTTCAACTTCAAGGGCGGCGACCAGCAGCAGAAGGTGGGGTCGCTCTCAGGCGGCCAGCGCAACCGCGTGCACATGGCCAAGATGATCAAGTCGGGCTCCAACGTGCTGCTGCTCGACGAACCGACCAACGACCTCGACACCGAAACCCTGGCCGCCCTTGAGGACGCGCTGGAGGATTTCGCCGGTTGCGCCGTTATCATCTCCCACGATCGCATGTTCCTCGATCGCCTCGCCACGCATATATTGGCGTTTGAAGGTGACAGCCACGTGGAGTGGTTCGAAGGCAACTTCGAAGCCTACGAGGAAGACAAGAAGCGCCGCCTTGGTGCTGACTCAGTCAACCCGCATCGTGTCAAGTACAAGCCGCTGACGCGGTAATGATATCGGCCCGTCGCGCTCCTGTGGCGGGCCTTCCACTTCCGGGGAGGATGGAGCATGGCCGACTGGTCGCCCGAAACCTACCTGAAGTTCGAGGATGAGAGGACGCGGCCGGCACGCGATCTTCTGCATGCCGTGCGGCTCACCGACCCATCCTTTGTGATCGATATCGGTTGCGGGCCGGGAAATTCCACCGAGCTTCTGGTGGAGCGTTTTCCGAAGGCGAGGCACCTTGGCATCGATACCTCGCCGGCCATGCTGGACAAGGCGCGCGCGCGTTTGCCGCGAACGGTATTCCTGCAGGCGAATGCCGACAGCTTCAAGCCGGACACGCCCCCGGATCTGATGTTCGCCAACGCGGTGTTCCAATGGCTGCCCGAGCATATCGACGTCTTCGTTCGGCTGCTCGGCGAGCTCGAACCGGGCGGCGTGCTTGCTGTTCAGATGCCGGACAATGTCACCGAGCCGTCGCATGCCCTGATGCGCGAGGTTGCCTCCTCGGAGCGCTGGGCGGAAAAGCTCAAGGACGCTGCCCGCGCGCCATTGCCGGCTGTCAGAGACTATTACGAGGCGCTGAGACCGCACTGCCACCGGCTCGATATCTGGCACAGCGTCTATAATCACCGGCTCGCCGATGCTCCGGCGATCGTAGAATGGGTGAGTTCGACCGGGCTCAAACCATTCCTCGATCCGCTGGACGAGGACGAGCAGGCCCAGTTCGTTGCCGCCTACACCGCAAAGGTGGCCGAGGCATATCCGCCGCTTCGGACCGGCGGCGTTCTTCTGCGGTTCCCGAGACTGTTCATCGTCGCGACGAGGTAGAAAATGGCCGACAGCGTTACGCTCACCATCAGCCGTGACGAGGCCATCGTGCTGCACGAATGGCTGGCGCGCGTCGTCGACGACGAGAACGCCGAGGGTATCGAGGAGACGCTGGAGGATGACGCCGAGGTCTGGGCGCTCGACGCCGTTCTCATCCTCCTCGAGCAGGCGCTCGAGGAGCCGCTCAGCGAGAATTTCGAGAAGATCCTGAAGGGCGCCCGCAAGCGGCTGAAGGATGCCAACGGCCCTTGGCCGTGGGACGCTGGGGGTGAAGAACAGGCGCCATGAAACCGAGGGTAGCAGTGCACCGTTGCCCGGAATCCTCAGCATTGGTTCCATCCACAATCGTAGTCTCACTGTAAGTTTTTCCACTCATGCGAAATCGCCTGTCGGCAGCCATGATGCCGGTCTTAAGCAGGCATGCCCGTAAGCATGGGGGGCACCCGTAAGGCGTGGAACATTTCGCCGCACGGGTTGGTTGGCTGGGTGGAGGAACGATGACACCGACGGTCCTGATTACGGGCGCAAGCCGAGGCGTCGGCCTGGAACTCGTTCGCCAATACCTGGCACGCGGGGCTCGGGTGCTGGCCATTCATCGCCCCGGTCCGGCGGTGCCGGATGCTCTGGCCAATCTTTATGCAGAGCACCCCGACAGGATGCGCCTGATCGCTCTCGACGTCCGGTCTGCAAGCGCGGTTGTCAACCTGGCGGCGCGATTGTCCGAGCGTATCGATATCCTCATCAACAACACCGGCATGCTGATGGGGACCGGATTTGCCCCCTCGGAAAGCTATGTTGGAGGCGGATTTCGGCCTACTTTACAAGTGAATGCCACTGGACCGCTGTTTGTTGCGCAGGCCGCGCTCTCCAACATGACGCGCGGCGGCAAGATCGCCACCATCCTACCGGTGGGCGACGTTCGAAGCCTCGATCTTCTCGATTCGGACGCCCGCCAGGCGACCAAGGCCGCTGTGGTCAGGGTCATGCAGTCGCTCGCCAGCGACCTCAAACCGGCTGGTGTGGCGGTGGCTCTCATTCATCCGGGTGCTGTCGGGCCGTCGGTCGATGGTGGTGCGGCCAAACTCGGCCTTGCCGAGAGCGCCTGCGGCATCATTGCAGTTATTGACGATCTCAAGCTCGAGACTTCGGGCGGCTTTTTCAGTTTCGATGGCGGGTCGGCCGAGGTTGAGGACGTTGGCAACTGATCTTTGGGCTTAAGCAGAATTACCAAACGACTTTTCGCTAGAATTTTACCGATTTCATGAAATCCATGTCCATACATCGACGATAGCGTGGCGCGCATGCTTTCTGTGGGTGGTGTCGGAATGCTCGAAACGAATCTCGTAGACTTCAAGAGTCTTGCGCTCGATCCTTCTCCCGGCCGCAAGAATGAATTGCTCAAGGGTGTCACTTCGCTGTTTGCTTTCACGTCCGAGCGGTGCACGCTCGAACAGATTGAAATCTACGATGACGTCATCACCCGTTTGTCCGAAATGGTCGAAACCGAGGCGCGAATTTTCGCCGCCGAGAAGATCGCACCGTTGCGCCGTGCACCCGAGCGTGCCGTTCGCAAGTTGGCGCAGGACGACGAGGCGGCCGTCGCTTCGCCGGTGCTTCGCCAGTCGCCGGTGCTCAACGATCATGACCTCGTCGCCATCGCCGAGGAAAAGGGCTTTGAACACCTGAAGGCGATTGCCCAGCGATCGGTTCTGAGCGAGCGTGTTACTGACATCGTCGTCAGTCGTGGCGATGAGGACGTTCGTCGTCTGGTCGCGGGCAATTATGGCGCAAGGCTCAGCGAGATCGCCTTGGCTTGCATCGTGCAGCAGGCTCTGGCCGATCCGCGCACCGCCGAAATTCTCGGCCGCCGTCCCGATACGCCCGATGCCGTCATCTCGCAGGTGATCGGCAAGGCGGTCGACCAGGTTCGCACCTCGGTCATGACCTCGGCCGACGATGATCTCGAGGCCAAACTGGCCGAGGCAGGACGTCTTGCCGAGGCGCGGCTTTCCAACTCCTACTGGCTCGGCCTTTACGATTTCGAGTCCGCCTGGGAACGCATTTGCCAGCAGGGCGGCCGGCGCATCGTGTCGGAAGAGCTGCTTTGCCAATACGCCGTCGAAGACCGCTTCGCCGACGTAGTGGCCAGCTTCTCGCTGCTTTCGGATCTCGATATCGAAGAGGCAAAGCACTGGTTGGTGCGCGTCGACACCGAGCCCTTCGTGGTGATGGCACGAGCGCTCGGCCTCAGGTTTGCCACTGTGCAGGAAATGCTGAAATGCGGGCCCTGGAAGCACCGGCTCGACCAATGGCAGCGCAATGACGCGCTGGCGCAGTTCCAGCTGATCGATCCGCGCGTTGCCCGTGCCCGTGTCACGGCCTCGCGGGGTGCTCGGGCCCCGGGCTGAGGCGATAGATACTCATCATAGTTACTGAAATTGGTGGCCCGCCGGATGTCCGGTCGGGCCATTTTTCATTTGGGCGCCAAAGTCCGCTTTTCGGCTTTTGGATAATTCTTCCGAGCGATAAATAGCGCAGCTTCCTTGTCAAATATGCGCTGTGCATAGACGGAGGCTTATCCATTCGATGCGACTCTCACTATATGTTTCAGAAAGCTGACTTCTACAACCATGTTGAGAGCTTACGCATTTTGTTCTTATTTGCGTATTTTGTCTTAACCAAGGTTTGTGTCGCTCAGGACTGAGCGGCGCTTGAGAAATACAGAGATCTTCCCGTCGAAAAACTTCTGATTAAGAAATTTAACGTAGCTTGACGATGGGCTGTTGCTGCCGGTCAATCGCCCGCGTGTTCACTCCGGGATTGGAAAGCAAAGCAGATGTGGCCGTTCAACAATCATTCTTCCGCTGTGCTTGAAGCCCTCGACCGATCACAAGCGGCGATCGAGTTTGACACCAGTGGAAAGATTGTGACCGCCAACGCCAATTTCCTGAAGCTGATGGGCTACCGTCTCGAAGAGATCGTCGGCAAGCATCACTCGATGTTCGTCGATCCCGCCGAGGTGAAGTCGGACGCCTACGCCGTGTTCTGGCGCAACCTTTCCAACGGCCAATATCAGTCGGCTGAGTTCAAGCGCATTGGGAAAGACAAGCGCGAAGTCTGGATCCAGGCCACTTACAATCCGGTCCTCGACAAATCCGGCAAGACGGTCCGCGTGGTGAAGTTTGCCACCGACATCACCGATCGCAAGCTTGCCGATGCCGACGTGCACGGCCAGATCGCCGCCATCAACCGCGCCCAGGCGGTGATCTCCTTCAACCCGGACGGCACGGTGATCGACGCCAACGACAACTTCCTGAAGGTGCTTGGCTACCGTCGCGAAGAGATCGTCGGCAAGCACCATTCGATGTTCGTCGCTGCCGAGGAGCGCAACTCGCCTGCCTACAAGGCCTTCTGGGATGATCTCAGGGCCGGCCAGTTCAAGTCCGACGAGTTCCGCCGCATCGGCAAGGACGGCAAGGACGTTTTCATCCAGGCGACCTACAACCCGATTTTCGACATGAACGGCCGCCTGATCAAAGTGACCAAGTTCGCGATCGACATTACCGCTGCGGTTGGACGCCGCCGGGCACGCCAGGCGGCGCAGGTCGAGATCACTCGCGATCTCGATGAAGTTGCCGGCCTGGTTTCGCGCTCGAACTCCGAAGCGGAGAGCGCCAACGATATCGCTTCCACCACCGCTACCAACGTGCAGGCGGTTGCTGCTGGCGCCGAGGAACTGGCAGCCTCCGTCGCCGAGATCAGCCGTCAGGTGAGCGTTGCGCTTTCCGTCTCGGAAGAGGCCGTGACGCAGGCGGAGACGGCAACCAAGGTCGTGTCGGGCCTCGCGTCAGCTGCTCAGAAGATCGATCAGGTCGTCGAGCTCATCAACACCATTGCCGGCCAGACGAACCTCCTGGCGCTCAATGCCACCATCGAGGCGGCGCGGGCCGGTGAGATGGGAAAGGGCTTTGCCGTCGTTGCGCAGGAAGTCAAGCAACTCGCCGCACAAACCTCGAAGGCGACCGACGAGATCGCCACGGAGATCGCTGGCGTGCAGCAGATCACATCGGAGGCGGTGTCGACGATCGCCGGCATCTCAGCCACCATTACCCGCATCAATGGGGTTTCCTCTTCCATCGCGACCGCAGTCGAGGAACAGGCGGCTGTCACCCAGGACATGTCAGGCAATATGCAGACCGCGGCGAAGGGCGTCGATAACATTGCCAGCGCGCTGGGAGAGATCAGCCGCTCGGTGCGATCGGCGCACACCGCCACGGGAAGCTTGCAAAAGGCAGCGGCTGCCATTGCCTGACGGGGGCTGCGACCGGCATGACAGGCCGTGAATGGCTGGAAGCATGGGGCGCCAATAGCGGCGCCCCTTCTTGTTTATGCGGGTGATTGAATATCGCAGGATGATCAGACTGGTGCAGATGACGTCCGATACGACACCTCCACCATGGCGACGCCCGTCACTTCGGGGACGGTGAAGGAGACGCGGCCGTCGGTTTCAGTGAAGGCGAGGGGGGCTTGGTCGGGGATCAGGCGCACGGCCTCGACCGGGCCATCTGCCTCCAGCGATACGGTAATATCCCGCAAGGTGACGAGGTCCTGGATGGGCTGGATATTGTTGTCCCAGAGATAACCGCGCAGGGCCGGCGTCGCGTGCATCAGATAGACGACGTCCCGGTTGAAGAGCGGTTGGCGGCGGAGGGTGACGCGGCCGGCTCTCGGCAGGCTGGTGGTGACCATGCTGTCGCGCCCGAGCGCCGAGCGGATGATCCGCTCGACCATCTCCAGCATGCGCACGGCGCCCACTTGAGTGTAGGTGCTGAAGACCGGATGGGCGAGATAGGTGATGCCGCCCTTGCGGCTGCCGCCATCATAACCGCTGGGGTCGGGCCGGCGCGGGATGTTGATGTGGCCCGAGAAGTGCCTTGGCGTCCGGTCGAAATAGGGCTCGTAGATGCTGCCGAGCGACTGGCCGTCGCTGACCCGGATGCGTTCCGACGGGCTGTACATGAAGTTCGGCTCGTCGATGCCGTCGGGGCGCCACTCGGCGGTTGGCAGCAGATAGTCGCCGCCGGCCATGGGCGATGTGCCCTCCCACGTTGCGCCGACGTCTAGGACGAAGCCGCTTTCGGGATCGATGGCGCTTCGTCCCGTCAGCAGCAGCCGGCCGCCGGCGGCGAGATAGGCTTCCAGCCGGCGCTTGAGTTCGGGGCCGATCGGAACGGCGTCCGGCAGGATGACCAGCCGATAGGTCGAAAGGTCGCTTTCGAGGTCGAGAACGTCGAAGGTCAGTCCCGCCTCGAGAAGGATGCGCGTCGCGCCGTCGTCACTCGCCTGCTTGTGGCCCGGCGCCTCGATGCTCGACGGGTCGAACGTTGCTGCCTCCAGGGAGATCAGGCCGATCTCGGCGCGGTTGACGCTGTCCACCGCCCAGGCCTCTCGCTGCTCCACCCAGTCGTAGGCGGCGCCGACGATGGCCATGGTTGAACGGTCGACAAAGCCGGTCGGATGCAGGTGGTCGCCAATCGAGCAGCGCGCGCCCTGGGCCAGCATGACGCCGCACTCGTAGATCAGCGCCTCCGGGCGCTTGTAGCCGCCGATCTCGCCCCAGGTGAAATGGAACTTGCCGGTCATGCCGAGGAAGGGGATGCCGAGGGGATCGACATAGCGGGCGCTGATCGGGAAGTGATCGTAGCCCCAGCCGGCGGTCGGCAGCGATTCCAGTTCGAGATGACTGTAATACTTGGCGATATGCTCGCGGTTGCCACGCCGGATGTGACCGGAGTTGAAGAACAGTGGCTTGCCGGGCGCGCGGGCGCGCACCGTGTCGGTGATCTGTTGGTAGAAGGCCTCGAGCGCTGCGGCGCCGAAGCGCGTCCGGTCCTCGAACGAGGTCCAGTCGAGCCCGCGCGCTTCCATCTTGGTCTTGGCGAAGGGGGAGATCGACGGAAGCTGGCTACAGATGTCGATGAAGATGCCGTCGCCATCTGGATAGAGCTCAAGCACCTCGTCGATCTGCGCGCAGAGATAATCGAGATAGGGCGAGGCAAAGTCGAGAAAGGCCCAGCCGGCCGGGTCGTTGCGCGACTGCGGCAAGCGACCGTCCGGCGTCACGATCCGCCAGTCGGCATGGGTGAAGGCGGCGTGCTCGTCCCAGGCCGCCGAAAGGTAGATCGGCGCGGCGATGCCCTCGTCATGCAGCGCGCCGATCTGGGCACGCAACAGGTCGAAGCCGAGGCCGGGGTGCATCCGCCCGATCTTGGTCGGGTGATAGGAGAGACCGTGGTGGCACTTTGAAAAGACGGTCACGGAATCGACGTGGGCGGCCTTGAAGGCGCGGGCAAATTCGCGCGGATCGAAGCGCGAGCCGATGCCCTCGATCAGGCCGGAGGTATGAAAGTCGAGATGGATCTGGCGGAAACGCATGATGACCACGTCACTTGTGATGGAAAAGGGTGGGGGAGGCGTCGTGCAGGGTGCGGCCATCGGCGGCGAAGACCACGAAGGCTGACCGGTCGGCCCGAAGGCTGATGCGCTGGCCGCGCCGCTTGTCCGACTGGCTCGGCACGAGCTGGGCGAAATAACCGTCGAGGGATTCGGAGTCGTTCGTCCTCAACAGATGCGCGTCGGAGTAGACGAGGGTTTCGCGGCCGAGCGCCTCGACGACGGTGACCTCGGCGTCGGCGAGGTGGATCTCGCCGCTGTCGCCCAGCGCCTCCGGGCGAATGCCAAGGATGACCGGGTCGTCAGGGACGGGCAGGGCTTCGCCGGGCGCGAACTCGAGGTCCAGCGGCGGCAGGTTGGCGTCGAAGGAGAAGCTTACCGACCGGCCGGTCACCGCGGCGACGTGGGCGGCCACAAAGTTCATGCGCGGCGAGCCGATGAAGCCGGCCACGAAGCGCGTCGCCGGCCGATTGTAGAGGTCTAGAGGCGAGCCGATCTGCTCGATGTTGCCGCCGTTCATCACGATGATGCGGTCGGCCATGGTCATGGCTTCGGTCTGGTCGTGGGTGACGTAGAGCATGGTGGCGCCGAGCTCGCGGTGCAGCCGGCTGAGTTCGATGCGCATCTGCGAGCGGAGTGCCGCGTCGAGGTTGCTGAGCGGCTCGTCGAACAGGAACACTTCCGGCGCGCGGGTGATGGCGCGGCCGATGGCGACGCGCTGTTTCTGGCCGCCGGACAGCGCCTTGGGATACTTGGCGAGGTGCTCGGTGATGCGCAGGATCTCGGCCGCCCTCATGACGGCGGCGTCGATCTCGCTCTTCGGACGGCGCGCCACCTTCAGGGCAAAGCCCATGTTCTGGGCCACCGTCATGTGCGGATAGAGCGCATAGTTCTGGAACACCATGGCGACGCCACGGTCGGACGGTTCGGCGGCGGTGATGTCATGGCCGGCGATGGTGACCGCTCCGGAGGAGATTTCCTCCAGGCCGGCGATAGACCGGAGCAGGGTCGACTTGCCGCAGCCGGACGGGCCGACCATGACGACGAACTCGCCCTTTTCGGCGGTAAAGGAGACGCCGGAGAGCACGGTCGTATTGCCGTAGCGCTTGATGACGTCGCGGACTTCGAGATGGGACATAGCTGAACCTCTACTTGCCGAGGCCGGCGAGGCTGCGCACGAAATGGCGCTGGGCCAGCAGGAAGATGACGATGAGGGGAACGGTGGCGATGGCGAGGCCGGCCATCAGGGCGGGCCAGTCGGCGCTGTATTGCCCCGTCAATCCGTAGATGCCGACCGGCAGCGTCCGCACATCCGAACGGGTCAGCATCAGCAGGGCCAGGATGAATTCGTTCCAGTTGAAGACGGCCTGGAAGATGGCGCCGCTGGCGATGGCCGGCCCGGACAGCGGCAGCACGATGCGGAAGAACACCTCGATGCGGCCGCAGCCATCGAGCCGCGCCGCTTCCTCCAGCTCACGCGGGAACTCGAGGAAGAAGGTGTAGAACAGCATGGTGGTGAAGGGGATGCCGTAGGCGGCGTAGGGCAGGGCGATGGCGAGGCGTGAGTTGAGCAAACCGGCGCTGGAGACCAGTTGGTAGAGCGGCACCATCACGCTCTGCAGCGGCACGGCGAAGCCGGCGACGATGGCGACATAGACCCAGCGCATCACCGGTCGGTCCGACCGGGCGAGAACATAGGCGGCGAGGCTGGAAGCGAAGATGATGATCACCACCGACAGGGTGGTGACCAGCAGGGAGTTGACCAGAAAGCCGCTGATGCCGATGCCCCAGGCGCGTTCGAAGGCCGCAAAGCTGAATTGCCTGGGCAGGGCGAGTGGACGTGTGAACAGCTCGGCCTGGCTCTTGAAGGCCGAGACGACCATCACGAACACAGGGAGCAGCACGAACAGCGTCCACAGTGAGACGACGGCATGCAGGCCGATGGCGACAGTGCGGGAGCGAAGGGTCATGTCGTTTGCTCCTTAACCGCGCCGCGATAGCCGGACCTGCAGCCAGCCGAGCAGCGCTGCGGTGACCAGGAGAACGACGGCCATGGCGTTGGCGTAGCCCATGCGCCCGAAGGAAAAGGCCTGGGTGTAGGTGTAGGTGCCCAGCACCTGGGTGGCGTTGGCCGGGCCGCCGCCGGTGGTGACGAACACCAGATCGAACACCTTGAAGCCGCCGATGACGGTGATCAGCGTGGCGAGGACCAGCACGTTGCGTATGCCGGGAAGCGTGATGTACCAGAAGGCCTTGAGGCCGCGCGCGCCGTCGAGCGAGGCCGCCTCGTAATGCTCCCTGGGAATGGCCTGCAGGCCGGCGAGGATCAGCATCATCTGGAAGCCGACATTCTGCCAGGCAGCGATGAGCAACAGCATCCAGAGCGAGATGGAGGGATCGCCAAGCCAGCCGAGCCTTGGCGGCGTCAGCCCCAGCATCTTCACCGCCGCGTTGAGCGGGCCGACGTTGGGATCGAGGATCAGCATCCAGACGAAGGCGACGGCGATGGAGGAGATCACCACCGGCATGAAGATGATGGTGCGGTAGACGAAGTTGGCGCGCCGGATGCCGCGATCGAGGATGGCGGCTAGAATGGCGCCGCCGCCGACCTGGGAGATCACCGACCCCACCACGATGAAGATGTTGTTGGAGATCGCCAGCCAGAACAGCGGATCGGTGGCGGCGCGCTTGTAGTTGGCGCCGCCGACATAGGTCCACGAGCTCGAGGTCATCCCGAAGTCGAAGAGGGAACCGACCACCGCAACGGCAGCCGGGATCAGAATGAAGACGCCGACCAGGATCAGGGCAGGCGCCATCATCGCGGTGGCGGAAATGGTGCCGGCCTTCAGCGCCGGTCGCCGGGGCGCGCCGGCGGGGCCGGAAATGGATTGAAAAGCCATGGCGTTACCAACAGGGATGAAACGAGTGCGGGCGGGCGGCCGTGGCGCCGAACGCCACGGCCTCGACCATCATTTCTTCGCCTGGGCGGCGACGGCTGCCTCGCGGATCTTGCCCACGGCCTGCTCGGGCGTGATCGTCCGGTTGAGCACTTCGACGGTGGCGTTCATGTAGGCGTCGGCCACAGTGGACTCGAGGAGCGCGTCCAGCACGTTGACGCCCTGCTTCAGCGTGCCGACGTCGGCGGCGATTTCCTTGAAGCTGGGGGGAACGCCCTCGGCCTTGTCGACGAGCTTGGCATTCGACGGCAGGAACTGAACCTTCTCGGCGAATTTCAGCGCCTGCTCATCGGAGACCAGGAAGCTCAGCCATTCCACCGCTTCCTTCGGGTGGGCGGACTTGGTGGAGACCTGATAGCCCTCCGGCACCAGGAAGTTGGCGTCGGGGTTGCCCTTGCCACCTTCCATCATAGGAAGCCGGAAGAAGCCGTAATCCTTGAAGCCTGCGGTATCGAGACCGGAGGTGCACCAGGTGCCGCAATATTCCATCGGCGACGCCTTGGTGGCGAACATCGTGTCGGCGATGGCGTATTCGGTGGCGTTCGGCGCATCTTCGAAGCAGCCGGCGTCCTGCAGATCGACCAGCGCCTGGAAGGCCTTGGCGTAGCCGGGATCGGTGTAGAGCTGATCGGCCGGGCGCGACAGGTCGTAATCGGCCGCCGTCGCCGCGACACCCATGGCGCGCTCGTTGAGCATGGTCATCCAGTGGATGGCCTTCCAGCGCGTCTTGTTGCCGAGCGGCATCGGCACTGTGTTCGGGTCGATCTTGCGGATCGCCTTGCACATGTTGCCGAGTTCGCCGAGCGTCTTCGGGATCTCGAACTTGTGCTCGGCGAAATAAGCCTTGTCGTAGAAAACGTATTTGGAGACGGCATCCATGGCGACGCCGTAGAGGCGGCCGTCGTAGCGGAAGGCGTCGAGCCAGCCTTCCGGCAGCACCTTGGCGAAGCCGCCGGGCGCATTGCCAAAGTCGGTGATGTCGAGGGCGAGCTTGTCCTTCACCAGCTGCTTGGCCCGGTCGCCCGACCAGTTGAAGAACACGTCCGGACCATCCGAACCGACCAGCGCCACCTTGAGCGCCGTCTTGTAGGGATCGCCCGGAAATATCTGGTGCTCGATGGTGACGTTCGGATGGGTTGCCTTGAAGGCTTCGGCAGCCTCGGCAATGAATTCCTTGTAACCGTTGTTGTCGAGCGTCCACATCTTGAGGACGATATCTTCGGCACGCGCCGGAGATACGAGAATTGCGGCACTCAGGACCGCGCTGGCGACTAGGCGCACCTCTCCAGTCAATCGGAATTGCATAGAAATCTCCCTAGACCTCTGGATGAAACGACAACGAGTTCCGTCTTGATGCGGATACCCATGCGGGCCCTGTAGTATCGAACCGTTTCGATAAGGATCGTATAGTCGGGTTTCGAGCTTGACAAGCATCGAACTATCATCGAACAACATTGAAAGGCTGAAATTCACTTGCCGTGGCGGTGAAAATCGTGACTGCGCCGCGATTTGGCGCCGTATTTTCCCGCCTGGGGCGAAGGTGGATAAAAACGGTTCGATGAAGCTGTTGGGAGAGGTTCAGCGAGTTGGCGACGATCAGAGATGTAGCCCGCCATGCCGGCGTATCCATTTCCACCGTGTCGCTCGCTCTCAACGGCACGGGACCGGTGAGCGAAGAGACGCGGGCGCGGATTGACGCCGCGGTGGCTGCGGTTCGCTATTCGCCTAACCTGATGGCGCAAAACCTGAAGCGCGGCCAGTCCAAGCTGGTCGGCATGGTTCTTGGCGATGCCGGAAACCCGTTCTTCGGCCGGCTGTTCGGCACCATCGACCGGCAGATTTCCGACGACGAGCACATGTTGATCGTGGCCAATCTGGACTCGGATCCGGATCGCGAACTCAGAACGCTGAACTTGCTGAAGCGTCACCGTGTAGCCGGCATCATCATGACGCCGCTGCGCAACGATCCCGAGTTTGCCGCCTATCTCAACGAGATCGACGTTCCGGTGGTGCTGGTCGACCAGGACGTCGACGGCACCTCACTCGACTTCGTCACCTCCGATCACCATCGCGCCACGGCAATGCTGACCGAGTATCTGATCCGGCTCGGACATCGTCGCATCGCCTATTTCGGCGGACAGCACAACAGCTGGGTCGCGGCGCGCCGTCTCCAGGGGTTTCGCGCCGCCATGGCCGAGGCCGGGCTGCCGGTGGAACCGGAATTCGAGATCGTCGCCAATTACAGCGCCGAACTGGCCTATGAAAACGTCATCCGCCTGATGTCGGGGCCCGAGCGCCCGACGGCCATTCTGGCCGCCAACAACTACATGGCCATCGGCGCCCTCCAGGCCGTGAACGATCTTGGGTTCCGCTGTCCGGACGATGTTTCCGTCGCCGGTATCGACGTGGTGCCGTGGAGCAGCATCGTCATGCCGCGGATCACCACGGTGGAGCAGCCAATCGAGGAACTGGCCCGCGTCGCTTCGATCTGGATGATGGAGCACGTTCGCGGCAACGCGGTTGCGAGGGCAGAGCGGCGGTGCCATGTCGCCGAGCCGAAACTGGTGATCGGCCATTCCTGCGCGCCGCCGCCGAAGTGATGCGACCAGCCCAACGCATCAGATGAAAGGGCAGGGAGCGCGTGCTTCCTGCCCGATGGTCGTTGACGGATATGTCAGAGAGCGAAGCCGCCATCGATGGTCAGGCTGGCGCCGGTGACGTAACCGGCTTCGTCGCGGGCGATGTAGGAGACGAGGCCGGCGATTTCGGCCGGCTCGGCCATGCGCTTCAGCGGCACCATGCCCATCACCATGTCCATCCCCTCGTTGCCGAGGCCGCTGATCATGTCGGTTTTGGTCGGGCCGGGCTGCACATTGTTGATGGTAATGCCGCGCGGTGCGAGATCGAGGGCGAGGCCCTTGACCATGCCGGCCACCGCCGCCTTGGTCGTCTGGTAGACGCTGGCGCCCGGGAAGCCGCTGCGAAGCGCGATATTGCTGCCGATGGTGATGATGCGGCCGCCTTCCTTGAGGTGGGGAACCGCTGCCTGGATGGCGAGGAAGACGCCGCGCACGTTGACGTCGAGCTGCAGGTCGAGATCTTCGACCGGCACCGTATCAACGACGCCCATGCGGGCGACGCCGGCATTGACCACGACGACATCGAGACGGCCGAAGCGGTCGATGGTCGTGCCGACGGCGGCCTTGATGTCATCCTGACTGACGCTGTCGGCCTTGATGGCCAGCGCCGTACCGCCGGCGTCGCGCACCTTGGCGGCAAGTTCGTCGGCGGCATCCGGACGCGAGACGTAAGTGAAGGGCACGGTGTAGCCGTCTTCGGCCAGCCGCGACACGATGGCGGCACCGATGCCGCGCGAACCGCCAAATACGAGGGCTACCTTGCGATTGTCGTCACTCATTGTCGTCTCCGTTATTGACTGATCAGTCCATAATTGGCCGAGCAGAGGGTCAATTCCTGAATCGAAGTTCTATCTTGCTCTGAGGCGCTCTACCGCGAAGGCGGCGAGAGCGTGGAGTTCATCTGCGCCGGCGCCGCCTCTCGCGGCGAGCTGCAGACCACTCATTGTGATTTCGATAAACGAGGCCGCCTTGAGAGGGTCGAGATCCGGGGCGATCTCGCCAAGTTCCTGACCTTCCTTGATGCGCTCCACCACTTTCGCGTGGAGCACAGCTATCATCTTCTCGCGCATCTCCACCAATTCGGGGTCGGTCGTGCCGAATTCGCCGATCGATCCGACCCCCATGCAGCCGCGAAAGCGCTGTTTGTCGTCCTCGGGGATGAGACCGATCAACAGGTCCTTCAGCCCGTCCAGCGGGGAAGCCGGCGTATTCAGTCGCTGGGTGTGGCAACTCGTCGCGTTGCGCTGATAGGTCTCCAGCGCTTCGAGATAGAGCTGACGCTTGTCGCCGAAAGCGTTGTAAATACTCTGACGGCCAATATTCATCGCCTGGACCAGGTCCTCCGTCGACGTTGCCGCGAAGCCCTTGGACCAGAACACGCAGATCGCCGCAGTCAGCGCGGCATCTCTATCGAACTCCCGTGGTCTTGCCATGGGAACGGTGTAGGGGTTGTGGACTGATCAGTCAATAATTGCGCGATCACGATCACGTGGGGGGAACGATCGATCGCGGTCCCTGCTGCCAAAGCAGGCGCGACTCCGGCGATCCAGGCAACGTAGGACGCCGGAGCCGCCGAGGTCGGGCGTTATGCCCCCTGGGATGATGACGCCAGGGCGGCGAGCAGATAGGGCGCCAGCGGGTTACGGCGGCCGTCGTCCGGCAGGAGGTCGAAGGTAGTCACCGTCAACCAGCCGCGGCCGAGCAGGCTCCGCTTCGAAAAGGCGGCGGCCTTGTGTGCCCAGGCGACGACCATGCCGGCATCGACGAGGCCGCCGAAGGCGGTGCCGGGGAAGCCCGTCAGCACGAAGCGCGGCAGAAGGCCGCTGAGATGTTCGTCGAGCATCGGACCGCCGGGCAGGCGCGCCCAGAGGCCATCGGTACGGCGCCAGCTGAAGGCGCCCATCCAGCGTCCGTCCCAGGACGTACCCTCGCGCTCGACGAGTTTCATTCTTGGGAAATTGCCGAGATCGACGGGAAGCTCGCGCCCGGGTTCCTTCAGCGCATCGATATGGTTGGCGACCAGCAGCACGTTGGCGCCGGCGATCAGCGCCCGCCGCACCTCGGCGGTGAGCCGGGTGGCGAGGAGCGGCGCCGCCCCGTCGTCGTCCGCCGGATAGCCGATGGAGGTCAGCAACGCTTCCGCCTCGGCGTCGCAGGGCCGCAGCGGCGGCAGGTCGGCGAGCGGCGGCACGACGCAGAGCTCCAGCGCGTTGGCGCCGAGGTCGGTGCCGTCGGAGGCCAAAGCGCGCAGGGCGAGCGGCATGATCGTCGCGGAAGCAACGTCCGGCGCGTGGATATCGATGGTCGCCGTGCCGCTGCCGGTCGACCCGCGCGGCAACGCGACGCAGCCGGTCGCAGTGCCGAACTGCCAGTCGATCGCCGCGCCGTCGATGGACGCGGCGGCGGCGAGCCTCAACTCAACCCTCAGGGTTTGTCCGCAGGCCAGCGTCGTCCGGTCGACGCGGGCGATCGGCAGGGTGGGCCGCTGCAGCGCGGCGAGCTGATCGGCGAAGACCCGCAAGGTGTTGCCGGCGTCCATCAAGCCATTGGCTTCCCATTGCGTGTCGTTGAGCTCGGTGATGACATAGCCGGAAATCGGCGCGGCGAAGCGCAACGTCTCGATCTGGTACTTGAGGCCGCGAAACTGGCTTTCCTGCGCCGCCGCCACGAAGCCGTCGAGATCGCCGAAGCGATCGGCGAGGCGGACATCGTGAAAACGCCTCTCGATGCCGTGCGGATAGGCGGCGCCGTCGTTCCAGTCATAGCCGCTCTCGAACCACCAGGGCTCGTTGCCGTCGGCGTCGAGCAGGTCGCGCGGATGCGGCAGGCCCCAGACACCGAACTCCGAGCAGATCAGAGGCTCCGTGCCCGACCGCTCGGCATCGCCGTGCGGCGTGAAGGCCCAGCCGGCGCGAGCGGCGAATTCACCGGTGACGCGGGCAAAGGCGGCATTCTGCGACGGCCAGGCGTTGTACCAGTGAAAGTCCTCGATGTCGGTCTTGACGTGGTAGTTGCGCGGGAAGCAGGCCGAATTGTCGACGAGAAGGCTGCCCGGCACCCTGGCCTTGAGGCGGTCGAAGCTCACCTTCAGCCAGCGGCGGTCGTCCTCGTTGTCGTCGAGCTCGATGCCCCAGCCCTCGTTGGTGATGCACCAGATGGCGATCGACGGGTGATGGCCGTGATCGCGAACGGCGGCCTCGAAGGTCTCGATCACCTGTCGGCGGCTCTCATTGGCAAGAAAGCCCATGTAGGGCATGTCGAGCCAGACCATCAGTCCCAGTTCGTCGGCCAGCTCGAAATAGAGCGGATCGGGGATCTTGACGTGGCAGCGCAGGGCGTTGAGGCCGAGCCGCTTGGCGTTCTCGAAGCGCTGGCGCAGGAACTGCGGCGTCGGCGGGCAGCATTCGGTGTCGGGATACCAGTCCTGGTCGAGGGCGGCGAACAGGTAGAAGGGCTCGCCGTTGAGGTACATCTGCCCGTTGCGGCTTTCGAAGCGGCGAAAGCCGACGCGGCGGCGGAGCCGGTCGTCAACGACGGCGACGGAAAGCTCATAGAGCCGGGGACGATCCGGTGACCAGAGATCGACGCCGCCTTCCACATCGAAGCCGAGATCGAAGTCGCCGTCCACGTCCTGCCGGAATTCGGCGACGACGTTGCCGTCGAGGGCGAGGCTTGCGGTCAGCGGGGCCGAACCAGGTTCGGCGAGGCGGCCTTGCAGCGTGACGCGATATCCGTCGGGTCCACTCGCCGTCGCGACGGCGAGATCGACGATGTGCTGGCGCGGGCGCGCCTCGAGCCAGACGGATTTCCAGATGCCGCCCTGAAGGCCGTACCAGTCCTGCTTGCCGTGCAGCAGGGTGCTGAAGCCGTCGTTAAGGTCGGTATCGTCGGGAACGCCGGCGATCACTTCGAGATCGAAGCCGTCGCCGCGGCCCGTCACCTCGACCTCGAACGGCGTCCAGGCGTTGGCGTGGCGGGCGACGGTACGGTCGTCGATGCGTACCTCCGCCTTGTGGAAGACGCCGCCGAACACCAGAAACAGCCGGCTGTCGTTCCAGTCCGGCGGGACGGTCACGTGCCGGCGGTAGACGCCCCGTCCCGGCGCGTTGCGCAGCTCGGCAAACTGCGCCTGCCAGATGCCCGGCACGGCGATGTCGCCGCCGGGGGAGAGCCTGAGGCCCGCGCCTTCGAAGTCGAACAGCCAGCGACCGTCGAGGGCGAGACGAGGGCGGCCCGCCGGCAAGCCGGCGGTGGAAAGGGCGCGAACGGCCATGACAGGATACCTCGATGATCAGACGGCGCGTGATCGGCCGCTGGCGTCGAACAGGTGAAGATGCGCGGGGTCGAAGACGAGCAACAGGTTGTCGCCCTCCGAGGGCGTCGGGCCGCTCGTCGTGGCGACCACGTTGGTTCCATCGGCCAGCGCGACGTGCAGGTAGGAGCGCTCGCCGAGGTATTCGGCAACGGCGAGCTTGCCGGCGAGCGCGGCGGAGCCGTCGCCGGGCGTCAGGTGTTCGGGGCGAATGCCGAGCTCGCCTTCCCCGGTGGCGCCGGCGAGATGCGGCGGCAGGGCGATCCGCTGGCCGTTGCGGGTGACGAACGCGCCCGCTTCCGCTCGCCCGGGGATGAAGTTCATCTGCGGCGTGCCGATGAAACCGGCGACGAAGCGGGTGCGCGGCCGCTCGTAGAGCTCCTGCGGC
This sequence comes from Pseudomonadota bacterium, assembly GCA_023436885.1. GTDB lineage: Bacteria > Pseudomonadota > Alphaproteobacteria > Rhizobiales > Pleomorphomonadaceae > Pleomorphomonas. Next base: position 161,124 of record JAEZHI010000040.1, on the reverse strand, counting down.
GTGCCGGTCTGCTCGACGTGCCCCTTGTTCATCACGACGATGCGGTCGGCGAGCGTCATTGCCTCCACCTGATCGTGGGTGACGTAGATGATGGTGTTGCCGAGGTCGGCGTGCAGCTTGGCGATTTCGACGCGCGTCTGCACGCGCAGCGCCGCGTCGAGGTTGCTGAGCGGCTCGTCGAACAGGAACACCTTGGGTTCCCGCACGATGGCCCGGCCGATAGCGACCCGCTGACGCTGGCCGCCGCTGAGCTGCGCGGGTCGGCGGTCGAGAAGCTCGGTGATGGCCAGCTTCTGCGCCGCCTTGGCGACGCGGGCGTCGATGTCGGCCTGTGGCAGGCGGGCGTTTCGGAGCGCGAAGCCCATGTTGCGCGCCACCGTCATGTGCGGGTAGAGCGCGTAGTTCTGGAACACCATGGCGATGCCGCGCTTGCCGGGCGGCTGGCGGTTGACCGCCGCGCCGTCGATGCGGATCTCGCCGTCGGTGATCTCCTCGAGGCCGGCGATCATCCGGAGCAGCGTCGATTTGCCGCAGCCCGAGGGGCCGACGAGCACGATGAATTCGCCGGCCTTGACGCTGAGGCTGAGGCGGTCGATGACGCGCAGCGCGCCATAGGCCTTGCCGACGCCGTCGAGTTCGAGAGCGGGTGTGCTCATGGCGCGGTCCTCCGGGCGACCGGACCAACGTCGAGGGTGTTGACCACGTTGCGGAAGGCGCCGACCAGCTCGGTCTCGATGCGCTCGAAGGTACCGTCGAAGCCGAGCTTCAGCGTATAGAGCCCCATCGGCGCGATGAAGTCCTGCAGGTCGAGGTTCTCGATGCCGGTGAAGCGCATGTAGCGCATGAAGCCGGCGATCTGCTCGGGATTGAGCTGCTTCGGACCCTGGCGCAGGATGTAGTCCTCGAACGGCCGGCCGGCCCGGTAGACCCAGTCGATGAGATCGAGCACCGGGAACCAGGTGAAGCCGACCAGCGGCAGCCCTTCGGCACGCGCCTCGACGACGGCGGTGGCCGCCTCGGCGAGCCAGGCGCCGCGCTCGGTAATCGTGCCGTTGAGCGAGGATTCGGTGACCATCACCGGCTTGCCGTAGCGTTCCGCGAAGGCGCGGATCGAGCGCTTCATGCCGGGGCCGCGGCCGGAGACCGGCTTGCGCACCAACTCGTCATGCCAGCGCGTGAGCGTCTGGACCGACACCTCGGGATAATAGTTGGTGCCGGCGATTTCGAAGGACTGCGGCCGGGCGCGGTGCCATTCGAGGTCAGCCTCGGTCATGCCGTGGCTGAGCAGCCAGGGGGCGAGAATGTGGTTGGCGTCCACCATGCCGCAGAGAAGATCGGAGCCGATGAAGGTCTTGGCCGTCTCGATCGCCGCGGCGTCAGCGAGGTCGGGCGTCGCCGGCAGGACTTCGCCCGCCGCATCCACCTGGACGATCACCGCGCCGGGACAGGCGCTGCGCAGCGCCTCGACCGACAGCGTCATGCCCCTGGCGATGTTGCGCAGCAGCTTCACCTGGCCGTCGTGGCCGCGCAGGTAGGGCGGCCACATGCCGCGCAGGCCGGCAAATTCCGTGCAGATCAGCGTCTCGTTGAACGGGGTGTGGTAGCGGATGCGGTCCTTGTAGCGATCGGCGAAGGCATAGGCCCAGTCGGCGACATGGCACTCGTAGTCGGCGTTGAGGAACTGGTTGTCGAGCCAGAGCGGCGTGCCGTAGTGCATGAGATCGGCGATGATCTCGATGCCGTGGCTGACGCAATGGTCGATGGCGCGATCGGCCCAGCTCCAGTCGAAGCGGCCCTTTTCCGGCTCGCACTTGTACCAGGGCATGCCGTAGCGCATGGCCTGCACGCCGAGGCTGGCGCAGCGGTCGAGATCCTCGCGGTAGTACTGGTAGTGGTGGGTCAGCGCGAACTCGTCGAGCACCCGCTCGCCGATCCGCTCGGTCTGGCCGATGAAGGTATTCTCCATGCCGACGGCCCAGACGAAGCCTTCGGGGGAAAGATCGAAAAGCGATTTACTGCTGGCCATGGTTTGCCTAAGTCCGGATTGAGGGGAAAAGCGAGGGCGTCAGTCCTTGATGCCGGTCATGGCGATGCCCTGAATGAAGTAGCGTTGCGCGAACAGGAAGGCGATCAAGAGCGGTAGCAGCGTCAGTACCGAACCGGCCATCACCACGCCGTATTCGACGACGTGCTGGCCGACGAACAGCGCGAGGCCGGCCGGCAGCGTCCGCATCTCCGTCGACGAGGTGATCAGGAGCGGCCACAGAAAGTCGTTCCAGTTGTACATGAAGTGGAACACTGCCAGCGTTGCGATGGCCGGTCCGGACAGCGGCAGGATGATTTTCCAGTAGATGCCGAACTCGCTGGTGCCGTCGATGCGCGCCGCCTCGTCGAGTTCCTTCGGCAGGGTCAGGAAAAACTGCCTGAGCATGAAGATGCCGAAGGCGTTGGTGGCGCGCGGCACGATCAGGCCGGCGTAGCTGTCGAGCAGGCCGAAGTCGTGCACGGTGACGTAGAGCGGGATAAACATCACCTGGAAGGGCAGCATCAGCGCCACCAGGATGACGATGAACACGACGTTGCGGCCCGGAAAGCGCAGGCGGGCCAGCGCATAGGCGGCCATCGAATCCAGGAACAGGGAAACGAGGGTGACGCCGCCGGCGAACAGCACCGAGTTGAGGAACAGCCGGGCGAAGGGAATGCGGTTCCATACGTTGATGTAATTGTCGAGCGTCCACACCGCCGGCAGGAGGCGTGGCGGGTATTGGGCGATGTCCGCCTCGGGCTTCAGCGAGGTGAACAGCATCCAGACGAAGGGGAAGACGATCAGCAGCGCGAACAGGGCGAGGAAGGCGAAGAGGAGCCATCCGGAAAGGCGCGCCTGATCCCTCCGAGAGGTGGAGCGGGCAAGGGCGGTCATGGCTGGTCTCCTCCGCGTGTGAGCTTGAGCTGGACGGCGGTGAGCGCCAGCACGATCAGGAAGAGGACGAAACCGACGGCGGCGCCGTAGCTGAGGTTCAGCTGGGTGATGCCCTGGCGGTAGATGAAGCTCACCAGCGTCTCGGTGGAGAACAGCGGCCCGCCGTTGGGCGTCAGCACGAACACCGGATCGAACACCTGGAAGGCGCCGATGATGCTCATGACGAGCACGAAGATGTGCGTCGTGCGCAGCTGCGGCCAGGTGATCGACCAGAACTGGGTCCAACGATTGGCGTCGTCGATGCGGGCGGCCTCGTAGAGGACGGTGGGAATTGCCTGCAGGCCGGCGAGGTAGATGACCATGTTGAAGCCGAGGTTCTTCCAGAGCGTCACCACGATGACGGCCGGCATCGCCCAGGCGGGATCGCGCAGCGGGCTGAACCTCGGCAGGCCGAGGAAGGTCAGCCAGTAGGTGACGAGGCCGATGTCTGGATCGAGCAGAAAGCGCCAGGCGAGCGCCAGCACGGCAAAGGAGCCGATGACCGGCAGGAACAGGGCGGCGCGCAGGACTGCCCGGAACGGCAAGGCCCGGTTGAGGGCGAGCGCCAGCAGCAGAGGAACGATCACTCCGAGCGGCACGAACCAGATGGTGAAGGTGACGGTGTTGCGGAAGGCGTTCCAGAAGCGCGGGTCGGACCAGATCTTCTGATAGTTGGCGAAGCCGGCCCAGGCCTGCTCCTCGGCGCCGAACCGCCACTGGTGCAGACTGAGGTTGACCGACTGCACGATCGGCCAGAACACGAAGATCGTCAGGATGATCAGGCTCGGCCCCAGAAACAGGGCGGCCGGCAGGAGCTGACCGGTGGCGAACCGGCGTCTTGCCGGAGCGTCCGGTGCTTCCGGGCGTTGCGGAGGATTGCTGGAAGTCATGGATGCCTCATGTCCTCGGGTCGGCCCGGCCGGTCACCGGTGGCCGCGCCGACCCGTGCCGTCACTTCAGGAGTTCGCCGAGCTGCTCGTTGGCAGCGGCGGCGGCATCCTCGGCGCTGGCGCGGCCGAGCGTGATCGTCTGGACCAGCGGCGTGAACACCTCGTCGTTGATCTGGCTGAAGTTCGGCTGTCCGGCGAGGTTGAAGCGCGAGGACGGCACCACGGCCGAGAACTTGACGGACCAGGGGTTCGTCAGCTCGGCCGCGCCGGCGAGGTCGGTGCGCGACGGCGGGAAGCCGGTCTCGTTGGCGAGGCGGAGCTGGGCCTCGCGACTATTCCAGTAGGCGACGAACTTGAGCGCCGCGGCCTTGTCCTTGGTCGCCTTGTTGACCATCAGCACGACGGAATCGGCGAGCGTCACCGGTCCGCCGGCGCCTTCCGGAACCGGCGCCACGTCGAAGTTGAGCTTGGCGGCGGTATAGCCGGCCGTCATCCAGGGGCCGGTAATCTCCATGGCCGCCTTGCCGGTCTCGAACAGCTTGTCGGCCTCGGCACCTGTCAGGCCGATTGGGGAGATCTTGTCCTTCACCACCAGGTCCGACCAGGTCTTCAGGGCTTCGATCGCCTGGGGCTCGGCGAGCGTCGGCTTGTTGTCCTTGACGATGTCGGCGCCGTTGCCCCACAGCAGGATCGGCCAGTTGGGGATGGTCTGGTTGTCGGGAATGACCAGGCCGTACTGCGGCTCGCCCTCGGCGCGGGTGGTGGCCTTGATCGCCTTGAACCAGTCGTCCCAGGTCTTGGGCGGAGTGGAAATGCCGGCGGCGGCGAAGAGGTCCTTGTTATAGTACATCATAAGCGTCGCGTAGTTGATCGGCGCGCCGTAATAGCGGCCGTCGACCTGCAGCACCTCTTTCAGGCCGGCCGACCAGTTGGCCGGGTCGAGGTCGTTCTTGGCGGTCAGCTCGTCGGTGAGGTCGAGCACGTAGCCCGACTTGGCGAACTGCGGCAGGTAGGCGAAGTTGACGGCGATGACGTCCGGACCGGAACCGCTGGCCAGCGAGGTCAGCAGCTTCTGCATCAGGCTGTCCCAGGGCAGGATATCCATGGTCACCGGGCTGTCGGGATTGGCCTTGGAAAAGTCGGAGGTGATCGCCTCGATCGTCGGCCGGTCGGGGCCGGTGAAACCGTTCCAGAACGTGAGCTGAGCCGCCTCGGCACCGCCCAGAACGGCAGCCAGGACGAGCGGCGACGCGGCGAGCGTCGCAATCCACTTTGTCATTGACCTTCCTCCCAAAACACCGCCTCGCAGACGGGCGGTTCGGCCGGCGTCGTTTCGTGCCGGACTGATAATGTTATTAGTTATTTTTTTAGCAAGCGCAATTCCTATCTTTATCTGCGCTGCAAATCATGTAGGAAAGCAGCGGACGAGGTGGTGAGTGATCAGCCGAAAACGTGCACCGACGATGCAGGACGTGGCCCGGGCCGCAGAGGTTTCCCAAGCGACGGTGTCGCTGGTCCTCAACGGCGTCGCCGGCATTCGCGTTTCCGAGCAGACCCGCCAGCGGGTGATACGGGCGGCCGAGGAGCTCGGCTACCGCCGCAGCCCGCGGTTGCGCGCCGATGACCGCGAGGGCGCCGTCATCGGCCTGATCATCGATGATCTCAATGCCAGCCCCTTCGCGAGCCCGCTGTTCGAGGGCGCCCGGGAAGCCGCCTGGGAGCACCACTGCGTCGTCAACATCGTGACGACGCGCAATCTCGTCGCCATCGAGGGGGCGGCCATCGAGGCCATGTTGCGCCAGCCGGTGATCGGCATCATCTATGCGACGCTGATCACCCGCGAGGTCGAGCCGCCGTCGCTCGGCGCGGCGGTGCCCATGGCCCTGCTCAATTGCTACGACCGCAGTGGCGAGTATGCCTCGGTCATTCCGGACGACGTCGCCGGCGCCCGAGCGCTGACCAACGCGTTGCTCGCCGCCGGGCACCAGCGCGTCGGCCACATTGCCGGCGAGGCCTGGCTGGATGCCGGCCGCGACCGGCTGCTCGGCTATCGCGAGGCGATCGAGGCGCGTGGCCTCGCCTTCGATCCGGCGCTGGTGCAGAGCCTCGGGTCGGCACTGCAGGCCGGCTACAACGGTACCCACGCCTTGCTCGACATGGCCGATCCGCCGACCGCCATCTTCTGCTTCAACGACCGCATGGCGCTCGGCGCGCTCGATGCAATCCGCGAGCGCGGGCTGCGGGTGCCGGACGACATCTCGATCGTCGGCTTCGATAACGACCCCTTCGTCACCAGCCTGTTCCCGGGCGGCCTGACCTCGGCGGTGCTGCCGCACGAGGAAATGGCGCGCTGGGCGGTCGAGCATATCCTGGCGGTGCGCCGTCGCGCGCGTGACGAGCAGCTAAAACGGCGGATGGATTGCTCGATCATCCGGCGCAAGTCGATCGGCCGGCCGAGCCGGAAAAGCCCGTAAGCGCGCACTATTTCCGGACCGCCGCCCGACGCGACGAGCCTCGCGCCGGCCGGAGGCGGTTGCTTGCCGGCGCTTTATCGGCGGGTGCCCCTTGCAACGGCGCCTCATTCGACATAAACATATCTTTATGTCTAGCGTTCGTCATGCCGGGGCGCCGGCGGCTTCCTTTGATGATGTGGTGTCGGTGCTGAGAAGCGCTGGCGAGTCGACGCGTCTGCGCCTGCTCGCCTTGTTGTCGCTTGGCGAAGCCACGGTGAAGGACCTCACCGAAGTGCTGGCGCAGAGCCAGCCGCGCGTGTCGCGGCATCTCAAGTTGCTTACCGAGGCCGGGCTGGTCGAACGGTTGCCGGAAGGCGCCTGGGCCTATTACCGGCTGGTCGATGAAGGTCCTGCCGCTGCGCTCACGCGCACGCTGATCGCTGCCATCGATCCAACTGACCCGGCCGTCGAATCCGATCGCCGCAGGCTAGATGCCATCAAGGCGGCGCATGCGGCCACGGCGCAACGCTATTTCGCAGAGAATGCCGAAAGCTGGGATCGCCTTCGTACCTTGCACGTCGCCGAGCATGACGTCGAGGCGGCGATCCGCGCCGCTGTCGGCGATCGGCCGATCTTCAACATGCTGGATATCGGCACCGGTACCGGCCGCATGCTGACGCTGCTCGCCGACCGTTACGGCCGCGCCGTCGGCATCGACATGAGCCACGACATGCTCTCGGTCGCCCGCGCCAATCTGGCGGCGGCCGGCATCGACAATGCCCATGTGCGCCAGGGCGACGTGACGGCGCTGTCGGTCGGCGCAGGCTTCGATCTGGTGGTCATCCACCAAGTGCTGCATTATCTCGACGATCCGGCACGGGCGCTGCGCGAGGCCGCTTCGGCGCTGTCCCCCGGCGGGCGACTGCTGATCGTCGATTTCGCGCCGCACGACCACGAGTTCCTGCGCAGCGATCACGCCCACCGGCGTCTCGGTTTCAGCCACGAACAGATGCGCGGCTGGATCGAGGCGGCGGGGCTTGCCTTCGACCGGGTGCACGACCTGCCGCCCGAGACGGCGGACGGCCTGACGGTGTCGCTCTTCCTTGCGGCCGACCGGCGGGTCGACATGGCCAATCTTCAGCGTATCGCCTGACACGACACGATTTTCAGGACATTCCATCATGCGGTTCAGTCACAACATCGGCGCCCTCGACCTCGGCGTTTCCTTCGAATTCTTCCCGCCCAAGACGGAGAAGATGGAAGAGGCGCTGTGGGCATCGATCACCCGTCTGGCGCCGCTCGGCCCGCGCTTCGTGTCGGTGACCTATGGTGCCGGCGGTTCGACGCGCGAGCGGACTCATGCCACCGTCGCCCGCATCGTCCGCGAGACGAACCTGAAGCCGGCTGCCCATCTCACCTGCGTCGGCGCCAGCCGCGCCGAGATCGATGACGTGGTGCGCGGCTATCACGACGCCGGCGTCCGCCACATCGTGGCGCTGCGCGGCGATCCGGCCGGCGGCCTCGGCACGGCTTATCAGCCGCACCCACAGGGCTACGCGTCGACCACCGACCTGATTGCCGGCATCAAGGCGATCGGCGACTTCGAGATTTCCGTCTCGGCCTATCCGGAAAAGCATCCCGAGAGCCCGGATGTCGCTGCCGATATCGCGATCCTCAAGCGCAAGGTGGAGGCCGGCGCGACCCGCGCCATCAGCCAGTTCTTCTTCGATAATGACAAGTTCGAACGCTATGTCGACCGCGTGCGCGCTGCCGGCATCGACGTGCCGATCGTGCCGGGCATCGTGCCGGTGGTGAATTTCGAGCAGTCGGCTGCCTTCGCCAAGAAGGCCGGCGCCTCGGTGCCCGCATGGCTGGCCCACCGCTTCGAGGGGCTGGAAAACGATCCGGCGACACGCCAACTGGTGGCGGCTGCGGTCTGCGCCGAGCAGGTGATGGACCTGATCGACCGCGGCTTTCGCAACTTCCACTTCTACACCATGAACCGCGCCGACCTTGTCTACGCCATCTGTCACATGATGGGTTTGCGCGCCAAGACCGAACCCGCCGTCGCCGTCCCCGCCTGATCACTCGTCACACCAAGGAGAACCGCCATGACCGAGATCTCTCCGACCGAACGCCGCCTGCGCGAGCTGGCGTCTCAGCGCATCCTGGTGATCGACGGCGCCATGGGCACCATGATCCAGCGGTTCAAGCTGACCGAGGCCGACTTTCGTGGCGAGCGCCTCAAGGACTGGCCGAAGGATCTCAAGGGCAACAACGACCTGCTGTCGATCACCCGCCCTGATGTGATCTTCGACATCCATAGCCAGTATCTCGAAGCCGGCGCCGACATCCTGGAGACCAATACCTTCTCCTCGACCTTCGTCGCCCAGGCCGACTACGGCATGGAGGAACTGGCCTACGAGCTTAACTTGGAGTCGGCGAAGATCGCCCGCCGGGCGGCCGATGCCTACACCGCCAAGGATCCGTCGAAGCCACGTTTCGTCGCCGGCGCTCTCGGGCCGACCAACCGCACGGCGTCGATCTCGCCGGACGTCAACAACCCCGGCTTCCGGGCCATTACCTTCGACGACCTGCGCCGTGCCTATGCCGAGGCGGTGCGCGGCCAGATCGATGGCGGCGCCGACATCATCATGATCGAGACGGTGTTCGACACGCTGAACGCCAAGGCGGCGCTGTTCGCCACCGAGGAAGTGTTCGAGGAGCGTGGCATCCGGCTGCCGATCTCGGTCTCCGGTACCATCACCGACCTCTCGGGGCGCACGCTGTCGGGCCAGACGGCCGAGGCCTTCTGGTATTCGGTGCGTCACGCCGGCCTGTTGTCCATCGGCCTCAACTGCGCCCTGGGCGCCCGCGAGATGCGCGCCCATATCGCCGACCTCTCGCGCATCTCCGATACGCTGATCTGCGCCTATCCCAATGCCGGCCTGCCCAACGAGTTCGGCGAGTATGATGAGAGCCCCGAGGCGATGGCCCGTTTGGTCGGCGAGTTTGCCCGCTCTGGCCTCGTCAACATCGTCGGTGGCTGCTGTGGCACCACGCCGCCACATATCAAGGCGATCGCCGATGCGGTGAAGGGCGTGCCGCCACGTGTGCCGCCGAGGATCGAGCCGCGCATGCGCCTGTCGGGTCTGGAGCCGACGGTTATCGGGGCCTAGCCGACGTCCACCGAACCGCCTAAAGCTGATACGCTGCTCCGCTTTTCAAGGATAATCCTTGCCATGACCGATACTTCCGCCACTTCCGCCAGCTTCGTCATGGTCGGCGAACGGACCAACGTCACCGGCTCGGCGCGCTTCCGCAAGCTGATCCGCGAGGGCGACTATCCGGCGGCGCTGGCCGTGGCGCGCGATCAGGTGGAAGGCGGGGCAACGGTCATCGACGTCAACATGGACGAGGGCTTGCTGGACAGCGAAGCGGCCATGGTCAACTTCCTGAACCTGATGGCGGCCGAGCCGGATATCGCCCGCGTGCCGGTGATGGTCGACAGCTCCAAGTGGACGGTCATCGAAGCCGGCCTCAAGTGCCTGCAGGGCAAGGGCATCGTCAACTCGATCTCGCTGAAGGAAGGCGAGGAAGCCTTCATCCATCACGCGAAATTGGTGCGCCGCTATGGCGCCGCGATGGTGGTAATGGCCTTCGACGAGACGGGGCAGGCCGACACCTACAAGCGCAAGATCGACATCTGCGCCCGCAGCTACAAGGTGCTGGTCGAGAAGGTCGGCGTGCTGCCCGAGGATATCATCTTCGATCCCAACATCTTCGCGGTAGCCACCGGCATCGAGGAGCACAACAACTACGGCGTCGACTTCATCGAGGCGACGCGTTGGATCCGCCAGAACCTGCCCGGCGCCCACGTATCGGGCGGCGTCTCCAACCTTTCCTTCTCGTTCCGCGGCAACGAGCCGGTGCGCGAGGCGATGCACACCGTGTTCCTCTATCACGCCATCGCCGCCGGCATGGACTTCGGCATCGTCAACGCCGGCCAGCTCGGCGTTTATGATGAGCTCGATCCCGAGCTGCGCGAGCTTTGCGAGGACGTGGTGCTCAACCGGCGGCCGGACGCCACCGAGCGTCTCGTCGACGCGGCGGCGCGCTATGCCGGCACCGGCGCCAAGGAAAAGGTGGTCGACCTGGCCTGGCGGCACCTCCCGGTCGACAAGCGGCTGGAGCATGCGCTGGTCCATGGCATCACCGAATTCATCGAGCAGGATACCGAGGAGGCGCGGCTCGCCGCCGCCCGTCCGCTGCACGTCATCGAAGGGCCGCTGATGGCCGGCATGAACGTGGTCGGTGACCTGTTCGGCGCCGGCAAGATGTTCCTGCCGCAGGTGGTCAAGTCGGCCCGCGTCATGAAGCAGGCGGTGGCCTGGCTGATGCCCTTCATGGAGAAGGAAAAGGAAGAGCTGGGGATCACCGAGGATTCCTCGGCCGGCACCGTGCTGATGGCGACGGTGAAGGGCGACGTGCACGACATCGGCAAGAACATCGTCGGCGTCGTGCTCGCCTGTAACAACTTCAAGGTCGTCGACCTCGGCGTGATGGTGCCGGCGCAGAAGATCCTCGATACGGCGCGCGAGGTGAAGGCGGACATCATCGGCCTTTCCGGCCTGATCACCCCGTCGCTCGACGAGATGTGCCACGTGGCGGCCGAGATGGAGCGGCAGGGTTTCGAGGTGCCGCTGATGATCGGCGGCGCCACCACCAGCCGCGTCCACACCGCCGTCAAGATCCACCCGAACTACGCGCGCGGGCAGGCAGTCTATGTGACCGACGCCAGCCGGGCCGTCGGCGTGGCGTCGTCGCTCCTGTCCGACCGCAAGATCGTCTACATCGACGATATCCGGGCCGAGTATGCCCGCATCGCCGAGGAGCACGCGCGCGGCCGCGAGGAGAAGCGGCGGCTGACCATCGCCGACGCCCGCGCCAACCGCTTTGCGCCCGACTGGACAGGCTACACGCCGCCCAAGCCGAGCTTCCTGGGTACGCGGGTGTTCGAGAACTATGATCTCGCCAAGCTCGTGCCCTTCATTGACTGGACGCCCTTCTTCTCCACCTGGGAGATGCGCGGCCACTTCCCGCAGATCCTCGACGACGCCACCTATGGCAAGGCGGCCCGGCCGCTCTACGAGGACGCGCAGGCGATGCTGAAGCAGATGGTCGAGGAGAAGTGGCTGACGGCCCGCGCCGTCATCGGCTTCTGGCCGGCCAATGCCGTCGGCGACGACATCGAGCTCTACACCGACGACAGCCGCCAGGAGCGCCTCGCCGCTTTCCACGGTCTCCGCCAGCAGATGGCGCGCGGCACCACGCGGGCCAATTTCTCGATCACCGACTTCGTGGCGCCCAAGGAAACCGGCCTTGCCGACTATATCGGCGGCTTCGCCGTCAGTACCGGCTTCGGTGAGGACGCGGTGGCCGAGCGCTTCGCCCGCGCCAACGACGACTATTCCAAGATCCTCAGCCAGTCGCTGGCCGACCGCCTCGCCGAGGCCTTCGCCGAGCGCATGCACGCCCTGGTGCGCCGCGAGTTCTGGGGCTACGCGCCCGACGAGGCGCTGACGCCGGAGGAGATCATCGGCGAGAAATATCGCGGCATCCGTCCGGCTCCGGGCTATCCGGCCCAGCCCGACCACACCGAGAAGGGCACGCTCTTCCAGCTGCTTGACGCCACCGAAAAGGCCGGCATCCAGCTCACCGAGAGCTATGCCATGTGGCCCGGCGCCGCCGTCTCCGGCCTCTACTTCAGCCACCCCGACAGCCAGTATTTCGGCGTCGGCAAGATCGACGCCGACCAGGTCGCCGACTACGCCGCCCGCAAGGGTTGGGACGTGAAGACGGCCGAGAAGTGGCTGGCGCCGATACTGAACTACGAGCCGAAGCGGGCGGTGGTCGAGAAGGCGGGGTAAGCGCGTGGGGCATATTTCTGCCCCGGGCCCTGCTTCAGGCCGAGGCTGACGTGGTCCGCCAACCGACGACGCCGGTGCTCCTCAAGCCGCGCGGCGCTGAATAGTAAATATAGCGTATCTTTGTCATCGTGATATAAGGAAGGTATTCCTCCACTTTTCGGGAGCCTGCGCATGCACGCTGCCCTGCCGGATGACTTGATCGGGCATCTTTACGATGCTGCCTTGGACGCGCGGCTGTGGCAGGGAACGGCGGGAAAAATCGCCAAGGCCTTCGATTCCACCAGCGCCATTGTCAAATTCTATGGCGTTGCCGGCGACGTGGAACTGCTGGAAATGACGGACAACCTCGTCGTCGCAGAATCTCTGCGACACTGGGCGGAGGAGTGGCATCGACGCGATCTTTGGGTAAAGCGCAGCGTCGCGCATGGCATGGACAAGATCGTTACCGACGAAATGCTGGTGACGCCGGAAGAGCAGGGGAAGAGCGGCTTCTATCTGGAGTGGCTTGGCGCACTGGATATATTCCATATGGTCGGCGCCGCCTTCACGGTTGGCGAAGGCGGTGAAGTCGGCATCCTCGGTATCCACAGGCCGGCGACTGCTCCAGCTTATGATACCTTTGACCAGCAAAGGGCGGCGCTGCTGCTGCCGCATCTTGCTCGCGCCGTGCAACTGGGCCGCCAGCTGGCCCGTGCCAGCCTGGCGCAGATGGCGGCGCTCGATGCGCTCGATCGCCTTGATACCGGTGTGCTCGTCCTCGATCGGCATGGCCGCATCGTTCATGCGACTGCACCGGCAGAAGAAGCCTTGCGTGACAACTCCGATCTGGGCGTGCTGCATGGCCGCTTCTATCTGCGCGATCCGCTGCTCCAGGACCGCTTCGCTCTGGCGCTACGCGACGCCCTTGCGGCGGCCGCCGGGAGACCGCCGGGGCGCGCGCCGAGCGCGCTGGCAATTGCGCGCGCAGGTCGTCTGCCGTTCACCTTGTCGGTTTCGCCGTTGCGCCCCCAATGGTCGCGGGGCTTCGATCCTGGGCCGATGGCCCTCGTCTTTCTCAAGGACCCCGAGCGCCCCGCGCTCCATCTCGACAAGCTGCGCGAATTGTTCGGTCTCACGCCGACGGAGGCCGTGATCGCGGCTGACCTCGGCGCCGGCCGGTCGCCCGAGGACATTGCCGTCCGCCATCACATCGGCATTGGCACGGTGCGCTGGCACCTGAAGAGCATCCTCGCCAAGACCGGCACCGTCAGGCAGGCGGAAACCGTTGCACTCCTTGCCCGCAGCGTCGCGACGCTGCCGAAGCGGGGTAGCGAATAAGCCTGTTCTGCAAATTGGAAGCCCTCCAATTTGGGAGGGGAAACTGCCTGTATTGCGCTGCACTCTCTCACGGAAAGCCCATTTTGCCGCAACGTCCCGACGCACCGTTCCCTGCAACGCGTGCCCGACGCCAAAGGCGGGTAGGGCTTTGTTGCAAGAGCGGGAAAGAGGCGGACATGAAGGAACTTCGGGGTATCTTGAAGCGCATCGGCGCCAAGGAAGGCGACATGATCGTCAACACAAGCGCGAATAGCCCCGTGGGCAACGTTCGCGTTTCGGGCAAGGTCTCCGTGATCGAGATTGGCGATACGGTGCTGCGCGATGTCAGCTGTACGCGGGACATCTACGACCTGCTTGATGTCGGCAAGGAGGCGATCCTCTATGTCCACTTCAACAGCTTCCGAAAGCCGGTCATCCTCGGCGTCGCCTATCCCGCGGAGCGGCGAGGTTTTGCCGTGCCGCTGATGGCGGTCATCGCCAAGACGATCTTGTCGCTGTTTCTCTACCCGATCGTTGCCATCATCCTCGGTTTGATCGCATCAGAGATAAACATCTTCCTTGGCATTCTGGTGGCGCTCGGCGGCATCGGCTTGACGATCTACGGCGTCGTCACGCTCATCATGGGCTACCTGCGGGCCTCGTCCGGCGTGCGTGGGCTGCAAAGGGCATGAGGCGCAGGTTCACGCTCGTGCTTGCTTGTGCGGTCGACATTGCGCTTTCTGGCGTGGCCTCTGCACAGCAGATGAGCCAGACCGAGATCATGCAGCTCCTCAACGCTGCCGGCATGTCGGTGAGCGGCAAGAAGGTTCTCAACCCTTGCCATCGGCCCACCGCGCCGCAAGTCAAGTTTATCGACATGAACGGCGATGGCCGCCCTGAGGCGGTCACGCTCGACCATGATCCTGCTTGCTACGGGCCGGATCCCGGATATCAGACGAAGCTCCTGGCGAAAGACGCCGCGGGCCGCTGGCAGGTGATCGGCGTGCTGCTCGGTGTCTTCAAGCCGCTGGAAACCCGCTCGCACGGCTGGCGGGACTTTACGACCGACGCCGGGACCTGCCGCCCGGTGTTCCGCAGCGACGGACGGGCCTATACCGCTCTGCCCGTCGCGTGCGGCACGGACAAGGCGCCGCAGGACGCAGGCCAGGCGGTGGCAGCAGGACCGGTGCCGGGGCCGAATGATCAACTCAGTCTCTTCCCGGCGACCTATGGCCGTTTCGCACCGGGAGGGAATTGCGCCCGTCTGCCGCGGGTGACGGTGAGCGCCCAATCCATTCAGCTCGAGACAGCCGCTGGTAGCGCCAGCTTCACGCATCCGAATGTCGTCACGAATTTCATGGGGCCGCAGGATGAGTCCATCAGCTATCAGCTTCAAGGACCGGGAGAAGGGCTGCAAATCGTCATTGACGGCAAAACGCTCATGAGTGCCAGCGGCGACAACCTTGGCGCGGCCGAGCGTGCCGTCGATGCCGCGGCCGATCCCAACCGTGCGCCGCTGCTGCGCTGCCCGTCATGATCGAGGTTGGTTGCGTGGTGCCGAAACGGCTGTTGCCGACCCTCAATGACTTGCGAACCGTATGTTGGTCCATAGAGCACCCGCCGATCAGGTTGAATCAACCTGATCGGCGGGTGCTCCAGCAAATAAACCTTGAGCATTCGCTCAACGACCAAATGTTTCAATTTGGTCGGCGAATGCTCTAGGGCGGCTTAACCTGTTGTTTTAAGACATCCAGCGAAATTTCCGCTCGCTCCCGTTATCCGGCTCCATGTGCTACTACGCGGTTTCGGCCGTTCCGACCGTGATCACGCCTGTCCAGGCTTTCTGGGGCAAGGTGATGTTCAGGCGACCGCTTGATGAACCGGCGAGAGCCAGGAAGACAGAGCATGCCCGTCTATGAGAGCCAGCTGACCGAGGGAAACCTCAAGAATTCCAATATCTACATCACGGCGGTGCTCGGACGCCTGACGGAGCCTGTCGAAGGTGTGGCGGCCAAGCCGCCACGGGCGATCCGCCTCGAATACAAGGGACTCAAGGTCACTGCCGAGATTCCAAAATCGCAGCACGGTCGCCCACGCAAGTTTTTCCGTGAGCCGAGTTTCGTGAAGAGCTTCTTCGAGCGCACCGGCGCCGCGGTCGGCGATACCGTGCTGTTCGAGGAGCTCGGCCCGGCGCATTTCCGCCTGGACCTCAGGAAGGCCGACGCCTCCTGATCGGCGCTAGAGGGCGTGCCAGAGCGACTGGGCGTAAGGCGCTTAAGCGGGTTGTATGGTCTGGCTGTAGGTCGCGGAGAAAACGGTGTCGGCCAGCCAGCGCCTGAACTCCGGATTGTCGCTGTATTGTTTGAACAGCTCGGTATCGTCCTTCATCAGGCCGATGATCACGCTGGCCAGCGCCTTGTCGTGTTCGATTCGGGCGTTCTGCTTGTCGGAATTTTGCTTGGCGTTCTGGTAGGCGGTGTTGGCTGCGACCTTGTCGGGAATCTCATTGGCAATCAGTCGGCGGATGCGATCGGTGTCCGCCCACGCAATGTTGCCGAAGAGATCGTTGAAGCTGCGGATGATGTTCGACAGCCGATCGAGCTCGGGCTCCGACTTGTGTCCGCCGCCGTCTGTCGGGATCGGATCGATCTCCGTGTCCTGGTCTGACAGCTGGATCCGCAGCATGGCCTGCTTTTCGACGCGGTAGCTATCCATGTCGATGGCTTCGAGAATGCCCTTGGAAAGGTCTTCCTCACGCGGCGCCGGCAGTTTCGGCAGCAGGAAATTCAGGAAGATCGACAGCTTCTCCCACTCCGCGTTCGTGTAGGGCAAGATCGACGATATGAATGCATAGAGGCGAACGAAGGTTTTTGCCGCGCCCTTGAACTCGACTTGGCTGTCCTCGTCGAGGCTATCCTCGTAGTTGTTGACGCAGAGGTCGAGGATCGGATCGAGTTGATCGCGCTCCGCGTCCGCCAAGTATAATCCGACAAGCTGTTCAATCTGTTCGGGCTGATAAACCTGATATCCGTCCAGCGCGGCCTTGAGGTCGTGAAGCTTGTTGGGGTCGGTCTCGTCGCTCAGGATGGTTGTGCGATAGTAGGTATCGAAAGATGCGCGGATCGTCTCGGTGTCATTCATGAAATCCAGAACGAAGGCATCATGCTTCTGCGGGTGAGCCCGGTTGAGACGGGACAGCGTTTGAACCGCCTTGATGCCGGAAAGTGCCTTGTCCACATACATCGTGTGCAGAAGCGGTTGATCATAACCGGTCTGGAACTTGTCGGCGCAGATCAGAAAACGGTACGGATCGGTCTCAAACCTGTCTGGAATGCCCTTTGACGGAAAGCCGTTCAGGCTGGCTTCAGTGACTTTCTCGCCGTGAAATTCGGGCTCTCCAGAGAAGGCGACGATCGCGCGATAGGGACTCTTGCGCTCGACAAGATATTTGCTGACCGCATGGAAATACTGGATCGCACGTTCGATGCTCGAGGTCACGATCATCGCCCGCGCCTGTCCGCCGATCTTGTTCAGCGCCAGCACCTGCTCGTGGAAATGATCGACCATGATCTCGGCTTTCAGCCGGATCGCGTGGTTGTTGCCTTCCACATACTTGCGCAGCTTCTTGGTCGCCCGCTTGGTGTCGAACTCTGGATCGGCCTCCACCGTCTTGATGAGGCGGTAATAGCTCATCACCGGCGTGTAGTGCCGGAGCACATCGATGATGAAGCCTTCCTGAGTGGCCTGCTTCATCGTGTAGCTATGGAAGGGATGGTGCTTGATCTTGCCGCCTTCGGAATAAGCCTCACCGAAGATCTCAAGCGTCTTGTTCTTCGGCGTGGCCGTGAAGGCAAAATAGCTGGCGTTGGAGAGCATCTTGCGACCCTCCATGATGGCATTGATCTTGTCCTCGACAGTCTCTTCCTCATCATCGAACTCGGTGGGGGATAGCGTTGCATTTAGCGCTGCGGAAGCCCTGCCGCCTTGGCTTGAATGAGCTTCGTCGATGATGATCGCGAAGTGCCTATGTCTGTGTTGAGAACCTATATCGTCGTAAATGACTGGAAATTTCTGAACGGTGGTGATGATGATCTTCTTGCCGTCGGCGATGAAGCGGCGAAGGTCGCCCGAATGCTCCGCGTGACCAACCGTTGCGCTCACTTGGGCGAACTGCTTGATGGTGTCGCGGATCTGTTGGTCGAGGATGCGCCGGTCTGTAACGACGATCACAGAGTCGAACACCTGCCCTGCGCCATTGGCGAGACGAACGAGTTGGTGCGCCAGCCAGGCGATCGAGTTCGACTTGCCGGACCCTGCCGAGTGCTGGATCAGCAGTCGCCGCCCGGCACCCTTGGTCGCGGCGTCGGCGAGCAGCTTTCGCACCACATCGAGCTGGTGGAAGCGCGGAAAGAGCTGGTCTCGTTTGATGCGGTTGGATTTGGGGTCGCGGCGCTCGACGATCTGAGCGTAGTTTTCGATGATGTCCGTCAGACCGAGCGGCGTGAGGATATCCTTCCACAGATAGTCGGTCTTCAGCCCGGTCGGATTCGGCGGATTGCCGGCGCCATCATTCCAGCCCTTGTTGAAAGGCAGGAACCAAGAGGCCTTGCCCTTGAGCTGGGTGCAGAACTTCACCTGCGCGTCGTCGACTGCGAAATGGACGATGCAGCGGCCGAACTCGAACAGCTTCTCACGCGGATTGCGGTCGCGCTTGTATTGCTCGACAGCGTCGTCGACCGTCTGCTTGGTCAGGCTGTTCTTGAGCTCGAAGGTGGCGATCGGCAGGCCATTGATGAACAGGGCCAAGTCGAGCGCGTGGGCCGTATCGTCGCGGCTGTAGCGCAACTGGCGGGTGACGGAAAAGCGGTTCAGCGCGAAGCGTTGAGCGGCCTTGAGATTGCCGGGCGAAGGCGTGCCATAGAACAGATCAATGTCGTGCGCGCCATGCTTCACGCCGTTGCGGAGAACATGGATGATGCCGCGTTTGCCGATCTCACCCTGAAGGCGAGCCAGAAACTTCTGGCGCGTCGGGCTGTCTTGGTCGAGGTCGAATGCGGCGACGAGGTCGGGTTGCGTCGCAGCTACGAAGGCTCGTAGTTGTGCCAAGTCGACGGTCCATGCGCGATCATAGGCCTTCGGGTCGCCCAATAACCAGTTATGCAAACCGACGAACGGCTCTGGAGCCTCGGAAAATCCGTCGCTTGGCGGTGCCGCCCGGCGGGCCGTCATATCGGCGACGATAAGGGCCTCGAGGCCCTTTTCCGAGGTGTCGGTGCTCATGCGGCGACAATCCACCCCTTGGCGCGAAGGGTATCGAAGGCAATGCCGATCTGGCGTGGCGAGAACCGCTTCTTGCGCTCGTTCCAGGCGTGGACCTGGGTGGTAGCGTCGTCGGCGGTAGCCGCCTGTTCGTTCTTCACCACCCAATGAACCGTTGCGAGCAGTTCGAGGCCGAATGGCGTTTCAAAGCCTTCGACGAGGTCGGCAACGCGATCGAACCGGGCGACCGTGTCGTCCTTGTCGGCCAGGAAGGCTTCCGCGTCCTTCACCGCGCCGGGCACCAGCTCGATCTGCTTGTCGGGGGCATCGCCGCCGTCGGCGTAGCCCGTCACAAGGTGGCCTTCGACTGCGCGCAGAACGTGGCGTAGGTTCTCGGCATAGGGGCCGTAGGGCGCCTTGGCGTATCTCAGACGGAGCGGTTCACCCGCTTCCTGCATGAAATACATGAGCTTGTGGACTTCGAGCAGCGTCACGAACGGGTCCATCAAGCCGCCGAGATAGCGCTGTACAAGCGCCACGAGCGCGGCGCGGCCCGGCGTCATGTCCGGCACCTCGCGCGACTTCGTGGCGACGGGCGCACTGTTCGGCTCGAAGATGATCACGTCGAGATCGCCGAGGCCGCACAAGGCTTCGACGATGCGCGGGCGCACCTCCGCCCAGTCGAGGCCGCCGAGACCGCTGCCGAGCGGCGGGATGGCGATCGAGCGGATGCCGCGATTGCGGATCTCTTCGACCAGCGCCTTCAGGCCGGAGTCGATATCCTCCATACGGCTCTTGCCGCGCCAGTGGCGCTTGGTCGGGAAGTTGATGATGAACTTCGGGTTGGTCATGGTTCGTGTCTCGAACACGAACATCCGTCCCGGCTGCACCTCGTCGCGGGCGCAGGCGGCCTCGTAGGCCCTGAAATTCTCCGGGAAGTCATTCTTGAACTGCAGAGCAATGCCTCGGCCCATGATGCCGACACAGTTCACCGTGTTGACGAGCGCTTCCACGTCCGCCCGGAGAATGTCGCCGGTCTTGAATTCAATCATCGCCATCCTCCCTCAATAGTACCATTCTCTTCGTATTTCGATCCTTGGCCTGTGCGCCGCGCGCTGCATGGCCTCCGAGACGCGTCCGACATAGGCTTGCGAGTGCACGCCGACGCGCTCCACGAGATGCCAAGGGAAGGCCCGTTCGACCAGGAACTCTGCCTGCTTACCTTCCTTAATATCCGCCGAGCGGAAGTCTAGTGCCGCCACGGCATCCCAGTTGATCTCATCGAGTTTGTCGAGGCCGGTACGAAACTGCGTATAGTAGGCCCCCGCGTTGGATAGCGAGAACGCCCAGCGCAGGCCGGCCGCTCCCGCCCATTGCACGACGGAACGCAAGTCGGCCTCAAGATGGACAATCGGCTGCTGTCCACCTCGATAGGCAAGCTCGGGGTGGTTTGCACAGTGGATCACGTACAGCATAACTGATCTGGAACAAAAATAGAACGGGACAAATTGACCAACGGTTAAGCCGTTGTGGCACGGTACCGGCAACTGCAACCGCCGTTGCTTGATGCTGCCCATCCCGATCACCGTCCCAACTTGCCGTTCAGTCATCACGTCGTCCGACCACAGGTGCCCGTCGGCGACAATCGAAGAGAGTTTGTCGACGTGGACGATGTGGTAGATCTTCGGGTTGGCGGGAACCGGCATCGTCAGGCGGCGGCCTCCTCACTCTCGGCATCTTTCTCGTCGAAATCGTCTTCGTCGCTTGCATCCTCAATTGGCTGATCTTCGGCGCTGTCAGGCAGGGTAGCGGCAATTTTCCGGACATCGAGCTTACCGGTGACGACATCCGCGATTAGCCGCGCTCGGAGCTCTTGGATGAGCAAGATCTCGCGCTCGGTGATTGCAACGCCCTTATCTACATTTTGAGTAGCTGAACTGATCCATTCGAGAATTTGGTTCTGCTCCTCAAGCGATGGAAGCGTCACAGCGCGTTGGGCTGTAGCCTCAAGGTTTACTCGTTGTCGTGTCGCGCCGGCAGATAGTATCGCCGACGACTCTCGGGCGGTGGCAGTCAAGTGAGCGGCCATGAATGCTGGGCATACGCGTTCCGTATCAAGTCGAAAGCGGAAGCAATCGGCCTTCACCATTGCTTCGCCTAGGTCAATTGGCGACAGGCAGGCTCGGCCGCAGGGGCGAACCTCGTCCCCCAAACTGGCCACAAGAAGGTCATTGCTGAGAACTGAGTGATCTCCAAGTGTAGAGTAGTGTTCTCTGGATATAAACACTTTATCCTTGCGTACAAATTCGCCAACTCCAATGTTCTGAAGCCGAACAACGAATACCCCGGAACTAGAATAATGAGAGGATTTCAGTCCGGAGCCAAACGGGCCATCGCATCGGCTCAGTGTAATTCGCTTGAGCGGCACAACCTCCCACCCCTCAGGCACATCGCCGATCCACGAGATGCCAGACGGTTTGAGGCGGACATTCGGATCGAGGCCGCGAGTGACGGCGCGGTGAATGATCGCCTGCTTCTGCTCGTTCAGAAGCGCGATGAGCTTCTTTTTCGTGCGGATCAGCTTCGCCGTTTGCGCTCCATGCCAATTCAGAAACCGAGCGATCAGGCGCTGCTCGTCGAGCGGCGGCAGCGGTAAATCTACGAGACTGAAATTTGACATGTTCAGGTCTTGCCCATCGCGGATAAAATTCGATGTGGCTTGAAGAGCCTGGATGTAGTCGCACGATTTGAACAGGTACTGGAAAAAGCCAGCGTCTACTCTGGGGCTTGGTTTGAGAACCACGTAGGAGGAGCGAATACAACCGGTCTCCCAAGCGCGTTCAAGGCCGCCCTGGAAGCTCCTCATGCTAATAATGAAATCATCCTTTTCAACATGTCTACGCTTTTCGAGATTTTGGGTAATCTGAACCACACGCCGACCTACGCGGCGTTCAAAATCTTTCTGGTTTATCACGCCATATGCTTGCGTTGCAGAAAGTTGCTGATCGTGCTCTCGTGCCAGCTCCTTTCTGGCCGAGAACAACTGTTTGCTTGATACGACTTCCCAATGCGAGGGCACGCCATGCAGCCAAGGTATATGCCAGTGGCCTCGGGTAACGGCTGCGTTCATTGGAGACCCCGTATGATGCTGGCCATCAGGCCGTCGGTCTCCTGCTCCAACGCCACGATATCGGCGCGGATCACTTCCAACGATCGCAGGGGCTGCGGCTTATAGAAATAGCGGGTGAAGCTGATCTCGTAGCCGATGACGGTCTTGGTCTCGTCGACCCAGGCGTCCTCGGCATGCGGCAACACTTCGCGGCGGATGAAGGCGTCGATGCCGCCTGGCTCCTTCAGCGGCACCGTCTCGATGTCGCGCAAGTCGCTGTCCGGCTCGTACTCGACGGCGCAGCGCTTGCCGTCGATGGTCATCGGGAATAAGCCGCGTAGCGGATTGGCCTCGACCTTGCCCGGCTTGTGGATGCGGCGGATCACCGGCACCCCATCCTCGGCGATGCGGCCCTCATCCTTCAGCGCCTTGATCTCCTTCGGCGAGTAGGCGCGCTTGTCGTCGATGCCTCGGGCGCGGAGCGGTCGCTCGACCGTCACCTTCCAGTAGCCGAACTCGGCATTGTCGAAGATGCGCGACTGCTCGGTCTCCTCGAAGGCCGTGAAGGCCTGGAGTATGCGTTCGATGTCTCCGTCCGAGAGTTCGCAGTTCTTCTTGCCGAGGTTCTTGCGCAGGGGCTGGGACCACTGCGTGGCGTCGATCAACTGTACCTTGCCGCGCCGGTGGGCCGGCTTGCGGTTCGACAATACCCAGACATAGGTGGCGATGCCGGTGTTGTAGAACATGTTCAGGGGCAGGGCGACGATGGCTTCCAGCCAGTCGTTCTCGATCACCCAGCGCCGCACGTTGCTCTCGCCGGAGCCGGCGTCGCCTGTGAACAACGACGAGCCGTTATGGACCTCGGCAATGCGCGAGCCGAGTGGCGTGTCGTTCTTCATCTTGGAGAGCAGGTTGGCAAGGAACAGCATCTGCCCGTCGCTGGAGCGGGTGACGAGGCTATATTCCGGATCGCCGGCGTGTTCGATCACGAAGCGCGGGTCGCGGATGCCGGCCTTGCCGCCCATGCGCTCCTGGTCGGACTTCCAACTCTTGCCATAGGGCGGGTTCGACAGCATGAAGTCGAACTCCCTGGACGGGAAGGCATCGTTGGCCAGTGTCGACCACTCCGGCCCGCCGACGATATTGTCCGCTTCCTCACCATCGCCCTTCAGCAACAGGTCGGCCTTGGCGATGGCGAAGGTCTCGCCGCTGATCTCCTGCCCGAAGAGGTGCGTCGACACCTGTTTGCCGTGCTCCCGTGCCAGATCGCTCAGCGTTTCCTCGGCAACGGTCAGCATGCCGCCGGTACCGCAGGCGCCGTCGTAGAGCAGGTAGGTGCCCGACTGAATCTGGTCGGCGAGCGGCACGAAGATCAGCTTCGCCATGAGCTTTACGGCGTCACGCGGCGTCCAGTGTTCGCCCGCTTCCTCGTTGTTGGCCTCGTTGAAGCGGCGAACCAATTCCTCGAAAATTGTGCCCATGGCATGGTTGTCGAGGCCGGGGTGCCGGATCGAGCCGTCGCCATTCAGAACGGGATTCGGTCCGAGATTGATCGAGGCATCGAGGAACTTCTCGATCAGCGTGCCGAGTACGTCGGCTTTCGACAACTTGGGGATCTGATTGCGGAACTCGAAGTTGTCGAGAATGTCTTGTACGTTCGGCGAGAAGCCGTCGAGATAGGCCTCGAAGTCGGCCTTGAGCTGCGCTTGGCTGGCGCGGTTGCGCAGGTCACGCAAAGTGAACGGCGAGGTATTGTGGAATGCCTGCCCGGCGGCCTGCCGAAGCGCGGCGTCCTGATTGGCAATACCCGCCTTGTCGAGGTTGGCCTTCATCGTCAGCACGGCCTGCTTGGTGGGCTCCAGCACGGCATCGAGGCGCCGCAGCACCATCATCGGCAGGATCACGTCGCGGTACTTGCCGCGCACATAAAGATCCCGCAGCACGTCATCGGCGATGCCCCATATGAAGTTGGTTATCCAGTTGAGGTCGCCGTTAGCCATTCCCGTTCCACTCATTCTCACTTGGCTGCCGCAAACATTGCTGTGCCGTCACCGTCCGCCCAGAGGAGGCACATACTCTTCGATCGCCAGCGCGGTCACAATGGGCGGTCGTGCTTATCAACCATATCCGTTTCCGCGCGCGCAATAACTCGCTTCACCTCGTGTGCGGCGCGGCGATTGTCCCTTGGGGATGTTGAGTATCAGAATCAGGCCTCTACTTCAGAGGCGCCTTGAACGCCCTCACGCAAAGATCGCCGGCATTTCCGCCGCAAGTTCCTGGATGGTCTTCAGGACTTGCTTGAGGTGGTGGCGCATGGCGGCTTCGGCGCGGTCGGGGTCCTGGGTTTCGATGGCCTTGAAGATTTCGGCGTGCTGTTCCGTGAGGAGAAGCATGTGCTGCTTGTTCGGCAGGCTCAGGAAGCGGACGCGGTCCATCTGGCCCTTGACGCTTTGAATGAGGCGCCACGCCCTTGGCAGACCGGTGCCTTCGCTGATCGCCCGGTGGAAGGCCTCGTCGAGCGGCATGTAGTCTTCCGGCGAACCGGCGGTGGCGGCGCGCTGCTGGTCGTCGATGAGGCGCGAGAGGTCGCGGATCAGGGTAGGGGAAGGCTGCTCGGCGGCCCGGCGGGCGACGGCGGCTTCCAGCGCCTCGCGCAGGAACTGCGCCTCCATCACCTCGGCGACGCGGATGGGCGAGACGATGGTGCCGCGCTGCGGGAAGACGTCGACCAGGGTTTCCTCAGCAAGACGGATGAGCGCCTCGCGCACCGGCGTGCGACTGACGCCGAGGCGCACGGCCAACTCCTTCTCGCTCAACGCCTCATTGGGCTTGAACGCGAGGCCGATGATCATCCGCTTCAGGAGACCATAGACCTGAGCGCCGATCGGCTGCTTGGGGTCGAGTTCATACCCGGTGGCGGCGTTTGGCAGCACGTTCGTTTCTCCGATGAAATACTACCATGGCATAAGCGGTCTGGACCGTCCAGAGGAGTGATCCGAAGGGATGATGTCTGGTGAAGCGCTTGACCCACAGAACAAATCGAACGGCGGCGGAGCCTGAATTTGCCGGTTCGCGACTCCTCGCGCCGCTCGATACACCTCTTCAGTAAATATCGGAAATCTGGAGAACTGCCAGTATCCCGATATTCGGTGGCGTGGGGGTCGCGTCAGGAGACGCGGCCGGCCCGGAAGGCTTCGATGGTCTTGATGGCGCCGCGCAGTTCGGCGAGGCCCTTCAGACGGCCGACGAAGGAATAGCCGGGGTTGGACTTCTGGCCGATGTCGTCGCCCATCAGGTGGCCGTGGTCTGGCCGGAAGGGGATTTCGGCGTCGGCGCGGCCGACGGACCGGCGGCGCTCTTCCTCGGTGAGAATGGCCGCGGCCACGCCGATCAGGTCGGTGTCGCCGCCCAGATGGTCGGCCTCGAAGAAGGACCCGTCCGCCTCGTGCTTGACGTTGCGGAGGTGGACGAAGTGGATGCGCGGGCCGAATTCCTTGGCCATGTCGATCAGATCGTTGCGCTTGTTCGAACCGAAGGAGCCGGTGCAGAGGGTCAGGCCGCAGGCTTCCTGAGGCACAGCGGCAAACATCTTCCGGACGTCGTCGGCCGTCGACATGACACGCGGCAAGCCGAAGATCGGGAAGGCGGGGTCGTCGGCATGAATGCAGAGGCGGGCGCCTTCCTCCTCGGCTACCGGCGTGATTTCGCGCAGGAACTCGACGAGGTTGGCGCGCAGATCCTCGACGCTGATTTCCGAATAGAGCTGCAGCATGTCGCGGAAGCTGTCGCGGGTGTAGGCGAAGTCGCGGGCCGGCAGCCAGTCGATCAGGTTGCGTTCGAGTTCGGCCACCTCGGCCTCGCTCTTGGCGGCGATGCGCGCCTTGGCGGCGGCGATCTCGGCCTCGCTGTAGTCGGCCTCGGCGCCTCGGCGCTTCAGCACGAACAGGTCGTAGGCGGCGAAATCCACCCGGTCGTAGCGGAGCGCGTAGCCGCCATTCGGCAACTTGAACATCAGGTTGGTGCGGCTCCAATCGGTGATGACCATGAAGTTGTAGCAGATGGTCTTCACCCCGGAGCGGGCGACGTTGCGGATCGACTGCTTATAATTGTCGATCTTTTCCCGGAAGTTGCCGGTGCGGGTCTTGATCTCTTCGCCGACGCCGATGCTCTCGACGACGGACCAGGTGAGGCCGGCGGCTTCCACCTCAGTCTTGCGCTTTTCGATCTCGTCGACCGTCCACACCTGGCCCTGGTTCATGTGGTGGAGGGCGGTGACGATACCGGTGGCGCCCGCCTGCCGGGCCTTCTGAAGGCTGACGGGATCATCAGGGCCGAACCAGCGCCAGGTTTCTTGCATGGGAAATACTCCAGGGAATGAGTGGGCCGGTCAGTGGCCGAGGAAAGCGGAAAGCGTGGCGGGCACGCCGAGGGCGATAAGACTGGCGAGATGGTCGGCTGTCGCCTTGCGGAAGGCCGCGTTGCCGGAGATGGCTGCGGGGAAGATTTCGGTGACGGCGAACAGCGCCTCGGCCCGTGCTTTGGGGGCGTTGGCATGCTCGCGGGCGATGGCCGTCAGGCGCGGCGCCATCGGATCGGCCACCGTCCAGGTGCGACTGCGGTCGTCGGTCTGGCGCAGGAAGGCCATCCAGGCGGCGACGGCAAGCGGCACCACCCTCGGCATCTTGCCGGCAGCGATAAGCTCGGACGAAGGGGCGAGGAGGCGCGGGCCAAGCTTCTGCGAGCCGTCGGAGGAGATCTGCAGCGTCAGGTGGCGGATGCCCGGGTTGCTGAAGCGCGCTGCCAGATCGTGGGTGTAGGCGGTGACGTCTGTGCCCGGCACCGGCGGCACGGTGGGGATGAGGTCGTCGTCCCAGAGGCGGCGGATCACCTTGGGCAGCAGCTTGTCGGCCATGGCGTCGGCCACCGTCTCGATGCCGCCGAGCACGGAGAGATAGGCGAGCGTCGAGTGGGCGCCGTTGAGGCAGCGCAGCTTCATGGTCTCGAAGGGATGGACATCGTCGGTCAGGATGGCGCCGGCCTTGTCCCAGGCTGGCCGTCCGGTCGGGAAACGATCCTCGATCACCCACTGGTGGAAGGGTTCGGCTACCACAGGCCAGGCATCGGTGAGGCCGAGGCCAGCGGTCACGGTGGCGCGGTCGGGGTCCTTGGTGGCCGGCGTGATGCGGTCGACCATGGAGTAGGGGAAGGCGACGCTGTCGGCGATGTGGCGGCCGAGGTCGGGATCGCGCAATTGGGCGAAGCGGGTGACCACTGCTTTCGTGATCCTGCCATTTTGTGGCAGGTTATCGCAGGAAAGTACGGTGAAGGGCGGCACGCCGGCTTGCCGTCTGAGGCGCAACGCTTCGACGATCAGGCCCGGTAGGCTGCGGGGATGCATGGGGTCGGCAAGATCGGCCGTCACCATAGGGTGCGCTTCGTTGAGGCGACCCGTGGCGGGATCGTGGCAGTAGCCCTTCTCAGTGACGGTGATGGTGACGATGCGGATCTCCGGCTTCGCCATCACCTTCAGCACGGCGGCGAGCTCGCTGCCGGCATTCAGCACATCGAGGAAGGCACCGATCACCCTGAGCTTGTCGGCGCCGTTCTCGCGGCAGAGCAGGGTGTAGAGCCCGTCCTGTGGCTTCAGGGCATCTATGACGTCGGCCGAGCGGAAGTTGACGCCGATAACGCCCCAATCATGCGCTCCGGCCGCCAGCACGTCATCGGTGTAGACGCCGAGATGGGCGCGGGCAAAGGCGCCGAGCCCGAGGTGGACGATGCCGGGCGTCGCCTTGGTCCGGTCATAGGCTGGACGGGCGACGGCGGTGGGAAGGCTGGCGAGGCGGGTATTATCGAGGCGTTCGCCATCAATGTTCTTCATTATAGAGACAGACATTTCGTAGGCCCCGATCTTAAGCCCAAGGCCGCATCGGCTTGGCATCCGGCCAATTGTAAGTGGCATCGTCTAGGCGATGGTCGCTATTCTAGATGACTACCATACTAGTCGTCAATGAGCATAGGCGCGGGGATGCAAAGCTCAGGGTTGTACCGTCAACAAATTCAGGACGGCGTCCGTCAGGACCCGAATGGCCGCCTGCTTTCTCGACAGAAGTTCCAAGCTGTAATAGTGAGGGCGCAATTGGAGAGAGCCCCGCCATGTCCGTCGCCATCGTCATTCCCGCCCGTTACGGCTCCCAGCGTCTGCAGGGCAAGCCGATGCTGAACATCGCTGGCGTCAGCCTGCTGGAGCGTGTCTGGCGCATCGCCCGCGCCGCCAAGGGTGCCTCGCGGGTGGTGATCGCCACCGAGGACGAGCGCGTCGCGACTTTCGCCAGGAGCTTCGGCGCCGAGGCGGTGATGACCTCGGAGAGCTGCCGAAATGGCACCGAGCGCGTGGCCGAGGCGATCGAGGCGGCAGGAATCGTCGAGAACGGCGTGATCAACTTCCAGGGCGATGCGGTGCTGACGCCACCGTGGATCCTCGAGGAGATGATCGCCGAATTCTCCTCGCCGGCGGGCTTTGACGTTGTCACGCCGGCCGTGCGGCTCACCGACGAAGCGCTTGCCGAGCTGCGCCTTCACAAGGAAAAGGCGCCGTCGAGCGGCACCACCGTGACCTTCGACCTCAATCACAACGCGCTCTATTTTTCCAAGCAGATCATCCCGTTCATCCGCAAGCCGGGCTTCACCAGCGTCTACCGCCACATCGGCCTTTACGGCTACACTCTGCCCGGCCTGAAGCGCTACGTGGCGCTGCCGCCGTCGCCGCTCGAAAACACCGAGGGCCTGGAGCAGTTGCGGGCGCTGGAAAATGGCATGACGGTGCGCGTCGTGGTGGTCGATTATCGCGGACGGACGCATGCATCGGTCGACACGCCGGAGGATATTGGCGTCGTCGAGCAACTGATTACCCGCGAAGGGGAGCTGGTTTCAGTCTAGAAGGGAGAGGTCTGGAGATGCATCTGATCCTGGTTCGTCATGGCAACACCTTCGGCCCCACCGACAAGGTTGTCTGGGTCGGGGCG
The DNA here is from genome assembly GCA_023436885.1 of Pseudomonadota bacterium. Classification (GTDB taxonomy): domain Bacteria; phylum Pseudomonadota; class Alphaproteobacteria; order Rhizobiales; family Pleomorphomonadaceae; genus Pleomorphomonas. The sequence continues at coordinate 132,203 of JAEZHI010000040.1, read as the reverse complement.
CGCACCGATCTCGACCTGGTCGAAAAGGGGCGCGAGCAGGCCGCCGCCGTTGCGGCCGGTCTCAAGGCCGCCGGCCTGCAGCCTTGCCGTATTTATGCCGGTCCTTTGAAGCGTACGCGCCAGACGGCGGAGATCATCTCGGCAGATCATGGGCTTGCAGCCGACAAGATCGTCATCAGCGACGATCTGCGCGAGATCGACTATGGCAGCTGGGAAGCCCGCTCCAATGACGAGATCCGCGCCGAGGTTGGCGATCAGGTCATCGAGGATTGGCAGAAGCGCTCGGTGTGGCCGGAAGGCTTTGGCTGGCAGCCCGGCGAGGCCGGCGTGATCAACGGCTGGAAGCGGCTGCTCGTCCGCATCCGCAAGGAAAATGCCGACGACTCCGTCGTTCTCGTGGTGTCGTCGAACGGCATCTTCCGGCTGGTCGCCAAGAGCCTTGGCATGTCGGCGACCGAGGCCAAGATGAACACCGGCGCCGTTGCCCATCTCGTCGGTGACGGCTTCGGCTTCTCGGTCAAGGCATGGAATGTCGCTCCGGATGCCCTTCGTGTCTGACGCTCTCGGTCGTGGGGCTGAAAGCGTCAGGCGAAGAACAGCCAGGTCATGAGCAGGAACAGCGGCACCAGGATGCCGCAAGACCAGGCCATGTAGCCGAAGAAGGAGGGCATCCTGATGCCCGATCCTTCGGCAATCGACTTGACCATGAAGTTGGGCGCGTTGCCGATATAGCTGTTGGCGCCCATGAACACGGCGCCGGCCGAGATGGCCACCAGCGTATTCGATATCTCGCTCATCAGGTGGGCGGGGTCACCGCCGGCGAGGTTGAAGAAGACCAGATAAGTCGGCGCATTGTCGAGGAAGGACGAGAGCAGGCCGGTCGCCCAGAAATACATGGCGTTGACCGGTGTGCCGTCGGCGGTGGTGACGAGGCTGACCAGTGGCGCAAAGGCGCCGTCGCGCGCCGCCTTCAGCATGGCCAGCACGGGAATGATGGTGACGAAGATGCCGGCGAACAGCTTGGCGACTTCGAGGATCGGCCCCCATTCGAAGCCGTTGCGGACGCGCAGGCCTTTCGGCGTCAAGATGAGCGAGGCGAGCGCGGCGGCGATGAGGATCAAGTCGCGCGACAGGTTTTGCAGCTCCACTTCCACGCCGAGTACCGGGAAGCCAATGCCGGGCTTCCACGATCCCGACAGCAGTACGGCACCGACCACGACCGCCAGGAGCGCCATGTTCAGCCGGCCTTCGATGCCGACGCGGCCGGTGTCGGGCGTCGGGTCGTACTTGCCGCGGAAGTCGTCGTCATTGTGGTAGAGCTTGCGGTCGATCAGCCAGAACAGGGAAAGCAGCACCACGGCGGCAAAGCCCGTCTCTTTCAGCATGTGGGCGGTGGTCCAGAAGAAGCTGACGCCCCGGAGATAACCGAGGAACAGTGGCGGGTCGCCGAGCGGGGTCAGCGAACCGCCGATGTTCGAGACCAGGAAGATGAAGAAGACGATGACGTGGACGTTGTGCCGCCGTCCGTCATTGGCGCGGATTAGCGGCCGGATCATCACCATGGAAGCGCCGGTGGTGCCGACCACCGAGGCGAGCAGCGTGCCGATGGCGAGCAGAGCCAGATTGGTTTTTGGCGAACCGTGCAGATTGCCGGTAACGAGGATGCCGCCGGCGATGGTGAACAGCGCCCCGAGCAGGATGACGAAGGGCAGATATTCGAGCAGTACGGTCTCGACCAGCGGCTCGACCACGACCCCACCATTGAGAAGCGTGAAGGGCACGACGAAGGCGAGCGCCCAGGCGGCGGCGATCTTGCCGAAGTGATGGTGCCAGATCTGCGGCGCCAGAAGCGGGAACAGGGCAATCGATAGGAGAATGCCCGCGAAGGGAACCGCCCAGATCGCGCCGAGCGCAGCACCGTCGAGGCCATGACCATCGGTCGAGGCCAGGGCGGGGGAGGCGAAAACTGGCAGCAGGACCAGCGCGGTGACGGATGCACGCCTCAACGCGGCGCGGAGTACTCGAAAGCTGGTCAAAAGATCGTCCTCACGCTACCGTTCCCAACTGCCACGGTAGTCGACCAAACCACTTTCGCGCTCATCCCGCAACGTCGGGGAGATCCACAATCCCACGGAAGTGGTGGGGATCAAGGATGGCTAGGCAAACCGGAGGTGCCCGCCCCTCTAGGGACTAGAGTCGCAACATTTGCGTCCATTCGTACCAGAAAGATGCCACGGTTATCAGAACGATGAATAGGAGAACCAAGGCCCGCCAGACGAAGAACAGTATTTTCAACGGCAGGTTCGAGGGCTCAATGAAATAGCCCGGCAGGTTCCAAAACAGTTCTGGTAAGTCTGGGACTTTCATCGGGCGCCACCATCAAACGGTTGTCGGTTCGCATATATGCAGCAGTCGCGCTTTATGACAGGCCGAAGGCCAAATCAGGTTCAGTTTTGTTCTCGCCGAACCTCATCGGCGATCTCCCTCACCGATTTCCGGGAGAACCGCCCTCGGCGGCATCGGCCAGCCCGAGGGATATTTCGTCGTTCAATATCCCTTGGCTCTCCGATTCTGGTGACTTTTCGTGGTCAGCTTCATTCCGCCTCGTCGACCTGCTCCAATGTTTGCGGGTTGAGCTTGATGCGGCGCTTCTCGCCGGTCTCGGTGGTGACCTTTACCTTGTAGCAGCCGTCGTCGGAGCGGATGGATTGCACGGTCCAGCCCTTGGCCTGAAGCGCTGCCTCGACGGCGGCGCGCGGCTTCCAGTCGCTGAGCGGCACGTTGCAGCGGGAGTAATCGTCGTCGTCGGCCCACGCGGTTCCTGACGTGAGAGCGATCAAGAGACTGCCCGCAAGCGTCGCAGCGAGACCAAGGCGGAGGGACATCAACGAAATCCTGTTCAATGGACGGGTTTTACTTTTTCCTGTCCTAGATTATCCCATGTCGATCTGACAGCAACCTGAACGGTGGGTTTAGCCCGACAGGGTTTGGTGTCCATGGGAAGGCGACGATGCGGATTCTGCTGGTTGAGGACGACGCCGTGCTGGGAATGGCGGTGCGCGACCAGATCGTCGCCGACGGCCACTCGGTCGACTGGGCGCAGCGCATTACTGATGCGGCCGAGGCCGTGCTCGCTGCCGCCTACGACCTGATCCTGCTCGACCTGATGCTGCCGGATGGGCGCGGCCTCGATTTCCTGAAGGCGCGGCGGGTGGCCGGTGACGTGACGCCGGTGATCATCCTGACGGCGCGCGACCAGATCTCCGACCGCATCGCCGGGCTCAATGCCGGTGCCGACGACTATCTCGTCAAGCCCTTCGACCTGTTCGAACTCTCCGCCCGCATCCGCGCCGTCGGTCGGCGCTACGGCGGCAATCCCAATCCGCTGGTCAGGATCGGCGATCTCGATATCGACCTGGCCGCCCGCACCTTGCGCCGTGCCGGCAAGCCGGTGCGCCTCACCGCCCGCGAATGGGCGCTGTTCGAGGCCTTCGTGCAGCGGCCTAATGTGCTGCTATCCAAGACGCAGATCGAGGAGCATCTCTATTCCTTCTCCGACGAGATCGAGAGCAACACCATCGAGGTCTATGTCGCCCGACTGCGCAAGAAGCTCGGCTCCGACGTGATCGAGACGGTGCGCGGGCTCGGCTATCGTCTCGGCGTGCCGGCGGGGGCGGGCTGATGGTAAAGCGCCTTCTACCGCGCAGTGTGCGTGCCCGGCTGGCCATCGCGCTGGCAATCATCCTGGCGGCGCTGTGGATCGGCGCATCGCTGTTTGCCGGTCATGTCTTCCGGCATGAAACAGACGAAGTGTTCGACAGCGCGTTGCGCGAGGTGGCCGAACGGATCCTGCCGCTTGCCTACGAGCAGATGCTCGCCGACGAGGATAGCGGCAGCAGCGGCCTTCGCCTGCCGCCGGTCGGCAAACGCGAGTTCATCTCCTATGTGGTCCGGGACGGCGAGGGGCGCGAGCTGTTCAAGTCGAACGCCGCCGACGCCATGCGGATTCCGGCCAATCTTCCGCTGGGGTTCAACACCACCGAGACGCTACGCACCTACACGGAAACGGCGGTTCAGGGCACCATCATTGTCACCACGGCCGAATATCTCGAACATCGCAAGCTTGTCTTCGGTAGCACGGTTCGCGGCTTCGTGCGGCCTCTGTTCGCGCTGCTGCCGCTCACTGCTCTCGTTGTCTGGCTGGTGATCCACCTGTCGTTCCGGCCGACCATCGCCTTTTGCGATGCCATCGAGCAGCGCGGACGTGGCAACCTGACGCCGGTCGATGGTGGCAAGTTGCCGAGCGAGCTCAAGCCCGTGGCGGGGGCGGTCAACGCGCTGCTCGCCCGATTGCGCAGTGCGCTAGAGGCCGAACGCAGCTTCACGGCCAACAGCGCGCATGAACTTCGGACGCCGATTGCCGCCGCGCTGGCCCAGACGCAGCGGCTGATCGCCGAAATGCCGGAGGCCAACCGCGAGCGCGCCCGCTCCATCGAAAGCGCGCTGCGTCGCCTGACGCGCCTGTCGGAGAAGCTTTTGCAGCTCGCCAAGGCCGAAGGCGGCGGCCTCATTGCTGAGCGGCCGTCCGATCTTGCCGGCGTGTTGGCGCTGGTGGTCGACGAGATCGGCCGGTCGAGCGATGCCGACGAGCGCATCGATCTCACGGTGCCCGACGAGGGTGCGCCGTCCGACGTCGATCCCGACGCCTTCGCCGTGCTTGCCCGCAACCTCATCGAAAACGCCCTGAAACACGGCACGCCGGATGATTCGGTCGAGGTGCTGCTGGAGGCCGATGGCCTTACCGTACGCAATCACGGTCCAGTCGTGGCGGAGGGCGAGGTGGAGCGGCTGATGCGGCCGTTCGAGCGCGGTACCAGCCGGTCGGATGGATCGGGTCTCGGCCTCGCCATCGTCGCCGCCGTCTGTCGCGGGGCTGGGCTTGAGATGGCGGTCACTTCGCCGGTGGACGGCTGGGCAGATGGCGTCTCGGTGCGGGTCAGCGGCCTCGCGGGAGGCCGGCAGGCTTAACGAAGCTGACAGCCAGCTGAACGACTTTCCGCGTGACTGTCAGGTAGCTGTCAGGTCATCGGGTCATTGATCTCCTGTCGCAAAAGCACAGGAGCCTTCGATGAAACCCACTTACGCCCTGCCGCTCGGCATTGCCGCTGCCATCGCGCTGCCCACGCTGGCCGTCGCCAAGCCGGTCACCGTCACGGCGCAGTTCGCCAACTACGGCGGTTACGGCCTCTACGCGGCAATCTATGTCACCGATCCCCAGGGCAAGGTGGTGCAGACGCTGCATGTCGCTGGCTCCCGGGCGAAGTATTACCGCCATCTGTCAGGCTGGGCTCGCGGCGCTCGCGGTCCGATCGACGGGCTGACCGGCGCCAGCATCGGCTCGGGTGGCACGCTGAAGGTGACCACCGAGGTTGCCGACGCCATGCTCAACGCCGGTTACAAGGTGCTGGTGGATACCGCCATCGAGGGCGGCAACGAATATGCAGCCGATGCCGCCGCGCCGCTCAGTGCTGCATCGGCCGGCAAGCCCACGCCTGGCAATGGCTACGTTCAGTCGCTCACCGTCTCCTACTGATCGCCTTCCTCCTGCGCCTGGGATCTCCTCCATGTTGCGTCGCATCCACTCGCTGCCCGGTGTCGTCTTCGCCATCCTGCTGACGGTGATCGCCGTCTCTGGCGCATTCCTGTCGGTCACGCCGGCCCTCGACCGGCTGGCCAATCCCGCGATTTCCTCGGGCGTCAGCGTCGCCACGCTGGCCGAGGCGGTGAGCGCGCGCCACCAGGAGATCGACAAGATCACCGTGCGGCCGAGCGGTGCGGTGACCGTCTCCTATGCCGACAACGGCGTCAGCGGTACCGAACAGGTCGATCCCGCGACAGGCGCCGCGATCGGCACGCCGCAAACCCAGTCGGCGATGGTGCGCTGGGTGACCGAGCTGCACCGCTCGCTGTTCCTCGGCAATGCCGGCAAGATCGGCACGGGCGTGGCGGCTCTCGGCATGCTGGCGCTGAGCCTCTCCGGCATCTTCCTGCTGATGCGCTCGCTGGGCGGTTGGCGCGGTTATTTCGCGCCGGTGCGTGGCGATCTCCTGACTCGCCTGCATGGCGAGATCAGCCGCTTTGCCGTCGTCGGCCTGATGCTGTCGTCGCTCTCCGGTTTGTTCATGTCGGCGGACACCTTCGGTTTCATCCCGGATCCCTCGGCCGATGCGATGCCGGCGATGGTGCAGAGCAGCGGTGGGCCGGCGGCGCCGGTCGGCAGCCTGTTCGGTCTGCAGTCCATTTCCGTCGCCGACCTGCGCGAACTGACTTTTCCGGCCCAGGGCGATCCGACCGATGTCTATACGGCGGTGACCCGGCAGGGTGAATCCAGCATCGACGCCTCGTCGGGCGCTGAGCTTGCCTTCACGCCGGCCAATATGTGGGACCGTGTCCGCGAGACTGTCCTGATGCTGCACACCGGCCGTGGCGCCTGGGCGCTCGGCCTGCTGCTCGGCGCGGCCTCCGGCTCGGTGCCGCTGCTCGGTGTCACCGGCGTTCTTATGTGGTGGCGTCGCCGCTCCAGCCGTCCGGCCATCGCCGCCAATGTCGCGGCCCGCTCGGCCGATACGGTGATCCTGGTGGGCAGCGAGGGCAACACCACCTGGGGCTTTGCCGGCACGCTGCACGAGGCGCTGACCGCTGCTGGCCATCGCGTTCATACGGCGCCGATGAATGCTCTGTCGTCAGCCCATCTTTCGGCGGAGCGGCTGCTGATCCTGACGGCCACCTATGGCGATGGCGGCGCGCCAGCCTCGGCCAATGCTTTCCTCGCTCGCCTTGCCGGTCTCCAGGGTTCGGTGCCGGTGGCCGTGCTTGGCTTTGGCGATCGCAGCTTCCCGCATTTTTGCCGCTTTGCGCAGGATGTATCGGAGGCGGTGACTGCCAAGGGCTGGCCTGTCATGATGGGGCTGAAGCGCGTCGACCGTCAGTCGGCGCAGGAGTTCGCCGCCTGGGGCCGCGATCTCGGCGATGTGCTCGGCCACGAGCTGACGCTCAACCACCGCGCCCGCCTGCCGAAGACCGAACCGTATGAGCTCATCTCCAGCGAGCTCTACGGCGAGGCGGTCGGCGCTCCGGTTGCCATCATGCGCTTTGCCGCCGACAGGAAGTCGACCGAGTTCGAAGCTGGCGACATTCTCGGTATGCTGCCGCCGGGCGAGACCATGCCTCGCTTCTACTCGCTGGCTTCCTCGGCGCGCGACGGCTTCCTGGAAATCTGCGTGCGCCTCCGGGAGGGCGGTGTCTGCTCGTCCTATCTGCATGCCATCGCGCCCGGCGAGCATATCAACGCCTTCGTCCGCACCAATCCGCGCTTCCGGCCGATCGAGGGCAGGGCGCCGCTGATCCTGATCGGCGCCGGCGCCGGCATCGGGCCGCTCACCGGCTTCGTGCGGGCCAACGACGATCGGCGTCCGGTGCATCTCTACTGGGGTGGCCGCAGCCCGTCGTCGGACTTCCTCTACGAGCATGAGTTGGCCGAGCATCTCGCCGAAAAGCGGCTGACCTCGCTGACCACCGCCTTCTCGCGCGGGCCGGACGGCGGCTACATCCAGGATCGCCTCGCCGCCGACGCTCCCAAGCTGCGCGAGCTGATCCGCCACGGTGCCCAGGTGCTGGTGTGCGGCGGCCGCGACATGGCCGATGCCGTCACCCATGCTCTCGGCGGTGTCGTCAGGCCGCTCGGCCTCGATCTCGCCACCCTCAAGTCGGACGGACGCTATGTCGAAGATGTCTACTGATCTCGTGAAGCTCGCTCTGAGCGGTCCCACCATGGGCGCGCGCTGGTCGGCGGTATTCCATGGCGATCCGCTCGGCTGGCACGACGATCTCCGTCTCGCCCTGCAAGCATCGGTCGACGAGGTCGATCGGCAGATGTCGACCTATCGGCGGGATTCCGACCTCAACCGGCTCAACGCGGCGCCGGTCGGTGCCTGGGTCGACCTGCCGGCCGAGACCATCGCGGTGATCGAGGCGGGTCTCGCCATCGGCGAGGCGTCGGGCGGCGCCTTCGATGTCGGCGTCGGCGATCTGGTCGCCGCCTGGGGCTTCGGAGCCGATGCCCGGAGCGACAGCAAGCCGGCCTTGACGAGCGTCGCCCTCAAGAATCTGGAACTCGACGCGGCCGGCCGGCGGGTGCGCAAATGGGCGCCGCTGCGCCTCGACCTCTCGGGCATCGCCAAGGGCTATGGCGTTGACCGCCTTGGCGAGACCATGGACCGCTTCGGCATCGCGTCCTGGCTGGTCGGCATCGACGGTGAGATGCGGGCGAGCGGCCGCAAGCCCGACGGAACCGCCTGGGCCATCGGCCACGAGCGCCCGGTCGTTGGCGCGCGCGAGCTGATGGGCGTGTTGGAACTGGAAGACGTCGCGGTGGCGACTTCTGGTGGCTATCGCCACCGCCACGAGGTGGCCGGCCGCACTGTCACCCACACCATGGACCCGCGCTCCGGCGAGCCGCTCGACAATGGCGTCGCGGCGGTCACCGTCCTGGCGGAGAACTGCATGGCCGCCGACGCCTGGGCGACGGCGCTTCTGGTGCGCGGCCTCGATGAAGGCGTGACGCTGGCCCGACGGCTGGGCATGTCGGCGCTGTTCGTCGATGGACAGGATAGGGTGATCTCGACGTTTGCAGCGTGAGGCCGGCTCGGAAAAGGAGTGAGCACGGCCAGGAGTATGTAATAGCCGGTACGTCTTGCCTTTGGGATCGCGCTCGGGCATCCCTAGGCCATGAGTCACTTCGACCTGACAATCCTTGTCATCGACGAGAACGCGGTGCGCGCGGCCATCATCGAGGATGGGCTGCGCGAGGCGGGGCACAAGCATGTCACCGTCGTTCATACGGTGAATGGCATTGCCCGCGTCATCGAGACGACCCGGCCAGACGTGATCATCATCGATATCGAGAACCCCAACCGCGACATGATGGAGCACCTGTTCCAACTGACGCGGTCGGTCAGCCGCCCCATCGCCATGTTCGTCGATCGCTCGGATTCGGCATCTATCGAGGCGGCGGTGGAGGCGGGCGTGTCGGCCTACATCGTCGATGGTCTCAGGAAGGAGCGGGTGAAGCCCATTCTCGACATGGCCGTCATCCGCTTCAATGCCTTCAGCCGTTTGCAGCGGGAACTGGCCGAGGCCAAGTCGGCGCTTGAGGATCGCAAGGTGGTCGAGCGGGCCAAGGGCATCCTGATGAAGCTCCGCAACCTCAGCGAAGAGGAAGCCTATGCGCTGATGCGCCAGACGGCGATGAACGAAAAGAAGAAGTTGGTCGATATCGCCCAGTCCGTGGTGACGGCGGCCGGCCTGCTCATGTGATGGAGCCTAGGCGATGAACACGATGGATCATTCCGATATCGCCGCCCCGGCTGTCACCTCCGGGCCCGAGCAGACGCATCTCAGGGCTGGGTTCATTCCGCTGGTCGATGCGTCGGTGCTGATCGCCGCCGCCGAGTTGGGCTTTGCCAGCCGCGAGGGGCTGACGCTTGATCTCGTCCGCGATGTTTCCTGGGCCAATATCCGCGATCGCCTGGCCTTCCGGCAGTTCGATGTGGCGCACATGCTGTCACCGATGCCGATCGCCGCCATGCTGGAGCTCGGCTCCAACCCGTCACCGACCATTGCGCCCTTCGTGCTGGGGCGGGGCGGTAACGCCATCACGCTGTCGGTGCGCCTCTTCGAGCAGATGCAAGCACTGACCGGGCTGGCCGACGACGCCTCGGCGCTCGATTGCGCCAGGGCATTGTCACGGGTGATCGCCGCTAGAAAGAACAATGGCGAAGGTCCGCTGACGCTCGGCATGACCTATCCCTATTCCTCCCATAACTACGAGCTGCGCTATTGGTTGGCGGCCGGCGGTGTCGATCCGGACCGTGACATCCGGTTGCGGGTGGTGCCGCCGCCAATGACCTCGGATGCGCTTGCCGCCGGGGCGATCGACGGTTTCTGTGTCGGTGCGCCGTGGAACATGATCGCCTCGGAGCGGGGCGTCGGGCGCATCGTGGCGACCAAGCAGGATATCTGGGCGTCGTCGCCGGAAAAGGTCATCGGCCTTCGCCCCGACTGGGCCGACCGTAACCGCGACAGCGTATCGCGGCTGATTGTGGCGCTGAATGCCGCTGCACGCTGGTGCGACGACACGGCCAATCACGGCGCGCTGGCCGAACTTCTGGCGCAAGAGGCCAATCTCGACGCGCCCGTGGAGATCATCAGGCACGTGCTGGCCGGCCAGTTTGCGCTCGACGCCAAGGGCAATCGACGTCTGATGCCCAACTACTTCGTATTCCACGGGGCGGAAGCCAACTGCCCGTCGACGGCGCAGGCGCTCTGGGTCTACAGCCAGATGGTTCGCTGGGGGCAGGTTGCCTATTCGCCGGAAGCCGCCGCCACGGCCGCTTCCGCCTTCCGCTCGGATCTCTATTCGGAAGCCCTGGGGCTTTCGGAGGGGCCTTGCGAGGAGGCTGTCGCCGATCCCTTCATCGACGGTCGCAGTTTCGATCCAAAGGAACTCGACGCCTACATCCGGGGCTTCGCTGCGCCCAATCAGACGGCAGCTGACTAGGCTGACGCCGCGATTTTCAGCACATCGCCACCTGATTAAAAAGAGGGCATTTGCGGTTTTTGGCGAGATTATCTTTTAAAAACAATAGCTATTTCGGGCTGTGATCAGCTGGCACGCCCATTGCTTTTATACAACTGCCTCGGTCAACGGCGACCTGAAGGCAGGTGGGCGCTGAGATAGCGCGCAATCATCCATCCGACATCGACGTCGCAAGCTCCTGCTGGCGGGATTCTCACATCCCACGACCGGCTCAGCTTCGCGGCGTTTTTTGTTGTTCAGGCTCCGCCAAATCCGAGGGCATTTCATGACCGACATTTCCCGGCGCTCCATCCTGAAGACCTCCGCCACGGTGGCCCTGCTTGGCGCCGTCCGCACCGCCTTTCCTTCGGGCGCCTTCGCCGCCACGGCTGGACCGGAGGTGACCGGTGTCAAGCTCGGCTATATCGCGCTGACCGACGCGGCGCCGCTGATCATCGCCAAGGAAAAGGGCCTGTTCGCCAAATACGGCCTGCCGGACGTCGAGGTGGCCAAGCAGGCCTCCTGGGGCGCGACGCGCGACAATCTGGTGCTGGGCGGAGCGGCCAACGGCATTGACGGCGCGCATATCCTGACGCCCATGCCCTACCTGATCTCCGCCGGCAAGGTGACGCAGAACAACGTGCCGGTGCCGATGTCCATTCTCGCCCGGCTCAACCTCGACAGCCAGGGCATCTCGGTGGCCAAGGACTATGCCGGCACCGGCGTCGGCCTCGATGCAAGCAAGCTCAAGGAGGCCTTCGCCGCCAAGAAGGCCGGCGGCGGCGAGGTGAAGGTGGCGATGACCTTCCCCGGCGGCACCCATGACCTCTGGATCCGCTACTGGCTGGCGGCCGGCGGCATCGATCCGGACAAGGACGTTTCCACCATCGTGGTGCCGCCGCCGCAGATGGTCGCCAACATGAAGGTCGGCAACATGGACGCCTTCTGCGTCGGCGAGCCGTGGAACGAGCAACTGGTTAACCAGGGTATCGGCTTCACCGCCTGCACCACCGGCGAACTGTGGAAGGGCCACCCGGAAAAGGCGCTGGCGCTGCGCTCCGACTGGATCGAGGCCAACCCGAACGCCACCAAGGCGCTGCTGATGGCGGTGATGGAGGCCCAGCAGTGGGCCGACAGCATGGACAACAAGGAGGAGATGGCGGCCATCCTCGGCAAGCGGCAATGGTTCAACGTGCCGCCGAAGGACGTGCTCGGCCGCCTCAAGGGCACCATCAACTATGGCAACGGCCGCCTCGTCGAGAACACCGGCCTCGAGATGAAGTTCTGGAAGGAGCACGCCTCCTATCCCTTCAAGAGCCACGACACCTGGTTCCTCACCGAGAACATCCGCTGGGGCAAGCTGCCGGGTGACACCGACATCAAGGCGCTGGTCGACAAGGTGAACCGCGAGGACATCTGGCGCGCCGCCGCCAAGGACCTCGGTGTCGCCGCTGCCGATATTCCGGCAGGCACCTCGCGTGGCCCCGAGACCTTCTTCGACGGCAAGGTCTTCGATCCGGAGAACCCGCAAGCCTATCTCGCATCGTTGGCCATCAAGGCCATGGCCTGACCCTAGATTCCTCGGAGACAGCCCCATGACTGCCACCGCCAGAAAAGCCCCGATCGAAGCAGCCAGCCGCCCGGCCTCGGCCGGCAAGGTCGTGCCGCTCGGCCGCGCCCCGGCAACCCGGATCGACTTCGGCCGCATCGCCGTGAGCCTCGCCCGCAACATCATCCCGCCCATGATCGTGCTGGCCGTGCTGCTCGCCGTCTGGCAGGTGAGCTGTTCGGGAGCGAACGCGCCGCTGCCGCCGCCCTCACAGATCTGGGGCGACAGTTCCGATCTGATTGCCCAGCCATTCTTCAACAATGGTCCGCAGGACATCGGCCTTGCCTGGCGGGTGCTGATCTCGCTGGAGCGTGTCGGCATCGGCTTCGGCCTTGCCGCCATCGTCGGCGTGGCGATCGGCGCGCTGATCGGCCAGTCGGTGTGGGCGATGCGCGGCCTCGACCCGATCTTCCAGATCCTCAGGACGGTGCCGCCGCTCGCCTGGCTGCCGCTGTCGCTCGCCGCCTTCCAGGACAGCAAGCCGTCGGCGATCTTCGTGATCTTCATCACCTCGATCTGGCCGGTGATCATCAACACCGCCGTCGGCGTGCGCAACATCCCCGAGGATTATCGCAACGTCGCCCGCGTGCTCCGGCTGAACCAGCTGGAATTCTTCCTTCGCATCATGCTGCCGGCGGCGGCGCCCTATATCTTCACCGGCCTGCGCATCGGCATCGGCCTGTCGTGGCTGGCCATCGTCGCGGCGGAAATGCTGACCGGCGGCGTCGGCATCGGCTTCTTCATCTGGGACGCGTGGAACTCGTCGCGCCTCTCCGACATCATCGTGGCGCTCGTCTACATCGGCGTCACCGGCTTCGTCCTCGACAAGCTGGTGGCCTTCCTCGGCCGCGTCATCACCCGCACGGCAGCCTGAGGAGAGCCCGATGAGCGCCTATCTGAAAATCGACCATATCGACAAGAGCTTCGAGCGTGGCGGCACCGCCACCCACGTGCTCAGCAACGTCACGCTGACCATCGACAAGGGCGAGTTCGTCTCGATCATCGGCCATTCCGGCTGCGGCAAGTCGACGCTGCTCAACCTCGTCGCCGGCCTGACGCGCGTCTCCACCGGGGCGATCCTGCTTGAGGGCAGGGAAGTGAACGAGCCCGGCCCGGAGCGGGCGGTGGTGTTTCAGAACCACTCGCTCCTCCCGTGGCTCAGCGTCTACGAGAACGTCAACCTCGCAGTGTCCAAGGTGTTCGCCGGCCGGAAGAGCCGGGCCGAGCGCCACGACTGGGTGATGCACAACCTCGACCTCGTGCAGATGGCCCACGCCAAGGACAAGCGGCCGGCCGAGATTTCCGGCGGCATGAAGCAGCGCGTCGGCATCGCCCGCGCGCTCGCCATGGAGCCGAAGATCCTGCTGCTCGACGAGCCGTTCGGCGCGCTCGACGCCCTGACCCGCGCCCACCTGCAGGACGCGGTGATGGATATTCACGCCCGCCTCGGCAACACGATGATCATGATCACCCATGACGTCGACGAGGCGGTGCTCTTGTCCGACCGCATCGTCATGATGACCAACGGCCCGGCCGCCCATATCGGCGAGGTGCTGGACGTGCCGATCCCCCGGCCGCGCGACCGCATCGCCCTGGCCTCCGACCGGTCCTACCTCAAGTGCCGCGAGGCCGTGCTGAAGTTCCTCTACGAGCGCCACCGCTTCGTCGAAGCCGCGGAGTAAAGCCCATGACCCCTGACGATATCGCACGCGTTCAGTCGTCCTTTTCCAAGGTAGTCCCCATCAAGGAGGCCGCCGCCGAGCTGTTCTACGGCCGCCTGTTCGAGATCGCGCCGGAGGTGCGGCCGATGTTCAAGGGCGACATCAAGGAGCAGGGCCGCAAGCTGATGATGACCCTGGGCATCGTGGTCAACGGCCTCAAGGACCTGCCGAGCATCCTGCCGGCGGCCGAGGCTCTGGCGATCAAGCACAACGGCTACGGCGTCCGGCCTGAGCATTACACGCCGGTGGGCGAGGCGCTGATCTGGACCCTGGAACAGGGTCTCAAGGACGACTTCACGCCGGAGACCCGCAGCGCCTGGATCGCTGCCTACACGACGCTGTCGGGCGCCATGATCGCCGCCAGCCGTCGCACATCGGAAGCCGCGGAGTAAGCCTTATGACCGAGAAACTCGTCATCATCGGCAACGGCATGGCCCCCGGCCGCATGCTGGAAGAGCTGTTCGAGAAGGCGCCCGGCGCCTATGACGTCACCATCTTCAACGCCGAACCGCGCGTGAACTACGACCGCATCATGCTGTCGCCGGTGCTGTCGGGCGAGAAGAGCTATGAGGACATCGTCATCCACGACGACGCCTGGTACGCGAAGAACGGCGTGACGCTTCTGAAGGGCGCCCGCGTCACCGAGATCGACCGTGACAGGCGCATCGTCACCGCTGCCGACGGTCGGACGGCTAGCTACGACAAGCTGGTGATCGCCACCGGATCGACGCCGATCGTCATCCCGGTGCCCGGCCATCAGCTGCCCGGCGTGCTCGCCTATCGCGACCTCGACGACGTCGACCGCATGCTGGAGATCGCCAGGAAGGGCGGCCGCGCCATCGTCATCGGCGGCGGTCTCCTTGGCCTCGAAGCCGCCTATGGCCTGAAGCGCCGGGGCATGGACGTCACCGTCATCCACCTGATGCCGACCATCATGGAGCGGCAGCTCGACCCGCCGGCCGCCTACATGCTGAAGAAGGCGCTGGCCGACCGGGGCATCGACATCATCACCAAGGCCAACACCAAGGCGATCCTCGGTACCGACAAGGTGGAAGGCATCGAGCTGGAGGATGGCCGCGTCATTCCCGGCGAGATGGTGGTGATGGCCGTGGGCATCCGCCCCAACGCCACGCTGGCTCGTGCCGCCGGTCTCACGGTCAACCGCGGCATCGTCGTCGATGACGGCATGGCCACTTCCGATCCGGCCATCTTCGCCCTCGGCGAATGCGCCGAGCATCGCGGCGTCTGCTACGGCCTCGTCGCGCCGCTCTACGAAAGCGCCAAGGCGTTGGCCGATCGCCTGGCCGGCGGCAGTGCCGAATATCTGGGCTCTGTCACCAACACCAAGCTGAAGGTCACCGGCATCAACCTGTTCTCGGCCGGCGATTTCGCCGAGGCGCCCGACCGCGAGGAGATCGTGCTGCGCGATGCATCGGCCGGCGTCTACAAGCGCCTGGTGCTGAAGGACAATCGCATCGTCGGCACCGTGCTCTATGGCGATACGGCCGATGGCTCCTGGTTCTTCGACCTGATGAAGAAGGGCAGCGACGTCTCCGAGATGCGCGACACGCTGATCTTCGGCCAGTCGTTCCAGGGAGGGGCACCCCTGGACCCTATGGCGGCCGTTGCAGCCTTGCCCGATGACGCGGAAATCTGCGGCTGCAACGGCGTCTGCAAGGGCAAGATCACCTCGACCATCACGGCCAAGGGGCTGACGACGCTCAATGAGGTGAGGGCGCACACCAAGGCATCCGCCTCTTGCGGCAATTGCACCGGCCTCGTCGAACAGTTGATGAAGCTGACGCTCGGCGACCGCTACAATCCCGCCGCCGTGACGCCGATGTGCGACTGCACCGACCTCGGCCACGATGACGTGCGCCGTCTCATCCTTGCCAAGGGGCTCAAGACCATTCCGGCCGTCATGCAGGAGCTGGAATGGAAGACCTCCTGCGGCTGCGCCAAGTGCCGGCCAGCGCTCAATTATTACCTCGTCTGCGATTGGCCGGACGAATATGCCGACGACTACCAGTCGCGCTTCATCAACGAGCGCGTCCACGCCAACATCCAGAAGGACGGTACCTATTCGGTGGTGCCGCGCATGTGGGGCGGCGTCACCTCGGCCGCCGAACTCAGAGCCATCGCCGATGTGGTCGACAAGTTCGAGGTGCCGATGGTCAAGGTCACTGGCGGCCAGCGCATCGACCTCTTGGGCATTCAGAAGGAGGACCTGCCGGCGGTCTGGACCGATCTCGGCAAGGCCGGCTTCGTCTCCGGCCAGGCCTATGCCAAGGGCCTGCGCACGGTGAAGACCTGCGTCGGCTCGGAATGGTGCCGCTTCGGAACGCAGGATTCCACCGGTCTCGGCATCCGGCTTGAGAAATTCATGTGGGGCTCGTGGACGCCGGCCAAGCTGAAGCTCGCCGTCTCCGGTTGCCCGCGTAACTGCGCAGAGGCCACCTGCAAGGACATCGGCGTCATCTGCGTCGATAGCGGCTTCGAGATTCACTTCGCTGGCGCGGCGGGGCTGGAGATCAAGGGCACGGAAGTGCTCGGCATGGTCCGGAACGAGGACGAGGCGCTGGAGCATATCGTCGCGCTGACGCAGATGTACCGCGAGCAGGGCCGCTATCTCGAGCGCATCTACAAGTGGGCCAAACGCGTCGGCCTCGACGAGATCCGCCGCCAGATCATGGACGATGCGGAAAAGCGCAAGGGCTATTTCGACCGCTTCGTGTTCAGCCAGAAGTTCGCCCAGGTCGACCCCTGGTCCGAGCGCGTCTCGGGCAAGGACAAGCATGAGTTCAAGCCGCTGACCTGCTTCAGCGAGGCCGCAGAGTAATTCACGAGAAGGATCAAGCAATGACCTGGGTTACCATCGGCCGTCTTGAGGATATTCCGCTGCGCGGGGCGCGTTGCGTCGACACGCCGGAAGGGCGGATCGCCGTGTTCCGCACCGTCGATGACAAGGTGTTCGCCATGGAGGATAGTTGCCCGCACAAACGCGGGCCGCTCAGCCAGGGCATCGTCCACGGCACCAGCGTGACATGCCCGCTGCACAACTGGGTGATCTCGCTGGAGTCAGGTGAAGCGCAGGGTGCCGATATCGGGCAGGTTCGGACTGTCGCCGTGCGTAACGACAACGGTACGCTTCGGCTCGACCTCGCCGAAATGCGCATCGCCGCAGAGTAGGCCCGGAGAGACTGCCCGAGAATGCTCACGGAAACGCGCACCACCTGTCCCTACTGCGGCGTCGGCTGCGGTGTGCTCGTTCGCGTCGATGATGACGGGCGGATGAGCGTTTCGGGCGATCCCGATCACCCCGCCAACTTCGGCCGGCTCTGCTCCAAGGGCTCGGCGCTGGCCGAGACGCTGGGGGATGATGGCCGCATCCTCCATCCGGAGATCGGCGGGCGGCAGGCGGGTTGGGACGAGGCTCTGGATCTCGTGGCGGCCACCTTCAGGGAGACCATCGCCGAGCACGGCCCGGAGGCCGTCGCCTTCTATCTCTCGGGCCAGCTCCTCACCGAGGACTATTACGTCGCCAACAAGCTGATGAAGGGCTTCATCGGCGCGGCGAACATCGACACCAACTCGCGCCTCTGCATGGCGTCGTCGGTGGCGGGCCATCGGCGTGCCTTCGGCTCAGATACGGTGCCGGGCAATTACGAGGACATTGAGCAGGCCGAGCTGGTGGTGATCGTCGGCTCCAACATGGCCTGGTGCCACCCCGTGCTTTACCAGCGCCTCGCGGCGGCCAAGGCGGCGCGTCCCGAAATGGCGGTGGTGGTGATCGATCCCCGCCGCACTGCGACCAGCGACATCGCCGACCTGCATCTCTCCGTCCGCGCCGATGGCGACGTGGCGCTATTCAACGGCCTCCTCACCCATCTCTACGACAACGGCTGGACCGACCTCAATTTCGTGGCCGATGCCACGGTGGGGCTTGAGGTGGCGCTCGCCGAGGCGCGACAGCTCGGCCCCAGCGAAATCGCCGAGATCACCGGCCTGTTGCCGCAGGAGATCGCCGCCTTCTACGAGCGTTTCGCCAAGACAGAAAAGGTGGTGACGCTGTTCAGCCAAGGCGTGAACCAATCGTCGTCGGGCAGCGACAAGGTCAACGCCATCATCAACTGCCACCTCATCACCGGCCGCATCGGCCGGCCGGGCATGGGGCCGCTGTCGCTGACCGGCCAGCCCAACGCCATGGGCGGGCGCGAGGTGGGCGGACTCGCCAACATGCTGGCGGCCCACATGAATCTGGATGATGCCGGTGACCGAGACCGGGTCGGCCGCTTCTGGGCCGCACCAGCGATCGCCGAGCGGCCGGGCCTTAAGGCGGTGGATCTGTTCGAGGCGGTGGCCGACGGCCGCGTCAAGGCGCTGTGGATCATGGCGACCAATCCCGTGGTGTCGATGCCCGATGCCGACCGGGTGCGGGCGGCCATCGAAGCCTGTCCCTTCGTGGTCGTCTCCGACATCCAAGGCGATACCGACACCGCGCGGCTTGCCCATGTGCTGCTGCCTTCGCTCGGCTGGAGCGAGAAGGCGGGCACCGTCACCAATTCCGAGCGGCGCATCTCCCGCCAGCGCGGGTTCCGCCCTGGTCCGGGGGAGGCGAGGGCCGACTGGTGGCAGTTCGCCGAGGTCGGCCGCCGCATGGGCTTTGGCGACGCCTTCACCTATGACGGGCCGCACCAGATCTTTGCCGAACATGCGGCGCTGTCGGGCTTCGAAAATGGCGGGGCGCGCGACTTCAACATTTCCGCCCATGCCGGCATCGACGCCGCCAGCTACGAGCGGCTGAAGCCCTTCCAATGGCCACAGCCGGCGGGCTCACAATCCCCCGATGGAGGCAGCCGCTTCTTCGCCGATGGCCGTTTCTATCACCCTAACGGCCGGGCCCGCTTTATCGCCACCCAGGGCGAGGCCGAGCGCCGCACCAACTGGGACTTTCCCTTCGTGCTCAACACCGGCCGCATTCGCGACCACTGGCACACCATGACGCGCACAGGCAAATCGCCGCGCCTCTCCGCCCATCTCGCCGAACCCTTCGCCGAGATCCATCCGGCCGACGCAAGAGCCTGCGGCATCGACGACGCCGACCTGGTGGAGATCGAAAGCGCCGAGGGCGGCCGCGTCATCGTGCGCGCCTTGCTCGCCGACCGGCAGGCGCGCTGCAACCTCTTCGTCCCCATGCACTGGACAGGCGAGACCTCGGCACTCGCCCGCGTCAATGCCCTGTTCCCCGGCCGGGTCGATGCGGTCTCCGGCCAGCCTGCTTTGAAACATACGGCGGTGCGGCTGCGCCGCCACGACAGCGAGCTGCATGGCTTCCTGGTTTCCGAGAGCAAGCCCGAGGGCGTCGATACCGACTATTGGGCGCTCGCCCGCACCGATCACGGCTGGCGGCTGGAGCTGGCCGGCGCTGAGCCGGCGGAGGGCTGGGAGGATTGGCTGCGCTGGGTGACCGGCCTGCCGGGCGAGGCGGACATTATCGGCTACTATGATCGCACAGGGACTCGCATGGCCGCCTTTGAAGGCCCGCGCCTTCTCGCAGCGCTCTATGTCGGCAAGGGCCCCGTCGCCGTCTCCCGGCCCTGGGCGGCTGAGCAGCTCGGCCAGAGCTTCACCGACCCGCACCGGCGGGCCGAAGTGGTGGCCGGTCGTCCCGGCAAGGGCGGCAGCGACAAGGGCGCCATCGTCTGTTCCTGCGCTAGCGTCGGCATCAACGAAATCCGCGCCGCCATTGCCTCGGGCTGCGGTTCGGTCGATGCCGTGGGCGCGGCGACGGCGGCCGGTACCAACTGTGGCTCCTGCCGCCCGGAAATCCGGCGGATCCTCGATGGCATGATGGTGCAGGCGGCCGAGTGAGCCACCAGCGCTCTTTGCCCAAGCTGTTCCAACCAAGGAATTCGGACATGACGCGCCGCGCGTGGTGCGACTCGGTGGCAAAGTCATGCTAGAGGAGGACTGTCTGGTGGGACGAAAGGGCGATAAGCGCCACTGCTCGTCGACCTTTCCAGGCGCACAGACAGTCAGATTTCGACAGGGAGTTCCTGTGACCATGAAGCTCAAGATCACCGCCGGACCGTTCACCTTCGACGCGCGGCTCGAAACCGAACTGGCGCCGAAGACCTCGGCCGCCTTTCTGCAGCGGCTGCCCTTCGAGGGGCAGATCGTTCATGTGCGCTGGTCTGGCGAGGGCGTGTGGATTCCGCTCGGCGATTATGATTTCGGCGTGACCTACGAGAACCACACCAGCCATCCGGCGCCGGGCCAGTTCATCCTCTATCCCGGTGGCATCAGCGAGACGGAAATCCTGCTCGCCTACGGTGGTGTGGACTTCGCCTCGAAGGTCGGCCAGCTCGCCGGCAACCATTTCGTCACGGTCACGTCGGGGCTCGAGCATCTGCCCGAGCTTGGCAAGATGTGCCTCTGGAAGGGCGCCCAGCCCATCCGGTTCGAGCTTGCCGCCTGAACCTCTCCCATCGCCGTTATGGCGCGACAATGACGAAGAGCCACCAGCCCTCCGGGCGGTGGCTCTTTTCATATTCAGATGGCCATCGCCTTCAGTTCCTGAAGCGGCGGGATGGTGTCGAACATCACGGTGTCCAGGCGGTCCCAGAGGATGCCGCAGGTCGGCTTGTGCGGGTTGGGCACGGTGACTGTCTTGGTCGGCGTGAAGATGGCGTCGACCACCGTGTCATAGACATCGGGCGTCAGCTTTTCTGCTAGCAGTTGGCAGTCGTGGACGACGGCGGCGCAAGGCGTTGCCGTGGTTATGCGGCCGATGGTGTAGAGCATGCCCCATTCGGCGTCGAAGAAGCCGTGGCCCTTGCCGAAGCGCACGCCGTCGAGATTAATGGCGCCGGTGCCGGTGACCATGTAGTCGACCGTCGGCATCTTGGCGATCTCCGCGAGGCTAACGGGCCGGCCGACACGCTCCATGCCGTCGAGCGTCGAGGCGTAGAGGTAGAGCTCCGGCGCGATGACCTTGGGGTCGAGAATCCAGAAGCCGCGCTTGATGGAATAGGTGGTGATCAGCACCGTCTTGCCATCCTGCAGCGCCTTGAGGCGCAGGCGGTCGAGGCAGTTGTCGGGCGTGATGAAGATGAACTCGGCGTTTTCATAGAAGGGATGGGCGATCAGCCTGTCGACGGCCGCCTCGCCGCCTTCGAAGTCGGCGATGAACTCACCGAAATTGTAGTGGAAGCGGCTGTCGGGCACGGCGACCTTGCGTAGCTCCGCCCAGACGCGCTCGCGGATGGCGGCCTTGTGTGCGACGATATCCATGTGTCTCATCCCTGCTGTTTGGCCGGTTGTCCGGCCTGTTATCCGGCGGATGTCATGCCGAGACGCCGAAGCGTCCGGTGTTCGATGGCGAGAACGATCTGGTAGAAGATGACGGCGACCACCACCGACAGCACGGCGACCGACCAGATCATGCCGTAGTCGAGATAGCCGCGAGACTGGTTGAGGAGGTTGCCGAGGCCGGTGCCGGTGGCGAGCCATTCGGCGATCATCACCCCGAGCAGGGCGCGCGGCACGGTCAGCCGGGTGGCGGCGAACAGGAAGGGCAGCGAGGCCGGCAGCGCGACGAGGCGCAGGGTCGTCCACGGGCTACCGCCATAGGCGCGGGGCACGTCGAGCGCGGTGCGCGGCACCATGGAAAGGCCCTGGGCCAGCGTGACGAAGGCTGGGAAGAAGGTGACCGACACCGTGATCCAGAGGATCACCGACGGGCCACGTCCGAGGATCAGCACGAGCAGCGGCGTCAGCGCCACCAGCGGCATGGTCTGGGTAACAAGCGCCACCGGCAGGAAGGTGCGCACGAGCGCCGGTTTGAGCACCGAGGTGAGCGCCAAGAGGAAGGCGAAGGCGAGGCCGGCGGCAAGCCCGATCAAGGTGAGCGGCAGCGTCTGCGCGAAGGCGGCGAGCAGGCGGTGTTGAGCGGTTGGCGACGCGGGCGCCAGGAACAGGTAGTCGAACAGGCCGACCGGTGTCTTGGCGATCATTGCGGGTACGCCGAGCGCGGCGAGCAGCAGCCACCAGACGAGGAAGGGCAGCGCCAGCGACCCCAGGGCCAGGAGCGCCCGCTGGCCAAGGGTCTCCTGCTGTTGGTCGCTGTTGGGAGCGTTGGGCGACAGGGTGACGGCGCTGCCGCTACCGGCAATCTTCCAGGCGAGCAGGGCGAACAGGCCGTAGGCGAGGCCGGCGATCAGTGTGGCGGAGAGGCCGATGCCCCAGAGACGGGCGGGGTCGGCGCGTCCGAGCGAGCCGATCAGATAGGCGCCGAGGCCGTAGCGTCCGCCGCCGCCGAATTCGGCGAGGATGGAGCCGAGCACGGCGTTGGGCGCCGCGACGCGCAGGCCGGCGACGATGACCGGCAGGGCGCTACGAAACTGCACCAGGCGGAAGGTGGTAAGCCTTCCGCCGCCATAGGCCGAGACGAGGTCGAGCAGGCGGCGGTCGCTCTGACTGACGCCGGTTACCGTCGCGGTCATGGTAACGAAGTAGCAGCCGAGGGCGGCGAGAACGATGCGGGGCGCCATGCCGGACAGCGTCAGCACCAGAATGGGCGATATGGCGATCGGCGGCAGCGCGAACAGGGCGATGTTGAGCCCGCGGCTCAGCCGGGCGGTGAACGGCCACAGGGCGAAGACGACACCAGCCGCGACGGCGAGGAGGTTGCCGATGACGAAGCCGGCGCTGGCACCGGCCAGCGTCGCCAGGATATGCGGCGGATAGTCCGAGAAATCGGCGATGAAGCGTGTGACGATAGCGCTGGGGGCGGGCAGGGCGCCGCTGGCCACCAGCTTCCATTGGCCGACGATCTCCCAAGCGACGAGGAGCACGGCGAGATCGAGAGCGAGGCGGGGCAGGCGCCGATCAGTGGCCATGCAGGGCCTCCGCGATCCGGTCCTCAAGAGCATGGAAGGCGGGATCGAAGAACAGGCTGGGCAGGCGCGGGCGGGCGAAGGGAATGTCGATGATCTCGGCAATGCGGCCCGGCTTGCTTTGCATGACCACAACGCGATCGGCGAGAAACACTGCTTCATCGATGCCATGGGTGACGAGCAGCGTGGTGGCCCGCCCTTCGAGCCAGATGCGCTGCAGCTCGAGGTTCATCTGGCGGCGCAGGATCTGGTCGAGGGCGCCGAAAGGTTCGTCGAGAAACAGGATGGAGGGATCGGTGACCAGCGCCCGGGCGATGGCGACGCGTTGGCGCATGCCGCCGGAGAGTTCGCCGGGCAGCGACGCCTCGAAACCTTTGAGGCCGACGAGGTCGATGAGATGGGCGATCTTGTCGGCCGATGCGGCGCGCTTGCGGCCGAGCACGTCGAGCGGCAGGGCGATGTTGGCTTCCACCGAGCGCCAGGGCATCAGCGCACTGTCCTGAAAGGCGATGCCGGTCAGCCCTTCCTTTGCCGCCTGGCGGGGCGGCTTGCCGAGCAGGCTGACGTGGCCGGCGTCCGGCTCGTCGAGGCCGAGCGCGATGCGCAGCAGCGTTGACTTGCCGCAACCGGACGGGCCGATCAGCGCCGTGAACGAGCCTTCCGGGCAGTCGAGACTGACGTCGGACAGCGCGGTCACGGTGTCGCCGCGCATGGTGAACATGCGCGACAACCCATTGAGATGAATGCCAGGTGAGCCCGCCATCAGATTTCCTGGGCGATGGTGGTGTCGAAATACTCGCGCTTGGCGGTGATGCCGACAGCGGCGAGCGCCTTGATGTTGGCGGCGATCGCCTCCTCGGTCATGGCGAAGATGCCGGCCGGGCTGTCGATCAGCGGCTTCTGGGCGGTATTGAAGTAGACCTCGTTGTCGATCGAGCGGCCGGTGCCCTTGAACCAGCTGTCCTTGAAGGTCGGCGGATAGGCGGCCGGGTCCTTCAGCGCTTCGACCCAGCCCTTGCGGCTGGCGTGCAGGAAGGCGACGATTTCCTTGCGCTTGGTCTTCAGAGTCTCCTCGGTGACCACCACCGTGTCGTTGAAGATGGTGAAGCCGAAATCGTAGAGCAGGAAGGACGTTGCCTTCTCGCCCGACTGCTCGATGGTGTAGGGCACGTTGGTGGTGAAATCGACGGAGGCGTCGATCTCACCCTTGATGAGCGGCGTCGGGTCGTAGGCGTAGGGGACGATGTTGACCTTGCTGCGATCGACGCCGGAGATCTTCAGCATCGCCTCGACGGAAATGACGTTGACCGGCGGCACGGCCAGCGTCTTGCCGATCAGGTCTTCCGGCTTCTTGATCGGGTTCTTGGCGAGAGACACCACGCCGAGCGGGTTCTTCTGGTACTGCGTGCCGATGATCTTGAACGGCGCGCCCTGGTCGACGATGGCCTGGATGGTGGTGTCGGGCGTCGTCAGCGTCAGGTCGGCCTTGCCGGCGATCAGCGCGCTTTCGGGAATGACGTCCGGACCGCCGGGTAGATAGGTAAGGTCGAGGCCTTCGGCGGCGTAGAAGCCCTTGTCCATGGCC
This sequence comes from Pseudomonadota bacterium, assembly GCA_023436885.1. Taxonomy (GTDB): domain Bacteria; phylum Pseudomonadota; class Alphaproteobacteria; order Rhizobiales; family Pleomorphomonadaceae; genus Pleomorphomonas. The sequence continues at coordinate 107,755 of JAEZHI010000040.1, read as the reverse complement.
GTGAAGTAGCCGGTGAATTCGGCGTCGTTGATCCAGGAGGCCTGGAAGGTGAAGGGCGTGGCGGCAAAGGCGCTGCGACCGATGAGCGGCAGCGTGGCGGCGGCGCCGGCAAGGCCCAGGAAGTGGCGTCGGTTCAAGGCGGTGATCATTGGCTCAAACTCCGTTCAGGTTCCCCGGTTTTTGTTTTTCAAGCATCCCCTTTGGCGGGGATGGGATCAGGCGATGCCTCTGAGGCGCGCCAATTCGGCAAGCGGCGGGTTTTCGGCGATTTCGTCATGGGCGAGCAGCTCCCAGCGGATGCCGCGCGGCCGGCGATGCTGGCGCTCGACGGAAATCAGCCTGCTCGGTGTGGCGATGAAATCGACGGCGATGTCGGTGGCGCTCGGCGGCAGGCGATCGTCGACCACCTGAACGTCATGAACGACGGCGAAGACCGGCGTACGGTCACCGACGAGACCGACATCGGAGAACATGCCCCATTCGAGATCGAAGAAGCCGTGACCCTTGCCGAAGCGCAGACCGTCGGTGGTGACCGCCGAGGCGCCGGTGGCGAGGAAGGCGAAGCGCTCGAAGGCGCAGATTTCCCTGAGGCTGATCGGCTGCGCGAAGTGCTCGATGCCGTCGAGCCAGGCGGCGGCGAAGGCGAGGTCCGACGCCAGCGCGCCGGCTTCGAGCAGCAGGAAGCCGCGCCTGATGTTGTAGGTGGAGATGACGAAGGGGCGACCGGCCTTGGCCAGCGCCACACGCAGCGCGGCCATGGAGTTGTCGGGCGTGACGAAGACGAGGCCGTCGCCGGCCGCGGCAACGTGGGCCATCAGTCGCTCGGTTGCTTCCGATGAGCCGGCAAAATCGGGAATGAAGCTGGAGAAATCGGTGTGAAAGCGGGCATCGGGCACGGCGACTTCCTTGAGCCGTTCCCAGATCCGCTGCCGGATGAGGCGAGATTGCCGCACCTGCCGTTCCCCTCTGTTTCACTGTTTCATCGAGAATGAAACACGGGTTTCATTATTGCAAGTGGTGCGCTATTGTTTTTTTGTACGCCGCAGCAAACCGGGGCGGATTGGGATGGCATCGAGGCTGGTCTTACGTATTCAGGAACGCTTTGCCCGGCTCACGGCTGGTGAGCAGAAGCTCGCACGACTGATCCTCGACCGCCCCGACGACATCCTCTCCTATTCGGCCACGGAGATCGCCGAGATGGCTGGTGTCTCCAAGGCGACGGCGGCGCGCTTCTTCCAGCATCTCGGCTACACTGATTTCAACGAGGTGCGCCTGCAGTCGCGCGAGGAGCGCAACCGCACCGAGCCCTATGAGCTCTCAGTTACCCAGTCGACCGAGGTGGCGCTGGGGCGCAGCCTCAGCACGCATCTGGAACTTGAGATCAGCAATCTCACCCGCACCTTCGAGGAAATGCGCTCCGACAAGGTGCGGCAGGCCGCCGAACTGATCTATAGGGCGCCGCATGTCTGGGTGCTTGGCCTTGGCGTCGATGAGGGCTTTGCGCGCTACGTCCGACTGCTGCTGGCCCGTCTCCGGCATTCAGTGATGATCCTTGGCATCAATCAGGGTTCATGGGCCGAGGATCTGGCCATGGCTGGCCCCAAGGATGCGCTGCTGCTGATCACTTTGCCGCCGCACCAAGCGGTGCTGAAGCCGATCCTTGCCTATGCGGCGACCAGTCGGCTCAACGTCGTCACCGTCACCGACCGTTCCTCGATGCTGGAACTGCAGCGCCATTCCAAGGTGGTGCTACCCTGCCACGCGGCGAGCTTCGCACTGGGACCGTCGCATACGGCGGTGGCCAGTGTATTACGTCTTCTCTGCCTGACGCTCGCTTCGATCGGTGGGCAGGGGGCAGAGCAACGTTCTGAAATCGTTGCTGCTATTCACGAAGAGCTGGGCGATTTTGATCTGGGCTCCTAATTAAAAACCAGAGCCTGAGCCCTTGTTCCTCTTAAAACGTTACAATACGAAGTCATCGTGGCATTTCGACCTGGCGGAATTACAGGGCGGGGTCGCGCCAATATTGCTCCTGCTTATTGAAAGCAGCTGTTTTCTTATCTATGATTTCTGGGTATAAAGTAGAGAAGCAAATCTAGGATATGGCGTTAGCGGTTTATATATACATTGAAAATTATATATCGACTGTAACCCGCTCAACGGAATCGCATGTTCAGGCTGCTCAAAATTCGCATGGTCATTCTGGCCGCGGTTTTCGTTGGCCTGGTGCCTTTTCTGGCCGGCGAAGTGCTGCGCACGCGATCGGACATGGCCAAGCAGCTTCAAGCGATCAACCAGAGCATGCTGGTGTCGCTGGCCCGTTCGCAGCGGACTTTCGTCGAAGCCCGCCTCGAAGTCGAACGCCTGTCTGAAACCATTGCCCTTTATGGTGGGCTCAAGGCTGTTCCGCCAGAGGACTGCGACGCAAGCCTTTCGCGCGTTCTCAAGGTGCAGCAAAAGGTCGAGCGCATTTCGCTGATCTCGCCGATGGGCATCATCTATTGTTCGTCAGATCCCAAGGCGCTCGGCGTCTATGTCGGCGATCGGGACTATTTTACCGCCGCTTTGTCGTCTTCGAAGATTGTTTGGAGCGACTTCATCACCAGTCGCGTTTCGGGAACGCTCATCACGCAATCGGCCAATGCCATTCGGACCAACGAGCAAGTCGATTATGTGTTGGCGATCGTCCCCAATACTAGGTACCTGCGGCAGGCGGTCCTCGATCAGTTCGAACATCCCCTGACCTTCGCGATGCTGATCGATGCCAAGGGCAAGGTGCTGGATGGCGGGGCGATGCCTGGCATCGACACGAAACTTTCCGAGACCACCACCAAGCGGTTGGCCGAACTTGGGGACGGGCTCATCGAACCCGGTACTTACGATACGGGGCAGGATGTCTTTGGTGTCGTGACGCTGCCCGGTACGTCCGATCGCATGGCTTTTGCCATATCGACCGAGAAGATCCGCAAGGCGGCCATCGACGCCATGATCGGGCGATTGACGCTGGTCGGTCTGGTCGCCGCAGGTATTGCGCTGGTGATGATTGGCTTGCTGGAATGGCTCGTGCTGCGGGGGCTGAAGCAGGTGGTCCACGTCGCCGAGCGCGTGTCGGCCGGCGACTGGACGTCGCGCGTCACCAAGACCTCTCCCTTGCCGGAACTTGCCGTTGTGGAGCAATCGTTGAACCTGATGCTCGACAGCCTCGAAGCCTCGGTCAACAGCGATGCGCTGACGGGGCTGGCCAATCGGCGCGCGCTCGACGCCTTCCTGCTGGCCAGTCTCAGCCGACTGAAACGCCACGGTGTCGGCTTCACGGTGGTGATGATCGATATCGATGCCTTCAAGCTCTACAACGATCACTACGGGCATAGAGCCGGCGATGAGGTGTTGCGGATGGTGGGCGCCACGATCCAGCGTTTCGCGCGCCGGACGGACGAGATCGCCGCTCGTTACGGTGGCGAGGAGTTCACCCTGATCCTGACGGAGACCGATACGGACAAGCTCCGTCAGCATCTTGAAGCGCTGAGGAAGGCGATCGAGGCGATCAGCATTCCCCACCAGTACTCGCTCCACAATGTCTGTACCGTGAGCATCGGCTATGCGACCGCTCTTGTGGGCGATAGCCCGCTTTCAGCCATCTCTCGTGCCGATGGATGCATGTATCTCGCCAAGAGAAAGGGGCGCAATCGGGTGGAAGGCATGCCGAGCGAGCCGCATGACATCAACATTCTTTCCAGCTTCATGATGGCGGGGATCTGAGCCATCGTCTCAGCCGCAGCTTTCTGTGTGCAGCATCTCCATTGTTGTCGCGTTCGCGGCGCATCCCGTCGCTTTTGCCTTAATTGCGCTGGCTTTTGGCGGCTTCGATCGACTTATCAGGTTTGCGCAGGGGACTTTATCGAATGACGAGTGATGCGACGGGTGCCAACCAGCTTGGCAAGGTGACCGCGACCCCGGATTCGCCGGAAGAGGCGGTGCTCGACCGGGTGCCCAATCCGCATCCGGACATCGACTATCTCGCCCGGTTCACCGCGCCGGAGTTCACCTCCCTTTGTCCCGTCACCGGGCAGCCCGATTTCGCGCATCTCGTCATCGACTATGTGCCCGACCAGTGGCTCGTCGAATCCAAGTCACTGAAGCTGTTCCTCACGTCCTTCCGCAACCACGGTTCGTTTCATGAGGATTGCACCATCATGATCGCGCGCCGGCTTGTCGATCTGCTGAAGCCGCGCTGGCTCCGGATCGGTGGCTACTGGTATCCACGCGGTGGCATCCCGATCGACGTGTTCTGGCAGACGGGAGCGCCGCCGAAGGACCTTTGGCTCCCGGACCAAGGGGTTGCGACCTATCGCGGACGCGGTTGAGCCCGGCCAGGGTAGCAAAGGCAAGCGAGCATGCGAGTTCTACTCGTCGAGGATACCGAAAGGCTGAGGGCTTTGATCACCGATGCCCTGCGGCAAGCCGGCTTTGCCGCCGACTCCTTCGGCACTATCGCCGAGGCGGAGCAGGCACTGCAGATGGTGTCCTACGATGGCGTGCTGCTCGATATCGGTCTGCCAGATGGCGACGGGATCAAGCTCCTGTCCTCCCTTCGCAGTTCGGGGAAGACGCTGCCGATCATGCTGCTGACGGCGCGCGATGACGTCGCCTCGGTGGTCGATGGGCTGAACAGCGGCGCCGACGACTATCTGCGCAAGCCGTTCGACATCGAAGAACTGGTCGCCCGGGTCAGAGCCATGCTGCGCCGGCCGGGTGCCGCCTTCCAACCGGTGCTCACAGTCGGCAACCTGCAGCTCGATTCCAAGGAAATGCGGGCTACCGTTGCGGAAACGGTGGTCGGTCTCAGCCGGCGCGAGGCCTGTGCCCTCGAAGTGCTGATGCGCAATGCCGGACGCGTCATCTCCAAGGCGTCGCTCGAAGAAGCGCTCTACGGCTTCGACGAGGAAGTCAGCAGTAACGCGTTGGAAGTGCTGGTGCACCGGGTCCGCAAGAAGCTGATGCAGGCCGACGCCAAGCCCCAGATCCACACCCTTCGCGGTATCGGCTACATCCTTCAGGATGTTCAGCCGTGACCTTTCTGCCGCGCCGTCTGTTCACCCGACTTGTGCTCGGCTTGGTTCTCGTCAGCGCGATCGCGGTGGGGGCCGGCGCCTTCTATCTCTACTCGCGCTTTCACGATGCACATTCGCCCTTCTATGAAGGGACGCTGCAGCTGTTCGCCAGCGAGATCACCAAGGGGCTCGCTGTCGAAGACGGCAAGGTCGTCTATCATTTCGATCCGTCATTGACCGCCGACATCACCGACGACCGTGGCGCCTTCATCATCTTCGACGACGCCAGAAACATCATCTACGCCACGCCCGGCCTGACCAAGCCCTTCGTGCCCGTCGGCGGCTCGCTCTACCACTATTTCATGATAGGCGGGAAAGGCCGGACGCCCGACCTCTACGGCATCTCGCTGGCCGCGCCGGACATCAGCCCGAAGGCTTATGTGCAGCTCGTCTTTCCGCGTGGCACGACGATCATCGAATCCGTGCTGCACGAGTTCATGAAGGACATCGCCTGGCTATGGATTCCTTTCCTGGCCGGCATCCTGGCCATTAATATCATTGTCGTTCGCCTGGCCCTGCGGCCGCTCGACCGAGCCGTCGAGGAAGCGCGGGCGATCCAGCCGCGCGGCGCCAACGCGGCGCTCAGCGAGGATGGGGTGCCCGACGACCTGCTGCCGCTGGTGCAGACGGTCAATCAGGCCTTCGCCCGGCTGCGCGAGGCCAACGAGGCCCAGGAGCTGTTCGTTGCCGACATGGCGCATGAGCTCAGGACGCCGTTGGCGGTGATGAAGCTGCAACTGGCCGAGATGACTTCATCGGCGGAAGCCCGCAAGCTCGAAGGCGATGTCAGGGGCATGGAGCGCCTCGTCGAGCAGCTTCTCGACCGGGCAAAGCTAGGCCGCTTCCGCCTGGAGCCGCCAGAGCGGGTCGTGCTGCAGGATGTCGTTCGCGAGGTTGCCGCCTATCTGGCGCCGGAAATCCTCCGGCAAGGGCGCAATGTCGAGGTGATCGCTGGTGACGAGCCGGTCATCGTCATGGGATGGCGCGACGATATCTTCCGGGCGCTGCGCAACCTCATCGAAAACGCCTTGGGTCACTCGCCCGATGCCGGCCTGATCTCCATCGAGGTCACACATGGGCGGACGATTGCCGTCAGCGATCAGGGGCCGGGGTTTTCGGCCGACCTGATCGATCCAGAGCTCAGGCGCAAGCGGGTGCTGCGCAGCGACCGCCGGGGCGGCTTTGGCCTGGGGCTTTCGATCGTTGACAAGACCATGGAAGCCCACGGCGGTGAGCTCGTACTCTCCAGTTGCCCAGTGAGTGGTCGTGCGGGCGGCCGGGCCGAAATGCGCTTTCCCGAGCGTCTCGAGGCTTCAGTGCATTGAGTGGTCCGCCGGCGCCCGTGCGGCATGGGCAACGGCGATCCAGCCTCGCATGCCCAATGGCAAGCGTAACTCGCTGATCCCGATGCCTTCCGGCTGAAAGGCACCTTGCGCCAGCATGGCCTCGAGGGCAGGCCGGTCAAAGGTGCGATGGGTTTGCGGACCAGCGAAGGGCCAGCGCCGCATGGTTTCCCGGTCGGTCACATAGATCACCAGGCGACCGCCGGGGTTCAGAACCCGCGTAAGCTCCCGCATCGTGAGGCCGGCTTCGTCGAAGAAGTAGGCGACGTTGACGGCGAGGACGGCATCGAAGGAGGCGTCCGGCCAGGGCAGGCGTTCGGTGCTGCCGACGCGAAGGTCGAGATGACCTTCGGCGAGGGCGCGCCGGCTGCGTTTGCCGGCCATGGCAAGCATCTGCGGCGACTTGTCGATGCCGGCGAGACGGCAGCCCGGCGCGCAGCGCAGGATTTCCCTGAGTCCGTCGCCGGGACCGAAACCGACTTCCAGGATGCTTTCGCCGGGGCGCGGGGCCAGTTCGTCGATGGCGCGCTGGTTGGGGGTGCGGTTGAGCCAGACCATGAGGCGGCCAACGAGACGGCCGCCCCTGCCTTCCGGCGTTGCGAGCTGGCGCCCGATGCGGTGCCAGAAGCTCTCCGACATCATGACTTGGTCTGGATCTTGGCGAGGTCTTCCTTGATGACCAGACGGCGGTTCTTGTCCCAGAGCGGCCGATCCGGCGTTTCCGGAATGGTGAGGGCATAGGTGAAGGCCTGCTTGGCCTTGTCGTATTCGTGCTCCGACATCAGGAAGTCGCCATAGAAGTACCAAGCGTCGAGGCCCTGCGGCGCGGCGGCGGTCGCCTGCTGGAGGAGCGCACGAGCCTTGTCCGTGTCGCCAAAGGCGATCGGGAAGCCGGGGACGCGGTAGTAGAGCACGCCAAGGCTGGTAGGGGCACCGGCGCTGAGCGTGGTCGGGTCGGCGGCGTTGGCTTTCTCAAGGATGGCTTTGGCTTCCTTGGCGAGCGACAGTGCCGAGAAGGCCGACGCCATGGAGGCCCGTTCGGATTTCAGGATACCATCCCAGATGGCAGCTTCGACGCGGGTGGGATACTCAGCGTAGAGCGCGTCGGCCTCGGCACCGACCTTCTCCATTTCAGCGGTTTGCTTGTCGCCCGGCGGAACCGAGAACTTGACCGTCTCCCAGCGGATAGCAAGGTCGTGCAGCTTTCCTTCGAACACCGGATCGGTGCCCGCCATGGCGGGCGTAACGCTGAGGAGGCCAGCGGCGATGATCAGGGCGCGGGTGAACTTGGGTGTCATGAACGGGATCCTTGAGTGGTGACTTGAGAGGGAGCGACCTGTTGCTTCCTGGCCGGCTTGGCCGACAGCGCTCGGTCGACGAGAGAGGGGGCGAGGCTCTGGAGCAGGATGAAGAAGCGCTCGGGGCCGGCCGGATAGACGCGTCGTCGTCCGGCGCCGATGGCCGACCATATGCGGCGCGCCACGACTTCGGGCGTATCCAGCGACATGCCGTTCTTCGCGATGAGGCCGGAGAAGGCGGCTGCGGCATCGGTCCGCGTGGCGCGCGGCGCGGCATAGGTCACGTCGATGCCGTGGGCCCGCCATTCCCGCGACAGCGCGCTGGAAAAGCCTCTCAAGGCGAACTTGCTGGCCGAATAGGCGGCAAACTCCGGGTAGGCGATGTCGCCGAAGACTGAGCCGATGTTGACGACGCGCCGCTGGCGGTCGGGGCTGGCCATCAGAAGCGGAAAGGCGCTTCTCGTCAGAGCCATCGGCGCCAGCACGTTGGTGGCGAACATGCGTTCCGTCGCCGCCTCGTCGAGAGTCTCGTGGGCGCCGCCTTCGACGACGCCGGCGTTGTTGACGAGGATGTCAAGGGTGCCCCAGTGGTGGGCAAGGGTGTCGATCACGTAGGCCCGGTCGGAGGGGATCGTCAGGTCGGCCCGGATCGCCAGCGCCTCGGACGGGTTGTCCATCAGGCTGGTGGTTTCCTCGAGCGCCTCGGCGCGGCGGCCGCAGATGGCGACCTCGGCGCCGGCGCGGCTCGCCTCGATGGCCAGCGCCCGGCCGATCCCCGAGCCGCCGCCCGTGATCAGGACGCGCAGAGCATCAGGCCGCATGGGCGAGATCCTCACGGCTGTCGATCTCGCGGAAGATGCCGCCATAGAGATAGTGGAAGGTGCGCGAGCTCTCGATGATCAGCTTCTGGACCGCCGGGTCGGTGATGCCGTCGATCAGGGTGCGGAAGAAGGCGACGTGGCTCTGGTCGAGGCTGCCGTGCGAGCGCAGGTAGGAGAAGCCCTTCTCGTCCGACTTGCCCCAGTTGGCCGTCAGCTTGTCGGCGAGCTTGTCGGCGAGCAGCACCGACATGCCCTCGAGCACATGGACGCTGCCGAGCAGGCAATAGGGACTGATGTGCTCGATGGCGTAGTAGCTGTAGCCGATCATCGCCGCGGTGGCTGGCGAGGGCTGGCTGTCGCGGATGGCGTCGCGGTTGCCGCCGAAGAAGACGATATCGTCGAGGATCCACTTCTCGTGGCCGCGCTCCTCTTCCATGTATTCGACGAGACCGTCCTGGTAGTGCTCGTCCTTGGTGCGGGAGGCGGCCAGCGCCAGCAGCGGGAAAGTGTGGCTGACGTGATGGTAGGCCTCGGTCAGGAAGGCGACGTAAGTGGCCGGATTTGCGCCTTCGGCGATGGCGCGGCGGACGAGCGGAATGCTCAGGAAGCCCTGGCGCTGCGGTTCGGTTTCCTTCTGCAGGCGATCGTAGAAGCTCATGGCTGTTTCCTTTGGCTGGAGGTCGGTCAGACGGCAACGGGCGCCGACGTCTGGAGGAATTTGGCGACGGCGGCGCGTTTGACGCGGCCGTTGTCGGTGAGAAGGCGGGCGGTTCTGGCGCCGATCAGCGACAGGGCGACGACGCGGTCCGGCCGGGCGTAGACCGGCAGGTGAGCGGTGAGGCGAGCGACCTGTTCGCCGAGGTCCTCGCCGGACATGTCGAGGATCGCCTTTTCGGCATGGGGAACCGGGATCAGCAGGGCGGTGAGGGGGGCTTCGGCTCCGCCCGACAGGCAGGCGAGCATCAGCCGCGGATCGTTGAGAAGCGCCGTCTCCACCCATTCGGGGCTGACGTTGCGGCCATAGCCGGTGACGATCAGGTTGTCCTTGCGGCCGAGGATTGTGAGGTTGCCATCGGCGTCGAACCGGCCGAGATCGCCGGTGCGCCAGGCGCCCTTGTGATCGGCTCGGCCGAGATAACCGTCGGTGACCGATGGACCGGCGACGACGATTTCACCGTCGTCGAGCATCACGTCGAGACCGTCGAGCGGGCGGCCTACCGTGCCTGGTGCGCGCTGGCCGGGGCTGTTGAGCGCCACGACCGAACAGCATTCCGAAAGGCCGTAGCCTTCGTAAACGGGAATGCCGAGTTTGATCGCCGTTTCGGCGATTGCGAGCGGTACTGGCGCGCCGCCAACAGCGACGAAGCGGAGCGAGGAGGGCGCCCTCTGGCCGGTCGCGGCGAGATCCGCGGCCCAGACCTTCAGGAGCTGTGGCACCAGAACGGCGGTGGTGGGGTGGTGCCGATCGAAGGCGCCGGCCAGTGAGCCAACCCTGCCGCGACCGACTGTCTCGGCCATGTCCCTGTCAAAGAAGGTGCTGCCCTCGACCACCAGGGGCACGAAGATGGCCGAGATCATTTCGAGGAGGAGGGAGAGCGGCAGCAATGAGAGATGCCGATCGCCCGATGTTGCTCCGCTCGCCTTGGCAAGGGCTCTTGCCGACCAGCCGATCTGGCGGCTGCCGAGGCGTACACCCTTGGGCGTTCCAGTGCTGCCTGAGGTGTAGGTGATCACGCTGAATCCGGGCCGAAGGCGCGTATCGGTCGGCTGGCGGTCATCGACTGCGACGACGAGCGTCGGTGGCACCGCGCTGGCGATGCCCTCTGGTGGCGTGTCGGTGAGGATCAGTCCGATGCCGGCGTCGACCACCACGTGGGAGATCTGCTCTATGGTGAAGAAGGTCGGCAGCGGCACCAGAACCTTGCCCGCCATGGCAGCCGCGACTGCGGCGACTGCCCAGCGGACGCCGTTTGGCATCAGGATGCCGATCACCTTTGGTGCATCCGATAGCTGATGAGCGAAGTTGACGGCGGCGTTGGCGAACTGCCGTCTCGACAGGGCGAGTTCGGCATCCGCGAAGGCCGGCCTATCGGCCGCCTTGTCGGTGGTGACGAGAAGCGCCTCAAGAACAGTATGCATGTTGAACCCGGATCTCTGAGGGGAGGACAGTTTGGGGCAGGGCACCGCCCGACACCGCGAAGACGCGCGGCGAGGTTTGGTAGTAGCGGCCCCATTTTTCCGGCTGCGGAACACGATCGGCCGTCGCTGCGGCAAGGTCGTAGGGCGACAGCCCCTTGTGGCGGACCATGAGCGCCAGACGGCGCGTCAGCGTGAAGAAAGACCAGCGAAAGCCGAGCTCGGCGGCCAGGCGGACGATATCGTCCACGAAATACGAGGTCTCGTGCGGGGCCCTGCTGACGAGCGTCGTGACCTCGCAGATGGCGTTGCGAGCCACGGGATGACCGACGATGTCGGCGAGTGCGGCTTCGATCGGCTGATCGAGATAGTATTCGGAGAAGAAGCCGTCGGTGTCCGACCTGAGGCCGGCGGCACAAAGCACGGTGCCATGCCGGTCGAACCTTGCGAGAATGCGGTTGGGAAAGGTTGCCAGCTCGGCGCCGTAGCTATTGCGATAGACGTTCCGCATGAATTCTGCGGCTGACGACCACGAAATATCGTGTCGATCCAAGATCTCTGTTTCGCTCATCGTCGTCTTCTTGCCTGTTTCCGATGTTTTCAGGCTAGAAGTCGAAGCTTACAGCTCGCTTACAGACTTTTGAAACTTGCGTGGTTTGATTTCGGTCTTTTTGTGGCGGGCAATATGGTTTGATGACAGGCACGTGATTACGTTCGACCTGTGGCAAAAACGCACGAATGCGATGTTTGGGCCTTCTTGCGCCTAGAGCTCAAGGCGGGCGTCGATGCGGAGCTGACACCTCACGGCCGCAATGTCCGCAGCGTTTCGGCGGACTGGCTGTCGTCAGCTTGCCGGTGCCTCGGCGCGGATCATGGTCAGCCCGACGCTGTCGAGGCCGCGAGTCTGGGCGCGGGCGAGACGGAAGTTGTGGCCGATGCGCTCGGCGGTAGCGATGACGCCATTGGCGTCTCGCTCGTCGAATACCTGCCGCGCCGTTTCGGCGAACAGGGTCAGCCAGCGCTGGAAATGCTTGTCCTCGATGTCGCGGATCTGCAGGTGTGGTCGCATCGGTCGGCCTTCATAGCGGCCCGAGCGCAACAGCACCGACGACCAGAAGGCGCACATCTTGTCGAGGTGGGCGGGCCACTCGTCCTTCTCGATTTCCCGGCCGAAGATGGCGAGAAGGTCAGGATCGGCCATCACCTTGCCGTAGAAGCCATGGACCAGCGCGTGAATGCTGTCCTCGTCGATCGATCCCATGGGAATGCCGCGTCTCGGTCCGTCCGTCTCGGTCATCATGTCTCCGTTTCTCGCCGTATAGACTAATCGAAGGGTGCAGATTTTAAAAGATGGTAAATAAACCTGTCAAATTTTACAGATTAAAATACTTTCAAAGCCTGCCAAGGCGAGCTGTGACTTTTATTTGATGGGTATTATTTCAGTTTGGCGGAACTTTCCAGATTTCTGCTTGTTCTGCACTCGAATTGTCGAGCGCACGGTCTCCTGTTTTCAACTATGTGCAAGGCATTTCAGCAAGCGTAACCTAGCGTGAGTGAGGCGAAAATGTCATTCGATATGCTGAACAGCGTTGCTCCTTCGCGGGTCCTAGTTGCGGAAGACGAGCCTCTCATCGCTTTCATGCTGGAGGATGTCCTTTCCGGCATGGGATTGGATGTCGTCGGACCCTATGCATCTGTCGGCGATGCCTGCGATGCACTTGAAGATCAGACGCCCACCCTGGCCGTTCTCGACGTCAACCTCCGCGATGGCGATATCTATCCGGTGGCCGACATGCTGTACGTCAGGCAAGTGCCACTGATTTTTCACACCGGCAGCATGCTCGGCAATGATCTCATGCAACGTTATGCCGGCTCCCACGTCATCTCAAAAGCATCTGGTGAGTTGGCGTTGCGCAGGGTTGTCGCGCTGGCTAGCCAACATAGTTCGGCAGGTCTGATGGCCGTCTCACAGTGAGATTTAGTGCTGTCCCCGAGTTTGTCGGGGCGAAGGCAGATGATCTGATCCAGGCAGCGTCGATGAGGCGCGACTTGTTATTCCGGTCGCCCCGTAGATTTTCATGAAGGCCGCGACGGCGGTTTCCACCGTGTCGCGCTTGTCTCTGGTCTCGGGTAGCCCGAAGAGAAGGGGCTCGGTGACGCCAGCCTCGACCAGACCCTTGAAGTGCAAGGCAGCGACTTCCGACGAGGGGCACTGAATTTCCCCGGCAGCGGTTCGCTTTTCAAGGAAGTCGACCAGCCCGTCAATGGCACGCTGGGGTCCGAGATTGTAGACCTCCTGGCCAAGAGTCGAGCCCTGACCCTCGCTGAGAACAGTCCTGAGGATGGCCTGAATTTCAGGTCGGGTGACCAGATCGAGATAGATGCGGCCGTAATTGCCGAGAACGGCGGTAACTTCGTCTCCAGAGGCAAGCGAACCCAGGAGTTCCTCGCCGGTTTCTTCCATCGCCGAGGTGACTGCCGTGGCGAACAGTTGCTCCTTGGAGTGGAAGTAGCCGTAAAGCGTCGCCTTGGAGCCGCCGAACCGCGCGGCGATCATCGCCATGCTGGCGCGCTGATAGCCGACTTCCTCGAATACAGCCTGTGCAGCAGCGATGATGGCGTTTCGCTTCTCATCGGTCTTCGAACGCATACCGGTCTCCCACTTGTGATCGTCAACGTAGGTTTCCGACTTGACGATCACAAGTCTGTTTTATACCTAAACCGTACCGTACGGTTATATAGGTGCCGCATGCGTTCTGGGCTGGGTCAAAAGGGTTATTCCGTCAGCGTAATGCTTTTTGTGTCGGCGCTTTATGGTGGCTGTTCCATGCTGCCGGAAAATGCCGCCATTTCTTCGGTGAAGCCGATGTCGGACTACGCGTCCGGCAAGAGCCTTGCACCCACCAAGACGGCGGCCTGGCCGGCGGAAAACTGGTGGCAGGCCTATCGCGACTCGCAACTGGCGACACTGATTTCCGAAGGATTAAACGGCGCCTCGGACATGCGGATCGCTCAGGCGCGTGTGGCGCTGGCTTACGCCGGCGTCGGCGCGTCGCAGGCCGCTCTGATGCCTACCCTCGGTGCGTCCGCCAAGGCCGACAGCGAGCGTCAGTCCTATAACTACCTGATCGGCAAGGATTTCGTGCCGAAGGGATGGAACGACGCCGGCATTGGCTCGCTGTCGCTCGACTGGGAAATCGACTTCTGGGGCAAGAATCGCGCGACGCTGGCCGCTGCCAAGGGCAAGGCCGCCGCTGCCGAAGCGGAAGCCGCCGCGACTCGCCTGGCACTTTCCACAGGCATAGCCGACGCCTACGGGCGCCTTGCCTCGCTCTATGCCAACCGCGACAGTACCGTCAGCGCCATCAGCGTCCGCAAGCAGACGCTTCAGCTGATGAGCGACCGCTACGGCAAGGGGCTCGAGAACGAAGGCGCGCTGGAGCGGTCCCGTTCCGCTGAGGCTGCCGCGGAAGCGCAGCTCGCCTCGATCGACGAGGGGATCGGCCTTGCCAAGAACCAGATCGCCGCGCTGATCGGCGCCGGGCCGGATCGCGGCTTGTCCATCGATCGCCCGCGCGTGCGCGGCGGTCGTTTCTCCGGCGTTCCCCAGAGCCTGCCGATCGAATTCCTTGGCCGTCGTCCGGATATTCTGGCGGCGCGCTACACGGCCGAGGCCGCTTCCAAGGACATAGACGCTGCCAAGGCAGCCTATTATCCCAACGTCAATCTGGCGGCGATGATCGGCAAGCAGGCCCTCGGCCTCAACATGCTGACCGACCCGGGCTCGACGCTTGGCTCGATCGGTCCGGCGATTTCATTGCCGATCTTTGACGGTGGGCGCCTCAGGGCCGGCGAGCGTTCGGCCGTCTCACAGTACGAGATCGCCGTCGCGACCTATGACCAGACACTGACCGAGGCGCTGCATCAGGTGGCCGACGTCGTGGTGAGCAAGCGCGAACTGGCGCGCCAGCTTTCGGAGACACAGCGGTCGGTTGCCGCTGCGGAGAAGGCGTGGCGGGTGGTCAGCGACCGGTACAACGGCGGCCTTGCCACCTATCTCGAAGTGCTGACCGCCGAAGACGCCCTGATCACCGCGCGCCAGGCTGCCTCCACCCTGCAGGCCCGCGCCTTCACCCTCGATATTGCAATGGTTCGCGCCCTCGGCGGCGGGTTCCGCAACACGGAGAAGCAGTCGTGAACGACATGAGCAAGATCGACGCCGACGTCGAGGAAACCCGCGCCGCCACCGCCGCCGTTAACCCCAAGAAGCGCGGCCCGTTGTTTCTCGGGCTGCTGCTCGCCGTGGCGGCCTGCGGTGGCGGCTACTATGCCTATGACACGCTCTATGCGTCCAAGCACGCCATCACCGACAACGCTTATGTCGGCGCCGACGTGGCGTCGATTACGCCGCTGGTAGCTGCCCCGGTGACCGATGTGCTGGTCAGCGACACTGAGATGGTGAAGAAAGGCGACGTCCTCGTCCGCCTCGACGATACCGACGCCAAGCTGGCGCTGGCTCTGGCCGAAGCCAACTACCAGAGTGCCATCCGCCGCGTGACTGCTCTTATCGCCAACGACAAGGGCTTCGTCGCCCAGCTCGCCGGTCGGGAAGCTGATCGAGCTCAGGCGGCTGCCCAGCTTGCCTCGGCCCAGGCCAACTTCGACAAGGCCAAGATCGACCTCGATCGGCGCAAGTCGCTGGCCGACAAGGGCTCGGTCTCCGGTGACGAGGTTACCGCCGTCGAAACTGCACTCAGGAATGCCGAGGCGAGCCTCGCCTCCGCTCAGGCCGGCGCTGCCGGCGCCGTGGCCGCCCGCGATGCCGTCGCCGCCGCCAAGGAGGCCAACGCGGCGATGATCGTTGGCGTCGGCATCGACGATAATCCGGAAGTACTGGCCGCCAAGTCGGCGCGCGACCAGGCGCAGGTCAATCTCGACCGTACGGTCATGCGGGCGCCGGTGGATGGCGTCATCTCCCGCCGTCAGGTGCAGGTGGGCCAGCGCGTCCAGCCCGGCATGACGCTGATGGTGGTGGTGCCGCTGCAGGACGCCTATGTCGATGCCAACTTCAAGGAAGTGCAGCTCGCCCACGTCAAGGCCGGCCAGACGGTGACGCTCACCTCCGACCTTTATGGCAGCAGCGTGCCGTTCACCGGCAAGGTGATCGGCTTCTCCGGCGGCACCGGTGCCGCCTTCTCGGTGGTGCCGGCGCAGAACGCCACCGGCAACTGGATCAAGGTGGTGCAGCGCCTGCCGGTACGCATCGCGCTCGATCCGGCCGAACTCAAGGCGCATCCGCTGCAGGTGGGTCTGTCGATGACCGCCGATATTTCGGTTGCCGAGTAATCCGGCCCCATTCCTCTGACCAAGGCAAGGCTGGCAGAATCTAGCGATTTTGCCTGCGGTGCCTGAGGTTGAACAATGACCGCGCCAGCTCTCGATACGGCCTCTCCCCTCACAGGCGCCCGCCTGATCGTTGCCGCGCTCGCCATCGGTACCGGCAACTTCCTGGTGGTGCTGGACAGCACGATCGCCAACGTGTCGGTACCGACGATTGCCGGCTCACTGGGCATTTCGACTTCGCAAGGGTCGTGGGTCATCACCTCCTACGCGGTGGCCGAAGCGATCACCGTGCCGCTCACCGGCTGGCTCAGCCGGCGGTTCGGTGCCTTGCGCGTCTTCCTGGTTTGTTACTTCGCTTTTGCCGCGATCTCGGTGCTCTGCGGCTTGTCGCAATCGATCGGCATGCTGATCGGCGGACGGGTGCTGCTCGGTCTGTTCGGTGGCCCGATCATGCCGCTGTCGCAGATGCTGCTGATGCGCATCTTCCCGCCGAAGCAGGCGACCATTGCCTCGGTGATCTGGGCGATGACGACTCTGATCGGCCCGATCGCCGGTCCGATTCTCGGCGGTATCATCTGCGATGGCATCGGTTGGCAGTGGATCTTCTTCATCAAGGTCCCGATCGCCATTGTCGGCGGCGCCATCGTTCTGTTCACCACGCTGGGGCAGCCCGACCCAACCGGCCCCGCCCGCATCGACAAGATCGGTCTCGCCCTCTTGGTGCTTTGGATCGCCGCCCTGCAGATCATGCTCGACGAAGGGCGCAACAACGACTGGTTTGCCTCCGAGGAGATCCAGATCCTTGCCGTCGTCGCGGTGATCGGCTTCCTAGCCTTCGTGATCTATGAACTGACCGAAGCCAATCCGATCGTCGACCTCAAGATCTTCCGGCATCGCGGTTTCACGGCGGCGGCGGTGACTTTTGCCGGCGGTTTCGCAGCCTTCTTCGCCTCGATCGTCATCCTGCCGCTCTGGCTGCAGCAGAACATGGGCTATACGGCCACCTGGGCAGGGTATGCCACGGGCATCATGGGCATACTGGCTCTCATCTCGGCGCCGATCGTCGGCGCGGCGACGGAGAAGTTTGATCCGCGCGCCGTCCTGTCGATGGGCATTCTCGGTCTCGGCGCCATGACGGCCTGGCGCATGAGCTTCAACTCCGACGTTACCTTCCTGCAGATGGCCTGGCCGACACTCTTTACCGGGCCGTTCATGGTGATGTTCTTCGTTCCCGTGACGGGGCTCGCCATTGCCAGCGTCAGTCCGGAAGAGCAGGCCAACGCCGCCGGCCTCTCGAACTTCATGCGAACGCTGGCCGGCGCCTTCGCCACTTCGCTCGTTCAGACCGGCTGGGCCAACGCGGCGCGCTTCAACCAGACAGAACTGGTTAGCGCCATGACCAACAGCGACAAGCTGATCAATGACATGGTCGCGTCGGGCACACCGCAGAATGTTGCCGTCGCAAGTCTCACCCGAGTGGTCGAGCAGCAGAGCGTGCTCCTTGCGACGCTCAACATGTTCTCCGTCATCACCGTCGTCTTCGTTTTCGCAGCCCTGCTTCCCTGGCTTGCGCCCAAGCCGAAGGGACCGATCGACACCAGCGGAGCTCACTGATGCCGAAGCCTACGTCTGCCGAGGAGCGCCATTATCGCTACAAGCTGCGCCTGACCGTCGACCAGACCGAGGAGGGGCAGCCCAGCATTCTGGTGGAGCGGCATAAGCTTTACGAGGTGGATTCCTGGCATTCGCCGGAGATGGGTGCCTTGGCCGAGTTTTCGCGCGGTCATGTCAGGATGCCAGAGCGCGACCGCTATGTGCTGGCCTTTGCCCTGATGACTGCGAGACAACTGCTGGGCCAGGCAAGTCAGGTTTCGCCGGAGTTCCGCGAGATCCAGGCCACTCTGGACAGCCTCATGCAGACCGTGAAGGCCTGACCGTCATCTTCACGCAAACGAACGGCCCGGATGCAGGTCATCCGAGCCGCCAAGCCGATATCGAGCGTTCAGCAGTGATCATTTCTTCTGATTGATCTGCGGACGGGCGTCGAGCGGCGCCTGATTGGGATCGGTCGGTCTGCCGGCCGCCGCTTGCTGCCCGGCCTTGTTGTCCTGGCGTGCGAGCTCGCGATCAACGATCTCGCGCGATCCTTCGACCGGGTCCTGTTCGCGGTGTTCGGTGTTCTTGACGTTGTCGTTCATCACGACCTCCTGAAATGTCTGGTGCGGCCGTTCGCGATGGCCATGAGGTGAACCTGACATTCGGGCAATTGTTCCCCGCTTTTCGGGGCGCGCTTCGGCGATGCCAATGGGAACATCGTCGGTTTCGGTGGGTTTTGTTGGTCCTGCGGCCGGCTTTCGCCGGTCGTGCGAGACATTCCGAGGAGATACTCATGGGCCAGATGTATCCCGACCGCGGCATTGCGGTCATCACCGGCGCCTCGACCGGCATAGGCTTCGAGCTCGCCCGCTGCGCTGCTTCCGATGGCTATGACCTCGTCATCGCCGCTGACGAACCGGAGATCCACGAAGTTGCCGAGATGCTCGGCGAACACGGCGTTTCCATCCGCGCTGTCGAGGCAGATCTCTCGACACCCGAAGGCATTGCCAGACTGGTGGACGTCATCGCCTCCGATGGCCGCCCGGTCGAACTTCTGATGGCCAATGCCGGCAGAGGGCTCGGCCACGCCTTTCTCGACCAATCCTTCGACGACATCCGCCGCGTGATTGATACCAACGTGATGGGTACGCTCGACATTGTACATCGCATCGGACGTCAGATGCGAGACCAGCAGTTTGGCCGCATCCTGTTCACCGGCTCGATCGCCGGCTATATCCCCGGCGCATTCCAGGCTGTCTACAACGGAACCAAGGCCTTCATCGACAGCTTTGCCTATGCGCTGCGAGAAGAGCTGATCGATACCGACGTGAGCGTGACGGTGCTGATGCCCGGCCCGACCGAGACCGAATTCTTCGAGCGTGCCGATCTCGTCGATACGAAGATGGGGCAGGCCGAGAAGGACGATGCCGGCGAGGTGGCGCGCGCCGGTTACCAAGCCATGATGAGCGGCGACGCCGATATCGTCACCGGATGGAGCAACAAGCTGCAGACGGCGATGACAAGCTTCATGTCGCCGGAGTCGCTGGCGCGCAGTCACCGGAAGCTCGCCGAACCGGGCGGCGGCCTCCGCTAGAGCCTGACCGAAACTCTACTGGGGCGGGCATATAGCTTCGATCTCTGCGCTTCCGGTGCTCACGGACCTTAAGTCCGCTCCGCTCCGGTTCTCGAGTTCATCGCTATCTGCCTCACCCCAGCGAGTTTCAGCCAGGCTCTAAACAGTGATCCGCAGGACGACTCCCAACGTAATGAGCAATGATAACGGAGGTCGTCATGCCCAACGCCATTGCCATTTACGCGGCCGGACTTACCAGCTTTCTCGCTCTCGATGCCATATGGCTCGGTACCATGGTGCCTCGCCTCTACAAGCCTGCGATGGGCGAGCTGGTGGCTGATCCCTTCCAACCGCTGCCGGCGGTGGCCTTCTATCTGATTTACGCCGCCGGCCTTGCCTATTTCGCGATCCACCCGGCTCTCGCATCCGGCAAGTGGTCGACGGCGTTCGTTGCTGGCGCGGCGCTGGGCTTTGTCGCCTATTCGACCTACGACCTCACCAACCAGGCAACGCTACGTGCCTGGCCTGCGGTCATCACCGCAGTGGATCTTGCCTGGGGGACGATTGCCAGCGGTTTGGCCGCCACCATCAGCTATGCGGTGCTGTCGCGCTGGATGTCAGCCTGATCCGGTTTGGGCCGGCGCGGAAAGAAAGCCGGTACGCGGCGCTGATACTCGGCGAACGCTTCTCCCCGGCTTTCCAGCATGTGGCGTTCGAGCGGCGGAATGCCTGATACATACACAAGCAGCACGTAAATCGAGACGGGCGCGATCAGAACGAGAGCCGTTCTCAACTCGAAGCCGCCGATGCCGATGACGGCGATTCCGATCCAGAACAACCATTCGAAGAAGTAGTTGGGGTGGCGCGACCAACCCCAAAGGCCGCGATCGCAAACCTTGCCGGCATTATCTTTTCTGAAGGCAGATAGCGTGCGGTCGGACTGCCACTCCCCGATCAGGGCGATAACAACAATCAATAAACCAACGATATCCCGCCAGTCGCGCTCTCCGTCGCGCGCGGCGGCCGCTGCGGCAGAAACCGCCAGCAGCCAGCCGGCGAACGCCTGTGTTTGCAGGAAAATGAAGAGGCGGCGCGGTGCGTCGTCACCCCACTGAGTGCGGAGCGCGGCGTATCGCGGATCGTCGGCTCCGCTCTTGAGCGTACGTTTGACCAGATGCCGGCCGAGGCGGACTGCCCAGATTGCGACCAGGAGCAATACCACGAGGGGGCGACCATGAATGTCGGGCAGGCTCAGGATCAGTACCAGCGTGGCAAGACCGGTTGCCAGCGCCCAGATGCCGTCGATGAAGCCGGACTGGTGCGTCTTCTCGGCGACGACCGATGCCGCCCCCAGCGCCACCACCAGAATTGCGAGAGAAATCACGGCGCCAGTCAGCATGCAGTCATAGTCCTATCAACGGGCTCACCAGGCGGCCGATCAGGCCGTGCGGTCGAAGCCGGCCTTCGATGGAAGCCAAACATATACAGGTCTCGTCGCCCGTGACGACAGGCGTGTGATGCGTGTGGTCATCTTCTTCGGCAAGGTCGCCGGCACCACAACGCCCGTGTTCGTCCTCGAAAGCGCCCTGCAGTACCAAGGTCAGTTCCTCGCCCGAGTGGCCATGGGTGGGCATCCGTTTGCCGGCTGCAATCTTCAGCAAGATGAGGCTGGTGTGCGGATCCTCGGGCACGTCGAGACGAGCATAGGCCATACCCGGCCCCATCCACCGCCAACCCGATGTGGCGCGCTCGGCGATTGGTGCGGGTAATACAATGCCGAGATCTCGCGTCGCCCGCGGCCGTGGCCTGGCGGCAGTCGCCGGACGCTTTTCATCGAGGCGCGCAAGCGTTCGCTCAAACAGGCGGGCATCGAGATCGGATGGAGGGAGCTCCTCCAACAGCAATCCGCCGAGAGCCAACATGTCGCGCTCGTCGGCAGCGCAATCGTCGCAAAGCGAAAGATGGCTCTCGACGACGAGCGCAGCCGCGGGCGACAGCGAGCCAGCCACGTAACGGGCAAGCAGTTCAGGGCTTGGGTGGCGGCTGGCGGTCATGATGCTTCGTCGAGCAGTTGGCGCAGGCGGTTCATGGCGAGGCGGACGCGCGACTTGACGGTGCCGAGCGGTATACCGAGCGCTTTCGCAATTTCGGTCTGCGACGATAGGGAAAAGAAGGAAAGAGAGATCACTTCCGCCTGTTCGGTTGGAAGCTGGTCGAGCGCGCAACGCACGCGCGTCTCATCTTCACGGCTGATGATTTCACCCTCTGCCGTCGGGCTCGGATCGACGTCGCTCATCGGCGGCAGGTCGCTGTCCTTGAGGCGGCGCGCGACCCGGCGGCGCCGGTCGATGCCGAGATTGCGGCAGATGGTGAAGATCCAGGTGGAGACGGCGCCGGCCTTGGCATCAAATTGCCAGGCCTTGCGCCAAACGGCGAGCATGGTGTCCTGAATGAGGTCGTCGCAATCGGATGCGCTGAAGCCCTGACGGGAAAGGAACGTTTTGAGGCGCGGTGCGTAGAAAGCGAAAAGCTGAGCGAAGGCCTGCCTATCCGCCGAATGGGCGATGGCGGCGACGAGCCGCGCGGCTTCGGCACCGTCGAGCGGCTCGACCATGGCGTCAGCGGGCCTCATGGCGCGCGTTGTCGGCCGAAGTGCCGTCTTGATGGGGGAAGAGTTGGCCCGTCCACGTTTCATGCCTCTGTTACGCGCCGGCTTGCGCGGTGGATCACTTTGGGCGGCCGGCACTAAGACTAAAATCAATGCCTGTCCGGTGATCTCACACAGTTTGTCCGTCGTAAAAGGGATCGTAAAGCAAATTCAGTGACAAGCGAGAGGTCATATGAGCGACGCGACGAGGTCAGGCAGGCGGCTCGAGATCGCAGTCATTGGGTCGGGAATTTCCGGCCTGTCGGCTGCATGGCTGCTTTCCGACCGTCATGACGTCACGCTCTACGAGGTCGATCGCAGGCTCGGCGGGCACAGCAACACCGTGCTGGCGCCGACGGACGGCGCGTCGATCCCGGTCGATACCGGCTTTATCGTCTACAACGAAGTGACCTATCCGAACCTCACAGCGCTGTTTGCGCATCTCGGCGTCGAGACGGAGCCGACCGAGATGTCGTTTGCCGTCTCGGTGGATGGCGGCCGTTTGGAATATTCGGGCTCGGGTCTCGGCGGACTGTTCTCTCAACCGGCCAACATCCTGCGCCCCCGCTTCTATGCGATGATGGCCGATCTCCTGCGTTTCTACCGGCAGGCGCCGCGCGATCTCGGACGGCTCGACGGCGTGACGCTTGCCGCCTATCTCGATGCCCACGGATACGGCCACGCTTTTCGCGAAGACCATCTTTACCCGATGGCGGCGGCCATCTGGTCGACGCCGGCTGGCGAAGTGGGTGCCTATCCAGCCGAGGCCTTCATCCGCTTCTGCGACAACCATGGCCTCCTGAAGATCACCAACCGGCCGCAATGGCGGACGGTGAAGGGTGGCAGTCGCGCCTATGTGACGCGTCTGTCGGAGCCGCTCGGCGGCCGAGTGATGCTGGGCCGGGATGTGAAGATCGTCGAGCGGTCGCCGGCCGGCGTGGTGATCGAGGACGGTCTCAGCCAGCGTCGCTTCGACAAGGTTCTCGTCGCCTGCCATGCCGACCAGGCGCTCAGGGTGATCAAGGTGCCGACCGAGGCCGAACGCCGTATTCTCGGTGCCTTTCGCTACAGCCGCAATCAAACCATCCTGCATGGCGACGATCGGCTGATGCCAAGGCGTCGGGCGGCCTGGTCGGCCTGGAACTACATCGCGGCCAGCGATCGGACCGCCGGACCGTCGGTCACCTACTGGATGAACCGGCTGCAGCATATCGATCCGTCGGTTCCGTTGTTTGTGACGCTCAACCCGCTGATCGAGCCGCGTATCGACCGCGTCTACAGCCATTTCACCTACGAGCATCCGCTGTTCGACCAGCCGGCCATCGAGGCACAGAAGCAGCTCTGGACGTTGCAGGGCGTCGGCAATCTCTGGTTTGCCGGCGCCTATTTTGGGGCGGGCTTCCATGAGGATGGACTGCAGGCGGGGCTGGCCGCCGCCGAGGGCATGGGCAAGGTGCGCCGCCCCTGGCGGGTGAAGGAGGAATCGGGGCGTATTCATATGGGGCCGGGCGTTTGGGGCGAGGTTCAGAAATGACCGCAGCCCTCTACGTTGGCGACGTGCTGCACCGGCGCCTGCGCCCGGCAGCCCACAGCCTCAAATACGGCGTCTACATGCTCAGCGCCGATCTCGACCGGCTCCCCGAACTCGGCCAAGTGAGCCGTCTCTTGTCGGTCAACCGCTGGAATGCCCTGTCATTTCATGAGCGCGACCACGGCCCGCAAGGGGAGGGGACGCTGGCCGAACGTATCCGGCGCCTGGCTCGCGAGCGGGGCCTTGCGTGGGACGGCGATGCGCTGTCGCTGATCGCCATGCCGCGCCTCTTCGGCTTCGTCTTCAACCCGCTCAGTGTCTATTTCTGCCGCGACGCGGACGGGCGTCTCGCCTCGATCGTCTACGAGGTGCGCAACACCTTTGGCGGCATGCACCATTACGCCGCCGATGTCGGGGCGGAGGCGACAGGAACCATCCATCAGGCGGCCGACAAGGACTTTTATGTCTCGCCTTTCCTGCCGATGGAGATGCATTACCGCTTCCACGTCAAGCCACCGACCGATCGCTTCACCATCGCCATCGAGGATCACGACCGCGACGGGCTGATGCTCACCGCGTCGATGTCCCTGAAACGGGAAGCGCTCAGCGATCACACCATTGCCGCTCTCCTCGCCCGTTTCCCGCTGATGACGCTGAAAGTGATTGCCGGCATCTACTGGGAGGCGGCGAAGCTCAAGCTGAAGCGCGTTCCCTTCCATTCCCGCCCAGGCGGCGGCCCAAAGGGTTTCAATCCAACGGAAAGGTCCTCCGGATGACGTTGTCCATGCTCATCCCCTCGATCGTCGGTCTGACGCTGCCACCCCGGCTGCGTGTGGCCCTGGTGGAGCGAATGCTCGGGCATATCGACAGCGGCAACTTGTCGGTCGTGCTGCCCGACGGCACACGCCTTGCCGCCAAGGGCCATCTTCCCGGCACGTTCGCCGAGCTGCGTGTCGTTCGCTGGCGCGCGGTGGCGCGACTTCTGACGGGCGGTGACGTCGGCTTTGCCGAGGCCTATGTCGATGGCGACTGGGATACACCCGATCTCGTTGCCTTCCTGACACTCTGCTCGGAGAACCTCGACAAGCTGACCCGGGTCAGCGAGGCATCGCTGCCGGTCCGCATGGTGCGCCGTCTGATGATGCTGGCACGGCGCAACTCCAAGTCCGGCAGTCGCCGCAACATCATGGCCCACTATGACCTCGGCAACGACTTCTTCGCCGAGTGGCTGGACCGGGAGATGATCTATTCCTCCGCTCTCTACGAAGAGGGAGACGATCTGGAAGCGGCCCAGCGGCGCAAGTTCCGCCGTATCGCCGACATGCTGGATCTTGGCAACGGTCCCTCGGTGCTGGAGATCGGCTGCGGCTGGGGTGGACTTGCGGCTTATCTCGCCGATGCCGGCGCCAGATCGGTGGATGGCGTCACGCTGTCGCCGGCCCAACTGGCGGTGGGGCAGGAGAAAATGCTTCGGCGCGGTCTCGACGGACAGGTGTCGCTCGAACTCCGCGACTACCGGGATATCGAAGGGCAGTATGATCGGATCGTGTCGATCGAGATGTTCGAGGCGGTGGGCGAGGCCTATTGGCGCGGTTACTTCGACAAGCTGCGGCAGGCGTTGAGGCCCGGCGGCCGGGCCGTATTGCAGGTCATCACCATCGCCGACGATCGCTTCGAGCACTATCGCAGCCATCCGGACATGATCCAGACCCTGGTGTTTCCCGGCGGCATGCTGCCGAGCAAGGCGCTGTTTGCCTCGGTGGCCAAGGAAGCGGGCCTTGCCATCACTGATAGCCTCGACTTCGGCCTGTCCTATGCCAAGACGCTTGCGGACTGGCGGCAACGCTTCGAGGCAGCCTGGCCGAGGATTTCAGACCTCGGCTACTCCGCCGCCTTCAAACGCCTCTGGTCCTATTACCTAGCCTATTGCGAGGCGGGTTTCCGCACGGGACGGATTGATGTCAGCCTTTATGCGCTGGAGCCGGTGAGGGGCTCCTAAACTTGTTGGGTCGATGCCTGTATAGTGGCGGCCCACGAAAACGGAGGCGACCGGATGCCGATCCATGGGGGTAACGAGGAGCCGGTTCCTGAGCCGATGAAGCGCAAGGACCTTCTGGAGGTTCTTGCCGGGCTTCAACCGCTTGCGGAAGAAGACTGGTTTCCAGACGTTGACGATACGCTTCTGCCATCCAAGGACATCGATCTTTGACGGCGATTGCCGACGCTCCACGTCGTTGCCGTACCCGACAGCACGAGCCGGCCGATCCATCTTCCCCAACGCTCCCCTTAGCGCGGGCCATGTACCATCGCTCGGTACCTTGCGGTCGCGCTCTAAAGCTCGCCGAGTTTATCGGTGAATGCCACGAGCGTCGGCTGTAGAGCGATCGAGCAGACGGCTGGGGCGCTCGATTGCTGCAGCAGGATGCGCTCGCCGGCGATGCGGCCGATCTGGTGAGGATCTTGGTTGATCGACGCCATGTAGGCGCCGCTCAACAGCGGGATCTCCTCGAGGTCGAAGCCGACGATGGCGATGTCGTCCTTGCGCTCGGGCAGCATGTCGCCCAGCGCCTTGATGACGCCGACGGCCATCAGGTTGTTGGTGACGAAAACGGCATCGAAGCTGGCGCCCGACTGGATGATGCGCTGCATGGCTCTGTAGCCACCGTCCAGGCGATTGTTGCCCCGTTCGACGGCGGCCACCTCCAGCGGCGGCGTTCCCTTGGCAACGCTGAGAAAACCGTCGAGGCGCGCCTGACTGGTGGGGTTCTCGGGGCCAACCACGCAAGCGACGGCCTTGGACCCATGGCTTAGCAGGTGTTCGGCACCGAGGCGCCCGCCGGCCGTGTTGTCTGTCAGGATGGTATCGAAGGCACCCTGCGGGACGGCCCGGTCGACCACCACCACGGGGATGCCAGCCCTGACGATCGGTTCGAGGTCGGTGTTATCGGAGGAGGGGGCGATGACGACGCCACCGACGCGTTCGGCCAGCGCCACTTCCAGATAGCGCCGTTCCTTTTCCGGGTCGTCGTCGGAGCTGCCGATGAACACGCAGGTATCGCGCGGCTGGCAGATTTCCTCGACGCCACGCGCGACGCGGGTGAAGAAGGCGTTCTCGAAATCAGGGACGATCAGCGCCCACAGATGCGATGTCGATTTCCGCATGCGCTGCGCGGTGCGGCTGGGCGTGTAGTTGAGCCGGGCAACCGTTGCCCGGACACGCTCCACCAGGTCCTCGCGGACCTTGAGACCGTTGAGAACACGCGACACTGTCGCAACCGACACGCCTGCGTGGCGGGCTACGTCGTAGATTGTGGCGGTCACGCCGTCTCCCCAACGATCGAGAGGTTTGTTCAGCGACCGATCGGCCTCGGAGGAGGCCGATCGATTCTATTTCTACAAGAACCGGCGCTAAATTTCACGCGCCGCCCACTTGCACATCCGCTCCCACAGAAGCCCGTAATTCTCCCATTCGTGCAGATTGCCGCACCAGTGGTAGACGGGGTCGGTGGTGTAGGCGACCGAGCGGCCCTTGCCGAACTCGGCCACTGCCATGAACACGTCGCCGCGCACCTTCATCAGCACGTCGGCCTCGGGTTTGGCCTCCACCTGATTGTAGCCGAGGATGATGCGTTCGGGGTCGAACTTGACGCCCTTGAGGATGGGATGGTCGGCGACCAGCACATCGAGCTTGGCGCCATCGGGCGTTTCGATGCGGTCGTCGATACCCCGCTGGATGAGCACCGGCAGCACCTTCTCGATGGGCGTGCCGCCCCAGATGCCCTTGCCCTCGATGCCGGAGAAGGTGGTATAGCCGCCGGCCATGATCAGGCCGCCGCCGTTCTCCACCCACTTGCGGAAGTTGCCGACCCGGTCCGGCCCCATGGGAACGATACGTTCGCGGTTGCCGGGCAGCAGCGCGAAGTTGTTATAGCCGACATCGCTCAGGATGATGACGTCCCACTCGGCGAACTGCTCGGGGGTCATCGGAAAGTCCGCCCGCACCTTGTCGGCCGGCATATGCGTGAGCGCGATGCCCGGACGCGGCGTAAGCGCGCCGCGCAGAACGCTCGCCGAGTCGCGGTAGTAGTTGTTGATGAAGGTATCCATGCCTTTAGCCGAGATCAGCGTTTCGGCCTGGGTATCTCCGCAGTATAGCACCCGAACTGTCATTCCATACTCTCCTCTCGGCGACGGCCGAACCAGCTCAGTTGCTGGGTTGGTTGAACCGCAGACCGTCGTTGATCGTGAACTTGTCGAGGCCATTGGCCTCCATTCCCCAGGCGGCCAGGATCTTTCCGTAGCTGCCGTCGGCCTTCATTTCGGTGAGAGCGGCCTGGACCGCATCGCGAAGCGCCGTGGAGGTCTTCTTGAACGGCATGGCGTTGTAGCCACTGCCATATTGCTCGAAGGCCAGGACTTCGAGACTGGCTGCATCCGGCGAGGTCTTGATGATGTAGGCGGCCACGCCGTACTGGTACATGGTGGCGTCGGCGCGCTTGGTGCGCACCTGCAGCAAGGCCTGATTGATGTCGGGGAAGACCTGGATGTTGATCGGCTTGTCGCCGCACTTCTCGTTCTGCTTTTCCACCAACCCCTGCATGACGGAGCCCTGCAGGACGGCCGTGCTCTTGCCGCAGAGATCGGCGATCGTCTTGATGCCGAGCGGGTTGCCCTTCAGCACCACGATGGCGTTGCCGTCGGTGGAGTAATCGACGAAGTCGACCTTCTGTTCGCGGGCCGGCGTGTCGCCCATCGAGGTGATCGCCAGATCGTAGCGTCCCGCCTCGATGGCGGCGATGATGCCGGGGAACTTGATGGTTCCCCACTCGGCCTTCAGCCCCAGCTTGGCGGCGATCGCATTGCCGAGATCGACGTCGGAGCCGGTCAGCGTCGAGCCATCGGCCTGATAGAAGGTGTAGGGCGGCGCGCTGGGGTCGGTGACGATGTTCAGCGTGCCGCCTTTCTTGTCGGCCGGCAGTTTTTCGGCGAGAGCGGGCGATGCTTCGACGGTCAAAGCGTCGCCGTTCGGGCCGATCTTCAGGTCCGCTGCCTGTGTCATGCAGGTTCCGCTCATCAAGACGATCAGGGAAGCAAGCGCGGCGGCCGAGTATTTCAATGCTGGCATTCTCGTTCTCCTCTGGTTTTGTTGGGGACTAGCGTCAGCAGACCGTTTGCCGGCCTTTTTTATTGAACTGGTGACTGGGTATCGAACGCGATCAACTGGCCAGCGCCGGCCGATCGGCTGCGAAATGCGCCTTGATGTAGCTGGTGTCGCCGCCGTCGATGAGGTCGGCGATGGCGACGCCGATGGCGGGCGCCATCTTGTAGCCGTGGCCGGAGAAGCCGGCGGCGATGACGATCCGGTTGCTGGCGGGATGATGGTCGATGATCGGGTGGTCGTCGGTCGTGAAGCCGTCGAGATAGACGCCGGAGCGCGCCGGTTCCGGATCGACGCCTTCGAGCAGCGTCTGGGCCACCTTGCGCATGATCGCCGTATCGGCGTGGCTGACGGTGCGGATCACCTCATCGGGGTTGATATTGCTCAGGAAATTGACCGGCGGCATGATCTTGATTGTCCAGCCGTCCATCGACGGAAAGCCCGAGTAATCGATTTCTGAAGTGCGCCGAATACAGACGGGAAAGCGGTTCGGCAGGTAGGCCGGAACGTCATCGACGCCGAACCAGGTTCCAACGAGCCGCCGGGCGATGAAATGCGGCGAGGGCACCGAGATGGCTCGCGTTCCCCAGGCGCCGCAGGTCACCACCGCCGCGTCGAAGCGGTGCGTCGTGCCGTCGACGGTGATGTCGACGCCGTCGGCGGTCGGTTCGATCCGCTCGACTTCGCAGCCTTCGTTGAGGGTGGCGCCCGCCGCCTGGGCTGCCTTGACTGCCGCCCTGACGCCCAGTTCGGGCCGGAGTAGCGCGCCATCGGTGTCGAGGAGCGCGAATTCGCCGCCGGAGAGCCGATGCTGTGGGAATCTGCGGCGCAGTTCCGCCTCGTCGAGCACCTCGTGGCGGACATCGTATTCGCTGGCTCCCTCGATGGTTCCGAGCAACCAATCTGCGCCGCGCTCGCCGATATAGAGGCAGCCGGTGGGGTAGTGAAACTTGCGGTCGGATCCGGCCTGCAGCTCTTTCCAGAGTTCCAGCGAGTGCTTGAGAAGGGGGATGTAGTGCTTGCCTTCCCGGTAGGCGAGGCGAAAGATCCGGGATTCCGCGCCGTGGGCGCTCATGTCGTGGGGAACGCCCATGCGGTCGAAGCCGGCCACCTGGTATCCCCGTTTGGCAAGCTGCCACAGCGCCATGCTGCCCATGGCGCCGACACCGACCACCGCGATGCTCTTGGAAACCATCCTTCGTTACTCCCGAGAGAAAGGGATCACTTGATCTTCGACAGAAAGGCTTTGGTTCTCGGCTCCGTCGGATTAGCGAGCAGCGCACCCGACGGGCCCTGCTCGACGATGCCGCCACCGTCCATGAACACGACGCGGTCGCTGACTTCCCGGGCAAAACCAATTTCGTGAGTGACGACCACCATGGTCATGCCGGTCTGCGCGAGGCCGGTCATCACCGAGAGCACCTCATGGACGAGTTCCGGATCGAGTGCCGAGGTCGGTTCGTCAAACAGCAGAACCTTGGGCTCCATGGCCACCGCGCGAGCGATGGCGACGCGCTGCTGCTGCCCGCCCGACAGTTGCGACGGGCGATGATGGCAGAAGCGTTCGAGGCCGACGGACGCCAGCACGGACCTGGCGATCTGCCGCGCCTTGGCGCGCGGCATCCTTTTGACCAGCCGCAACGCCAGCGAGACGTTTTCCTCGGCCGTGAGGTTGGAGAACAGGTTGAAGCGCTGGAACACCATGCCGATGCTGGCCCGCTGCCGGGCGAAGGTGGCGGCCGGCAATTCCCAGAGCACGCCGTTGATCTCCTGGCAGGCGACCCGCTCGCCATCCACCCAGACGCCGCCGGCATCGGGCACTTCCAGAAAGTTGAGGCAGCGCAGGAAGGTGCTCTTGCCCGAGCCGGAGGGGCCGATGATGCAGACGACCTCGCCCTTTTTGACGTCAAGGGAGACACCCTTCAGGACGACATGCGAACCGAAGGATTTGGTGATGTCGCGGGCGCGCAGCATCGCCGTGGCATCGGCAGCTTCGACGGCGAAGGAGGTGGCGAGCGCGTTCATGCTTGCTCTCCGAGGGTAGGGCGGACGGCCCGGTCGTCGCCGAAGCGGCGCTCCAGCCAGTACTGAATGCCGGAGGCGATGGTGGTGAGGGCCAGGTACCAGAGCGAGGCGACGATCAGGAGCTCGATGACCTGAAAGTTGCGGGCATAGATGTCCTCGCTCTTGGTCAGCAGTTCCTGGGCGCCGATGACCGAGACCAGCGAGGTGTTCTTCAGCATGCCGATGGTCTGGTTGGCCGTCGGAGGGATGATCACCTTCAGCGCCTGGGGCAGGATGATATGGGTCATCACCTGCCCGCCACCCAGGCCGACACTCTGGGCGGCTTCGCGCTGTCCCTTGTCGACCGAGCTGATACCGGCCCGGACGATCTCCGACATGTAGGCCCCCTCGTTGAGGCCAAGCCCGAGGAGGGCGGCCATGAAGGGCGTCACCAGCGCGTTGACCGATATGGACCAACCGCCGAAGCCAATCGTCGGAAAGACCAGGGCGATGTTGAACCAGAAGATCAGCTGCACCAGGAGCGGCGTGCCGCGAAACATCCAGACGTAGAGGGCCGAGGCGGCCGAGACTGCCGGGTAGCGCGAGACGGCCATCACCGCCAGGGCAACGCCGAGCAGCACGCCGATGATCATGGAGAGGGCGGTCAGCTCCAGTGTCATGACCAG
Organism: Pseudomonadota bacterium; assembly: GCA_023436885.1. Classification (GTDB taxonomy): domain Bacteria; phylum Pseudomonadota; class Alphaproteobacteria; order Rhizobiales; family Pleomorphomonadaceae; genus Pleomorphomonas. The sequence continues at coordinate 76,508 of JAEZHI010000040.1, read as the reverse complement.
TCCGGACAGGATCGCCGGGTGGAAGAAGAACGCCCAGATGATCGACCAGTTGAAGGCGCCGCTGGCCATGATGTAGGCGGCGAGCAAGGCGATGGCCAGGACGACGGCCGATGTGACGCCGATGCGCTTGCCGCGACCGAGGGCTCGAGGTTTTCCGGAGAGGTAATTCTGGGCGCCGATGACGGCGGAGGGAGACGCGTTTGTCATGTGTACCCCGCTCAGATATCGATTTCAGAGTATGTGAAATCGATATCTTGTCAACTGCAAATCATTTGCGTTTTCACTTAGGCGCTTCAGGAGTGCGTCGAGGAAAGGCCAAGGTGCGCGTCTGAGCATAAGGGGGCGAGACCGCAACCGTTGCGTGGTTCTCGTTAAACGCTGTTCCGCCGCCAAACTCGCCAATCGAAACCAGAACATGGCAGAGACTGGCGAGCGTGGCCCACCATGGCAACGCTCCCATATGGGATGATGGACGAGCGGGGAGCGGCCGCACTGGCTTTACGGGGACTGTTGTTACTTGTCGGATGCTTCGACACTCATGATAGACGTCCGACAATCGGACCTATCTCATGCTGCCTGTTTCTTGCCGACGACGCGGCGGATGAAGCCGAGGAAGTCGTCGACAAAAGTGAAGATGACGGGAATGACCAACAGGCTTAGCATGGTCGAAGTGATCACGCCGCCAATCACGACGATGGCCATCGGCTGACGGAAGCTCGGGTCGCTGCCGCCGAGGCTGAGGGCGGCCGGAGCCATGCCGGCGGCCATGGCGATGGTGGTCATGATGATGGGGCGGGCGCGCTTGTGGCAGGCATCGACCAGGGCGTCGATCCGGTCCAGGCCGCGGCGGCGGGAGACCATGGCATATTCCACCAGCAGGATGGAATTCTTGGTCACGACGCCCATCAAGAGCAGCAGGCCTATCACCGCCGCCATCGAGAAGCTGGTGCCGGTGAGGATGAGCGGCAGCAGCGCGCCGCCCAGCGACAGCGGCAGCGCCATCAGGATGGTGACGGGCTGCAGGAAGTCGTGGAACAAGAGCACCAGCACCGCGTAGACGCAGAAGATGCCGATGGCCATCGCGGTGCCGAAGCTGGAGAACAGTTCGGTCATACGCTGGAGTTCGCCCTGCTCGACGAGATGGACGCCGGTAGGCAGGTTGCGCATGATGGGCAAAGCCTTAGCCTCGGCGTTCACCTCGCCCAGCGTCCGCCCGTTGAGTTCGACCGTCAGCGTGACGTTGCGCGATCGATCGATGCGGTCGATCTCCGCCGGGCTGCCGCCGATGCGGATGGTGGCGATGGAGCCGAGCGTCACCGCGCCGTTGGTTCCAGCAACCCGGATCTGGGAAATCGACTGGAGATCCGTTCTCGTCTTGGGATCGAAGCGGACGCGGATCGAGATCTGCCGCTGCGGCAGGTTCAGCTTGGACATGGAGGTCGAGTAGTCGCCGTTGGTGGCGACGCGCACCGCCTTGGCGATCGCCTCGGAGGTGATGCCCAGCTTGGCGGCGCGGGCGAAATCGGGAAGGATCTGCACCTCCGGTGCCTGCTGGGAGGCGCTCGACGTCACCGCGCCGATGCCCTTGAGGCTGCGCAACTCGATTTCCAGTTCGGTCGCCGCCTGATCGAGGGTGCTGGAATCGTCGCTCGCCAGCGTCAGCTCGAGCTTGGTGCCGCTGCCGCCGGTGCCGACCTCGACCTGGACGCCGGGGAGCTGTTTCAGCGCACGCCGCAGTTCGTCTTCGACCTGTGCCTGGCTGAGTTTGCGTTCGTCGAGGGGCGTGAGGTCGACCGTCAACGTTGCCGACGTCACATCGGAGGTGGTGGACGAATCCATGCCGCTGCCGCTCGACGCGGTGCCGACCGCGATAAACACCTGCCGGACCTCGGATACGCCGGAGATGACGTCCGCGGCGCGCAGGGCGACCTTTTCGGTCTGTGAGATCTGGCTGCCCGGCGGCAGGGTCAGCGTCACCTTGGTCTGGGCATCGTCCGAGGCGGTGAGGAAGCCGGTCTTGAGCAAGGGAATGGCGCTGAACGACAGGGCAACGAACAGGGCGACGCCGAGCACGGTGATCAGGCGGAAGCGCAGGCAGGTCCTGACAAGGCGGAGATAGATGCGCATCACCAGCCCGGTGTGCTCGGTCTCCGCTGCGGGCTTCAGCGTGTAGGCGGCCATCATCGGCGTCAGGAAGCGCGCGACCGTCAGCGAGGCGAGGATGGCCACCGAGGCGGTGATGCCGAACTGCCGGAAGATCAGGCCGGGGATGCCGCTCATGAAGGCGGTGGGCAGGAAGACCGCGACCAGCGTGAAGGTGGTGGCGATGACGGCCATGCCGATCTCGGCCGCCGCTTCCATCGCCGCGTCATAGGGCTTCTTGCCCATGCGCAGGTGGCGGGCAATGTTCTCGATCTCGACGATGGCGTCGTCGACCAGGATGCCCACCACCAGCGACAGCGACAGCAGTGACACCATGTTGAGGCTGTAGCCGAAGAAATACATCGCCAGGAAGGTCGGGATGATGGAGAGCGGCAAGGCGACGGCCGACAGGATCGTGGCGCGCCAGTCGCGCAGGAAGGCGAAGACGACGATGACCGCCAGGAAGGCGCCCTCGTAGAGCATCTCCATCGAACTGTCGTAGTTGGAGATGATTGGCGTCACCGTGGTGTAGGCCTCTGCGAGCGATATCTCCGGATGCGCCTTGGCAAAGGCGCCGATCACCGAGTCGAGGTCCTTGTCGACGCCGTAGTCGCTGTAACCGTTGGATCGATAGACCTCGACCGCGACGACCGGCTGGCCGTCGAAATAGGCGAGCGAGGTGCGGTCGGAAAAGCTGTCGCTGACCGTTGCGATCTGGTCGAGGCGCACCTGCTTGCCGCTCGACAAGGGAATCGGAAGCGCGGCGATTTCCTGGACGGAGGCCACGGCGCCGAGGGTGCGGATCGACTGGCGCAGGCCGCCGACCTCACCGCGCCCGCCGGAGGAGTTGACCTGCACCGACTTGAGCTGGCTGGAGATGTCGGACGCCGTCACCCCGAGCGACGCGGCGATCACCGGATCGAGGTCGACGTGGACTTCGCGGTCGATGCCGCCCACCCGCTTCACGTCGCCGACGCCGTGGACGGCGAGCAGTGCCTTCTTGAAGTCGTTGTCGATGAGCCAGGACAGTTCCGTCTCGTTCAGCTTCGATGACTTGATCGCGTAGACGAGGAGCGGCGAGCTCTGGACCGTCACCCTGGAAACGCTCGGCGTTTCCATGTCCGCTGGCAGATCGGTGACGCTGTCCACCTTGTTTCGGACCTCGTTGAGCGCTTCCTCGCCGTTCTTTTCCAGCTCGAAGGAGACGCTGATCGACACCGAGCCGTCGGTGATGGTGGTGGTGATGTGGTCGAGCTTGCTGAGGGAGGCCAGTTCGTCCTCGATCTTGCGCGCCACCTCGGTTTCGAGCTGCGACGGCGCCGCGCCTTCCAGGGAGGCCGAGATCTTGACCGTCGGCAGGTCCATGTCGGGGAACTTCTGGACGGACAGGCGCTCGAAAGCCAGGAGGCCGCAGACGGTCAGCAGGATGAACAGGAGGATGGGCGGAACGGGGTTGCGGATCGACCAGGCGGAAATGTTCATTTGCTGCCGGTCTCCACATCCACCTGAACGCCGTCGGACAGAAAGGCGCCGCCCGCCTCGATCACGTTGGCGTCGGCTGCCAGCCCCGAGACGATTTCGGCGCGTCCCTGCTGCCGGCGCCCGACCTCGACCAGGATCCGGTTCGCTTTGCGGTCGCCGTCGACGGTGAAGACGTAGTTGAGCCCGTCGCGGAAGACGAGGGCAGTCTCCGGCACGGTCAGGGCGGCCGTGGTGGCCAGATCGATGCCCCCTGAAGCGAACAGGCCGACCCGGGCAACATGATCGACCGGCAGCTCCACATAGATGATCGAGCGCCCCGTATCGGTGTCGACGGTCGGCGAGACCAGACGGACGCGCCCTTCGATCTTCGCGCCGTTGGGAATGTCGATATGGGCGCCGAGGCCGGCCTGAATGGCGGGGAGATCGCGCGCGGCAACCTCAGCCTGCCACTCCACCCGCTGCTGCCGGATGAGGCGGAACAGTTCGGTCCCCGAGGAGACCACCGAGCCGAGCGTCGCCGATCGCGAAGAGATCAGCCCGTCATCGACGGCCCGGATGACCGTCTGACCAAGCTTGATCTTTTCGCTTTCCAGCGCCGCCTGCTCGGAGGCGAGGCTTGCCTTGGCCGTCTGCTCGGTGATGATGTACTCGTTGATCTGCTGCTCGGAGAGGGCGCCGGTGCCCGTCACCTGGCGCGCCCGGTCGGCGTCGGTCTTGGCTTTGGCGAGATCGGCGGCGGCCTTGTCGACGGCGGCTTCCTGCTTGTGCAGGTCGGCCAGAACCGCATCCTGCGACAGATGCGCCAGTTCCTGGCCCTTGGTGACGACGCTTCCGACATCGACGAGAACGTCGGTGATGCGATAGCCGCCGATCTCGGCATCGATCACCGCTTCATGCCAGGCCTTGAGCCAGCCGCTGGCCGGCACCGATTGCGCCCATTGCATGACCTCGGGCTGCACCGTGCGCACAGTGAGGGCGCTGCTCGAGGACGCGGACTGCTGGGCGTTCGCCGCGGGGATGAAGCCGCAGGCCGCGATCGAGACGAGCAAGGTGGAAACCAGGACGTGCAGGTTCATTCGGAAGTTCCTTGAGACGCGGATGGCACAGCAGCCAGGGTAACGCGAGACTTTTGCCAGCCGCCGCCGAGCGCCTTGTAGAGGGCGATCCAGTAGCGCACGGCATCCCGCCTCACCTCGATCAGCGTGATTTCGGCCGACAGGGCCGACCGGCGCGCTTCTTCCCGGTCGAGAAGGCTGGTGCCGCCGGCGCGCCAGTTGTCGTCGATGGCCTTGAAATAGGTTCGGTAGTTGCTGGCGGCGCTGGTACTGTCGCCGATGCGGCGCATGGTGGAGTCCACCCGCACCAGGGCGGTTTCCACATCGTCGACGGCGGAAAGAACGCCGGACTTGTAGCTGGCGACCGCCGACCGGTAGGCCGCCTCGGCGCTGTCGACGGCGGCGCGGCGCGATCCGCCGTCGAACAGCGGAATGGACAGCGACGGGCCGAAGGACCAGGGAATTCCATTGCCGGTCAGGGTGGAATGGCTGATCGTCAGGCTGCCCGACAACGACAGGCTGGGATAGAGATCGGCCTTGGCATAGCCGATCTCGTAGAGGGTGGCGGCCATCTCCCGCTCCAGGCTGGCGACGTCGGGCCGCTGGCGCAGGAGGTCGGCCGGAACGCTGTCGACCCGGATGACCGAGGGGCTGGGAATGCGTTCGGGCTGGGCGTTGAGGATCTTGCGAACCTTGGTTTCGTCGACCGCGGCAAGTTCGGACAGCGTCTTGACCAGAACTTCGCATTCGGCCTGCTGCGAGGTCAGCGTCGATGACGAACTGGCCGCGCTGGCCCGGGCGAGCGCCAGGTCGGACCCGGAGGTGAAGCCCGATGTCGCCGATGTCTGGGTGGCGGAAATCGTCTCCCGTTGCGACTTGAGCTCTTCCCGATAGGTTTGTTCGAGAAGGCGACAGGCGCGATACTGGACATAGTCGTCGGCGATTTCTGCGGCCAGCGAAACTCGGGCATCGTGCCAATCTGCCACCTTTTCTTCGACACGGGCGTGATCGGCGGAAGCCTGGGCGCGCGTCTTGCCGAAAAGGTCGATTTCCCAGGAGGAATCGAGGCCGCCGCTGGTGGTGCTCGCCGCCGCCACCTTGCTTTGCTTGGAGCCGTTGGTGCCGCTCCGCTCGACCGATCCGCTGCCGGTCAGCGACGGGAACAGGCCGGCGCGCGTCGAGGCTTCGGTCGCCCTTGCCTTGTCGATCGCGGCCACCGCCGATTCGAGGCTCGGGCTGTTGGCCTCGGCCACCGTCATCAGCTCGGTGAGGGCCGGATCCTTGAAGCTGCCCCACCAGGCGATGAGGTCGGTGGTCTTTCCCTGATGGGGCAGCGTTGCATGCCAATGGGCGGACAGGTCCAACTGTGGCGGCTCGGCCGCCGGCAGCGCTGCACAGCCTGTAACGATGGCGGCCGACGCCAGCCAGGCGAGCTGGATTTTCATGTGGTTCGTTCCCGAGACAGTCACGACGAACCGTTAGCAAGCCCTGTGTTAAGTGCGGTAAGGGCAAGGAAAAGAAATGTAAAGTTCGAGCGCGGTGGCGCCAAAGCGGCTATTGTTGCCGGTGTATGACAGGCTTTAGGCCGGAGTGGCGTCCGGGGGGGCGGGCCGAGGCCAGTTGGGAGAGGCATGACGTCGGGGGCGCCATGGTGAAAGTTGTTCTGATAGACGACGACAGCGAACTGACGACCCTGCTCCGCGACTATTTGAGTGCCGAAGATTTCGACGTCACCTGTTTCGAGGACGCCAAGAAGGGTCTCGATTTTCTCCAGACCGGGACGGTGGACATCGTCGTGCTCGACGTAATGATGCCGCGCATGAACGGCATCGAGACCCTGCAGCGCATTCGGCGGACCAGCAACGTTCCGGTGCTGATGCTGACGGCGCGCGGCGACGAGGTCGACCGTATCTCCGGTCTCAACCTCGGCGCCGACGACTATGTGCCGAAGCCGTGCTCGCCGGGCGAACTGGCCGCCCGCCTCAGGGCAATTCTGCGCCGGACGACGCAATCCCAGGGGCACGAAGACGCGGTGGAGAGTGTGCGGGCCGGGTCGCTCGTTCTCATGCCGAGCACGCGGACGGCGGAGTGGTGCAACCATCCCCTGGAACTCACCGGTGCCGAGTTCAATCTGCTGGAGGTGCTGGCGCGCAATGCCGGCCAACTGGTTTCGAAACAGGATCTGTCAAAACGGGCCTTCGGCCGCCCGTTGACGCCGTTCGATCGGCGGATCGACGTTCACATCAGCTCCGTCCGGCAGAAGCTCGGCCTGCGTCCGGACGGCCAATCCTGGATTCGCGCGGTTCGCGGCCAAGGCTATCAGCTCATCAAAGACGGTTCACCCCAATGAGCCGGTTATTCCTGAGGCTCTCGGCAGTCGTCTGGCTGGTCACGGTGCTGGCGACGGCGCTTGTCGTCGGTATGAGCTACGCGGTGGGAATGTTTCCGCCCAATGATGTGAAAATCCAGGCGAAACAGGAGTTTGTCCTGACAACGGCCGGCAAGGCGTTGGCCTACGAAGGGGAAGCGGGGGTGGCCACCTTGGCGCGGCTGACTGCAGCCGCCGATCCCTCCCTGCGCCTCGTCGTCTCCCAGGAGACTTCCGCTGCCGCTTGCAGCGACCCCGCCGGTGACGATGCGGTGGAGCGGCTGGTGCTTCGCGATGGTGTCTGTTGGCGTTTGAGGCTGGATGGTTCGCAAGAGAGCTGGCTGTCCATCATGCTTCCCAAGCTGGCGCCTCTCCTGGTGTCGGTTCTGGCCAGCCTGGGCGCCGCCTTCTGGATCGTCCGCTATTTCATGGGGCCGCTCGGCAAGCTCCGCGACGGCCTCAGCGGCCTTGCCCGCGGCGACTTCAGCTGGCGTATCGCCCCCGATCCCAGGCAGCGCGACGAGCTCGCCATGCTCGGCCGCGATTTCGACCAGACGGCCGCCCGTCTGCAGGAGTTCCAGCAGGGGCGGGAACGATTGTTCCATGACGTGTCCCACGAGCTCCGGTCGCCGCTATCGCGCCTGCAGGCGGTGATCGGCGTGCTCAGGAAGAGCCCAGCACGGCTTGATGACATGCTTGAGCGCATGGAAGGGGAAATCGGCCGGCTTGACGAACTGGTCGAGGAGATCCTGACCTTGGCGCGCCTCAGCGCCACCGACAGCAAGAGCCTTTCTCGCCAGAAGCTGGACATCATCGATCTGGTGACCGAAATCATCGGCGACGCCTGCTTCGAGGGGGTGGCGCGCGGCGTCACCGTTACCTACCGGGGCGTCGACCGGTTCATCGCCGAAGTCAACGGCGAACTGATCTATCGGGCCATCGAGAATGTGATCCGCAATGCCGTCAAGTTCTCCGGCCCGGATACCGAGGTGACCGTCAGTTCTTCGGTGGAAGGCGATTGCCTCAGGCTGGAGGTCTCCGACAACGGGCCGGGCGTTCGGGAGGAGGAGTTGGAGAGCATTTTCCGGGTGTTCGCGCGGGCGTCAGGCAACCTCTCCACGCCGGGCCACGGCCTGGGGCTGGCCATTGCCCGCCAGGCGACCGAGAGGCACGGCGGCACCGCGACGGCCAGCATTGCCGCCAGCGGGGGACTGCGCGTGACGCTGACCGTTCCCTCGAGCTAGCGCCGCGCGCACCCAAGACGGGGCGGCTACGGTTTGCCTTGTGATACTAGCAAATAGAGCGAGCCGCGATAGGTCGGCTGGTGGCGGAGGGCGCCGTATTTGGCGTCCCAGGCGCCGGACTTGATATCGGCGGCGAGGTGCGCGACGGCGGCTTCGGCTTCCTCGGCGGTGATGAAGCTCCAGGCCGAGCAGGAGAGGCGGGCGGCCGGCTCCAGCAGCCTTTCCGGTCGGCCGTAGTAGGCTTCGTTGAAACCGTCGCGGCAATCGATGGGGATAGGAACTGCGATGCGCTCGACGGGGGTACCGAGGCCGTCGGCGACCCTGTCGAACGAGGGATAGCGGCGGGCCTCGGTGGAGAGCACCTTTGGCGCATAGTCGCTGAGCCAGAAGGCTTCGACTTCCTGGGGATCGCAGGTGAGGATCACGACCGGGCCGCGCGTGACGCGCCTCACTTCCCTGAGACCCGCTTCCAGATCAGTCCACTGATGGATGGTGAAGCTGGCCATGGCCGCGTCGAAACTGTCGTCGGCAAAAGGCAGGTGCTCGGCCGTGGCGTCGATGGCTGGCGCAAGGTGGGCAGGCCGCTGGGCCCGCATCGAGGCGGAGGGCTCGATGGGCGTGACCTCTCGGTCCTCGGGTTCGTAGGAGCCGGCACCGGCGCCGACATTGAGCAGGGTTCTGGCCGGGCCGAGCGCTTCGACGATCATCGCGGCGATGCGCGGATCGGGCTGGCGATAGGCGCTGTAGGATTGTCCGATCCGGCCATAATCGGCATCGCCGGCACTGCCGTCCTGATGTCGCATAGTGTCCTCCTCGCTGATCTCCGCTTGTCATAAGGTCACAGTGTTGCGGTCTGGCGAAGACCTTTAGGATGATCACTGGTCAGAGCGCCGGATTTTGTCTCTCAAAACTCGGAAAAGCCGCCCCATGCCGAAAATAGCGAGGAGAAGAATAACGAAATAGCCGAGGAGCGCGGAGCCATTTGTGTTGGAGCTTCTGCACTTCGCGGGGTTGTCACTGGAAGACACGCATGCCGTCGAAACGGAATGAACGGGGGTGCTGGTGAAGTGCGGAATAGAGAAAGAATTTGGCACTCGCGCGACGGGAGCTTCGCTAGGCGAGACATGAGGTGTGCTGCCAGATTCAATATGTGCCGTCGCATGCGATGCCACGTGCGACGTGATATGAGGTGAACTGTGAAAAGAAGAGCGCACCTCAGCGAAACTCCAAACTGCAGCTTAGCCATATGGTGCTTAAAATCTATGCTGGGTTGTTTTTGTTGTCCACGGCAACTTTAATAAAAACAGTTCGCAATATCTGGTCAGCTCGAGGTTTGCCCCGCCTACACCGTCGGTGCCGCGTTCGCATTGTACAAGCTTTGTGTATGCTTGAGCTGACTCATCGAGTTCAAGCAGTTCCAGCAAAGCAAGGAGCCTGTTTGCGTCCGGAGCTTCGCCTCCGCAGAAAGACGGGGTTTTGCGACAAGACTACTTTCACCTAAAAGGCACAGGAACGCCAAACGCCGCCAGCTGCCGTAAGAATTTAGGCTGGCTGGCGGCGCGTTCAAGCTTGAGGCTGTGTACTTTTGTTCAAGACCCGTCAGAACGGATGGTATTGGAACATCCAGGTTTCGCTGACGATCTTGCCGTCGAGCTTCAGCTGCAGCTTCATTTCGACCGGGTCGGTTCCTTCGACGCCTGCCAGATCGAACTGGGCACGCCAATGTCCCTGCACGTTGTCGGGCACGGCTTCCATCATCTGGTAGTCGGTGAAGTGGCCGCGCGAGGCGGACAGTACCATTTCCGGCTTGACGCCATAGGGCACACTGACCAGCGGCCCACCGAGGAACTCGACCATGAACTTGCGCACGCCCTTGGGGCGCGGCTGTCCGGGCTGGCCGCCATTGCTGAGGCGGGTGGCGACGCAGCGGGCGAGATCGGTCGGATGAGGCTCGTCCGCCTGCCAGTAGAGGCGGTAGGATAGCTCGTATTTCGAGCCTGCCCGGGCCGGTTCGGCCGGAACCCAGGTGGCGACGATGTTGTCGTGGATTTCGTCGTCGGTCGGAAGCTCGATCAGGTGCACCGCGCCCTTGCCCCAGTTGCCCTTGGGCTCAACCCAGAGGCTCGGCCGCTTTTCGTAGGCGACGCCGTCCTCATAGTGGTCGAACATGCGGTCGCGCTGCAGCAGGCCGTAACCCTTGATGTTCTCGTCGGAAAACGCCGAGGCGGTGGTGTGCGGCGGGTTGTTGAGCGGGCGCCAGAGGTGTTCGCCCCAGCCGGTCCACATGGCGAGGCCATCGGAATCATGAATTTCCGGGCGCCAGTCGACGGCGGTCTGCTTTTCGGTTTCCGAGAACCAGTACATCGAGGTCAGCGGCGAGATGCCGAAGCGTTCGATGTCGCGGCGCAGGAACAGCGCCTGGTCGATGTCCATGATCACGCCCTTGGTGCGTGTCATGACGAAGCGATAGGCGCCGACCACCGATGGGCCCTCGAGCAGGGCGTAGACCGTCACGCTGTCGCTGCCGTCCTTGGGCGTTTCGATGTAGATCTTGGTGAAGTCAGGGAATTCTTCGGGACGACCGGCAACGGCGGTATCGACCGACAGGCCGCGGGCGGACAGGCCATACTGATGCAGTTCGCCGATGGCCCGGAAGTAAGACGCGCCGAGGAAGGCGACCCAGTCGTTCTTTCGCCATTCGAACTCGCCGCCACGCGGCTCCTGAAGGCGGAACCCGGCAAAACCAGCGCCCTTGGGCAACTGGCGGGCGACCGAGTCGGCCGGCATGTTGAAATAGCTTTGGTCGTAGATAATCTCGCGCGCCTTGCCGTCCTCGACGACATGCATGGCGACCGCCTTCTGGAAGTACATGCCGAGATGGAAGAAGGTGACCGGGAATTTGCCGGGACCGTCGGCGAACAGCGCCTTGTCGGTGTCGTAGGTGATCTTGCCCCAGGCGTCATAATCGATCTTGCTGAGGATGTCGGGGGCTGGCTTGGCCGGTCCGCCATAGGGTTCGCCGAGCATCTTCTCGGCGGTCGCCTTGAGTGCCTCGAAGGAGAAGGCGTGTGCCTCACCGAACTTGAGACCCTTGGCCTCGGCGAAAGCAGGGCCGCCTCTTGCGATCAAGCCTAAAGCTGTGGACGCGGCGATGGCTTTGAGGACGGAACGTCGATCGATTATCTGGCTCATTTATTATTGGCGGCCTTGACGGATAGCGGCGGACGAGCGCCGGGTTCGGGGGTGAATGACAAGACGACAAAGCCATAGCCCAAGCCTGTTAAGAGGCTGTGGCAATGGCTCGGAACATTCTAGCGATGGTGCCTGAATGGCGGCTTCGCAGGGGATCCAACAAAGGCGGACTAACAAAGCGGCCCCTTGGAAAGCGAAACTGGGAGAGTGGTAGCAGCGGGCGGAATCGAACCGCCGACCTACGGGTTATGAGTCCGTCGCTCTAACCAACTGAGCTACACTGCCACACGCCCACCGGCTGGCCGGCGGAAAGTGCGCCGATATAAGGGCGGTGCATGGGGGCTGTCAAGCGCCATTGCCCCCGTAATGACCCTTTGCCGGCAGTGCTTGACGGACGGCGAAAAGCGGGCCTCCGAGAGGGCTTGTTGGCGGGCGGCTCTCGGCCTTGACCCAAGGCGAGGAGCGGGATTCCATCCGATGATGAAACGAATCGCATTCCTTCTGGCCAGCGCGCTGGCTCTCTTCCCTTACGGCGCTGCGGCGGCCGACGCTGCCTTCTCCAACTGGTTCGAAGCCAAGGTTTGGCCAGCCGCTCAGGCTTCCGGCGTCAGCCGTGCCACCTTCGAAGCGGCGGTTGCCGGGCTTGAGCCCGATCTCAGCCTGCCTGATCTGAAGCCGACCGGTGGCGGCAACGCCTTTCAGGCCGAGTTCCAGAGCCCGGGTGCCTATCTTGCCGATGGTAAGCTCGATGCTCTGGCCGCCGGGGCGAGGAAGCGATACGTCGCCAACAAGGCGGTGCTCGACAAGTTGGCGCGCGCCACTGGCGTGCCGGCCGGCGTGGTGCTTGCGGTCTGGGGCAAGGAATCGGCTTTCGGCGGGGCGAAGATCGAAAAGGATGCGGTTCGCACGCTGGCGACGCAGGCCTACATGGGATCGCGGCGCGACGAGTTCTTTCCGGAGCTGATGGCGGCCCTGGTCATTCTTCAACAGGAACACATTTCCCGCGCCGCCATGAAGAGTTCCTGGGCCGGCGCGCTCGGCCAGCCGCAGTTCATGCCGACCAAGTTCCTGTCGGATGCGGTGGACGGTGATGGCGATGGCCGCCGCGACATCTGGAACTCGACGCCCGACGTGCTCGCTTCGATCGGCCACTTCCTGAAATCGCGCGGCTGGAAGGCCGGCGTGCCCTGGGGCGTCGAGGTGAAACTGCCGGCCGCGGTGCCTTGCAGTCTGGAGGGTCCCGATCAGGGGCAATCACTGTCTTCCTGGGCGAAGGCCGGCGTGACGCGGGCCGACGGGCGTCCGCTTTCAAGTTCCGATTTCGGGGCGGTGGGGCACCTTCTGATGCCGGCGGGCCGGATGGGGCCGGCCTTCCTGGTCTCGGACAACTTCTATGTCCTCAAGGCCTATAACGAATCCGACGTCTACGCGCTGACCATCGGCATGGTTGGCGATCGGCTGGAAGGATCCCAGTCTATCCGCGGTGCGTGGAGCAAGGTGGGCGGCTTCAGCCGGAGCGACGTGCGAGCCGTGCAGAAGCGGCTCGAAGCCATGGGCCATGACGTCGGCACCACCGACGGCCTCGTCGGCTTCCGCACCCGCGTTGCCATCGGCCGCTGGCAGGCCAAGAACGGGCTGCCCGTCACCTGCTATCCCGACAAGGCGGTGATCGCGGCTTTGAAATAAGGCGTGAATCAAAAGGGGGCGCCATAGCGCCCCCACCGTCGTTGCTGGCTCGTTGACACGCTTTTCACGCATCCGCTTTATCCGAAAAGTCTGCAACTTTTCGGGCGGATGCTTAAGCCGCCGGTCGGATCTCGATCCGCTTGGTCGCCTTGGGTTGATCCGGCGAACGCGGCACCATGACCTTCAAGACGCCCTTGTCGAAATCGGCCGTGATCTTGTCGCGGTCCGGCGTGAAGGGCAGCGTGAAGCTGCGCATGTAGGTGCCGCTCGACCGCTCGGTCAGGTGATAGCGGCGCTTGTCGTCCTTCTCCTCGCGCTCGGACTTGCGTTCGGCCTTGAGGGTGAGAACATCGTCGTCGAGCTCCAGCTCGATCGCCTTCGGGTCGATGCCCGGCAGCTCGGCTGTCATCTCAAGACCGGCTTCGGTCTCGGCGATGTCGACGCGCGGGCTCAGCACGTTTTCATTGCTGCTCAGCATTGGCAGGCCCCAGCCGCGGGTGAAGCTGTCGAACAACTGGTCCATCTCGCGGCGCAGCGACAGGAACGGATCCTCGTGCGAGCGAGAGGGAGCCGAACCGCGCCCGAAGGGCATCAGGGATTTCTTGTCCATGGCTAACTCCTCATGTCTCGCGGAGTGCCCCAGGGACTTGCGTCTGACGAACGCCTGATCGGCGTCCGCTTGGGGACCCCGTAACGTGGCTTCTCATATATGGGGAGCGGGCCTTGTCCGTTGAAGGGGCCGAATGCAAATGAGGCGGACATTTCTGCCCGCCCCAGCGAAAATAGCAGTCTGTTATTGCATGCTATTCGGCGATGGCCGGTATGGCGTCGCCCTCGTGTGTCGGCTGGAACAGCCGGCCACGCTCGGTCCAGACGACGATGAGGAAGGTCAGGGCCGACAACCCGAAGAAACCAGCCGACAGCGGCGCCACGGTGCCGTCGAAGGCCTGACCGAGCAGCGCACCGCCAATGGTGCCGACCAGCGTGGTGAAGGCGCCGATCAGCGAGGAGGCTGTGCCGGCCACCTCGCCCAGGGGATCGAGGGCGAGGGCGTTGTAGTTGGAGATGGCGATGAAGAAGAAGAACTGCATCGCCACCATCAGAGCCATGAACAGCCAGAGCGGCGGCAGGCCGTTCCAGAGGTGCGCCGCGGCGAAGAAGATGGCCGTCAGCACAACGTGGATCATGTGGCTGCCGTGCGACAGGCGGTGCATGCCCCAGTTGCGGACCAGACGGCTGTTGATGAAGGCGGCGATGCCGCCGGTGATCGCCACCGAGGCGAAGGCTGCCGGGAACCAGACGCCGAGGTGATAGCCGTCGGAACCGAGGATCTGCTCGGCCGACCCGACGAAGCCCATCAGCATGCCAAACAGCAGGCCGATTGCCAGGGAATAGCCGACCGCCTCCCGGTTGGTCACGCAGATGCGCGCCGCGTCGAGGATCGACCGCACCGACAACGGGCGGCGGAATTCGGGATGCAGCGTTTCCGGCATGCGGACAAAGAACCACAGGCCGACGGCTATGGCCAGAGCGGCCATGGTGGCGAAGATCGTCCGCCAGCCGGCCAGCGCCAGCAGCAGCGTGCCGAAGGTGGGAGCCAGCACCGGCACGATCATGAACACCATCATGGTGAAGCTCATGACACGCGCCATCTCGCGGCCCTCGTAACGGTCGCGGATGATCGATATGGCGATGACACGGGCGGCGGCGGCGCCGATGCCCTGCAACACGCGGGCGATGAGCAGGTCGCCGAAGCCGGTGGCCAGTGCCGAGACGATGGCGCCGGCGATCAGGATGACGAGACCAGCCATCACCAGCGGGCGACGACCGTAGACGTCAGACAGCGGACCGTAGATCACCTGGGCGATGCCGAAGCCGATCATGTAGGCAAAGACCACGAGCTGCAGTTCGTTGGCCTCGGTCATGCCGAAGGTTGCCCCAATGGCCGGCAAGGCCGGCAGCATGGTGTCGATGGCCAGCGCCGTCAGGCCCATGAGGGCGGCGATGAGAGCAACGGTCTCGGCAAAGCCGGGACCTTGGCGAGCCGGCAAGCCGGTCGTGGTGGTCATGATGAAACCTAATTGCTGGAAGCAGGGCCCGGAGAATGCCGGGACACGCAAACGAACGCTGCGGCCTGCCTGGACACACCTTGTAGCGTTTCAGAGACGATTTTTCCAGCCCGACAGGCCGGAGTCAGAAAAAAGTGATCGGGAAACTGCTTAAGACGAAGGGATGATCCTTCGCATCGTTAAGCTGGCTTCGCTTGCCGATGGGCCTATCGCGAGAGATACTCCAGATGTCTTTGCTTGGGGCTTTTTGCCGGTGAAGACCTTTACCGCGCTAATACCGCGCTAAAGCAGGGGATCGCGGCCCATCAACGGCAACGCCGCTTGCGCCTTACGCCGAGAGAGTAAACGCTCTCTGCTCGCTTCAATCGTCCGAATAGGGGCCCCGAACGGAACCGGTAATGTCGGTCGAGGAATACCCCTGCACGGGTTGGGCTCCGACGCTCCAGCCGATGTTGCCGGCGCCAGTCGGTGGCGGAACATAGTTGCCCTGTCCGACTGGCGTGCAGATGTAGCCGGCCGGACAGCCGGGCGGTTGGGCGGGCAGGGCGTCGTTGTAAACAGGTTGCGCCACCGGATAAGGCTGCTGTTGGGCCGGGTAGGCGGGCTGGGCTGCTTGATAAACCGGCTGCTGGGCACCGTTGCCGATGGGGGCGGGCGGCAGCGGCGCATCGAAGGACGAGTTGCCGCTGGCATAGACGGGCGCTGCAGGCACAGGCTGCGCGGCCGGCCAGACCGGTGCGGTCGGCATGTTGCTCGCCATCGGCATGTTCGGATCCGGCGTGAACATCGGCGCGCCGCGCGGCGGTACTTGCGGATAGGGCTTGCAGTAGCGGTAAGTGCCGGCGTTGTTGTGGTGAGCCAGGTCGAGATGCAGATGATTGTCGTGCTGGCGATCGGAACCGGGGCCGAGCACGGTGGTGAAGGTGCCGCAGGCGCCGCGTGCCACTTCGCGCAGGAAGGCGCGATCGGTGGCGTTGCCGTACCAGCCATCCTTCACCGTGACGGTGTAGCCGTTCGACAGCACGATACCCGCAAAATCGAAGGCGTTGGCAAAGGCGTGCTCGGAGAGGCGGGCACCGGAGATGTTGTTGCGCGACCGGCAGTTATAGGTGCCGAAGTTCTTGATCTCGACCACGGGCAGGCCGTAGCGGGCGATGGCGGCCGGCATGACGGACTGGGCGATCCAACTTTCCAGCGCGGCGGTCATCGGGCAGGACAGAACCAGTGAGCGAGGACCCAGGCTGACCGTGCCGTCCTCCAGGGCCTTCACCTTCAGCGGCCGGTCGATGCCGCAGATGCCCTTGCCTTCGATGGCGTTGGCCGGCTGGATCAGCGGCGACAGCTTGACCATGTTGCGCGCATAGCAGGCGGCTTCCGCCTGGGCGCGCCAAGGCTCGCGCTCCTCGGACTCGAAGAAGCCGCAGCCCACCAGCGTGGCGGACAGGATCAGGGAGAGCAGACCGGACGCGATACGAGAGGGTCTCATGCCGTCAGTTTAGAACTGATGGCTTAAGGTCCGGTTTACGTTAACCGGGTGTGGATTCGCTCGGATGCCTGTTCTGGATCTCGTCGCCGGTGCCGGTGCTATGGTTTGAAAATGGCAACCGCCGCCGCGACGATCTCGGCGTTGCTGCCGGCGCCCGAGCCATCGGGCAGGTATTTGCCGTCTTCCAGCCCCACGCGTGTTGAAAGGCGCAACTGACGGGCACGTTCGACAAATGGCCAGACGGTGGCATCAAATCCGTGGAGCAGCATCGGACGGCTGACCGATGCTTGCCGTAGCACCTCCAGAATGCCGTCGCACACGACGGCCGCCTGATCGAATTGCCTTTCATTGTCGAGCTCGATGAGCACGCGCAGGACGCGGTTGTGCAGCGGCAACCCGACGAAGCGCTTGGCGTCCTCGACCGACGCAAGGCCCGCTTCTATGCCGATGCCCTTGTCCGCCAATAACTCCATGATGGCAGGGGCATCATTCTCGGACAGGTTGACGGTGGCGTGGTCCGGCTGGGTTTCCCAGGCTGAAATGGCCTGACGTGTCCGCTTTTCGTCACTTTCGATCCAGGCGCCGGTCGAAACGCCGATCAGGGTACCTGGGCAGGCGCTACGGACGGCGGCGATGGTTTCATCCACGGCGGCGAGACTTTCGCGACCGTCGGGGCCGCGCGGATGGACATGGATTTCGGCGGCACCGGCTTCGACCACTTCAATCGCATCGCGAACGATCGTCTGGAGAGTGGTCGGAAGGCGCGGATGATAATCCGGGCGGCGGCTTCCGTTGAGGCAGGCCTGAATGAACATGACGTCTCCTGTCCCGCGGGTGGCTTGCCCCAGCACAGTATTGGCGGAAGGGCTCTGAGCCTTAGCGCATAAGGTAAGGCTGGTCAGCGTGCGGGGGCAAGGGTGCGCGGCCATGCTGGATCGACGACGTCTGCACTTGCCTTGGCAGACAGAAGGGTGCGGGCCGATCCGATGAGCGCGTCGCGCGCCTCGGCTTCGAGCCTTTGCACCAGATGTCCTGCTGCCACGTCTCCGAGCAACTCGACGGCTTTCGCGTGCAGGGCCTGTTCTTCAACCGAACAGCGGGTCAGGGCCGTGTCGGCAATCGATGTCGGATCATCTGCTCGCCCGGCCTGAACCGCGCTGCCGACCTCATTGACCGTGCAGATGGTCCAAGCCCGTCGAGGAACGTTCAACTCCGCGGCTATCTTCTCGGCTCGCGTGGTCTCGGCCGCCATGGCCGGCGGTGCGACCGACCAATAGTAGATCGCGGCCAGAAGACACGGCCCAAGCTTGGCATGGTGAGCGTAGCGGCTGGAGGCGACGGGCGATGTCATTAAGCTTGGATGCGCGCATGAGGGAAGGGCGGCGGGAGGCCACCGCCCTTACCCAGCATGCTACATGTTCATGCCGGCGACCAGCAGGTCGACGTTGTGCTTGAACATGGCCAGGTAGTTGGGAGCGGGACCATCCGCCGGCGACAGCGCTTCGACGTAGAGTTCGCCGCCGGGGTGAGCGCCGGTGGCGTCGGCGATCTGGCGTACGACACGCGGGTCGTTGGAGTTCTCGAAGAAGTAGACCTTCACATTCTCCTGCTTGATCTGGTCGATCAGCTTGGCAACGTCCCCTGCTGACGCTTCAGCCTCGGTCGAGACGCCAACCGGCGACAGGAATTTCACGCCGTAGGTGCGGCCAAAGTAGCCTAACGCGTCGTGGCTGGTCAGGACCTTGCGGCGATCCTTGGGAACGGCGTTGATGGCTTTCCTGGCATAGAGGTCGAGACTGGTTACCTCTTTGGCGTAACGGTCGGTGTTATCGCGGAATACCTGGGCGTCGTCCGGGTCGGCACTGATGAGAGCCTTCTCGATGTTGCCAATCCAGATCACCACGTTGGCGGCCGAATTCCAGACGTGCGGATCGGTGACGGTCTTGCCGTCCTCTTCCATCTTGCGCCCGGAGATCCCTTGGGAAACCACGACCGGATCGCCCTTGTAGCCTGAGGCCGTGACGAGACGGCCCATCCAACCTTCGAAGCCGAGGCCGCTGACGAAGACGATGTCGGCCCCGGACAGGTTCTTGGCGTCGGCTGGCGTCGGCTCGAATTCATGGGGATCGCCACCGGTCGGAACCAGGCTGACGACATCCACCTTGTCGCCGCCGACGTTTTTCACCACGTCAGCGAGGATGCCGAAGCTCGCCACGACTTTCAGCGTCCTGGCTTCGGCGAGGCTTGCTGCGCCGAGCAGGGCCGACACGGCAACGAGACCGCCGACGAATTGTTTGATCATGTGATGCGTCCTTCTTGGTTCAACCCGTGAGGTGCGGGCGGTGAAAAAGTCGGCTTGCGGCGCCGGAGGGACCGACGATCAACGAGCCGACATAGATGAGGGCTGCCACCAGAACGATGGTTGGCCCCGAGGCAAGGCTGAGGTGATAGGAGGCGATGAGACCGACGAAGCCGGACGCGACTGCCGTCAGCACGGAGATGGCAATCATGGCCGGAAGGGTGCGCGCCCATAACTGGGCAACAGCGGCCGGCAGCATCATCATCCCCACGGCCATCAAGGTGCCGAGCGCCTGAAAGGCGGCGATCAGGTTGAGGACAATCAGCAGCAGGAACAAGAAGTGATAGAGACCGCCGCGACCGCCGACCGAGCGCAGGAAGCCGGGATCGAAACACTCCACCACCAGCGGCCGATAGATGAAGGCGAGGGTTGCGAGGCTAAGCGATGTGATGAGGGCGATCAGTTCAAGCGACGGCGCGTCGATGGCCAGAATGCTGCCGAACAACACATGCAGCAGATCGCGATTGGAGCCGGCCGACGAGACGATCAGCACGCCGAGAGCGAGCGAGGCCAGATAGAAGGCGGCAAAGCTCGCGTCCTCACGCAGCACCGTTGTCCGGGTGACAAGGCCCGAGAGCAGGGAAACCGACAATCCCGCGACGAGGCCGCCGAGCCCCATGGCGAACAGCGAATAGCCACCTGCCGCGAGGAAGCCGATGGCGGCGCCGGGCAGGACGGCGTGGCTCATGGCGTCGCCGACCAGGCTCATTCGCCGCAACATCAGGAGGACGCCGATCGGCCCCGAGCCGATGCCGAGCAGCAGGCAGGCGACGAGGGCGCGCCGCATGAAGCCATAGTCGGCAAATGGCGCGATGAGGAAGTCCTGAAGGCTCATGCCGCGTCCTCCACCGTCTGCTCGCAGATCGATGCGTCTTCGAGCCAGCGCTCGGCCAGGGCGTTGGCGCGGGCAAGGTTGACCTGCGACATGACGTCGTCGGTTCTACCCCACGCCACGCATTCCCGGGCAAGTAGCAGAGTAACAGGAAAATGCCGCCGTATCTGGTCTTGATCGTGCAACACCGCAATGACAGTTCGACCCTCGTCCCGCCAGTCCGCGATGATCGCAAGCAGATCGGCCGTGGTGCGGGCATCGATCGCGGTGAAGGGCTCGTCGAGCAGGATGAGTGGCGCATCCTGGAGTATGAGGCGGGCGAACAACACGCGCTGGAACTGGCCGGCGGAAAGATCGCCCACAGGTCGCTTTTCGAAGCCGTCGAGCCGCACGGCCGCCAAAGCCCGTTCGGCTGCCGCACGCTGCTGGCGGCTGACACTGCCGAAAGCGCCGGTACGACGCCAGGCGCCGAGAAGCACCGTGTCGAGTACATCGATCGGAAAGCGCCGTTCGATCTCAGCCGCTTGGGGCAGATAGCCGATGGCCGATCGGCTAACGTTGGTGAAGGTGATCGAGCCGGAAGCCGGTCTGAGGTCGCCCATGATCGCCTTGATCAGCGTCGACTTGCCGGCTCCATTGGCGCCTGCGATCGCGGTGAGGCTACCGGGCTCGAAGCTGCCCGAGACGTGGTGGACGGCCGGATGGCCGCCATAGGCGACGGTCAGGTCGTCGAGGCGAATGGTCGATCCGCTCATGGCAGGGCCACCGCCCAGGTGACCAGCAGCCAGACTCCGGCGAGAACCATCAGTGCGGCGGAGAGGCGGACGACCGCGCCCACCGACAGCCACGTGGCCGGCAGGTGGCGATGCCCTGTGGTGATGTTGGCCGTGCTCGTGGTGAGTTTCATGACGGCGACTTTCATTTTTCCGGAGGGCGCTCGGCGTTCTCGATCGCCGCACGAACATCATCCGCCGATATCTCGGCGATAGGCTTCTGGAAGCGGAGCACGCGCAGGTCGGCGGCGGTGACGTCGATCATCGCCAGCGTCTCAACGCCGCCGCAGGCAACGTGTCGGCAGTCGATTTCGGTAATTGCGATCGTTACCTCGCTGTCGAAGCCGGCGCTCTCCCGGATCCAACCCTTGATCTGGCTGCTCTTGTCGGTGGCCCCGCTCGGACGGCGGGGTGCGAACGGATTGCGGAAGCTCAATGGATACGCGCCTTGGCCATGGCCGGCTCGCCCCCGTCGCGCAGCATGCCCTTGGGCGGGTTGCAGGATCGTCCCGTCTGGCGGGAGAACTTTTTGGCGCCTGAAAGGCGAGAAGCTACTTCGGCATGCGGCGAATGTGGAGTCGCCGTTTGGGCTCGTGTTGGTGTCATCCGGCGTTGCCTCATGCGCTGAATCTGCGCTTGCGGTAGACGTTATGTTATAACATTACATTTGACAAGCGCAGTTTTAGTGGCATGGCAAAATCGTGCGCACGCTCTCGAGCCGACATGAGAAGGCTCAGCCGACGCGGCATCGCTAGCGAACGAAACGAGATAACCGAAATTCCGCGGAAACGACGCGGATATTAGATCTGCCCCACCGTTTTGAGGCGGACCTTCGGGTGGACTTCGGCCTGGCTCATCACCGTGGTGTGGGCGCGGAAGCGCTCGACGATGGAGCGTACGAAGGGGCGGTTCATCGGGCTGGTCATCAGCACCGGCAGTTCGCCCTTCTTGGCGGCTTCCTCGAACTGGTCGCGGACGGCACCGACGAATTCCTGCAGCTTGCTGGGCGCCATGGCGAGGCGTCGGTCATCGCCTTCGCCGACGATGCTCTCGATGAAGTTCTGTTCCCAGACCGGCGACAGGCTGATCAGCGGCAGATAGCCGCCGGGCGCCATGTTGGCCGAGCAGATCTGGCGGGCGAGGCGGGCGCGCACATGCTCGGCGATGGTCTGGGTGGCGTGCGAGATCGAAAGGCCCTCGGCGATGCCCTCCAGGATGGTGCCGAGGTCGCGGATCGACACGCGCTCGGCCAAGAGCAGTTGCAGGATGCGCTGGATGCCGGAGACGGTGATCTGGCTGGGGACGATTTCGTCAATCAGCTTGGCCTGATCGGACGGTACCTCGGCGAGCAGCTTCTTGACGTCGGCGTAGGAGAGGAGTTCGGAGACGTTGGTCTTCAGCGTTTCCGACAGATGTGTCGAGAGCACGGTGGCCGGATCGACGACGGTGTAGCCGCGGATCGCCGCTTCCTCGCGCAGGCGCCCGTCCACCCAGGTGGCCGGCAGGCCGAAGGTGGGCTCGGTGGTCTGGGTGCCGGGGATGGTCACCTTGCCGCCCATCGGGTCCATGACCATGAACTGACCGGGGAACAACGTGCCCTTGCCGGCGTCCACTTCCTTGATCTTGATGACGTATTCGTTGGCGGCAAGCTGCACGTTATCCAGAAGCCTGACCGGCGGCATGATGTAGCCGAGGTCGGAGGCGATCTGCCGGCGCAGTGCCTTGATCTGGTCGGAGAGCTTCTCGCCGCCCTTGCCGTTGTCGTTGATCAACGGCAAGAGGCCGTAGCCGAGCTCGACACGCAGATCGTCCATCTTGAGGGCCGTGGCGATCGGCTCTTCGGCCGGCGGCGGGGGCGGCGCCTCGGCTTCGGCCTTGGCCGCGACGGCGGCGACGCGGCGCTTGAGGTTCTCGCGCTTGGCCCAGAGGGCGAGGCCGCCGGCACCGGCGCCAAGCGTGGCAAATGGCAGGAAGGGCAGGCCGGGCAACAGCGACAGGAGGCCCATGACGACGCCCGAGATGCCCAAAGCAGCCGGATAGCCGGTGAGCTGACCGGAGAGGGCCTTGTCGGCGGCGCCGGAAACACCGGCTTTCGACACCAAGAGGCCGGCGGCGGTGGAGACGATCAGTGCCGGTATCTGGCTGACGAGGCCGTCACCGACGGTCAGGATGGTGTAGGAATGGCCGGCTTCCGACAGCGTGATGCCCATCTGCATCGTGCCGATGATGATGCCGCCGATGACGTTGATGAAGGTGATCAACAGGCCGGCGATGGCGTCGCCGCGCACGAACTTCGAGGCACCGTCCATGGCGCCGAAGAAGGCGCTTTCCGCTTCCAGATCCTTGCGGCGCTTCCGAGCCTCGTCTTCCTTGATCAGGCCGGACGACAGGTCGGCATCGATGGCCATCTGCTTGCCGGGCATGGCGTCCAGGGTGAAGCGGGCGGCGACTTCGGCGATACGGCCCGAACCCTTGGTGATAACGACGAAGTTGACGATGATCAGGATGGCGAAGACGATGATGCCGATGACGAAATTGCCGCCCATCACGAAGCCGCCGAAGGCCTCGATGACGTGGCCGGCCGCGTCGGTTCCCTCGTGACCATGGCTGAGGATGAGGCGCGTCGATGCGAGGTTGAGCGACAGGCGCAACATCGTCGAGATCAGCAGGATGGTCGGGAAGGCGGTGAATTCCAGCGGCGTCTGGATGAACAGGGCCGTCATCATGATCAGCACGGCGAAGATGATCGACACCGCCAGCATGAAGTCGAGCAGCATTGCCGGCATCGGCAGAATCAGGATCACCATGATCAGCATGATGCCGATGGCAAGGCCGATATCGCCGCGAAGCAGATTGGAGCGCAGATCCGCGCCCGTCGGTACGCTAAGGCCGAACGGAAGCCTGGACGATGCCGTCTCGGGGGCTGAGGTGATGTCGCTCAAGTCGATCGCTTCCAAATTACTGCCCGCGACGCGCACAGCGCCACCCGGCAGAATTTGCCGAGCGTATGGTTAACGGGTGGTTAACGAGTGGGCGCGGAGGGTGTTTTGACAGCGGTCGTCCCCAGGCCTATTCTTCAGGCATCATCTTTGGAGGCTTTATGTCCCGGTAAGGCGGGGAGGGCGGAGATCCTCCCCTCGCAAGTCTGTTCCATTTTGTCGCTTGGCGCCCATCGCTGAGCGATTGGAGGCTTGCGCATTTCCCATGATCGACATTTCGTGCCCGGGCCATGCCCGCGGCCGACATAGGAAAGCCTACTGCTATGGCACGGGACTATTCCCGCTTTCTGCCGTCCTCTACGGGCGGCCCCAAACTGCATACGCCGACCGGTCTCGACCGGCTTGGTTGGTCTCCCTTTTTCTCCCAGCAGGTGAGTGTCGACGAGATCGCCGCGACGCCGCCGGTCCGCGTCACCTCAGTTGAGCGCAGTGGCCTCAATGTCGAGGGCGACGGTATTAAGGCAACCTTGCCGCCGCGCGACGATGCCACCGTCGGTGACTGGCTGCTGCACAACGCCGCTCGTCCCGCCGCAAGCCGTCTGCTTCAGCGCAAGAGCGTCTTTCGACGTCGAGCAGCCGGCACCGGCCGCGACGTGCAACTCCTTGCCGCCAACGTCGACACCGTCTTTGTCGTCACCTCCTGCAATCGCGACTTCAATGTTGCGAGGCTGGAGCGTTACGTGGCGCTGGCCTTTGAGGCCGGCGTCGAGCCGGTGATCGTGGCCACCAAGGCCGACCTCACCGACGATCCCCAGCGCTTTGCGGCGGCGGCATCGGCTGTATCGGCGGAGGTGCCGGTGGTCGTGCTGGATGCTCTCGGCGCCGAGCCAAAGGAGAAGCTGGCGCCCTGGTGCAAGGCTGGTCGCACTGTAGCCTTCCTCGGCTCGTCGGGCGTCGGCAAGTCGACGCTGGTCAACGCGCTCTTCGGACGCGTGACCGCTGCGACCGGCGGCATTCGCGAGAATGACGATCGGGGGCGGCACACCACCACCGGCCGGCATCTCTACCTGCTGCCGGAGGGTTACGCCGTACTCGATACGCCGGGTATGCGCGAGCTGCAGCTCGCCGACGCAGCAGAGGGGATCGCCGAAGTATTCGCCGATCTTTCCGATCTCGCGAAGTGCTGCCGCTTCAGCGACTGCCGGCACGAGGACGAACCGGGCTGCGCCGTGCGGGCGGCGATTGCCTCAGGCGAGATCGACGAGGCGCGGCTCAGACGCTGGCTGAAGCTTCAGCGCGAGGAGGCGTTCAACTCGGCGAGCCTCGCCGAGCGGCGCGAGCGAGATAGGTCCTTCGGGCGGATGGTGCGTGCGATCGTCAAGGAAAAGCCGGCGAAGCGCTGACTGACAGGCCGCTCCGGGCCCAGGCACGGGGCGGCGCATCAAGCCTCGGTACCTCAGCCGTTTATTCTGATTCAAGGTTCCGCCGGCCTGCGCTTTCGAACGGTGGTCACCAGATGGGCCGCCATGGCGCCGACAAGGACAACGAAGGCGAGATAAACCACCGAATAGGGCGCTACGAGCCAAGCATAAGCGGTGATCGGGATCATCAGCAGCGCCCCTGCAGTCCGCAGCAGCAGGGTGACCAGCGTTCCGATACTCGATAGTTCGCTGCGGCCCATGATGAACCGGGTGACCGGCAGTAGGAGCACCCAGAATGCTGTCCACCAGATCAAGGCAATGCCTGTCGTTGGCCAAGATGCCAGAAGGCCGGTGAATTCGAACCTGACGATCTCACCGAGTGTTGCCTGGCGTCCAATGAAGCCGAAGTCGGACGGGATGTCTTCCGGCAAGCTGAGAGGTTGCCCATCCTTCTCGATCAGACCGCGATCCTGCCAGTCGCGCTCCATAGGACGATAGAAGATGCGTGCTATGTCATCATAGGCCACGCATTGGCGCTTTCCGTCGCTTTCCTTGCAGGCAAGCCGTAACGATGCCGACAGCTGCGAGGCCGCAAGCAGCCTACCATCCTGACCGACGACGACGGCCTTGACAGGAGCGGACAGAAAATCGCCATCGCCGGTCAGAAGGCGGAGCGTCGCACCTTCATGAAAGCTGGAAGTGATTGGCTCCGATTGAGAAAAAATCGGGGTGAGCGCGGCAGCCGGTCCGCAAAGAAGTTCGATCAAGATGCCGAACAGGAACATCAGGTGCGACGTTCTCATCGTTGCTGGCCGCCGTAAATCGCTATCGATGCAAATTACCACGATATTTTCATTTGGACCAGTACCCCTTCTGGTTGCGATATGTGTTTTTACGGAGCGATTCTCGCGCGCTGATCATGAGTTGATGACGATTGTTTGAGCAGCGTAATGATGCGGCAATAGCTACTATTACGCATGGCCTTCGAAGGCTGCTTGTGAGGCGCGTTACGCCGATGTTCAAAAAGTCCCTCATAGCGGTTTGCCTGCTTGCCTGCGCGGTCGCGCCCGTTGAGGCGCTGCCCAAGTGGCAACAGGTTCCCGATCCGCCGCCGATGCCGCAGGCCGACGAGAGCGGCTTTGCCGATGTCAACGGCATCAACATGTTCTATTCCGTCTACGGCAAGGGCAACGGTTCGCCGATCCTTCTCATTCACGGCGGTCTCTCCAGCGGTGATGTCTGGGGCTTCGAAGTGCCGGCCTTGGCCGAGACCCATGAGGTGATTGTCGCCGACAGCCGTGGCCAGGGGCGGTCGACACATGGCCTGGCTCATCTTACCTATCATCGGATGGCCGAAGACTATGTAGCCCTGCTCGCGCAGCTCGGTCTCGACAAGGTTACGCTGGTTGGCTGGAGCGATGGTGGCATCATCGGCATCGATATTGCCATTCATCACCCCAAGCTACTTGCTCGGCTATTCGCCCAGGCGCCGAACGTGACGCCGGACGGCCTGACGTCGATCCCGGCGATTGACCCGCCGCCGCTGTCCGAGAGCCTGGCGCTCGACGGGACGGCCGATCCCGATCCGGTGGTGCACGCTCGTAACCGGCAGATGGTGCGTGAGCGGGTGTTTCGCAGGCTGTGGGCCACCGAGCCGAACTATTCCGACCAGGACCTCGACGATATCAGGGTGCCCACCGAAATCGTCATTGGCGACCATGACACGGTCATCCGTCCGGAGCATGCCGCCCATATCGCCGAGGCCATACCGGGCGCGAAACTGGTTGTCTTGAAAAATGTCGGTCACTTCGCCTTGCTGCAGGATCCCAAGCAGTATCTGAAGGCGATCGATGAGTTCATGGGCGAACCAGCGGACGCGGCCGCGCAGACCTCGAAGGCGGGGCAGCCGCCCGCCGCCATTGGCCAGTACCAGGTGAAGGCCATTCCACAAGCCGCCAAGCCGCCGGTTGCCGCGCAAGCGCAGGCGGCGTCAGCTCCCAATGCGGCCAAGCCGCCCATTGTCAGCGCGCCACCGGCGATGAGTGCCTCGGAGGACCAGTCCGATGCTGACCCTCAAACGGCGGGGCTCGCCGCTGAGCAGGGGACAGTCCAGTGATCCAGGAAACCTTTATCCGCGTCTTTGTCGATGGGGACGCGATTGATCGAACGATTGCCTTCTATGTCGACCTGCTGTCCGGCCGTGAGACGCTACGTTTTGCCTATCCGGACGCGGGTTTGGACTTGGCCGCTGTTTCCTCGCCCAAACTCTCCGTGCTGATCATCGCCGGGCCACCCGAGCGCCGCGCCCCGTTCGAGGCGACCAGATTGACGATTCAGGTCGATCGTCTCGAGCCTTACGCCGACTTGCTGATCGAAGCCGGAGGCGAGCAGTTGGAGCCAGTCCAGAAAACGCCGGTTGGTCGCAAGACCCGCTTCCGGCATGCCGACGGCACGGTTGTCGAATATGTCGATCACGATTCCCGATAGGCGGGCTTGACGGGAACACGCGGTCGTCGAGGTGGTTTTCTGCGCTCCATCATCAGCGGAGGTCGCCATGTCCACGGAAAAGCCCGTCCTGTTTGTCAAGCACACCTGTCCGTTCTGTTTGAAACTGCGCCTCTATCTGCTGGAGGCCGGGCTGCTTGATACGGTCAGCCTGCGAGAAAGCCGGACTCCCGAGGAGGAAGAGGCAATGCGGGCGGAACTCGCGCCCCATCTTGCCAAGGTCAGCTATCCAACGGCGCGCTTCGGCGACGAGTACATGACCGAGTCCGACGACATCATTGCTCGTTTTGTGAGGGATGGCGGCCGGCCGCCCGAGCAATTGCCGACCTATCAGGCTTATGTCGACGGGCCGTTCAGCCAGCTTCTCGCCCTTTACCGAGAAAACGCGGAGCTCAAGGAGCACGCCTGAGGCGCCTCATCGGCTGAAAAGGATTGGCTGGCCGGACGTTCTTTTCTTACGCCGTCGCAATCCGACTCGTCCCCGGATCCGGCACGTCGATGCCCTCGGCCTCGTATTCGTTGAGCTTGTTGCGAAGCGTGCGGATGGAGATGCCGAGGATCTTGGCGGCGTGGGTGCGGTTGCCGAGGCAATGGTCGAGCGTGTCGAGGATGAGATCGCGCTCCACTTCGGCAACGGTGCGGCCGACGAGAGCCCGCGTTACCGCTTCCGCCGTCTGGGCGGCGCGGACGGCCGGATCAGCCGAGCGCGGCACGGCGGCGCCTTCCATGCGGGCACCGTCGGGCGAGCGGATGGCTTCGACGCCGATCTCGATGCCGCTCGCCAAGAGCACGGCACGGTGAATGGTATTTTCCAGCTCGCGAACGTTGCCCGGCCAGCGGGCGGCGATCAGCTCGCGCTTGGCGTCGGCCGACAGCGGCCGCTCCGGCATGCCGTTGATCTCGGCATATTTGCGGGCGAAGTGCTCGGCCAGCGCCAGGATGTCGGCGGGACGGTCACGCAGCGACGGGATCTTCAGGTTGACGACGTTGAGGCGGTAGAGAAGATCTTCGCGGAAGCGGCCTTCCTTGACGGCGTCGGTGAGGTTGCGGTTGCTGGTGGCGATGATGCGGATATCCACCGGCACCGGCTTGCCGCCGCCGACGCGGTCGATCACCCGTTCCTGGATGGCGCGCAAGAGCTTGGCCTGCAGGCGAACGTCCATCTCGGAAATTTCGTCGAGCAGCAGCGTGCCGCCCGAGGCTTCCTCGAACTTGCCGACACGCCGGGCGACGGCGCCGGTGAAGGCGCCCTTTTCGTGACCGAACAGTTCCGATTCCAGGAGGTTCTCCGGGATGGCGGCGCAGTTGACCGAAACGAAGGGCTTGTCGACGCGCGTCGACTTGCGATGGACGTAACGGGCGAGCACTTCCTTACCCGTGCCGCTTTCGCCAGTGATGAGGATCGAGGCTTCACTGGGAGCGACCTGATCGGCGAGCTTCAGCACCGCCTGCATCGCTTCGTCGCGCACCACGAGATCGCGGCTGTCGGCCGTCACGGCCGAGAGGACGGCGGCGATCAGTTCGGCGTCCGGAGGCAGGGGGATATATTCCTTGGCGCCGGCGCGGATGGCGGCCACGGCCGCCTTGGCGTCGGTTGCAATGCCGCAGGCGACCACCGGAACGTGGATGCGCTCCTCCTCGAAGGAGGTAATCAGCCTGGCGATCGGCAGGGCAACGTCGATCATCACCAGGTCGGCGCCGCGCCCCGAGCGCAACGTTTTCAAGGCGGTCTCAATGGTGTCGGCCTGCAGCACCGACGCGCCCTTGTCCATGGCGATGCGGGTGGCGGCGGTGAGCTGTCCGTTGAGGGAGCCGACGATCAGAAGGCGCATGGGTCTGTCTCCGGTCAGCGCTCGGCCTTGACGATTTCCGTCATCGTCACGCCGAGCTTGTCTTCGACCAGCACCACTTCGCCACGGGCGACAAGGCGGTCGTTGACGTAGATATCGATGGCCTCGCCGACCTTGCGGTCGAGCTCCAGCACGGAGCCTGGGGCGAGCTGCAGAAGATCACTGACGCCGATACGGGCTCGGCCCAGAATGGCCGAGACGCGCACAGGAACGTCGAACACCGCCTCCAGCTCGGCGGCCGAGCGGGTGATGGTCTGGTCTTCGCCGTCGTCGCCGCTGCGGCGGCGTTCGGCGACGTGGGACTCAAGGTCGATGCCCGAGGGTTCGTCGGCGGGGGTCATGGTGTGGCTCCGCTCTGGGACGTTGGACCGGCCGTATAGGTGGCCGTCAGATATCTCGCAATCGCAGCCTCGATGCCGGCGACGATGGCCGCGTGATCAAGCACGATACCACCATCGGCCCACTCGATGCGACAGTCGCCGCGCGCCATGCCTGGTTCTCCCAGCACGACGAGGCGACCCTCGAAGCCGCGTTCAGAGACCAGACGGCGCAGCTCGTTCTGGATCGGCTCGGCGTCGGCGTCCGAGAGGCGGATGACGAGATGCGGTGCGGCGCGCAATGGGGCAAAACAGTCTTCCAGAAGACCAAGGATGCGTTCGCGCGGCTGCCGCTCCACCAGCGAGCCGGCAATCTTGATGGCAACTGTTTCGGCAAGGCGCATGGCATCGGCCTCGATGCGGGCGCGCTCGGTGTCGAGGACGGCAAGGATCGACTGAGCGGCGCTGGCAAGGCGCTGTGCTTCGTCCGACAGGCGCGTGGCCTCGCGGGCCGTCCTGTCGGCAGCCTGGGCCTCGGCGCTTTCGCGGCCGGCGGCAAGGCCCCGCTGATAGGCGGCTTCCTCGGCTGCGGCAAGGCGCGCAAGGTGCTCCGGCTCGGGAACCATGACGGTCGCCGGCACGGCGTCGGCGCGCGAAGCCGGAGCCGAAAAGTCGGTATCGAACAGGAAGCGGGCGGGTGCCGCCATAAGCAATTACTCCTTCGTGAGGAGAGCCGTCACATGACCAGCTCGTCTTCACCCTTATTCTTGGCAATCATGATCTCGCCCTTGGCGGCGAGATCCTTGGCGAGGTTGATGAGCGCGGCCTGGGCATCGTCGACGTCGCGCAGGCGGACGGCGCCCATGGCCTCCATGTCTTCCTTCAGCATGGCAGCGGCACGTGCCGACATGTTGGCGAAGAAGAAGTCGCGCACGCCCTCCTTGGCGCCCTTGAGCGCCAGGGCGAGCTTGTCCTTCTCGACCTGCCTGAGCAGCGTCTGAATGGCGCCGGCGTCGAGCTTGCCGAGATCGTCGAAGGTGAACATCAGCGCCTTGATGCGGTCGGCAGCATCGCGGTTGTGCTCCTCGAGGGCGGCGATGAACTTCGCCTCGGTATTGCGGTCGAAGGAATTGAAGATCTCCGCCATCAGCTCGTGGGCGTCGCGGCGCTGCGTGTTGGTGAGGTTGGACATGAACTCGACGCGCAGCGTCTGCTCGACCTTTTCGAGGATATCTTTCTGCACCGACTCCATCTTCAGCATGCGATCGACGACTTCCAGAGCGAATTCGTCCGGCAGCTTGGAGAGGACGCGCGCCGCATGGTCGGAGTTGATCTTGGAGAGAACGACGGCGACGGTCTGCGGGTATTCGTTCTTGAGGTAATTGGCGAGCACGTTCTCCTGAACGTTGGAGAGCTTCTCCCACATGTTGCGACCGGCCGGACCGCGGATTTCGTCCATGATGGCGTTGACTTTGTCCGGCGGCAGCACGGCCAGCAGCAGGCGCTCGGTCGTGTCATAGTTACCCATCAGGGCGCCGGAAGACGAGACGCGGGTGACGAATTCGACCAGCAGATCGTCGAGCATGCTGGGCGTTATCGGCCCAAGCTTGGACATCGCCACCGAAAGTTGCTTGATCTCGATTTCGTCGAGCGCCTTCCAGATCGGACCGCCATAGCGATCACCAAGGGCCAGCATCATGACGGCAGCCTTTTCGGGGCCGGTCAGCATGCGGCTTTCGCCGTCCGAGGAAATGGTGAGCGCGTTGCCTTTGGCGACCAGCGCGGTCGGAGAGAGCGCCATTTACGCGGGAACCTCCGACAACCAGTTACGAATGATGATGGCCGCCTCGTTGGGATTGTCGTTGACGAGATCACCCACCTTGCGAACCTGATCGAGCTGCAATGCGCCCTGCGCCTTGGCTTCCTCGATGCGGGTGTCGGAGGGCAGGGCGGGAACATTGTCTCCGCCTTCAAGTGGGGTTTCGGCGCCGTCCGGCCCGATCACCATCGGCCGGCCATCGGGGTCGAGCACCACTGTAACGCCATTGCGGCCAGCGGCGGCAGCTTCGCTCAGGGCTGACGTGATGGCCGGCAGCGTCTCGGCGTCAATGTCGGAACCCAGGATACGACGGATCAGCGGGCGGACGGCAAACAGCAGCACCAGGAGGGTCACCAGGATCAGCACGCCCATCTCGGCGAAGCGCATGATGTCCTCGCGCGAGAAGTCGAACATCGAGCCCGAGGCTGCGGCCAGATCGGCAGCCGGATTGATCGGGCCATCGGCGAACTGGAGGTTGACTACCTGCAACTGATCGCCGCGCTGCTGATCGAAGCCCATGGCGGTGCGCACCAGAGCGGTGATCTGGTCGAGCTCGGGCTGCGGCCGCGGCGCATAGACCATGACGCCCTTGGCATCCGGCGTGTATCGCCCGTCTACCAGCACGGCCACCGACAGGCGCTTGACGCCGCCCACCTCAGTCACCTGGGTGCGGGTCTTCTTGGAAATCTCGTAGTTGACTGTTTCCTCAGTCGTCTGGGCGTTGTCGGACGTCTGGGAAGCGTTCGGGTTCTGCTGCTGGTTGGCGTTGGGAATCTGGTTGCCGGCCGATACGGGCGGATTGCCCTGATTGTCCTGGCTCAGCGACTTCTCTTCGCGCGTCTGCGTGGAGCGGACGACCTGACCATTCGGGTCGAAGGTATCCTGCGTTTCCTGGACGCGGTTGAAGTCCATCTCTGCAGCGACGCGGACACGGGCACGGCCGGCGCCGACAACGCTTTCCACGATGTCGCGGACGCGATTTTCCACCTGGTTCTGGAACGCGGTGGTGCGCTCGTCGGCGGTTGTCGCGAGGTAGGAGGCGCTATTCTCGTCGCCGTTGCCCTGGGCGAGCAAACGGCCCGTCTCGTCGATCACCGAGATGCGCGAGGGGTCGAGGCCGGAAACGGCAGATGCCACAAGGTGCTGGATGGCGCGAATCTGGTTGGGGTCGAGCGTGCCGCGCGTCTTCAGCACGATGGAGGCGGTGGGTTTCTGCTCGTCCTTCTTGAACAGCTGCTTTTCCGGCAGCACCAGATGGACGCGTGCCTGATCGACCTGACGAATGGTGCGGATGGTTCGTGACAGCTCGCCTTCAAGGGCGCGCAACGCATTGACCGATTGCACGAAGGAGGTGGTTCCCAGGGCGTCCGTCTTGTCGAAGATCTCGTAACCGACGTTATCGCCGGCCGGCAGACCCTGTTGGGCCAGCGCCATGCGCGTCTGGTCGAGCTTGGTCTCGTCAACCAGAATGGTCGTGCCGTTGTCCTTGAGGGTGAAAGTGGTGCCGGCCGAGGTGAGTTGCTGGGCGATGGCCGCAGAGTCGGACATGCTGAGGCCGGTATAGAGCGGCACCTGCTGGATGGCCGAGAAGCGAAGAACGATAAAGGCGAAGAAGCCGATGAGCCCGAGCGCAACGGCGCCCATCGCCGCAAGGCGGCTTGGCCCAAGGCTCTTTATGAACTCTCCAAATCCACCCACGCCGATACCCCAACTGTTCGACACGGCGGGAATCGTCACCGCCGCCGCGGACCAAGGCGGCAATTACTTCCACACCCTTATGGTAAACAAGTTATTAACGTCGAAAGGTGCGGGCGGTGGTGTTGGCGGAAATCCGCCAAAAACGGTTTATGAAGATTTGCTTTATTCACGGCATTTTTTGCCGGGTGAGGCAAAAAGGTATCGCAAAAAGACAAAGGCGACCGATCCGTCAGGACCGGTCGCCTTTGAAAATGAAACCTGATCTATCCTGCTCAGGGGCGATATTGCTGGACGCGCGTTGCCCGGAGGCCGGCTAATCCATGTTTATCGATCGACTGCTGCCAGGACAGGAATTCCTCGACCGTGAGGGTGTAGCGCTTGCAGGCTTCCTCAAGTGAGAGGAGGCCGCCACGAACGGCAGCGACAACCTCTGCCTTGCGGCGGATAACCCAGCGCTGAGTCCCCTCAGGCGGCAAATCGGCAATCGTCAACGGACTCCCATCGGGCCCAATGACGTATTTTACGCGCGGACGCATCTGTTCGGTCATTCTACTCTCACACAAATCTGACCTTCAGGAGAGCATCCTAAATCAAGCCGTTTAAAAAACGCCTAATTCACTAGCAAGAATTCGGTAAGATTTTGAACGACTTGCTGAAAGCGCATTGTTTGCTGCGCTTTAGTAATTGGAGCGTTCCGCCGCAGAAACGGCGTATTTTCCCGCGTGAAAGATTAACAGTGGGGCTTTCGCGTTAACGTTGCGGGCGTCATCGTTGGATCAGCGAGCGCGTCGCTTTCAACATTAAACGCACGGATAACTACGTATTTTATGGTGCGTGAGCGGGCTTAGCTCATGTGCGAAGAGGCGAGCGCTGCCGAAGTCGAAAGCATCTGCCGCACCCATGTCTTTGGTCTGCTCAACGTGGCCCGAGCGGTCCTGCCGGTCACGTGAAAGCAGTGCTCCAGCTGTATCCTCTCGGCAGCGACACTGCCGCTGGCATCGAAAGGAAGCATGAGGCGGATCGATTCATTCTTGAAGAGTGGCGGCCCGTCGGGCCGTTTCGGCCGCATGGAAAAGCCCGGCCACTGTTGGTGACCGGGCGATTGAGGGCCGAGGATGCAAGGAAATCGTCACTTAAAGGGCGTGGAGCCTGCCGCCTCAGGCGGAGACTTCCGTCAGTGACGACAGCGGTAGCAGACGGCCGTTGACCTTGATGTAGGGCTGCGAGGACGAGGTATCGACGGCTTGCACCTTGCCGGAGACCTCAGTGGTGATGGTGACGGCCTTGCCTTTGTCGTCGGTGCCGTTGACAGCAATCGTGAAGGCACCGGTGGACGTGCTGTAGTCGGCGCCGTTGCTTCCCTTGCCATCCCAGGTGAACGAGTTGTTGCCGGCCTTGAGGTCGAGGCTGCCCTGATAGACCACGCCGCCGTTCTCGTCCGTGATCGTGACCTTGGCGTCCTTGGCGGCCGAAGAAGAGTTTACTGTCCAGTCGGCCTTGCCGCCGTCCATTTTGGTGGTGTCGGAGTAGGCGGTCACCGATTTGCCGACGTAGTTGACGAGCTGGAGAGCGGCGCTCGAGGTCATTGTGTCGATCATCGACTTGAGTTGAGCGTTGGTCTGGATCTGCTGTTCGACCGAAGAGTACTGGACGAGCTGCTGGGTGAAGCTGTTGACGTCCATCGGCGAGAGCGGGCTCTGCGTCTTGAGCTGGGCGGTGAGCAGCGTCAGGAACGTGTTGTAATTCGACATCAGCGAGTTGGTCGCTGCCGAAGCGTTGCCAGTACCGTTGTTTGAGGAGGAACCTACACCGGATACGCTCATGATCGTCTCCAAAACTCTTTACTCAGGTGCCATGTCGATACGGATTGCTTTTCACGCTTTCGCGTGGGTCTAGACGCTGATGTCCACGCGGCCGCTGTTGCGCGGGCGATAGACCCGAGGCGTGGCGACGGTCTGGGTGTCATCCTCGGTTCTTACTCGGACATTGTTGCTGCTCGCCTGGGCCTGGCGAGACTGCTGTTGCTGCTGCTGTTGCTGCTGGTCCTGCCGCGCAAAGGAAGCGGAGCGGTCCTGCTGGCCGTCGTCCTGACGCATCGACATGGACACGGACCCTTCCTTCACTTGGAAGCCGGCGTCGCGCAGCGTCTGTTCGATGTGCTTCTGGTCACGCGATAGCGTGTCGAAGGTATCGCTGCGCTCGACGACGAGATGAGCTCTAGCGCTGCCGTCGGCCGAGAAGTCGACCTTCACATCGACCTTGCCGAGTTCAGCCGGATCGAGGCGCACCGAGAAGCTCGTCTCGCCAGCCTTGACGTGACGGACAATGCTCGCTCCGACATCGTCGAGCTTGACGGGGGCGTTGGTTGGGGTCGCCGCGGCGGTGTGGGTGCTGGCGGTAGTTCCGGTCTGTGCGGTTTGCTGGGGCGCTGTCTGTGTCGTTGATGATGTGTCGGACTGGCTGGCGCTGACGCCGGCATCTCGCATGCGGTCGGCGAAGGCGCGCGCGGCGCTCGAAACACCGCTTACCGTCTTTGCCCGGGCGAGGCCATTGTCGGCAGCTTGGTTCGGCGCGGTGGCGTTACCGTTGGCTGGTGCGCTGTCGCCGGTGGAATCTTCAGCGTTGGCGGACTTGTCGCTCGTGGCGGCCTTGGCGTTTGTTGGCTTGGCGCTGGCCGTCGCCGCGACGGCGCCGGCAGCAGTGACTGCGTCGGTTGCATCACTGCCCTGAACTGCTGCGGTGGTGTCCGCCGCCAAAACCGGACCGGTGGCGGAAACCGGCGGTAGAGACGTGCGCACTACTGGCGCGGCCTGTGCGGCATCGTCGGCTGCCGCGGCGCTGTCATCGACCTTGGTGTCGGTAGTTGAGCTTGCAGCCGGCTTTTCAACAGGCGCAACCGGCTTTTGAATGGTTGTGGCCGCCGAGCTCTCGGTGGAGGTGGGCTGGGCCGGCGTTGTTGCGTTGGTATTTGCAGCCTGCTTGGTCGTCGTGGTCGCGTCGTCCACGACCGGAGCCGGCGCAGTGAGCGTCACGGCAACCTTCGGCGCTTCAGCCGCAGGCGCGTCGGCGCTTTTTGTCTGGGCAGGGACTGTGGCAGCCGACTGGGCCTGCGAGGCTTGATCGGAAGACGATGTCTTCGGCTGGTCCGTAGCCTCCGAGGCGATCTGACCGGCGATAGTCATATTGGCGATGGGCAGGGTCGGCGCGGCTTCGGCGACAGGCGCCTTCTGCGCGTCGGCGACCTGCGGCATGGCCGGCAAAGGTTGGATATCTGCGGCATCGACCGCAGCGGTGGCTTTTGCGTTGTCAATCGTTGCGGTCGGCGGCGCGACGGCGGCGGTAATCTCAGAGGTGTCGGCGACCGTCGCCGCCGGCTGCATTGCGACAGGCTGGGCCGGCTTTGGCGTGGTATCGACGGATGTAGCCTCGGGCTGTGCGGGAACCGACTGGGCCGGCGCGGCCTGCGTTTTGGTCTTTGTCTGGGTCAAAGCGACTTTCGCCGCTTCGGCAAGCGCGGCGAGCGTGGCGTCGTCCGTTGCTGTCGTGGCTGAAGGCGCCGCGGTGGATTCCGCTGCCGTGGCGGCTGCTTGCTGGGCAACCGGCTTTCCGTCGGTAGTCTGGGTGGTGGGCTGCGTCACGGGTGCTGCAATGCCCGAGGTCGCCTCGGCAAGCGCCTGCTGGAAAGCCTCGGTCGCCGCAGCCGAGCCCTGTGCCTGTGACGGGGCTGCCGCTGGCGCGGTTGTCGCTACGCCAAGAGCCGCGACAGCGTCACCATCCTGCTTGCCCTGAGCACCGGCCGGGGGCGATAGAAGATTCGCAAAATCCAACTGCACTGCGGCGGTTTGGGCTGTGGCAGTGGGGTCGGGCTGGGCAACCTTCTTGCCACCGACTTCCTTGGTGTCGGTCTTGTCGGTGTCGCTTACGTCATCCTTTGAGGCGGTGTCGGTTGTCGCGCTTTTATCCTGGCGGTCGGCCTTGCGCGCGGACGCATTGTTGGCGCGGTCGTTGCGATCGTCGCTCCGGTCGGTCGCGGCGTTGGTGCGATCACTCCGGCGGTTTGACGCGTTGGAGCTTCGGTCAGTGCGGGGCGATGTATCGGCTCGCTGAACGGCCGTGGTGTCGCGCGGCGCCACTGGCTGAGTGACCGGTTCGCGATCGGTAGCTTCGGAGACCATGTCGCGGAAGCCATTGTCGACGCCCTTGGCGGCCGCGACACTGGATGATGTCATCTGCGCCGGTATGGCAGGCTGAGGAAGTGGCAGAACAGGAGCGACAGTGGCCATGGACGGATCCGTTACACGCAGGACTAACTCGATCTCCTTCCTTGACTGCAAAGAGGGGGCCAACAGTCCTGGGTGGCTGGATTATGGGTAGTCTATTGATGATAAACACGATTTTTCGCCCTTACGGTCGGCTTTGGAGATTCTTGGATCTCCTGCCGGCGGCAAGCTTTGCCGTTACTCGGCAGAATTGACCCAGCCATGCTGGCGCGCCTCTGGAGCTTGTCGGTCAAAGCAGCTATTAGGAATGAGTTGTGAGCGGAGCGGGCCGGTGGTTCCGGTGCCAGTTATCCGCCGGAAAGACGTCATGCTGAACTCGCTCGATCTCGAAGGCCGCCCAGAGGATACCCGTATCGTCGTTGCCATGTCCGGCGGCGTCGATTCTTCCGTTGTGGCCGGTCTCTTGAAACGCGAAGGCTATGATGTTGTCGGCGTGACGCTGCAGCTCTACGATCACGGTGAAGCCATCCACCGCAAGGGGGCTTGCTGCGCCGGCCAGGATATCCATGATGCGCGCGACGTCGCGGCGCGCCTGGGTATTCCGCATTATGTGCTCGACTACGAGAGCCGGTTCCGCGAGGCGGTCATCGACAGCTTCGCGGCGAGCTATATTGCCGGCGAGACGCCGGTGCCGTGTG
The DNA here is from genome assembly GCA_023436885.1 of Pseudomonadota bacterium. GTDB lineage: Bacteria > Pseudomonadota > Alphaproteobacteria > Rhizobiales > Pleomorphomonadaceae > Pleomorphomonas. The sequence continues at coordinate 38,353 of JAEZHI010000040.1, read as the reverse complement.
TTGCCTGCAATCAGACGGTCAAGTTCTCCGATCTCCTGGATACGGCGCGCAATTTGGGCGCTCAGGCGCTGGCCACGGGGCATTATGTCCGCTCACGCCTTGTGGATGGTCATCGTGCCATGTACCGGCCGCTCGACCTCGATCGCGACCAAAGCTACTTCCTGTTCGCGACGACGCAGGACCAGCTCGACTTTCTGCGTTTTCCGCTCGGTGGTCTCACCAAGCCGGAAACGCGGGCGATCGCGCGAGATCTCGGTCTTGAGATTGCCGACAAGCACGACAGTCAGGACATCTGCTTTGTGCCGCAGGGCAAGTATGCCGATGTCATCGAAAAGCTGAAACCGGAGGCTGCAGCCGAAGGTGACATTGTTCATGTCGACGGTCGCGTGCTTGGCCGCCATCCCGGTATCATTCATTTCACTGTGGGGCAGCGAAAGGGATTGGGTGTCGCGACCGGCGAACCGCTGTTCGTGATTCGACTGGACGCGGCGAGTCGTCGGGTGGTGGTGGGGCCACGCGAGGCGCTGATCACTCATCGTCTCGTCTTGCGTGATCTCAACTGGATCGGCGGCTCTTCTCTCGATGATGAGATCGATAGCGGTCGCACGGTGTTCGCCAAGGTACGTTCTTCTCGCCCGCCTCAGGCGGCGATGGTCGTGCGGCAGGGTGGTCGCGTTGCTGTCGAGCTTCTGGATGGCGAGCAGGGAATCGCACCGGGCCAAGCCTGCGTGCTTTACGATGAGCCTGGTGACGAAGCGCGTGTCTTGGGTGGCGGTTTCATCGAGGCAACCGCTTCTCTTCAGGCATCTCTCGCCGCCGAATAGGGCGAAACTCACCGATTTCGGGCTGCGCTCCGCTTCGCTTAACTCGTCGATCGAGCTGGGGCGTTGAAAGCGGCTCCGTTTTTCGTTGCCTGTTACACGATTGTCATACTGGTCTGTCACGAGTGGTTCCGCCGAGGATACCGCTGGCGCGATGTCGTGCGCCGAGCGATCGCTGCGACACAAGACGGCCGGTTTGTCGCGCTCGCAACCCACCCATAAAATCTATGTATAATTCTGCAATGAAATTGCTGGCGACGTTACCGCCTTGCAGTGCGCATTCGTTGTTTTGCGGATGATTTGTGTATCATACAATTGAATTACCTTATTTATTTTACGGCTAATCCATGGTCGTTGCTTTTTTGCAACATAGATTTTTTGACTCTAATTGTGACTGTGTATCGTGAATTATGACATTGAACGTCACATGGTTATCGGCAATCAAGCGGCCGTGAGTTTCGTCACGCGGAACTTGCCACCGCTTTCGGATAGGTCGGGCTGGGGAGCCGGACGGGTCAGGGCGCGGTCGTAAACGGGGCCATTCCGCAATGGTTGCGGCCCGATCACGGTTTTTGGAGAGTTACATGAACATGAAGACGCTGCTCGGCACCGCCGCCGGCCTGATGGTCGCCACCAGTGCTTACGCCGCCGACCTGCCGGGCGATGCCGCTCCGGCTGCGGTTGACTACGTGAAGGTTTGCGACGCCTACGGCGCCGGCTTCTTCTACATCCCTGGCACCGAGACCTGCCTGAAGATCAAGGGCCGTATTCGTGCTGGCGTGCAGTACAACAACTACGGCGGTTCGTTCAACGACGCTGGCGTGACCGGTGCCAAGACCGATAACGTTCTTCTCAAGAACGATGCCTACGTTGGCTTCGACGCCCGTACGGCTTCCGATCTCGGCATGGTCCGTTCGTACTTTGAAATCGAAACCAACAGCGGCGACAGCATCCGTGGCTTCGACGTCAGCCAGGCCTTCATCCAGGTTGGCTACGTGACCGTCGGCCGTCAGGACGAAGTCGGCGATGGCGACGGCCTCTATGGCGTCAACGACCAGACCTGGGCCCCCGCCGACTTCACCGCCACTGGCGCCAGCGTGCTGGTTGACAAGCTCGGCGGTGGTTTCTTCGTCGGCGCCGGCATCTACGGCAACGGCAGCCCGAACACCTCGAACTATACGCTCTGGCAGAGCAACAACCAGGCTGCCTATCAGGCTTCGGCCATCGTTGGCATCAACGGCCAGTCCTGGGGTAACTTCGACGTATCGGGTGTCTACCGGACCTTCGATCATGGCGACAACGACCTGTTCGGCGTGAAGGCCACCGCCAACCTGAAGCTCGTCGACAAGCTGTCGCTGCGCGCTTGGGCTGCCTACACCGACGGCGGCAACGGCGCTTCCTCGACGCTGACGAACATCGCCGGCTTCAAGGCCGACAACATCGTCGACCTGGCCCTCGCTGCCTCGTATCAGGTTACCGATCCGATGGCCGTTTACGCTGGCGTCCGTTACCAGATCGTCGATGCTCCGGCTGCTGCCGCTGCCGACGACTTCCTCTACGGCAACCTCGGCGTCAACTATACGCTGGCTCCGGGCCTCAACCTGCAGGGCGAAGTCGACTACGGTCGCCAGAGCGACTGGAACGACTTCACCGCCGTTACCCGCCTCGTTCGCGTGTGGTAATATTGAATCCCTTGGGGATTTTGAGGAAAGGCCCGGTTCGTCCGGGCCTTTCTGCTTTCGAGGCGGCTATCTCCAGAGACCGCGCCTCGCGCATCCCTCGGTGTCAGGCGGTCTTGCGGACGCTGTCGATGAAGCCCGCCACCGTCGCGCGGAGGTCCCGCGTATGGCCGGAGAGGCCTTCGGCTACCTGTTGCACCTTGCGGGCGGTTCCACCCGTCGTGGTCGCCGCGCTGGCGACCGCCGAAACGTTATGCGAGACTTCTCGCGTACCGGCTGATGCCTCGTGAATGTTGGTCGCGATCTCGCGCGTGGCGCTGCCCTGCTGCTCGACCGACGCCTGGATGCCCTGGGAAATCCTGCTCATCTCCTGAATGGTCGTCGTCACGGCCTGGATGGCCTCCACGGTCGAGGCGGTCACCGACTGCACCGACTGGATTTGCACCGCGATCTCGCCGGTGGCCTTGGCGGTCTGGTCGGCAAGCTGCTTGACCTCCGCTGCGACGACCGCAAAGCCCTTGCCCGCTTCACCGGCCCGTGCCGCCTCGATGGTGGCGTTGAGCGCAAGAAGATTGGTCTGCTGGGCGATGGCGTTGATCAGCTGCACCACCTCGCTGATGCGCTGGGCGGCGCCCGAAAGCGCGTCGACACGGCTGTTGGCGTCGGTGGCCTGAGCTACGGCTTGTGTGGCTATCTTCGCCGAGTGACCGATCTGTCGGCCGATCTCGTCGACCGAGGCGTTCAGTTCCTCGGCTGCCGAGGCCACTGCACCGACGTTGGCAGATGCCTGCTCGGAGGCAGAGGCCACCGCCGCGCTCTTCATGCTGGTGTCGTCGGCACCCTGGGTCAGTGCCTCGGATGCCTTCGTCAGTTCATCGACCAGTCCAAGGACACGATCGGTCAGGCCGGTAACGTCAAGGTCGAAGCGCTGAGAGGCGCCGCGAAGCGTCTCGGCGCGCTCAAGCTCCTGCCGTTGATGGTCGGCCTGCTGTTCGGCCAGGGTCTCGGCCTGCTGCGCCTTGTCGCGGAACACTTCGAGCGCTTTGTTGATGGCACCGATCTCGTCCTTCCGGTCCGCATCGGTGATGGCAACCTCGTAGCGGCGTTCGATCAGCGCGTTGACGCTGGCGAGCGTGTGGACCAGCGGCCGCCTCACCACATAGCGCGTCGAAACGAGGATGGCGGCGAGGGCGGCGGCGAGTACCAACAGGCCGCTGAACAAGGTTTCGAACACGTTCGAATAGATGGGATCGACGAACACGGCGCGTGGCACGTCGACGACGGCGGCCCAGGTGGTGTTCATGCCCGGCGCTGAGAAGGGATAGACGATGCGGACCGAACCGTCGGCAAGGCCGGAGATGGCGCGCATCTTACCGTCCGATAGCGCGGCCTTGGCCTCTGCCTCGCCGATACCGGAATAGGACTTCATCAGCGAATCAGCGTCGGGCGGAACCAGCCAGTTGCCGGCATTGGACAAGAGCATCACCTTGCCGCCTTCGAAGGGATGCATCTGGCTCAGGCTGGTCGCGAGATTGCCGAGCTGGATGTCGACGCCGGCGAGGCCGACGATCTTGCCGTCGAGACGCAAGGGAACGGTGATCGACGTGATAAGGTCCTTTTGCTCGGACTGATAGGGTTCGGAAATCAGGCTCTTCTGCGCAGCGAGTGGCGCGGCGTACCAGCCGGCGTCGGGCTTGACGTTGAAGGTGGTGAAGGTCAGTTCGCCTGAGGCGGACTTGGTCCAGTAGGGGGTGAAGAGGCCGGCCTCGTTGGCGCCTTCCGTTCCCTTGAAGAGGTCGCCGGCCGGCCGGTCTACGAGATCGCACATCCAGGCGCCGAACACGTTGGGGAAGGCGGCCGGTACGGCCTTGAGCATCTCGATGACGTCGGTGCGCTGGGTGTTGTGCTTGACGGCCAGACCCGACAGCGAGGCGGTGAGAGTGGTGCCGGCAGATATGGCCTCGGTGATCTGGCTTTCCGCGCTGCCGGCGATGCTGGCCGCCTTTTCGGTCGCCAGCCTCATGACGTCCGCCTCCGTTCGCTTGGCCGTGTTCCAGGCCGTGGCGCCTACGGACAGGACAATGGTCAGGGCGACTGTGGCGCCGGTAGTCCAGAGAAGACGGGTGGAAAGGCTGCCTTCAGTGCGCATCATAAACCTCCAAGGGGCATGAGCGCATCCTAGTTTTCAGGGTATTGAGTATCCGTAAATAAACTGATGTATGAATATTGGATGACGCTCGCTCAGGTGGTGTCGATCGCTCGTATATATCTGGGTTTGTCTTCTCCCAGCATCCATTGTGACAAGACTATCTTTTAGGGGTGGGCCGAGACGCTGCTGCTCACTCTGATCTGAGCTTTTCCTCGATCTCTCTGCGCCGGATGTCGGGATACATCCGGCGACGCTGCGAAAATCTCGCCATGAGCTCGTCACTCAGCGCGGCGGGCCCTGGCGCTCCGCCGAAGCGGCCCAGATGTTGACGTTGAGATCGGGCGCGTGGGCGTCGATCTTCGCCAATTCTTCGGGTGAAAAGTCCAGATTCTTCAGCGCGCCGACACAGTCGATCACCTGTTCCGGCCGGCTGGCGCCGATCAGTGCCGAGGTGACGCGGCCACCGCGCAGCACCCAGGCGATGGCCATCTGGGCAAGCGTCTGGCCGCGTGCCGCCGCGATGTCGTTGAGAGCGCGGATGCGGGCGAGGTTGTCCTCCGAGAGGAAGGTGGATTTCAGCGGTCCCTTGCGGGCGCCACGACTGCCTTCGGGCACCTCGCCCTTGAGGTATTTGTCGGTGAGCATGCCCTGGGCGAGCGGCGAGAAGGCGATGGAGCCGATGCCGAGATCGCCCAACGTATCGAGAAGGCCATCCTCCTCTACCCAGCGGTTGATCATCGAATAGCTGGGCTGGTGGATGAGGCAGGGCGTGCCGAGCGACTTGAGGATGGCGACGGCTTCGCGGGTGCGCTTGGAATTATAGGAGGAGATGCCGACGTAGAGCGCCCGTCCCGAGCGGACGATGTGATCGAGAGCGCCCATGGTTTCCTCGAGCGGCGTCTCGGGATCGAAGCGGTGGGAATAGAAGATGTCGACATAGTCGAGACCCATCCGCTTCAGGCTCTGGTCGAGCGAGGCGATCAGGTATTTGCGGCTGCCCCATTCGCCATAGGGGCCGGGCCACATGCCGTAGCCGGCCTTGGTGGAGATGACCATCTCGTCGCGATAAGGGCGGAAGTCGCTGGCAACCAGCTTGCCGAAGGCCTCCTCGGCGGTGCCGGGCGGCGGGCCGTAGTTGTTGGCAAGGTCGAAGTGGGTGATGCCGAGGTCGAAGGCGGTGCGGCAGATGGCTCGCCCGCGCTCGATGGGGGCGTTCTCGCCGAAGTTTTGCCAAAGGCCGAGCGAGATGGCCGGCAGCTTCAGGCCCGACCGCCCGACGCGGCGGTAGAGCATGGTGTCGTAGCGGGTTGTCTTTGCCTCATAAGCCATTTTTGTCCTCCTCGCTTGCCTCAAGTCCTTATAGGGCCCGAGGCAAGCGCGGAGCAACAAGAAGGCTTAGCGGCCGTCGCGCTGGCCGCGCCCCTCGGGACGGCGCTTCATGCCGTCGCGACCACCAGCCAGGAAGCCGACGCGGCCAAGGCTCTCTTCGGAAGCGCCGGTATCACGATGGTTGGGGCGGTTGGAGGGCTTTGCCTGGCCCGGCTTGCCGTGGGCGGCGTGCGAGGGCTTGGCCGCGCCCGGCTGGCGCGCCTTGGCGGCGGGCATGGCGTCGCGCCGCTGCTGTTCGGCCGAGACCGGAGCGGGGGCAGGCCGGCGACCGCGGGGCTGCGGGCGCTTGCCGGACGGACGCTCGGCGCGTTCGCCACGTTCGGAGGTCTCAGAGCGGTCGGTTACGGCGATGGTGCCGCGACGATCCTCGGCCGGGATCTTCTGGCGGGTGACCTTCTCGATGTCCTTGAGGTAGGGACGCTCGTCATCGGCGCAGAAGGAGATGGCGACGCCCGAGGCGCCGGCACGCGCCGTGCGGCCGATGCGGTGGACATAGCTTTCCGGGATGTTCGGCAGGTCGAAATTGATGACGTGGCTAACGCCGGTCACGTCGATGCCGCGGGCGGCGATGTCGGTGGCCACCAGGATCTGCGTCGTGCCGGCCTTGAAGGCGGCCAGCGCCTTCTCGCGCTGGGCCTGGCTCTTGTTGCCGTGGATCGCGGCAGCATCGACGCCGTCCTGGCCGAGCTGGCGGACGACGCGGTCGGCGCCGTGCTTGGTGCGGGTGAAGATCAGGGCGCGTTCGGGCTTCTCGGCGACGATGACATCGAGCAGCAGGCGGCGCTTGGCGGCGGCCTCGACATGGATGACGCGCTGATCGACCCGCTCAACCGTGGTGGAGGCCGGAGCAACGGAGACTGTAACCGGGTTGAACAGCAGTTCACCGGCCAGCTGGCCGATTTCCTTCGGCATGGTGGCCGAGAAGAACAGGCTCTGCCGCGCCTTGGGCAGGTGCTTGACGATGCGGCGCACCGGCTGGACGAAGCCCATGTCGAGCATCTGGTCGGCTTCGTCGAGCACGAAGATCTCAGTCGATTCCAGCGACACCATGCCGGCGGCCATGTGGTCCATCAGGCGGCCGGGGGTGGCGACGAGGATGTCGACGCCGCGCTTCAGGCGGTCTTCCTGCGGGCGATGGCCGACGCCGCCGAACACCACGGCGATCGACATGTGGTTCATATAGCGCGAATAGAGCTTGAAGCTCTCGGCGATCTGGGTGGCCAGCTCGCGGGTCGGCGACAGGATGAGAGCACGAACGCGGCGCGGGGCGGCCGGCTTGCCGGGGGCAAGGCGCTGCAGGATCGGAAGGGCGAAGGCAGCGGTCTTGCCGGTGCCGGTCTGGGCGATGCCGAGGAGGTCGCGACCTTTCAGAAGGTCGGGGATCGCCTGGGTCTGGATGGGGGTGGGCGTCTCATAGCCCGCGTCGACAAGGGCGCGGTTCAGCGTATCGGCGAGGCCGAAGTCGGAAAAGGACGTCAAAGGGAAATCTGCTTTCAAAACCATGCGTCATCGCCGGCGGAGGTGCCGGTGACGTTCGCGGGGAGCAACCGGCCCCGCGTGATTGGGCCAATTATCGGTAGGAGGAACGGCCAAGGATCGAAATCGATCCGCTCACGCGGCCGTAATAAGGGGCAGCGGACCACCCGTTGCGGCTTCACATGAGGCTTTAGGTCGTGAAAGTCAAGGCAAAGCGGGGCATGAGAGCTATGCAGGGTGGGTGTTGGGCACCTCAACGGCGATAAAGCGTACCTATGCGATGTTCGGTTCTCTCGCTCTCTTCACGCCTCCGCCTCACCGATCGCGCAGCCAGCGTCTGTTAGTCGATCCCGCAAGGTGAGCAAACGTTCGCGCAGCTCGGCAATCTCACCGAATTCAGCACCCAAGGCACAGCCAAGCTCGATTGGTACGCCTGCTGCCTTCTCCGATAGCGCCCGTCCTTCGCCGGTGAGCTCTATGATGACCTGCCGCTCGTCCTCACGGCCACGCCGGCGCGTGACATAGCCGCCGGCTTCCAGGCGCTTCAGCAATGGCGTCAGCGTGCCGGAATCGAGCTTCAGGCGCTCGCCGATGTCTTTCACCGTCTGCTCGTCATTTTCCCACAACACCAGCATCACAAGATATTGCGGGTAGGTGAGACCGAGCGGCTCGAGCAGCGGCCTGTAGGCGCGGTTGAGCGCATGCGTGAAGGAATAGGCGGCAAAGCAGAGCTGGTCGGAGAGCTTTGGGGCGCTGGTCATGTCGATCCGAGTTTGGAACCTTTTTCAATGTTCGGCGTTTTCCAGCCGAATACGGGATTCAATATACGGCTCAGGAACGATTTCCCCAGTGGGAATCGTGTGCGATCACGAAAATGTGAATTGCTCAAAATCTAATTGCGCGCAATCAATATGGGCATCGGAACACAACCAGGCGAGGAAGCCATGAACGTTCTCTATACTGCCCATGCCCACACCCTTGGCGGCCGTACCGGCCACTCGGAGACCAGCGACGGTCGTCTGAAGATCGATCTGTCGACCCCGAAGGAACTGGGTGGCGACAATGGCCAAGGCACTAACCCGGAGCAGTTGTTCGCAGCCGGCTATTCGGCCTGCTTCATGGGCGCGCTGAAGTTCGTGGCTTCCAAGGAAAAGGTATCGATCCCGGCCGACGCGTCGATCGATGCGCATATCGGCATTGGTCCGCGCGACGATGGTACCGGCTTCGGCATCACCGCCAAGCTCGAGATCAAGGTCCCCGGTCTTGAGCGCGCTGTGGTCGAAGATCTGGTCCAGAAGGCAGACATCGTTTGCCCCTACAGCCATGCGACGCGTGGCAACATCGAGAAAACGCTGGTCGTCCTCTGAGGCGGTAGCTCCTCCCCCTCCACCGCCCGTCGGGCGACCATCGACGCGCCGGGTGTTCCTGCCCGGCGCGTCGCCGTATCCGGGGCCTGCCGAAAAGAACTGAACGACTTCGGCTATACGTCGGGTTGTGGTCTTGATCGACGCTTTCCGCCAGCCTAGGGTCTGCCGCTCATTTTGGGGGGAAGACGAACATGGCGGCTCGCTTTGCCAGTATCGGCGAATGCATGGTCGAACTGGCGCCGCAGGATAGCGGCCTCTATCGTCGCGGGTTCGCCGGCGACACACTCAACACCGCCTGGTATCTGAGGGCTTTGCTCGATCGGCGAAACTCGCTGGTCAAGTACGTGACCGGCGTTGGCACTGATGCTCTTTCCGATGAGATGGTTCGCTTCATCACCGAAGCCGGTATTGACGCTTCGGCTGTCGAGCGGATTGCTGACCGTACCGTTGGCCTCTACCTCATCACACTCAACGGGGCAGAGCGATCTTTCACCTATTGGCGCAATGACTCGGCCGCTAAGCTGGTAGCATCCGTCGGAGCGCGGCTTGATGCGGCGTTTGCCGACGTCGAAGTTGTCTATTTCTCCGGCATCACGTTGGCCATCCTGTCTCCCGAGCATCGTCGCACTCTCTTCCTGTCGCTGGCCAAAGTGAGGGCGCGCGGTGGGGCCGTGGTATTCGATCCCAATCTTCGTCCGCGCTTGTGGCCCGATCGGCAGACGATGGCCGCAACCATCATAGAAGGCTATCGGGCCGCTACGATTGCCCTGCCGACCTCGCCGGATGACGCAGAGCTTTATGGCGATGCAGATGCCTTGGGCACGGCCGACCGCATTGCCGCCCTGGGTGTCGAGGAGATCGTCGTCAAGGCCGGCGCAGATCCTACGCTTGTGCGGGCGAGCGGCGAGGATGTCTGGGTGCCAGCCGAGCGGGTCGAGCATCCGATTGACACCACAGGCGCGGGCGACAGTTTCAATGCCGGCTATTTGGCGGCTCGTCTGGCTGGTGGTCGTTCGCCCGCCGATGCCGTGCGGCATGGCCATGCCGTTGCGGCGCGGGTGATCCAGGCACGCGGCGCCTTGATCGACATGAGCCTTGTTGGCGACCTCTCGGTTACGCCCGCTGAATGACAATTAGGCAGTTGCCTTCAAATGCGGCGGCGATCTGGTTCGATATGTAACCGGGCTTCATCGTGGCCGCTGCCTTTGCGTGCGTCAGAGACCGCTGGCGCCTAGCTCGTTTCGGTAATTTTCGCATATAAAACATCCGCCTAGTATTCCTCTTATGATGGCGCCCGGCGGGTTTTGGCCGAGAAAATGAGCGTGCCTATTGCGGGGCGGTCTTTCAGCGCTGGGCGCTGCGGACGTTCGCTGCCGAGATGCGGTGTCCGGCGAGACGCTTTGGCACGCTTTCTGCTTTTGTATGCCTCGAGTGGGCCGAGCACGGCGCACCTTCCAAGGGAACCGGCCCGCAACAGGGTCAAACGCAGTATCGTCGCCGGCGCGTCCGTCTTAATGATGGCTGTCGCCGGCGATGAAATCCCCCAGGCAATGGCGCCTGTTGGTGATGTGGTTTGACCGGCCGAGAAAAACCTGATTGTCGATCCCAGTATTCGGGCAACGATAATCCGGTTATGGACGGAGAATGGCACGGCGGTTCTTCTGCCGCGGCTCCGCCAATGAGATATTCTCAGGGGCAACGAGGCCCTCCAAACCTCACCAGGAGATTCGAGATGATTGAGCGCGATCCCCGCGCCCCGCTCCGCACTTTTCCGGCCCGCATGCAGCCGCTTGCGCGACTGCCGCTGTTTGTCGACCTTTCCGGTCGGCGTGTCGTGGTTGCGGGCGGCTCTGAGGCGGTGGCCTGGAAGGCAGAGCTGTTCTCCGCGGCTGGAGGCGACGTCCAGATTTTCGCCGAGACGCCGGATGTCGAGCTTGTCACTGTTATCGAACGAGGTACGCCGCCTGGACGGCTGACGCTGCATCGGCGTCGCTGGGAGGATGCTGACCTCGCAGGTGCAGTCCTCGCCGTGCTCGATGGCGAGGAGACGGACGAAATTGCCGCCTTCCAAAGAGCGGGGCATGCAGCTGGTGCGCTCGTCAACGTCATCGACAAGCCGCAGGCCTGCGATGTGCTGTTCGGCTCGATCGTCAATCGCTCCCCGGTGGTGATCGGAATTTCCACCGATGGCGCAGCGCCCGTGGTGGGGCAGGCGATCCGTCGCCGCATCGAAACGCTGCTACCGCCGACGCTGGCGGCCTGGGGCACGCTGGCCGGCCGCATCCGCGATGCCGTGACCTCTCGCCTTGCGCCCGGTGCGCCTCGACGCTCGTTCTGGGAGCGGTTCGCCGAACGGGCCTTCGGACCGGCGCCGGAAGAGGGGGACGCGGCGCGGCTGATCGCCGAGGCCGAGGACGCGGCACATTCCGGCGACCAGCCGGGACGGGTGATCCTGGTGGGCGCTGGCCCCGGCGAGCCGGAGCTTCTGACCCTCAAGGCGGTGCGAGCGCTGCAATCGGCGGACGTCGTGCTCTATGATGACCTCGTTTCGCCGGATGTTCTCGAGCTTGCCCGCCGTGAGGCGCGGCGCGTCGAGGTGGGCAAACGCGGCGGCAGGGCCTCCTGCAAACAGGAAGATATCAACGATCTGATGGTCGAGCTGGCACGAGCCGGCGAGCGCGTCGTCCGTCTCAAGGCTGGCGACCCCATGGTGTTCGGCAGGGCCGGCGAGGAAATCGAACGGCTCACGGCCGAAGGTGTCGCCGTCGAGGTCGTGCCGGGCATTTCGGCCGGCATTGCGCTGGCCGCTGCGCTCGGTGCCTCGCTCACCCACCGCGACGCTGCGCATTCCCTGCGCTTTGTTACCGGACACGCCAAGAGCGGTGAACTTGACGAGGGGCTCGACTGGCACGGTCTGGCTGACCCAGATACGACGCTGATTGTCTATATGGGCGGCCGCACTTCCGGCCGGCTGGCCAGCCGACTGATCGATGAGGGACTGGCTGCGGACACACCGGTGGTGTTCGGCTTCGGGGTCGGCCAACGGGGGCAAAAACTCGAGCGCCATCGCCTTGCCGATCTTGTCAGGCTCGGATCGGTGCCGACCGACCAGCCGCTGGTGATTGGCATCGGCAAGGTGTTCGCGGCCGGGTTCTTGCCTGTCGAAGGAACGGCGGACCGCGTCACCGTTTCCTGAGCTTGCCGTTTTCCTTGGCCATACTGCCGTCAGCGATGTTAGGAAGCATTCGCTCTTTCTAGGTCGTTGCGTGTTCCGATGGATACGCACGACGATCTAGTTCTTTGTATTGCATCGAATTTTCCGAAAACCGGATTCCATTTTTCGGTCCGATGCTTAAGGACGGACGGTATGGACAAGACGATCGTGACAATCCCCGGCGACATGCCGGGCCTCAACTATTCCCTGACGGTGCTGCGCTTTGCCGGTTCCGACCCGAAGGCGCCGAAGACCTATCTTCAGGCCGCCCTGCATGGCAACGAGCTGCCAGGCGTCGCGGCGCTGCATGTGCTGATCCCCAAGCTCCTGGCCGCCGAAGCCGAGGGACGCCTCAAGGGCTCCGTCACTGTCGTTCCCTTCGCCAATCCGATCGGTCTCAACCAGTTCCAGTGGGACGATCATCAGGGTCGTTTCTTCTACGGCAGCCGTACCAACTTCAATCGCGCCTTCATCCTGATCGATCAGCCCGATCCGGGACTTCTTACCGGCGATACTGACGGCATTTCCTGTGACAGGCGCCTCAAGGCGATCCTGCAGAAGCTGTCGCTCGACACCGATCTGGTGCTCGACCTCCACTGCGATAACGAGGGACCGAACTATCTCTACATGCCGGCCGAGCTCTGGCCGCACAGCGCCGACCTTGCCGCTGCGCTCGATTGCGGCGCCGTCCTGACCTTCGAGGGCGGCACCGACGCCTCCTTCGATGAGGCCGCTTTCCGGCCACACCTCGCGTCCGGCAATTTCGAGCACCGCGTGGTGGCAACCGTGGAGCTCAAGGGTATTCACGATGTTGGGCCGGCGACGGCGCAGAAGGATGGCGAGGGGCTCTATCGCTTCCTTGTGGGGCGCGGCGTGATCGCCGACACGGCTGCCGTACCGGTTGGCCCGTTCACGGGCAAGGGCGTGCCGCAGTCCTACGTCGAGATGATGCGGGCGCCGGTCGGCGGCATGGCCTTCTTCCATGTGAAGCCGGGCGATGTGGTCAAGGCCGGGCAACTCGTTGCGGAGTTGATCCCGGTGCCGGGCGATCTTTCCGCCGTAGTGCCGGTGCATGCCGTGGCGCCGGGCCTCGTCCTGACCCGCGTGCTTGCCCGTGCCATTCGCGTGGGCGACGATCTCGTGAAGATCGTTGGCGATACGCGCTCGGTGACAGCCAAGGATGGCGGTGCATTGGAGAGCTAAGCTCTTTCCGAGGCGATCTTACTCGATTGATCCCTTCGGGCGGGTTGCAATTGCCGGGCTTATCTGGTTAGGCCCGGTCTCCAGCTACGAGGGGACACCGCCATGGTCGCACAGATTATCGATGGCTTTGCCATCGCCGCCGAGCTTCGTCAGGATATCGCCGTTCGTGCCGCCGAGATGAAGGCCAAGCACGGTGTCGTCCCCGGTCTGGCCGTGGTGCTGGTGGGTGACGATCCGGCGAGCGGTGTCTATGTCCGGAACAAGCTGAAGGCGACCGCCGAGTGCGGCCTCAAGAGCTTCGAACACATCCTCCCGGCTAATACTTCGGAAGCCGATCTGCTGGCGCTGGTTGCCAAGCTCAATGCCGATCCGGCGGTGCATGGCATTCTGGTGCAGCTGCCGTTGCCCAAGCAGATCGACGCCGACAAGGTGCTCGGCCTGATCGATCCGGACAAGGATGTCGACGGCTTCCACCCGGTCAACGCCGGTCGCCTCTCCATCGGCCTGCCGGGCTTCGTGCCCTGCACGCCGCGCGGTTCGCAGATCCTGATCGACCGTGTGCTTCCCAACCTCGCCGGCAAGCATGCGGTGGTGATCGGCCGCTCCAACATTGTCGGCAAGCCGATGGCGCAGCTGCTCCTTCAGAAGAATGCCACCGTCACCATTGCCCATTCGAAGACCGCCGATCTGCCCGGCCTGTGCCGTACGGCGGATGTGCTTGTCGCTGCCGTCGGCCGGCCGTTGATGGTGAAGGGCGACTGGGTGAAGCCAGGCGCCGTGGTGATCGACGTCGGCATCAATCGCATCGAGGTGGACGGCAAGGGCAAGCTGGTGGGGGACGTCGACTTCGCCTCGGCCGCCGAGGTCGCTGGCTTCATCACGCCGGTGCCGAAGGGCGTCGGCCCGATGACCATCGCCTGCCTGATGCTGAATACGCTGGATTCGGCCGCACGCAGGATTGCCGGCTAGTTCGTTTTCAGCCAATCGAACACGCCCCTGGCCGCTGCGCGGCCGGTGGCAAAGCAGCCGGTGAGGAGGTAGCCGCCGGTCGGCGCCTCCCAGTCGAGCATTTCACCAGCAACGAAGACGCCGGGCTTCGCCTTGAGCATGAAGCGCTCGTTGATCTCTGAAAAGCGAATACCGCCGGCGGATGAAATCGCTTCCTCGATCGGCCTGATGCGGGCGAGCGGAATCGGCAGGGCCTTCAAGCGGGTCGCGAGTTTTTCAGGATCGCGCCGCTCGTCTTCCGATGAAAACAGCCGGGCGAGGGCGGCCTTGACGCCCTCCAGGCCGGTCCCTTTCCTGAGGCGGTTGCTGAACGACGCCTTGCCGTCCTGTCGGGCGAGATCGCGGGCGAGCCGCTCGGCCGTGCGTCCTGGCACCAGATCGACGATGAACTCTGCATTGCCATCCCTGTCGAGCCGATCGCGCAGGGCGGCAGAGTGGGCATAAACCAGGCTGCCCTCGATGCCGTGACGCGAGACAACGAATTCGCCCGGTGTCGTGCCGGCGTCGGACGTTGCCGTGACGGATTTCACAGGTGAACCGGCGAAGCGCTCAACGAAGAGTGCGTCCCAGTCAACGTCGAAACCGGCATTGGCCGGTTTCAGGCTGGCCACATCGATTCCCTGTGCCTTGAAGGCTTCAAGCCACGCACCGTTGGAGCCGAGGCGTGGCCAGGACGCTCCGCCGAGGGCGAACAGCGTAACATCTGCAATAACTTCGCTTGCGCCTTCTGGAGTCTCGAACATCAGGCCTTTCTCCGAAAAGCCGATCCAGCGGTGACGCATCTTTACCGAAACGCCTTGGCCTGCGAGCCGTTTCAGCCAGGCGCGCAACAGAGGGGACGCCTTCATCGCCTTCGGGAACACCCGGCCGGACGAGCCTACGAAGCAATCCGCACCAAGCTCATTTGCCCAGGAAATGAGGTCGTCGGGGCGGAAGGCATCGAGCGCAGCTGTCAGGGCGGGATTGGCGGGCTGATACCGGGTCACGAAGCGTTCGTAGGGCTCGGCGTGGGTGAGATTAAGTCCGCTCTTGCCGGCTAGCAGCAGCTTTCGCGCAAGGCTCGGCATGCCATCGTAGACGGTCGTATGGCAACCTGAGCGCGCAAGCACCTCGGCTGCCATCAACCCCGCTGGACCGCCACCTATGATTGCCACGCCCGCCATCGCCGTCTCCGCGCACTCTTTTGCCAGCATTTGCGGCGACGGGATTCCGGGTGCAAGCGAAATCTACCGAGTAGTTGCTTCTGGGCTGAGCAACTGCACGTTGGACGCGCTTTGAAAAAGCTGAGTGTTAAGCTACGATACTAAAGTCTAATTTCTGACGCTTTCGGCGGAGCGGACATGGGATTTGCGGAGGCGAGAGCCAGCTTTGTCGAGGGGGCGAGGGCTCTTTATCGAAATGCAGGGCTTGTGAACAAGGCTGTCAGCACGCTGCCGCGCCACATCATCTTCAGTGGCGCCATGCGCATCCACGCAGAGCACGTTTTTGATGCATCGGCGCCAGAGTTGACGCTCACGCGCCTTCAAAAACACTCGTCCGACTATTGTGGGATCAGCGCGGGGCGCGTCACGGCTCAGGTGCTGTTGTTGCGAAAGCTTGGCTTTCTAGAGACCAAGATTGCCAACGATCGCCGCGAGCGCATTCTCGAACCGACTGAAAAGATGGTTCTCCTGGATCACCGCTGGCTGATCTCCCGTCTTGATCCATTAGGCCCGTTCGGGCTCTTCGATCTGACTGAGGAAGAGCGCACGACGCGGGAGTTCGCGTTGGCGTTCCGTGCGGCATGCTCGATCAGTGCGGAGGCGATTGCCGCCTTCAATGAACGGCATCCCATGATCACTTTCTTCATCCTGCGCGATGGTGGCTTCTCCTTGCTGCTCGAACTGCTGCGCGAATGGCAAGCCACCGGATCGACCCGCGTCGCTTTTGACGCCATGTCCACTGCGTCAGCGTTTTGCGTCTCAAAGAGCCAGATATGGAGCCTCTTGCACGGCGCTCAGGAACAGGGGTTCATCACGACGGAGGCTCCAGCCTGGCGACTGATCAACCTGAACGAGCGTTTGCTGGTTAGCTTCGATGCGTGGTTTCATGAAATGGCTACGGGGGTGGCCGGCCTTGCAATGAATGCCCGCGAGTTCTGGAAGGATCATCGGCAAAAATAAAAGCCGGAACAAAAGTGTTCCGGCTTTTCTGTAAATATTGCCTAGACTAAGAATGCTCGCTCGGGGCGCCTAGCTTCACGTAATGAAAATCGAACTTCCGTATCGCTTTTCCCTTGTTCGTTTAGCCTTGTGCGTTTCCAGAACGGCTTCTTTTTTTGATTTCTAGGCAGTATCGCCTACAAAATCGCCATGCACCTTTAGTAGCAAAATACGCCGCCCGGCACAAAGGTTTTCGACCCGACAGGGCGTTATTTTTTGCATGTTTTCCCCATTAGAGTTTTTGCGTATAAGCCACCTTAGACAAGGAAGCTCGGTTTTCCAGCGGCTTGCAGAGACAGCGCGGGCGACTGGTGAGCTTGGCACCGAGGCCGAAGCCGGCGTTTCCTCGCCGCTGCAAATCTGTTAACGCCTGGGGCATGATGGACATAGTCAAGCCGATCTTCTCCTATAAGAAATACTGGGCCGCCCGCTTTGGCAGGGCGCCGTTCCTGCCGCAGAGCCGCGCCGAAATGGACGCGCTGGGTTGGGACAGCTGCGATGTGATCGTGGTGACGGGCGATGCCTATGTCGATCATCCGTCGTTCGGCATGGCGGTGATCGGCCGCCTTCTGGAGGCGCAGGGTTTCCGCGTCGGTATCATCTCTCAGCCGGACTGGCGCAATGCCGAAGCGTTCAAGGCGCTCGGCAAGCCGAACCTGTTCTGGGGCGTGACGTCCGGCAACATGGATTCGATGGTCAATCGTTACACG
This sequence comes from Pseudomonadota bacterium, assembly GCA_023436885.1. GTDB lineage: Bacteria > Pseudomonadota > Alphaproteobacteria > Rhizobiales > Pleomorphomonadaceae > Pleomorphomonas. The sequence goes on along the minus strand of JAEZHI010000040.1, from coordinate 21,136 downwards.
TCGGACCGTCGCATTCGCCACAACGACAGCTACACGCCGGGCGGTGTGGCCGACAAACGGCCCGACCGCGCGGTGATCGTCTATTCGCAACGCTGCCGCGAGGCCTATAAGGATGTGCCGATCGTGCTCGGCGGCATCGAGGCGTCGCTCCGCCGCATCGCCCATTACGACTACTGGTCGGACAAGGTGCGCCGGTCGATCCTGGTGGACTCCAAGGCCGACATCCTGCTTTACGGCAACGCCGAGCGGGCCATCGTCGAGGTGGCGCATCGCATCGCCAAAGGCGGCGACCCGCAGACCTTCGACGACGTGCGCGGCGTGGCGCTGATGAAGTCCGTCGTTCCGGAAGGCTGGACCGAGGCGCATGCCGACGATATCGACAGCGCCGACGAAGGCGCCCGTCAGCTCGGCCCGAGCACCGTGCTGCGGCTGCCAGCCTTCGAACAGGTGGAAGCGGATTCCGAGACCTATGCCCGCGCGAGCCGCGTGCTGCACCGGGAAAGCAATCCCGGCAATGCCCGGCCGCTCGTTCAGCGGCATGGCGACCGCGAACTCTGGGTGACGCCGCCCCCGATCCCGCTGACTACTGAAGAGATGGACGGCGTCTACGAGCTGCCATACGCGCGCGGGCCGCACCCCTCCTATGGCGACGCCAAGATTCCCGCCTGGGAGATGATCCGCTTCTCTGTGACCATCATGCGTGGCTGCTTCGGCGGCTGTTCCTTCTGCTCGATCACCGAGCATGAGGGCAGGGTGATCCAGAGCCGCTCGGAAGGCTCGATCCTCAAGGAAATCGAGCATATCCGCGACAAGACCGAGGGCTTCACCGGCATCATCTCTGACATCGGTGGCCCCACCGCCAACATGTATCGGATCGGCTGCAAGGACCCGAAGATCGAGAGCGCCTGCCGCAAGCCGTCCTGCGTCTATCCGGATATCTGTCCCAACCTCAACACCAGCCACGAGGCGCTGATCCAGCTCTACCGCAAGGTCAGGGCGGTGCCGGGCGTGAAGAAGGTGATGGTGGCCTCGGGCGTGCGCTACGACCTCGCCGTCAAGAGTCCGACCTACATCAAGGAGCTGGTGCGCCACCACGTCGGCGGTTATCTGAAGATCGCGCCCGAGCATACCGAGGACGGGCCGCTTTCGAAGATGATGAAGCCGGGCATTGGCGCCTATGACCGCTTCAAGCAGCTGTTCGATGCGGCGGCGGCCGAGGCCGGCAAGAAGTATTTCCTGATACCCTACTTCATCGCGGCCCATCCGGGCACGTCCGACGCGGACATGATGAACCTGGCGATCTGGCTGAAGAAGAACGGCTATCGGGCCGACCAGGTGCAGACCTTCCTCCCGTCACCGATGGCGCTGTCGACCGCCATGTACCACTCCGGCGTCAACCCGCTGAAGGCGGTACGGCGCGGCGGTTCGGAGCGGGTGGAGACGGTAAAGGGGCTGAAGCAACGCCGGTTGCACAAGGCCTTCCTGCGCTACCACGATCCGGAAAACTGGCCGCTCCTGCGCGACGCCCTGAAGTCGATGGGCCGCGCCGATCTGATCGGCAATGGCAAGCATCACCTCATCCCTAACTTCCAGCCGGCCGGCACCGGCCTCGGCGGTGGCGAGGGGCGGCGCACGGGCAGCAAGAACGGCACGCAGAAGTTCCTGACCAAGGGCACGTTTGGCAGTGCGACGGGTGGCGGGGCGGCGCGGAAGCCGTGGGCTCGGTAGAGAGGCCGCAGCCCTATATTGGCCTAGAGTCACTTTCTGCCTGAGGTCCCCGCCTGCGCGGGGGTGATAGCCTATCTATATGTTTCTTTTATATAAATCTGTCATCCGCCTCGCAGGCGGGGACCTCGGGCAGAATAAAGCAAGCGGCCCATATAGGGCTTCGTATGCCTATGCCGCACGGGCGTCCCTTGAGAAGGATTCGATCAAGCCGCGCATGCGGAGGATTTCCGTGTGGATGGTGCCGGCGGTGGCGGTGACGTCGCCGGCTACCGTCTGTGTGCGGCCAACGGCTTCCGCCAGTTCCCGGGTTCCCGCGGCCATGTCGTCGGTAGACGACGCCGCCATGGCGGCGCTGCCGGAAATCTCCGCTGTTGCGTCACCCTGGCCCACCACCGATTCCGAAAGCGCGCCGGCAGCCGTGTCGATTTCGGCCATCGAAGCAGCGATATCGCGGATCAACGCGACAGCCGAACGGGTGGCATTGCCGATGCCGTCGATCAGGGTGCGGATGTCGTCCGTGGCGCGGGTCGTCTGGTTGGCTAGGCTCTTCACTTCGCCGGCAACGACCGCGAAGCCTTTGCCCATTTCGCCGGCGCGAGCCGCCTCGATTGTCGCGTTGAGGGCCAATAGGTTCGTCTGGGCGGCGATAGAGCCGATGAGATCGACCACTTCACCGACGCGCGAGGTGCTTTCCGACAAGCCGGCAATGACGCCGCTGGCGGTGCGGGCATGTTCTGCTCCCGTGCCGGCGACGGTAACCGCTGCGCTGGCTTGATCGCGCGTAACACTTTGCGAACGGGCGAGTTCTCCGGCGGCCGAGGCCATGGTGCGGACGCTTTCGGCGGCGCTGCCCGCGGCGTGCGACGTGTGTTGAGCCAGCTCGGCAGCGTAAGAGGCGGCACCGGACAGGTCAGCGGTGCCGCGCCCGAGTTGACCAGCCAGATCCTCGACGGTGACGATCACTCCGGCGGCGGCGCTGTCGAAGCTGGCGATGGCGGTTTCCAAAGCTGCCCGGCGCTCTTCCCGCTGTGCATGGTCGCATTCGGCCGCGTGGCGCAGCTCTTCGCGCTCGCGGCCGCTTGCCTGGAACACGAGGAGCGCCTCGCCCATGGCGGCGATCTCGTCATGTCCCTTGCGGACGGGAACCGTGACATCGAGATTGCCGTGGGCGAGGGCATGCATCACGTCGGTGAGCGACCGCAATGGCCTGGCAATACGGCGATTGAGCAGGAGTGTCACCACCACCGCGACGCCTACGATGCCGGCGATCACCGCAAGGACGATCAGGCTGATGCGGTTGCGGTCGGATTTGGCGTGGGTCGCCACGTCATCCGCGGTCTGATGCAGACTGGCGGCCGCTGCGGCAGAAAGGCGCGTCGCGTCGGATTTGGCAGCCCCCAGCGCCTCGGTGGCAAGGCGAAGGCCGGTCGTCGCCTTGCGGTAGTCGGCAAAGGGTGCCGCCACGTCCTTCGCTGCGTCGTCCCCGAGGGCGGTGATGGCCGCGTTGACCTTGTCGAGGGCGCTGTCGATCGCCTTGCCTTGGTTCGCATTAGGGCTGCGCCGATAGTCCTCGGTGGCGAGCAGCAGCTCGTAGGCGGCGGTGCGGAAGTCGCGTACGCTGGCGCCAAAGGAGGCAGCCTTATCCCGTCGGATCGACAGACCGGAGGCGCGATTGAAAGCCTTGTCGGCGCTGGCTCTTGCATCCGCATTCACAGCATCAATGCGCTGATCGATGGCGGCAAGACGGGGTGACAGGCGCGGCCATTCGCCGGCGATATCCGGTGCCTGGCTGTTGTCTTCCTTGCGGGCAATGGTTTGATAAAGATCGGCCGCCAGCCCCGAGATGGCCTTGAGCGCATCGGCATATGCCGGATCCTCGCTCTGAACCCGCGTATCCTCGATCAGACGCGTAGCGGTGGAGAAGGCATTCTGGCCGGCGGTGAGCTGAAAGAACTCGCCTGTGCGAAGATAGGCTTCGAAGGCGGCCCGCCCCCTGACCAGCCTCAGTTCGGCGTCGGTGAGGCCGGAGACGAGGGCGCGGGTGCCGTCCAGTTCGGCATTCACCGTGGCCAGATCGTCGTCGGCCTTGCCGAGATCGTCGACGGCGCGCGACTCGAGCCTTGCGGCAGCGGCCGACAGCGCTGCGAAAGCGCGGTCAATGTCGGTACTGGCGGCATCGATCCCCTGCCAACCGCTGGACAGGCCGCGGACGGCATCGGCAAGACCCGTTGTGACACCGGCAAGGGTTGGCATGGTGGCCGTCGCCTGCTCCACCGCGCCGATGCCGGCAAGTGCGGTGTTCGCATCTTCGGCCTTGCCGGAAGCGTAGAGCGACTGGATGGCCGCGGTTGCGCTGTTGATGTTGGTGAGCGCAGTCGACACATCCGTGACCGTGTCGATGGCGGCACCGGTGCGCATCAGGCCGAAGTAGCCGGCACCACCGGCGGCCCCGGCGAGCAGGACCAGCAGCAGTGCAAAGATGAAAAGTTGCGCGGTGATGCTATGACCGGAGCGCATCGTATTAACCTCAGTTCTGGCGAATTTCGCGACGAATAAGCCGGTATCCGCTTAATGAGGCGTGAATCGCAGAAAGTAATTCTGTGAATTTTATATGACGCTCAAAGGTAATGATTCTTCATTGCATTTGTTCTTCTTATGGGATGTGACGGCAGGTTGAAGATGCTCTTGAATATTAGAAGCATTCTTCCTCCAGCCTTCGCAGGGCGGCGATGGCCTCGTCGTCATCATTCTCCTCGAACAGCTCCGCCATGTAGTAGACGTGGGCGTGCATGAGGAGCAGCCGGTCGGCCATCGGACGCTCCGCTTTTTCAGCCGTGGCAAGGCGCTCGCGGAAGCGCTCCCAGAAGGCGTTGGTGAAGGCCGGATCGTCTATATATCGGTGGAGATGGGTGAGAACCGCCTCCATGTTCCCCTCGAAGTCAATGCCCTGGAAGGTGACGTAGCGGTCGGTGGCGGTATGGTCGGACGGGGGCACGGCTTCTCTCCGGTCATTGTGATGAGTTGTACTCCTGATGTGCAATCACCTTGCCAAGTCGTGTTGAGTCCCCGGTATCCGGGGTTTCCCTGAAGAAAGACGCCTCGTGGACTGGGAAAAACCCGCCAGATCGATGTCGCGTTTCTGACAATGATTGCCAACTATATCGATATAGTAGCCGTTTACCCGTCGACTTAACTGTTTAACCTCCTGCGGGCAAAGACCACGTCGTGTTTTTACGGAAGATTTTCTGACAAAAAGGAGGCACTAAGTCCCCGAAAAGCGGGGGAGGCGACCGCGCTGAGCCTGCGGGTGTTCCGCCAAAATGGTGGGGCCCGGTTCGCTACTGAGAAGGATGGAGCAACAGATGACCGACGTGATCCTCAAGGACGCCGTCAAGGCGATTCCCACGAGCCAGGCCCTCATCGAAGACCCGTTGCTGAACAAGGGCACGGCCTTCACGCAGGCCGAGCGCGACGCGTTCAAGCTCAATGGTTATTTCGCCGATGTCGTCGAGACGCTCGACACGCAGGTCGCTCGCTCGATCGAGACCATCCGCGCGCTGCCGACCAACCTCGACCGTTACGTTTACCTGCGTGATCTGCAGGACACCAACGAGACGCTTTACTTCGCGGTGATCACACGTAACCTCGATGAACTGCTGCCGATGATCTATACGCCGACCGTCGGCGCCGGCTGCCAGCAGTATCATCACATCTTCCGCCGTCCGCGCGGCCTGTTCATCTCCTATCCGAACCGCGCCAAGATGGACGAGATCCTGGCCAACCCGCGCTATGACAACGTCGAGTGCATCGTCGTCACCGACGGCGAGCGCATCCTCGGCCTGGGCGACCAGGGCGTCGGCGGCATGGGTATCCCGATCGGCAAGCTGGCCATCTACACCGGCTGCGGCGGCATCGCCCCCGACACCGTCCTGCCGATCACGCTCGACACCGGCACCAACAATGCCGAGCGCATCGCCGACCCGCTCTATTTCGGCTGGAAGCATGAGCGCGTTCGGGGCGAGGAATACGACAGCTTCATCGATCAGTTCGTGCAGGCCGTGAAGAAGCGCTGGCCGAACGTTCTGCTGCAGTGGGAAGACTTCCACAAGAACAACGCCAACCGCCTCTTGGACAAGTATCGTGACGCGCTCTGCACGTTCAACGACGACATCCAGGGCACCGCTTCGGTTGCCACCGGCACGCTGCTGTCGGCCATCCAGATCACCGGCAAGCCGCTCAAGGACCAGCGCGTCGCCATCCTCGGCGGTGGTTCGGCCGGCGTCGGCATCGCCGACCTGATCCGCATGGCCATGGTTTCGGAAGGCCTCTCGGACGAGGAAGCCCGCAAGCGCTTCTTCATCGTTGGTCGCTATGGCCTCGTCACCGAGAAGACCCCGAACCTCGACACCTTCCAGCTCGGCTTCCGTCAGGACAGCAAGATCATCGACGGCTGGGACGTTGCCGAGGCCGGCAAGGCTTCGCTCTACGAAGTGATCAAGAACGCCAAGCCGACCGTTCTCGTCGGCGTCGCCGGCCAGCCGGGCATGTTCACGGAAGAAATCATCCGTGAGATGGGCAAGCACACCGAGCGTCCGATCGTCTTCCCGCTGTCGAACCCGACGTCCTGCGTCGAGGCCCAGCCGTCGGACATCATCAAGTGGACCGAAGGCCGCGCCATCATCGGCACGGGCTCGCCGTTCCTGCCCTTCGACTTCGAAGGCAAGACCTACCACTTCGCGCAGACCAACAACTCCTACATCTTCCCGGGCGTCGGCCTGGGCACGCTGGCCGTCGGTGCCAAGCGCGTGACGGATGCCATGTTCCTGGCTGCCGCCCGTGCTCTCGCCGAGCTGTCGCCGGCCAAGACCAAGGCGGGCGACCGCCTGCTGCCGACGCTCGACCGCATGCGGGAGGTTTCCTCGCACATCGCCGTCGCCGTCGCCAAGCAGGCCATGGCCGAAGGCCTTGCGCCGAAGATGGACGACGCCGCGATCAAGGCCGCCATCAAGGCCAAGGTGTGGGTGCCCGAGTACAAGTCGCTGGTGTGAACCGCGACCATCGTTGAGTGAATTGAGCCGGGCGGTCGAAAGGCCGCCCGGTTTCGTTTTGGGCGAAGGGTTTTGAAGAGCTGCCCTATATTGGCGTTGCGCCCCATCCTGCCTGAGGTTCCCGCCTGCGCGGGAATGACAAATTTATAGAAATAGAACAGAGCGGTAGGCGCTGGGTGGCCTCCATAATCCTGTCATTCCCGCGCAGGCGGGAATCTCGGGCAGAAAAGGGCGGGCGGATGATATCGGCTCGGTCGGGCTGTTCAGCCGGCTCGATATGGTCGTTTCCGAAATCGGGTGGCTTCGGCGGCGGGGCAGCAGCAGGGTGGGGCGAAACTTGCTGGAGCCCACCAATGTCTGCTCTCATGTCGCCCGAATTCCTCATCACTTCGCTGATCGTCGTCGCTTCACCCGGAACCGGAGTGCTCTATACGCTCGGCGCCGGGCTTGGCCGGGGTGCGCGTGCGGCATCCATCGCCGCATTCGGCTGTACGCTGGGCATCCTGCCGCATCTCGCCGCTGCCGTGCTCGGCCTCTCGGCTATGATGCAGACAAGCGTTCTGGCTTTCGAGATCCTGAGGGTGGCCGGTGTCGCCTATCTTCTCTATATGGCCTGGATGACGCTGAAGGAGACGGGAGCGCTCGCGGTGGCGGCTGACGGGCGCGACGCCTCTGCACTCGACATTACAGTGCGAGCGATCCTGCTCAACCTGCTCAATCCCAAGCTCACGGTATTCTTCCTCGCCTTTCTGCCGCAGTTCGTCGGACATGGCGACGCCCACCCGACGCTGCGTTTCGTCGAGCTCGGCGGTGCGTTCATGGCGATGACGTTTGGGGTGTTCGTGGTCTATGGCGTCGCTGCCGCCACGGTGCGCGATCAGGTGCTGTCGCGGCCGTCGGTGCTCGCCATGACGCGCCGGCTATTTGCCGGCGCCTTCGTTCTGCTCGGGCTCAAGCTGGCCCTCACAGAGCAGAACTAGGCCCTATCGGAAATCCACAGCCATCAGCAGGCACAGCGCCAGCAGGCAGGCGAGCGAGGCGAAGAAGATGCGCTTCGCCCAGCGGCGGTCATCGCCAGCGGCTGGGCCGGTGGCGGCGACGTGCAGCCAGTAGCCGCCGCAGGCGACGGCCGTGCAAAGATAGGCTAGGCCGGTGAAGCCGGCAAAGGGCAGGGCTATGGAGGCCGCTCCGAAAGCGCCTATCGAGACCAGCATCCGTTGCCTGGTGGCGGCAATGCCATGGCGGAACGGATAGGTCGGTACGCCGGCGGCGGCATAGTCCCGCTGGCGAAGAACCGCGATGGCGTCCGAATGCGGGATCTGCCAGAGCACGAACATCAGGAAGAGGATGATGGCGGCACCATCCAGGCGTCCGGTGACGGCGCAATAGCCGATCACCGGCGGTGTCGCGCCAGCAAGGCTGCCGACCAGCACGCTGACGGGCGAACGCCGCTTGAACCACAGGCTGTAGGGGCCGACGTAGATCACCAGACCGAAGGCCGCTACTGTGGCCGCCAGCGGACCGCCGGTGAGGGCCAGCAGCAGCAGGCCGCTGCCGGCGAGAGCCGCACCATAGGTCATGGCTGTGGGCACGCCGACGGCGCCGGTCACCATCGGGCGACCGGCGGTGCGGGCCATCCGTGCGTCGATGTCACGGTCGATGACATTGTTGACGACACAGCCACCAGCCACAACCAGCGCCACGCCGACCAGCGTGGCGACCATCAGTCCGACATCGACCAGACCGCGCGCGGCCAGCAGGAAGCCACCGGCGACGGAGACCAGGTTGCCGCCGACGATGCCGGGCTTGATCAGACTGACGTAAGGGTTGCGGCTGAGTGTCGTCACCTAGAATGCCTCGGGTGTCATGGTCATGCCGGGCATGCCGGGGTTCATGTTCGCGTGGGCGCTGAACATGATCCAGACGCTGCCGCCGACGAGAATCCCGACGATGAGAATGGCAAACAGCGCTGCGTAGACGTTCCAACGCTGTTCGAGCGAGCTGTCGATGTGCAGAAAATCGACGATGTGAACGAAGATCTGCATGGCGGCGAGTATCAGGATCACGAAGATCGTGGTGTTGCGCGGCAACAAGCCGGTCATCACCAGAGCGAAGGCAGCGCCGGTGAGGATAACCGACAGCAACATGCCGCGGGCGTAGTGGTGGAGCGTGGCGCCGGCGCCGGGGAGGTGCTCGGTCTTTTCGTCAGCCATGTCAGAGCACTCCAATCAGGTAGACTTCGGTGAAGACGACGATCCAGATCACATCGAGGAAATGCCAGAACAGGCCAAGCAGGCCGAGGCGACGCTGGACGGTGGCGGAAAGACCGTCGCGGGCCAGCTGAATGGCCATGACGATCATCCACAGGAGGCCGGTGAACACGTGCAGGCCGTGGGTGCCGACCAGTGTGAAATAGGCCGACAGGAAGGCGCTGCGGCTTGGCCCGGCGCCTTCCCCGATCAGGTGGCTGAACTCGTAGAGCTCCATCACGATGAACACCGCGCCGACGACGAAGGTCACGGCCATCCAGCGCAAGGTGGCCTGCTTGCGATTGTCCTGAGCGGCCAGCGTCACGAAGCCGAAGGTGACCGAGCTCAGGAGCAGGACGCCGGTTTCCGCCAGCACGTAGCCGAGATCGAACAGCTCCTTGCCGGTCGGTCCGCCGGCATAGCTGCGGCCGACCACGGCGAAGACGGCGAACAGCGTCGCGAACAGAACGACGTCGCTCATCAGGTAGAGCCAGAAGCCGAAGACGGTCTTCTCTGTCAGTTCGTGGTCGTGCGTGGAGGCGGCCGGGTGCTGCTTGGCGTGAAGCGAATGGGCTTCGGGAAGATCTAGGATGGTCACGACTGGCCCACTCCCTGAAGGCGTTGCATTTCGGTGGCCTTCACCTCGTCGGCCGGGATGATGTAGGCGATGTCCTCGTCGAACAGGCGGACGATCAGCGCGACCGCCATGGCGATGGCGCTCACGCCGACCAGCCACCAGATGTGCCAGACAAGACCGAAGCCGAGGCCAAGGCTGAAGATACCCATGAGGAAGCCCGCTGCCGTGTTGCTCGGCATGTGGATGTCTTCATAGGGTGACGAGGGCACGAACATGCCGCCGCCGTTGGCCTTCATGTTGGCAAAGGCGTCGATCTCGGTGACGCGCGGCGTTTCGGCGAAGTTGTAGATCGGCGGCGGCGACGAGGTGGCCCATTCCAGGGTGCGCCCGTCCCACGGATCGCCGGTCGTGTCGCGCAGTTCCTTGTGCTTGTAGATGCTGTAGGCGATCTGGAGGATGGTGCAGAGGATGCCAACGGCGATGATCGCGACGCCGACGGCGGCGAGGATCAGCCAGGGCTGCCATTCCGGATTCGAGTAGTGATTGAGCCGGCGCGTCATGCCCATGAAGCCCAGCACGTAGAGCGGCATGAAGGCGACGTAGAAGCCGATCAGCCAGCACCAGAACGAGGCACGGCCCAGCGGTTCTGACAGGCGGATGCCGGTCGCCTTCGGGAACCAGTAGTTGATGCCGGCGAACATGCCGAACACCACGCCGCCGATGATGGTGTTGTGGAAGTGGGCGATCAGGAACAGGCTGTTGTGCAGCACGAAGTCGGCGCCCGGCATGGCCAGGAGAACGCCGGTCATGCCACCGATGGTAAAGGTGATGATGAAGCCAATGCTCCAGAGCATGGGCACGGAGAAGCGTACGCGCCCCCGGAACATCGTGAACAGCCAGTTGAACATCTTCACGCCGGTGGGGACGGCGATGATCATCGTCGCGATGCCGAAGAAGGCATTGACGTTGGCGCCGGCGCCCATGGTGAAGAAGTGGTGCAGCCAGACCACGAAGGAGAAGAAAGTGATAGCAACGGTCGCCCAGACCATCGACTTGTAGCCAAAGATCGGCTTGCCCGAGAAGGTCGCGACGACTTCGGAAAACACGCCAAAGGCCGGCAAGACGAGAATGTAGACTTCCGGATGACCCCAGGCCCAGAACAGATTGACGTACATCATCTGTTCGCCGCCGCCGTCATTGGTGAAGAAGTGGGTGCCGATGTAGCGATCGAGACCGAGCAGTGCCAGCGTGACGGTGAGGATCGGGAAGGCTGCGACGATCAGGACGTTGGTGCAGAAGCTCGTCCAGACGAAGATCGGCATGCGCATCATCTTCATGCCGGGCGCCCGCATGCGCAGGATGGTCGCCAGGAAATTGACGCCTGTCAGCAATGTGCCGACGCCTCCTATCTGAAGACCCCAGATGTAATAGTCCACGCCGACGTCGGGACTGAAGGACAGCTCGGAGAGCGGCGGATAGGCGGCCCAACCGGTCTTGGCGAACTCGCCGAACACAAGCGAGGCGTTGATCAGCATGGCGGCCGAGAAGGTCAGCCAGAAGCTCAGCGAGTTCAGGAAGGGAAAGGCAACGTCGCGCGCGCCGATCTGCAGGGGAACGGCAATGTTCATCAGGCCGACGACCAGCGGCATGGCCACGAAGAAGATCATGATCACGCCGTGGGCCGAGAACACCTGGTCGTAATGGTGCGGCGGCAGGTAGCCCGGGTTGGGGTCGAGGCTCATCGCCTGCTGGATGCGCATCATGATGGCGTCGCTGAAGCCACGCAGCAGCATGACCAGGCCTAGGACGATGTACATGATGCCGATCTTCTTGTGATCGACGGAGGTCAGATACTCGGACCAAAGCCAGCGCCAGCGACCGAAATAGGTGATGGCAGCCAAAACGGCCAGAGCGCCCAGCGCCGCGCCGCCGACGGCGCCCATGATGATCGGCTCGGTATAAGGAATTTGCTCGAGGGTGAGCTTTCCAAGAAGTGGGTTCACGTCGTGCTCTCCACGAATTCGATCACTTGTTCGACGACACGTTCATCTGGCTGCCAGTGTGTTCCGGCGGCGGCGTGTGACGGTACTTGTCGATGAGGCTCTGCAGCAGCCCGGCATTGCCCGGCGCGTAATAGACCACCGGGCTGTTCTCGTGCTTCTGGGCGAGATCGCTGAAGGCGGCGTCGTCGAGCGGATGGCCGCTGGCCGCGACCTTCTTCGTCCAGGCGTCGAAATCGGCGTCAGAAGTGGCGAGGGCGTTGAAGCGCATGCCGGAAAATCCGGCGCCGCTGTAGTTCGACGACAGGCCGCCGAAGGTGCCCGGCTTATTGGCGATCAGGCTGAGCTCGGTGCGCATACCGGCCATGGCATAGATCTGGCCGGCAAGTCCCGGAATGAAGAAGGAGTTCATCACCGTGTCGGAGGTGATTCTGAAATGGACCGGTGTATCAACCGGGAAGGCCACTTCATTGACGCTGGCGATGTTCTGCTCGGGGTAGATGAACAGCCATTTCCAATCGAGCGCCACCACGTCGATCTCCAGCGTCTTCTTGCCGTTGCCCTCAAGTGGACGGTACGGGTCGAGAGCATGGGTAGTGGTCCAGGCGAGCCAGCCGAGCGTGATGACGATGAGGAGCGGCACCGTCCACACCACCACTTCGATGGCGTTGGAATGGGCCCAGTTCGGCATGACGTTGGCGCGCGTGTTGGAAGAGCGATACCAGAACGCGAATACCAGCGTCAGGATGATCACGGGCAGCACGACCAGCAGCATCAGCGCGGTCGCGATGAGGATCAGCTGTTTTTCCTTGGCGGCGATCGGCCCGCTTGGGTCAAGGATCGTGTATCGGCAACCGGCAGAAAGAAGCGCGAAGCCGAGGAGAAGGAATGCCGAACTCAGGCGGGTAAGGCGGGATTTCAGAGGTGAGGGACGCTTGAAAAAGGACGCGACACCAATTCCGGGGCGATGCTTCAAATAAGACATGCGAACATTCCACGGCGCACGGTAACCCGTGGCCGATTTTAGTCCCCCCTTATCCGTAGTAACACGGAATCACTCTGGGGGTTCCACGCATCTTAGGTAGTGGCCTCATTTATTTTTGCTGATTGTTGGTTGCATGTTTTCCATTTCGGCCGAAGTGGGTTTGGTCGGCGGTGATTTCGTGGTGAGGCGAATGATACGTTCGAGCGAAAGTCCCTGAACGACCGAGGAAAACAGGATCACCGTGTAGGTCGCGGCGAGGATCAGTTCGCGTTCGCCGCCGTAGGGAATGGACAGGGCAAGCGCCGCGGAAATGGCGCCGCGCACGGCGGCCCAAGTCAGAATGACGCCGGCCCCCTTGTCGAAGCGCAGCCAGCTTCCAAGCATGGCGAGCGTGCCGGCGACGGTAGCGGCGCGGGCGACCAGCACAACCGGCACGGCGATGAGCCCGAACAGGAGGGGCGCGACCTGAAGGTGCAATACCAGCACCTCAAGACCCAGCAGCACGAACAAGGCTGCATTGAGCAGATCGTCGACGAGGCGCCAGAAACCGTAGAAATAGGCGCGTGACCGCTCGCTCATGACGCGTGGCGCACCAAGGTTGCCGACCAGAACGCCAGATGCGACGACGGTGATCGGACCGCTGACGCCGATGGTGTCGGCCAGCGCATAGCCGCCCATGGCGAGGGCGAGCGAGATCAGCACCTCCGCCGAATAGTCATCGATCTTGCGAAAGGCGACCGTGGCGGCAAATCCGGTGGCAACGCCCAGTGCCAAGGCGCCGGCGATCTCGACCAGGATGTCCAGCGAGGCTTTGGTAAGGCTGGCATCGCCGTCACCTGTCGCCATGGACAAGGCCAGTCCGAACAACACGACACCGACGCCGTCGTTGAAAAGAGACTCGCCCATGACGTCGATGCGCAGCCTGTCGGGCAGCGGGATATGCTCGAGAGCTGCCGAGACGGCAATCGGATCCGTCGGAGCAATCAACGCGCCGAACACCAGACACCAGGCAAACGAGATCGGAAAACCGGCGATCTGCGCCACGCCGTAGAGCATGCCGGCGACGAGGACGGCCGAGAGGGCGACACCGATGGTGGCGAGCAAGGCAATGGCGAGGCTGCGTCGTTTGAGTTCGTGCCAGTCAATGGTAATGGCGGCGGCGAAGAGCAGAAAGGCGAGAACGCCGTCCAACAAGGCCGCCTCGAAGTCGATGCGTCGCAGCATCGCCTCCACGGCGGCGACCGGCCAAAGCGAGGGTATGGTTCGTTCTATGGCAACGAGAACCACGGCTGCGCCGAGGCCCATCAGCAACAGCGCGATGTGATCGGGCAGCCGGACGAAGCGTTGGTTCAGCCAGCTGAAGCTGGCGGTGGTGACGACCAAAAGGGCGAAGACCTGAAAGAGCGACAGTTTTGGCCTCCGTCGGCTGGCGGATGGAAAAGGCAGGGCGCGGTATCGCGTCCTGCCCGCTGGCGATCATGGTCGGTCAGGGCAGGGCATAGGCGATCAACTCGTCACTGATCGGCGTTTCCATAAAATGATGTCCGCCGGCCATGATCGCTACATACTGTTTGCCGTTGACCTCGTAGGTCATGGGCGTTGCCTGACCGCCGCCCGGCAGGGTGTCTGTCCAGAGGGTCTTGCCAGTCTTGAGATCGATCGCCCGGAAGAGATTGTCCGTCGCTGCGGCGATGAACACCACGCCGCCAGCCGTCACCACCGAACCGCCGTTGTTGGGGGTGCCGATGTCGACGGGCAGCATCGAGGGGATGCCGAACGGGCCATTGGTGCGGGCGGTGCCGAATGGGCGATCCCACATGGTCTTGCCGGACTTCAGATCGATGGCCCGGATGCCGCCGTACGGCGGCTCCTTGCAGAGGAGACCGGTGACGGGCAGGCGCCAGCCGGCATTGACGTTGACCGCGAAGGGCGTTTCGGCCTGCGGGTCGCCCGCGCCTTCCGCTCCGCCCATCTCGCCGCGTTCCTGACCGCGTGGCGCCCAGCCGAGGCGATCGGCCTTGTCGCGAGGCACCAGCTGAACGTAGTTGGGCATGTCGTTGTAGTTGGCGACGATGATGCCGCGGCCCGGGTCGACGGCGACGCCGCCCCAATCCGAGCCACCGTTGTAACCTGGATATTCGATGCTATGGCCGTCCGACACCGGTGGCGTGAAGAAACCCTTATAGCTCGCGGTCCGGAACTCTATGCGGCATACCATCTGGTCGATGGGCGACATGCCCCACATGTCCTTCTCCGTGAGGTCTGCCTTGCGCAGCGTATGGTAGAGCGAGTGCGGCTGTATCGGCGAACGCTGCTCGGGTTCGACGCCGCCCATGGGCGCCGGCCGCTCTTCCATCGGCGTCAGGAGTTTGCCGGTGCGCCGGTCGAGAACATATATGTCGCCCTGCTTGGACGGCAGGACCAGTGCCGGCACGGCGCCGCTATCCGTCGGGAAGTCGACAAGCGTCGCTTGGGAGCCTAGGTCATAGTCCCAGACGTCCTTGTGCACGGCTTGGAAATGCCAGACCGGCTTGCCTGTGTTGACGTCAAGCGCAACAAGCGAGCTTGCAAACTGATTTTCCACATCGCTGCGCTGGCTGCTCCAGTAGTCGACGGCCGAGTTGCCGAGGGGGAGGTAGACGAGGCCGAGCTGTTCGTCACCGCTTGCCGCCGTCCACATGTTGGGCGTGCCGCGCGCATAGGTGCGGTCACCTTGCGGCACGCCGCTAAGGTCGGGCTGCTTCATGTCCCAGACCCAGCGCAGGGCGCCGGTCACGGCATCGTAACCCTGGATGGCGCCGGAGGGCGCGCTACGGATCTGGCCGTCGAGCACCTGATGACCCGTTACGATGATGCCGCGCACGATGGTTGGCGCCGCCGTGATCGACAGCATGCCTGGGTAGACCTTGCCCATGCCGACCTTGGTGTCCACG
Source organism: Pseudomonadota bacterium (assembly GCA_023436885.1). Taxonomy (GTDB): domain Bacteria; phylum Pseudomonadota; class Alphaproteobacteria; order Rhizobiales; family Pleomorphomonadaceae; genus Pleomorphomonas. The sequence goes on along the minus strand of JAEZHI010000040.1, from coordinate 5,616 downwards.
GAACCGTCGGTGCCGAAGTTCGGGCAGGGCGTGCCGGTGTTTGCGTCGACGGCGATCAGGCGAGCGTCGAGCGTACCCTCGATGATGCGCGTGGCGCAGGCCTCGGTGGCCGCAACGCCCGGAACCTCATAGTAGCTCACGCCGCGACAGGCGGCCGTGTAGGGGATCCAGTCGTCGGCGATCTTGGGATCATAGCGCCAGCTTTCCTTGCCGGTGGCCGGATCGAGCGAGATCATGATGTTCTTCGGCGTGCAGAGGTAGAGCGAGTTGCCCACCTTGAGCGGCGTCGTCTCGGCGCCGTATTTGCCCTGCGCGAACTCCGATTTCGGCAGGTCGCCGGTGTGAATATCCCAGACGCGCTTCAGTTGCCGCGCGTTGTCCGGAGTTATCTGGGCCAGGGGTGAGTAACGGCGCGCGCTTTCGGTACCGCCGTAGGCGGGCCAGTCGGCGCCGGTCTGAAGCAGCGAGGGGTCGGCCATCGCGGTCCCCGCCGGAGGCAAGTCTCCGGCGTAATCAGTGACATGCGCCTTCGGCAGCGTCAGGCCGATGATGGCCGCAGCTATGACGATGACCACGTCCGTGAGGAGCGCCGTGCGCCAACTGGCATATCTTGGCAACAATGCAGGGGCAGCGGTGACGATGAAGAGCAGCATCACTGTTGGCGCGATGACGCGCGGCACGAGCGCCCAGCCATCGAGACCGGCTTCCCAGACAGCCCAGATAAGCGTGGCAGCGTAGACCAGGATGTAGAACCAAAGCGCCATTCCGCTGCCGCGCCAGAGCAGCCAGGCGGTGGCCAGCAAGCCGAGACCGGCGAGGGCGTAGTAGGGCGAGCCGCCAACGTAGACGAGATAGGCGCCCCCAATGAAGAGGATCAAGCCGATGATGCCGATGATCAGTGCGAGGAGAAGGACTGCCCAAGGCGGTCTGCGTGTCGGATAAAGGATGGCCATAATTCGCCTCCGAGCGGACGGCGTTCCAGACTTGCCCCGGTGTAATGGCGGGACGGCGCAAGACGGGACGACTGACGAAAACCACGTTTGAAAACTTGAGGTCTGCTCGCCGCTGGATCCTGTCGACTTGCCGGAAACGTATGGTCATCCATCCGGTTCCGCTAAATGTCAGGTCGGCTCAAGATCTTCTTCACGTTTTACTGATCGCGCCGGGCTCAAACGTTCCCCCAGAGATCGATGCGCGGCCGCGTGGTGCCCCCTTGACGAGTGTGGGCTGAATCGAATCAACTGAACCGTCGTCTGTGTCGTCCGGAGGAAGAACAGCGGCGCTTTCTGGGGGAGCCGCCTTTCGCCATGTCTACTGCCGCTATTTCCGAGACCGTTTCCATCGGCCGCGCCGAGCAGTTCTCGACCCGTATTGCCTTTTTCATCGCCGGCTTCGGTGGCGCCGTCTGGGCGGGATTGGTGCCGTTCGCCAAGACACGCGTCGGTCTTGAGGCGGGTGGGCTCGGCTTGCTGCTTCTTTCCTTCGGTATTGGTTCGATCATTGCCATGCCGTTGGCCGGCGCCCTGGCCGGAAAATATGGCTGCCGGCGCGTGCTGATCGTCTCCTCGCTTCTGGTCTGTCTCGCCCTACCGGCGTTGGCCGTCGTGTCGGATGCCGTACTGCTTGCCGCATCGTTGTTCATTCTTGGCGCCGGTATCGGTTCGGTCGACTGCGTGATCAACATTCAGGCGGTCATTGTCGAGCGGGCGGCCGGCAAGGCGCTGATGAGCGGCTTCCACGGCCTCTTCAGCGTCGGTGGCATCACCGGTGCTGCCGGTTGCGCCGGTATTCTCAGCCTGGGCGGCTCGCCGGTCATCGTTTCGATCGCCGCTGTTGTCTTTACGGCAGCACTGCTTGCCGCTGCAGCGCCGCATTTCCTGACCTATGGCGGCGATACCTCCGGCCCCGCCTTCGCGCTGCCGCATGGCGTCGTGTTGTTCATCGGCGTCCTCTGCTTCATCGTTTTCCTGACCGAGGGCTCCATCCTCGATTGGAGTGCGGTGTTCCTCACCTTCACCCGCGGCGCCGATCCGGCTCATGCCGGCTTCGGCTATGCGGCCTTTGCCACCACCATGACGATCGGCCGGTTGAGCGGCGATGCCATCGTGCGGCGGGTGAGCCGCACCACGATCATTCTGATCGGCGGACTGCTTGCGGCCTCCGGTCTCCTGGTGGCGACGCTGGTGCCGTCGGTTACGGCGGCGATGATCGGGTTTGCACTGGTCGGCGCGGGCTGCTCGAATATCGTGCCGGTGCTCTACAGCGCCATTGGCAAGCAGACCTTGATGCCGGAGAGCGTCGCCGTGCCAGCGGTGACGACGCTCGGCTATGCGGGCATCCTGCTGGGGCCGGCGGCCATCGGCTTCGTCGCCCACGTCGCCTCGCTGCCGACCGCCTTCCTGATCATGTCGGTGTTCCTGATCGGCGTGGCGGCAAGCGGGCGCTTCTTGAAGGCATGAGGAACGGCTTTCCAGCCGCCGCTCGCTCCCTTATCTTGCCGCCATGATCTACGTCGCCGACCGCCTCTATATCGATGAGAAGGACCTTTCCTTCTCTTATGTCCTGGCGTCCGGTCCGGGCGGGCAGAATGTCAACAAGGTGGCAACGGCGGTGGCGCTGCGCTACGACCTTTACAATGCCTCGGGCATTCCTTGGGAAACCAAGGTGCGGGCGTCGCGCATCGCTGGTCCGTCGCGGCTGACCCAGGCCGGCGAGATTGTCATCCAGGCCCAGCGGTTCCGCTCGCAGGAGCGCAACCGTGACGATGCGCTCGAACGGCTGAAAGCCATTCTTGCCGAGGCGGCCATTCCGCCCAAACCGCGTGTCGCCACCAAGCCGACGCGGGCGAGCAAGGTGCGCCGCGTGGACGCCAAGACCAAGCGCGGCGCCGTCAAGCGCGACCGGCAACGGCCGATCGGCGAGGACTGATCATGGCTCTGCTGTCGGGAGGTTGTCTTTGCGGGCGGGTTCGCTACGAGGCGGACAGTGCCGATGCCATCGTCGACTACTGTCATTGCGATACGTGCCGCCGATCGACGGGCGGTGCCACGGTGGCCTGGATGCAGGTCAAGCCGGATCGCTTCCGGATTGTTGCCGGTGAGGCGGCAGCTTATGCCTCGTCGCCCGCGATGGTTCGCTACTTCTGCAATAGCTGCGGCAGCCAGCTTTTCATGACCGATGCCAAGGGGCGGTCGGTGGGCATCACGGTCGGCACGCTCGACGACAAGAACGCCGTCTCGCCGGCTGCTCACGGCTGGGATAGCGACCGCCCGCGCTGGCTATGCCTTGCGGACGGTCTGCCACGCTTCGAGGCCGACCCGGATTACGACAGCTGATCTTCCGGAGCGGGCAGGGCGCCGGTGTCCTCGTCGGCATCGGCGGCTTCCAGAAGGCCGGGGTCGAGCCGCTTGCTCGTCTTGAGGCCGAGATTACGCAGCATCTCCGCCTGCCGGATGACGTTGCCGCGGCCGCTGGCGAACTTGCCATAGGCGCGTTCATAGGCGTTCTGGGCGTCCTTCAGACCCTTGCCTACCTTCTCCAGGTCTTCGACGAAGCCGACGAACTTGTCATAGAGTTCGGCGCCACGCTTGGCGATGTCCTGGGCGTTCTTGGTCTGCTGCTCCTTCTGCCAGAGCTGGGCGACGATGCGGACGACGAACAGCAGGGAAGACGGGCTGACCAGCAGGATGTTCTTTTCCCAAGCCTGGTGCCAGAGCTCGGCATCGCGGGTGATGGCCACCAGGAAGGCCGGCTCGATCGGCACGAACAGGATGACGAAGTCGAGCGCGCTGATGCCGTGGATCTCCTGGTAGTTCTTGGCCGAGAGATCCTTGATGTGGCCGCGGATGCTATCGAGGTGGCGGCGGAGCGCCGCCTCGCGGGCAGCATCCTCCTCGGCGGTGGAGAACAGCTCGTAGGCGTTGAGCGACACCTTGCTGTCGATCACCATGAAGCGCTGCCCGGGCAGGTTCAGCACCACGTCGGGCTGGATGCGGCTGCCGTCGTCACGCGAGTGGCTCTCCTGCGGGGTGAAGTGCACGCCCTTGACGAGGCCGGCCGCTTCCAGCACCCGCTCGAGGATGAGTTCGCCCCAGTTGCCCTGGCTCTTATTCTGTCCACGCAGCGCAGAAGTAAGGTTATGGGCGTCGCGCGAGAGCTGCTGGTTAAGGTTGAACAGTTGCCGCACCTGCTCGCCAAGGGCTGAGCGCTCCTTGGCTTCGTTGATGTAGACTTCCTCGACCTTGCCCTTGAAGTCGGCGAGCTGCACCTTGAGCGGATCGATCAGTGTGCCGAGCGAGGCGCGGTTGGCTTCCGAGAAGGACTTGGACTTCTCTTCGAGGATGTCTGCGGCAAGCGCCTTGAACTGGTCCGAAAGCTGCGTCCGCGCTTCCTGGAGCAGGGCGAGCTTTTCGTTGGCGGCCTTGCGCTCTTCCTCGGCGCGCGAGCGCATGTCCGTAAGAGCGACGCGCGCCTCGCCGAGCAGCCGCTGCGCTTCCTCGCGCTGTTCACGCACGTGCTGAAGGTCGGATTTCAGGGCTTCGGCTTCTTCCGTCTTGGCCCGGAGGTCGGCGTTGGCGGCGCTGAGCTTGGACTGAACGGCGGCAAGGGCCTCGCGGAGGTCGGCTTCATCCTCCTCGTTCCTGCTCTTGGTGTCGCTCAAGGTCGTCCGGGTCGTCTCCAGCTCCTGCTTGAGGCGCCGCGTTTCGTTGTCACGCTCTTCAAGGGTTGCCTTGGTTCGGGCGAGGTCGGTGTTAAGGCTGGCATGCTGCTCCTTGAGGGTGGAAAGCTTGCTGTCGGCATCGGTGAGGCGAAGGACGCGCTCCTCCAGACGAGCAAACTCCAGACGGCTGGCCGCTTCACTTGCGGCAATCTTGCCGCGGGCAGTCGCACTCTTAAGGGCAAAGACCATAAGGCCCGCCACCAGGATCGCGACGAGAACGATGATCGGCATCGCATCGGCGAGGGTGGTGGTCTTGAACAAATCCGGCACGGCGACTCCTTGTCGTTTCCGTTTTGTTTACCATATCTGCACCGTGTCGCCGAGAAAACCTCTCGCCTTTGGCTTGGGCTTTGTCGGAGGCAAAAGGAAAATGCCGGAAAAGCTGGGGGCGGTTTGATCGGCCGCTCGCTGCTGTGGATAGAGGCGGCTAACCAAATCCCGGAAATCCGGGCTTTTACGAGTCGGCTGCTTCTGTGACGGTTTTTTGAAGAAAAGCCGTTGACAGGTCCGGGGAGGCCCCCTATAAACCGCTCCAACGACGGCGGCGCTGCGGCGACGTGGTGCCGGCGGACGGTTCGTCGCCTAGTGCGGCGGCTTCGGAAGGGAGATGAAACGGCGGTTTCGCTGGGACATCAGTGATCTTCCCGAACGGACGTTAAGAACATGTCCGGGCGTTTTGGTCGGTCGAGGTCGTCATGTTGACGGGTTTGGCAGATCTAGCCTTGATGCGCTTTTAGGTTCGTGTTTTTGAGAGGCTTAGTTTCTCTCGGTTCTTTGACAAGTGAATAGGAAGAAAGAGAAACGTGGCCGGCGCTTAGGGCTTGCCGGGTTTCGGGGAGCCTTCGGGTTTTCTGAGATCCAAGAAGAGCTAAGTCCGGAGTACACGTTTCTTGATA
>JAEZHI010000005.1 GCA_023436885.1 Pseudomonadota bacterium | reverse complement strand
CCAGTCCAGCAGGGCGCGGCCCTGCACTTGCAGCAGGGGTTTGGGGGTAACGTCAGTCAGCGGACGCATGCGTTCACCGCGTCCGGCAGCCAGCAACATGGCGGGAAGGTTCAAAGAGGTCATGGCAGAAAATTTCTTAACGCGTTCACGCACGCGCTGCAAGCCACACTTTAGGCCATGCGGGGGCTATGTAATCACATGGAAACCTGCGCCATGCCACACCGGTAAAATCCCTTGCATCATTTGACACATTCCATTCGGAACCATCCCCCCATGGCAAACACCCCAATGATGGCCAACGCAATCCGTGCCTTGGCCATGGACGCAGTGCAACAAGCAAACTCCGGCCACCCTGGCGCCCCCATGGGCATGGCCGACATGGCAGTGGCTCTGTGGAACCGCCACCTGCAGCACAACCCTGCCAACCCCCACTGGGCCAACCGCGACCGTTTCATTCTGTCCAACGGCCACGGCTCCATGCTGATCTATGCGCTGCTGCATCTGACCGGCTACGACCTGCCCATGGATGAGATCAAGAACTTCCGTCAGCTGCACAGCAAGACCGCTGGCCACCCCGAAGTGGGTGTGACACCCGGCGTGGAAACCACAACGGGCCCTCTGGGTCAGGGCATCACCAATGCCGTGGGCTTTGCACTGGCTGAAAAGCTGCTGGCGGCTGAATTCAACCAGCCCAAGCACGCCATCGTGGACCACTACACCTATGTGTTCATGGGTGACGGCTGCCTGATGGAAGGCATCTCGCACGAAGCCGCGTCGCTGGCAGGTGCCTGGAAGCTCAACAAGCTGATCGCCCTGTGGGACGACAACGAGATCTCCATCGACGGCAAGGTCACACCCTGGTTTGCTGACAACACGCCCGCACGCTTTGAGGCCTATGGCTGGAACGTAATCCGTGGTGTAGATGGCCACGATGTGGACGCAGTGGATGCGGCGATTGTCCAGGCCAAGAAGAGCAAGGACAAGCCCACACTGATCTGCTGCAAGACACACATTGGCAAGGGTTCTCCCAACCGCGCCAACACTTCCAAGGCCCACGGCGAGCCTCTGGGTGCGGAAGAAATCGCACTGACCCGCGCGGCACTGGGCTGGGAACACGCTCCCTTTGAAATCCCTGCGGAAGTCTATGCAGGCTGGGATGCCAAGGCTGCTGGCAAGAAGGCAGAAACTGCCTGGAACAAGAAGTTCGCTGCCTACGAAAAGGCTTTCCCCGAGCTGGCCGCTGAATTCAAGCGCCGCATGGCCGGTGACCTGCCTGCCAACTTCCTGGAAGTGGCTGCCAAGATCGCATCTGACGCACACGACACCGCCGCCACCGTGGCCAGCCGCAAGGCCAGCCAGCTGGCGCTGGAAGGCCTGACCGCTGCCCTGCCTGAACTACTGGGCGGCTCGGCGGACCTGACAGGCTCCAACCTGACCAATACCAAGTCCACCCCCGCTTTCCGCGTGGATGACAAGGGCAATGTGGTCAAGACCGAAGACGGCAAGATCGGCCGCCACATCAACTACGGTGTGCGCGAATTCGGCATGGCCGCCATCATGAACGGCGTGGCGCTGCATGGCGGCTACATCCCCTACGGCGGCACCTTCATGACCTTCTCGGACTACAGCCGCAATGCCATCCGCATGGCTGCGCTGATGAAGCAGCGCGTGATCCATGTGTTCACGCACGACTCCATCGGCCTGGGTGAAGACGGTCCTACCCACCAGTCCATCGAGCACGCCGCTTCCCTGCGTCTGATCCCTGGTCTGGACGTCTGGCGTCCCGCTGACACCACGGAAACTGCCGTGGCATGGACGGTGGCCCTGAGCCACAAGAACAAGCCTACCGCCCTGCTGCTGAGCCGCCAGAACCTGGCCTACTCGCCCAAGTCTGAAGAGGCACTGGACAACATCGCCAACGGTGCCTACGTGCTGTCTGAGCCTTCCGATGTGGGCATCAAGGGCAAGCCACAGGCCGTGATCATTGCCACCGGCTCTGAAGTGCAGCTGGCACTGGCCGCGCAGAAGATGCTGGCCGAGCAGAAGATTGGCGTGCGCGTGGTCTCCATGCCCAGCACCACCACCTTCGACCAGCAGGACGTGGCATACAAGACCAGCGTGCTGCCCGCCGGCATCCCCCGCATCGCGGTGGAAATGGGCGTGACCGACTTCTGGTGGAAGTACGGCTGCGCTGCCGTGGTCGGTATCGACACCTACGGTGAATCGGCTCCCGCTGCTGTGCTGTTCAAGCACTTTGGCTTCACGGCAGAGAACGTGACCGCCACCGTGATTGAAGCCATCCAGCGCAACCAATAACGATGCTTGCAACACCCGCCCTGGCCTTGGCCCCGGCGGGTGTTTTCCGTACAGTCACAGCGTTTTTCTGTTTTCACTATCCATAGACGAGGCAACTATGACTATCAAGGTTGGTATCAACGGCTTTGGCCGTATTGGCCGCAACGAGCTGCGCTCCGCCGTGCAGAACTTTTCGGACATCGAAATCGTAG
>JAEZHI010000020.1 GCA_023436885.1 Pseudomonadota bacterium | reverse complement strand
AGCCACCGCCCGGCCCCTTCCAGGAGCGCACGAAGCCGGCGTTCTTCAGATCGCGCATGATGGCATCGAGGAACTTCTTGGAGATATTCTCCTGCGTCGCGATTTCGGCGACCTGAACCGCCTTGCCAGGCTCTGATCGGGCAAGGTGAACCAGTGCCTTGAGCCCGTATTTGCCCTTCTTGGTCAGCATCGATCGCCTCCGGACGCACTGAAGCCGGGATAGCGATGCCCGGGAAGTCCGTCAATCGACCGAAAGCCTTTCCGCCGTCGTCAGGCGCAGGAATCGGTATTTCTGCGGCGTAGAAGCGGAAATGGAACGAATTTCGCCAGTATGCTATAAATTTGATAGTTTATATTTTGGCACCATCGGCAAGACCTGCTCAATTTGAAGTCAGAGCCCGCCTTGGTCGGAAGGTTTCTCTCCCCTCACCGGCCCCGAGCGTTTCGGCGGGCTCGTCCTTTTTCGATAGGTGCTCTCATGTCCTTTCATTTCGGGCTCGCACAGGGCCTGCGCGCGGCGGCCGTCGCCGTCGCCGTCAGTGGTGCGTTCCTTACGACGGCCAAGGCCGGTCCCACTCTCGATGCCATTCAGCAGCGCGGTCTGATCAAGGTCGGCGTCGGCACGTCGCCGGGCTTCTTCGCTCCCGACTCCAACGGCAAATGGCAGGGCTTCTTCGTCGACTTCGGACGGGCGCTGGCCGTCACCGTGTTCAACGATCCCAACAAGGTGGAGTTCACCTCCTCATCGCCGCAGCAGCGCCTACCGGCGCTTCAGGCCGGCGAGTTCGACATCCTGCTGTCGGGCGTGACACAGACCATCACCCGCGCCTTCAAGCTCGGCTTCCACTTCGGTCCCGTGCTGTTCTATGACGGCCAGGGCATTCTGGTGAATAAGTCGCTCGGCGTTCAGAAGGCCGCTGATCTCGACGGCGCCACCATCGGCGTGCAGTCCGGCACCACCGGCGAACTCAACATCGCCGACTTCTTCCGTAAGGCGGGCAAGAAATATACACCGGTGGTCATCGAGGACTCCAAGGAATTCCAGGCCGCTCTGGAATCGGGTCGCGTGGATGCCCTGACGCAGGACAGCTCCGACCTTGCCATCCGCCGCAGCCAGCTTGCCAAGCCGGACGACTATGTCTTGCTACCGGAGCGCCTCTCCAAGGAGCCGCTGGTTCCCGCCGTCCGCGCCGGTGACGACCGCTGGCTGGAGATCGTCAACTGGACGGTCTACGCCACCATCCAGGCCGAGGAATTCGGCATCACGCAAGCCAATGTCGATGAGTTCCTGAAGAGCGACGATCCGGCGATCAAGCGCTTCCTCGGTGTCGACACCTCACTCGGTGAAGCCATCGGTCTCGATCCGAAGTTCGCCTACAATATCATCAAGGCTGTCGGCAATTACGGCGAGATCTTCGAGCGCAACATCGGCCCGAAGACGCCGGTCGGCTTCGAGCGCGGCTACAATCAGCTCTGGACCAAGGGCGGCCTCATCTACTCGCCGCCGTTCCGCTGAGAGAGTCGAAGATCATGGTCGACGGCGTGATCGACGCCTCTGCCGAAAGCAAGAAACCGGGCCGTGCGCGGCCCGGGATTCTTGCGTTTGTCCGTCTGTGGCTGGGCGGCTGGCCGCTCGCCCAGATCGCCCTCTATCTCGGTACGCTGCTGCTCTTCCTATGGCTTGGCCGCAATCTCGTCGCCAACATGGCCCGGCTCGGTCTGACGCCGGGGTTTGCCTTCCTTGAGCACAGCGCCAATTACGAGATCGGCGAGAGCTTTATCGCCTATGCTGCCGGCGACAGTTACGCCCGCGCCGCGCTGGTCGGTCTCCTCAACACCGTGGCCGTCTCTGCACTCGGATGCCTGGTGGCGACAGTGCTCGGCGTCGGCCTCGGCATTGCCCGTCTGTCACCCAATCCGCTGATTTCCCGTCTCGTACAAGCCTATGTCGAGCTGTTGCGCAACACACCGCTGCTCTTGCAACTCTTCGCCTGGAACACGGTGATCCATCTGCTGCCCGTGCCCAAGCAGGCACTGTCGCCGCTTCCCGGCATGTTCCTCAGCAATCGCGGTCTGTTCCTGCCGACGATCGACACCGGAGGCCACGGCCTGATCGTATCGGCCGCCGTGTTGGCCAGTCTCATCGCGACCTGGGCCGTCTTGCGCCGCCGCCGGAAGCTGGCAGGTCCATCTCCACGCCGCGTCGTCGCCCTCGCCTATGTCGCCGCTCTGGCCATTCCGTTGGCCATCGCGGCAGGCCTCGGTGTTTCCTTCGCGCTCGATATCCCCACGCTCAAGGGCTTCAACATTCGCGGCGGTGTCTCGATGTCGCCGGAGTTCGCGGCGTTGATGCTGGGTCTCGCGGTAAACGCCTCGGCCTCGATCGCCGAGACGGTGCGTGCCGGCATTCTCGCCATACCCACCGGGCAATGGGAAGCAGCCCGGTCCCTTGGCCTCAGGCCGTTCGCGGTGCTGCGTCTCGTCATTCTGCCGCAGGCCCTCCGCATCATCATTCCTGTGATGACATCGAGCTATCTCAGCCTCACCAAGAACTCGTCACTGGCCGTCGCCATCGGCTTTCCGGACCTCGTCAGCATCCTCAACACCACGGCCAACGTCACCGGGCAGGCGCTCGAGGTCATCACTCTGATGCTCGGCGCCTATCTGACGCTCAGCCTCGCCACCTCCGCCGTCATGAACGCCTACAACCGTAGCCACGTCCTGAAGAGCGAGCGACGATGAGCACGCTGCGCCCACCATCCGTCATCGACCGATCGCCCTTCCTGAAAGCCACCGTCGGCAGCCGGAGCAATCTTGCCCTCTCGGTCACCGTATTGATCGTCGCGGCCCTGCTGGCGCCACCGCTGATCCGCTGGCTGCTGATCGACGCCACCTTCACCGGCACGGCGGAAAGCTGCAAGGCAGCATCCGGCGCTTGCTGGGCCTTCGTCGGCGAGAAGCTGAAGTTTATCGTCCTCGGCTTTTACCCGCAGGACCAGGAAGCGCGCGCCTATGCGGCCAGTGCGCTTCTCATGGGACTGTTGGCGCTGTCGGCCGCGCCGCGCTTCTGGGGGCGCTGGCTGGCCGGCGGCTGGGTCGCGGGGATCGCTGCCGCCATCTGGCTTCTGGGCGGCGGCGGACCGCTTTCGCCGATTCCAACCGAAAAATGGGGTGGCCTGCCGGTGACACTTTTGCTGTCGCTCGGCAGCTTCATCCTCGCCTTCCCGCTCGCCATCGTGCTGGCGCTCGCCCGCCGTTCCAAGCTCGGCGGCATCCGCCTTTACGCGGTCGTGTTGATCGAAACCGTGCGCGGCGTACCGTTCATCGCCATCCTCTACACGGCGACACTGCTGTTTCCGCTGATGCTTCCGGCAGGCGCCGCCATCGACAAGTTCGCGCGCGCTGCCGTGGCGCTATCGATCTTCGTCTCGGCCTATCTTGCGGAAATCATCCGCGCCGGCCTTCAGGCCATCCCGCGCGGACAGTCCGAAGCGGCAGCCTCGCTCGGCCTCACGCACTGGCAGACACTGCGCCTCGTGGTGCTGCCGCAAGCGCTGAAACAGGTGATCGCCCCCATCGTCAACCTGGCGGTCGGCATCTTCCAGGACACTACGCTGGTGGCCATCATCGGCATGTTCGACCTCCTCAACGCAGCGCGCGCCGCCGCCACCGACCCCAACTGGATCGGCTTCTATGCCGAAGCCTACGTATTCGCAGCCGCCATCTACTTCATCTTCTGCTTTGCCGCCGCCCGCTACAGCCTCTGGCTGGAACGGCACCTCAGAACGTAAGGACAGCGAAGCGCAGGGGCGAGAATCAGCCTCAATCCGGCAGAAGGCTGCCAAGCAACGTCGAGACGATGGTTTCGGCGGCCTTGTCGAAATCTGTGCGACGCAGGCGAGGCTGGTCGAGAGCGTCGCAGGCCAGAATTTCGAAATCGGCGTAGAACTGCGTCACCGCCCACAGCATGATCATGAAGTGCCGCGGATCGACCGGCTTGATCTTGCCGGCGGCGATCCATCCCTCGATCACGCCGGCATGGTCCCGCGTCACCTGCCGCATGTGAGCGCGGTCCTTGCGGCTCAGAAAGCGCGCGCCGCCGATGATCTCGCCTGCAAACAGGCGCGATTCCTCGCTGTGCCGACGCGCATGTTCGAGCTTGGCGCGAACATAACCCTCGAGCGCAACGCGGGGCTCGGCATCGGCGGAAATATGTTCGAGCGCGGCATCCCATTCGTCGATCAGATGCTTGATGACGGCGTCGTAGACCTCTTCCTTGGAGGAGAAGTAATAATAGACGTTGGCCTTGGGCAGTCCGGCGGCCTCGGCGATCTCGACGATGCGCGTCCCCTCGAAGCCTTTGCGCGAAAAGAGCGTCGTCGCGGCCTTGAGGATGCGGGCAATGTTGCGCTGGCGAACGCGCTCCTCGCCGGCGCCCGCCTCACCTGCTGCGTGGCGAGACCGCCTGACCTTATCACCGTCCTCAACTGTCTCAGCACCCAAAGCGTGCACCTCATCAACGACGCCTTCCGGCAGGGCGAAAGACACCACTCACATTTGCAGATTCTCTGCGGCAAGCCAATTCAAAAAGCAGACACGATCCGCTTTTTACGCAATCTGACTAAAGATTATGCCATTGATTGAGAACGGATTAATCAGAATCCGGAATCTGACCATTTAGTCAGAATTCCGTAACAACAAAGTTGACACTTCGGTCAGGATCCGCTTATCTTTCCCGCAATGGAAGAAGCGACGGTCGACATCCCCAAGGATGAACGGACCGCGACATTCAGGGCCTGCCACACGTTATCCAGTCGACCGACACTTCGGCGAAGTCTCGCAGCGATGCGGCTTGTCGAGTGTGTTCGAATACCTGCGAACGATCGCTTCGGCGACGTGCTGCAGACGTGTGTCCGTCGCTCTTCCAGGTTCGGGTCACTCGCGCCGATGGCGCCCAAAGCCAAGGAAGTGTTTCATGACCAGCTTCTTGTCCGATCTCGACGGCCTGGGCCATTCCCTTTCTCGTCGGCGTCTTCTGAAGATCACGGCCGGTACCGCAGCGGCGGGCCTCGCCACGGGCCTCTTCCCCCTTAGCGCTTCGGCGGCCGGCGGCATCGTGGCCCTGGTCCACACCCAGGCGGCCGGCGATAACGGTCCGGTTGACAGCATGATCGAGAAGCTCGGCAAGCTGGCCAAGGAGAAGGGCTTTGAGACGCGCATCGTCTACGCTGCCGATCCGGCCACCTACGAGACGATCTTCCGCACGCTTGGCGACGCCGGCGCTGCCATCATCGTCTCCACGTTCAACGAGGTGGCCGAGCCCTTCAAGGCCCTCGCGCCCGAGTATCCCAACACCAAGTGGATCCAGTTGTTCGCCGATCCGATCGAGCCAGCGCTGCCCAACGTCACCACCGTTTCCTACGATTATTATCTCGGTTGCTACCTGTCCGGTCTGTTTGGCGCGCTCGTTTCGGCCAGCGGCAAGCTTGGCTATATCGGCGGCATTTCGCTGCCGCCGCTCAATGCCGACGCCAACGCCATCAAGACCGGCGCCACCTCCGTCAAGGCCGATGCCACGCTATCCGCCGCCTTCGCCGGTTCGTTCCAGGACCCGGCCAAGGGGCAGGAAATCGCCACCCAGATGTACAAAAGCGGCGTCGACTTCATTCAGACCGACTCGGCGGCCACCGACGCCGGCATCATCGCCGCCGCCAACGAGGGCAAGAACCTGATGGTCAGTGCCATCTCTCCTGCCCAGTACAAGCTCGGCCCGTCGACAGTGATCAGCCTGGTATCGCTCGATTTCGGCCAGTCGCTCTATAACGAGGTGACCCGGGCACTCACACCCGACTGGAAGGGCGGCCACGTCGGCACCGGCCTCGGCACCGGCGTCATCGATTTCGTGCTGTCGCCAGTGTTCCTTGAGAAGGGTCCGGAAGCGCTGGTCGCCAAGGCCAAGGAGGTCTGGCCGAAGATCGAGGCCGCCAAGGCGGAGATCATTGCCGGCACGCTCAAGGTGCCGTTCAACACCACACTCTGACATCTGGAGGCGATCCCTTCAATGACCGCCCCGTTGCCTCTTGCGCTCGCCTGCCGCGACATCACGGTCAAGTTCGGCGATTTCGCCGCCTTGTCCGACGTGAGCCTGAACTTCGAACGGGGCCTCGTCCACGCCGTCGTCGGCCAGAATGGCGCCGGCAAGACGACTTTCGCCCGCGTGGCCGCCGGCCTCATCCGGCCCCACGCGGGTACGATTGCCATCGACGGCCGGCCTCTCCCCCTGGGCAAGGTCCGCGAGGCGCGGCGGCTGGGCGTCGAACTGGTCCACCAGAGCTTTGCCCTGCCGCCATCCTTCACCGTTGCCGAAGCCATGGAGTTCGGCGCCGAGCGCTTCGGCCCGGTATTCAGCGGCCGTAGCCTGGTTCGCCGTTGGCAATCCCACCTTGAGGCGCTTGATATTGACGTCGATCCGGGACGGAAAATCCGCGACCTGCCGGTGGAGACGCAGCAGAGCGTCGAGATCGCCAGAGCCATGGTGTCGGATGCCAACATCCTGATCCTCGACGAGCCGACGGCAGTCCTTTCCCCATCCGGTGCCGACGCCCTGTTCGAACGCGTGCGCCGGCTGAAGAAAAACGGCGTTACCGTCATCCTGGTGCTGCACAAGATTCGCGAAGTGCTGGCGGTCGCCGATACGGTAAGCGTGCTGCGCGGCGGCCGCCTCGTTGCCGCCTCCCTGCCGACCAACACGCTCAGCCCCTCGGTCGTGGCCGACCTCATCGTCGGCGGCGGGACGCCATCGGATGCCGATGCCGCAGCCCTGGTCGGAACTGAACCGACCGAACACGCCACAACCACCGTCCTGCCGGCGGTCGACGCGCCTCCCCTTCTCCGGCTCGACCATGTCTCGACGCTACCCGATGCCGAGGGGCCGGCGCTCGAAGCCGTATCTCTCAATCTCCGGCCCGGTGAGATCGTCGGTGTCGCCGGTGTCGAAGGCAATGGTCAGAAGACGCTGGTCCGCGCCATCGCCGGGCTCGCCGGAGTCGCCTCGGGCAGCATCGAACTGGCCGGCGCCATCGTCACCACCGCCGATCTCGGCGAGCGCCGTCGACGCGGCCTCAGCATCATCCCCTTCGAACGCAACAGCGAAGGCCTCAGCCTCTCGTCGTCCCTCTGGGAGAACTGGGCTATTCGCCGTCTGCTCGCCGGCCCGCTATTGAAATCCATCCGCCCGGCGACCCTGCGTCAAGAGACCGACGCGGCCCTGAAGCGTTGGGATGTTCGCTACCATACGGGCGAGCAACGCGCAGGATCGCTGTCGGGCGGCAATGCCCAGAAGCTGATCTTCTCCCGCGAAGTGCATGACGACGCCCGCCTGATCATCGCCGCCCAGCCGACGCGCGGTCTCGACATCGGCGCCACCGCCTTCGTCTGGCAGGCTCTCCGGGCGGCCCGTGACCAGGGCGCCGCGGTGCTGCTCATTTCCTCCGATCTCGATGAGCTGTTCGACATCTCCGACCGTCTGGTGGTCATGCTGTCAGGCAGGATCGTCGCAGACTACCGGCCGCCCTACGCCCTTGGAGCCGTCGGTGCCGCCATGACGGGAGCCGCCTCGTGAACAGCAACCTCGTGGTCATCCTGCGCGCTGCCGTGTTCATCGCCCTGGCGCTCGCCCTCTGCGGCATCATCTTCGAGTTCGCCGGTTACTCGGCCATCGCCATGTTCGAGGCTATCGTCGAAGGCGCCTTCCTGAGGAGCGGCGGACTGACGCAGAGCCTGCGCTGGGCCATTCCCCTGTTCATCACGGCCGTCGGCGTCGGCCTGTCGTTCCGGTCGGGCTTCTTCAATATCGGTGCCCAGGGGCAGTTCTATGTCGGCGCCATCGCCGCCACCTGCGCGGCCACATGGTTGAACGGCGCGCCGGCCATCGTGCTGGTGCCCGTCTCGTTTCTGGCCGGCATGGCCGGCGGCGCGCTGTGGGCGCTCTGGCCGGGCCTCCTGCGCCTGCGATCGGGAACCGACGAGACCATCACCACGCTGATGGGCAATTTCCTGGCGACGCTGTTGCTGATCTACGTCACCACCGGTCCGCTCAAGGACCCATCGGGCAGCGGCCAGCAATCTTCGAGCCGGCCGCTCGCCGCCGCCTATCGCATCTCCAACTCGCTCGGCTTGTCGCCGACCATCATCGCCATCGCCGTCGTCGTCGGTGTGCTGATGTGGCTGCTCGTCAACCGCAGCGCCTTCGGCGTCGTCGCCAGCCTGGCCGGCCGAAACCCGGTCATGGTCCGCTGGCAGGGCGCCAAGATCTGGTGGCTCGGTCTGACGAGCTTTCTCGTCGCCGGCGGCCTCGCCGGTCTGGCCGGTACCATCGAAGTGTTCGGACCCAACGGCCGGCTGGTCGGCGGCTTCCTGCCCGCCCACGGCTTCACCGCCATTCTGATCGCCCTCGTCGCCAACCTGTCGGTGGGCGGAACCGCCATCGGCGCCCTGTTCTTCGGCGGCCTCGCCTCGGCCGCCCTCTACCTGCCGATCATGGCCGGCCTGCCGTCGGCGGCCATCGACATCATCAACGCCGCCATCGCCCTGTTCATCACCGCACGGTCGGCCCGTATCGATCGGCTGATCGGCCGGGTCACCGGTGGCGCCGGAAGGAGCGGAAACGCCCAATGAACGATCTCCTCGTCGCCATCCTTCGGTCGGCCACGCCCCTTGTCTATGTGACCATGGCCGGTGTCATCGCCCAGCGCGCCGGCATCTGGCATCTCGGTCTCGAAGGAGTGATGATCATCGGCGCCGCGGCCACGGTCATCGGCATCGTGTTGACCGGTTCGCTCGGCCTCGCCCTGCTGGCGGCTGTCATTCTCTCGGTTCTGGCCTCGGTCCTCCTCTGGTTCACCATCGAGAAACTCAAGGCCAATCCCATCATCGCCGGGCTCGGTCTCACCGGCCTCGGCATCGGCGGGACATCGCTTGCCTCGCAGTCGATCTTCGGCAGCCAGGCCTCGGTGACCGCTCCCTTCGGCCTTCCCCGCCTCGGAGAAGCCTTCGGCCCGTTCGCTTCTCTGTCCATCCTGGTGGCGGCGATGCCCTTCGTCGTGTTCGGAATGTGGGTCCTGCTCAGACGCACCCGCTTCGGCCTGCAGCTCGCAGCCTCCGGCGAACATCCGTTCGCCGCGCGCAGCGCCGGCGTCGATCCCTCGCGCATGCGCCTGTTCGCCCTCGCCTTCGGCGGCGTGCTGGCAGCGGCCGGCGGCGCTGAGCTTGCCACCGGCAGCCTTCAGATCTTCGCCCAGAACATGACAGCCGGACGCGGTTTCATGGCCTTTGCCGCCGTGGTGTTCGGCGCCTCCCATCCGATCGGATCGGCCTTTGCCGCCATATTCTTCTCGGTCGTTGGCGCTCTCGGCATCCGCGCCCAGCTGGTGTTCGGCGACGCCGTTCCCCACGACCTGCTGCTCGCCCTTCCCTATCTCGCCACCGTCTTTGGCGTTTGGCTGAGCGGCCGGCTGCGCGGCGGCCTGGCGGCTGCCCCCGCAAGCTTTGGTGAACTCCGCGATTACTAAGGATCAACATGACATTTGCCCAACGCCACGCCATCAACGACGTCTGCATCCTGGTCCGCGACATCGAGGCATCGATCGCCTTTTATCGCGATCGTCTCGGCTTCCGTCTCCAGCACCGCGCCCCAGGATTTGCCGACTTTTCCGGGGCGGGCCTCACCTTGGCGCTCTGGGATCGCAGCCACCTTTCCGCCCACACGGGGACGCCTGTCGATCCGGAGTCCGACAGCACCGTGCTGATCGCCGTCAAGCTCGACAGCAAGGCCGAGCTCGATGCCGCATATGACGAGTTGAAGGCGGCCGGGGTCTCTTTTGTAGCGCCGCCGGCGTCCTATGCCTGGAACGCCTATGGCGCCTATTTCAACGGACCCGACCGCGAGGTTTGGGAACTTTACGCCTGGTTGCCCGGCGGCGCGCCCGGCAAGATTGCAGCAAGCGAGGGCACCTCATGACCGCTTACGCCAACTTCGGCAGCCACCCACCCCTGCCCGTCCGCTCCTCGGTCAAGACGCAGGCTCACACCGGCAAGACCTTCCTGATCACCGGAGCGGCCGGCGGCGTCGGCGCAGGGTTGGTCTCGACATTGCTCGACGCCGGCGCCTTCGTTGCCGCGGCGGATCTCGATCCGTCGCGGATTCCGTCTGACCCACGCGTGCTGCCGCTCGCCGTTGACATCGCCAACGCCGCCTCGGTCTCGGCCATGGTCGAACAGGCGCTCGCCTGGCACGGGCGACTCGACGGCCTCGTCAATGGCGCCGCCGTGGCGCTGCACGCCCCACCACTCGAGCATGATCTCGACATCTGGCGGCGTCAGTTCGAAATCAACGTCTTCGGTGCCTACGAGGCGGCGCGGCTGGTTGCGAAATCGATGATCGAAAGAAAGATCACCGGTGCCATCGTCAACATTTCCTCGGAGGCCGGCAAGGTCGGCCATGCCGAAACGATGATCGCCTACAGCGCCACCAAGGCCGCCCTGATCTCCATGACGCGCATGCTCTCCGCGGCGCTTGCCGCCAACGACATCAACGTCAACTGCGTGTGTCCGGGATCGGTCGCGACGCCGATGTTGCGACAGGTGGCGGAGGTCTATTCGTCGCTTTCGGGAGAAACGCCCGAGGCGGTTTTCGATCAGATGGTCTCCGGGCAGCTCAAGCGCCACACGACGCCCGAGGAAATTGGCCGCTGCGTCTCCTTCCTGCTGTCCGACGACGCCATGTTGATCCGCGGTCAGGCGATCAACGTCGATGGCGGCGACACTCCCTATTGAGGCGACGATGACCAACGCACCTCCGCCTCCCGTCCTGCTGCGCGGAGGCCGTCTCCTGACGCTCGACGGCCCAACAGGATTTGCCATTCGCATCGGCGATCTTCTCGTCGAAGATGGGCGGATCGCCGACATCGGTGGAACCATCATGCCGCGTCCGGGCGATCGCGTCATCGAAGCCGCCGGGCACTTGATCATGCCGGGCCTCGTCAATGCCCATACCCACTCCAGCGAGACCTTCCTGCGCGGCCGCTTCGAGCGCATGCCGCTCGAAATCTGGTCGCTCTACGCCTACCCGCTCCTGGTCGACGCGCCGGTCTCCCCACGCCTTCTCTACCTGCGCAGTCTTCTTCTGGCGATGGAATCGCTGAAGAGTGGCGTCACCGCCCTTTCCGACGATTTCTTCGATCCGCCGGGCCACGATCTCGAGCGCATGCTGGCAGCGGTTCAGGCCTATGACGACGCCGGCATCCGGGCGACGATCTCGAACGCGATCATCAATATCCCGATGCTCGACACCCTGCCCTATGCGCGATCCATCATGCCGGCCGCGCTGCAGCAAACGCTCGATGCCGCTCCGCTGACCAATACCGCGACCTATCTCGATTTCTGCGAAGCGGCCTATGCAGCATTCCACGGACGACAGGGACGGCTGCGGTTTATGGTCGCCCCGTCGGCGCCGCAACGCTGCCCGCCCGATCTGCTGGTCGCCTGCCACGATTTCGCTGTCCGCCACGATCTCCAGTTCCATACCCATGTGCTGGAAACCAAGGTACAGACGGTGACCGGACCGGAACTCCACGGCAAGAGCCTCATCGCCTACATGGCCGATCTCGGAATCCTGAGTTCCCAGACGACGATCGCCCATGCCGTCTGGGTGAGCGACGAGGACATGGCCCTGATGGGCGAAGCCGGCGTCTCGGTGGCGCACAACGCCATTTCCAACCTGCGCCTTGGCTCCGGCGTGGCGCCGATCCGCCGCATGCTGGAGGCTGGAATCAACGTCGCGCTCGGCACCGACGGCTTGTCTTCGAACGACAGCGCGCGCGTTTTCGATCTGATGCGCGTGGCGGCGCTGGTTCAGGGCGTGCCGGGCCCCGATCCGCAGGACTGGCTGACGGCGGCCGAGGTCCTGTCCATGGCGACTCTGGGCGGCGCCCGTGCCGGCCGCCTCGGCGAGGTCACAGGCTCTCTCGCGCCGGGCAAGGCCGCCGATCTCCTCATGCTCGACCTCGGCACCTATCCCTTTGTTCCGCTGAACGACCCGGTCAAGCATCTGGTGTTCTCCGAGAACGGCAGTTCCGTGAAACTGGTGATGGTGGCCGGAGAAATCGTGGTCGAGGGCGGGCGCCTTACGCGCGTCGACGAACAAGCCATCTTCGACGAGATCGCCGAATTGATGCCCGCGCATCTCGCCGAACAGGCGGTCAACGAAGAGCGTGGGCGGGTCTTTGAGCCCTGGCTCGCCCAGATGCACCGCCAGGCCTCCGAGGTGGATCTCGGCCTCAATCGATATGCCGGCGACCTGCCGGCCTGGCGGAGGTGACGGACATGGCGCGCAAGATCATCATCGATACCGATCCCGGACAGGATGACGCGGTCGCCATGCTGATGGCGCTGGCTTCCCCCGAAGAGCTTGAGGTCCTGGGCATCGTCACCGTTGCCGGCAACGTCCCGCTGGCGCGCACCACCTATAATGCCCGCCAGGTCCTGGAACTTGCCAGCCGACCGGATGTGCCACTCTATGCCGGCTGCGACCGACCGATGCGGCGGCCGCTGGTCACGGCGGAACATGTCCATGGCCCGACGGGTCTCGACGGCCCCAGCCTGCCAGTTCCCCATCTTGAAGTTCAGGCCAAGCACGGCGTTGCCTTTCTGATCGACACGCTGCTCGCCGCGGCGCCCGGCGAGATCACCCTCGTCACCCTCGGTCCGCTCACCAATCTTGCCATGGCACTGGTGCAGGCGCCGGGCATCAAGGCCGGCATCGCCGAGCTGGTGATGATTTCCGGCTCCTTCAGTGAGGGCGGCAACATAACGCCGGCGGCCGGCTTCAATGATTATGTCGACCCCGAAGCTGTGGATGTCGTTCTCAAAAGCGGCCTGAAGATCACCATGGTGCCGATGGACGTGACGCACCAATGTCGGTCGACGCCGGCCCGGCTTGACGCCATGGAGGCATCCGGCACCGCTTGTGCCCGGGCGGCGGTGGCCATGTTGCGCTTCTCGGAACACTTCGATCTGAAGAAATACGGCTGGGATGGCGCACCCCTGCATGATCCCTGTGCCATCGCCTTTCTGCTGCGACCCGACCTGTTCGCCGGCCGCTTCGTCAATGTCGAAGTCGAGCTGACCGGCACCTACACGGCCGGCATGACCGTCGTTGACTGGTGGCGCGTCACCGAACGTCCCGCCAATGCGACCTTCCTGAGGCAGGTCGACGTGGATGGCTTCTACGACCTGCTCGCTACGCGGCTGGCGCGCCTGCCCTGACACCCCGGAGACTTCGATGACCCGTACCGATTTCGTGCCGCAGGAGGTCATCCGCCGCAAGCGAGACCGGCTGCCGCTGGCGCCCGAGGATATTGCCCGTTTCGTCCGTGGCGTCACGGACGGGACGGTCAGTCCGAGTCAGATCGGCGCCTTCACCATGGCGGTCTATCTCAACGGCATGACGGCCGAAGAACGGCTGGCCTACACTTTGGCGATGCGAGACAGCGGCCGGGTGATCGACTGGTCGGACATCGGCCTGTCAGGGCCGACGATCATCGACAAGCATTCGAGCGGCGGCGTCGGAGACGAGAAGATCAGCCTGATCCTGGTGCCGCTGGTGGCCGCTTGCGGCATTCACATGCCGATGATCTCGGCGCGCGGTCTCGGCCATACCGGCGGCGAAATCGATCTGCTTGATGCCATCGCCGGATATGACACATCCCCGGCGACGGAGCTGTTCATGCGCACCGTCGCCGAAGTGGGCGGCGCGATCATCGGCCCCACGGCCGAACTGGCACCTGCCGACAGGCCCATCTACTTCACGCGCGATGTCAGCGGCACGGTTGAAAGCGTACCGCTCATCACCGGCTCCATCATGTCCAAGAAGCTCGCCGCCGGCATCAACGGCCTGGTGATGACGGTGCCCTTCGGGTCAGGTGCCTTCATGACCGATGTCATGCGAGCACGCGAGCTGGCGGAAAGCCTGGTTGGCGTCGCCGCCGGCGTCGGCATTCCCATGGTGACGCTGATTTCCGACCTGACGGTCATTCTCGGGTCCGCCGTCGGCAGCAATCCGCAACTGCGCGAGATCATCGCCTTCCTCACCGGCAAGGCCCGTGAGCCCCGCGCGCTCGAAACGGTGCTGGCGCTGGCCGCCGAGACGCTGGTGATGGGAGGGGTCGCCGACGATATTGTGGCTGGCCGTCGCCTGGCGCTGGCTCGCCTTGATGACGGCAGTGCCGCCGAGCGCTTTGCGCGCATGATCGCTGCCTTCGGAGGTCCGGCCGACTTCGTCGACCATCCCGAGCGGTATCTTGAGGATGCCCCGATCGTCCGCCCGGTGTTTGCCGACGACAGCGGTTCTCTCGCGGCAATGGATTGTTATGCCATCGGCATGGCTCTGTTACGGCTCGGCTCCGGCCGCACCCGTCCGGAGGACGGTATCGACCATGCGGTCGGCTTATCGGAGATGGCGCAGCGCGGCGAGACCATACCCCGCGATCGCCCGCTCTGCGTCCTGCACGCACGCACCGAAGAGGCCTGGAGCGCCGCGGCGGCAGCCATTCGAGCCTCCATATCGCTGTCACCTGATCCAGTGGCACCGGCGCCGGTTATCGTCGATCGGCTGGCAACAGGCCTTCCATAGCGGCCTTCGCCGGCCCGGACTCCACGATCCATCGGCGGTGCAGCCGATATGGAACGCAAATGGGGCCGGAGGTCATCCCTCCGGCCCCCGTTTCCCCCGAAACAGCCCGGATCACGCCACGGCGCGCGCCCGTTCGGCTCGCTCCATCTGGACGATGTGCTCGGCCCAGCGCGCTGACCAGTCGCGCAGTTCGGACTGGCTGAGCGGCGTCGGCACCTTCGACTGTTCGTGGCCGGCGATGTGGCGGGCGAGCGCACGGTAGACGTCGGCCTGCTCGGACTGCGGCGCCGCCTCGATGGTCGTCTTGCCCGAGAGTTCGGCCTGGGTGACGGTCAGCGAGCGTGGCACGAACTGGACGATCGGCGTCGAGGTCTTGGCCGAGAAGTCCTCGATGATCTCGCGCTGGAAGTCGGTGTTGATCGAGTTGGCGATGATGCCGCCGAGCAGCGCGCCGCCGCTCGACGAGAATTTCTCGATGCCGCGGAACAAATTGTTGGCGGCGTAGATGGCCATGAAGTCGGCCGAGGAGACGGTGAAGACGTGTTCGGCGATGCCCTCGCGCACCGGCACGGCGAAGCCGCCGCACACCACGTCGCCCAGCACGTCGTAGATGACGAAGTCGAGGTCGAGATCCTCAAAAACCCGCTGCTGCTTCAAGAGCTCGACGGCGGTGATGATGCCGCGGCCGGCGCAGCCGACACCGGGCGCTGGGCCGCCGGCTTCCACGCAATAGATGCCGGCAAAGCCCTTGAATACCGCCTCGCGGGCATCGACCCGGCGCTTCTCTGCCAGTAGGTCGAGGACAGACGGGATGTACTCGCCGCCACGCAGCGTGGTGGTGGAGTCGGCCTTCGGATCGCAGCCGAACTGCATCACCTTGTAGCCCGCCTCGGCGAGAGCGGCGGAGATGTTGGAGGTGGTGGTCGACTTGCCGATACCGCCCTTGCCGTAGATGGCTATCTGCTTGGGTTTGCGGGACATGAAATACTCCTTGAGGGATGAGAGCGGGCGGTCAGCCGTGAGAAAAGGTTGGTTCCGAAACGAGATCGTCGCCGTAAAGATCGCGCGTGTAATCGGTGAGGCCGGGCACGCCGGCGGCATCCGCCCGGCAGCGCTGGCAATGGGTGAATACCTTGAGGTGGCGGGCTGCGTCGGCGCGCGCCTTATGCCGCTCGATGAAGGTCGGTTCCTTCAAATGGGCGAGCTGATGCTCGGGGATCAGCGGGATGACGTTGATCATCCGCGCGCCGGCCGCCGCCACCGTCTCCGCCACCTGGCCAATGTGATGATCGTTGATGGTGGGGATCAGCACCGTGTTGATCTTGATGGTGAAGCCGAGTTCGGCGGCACGGGCGATGCCGCTCAGCTGGCTGTCGATCAAGCGCCGGGCCGCTACAACGCCGTCGAGCCGCTTGCGTTCCCAGGCGAGCTTCGGTGTGATGACTGCCTGGATCCCCGGATCGACGGCGTTGACCGTCACCGTCAGCGTGGTCACGCCGGCCGCGTGGAGATCGTCAACGCGCGCCGGCAGTTGCAGGCCGTTGGTGGAGACGCAGAGGGTCAGCTCGGGCCAGCGGGCATGGATCTCGGCGAAAGTCTCGATGGCATGGTCGGAGGCGAGCGGATCGCCGGGGCCGGCGATGCCGACGACGGAGAGATTGGGGATCAGCCGCAGCGCCCGCTCGACGACTTCGACGGCCTCTTTCGGTTTGAGCAGACGGGCGGCGACGCCGGGCCGCTGTTCGACGCGATTGAAGTCACGCCGGCAGAAGGCGCAGGCGATGTTGCAGAGCGGCGAGACGGGAAGATGCAGGCGCGCCGCCTTGGCATGGCCTTCCGCCGTGGTCGAAAAGCAAGGGTGCTTGCCTTCGAGATCGGGGAATGCTGGCTGCATGGCGGCCTGCCGCATGCCGTGTGCCGCGCAGGCCGAGGATGTTATGCCAGGATCGCTCATGCTACGGCCTCCGCGCTGAACAGGCCGTCGAAGGCGGCGAGCTGACGGACAGTGTCGTCCACCGTATCGTCGGTCTCGAAGGCGAGAATGCCGAGTTTGGTCAGCCGGTTGATGGCGCACTCGCCAAGCCGCGAAACCACCACGGCCTTGCAGTCGGCAATCAGCGCCACCGAGGCGTCCATCACCGCGTCGGCCCGGTCGCCGCAGCCGGAACCGCAGGCGGGGCGGTTGTTGCGCGATTCGAGATAGCGGGAGCCGGCGGGACCGACTTCCCAGATCTCGAAGCGGGTGGCGTGGCCGAAATGCTCGCTGACGCGCGCGCCGGTCGAGGTACCTATGGCGACGCGGACAGCGCCGGCGGAAGGAGCGGGTTCGGAGGATGTCGTCATAGCGCAGCGACCTCGGGGTTTTCCTCGGTCGACTGGCGAACCACCGTCGTATAGGTGCGCTCGATCAGTTGCAGCGCGCCGCGATAGCCGATGTAGGAGCGCGACAGAACCACTTCGTCGGTCACCGGATAGCTGATCTCGACAAGCGGCGCGCCAATCTCGCCGGCAAGCCCTGCCTCCCAGGTCGAGCCAAAGACGATTGGCAGTTCGCCAATCCTCGCGTGGGCACGGATGGCCGCATGTGCCTTGTGCCCATCGGACTCGAACAGCGGATCGGCATCGATGCCGGGGGCCAGATCGCGGAAGGCGGCGCGGATCGCCGCGCGCTCGGTTTCCGGCGGGTTCTCTGTGATGACGATGACGCCGGGATTGAGGCCGAGATCGCCGACCAGAAACTTGGCGATGGCCAATGCATAGGCGCTGTCGGCGACGACGTTCACTTCCGACGGCAACCGATACTGGCTCGTGCAGCCGGCATAGAAAGTCGCGAAGTCGCGCAGGTAGTGATAGTAGGTCTTCTCCTCGCGGGCGATGAAGGCGTCCACCTTCTTCCGGTCGATGCCGGCATGGTCACCCACCTTGCGCAGGAAGGCGGCCGTCTCACGCGCGCCGACCGGCAGGGCCGGGATGTGCAGCGTGCTCTGGCCGTAGGCGGCCTCAAGGTCGCGGGCGACTGAAAGGCCGAGCCAGGGGCTGAGCACGAGGTTGAATTCAGCGGCGGGAATGGCGCGCCACTCCGAAAGGCCGGCCGAGGCCGGGCCGAACAGGATGTTCACCTCAAGGCCAATGCCTTCGAGGATGCGCCTGAGCTCGGTGAGGTCGCCGCGCCAGAATGGATTCTGGTAGGGGAGCAGCGCCCAGACGTTGACGAGTCCGGCCTGCTTCGGCTGCTGCGGCTGCTTTGCCACATATTGCTCGATGATCGCCTTCACTACCGTCTCGTGACCGGTGAAGTTGGTGCCGCGATAGCCGAGGGTTTCGGCGAACACGATGGGCACGCCGCGCCGCTGGTAGCCCTTCACCAGGTTCTCGACATCGTCGCCGACGAGGCCGGGAATGCAGCCGGACTGCACGACGTAGAGCTCAGCCTCCATCACCTTCAGCGTCGAGGAGATCAGCTCGTCGAGCCGGTCGGCGCCGCCGAAGATCACCTCCTTGTTGCCGATGTTGCTGGAGGGCACGTGGAACTCGCCACCTTGATAGCCGGAGATGCCGGACAGCGCGTGGAACTGCTTGGAGGCACAGCCGGGGCCGCAATGGGTGACCGGGATCGCCCCTTCGATGGCGATCACCGAGGTAAGCGCACCGAGGGCGCAGGCATAGCGCACCTGCTCGATCGGTCCCGGCTGGGTCGCGAACGAACCGGACGAGTCGTGGGAAATAGGGCTGACGACGTTCATCGATCTCTCCGGCTCACTCGGCGGCTTCGGCGGTGTCGAGGGCATAGGGATTGGTCTCTTCCAGCCACCATTTCTGGTAGGGGAAGGACGAATGGGCGGCGACATCCTCGTAGAAGCGTCGGCGCGGCAACACGCGCAGAATGGCGCGGCCGATGGTCAGGAGGCCCTCGTAACCGAGGCCATCGTTGGAATAGAAGATCGGCAGCACCGGAATGCCCAGCCGGCCGGCCAGCGTCGCCGTGGTGCCGGAATGGCGGCAGATGACGAAATCCGGATTGGAGCGCTTCAACGCCGCATGCGTCTGGAAATGCTGATCGGGGCTGACGGTGAAATTCTCGATGTCGCCGGTGGTCTCAATGAGATGGCCGAGCGAGTCCTGTTGCGGATCGCGGCTGTCGGTCGAGGGATCGTGGTGGAAGGAATAGGCGTCGTCGACGGTGACGCCGAGCTCGCGCAGGTCAGCGATCAGGCCATGGGCAAAGGCGGCGCCAGCGGCGACGAAGCCTTTCTTGCCCTTGAGGAGATGCCGGAGGCGTTCCAGGTCCGGCGCGATGCGGGCACGTTCGGAAGCAATGACTGCCTCGACCAGATGCGTCCGTCCGGTGACACGGGCGATGTCGCGCAGCCAGTTGTCGGTGGCCTCCTGCCCGTAGGGCAGTGGCGCGCGGATTTCCGGCACGCCGTATTCCTGCTCGAGGCCGGTGGCGAGATAGCTCAGCACGAAACACATGGTCACCGTCGCCGCCGCCGTGGAGAGATCGGCGAGGCGTTCGAGCGAGTTGCCGCCCATGATCAGGTTGACCTTGAGGCCCAGCGGCCCGACCAGCGGCGTGAACACGTCCGGTCCGCCAAGGTGGATGACGTTGAGAAGATCGGGGTTCTTCTCGTGCGTCCGGTCCGGCACCAGACGACGCAGGATGCCATGCTCGATGACATCCCAGCCCGACGACCAGTGCCGCGACTTGAAGCCCTCGCAATGCAGGGCGACCACGGGAATGCCGAGTTCGTCTTCGAGCTGGCGGACCGTGCCGTCGACGTCGTCGCCGATGATGCCGGTGGCGCAGGAGGTGGCGACGAAGATGACGCGCGGCTTGTGCCGCTCGTAGGCGTCGCGGATGGTCTCGGCGAGGCGGTCGACGCCGCCGAACACCATGTCCTGTTCACCGAGATTGGTGCAGATCGACTTGGGGTCCTCGGGCTTCCAGCCGCGCCGGGCGGCAAGGTCGCGGGAATAACGCGAGGTGAAGGACTGACTGGAGGCGCAGCCGATCGGTGAGTGCTGGATGACCACCGTGTCCTTGATGATGGTAGCGTTGGTAACCGCGATCTGCTCGGCGCACATCGAGGCTTGCGAATAAGGGCTGTTCAGCTCGCAAAGGCGCTTGCCGCCGGGGCCGCAATCGCGACCGCAGCCGAAGGTGAAGGCCGAATCCTTCGCGAGCTGGGAGGCGCGGCCGTCCCACTGGGTGATGGTGCCGAGGCGCTGGTCGCGCGTCTCGGCCTGCGGAGTACGAAGATTGATCGGCATCTGGCGCTATCCCCTGTCGGCGGCCCGCTTGGAACGGAGGCGGTCGCGACGGGATGTGCTCAATGCTCTCTCGCGACCTCTGGCATTCAGGAGATCACGGGTGAAGAATAGACGATAGATTTAGTATTTTAAATGGCGCGAAGGCGGAGCAGTTTTTGCCCCGAAACCAAGTGAAGGCGAGAATGCGTTTTCTATTTTAACGTTTAATATCAAATACTTAAGTTTTACTACCTAGGCCCGACTTACCGTCGCCAGATGTTCCACACTTGTTGCCGCAATCGCGCCCACAGTCGCCACCAAGGCGACACCGGCAAGCAAGGGCCAGCCGCCAGCCGTGACGATCGGTCCGGCCACGGCTGTACCGATGGCTCCGGCGACATAATAGAGCAGCAGGTAGGCCGAGCTCAGCGCGCCGGCGCGGGAGGGATCCAGCCGCACGATCGCAGCCTGGTTTGCGACCTGCGCGGCAAAGCAGCCGGCATCGAACACGGCGAGGGCCGGAGCCGAGACGAAGGGGTTCCCGAGCGTCGGCAGTAGAACCAAGACCGAGGCGGCCGCGGCCGTAAGGCCGACGAGCTTCACCGGTCGCGCACCGTTTCGATCCGCCCAGCGCCCCGCCATCGGTGTTATGAAGAGACCAAGCAGCCCGGCAAGACTATAGAATCCGATCGCGCCGGCACCCAGCGACCATGGCGGCGCGGCGAGCGCAATCGCAAGCCCGACCCAGATGGCGCTGAAGGCAAAGAACCAGAGCATGCCGGCCATGGTCGACGCCCGCAGCTGCGGGAAAACAATCAGCAGTCCAGGCACCGAGCGCAGGGTGAGGAAGTAGCTCTTCGCGGCGAGCGGTCGACGATGCGGGAGCATCAGAGCCGTCGCCAGCGCGGCGATGCAACAGGCTCCGGCAAAGCACAGCAGCATAGTCCGCCATCCGCCCCACGTCGTCAGAAGTCCCCCGACAAAGCGTGACAGGAGAATGCCGGCCGAGATACCGGCCGAGATCAATCCCATCTGCCGCCCCCGATGAGCGGGCGTCGCGAGCTTGCCGACAATGGCGCTCGTCTGCGCCGCGACAGTGGTGGTCGCGCCGACGAACACCAGGCAGACCAACAGAACGCCGGCACTCGGCGCCGCCGATGCGGCGGCCAGCGACGCCGCCAACGCAGTGAGTTGCCCAGGGATCAGCCAGCGCGGACTTATGCGGTCAACCGAAGGCACCAGCAGCGCCAATCCCAGGAGATAGCCGACCATGATGCCGGAAGCCGTCAGGCTGATGGCGCTCAGATCGGTGCCGAGATCCTGCGCGATCGCACCAAGGCTCGACTGGATCGCATAGTTGTTCGCAATCGCTCCGCCGGCTGTGATCGCCAGGAGAACCACTATCCCAGCGGACAGCGCCCGTTCTCCCGGGTTGGGCGCGGTCGTCACGCCGCTCCTCGCACGGCGACGGCTTCCACTTCGACGAGGATCGTATCTTCGACGAACGGCAAAGCGTGCACCAGGGAAAACGCCGGTCGGATCGCGTTATAGACCTCACCGTGAGCGCGCGCGGCATCCTCCCAATGCTCGAAATCGGCGACGGCCAGTCGGCTCTGTACGACATCGGCCAGAGCGAAGCCGTTCTCCGTCAGCACCTTCTCGATGGTGGCCAGCGCGTCCTTCGTCTGGGCGTAGACGTCGTCACCCTTTCCCGCCGTTCCCGAGATGTAGATCGTGTCATTCACGATCACGGCCCGCGAGTATCCAACCTTCGGCTCCCATGGTGAACCGGTGCTGATGAGAGTGCGCATGGATCTGCCTCCTATTACTACTGTGGTAGTAGTTGATATGGTTGCCACTTACCACCATGGTAGTCAATAGCTTGAAGCATGCTTTTCAAGGGGCTGCCCGCGCATAGATGCGGTTGGCAAGAGTGACATGACCGCTGATACCGACCTGATCAACACGCTGACCCGGCTTGGTTTTTCTCAATATGAAGCCCAAGCCTACACGGCCTTGGTGGGCAAAGGCGCCCTGACCGGTGCCGAGGTCAGCCGTGGTGCCGGTGTGCCGCCGTCCAAGATCTACGAGACGCTGGCCCGACTGGAGGGGAAGGGTGCGGTG
This sequence comes from Pseudomonadota bacterium, assembly GCA_023436885.1. Lineage (GTDB taxonomy): Bacteria > Pseudomonadota > Alphaproteobacteria > Rhizobiales > Pleomorphomonadaceae > Pleomorphomonas. The sequence goes on along the minus strand of JAEZHI010000020.1, from coordinate 1,782 downwards.
CTCATCAATCGATCCGAGCCGGTTCGCTACAGCGCGGTTCCGCATGCCGACCTCTTGGCTGACGTGCAGTCCCGGTTCGAGGCCGACGTCCTTACTGCAAAGAAAAAGCTCGATAGCCTCCCCGCCCAGGAGGAGCCCGGGCTTGTCTGGTCGCTGCGGAACCGACAGGCCATCGTGCAGGCCTTCGGGCGCGTCACGACTGCTGCCAGGCGCTGCATCTTCGCGGGCATCTGGGATGAGGAGATGGACGAGATCGGGCCGTTGCTCGAGCAGGCGTCTGCGCGTGGTGTCGACACGCATGTGGCGATCTACGGCAAGCGAACCCTGATCGGACCGCACAGCTACGATCTCTCCGAATGCGGGGCCAGCGCCCGCCTGCGCCTCTCGGGCCGCCGGCTGGCCGTCGTCGTGGCGGACGACACCGAAACCGTCGTTGCCGAATTCGGCGATCGCACGCCCGATCAGGCCGTGCTGACCACCAATCCGGTGACCTGCCTTCTGGCCGTGGAATACATCAAGGCGGATGTCAGCGGTCGTCTGCTCATCAATGCGATGCCGGCGAGCGATTACCAAAAGCTTTTGAAGACGGCGGACATGCGGGCAATTTTGGCGCCAACGGCAAGCCGGACGGACTAGATCGTCCTGCACCCTAATGGACCCGGCGACCCATTTGCGAACGGCAATCCACTCGACGTGGAATGGCTTTTCGCGCCTCGCTTGATGGCAGCTGGCTTTTTTCCTCTACGCCCGGAAGGGCGAAACGCACGCGCTTGAGAGACTGGGACGCCGCGCCTAGGCTTAGGACATTGAGAAGATTGTCTCCTCCATTAGGGAAAGATCATGTCGGCACAAACTGCGAAAGTCGTCGATCTCGCGGAATTCCGCCTCGCTCGCGCCGCGAGCCAGGGTGAGATGAGCCGCAGCTCGATGCCTTCGACGCAGCTGATGCCGCCGGTGGTCTGGGTTCCGGTCTGGGCTTACGTTCCGGTCCTTGGTTTCGGCCGCTGACGATGCCCCTGCGTGTCGTCCCCGACGACCCCGCGGACGACACGGCCCGGACGGACCCCGCGGAGGATATCCCCGCCATCGTCGGCTACAACCTCCGCAAGCTTCGCACCCGGCGCGGCCATTCGCTTGAACGCCTCGCCAAGCTCTCCGGTGTCAGCCGCGCCATGCTCGGCCAGATCGAAACGGGCAAGAGCGCGCCGACCATCTCGGTGCTCTGGAAGATCGCCACCGCGCTCGACGTATCCTTCGCGACACTGCTCGCCAACGAAACCGAGCGCGGCGTCACCGTGCTGTCGCGCGCCAAGGCGAAGGTGCTCACCTCGTCCGAGGGGCGCTTTCAGTCGCGCGCCCTGTTTCCCTTCGATGGCGAACGTAAGGTGGAGTTCTACGAACTCAGGATCGCCGGCCTGCACCGCGAGGTGGCGTCAGCGCATCAGGAGGGAACGGTCGAAAACCTCGTCGTGTCGAGCGGCACCATTGAGGTGATCGCGGGCGACGAGCCTGCACGCGTACTGTCGGAAGGCGACGCCATAGTCTTCGACGCCGACGTGCCCCACTCCTACCGTAATCTCGGCACCAGCGAAGCCGTCCTCTACCTCGTCATGACCTATGTCGAGGAAGTCAGGGTCTGATCCCCAAACGAAAAGGGCCGCGGACATGTGCCCGCGGCCCTCTCGATGATCATTGCTGGCTGACGGTCAGGCCATCGTGCCGCACATCATCGGCATGCCGCCGCACATCATCATCATGGGCATGCCGCCCTGCATCATCGAC
>JAEZHI010000043.1 GCA_023436885.1 Pseudomonadota bacterium | reverse complement strand
TCGCAAGGCGTTGCTTGACGTCGGCCGCAAGGTCCGGCTGGCGCGCCAGCTTGAAGCGGGTATCCCATCGTCGTCGTCGGGCCGCCAAACCGTGCGCCCGCTCGCCATCGTAAGGGCCGGACCACTGCTTGGTTGGCTTGGCATTGCGCCTGAGCTCGCGGCTGATCGTCGATGCTGATCGTTCAAGCCGCGCCGCTATTCTTCGCACCGATAGCCCTTCCCGGTGGAGAAGCTCTACCGTCACCCGCTCTCTCAAAGAGAGCTGAGAGTAATGTTGTCCCATCGCAGCAACACCTTAGCAGGTGTTGCACTTCGATCGTGAGTCCAAGCTGCGCCTAAAGCGCAGGATGACAGATTTATATAAAGGAAACAAAGCGGTAATCGTTGCACCAGCTCGTATCGAGCTGTCATCCTGCGCTTTAGGCGCAGGACCTCAGGCAGAAAGGAGCGCAACGCTCCTATAGAGCTCCAAACCCCCTCCACGGAGCCGAAACTCATCACCCGCGATCTAGTGGTCCTGCACCATCAGTCCCAGCCCCTTCAGCGTCGTATCCGCCAGCAACCACAGCTCGGCCTCCGAGCGGACCACCTTGGAAATCACGTTGAGACCGATCATCAGGTTCTGAAGCGCCAGCGCCAGGGCGTGGACATTGGCGTCGGCGGCGATCTCGCCTCCCTCGCGCGCCATGGTCAACAATTCCTCGATGCGCTGGGTGGAGCGGGCCGCGAGATCGGCGAGCAGCGGCGCCGGCCCCTCGGATGCCGGGCAAAGCTCGGCGATGGAGTTGACGATGATGCAGCCCTTGCCGCCGGCATCCTCGGTCCGCACATGGCAGATGGCGCGCACCACCCGCTCGATCAGCGGCAGGATCGGCCCCTTCACCTCGCCGTAGAGCGGGGCGTCCGGTGCCGTCGGCGCGTAGCGGTCGATCACTTCGGCGAACAGCGCCTCGCGCGTTCCGAAGGTGTTGTAGAAGCTCGACCGCGATATCCCAAGGCGCTCCGACAGCGCCTTCACCGACGAGTGCTCGTAGCCGTCGCTGCGGATCGCCTCGGTGGCGATGCGGATCGCTTCCTCACGGTCAAACTTCATGGGACGCGCCATCACGGGCCTCTCGATTTCGTGTTTTGTACATATGTGGACAAAAACTCTGCCCTCAGATATGTACACTCATGTACAGAATATCACCCCCACCCCAGGAGGTCAAAATGACAGTTCTCGTGATCGTCGAGGCACGCCTCAGGAAACCGGCCAAGATGGCGGAATATTCCGTCGCCGCCGCGCCCATCGTCGCCGCCTTCGGTGGCGAGTTCATCCACCGCGCCAAGTATCTGGAAACGCTGGGCGGCAGCCCGGCGCCGCACGGCCTCGGCATCCTGCGCTTTTCCTCGGCCGACGCCGCCCGCGCTTGGTTCAGTTCGCCAGAATATCAAGCCATCGTGCCGCTACGCGAGGAAGGTGCCGAGATGACCTTTCGCCTTTACGAGGAGGCATGAGCTATGACGGTGACCTCCCTCACCTCTCTCGGGCGTGACCTGCGGCAGGGCTTTGTGGCGCTGGCCATGGCTGTTTCCGCTGCCCTCCTGCCCGCCCCGGTCCGCGCTGCCGACATCGGCCTTCCCAACATCGTGCTGGTCCACGGCGCCTTCGCCGACGGATCGAGCTGGTCCGACGTGATCCCGCGCCTGCAGGCCAAGGGCTACCATGTCACGGCGGTACAGATCCCGCTGACCTCGCTCGCCGACGACGTCGCCGCCACCCGCCGCGCCGTTGAACGGCAGACCGGCGATGTGCTCTTGGTCGGTCACTCCTGGGCCGGCGCTGTGGTGACCGAGGCGGGCAACGCGCCCAACGTCAAGGGCTTGGTCTACCTCTCCGCCCTGGTGCCCGACGCCGGCGAGTCAGTGGCCGACCTTCTGCAGAAGCGCAATTCGCCCATGGAGGGCCTGACGCCCGACAACAACGGCTTCGTCTGGCTCGACGACCCCACGGCCTACGCCCACGTGATGGCTGCCGACGTGCCGCCCGCCCGCGTCGCCCAGCTCGCCGCCATCGAAAAGCCGATTGCCGCCAGTGTTTTCGGCGACAAGCTGACCGACGCCGCCTGGACCATCCGTCCCAGCTGGTACCTCGTCACCGAGGGCGACAACGCCCTGCCAACGGCGGTGCAGACCTGGCTCAGCCAGCATATCGGCGCCACCACCAGGACCATCGCTTCGAGCCATATGTCGATGATCTCCCACCCGGATGTGGTGGCCGATTTCATCGCCGAGGCCGCCCGCAGCGCCGGCAAGTGACGCGGCTCGGGGCTGCCGATCAGGCAGCTCCCGGGTCCCAGTAAGGCGGGCTGCCGAAGGTCGCCTTCAGGTGGTCCGCGACGGCGCGCAGCTTGGCCGGCGGGGTCCGGCCCTGCGGGTGGGCCATGAAGATGAACTCCGGCTCCGGCTTGTGGTCGATCACCACCTCGCGGAGCAGCCCGTCGCGCACCGACTGGGCGGCGATGAAGGCCGGCAGCAGCGCGATGCCGAGGCCGGCGATGGCCGCGTCACGTATCATGTCGCCGTTGTTCATCGCCATCCCGAGCTTGGCCCTGACGATGATGCTGTCGCCCTTGGTCTGGAAGCGCCAGTCGGCAACGCCGCGATTGGTGTAGAAGATGCCGCGATGCTGTTCGAGATCCTTCAGCGTGCAAGGGACGCCGTGGCGTTCGAGATAATCGGCCGAGGCGACCAGCGACCGGCGGCTCGGCGCCAGCTTCCAGGCGATCAGCCGTGAATCCGGCATCGGTCCGTGCCGGATGATCGCGTCATAGCCATCCGACACCGGATCGACCTTGCGGTCGTCGATATCGAGCGTCAGCTCCAGCTGCGGATGCTTGAGGAGAAACGGATAGAGCGCCGGCCCAAGGTGCATGCGGCCGAAGGTGACCGGAGCGGCAATGCGCAACGGCCCGGCAATCGCCCCGCGCCGCTCGGAAATCTCCGTCGCCGCCGCCTCCATTTCGTCGGTGATCCGCCGCGCCCGTTCGAGAAAGGCGAGGCCACTCTCGGTCAGCGTCAGCTTGCGCGTCGTGCGATGCAACAGCACGCCGCCCAGCACCTTTTCAAGCTCGGCCAACCGCTCGCTCACCACCGACTTCGACAGCCTGAGCCGCCGCGCCGCCTCGCTGATCGAACCGCTCTCCACGACCGCCACGAAGGTGACGATGCCCTCTGTTCGCATCATTGTTCGGACATTCCGGACTTGAGTTCCAATATCTGCATACTAATCCGAACAATCGGAAAGTGCCATCTTCGGCTCATCAGAACGGAGGCCAAGCGCCTCCACATGAAACGGAGATGACAAAATGTCACGCTTGAACAATAAGGTAGCCATCATCACCGGCGCCAGCTCGGGCATCGGCCGCGCCACCGCCAAGCTGTTCGCCGCCGAGGGCGCCAAGGTCGTGGTCGGCGCCCGCCGACAGGCCGAACTGGATACGCTGGTCGCGGAAATCGAGGCGGCCGGCGGCGAGGCCATCGCGGTCGCCGGCGACGTTCGCTCGGAAGACTATCAGAAGCGTCTGGTGGCCACTGCCGTCGAGCACTATGGCAAGCTCGACATCGCCTTCAACAACGCCGGCACGCTGGGCGAAGCCGGTCCCACCACCGGGGTTTCAGAGGCGGGCTTTGCCGATACGCTGGCCATCAACCTCACCGCCTCCTTCCTCGCCGCCAAGCATCAGGCCGGAGCGATGGAAAAGAACGGCAGCGGCTCGATCATCTTCACCTCAACCTTCGTCGGCTACAGCTACGCCTTCCCCGGCGTTGCCGCCTATGCCGCCAGCAAGTCCGGCCTGATCGGCCTGACGCAGGCGCTCGCCGCCGAATATGGCCCTAAGAATATCCGGGTGAATTCCATCCTGCCCGGCGCCGTCGATACCGACATGTACCGCGACATGAACGACACGCCGGAAAAGCGCGCCTTCATCACCGCTCTCCACGCCCTGAAGCGCGTTGCCAGCCCAGAGGAACTGGCGCGGCCGGTGCTCTACCTTGCCTCCGACGACGCGAGCTTCGTCACCGGCACCGCCTCGCTGGTCGATGGTGGGACGTCCATCACTCGTACGTAACCGGGATACGACGATGCGGCGGGATCTGACAGCCCGCCGCTCGCCTTCAAACCTCGTGTGCCGCCGATGGCGCAACGCCGAGCGGGGCTGTCAACACTGGCCGGAAGCGCAACAGGCCGATGATGCCGACCGACAGCGCCAGGAGCAGCAGCACCACCTGGCTCACCAGCACCGGCGGCTCGTTGCCCACCGGCGCGATGGCGTTGAGCGGGCCGATCTTCTGGAACGACTGGATGATCAGCACCAGACAGTTGAAGAAGGCCAGCAGGGTGACGCCGACCACGTAGACCGGGCGCCAGAGACCGGTCAGCGGCGTGCGATAGCGGGCGTAGAGCGTCGGCGCCAGGATCAGCACGCAGAGGATGCCGACTATGATGGCCGGCGTGATCCCCTTGAACGGGAAGACAAATCCGCTGGCCAGCGTGATGGCGATCGAGATCAGGAACCAGGATGCGGGACGGCGGTCGTCGCGGTTGCGCATCAGGCGCAGGATCAGGGAAACGCCGGCAACCACCGCGACGAGGCTGACGAGAACATGAAAGAGGGTCAACACAAAGACAGGGGTCATGCTGTTCTCCTCTAGTATTTCTGTTTGAAAACGCAGTCTTGGCAGATAAAAAATTCCTGCACTTTGTAGTATAGTTTATCCGACCGCGCTTGTAAAACTCCGGAGCAACTCCAGCAAAAGCGGCAACCGGTTTTGCTCTAGGACCACAGCGCCACCATGATCAGCTTCTTGCGGCCGGTCGCCCTGATGGCGGCGGCAAATTCCACGTCTTCCCAGGCGTGGGTCGGCGTCCTGTCGAGCGCCGCCGCGCCGGGCAGTTCGTCGGTCAGCTGGTGAATGGTCGGCTGGTCGCGGCCTGTCTCGACATTAACTGTCGAGAGCACCACCGGCAGGCCGGAGAGCCTGGCGGTCCTGGCCGCGGTCACGACATTGGCGATCAGCTGATGGCGCTCCATCGACACCGGGGAGGCCGCTTGCACCGGCTGAAAGTCGATGATGACCAGGGCAGCGTTGTCCGGCGCCAGCATGTCTTCAGCAGGATTTCGAATGATGGCAGGTGACGTCATGATGCAATCCTTCCCCTCTCCGCTTTCGGCAGGCTCCGCAGGATCACTTCTTGCCGTCGAGGAACTTGGTCACCATGGCGACTGTCGCATCGGGCTGCTCTTCCATCAACCAGTGACCGGAATTGGGGATCACGCCCTGCGTGACATGCGTCGCGGCGGCCCGCATCACCGTCGCCATCATCGGGCCGAAGGACTTTTCGCCGCCGATCGCCAGCACCGGCATGGTGAGCTTCCGGCCCTTGGCGAGCCAGGCGCGGTTGTCGATGGCGTCCTGGTCGAAGGCGGCGAACTGGGCAAAGCCGGAATGCATGGCGCCGGGCCGGGCATAGAGCGCCGCGTAATGCTCGCGCGACGCCTCGTCGAACTTCTTGGGATCGGCGGAGAACTCGTTCCAGAAGCGGTCGAGATAGATGCGCTCGCGGCCGGCGACGAGGCGCTCCATGTCGGGACCGCCGAAGCGGAAGTGCCAGAGCAGCGGGTTCTTCAGGATCTCATCCCACGGACCGACGCCGGGAACCGGCGCGTCGAGCAGAGCGAAGTGGGTGACGCGCTTGGGCTGCTGGGTGGCGAGCGCAAAGCCTACCATGTTGCCGATGTCGTGGGTGACGAGATCGAACTTGTCGACATGCAGTTCGTCGAGAACGGCGGCGATGTCGTGGCCCTGGGTCTTCTTGTCATAGCCGCCCTCGGGATGGCTGGAGAGGCCCATGCCGCGCAGGTCCGGCACGATCACCGTGTGATCTGCGGCAAGCTTGGCCGCCATCGGCGCCCACATGTCGCCCGTCTCGCCATAACCGTGCAGCAGCACGACGGCCGGCCCCTTGCCGCCGACGCGGACGTTGAGCTCGGCGCCGGGAACCTTGACCATCCTGGTTTCGAAACTGGACGGGAAAGGCTGCACCTCGGCAAGCGCGGCGCTAGCCAGCAGAGCGGCACCGATGGCGATGGACGAAAAGAGCTTCATGACGGACACTCCGCAAAGTTAAAAGACCCAGGAAAAACAATAAAATGCCGGGCATCGACCCGACGAAGACGTCGGCATCGAACCACCGTGGACAAGCTTTCTCGAGAGATCCTCGCAATCCCTAGGGCCATCTTGACGCTGCCCGCGGGTGAAGTCCTTAATGCTGACTGAAAAGTTCTGAAAACGATGCTCCGATCAACCGCTTCCAGGCGATGGAGAAGGCCGTGCTGAGGTTTGGCCGATATGCCATCGACCGGCAGCGTCGATGCCTGATCAGGGACGGCGAAGTGGTTCCGGTCGGCGGCCGGGCCTTCGAGGTGCTGCGGGTGCTGGTGGAGGCCAACGGCGCGCTCGTTACCAAGGACGCCCTGATCGAGCGCGTCTGGGACGGCCGCTTCGTCAGCGACAACGCACTGGAGGCGCAGATCCATGGCCTGAGGCGGGCGCTCGATGCCGACCGCAACCTGATCAGGACCGTCGCCGGCCGCGGCTACTACGTCGTCGACATGGAGGCTTCGGACGCGCCGCCGCAAACCAACCTCACCGCCGACCTCTCGGCGCTGATCGCCCGCGACGACCTACTCCGCGACATCGAGAAAGCCCTCGGCGAGCATCGGCTCGTCACGCTGCTTGGCCCCGGCGGCATCGGTAAGACCCGGCTGGCGCGCGCCGCCGGCCGCGAGCTGATCGACCGCTACCCCGACGGTGTCTGGATGATCGAGCTGGCACCGGTGGAGAGCGACCGGTTCGTTGCCGCCACCATCGCCGAAACGCTCGGCCTCCCGCCCGGCGATGTTCGCGACGGTCGTTCGCTGGCGCAATCGCTCGGCGACAAGGCCTGCCTGCTGCTCATCGACAACTGCGAGCACTTGGTGGAAGGCGTCGCCGCTATCGCCACCGAGCTCTTGTCACGCTGCCCCGGCGTCACCCTGCTGACGACGACGCGCGAGGCGCTCCGGATCGACGGCGAGCGCATCATCGGCGTCCCCTCCCTGCCCTTGCCGGGCGAGGACGACGGCCTCGAAGCAAAGCTCGCCGCCCCCGCCGTTCAGCTCTTCGTGCAGCGCCTTGCGGCGGCCAACGGTCAGCTGATGCTGGCGCACGACATGCTCTCGATGATCGAGATCTGCCGGCGGCTCGACGGCATTCCGCTGGCCATCGAGATGGCGGCGGCCAGCGCCAGCACGCTCAGCGTCGCCGCCGTGCTGCAGGAGCTCGACACCTCAATGTCGGTTCTGAGCCGTCCCAAGCGCATCGCAGTGCCCCGGCAGCAGACCATGGAAGCCACCATCGCCTGGAGCTACCTGCTGCTGCCCCCGGACGAACAGGCGGCGTTCCGCCGTCTCAGCCTGTTGTCGGGCCCCTTCGGCGTCGAGGCGGCGATGGCCGTCGCCGACACGTCGCGCCAGAGCGCGCTCAGCCTTCTGTCCGGTCTGGTGGCGAAGTCGCTGCTGGTGGTCACTGTCACCGAGCGCGGCGGCGCCTTCTCGCTGCTGGAGACCATGCGCAGCTATGGCCGCGCCCGGCTGGAGGAAGCGGGCGAATTGCCGGCCACCGCCTCCCGTCACGCCGCCTTCATCTTGCGCACCTTCCAGGAAGCCACCCGCGATCTCGATACGCTGCCCAGCCGGCAATGGGTGGCGCGCTACAAGCCCTATCTCGCCGGCCTGCGCAGCGCCGTCGACTGGGCGTTTTCCGAGGATGGCGACATCGGCCTCGGCGCGGCGCTGATCATTGCCGGCGAACCACTTTGGCTACACCTCTCGCTGGTCGGCGAATTGCTCGACCGGATCGAGCGTGCCATCCGCCCAGAACAGAGCAATGCCTACGCGGCCGACCTCTCCATGAAGCTCGACGTCGCCCATGGCTGCGCACTGCTCTATGTCACCGGCCCGACCACCGAGACGCGGGCAACGCTGAAACGCGGGCTCGCCGTTGCCAGCCAGACCAAAGCCGGCGGCAGCCAGATCCGCTCGCTGTGGGCGCTCACCGCCGCCAGCCTCAACTCCGGCATGAATGGCGACGCTGTGGTGTACGGCTACCAGTTCCTTGAAGCCGTCCGGGCCTTCGGCAACGACGCCGACCGGCTGATCGCCCACCGTGCCATCGGCGCCGTGCATCACGTCATCGGCGACCAGCTCACGGCCCGCAAGGCGCTGGAAACCTTTCTCGATGGCTATGTCGAGCCGGCGGCCAACTCGCCGACCAACCGCTTCCATTTCGACCAGCAGGTGGCGGGCCTTGCCTTCCACGCCCGGGTTCTCTGGCTGCAGGGCGAGATCGAACCGGCCCTCGAAGCCGCTCGCATCGCCCTGGAACGCGCGGTGGAACTCGACCATGCCCACTCGATCTGTCACGCCCTGGCGCAGGCCTCCATCCCCCTGTCGCTCGACCAGGGGCACCACGAGGCCGCCGCGCTCTATGTCAACGAGCTGGTGGAGATATCGCATGCCCGCAAGCTGGCGGTCTGGATGGCCTGGTCGCGCGCCTACGGCGCCTGCCTCGACATCCGCACCGGCGCCACCAGGGCCGGCCTCGGCAAGCTTTCCGCCGCCTTGAGCGAGCCGCGCAGTGCACCCTTCTCCATGTATCACTGCGGCCTGATGGGCGAGCTGGCAACGGCGCAACTCACCGTCGGAGATGGCACCGCGGCATTGCAAACCATCCGCGCCGCCGTCGCCCGCGCCAGCGCCAACCAGGAGCTCTGGTGCCTGCCCGACCTCCTCAGGCTCCAGGCTGTCGCTCTCTCGCGGCAACAACCTCGGGACACCAACGAAATCGCCGCCCTGCTCGACCGCGCCGAACACCTCGCCGAACGGCAAGGCGCGCTCCTCTGGCGCGACCGTGTCAGGCTCGTAAGAAACGGGGAGAGATAGAAGGCTGCCCGCTGCGTTCGCCGCATCGACGCTTATGGGGCGCCCGATATCGCCCCCTTCGCTCTACCTTCCTGAGGTCCCCGCCTTCGCGGGGATGACGGATTTATATAAAAGAAACATATAGATAGACTGTCATCCCCGCGCAGGCGGGGACCTCGGGCAGAACAGAGCGCAACGCCACTATAGGGCTCCGATCACCAACATCCACACATCCCCTCTCGATACAAAACTTTGCCGCCTATGCCTCGTTGTCGCCCCGTTTGCGCGAAAGAACTGGCGCCCACCGTTCATCGGCAAGGAGGCCCAGCCATGACGATTGCGCGCGATGTCGCACTCCGAGTTTTCAGAAAAACCCTTGGCCGCAAGGCGCTTTGCGTCGGCGCGCTGGCAGCCGGCGTCGTCTGGCTGGCCTCGCCCGCCGAAGCGCGCGTACCCGCCTTCAACGCCGCCTGCCCGGGCCGGATCGAGGTTCAGGCCGACCGGGGTGACGTGTTCATCAACGGACGGCCGGCCCAAGTGAGGCGCATCAACGAAGGCTATTACGAAGCGCGAATTCCCGGCGTCGCCGTGTCCATCGCCACCGCACCCGACGGCCGCACCAGCGTCTCCTACAAGATGCGCGGCGCCGACGGCGTCTGCATGGTGCGCGGCACCCACATGGCGCCGCCACCGCCGATGCCGGGTAGCCCGATCCCCGGCCGCCCCGCCGGCCCGGCCGAGCGGATGGCCGCCATCTGCCGCAGCGAAGCGGCCTCCCAGTACCGCATCCGCCCGGCTGACGTAATGACCAGCCTGCCCACCCGTGACGGCCCCCGCTTCACGGTGCAAGGCAGCTTCCGTGACCGCTTCGGCCGTCAGGCAGTGTTCGCCTGCCGCTTCGACGCCAACGGCCGGCTGCTGTCGATCAGGTAAGCCAAGCAGTCCCAGCAAAAGTGGAAGCCGGTTTTGCGTCCGGGACTGCGTGAGGACAAGCCTTCACGGCGCAGCCGCAACGATCTCTTTCAGCAGATCCACGAAATGACTGGTCCGGACGCCCTTGGGGTTTTGCGTCCGGTCCACCACCTGCGTCACAACCAGGTGCTTTGCCGGAATGACGGCGATCTGCTGCCCGCCATAGCCTGAGGCCAGCGCCGCGCCGGGGCCGAACACCTGCGGGTTCAGCGTCCACCAGAGATAGCCATAGCCGAGGCTGCCGTGATCGGTGGCCGAATAGGCCGTCGTCGCTTGCTTGATCCACTCCGCCGGCACGATCTGCCGCCCGTTCCACCGCCCCTCGTCGAGCATCAACTGCCCGAAACGCGCCAGATCCCGCGCCGTCATGGTGAAGGGATAGGCCGGATGGATCGACGGCTTTTCCAGCACGTAGCTGCCGTCGCGCGCCGTGAAATCCTCCATGCCGATCGGCTGGGCGATGCGCGTTTCGAAGCTTCCGAAAATGTCTTCGCCGGTCCGCTGACGATAGATGGTGCCGAGGGCGTTGAAGTCCCAGTTGTTGTAATACCAGAAGGAGCCGGGGGCGTGGCTGCCGCGCGCCGGCCGCTTGCGGCGGATATCGGCCGTCTCGTGCGCCGCCAGGTGATAGACGCCCGACCGCGCCATCAGGAGATCGCGCACGGTCGCTTGCTTCTCCGCCGGCGTGAGCGACGGCGGCTTGTCGTCGATACCGAGCTCGCCGAGCGTACTGCCGAGATCGATCCGTCCCTCGGACACCGCGATGCCATAGAGCGCCGACAACAGGCTCTTGCGTACCGACGCCACGTTCACCTTGCGCGTCACATCGCCCCAGCGCGCCACCGCCTTGCCATCCTGCACCACCATCACGGCGGTGGGCTTCAGGCTGTCCGAATAGGCCCGCGCCGCCTGCAGCTTCTCAGCCGACCAGCCAGCCGAAACCGGATCGACGCTCTGCCAAGGCTCAGCCCGCGCGCCGGAGACGAGCGACACCAACACCAGGGCAGCGGCAACAACACGCATGACTGTGGACCTCGATCAGGGGAGGCTGCCAGAATGCACAGCCCATTGCGGCGCCAACACGGCTCAACGATTGGCTCAGCGAAGACTTGCATGGGGTCGGAGCATCTGCCCGAACAATCGGGTGGAGCTCTGCCGAAGCCTTCTTCACCCCAGCATTGGGCGCCCTATATCACCCTCGCGCCTCATCCTGCCTGAGGTCCCCGCCTGCGCGGGGATGACAGATTTATATTATGGAACAATTGGTTATGAGGCCATCCCTCTATATCAAACTGTCATTCCCGCGCAGGCGCTATCGTATGCACACATCTCCGATGGTCTCTCTTTTAGGCTGTGTTGGAGAGAGTGCCCACGTAGGAACGGGGCATCTGATATCACCCGCTCGCCCTATGCGGCCTGAGGTTCCCGCCTGCGCGGGAATGACAGATTTATATTATGAAGCAATACGTTATGTGGACGCCCCTCTCTATCAAGTGGACGCCTCTCTCTATCAGGCTGTCATTCCCGCGCAGGCGGGAAC
>JAEZHI010000016.1 GCA_023436885.1 Pseudomonadota bacterium | reverse complement strand
ATTCCCGCGCAGGCGGGAACCTCAGGCCGCATAGGGCAAGCGGGTGATATCAGATGCCCCGTTCCTACGTGGACACGCTCTCCAGCGCAGCCCAAAAGAGAGACCATCGGAGATGTGTGCATACGGTAGCGGTCGAGCGGGAGAAGGACGGCGGCCGCCGTGGAGAGGGAGGGTGCCTTCATGGATGTGGCCTCAAGTGCAGGCGCCGGCGACCGAAGCCACCGGCAACCTTCATCACGATCCGCTGTTCAGCGAGACGAAGTAGCCGGGGTGGTAGTCCACCGGCAGGAAGCGCTGGTGCAGCTCCCTGAAGGTCGCGTCCGGATCGAGATCCTTGAACAGGTCCGGATACAGCCACTTGGCGATCTGCTGCACGGCCACGAACTGGTAGGGGCTGTTGTAGAACTGGTGCCAGATGGCGTGGAAGTTGCCCTCGGTCACCGCCTTGACGCCGGTGAATCCGGGACGCTGCATCAGCGCGGCGAGCTTTGTCCTGGCTTCCTCCTGGTTGGCGCCCGGGCCGACGCCCACCCACTTGCCTCCGGGCACATAGAGCTCCCAGTTGGAGCCGGTGACGATGATCTGGTCCGGGTTGGAGGCGATGACCTGCTCGGGGTTCACGGTGCCGAAGGTGCCGGGAATGATGTCCTTGGCGAGGTTGATGCCGCCGGCGAGCTCGACCATCTTGCCGAAGTTCTCGTTGCCGAAGGACATGCAGCAATCGTCCGAATAGCCGCCCGCCCGTTCGATGAACACCAGGGGCTTCTTGATATCGCCGGCCTTGGCCAGCCTGTCGGTGACCTTGGAAATTTCCGCCTGACGGAACTTCACGAACGCCTCGGCCCGGTCCTGCTTGCCGAACAGCGTGCCGATGATGCGCATCGAGGCGTCGGTGTTCTGCATCGGCTTTTCGCGGAAGTCGATGTAGACGAGGGGGATGCCGACCTTGGCGAGCTTCTCGATATAGCCGGATTCTTCGGTCGCCGATTTCGCCTCGGTGTTCATGATGATCACGTCGGGCTTCAGCGCCACGGCCTGCTCGATGTCGAAGGTGCCGTCCTTCATGCCGCCGAAGGTCGGGATGGTCGCCATTTGGGGGAATTTCTGGAGGTAGATGTTATAGCCGTCGAGGTCGGCCTTCTTGAAATCGTCGCGCCAGCCGACGACGCGCTTGAACGGGTCGTCGGTATCGAGCGCGCCGGTGAAATAGACCTGGCGGCCTTCGCCGAGGATTACGCGCTGGACCGGCACATTGACCTCGACCTCGCGACCGGTGATGTCGGTGATCTTGACCTTATCGGCCATGGCCAGGCCCGGCATCAGGGCGAGCGAAATCGCGGCGGCGCGAGCCACCATTCTGAAATGAAACACTTTTTTCTCCCAGCGTCGGAATTTGGCGTGATTATGATTTTATGACTTTAACAGTCAAGAATTATCTTTTAGAAGGCTTCCAGGCTCACTTCCACCGACGGACTTTTCGCCATGAACACGCGTGCGGCGCTCTCCAACATGAACCTCCGCGACGAGATCCAGGCCTATTGGTCAGCGAGGGCCGCGACCTTTGACAGCCAGCCCGGCCATGAGATCTTCTCCGAGGCGGAGCGCGCCGCCTGGCATGCGCTTTTGAGGCGCCATCTCGGCGAGGGAGCGGGCCGCGCCGCGCTCGATCTCGCCTGCGGCACCGCGGTGGTCTCCCACTTGCTCGACGATCTCGGCTTCGAGGTGACGGGCATGGACTGGGCCGAGCCGATGCTGGAGCGCGCCCGCGCCAAGGCGGCCCAGCGCGGCCGGCGGATCCGCTTCTATCTCGGCGATGCCGAGAACACGATGGAGCCGGACGCGAGCTATGACGTGATCACCAACCGCCATCTGGTCTGGACGCTGGTCGACCCGCTCGCCGCCTTCCGCGAGTGGCACCGCCTGCTGAAGCCGGGCGGCAAACTGCTGGTGGTCGACGGCGATTTCGTCAATGCCGGCCCGGTGGCCAAGGCCGCGCGCTGGCTGTCGGCCTTGCTCGCCCGCCTCGGTCTTGGGTCGGCGGGACCGGTGAATGGTCCCGTCACCAGCGAGATGGCCGCCACCCATCAGTCGATCCTGTCGCGCGTCTATTTCTCGCAAGGCGCACGGGCGAACGCGGTGGTGGCGCTGCTGAAGGAGGCGGGCTTCTCGAAGGTGACGCTCGACACCGACATGCGCGCCATCCACCGCACCCAGAGAAAGAACTTCTCCTTCCTCAAGGGCCTCGAACGCGCCACCCAGCATCGCTACGCCATCTGCGCCGAGAAGTGAGCGGTGTTCCGGAGATGCGCTGGGAACCTCGCCAGGGCAGTCGATGGCGGAAAGGTCCTGATGAGGGGTGAGGCGGCAGTCCTTATCTCTACTACGACCAGTTGGTGAATGGGAGCGACAGGTCAAACGTTTAGCGAAGCATTGCGATCGATAAGCGTGAGGGGGGGCGGCAACTCACGACAAGCGCTCGGTACGGAACTTCCTACCGGTATCGATTGGTGGACTTGGCACAAGTTGGTCGCCGGCGACTATTGAGCCGGTCAGACTGAACCTCGTCATTAAACGTCAACGTCTCCACCCTCTGGCGGTCCAAGATGTAGATTGGTTGTATTCCTACTGCGAGTGAATGAACCTTGCTTGCATAACTCAGGGCATATTACAATTTATCCTGGTAGCTCCCGTTTACATTGCGAACGGTGGCGTTCGCCAGCGGGGAATTTAATGCGACCGATAAACTCCTTTAAGGCAGCATATTGCTCTGGACTATTGGTCCCAAATCAAGCGACGATGACGGCGCTTTGCCTTGTATTCGAGAAGGTATACTTACCAAACGACACAGAGCTTATTGTTGATTTTTGCCGCACACACGAAATAAATAGTAGTAACGATGCGTACAAAAAAATAAAAATCAAACAGACTTCGAATGACGTTGCTGTTGATCCATTTGCGGAGCTTGCGCCTCAACAGAAGGAAACCGCGTTACGGTATCTAGATTGGTGCATGAGCGTGGCAATTAAAAACCACGAGCTATTTGGTGCGGTGATTGAGACTGACGCGTTCGAAGAGTCCGGCCCGCTTCACGTAGAGCTCATCCGGGAGGGCGGCCCCGGCGAATTGAATAAGTATCGAGTTAGTAGATCTCCAATGATATTAGCATCAGAGAAAGATACGGGAATCTCTTCTTTGATCGATAACGGCTATATTCCTGTTATCGGAAGTTCAACCAATAGCATAAACTCGTTTAACGCGGCTAAAATTACATCCAAAGAACTCGCATCTCTATTGGCAATAAAATCCGTCGAAATATTGTTTCCCGCAACCGTAGCGGCCCCAGCAGAGGTAATTTTGGAGGCTCGTGAGAAGCTTCATGATCAGTTATCATTATTCTGGTCAACGATGCTTAAGCTTTCCGTGGAAATGAAAAAAGCAATCAAGGATTGCAAATCCATGGAGGACGTTGCCCAAATTGGAGCGGATATTGTTGATACGACCGTTCGCCCTGCATTAACGGACCTAAATCATAAGATTGAGTTGGAGAGAAAGCAGTGGTTCTTTCGCGTATTTGGTCGTGTTTTTAGAGGACTGAAAGTCGCCGCAGTCAATCCTCCACTCAGCCCAACTCAACTCGTTAAGAGTTCGCTGATTTTAGCGGGCGACGTAGCGATGGATTTGGGAGAACACTTAGGCAAGGTTGACGCCTTGAAGAATGAAGCTGGCCTTACGTACCTGATGGATCTTCGCGCATTGATTGAAAAGACATCTGAACAGGATTTTCAGTAGAAATCTACCCGTTCTCGGCACTCTCCGGCCCGACGCCAGAAACACTCCGTCGCAATAGACGAGTTTGAGCCATTCGACGTGCGCGGGAATGTGGGTGTCGATCTCCTCGAGCGGACGCACATAGGTGAGAACGGCGACGTGGAGTGTGGACATGCGAACAGCCTTCCTGTCTGCGACCGGCCGGTAGCCGGCGCCTTCGGCAGGAAACTCCGTCACTTCGGCCCGAGATCAATCCGGCAAAGCCAGCACCAATACCGCCCCCTACCCCTGCCAAGCCAGCGCGGTGGCCTTGGCGCATTCGTTCATCACGGTCAGGGCGCGCAGCGTGGTTTCGACGCCTGTCACCAATGGGTTGGCAGCGCCCTCACGCAGCGCGGCGATCTTGCCGATGGCGCCGTCGAAGATGTCGTGGTTGGAGATGAACACGTCCACCGATTGCTGGGTGACCAGATCGATGACGCGCTCGGTGGAGGCGATGTAAGCCTGCACCCGCTCCATCCGGTCGGGCCGGTCGGCGAAGTTGAACGCCGTGCCGCCCCAGAGCAGCGCGCGATGCGTCTTTTCGCCGTCCTCCACGTCGAAGACGAGGCTGATGGTGCCGGGCGTGTGGCCGGCCGTCAGCAGGATGTCGACCTCGGTGTCGCCGAGCGAAACGACGTCGCCATCGTTGAGAACGACGTCCCGCTTGGGCGGGCGCCCCCAATCGGGCAGGTCGAGGTCGAGCTTGGTCTCGGTCAACGTCCAGTCGGGCTCCGACATGGCGATGCTCGCCCCATATTTCGCCTTGAGGTACTCGGCGCCGCCGTAATGATCGCCATGCCCATGCGTCACGACGATGGTCTTGATGGTTGCGGGATCGAGGCTGAGCTTGCGCAAGCCGCCCTCGATGATCTCCGCGGCCTCGGCGGCGTTGTCCATGGCGTCCACCAGGATGATGCCGTCCGACGTGGTGATCGCCCAGGCGCTGACCCAGTGGTTGCCGAGGAAATAGAGATTGTCGAACACCTGGGCGGGCTCCGGCGTCGGCATCGCCCGGAGCGCCTCGATGGTCACCATCGGCAAGCCGGAGATCGGCTTCACCTGGTCGGCGAGCCTGAGATAGGTCAGGAGATCATTGCCGGCTACCTTCTTCGCGGACGCCAGATGCGCCTCGATCTCCGGGGTCTGCGCGGCGAACGCCTGGGGAACCTTCAGCGCGAACAGCGAGCAACAGGCGCAACCGAGCGACAGGAAACGCCGCCTGTCGAGCGTGACGGCCTCAGCCTTGAAGCGCGAGCCCATGTCCTGCCGGGTGGTCATCCTATCCATACCTCAAATGAAGTCCGCGCCGGGCCACGTACCCCTTTGTCCAAGGAGCCGCCAAACCCTGCGCGATGATCAAAAACGAAGATGAACGTCTCAAAAGCTCAACGACACGCCTGATGTGCAATTGGTGATCGATGTAACGTTGCCAATCAAGTGAATTTTCAGCGAAAAAGAGGTAACCCCACGCCGACGGGGGAGAGGTAGCACTCTCACCGAAACGTTGGCGAAGCGGTATGGCGAGGGGTGAGATATGGCGCCCCGGCCGAGTTCGCGGCAACCTTCCCACACCGCCATCCGTCAGGACCAGACCAATGCCGGAAGCGAACCCGGAACTGGATGAAGCCTGGGGTGACGTCACCGCATGTCGACCATGTCGGCGAGCACGTCTCAACTCATGGTCGTGCTGTCAGTGAAAACCCTCTCCGGCGATCCCATGTTTGCTCGCACCGCGTCGCACGGCGTAAACCCAGTCGACGCCTAGACTTTGCTGGTTGAACCTTCAGCG
This sequence comes from Pseudomonadota bacterium, assembly GCA_023436885.1. GTDB lineage: Bacteria > Pseudomonadota > Alphaproteobacteria > Rhizobiales > Pleomorphomonadaceae > Pleomorphomonas. Next base: position 70,551 of record JAEZHI010000016.1, on the reverse strand, counting down.
GCAGGTCAGGGCAGCGAAGGAGCAGTGAAGATGTTGAGCAACGCCCTCCAGAACGGCTTCAACGAGCAGATCCAGAAAGAGTTCTATTCGTCGTATCTTTATCTTGCGATGGCCGCCCATTTCGAAGCCGCAAACCTGCCGGGCTTCGCATCGTGGATGAAGAAGCAGTCGGACGAGGAACGCGGCCACGCCATGAAGCTGTGGGACTATGTCTACGATCGCGGCGGCAAGGTCGAGCTTTCGGCGATCGAGCAGCCGCCCGTGGCGTTCGGCAAGCCGCTGGAGGTGTTCGAGCAGGTGCTGGAGCACGAACAGAAGGTCACGGCATCGATCAACACGCTCTATGGACTGGCGGCCAAGGACGCCGACGTGGCGGCCGAGATCTTCCTGCAATGGTTCGTCACCGAGCAGGTCGAGGAAGAGAAGTCCGTCACCGACGTGATCGCACAGCTCAAGATGTCGGGCGACAACGGCTTCGCCGCCCTGTTCGTGGACAAACACATCCTGGGCCAGAGGTAACGGCAGCCAAACCGCGACTGCACGCACACATCTCCAATGACCTCTCCGTTGGCAATGTTGGAGAGAGTTCCCACGGATGCAGCGCGGAGCAATGGAGATGCATAAAGGGGGTGCCTGATATCACCCCCTCGCCCCGCCTTCCTGAGGTCCACCTTGAATTCACGCGTGAATTCAAGTCCGCCTTCGCGGGGATGACAGATTTATATTATAAAACAATTTGTTAGGTAGGCGCCCCTCTCTATCAAGCTGTCATTCCCGCGCAGGCGCTACGGCATGCACACATCTGCGATGAGAGGACCTAGATATGGCGGAGCGCGGAAGGGCAGTCTGCCTTTGGCTTTTGAAGCATGATATCGGCCGCGTGCTTCATTCTGCCTGAGGTCCTCGCTTTCGCAAGGATGACAAATTGATAGGAACGGGAAATAGCTGGAGTTCAAGCCATACAGCTTGACGTCGCATGGGGCAAGTGTTGCACCATGAAGGAAGCAGCCCGCTAACCGATTGTAATCCCTATATATAATACTGTCATCCTTGCGAAAGCGAGGACCTCAGGCAGAACAGAGCGCAACGCTCATATAGGGCGCCCATGGAAGCCGCGCAGAGCGATGGGAATGCATGAAGGGGGTGTCTGATATCACCCCCTCGCCCTACGTGGCCTGAGGTCCCCGCCTTCGCGGGGATGACAAATTTATATATGAAACAATATGTTAGGTAGGCGCCCCCTCTATCAAGCTGTCATTCCCGCGCAGGCGGGAACCTCAGGCAGAACAGAGCGCAACGCTCATATAGGGCGTCTAAACGGAGCAGATAGCGCGTAACGATCGGGACCAGGGAAAGACCGACCCGACACCGATCCCTGTCCCTGTGGTTTTCCCCGCGCGAAACCGCCGGGCGATCCGTGCATGGCCAGTACCCTTTCGGCAAAGACTTGCCGGCCAACAGGCCGGCATTTCTTTAAACGCCGCACCACCACAGCAAGAGCGGGAGCCGGCTTTGCGTCGGCACCCCAGTTTCTCTCGCTCACCTCTCGTCAGGCGACCGAGAGCCCGTTGAGCGTCACGGAACTCCGCTCGGCGAGATCGCCCACGGTGGCCCGATAGGCCAGGAAATGTGGCGTGGCGCGATGCGCGGCGACCGCGGCGTCGTCGACATAGAGCTCGTCGAGCGCGAAGCGGGTGTCGTCGGCCTGATCGACCCAGAGGTCGTAGCGGAGGTTGCCCGGCTCGGCGCGGCTGGCGGTGACCATGCTGTCGAGCAGCGCCCTGAGTTCGGCGGCCTTGCCCGGGCGGGCCGCGAGGATGGCCATGATCTTGATCGGTGTAGTCACTGTCTGTCTCCCGAGGACTGGGGCGGAGCGCCTCAGCGCCCCGCCGGTCATGCGTGTTGTTCTCAAGCCTCAAGCGCCTCGATCAGCGCCTTGGCGATGGCGTGGTCCGAGCGCGGGTTCTGGCCGGTGATCAGCTCGCGGTCGACCACCACATGCGGCTCCCAGTCGGCGCCGGTCTCCACCTTGCCACCCGCCGCCGTCAGCGCCGAGGGCATGTCGAAGAACATCTTATCATGCAGGATCTGGTCCTCCACGACCTTCTCTTCGCTGGCCGAGAAGATGGTCATCCGGTAGCCGGCATAGGGCCAGCCCTTGGCAAGCTCCACCGCCTTCTGCGTGTCGCCGGCGATCAGCGCGGCGCGGAAGGCCGGAGCCTGATCCATTGCCGCCACCACGGCGATCGGCCCGTGGCAGAGCAGCGCCGTGGGCTTCCCCTCGGCATGGAAATGGCGAAGGATCTCGCGCACCTCGGCGCTCTGCATCAGGTCGACCACCGGCGCCTGGCCGCCCGGCACGAACACGCCGGCATACCGGTCGAGCCCCTCGGCGATCACATCGCTGAGCTTGCGGCTGTTGGTCATCGACGGATCGCTGTCGTAGAAGCTGCGCGCCCGGCGATAGGCGGCTTCATCGCCCTCGAAATGCACGGCGGAGTCCGAGGCCTCGTCGATGTGCGGCGGCGTGCCGTCGGGGGTGGCGAGCACCACCTCGTAACCGGCATCGACCAGCGCCATGGCCGGAACGACGGTTTCGTTGAGATACTGGCCGGTCTTGCCCCAGCCGCCGCGCACTTCAATGCGCGTCGCGTTGGAGCCGAGAATGAGAATCTTACCCTTGGTCATGAGGACCTCCTGTCTGAAGGACTGTCCCTGTCGGACCACCTCTATTTGCGCCTCGGACAGGCATTTATGAAATTTATTCCTTGGATTTTAGATATACTCATGACAGCATAACTCATGCGCTACGACCTGAACCTCTTGCCGATCTTTGTTGCGCTGATGGAGGAACGCAGCGTGACGCGCGCCGCCGAGCGGCTGGGCATGACGCAGCCGGCCATGTCCAACGCCTTGCAGCGCCTCAGGGCCATGCTTCAGGATCAGCTGTTCATCCGCGAACGCTACGGCATCCAGCCGACGCCCCTCGCCCTCGAGCTCGCCCCCGGCATTGCCGACGCGCTGGCCCGGCTCGACGACGCCGTCCTCGGCGTGCAGGCCTTCGACCCCAAGAGCGCCGAGCGCGTCTTCACCATCGCGCCCAACGGCTATGTCGAGTTCGCGCTGCTGCCGGCGCTGGTCGCCCGGCTGGCCGAGGTGGCGCCGGGCATCAAGCTGCGCCTCACCCCCTATGGCAACGATCTCGCGGAAACCGGCGTGGTCTCCGGCCTCACGGCCATGGTGCTCGGCCGCATCACCGACCCGCCCGACAACCTCGTCGTCCAGCACCTGATGGACGAGACGCTGGAATGCATGGTGCGCGCCGGCCACCCCGAGGTGGGCGAGACGATCAGCCGCGACGCCTTCGAGCGGCTGCGCCATGTCAACGTCGTGCCGCCCGGCCGCATCCGCACCGGCCTCCAGCAGACGCTCGCCTCGCACGGCCTCAGGCGCGACGTGGCCCTCTCGGTCACCACCTTCGCCGCCGTGGCCGAGATGATCGCCGTCACCGACTATTGCACCACCCTGCCCCGCCTCATCTGCAACCGCCTCCGCCACGACCCGCGCTTCAAGGTGCTGCCCGCCCCGGTCGACCTCGGCAGCTTTCCCGTAGAAATGGCCTGGCACATCCGCTACCGCCACGACCCGGCGCATCGCTGGCTGAGGGGTGTGGTGGCGGCCGTGGTGGCGGGGTTGGGGAGGTAGGGCGTTCACGCCTCATCCCATGAGGCACGAGACGCGGACGATCCTCTGGACTGTCTTGGGTCCCTGACTGATAGTCGGGCCATGACCAACATCCTGTTCATTTGCGGCAAGGCCCGCAAAAGAAGCCCCACGGCAGCGGCAGTCGCCGCCGAACGCCTCGGCCAACCAACCGATTTCGCCGGCCTGAGCGCCGATGCGGACGAGCGCATCGGCCCCGAGCAACTGGCCTGGGCCGATACGATAGCGGTCATGGAGAAGGCCCAGCTGTCGCGTCTGAAACGCCAGTTGGGGCCGCATCTAAAAGGCAAGCGCCTCGTCTGCCTGGACATTCCGGACAGTTACGAATTCATGCAGCCGGAGCTTGTGGAGCTGGTGACGGAGCGGCTGGGGCGGATCGGGTGAGGGAGGCGGCGCCGACCGCTACACCTTATTCGGACGGCAGGAAATGCGCCTTATCCCTGCCGCTCGCCGGTTCTTCGGAATTCACAAAAGCCGACACAGGCTCCTGCCGGTCAATTCTGCTTCCGACAACCAGCTACATGGTACAAATATTCGAGAGCACCCAAGTCCGGGTACTTATGTCTCTTGCCGGCTAGAGTCTTGTGGAGCGTAGGCTTACTAACCGAACTCAAGTTGCGATAGCCAATCGCGCATTGTACCAGTTTTCCGCCTTCATTGGACGAGAGCATAGCAGCATGGCCAAGGTGCCTTTCACAGTATCCGCGCGAGCTGCCCGGCTAATCGGGAGAGAGAACGTCGCCACGTCGCAGGGCGCCGTGACCGAACTGGTGAAAAACGCCTACGATGCTGATGCCTCGGTCGCAGCCGTCCTCTTTATGCCTCGCTGGGAACAAGCCCCCGTCGAACTGGACGAAAATGAGCGAGAGGCTCTTAGGTCCGTCCTTCCCGAGACGGACGACATGTATGATCTTGTCGATGGAAAGTGGGTAGCCAAAACACCATGGACCGCGTCTCAGGAGACGGCAATCGCGAACCTACACTCGCGAGTGCTGGATCTGTGGATCGTCGACAACGGGTCGGGCATGTCTGTAAAGACGATTGAGGATCACTGGATGGTCATCGGTACCGATGCCAAAGACCTCAACGGTACATCCAGAGGTGGCCGAGTAGTCACCGGTGCGAAGGGTATCGGGCGCTTCGCACTGGATCGACTCGGTAGACGATGCGAGATGTTTTCCGGCGAGAGAGATGCTGCTGAAATCGCCCACTGGCAGGTCGACTGGTCAGCCTTCGAGGGAACCGGGAAAGTCATTGGCGACGTGGAAGCCATTCTGGAGTCGGAGACGAAGAAACTAGAGTCTTTGTATCTGGAGCATAGGCTCGATGACGTCCTGCCCGAAAGCACTCCCGAGCGCAGAGGCGTTTCGCGTCCGATCGACTATTCGACCGGCACCGCGATCAGGATCGGCCTGCTGAACGACTTATGGGACGAGAAGGACAGCATCCGTCTCAAGGAAACGCTGGAAGCGCTTCTCCCGCCCCACGATAGGGGCGATTTCAATATCTTCGTCTACGACCATCGGGTGCCGTTGGAAGGCGGGTTCATCGACAATTTCCCACCGGACCAGTTCGACTACCGCATGCTGGCCAATGTGACGGCTGACGGTCAAGTGGAAATCACCCTGCAGCGCCAGGAGATCGACTTTGACCGCATCAGCCCGACCTTCTTCGAACTTCCGGCTATGCAGAAGCCTTTGTATAGCCGAGCCGACTTCAAAGCGGGTGAGATCACGTATTCAAAACCGCTGACTGAGTTGATCGACCGGAAAGAAGATCCCCAGCAATTCCTTGACATCGGTCCGTTCTCATTCACGCTCTACTTCTTCAAGCTTACCAACGCGACTGCCGACAACCTCGAGCGCTTCCCGCAGAAGAACTTCGACGTGGCGGCACGCAAGCGCTGGCTAGCTAATTCGGGTGGCATACGGTTGTACCGCGACAACTTCCGTGTGCGACCTTTCGGCGAGCCGCGATCCCCGGCATATGACTGGTTATCTCTGGGCGAACGCTCAAGCCGAAACCCGACGCAGGCGTCGAGGGTGGGATGGCGAGTGTCCCCGAGCCAAGTAGCAGGCACCATCCATCTGACCAAGCGGGACAATCCCTCGCTGGCCGACCAGTCCAACCGCGAAGGTATCATCAACGAACGTGCGTTCTCCGCCTTTCGCCGGCTTGTTGTCGCGCTGATCCAGGAGTTCGAACGCGACCGCGCTTACGTGCTCCAACACTTCCAGCAGGCGTTCGAATTGGACAACCCCGAGCCGGCCGAGGTGGAGGAAGGGCGAGCGATTGCCGAAAAGGCGCTGGAAGCCGACAAGCCTTCAGCAACACGGGACAACGCCGGGCCTCAGATGGACTTAGGGATAGGACCGTCGTCGCCAGCGGCCGGAAGCGGCGATGACCTGCTCAAGGTCTCGAAGGCATACGGATCGGAGCGAAGGAAGAACGAGGCCCTGCGCGACGACATACAGGTCATGCGCGGCATGGCCACCTTGGGGACAGTCCTGGTCTCGTTCACGCACGAACTTCGTCAAATCCGCGCTAATATCGAGACCAGATCCCAGCGACTTTCGGATGCCATCCAGGACGTCATAAGCGACGAAAAGCTGGCGGCAGTCGATGAAATGAGCAGCCCTTTCCGGATCCTCGAGAGGCTCAGGCTCCAGGACCAGAAGGTCAGCCGCTGGGTCAACTTCGCCTTGACAGCCGTCTCGCCGGCGAAGCGCCGCAGGCGACGGATCGATCTCGGCGAATACTTAAGGGGCATGAATAACTATTGGGGCGACTTCCTGACATCCAGGTCGATTGAACTAAAGATCTATGTGGAAAGCGGCGCTGAACTGGAGGTCTTGGCTCATGAAATCGATCTGGACAGCGTCTTCTACAATCTCATCAACAACTCGATCGAAGCTCTCGTCCGGCCCTCGACCCAGACGAGTCGCGAAATCTCGATCAGGGTAGTATCGGGAGAGGACGGTGGGGTAGAGATCCAATACAAGGACAACGGTCCAGGGCTATCGGCCGAGTTCACGACCCGGGACGACATTTTTATATTTGGGGTCACCTCAAAGAAGGAGGAAGCGGCAGGGGACGCGGTGGGCACCGGACTAGGAATGTGGCTCCTCAAGAACGTGGTCGACGAGTATGGCGGCAAGGTCCGACTCGACTGCGAGCCCGGACAAGCTGGCTTTGCGATCTTGATCACATTGCCGACGACCGGCGGCAACGAATAGGCGCTTCGATGGAACACGAAGAGACCAACCTCCCCACGATCGTCTATGTGGATGAAAACGAGGACGCCCGTGAGGATTTCCGTATCGACGCGAAAAGATCCAGGCTCTTTTCCGAAGTCGTCCTGCTCAGACCCGAACCTCGCCTCGACGCTATGATCGACGTCCTGATCGAGTTGAAGTTCGAGGCGCTGGTATCGGACTTTAGGTTGGCCGATGCGGCCCCCGTTGAATACAACGGCGCTCAGTTAGTAGAACGTTTTGGGCAGATCCGGCACGATTTTCCTTGCTTTATCCGGACATCCTACGAGCATGAAGCCCTGAACGAGGCGGACGACGTGAACACAGTCTACGCCAAGGAAAACCATTCTTCGCAGGATATCCGCCCGCTACTCGAACGCGTCAGTCTCCAAGTGACGCGTCATCGCAGACAGGTGGCGGCCTGGACCGAAGAGCTGTCCGAGCTGCTTGAACGGGACAGATCCAAGCTTTCGGCCGATACCATCGACAGGATTCTCGCCCTTGACGCTTGGCTGGAATCTGACCTCGGCTCCGACGATGCCCTTCCAGGCCTATCGAAACGGGCGGTCCTCGAAAAGAACGTGTTCGAAGGCCGGCAAGCGTTGATCGCCGAGACTGAGCGTCTCGTGGCCGATATCCGGAAGAAGCTAGATGAGTGACGTTTTGCTCGTGCGAGGGAGTATGCCGACTCGAACCGCAGTGGCGGTGCGCACCACGTATCAATCATATCGCGCGGACTTGAAACGGGATTTCCACGGCGCTTGCGGATACTGCGGCGACGAAGACTTGAGGGTGGATGCCGTGGTCTTCCACATCGACCATTTCGCGCCCAAGTCGCGGTTCCCGAGCCTCGCCGTCTCCTATGGCAACTTGGTATATGCCTGCCGCTATTGCAACGTCAGCAAGTCCGATCATTGGATAGGCGAGGATGCGGCCGTTCATCACGACGGAAAGCGGGGGTTCGTCGACCCTTGCTCCGAGGACTACGAGAAACATCTCGAACGGCTGGCGTCGGGCAGGATAGTCGGAAAGACCGAACTGGGGCGCTACATCGTCCGCAGGCTTAAGCTCAACTTGATCCGCCACGAGCTTCTCTGGCAGGCCAGAAGGGCGCGGAAGCTTCGGGACGAAGTGGACAGGCTTCTGGACGAACTCGAAGCGCGCGGTAAAAGCAAAGGGTCCGGTTACGTAGAGCTATTGGCGAGGTACCGCAGCCTTACCCGAGCAATCGAGGACTATGAACTTCGTGCGTATGTCTGAAGCAAAGCGGTCGATCCGCTACACCGGCGCGGTCTACACGCCGGAACCGGTTGCGCGGGCCCTCAGCGAACTGGTGGCGGCCCATAGCAACGGTATCGACGGTCGCGTGCTCGAACCGAGCGTCGGGGACGGCGCATTCTTATCCGCGTTGGCCTGGAGCTTGCCATCACGCCCCTTCACGGCAGTTGATATCGAGAGCTCCGTGATTGAACGTCTCCGCTCGCGAGCTTCAGATCGTGAACCTGCACCAGAATTTTATGCCGGCGATTTCGTGACCTTTGCGTGCGATCATCTTGAAGCCCGAAAGCCGCCTTTCGGGATGATCGTTGGAAACCCTCCGTTCATTCGGAAGCACAACTTCTCCAGCGAATTTAGAGATGTCGTAGACCGATTGGGGGCTCTGGCCAACTACCCGGCGAACGCGCTCAAGAACAGTTGGACGGCATTCTTGTTGGCGTCGGCACACCTTATTGGCGTCCGTGGCTTGGTCGCTTTTATCTTGCCGTACGAGCTGATGACAGTCGCTTACGGCCAAAAGTGTCTCCTGCATCTGCTCGACATTTTCGATCGGATCGACCTGTACGTCCCGAACGAACGTGCCTTTCCTGAGATCGATCAAGATGCTCTTATACTATTTGGCCGCAAAGGCGGGGATGTTGAGACTGGGCTGTACTTGCAGCACGTACCGTCTCTGAGCGAACTTGTAACCAGGAGAGAGCACAGGATCTCCACTGAGAGTCCATCCGATCTCTCGCTGGAATTGAACAGTTTCCTGCTCGGACGCCAAACGATCGACAGCGTCAGGCAAATACGAACCCGAGCCTCCCGTATCTCAGACTTTTGTACGAACTCACCGGGCGTAGTGACGGCGGCGAACGATTATTTCATTCTGTCGTCCAATAGCGTCAGCGATCTAGGGCTGGACGAGTTCGCACTGCCAATTCTTAAGCGAGGAAGTTTACGCAAGACTTCGCCGGTTTTCACGGTCGCGGACTTCAACGAACTCGCTATCCGAGAGCCCAGTCGGTTGCTGAAGATACCGATGGTTCGAGAGGAACTCTCTGGAGCCGCACTGTCATACGTGGACGCCGGGGAGCTGCGCAAGCTAAACGAGCGTTTCAAATGCCGGAACCGAAAACCATGGTATGATGTACCTTTAGTGAAGCCCGCTGCGGGTTTTGTCTTCCGTCGTTCGCACGAGTTTCCGCGGTTACTTCTCAATGAGGCGGGAGTTTACATCACCGACAACGCATACGGTATCACTCCGAAATCGGATTTTACCATTCGCGGGATCTGCTACTCGTTCTACAACTCGTTGACTTTTCTATTCGCGGAAATGGATGGCAGGTTCTATGGCGGAGGCGTACTTGAACTGTCACCCGTCGAATTCAGGAACCTCCCAATGGCTTATCATGAGCCGTCGGAGTTGGAATTTCAGGCTTTTTTAAACGCGCATCGGTCGGGAGATGTCCAAGCAATTTTAGACTACGGCGACGGCTGGCTAGCGAAGAAACTTGAGTTATCGCGTTCAGAGCTGGATGGGTTGCGTGTCGCATGGTCCTCGGTCCGCGCGCATCGTTTACGTCACGGGCGGCCCGCAGGCGTCAATCGCCAAAGCGTTGTGGATTTCCCTGCGTAACATTTCCGTCAAGGCTCAACAGTCGCGAATAATCCGCTGCCCAGTCTCCAACGGCCCGCAATCCCCTACCTTCCCACCCATCACCTCCCCCCCCTCGCCACCAACGCCACAATCGCCGCCCCCGCCACCGTCACCATCACATCCTCGATCACACCACTTCCCGTCTGCCCAATCGCCTTCATGGCCCGCTTTCGGCCGGCGAGGGTGGCGTAGGCCAGCGGAACAGCTGTGCCCACCGCGAGGGCGGCGCCGGCCTTCTCCTGACCGCGCGGGGCGAGCGCCGCACCGGCGATGCCGGCGCTCATCACCCGCGCCAGGAGGCCCAGGAACACGGTGCGGTCGGGGGCCGACTTCATCTTGTCGGCCAGCACTTCGCCGACGCCCATGGCAAGGGCGCCGAACTTGAACAGCGGATGATCCAAGAGGAACAGACGGCCCGGCATGTGCCGGCCGGCGAGGCGCGCCGTGGCGATGGTCGCCATCGGGGTCATGGACCGGGCGCTGGCGATGGCGCCGATGAGGGCCGAGGGGATGAGAGCCGAGTAGGTCATGCGGACTTAACCCGGAAGTCGGCCGGCGGTTCGACCGGCAGCGACAAAAAGGGCGCGAGGGGTTGGCGTCCAATCTCCAGGGACGGCAGCCGGCGCGTTCGGCCGCCCATCACCGCCGCCGCCGCGCCCGCCTACCCGCGCTGGCGCGCCAGCCAGACGGTCCTCCCGCCGCAGCGCGGGTCGTCTTCCACGTGATCGACCACGTCGAAGCCGGCGGCGTCCAGCAAGGCGCGATACTCGTCGGGACCGAGGCTGCCGTGGTAGAGCGGATCGCCTTGGAGATCGCCGATCGCCTGCCCCTCCGCCTTGCCGCTGGTGAACATCAGCGGCGCGCCCGGCTCGGCATGCGCCTGAAAGCGGGGGAAGACGCCGCGCTGGTCGGCCGGCGACAGGTGAAAGAAGCTGTCCCAGGCGAGCAGGCCGGAAAAGCGCCGCGCGAGAGCCAGGGCGCGCATATCCTGAAGATGGGCTGGGGCTTCAGGCAGGTTGCTCCGGAACAGCGCCAGCATGGTCGGCGTGCCGTCGACGCCCGTCACCTGAAAGCCGCGCCGCGTCAGCTCGCGGGCGATCGGCAGGCCGGAGCCGCAGCCGATGTCGAGCACGGCCGCCCCCTCGTCCATCAGGCCGCAGAAGCGGTCGAGCCACGCCCCTTCCATCAGGCGGTCGCCCCGGAGCTTGGCCCAGGCGGCGCCGTGGCGCTGATAGACGCCGATCACCGTATCCTCGATGCGTTCGGTCATGCTGCCTCCGGGCGGTCTCGGAGGCGATCATACGCGGCGGTGATGCCGGCGATCAACGCCACCGCCGATTGCGCCCGGAAATAAGCGATGGTACTTTGCCCTCGTGCTTGAGGAGAAAGGAGGGGTCACATGCATGCGTTTCACATCCGGTCACACCGGACATATGGTCCCGTCTCTGCCCTGCAAATGCGTTTGCAGGGCTGACCAGAGGCCTTCTCACTCGTTCATCTCCTGGTCTGCCCTTTCTTGAGCCGTAGCGCCGAGCCTTCGCTCGCGCCGGCTCGCCTGCCGCGCACCCGCATCGCATCGGTTCTGCCTGCGATCGCCTGGGCGCCGGCTGCCAGACCAGAGACATGACATGAGCCTCATCAACCTGCGCAACCTCGGCGTAACCTTTACCGCCCCCGTGTTTTCCGGCCTCAACCTCACCGTCACCGCCGGCGACCGCATCGGCATCGTCGCCGCCAACGGCCGCGGCAAATCCACCCTGATGAAATGCCTCATCGGCGCCCTGGACCCCACGGCGGGCGAGATCACCCGCGCCCGTGGCCTCACCATCGGCATGGTGGAGCAGAACGTGCGGCCGGCGCTGATGGCCGCCACCTTCCGCGACGCCGTGCTCGACGCGCTGCCGGCCGACCAGATCCACAGCGAGAGCTGGCGCGCCGACGTCGTCCTCGACGGGCTGGAGGTGCCGGAGCCGCTGCGCGAGCGGCCGCTCGAGGCGTTGAGCGGCGGCTGGCAGCGCCTCGCCCTGATCGCCCGCGCCTGGGTGGGCGAGCCGGACGTGCTGCTGCTCGACGAGCCGACCAACCATCTCGACCTCGCCAAGATCGCCCTGCTGGAGAGCTGGCTGAACGCCTTGCCGCGCGACGTGCCGGTGCTGCTGGCAAGCCACGATCGCGCCTTCCTCGACGCTGTCTGCAACCGCACGCTGTTCCTCCGCCCGCAGAATTCGCAAGCTTTCGCCCTGCCCTACAGCCGGGCGCGGCTGGCGCTCGACGAGGCGGATGCCGCTGATGCCCGGCGCTACGACCGGGACATCAAGACCGCCGACCAGTTGCGCCGACAAGCGGCCAAGCTGAAGAACATCGGCATCAACTCCGGCAGCGACCTGCTGGTGGTCAAGACCAAGCAGTTGAAGGAGCGGGCCGACAAGCTGGAGGGCGCGGCAAAGCCCGCCCACCTGGAACGGTCGGCCGGCGCCATCCGGCTCGGCAACAGCGGCACCCATGCCAAGGTGCTGGTGACGCTGGACGACGCGGCGGTGATCACGCCGGACGGAACGCTGTTGTTCAGGACGGGCAAGAAGTTCATCTGCCAGGGCGACCGCATCGTGCTGCTCGGCCGCAATGGCACGGGCAAGACCCGGCTCGTGGAGATGCTGCGCCGGGCCATCGCCGATCCCACCGCGCCGGTGGACGGCGTCAAGGCGACGCCCTCGCTGGTGCTCGGCTACGGCGATCAGGCGCTGGCCGACCTCGACGACCGGCAGAACCCGCACGACACCATCACCCATCGCTTCGATGTCGGCGACCAGCGTGCCCGTAGCTTGCTGGCCGGCGCCGGCATGACCATCGAGATGCAGGGCCGGCCGGTGGCGGAACTGTCCGGCGGCCAGAAGGCGCGGCTCGGGCTGCTGGTGCTCAGGCTCAAGGAACCGAACTTCTACCTCCTTGACGAGCCGACCAACCATCTCGACATCGACGGACAGGAAGCGCTCGAAGGCGAACTCCTGGCCCACGGCGCCAGCTGTCTCCTGGTGTCGCACGACCGCAGCTTCGTACGCGCCACCGGCAACCGCTTCTGGCAGATCGAAGGCCGGAAGCTGATCGAGACTGACAGCCCCGAGCCATTCTTCGAGGCGGCCAGAGGCTGACGAACCGGCATGACGAGCGAACCGGAGCGGCCCAGCGCTTATGGTACGGCGGCTCTTGCCGCCGGCCCGGGCGGCAGACCGGTGCCCATCGACGCAGCCGATGGCAGGGATGGGCACCGCTGTTCGCAGTCATCAGAGCCGCTGTCCGCAAGGGCTCGAGGGACGAAGGACCTCCTCAGCCCGTGGCAAGAAAATCGACGCCGGTAACAACGGAGGAGGTCTTGGCGACATCGGGATCAACGCTGGAATGGCTGGGATTGGTCTGGCTGACGATCTCGCCTGCACGCGCGGAAATAAACGGCTCCATGTGCGCAGCGTGGGTCAGTATCCAGAATTGCTTCGCCGCGATCGCAGCAAAAACCTTCGCGGCGACATCAGCTGGCTCCATCGCGTGGGAAGAATTGATCGGGTTGGCGCTGGACGGCCTGTCGGCGGCGTCGGACTCCATGATGTTCGTCTTGACGAGGGCCGGACAAAGAACCGATACGCCGACGGCGGATCGGCTGGCCGCCAGTTCGCGATAGAGCGTTTCCGATAGGCCGACGACGGCATGTTTGCTCGCGACATAAGCTGAAGCCGCCGGAATCGTTATCAAGCCGGCGGCGGAGGCCGTGTTGACGATGTGGCCCGAGTTACGCTGGCGAAGACCCGGAAGAAATGCCAGAAGACCGTTGAACACGCCGCCAACATTGATGTTGAACATGCGTTTCCAATCCGCCTCGGTATGGTCCCACGTCAAGGCGAGCTTCGTGATGCCGGCATTGTTCGCGACGAGCCATGGCTCTCCGAGCGTCTCCGTCGTCCGATCTCGCAACCTCTCGACATCGGCAAGCTTGCTGACGTCCGTCGCGATGGCAATCGTGTCGGCCCCGGCGCCCTCAACCAGCTTTTTCGCTTCGTCCAGGCGATCTTGGCTGATGTCGGCCAACGCGATCTTCATTCCTCTGCGGGCCGCCTCCATCGCAAGCGCCAACCCGATCCCACTCGCCCCGCCCGTGATGACGGCGACTTTCCCAGACAAGTTTTCACCCACGTTTTCCACGGCGCTTGCTCCCGTTTGTGTCGCAAGCAGGGTAGGCTGGAATGCAGACGGTGGAAGTTAGGTTGCGACGCTTACCTGCGAGGTAACGGTGTCTCGACCAACTAACGGAGAAGGTTGCGGTCGACAAACGGATTGACCAAGTTCAAAACGAGGCACAGGATTCTGTAGATTTTTTCGAGGGTTGATAATGGATTCAGATTCGGCTCCGTCGCCATCGTCCGTAAGAGAGCAGATGGAAAGGCTACGCAAAAGCGTCAGCTTTAACGGGTCCGATCGACTTCTCGTTCTATTGAATTACATCGTCGAAGAGACGCTCGGTGGCCGAGGCAAGGATCTCAAGGAGGCCACCATTGGCAATGAAGTTTATCGCCGCCATCCGCCCTATGATCCTCGAATAGATTCCACGGTCCGCGTTGAGGCGCGTCGGCTACGCAGAAAACTTGAGGAGCATTTTTCAGGCGACGGCCTCCATGATCCCGTCGTCATTTCAATTCCGAGCGGCAGCTACACGCCATTCTTTGAGCTGAACACGCAGGAACGTGCGTCCCAGGCGGCTTCATCACCAGTGGCAAAAGACATCTTTCGTCCCGGACCGGGAACTCGTCTGGCGGTGCTGCCAATAAAAGTAATTTCCGGCGGTGCGGAAATTCAGGAATTCGCGGACTCTCTTACCGACGAACTCGTCTTCGCATTCGGCTCCGAACCAGGCCTGAAAGTGCCCTCTCGCGCCACGACGTTCGCCTATCGCGATAGGGAGCCGGTGATCCCCGCAATCTCGGCGGAACTCGGTTTGGATGCTGTCGTTCAGGGAACAGTTCGCTTGGTGAACGGGCATATCAAGGTGACTGTCGAGATTTCCGATCCGCGCGGGTTCGTCGTAATTTCGGACCGCTTCGAAAGCTCATCTCAGAATCTCGGCGAGCTGACGGAACGTATGGCGACCACATTTATCAGCAGATTACGCTTTGATAGTTCAAAGATGCGTAAACTGCAGGTCAGTCCCGGTCCCGCTGCAATAGACTTCCACGCAAAAATCTATCGAGCACGCCAAATGCTCGACAAGCAGACGATTGAGAGCATCAATGGCGCGCTGCAGATATTTAGAGATGTCGCCGCCACCGCGCCGGATTACGCGCGAGGACATTCTGGAATCGCCGATTGTCTTTGCGACCTTTTCAGGATTGGGGCGGTCGACGCTTCCGCAGCGCTCGCTCAAGCGACGTCGGCCACCCAAGAAGCACTGAGGATCGACCGGGAGTCGCCGGAAGCCTTTGCAGCACTTGGAACAATCCATGCCTGGCTTGAACGCGACCGGTCTGCCGCCGAGGAGTGCTTCGAGGCTTCGTTATCGCTAGGGCGCAACGCAAGAGCCGCCAGGATTTACGGTTCATATCTTGCTCTCTTGGGACTGACCGAAGAGGCTGAGAAGCTTTTCAGAGAGGCGCGCACGATCGAGCCGTTTTCGCAGCAGCAGGATATCGCGGAATCCCTTAGCCGGTTTCAGGATCGCAAATTTGGCTGGGTCACCGAAACGGCCGCAGACATCGAGGTCGGAAATGCTCCTGCCGAGGCGCTTTATTACATGGCTCTCTGCAGTCATTTCGGCGGAGGCGCGTTTTGCGAGGACTACTTGTCTCCTCTCGAGCGGCTTCGGATCGGCAATCCTCAGCTGACCTTTGCCTCTGCGGAACTCGCCGCGTGGCGAGGCAAAAAGGATGCGGCCATACGGGCTCTCGGCATGGACAATCCGAGGGCCGGAAAATTTGCGTATGCTACGCTCGCCTCCGCGGTTGGCGACCGCCAACGGGCTATCGCCTACCTCTCCGAGGCGCTGGATGCACGTGAACTGGCGACCGTCTGGATGAGGACAGACATACGCTTCGATTTCCTGCGTGGTTCTGAAGAATTCAGGGCTCTTGTCGATCGCCTGGAGGCCTTACGGCTGTCGTGATGGCAGCTAACAGGGCAAACGGTTAGCCTGTTCCCTCCTTACTTTTATCAATTCCCGTCTGGCTCCTATCGTCACGGTACCGACCACAGGAGGTTTCGGACGTGAGCCAGAACAGTCAGTATCGCCACGCGGATCTCATTGTCGAACGCATCCACGGTGTGCTCGGACACTACCCGGGTTACAGGACGCTTCACGCCGACGGTCGGTTGTACAAGGGACATTTCCAAGCCTATGACATAGCCCGCAAATTCACGCGGGCCGTGCATTTGCAGGGGCAGGAGGTCCCGGTCTCGGTCCGCTTCTCCAAAGGCGGCGGAAACCCTCACGCCTTTTTCAATTCCACTGTCGGCATGGCCACTCGGTTCTATCTCCCGGACGGCCGAGTGACGAACCTGGTCATGTTGAGCCAGAAGCTCTTCTTCGCGAACACAATTGAACAGTTTGTCGAGCTCGTGAATTCGGCGCAGCCGATCGCGCCCGGCGCGGGTCCCAACAAGGCAGGTCTTGATGCCTTTCTGGCGTCGAATCCCAATGTGATGGCCGTGTTCAAGATGCGAGCCGCCGCCAAGGCTCCTGTGGCCTTCGGCAATACGGAGTTCCATGCGGTTCACGTATTTCGATATCTCAATGCAAACGGTGATTTGCACCACGTCCGCTGCCACTGGATCCCGGTCGATGGCGTCAGGGGACAAGACCCGGAAGTCCTGACCCACGAGAGCGTCGATGTCTTGTTCCAGGAACTCAACAAGCGCCTCGAAACTTCCCCGGTTGAGTTCGAACTCGAACTGGAGATCGGCCAGCCAGGGGACCCGACAAATGATGCGACCGCACTCTGGCCCGAAGATCGGGAGCGAATACGCATAGGGCGCCTACGCCTAACCGGGCCAACCAGTGAAGAAGAACTCGGCGACCGACTGATGAACCACGACCCAACGATGCTCGTCGATGGGATCGAGGCAACAGACGATCCCATCCTTCAGATCAGAAGGGGTGTCTACGAAACATCTGCTGCCCAACGAAGTGGAGGTTGGCAGGCCTCCCAAGCTCTGTCTGGAGGAGGAGCGGATGGGACGGCGAAATCTTGACCACATGCGCGCACTCGATGTGGCGTGGAGCCGAAGGCAGTGGTCTGACTACGCGGCCTTGCTTCATGATGATCTCGTCGCCTGGGCATCGGGCGAAATCGAGCCGCATGACAAGCATGAGCATGTCCTCAGGGCACAACGCTTTTGCGCGGCCTATCCCGCGAGCCACGTCCAGGAAAACTATCTGGAGTTCTTTCTGAGCGCCGACGGTCACAGGACATGTTCCATAGCGGTGCTTTCAGGAATTACCGACGGAATTGTCCCCGCGTTCGAAGTGACCTTCAGCGCAATCTGCACGTGGCGAGATGGCCGGGTCATAGAACAGCGCGAATACATGGATGACGCGCTTTTCCAAAAACATCTTCGAAATTCAACGGTACGCTGAAAGTGGAGATTGGTCATGAGTGACAACATTGCGCCTTTGGAAGTCCGGGTTGCCATGGCCCAGAAAGTCACGAACCAGCCCGATGGACCCGGCAAGCGTATCGGAAAACGCGGCGAGCTGACCATGATCGGCAATGTCTTGCCGGGCGGCGCGGCGTTGTTTCGCGAACGCTTGCCACAGTTCCAGGCAGAGGCCGGATACTGGGAGGACCGGGTCGGTACGGTTCAGGATTTTCGTATTCTACTGTTCGATAACGATACACGGTTCCTGCTTTCCTTGGTCTATGACGGCGACTTCGAACCGTATCTCGTTGATATCAGCACCCAGGCGCATCAGTGGCTCGACTTCTTCGCGAAGGATGTTCTTGAGGGCTTCCCTGGCATGACCAGTCCTCAGGTGGGGGACTGGGTGAAGAGCCTTATTCATCCCGCCGAGTTCTTCTATGTCGGAGCACCCGACTCCAGCGTTCGGGACATCAAAAGAATGGAAAAACTCGCCAAGGCGGTCGACGATCTTCTCGACGCGGCGAGTTGATATTATGGAGATAATGCTAAACCTGCACGATATTCAGGGAACTGTTCTTCGCAGCCGACCGATGCCCTATTTTGGCAGTTATCTGATGTTCAAGATAAAAGCTGCCAAAGACGCCGGAACGCTTATCAAGCGTCTCGTTCCCCATGTTACGTCTGCGGCCGACTGGAATTCACCGGCAGAGAATGCTTGGATCAATGTCGTATTTTCCTACAGCGGTCTGCGAAAACTGATCGGGAGCGATCTTCTGGAGGGATTCCCAAAGGAATTCCGACAGGGAATGGCTGCACGTAGCGCTTATTTGGGCGATGTTGGCGTCAACGCGCCAGAGCATTGGGACTTGCCTCACGGCGGCAACGGATTTGATATCGGGTTGCTGGTCATGGCCGGAAGCCTGGAACTCAAGGAGGCCAAGCTTGCCCTGGGCCGGGAGGCCCTTGAGGGAATTCCCGGCATCGAGCTTATCGGTAGGCTTGATGTCGGCGTCCCGCCGACACTCCGGGAGCACTTTGGCTACGCTGACGGCATCAGCCATCCCTTCATTGAAGGACAAGGTGGAAATCCGTTGCCCGGGCAGGATGTCTTGAAGCCCGGCGAATTCATTCTCGGTTATGAAAACGAGCTCGGAACGATCGCATCGCTCGATGCGCCGAATGTTTTGTGGCGCAACGGAACCTTCATTGCGATCCGCAAGATCTGGCAGGACGTTGCTGCCTTTCGAAGGTTTCTTCACGAAGCTGGCGGCGGAACGAAAGAGGGCGCCGAACTTCTTGCAGCGAAGATGATGGGACGTTGGCGCAGCGGCGCTCCGTTGGCACTGGCGCCTGACAGGGACGATCCCAACCTCGCCTCCCAGAGCGCGCTAAACAATGCTTTCACCTACTACGATGCCGACCCGGAAGGAAAGAAAACACCCGTCGGCAGCCACATTCGCCGGGTTAACCCACGCGATGCGCTGAAGGATTCCTTGACGAATATTCGACTGCATCGCGTGCTTCGCCGAGGCTTCGCCTTTGGGCCAGCGTTACCCGAGGAAGCGATTGCAGACGACGGAGCCGATCGCGGGATCATGCTGGCCATCATCAACGCCAGTCCCGGCAGACAATTTGAGTTTGTCCAGGCTCAATGGGTGAACGACGGAGATTTCATAGCCCATGGCGCCAGAACGGACCCTATCGTTGGAAGACGGGATACGGCTGACGATTTCCAGTTTCCGGCAAAGCCGGTTCGAAAGCGGGTCCAGGGAATTCCTGCATTTACCGCCACGCGAGGGGGAGAACATGTATTTCTACCCGGCATTTCGGGTCTTCGTTGGATCGCCGAACGTTCACTCAAGAGCTAGAGCATTGCGCGGAAAAGTGGGAACCGGTTTTCCGCAAAAGCAATGCAGCAACAAGGAACTAGAGCATGTTGGCGAACGAGAGTTCGCCGGACACGCTCTAAGTAGAGCTCTCCCAGTGAACCGGAATCCGCCGGAAAAGCTCTCCAGGTTGAGGATCAACGCAGGCCGCCACCTGCCAGGATCTGCTCGCCGGTGAGCCAGCGCGCGTCGTCCGAGGCCAGGAAAGCCACGACATCGGCAATGTCCTCGGGCTGGCCAAGGCGCCCGAGCGGGGTCTGGGCGATGATGCCGGCCTCGAATTCCGAGGCGATCATTCCCGCCGAGTGCGTGCCTTCGGTCTCGGTGAGGCTGGGGCTGACGGTATTCACCCGGATTTTGCGGGGCCCGAGTTCCCTCGCCAACACGCCGGTAATGGCGTCGACCGCGCCCTTGGTGGCAGTGTAGACCGCCGTCTGCGGCGGCGTGATGGCGGTGACGCCGGAGCCGATGTTGACGACGCTTGCCCCTTCGCCGAGATGTCCGGCTGCCGCCTGCGTGACCAGGAGCAGGCCCAGCACGTTGACGTCGAACATCTTGTGGAACTGCGCTTCGGTGACCGTTTCCAGCGGGCCGAACTCATAGACGCCCGAGTTGTTGACCAGGATGTCGAGCCGGCCATAGGCGGCGATGGCCGCATCGATGATCGCCTTGGCGTCCGCGGCCTTGGATACGTCGCCCTGGACCACGACGGCCTTTCCGCCAGCGCCGGTAATGGCTTGCACGACGGCGTCGGCGCCGGGCTTGCTGGAGGCGTAGTTGACGACAACGGAAGCACCATTGGCCGCCAGGGTCTTGGCGATGGCCGCGCCGATGCCTTTCGAGGCGCCGGTGACGACGGCGACCTTACCGGTAAGCTTGGACATGATGAAGTTTCCTTTGAGGGCGCCAATCAGGCGTCGCGTTGCTCGATCGCGTCGATGCGATCGGGGTAGAAAGCGAGGTGATCCTTGATCTCGGCTACGGCGTCGTAAGGCGTCTCGTAAGTCCAGATCGCGTCGACCGACCGCTCGCCGCCGGCCGGAATGCTGAAGTAGCCGGCCTCGCCCTTGTACGGGCAGTAGGTCGTCGTGGCGGAGCGGAGCAAAGCCGCCATGTCCACATCCTTGCGCGGGATGTACTGGACCGGCGGATAGGCTGCCTCGCGCAGGATGAGCGCCGCGCGGCTGTCCGCGATCACGCGCCCGCCAAGGGTGACGATCACCCGGCCCGTGTTCGGCTCGATGGTGATCGGATGATCGGGGCCCGGGATCTTTCTGGTGCGCTCAGCCATGATGGTCTCCTTTTGAAGGTGAGTGCGATCAGAGCTTGGAGCCGCCGTCCACGCGAAGGGTGTCGCCGGATACCCAGCGCGCGGCGTCGGAGGCGAGGAAGGCGATGGCGCCGGAAATGTCGTCGGGCTGGGCCACGCGCTTCAGCGCCTGCATGCCGAGCGTAAATTCGCGGCCCGCATCGGTCCCGGCAAAGCTCGACATATCGGTCTCCACCACCCCCGGCGCGACGGCATTCACCCGCACGCCCCTCGGCCCGAGGATCAGGGCGAAGTGCTTGACCAGCGTGTCGATCGCGCCCTTGGTCGCCGCATAGGCCGACAGATTTCCCACGGCAGCCCGCGCCGCCAACGACGAGGTGAAGACCACGCTGGAACCCTCCTTCAGGATGGGCAGCAGCTGCTGGAGGAGGAAGAACGGCGCGCGGACATTGACCGCGAACAGTGCGTCAAAATCCTCAAGGGTCGTCTCCTCGATCGTGGCCGCCCTGGAGATGCCGGCATTCACGACCAGAATATCCAGGCGATCGCCGACGATCTCGCGCACCTTGGCGGCAAGCTTGTGCGCGCCCTGGGGATCGGCGAGATCGGCCCCGACGGCTTCGGCCCGCCCGCCGGTTGCCTTGATCTGGTCGACCACCGACTGCGCTTCGGCAGCATTACGGCCGTAATGAACGACAACCTGGGCGCCGGCCTTGGCAAGCGCCAGGGCGGCGGCGCGTCCGATGCCGCGCGAGGCGCCGGTGACGAGCGCGGTCTTTCCGTTGCACGGTGTCATGATCATTTTCCTTTGAAGATCGAGGGATGCTCACGCGATATCAGGCGTCGAGGAACAGATTGGCGTGGGCCAGAAACAGCTCGGGATACTGGTAGAACGGCCCGTGGCTGGAGTCCGGGTAGACGACAAGCTGGGCGTTCGGCAGGCGCTGCTGCAGCGTGAAGCCGTTGATCGTGGGAATGATCAGGTCGTTGCTGCCGTCGACCACCAGCACCGGCTGCTTGATATCGGCGAGGTAATCCCACACGCCATCGCTCGTCTCGTTCGACTTGACGATCGCCGCGTATTGCGCGGCGGCGGATGCCTCGCTGACCTCCGGCACGCGATCCTTGCGACGGAGCTTGCGTCCAAGGAACTTCAGCCCAGCCGCGCGGCCGGCCGCGTTGGGAAGGAAGTGCGCGGCGATCCACAGATGTTCCGGGGGATCGTAGGTGGCCGAGAAGATCTCGCCGGATTTGCTGGCGGCGGTGTCGGCGCCACGCGGCCCGGTACCCACCAGGATCAGCTTGCGCACCAGATCGGGCGCCTGCACGGCGATCTCCTGGGCGACCTTGCCGCCGATCGAATATCCCAGGATGTCGGCCTTGCCGATCCCGAGCGCCTTGATAAAGGCGATGGCGTCCGTCGCCATGGCGGGAATACTCGCCGGCGTTTCGCCCGAGCTGGCGCCGATGCCGGCGTTGTCGAACAAGAGGACCTCGCGCGTCTGCGCCAGCCCGTCGGTCACGGCCGGATCCCAGTGATCCATCGTGCCGCGGAAATGGACGTTCAGAACGATGGGTACGCCGCCCGTCTTGCCGAAGCGGCGATAGGCGAAGCGGATGCCGTTGGCCTCGACGAACTGGGTCGGGGCAGTGTCATGGGTGTGGTTGGTCACGGTGAAATTCCTTTGTGGGTGGACGGTTGACCTAGCAACGGCGCTGGCACTAGCCCGCCGTCTTTCCCCCGTCGGCGGAGAGGATCTGGCCGGTGACGAAGGACGCCGCTTCGGACGCGATGAACAGGATCGCGCGGGCAATCTCCTCGGGCCGGCCAACACGCCCCAGGGGCACGCCCGATGCCAGCCGCGCCTTGTTTTCCTCGGTCCTGGTGAAGCGAGTGAGCATGCCCGTCTCGGTCGGGCCGGGCGCCACGGCGTTGACGCGCACGCCGGACGACGCCAGTTCGAGCGCCACGGATTTGGTAATGCCCTCGACCGCATGCTTGCTGCCGGCATACATTGATGCGTTGGCCGCCCCTTCATGCCCATAGGTGGAGGAGACATTGACGATGCTGCCACCACCCTGGGCGACCATGGCGCGGGCCTCGTGCTTCAGGGAGAGGACGACGCCGAGCACATTGGTGTCGAAGGTCGCGGCATAGCTTTCCGGGGTCTGCGCGGTGACCGGCCCCGGCTGCCCCTCGGTCCCGGCATTGTTGACTGCGACGTCCAGCCGACCGAAGCGGGCGACCGCGCCATCGATCAACGCCCGAACGTCTTCCTCATGGCGAACATCCGCCTTGATGAACTGCGCATCCGCGCCGAGAGCTCGGAGTTCGGCCTCCAATGCCTCGCCGGTCTGGGAATTGCGGCCGGAGACGACGATCTTGTAGCCCTCGTCCGCAGCCGCCAGCGCGGTGGCGCGGCCGATGCCGGCGAGCGCACCGGTGATCAGAATGACATGGTCTTTCATGACTATTTCTCCAAGACACGGGAAAGACGAAAGATTTTCTTCCGAAACTTGGGATGTCGGCTGGCGTTCATCGCCAACGGCCGCTTCCCGTTGACCCAATAGGTAGGTCTTCGTTGCGCCATTGAGAAAGACTTTGTATGTTGCCTCCCATATCTTCGAGGCATGGGTCAGTGATGGAGCTCAGGCATCTCCGCTATTTCATCGCCGTGGCCGAGACGGGCAGCGTCACCGTCGCCGCCGAGACGCGGCTGCACACCGCCCAGCCCTCCCTCAGCCGGCAGCTCCGGGACCTGGAGATCGAGGTGGGCGCGCCGCTGTTCATCCGTGGCGCCCGCGGCGTGGAATTGACCGAGGCGGGAAGCGCCTTTCTGGTCCATGCGCGCCTCGCGGTCAGCGAGGCGGCGGAAGCGGTTCGGGCCGCCCGTCGTTCCGCCCGCCCCGCCAAGAACGTCTTCTCCGTGGGTTTTCTGACCGGACAGGAGGTCGACTGGCTGCCGCACGTCACCCGCCTTCTCCGTGCCGAACTGCCGAAGATCGAGTTCAAGGTGACGAGCATGTACTCACCCGATCTTGCCGAGGCGCTGCAGAACGGCGAGATCGACCTCGGCTTCCTGCGTGTCGAGCCGAAGCCGGACGTGGTCTACGACGTGATCGCCAAGGAGCCGATCGTCGTCATCCTGCCGAGCGATCACCCGCTAGCCGCAGAGAAGGAGATCGACCCGAAAGCGCTGGAAGGCGAGACCCTCGTGGGTTTTTCCGATATCGCGATCGTGCTGCGCGAGGTGGTCGAGGGTTATCTGCGGGAAAAGGGGGTGAACCTCACGCCCAGCCACCGCGTCGAGACTTTCTCGACGGTGCTGTCACTGGTCGCTTCGCTCCGCGGGGTGGCGCTGATGCCGGCCTATGTTCAGGCCCTGCTGCCCTGGTCGGTCGTGAGCCGGCCTCTCATGGGCGAACCGCTGACCATAGATTTGGCTGTCGGCTATCGCCGGGACAATGCCTCGCCCGTTCTCAAGACATTTCTTGCGGGCCTCGATCAACTCATCGCAGCGGGGCCGGCCGGCACGCGCCAGGTTCGTTGAAGTGTTGGGCGGATTGTCTGACGCGAGACCATCGCGAACGGAATCTGATACGCTTCCATTTCTGAAACGATCGATATAAAAATATTGACAGGCGCCAACCGTTCAAAGTAGCTATTTCTGTATCGATCATTACAGAAAGATACACGATGAGCGAGTTGATTGGAAAGCGCGCCCTGGTGACGGGCGGATCCCGGGGCATCGGTGCGGCGATTGCGCTGGCTTTGGCCGACAAGGGCGCCGATGTCGCGATCACCTACGCCGGCTCGGCCGACCGGGCGGCGGCGGTGGTCAGATCGATCGAAGAGAAGGGCCGCAAGGCCGTTGCCATCCAGGCCGACAGTGCCGATCCCGAGGCTATCAAGCGCGCCGTCGATGAAACCGTGGGCGCCCTTGGCGGACTGGACATTCTGGTGAACAACGCAGCGGTCGCGCACTACAGCCTGATCGCCGACATCGGCATCGATCAGATCGACGAGATGCTGAAGGTCAACGTGCGCGGGCCGATCCTGGCCGCCCAGGCGGCGATCCCCCACCTCAAAAAGGGTGGACGTATCATCTCGATCGGCTCGGCCGGTGCGGACCGCATCGTCGGCGATCCCGGCTCGGTCTACTACATGACCAAGTCGGCGCTGCAGTCCATGACACGCGGCCTCGCTCGCGAGCTCGGCAGCCGGGACATCACCGTCAATCTCGTTCAGCCCGGCTCGACCAACACGGACATGAACCCCGCCGACGGCGAATACTCCGATTGGCAGCGCTCGTTGATGCCGCTTGGCCGCTATGGCGAACCGACCGACGTCGCCGCCGCCGTCGCCTTCCTCGCAAGCCCTGAGGCCAGGCAGATCAGCGGCGTGATCCTCAACGTCGACGGCGGGTTGAACACCTGACCAAAGGAGGGGGCCGCCCGCCCCCTCAGCTCCACTTCGCTGGCGGCGCGATGACTAAGCCTCGATCCCCAACGTGTAGGACTGGCTTTCATCTGATCCCATCGGTGTGGGAGCGGCCGCTCGCACTCTTGCGCGGTACTGCCCCGGACTTTCGCCGAAGATCCGCTTGAAGGCCAGGCTGAACGCGGTCTCCGATTCATAGCCGATCTTCATGGCAATCTTCGCTAGCGCATCGGACTCGAACTTCAGCGCATGGCGAGCGATCGTCATCCGCCACCCCGTGAGATACTCCAGCGGCGGAAGCCCGACGCGCTCACGGAACCGCTCCGAGAAACTGGTCCGCGACATGCCCACCAGCGCCGCGAGATCGGCGACCTTCCAGCGGCGCGTGACGTCCCCATGCATCAGCCGCAGCGCCTTGCCGATCTTGGGGTCGGCGAGCGCGCCGAGCCATCCGGTCGGCGGTGCGTCGCCGGCAAGATGGGCGCGCAGGATGTTGACAAGAACGATGGAGGCAAGGCTCGCCGCGATCGCCACAGCGCCGGGCCGTACCGCCTCGGTTTCCAGACGAATGAGATCGAGCGCCGGCTGAAGGGCGCGCGCCTGCGGCGAGGCGTGGCGAATGACGATCAACGCCGGCAGCAGCTCGAGCAGCCATCGACTGATCTCTTCATCGAAGACGAACCGCCCTCCGGCTCCAACCGTCTTTGGGGTGCCTGAGCCGTAGCGAACGATCCCATCGTCTGAGAGGTGGTCACGCATGATCCGGCTGCCATCCTGGAGCGGCGCGGCCGGGTCGCTGGCAAAGCAATAGGGACGGCCGTCGGTCAAAAGGTAGAAGTCGCCGGCATCGAGCTTCACGCGCTCGCTGGAACCGTCGATCCACAACCAGCGTGCGCCTTCGATCACGCCGCCAAATTTGACGTGGCGATAAGCGGGGAAGCGCAAGGCCCACGGCCCCGCCCCTTCGAGCCGCACCGAAAGCACGCTTTCGACCTTCAACAGCATGAAGACGTCGGACAACGGATCCATCGGCAGTCTCGTATGATCGAATAGGAAATCCGGCTGAACGATTATAGATCGTCCGGATCATTCGGACAACAATGAGGGATGAAACGGTCAATAGGAGAGACTGACATGCCTTCTCTCATGAAAGCCTGGCGGCTCAGTCGTCCCGGCGGCGCCCTGGTCGTGAAGGACATTGCCATTCCGGAACCACGGCCGGGCAGCGTGCTGGTCCGCATCGAGGCTTCGGTGCTGATGTCGTATCTCAAAGGCTACGTCGAGGGGCAACTGCCCTTCTACAACCCGCCGCGCGGTGAGTTCACCATCGGCACCAATGGCGTCGGCACCGTCGAAGCCGTCGGCCGCGATGTCTGGCACATCGAACCCGGCCAGCGCGTTCTCCTGTCGTCCCACTTTATCGCGCGGGACAATGTGGATGACCCGGCAGAGGTTCTGATCGGCCTGACGGCAGGCGCCGGCACCGACGCCATGCTGGCGGATTGGCCGGACGGAACGCTTGCCGAATTTGCGCTGCTGCCCGTTGAAGCCATAACACCGGCGGAGGGGCTGGATCACCTCAGCGCCTTGCAGCTCGCCGCGGTGACTCGCTGCATCGTTCCCTTTGGCGGCCTGTTGCGCGGCCGACTCGCCGCCGGCGAGACCCTGATCGTCACCGGTGCGACGGGCGCCTACGGCACGGCAGCGGTGTTGCTGGCTGTCGCCATGGGCGCGGCGCGCGTCGTTGCCGCCGGCCGCAACCGCACCGCCCTCGACGCGGTGGCAAAAGCCGGCGGCCCACGGGTGGTAACGGTGACGTTGCAAGGCAATCCTGCCGAAGATGCGGCGGCTCTGCGCGCGGCAGCCGGAGGCGGGGCGCACATGGCCTTTGACATGGTCGGCAATGCCACCGACCCCAATGCCACCCTGGCGGCCCTTCACAGCCTGCGCCGAGGTGGGCGACTGGTGCTGATGGGCAGCATGACCACGCCGCTCCCCCTGCCCTACACCCTGACCATGCTGCACAGCTGGGAGATTCTCGGGCAGTTCATGTATCCGGCAAGCGCCTATCGCCGCCTGCTCGACCTGCTGCGCGGCGGCCTCCTCGACATCACCGCGATCAAGACGCGCCCATATCCGCTCGCCGAGTTGCCGAAAGCCATGGAAGCGGCGGCCGCCGCCGGCAATCTCGAATGCATCGTCATGCAACCCTGATTTTCCAAGGAAACATCATGCCTTCCAAGCAAGCGCCCATTCACTCAGGTTTCGGCCCTGAGAGCACCGCACTCGAGACGATTGGCAACGCCGATCTCCACGACAAGATTGCCATCGTCACCGGCGGTGCCTCGGGGATCGGTCTGGAGACGACGCGCACCCTGGCCCAGGCGGGCGCCACCGTGATCGTGCCGGCACGCGATCCGGACAAGGCCCGTGCAGCGCTGGCCGACATTCCAAGGGTTGAGGTCGGCAGGCTGGACCTCATGGACCCCGGCTCTATCGATGCCTTCGCCGCAGCCTTCCTGGCCGGCGGTCGCCCCCTGCATCTCCTCATCAACAATGCCGGTGTCATGGCCGCGCCGTTGATGCGCGACGCCCGCGGATACGAGTCGCATTTCTCGGCCAATCATCTCGGTCATTTCCATCTCACGGTTCGGCTGTGGCCGGCGCTTGGTAGGGCTCAGGGCGCGCGCGTCGTCACCCTGTCGTCGGGCGCGCATCGGCAGGCGCCGATGGATTTCGACGACCCCAACTTCGAAGAGCGGGCGTACGACAAGTGGAAGGCCTATGGTCAATCCAAGACGGCGAATGTGCTGTTCACCGTGGATCTGGACGAGAAGGGTGAATCCCAGGGCGTCCGCGCCTTCGCCGTGCATCCCGGGCGGATCGAAACCAACCTCCAGCGCTTCATCACCCTCGAGGAGCTGCAGGCGCGCGGCTTCCGCAATGCGCAGGGCGAAATTCCTGCCGAGCAACGGGGCCTCTACAAGACGCCCCAGCAAGGCGCCGCCACGACGGTCTGGTGCGCGACAAGCCCGTCACTTGCCGGCATGGGCGGCGTCTATTGCGAGAACGCGGATATCGCCTGGGCCGTCCCCGCCGATCACAAGCCGCTCGATGGTGTGCTGCCTTGGGCCATCGACCGGACTGCGGCAGAGCGTCTCTGGGTGTTGAGCGAGCACCTGACCGGCGTACGCCTCTGAAACCGCAGCAGCAGCGCATCCGAAGCGAGATCGCCACCGGGTTTCTCGGCAACGATCTCGACCATGGCCCAGCCCCCTTGGACGTGCCCGCTTGCCGGAAATGGCGGACGGAGTGAGATTCGAACCACTACCCCCTCAGCCCCACCACCACGTTCGCCACTTCCTGCTTGAGCTGGCCCACCAGCCCGCTGAGTGACGAGGCGGCTCCGTTCACCTCCGACGAGGTGCGCGAGGTTTCCTTGGCGGCATCGGCCACGCCGAAGATGCTGCCGCCCACTTCGCTGGCGGCGCCGGCCGCCATGGAGATGGAGCGGGCGACTTCGGCAGTGGCCGCTTCCTGTTCGGTGACGGCGGCGGCGATGGCGGCCGTGGTGGCGCCGATGTCGCGCACGCGGGTGGCGATGGTCTCGATGGCTTCCGACGAGGCGCGGGTGGCAGTCTGAATCTCGGTCGCCTGGCTGGAGATTTCCGAGGTGGCCTTTTCGGTCTGCGCCGCCAGCTCCTTCACCTCGGAGGCGACAACGGCAAAGCCCTTGCCGGCTTCGCCGGCCCGCGCCGCCTCGATGGTGGCGTTGAGCGCGAGGAGGTTGGTGCGCGCGGCGATGTCGGCGATCAGCGCCACTACCGTTTCGATCTGCTGGGCGGTGTGGGCAAGGCCCAGCACCTGTTTGGCCGTGTCGTCGGCCAGCCGCACGGCCGCCTTCGCCGCCTCGCTGGAGGCTTCCACCTGCCGGCCGATCTCCTTCACGGATGAGGAGAGCTCCTCGGTGGCGCCGGCTGCCGATTGCGTGCCCTGCTGGGCATATTCGGCGGCGCGCACCACCGCCGTCGACTGGTTGGAGGTTTCCTCGGCGCCGGCCGACAGCGTGTTGGCGGCGCTTTCGAGCTGCAAGGCGGCAGTGCCGAGCGAGGCGGCCACCGTGCCCACCGTGGCTTCCAGACCGTCGGCGAGCTTCTGCCGGTTGCGCAGCTTCTCCGCCTCGGCCTCCTGCTCCAGCCGGGCGCGCTCCTCGCGTAGCTCAGCCGCCTCGACGAGGGCACTACGGAACTCGATCACCGAGCGGAACAGATGGCCGATCTCATCGCCCCGGCTGGTGGCGGCAATATCGACGTCGAGCTGGCCGGCGGTCAGCGCGCGGGTGACATTGGTCAGGCGTGTCAGCGGCGAGGTGATGCCCCAATGGGCGATGGCCAGCGTCAGCGCCGTAGCCACCAGCGCACCGGCCAGCAGCACGAAGGCCCAGACGAATTCGCCGTTGGCGGCCGAGCGCTGCGCCTCCATCATGCCCGCCACATGGGCGCCCACTGCCTTCTGCAGCGCGCCGACGCTGTCGATGGCTTTGGTCGCCTCGGTGAACCAGTCCTGCGCGGCCATCGCTGGCGCCTTGCCGGCGAGGAAGGCGCCATAGACGGTCTGGCGCGTCTGATCGAAGGAGCCGGAAAGCGCGTCCTGCGCCGCCGACAGCGGGCCGGACATGTCGGCGCCGAGCTGCTCCACCTTGGGCCGCGCCGCCGTCCAGGCGGAGAGCACGTGGCCGCGATATTCGGCGAGCCGTATCAGCTGCTCGGTGGTCGGTACCGCTTGCGAGGCGAGAAGGCCGTTGACCATGCCGCGCTCGCGCCCGAGGAACTCGGCAATCTCCCAGATCTGATGCCGCGCCTCGCCGGCCCGCACCAGAAGCGTGCTGGCCATGTGGTCGTCCTCGGCCACCATCTTGCTGGCGAGCGCATCCACTGCCTCGATCGCCTTGGTCTGCGCCGCGAACCAGTCGCGCGATAACGCCTGCCGCTCCTGCTTGTCTGCCGGCAGGCTGCCGTGGATGCGGCCGCGAACATCGCTTGCCTGGGCGACCGCCGCCTTCACCGCGCTGGTGTCGTTGCTTCCGGCCTCGGTCAGCAGACTATCGAGATCGGCAAGGCTCTTCTTGCGCACGGCGGAAAGCTTGTCGCTCGCCTCGGGCGAAAGCTGCAGGCCGCTCGCCACGCCATTGGTCTGGCCGCGATCGATGGCAAAGCCCTGGGTGACGCTGAGCGCCAGATCCTGCAGCGCCTGCGCGTGGATGGTCTCGGTGGCGCTTCTCGTTGCGTCAACCGCGCTGAAAAAGGAGATGACCACCTGGATGGTCAGGAGAATAGCGGTCAGTGCGGTTACGAAAAGCAATTGAAGACGTATGGACATTTGCGCCCCGCGTCAGATCTGGCGAACCGCCAGACGAATAGAAATCAGAGGCTGCATCATCGCGGGATATTCTAAACAAATCAGTATGAACGGATCATATTAATCATCGGGATTTAATGCCAAAAATCGCAAATTATGCCAATATGAATGAGATGTATGCGAGATAACGTGTCAAAACTAGTCAATCGACCTTCGATCTAAGGGGAAATACTTCGGAAGCGACTATCCGCTCACTCGTCGTGAAACGGCCTGCCCGGCTACCGCGCCCCTCAGCCGTGCAGGGCCTTACGCAGGAACTCGTCCAGCCGGGAGACCGCCGCCGTGTCCGAGGCCGGGTTGCGGATGAGGCTCATGTCGAGCGGTTCCATCGGCGGCAGGCCCTCCGCCTCGCCGATGATGGTCAGCGTCGGCGGCACGCTTGAGAGGGCGAGGCCGGCCACAGCGAGGCCGGCCTGCACCACAGCGCAAAGCCCGAGAAGGCTGGCGCTCGAATAGGTGCTGCGATAGGGCCGGCCGGCGATGCTCAAGGCATCGACCACGTTCATCCGCGCCGCGCAGGCCGTCTCGAACAGCGCCACCGGCAACGGGTCGAGCGTCCAGGCGACGTGATGGGGCGAGGCCACCCAGACGAACGGCTCCCGCCGCACCACTTCGAACGGCTGGTGCGGCAACCGCGTGACGATGGCGAGATCGATCCTCCCCTCCTCCACCGCCGGCACCAGAAGGCGCGACGGCTCGCAGACCAGCTCGACGTTGACGCGCGGATAGTCCTCGGCAAAGCGGGCGAGCACCGGCGGTAACACGAAGGCGGCGTAATCGTCCGGCACACCCAGGCGGACCATGCCCGCATCGTCGGGCCGCGACAGGCTGGCCCGCGCCTCGTCGGACAGGCGCAGCAGACGCCGGGCGTAGACCAACAGGTCGGCGCCGGCGGCATTGGGCACCACCGCGCGCGGCATCCGCACCAGCAGCGACCGGCCCAGTTCCTCTTCGAGGCGCTGCATCTGCATGCTGATGGCCGACTGGCTGCGACCAACCTTCGGTGCGGCATTGGAGAAGTTGCCGGCCTCCACAACGGCGACGAAGGTCTTGAGCAGGTCGAGGTCGAGCGGGTATTGGGTCATGCTATCAGCATAACGAATGAAATCGTCCAAATCTATTCGTTTGAGTGGATGGTTTTTGTCCCGCAAGGTAAGGGAGACTTTCAGTCAAGAGCATGTCCGGCGAACTCTGGTTCACCGGACATGCTCTATCCCATTGTTTTCACGCAACTCCGGACGCAAAACCGGTTCCCACTTTTGCTGGAGTTGCTTCAGGGTTTCCCATGACCGACACCGCTTCCCGCTCGGCGCTCAGTTCGCCCACCCTCAAGCTGACGCTGGCCATGGTGATCATCGGCACGATCGGCGCCTTCGTGATCGAAACCGGGCTGGACCCGGTGACGGTGGTGTTCTGGCGCTGCATCTTCGCCAGCCTGTTCCTCGGCGCCTGGTGCGTGCTCCGTGGCTATCTGCCGGACCCGTCACTGACCTGGCGCGGCATCGGCATGGCCGTGCTGATCGGTGTCTGCTTGGTCGTCAACTGGGTGGCATTCTTCGCCAGCTTCCCGATGACGACCATCGCCACCACCACCATCGTCTATCACGTGCAGCCCTTCATGGTGGTGCTGATCGGCGTGATCTTCCTGGGCGAGCGGGTGTCGCCGGGGCAGATCCTCTGGATCGTCGGCGCCTTTGTCGGCCTCGTGCTGTCGAGCGGCATTCTCGGCCATCCCGCAGCGAACAGCGACAGATGGCTGCTCGGCATCGGCCTGACGCTGTTCGCCGCACTGCTCTATGCCATCGCCACCATCCTCGCCAAGCAGCTCGGCCAGCAGCGCGCCGAAGTCACCACGCTCTGCCAGACGGTGACCGGCGCGCTGATGCTCGCCCCCTTCGCGAGCTATTCCATCCCATCGGCGGCATGGGGCTGGCTCGTCGGCATCGGCGTGCTGCACACCGGCATTTCCTACGCGCTGATGTATGCCGCCTATCCGCGCCTCAGCACCCCGGCCATCGCCATCCTCAACTTCGTCTACCCGCTGGTCGCCATCCTGATCGACTGGTCGATCTACAACCATCCCCTCTCGGTGACGCAGGGCATCGGCCTGGTGCTGATCGCCGCCTGCACCATCGGCTTCAAGCTCCGCCTGCCGGCGCCGACAAGGCTGGCACCGGCCTGCGGGGCGGAGTCTTAAGCACCAGCCCTTTCAGCGCGCAACCCTCGTGTAGCCGGGAATCTGATCCATGATGCGCTGCATCTGGCGATCGTCGGAAATGCCCTGGAAGTCGTGGCGCGGCGTGTAGGGCGCCTCCAGGCGTCGCACCTCGTCATCGCTGAGATTGATCGACAGCGAGGCGACGGCATCGTCAATCTGCGCCGTCGAGCTGGCGCCGACGATGGGGGCGGTCACCACCGGGTTGCGCCTCAGCCAGGCGAGCGCGATCTGCGCCCGCGACACGCCGCGCGCCGCGGCAATCGCCCCGACGGCATCGATGATCGCCCGGTCGCTGTCGGCCGTCAGTTGCGTGTAGAGCATGTCGGCGAAAGGGTCGCTGCCCGAACGCGTCGTCGCTTTCGCCTCATCGAAGGGCCGGGCCAGCCGGCCACGCGCCAGCGGGCTCCACACGATGGTGCCGACGCCCTCATCCTTGCAGAGCGGCAGCATCTCACGCTCCTCCTCGCGGGCGAGCAGGTTGTAGTGGTCCTGCATGGAGACGAAGCGCGCCCATCCCCTGGCCTTCTGCAGGTGCAGCGCCTTGGAAAACTCCCAGGCGGGCATCGACGAGGCACCGAGATAGCGAACCTTGCCGGCCTTCACGAGATTGTTGAGCGCATCCAGCGTTTCCTCAAGCGGCGTCCTCGGGTCGTTGCGGTGGATCTGGTAGAGGTCGACATAATCGGTGCCGAGCCGGCGGAGGCTGTGGTCGATCTCGGTCATGATCGCCTTGCGCGACAGGCCCTTGCCGTTGGGGCCGGGGCGCATCGGGTGCCTGAGCTTGGTGGCGATCACCACGTCGTCCCGGTCGGCGAAATCCTTGAGCGCCCGCCCCAGGATCTCCTCGCTGGAGCCTTGCGAATACATGTTGGCCGTGTCGAAGAAATTGATGCCCTGCTCGATGGCATGGCGGATCAGCGGCCGGCTCTCCTCCTCCGGCAGCGACCACACGGGGTGGCCGCGCTTCGGGTCGCCATAGGTCATCGCGCCGATGGCGATGGGCGACACGTCCAGGCCGGTGGTGCCGAGCTTGATGTAGTCCATGATGCCTCCTAAAGTGCAGGAACAATCGACCGGAGAATTCTCCGTTTCACCGCCAATGGATTAACGGAGAGTTCTCCGTTTAACAAGGGGCATGCGATAACATATGCGGGAGGTGGCGGCGTGACAGAGCAATCCCAGCCGGCCCAGCGCGCCGATGCGCTGAAGAACCGGCAGCACATTCTGGAGATCGCCCACGACGCCTTTGCGGAATCGGGGGCGACCTCGATGAACGAGATCGCCAAGCGCGCCGGGGTCGGCGCCGGCACGCTCTACCGGCATTTCCCTACCCGCGAGGCGCTGATCCTCGCGGTCTACGCCCACGACATCGAGCGCCTGGTGGCGTCGGTGCCGCAGCTGCTCGCCGAGAACGCGCCGCACCGGGCCTTCCGCCTCTGGTTCGCCACGCTCACCGACTATATCCGCGTCAAGCACGGCCTCGGCGAAGCGCTGCACAGCCCTGCCGCGCAGGAGGCCATCCAGGGAACCTATGCGCCGGTGATTGCCGCCATCGATCAGCTGATCGCCGCCTGCGTCGCCGAGGGCAGCATGCGCGACGGACTGCTCGCCGCCGACATCCTGATGCTCATGAGCTTCCTCTGGCGCCTGCCGGCCGACGCCGACGGACGCGCGCAGGCCGAGCGGCTGGTGGACACCGTCATGGCCGGCCTCGCACGCAAAGCATCATCCGATCGGAGTAAAACGAGCATCGTCTAGATGATGCTTCTCAAGCATGAACCTGAAGCGCCGGTCTGATTCAACCAGATCGACGCTCCGAGTCTGCCAATGCACAGTTTGCTGCTCAATCCCGCGACCTGCGGCCCAAGCGCGCCGGCTCTCGCTGCGTCAGACACCTCATTCGCCCTGGAGCAGTACCAGCAAAAGTGGGAACCGGTTTTGCGTGTGGAACTGCGCCTTAACGAAGAGATGAAGCTTTTTGGGTGAACCTGAGTTCACCGGAAAAGCTCTAGGAAGACGACGCCGGGGGATTGCCGCTATCAAGCGGCCATCCGCGCTCCTGCGCTCGTTCGAGCGACGCTCGCACCACCCTGCGATGGAAGGGCGCGATAAGAGCGATGTAGGCGCGGCCGAGCAGACGGTTGTAGAAGACAAGTGTCGTTACGATCAGTCGGCGCGGCCTATCCTCGGACGCCGGCAGCAAGAGGACCGAAACGCGAAAATCGAGATGCCTGTCGTCTTCTCCCAGGATGATCTCGTCCTGATGTCGCTCGAAGACCCGAAAGATGCTGATACGGTCGCCTCCGCTGGCCTCGAAATCGGCCGCTCTCTTGATGCCGAAAGGCCGGACAAGACCATCTCGAAGGCTCATCAGCATCGCGATCCATCCCGGCTGCTGGGTAAAGACATGCCCGGCAAGCTCCTCCGCGTTACTCGACACCGTTTCCGGCAAATCTACTGAGAACGCATCGGCAAAGTCGGCGCGGCCATAGGACGAACTCAATCTTGAGGCCGGCGGCAAGGCGGCCAGCTCGATCTTCGGATAGCTCTGCATGCTCAGCTCCAGACATGGGGTATTATTTCGACATGCCCGGACGGTTGCCAGATCCAAAATCACCGGCGTGATCCGCCGCCTCCTTGGCAAAGGCGAGCAACAGCGAACCGAGCCGAGCCGGCTGCTCCTGCTGGATCCAATGGCCGGCGCCGTCGATCAGCTCGATGCCGGCCATCCTCGTCGCCGCCTTGGTCCGCATGAGGTCGAGCGCGCCCGGCACCGAATAGGGGCCCCAATCGCTCGTCCCGCCGATGAAGAGCGACGGGACATCGATCGTCCTGCCCGAAAACAGGCGCAACTCGGCATTCAGGCCAGGATCGGAGACGACGCGATAAGCCTGCAGGGCGCCCTGAAACCCGGTACGGCCATACTCGTCCACGTACACCCCAAGCTCCGTTTCGGTGAGCCATTTGCAGGCCTCAACTTCGGCGACGGACGGTTCAAACGGAGCCACCGTCTCGGGCATCGTCTTGCCGAGCTCCATGACATAATAGGTGGGCATCTCAGCAAGGTCTGCGGCGGTTCGCCCCTTCAGCGGATGTGGCCTGTTTCCAGTCCAGTCGGCGCTCTTGACGTGGAAAAACGCCCGAAGAAACGCGCGCAGACCTTGGGGCGGGTGCCACATGTCATCGTTGGCTCGCTGCGCGCTCAGGTATTGCTGATAGTATTCTCTCGGCGGATCGAGCGCCGCCAGCGCGGCCGCCAGCTTTTGGTTGTCGGTATTCGGTTGGGCCGAAGATCCCTCCTGTTCCGCGGTATCGAACGGAAACGCCGGCGCACCAGGGAACGGCGCGCTCATCAGCACAACCGAGGGAAAGACATCCGGTCGGGCGAGCGCGCAATAGACCGCCACAGGCGAACCGAAGTCGTGCCCCACCAGCATCGCCGTATGCCGATACCCCAAGGCCCAAACCAATCCGATCGCGTCGCGCGCCATGTTCAACAAGCCGAAGGGCGCGAGCGGAGCGTCATAGCCGCCGGCCCAGCCGGTCGTGCGGCCATAGCCGCGCTGGTCGGGCGCCACGACATGGTATCCGGCGTCGGCCAGGATCGGGATCAGGTGCCGCCAGCCATAAGCCAGATCAGGGAAGCCGTGCAGAAGCAGCGCCAGCGGCCGGCCGGGACTCTCATGACCGGCCTCAAGAATATGAACGTCGAGGCCGTTGACCCCATGGATCATACGCGAGCGCATACCATTGGGCAGCGTACCCTCGCCATAGGACTGCATCGTCAAGTCAGTTTCTCCCATTGGGATTGCGCGGGCCGGTCGAAGGGACGCCGCAACCAGGCTCGCCGCGCCCATCGCCAGGACGGCTCGTCGGGACGGCGTTGGCTTGAAGCTCTGTGAATGGCTCATATGGCCTCTTAATATGGTGATCACCATAGTATGGCGATCACCATAGAAGCGTCAAGCGAGGCATGTTATATTTGCGGCATGACACGCAAGACCGACGCGCGCGATCGCGCCATTGCCACCGCTGAACGACTGTTTCGCATCCAAGGCTACACCGCGACGGGACTGACCCAGATCCTTGAAGAAAGCGGTGCGCCGAAGGGATCGTTCTACTTCCACTTTCCGCGCGGCAAGGCCCAGCTCGCGGAAGAGGCGATCGATCATTACATCGCAGCCAGGATTGCTGTGTTGCGGACTATTTCCGCAAATACGACCGGCGATGCTCTGAAGTTCGCTGAGCAGCTTTTCAGCGCCTTCGCGGCCGAAATGGTCGCAGCCGATTTCCAGTATGGATGTCTCATGCAAAATCTGGCGAATGAGCTGCCCGCCATCGATGCGGAGCTGACCGAGCGGGTCGCGCGCGGTTTTGCCGCTTCGACCGAGGTTATTGCCGCGCATTTCAGGGGGTGTGGCTTTGCTCCGGCGCGCGCATCCTCCACCGCGGTGGCCTTGGTCGCAGCCCTCGAAGGCGCGCGAACCATCGCCCGCCTGGAACGCACACCGGCTGTATTCGAAGCGCTGGCAGATGTCAGCGTGAAGGGGTGGGCCACCGCTGACAGGTGATATCAAGCAGCGGCGCGCCGCCAGACCTCCACCGACAAGCCGACCTCAAACCGTCACCGCCAGGCCCGGCGACGCGCGCAGGCGAGCGATGTCGCGGGCCGGCGGTTCGCCGAAGTGGCGGCGATATTCGCGGCTGAACTGCGAGACGCTTTCATACCCCACGCGCAAGGCGGCGGTCGCGACATCGATGTTCTGGACCAGCATCAGGCTGCGCGCATCCTGCAGCCTGAGCTGCTTCTGGAACTGCAGCGGCGTCATCGCCGTCACGGCCCGAAAATGCTCGTGCAGGCTCGAGGGACTCATGCCCACGTCCGCGGCAAGCCGCTCGATGCTGAACCGTTCCCGAAAATTCTTGCCGATCCAGGCGATGGCGCGGCCAACCTGCGCCACCCGCCCTTGGCTGGA
Source organism: Pseudomonadota bacterium (assembly GCA_023436885.1). Taxonomy (GTDB): domain Bacteria; phylum Pseudomonadota; class Alphaproteobacteria; order Rhizobiales; family Pleomorphomonadaceae; genus Pleomorphomonas. The sequence goes on along the minus strand of JAEZHI010000016.1, from coordinate 32,828 downwards.
GGTGATGTGGCGCATCCTGGCGCCATCCATGCCGGCGAGCAGACGATAGAGGATTTCCTGCTCGGCGAGCGGCCCGAGCACGGGCAGCGCCGCCGGGTCGTCGAGCAGGCGCAGGAGGCGCAGCGTGGCGTCGAGCAGATCGGCACCGGCGTCGGACACCGTCTTGCCGATGGGCAGCGATGGCGCGTCCGGCGGCGGTGGCACGCGCGACGCCAGCTCGCCCAGCATCACCGGCTCGAAATCGAGGTATAGGCAGAGATAGGGCTTGTCAGGCGTCGCCTCGATCACATGGCCCGTGGCCGGCAGGTCATAGGTCACGATCCCGTAGCGCCCCGGTGCGTATAGGAACACACGCTCGCCCAGCGTGACCTCCTTCTGCCCCTGCGCCACGAAGCAGAGCTGCGGCCGGTAAACATTCGGCATCGGCATCGTCACCGTGGAGGATCGAACAAGTGTCAGACGCTCGATGGGAGTGGCCTGAAAGCCATCCTTCGAGATGTGCCTGGCGATGATCGCAGCGATTTCCGTCAGCGTTTCCATGGAGCCGACCATCGCACGGCCGAGAAAGCCCGGCAACGCGAACCCGCGACTTCTGGAGGATCGGGCAGAAATCTCGGGGCATCAGGCTAACGGTTCGGGGCGCCGCGCATCAAAGTGCCGGCAGCGTGGATCACGGCAAACCCCACGGGATATGGAGCGAACATGGCGATCGATCATCTGAAGCCCCCGACAGTCGCATTGGGCACCTGGGCCTGGGGTGACAGCGGCGAGACCGGTGATGGCTATTTCGGCAGCAGCCTCACGCGCGCCGACCTGGAAAAGGTTGCCGACAAGGCGCAGGCCGCCGGCCTCACCCTGTGGGATACCGCCGTCGTCTATGGCATGGGCCGTTCCGAGACCGTTCTCGGGGACGTTCTGAAACGCTTTCCCCGCAGCGATTACCAGCTCTCCACCAAGTTCACCCCGCAGGCGGCCGGAGCCGGCGACGATCCGATGGCCGACATGCTGGAGCAGAGCCTGACGCGCCTCGGCACCGACTACATCGACCTCTACTGGATTCACAATCCGGCCGATATCATCAGGTGGACACCACAGCTGATCCCGCTGCTGAAAAGCGGCAAGATCAGGCACGTTGGCGTCTCCAACCATAACCTCAGCGAAATCAGGCTCGCCGACCAGATCCTCGGCGAGGCAGGGTTCCGGATCGACGCCGTCCAAAACCATTACAGCCTGCTCTACCGCGGCTCCGAGGACGCGGGGATCCTGGACCATTGCCGCAACCGCGGCATTCCGTTCTTCGCCTACATGGTGCTCGAGCAGGGCGCCCTGAGCGGCAAGTACAGCCCCGAAAATCCGCTGCCGGAAGGCACCAACCGTGCCCAGGCCTACAATGCGATGCTGCCCCAGCTGAAGGCGCTGACCGACAGGCTCGCCGCGATCGGCCAGAAGCGGGGCGCCGCCGCTCCCGATGTCGCGACGGCCTGGGCCATCGCCAAAGGCACGACACCGATCATTGGCGTCACCAAGCCTGCTTACGTTGATGGCTTGGTCCGAGCCACGGAGATGGCGCTCACCGACGACGAGATCGCAGAGCTGGAAGCGCTCGCCGACGCCGCCGACGTCAATACCCGTGGCTGGTGGGAAAAGGAGATGCGCGCCTGAAGTTCCACAGTCATGCTGGCCCTCCAACAGCTCGCCGCCGACGTCGGCACCGAAGGCGTGCCGAGCTTCGGGGCGATGTTCAGGAAGACGATGGGGCATCGCCGGGATGACAGCTTGATAGAGAGGGAAGCCAAGCTGGAATCCGCGCTATCCAGCTGTTATCGTTCATATAATTCTGTCTTCCTTGCGGAAGCGAGAACCTCAGGCAGAACGGAACTCCTGGCCGATATCGCGCTCCCACCACCCGAGGACGCCTGATACAACTCTCACCACTTTCTCGTCCTGAGGTCCTCGCTTTCGCAAGGATGACAGCATGATAGAGAGGGGAGCCAAGCTGGAATCCGCGCTATCCAGCTGTTATCGTTCATATAATTCTGTCATCCTTGCGGAAGCGAGGACCTCAGGCAGAATAAAACTCTCGGCCGATATAGCGCTCCACCCCATTTCGCCACCAACAGGAATCCCTGCGGGATAGCCCGACCACGTGGCGCTCACAGCCTCCCGCGACAGGATCAGGCAAGAAACAGGCAGGACCGTTTCTAGCGAAAGCCAGCTCCCGGCCCCTAGATAACGGGCAACGGCGCACCGCCGCCGCAGCTCACATCAAGGGAAAAGGTCCATGAAAACCTGGTTCATCACCGGTGCCAGCCGCGGCCTCGGGCTGGAAATCGCCCGCGCGGCGCTCGAAGCGGGCGACAACGTCGCCGCCACGGCGCGCAATCTCCAGCACATCGAAGACGCCCTGCCCGGCCATGGCGATCGCCTGCTGCCGCTTCGCCTCGACGTCACCGATCCCACGACGATCGCCGCCGCCGTTGAGGCCGCCAAATCGCGCTTTCAGCGGATCGACATCCTCGTCAACAACGCCGGCTATGGCCAGCTCGGCACCTTCGAGGAAGTCTCCAGCGACACGGTGGCGCGGCAGTTCGCCACCAACGTGTTCGGCGTGTTCGACGTCACCCGCGCCATCCTGCCGATCATGCGCACCCAACGCGCCGGCCACGTCGTCAACATCGCGTCGACCGCCGGTGTCTACGGCTTCGAGGGCGCCTCGATCTATGTTGCGACCAAGCACGCCATCGCCGGCTGGTCGGAGTCGCTCAGCCGCGAGGTGTCGCCCTTCGGCATCAAGGTCACCTCAGTCTATCCCGGCATGTTCCGTACCGACTTCCTGGACGATAGCTCCGTCCGCTTCGGCGATCAGACAATCGACGACTACGCCGCCTTCTCGGCCGGCCATCGCCAGGCCCTCGATGCCGGCAATCATCAGCAATCCGGCGATCCCGTGAAATTCGGGGCCCTGATGCTGGAATTGGTCAAGGCCGAACAGCCGCCCATCTGGCTGGCGGCCGGCTCCGATGCCTACGAGGTCTTCACCGGCAAGTCGAAGGCACTGAGTGAGAACGCCGAACGGTGGAAGTCGCTCACGCTCTCCACCGATTTTGAGGCATAACAGGGCCGACGGACAACCGCCCCGCAGGAACGGACGAGATGACGGACGCCATGGCCACGGAGGAGATCGAACTCGCCCGTATCAGGATGGGCGAGATCGTGGAAAGTCGCCTTCCGGGCAATGGCTCCTTCTACACGGCGATTGCTGGCCTGTCCCTGCATCGGCTCACCAAACCGATGCCACCGGTATCCATGCTGTTCGCGCCATCGTTCGCCTTCATCATCCGGGGCGAAAAGCGCGTCGTGCTGGGTGAGGAGGTCTACGCCTACGATCAGGATCACTTCCTGCTCACCGCCGTTGACCTGCCGACCATCGCCGAGGTGATTGGCGCCAGCCCCACGGCGCCCTACGCGTCCTTCATGTTCGATATCGACCTCGACGCGGCGCGCGAGCTGATCGCCGAGGTCGACCAGCACGGCCTTCAGCCCGACGATACCGGAACCGGCATCGCGGTGGGGCCGGTCACGCCGGAGCTGGCCGACGCATCGCTACGCCTCATGGAACTGCTCGATCGACCGCAGGACATTCCCATCCTCGCCCGCTCCATCCAGCGGGAAATCCTCTACCGGGTGATCACCGGCCCGGTCGGCAGCCGCCTGCGACAGGTGGTCGAGCTCGGCACGCAGACCAACCGTGTCTCCGTCGCGCTCCGCTGGCTGCGCGACAACTTCGACCAGCCCATCCGCATCGACGCGCTGGCCGACATGGCCGGCATGGGCGAATCCACCCTGCACCACCATTTCCGGGCGCTGACGGCGATGAGCCCGCTGCAATACCAGAAGCACCTGCGCCTCAACGAGGCGCGCCGCCTGATGATTGCCGAGCGGATCGACGCCGGCAGCGCCGCCCTTCGCGTCGGCTACGAAAGCGCCACCCAGTTCAACCGCGAATACCGTCGCCTGTTCGGCATCCCACCCAAAGCCGACGTGCGCGCCATTCTCGCCCCGGCGTCGTGAGGAACAGCGGTGCAGGCAGCATTTTCACTGCGTTGACCGTCCTCGTCTCATTCGGCCACTCAGGCGAAAACCATCGCGCATGTTGAGGGCCAGAAGAGCGAGGTTCAGCGCGCCGGCCACCAGCTCGATCGCCTGCGCGCTGTAAAAGCCGGCGCCGAAGTGCCCAGCCTTCGCCTCGGCGGCTAGGAACAGCGCAGCGGGGATGAGGACGATCAGCCCATTGGCGGCGATGATCCGCATCCTCCGGAGCTTGGTGCCGACCAGCCCGGCCCACCGGCCACGCGAAAGCGAAAATCCCGACCCGCCGATTGCCGCCATCGCCGGGATCAGCAGCAGGAATCCCCAGGGAATAGCGGTCTTCACCGCGACAATCATCTCGGGCGTGCCCGCGAGTTCGAAAACGGCCGTCGACAGCCAGAAGACGGCAATGGTCAGCATGGCCAGCGCCCCGGCCACGGGATGGACGATTTTTGTCATGGTCGGAACCCTCAATCGCGCCCCGCCGCCTTGTCTTGGCGGCGCCCGGGTCGTATCGTCATTAAGATGCATATTTGACATCATAATGTCAATTAGGGTCAATGATGCCAAAATACGACAACCGTCCGCCTGCGCAGGATGCCCTGACCGACCTGATCCTCACCCTGTTCCGGGTGAACAACCTGATGCTGACCTGGGGCGACCGCATGGTCGCGCCGCTCGGCCTGACGAGCGCCCGTTGGCAGATCCTCGGCGCCATCGTCTACGCCGAACGGGCGCAGCCCGTCGCCTGGCTGGCACGCGACCTCGGCGCCAATCGCCAGAACGTGCAGCGCATCGTCAACGAGCTGGAAAAGGACGGCATTGTCGCCTTCGAGCCGAACCCTCATCACAAGCGCGCCCATCTCGTAGTGCTTACCGCCAAAGGGCAGCGCATCTACGACGACGCCTCACGCCTCTACCTGCCGCGCGCCGAAGCGCTGGGCAAGGGGCTCGCCGCCAAGGACATCGCCGCAGCCCGCCGGGTGCTCGACACGCTGAGGACGAAGCTGGAAGCGGAGGATGAGGCTTCCACGACCGAGGGCTGACGGCTCCAGCGTCCGATATATCCCGCCCGCCCTTTTTCAAGCTGAGGTCCACCTTGGATTCATACGTGAATTCAAGGTGAACCTCAGGCAGAAGGCACCGATCGGCCGATATAGCGCTCCCCAACCTACCCCCTTACATTTCCCCTTCCAGCGCATCGAAGGCCTCGTTCAGCAGATCCGGCATGGAGCGCTTGCCCCCCTCGCGGTTGAAAGTCTCGGCGGCAAGGCGCATGGCGCCGATGGCCAGCATGGCGACCAGCCGGAGGCCCGTCGCGCGCTCCGGCTCGGGCCAGCGCTCGCGGAGGGCGGTAAACAGCGCCTTTTCCTGCTCTACATAACTTGCCTGCTTGCGGGCCTGCACAGCCTCGCTCTCGCGCATCAGGCGATCGATGGCCACCATGTCGTCGGTCGGAATGCTGGCGCACACCGCCACCGCCGCCTCGCGGATGGCATCGAGCGGCCGCTTGCCCTCGGGGACCCGGCGAATGGCCTCCACCAGCATGTTGCCGACATCGCCTTGCAGCGACAGCAGAATCTCATCCTTGGACTTGAAATAATAGAAGAAGGTCCGCCGGGATATGCCGGCCGCCGCCGCGATATCCTCCAGCGTCGTCGCCGTGTAGCCCTTCTCGATGAACAGGCAGATGCCGCGGTCACGGATGCGCTGCAGCGTCTCCTGCCGCTTGCGCTGTCTGAGACCTTCTTTCGGCGCCTTCGACTCGTCGCCGTCCCCCATGTTCGTCCGCCCTTGAAAATTACACTCAGTGCGAATATTATTTTACACCCAGTGCGGTATTTTGAGAAGGCTCAAGCATGACAAAGTGGACTGCATCCGACATTCCCTCGCAATCCGGCCGCTCGGCTGTGGTCACCGGCACCGGCGGCCTCGGCTATGAGACCGCGCTTGCCCTCGCGGACGCCGGCTGCGAGGTGATCGTCGCCGGTCGCAACCCCGAAAAGGGCGCGGCGGCCGTGGCGGGCATTCGCGGCAAGGCACCCGGCGCCAGGGTCCGCTTCGAACAGCTCGATCTTGCCAGCCTTGCTTCCGTCGCCGATTTCGCGGCCCGGCTGCGGCACGAGCGGGGGCGCCTCGATCTTCTCGTCAACAATGCCGGCGTGATGACACCGCCCAAGCGGCTCGAAACGTCCGACGGCTTCGAACTGCAGCTCGGCACCAACTACTTCGGCCACTTCGCGCTCACCGCCCACCTGATGCCGCTGCTACGCGCCGGCCGGGACGCCCGTGTCGTCAGCCTGTCGAGTGTTGCCGCGCGCGGTGGCGCCATCAATTTCGATGATCTCAACGCGCAGAAGAGCTACAACCCCATGGCCGCCTACGGCCAGTCCAAGCTCGCCTGCCTGATGTTCGCGCTGGAGCTGCAGCGCCGGGCCGAGGCCGCCGGTTGGCCCGCCGCCAGCATCGCCGCCCACCCCGGCGTCTCCCGCACCGAACTCCTCTACAACGGTGTCGGCCGCCACAGCGCCATGGGTGTGATGCGATCGCTGCTGTGGTTCCTGTTCCAGCCCGTCGCCCAGGGCGCCCTGCCGACGCTCTATGCCGCCACCTCGCCGGACGCAAAAGGCGGCGCCTACTATGGCCCAAACAGGCTCAGCGAAACGCGCGGCTATCCCACCGCAGCCAGGATCCCGCCGCAGGCGCTCAATGCCGACGTGGCCGCGCGGCTGTGGGAGCTCTCTGAACGCTACACCGGGCCCTTCCGCTGATCAAAGAGGCAGGGAGTCTCGCGAAACACCATCACAAAAGCGCCGCCTTTCCCGGCAAGCAGGGTGCATCCTGTGTGAAAGCGAAATGCCCGCCATGAGATCATTGAGTTTGCTTTCCGGCCTTGCGCTGCTCGCGCTGTGCGGCGTGGCATCCGCCGCCGAGAATTTCCTCTACACCGGCTCCGGCGATCTCGAGCTCAACCGTCGGATTCTTGAGCGGCCGGACATTGGCGGCGTGCAGATCGTCTACAATTGGCGGCAGCTCGAGCCGGAAAAGGACCGCTATGATTTTTCCGCCATCGAGAAGGATCTCGCCATTGCCGACAGCCTGAAGAAGAAGCTCTTCATTCAAGTGCAGGATCGCTTCTTCCAGCCAACCGCCAAGCACGTGCCGGATTACCTGATGACCGACCCCGCCTATGGCGGCGGTCTGGCGCCGCAGTTCGACAATCCTGGAGAAAACCAGCCTGTTGGCTACGGCTGGGTGGCGATGCAGTGGAACCCCATCGTGCGCGACCGGTATCAGAAGCTGTTGGCCGCGCTGGCCAAAGCCCTCGACGGTCGCGTCTATGGGGTCAATCTGCCAGAAACCTCCATCGACGTCTCCACCGCCAGTCCGCCGGCCGGCTTTTCCTGCGACACCTATTTCGACGCCGAGATGCAGAACCTCGCTTTCGCGCGGCGGGTCTTCACCAAATCGCTGGTGGTGCAATACGTCAACTTCTGGCCCTGCGAATGGGACAACGACCACAAATATATGAGCCGTATCTTCGACTATGCCGCCAAGAACAACGTCGGCCTCGGCGGGCCCGATATCATTCCCGGCCGCAAGGGCCAGATGAAGAATTCCTATCCCTTCTTCAACCGCTACAAGGGCAAGCTTGCCTTCGTCGGCATGGCCGTTCAGGAACCCACGCTGACCTACAAGAATCCCAAAACCGGCAAGCCTTTCACCAAGGCCGAGTTCCAGGCCTATGGCGAAGACTTTCTGGGCGCCAATGTGATCTTCTGGAGCAGCGCCTCGCCCTGGCTGAAGGAATAGTGCGGAGGGCAGCACTCGTCTTGACATTTGTTCGGTACCTTACATATTTGCTAGGTAACTAGCGATATGGAGAACACTCGTTGCCCGACGAACATTCCCCCTCCCCCCAAGACCTCGTCGGCGCCTGGGCCAAGCGCTGTTACTTTGCCGGCCGGGCCGTCATGGACGCAGCGCTACGCCCCTATGATCTCGGCTCGGTGCAGTGGTACGTGCTCTACCAGCTCGCCACCGCCGGCCCGACCATGCAGCGCGATCTCGTGCGGCTTCTCTCCATCGAGCGCGCCACCATGACCGGCATCGTCGCCACGCTGGTGCGCAAGGGGCTGATCGAGCAGCAGCCCGACGAGGCCGACCAGCGCCAGAAACGCCTGCGCCTGACCGCCACCGGCGACGCGCTCTGGAGCATGCTGCCGGATCTCACCTTCATCAGAAAAGTCGCCTTCGGCGGCATGGACGAGGCGGACATCGCCGTGACGGTCCGAGTTCTGCAAACCGCCACGGAGCGGCTCGAGGCGCATCTCGCGAAAGGACCCAAGCCATGACCATTCTTGTCACCGGCGGCACCGGCCTCGTCGGCGCCCGCCTTCTGCCGCGCCTTGCCGCGGCCGGGCTCGATTGCCGCGCCCTTCTACGCGCCGGAAAGTCGGCGCCATCCGGCATGACGGCCATTGAGGCCGACCTCCTCGAACCCGCCTCGCTCGGGCCGGCGGTGGCGGGTGTCTCGGCCATCGTCCACCTCGCGGCGGTGTTCCGCACGCCCGACACCGACCTGATCTGGAAGAGCAACCTCGAGGGCACGCGCAACCTGATCGCCACCGCTCAGAAGCACGCCCCCGGCGCCCGCTTCATCATGGCCAGCACCACCAACGTCTACAACGTCGACACTCCGCGTCCCGGCCGTGAGGACGATCCCGCCGACCCCAAGCAGGCCTACCCCGCCAGCAAGCTCGCTGCCGAAAACCTCTTGCGCGACAGCGGGCTGACCTGGGCGATCCTGCGCTTCGGCTTCGTCTATGGCGAAGGCGACGGCCATCTCGAAGACCTGCCGCGCCATGCCCCGCGCCTCAACATGCACCCCGCCAAGCGGATGAGCCTCGTCCACCACCGCGACATCGCCACCGCCGTCACCCTCGCGCTGACCGGCGCCATGGATGGCCATATCGTCAACATCGTTGATGAGGCGCCCACCTCGATCTACGAGCTGGTGGAGCTCGCCGGAAGCACGATGGAACCCTCGTCCTCCCCGCTCGACAACCCCTGGCACCTCCACGTCGACGCTTCGCTCGGCCGCCGCCTCGGCTTCCGGCCGGTCATCCGCACCATCCATCAGGCCGCCGAGGAAGGTCTGCTGTAAGGGACCTCCACCAATATCGATCGAGGAGCCCCTTAGCTGCCTGAGCCTCACATTGCTGGAGCGCGATATCGGCGTTGAGCTCTGTTCGGCCTGAGGTCCTCGCTTTCGCAAGGATGACAGATTTATATTACCGAACAACCACATAGCATCATACCGCTCCTATCAGGCCGTCATCCTGGCGAAGGCCAGGACCTCAGGCAGAATGAAGCAAGCCGCCGATATCGGCTCTTGGGACCCCTCACAGATTGTCGAAGATCGCCGAGGCCACCACCACCTCGGTGCCCGCCAGACCGACCGAGCAGAACAGCGTCGTGTCCTCGTCCGCTCCACGGCCGGGCGCCATACCCGCCACGATGGCGGAGAGCTCGCTGAGGCGCCGTTCGTGGGCCGAGCCGGCAAGGAAGAAGGGCGATCCATACGCGCGCGTCTGCTCGGTGGAATCCGTTGCGATGAGGGACGCGGCGGCCGCGACGTCGAGCCCGATCTCATGGGCGTCGATGGTCTTCGGCCCAAGCGTGTTGACATGCGCGCCCTGTTTCAGGTCGGCTGCGGCGATCACCGGCCGGGAGCTGGACGTGGCGAGGATGACGATATCGGCGTCGCCGACCGCCTCGCGTGCGCTCGCGACGGGCTGAACCTCGATCCCGAGGTCCCGCTGCATCTCCTCGGCGAAGGCGGTGCGGCGCGCCTCGTCGCGGCTATAGACGTGCGCCAGGTCGATGTTGCGCACCGCCACCGCCGCGGCGAGTTGCGTCCGAGCCTGCAGGCCGCTGCCCACCACGCCGACCACGCGGGCATCGGGCGAGCTCATGTGCCGGATGGCCGCGCCACCGATGGCGCCGGTTCTGATGGCGCCCAGCCGCTCGCCGAGGACCAGGCCCTTGAGCCTGGCGTCATCGGCCGACCAGACGGCGACGATTTGCGAATGCTCGCTGCCCTCGAAGGTATCGTAGACGCGGAAGCCGGCGAGCGGCATGTCGCCGAGCACGCCGCCCACCGTAAACACCAGCTCGCCACGGCCGGGAAAGGCCACATGATGCCGCGGCGGCGACACGCCCTCGCCACGCGCCCGCGCCGCCAGAGCCCGTTCGACGGCGTCGATCGCAAAGCCCATGAAGGCATAGCCCTGGAGATCTTCGTCCTTGAGGATGATGGTCACGGAAGCGCTCTCACTGCAGCTTTTCAGTTGTACAAAATACTAGCGAAGGCGTTGTGAACTGACTAGCCGCCACTGGCCCTAGAGAACTATCGCAACGCGACAAAGTGGACTTCTAGGGCGGGTTGACCGCATTTTTCAGTAGAGGAACAAACAGAACTCCTAATAGCGCTGAAGCCCGGATCTAATCATGAAAATTACGTTCAATTACAAGAGTCTGGCAGGATTTTAGCGCTTGACAGATTTACAGGCGAATATACAACCATAGGTATAGGCGGCGTTTGTTTCGGGGAAGTAAGAATGCCAGATTTTTCAAAGGTGCTATGGGTTAAGTTCGGCTGGTCTGAATGGTACCGCGGTGAGCAGGTTTATGGCAACTTTCGTTGGCTAAAAGCGCAAAAAGGCAAAGAAACTGAAGGCCGTGGCCACGAAGCGTTCAATTTCCTCCCAGATTCAAATGGTGTCTATCATTGCTACGTTCCACCACAGGGGAAAGGCTACGCACCATCGAACGACGACCCCGATGGCTGGACAGTTATTTGTTTGGCCAAAAATCCCAAGCACAAAGGGATTCATATCGTAGGTTGGTATGAGGATGCCAAGCTCCATGGTGGCTGGTTCCGTCCACCTGAACTCACGGATGACATCCAGGAGTCCCCTGCAGAGCCGGCGGACGCTTGGTCCTATTGCATAACTAGCAGAACCGCCTACTTCATTCCTCCAGCCGAACGCAATGCCCCTTTTTCTGACCCCTCAATCCAGCAAGGTAAGTACTCATTTCTAAAGGATCCTGCCGGGATTAAGGACCCAAAGGGAAATAAACAGCGCGTCTTTAAACTGCTCAAAAGACGCTTGGCAGAGCTAGCTCTTGTTGCGATAAAAAATCCGACCACCAACAATCCGCCCGATCCCGAGCTCGATGCTGCAGATCCGATGAAAGGGTTTGGCACACCGGCCCAACGAAAGATGGTAGAGCAAGCCGCAGAGAAAGCTGTAATCAAGTACTACGAATCAAAAGGATATAGCCATAGGCGGGTTACAGACCTTCCGTGCGGACACGATTTTAGATTTACAAAAGGAAAGACAACACTAAACGTGGAGGTAAAGGGCACATCGAGTCCAAACCCTCAATTCTACTTAACAAGAAACGAACACGACAAAGGGCTTATGTCGGATCAATTTTGGCGCTTAGCTATGGTGACCAACGCGCTGTCGGACGAATTACGCCGGGTTACCATCTATAGTTCGGAAGAGCTCGATAAAGTCTTCGATCTCGAACCTTACGTATATATTGGAAAGTTCATTCCAGTTGTGACGGGCTGACACCCATCGAAGAACAGCTATCGAATGGCCATGGCAGGTTACATCTGCCAGGCTGTTCAAATCCCAAAATAGCGCTCCTATCCCTGCCGCACCACGGCGCCGATGGCATTCACCACCAAACGCGCGGCGGCCATCGTCGATATTCCAACGACACGCCTTACCGGCATTTGGCGGACGCGGCGCGCCAATCGTTGTCATACCGCCGCAAAACCGGCATATTAGCCGCTCTTCACCGAGGGAGATTGAAATGAAAGCGATCATGTCCAGCCGCAAAACCCTCTGTGCACAATGGGACATGATCACTCATGCTTTCCAACAATCTCACCGGGGAGAAGCGCGGGCACAAACGCCGTAACAGCTTCCTCTCCCGCTTCGTTTCTTCCCGCAACGCCTCTCCGGCGCGCCAGAAATCACGCGCCCGTATCAGGCGCTTTGTCGCCTACTACCGGCCGCATCTGCCGCTGCTGTTGGCCGATCTGATCTGTGCCATCCTGGTCGCCGCCACGGCGGTGGCCATGCCGCTGATCGCCAATGAGGTCATCAACCGGCTGTCGGGTCTCGCCGGTGCGCCGGATGCGTTTCATCAGATCCTGATGCTGGGCGGCGCCATGCTCGGCGTCTTCCTGGTGCAGGCGTTGGCGACCTATTTCGTAGACTACCAGGGCCACGCCATGGGCGCGAAGATCGAGGCGCAGGTGCGCCGCGAGCTGTTCGAGCACTGCCAGAAGCTGTCCTTCAGCTTCTACGACCAGCAGCGCACCGGCCAGTTGATGAGCCGCATCAGCAACGACTCGCTGTGGCTGGGCGAACTCTTCCACCACGGCCCCGAGGACTTTGCCATCAGCGTCCTCAAGTTCGGCGGCGCCATGGCGGTCCTCGCCTGGATCGATCCCATCGTTGCCCTGCTGATCACGTTGCTGATCCCCTTCGCGGTGGCTTATGCGTCGCATTTCAGCAGCCGGATGAATGTCGCCCTCCGCAAGACCAAGGAGCGGATCGGCGATATCAACGAGCGGGTGGAGGATGCGCTGGGCGGCATCCGGGTGGTGCAGTCCTTCGTCAACGAGCGCGACGAACTCAGCCGCTTCCAGGTGCAGAACCAGCGGTTTCTCGACAGCAGGAAAGCGGGCTACCGCAGCGAGGCGCTGCTGTGGGTCGGCATGGATGGCTTCGCCCAGCTCGTCACCATCGTCGTGATCGTGGTCGGCGCCATCCGCATCCTCACGGCTGGCCTCACCGCCGCCGACCTGCTGACGCTCTTGCTTTGCGTTGGCGTGCTGGTCGATCCGGTGCGGCGGCTCGATAACTTCTTCCGCCTCTGGCAGGAGGGATACACCGGCTTCGTCCGTGCCATGGAGCTGCTCGAACAGCAGCCGGACATTGCCGACCGGCCAACCGCCAGGCCGCTTGGCAGGGTGAAGGGTGCCATCGGCTTCGACGCAGTCAGCTTCCGCTACGAGGACGATGGCCCGCTGGTGCTGAGCGAAGTGTCCTTCGCCATCGAGCCGGGCGAGTTCGTGGCGATCGTCGGCCCGTCGGGGGTGGGCAAGAGCACGCTTTGCAGCCTCATCCCCCGCTTCTACGACGTGGAGGCCGGCAGCGTGACCATCGACGGGCAGGATGTCCGCGACGTCACGCTGGCTTCGCTCCGGCGCAACGTCGGCGTGGTGCAGCAGGACGTCTACCTGTTCAGCGGCAGCGTCATCGACAACCTGCGCTATGGCCGGCCCGAGGCGACTGACGAGGAGATCGTCGCCGCAGCCAGGGCGGCCAACGCGCATGATTTCATCGAGGCGCTGCCGGACGGCTACAACACCGACATCGGCCAGCGCGGCGTCAAGCTGTCCGGCGGCCAGAAACAGCGGCTGACCATCGCCCGCGCCTTCCTCAAGAACCCGCCGGTGCTGATCTTCGACGAAGCCACCAGCGCGCTCGACAACGACAGCGAGCGGGCGGTGCAACAGGCGCTGATGGGGCTGGTGCGCGGCCGCACCACCATCGTCATCGCCCATCGCCTCTCCACCGTGCGGAATGCCGACCGCATCCTGGTGCTGACGCGCGACGGCATCGTCGAGGAAGGCACCCACCAGGCGCTGATGGCCGCCGGCGGCGTCTACGCCGGCCTGCACGACATGCACGCCAGCATTTGACCGCTGACACGCCGAAACGCGATCCCTTCCCTCCCAAGGGGAAGGGGTTGCCTCCTCCGCGTCGTGCTCGGCACCTATTGATATCAATTATGCATAGATGATATCTTTGCTATCAAAACAACGAGGGAAGATATCGGATGCCCGCCGTTACCATTCGCAACCTGTCCGAAGAGACCCACCGCGCTCTCAAGCTGCGCGCGGCTCACAATGGCCGCAGCACGGAAGCCGAGATCCGCGACATTCTCGAAGCGGCGGTTCGGCCGGCCGGCCGTCTGCGCATCGGCTCCGCACTCTCGGCGTTGAGCCGCGAGGCGGGCCTCACCAATGAAGATTTCGAGGCGCTTGAGCAAACCCGTGACCGGACGCCGGCCAAGCCGATGACCTTCGAATGATCGTCCTCGACACCAACGTCGTCTCCGAGGCGATGAAGCCAGCTCCGGATCCCGCCGTTCGCGATTGGCTCGACGAGCAAGCGGCGGAGACGCTCTATCTTTCCAGCGTCACCCTCGCCGAACTGCTGTTCGGCATCGGCGCGCTGCCGGATGGGCGTCGCAAGGAAAAGCTCGCCCTGACGCTCGACGGGCTTCTCGGCCTGTTCGAGGGAAGAATTCTCCCCTTCGACACCGCCGCCGCCCGTCGCTATGCCGATCTCGCCGTCGCCGCCCGCCAGTCAGGCAAGGGATTTCCGACGCCCGACGGCTACATCGCCGCCATCGCCACCGCCCACGGCTTCGCCGTTGCCACCCGCGACGCCAGCGCCTTCAAGGCAGCAGGGGTGCCGATCATCGATCCCTGGCTGGGCGGCGGCTGACGATCGGGAGGACAGACTCCGGCATCGATCGGTTGAAGGCGGCGTCAGCATCGCTCCGATCCGTCGGACGCAGCACAAGCCGTTCGATAAGCAGGCTGACGCTGGGGCGAGGTCGACGAGATCGAAACGGCCGATATCAGGGTCCTGATCGAACCCCTCAAATACTGTCGAAGATCGCCGAGGCCACTGCCACTTCAGTGCCCGCCAGACCGACCGAGCAGAACAAGGTGGTCTCCCCCGCCGCTCCCCGCCCCGACACCTTTCCCGCGACGATGTCGGACAGCTCGATCATGCGTTGCTCATGGCCCGAGCCTTCCAAAAAGAACGGCACGGCATAGGCATTGGCCTGCTCCCGGGAGTCGGTGGCGATGACCCTCGCCACCTCCGCCACGTCGAACGCCAGCTCATGCGCGTCCACGTCCTTGGGGCCGAGCGTATTGACGTGAGCACCCGGCTTCAGATCGGCGGCGCTGACCACTGGTTCGGGGCTCGACGTGGCGCAAAGAACGATGTCCGCATCCCCGACCGCCTCTCGCACGCTCCCCACGGGCTCCACCTCGATGCCGAGCTCCCGCTGCATCTCCTCGGCGAATTCGGCACGATGCGCCTCGTCGCGGCTAAAGACCCGCGCCAGAGTGATATCCCGCACCGCCACCGCCGCCGCCAGCTGGGTTCGCGCCTGCTGGCCGCTGCCCACGACGCCGACGACGCGGGCGTCCGGCGAACTCATGTGCCGGATGGCGACGCCACCGATGGCGCCGGTGCAGATAGCGCCCAGCCGCTTGCCGAGGAAGAGGCCCTTGAGCCTCCCATCATCGGCCGACCAGACGGGGACGAGCTGCGTTTGCCCCGGCACGACGTAGCTTTCAAAGATACGAAAGCCGGCGAGCGGATTGTCGCCCAGCACGCCGCCCCCCGTGAACACCAGAACGCCCCGCCCCGGAAACGCCACGTGATGACGGGGCGGCGCCACTACCTCATCGCGCGCCGGCGCCGAAAAGACCTTCTCCACGGCGTCAATCGCAACGTCCATCAAGGCATAGCCCCGGAGATCCTCGTCCTTCAGGATAATGGTCATGACGCCCTACCCCTGCCGCACCACCGCGCCGATGGCGTTCACCACCAGCCGCGCGGCGGTCAGTGCCGAGAGGCCGCCGATGTCGGCGCTGGGGCAGAGTTCAACGATGTCGAAGCCGGCAAGCCGCGCCCGCCGGCCGACGCCGGCGATCAGGTCGATGGTCTCGGTGTAGCTGAGGCCGCCGGGGCTCGGCGCCGCCACGCCCGGCATGATCGCCGGATCGAGACCGTCGCAGTCGAGGGTGATCACCACCGACGCGCCGGCCGGGATGTGCTTGAGCGCCGCTTCCACGCCCTCGGCATGCACCTCGCGCGCCGTAACGAGGTGGCTGCCATAGCCGAGCGCCGCCTCGATTTCCTCTGCCCGCGCGCTGCCGACGCCGCGCATCCCCACCTGCACGATGCCGGCGACGTGCTTCATCTCGCTCGCCCGGCGCATCGGGCTGGAATAGCCGTAGCGCTCGCCATGCAACTCGTCGCGCCAGTCGATATGGGCGTCGATCTGCAGCACCCAGATCGGCCCGTGCGCCGCGAAACCGGCGAGGAAGGGCGGCACCACGGAATCGTCGCCGCCGAGCAGGATCGGCACCGCCATCGAGGCCAGCACCTCGTCGGTCTTCGCCTCGATCACCGCCCAGTTGCCGGCGCTGTCGCCGGGGGAGGTCTCGACATCGCCGAGATCGACGGCGCTGACCGGCCCGCCGGCAAACAGCGGCCCGCCCAGATCGAAATCCCAATGGCCGATCAGCGGCGCATCCACCGCGCTCGCCGCGCGAATGGCCGCTGCCGCCGTGGCCGACAGGCTCTCCCGCCCCGGATAGGCGCTGCCATGCCCGGCCCCGAAGATCATGGCGCTGGCGGCACGCTCGCCATCGAGACGATCGGGCAAACCGAGAAAGGAAGGACGTTGGGTCATCATGTCATCACTCCTCCGCCTCGGCGCGCACTGGAACGCCTTCGGGCTTTCCGAGCCATGCCGGCCGGTTGTCCCAGTAGAGAACGAAGCGCGGCGCCGGAAGATTGGAAGCATAGTCTGGATCAGCAAACGAGCCCACGGCAAAGCCGATGGTGTCGGGGAAGGCCGCCCCCGACCGGAAGAACCGCCCCGTGCCGCAGGTCGGGCAGAAGCACCTGTAACGGTCGGGATGCTCCGCCCCGCGATGGTGATGCACGGTGTAATCGCCCTCGATGGTCACCGCCGCCTCGGGAAACCAGGCCGAATAGCTCATCACGCTGCCGGTGCTTCGTTGGCACGCGGTGCAGGTACAGGCATGAACGTGCACTGGCTCGCCCCGCACGGCAAAGCGCAGATTGCCGCACTCGCAGCGCCCGTTGCGAACCTTGTCCTGCATGCAGCTCCCTTACCGATCCCTCAAATTCGCATCTCCGACAGCATGAACGCTTGCCCCTCCGGTGGGAAGACACCGCGGACCATACAATTGCTCTCTATCGGTTGCTGATGATCCGGCGTCCACGCCAGACGATCGGGCGTCAGGCGGACCTCGACCCGCTCGCCGCCATAGCCGAGCGCGGAAACGATCTCGTCCAGCGAAGGGATGGACGAGGCGACGATATCGAGGAGGATCAACGACGGCTGGTCCAGGCCCTCGACGGCGGCGACCGCTCCCAGATCCGGAAGGTGAAGCAGCTTGAACTCCGGCGTCAGGGTTGCCTTCAGCATGAACAAGGCCGGATGATCGCAGGCCGACGCCAGCAGCGATGTTGGCGCTCGGCGCGAAAACAGATCCCGCAGGAGCGCGACATCGCCCTCCTCATCCAGCGACAGCGCGCGATGATTTGGCCGCGACTGCCGTCGCTCCAGCCCGCCGGAAAACGTCGCCTCCTCGATCTGGCGAAATCCGAAGGGTTTGTACAACGCCGGCGTGCCCGTCTCGAGAATGACCAGACTTGTCCTGGCATCTGCATAGTCGAGCGCCCGCGTCATCAGATCGCGAAAGAGGCCGCGTCCGCGCCACTCCGGCCGAACGGCGACGGACTGGACGCCGAAGGCAGGGACTTCCTGTCCCGAAAGCCACAAGCGCCGCTGATAGAGGCTGACATTGGCCACCAGCCTGTCGCCGCGCCACCAGCCGAAAGCGACAACGGACGGATCGTGCCCCAGCCGGTTGAGCGGCGAAACATCGATCGCGAACACGTCATGAATGAGCGCGATCAGTTCGGAGAGGCCGTCTCTCGTCTGGGCATAACCGGATCGAAACTGAAGGTCCTGCATGGGCGGAAGGTAAACCGGATTTTGCCGTGGGAACAAGGATCGAAAGCCTTCCGGGACGACCGGCTCATCGCCTGCTCATATCCTGCGAAACACGCCGGGATAATCCATCACCAATCCATCCGCATCGACCTCCAGGTCCGCAAGAAAACCCGTCCCCAGCCCCTCGTAGCGGTAGCTACCGTCGGTCATCAGACGAGTATAGCGCTGTTCGACCCGCCTTGGCAGAAATGCGCCGGCCGCCTGCCCGGGCAGCGGCACATAGGCCACCTCGATGTCGCAGCTCTCGCCGGGCTGAAGCTTCAGGCGCCGGATCGGCAGAGTGTTGGTGGCCGGCGTCACGCGGATATCGATGTCGAGGCAACCGTCGAGCGCCGGCAGGGCGGCGCCATTGTGGAGGTCGCGCCAGTGCCCCTCGCCGTCGGCTTCGACATGCAGCGTCGGCCCGCCGATGAACTCAACGAGCACCTCGCGCGTGCAGAAACCGGCATCGGTGCGCACCCGGTAACGCACGCCATGCAGCCCTTCCTGCGCCACCGCCACCACGCCTTCCAGCGTCAGGCCCTCGGCCTCGAACCGGCAGACGCAGTGCTCCAACCCCTCGCCTTCCCAATCCCGCCAGCGAACGATCGATGCCATCGAAGCCTCCTCTTGCGACGCAAAGGTTGATCCTCGCCCGATGATCCGCCCGGAAGTGGCAGGAGAAAGGCACACCGCCTTGTGAAGGAACCGTCGGCGACCGGAACCGTTGGTCCGCTACGGCTGGTTTCGCTGGCCGCCACCCCGACGGAGATCTCATGGCTCACGATACCGCCACCTACAGCGAAAACCTCCGCACGGGCATCTCCCTCTGGACGCGAACGCCCAATTCCACCGTCACCGCCGAGCGCAAGCTGCCGCAGGAGCGGTTCGACGTGATCGTGGTCGGCGCCGGCATCAGCGGCGCGCTGGTCGCCGAGGCGCTGACCCGGGCCGGCAAGTCGGTGCTGATCGTCGACCGCCGCCCGCCGGTGCGGGGCTCCACCCCCGCCTCCACCGCCATGATCCTGCACGAGATCGACGAGCCGCTGATCCGCCTGCGCCGCAAGATCGGCGACGCCAGGGCCAACGCCGCCTGGCTCCGCTCGGCCCAGTCGGTCGGCCACCTGATCGACCTCACCGAACGGCTCGGCATCGATTGCGGCATGGAGCGCAAGCCGTCTCTCTATCTCTCTGGCGACGAGATGGGCTCGCGCGCGCTGCAGCACGAGGCTGACGCGCGAACCGCCATCGGTCTCGACGCCGAATATCTCGACCGCGCCGCGCTGGCCGACCGGTTCGGCCTCGACCGCTCCGGCGCCATCCTCTCCCCGGTCTCCGCCTCGGCCAACCCGGCGCAGCTCGCCGCCGGCCTGCTGAAGGCAGCACTCGCCCGCAAGGCGCGGCTCGTCTCGCCGGTCGATATCTCCGACATGGCCGAACTGCCCGGCGGCGTGGCCCTCGCCACGGCCGACGGCGCCGTGCTGACCGCCGAGCACGCGGTGTTCTCCACCGGCTACGAGTTTCTGCCGGAGATGGAGAGCGCCGCCCATCGCATCGTCTCCACCTGGGCGCTGGCCTCAAGGCCGCTCGCCCACCTGCCGGCCTGGCTGAAGCAAACGCTCGTCTGGGAAGCCTCCGACCCCTACCTTTATTTCCGCACCGATGCCGCCGGCCGCGTCATCGTCGGCGGCGAGGACGAGGCGTCGGAACAAAGCAGCAGCGATCCCGACAAGATCGGCAAGAAGGCCAAGGCGATCGCCCGCAAGTTCAAGGCGCTGACCGGCATCGACCTCGGCAAGCCGGCCTACGCCTGGGGCGCGCCCTTCGGCGTGACGCGCGACGGCCTGCCGATCATCGACCGCGTGTCGGGCCGCGAACGCGTCTTCGCCATCATGGGCTTCGGCGGCAACGGCATCACCTTCTCCACCATCGCCGCCGAGATCGTCGCCGCCGAAATTGCTGGCCGGAAGGATCCGGATGCGCATTTGTTTGGGTATCGGTGAGAGCGGCTGGACCCACCGTGCCAAACCGGGCAAGCTGGCGGCGACCATAACGCCCCCCGGATACGGCAGACTTTCATGCCAGACATCGCCTTTCGCCCCGCTGAGCCTGGAGATGCCGAGGCCATCGCCCATCTGCATGCGACCGTCTGGAGCGCTACCTGCCGCGAACTCGCGCCGCCCGAGGCCTTTGCCGCGCTCGACGAAGCCCATCGGCTCAGGGGATGGAAGCAAAGACTCGCCAACCCAAACGTCGATCAACTGGTGCTGCTGGCCGAGGCCGATGGCCGGCTGGTCGGCATGGGCGCGGCCGGCGCCGCCTCCGACCCACTGTACGGCGGCCGGGGCGAAATCAAGTTCGTCTACATCGACAGGGACTTCCAGGGTCAGAGGATCGGCCGCCAGCTGCTGAAGCGCCTCGCCCAGCATCTCAAGGCGCGCGGCTACCCCGGCGTCGCGCTCGGCGTTGTCGACGGCAACCACGCCGCCATCGGCTTTTACCAGGCGCTTGGCGGCAGGGCCATCGCCCGGCAAACCGACCCCGGCCCGATCTGGCGCTCCGAGAACATCATCATCGCCTGGGACGACTGCGACGACCTCATGCGCTAGCTTGCCTCAGAAACGCCCTAGAACCGCCACGCCCTTGGTTAGAAGTGGGCCGTAGCTTCATCACGCAAGGGGTATCGATGCGCAACCTTCTGGTCACAGACCGCCGCACCTTTCTCGGCACCGCCGCCATGGCCAGCCTCGGCCTGATGTTCACCGGCAAGGCGCTCGCCGACGACAATCCCTTCGCGCAACTCGAACAGGCGCGCGGCGGCCGGCTGGGCGTCGCAGCCATCGACAAGACCACGGGCAGCCGCATCGCCTATCGGGCTGACGAGCGCTTTGCCATGTGCTCCACCTTCAAGTGCCTGGCGGCGGCAGCGGTTCTCGCTCGCGTCGATGCGGGCGAGCTGAAGCTCGACAAGGTGATCCGCTACGGCAAGGACGATCTGCTCTCCTATGCGCCGGTCACCAAGGCGCATGTCGACAAGGGCAGCCTGACCCTGGAGGAGCTGTGCGCCGCCGCCGTCGGCGTCAGCGACAACACCGCCGCCAACCTGATCCTGAAGGAGATCGGCGGCCCGGCCGGCTGGACCGACTATGCCCGCTCGCTCGGCGACAACATCTCCCGGCTCGACCGTACCGAGCCGGAACTGAACACCGCCGTGCCCGGCGACCCGCGCGACACCACCAGCCCCGCGGCCATGCAGGCCAACCTCGAAACCCTGTTCATCGGCGACGTCCTCACCGAAACCTCGCGCGACAAGCTGGAGGAATGGATGGTGACAGGCACCGTCACCGGCCCGCTGATCCGCGCCGGCGTGCCGAAAACCTGGCAGGTGGCCGACAAGTCCGGCTCGGGCGCCAACGGCACCCGCAACGACATCGGCGTCATCTATCGCCCGGACAAGGCACCCATCATCGCCGCCATCTACTACACCGGCTCCAAGCTCGACATGGACGGCCAGAACAAGGTGATCGCCGACGCCGCCGACCTGATCGTCAGCAGGTTTGGCAAGTGAGGGAGACGCGAAGGAACCCTGCCCACCTTGAGCAGATCAATAAATAATCATATATGACAGATTCAGCGGAAATGTTCGTCATATATGGACTGTCGCCATGGGGTCGCCAAAAACCAAGCCTGCCCTTGAGAGGCTGGGGCAGGACATTCGAAACGCCCGCCTGCGGCGAGGGATCGCCGTGGCGGACCTTGCCGTGCGCGCCGGGACATCCCCGAGCTCCATCGCGCGCCTGGAGAAGGGCGATCCGGGTGTCGCCATAGGCACACTTGCCGATGTGCTGGTTGTGTTGGGCCTTGTGGAGCGCCTGGCCGACCTGATCGATATTCGCAAGGATGAGCTGGGGCTTGCGCTGGCGGCGGAGCAATTGCCGCGCCGTGGCCGCTCCTATGCGAGCACGCTGAAGAGGCAGAAGGCCAAATCCGAAGCCACACCGGACAATCGGGACGCGGTCGATCCTGACGGCGTTGCCTTCTGATGGCCGACTTCGTCGCGGAGGTCGCGCTTGGCGAAAGCCTCACTCCGGTTGGCCAGTTGCGCTTCACCCAGACCGGGCCGCGGCAGTTCTCGACGTTTGCCTATGCTTCCTCATGGCTGGAAGATCCGCGCGGCTTTGCCGTTGCGCCCAATCTACCGCTGGCAGAGAATCCATTCTACACCTCGGCAAAACCCGGAACCGCGAGCGACGCCTTGGCCGGCGTCTTCACCGACGCCGCGCCAGACAGCTGGGGACGTCGCCTTCTCGAACGCGCCTACGGCAACGGTCTCCACGAGTTCCAGTATCTGACACTGTCCGACGATACCTGCCGCCAGGGCGCGTTGCGCTTTTTGAATGAGGATGGTGAACTCATCCGAGGCGATGCGCCCGATACCGTGCCGCGCCTCATCGATCTCGAAACCATCACGGCCTTGGCCCGCGCCTTCGAAAGCGGGAAGGACATCTCCGCCAGGGACATGCGGGCGCTGGCCGGCGCCGGCGGTTCCGGCGGCGCCCGTCCGAAAGCCAACGTCAGGGATGGCGACGCACTCTGGCTGGCCAAGTTCACCTCCGTCCACGATCAGCAGCCGATCGAGCGCGTCGAAGTCGCTACGCTCGCCCTGGCGGCCGCGTGCGGCATCCACACCCCCGAGGCACGGCTTGAGCTGGCCGACACGCCCTTTCCGGTAGCGCTGATCAAGCGGTTCGATCGGCGCGGCCTCGCGCGCATTCCCTATATCTCGGCGCGCACCGCTTTGGGCAAGACGGGGACGGAACTCGGCTCCTACACGGAAATCGTCGACTTCATGCGGGCGCATGCCGCCGATCCTCAAGCCGACTTTCGCGAGCTCTACCGACGCCTGATCTTCACCATCCTCGTCTCCAACAAGGACGACCATCTGAAGAACCATGGCTTTCTCTACGTCGGCGCAGGCCGCTGGCGTTTGTCCCCGCTCTTCGACGTCAATCCGGCGCCGGACCGTAACCCGCATCTCGAAACGGCGATCATCGAGGGCGGCGCGCATGCCCGATCGATCAGCCTGGCTCTGGAGGCCAGCGCCTTCTTCGATATTCCGGAGGAGGAAGCGCGGAGGATGATCCGCGACACGGCGCAACGCGTTTCCACAGGCTGGCGAGACGCTTTGCGGGAAGTGGGCGTTTCAGGCGCAGCGGCACGCGATTACGAGCCGGCCTTCATGAACGATCAGACGGAGCTGGCCCTGACATTGTGATCATATCTGACGATCATACCCAATTAACTCCTCAGATATGGCTTATATTGCTTGACCTAACGATTAGCCTACTTCGGAGAGGCAGGATGACCATCGAACGCATCGATCACGTTCAGCTTGCCATGCCCGCCGGACAGGAAGCCGCGGCGCGATCCTTCTACGGCGAGCTGCTGGGCCTTGCCGAGCAGCCCAAGCCGCCGCATCTCGCCGCGCGGGGCGGCTGCTGGTTCGAAAGCGGCACCGTCAAGGTTCACCTCGGCGTCGACAAGGATTTCAAGCCGGCCGGAAAGGCCCACCCCGCCTTCATCGTCAGCGATCTCGACGGCCTGTGCGCCCGGCTGAAGAAGGCCGGCTTTCCGACGGTTGCCGACGAACCGCTCGAGGGCTATCGCCGCAAATACGTCAGCGATCCCTTCGGCAACCGCATCGAGCTGATGGAAGTCGCCGGCGCCTGAGCGCCGCCGTTACGCCGCTGGTCGATCGATCTTCTCGCTCTTGTAGCCGCCGGGCCCGATTAGGCGGCCGTTTACCGTTCGGAGTTCGAGGGGCGCCAGCGGCTGCTGCGTTTCCCGGTCGATCATCTCAAGCTGCCGCTCGCCGGGTTCGAAGGAGTATTTCTCGCCCCATTGCCACAGCGCTGCCAGCACGAGATAGAGCTGCTCGCCCTTCTCGGTGAGCTGATACTCGCTATAGGCGGAACCGTCGGACGCAGGCACGCTTTCCAGGATGCCGGCCTCCGTCAGCTTGCGCAGCCGCGCCGACAGGATGTTCTTCGCCAGCCCCAGCTTCTTCTGGAACTCGCCGAACCGGCGCAGACCAGCCAGGGCATCGCGGATGATCAGCAGCGACCACCAGTCGCCGATGATGTTCAGCGAACGCGCGATCGCGCAGGTGCTGCCGGCAAGGTCGGTTTTCTTACCCTTCATGGCTCTATCCCAAATCGCAACCTTGGAAATTCTGGTTGCATAATTAAACCACTTCGGTTAGCAAGTCCATCGGTTTAATTTTGAAACCAGATTGAGCGAAGAGCGGCACATTCGCCGCAAACCAAACCTCACAGGAGGTCCAGCGATGAAGGCCATTCAATATCAAGCCTTTGGCGGCTACTCGGAAAACAGACTGGTGGAGATTGCCCCGCCCTCGATTGCCGACGGGGAGGTGCTGATCGACATGCGCGCCGTCGGCGTCAGCCCCCTCGACAACACATTCCGTTCCGGTCACCTCTACAGTTCGACGCCTGCCAACCTGCCGCGGGTCGGCGGGCAGATGGGGGCGGGCGTCGTCGTCGAACCGGGGAGCTCCGCCTTCAGGCCCGGCGACCGGGTGTTCGTCACCGGTCCGGGCTTCGGTCTCGTCGCCGATGGCGTCTGGCGCGAACGCGTGGCGGCGCCGGCCGCCGGGCTCTGGCCGATCCCGGACGGCATCGACGATGAGCATGCCGCGGCCTTCCTGGCCGGGGCTGGCTACCTCACGGCCTATCTGATCCTCACCGAATTCGTCTCCTTCCAGCCCGGCCAGACGGTGCTCGCCCCCGGCGTCGGCGGCGCGGTGGGCATGGAAGGCGTGCAGATCGCCCGCAAGCTCGGCGCGTCGCTAGCCATTTCCACCGCCAGCACTACGGCCAAGGCCGAGCTAGCACGGGCCGCCGGCTATGAGCACGTCATCGATCTTTCCCAGGAAAACCTGAAGGACGGCGTGCTGCGCCTCACCGGCGGCAAGGGGGTCGACGTGGTGATCGACGGCATCGGTGGCGCACTGATGCACGACGCCCTCGGCAGCCTCGCCTTTGGCGGCACCTACGCCATCGTTGGCTATGCCGGCGGCAAGGAAGCGGCGATCAACGTCACCGACGCCATCTGGAAGGCCGCCACCCTGCGCGGTTTCACCATGCGGGCCTTCAAGCCGCAAGTCCTCGCCGCCGGCCTCAAGACGCTGACCGGCTATCTTGCCGACGGCGCACTTCAGCCGACCATCTCCAGGGTCTTCCCGCTCGCAGACGCAGCCGAGGCCATGCGCTATCTGATCGAGGATCGCCCATTCGGCCGGGTGGTGATGCGGGTCGGCGACTGATCACCGGTGAGACGCCGGGCTCTGAACAACACACCGCCTCACCCCTTGGGACGGATGCCCCAGGGGGATCGAGGCGGTTTTCGCCGGGGTCGAACAGCTCCGCCCTACCCTGCACATAGGCAGACCGAACACGCACTATGGATTTTTCAGGAATAATATCATATAGTTATGATATCCATATTAGTTTGCCGGCGTAATATATCCTTATGGGATAGAATTGACCGGGGCTGCAACAGGGATGGGAAGGGCTCCGCTCAATGGCGTTTGCGATCTCGCTTGTGGATCTTGCCGGCTATATCGCCATGCTGCTCTGGGGCACCCACATGGTGCAGACCGGGGTGCAGCGGGCCTTTGGCGCCAGCCTGCGCGCCGTGCTCGGCAGGGCCCTGCAGAACCGCAGCCGCGCCTTTCTCGCCGGTCTCGGCGTCACCGCCATCCTGCAGAGCAGCACGGCCACCGGCCTGATGATGTCCGGCTTCGTCGCCGATGGCCTGGTCCAGCTGATCCCGGCGCTGGCGGTCATGCTGGGCGCCAACGTCGGCACCACGCTGATCGTCCAGGTGTTGTCCTTCGACGTCAGCGCCGTCGCGCCCGGCCTCGTTCTCATCGGCGTGGTGATGTTCCGCCGCAATACGTCGAGCCGCACCCATGATTTCGGACGGGTGTTCATCGGCCTCGGCCTGATGCTCCTGGCGCTGCACCAGTTGCTCGGCCTGCTCGAGGGCTTCAAGGATGCGCCGAGCTTCCGCCTGCTGCTCGGCAGTATCGCCACCATTCCCTTCGCCAACCTGCTGATCGGCGCCCTCGCCGCCTGGGCGACCCATTCCTCTGTCGCCATCATCCTGCTCACCATGTCGCTGTCGGCCAATGGCGTGGTGCCGCCCATCGCCGCCTTCGCCCTGGTGCTCGGCGCCAATGTCGGCTCGGCGATCACACCGGTTCTCGAAGGTCCGGGCGGCGACGACCCGGCCCATCGCCGCCTTTCCATCGGCAATCTCGTCACCCGCCTCGTCGGCGCCCTGGCGGCGCTGGCGCTGCTGCAGCCGATCGCCGACCTGATGGCCGCCTTCGAACCGGACGCCACCCGCGCCGTCGCCAATTTCCACACGCTGTTCAATCTGGTGACGGCGGCTCTGTTCCTGCCACTGCTCGCGCCCTACGCCGAGCTTCTGAAGCGCTGGCTGCCCGACCGCACCGATCCCTCCGATCCGTCGCTGCCGCGCTATCTCGACATGGCCGCCCATGAGGTGCCCATCGTCGCGCTGGGCGCGGCGGCGCGCGAGGCGCTGCGGCTCGCCGACGTGCTGACCGCCATGCTCGGCGGCGCCCGCAAGGCACTGGCGAGCGGCGACCGCCGGCTGATGGCCGAGACCCACGAGCGGGACGACATCCTCGACAGCCTCAACACCGCCATCAAGGCCTACCTGACGCAGCTCCGCCCCGAGGACATGTCGGACGGCGACCAGCGGCGCCTCAAGGAAATCCTGCAGTTCAGCATGAACCTCGAGCAGGCCGGCGACGTCATCGATCTCCACCTTTTGCCGCACGCCGCCAAGCGGCTGGAACGCGGCCTCAGCTTCGACGACCGCGATCAGGACGAGCTGCTATCGCTGATCGACCGCCTCACGGCCAACCTCGCCACGGCGGCCTCGCTGTTCATGACCGAGGATATCCGCGCCGCCCGCCTGCTCGCCGACGAGAAGGTGGCCCTGCGCGACGCGGAAGACCGCGCCACCACCGCCCATTTCGATCGCCTGCGCGACGGCCGTCCCGACGTGGCGCAGGCGAGTTCCCTGCATCTTGACCTTCTCCGCGACCTCAAGCTGATCAACAGCTACATCGTCGCGGCCGCCGCCTACCCGGTTCTGGAACGCACCGGCGAGCTGCTGCCGAGCCGCCTGGTCGATGATACACCCGACGCCAAGTAATCAGCTCAGGTGGCCCTTCGTCCGGTCGGCAAAGCGAGCGCCGTATGGCGCCTCAACATCGCCCGCCGGATCTGTCGGCGGCGTCCATCCTAATGTTTGGTCGCCGCGCCAAGGGCAGCCTCGATCCAGGCGCGCGTCTCTCCGAGCACCTCATCGGAAAGCGTCGTGTCGTCGATCGCGCGCGCAATGATCATCGCCCCCACCATGGCAGCCCAGGTTCCAATCGCCGCGCGACGCCGATCAGCTTCATCAATATCCGGAAGAGCAGCCTCCAGACGATCGACCTGCGAGCGGAGACCGGCAGTCATGGCCGCACGGGCAGCCGGCGTCTGGTGGCGGATATCCGAAGCAAGCCCTGCGGTGGGGCAGCCATCGGCAGCGTTATCCCTGTGCTTCGGCGCGAGGTATTCATCGAGATAAGTGCGAAGATCAACGCTTTCGCTTCCATCGTGGGAAAGTACATATCTGATCGTCTCGGCGACGAGATCGTCCTTCGAGGCGAAATGACCGTAAAACCCGCCATGGGTGAGACCGGCAGCCTTCATCACTTCTGAGACGCTGACCGCATCGAACCCCTTTTCGCGGAACAACTTGCTTGCAACATCAAGGATCCGGCTGCGGTTTTCCGCCATTTGATCGCGACTGACCTTCATTTCAAAATTCCCCACCGGCGCCATTGACATAATCATGATGATCATCATATTTAGCCAATCATGATGACCATCATGAATATAGGTTTTAACAGAGCAGAGAGCAATGCCATGGCGACCAAACCCTCAGTCCTGATCACCGGAGCGTCCACCGGCATCGGCGCGACCTATGCCGATCGCTTCGCGCGTCGCGGCCACGATCTTGTCCTCGTCGCGCGAGACCGGAAGCGCATGGAGGCTCTTGCTGCGCGCCTGACACCGGAAACAGGTGTCGCGATCGACATCGTCCAGGCCGATCTGACCAAGCCCACCGAGCTCGCCGTTGTAGAGGCGCGGCTGCGTGACGATGCGCGCATCGGCATCCTGGTCAACAACGCAGGCACAGCCCTTGGCGGCAGCTTCGTCGAACAATCCACGGACGAGGTCACACGGCTCCTGCATCTCAACACCACGGCTCTGCTGCGGCTCACCAGCGCCGTTGCGCCCCGCTTCGTCGAGGCTGGCGAAGGGGCCATCGTCAACATCGCCTCCGTGGTCGGGTTCGCGCCCGAGTTCGGCAGCGCCGTCTACGGTGCCACCAAGGCATTCGCCCTGTTCCTGTCTCAGGGGCTCAGTCTCGAACTCGGCCCCAAGGGCGTCTACGTTCAGGCCGTGCTTCCCGCCGCGACGCGCACGGAGATCTGGGAACATGCCGGCGTCGACGTCAACACCATGCCCGGCGTCATGGAAGTCGGCGAGCTCGTCGATGCGGCGCTGGTTGGCTTTGACCGTCGCGAACCGGTCACCATTCCGCCGCTGCCCGACGCGGAACAGTGGAACGCCTATCAGGCCGCTCGTCAGGCCATGCTCCCGAACATGAGCCAGGAGCACGCGGCGGCGCGTTACCGGACGGCAAGCTGAACGGATCGCCCATCCAACTCCTGGCGAGCTCCAGCCCCAAGACGGTGGCTGCCTGCGGACGTAAAAATGGGCGACGCTTCATCGGCAAGGGCCGCCCATTCAGAACAGCCCCAAAGGGCACATAATGCGATGGACACTCACATGACAGACTGGAAGACTGCGCCCACCCGTCATGTCCAGGCGACAGGCATACGCTTCGCATATCGTCGGCTCGGGCCGGATGTCGGGATTCCCGTCGTGCTCCTCAATCACTGGGCAGCCAATCTCGACAATTTCGACCCCCGGCTGATCGAAGGACTGGCGGCGGATCGTCCCGTCTACGCGCTCGATTATCGCGGCATTGGTGCGTCGGACGGAAAAGCGCCGCTCACCATCAAACAGATGTCGAGCGACATGATCGCCGTCATTCGCGCGCTTGGGCTCGGTCCGGTGGATCTGATCGGCTTCTCGCTGGGCGGCTTCGTCAGCCAGCAAATCCTTCTCGAGGCCCCCGACCTTGTGCGGCGCGCCATACTTGCCGGCACGGGGCCCGCGGGTGGCCCCGGCATTTCCAAGGTCGGCGCCATCTCGTGGCCGTTGATCCTCAAAGGGCTCGCCACCTTCCGTGACCCCAAGATCTTTCTGTTCTTTACATCGACGGCCAATGGGCGCCGCGCCGCCAACGCCTTCGTAGCGCGCTTGAAGGAACGCAAGGACAACCGCGACAAGGCCGTGGGCCTTGGCCCCATGCTGCGTCAGCTGAAAGCTATCAAGGCCTGGGGTCAGCAGCCTTCACAACCGCTCGAAACAATCCGGCACCCCGTTCTGGTCGTCAACGGCGACCGCGACATCATGGTGCCGAGCGAGAACTCGACCGCCATGGCGCAACGTATTCGAGGAGCCAGACTTGTTCTGTACCCGGACGCCGGCCACGGCGGAATCTTCCAGTATCACGATGCCTTCCTGCGCGAAGCGAAGGTGTTCCTCGCCGCCTGAGCGGCACCGCCAAGTGACGAAAGCGCCGAGGACTGCCGATCAGGCAGCTCCCGGATCCCAGTAGGGGCGGGCTGTAGAAGGTCGCCTTCAGGTGGTCCTCGACGGCGCGCAGCTTGGCCGGCGGTGTCCGCCCTGCGGGTGGGCCATGAAGATGAATTCGGGCTCGGCTGGTGGTCGATCGCCACCTCGCGGAGCAGCCCGTCGCGCACCGGCGAGCTGCTGCCGAGCCGCCTGGTCGACGACACGCCTGACGCCAAGTAAACGGCGGCTCGCGAGCCGACCTCAGGCGGCCCATGGCCCGGCCAGCACTTTGAGCGCCGTCGCGTCGAGGGCGGCATGGGCAAGCTCCATCGCCGTCTTCTGCGCCTGTTCACCGCGCGACATGTTCTCGGCGCGCAGGAAGCTGACGTCCTTGATGCCCATGAAGCCGAAGGCCGCCCTGAGGTAGCCCTCCTGGAAATCGAGCGGTGCCAGCGGGCCACTCAGATAGGAGCCGCCGCGCGTCGAGACGACCACCACCTTGCGGCCGCCGGCAAGGCCGATCGGCCCGGTCTCGGTATAGCGGAAGGTCTTGCCCGGCTGCATCACCCGGTCGACCCACGCCTTGAGCTGGCTTGCCACGGAAAAGTTGTACATCGGCGCGCCGATCACCAGCACGTCGCTCGCCAGGAGCTCACCCACCAGCGCCTCGGAGCGGGCATGCTCGCGACGGGTCGCCTCGTCGAACTCGCCGAAGGCCAGCGGCCGGAAGCCGGCGCCGATCGGTCCGTTGAGATGCGGCACCGCCTCCTCGACGAGGTCGTGATAGACGACGGTCGCGTCGGGCTCGGCCTTCAGCAGGTGGTTGACGAGCGCCTTGGAAAGGGTCCGCGAGGCGGAGGCGGGGCCTTGGATGCTGGAATCGAGATGGAGGATTTGCACGGCTTGGAACTCCTGGGGTGGTTGATGGCCGGACGTTACGCCACCGCCCCGTTGTTCCACTAGCCGCGCCTATGATACAGATTGTTCCATCAATAGGACAATCGAGCCCTTTATGGACGACCTCAACGACCTCCTGATGTTTGCCTCAGTGGCTCGGCACACCAGCTTTTCCGCTGCGGCCCAGGCGCTTGGCATTCCGAAATCGCGCGTCAGCCGGCGGGTGGCCGATCTGGAAGCGCGGCTCGGCGTCCGCCTGTTGCAGCGCTCGACGCGCGCCGTCCACCTCACCGACACCGGGCGCGACTTCCTCGTCCACTGCGAGACGATGATCGGCGCCGCCCGGCAGGCTTTTGAGGTGGCCGAGCGCTCGGGCGAAGCGCCGGCCGGTCGCCTGCGCGTCAGCTGTCCGGTCGGCGTCGCCCACATGTTCCTGGCGCCGGTGCTGCCGAAATTCATGGCGGCGCATCCAGCGGTGCGGCTCGAACTCGACATTAGCAATCGCCGGGTCGACGTGATCGCCGAGGGCTACGACATCGCCCTGCGCATGCGCTCCACCGTCGACGATTCCCAGCTCACCATCCGCCGCCTCGGCCTCAGCGAGCAGTGGCTGGTGGCAAGCCCCGCCTTCATCACCGCCAACGGCCCGTTCGATACCGCGGAGCAGTTGCAGCACCAGCGCGGCCTCGGTCCGGCCGGCATACGCGGTGAGCGTAATTTCTGGCATCTCATCGCGCCCGATGGCGACAGCCTCGCCGTCGAATATGCGCCGGGGCTCGCCACCGACGACGTCTACATGTTGGGTCAGGCAGCGTTGGCCGGCCTCGGCATCGCGGTCCTGCCGCGCAATCTCTGCGGCCGGTCGGTGCGCGAGGGCCGGCTGGTGCGG
This sequence comes from Pseudomonadota bacterium, assembly GCA_023436885.1. Classification (GTDB taxonomy): domain Bacteria; phylum Pseudomonadota; class Alphaproteobacteria; order Rhizobiales; family Pleomorphomonadaceae; genus Pleomorphomonas. Next base: position 1,199 of record JAEZHI010000016.1, on the reverse strand, counting down.
CTGCTGGCCGACCACCGCATCACCCCCCATCAGTTGCACGCCATCTTCCCGTCGCGGCGCGGTCTGGTCCCGGCAGTCCGCGCCTTCCTGGATTTCCTCGGCCACGAGCTGCCGATCCTGACGCGCGATCTCGAAGCGGGCTATGCCGCTACCGCGATCTAGCGGCGAGCGTGGGGTAGCTTATGCAACCCTCACCACCGTCTCGTCCTGAGGTCCCTCGCCTGCGCGCTACGGTATGCACACATCGCCGAGTGTCCAGCCTTTGGTCGATGGATTGGGCTGATTTCATCCTGTCGCAGGGAGCCCGATAGAGCCCTCGTCACCTTCTCGTCCCGAGGTCCTGGATGGATTCACGCTTGAAGCGCAACAGTGAGGAAGTCTTTGAATACCTCGGCGGGCGTCTTGTAGCCAAGGATCTTTCTGGGGCTGTCGTTGTATTGGCGCATGACGATCTCGACTCCGTCTGTTGGAATGGCTTGGAGATCTGTGGTGCTGGGCAGGTATCGGCGCATGCGGCCGATGGCGTTTTCGATGCCGCCCTTCTGCCAGGGCCTGTGTGGGTCACAGAAGTAGGTGGGCAAGGCGAGTTCCTCTGCGAGGCGGTGATGGCGGGCAAACTCCCCGCCATTGTCGAAGGTGACGGAGGTGCGCAGCGGTTCGGGCAAGGCTGCGAAGAAGGTGACGAGCTTGCCCGCGACGCCATCTGCGGTCTTGTCGGCGATCCTCTCGACGACGGTGTAGCGGGAGCGACGCTCATGGAGGACGAGCAGGGCTCGATTGGCTTTGCCGAACAGCATGAGGTCGGCCTCCCAATGGCCGGGGGCCTGCCGCGTGGCCACCTCGGCCGGACGCTCGGCAATGGAAATCCGTTGTTTGATCAGCCTGCTAAGGCTGCCACCCGATCCTGCGAAATGGCCGCGCCGGTGTTTGTGACGAGGCAGGAGACGATACCAGGAAGGATCAGGCTGACGAGCCCGGTGGTAGATGAAACGATAGATGGACTCGTGGCTGATGATCGTGCGACCTTGTTCATGCGCCAGCCGGCCAGCGATCTGCTCGGGCGACAGTCCCATCGCAAGGCGTTGCTTGACGTCGGCCGCAAGGTCCGGCTGGCGCGCCAGCTTGAAGCGGGTATCCCATCGTCGTCGTCGGGCCGCCAAACCGTGCGCCCGCTCGCCATCGTAAGGGCCGGACCACTG
>JAEZHI010000034.1 GCA_023436885.1 Pseudomonadota bacterium | reverse complement strand
GTTTACGCCGGGTGCCGAAGTCGAGCCGTTTCTCGGAAAATAACTCAGCGTGGGCGCATCGCAGGGCGGTGTGCCTGAGTCTGCTTTAGCGCGCCGTTTGGCGTCAAAAGCGGAGAAGGCTTCGCATGGGCGTCCCCGATGCGATGAGTTATGCCTTGGCTGCCATGCCCGCTTTCCGGCCTTTCGGCAGCTTGGGAAAAGCCAACAAGCTTCGTGGGCATGAGCGGCATGACGTGCGGATGGGCGAGCACCGACTCTCTTAACATTCTCGAAGTGGTTAACGCCGGGACGCTCGATGCGTCCCATTTGGTTACACGTCAAGCCGGGACGCCAAGCTTCGATGCGGACCTCTTTTCGAGCATTTCGACTCGTTTGTCGTCCGTACCTGCCGGTTCGCTCCGATGCTGCGTTAAGATGCACATAACGGGAAAATGTGTGTTGGATCTGTAGCTTACCGGCGCTATGAACTGGCGATGCGGCTCTTGATAGAGTCGATGTGCGGCCGCGAGGCGAGGCTTTACGGAATTATGGTGCAAAACGACGGCAGGTGGCGCAGAAGCACAAGGTTCTTACCAATTTTTCACCCTTTATTTACCAAAATATTCAAACATTAGACCTCGAAGCGCACCGCTCGCTCGGCTGTCGTGGCGTCAGTCGTTCGGATTTGCGCTGCGACGGCAAGGGGCAAGTCGTTTGCCTTCAGACGAATATGTAACCGAGAATGACTGCGAGCTCGCTTGTGCCTGAAACGGCCGCAATCGCAGGCATTGATTTTGATGCTGGCCAAGTTGGACGGTGGAGGGCGTAAGTTGCAGGCGATGACAACAGGTCTGACGAGGCCAGCGGGGCGAAAGAGGTTCTTCCTCTTTGGTCGTCGCGGTGTTTCGCGCCTGCGTCGCAAGCCTGTATGGCGTCCGGCCGGTCTGCTGGCTTCTCTGCCGCGCGGCGCTGGCATCGCCATGTCCGTCGCCTATCTCATGGCCTGGGGCGCTTACGGCATGGTGCTTTCGGGGCGCACCGTCGAGGTCATGAACGATACCACCGCCGAGCTTGGGTTCCGCATCTCTGCTGTCCGCATTACCGGGCAGCGTGAGATCGACGAGGGCGATGTGCTCGACACGCTGTCGATCCACTCCGGACAGTCGCTGTTCTTCTACGATGCCGCCGCCGCCCGCGAGCGCCTGCAAACCATTCCCTGGGTGCAGGACGTGTCGGTGATGAAGCTTTATCCGGGTACGCTCCGGGTCATCATCGAAGAGCGCGTGCCGGCCGCCCTCTGGCAACGGACCATCGATGCGCCGGTCGTCGTTGTCGATAGTGCCGGCAAGGTCATCACCGATCGGCTCGAAACCCGTTATGCCCGTTTGCCGCGTGTCGTGGGCGAGGGGGCCCAGATGAAGGTGGCCGAGATTACGTCGTTGCTCGATGACGTGCCGGACCTTCAGAAAAAGGTGCGCGCCTCGATGCTGGTTTCCGATCGGCGCTGGGATCTGTTTCTCGACAATGGTGTTCAAGTGATGTTGCCGGAAGTCGGTGCGGACAAGGCGGTGGTCGAGCTTGAAAAGACCGACAAGGAATCGGGTCTGCTCGACCGCGATATCACCGTCGTCGATCTGCGCCTTCCCGATCGGTTGGTCGTTCGCTTGACCGATGAAGCCCGCAAGGCTCGCGACGAGCTGGTGGCGGCGCGCAACAAGGCACTCAAGAAGCGGGAGCAGGGCGCATGACGCACGCATCCGACGCCCGCATTCAACGTATGCGCCCCCTGCCGCCAAAGCGTCCGGTCATCGTTTCGGTGCTGGATGTCGGTACCTCCAAGATCTGCTGTGTCATCGCTCGTCTGACGCCGCGCCCAGTGGGCGACGTGCTGCCGGGGCGGACGCATCTCATCGAAGTGCTGGGCTTCGGCTATCAGCGCTCGCGCGGCATCAAGGCCGGTGCGGTGGTGGATCTCGACCAGGCGGAGAAGGCGATCCGCCTTGCCGTCGACGCCGCTGAGCGCATGGCCGGCCTGACGGTCGAGTCGCTGATAGTCTCGATCTCCTGCGGCCGGCTCGGCTCGGAGACATTCTCGGTCAAGTACGATCTCTCCGGCTCGGAAGTGTCAGAGAGCGACATTCAGCGCGTGCTTGAGATCGGATCGTCCTACAAGGTCAAGGATGGCCGGACCATCGTCCACGCCCTGCCGATCGGTTACGCGCTCGACAACAATCGCGGCATTCGCGATCCGCGCGGCATGATTGGTTCGTCGCTCTCCGTCGATACGCATCTCGTGTCGGCCGATGCGGTGCCGCTTCGGAATCTCGAGATCTCGGTCAATCGGGCGCATCTCGAAGTCGAGACCATGGTGGCGACGCCTTATGCCTCCGGCCTCTCCACGCTGGTCGACGACGAGACGCAGATGGGCGTCGCCTGTGTCGACATCGGTGGCGGCACCACCAAGATTTCCGTCTTCGCCGACGGCCAGTGCGTTCATGTCGATGCCTTCGGCCTCGGCGGCCATCATGTCACCATGGATCTCGCCCGCGCACTGTCGGCTCGCCTCGTTGATGCCGAGCGCATCAAGGCGCTCTACGGCTCGGTGATCGCCACGGACAGCGACGAGCGCGACATGGTCACGGTTGAGCCGGTGGGTGACGACGACGTGGCCCATCAGGTGACGCGTGCCCAGCTCGTGGAAATTATTCGCCCCCGTGTCGAAGAGACTCTTGAGGTGGTACGAGATCGGCTGCATGCTTCGGGATTCGCGGGCCGCGTCGGCCGCCGCGTCGTTTTGACAGGTGGCGCCAGCCAGCTGACCGGTTTGCCGGAGCTTGCTCGCAAGGTGCTCGGTCGCAATGTGCGCCTGGGACGTCCGGTCGGCGTCACGGGGTTGCCGGAAGCGGCGCGCGGATCGGCATTCGCCACGGCGGTGGGTCTGATGATCTACCCGCAGGTGGCCCAGATCGAACAGTTTTCCGGCCGTCGGAAATCCATGGCGCTGGTCGCCAACGGCGGTTTCGTCTCCCGCATGGGGGCGTGGTTCAGAGAGAGTTTCTGATCCGGACCGGTAACGGGACGGGGCAGTGTGTAACAGGCGTAAAAGTAGCGTGCGGTTGCAGCGGCGGCCGCTGATCTAGGACAGAGGACGTATCGGCGAGAGCCGCTTGCAGAATGACGAGGCAACCATGACGATTAACCTAAAGATGCCCGACCTCACGGAGCTCAAGCCGAGGATCACCGTCTTCGGCGTCGGCGGTGCCGGTGGCAACGCCGTCAACAACATGATCCAGTCTGGCCTGCAGGGCGTCGAGTTCGTCGTGGCGAACACGGATGCGCAGGCCCTGGCTTCCTCGCGGGCCGAACGCATCATTCAGATGGGCGTTGCGGTGACCGAGGGTCTCGGCGCCGGCTCGCAGCCGGAAGTCGGCCGCGCGGCCGCCGAGGAAGTAATCGACGAGATCAATGACCATCTCGCCGGCAGCCACATGGTATTCATCACCTGCGGCATGGGCGGCGGCACCGGCACCGGCGCTGCTCCGGTGATCGCTCGCGCTGCCCGCGAGCACGGCATCCTCACCGTCGGCGTCACCACCAAGCCCTTCCAGTTCGAAGGCGCCCGCCGCATGAAGATCGCCGATGCCGGCATTCAGGAGCTGCAGAATTCGGTCGACACGCTGATCTGCATTCCGAACCAGAACCTCTTCCGCATCGCCAACGAGCGCACCACCTTCGCCGACGCCTTCGCGATGGCCGATCAGGTGCTCTATTCGGGCGTTGCCTGCATCACCGACCTGATGGTCAAGGAAGGCCTGATCAACCTCGACTTCGCCGACGTCCGCTCGATCATGCGCGGCATGGGCAAGGCGATGATGGGCACGGGCGAAGCCTCCGGCGAGAAGCGCGCCATTCAGGCTGCTGAAGCTGCGATCGCCAACCCGCTGCTCGACGAAGTGTCGATGCAGGGGGCTCAGGGTCTCCTGATCTCGATCACTGGCGGCAAGGACCTGACCTTATTCGAAGTGGACGAAGCGGCCACCCGCATCCGTGAGGAAGTTGACGCCGAAGCCAACATCATTCTCGGGGCCACGTTCGACGACACCATGGAAGGCATGATCCGCGTGTCGGTCGTTGCTACCGGCATTGAGCCGGAGTTGGTTCGTCAGGAATCGGTCGTCCGCAACAACAGCGCCGACGCTGTTGGCCGCGCCGCGCCGACCCGGCCGGTTCAGGTGACCACCACTTCCGCCGCCGCTGTCGCGGCACAGGAGGTGCGTCAGCCTTTTAGCCAGCCGGCCGTGCGCCCGGCGGTGATCCGCGAAGCCGCTCCGGCCGCGACGATCGCCCCTGCGCCCGCGCCGGTTCCGAACTACGCCCAGGCCGCCGCCGCTGCCGCCGCCGCCCAGGTTTCTTCGGTTGAGGCTATCGAAGCTGCGCTTGCGCTGCCAGAAGCTGCCATCGAATCCGAGCCGATGCGCTCCGTCACCGCGCCGCACGATCCGCGCGTTTCGATCGAGCCGTACGAGCCGGCGATGAACCACTATGACGCGCCTGCTCCGGCTGCCCAGCCGCAGATGCGCGTTGCCGAGCCGGCCCCGGCGCAGCCCTATGTGCCGCCGGTTGCTGAGCGTCCGTCGGCCGCCGTCCAGCGCAGCCGCGTGCCGTCGATCGAGGAGTTCCCTCCGATCGCCCAGCGTCAGGCCGCCGCCTCGGTGCAGGTGCATCCGGAAGACCATGAGGGTGAGCGTCGTCCCCTCGGTCTTCTGCGCCGTCTTGCCACCGTTGGTCTCGGTGCTCGTCGCGAGGAAGAGGCTCAGGCCGAAGCGCCGCGCGCTCCCGCTCCGCAGCCTGCCGTGCGTCCGTCGGCCGCCAGCGAGTTCGCCAAGCAGCGTCCCGCCGTGGCGCCGCAGGGTGCCGCCGGTCGTCTCGACCAGCAGGGGCGCATGGCTCCGCAGCCGGCGCCGCGCGCCGCTGACGACGACATGGAGATCCCGGCGTTCCTGCGTCGCAAGTGATCTCGCTTAAAGCGTAAAGATAACGGGCCCGCGAAGGCGACTTCGTGGGCCCGCTGCTTTTGGGTTGGGCGAACCTGACTAGAGCATTTCCGACGAACTCTGGTTCGCCAGAATGCCATAGGTTCTTGTTCTCGCGTTGTTTTTTCGGAAAATCGGTTCCCGCTTTTCCGCACAATGCGCTAGAGAAAGGCAAGCCGCAGAAAGGCGGCAACAGCGACGCCAGCAACGACGGTGGCGATCAGCGGCAACCGTAATGCCAGCACCAGCACGACAAGACCGGCCGCAGCTTCGACTGGACCCGACATGATGATAGGCGCGACGACGGCCACCAGAACAGCGGGCGGCAGCGCGTCGAGGGCAACCCGTATCGGTCCCGACCTGGGCAGCCGGTCGGCTATCAGGAAGCCGAGGATGCGGGTCATGTAAGTTAGCGCGCCCATGGCCAGGACGGCCGCCAGATTGACGGGATCGATGGTCATCGCGTTGCCTCCTCCGCGGTGGCTGGCTGATCGCCAAATGTCTCTCGCGGCGCGGTGATAACGGCGGCAGCGATGCCGGCCAGGGCTCCGGCGATCACATACCAGGCGCCGGGCACGGTAGCATGAACGGCAACAGCCACGACGGCGCTGGCGGCCAGCACAGGACCAGTGCGACGGGCGCCCTTCCAGAAACCGAGCGCCAGAGCAATGAAGATGGCGGGGAAGGTGAAGTCGAGGCCATAGGTCTCCGGATGCTCGAGATAGGCGCCGAACAGCGTGCCGAGCAGGGAGGAGACCTGCCAGAAGACGAAAAGCGTCAGCGCGACCGTGAAGTAGAAGGTTCGGCTGATTGGCTTGTCGACGGCACGGCGTTCGCTGAGAGCCCAGCCTTCGTCCGTCAACAGGAAGGCAGCCAGGTAGCGCCAGCGGCCAAAGTGGGCAATCTTGACCGACAGCGATGCGCCCATCAGCACGTGTCTGAGGTTGACCAGCAGTGCCATCAGGGCAAGGGCTGCGATTGGCGCCGGAGTGCTCCATAGACCGACGGCAATCAGTTGTGAGGACCCGGCAAAGACGATCGACGACATGGCCAGTATTTCGGCTGGCGCCAGGCCCTTTTCCGTTGCCTGCTGGCCGAGAATGAGGCCGAAGGGGATCACGGCAACGACGGTTGGGAAGGCGGCGACGAGGCCGGCCCGCAAGTCCGCAAGAGGTATTGTCATGTCCAGCTTTCCCCGGATCGCTCTGGCTTCCGCTGGAAGCCCGGCGATCCAGTTTTTGTTCCCGCACCGAATTTCATGAAAGCCGGCTTGGCTTCATGCTTCGGTGATCTAGGTCAGTGTATCTGACCTTTATAGGTCAGTGCTTATGACCTAATTTTTGAAAGCTGTCCACCCGAAAACCGCAACTTCTGGAAATTCTTTCGGACCGATCGGCAATATTCCTACGCGATCTCCTCGCTGGTCCTGCGCGCCACGCCTGCGGCAGCCAAGTCGGCCCAAGCACGCTTGAGCGAACCGGAGAGGTCGATGGCTCGGCAGGCATCCTCGATCACGGTCACCTTGAAACCGGCGCTTGCAGCGTCAAGCGCCGTCCAGGCGACGCAGTAGTCGGTGGCAAGACCGACCACGTGGACCTCGTCAACGCCACGCTCCTTGAGGTAACCGGCAAGGCCGGTCTGTGTCTTGCGATCGGCCTCACGGAAGGCGGAGTAGCTATCGACGCCTTCATGCCAGCCCTTGCGAATGATGAGCTGGGCGGAGGTGACCTCCAGGTCGGGGTGCAACTCGGCGCCGGGGGTGCCCTGGACGCAGTGATCGGGCCAAAGCACCTGCGTGCCGTAAGGCATTTCGGTGGTTTCGAAAGGCTCGTGGCCGTGATGAGCGGAAGCGAAGGAGGCGTGTCCCTTCGGATGCCAGTCCTGGGTGACCACCACCTGCTCGTAGCGCGGTACGAGGGTATTGATCACCGGCACGATGGCATGGCCGCCACCGACCGCCAGAGCGCCGCCGGGACAGAAGTCGTTCTGGACATCGACAACGATGAGAGCGGTGGTGGGCGAGGGCATGGTGCGACTCCGAGCAAAGTGTTCGGAGCCGATTTATTGCATTGGCCGGGGAGGGCGGCAAGCAGGCGTTACTCCACCCTTCCGACTGTCAGGCGGGGAAATAGGTCGTGCTGTCGAGATCTTCGACCAGGCCGATTTTCGTCGGCTGCCAGCCGAGCTCGCGGCGGGTGCGCTTGCTCGACGCAGCGCTGTCCATCGAAGCGAAAGCGGTGAACCAGTCGAAATGGCGGGGCGCTTCTTCGGGGGAGATACTTTTCACCGGCAGGCCCATACGCCGCCCGATGATCTCGGCGATGGTCTTGAGGGGGATGCCCTCGTCCGCGACCGCATGGTAGCGGGCGCCAGCCGTGCCTTTCTCGGCGGCGAGCCGGTAAAGACGCGCGGCATCGAAGCGATGGACGGCCGGCCAGCGATTGGCGCCGTTGCCGACATAGGCAGATACGCCCGTCTCGCGCGCCACGTTGATGAGGTGCGGCGTGAAGGCGTGATCACCGGCGCCGTGTACCTGTGGCAGGCGAACGGCCATCGCACGCACACCGCGAGAGGCGAAGGCGAGGGCCGCCTGTTCGGACACGCGGGGAATATGCGTGTCGGCCGGAGGCACCGTGTCTTCGGTGACGAGACCGTCGTGCGGTATCATTCCGAGGCCGGAGGTGACGATCAGTGGCTTTTCGGAGCCGGCAAGCGTTTCGCCGAGGACCTCGATGGCCTGCCGATCGATTTCGCAATTCTCCTTGAACTTCGAAAAATCGTGGATGAAGGCGGTGTGAATGACGGCATCGCTGGCAGCCGCGCCGCGCTTCAGGCTGTCGAGATCTTCAAGCGAGCCCTGGAGAACATCGACGCCGGCGGCTTCGAGCGCCGCCGAGCCTGTCTCCGAACGGGTGAGGCCGAGGACTGAATGGCCGGCGGTAATGAGGTCCGAGATGACGGCCGATCCAACGAAACCGGTGGCCCCGGTCACGAAAACGCGCATGGAACAACTCCTGAGTTGGCGATAATGCCAGTGTTGCTCCGGTCCGTATCGGGGTAAAGTAGTGATCGTATCATGGTATAGGGACTAACAGGATGGATGCTCCAGTCGTTACCTGTAGCAATTCGCTCGGCGCCTTCCTGCGCGATCGGCGTTGCCGGATGGATGCTGCCACCTTTGGTCTGCCGACGGCGCGCCGCCGGACTCCCGGCCTGCGCCGCGAAGAGGTGGCGCAGCGGGCCAACGTCTCCGTCACTTGGTACACCTGGCTTGAGCAGGGCCGGGGCGGAGCGCCGTCGGCCGACGTGCTCGACCGCATCGCTCGGGCCTTGATGCTGACCGAAGTCGAGCGCGAGCACATGTTTCTCCTGGGTCTTGGGCGACCGCCGGAAGTGCGCTACCGCCACAGTGACGACGGCATATCACCGCGTCTGCAGCGCATTCTCGATGCGCTGGAACTCAGCCCAGCCATCGTTAAGACGGCCACCTGGGACATCGTTGCCTGGAACCGTGCCGCAGCCGTGGTGCTCGGCAACTATGCGGCACGGGCACCGCACGAGCGCAACGTGCTGCGCATGATGTTTTGTGATCCCTCGGTGCGGGCACGGCAGCAGGATTGGGAGAGCGTCGCCCGTTTCGTCGTCGCGACATTCCGGGCAGATGCGGTGCGGGCGGGCGCCGCCGGCAACGTTGAAGCGCTGATCAACGAACTCAGCCATGCCAGTCCGGAATTTGCGGCGATGTGGCAGGAGAAGGAAGTCGGCCAGCACAGCGAGGGCACCAAGATGCTGCATCATCCGACGGCCGGCCTGCTGGCCCTCGAATTTTCGGCCTTCACCGTCGACGGCCGCCCCGATCTTTCGATGATCATCTACAACCCTGCGACGCCGGAGGTTGCGGCAGAGGTCAGACGGCTTATTGACGCGGCGAGCAGGCAAGCCGCCGAATAGGTCTCAGTGCCCCTTGAGCAGCCGCTCCGCCGCCGCGCGGGCTTCCTCGGTGATGCGGCTGCCGGCCAGCATGCGGGCGATCTCCTCGCGGCGGTGGCTTTCGGGAAGCTGCGACACGGACGTGGCGACACGACTGCCGTCGGCGACGCTGTCCTTGGCGATCAGGAAATGATGGTCGGCACGGGCGGCGACTTGCGGCGCGTGGGTGACCGAGAGGACCTGGACCTTGCGGGCGAGGCGGGCGAGGCGGGTGCCGATGGCTTCGGCCACTGCGCCGCCGACGCCGGTATCGATCTCGTCGAAAACAAGCGTCGAGGCCGATCCCTTGTCGGCGAGTGACACCTTGAGGGCTAGCAGGAAGCGCGAGAGTTCACCGCCCGACGCCACCTTCATCATCGGTCCTGGACGGGTGCCGGGATTGGTCTGAACCCAGAATTCCAGCGTATCGATACCGTCGGCGGTGCGCGTCTCGGGATCGGCGAGCTGGTTGACGATGAAGCGGGCGCGTTCGAGCTTCAGCGCCGGTAGCTCCGTTGCGACGGCATCTTCCAACAGGCGAGCAGCTTTCTCGCGGGCGGCGGAAAGTTTGGCCGCGAGCTTGTCGTAATCGACTCGCGCCGTCGTGGCCGATTTGGCAAGAGCGTTGAGCCGGTCCTCTCCGGCGTCGAGATCGGCGAGGTCGGAGGCCATGCGGGCGGCGAGCGCGCCCAACTCGTCGGGCGCCACCGAGTATTTACGGGCGGCGGCGCGGATGGCGAACAGGCGCTCTTCGGTGCGTTCGAGTTCTGCAGGATCGAAGTCGGCGGCCCTCAGCGCCGCCTCGAAGACGGAGCGAGCGTCTTCCAGTGCGTCGAGCGCGGTGGAGATCGACTGCAAAGCCTGCCCGGCGAGAGCCGCAACTTCTCCCTTGCGCTCCAGGCGACGCAACAGGCTTGAAAGTTCGGGGACCGGCGAGCCGGACCCGTTCAGATGGTCGTAGGCGTCGCGCAGGTCGACGGCGACCTTCTCGGCTCGCATCATCTCCTGCCGGCGTTCGGCAAGCGCTGTTTCCTCGCCCGGCTCCGGAGCAAGCTTCTGTAGCTCCTCGACCGAGGCGCGCAGATAGTCGCCTTCGCGGCGCGCGTCGGCGATGCGCCGTTCGAGATCGGCCAGCGCCTTTTCGGCATCTCGCCAGGCGCGGTGGGCGACGGCCACGGCCTTGGCTTCCGCCTCCAGTCCGCCAAAGGCGTCGATTACACCGCGATGGATGGCCGGATCCACCAGGGCGCGGTCGTCATGCTGGCCGTGAATTTCAACGAGAGAAGCGCCAAGCTGTCGCAGAAGATTGGCCGAGACGGCGCGGTCGTTGACGAAGGCGCGAGTTCTTCCGTCGGCGGTCTGCACGCGGCGGACGATGACGTCGCCTTCGTCGTCCAGATCATTTTCGATGAGCAGGGTGCGGGCCGGATGACCGAACGGCAGATCGAAAACGGCCGTAACCTGTCCCTGTTCGGCGCCATGGCGCACGAGGCCCGCATCGCCGCGCCCGCCGAGGGCGAGCGACAGCGCATCGAGAAGGATCGACTTGCCTGCGCCGGTCTCGCCGGTCAGGACCGTCAATCCGTCAGAGAAGGCGATCTCAAGCCGCTCGATCAAAACGATGTCGCGGATTGCGAGCGTCTGGAGCATGGCGTTCCGTCAGAGCATGGCGGCTTTGAATGCCTTCGAGATCCAGGACTGGGTGTTCTCGCGGGGCTCAAGACCGTTGGTGTTGAGGAGCTTATACGCGTCCTTGTACCAACGGCTGTCAGGATAGTTGTGGCCGAGGACGGCAGCTGCCGTCTGCGCCTCATCGGTCAGGCCCATGGCGAAATAGGCCTCGGTGAGACGCTCGAGCGCTTCTTCGATGTGGCGGGTCGTCTGGTAGTCCTGCACCACTGTCTTGAAGCGGTTGACGGCGCCGATGTACTGGTTGCGGGTCAGGTAGTAGCGACCGACTTCCATTTCCTTGCCGGCGAGCTGGTCCTTGGCGATGTCGAGGCGCTTGCGGCCCTCGGCGGCATAGGGGCTGTCGGGGTAGCGGTCGACCAGTTCCTGCATGGCTTGCATGGCCTGCTGCGTCATCTTCTGGTCGCGCGTGATGTCAGGCATCTGGTTGAAGTAGGACTGCGCGATCATCCACTGCGCATAGGCTGCATCTTCAGAACCAGGGTAGAGTGTCAGGTAGCGCTTGCCCTGGGTAATGGCCTCGGTGAAGTTGGCGCGCGTGTAATTGGTGTAAGTCGTCATGATGAGGGACTTGCGCGCCCACTCCGAATAGGGGTGCTGCTCGTCGACCTCTTCGAATTTCTTGGTGGCTTTCGCGTAGTCGCCCTGCTGCAGATAGGCGAGACCGGCGTTGTAGGACTTTTCCGCCGGGATTTCCACGAAGGGTTCCAGGGTCTTTTCGGAAGAACAGCCGATCAGGGTGACGGCGCTGCCAACGAGAACGAGCACGGCGGCCGCACGAACGAAACTCTGCCTCATGAAAACCCCATCACGTACGCAACCGCTTCCGGCCGCCATCCATCCCCACGCGCGCCACCTGCCAAGCCATCGCTCGAGCCAAGACGCCTCACGCCTCTGGCGCGAGTCGGGCACGCCCCTGACAACAGGGAGCTCTTTTATCGTAAAGCCGTCGCGGATGCTACGTGCCCGTGATGTTCGGCCACATTATGGCGGGAAAACTCCGGGCAACGCCCTTTAAGGGATGAACTAGTCGCGCGATGGAGCCAGTGCAGCGGCCTGAAGGATGCCGCCTGCTGCCTCGCGATTCGCCACGTGATCATGGACGATCTCGAAGGCGTCAGTATCGGCCAGAAGCGCCTTGACGGCCATCCAGTTCAGCTTGTGGCCGCCCTTGTACGAACGGAAGTGACCGATGAAGGGCATGCCGATGAGCGACAGGTCACCAACGGCGTCGAGCGTCTTGTGGCGGGCAAACTCATCGGACCAGCGCAGGCCCTCGGGATTGAGGATGCGATCTTCGCCGATCGCCACCGAGTTCTCGAGCGACGAGCCGAGCGCGAAACCCATCTTCCAGAGCTTCTCGACATCGGCCATGAATCCGAAGGTCCGGGCGCGGGCGATATCGCGGGCAAAGGTCTGCGGGCTGAGGTCGAGCACATAGGACTGACGACCGATCAGCGGATTGGCGAAATCGATCGTGACGTCGTAACGGGTGCCGTCGAAGGGCAAGAACTCGAGGAGGGCGTCGCCAACCTGAAGCCGGACCGGCTTGATGACGCGCAGGACCTTGCGCGGCGCAGCGAGGCGGCGAAGACCTGCCTCGGCAATCAGCTCGATGAAAGTTTCGGAGCAGCCATCGGCGATCGGCATCTCGGGGCCGTCGATCTCGACAACAACATTGTCGACGCCAGAGGCGGCCAAGGCAGCCATCAGATGCTCGATGGTGGCGATGGTACGGCCACCGATTCCGATCATGGTGCAGAGTTCGGTCGCCACCACGTTGTCGTAACGGGCAGCGATCTCAACCTCTTCGCCATCGGTGCGAACGAAGACGATGCCGCGATCCGCCTCGGCAGGATGCAGAACGATCGTCGCCGGCTTGCCGGAGTGCACGCCGGCTCCGGAGAACCGGATGCTTTCGCTGAGGGTGGTCTGCTTGCCGTAAGTCGTTCGCATCGTGTATTTCCAAAAAAGTCCGGTGAGCGGCTACACGCCAATCCGGCACATTTTTCATAAAACACACGCGAGCGTCCCAGGAAAGTCACTCTTTCTTACCGAGTGTTACGTTGGTGCGCTTCGAATTCCCGCTTTGATTCCAGTATCTTGCCAAGAGTACCTCTCGCGCTGTCGTAAAGTCGCGCGAGAGGTGTGTAACGCTTCGAATCGCCCGTCAGCGAGAAAGGGGTTCTGTTGCCGCTAGGAGCCATGCGCGGTCGACCTCGTCCGAGATCAGCGGAGACAGCTTTTCACGCACTTCGGCATGGTAGGCGTTGAGCCATGCGAGTTCGCGGTCAGCCAGCATCGACGGGTCGATCAGACGGCGATCGATCGGGCAGAGCGTCACCGTTTCAAAGCCCATCATCGGCCGCTCGCCGCCTTCGATCGGCTCGGGCGTCGTGATGATGACGAGGTTCTCGATGCGAATGCCCCAGGCGCCGGCCTTGTAGAAGCCCGGCTCGTTGGACATCAGCATGCCCGGCTCCAGCGGTACGTGACCGGTCTTGGAGATCCGGGCCGGTCCCTCGTGGACGGACAGATAATGACCGACGCCATGGCCTGTGCCGTGATCGAAATCGAGACCGGCTTCCCAGAGCTTCTCGCGGGCGAGCACATCAAGATGGGCGCCACTGGTTCCCTTGGGGAAGCGGGCGAGCGTCAACCGGATATTGCCGATCAGCACGCGGGTGAAGCGATCGATCATTTCGTTGGTGGGGGTGCCGACGATAATGGTGCGTGTGATGTCGGTGGTGCCGTCGAGATACTGGGCACCCGAATCGACCAGCAGGATGCCGTTCACCTCCACCTTGCGGTTGGAGGCGGTGCTCACATGATAATGCGGGATGGCGGCGTTGGGGCCCCCGCCGGCAATTGTGTCGAAGGAAACATCGCGCAATGCGCCGGTGTCGCTGCGGAACTCTTCCAGCTTTTTCGTGACCGCGATCTCATCGAGACCACCCTTCGGTGCCTCGCGATCCAGCCAGGCGAGAAAGCGCACCATGGCGACGCCATCGCGTATGTGAGCGGCGCGGATGCCCTGGAGCTCCGTTGGGTTCTTCAGCGCCTTGGGCAGCAGAACCGGATCCGGGCCTACGACCACCTTCCCGCCACCGGCCTCGATCCGGCGCACCACCTCGAAGGCGGCCGAGCTCTTGTCCACCAGCACCGCCCCGCCGAGAGCGGTGAGGGCCGGTGCGAAGGCAGCCGGCGCCTCAACGCCAGCGACTTGTTCCAGCCGGTCACGGACGACGTTGTCGAGCTTGGCGCCATCGATGAACAACTGAGGGCGGCCCTCCTTGCGCAGAATGGCAAAGGATAAGGCTTCCGGCGTGTGCGGTACGTCCTCGCCTCGGATGTTGAAGGCCCAGGCAATCGAGTCGGGGCGGGTCAGCACGGCCGCGTCGGCACCGGCCTTGCCGATGGCTTCTCCGAGCCGGGCAAGCTTGGCTTCCGCGCTTTCGCCAGCAAGGTCTTCGGGGAACAGGGAGACACGTCCCTTGGGCGGCTCCGGCTGGTCGGCCCAAACTGCGTCGACTGGGTTGCCATCTACGGCGACGAACTCGGCGCCGACGCCGGCAAGCGCGCTCTCGAAGCGGCCGACTTCTGCTGCGGTCATCAGCCAGGGATCGAAGCCGATGCGGTCCCCCTTGCCGACAACGGTCTTCAGCCAGTCGTGCGGCGGCTCTTCAACGAGATGGTGCGGCTCGATGACCTCGAGGTCCACTTGCTCGCGCACCTGCAGCGTATAGCGGCCATCGACAAAGATGGCCGCACGGTCCTCCAGCACGATGGCAAGGCCGGCCGAGCCGGCAAACCCGGTCAGCCAGAGCAGGCGGCGGGCGGAGGCGGGGATGTATTCACCCTGGTGCTCGTCGGCGAGCGGCACAAGAAACCCTTTAAGGCCGCGGAGCTTCAGTTCCGTTCTCAGTGCTGCCAGTCGTTCCTTGCCATGGCTGGGATCGTTGACGTTGTCGAATGTCTGGAACACCTTCTGTCACTCCGCCTTGCTCGAAAGGCTGGAGTTGTGGCCCCTCGATTTGGCTGTCGTCAAGCGATTGGTTCGCACGACTCGCCTGGGCTTTGGCGGTCACCTGTATTTGAGCTTCTGCGTTTCGTGCCATTGAAGCATGCGCTCCGGGCAGCTTCGGACAAGCTTCCCTGTTTATTCAACATTCATGTTTCGGGCAGGATTTCGTCGGCAATGGTCTGTTGCGGCGAAAGGGAGGCGGCAGCCATGAGGACCCTGCAGGGGTGGGCTGCATCATCGCCGATTCATACTAAAGTCGTAGTTTGATATCAGAAAGGAGTTCGGAGGGCTGATTTGGCGTCCCATGAGGATAACGGCGCTTTGATGAACAGCCGGCGCGAGCCGGTGCCATTCAAGAGGTGCTAAAATGAGCCGACTTGCCCCGACTACTGCGACATCCCACCGAGGTGGCGTTTTCCGCCGAACCTACGAAGCCACGCTCGGCACCCGCGAGCGTCAGGCACAGCGCTATGTTGCGCCCTATCTTGCTTCTCTCGATGACCAGTGTGCGCGTGAGTACGGCTTCGGTCGCAACTCAACAGGCGTGATGCGGTCACGGGCGGTCGACGCCGCCCTCTGACCAAGGCTCCTGCCGACTGACCGTCCTCCTCAGCCGGCGTAGCGCAGCACCAGCGTGCTCCAGACGTCCTTGACGAAATGCCGCTCGCGCACGAAGCCTTGCGCACGGAAGGCGGCGAGAACGCTCTCGGCCTGGGTCCTCAAGATACCCGAAAGCACCACCGCGGCGCCCGGCAGGGCGTGGGCGCGGAACTGTGGCGACAGCATCTTCAGCGGATCGGCCAGGATGTTGGCGACGATCAGATCGAACTTACGGCCGACGATGGCCGGATGGGCGAAACCGGCAGCCGTGACGGCGGTCACATAGTTGGCTGCGCCATTGATCTCGGCATTTTCCAATGCGATGTCCACGGCGAGCGGGTCGATGTCGGACGCAAGGACAGGGCGCTTGGTTGCGAGCGCGATGCCGATGGCCAGCACACCCGAGCCGGTGCCGAGGTCGAACACGCTGTCGAAGCGATAGACAGTAAGAAGGCGCGACAGTGCAGTCAGGCAGCCCCATGTCGTGGGATGATGACCGGTGCCGAACGCCTGGTTGGCCTCGATCTGCAATCCGATCAGTCCCTTGGGAATGCGGTCGCGGTCATGGGCGCCATGCACGACGAAGCGACCGGCGACCACCGGGCTCAAGCCTTCCAGGCTCTGCGCTACCCAGTCCACGTCCTCGGGGACGGGCTCGACCGTGATTGACGTGGTCTCGACGATGCCATCAAGCGCAGCGCGTGCCGGCGTCAGGATCTCATCGGCGACGTCGGCAAAGAAGAAACCGTCGACCGCCCAGCCGCCGTCGGTCTCGTACCAGGACACCGGTCCCGCTTCGACGAAGGCAGTTTCGATCGCATCGGCAATCGCTTCGGCGCCCATCGCGTCCGTGGCGGGAATATGGAGCTGATACTGGCGCATGGTGGTTCCTGACCTGAATTCCGGGGCTGGCGGGGGTTTAGTCGGAGCCCGGAGGCTTGTCAAAGCTCGCTGCCATAGAAAATCGGGCAGAGTTTGCAGCTCCGCCCGATAACACCTGCTGTTCGCCGATGCTTACTTCTTCGGCGGTACGTAGTCGGCCGGCGTCGCATCGGTGATGCGGCCGTCGGTATAGGGCTTATAGGGGGCGTGGGCGGTCAGGTAGGCGGCCACCACATCCTCAAGGTTCGGACCGTAGTCATAGGCATTGATCGCCTTATCGGCGAAGGTCTTGTAGCCGTCGCCGCCGCTGCGGACGTAGTTGTTGGTGACGACGCCATAGGTCTTGGCCGCTTCGAGCGGCACGAACTTGTCGCCCTCCTTGACCTCGACGCTGGTGATGCGACTGCCGACCGGCTTCGAACGGTCGAAGGTGTATTTGAGGCCGGAGACCTGCGGGAAGCGGCCGGCGCCTTCGTCTACCTGACTGACGCCGTTCTCCAGCGCTTCCTTGATGCCCGCGCCATCCATCTGGAAGGTGGCGATGGTGTTCTGGAAGGGCAGCACTGTCAGCACTTCGCCCATGGAGACGTCGCCGGCGTCGATCGACGCACGAAGACCGCCGCCATTGGCGATTGAAATGGTGATGCCCTGACTGGCGACGCGGTCGAGCGCCGCGTCGGCAACGAGGTTGCCCATCGAACATTCGACGGCACGGCAGGACTTGCGATCGCCGTCGATGGCGGCGGTGGACGAGCCGACGATCTTGGCCTTCAACTCTTCCAACGGCTTGCCAAGCTCCTTGACACGTGCGGCGTAGCCTTCATCCGGCTTCACCGAGGCGTCGAGCAACTGCGGAGCGCCCTTGGCCGAGGTGACGACGCCCTTGTCGTCGAAGGTAACGGTGAGGTCGCCGAGATACTTGGAGTAGGCATAGGCGGTGACGACTGGCACTTCGACGCCCGACGGGCTCTTGATCATTGTCGGGTAAGGCCCGGACGACTTCTTGTCTGTCGACGAGAGGTAGGTGTGGCTGTGACCACCGACGATGACGTCGATGCCGTCGACCTTCTCGGCGATCTCCTGGTCCTTGAGATAGCCGACGTGGGTGAGGGCGATGATCTTGTTGACGCCCTGGCCCTCGATCTCTTTCACCGCCTTCTGGAGGTAGGTGATCTCATCCTCGAAGGTGATGTCCTTGCCGGGCGAGGAGGTTTCGTAGGTGTCCTTCGCCAGGACCGAGACGATGGCGACCTTCTGGCCGCCGATGTCCTTGATCACATAGCCCTTGTACTTGCCGTCGAGCAGAGAGCCCTTGGCAGAAACGGTATTGCCGGAAATGATCGGGAACTTTACCGCGCCGATCAGCTTGTCGAGCTCGGCCGGGCCATCGTCGAACTCATGGTTGCCGATCGCCATGGCATCGAAGCCGATACCATTCATGAACTCGGCCACCGGTCCGCTCTTGAAGGTGCTGTAGTAGAGCGAGCCCTGGAATTCGTCGCCAGCATCGAGCACCAGCAGATTGCTGCCCTTGAGCTCAGCGCGCTTGGCGTCGATGGCGCTCTTTACCCGGGCGATGCCGCCGAAGCATTCGTTCGCTTCGGTCTCCTTGGCAGAGCAGGTCGAGTCGTATTTGTTGATCGGCTCGATGCGCGAATGGAAGTCGTTGATGTGCAGGATGGTGAGCTGGAAGTCGGCCAGCGCGGTGCCGGCCGAAAGCGCCAACGCACTCGCCGCAAGAATGCCGATGGCAAGTCTTTTCGTCATGCTGCTGTCTCCCCATTCATAAGGTGCTCGTGGCCTGAGCCGCCTAAGCAATCTTGGCGTGTTCTGGTGGATGGCTTCAAGCATTAATGCGTGGTTTTGCACGCTTGGTGGTCAACTTCGCTCTCTACCGCCCATAGCCAGGATCGATGCGGACTTTCCTTCAAAAACCAAACTAGTCCCACTCGGACCGGCTTTTATGACGATCAGGCGGTCCGGCTCTTGCCTCGTCGCTGGAAGGCGAGGTGTGTGGGTCTTGAAGAGCTTCGCCGTTGGCGCTTCATTGCCCCGCCGGCTTTACAACTTCATAGGTGCATTTGAAGGCTGCTGCGGCGACGCGATAGGTGTCGTTGGTGTCCGAGGGTGTCTGCACGATGGCATCGCCAACCTTGGCGACCATGTCCTCACCCCAAGGGGCCTTGAAATGAAAGTCGCCCTGTTGTTTGGACACGATGAAGTAGTTCATGTCCTGCCCGATCGGGGTGAAGGCTGAAAAGCCTTCGGCGTCCGGCTTGGATTGCGGCTCGCCATAACGCTTCGGGAACTTGGCCGCCTTGACCAGATATTGTTCGTTACCGGTTTCGGGGCACCGGTTGCGGACAACCCAGTCGCCTTGTTCTGCAGGCTTTGATTTGGTTTCAACACCTTCGCCGAGAATTTTGGTGACGACGATCTCGCCCACCATTGCGGGGCGGGCATCAACCGGAAGAGTCTTCTTGGCTAGCCCGGCTATGCCCTGGGACTTCGCTTGTTCCATCAGCGCGACCTGATCTGCCGCAGGGGTAGTTTCGGCGGCGTGCGCGAGGCCGGGCAAGCTCACGGCTGCCAGAATGACCAGACGAAGCGGATTGATCCCAAACATTCTGCTCTCCCGAATTAAGTTGGCGCTATCGGCATTATTTCGTTGCGAGAATGGGCTCTGATAAAGATGCGCGCCTTTTGTCCGTCGAACTAATGTATTGAAATTCTGAAGCTTTTATGTCGGATGCAATGGACATCTCTGGCGGTCAACAAATTTGTCCGCCAGATCTCCAGCAAGAAACTCGCCGCGGCCGCCTACTTGCTACTGCGTTCGAGGAAGCTGTCCACCACCCGCTTCTGCCCGGCCTTGTCGAAGTCGACTGTGACCTTGTTGCCCTCGACTGCCGAGACTGAGCCGGGACCGAACTTGACGTGGAAGACGCGGTCGCCAACCCCAAACTTTGGAGCTCCGTCAGTGACAGATTTGGCGATCAATTCACCCTCGATCAGCTTCGGCTGGCTGCGGCCGTAGGGCGATTGTCCCGAGGACGAGAATCCGCCACGGCCACCCGCCGCCTTCTGTGCCTTCTGGGCGCGCTGCCAGCCAGGCGTCTCGTAGTTCGACTGGAAGCGCTCGACGCTGTCGAAGCGCGAGGCGCCGTAAGGATTCTGACGGCCGAATGACGAGCCGTAGCCGCCATAGGCGCTGCCGCTTTCCTTGATCTCGACATGTGCCGCCGGCAGTTCGTCGAGGAAGCGCGAGGGGATCGATGACTGCCAGGAGCCGTGGATGCGGCGGTTGGAGGTGAACCAGATCAGGCAGTGTTTCTTGGCCCGCGTCAGCCCGACATAGGCGAGACGACGTTCTTCCTCGAGGCCGGCACGACCGCCTTCGTCGAGGGCACGCTGGTGTGGGAACAGACCTTCTTCCCAGCCGGGCAGGAAGACGGTGTCGAACTCCAGGCCCTTGGCCGAGTGCAGCGTCATGATGGAGACGGCGTCGAGCTCCTCGCCGCTGTCGCGATCCATCACGAGGGAAATGTGTTCGAGGAAGCCCTCCATGCTCTCGAACTCGTCCATGGAGCGGATGAGTTCCTTTAGGTTTTCGAGCCGGCCCGGCGCCTCGGCCGAGCGGTCGTTCTGCCACATAGCGGTATAGCCGCTCTCGTCGAGGATCAGCTCGGCAAGTTCGGTGTGTTTCATGGCCGGCAGAAGATCGCGCCAGCGCTCGATGCTCTCAAGGAAGTCGCGCAGCGCCGTGCGCGTCTTGCCCTTGAACTCCTCGGTGGCAACCAACTGGCGTGTCGCCTCGGTGAGTGGCACGGTCTCGGCGCGGCCGTAGTCGTGCAGCGTGCGGACCGAGGTGTCGCCGATGCCGCGGCGCGGCGTGTTGACGATGCGCTCGAAGGCGAGGTCATCGGCCGGCTGCATGACGATCCGGAAATAGGCCAGCGCGTCGCGGATTTCCTGTCGCTCATAGAAGCGCGGACCGCCGATGACGCGGTAGGGAATGCCGGAGGTGACGAAGCGGTCTTCGAACTCGCGCATCTGGAAGGAGGCGCGCACCAGGATGGCGATGTCGTTGAGCGCGGTGCCACCCCGTTGGTAGCGTTCGATCTCGTCGCCGATGGCCCGAGCCTCTTCTTCGGAGTCCCAGGCGGAGGCGACGAACACCTTGTCCTCGTCGTCGTCCTGCGGCAGGTCGGTGAACAGTGTCTTGCCGAGCCGCGCCTCGTTATGGGCGATCAGGTGCGAGGCGGCGCCAAGAATGTGGGCGGTGGAGCGGTAGTTGCGCTCCAGCCGGATCACCTTGGCGCCGGGGAAGTCGCGCTCATAGCGCAGGATGTTATCCACTTCGGCGCCGCGCCAGCCGTAGATCGACTGGTCGTCGTCGCCGACGCAGCAGATGTTGTGCGAGCCTTGGGCGAGAAGGCGCAGCCA
The DNA here is from genome assembly GCA_023436885.1 of Pseudomonadota bacterium. Taxonomy (GTDB): domain Bacteria; phylum Pseudomonadota; class Alphaproteobacteria; order Rhizobiales; family Pleomorphomonadaceae; genus Pleomorphomonas. The sequence continues at coordinate 482,227 of JAEZHI010000034.1, read as the reverse complement.
GAGATACTGGACGACGTTGGTGTCCTGATACTCGTCGACCAGAATGAAGCGGAACCGCTTGTGATAGTCAGCGAGAACGTCCGGGTTCTGGCGGAGAAGCGTCACCGCTTCGAGCAGCAGGTCGCCGAAGTCGACGGCGTTCAGAACCTTGAGGCGCGCCTGATAGGCGGCATAGAGCTCGCGCCCCTGGCCGTTGACATAGGCGCGGGCTTCACCCTCGGGAATGTCGGCGGGACGAAGGCCCTTGTTCTTCCAGCCATCGAGTGCCGAGGCGAACTGGCGGGCCGGCCAGCGCTTCTCGTCGATGCCCTCGGCCTGGATCAGCTGCTTGATCAGGCGGATCTGATCGTCGGTATCGAGAATGGTGAAGTTGCTCTTGAGGCCGACCAGTTCGGCGTGCTTGCGCAGCATGCGAACGCCGATCGAGTGGAAGGTGCCGAGCCAGGGCATGCCCTCGACGACGCCGCCGACCAATTGGCCGACGCGCTCCTTCATTTCCCGTGCCGCCTTGTTGGTGAAGGTGACAGCGAGGATCTGAGAGGGGAAGGCGCGGCGCGTTGCCAGGATGTGGGCGATGCGGGTGGTCAGGACACGCGTCTTGCCGGTGCCGGCGCCGGCAAGCACCAGCACCGGGCCATCCAGCGTTTCCACCGCTTCGCGTTGCTCTGGGTTCATGCCCTGCAGATAGCCGACAGCCCCGCCGGAAGACCGGGCGGCAGCCATGGCGCGGGCAGCGATGCCCAGCGAGGGCGAAGCGTCGAAATCGGTGTCGTCGTGATTCTGGGAAGCAGTCATGATGAGAACAATAAAGCAACAGAGCCCTGGGCGCGAGTGTGTCGTGCGTGAGAAGGGCGGCGTCCTTCTTGCCGGCGCGTTAGGTTAATATCCGGTAATTGTGTTGGTACTTATAACAGATTTCCGGTATTTTCTGGTAGTTAATAAGAAAAGTGTAGGTCTTCATTTTCTATCGCCGTGGCGTATTCGGCAAATGGTGAACGAGTATAAGCTTGAAATTTACTTGTTGTTTATAAATTCAGCCTCAGATATGTCTCATCGCCGCCAGTCGGCCTCTCTTTCTGGAGGACCAAGCATGATCAAGACTTTCGACGGAATGTTCTCCGGGATCTATGCCCATTTCATCGAAGCTCGTTCCGCCACGGCCGGGCGTGGACTGACGGCCGGTCTGCAGGACGCGGACAACGCCGCCTGGCGGCTTGAACCTGGCCTTTATGTCGAGACGCCCGGTGGTCTTGTCGCCGCGACCCCTGAGCTGGCGTCGCTCGCCATCTCCTGGTCGCGTGGCTGAGACCGTGCGTCAAAACCCAACCTCGCGGGCATCGAGCATCGATTTTCGAGCTTGCGGTGCCCATCGATACCACGGCGTCGGCGGGGAAAGACTATCGCCATCGCCGCACTCGCACCCTTCGATGCGCAGATCGGCAAGGCATTCCTGCCGGATCTGCTCCGGGCCACTGTGCTCCAACCCTCGCGAGCAGGACTACCCGCTACCACCAAGCGGGTTTCACGCCGATCTCGTCGGCGCTAGAGCCCTCTGATCCGTTCGAGCCAGGCGTCCTCATCGATCACCTCGATACCGAGTTCAGATGCCTTGGCGAGCTTGGAACCAGCGCCAGGGCCAGCAACAACCAGGTCGGTCTTCTTTGATACCGATCCGGCCACCTTGGCGCCGAGTCGCTCGGCGGTGGCTTTCGCCTCGTCACGTGTCATCTTCTCAAGCGAGCCGGTGAACACCACCGTCTTGCCTGCCACCGGACTGTTGGTCGTTACCGGCGCTTCGGCATCAAGAGGCGTAATCTCCTGAAGCAGCGCATCGATGGCGGCGCGATTGTGATCCTCGCCGAAGAAATCGGTCAGTGCTTCGACCACCACAGCACCGACACCGTCAATGGCATCGAGTTCTGCCAGCGTTTCCGGATCGCGATCGGATGCCTTCTTCATGGCATCGTAGAAATGCGCCCATGAGCCAAAGGCCCGGGCGAGCAGCTTCGCGTTACCCTCACCAATGTGCCGAATGCCCAGGCCGAAGATCAGTCGGTGCAGATCGATCTGCCGTCGTGCCTCGATGCTTTCGAAGAGATTCCGGACCGACGTCGCGCCGAAGCCGGGGAAGTTGGAAAGACGGTTAAGCCCGGTTGCCTCGCGTTTGGCCAACGTAAAGATATCGACCGGCGTGCGGATTGAAAGGTGATCGTCTTCCAGCGCGTGGAAGAGCTCGATCTGCTTGTCGCCGAGGCCCTCGATGTCAAAAGCATGGCGCGAGACAAAGTGCTTGAGGCTTTCCACCTGCTGGGCTGGGCAGATAAGCCCACCAGTGCAGCGGCGCACCGCGTCGACCTTGCCAGTCTTCTCGTTGATCTCGCGGGTGGCGTGGCTGCCGCAGCGCGGACAGAGGGTGGGGAAGGCATAGGGCACGGCGTCGGCAGGGCGTTTTTCGATTAGCACGTCAACCACTTGCGGAATGACGTCGCCGGCGCGCTGGATGACCACGGTGTCGCCGATGCGGATGTCGCGGCCGTCGCGCAGCGGCAACCCGTCCTGGCCGATGCCCTTGATGTAATCCTCGTTGTGCAGCGTGGCATTGGAGACGACGACGCCGCCCACCGTCACCGGCTCCAGCTTGGCGACCGGCGTCAGCGCGCCGGTGCGACCGACCTGGATTTCGATGGCCTTGACGGTGGTTGAGGCGCGCTCGGCCGGGAACTTGTGGGCGGTGGCCCAGCGCGGCGAGCGCGAGCGGAAGCCGAGCCGCTCCTGCAGGATCAGGCTGTCGACCTTGTAGACCACGCCGTCGATGTCGTAGCCGAGTTCGGCGCGCTGGCTCTCGATCAGTCGGTAATGGGCGAACAGCTCTTCCTCGGAATGGCAGCGCACCATCAAGGGGTTCACCTTGAAGCCCCAGTCGGCAAAGCGCATCACTGTATCGTATTGCGTCCGGGCCAGCGGTTCGGAGAGGTCGCCCCAGGCATAGGCGAAGAAGCTGAGCGGCCGGCCGGCCGTCACCTTCGGGTCGAGCTGGCGTAGGGAACCGGCGGCGGCGTTGCGCGGGTTGGCAAATATGCGGCCGCTCTCGTTCATCATCCGCTCGTTGAGGGCGGCGAAGTCGGCCTTCTTCATGTAGACCTCACCGCGCACCTCGACCACTTCGGGCGCGCCGGGCGGCAGCTCGTTGGGGATCTCCGAGATGGTGCGGACGTTGGCCGTGACGTTCTCGCCGGTGGTGCCGTCGCCGCGCGTCGCCGCCGTCACCAGCCGGCCACGCTCGTAGCGCAGCGACATGGAGAGACCGTCGATCTTCGGCTCGGCGGTGAACACCGGCGTCTCGGTGGCGCCGAGGAAGTTGCGCACCTGTTTGACGAAGTCGTGGAGGTCGGCTTCGCTGAACAGGTTGTCGAGCGACAGCATCGGCTTGACATGCCGAACCTGGGAAAAGGTCTCCGAAACCGGAGCGCCAACGCGCAACGACGGCGAATCGGACCGCACCAGCTCGGGGAAGAGCGCCTCGATTTCGCGGTTACGGGCGCGCAACGCGTCGTAGTCGGCGTCGGAGATCTCCGGCGCGTCCTTGGCGTGATAGAGCTCGTCGTGGTGGGCGATTTCGGCGGCGAGGCGCTGAAGTTCGGTGGCGGCCTCGTCCTGCGTGAGGTCGCCAATAGGGATGGAGTTCGTTTCGGCCGACATCGCGCGTCTCCCGCGGGGACTCTTTTCGGCTCCGGTTAAAGCCGAAGAGTGAGGCGGCGTGCAAGCTCTCAGAAGGATGCGACAGCGGCCGTCACTATCAACGCGCCGGCGAAGGTGGCCAACACGCCGGCCGTGACCTTGTTGATTGCACCTGTGCCGACATAGTGCCGGCCGATGCGGCCAAGCGCCAACCCGATGAGCCCCCAGACGGCCGTCGCGATGGCGATGGCAGCGATGAGTCCCGCGATCAACCCAGGCGAGGGAAAGCCTGCCGGCAGGATAGCGAAGGCCAGAACGAGCGCCTTCGGGTTGATCAGCGTCATCACGAAGATGCGGCGTGTCGGCACGGCTGCGCCCGATGTCGGATCGGCACGCCAAAGTTTGATCGCTGACACGATGAGCGCGGCCGACGCCAGAAGCTTCAGGATCGGAGCGGCGGCCGGTGCGGTCTCGGTGAGCAGGCCGGCACTGAGGCCGAGCAGCGAGAGAGCCAGTCCGTAGGCGACAAGGACCGCGCCGATCGATGCCGGCAAGCGACGGAACTCGCCCGTTGCGGCCGCTGCAGCGACCAGTGCATTGGTCGGGCCGGGCAGCAAGAGCAAAAGCAGCGTGGCAGATAGCGTAGCGGTCAGCGTCATGGCTTCCTGGGCGGCCTGGCGGCTCACGTCGATAATCTTACTTTCGAATACCATATTTCTCGGAGAGGAATTGGCGCGGCCGACTGCCGAATGCTCAACTATCTGTTAATCCCCGTTTCCCTGTGACGTTCCAATTTGCTAAGTCTTTTGTGAGCGGCGGTGTCGCCTTGGTGCGAACCTTGCACAGCGGCGCGGTGTTCTATTGGGGCGCGGCGCGGTGGATCTTGAGTGACGCCATCGCCCCAAATGTGGGTAAACGGGAGCCAAGACGCTGAATTCGCTGTATTTCGGTATCGGATTCACAGTCATCCTGGCGCTCCTCGTGGCGCTGGTCGGGCCTTTGTTTGTCGACTGGACGGCCTATCGGTCCGCTTTCGAGACCGAGGCGGCGCACGTTCTGGGACACAAGGTGTCCGTTCGTGGCACAGCCGATGCGAGCCTGTTGCCTTACCCCTCGCTCTCTTTCTCCGACGTGGTGATCGGCGACGACCCCAACGCACCGTTGATGACGGTCGGTCGCTTCAACATGGAGATCGAGCTTTTCCCGCTGCTGTCGGGTGAGATCCACGTCACCGAGATGCAGGTCCAGCAGCCGGAACTCAATGTCCGTATCGACGAAAACGGCGCCTTCGAATGGATGGCCGTCGAAGGTGGCATCGGCATCAATCCGAGCCGGGTGAAACTTTCCGGTGTCGACATTGAGGATGGCAAGGTCGTTGTGTCCGATGCCCGGCACAGCCAGCCGCTGGTGGTGGATGGCATCAAGGCGCGCCTCGATGCCCCGGCGCTGGCCGGTCCCTACAAGGTTGAAGGCACGGCGCGAACCCATGGCGACACGTTTACTGTCAAGGCGGCGACAGGCGCTGCCGACGGCAAGGGTGGCTTCACGCTCAAGGCCAATGTGCGTTCGGCGGTTCGTCCGGTGGTCGCCAACTTCGACGGCCAGTTGAAGATCGCCAATCATCGTCCGACCTGGGCCGGCAAGGCGACGCTCGACCGAATCATCGCCAAGGAAGACCAGTCGACCTTGCCCTGGTCGGTGACCGCCGATCTCGACATCTCGAACCGGGCGGTTCTGGCCAAGGCGCTTGAGTTCCGCTACGGCGCAGAAGAACGTCCCTTCACCATTTCCGGCGCCGCGACGTTGGATTTGGCGGCGGCTCCCAGCTTCGAGGCCGTGTTGTCCGCCCGGCAGATCGATCTTGACCGGACGCTGGGCGACGGGCCCGACAAGCCTGTTTCCTTCAACAACGCGCTCGCTGCTTTTGGCGCGACCATAGCCGGGCTGCCGGTGCCAAGCGTGCCGGGCCGCATCGGCTTCGATATTCCGGGCGTTGTTGTCGGTGGCAGCATCATTTCCGATCTGAGAGCTGATCTCGTCACCGCGCCGTCGGGCTGGACCATCGATACGCTGGAAGCGACACTGCCGGGCAAGTCGTCGCTCGCGGCTCACGGCAGGCTTTCGACTGCGCCGACCATCGGCTTTGACGGTGACGTCTCGCTGTCGTCCGACCAGCCGGCAACGCTGATTACATGGTGGTCACCCAACCGCCCGAAAGTCGGCCTCGATCCGTTCCGTGTTTCAGCCAAGGTCGCTGCTTCGGCAGATGGCTTGACGCTTGAAGACGTCGATGCCCGCCTCGATGACGGCAAGGTCAGCGGCTCGCTCGATTTTACGCCCGGCGTTTCCGGCAGAAGGCCGCGCGTCACGCTGGCGCTCGATGCCGATCAACTCAGGCTTTCCGACGTGCAGACGATCGCCAGCCTCGCGACGGGGCAGGGAAGCGGCGGCACGGGTGCGGATGTGGTGGTCAAGGCTGCCATAGGAACGCTGATCGCCAGCGATGCACGCGCCGAGGGGTTCGATGTGTCGGCGTCGCTGATCGACTCCACGCTCGATGTTGATCGTCTGTTTGTGCGTTCACTGTCCGGCGCCCGCGTGACAGCGGCAGGTACGATCCGCGACGTGATGACGACGCCCGACGGTTCGATTCAGATGCGCGTCTCGGCCGAAAAGCTGGACGGTATCGCCGATCTGGCCAAGGCGCTGATCCCGGACGCTGCAGCTATCTCCTTCCTGCGTGATGCGGCGCCCCATCTGGGGCCGGCCAGCCTTGAGGGAACCGTACAGGCCAAAGCGTCGGGCGATGGCACCGCCGTCAAGGTCGAGCTGAATGGGTCGGCTGCATCGACCGACATTCACGGCGAGCTCGGCTTCAAGGGGCGTGTCGACGCCTGGGATGCCGCCGACATATCGACCGACGTCAGTCTCACCGGTCCAGACGGTGCCGAGCTGATGCGCCAGTTCGGTCTCGCCGTTCCAGACATCGGACGCTCGGGCGCCGGCAGCCTGACATTATCGGCGATGGGCAAGTCGAAAGATGGCCTGGCCGTTGTTCTTCGCGGCGCCATGGGGCCGACCGAGGTGACGCTGAACGGATCCACAACGCTGAAGCGCGGTGCCGCACCGAGCGCCGAGCTCGACCTTGATCTGAAATCGCCGGATGCCGGTTCGCTGCTCGTCCTGTCGGGCAATATCGTGCAGGGCGTTATCGGTTCTACGCCGGCGGATGTTTCAGCTCATCTTTCTCTCGGCAACCGCAAGGTCGTCGTCAACCGCATCGAGGGCAAGTTCGACAATGTGCCGACCGTCGGCGATATCACCATCGACTTCGCCCCCAGCGTTCCGAAGGTGACCGGCAGTCTGTCATTCGATCAAGGATCGCTCGCCGGTCTGGGCGAAGCCATTCTCGGCCCGTCGGCCTTCGAGTTCCCGATTGTGGCAAGCCGCAATCCCTGGCCGGAAGCGCCATTCGGCGCTGCGTTGATCGACGGTTTCGACACCGATCTCGCGTTGAAGTTCGATCGGCTCGATATCGAAGGAGCGCCCCCGGCCAAGTCCGTCTCATTGTCGCTGGCGAGCAATGCCTCTGGCACCGGGCTAGACGGCATCCAGGCGACGATGGCTGGCGGCAAGCTCTCGGGCGACCTGATCATCAAGCGCGATCTCGATGGGACCGCCGGTGTTTCCGGAACGCTTCGCCTTGATGGCGCGGCGGCTGAGGAATTTGCCTGGCGCCGCGATGACCGGTCGATGGTCACCGGCACAATGAATGTAGACGCCCAGGTGAACGCAACGGGCCGGACACTTGCCGGCTGGATGTCGTCACTGACCGGCGGTGGCAGCTTCTCAATTGAGAACGGCCGCCTCGCCCACATGACGACCCGCGCTTTCGATCAGGTGATCCGGTTGGCCGACGCCGGCAAGGAACTCAGCGAGGACCGCATTCGGCAGGCATTTACCGACAATGTCGATATGGGCGATCTCGCCTTCGACCGGCTGGATGCCGCCTTTACGCTGGCCGGCGGTACGCTGAGAGCGCCCAACATCGTGGTGGCTGGCAAGGATGGCGCCACCTCCGGCTCGGCAACAGTCGACCTTGCCCGTTTGAGCCTCGATAGCGAATGGCGCCTTTCGCTCGATGCCGGTGATGCGGCCGTGGGTGGTGGCGTGCCGCAGGTGTCCGTGCTGTTCAAAGGACCGGTCGCCGATCCATCCCGTCGTATCGATGTGACTGGTTTCGCCTCCTATCTCGGCATCCGCGCGCTTGAGAAAGAGACCCAGCGCGTCTTGACCATGCAGGCCGATATTCAGGAGCGTGAGCTTCTGTCGCGCCAAGTGCTGCGTGACCGCGAAGCCCTCGATCGGCGCAATCAGCAGATGCTTGAGGCGCGCGAGCGCGCGGCTGCGGCGGCGCTTGCCGAAAAGGCCAAGGCAGCCGCGCTGCTTGCCGTGCAAAAAGCCAAGGCAGAAAAGCCCACGGGCGGTGATCCTCTCGATGCGATCGGTCGGTTGCTGGAAAAGGGAACACCTGCGCCTGCCCAACCCGGTGTCAAACTGAAGCAGCTTCCGAGTTCCAATGTCGGCCTGCCGCCCGGCGGCGTAACGGGGGCTGCGCCATGAGATCTCCATCCGGCCGCCATCGCCGTCCGAAACCCACCACCCGTCCCGCCACGCCCGACGATGTGGAGATCATCACCGGCTTCATTCGCTCTCTGGCCGCCTACGAGAACCTCTCCGAGAAGATGGTAGCGACGCCGGCAGACTATACGGCTGCCTTCTTCGGAGAGAATCCGCGCGTCTTTTGCGAGCTCGGCTTCATCGGCGATCAGCCGGCAGGCATCGCCGTGTGGTATTATTCCTTCTCCACCTTCCTTGGCCGTCATGGGCTCTATCTTGAGGATATCTTCGTCGATCCCGCGGCGCGGGGGCAGGGGGTCGGCAAGGCCTTGCTCGCCCGGCTAGCCCGGCGCTGCGTTGACGAAGGGCTGGGACGCTTCGAGTGGACGGTGCTCGACTGGAACAAGTCGGCCATCGATTTCTACGCGGCCATGGGCGCGCCGCTCAACGACAGCTGGGTGCCGGTGCGGATGACGCGCGAGGCGATCGAAAAATTGGCCAAGGAGTGCCCGTGAGCCGACCGCTTCTCGATATCGTCGTTGCCATGGCGGAAAACGGTGTCATTGGCCGCGAGGGCGACATGCCCTGGCGTCTGCCGACCGACCTCAAGCATTTCAAGGCGCTGACGCTTGGCCGGCCCATGGTGATGGGGCGCAAGACTTTCGAGTCGATCGGCAAACCGCTGCCCGGGCGCGAGACCTTCGTGGTGTCGCGCGATACGTCCTTTTCCATCGAGGGCGTGACGGTTCTTTCCGACATCGATGCCGCCCTGAAGGCTGCCGAGGCGAGCGCTGTTCAGAAGGGTGTGTCTTCCTATGTCGTGGCAGGCGGTGGCGTCCTCTATGCCGCCACCATCAAACGGGCGGATCGTCTTTTCGTCACGCGCATTGCCGCCACGCCGGATGGGGATACACACTTCCCGACGATCGATCCGGCCTTGTGGAGACTGGACGCCAGTGAGCCGATGATCCGCAGCGAGCGCGACAGTGCCGACGCGACTTTCGAGACCTGGATCAAGCGTCTCTGAAACCACGCCGAAAGAATCGGTCACGGATGGTTGATCGGCGATGCCTCGCACCCCAAATGGCGTTTCATCTGTATGCGCATTGATGACAGGGGCCTCGGCTCCTATGATCGCGCTCCAGATAAAGCCGGAGCGGTTCCCCGGTCGGGCCTAGTGGCCTGATCGACAAGGGCCGCTCCAGATTTTAATATTCGCAGGAAGGGACCCATATGCCCTGGAGCAATCAGAGTGGTGGCGGCGGCTGGAAAGGCGGCGGCAATGGACCGTGGGGGCAGCCGCCCCGGGGACCGCAGGGCGGCGGCGGTAATGAGCCCCCCGATCTCGAGGAATTGCTCCGGCGTGGACAGGACAAGATCCGGCGTCTCCTTCCCGGCGGTGGCCGGCCCGGACAGACGGAACCAACTGGGTTCATGACGGCGCTGCCGTTCATCGCCATCGCGGCCGTCGGCTTCTGGCTTTACGAGAGCATCTATGTGGTCCAGCCGGACCAGGTGGGCGTCGAGCTCCTGTTCGGCAAGGTGAAGCCGGAGCTCAACGAGCCGGGCATTCATTTCGCCTTCTGGCCGATCGAGCAGGTCGAGACTCCAGCTCTCCTCAAGGAGAACCAGGAAGTGATCGGCGGTGCGGCGACGGCCGGCACGGACTCGATCATGCTGTCGGGCGATCAGAACCTCGTCAGCGTCGAGTTCTCCGTGCTCTGGCGCATTGCCGACCCGGTCAAATATCTGTTCCGTGTCGGCGACCAGCCGGACATTGTCCGCAAGGTTTCGGAGTCGGTCATGCGCGAAGTGGTCGGCCGTACCCGCGCCGACGAGTTCCGCACGACCGGCCGCGAGGTGGCCCAGACGGCCGTTCGCGAGCGCATCCAGCAGACGCTCGATTCCTATGACGCCGGCATCACGATCACCGCCGTCAACGTCACGCGCGCCGATCCGCCGCTCGAGGTGCAGGATGCCTTTGGCGAAGTGCAGCGTGCCCAGCAGGACCAGGACAAGTTCAAGCAGGACGCCCAGGCCTATGCCAACAAGCGGCTCGGCGAGGCGCGCGGCGAGGCGTCGCAGATCCGTGAGGCGGCGCTCGGTTACCGCGATCAGGTCATTGCCGAGGCGACCGGTGGCGCGCAGCGCTTCACCTCGGTCTACCAGCAGTATGTGAAAGCGCCCGACATCACGCGCGAGCGCATCTATCTCGAGACCATGGAGGGCGTGCTCTCCAAGACCAATAAGGTGATCCTCGACAGCGGGTCGACGCAGGGCGTGCTGCCCTATCTGCCGTTGCCCGAAGTCGGGCGCCCGACGACCCCCTCCGTTACGGGAGCCGCCCAGTGATGCGCACGATCGCCTTACCCTTCACCCTGATCGCCTTGGTGGTCATCGCCCTGATCGTCTATTCATCGACGTTCATCGTCACGGAACGCGACCAGGCCATCCAGCTTCGCTTTGGTGAAATCCAGCGTGTGATCACCCAGCCGGGCATCTACTTCAAGCTGCCGACCAATATGGTCGACACCGTGCAGATCGTCGACAAGCGGCTCAACACGATCGAGATCGACAACAACGTCGTTCAGGTTCGTGACAGCCGTCAGTATGTGGTGGACGCCTTCGCCGCCTACCGCATCGTCAACGCCCGTGCCTTCCGCGAAAGCGTCAGCGGCAACATGGCGGTGGCCGAAACGCGGCTGCGGACGCGTCTCGATTCGGCCTTGCGCCGCGTCTACGGCACCCGTTCGTTCGGCGACGCCCTGTCCGAAGAACGCGGAGCGATGATGAAGGAAGTCGCAGACTTCGTTCGTCCGGAAGCGGCCAATCTCGGTATCGACATCGTCGAGCTCAGGATCCGTCGCACCGAGCTGCCGAACAACGTTCTCGAACAGACCTACGATCGCATGCGGTCGGAGCGTCTTGCCGAGGCAGCCGAACTTCGTGCCGAGGGTACGCAGGAAGCCGCCCGCATCCGTGCCGAGGCCGATCGTCAGGCCACCGTGCTTCAGGCCGAAGCGCGGCGCGACGCCGACATCCTGCACGGCGAGGGCGATGCCGAACGCAACCGCATCTACGCGGAAGCCTATGGCGCCGACCGCAGCTTCTTCGAGTTCTATCGCTCGATGCAGGCATACGCGTCATCGCTCGCCAGCGGCACGACAATGCTGCTGAAGCCGGACTCGGAGTTCTTCCGCTACTTCCGCGGTCCGACCGGCTCGTTGCCGGAGGTGACCACGCCGGCCGCCCAGGTCCAGCCGTGAGGTCGCATTGAACGACTTCCTGGTTGCCGTCGGTCTGATGGCCGTTCTCGAGGGGCTGCTCTATGCAGCAGCCCCTTCGCTGATGCGCAAAGGCATTCGACAGATGCTCGAAGCCTCCGATTCCTGGCTGCGAACCGGCGGCATCGCGGCGATGGCGGTGGGTGTCGCCATCGTCTGGGCGGTGAGAGGCGGTTGACGCCTCTCGTGCCTTCTCGACTCTCTATGGTTATCCCAGGGCGTCACCGGAGCCTCTGCAAGAGATTCCGGGAATTCGTGTAATTCATTGATTTACCGTCTTAATTACGATCTTCACGGATTGATTCAGGTTGCGCGATCTTCACAATCTGATTCAAGGTGAAGTCCTTTTGGCTCGTCGGTCATGGCCGTTACGAGACAGCTCGTAACCACCTTTCGCCGGGCGGCACCGCCGGAAACTTCTCCGGCCCTCAATGTTGCGCAGCTTGCGTCATCGGTTGATGCTCTTGTCTTTTCCATGCCCGTTGCGGTCCCGGTTCGGAGGCGCTGATATCTTCCATCAAGCCGAGAAATGTTCCTCCGGATGGGAGCGTTCTTTGTCGCCCTGCGGTCATTCAATCGCCAGCGAAGCGGTGCGGCCAAAGCCAGAGGAAGGCTCTGCAGGAGATTCCGGAAAACTGGCTAAGCGCTTGATACATAAGGTGGATGAGCGGATTCATGCAGTGATTCAAGGGCGGCCTTCTTAAGAGTCTGATTCAGGATGAAGTGTTTCCGGCGTCGCAAGCGGGGTTTGTCTCCATCCGTGAAACGGATTATGACTTGGCCGAGGGCTGGGTATGGCCAATTGGCCGCCGTCCGAGGTGAAGATCTTCAGGCCTTTGCTTCGCCTTGTATTTTGGTGTCCGCGTTCCGCCCCGGGGCTTTGAGGCTTCCTGGCGGTGCGCGCCAGGAGAGGAAGACCTGCTATGGTCTCATGGATCAGGACAGTGCCGGGCGCCGGCTGGCGACGTGGACCGGGCCTTGCGGCACTGACGCTGGCGGCGGCGCTCGCCCTTGCGGGGCCGGAGCCGGCCGCTGCCGAGGGACCGGCGTCGGTTGCCGATCTGGCTGAGAAGCTGATCGGTGCGGTGGTGAATATCTCGACCACGCAGACGGTTGCGGAGACGCGGCAGGTGCCGCTGCCGCAGGTGCCGGAGGGTTCGCCTTTCCAGAATTTCTTCGACGAGTTCTTCGACAAGAACGGCAAGAACAAGGGCGACAACAACGGTGGCGACGATGGCGCCGATAACGGCGACGGTGGTGACGAGGGCGGCGGTGACGGCGGTGATCCGCACAAGGTCCAGTCGCTCGGCTCGGGTTTCGTGATCGATCCCTCGGGTATCATCATCACCAACAACCACGTGATCGAGGATGCCGACGAGATCGTCGCCAACTTCTCCGACGGCACCAAGCTCAAGGCGGAGTTGGTCGGTCACGACGCCAAGACCGACCTCGCCGTGCTGCGGGTCAAGCCGGACAAGCCGCTCACAGCCGTCAAGTTCGGCGACAGCGAGCACATGCGTGTCGGCGACTGGGTGATGGCGATCGGCAATCCATTCGGTCTCGGTGGCACCGTGACCACCGGTATCGTCTCGGCGCGCAATCGCGACATCAATTCAGGTCCCTACGACAACTATCTTCAGACCGACGCCGCGATCAACCGAGGCAACTCGGGTGGCCCGCTATTCAACGAAAAGGGCGAAGTGATCGGCATCAACACCGCCATCATTTCCCCATCCGGTGGCTCGATCGGCATCGGCTTTGCAATCCCCTCGGAAATCGCTGTCGGTGTCGTGGACCAGCTGCGCGAGTTCGGCGAGACCCATCGCGGCTGGCTGGGCGTCAACATCCAGGAAGTGACCGACGACCTTGCCGAGAGCCTCGGCATCGACAAGCCGCAGGGTGCCCTGGTGGCCGGCGTTACCGAGGGTGGGCCGGCGGCGGTTGCCAAGGTCGAGCCGGGTGACGTGATCACCGCCTTCGACGGGCATCCCATCAAGACCATGCGCGAACTGCCGCGGATGGTTGCCAACACGCCGGTCGGCAAGGAAGTGCAGCTGACGCTGATCCGCAAGGGCAAGGAGCTGACGCTTCCCGTTACGCTCGGCCGGCTTCAGGAAGACGAGAAGGTTGTCGCCAAGGCCGAAGAGAAGCCTGCCGAGCCACCCAAGGACCAGACCAAGGTTCTCGGCCTGACGCTCGGTGCGCTCGATGACGCTGCTCGCGACAAGTATCACATCGGCGCCGACCTCAAGGGCGTCGTGGTCACCGGCGTCGATGCCTCGAGCGCTGCTGCCGAGAAGGGCATCGCGACCGGCGATCTGATCGTCGAGGTGGCGCAGGAAGAGGTCAAGTCGCCCGATGACGTGATGAAGGTGGTCAGCAAGCAGAAGGCTTCCGGCCGCAAGTCGGCGCTGCTTCTGGTCTCCAATGCCAGCGGTGATCTGCGCTTCATCGCGGTGAAGATCGACTGATGGCCTTGCCAGCCTGAAACCACAGCGGCCGGTTCCATTTGGAGCCGGCCGCTTTCATTTGGTCCTGCGAGACCCGATCATTCGGTCGGGCGCGTCACCAGGGCTATGTCGATGTTGCGCTCTGGGTAGAAGTCGTCGGCAGTCAGCTCAAACGTGGTTGGGCCGGTCTTCTTGACGCCGTCGCCACAGAAGGAAATCAGCGCGTTGGTATCGCCCTTGTCGACCGTCAGATGGAAGTGGCCGATGTTGCCGCCCCAGTTCGCACCGGTGGTCAGAACGTAGGAAATCCAGCTCTCCTGCAGATAGCCGTCCTCGGCCCGGGCGGCGTCCATGCGCTTGGCGACTGCCCTGATGAAATTATCGTCAAAGCAATAGCGCTGCTTCTCGCGATCGAAATCATCGCCGGAGAAGGGAGCGTTTTCATCGGCGCCGATGAAGTTCAGGCCGGCGGTCATGCCGACGCTCGGGCTATAGCGGTGGGCGACCTTGACGTCATGGCCGGCCGGAAAGGTCGTCCGCCACCAGTAGGTGGTCTTCAGCTTCCACACCGGGACGTAGTTGGTCTTCGAGCCACTGCCATCATCATATTCCATGGGAATGATGATGCCACGTTCGATCCAGTCGGCGATCATGTCCTTGGGCAACGCACCCAGAGCCTGGCTGGTGGCGTCGCCGAAGGGCAGCAGCGGAATGTTGTGGTCGTTGAGTTCCTTCGTTACGTCGACATCGACAGCGAAGGCGTGACGATCGACGTTCGGCATGACGTCCTTGCCGTCGATGGACACCGAGAAGTTCATGAAGTTGTCGGAGTCCGGATTGGGAACCGACACCATGAAATCGCCGTCGCCCTCGATGTCGGGCATCGGGAAGGCGACGACAGTGGTCCGGTCATGATCGCCGCCATTGTGGAAGACGTAGTCGACCCGCACCTGTTTGGGCGAGATGAACAGATCCTCGCTCTGCATGGCGACGTCGTCGGCGTAAACGAAGTTCAGCCCGCCGGCGGCCAGCTCCGCCATGGTGTCATTGGCGCGGGCCATATTGGGCAGGGTCACCAGCAAGGCGGCGACCCCGGCGGCGGGCAGGTTCCTCATACGGCGACCTCGGCCTTGATGTGTGGATGCGGATCATAGTCTTCGATGGTCACGTGCTCGAACCGGAAATCGCGCACGTCGGTTATCCCTTCGGCGAGTTTCAGGCGGGGCAGGGTGCGGGGCTCGCGGGTGAGCTGCAGCCGGGCCTGATCGAGATGGTTGCTGTAAAGATGCGCGTCGCCCAGCGTATGCACGAAGTCGCCTGGTTCCAGACCGGTCGCCTTGGCCATCATCGCGGTAAGCAGCGCATAGGAGGCGATGTTGAACGGGACGCCGAGGAAGACGTCGGCCGAGCGCTGGTACATCTGGCAGGACAGGCGGCCGTTCGCGACGTAGAACTGGATGAGCAGATGGCAGGGGGGCAAGGCCATCTTCGGCACGTCGGCCGGATTCCAGGCGGTGACGATCATGCGCCGGGAATCGGGATTGCGGCGGATCGTCTCCTGCACTTCGGCGATCTGGTCGATGCTGCCGCCATCCGGCTTCGGCCAGGAGCGCCATTGATG
Organism: Pseudomonadota bacterium; assembly: GCA_023436885.1. GTDB lineage: Bacteria > Pseudomonadota > Alphaproteobacteria > Rhizobiales > Pleomorphomonadaceae > Pleomorphomonas. Next base: position 466,574 of record JAEZHI010000034.1, on the reverse strand, counting down.
GCCGTAGACGGGGCCGAGGTTGCCGTTCTCGTCGGCCCACTCGTCCCAGATGGAGACGCCGTTGTCCTTCAGGTACTTGATGTTGGTGTCGCCCTGAAGAAACCAGATCAGTTCGTGGACGATCGACTTGATGTGCAGCTTCTTCGTTGTCAGCAGCGGAAAGCCGTCCGCGAGGTTGAAGCGCATCTGATGGCCGAACACCGACAGCGTGCCGGTTCCGGTGCGGTCCTCCTTGCGGGTGCCGGTGTCGAGGATGAGCTTCAGGAGGTCGAGATACTGCTGCATGACGGTCCGTTACGGTGTGTGGGGCAGAAGAGATTAGCTGGAGTCGCGGGGCGAGTCAGCTGACGGTGGCGTGATGGCGAAGTTGCGGGTCAGTGCGTGATAGACGCCTTCGGGGGCGATGAAGCTCGACACCTTGCCGGCAATCAGCGCCACCAGCATCAGCGGCAGTAGCATGGCATGGTTGAGCGTCATTTCCTGAACGATCACCACGGAGGTCAGGGGCGCCTGCACCACGCCGGCCAGATACGCGCACATGCCGAGGAGCGCGATGGCCGAGGCCGCGTTGGCATCAAGAAAGTGTGCGACATCGAGGCCCAGGCCGGCGCCGATCGATAGCGATGGCGAGAAGATGCCGCCGGGAATGCCGGAGAGGGTCGAAGCCAGCGTGGCAACCAGCTTTGCCGGTCCGTACCAAAGGCCGATATCGGCTGGGCTCTGGTGGATGGCCATGCGTGCCGCTTCATAGCCGGTGCCACTGACATCGCTGCCCGACGCAAAGCCGAGCAGAGCGACCAGGAGGCCGAGAAGCCCGGCTGTCACCACGGGCCGGTTGCGTATGAAAGCACCGGCCGGGCCGGGCAATCCACGCGACCACGCGACGTTGAAGCGGTTGAAGAGGCCGCCGAGCGCGCCGCCAACGATCGCCACAACGGGAACTGCAACCCACGCCAGCCCCTGTGACAGCGTCACATAGGACGAGCCGAAATAGGTATAGTCGCCCAGCAGCATCTGGGCGGTGAGGCCTGCGAGCATCACCGTCATGATGACGATGCCGCTTGCCTTGCTGTCGAAGGAACGGCTCAGTTCCTCTATGGCGAAGACGATGCCGGCGAGCGGCGTGTTGAAGGCGGCGGCGACACCAGCCGCGCCACCGGCCAGCAACAGCGACGAGCGATTGATCGAGGCAAGGCGTCCGGCGGCCTGCATGATGGCGGCCCCTACCTGAACGGTCGGGCCCTCGCGGCCGAGCGATCCGCCGACCAGCAAGCCGAGCAGCATCAGCAGGATCTTGCCGCCGGCGATCCGAAGCGACACCAGATGGCCGGACGGCTCGGCCGGCGGCAGCTTGCGGGCTGCGATCACCTGGGGGATGCCGCTGCCTTGTGATCCGGGGAAAAGGCGACGGGCGAGAAAGCAGGACAACGCAAAGCCGGCGGGAGTGGCCACAAGCGGCAGCCAATGAAACGACGCCGTGCCGGCCCGGAAGGCGGCTTGGGCGAGATCGGCGGCGCGAGCCATCAGCACGGCCGCGATACCGACGCCGATACCGCCGGCCAGGAAGAGAATCTGGCGGCGAAGGCGCGAAGCCCCGATACGGGAGTAACGGGCATAGACAATGGGACGATGCTGTCGGTGCATGAAGGTCCGCCGGTTTGGTGCGTTGCGCGGGACAAGGGCCGGTTTCAGACGCTTCTATCGGCCTCATCGTCGGGCGAGGTCAAGCCGGTCGGCCGCATGGCGGCATCCCAACCTGGGGGCGATCGTTTGCCGCCTCTTCACAGGCGGACCTCTTCACCCTATATGTCTTCCTGCCGGAGCAATCCGGCTATGGTGATAAACGGACTGCGTAATAAACCATTCGGACCCGGGGGCGGTACCCGGCGCCTCCACCCAAGGCCTTGTCAGGCTGCCTTGTGCGCAAGGCCTTCGGCGGGGGCGAAATAGGATCGACGGGGGCGTAAAGGCGGCTCTTTCACTCGGCATTGTACCACCGTTATCGGGCTAACCTTATAGTTGCGAATGACAACTATGCTCCGGTGGCCGTCGCCGCGTAATGCGGTGCCCAAACTGGGAATCAAGCCCTAAGGGGTTGCACCTTTAGGCGGGGTTCGGAGGCACCTGGCAACAGAAGCCTCCACTCAATTCCCTTACAATCCAATCGATATTTCACACGCTTTCCGCGTTGCGACGGGAAGGCGTTTACACTGTTGCGCCCGATGCTCTAAACTAGTGGCTCGACTCCGACATTTGCATTCGCCTGATACCAGCCAGGGAGCAAATGTCGGAGTCACCGGAGCCACTAGCAAGTTATTGGTTCTAGTGGAGCTTTTGAATTTGACATTTGATCTGGAGCTTGATGTCAGGCGGCGCTCAAATGTCAAATTCGCTCCACTAGGGCGCAAGATGCGGCCGAACAGCCGCCCACGCGATTTCCTCAAGGCGGAGCCTCAATGCCCAAGGACATGATCCGTTACGACGTTCTGGCTCAGGAGGCCTTCCGCGGCCTTGTGAAGAAGGTTCTTGCGGAGGTGGCGCACGCCGGCCTGCCGGGCGAGCATCATTTCTACATCATCTTCGATACCAAGGCGCCGGGCGTCAGGATTTCTGCCCGCCTCAAGGAGCGGTATCCGGACGAGATGACGATTGTCATCCAGCACCAGTATTGGGAGCTGGTGGTCAACGAAACGAGTTTCGAGATTGGCCTGAGCTTCTCCGGCGTGCCGGAAAAGCTGGTGGTGCCCTTTGCGTCGGTGCGCGGCTTCTTCGATCCGTCGGTGGAGTTCGCGGTGCAGTTCCCGCTGGTCGATGAAAGCGGCAATGCTGCCGACATGCCCGAGGAAGGCCCTCTCAAGGCGATTGGCCCGGCCCGCGCAGAGCCGAAGGTCGCTCCGCGTCCGGCAGCGGCCAAAACTGCGCCCGCCGCCAAGCCCGCGAAGCCAGCTGAATCGCCAAAGGCTGTTGAAGAAGCCAAGGCGGACGAAAAGCCGGATGACGAGCCGAAGGCAACCGTCGTCTCCCTTGATGCCTTCCGCAAGAAGCCCTGAGATCTTGAGATGGGCGAGATCGTAAACCTCCGCAGGGCGCGCAAGGACCGCGATCGCGTGCGTCGTGAGGAAGAGGCGGCCGAGAATCGTGCCAAGTTCGGGCGGACCAAGGCGGACAAGCTGACGGCCAAGGCGCAAGACACGCTGGAGGCAAAGCGGCTCGACGGGCATCGCCTCGATGGCGCCAAGCCGGAGACGCCGGACTCCTCATCATGAACGTCAAGCGGTCGTTGTCGCTGGCCGGGCACCGGACCAGCTTGGCGCTTGAGCCCGAGTTCTGGGCGGCGGCCGAGCGCCTTGCCGGTGAGCGCGGACAGAGCCTTGCCGCCTTCGTTCTCGACATCGATCGCACCCGTGGCGACCGCAACCTGGCGAGCGCCGTCCGCGTGGCCGTGCTCGCCCATTTCACCGCTCCTGTCTCTCTTGCGGAGCGCGCTTACTCCTGACCCTCGAGTCCCCATCTTGGTTGAGCTTTCCCTGCACCTTCTGACGGTGCTGTTCTTCGCCGCCCTCTTCGCCGGCTTCATCGACTCGATTGCTGGCGGCGGCGGTCTCATCACCGTGCCGGTGCTGATGCTCGCCGGCTTCACGCCCATCCAGTCGCTAGGGACCAACAAGCTGCAGGCGCTGTTCGGGTCGGCGTCGGCGACGCTCGGCTATGCGCGGGCAGGGCAGGTCGACCTCCGCTCGCAGTTGCCAATGGCGATCATGTCGGCCGGCGGCGCCGTGCTGGGAGCGCTGCTCGCCACCGTCCTGCCGGGGGATTGGCTGCAGATCGCCATGCCGATCATGCTGATCGCCATCGCCGTCTATTTTGCCTTCAAGCGCGGCCTCAATGATCAGGATCGTCGTGCCCGCATGACGCCCTTCCTGTTCACGCTGACCTTCGTGCCGTTGATCGGCTGCTACGACGGGCTATTCGGGCCGGGCACCGGTTCGTTCTTCATGCTGGGGTTCGTGTCGCTGGCCGGCTTCGGCCTTCTGAAGGCGACGGCGCATACGAAGATGCTCAACTTCGCGAGCAATATCGGAAGTTTCTTGGTGTTCCTGGCGTCGGGGGTGATCTTCTGGAAGCCCGGTCTCGTCATGGGCGTCGGCCAGTTTCTCGGCGCCCAGATCGGTTCGCGTCTAGCCGTCAAGGGCGGCGCCAAGATCATCCGGCCGCTGCTGGTGATCACCTGCATCGGCCTCGCCATCAAGCTCTTGGCCGATCCGGCCAATCCCGTGCGGATGTGGGTGATGGGGCTGTAGGTCCTACACCGCCGCGAACTCGTCGCGGGCAAAGCCCTGCAGGTAGAGCACGGCGGTGAGATCACCGTGGCGGATCGACACCTCTGCCGCCTCGGCCACCTTGGGCTTGGCGCGGAAGGCGACGCCCAGGCCGCTTTCGTTGATCATGTCGAGGTCGTTGGCGCCATCGCCGATCGCCACCGTTTCATGATGGGCAAGACCACGCGCCTCGCGAAGTTCGATCAGCGTGGCAAGCTTGGCCGCCTTGCCGAGGATTGGTTCGGCGACCAGGCCGGAGAGCTTACCGCCCTCGGTCAGCAGACAGTTGGAACGATCCTCGTTGAAGCCGATCTTGTCGCGGATGCGGTCGGTGAACAGGGTGAAGCCACCTGATACCAGCGCGGTGTAAGCGCCGTGGGCGCGCATGGTGCCGATCAGTTCGCGACCGCCTGGGGTCAGCGTGATGCGCTCGCGCAGGACTTGATTGATAACATTGACGTCGAGCCCCTTGAGCAAGGCGACCCGCTCGCGCAACGCCGGCTCGAAGGCGATCTCGCCGCGCATTGCCCGCTCGGTGATGGCGGCCACGTGCTCTTTGAGGCCGACGAAAGCGGCGAGCTCGTCGATGCATTCCTGGCCGATCATGGTGCTGTCCATGTCGGCGACCAGCAGCTTCTTGCGGCGACCTTCCACCGGCAGCACGGCGAAATCGACCGCAGCTTCACCCACGACTTCGGCGACGCGGTGTATGGCCTCATTGTGGGATAGATAGTCGCCAACTGCGATGTCGGCGGCAATCCCTTCGGCCAGTGTCTTGTGGGCATCGCCGCCCAGGCGGCGCGACACGCTGGCGATCAGGCTATCGGTCACTTGCGGATCGGCCGGAGATGAGACAAGCGTTGCGACAAGCGACATTGGAGGCTCCAGGCGTGACGGCGGAGACAGCGGGAAGACGAGCGGTTCTGATAGCCGGCCCGACGGCCAGCGGCAAGTCGGCTCTGGCGCTCGCCATCGCACAACGCTGCGGCGGCGTGGTGATCAACGCCGATTCCATGCAGGTCTATCGCGAGCTTCACATCCTGACCGCCCGGCCGTGCGAGGAGGACGAGGCACAAGCGCCGCATCGCCTTTATGGCCATGTTGCCAGCAGCGATGGCTATACCGTCGCGCGCTATCTCGATGACCTTGAGCAGGCCCTAAAGGAAACGGCTGGGCAGCCGGCGGTGATCGTCGGTGGTACGGGCCTTTATTTCAACGCCATGACGCAGGGCCTCTCCGAGATCCCGCCGATCGACGAGAGGGTGCGCGCCTTCTGGCGCGAGCGGGCACGCACGGCGAACCCCGCCAGCCTCCATAAGGAGCTGGCGGTGGTCGATCCCGTGCTCTTTGGCCGACTGCATCCCAACGATACGCAGCGGGTATTGCGGGCGCTGGAAGTTGCCGACAGCACCGGGCGCCCCCTGTCGGAGTGGCAGGAAAAGCGCTCACAACCGCTTATTTCCGGTGGCTGGGTCGCGCATGTCGTCATGGCGCCAGAACGCGACTGGCTGCATGCGCGCATCGATGAGCGCTTCCGGGTCATGGTGGCAGACGGCGGGCTTGATGAGGCGCAGGCCTTTGCGGCGCTTGGCCTCGACCCGGCGCTGCCGGCCATGAAAGCGATCGGCGTGCCTGAAATGATGGCGGCGGCGCGCGGAGACTTACCGGTTGAAGAGGCCATTGATGCGGCCGTGATTGCGACTCGGCAATATGCCAAACGGCAGGAAACCTGGTTCCGCAATCAGATGCCCGATTGGTTGCGTCTTGATCCGGCTGCATCGCGACATTTTCTTGCTGTAGCCGACGATATCGCGCAACGAATGAAATAGGCTCTTGACCTCCCAGCCAGCTGCCGGTAGTTTGCCGGCCATTCCGGGGTGTCCCGGCGATTGAACCAGAGGGCGGCATGCGTTCCCTTCTCGTAGTACTTAGATGGCGCACCGTGTCGGAGGTCTCCTGCTGAGGCCTGCCGGTAAATCATGGTGCGCGAAAGTCGGGTCCCTAACGGGGCCTTTTTTATTACCCGAAAAACGCAATAAAGCCCCGGGACGACGGGACGAGAGCTTGAGGTAACAGGCGATGACACGGCAGATGACAGGCGCGGAAATGGTCATCCAGGCGCTGATCGATCAGGGCGTCGACACGATTTTCGGTTACCCCGGTGGCGCAGTGCTGCCGATCTTCGACGAGCTGTTCCAGCAGGAAGAGGTTCGCCACATCCTGGTCCGCCATGAGCAGGGCGCCGGCCACGCGGCCGAAGGCTACGCCCGCTCGACCGGCAAGGTCGGCGTGGCGCTGGCCACCTCCGGCCCTGGCGCCACCAACATGGTGACGGCGCTGACGGATGCGTTGCTCGACTCGATCCCTATGGTCTGCATCACCGGCCAGGTGCCGACGACCTTGATCGGCACCGATGCGTTCCAGGAAGCCGATACCGTCGGCATCACGCGCCCCTGCACCAAGCACAACTGGCTGGTCCGTCGCATCGAGGATCTGCCGGGTATCCTGCACGAGGCCTTCCGCATCGCCACCACCGGCCGTCCCGGCCCGGTGCTGGTCGACATCCCCAAGAACATCCAGTTCCAGACCGGCACCTACGAGAACTGCAAGGACAAGGCGCTGACGCAGTATCATCCCGCTGTGAAGGCTCCGGACGCGGCCATCCGCGAGGCGGTCGAGCTGATGATCGCGGCCAAGAAGCCGATCCTCTACACCGGTGGTGGCGTGATCAACTCCGGCCCGAAGGCGGTGGCGCTGCTGCGCGAACTGGTTGAGATAACGGGCTTCCCGATCACCTCGACGCTGATGGGCCTCGGTGCCTATCCTGCTTCGGGTAAGAACTGGCTCGGCATGCTCGGCATGCACGGCACTTATGAGGCCAACCTCGCCATGCACGATTGCGACGTGATGGTCTGCGTTGGCGCGCGCTTCGACGACCGCATCACCGGCCGCATCGATGCCTTCTCGCCCAATTCCAAGAAGATCCACATCGATATCGACCCTTCGTCGATCAACAAGAACGTGGTGGTCGACCTGCCGATCGTCGGCGATGTCGGCCATGTGCTGGAAGATATCATTGCCGCCTGGAAGGCCCGCAAGCCGGTGCAGGACAAGGCTGCCCATGCCGCCTGGTGGAAGCAGATCGATGGCTGGCGCGCCAAGAAGTGCCTGACCTATCGGCATTCGGCCGAGGCGATCATGCCGCAATATGCCATCGAGCGGTTGTTCCAGCTGACCAAGGGGCGCGACACCTACATCACCACCGAGGTGGGGCAGCATCAGATGTGGGCGGCGCAGTATTTCGGCTTCGAGGAGCCGAACCGCTTCATGACCTCGGGTGGTCTCGGCACGATGGGCTACGGCCTGCCGGCAGCGATCGGCACCCAGCTCGCCCATCCCGGCGCGCTGGTGATCGACATCGCGGGCGACGCTTCGATCCAGATGAACATTCAGGAGCTATCGACGGCGGTGCAGCACAACGCGCCGGTCAAGGCGTTCATCCTGAACAACCAGTACATGGGCATGGTGCGCCAGTGGCAGCAGCTCTTGCACGGCAACCGGCTCAGCCACTCCTACGTCGACTCCCAACCTGACTTCGTTCGTCTGGCAGAGGCATATGGCGCGGTGGGCATCCGCTGCTCGAAGCCGTCGGAACTCGATGACGCCATCGAGGAGATGATCCGCATCGATCGTCCGGTGCTGTTCGATTGCCATGTGGCCAGCCTCGCCAATTGCTTCCCGATGATCCCGTCGGGCAAGGCGCATAACGAGATGCTGCTGGGCGCCGACGTTTCCGACGAGGAAATCGAGACGGCCATCGGCACTGCCGGCAAGGTTCTGGTGTGAGGCGCGGTTGCTGACGCAATCCCTCGCACCTTCCATAACGCTTTATCGGAATTGACATCATGATGATTGTCGCAGGTCAGTCCCAGTCCGCCTACTTCCTGGAGGAAGAGCTACCCTCCACCGAACGCAGCCATACGCTATCGGTGCTGGTCGACAACGAGCCGGGCGTTCTCGCCCGCGTCGTCGGCCTGTTCTCGGGTCGCGGCTACAACATCGAGAGCCTCACCGTCTCGGAGATCGAGCATTCGAGCCACATGTCGCGCATCACCATCGTGACGACGGGCCGGCCGCCGGTCATCTCGCAGATCATGCATCAGCTCGGGCGTCTGGTGCCGGTGCACAAGGTGGTCAACCTTACCTGGGCGGGTGATGCGCTGGAGCGCGAGCTTGCTCTGGTGAAGGTGTCCGGCAGAGGCGAAATCCGCGACGAAGCGCTGCGTCTCGCCCAGGCCTTCAATGCCCGCATCGTCGATGCGACGCTTGATAGCTACGTGTTCGAGATTACCGGCGCGCCGGCCGACATCGACCGCTTCGTTGGCCTAATGAAGGAGTGCGGTTTGGTCGAACTCGCCCGCACCGGCCTCGCGGCGCTGGCTCGCGGCAAGGCTGGGATCTGAGCCGTCATCACCATGACGACGCTGGAGCTCGATCACATCTTCGTCTTCGTCGAGCCAGCGGAGACGAAGCCGGGCGGTGGTGCGTTCGAGCGCCTGGCCTCGTTTGGGCTTCGTCCGTCTTTCGAACGCCGGCATGTGGAGCAGGGGACGGCCAACCTCTGCTACGCCTTCGATAACGCCTACCTCGAGCTGCTGTTCGTCGCCGACGAGCATGAGCTGAAGGCCTCGCCTCTCAATCAGGCCCACTTTGCGGCTCGATCGTCTTGGCTTCAGACTCGAGCCTCGCCCTTCGGCATCGCTTGCCGAGGTTCATTGCCCGGCGAAAGCTGGGTCTATCGCAATCCCGATTTTCCGCTGGGCGTCTCCATCGACATTTCGGCGGAGAGCTGTGACGCGACAGCGCCATTCCTGTTTTCTTCGCCAGGCAAGGCCCCACCGTCTGACTGGCGCGACGGGCGGGCAGGGCAACGGCAGACCGATGCGGGCTTTGCCAATCTCACGATCCAATACTTGAAGGTACCTCAACTACCCAAGCCGGGAGGGGCGCTGGACGGATTCCATCGCGCCGGTCTCATCGGGACGCTGGAGGTAGCCGAGGGAGAGCCTGAAATGCTGATCGGCCTTGGGCCGGATCTGCGGCTCTCGCTGCCGCTGTTTACGGCAGCCTGAGGTGCTTGTGCGGCGAAGGTCGGCGGATTATCGTCGCGGCCTTTCCAACGCTCAGGCCGCCTTGCGATGACCCACACCAAGCTCTCCGTCAACGTCAACGCCATTGCCCACTTGCGCAACCGGCGCGATTTGCCGTGGCCGTCGCTCATCGGTCTGTCGCGCATCGCCCTCGAAGCCGGCGCCGTCGGCATTACCGTGCATCCGCGGCCGGACGAGCGGCATATCCGTCGTATCGACGTTTTCGCATTGCAGGAGATGCTGAGGACCGATTGGGCAGGCCGCGAATACAATATCGAGGGCTATCCGACCGAGGAGTTCCTCAAACTTTGCGAGGCCGCTCGCCCCGATCAGGTGACGCTGGTGCCGGACATGCCGGGCCAGAACACGTCCGATCACGGCTGGGATTGCGTGACGCACCAGTCCTTCCTATCGGATGTGGTGCAGCGCATCCAGAGCCAGGGGATGCGCGCTTCGATCTTCATCGATGCCGACCCGACGCAGGCGGCCGCCGCCGCGCTCACCGGCACGCGGCGGGTCGAGATCTATACCGGGCCCTATGGGCACACCTTCGATCCGACGGAGCAGCGCGCCCGCCTTGAGGAAATTGCGATTACCGCGGACGCGGCGGTGAAGCTCGGGATGGCGGTCAATGCCGGCCATGACCTCACACTCGACAACTTGCCGCCGCTGGTGAAGCGGACGCCACATATTGCGGAAGCGTCGATCGGCCACGCGGTGATCGCTGATTGCATGATCTACGGCATGGCCGAGACGGTGCGCCGCTATCGCTGCGCGTTGGGTGACTCGGATGCGTGAGAGAAGCGAGCGAGGGCGCCTGATATTTTTGTCGCGCCTCTTTCTGCCTGAGGTCCTGCGCCTGCGCGCAGGATGACAGGATATGTATATGTTTTTATTATATAATTCCGTCATCCTGCGCGCAGGCGCAGGACCTCAGGCAGGATAGGGCAAGGGGCCGATATACGGCGCCTTTGCGGAACCTGATTACTCCGCAGCCGCTCGCATTTCGCTCTTCAGCGCAAAATCCACCGCCGCATTGGCGTGGGTTGCCGTGCTGTCGTAGCCCGGTAGCGGCAAGGCAGCCGGATCGAGCAGCAGGCAGATTTCCGTGCAGCCGAGGATGACGGCGTCGCAGCCTTCATCTTTCGCCTTGGCGATGAGATCGAGGAAGGCAGCGCGCGACTCGTCACGAACGACGCCGGCGCAAAGCTCGTCGAAGATGACGTTGTGGACGACGGTGCGTCCGGCCTCGCCGGGTGTCGTCATGGCCAGGCCATGAGCTGCCATGCGGCGCGCATAGAAGCCTTGTTCCATCGTATAGCGGGTAGCGAGCAACAGCGGGCGGCGAACGCCGGCGGCGCTCAGCACCTTGGCCGTCTCATCGATGATGTTGAGAAGCGGGATCTTGACGGCAGCAGCCACTTCGTCGGCAACGAGGTGCATGGTGTTGGTGCAGATCAGGGCGCAGTCGGCGCCGGCACGCTCCAGTCCCTGCGCTGCCTTGCCGAGGCGCTCGGCGGCGGCATCCCAGCGGCCGGTCTTCTGCAGGTCGACGATCGACTGGAAGTCGACGGAATGCATGACGAGCTCGGCCGAGTGAAGGCCGCCAAGGCGGGCGCGTACAGCCTCATTGATCATCTTGTAATAGACTGCGGTGCTCTCGAAGCTCATGCCGCCGATGAGGCCAATGGTGCGCATCTGGGATCCCCTTGTTTGCGATGGCCAATCATAGCCTGGGTCATGCGCCAGCGGTTTGCAAGCATTGGCGCTGAATGCGACGGTTATGCAAATATGTGGCGTCTCTTCTATCGTTGGTGCAAAATAGCGGCGCAATATCCTTGAACAGAAGGAATCGACGGCGCATGCTCGACGAACGCGACCGCAAGCTTCTGGAACTCCTGCAAAGTGATGCCGGTCTCTCGGTCAACGATCTGGCCGACCGGGTGGCGCTCTCGATATCTGCCTGCTCGCGACGGATCCAACGGCTTGAGGCCGAGGGTTACATCGCCCGCCGCACCGTGGTGCTTGATCGTGGCCGGCTCGGCGTGCCGACTACCGTCTATGCGCTGATCCGCACCGCTCACCATTCCGCCGAGTGGATGGAACGGTTCGCTGACGTCATCGCCGACATTCCCGAGGTGGTGGAAGCCCACCGTCTGACTGGCAACGTCGACTATATCCTGAAGCTGGCCCTGCCGCGCGTCGAACATTATGACGTCATCTACAAGAAAATCGTCCGCAAGGTGGAGCTGTTCGATGTGAGCGCGGCCATCTCCATGGAGACGCTGAAGGATGGAGCGCCGCTGCCGGTGGACTATGCACCCTGACGTTTTGGGCCAGGCTGCTGCGCGCCGTTGTCAGCCGATCATCGGTCTTTCGATACCGAACCAAAGGCAAGACCGGGCGTGATCGACGAAGCGGCGCTCATCTGCGTTGATCTCGGCCACGGCAGCGATGCCCTCCGGTGTCGAACGAACGGCGCGATAATCATCGAGGCTCTCCCACCAGAGCTCACCGAGGCCATCAAAATCGATGGCGAGAGTGCCGCGCGCCTGACGGAGCATGTCTTGAACGGGATCGTCGATGTCGACGGTCGTCTGCACATAGCGGCGAATGCGCAGGGGGCCTGCGAGGCTGATCACCAACGGGCCATGGACCTCGCGCCAATAGCGGTCGAATTCGGCATGGTCGAAAGAGGGGAGGCGACGGGCAAACATGGTCATCTTTAGCATGATACTTCCTTTCAAGCGGGATGACGCTCATGCTAGGGTCTGACACATGTGTCAGGGTCAAGGGGGCTGATCATGCAGATCGGCGAGTTGTCGCGGCGGACCGGCGTCAGCATCCGGATGCTGCGCCATTACGAAGCCAAGGGTTTGATTTCTCCGGACCGGACGGCTGCGGGCTATCGTGCCTTTGCTCTCGATGACGTCGCCACCGTCCGCCGCATCGCCGTGTTGAGCGAAGCCGGGCTGACGCTTACTGCCATTCGCGCTCTGTTGCCGTGTGCACGCGGCGCCCTAGCCGGTGAAGCGCCATGCGCCGCGTTCCGGGCTGGCGTCCGGGCGAGGATCGCCGACATCGACGCCAAGATGGCTGCTCTTGCCGAAAGCCGAGAAATTCTTGGCGAGTGGGCATGATGCCTGCTGCCGGTCCCTGACAATGACATCGGTCAGTCTGTCGCCATAGGAGCGCAGAATGATCAGCCTTCACGACATTTCCGTGCCGGTGTTCGGCCGCTATCTCAATCGGCTCGATGAGCTCGTCGGGAAGTCAGAGGCCTATATCGACGATCTTGGCTTGCCCGAGGTCGCGCTGCTGGGCGCGCGCCTTGCTCCGGATATGTTGCCCTTCGAAGCGCAGGTTAGGATCGCCGCTCGGTTTCCGCTGCGGGCGCTTCGACCACTGGTGCCGCGCTTGCCGGATCTGGACTTCCCGGAGGCCACGTCCTTTGCCGAGCTCCGGGCCGATATCAGCGCCGTATTGGATGCTCTGACGGAACTGAGGCCATCCGATCTCGACGGACGCGAAGGAGAGGTGGTGACCGACCGCGCCGGTCTTGCCGACATCGCCCTGTCGGCGGCGCGCTTCGTCATGGAATACGCGCTGCCGAACATGTTCTTCCACCACACCACCGCCTACGCCATCGCCCGCTGGGAAGGCGTGAAGCTCGGCAAGGCGGACTTCGACGGGTGGCACAGATACTGAGGCTCACTCCGGCCCGATCATTCGCTCCGGCCTGACCAGCGCGTCGAACTCGGCATCCGTCACGTAGCCGCCACCGACCGCTTCCTCGCGGAGCGTGGTGCCGTTCTTGTGGGCCGTCTTGGCGATCTTGGCGGCGATGTCGTAGCCGACCTTGGGGGCGAGGGCGGTGACGAGCATCAGGGAACGGCCGAGGGCTGCCTTGATGTTGTCTTCGCGCGGCTCGATGCCGACGACGCAGTTGTCGGTGAAGGAGATGGCGGCGTCGGCGAGCAGCGTCACCGACTGCAGGAAGTTATAGGCCATCACCGGATTGTAGACGTTGAGCTCGAAATGGCCCTGGCTGCCGGCGAAGGTGAGGGCAGCATGATTGCCGAACACCTGGACGCAGACCATGGTCAGCGCCTCGCACTGCGTCGGGTTGACCTTGCCCGGCATGATCGACGAGCCCGGCTCGTTCTCCGGCAGTGACAGCTCGCCGAGGCCGGAACGCGGGCCCGAGCCCAGAAGGCGGATGTCGTTGGCGATCTTGAAGAGGCTTGCCGCTACCGTGTTGAGTGCGCCGTGGCTCATTACCATGGCGTCGTGGGCGGCCAGCGCCTCGAACTTGTTGGGGGCCGAGGTGAAGGAGTGGCCGGTCAGCTCGGCGACACGGGCGGCGATCTTCTCGGCAAAGCTCTTGGGGGCGTTGAGGCCGGTGCCGACGGCGGTGCCGCCCTGGGCGATCTCCATCAGCATCGGCAGCGTCTGCTCGATGCGCTTGATGCCGTTCTCCACCTGCTTGGCGTAGCCGGAGAATTCCTGGCCGAGGGTCAGCGGTGTCGCATCCTGCGTGTGGGTGCGGCCGATCTTGATGATGTCGGCCCAGCTCTTCGCCTTGGCGTCCAGCGCCTTGTGCAGGTGGCGGAGCGCCGGCAGCAGCTTCTCGATCACCTCCGACGCGGCGGCGATATGCATGGCCGACGGGTAGGTGTCGTTGGACGACTGGCTCATGTTGACGTGATCGTTGGGATGCACGGGCTTCTTCGAGCCGAGCGTGCCGCCCAGGATCTCGATCGCCCGGTTGGAAATCACCTCGTTGGCGTTCATGTTCGTCTGAGTGCCCGAGCCGGTCTGCCAGACGACGAGCGGGAAGTGGGCGTCGAGCTTGCCGTCGATCACCTCTTGGGCAGCGCTGACGATCGCTTCGCAGATCTTGGCGTCGAGCTTGCCAAGGTCGCGATTAACCTCGGCTGCCGCGCGTTTCAACACGCCGAGCGCCTTGACGATGGCCTTGGGCTGCTTTTCCCAGCCGATCTTGAAATTGCCGAGGGAGCGTTGCGTCTGCGCGCCCCAATAGACGGAGGCGTCGACGTCGATGGGGCCGAAGGTGTCGGTTTCAATACGGGTGGACAAGCGCAAACTCCCTCATGTCTCGTCGATTGCTTTCGGCGGCATCGGACGCAGCCGGATGCCCCGCATGTGGTAGCCGAGCTGAATGAGGCCATCGGGATCATGCGCAAGCAATTGACTTTGGAGCGTTTCCCTGGTGGTCGGTTGCGACCATCTGTTCGGAAACTGCTCTAGGCGATTTTAATCAGGGTTTCCACCCATGCCTAAGGAGAAAGACTAAGGTTCACCGAAATGTGGTTGAGTGGACGTGGCGCTTGACAAGGCGAGGGGCACAAACTAAAACGGCGGAACCGTACCGTACGGTACATTGATTTTCCGACCAGCCGACAGAGAGCGAATCTTCCACCATGGAGCCCTTCACCCCCCGCCAGAATGCCGTGCTTGAATGCGCGCTGCAGCTTTTGGTCGCCGGTGGCGAGCGGGCGCTGACCACGGCTGGTCTGGCCCGCGCGGCCAACTGCTCCAAGGAAAGCCTCTACAAGTGGTTCGGCGATCGCGACGGCCTGCTCGCCGCAATGATCACCTATCAGGCGAGCAAGGTCAGGACCCCTGGTCCGCGTGAAGCCATCCCGACCCTTGAGGACTTCACACGCAGCCTTGTGGTGTTCGCCGAGGATCTGATTGGCGTGTTATCGGGAGAAGTGTCACTCGCCCTCAACCGGCTTGCCATCGGTCAGGCCGACCGCGACGGTGCCCAGCTTGGCGCGCTGCTCCGCGAGCATGGCCGGCTGCCGATTGACCAGCGCGCCCGAGCGCTGCTGGAGCTCGGTCGACGCCACGGCTATGTTCAGTTCACCGATACCCGTGAAGCTTATGGGACGCTCTACGGCCTGATCGTTCACGACAGCCATGTCAGGATGCTGCTCGGCGAGTCGCCGGCAGGGTTTGCCGAGGAACGGTCGCAGCGGGCTCGCCTGGCGATCTCACAGTTTTTCCGTCTGTATGGGCACGACGCCCTGACCATTGCGTAACCCGATTTCATGAGTGAACCGGCGACCGGCGGGGATCGGTCGCCTTGAGAACGCCACTGGCGAGGAAGGAAGACAACATGCGCGTTTATTATGATCGTGATGCCGATCTCAACCTGATCAAGGGCAAGAAGGTCGTTGTCGTTGGCTATGGTTCGCAGGGCCGCGCCCATGCGCTGAACCTCAAGGACTCCGGCGCTAAGGACATCGTCATCGCCCTGCGTCCGGGCTCGGCGACGGCCAAGAAGGTCGAGGCCGACGGTCTCAAGGTCATGTCGGTGGCCGACGCCGCCAAGTGGGGCGACTTCCTGATGATCGCCACGCCGGACGAGCTGCAGGCCGACATCTACCGCGACGAGATTGCCCCTAACATCCGTGACGGCGCCGCCATCGCCTTCGCCCACGGCCTCAACGTCCACTTCGGCTTGATCGAGCCGAAGGCGACCCTCGACGTCGTCATGATCGCTCCGAAGGGCCCCGGCCACACGGTCCGCGGCGAATACCAGAAGGGCGGCGGCGTGCCTTGCCTCGTTGCCGTGCAGCAGAACGCCTCGGGCAATGCGCTTGAGCTGGCGCTCTCCTACGCTTCGGGCGTTGGCGGCGGCCGTTCGGGCATCATCGAGACGACCTTCAAGGAAGAGTGCGAGACCGACCTGTTCGGCGAGCAGGTCGTTCTCTGCGGCGGCCTCGTCGAGCTGATCCGTAATGGCTTCGAGACGCTGGTCGAGGCTGGCTACGCACCCGAGATGGCCTACTTCGAGTGCCTGCACGAAGTGAAGCTGATCGTCGACCTTATCTACGAGGGCGGCATCGCCAACATGAACTACTCGATCTCCAACACCGCCGAGTGGGGCGAGTATGTCTCCGGTCCGCGGATCATCACGTCCGAGACCAAGGCCGAGATGAAGCGTGTTCTGCAGGACATCCAGTCGGGCAAGTTCACCTCCGAGTGGATGCAGGAATACAAGGCCGGCGCCGCCCGCTTCAAGGGCATCCGCCGCAATAACGATAGCCACCAGATCGAGGCCGTTGGCGAGAAGCTGCGCGCCATGATGCCGTGGATTGCCAAGAACAAGCTGGTCGACAAGGCTCGCAACTAAGAGCCTCTGGCAATCCACGCTTTATGATTTGCGCCGGGCGGGTAGCCCGCCCGGACGCGGGGTATTGCCAGGAACAAGCTGGTCGACAAGGCCCGCAACTGATCGCTTGGGCTGGTGTAGCGTAAGCTACGCAACAGCTTGATCGACCATGGTCAAATGCAAAGGCCGGAAAGCTCTGCGCTTTCCGGCTTTTTTGCGTCCAGTAAAGCTATGGGCTCGGCTCAACTAAAGGTGGCCGATAGTATTGGTAATTCTTTTACTATCTCGCTTCGGTCAGGTTATGTCGCTGAAAATGCAACCTTTATTCATCATGCCGACTGGATTCGATTTGCGATCGACGACGTCCAATGGAAACATTCCGCCGGTTAACCATTCAGCAATGGAAATATTTCTACGGTAAAGCGTAGTCAGCAATCCGTCTTGTGTCGACTGACTTTGTTTGCGGAAGCTCAAAATGAAAATCCAAGGAAAGCTCTATTCGATCGTTGCCCTGCTCGGCGTTATCGCCATCGGCGTGGCATTGTTCGGTATCCGCCTGATGCAGGGCTATAACGAACAGGTCGACGCGTTCCAGTTGGCTTCTCAGCGCGCTTACGACGGCGAGCATCTCAACAGGTTGATCACCGCCGTGGTGATGGATTCTCGCGGTATTTACGCCGCGAAGGATACTACTACGGCCAAGCCCTTCGCGGATGGCATCGTGAAGAACCTGAAGGAGATCGAGACCTTGCTCGATGACTGGTCTTCGCGTGTTCCGGCTGATCGCAAGGGTGCCTTTGACAACGTTGTTGCCAAGGCCAAGGAGTTTCAGACTTTCCGCACCGAAACTGCTCGTCTGGGCACCGAGGTGTCGCCTGCCGACGCCAACACCCAAGGCAACAACGACGCCAACCGAGGCAATCGCAAGCAGCTTCAGGCTGACGTCGACAAGCTGATCGATCTCGATCTCAAGGATCTCGATGCAGTGCGTGCGTCGATCGAAGATTACTATTATGCCGGTCGTCGCAATCTCATCATCTTCGCCGTCGTCGGCATTCTGGCCGGTATCGGCATCGCGTCCTGGATCGGCACGGCAAAGATCGCCGGACCGCTGACCCGCGTCAACGGGGCGCTGTCCGGCCTCACCAACGGCAAGATGGATGTCGCGATCCCTGCCAAGATCGGTCGCGATGAAATCGGCTTGCTGTGGAGCACCGTCGGTACGTTCCGCGATACGCTGGTAGAAACCGAGCGCCTCAAGGCGGCGCAGGCCGACGCAGAGGCACAGCGGCGTGCTGAACAGAAGGCTTTGCTCGACCGTCTAGCCAACGAGTTCGAGAGCGAAGTTGGTGAAGTGCTGGCCACTGTCACGCATACCGCTCAATCAACGCTCCAGGCCGCCGAGGTGATGGCTGCCGACGCTGAGGAAACCTCCGGTCGTTCGGTCGCCGTGGCTAGCGCATCCGAGCAGACCTCGGCCAACGTGCAAGCTGTTGCCGGCGCCTCCGAGGAACTGTCGTCCTCCATCGCCGAGATCGGTCGCCAGATTGGCGAGGCCTCGACGCTGATTGGTGCTGCCGTCGAGCAGGCAAGGCTGACCGACCATGACGTCCGGTCGCTGGCGGACAGCGCATCCAAGGTCGGTACCATCGTCGCCATGATCCAGGCGATCGCCGAGCAGACCAATCTCTTGGCTCTCAACGCAACCATCGAGGCGGCGCGTGCCGGCGAGGCGGGGCGCGGCTTTGCCGTCGTCGCGTCGGAAGTGAAGGCGCTGGCCAGCCAGACGGCGAAGGCGACGCAGGATATCGAGGCTCAGATGGGCACCATCCAGAGCGCCACGCAGCAGTCGGTCGAAAAGATCGCCGATATCTCCCGCCGCATCGCCGAGCTCGAGCACATCACCTCCTCGATCTCCGGTGCTGCCACGCAGCAGAACATGGCGACCGGTGAAATTGCCCGCAACATCTCGGAAGCTGCTGTCGGCGCCGCCGAAGTGGCTTCCACCATTGTTGGGGTCAGGACCACGGCCGAGAAGAGCGGCGCTGCTTCGCGCGACCTTCTCGATCGCATGTCGCATCTCGCCAACCAGTCGGTCGCTCTGGAAAAGAAGGTATCGTCCTTCGTCGGCACCATCCGCGCCGCCTGACCTACCGCACATTAAGAGTTCAGTACCGTTCCCCGCCGGTCTCCGGCGGGGATTTTCGTTTATGCAGGCGACAGATGGCGGAACGCGTCTTTCTATGGTCGCATCGTCTCGTTAGGCTCAAACGAGTCGCCCCCAGATCGGAGGGGTTTTCGGACCACATCATGCTTCAAGACATTACCGACGTTCAGCTTCGTCTCCGGTCGGGAGTCTGGCCACTGGCTGATGACCTGCGCCCCAAGATCGAGGCACATTGGGCGGCTTGCATCGCCGCCAATCCGCACCTCTGGAACGGCAGGGTATTGGGCACAATCGCTCCGGGGCAGCCGGGCGGCATCGCCGTTGAGAATGGTGTGCTGACCGGAGAGGCGATGGAAGGCGATTTCGCGAGCTTCCTCGCTTGGCGAGACTGGGGTTTCCCGGAAATTGGCATCCGTAATCTTTTCGGGTCAGCCTTGGTCATGTCGTCCGATGGCGCCCTCATCCTAGGTGTCATGGGGGCAACGACGGCCAACGCCGGCCGAATCTATCCCCCCGGGGGCAGCCTTGAGCCGGCCGACGTCGATCCTCACGGCAGGGTCGATGTCGTTGCCTCCATCGAGCGGGAGCTGAAGGAGGAAACCGGGCTGAATGCTGCCGAAGCCGTCATGGACGGAATGATGGTCGCCTTCGATGGACCGCGCGTTTCGGTTGGTCGAGTCTTCCGGTTTCCGATGTCAGCCGAAGCTCTAATCTCGGCAATCATGGTAGAGCTGGATCAGCAAGAAGAGCGTGAGCTCGAGCGGGTCGTCGCCTTCCGCTCGAGAGCGGAGCTCGACCGGCCTGAGGTGACCGCCTATAGTCGGGCCTTCGCGGGTCGGCTGCTTCCTAGCTAAAAAAGACCGCCCGCCGGGAGGTCGCGGCGAGCGGCTGAAGATACTGCGATCTGCCTGGGGTGGTGGCTTTCCGATCAGCCGCCGTAGTAGGGCGACTGACAGGGGCGCAGATTTCCGCGGTTATCCATCCACGTGTTGTCATAAGCGTTGTAGGAACGGTAACGGCCGGCGCACCAAGCCTGATGCTGGGCTGGCAAGGGCGCGGCGGCGTAGACCGGAGCCGGCTGCTGATAAACGACAACGGGAGCCGGCCGATAGACGACCGGTGGCGGCGGCGGGGGCGGCACGTAATAGGCGGGTGCCGGCGGGTCGTAATAGACGGGTGCCGGCGCGGGTTGTGCCAGCGTGCTGCCAAGCAAGGCGCCACCAAGAAGTCCGATTGCGCCGACAGCGGCGAGGTCGCCGCCATTATACCTGTTGTGCCTGTGGTAATAGCCATCCGCCATGGCCGGCACTGCCAGCGACGACAGGACTGCGGCTATGGCGATTGGCGCGGCAATCTGCGAAAGCCTGGACATTTCTCGTCTCCACGCCCGGCCTAGGGAATCTCGTGACCGGTGCATCCTTTCCGTTAGCCATAGCTGGTAATTTTGGTCGCATTTTGGAAGGGGCGTGGTGAAATTCGGGTGATAACCGACGTGGACTAACGGCACCGCCGCAACTATGGTGGCCGGCACCCGTGCGCCTCAGGAGAGACCAAGTGGCTCGTCGATATGCGATTCTTGATGTTTTCACCGCGAAGGGACTGACGGGCAATCCGCTGGCGGTCGTACTCGACAGCGAGGGCCTTGATGGCGCCACCATGCTGGCGATCACCAAGGAGTTCAATCTTTCCGAGACCGTGTTCGTGGAGCCGCCGTCGCGGCCCGGCACTTCGGCCCGGATTCGCATCTTTACGCCCGGTCGCGAATTGCCCTTCGCCGGCCACCCCACCGTCGGTACCGCCGTCTTGCTCGCCCATGAGCGTCTGCAGGGCATCGAACGCGAGACGGACGCCATGGTTGTGCTGGAGGAGCAGGTCGGCGTTGTTCGTTGCGGCGTTACCATTTCGCCGGAGCGGTCTGGTCGTGCAGTGTTCGATCTACCGAAGTTGCCGGAAGAGCGGCCATTCCATGGCGATATCGGCCTTGCCGCCTCGGCCTTGGGACTCAATCGCGGTGATATCGGCTTTGAGAATCACGTGCCCTGTGTTTTCGAGGGCGGCGGCCCGGTCTTCGTCTTCCTGCCTATTGCCGGTCTTGATGCCATGCGGCGGATCCGCGCCGACAAGTCGCTTTGGGCTGGGGCGTTCGGTTCTGCCGAACTTGACCTGTTCGTCTACACCCGGGAAGTCGTGACAAAGGGCCACGACTTCCACGCCCGCATGTTTGCGCCCAGCCTGGGTATTGGCGAGGATCCCGCTACAGGCTCGGCCGTTGCCGCCTTCTCCGCTGTGGTTCGCCGCTTCGATCGGCCGGCCGATGGCGAGCAGAAGCTGATCATCGAGCAGGGTTTTGAAATGGGCCGCCCGAGCCTCATCGAGCTCGAGATCATCATCGAGAAGGGCAAACTCACCGGCGGCCGCATCGGCGGCGAGGCGGTGATCATCGGGCGCGGCGAGCTCTACGTCTGAGGCTTTCGCCAGCTATGGTCGTCCTATCACGGCGGTGGCCCCGAAAGGAGTCGCCGCCGTTCTCATATGGGAGCCTCAGGATCGGGGCGTCTTTAGCCATCTTGCGTATGTTCTCGTCTAATCATTTGAAATCAAACAATTTTCATTTTTTTCGCCTAACGATCAGAAAAGGGCTTGCGCCCAATCTCTGGCATGGTTATAAGCCCGCCATCGCTTCCGGACGACACCAACGTCCGGCGAGAAAAGTGGGCGCGTAGCTCAGTTGGTAGAGCAGCTGACTCTTAATCAGCGGGTCACAGGTTCGATCCCTGTCGCGCCCACCACTTTTCTAAAGCTTCTCCATTTAGTTAGTTTCCGTTCGGGGACGCTTATAGCATTTACGTGAGAGATTCAGCTTTTCTTCCGCTCTCGCGATCCTATTCGGACATGGATGGTACAGCGGCAGTTAGCTGGCGGGCGAGGCCGGCGAAATCATCGAGGCGGGTGGGCATCACAGCGTGCAGTGTGGGACTAGCCCGAGCAAGTTAGGAGCGCAGATCAATCGTGAAGCTGCGCTTCCGCTCGGTGAAGCCATCCCGCGTGTTGTGCGGCGCCCTTACTTCACGATCTATTCGTTTTCTGATTTGCAGCAGCCCTTGATACTGAAGTTGTCGAACACAGCCTGATAGCGCGCTCGACAGGTGTACTAAATCGAAGCATTCTGCCTGCCATGCATAATCACTGGTGCCGGCAGACTGTCTCTAGGCTTCCAGTGCAGCGGCATTTCACAGCCAAAGCGGGGCGATAAAACTAGATGGAAAAGCTGATTCTCGAGGCGCTAGAAAAGCTTATCGCCCACATGGAGTCGACGCGCGTCCATACTTGGCATGGGAAAGAAACGCCTCATGCTCACTTGCTGGCGCAACTCGGCGGGACGTTTGATCGTGCGCGCGATCCGAAGTCGCTCCATAGGTTTTATAGCCAAGTTTATAGCCAGCACGGAGAAGATGGGTATATCGCGGAAATATTTGCCCGTATTGGGCCAGGGCGCAAAACCTTTCTTGAGATTGGGGTGGAGAATGGCCTTCAGAATACGACGCGTTTTCTTCTCGAGCAGGGATGGCGCGGCGCTTGGATTGAGGGTAACGACGAATATGCCAAAGAAGCACGCCGGAACTTTGCGTCGTATGTCGAGGATGGCAGGCTAAAGATTATATCTTCGAGGGTTACGATCGAGAATATCAATCGGCTGATCGAAGAAATCGATATGGGCAACAATTTTGATCTTATATCGATTGATATCGATTTTAATACCAGTCACGTGTGGCGCGCACTTCAGGCTCTCGGAAGAGTATATTGTATCGAGTACAATTCCTCGATTCCGCCCAGCGTTGCGGCGGAGGTGAAATATGATGCGCAGGGCGTTTGGGATGGAACAAACTATTATGGCGCAGGGCTGAAGGTTATAGAGAACATAGGGCGCGAAAAAAGGCTTCATTGGTAGGGTGCGATCTGCAAGGCGTTAACGCGTTTCTCGTTACCAGCTCAGAATCCGACAAATTCATGGGTCCGTTTACTGCGGAGACTCATTATGAACTGCCAAAATACAGTTTGCTCACTCATATCGGACACTCTCCTTCAAATCTCGCTCGCGAATGGACTGTTAGCTAAAGCGCTATCGTAGCTCTGACGAGACAGCTTGGTTATTCATCCACCGCCGGCAGATCGAGTACTTGCCGCACACTAGTACAGGACTGGAACGGCGCCGGTCGCTTCACCGCTTTGCTTGGCTGTGGATGGGGCGCTTATGACTCGGCAGTGGGTCGGTTTAGATATGGGAGAGCCTCGAGCAGGGCTCTGCTATAACGTGTGCGATCGATCTTTTCGACGCTCAAGGTCGGTTCCTGCCTCCAGCGCAGTAGCGTTCATCGGTTCTGCGACTGGCACCCTTGCGCTCAAGTTGGCGGAGGGAGCCCAAGCGACGCTTAGTGATCCTCACTTCATAGAGCTCGCCTTGCGTCATCAGCGGCCGCGTTCATGCGGAGAGGATATACCGGGGCGGCGGCGCTGGATCCGGTGATCAGCCAGAAGACAGCGGGCAAATCTCGGCTCGCCTTTGGGTTCGATCGTCACGTCGAAAATTGTACCGGCCGCAACGTCAGGCTGCAGCGGCCGGAGGATGTGATCAGGCCGATTGCAGCTTCTGTGCTTTGTCCGCTCAGTCCGAAATCAGAAGCCGAGCTCACTGAGGCCCGGATGGTCGTCCGGCCTGCGGCCGAGTGGCCAGAGAAACTTGCGTTGCTCGGTGCTGATGGGATGTTCGTTGATGCAGGCGAACCGCTTCGCCATCAGGCCATCGGCATCGAACTCCCAGTTCTCATTGCCGTAGGCCCGGAACCAGTTGCCGCTGTCGTCGTGATATTCGTAGGCGAAGCGAACCGCGATGCGGTTTCCGTGATGGGCCCAGACCTCCTTGATCAGGCGATAGTCCAGCTCGCGCGTCCACTTGCGCTGGAGGAAGGCTTCGATCTCCGCTCGGCCATTAATGAATTCGGCGCGGTTTCTCCACCGGCTGTCGGTGGTATAGGCCAGCGCGACCCTCGCGGGATCACGACTGTTCCAGCCGTCTTCGGCAAGTCTCGCCTTTTCGGCCGCAGTCTCGTCGGTGAAGGGCGGTAGAGGTGGGCGGCTCATGGGGGGCTCCTTATCGATTGTTCAGGCTGCGTAATCGGGAATTCTCGCGTTCAAGCGAGGCAATGCGGCTCTTGAGGGCATCGACCGCTGCGGAGACGTCGCTGGCATTGAGTTTCATCGGGATGTGCTGCGGGCAGTTGATGTCCCAGGCCTCGACGTCGAACAGGATCGCCTGGTCTGGGCGGGCCCGATAGTCATCGGGCATGAGCTTGGCCAGGAGCTCGGCGTCGTCCCGGATCACCCGAGCACGACCCCAGATCTTCACCCGGCGGCGTTCGGCGTAGTCCATCAGAATCAGGAAGGCGCGATCGTTCTCCGCGAGATTTCCCGTGGTGATGTATTGGCGGTTGCCCATGAAGTCGGCGAAGCCGAGCGTGTGATCATCGAGGATCCTGATGAACCCCTTTGGACCGCCGCGATGCTGTGCGTAAGGTAGTCCGTCGGCGCTGGCGGTCGCCAGAAATGCTGTGTCCACCTCCGACAGGAAGTCAGCCAACTCCTCGATGCTTGGGCTCTGATAACCCAGACGCGGCTCAGCGTTGGCGAAGATGCGCCGGGAGCCACGCTGTTTCTGGATTTCCTTCACGCTGTCGCTGAAGGCGACGTGGGGCGTCAGGTCGTCGTCGTCGATCATGACGGTTGCTCCAGCTTACGGTCAACGGGAGGAGGGCGTGAGCCGCCTGGTGTCTCTTCTCCCTCTGCCGAGGCTTCAGGCCGTCGTACTAACGGCAACCTCGGGAAAGTCGGTTTCTGTTCCGAAGACTCCATTGAAGTCGTTGGTGAACGTGTTGAGGGCGACGTGCTCGACGATTTCGACGAGATCGCCATCCGTGTAGCCTGCGACGCGAATTCCGAGCTGGTAGGTTGGAATGACAGGCATCGCATTGTCCTTCGTTTCGGCGTGACTGGGCCGCTGAAAGCCAACGTAAGTTCTTTCAAAAACGGTAGTAGACTGTACTTTCAATAAGTAACCTACCAAAAATCGAGAGGAACGATGGATCGTTTCGAGGCGATGCGCAACCTGATCGTCGCTGTGGACGAAGGGAGCCTTTCGGCCGCGGCCCGGCGGGCCAATGTCCCTTTACCAACGCTCAGCCGCCGGATCGCCGATC
Source organism: Pseudomonadota bacterium (assembly GCA_023436885.1). GTDB lineage: Bacteria > Pseudomonadota > Alphaproteobacteria > Rhizobiales > Pleomorphomonadaceae > Pleomorphomonas. Next base: position 441,543 of record JAEZHI010000034.1, on the reverse strand, counting down.
TCGAGGCGCATCTCGGCACACAGTTGCTCATCCGGACTAGCCGCCGGCTGCATCTCACCGAGGCCGGTGAGGATTTCGTTTCGGCAGCTCGACGCCTTCTCGATGATCTCGATGATGCCGAGCGCGCCGCCGCCGGCGAATATCGTGCCCCCAGAGGCGAGTTGGTTGTGAGTGCGCCAATTACCTTCGGCCGGCTGAATGTTGCCCCGATCGTTCATCAGTTCCTGACGGCCTATCCGGACGTGTCCGTTCGTCTATTGTTGTCCGACAGGTTGGCCCTGCTCGCGGAAGAGCACATCGACGCGGCTATCCGCGTCGGCCACCTTGCTGACAGCGAGCTCGTTGCGCGCAAGGTTGGAGAGGTGCGCTGGATCATCTGTGCCAGCCCGGACTATCTCGATCGAATGGGCATGCCGGTGCTGCCGGCTGAAGTGCGGCAGCATCAGTGCATCTCGCTGGAGGGGCTTCCCAGCCCACGAACCTGGATATTTCAGGACGGCAACCAGACTCTTGCGGTTCCTATCCAGCCACGTTTGACGATCAGCACCGCGGAGGCTGCGGTGGACGCGGCCATCGCCGGCATCGGCTTGGCGAGGGTGGTCAGTTATCAGGCCGTGTCGGCTATTGCCGATGGTCGCCTTGTTCCGGTGCTGCGTGATTATTGGCAACCTGCCATGCCTGTGCACGTCGTGCATGGACCGCGGCGCTACCAACCCCTCAAGCTGAGATCGTTTCTCGATTTTGCCATTCCGCGCCTATCGCAAACCATCAGCGCGGTTGGCCGGTTGCTGGTGTGAGCGTTTGAAACAAGCCAAGCGTGGCGCATGGCATGTTCGCCCGATGATCGGCTCATTTGCGAAATACGGCTGCGAGACGTTGCGTCGCGACCGTCGGTCGCCCATTCTGGGCGTCTCCGGTTCTTGGAGCGTCTTGATGTTCACGCCAACCGCAGGAGACTGACGCTGAATATAACTCGCCGCAATCTTCTGCTCGGGCTGAGCGCCGCATCTACCGTGTCACTGGTGGCTACGCTGAAGACCAACGCCGCGGCGAAACTCGCAGTTCCAACCCCCGGTGCGAATGGGAACGTGGCGCTTGATCCAGCGATCACCCCTGCGATAGCGCGCAAATCTCAGCTTGCCTTCGGGTTCGATCGGCTTGTCGAAGGCTATGCCGGCCACACCGTCATGCTGCAGCGTCTCAGCGATGGCGACCAGGCTGATTTCGGCTGCCTGTCCGCGACGGGCCTCTTCGACCTGGGCGCCGTGCTGGCTTGGGCAGGCACTGCGTCGGTAGCTGTTGTGCGGTTCTATGACCAGATGGGAAGCGGCAGGACACTCGACGCCAATAAGCCGGCCGCGATTCCTTTTATCAAAGACGGTGCGGCCAGGAGATTCTCCACGGATTGGTCGCCGGCCGATGGGCAACTTACTCAGCAATCGAGCGGCGGGGGTGTCGGTTGCCGTGTGGACGGCGGCGGCCACTTCACTCTGACCAAAAGTGGAATTTCCGCTGGCGCTGGCCTCGAGTTTCACGTTCTTGCGGCACCGCTCAGCCGAAAGAAAGCCAAGATGACGGCTGATCCGGTCGCGTTGGAAGCAACGGATACGCCAGAGTGTGTGTTTTCCTATGGAACTGGACCGGCCAATTATTTCCGGTTCATTTTCGGAGGCGGAACATCGCCTGGCGTCTTGCGCCGGCTTGGCACCGGTGCTGGTGGGACCGACCAGTCGCCACCGGGCCTGCCCATTGCAAAGAAAATGGGGCAGGTCGTGTTGTCGGCTCGGCTGGATGCGGCAGATGTGTCGCTGCACGTGCACGGGCGGAGACCTGTCGCGGCCCAAACGTCGCGGGGAAATGTCGCCGCAAACTCTACGCTTGAGAATGGGCAACTCCGTGTCGGCGAAGGCTTCACGCCCGGCATCCCCGGCAATATGCTCTTCGGCGCGATCGTCGTCACCGATGGCCTTGCCGATCGGGAGCGGACCTATATCCAGTGCTGCCTGAACGCGATCGGCCAGCAGCATCGCTTGATCACCGTGAGCGACCTGCTCGCCAAATTCGATGAGCTTATCGACTTCCGTGACGTCGATCCCAACGGCCTCGTCATGGGGCGCATGGGAAAAACCGGGATTCAGTTCAACCTGACGCGCGGCGCTCCGGAGTTCGATCTTTCGCACATTACCGGGCAGGGCTGGCTTGGCGTGCGCTCGGCCAGCGCGTCGAATTCCGCAAATACCTATAGGGCCATCAACTCCTATTTCGCCGACGTCCATACCGGGTCGATCATGTCGGTGTGCGTCAACGAAAACACGAACATCAACCAGACCTTCATGTTGCGGTCCGACCGAGAGAATGCCGACTTCTCCCTCGGGCTTGGGCGTCATCACAGTTCGCCCAACATGTATCGCTGTGCTGCGCTAGAGCGCGACGCCCAGGGCTGGACGCGGCACCTTTACCCGGCGGACGGATCTGATGGCGGTGGTGGTCGGCTGTCGCAGTCCATGTGCAAGTACCAGTTCAACCTAAGCCATGGACAGTGGACACCGGGCAACCGGACGACTGCCGACATTTCCTCGGCACTGCACGGCGTTACGATTCCGGAAGGGGCGACGCTGGACACGAAGACGGCTGCCAAGGTCGGCTGGTATCCTCCGCTCGCCGAAGAAGTCTACGCCGACGAGGCCGATCTCAAGTTTCAGGCGAGCCCCGGCGAACTTCTGTACCATTTGGCGACATTCGAAGCCGGAGCGAAATATGATCCCCGAGCGCCGGAAGCCATGCGGCGAGCGTTCATGCGCACCGCGACCAACAAGAGTTGGCTGGCTCATCCGGCGACACCGATCGGCCACAGGGATGGGGCGATCGCCGTTGAAAATGGCACTGGCAGCGTTGTCGAAAGCGGAGACGATTTTCGCCTGCAGTCGAGCGTCTACCAAGGCGTGGTCAATATGGGGACCCACATTTTCTGGGGCTTTTCGCGCGACGTTTGGACGCAGCGCGATGCCGAGGAAATTCAGGTGAATCTCTACAAGCTCGTCTACCGGCAATATCAGACCCGGTAACACGGCTGGTCGAGTCCGTCGGCCTGCAATCTTCTCCGCTCCTGAGGGAGGTGGCTTGCAAAAGGTAACCAGACTCGCGTTTCGCACGCCCCTGCTTAACCGGTTTTGGCTTCGGACGCTGCCAATGTCTGGTTTGGTTTGCGTTTGAACAAGGTCGCGGATGCGGGCAGCCCGACTAGGTTCTGGACGCGGAGGTAGATGGCTACCAGCTGAATGATCGTGGGGATCAGTATGCCGGCGATGACCAGACTGACCAGAAGCGCAGCTTCATTGTGCACTCCAAGGACGCGGGTTTCCGCAAAGCGGACGACGCCGATCACCATGATGTGCAGAACGTAGATTCCCATCGAACACTGACCAAACAGCACGAGGAACTTTGTGGTCCAGGATGCCGGCGCATGGGCTTCGATCGCGCGACAGATGCTGAGGACAGCCACCAGGTTTGCGATTGCGGCAACAAACGGCAAACGCTCGGGCACGCCCAGCAGGTAGCAGCCGACCGTCAACGCCAAGCCAACCAGTGCCGCGCCAATTGCGGCAAGCCATGACGTCGGCAATCGCTCCATGATGCCCTGCTGAGATAGCCAAATACCCAGAGAGAAGTACAAAAAGCCGTACCCGACATCCTCAAGTGTCTGAGGGGCTCCGGCCAGCCGCAGTGCAAGAAAGATAACGAAAGCCGCCGCCAGGACGATTTCAGGTTTCAGACGGTCGCGGATCAGGAACCAGATTAGCTGACTGAAAAACAGGGCGTAAAGGAACCAGAATGGGGAGATCGGGTTCCAGGCGATTTCGAGAAGCCGGCTCGGTTCCATGCTGCGGTTCGTTGTCGCAGATCCAGACATGGCGATCTGGATACAGCCTTGTATGATTGACCAAAGGAAATAGGGGTAGACGATTTTCTTGATGTTGCCGGAAAAGAACGCCGCTTCGCTTCCTGGCTCGCGGTTAATTTTGAAGAATGAGCCTGAAATAATGAAGAAGAGTGGCATGTGGAACGTGTAGATATAATAGTCTGTGAAATTGATATGGCTTTCCGGCGATATAATATTGGCGGAGACCAATCCCCTGAGTGCATGCCCGTAGACAACAAGAATAATGCCTATGCCTTTGGCGAGATCCGCTGCGATTGATCTTTTGCTCATATCTACCTGCGCAATCTGCGTGAGTACTGAAAATTAACGGGAGATCGGCGCATCAGTGTGCTTGAAAATTAAACACGAGGAAAAGCGTCAACGTCCGAAATATAAGTAGTTCTGTCTAAAACTTTAATCGAATTCCGAATCATATGCAACCGGACGCACGTGAGTCTGCTTGTCTTGGTTAACTTTGGAGGCCCAGGCGCCGATGCCTCTGCGCCTGCTTCAATGGTCTTGGCAGGAGATCCTCGGCCTGGCGTTCTTGAGCGGTCGCGGACAGACACATCAGTGTGTGGACACCTTTATGCTGCTGGCTGCGGTGGTGCAGGCGGCCTCGCAGCGTCGGCAGGCTTCGGCGCAAACGCGGCAATGTTCGTGCATTGACGCATGGCGTTCGCACTCGGCAGCGCAGGCTTGGCACGCGTCACGACAGACGAGAATCGCGGCTCGCAGCACACTGTCGTTTGCCCCTGTAAGCCGTGAAGCGATCGCTGCTGTTGCGACACAGAGGTCGGCACAGTCGAGATTGAGGCGAATGCACTGGCGCAGGTCCGCAACTGCATTTTCGCCCAGGCATGCGTCGGCGCACGAGGTGCAGGTCTGCGCGCAATCGAGACACTCTTCGATGCAGCGAAGCATTCCGGCATCGGCGATTCCATTGAGGGCGGGGTGAGAGCGGATCATCGCTTCGGCGTGCATTTAGGCCTCCGGGCTTGGAATGCATGGTTCCTGCCGGTGCAATGTCCTTGCAGGTTGGGTGGAACATTCCACGCGAGCTTTTGTTCCGCGCCTTATGAATAAAGCCCCCGCACCATTCAGTGCGAGGGCTCGCCGATTTTCCAGGGCCAATCGTTTCCGTCAGGCCGCCTTCAACCCCTTGACGAAGGTCTCCACTTCCTTGCGCAGGGTTGTCGCGTTGCCGCTCATGCCTTCGGAAAGCCCCATAAGCTGGGTTGCGGCGGCGCCGGTCATTTCAGCAGCGGTGCCGACACCCGCGATGTTGTGGCTGACCGCCGCCGTTCCCTGCGCCGCGCGCTGGGTATTCTGAGAAATCTCTCCCGTTGCCGCGCCCTGCTGTTCGACTGCTCCGGCAATGGCCTCAGAAGCGTGCTGGATGGTGTCGATGGTCTTGACGATGCGCGAGATCGATTCCACGGCGACGTCGGTGGCCGACTGAATCTCGCCGATCTTCGTACCGATCTCGCTGGTTGCCTTGGCGGTCTGATCGGCCAGCTGCTTCACCTCGGCGGCGACAACGGCAAAGCCCTTGCCCGCTTCACCGGCGCGCGCCGCTTCGATGGTCGCGTTGAGCGCCAGGAGGTTGGTCTGGGCGGCGATGTTGCTGATCAGCTCGACGACCGTGCCGATCTGCTGGGCGGAAACCGACAGCGACTGCACGTTCTTGCTGGATGCCGCTGCTTCAGCCGCCGCTTCCTTGGCGATCTTCGAGGAGTTGGTCACCTGCTGGGAGATCTCGCCGACAGAGGCGGTGAGTTCTTCAGTACCGGCGGCGACCGTCTGAACGTTGGTGGTCGCTTCTTCGGCAGCGCCGGCCACGGACTGGGCCTGGCGGGCTGTTTCCTCGGCCGTGGCCGAAAGGTTGCGGGCGGCATCGGCCACTTCGGTAGAAGAACCAGTGAACGCGGTCGAAAGCTCTTCCATACGGCTGGCGAAGCGGTCGGTCAGTTCTGCGCGGCGCTTCAGCTCGGCCGCCTCGGCTGCCTTGACGGCCTCGGCTGCATGGCGGGCTCGCTCAGCCTCGGCTAGGCCATCGCGGAACGAGAAGAGAGCCGCGTTCATCAGTCCGATCTCATCCTTGCGCTCCGTGCCGGCGATCTCGACCGCATAATCGCCGCCGCGAAGTCGCTCCATGAGGCCGACGGTAGAGCGGATCGGCACGGCGATCAGTCTGTTCAGAGCGAAGGCAGCACTGATCGCAAGTAAGAGAATGGTGACGATCGACACGATGACGGAGAGCAATATGGTCGCCTGTGCGGATGCCATGGCCTCGCTGCGTGTTCCAAGCAGGGACGACTCTGCATTTTTCAGGTCGGCGACGATGGAACGAATCTGACCGAAATACTGTTTGCCCTTGCCGGTTCGTTCCAGGTCGCGTGCGGCCTCTTCGGAGCCGGGCGTGTTCATGAGTTCGATGCCGGTATGCGAAATGGCACTCTGCCAGGCATCGACCTGCGTGCGAATGTCATCGAGCCTCTTCTGCTGCGCCGGGTTGTCGCTGGTCAGTGATTTCAACTTCTCCCAGGCGTCGGCGAAAGTCTTCTCTCCGGATTTCAGCGGCTCGAGATTTTTTTCCTTGCCTGTAATCAGGAAGCCGCGGAAGCCGGTTTCCTGATCGACCATCGACGCCATCATGCGATCGGTCTGCTCCAAGACTTCATAGGTATGTACCGTCCAACCCACGTTTTGGTCGACGCTGGATTTCGAGTAGATGATGGCGCCGCCGGTCAGGATATTGGCGAGAAGCACGAGGCCAAACGCCGCCAGTATCTTCATGCTGATGGATATGTTGTTCACTGACATACAGAACTCCGGGTTTGACTAGCGGTCCAGATCAGGCTCGTTTTTTGTTTAGTGGCGCGCTGCCGCGCCATCGTCCCGATGTCTTTTGTTGCAGACGTGCTCTCGCCGAATCCGTTTCCGGGAGGTTGCGAGGAGGAGACGTCAGGCGGCCTTGAGGCTTCTGACGAAGGTCTCGACTTCCTTACGCAGGGTGGTCGCATTGCCGCTCATGCCTTCCGACAGGCCCATCAGCTGGGTTGCGGCGGCGCCGGTCATCTCGGCGGCGGTGCCGACGCCGGAGATGTTGTGGCTGACGGCGGCGGTGCCCTGCGCCGCGCGCTGGGTGTTCTGAGCGATCTCGCCGGTGGCAGCGCCCTGCTGCTCGACGGCTCCCGCGATCGCCTCGGAAGCGTGCTGGATGGTGTCGATGGTCTTGACGATGCGGGAGATCGAGTCCACCGCGACGCCGGTCGCAGCTTGGATTTCATTGATCTTGGTGCCGATCTCGCTGGTCGCCTTGGCCGTCTGGTCGGCGAGCTGCTTGACTTCGGCTGCGACGACGGCAAAGCCCTTGCCTGCCTCGCCGGCACGTGCTGCCTCGATGGTCGCGTTGAGCGCCAGAAGATTGGTCTGGGCGGCGATGTTGCTGATCAGCTCGACGACGGTGCCGATCTGCTGGGCAGAGACCGAAAGGGACTGGACGTTCTTGCTGGAGGTGGCCGCTTCGGCCGCCGCTTCCTTGGCGATCTTCGACGAGTTGGTCACCTGCTGGGAGATTTCGCCGACCGAGGCGGTGAGCTCTTCGGTGCCGGCGGCAACGGTCTGAACGTTGGTTGAGGCTTCTTCCGAGGCGCCGGCTACCGACTGCGCCTGGCGGGAGGTTTCCTCGGCGGTGGCAGAGAGGTTCTTGGCGGCGTCAGCCACTTCTGCGGAAGAGGAGGTGAAGGCTGCTGAAAGCTCCTCTATGCGGGTGGCGAAATGATCGGTCAGGTCGGCGCGACGCTTGAGTTCGGCTGCTTCCGCTGCCTTGGCCGCTTCGGCGGCGTGCCGCGCGTCTTCGGCCAGCTTCAGGCTCGAGCGGAACTCTTCAAGGCTATTGGCAATCCGGCCGATTTCTTCCTTGCGGTCACGGTTTTCGATGGCGATGCCATAGTCGCCATCCTGCATGGAGCGCATGTTCTGAAGGAGATGGGTCAGCGGCTTAGTGACGGAGTTTCGCATCACGACTACCGAAAGCGTGATGATCGCCAATGTCGCGAGCAGAATACCAGCAATGGTGACCCAGATCGTCTGCGAAACTGTCGCGGCGTTTTGCTGGACCTGCACGCCGATGCCTTTCACGATCTGGTTGTTGAAGTTCGTGAGTCCTTCTTGGATTCGATTAATCGTTGGCTGGCAGTCGCTGATCAGCAGCCGCAGTGCCTGGGCATTTTGAGCGGCGTCCGTGCTTTGCGACAACTTCGCGGCCTGGCCGCAAGTACCGTCCATCGCCGCGTTGAACTGGTCTCTTATGGCCGTGATTTCCGAGGAACGCTCTGGCAGCAAGGAGTTGGCCTGCGAGAAGTAATCCAGCGCTGTCGCCTTTGCTTTGTCGCGTGCCGCGACTGCATCCGCGTTATCTTTTTCCGTCGTGGAAGCGGCGTTTTTGAACAACGCAACCACCACTTCCGACATGTTGCGGTTGGCGCGCGATAGAAGGAACGGCACCTGAGCATCGTTCTGGAGCAGATCCGTGTAGCTGGCGCTCACATTACTGGTTTGCCAGCCGAAGTAGCCGGCGCCTGCGATGGCGACAAAACCGATGGTTCCGGCAACGAGAACGACCTTAGTAAGCAGCGACAGATTCTTGAGGGACATGAGGACCTCCGGCGAAATACGTACCGGCATGACGCGCCTCACCAATTAATAAGAGATAAAACGAACCCCATAGATATCAACGGTTTGTGGTCACTAATGGGCTATCCGAGGACGCGATAAATGGCTTCTTTCGCACCATGGCGAAAGTGCTTATGGGCAAAAGTAGCAATTAGGCTGGTTTCGGCTTGTTTCTCAGCCGCCTAAGGCCGTCTCCGTTCCTTCCGAAGCGTGTCTGGCGGCCGGCAAATGACGCCAGCCGCCTTTAACGCGTCAACCCTTGTCGGGCTGAACGGTGGCGAACACGGTGGTTTTGCCGTCCTTGCCGATCAGCAGCACGTCGTAGGGCTCGGCATCGGCGTCAGCGCCCATGCCGGGCGAGCCGAGCGGCATGCCGGGAGCGGCGAGGCCGACGGCGTCTGGCTTCTCGTCGAGCAACCGTTCGACCAATGCCGCGGGCACGTGGCCCTCGATGGCATAGCCGCCGACCATAGCCGTGTGGCAGGAGGCCGCTTCCTCGGGAATGCCGAGTTCTTTCTTCTTGGCGGTGATCGCGTCGTAATCGAGCTCCTTGGCGTTCACCGTGTAACCGGCCGCTTGCATATGACTGATCCAGCCGTGGCAGCACATGCAGCCTTCGTTGAGCACCACGTCGACTTGCTGGCCGGCAGCACCGGCAAGAGAGGTGGAGGACGCGAGAAGGAGGAATGCTAGAAAATGGGATTTCATGATTTTGCCTGTGATGATGCCCCACCAGACGCAACGCACCATAGGCGTTGGGCACTGGCGGAACTGATTGACGAAGTGGGGGGCTGCCGCTCAGGCGCGCGGCGGTTCCAGAAGCGGCGGAGGTGTCCGTCCCGTGAGGTCGATGGCGACCCGTGGTGTTTCGGAAGCGCGGTCCGCGGCGAGGGCGATCGCTGGCGCGATCGGTAACAGGGCGGGGGCGGCCATAAAGCAGCCGATACCTGCGCAGTGGCCGGGAAGGTTCGCCTTCTCGGTCGGCTTGCCGGACGTCTTTTCGCAGCAATCGTGAGCTGAGGCAACCGCCACCATCGTGGCTGCGTGAGCCACGGCAGTTGGCATCGCAACGCTCTGGCCCGCCAGAAGACTGAGCAAGGCAGCGATAGCGATAACGAAGCGAAGGCCGGCGAGAAAACGCATGGCGTCAGTGTCACATTGATCCGAGCCTGCCCACAAGCGTTGTTTTGCTGATGGCAGGCCGTACCGGATCAAGGGTCGATCGGAAACTCGACCAGCTCCCCTATGGAGGGCTGCGAGCAGTCCTCCGCCAGCTCCGAGGTGTGGGACGTGACCAATTCGACGAGCTTTGCCTGGAATGGCTTGGAGATGGTCTGGCGAATGAACAGAATGCGATAGATCACCGGCGCCACAACCAGATTCATCAACCAGTCCGGCGTTGGGACTGGTTCGCCGCGGGCTTGGGCCCGGCGACACAGAACCTCGAGATTGGCGTAGGCATATCCCGCCGTCTTTCGAGCCAGAACGACGTTGGCAACGCGCTCTTCCAGGAGGATCAGGCCCGGTCCGGACGAGACGTCGTCGACGAACTGTTCCAGCCACATCGAGAGGTCCGATTTGAACGTGCCCGTATCTGGAACCGCAGGATCGGCGAGGAAGCGCTGTTCGGCCACTGCGGTCAGGAGGTCGGCGAGGTTGCCCCACCGGCGATAGATTGTGGATGGCGGCAGATTCGCCCTTCCGGCGATCTGCGCGATTGTGATTTCCTTGCCAGGGTTTTCAGCCTTCAACGCGTTGACAGCGGCATGAACGGCCTTTTGGATCCGCTCGCTACGCCCGCCGGGCCTGATGAGAACGCGTTCCGCCATTTAACAATCCGTTAATCCCGCTAATGCTATTTGAATTGCATTAGCGATGAGCCTCATCGCCTTGCGTTTCCTCGGCCTCATGAGGCCGGGGAGGGTTTCGAAGTTCCTGATAATATGCGATTCCCGTTGCTTTCTGCCATGTTCCGGCCTGGAAAATCGCGCGACGCGATCGCCAGAAGCCGGCTGATGATGGTCTGCGCCTTGTTCGTTGGCGTCTATTTGACGATCTGCGGCAAACTCGCGCTCATCGGTATGCAGGTCACCCCCGAAGAGGAAGTGTCCACACTCGATCGCACGGTTGCCCGGCCTGACATCATCGACCGAAATGGAATGCTCCTGGCGACCGATCTTCCGGTGCTCTCGCTGTTCGCCGAGCCAAGAAAGGTGATCGACGCCGACGAAGCCTCGGAGGCCTTGGCAGGCGTTCTGGGGAACATGACCAGGGAGGAAATCTACAAGCGCCTGAAGAGCAGGGCATCGTTCGTATGGCTGAAACGCGGCCTAACGCCGGACCAGGCCAACGAGATCAAGGGGCTCGGCATTCCGGCGATCGGCTTCCGTGGGGAAGTGAGGCGCTTTTATCCGCAGGGAAGAGAAACCTCTCACGTCATTGGACTTACCGACATCGACAACGCCGGCATTTCCGGCTTCGAGAAGTGGCTCGATCAGTCCAGTTTCGGAGCGCTCCGCAAGTCCGGCCTGATGAACGGAGCTGAGATCAAAGCCAGCCAGCTCACCATCGATGCCCGGGTCCAGCATGTCGTGCACGAGGTGCTTGACAAGGCCATGGAGCAATACCATCCGGCAGCCGCCGGCGCGGTCATCCTGAATGCCAAGACGGGCGAGGTGATCTCGCTCGTGTCCTTGCCCGACTTTGATCCCGGTATCCCGTCGGAGGCTGCCGAAAAAGACAGGCTCAATCGTGTTTCGGGTGGCGTGTTCGAGATGGGGTCAACCATCAAGACCTTCACCACGGCCATGGCTCTGGAGTTGGGAAACGCCAAGCTCTCAACCATGTATGATGCCAGTCATCCCTTGGTTATTGGCTCGCAGGTCATTCACGACTCGCACAGCAAGGGAAAGCCGCTATCCCTGGTCGACGTGTTTCTTCAATCCTCGAATATCGGATCGGCGCGCGAGGCCATTGCGGTCGGCATGGAGAACCACAAGGCGTTTCTTGAGAGGACGGGCCTTCTGAGCAAGGTTGCCTTTGAGCTGCCGGAGGTCGCCACGCCCGTTTCTCCGCGCGTCTGGCGGCAGGTCAATTCGCTGACCAGCGCCTTCGGGCACGGGTTCGCCACGACGCCGCTGCAAACGGCGGTGGGCATCGCAGCCATCATGAACCATGGCCGTCTGGTGCCGCCAACCCTTTTGCCGCGTAGCGAAGATGAGGCGCGCGCCCTCGCTGTTCAGATGATCTCCGAGAAGACCAGCGAGGACATGCGCTATCTCTACCGCCTCAATGCCGTGAAAGGTTCCGGGCGCAAGGCGAACGTCGCCGGCTTCCGCGTGGGAGGAAAGACGGGGACCGCCGAAAAGGTCATCAATGGCCGCTACTCGCATAACAACAACTTCAATGCCTTCGGGGCGGCCTTTCCGATGGAGGATCCGGCTTTCGTCCTTCTGGTCTTCATCGACGATCCGAGGCCTGAGTTTCCCGGGGCCGGTATTACATCGGCGGCCAATGCGGTTCCGATCGCCGGTGCCATCATCGAGAGGTCTGCGCTTCTTCTGGGCGTTCAGCCAGTGTTCGACGATCCGGAGGATATCGCTTTCGGTCTCTCCAACTGAACAAGGCCAGCAGGCTCGTCATCTTTGCTTTGAATGCCGTCGTGGCCAAGCTGTTGGCCTTCAAGCCCTCTTTTCTTGTCGCGTGCTCCTGATAGGCTCTGCGTGAGACCACCATCCGGAGAGCCCGATGCGCGTTGCCGTTTTCAGCACCAAGCCCTACGACCGCAACTTCCTGAGCCGTGCCGCTGCGACGCACGGCCATGAGCTGACCTTCTTCGAGCCTCGACTCGATCGGGCGACGGCGCGGCTTGCCGAGGGCTTCCCGGCGGTCTGCGCCTTTGTCAATGACACGCTCGATGCCGAGGTGATCGCGACGCTCGCATCCGGAGGCACGAAGATCGTAGCGCTCCGGGCGGCTGGCTTCAACAACGTCGCGCTGGAGGCAGCCGAGGAAAAGGGCGTCACGGTGCTGCGCGTACCGGCCTATTCACCGCATGCCGTCGCTGAATTTTCGGTCGGTCTGCTGCTTGCGCTGGACCGCCGCATTCACCGGGCCTGGGCGCGCGTCAGAGAAAACAACTTCGCGCTTGAAGGTCTGCTTGGTCACGATCTGCATGGCCGTACGGTGGGCATTGTCGGTACCGGGCGCATCGGCGCGTTAGTGGCGCGCGCCTACCGCCTCGGCTTTGGCTGCGAGGTTGTTGCCCACGACCGCTATGAGGTCGATGATCTCAAGAAGGTCGGCGTGACCTATGTCGAGCGCGACGAGCTGATCGAACGCTCCGACATCATCAGCCTTCATTGCCCGCTGACACCGGAGACGCATTACCTGATCGACGAGACGGCGATTGCCCGCGCCAAGCACGGTGTGCTGCTGATCAACACCTCACGCGGCGCGTTGATCAATGCCGAGGCGGTGATCGGTGGCCTGAAGAGCGGCAAGATCGGCGGTATCGCCCTCGATGTCTACGAGCAGGAGGCGGACCTCTTCTTCGAGGATCTATCCAGCGAGATCATCCAGGATGACGTGTTCCAGCGCCTGCTGACCTTCCCCAATGTGCTGATTACAGGCCATCAGGCCTTCTTCACCGAGGAAGCGTTGCTGGCCATCGCCGAGACCACCATGGGCAACATCGCCGACGAAGAAGCCGGCAAGGTATCGCCCAATCGGGTGCTCAGCGAGAAAGTGGCAGGTCACTAAAGAGAGTCAGCCCTTGGCGACCAGGATGTCGCGCGGAAGGCCGGACAGGATTTCCGGTCCGTCCTTTCTCAGGATGACGATTTCCTCAAGGCGGCAGCCGAACCGGCCGGGCAGGTAGATGCCCGGCTCGATCGAGAACACCATGCCTTCTTCCAGCACGGTCTCCGAGGTGGCGGTGATATAGGGCGGCTCGTGGCCATCGATGCCCATGCCGTGACCGGTGCGGTGGGTGAAGTACTTGCCGTACCCGGCCTCGCTGATGACGCCACGTGCGGCAGCATCGACGTCGCGGGCGAGCACGCCGGGCTTGGCGACCGCAAGGGCAGCCTGAACGGCTCGCTCGACGATCGCGTGGATTTCGGCAAAGCCTTCTGGCGCTTGGCCGACCACGGCAGTGCGGGTGATGTCGCTCGGGAAGGACGACTTGATGCCGCCGATGTCGATCACCACCGCATCGCCTTCGACAATGTGGCGATCGGAGGCGGTATGGTGCGGGAAGGCGCCATTGGGGCCGCTGCCGACGATCCAGAAGCTTGGCGCTGCGCCCTCCTTCAGGAAGTGGTTGCGGATGATGGCGGCGAGCTCGTTCTCTGTCATGCCGGGTACCAGAGCGGCGACGGCTGTCTGGATCGCTCGGTCGGCGATGGCGGCATTCATTTTCAAAAGGCCGTATTCCCGGTCGTTCTTGCGCATGCGCAAGCCGCCGAGCGTGTCGGCGGTGAACGTGCGCAGCACATCGGAGGGCAGGGCGTCGAGAACCAGCAGCGCGAAGTCGGCGCGCATGGTTTCGTCGATGGCAACGCGGTCGGGCGCGTTGGCACCGATGGCGTTGAGGGCCTGACAGAGGGCGACATGCGGACCGATCTCGTCGGACCACCGGAAGAAGTCGATGTCAGTGTTCTGGCGAACGTCGTCGGCGTTGAGCGCCGGCATTAGGAAGGCGGTGCCACCGGGCGATATCAGCAGCAGGCAGGGGCGCTCGTCGGAGGCTGGCGTAAAGCCGAGCAGCCATTGCATATGCGAACCGGGGGCCACGGCGACGAGGCCGGTTTCGGTTGCGACCATCCGCTCTCGCAAGGCGGCGAGGCGGGCTTCGGTCTCAGGGGTCATAAGGCGGTCCTTGGTGTCCGCCGGCGTCTTTGGCCGGCTATTGGTTTTTGATTATAGACTTTCGGCGCACATCCACCAACCGTATTGGTGCGTGGCTCCCTTGCATGGCGGGCATTGGCAACCAATAATCGTGGTGAACATAGGGAGAGCTGGTTGGCGGACGAATTTACCCTATCCGACGCCGGGACCGGCGCTCTCCTCCTCGATGTTGCCTGCGATGGCGTCTTCGATGAAGGGCGGCAGGCGCGGCTTCTGGCGTTGGCGACGCGTCTTGCCGGTTGGTTCGGCGTCGAAGACGTCGTTCCCGGCATGAACAACCTGATGGTCGCCTTCGATCCTCTGGCGGTCGATATCCGCGAGATGCGGAATCGTCTTGTCGAGGGCTGGCGGGGTGCGGTTGGCTCAGAGGCAGGCGGAAGGCAGTACGATATCCCGGTGGTTTACGGCGGCCCGGATATCGAAGCGTTGGCGGCTGGCTTGGGGCTTTCCGTCGACGGCGTCGTCAAACTTCACTCCGGCGCCGTCTACAAGGTAGCGGCGATCGGTGCCATGCCCGGTTTTCCCTATCTTTCCGGTCTCGACCCCACTCTTGCCGTGCCGCGTCGGGCCGTGCCGCGCCAAGGCGTGCCGAAGGGGGCGGTGATCGTCGGCGGAAGGCAGACGGGTATCATGCCGATCAAGGCGCCGTCGGGCTGGCACATTGTAGGCCACACCGATTTCGTGCTGTTCGACCCTCACAGGGCTTTGCCGGCGACCCTTGCGCCCGGCGATACGGTTCGCTTCGTCGTGGTGGAGGGGAAGCGGTGATCGAGATGCTCTCCTCGAGTGCGCTCAACAGCGTGCAGGATCGCGGTCGCCGTGGTTTCCTGTCGAGTGGCGTATCCCGCTCGGGCGCCATGGATATCGTGGCTCTCGACGCTGCAAACGCGCTCATTGGCAATGACAGGAATGCGGCAGCGATAGAGGTCGCGGCCTTTCCCTTTCGAGTTCGCTTTATGACCGGGACGACCGTTGCGATCACCGGCGCGATCGCCGCAGCTCGGCTCGCGGGTCGACGTCTGTCGCCCTGGTGGGCGGTGGAGGCAAGTGCCGGCGACGAGTTGGTGATCGATCCGCCGACGTCAGGCGCGCGCGTCTACGTGGCGCTCGGTGGCGGTATCGATGTGCCCGTGCTGCTTGGCGGGCGGGCAACCGACCTCAAGAGCGGCTATGGTGGCCACGAGGGCAGGGGACTGAACCGTGGCGATCGGTTGCCGTTGGGAGCGGTCCCGTCCGGACGGCTTCCCGATGGTGGCTTCGGCGCGTTGCCACCTCCGGGACGTAGCGAAGCCTCTCGACCGGTGCGCGTGCTTCCGGCGGCCGAATGGTCCGATTTTTTCGACGAGGCGCGACAGCGGTTCGTGTCGGTGGCGTGGCGCGTCACGACGGAGGCCGACCGACAGGGCTGTCGGTTCGATGGGCCGGAACTTGCACGCGCGCGGCGGCGCGAGCTGTTGTCGCACGGCATCGTGCCGGGAACCGTGCAGGTGCCTCCATCCGGGCGGCCGATCGTGCAGTTGGCTGAAGCCAACACCTGTGGCGGCTATCCAAAGATCGCGACGGTGATCGAAGCAGATCTCTGGCGGCTCGGGCAGGCGATGCCGGGCGATGAGCTAAGGTTTGCCGTGGTGGGACGAGAAGAGGCTTTGGCGGCGTTGCGCGAGACGGCGGACTGGCTCGACGGAGTGCGCTCTTCTGCGTCGCTCTATCGCGTTTCGTAAAGCGCCTCGCCCCAACCAACGGCCTGGTCGTCGGCGGCCAGAGGGCGCCCGAGCACCAGATCGCTCGCCGCGATGACTGGCAGCAGCAGGCTATTGGCCTCGACATAGGCGATGATGTCGCCTTTTCCGACCCAATCCCCCTCCGAAAAGCGTGGCGCGACTTCAAGAGGATGCACTGATCGGAAGCGACCCGGTGATGGGGCTGCCGCAAGGGCAGGTGGTGGATCTGTTGGGGCTGTCTCCTCTGCGACTTCGCTCACGAAGCGCAGCTTCAGGCTGGCGGAGCCAACCCGGATTTCGGCGGAGGCTATGCCCTGGCCGTCGAGCTTTCGGACAATCGCCTCGATCTCTTCGAAGGTCATGATGGCTCATCCGGGCCAAGGCGAAACAGCAGGGAACCACGGTTGACCAACGCGCCATTTTCAGCGTCGATGGTCACCACCAAGCCGGCACGATCTGCCTCGATCGGGCTCAGCATCTTCATGGCCTCGAGGAGGCCAATGGTCTGTCCCTCCTCGACCCGGTCACCGATTTCGACAAAGGGCGGGGCATCCGGCGACGGCGACCGATAGAATGTGCCGGTGAGGCCGGCGACGATGTCATGATCCCCGGTACGCGTTGGCTCGGGTGGTGCGGATGCGATCGCCACTTCAGGCGCTCCCGGCTTCGCCTCGATGCCGCCGTCCTTGACCAGACGAATGTGGACGTCACCTTCCTCGAACTCGATTTCCTTGAGGCCGGAATCGTGGAGCAGTGTCACCAGGCGGCTGAGAAGGGCGTCGTCCATCAGGCCTTGCCCGCAAAGGAGCTGACGGTGATGCCGAGCGCGGTGAGGCGCTCGCGCAACAGCTTGGCCGTAACCACCGCTGTCGGGCTGTCGCCGTGCACGCAGATGGAATCGACCGAGGTCGGCAGTACCTTGCCGGCGACCGAGATGATCTCGCCGCTCTGAACCATGCGGCAGGCACGCTCCACGGCCTCGGCCGGGTCATGAACGAAGGCGCCGGGCCGGGCGCGTGGCATCAGGCTGCCGTCGTCTTGATAGCCGCGATCGGCGTAGACCTCCGAATAGGTGCGAAGACCGACCTCGCAGGCGAGCCGCTCCTGCTGGCCGTGGGCGATGGCAAGGCAGGCAAGGGAGGCATCGACACCCTTTATGGCGCGGACGCTGGCGGCGGCAACGTCGGGATCGGCGACCGCCATGTTGGCGAGTGCGCCGTGCAGCTTCACATAGGCAATGGGATGCCCTGATAATGCCGACAGGGCGGCGGCAGCGCCGATCTGATAGGCGATCAGTCGCTCGATCTCGCCTGCCGAATAGGGCATCGCCCGGCGACCGAAACCCCAGAGATCCGGGAAGCCGGGATGGGCACCGACCGTAACACCGCTGGTCTTGGCGAGGCGAAAGGTTTCGACCATGATTTCGGGATCGCCGGCGTGAAAGCCACAGGCGACGTTGGCCGAGGTGACCACGTCAAGCAAGGCGGCATCGTCGCCAATGCGATAGGCGCCGAACCCCTCGCCGAGGTCGGCATTGAGATCCACGACACGGGGAGAGGCGGCATTCATCGCGGTGGTCTCCGGTTCATTGCCAACAATATAGAGGCTCGGGCGACGAGGGAAAGGCGGAAGTCCGTTGTTCACAAGCCTCTGAACGCCGGGGAGTGTCGTCGCTGGCTTTCGCGCTGGACAGCGGATAGGGTGCGCCGCGCACACCGCCGGATGACATTATGACGCATACGACAGACCAGTACGTCCTCTCTGAAGACGACAAGACGAAGATCGTCGTCACCGCTCTCTTGTGCATGTTCCTGGCGGCGCTTGACCAGACCATCGTCACGCCGGCGCTGCCGGTGATGGGCGCATCGCTTGGTGGTGGCGAGTGGGTGTCGTGGATCGTGTCGGCCTACTTCCTGACGGCGACTGCGGTAACCCCGCTCTACGGCAAGCTCGCCGATCTCAAGGGGCGCCGGCCTGTCCTCTACTCCGGTGTCGGCATCTTCGTGGCTGGGTCGCTTATCTCCGCCATGGCGCCGTCGATGGCGGTGCTGATCGCTGGGCGTGCGTTGCAGGGGCTGGGTGGCGGCGGGCTGATGGCCCTTGTGCAAACCATCATCGGCGACGTGGCGCCGCCGCGCGAACGCGGCAAATACATGGTCTATATCGCCGGAATCTGGGCGACCGCCAGCATTGCCGGTCCGGTGCTCGGCGGTGTGCTCGCCGAGTATGTCCACTGGTCGGCCATCTTCTGGCTGAACCTGCCGCTCGGCGCGATCGCCGTGGGACTGTCGCTGAAGCCGCTGTCCAAGCTGCCGAACATTCGTCGTGACCATAAGCTCGACATCCTGGGCGCGCTGATGATCATGGCGGCAACGCTACTGTTCCTTCTGGCGCTGACCCTGGGCGGCCACACCTATCCCTGGAGCTCGCCGCTGATCCTGGGGACGCTGGTGGTATCGGCGGGGGCCTTCATCCTGTTTGCCTGGTACCAGTTCCAGCCGGCCGAGCCGCTGCTGCCACCGCGCATTTTCGGCAACGGGATCATTGCGCTCACGGCCGCTACCGCCTTCCTGGCAACGGCCGGCATGTTTGGCCTGTCGGTTTACTACCCTGTGTATCTGCAGCTCATCGAGGGTTTCGGTGCCTCGGCGGCAGGCCTTGCCTTGCTCGGACCGATGATCGGCTCCGTGATCGGTTCGAGTACGTCGGCTCGCATTCTACGCAAGGGCAAGCACTACAAGCGTTTGCCGATGATCGGCAGCCTCATTTCTCTGGTGTCGCTGGCTGTAGTCGGCTTCCTGGTTGGCCACGTTTCCTTCTGGGTGATCGAGGTGCTGGCCCTTCTCACCGCCTTCGGCCAGGGCACGCTGTTCCCGGTCGGTACGGTCATGGTGCAGAATGCGGCCGATCCGCGCGATCTCGGCACGGCGACCGGCGCCTACACCTTCGTGCGGTCGCTCGGCTCTGTCGTCGCCATTGCCGTTCTTGGCGCCATTGTCGGCAGCGCCGGCATTGGCGATCACATCAGTCAGGGTGCGCTCGCTCCGGAGGCCAGGGACGGAGCGATCGCCGCGTTCCGGGCGCTGTTCTTCGCCGCTGCCCTGGCGCAGCTCCTGTCGCTGCTTCTGCTCGCGCGCATCGAGGAGCGGCCGTTGCGTGGCCGCACGCCACCGCCAGTCCAAGAGTAGGTTTTAGGTCCGGCTGCAGCTGCGGTCGGTGGGGGAGAGTTCGAATGATCCTGCATTGCGTATTCATGAAGATGCCGGCCACAGCTTCGTCGGCCGACGTTCTAAAGCTTTATGGCGCGGTTGCGGCGCTGAAGTCATTCATTCCGGGCATGGTCGACTTCAAGGCCGGCCCGAATGCATCGCCCGAGGGGCTGGGGCACGGCTTCGAGCATGGCTTCGTGGTGACCTTCACCGATGCGGCGGCACGCGACGCCTATCTCGTTCACCCAGAGCATGTGAAGGTCGGCGACAAGATCGTGGCGGCGGCGCAAGGCGGGATCGAGGGGATTCTCGTCTACGATTTCGAAGTCTGAGAGCCTTCTCCGGCTTTTCTAGCCGCAAAATATCGATTCAACCGTCTAGGCATTGTCGGCGAACGGCGATGGCTGTAGAGCTATGGAATGTTGCGGACGATACTTTCGTCTGAGCGACAGTCCTTTTGCCCACGACAGCAGGCCCATGTCTTTCACCGATCCGCACGACCTCGCCGCCCATTTACCCGCACCCGACCGCCTTGCCCTCTTCCTCGATATTGACGGCACACTGATCGGCCCCACCTATGCCGACCGCGAGCGCGGCATTACGGCGGAGCGTATTGCTCTGATCGACCGTCTCTATGGTTTGCTGGGTGGTGCGCTGGCCATCGTCAGCGGCCGCTCGGTTGAAACCGTCGATCCGATGTTCAAGCCGCTGAAGCTGCCGGTGGCGGCTCTGCAAGGCGCCGATCGGCGCTTCGCCGATGGCCGTCGCTTCACACCTGTTCAAACCCCCGAGGAGCGCAAGGCCCTCGACGAGATCGCCACAGTCGTCGCCGAGACCTATCCCACGATGGACATTCAGTGGAAGATTGGCGCGCTGGCCATCGTCTACAACGAGGGCGAGCCGCTCGTTGCCGAGGTTACGGCGCTGGCCGAGCGTCATTCCGGTGGCAACGTCGCGGTGATCCCCGGTCGGGTGTCGATCGACGTCGTGCCGAAAGGTGCCAACAAGGGATCCGGCATTGCCTTCATGATGGAGCACGAGCCGTTTGAAGGTCGCGTGCCGGTGCATGTCGGCGACGACATTCCGGACGAGCCGGGCTTTGCCAAGTCCAGCGACCTCGGTGGTTACGGCATTTCCATCGGCCGCAAGGTTGCCGGTGTCGATCGCCACCTGCCGGACCATGAGGCGACCTGGGCCATGCTCGCCGCCTACGAGGCGCGCTGGATGGACGAAGAGCGCGCCGCCGCCCAGTAACGGCGACCTTCAGCCGATCGCTATCCGCAGATAGGTGGTGTCGTCGAAGTAATCGCGGCCCGGCATGAACGGTCGCGATCCCATGACGATATCGACCATCAGCGGGTCGTTCTCGCGCACGTTGGCGATCTCGGCCAGCCCCTCGGCGAGTGTCGGTTGCGGCGACAGGAAACCGTCGGACGCCAGGATGATTTCGCGGGCGTCCGCCGCGTGGAAAACCTCGATGAAGCGGTCGGGCACGAAGGTGCCGGCCAGCGCGCCATAGGCGAGCGGATCGTCGCTATCGACATTCAGAAAGGCATGCTGAGCCAGGACGAGCGGCCGGAAGGGCTGTTCCATGGTCGGCACGCGTCGCTCGGTCTCGAGGCTGGTCAGTCCGAGCCGCATGCGCGCCTTGATCACAGCGCAGCGGAACTCGTAGCCGATGCGGTCGATCTCCTTGCCGCCCGGATATTCCCGCCCGTCGACGCGGACATGACAATCGCCCACCCGCCAGACCTCGCCGCGCGCCCGTGACCATACGGCGGCCACGGCGGACGGACGCATGACCGTTTCATCGGGCCAGGTTCCAATCGCCGTTGCGATGGTCGCCGTGGCGCGATCGACGAAGTCGCGAACGGTTGCTTCCGGAGGGAGATCCTTGATCGTCTGCTCCACGGCCTCGGCGGCGACGATGCCGCCAGCGCGGCCGGCAATTGGACCGGAGGAAGTCGCTCCGTCGATGACGGCGGCGAAATCGTCGGTGACAATCAGGCGATCTTCCTTCTTCGCCTCGGATTCCTTGCCGGTGGCACACAGGCTTTCAACCACCCGGAACGGGCGGGGGACGGTCGTCATGGGCCTCTCCATATTCCTGTCTGCGCTGGCGGCCGCAGTCGGGCGTCAGTCGGCGCGTCCGCTGATCTTCGGCAGGTATTCGCCGCCGTGTTCGACCCAGAAGCGATACATCGCTTCAGCGGACGGCAAAAGCCGCTTGTCTGTGCGACGGACAACGTTCCACGTCTTGATGAGCGGCAGGCCGACCACGTCCATGATGACGAGACGGCCACTCTCCACTTCGGCGGCGATGGTGTGCGAGGAAATGAAGGAGATACCGAGGCCCGCCATCACCGCCTGCTTGATGGTCTCGTTGGAGCCCATCTCAAACTCACGGATGTCGCGGCCGCCGTCATGCTGGGTCATCAGCTGGCCGAAGGAGTTGCGGGTTCCCGAGTTGACCTCGCGGACCAGGAAGGTCTCTCCCATCAGCGCTTCGATGGGAATGTTGCGTTCGCGAGCCAACGGGTGGTCGGGTGCGCAGATGATGACCTGCGGGTGCTTGCCGATGGTCTTGGCTTCGACCTCGAACTCGACCGGCGGCCGGCCCATGACGGCGAGGTCGACCTCGTAGTTCCGGAGGCGCTGGATGGTCTCGTCGCGGTTGCCGACGATGAAGTCGATGTCGACCTTGGGACGCTCCTTGCGGAAGGCGGCCAGCACGGTCGGCGCAAAATAGCGGGCGGTCGAGACAACGCCGACGGCGACGCGGCCGGCGCCAGCTTCGCGCATCTCGGCCAGCGCGCCCGAGCACTCATTGAGCAAGGCCTCGATGCGGTCGAGCGTGGTGGCGATCTCCTTGCCGGCCGAGGTGGCAATGAAGCGGTCGCCGACGCGTTCGACGAGCGGCAGGCCAACAAGGTCTTCCAGCGCTTTCACCTGGGCGGTGATGGCCGGCGGCGTGACGTTCATGGCAGAGGATGCGGCGGTTACGGTACCGGTCTTGATGACCGCCGACAGGAATCGCAGCTGCTTCAGGGTTGTATGGCGCATGCTAAGAATTCCCGTCTCCCCACGTCTTGACGCCGGTGTGCCCGGCGATGCTGCCCGCTCCGGAATCACAATGGTCTTCCGAAGCTTATCGCAAGCTGGAACCGGAAACCATTTACCGGAGGCCGTTTCGACCAATGTCGCGGGGAAAAGATCAGAGACCAATCCCGCGTCCGCCGTCCCCTTCTCGATGCTCGTCAAAAACGACGGGAACGTGACCGCAGTGCCACAAAGTCAGGCGAAGGGGTGGTCCTTGGGCGTCGAGCGTTGACGTCGGCAAACCCACCCGGCAGAATTTGATGATCGCAACAGGAGCGTGGATGTCACGTCTGTCTGAATCCCGGTGAGGGCCCGTCCGGCGTGGTGCCGGTAAGCGGGCCAATCCAAATGTCGCCCCGGAAGCCGTGCGGCCTCCGGAACGCTTTGGTGCGCCCTAGAGCATTCGCCGACCAAATTGAAACATTTGGTCGTCGAGCGAATGCTCTAGGTTTGTTTGCTGGAGCAGCCGCTTTTCGATCAGGTTGATTCAACCTGATCGGCGGGTGCTCTAGTGGCGCGAATTCCGGACTTCAGACGATGGATATTTCACGTGCCGAGCAGCGCATATTGCATCTGCTCGCTCAGGGCGGACGCATCGAGATCGTGCGCGACGATCGCGGCGATATCGAAGAGCTCGCCTGCTTCAGCCGTGATGGCTGGCTCTACACCGACTTCAATCTGGCGCTTTTCCGCAAATTGAAGAACAAGAGGGCAATCGCCTCGCGGAACAGCAAGCCCTATCGCATCACTCCGCGCGGGCTGGAGCTGGTGCGCTCGCAACCTGACAATAGGTAAGGCAAGCATCGGCGGTCGTCTCGTTGGCGGCCGCCGGTACTTGATCGATTACGGCCCGATTTTCATCCCTCGCGAGGGAAACGGGGTTAGCGCTTGGCGGCGTCTTGCTTTAAGAACGTCTGGCTTTTGAACCTTTTGCCGGGACGCTTCTCATGGCCGTCAAGATTGCCCCCTCCGTATTGTCGTCGGATTTCTCACGCCTTGGCGAAGAACTCGCCGCCGTCGAAAGGGCTGGCGGTGACTGGGTTCACATCGACATCATGGACGGCCATTTCGTGCCCAACATCACGTTCGGCCCGGCAGTGGTGAAGGCTATGCGCCCGCACACCAAGCTGCCGTTCGACGTGCATCTGATGATCGAGCCGGCCGATCCGTTCATCGGCGCGTTCGCCGAGGCGGGCGCCGATGTGATCTCCGTGCACATGGAGGGCGGTCCGCACATTCACCGCTCGCTGCAGGTGGTGCGCTCGCTCGGCAAGAAGGCCGGCGTGGTCCTGAACCCAGGCACGGATGTCGGCGGCCTTGAGTACATGCTGAACGAGATCGATCTGGTGCTGATCATGACCGTCAACCCCGGATTTGGCGGCCAGGCGTTCATTCCGGCCGTTGTCGAGAAGGTGAAGAAGGTGAAGGCGCTGATCGGCGATCGGCCCATTCACATCGAGATCGACGGTGGCGTTTCCACGGCCAACGCCGGCCTGCTCGCCCGCGCCGGCGCCGACGTGCTGGTGGCCGGCACGTCCGTGTTCAAGGGCGGCACCGAAGCCGACTATCGCCGCAACATCCAAGCCCTGAGAGACAGTCTATGAGTATTCGCGCCCTGATCTTCGACCTCGACGGCACGCTGGTGGACAGCCTGCCGGATCTCGCCGAGGCCGTGAACGAACTGATGGCCGCGAATGGTCTCGCCCCGCATTCGAGGGCTGCCGTTTCTTCGATGGTCGGCAAGGGCGTGCCGGTTCTGGTTCAGAAGGCGTTTGCCGCTCATGGTGTGACCATGGAAGGCGAGGCACTGGCCGCACAGGTCAAAACCTATCTCGGCTTCTATGAGCCACGTGCCACGCGACTGACGCGCCTCTTCCCGCATACGGCGGACGCGGTGAAGCAGCTTGCCAAGACCTATCGGCTTGCCGTCTGTACCAACAAGCCGACATCGGTTTCCCGCGAAATCGTTGATAGCCTCGGCATCGGCTCCGAGATTTCGGTTGTCGTCGGCGGTGACAGCGGCGTGACGCCGAAGCCGGCGCCGGATATGATGTGGCTGGTGGCGGAACGGCTCGGCCTTCCCAAAGAAGACGTGCTGATGGTCGGCGATAGCGCCAATGACGTTGCCTCCGCCAAGGCGGCCGGCGTCAAGGTGGCGGTCGTGCGGTATGGCTACACCGATATTCCCGCCGATGAGCTCAACGCCGATTTCGTTATGGACGATTTCAGGGGGCTTCCGGCAGTATTGGAGACGCTTCAGTAGAACGTAGCGTCCCGTTGCTTGGAAAACCCTGACCGAGTGAGTGCGATGGCTTCCCCGATCAAGGCTCTGATCTTCGATGTTGACGGCACGCTGGCGGAAACCGAGGAGGTTCATCGCCTGGCGTTCAACCGTGCCTTTGCCGAGGCCGGACTGCCCTGGGTATGGGAAAGCGCCTTCTATGGCGAGTTGCTTGCCGTTCATGGCGGGCGAGCGCGTCTTGCTCATTTCATTGAGCATTATGCGCCTCCGATGGCTGATCTCGGCCGACAGAAGATCGAGGAACTGCACGCCGCCAAGACGCGCCTGTTCGCCAAGCTCGTGGATCGGCGCCTTGCGCGGCCAAGGCCGGGTATCGAGCGGATGATCGACGAGGCGCGCTCGCAAGGGCTGGCCGTGGTGCTGGCCACCACGTCGAGCGTCGAGAATGCCGAGGCGCTGATCCTCGCCAATTTCGGCCTCGATGGGCTTGAAAAGATCACCGCCATTGTCGGCGGCGCCGAGGCCGTGCGGCCCAAACCAGCACCTGATGTCTACGAACTGGCGCTTTCCAGGCTCGGCTTGTCCCCCCGCGCCGCGATCGTGTTCGAGGATAACGGCCCTGGCCTTGCTGCGGCCACGGCCGCTGGTATCCGTACCATCGTCACGCCGAGCCGCTATGCCGGTGGAGATGACTTCAGCACTGCCTTCGCCGTGCTGTCGCACCTCGGCGATACCTTCGAGCCCTATCACCACATAGCTGGCATTGGCGACGAAGGCGGAACCGACATGGTGACGGTGGCGGCGCTGCAGCGCTGGGTGTCGGACGACGATGACATGCTCGGCCTGCTGACCATCGGCGGCAAGCCGGTCTACTGAACCACCCTCTCAAGGATGTTCGTCAATCGAGCCCAACGGGAAAGCCGGTGAACGGCTTGATTTCCTTCAAGACGAAGGTCGTCTGCATTTCCTTGATGCGTGGCAGGCGGCGGATCACCGTCATGGCGAAGTCGGCATAGGTGTCGAGGTCGGGCGAGACGACCTGCAACAGGAAGTCAGCGTCGCCGGCGATTGAATAGCAGGCGATCACCTCGCGCAGGCGGGCGACACTTTTCGAAAACTCTTCTGCCTCGGCCTCGCTGTGGCTGTCGATCTTGACGCGAATGAAGGCGAGAACGCCGAGGCCGATCTTCTGGCGGTCGAGTTCTGCGCGGTAGCCGCTGATGACGCCGCTGTCTTCCAGCTGACGCACACGTCGCCAGCAGGGCGATGTTGACAGTCCCACATCCGAGGCAAGCGCCTGATTGGTCAGGCGGCCGTCGGTTTGCAATGCGTCGAGAATCTTGACATCGACCGGCTCTAGCGAGGCGCTGGGCATAATCTGTCTCCTTTTCAGGACTGATGGGTAGGCTCTACCGCATTTTGTGATGGAAGAGCAAACTCCGGCAAGAAATGTCCCGCGAGCCCGGATAACTTTTCGGCGTCATTGTTGCTTTCGGAGTTATCATGCCGCCAGACAGCCGCCTCGCTATCGTCGTCAATCCCGAGCTGGCGCTCGGCCTTCTGGCCAACACCGTCGGTGCCATTGGCATAGGGCTCGGTGCCCGCCTGCCATGGCTTGG
This sequence comes from Pseudomonadota bacterium, assembly GCA_023436885.1. Taxonomy (GTDB): domain Bacteria; phylum Pseudomonadota; class Alphaproteobacteria; order Rhizobiales; family Pleomorphomonadaceae; genus Pleomorphomonas. Next base: position 415,144 of record JAEZHI010000034.1, on the reverse strand, counting down.
CAATCGACCACTGACCGATCTGGATGGCCGTATCATCGACGACAGTTCCATCCTGCCGGTGCCGATCCTGGCGGCGTCGCCGGAGGCCATTCAGGCCTTGATGCTGAAGGCAATGCCGCGCGCCGACGACAGCGCGCTGGTGGTGTTCCCCGCCTTTTCGCGGGCGCTGCATGATTATCGGGAATATGAGGCGCTGCTGCCCGGCAAGCGGCTTTCCGAGGAAGCGATCGACGGCATCGGTTTGTGCGGACCGGCCAGATGGGTGAAGTCGCTCACCGGTTCGCTCCGTTTGCTCAGGTAGCGTTCAGCGGAACGGCCGGCTCAGGAAGGGCGAGCCCCTGAGGCCGAAGCGCCAGGGGTGGTCCGCCGCCTTGGTGATCCCAATGCGCGGTCCGATGGCGATGTCGGGCGTGCCCTCGCGCGGTACCAATTCGAAGGGTGGCGCGTCGAGTGGAAGGCCATTGTGACCGATGGTGATGCCGAGCGCCTCCGTCAGACGACCCGGTCCCGAGGCGAGCAGGCGGGGCTCGGTCGTTCGCCGCCGCTCGGCCATCGTCTCAAGGCCGGCGGTCGGTTCGATCGCCCGCACTAGCACGGCTGCAGCGTGGCCGACCGGGCCGGCAACGATGTTGAAGCACCAATGGATGCCATAGGAACGGTAGACATAAGCGGTGAGCGGCGGGCCGAACATTGCCCGGTTACGCGGCCGCTCGCCGTTGAAGGCATGCGAGGCGGGGTCATCGGGCTCGTAGGCTTCGGTCTCGACGATGATGCCGCCGATGCCATCGACCGTGAGCGTCGCGCCGATCAGTTGCGGCGCCAGTTCGAGGGCGGAGAGGGAAATGAAGTCGTTGGCGGTCATCGCGTCTCCGGCGGAAGGAATGTCGGCCACCCTATCGAGATAGGGGAGCCGGTGCCACGGCGCAAAGCCGATCTTTCTGCGAAGGAGGGCGTCAAACGAACGGAGGCGCTTGCGGCGCCTCCGTGTTCCTCAGACTTTCATGCCCGATGGTCCGCCTTAGGCCATCTCGATGACAATTTTGCCGAACGGGCCGCGGTCCAGATGGTCGAGCGCGGTCGGCAGCTCCTTCAGCGGGTAACGCTTGTCGATGACCGGCTTGATGCCGGCATGATCCACTTCCGCCACCAAGTCTTCAAGTGCCCGGCGATGGCCAACGCCGATCCCCTGCACCGTGACGTTCTTTAGCATCAGCGGCCCACCCGGTGCGGAGACCTCGAATCCCTCGAGAACGCCAATCTGGTAAATGTGGCCATCGACCGCAGCCGCCCGAACGGCTTTGGCGAGATGCGGCCCGCCGACGAGCTCCAGGATGTGGTCGACGCCGCGATCGTCGGTCAGGCGATAGACGGCCTCCACCCAATCTTCCTGCGACCGATCGATGCCATGATCGGCGCCAAGCGCCTTGACGCGCGCCAGCTTTTCCGCGCCGCTCGAGACAACGATGACCTTGGCGCCGCGTGTCTTGGCAATCTGCAAACCCAACAGGGCAACGCCGCCGGTTCCCTCGATCAACAGGGTTTCCCCGGCGCGGATGTGGCCTTTTTCGATCAGCGCAAACCAGGCCGTTACGCCGGCGCAGGGCAGGGTGCTCGCCTCGTCGTCATCGAGCGAGACCGGGGCGTGGACGAACCAGTCTTCGGGGAAGGCCACGTATTCGGAAAGGACGCCGGGATGGATGCCGCCCAGCGTGCGATAGGGCGGGACGCGGGCATTGCCGCGCGGTGAACCGTCGATCCATTCCGGCGCGAAGACGGAGATGACGCGTTCGCCTATGGCAAAGCGCGTCACGCCGGCGCCGACCGCCTGCACCACACCGGCCAAGTCCGAGCCGGGCGTAAAAGGGAAGGTCAGCGGCTGGCCCATGCCGCTGTCGGTCATCAGCTTGTCGCGGTAGTTGAGGGAGACGGCCGCCACCTTCACCAGCACTTCGCCGTGCCCAGGATCTGGAACAGGCACCGTCCTCAGAGCCAACTTTTCGCGTCCAATTCCGTCCATTTCCCAGCGCTGCATCGTTCCGCTCATGGCTCGCTCCTTGACCTTGATGAGGAATGCGCAGCATATCGTTGAGCAGCTGGAGCCGGTGGTGACATCTTCTCCGATCATTGGTGCCTGTTGAGCGACAATCATGGCGGATATTTTGAATGGCGTCGATGTCTTCGTGGCGGCGGTCGAGACCGGCAGTTTCGCCGCAGCGGCCGACCGGTTGCATGTCACCCGTTCGGCGGTGGCCAAGACAATCTCTCGGATCGAGGCGCGGCTCAACGTGCGCCTGCTTCACCGCACCACGCGCAGTCTGTCGCTCACCGAGGACGGCCAAGGCTATTACGAGCATTGCCTCAGGGCTCTGGAGGAACTGCGCGCCGGTGAAGCGGCTTTGGAGTCGGGGCGGCGAGAGGTGGCAGGAAGGCTGAGGGTGTCGATGCCCATGCTGTTCGGCAGGCGCTGCGTGGCGCCGATCCTCTCGGGCCTGGCAGCACAGTATCCCCGGCTTGAGCTCGATCTGTCGTTCAGCGATCGTCGGGTGGACTTGATCGAGGACGGGTTCGATCTGGCCATCCGCAATGGCGACCTCGGCAATGGCGCCGGCCTGATGACCCGGACGGTCGGCTTGCAGCGCATGGCGGTTTGCGCCGCACCGGCCTACCTTGAACGCAACGGGCGGCCGGAAAGCCTTGACGATCTCGCTGCCCATCAGGCGGTCGTCTATGGGCGCTCCGGTCAAGTCAGAGCGTGGGAGTTCCCAGTCGGCGACGGCATCTCCCGCGAGGTGACGCCGCCGAGCCGAATGCGTTTTGACGATCTTGAGGTGATCGCCGATGCCGCTGAGGCGGGCTACGGACTGGCCTATCTGCCCTGTTGGTTGATCCGCGAGAAGGTTCGGCTTGGCAAGCTCGTGCCGTTGCTCGGCAACCTACCGCGCCGTGTGTTCAAGACGCACGCTATCTGGCCCGAAACGCCTCATCTGCCGCTACGTGTTCGCTACGCCATCGATGCACTGGCCGCAGCGCTTCCCGGCAGTGCCGAGCTCTGACAAAAAAGACGCGGCTCGGATTGACCGGGCCGCGTCCTGTCTCTTCGTGCTGCGCCGAAAGCCTAGAGCAACTCGCCCTGTACGGCGAAGCAGGCGACGTCCGCGTCACCGCCGGGAGCCTTGAGGAGCTTTGGCGTATCAACGTCGCAAGGCTCGTAGGCGAAGGGACAGCGCGGATGGAATGCGCAACCCTTGGGCGGGCGCAGCGGTGAGGGAAGCTCGCCGGTGAGGCGGATGCGCTCGCGACGCTTTTCCGGCTCGGTGGTCGGCGTGGCGGAGAGCAGGGCACGCGTATAGGGATGGCGCGGCGTATTGAAGATTTCCTCGGCCGTGCCGAACTCGACCGGGCGGCCGAGATACATCACCATCACCTCGTCGGCGATATGGCGCACCACGCTGAGATCGTGGCTGATGAACAGGTAGGCGAGGCCGAATTCCTGCTGCAGGTCCATCAGCAGGTTCAGAACCTGCGCCTGGATCGACACGTCGAGCGCCGATACCGGCTCGTCAAGCACCAGGATTTTCGGGTTCAGCATCAGTGCCCGGGCGATGGCGATGCGCTGGCGTTGGCCGCCGGAGAACATGTGCGGGTAGCGATCGTAATGCTCGGGCCGGAGACCGACCTTTTCCATCATCGCCCGCGCCTTGGCTTGCCGTTCGGAAGCTGACAGCGAGGTATTGAGACGCAGCGGCTCTTCCAGGATGGTGCCGACCTTCTGACGCGGGTTCAGCGAGCCATAGGGGTCCTGGAAGACGATCTGTACGGTGCGGCGCAGCTCGTGGCTGGGCGACACATTGTGGTGAACCTGCTTGCCGTCGATGATCAGTTCACCGGCGGTCGGCGGCTCGATCATGGTGACAAGGCGGGCGAGCGTCGATTTGCCGCAGCCTGACTCGCCGACGACGGCCAGCGTCTTGCCGGCTGTCAGCTTGAACGAGGCTTCTGCGAGTGCACGGACGGTGGCCGGCTCGGCGAACATGCCGCGCTTCAGGCTGTAGTGGCGGGCGAGGTGCTGTGCCTCGAGAACGACGTTTGATGAAACGGGAGCGTTCATGCCGAAACCCTCCGGTCGAGGATGGCAGCCGGGCCGGGATGGCCGACAGGTTTGCCCTGATTGAGCGGGTAGTGGCAGAGCGCGTAGCCGGCGGCCTGACCCTGGGTCACGGGCGCCTTCTCGACGCAGCGTTCGGTGACGAACCCGCAGCGCGGGCTGAACAGGCAGCCGGCCGGGCGGTCATACTGTCCGGGCACGACACCGGGAATGGACGGCAGGCGGCGGGTGGTGGCTCGCTCGGGCAGCGCCGACAGAAGAGCGGCCGTGTAGGGATGATGCGGGTCGGCGAACAGCGCGCGGACCGGCTGTTCCTCCACCTTCTGCCCGGCATACTGCACCGAGACACGATTGGCTGTCTCGGCGACGACACCCATGTCGTGGGTGATGAGCACCAGAGCCATGCCGGTCTCGCGCTGCAGCTTGGCGAGCAGGTCGAGGATCTGTGCCTGGATGGTGACGTCGAGCGCGGTGGTCGGCTCGTCGGCAATCAGGAGCTTCGGATTGCAGGCGATGGCCATGGCGATCATCACGCGCTGGTTCATGCCGCCCGACATTTGGTGCGGATAGGCATCGAGGCGCTCGGCGGCCGACGGAATGCCGACCAGCTCCAGGAGCTCGACGGTGCGGTCGCGACGGGCGCGCTTGTTGAGGCCGAGATGAACCTTCAGCACTTCGCCGATTTGCCAGCCAATCTTGTAGCACGGGTTGAGCGAGCTCATCGGTTCTTGGAAGATCATGGCGAGGTCGTTGCCGATGATCCGGCGACGTTCGCGGGCCGGGATCGTCAGAAGGTCCTTGCCGTCGAACATCATCTTGTCGGCGGTGATCGTGGCCGTCCAGGGCAGGAGGCCCATGAGGGCCAGCATGGATACCGACTTGCCGGAGCCGCTTTCGCCGACGATGGAGACGATCTCGCCGGGGTCTACGGTCATCGACACGCCGTCGACGGCGCGGAACTGACCGCCAACGGTGCGGAAGTCGACCGAGAGGTTGCTGATTTCGAGAATGGGCATCACGACCTCTTCAGCTTCGGATCGAGGGCGTCGCGCAGGCCGTCACCCATCAGGTTGATGGCCAGCACGGTGATCAGGATGGCGAGGCCCGGGAAGGTCACGACCCACCAGGCGCGGGTGATGAACTCGCGCGCTTCGGCCAGCATGGTGCCCCACTCCGGCGTCGGCGGCTGGGCGCCCATGCCGAGGAAGCCAAGCGCGGCGGCGTCGAGAATGGCACCCGAGAAGGACAGGGCGGCCTGAACGATCAACGGCGCCATGCAGTTCGGCAGGATGGTGACGAACATCAGCCAGAGCGGACCGGCACCGGAAACGCGGGCTGCCGTCACGTAGTCGCGGTTACGTTCAGAGAGCACAGCGGCGCGGGTCAGGCGCACATAGTGAGGCTGTGCCACGATGGCGATGGCGATCATTGCATTGGTAAGGCCGGGGCCGAGGATGGCGACCAGTGTCAGCGCGAGCAGCAGCGACGGGAAGGCCAGGATGATGTCCATGATGCGCATGATCAGCGTATCGACCCAGCCCCGGAAGAAGCCGGCGAACATGCCGATAATGACGCCGCCGATCAGCGATACTGCAACGACCACCACGCCGATGAACAACGAGAAGCGCGATCCGAAGATCAGGCGCGACAGGATATCGCGGCCGAGCGCATCGGTGCCGAGCAGGAAGATGCCTTCGCTGCCGTGGGTGAGTGGCGGCGCGAGGAGCGCGTCGCGGAACTGCTGATCGGGATCGAACGGGGCGAAGAGCGGTGCCGCGAGGGCGACGAACACCAGCGCCGCGAACAGGATGAGGCCGGCGACGGCGCCGTGGTTTTCCGAGAAATAGCGCCAGAATTCCTTGAGGCGCCCCGGACGGACAGAAGCGGAGACGGCGGTCATGGATTACCTCTGGTGCCGGATCTTGGGGTTGACGAGGCCGTAGAGCATGTCGACGACGAGGTTGACGCCCATGACGATGAGGGCGATCAGCACGAGGCCGCCTTGAACGGCCGGATAATCGCGCCTGAAGATGGAATCGACCATCCACTTGCCGATGCCCGGCCAGGAAAAGATCGTCTCGGTCAGGATGGCGCCGGCCATCAGCACGCCGATCTGCAGGCCGATGGTGGTGATCACCGGGATCAGCGCGTTGCGCAGGGCATGAACGGCGATGACGCGGAACGGGCTGAGGCCCTTGGCCTTGGCGGTGCGGATGTAATCCTCACCCAGTACTTCCAGCATGGCTGAGCGCGTCTGGCGGGCGATGACGGCGAGCGGGATGGTACCGAGCACGATAGTCGGCAGGACGAGATGGCTCGCCGCTGACCGGAACGCGCCCGTCTTGCCGGACAGCAGGCTGTCGATCAGCATGAAGCCGGTCACCTTGGGGAAGAAGAAGGTCAGCGAAATGCGGCCGGATACTGGTGTCCAGCCGAGCATCACAGAGAACACGATGATGAGCAGCAGCGCCCACCAGAAGATCGGCATAGAATAGCCGACGAGCGCGGTGCCCATCGCCGTATGGTCGAACCAGGAGTTCCGCTTGACCGCGGCAATGACGCCGGCCGGTACGCCAAGGGCCACGGCAAAGATCACCGCGCAGATCGACAGTTCCAGCGTGGCCGGGAACAGCGTGAAGAACTCGGTGAAGATCGGTTTCTTGGTGGAGATGGAGGTACCGAAATCGCCCTGCAGCAGGTCGGAGAAATAGTAGACGAACTGCTTCCAGAGCGGCAGGTCGAAGCCGAAGCGGTGCATCAGCTCGGCGTAACGCTCGGGCGATATGCCGCGCTCGCCGGCAAGCAGCAGCACCGGGTCTCCGGGCAGCAGGCGGATGAAGAAGAAGGCCACCAGGCTGACGCCGATGAAGGTCGGGATCAAGAGGCCGAGGCGTCGGAGAATGAAACCGAACATAATGCGGGGTCAGTCCAGGCTCGAGAGTTGCTTGACGAAGATGTGGGTCGGATGCGTTTCATGCCGGCCGTCGGGAGTCCAGATCGCAGCCTCCCGGACGCCGCTGTCGCGCCAGCCGGCGCGCGCGTAGAACCGGTGGGCCCGATCGTTGCCGGCCGAACACTGGATCGCCGCGTCGCGAATGCCGCGCCGGACGAGTTCCGCTTCGGTGGCGGCGAGAAGGGCGTTTGCAAGCCCCGTGCCGCGCGCCTCAGCCGCGACAAAGAGCTGGTCGATCTCATTACCTTCGATCACAGAAAATCCCAGGATGCGGCCTTCCGCCTCGGCGACGAGGCAACCGGCTTCGAGCGGCCCGAGGCGAAGATTGAAGCTTTCCAGGCTTCGTTCGGCCACCACATGGGGCGGTAGAACCGATCCATGGCCGTCGTGCCAGGCGTCGTGCCACAGCCGGACGACCGCTGCGCGGTCATCTGAACGGAAGGGACGAAAGGTTGCTGCGATCGACATGGGGGTTCCAGTAGCGGCCGGAAACCCGGCCTGCAAGCGACAAGGTCGAGATTTGACCATTTTGGCGGCGCGAAAATGCCGGGATTTCTGCCGTCCTACATGATTTTCCGCATGGACGCGGCACGCCCTGCGTGTCCGGCCCTGTTTCTACAAGCAAAAACGGTTCCGGAGATGACTCTCCGGAACCGCGTCTATCATGAAGACTTCGCTTACTCGGCGACGTCGACTTCTTCGAACCAGTGCAGTCCGAGCGGGTCAACCTTGTAGCCGGTCACGTTCTTGGCGAGCGGCATGTAAGTGGTCGAGTGCGCGATGGTCGCCCACGGGGCTTCCTTCTTGAAGATCACCTGGGCATCTTCGTAAAGCTTGGTGCGCTCGGCCACGTCGGAGACGGCGGCGGCCTTGGTCACCAGGTCGGTGAAGTCCTTGTTGCACCAGAAGGCGCGGTTCGAACCACTGTCCACCGCCGCGCAGCTCAGCAGCGCGAAGAGGAAGTTGTCCGGGTCGCCGTTGTCGCCGGTCCAGCCCTGCAGCAGCGCGCCGTCACGGGTCTTTTCCTTGCCGCGCTTCAGATACTCGGCCCACTCGTAGGAGACGATCTCGACCTTGACGCCAACGGCGGCGAAGTCAGCCTGGATCAGCTCGGCCATGCGGCGAGCATTCGGGTTGTAGGGACGCGACACCGGCATCGCCCACACCTTCATGCTGAGATCCTTGACGCCGGCTTCGGCGAGCAGCTTCTTGGCAGCTGCCGGATCGTACGGGTCGTCCTGAACCTGATCGTTGTAAGACCACATGGTCGGCGGGATCGGATTCTTGGCGGCCTGGCCGGTGCCCTGGTAGACGGCGTCGATGATCGCCTTCTTGTTGATGGCCATGTTGAGCGCCTTGCGGACGCGCACGTCATCAAAGGGCTTCTGCTGGGTGTTGTAGGCGAGGTAGCCGATATTGAGGCCCGCCTGGTCGAGCAACTGAATGTTGCTGTCGCCCTTGAGCGCGTCGATGTCGGCCGGGTTCGGGTAGGGTGCAGCCTGGCATTCGCCGGCCTTCAGCTTCTGAATGCGGACGGATGCATCGGGCGTGATGGCGAAGACGAGGTCGTCGATCTTCGGCTTGCCGCCCCAATAGTCGGCGAAAGCCTGATAGCGGATGACCGCGTCCTTCTCATAGCCGACGAACTGGAACGGGCCGGTGCCGACCGGCGCCTGGTTGAGGTCGGACTGCTTGCCCTCGGCCGCCAGCTTGTCGGCATATTCCTTCGACATGATCGAGGCGAAGGCCATGGCCAGGTTGGCAAGCATCGGCGCGTTCGGCGAAGTCAGGGTCAGCTTGACGGTGTAGTCGTCAACCTTCTCCAGCGACTTGACCAGCTTGGGCATATCCATGCCCTCCCAATACTCCCAGGAGCCACCGGCATAGGAGTACCAAGGACTGTTCTTGTCGTTCTGACGGGTCAGCGAGAAGATCACGTCATCGGCGTTGAAGTCACGCGTCGGCTTGAAAAAGTCGGTTGTCTGGAACTTCACGCCCTTCCGGAGGTGGAACGTATAGACCGTGCCATCCTCGGAGATATCCCAGCTCTCGGCGAGACCTGGCTTTACGGAAGTCGTGCCATGCTCGAACTCGGTCAGGCGGTTGTAAACCGTGACGGCAGAAGCGTCATGCGTCGTGCCGGAAGCATAAGGCGCCGGATCGAAACCTTCCGGGCTGCCCTCGGAGCAATAGACAAACGTCTTGGCATGGGCGGCTCCGGCGAGGCCGACCATGAGCATGGAGGCCGCCAGAAGGCGGGACATCGTTTTCATAAGGTATACTCCCCTGTTGCCGATCGAGGTCGGCGAACCCCGTGCCTGGCCAGACGGTGTTCTTGTAACTTATTCCCGTCAGCCGGCGAGCCCTTATCCGAACCGACTATTGGTCAATTGGCAAGCATTTTTTCCCGTCTGGTCAGAATTGCGGCATCCTGCCGCCTTACCGGAGATTAGCCGCTGCATTCCACAACCGAAGATAGCTCTTGAGAATCCGAATCGTTGAGTAGGATTCTCGTCAAACTCTTCAAGTAGCTATAGGATTGATTCAAGGCTGAGGAGGGTGTGGGCATGGCTAGCGGTGTCGAGGCGGAACTCAAGGTGGCCGTGGATGTGGCCGGTGCCTCGCGCCTTGCGCGTCTTGCCGCCTTGCCCGGACTGAGCGTTACGGCAAAGGGCGACAAGCGTCTGATCAGCACCTATTTCGATACGCCCGACCTCGCCTTGCGCACCAAGGGTATCAGCCTGCGCTTGCGTCGGGCAGGGCGAAGCGGTGAGCAGACGGTGAAGTTCTCCGGCAGTTTCTCGCTAGGCCTAGCCGAACGGCCGGAGTTCAACGCGACCTATGCCGGCCGTGTGCCCGATCTTTCGCGCTTTCCCGACGAAGTCGCTGCCGAGCTGACGAAGCTGGTCGACGGCAGGCCGCTGGTGCCGCTATTTTCGATGCGAGTGACGCGGAAGCGGTGGGACATCTCCACGCCTGGAGGTGACGTGGTCGAGATGGCGCTCGACCGCGGCGCGGCGACGGCAGGCAGTCGGCGTGCCGATATTCGCGAAGTCGAGTTCGAGCTTTTATCCGGTGACCGTCGGGCGTTGTTCGAAGTGGCCCGGCCGGCGTTGGCGGGCATCGCCTTCCACTTCTCGACCCACGCCAAGTCCGATCTCGGCTACGCGCTGCTAGAAGGCGAGGTTGGCGCCACCGAACCGGAGACCGCTGTGGATGCGGACATTGATGATGACATGTCCGTCGAAATGGCGTTGCAGCTCGTGCTTAGGTCCTGCGCCCAGCAGATCTCCGCCAATGTCGCTGCTCTCAGAGTGGGAGACGATCCCGAGGGCGCTCATCAACTCCGGGTCGGGTTGCGCCGGCTCAGGACGGCGTTGAAGATCTTTGCATCCGTCATGGCGCCTGGGGCCGCCGATACGCTTGCTTCCGAGGCGCGGCGTCTTTCGGCTGAAGTGGCGGCCACGCGCGACATGGATGTGTTGATCGATGAACTGGTCGCGCCGCTCGACGGCGGCGATATGTCGGCCTTGATCGAACTACTCGAGAAGCGGCGCAAGGCGGCGAGGGTACGACTGGCGGCGGTGCTCGCCGATCAAAGCATGGGCGATTTCCTGATCGACCTTCTGGCCTTCACCGAGGCGCGTGGCTGGCTGTCGACGGACGATATCGGCCAGAGCCTGGGACTGGCGGCTCCCATCGAACCATTTGCCGAACACCTGATCGGCCGCCTCCGGCGCAAGGTCGAGAAGCTCGGGCGCGATCCCGAAGCCCTGTCGCCGGATGAACGGCACGAACTCAGGAAGAGATTCAAACGCCTGCGTTATGCCTATGATTTTTTTGAGCCTTTGATGCCGAAGTCAACGCGGCGCAAGCTGTTGCCGAGAGTCAAGGCTGCCCAGGATGTTCTTGGCGTGCTCAACGATATCCATATGGCCCACATGATGCTCGATGATGTCCACGCGGTCGGTCCAAAGGCCGGCGCCGTGGAGCGGGCCATTGGCTATTGTCTTGGCTGGCACAGTGCGCGCGCCAAGTCGATCTGGGAGCGTCGGTCCGATGACCTCTCGCTGGATTGAAATCCGCTACGGCTGAAATGTGCGGTTTACATGTTAGTAAAAATACGTGACTGTCTCGGTCGGCGTGGGGGCGTCTCGCACCCGGCGTAGCGGAATGCGGCTTCGGGATCTCAACTTCATGAAGAGATTCAACAAGTCCGAAGCTATGTGCTTCACCGGAAATCCAGATCGCAAGTGGTTCGTTTTGCTCTGATATTTGCTTCGTGATTCCAGTTGGGCGGATGCCATTGCCAGAGCGAACCCTGAGGGAGCATCGACATGAGCGAACGCATCGTCATCACCCAGGACATGATCCGTCTCTATGACGAATACACCCATCTGACGCTCGATCGCCGCGGCTTCATGGAAAAGCTTGCCAAGCTCGCAGGCTCGACCGCGGCGGCGGCAGCCATCGTGCCATTGATCGAGGCGGGGCAGGCGAAGGCAGCCATAGTCGAACCTGCCGATGATCGCCTGGAGGCGTCGGCCGTGGAGTTTCCCGGCGAGAGCGGAACGCTGAAGGGGTACCTCGTCAAACCGAAGACAGCGGCCGGCGCGCTTCCGGCTGTCATGGTCATTCACGAGAACCGGGGCCTCAACGGTCATATAGAGGATGTCGCCCGCCGTCTGGCGCTGGAAGGCTTCCTGGTTCTGGCTCCGGACTTTCTGTCGCCGGCCGGTGGTACGCCGTCCGATGAAGACAAGGCGCGCGACCTGATCTCCGGTCTCGACAAGGTGCAGACCGTGAAGAACGCGGTGGCGGCTTCGGCCTACTTGCGCGGCCACAAGGACGGGAATGGCAAGTCCGGCAGCGTTGGTTTCTGCTGGGGTGGCGGGTTGTCGCTGCAAACGGCGGTGGCCGATCCGGGGCTTGGCGCTGCGGTAGCCTATTATGGCGCCCAGCCAGTGGCAGAGCAGGTCAAGGCGATCAAGGCGCCGCTTCTTTTGCACTATGCCGGGCTCGACGACCGCATCAATGCAGGCATTTCCGCCTTCGAGGCTGCGCTGAAAGCGGACGGCAAATCTTACGAGATCCACGTCTATCCCGGCGTCAATCACGCCTTCAATAACGACACCTCCGCAGCGCGGTATGACAAGGCGGCAGCCGACCTTGCGTGGACGCGAACGGTAGGCTTCCTGAAGGCTCATCTCGCATGAGGCGAGGCACAACTTCAAAAATATGACAAATCGAGCTTGGTCTTGCGGCAAATCGCGATATAAGCGGCCGAGCCAGGAGCTGCTTTTTCCATGTCGCCGACTGCCGCGGGTGTTCTTTTCAAGCTCACCTCGACCATAGCCTTTGCATTCATGCTGACCTTGATCAAGCTGGTTTCCGGGCGGGTTCCGCCCGGGGAGATGCTGTTCTTCAGGTCGTTCTTCGGCATTGTCCCGGTTATCGTCTACCTGGTGGCGCTCGGCGTCTTTCCGGCCTCTCTCGCAACCATGCGACCGCTTGGTCACGTGCGGCGATCGATTGTCGGTACTGCGTCGATGTTCTCGTGGTTCACGGCGGTCGCCTATCTGCCGCTGCCGGACGCCACGGCGATCAGCTATTCGGGACCGCTGTTCGGCGTCTGCCTTGCGGCGACGGTGTTACACGAGCGCGTCAGGGCGTTCCGCTGGGCCGCAGTGGGTATCGGCTTTCTCGGAGTGATGATCGTCCTTTCGGAACAGGTGGGCGATTTCGATATGGGCTTTCAGGGCGGCCGAGCCATCGGCGCTGCCTGCGCGCTTGCTTCGGCCATGCTCGGCGCCGTCGCCGCGGTTACGGTTCGTGAGCTGACGGCGACGGAAACGACCGGCGCCATCGTCTTTTACTTCCTGGCTTGCGGCTCGGCTTTTTCCTTCGTGACGCTACCGTTTGGCTGGGTGGTGCCAAGCGTTCCCGATGCGACCATGCTGATCTGCGCAGGCCTGTTCGGCGGTATCGGCCAAGTGCTGATGACCCAAGCCTATCGCCTTGCCGAGGCTTCGGTCATTGCACCGCTCGACTACATCAACATGGTCTGGATCGTCATCATCTCCTACATGGTTTTCGGGGATGTGCCGACGGCGGTGGTGCTGGCCGGTTCGCTGGTGGTGATCGCTTCAGGCGTGTTCGTGGTCTGGCGGGAACGCCGTCTGGGCATTCTCGAAGCCAAGGCGAGGGCAAAGAGCGCCGACACGCCGACTTGATTCCTGGCCTCAAGCGCCGGCGGGCTTCCAGCCCTTGGCTTTCGCTCCGCTTTCCGCCTTTCAGGCTTCGCACGAAAGGCCCGCTCCACGCGCCGCCGCTTGGCGCCGGAAGCCTCGGGCGGCTTCTTGTTTTGGTTTTGGCCTCAGTCGCCGGCGGGCTTCCAGCCCTTGGCTCTCGCTCCGCTTTCCGCCTTTCGGGCTTCGCACGAAAGGCCCGCTCCGCGCGGCGCCGCTTGGCGCCGGAAGCCTCGGGCGGCTTCTTGTCTGTTTTGCCTCAAGCGCCGGTGGGCTTCCAGGCCTTGGCTTTCGATTTGCTTTCAGCCAACTAGCGTTGACACTCTCCTGACCTCGGGCCAAAAAGACGCATGCCGAGCCGGTGAGGGGCGTCGGTTCGAGAGATGTCCCATGAGCGATATTGTGAGCGGCAAGCAGGAAACGACGGACGTGGCGATCGTCGGGGCCGGCCCCATGGGGCTCGTCACTGCACTGATGTGCCTGCGTGCCGGCCTCAAGGTTGCTATCTATGAACGGCAGAGCGACTTCTCCGGCTCGCCCGCCTGGAACGGAACCGGAGTGCTTGCGCCCGACTGCGAGGCCGACGGTGCCGATGCGACGATCGTCGATCTCGGACGCCGATCTCTCGATCTGTGGCCGACGTTGGTGCCCGGGCTCAACGTGAACGGCGCTCTGGTTCTGGGGAACCGGCGCCAACCAACTGCACTCGATGATTATTCTTCCTTCGTGCTCAATTACGAATGGGTCGATGAGGAGCGGATTGCCTCTCTCGAGCCGTCGCTCAAGGGCGTCTATGGGCGCGGCATGTATTTCTCGCAGGCAGCGCACGCCGACCCACGCGTTATGTTCACGGCGCTCAGGGATGTGCTGGAGGCCGGAGGCGTCCGGATCCGCTTCGACTGGGTCGGTACGATCGATGGCTTGCCGGCCGAACGCATCGTGGATACGCGTGGCCTCGGTGCGCGCGATCGGTTTCCTGAGCTTAGGGCGGTCACGGCCGAGATGGTTCAAGTGCGGTGTCACAAGGTTGACCTCAATCGACCGGTCCGGCTCCTGCACAACCGCCACTCGCTCTACGTCACTCCGCGCGGTCAGGGCGTCTATGTGATCGGAGCGACGACAGTCGACGATGACCGCAGCGGCGTGTCTGTTCGCTCGGCCGGCGAGCTGATGATGCACGCCATATCCCTGTTGCCCGCCTTTGCCGATGCCGAGGTTCTCGAACTGCGATCCGGCCTGATGCCCGTTCTGATGAACGGCGTACCGAAGGTGCAGGTCGGTGAGCGGATTATCGCCGTCAATGGTCTGTTTCGTTATGGCTGGATGGTGGCCCCTGCCATTGCCGAGGACCTTCTACGCGTGATCTACACGCAGGCGACCAAGGTCATCCATGCCAGTCGGCCGATGCGCCACTGACCCTCTTCCGCCTTTGTCTTCGAACGGGAAGCCGATGCTCGACCGCTTTTATCTCATCATTGACCGTGCCGCCTGGCTGCCGCGTCTATTGCCGCTCGGGTTGAAGCTGGTACAGATCCGCACGAAGGCGCCCGATCCGGAGATCCGGCGGCAGGAGATTGCCGACTCGCTGGCGCTCTGCAAGGCGGCTGGAGCGATGTGTGTCGTCAACGATCATTGGCGCGAGGCGATCGAGTTCGGCGCCGAATGGCTGCATCTCGGGCAGGAAGACCTAGATACCGCCGATCTCAAGGCCATCCGCGCCGCCGGCATTCGCTTCGGTGTTTCCACGGCAAACCACGAGGAACTCGACAGGGCGCTGGCCGTCGATCCGGATCATGTGGCTCTCGGGCCGATTTGGTCGACCGTCTCCAAGGATGACGCGGCACCGGCAAGCGGGCCCGAGCTTCTCACTGAGTGGAAGCGCATTACCAAAAAGCCGCTGGTGGCGATCGGCGGCATCTCGCTCGATCGGGCGCCGGTCTGCTGGGACGCCGGAGCGGACAGCGTGGCGGTGATTTCCGACGTACTGTCGGCAGCAAGCCCCGAGGCGAGAACGACCGAATGGCTCAATGCCGCCCAGGCTTGGGAGGCGCGGGCATGACGGCGATCGCAGTCACCATTGCGGGTTCGGATTCCGGCGGCGGCGCCGGCATCCAGGCCGATCTCAAAACCTTCTCGGCACTCGGCGTCTATGGCGCCTCGGTGATCACGGCACTGACCGCGCAGAACACCCGCGGTGTGACGGCCATCCATGAGGCGCCGGCCGACTTCGTCAGGGCCGAAATCGACGCGGTGTTTTCCGATCTCGCAGTCGATGCCGTGAAGATCGGCATGCTGGCAAGCCCGGAGCTGATCCGCACGGTTGCTGCCGGTCTACGCGATTATGATCAGACGCGGGTTGTGCTCGATCCGGTGATGGTTGCTACATCGGGCGACAGCCTCCTGAAGGGCGAGGCTGTGGCGACGCTGCGCCAGGAACTTTTTCCTCTGGCCAGCCTCATCACGCCCAACCTGCCTGAAGCCGGCAAGCTGCTGGGGCGGACGGTGGGCGAGGCGCCTGAGGATATGCTGGCCGCAGCGCGCGAACTCTTGTCGCTCGGCCCGAAGGCCGTGCTCGTCAAGGGCGGGCACGGCAGCGGTACCGAAAGCACCGATCTCTATCTCGACGCTGAGGGCGCCCGCTGGCTGACGGCGCCGCGCCATGCGACGCGAAATACCCACGGTACCGGTTGCACGCTGTCGTCGGCCATCGCTGCTGGCCTGGCCAAGGGGCTGGATCTGATGACGGCTGTTGCCGAGGGCAAGGCCTATGTCACGGCCGCCATCGTCGCTGCCGACCAGCTGGAGATTGGCCACGGCCACGGACCAGTCCATCATTTCCACGCTTGGTGGTGAGGCAGCCTCATCTTTCGAGCCGGCGGCTTACCTCGCTGTCGATCCATCGGGCGACTGCGCGGACCGCCGGGACCTTTGCACGTTCCGGATGGGCGAGGCGGTAGACGTCGCGGAACGCGGCGCCTCGCGTGCCTTGCACCTCTGACAAGCGTGCGTCGGCGTCGCCCATCAGTGTTGGCAGCATGATTTCTGCGCCGGTGGACGTTGCCGCCTCCACCAGAATGTCGAGGTGGTTGGAGCGGGCAAAGATGCGGGCGCCGGGGCGCAATGCGCGTAGCGCGACGGCCTCTGGCATCTCGTCGTATTCACGGCCGTAGGCGACGATGCCGTTGGGCTCGCTGCTCGTCTTCGGCCGATAGAGCGCGAAGGCCATGCGACCCAGGCGGCGGATGGTCGCGTTGTCTTTTGGGCCTCGACCCAGCCGCACGGCAAGGTCCGCCTCGCGCTCCCCCAAGCTGACGCTGCGGTCTTCACTCATCAGGTCGATTTCGAGATTCGGGTTGGCGGATGTCAGGCTGCCGAGGGCCGGCGCCAAAATCGTCTGATGTACAAGGCCGACGCTCGAAACCCGCACACTGCCGGCAGCCTCCTCCCTCACCTTGCGCAATTGGTTCCCGGTTTCCTCGGCAACCGCCGCCATGGCCGTCAGCTTGGGCAAAATCGTTCTGAGAAGTGGGGTCGGCTGCAATCGTCGTTCGATGCGGTCGAAGAGGGCCGACCCGAGCTTGGCCTCGATGCGCGCAAGGCGACGGGCAGCCGTTGTTTGATCGACGCCCAGCGAACGGGCTGCCTCGCTGAGTGTGCCACCCGCGACGATCTGACTCATCAGCTCAAGCTCGTCCCAGCCCATGCCTGCGCTCATGCAGGTTTTCTCCCGAAAATCGCAGATTCCCCGTGTTGATGCAGAGCCTATTCTCACGTGCAGGTCAACAGAAAGGGAAACATGATGCCGGCCACACTCCACGAACTTTTCGGTCGCGTTGCCAAACCCGCTCGTCTCGGCGCTGTGTCGCTGGTGCTGATCGATTGCCAGAACGATTATCTTGCCGGTCCCCTGGCTCTTTCCAACATCGAGGCTGCCGTCGAAGCGACCGGCCAACTGCTCGATGCGGCGAGAGCGCGAGGTTCCAAGGTCATTCACGTCGTGCAACGCGGGGTGGCCGGCAGATTGTTCGATCTCGATGGATGGGGAGGCGCCATCATCGATCGGCTTGCGCCTAGGGCAGGCGAAGTCATCGTCGCTAAGACGCGCCCGAACGGCTTTTCCGACACCACGTTGCTCGCAGAGCTTGGAGACACTGGCGGCGAACTGATCATCGCAGGCTTCATGACGCACAACTGCGTTTCCTCGACCGCTCGGGCTGCGCTCGATCTCGGGATGCTGCCGACCGTGGCGTCCGATGCCACCGCCACGCGCGACCTGCCATTTTCAGGGGGAATCGTTGCGGCGGCCGATCTGCAGCGGGCTGAGCTCGCAGCTCTCGCAGACCGGCATGCCGTTGTCGTTCCTGTCGCTGAACTTCTGAACGGTTAGTGGCTTTCGCTGCGCGATTTCAGCGGCTTGTCACGTCAAATTGTCCGGGCCTTCGCGCTGAATTCGCAATCAAACCTAGACGAAGGTACTAGCCTTGCTCCCGTCCTCTCCGTAATATCCCGGGCCAATTGGTGGAATACAAACGGGCAACGCCCAGCATGGGAGTGCGTGAACATGGTCGCGGAGCTGGATCCTATCTTCAAGCGTCTGGAAGCCAAGAAGGCCGAGTTGGCCGATCGCCCGATGCGCAAGCTGTTTGCCGAAGACGCCGGTCGTTTCGACCGTTTCAGTGTGCACCTCGATGATCTGCTGCTCGACTTCTCGAAGAACCGTATCGACGCGGACGCCTTCTCCCTGTTGATCGAGCTCGCCAAGGCAGCCGGCGTGGCCGAACGCCGTGATGCCATGTTCGCTGGCGCCGTCATCAACACCACCGAGAAGCGCTCGGTGCTGCATACGGCGCTGCGCAACCGCTCGAATACCCCGGTCATCGTTGATGGCAAGGACGTCATGCCCGACGTCAACGAGGTACTTGGCCGTATCAAGGATTTTGCCGAGGGCGTTCGCTCCGGCAAGATCGCCTCGTCGACCGGCGCCAAGTTCACCGATGTCGTCAACATCGGCATCGGTGGTTCGGATCTCGGTCCGGCCATGGCGACGATTGCGCTGTCGCCTTATTGGGGCAACGGTCCGCGCCTGCACTACGTCTCCAACGTCGACGGCGCCCATATCTCCGATACGCTGGCCGAACTCGATCCGAAGACGACGCTGTTCGTCATCGCGTCGAAGACCTTCACCACCTCCGAGACCATGACCAACGCCGGCACCGCCCGCGACTGGATCAAGAAGCATCTCGGCGAAGCGGCTGTTGGC
Source organism: Pseudomonadota bacterium (assembly GCA_023436885.1). Lineage (GTDB taxonomy): Bacteria > Pseudomonadota > Alphaproteobacteria > Rhizobiales > Pleomorphomonadaceae > Pleomorphomonas. Next base: position 396,578 of record JAEZHI010000034.1, on the reverse strand, counting down.
GATCACTTCTGTGCGGTCTCGACGGCGCTCGACAAGGTCGCCGCCTTCGGCATGGACGTTAAGCGCGCCTTTGGCTTCTGGGACTGGGTCGGCGGCCGTTATTCGGTGTGGTCGGCCATCGGCCTGCCGGTTGCCATCGCCGTCGGCTTCGACAACTTCGTGGCGTTCCTCTCCGGCGCCCATGAAGTGGACAACCACTTCCGCACCGCGCCGCTCGAGAAGAACATTCCGGTGATCCTCGGTGTGCTCGGCGTTTGGTATCGTAACGTCTGGGGCTTCTCGACCCATGCCGTGCTGCCTTACGATCAGCGTCTTTCGCGCTTCGCCGCCTATCTCCAGCAGCTCGACATGGAATCGAACGGCAAGGGCGTTCGCACCGACGGCACACCGGTGCCGCGCGCTTCCGGTCCTATCGTCTGGGGTGAGCCTGGTACCAACGGCCAGCATGCGTTCTACCAGTTGATCCATCAGGGTACGGACGTCATTCCCGCCGACTTCCTGGCCGCCGCAGTTCCACATGAGCAGGTTGGTGATCACCATGCCAAGCTGCTTTCCAACGTGTTGGCCCAAACCGAGGCGCTCATGCTGGGCAAGACGGCCGATGAGGCTGCCGCCGAGCTCAAGAAGGCCGGCAAGTCGGATGCCGACATCGCCGCCTTGGCCCCTCACAAGGCCTTCCCGGGCAATCGCCCGACCAACACGATCCTCTACAAGACGCTCGATCCCAGGACGCTTGGCCGTCTGATCGCCATTTACGAGCACAAGGTGTTCGTGCAGGGCACCATCTGGGGTGTCAACTCCTACGATCAGTGGGGCGTCGAGCTCGGCAAGGAACTCGCCAATCGCCTGCTGCCGGTGCTCAAGGGCGAGGCCGAGCCGGCTGCGAGCCAGGACGTATCGACCAAGGGTCTCGTTGCCGCCATCAAGGCGCTTCAGAAGAAGTAACCCCTCGGATATGATTGGCGATGATTTTCGTCGTCGATCATTCCCGTGCAGGTTTTCCACTGGGATGGCTGGTCTGCACGCTTTGATAGGGATTGCGAAAGTCGGCCGGTGCCAACGCCGGCCGATTGTGTATATTTACACCTCAGGGGAAACTGGCTGCACGGCATCGTCCGATGCACCGATCAATAGTCGTTAGCCGACAAAAGCCGGCAGCGCCAAGGGATCGCCGATCTGGAGGAACGGATGTACGAGTTTCAGGAGTTTGAAAACGGTGCTGCGCTTGCCGATGCGTTGACCGTCGAGGTCGCAGGTGCGCTTGCCCATGCCATTCGGTTGCATGGCAAGGCGGCTTTGGCATTGTCCGGGGGCAAGACGCCTGTTCGCTTTCTTGAGGCGATGTCTCGCTACCGCATGCCCTGGAACGACGTTATCGTGACGCTGGTTGACGAACGTTGGGTGCCTGAGACGAGCGATCGCTCCAATGCCGGCCTCGCGCGCCGCCATCTCCTGAAAGGGCCGCTCAGCAACATCGAGTTTGTTCCGCTCTATCGGCCGGTACCGCGACCCGAGGACGCGGTCGCAGAAGTAGGGAAAGCGATTGCCGATCTGCCGCTTCCCTTTGCCGCCGTGGTGCTCGGCATGGGGGACGATGGTCACACCGCGTCCTTCTATCCGGGCGGCGACAACCTTGCTGCAGCCAACTCGCCGGATTGCAAGGCGCAGGTGATGGCGATGAACGCCGAGGGGGCCGGTGAGCCGCGGATTACCCTGACGTTGCCGCTGCTTCTCGCCTCCGACGAGATCCTGCTGCATATCGAAGGCGCCGATAAGCGCGCAGTCTTCGAGAAGGCGGTGGCCGGCGATGACGTGATGGAGATGCCGGTGCGCAGCCTCCTGAAGTCCGAGAAGCTGGTCAAGGTTCTTTGGTGCCCCTAAGAGACTCCGGCAGGTCTTGACTGCAAAGCGGCTCGGCGTTTCTTCGCCGGGCCGTTTCAATTTCAACTCGGAACGGCGCTCTAAGGGGATGGCAGATACGCCGCCCCCATGATGTTTTTAGGCGGCTCTGTCCGTTTTTGTGAGTGTTCGGTGGTTCTCCCGACCCAGACTTTCAGGCAAAAAAATGTCTTTGTCATAAAACTGAGAAGCAGTCGGGACAAAAGGAGGTGTCGGGATCGGCAAGTTGCCATCGATTCCCGCCTCGGAGAAGATGCGATGAGCATCTTTTTGTGCCATGACGGACGCTAATACTACTCGCAGCCTCAGAGCGCTATTCTTATCCGATATTCATCTCGGCACACGCGATTGTCAGGCTGATCTACTGCTTGATTTCATGCGCGTGCACGAGGCGGAGACGATCTACCTCGTCGGCGATGTTGTCGACGGCTGGCGGATGCGTCGCTCCTGGTTCTGGACGCAGAGTCACAACGACGTCGTGCAGAAGCTGTTGCGCAAGGCGCGCAAGGGCGCCCGCGTCGTCTACATCCCCGGCAATCACGACGAGTTTCTGCGCGATTATCTCGGCACGCACTTCGGTGGCGTGGAGGTGATGGATCGCTGCATCCACGAGGCTGCCGATGGCCGCCGCTTCCTGGTGATCCATGGGGATCAGTTTGACGTGGTTGTGCGGCATGCCCGTTGGCTCGCTTATCTTGGCGACTGGGCTTACGAGATGGCGCTCTGGACCAACACCTGGGTCAACAAGCTCCGTCGGTCCATCGGGCTTCCCTACTGGTCGCTTTCTGCCTGGGCCAAGCTCAAGGTCAAGAACGCCGTCAATTTCATAGGTGCCTTCGAGGATGCGCTTGCCTACGAGGCGCGGCGCGTCGGTGCGGACGGCGTGATCTGCGGTCACATCCACCATGCCGCCATGCGCGACATGAATGGCATTGCCTACGTCAATACTGGCGACTGGGTGGAGAGCTGTACGGCGATCGCCGAGAACCACGACGGTAGCCTTGAGATCATCCGCTGGACTCGCCTTGAGCACGAGCGTCGGGAGCCACTGATGCTGCCGCACGCAGAGGCAGCAGAATGACCCGCATCACGGTCGTTACAGATGCCTGGCATCCGCAGGTCAATGGTGTCGTTCGCTCAATTGAGCGCACAAACGACGAGCTGATTGCCATGGGGGCCGAGGTCACCATGGTAACCCCGGATCTCTTTCGGACGCTGCCGCTTCCGAGCTATCCGGAGATCCGCGTCGCCATCTCGACATACAGGCGGGTGGCGCGCGAGATCGAACGTGGACAGCCCTCCTACGTCCACATTGCCACCGAGGGGCCGTTGGGCCTCAAGGCGCGCAAGTGGTGCCGGCGTCATGGCATGCCTTACACCACGAGTTACCATACCCGTTTCCCCGAGTATGTGGCCGCGCGTCTACCGGTGCCCGAGTCCTGGCTCTACGCCCTGGTTCGCCGTTTTCACAACGGCGGCGCCGGTTGTATGGTCGCGACTGATACCTTGGCTGCGGAATTGTCGGCTCGCGGCTTTCGCAACCTCATGCGTTGGGGCAGGGGCATTGATGCCGATCTTTTCCGTCCTCGACCGGAAGAGAAGGGGATGTTCGATCTGCCGCGCCCGATCTTTATCAATGTCGGTCGCGTCGCGGTGGAAAAGAACCTCGATGCTTTTCTATCGCTCGATCTGCCCGGATCCAAAGTCATTGTCGGCGATGGCCCGCAGCGGGCCAGCCTCGAAAGGCGATACCCGAACGTCCACTTTGCCGGCGTGATGGTCGGCGAAGAACTCGCACGCGCCTATGCTTCGGCCGATATCTTTGTATTCCCCTCGCGGACAGACACCTTCGGCAACGTGCTTCTGGAAGCCTTGGCGTCCGGCTTGCCCGTGGCAGCCTATCCCGTGATGGGCCCTCTGGATATTCTGGGCGACAGCGATGCCGGCATCCTCGACGAGGATCTCAGGGCTGCCTGCCTTGGTGCCTTGGAGATTGATCCGGCTGCGGCGCGAGAGCTTGCGCTATCATTCAGCTGGCGTCGGTCGGCAATGCAGTTTCTTGACAATATCCGTCTCGCCAACGGCGAGACGCTTGAAGAGCCATTTTTGCCAGCGACCGCTTGATTTCGTTGCCGTGGCCAAAAACAAAGCCGCTTTGACAGCTGTCTCAGCGGCTTTTGTGTTGTTGATGGGGCTGCACTAACTGGGCAAAAGCTATCGTCAGACGCTCATGTCCACATAGTTTCCCATGCCGGCCGGCGGCTGGGCAGACGCTGCGGACTCGACCGCCTTGCTCAGAAGGTCGGCTGCCGATTGGTCGGATTTCAGCGCCATCTTCAGCACCGCGTCGCTGATTTTGCTGCCTGTGTTGGTCTGCAGCATGCTGGTGACGGTGGCCGCAACGTCCATTTCATCCACTCGCGTCGGTTAAAAGTTCCAGTCCGGCGATTGGACGCCTGAAAGATTGACGAGACGTTATCGACGAGACGCCAAAAGTGGTCCAGCACAGGAATTAGGAAAAGAGTGCCTGCCGCTCGGCCTTGGTCATCCGGTCGAAGGGATCGTCGACTTCCTTGCCCTGACGCACCGTCTCAGAGACTTCCTTGAGTGCTTCTATTGCGGTGTCCACGGCCTCCGAGGCGATAGCGAGCGCCTCGTCAGTGGGGTCATGACCAGCTTCTTGCGCATCCTCAGCGGGCTCAAGAGCATCCGCGGCACTGTTCATCTCAGCGGCGTCTGCTGTAGCTTCCAAAGGCTTATCGGCCGAGGCAAACTCTTCGACTTCCGGAATCTCAGCCGAAATGCCGGCCTCGTCCTGAACGGCATCGAGCGATTCAATGTGGTCGAATTCGATCGTATCGGCCAGGTCCGCTGCGCTTGCAGGTTCGTCATCCTCAGTCGCGATGGCGTCGAAATCGATGCTGTCGGCCAGTGCCGCGGCATCTTCCCCAGCGTCCTCTTCGGTCGGGATGGCGTCGAAGTCGATCTGGCCATCGGCGCCAACCATTGAGGGCGCCGCCTCGTGCTCTAGGCCTGCCATGGCTTCGATGCGATCGAAGTCCATCTCGTCGATGGCATGATGGGCTACAGCATCAAGGGCAGCCTGGTCGGCTTCGGAGTCTTCTACCAGAAGGTCATCAACGAGATTCTGCTCGATGCCTTCGCCCGCTAGGGCCGGGCCATTCAACAGATGCGCATCCGGACGATGGTCGTGGGCATTGACGGCGACGCGCTTGTCGGCCGACGTGTTCTGAACCTCGCTCTCGTCCATGCCCCAGATGTCGATCATCGCATTGATGCGATTTTCGAGATAGCGCAGCACCTGCACGACTTTCTGCGTCCGCTGCCCTGTGAGGTCCTGGAACGAGCAGGCCATGTAGATGTTGGTGGTCAGGTTCTCGATTTCGTCGCACAAGTCGTTGTCGACGCCGGCCTCGCGCATCGTCCAGGCCAGTTCCTGGATCTTCTCGGCGGAGCCCAGAATTTCGGAGGTCGCGCCTTCCGTCTGCTCGACGATGGCGTCGAGCTCGTTGGATGCGCGGTCGAACCGACTGAGCGGCGAACGACCGTCGCTCTTGATCTGGGCGATTTCCAGCTTGGTGCGCTCGATGGCGTCTTTCATTTCGCCGATATCGAGACGAATGCGATCTGCATCGGGCCGGCGCTCACGCTTCAGCATGTGCTCAAGGCGCCCGATGGCTTCGATCACCACATCGGTATCAGCCGAGCGGTGGCGCCGGGCGTATTCGAAAAGGAACCAGCGGCCCTTTTCCGTCTCCATGACGGCGGCCTCGATGGCTTCGTAATCGGATTCGCGCAACGGCGAGAGGGTTTGCGAATTTTCCATATTTTCGCCGCAGACCCCTTTGTAGACTAACCAAGATACAGCTACAGCTAAAGCGCCAGCCGCAGACAGGCAAGCGATTCAAGTCGGCGAGCCGACATCATCGCTGCGAATCCTTCACAACGAGTTTATGCCGAGTTGCTCCGTTGACAAGAATGCTTGGGCGATTTGCCCCCGCCTATTTGATGAGCGCGTTCTACGCCATCGCTTTCTTCGTCAATGGGGTGCTCACTCCATTCTTTCCCGTTCTCCTGCAGGTCAAGGGGCTGAGTGGCGAACAGATCGCCTTTGTGCTGGCGACGCCTCAGGTCATGCGCATGTTCACCATGCCTGTGGTCAGCGGCCTGTCGGATCGCGCGAATGACCGCCGCTATGTAATGGGGGGCCTCATCGGGCTCACACTCGGGTTCTCCGTGCTGTTCGGCTTTGCGCACGGCGATGTCTCTGTGATGACGGTTGGCTCCATTCTCCTGGTGTTGTCCTATTGCGTCGGACCACTGGCCGATGCCTTCGCGATGATCATGGACCGCCATGGCATCGGCGAGTACGGCAAGATGCGCCTTTGGGGCTCCGCTTCTTTCATCCTGGGCAATATCGTCGGCGGTTTTGCCATGGAGCATTCGGGTTCGACAGCGGTCTATCTTCTGATCCTGTTCGGCTTTGCGATCGCCATGTCGTCGACGGTCGCCATTCCGCCGGCACCGCCCGCCACCACGCACTCGTCAGCCGCTTCTCTGACCGTCCTGCGCAAACCGGCTTTCCTGGCCGTATTGCTGGGGCACGCGGTCAATCAGGCGGGGCATGCCGCGCTCTATAGCTTCGGCACGATCCTGTGGCGCGCCAACGGTTTTTCGGATTTCACCATCGGCATCTTCTGGGCCGTAGGCGTCATTGCCGAAATCATCCTGTTCTCTCAGGCCGGGCGGATGTTCCGGGTTGTATCGCCGCTGAAGCTAATGGCCGGTGGCGCGGTGATCGGCTGCTTTCGCTGGCTGTTGTTCTCGCTGGACTTGCCTTTATTGCCGACGCTAGTGCTGCAGATGATGCACGCCGGCTCTTTTGCACTCGCCCATATCGGCCTGATGCGTTTCCTGCGCGAGGTGGTGCCGACCGAGCGCGCGGCCTCGGCGCAGGGCGCCTTTGTCATTTTCAACGGTCTCGCCATGGCGCTCGGTACGGCGCTGGCCGGCCGGATGGTGCCAACGCTCGGTTCAGACACCTATGTGGTGATGTCGATCTTTCCGATCCTCGGCCTGATCATCCTGACAGCTGCGGGAGGCGGTGCCCGGCGCCTGCCGGCGCATGACGCTCCGCTGGTGGTTACCGGGTCGAAAGAACTGATCTCTCCGGCAACTCCGGATGCGCCGGCTCGTTAAGGCGGCGCTTCTGGCTTCAGCCCCAGAGATCGGGGTAGGGCGGATGAACGATCGAGCCTGAGAACATCAGTCCAGGCAGACGGTCGCGGGCAAGGAGAAGCGGCCCGTCGATATCGGCATACTGGGCGCGTTGCGCTGCGACGAAGGCGGGTGCCATGGCGAGGGAACTCGACACCATGCAACCGACCATGACGATCAGCCCTTCCTCCTCGGCGGCAGCGATCATATCCAGCGCCTCCGTAAGGCCACCGGTCTTGTCCAGCTTGACGTTGACGGCGTCGTAGCGGCCTACCAGCCGCTTGATGTCAGCGGTGGTGTGGGCACTCTCATCGGCGCACACGGGGACCGGGCGTTTGGCCTCGGTGAGATAATCGTCGGCGCCGGCCGGCAGGGGTTGCTCGATCATGGCAACGCCCAGTTCGATGCAGGCCTCCATCATCTCGGGGAACATCTCCGGCGTCCAACCTTCGTTGGCGTCGACGATGATCCGGCTGCGCGGTGCGGCCCGGCGGATGGCCACGAGGCGTTCACGGCCGCCGTCACCACCCAGCTTTACCTTCAGCGTCGGCCGGTCGCTGGCAGCCTTCGCCGCGGCGGCCATGACCTCGACGCTGTCGAGCGAAATGGTGAAGGCGGTGTTCACCGGCTCGAGCGGCGGCAAACCGAGCAGATGGGCGACACCCCGATGGGTTGCCTTGGCCTCGAGATCGATCAATGCGCAGTCAAGCGCGTTGCGGGCTGCGCCTGGCGCCATGGCCTGCCTCAAGGCGAATCGATCGCCGCCCTTTGCAATAAAATCGCGAGCGCTCTCGATCTGGGCGACGACGCTTTCGACCGATTCCCCATAGTGAGCATAGGGCACGCCTTCGCCACGCCCCGATACGCCATCTTCGCTTATGGTCGCTACGACGACGACCGCCTCTGTCTTGGAACCGCGAGAGATGGTGAACGTGCCGGCGATCGGGAAACTCTCGACGGCGATACTGAGCTTACGCAAGGCGACCTCACATTGATTTCCGTGCGGACCGGCAGCTTGAGCCTGTGCCGCAGGCGATACGCCGGAAAAACGCCATATCGTGGGGACCGAACAACTGTCCGTTTCAGTCAACGTTGTCCATCAGTTCCTACACGGACGCCAAGTTTGAAGGATCCATATGCGGACAGAGTAAAGATAAGCGAGCCGCATGGGAATGCCTAAAGGCGTGCCGCTATGTCGAAACCCTTATCTTTGGTCTAGCCGACTTTTCCTCGGTGCGGGTCACCTTCGTTGAAACGGTGGCTTACGTCTCACGATTTTGAGAATGGGGGAGGCCTCTTTCAAGGCTGGCGTCGGCAGGCGGGGCTGATGTATCGTGCACGCGGACGCGGCGCTTTCGGCGCGGCGAAGTTGCCTAAGGAGTGGTGGCTTGCAGTCGGCTGAAGGGGCGCGGGACGATGTGACGGTGCTGGGCATCGCCGGCGATTGGACGGTGGAAACCGTCGGTAAGGTGCTGCCCGCTGTTGCTGAGAAAGTGGCACCCGGCCGACGTCTGGTCTTCGAGGGCAGCGATCTCGGACGGTTCGACACGGCCGGCGCGTGGGCTCTGGTCGGCCTGATGCGCCAGCAGGAAGAAGCCGGTGGCTCGACCGAACTGAAGGATTTTCCCGAATCGGCGGCTGCCTTGATTGCCGAGATCGATCCGCTTGGTCGAGGGCAGCTTCCCGAACCGGCGCGCGTGAATCCCATAACCTGGACGCTCGAAGAGATAGGCCGTGGTGCCGCCGCCATTTTCGAGGACGCCTATCTGGTGCTCTCCACCATGGGCGAGGCGTCGGTTGCGTTTTTCAACGTTCTGCTGCTGCGCCGACGCATGCGCTTGGCGGCTCTCTTCAACAATATCAACCGTGCGGCGATCCAGGCAGTACCGATCATCGCGCTGATGAGCTTCCTGGTCGGCATGATCATCGCCCAGCAGGGCGGTTTTTATCTGTCGAGTTATGGCGCAAATCTGCTGGTGGTCGACCTCGTCGGTGTGCTGACCTGCCGCGAGCTCGGCGTGCTTCTCACCGCCATTATGATCGCCGGCCGGTCGGGTGCCGCCTATACGGCCGAGATCGGCTCCATGAAGATGCGTGAGGAGATCGATGCGCTGAAGGTGCTCGGTCTTTCTTCTGTCGAGGTGCTGGTGTTGCCGCGCCTCATGGCGTTGATCATCGCCTTGCCGATCTTGACGCTGGTCTCCGACCTCGCGGCGATGGCTGGAGCCTGGGTGGTCGGGCTTTATTATCTCGGCATTCCAACCGACGTGTTCTTCTCACGCCTCAAGGCGTCGCTGACCATTACCCATGTGCTGATCGGCTTTGCCAAGGCACCGTTCATGGCGGCGATCATCGGCCTCGTTGCGTCGATCGAGGGCATGAAGGTGAAGGGCTCGGCCGAGTCGCTCGGCGAGCAAACCACCACCGCCGTCGTGAAAGCGATCTTCATGGTGGTGGTGACGGACGGTATTTTCGCCATGATCTTTGCCACGATCGGAATCTGACGCATGAATGGCGAAACGGCACGACGAAATGGGGAAGAGCGCGAGGCGGTCATCAGCGCCCGTGGTCTCGTCGTCGGCTTTTCGGACAAGCCGATCCTCGAGGGGCTGGACATCGACGTCTGGCGTGGCGAAATTCTCGGCATCGTCGGCGGCTCGGGCACGGGCAAGTCGGTTTTGCTTCGGACGCTCATTGGTCTCAATGACCGCTCGGCTGGCACCATCGAGGTGTTCGGCAGGGATTTTGACGAGATGTCGGGGCATGAGCGGCAAGAGATCGGGCGCCGCTGGGGCGTTCTTTTCCAGCAGGGCGCGCTGTTCTCATCGCTGACGGTGTTGCAGAATGTCGCGGTTCCCTTGCGTGAACACATGCGTCTGTCGGACGACCTTGCGGACGAACTCGCCCGGTTGAAGATCGAAATGGCGGGCCTCCCTGCCGATGCCTGCGGCAAATATCCGGCTGAACTTTCCGGTGGCATGATCAAACGCGCCGCGCTGGCTCGCGCCCTGGTTCTGGATCCGGATATCGTGTTCCTCGATGAACCGACGGCCGGGCTCGACCCGATCGGTGCGGCCGAGTTCGACCAATTGATCCTGAAACTGCGCGATACTCTCGGCCTGACCGTGTTCATGGTGACACACGACCTCGACAGCCTTGTCACGATCACCGACCGTATCGCCGTGTTGGGCAACCGACGTGTTCTCGTCGATGGTACGTTTGCCGAGCTCAAGTCTTTCGATCACCCGTGGGTGCGCGCCTACTTCAATGGCCCGCGCGCCGAGCACTTTACCTTCGGATAGGAAACGCCATGGAATCTCGGGCCAATTACGCGGTGATCGGCGGCTTCGTCCTGGTCATGCTGACGATCGGTCTGGCGTTTCTCGGCTGGCTCAGCAACGCTGGCCAGAGTCAGCGCCAGGCTGAGGTGCGCGTGGTGTTCTCTGGCGCGGTGACCGGTCTTTCGACCGGTTCGGCCGTGTTGTTCAATGGCATCAAGATCGGTGAGGTGCGTGACCTTCGGCTGGATGAGAAGGATCCACGCACCGTCATCGCCATCGTCCGCGTCAATCGCGACGTGCCGATCAAGACGGATACGCGCGCCACGTTGTCCTATCAGGGCTTGACTGGCGCGGCGACGCTGCAACTCGAGGGCGGCTCACGCAACGCCCCGGGCCTGTTCGACGCGGCGACGGACGGCATGCCGACGATGCCGGCGGAGATCTCGCCCTTCCAGGACATCCTGGAAAGCGCCCGCAACGTGCTGACCCGCGCCGATAGCGCCATGGCGGCTATCGATGATTTCATCACCGAGAATGGCCCGGCCTTCAATCGTACCGTCAACAACGTCGAGAAGTTCTCTGCGGCGCTTGCCGACAATTCCGACAATATTTCCAAGGCCATGAGCTCCATCTCGTCTGCCGCGGACTCGATCGGCGACATCTCGCGCGATCTGAAGGGGGCCGCGGCTCAGGTGACTCGCATTCTCGATGCGGTTGATCCGCAGCGGGTGACGGAGATTACCGAGCGCCTTACCGAATCCTCCGAACGCCTTACGGCCGTTCTGGAGCGCGCCAAGGTGATCGCCGACGGCATTGATCCGGAGGCGGTGAACGGCGTCGTGAAAAATGTCGCCGACGCGGCCAAGACGCTCGATGATACCGTGGCCCAGGCCAAGGCGATCCTTGGCGCTGTCGACCCCAAGGCGGTCGATAAATTGGTGACGAGCGTCACGGCGACATCGGACGAGCTGCGCGCCACAGCCAATCGGGCGGATGCGGTGCTGGCTGCCGTCGATACGGAGAAGGTGAAGTCGGTGGTTGCCGCCGTGGATACCGCTTCGAAGAACATCGCGGCGGTGTCCGGGTCGCTCGGCACGGTGGTTGAAGACACACGCCAGACGATCGGTGCGGCGCGTGGCGTCGTCGAGGCGGTCGATCCAGCCAAGGTTCGCTCGACCGTGACCGACGTCAGCGATTTCGCGGCGACGCTGAAGGGCTACAAGCCGCAGCTCGATTCAATCATGGCCGACGTCAACAAAGCTTCGAACAGCCTTGCCAATCTCGGCAACACTATCGATGCGCGCCGGCCGGATATCGATCGTATCGTGGATGATACGCGTCAGCTGGCCGAGCAGTTGAACGGTATTGCCTCGCGCACCGACGGCATTCTCCGGAAGGTGGATGGTTATGTCACCGGTGACGGCCAAGGCCTCGTGGCCGAAGCGACGGAGGCTGCGAAGTCGATCCGCGAGGTTGCCGACAAGCTGAATCAGCAGGTCGGGCCGGTGGCTGACAACATCTCCAAATTCTCAAGCCGCGGTCTCGACAGCGTGGTTGCGCTGGCCGATCAAGGACGCCAGGCTCTGGCGCGGCTTGACCGCGTGCTGCAAGGCGTTGAAAAGAATCCTCAGCAGTTCATCTTCGGCGGACAGGGTGTTCCCGAATATGCGCCGCGTCGCTAGAGACGCAGTCGGAACCGGCTGTTGCTCTGGATTGTTGGTTTTGGACATCCGTCTAACCCAAAAAGTCTGATACTTTTCGGGCGGATGACTTCAGTTGGGCTTTACGCATTCCCTTTGTCCGGACAGTCTGCAACTTTCCGGGCGAATGCCAAGGAGGCAATGTTGGTTTCTGTTCTTGCGGGCCGGCCGACGGCTTCTTTGGCGGCACTCCTCCTTGCAACAATCCTGGCAGGCTGTTCTACGCTGGGTCTTGGCCCAACCGCCAAGCCGGACGCGATCTTCGACATTTCCGTGCCCACCGCATTTGACGGTACGGTCAAGAAGTCATCGGCGCAGATTCTCGTTCCGACGCCAAACGCCAGCGATGCCTTGTCGACGTCCCGCATTGCGGTTCGGGCGAAGGGGGGCTCGCTCTCTTACCTGCCCGGCGTTTCCTGGTCCGATCAGCTACCGCCGCTGGTCCAGACGATCATGGTGCGTGCCTTCGAGAACTCCGGCCGCGTCAGGGCGGTCGGCAAGCCCGGTGAGAGCCTTGCCATAGACGATCAGGTTATCGTCGATGTTCGCGCCTTTGAGCTCGATGTAACGGGCTCACCAGCGGCGCATGTCACGCTTGGCGTGAAGCTGCTCGACGAGCGCACCGGCAAGGTGCGGGCGACGCAGGTCTTCGATGTCAGCCGTCCCTCGGCGTCCGATCGGCCGAAAGACGCCATCGTCGCCATCGATCAGGCTGCATCGGCGGCTGTGTCCCAGGTTGTGGCCTGGACTGCATCCGCGCTGTAGCCCGGCGAACCGGCTTTACCAGTGAAGCAGTCGGCGTCCCAACAGCGAGCCGACTGCCGTCATCAGCACGATGCCGACCACATACCAAGTTGCCAGAAACAGCGGGCTGTCGTCAGGGCAGTGCCAAGCGTAGATGGCGGCTGCTATGCCGCTAGAGGCCAGACCCGCCGCCGCGCCCGCCATGCCTGGATTTTCCGGCGCACCCTGGCGGACAGAGTAAAGAATGGCGGCAAGTGGCGCGATCGATAGGGCCGGCACGAAGAAAAGGCAGAAGCTCGAATAGTGCCCTCTGAGGCTCGCTCCCCAAGCGCCTGACGGCACAACGAGGAGCTCGATCATGATACCCGCAAGCAGCAGGACGAGGGGGAGAAAGAGCGCTGACGCCGCCGAGCGCAATGGCGCACCGGGTTGCCCCATGCGAAACGCAACGCGGGTGGAGGTCACCGCCAAAAGAAGCGTGATGCCGATCTTGAACATGACGCGTGGCGTCTCGATCGCGTCAGCCATGTTCTTGCGGATACCGAGCGTGGAGAGCAGCAGGACAGCCGAAACGACAACCCCGACCGCCAGGGCGACCCGGAAAATCTGGCCGAAGCGGACGCGTACGCGGGCATCCTTGGCCAGGAGGTTGATCAGGTCATCCGTTTGCACGTCTGTCGCTCCGATAAAGGGTCGCCAGCATCTTCAGCGCCCTGTGCAATGCCACCCTTACGGCTCCCTCCGTCATTTGCAATCGCTCGGCAGTCTCGCGAATGCCAGCTCCTCCGATGGATATCGACCGAACGATTTCGCGCTGCGGATCCCTGAGGCTGTCAACCATCCGGTCGACATCGACATGATCTCCGGCGTCATCCTCTCGCGCCGCTTCCAGCGTTTCCATGACGTCTTCGATCGGTACGCTGACCTGACGGCCGCGTCGGCGCAGGCTGTCGACCAGCTTGTTGCGCACGATGGCCGAAAGCCACGGACCAACGGGGCGAGAGATGTCCCACGTCCCACGCTTCAGGTGGATCGCCAGCAAGACTTCCTGCACGACGTCTTCAACTTCGCTCGAAGGGGCTCCCAACTGATCGCAGCGTCGGCGGGCAATCGAGCGAAGATAGGGCGTCACCGCCTTGAGGAAATGGTGATAGGCCTGCGTGTCGCCAGCCATCGCGGCACGCATCCAACCGGCCCATTCCTCTTCACGGGCTGAATGAGTCATCCGCCAGTGCCCCGTCAGCTGGAATCGCTGTCCCGCGAGCATTGGCAGGTAAACGTCGAGAGAAGGCAAGCGCCACCTTTCCCTTTCGCGTTTCGGGCTGTGGATCCTTTGCTAGCTGGGCATCTCCTGTGCTTGGTGTGCGCTTACGCCAAAGGCTCTGGCCAAGACGTAATCAAGCGATAGTCTCCCCGGTCCGTGGCGCATGACTGCAAGCGCCATGGCTGCCCACGTCACGTGGATCGGCCAGCCTTCGGTGACGGTCAGCTCCACCACGGCGGTCATGAAGAGCAACCCGAGGCCGGCGAACCGCGTCGCGAGACCCAAGACAAGCAGCGTCGGGAAGATGATCTCGCCGCAACCCGAAAGGAAGGCCATGAGAGCAGGCGCCGGGAAGGGGTAGGGACCGCCAGGCAGATGCAGCATGAACTCCTGAGTGAACAGATCCACGGCAGTGTCGTTCAATTGCAGGAAGCCGTCCCACTTCAAAATGCCGGATCGCCAGAAGGGAATGGCGAGCGCAAGGCGGATCACGAGCTGAACGATGTCAGGTTGGGCGACGGAACGAACAAACCGGCTGGCCGTCGTCAGCAGCGCAATGCCCCCAAGGCGGGTGGATCGGCTGGGCAGGGAGTTAGGCATGCTCGACATTTGAAGCCCCCATCTTGAGGTCGCAAAAAGCGCCGGCCGAAAGCATCTCGCCGATGGCGCCAGGAAGGTCGAAAGAGGGTTCGGCGTCGAAGGCCGATGCTATTGCGCTCGCCAAGGAATGCCCGGAGAGCAGGGCGCGAAGGAAGGGGGCGTGACCAGGAGGCAAAAGACGCACCGTTATCTCGTCATCGATCCGTGTGATCAACCCATCTTCAGAGCGGTTTTCGACACGGGAGACAGGCCCTTTATTCCGGTTCATGGCGAAGATGGTGACGGCCGGATGGACCGAGGAGATCAGACGCGTAGCGGGATGCGGCGTGAACGTGAGATTTCCCAGCGCCTCTGGCGGTACGGCCGAAAACGCAACCGGACCGAGGGTTGGGGCATCGGCGGCATGATAGCTGTCGAGCCAAAGACGTTCGATTCTAGCGACATCCGACAGCCACGGCATATCAGTGGCATACTCATAACCATCGATGAAATCGGGAAAATCCCGCCCATAGTCGAACAGCAACGGCGAGTTCGGCGGCGTCTGCCGAACGTGGAACCTCGCCATGGCGCGGAAGAAGTCCGGCCCGGTAATGCGCTCGACAGCCGGGAAGATCGAGGTCAGGGCTGCGATCAGGCTGACTGTTACGTTGTTGCGATAGACGTTATAGCGCTTGTCCGCTTGCTTGCCGCGCGGCCCCGTCACGAAGGTTGGCGTCAGGGCGGTGGGCGAAAGCAGGGCGGTCGAGAATGACGTCACGAAATCGACCGTATCGGGCGAGAGGCGCAAGATATCAGCCGAACGCATGGGCTTGCTCCTGGCGGCTCGCGTGTCTGTCGAGGATGGTTTGCGCGGCGAGAGCCTCGGCGCGCAGCACCGGCCAGGCGGGAATCTGGCTATCCCATTCAATCAGCGTGGGGATTGGCCCACAGCGGCCTATGACGATCTCATAGAGCCGCCACACGGCATCGGCGACCGGTCCGTCGTGGCTGTCGATGAGAAGGAGGTCGCCCTCGTCGTCCTCTTGCTCGACATGACCGGCGAGGTGGATCTCGCCGACTTTCGACAGGGGAAAGTCCCGGAGGTAGTCCAGAGCCGAGAAGCCGTGATTGGTGGCCGAGACGAAGACATTGTTGACGTCGAGCAGCAGGCCGCAGCCGGTCCGTCTCGAAACCTCACGGATGAACTCGGTCTCGCTCATCGACGACTGGGCGAAGAGAACGTAGGTCGACGGGTTTTCAAGAAGGATGGAGCGACCGATTGCAGTCTGCATTTCATCGATATGGTCGGCGACGTGGGCCAGTGTCGCGGCCGTGTAGGGCAGGGGCAGCAGGTCGTTCAGATAGGTCGTGTTGTGCGTCGACCAGGCAAGATGCTCGGAGACAAGGGCCGGCTCGTAACGCTCGACAAGACCTTTGAAGCGAGCGAGATGTTCTCTGTCGAGTGGCTGCGGGCCGCCGAGAGACATGCATACGCCGTGCAGTGAGATTGGATGGTCGCGACGGATGCGCTCCAGGGCGCGATGTGGAGCGCCGCCCGCGCCCATATAATTCTCGGCGTGGATTTCAAAGAAGCCCTGCTGGCCGGTCTCATTGACGATCGCCTGGAGGTGCTCCGGCTTGAAACTCGTGCCGGCCAAGCCAGCAGCCGAAAGCTGAGGAAAGCGGGGCGTCGCTTCTATCGCCATGGGGATGAGGGGTGTCACTCCACTGCTGGTCATCGTCGCCTCCGCTTTCCTGTTTAAGGGGGTGTCGTTCGGTTGTGCCGGCTCGACGGCGATCAGATGTCGCGATCGAGGGGCTTCAGCGAACCATGGCGGCCGCCGGGGAGATCAAGAGAGGCACAGGTGCCGCCCTGAACGAACTTCCATGAGTTGCCCTGGAAATCCTTGACCGATGTCCCCTGACAGGTGGTGCCCGGTCCGGCAGCGCAATCGTTCTGGCCCTTGAGTGCCACGCCGTAGCACTTCTCCTTGTGGGCGGCGACGGCAGCGGCCGCTTCCGCCTTGGTCAGCGGTGCGGCGTTGGCGAAGGTTGCAAGAGCCGAAGTGAGTGCGCCGGCAATGAGAGCGGTGGTGACGGAAGTCCTCAGCATGGATGTTCTCCGAAGTTCGAGACGCGCCCTTTTTTGATGGGCACGTGAGGTACTCGGAGGTGGACTACGTTTTGTTACAGATGCGCCGATCACGAACGCGTGATGGCTTAATCGCTGAAAGCACCAATGAAAAAAGGGCGCCGCGCGGCGCCCTTTCCATTCGTTCCGATGACCCTTTAGTCTCAGCCCAACTTGCCGCTGGCGTGGGCCAGGAGCGTGTAGACCTTGCCGGTGTCCGAGGTCAGGTAATTCTCGGCAAGACGACCGTTCGGATCCTTCTGAACAGCTTCCTCGTAGAGGGCGGAGAAGTGATCGATGTAGCGGTCGACCGCCTCGCGGAAGTCGGCTTCGCGACCATAACGACGACGGACCTCGTCGAAGGTCTGCTGGCCCTGCAGCGTGTAGACGCGACGCGTGAACACGTTGCTTTCACCGCGCCGGTAGCGGTCCCAGAGATCGGCATAGGACTCGGGGTCGATCGACCGGGCGATGTCCGAGGTCAGCGATCCCAGCCCATCCAGCGGGTTGCTGGATTTGTTGCGATCGGACGACGACGGCAGGCGTGCGGACGAGCCTTCGTCGTCGTTGACGCGACGCAGGAGGTCGGAGATCCAGCCGCTAGCCCGTTCGCCCCGCTCGTCGTTGGACGACTGGCGCGGCTCCGGACGACGCTCGGCGATCGCCGGGCGGGGAGGCTGGTTCGCAGGCTGACGCGAGAAGGCGCGCGGAGCTTCGACGGGCTGCGACGGCTTCTGAGCCGGTAGGCTGCGGCTCGATGACGCCTGGGCCTGGGCGCGGACCGGCACCTCCGCAGTGAGGCTCTCACCGGGCAACTGGCGCGAGACGATCTCGGAGAGCTCGTTCAGGGCGCGGATCTGCTCGCTGACGACGCGACGCATGGCGGCTGTGTGCTGGCTTGTCTCTTCCGGCAGTTCAAGGACGCCACGGTTGATATCCTCGCGGATCTGCTCCAGTTCCCGACCGACGGCGCGGGTCGCCTTGCGCATCTCTTCGGTAGCGCCGGCGAAGCGGTCGACGGCCGAACCGATGGCCGAGTTGATCTCGGAAATCAGCTCGCCGCGCACGCGTTCGATGGTGCCTTGAGTCTTGCGGCCCTCTTCCTCGGCGCTGACCGACAGCTGCTCGAGCTGCTGGGTGACGCCATTCATCGCCGTTTCGGCATTGCGGGCCAACTGGTAGCCAACGTCGCGGGCGCGGCGTTCGGCATTGGAGAGCGTATCCTGGATCTGGCTGGCGATGGACTGCAGGCTCTCCGACATCGTCTCGCTGCGCTCCTGCAGCGTGGAGACCACGCCGTCGAGTGCGGCGAGGCGATCGCCAATGACGTTCTGCAGGGTGCCGCCAACCGACGATAGTGCGCGGGCCGACGACTGCAGATCACCGGTCTGCTCGGCGAGCGAAGTGGCGATGGTGCCGATGTCGGACAGAACCGTCCGCGACACGTCACGCAGCACCTCGGTCGTCTCCGCAACGGTGTTGCTGGAGGCCGTCGTGTCGGCAACGACGCGCTCGAGAGACAGGCGAAGGTCGCCGGTCTGCTGCTCGAGGCCGCGTTCGATGCGGGCAAGGTTGCCGGCTGCCTGGTCGACCAGGGTCCGAAGGCCGCGGTTGGCGTCGTCCACTTGCTCCAGCACAGCCACGACGTCGGTCTTGACGCGAGTGGTCGTGTCATCGAGCGACTGCAGGACATCGCGGCCCTGTTCGTCGAAGGTGGCCATCAGCGACAGTGTCGCCTGCTTGAGCGCCTCGGCTGCGTCTGTGCCGCGCTGCGTGATGGCACGGCTGACGCCCTCGCCACCCTTGGACAGCGCATCCAATACGTCGCTGGCGGCGGTGCGGACCATGCCGGCGACTTCCTCGCCGCGGCTGCCGACGGCTTCGTCGAGAGCACGGGTGCTGGAGAGGAAGGCATTGGCGAGTTCGCTGCCACGGCCGTCGACCAGTTCGGCAAGATCGGCCATGCGGCGGGTGACGAGATCAACCACACGCTCGGCGCGGCTGTCCATTGCCGAAGCAGCGGCTTCGGTGCGGGCGTTGAGAACCGTTTCGAGATCGCGTGTCGCGTCGGCGAGGCGCTCGGTGGCCGCGGCGATGGCGGCTGCCAGGACCTCGCTCGACCGCTCGGTCTCGCCGGAGATGCGGCCAGTGACCGCCTCGGCCGAGCCGATGAGGTTGGAGCGAGCCCGGGCCGTCTCTTCCGACAGGCGATCGGTGACTTCGTCGATGGCGCCGATCAGGCCGGCACGTGCCTTTTCGCTTTCCGCAGCCATGCGGCCGGTGACGTCGTCGACCGAACCGATGATGGTGTCGCGGACGCGCTCGCTCTCGCCCACCAGACGGCCTTCGACCGCGGTGATCGCCTCGTAGACGTTCTCCCGTGCCTTCTGGCTCTCGGTGGAGAGCACGTCGGACAGGGTGCTGATGAGCTCGTTGAGGGTGCCGTGGGTTTCGTCGCGCAGGCTGGCGAGACGATCCTCGGCTCCGGCCAGCGACTGGCTGACGGCAAGCGAGGTGTTCTCGCCCTCGGCGGCAAGGCGTGTGGCGGCGCCATCAATGGCGGCGACTACCACGCTGCGGACCTGCTCGCTCTCGCCGGCGAGACGCTCGGACATGCCTTCGAGAACGCTGGAGACCACATCGCGAGCCCGGACCGAACCGGTTTCCATCTCGCTGGCGATCGCGGCCATGGCCTCGGTGACGATGGCCTTGGCACGGTCGGCCTCGACGCGCAGCTTGTCGGCGGCTGCTTCCACGGACCCGGTGAGGTCTTCACGGGCGCGGGCGCTTTCCTTCTGCAGCACGGAGGCGGCGTTGATGAGGGCGCGGGCGAGTTCTTCGCGTGCCGTCTCGGTCTGGCTGCCGAGCATGTCGACGATGGAGGCAAGGCGCTGGGTGAGCGAGACTTCCAGCGAACTGGCGCGGCTGTCGAGCGTCTCGGCGACCTCGAACACCTTGGAGCCGAGCGACACGTTGATCTCGGCCACCTTGTCGGCCAGCGTCTCGGTGAACTCTTCGGTCTTGCGCTGCAGCGAGCGACCGACGGCGTCGAGACGACCTTCGATGGCATCGACCATTTCCGACTGACCGGCCGAGAAAGCCTGGGCCAGGTCGCGAGTGCGGGCCATCAGGGTTTCGGTGATCTGGCGGGCACGGCCATCGAGCGCATGGTCGATGAGCTCGATGCGGTTGTCGAGCGTCCCCGTCAGAGCATCAGCCTTATCGGCGAAGGTGCGGGTAGCGTCTTCGAGGCGCTTGCCGACGCTACCGTCGAAGGCGGCCAGCTGGCCTTCCAGCGCTTCGCCGAAGCTGCCGGCGCGGCCTTCCAGCGAGGCGAGAACCGCCTGGGTACGGCCGTCGAGCGTCTCGACCAGAGTGCCGGAACGCTTGTCGAACTCAGCGCCCAGCCGCTCGACGCGCTCGTCGATGAGGCCGGTGATAGCGCCGGAGCGGCCGGAAAGCGTCGCCTCAAGGGCGTTGGTGCCTTCGGAAAGGGCGTTCTGGATGGTGAGGGTGCGCTCGGCGAGAGCCGCTTCGATGCGGGCGATCTGCTCTTCGAGCGAG
This sequence comes from Pseudomonadota bacterium, assembly GCA_023436885.1. Classification (GTDB taxonomy): domain Bacteria; phylum Pseudomonadota; class Alphaproteobacteria; order Rhizobiales; family Pleomorphomonadaceae; genus Pleomorphomonas. The sequence continues at coordinate 376,178 of JAEZHI010000034.1, read as the reverse complement.
CCGTCGAGCATCGACGTGCGGCTGACCAGGCTTTCCACCAGCTCGGCGGCACGACCGTTGATGATCTCGTCGAGGATGCGGATACGCTCGGCGAAGCTGACCGACATGCTGTCGGAGCGGTCGTCCAGCAGGTTGGCGATCTGGCTGCCGGCGGCAAGGATCGTCTCGGCGACGCGTTCGCCTCGGGCGTTGACCGCACGGGCGATCTCGGCACCGATGGTCGACAGACGCTCGGAGAATAGGCTGCCGCTATCGGCGAGCAGCGTCTCCACCGACAGCGTGGCGCCGTCGATGATGCCGCGGATCGACGTGGTGCGATCGTCCATCATGCGGGCGACTTCCTGGCCCGAGGCGGCGATGCGGTCGGCGAGGTCGACGCCGTTGACGTTGATCGCCGTGTGGACGGCCTCGCCGGTCGTTGCGAGCTTGTTGACCAGATCGGTGCCGCGCTCGGTGATGGTCGAGGTGATGAGATTGCCGGTCTGGTCGAGGCGATCGGTTATCTCACTGCCGCGGATCGACAGGTCGAGCAGCACGCCCTCCGAGGTGGAGCGCAGCGTCTCGTTGATGGTTTCGATCTTCTCGGCCATCGCCTTGGAAGCTTCGTCCGTCGTGCGGGCGACCTGCTCGCTGACGGCGAAGGCGCGCTGCGAGATATCCTCGGCAAACGTCTGGCCGGAGCGGGCCAAGGTCTCGTCGATTTCCTTGGTGCGCAGCGTGAGGTTTTCCTCAAGCGCGGCGACGGTGGTGTCGATCGAGAAGATGATAGCATCACTGCGATCGCGCAGCAGAGTCTCGAGCGAGCCGGTGCGGCTGTCGAGGGTCGCGGAGATCTCCTGAGACCGTTCGGTCAACACCCGGTCGAGATTGTCGGTGCGGGTCAGCAGTTGGGTTTCCATGACCGACGTCGAGGTGGCGACAGTCGACACCAACTCGTTGACGCGATGACCAATGGTACGATCGAAGTTGGCGGACTGCTCGGCCAGCGTGGCTCCGAACAGCTCGGCGCGGGTCGACAGCGTCTCGGCCAGCTCGTTGGTACGGCTTGAGATCGTCTGGTCGATCATCTGGGTCTTGTCGGTCAGCTCCGCGCTGAGTTCGCCGGTGCGGGCCTCGATGGTGCTGGCCAACTGGGCAGAACGCAGGGCGAGGGTGCTTTCCAGGGCTTCGCTCTTCTCCGTAAGGGCCGAAGAGAACTCGGCGGTGCGGGTCGACAGCGTCGTGCCGATTTCATCGGCCTTCTCGCCCAGAGTTTTGCCAAGCTCAAAGGTGCGGACCGAGAGGGTCGATGACAGTTCATCCGAGCGCGCGGCGATCGAGGAGACGATTTCCTCGGTACGGGCCGACAGGGTGAAGGCGATGTCGGCGGTGCGGTCGGTAAGGGTTGAAGACAGCTCGTCCGACCGGGCGGCAAGCGTCGAAACCAGTTCCTCGGTGCGCGAGGCCAGCGTGAAAGCGAGTTCGCCGGTGCCGTCGCTGAGGGCGGCCGACAGGTCGGCTGCGCGGGTGGCGATGGTCGAGACCAACTCGTCCGAGCGTTTAGCCAGTTCCGAGCCAAGCTGTTCGGTTTCCGTGCCGATGGCGGTGACCAGGCGCGTGCCTTCTTCGGTAATCGTGCGCGTCAGCGCCTCGCTACGGGTCGAGATCGCTTCGTTGATGGCGGAGCCGGTCTCGGTCAGGCCGCCAATGAGGCTCTCGCGTTCGCTGCTCAGCGTCGCCAGGAAGTCGGCGCCGCGCTTGGCAACCGTCTCGGTGACCGAGTTGCCTGCGGCTTCGAAGGCCAGCGCCAGCTCCTCGGCCTTCGAGCCGAAGGTGCGGGTAACGTTACGGCCTGTCTCGTCGATGCGGTTGGTGAGGAGATCACCGGCGGTGCGCAGCTCTTCGGAGAGGTTCTGATGAGCCCCCGAAATGGCGGTGCGGGCCTTCTCGGCGTTGGCGATGACGCTTTCGCGCTGGTTGACGAGTTCCTCGACCAGACCGCGGATGCGCAGTTCGTTTTCCGCGTAGGACCGCTCCAGCGAGGATACCTCGTTATGGACCAGCACTTCGAGTTCGCTGGCGCGGGCGAGGGCGCGCTCGATGCCGTCGCCCATGGCGGCGACTTCGCGGCGGATGGCCTGTCCGACCGTAACGACGTTTTCCTTGGCAGAAACTTCAGGTTCGGCCAGCTTGATCGCCACCTCTGTGAGGGAGCGAGCCGCAAGCCGCAGATCCTGGGCGCGCCAGATCATGGTGGCGATGGCAAAGAACAGCACCACTGGCGCGAGAATGCCGCCGACGAGAGCGAAGCCCTCGGGCCGAGCGAACAAAACGGACGGCTGGGCCAGCACGGCGAAGTCGCCGAAGGCGGCGCGAGCGACATAGAAGCCGCAGGCGACCCAGATGGCCGAGGCGAAGAGCGCAATCCAGAAGGGGACAGACGACGGGCGACGCTGCAACTGATAGAGCATCGCGGAGACCGATCGCCGGTCGTCGTTGGCAGGCGCGCGACCTGGGCGGGACGAAAGTCTTGGCGCATCAGTCACCTCGTTGAGCGAGGCGCGCGCCGAGACATCCGGGCTTTCGGTGAAGGTATCCTGGTCGGTTGATTTCGGCGCATCGGCCGAGACACCGAAGTCGATCTTCAGGGCCTCCTCGACGGCGGAGAGTGCATCATCCGCCGGGTTCGATGCCTTGGTGCTCTTTACCATGGTACCCTCATGTCCGCATACTTGCCGCGGAACAACTCCCAAGGTTTACCCCCGGTTGCTGTCCCGGTCGAACCATGTCCTTGCCTGGCCCAGGCAAGAAACATGAACTCGGGCTTTCCCGACCGCCATGCGCCCTGAATGGGGCGGCAATAGCTACGCCGGCCGAGGAATGCCTATTAAAATGTAATGGCACAACAGGCCCTTCCGGACAAGGAAAGCTCCCCCAGTGCCCGGTATTGTTAACAAGCCGCTAATAGGCGTAGAACATTATTATTCATCTTCTGGTTGTTATTTTCGGATATCGTTGTTCATATTTTTCGAGCGCACGGGCCTGCGCGTAATCCCTTTACGTCCGCGCATTCCAGACCGGAGATGCCACGCGGACACAGTCAAGACGCTAGGCTTTTGACTTGAATATTGGCTTAAAACATATGGTTACCAGTAACCTTCGCGTTTCGCGCCCTCTCGGCGCCGGCCAGGCCGATCTTGTTTATGTTGGAAGCCTCTAGGCGAGCCTTCTCGCGCTAGGACAACAGGCTTGGATTGCATCTATCAAATTAACCATATCTTCAGAAATTCGGCGGCTCCTCGACGTCAGCGGCGCAGTGATTGACCCTATTTATTACCCTTGTGAAGGGCGTAGGGAAAATCTGGAGGAGGCGAGAGCGGTGACCAAAGACGACGACGGCGCATCCCATCCTCTCGATCTGAAGCATCTCGCGGAGCAGACATTCGGGAGTGCCGAGCTTGAGGCCGAGGTGTTGCGACTGTTCCTGAAGCAGGCGCGCGATTGCATGTCCAAGCTGAGGACGTCTCCAGATGCAGCGACAGCGCACCTGCTGCTTGGTTCGGCACGAGGCATTGGCGCGACAACGGTGGCGAACACGGCGGCAGCGCTTGAGGCTCGCCTTCTGCGTGGCGGAGCGGTCAACGCGGATCTCTCTGAACTGGACAGGGCCGTCAAGGCGGCCACCGCCTTCATCGAAGCTCACCTTGGCACCAGGGCTTGACGGATACGAGCGCTGCTATATGTGGAACTGACTAAGTCGGAGTCGAACAAACCTGAACTTCGAGGCGACTTTCAGCCTCGTTTCGATGGCCAAATTCATGAGCTCCGTCAGAACAATGAATTGTCACTGAGGTTTGGCGTCAGCATGGCTCCGGTGTCTGTACCGGACAGATGATGAGGCTGAGCCACACGGCCCGAGGGGCAGCGCCCCGTAGTCGCAGGTTTCCATGCCCCAGATCACTTACGTTTCCCACGAAGGCACTCGTTATGACGTGGATGCCGAGATCGGCACCACGGTGATGGAAAATGCCGTCAAGAACCTCGTTCCCGGCATCGAGGCCGAATGCGGCGGCGCATGCTCGTGCGCGACCTGCCATGTCTATGTCGATGAAGCCTGGGTGGCCGCGACCGGCGAGCCCGAGCCGATGGAAGAGGACATGCTCGACTTTGCTGCCGACCCCCGGCCCACTTCGCGCCTTTCCTGCCAGATCAAGGTGAGTGGCGAGCTCGATGGCCTGGTGGTGCACATTCCCGAGCGTCAGGCCTGACGAGAGACGGCCGGCGCCGTTATCCTTAATTTTCAGTTTAGATTGCTTCCAGCCGCCTGGCAGAATTAAAGTTGAGCTCTTCCACGGACTTTTGTCGTGGATATTTTTCGCTGCAGCATGGCCGGACTAGTTCCGGCATGAGGCAGCGAGCAGGAGCGATGCCATGCGTATGAAGGCACTCGACGGCTGGAGAGGGGTTGGGGCGCTCGCCGTCTGTTTTATCCATCTGCAGCTCAACGGTTACCTGACGTCGGTTCCCTCGCTCGACTCCTGGACACTTGCCGTCGATTTCTTCTTCGTGCTGTCCGGTTTCGTAATGGCCCGCGTCTACGCCGATGAGTTGATCGATCGCTCCAGCGTTGCCGTTTTTGCCGTTCGACGCCTTGGGCGCCTGTGGCCACTGCACCTTACGATGTTGGTGCTTTTCATCGCTGTCGAGCTCGCCAAGCTGGCTCTGGTGCGTGAGACCGGCTTTTCGTCGGAACATGCTGCTTTCGACGCGGCGCGCAATCCTTCCGATATCCTGCCGATCGCGCTGTTCCTGCAAACCGTTCGTCTCGGGCCAGAACTGACCTGGAACTTCCCCAGCTGGAGCATATCGGCCGAGATCTGGACCTACGCGCTGTTCGCTCTCGTTGCCGTGTTCACTGCAGGCAATGCCGCCCGCCGCACCATGGTGGCCCTTGTGCTTGCCCTTGTTGCGTGGGTTGTCCTGTTCGTCGATTTCACCGGCCGCGGCATGATCAGCACCGATGTGTTCGGCATTGTGCGCTGCATCCTCGGCTTCTTCTCAGGCGTGGTCGCCGAATGGCTACATCGCCGCGGATCTTTCCGTACACTCGCCGACGGGCGCGCCGAAATTCCGGCGGCCTTGGCGGGCGTTGGCCTGGTATGGGCAACGGCCTATCTCCCTGGAGCACGTTATGCTGCGCCGCTGGTCTTCCTCGTGCTGGTGTTTGCCCATGCCAGCGACGGTGGCCTGATATCGCGCTTCATGGCGACCTGGCCCGCTCAATGGCTCGGCCGGCTCTCATACTCGGTCTATCTGACCCATCTGTTCCTGGTCGCCTATCTGGTGCCCCGTCTTTCGCAGAGCATCGACGTGTTGGTGCCGGGCGAGGTCGCGCTGCGCGAGTCGATTGTTGCCGGGATCTATATCGCCTTGGTGATGGCGATGTCTCTCGTCACATGGCGGTTCATCGAACTGCCGGGGCAACGGCTTGCCGCAACCCTTGCCGGGCGTATTGGCAACCGTCAGACATTGAGCAGCAAGTACTCGCGTTCCCAGCTTGAAATGACGCGGTTGTAAAGTCGGAGTTCGAGCTGTTTGACATCGATGTAGGCTTCGACGAAACGGGCGCCCAGCACTGCCTTGAGGCGCTCGCACTCACCAAGCTCGATCAACGCGTCCGACAGATGGATGGGCAGCGTCACGCCCAACGTCTTGGCGTCGACCGTCACCACCTCGTCCGGCTCCAGCTTGTCTTCGAGGCCGATCAGGCCGCAGGCCAGAGTCGTCGCCATGGCGATATAGGGATTGCTGTCGGCGCCGATCACCCGGTTTTCGACACGGCGCGACTCCGGTCCGGAGTCCGGCACACGCAGGCCGCAGGTGCGGTTGTCGCGGCCCCAGTGGACGTTGATCGGCGCATCGCTCTCAAGACGAATGCGGCGGTAGCTGTTCACGTTGGGACAGAACAGGCTCATCGACTTGGGAACGTAGCGCTGCAGGCCACCGATGTAGTGATGCAATTGGTCGGTGTCATTGCCGTCTGGATTGGCAAAGATGTTGCCGCCGTCGCCAACGCGCACCACCGACTGGTGGATGTGGGTGGCCGAACCGGGCATTTCCTGATGCGGCATGGCCATGAAAGTGGCCACCATGCCGAACTTGCGGGCGGCGAGGCGGGCGGTGCGCTTGAACAGGAAGGTCTGGTCGGCGAGCTCGATCGGGTCGCCGTGGCGGAAATTCATTTCGAGCTGCGCCGGGCCGGCCTCGTGCGCCATGGTGGCGATCTCGATGCGTGAGGCCTCGCAGTAGTCGTACATCTGGTTGACGACGTGGTCGTAGTCGTTGGCGTGCTCGATGCCATAGGCTTGGCTGCCGCTTTCCTTGCGGCCGGAAAGGCCGATCGGCACTTCGAGCGGCAGGTCGGGGTCATCGTTCTGTCCGGTCAGGTAGAACTCCACTTCTGGTGCCACCACCGGACGTATGCCGTGGGCGGCGTAGGCCTCGACGACGTGGCGCAGGACCGAGCGCGGTGCAAAGTCGACGAGGCGGCCATCGGCAAAGTGGCAATCGCAGATCACCTGCGCCGTCGGCTCGTCGTACCAAGGCACCAGGCGCAGCGTCGAGAGATCGGGAATGCAGCGAATGTCGCGGTCGAGCGGGTTGACGATCTTGCTCTCGACGGCGCTGTCGCCGGTCACGGCCTGAAAGAACACGAATTCCGGCAACCGGACGCCGGCGTCGATGATGCGGATGAAATCCTCGCGCGGCACGATTTTGCCGCGCATGATGCCGTTCATGTCAGGGATGATGCATTCGACTTCGTTGATCCGGCGGTCGCGAAGCCAATGGATGGCGTCAGCCTGGTTGGAAAAACGCGGCTCAACATCCGAAGCGGTAGGCATGAAATGATCCTTAGAGATCCGGGACGACAAAGTTTGCGAGACCCACCGGAAAGCGACAAATCGTCGGGACCGCGCCGGCAGCCGGAATCAGGTTAGAATGATTGGACATTACGCCAAGTCCGGCGCGATGGGAGTCCCGGAGGCCGCCAATGCCACGTCTTTTTCTGCTCAGACACGCCAAATCTCCCCCGGGGCTGCCGGGCCAGAAAGATTTCGACCGGCCGCTGGCCGATCGGGGCAAGGTGGCCATGGCAGCGGTCGGCCGCCACATGGCCAAGGAAGGTTACGTGCCCGATCTGGTGCTGTGTTCGCCGTCGGCACGAACCCGTGAGACATTCGAGGAGCTGCGTCCCTTTCTTCCGGACCACGTCGCCGTCGACTACGTTCGTGAGATCTACGAAGCCTCGCTGGGAGCGATGCTCAAGGTGATCGCCAGTCACGCCAACGGTTCCGAACGACTTCTGGTCGTAGGGCACAATCCGTCTATCCACAGGCTCGCGGCAACGCTGCCGGGCGAGGGCGATCCGGCGATGCTGGCGGAACTTGAGACGAAGTTTCCGACCGCTTCGCTGGCCGTCATCGATTTTCCCATCGGCTGGCATGAGGTGAAACCAGACACCGGGCGTCTCGTCTCCTTCGTCACGCCGGCCGATCTCGGCGGGCCTGTCGGAGACTAGTGCTCTATTTGCGCATCGGATTTTCCGGAAACCGGACTCCATCTTTCGGTCCGATGCGTTGCGCCATTGTGACCAGGCGCGGCGTGCCTACATAGAGGCCGCGGCGCCTTTCGCGCCGAGCGAGGTTCGATGGGGTCGTGAGCTTCACCACGCTTTCCGACGAGGCGCGCATTGCGCTCGACAACATGGCCGATTTCGCCTGGAGCCTCGGTTCGCCGTCGCTCCGGCTGGGCGTGACGGGGCTTTCCCGTGCCGGCAAGACCGTGTTCATCACGGCTCTCATTCATAACCTGACCCATGGCGGGCGCCTGCCGATGTTCGAGCCTTGGCGGGCCGGCCGTCTTCTTGGCGCCGACATCCGGCCCCAGCTGCATCCCGATGTCCCGACCTTCGACTATCGGGGCCATGTACGAAAACTGACCGATACCAGGGTCTGGCCGGAGTCGACGCGCCAGATCTCCGAGCTGCGCTTGACCATCGCCTATGAGAGCGCCACCTTTCTCGGCCGGTCGCTCGGGCGGGGCAAGCTCGACCTCGATATTGTCGATTATCCCGGCGAGTGGCTTCTTGACCTGCCTTTGCTGTCCAAGGATTACCGGACGTTTTGCCTTGAGACGCTGGAGCGGGCTCGCGAGCCACGGCGGACTGCCATCGCCGCCGATTGGCTTACGCATACCTCGGGGATCGATCCGCTTGGCCCGGCCGATGACGAGGTCGCCGGCCGGCTACACGAGCTTTTCTCCGCCTATCTCGGCGCGGCGCGCGGCGGCAGCCTGGCGCTTTCCATGGTGCCGCCCGGTCGCTTCCTGATGCCTGGCGATCTGGCCGGCTCGCCGGCGCTGACGTTTTCCCCATTGGAACTGCCTGAGAGCGGTGAAGCGCCGCGCGATAGTTTGTGGGCGCTGATGGAAAGCCGCTTCGAAGCTTACAAGGATGTCGTGGTACGGCCGTTCTTCCGCACGCATTTTGCCCGGCTCGACAGACAGGTCGTGCTGGTCGACGTGCTCAGCGCCCTGAACGGTGGACGCGAGGCGCTTCTTGATCTGGAAGTGGCACTCGGCGAAATTCTCGCCTGCTTCCGTCCTGGCCACTCTTCCTGGCTCGGGCAGGTGCTGACCCGCCGCATCGATCGTATCCTGTTTGCAGCCACCAAGGCCGATCACCTTCATCATCTCAGCCACGACCGACTTGAGCTGGTGCTTCGACGGCTGACCGATCGAGCAATTGCTCGAGCGTCATTCTCCGGCGCCGAAGTGGACGTCAAGGCTTTGGCCGCGGTACGTGCGACGCGCGAAGCAACCGTACGCCGCAACGGCGAGAGTCTGCCGTGTATTCTCGGCGTGCCGCAGGAAGGTGAGCTTCTCGACGATCACCTTTATGATGGCAAGGAAGAGATAGCGCTTTTTCCGGGCGACCTGCCGGAAAACCCGCAGATGCTGTTCAAGGAGCCCGAGGCTGACGAGCCAGCGTTCGATGCCTTGCGCTTCCTGCGCTTCCGTCCGCCGCCGGTGGAAGTGACTGCCGAAGGCGTCAGCCTGTCGCTGCCGCATATCCGCCTCGACCGCGCCTTGGACTTCCTGCTCGGAGACCGTCTGGCATGACGCGCCGCCCAACCGCCTTCGACCTGACGGCTGATGACGTCAGCCATGTTCGCCCTGGTGAAGCGCCGCAGGCGGATGCCGCCGTGATCGTCGAAGAGGCGATCGAAGCTGACGATCAGCCCGTGCCTCTTGTGCCGGTACGCAGGCGTTTTTCCTGGTCGCGGGTATTTTTCGGTGCGGTTGGCGGCATTCTCTCGCTGGCCATCGGGCTTTGGCTCGATCAACTGGTGCGCGACCTGTTCGCTCGCGAGGACTGGCTCGGTTGGCTGGCGATCGGTCTGATCGCCCTGGCCGGGGTAGCCGTCGTCGCCATTGCCGTGCGAGAGATTGCCGGGCTGATCTGGCTCAAGCGTATCGATCGCATGCGACGGCGCGCCGATCTTGCCGCCACGCGTGACGATCGGCCGGAGGCCGAGGCGGTGGTGAACGACCTCGTCGTGCTCTACGCGGACCGGCCTGATCTGGCGTCCGGCCGGCGGGCGACCGAGGCCCGCGTTGCTGACGTCATTGACGGTCGCGACCGGCTGGTGCTGGCGGAAGCGGATCTCCTCGCTCCTCTCGACGCTGCTGCGCGCAGACTGGTATCAGACGCGGCGGCCCGCGTTTCCGTGGTGACGGCGGTGTCGCCTCGCGCCGCTGTCGACGTGATCTTCGTGATAGTGGCAACGCTCGGACTGATACGGCGTCTTGCTGCTCTCTACGGTGGCCGCCCCGGCTTCATCGGGTTGGCGCGACTGACACGCTTGGTTCTCACTCATCTCGCTGTTACCGGCTCGATTGCCGTCGGCGATGGTCTCGCCCAGCAGCTGATCGGCCATGGGCTCGCGGCAAAGCTGTCGGCACGCCTCGGTGAGGGCGTAATCAACGGGCTGCTGACCGCCCGCGTCGGCGTTGCCGCGATCGATGTCTGTCGTCCTCTGCCGTTTCTGGAAAGGCGTCGTCCGCAGCTTTCCGAAATCATGGCCGGCATCCGCGCGCCGAGCGCCAAATAATGCCGAGTGGCTTGGTTTGCCTCGGCAAATCCTGCCTGTCATGCCGAACCTTGCCGCCGGATTAACTATTCATTCACCAGCGCCAAGCCTCTGTTTCCTGAAAACAAACGGAAAAAAATCAAAGCCCCGTTTGGCACGCCCATTGCCCTTAGATCTGTAGCGGCCACTCCCCGGCCGACCGCGTTGCAGATCGTAAGGGAAACGAGCATGGGTATCCTATCCGCGATGAATTCGGCCGTCGGTGGCCTCGGAGCGCAGTCGTTCGCTCTCGAAAATATCTCGGGCAACATCGCCAACTCATCGACAACCGGCTTCAAGCGCAAGGACACCAGCTTTGCTGACCTCGTGCGCTCGAATACCACCAACCCGGCGCGTGTGGCATCGGGCAGCGTTATTGCGTCCTCGCGTTCGACCATCACGCTCGACGGCGATATTCAAGGTGACAAGGTCGATACCCACCTTGCCCTTAACGGAACCGGCTTCTTCACTGTCTCTTCGGATCCGCTCGATAATACCCTTGGCGCCCGCTACACCCGCGCCGGCGACTTCGAGCAGTATTACGACTCCCGCGACGGCCAGACCTACCTGCGCAACGGTTCCGGCTACAGCCTCATCGGCATCAATCAGTCGCCGGCGGTTGGTGAAGACCCGAAGGGACCCATCACCATCGATAAGACGTCGCAGAGCGCCAAGGCGAGCACGCAGATCACCTATAAGCTCAACTTGCCAACCGAGCCGGTGACGACCCATTCTGCGGCCAATCCAACGGTGAGTACGGCCAACATTTACAATCCGTCCTGGCCGTCCGGTACTGCTACACCGCCAATTAGCTATACGATTGCCAGCACCGGCAAGGTTGTTGGCACTCAGGTGGCCGATTTCATGGCCAACTCGATTTCGGGCGGTACCGTAACCGTCTACGATGCTCAAGGCACGCCGGCTGTTGTGCAGCTTCGTTGGTCGAAATTCGAGGAAGCCAGCACTGGACGTAGTGAGTGGGGCCTGTTCTACCGCAACAATGAAAATTTTGATGCGACCAATTCTACCACTGCTGTCTGGACCCAGATCCCTTCGGGTACGTCGATTACCGATGGTACGCTAGGTCGGCAGGCCAAGAACGACGCAGGCGGCAATGCCCCGGGCAGCGCAGGCTGGACAGAGACCTATACGAGCCCTGTGGCAGCTCCGACTGGCTTTTTCTTCGATAGCAATGGCAAGCAGATGGACTCGACCTCCGCTGTTGCCGTCAACAATCTTACGGTCAACGGCAAGAACTTCGGTACCCTCTCACTCGATATGGGTGCGACGGAGTTTGCTGATAAGAACGGCCTCGCCACCGCCAATCAGCTGACGCAGGACGGTTATTCGACGGGCGCCTTCGAAGGACTGTCGATCGACAACAACAGCGGCATCATCAGCTACAACTACTCAAACGGCCAAACCGTTCAGAAGTGGAAGATCCCGATCGTCGCCTTCAACGGTGCGAGCTATCTGAAGGCCGAGGATGGTGGCGCCTACACCGAGACCATCAAGAGCGGCAGCCCGATCGATATCAACGGCAGCCTTTCCAGCTCGGCGCTCGAGGCGTCCAACGTGGATATCTCCGAAGAGTTCACCAAGCTGATCGTCACGCAGCAGGCGTTTTCGGCCAACTCCAAGGTGATCACCACCGCCGACCAGATGATGCAGAGCATCCTGCAGATCATCCGCTGACGTCTTCGGCGGCCGTCGCCATTTTCGGGTGACGGCCGCCTCTAACCCGCGATATTCTCCGACCGCGAGACGGAAATGCCTGTTTCGAGTGCCCTCTCCACGGCTTTGTCCGGCATCAGGACCACCCAACAGCAGTTGGGCGTGACGTCGGCCAATATCGCCAATGCCAAGAGCACCGGCTACAGCCGCCAGACAATGTCGTCGACGGCGCAGGTTGCCAACTCGACCGTTTATGGCGTCGCCGCCAACCAGGTCACGCGCGAGATCAACCTTCTCGTGCAGAAGCAGTGGCGCACGTCTCAGGCTGCGTCTGCCTATGCCGACACGCGCGTCAACGCGCTGTCTGCCCTCGACAACTACTGGGGAGCGCCCAATAGCAGCAGCTCACTCAGTGCGTCCTACAGCGATTTTACCACGACCCTTCAGAAGCTCGCGACGACGCCGAGCGATTCCGCAACGCAGGGCAGCGCGGTCTCCGCATCGCAAACCCTCGTCACGCGCCTCAATCAACTTTCGGGCGACGTTCAGTCGCTGCGCCAGGAAGCCGAGACGAACATCGGCAATGCCGTCAGCCGCGTGAATTCGCTTCTGTCGACCATTTCCGACCTCGACAAGCAGGTCGTTGCCGTTGGCGCTGGCGGTACCAACAGCACCTCCGCTCTTCAGGACAAGCGCGACGCGGCGATCGATGAACTGTCGGAATACATGGACATTCACGTCACCGACCAGCCCGGTGGCGCGGTGGCCATATCGCTGACGGACGGCACACAACTTTACGACGATGTGCCCGTGACGCTTACCTTCGATCAGCAGGGTGTGGTCGATGCCTCGCGCGTCTATTCTACGGACGATACGCAGCGCTCGCTCGGCACAATCCGCATCAGCTCTGGTCCCGGCTCGGGCGTCGATCTCTTCAAGAGTGGATCCATTCGCTCTGGCAAGATCGCGGCCTACAAGGAATTGCGCGACGAAACGCTGGTTGACGCCCAGGCTCAGCTCGACACCATCGCTGCTACGCTGTCGAAAGCAACGTCGACACGCCAGGCTACTGGCGCCGTCGCCAACACTGCGACGACGGCCGGTTACACGATGGATGTTACCGGCCTTACCGAGGGCAACACCCTCAAGGTCGAGTACACCAATGCTGCGGGTGCCAAGGGTGCGATCACCTTTGTCGCCTACAATGGTGGCACGGCGCCCGACAACAGCTTTACCCCTGAGCCAGGCGATACCGTCGTGGGTATCGACCTCAGCAGCGGTGTCGACATTGGTACGCAGATGGCCAACGCCATCAACACGGCGACCGGCGGCACGGATTTCTCCGGTTCGGTGGCGACGTCCGGCGGTACCTCGACCCTCACGCTTACGGCGACCACGGTTCCGGCGAGCCATGGATCTCTGACCAGCGTCAGCGGCGAGATATCGGCAAGCGAGCAGGGAGGCTATCAGGCCTATCCGCTGTTCCTGGATGGGTCCACGGGCAAAGCCTATACCGGCCTCACCAATGGCAAGGACAACATCACCGGCCTTGCCGCGCGCATCTCGGTCAATCCAAAGGTCGTTGCCGATCCATCACTGACTGTCAAATACAGCAGCAACACGCTGTCAGGCGATGGTACGCGGCCGCAGGCGATCCTCGATGCGCTCGACAGCCGCGTTTACTCCTACTCCTCGACGATCGGCATCGGCTCGTCCACGACCCCGTTCAAGGGCACCTTCGAGGGGCTTCTGTCCCAGGTGGTCAACACGCAGGGATCGATTGTCGAGGACGCTCAGAATATCGCAGACGGCCAGTCTGTCGTCACGTCGAACCTGAAGGAGCGCTACGACAACAGCCGCTCCGTCGATCTCGATACCGAGCTGGAAAACCTCATCCAGCTGCAAACGTCCTATCAGGCCAACGCGCGGGTGCTCTCCGTGGCGCAGGAGCTGATGGATACCCTCATGAATACGTTCCGATAAGGCGCCGCCAAGCGCCACCGAAGTAACAGGTAGGATGCCATGCCAATCAACAGCGTGCTCGTCGGTTCGAACATGTCGCTCCTGTCGACCATGCGGCAGCAGCTCGAAGACATGCAGCGCCAGCTGTCCACGGGACAGAAGGCCGATACCTACGGTACGCTCGGGGCAGGGCGCACTCAGTCGATCACGTTCCGGTCGAAGATTTCGGAGATCAACGGCTATCTTCAGAACACCGATGTCCTGAACATGCGCATTTCCCTGCTCGACAAATCGATGAGCCGCCTCGAAGATATCCCGAGTGAGGCTTCCTCTGCGATTGACCCCAACACCTACAATATCGACTCGGCCGGCACCACGACGGGTCAGAAGGGCGCCAAGATTGCGCTGAATGAAGTGATCGGCCTGCTCAATTCCGAAGCCGACGGTCGCTACCTGATGTCCGGCAAGACCACCGATACCAAGCCGGTGGTGAGCATGAACGACATGCTTTATGGCTCGGGTAACAAATACGGTCTGCAGAAAGTCGTCGCGGAGCGCTACACGGCCGATATGGGCACCGGCAATCTTGGACGGCTGGAGCTCGACAATCCTCCAGCGACGCCAGACACCGTGACGATCACCCGTCAGGGTGCTACCGCCACTCCGCCATCGGTGTCTGCCGAATTTGGATACAAGCTTTCAGGCGCCACCATTTCGACGACCGACGTCACGCATATCAAGCTGACGCCGACCACCGGCACGGATACCGCTGGCAACACCGTCACAACCTCCTATGGCATTCAGTTCGGCGCCAATCTGCAAGCCGGCGACAGCGTTTCGCTCGAGCTGCAGAATCCCGATGGCACGAAGTCGACGATCAAGCTGACCGCGACGCTCACCAGCCCGCCGGGCGATGGTCAGTTCACAATCGCGCAGACCGGTACTCCCGCGACCGTCGATGTCGCCGCGACCGCTGCCAACTTCAAGAACCAGCTCAACGAGAGCCTGAAGACCGATACGAAGACGAACTTCCAGGCAGCGTCGATGATGCGGGCCGCGGATACGTTCTTTGACACCGCCAGCGGCGGCAAGCCGCAGCGTGTTAATGTTGCCGACCCAACTGACAACACCCAGCTGGCGAACGCCACGGGTCTGCGCGATGGCACCGATACCGATACCGTCGAATGGTATGTTGGCTATAACGCGACGATCGATCCCAACGATACCACGACTTCGCCTCGTAATGATGTCTCGGCTCGTGTCGACAGCAACATCACAGTCGGTTATGGCGTCCGCGCCAACGAGACAGCCTATGCCAACATGGTGCGATCACTCGCCGTCATGACGGTGGCTCAGTTCGACCCCAAGGCGGGTACCTTGGGTGACACCAATGCTACCACTGACGCCGAACGGCAGAAGAACCTGGGCGTCGAGAAAGCGCGCTATTCGGCGCTGGCCTCGCGCGTTGACGGTGTGCTTGCTTTTGCAGACGGCTCTCAAAAGCCTACGGATATCCACACGGAGATCGCCGTGTCGGGTAATGTTGCCAAGAGCGCGTCGGACCGGCAGACCAGCTCCAAGACGTCGCTTCAAGTGATGCTTGATGGCGTCGAGGGCATCAACAAGGAAGAACTGACGGCGCAAATCCTGACGCTGCAGACCCGCATGAACGCCAGTTACACGACGTCGATGATGCTCAATAATCTCAGCTTGCTCAACTACATGAAGTAATCATCGGTGGGGCGATGTTCGCCCCGCATTGCTCGAATGAAAACCGCCGACCGGATCAGCCAATCCGGTCGGCGGTTTTCATTTTGATGAAACTCGAATTCGTCTTTTCAGTGAGATTCGCGTTGGTCTATTTCTGCTCGGCAGCGGCCGATGCCGGCTTCAGACTATCGAAAATCTTCTTTTCATGATCGATGAGCCCGCGAGCTTCCTTCAGCGCCTTGTAGAGTTGATCGGCGATGATGTGATTGCTGATCCGCGTTACAAAGGGGATGGTGCTAGGCGCAGCTTGCATGATGTCCTGGATCAACGAAAAGTAGTTGTCCTGGAATTTCGTGACTTCACGCGACAGATACATCAGTTGTACCGCCAAATAGATTCGCTTGGCTGGCGTATTGGCTGAATCGACCGTCAGAATATCCTTTTCGCGGAGGATCGGCGCGTTGCCCTCTATGTAAAGGCGCGTGCGCTGATCGTCGTTGGTGATCATCGACTCGCCGATGATGATGCGTTCGCCGGGCTTCAGTTCAACCTTGAGGGTCATCGTGCCTAATCCTGTCGAGGTCAGCTGTTTCCGCCGCCAAGCAGGCGGAGGAGGCCGCTATCGGCCGTTTGGGTGATCGAGAAGGAACTGATCGCCAACTGTTGCTGGGTATTCAGAGCCAGCAACATGGCGGCGTCCTCATCCTTGTCCGACGAACGCATAGACTCTGCCGTCGCATTCAGAATGTCTGAAAAGCCGCCAACATAGTCGGCTCGGCTGTTGAGCATCGTCAAACCGACGCCAATGTTTGTGGCGTGCTTTTCGACGGCGTGACGGGCATCGGTGACGGTTTGTTGCGCGTCTTCGGCGTCGGTGCGCTTTACCCATGATGACGCGCTAGCGGTCGTCAAGTCGGCCACTGTCGTTGGAGTAGACCTGTCGATCGTAAACGCCGCCGACGTTGAATTGACAGTCAACACCCCGGACGCATCAAGCGTCGAACTGAGGCCACTGGCTGGAATGTTGGTCGCGTTGACGAGGTCGTTCACGGTGGTCGTAGCACCGACCGTCAAGGAACCGACAACACTATTGCCCTGTCGGATCGAGATCACATCGCCAAGCTGATATCCGGTCGCGGTCAAAAGGCTCGTGGTCGTCGCGGGAGCTGCCGGAGGTCCGTTGTCGGTTAGCGCCGTCGCAGACGAAGGCGGTGATCCGGCCGACGTGGCGATGTTTGAGGTCTTGGTGTTGGTGACGGTGATCTTGTCTGCCGCGTCGAGCGCAAGAACGCCATCGCTGCCCAAGGTGGCGCGAAGGCCTTTGTCAGGCAGGGTGAAGGCAGTCACCAGATCGCCAACCGTGGTGTCGGCTGAAACTGTGAGAGTATTGATTACGTTCCCAGAGCCGTCCTTGACCGCAATCTGATCGCCGACGGCATACTGCCCCGACGCCACCAGTTTGCTGGTGGACTTGAGAGGATTAGGCGGCGATCCACCATCTGTCAGTTTTGTTTCAAAACTGGCGATCTTGCCTTCGTCGAGCTTCTTGAGACCGAGCGTGTTGAGAAGGTCGGTGAAGTCCACCGCATTGATGGTGACCGACTCATTCTGATCGGTCGAAAGATAAAGCGTCAGGTCGTTGCCGGCGCCCAGCAAAAGATTCTTGCCGCTGTAGGAAGAGTCCTTGGCGGTATCGACGATCTTGCCGAGAATATCGTTGTACTCTTTCGTAAGGTCTGCGCGCTCGAAAGCGTCCTTGCTCGCTGCGGCTCGTGAGACAACGCCTTTCAGCGTGTTGATACTGTCGGTGATAGAAGTAATGCCGTTATCGGCGGCCTTGATCACGCCAAGACCCTGATCGAGGCGCTCGAGAAACTTGTCGAGTGCACCCGCGTGCAGCGACAGGCTTTTTGCCGATATGTACGTGCTGGGGTCGTCAAGGGCGGTCTGCACCCTGACGCCCGTATCGAGGCGCTGGCTGGTGGCTGCGGATTCGTCGCTCACCCAATTCAGCGTCGCCACGGTGCTGCGAAGCGATTTTGCGAGAGAGATGTCGGCCATCGTCGTGCCTCTGATGGATGCCCCTGAGGACGGGCAGTTGCATTTTGAGAATCATACCGCCCAATTCGTTAAGAATAGCTGTTCGGCGACTGAAGAAAAGCTGGGAATAGACCGAAAATACGAAGCTTTTTCAGTCTTTCGGCGATTAACCATTTGCCCCGTCGGCGGGGGCGGCGACTGCGACGAAAGTCTTTCTCATTCAGAAATACGACGCCAAGACGGTATTTGAACCAATGCATTAACGGCTCGGCAACACCTCGGCGCTAGGGTCGGCCCACTTCCTCAGAAAGGGGAAGATGAGTTCACCCAAGGAATGGGATGTAAAAATGTCTGATATCAATCTGACCGCCGCCGTACGCCAGAACCTGCTCTCTCTGCAGGGCACCGCATCGATGATGGCGAAGACGCAGAACAAGCTGTCTACCGGCAACAAGGTCAACACCGCTCTCGACAATCCCTCCAACTTCTTCACCGCGTCCTCGCTGAATTCGCGTGCAAGCGACCTCGGCAACTTGATGGACTCGATGAAGAGCGGCATCAAGACGATCGAAGCCGCCGACAACGGTTTGACCTCGATCACCAAGACGCTGGAATCGATGCAGTCGACCCTGCGACAGGCCCGTCAGGACAAGTCGTTCGAAACGGCCTCGTTCAGCCTCGATCCGGCAAACGTGGCGCTCGGTTCCTCTCCGCAGCTCAAGTTCATCGGCGGTGCCTTTGGCACGACGACGCCTGCTGTTGATTTGACCACGACTGGTTCTGGACAGGCTGTGCTCGGTAACGCTGCTTACGCGACACCGACCGCTGCGACCAGCGCTTCTCTGACGGGCACCCCCGACCTGTCGGCAAACGGTACCGCCGTTACCGGTGGTACGCTTGGCATTACCTACGAAGGCAAGACGGTCAACGTGACCATTGCTGCTGCAGCAAACGGTTCTGCTGGTGTTGCTAGTGGTATTCAGACTGCTGTGCAGCAGGCGATCGACGGTAGTGATCTTGCTGGAAAAGTGACAGCCTCCTTGAGCTCAGGCAGCCTTGTCCTGACGGCGGCCGATAAGGCCAATAGCAACATTACTGTCAGTGGTTCTTCTGCCACAAGCGTGATGGGTGCCGCGCCAACTTCGGTTTCCGGCTCTTCGGGCTTGCTTGAATTCTCGGTCAACGGAACGGCTGTTTCTCTGGATGCCACGACTGGTTCGACTCTGACTACCGCTGTCGACAACATCAACAAGACGCTCGCTACGGCTGGATCCAAGTTTAAAGCCGTTGCTAGCGGTGGTAAGCTTGCCATTCAGGCAGCAACCGCTGATGCCGGTAGCCTTCAGATTACCGGCAATGACGCTGACATCTTCTCTGCGACAGCTGATATCACCAGCGTCGCTGGCTCTGCGACTAGTGGCCTGAATCTGCTGAAGACCGTCGACACTTTGGTGTCCGAGATCAACAACGGTTCTAACACGACTGGTCTGGTCAAGGCTTCCAACGACAACGGCAAGCTGCGTATCCAGAACCTGTCGACGCAGGACCTGCAGATCCAGGGAACCAACTCGTCGGGCAAGATCACCGGTGCCAACAGCAGCAGCTCGACCGTCGACGGTAACTCCGTCCGCTCCGGCCTGGCCGATCAGTTCAACGAACTGCGCGACCAGCTCGACAAGCTGGCTGACGACGCCTCGTTCAACGGTATCAACCTGCTGCGCGGCGACAAGCTGAAGATCACCTTCAACGAGACCGGAACGTCGTCGATCGACATCCTGGCCAAGGACGGCAAGTCCGTTGACTCGTCCACTCTGGGCGTGCCGACCACCTTGACCGCCAAGGACCTCGATGCTGACGACAACATCGACACCACTCTCGACAAGGTGAAGGCGGCCCTTAACACCGTTCGGTCGCAGTCTTCGGCCTTCGGCTCCAACCTGTCGGTCGTTGAAAACCGCCAGGATTTCACCACCAACATGATGAATACCCTGCAGACGGGCGCCGGCAACCTGACGCTCGCCGACATGAACGAGGAAGCTGCGAACATGGTTTCGCTGCAGACCCGCCAGTCCCTGGCGACCTCCTCGCTCTCCATGGCCAACCAGGCCAACCAGAACGTGCTTCAGCTTCTCCGCTGACGCCAGGTTCGGCCGAATCGAACGAGAATCAAGGGGGCGGTCCAGAAGGGCCGCCCCCTTCGCTTTTGCGCTTTACGTCGATCCTGCTGGGTTGGCTGCGCCATTCGTTAACGAATCCGGGATTTCGTTAACGAATGGCGTTTTGCATTTCTGAACTCGCTGGCCGCCGACCGGCGTGTTCTGGTGCCAATTCTTCAATTCGTTTTCGCTTTCTGAATCAATGTGATGACGTTTGGCTCGCGCGTCGGGGGGCGTTTCGCTCGTGAAGGCGAGGGGTAACCGACGGAAACATAGGGGCGGTCGTCGTCTCGCTTCGGCACAGAACGTTTTCCATAATTAACAAGGGTTTATGCCGATTAATTCCGTTCCGTTGCAAAACGAGAGACAGAAACCTTTTGTTAACCATGTTGGGTCTTAATCGGGAGGAAAGGTACCGCCGCGTCAGCCTTGCGCAGCAAGTCGACCGTCAGGTCCGGTTCGTTTTCGGGTTGAAAGAAACCCGTCAGCCCCAAGGAAATGGGATGCAGAAATGAGCGACATCAATCTGACCAAGGCTGTGCGGCAGAATCTTCTGTCTCTGCAGAACACCGCCAAGCTGATGGCGACGACGCAAAATCGGTTGGCGACTGGCAATAAGGTCAACACAGCGCTCGACAATCCCACCAACTTCTTCACGGCATCTTCGTTGAATTCGCGTGCCGGCGAGTTGGACTCTTTGTTGGACTCGATGAACAATGGCGTGAAGACGCTGGAGGCGGCCGACAATGGCTTGACCGCGATCACCAAGACGTTGGAGTCGATGCAGTCGACGTTGCGTCAGGCGCGCCAGGACAAGACGTTCGAAACGGCTTCCTACACCCTTTCCCCGGCTAATGTTTCGCTGACTCCTGGCGCCGCCAAGCTTACTTTGGTCGGTGGGGCCTTTGGAACTGCTACGCCAACGGTCGATCTGACGACTACGTCGTCCGGCCAGAAGGTGGTTTCGAATGCCGCGTATACGGCGCCGGCTGCGACTGCAGCAAAAGCTTCGCTGACCGGCGGTGTTGATCTGACAACCGCTCGCGCAGGTACGATTACCGGTAACGGCACCTCGACAATCACTTATGAGGGTAAAACGGTTTCGGTAACGCTCAGCGATTATGCTGCGGGCGCCGACGCCACCGGTGTTGTTACCACAATCAATCAAGCGATTGCGGGCAGCGATCTCAACGGCAAGGTAGAAGCGAAGCTTGTTGGCAGTAATCTGCAGATCGTTGCCAAGGATACTGCGAACAGCAACATCACGACGACAGGCAATATCTCGAATTTCCTGTCGGGTGGTGCTACCGTTAACGGTGCATCTGCGGCGTATAATTTCTCGGTCAACGGGGTGCCTATTACCCTCGATGCCACCACTGGTTCCGATGTGACCACTGCGGTTGACAACATCAACTCTCAGCTTGCGTCGGCTGGTTCGAAGTTCAAGGCAATTATCGGCCCTGGCTCAACCTTGCAGATCCAGGGGGCCGTGGAAGGGGCTGGGGCGGTGCAGATCACCGGCGCCGACGCGGATATCTTCTCGGCTACTCCCGATGTGACGAGTGTCGCCGGTCAGACTGATCCGTCTCTCGTCATGCTGAAGACGATCGATACTCTTGTGGCTGAGATCAATAACAGCAGTTCGACCAAGGACATCGTCAAGGCATCCAACGACAATGGCAAGCTGCGTATTCAGAATCTCTCGACCCAGGATTTGACTATTCAGGGTACCGACTCCCTGGGCAAGGCGACAGGTGACAACAGCGACAGCTCGGTAGTGGACGGTAACTCGGTCCGTTCGGGGCTCGCTGATCAGTTCAATGTCTTGCGCGATCAGCTCGACAAGATGGCCGACGATGCTTCGTTCAACGGCGTCAATCTGCTGCGCGGTGACAAGCTCAAGATCACCTTCAACGAAACCGGCACCTCGTCGATCGATATCCAGGTGAAGGATGGGAAGTCGGTCGACTCAACCGAGCTTGGTCTGCCGACCACCATGGTCGCCAAGGACCTCGACGCAGACAACGGCATCGACTCGCTCCTAGATCAGGTGAAGGCGGCGATCACGCAGGTCCGTTCTCAGGCTTCGACTTTCGGCTCTAACCTGTCCGTTGTTGAGAACCGTCAGGACTTCACCAAGAAAATGATGAATACCCTGCAAGGTGGCGCCAGCAATCTGACGCTGGCCGACATGAATGAAGAGGCCGCTAATATGGTCGCGCTGCAGACTCGCCAGTCCTTGGCGACGTCCTCGCTCTCGATGGCCAACCAGGCCGATCAGAACGTGCTGCAGCTGCTCCGCTAAGGGTAGATTTAGGGCGCCGAAATGTTCAAGGCGGACCGGTTCGGTCCGCCTTTTCTTTTCTCGCACCTCAGCGACTTTTGTTTCTGATCGATAGTTGGGTTGCATGTTGTTAACTTAGTTTCATTACTGATTTCTTTGACTAAACCTGTTGTTAACCGTACCGGGTGTCTAGTTATGTCTACGGTCGATACAGGTGGCTGAAGCTTCCGGACGTGGAGCGCGGCAACGGTTTCTGTCGGTCGAAGTGGCTGGTTGGTCTCCTAAGCCTATGAGTGAAGAAGAGCCCCGCAAGGACTGGCGAAGGGCTCGAAGACACTGGGGAGTGTTTGTTCTATGAACGGTTACGGAGCGTCGGCGTACCAGCGAGTGCAGACGACCTTGGGCCCGCGCGAGCTGGAGGCTCATCTTTTGCTCAAGGCGGCGGCCCAGTTGCAGTCGTTCAAGGACAACTGGTCATATGACGAAGAAGCCGTGAAAGAGGCCCTGGCGCTTAACCGAAAGCTCTGGACAATTCTCGGAACTGCGGCGACCGAGGAGAGCAATCCGCTGCCGATCGAGGTCAAGGAGAACATCGGCAATCTGACGGTGTTCATTCTCAAGCGTACACTTGAGATCATGGAAGACCCGTCGCCAGAGAAACTCACGGCGCTGATATCCATCAACCGGTCTCTGGCTCAGGGATTGCGCGGGCAGGGCGGTGACGAATAGATAGTAGGATACCGAGAATAGCAAAAAAGGCGCCGTAGCGGCGCCTTTGTCATTTAGGCTTGTCAGTGAGATGGGCGCTAAGTCTGCCGATGTCTGGCAGAAGCGAGCGTTCCGGTTACCCTCTTGCCCCTCAGGCGAGCATTCCCGTGGCTGAGCTTGCCGATCCGTGCATGGTTTCTGTCCATGCATTGATCATTGCCCTGAGGCGCAGACGGCTTTCGTCTGGGATCTGGGTGACTACCGTTCCCGTCATCTCGTCGACCTGCCGGTAAACGATCGCCTGAGCTTCCTTGTCGACCGTTACGGTCGACTTGAGGCTGGACGAGCCGGACTGGTCGGCGCTTCCCTGCCGGTCATTGCCGGCGTAGGCTGTGTCGTTGGATCGCGCAACTGCCGATCCCACGGGCAGGTCGGTATTCGCCGCCTGTTCCGCCGCCGCCGGCGCTCTCGGCACCGGCACGCTGATTGCCGGTATCACCGGTCTTACGCTGCCGATATCCATGACCAAAGTCCTTTTCCGCGAATCCCAAGGGTTCGCCTGAAAAGGACGCTAGCATGCGCAAATAAAGGTGAGGTTTACAGAATAGTTAAAGTTTTATCGATCCGGCGTTTTCCGCAGGTTTTTGTTGATCTTCGCGATGTGTCGGGAGTCTTTGCCTTCCGAGCCTTCGGCTGGTCCAGATAACGGCACGAGTCTTAACAAAGAGCGAAAGGCACGCGTCGTCCACGGTGGAAATATTGACAATCCGCGTCAACACGTAGGCTAGGTGTCGCGGTCCTCAATTCCAGCTGTGCTACGCCTCGTCCGCTGGATCTTTCGAAGGCTCTCTGGTGCTACAGCCTCACCGGAATGCGCATGAGAGAAACGCCGGATTAACCGGCTACTCATGGAGCTGGTGATAGAAGCAATCCGCGATCGCCGGTCACCATCTTGGAGGCGGCGTCCATTTCCTTGTTGGAGCTGGGCACATGCGGGTGAACTTTCAGGACGTGAAATACATCCCTGGCCTCGATGGCTTCCGCGCCATTGCCGTGCTGCTCGTCCTTGTCGCCCATTTCGGATACGACCATATCGTGCCGGGTGGCCTTGGTGTGACGATCTTCTTCTTCATTTCGGGGTTCCTGATCACCTCGCTGCTGCTTGCGGAGAGGAACAGGTTCGGTCAGATCTCGATCCGAAACTTCTACATTCGGCGCTTCCTGCGGCTATTGCCCGAACTTGCCGGCCTAGTCATCGTGTCTGGCTTCTATCGCGCGCTGCTGGGTCACCCGCTGGGGGTGGGGGAGATCGTTGCAGCCTTCACCTACACGACCAACTATTTCGTGTTCTGGCTGGAGAACCACGGCGGATCATTCTCGCTGGCCTGGCCTCAGCTCTGGTCGCTGTCGGTCGAGGAACATTATTACATCACCTATCCCGCGATGTTTGCATTCTGGCTCGTCAGTCCCTGGAAGGTGAGGACCTTCTTCGCGTCCGTATTCGCGTTTGGTCTCACCTATCGTCTGTTTCTGGTGTTTGGCGGTTACGCCGACGTGTCGGCGCAGCACCCCTATACCTATCTGGCTTCCGAGGCGCGGTTCGACTCCATTGCCTATGGCGCCGCCTTGGCGTTCCTCTGCCAACGGGCGTGGGAGCTGCCGCGCGGGAAGGGGCTTGCGGTTGGCATGGCAGGCGGCCTGCTGCTGTTGATGACGCTGGCCGTGCGCAATGACGTTTTCCGAGAGACCGTGCGTTACTCGATCCAGGGTGTCGCACTGCTCCTGGTGTTCATGGCGATCTACCGGTCGGCTGCCTGGGACTGGACCATGTCGATCCTGGAAGCTCCGCTCATGCGGCGCCTGGGTGTGCTGTCCTACGGCGCCTATCTCTGGCACTTCGAATATCTGTTCCTGGCCAGCTATGTCTTTGGCGACGAACCGCCGGCGACGGCGGGTAGCCGTTTGCTCTATCTTGTTTGCGGCTTGGTGTTCTCGTTCGTGGTCGCCGAGCTGTCGTATCGCTGTATCGCCCGGCCGATGCTGACACTCAGGCATCGCTTCTCGATGCGAAGCACCAGCCCGGCAGCAGCGGAATAATGGCCGCTAGCGAATAACAGCTCAGAGGCTGCGGTTGATCGCCACACCGCGAGCGCCGACACTGTAGACGCTGCTGGCGTGGCCGCTGCGGCTGTAGACGGCGGGCGTCTCACCCTTGCCGACTTCGGTAGCCACCGTCCGCAGGATGTCCTCGGCAACATCGCGTGCCGTATCGAGGACGGCAAGGTTGATCTGCACCTCGGCACGGAACAGCTCGTGACGCTTGAGGAGCGCCGCCGTTTCGTTCGGCACATAAGATTTGAGCGTCTCGATCTCGTCGCGGGCGGCCAGCATCAGCCGCGTGTAGAGAGCTGCCTTCTCTTCCTTGTCCATGGCGAGCTCACCGGCCAGCCGAAGCTTGCCTGCCTTGACCAGTGAGGTCTCTTCGCGGAGAAGCACCAGAAGGTCTTCCATCGCATGGCCGAGCTTTTCGACGAGCTTCGCGGCGATCTCCGGGCTCGTGACGAGCTGTGGACGCGTGTCCTGTAGCGCTAGGCTCATCCCGAATGCCCTTCCTGAATCTTGATGAGTTGGGAGGCGATGCCGTCGGCGATGCCAATGCCTCCCTTTTTGACGAAGTCTTTCGCATACTGATCAAGCAGCATGTCGCGCCATGTCTCGTTGGAGTTGTCGGACTTGCCGTTGAGCGGGTCGACGGAAACGTCCTTGAACATGGCCTTGAAGGCGTCGGCGACGTAAACGGACTCGAAATCTTGTGCGACTTCGTGCGCCTTCTTGGCGACTGCGTCCTTGTTCATGCCGGCATAGGTTTTCGAGGCGAAGGCGGAGGTGACTGAGGAGAGGCTGTTGGATTGCATCACATCACCTCGACATCGGCCTGGAGTGCGCCTGCCGCCTTGATGGCTTGCAGGATGGAGATCAGATCGCGCGGGCCGAGGCCCAGCGCGTTGAGCCCATCAACAAGCTCTTGAAGCGTGACGCCGGAGCGGACGACGGCGAGCTGGTGCTCCTTGCCGTCAGCCACCTGGATTTGTGTTTGCGGCGTGACGACGGTCTGGCCATTGGCGAACGCTTGGGGTTGCGACACTTGCGGATTTTCAGTGATCATCACCGTCAGGTTGCCCTGGGCGACGGCGACGGTCGACACGCGGACTTCCTGTCCCATGACGATAATGCCGGTCGCCTCGTCCACGACCACCTTGGCCGGCAGGTCGGGCTCGACGATCAGTTGTTCGACGTCCGTCAGGAGGTCGACGATGTTGCCCCGGAATTTCGGCGGCATCGAAAGGCGGACCGTCGACGGATCGGTCGGCTCGGCAACCGGCGAGCCATAGAGGTCATTGATTGCCAGGGCTATGCGACGCGATGTGGTGAAGTCGGGGTTGCGGAGCGACAAGCGGACGGAATTGAGGCTGGCGAGCTTGAACTGCAGCTCGCGTTCGATGACGGCGCCGTTGCTGATGCGGCCCTGGGTCGGTACGCCGCGCGAGATCTTGGCCGCATCGCCCTGAATGTCGAAGCCGCCAACCGCAATGGCGCCTTGCGCGATGGCGTAGACCTCACCGTCGGCGCCCATCAGCGGGGTTACCAGCAATTGGCCGCCCTGCAGGTTCTTGGCATCGCCCATTGCGCTGACCGACACGTCGATCGACGTGCCCTGAGCGGCGAAAGCCGGCAGTTTGGCCGTGACCATGACGGCCGCGGTATTGGCCGTGCGCATGGTTGCGTCACGCACGTTGACGCCGAGGCGTTCGAGCATCGCCTGTAGGCTTTGCTTGGTGAAAGGCGAGTTGTTCAGGCTGTCACCGGTGCCTTGCAGGCCGACAACCAGGCCGTAGCCGATGAGCTGGTTCTCGCGAACGCCCTCGACATCGACGATATCCTTGATGCGCGAAGCGGCAATCGCCCCTTCGGCGCCCATCAAGATCAGCAAGAGGGCGCCCAGTGCGCCGAGTATCTTAGTCCGCATTGTCATCATCCCCGTGTTTCCCGACACGGCTTCCCGCTGACAGTTTCGCAATCCGCATGCCAACGCGCCATCTGGCGGATATTCCTCTAAAACATTGGTTTGTCTCGCGTTTTCATATCGTGATTTGGAGCATTGCAACGGGCGTCGCTTTGTCGTCGGCATTTCTTGCCGGGTGTGCCGGGAAGCGGTAACCTTGCCGTGTCGAAACTGCCGAGTCAGACTCAGGGGACGAGTGATGCGCATTCAGGGTCCGAACCGCCTCGGGGGCGTCACGTCGGGATCGTCGACGAAGCGAACCGATGGCTCGGGCTTCGCCCTGCCGAGCGAAGGCGAGGGGAGCGCACCGAAAACGGCGACTGCCACAGCGACGCATGCGCTCGCCGGGCTTGACGCTTTGATCGCCCTGCAGGCCGTTGATGCGGATGCACCGCGCAAGAAGCGCAAGGCGGTCAAACGTGGCCGTGACCTTCTGGATCGGCTCGATGAGATCCGTATCGGTCTGTTGTCAGGACATATGTCCGGCGAGGCGATTGCGCGCGTTCTCAACCTGCTCGACGAGACGGAGCCGACTGGTGATCCGCGTCTCGACAGCCTCATGGAAGACATTCAATTGCGGGCCGAAGTGGAGCTCGCAAAGCTCGGCTATTTCCGCAGCTGAGTGCTCGCAGAGGTATCAAGGCGGACCACAACCTACTTAATCGATTGATATGTATTGGTAAACGCCGCCCCTACAAGGTTTGGTGATTTTCTTGTATTTGCCGTTGTCGGGCGAGGGTGGGATAGCTATATTCCGCCCGCCTTTGGGTGTGTGAGGACCGTCGATGTCGATTGAGCTTGCCGATGACTACCGGCCGTCCGACGACGAGCCGTTCATGAATGATCGCCAGCGCGAATATTTCCGGCGCAAACTGCTTCAGTGGAAAGAGGACATCCTGCGCGAGAGCAAGGAGACCCTCCAGAATCTTCAGAACGAGAACACCAATCTTCCCGATATCGCCGACCGGGCATCCTCGGAGACCGACAGGTCGATCGAGCTTCGTGCCCGTGATCGCCAGCGCAAGCTGATCTCCAAGATCGAAGCTGCGATCAAGCGGATCGAAGATGGGTCCTATGGCTACTGCGAGGAGACCGGCGAGCCGATTTCGCTGAAGCGTCTCGATGCCCGACCGATCGCCACTCTATCGATCGAGGCGCAGGAGCGTCACGAACGTCGCGAGAAGGTTTATCGCGACGAGTGATTGTGTCATCCTTGCGAACAAACAAAAGGGGCGTCTTGGCGACGCCCCTTTTTTCATTCGCGTTTTTTGAAAGGGCGCGACCTTCCGGATGACTTGGGAAAGGGGAAGGTCGCGCCGCTCGGGAAGCCGGCCCGGATTTGGGAAGGAGCCGGCGGAATCGCCTCGAGCCAGTTGGGGAGCGGCTCTTTGGCGATACGGCTCGCTTGGGATGCTTGGGGAGCGCGAGCCGATCTCATGGTTCTGCTACGTGAGGCGGTATGCTGTCTCACGAGGCTTCGGTCAGAATGGCAGGAGGATGTCCAGAACCTGTTGTCCGTTGCGTGGCTGCTGGACGTCGGAGATCTGGCCGCGGCCGCCGTAGGAGATGCGGGCCTCCGCGATCTTGGTGCTCTCGATGGTGTTGTCTGACGCAATGTCTTCCGGACGGACGACACCGGCCACGATCAGTTCGCGGATCTCATAGTTGACGCGGACTTCCTGACGCCCCTCGATCACGAGGTTGCCGTTAGGAAGCAACTGGGTCACGACCGCAGCGACATTCGTCGACAGCTTTTCGGACCGGTCGATCGTGCCCGTGCCCTTGTAGGATGAAGCTCCCGTGGTCGAAGCCAGGTTGCTCGCGGCCATGCCCGCGGGAAGGGCGATGGTATCGATGGCCGTGCCCAAGGCGCCGCCGACGCCGGTCGAGTCGCTTGATGCGCGTGTGCGTTCAGAGGAGTTATCGAAGGCCGCCTTGTCGGAGATCGACACCTTGACGGTCAGGATATCGCCGATGTTGCGGGCACGCTGATCCTTGAAGAAGGTGCGCGAGCCCGATTGCCAGAGCGAATTCGGGCTATAGGCGATTGGCTGCACGCTCGGCATGGGCATCTGAACCGGCTTGTAACCGGGCTGTGCCGTCGGGTTTTCGATGGCGGACAACTTGGGGGTCTGGCCGACCTGCGAGAGGCGATCCATAGTGCTGCCGCAGGCAGAAAGGCCAATGCCGAGAATGGCGACGGAGAGAGCGATAGAGGGGCGCATCTTCTTATCCTCAGTTCATCGCCGTCTTGACGACGGGTTGGCCGCTCGGCGCGGTTACCTCGACAACACCCGCGCCGGTGACGATGCCTTGGATGGTGCGCTTGGACTGTTCGTTGAGCACAGAGACCAGGTCGCCCTTGGCGCCATCGCCCATCGCCCGACCACGAGCGCTGAGTGTTAGTCCGGGACGCGAGTATTGCAGCGTCACCAAGTCGCCGCGCAGAATGATGCGGGGCGGTTCGATGTCCGCCGTCGCGATGGTTTCGCCGGCGCGCAGGGGACGCTTTGCCGCCATATCCACGAGATCGCTGGTATCGATGACGGCCGAACCCGGCACGCGCCGCTTGTCGATGCGGACGATGGAGATATCCGATGCATGGACGATATCGCGCCGATCGATCGGTCGGTTCAGCACGGGGACTGCCATGGTCTCGACTGCGCGTCCCGTCACGGAAACCGTGCGATCTTCTCCGCCGACATCGATGGCGACGGTGGCATTGAAACGGCCGGACTCGGGCTGGAGGACGAAATCGGAAAGCGTGGCAGGGGTAGCGGCGGTTGCTGCGGCTGCCACGGGCGACACCGTTCCATCGAACACGACATCGATGTTGTCGGTAGCGACGCCCATGCGGGTGGTTGCTGCAGCCGTAACCAGCGTCTTGATGGTGCTGGCGTCGACGGTCACCGAACGGCGGACGACGGTTACGCTGGTGAAGACCGGCAAGCGGTCGACGGACAGGCCGGCTGCCGCCGCCGCCTTGATGGCGTCTGCGGCTGGAAGGGCGCCGGTGACGCCGAGATCGGGAGCTCTGAAAACGGCGCGCCCAGAAAGATCTCCAGCCCCATCGAACAGGTCCCCGAGGGTGACAATCGCACTGTCGACCTCCGCACGCTGCCGGAGCTCTGCAGCCGAGGCCTGGTGCGTTGCGATAAAGCCTGCTGCGAGGCTCGCCAGAGCGGCAGCCAACACGATCCTGAGAATGAGGGTGCCCATCATGACCGTTCTCACTTGCCGAGGCTGGCGGTCGTCTGCGACATCTCGTCGGCGGCCGTGATGATGCGGGAATTCATTTCGTAGGCGCGCTGTGCCGATATCAGCGACGACAGCTCGTTTACCGACTCGACGTTCGAGGATTCGAGATAGCTTTGCAGCAGCGTGCCGTAGCCTGCGTCGCCGGGATTGCCGGTTTGGGCGGTTCCGCTCGAGGCCGTCTCAAGGAACAGGTTGTCGCCCATCGGCTCGAGGCCGTTCTTGTTGACGAAGCGGGCCAGTTCGATCTGGCCGAGAACCGTTGCTGTGGTCGCGTTGCCGATCTTGGCCTGAACCTGACCGGTGTTCGAAATCGTCAGATCGCTGGCGTTGTTCGGCACGGTGATGGCTGGTTGTACGGTATAGCCGTCCGCGGTGACGAGCGTACCGGTGGAGTCGAGCTCGAAGGAGCCATCACGGGTGTAGGCGGTGCGGCCGTCGGGCAGGGTGATCTGGAAGAAGCCCTCGCCGCGGATCGCAAGATCTTTGTCGTTGCCGGTGGACTCAGGATCGCCCTGCGTCATGTTGCGGGGCGTTGCTACCACGCGGACGCCCGAGCCGAGCTGAACGCCGGCAGGCACCTGGGTGCCGGCATCCGACGTGGTCGAGCCCTGACGGCGCAGAGTCTGATAGAGCAGGTCCTGGAAGTTGGCGCGCTGGCTCTTGTAGCCGGTCGTGCGCATGTTCGCGATGTTGTTGGAGATGACGGAGACGTTGGTCTCCTGTGCCTTCATGCCTGTGGCGGCAATGGTCAGAGCTTTCATGTGCGGTCGCTCCCTGGAGCTAAGGCCGATCAGGCGTTGACGGAGCCAAGGCGCTCGATGGCCTTGGAACTGAGGTCGTTCTGCTGCTTCACGATGTTGGTGATGCGCTCGTAGGCGCGCTGTACGTCCATCATGGCGGTGAGTTCCTGAACGCCCGAGACGTTGGACTTCTCAAGGGCGCCCTGGCGAATGCGGACATAGGTCGGAACCTGAGGCGCAGCGCTGGCCGAATACAGGTTGTCGCCCTCCTTGGAGAGCACCCCGGTGTCCGGGAAGTCAGCGATACGGAGCTTGCCCTTCAGGCCGGCGCTGGAGGAGATGGTGCCATCGTGGGCGAAGGAGATATTGGTCTCCTCCGACCCGAAGGTAATTTCGCCACCGTCACCAAGCACCGGCTTGCCGTCGGAGGTGACGAGGCGCCCCGTGTTGTCGATGGCAAAGTCGCCAGCCCGCGTGTAGCGCTCGCCGGCGGGGGTGTTGACCACGAAGAAGCCGTTCTCGCCCTCGATGGCCACATCGAGATCGTTGCCCGTCATCTCGACCGATCCGGACGAGAAGTCGTGCACAGTCGCAAGTTCGCGGACGAAGCGGTTGTCACGGTCACGGCGCGGGAAAAGCGTGGCCGACGCCTTCGGCATCGTCGTTTCCTCGAAGTCGAGCGAAACGCGCTTGAATCCAGCGGTATCCATGTTGGCGACGTTGTTGGCGATGACATCCAGTTTGCGTCTCAACGCAACCTGTCCTGACAGCGCCACCAGAGTTGCATTCTGCATGGCAAATTGTTCCCAAGTCCTAACCGGAAGACGTCACGCTCCCCAGCGCCGCCTTCCTGAGAATGACAATCGCAGGGATCGTGCCAAATAAAAAGTAAAGTAAATACAATAAGATAAATGATAACCCCTACCGTTAGGTCTTGGTGTTTCTTGCCTATGGGCAGTGTCGGGCGGCAACAATTGCCGGGGCATTAACCAATTATCAACCAATCGTTAACTATCTTGATCCCTAGTGAAAGGGCTGTGGGCGTCGGCAAAGAATCGTTGTCGCTGATGATGGGCCGACCCATAGCTTTCAGGTGGAGGCGCTTGGCTTCCCCGATTCCGAATTAGGCGCCAGAGGCCATGGCCAAGACCCCGAAACCAGAAGGCGAACAGGAAGGCGGCGAGGCCGGCGGTTCCTCTTCGAAGAAGAAGCTGATCATCATTGGTGGCGCGGCAGTGGCCGTGCTGCTGATCGGTAGCGGTGCGGCTTTCTTCCTGATGGGCGGCAAGCCTGCAGCCCCGGCGGTCGGAGATGTCGCGGCGGTGGCTGCCGACACTCAGCCGCACGCCTACTATTACGATCTTCCGATGATGATCCTCAATCTTTCGACCGCCGACGAGCGGCCGACCTTCGTCAAGATGGAGATCGCGCTCGAGGTCAGCGACCAGAAGATGCTGGAGGTGATCAAGCCAAACCTGCCGCGCGTGCTCGACGCTTTCCAAACCTACATGCGCGAGCTTCGGGCCTCGGATCTGCAGGGGTCGGCGGGCTTGTTCCGCCTCAAGGAAGAATTGCAGCGGCGTGTCAACATCGCGGTCTATCCGGCCCGTGTGGACGACGTGCTCTTCAAGAACGTGATCGTGCAATAAGGATGTCGAGCATGGCCGGCGACGAGGACGATCTCTCTGCGGACTGGGGCGCGGCGCTGGCCGAGCAGCGGGCTGACAACGGCGAAGATATGGACGACCTCGCCGCAGAGTGGGGCGCTGCCCTGGAGGAGCAGGGCGTAGAGAACGCCGACGCGGTGGCTGCCCAATGGGCGGCAATGATCGACGATAACGACGCGGAGCTCGATTCATCGAGCCGGGGCGCCGATCGCGTGCTCAACCAGGAAGAAATCGACAATCTCCTCGGCTTCAATGTCGAGGATCACGTCACCAACGACCAGAGCGGTATTCGCTCCCTCGTCAACTCGGCACTCGTCTCTTATGAGCGTCTGCCGATGCTGGAAATCGTCTTCGACCGCTTCGTTCGCGAGACGACCACCACGCTGCGCAACTTCACGTCCGACAACGTCGAGGTGTCGCTGGATGGCATTTCGTCTGTGCGCTTCGGCGACTATCTCAACTCCATCCCGCTGCCGGCCATTCTCGCGGTGGTCAAGGCCGAGCAGTGGGACAACTACGGCCTGATGACGGTCGACTCATCGCTTATCTACTCGATCATCGACGTGCTGCTCGGCGGTGGACGCGGCACCTCGGCCATCCGCGTCGAAGGTCGTCCCTACACGACCATCGAAATGAATCTGGTGCGGCGGATGATCGATCTGCTGCTCGCCGACTGCGAAAAGGCCTTCGCCCCGCTCACCCAGATCAACTTCACGCTGGAGCGCCTTGAGACCAACCCGCGTTTCGCGCCAATCTCCCGGCCGGCCAATGCCTGTATCCTGATCCAGTTCCGCGTCGACATGGAAGATCGCGGCGGCCTTGTCGAGATGCTGTTGCCTTACGCCACGATCGAGCCCATCCGCAACCTCTTGTTGCAGATGATCATGGGCGAGAAGTTCGGCCGCGACAACATCTGGGAAGGCCATCTCGCCACCGAAATCTACAACGCTGACATCGACGTCGATGCCGTGCTGGTCGAGGAGGAGCTGCCGCTCTCCATGGTGATGGATCTAGAGGTAGGGCAGACCCTGCTTTTTGGGGTTTCGCCCAATGACCCGGTGGCCATCAAGTGCGGTGACGTTCACATTAGTTCCGGCAACATCGGTCGGCTCGGCGACAAGGTGTCGGTGAAGATCAACAGGAACCTGAAGCGCCCACGCATGACGCTGGCCGCTTTCGAGCGCGCGGTTCAGAAGGAGATGCAGAACACATGACCTCCGGCCTCAATCTCGGCGTGGCGATCGAGATCGTCGTTGCCATTCTGCTCGCGCTCACCATCGTCTACTGCGCCATTCTCAACCGTCGTCTGACGCGGCTCAGGGCGGACGAGGAAGTGCTGCGGGCCACGATCTCCGAGCTGATCACGGCCACCGAGATCGCCGAGCGGGCGATCCTTGGGCTCAAGGCAACGGCCTCCGAATGCGAGCGTGCGGTGGGTGGTAGGATGCTTGCGGCAGAAACGCTGCTCGGTGATCTCGACCAACGCCTTACGGCCGGCAACGAAATCATCAAACGGATCGGCGCCATTGTCGGTGCCGCTCGCACTGGTGCGGTGCAGCCGATGGTCGACGTGGAGGCTGAGCCGATGGGCCGCGAGAGTACGGCTCGGAACCTCAAGGCTGCTGCCGAGGCGGCCGCTGAACGTCTGTCAGCTCTCCGGCGCGGCAAGCGGGAGGCCGCTGCGTGAAAAGGATTCGCCTGCTTCCTCTGGTGCTAATCGCTGTTTCGGCGTTGCTTGCCGTGAAAGTGCTTGGCTTCGTGATGGGAGTGGAGCCTTTTGCGGTTGGGCCGCAGCCCGCGATTGCGTCGGGAGCTGAGGGACATGGTGAAACCGCCGCGCCTGCGGAGCCCGCAGGACCGGATACCTCCGCCGTCGACCGGATGACCGCGCCGATCAATCTTGCCGACGAATACAAGAAACTCAAGGCCGAACAGGACAAAGCTGCCGCCGGTCACGGTGGGGGGCATGGAGAAGGTGCGCCTGCGGAGGGCAAGCCTGCCGCTGAAGGGGACCACGCCGCGGCGCCCGCTGAAGGTGGTGGACATGCGGCTGCGCCGGCTGCAAACGCGTCGCACGAAGCGGCACCAGCGGATGCCAAGCCTGCCGATAACAAGGCAACGGACGCAAAGCCAGCCTCGGAAGCTGCTCCCGCTGCCGATGCCTCCCACGGGGCATCCACCGAAAACAAGCCGGCTGGTGACACGCCCCCGGCGGCGGCTGACGCGGGGCACGGAGCTCCTGCCGATGCGAAGTCCGCCGAGGCCAAGTCTGCAGAGGGTGGAGGGCACGGAGCCGCTCCCGCGGCAGAGGGGGGGCACGGCGCCCCTGCCGAAGGTGGACATGGCGCAAAAGGCAAGACCGACGTCTATACCGAGCGGCCGAAGGAATATTCACCGCCGATCGGTTCGTCGGAGCGGGCCATTCTCGAAGGGCTCGCCGTGCGGCGGGATGAACTCGACAAGCGCGCACAGGACCTCGATCTCCGAGCCAAGCTGCTCGAGGCTGCAGAGAAGCGCCTCAATGATCGCGTCAACCAACTGCAGTCCATCGAAACGCAGCTGGGCGTTGCTGGTGGAGGCGCGCCCGCGGCTGTCCCGCCGGCCAATGCTTCCGCACCTGCCGGCGCACCAGTTCCCTCCGGAGCGGCATCGGCTTCACCGCCTTCGGCTGCGGTCGCTCCGGCCGGGGCGACGCCAGGGACTCCCGCCGCAGCCGGTGCGCCTCCGGTGAGTGACCAGTTGGCGCCATTGGTAGCTCTCTACGAAGGCATGAAGCCAAAGGCCGCAGCTGCCGTCTTCGACAAGCTCGATACCGGTACACTGCTTGAGCTTGCCCTGCACATGAACCCGCGCAAATTGTCGCCCATCATCGCAGCGATGGACCCCGAGAAGGCGAGCCGGATCACTGGTTTGATGGTTGGTGCGCAGCAGGCGCAGAAGCGCGTGGTTGTTCAGGTTGAGCAACTCGCTCCCTCCTTGGGTACACCTGCGGAGAGTGGTGCGGCAGTGCCCGCCGATGCCTCCCAGCTGCCGCAGATCATGCCGGCCGCGACGGGGCAGTAAAGTTCGGTCAAAACGGCGATATTTCCCTGAAAACCCTGCTATTTATCGGGCGGAAGTAACTGCAAATTAAGCGCAGTCCTCATAGGCTTACCGATGCGCCGGTGTGTTGCGGCGTCATCGGGGTGTGTTCATGCGTTTTGCCCGGTTGGTGCGTGAGGCTGCGTTACGAGTTCGGTGGTCGGCCCATCCTGTGGCCGTCGCCGCGGTGTTGTGTCTTGTTGTGATCGGTCAGCTGAGCGCCGTGCGGGCGCAACAGGTGGCCCAGCCGGTCAACGTCGAGTTTCAGTCAGGTTCCGACTTCGGCCGCATGATCCTGACCTTCCCGAAACTCAATCTTCTGCCTGCACACAAGGTGACGTCAGACAGCGGTGTGCTGGTCATTCAGTTCGATGAACCGGTTGATCTCAGGGCCGACGCCGCCGTCACGCGGCTTCCCGATTATGTTCTGATCTCCCGGACCGATCCCGACGGGCTCGGTGTTCGCATGGCGCTCGCTCGCTCGGTGAAAGTCAACGTTATGGAGGCTGGGCCTCAGCTGTTCGTTGACTTCCTGCCTGGTACCTGGAAAGGCGAACCGCCGCGCTTGCCAGACGAAGTCGTCACTGCGCTCGCGAAGAAGGCCGATGACATGGCCAAGGCCGCCGAGGCGGCCCAGCGCCTCGTTGCCGAGTCAGAGAAGCCGATCCGGATCGATGTCTCTGCGGCGAGGGCTCCGACCTTCAGCCGGTTGACCTTCAAATGGAATGTGCCCTTTGACGTCGATTTCCGTCGGACCGATCTTGGCGTCGATCTCCGCTTCAACCGCATGGCGATGCCCGACCTGACGACGCTGCACGCTGATCCGCCGCCGTTCGTCAATGACATCACCGCCGAGCAGGGTGATCAAGGGCTGACCGTCCATGTGCTGGCCGACAGCGTGGCGGATGTGCGTGCCTACAAGGATGGCGACAGCTATGTCGTGGACGTTCGCGGTCCGGACAATCCCGCCGGCATGACACCATTGGATCGTGCCCTGCAGGCAGCGGTCTCGCCCCTACCCAGCGTGCCTGCCGGCGCGAAGAATGCTGTCAGCGCTGGCGGTCGTGATGCACCCGCGCAGGCTCCTTCGGCCGGCGATCATGTAGCTGCGGCGGCGCCGACAGAGGGGAGTTCGACGGAAGCAGGTCAAGCCTCCCAGCAAGGACAGCCTGTCGTTTCCGACAAGAGCGGTGCCTCGAGCGGTCCGAGCGAGGCTGCCACTGCCGCAAGCAACGCTCCAGCTCACATCGAGGCTCCGGCGGTTCCGCAAGTTGCGGCGTCACAGCCCGCCGTCATGGCCCCAGTATCGGGTGCCGGACAGCAGTCCGCTTCGCAACCCGAACATGCTGCCGAGGCATCCTCAGTTCGGCCTGAGATCAAGCAGGCTGACAAGCCGCAGACCGATGTTGCCGAGCTGCCCGATAGCGCGGTGGCTCGAGCGTTGGTCGACGGCGTGATCCGTGTCGAGTCAGAACGCGTTGGACAGGCCGTTCATATTACCTTTCCCTACAAGACCGAAGTCGGCGCCGCTCTGTTCATGCGCGACAATACGCTTTGGATGGTGTTCGACGACACGGCGCCGATCGATGCCGCCACCTTGCAGGATGCCTTCGTTGGCTTTGCTCGCAGCATCGAGCCCACGAAGATCGATGGAGCCCAGCTGATCCGCGTCGAGATGATCGACCACTACGTTTCGACCATGAGCCCGGATGGTCCCAAGTGGGTGATCACGATCGGCGAAATGGTCACCGATCCGACCCGGCCCCTGTCTATCGGTCGTCAGGTTCATCCCGACGGTTCCAAGTCGCTGGATATTCCCTTCGGTCCGGTGTCCCGCATTCATAAGCTGACGGATCCTCGCAGTGACGATCAGGTGATCGTCGTGACGGGCAAGGGGCAGGCGCGGGGACTGGTAAAGCCGCACAGCTTCACCGAGCTTGATGCACTTGCCTCCATTCATGGGCTCGCCTTGCTGCCAAAGGTGGATGATTTGGCGGTCAACTCGGATGGCATTCTGGTCTCCGTGAGCCGCCCCGGTGGGCTGGCCGTCTCGACGCTTGCCGAAGAGAAGAAGGCAACCTTGTTCGATCTACCCGGTGCACTGGGATCGTCCATTGCCCGCAAGGAGGCGTTCATAGACTTCGGCGATGCGCGCAACGTGGATGCTGCAAGCTATCGGGACGGTCGGCAGAAACTGATGACGGCCATCACTCAGGCTCGCGAAATGCCCGAGCGGATCAACCTTTGGTACAAGGCAGGTACGCTTGCGCTCGCCGAAGGCCTCGGTCCTGAGACCACCGGCATCCTCGATCTCGTAGGCAAATTGTCGCCAGAGGAAACAGCGTCTGGTCGTATGGCTGCGCTCAGGGCAGGCGGTGAGTATTTCACATATAGGCCCGAGCAGACCCTGAAGCTCCTGGATCGACGCGACTTCGACGATAGCGCGGATGCATCGGTTTGGAAGGCCATGGCCCTGAGCGATCTCGGCAGACACGAGGAAGCGGCGGCCGAGTTTGCCAAGGGTGACCCGGTGATCGGCACATTCCCTCCGGTCATTCAGCGTCGTTACGCCTTAAGCCATATCGCGTCGGCGATCGATCTCAAGGACTACACCACCGCCCGTGATCTGCTGGCGCGGCTCGACCCGAGCAGCCTGAGCCTCAACGAGCGCGCCAGGCTGGATCTGCTGAACGCGCTTGCCCGCGACGCGGCGGGTCATGCCATGGACGCTGTGGCGCTCCTGTCCAACATCGTGCGCGAGCACCAGGGGCCGATTGCGGCGGAAGCCACCTATCGCCTTGTGCAGCTTCAGCGGCGCGAGGGGCTGATCACCCTCGATCAGGGTATCGACCGGTTGGAACAGTTGGCCGTGACCTGGCGCGGCGATGAGCTTGAGCTCAAGACGTTGCGCCTGCTTGGGCAGTACTCGATCGAGAAGGGCAACTACCGCCGCGCTTTCGAGGTGATGCGGGTTGCCGAGCAGGTGAATTCGAACTCGCCGACGTCACGGCAGATGACGGACGAGATGCAGACCGCCTTTTCGCAGGTCTTCCTCGACAAGAAGAGTTCCAATCTCAGTCCAGTGCAGGCCCTTTCGCTCTATTATGATTACCGCGAGTTGACGCCGAGTGGCCGCCGTGGCGATGCCATGGTGCGCAAGCTGGCCGACCGTCTCGTTGACGTGGATCTGTTGCCCCAAGCGGCGTCGTTGCTGGAATACCAAGTCAAGAACAGGCTGCGCGGGGCGTCAAGAGCCCAGGTGGCCGCCGACCTTGCGCTCGTCTATCTTCTGGACCACCGCCCGGATAAAGCGCTCTTCACGCTCTCGACGACTCGCCAGGCCTCGCTGCCCGTGGCCATCGAACGTCAGCGGCGGACTGTCGAGGCCAAGGCAATGGCCGAGTCCGGCAATCCCGACGGCGCCCTGGAAGTTCTGCAGCCCCTGGATGGCACGGAGATTGCCCGCCTGAAGGCTGATATTCTCTGGTCAGCCGATCGTTATGCAGATGCCGGAACAGCCTATGAGCGGATGCTTGGTGGGCGCTGGACCGATGCGATGCCGCTCAGCGACAGCGAGCAATTGGCCGTGCTCAAGGCCGGCATTTCCTATACCTTGGCCGGCGATCGGATGAGCGTCGATCGTCTCCGTTCCAAGTACAACGAAAAGATGGCGACCACCGTCAACGGTTCGGCTTTCGACGCCGTGACCGGGCCGATCGTAGCCAGCGGCAACGATTTGCAGACGATTGTCAAATCCATTGCCAACGCGGATACGATGAAGAGTTTCCTTGCCGATTATCGCAAGCGCTATCTCGACACCGATACGTCGGGAAAGCCTGACATCGCACCTGCGGACGGTGCGTCTGCGACCAAGCCTGCCGATCCCAATGCGTCGGCAGACGCCGGCAGCAAGACCAGCGCTGGTTAATCATTCTGTCACGGGTCGGCAGGGTAACGGTGCCAAACGAGGCACCTATCCTCCGGCGTAGCTACGCACCAGGCTGCCGGCCAGAAGCGCCCAGCCATCGACCAGTACGAAGAAGATCAGCTTGAATGGCAGCGAGACCACCTGCGGCGGCAACATCATCATGCCCATCGCCATCAGAATGGACGAGACTACCATGTCGATGATCAGAAACGGCAGGTAGATCAGGAAGCCGATTTCGAAGGCACGGCGAAGCTCGGAGATCATGAACGCCGGGATGATGATGCGGGTTTCGAGATCATCCTGACTTTCGGGTTGCGGCAAGTTTGCCAGATCAATGAAAAGGCGCAGGTCGGACTCGCGGGCGTGGGCGAGCATGAAAGTGCGCATCGGTTGCATCGCCCGGGCGAAGCCCTCTGTCAGCTCCACCTGATTGTTGACCACGGGTTCAATCCCGTTGGTGTAGGCGTCCTGGAAAGTCGGCGCCATGATGAAAGCTGTCAGAAACAGGGCCAGAGAGATCATGACCGCGTTCGGCGGTGCCGTCTGAAGGCCGATGGCGGATCGCAAAAGGGAAAGCACCACGACGATGCGCGTGAACGACGTCATCATCACGACGATCGACGGCGCAAGGCTCAAGACCGTGAGAAGGCCCACCAGCTGCACTGCGCGCTCTGTCAGGGTGGACCCTTGACCAAGCGAGATGCTTACATCCTGAGCGGCCGCATATCTGGTTGAAAGACCAAGCCAGACCAGCCCCAGAAGGGCAGGGCAAAGGGCGACGATCAGTAACCGGCCCATGCCGATACGGCGGCGTTTTGTCAAAGCCGCCGCTCCGTCCTGGTCGGTGCTGTGGTTCCTTGCCATCACGCCTACCCGAGAGGGCCGGCGCTCAGGGGGCTCGGCCAAGACTGTATGCGAATCGCACAGTTTCTCAGGACACTGTCGCCCCAGCAGCCCGAAGGCTCAAGGCGACAGCGATCGAAAGCGGCAAGGCGGTCAGCGTTTTCCCTTGGAATCGCCAGCCAGTTCGTCGAGCAGGCGGGCCATCTCGTGTTCGAGCGACGAGAAGTCAGTGTTGTTCTTGGCCTGCTCCTCTGTGACCTCAACGGGCTTCGCCGAGGCGCGAGATGGCGCGACCGGCTCCGGTTCGGCGACTGGCTCGACAGCCGGCTCAATTGCCCGCGGCTCGACAACCGGCGGGCGCACGGTCGACCGTTGCGGAGCGGGAGCGGCAACCGTTTCACGCGGAACTGCGGGTTCACGTTGAGCGATCGGTTCCCGCGGCACGGCGGGCTCTCTCGGAGCAACCGGTTCACGCAGGGCGACCGGTTCACGCTGGGCAACTGGCTCGCGCTGGGCAACCGGTTCGCGCGGCGAAGTCTGTCGCGGAGCTTGAGCCGCAGCGCGAGGGCGGAGCCAAGCGGAGGCTGCCTGTTGTGCAGGCTTTGGGGCTTCCGGCGTCGGGGCGGGTTCCGGAGGCGGGGCAGGCTGTGTCTCGGCCGCCGGCGCTGCGGCCTCGATCTTCATTTCCTCGATTTCGCTCTTCAATGCCTCGTCGAGTTGGCGGGCCAGATCTTCAAAGCCGGGGTCGATGTCCGAAGCTTGTGATGGCGCGCTCACCGTAACCAGCCGCGGCGCGTCCGCAGTTCTGGCCTCAACCTGCGGCATCTCGGCAGGCTGCTTCTCGGCGACGATCGGCGAAATGGGCGATATTGTCGGCTCGACGCGGTGAGCCTCAGGCGGAATATAAGGAGAGGGCGGCGTGGGACGCGGCGTTTCAACGACCCGAGGCGGGACGCGATTCAGCCGAGCCTGAATCGACGTTGCCTTTGGGTGTTCGCTGGCCACATGGGATGGAAATGCCGGACGCGTGGCTTCCACAGCCGGTGCTGGCCGTTGGGCCGGTATGGGTCTCGCGGCCACGACGGTTTCGGGGGCGGGGCCGACCGAGGGTGTCGCCACGGCCGGTGTCTCTGCAGCAGACGGCTCGGTCTCCTCCTGAGAGGGTGGAGTGGCGGGTGTCGGACGTGTTGCCCTTCCGAGGCTGCCCACGGGAACGCCGCGAATAATAGTGGGCTCGACGACGAGATCGTTACCACCGCCGACGAGAATCAAATGCTCGACGCCGTCGCGCCGCACGAGCAGGAGACGCCGACGCTGGTCGAGTGCGATCTGTTCGACAACGGTCAGCCTGTGCTGGCGGCCACGACCTATCATCGCCAACTGACCGCCGGTAGCGTAGTTCCGAAGAACCCAGCGGAGCAGCAGCAGCAGTCCGATCACGACAGCGAGGGCTACGGCATAGCGCACCGCTGTCGCTCCCGTGGCACCAAACCAAGTTACCAGCAATTCCTGCATCTCATTTTTCCACTCAAGACGCGTTTCGTTGAAGGCGCCAATTCGTCAAGTCGATAGCGGGTTTATCTCGAAATGGGAAATTATTCGGAAACGTCTTCCCTTGTTCGTTGCATCGTTTCGTTTGCTCCC
The DNA here is from genome assembly GCA_023436885.1 of Pseudomonadota bacterium. Taxonomy (GTDB): domain Bacteria; phylum Pseudomonadota; class Alphaproteobacteria; order Rhizobiales; family Pleomorphomonadaceae; genus Pleomorphomonas. The sequence goes on along the minus strand of JAEZHI010000034.1, from coordinate 334,251 downwards.
GCTACTCACTATTTTTGCTCTTTGCGGAGCGCAACCATAAGCCCAACGCACACTTTTGCCCAGCTATCAGCCAAATCAGGCGTTTTTCAAGCCTCTCTCCGTGTATGACGTGGGCTTGTTAACCATTCATTAACCCTGCACTCGGCAAATATTGCCTATGCTTTTCAAGGCGCGAATCCTGGTTGAGGTCCGCGACTTTTCGGGCGCCGCTCCCTCGGCGGTGTTTAAGGCAGCCGGTTTGGCTGCCGCTTCCGGTGAGTTCTTCAATGTCGATGACCGATCTGCCGGTTTTGCAGGCCCTCAAAGGAAAGCTGCGCTTTCACGAAACGCGGCAGAAAGTGCTCGCCGAGAATGTCGCCAACGCTGAGACGCCAGGTTACACGGCACGCGATATCAAGGCGCCCGATTTCTTCCGGGTCGCTGTAGAGGGCGAGTCCGATGCCGGTGTTTCGACGGTCCTGACCAATCCGATGCACATCGCCGGCCCCGCCATCAGCAACGCCACACCGTTTCGCCCCGATAAGGTGGGCGGCTACGACGTTACTCCCAATGGCAATGCAGTGTCGCTTGAAGACCAGATGATGAAGGTCACCAGCAACCAGATGGACTTTCAGACCGTTACCTCGCTCTATCAGCGCAGTCTCGGCCTTCTGAAAACCGCTGTCGGCAAGAAGTGAGGTAAGGCCATGGATTTTCTCAAGACGCTGATGATCTCCTCCGCCGGCCTCAAGGTGCAGACCGGTCGCATGCGGATCATCGCCGAGAACGTCGCCAACGCGGATTCAGTGGCTTCGACGCCCGGTGGCGATCCCTATCGTCGGCAGATCCCGACGGTGACCTCGAAGTTCGACAAGGAACTGGGCGCGGAAATGGTGCGCCTCGGCAAGGTTGTACCCGACCGCACCGACTTCGAGGTGAAATACGAGCCGAACAGCCCGGCCGCCGATGCGCGCGGCAATGTCAAATATCCCAATGTGTCACCGCTCATCGAGATGGTGGACATGCAGAGCGCGCAGCGGACTTACGAGGCGAATCTCAACGTCGTCTCGTCGACGCGCAACATGCTTCAGAAGACCATCGACATCCTGCGCAGCTGAGCGCGTTCCAGAGGAGAACCATCATCATGGCGCTCACGACTACCGCGCTCAACGCCAGTAATGTGTATGGCGCCATGTCGAGGCTGGCGAATCGCGGTCAGTCCGGGCAGGCTGCTGAAAAGGTGGCCGATCTGGCTGCCGGGGCAAAGTCGCCGGATTTCGGTGCCATGTTGCGCGATCAGGTGCAGCAGGTCGTTGATCAAGGAAATGCCTCGGAGGCCAAACAGGCGAGCTATGTGTCTGGTAAGGGCGACATCATCGACGTCGTCACCGCCGTGTCGGAGGCCGAGGTCGCGCTCGATACCATGGTGTCGGTGCGCGACAAGGTGATCTCCGCCTATGAAGAAATCATGCGCATGGCGATCTGATGCCTGCGCCGGCTTGGAGCGGGATGGAATGGGTGGCGCTGAGGTTCTCGACCTGGCCCGGACCGCCATCTGGGTGACGATCAAGGTGGCGGCGCCTGTCATGCTGACCGGTCTTGCCGTTGGTTTCATTGTGTCGCTTTTCCAGGCGCTAACCCAGATCCAGGAACAGACGCTGGCCTTCATTCCGAAGATTCTGTCCATCTTCATCGTGCTTCTGTTGGCATTGCCGTTCATGGCCGACTCGCTCAACAGCTTCATGCTGACGATCAGCGAATGGATCGTCAGAGGATGATCATTCACATCCTCCCTGACGTGACGGTGTTGTTTCTGCTGCTGTTTGCGCGCATTGGCGCACTGTGCATGCTGATGCCCGGCATTGGCGAGCCGACGATTTCGTCGAGTGTGCGGCTGACGTTTGCGCTATTGCTGACCGCCGTTTTCTATCCTGTGCTGTCGAATCGATTCCCATCGGGTCTTGCCAACGACCTGAACCGGCTGATCTTTGCGTTGATCGCAGAAGTGATCATCGGCGTTGCCATTGGCCTCACAGCGCGTCTTCTGATGAGTGTCATTCAGACCGCCGGCACTGCGATCGCATCCGACATCGGTCTTGGCTTTGCGCAAAGCATCGATCCGACCATGGGGCAGCAGGGCGCGATCATCTCGTCCTTTCTGTCGGTCACCGGCGTTACCATCATTTTCATGACTGACTTGCACCATGTGGCACTTGCCGGCATTGCTGGCAGCTACACCATGTTTCCGCCGGGTGAGATGATACCCGTCGCCGATTTCAAGGACGCCGCCATCCTGACCATTGCCGAAGCTTTCAAGACGGCATTGCAAATTGCGGCGCCTTTCATGGTTTTCGCTCTGGTCTACAACTTGGGTCTCGGCGTGTTGCAAAAGCTGATGCCGCAGTTCCAGGTCTATTTTCTGGCGATGCCGCTTACCATCATGATCGGTCTTGCCATTCTCGCTTCACTGATCGTCACTCTGTTCGGCGTCTACCGGTCCTTCCTGGAAACCGGTTTGATGCGCCTCGTTCCAAGCTGAGGCAGCCATGGCCGGTCCGGACGACGACAGCGACAAAACAGAAGAACCAACCCAACGAAAACTCGAGCAGGCGCACGAGCAGGGCGACGTCATCAAAAGCCTGGAGGTGGGCACCTTCTTCGGTCTGGTGGCAGTTACGGCTGTCATTGGACTGACCGGCGCGGGAATGACCGGCACTTTGCTGCCCTCCATGCGGGGCCTCATCGAGCATGCCGCCGATATTTCCGTCGACGGCGGCGGGCTTCGTCGCCTCTATGTAACGATGGTCGGCGGCTTCATGATCGCTCTGGCCTTCCCGCTGGTGCTCATGGCAATCGGCGCGATTGCCGGCAATCTTGCCCAGCACCGCATGGTGTTCTCCTGGAAATCGCTGGAGCCCCGACTTGACAAGGTGTCGCCGCTCGGGGGGCTCAAACGAATGTTCTCCCCGGAGAGCTTGGCGAACTTCGTCAAGGGACTGCTCAAGATTGCCATTCTCGGGACAGTGATGGTGTCGGTGCTCTGGCCGGAGCGTGATCGGCTGGACGCTCTTCTCACCATCGATATCGCCCGCACACTCGCGGTGGCGAAGGCGCTGGCGATGCGGATGCTTGGCTTCATGCTGGCGCTGCTGTTCTTCATCGCCGCCGTCGACTACTTCTGGGCACGCTTCCGCTACATGAAGCGCCAGCGCATGTCGCTCCAGGAGGTCAAGGACGAGCACAAGCAGACCGAAGGCGACCCGCATATCAAGGGACGCATCCGGCAAATCCGCATGCAACGGGCCAAGCAGCGCATGATGCAGAAGGTGCCCGATGCAACGGTGGTCGTCACCAACCCCACGCATTACGCGGTGGCATTGAAATATGACCAGTCGACACCGGCGCCGATTTGCGTCGCCAAGGGCGTCGACGAAGTGGCGCTGCGTATTCGCGAACTCGCCAAGACCTCGGATGTGCCAATCGTCGAGAATCCGCCGCTGGCCCGCGCGCTCTATGCCAGCGTGGACCTCGATGAAGCCATTCCCGAACAGCACTACAAGGCGGTGGCGCAGGTTGTCGGCTACGTCATGAATCTCAAGAAGAAGCCGAGCTGGCGGTCTTGATGACGCGAGGCGGTGAGGTCTCCTTGCAGCAAAAGCTGGTATCATCCGCTTCTATAAGCGAAAAGGCGCAAGTCAGCGTTTGCCTCGTCACGGGCGATTGCTAAAGATCATGGTACGAAGATACGATTCCCGGTTGGCGCCATTCGCAGCGCAACGCCGGTGGGCGGGCAGGGCATAAGCAGCATGAACGAAACCGAACCGTCGGCACCTTCCGTCGAGACGCCAATTGTCGATCGCTCAGAGCGCAGCGGCAATGTGGGCGTGGTGATTGCGCTGGCTCTCGCTCTGGTGGCCGCCGCCGCGGTGTTCGCGGTACTCGATCGTTCTTCCGCTGAACCCTATGTCCTGGGCCTGCTTGGCCTTCTGGCCGTGATCGGCGTGTTCTCGCTGTTCGCCATAGCCATCGGGCTTGTGCGCCTCTCATCGCGCAATGACGGGCAGGTGCAACTGGCCAAGCGCTTCCTTGACACCATGACCGACGGTGTCTGCGTGACCGACAGCGACGGCCGCATTGTTTACGCCAACGCGACCTATGGGCGGCTGATCCGCGCCGAGTCGGCCGTCGACGTGCGGACCGTTGAGCGCGTGTTTTCCGGCGATCCTGACACAGCTGATGTGATCTTCCGCCTGGCGCAGGCCTCCCGCGAAGGGCGACGGGCGATGGAAGAAGTGCGTGTCGCCCATCCGCTTGGACGCATCGACGGGCCGGCCCGCTGGTACCGCATTCGCGTGCGGCCGCTCAATGGCCTTTCCCTGCCGCTCAATGTCTGGCAGGTGGCGGACATCACGCGGGACCGCGACGAGCAGGAGAACAGCTTCCAGGCGTTGCAGCGGGCTGTCAACTTCCTCGATCATGCGCCGGCCGGCTTCCTGTCCGCCAATGCGCTGGGTCGTGTCGTCTATATGAACGCCACGCTGACCGACTGGCTGGGGTACGACCTCACCGAATTCGAGGCCGGGGCCATGCAGCTCAAGGAGATTGTCGTCGGCGACGGCGTGGCGTTGCTTGACGGTATTCGCGGCGCTTCCGGCGAGGTGAAGACTGGCATCGTCGATCTCGACATGATGAAGCGCAATGGTCAGATCCTGCCGGTGCGTATCATCCATCGCGTGCCGGTGGGCAGCGACGGTTCGGTCGGTGACAGCCGCACCCTGGTGCTGAACCGCTCGCCCGGTGAGGATGTCTCGGAATCGCTGCGCGCCGCCGAGGTTCGCTTCACACGCTTCTTCAACAATACGCCGGCCGCCATCGCCTCTATCGACAAGGATGGCCGTATCGGTCGCAACAACGCGCCGTTCATGCGTCTGTTTGGTTCGTCCATCAAACCGGACGCATCGGCCCCGCGCGGACGGCTTGCCGACGTGGTCGCCGAGCGCGATCGCAAGGCGATTTCCGAAGCGATCATTTCCGCTATCAATGGGCAGGGCAATATCTCCGGAATCGATGTGTCGTTGCCGGGCGAAGGCGATCGCTCGGCCCGTTTCTATGTTTCGGCAGTCGAGGAGGGCGCCGGCGATGGCGAGGTGGCGATCGTTTATGCGCTCGAGACCACCGAGCAGCGCGCCCTTGAGGCTCAGTTCGCCCAGGGACAGAAGATGCAGGCGGTCGGACAACTGGCCGGTGGCGTTGCGCACGACTTCAATAACGTGCTGACGGCCATCATCGGCTTCTCCGACCTGTTGCTCAACAATCATCGGCCAACCGATCCGTCCTTCCAGGACATCATGAACATCAAGCAGAACGCCAACCGCGCCGCCGGACTCGTCCGGCAGCTCCTGGCCTTCTCGCGCCGCCAGACCCTGAGGCCGCAGGTTCTGGTGCTCTCGGACGTGCTGGCCGAACTGTCGAACCTGTTGAGCCGCCTGCTCGGCGAGAAGGTCCAGCTCAAGGTCAACAATGGCCGTGATGTCTGGCCGGTGATGGCAGACCTCAATCAGTTCGAGCAAGTGGTGATCAACCTTGCGGTCAACGCGCGCGACGCCATGACCAAGGCGGGGAAGCTCGAGATCCGCACGTCAAACGTCACCGCAGCCGAATGCGCCACGTCCTATACGTTCAAGGGCATGCCCTCTGCCGACTATGTGCATATCGAGGTCGAGGACAATGGCTCGGGCATGACGCCGGAGATCATGGAGAAGATCTTCGATCCGTTCTTCTCGACGAAGGAAGTGGGCAAGGGGACGGGTCTTGGTCTTTCCACCGTCTATGGCATCGTCAAGCAGACTGGCGGTTATATCTACCCGGTGTCCGAGGTGGGCGTCGGCACGACCTTCCACATCTTCCTGCCGCGTCACGAGGCGCCAGCCGACGCGGTGCCGAAGAAGAATGTCGAAGCCACTCCGATTGCCGATCTGACAGGCAACGCAACCATCCTGTTGGTTGAGGACGAGGAGGCGGTGCGTGCCTTCGCGGCTCGTGCCCTGATGTCGCGTGGCTACACCGTGCATGAGGCGTCGACCGGCGCCGAGGCGCTGGAGGTGATGGCTGAAGTCGAGGGCAAGATCGATCTTGTGGTGTCCGACGTGGTGATGCCGGAGATGGACGGTCCGACCCTGCTTCGCGAGCTCCGCAAGACACAGCCGGACCTCAAGATCATCTTCGTGTCGGGCTATGCCGAGGACGCGTTCAAGAAGAACCTGCCGGAGAACGAGCAGTTCAACTTCCTGCCCAAGCCGTTCTCGCTGAAGCAGCTGGCGACGACCGTGAAGGAAACTCTGGCCGAGTAATCCTAGCATACGGGCGCCGGAATACGGCTTGATTTCGCTCGGGGCTGGTTGATCCAGCCCCGAAGCTTTTCGTGGGATCGAAACTTATTGTCAGGCCTTCAGGGCCTTGGCGATGTCGGCAGCAAGGCGGGCGTTGTTCATGACCAGCGCGATGTTGGTCTTGAGCGAGGAGCCGGCGGTGCGCTCGAACATGTCGGCAAGCAGATAGGGCGTCACTTCCTTGGCAGAAATGCCGGCCTGCTTGGCCGAGGCCAGGGACGCCGAGATGAAGCCCTGCATCCGAACGGCCGGAATCTCGTCGGTCTCCGGCACGGGGTTGGCGATCAGCATGCCGCCTTCGATGCCGATGGTTCCGCGCGCCTTCTGGAAGGCAGCGATCTCCTCGGCCGAGTCGAGGCGGAGAGGCGCCTTGAGGCCCGAGCGGCGCGACCAGAAGGCTGGGAATTCATCCGTGCGATAGCCGACAACCGGCACGCCCTTGGTCTCCAGCACTTCCAGCGTCTTGGGCAGGTCGAGAATGGCCTTGGCGCCGGCGGCGACGACGATCACGGAGGTACGGCCGAGCTCTTCGAGGTCGGCGGAAATGTCGAAGCTCTCCTCGGCGCCCTGGTGCACACCACCGATGCCGCCGGTGGCGAAGACATCGATGCCGGCGAGACGGGCACAGATCATGGTGGCGGCGACGGTTGTCGAGCCCGGGCGGCCGGTTGCCAGCGCAAAGGCAAGGTCGGCGCGCGACAGCTTCATGACACCGGTCATGGTGCCGAGGCGATCGAGCGTCTCGGCGTCCAGACCGACGCGGATCTTGCCTTCGAGAACGGCGATCGTGGCCGGCACGGCACCGCGGCTGCGGATCTCCGCCTCGACGGCACGCGCCGTCTCGACGTTGTCCGGATAGGGCATGCCGTGGGTGACGATGGTGGACTCAAGCGCGACGACCGGTTTGCCGGCAGCGATCGCGGATTCGACTTCGGGCGAATAGACGAGTGGCAGGGATGCCATCATGCCTCCGATTGTGGCCGCACGACAGGGCCACGGAGTGGGCACGCGACGTCGGCGGCGGGTGATGGATCTCCGAGCCTTGCTCTATACGCCGAGACAGCCGGTTTGCGAAAGGGGGAAGACAAAGATTCGTGCAAATTTGGGAATTGCCGTTTCCTCTCAACGAAGCGGCAAGCCACGGATCCACGCTTTCCCTCTGGTCCCTGCCTCGAGGGCTGCGCCGATGACGCTGGCGGGAAGGTCTCGCAGAGCCCCGGCCGTGGCCAGGGCGGCACGCGCCGCCATCATGCCGACCTCGACAGCCGAAACGAGCTTCGCACCGGCCGAAAGGGCTAAAAGAACGCCGGCGGTCTGGGCATCGCCAACGCCGGTGACATCGACGACCTCGGTCGGGCGTGGTGTCAGTTGAGTGATCTTTCCGTCTTCAAGGATCGCCAGTGGTTTCGAGCCGCCGGTGATGACCGCGTGCCTTGCGCCAGCGGTTGCCAACCGCTCGGCCGCCTCGACAGGCAGCTTGACAGGATGGCCGACAAGGAGTTCCGCCGATGGCAAATTGCAGATGAACAGCGCGCCCGAGGCGATAAGTGGTTTGAGGCGCGGGGCCTTGGCTCTCGATATGGCATCGAAGACAAGCCGGTCGCCATGGGCTTCGGCAAGGCGGGCAAGCTCGCTGGGCTTGAGGTTAGCGTCGGCGAAAACCCGCGTTGCCTCTTCGCGCGAGAACGCCTCTGACGGCAGCACGAAACTGTCGTAAAGGCCAAGATCGGAGATGGCGGAGACCAGTTCACCGGTCTCATCGTGAATGGCCAGATAGGTGCCTGTCCGCCCCACGGAATTCATCACCATCGCCGAGGTGTCGATGCCAGCGGTGTCGAGTTCGGCCATCAGTTCGCGGCCGGCGGCATCATCGCCCACGGTCGATATGAAGCGGCACGGCGCGCCGGCCCTGCCTAGCAGGATGGCTACGTTTCGTGCAACGCCGCCCGGACGCCGCGTCACGATGCCCGGGCAGGACGTGGCTGGCTCGTAGGCAAGGCCCGCGGTGCCGAGTACGTCCTGATGGCAACCGCCAACCGCCAACAAGGGTTGGAAGCTACCCATTCGATTCCCCATACTCAGCGCTTTTCTCCCTGATTTCCGGCGCTTAAGCCAAACCGGAACACGAAGGGAACGAAATCAGAGTTGTTTTTTTCTGTCAAGGACATATATGCCGCTTGCCGATAGGAACAAATCATGTACATTAGCCTGGAATTTGAAATCCCTGACCGGCCGTGAAATAAGGAGCGAAGCCAGTGTCGCAGAATTCACTTCGCCTTGTGGAAGGAACCTCCATGGACAAGACCAAGGCGCTCGACGCCGCGCTCTCGCAGATCGAACGTGCCTTTGGCAAGGGATCCATCATGCGCCTCGGCAAGGGGCAGGTGGTGGAAGTGGAGACGGTGCCGACCGGCTCTTTGGGCCTTGATATCGCGCTCGGTATCGGTGGTCTGCCGAAGGGGCGTATCGTCGAGATCTACGGACCGGAATCGTCGGGCAAGACCACTCTGGCGCTGCATACGGTTGCCGAGGCGCAGAAGCGCGGTGGCGTTTGCGCCTTCATCGATGCCGAGCACGCGCTCGACCCCGTCTATGCCCGCAAGCTGGGCGTCAATCTCGACGACCTCCTGATTTCCCAGCCGGATGCCGGCGAGCAGGCGCTTGAGATTACCGATACACTGGTGCGCTCCGGCGCCATCGATGTTCTGGTCGTCGACTCGGTGGCCGCGCTGACGCCACGCGCCGAACTCGAAGGCGAGATGGGCGATCAGTTGCCGGGCTTGCAGGCACGCCTCATGAGCCAGGCGCTGCGCAAGCTCACCGCTTCGGTTTCCAAGTCGAAGACCATGGTGATCTTCATCAACCAGATCCGCATGAAGATCGGCGTGATGTTCGGCAGTCCGGAAACGACGACTGGCGGCAATGCTCTCAAGTTCTATTCCTCGGTGCGTCTCGATATCCGTCGCATCGGGGCGCTCAAGAACCGCGAGGAGATCGTCGGCAACCAGACCCGCGTCAAGGTGGTCAAGAACAAGCTGGCGCCGCCGTTCCGCGAGGTCGAGTTCGACATTCTCTACGGCGAGGGTGTGTCCAAGGTTGGCGAGCTGATCGATCTTGGCGTCAAGGCCGGCATCGTCGAGAAGTCCGGCGCCTGGTTCTCCTACAACAGCCAGCGCCTTGGCCAGGGCCGCGAGAACGCCAAGCAGTTCTTGCGCGAGAACGAAGCGCTCGCCACGGAGATCGAGGCTGCCATTCGTCAGAATGCCGGTGTCATCGCTGACTCCATTCTGAAGGGCGATCCCGAGGAAGACGCGGACGGCACGGCGCCCGATCTCGAGTAAGCTCGCGCGGGTCGTTTCTGTCGATAGGCGAGGGCGACTCGCGGGTCCAGCTTGGGAGAAGAGAATTGCAGTTTCGCAATCCGGCCGGCGTACATGCGCCGGTCGCCGCTTATAGCCATCAGGTCGAAGTGCCGACAGGAGCGCGTTGGCTTGTGTTGGCCGGGCAGGTTGGCATGTATCCGGATGGCAGCTTGCCGTCTGATCCTGCGGAGCAGCTTGAGGTGGCGCTCGACAATGTTCGTCGCAATCTCGAGGCGGCTAACATGGCGATCGGCGATATCGTCAAGATAACGACCTATCTGGTCGGCGAAGTCGATCCGGATCGCCGCCGGCAGATATTCAGCGCTTTTCTCGGTGATCACAGGCCCTGCACGACGCTTCTCTACGTGTCGGCGCTCGGAACTCCGCTCCTTAAGGCCGAGGTTGATGCTTGGGCGGCGCGTGAGATGCCGGTGAGCTGATGTGGCCGTGGGGCGAAAGCGTTGAGCTGCCTTGAAAACGCTCTGCCGCAGTCGCCCGCCGCCGCTGGACAGGCGCATGGCCGGCGGCTAAATAACGCATTGCCTTGCCTGGAACCGATATGATCGGAGCTGGTCTGGCCTGCGCGTCCGTCCTTTCGGAAACCGCCCCTCAAGGCATCCCGGATTGCTGAGACGAAGATCGCAGGCCGGTGTCCGCTTCCTCGATCGTTCGATGCAGGGTTCAGGGTTGCGGGAGCGTGTGAACGGCTCGCAAGAAATGGGGTTCGGGCGGCCGACTGCGCGGTTAAGCGAGCGGGGCCGTCGCAGCGCAGGCAGGCGGATCGTCATGAGTGGTGTGAACGAGATCAGAAAGACCTTCGTCGACTATTTCGGCAAGAACGGTCACGAGGTGGTGTCGTCGAGCCCACTGGTACCCCGCAACGATCCGACGCTGATGTTCACCAACGCCGGTATGGTGCAGTTCAAGAACGTCTTCACCGGTCTTGAAAAGCGTCCTTACAGCCGCGCTACCACGTCGCAGAAGTGTGTTCGCGCCGGCGGCAAGCACAACGACCTCGACAACGTCGGTTACACCGCCCGCCACCACACCTTTTTCGAGATGCTGGGCAACTTCTCCTTCGGCGACTATTTCAAGGACCGGGCGATCGAGCTCGCCTGGGGACTCGTGACGAAGGAGTTCGGGCTCCCCAAGGACAAGCTGCTGGTCACTGTCTATTCCGAGGACGAGGAAGCGGCCACCTATTGGAAGAAGATCGCCGGCCTTTCCGAAGACCGCATCATCCGCATCTCCACCTCCGACAATTTCTGGGCCATGGGCGACACCGGTCCCTGCGGTCCGTGCTCGGAGATCTTCTACGATCATGGCGATCACATCTGGGGCGGCCCTCCGGGCTCGCCGGAGGAAGATGGCGACCGCTTCATCGAGATCTGGAACCTCGTGTTCATGCAATACGAGCAGATTTCCAAGACCGAACGCGTCAACCTTCCGCGTCCGTCGATTGACACCGGCATGGGTCTTGAGCGCGTCGCCGCCGTGCTGCAGGGCGTTCACAACAACTACGACATCGACCTGTTCCAGGCGCTGATCCGGGCTTCGGTCGAGGCAACCGGCGTGCCCGCCGAGGGCGAGCGCCTGGCATCGCACCGCGTCATCGCCGACCACCTGCGCGCCTCGAGCTTCCTGGTGGCCGACGGCGTTTTGCCATCCAACGAGGGGCGAGGCTATGTGCTTCGTCGCATCATGCGCCGGGCCATGCGTCATGCTCACCTGCTTGGCTCCGAGCAGCCGCTGCTGCACCGCCTCGTTCCTGTGCTTGTCCGCGAGATGGGGCAGGCTTATCCGGAACTCGTTCGTGCCGAAGCCCTCATCACCGAGACGCTGAAGCTCGAGGAGAGCCGCTTCCGCCGTACGCTCGCCCGCGGCCTCGGTCTGCTTGACGAGGCGACCAGCGGTTTTGAGAAGGGCGCCAGCCTCGATGGCGAGACGGCGTTCAAACTCTACGACACCTATGGCTTCCCGCTCGACTTGACGCAGGATGCGCTGAAGGCACGCGGTATCGCCGTGGACACTGATGGCTTCGCGGCCGCCATGGAGCGCCAGAAGGCGGAGGCGCGTGCCAACTGGGCAGGCTCGGGTGAAGCTGCCACGGAAACGGTGTGGTTCGGGCTCCGCGAAAAGGTCGGCGCCACCGAGTTTCTCGGTTATGACACCGAGAAGGCCGAGGGCGTCGTCGTCGCTTTGGTCAAGGACGGCAAGGAAGTCTCCGAACTGAAGGCTGGCGAGACGGGCTCGCTCATCGTCAACCAGACGCCGTTCTATGGCGAGTCGGGTGGCCAGGTGGGTGACGCCGGCGTCATTTCCGGCGCCGGCTTCCGTCTTGTCGTGACCGATGTCGCCAAGAAGGCTGACGGCCTTTTCGTTCACCAGGTGACCGTCGAGAATGGCACCGTGAAGGTTGGCGAGCCGGTCGAACTGACGGTCGATCATGCCCGTCGTTCGCGCATCCGCGCCAATCATTCGGCGACGCATCTACTGCACGAAGCGCTGCGCGAAGTGCTTGGCAAGCACGCAGCGCAGAAGGGCTCGCTGGTCACGCCCGACCGTCTGCGCTTCGACTTCTCGCATCCGAAGCCGATGGATGAGAAGGAGCTGGCCGAGGTCAGCCGTCTCGCCAATGCCATCGTGCTGCAGGACAGCCCGGTGACGACCCGCCTCATGGGCCAGGAAGAGGCGATTGCCGAGGGCGCCATGGCGCTGTTCGGCGAGAAGTACGGCGACGAAGTGCGCGTGGTCACCATGGGCACCGCACTCGAAGGCGAGAAGGCCGGCAAAACCTATTCGACCGAACTCTGCGGAGGCACGCATGTGTCCCGCACTGGCGAGATCGGTCTCGTCCATGTCCTTTCCGAGAGTGCTGTGGCGGCCGGTGTGCGCCGTATCGAAGCGCTGACGGGTGATGGCGCGCGCGCCTATTTCGAAGATCAGGAAAAGACGGTTCGCAACGTTGCTCGCGAGCTGAAGGTGCCCGTGGGCGACGTGGTCGACCGTGTGGCTGCCTTGGTCGAAGAACGTCGCAAGCTCGAGCGTGAGCTGGCCGATGTTCGGCGCAAGCTCGCCATGGGCGGTGGCGCGGCATCCGACGATGTCGCAGAGATCGCCGGCGTCAAGTTCCTGGGCCGCCTGGCCGAGGGTGTCAGCCCGAAGGATCTGAAGGGTCTCGTCGACGAAGGCAAGGCCAAGCTCGGTTCGGGTGTGGTGGCGCTTGTTGGCGTCTCCGAGGATGGCAAGGCGGGCGTGGTGGTCGGCGTCACAGCTGATCTTACGGCGCGCTTCTCGGCCGTCGACCTGGTCCGTGTGGCCTCCGAGGCGCTCGGTGGCAAGGGCGGCGGTGGCCGACCGGACATGGCGCAGGCCGGTGGACCTGATGGCGCCAAGGCTGCCGAGGCGCTTGAAGCTATCCGCAAGGCGCTTGCTGGCTGACGACCGCTGGATCAAGTATACAAATACGCCCGCCGGAGTGATCGCTCCGGCGGGCGTTTTCATTTGCTGAAGCCGTTCAGATCTGTTCGATCTTGCGAGCGGTCTCATCGAGTAATCCCGCCAGCGAGTCGATCTGTTCGGGCGTGAGCTTGCCGTTCTGAGTCTTCAGATGAAGGGCGAGGCGCATGTTCTCGACAGCGCGAATGAGGCGCGGATCGCGCTCGGGACGGCGGTCGGAGCCAGCTTCGGCGAAGCGGGCGAGGACCGCATCGATGGCAGTACGGTTTTCCTCGACCGTGGCGCGACCGGCGTCGGTGGCGGCATAGAGCTTCTTGTTGCCTTCCGAGTTGGTCACTTCGATCTGGCCGGTCTCTTCGAGCAATGTCAGCGTCGGATAGATAACGCCGGCGCTAGGGGCATAGGCCCCCCCGGTGCGCTCCTCGATCTCCTTGATGATCTCGTAGCCGTGGCGTGGCTGTTCGACAATCAGCGCCAGTACCACGAGGCGTAAGACGCCGTTGTCGAAGAAGCGGCCACGGCCGAACGGGCCGCCGCGATGGCCGGGGCCATGGCGTTCCGACCGTTCCCCGCGTTCGCCCCAAAGCGAGCGACCGAACGGTCCGCGACCGCCGGTTGGATGGCGATCTTCGTGTTCGTGGTCATGGCGGGAGCCGAAGAAGTGAAATCTATGGTGCATGGATAACTCCGTTAGTTCGTGATGCAATTAGATATATCTAAAATAACTCGAAATTCAATCTAGGCGACTGCTCTAGAAGAGGCTTTGAGCACGGTTTACGCGACGTTCGGATCGGTCTGCGCCTTAAGTCCCTGAACAAGTTCATGCTTTCAGATTGATCACAAGTTCGTGTTCATTCTCGCCAACCTTGCGAAGACGGCGGTTTGCATGGCCCGTACGGCGATTGGGATATATCTAAATGCTCTGATGAGCTTTATGCTCGGCAAGATAGATCGCGCTGGTCGGGCTGCTAGGAGGGCGAACTGTGGTTACGAACGTGGAAGTGTCCGTCGGGGAGATGTCCGGCGAGGAAAGGCAAACGGTCATTGCCCTTTGGACACGTTGCGGATTGACGCGCCCTTGGAACGATCCGGAAGCGGATGTCGACCTCGCTCTGAAGACGGACAACGCAACGGTGCTTGTGGCAAGGGCAGGGGGCGGCATCGTCGGAGCGGTGATGACGGGACACGATGGGCACCGGGGCGCTCTTTACTATCTTGGCGTCGATCCTGATTGCAGGCGAGGGGGTGTCGGACGCGTTCTTGTCCGGGCCGCCGAGGCTTGGTGCCGGTCGCGCGGAGCGCCCAAGCTAAACCTTCTGGTCCGCAGCGAAAACCAAGCTGTAATGGCGTTCTACGCCGCACTCGGATATCTGCCGACAGACAGCATTTCACTCTATCGCACTCTCGACCCGGAGCGAGTCGAATGGGAGCGCGCAGAGAAGGCGGCTTGGATGGCTGCGCACAAATGACAGGACAGTGCGCCTCAATCCACAGGGGACACCCTTATCGACTAAAGTCTAGATGAACCCAAGACCCCGGAAAAACGTTGAATGAAAAGAGGCGCTTGTCTTTCTGTTAGAAAAAAGGCTCGCCGTTTCTGGGGCGGCTAAGCTGATTTCACGTGATACTACGACTAAGTAGAAATAGACCGCGTCGGAAAAATTAAACATGATAGGTTCGCACTGGAAATAACATTCGCAACCTGAGGTTCGCTTGGACCCTGCGGCAGGGGAAAAGGCGATCCTGAGTATCGGAGGCCGATACATGATTGCGCTCGAATTGGTGCTTGTTCTGGTTGTCGCTGGCTTGATTGTTGGCGCCCAGTTTCGAGTGTTTGCTATGGCGCCGTTGGCTTTTGTTGCCTGCGTTTGTGCCTTTCTTGAAGCTGTGACTGTCGGAGCCTCTGGGTTGCGCGTTGCGCTTTACATAGTCGAGGCCGCCCTTTTCTTCGAGACTGCTTATGCGCTCGGGGCCATGTTGGCTTATGTTCGTCTGCCGTTCTTTCATATGGGATCGCGCGGTTGAACTGTAACTTCGACCACCAACTCACGGCGGTGTCGTTGATTTACACCATGCTGACATAATTTGGCAGTAGGTTGACGTAATCTTCTTCCTGCAACTTACAGGGAGCTGAAGATGATTACGCCCACGTATTACTTGCTGCATGTCGCCAGCCCGAAGACGAGCGCGGAGTTTTACACTTCGCTGTTCGACCGGCCTCCGGTCGAGGTTTCGCCGACTTTTGCGCTGTTCGTTCTCGATGGCGGCATCAAGGTGGGGCTTTGGTCAAAGGATAGTGTTGAGCCTGCCACAGGCGGAGCTCCGGGTGCGTTGGAGCTGGGTGTCGCCCTAAAAACGCCGGCCGATGTTGATGCTTTCCACGACGACTGGCTCAGACGTGGCATGTCGGTACTTCAGGCGCCCACGGACATGGATTTTGGTCGCAGCCTTATGGTGGTGGATCCGGACGGCCACCGCATTCGTGTGTTTGCCGTCACAGACTAGCGCTATCAATCGCGCGGTCTCTTTCTGAACGCGGAATTCGCGACAGTATGCGTCTGTCACTTCCCGCGATGTGATGGGCGCACATCTCAAAGGCAACGAATTGTACAAGCGCTTCTAGCGGAAGAGCATCGTGCAGGAAGCGGTCCGTGAGGAAGGCGAGCCGCTCAAGCATGGCGGCATGCTCGGCTCGGTGCCTTTGAAGGCTACTCGGGCTTAGGTCCGCGATCACCAACTCTTCACGAGCGAAATGGCGACGCATGTCCAGCCCGATTTCGTTGAGATACTGAGTAACTGTTGCCTTGTCGCCGTTCGCTCTGACAGTGCGCAGCAGCTGGTTTGCTCGTTCGACGAGCTGCCGGTGGTCTTTATCGAGTTCCTCATGGCCGGACTCGAACAAGGGCGACCAATGAATGAGCGATGTTCCATCCTGCCATTCGATTGGAATGTCGTGGCAGACCTGGTTCTTGCCGGCTGCCTTGGCGCGATACAGGGCAGCGTCGGCACGGTCGAACCAACTTTTCCAGCTGTCATGGCTGAGGCAGGGTGACACACCGATGCTGACGGTTATTCCCCTGATGCCAGCAATACTCGTCGTGTTCGTAACGGCTCGAAGAGTCTCGGCGATGAGCAGGGCATCGTTCTCGCCCGTTCCGGGCAGGATAATGATGAACTCCTCGCCGCCCCAGCGGCCGAGAATGTCGGTGGGCTTCAAGATGGACAGCCAGGACGATGTTACGGCTTGAAGGACGGTGTCTCCCGCTGCGTGCCCAAGGGTATCGTTAATCTTCTTGAAGTCGTCGAGGTCGAGCATCAGCATTGAGGTCAATGTGCCATGGCGCACAAGGCGTTGGACCTCGCCTTCGCCGACTTCCTCCAGCTTTTGCCTGTTCCAAACACCGGTTAGCTTATCCCTGAGAATCATCAGCTGGTTGAGATGATCCGTGCGTTCCTTGTTCATGAGGAGCACGCCGACCGTGATCAATGTCAGGCTCATAACGGTGGCGATGTAGAGGACGGCCTGGGACAGGTCGCTGACGGTGATCTCACCGGACGCATGGAGCGTCAGGAAGGCCATAACCTCTCGATAGAATAGGGTGGTCAAGCTGAGGAGAATTGCTGCCGCGATCAGATGCTGGCCCCGACCGGGCGTCGTCTTTCGCCTACGCCACACGCGGTGCAGCATGAACGCTTCGGCGGCGATAAAGACCATGCTGTTGCACATGATCCTGATCGGGCGGTTGTCGATGAGAACGAACGTAGAAAGCGCAATAGAACCGATCAGAATCCCGTGCAGAACCCAGTGTTTGTTTTTTCCGTAGAAGACTTCGAACGACTGTATCGCGAAAGAGAAAAAGACCGCGATCGAGACTTCGGCAAACCAAACCGTCCAGTGGCCGAGCCTTGGAGAGAGCGTGTACAAGCCGTAAGCAATGCCATGGCAGATCATGCCATAGGAAAATTCCTCAAGTCCCCACTTGCGTTCGGTCGTCTGGGCAATGCGGATGGCTACGCCCAGGGTCAAGCTCAGCACAGATATAAGTGTGAAGACAGTTGGAATGTCGATCATATCGCGCGGCGACACCAGTATGGATTGAAAGGCGATAATGCCTGCTGAATGCCGCTGGACCGGGCCAAGCCGACGTTGCACGTGCGAGCATTCACGTGCCGCACGATAAGATATTAAAATGATGAAGATTTTCCTATTTGGCTTTGGTGTCGACCACTCTGCTCTTCGTGACCATAACTTTCATTCCGTGGGGAAATCTCAAGTTCCGCTGCGTGAGCGAGCATTTTGCGCACTGAGATATTGTCACACGGATGTGAAAAGGAGCCGTTTATACTGCACTGACCTCCCAACTTGTTGTCTGTCACCGGTAAAAGAGTGCCCCACCAATCACAAGGACTGATGGGGCATGAATGGTGCGGTTCAGCAAAGGCGACTACGCTGCGCTCAAGCTTTTGACGAAGCTGTTGACCTTGCTTCTCAGCGCGTCCGACTGGGCATTGAGGTTATCGGATAGCGTCATCAGTTGCGTTGCGGCTGATCCGGTCATTTCTGCTGCGGTACCGACGCCCGAGATGTTCTGGGTAACATCCGTTGTGCCCGTCGCAGCGCGCTGGGTGTTGCTGGCGATTTCTGCCGTCGCGGCGCCTTGCTCTTCGACCGCACCGGCGATTGCCTCTGACGAGTGCTGGATTGTGTCAATGGTGCGTACGATGCGGGAGATCGACTCGACGGCCACGCTGGTGGCTGACTGGATCTCGCCGATCTTTCTGCCAATTTCGTCGGTTGCCTTGGCTGTCTGATCGGCGAGCTGCTTGACCTCTGCCGCGACGACCGCAAAGCCCTTGCCGGCATCGCCCGCTCGGGCGGCCTCAATGGTCGCGTTGAGGGCCAGCAGGTTGGTCTGGGCGGCGATGTTGTTGATGAGGTCGACGACCTCGCCGATCTGCTGTGCCGATTGGGAAAGAGACTGCACGTTCTTGGCGCTCGATGCCGCCTCGCTTGCCGCCTCGCGGGCGATCGATGACGAGTGCGCGACCTGCTTGGCGATTTCCTGGATCGATGCGGCCAGCTCTTCCGCACCGGCTGCAACAGTCTGGACATTGGAGGAAGCTTCCTCGGCAGCGCCAGCCACCGATTGAGCCTGGCGCGCCGTCTCTTCTGCCGTTGCCGACAGGTTCTTCGCCGAATCCGCCACCTCGTTTGACGAAGATGCGAAGGACTCCGAGAGATGCGTCATGCCGGAGACGAATTCGTCGGTCAGGGCGGCGCGGCGTCTAAGAAGAGCCTCTTCGGCCTGCTTGGCTTGGGCTGCCTCCTCGCGGGCCTGCTCTGCGTTGTCTAGGCTAACCCGGAAGTCTTCCAGTCCGTTGGCGATCTTGCCGATTTCATCTGTGCGTGTGACGCCGTCAATGGTGATCCTGTAGCGCCCCTTGCGCAGGTCGACCATTTGCTGCAAGAGCTTGGCAAGCGGGTTGGTGACCGACCACTTGATGGCCAGGAAGGATAGGGTCGCGACAGCCAGGGAGATGATCAGAATGATGGACAGTGTCGTGTAGATTGCTGCGGATGTCTTTGCTTCGTTTGTGTCGATGGTCAGATTAAGATTCTTGATAAGCTGGTCATTGATCCCGACCGCAGTTTTCTGAGCCTCTTCAAGCGCAGGGCCACATTGCGTCGTCATCATGTTCATAGCCACTGCGTTTTGGGCAGGGTCTGTCGAGTTGGCTGCCTTGACCGTGTCGGCGCAGACCCCACTCATGACCGAATTCACTTTGGCTTGGTAGGCAATTAGTTGGTCCCTGGCAAAGGGGGAGGCCGTTTGCGCCTGTTCGATGAAGCCTTTGAATCCCTTCATGGCTTCCTCGCGTCTGGTCGTTGCGGCGGCATTGAGGGCGTCTGTTGTCGCGGCAGCGTTCATGTAAATAGAGGCGACGACGTCGGAAACGCGCCGGTTGGCGCGTGCCAGAAAAATAGGGGCCTGCGCGTCGCCGCGCAGCGTGGTGGAGTAGGCTCCGCCAATTTCATTCATCTGCCAGCTTGAGTAGCCCGCTCCGCCGATAGCGACGATCGACATGAGAGCGACAAGGCCAGTTACCTTCGTCAGAAGGGACAGGTTGGAAAGCGACATATCCGCCCCCGGATTGTTGGTGCGGCTTTTGTTATGAAAAAAATTCGTTAATCACAGAATAATTCTGAAAATACCTTTGGCCTTGGTCACAATACTCCAAAAATCGTACTAATTAGGGTTCCGATGTAAAATATGCGCATAAGATGGTGGGGGATTATTAACCGATAAATATACGAAAGGAGCGCTCTGTTGTTTTAATCTCCTTGCGGTTTTTCTTATTGGTGCCATGCAACTGAAATAATCATCCCTCCCGCGAATTGCTGCGCGCTTCCTGTCAAGTGTGCGGATGCAGGAATGGTTGAATGCGCGCGTGGTTTGCTCCGGGTGACGGGTTGGCTAGGTTCTCGTATCCGCCAAACTTATGGAATGGCATAACAAAAAGCGGCGGACCGTTTCCGATCCGCCGCCAGTATCCGAACCTTTAGAGGTCAGCTTACCACTTGGCCATTTCGGCTTCGAGGTTTGACGCGACCTTCTCAAGGAAGCCGGTGGTTGAAAGCCACTTCTGGTCCGGTCCGATCAGGAGGGCGAGGTCCTTGGTCATGAAGCCGCTCTCGACGGTGTCTACGCAGACCTTCTCCAGCGTGGCGGAGAACTTGGCGAGCTCGGTATTGTTGTCGAGCTTGGCGCGGTGGGCGAGGCCACGCGTCCAGGCGAAGATCGAGGCGATGGAGTTGGTCGAGGTCTCCTTGCCCTTCTGATGCTCGCGGTAGTGACGGGTCACCGTGCCATGGGCGGCTTCGGCTTCCACCGTCTTGCCGTCCGGCGTCAGCAGCACGGAGGTCATCAGGCCGAGCGAGCCGAAGCCCTGGGCCACGGTGTCGGACTGCACGTCGCCGTCGTAGTTCTTGCAGGCCCATATGTAGCCGCCGGACCACTTGAGCGCCGAGGCGACCATGTCGTCGATCAGGCGGTGCTCATAGGTGATGCCAAGCTTTTCGAACTCGGTCTTGAACTCGGTCTCATAGACTTCCTGGAAGATGTCCTTGAAGCGGCCGTCGTAGGCCTTGAGAATGGTGTTCTTGGTCGACAGATAGACCGGCCACTTGCGCATGATGCCGTAGTTCATCGAGGCGCGGGCGAATTCGCGGATCGATTCGTCGAGGTTGTACATGGCGAGCGCGACGCCGGCGCCCGGTGCCTTGTAGACTTCCTTCTCGATCACCGCGCCGTCTTCGCCGACGAACTTGATGGTCAGCGTGCCCTTGCCGGGGAACTTGAAGTCGGTGGCCTTGTACTGGTCGCCGAAAGCGTGGCGGCCAACGACGATCGGCTGCGTCCAGCCGGGAACGAGGCGTGGCACGTTCTTGCAGATGATCGGCTCACGGAAGATGACGCCGCCGAGGATGTTGCGGATGGTGCCGTTGGGCGACTTCCACATTTCCTTGAGGTTGAATTCCTTCACGCGCGCTTCGTCCGGCGTGATGGTGGCGCACTTGATGCCGACGCCGTGCTTCTTGATGGCGTTGGCGGCGTCGACCGTCACCTGGTCGGCCGTGGCATCGCGGTTTTCAACGGAGAGGTCGTAATATTCGATGTCGATATCGAGATAGGGCAGGATCAGCTTGTCTTTGATCAACTGCCAGATGATGCGGGTCATCTCGTCGCCGTCGAGATCGACGACCGGGTTCGCAACCTTGATCTTCGCCATATTGGGTGACCTTCCGAACGTGTGGCCGAGCCTTGGGCCGGTTCGTGCGCCTGCCGATACGCAAACGCACGGATGCTTCGCCTGTAGCATGGCGTTGCCGCCGAGGCCAGTGCAACCGCTTCGCTTTTGGGCGTACGCTAACGTAAACGGAAGGTCTCAGGAGGGGAGGGTGACGACCAGCGGTCCGTTGCGGGTGGCGACGATGGTGTGCTCGAATTGGACGGTCGGCGCGCGCGGCTCGGAATAGAGCGTCCAGTCGTCGTCGCCGTCCTCGGCCCACTCGGCACCCAGCGACAGGAAGGGCTCCACAGTGAAGACGAGACCTTCGGTAATTGTGCGCCGCTCGCGTGGGTCCGGCCACGTGGAGATTTCCGAGGGCTCTTCATGCAGCGAGCGTCCGACGCCATGGCTGGCGAGGTTGCGTACCAGCGTGTAGCCGTTCTTGCGCGCAAAGGCGCCAACCGCACGACCGATGCCAGCCAGCGGTTTCCCAGGCGCCACGGCTCCGATACCTGCCCACATGGCCCGACGGCCGTCCCGACAGAGGCGGTCGAGCTTGGCAGGAACTGGCGAGACGGCGAAGGAGGCTCCGCTGTCGGCAAAGAAGCCGTCCTTCGACGCGGATACGTCGAGATTGATGAGGTCGCCCGCCTTCAAGATCCTGTCACCGGGGATGCCATGGGCGATCTCTTCACTCACCGAGATGCAGGCAACGCCGGGGAAGCCATAAGTGGCCCTTGGGGCCGGGATGGCGCCAGCCTCGTCGAGAACGCGGCCGGCAATTTCGTCGAGTTCGGCTGTGGTGACGCCGGGGCGGACGGCGGTGGCCATCGCGGCGATGGCATCGGCCACGGCGCGGCCAATCGCCTTGAGCCCTTCGAGCTCTTCTTCGCTGGTAATGGTCATCTTGTTTCTCCCGACGTCGCTCAGCGCGAGGTTACTTATGCTTGCCGATCCAGGTGGCAAAGGCAGCTGCAAAGCCACCCAGGAAGGACTTTGTATCCTCGTTGACCAGCTTGCCGTCCTTATCTAGGAGCTCGCCGACCTTGGAAACATAGGCTTCGGGCTGCTGCATGACGGGCATGTCCAGGAAGACCAGCGGTTGCCGCAGGTGATGGTTGGCGCCGAAGGCTCCAAGGGCGCCCGGTGAGACGCTGACGATGGCAGTGGGCTTTCCCTTCCAGGCGCTCTTGCCGTAAGGGCGGGACCCGACGTCCAAGGCATTCTTCAGAAGTCCTGGAACCGAGCGATTGTATTCGGGCGTCACGAAGAGCACGGCGTCGGCGCTAACGATCTCACTGCGGAACCTGGCCCAGGCGGGTGGCGGCGTTGCTTCGTCGAGGTCTGGGTTATAAAGCGGCAGATCGCCAATCTCGACGATGCGAAGCTTCAGCTTGTCCGCGGCGAGCGTTGCGAGGTTGTCGGCTACCGCCCGCGAGAAGGATCCCTTGCGCAAGCTGCCGACAATAACCGCGACATCATATGCCATGCTTTTCTCCTTTGCCCCGACGGAGCCGGAATCGTTTCGCTCCGTCCCACGCCGTCAGTCTCTGATGGGCTGGCGGATCACCTTCTATTTATAGGGGATTTTCCGGAAAGCTGTCTACGACGGTGATTATCCGGTCCGTACGATGTGTGTCGACAAAATTTCCTTGAAAATCGAGACTGCGCGATAAATATTATCGGCACTGGTTCGTCGTACGGGAAGTTTGTTTGCATGGATGAGACCGATCGTCAAATCGTGATGTGCCTTGGTGACGATGCGCGCCGCTCTCTGGCCGATATCGGCGGTGAGGTCGGCCTGTCGACCTCGGCGGTCAACGAGCGCATCCGGCGCCTGGTGGCGAACGGAGTGATCCGGCGCTTCACCGTCGATGCCGATGCCGAGGCGCTTGGCTTCGGTGTCTGTGCCTTTGTCTTCGTCGGCCTGGCTGCCGATGCGGATGAGACGGTTTTCCGCGCGGTGGCTGCCGATCATCCGGCCATTATCGAATGTCAGCACGTCACGGGTGTCTGGAACTATCTCATCAAGATCCGCGTGGCATCGCTCTCCGGCATCGAGTCGTTCCTCGATGATTTCAAGCGGCGGCGGCTGATCGCCCGTAGCGAGACCATGATTGCGCTCTCAACGGTGGTGGAACCGCCGTTCAGACCGAGGAGGGCGGCGCCGTGAGTCTTCTATTGCTGGCCGCCAAGGGCTTTGGCCTCGGCTTTGCGATTGCCGCCCCGCTGGGGCCGATCGGTGCGCTCTGCATCAATCGCACACTGCAGCGAGGTTTTTGGGTCGGGCTTGCCGGCGGTCTCGGAACGGCATTTGCTGATGCCTTCTACGGCGGACTGGCCGCGCTCGGCTTTGCTGCGTTTTCGGCTTTTCTCGCAGAGATCGATCTGCCGATGCGGCTCTTTGGCGGCGTCGCCATGATCTGGTTGGGATGGCGAGGGATGAAGCCTAGGGCACCACGGCCGGCAGCCGAGATTGGCGCACGCGATCTTCTCGGCACCATCGGCGCTACCTTTTTGCTCACCATCACCAATCCGACGACGATCTTCTCCTTTGCACTGTTCTTCGCCGGTCTCGGATTGGCCTCCACGGCGGACGCGGCTTCGACAACGGTTTTGGTCGGCAGCGTCTTTGCCGGCTCGCTTGCCTGGTGGATCATTCTGACCGGTGGCGTGTCACTGGTTCGCCACAAGCTGAGCGATCGATTCGCACTGTGGGTTGGGAGGTTCTCGGGAGCCTTGATCCTTGCCTTCGGTGTTTTGGCCTTGGGATCCCTTGTTCCGGGGATTTAGGACTGGTCTCTCGATTTTTCCCGCATGCTCCGGAGGCAGGCGTCGATGAACACGCGCAGTTTGGGCTGCAGGCGGCTCGACTTGGGATAGTAAAGGTAGAGCGCGTCCTGGGCCGGGACAAAGGCATCGAGGCAGGTTTCGAGGTGGCCGTCGGCCAGCTCATTGCGAGCAGTCTGCGATGAGGAATAGGTGAGCCCGAGGCCGGTGACGGCCATGGCGCGCAGCAGGGCCGAATCGTCCGACGTTAGCTGCCCCGGTGGATCTATGGTGACGGCGACGCCTTCCCGCTCGAATTCCCAGCGATAGAGGTCGCCGGTATCTGGCAGGCGGAAGCGTAGGCAGGTGTGCTTTGCAAGTTCATCGGGAGTCTCCGGCTTGCCGTGAGCGGCGAAATAAGCAGGTGAGCCAACAACAACCCAGGAGAAAGGTGGCGTGACGCGGATCGTCAGCATGTCTTGATCGATGAACTCACCGATACGAATGCCAGCGTCAAAGCCGCCTCCTACCAGATCGGTGCGTTTGGTATCGGTGATGACCTCGACATGGATATCCGGGTAGGCGGCGAGGAAGTCAGGCAAGACCGGCGTCAGTACCTCGCGGGCGGCGATATTATGGGTGAGCAGCCGGAGCGTGCCCGATGGCCGTCCGCTGAGATTGGCAAGATTGTCGAGCGAGCCGGCAATGGCGTTGGCCGCCGGCTGCACCTCGGCGAGAAATCGCTCGCCGGCCTCAGTCAGGGCGACGTGGCGCGTGGTGCGATGCAGGAGCGGCAGGCCGATCCGTCGTTCCAAGGTTTGAACAGCCTGGCTGACCGCACCCGGCGTGACGCCGAGTTCGCGGGCTGCCGCGCGGAAGCTGCCCCGCCTGACGACGGTGAGAAACTCGCTGATGCCATCGAAGAGGTCGGTTCTGGCCATAAGGACTTCCGGGTGTCTGAGCGAGTTCGCCCAAGCGTGATTTGGCGCGACGTTACGACGCGCTCATAATAGCAGCGTCAATCGATGATGATTGTATAGCTGAACTAATCAGGGTGTGCCATTTGGTGTGGCTATTCCCGCCACTTGGCACGTCCTATGTCTTTGGTGGGCGGCGGGGCTGTTGCCATGCCGCTTGCCGCGCTTCATGCGCCGACTGTTTTAGGTTCTTCAATCCGTTTTTCAAGGTGATGACATGCGCTACAACACGCTCGGTGGCACCGGACTCCTCGTTTCAGAGATCTGCCTGGGCACCATGACATTCGGTGGCCAGGGTTTCTGGACAGCCATCGGCTCGCTCGACCAGTCGGTTGCCGACCGGATCGTCGCCGGGGCACTCGACAAGGGCGTCAACTTCATCGACACGGCCGACGTCTATTCGGAAGGCTTGTCCGAGCAGATCACTGGCGAGGCGATCCGTAACTCCGGGCGTGCCCGATCGGACGTGGTGCTGGCAACCAAGGTATTTGGGGCCGTCGGCAAGGGCGTCAACGATCGGGGCGCCTCGCGCGGCCATATCATGGACGGCGTCAAGGCCAGCCTGAAGCGCCTCGGCACCGATTATATCGACCTCTACCAGATCCACGGCACTGACCCGGTAACGCCGATCGAGGAGACTGTGCGTGCACTTGATGATCTGGTTCGCGACGGTCTCATCCGTTACGTGGGCGTTTCCAATTGGCCGGCCTGGCGCATCATGAAGGCGCTCGGCATCGCGGACCGTCTCGGCCTCGATCGGATCGCCAGCTTGCAGGCCTATTACACCATCGCCGGTCGTGATCTTGAACGTGAAATCGCGCCGTTGCTGCTGGCCGAGAAGGTGGGCCTGATGGTGTGGAGCCCGCTCGCCGGTGGTCTGCTGTCCGGCAAGTACAATCGCGACGGCTCCGGCGAGGGGCGGCGCGCCAATTTCGACTTCCCTCCGGTTAACAAGGATCGCGCCTTCGACGCCATCGACGTCATGGCGGAGATCGCCAAGGACAAGGGTGTGTCGGTGGCGCGGATTGCGCTGGCCTACGTGCTGCACAAGCCGTTCGTTTCCTCGGTGATCATCGGCGCCAAGTCGGTGGAGCAGCTCGACGACAATATTGCCGCGAGCGAAGTGGTGCTGTCGGCTGACGAGCTTTCTCGCCTCGACGCCGTCTCGGCGCTGCCGGCCGAATATCCCGGCTGGATGCTGGAGCGGCAGGGCGGCGAGCGGGCCGCCTCGGTCGCCAAGCCTCGCTAAACGGTTCGCGGGTGGCGCCGTGGCGCGCCGCCCGCTCTCAGAACTACCGCGTCCGGGATTTCTCCCTTTTCTTGACCGGCGTGATGTGCCAAACCCGCGCCAACAGCGGGATAGGCAAGATCATGTCGGACGACAATGCGGCCGGGCTCGGACCGGCCATCATCCTCTGCGAGCCGCAGATGGGCGAGAATATCGGCGCCGCGGCGCGCGCCATGGCCAACTTCGGGCTGTCCGATCTCAGGATCGTTGCCCCACGCGACGGCTGGCCCAACGAAAAGGCCGAAGCCAACGCAGCCAAGGCGACGCACATCATCCACACGGCGCGCGTCTTCGACCGGCTTGAGGATGCGATCGTCGACCTTTCCTTTGTTTACGCCACCACGGCGCGTGATCGAGACGTCACCAAGGCCGTGCGTGGACCGGTTCACGCCGCCAAGCATATGCGGGCGCTGGAAGCCCAGGGCGCAGGCGTCGGCCTGCTGTTTGGTCGCGAGCGCTGGGGCCTCAATAACGACGAGGTGGCGCTGGCCGACGAGATCCTGACGCTGCCGGTGGTGCCGGAATACGCTTCCCTCAATATTGCCCAGGCAGTGTTGGTAGTGGCCTATGAATGGCGCAAGGCGGGGTTCGAGGATCCGGACAGCGCGCTGCCCTTCGCCGCTTCCGACCGGTCACCGCCGGCTGCCAAGGCCGAACTGCTCGGCCTGTTCGATCATCTGGAATCGGTGCTCGACGAGCGGCATTTCTTCCATCCGCCCGAAAAGCGGCCGACGATGATCCGTA
Source organism: Pseudomonadota bacterium (assembly GCA_023436885.1). Lineage (GTDB taxonomy): Bacteria > Pseudomonadota > Alphaproteobacteria > Rhizobiales > Pleomorphomonadaceae > Pleomorphomonas. The sequence continues at coordinate 307,493 of JAEZHI010000034.1, read as the reverse complement.
ACCTCAGGGCCATCTTCCAGCGCCAGCAGTTGACGCAGCAGGAGATCCGGACGCTGCGCGGCATCATCACCTGTCTCGATGGCAAGAATCACCGGCCGAAGAAGCCGATCACTGACGACGGCGAGGTCTAGCCCAAGGTTTCGTTAACTGTGAGGGCCGAGGATGAAGTCCGCCCGGCCCGATATCGCCGTATTCGGCTGGCACAGCTGGCGGAACGAGACAGGCTCTAGGAAGTCCCATGCGTATTCTGGTGTTCGATAGCGGTGTTGGTGGCCTTTCGGTCGCCCGCGAAATCGGCAGGGCGCTCCCGGACGCCGGCATGGACTATGTCGCGGACCTCGCCGTCTTTCCCTATGGCGCGCTGGAACCCGACGTTCTGATCGACCGGGTCGTGTCGCTGCTGGACGAGGCGCTATCCGTGCTCGACCCGGCGGCACTGGTGATCGCCTGCAATACTGCTTCGACGCTTGTGCTGCCGCCGCTCAGAGCTCGCTTTAAGCTGCCGATCGTCGGTACCGTGCCGGCCGTCAAACCGGCGGCCGAGCATAGTAAGTCGCGGCTGGCCTCGGTGTTGGCGACGCCAGGCACGGTGAAGCGCGATTACACGCATGATCTGATCGACACGTTCGGCGGCGATTGCCGCTTCACTCTGGTCGGTTCCCAGAAACTGGCAGAGCTCGTTGAGCGGGAATTCTGTGGTGAGGCCGTCTCCGACGCCGAGCTCCTGGCCGAAATTGCACCTTGTTTTGTCGAGGAAGACGGCAGGCGGACCGATACGGTAGCGCTTGCCTGCACCCATTACCCGCTGGTGCTTGATCGGCTGAAGGAGCTGGCGCCCTGGCCGGTCGAGTGGATCGATCCGGCCCCTGCCATTGCCCGCCGAGTCGCCACGGTAACTGCCGGTGCCGGTCCGTCGCGCGACGAAGGCGCTCCGCGTCGTTTCTTCTCGACCGGGCGCCATCCGGCTCGCGAAATGCTCGACGCCTTCGGTTTCCTCGAAGGCGGGGACCTCTTTGCCAGCGAAGTGCCGAAAATCGCTCGCGCCTGAGTGAAAAGGCCGGAAATGCTGCGCTTTGAGTTTGACAGCGGCAGCCTACTCGACTATTCACCCCATCAACCCGCCGGTTCCTTGGTAACGAGGAGCCGGCGTGGCCGTTCACGTGTCCCGTGGGGGACCTGCCGCGCGCAGTGTCTCCCTGTCGGTTTCGGGTGGCTCTCGGGCCAGATCGAAGCAGAGGAGGGCGCGCGTCCTGAAAGAAACACTGACTATAAGCGGGATACGCGATGTCTAAGCGCCATAGTGCAAAGTACAAGATCGACCGCCGCATGGGCGAGAACCTCTGGGGTCGCCCGAAGAGCCCGGTCAACAAGCGTGAATACGGCCCCGGCCAGCACGGTCAGCGCCGCAAGGGCAAGACCTCCGACTACGGTCTGCAGCTGCGCGCCAAGCAGAAGCTGAAGGGTTACTACGGTGACCTCAGCGAGAAGCAGTTCTACAAGATTTACGAGGAAGCCGTCCGTCTGCGTGGCGACACCTCGGAAGCGCTGATCGGCCTGCTCGAGACCCGTCTCGACGCCGTCGTCTATCGCGCCAAGTTCGTACCGACCCCGTTCGCTGCTCGTCAGTTCGTCAACCACGGCCACGTCACCGTCAACGGCCGCAAGGTCAACGTCGGTTCGTACCGCTGCAAGATCGGCGACGTGATCGAAGTTCGTCAGAAGTCCAAGGAACTGGCGATCGTTCTCGAGTCGGTTGAGCTCGCCGAGCGCGACACGCCCGACTACATCGAGGTCGACACCGCCAAGAAGGTCGCCAAGCTGGTCCGCGTGCCGGCCCTCGCCGACGTTCCCTATGCCGTCAAGATGGAGCCGAACCTGGTCGTCGAGTATTACTCGCGCTGATAGGGTTCCGAAGCTTCGGACATTTGGAAAGGCCGCCCCTTTGGGCGGCCTTTTCGCTTTCTGGATCTCACCCGGCTAGATCGGCATAGACCGCGCGGAAGACGTCTTTTGGGAAGTCACCCGTGCAGCCTTCGAGGGCGGTGTTGGTGAAGATGACGATCGAAAGACCGGTGGCAGGATCGACGTACCATTGATGGCCGTAGATGCCACCCCAGGCCCAGGTGCCGGGACGGCAAGGCCAGCCCTGTACGGACGGGTCCCGATAGATCGACCAGCCGTGCGAGTAGCCCTGGCCGGACGGTGCAGGATCGAGGTCGACCGTATGCGCCTCGGTCAGAAGCGGCATGGACGCCGGTGACAGGAGCGGTGCTCCTCCCTTGCGCATGGCTTCGAGGAAGGTAAGGAAATCTTCCGCCGTGCCGATCATGCCGGCGCCGCCAGATGGGAAGGCGGTTCGGTCGAAAGCCCGACCGGTCCAGAACTCGACGAAGCCTTCCCCGTCCTTGACGCGCTCTATCTCACCCATGCGCGTCGGTGGGGTACCGTCGGCATAGGCGACGGTGAGCCTCTCGGGATCGGTGGGCCAGAACCCTGTGTCGGCCATGCCGAGCGGATCGATGACTCGGGCCTTGACGATCTCGGGCAATGTGCGGCCGTCGGCTACCTCCATCACGCCGCCCAACACGTCGATGGCGACCGAATAGCGCCACGATGTGCCGGGTGCGAAGGCGAGGGGAAGGGCGGCGATGCGGCGGATGTTTTCGGCGAGATCGAAGTCGGAATAGCCAGTGCCGCCGCAGGCCGGTCTTCCGTTTCCATTGTCGGTATCGTAGGTCAGCCCGGAAGTATGGGTCAAAAGCTGCGAGATGGTGATGGCTGGAGCGCTGCCGTCGGCGAGACGTGGGCGGAAATCTGGGAGATAGCGGGTCACGGAATCGTCGAGACGAAGCTTGCCGGCTTCCACCATTGAAAGGGCCGCTACCGAGACCATCGGTTTGCTCACCGACGCCAAGCGAAAGATGGTACGAGGCTCGATCGTCCGGCCGGCCTCTCGGTCAAGGAAGCCTGCTTGTCGGCTATAGACCGGCTCGCCATCCCGTTTGATCAATATGTTGGCGCCGACGATGGTGCGTCCGATAGCCCTGTCGACGATGGCGTCGATCCCGCGAAATTCAATGGACCTTCCCATGTCATCCTCCTCAAAACGATTGATGCAATTGCTTTTTTCTGCTCGCACATCCTAATCCTTCTCTCGCCAGCTTATGGCAGGAAGCGCGTTTCATCCACGTCGATGACACGATTTAAGGCTAGCCAAACGGTCTATATGTTACCATATTGACACGTTACGAAAATGGAACATATTATCTCGCCATGGCAGATGTTTTCGATGCCCTCGCCAGTGCGCACCGTCGCCAGTTGCTGGACACCCTCAGGGAGAGGGATGGCCGGACGCTGGGCGAACTCGAGACCTGTCTGCCATTGTCACGCTTTGCAGTGATGAAGCATCTCGGTGTGCTTGAGGAAGCCGGGCTGGTGGTCACTCGCAAGATCGGGCGCGAGAAGTTTCACTATCTCAACCCCGTTCCTATCCAGGACGTGAGCGATCGCTGGATCTCTCGCTACGCCTCGCCGTTTGCGCGCGGTCTTGCCGATCTCAAAAGCGGATTCCAACAGGGGGTTTTCAAGATGGATGCCGTGAAGATTGCGCCAAAACACATTTATCAGCTTTTCATTGACGCCTCTCCCGAGGCTGTCTGGGCCGTTCTGACTGACGATGACAAGACGCCGCTCTGGCAGCACTTCAACATGACGTCTCGCACCGAATGGCGCGTTGGCGGGAAGATCGAGTTCCTGTTGGGCGACAGGGCTATGATCGTCGGAGAACTGATAGAGATGACGCCGCCCAAGCGCCTTTCCCACACGTTTTCCGCTCGTTGGTCGGAGGATGTTGCCGGGGACCCGCCGTCCCGCGTGACATGGGAGCTCGAACCGGTCGGGAATGGAGCGACCAAGCTAAGCCTTGTTCACGACGATTTCGGCGGCGACACCACGACCAGCCGCATGGTAGCGGTCGGTTGGGTCGAGGCGATCTCTCGTTTGAAGACGCTGGTTGAAACCGGACGTTCGTTCGCCATGCCGGGGCTTCCCGGCTGAGTCTCTTCCATACGACAGACGCTTTGGTAAAGAAAAAGGCCCCCGTCTGAAATGGCGGAGGCCTTTGGAAACCTGAACGAATCGGCAGCAAGCTTACTCGGCAGCCGCCTCGTTGACAGCGATGCCGACGCCCTTGAGGTGAGCCTGCAGTTCCTGGTTCTGGAACATTTCGCGGACGATGTCGCAGCCACCGACAAACTCGCCCTTCACGTAGAGCTGGGGCAATGTCGGCCAGTTCGAATAGGTCTTGATGCCTTCGCGCAGTTCCGGATTGTCCAGCACGTTGATGCCCTTGAAGGGGACACCGAGGTAGCTGAGGATCTGCACGACCTGGCCCGAGAAGCCGCACATCGGAAAATCCGGGGTGCCCTTCATGAACAGGACGATGTCGTTGGTTTTCACTTCGTTGTCGATGATCGACTTGATGTCAGCCATTGGTCTACCTCGGTCGGTCGGATTCAAGGTCCGAATTGGAAGCATTCAAAATTAAGGCGCGCTGGTCTGAAGTGCAAGGGCATGCAGCTCGCCGCCCATTTTTCCTTTGAGCGCGTCGTAAACCAATTGGTGCTGCTTGACCCGTGTCAGGCCGCGAAAGGCTTCCGATACGACGATGGCCGAATAGTGGTCACCGTCACCGGCGAGGTCGCGGATTTCGACGCTGGCGTCCGGCAGCGCTTCCTTGATCATCGCCTCGATGTCTCTTGCCTGCATGGCCATGTCGAACACCCCTCTTTTCGTTGCCGGCCAGGAGTCGCCTGGCGCCTATCGATCAGATGGCATCATCCGGTCAAAAAGGAAATGCTCCGGGCGCATATCCTGGAGCATTCCCGAGTTGCCGTTTAGTCCGTTGCCCTTGGACCCAGAGCTTTTCCAGTGAACTCAGGTTCACCTAAAAAGCTCTATCTCTTTGGTAAGGCGCAGTTCCGGACGCAAAACCGGTTCCCACTTTTGCTGGAACTGCTCTAAGCCTTGCCGCCCATGAAGCTCGGGAACCAGCCGGCATAAGCCGCGCGAAGGTCGGCGATCGACGCTTTGCCGGCGGCACCGAAATCGACGCTGTCGCCGCCAACCGTGCCAATCCGCTCCGCCTTGATGCCCGCCTTGGCGGCATCTGCCAGTAGGGATGCGACTTCGGCCGGTTTAACGGCGATCAGATAGCGGGCCTGATCTTCGGCGAACGCGGCCACGTGCGGGACGAGATTGCCGAGCTCGACGCGAACACCGCGACGGCCGGCCATCGCCATTTCCGCAAGGGCCACGCCAAGCCCACCGTCGGACAGGTCGTGGCAGGTGGTGACGCGGCCGGCGGCGATCAGGCTGCGCACGAAATCGCCGTTCTTCTTCTCGAGCGTCAGATCGACTGGCGGCGGCGTGCCTTCCTCGCGGCCGTAAAGGTCACGCAGGTAGACCGATTGGCCGAGATGGCTCCCGTGCCCGCCGATCAGAATGACTTCGTCACCATCCGCCTTGAAGGCGATGGTGGCCATCTTCTTCACGTCGGGCAGGAGGCCGACGCCGACGATCGTGGGGGAGGGCAGAATGCCTTCGCCGTTGGTCTCGTTATAGAGCGACACGTTGCCCGAGACGATCGGGAAGTTTAGTGCCCGGCAAGCCTCGGCGATGCCCTGCAGAGCGCGCACGAACTGGCCCATGGCCTCCGGCTTTTCGGGATTACCGAAGTTGAGGTTGTCGGTGAGAGCGATCGGGTCGCCGCCAACGGCCGTGACATTGCGCCAGCTCTCGGCGACGGCCTGCTTGCCGCCCTCGAACGGATCGGCGTCGCAATAGCGCGGTGTCACGTCGGCCGACATGGCGAGAGCCTTGCCCGAGCCTTCGACGCGGACCACACCGGCGTCGCCACCGGGGATCTGAGCCGAGTTGCCCTGGACGAGGCAGTCATACTGCTCGTAGACCCAGGCGCGCGACGACTGGTCCGGGGAGCCCATCAGCCTGACAAGGGCGGTGCCGATGTCGTTGACTGCGGGAATGGCGTCATTGGAAATGGCTGCCGCCTTCTTTGGCTCCACCCACGGGCGGTCGTATTCGGGGGCCTCGTCGCCCAGTTCCTTGATCGGCAGATCGGCAACTTCCTTGCCCTGCCAGATGATGCGGAAGCGCAGGTCGTCCGTGGTTTCGCCGCAGACGGCAAAGTCGAGCTCCCACTTGCGGAAGACGGCCTCGGCTTCCTTCTCCTTGGACGGCTCGAGTACCATGAGCATGCGCTCCTGGCTCTCGGACAGCATCATCTCATAAGGCGTCATGTCCTCTTCGCGCTGCGGGACGCGATCGAGATCGAGGCGGATGCCGAGGTTTCCCTTGGCGCCCATTTCGACGGCCGAGCAGGTGAGGCCGGCGGCACCCATGTCCTGAATGGCGACGACGGCGCCGGTTTTCATCAGCTCAAGGCAGGCTTCCAGAAGGCGCTTTTCGGTGAAGGGGTCACCAACCTGAACGGTCGGACGCTTCTCCTCGATGGTGTCGTCGAATTCGGCCGAGGCCATGGTGGCGCCGCCGACGCCATCGCGGCCAGTCTTGGCGCCGAGATAGACGACGGGAAGGCCGACGCCCTTGGCTTCCGACAGGAAGATGCCGTCGCGCTTGGCAATGCCAAGAGCGAAGGCGTTGACGAGACAGTTGCCGTTGTAGCGGGCGTGGAAGCGAACCTCGCCGCCGACTGTCGGTACGCCGAAGGAGTTGCCGTAACCGCCGACACCAGCGACGACGCCGGCCACCAGATGCCGGGTCTTGGGATGGTCAGGCTCGCCGAAAGACAGCGAGTTCATGGCGGCGATCGGCCGGGCCCCCATGGTGAACACGTCGCGAAGGATGCCGCCGACACCAGTCGTCGCACCCTGATAGGGCTCGATGTAGGACGGGTGATTATGGCTTTCCATCTTGAAGATGGCGACGTCGCCATCGCCGATGTCGATGACGCCCGCGTTCTCGCCCGGGCCGATAACGACCTTCTCGCCCTTGGTCGGCAGCGTCTTCAGCCACTTCTTGGAGGATTTGTACGAGCAGTGCTCGTTCCACATCGCCGAGAAGATGCCGAGTTCGGTCAGAGTCGGCTTGCGCCCGATGAGGCGGAGGATGCGCTCGTATTCGTCGGGCTTGAGCCCGTGGCGAGCGATGAGGTCGGGCGTAATGTCGATGTCGTTCTGGAACACGGGCAATCCCCTTGGAGACCTGGCCGACGGTTGGGCTGGGGATAGAACGACTGGCGCAAAACCGCAAGAAAGCGGCTGCAAAAAAGTGAGGCTTATCCGAGTTTCAGGCGAGCAAAATCGTCAGGCATTGGCCAAGGGCTTGCTCGCGACGACCCTGATCGTTTCGACCGGCGGATCTTGTCTCAACGGCGGCGGCCGTTGCGGTGCTGGCGGCTGAACCGGATGTGCCGGCATCCGCTGCTCGGCAAGGCCCGTACGTTGCACATAGAGCGTATCGAGTGCACAGAATTCCCTGATGAAATCGAGAACAGCTGCCGCCGACATGCTTGTCGGATTGATGTCGACCGTGGGGCTGTACTTCAAGTAAAGCCTTTCCGCGTCGATTGTCCGTCCCGCATAACCTACCGCCCAGCCATCGAAGACCCGCTTGTCGATGTTGCTCACGGCGAGGACAGTCAAGTCTTCAATGCGCGGGTCCTCGAAGAGCATATGAAGTCGCTTCGAGACTTGCTCGCGGGCGCCTTCGATGGCTTCCATCATGTATTTTTCGTTGAAGACGAGCCCACCCGTCAGCCCGGACGCAGGACTGTAATCACTTGCGGCCGCCAGAATGCTTCTAATCATTCCGGCGGACTCACCGATCTTCACATTGGTACGACCATAGAATACGAGGCGGGACAGCATGTCACTACGCTCCGGCCATTGTTGATCCGGTCTAGTCGAAGACTATGCTCTTCCCTGACCGACAAATGGTTACTGAAGCTTGCGATCTTAGTGAAATTGCTGACTATCTGATTTTTAAGGTAAACTGCGGTTAATCAACTCGCTACATCTGTCAATGTCTGGAGCATTCGCCGACCAAATTGAAACATTTGGTCGTCCAGTAAATGCTCCAGGTCAATTTACTGGAGCAGCCGCTTTTCGATCAGGCTGATTCAACCTGATCGGCGGGTGCTCCAGGCGCAGATGGCGACGATGAATGGTCTTAAGCTGCGACGGAGGTGGCGACGCTTTCGAACAATCCGCGACCGTCCAGCCCGCCATGCAACGCCTCGATCAGGTTTTCCGGGTGCGGCATCATGCCAAGAACATTGCCTGCATCGTTGAGGATGCCGGCGATGTCATTGATTGAGCCGTTGGGGTTGGTGCCCTCGGCATAACGGAAAGCGACGCGACCTTCGCCCTCGAGGCGCGCGAGTGTCTCCGAATCGGCGAAATAGTTGCCGTCGTGGTGAGCGACAGGGCAGCGGATCACCTGTCCCTTGGCATAGGCCCGCGTGAAGTCGGTGTCGTTATTGGTCACCTGAAGCTTCACTTCCTTGCAGACGAAGCGAAGATGGGCATTACGCATCAAGGCGCCCGGCAGAAGACCGGCTTCGGTCAAAATCTGGAAGCCGTTGCAAACGCCGAGAACCCGAACGCCTGCCTTGGCCTTCTTGGCCACGTCCAGCATAGCTGGCGAGCGGGCTGCGATGGCGCCGCAGCGCAGGTAGTCGCCATAGGAGAACCCACCGGGAAGTACGATCAGGTCGACGTCGGGCACGGTGGCATCCTGATGCCAGACGACGGTCGGCTTGATGCCAGTCACCGAGTGGAGAGCCTTGACCATGTCGTGGTCGCGGTTGGAGCCGGGAAAGAGGACGACGGCTGAGCGCATATCGTGTTCTCCTCAGAGGTCAGGGCATCAGAAACAGGATGGCAAAGGCGGCGGCAATGATCGGAATACCGATGAAGATTGCCGCCTTGATCAGCATGAACCGGATGATGCGGTGGGTGTCGTCCGAACCGCCGGTCATGCGAGCCTCAGCTCAGGATGGCGATGTCGTAGTTTTCGATGACGGTGTTGGCGAGCAGCTTCTCGCACATGTCGGCGACAGTTGCGCGCGCCTTGTCCTTGTCGGTCTCGGCGAGGGTGAGGTCGACGATCTTGCCCTGGCGGGCGCCGTCGATGCCTGCAAATCCGAGGCCGCGCAGCGCGCCCTCGATCGCCTTGCCCTGCGGGTCGAGAACGCCCGCCTTGAGGGTGATGGTGACGCGCACTTTCATGGCCGTATCCCGAAAATGAAGAACGCCGGGGGAATAACCCGGCGTTCTAGGATTCACAAGTCGGTTTTCGCGGCGTCTTCGCCTTTGTTGGCGCTGCGTGTTGCGGCGCCGTCCCTCATTTCACCAAGGTTGGGCCCGAGGGGCGCGTCTGCTCGGATTCATTGAGGATGCCAAGGCGGCGGGCAACTTCCGTATAGCTCTCGACGAGGCCGCCCATATCCTTGCGGAAACGGTCTTTGTCGAGGCGATCGCCGGTGGCGATGTCCCACAGGCGGCAGCTGTCGGGGCTGATCTCATCAGCGACAACGATGCGCATCATGTCGCCTTCCCAGAGGCGACCGCATTCCATCTTGAAGTCGACAAGGCGGATGCCAACGCCGAGGAAGAGGCCAGCCAGGAAGTCGTTGACGCGAATGGCGAGGGCCATGATGTCGTCGATTTCCTGCGGGGATGCCCAGCCGAATGCCGTTATGTGCTCTTCGGAGACCATCGGATCCTTGAGCTCATCGCTCTTGAAATAGAACTCGATGATCGAGCGCGGCAGTTGCGTGCCTTCCTCGATGCCAAGGCGCGTGGCGATCGAGCCCGCGGCAACGTTGCGCACCACCACCTCTAGCGGGATGATCTCCACCTCGCGGATCAACTGCTCGCGCATGTTGAGGCGGCGGATGAAATGGGTGGGGATGCCCATGTTGTTGAGATGGGTGAAGAGATATTCCGAAATCCGGTTGTTCAGAACACCCTTGCCGTCGATGATCTCGTGCTTCTTGGCATTGAACGCCGTGGCGTCATCCTTGAAGTGTTGAATCAACGTACCCGGCTCGGGACCTTCGTACAGGATCTTGGCCTTACCTTCGTAGATACGCCGGCGGCGATTCATGGGGATGTACCGTGGTCTGTTGATGAAATCCATGAGGCCGGGGCTCCGGGTCCGAATCAAAAACTAGCCCGCTTGTCGCCTCGGCGGGAATTCAGGATGCGTCGACACCATGACCGTCATGCGAACCCGATCAAAGCGGACACATACTAAGCACAGAAAGCGGGCGAACTGACGTCCGCCCGCTCCCTCGCCTGATAAATACACTATCCGATCGGGGTGCGGATAACAATCCCGTTGTGCTGCAATTTCTCGTAGTGGTAATTCCTTAACTCTAATTGCTGTTTACCGACTTCCGTCCAAGTTGATCACGTAGGTGTGAAAGCATATATTGAGTTCAAGGAGAGTGTTTGAGCTTTTGCCTTTCAGAGAAAGGAGGTTCGGATGTCCGCGACGTGGAGCCGAAGCCTGCCTTTGTCCGGCGAAAGTAGCCACAATGGCACCATCGCAGTCTTCGATAACCGAGAAAAAGCCTTCGAGATCAAGTTTGCCCGTGACGAGGAGCTGAAGTTCCGGGCCACGGCGCGTCGCAATAAGCTGATCGGCCTGTGGGCGGCGCGCAAATTGGGTATGGGCGATCCGGAGGCGGCCGATTATGCTCGGACCGTCGTCCTTGCAGATCTCAATCGGGTCGGTGGTCGAGACGTTGCCGCCAAGCTGGCAGCGGATTTGGCCGATGCCCATGTTCCTGTAGCGGATGGCGAGATTCAAATGGCTCTGCGCGATTTCATGGCGCAGGCCGAACTCGAGGTCAGGACCGAAGTCTGACCCATCCGAAAGGGAGCCGATGGAACGTCCGTCTTTGCGCGCCGCCCTCGCGGGCGATCGTCCGCTTCGTGTTGGCTGGTCTTGTCTGCCCGATCCGCTTGCGACCGAGACGATGGTCCGTGCCGGTTTCGAGGCGGTGCTGATCGATCTTCAGCATGGTGTGATCGGCATGGATGCCGCGCCGGCCTTGCTTGGCGCTATTCGCGCTGCCGGCGGCTATGCGCTCGCCCGCATTCCGGTCGGTGAGTATCAATCGGCATCGCGCATGCTGGATTGGGGTGCCGAGATGGTGGTGGCCCCGATGATCGAGACGGCGGATGACGCGCGTGCCTTCGCGTCCTTCATGAAATATCCGCCTGCCGGTCTGAGGTCCTACGGCCCGGCCCGTGCGGTCCAGCTTTCCGGTCTGTCGGCCGATGCCTATCGCACCTCGGCGAACGGTTCGACGCTGGCGATCGTCATGATCGAGACCAGCTCGGCGCTCGCCAATCTGGATGCCATCCTGGCGGTGCCTGGCATCGATGGCGTCTTCGTCGGCCCTTACGATCTGTCCATCGCCCTGTCCTCGGACGGCGAACCTGGACTGGACCGGCCGGATACGATAGCTGCCATGGAACGCGTGGCCCGGCAGGCGAAGGCAGCCGGCAAGGTGTGCGGTGCCTTCGGCGCCAACGCGGCGCTCGTTCGCCGTTATCTCGGTTTGGGCTTCACCTTCGCGACGCTTTCGACCGACATGGATCTTCTGGCCGGCGCCACCAGGGCAGCAATCGCCGAAGTCGAAAGCCAGAGCTGAGTCCACGAAGGCGGCGCCAATCAGGGCGCCGCCGGTGCGTTCACGCGCCGCAGCAGCATTGCGAAGCGAGTGAGTCCTTCGGGCCAGGGGCCGTAGCCGGTCTCGCTGTTGATATGACCGGCAAAGCCCGCGTCGACAAAGTCCGATCCCCAGGCGGCGGCATATTCGTCGGCACGCTCAAAGGCGCAATAGGGGTCGTCGCGGCTTGCGACGAGCATCGAAGGGAAGGGCAGGGGATCGGTCGACAGTCCGGCAAAGCTGGCAATTTCCGGCTCTTCAAGCCGCTCGACGTCCGGCAGGCCGACGAGGAAGGCGGCAACCACCTTCCTTCCAACATAGGGTGCGGCATGGACTACGGTGGCAACGCCGATCGAGTGTGCGACGAGTACCACCGGGCGTTTCGCCTTGCCGACGGCGATGCCTAAGGCGGACACCCAGGCGTCGCGATCGGGATGAGCCCAGTCTCGCTGCTGAACGCGGCGGGCCGTCTGAAGGCGCTGCTCCCAGCGGCTCTGCCAGTGGTCGGGGCCAGAATTATTCCAGCCGGGAACGATGAGGATATCGCATTCTGAGGTCTTCATGAGATGACCTTGAATGCCTTTCGGACGGAAAGCAAGGCAGTCCGTTTCTCCGATTTCTTTTGTCTGGCCCTGATGCACGGTTAGGCTCGTCGTCCGGATTTCAAGTGAAGAATCAACTTCAACCGGGAATCTTTCAATCGGTTGCGCTGTGCCGACCGTCGGTTTTCCGGGGCTTCAGACGGTGCGTGGGACCTCGGTCTTCTTGAGATTCAGATTCAGCTTGAAGCCTTCTCTGCAATGATCATTGCTATCCCGTAAGTTATGACTTACGGTAAGTCATGGCTAACATGAACTCCGCCCTTCTTGCCCTTGCCGATCCCACCCGCCGCGCCGTCTTCGAGCGCGTCGCAAACGGGCCGGCTGCGGTCAGCGAAATCGCCTTTGGACTACCGGTATCCAGGCCCGCGGTGTCGCAGCATCTCAAGGTTCTCAAGGAGGCCGGATTGGTGTTGGACCATGCCGACGGTGCTCGGCGCATCTATCGCATCGATCCCAGAGGGCTCGGCCCGCTCAGGGCCTGGCTCGATCAGTTCTGGGGCGCGGCTCTTGACGCCTTCGCCTCAGATCTCGAAGCGCAAGGAGAGGACGACCAGGATGACGACCACGACTAATACGATCGTTGCCGCCCCCGTTCGCCGTTCGGTGATCGTCAAGGCGCCGCCTGACCGCGCCTTCCAGGCTTTCGTCGGTAACATCGGCCGCTGGTGGCCAAGGAGCCATGCGATCAACGGCAAGCCGCTCGCCGAGGCCGTGCTTGAGCCGAAAGTGGGCGGCCGCTGGTACGAAATAAGCGAGGATGGTTCCACCTGCGATTGGGGAAAGGTGCTGGCTTATGAGCCACCGGGACGGTTACTGCTTGCATGGCAAATCGATGCCGACTGGAAATACGATCCCGAGCTCATCACGGAAGTCGAGGTGCAGTTCATCGCGGAGGGGAGCGGCACCCGCGTCGAGCTGGAACATCGCAACATCGAGCGCTTCGGCGCCAAGGCGGCCGAGGTGGCTGGCATGATCGGGTCGGACGCAGGCGGCTGGCTGTTCATCCTGGGGCTTTTCGCCGAGAACGCCGACAGCGAAGTGGCCTGAACCGTTTTGCGCATGGAAGAAAAAAGCTCCGGCTTGCCGGAGCTTTTGTGCGTTATTCGCCGAACACGCGGGCGAAGATCGTCTCGACGTGCTTCAGGTGATAGTCGAGATCGAACTTGTCGCGAATTTCCTGTTCCGAGAGCGCGGCGCGCACTTCCTGGTCATTCAGGAGTTCGGTGAGGAAGTCGACGTTCGAGCTGCCACCGTGGTGATAGCTTTCCCAGACCTTCATGGCATTGCGTTGGACGAGCCGATAGGCGTCCTCGCGCGAAACGCCGGCCTGGGTCAGTGCCAGCAGGATGCGCTGCGAATGCACGAGGCCGCCGAGCCGGTCCATGTTGGCGACCATGCGCTCGGGGTAGACCAGGAGCTTGTCGACGACGCTCGTCAGGCGAGCGAGGGCGAAGTCGAGGGTGATCGTGGCATCCGGTCCGATGTAGCGCTCGACCGAAGAATGCGAGATATCGCGCTCGTGCCAGAGTGCGACGTTCTCAAGAGCCGGCGTGACGGCGGCGCGGACGACGCGGGCGAGGCCGGTGAGGTTTTCCGTCAGCACCGGGTTGCGCTTGTGGGGCATGGCCGAGGAGCCCTTCTGGCCGGGCGAGAAATATTCCTCGGCTTCCAGAACTTCAGTGCGCTGCAGGTGACGGATCTCGATGGCCAAGCGTTCGACCGACGAGGCGACGACGCCGAGTGTCGCAAAGAACATGGCGTGGCGGTCGCGCGGGATGACCTGGGTCGACACCGGCTCGGGCCGAAGACCTAGGGCCTCGGCGACGTGGATTTCGACACGGGGATCGATGTTGGCGAAGGTGCCGACCGCGCCGGAGATGGCGCAGGTGGAGATCTCTTCGCGAGCCGCGACGAGGCGCCCCCGGCAGCGGTCGAACTCGGCGTAAGCCTCAGCCATCTTCAGGCCGAAGGTCACCGGCTCGGCGTGGATGCCATGGCTGCGGCCGATGCAGACGGTGCGCTTGTGCTCCTTGGCGCGGCGTTTCAGCGCGGCGAGCAGGGCGTCAATATCGGCGATCAGAAGATCGGCGGCACGCTTGAGCTGTATGTTCAGGCAGGTGTCGAGGACGTCCGAAGAGGTGAGACCCTGGTGAACGAAGCGGCTGTCTGGGCCGACAAACTCGGCGAGATGCGTGAGGAAGGCGATGACGTCGTGCTTGGTGACGCGCTCGATCTCGTCGATGCGATCGACGTCAAACTTGGCGGCGCCGCCCTTTTCCCAGATCGTCTTAGCCGCTTCCTTCGGCACCACGCCGAGGGCGGCGAGTGCGTCGGTGGCGTGCGCCTCGATCTCGAACCAGATGCGGAATTTGGTTTCCTGGCTCCAGATGGCGGTCATCTCGGGGCGGGCATAGCGCGGGATCATGGCTCGGCCTTCTCTTGAGGGAATGGCGGGCGGTTTAGCAGGAAGGGCGGGGGCACTCAACTGGCGTCGCCGCAATGCACCTAGGCGACCTGGTGCGCACCTGCGTTACAGATTCCGGAACTCGTTATATCCTGCTGATTCCAAAAGCTTTCACAGCTTTATTCAGAGTCCGATTCATGTCGGCGTTCAAGCCTCGCCATAGTGTCTGTCATGGTAGATCAGCACTTCCTTGGCGCCGTCGGTATCGCGCGGCTTGGTTTTGGTATCCACAACCGTGCCGAAGTAAACGGTATGCGAGCCGATGTCCTGGAAGGACAGAAGACGGCAGTCGAGGGCCATGATTGCATCTTTGAGCACTGGCGCCCCCGTGGAAAGCGCCGCCCATTCCCCGTGATGGAACCGATCTTCGAGATGCAGGCCTGTCCGACCCGCAAAAATGTTCGCCAGCGTCACTGCATCTTTGGGTAGCAGGTTGACTGCGAACTGAGCATTTTCCTGCATCAGCTTGTTCTGTGGGCTTTTGCGGTTCAGGCAAACAAGAATTGTCGGCGGGTCGTCCGACACGGAGGCGACGGCGGTTGCCGTGAATCCGGCCTTTCCTGCGTGGCCCGCAGTCGTAACGATGCTGACCCCTGACGGCAGCCGAGCAATCGCGTCGCGAAATGCCTGTCCGTTAGCCGGCGGCAGCGTCGCGGCGCTGTCCGGTTGGGCGGCAGGGTCGCGTTCGGCTGTACTGTCCATGGCGGTACTTGTCTCTTGCGGTTCGAATCCGTTGATCTCACTAGGCTTATCACGAAATCGGACGGCCAGCGGATCCCAATATGGCGGACGCGTCAAAACCGGCAAACTTCTTGCATGGCCTGTTGTAAACGGGGATGCAAATATGGCCGCTCTTTTCAGGATTGTACGCGGAACTCGCGGCGGGCTTGGTTAAAAGCGGTCATATTCCCTAGGCTTGAGCGAAATTCTCGCTCGTTTTCACAGATGGAGAATTCCATACGGATTAACAAGTAGGCTTGGTTGTCTTGATCAATCGATGCTGCTAATGGAATCCATAACGCCTACAAATGAAGCAGCTAAAAATGCTGTCACATGGCGACTGCAGGGGGTCTCAGTTTCATGGAAGTTTTTGTCCAACAAGTGATCAATGGGATCACGATTGGATCGCTGTACGGTCTGATCGCCATTGGGTACACCATGGTGTTTGGCATCATCGGCATGGTGAATTTCGCCCACGGCGACGTATTCATGGTGTCCGCCTTCTTCGCGCTCATCTTTCTTCTGGTGCTGACCTCCTGGTTCGGCATCGCTTCGATGACTTTGGCTCTCATCCTGGTGATGGTCGTTTCCATGGTCCTGACGGGGCTGCTTGTCTGGGCGATTGAGCGAGTGGCCTATGCGCCGCTCAGAGGTTCGTTCCGCCTGGCACCCTTGATTTCGGCCATCGGCATGTCGATTGTGCTGTCCAACTTCATCCAGGTAGCCCAAGGACCGCGCAACAAGCCGATCCCGCCGGTGACCCGCGATTTCTATACCCTCTGGGAAGGCGCTAACGGCTATCCGGTCAATATCTCGCTGAAGCAGATCATCATCTGGGTCGTGACGGCGTTGCTCCTTGCCGCCTTCTGGTATGTCGTGCAGAAGACCGCTCTCGGCCGGGCGCAGCGCGCCTGTGAGCAGGACCGCAAGATGGCTTCGCTGCTCGGCGTCAATGTCGATCGCACGATCTCGCTCACCTTCGTGATCGGTGCTGCGCTTGCAGCCGTCGCCGGTACGCTGTTCCTCATGTACTACGGCGTCGTCGTCTTCTCCGATGGCTTTACCCCAGGCGTGAAGGCGTTCACGGCAGCGGTTCTCGGCGGCATTGGCTCTCTGCCCGGTGCGGTTCTCGGCGGGCTCCTGATCGGCCTGATCGAGACGCTGTGGGGACAGTATGTTTCGGCCGACTATCAGAACGTCGCTGCTTTCTCCATCTTGGTCATCGTGCTGATCTTCATGCCACAGGGCCTGCTCGGGCGTCCGGAAGTCGAGAAGGTCTGATCATGAGTGCAGCTGTTAAGTCTAACGACGGGGCGGGCATCGATTTCGGGCGCGCCCTGAAGGACGGCGTGATCGTCGGCATCATCGCCTTCGCCCTTCTTGGCCCTCTGGTCGGTCTCAAGACCGACCAGAACATGCAGAACGAGCTGATCCTACAGAACAAGCTCGGGCTTGCCGCCATCTTGTCGGCCATCATCGGTGTGGGGCGCTTCCTCCTGTCGGCCTTCGTTTACCCGTTGCTGGTCGCGCGCGGCAAACGCACGAAGGCAGCGGCGACGCTGGCCGAACTCGAAGCGCGGGCGAAGTTCACGAAGAAGCTGTCGATCAGTGGCCTGATCTTCCTGTTCGTCTATCCGATCCTGATCATCTCGCTCGTCGGTGTTCAGGGATCGATCAAGTGGGTGGACAACTACGGCGTCCAGATCCTGATCTACGTGATGTTGGGCTGGGGCCTCAATATCGTGATCGGTCTCGCGGGGCTGCTCGACCTCGGTTACGTGGCCTTCTACGCGGTTGGCGCCTACTCCTATGCGCTACTCGCCATCAACTTCCATCTGAGCTTCTGGGTCCTGCTTCCCGTGGCCGGTCTCTTGGCTGCCTTCTGGGGCATCATCCTGGGCTTTCCGGTGCTCAGGTTGCGCGGCGACTATCTCGCCATCGTGACGCTGGCCTTCGGCGAGATCATCCGATTGGTGCTGATCAACTGGAAGGATTTTTCGGGTGGCTCGGCAGGTATCTCGTCGATCCCCAAGGTGACGATGTTCGGCCTCTATTCGTTCGATGTCGGCGCGTCCAACAACTTTGCCAAGGCGTTCCACCTCGCGGCCTCGTCAGCCTATTACAAGATCTTCCTCTATTATCTGATCCTGCTGCTCGCGCTGCTCACCGCGTTCATCACCATGCGCCTCCGTCGCCTGCCGATCGGTCGTGCCTGGGAAGCGCTACGTGAGGATGAAGTCGCCTGCCGTTCGCTCGGCATCAACACCACCAACACCAAGCTGACGGCCTTTGCCATCGGCGCCATGTTCGGCGGTTTCGCGGGTTCGTTCTTTGCCGCCCGTCAAGGCTTCGTCTCTCCCGAGTCCTTCGTCTTCATGGAGTCGGCAGTGATCGTCGCTATCGTGGTGCTGGGCGGCATGGGCTCGATGATCGGTGTCGCGCTTGCGGCGGTGGCGATGATCGGCGGCACGGAGCTGCTGCGCGAGCTCGACTTCCTGAAGCACGTGTTCGGCAATGACTTCAATCCTGACCAGTACCGCATGCTGCTGTTTGGCCTCGCCATGGTGATCATCATGGTGTGGAAGCCGAGAGGCTTCGTTTCCGCCCGTCAGCCAACCGCTTTCCTGTTCAAGCGAAAGACGGTTTCCGGCGATCTCGTGAAGGAAGGCCACGGCTGACATGACGCTCTCTCTCAGGAACTGGGACAGGGAACCTGTCCTCACCGTCGAGCATCTGACCATGCGGTTCGGCGGTCTCGTTGCGGTGAATGATCTTAGCTTTTCGGTGGGACGCGGCGATATCACGGCATTGATCGGCCCCAACGGTGCCGGCAAGACGACGGTGTTCAACTGCATCACCGGCTTCTACAAGCCGACCACCGGCATGATGACCATGCGGACGAGGGAAGGCTCGAAGCACTTGCTCGAGCGGCTCCCCGACTTCGTCGTGGCTCGCAAGGCCAAGGTGGCACGCACCTTCCAGAATATCCGCCTGTTCTCGGGCATGACGCTTCTGGAAAACCTGCTCGTCGCTCAGCACAATCCGCTGATGATCGCCTCTGGAATGACCATTCTCGGCGTGCTCGGGATCGGTGGTTACAAGTCTAGGGAACGCGAGGCGATCGAACGGGCTCGCTATTGGCTCGACAAGATCGGCCTGCTGTCCCGTGCCGACGATCCGGCCGGCGATCTGCCCTATGGCGCCC
This sequence comes from Pseudomonadota bacterium, assembly GCA_023436885.1. GTDB lineage: Bacteria > Pseudomonadota > Alphaproteobacteria > Rhizobiales > Pleomorphomonadaceae > Pleomorphomonas. The sequence goes on along the minus strand of JAEZHI010000034.1, from coordinate 288,777 downwards.
AACGCCGTCTGGAGATCGCCCGTGCCATGTGCACGGGGCCGGATCTGCTCTGCCTCGATGAACCGGCCGCCGGCCTCAATCCGCGCGAGTCGGCCGAGCTCAATTCGTTGCTTTTGTCGATCCGCAAGGACGACGGCACCTCGATCCTGCTCATCGAACACGACATGTCCGTGGTCATGGGCATTTCGGACCACGTCGTCGTGCTCGAATACGGCACCAAGATCGCCGACGGTACGCCCACTGAAACGCGGAACGATCCGCGCGTTATCGCCGCCTACCTCGGCGTCGATGACGAGCAAGTGGAAGAGATCGAGCAGGAGCTCGATGTGACGACCGGCAGCGAAGGGGGCCAGGCATGAGTGCGGTGGAAACCAAGCCCCTTCTGACAATAAGGGGCGTCAAGACCTACTACGGCAATATCATTGCGCTGAAGGGCGTCGATGTTGACGTCAACCAGGGTGAGATCGTCACGCTGATCGGCGCCAACGGCGCCGGCAAGTCGACGCTGATGATGACCATCTGCGGCAATCCGAGGGCGCGAGAGGGCTCGATCGTTTACGACGGCCAGGACATCACGCGCCTGCCGACGCATGAGATTGCTCGGCTCAGGATCGCCCAATCGCCCGAGGGGCGTCGCATCTTCCCACGCATGACCGTGCTCGAGAACTTGCAGATGGGCGCGTCGATCGACAACATGGAGTTCTTCGACACCGACGTTCAATACATGTTCGATCTGTTCCCGCGCCTCAAGGAACGCATCAATCAGCGTGGCGGTACGCTGTCGGGTGGCGAGCAGCAGATGCTGGCCATTGCGCGCGCACTGATGGCGCGGCCCAAGCTGCTGATGCTGGACGAGCCTTCGCTCGGTCTGGCGCCACTGATCGTCAAGCAGATCTTCGACGCCATTCGCGAGCTCAACAAGCGGGATGGCCTCACGGTGTTTCTCGTCGAGCAGAACGCATTCCACGCGCTGAAGCTCGCCCACCGTGGCTACGTCATGGTCAACGGTGTGATCACCATGAGTGGTTCCGGCCGTGAACTTCTGGAGAACCCCGAGGTACGCGCCGCGTACCTTGAGGGTGGTGCCCACTAAGGAGACAGACAATGCAGGGCATCATCTACGAAGAAGCATCGGCGCTGACCTTTGTCTTCGTCACCATCCTCCTGGGCGGGCTTGGCGCCTGGATGACCGGTCGGGCCTGCGCCAAGACCTGGCGGCCGCGCCTCGTGATGGCGATCTACGTCGCGATCCTCAGCGTCGGCATTCGCTTCATCCATTTCTCCATCTTCAGCGGCACACTGTTGTCGCTGCATTATTACATTGTCGACGCTATCGTGCTGGAGCTCATCGCCTTTGCAGGATTCCAGTTTACGCGCGCTCGTCAAATGGCTACGCAATACTACTGGCTATATGAGATCACCGGGCCCTTCTCGTGGAAGGAGCGCGGCTGAACGGAAACGATATGGCTGCGGCCGACTTGAGGCCGCAGTCGCGCAGTGTTCCGGGTGGTGACTGGTCATGGAGCAGGGGTTTTTCTCCACCTGTCGCCGCTTTGAGACCCAGGGGTTCGGGGCTTGAACCCACCAGACTTCCAGTGAAAAACTAATGGGAGACCACAATATGAAGAAGTTCCTCCTGTCGGGCGTCGTGTTCGCCGCTGGCCTCGCCTTCGCGGGTGCTGCTTCGGCCGATGTCATCATCGGTGTTGCCGGTCCGCTGACTGGCCCGAACGCCGCCTTTGGTGCTCAGCTCCAGAAGGGTGCCGAGCAGGCTGCCGCGGACATCAATGCCGCCGGTGGTATCAACGGTGAGAAGGTCGTCATCGAGCTCGGCGACGACGTGTCGGACCCGAAGCAGGGCGTCTCGGTTGCCAACAAGTTCGTGGGTGACGGCGTCAAGTTCGTGGTCGGCCACTTCAACTCGTCGGTGTCGATCCCGGCCTCCGAAGTCTATGCCGAAAACGGCATCTTCCAGGTGACCCCGGCTTCGACCAACCCGAAGTTCACCGAGCGTGGCCTCTGGAACACCTTCCGCGTCTGCGGCCGTGACGATCAGCAGGGCGCCGTCGCCGGCAAGTACATTGCCGAGAAGCTCAAGGGCAAGAAGGTGGCCGTGCTGCACGACAAGACCACCTACGGTCAGGGTCTTGCCGACGAGACCAAGAAGGCGCTCAACGCCGCTGGCGTGACCGAAGCCCTCTACGAAGGCATCAACGTTGGCGACAAGGACTTCTCGGCCCTTATCTCCAAGATGAAGCAGGCCGGCGTCGAAGTCATCTACTGGGGCGGCCTGCACACCGAAGGCGGCCTGATCGCCCGTCAGGCGGCGGATGCCGGCCTCAAGGCCACGATGATGTCGGGTGACGGCATTGCCTCCGACGAGTTCGCCGCCATCGGCGGTCCGGCCGTCGAAGGTACGCTGATGACCTTCGGTCCGGACCCGCGTGAAAACCCGGCCGCAACCGAAGCGGTCAAGAAGTTCCGCGCCGCCGGCTTCGAGCCGGAAGCCTACACGCTCTACAGCTATGCTGCCGTGCAGATCATCGCCGCCGGCGCCAAGGCTGCCGCCTCGGTCGACCCGCAGGCTGTCGCCGACGCCGTCCACAAGGGCGAGCCGATCCCGACCGTCATCGGCAACCTTGCCTATGATGCCAAGGGTGACCGCAAGGACGCCGACTACACTGTCTACCAGTGGTACAAGGCCGACGACGGCAAGATCACCTACAAGATGCTGAAGTAAGCCCGTTTCCCGCCACCTTGGTGGCCGGATCCAGTAATCCTTCATCGAGCGCCGTCGGAGTGATCCGGCGGCGTTTCGTTTTGTGGGCCAAGCTGCTATTGCTGCTGAACACAGGGTTGATGACACAGGCAAGGTTTGGTCATGGGCGGCATTCGTCGGGCGTGTCTTGTGGGGGTGTTGCTAGCCATTGCGCCTCTGTCCGTGGCGAAGGCTGACGTCGTTCTCGGTATCGCCGGCCCCATGGGTGGAAGCTTCGCCGATGTCGGCCGCGACATCAAAGCCGGCGTTGAGATCGCGGTCGCCGCAGCCAACGCCGATGGCGGCATCAACGGCGAAAAGATCAAGACCGTTTCAGTCGACGACAAGTGCGAGGCGGAGACGGGAACTGCCGTTGCGAACCAGTTGATCGGCAAGGGTGTCAAGGCCGTCATCGGTCATGCCTGCACCGCAGCCGCGTTGCCGGCGGCGCGCGTCTACGCCGAGAATGGTGTTTTGCTCGTTTCGGTGGGCGCTACCAATCCCCGCCTTACAGATGAAAACGTCGGCGCCGGCGTTTTCCGTATGGCCATCCGGTCCGATCTCGAGGCCAAGGCCATCGCCGACTATCTCACGGCGCATTTCAAGGGCAAGCGCGTGGCTTTCGTCCATGACGGCAGCGTCTATGGGCAGGGGCTCGCCGAACTCTCTGGCAAACTGTTTGCGGAGAAGGGCGGCGCCGTCGCCATGACGGAGAGCTTCACGCCGGGAGAGAAAAGCCAGAACAATCTGATCGGCAAGATCCAGGATGCCGCCGTTTCGGCAGTTGTTGTTGGCGCCTTGCAGGCCGATGCCGCGGTTATCGCCACGGAGATGAGGGCGCGCGGTCTCGACGCGACGCTGATCGGCAACGAGTCCCTGGCGCTTGCCGAGTTCAAGGCATTGGCAGGCAACGCCACCGAGGGATCGATCTTCTTTTTGCCCTTTGTCGACAAGTCGCGGCCCGAGGCGGTGAACCTCCTGCTTTCGCTCGAAGAGCGCCAGTTGATGCCGACGGACACGATTTTTGCGGCTTATGCCGCGACCGAGGCGGCCATCGCCGCTCTCGTGGCGGATGGCGATCTCTCGCGTGAAGCAGGATTTCTGCGCAAGACCGGCGCCCAGACGGTGCTCGGCAAGGTGACCTTTGATGAAAAAGGGGACTGGCGCGAAGCGCACTATGCGCCACAGGTCTGGAAAGGTGACGCTTTCGCGCCGACGCCCTGAAGTCCCGATTTAGGCGGTTGGTTCCTCATCGGGCGACGGCCATGCATGGCCTCCACTAGCCTTCCAAGACGTTAACTGGTACTGTCGACCCGACGACAAACGAGAATGCGTGCCGCTCGAGCCCCCACGATAATTCCGAAAGGAAGCATCGTGGATGAAAAGCTGGTCCCCCGTTGAAGGTGACTGGCTTCCAGGATCGCGGCGCGCCGGAGTGATCTCAGTGGGTGACGCGGGCGATAAAAGCGACCGCGCAGATACCACGAGAGGACGAGCCGACCCAGCAGCTGCCAGCGCAGCGGCGGACGGAGCGTCCGGTGCCCTGTCGAAGCGAGCGGCGCGACGCCGCCGCAAGCGCCGGTCCGGTTCGGGCACGGCGGCCGACAGGACCTCGGTGGGACATGCGCCGACATCAGGCGACAAGCAGCCGGAGCGTGGGTCTGTACCCCACGCGCCGCGTACTGAGTCGCAAGCCAATTCCGAGAAGGCCGAGGCGCCCGCAGGGCGGCCACGCGAGGAGGGGGCCAAGCGGCGCCGTCGTCGTGGCCCGGCAAAAGGGGCATTACGCGGGGTTCGCAAACCCGGTCGCGAAGACGGTCGCCCTGAAGAAGGGCGCGGCCGCAAAGGCGGCGATCGTCACGTCGATGGTGGCGAGGGTCGCGCTGCTTCTCACGCTGGCGGACATCATCATGGCCATGCCCCGCACGGCCGTGATGGGGCGCGCCGTGCCACGGCTCTGAATGGCCCGCTCTATGCCGCTCTGGATCTCGGCACCAATAACTGCCGTCTTCTTGTCGCCGAACCGCAGGAACGCGGCTTCAGAGTGATCGATGCCTATTCGCGGATCGTTCGGTTGGGCGAAGGGATCGGCCGTACCGGTCGTCTTTCGGATGCTGCCATGGATCGGGCTGTCGAAGCGCTGGCCGTCTGTCGCAGCAAGCTTGCCGACCTCAAGGTGCGCCGGATGCGGCTGATTGCCACGGAGGCATGCCGTCAGGCTGAAAACGGCCCGCTGTTTCTCGAGCGCGTACGGCGCGAGACCGGGCTTAGCCTCGAAATCGTCAGCCGCGAGACCGAGGCGCGCCTGGCTGTCGCCGGCTGTGCGACGCTGATCGATCCGCGCTCGCAGGGGGTGCTGCTGTTCGACATTGGTGGCGGCTCGTCGGAGCTGGTCTGGCTTGACCTGCGTCGTCGAGGCGACGCGCGGGGTTTTGCGCTCACACGCTTCATCAAGAGCTGGACATCGCTGCCGGTCGGCGTCGTTACGCTCAGCGAGCGTCACGGCGGCCATATGGTTACGCCGGAAATCTACCGGGACATGGTCGAGGAAGTCTGTGGCCTTCTCGAGGGTTTTGAAGGCATGGAGGGAGCGGCCGAACTTGTTGCCTCCGGCGGAGCGCACATGCTGGGCACTTCCGGTACGGTCACTACGCTGGCCGGCATCCATCTTGGTCTCAAGCGCTACGATCGACGCCGGGTCGACGGCGTATGGCTTGATGGCAACGAGGTCGATCAGATGATCGGTCGGCTGATCGACATGGGTTATGATCAGCGCGTCGCCAATCCCTGCATCGGTTCTGACCGCGCCGATCTGGTGCTGGCCGGTTGTGCCATTCTTGAAGCCATTCGTCGCAAGTGGCCCTGCCAGCGGCTGCGCGTTGCCGATCGCGGCCTGCGCGAGGGTATCCTGGTCGAACTCATGGCCCGTGACGGCGTCTGGCGCCGCCGGCCTCAGCCCGCAAGGACGGAAGCGCATGTCTGACAAGGGAAAATCCGGTGGAGACAAGCCGGCCGGTCCGGACAAGTCCAAGGGTAAGGGACGTGCTGATACCGGCCTCAAGGTGAAGGTCAAGACAGCGCGCGGCCGGACCGCATCGTCCGTGCGTTGGCTCCAGCGGCAGCTCAACGATCCCTATGTCGTCAAGGCGCGCAAGGAAGGCTGGCGTTCGCGCGCCGCTTTCAAGCTCATCGAAATCGACGAGAAATACCACCTCCTGAAGCCGGGCAATCGGGTGGTCGACCTTGGCGCTGCACCGGGCGGCTGGTGTCAGGTGGCGGCCAAGAAGACTGGTTCAACGCCGGGTAACCCCCTTGTCGTCGGCATCGACTATCTTGAGATGGACAGCGTTCCGGGTGTTGCCCTGTTGCAGAAGGACTTTCTCGATCCCGATGCCCCGGATGCACTGATGGCGGCGCTTGGTGGCCATACGCCCGACGTCGTGCTGTCCGACATGGCGGCGCCTACCACCGGCCATCACAAGACCGACCATCTCAGGACCACCTATCTTTGCGAGGTGGCGGCTGCCTTTGCCGTTGACGTGCTGCGTCCGGGCGGCGCCTTTGTCGCCAAGGTGTTCCGCGGTGGCACCGAGAATGAGCTCCTGGCAACGCTAAAGCAGAATTTCGCTCAGGTCTTCCATTTCAAGCCGCCGTCCTCGCGTCAGGAAAGCGTCGAGATGTACGTGGTGGCCAAGGGCTTCAAGGGGCGATCGTTGGTCGCGACGGAGGCAGACGAGGGCGATCAACCGTGAGAGGCAAGCGGGACGCCGGGTGGGATCGAATCCCCGACGAGCCGGATGCCTCCATCCGAACGGCCCCGACCGATCCGAAAAGACTTCGCGAGAAGCTGCGCCGCTCCGGCTTTGCCTATCTCCAGCGTTATTCGGCCTCCGAGGCGCATTTCACCGACCTTATGGAGCAGAAGCTTCGGCGGTGGGAGGCGGCTGGTTACGTTGGCCTGGGCGAAACCCGACCTGCCGATCTCGTCGCCGAACTGACCGCCGAGTTTCGTGAGCTCGGTCTTCTCGACGATGCCGGCTTTGCCGCCTCTCGCGTTGCCTCGGCGCGCCGCAAGGGTACATCGCGCCTCAAGATCGCCCTCGGCCTCAGGGCGAAGGGCGTCGATGGCGAGCTTGCCCGGACGGCCATCGAGGAGGAGGGGACCGACGAGACGGTGGCGGCGCTTCGTTTCTGCCGGCGCCGGCGAATCGGTCCGTGGCGGCGTGGAGAGCGGCCGGACCGCGACGGGCTCAACAGAGAGATCGCCATACTGGCGCGGCAGGGTTTTGCCACTCAGCTCGGGCGCGCCGTCGTGCTACTGTCTCAAGAGGAAGCCGAAGAAAAGCTCGGCGTGATTTGAGAAACATCGTCGATGGAATGGGTGTCGGAAGCGCTGCTGATCGGCCTTCGACCGCATGGGGAAACCAGCGCGGTGATCGAGGTGATGACGCCCGACTATGGCCGACATCTCGGACTCGTCAAGGGAGCCAGATCGCGGCGCATGCAGCCGGTCTTGCAGACTGGTAATTCCCTGTTGGTCAACTGGCGGGCTCGGCTCGAAACGCATCTCGGCCTGTTTTCGGTGGAGTTGTCCGAAGCGCGGGCGGCGCGGCTTATGGAAAGCGCCGCTGGTGTGTTTGGTGTTCAGATCGTCGCAGGCCATCTGAGGCTGTTGGCGGAACGCGAGGCGCACGCCGGCCTCTACAGGGCGGCGATCGCCTTGCTGGATCATCTCGATGGCTTCCTGCAATCGGCTGCACTGGTTGCGCGCTTCGAGCTGATGCTGCTCGATGAACTCGGCTTCGGGCTTGATCTTTCGTGCTGTGCTGCGACGGGGCGGACTGATGATCTTCGTTTCGTCAGCCCAAAATCGGCGCGCGCCGTGTGCGGCGATGCCGGTGCGCCCTATGCCGACAGACTGCTGAGGTTGCCCGCCTTCCTGCTGCCGGGATCAGAGGAAAGTCCGGATGCTGCGGATGTCGCGGCAGCATTGAAGCTGACCGGCTTCTTCCTTGATCGCCATGTCGTCGGGCCACGCGCCATCGAGCTGCCGCCGGCCCGGGCGCAGATGCTCGGTAAGCTGGAGACTGAGCGACGCGCGCTAAGCCCGGAAAGTCTCAACGAACCCGGTTGAGCGAGCCTCAGGCGACGGCCTGCAGGAACAGCGTCTGGCGGCGCACCGTCCCGTCGGCATCGCGGGGAATTTCCTTCACCGAGACCAGGGCTGCCGGACGGTCGAGCTTGCCGGCTTCCTCGCCCTCGAGCCAGATCAACAACTCGGTCAGTGACGGACGTTCGCCGGCTTTCGGCACCACGGCAAGTCCAAGACGATGTCCGACGGGGCCCGCCTCGATCGGGAATACGGCTGCATCCTCGACGCCCGGATGACGACGGAACAGCTCGTCGAGCCGCTTGGGCGACACGGTGATGCCGGCAATGCCGATGGTCTCGCCAAGTGTACCTGTGATGACCAGCCGTCCATCGTGTTCCTCGGCCGCGAGGCCTGTGCGCAGGAAGCCGTCCGAGGTTACGCCGAGCAACGCGCTACGTCGTCCGGACTGCGGTTCGGGCCAAGGTGCGTCGGGAATCGCAGCGCCACCGAGCAGCAGTTCGCCGCTCTCATGCTTGCGGCTGCGAGCGGCCGCCTTCGTCTTGATCTTCGTTTCGAACAGGACTGGTGCGGTCTCTACTCCGCCCATGCGAGCCTGCCCTTGAGGCAAAGCTACCGTGCCACCGGCTGCGTCACGGGCTCGCGGGATCAGGCAAAGGCCGCCGAGCGTCAGCAGATCGACCGTGCGGGCAGCCGGTGCCGGAGCGACGCCGAGGCCGACGCCAACCGCCGAAAAGGCGACGTCGCGCTCAAGACTTGCGGCGAGCGGTCCGACCATCACTTCAGGCAGAACCACGCGGTCGGCGTTGATATTTTCCGCCGCCGAAGCGAGGCCGGCGAGCGAGGTGCCATGGTGAAAGGCGACCCGCCCGCCGGACAACAGTGCCGTCGTCATCGCCCCGGCGACCGATGCGAGACTCGCCGGATGCATGGTGGACAGTACGGTTTCAGAAGAGGTAACGCCGGCTTCGATCAGGTGACCGGTTGCAATCGCCACCAGTTGATTGTGGCTGTAGGGAACGATCAGCAGTTCATCGTCCGGCGTGCGGGCCATGGAGAGCAGGGCGATATGATCGGCTGCTTGGCCACGCCGCGCGACTTCCGGGGGCTCGCCCAGGGCGTCGAGATCGGCGAGTACTTCCGTCAAGTCGATAAGGCCGTCAGGTTGACCTTCGCCGATGGCGAAGACGAAGCGGATCGCGAACGTGTCGGCGGCAACGTCGCGCACCAGTTCGCCGGAAGGCTCGTCCTCAATTTCCGAGGCAGTGACCATGGCCTTGATCGATGCCGCCTCGATGGCAGCTTCGATCTCCGATTTGGTCCAGTAGATCGGCAGCGGTGCCACGACGAGGCCAGCCTTCAAGGCTGCGAAGAGGATGACCGCGGCGTCGGCGCAGGGCGGCAGATGAATGCCGAGGACCATGTCTGGGCGAAGACCAACGGCGGCGAAGAAGGCGGCAAGGCCGTTGATGCGCTTCTCCGCGTCGGCAAAAGCGTAGCGGGCCGCGAGGCCGGGCACGGCGCCTACACCAACATCTTCAAAGCCGACGGCCTCAGGGGTCGCAATCGCCGAACGATGCAGCAGTTCGCTGAGCGTCACGTTATTCCACGCGCCGGATGCGACGTAGGCTTCGGTTCGTTGTTCTGACGTCAGGATCATTGCACTTTTCCCTGTTTGCCCCCGTTTGCAGGATTGGCGTCAGGACTTGGCATCCGCCCACCAGGCGGACGGTTGAATGCCGGTGAGTGCCGTCGTTTCCGGCCGGCGGACGCGTGTCCAGCGAGCGACCAGATCCTCGGGCAGATGAAAGAGCGGTATGCAGTAGAGGCCGGAGATCAGCAGGCGATCGAGCGCGCGAACGGCCGTCTCGAATTCGGCGCGACCTGTCGCTGCAAGCAGCGCATCGATCATCGCGTCGATCGCCGGGCTCGATGTACCGGCATAGTTGAAGGTGCCTTCCGTGACCGCTGCCTTTTGCGACCAGCGATTGATCTGCTCGTTGCCGGGCGACAGCGACGCCGTCCAGAGCATCTGCAGCATGTCGAAATCGAAGGTCTTCTGGCGGTCGTAATACTGGGTCGAGTCGACAAGCCGTACCGACATGTCGATGCCGACAAGCTTGAGCGTTGCCTGATAGGCGAGGGCAAGGCGCTCCTCGTCGGGCACCTTGGCCATGAACTCAAAGGCAAAGGGCTTTCCGCTTGCATCGACCAGCCGGCGACCGTCCAGTTTCCAACCTACCTCGCCGAGCAGATCAAGAGCGGCGCGCAAGGCCTTGCGATCGCGTCCCGTTCCGTCACTCACCGGTGGTGCATAGGTGCCGGCCATGACATCCGGCCTGACCTGGTCTTCGAAAGGAGCCAGCAAGGCCTTCTCGGCGTCCGAGGCCGGCACGCCGATGGCCGACAGGCTGGATCCTTCAAAATAGGAACCGCTACGGGCGTAGGCGCCGTAATAAAGCGTCCGGTTGACCGCCTCGAAATCGAACAGCAGGGTCAGAGCTTCACGCACCCGAACGTCCTTGAATAGGTCGCGACGGGTGTTGAAGACGAATCCGGTCATGCCCTTGGGGGAATCGTTTCTCACCTTTTCCATGACGACCCGGCCGTCCTTGACCGCTGGGAAGTCGTAGGCCTTGGCCCAATGGCCGGGGTCGTTGTCGATGTTGACGTCGAATGCGCCGGACTTGAAGGCCTCGAAATAGGCGGTGCTGTCCTTGAAATACTCGATACGAACCTCGTCGAAATTGTCGAGGCCGCGTTTGATCGGCAGTTCGCGAGCCCAGTAGCTCGGGTTACGCTTCAGCACCACCTGACGGCCTTCGTCGACGCTGGCCACCTGATAAGGGCCTGAGCCGATCATCGGCTTCATCGACGATTGATCGAACGTGTCCGGATCAATGGCGTGTCGAGGCAGGATGGGCGTGTAGCCACCGATCAGCAGCGGCAACTCACGGTCTGAACCATCGGCAAAGGAAAAGCGCAGGGTCCGCTCGCCAACGCGATCAACCGAAACCACCTTGTCGAAACGCCGCTTGTAGACGGGGCGGCCCTTGTTTTTCAAAAGATCGACGGTGAACAGCACATCGTCGATCGTCACAGGCTGACCGTCGGCAAAAGCGGCTTTGGCGTTGAGCGTGAACTCGACCCAACTGCGGTCGGCCGGCATCTCTACCCCCTCGGCCAGCAGGCCATAGAGTGAGAAGGCCTCGTCTGCCGAGCGATAGAGAAGCGTGTCCCAGACGTTGTTGCCATATAGGACGTCGGAAAGTCCACGCGGTGCATTGCCCTTGACGATGAAAGGATTGAGGCTGTCGAACGATCCTGGAAAGCCGAGAGCAAGTGTTCCGCCCTTGGGGGCGGTGGGATCGGCGTAGGGCAGATGGTCGAAATCGGCCGGAAGGCTCGGGTCGCCATGCATGGCAATGCCATGAACCGGCGCAGCACGAGCCGGCAGCGACAACAGGAGGCCAGCGCCAACGGTACCTAGACAAAAAACGCGGCGATTGATGACGCCAGACATAAACACGGGCTCCGTGCGGACGCGAATCTTTCCGAGACGTTAACACGTCCGACTTGTCCGGGCCGATGATTTTTGGCGCGGAGGACCTTTGGTCCACCGCCGAACTGCATGGCCTGACGAGGAATTTCCCTCAATTCTACCCGGGCCACCGTGTTGCCCAAATTTGCCGTCATCGGGTTCGTTGACTTCCGGGCGGGGGCGAGTGCGCCCCGCGTGCCGCAGGGGGGGTACAAAGTCACTTTCGGCAGGCTTCCACGGGCTGAGATTGCATGAAGCGCTGTTGACAAGTCGATCGAAATCAGACGATCGGTAGCGCCACAGATGTGTGCCTCCAGATCGACGCATACGAAGGATTGGGCGAATGGCAACAGTTAATTCTATCAGAACCCTGGGCTGCGTTGCGGCGCTGCTCTTGTCGGCGACCGCCGCTCTGGCTCAGGATAAGCCGGCCGCTGCGGCGCCCGCGGCTCCTGCGGCTGCTCCCGCCGCCAGCGATGCCAGTGCCGACAATCCGTGGAACAAGCTGTGTGGCCAGGATGCCCGCACCAAGAAGCAGGTTTGCTTCACGGTTCGCGAGCTTCGTACTGACAGCGGTCAGTTCCTCGCTTCGGCCGGTGTGCGCGAAGTTGACGGCGAGACTCGCAAGATCCTTCTGGTGCAGACCCCGGTCGCCATGCTGATCCAGCCCGGCATCCGCGTTCAGGTCGACCAGAACACCCAGGTGCCGGGCAAGTTCACCATCTGCATGCCGAACGCCTGCTTCGCCGAGATCCCGATCACCGACGACTTCATCGCTTCGATGAAGAAGGGCAAGGACGTGATCATCACGACGCAGAATCAGCAGGCCAAGGCGCTGAACTTCCCGATCTCGCTCTCCGGTTTCACCACCTCCTACGCTGGGCCGGCGATTGATACCGCAGCGCTGCAGCGTCAGCGTGACCAGTTGGCTTCCGAAGTGCAGCGCAAGGCCAAGGAAGCCCAGCAGAAGCTGCTCGACGCGCAGAACGCCGCCTCCGGCAGCGCTGCCAAGCCCTGATTTCGGATTGCCTTCTTGAATAAGCGAAGCCCGGCTGGTTTTCCCAGCCGGGCTTTTTGTTTGTCTGCGATAAACTCGGCCTAGCCGATGCGAAGGGCCTGCCGGACACCCGCGGCGTAGGCCGGATCAGCCTTCTCGAAATGGCCAAGCTGGCGCTCGACGATTTCAAGCGGCACGCCCGCCATTGCAGCGGCGATGTTCTGGAATAGCCGCTGTCGCTGCTCATCGTTGAACAGGCGGAACAGTGCACCAGCCTGCGAATAGTCGTCGTTGCCCTCACGATGGTCGTAACGATCGGCGTCCCCCGAGATTCTGAGCGGCGGCTCCCGGTATTCAGGCGCCTGGCGAGGCCCGCTGAAGCTGTTCGGCTCGTAATAGGCATCCTGATTGGACTTGTTGGGCATGAAGTTCATCGCACCGTCCTTATGGTAGTGATGGACCGGGCATTTCGGCGCGTTGACCGGCAGCGCCTCGTAATGGGTGCCAAGCCGATAACGATGTGCATCGGCATAGGAGAAGATGCGCGCCTGCAGCATCTTGTCCGGCGAGAAGCCGACGCCGGGAACGATGTTGGACGGCGAGAAGGCGGCCTGTTCGATTTCGGCGAAATAGTTGTCGGCGTTGCGGTTGAGCTCGAAAGTGCCAACCTCGATCAACGGATAATCCGCATGTGGCCAAACCTTGGTGAGGTCGAAGGGATTGTAGGGCGTCTTGTCGGCATCGAGTTCAGGCATGATCTGAACGAAGAACTTCCAGCGCGGATAGTCCCCCGACTCGATCGCGCCGAACAGATCTTCCTGGGTCGACTCGCGAGTACGGCCGACAACCTGTTCTGCCTCTGCATTGGTGTAATGGCGGTGGCCCTGCTGGGTCTTGAAGTGGAACTTCACCCAGAAGCGCTCTCCGACATCATTGATGAACGAATAGGTGTGTGAACCAAAGCCATCGATGTGACGAACGTCGGTCGGCAGACCGCGGTCGGAGAACAGGATGGTAACCTGGTGCAGGCTTTCCGGCGACAGCGACCAGAAGTCCCACATGGCCGTCGGCGAGCGCAAATTGGTGCGTGGGTGCCGCTTCTGGGTGTGGATGAAGTCGGGGAACTTGAGCGGATCGCGAACGAAGAACACGGGGGTGTTATTGCCGACGATGTCCCAGTTGCCTTCCTCGGTGTAAAACTTCAGGGCAAAGCCGCGCACGTCGCGCTCGGCGTCGGCGGCGCCCAATTCACCCGCCACCGTTGAAAAGCGCAGGAGCAATGGCGTCTTCTTGCCAATTTCCGAGAACAGTCTAGCCCGGGTGTAGCGGCTGATATCATGTGTGACGGTCAGTTCGCCGAAGGCACCCCAGCCCTTGGCATGAACAACGCGCTCGGGAATACGCTCGCGGTTCTGGTGCGCCAACTTTTCGATGAGTTGCCAGTCCTGCATCAGCACCGGTCCGCGCGAACCGGCGGTGAGCGAGTTCTGATTGTCGGCTATGGGAGAGCCGGCGGTGGTCGTCTGGATCGGTCTGTCGTTCATGATCGTGCTTTCTGCCAAGCGGCGGCTGAAACCCTGAAAATCTTCTCTAGTGAAGACATCACCGCATTTTTTGGAATCATTCCAATTGCAATGTCCGGTCATGCTGATAGGATTTTCTTATGAGGATCACGCTGCGCCAGTTGCGCTATCTCGACGCGCTAGCTGCCGAGGGGCATTTCGGAAGAGCGGCCGAACGCGCGGCTATCAGCCAGCCTGCGCTCTCGGCGCAAATTCGTGAGCTCGAAGAAGCCCTGGGGTGTCAGTTGGTCGAGCGGGCTACATCCGGCGCGCGTCTGACGCCGGTCGGTCAGGAAGTCGTCGCGCGCGGTCAGCGCATCCTGGCAGAAGTCGAGGACCTGGAGGCTTTTGTCCGAGTTGCGGCGGATCCGGCAGTTGGCTCTCTTCGGCTTGGAGTCATTCCCTCGATCGGGCCCTACCTGCTACCAAAACTGCTACAGAGCCTGGCGGATGCTTTCCCGTCTCTGAAGGTCGGGGTGCGGGAAACCATTACCGCGAGCCTTGTCGGTGAGCTGCAGGACGGTGCGCTTGATGTTGTCGTGGCGAGCCTGCCGCTTGAAGACCCAAGCTTTGTCGAAGTGCCCGTTTTCTCCGATGCGTTCCTGCTCGCGACGCCTGCGGCTGGGCCGCTATCGCTCGGCGTGTTCGAAACGGCGGCCGATATTCCCACCGAGGCTTTGTTGTTGCTTGAAGACGGCCATTGTCTGCGCGATCAGACCCTTGCCTCGTGTGGTGCCCTCGATGCCCGGAGGCTAACGAGGGCTGGTGTCACCTCGCTCGCGACGATCCTGCAACTGGTGGCCGCTGGGCAGGGGATCACCTTACTTCCGGAACTGTTCCTGGCCGCCACGCCCGTCGATACAGGCCGGGTGCGCCTGCGCCGTTTTCACAGTCCCGAGCCGCATCGCACCATCGGGCTTGCCTGGCGACGTAGCAGCCCGCTCACCGATCTTTGTGAACGCATTGCCGAGCTGGCGACAAAGCTCAAGCCTCGAGCCGAAGAGATTCCCGGTTGATGGCCTCAAGTGCGCCTTGAGCGGCAGTTCTTCCAGAGCCGGCTTCATGAAGCTCGCGAAACAAGGTTTTCTGTCTACGACCTGCGCTTGCTCCAGGCTTCCGCGGCGGCTATAAGCCGGCCTGACCAGAGCATCCGGTATGACCGGACCCGGCCTTGCCGCCAACCATAGAGGGGCAGATTTCCATGGCGATCGAACGTACTTTCTCGATGATCAAGCCCGACGCGACCCGTCGCAACCTCACTGGCGCTATCACCGCCAAGCTTGAGGCTGCTGGTCTGCGCGTCATTGCTTCCAAGCGCGTGTGGATGAGCCGCAAGCAGGCTGAGGGCTTCTACGCTGTTCACAAGGGCAAGCCTTTCTTCGATGAGCTGGTCGAGTTCATGTCGTCGGCGCCGACCATCGTGCAGGTGCTCGAGGGCGAGAACGCGATTGCCAAGAATCGCGAAGTGATGGGCGCGACCAATCCGGAGAAGGCTGCTGAAGGCACCATCCGCAAGGAATTTGCGCTGTCGATGGGCGAGAATTCGGTTCACGGTTCTGATGCGCCGGAAACGGCTGCAGAGGAGATCTCCTACTGGTTCTCGGGGACCGAAATCGTGGGCTGATGCCTTCGCGATTTGCTGAAGTTGAAGAGGGCGCCCGTTTAGGGCGCCCTTTTTGTTTTTGCGCATGGTTCAGAAAACGTTTCAGTCATAAACCAAATTTTCTCTATTCCATGGCAAGCCTAACAATCGGAAGAGGAGAGACGATGCTCTAATAGGTTGTTGCGGTAGGGTTTTTCGATTCATGGTCGATCCAGCGGATCAAGGTACATATGTGCGTCTTGACGCCTTGCGCGTCGGAATCGTCGACGACAATGCATATTTTCGCAAGCTCGCGGAAACGATGCTGACTGCCTTCGGCGTTCGGGTCATCTTGCAGGCTTCGACCGAGGCGGAAGCGCTGAATCTCGTCATGACGCAGGCGCCTGATGTCCTCCTTCTCGACTGGAATCTCGGAACTGCCGGCAATGGAGCGGCTCTGCTCGACCTTTTGCGCCGCCATCCCGACGTGCGTCTGTCGACACTCGCGGTCATCATGGTCACGGCCTATGCCGACAAACGTCGCATGCTGACGGCAGTGGAGCTCGGCGCCAATGATGTTCTCATCAAGCCGTTGTCGTCGCGACGTCTCTATGAGCGTCTCGCCGAGCTGTCCTCGGCGCGTCAACTTTATGCTCGCAAAGGCAATCGGCTGGTACCCGCGGTACCGCCGGCCAAGGTCATTCATGATGGTCCAAGCGAGATCATTCGTGTGCGTTCACCTTTTCTGAACAAGCCCAACCGCTGATCTTGGTTGCCGTGGGATCGTCTTTCTGGCTACATCACGGCCATCATGACGAAATCTTTCCGCACCCTGAAGCTCGCGCTCGCCCAGGCCAACCCGGTAATGGGCGACATTTCCGGCAATCTTGACAAGGCGAGGCAGGCACGCGCCGAGGCAGCAAGGCTGGGTGCCGACATCCTGGTGCTGCCCGAGCTCTACATCATCGGCTATACGCCGGAAGATCTGGTGCTGAAGCCGGCCATACAGCGTGACTGCCGGCGGGCCATTGAGCAATTTGCGGCAGAGACCGCTGACGGCGGGCCCGCCGTGCTGATCGGCACGCCTTGGCTGGGCGAGACCGGCGCGCTGCACAACGCCATCGCTCTTCTCGACGGCGGCACCGTCGCCGCGCTACGGTTCAAGGCCGACCTTCCCAACTATTCGGTATTCGACGAAAAACGGGTGTTTGTGCCCGGACCGATGCCAGTGCCGGTTCCCTTCCGGGGCATTCGTCTCGGCCTGCCAGTGTGCGAGGATATCTGGAAGCCGGAAGTCGTTGAGCATTTGTCGGAGACGGGCGCCGAATTGCTGATCGTCATTAATGGGTCGCCTTATCGCTGGACGGTCCTCGGCGAGCGGCTTGAGAGCGCCAATGCTCGCGTCCTCGAAAGCGGCTTGCCGATGGTTTACCTCAATACCGTCGGCGGTCAGGACGAACTGGTGTTCGATGGCGCCAGCTTCGGTCTCAATCCGAACCGCGAGTTGGCGGTTCGCCTGCCGGCCTTCCAGGAAACGTTGGCGCTGGTCACGCTAGCGGAAAGCGAGGATGGCTGGCGGGTACTTCCTGGCGAAGTGGCATCCTATCCCGAGGTTCACGCCGCCAATTGGCAGGCCTGTGTCGTTGGCCTGCGGGACTATGTCGAGAAGAACCGTTTCCCTGGCGTGGTGCTCGGCCTTTCCGGCGGCATCGATTCGGCAGTGGTGGCGGCGATGGCGGTCGACGCCTTTGGTGCCGACAAGGTCCGCTGCCTGATGCTGCCTTATCGCTACACGTCGGCCGATAGTCTGGAAGACGCTGCCAAGTGCGCTGCCTTGCTCGGTGTGCATTACGACGTCGTCGCTATCGCCGATCCGGTCGAAGGCTTCCTGACAGCGTTGGGCCCTCTCTTTGAGGGAACCAAGTCGGATACCACCGAAGAGAACCTGCAGTCCCGTGCTCGCGGCACGATCCTGATGGCCGTTTCCAACAAGTTCGGCTCGATGGTGCTGACCACTGGCAACAAGAGCGAGATGTCGGTCGGCTACTGCACGCTCTATGGCGACATGAACGGCGGCTTCAATCCGATCAAGGATCTCTACAAGATGCAGGTCTACGCGTTGGCAGAATGGCGCAACGCTCATCGTCCTGAAGGCCTGAAGGGCCCCGCCGGGGAGGTTATCCCGACGCGCATCATTACCAAGGCGCCAACCGCCGAACTGCGCGAGAATCAGACCGACCAGGACAGTCTACCGCCTTATCCGGTGCTCGATGGCATCCTGAACGGTCTTGTCGAGGAGGAGAAGACGGTCGCCGAGCTGATCGCTGCTGGTTATGATGATGCGACAGTTCGTCGCGTCGAGCATCTGCTCTATATCGCTGAATACAAGCGGCGGCAGGCAGCGCCGGGCGTGAAAATAACCACCAAGAATTTCGGTCGCGACCGTCGATATCCAATCACCAATCGCTTCCGGGACAGGGGATAGAGCATTTTCCAGCGAAGTGGATGCCGGTTCGCGTAAAGAAAATGCGTTAATTCAGTGAGCTAGACCACTTCCGTGAATACGGAAGTGGTCTATGTCCGCGTTTCGCCGGGCTATCCTCCGTTAAGACTAAAGTTGAACATCCCTTTACCGTCTCGTCATGGACGGTGGAGGGGTGCCATGCCGATTGATCTTCTCGCCATCGTCCGTGCCGTCCATGTTTTGGTCGTCACCTTCTGGATCGGCGGCATTTTCTACATCACATTCATTCTGCACCCGGCCATCATTCGCGCCGCGCCGCCGGAGGGGCGGCATAAGCTTTTCAAAGCAATGCATCATCCGTTCGGCAAGCTGACGCGCTGGTGGATCGCGCTTGTGGGTCTTACCGGCCTATACATGCTGCACGAAATGGACATGTGGGAGCGCTTTCTCGATCCCCATTCCTGGTATCTGCACCTGATGGTGCTGGTGTGGGGCTTCGAGGCGTTTATGCGCTTCGTCTACGGGCCGCTTCACATGCACCCGCGCAACGAAGGTTGGGCTGAGACGAAACCGGATGCTGTGTTCGCTGGCATGGTGATGCGGCAACGGTGCATTGGTCTTGTTTCAATACCCGCCATCTTGGCGGCGATCATGGGTGCGCACGGCTACCTGCCGTTTTGATCGCACGGGAGATCTATTTATAGGGCGGGATCGGGATCGCCCTATAGGCGGCGCGCAGGGCTGCGCTCCACCGTTCGCGCAGGTCATGGAAGTAGGGCTCGCCCGCCTCGATCCGATGAAGAACGTCGTGTGCTATGGCATCGCGCTTCACCGTTACGAGATCGATCGGCATGCCGACCCCGAGGTTGGAGCGCATCGTTGAATCCATCGAGATCAGACCGAGCTTGGTCGCCTCGACGAGATCGGTCGCAAAGGTAATGGCACGATCGAGCACCGGCTTGCCATATTTGTGCTCGCCAATCTGAAGGAAGGGCGTGTCCTCGGTCGCCTCGATGAAATTGCCCTGCCGATAGACCATGAACAGACGCAACCGACCCTTGGCTACCTGACCGCCAACCAGCATGGTCACTTCGAAGCCGGCGTTCGATTGCTCCAGCGCCTCGCCGTCGATCCGGTAGACTTCTCGTACCGCTCGACCGACGAGCTGGGCCGTCTTGAACATGGACGGTGTCGTCCAGATGGTTTCGGTCTGGCCTGTTTCCTTGTTCTCTATGCCTTCGTTCAGGAAGGATAGAACAGCCTGCGTAATGGCGAGATTGCCGGCGGTGGCCACCGCGATCATCCGGTCGCCAGGCTTTTCGAAAATATGCAGCTTCTTGTATTGGGAGACGTTGTCGAGACCGGCGTTGGTGCGCGTATCTGCGATCATCGTCAGGCCTTCCTTGACGAGGATGCCGACGCAATAGGTCATCTCTTTCTCCCAAGCGGCAAGATTTTCGTTCTCTTTAGAACATCGGTTACAGATTCCAAAGCGTCATTTGGAGGATCGGGTACTCGCAAGAGGCTGGACGCGCGAGATAAAAGAAAAGGCCGGATATCCAGCAAGATATCCGGCCTGAAGTTTGCGGTCGCCCGCACGGACAACGCGGGGAAACGACCGTTTTGGCGGAGACCGCCGAAGCACCACCGTCGCGAAAGGAGTGACTGATCCGCGGCGACGAAGACAGCGGGCGCCGCGCGACCAGCGACCACCATCCCTTGAACAACCAAGCAAGGCCCGGAGACGATGCGAAACCATCTGAAAGCGTTTCGGCGGCAGCAATTCGCCTCGGCGCTTCCTTGTTGCAAATGATTATCATTTCTAGCTTGTCGGCGGAGGCCGAACAATCCGGGAAAATGCGGGTAGGGGACAAATAGCTGTCCGGCGGATTCCCAATATGATTTGGGCGTGGCACCCAGAGTGCCACGCCCAGCTTCAAGCCGCATCTTGTCCGGATGTTCAGCCGTAATACGCAGCCGTATAGAGTGCCTTGACGTCGGTCACCGAGGGAGTGCCCGGATTGGTCAGCGTGCAGGGATCGGCGAAGGCGTTTTCGCTCATGCGGTTCAGCACCTTCTTGAACTTGCCCTCGTCGAAATCAACCTCGTCGCAGTCCTTGAAGGTCGAGGGTATCGCGAGCTTCTTGTTGAGGTCGCGGATCGCCTGGGCCAGATCCTTGATGCCGAGCACCCGCTCCACATAGGTGTACTTGTCGGTGAATTGCCGGTTGAAGTCGATGATGTAGGGCAGCATGATCGCGTTGGCGAGGCCATGCGTGACGCCGAATTCGCCGCCGATCTTGTGGGCCATGGAGTGCACCAGGCCGAGCGAGGCGTTGGTGAACGCCATGCCGGCCAGTGCCGAGGCATTATGCATGTTGAAGCGGGCCGTCTTGTCTGTCGGCGTCGTATAGGCCTTCTCGAGGTTCTCCAGCACCAGCTTGATCGCTTCCACCGCATAGGGGTCGGTGAACGAGGTGGCGGCGATCGAAGCCACGGCCTCGACGGCGTGACACATCACATCCATACCGGTGTTGGCAGTGACATTGGCCGGCATCACCATGGGCAGCGCGGGATCGAGAATGGCGATGTCCGGCACCATATCGGCGGCAACGATCGGGTATTTGATGTGATTCTCAGTGTCGGTGATTACCGAGAAAGCGGTGATTTCCGAGGCCGTGCCGGACGTCGAGGGGATGGCGACGAAACGGGCCTTGTTGCGGAGCGGCGGCATGGCGCCGACTGGGATAATGTCTTCGAACGTCAGGTTCGGATGCTCATAGAAGCACCACATCACCTTAGCGGCATCGAGGGCCGAGCCGCCGCCGATGGCGACGATCCAGTCGGGTTCGAACTCCTGCATGGCCTTGGCGCCGCGCCAAACCGTTTCGACTGACGGGTTGGGTTCGACACCGTCGATTACGATGGATTCGATCCCGCCCTTCTTGAGAATGGCAATCGCCTGATCGAGGAAGCCGAAGCGCTTCATGGAGCTTCCGCCGGTAACCAGCGCCGCCTTCTTGCCCTTGAGGTCCGCCAGCTTGGAGAGTGAGCCCTCACCGTAAATGATGGTGCGAGGGATTGAGAAATTCATTACGGTCATCTCTGTCTCCTTGTCGGAACGAGAGAGGGCTCGTCCGGACATGGCGGTCCGTTCCGTCTCTCGGATGAGGCGGTGTCAGGCGGGCTCTCTGTTGCAAATTGTTGCGTGAAGTCAGTTGGTTGGCTGTCTTCGGAGGAGGTGTTTCCTGATGTCTACTTCAGACTTTCGGCGTAGAAACACAAGCCAACTAAAAACGTTTAAGTCCGTGATGGTGCAATATAAACGGTTTATATGTGCGTGAATTTCATAATTATACTGAATTTTACGTAGATTGTTGATGTTTATATATGAATCTACATATCTAGGCAGTGTGCCGTTCAACAAATACCGAGCAGGCCCAAAGTCCGCTCGGTAGATTCTGGTGCTGAAGATTGCTTTACACGTGAAATTACAGTGGTTCGAAGGTTACCGTAGTGGGATGTCGTGCAACCGTGCGCGCAGCCATTAGCCTGACACCCCTGGTCGGCCGCCAGCTCTCTTTTCAACGATTAGCGCCGCATGGAAACAGGGGGGACCGTCTTGGTGCGGACGGCGGGGATCGAACCCGCATGACCAAGGCCGAGGGATTTTAAGTCCCTTGCGTCTACCAGTTTCGCCACGTCCGCGTTGCGGCGATATTGCTGGCGAAGACGAAAGGGTCAAGTCCTTATCGTCAAACACTTAGGCGAATGGCATTCCGCCGCTGCGGCGGAGTGCCATTGCTGAGGAAGTGGAGTGTCAGCCGCACATCGCTGGCGCGGCGACGCCTTTGGCATCAAGTACGGACAGACGAACGCTGGCGGTGCCGGAACTGACGAGACCGATCTCACTCGCGGCTCCACGCGAAAGGTCGATCACTCGGCCCTTGATGAAGGGACCGCGGTCATTGATGCGCACCACGACTGTGCGCCCGTTCCTGAGATTTTCGACCTCAACGAGGGTGCCAAAGGGCAGGTTGCGGTGAGCGGCGGTGCGGGCTTCCGGTTTCATCCGTTCTCCGCTCGCAGTGCGTCCCCGCTCGGCATACCAAGACGCTTTGCCGCATTGAGCAAAGGCTGGCGCTGCCTGGTGAAAAAACGCGACGGCCAAGGCAGTCGTGAAAAAAGCGCGTTTAGCGCTTGTTTTGAAGGGCATGCGTTAATCCTGTTTTCCACCCGCGTTGGCAGCGCGGACTAGCCTCCATAGGGACCGCCTGAGGTTTCGGCGATCAGCGACGAGGCTCAAAACAGGGAAAAATGCGGCGAGAATCAGGCCAAAGGTCTTGACAGCGGACAACCGCAAGTCGGTTTGCCCGCCGTTAAGCCCGGAGAATCAGTCGTTTACATAATGAATGAAATTTTACGCTTTCAGTCGTTTCCCTGCCTGGAAATGGGCGGCTGGAACGCAAAACCGAGGTCCCAGGGGAAATAGATCCAGGTATCCTGGCTAACTTCCGTGATGAAGGTATCGACCAGTGGGCGTCCCTTCGGCTTGGCGTAGACGGTGGCGAAATGCGCCTTCGGCAACATGTCGCGGACGATGCGGGCCGTCTTGCCGGTATCCACGAGGTCGTCGATGATCAGGACGCTGGCGCCTTGGCCGCCTTCGAGATCGACGACGTCCTTGCTCACCTCCTTGATGATCTGCAGTTCGCCCTGAGACGTGTAGTCATGATAGGACGCGATACCAACGGTCTCGATGATACGAATATTGAGTTCGCGGGCGACGATGGCTGCTGGAACCAACCCGCCGCGAGTGATGCAGACAATGGCCTTCCATTCGCCGAGGCCGGCGAGACGCCAGGCGAGGGCGCGGGCATCACGGTGGAACTGGTCCCAGGAAACAGGGAAGGCCTTGGGAGCGAGTGGTTGGGCGTCTTGCGGAGACATATGGCGATCCTCACGAGATCAAGCAGCGGGCTTTCTCAAATGCCTGTTTCGCGTCCATTTCAATAGTCGGTGAGAGTGCTATCCCCGGCTTTGTCGCGATTAATCGCCGCGAGCATGTTTTCGACCGCCGTCTTGGCCGCTGCGAGAGCGAGCGGATCGCGTGACCGGATCACCAGCTTGGTCGAGAAATTGCGAACTGCCAGGATCGGGTAGCTGCCTATGGAAACCTCGGGGTGCGCTTTGGCCACTTCACCAAGCGCGGTGCCGATAACACCCTCGCCGAACGGACAGTCGATGGTGACCGATTGCACCGGAACTCCGCCATGGAGCTCTTTCTCGACGTTGAGCAGCATGGCCTGCATGATCTTCGGCACCCCTGCCATGACGAACACGTTGCCGATGTGAAAGCCGGGTGCTTTCGAGACAGGGTTGTCGATCAGCGTGGCCCCAACCGGAATGCGCGCCATTCTGAGGCGTGCTTCGGTGAGCTCTTCGGCCGTCACATAGTGTTGCCTAAGGATCTCGACCGCATCCGGGTGATGCTCAATGGCGACGCCGAAAGCCTTTGCCACCGCGTCGGCCGTTATATCGTCATGGGTTGGCCCTATGCCTCCGGTGGTCAGGACATAGCTGTAAGCAGCTCGCAAAGCGTTGAGCGCCCCGACTATGCGGTCTTCCTCATCGGGAACGACGCGGATTTCCTTGAGATCGATGCCGATTTCGGTCAGAAAGGCCGCAATATGGCCGGAGTTGCTGTCGCGGGTACGGCCGGAAAGAATTTCGTCGCCGATGATAAGTACGGCGGCGGTGGGAGACTGAGCTGTCATGGATTTGCAAACCTTAGGAATCGTCACTCTGTTGTCGAGGATTCCGGTTCATGAGACAATCGCCAACATTACGGGGAATTAAAGGTCTTCCCTCCAAACCGCCGTTGGATTGACGCAATCACACAACATAAGGCGCCCGGTGTAGGGCATCTTCCCGATTCCACTTTCCCAGGTTGACTATGCTCGCTGCAGTTCCAACGGAACCTACTGACGATTCGTCTGTCCAGCCCAGCCGCTTTGCTCGGTTCAAGCCGGTTATCGTGGCCTTGGTGGCGCTGTTGATCGTTGGATTGTCGGTGCTGGCGCTGTCGCGGCTTCTGTCGAATGTCGTCTATGACGACCTGATCTCGGCCATCGAGGATACGTCCTGGTCCAAGGTCGGTCTCGCGCTTTTGTTCACGAGCGGCAGCTTCCTCGCTCTATCGATCTACGATGTGCACGCCCTTCGGTTTGCCGGGGCACGGCTGCCCTATCGGTTGGTGGCGCTTGCCAGCTTTTGCGCCTACGCCGTCGGCAATATTGCCGGCTTCGGTCCGTTAACGGGCGGTTCGGTTCGTTATCGATTCTACTCTCCCTTCGGCCTTGAGCCGGAAGCGATTGCCAAGGTCGTCGCTTACGTCGCCGCGGCCTTCGGTTTCGGTCTGGCTTTCGTGGCTGGACTGGGTTTGGCGATTTCGGGGCCGGACCTTGCCGCGCTAATCGGCATGCCGGGCGCGACGGTTCGCGGCATCGGTTTGCTCATGTTGGCGGGCGTTGGCGCGGTCCTTCTGTTCTCCGCCGTGCGGCGCGGTTCGGTGACCGTGCTGGGCCGGGCCGTAGCCTTGCCGAATGTGGGCGATATTGTTTCGCAGCTGATCGCCACATCGGTGGACGTCGCGTGTGCCGCCGCAGTGCTTTACGTCCTGCTGCCCGATGGCGATGTCTCTTTCCCGACTGTGCTTGCTGTATTCTCGGTTGCCATCGGCGCCGGTGTGCTCAGCCATTTGCCAGGTGGCGTCGGTATTTTCGAGACCATTGTGGTCGGCGCGCTCGGCACACGCCTGCCGATCGATGGCGTGATTTCGGCGCTGCTGCTCTATCGCGTCATCTACTATGTGGTACCGCTGGTCGTGGCGGTCGCCGCGATGATCATCAGCGAGGCTCGCCGCGCCACGGTGGCGAGTCCCGCCCTGTCGGCAGCGGTTTCTGGTATCGCGCCGATCATGCTCGGTACGCTGGCGATTGTGTTGGGTGCCATGTTGGTGTTCTCGGGCGTTACGCCGCCCGCCGACACGCGTCTCGACCTCATGTACGCCTTCATCCCTTTGCCGCTCGTGGAAGGTGCGCATTTCGTTGGCTCGGTGATCGGCATCTTCATGATCGTCGCCGGTCGCGGCTTGGTTCATCGGCTCGATGGCGCCTGGTGGCTGACCTTGGTGCTGACGGCCATTTCGATTCCGTTCGCGGTCTTGAAGGCGCTGGCGGTCGGCGAGGCCGTGCTGTTTGCGATTCTGATTGTTGGACTGATCTCCAGCCGACATCTCTACACACGACAGGCTTCGCTACTTCATGATCGCTTGAGCCCGGCGTGGTGGCTATGCATCGCCGCCATTCTGGCGCTTGCCATTGGCATTCTGTTGTTTGTGTACAAGGAAGTACCCTACAGCCATGATCTCTGGTGGCAGTTCGAGATGTCGGCTGCTGCTCCTCGCTCGCTGCGAACCGCGGTTGGCTTGGGGCTTGCGACTGCTGCCTTGGCCGCCTGGCTTCTTATCCGTCCGCCCTCCGGCCGTATCGTTCCGTCGAATGCTGAAGATCTCGCCCGCGCAGTGGAAATCCTCGCGGGCAGTGAGCATGCTTCGGCCAATCTCGTGCGGATGGGCGACAAGAACCTGCTGTTCTCCGACGATGGCGCTGCCTTCCTGATGTATGCCAAGCGGGGCCGGTCCTGGATATCGCTCGGCGATCCGGTCGGCGAAGATGCTGGGCGTCGTGAACTCATTTGGCGTTTCATCGAAACGGCGCGCGCCCATGGCGGTCGCGCGGTGTTTTATCAAGTCCCTGCGGAAAGCCTGTCACTTTACGCCGACGCGGGACTTTCGGCCTTCAAGCTTGGCGAGGAGGCTGTCGTCGATCTTTCCGCTTTCGACATCAAGGGAACGCGTCGCGGTAACTTGCGCAACGCCATCAACAAGGCGGAACGCGAGGGCGTCACTTTCGAAGTGGTGCCGCCCGAAGGGGTGCCTGCAATCCTCGACGAATTGGCTGCGGTGTCGGAGAGTTGGCTGAAGGCCCGCAAGGCTAAGGAGAAAGCCTTCTCGCTCGGGGCGTTCGAGCCAGACTACGTTGCCTCACAGCCAGTGGCTGTGTTGAAGAAGGCAGGGCACATCTTTGCCTTCGCCACACTGATGATCTCGGGTGACGGGCGGGAGGCGGCGATCGATCTGATGCGCTTCACGCCCAAGTCATCCAACGGAACCATGGAACTTCTGTTCACCCGTGTGCTGTTGCACTTCAAGGCGGCTGGTTTTGCGACCTTCAGCCTCGGCATGGCGCCGCTCGCCGG
Organism: Pseudomonadota bacterium; assembly: GCA_023436885.1. Classification (GTDB taxonomy): domain Bacteria; phylum Pseudomonadota; class Alphaproteobacteria; order Rhizobiales; family Pleomorphomonadaceae; genus Pleomorphomonas. Next base: position 262,441 of record JAEZHI010000034.1, on the reverse strand, counting down.
CCTTTCCGATAGCCCGATGGCACCGCTCTGGCATAAGCTGGGTCGAGCCGCCTTCGAGCACGGCAATGCTTTCTATAATTTCCATGGCCTACGTGCCTTCAAGACCAAGTTCGATCCGGTCTGGCGGCAGCGCTATATGGCCGTGGCCGGTGGACTCAATCCGCTGCTGGCGCTCGCCGACGTGACCTTCGTCATTTCCGGCGGCCTCAAGGGAGCCGTTTCCAAATGAAGCGACTGATACTGTTCGTCATGGTCGGCGTCCTGATGGTCGCCGGCGTCGCGACGAGCGCCTTTAAATATCTCTTTCCGCATCTGCCGATCGAGAAGACGGATACACTTGGCATCGCCGAAGTGATTGCCCCGCGCGGCGAGCCGACGGGCCTCGTGTATCTACTGTCGGGCGAGGGCGGCTATGGGTTCTGGGATCGCGTGAAGGCTCGCCGTTACGCCGCGAAAGGCGCCGTCGTGGTGGGCATCAACACGCCTGCGACCTTCGCCAAGGCTGACAAGTTGACGGATGACTGCGTCTACTTCGTCTCCGACATGGAGCAGGTCAGCCAGAATGTTCAGCGTGTGCTGGATGTCGAGAGTTACCATTCGCCGATCATCGTTGGCAGCGGTCTCGGCGGCACCTTTGCCTTGGCATTGGCCGCGCAGTCGCCGGATGCGACGATCGGCCGTACCATCGCCGTCGATCCGCATGTTGCCCTGCCGCTCAGCAAGGAACTCTGCAGCGAGGCGAAGCACGTTCGCGCCGCCGACGGCAAGGGTTGGGTCTACGAGCTTCAGAAAGGGCACCTTCCCGATCCCATCGACGTGTACCTGACACAGGACGCCGATGCCGACGGTGCCGCCCATGTCGACGAGCTGTCGAAATCCGGTTTTGCCATCGCCCTGGCCAAGAGTGTGAAGAACACTTGGCGGACCCTCGATGGTGCAGTTGTCGACCAGTTGGTGGCCGCCGACGATAGTGGATCTCCGCTTGCCGGAATTCCAATTACGCCGCTTGCCGCTGCAGCGACGCATGACACCATGGCCATCATTTATTCCGGCGACGGTGGTTGGCGCGATATTGACGCCGAGATCGGTGGCTATCTGGCCAAGGCTGGCGTCCCCGTGGTCGGCATCGACTCGTTGCGTTACTTCTGGAATGACATCGACCCATCGGACGCGGCCGACGATTTGGCCAAGGTGATCGACGCCTATACGAAGAAGTGGAACGTCCACAAGGTTGTGCTCGTTGGCTATTCCTTCGGTGCCGACGCATTGCCTGCCATCTACGACGCTCTGCCGGCCGACCATAAGGCAAGCGTCAACCTCGTCTCTCTGCTTGCCTTCACAGGCGCACGCCAATTCGAGATTCAGGTCTCCGGCATTCTCGGCGGCAAGACTGATCCGAACGGCCCGTCGACGCTGCCGGACCTCCTCAAGATCGAGCCGGCCAAGGTGCAGTGCATCTACGGCAGCGACGACGATGAGAACGCCTGTGTTCGCTTGCCGAAGGATAAGGGCTTCAGCTTGATCGTTCATCCCGGCGGCCATCACTTCAACGATGACTACAAGCCGGTCGCCAGGGATATCCTAGAGCGCATCGTGCCGGCCGAGGCGGCTGCCGCCGCCGTGGAAGCGCAGGCTGCGCCTTGACGACAGCCTTGGGAACGGGAACAAGGCATCATGCTCTTTCCCGTTCCCCTGGTTCCTGGCCGGCTTATTCGTCGGTACAAGCGATTTCTCGCCGACTGCCTGCTCGATAATGGTGAGGCGGTGACCGCTCACGTCGCCAACTCGGGCTCCATGCTGGGGCTCGCGGCGCCCGGCTCCCGCATCTATCTCTCCCGCTCGGACGATCCGAAGCGCAAGCTCGCCTGGAGTTGGCAGCTTGTTGAGGCGAATGGTGCGTTGGTGGGGATCGATACCGGTCTTTCCAACCGCATTGTCGCCGAGGCAATCCAAGCCGGTCTCATCCCCGCTCTGTCCGGCTATGAGACTCTTCGCCGCGAGGTGCCTTACGGTACCCGCAGTCGCGTCGACATTTTGCTGGAAGGCGCGGGCCGTGCCCCCTGCTATGTCGAGGTTAAATCGGTCACCCTGTCGCGCAAGTCGGGTGTCGCCGAGTTTCCCGACGCGGTCACGACGCGGGGCGCAAAACACCTCGCTGAGCTTGCCGGAGTGGTTCAGGGAGGGGCGAGAGCGGCGTTGATCTATCTCGTGCAGCGCGGTGACTGTGGCCATTTCGAAATTGCCGGCGACATCGACCCCGCTTATGCCGTAGCCGCCGCTGCAGCTCGTGCGGCCGGTGTCGAAATGCTGGTGGTTCGCGCTGAAGTTACGCCGACAGGCATCGAAATCCGTCCAGCTTTCTGACAGAATAGTGACCAAGAGCCGTGTACTTGGCGCGGTGCTTGGGTATATGACGACAAAAACGCGAAGCCGATCGGCTTCCAAAGCCAGATACAGGTTGGTTGATCCGATGATCAATTACGTCGACGCGGCGATCGCGCCGTTGCGCAACACCGGGGATATTCGTCTTTACAACGCTGCCGACTTCGACGGCATGCGCAAGGCTTGCCAACTAACGGCCGCCTGCCTCGATGAGCTCGTCGATATCGTCAAGCCCGGTGTGACCACCCAGGCAATTGACGATTTCGTCTATGCGTATGGTCGCGAACACGGCGCGCTGCCGGCGACGATCTACTACCGCGGCTATACCAAGTCGGTGTGTACCTCCATCAACCATGTGGTCTGTCACGGCATTCCCGATGAGAAGCCGCTGCGCGAAGGCGATATCGTCAACATCGACGTGACTTTCATTGTCGATGGCTGGCACGGCGATTCATCGCGCATGTACGGCGTCGGCGCCATCAAGCGCGCTGCCGAGCGGCTGATCGAGGTGACCCATGAATCGCTGATGCGCGGCATTGCCACGGTCCGTCCGGGCAACACCACTGGGGACATCGGCGAAGCCATTCAACGGTATGTCGAGAGCGAGCGCTGTTCAGTGGTGCGCGATTTCTGCGGCCACGGTGTCGGCAAGCTGTTTCACGATACGCCGAACATCCTGCATTACGGCCGCAGGGGCGAGGGGCCGGTTCTGAAAGCCGGCATGATCTTCACCATCGAGCCGATGGTCAATCTTGGTCGCCCACATGTGAAGGTGCTGTCGGACGGCTGGACGGCTGTCACGCGTGACCGTTCGCTTTCGGCTCAGTTCGAGCACGCCGTTGGCGTGACCGATACCGGCTGCGAGATTTTCACACTGTCGCCAAAGGGCCTGTTCAAGCCGCCGCTCAAGGTCGCCTGATTTCGCTCAGAACCCGGCTGCCATTGGACAGCCGGGATTGGCGCAGGTCGAAGGGTTGCAGCTGGGCTCGGCTGCGAACGAAGCCTTGGCAGCTCCGAGGCTCGGTGCCATGAGCGCCTTTTCGACGTGAGTCGCGCCACAGGACGGACAGGCATAATCCGCTTTCTTGGCTTCCCAGTCGGCATTGCCGTTGAACCAGTCATCAAAATCGTGGCCGCAGGCGGTGCAGTGAAGATTGTAATGGATCATGGCGATGCCGTGGTCTCTCGCGTTGTCGTTTGGCGATAGGTCGCCGCGACGACCGATCCTGTCAAGCGCAGTTCCCCATACAGGGCACGCAGAAGCCGCAAGGTCGCCACAGGTCGGTCTTCGCGTCATCGCAATCCTCCGGCAGGATTACAGCCATTGGATGCAATCCTGTCTCGGGGGAGATCAACGTGAAGTCCATGCCGCTTGCCGCCGCGCTTCTTGCCGGTGCGTCGTCCTTTGTCTTCGTCTCGGCTGCTACCGCCGCCGACAAGGTTGGCTCGGTATTGTTGTCATCAGGCGGTCTTGCCGAGATTGTTCGCAACGTCGATCTCGCCGAAGGGGAAAGCCATCTGGCACTCGAGATTCCCGCCGATCAGGCTGACGACGTTCTCAAAAGTCTGCTGGTCAGCGATCCTGGGGGATCGATTGTCTCGGTCACGCTCGACGGGGCCAATGCCGTTGCCGAGGCATTCAAGCGCCTGCCGCTGAAGCGTGAGGATCTAGCTTCCACCGCATCAATCGCCGCTGCCATGACTGGCTATGCCGCGACCATCGACGACGGTGCAGGCCACAAGGCGTCCGGTATCATTCTTGGAGTGGGCAAGGCGCCGCGTGCCACTGAGGGACAGCCGATCGAGCTGCCGGCGGTGACGCTGCGCCAGGACGACGGCAGTTTTGCCGAAGTGCTGCTCGGCCCTGGTGCGGGGATCTCGTTTGCTGACAAGGATCTGCAGACGCGCATCGACGCAGCGATCTCGTCCGTTCGTGCTGCTGCGGACACCAACTTTCGGACACTTAGCATCGAAACGACGGGCAAGGGCGCGCGGACGGTACGGCTGTCCTATGTCGTGGCGGCGCCGGTGTGGAAGGCGGCCTACCGCATTGTTCCAGCCGACGGTGGCAAATATCGTGTGCAAGGTTGGGCGGTGCTGGAGAACGGCAGTGGGGACGATTGGGACAGTGTTGAGCTGACGCTTTCGTCGGCCAACCCGGTGGCCCTCAAGCAGCGGCTTGTCGACATGTACTGGCGCGAGAGGCACGAAGCGCCCCTGCTGCTGCCGGGTGGCCCGGTCAATCTGATGGTCGATGGCGCCTCAGCTGGGGGCGGCACTTCGGAAGACATGTACGATATGCCCGGTGACGCCGATCTTGCCACCGAAGCGGCTCCTCCGAGGATGGCGAGGCAGGCCTTTGCCATACCAGCGCCTGTTGCCCCGGCGGCGCCGTCGCGGGGACAGCAGATGGTTTCCGTCGAGGGCGATGTCGGCGTGTCCTTTACGCTGCCGCAGGCAATAACGCTCAAGGCCGGCGCAACACTCACAGTGCCGATCATTGACGCCGATCTCGACGCGGATGTCGTTTCGCTCTGGCGCGACGGTAACGGCGGTGCACCTCAGACGGCGGTGTTTCTTTCAAACACAACGGGCCAGAGCGTGCCTCCAGGCATTTTCACCGTCTATGGCGAAAATGGCTATCTCGGCGATGCGCAGGTGGCAGGAATTCCGCCCGGTGAAAAGCGGTTTGCAGCTTTCGCAGCGGATCCCAAGACCCGCATTACCAGCGAGCAGGAACACTCGGAAACGATTGTCGGCCTCTCCGCCCAAGACGGCGTGCTAGGCGTGAAGCGTTCTCTCACCTGGACCACCGTTTATCATCTGACGGCCCCGAAGGATCAGGCGCGTACGGTGATGATTGATCACGCGCGTATCGCAGGGACGAAAGTTGCCAGTGATGGCGACATCATATCCGATGAACCTGGTCAGTTGCGCGTGCGCACTGGTGTCGCAGCAGGTACCCAGAAGGACGTCCTGGTGACTGAAAGTCGCGTCGATTCCGAGACTGTTCGCCTCGTCGACAGCGATGCAGACACCCTTCTTTTCTACGCTTCTACGCGTGATGTCGATCCGGCAGTGGTGGAGAAGCTGAAATCGATCGCCGCAATAAAGGGGCGCGTTGCCGAAGCTCAGCGCGCGATTGACCGGGCCGATCAAACAGCCAAGCGTCAATCCGACGAACAGGAGCGTATCCGAGCCAATCTAGGCGCTCTGCCGGAAACCTCTGACAGCGCAAAGTCTTACATCACCAAACTCGCACGAACCGAAAAGGCCATCGAGGACGCTGAAGCAGCAAGGGCCGAGGCTCAAGCAAGGGCTGACAAGGAGCGGGCTGCACTCGATGCGGCGATAGCTGCATTCTAGAGCACCCGCCGATCAAGCTGACTCAACCTGATCGGCGGGTGCTCCAGCAAATTGACCGGGAGCATTCGCTGGACGACCAAATGTTTCAATTTGGTCGGCGAATGCTCTAGAGAGTGAGGCCGTAAACCGGCTCCCAGCGTAGCCATTTGTCCCGCACCGCTGCGTCAAGATCGATGCCGGCGGCGCGGGCGAACAGCAGGAGCTGGCACAGAACGTCGGCGACTTCCGAAGGAAGCTGCATCGTTCCATCATCTTCGTTGCGGCGCGACCTGCCCGTTCGGGCGAGCCAAGCCTGTGTCATCTCGCCCATTTCTTCTTGAATTTTCAGAAGAAACCAATCGCCGCTCCGGTCGATGGAGTAGGTGGTGGCATATGCGGCCGAGATTGCTTCAAGGCGGTCCGCGGGCGCGTTGAGGGAAGGGTGGGGCATAAGATTCTCCTGCTGCTGCCGCTAAGAGAAGAGCCGGTGGTTCGTTCCAAGGCTGTCAGTATGCCTCGTCGTCAAATCTGCTAGGTTGCATTCGATCAATACGGAATCGACCATGAGTGAGCTGCGGAACGGCAAGGTCAGCCCGCCCCATTATACCGGTCATCGCGAGCGACTGCGCGAGCGCTTTCGCACCGCTGGCGACGAGGCGATCGCCGACTATGAACTTTTGGAGCTTGTTCTGTTTCGCTCGATCCCTCGTCTCGACGTCAAGCCGCTCGCCAAAGAGCTGTTGGCCATCTTCGGATCTTTTGCCGAGGTGATCGGGGCATCCGAGGCGCGTCTCAAGACGGTGAAGGGCGTTGGTGATGCCACGATCCTTGACTTCAAGGTCGTGCATGCCGCTTCAAGGCGCATCGCGCGTTCGGGCGTTGTGAAGCGTGCCGTTCTGTCGTCGTGGTCGGCGGTGATCGACTATTGCCGGACGGCCATGGCCTATGAGGATCGCGAGCAGTTTCGGATAATTTTCCTAGACAAGAAAAACCAACTCATCGCCGATGAAGTGCAGCAGACCGGTACCGTCGATCACACGCCAGTTTATCCCCGCGAAGTGGTGAAGAGGGCGCTGGAACTCGCTGCGACCGCGGTCATACTCGTGCACAATCATCCGTCGGGGGACCCGACCCCTTCGCGGGCCGACGTGACGATGACCAAGCAGGTGATCGACGCAGCCGCACCGCTTGGCATCGTCGTGCACGATCACATCATCATCGGCCGGGATGGTCATGCCAGTCTGAAGGGGCTGCAGCTCATTTGATTGGCTTGTTGGAAGTTGTCGTTTGGCGCCCGGCTTTTGAAGGAGGCGCTCTATAAAAGCGACAAGGCCCCCACCGAAAGACAGTGGGGGCCTCGTTCGTCGCCGGCTGAATCGCCCTGATGTTACTTGGCGCTGGTGCTCTGATAGGCGGGCGCGCTCTTCAGTTCGTCACGGGTGACGTCGAGCGTGATCCGATCTTTGCTGGTTCCTCCGAGCTTTAGGGCGCTCATGTTGACGGCGACGTTCTTCTCACCCATGCCGAGGAAGCCGCCGACGCCGATGAGCACAGCATTGATGCTTCCGTTCTGGCTGATCAGAACGTCATTGATCTCGCCGATATTTGCACCGTCCGAACCGTAGACGGTCTTGCCCTGCAAGTCGCTGACGCGCCATACGCCGCTATGCGGCGCTGTGGCGAAAGTTCCGCCGCCAGTCATGGATCCTGCCTGACCGCTGGTTCCCGTTGTGGTACTGTCCATCGTAGAATTTGTGTCGGTTCCATCGGGCTGAACCGTACCGGGCTTGGCATTGTTCGGCTGATCAGTCCATGATTTTGCGCCGCCACCGTTGGCCGTGCCGTTTGTGCCGTTACCGCTGCTGTTCTGTTGGTTTGAACCGGACACCGCACCGTTCCCGGGATTGCCGGTCATATCTGTGCTACCGTTATTTTGGCCGCTCGTCGACGTCGGGCCGCTCTGTTGGTTCGAACCGGACACCGTGCCCTTCCCAGGATTGCCGGTCGTGTCGGTGCTACCGTTATTTTGACCGCTCGTCGATGTCGGGCCGCCGGTTCCACCGGTGGTGCCAGACGTTCCGCTGTTTCCGCTTGTGCTGGTGCCGCCGCTTGTGCCGCTGCCACTTCCACTGGAACCGGAGCTCTGAGCGAGGGCGGCAAAGGGGAAAGTGGCGGCGAGCAGCAGAACTGGAAGAAGACGCGTTTTCATTTGAAATCCCTTTCTCGGGTGGTGAGGGACCGTCCAACCTGTGGGATTCGTGAAGGTTCCAGGAATTTTGCCAGGAAGCGGCAAGAAGAACCTGCCGGGCTAAGTGTGGATGATGAGTTTTTTCTGCCTATTCTATGGGCATTTGCCACCCCCTTTTGCCCCATGATGTTTCTTGCCCTTCCTTGTGGTTTGCCGCTTAATTCATCAATGGCAACGATGCCGAGGAAACGGCGGAGGAATGGGATTGCCGGCGTTCGACGAGATGCATGGGTTCGGGCAAGGGATCCGGCCCGCCTATAAAACCATCCAGGCCTGGCTCGATAGTTCCGACCCGGAAAATCTCAAACGTCTTCAAAAAGAAGCAGAATTTCTGTTCAGAAGGGTCGGCATCACATTCGCTGTCTATGGTGACGCCGAAGCCGAGGAGCGCATCATTCCCTTCGATATCGTGCCGCGGGTTTTGACCGGCAGCGAATGGACGACGCTGTCCAAGGGGCTCACCCAGCGGGTAACGGCGCTCAATCGGTTCCTTGCCGATGTTTACGGTGCCGGCGAGATCATCAGGGCCGGAATTGTGCCCGCCGATCTCGTCTACCAGAATCCGGCCTTCCGCCCTGAGATGGTGGGCCTCAAGCTACCGCACGATGTTTACGTTCAGATTGCCGGCATCGACATCATCCGCACGGATGACAAGGACTTCTACGTCCTTGAGGACAATGCACGCACGCCGTCCGGCGTCTCCTACATGCTGGAGAATCGCGACGTGCAAATGCGCCTGTTCCCGGATCTTTTTGCCGATACGCGTATCCAGCCGGTCGAGAATTATCCGGACGAGCTCCTGGCCTCGTTGCGCTCCGTGGCACCTGCCACTGCGCCCGCCGAGCCGACCGTGGTGCTGATGACACCAGGACCGCTCAATTCCGCCTACTATGAGCACTCGTTCCTTGCCGACAAGCTGGGCGTGGAACTTGTCGAGGGGCGTGACCTCTTCGTCCTCGACGAAGTAGTCTACATGCGCACGACGCGCGGGCCCAAGCGCGTCGACGTCATCTACCGCCGCATCGACGATGATTTTCTGGATCCCATGGTGTTCAGGCCGGATTCGGTGCTGGGCATTCCTGGCCTGATTTCCGCCTACCGCGCGGGTAATGTGACTCTGGCCAACGCGGTCGGTACCGGCGTCGCCGACGACAAGGCGATCTATACGTATATGCCGGAGATCGTTCGCTTCTATCTGGGCGAAGAGCCGATCCTGAAGAACGTGCCGACCTGGCGCTGCCGCGAGCCCGATAGCCTGCGCTACGTGCTCGACCACCTGCCTGAGCTGGTTGTGAAGGAAGTGCAGGGTTCCGGTGGCTACGGCATGCTGGTCGGGCCGAAGTCGACCAAGGAGCAGATCGAGACCTTCCGCGCCAAGCTCATGGCCGATCCCGATGGCTTCATCGCCCAGCCGACACTTGCGCTCTCGACTTCGCCGACCTTTGTCGGTGATGGCATCGCACCCCGCCACATCGACCTGCGCCCCTTCGTACTGACGGGTGCCGACAAGGTTCGTATTGTCCCAGGCGGATTGACACGCGTGGCGCTCAAGGAGGGATCGCTGGTGGTCAACTCCAGCCAAGGCGGTGGTACCAAGGATACCTGGATCATTGATGATCCTGCGGATGGGGCACCTACATCTGCCGGGCAGTCTCAGTCACAATCGCAGGCGGAGGGCTGACACAATGTTGAGCCGTCACGCCGACAGTCTCTACTGGCTCGCCCGTTACGTGGAGCGCGCCGAAAACACCGCCCGGTTGCTGGAAGCTGCGACCCGCCTCTCTGCAACGCCGATCATCGCCGACGGTGGTCGCAACGAGTGGGAGATGGCCGTCGACGGCACCGGGACACTGGATCTTTTCCACGAGAACCATGCTGAGGCGACGCAACGCACGGTCGTTGATCACCTTGCCTTCTCACACGGCAATCCCTCGTCGATCCGCAACTGTCTGGATGTTGCGCGCGCCAATGCCCGTTCGGTGCGAACGGCGTTAACGATGGACATGTGGGAGACGATCAATTCGGGCTGGATGGAGACACGAGGCGTCAACAGCCCCAACCTTACCCGGCAGGAACTATCGGACTTCCTTTCGCGGGTGAAAGAGCTCTCCCTGCGCTTCGACGGCTCGGCCTATCGGACGATGCTTCGGAACGACGCCTATTATTTCCTGCGCCTCGGGACCTTCATCGAGCGCGCTGATTTTACCGCTCGCATGCTGGCGCTGAAAGCTGATGTTCTCGATCCGAACAAGCCTTCGCTGGGCGGCAGCGCCGACTACTTCCAATGGTCGTGGATCCTGCGTTCGGTATCGGCTCTGACATCATATCACTGGGTTTATCGCGACAACCTGAAGCCCAATCTCGTCGCCGAATTCCTGATCCTCAAGGCGGAGATGCCGCGGTCGCTGGTCTCCTGCTACGAGAATATCACGCTCAATCTCGACAGTCTGTCGCGAGACTACGGTCGGCAGGGCGCGAGCCAGCGCAAGGCGCGCATGCTGCTCAGCCAGTTGCAGGATACGTCACTGCCCGGTCTGTTTGCCATTGGCCTCAAGGAATTCCTCGAGCGCTTCATCCTCGACAACGCCAGTCTCGGCAATACCATCGCCGAGCAATATCTGGGGTAAGCCGTGCGTCTGCGTATCCGCCACGATATCGTCGCTCACTACGACGAACCGGTAATGTTGGCCAGTCGGTCGCTTCATTTTTGCCCGCGGACTTTCGACGGGCAGTATGTACGCGGATGGCATCTCGACATCACCGGCGATTGCCGTCAGACGCGGTCATCCGATGCCTTTGGCAACATTGTTCATGATTGCGCCATCGAGGGGCCACTCACTGAAGTGGTGATGTCCGCCGAAGGTGAGGTTGAAGTCGACGACACGGCAGGTGTCCTGCAAGGCGCGCCGCTCGACCGTATTCCGCCCGCCGTCTTTCTGCGCGAAACCCGTGTCACGATGCGGACACCCGAGATCGTGTCCTTCGCTGAAAAGGCGAAGGAGCTTTCAGATGGCACCCCCCTCGATCTCGGCCACAAGCTGATGCACCTCATCCACGATGAAGTCGAAGCGCTGGCAGCCGATCCCGCGGAACTTTATGGCGTGCGCGATGTGAACGCGACCGAGGCTCTGGCCGAGCTGCGCGGTACGCCGACCGATTTGGCCCATGTTTTCATTGCCGCCGCGCGCGGCCTTTGGATTCCCGCCCGCTTTGTCTCCGGTTATGTCTGGCAGGAGGAGGAAACGGCCACTGGTGCGCTGACCTCTTGGGCCGAAGCTCTGATTCCGGGGCTAGGCTGGGTCGGCTTCGACGCCGCAAACGATACCTGTCCGACCGATGCCTATGTGCGTGTTGCTTCGGCGATCGACCAGTCCGGCGCCGCATGGGTACGCGCGTCTGATCGCGGAGGTACGCCCGCAGAGGTGACCGTAACAGCCGCCGTCGATCGGCTCTGAAGACTGCTAGGGTTTAGCTCTGCAGGAATATGGTACAGCGTCGCCAATGGTCACAGCTGTCCGTCGATACAACTATTGCACGCATACAATTGAGTAGATAGTTTGGTGGTCGAAAGTTGCTTTCTCTGCTTTTGATAACGTGCCGACGAGTTGCAGCATGTCTCGTTTGGGTTTGATCGTAGCAGTTTTAGCGAGCATGGTAATCAGCAGCCGTGCTTGGGGTCAGCCGCGCGACGAGTTCTATGAGCTTTCCGCCCGCACACCTTGGCGTGTGGTCAATGGTACTGAGACACGCGAGTTTAGACTTATGGGCGAGGTTATCGTCCAGCAAGAGCGAGACGGTGGAGAAGTCCGCACTTTAGCCAGGGATGTTAGCGGTCATGGCGCGGTAATGTGTGGGCTTCAGACGTTCATTACCTTTGTGATCGTCAACGACGCTTGTCAGGTCAATGACACTAGGTGGCGCTCAGTGTTGATGTCGGCCATTGGTCGAATTGGGGAATTCGCCGAACGGAACGCAATTGAGGCTGTCACGCGGGATGAAATCGTCGCGAAGGCAGAGCGCGACGTTAAGCAGGCCTTGGCCGATAGTTCTGCCGAAGAGATCAAGCAGGCTTGCGCCGAACCGCACGGCTTCAGTGAAGCTTACTCTCATCTTCGCAAAGAGGGTGAGGCCAAATTTGTGGCGCAGATCAATGATCTTCTCTCTGTTGAGAGGCCTGCTGTCCTCGAACCGTGCTACTAGGTTGGCTGCACAAGAAAGCGAAGGCCGGGACCTGTTACGGTGCCCGGCCTTGCTTTTCTGACGACGGAGGAATCGTCAGTAGATGCGCTTGCCGTCGGCGCCGAAGATCAGCGCTGAGGATGACGGGAAGCGCGCGGTCAGCGTGTCGCCGATCTTGATGTTCGCGCGGCTCTGGCTGGCAATGGTGACAAGGTCGGATGACGCGGAACGGGCGTAGATCAGCGTCTCAGCGCCGAGATGCTCCAGCATGTCGACCGTCACCGGCAGGACGGCGTCGCCGCTCTCGGCAAAGTGCGACGGACGGATGCCCAGGGTGACGGGCGTTCCCGCTGCCGGCGCATCGCCCTTGAGCGCCACCGGCACGACGGCGCCACCGAAGTCGGGCAGGCGGATCTCCGAATGACCGGCGCTGCCGCTTTCGACCACGCCCTTCAGGAAGTTCATCTTGGGTGAGCCGATGAATCCGGCAACGAACAGGTTGGCCGGGTTGTCGTAGAGTTCGAGCGGCGCGCCGACCTGCTCGACGATGCCCGACCGCAGCACGACGATCTTGTCGGCCAGCGTCATGGCCTCCACTTGGTCATGCGTCACATAGACGATGGTGGCGCCGAGGTTGCGGTGGAGCTTGGCGATCTCGATGCGCATGTGCACGCGCAGCTCGGCATCGAGGTTGGACAGCGGTTCGTCGAACAGGAACACCTTGGGATGGCGCACGATGGCGCGGCCGATGGCGACGCGCTGACGCTGTCCACCCGACAGTGCCTTCGGCTTGCGATCCATCAGCGGACCAAGTTCGAGAATGCGGGCAGCCTCGTCAACTTGCTTGCGGATCTCATCCTTGGGGACGCCGGCAAAGCGGAGCGCAAAGCCCATGTTCTCGCGCACGGTCATATGCGGATAGAGCGCATAGGACTGAAACACCATGGCAATGCCGCGCTGGGACGGGTCGACCTCGTTCATGCGCTCGCCGCCGATGTCGAGTTCGCCGGAGCTGATGGTCTCCAGGCCGGCGATCATGCGCAGCAGGGTCGACTTGCCGCAGCCCGACGGGCCGACGAACACCACGAACTCGCCCGACTTGATGTCGAGGTCGACGCCCTTGATGATGTCGACCGCGCCGAAGGACTTCCTCACGTCCCGCAGGGTAACGTCGCTCATGATATGCTTTCCGCTTCTATCGGTTGCGCCGTTCAGCCGGCCTTGAGGGTGAGGGTGGTCTCGCCGAAGCGCTGGTTGGCGACCTTGACGGTAACGGCGCCGGCGCCGCCGGTGGTCTCCAGCCAGAAGCCGATGGAGCCACCCTTTAGAACCACTTCTGACGGGCCGAGCAGCTTGGCGGGGCCGCTTACCGTGATGTGGATCGCCTCGTCGAGGAACGGCAACAGGTTGCCGAGCTGATCGAGGGCGCTGACCATGACACGCACCGAATCCTTCGGTTCTACCGACAGCTCAGTCCAGTCAGGCTTGACGTCCAGCGTGGTGGGAACTGGATCGCAGGCGAACTTGACGGTCTTGACCGGCTTGCCATCGAGGTAGCCCGTAACAGTGGCTTCCTCCCACTTCATCCCCCAGAGGCCGAGTTCCTCGGCCGAGAAGGCGCGATGGTCGATGACGACGGGCGCATGCGGCAGGTGCGGATAGGTCTCGCGGTCGGGCTTCACCCGCTTGACGATATCGGGGCCATACTGCAGCTCGACTTCGTCGCAGTTGGTCAGAACGATGAGTGGCAGGATGCCGCCGATGTTGCGCTCGCCACGGGCGTAGTAGGTGACCGGCTTCAGCACCACTTCCTCGGACGGCTCGCACTGGCTGGTATAGACCCAGGCCGCGAACTTGGGACCGCGCCAGGCGTCCATGACGCCGTGATGGCAGAGACGATCGCCGGAGCCGAAGTCCTTGTGGGTGTTGTAGTCGAACATGCACCAGCCGGTGGAGCCGGCGATGTTGGGATCACCGTAGACGGCATTGACGATCGAGAGATAGCGCGAGACGTGCTCGGCCTGGCGCTGCTCCTGATCGTAGCGCTTGGTCGGGTACATGTGGCCGTTGAACTCGGTCACCATGTAAGGCACCGGCTTCTTGAGGCCGGTGATCTCCGATACAGGGCGCAAGGCGATGCGCGGACGGTTGGCGCCTGGAAGCTCTTCGTTGCCCTGGATGAAGTCGTTCATCGTGTAAACGTCTTCGAGCAGCTCACTGTCGGTGATGTAGCGAACGCCGCCGGTCTGGCGGGTCGGGTCGAGTTCATGGGCGAGCTTGTTGGTCGCCGTGTAGAAGTCGTGGAAGTCCTGCGACTCGTTGATGCGCACGCCCCAGATGATGATCGAGGGATGGTTCCAGTCGCGCTCGACCATCGCGCGGACATTGTTGATCGCCAGCTGACGCCAGCTTTCGTCGCCGACATGCTGCCAGCCGGGGATTTCTTCGAACACCAAAAGGCCGAGGCGGTCGCAGGCGTCTAGGAACCAGGGCGACTGCGGGTAGTGCGAGGTGCGGACGACGTTGACCTTGAGTTCCTTCTTCAGGATCTCGGCGTCACGCTCCTGAGCCCGGCGGCCCATGGCGTAGCCGACATAGGGGAAGGCCTGATGGCGGTTGAGGCCGCGCAGCTTCAGGAGCTTGCCATTGAGGCGGAAGCCTTCCGGTGTGAACTCGGCGGAACGGAAGCCGAAGTTGACCGAGAGAGCGTCGTCGCCGCTCTCGTGGACCAGCTCGACCGCAGCCTCATAGAGCGCCGGGTTGTCGATGTCCCAGAGGACAATGCCTTCGAGGTTCTTGATCTCCAGCGTGACGCTGTCGCTGGCGTAGGAGGCGTTGGCGCTGCCGATCGTCTTGCCGACGGCGTCCTTCAGCTTCACGGAGACGCGGCCTGCGAGCTTCAGCCCGCGCGGATTGGCGATGTCGACCCGGATCTTCGCCGTCTTCTTGGGGGCGAGCACGTCGGGTGTCTCGATCTTGACGTTGCCGATGTAGATCGGCGCTGTCACGCGCAGCCAGACGTCGCGATAGATGCCTGCATAGGTGAGATAGTCGATCTGGCCGCCGAACGGCGGAATGGCCGGGTTCTCGGAGCCGTCGATCTTGACGGTGACGAGATTGTCGCCTTCCACGAGGCGCTCCGTCAAGCGGGCGGTGAACGGCGTGTAGCCGTCGGGATGGGCCACCACCTGTTCGCCGTTGACGTAGACGACGCTGTCAGCCATGGCGCCATCGAACACCAGCGCCACTTCGCGACCGGCAAATTCCGGACGCCAGGCGATGACCTTCTGATAGGTAAACGGCCGCTGGTAGCAGGTCTCGTCAAAGTAGTTGTAGGGCAGGTCGACCGCATTGTGCGGCAGGTTGACAGCCTCGCCCTTGCGGAAGGCGGCCGCGAGATCGGCCGAGAAGCCTTCGTGGAAAGTCCAGCCGATGTTGCAATTGAGGGTCTTGCGCATTTTGAACCTGTTACTTGACCGAGCCGAGCATGCCTTCGACGAACTGGCGCTGCATGGCGAAGAAGACGAAGAGGGTGGGAATGGTGGCGAGGACCGTGCCGACCATCACCGCGCCATAGTCGGGATAGTAGGCCGAGCCGAGCGAGGAGATGACCAGCGTGATGGTCTTGGTGTCGTTGGACTGCAGCACGATCAGCGGCCACAGATAGTTGTTCCAGGCCGTCATGAAGACGATGATGAAGGCCGCAGCGTAGGTCGAGCGCATCACCGGCATGTAGATCAGGAAGAAGATCTGCCATTCCTTGAGGCCATCGACACGGGCGGCGTCGCGCAGTTCGTGCGGGAATGCTTTGGTCGACTGACGGAAGTAGAAGACGATGAAGGCCGAAGCGACGGTGGGCAGCACGACGGCGATGTGGGTGTTGATGAGGCCGAATTTGCCCATCAGCATGAACAGCGGGATCATCAGCGCCGCGAAGGGGATCATCAGCGTCAAGAGCATGATGTTGTAGAGCTTCTCGCGGAGACGAGAGGCAAAGATCTCGAAGCCGTAGCCGGCCAGCGAGGAGATGAGCAGCGTCAGTACGGTGGCGATGATGGTGATCTTCGCTGAGTTCCAGAAGATCAGCGGTGCGTTGACCTGGGTGAAGAAGGTCGTGGCATTGGCGGCGAGCCCCTCGCCGAAACTCATCTTGCCCTTGATGATGTCGGACGTGGTGTTGGTGGCGCCGATGACCATCCAGAGGAACGGAAAGACCGAGAGAAAGGCCATCAGCCCGAGGAAGATATAGACGACGGCGGAGGAGAACCGCTGCTTGAAGCCGTAGCTGGTCATGCCTTGCGCTCCCGGGCGGCATAGAACTGCAGGAAGGACAGGACCGCCACCAGAAAGACGATCACGTAAGATACGGTGGCGGCGTAGCCGAAGTTCGGCGCAAATTTGAAGGTCAGGTTGTAGATGTAGAGCGACAGCGTCAGCGCCGAGTTGCCCGGACCGGCTGCGGCACCGGCAGAGCCGCCGCCCGTGATGGTCGACACCTCGTCGAAGAGCTGCAGCGTACCGATGGTGGACGTGACCGTCGTGAACAGGATCACTGGCTTCAGCATGGGGACTGTGAGGTGCAAGAAGCGAGCCCAGGTCGGGACGCCGTCGATGCGGGCGACCTCATAGACCGACCGGTCGATGTTCTGCATGGCCGCCAGATAGAAGATCATGTTGTAGCCAGTCCAGCGCCAGGTGATGGCGATGATGATCATCGTCCGGCACCAGAAGGGATCGGTCATCCAGGGGATGCCGGTGTCGACGATGCCAAGGTTGATCAGCACGGTGTTGACCAGGCCGTTGGCAACGAACATCGACTTGAACAGCACGGTGTAGGCGACCAGCGAGGTGACGCAGGGCAGGAAAATCGCGGTGCGCAGCAATCCGCGGAACTTGAGGTCCGGATTGTTGAGCAACGCCGCGGTAATCAGCGCCAGCGTCAGCATGATCGGCACCTGCACCAGGAAGAAGATGAAGGTGTTGGTCAGGGCCGTGAAGAACAGCGGGTCGTTGAAGAGACGTGTGATGTTCTTGAGGCCGGCAAAGGAAAGGCGCATGCCCAGGCCGGACTGAAAGGACATCCAGAGCGAGTGCAGGATCGGAAACACCATGAAGGTGGCGATCAGCGCCAGCGCAGGGCCGACGAACAGCCAACCGTTGACGTCGATGCGCGGTCTCTGTCGCCGCGAGGAAGTTGCTGACATGGATCACCGTTCCGGCAGAGCGGGGCTGTCGGGCATCCTCCGGTTGGCGGATAGTCCGGCCGAGAGGCGCCGACGATACATTACTGTGGCTTGACGTTGCGGACGGCCCGGCTCGCTTGCGGGAAGATGCAGCAAGTGGGGTGAACGCCGCTCTTTGCGACGCCGCAGAGACCGAAGTCACGCCGCGGCGTCGCGCTGGTAGAGGTGTGCGGGCACTTGGGCCTGCGACCGCCTTGTTACTGGACGAGCGTCTTGGCCTGCTCGTCGATCTCCTTGATCACGGCGTCGACCGAAGCGCCATTGGCGAGCTCGGGCTGATGGCCGGCAACCACGGAGTCCACTTCATTGGTGAACGTGCCGTAGTTGACCGAGGGAACCTTGGCCAGCCAGTCGGAGAAGGTCTGCCAGATCGGCTCGCCACCAAAGAAGGCGTCGTTCGACTTGTAGGCTTCGCCCTGACGGGCAGCGAGCAGCGAGCCCACCGCGCCGCGGTCGACAAGGATCTTCTGGTAGAAGTTCACGTCCTTGGCGTAGATCTCATTGAGGAAATCGGCCGCCTCATCCTTGGCCTTGGAGGCCGACAGGACGTACCAGCTCGAACCACCGAGGTTCGAGTAGTGGGTTGCACCCTCGATGGTCAGCTTCGGAATGGGGGCGACGCCCCAGTTGCCGGACTGCTCGGGCTGAGACTTGACCGTACCGGTGATCCACACGCCGGTGATGACGGACGCGACTTCGCCGCCGGTGAAGGCGCCGACCCAGTCGGCCCAGCCGGCAGCCGGACGGAAGATCTTGGAGGTCTGGATCTTCTGGATGACCTCAAGAGAGGCCTTCAGGGCAGGGTTGCCCTCGATGGAGAGCTTGCCATCCTTGTCGAAATACCAGCCGCCTGCCGACTGCATGATGATGCGGGTGAGGCCGGCATCGTTCGGGTCAAAGGCGATCATCTTCTTGCCGGTTTTCTCTTCGACGGCCTTGGCAATCTCGATGAACTTGTCCCAGGTGATGTCCTGGAGGTCGGCGGGCTTGAAGCCTGCCTTCGACAGAAGGTCCTTGCGATAATAGAAGCCGGTCACGCCCGAGTCGAAGGGCATGGAATAGACCTTGTCGTCGAGGGTCGCCAGAGCGACCTTGTAGGGCGCGAAGCCCTTGTAATCGACCTTGTCGCTGAGCGGAGTGAAGGCGTCGGGGAAGGACTGCAGATACTTCTGCGCGCCGTAATCCTCGATGAGGACGATGTCGGGCATGCCGTCGGCAACGCCGGAGGCGAGGCCAGTCTGCAGCTTCTGCTCAAGGTCGGCCTTGGCGAAGTCAACGACGTTGAGTTTGAAGTCCGGGTGGGTCTTGGCGTAGATCTCACCGGCCTGCTTCATGATCGCAACGTTGAAGTTCGGATCCCAGCACCAGACGGTCAGTTCGGCGGCCTGGGCGGCCGTAATGGCAAACAGGCTGGCGCCCGCAAAGGCGAGCGCGACGGTTTTGCGGTTCATGCGGTTTTCCTCCACTCACGTGTCCGAGGCGTCCTCAGCCTCTTCAAGGGGCACTATCCAATACTCATCCGCCCGACGCAAGATATTATTTAGTAAACTTTACCAGCTTTTCGCGGCGTCAATGCCGGGCTCAGAGGTAAATAGTTTACCTGCCGAAAGGGCGAAATCCAATCGCGCAGCGATGACCAATTAGGATATGTGCGGACGAGATGACGTGTGGTTGTTGCTGTATCTAAACCTGTCCGCGAGCAAAGCGATTTCGCCTTAAGCGGCGCCGTCCGGTTGGCGGCAGCTGTCGCGCCAGATCAGCTCGGTGGCGATGGTGACGCGCTTGACGTAGTCGCGGCCGGTGAGCTGTTCCATCAGTAGATCGAAAGCGTTCTCGCCGATGCGTTCGGCCGGGATGCGCACGGTGGTGAGTGGTGGTGCGAGGAACTGGGCCGCCGGGATGTCGTTGAAGCTAGCCACCGCGATGTCAGCGGGAATACGCAGGCCGCGCTCCTGAATGGCGCGGTAGGCGCCTATCGCGACGTTGTCATTGGAGGTGACGACGATCTCGGGCAATTCGGACTCAGCCATCAGCTGGCAGGCGAGGCGGTAGCCGCTCTCGAAGCGAAGCTGTTCGGCAAGCAGATAATGCGCCGGATTGAACAACCCCTTCTTTTCTGTCCACTCCCGAAACGTCTTGGCGCGCTCTTCATTGGCAGGGTAGAGCACGTTGCCAGAGGGGCGGTCGTCACCGAGAAAGCCGAAACGGCGGTAACCTGCGGCATAGAGGCGATCGAGCAGGCGCGTCATTGCAAAGGACAGATCGCAGGCGACGATGTCGAACTGGTCGATGTTCGGTGCGAAGTCGGCAAGGACCAGGTTGGCGTTGATCTGTCGCACCCAGTCGATTTCGGCGTCGGTGTGCATGCCGAGGGCAATGATGCCGGCAGCTCCCTGCAAATCCTCCACCGCCGGCAGTCCGGTAGAGCGGTAGATGATCTGGACCTCGACGCGGTTGGCGCGAGCTCTCGCCTCGATGCCCATGCGAACGCCGATGTAGTAGGGGTCGGCCAGTTCTTCTTCCGGTCGAAGGAAGTGCACGATGCCGATGCGAGCGCCGGCATGATCGGTGTGTGCCGGCGGCCGATGCGGACGTGGGCGATTGCGTGGCGTCTGGTAATTCAGCGTCTCGGCGGTCTCGATGATCGCCTGGCGCTTGGCTTCGGTGATCGACAGCGTCGTGTCATAGTTGAGAACGCGCGAAACGGTGGCCGAGGAAACTCCGACCGCCTTGGCGATTTCCTTGATCGTGACCATTCGCCCACTCTCAGCCGGTTTGCTCAACACAGATTGAAGTTTCAATCTACGGCCAAATCACCATTCCGGGTAGTAAAGTTTTACTAAATCATCCGAAAGGCTGATGTCGGCCGGTCCATGCCCACGATATTGCCACCGGAGAATCCGGCAGGAGGCAGGGTTCCTGTTACTCACAAATGTCTGTCGGTGTAAAGGCTTGGGACTTTACTAGAGACGTAGCGATGGCGGCCACTATTGCCAGGCGACGAGCATGGCACCCGCAGCGATCAATACGACACCGAAAGTCCCCTGCGGCGACAGGCGTTCCCCTAGAAACAAGACGGCGAAGACGGCCACAAACACAACTGACATTTTGTCGACCGGTGCGACGCGAGCGGCATCGCCGAGCTTCAAGGCTCTGAAGTAACAGAGCCAGGATGCCCCAGTGGCAAAGCCCGACAGCACGAGAAACAGCCATGTGCGCCCCGGCACCGTGGAGATTTCTCCAAACCCTTTACCTAGGGTAACGATGAGCGCGGCGAACATCAGTACGACCGCCGTGCGAATGAATGTGGCGAGATCCGATCCGATTGCGTCAACGCCCACCTTGGCGAGGATAGCGGTCATCGCCGCAAAGATGGCCGACAAGACCGCCCAGGATTGCCAGAGCTGAAAAAGGCTTTTCATGGCGTCAGGTTCCCTTGATGTGTGGAGAGGTTATCACGCCCGGATCATTTATGGACGGCAATGCCTTGATAACGAACAGCCTCGGCGATTGCCAAACGGTGGCGAAGATTCCAGAGTGCCGGGGTAATCGAGGACTTTGTCATGTTGACCATCTACGGTGTCTACAAATCGCGCGCGTCGCGCGTCTATTGGCTCGCGGAAGAGCTCGGCTTCGCCTTTCGCAAGGAGCCGGTTATCCAGGCCCGCAAGGTGAAGGATCCGCTGGCCGCCGATGCGCCGCTGAACACCAAGACGCCGTCGTTCCTCGCCGTGAATTCCATGGGGCAGATCCCGACTATCGATGACGACGGGCTGGTTCTGAACGAGTCGCTGGCCATCCTGCTTTATCTCGCCAAGAAACATGGCGGTCCGCTGGCGCCTCGCGATCTCACCGAAGAGGGCAAGATGCTGCAGTGGCTCTTTTGGGGCGCTACGGCGGTGGAGACGATCGTCATTCTCGTGACGCAGGGCGACGAGCGCGGCGAGTGGGAGACCGATGCCGGCAAGGCGAAGCTTGTCTCCATCGGTGAATCGCTGAAGCGGCCCTTCGCTGCCTTCGAGGCTCATCTTGCCGGTAAGGACTACGTGGTCGGTGATCGCTTCACCGTGGTCGATCTCGCGCTTGCAGAAATCATCCGCTATGCGCAGGGACACCCGGCATTGTTCGAAGGCTTCCCGAAAATCCAGTCCTGGCTTGAGCGCTGTCAGGCGCGGCCGGGATTCAAGTCGATGTGGGACAAGCGCAATGCGGAGTAAGGCTTGGGTCGGTTGACAGCTTCAGTCAGCGCTGCCACATGCCGCGACGTTTCGCATGGCCGGAGATGAGCATGACCATCGCTACGACAGAATTGCTCGACGGGCTGATTGCCGCGTCGATCGAGGCCGGGCGGGTGATCCTGGATGTTTATGCCCGACCAATCGACGTCGCGTTCAAGGCTGACGCGTCGCCCGTGACCGAAGCGGACGGGCTGGCCGAGGCTGTGTTGCTTGCCGCGCTTCAGCGTCTCACACCCGGGGTCCCGGTTGTTGCCGAGGAAAGCGTTGCGGCGGGGCGCGTTCCGGGTACTGGCGATTGCTTCTTCCTGGTCGATCCTCTCGACGGGACAAAGGAGTTCATCCACCGCAACGGTGAGTTCACCGTCAACGTCGCGTTGATCGAGCAAGGCACGCCGGTGATGGGCGTGGTCTACGCTCCTGCCATAGGACGGTTGTTCGCAGGCGGACCTGAGGGTGCATTTGAAGTCGTTGTCAGCGATGGTATTGCCGGTGCCAAAAAGCGGATCCGCGTTCGTGATTTGCCGCCGGAAGGGGCGACGCTGCTTCTTTCGCGCAGTCATGGGACGGCGGAGACCAACGCTTTCCGACCGACTGTTTCGGTTGCCGACCGCCGCGTGACGGGGTCTTCGCTCAAGTTTTGTCTGATCGCCACGGGGGAAGGGGATCTCTACCCACGTTTCGGTCCGACCATGGAATGGGACACGGCGGCAGGCGATGCCGTGTTGAGGGCTGCCGGCGGCATCGTGACGCTGCCGGACGGTACGCCTTTCCCATACGGCAAACGGGATCGTCCCGGTCTTGCCGATTTCGCCAATTCATCGTTCATTGCCGCATCCAATCCGCGCCTTGTCG
This sequence comes from Pseudomonadota bacterium, assembly GCA_023436885.1. GTDB lineage: Bacteria > Pseudomonadota > Alphaproteobacteria > Rhizobiales > Pleomorphomonadaceae > Pleomorphomonas. The sequence continues at coordinate 239,954 of JAEZHI010000034.1, read as the reverse complement.
CGTTTAGCGACAAACAAGCGTGAACCATTTTTTGAGGAGATTTGACGTGAGCCATTCCGAAGCCCAACGCGAACTTGCTGCCGTTACCGACGAACTCAAGTCCTGGCTGATGACCCAGGCTTTGCCGATTTGGTGGGCGTTCGGGGTAGATCATGTGAATGGCGGGTTCCATGAAGTTCTGGGTCTGCGCTGCGAGATCACGCCGGCGCCTCGCCGTGTGCGTGTGACGGCGCGCCAGATCTTTACCTTCGCGCTCGCGGGCCGGCTCGGCTGGACCGGGCCTTGGGAGCGCACGGTGGAAGAGGGGCTTACCTATTTCCTTGAAAAGTGCGTTCTGCCGAATGGCGCCGTGCGCATGGTGACCAATGCCGATGGATCGCCCAAGGACGACACCTTCTGCCTCTATGATCAGGCTTTCGCGCTATTCGCGCTCGCGGCTGCTGCTTCTGTGGTCAAGGATCGTACGGCTGTCGAGGCGGCGGCGGTCAAGCTCAGAACGCTTCTGATGACGGACTACAAGAACCCGATCGCCGGGTTCGAGGAGGCCATCCCTCGTTCGCTGCCGCTCAAGGCCAATCCTCACATGCATATGTTCGAGGCTTGCCTCGCCTGGGAAGAGGTTGGTGGCGATGCAGCCTGGGGCAAGCTCGCCGACGAGATCGCCGAACTCTGCCTCACCAAGTTCCTCGAGCCCAAGGAAGGTTGGCTCAAGGAATTCTTCAATGCCGACTGGTCGGTGGTTGGTGGCGTCGAGGGACGTATCTGCGAGCCCGGTCATCAGTTCGAGTGGGCCTGGCTGCTGACCCGCTGGGGCACCTCGCGCAAGCGTCCTGACGCCGTCGAGGCGGCTCGGCGCCTCTGCCAGCTGGGTGAAGATCACGGCATCAACGTGCCGCAGCAGGTCGCGATCATGGGAATTCTCGACGATCTCTCCATCCATGACGGCACGGCGCGCATGTGGTCGCAGACCGAGCGCATGAAGGGCAATGTGGCTCTCGCAGCGATCGCGTCGAACGAAGCGGATCGTGATGCTCACCTGCAGAAGGTGATCACCGCCGCCCGCGCGCTGCAGCGTTATTTCGAGGTCGATACCCCAGGCCTGTGGCGTGACCGCATGAATCCAGATGGTTCTTTTGTGATCGAACCCGCGCCTGCGTCGACTTTCTATCACATCATCTGTGCTATCGACGAGGTTGGGAAATACGTGTCAACTAATTGAATTAAAACACAGTTTTCTGCCTTCTTGATGTTCTGAGTCAGCTTGAGCCGTCCCGTTCCGGTGTTCCCGGATGGGGCGGCTTCTTCATGTTGAGATTCAGATTCAACTCCGTTGATGGAACGGGGCCGCTGGCCGGGTGTTTCGTGGGTTGATCTTGGGTGCTTGCGCCGATGGCCATTGTGAGTTCAAGTGCCAGAGGAGGAAGCCATAACGAAGAGGTAACCATGGGAGGAACGGCGGACGGCCGTCTTTACGGGCAACCGATGGCGGAGTCGGGGCTCGATCGGGCTTTCATCGAACGATCGCTGTTCGATGCGCTAATCGATACCGCCAAATCCGATCCGGATCTTCCGGTCATTGAAGATCAGAACCGCCAGCCGGTGACGCGACGCGACCTGTTGCTTGCCGCCTGCGTGCTTGGTCACCGGCTTGCCTCGGTCAGTCGCAAGGGTGATCGTGTCGGTCTGCTGCTGCCCAACGTCAACGGCGCCGCCATCGCCTTCTTCGCGCTGCTCGCCTATGGGCGGACGCCGGCGCTTCTCAACTTCACGGCTGGCAGTCACGGTCTCAGCGGAGCCATCAAGGTCGGCACCATGCGGACGGTGGTCACCTCCAGCGCCTTCGTGAAGACGGCGAAGCTCGAGCAGCTGATCGACGACCTCAAGGACAAGGTGCGCATCGTCTACCTTGAGGATGTGCGAGCTGGCCTTTCGCTGGTCGACAAGGTGGTCGGCGCCACCTACGCCCGCTGGGCGCGGATGCTGCATCGTCCATATCGGCGGGCGCCGCACGATATTGCGGCCGTGCTCTTCACCTCGGGCACAGAAGGGGCGCCGAAGGGGGTAGGGCTGACAGCGACCAACTTTCTTTCCAACGTTGCCCAGATCCTCGCCCTTTATCAGTTCCATCCCGACGACACGATGTTCAATGCGCTGCCGGTGTTCCATTCCTATGGTCTTACTGCCGGCTTGCTCCTGCCCATCTATGGTCGCTTCAAGTCGTTCCTCTACCCGTCGCCGCTGCACTACAAGATCATCCCCGGCCTCGTCCGCGATAGCGGTTCGACGATGCTGCTTTCCACCGACACCTTTGCCGCCGGCTGGGCCAGGGCGGCCGAGGACGGCGACTTCAACAAGGTACGTCTCACCATCCTCGGTGCAGAACGCGTCAAGGAGCAGACGCGGGCGCTCTGGATGGATCGCTTCGGTGTGGTGCTCAATGAGGGCTACGGGGCGACAGAATGTGCGCCCGTGCTGTCGGTCAATTATCCCGGTAGCTTCCGCGACGGCACTGTTGGCCGTCTGCTGCCGGGTATCGAGGCGCGCCTCGATCCGGTGCCTGGCCTCGATATCGGCGGACGTCTGCATGTCCGTGCGCCAAACATCATGGCCGGCTATTACCTTGCCGACCAGCCGGGCGAGCTGAAGCGCAACGATCCCGATGGCTGGTACGATACCGGCGATATCGTCTCCATCGACGATGATGGCTTTGTCACGTTGCTCGGCCGCGCGAAGCGCTTTGCCAAGATCGGTGGGGAGATGATTTCGCTGGCCGCCGTGGAGGCCTTTGCTGCGGCACTCTGGCCGAACTCATCGCACGCAGTTGTGGCCGTGTCAGATGCGCGCAAGGGCGAAGCACTGGTGCTGGTGACCGATGCCGGTGACGCCACTGTCGAAGCCCTCAGTGCTTATGCAAGGCAGCATGGCCTGCCGGAGCTGCAGGTGCCGCGCAAGATCGTCAAAACCTACGCACTGCCTGTGCTTGGGACGGGAAAAATGGACCTCGCCGCCATTGAGCAGATGGCGCGCTCATGAGGTGGCACGAGTGAGGCGCCTCAAAAGCGCGAACCGATTTCCGATCCTTCCGGAAACGATCCTCCAGATGGACCGCTTTGGATTAAGGATGGCGTAAAGACAATTGAAAACAAATGGTTGATCTGATTTATTAATTTAATATCCGATCAGATGCCGAATTCAGTTCGGTGTTGCGTCCTTTTGCTTGAAGAACGACGAAAGTCTCATTTGAATCATGAGGTTGTATGGATTTCCTCAATGCTGGATACGCGATGTCCAGCCGACTTTTTGAAACCGCAAAGGCGGTCACAATCTATACCCTAGAGCGATAAAAATGCTCTGCCCGTTAGCTCCCAGAACGTTCTGACCTTGAGATCTGGTGCCTTGCCGACCCAGGCAGTGAATCAAAACCTAGTGGGTCTATCAAGCTCAAATAGGAGTCATTTCGGACGCCTTGGCTCGATGTTCTGCCTAACTCGGAGTCATTGTGACGGACTTCTCCAGAACAGCTTTTCCCCAAAGGTCGCCCAGGATGCATTCTGGCTTGAGACGCTCTTCGAGTACCTGCATTCAGGCGGGAGAGCTCGTGCTGGAGGGTCCTTCTTCGGGTGTGTCGGGTGTTCGGCTTCATAAGCTTGACCCGGGTATGTCTCTGTGAACTGATGACGTTTGCGCAATGACACCACCGGGCTCGCTGCCGATTTTCGGCCTTCGGTCCGACTCGGACATGTCGCCATGTCTTCCATGCGATAAGGACCCGGCGATGAAAATCGTCATAGCTCCCGACTCATTCAAGGAAAGCCTGTCGGCACTGGAGGTCGCCACCCATATTCGTGCCGGCTTCCGTGAGATCTATCCGGACGCTGACTACGTCATGCTGCCGGTTGCTGACGGGGGCGAGGGAACGGTCGAGGCCATGGTGGCGGCTACCGGTGGAACCGTGATCCGTCTTAGCGTGACAGGTCCACTCGGCGAGCCCGTCGATGCCATCTTCGGACTAACCGGTGACGGCAGGACTGCAATCATCGAGATGGCCGCGGCGAGTGGTCTAATGCTGGTGCCGCCGGAGGCACGCAATCCACTCGTCACCACGACTTTCGGCGTCGGCGAGCTGATTGCTGCAGCTCTCGACAGCGGCGCCCGCCACCTCATTGTCGGTATCGGCGGCAGCGCCACCAACGACGGTGGTGCGGGCATGTTGCAGGCGCTCGGCGTTCGACTGCTCGACGCTGATGGCAAGGATTTGGGGCCAGGCGGCGGAGAGCTCGGGCGTCTCAAGATCATCGATGTGTCGGGCCTCGATGCGCGTCTCTCCGGCTGTCACATCGAAGTGGCCTGTGATGTCGACAATCCACTCATCGGGCCGCGCGGCGCCTCGGCGGTGTTTGGCCCCCAGAAGGGGGCGACGCCGGACAAGGTGACGTTGCTTGACGCCAATCTCGGCCACTATGCCGCGGTCATCAAGACGGCGCTGGGTGTGGATGTGGCCGAGTTGCCGGGCGCTGGTGCGGCGGGTGGTCTTGGCGCCGCTTTCAAGGCCTTTCTCGGCGCGGACTTGAAACTCGGTTCTGAGATTGTCACTACGGCGGTAGGGCTTGACGCGGCGGTGGCGGATGCGGATCTCGTCATTACCGGCGAGGGGCGGATCGATGGACAGACCGTCCATGGCAAGACGCCGATCGGTGTCGCCCGCGTTGCCAAACGTCACGGCAAGCCGGTCATCGGCATTGCGGGTTGCCTGGGTGACGAGGCCGAGGCGGTGTTCGCTCATGGGATCGATGCCGTTTTCAGTGTCCTGTCGCGCCCCTGTTCGCTCTCCGAGGCCTTGGCCGAGGCGGGCGACAATCTGCGTGCCACGGCACGCAACGTTGCAGGCTTGCTTAAGATCGGCGGCTTCGATCGATGAACTGGTGCGCTGTGCAGGTCTGCGGTAACGAACGTCGACCTTGGCTCCGTGTCGCGCATGTGGTGGGTGAGAACTGATCTGGTCGCTGTTTCAGTAGCGGAGATGCCGAGCCAGAAAGCGGTTTGCGTTTCATGTGCCGCTTGCGCAACAAAAGCCTTGCTTGCGGCCTTTTCCCGGAAACTCTGTCCGACTATCATGCGGCCCTGCTTTCAAGAGGCAAGGCCGCTTGTTCGGCGTTGCAGCTTGTTTTCTTGATCAAGGATATGCGCGTTGCCCCTCAGCCCGAAATCCGTCAGCCGTCCAATTGATGCTATCGATCCGGTTTGGGCACGCGTGCGGAGCGAAGCTTCCGCCGTTGTCGAGAACGAGCCGGCACTGGGTGGATTCATGCATCTCACGGTGCTCGACCATCTCCGACTGGAAGACGCCGTCATCCAGCGTGTGGCGGATCGGCTCGGCAACACGACTGTTCTCTCGGCCATGATCGCCCAGGCCTTTCGCGAAGCTGTAGCCGACGATCCTGGTATCGCTGCGGCCTTCCGGTCGGACATCGTCGCCTTCGAAGACCGCGACCCTGCCTGCGATCGGTTCATCGAGCCGTTGCTCTACTTCAAGGGCTATCACGCCATCGAGGCGCACCGGCTTGCCCACTGGCTCTGGAACAACGGCCGGCGCGATCTGGCGCTTTATCTGCAGAGCCGATCCTCTGAAGTGTTTCAGGTCGACATCAATCCGGGCGCGCGGCTCGGGCGCGGCCTTTTCTTCGACCATGCCACAGGCATCGTGATCGGCGAGACGGCCGTGGTCGAAGACGACGTCTCCTTATTGCAGAATGTCACGCTGGGGGGCACCGGTAAGGAAACCGGTGATCGTCATCCCAAGATCCGTCATGGCGTGATGATCGGCGCGGGGTCGAAGATCCTCGGGAACATCGAAGTCGGCTGCTGCTCGCGTGTCGCAGCCGGTTCAGTGGTTCTGAAGTCGGTGCCGCGTGGAACCACCGTTGCCGGCGTGCCGGCTCGGGTGATCGGCGAAGCGGGCTGCAGCGATCCGTCGCATTCCATGGAGCAGCGTCTGCCTGAGGGCGGACAAGGCTGAGAAAGAGCGGGGGACCCATGCAACCGGCCCTCCGTTCGAGGGTTTCCTTGCCAGCCCGTCCGTGCAAGAACACGCCAATGTCGGCGACTCGTCGCCGGCCGGTCCGCGGCTCTTCTTGAGCGCGATAGCCGGCACTCAGACTGGAGAAGCGAACTTGACCAAAGACGACATCGCCCGCATCGAAAAATTCCTGCGCAAGACGCTGCAGTCGCCGACCATCAGCGTGCGGGTTCGTCCGCGCAAGACGGACTCCGCCGAAGTTTACGTTGGTGAGGAGTTCATTGGGGTCGTCTACGAGGACGACGAGGACGACGACAAGTCGTTCAATTTCCAGATGGCGATCCTTGCCGAGGATCTTGCCGGCTGAGTTTGTTCTCGGCATCCCTATACAAAACGCTCCGTGTTTGATGAGAACGCGGAGCGTTTTGTATTTTGATGGTCGCGTTCTTTGCTATTGCGATCGGATCGCCCGAAAGCCGGATTCCACGTTCCGGCTGATGCTCTAGACGGTCACGCCAAACGAAAGGAGAAGCACCCGTACTCCACTCTTGATGCCCGCCCAATCGCCAAGAAGCCCCTTGCGGAAACGGATCTGTACCGAGAGATCGTTTCCTGCGTGAATTTCCGTCAGGCAGGACGCTGGATATTCGGTGTCGTCCGGAGCCGTGCAGTGTGTGGTGAATGGGGTGGTCGAGCCAGCCTCGAAGAAGACCTCTTCGCCGCTAAGTCCTGAGTCCTCGGACATTCTATGGCCCACAAGGCCGTCTGGCGCGGGAATGGTGCCTTCCTCGAAGAAGTGCTGGTATACGTTGATCAGTCGACCGACGCTGTCGGTGGGGGTGTCTCGCGTGCGGATGGTCAGATAGACGATTGGCGCATCGGCGCTCAGGTCCAGGAAGTCCTTGCGGAAGTCACGCGTATAGCCGGCCATTTCCGGGAAATGAACGGCGAGATCGATGCGATCGTGAGGGCCGACATTTCTCTGGTCGGCAAAGCGCAGCATATTGGCTGGAATGACCAATCTCTGCCGGCCGATGAAAAGAGCTATCGGCGTTGTGTCGGTGGAACGACCGTCGCGACTGTCCAGGTTGCCGGACAGGTTGATGAGGATATTCACCAGCATCACGCCGCCGGCCAACAGGAATGTGGTGAGTACGGCGCGCAGGAACCATGCTGCCGCACTGGTGCGGCGTCGGATCGGACGCCGGACCGGACGAAGCAGGCTCTCGTCCGAATATGCCGCGTAGTGGGTCACGACCACCTCCCGATTTGATACATGGTCAGGGCCGCCACCTCAGGGGCGATCCATTCCAACACCGATATCCGCCCTTTCCGCCGCTCGACTGCGTTCGGACCGTCGCGGCCCGCGCCTTGCCACGTCAGAGGCAGGTCTATCCTTAATGTTTCATTTCGGATCAGGGTTAAGTTGGGGTTAACGCCATGGGTACTGATATTGTCGTGACGTGTTTTTCGATCGCTTTGGGCTTTGTCCTGGCAGGCCTTTTGTCGTCGCTCTATCAGTTGGTGACATCAAAGCCGGCTCGTTTCGAGATGCATGCCGAGACGATCTTGCTTGGTATCGCGCAGACCTTTCTCATCATGTTTGCCGGCCCTGCCATTCTCATGCGCAACGCGATCCGTGGGCGTCGGATCGAACATCGCAACTTTGGTTGGCTCGTCGCTTCGACGGCCATTGCAGGAGCCTGGAGTCTTTGCTCGGGTGTCATGCTGCTGCCGTTCTTCGTTGTCGTCGCGCAGTCCATTGGTTAACACCAAAAATTGCATGGTAATTGATTGCTCGCCTAGGTATTGTGGGGCGTGAAAGACTTCTGAAACGGTTCGCACCGTATAGTTTCTCTTCATGCTTGTGGGCAGGACTTGGGCACATGTCGCGGTTCGGCTGGAAAGAGATGTGGGGAAAGAGCGCGCGCCACCACGAGGTGGCAGCATGAACCTTCTCGCCTTCCTACGTTTCCGCAAAGCGGACATTCTGCGGAAGGCGGCAAATCTGCTGCCGATCTTCTTTACAGCCGTACTGCTCATCTTTGCTGAAAACTCAGCGCTGGAAGCCTATCGCACTTTCCAACGCATCGAGGCGTCGAACGCCAGCGAGGCGATCCAGGCTGGCCGTGACATTGGCGATCAAGCCAAACTCGTCGAAATGTCACGCCGCAAACTTGGCAATCGCCTCATACTCGGTTTTACGGCCGAAGATGCGAAGGACATTCGCGAGGCGCTTCGGCGATTGAATGCCACGATCGAAAAGGCCCGTCCGTCGTTCATCATGCCGGGTGACACGGTCCTGATTTCACAGATCGACGGCGTTGCGGAGCTCGCTTCGGGTTTGGGCGCTGCCTTCGAGAAGGTCGGGCCTGACGACATGGCCGTCCTCAACGCGCTGGACGGCGACTTGCGGCGATTGTCGGAAAAGTTTCGGCTGCTTCAGGAGAACATGTCGGAACAGGGTACGCGCTACATCAGCATGCAGAGCGAGACTCTGGCAGCCAGTTACTCGGCCATGCTGAAGTTGTCGATTGCGTTGGTCGGCGCCATCGTCTCGATGCTTGCATTGCTCGTGCTCAATCGCCGTGCCACGTGGCAGGCCAACTACCGTGCCGATCACGACGTCACGACCGGGGTGCTCAATCGTCGCGCCTTCGAACGCTGGATCGAAGGTATTCACTTCGATCCCCAGGCCTCAAAGGCGGTCATGGTTTTCGATCTCGACAACTTCAAGGAAATTAACGACGAACTCGGGCACATGGTCGGTGACCATGTTCTCAAGGCCTTCGTTGCTAATCTTACGGCTTCCTTTGGTCAGGATGCTCTTGTGGTCCGCTGGGGCGGCGACGAGTTCGTCGTGGTGGTGTCGACTGACGGATTCGTCGAGGCTGGTGCGGTGACTTTGCTACGCGCTTCATTTGCGCGGTTGCAATCGGTCGTGCGTTTCGGAGATACCGACATCGACGTCCGCTGTTCCGGCGGTGCTGCCGTCTGGCCGTCGGACAGCCGCGATTTTCATGAAGTGCTGCAGCTTGCCGATCTCGCGCTTTACAAGGCGAAGTCGCGTGGCAAATCACGCCTGCAGTTTTATGACACGGATATTCTCAACGAACGCCACAAGGTTCTGGCGCTCCGTGAGCGTCTGAGGGCTGCTCTTCGAGATGGCGAGCTCAGCCTTTACTGGCAGCCGCAGGTTGACATTGAGCATGGTTATGTTCCCTCGGCCGAAGCACTGATCCGCTGGGTCGACCGTGAAACCGGTCGCCTCATTCCGCCGAGCGAATTCATTCCGGCGGCCGAGGCATCCGATCTGATCATCGAGATAGACAATTTTGTGATCGAGGAGGCCGTTCGTACCGCTGCCAAGTGGGCGACGATGTGGCAATACCCGCCGATTGCCGCCGTCAATGTCTCCGCAGTGCACTTCCAGCGGCGCGAGTTTGTCAGCCAGGTTCGTGACATCCTTCGCCGTCATAATCTCAGCCCGGATAGGCTTGAGCTGGAAATTACCGAGGGTGTCATTCTCGGTAACAACACCGAAGTGACCCGAAATCTCAAGGGGCTTGAGACACTTGGTGTCCATATTGCTCTTGATGATTTCGGAACGGGCTATTCGAATATTGCCTATCTCTCGCAGTTGAAGCCAGATCGGCTGAAAATCGACCAGACTTTCATCGCGTCGCTCTCTGGCAACTGCCAGATGGAATCGCTGGTGTCGGCGATTATAGGCATCGGCAAAGCGATCAATTGCGAGGTGGTTGCCGAAGGCGTGGAAACGGCCGATCAGCTCGACCTGGTGCGCAAGCTAGGCTGCTGCCTCGTGCAGGGCTACCACTTTGCCAAGCCGATGCCTGACGAAGAGTTTCAGGCTTGGCGCGATGCCAACTATCCCGATCAGGTGGCATCCGTTCGCCGGCTGAGGCGGTTGGGAAGCCGATTGGCTCATGTCGCGGGCAGAGAAGCGTCGCGGCGGCGCGATCACTAGAACAGGGCTCGGTACAGTTTCTCTGGCCCCAAGAGCGGCGCGCTCTTGGGGCCACCTTGCGCACCTGCGTAAGCCCGTTCGAGCTTGGTTCTGCCATGTATCGGCGTTATGCATGCGACGGCCTTTTGCAAATTTCTATCGGAGTACTCCATGGCCGCCTGGCCCACCGAAATCCGCCTTTCTCCTGACAAGCGCTCGCTTGCCGTGTCTTTCGAGAACGGGGAGTCCTTTTTCGTCTCTGCCGAGCTTCTGAGGGTCAATTCGCCTTCAGCTGAAGTTCAAGGGCACGCCCCCAGCCAGCGTGTCACCGTTCCCGGCAAGAAAGACGTCAAGATCACCGCTGTGGAGCCGGTTGGCTCTTACGCTGTCCGATTGGTTTTCGACGACGGCCATGACAGCGGCCTCTACACGTGGACCATCCTTTACGAGATGGGGAGAGACCAGGAAGCGCTGTTTTCGGCCTATCTTGCCGAGCTCCAGACGAAGGGACTGGTTCGCTAAGATCTTCTGATCGACGGGATGTGATAACGCCGCCGCGGCTGACCGCGACGGCGCAAAACATACAGTCGGTGATCGAAGATCAATCAGTGGATCACGACGACCTTCGTGCCAACTCCGACGCGCTCGTAGAGATCTGCAACATCATCATTGGTCATGCGGATGCAACCCGACGATACGGCTTGACCGATGGTCCAGGGTTCGGCCGTGCCGTGAATGCGGTAGATGGTCGAGCCGATATACATGGCGCGGGCACCAAGCGGATTGTCGGGGCCGCCAGGCATGAAATAGGGCAGCTTCGGCTGGCGCTTGCGCATGGCCGGCGGCGGTGTCCAACCGGGCCATTCCGCCTTGCGGGTGATTTGGTGAGTGCCTTGCCACGTGAAGCCCGGGCGGCCGACGCCGATGCCATACTTCATCGCCTTGCCGTCAGCGAAAACGTAATAGAGACGACGCTCGCCGGTATTGACGATGATCGTGCCGTTTCCGTAGGGGCCGGAATAGTCGATCAGTTCCTTCTTGATCGGGCTTTCCATCGGTCGGGCCGAAGGCTTGCGTATGATCGTCTGGAAACTGCTCGTAGCGGGATCCCAGAAGCGGATGGTTTCCTCTTCGGCGCGCGCAGCGCCCATATGCAGCGGAATCGTCGTCATGGCGATTGCCGCAAGGAGAAGCATCTTTCTCATCATTGTCAAAGAACCGAAATCCGACAGGTTGGAGAGGAGGTGCGCAACGCAACAAAGCTCGAATCGCTTAGCCATATCGAACGCTGAGCTAATCAGCGGACGATGCAGAGTGCGCTCGATACCTTCAAGCCTTTATGGGTGGGATACCGTCGTCGATTCAGTCTTCTCGCCGCTTTGTTGCCACAATGCAACGGTCGCCTTTTGGCTACCAGTCCGGGTGTCCGGACGCCGCGTCCTGACGATCACACGGTGAGCTGCTGACCGAGTTCGACGACGCGGTTCGAGGGTAATCTGTAGAAATCCGTGGCGTTGGCCGCCATTCGGGTCAGCGAGATGAACAGGCGATTCTGCCAAAGAGGCATCGTCGACTGCGGGCTGGGCTTGAACGAGCGACGGTTGAGGAAGAACGACGTCGCCATGATGTCGAACTTGACCCCTTGTCGGCGACATTCGGCCAGAGCGCGCGGAACGTTGGGTGTTTCCATGTAACCGAAGGTCAGCTCGACCAGAATGAAGTCGTCCGAAAGCGGCTCGATCTTGACGCGCTGATCGTCCGGGAAGCGCGGCGTCGTCACCACATGCACGGTCATGATGATGTTCTTGGCGTGCAGAACATTGTTGTGCTTGAGGTTATGAAGAAGGGCGCTTGGCGCAATCTCGGGGTCGGAGGTCAGAAACACGGCGGTGCCACCAACGCGCACGGGATGCGACTTGCCCAGCATCTTGATGAGGTCGGTGAGCTGAATGTTTTCGCGATGCGACTTCTCGAAAACCAGATCGCTGCCGCGCACCCAGGTCCACATGCAGGTGGCGACGCAGGCCGCAAGCGTCAGTGGCAGATAGCCGCCGTCGAACACCTTCAAAAGGTTGGCCGACAGGAAGATGAGCTCCATCGAGAGGAACGGAGCGACGATCGCCACAGCGACCCAGATCGGCCACTTCCAGACCTTCCAGACCACGATGAAGGCCAGCATGGACGACATTACCATCTCGCCGGTGACCGAGATGCCGTAGGCCGAGGCGAGGGCGCTCGAGGACCGGAAGAAGACCACGAGTGCCAGGATGCCGATCAGCAGCATCCAGTTGATGCGCGGCAGATAGATCTGGCCCGCTTGCGTCTCGGAGGTATGGCGGCTTTCGATACGCGGGATAAGGCCGAGCTGCACCGCCTGCTGGGTGAGCGAGAAGGCGCCAGTGATCACGGCCTGACTGGCGATGATGGTGGCGATGGTCGCCAGGAGAATGAACGGAATAAGCACTGGCTGCGGCACCATCAGGAAGAACGGGTTCTCCAGCGCTTCCGGTCGGGAGAGGACCAGGGCGCCCTGTCCAAGGTAGTTGAGAGTCAGTGCGGGAAAGACCAGGACGAGCCAGGCGAGCTGAATCGGACGGCGGCCAAAGTGTCCCATGTCCGCATAGAGAGCTTCGGCGCCGGTCACTGCCAGGAACACCGACCCGATGACGACAAGGGCGAGAAAGCCGTGGTTGATGACGAAGCTGATCGCCGATGTCGGCAGCAGCGCGTAAAGAATGGCTGGGTCGTCGCTGACGTGCATCAGGCCCAGACCACCCAGGCAGAGGAACCAAGCGGCGGTGATCGGGCCAAACCAGGCTGCGACGCGACCTGTACCCAGGCTTTGGATGGCAAATAGCAGGATCAGGATGGCGATGGTCAGCGGTACGACATAGTTGGAGAAACTCGGTGCCACCACCTTCAAGCCTTCGACGGCCGACAGCACCGAAATGGCCGGCGTGATCACGGCATCACCGAAGAACATCGAGGCGCCAAGAATGCCGATGACCAGCGCGAAGCCGCCGCGCTTGCCGAGTGCGCCACGCACCAACGCCACCAGCGAAAGGGTTCCACCTTCGCCCTTGTTGTCCGCGTACATGACGAACAAAACGTATTTCAGCGTCACCACGAGGGTCAGCGACCAGATCAGCAGCGACACGACGCCGGTAACCTCGGCGCGCGTGACGCCGTTGGCAGCGGTGTGATGCAGCGCCTCACGAAAGGCGTAGAGAGGACTGGTGCCGATATCGCCGTAGACAACGCCCACGGAACCAACCGCGAGGCTGATCAAAGAGCCACCGGCATGGTTGTGTTCGCCGTGGGGCGCTGCATCTGTGGCGGGCGAAGACGCGCCATGGGCGGCCGTCTGGCGGTCTTTTGCTTTGGCGTCGTTCATGTAGGACCGTCGCTGGGATCGGACGTCGGTGACGTCGGCTCGATCCGGCGGCGTGGAAATAGCGGAATGCACGCCATTTCGCAAGCATGGCCGCTGGGCCGAAATGCCGGCAGATCGGGCAGGTTTTCTGGGTTCGCCGCGAAGTTCAATTGTCGATCCGCCAGGATGAACGCTCTCTTTGCGTATGGGTCTTCGGCCTTGGTAGGGAACGCCGCGCGGTTAATGAGGTTCCAATTTGCCGGTCTATGCTCTAGAAAGCGCAAAACCGCCGTCCGGCCGTATTTCCGCGTCATTCGGCACCTCTCCGATCGAGTGTACCATGTCGTTCGTTTCACTGCTTCTCGTCGCTGTTGGCGGCGCTATCGGCTCGGTCTGTCGATATCTTGTCGGCATCGGCGCAGGTCGCCTTCTTGGCACAGGATTTCCATTCGGTACCTTGATCGTCAATATCACAGGCTCCTTCGTGATGGGCTTGTTCATCGAGATGCTTGCCGCAAAATTCAACGGATCGGAGTCTCTCCGGCTGTTCGTCGCAGTGGGTATTCTTGGCGGCTTCACAACGCTCTCTTCGTTCTCGCTCGACAGCATCGTTCTTTTTGAGCGCGGGGCTATCGTTGCTTCCGCCGCTTATGTTGGCGCCTCAATTATTCTCTCTCTCGCCGCGCTGGTCGCCGGCCTCCAGCTCGTGAGGGCTTTTGCATGACACACGGAACAGCCGGTGGGCCGCGCATTGATATGATCGTCGTAGCAAAGGACGAGGCGGGCATGCGCCTTGACCGTTGGTTCAAGGATCATTTCCCAGGCCTTGGTTTCGGCCACTTGCAGAAACTGATCCGATCCGGCCAAGTCCGCGTCGACGGCGGTCGCTGCAAGACTGATCAACGGCTGGGAGTAGGGCAAACGGTCCGGGTGCCGCCGCTTCAATATGGTGATGCGGCCCAGAGTGGCGCGTCGTTCTTCGATGGCGAAGGCGCGCCGATGGCCCGCCCGAAGCAGGTCGCCTCGGCCAACGAAGCGGATTATCTCCGCTCGCTTCTCCTTTATGAAGACGAACACGTCTTTGTCTTCAACAAGCCGGCGGGGCTTGCCGTGCAGGGTGGGTCGGGCATGACCCGTCACATCGATGGCATGCTCGAGGCGCTGCGCGACCGCAAGGGCGTCAAGCCGCGCCTCGTTCATCGCCTGGATCGCGAAACGTCCGGCTGTTTGCTGGTTGCTCGCTCGCGCCTCGCTGCGGCGACGCTGGCCCGTGCGTTCCAGACGCGCTCGGCGCGCAAGATCTACTGGGCGCTGGTGTTCGGCCAGCCCAAGCCGGCTCAGGGCAAGATTTCGAGCTATCTAAAGCGTGTGCCGGGACCGGACGGCGACATGATGACGATTGCCAAGCATGGCGAGCCGGATGCCCAGCACGCCGTGACCTATTACTCGGTGGTCGAGCATTCGGCCGGCCGCCTCTCCTGGCTGACCATGAAGCCGACCACTGGCCGCACCCATCAGCTGCGCGTCCACTGTCAGGCCATGGGGCATCCAATCATTGGCGACCCTCGCTATTTCGATATAGAGAACTGGCAGTTGCCGGGCGGAATCCAGAACAGGCTGCATCTTCTGGCCCGACGGCTGACCATCCCGCATCCGGCCGGCGGTCAAGTGATCGATGTCACCGCTCCATTGCCGCCGCACATGCTGCAGTCCTGGAACCTTCTCGGCTTCGAAGTAAGCGACAAGGACGAGGAGAACCCGTCCTTTCCGGAGGACTGAACCTCAGGGGATCACATCTACTCATTGCTGAGATGTTGAGCTTGTTGCCTACGGGCAGGCTGAATCGATGCATGTCGGAGGTGGCAACCTGAGCTTTGCCGCCCCGCCGGGAGGAATAATGGCTTCCAAGTTGGACCGGATGCGCATGATCCCCTTGATCGGCGCCATCCTAGCCATCGGCTTTTTGATCACCAACACGGTCAGCTATTTCGTTGCCGTCAATACCATGCGGCAATCGATCGTCGAAACTGAGCTGCCGCTCACGGGGTCCAATATCTACTCGGAAATCCAGACCGATCTTGTCAGGCCGATCCTGGTTTCCTCGTTGATGGCCAACGATACTTTCGTGCAGGACTGGCTGCATTCCGGTGAACTGGACCTTGCCGCCATTACCCGCTACCTCCAGCGAATTCAGAAGCAGTACAACACGTTCACGGCATTCCTGGTCTCGCGTGACACGCAGGCCTACTATCATTTCGAGGCACCGCCTCGGCATCTCAAGAGCGACGATCCTGCCGATGTCTGGTTCTTCCGTTCGATCGACGCCACTGCCCCTTATGAAGTGAATGTCGACATCAACAAGCAGCAGGATGATGCGCTGACCGTGTTCATCAACTATCGGGTACTCGACCACGATGGGAAGATGATCGGTCTCACAGGCGTCGGTTTGGATTTCACCACTGTGCGCAACGTCGTGGCGCGCTATCGAGCTCAGTTCAATCGCAACATCTACTTCGTGAATGCGGATGGTGGCATCGTTGTCGCGACCGATGCCGATACGCCCGTTGGTGCGTCCATCCGAACATCGGAGGGGCTCGCAGGCATCGCCAATAAAGTTCTGTCAGAGGACCACGGAGAGTACTCTTTCAAGCGCGGCGGGCGGACAATACTGCTATCCCACCGGCTCATTCCTGATCTCGGCTGGCGCGTCATGGTGGAACAGGACGAGGCCACGGCCATGCGACCGCTTTGGTTGGGGTTCCTAACAAATCTCGCCATCGGCTTTTTCGTGATTGTCGTCGCGCTTTTGCTCGTTTCGCTTGCCCTCGGGGTCTACAAGAAGAGGGTCGGCGACCTGGCATTTCGAGATGGATTGACCGGCCTTGCCAATCGATCCGGCTTTGAAGCGGAGCTGGGAGAGCGTCTGGCTCAGATGATGACGTCTGGTCCGCTCTGCCTCATCCTGATCGATATTGACGATTTCGGTTCATTTAACGATCGCTTCGGCCGAACTACGGGAGATGCCACTCTCTGCAAGATCGCCCGCATCGTCGCCGAACTGGCGGGTGAAGTCGGTTTAGTTGCTCGGCTTGGGCGTGACGATTTCGCCATCGTCCGGGAGTGCAGCCTGGAAGCCGCCGTTCGTTTGGCCGACGGCCTTGTGAAAGTCATCGGCGCCGAGACTTTTGGCGACATTGCCTACGCTCAGGTAACGGCGAGCATTGGCGTTTCTCAACTGGCCGTCGGCGATAATTGCAGTTCGGCCATGGAGCGAGGCGACCGTGCGCTTCGCAAGGCCAAGAGCGGCGGTGGCGACCGCGTTTCCCTGGGCTAACGATTTTCGCATAGCTGTATTCTCGGCTCGCTGTTTCGAGTGCCGCAATGTCTGCGCTCTTGGAACGGGGTGTTTGCCGGCAAGCGAGCGTTTCAGTCCGCTCACAAATTTTTCCCAATCGTTCGGGAACAAACTGCGCCGCCACACGTTTAGCAAAAGTATGACGAAAACTGGGTCAGGTAAATATTACTGATCTTTCGGATTTCGTATTCGCAACTAATGACAATGGCTACGGAGAAACGCTTACAATTTAAGTATGATTTAAACAGATCCCCCAAAATGAAAGCGAAAATTAGGACTGATATTCCTTGAAGGTCTTCGCATAAGTGTTATCTTTTTGGGGCAGTGTCGCGTCGAACATATTTGGGAGGATGTGTCATGAACGTCACCGAAGTGTCATTCGTCGCAGCGGCCGCTGCCGCGGTGAGCGGAAAGGCTTTGCCGGCAATTGGCCAGACACCTGCGCGCTATGCCGGGCATGCCTTTGAAACTGGCGCCTACGCCCCTGATCGTCCAGGTGTTTTCGTCCTTACGACGGAGCTGTCCGGTCGTGCTCATCCGGTCTACGTCGGTGAGAGCGACTCCATCATAGTTGCCGTTACCGCCATTCTCGCTGCCAATCCTGTCCTCAAGAGGCTGACGGCTGGCGTTTTCTGGAAGGTCACGCCTTTCGTTCTCGACCGGACACATCTCGTTGAAGAACTTGTCGAAGAGTATCAGCCGCACTTCAACGTGACAGCCGAGGCAGAAAAACGCGCCTCCGATCGTTCGTCCGAACACGATGACTGGGTGCGGGACCCGCTTGAGTTGATCGCTCGCTTCTAAAGCTCTGCGTCACGCCGGCAGAATATCAAAGGCCCCGAACCTGAGGCAGTTCGGGGCCTTTATGTTTGTCTTCGATGTCAGCCTTCGCTGGGCTGGGCGGCAAGGCGCATGTCGAGGTATGCACCGCAGTGGTCTATGAGTTCGTCGATCTTCTGATCGAAGAAATGGTTGGCGCCTTCGATGATCTTCTGATCGATGACGATGCCCTTTTGGGCCTTGAGCTTGTCGACCAGCGCCTGAACATCCTTCTGCGGTACCACCTTATCGATATCGCCGTGGATGATGAGGCCTGAGGACGGGCAGGGCGCGAGGAAGGAAAAGTCATTGAGATTGGCTGGCGGCGCAATCGAGATGAAGCCCTCGATCTCGGGGCGACGCATCAGCAGTTGCATGCCGATCCATGCACCGAAGTCGAAACCGGCAACCCAGCAAAAACGAGCCTCCGGATGGATCGACTGCACCCAGTCGAGTGCCGAAGCGGCGTCCGACAGCTCGCCCGAGCCGTGGTCGAACTGGCCCTGGCTACGGCCGACGCCGCGGAAATTGAAACGCAGCACCGCAAAGCCGCGTTCCTTGAACATATAGAACAGCCGGTAGGCGATCTGATTGTTCATGGTGCCGCCGAATTCCGGATGCGGATGCAGGATCATGGCGATCGGCGCGTTGCGTATGGTGGCCGGCTGGTAACGGCCTTCGATGCGCCCGGCAGGGCCGTTGAAGATCACTTCGGGCATGTTGTCCTCGATCTTGACTTTCCGCCGTGTCCTCTGCCGTCTCCGACAGGGCTCGTCATGTTGACGCAGGAAAGGTCTGGTCCTAGATTTAGAATGACTCAAAACTGATGCAAGTCGTGCATCGTTTCGGTTTGTGCGTTTGCACTGGA
This sequence comes from Pseudomonadota bacterium, assembly GCA_023436885.1. GTDB lineage: Bacteria > Pseudomonadota > Alphaproteobacteria > Rhizobiales > Pleomorphomonadaceae > Pleomorphomonas. The sequence continues at coordinate 221,556 of JAEZHI010000034.1, read as the reverse complement.
CCGCCGGCTGGTCCGGCGTCAAGAAAAATCGCATCTCCGAGAATCTTTGGGCTGCATCAAGGCGAACTGGCAGGCCAAAAGCGTATGGTATAGTGAACGCAGCCATCGGCTGATCGTTCCGTTTGGCTGGTGCCATTGGGGAAGGGTATGTCGGAGGCGCGCCTCTATTTCGACTGGAATGCCGGGGCGCCGATGAAGATCGTGGCCCGGACACGTCTTCTTGAGCTTCTCGAACGGCCAGGCAACAGCTCGTCGGTTCATGCCGAGGGACGCACAGCGCGGTCGGTCGTCGAAAGTGCGCGTCGTTCGGTCGCCCGTCTTTGCGGAGCCGAAGCGAAGGGAGTTACTTTCTGCTCCGGTGGAACAGAGGCGGCCAACACCGTGTTGACGCCGGAGTGGACGTTGTTCGGCAAGCCTTATCGGTTTGATCGGCTCCTGGTGTCGGCGGTGGAGCATCCCGCTGTGGCGCGGGGCGGTCGGTTTTCAGCCGAGCGTGTCGAAGTCATACCCGTCGATGGGGATGGGATAGTCGATCTTGCGTTTCTGAATCGTCGCCTTGCTGAGCTCGCAGAGATCGGTGAGCGGGCGCTCGTTTCGGTTATGTTGGCCAACAACGAGACTGGGGTCATCGAACCCTTGGCTGAGGTGGCTGAGATCGCCAGAAAATATGGCGCGCTTGTTCATTCCGACGCCGTCCAGGCCGTGGGTAAGCTGCCGGTCGACGTAACCGAGCTCGGCGTCGATGTGCTGACCCTTTCAGCCCACAAAATCGGCGGCGGCCAGGGTGTCGGCGCGATTGTGAGGGGACGCAACGGTTTCGCGTTCTCTCCGCTTGTTACCGGTGGTGGACAGGAATCCTGGGCTCGTGCCGGAACGGAGAACGTGGCGGCTATCGGAGCTTTCGGTGTTGCGGCCGATGCGGCACTCGACGACCTCAAGGGGACGGCGGCCATCGCTGCACGCCGTGATCATCTCACGACTATCGTCACGGACTTGGCGAAGGATGCGACTATTTTCGGCCTGAACGTACCTCGCTTGCCAAATACGCTTTGCTTTGCAGTGCCCGGCATGGCCGCTGAGACGGCGGTGATAGCCTTTGATCTCGCTGGTATCGCGCTGTCGTCGGGCTCCGCCTGCTCATCGGGCAAGGTCACCGCAAGCCCGGTGCTTACGGCCATGGGGGTCGATCCGACGCTCGTCAAAGGCGGCCTGCGTATATCGATCGGCCCGGAAACGACGGATGAAGAGGTCGAGGCGTTCGGTTTGCGGGCGCGCAAGGTCTTTGCCGCTATGACGAAACAACATGGGACCGCCGCAGCCTGAGTGACTACCGGCTGCGATGAAAAGTGACTACATTGAGGATGGATTTCCCACGGTCCTTGAAACCGCGTGGAAGGAGCAAGAGATGGCAGCAGTCAAGGAGACGGTCGATCAGGTTCTGTCGATCGACGTCGACAAGTACAAGTATGGCTTCGTCAGCGACATCGAGTCGGATCTGGCACCCAAAGGCCTGAACGAGGATATCGTCCGGTTCATTTCCGCCAAGAAAGGCGAGCCGGAGTGGTTGACCGGGTGGCGGCTCGAGGCATTGCGCCGCTGGCAGACCATGGAAGAGCCGACCTGGGCGCGCGTCGATTATCCACCGATCGATTTCCAGGACCTTCACTACTACGCTGCGCCGAAGAAGACGGCTGGCCCGAAGAGCCTTGACGAGGTCGATCCGGCCCTGCTCGACACCTACAAGAAGCTCGGCATTCCGCTCAAGGAGCAGGAAATCCTTGCTGGCGTCGAAACAGGCGCGCGGCCCGTGGCCGTCGACGCGGTGTTCGACAGCGTCTCGGTGGTCACAACCTTCAAGGCCGAGCTCGCCAAGCATGGCGTCATCTTCTGCCCGATCTCGGAAGCGGTGAAGACGCATCCGGAGCTGGTGAAGAAGTATCTCGGTTCGGTCGTGCCGGTGACCGACAACTTCTATGCCACGCTGAACTCTGCGGTCTTCTCGGACGGTTCCTTCGTCTACGTGCCGAAGGGTGTGCGCTGCCCGATGGAGCTGTCCACCTACTTCCGCATCAACGAGAAGAAGACCGGCCAATTCGAGCGGACGCTGATCATCGCCGACGAAGGCGCTTACGTTTCCTATCTCGAAGGCTGCACGGCGCCGAGCCGTGACGAGAACCAGCTTCACGCCGCCGTGGTCGAGCTGATCGCCCTCGACGATGCCGAGATCAAGTATTCCACCGTCCAGAACTGGTATCCGGGCGACTCGGAAGGCAAGGGCGGCGTCTTCAACTTCGTGACCAAGCGCGGCGACTGCCGGGGCAAGAATTCCAAGATCTCGTGGACGCAGGTCGAGACCGGTTCGGCCATCACCTGGAAATATCCGTCCTGCATCCTGCGTGGCGACAACTCGCGTGGTGAGTTCTACTCGATCGCCATTTCCAACGGCCGCCAGCAAGTCGACAGCGGCACCAAGATGGTCCATATCGGCAAGAACACCTCGTCGAAGATCATCTCCAAGGGCATCTCGGCCGGTCGGTCCAGCAACACCTACCGTGGCCTGGTGTCGGTTGGCCGCAAGGCGTCCGGTGCCCGCAACTTCACCAACTGTGACAGCCTCTTGATCGGCAACAAGTGCGGTGCTCACACCGTGCCGTATATCGAGAGCAAGAACGCCTCGGCCATCGTCGAGCATGAAGCCACTACGTCGAAGATCTCCGACGATCAGCTCTTCTACTGCCTGCAGCGCGGCCTGCCGCAGGAAGAAGCCATCGCCCTGATCGTCAACGGCTTCGTCAAGGACGTGCTGCAACAGCTGCCGATGGAATTCATGGTGGAGACGCAGAAGCTGATCGGCATCAGTCTCGAAGGCAGCGTCGGCTGAGTTTGCAGGGCGCGCCCGCGACGCGCGCCTTCCCTCGATTAAAAACGACAACGAGCCTCCGCCATGTGCGTCGAGGCCAACGGACAACAGGACAAGACCATGCTCGAGATCAAGAACCTCCATGCCCGGATCGGTGACCGCGAGATCCTGAAGGGCCTCACCCTCACGGTGAAGCCGGGTGAAGTGCATGCCATCATGGGGCCGAACGGCGCCGGCAAGTCGACGCTGTCCTACATTCTCGCCGGTAAGGACGACTACGAGATCACCGAGGGCGAGGTGCTGCTGAACGGCCAGTCGATCCTCGATCTCGAGCCCAACGAGCGGTCCGTGGCCGGTCTGTTCCTGGCGTTCCAGTATCCGATCGAAATCCCCGGCGTTGCCACGATGACCTTCCTCAAGGCGGCGCTCAATGCCCATCGCAAGGCCAAGGGGCAGGACGAGCTAACGACGCCAGAGTTCATGAAGCTGGTGAAGGGCGTTGCTGAAAAGCTCAATATCACGTCCGACATGCTGAAGCGTCCGGTCAACGTCGGGTTCTCCGGCGGCGAGAAGAAGCGCGCCGAGATCATGCAGATGGCGCTGCTGCAGCCGTCGATCTGCATTCTCGATGAGACCGACTCCGGCCTCGACATCGACGCGCTCAAGGTCGTGTCCGACGGCGTCAATGCCTTGCGCTCGCCGGATCGCGCCTTCGTGGTCATCACCCACTATCAGCGCCTGCTCGACCATATCGTCCCGGATATCGTTCACGTGCTGTCGGCTGGCCGCATTGTCCGCACGGGCGGACCGGAGCTGGCACTTGAGCTCGAAAAGAACGGTTACGCCGCCTATGTGGCGGACGCAGCTGCCTGAGGGACATGACCATGGCTGCCACTCCCGCCCGCACACCGGCTGAACAGGCGCTTGCTGCCCGCTATCCGGCCGAGAGGACGTCGCTGCCCGGAACGGCTGACGTCATTGCCATCCGCGATGCCGCCTTTGGTGGCGTCGAAAAGAGCGGCTTGCCGCATCGCCGCGTCGAGGATTGGAAGTATACCGATCTGCGCGCCCGGCTGAAGACGTTTCCGCCGGCCGCAGGGGCAGGTGACGTTGCCCGGATCGGCCTTGCCGCCCCGGCCGTGGACGGCGACAAGGCCCGCCGCCTCGTCGTCGCCAACGGCCGTTACCGGCCCGAGTTATCCGATCTCAAGAATCTGGAACCCGGTCTCTCGATCTTTTCGCTGGCCAAGGCTCTGGAGGCTGGTGATAAGGCCGTCCTTGCGGCGCTCAAGCTTGAAGGTGCGATCGCCACGAATACGGCGGTCGCTCTCAACACCGCGTTCATGACGGACGGTCTCGTCATTGCCGTAGCCGACGGTGCTGAGATCGATCGGCCGGTGGAGCTGGTTCATATAGCCGAGGGTCAGCCCGCTGCGTCTACGTCGGTGCGTCACTTGGTTACAGTCGGCAAAGGCGCCAAGCTGACGCTGATTGAGACGATCGAGTCGCTCGATGCGGTAGCCCATCATTCCAACGTGATGACCGTGCTCGACGTCGGCGAGGGCGCCAAGGTCGACCATATCCGTCTGCAACTGGAGCCGGACGAAGCGGTCAGCCTGACGTCTCTCGTGGCCAAGATTGGCCGTGAGGCCAGTTTCGACACCTTCAACGCGGCGCTGGGCGCCGGTCTTGCCCGGGCGCAGATCTTCGCCGAGTTCGCCGGTCGCGATGCCCGTGCTGGTTTCCGCGGCGTGACCATGTTGTCGGGTCGCCGGCATGCCGACACGACGCTGTCGCTGATCCATGGCGCCGAGAACTGCCAGAGCCGCGAGCTCTACAAGGCTGTCATCGACGACGAGGCACGCTCAGTTTTTGCCGGACGCATTGCTGTGCCGTCGCACGCTCAGAAGACCGATGCGCGCATGATGACGGCCTCGCTGCTGCTCTCGGAGGAAGCCGAGGCCGATGCCAAGCCGGAGCTCGAGATTTTCGCCGATGACGTTCAGTGCGGCCATGGCGCCACCTGCGGTGCGATCGATGAGGATCTTCTTTTCTATCTTCTGTCGCGCGGCATTCCCAAGGTCGAGGCGGAGAGCATGTTGATCCTCGCTTTCCTTGGCGAAGCGATCGATGAAATCCAGAACGAGGCGGTCCATGACGCCCTGATCCATCGGGTCGAAGGGTGGCTGAAGGCTAGAACGGCGTGAGCCGACATTGCCGCCCGGCGTGCCGGGCGGCCCAGACAAGAGACAATGACGATGTCTGTTCCGTCCTATGACGTCGAGGCCGTTCGAAGGGATTTCCCGATCCTTGCCGAGAAGGTTTACGGCAAGCCGCTGGTTTATCTCGACAATGGTGCGTCGGCGCAAAAGCCGCTCGCCGTGCTCGACCGTATCCAGCATGCCTACACTCATGAATATGCTAATGTTCATCGCGGTTTGCACTATTTGTCCAATGCCGCCACGGAGGCCTACGAGGATGCTCGTGAGGCGGTGCGCGCCTTTCTGAATGCGCCGTCTGTTGAGCAGGTCATTTTCACGCGCTCGTCGACCGAGGCGATCAACCTCGTTGCCGCGAGCTACGGTGGCATGGTCCTCAACGAAGGTGATGAGGTCATCCTCTCCATTCTTGAGCATCACTCCAACATCGTTCCGTGGAACTTCCATCGCGAGAAGAAGGGTGTCGTCATCAAGTGGGCGCCCGTCCATGATGACGGCGGATTCGATATCGACGCGTTCGAGAAGCTGTTCACGCCACGCACCAAGATCGTCGCCATCACCCAGATGTCCAACGTGACGGGGACGATCGTGCCGATCCGCGAGGTGACGCGCATTGCCCATGCGCATGGTGCGGTGGTGCTGGTGGACGGCAGCCAAGGCGCTGTCCACCTGCCGGTGGACGTGCAGGCGCTCGATGCCGATTTCTATGTGCTCACCGGCCACAAGGTTTACGGTCCCACCGGCATCGGCGTGCTCTATGGCAAGCAGCATCTCCTCGAAGCCATGCCTCCGTGGCAAGGCGGTGGCGAAATGATCGAGACGGTTACGACGGAGGGCGTGACTTACAACGCACCACCGCACCGCTTCGAGGCCGGAACGCCGCCGATCGTGCAGGCCATCGGTCTCGGCGCTGCTTTGCGCTACATGGAAAGTCTTGGGCGGGAAGCCATTCTCGCTCATGAGACCGACCTGCGCGACTATGCCATGCAGCGTCTTGGCGAAATGAATTCCATCCATATCTACGGGACCACCAAGGAGAAGGGGGCCATTGTCGCCTTCTCGATGAATGGCGCTCACGCCCATGACGTGGCGACCGTCATCGATCGCTCGGGTGTCGCCGTGCGTGCGGGTACACATTGCGCCATGCCGCTGCTCAACCGCTTCGGCGTGACCTCGACCTGCCGCGCTTCTTTCGCTCTCTACAACACGCGCGCCGAAGTCGACGCGCTCGTCACGGCCCTCAGGAAGGCCGAGGCCATGTTCGGATGACAGAGATGACCGACCAAGCCGATCAGTCCCCCAATCAGCCCGAGACAGTCGCCGGCTCGGCCATCCCGCCGGCGGAACTCGATCGCATCACCAGCGACATCATCGCGGCGCTGAAGACCGTCTACGACCCTGAAATTCCGGCCGATATCTATGAGCTCGGCCTCGTTTACCGGATCGACATAGACGACGATCGCCTCGTGACCATCGACATGACGTTGACCGCGCCTGGATGCCCTGTCGCTGGCGAAATGCCTGGCTGGGTGGAGAATGCCGTTGGCGTCGTGCCCGGCGTCTATGGGGTCAAGGTCAACATGGTGTTCGATCCGCCATGGACTCCCGACCGGATGAGCGAGGAAGCTCAAGTCGCGACGGACTGGTACTGATCCGCCCAACGACCATCCGGTGCTGAGTTGCGGCCGCTGGGGCGATCCGGCGGCCGTTTTGTCTGGAGAATCGGACTGAAAAGGGGAATCCGGTTTTAGGAAAGTCCGATGCGATAACAAGCAACTACATCGTCACCCTGCGTCCCTTGGACGCACAACAATCCAGCATTCTCAACCTTGACAGCTAAGTATCTTCTGCGTATTTAACCTTATGGTTAAATACGGATCCAACCTTGACGCGGTCTTCCTCGCGCTAGCGCATCCCGCTCGCCGGAGCATGTTGGCGCGGCTCGGCAAGGGGGAGGCGACTGTGAGCGAGTTGGCCCAGCCGCTCGGCATGTCGCTGCCCGCCATTACCAAGCATTTGAAGGTGATGGAGCGGGCCAGACTGATCAGCCGTGGCCGGAACGCCCAGTGGCGTCCTTGTCGGTTGGAAACGGCCGCGCTGGAAGATGCCTCCGGATGGATCGATGAGCAGCGGCAGATCTGGAATGATCGCTTCGATCGTCTTGAAAACTATCTTGGCACGCTGGAAAGCGACGAGGGGAAAACCGATGACTGACGAAGCCGATCGCGAACTGGTTTTGCAAAGGGAAATCCCGTTCCCACGCGAACTGGTCTGGAAGGCGATGACTGACCCCGTTCACGTCAATAAGTGGTGGGGGCCGAACGGCTTCACCTGTGAGAACGTGCGGATGAATTTCCGCGTCGGCGGTGTCTGGGCTTTTGACATGTTGGGACCGGACGGCACGCGGTATCCGAACCACGCTGTATTCAAGGAAATCGTGCCGCCGTCGAAGCTGGTATTCGATCAGGGCGATGGCCAAAAGTTCTGGTTCGAGATGACGGTCACCTTGGCGGAGGCTGCCGGCGGCACCCGAATCACCATCAGGCAGCTTTATGAGACGAAGGCTTTCCGCGACGAGGTGGTCGGCAAATACGGCGCCATCGAAGGCGGCAAGCAGCATCTCGCCAAGCTCGAAGCCTACATTCGGCAACACCTCACCCGATAACATTCGAGGCCCGCATTGCGGCCATGCGGCAAGGTGCTTGTCCGCGATGCGTTTGCTCCCTATTTTCAGTGAGGTCGTCTCGGCCTTGAACCGGGGCGGTTTTGGAGAAGATGACATGGCCCTTGCCAAGTTCGCCGTGATGACGCTGACCGAATCTGCCGCCGAGCGTGTGCGCGAGATCGTCGAAAATGCTGGCGATGCCCTGGGCATCCGTCTCGGGATCAAGAACGGGGGCTGTGCCGGGATGTCCTACACGGTCGATCTGGCGCGCGAAGCGCAGCCGGGGGATGAGCGTGTCGAGGCGCATGGTGCCTCGGTCTTCGTCGAAGCAAAGGCGGTCCTATTCCTTCTCGGCACCGAAATGGATTTCGAGCGGACGCCCCTGCGCACCGGTTTCGTATTCCGCAACCCCAATCAGGTTGGGGCTTGCGGTTGCGGCGAAAGTGTCAGTCTGAAGCCGGCCGAGCGTGTCGACGCCTGATCCGCCCCTTCTCAAGCAACTACGGTCGGCGCAGATTTTTCGTAGGCTCGGTCCGCTGCGAGTCGGCTGGTAGCGCTCGGTGAGCCACCTTCGGTGGTGGCGGGGGCCTGCCTGGCGAACCAGTCTTCGAGAACGCGCTGTGACCAACGACTCTGCTCCGGTCCTTTCTCGCCGTTCACTGCGAACAACGACTGCATACGTTGCATGAGATCTGCACTGGCGGCATCGCTGCTCGTAGATGATGAGGCTGGCGTGCCGTCCGGGTAAGCCCATTGCGGCATCCACGCCCTTGGATCGGTGTCAGTCAAGCGCACGCCGATTAGAGTAATCGCGTTGTCGCCTGTTGAAGGGGCCGCAGCGTAAGGGTCTTCGGGTGTGCCATAGAGGGCTTCCGCCTGTTTCTTGTAGGTTTCGAAGTCCGCTAGCATTCCCCGCGTTAGGTCGACCGCCTTGATGCGGCCGTTTGCCATCGATCCGATGCTCATCAGATCGGTTACTTTGATTCCGTCGCTGGAACTGACCATTGCTTTCCTCTCCCGCGCGTTGCGCGCCTGGCATGAAGTGCTTGCAGGCAAGTTCCGTTCCGAGAGGGACATAAGACATTTCAATGGCTTGGTGCGGCTTTGACTGTCGTAGAATCTGCAGATTCTACCGCGTCGGGAAATTCTTGCCGGCCTCGCCCCTATGCAAAAAGGGGAGCACGACGATCGTCGTGCTCCCCTTGTAGCTCTCGTGATCCGGAAGGCTCACCAATTATTATGGTGAGCGCCGATGGCCTCAAGGATACGGTCTACGTCCGCCTTCTGGCAGAGCTGGGTTCCGGGCATCATAACCGATGCCGTTCCCGACGCTACGCCGAGGCGGAAGGCGTCTTCCGGAATAAGCCCGGAGGCGAGGCCGTAGACCATGCCGCCAACGAAACTGTCGCCGGCACCCGAGGCGCTCTTCACTTCGACATAGGGAGCCTTCAGGAACAGGTGGTTGTCACCCGTTACCAGAAGCGCGCCGTCGCCGCCCATGGTGATGGCGATCATCTTTACCTTGCCGGAGCCAATGAGCTCCTTGGCGGCCGGGACCATATCATCGACGGTTGGAAGCGGTCTGCCGACGAGTTTGGCGAACTCGCCTTCGGACGGCTTGAAAAGGGTGATGCCGCCGCGCTCAAGGGCCATCTCAAGCGGCTTGCCAGAGGTATCGAGCACCAGATTGCTGCCACGCTCCAGTACCAGATCGGCGAGCTGGACGTAAAAGCTTTCCGGCATGCCGCGGGGCAGGGAGCCCGAACCGACGCACCAATCCCACTCAAGATCCTTGAGGGCATAAAGGCAGCGTTTCCACTCGATCTCACTGACCTCGGGGCCTTCCGGAATGAACCGATACTCCAGGCCTGTCGAGCGCTCGTAAACGAGATGGGCGACGCGCGTGCTCTGGGCAATCGGAATGCGCCGCCGGGGAATATTGCGAGCTGCGAGCAGTTCGTCGAACATCTGTCCCGTGGTGCCGCCCGACATGTAAAGGGCGATCGAGCTTCCACCGAGTTCCTGAATCACGCGCGTGACGTTGATGCCGCCACCACCTGGATCATGCTGCTCGTTGGTGATGCGAATCTTGTGAGTGTGTCGAACGACCTCGGCTTCGGCCGTGTCGTCGATGGATGGGTTGAGTGTGAGCGTGACGATCGGTTTCATTGGTCGCTATTTCATCGCCCGTTCGTTGTTTCGTAACGGCCCAGTTCCAGACGCTTCCTGCTTTCCACCGGCCCTCGCGTCCTATTCGACGTCTTTTTGCCGATCCCGTTGGCGCTTTGGGATGTCCACTACGCCTTTTGGATTGGTTGTCGGTTTAACCCGGTTTCGCTACAAACGCTATGTCGTAGATCAACTACACTGCGGTGGAGTGTACGTATCATTACGATAATTGCCTTTGTGCAAGAGATTCCGCAACTAGAAGTTATATTAATACTGGCTGCAATTCAGATCTGGATCTGGTCCCCGCCTATCTCGTCTTGGTTTTTGCTCCGCAGAAGCTTCCCTCCAGAAGCTCAACCAAGTCCAGCCTCAAACTCCCAGCTCAGGTTTTCCCAAGGCACGCTGTCTTCCCCCCGCGTGCCAAGGTCACCTTGGAAACAGCTTGCTGAAAACGTTCCGTTTCAAGCAACACCTTTCGACATAGGTCTTGGCACAGCTAAGCCTTTTGTGCAAGCGCCGACCTACTACGAAAGGTCAATCGAACGTTAGCAAAGGCGCCGCTCGACCGCATGAACTGTCGCATTCTGGGCGTCTCCAGTCGGCTGGTCTGCAGGAAGTCCAGGATTTGAGAGTGCCCATTGCAACCCATGATCCCGGGTGCGTCCGGTGTTCCGAGGTCGGTTGTCGTTCACCTTCAGCGATGGGTGGTTGAGGAGGTTCAGCTTGCTCGCTTGCCCGGCGCGTGGCGGGACTGGTAAGTTTTGAATGTCCTGTCGATTGGGGTGGAATCAGTAGGACGCGGAAGGTCTTGAAGCTCGGGCTTTGTAACGCAGCGAGATGCAGGTTCGTCCAGCCGGCGGGGGAGGTATGGAACAGCAGCAAGACGCAGTCATCGTTCGCCACAGGGAGTTGGAGCGGATCGCCAATGTGGCGCTCCGTGCCGGCCGCAACATGATGGAGAGTGGCGCTTCGGTGTCCGTGGTCCATCGTGGGGTTGGCATGATCGCCCGGGGACTCGGCGTTGAGGATGTCGGCATGAGGTCCGGCTACGCTTCTCTGGAGATTACCGTGCATGCTGCCGGCAATACCATCACGCGGATGATGCAGGTCGGTCGGCTCGGTGTGAACCATCGCCTTGATCAGGCCATCCGCCGCCTTGCGGTTGTTGTTTCCAAAGGCGGTATGAGCATCGAGGACGTCGACAAGGAAATCGCTTGTCTGGTTCGGGACACGCCGCGTCATTCGCCCTGGGTGGTGGCCTTAGCTGTTGGCATCGCTTGCGCCTCGTTCGGGCGTCTGCTCGGCATTGACTGGCCTGCCTTTGCCGCCGTCTTGATAGCAGGAACCGTGGGGCAGTATGTGCGCCATCAGTTGCTCCATCACGGGGTGAATGTTTTCATCGTTGCGGGACTGATTGCTTTCATCTCGGCGACTCTCGGGGGCATAGTGTCGATGCTGATGAGCAGCGGAACCATCAGCCTTGCCATGATGGCTTCCATTTTGCTGCTCGTGCCCGGCGTTCCCTCCACCAATGCTCAGACCGACATCATGGATGGTTACCCGACCATGGGCAGCGCTCGCGCCGTGTGGGTACTGATGATCATGGTTTTTGCTTCGGTGGGCGTGTGGTTTGCCGAGACACTGTTGGGCTTGAGGTCGCTCTGATGCTCACGCTGCTTCCTCATCTTCTCCATCAGGCGCTGTTCGGTGCGCTGGCCGCCGCCGGCTTTGGCGTTTTGTTCAATTTCGGATTCAAGGCTCTTCCCTGGTGCGCGGCGGCCGGCGCTGTGGCTCTTGCGGTCCGCACCGTCGGACAGGATCTCGCGTGGAGCCTCGAAGGCGCGTCATTTGCCGCTGCCATCGTGACGAGTTGTCTGGTCTCATTGCTGCGCAAACGGCTCGGTCCGGCCTGCAACGCCGTGGCACTGGCCGGCTGCATTCCAATGGTGCCAGGCGCCTTCTTCGGGCAGGCGTTGTTGGGCTTCCTGTCGGTCACGGCGCCCAACCTCGCGAATGCCGAGGATACACTGATCCTCGCCGTTCAGTCCTTGCTGCGGGTGATCTTCACATTGGGTGCGATCGGCGCTGGCCTGCTCATCCCCGCGCATCTTCTCAGAAACCAAGACTTCTGACTCTGGTCATCGGCAGAGGCGCGCACTGGACAAACCGGCACCCAAGCCGGTAAAGCCTTTGACTTCAAGCAAGCCGCTTACCCGCGTCGTCTGCGGGAGTGAGCGAGAGAAGGACCGACCATGATCCATGTGACTTTCCCCGATGGTTCGCAGCGCGAATATGCTCCGGGAACCACTGGCGCCGAGATCGCCGCCCAGATTTCCAAATCACTGTCGAAGAAGGCCGTCGCGATGTCGCTCGATGGCGTGCTCTCCGACCTCAACGATCCGATCGTGACCGATGCAAAGCTGGAGATCGTGACGCGCGACGATCCGCGTGCCCTCGAGCTGATCCGCCACGATGCGGCACATGTGATGGCCGAGGCCGTGCAGGAGCTTTTCCCCGGCACCCAGGTCACCATCGGTCCGGTGATCGAGAACGGCTTCTATTACGATTTCTTCCGACCTGAAGGTCCGTTCACAACCGAAGACTTGCCGAAGATCGAGGCCAAGATGCGGGAGATCATCGCCCGCGACAAGCCGTTCACGAAACAGGTCTGGAGCCGCGACGAGGCCAAGGACTGGTTCGAGAAGAAGGGCGAGGCGTTCAAGGTCGAACTGGTCGACGCCATCCCGGCCGACCAGAAGATCAAGATGTACGCGCAGGGCGACTGGATGGACCTCTGCCGCGGCCCGCACATGACTTCGACCGGCAAGATCGGTACGGCCTTCAAGCTGATGAAGGTCGCCGGCGCTTACTGGCGCGGCGATTCCGATCGCGACATGCTGACACGCATCTACGCCACCGCTTGGCACACCGAGGAGGACCTCAAGGCCTACCTCACCATGCTGGAAGAGGCGGAGAAGCGCGATCATCGCCGCCTCGGCCGCGAGATGGATCTCTTCCACTTCCAGGAGGAGGGCCCGGGTGTCGTCTTCTGGCATCAGAAGGGCTGGGCGCTGTTCCAGGAACTGACCGCCTACATGCGGCGTCGGCTCAAGGGCGACTACCAGGAAGTCAACGCTCCGCAGGTGCTCGACAAGGTGCTGTGGGAGACCTCCGGTCACTGGGGCTGGTACAAGGAAAACATGTTCGCCGTGCAGTCGGCGGGCGATGAGGCCGAGGACAAGCGCATTTTCGCGCTGAAGCCGATGAATTGCCCTGGCCATATCCAGATCTTCAAGCACGGTCTCAAGAGCTATCGCGACCTGCCGATGCGCCTTGCCGAGTTCGGCGCGGTTCACCGCTATGAGCCGTCGGGCGCCATGCACGGGCTGATGCGCGTTCGCGGCTTCACGCAGGACGATGCGCATATCTTCTGCACCGAAAGCGACATGGCCGCCGAGTGCCTGAAGATCAACGAGCTCATCCTGTCGGTCTATGAGGACTTCGGCTTCAACGAGATCACGGTGAAGCTGTCGACCCGTCCCGAGAAGCGCGTCGGCTCTGACGAACTCTGGGATCATGCCGAAGAAGTCATGACCCGCGTGCTTGGCGAGATCGCCGAGAAGTCGGGCGGCCGCATCAAGACCGGCATCAATCCGGGCGAGGGCGCCTTCTATGGCCCGAAGTTCGAGTACACCCTGCGCGATGCCATTGGCCGCGAGTGGCAGTGCGGCACGACCCAGGTGGACTTCAACCTGCCGGACCGCTTCGGTGCGTTCTACGTCGATGCCGACGGCGGCAAGAAGACGCCGGTGATGATCCATCGCGCCATCTGCGGCTCGATGGAGCGCTTCCTCGGCATCCTGATCGAGAATTTCGCCGGTCATTTCCCCCTGTGGTTCGCCCCGGCGCAGGTGATGGTGACCACCATCACGTCGGAAGCCGACGACTACGCCAAGGAAGTCTACCAGAAGCTTCTGAAGGCTGGCGTGCGTGTCGACATCGATCTGCGCAACGAGAAGATCAACTACAAGGTCCGTGAGCATTCGCTGGCCAAGATCCCACTGATCTTCGTTTGCGGCCGCAAGGAAGCGGAAGAGAAGTCTGTCAACGTGCGTACCCTCGGCTCGCAGCATCCGAAGTCGATGTCGCTCGATGAGGCGCTGGCGATGGTCAAGACAGAGATCGTGCCGCCTGACGTCAGGCGGGCGCTTGCCGAAGCTTGAGCCTCTTTCTGACTGATGCCGATAAGCAAAAGGCCCGGAGCGATCCGGGCCCTTTCTTCTTTATTGCCATGGTGTTGAGCGAGGCCCCATGATCATTTACCAGCCTTAAAAATGACTGCGCGCCCAGGTTGTTTTATCGCTAGATGAATCTATCTTGCGTTGGCTAAGGCTGGGGGCGATGAACAATGTCAGAGACGTCCGATCTCGGTATCGATGATCCTGATGCGACGAGATTCTATATGCAGCCGACTTCGCAGGCTCTGCTCAGTCTGGTTGCCCAAGCTATGCTCATCGTCTACGTCGAGTACGCGACCCTATTCCCGCCCGTCGGCCCAACTCATGTTCGGGCCCGTGGTAAAGGAGCGATAGTAGCCCTTCTTTGGCGGGTCTTTCTTCTACTCCCTTTGCCGGTTCGTGGACCGATAGCGTTCAGCGCCGGGATCTCATATCTCGTCGTGCTGCTGGTTCGACTTGGCCGCATGTGTGACGGCCGCGCCGATTTCGTTTTCAGTCGCGCAGGCGTTGCATCGACTGGCATCCTGTTCCATCGCTTCTTGCCCTGGGCAGAAATTGCGGAAATAGAGCGCCGCAGTTTGTGGTCCGAAGGAAGTATTTTTACGAAGCGTCGATTGGTTGCACACAGATTCGTCTTTCGGATCCGTAGAGATACTTCCATCCGCCTAGTGTCTCGCTTTGGTGTTTTGGAGTTTCTCGGTGCCTGGATGCGCGGAAAAATTGTCATAAACACCGGATTTGATCAAATCTCCGTTGGCGATCTTGATGCGGTAATTGCGAGGTATGCTGGAGAGGATGTGAGGGTTACTTGCATCGGTGATTGAGCCCAGACATTCTTCTCGGAAGAAGCCACGGAAGCTCGGTAACAACGGTGTATGTATAAATAAAGGCCCGGAGCGATCCGGGCCTTTCTGTTCAGCTTGGCGCAAGTTTGCGCGGCTAGCTTATACGGCGACCCGCTGCAGGAATTCGTCGATCGCCTCTTCGAGATCGCGGGTCTGATCGAGGACGAGGCCGGCCGCTTGTTCGACGTGATGGGCCGTGTCGGAGGTCTTGCCGATGGCCTCGACCACATGACCGACGCTTTCGGAGACGGTGACCGTGTTGCCGGAGGCGTCGTTGACGTTGCGGCTGATCTCGTTGGTCGAAGCCTCCTGCTGCTCCACCGCCGAGGCGATGCCGAGCGTGGCGCGGTTGACCTCTTCCATGGTGGCGGCGATCGAACGAATGGACTCCACAGCTTCCGCTGTCGAAGTTTGCATTTCCGTGATCTGCGCCGCGATCTGCTCGGTGGCACGGGATGTCTGCTCTGAGAGGCCTTTGACCTCAGCGGCAACGACGGCGAACCCTCTGCCGGCATCTCCGGCGCGGGCGGCCTCGATGGTCGCGTTGAGGGCCAAAAGGTTTGTCTGTTCGGCAATCGATCGGATCAACGTGACGACCTGTCCCACGCGGCTGGCGGCCTCGGCAAGGCCGGCCACCTGCTCGTTGGTCCGGCGGGCGCCTTCAGTTGCGTTGCCGATGATGCCGGTCGTACGGCTGACGTGATTGACGACTTCGCTGATCGACGACGCTAGCTCCTCGGCGGCTCCCGCGACGACCGTGACCTTCTCGGAGGCCCCTTGCGAGGCATTCGACGCACTTTCGGCCTGTATGCGGGTGCGGTCGGCTTCGGTCAGGAGTTCGCCGGCGGCTGTCTGCATGCCGGCCATGGTATCGGTGACGGCGCGTGTCAGTTCGCCCGCAACGGAGCGGAAATCGCGGACGGCCGATTCAAAGGCTTGCTGGCGGTGGAGACGCTGCTGCGCATCGGCGCTTTGTTCGGTTTCCAGCCTGGCTTTTTCGGCCTGGTTCGCCTGGAATACCGCAAGAGTGCGGGCCATGGCACCAATCTCGTCGGCTCTTTCGGTATCGACGACGGTGGCGTCTTCGCCCCTCGAAAGTATTTCCATGGTCGAGCGGATGCGCCCGAGCGGCGTGGTGATCGAACGGCTGATCTGCCAACTGATCAAGCCGCCTGCGAGAAGTGTCAGAGGGACGATGGCATAGATCAGGCTGAGGGCAAATCGGGTGCCGTTGGCAAAGGCCTGAGTGGTTGTTCCCTTGAGATCGGAGGCGGCGGCCTTGATGGCGTTGGTCAGCGGTTCGGCGAGATCGAAGGAGAAGGACGTCTGGTCGGCGACTTTGATCCACGACGTGTAGAGCTGAACATAGGCTGAGAAAGCGGACGAATAGGCGGTGAGTTTTGCCTTGAGCGCGTCCTTGACCTCTTGGGCGAGTGGAGTCTTGTCGAGTTCGCGATTGAACCGGCCGGCGGCTGCGTCGAAGGCGCCGGAGCTCAGTTCGTCATGGCGCAACATGAACTCGGCACGGGCCTGGTTGAGTTGGGCGAACGCCTGCACGACGCGCACCGTGTCGGGGCTTTGTCCGCTCTTCGAGGCCTTGTTGACGTCGGTCCGAAGGGCCTGGAAAGCTGCCTCCAGATCACCGCGAAGCCCGTTATCGTCGCCGAATCCCAGTTTCACCTGACCGTTCTTCACGTCGGAGAACTGGCCGGTGATCTTGTCGAATAATGCGGCGAGATTGTTGGCTTCGGTTGTGGCTGCACCTATCGCGGCGGCAGCTTCTCCCAGGTGTTGTATCGTCCCGCGCGTTTCGTCCATCAGGCCGTCGATCTCTTTCACCCGATCGGCCGTCGGAGCAACCATGAACAGCCGCTCCTTGGCTGCAAGCTTGTTGGCGAGGCTTTGCGTCTGCTCGGAGAGGAGTGAAAGATTGGCTGCGGCCGATGACGTTGCCTCCAGCGAGCGCATTGACACGACTGCGTAACCACCGGTTCCGGAAACGACGACCAAGCCTGCCAGCCAGACCAATGAAAGTGAAGCGACCTTGAGGCGGATGGATAGCCCCCCACGCGAGCGGCGCTGTCCTGTCGGCCTTGAACGAAACAACATACCGAGTCCCCTGTTTGTTTTGAGGCTAGTAGACTTTTGGTTGATTAATGGGCGGCTAATCGGATCGCTCAAGTTGTATAGGCTAGCGGGGGTGTGTTTCGTGTCGGTTAACACTTCGATATTGCTTAACTATTGGGCATTCTGAACCGTTATTATTATCGTTTCGTGCATATCGTGAACTAATCGGTCCATCGAAATTGAAATAAAAAAACCATTGTGCCGTCGGAAATGCGGAAAAACAGCGCACGATTAACTTGGGAAAGTTTCCTGTTGTGCTGGGATTTGGGTGGGCTACGTATTCACACGTGTCGGCATCATACTTTGCGGAGCAGCTTTTCTTCGGTTGGCGGATACTGGCTTGGAGATGGGCCAGAGGCCAACCGGAGGATCAGTCTCAAAAAAAGCGCGACCTGATCGGCCCGACCTTGTAACGTGGCGCTCCAACTCAAACGGTACGCCACACCCATGAATGTCACGCTCCGCCCTGGGATTGCTCACTCTGCCTGTCCGCACGATTGCCCGTCGACCTGTGCGCTCGACGTTGAGGTGACGCCGGATGGTCGCATCGGTCGTCTGCGTGGCTCGTCGGATAACAGCTACACGGCTGGCGTTATCTGCGCCAAGGTAGGTCGTTACGCCGAGCGTCTCTATCATCCCAAGCGGCTGATGAAACCACTGCTCAACGTTGGAGCCAAGGGGGAGGGGAGGTTCCAGGAGATTTCCTGGGAAGAGGCTCTCGATCGCGTTGCCGATGCCTTTATCAACGCCGAACGACAGTTCGGCGCGGAAAGCATCTGGCCCTACAAATACGCGGGTACCATGGGCCTCGTGCAGCGTGACAGCCTTGAACGGCTCATGCACGTCAAGAAGTACTCTCGCACTCACGACACTATCTGTGTGACGCCTGCCTGGACGGGCTGGATTGCCGGGACAGGTCTTCTTGCTGGACCAGATCCACGCGAAATGGCGGTTTCCGATTGCGTTGTCATCTGGGGCACTAACGCCGTGACGACGCAGGTCAATGTCATGACTCACGCCGTTCGGGCCCGGAAAACGCGCGGCGCGAAAATCGTTGCGGTCGATGTTTATGAGACCGAGACGGTTCGCCAGGCAGATCTCGGTCTGGTGTTGAGACCGGGCTCCGACGCCGCACTGGCCTGCGCGGTGATGCATATCGCCTTCCGAGATGGCTATGCCGATCGCGCTTTCATGGAGAAGTATGCCGATGCTCCGGCCGAGCTTGAAGCGCACCTGAAGTCGCGAACGCCGGAATGGGCTGCGGCCATCACCGGGCTCTCGGTCGCGGAGATCGAAGCGTTCGGCAAGCTTGTGGGCACTACGCCACGCACCTACTTCCGGCTAGGCTATGGCTTTACTCGGTCGCGCAACGGTGTCGTGTCTATGCATGCGGCGCAGTCGATTGCCACGGTTCTCGGGCTCTGGCGGCGGGAAGGGGCGGGCGCCTTTCATAACAACGGTGCGATTTACCGCCTCAACAAGACGATGATCGAGGGAAGTGACGTCGAGGATCAGAGCGTCCGCTACCTCGATCATTCCCGTGTCGGTCCCGTGCTGGTCGGAGAAACCGAGGCGCTGAAGGGTGGGCCGCCGGTCAAGGCGATGATCATTCAGAACTGCAACCCGATGACCGTGACGCCTGAGCAGGAAAAGGTGCGACGCGGGTTCCTGCGCGAGGACCTTTTCGTCTGCGTGCATGAGCAGTTCATGACGGATACCGCAAAGGTCGCCGATATCGTGCTTCCGGCCACTATGTTCCTCGAACATGACGACATCTACAAGGCCGGTGGGCAGCAGAGCATCCTGTTCGGCCCGAAGCTTGTCGAGCCGCCCGAGGGACCACGCGAAAATATCCACGTCATCAACGAGCTGGCGAAACGCCTCGGTGCCGAGCACCCTGGCTTCCAGATGACGGCACGCGAGCATGTCGATTGGATGCTTAAGCATTCCGGCCTCGGAACGCTCGTCAATCTCGAAGAAAAGCGCTTCCTCGATTTACAGCCAGACTTCGAGACGGCGCATTATGTGAAGGGCTTCGCGTATCCGGACGGCAAGTTCCGCTTCAAGCCGGATTGGATCAACGTGCAGTCGTCCAATATCGGTCCGATGGGGCCGTGGCAGGACATGCCCTCGCTGCCGGACTATTGGCCGGTGGTCGAAGAGGCCGACGACACTCATCCCTTCCGTCTGGTGACCGCGCCCGCACGCAACTTTCTCAACACTTCGTTTGGCGAAACGCCGACATCCGCGGGGCGCGAGGGGCGGCCAACCCTGAAGGTGCGGCCGGATGATGCCGGCAAGCTCGGCATTGCAGACGGCGATGTCGTGGTGATCGGCAATCACCGTGGACGCGTCGAGCTCAACGCCGAGTTTTTCGAGGGGCTACAGATTGGTGTCGTCGTTGCCGAGGGCATTTGGGCGAACCGCGCGCACAGGGGCGGGGTTGGTATCAACACTCTGACCGGCTCGGACGAAATCGCACCCTTCGGCGGAGCGGCCTTCCATGACACGAAGGTATGGCTCAGAAAATTGTGATCAACGTGCAAGGTTTTGGTCCGAAAACGACTTTGCTCCCAGGAAGCCGGTTGCGAGGATGGGCTGGCTTGCCCTAAGTAACCGCGGTTTCCGGGGGCGCGCGGCGTGGCCCGGTGATTCTTTGGAATGAGGCCATGATGCGGGTTATTTCCGGTGTGGTTGCCGCCGTTGCGTTGACGGCCGGTGTTGTGGGGGCATTGCCGGCAAACGCCGACACGATTTCCCGCGATACTCTGGCGCGCAAGTTTCTCGATTATTGCGTCAACACGCAGTATCGGGTCGAAGGCATCGATCGGAATTCCATGATCGAACGCTGTCGCAAGGCTTCAGCCGAGGCGATGAAGCAGTTCGAAGGCGACAGCTTCGACGCGCCTTCCCGTTCGAAGTTCACGCCCGAGCAGGACAAGGTAATCCGCGCGGCCGTGGCTGCGGCGTTCGCCAAGAACTGAGCCTTTCCTTTAGTTTAATTGAGCGCCTTAGCCCTGTCGGATTTTTCCGGCAGGGCTTGTTCGCAAGCTTTAAGCCATGATGGCCTTGATGCCATCTGCGACGAACTGCACCGCGAGCGAGGCCAGCAAAACGCCGAGGAGGCGGGTCAGCACATTCCGCCCGGTGTCGCCCAGGTAGCGGTCAATGCGGTCGGCGGCGAGGAAGATGGCGAACGACAGCGCGATGATGGCTGCGATGATTAGTACCAGCATCGCCATGGTCAGCGCATTGCGTGCATCGGCAGCGAGAAGAATGGTCGCCGATATGGCGCCGGGACCGGCAAGGAATGGGATAGCGATCGGGAAGACAGCCAGATGGCGAATATCCTCGCCGATCGGCTGCGGGTGACCGACGGTCACATCTGCATGCACTCCCTTTTCGCCTGCCGTCGACTTCGGCTTTTCAAACACCATTTCGAAGGCAATCCAGAATAGCAGCAGACCGCCTGCGATGCGGAACGCTGCCATGGAGATGCCAAGAAAGGTGAGGATGCCGGCGCCGACAAAGGCAAAGGCGATCAGCACCAGAAAGGCGATGACTGAGGCACGGACTGCCATGGCTCGGCGCATTTCGGGGCGAGCGCCTGCCGTCAACGCCAGTACCAGCGGGGCAAGCCCAACCGGATCGATGGTGACGAAAAGTGTCGCGAAGGCGTTGAGGATATAGTCGATCGGCATGATTTGTCCGTTTCGGAAGATGCTCGTTGCTCTGCCAGAAAAGCAGCGGCACCGAAAGGGTACACAGTCCGTTGTCCTCCCCAGAGAGAAAAGACTTGGCTATCCCAATGAGGCCGGCTCACCTCTCAGTGGTCAAGGACATTATCTGACAGTGATCGATCAGGCGGAGAACGACGATCTCCATTACACGTGGTTGTCCAGAGCTCATACCCTCGCTCGGATGATCCTGTTCAACTCGTCTTCGCCTTTCGAGACCGTTCGCAACTGGCTAAGCCGCGGTACAAAGGAAAAGCGACTCATCTGATCTCTGCCGCCGACGGAAATGCCGTTTTCTGCTGGACAAACCGGTCGTTCCGTGGTCTTTGCGCCGCCACAGCAATATCAGGACCGGCCGCTTCCCGCGGTGCCTTTCGCATCCCTCCCGAGGGACCGTGGCGGCGTTCTGAAATGATGATTCAGCGCGGTTGGTGTCCCGGAGGCTGCTCCGGTCGACCCCGGCGCTCTTGGAGACATTTGGACGATGACCGACGACCGATCCGGTGCCCGATCCGAGCCGCGCCCGGCCAACCAGCGTGGTGCCGCCCGCCTTGCTGCCGTCCAGGCACTCTACCAGCTTGAGATTGGTGGCGGCGATCTGCTTGAGGTCGTGCAGGAGTTCGAGGCTTTTCGGCTGGGCAAGGAAATCGACGGCTTCGAATATCGCCAGGCTGATGCGGGCTGGTTCCGCGACATCGTCGGCGGCGTCGTTACCGATCAGCGGACGATCGATCCGATGGTTCATACGGCGTTGGTCGAGGATTGGCCTCTGAAGCGTGTCGACGCGACGCTGCGCGCTATCTTGCGCTGCGGCACTTACGAGCTTCTCCGTCGTGACGATGTGCCGGGGAGGGTGATCATTTCCGAATATATCGATGTTGCCCGGGCCTTTTTTGAGGACGACGAGCCGCGCCTCGTCAACGGCGTACTCGATCGCATCGCCCATGAGACACGCCCCGACGAATTTCCGAAGATCGGGGCCTGAGATGACGGCGGGCAGCATCGGTGAATTCGAGCTGATCGCCCGCGTGTTTGCGCCCCTGGCCGCTGATGGCGCGCTGGGGCTTACTGATGATGCCGCCTTTTATCGTCCGCGCCCCGGGCGCGATCTTGTCCTGACCAAGGACGAGGTGGTGAGCGGCGTCCATTTCTTCGCGGACGATTCCTGGGACGCGGTGGCGCGCAAGGCGCTGCGCGTCAATCTTTCCGATCTCGCTGCCAAGGGGGCGTCACCGGTCGGTTATCTCCTCGCCCTCGGCTTGCCCAAGGACTTCACGATCGAACAGATCGATGCCTTGGGTGCCGGACTTGCCGCGGATCAGGCAGCCTATGGCATCTCGCTCTACGGGGGGGACACCGTCCGGTCTCCCGCCGGCCTGACGCTGTCCGTCACAGCGATCGGCGAGGTCAAAGAGGGAGCGATGGTGCGGCGCGGTGGCGCGCAGGTCGGCAATATCATCGTCGTGACCGGCACGATTGGCGATGCGGCGCTTGGCCTCGCGCTTCGCCTCGATCTGGAGCTGGCTGGGCGGCTGGGCCTTGCCGATGCTCATCGCGATCATCTTCTCGATCGTTACCTGCTGCCACAACCCCGTGGTGTTCTAGCTTCGGCGGTTGCCGACTGCGCCTCGGGCGGCATGGATATTTCCGATGGTCTCGTCGGCGATCTCGCCAAGATGGCGGCAGCGTCCGGCGTCGCCATCGAGATCGACGCTGAGCGCGTTCCATTGTCGTCGGCGGCGCGAGCGGCGGTGGCGGCCGATCCCTCTCTCCTCGTTCCGGTTTTGACCGGCGGCGACGATTATGAACTGGCCCTTTCGATTCCCGAGGCCAAGGTTGAAGCGTTTCTTGCCGTAGCCGATGCTGCGGGCGTAGGCGCCGCTGCCATTGGCCGCGTGCTTCAGGGCGAAGGAATCGCTGTGCGAGGCGACCATTCGGCGCTCGCCAATCTGGGCACAGGCTCCTACCGTCATTTCTGACTGGACGGCCCGAATGTTGCTATGTGCTGATCGAGCGGCTGGCCTGGTCTGACTCGGCTTGCATCGCCCGAGGCGAGTCGCTAGACCTCGGCCGGGCCCGCATTTTTTGGGGCTCGACTGCTGTTGATTTTGACGAGCCGTTTTTCTTTTGCATTTTTCGGAGGTTCGATGTTCCGCAAGCTTTACGACTGGACCATGTCGCTCGCCGGCAGCCGCAAGGCAGGAACATGGCTCGCTGCGGTCTCCTTTGCGGAAAGCTCGTTCTTTCCGATTCCCCCCGACGTGATGCTGATACCCATGGTTCTGGCGCGACGCGACAAGGCGTTCACTTATGCGCTGATCTGCACCATTGCTTCAGTGTGCGGCGCTGTCCTGGGGTATTCGATAGGTCTTTTCCTGTTTGACAGCATTGGCGCCTGGCTGATCCGCGTCTATGGCTACGGCCAGAGCTTCGATGATTTCCGTGCCGCTTACGCCCACTACGGTGCCTGGATCATTCTGATCAAGGGACTGACCCCCATTCCCTTCAAGCTGGTGACAATCGCTTCGGGCTTCGCCGCCTATAATTTCCCGCTCTTTATTGTGTTGTGTGCCATAACGCGCGGCGTCCGATTTTTCCTGGTGGCCTACCTTCTGCGCCTTTTTGGCGAGCCGGTACGCGAGTTCATCGAGCGACGGCTTGACGCGGTGATGTGGGGCCTGCTGATCGTTATCATCGGCGGATTCGTTGCTGCACGTTATGTCTTGTGACGACGCGTTCAGGTCCCGCTCGGGCCATTGCTCCGTTTAACTAGCAATGGTTTTGCCCCGAGCGGGGGACAACCCCGCGAAAAACGGCCGCTCCGGGCTTTCACTGCCTTGACGCCACCAATCGAGCCTTTATCGGTAATTCCGCCCTCGCATCTGTCCGCAGAACGGGATCGTCGTCGCATGTCGACGCCTTCTGCAAGGCGGAAGAAAAGAGGGTCGCTCCCAAGGCGAACAGGCACGGGATCCATCAGGGTCCCATGGGGCGTTCGTCTTCGGTTCGTGGCGCCAAGGCCGGGCCCTCGAGTGTCCGGCACTGCGGAGGGATCATGTACGTTCTATACATCGCGATCATTTGCGGACTGTTGTCCATCGCCTATGGCGTATGGGCGATTAAGTCCGTCATGGCATCGGACGCGGGCAGCGCCCGCATGCAGGAAATCTCGGGGGCTGTCGCAGAGGGCGCCAAGGCCTATCTCAAGCGTCAGTACACCACGATCGGCATCGTCGGCGTGGTCATCCTGGTTGTGATCGCGCTGCTGCTCGGTCTGCCGGTGGCCATCGGTTTCGTCGTCGGCGCCGTTCTGTCGGGCCTTGCCGGCTTCATCGGCATGAACGTCTCGGTTCGCGCCAACGTCCGCACCGCCGCTGCTGCCATGCAGTCGCTGGCCGGCGGTCTCAACATCGCCTTCAAGGCGGGCGCCGTCACCGGCCTTCTGGTGGCTGGCCTCGCGCTTCTTGGCGTCGCCGTCTACTTCTGGGTGCTGACCGGGCCGATGGGGCATGCCGTCAATGACCGCGTCGTCATCGACGCTCTCGTTGCTCTCGGCTTTGGCGCTTCGCTAATCTCGATCTTCGCGCGTCTCGGCGGCGGTATCTTCACCAAGGGTGCCGACGTCGGTGCCGACCTCGTCGGCAAGGTGGAAGCCGGTATTCCGGAAGATGATCCGCGCAACCCGGCCACCATCGCGGACAACGTCGGTGACAACGTCGGCGACTGTGCCGGCATGGCTGCCGACCTGTTCGAGACCTATGCGGTGACCGTGGTCGCCACCATGGTGCTTGCCTCGATCTTCTTCGCCGGTAACGCCGATCTGCTGCCCAAGGCGATGCTCTACCCGCTGCTGATCTGCGGCGCCTGCATCATCACCTCGATCATCGGCACCTTCTTCGTGAAGCTGGGCGCCAACAACTCGATCATGGGCGCCCTCTACAAGGGCCTCTGGGCTTCGTCGCTGCTTTCGATCATTGGCCTCGGTGGCGCTACGTCGCTGACCATCGGCTGGGGTGAGATCGGCGTTGTCGACGGTATCGCTCTGACCGGCACCAAGCTGTTCATCTGCGGCATCCTGGGCCTGGTCGTCACCGGCCTGATCGTCTGGATCACCGAGTATTACACCGGCACCGGCAAGCGTCCGGTGACGTCGATCGCCCAGGCGTCGGTGACCGGTCACGGCACCAACGTGATCCAGGGCCTCGCTGTCTCGCTCGAGTCGACGGCTCTTCCGGCCCTCGTCATCGTTGCCGGCATCATTGCCACCTACCAGCTGGGTGGTCTTTTCGGCACGGCCATTGCCGTCAGCACCATGCTCGGCCTCGCCGGCATGATCGTGGCGCTCGACGCCTTCGGTCCCGTCACTGACAACGCCGGTGGCATCGCCGAGATGGCCGGCCTGCCGAAAGACGTCCGTCATACGACCGACGCGCTCGACGCCGTTGGCAACACCACCAAGGCCGTCACCAAGGGTTACGCCATCGGTTCGGCTGGCCTCGGCGCCCTGGTGCTGTTCGCTGCCTACACGAACGACATCAAGCACTTTGCCGAAAGTGGCGTCAGCTACTTCCAGGGCATTGGCACCATCGATCTGTCGCTGTCCAACCCCTACGTGGTGGCCGGCCTCCTGTTCGGCGGTCTGATCCCGTACCTGTTCGGTGGCATCGCCATGACCGCCGTGGGCCGCGCTGCCGGCTCCGTGGTCGAGGAAGTGCGCCGTCAGTTCAAGGAAAAGCCGGGCATCATGGCCGGCACCGATCGTCCTGACTATGGCCGTGCCGTCGACATGCTGACCAAGGCGGCCATCCGCGAGATGATCGTGCCGTCGCTGCTGCCGGTTCTGTCGCCTTTGGTCGTCTACTTCGGCGTGCTTGCCGCCTCGGGTTCGAAGGCCAATGCCTTCGCCGCTCTCGGCGCCTCGCTGCTCGGCGTGATCGTCAACGGCCTGTTCGTCGCCATCTCGATGACCTCGGGTGGTGGCGCCTGGGACAACGCCAAGAAGAGCTTCGAAGACGGCTTCGTCGACAAGGACGGCGTCAAGCACTTCAAGGGGTCCGATGCCCATAAGGCCTCGGTGACCGGTGATACCGTCGGCGACCCATACAAGGACACCGCTGGTCCGGCCGTCAACCCAGCGATCAAGATCACGAACATCGTGGCTCTGCTGCTGCTGGCGGTTCTCGCCCACAGCTGATAGACCCACGTCAGTATTTCGACTGAACGGAGCGGCGGTCGGGCAACCGGCCGCCGCTTTGCCTTTTCGGGTGGCGCCGGCTGGCGGTGCACTCCATTGTCCGGACTCATGACCATGACAACCGTCCAGGCCGCTCCGGCTGATTCCAGCCGCTATCGCGGCTTCGCCTTCGCTTTCACCGCTTACCTTCTTTGGGGCTTCTTGCCCTTCTACATGAAGGCTGTGGCCCATATTTCACCTTACGAGGTGGTGGCGCACCGCGTCTTGTGGTCGGTGCCGATTACCGCAGCGATCCTGGCGGCGCAGGGCGGTTTTGGCAGCTTCCTTGCGGTGTTCCGACAGCCACGCACGCTGGTCATGGGCTTTGTGACAGCCAGCCTGATCTCGGTGAACTGGGCAATCTACGTCTGGGCGATCGGCTCGGGCAGGGCGCTCGAATCGGCGCTCGGCTATTTCATCAATCCGCTGGTCAATGTGGCTCTGGGCACCATTTTTCTCGGTGAGCGTCTGAACAAGGCGCAGATGTTCGCTGTCGCTCTCGCCATTCTCGGTGTCGGTCTGATGACTGTGGAGAGTGGCGGTCTGCCCTGGGTGTCGTTGGCGCTGGCGCTGAGCTTTGGCATTTACGGCTATCTCAAGAAGACGCTGCCGATCGGACCAACGCAGGGCTTCCTGCTGGAAGTCGTGCTGATCTCTCCGCTGGCGCTTGTCTTTCTTGGATGGCTGATGGCTACGGGGAACGGCCATTTTGTCGGCACGGGCGTAGAAACAACTGTTTCCGATACGATTCTGCTGGCTGCCTCCGGCCTTGTCACGGCTGTGCCGCTCATCCTATTTGTCTTTGGCGCCCGCCTGCTGCGCTATTCGACGATTGGGCTCATGCAGTATATCGCGCCATCAATGATCTTCATTACGGCCGTGTTCGTATTCCACGAACCGTTCTCGACCGGTAAGCTCATCGCCTTCATGTTCATCTGGGCAGCACTGGTGGTGTACACCGCGACGATGTTCTCCGGCCGCAAGTCGTAATGCTGCGAAAAAGGGGCGCGGCATAGGCCACGCCCCTTGATCATGTGTCTGCGCTCATCTCAGTTCTGGAGATTGCCCAGCGGGTTGACGTTTCCGACACCCTTGAAGATTTGGCCGATCAGGTTCAGATCGGCGCCGGTGGTGCGCGTCTTGCGCTCGATGAAGTCGAACACCTTGCCGTCCTGCAGGCCATAGTTGGCGATCTGCTTGACCAAGCCCTTGTCATCGAAATAGACGGCGAGCACCCGCTGATCGGTAATCGAACGGCCCATGAGAGGGCTCTCGTGGATGGTCTGCGAGATATAATAGAAGGCGGTGTCACCGGCCATAACCGACGTCGTCGACGGCGAACCGAGAACCAGCAGGACCTGTTCGCGCGACGAGCCAACGGGCACCTGGGCCAATGCTTCTTCGGAAAGCACATAGCCATGCTGGACCGGCGCCGTGCCGCAGGCCGATAAGGAGACGGCCGTCAGCAGGGCGACTGCAATGCCCTTCAGACCAAACATCAAGCCCGACGGGCGTTCACTGCGGCTGAACTTCACATAAGCCTCCCGGCACTCCCGATCACACATACTTGGCAACTTGGTTACCTTGCGCTAGGTCACGAGGCAACGTCAATTCGTTCGCTGGGCGTGGTTTCCTGTCGATCACCGCGCCGAAGTGGGTCTTCGTGGAAGGAAACGGCAAAACTATGGTGTTTGGCCTCATTCGGCGAAAGACATCTCGGCCCGCCGCCCAGCTTTACGACGGTCTGATGGGCTTGTCTCGGCAGCCGGTGTTCTATGCCGAACTCGGCGTGGCCGACACTGTGGAGGGGCGGCTTGAGATGTTGATGCTTTGCGTCGGTCTCGCCGTGCATCGGCTATCGCAAGAATCCGACGGTCGCGAAGTCGCTCGCGATCTCAGCGAGTGCTTCATCGACGATATGGAGCGGTCGATACGTGATATCGGCTATGACGACAGCGGCCTGAAACGACGACTCAAGAAAGTGGTGGGCGCCTTTTACGGTCGTACCGAGGCGATCGCGGCGGCGCTTGCATCGGAAGTGCCCGGTGCGCTTGTGGATGCTCTCCTGCGCAATGTCTATGGTGGTGCCGCGGAGCCCGCGTCAGTCTCGCGTCTGGCCGATTACGTCCGCAAGCTTGCCCAATCTTTGGCTGAAATGCCGCTCGCTGAACTTATCACCGGGGCCTTGCCTTCCTTGGCCGCACCGTCCATTTCTGCCGACTAGAACCCAATTTCGGATTTGAGACATGACTGCAAAAGCTGACGTCCCGTTTTCTCGTCCATTCGCCTGGGACCGCGTGTTGCCGCGTGGCACTCCGGTGACCTTCGAGGCAAGCGCGTCCGAGTGTGAAGGGATCGCCGAAGCGCTCGGCATCCTGAAGGTGGTCAGCGCCTCTGCCGAGTTCACTGTGTCGCCTTTTCGCAAGACGGGATACAAGGTGGTTGGCGAGGTCCGGGCCGAAGTCGAACAGGCGTGCGTCGTCACGCTCGACCCGGTACCTGAGACCATCCGCGAAGCTGTAGACCTGCGTTTTCTTCCAGAAAGCGAGATCGAGCCAATCAACGAAGAAATCGAAGTGGATCTTGCTGCTGAGGATCCTCCGGAGCCGATTCTCGGGGCGACCGTTGATCTCGGGGTGCTGACGACTGAGTTCATCGCCGTCGGCCTCGATCCCTATCCGCGCAAGCAGGGTGTCGAGTTCGCGCCCCTGATCGAAGACGATGGTAGCGAAGACGAGGTGGATTCGCCGTTTGCCGGTCTCGCCGCGTTGAAGGACAAGCGCCCGTGATGGCCGCCCCTGCGGTGGGGCGGCGGTAAACGGCGCGATTTTAGTATTGTTTCCTGGGGGGGAATGGTTATCTTCCCGCCCGATCGATTTCGGCGGTTGCCGCGCTTCCGAGGATTTATGGCCGAACCCCTTATCATATCCATCGACGTCATGGGTGGCGACTTTGGGCCGTCCGTGACGCTCGCCGGCGCTGACCTCGAGCTGACGCGTCGTCCGGATCTACGTTACGAACTGTTCGGTGACGAGGCGGTGGTACTGCCTGTTCTGGAGCAGTTTCCGAGAGTTAAGGCAGCCTCCCGTTTTCATCACTGCGAAGTCACCGTAGCGATGGATGAAAAGCCGTCGAGCGCATTGCGCCACGGCCGATGGAAATCGTCGATGTGGCGGGCGATCGAGGCGGTGAAGAAGGGTGAGGCGCATTTTGCCGTCTCCGCCGGCAACACCGGCGCCCTGATGGCCATGTCGAAGTTCTGCCTCAGGACGATGGCCAACATTGAGCGGCCGGCGCTGGCAGCTCTGTGGCCGAACCTCAAGTCTGAATCGATCGTGCTCGATGTCGGTGCGTCGATTGGTGCCGACGCACAGCAGTTGATCGGTTTTGCCGTGATGGGTGCAGCGATGGCGCGCGCTCTGTTTCATACTGAGGTTGCTTCTGTCGGGCTGCTCAATGTTGGCGTCGAGGACGTCAAGGGTAACGAGGAAGTGCGGGCAGCCGGCCAGATCCTCAAGGAAACCGCGCTCGCAAATCTTCAATACGACGGATTTGTCGAGGGTGACGACATTGGTCGTGGTCGGGTTGATGTGATCGTGACCGAGGGCTTTGCCGGCAATATCGCGCTAAAGACGGCTGAGGGTACGGCCAAGCAGCTGACGAGTTATCTGCGTACGGCGCTCGGCCGGACCTGGATGACGCGCATCGGCTATTTACTCGCTCGCGGCGCATTCCAGGGACTGCGCGAGAAGATGGATCCGCGCAAATACAATGGCGGCGTGTTCCTCGGACTCAATGGCATCGTCATCAAGAGCCATGGCGGCACAGACGCCTTTGGCTTCGCGGCGGCGCTCGATCTTGGCTATGACATGGCGCGCAATGGGCTGATGAGCAAGATCGAGACAGACCTCGCGCATTATTACCGGGAACAGGCGGCCATGAGTCTCGCCTCCGGCGAGAAAGGAAGCTGAGCGTGATCCGTAGCGTCATTCTGGGGACGGGAAGCTACCTGCCCGCCAAGGTCCTGACCAACGAGGATCTCACCAAAATGGTAGATACCTCGGATGACTGGATCGTTCAGCGCACGGGTATTCGGGAGCGCCATGTCGCCGCAGAAGGCGAGTTGACCTCAGATCTTGCAACGGCAGCTGCCGCCAACGCTCTTTCCGCCGCTGGTGTAAGCGCCGACGAAATCGACCTGGTGCTTCTTGCGACGGCGACGCCCGACCGGACTTTCCCGTCGTCTGCCGTCGAGGTACAGCGCAAGCTCGGCGTCACGCACGGGTTCGCCTTCGATCTTCAGGCCGTTTGCTCTGGCTTTGTCTACGCACTGACCGTTGCCGATAGCCTGATCCGCACCGGGCTCGCCCGCAAGGCGCTGGTGATTGGCGCAGACACTTTCTCTCGTCTGCTCGACTGGAACGACCGAACGACCTGCGTCCTGTTTGGGGACGGTGCGGGTGCAGTCGTGCTCGGGACCGAAGAAGGCGAGGGGACTTCGACGGATCGCGGGCTGCTTGCCGCGAGCCTGAGAGCCGACGGCCGCCATGTCGACAAGCTTCATACCGACGGCGGGCCGTCGATGACCGGCACAGCTGGGCATGTACGCATGCACGGCCAAGAGGTGTTCAAGTTCGCCGTTGGTGGAGTTGGCGACGTCATCAAGTCGGTTTTTGGAGCAACCGGTTTCGATGGTTCCAGTATCGATTGGTTCATTCCTCACCAAGCCAATCGCCGTATCATCGAAGGGTCGGCCAAGAAACTTGGCATTCCGCTTGAAAAGGTGATCATCACCGTCGAGGGGCATGCCAATACTTCGGCGGCAACCATCCCGCTAGCACTCGACACTGGCGTACGTGACGGCAAGGTCAAGCGTGACGACGTGCTGTTGTTCGAGGCGGTCGGTGGTGGTCTCACCTGGGGTGCCGCCATTCTCCGTTGGTAGTATACCAGCGTTTTTTGTTTGTTTGGAAAGACTTGCGCTAAAAACGGATTGACCCCATCCGTATCTGGCACTACGTTTAACGCCTATGCGTTTGGGTATTGACCGTCGGCCAGGTCCAAGGCCGGTTGGAACAACGGGAGCTTGCGGTCCATGGGGGGCAAAACTGTAACCCGCGCCGATCTTTGCGAGGCCGTGTACCAGAAGGTCGGTCTATCGAGGAGCGAGTCGGCGGAGCTTGTAGAGT
This sequence comes from Pseudomonadota bacterium, assembly GCA_023436885.1. Lineage (GTDB taxonomy): Bacteria > Pseudomonadota > Alphaproteobacteria > Rhizobiales > Pleomorphomonadaceae > Pleomorphomonas. The sequence goes on along the minus strand of JAEZHI010000034.1, from coordinate 190,274 downwards.
CTGTACTGCGTGAGATTGCTGATTGCCTGGTGACGGGCGAAACGGTGAAGCTCTCGTCGTTCGGAACATTCTCTGTTCGCTCGAAGACCGAACGGATCGGCCGGAATCCAAAGACGGGCGAAGAAGTGCCGATTCTTCCGCGGCGCGTCCTCGTATTCAAGCCCAGCAATGTGCTGAAGACCGAAATCAACGGCGGTGATGCCTCGTCTGTCGACAGCGACGACTGAGACATATTCGGGCGGGCCAAGTGCCCGCCTTAAATTTCATTCAAATTCAGCTTATTAGCCGGCGATCTTCGCAGTGCTGCGAGTTCGGGCTTGGCTTCCTTTGTCTGTCGATTCTATAGTGAAGCGCTTTGCGAATCCGGTCTTCACAGACTGAATCGTGCATCAGGTCGAGCGGCGGCGTGGAAAAGGCAACGGACGCATTTAGGACGATCAGTGAGGTTGCGGAGGATCTTGATCTCCCGCAGCATGTGCTGCGTTTTTGGGAAACCAAGTTCAACCAAATCCGCCCGATGAAGCGTGGTGGTGGTCGTCGTTACTATCGTCCCGACGACGTCGAACTGCTGCGCGGCATCCAGTATCTCCTTTATGGCGAAGGCTACACCATCAAGGGCGTCCAGCGCATCCTGAAGGAGCAGGGCGCCCGTTTCGTCATGGAGGTCTGGCGCCATCCTGGAGAGCCGATTCCTGTGGCTCCCAACGCAGGTTTGGCCGAGGACGAAGATATTGAGATCCCCGACAGCGGTGAAGAGCTGGAGGAGATCGAGGCAGAGGTGGTCTCCGAGCCGATTCGTCAGATGGCGAGAGCCGAGCCCAAGATAGAGTCTCAGCAGGCGCGTACACCCGAGCTGGAGGAGCCTCTGCCAGCAGGCATATTGCCGGAAGGCAGCAGCCGCGGCGGGTTCCGGTTCATGGAGCGCTTTCGTGGTGGGGCGTCGGAGCATGCGGCACCGTCCGGCGCCGGTGGCGGGCTGTCGCGCGAAGATATCCGTCGTCTGCAGTCGACGCTGTTCGAACTTCTGGAATGCAAGCGCCTTCTGGATCAAACACGCTGAGAATTCATCTCATGACGGGAGAGGTGAAATTAGCACTTGTCCCGCCGGGTCGAACCGGCTAAATCCCTCCCGTCCGGAGCTGACGCCCCGGACGATGATGGGACGGGCAGTAGCGCAGCCTGGTTAGCGCACGTGTCTGGGGGACACGGGGTCGGAGGTTCAAATCCTCTCTGCCCGACCATCCATTCCCCCCTTTAATGTAAATCGTGCTCTGGAATGAACTTGGCCTTTAGTGCCAGGTGGTGCTCCGGCTGGTTTTGCCATGTCTGCATATTGTGCGTTGAGCTTGTCTCTGCGCCCATGCTTGGCGGCTTTGGCTGGAGTGGTCGCCGTCCTCGCCTCTGCTCACCAATCGCCAACTCATGTCATCTGATGTCCGTCCTGCACGCCTGCGCCGCTCTCGCGCGGGCTCGTGCCGACATCGAATGTGGCTGACCGTTCCGGGAGTGTTATTACATATCTTCCAAACCGGTTCGGATTGCTTTACTTCTACTCTCAAATTAATCCCTGCAAACGAAACGGCGAACGCAATTCTGCTGGAAGAGAGCGGTGGATTAGTTTCAGATCGTATTTCCAAACCGGTTCGGATGCCTATATCAGCTAGGCGAATTATCCGGCCGTGTTTTTGGAGGGCCTGCGGTGAACCTTAGGGAGCTAGCTCAGCATCTGGGACTGTCGAAGACGACCGTCAGCCGAGCTCTCAATGGCTTCTCGGACGTCAACGAGGAGACGCGCCTGCGTGTCCTCGAGGCCGCACGCCGCTTCAACTACACCCCTAATGTCAGCGCCAAGCGTCTCGCAACCGGTGAGACCGGGGCGTTCGGCGTGGTCCTTCCTGGCGCTTCCGCGGAAATGGCCGATCCGGTGTTTGGGGAATTCCTGGCAGGCCTCGCCGATGGGGCAGGGCGTTGCGGTCGCGATCTCTATGTGAACGCCACTTTCGATGGTGAGGAGGCTGGATATCGTCGTCTCGCGCGTGCCAAGGCGGTTGACGTGATGATCCTGGCGAACCTCAAGGTCGACGATCTCCGCATTCGCTTGCTGTCACACCTTGGCCTGCAGACCGTTACCTGCGGCCGGACCGCCGGATCGCTGATCTATCCGCATCTCGATATAGATCATGAAGACGGTGTGCGCCGGGCCGTCGATCTGCTCGCCGGTCTCGGTCACAAGACGATCGCGCTCATTGCTGGGCCTGGGGATCTTTCCGCTTCCGAACAACGGATGGTTGGCTGGCATGCCGCGCTCGCCCGCCATGGCCTTGAAGCTCGGGCGCATCTGTTTGTTGCCGGTCCCGCCACCGAGGGGCACGGTTATCGGGCGGCGCGGGTTTTGCTGGCCTCGCCGGTTCCGCCGACTGCTTTTGTCTGTGCCTCGATGTTTCTCGCGTCCGGTTGCTGCCGGGCGATCGGCGACAGTGGCCTCAAGATCGGTCGCGATGTGTCCGTCATTGCTCATGACGACGGCCTTGCCACCGTGAGACCGGAAGCCTTCGAGCCGGCTCTGACAACGACTTTCTCGCCGATCCGGGCTGCGGGCATCCGTCTTTCGGAGCTTGCCGCATCGTTGGTCGGTGGTGCTGACCCGACAGGCCTCTCGGAGGTCTGGCCGGTCGACTTGATTTTCCGCGACAGCGCTCAGGCGCCGCCGCGACGATGATGCGCTTTCAGCGAAGGCAAGGGAGCGCGCATGTGAGTTGAACGAAACAGGGCGACATCGCCGCCTTATGGAGAAACCCGAGATCTGACGGAGTCCTAACGTGGTTGACCATTTGAAAGACGCATCCGGCGGCGGCAAGCCGCTTGATGCGAAGGAAAAGCTTTATCTGCGTGCACCGATCGGTGGTTGGCTCGGTTCCATCGCCGACGTCCCTGATCCGGTGTTCAGCGGTCGGATTCTCGGCGATGGTTTCGCCATAGATCCGACGGACGCAACCTTACGTGCGCCTTTTGCCGGCGTCGTCACGTCGCTGCACCGCGCCCATCACGCCGTCACGCTCAGAGCTGAAGACGGTGCCGAGGTGCTGATGCACGTCGGCCTCGACACTGTTGCGCTCAAGGGTGAGGGCTTCAAGCCGCACGTTGCTGAAGGCGACAAGGTCAAGACCGGCGATCCGCTGATCAGCTTCGACATGGATGTCATTTCGCAGCTGGTGCGAAGCCTGGTCGTTCCAGTGGTTCTGACCAACGGCGAGCGCTTCACACTGGCCGTTTCCAGTGAAGGTCGCGAAGTTGCCGCCGGTGATGAAGTGGCGACCGTTGCGGTGAAGGGAGAGGCGTCCGCTTCTCCAGCAGTTGCCTCGGAAGGCAGCGCCACCGTCGTGAAGGTGCGCATTGCCGATCCCAACGGTATCCATGCCCGCCCGGCGGGCCTCATTGCCGAAGCCGCCAAATCCGGCACCGCCGAGGTGATCATTCGCCTCGGTGATCGCAAGGCCAGTGCCGCGAGCCCGGTTGGGCTGATGCTGCTGGGTGCCCAGCACAATGACGAGCTCACCATCGAGGCCAAGGGTGCCGATGGCGCCGAAGTCGCCAACCGTATCGCCCAGCTGATCGGCGGACCGTCGGCCGAGGCCTCCGCGTCTGCGTCGACGGGTGCGGCAACCGTGCCGCCGGAGGCGCCGGCTTCTCAGGCTGCGCCTTCAGCGCCAGTGCCCGCCGAGGCCCCTGCGCTTTGGGGACCGGGTGTTGCCAAGACCATCGAAGGCACGACGGCTTCCACCGGCCTTGCAGCTGGCATCTCGGTGCGGATTACGTCGGAGGACTTCGAGGTTTCCGAGACCGGCGCCGACGTCGAGCAGGAAATCAAGGAGCTGCGCGCCGCTCTCAAGACGGCCGCCGCCGACATTAGCGCTAAGATTGCCGCGAGCAAGGGGCAGCAGGCGGAGATCCTGACGGCGCACCTCTCTTTCGTTGAGGATCCGGATCTGCGCGATGCCGCCTGGACCTTGATCCGCGACGGCAAGAGCGCCGCCTTCGCCTGGAAAACCGCCATCGATCGGCAGGTTGCTGCGCTGCGCAAGCTCGGCAATCCGGTGCTGGCCGAGCGTGCTTCGGACCTCGAGGATGTTCGTCGCCGTGTTCTGGCCATCCTGCTCGGAGTTTCTGGCTCGGCGACTGTTCTGCCGGACAATGCGATCATCTTTGCAGCTGATCTGCTTCCGTCGCAGTTTGCCGACCTCGATCTGACGAAGGTTGCCGGTATCGTTCTGGCCTACGCTGGTCCGACGGCACACGTGTCGATCCTCGCCGCCTCTAAGGGCATTCCGGCTGTGGTTGCCGCCGGCGTCGGCGTGCTCTGCGTGCCCGATGGGCAGCCGGTCATCCTCGATGCCGACCTTGGGACCGTGCGGATCAATCCGCCGGAAGCGGATCTCGCCGATATCCGCGCGGCTGTCATTCGCCGTCGTGAACGCGTCGCCGCCAACAGGGCCGCGACCCAGGACGACTGCTACATGGCAGACGGCAAGCGGATCGAGGTGGTTGCCAATCTTGGCGGCCCGGCCGACGTTGCCGTGGCGCTCGAGGGCGGTGCCGAAGGTTGCGGCCTGATGCGGTCGGAATTCCTTTTCCTGAACCGTACTTCTGCGCCGAGCGAAGACGAGCAATATGCCCAGTATCAGGCGATTGCCGATGGCCTCAAGGGACGGCCGTTGATCATCCGCACCCTTGACGCCGGTGCCGACAAGGACGTGCCCTACGCCAACCTGCCGAAGGAGGAAAACCCCGCTCTCGGTATGCGTGGCGTGCGCATGAGCCTCTGGCAGCCCGAACTTTTGAGGACGCAGATCCGCGCCCTTCTCAGGGTGAAGCCCTACGGCCAGACCAAGATCCTTCTGCCAATGATCGCCACGCTTGCAGACCTCCGGGACGTGCGCAAGGTGATCGATGAGGAGATGAAGGCTCTGGGCCGCACCGCACCGATCGAGGTGGGCATCATGGTCGAGGTTCCCTCGGCGGCGCTCATCTCCAAGACGCTGGCCGCGGAATCCGACTTCATGTCGGTAGGGACCAACGATCTCTCCCAGTACGCCCTGGCCATCGATCGGGTGAACCCGCGGCTTGCCAAGCAGCTCGACCCTTTCCATCCGGCCGTGCTGCGGCTGATCCAACTGGCAGCCGAGGGGGCTCAGGCCCACGGCCGCTGGGTTGGTGTCTGCGGATCGCTCGCTTCCTTCCCATTGGCCGCGCCGGTGCTCATCGGTCTCGGCGTAACCGAATTGTCGGCGACCGCCGGCTCGATCGCCGAGATCAAGGCGATGGTGCGGACACTCGACATGAACAAGTGCAAGGCGGTCGCGGAAGCAGCGCTCGCCCTCGAATCCGGCGAGGCGGTGCGCCGAATGCTCGCCCAGTCCTGGCCCGAAGCTTAAGTCTCAGAGGTAACCAACCATGTTCAAATCCGCATTCGGAGTGCTACAGCAGATCGGCAAGGCGCTGATGCTGCCTGTGGCCGTGCTGCCGGTCGCCGGCCTTCTGCTCGGCATCGGCGCGTCCAACTTCTCCTTCCTGCCAGACATCGTCTCGCAGGTTATGGCGAAGGGTGGCGACGCCATCTTCGGCAACCTGCCGATCATCTTTGCCGTTGGTGTTGCCCTTGGCCTTGCCAAGAATGACGGCGTTGCCGCCATCGCGGCCGTCGTCGGCTACTATGTCATGACTGCGACCCTCAGCGTCATGGCTGTGTTCCTGCACGTGCCGGTTCTGGCCGGCAAGACAGTGCCGACCATTGATACCGGCGTATTCGGCGGCATCATCATCGGCGCCATCGCGGCCTCGCTGTTCAACCGCTATTTCCGGATCCAGTTGCCGTCCTATCTCGGCTTCTTCGCCGGTAAGCGCTTCGTGCCGATCGTCACCGGTCTCGCCGCGATCGTCGCCGGCGTGGTGCTGTCCTTTGTCTGGCAGCCCGTGCAGTCCGGCATCGACATCTTCTCGCACTGGGCCGCTGAAAATGATCCGCGCCTTGCCGCGACTGTTTACGGCTTCGTCGAGCGTCTGCTGATCCCGTTCGGCCTGCATCACATCTGGAACGTGCCGTTCTTCTTCGAGATCGGTTCCTACACCGACGCCGCCGGCAAGGTCGTTCATGGTGACATCAACCGCTTCTTCGCGGGCGATCACACGGCCGGCATCCTGTCGGGCGCCTTCCTGTTCAAGATGTGGGGCCTGCCGGCTGCCGCCATTGCCATTGCCCACAGCGCCAAGCCGGAAAACCGCGTCAAGGTCATGGGCATGATGATCTCGGCCGCTCTGACCTCGTTCCTGACTGGTATCACCGAGCCGATCGAGTTCTCGTTCCTGTTCGTTGCTCCGGCCCTCTACGCCGTGCATGCCGTGCTCGCCGCCACCACGCAGTTCGTGGCCAACACGCTCGACATTCATATGGGCTTCACCTTCTCGCAGGGTGGCATCGACTTCCTGCTGTTCAACGTGTTCGGTTCGAACGCCCATAACTGGTGGATGACGCTGATCCTCGGGCCGATCTATGCCGCGATCTATTACGGCGTGTTCCGGTTCGCCATCCTGAAGTTCAACTTCAAGACGCCCGGCCGTGAAGACGATGGTGTGGCTACCGGCGAGACGGCAGATGAGGCGCTCGACGGCAGCGATCGCTTTGCCACCGCCCGCAAGCTGGTCACTGCCTTTGGGGGTGCTCAGAACATCACCAACCTCGATGCCTGCATCACCCGCCTGCGCGTTGGCGTCGCCGACATCGCCAAGGTCGATCAGCCGAAGTTCAAGGAAATGGGCGCTGCCGGCGTCATGGTCGTCGGCCAGGGTCTGCAGGTCATCTTCGGTACCCAGTCCGAGAATATGAAGACCGACATGGAGGAGTACCTCCGGTCGCAGCCGGCTGGTGTCGCTGCTCCCGCCGCCGTCGCGGCTCCGGTTGCTGCCAAGCTTCCTGCCGGTGCGCCGTCGGCCGCCGCTCGCCTCAAGGCCGATCAGATGATCGACGCTCTGGGCGGACGCGCCAACATCGTCTCGGTCGAGGCCGTGTCGGGTACTCGGGTTCGCATCGAGGTGGCCGATCCCAAGCGGTTCGATCAGTCGCTGGTCAAGAAGGCCGGTGTGCGGGCTGTCGCCACGCTTGGTTCCGCCAACTATCACCTGATCGTTGGTGATGACGCCTCTGAAGTAGCACAGGCTCTGTCTGCCTGATGCTCCGCGGTCGCCGATCTTCGATCGGCGACGCTTCCTGCAAGAATACGAAACAGCGCCGTTTCCCGAGGGAAGCGGCGCTGTTTTTGTTTGGTTAGGGTACGCGTATAGGCGTTCGTACCAATCCGAAACTCACCCTCGAAATGATACGAAAGTGAAATCGAACCTAAACGAAGATCAATCGAACTTTGTTTTATATGCGACACGGCCGATGGGAGGAGTGCATGACGGGCAGTTTCGGAGCGTTGCCTCTTCCGGAAAGAGCCGATGTCGTCGTCATCGGCGGCGGTGTTGTGGGGTGTGCCATTGCCCGCGAGTTGTCGCGCTTCGAGCTGTCAGTAGTGTTGATCGAAAGCTCGCCCGATGTCGCCACCGGAACGTCGAAAGCCAACAGCGGCATCTTGCACGCCGGCTTTGATGCCGAACCCGGGACATGGAAAGCGCGTCTCAATGTACGAGGAGCTCAGCTCTATGCCGACCTCGCCGAGGGGCTCGGTATCTCGCGCAAGGCGACGGGCGCTCTGGTCGTTGCCAAAGACGCCGCGCAGATGGAAACAGTGGCCGATCTCCGCCAGCGCGGCATCGCCAATGGCGTACCTGGCCTTGAGATCTGGCGTCGCGATCGGCTTGTTTCTCACGAGCCCAATATTTCGCCGGAGGTCGCCGGCGCGCTTTGGGCACCCAGTGGGGCGATCGTCTGTCCCTTTCTTGCGACCGTCGGCTTTGCCGAGAACGCCATCCGCAATGGCGTTCACATCATCACCGAATGCGCGGTGACCGGTCTTGAGCTCGCCGGGAAGCAGATCGCTGCCGTGCAAACGACGCGTGGCCGCATCGCGTCCCGCTTCGTGGTCAACGCCGCCGGTCTGCATTCCGGCGATGTTGCCCGCCTGGCCGGCGATGACAGCTTCACGATCAAGCCACGCCGGGGCGAATACATCCTGTTCGACCGCAGCGTTGGCCAACTGGTCAACACCGTCCTGTTTCCGACGCCCGATAAGGTGTCGAAAGGCATCCTGGTGTCGCCGACCGTGCACGGCAATGTGTTCATCGGCCCGGATGCCGTCGACATCGACGACCCCGATGACAAGGAAACGACGGCAGGCGGTCTTGCGGGGATCATCGCCGGTGCGCGCCGCATCGTCCCTGCTTTGCCTTTGGGTACGGCGATCACCGAGTTTGCCGGATTGCGCGCTGCTGCTGGCAAGGACTTCGTCATCGGCCCGTCGCCGGTCGCTCGCGGTCTGGTCCATGCGGCTGGTATCCAGTCGCCTGGCCTGACGTCGGCGCCGGCTATCGGCGAAGTGATGGTCGATATTTTGCGCGAGGCCGGGCTGAAGCTTCGTACCAAGGCGAGCTTCGTGCCGGTCAACCCTGCAAAGCCTCGCTTTCACGAGTTGGATCGCGAAGCCCAGGCGCGTCTTATCGCCAGCGATCCTCTATTTGGTCGAGTCATCTGCCGCTGTGAAACCATCACCGAGGCGGAGATCGTCGCGGCTATCCAGTCTCCCTGCGGCGCCCGCACGGTCGACGGTGTCAAGCGTCGGGTGAGGGCGGGAGCTGGCCGCTGTCAGGGCGGTTTCTGCGGACCGCGCGTCACCGCAATTCTCGCGAGGGAGCTCGGCATCCCGGTGACGGCGGTTCGAAAGGATTCGGCCGGCTCGTGGTTGTTCCTCTCGCGTGCCGATCTCGAAGCGGGGGAGAGCGTCGATGCGTGAGTTTTTCTACGACGTGGTAACCATCGGCGGCGGACCGGCGGGCATGGCGGCGGCACTCGCCGCGCGCGAGGCCGGTGCGGAACGCGTGCTCATCCTCGAACGCGATCGTGAACTCGGCGGCATTCTTCAGCAGTGCATTCACAACGGTTTCGGCCTGCGTCGCTTCGAGGAAGAGCTGACTGGGCCGGGCTATGCCCATCGCTATATCGACATGGTCAAGGCGACGGACATCGACGTCTGGCTGGACACGACGGTGCTGGCCGCTGAGCCCGGTGGTGTCATCACCTCGGTCAGTCCACATGCGGGGCTGACGGTCGTCAGGGCGAAGTCGGCGGTCTACGCCATGGGTTGCCGGGAGAGAACGCGCGGCGCCATTCGTACGCCGGGCAGCCGTCCGGCTGGCGTGTTCACTGCCGGTGCCGCCCAGCGCATGGTCAACATGGAGGGCTACCTGCCGGGCAAGGAAGTGGCGATCGTCGGCTCGGGCGACATCGGGCTCATCATGGCCCGGCGCATGACCTTCGAGGGCGCCAAGGTGAAGGCCGTCTTCGAGATCATGCCGTATTCCAACGGCCTGACGCGCAACATCGTCCAGTGCCTCGAAGACTTTGGTATTCCGCTTTACCTCGGCCATTCGGTGACGGCGATCCATGGCAAAGATCGTGTCACCGGCATCACCGTTTCGCAGGTGAACGACAAGCTTGAGGTCATCGAGGGCACGGCCTTCGATGTCGCCTGCGACTGCGTGCTGCTCTCCGTCGGCCTCATACCCGAAAATGAACTCGGTCGTGCGGCCGGCGTAGCCCTTGATCCAATCACAAGCGGCGCCCGTGTCGATCAGTTCCGTCAGACGTCGATCCCGGGCTTTTTCGCCGCCGGCAACGTGCTGCATGTCCACGACCTCGTTGACTGGGTCTCGGAGGAGGCGGCGATTGCCGGCCGCTCGGCGGCTCGATATGCGCTTGGCCAGATGGCTTCGTCTACCGGCGAGCGTCCGGTCGTGGCGGGGGAGGGGATTCGGACCGTCGTGCCGCAGCGCCTTTCCGACTTCGAGCCAGGGAAGATGAGTGTTCGCTTCTATTTCCGCGCCGCCAAGCCCATGGGCGCCTCGCTGCTGCAATTCTGGGCCGATAGTCAGCTCGCCTTCGAGCGCAAGCTTCGCGTGGTCAAGCCGAGCGAGATGATTGTCGCCGACATTCCCGTCCGCAAGATCGGCGACGCCAGAACGCTGGAGTTCCGCGTTGTCCCTGCGCCGGAAAAGATCGAGGCGGACGAAGTGATCGAGGAGGAAGCGTGATGGCGCGCGTGGTTCATGCCATCCAGTGCATCGGCTGCCCGATCGGATGCGGCGGCGAGGTCATCGTCGAAGGTGGTGTCGTCGCGGATATGGCCGGCTTTACCTGCAACAAGGGGCTCGCCTATGCGGCTGAGGAGGTGGTCTCTCCGAAGCGGATGGTGACCACGACGGTCCGGGTGTCGGGCGGCAGTCTGGCGCTCCTGCCCGTTGTCTCGGCGACGCCGGTGCCGAAGGAGAAGATCTTCGACTGTCTCCACCTGCTGCGTGGCGTGTCCATCGCCGCGCCGGTCGCGGAGGGCACGATCATCGTGGCCGATGCCTTGGGGCTTGGCGTCGACTTCCGTGCCGCTCGCGACGTGGCTTCCGTTCAGTAGGCGTTTTCCTGGTTGAGGATGCGGATGGGCGTCAGCATGAGAATGTAGAGGTCGAACAGCACCGACCAGTTCTCGATATAGTAGAGGTCATGTTCGACGCGCGCCTGGATCTTGTCGGGGGTGTCGACTTCGCCGCGCCAGCCGTTGATCTGGGCCCAACCCGTGACGCCTGGCTTGACCTTGTGGCGGGCAAAGTAGCCGTCTACCACTTCTTCCCAAAGTTTGTGCGCGGTATGCGCGTTGACGGCGTGCGGGCGGGGGCCGACCAGTGAGAGGTCGCCCTTCAGAACGTTGAACAGCTGTGGCAGCTCGTCGATCGATGTCTTGCGGATGAAGCGACCGACCGGCGTGACGCGCGGGTCGCCTTTTGTCACTACCTTTTCCGCCTTGATGTCGGTCTGATCGGCGTACATCGAACGGAACTTCATCACCGAGATCACTTCGTTGTTGAAGCCGTAGCGTGGCTGGCGGAACAGGATCGGGCCCTTGGAGGTTATCCTGACCACGATCGCCGTGCCAAGCATCACCGGTGAAAGCGCGACGATAGCAAGGCTGGCGATGGTGACATCGAACACACGCTTCGACACCTGCGACCAGCCGGTAATCGGACGGTCGAACAGGTCAAGGAACGGCACGCGGCCGATATAGGAGTAGGAGCGTGGGCGGAGACGCAGCTTGCTCGAGTGCGCCGATAGCCGAATATCGACCGGCAGCACCCAGAGCTTCTTCAGAAGCTGGAGGATGCGGACCTCGGCCGTCGGGGGCAGCGCAACAATGACAAGATCGATCGCCGTCGAGCGGGCGAAGTCGACCAGGTCGGATGTGTTGCCAAGCTTCGGAAAGCCCAGCTGGTTCTCCGGACTGCGGTCGTCGTTGCGGTCGTCAAAAATCCCTAGAATGGCCAGCTCGTTGCCGCCAGTTTCTTCCAGGGCGGTGATCAAGGATTCCGCCATCGTGCCGCCACCAAGGATGACGGCTCGCCTTTGCAGCCGGCCGGCGCGGGTCAGGCGACGCGTTACAAGCGCGGTGGCCGCTGACGAGAGGCCCAAGGCCACGACCCCAGCCACATACCAAACCGGGAACCAAAGGCGCGCCACGTCTGGAGCCCCGTCTCCGAGCACGATCAGCACCGAGACAATACCGAAGACGCTAGACCAAGCGATCAGAAGTTTGGCGAAACGCTGCGTGTGACGACGCAGCAGAGATAGATCGTTCGCACCGAGTATCTGTGAGAGGAGCAGCGTCAGGAAGGCCGTGCCTATAGGGATCGCTGTAATAATCCCGGACAAGGAGCCCGAAAACAGCGACAGAAGGCCAACGCCGACGATGGACAAACATGCCCATTCGAACGCCGCCGCCAGCCCACTCACCAACGAGGGGGCTACGGAAGCGCCGCGATAATTGCTGGCTATTGTTTCCGCTGTTGTCTTGAGGTGATTGACAGGCTCGGATGCCGGCTCAGTGACGCTCATTACAATCCATCCCGATGATCAAAGCGATCTTTGGCGTCATGATGCCGAAAAAGTACTGAGGTGAAGTAAAATTGCGGACTGGCTGTTCGCCTAAATGTCGAGGAATCTGCAGTATTAGAAAAGCCGCTGCGCTACCTTCAGGACGTCGCCGGGGCGAACCAGGGCACTGGGGGGCAGGGTCCCCTCATAGATCTTGCCGTTCAGACGGCGTGATACGCCAATGGCGCGCTCGTTGGCGCGCGATGTAAAACCGCCGGCGATGGCGACGGCGGTGTCGACCGTCATGGCGTTGACGTAGGTATATTGGCCGGGATTACGCACCTCGCCCATGATGAAGAAAGGGCGGTAGGTGTCGACTTCGACCGTTACGTCGGGATTATTGAGATAGCCCTTCTTCAGGCCGCGCGTGACCGCGCCGGCCAATTCCTGGGTGGTGAGCCCGCGTGCAGCGATGCTGCCGACGAGAGGGTACGAGATATAGCCGGCCTGATCGACAGAGAAGGTTCCCGACAGCGCGGTCTGTTCGAAGACGGTAACGCGCACCTTATCGCCACTATCGAGGCGGTAGGGACCATCAAGGCCATCCGGAACAGGTGGCGTGCCGGCAATTTGCGGGCGCGGCATGCTGGTACAGGCACCGAGGCCGAGCAAAGCCAGACCGAGAAAGGCGCGCCGCTGCATGCGTAAGTCCCCACGAAATCATCGATAATATATCGAGCTTAATCCTAGACCGACGTGGTTAATGAAATGAAAAAATGCGGAGGAGCAGTTCTTTACAAAACCTTTACAGAGCAAGAAAGCTAGCAGTCCAAGTAACAATCTTGAGATGTTTAACGGGCTGGTTACCATACACGACCATGCTTTCCGCATGGAAAGGCAAACTCAACCCGTGAACGTGTTTGGTGCTGCCCCTGTCGAAGAGATCGGGCAGGGCTCGCATACGGCTGGTTTCCGCCCTGTTATGCGCCGCATTGCAGTTTGTCTTCTGCTCGCGGCCTCAGTTGCCGCGGCGACTCATGGCTTGCTGACGACGCTGTCTTCCGAGATCGAAATACGCGCCAGCGTCGCCATCGACCGGAAGGGATCGGCAGAGACTATCATCGACGCCGCTTTCCTCGATGCTCAATCCAAGCTTATTTCCTCTCGCGATAACTTGCGCCGCGCGGCAACCGAACTCGGTGTAGTCGACGCTCGCGCGTTTTCATCGCCGTCTCTTCAGGCGCGTATTCTCACGGCGCTTGGAATGGGCGGGGCAAGCAAGCAGGTCTCTCCGGAAGAGCGTCTGACGGATGCTTTATCCGCTCGGTTTTACGCCACGCCCTCCGGACGCGGCCGCGCGATCGATGTCCGCTTTACGGCCGAGAACACCGACCTCGGTGTCCGCTTCGTCAATCGCGTGGTCGCAGACTATCTGTCCTTGCAGGGAACCGATGGCGGTGTTGGTGCAAGACTCGTGTCAGACGCCGCCTTGGTAGATGTACCCAAGCTTCTCTCTCCTTCCATGGGCGGATTCTTCGCAGGCACATTGACCCTGCTGCTCGGTGGCATTGCAACCGTGATTGGCTACTGGCGCCGCCGCGACCAGATCGATCTTCCCGAAGAAGCGCCACTTGTCGTGGGGCAGATCGAGTCGCTGGAGCTTGACGAGATCGACCACAAAGTTGTTACCCACCACGAGACCACTCGCCTGTCGTCTATCCCGCTTCCCACACCACCGAGTATCCCGGGTGTCGACTTGGCCGGTCGCCGGCGCGTCGCGGTGGCTTGCTTTGGCGAGGGCGATGAGAACCGCCGTCTGGTCGACGAACTGGCGCGTGAAGGTGGGTTCAACGGAGCCCGTATCGTCGTCATTGACGCGAGTCGGCGTGTCGAGGACAGGCCGGGGCTCGCCGAGCTTTTGGCCGGTCAAGCTGAGTTTGCCGACGTCATTCAGCGCAATGCATCGTCTCGCGCCCACGAGATCAGTGCTGGTCGTCGTCCCCTGGTCGCGCTTGCCGACGATGTCGAGGCAGCCTCGATGCTCCTGGAAACGCTGGAGCAGACTTACGATCTCGTGCTGATCGATCTCGGTCGGCTGCGTGCTGACCCGGCTTTTACGCTGTTTGCCAAGCTTGCGGGACAGCTCATGCTGACCGGGGAAGCTGATGCCGGTGCGGTTGACACGCTGCTCGCCGCCCTCGGTCGTCGTGGCGTGACGGGGATCGTGCGGGTTGCGGCACCGTCCAGTGAGATCGCCGCTTGAAAGCTCGGCTTCTCGGTTTACTAGGCAAAAGGGCATTTGGAAAAAGCCCGCTAGCGATGCGCCGCACGAGTGGACACGAAGATGTCTGGAGTACTCGCTAAAATCACCGAGCCGAAGAGTGCCTCCCGGATTATCGGACGGTCTCTAAGTGAGTACCTTACCGGCTACTCATCCAACGGTTTGGTTCACAGCTGCAAATCAGACGGTCGCGTTTGAACTATTAGGAGCAAAGCGAGCTCCCTCAGTATGGTGATCCGCAGGCGCGGACTCACGCTCGCGCCGCGTCGGGCTTGGCCATCCAGCTGATGAGAAGTCCAGCAGGCAGCACCCAAAGCAGTCCCGCGACGACGTAGTAGACGAGCTGCCACCAGAAGCTCACGCCGGGTAGGACGGCGACGGCAACCACCATGGCAATCATCCCGTAAACCGGAATGGTGATGACCAGGATCAGCGTACCAATCAGTTTCCTGAGACTTGATGACACGTGCGCCTCCGTCATCGGCTTCGGGCGATCATCCCACGGCATTCCCGGTTACCCGGAAATGCCGATCCATTTCACTCGACCGCGCCTTTTTCGGAGAGGGCGGCACCCAGCTTGACCAAGTTCAGTCGATGCTTGCAAGCGCTTGGTCGAGGTCGGCGATAATGTCGGCGACATCCTCGATGCCGATCGATAGGCGAACCACGTCAGGCCCGGCTCCGGCGGCCACCTTCTGCGCGTCGGTGAGCTGCTTATGGGTCGTCGATGCGGGATGGATGACCAGCGAGCGGGTGTCACCGACATTGGCGAGGTGGGAGAACAGCTGAACGCTCTTCACCAAGGTTACGCCCGCTTCGTAGCCACCCTTGAGGCCGAAGGTAAAGACGGCGCCTGCGCCCTTCGGCGCGTATTTCTGTTGCAGACCATGGTAGCGGTCACCCGGCAGCCCCGCGTAGGACACCCAGGCGACCTTGGGATGCTCGGAGAGGTATTCTGCGACCGCCTTGGCGTTGTCCGTGTGACGCTGCATGCGGAGCGGCAGTGTCTCGATGCCAGTCAGGATCTGGAAGGCATTGAATGGCGAAATGCAGGGGCCGAGGTCGCGCAGGCCGAGTGCCCGGCAGGCGACGGCGAAGGCGAAGTTGCCGAAGTTCTTATGAAAAACCAGACCGTTATATTCCGGTCTCGGCTCGCACAGCATCGGATAGCGGTTTTCGCGCGACCAATCGAAGTTGCCGGCATCGACGATGATGCCGCCGAGCGAGTTGCCGTGACCCGCCAGGAACTTGGTGAGCGAGTGAACGACGATGTCTGCTCCATGTTCGATCGGGCGGCAGAGGTACGGCGTTGCCAGTGTATTATCGACGATCAGGGGGACGCCAGCCCGCTTTGCCACGTGGGCCACGGCAGCGATATCGGTGATGATACCACCCGGGTTGGCGATCGACTCGATGAAGATCGCCTTGGTGCGCGGCGTCACCGCCTTTTCGAAAGAGGAGGGATCCGCTGGATCTGCCCAGACGACGTTCCAACCAAAGTTCTTGAAGGCGTTGGCGAATTGGTTGATCGAGCCACCGTAAAGCTTTCTTGAGGCGATGAACTCGTCACCCGGTTGAAGCAACGTGTGGAAGACAAGAAGCTGCGCGGCGTGGCCGGATGCCACGGCGAGGGCGGCCACGCCCCCTTCGAGCGCCGCCACACGCTCTTCCAGCACGGCCTGGGTCGGGTTGGTCAGACGACCGTAGATGTTGCCGAAAGCCTCGAGGCCGAACAACTTTGCCGCTTGGTCGACGTCTTCAAAAACGTAGGACGCGGTTTGATAAATAGGGGTGATGCGGGCGCCAGTTGTTGGATCCGGCGCCGCACCTGCGTGGATGGCCAGCGTCGAAAATCCGGGTGTCTGTTCGGTCATCTTTCTCTCCCTCATCGCGTCCTGATCGCTCTTCAGCCTGCCGAAGCGCCGAGTTAGGCAAGTTGTCGCAGGGTGCCCAAGCGTCGGAGGCTCGGAAAGAGTCCAAGTCCGCCGGAGGCTCAGGTCAAGAACGGGTCGCCACCCTAATCCTTCGGGCGGCGGCGACACAAGGGCAGCATCAATTCCTGCGCGCGCGTCCGGCGAAGCGGCCGGCAGCGAGGCTGGCCGCGGCGAGAATGGCGCAGACGACGGCTCCGATCAGTGCGGGATTCGGGCGTCCGATGACTGCACTCAAGAAGGCGAATGGCGGGATTTCATTGTTGAGACGGGCTTTGCCGCTTTGAAGGGCTGCCGGGTCGTTGAGCCAAAACCGCTCGAGGAAATAGAGGCGCGCTTCTCCGATTGGCTCGTCATTGAACTCGACCCCGACCAAATGTCTCCGGCCATCCGGTCCATCGCCAAAGGCACACCGCATGGTACCGGGCCAGCCGCTCAACGGACCCTTTACGCTGTAGGTCAGCTCGAAGACGCCGGGAAGACTGGCCGAACGGGTGAGACCGGTGACCTCCAAGTCGCCGGTTTCCTCCAGAGCGGGGAGCGCATTGAGGCAGGAACGGGCGTCGCTGTAGCCTTCCGCCAGCCACCATCCCTCAACCACGAAAACCGCGGCGATAGCCGCGGCGGTTGCGATAGTGAGAAAGCGAGCCGGCCGCACGTCAGCCCTTCAGCTTGCGTGCGACGTCGCGGGCGAAATAGGTGAGGATGCCATCGGCACCGGCGCGCTTGAACGCGAGCAGGCTTTCCATCATCGCACGCTCCCCGTCTAGCCAGCCATTGCGAGTGGCGGCCATGATCATCGCGTATTCGCCACTGACCTGATAGGCAAAGGTCGGAACCTGGAACTCGTCCTTGAGACGGCGCAGGATGTCGAGATAAGGCATTCCCGGCTTGACCATGATCATGTCCGCGCCTTCGGCCAGGTCGAGGCCTGCTTCCTGAATGGCCTCGTCCGAGTTGCTGGGATCCATCTGATATGTGCGCTTGTCGCCGCGAAGGGTCTTATTGGTGCCGATGGCATCTCGGAACGGACCGTAGAAAGCGGACGCATATTTGGCCGAATAAGCCATGATCTGAACATGCTCGAAGCCAGCCTCATCGAGAGCCAGGCGAATGGCGCCAACCCTGCCGTCCATCATGTCGGAGGGGCCGATGATATCGGCGCCGGCGCGTGCCTGGTTGAGAGCCTGTTCGCAGAGTACCGCCACGGTTTCGTCGTTGAGGATGACGTCGCCCTCGAGAAGACCATCGTGACCGTGACTGGTGTAGGGATCGAGCGCCACATCGGTCATCAGGCCGATATGGGGAACGGCGGTCTTGATCGCTCGTAGCGCCCGGCAGATCAGGTTGTCCGGCGACAGCGCCTCGCTGCCGTCTTCGTCGCGTCTTCCCGGATCGGTATAGGGAAACAGAGCAATAGCCGGAATGCCAAGAGCCGCTGCTTCGGCGGCATCGCGCACCGCTTCATCGACCGAGAGGCGCTCGACACCGGGCATGGACGTGATGGGCGTTCGGACACCGACACCATCAATCACGAAGATCGGCCAAATGAGATCGTCGACCGAAAGACGGTTCTCACGCACCAGTCGCCTCGACCAGTCAGTCTGGCGCAGGCGGCGCATGCGGCGGCCGTTGAGTATGGCGCGCATGTCGGGCGCGGTTGTGCCTTTGGAGAACGGAGGATTGGCGGTCATGGTGGGAGGTCCTGGCTGCATAAAGCGCTGCCGCTTTAGCACGGCTTGGTCCGTTCCTCTATACGCGGGTCATGATTTGATCGATACTTCACCGCTGAAAAATGAAGCAGTCGGATAGAGCGAAAGGGAATGGCGGATGAACGGCAACAGCGATCCTCAGCGATCCGAGGGACTTGAAGCGGACCTTCGGACGCGGTTCGACGCGCGGCTGACGCTGGTCATCTATGTTCGGTTTCTTTCTGCCATCTTCCTGATCGCCGGGCTGTTGCGCTGGGCGACCATTCTCGGATTCGGTGTTGCAAACGGCAATTTTCTGACGCTGTCATCGCCTGTCATCGTTGCCACTTTGTTCTTCGCGGTAGCCGATCTTGTGGCCGCCGTGGGGCTTTGGCTCCTGGCTTCCTGGGGTACGGTGGTGTGGATGATCAGCGCGCTGACAGAGACGGCTCTCTATAGCGCCTACAATCCTCAATTCGGCCGCAACTACCCCTTGATGATCTTTCATATCGGGACTGTGGCTCTATATGCGGTGCTCTCGGCTTATTACGAACGAACGCGCGATCGTTTGTGAGGGTCAATAAAGAGTTATTGCGTAAAATTTGGCAATTCGTCTCAACCGGCCTCTTGGGCCAGAGTCAGGTTGATGAAAACTAGGTCGAATTTTGCAGTTTCTCGCTGAAATTGCTGCGTTTGCTGGATTTTTGAGATCGTAAAGCGCCGCTTTACCAAAGCGAAGACTCAAGTGGGTTTGGAATCGCGTTAAACTAATATTCAGCTTGCCCTTTAAGCCGATTTTCAAAGCTCTCGGCTACTGTCGTGATCAAGGCGGACAAAGAGCCGCATCCAAAAAGTACGACAGAGAGGCTTTTCACCATGGCCAACGCTAAGCGCGCCTATGATCTTTATGCCGCCGAGCCCGAGGAAGAGCAGGGCCTGCAGCCGCTGTATCTCGAGGCACTTCGTCTTGTTGAGCGTCTGCATCGCCGTTTGCTCGACGTGATCAAGGATGAGTTCGATCGTTCTGGACGAACCGACGTAAATGCCGTCCAGGCGCTTCTGCTGTTCAACATCGGCGACAGTGAGCTGACTGCCGGCGAGCTTCGGACACGCGGATATTATCTGGGCTCGAATGTCTCCTACAATCTCAAGAAGCTGGTTGAGATGGGATACATCCATCACCAACGTTCGCGCATGGACCGTCGCTCGGTGCGCGTCAAGCTGACCGACAAGGGGCAGGCGATCGCCGATATCGTTGGCAAGCTCTACAATCGTCACATCATCTCGATCGAGACGGTCGGCGGTATCAACCGCGACGACTTCAAGGTTCTCAACAAGTCGCTACAGCGGCTCGAGCGCTTCTGGACGGATCAGATCCTCTATCGGCTTTGATCGACTGCCAAAGCATTCTGTCCAAGTGGAAGCCGGGTCATTGACCCGGCTTCGCTGTTTTGGGGCGGGTGCCGGTCGGTTCTGCCTGCTTGCCGGGGCGGTACGGGCTTCCACGGGACCCTCGTTCCGTTCCGAGCACTCGCGTCTCCCCGGTGAGTACGCTCACGATTGCAGGTTGTTATCGCAGAAAAACTTTCGGTCCTGACCGCAGTCGCCGATATACGTCGCCGTTCGTATTCCAAGCGTCATGTTCTGTGTGATGACGGGCAACTTGCCGCACGTTGAAGTCTATGTGCTTGTTCCTGTTCAGATGAATGCGGGTCCACTGTGAAATCTGACATGGGCATTTCGGAAAAGATAATAAACATAGAAGAGGCCCATTACGGTGAACGCCTTTACAAGCGATTTTCTGAGGCGTTAACCATTTTTTAATATTTGAGTGCCAAATGTTAAGTGTATCGAGCATGTCGGTTGGAATGCTTCCTCCCCTTTCCTGACACCGGATGCATCGAACGTCTCAACTCCTCCCGAGACGCGCAACTTGGCCCTGAGCGCCCCTCTGCGCTCAGGGTCTTTTCACGTCTTTTTGTTGCCATGCTGTTTGATCGTGTCTGGTCTGCACCGGTGGCAGGCGTATTTTATAATCCTCGATTTCGCCATGAATTGTCGATAAACGGCAAATCACTGAAGCAGTCATGCGAGTCCGTGGCAAATGCTTCGTTTTGTAAGTTTGGTTGGAAGGGTTTCGTTAACCTGGGCGTAGTCCATTGGCCTAGGTTTCAGTCGCTCTTGTCCAACTTTCCGGCGTCTGAACGGTTCGATCTGGAGTGCGGTCGTGAAGGGATCATTTTTGTCGATGGCGGCAAGCCGCCGCGGGGTGCTCAAGGCGGGAATCGCCGGAGCAGCGGCCATTGCGGCTTCTGCCTCGAAGGCCCAGACGCTGATGGCCCAGACGGAATGGACCGAGGGGTTCGACGTTTCGGCTCCCACCGATCTGTCGTCTCAACCGACGCGGCCGTCGATTTCCAGCCAGTCGGGCTTTTTCACGCAGCAGGCGATCTCCCAGTATTCGTCCATCGCCTCGCAGGGCGGTTGGCCGCAGGTTCCGGCCGGCGGCACGCTTCGTGTCGGCATGGAAAGCCCGGCGGTCGGCGCCTTGCGGCAGCGTCTGATGGTGACCGGCGATCTCGAGCAGAGCGCTGGCGTTTCCAGTGCCTATGACAGCTTCGTCGACGGTGCCGTTCGCCGTTTCCAGACACGTCATGGCATTATCGCCAATGGCGTGGTGGACGATGCGACGTTGCGTCAGCTCAATGTTCCTGTCGAAACCCGGCTTCAGCAGCTTCAACTTAATCTCGTGCGCCTGCAGACTTTGCCGAGCTCCCTTGGAGGCAGCAACGATCGCTACGTGATGGTCAACATTCCTGGTGCTGAGATCGAGACCGTTGATGGCGACACGGTTCACTCGCGGCATCGTGGCGTCGTGGGTAAGATCGACCGGCAGACGCCGCTCCTCAATACCAAGATCACTATTATCAGGTTCTTCCCCTACTGGACGGTTCCGAAGAGCATTATTCTCAAGGACCTGATCCCGCAGATGCAGAAGGACCCCTCCTATCTCGATCGCCAGAAGATTCATGTGTACGATCCGCGCTCCGGCACTGAGGTGTCCTGGCAGTCGATCGACTGGAAAACCGAGCAGGCCGTGAGCTACATGTTCCGGCAGGAACCGGGTGATCTCAATTCAATGGGCACGGTGAAGATCGACTTCCCGTCGCCTGAAGGCGTTTACATGCACGACACGCCGAGCAAGGGTCTGTTCGGCGGTAACGATCGCTTCCATTCGTCGGGTTGTGTTCGCGTCCAGAATGTTCGCGAGTACGTCTACTGGATCCTCAAGAACACGCCAGATTGGCCGAGGGATCGTATCACTGAAGCTCTCACTTCCGGTGATCGCGTCGATGCTCCGGTGGCCGATCCTGTGCCGCTTTACTTCCAGTACATTACTGCATGGGCCACGCCGAACAACACCGTCGAGTTTCGCGACGACATTTATCAGCGCGACGGTCTCGGCATTCCGATGTCGCCAGAGGCGCAGAACCAGGCGCAGGCCGGCTGAATTCGTCGAAGCCTTGTGTTATGTTTGGAGCCCGTTCGGACTAGCCGGACGGGCTTTTCATTGACGGTGTTGCATGGCGGTGAAGCAGGGAGATCGGACCGTTTACTTCGAATTTGTCGTCCTCGGCAATTCGGCCCGCGTTTCCGCCATCTGTTCGGTCACCGGCGTTGAAGTTCAGGTGATTGGGCCGGCGAGCGCAGCTCGTCGCGACCTTGAACGTCTGGCGCTCGGGAAGCTTGAGCGACGTCTTGCAGAGACTGTGCCCGAACCCCTGCCAGTACTTGGTCGAGGAGGCTTCACGGTCTAGATGCGCCCCGAGCTGGCCGATACCCTTGCCCATCTTGATGAGGTCGCCAGACGCGCAGGCGTTTCTCCCATTTTATTCGGAACGGCCGTTCTCGAGCTTTGCGGTATCGGAGCGTTCCGAGCCAGTGATCTTGACGTCATTGTCGATACGAGGGGTGCGCGAGCGCTGGCGGCTGCGGCCGGAATCACGTTTAAAAGCGGAGGCGGTAGCGACAGGTTTCGTTCAAGCGTGCATTTCCATCTCGACGGAGCACCGCTCGCCATAGATGTCATGGCTGACATGAGCATTTCCACCGGTGAAGGGTGGGTACCGTACGAAGTCCAGAACACGGTGGAAATCGCGGCCGATGGTCACCAATTCCTGACGGCTTCGCTCGCCGATCTCAGGCGATTCTATTGCCTTGCGCGACGCGCCAAGGATGAGGCCAAGATTGCCGCTCTGGAGGCCGCGATCGGCTGATCTCGTCGAATATTCGATTTAAGCAGGTCTGCTGGCCGCCGGATGGGCGGTCCTCAGGTTGATGGCACCCCCTCGCACGTGATAAGCGACGCCCGTCACGGGCGCGCGTGGCGCCGGGGCATTTCGTCCCGGTAAGTCCGGCCCAAGAAACGTCCCTTGACGGAATGGAAACCCAAATGTCCAACACGACCAGCGCAGAGCTTGCCAACTTTTTCCATAGCTCCCTCGCTGAGGTTGATCCCGCGATCGCCTCCGCCGTGGCGAAGGAGCTCGGTCGTCAGCAGCATGAAATCGAATTGATCGCTTCGGAGAATATCGTCTCCAAGGCGGTTCTCGAGGCGCAGGGTTCCGTTCTGACCAACAAGTATGCCGAGGGTTACCCAGGTAAACGCTATTATGGTGGTTGTCAGTTCGTCGACATCGCCGAAAACCTGGCTATTGAGCGCGCCAACACGCTGTTCGGCAGCAAGTTCGCCAATGTGCAGCCGAACTCGGGCAGCCAGGCCAACCAGGCGGTGTTCCTGGCGCTGGCAAAGCCTGGCGACACCGTGCTCGGTCTCGATCTCGCCTCTGGCGGCCATCTGACGCACGGCGCTAGGCCCAACATGTCGGGCAAGTGGTTCAATGCGGTCACCTATGGTGTTCGCGCTCAGGACCATCGCATCGATATGGATCAGCTGGTGGCCTTGGCCAAGGAACACAAGCCGAAGATCATCATCGCCGGTGGTTCGGCCTACAGCCGCGTCTGGGATTTTGCCGCCTTCCGTGCGATTGCCGATGAGGTCGGTGCCTATCTGATGGTGGACATGGCCCACTTCGCGGGCCTCGTGGCAGCCGGCGAGCATCCGTCGCCGTTCCCGCACGCGCATGTCGTCACCACCACCACCCACAAGACGCTGCGTGGTCCGCGCGGCGGCATGGTGCTGACCAATGACGAGGACATCGCGAAGAAGATCAACTCGGCGGTGTTCCCCGGCCTGCAGGGCGGCCCGCTGATGCACGTCATCGCCGGCAAGGCGGTGGCACTGCTCGAGGCGGCGCAGCCGGCCTACAAGGCCTATATCAAGGCGGTGGTCGAGAATGCCCGCGTGCTGTCCGACGAGCTGAAGCGCGGCGGCGTCGACATCGTCTCCGGCGGCACCGACAACCATCTGATGCTGGTCGACCTGCGCCCGAAGGGCCTTACCGGCAAGGTGGTCGAGGCGGCTCTTGGCCGCGCCGACATTACCTGCAACAAGAATGGCGTGCCGTTCGATCCGGAAAAGCCGACCATCACCTCGGGTATCCGCCTCGGATCGCCGGCGGCTACTTCGCGCGGCTTTGGTGCTGGTGAGTTCAAGGAGATCGCCAATCTGATCCTGCAGGTCCTCGATGGCCTGAAGGTCAATGGCGAGGACAATAACGACGGTGTTGAGGCGGCGGTGAAGCTGCGCGTCAAGGCACTGACTGACGCCTTCCCGATCTACAACTGATCGCTTCGCTGAACTGAGACAGAAAACCGCCGCGTGGAGTTTTCCGCGCGGCGGTGTGTTTGTGTTGGCAGAGGTCCTCGGCGTCAGGCCGCGTCTTTGTTGCTCTTGTCGAGCTGATGCAGGAACTCGATGCTGCTGACGGCTTGCTCGATACTGCTGCGATGGCTTGCAACGATCGAAGACAAGCCGGCGATCGAGCGCTCAAAGTGCCCGCTCTGGGCAAAGATCTCCTCGACATTGCCGACGACGTGCTTGTAACGTTCGCCTTCCTCGGAGAACTCGGTTTTTGTGGCCTCGATGATCTGGCCGAGTTCCCGGAGAGATTCCTCAATGTTAGCGATTGCCGTCTGTGTGTGGCCGAGCGTTGCCTTGGTGTCGTTGGCGAGCTTCTTGACT
The DNA here is from genome assembly GCA_023436885.1 of Pseudomonadota bacterium. Taxonomy (GTDB): domain Bacteria; phylum Pseudomonadota; class Alphaproteobacteria; order Rhizobiales; family Pleomorphomonadaceae; genus Pleomorphomonas. The sequence goes on along the minus strand of JAEZHI010000034.1, from coordinate 166,162 downwards.
TCGCCAGCGACCACGCCGAAGCCCCGACCGGCTTCGCCGGCGCGGGCGGCCTCGATGGTCGCGTTGAGAGCCAGCAAATTGGTCTGGCCGGTTATGTTATCGATGACCGACACGACCTGACGCAATGCGACGAGGGCATCGTTCAGACCGCCGAACCGGATGGCAAGCGCTTCTGTATTGGACGGCTTGTCGCTCTTTTCCTGGCGGGCACCGACCATGGCGGCCCGAATTCCGGACATCACGTCGCCAATGTTGGAGATCTCCGACAGCGTCCCCTCGATTTTCGACGACATCTCAAGGTAATCGGAAATCTTCTCGATGACACCTGTCCTCAGGCGGTTGAGGATTTCAACCCGCTTCAACCGATTGCGCGTGAAGTAGTTGACGAATCTCGCGTAGTGGATCGCGAAATTATCGAGATATTCGTCCTGAAACCCGTCCTCGACATTCGAGAAGAAGACAATGGCTGACAGTGTCTGGTTGACGTTGATGCCAAAAAGTTCGCCGTAGGTCGAGAAGCCGGCAACGGGAGCCGGCCACACGCCTCCGGTTCGCGATAGTGACTTGGCATTCGACAGGCGACGAAGGATGCAGTCATTCATCAGAACACCGGCCGGCTTGGGCTTGCCTCGCAGATAGCGATCGATATCCGCGCGCGTTTGCTCAAGGAAGTCGGTCTGTTCGAGCAAGGTCAACTCGTCGCCCGGGCCGATGTCGCAATAGAAATAGAAGACTTCGTTTTCCAGATCTATTTTTGCCACCGAGCGGACAAACAACTCTCCGCCGAGTTCGATGCCGAAAGCCTTTCCTTGCAGTGCTGTCTCCAGCTTGGCTGGCTCAACCTTGAAAGCGGCTGATAGTGCCTTGACGAGGGAGACGACTTTGCCGGTCTTCTCGTCGATGACAGCGCTCACTGTGCGACGGTCGGTATCGGCGTCGACGACTACGAAGCTCGGTCCGATCTTGCGGAAGTTCTGGCTCTTCATGACGCCATAACGTTGACCGGTTGCCATCTGGACGAAAGCGACGATGGCATGATCCTTCAGGATCTGCCGGCCATCAAACAACAAGGTTTCCGTGAAGGTCAGCGCATCGCCGGCTGAACCACCGACGAACAGGCACGGAAAGCGGCCAGATTCATACACCGCTTCCATGAAATAGCTTTCGGACATCGAAAGACCATCGACAAACGTCAAGGCGAAGGTGGTCTTGGCGTCGAGACGCATGGACGGTTTCACATTGCCGAGCGCCGACACGATCTTGGCGATGCGGGTGCCACGCGGCATTGTCGAACGACCGGTTCGCAGATCTTGCGACAAAAGCGGTACGGAGAATACTTCGGTTTTCTCGATCAGCGCGGGCGAGAAGGCCTGAACAACGACGTTCTGCCAGTTGCCGTCGGTGTCGCAATAGATCTTTTCCCCACCTTGGGCGTAGAGCTCGCCAGCGGTTGTTGTCGCGATGAACTGACTCGATGGGGCTAGCGATTTGATCTTGCGGGTTACGCTGGCGAAATCCACTTTCGGCGAGATGAAAGCGAGCACGAGGCTTGCCGGCTTTCCGTCGAACAGGAAATCTCCCGCGCCTATTCCAGACAGGCTTGCATCGGTTCGCAGAACTCGCAGGGGCTCGCTCGTTGTTGACGGCTCGTTTGCTGCCCCCTCATGAACAATCTCGATGGCGGCTGCGGTTTCTGGCTGCGCACCGTTTGACTGCCTCGACATGATCTTGCCGAATAGTCCCATTTTATCCTCCAGAACACAAACCCGCCCGTTCCTAACTAAGTTGTTATTAGTCATCGTTAGTTAACGTTGTGCTATTTGTTGCGGCGGTTATTCACATGGATTATTTTTTGACTTCGAATTTTTCTTTCTTCTGGAAAGTATTGTTAGATCTACGGACTGAGGTTACACTGCCTTAACGAGCTTTTCGCCGTCGCGAATTTTATGCGATAGCATGCTGATCCGTTTTTAGGGGGCAGGTGTGGCCGGTCGGCGTCTAGCAGTCATGATTATGGCCGGTGCGTTGGTGTCGCTGGTGATCGGCGGCGGATCGGCGTTCATCGGCTTTAAGCGGCTGATCGAAGCCACACCGCCGGTTGATCTGTTTGCTCCAACTTCGCAGCTTGTCGTTGCTCGCGACGGACAGATTCTCCGAGCCTACACGGTCAGCGATGGGCTGTGGCGGTTGCCGGTCGATCCGGCTCGCGTCGATCCCGCATATCTGAAACTGCTACTTGCGACCGAGGATCGAAATTTCCGCGAACATGCCGGAGTCGATCCGAAGGCGCTCCTTCGGGCAGGTTGGCAACTTCTGTCGCATGGGCGCATCGTCTCCGGTGGGTCCACCCTGACTATGCAGGTGGTTCGTCTTTCCGAACGGCTTCACACCCGGTCGCCGAGCGGCAAGTTCGGTCAGATCGTCAAGGCTCTGGCCCTCGAGTGTTTCGCCAGCAAGGACGACATTCTCACCGCCTATCTCAGCTTGGCGCCCTTCGGGGGCAACATCGAAGGAGTCCGTTCGGCTTCGCTAGCCTGGTTCGGCAAGGAGCCTCTGCGCCTGACACCGGCCGAAGCTGCCTTTCTTGTCGCTCTGCCGCAGGCGCCGGAGGCGCGCCGTCCGGACCGCGATCCGGTCGCTGCCAAGGCGGCACGCGATCGAATCTTGAAACGAGGCGAGGAGGGGGGACTCTTGTCCGCGGCGGATGCCGAGGCGGCTATTGCGGAACCGGTGCCAACCAAGCGCCGGGATTTTCCGTTGATCGCGGCGCACGCGGCTGACCGAGCGATAGCCGTTACCCCGAAGGAGGGGGAGATCAGGCTCACCATAGACAGCAGGCTTCAGTCGTCGCTCGAGGGACTCGCTGCCGAACGGGCAAGTGCCATCGGGCCGAATGTGTCGGTGGCCATCATGGTGGCGGAGGAGGTAAGCGGCGATGTCCTGGCCTCGGTCGGATCGGCAGGCCTGCTCGATGAGAGACGTGCCGGCTCCATCGACATGACGAGAGCGGTTCGCTCGCCGGGCTCGACACTCAAGCCCTTCATCTATGGGCTCGCGTTCGAGGCTGGGATTGCTCATCCCGAAACACTGGTTGAAGACCGGCCGACCGCTTTTGCCGGTTATACGCCCAACAACTTCGACAAGACATTCCGCGGCACCGTGACCGTGAGGCAGGCGCTTTCAGAAAGCCTCAATGTGCCGGCTATCCAGACCCTTGAGCTCGTGGGGCCGGCGCGTCTTGTCTCGCGCTTTCGCCGTGCCGGTGTCGAGGCGAAACTGCCGGATATGGCGCCGGCCAATCTCGCCGTTGGTCTCGGTGGTGTTGGGTTGACGCTCAACGACCTCACGACGCTTTACACGGCCCTTGCTCGCGGTGGCCGGCCGATCACCCTTCGAGAGCGCGTGGATGCAGTAGGGCCCGCCGAACCACCGAAGCCGCTCATCGATGAGCGGGCTGCGGCCTATGTCACCGATATTCTGGCCGGGCCGCTTGGAGCGGCCAAGGGTGACGTACGAGTCGCGATCAAGACCGGTACCTCCTATGGCTACCGCGATGCTTGGGCGATGGGCTACGACGGCCGCTATGTCGTCGGCGTTTGGGTCGGTCGGCCAGATGGCGCCCCCCTGCCTGGGCTAATGGGCGTGGACGTTGCGGTACCCATTCTGGCCGACACTTTCGTGCGCGCAGGCGGCACGACGCGTTTGCCACCGGAACCACCAGGCCTCCTGAAAGTGTCCAACGCCGACCTGCCGCCCCCTCTCCAGAGGTTACGTGGCGCGCGAGCGGCTGTAGCGGCGCGGGATGCAGGCCCCGAAATCGCCTATCCACCGACTGGCGCCCATGTCGATCTTGGTTTCCGCGCCGGGTCTCCACAACCGCTGGCCCTGAAAGTCCGTAACGGCAAGGGGCCGTTCACCTGGCTTGCCGATGGTGCGCCGGTGGCACAGGAGCCTTGGGCTCGGCAGTTCAGCTACTTTCCCAAGGGCGCAGGTTTCGTGACGCTGTCGGTCATAGATGGTGAGGGCAGAGCCGATCGCGTGACCGTTTTCGTGGAATGACCGGCGGTTTGCCGATGTGAGAGCTTGCGTTCTACGCGTCGGGAGGGCATGCCCCTGTCCGTTGATCTCCGGAAGGCGAGGGCGGCGATGACCAGGAAAGAACGGGTGGCACTGGTATCGCTGATTGCCAGTATAGGTCTGACGGCTGCCAAGCTGATCATTGGTCTGGCGATCGGCTCGCTGGCGCTCATCACAGATGCGCTTCATTCCGGGACCGACGCCATAGCGACGCTGGTCACGTTTCTTGCCGTTCGTTTTGCCGATCGTCCAGCTGACGACGATCATCCATACGGGCATGGCAAATACGAGGACCTTGCTGCGCTCGGAGAGGGTACGCTGCTTTTGGTGCTGGCAGGCGGTGTTGCCGTTGAGGCTTGGAACCGCTTTGCGGGTGCGGCAGAGCCCCCCTCCGTCAATGTCGTTGCCTTTGTCGTGTTGGGCGTGGAGATCGTCATCAATCTTTGGCGCGCCCATGCGCTACACAAAGCGGCCGTCGAGACCGGCAGCCGAGCGCTCGCGGCCGATGCCATGCACTTCCTGTCCGATGTCGCTTCATCGGCAATCGTCATCGTCGGCTTTGTTGCCACACTCTATGGAGCCGACTGGGCCGACCCGGTGACGGCGGCAGCGATCGCCGTGTTCATCGGCTGGCTCGGCCTCAGGATGATTCGGCGGACCGTCGACGAGCTGACCGACAGGGTTTCTCCAACGATCGCCAGGACTCTCAGAAGAATTCTGCAGGATTTGCCGGGCGTCGTTTCCATCGAGCAGTTGCGCGTCCGTACGGTCGGACCACTGCATTTCATCGATATATCGGCAGGCGTACCCAGGACCTTCAGTTTGGGTGAGACGGCCGCTGTGAAGCGCGCCATGGTGAAGGCGATCTCTGAGGAGATCGCCGACGCTGAGGCGACCGTCAGCTTGCTTCCGGTGCCGATCGACGATGAGAGCCTGAGAGAGCGAGTCTTCCTCGCGGCATCTCGCGAAAGAATCCCCGTCCACCACATCACCATTCAACATCTCGGCGACCGTCTTTCGGTATCGCTGGATTGCGAGGTCGATGGTGCCATGCTGCTTGGAGAGGCGCACGAAGTTGCGACCCGTCTCGAAGCCGCCATTCGCGCGGAGATCGGCGGTGAGATCGAGGTCGAGACCCATCTCGAGCCTCTTTATCCCGACCTTATTCAGGGAGCGAAGCTTTCGGATGAGAAGGTAGCTGCTTACGCCGCGGTTCTCAGGGAGGCGGCGGAAAAGAACGGTGTCTCGGACGTTCACAATGTCCGCGCACGTGAAATCGTGGGCGGTGTCTTCGTTGCTTTTCACTGCCGCTTTCCGGCCAAGCTGGCAGCCGTGGAGGTTCATAGCCGCGCCGACGCGGTCGAGCGTGCGGCAAGGACGGCCTTTCCAGAGATCCAGCGGATCGTCAGCCATCCCGAGCCGATCAGGGAGTGATCGGGTTCGGGATAGGACTGTTGTGAGCCTGCCCTCAGGCGACGCCGATGCGCAGAAGATCGAGGGTGTGCAGGATGCCGATCGGCTTCTTGTCCTCGACGACAAACAACACGGAAATCTTGCGATTCTGCAGGAGATCGAGCGCTTCGGCGGCGAAAATCTGAGGTCCTACCGTTATCGGATTGCGTGTCATCACACTGGCTACCGGTGTCTCCAGTTTGGCCGGGCTAAGCTGGGACCCTAGATCGGAGTGGACGAAGCGCCGGAGATCGCCATCGGTAACGACACCGCTAAGGCAGCCTGTTTCATCAATCACCCCGACAACGCCGAAGCCGCCTGAGCTGATCGCCAGGATGGCGTCGGTCATGCGGCTGTCGTGGGCGATGAGCGGCAGGCTTTCCTTGTGCATGATCTCGGAAACGCGCCGCAGTTGCGAGCCGAGTTTGCCGCCAGGATGGAAAATATGAAAATCGGTCTCGGAGAAACCTCGTCTCACCATGACGCCCATGGCGATCGCGTCGCCGATGGCGAGTTGAAGGACCGTCGAAGTCGTCGGTGCGAGATTGTGCGGGCATGCCTCGCGGACCTTCGGCAGGATGAGCGCGACGTCAGCCGCAGCGGCCAACGTCGACTCGGCGCCAGCGGTGAGCGCGATGACGGGGACATCAAACCGTTTGGCAAAAGCCAGGACCACGGCGAGCTCTGTGGTTTCACCCGACCAAGACAGCGCCAGAATGACATCGGCGCTGTCCACCATGCCAAGGTCGCCATGGCCGGCCTCGGTGGGATGAACGTAATAGGCCGCCGTGCCCGTGGAGGAGAATGTCGCGGCCAGCTTGCGGGCGATGTGACCGCTCTTGCCGATGCCTGTGACGATAAGCCGGCCCTTGCCTTCGGCGACAATGCCTATAGCTTTGTCGATGGCTTCACCGAGCGGGCCATGCAACGCCGCCTCTTCGAGAGCCGCGACCCCCGTCTTGGTGATTTCGATGGCGTGCAGGGCCGCAGCAAGTGCGGGCTTTGGAAGCAGCGGGCTATCGGTCATTTCAGCTTGGATCCGCGATTGTCGTCAGGTCGGATTGCATAAGGAGCAGGCCGCCTTGTTAGTTCATTGCGCCCGGATGTAAAGCGGACCTTGTGGCAACAGCTGGACAAAAAGGACCGAATGCCCGCTTTTGCACCTGGTTTTCCTCAAGAAGCCGCAATCGTGATAGACGGCTCGATTGAGGCAATGGAGACAGACGATGGCGGAGTTGTCGATTGGTCAGGCTGAGGCTGCGACCCCACCCTTGGCGATGAAGGACGTTTACGCCGAGGGGCGGGGGCGCCGGTTGGCCGGGCTAGTGCTGGTGGCTATCGCTACGCTGTTCTCGCTCGGCACATTTGCGCTCATCTCCAACCTGCTGCCGATTGCTCCCACCACGGACGTGGTGCGCGGTGCGCTGGTGATTGATGGCTTGCTGCTGGCCTCCATGGTGGTCATGGTCGGGCAAGAGGTCTGGCGGCTAGGATGGGCCTGGTTCGAAGGGCGGGCTGCGGCGCGCCTTCATCTGCGTGTTGTGGGCCTGTTCGCCTTCATTGCCGCCTTGCCGGCGGTGATGGTCGCGGTCGCTTTCACCGTTTCGCTCAATCAAGGCTTTGATCACTGGTTCGAATCGCGGACCCGGCAAGTTGTGGATAACGTGTTGACGGTGGCCAGCGCTTACATGCAGGAACATGCCCGCGTGCTGCGCGCCGATCTGATCAGCATCGCGACGTCGCTCGACGCTGCAAAGCCGCTCTACGATTACGAACCGACGCGCTTCGAGAATCTCATGCGGTTGCAGGCGTCCCTGCACGGTCTGCAGAGTGCCTATCTGCTCGACAAGGATGGCAACGTCATCCAGCGCACCGACATCGATCCAAATATCAAGACAGTCATGCCCACCGTGGAGGCGATCAACGAGGCGCGAAAGGAAACCGCGGTTCTGTTGCAGCCCGGACAGTCCAACCAGGTGGGCGGTCTCCTGAAGCTCCGAACCTATGACGAGACCTACCTTTACATTGTTCGCCTGCTCGACAAGCAGGTGCTGGACAATCTCAAGCTCGCGCGCGACAGCGCCATGGAATATCGCGAGCTCGAGAACAATCGCTCGGACGTCCAGATCGGTTTTGCGATGATCTTCGGCGGCATGTCGCTCGTCTTTTTGCTGGGCGCCATGTGGGTCGGCCTGTCGTTTGCCAATTATCTCGTTGCGCCGATCCGCCATCTGATCAACGCCGCCGACAAGGTGGCGCATGGCGATTTGACGGCAGCCGTTCCGGTGGGGGCGACGTCGGATGATATCTCCAGCCTGGGCGCGTCATTCAACAAGATGACCGTGGAACTCAGGAGCCAGCGTCAGGAGCTGATATCGGCATCGGAAGAAGCGGAACGGCGACGCCGGTTCACGGAGGCCGTGCTGTCGGGTGTTTCAGCCGGTGTGGTCGGCATATCCAACGATGGCCACGTGACTATCGCAAATGCTTCCGCGCTGTCGCTGCTGGGTGTCGATCTGTTCAATTTCGTAGGGCGCCTGCTGGCCGACGAGATTCCCGAACTCGCTCACCTTTTATCGTCTGCGCTGCGTGACGAGGACGAGGGACGGTCGCATCAGGCGACCATTGCGTTGGTGCGGGGCGGACATAAAAGCACGGTTTCGGTCAAGGTGACGCCCGATCGATCGCTCGATCGCGAACACGGCTATGTCGTGACCCTGGACGACATTTCCGAACTCGTTTCAGCCCAACGTACCTCGGCCTGGGCCGATGTCGCGCGCCGTATCGCTCATGAGATCAAAAACCCGCTGACGCCCATTCAACTCAGCGCCGAGCGCATTCGGCGTCGCTTCGGCAAGCTGGTTGTCGACGATGACCGGCGCGTGTTCGATCAGTGCGTCGATACCATCGTCCGACAGGTCGGTGACATCGGCCGCATGGTGGATGAGTTTTCTCAGTTCGCAAGGATGCCCAAACCCTCGTTTGAAGAGCGCGATCTCGGCGAGTGTGTACGCGAGGCCGTGTTCTTGCTGGGGGTCGGGCATCCCGACATCGCCTTTGAAGCGCATTTGCCGGAAAGTCCGCTCATGGGACGGTTTGATCAGCGGCTCGTCAGTCAGGCGGTTGCCAACTTGGTCAAGAACGCGGTCGAGGCCATCGAAGGTCTGCCTGAGGGCGAGCGTGTCGGTGCACGTGTGGATGTCTTTGGCAGGCAGGCCGGAGACTTCAACATTGTCGAGGTGATCGATACCGGTATCGGGCTGCCTTCAACCGAACGCCACAGGCTCCTTGAGCCCTATATGACGACGCGGGAGAAGGGCACCGGCCTCGGTCTCGCGATCGTACGCAAGATCGTCGAAGAACATGGCGGAAGCATCGAGCTTTTGGATTCGCCCAAGGTAGCCGAAGGCGGCCACGGCGCCATGGTGAGGATCAGTTTGCCAAACGATCCTCACAGAACAGGTTAATTGTCGATAGTTTGCGATCAACAGGGCTTCAGATCGTGTGACATTTATGTTACTGCCGAAGCGGCCGGGGCATGAGGACGGCCGCTCGGCGGCGGAACGGATACGCAGGAAACAATGGCGACCGACATTCTGATCGTTGACGATGAGGCGGATATTCGCGACCTCGTCGCTGGAATTCTGGAGGACGAAGGTCACGGGACCCGCACGGCTGGGGACTGCGACAAGGCTCTTCAGACCATTGCCGAGCGTCGACCGCAGCTGATTTTCCTGGACATCTGGCTGCAGGGCAGCCGCATGGACGGCTTGCAGCTGCTCGACGAGATCAAGGCCAACAATCCCGACGTGCCGGTTGTGATGATTTCTGGCCATGGCAATGTCGAGACGGCCGTATCCGCCATCAAGCGCGGTGCCTACGACTATATTGAGAAACCGTTCAAGGCCGATCGCCTTGTGCTGATCGCCGAGCGCGCCTTGGAGTCTTCCCGCCTCAAGCGTGAAATTCGCGACCTGCAGATTCGTTCGGATCGCCAGGAAGGTATTGTTGGCGGATCCACCGTGGTCAATCAGCTCCGTAATACCATTGACCGTGTCGCCCCAACCAACAGCCGCGTTCTGATTTCCGGTCCTTCCGGGTCGGGAAAGGAATCAGTTGCCCGCGCCATTCACGAACGCTCGCATCGGGCCGCTGGCCCGTTTGTGATACTCAATGCCGCTGCATTCTCTCCTGATCGGGTCGAGATAGAGCTGTTCGGTATCGAGTCCGACGCCGATGGCAAGCGCAAGGTCGGGGCTCTCGAAGAAGCTCACGGCGGCACGCTTTACCTCGACGAGATTGGCGACATGCCGCGCGAAATGCAGAATCGCATGGTGCGTGTGCTGGTCGACCAGGCCTTCGAGCGCGTTGGCGGAACGCAGAAGGTTCATGTCGACGTTCGCTATGTGTCATCGACCGCGCGGGATCTCGAGCGCGAGATTGTCGAGGGGCATTTCCGCGAGGACCTGTTCCATCGTTTGGCGGTTGTGCCGGTACGTGTGCCCGGCCTCTCCGAGCGTCGCGAGGATATCCCGTTCCTCATCGAGCAGATGATGCACCAGATCTCGCGGGCCACCGGCCTGCCGGTCCGGCGGATCGGCGAAGACGCCATGGCAGTTCTGCAGTCGCATGACTGGCCGGGCAACCTCCGGCAGCTCCGCAACAACGTCGAGCGACTGATGATCCTGACGCGGGGCGATCCGGAGGCTGTCATCACCGCCGATTTGCTGCCGTCAGAAATCGGAACGATGCTGCCGTCGCTGCCCTCCGGTTCGGGTGGAGAACACCTGATGGCCTTGCCGCTGCGCGAGGCCCGCGAGATTTTCGAACGGGAGTACCTCAAGGCCCAGCTCAACCGTTTCGGCGGCAATATCTCGCGTACCGCCGAGTTTGTCGGCATGGAACGCTCGGCGCTGCATCGGAAATTGAAGAGTCTGGCGATCGCCGGCTGAGGCTTGCCTCAGTCGGTCGCATCTCCGTCGACCTGTTCGGGCAGGTTATCCTGCTCCCACTCCTCGCGCGGGATTGGGCTGCCAAGCTTGAAATCGAAGGATGCGACGTTCTGGAGATCGGTTGTCGACGTGCAGTTGAATGACAGACGATACCAGTTTCCCCGCGAGTAGACGGCCGCTCCCGGCGCTTTGAGGGCCGTTGCGGTCATGGACGGATCGGCCGTTGCATAGGCGACGACGTGATCGGGAATGAAGCCAGCCTTCCATCGCTTCAACTGTTCCATTGCCTCGATATTGCAGAGCTGGATCAACCGTTCATCGCTGCCGAGCGCGGCAAGCTTTTTCCTGGTGCCCCGATTGCGCGGATCCTCAAGAACGGTGGCGGCATAGTATTGCGTTGCGGTTACTTGGCCGTTCGCTGGCGGGCGGGGGCTCTCGGCTGGCGGTAATGCTCGTGTGACCGCTTCGGCCTGGGCTGGTGCCGGAGGGGCCAAAGGCGCGGAGGCCGGCTGCCTCGCTGCCGGCTCGATCATCACGACATCCACTGCTGCAACCGGCTGTTTCAAGGCTACCACGTGGCGTGGCGCTTCCATGGCTAGCAACGCGAGAAACGCTGCGTGCACAAGCACGGACAGTATCGTCGCCGGCCGTGGCCATGTCAGCGTTTTCACCGGCACCCCATCATCTCCCCAACGCTCTTTTTATTGTCGATCTTCGTGGCGGTTTATTGGACTCATTGCCCGCACGAACTTGTCATTGGCATGAATGGTCGGTCTTCCACCTCTTATCTAGTGCGCGGCTTTCTAGGCTCATTTTGAGGCAATCGGGCTGCCCGTTCACCCTCCCTTTACCACGTTGGTCCAGAGTCTACGGAAAGGGAGCAGGACGCTCCCAACGCCCCGTATGAGTTCGTTGCGTATGATTACCCGCCAGTATCGCCCGTCTTGGCTCCGTCGCCTGATCCTTCCCGCCGTCACAGCTGTCTTCCTGGGCTATTTCGGCTACCACGCCGTCAATGGCGAATACGGTATGGTGGGGCGCGCTCGCTTCGAAAGCCGTACCCAGGAACTCAATGCAGAGCTCGCTCGTCTCAATGCCGAAAAGTCGGCGCTCGAGGCGCACGTCAAGCTGTTGCGTCCTTCAAGCCTCGATCAGGACATGGTCGACGAACGCGCTCGCGTGCAGCTTTCTGTCGTTAATCCCAATGAAGTCGTCATCATGGATTTCGATAAGCTGGCGCAGGTCAAAAGCAATTGACATTCCTATAGTTTTTCGAGATTAACCGAATTTCAGTTAATCCGCATCGTGAGGGATGCGGCTTTCGCATGATTGACATGCGCTCTAAACCTTGACTTGCTCCAAGGAAAGGGGTTCCGTCGGCGCCTCTACGAAATAATCCCTACACGGGAGGAGCTATCAATGGCTGTACGACCGGCGACCGAGAAGCGCACGCGCGCTTCGGCCCCGACCTCCGCGCCGAAGAAAACCGGCAAGCCCTCAAATCCGGCTATCAACTATCAGGTCGCCGACTTCGATAAGGATGATGAGCTCAAGGCTTATCACGACATGCTGTTGATCCGGCGCTTCGAAGAGAAGGCCGGCCAGCTCTATGGCATGGGTCTCATTGGCGGTTTCTGCCATCTCTACATCGGCCAGGAAGCAGTCGTCGTCGGCATTCAGAAGGCGCTGAGAGAAGGTCAGGACCAGGTTACCACCTCCTATCGCGATCATGGTCATATGTTGGCCTGCGGCATGGATCCCAAGGGTGTCATGGCCGAGCTGACCGGCCGCCAGGGTGGTTATTCGCGCGGCAAGGGCGGCTCGATGCATATGTTCAGCCGCGAGAAGCAGTTTTTCGGCGGGCACGGCATCGTCGGCGCGCAGGTGCCGATTGGTGCGGGCCTCGCCTTCGCCGACAAGTATCGCGGCACGGATAACGTGTCGGTTGTCTACTTCGGTGACGGTGCCGCCAACCAGGGTCAGGTTTATGAGACCTTCAATATGGCGGAGCTCTGGAAGCTGCCGGTGATCTTCGTCATCGAAAACAACCGCTACGCCATGGGCACCTCGGTCAGCCGCTCGTCGGCGCAGACCGATTTTGCCAAGCGCGGCGAGAGCTTCAACATTCGCGGCGAGCAGGTGGACGGCATGGATGTCCGCGCCGTCAAGGCGGCTGCCGATCGTGCCGTCGAGTGGGCGCGCGCGGGCAATGGCCCCTACATTCTGGAAATGCAGACTTACCGCTATCGCGGCCATTCCATGTCCGACCCGGCGAAATACCGGACCAAGGACGAAGTGCAGAAGATGCGCGACGAGCGCGATCCGATCGAACAGGTCAGGAAGCGCCTCGTCGAGAAGGGCTGGGCCAGCGAGGACGATCTCAAGGAGATCGACAAGAACGTCCGTGCCGTCGTGACCGACGCGGCCGACTTCGCCTCTGCTGATCCCGAGCCGGATCCGTCCGAGCTCTGGACCGACATTCTCCGCTGACAGCGCCGAAAGGTTTTACAACATGGCTATCGATATTCTGATGCCGGCGCTGTCGCCGACCATGGAAGAAGGCACGCTCACCAAGTGGCTGAAGAAGGTGGGTGACGATGTTAAGTCCGGCGACGTGCTCGCCGAGATCGAGACCGACAAGGCTACGATGGAAATCGAAGCCGTCGATGAGGGCAAGCTCATCGAAATCCTCGTCGCCGAGGGCACCGAGGGCGTGAAGGTCAACGCGGTGATTGCGCGTGTCGGCGAGGAAGGCGAAGCGAGTGCGCCCAAGCCGGTGACCGGTGAGGATCCCAAGCCGGCCGCCCAGGCCGCGCCCGCCGAAAAGCCGCAGCCGGTTGCTCAGGCATCGGCTACCGTTCCGGCGGCGCCGGCCGTGAAGGCCGAGGCCGATCCGGATCTTCCGGCCGGAACGCAGTTTGAAAGCAAGACTGTGCGCGAGGCACTGCGCGAGGCCATGGCCGAGGAAATGCGTCGCGATGGCGATGTTTTCCTGATGGGCGAGGAAGTGGCCGAGTATCAGGGCGCCTACAAGATCTCGCAGGGCCTGCTGGACGAGTTCGGTGCCAAGCGCGTCATCGACACGCCGATCACCGAGCACGGCTTTGCCGGCATCGGCGTCGGTGCGGCCTTCGCCGGTCTGAAGCCAATCGTCGAGTTCATGACCTTCAACTTCGCCATGCAGGCGATCGACCAGATCATCAACTCCGCCGCCAAGACGCTGTATATGTCCGGCGGTCAGATGGGCTGTCCGATCGTCTTCCGCGGCCCGAACGGTGCGGCGGCGCGTGTCGGCGCCCAGCACAGTCAGGATTACGCGGCCTGGTACGGCATGATCCCCGGTCTCAAGGTGGTGATGCCCTATACGGCCGCCGACGCCAAGGGCCTCCTCAAGGCGGCGATCCGCGATCCAAATCCGGTGATTTTCCTCGAGAACGAGGTTCTTTACGGCCATCACTTTGATGTCCCGAAGCTCGACGATTACGTGCTGCCGATCGGCAAGGCACGCATTCACAAGGCGGGCAAGGATGTCACCATCGTCTCCTTTGGCATGGGCATGACCTATGCCATCAAGGCGGCGGAAGAGCTGGCTGGTCTCGGCATCGACGCCGAGGTGATCGACCTCAGGACCATCCGTCCTATGGACATTGAAACGGTGGTCAACTCGGTCAAGAAGACTGGCCGCTGCGTGACCGTCGAAGAGGGCTGGCCGCAGGGTTCGGTGGGTTCCGAGATCGCCTACCAGATCCAGGCCAACGCCTTCGATTATCTCGACGCGCCGGTTGGCCGTATCACCGGCAAGGACGTGCCGATGCCCTACGCGGCCAACCTCGAAAAGCTTGCCCTGCCGAACGTCGGTGAGGTGATCGCGGCTGTTCGCGCCGTCACCTATCGCTGAGGAGAGTTGAAATGCCGATCAAGATCCTGATGCCGGCGCTCTCTCCGACCATGGAGACGGGCAACCTGACCAAGTGGAACGTCAAGGTGGGCGATGCCGTGAAATCCGGCATGGTGCTCGCTGAGATCGAGACCGATAAGGCGACCATGGAAGTCGAGGCGGTCGACGAAGGCGTTGTTGCCAAGCTCGTCGTTGCCGAAGGCACGGCTGACGTGCCGGTCAACGCGGTGATCGCCGTCCTCGCCGAAGAGGGTGAGGACGTTGCCGCCGCGGCTGCTGCCGCCGAAGGAGCGGCTCCTGCCACTTCCAAGGCGGAAGCACCGAAGGTTGAGGAAAAGGCACAGCCTGCGGAAGCCTCGAAGGCGGAAGCTGCCAAGCCCGAAGCTCCCAAGGCCGAAAGTGCCAAGTCGGGCGAGGCGGAGCGCGTGTTCGCATCGCCGTTGGCTCGCCGCGTTGCCAAGGATAAGGGCCTCGACCTTAAGTCCATCAAGGGCTCGGGGCCGAAGGGCCGTATCATTCTGCGTGATGTCGAAGGTGCCGAAGCGGCTCCCAAGGCTGCCGCTCCTGCTCCGCAGGCTCCGGTCGCCGCGCCTGCTCCGAAGCCGGCTGGCGCCAGCGACGAGACGACGCTCAAGCTTTTCGATCCCCAGAGCTACGAGCTGATCCCGCACGACGGCATGCGCAAGACCATTGCCCGCCGCCTCACCGAGTCCAAGCAGACGGTGCCGCATTTCTACGTCACCGTCGACGTCGAGCTTGATGCGTTGCTGGCGCTTCGCCAGTCGATCAACGACGCGGCGCCGACCACCGATGGCAAGCCCGCCTACAAGGTCTCGGTCAACGACATGGTGATCAAGGCTTATGCCTTGGCTCTCAAGGCGGTGCCGGATGCCCACGTATCCTGGACTGATGGCGGTATGCTGAAGCACAAGCACGCCGACGTCGGCGTTGCCGTGTCGATCCCCGGCGGGCTGATCACGCCGATCGTCCGCAAGGCCGACGAGAAGAGCCTCTCCACCATCTCCAACGAGGTGAAGGATCTCGCCAAGCGCGCCAAGGATCGCAAGCTGAAGCCGGAAGAATACCAGGGCGGCACCACCTCGGTGTCCAACTTGGGCATGTTCGGCGTCAAGGACTTCGCGGCCGTCATCAACCCGCCGCACGCCACCATTCTGGCGGTTGGCGCCGGCGAGCAGCGGGCTGTTGTGAAGGGCGGTCAGCTTGCCGTCGCCACCGTGATGAGCGTCACGCTCTCCACCGATCATCGCGCCGTTGACGGTGCCCTCGGTGCCGAGCTCCTGAAGGCGTTCAAGGGCTTTATCGAGAAGCCGATGTCGATGCTGGTTTGACGGAGCTTTTCCGTCGTCCATTTCGGGAGGCGGTCGCCGGCAATGTCGGTGCCGCCTGCTTCCGGCGCGAGGCCTGGCCGGCGCCGCACCCAGATTGAAGGCATAGACCTATGTCCCAGTATGACATCCTGATTATTGGCTCCGGCCCTGGCGGCTATGTCGCTGCCATTCGTGCCGCCCAGCTCGGCCTCAAGGTCGGCGTCGTCGAGCGCGCCTACATCGGCGGTATCTGCCCCAATTGGGGTTGCATTCCGGCCAAGGCGCTGCTGCGTTCGGCCGAGATCTACCACTACATCGAACATGCTGCCGACTATGGCATCAAGGCCGAAAAGCCGGGTGCCGATGTCGCTGCCATCGTCAAGCGGTCGCGCGGTATCGCCCAGCAGATGAGCCAGGGCGTCGGCTTCTTGCTCAAGAAGAACAAGGTCGACCTGATCTGGGGCGAAGCCAGCATCACGGCGCCTGGCAAGGTCAAGGTGAAGCCGATCGATGGCGCGCCCAAGGGTTGGCTGCCGGCCGGCGACTTCGAGGCCAAGCACATCATCGTTGCTACCGGCGCGCGTCCGCGCGTGCTTCCGGGCCTCGAACCGGACAAGAAGCTGGTCTGGACCTATTTCGAGTCGATGGTTCCGGAGGCGTTGCCGAAACGTCTGCTGGTGGTCGGTTCGGGTGCCATCGGTATTGAGTTCGCGAGCTTCTATCGCGACCTCGGTTCGGAGGTAACCGTCGTCGAGGTGATGAGCCAGGTGATGCCGGTCGAGGACCACGAGATCGCCGAGCTCGCCAAAAAGCGCTTCGAGAAGGCAGGCATGAAGATTCTTCTTGAGGCGAAGGTAGCCTCGTTGAAGAAGGGTGCCAACGAGGTCACGGCCACCGTCGAGCTTAAGGACGGCACCAAGCAGGAGATCGTCGCAGATCGCGTCATTTCTGCGGTGGGTGTCGTCGGCAACGTCGAAAATCTCGGCCTTGAGGCGTTGGGCGTGAAGCTCGATCGCGGCACCATTGCCACGGACGGCCTAGGCCGTACCAACGTGCCGGGCATTTATGCCATCGGCGACGTCGCCGGTCCGCCGATGCTCGCCCACAAGGCCGAGCATGAAGGTACGCTGTGCGTCGAGGCGATCGCCGGTCTGCATCCCCATCCGATGGACAAGCTGCAGATCCCCGGCTGTACCTATTGCCATCCGCAGGTCGCCTCTGTCGGTCTCACCGAGAAGAAGGCCAAGGAAGCTGGCTACGAGCTCAAGGTTGGCCGCTTCCCGTTCATCGGCAACGGCAAGGCGGTGGCGCTTGGTGAGCCGGAAGGCTTGGTCAAGACGATCTTCGATGCCAAGACCGGTCGCCTGCTCGGTGCACATCTGATTGGTGCGGAAGTGACGGAAATGATCCAGGGCTTCGTCGTGGCCATGCAGCTCGAGACTACCGAGGAGGAGCTGATGCATACGGTATTCCCGCATCCGACCGTGAGCGAGACCATGCACGAGAGCGTGCTTGCTGCCTACGGCAAGGCCATCCATATTTAAGCCGCGAGTCGCGACTTAATGTAGAGGTCGGCGGTGAACCCGCCGGCCTTTTTCTTTGCCAGGAGATTCCCGATGCAGGGTCACGCCTTTCTCATCTGGGGTGCAATTGGGCTTCTCGCCGGTTGGCTCGCGAGTTTTGTCGTGGGCGGCGGTGGTCTCATCCGCTATTTGATATCCGGCTTGGTCGGTTCTTTCGTTGGTGGATTGGTGCTGCAGTGGACCGGCATCAATCTTCCAATTGCCAGCCCGTTTTTGCATGAAGTCGCCGTGGCCACAATCGGGGCGATCATCTTCGTTTTTCTTGCCCGTATGGTTGCTTGAGCAATGTCTGGGCAATAACCGCACCCGGCGGTCAATGCCTGTTCGCGCGTTGCAAATAAAAGCAGCAGCGCCATCAGTAGTTTTTCTATACCTATTTTCCCTTTGTTAATGGGTGAATGCGACTCTCCGTACATTGAATTTGCGATGATCCGGGGGATCGGATGTCAGCTTCGATCGTGTCCATTCGCGACATTTCGTCAAAATCCGAATCCGTGCAGGAAATTGCCTTCAGCAAGGTCGGACAGATCAGGGCGATCAATCGCCGCATGCGTATCCTCGCTCTGAACGCTTTGATCGAGGCAGAGCGAGCTGGTGAGGCAGGGCGCGGTTTCGCGGTGGTGAGCCAGGAAGTGCGCGGCATTTCCGAAGAGGTGGAAAAACTGTCCACCGCGCTTGAAGCTGAGCTTGCATCTGAGATCGGCGAGATCTCCTCTCTAGTGCAGGAGATGAGCCAGTCATCCCAAGGACAACGCTTGGTCGATCTGGCGCTCAATGCCATCGAGATCGTCGATCGCAACCTTTATGAGCGCACCTGCGATGTACGTTGGTGGGCGACCGATTCCGCCTTCGTCGATGCGATGACGACGCCCGGCGAGGCGGCCTTCGCTTATGCAGCGCGGCGTCTCAATGTCATCCTCCGCGCCTACACCGTCTATCTGGATATCTGGCTGTGCGATCCGTCGGGTCGAGTCGTGGCTTCGGGGCGGGGAGATCGCTTTTCGGTGGCAGGCGCCGACGTTTCTTCACGCGCGTGGTTCCGTACTGGAATGGGGCTCCGAACGGGCGACGACTTCCATGCAGAGGACATCGCGCGCGAGCCGCTTCTGGCCGACACGATGGTCGGCACCTTCGTTACGCCGGTCAGGACCGGCGGCGAGGTCGACGGTCGTCCTATCGGCCTTCTGGCCATTCATTTCGACTGGGAGCCTCAGTCTCGCACCATCGTCGAGGGCGTGCGTCTTTCCGATGAGGAGCGGACGACGAGCCGTGTGCTGATCGTTGATCGCGACAACCGCGTCATTGCCTCTTCGGACGGTGCCGGTCTCCTCTCGGAACGCCTGCCGCCTTTTGGCGGCACGCAGGCGGGATGGCAGGTGCGGGACGGCAAGATCATCGCTCAGCATCTCACACCTGGTTACGAGACTTATCGCGGTCTTGGCTGGCGTGGCGTGATCGAACAGCGCTTCGTCGAGGAGAAGTCCTCGGCTAAGGTGATGCCGATCAAGGGACGCCGATAGTATTGAAGGCCGGTCCTTCCCCAGGTGAGCGTTTCCATCCGTGCCGTCAGGCGATAAGATCTTCTGAGGACAGGGCTTGGCGTTTGACCGGCCCGCCGGGAGGATCAACGCCATGCCTGTCGAGCTCAATTTTCTCAGTCTCCTGACCGGTTGTTTTGCAACGCCGGTTGCCGAAAACCCGACCGTCGCCATGGTGGAAGCGGCCTATCGGGCCATGGGGCTCGATGCTCGCTATATCAACTGCGACGTGGCGCCGGCAGATCTCGGCGATGCCGTCCGTGGTGCCCGCGCCATGGGCTGGCGTGGCTTCAATTGCTCGCTGCCACACAAGGTTGCCGTGATCGACTTCATCGATGAGCTCGCGCCATCGGCCGAGATCATTGGCGCAGTCAATTGCGTGATCAACGAGGACGGCAGGCTGATCGGCGAGAATACCGACGGCAAAGGGTTTCTCACGTCACTCAAGACGCTGGCCGATCCCAAGGGCAAGCATGTTGTCGTGCTGGGTGCCGGCGGGGCCTCTCGGGCGATTGCCGTCGAAACGGCTCTGGCGGGCGCAGCATCCATCACTGTCGTCAATCGCGATGCGGCGCGAGGCAAGGCCGTGGCAAAGCTTGTCGAGGCACATACATCGGCGGCCTCCGAGTTCGTGCCATGGCAGACCCATTATTCGGTTCCGCCTGAAACCGACATTCTGATCAACGCCACATCGATCGGTCTCTTCCCTGGCGTCAGTGATCTGCCGGACATCGACTTTACATCGATCCGGCCAGGGCTGGTAGTTGCCGATGTCATTCCCAACCCGCCGCACACGGCCTTTCTCCGGATGGCAGAGACGCATGGCGCCATGACGCTGGACGGTTTGGGCATGCTGGTCAACCAGGGCGTCATCGGTATCCGCTTGTGGACCGGGCATGAGCCCGATGCGAAGGTGATGCGCGGCGCCCTCGAAGCGGTGTTCGGGGCTTGAATTTTCGCTGGCGTCTGCTTGCGGCAGCTTTGGAGATAACTACATCTTGCGCGACGCCGCGCGAACGTTCATTCGCGCTTTCGGTGATGAGGGGAAACGGCCTTGACGACGACCGATATTGTGAAGACGCCCATGCAATATCTCGACAAGGCAATGGGTGGATTGCGCGACCTCGGCCTCTTGCCAACCCGGACGGAGGAAGCACCGATCGTCGGCCTCTTGGAAAAGATCACCGATCTCGATCCCGACAAGATCGCCGTCATCACCCGTACGCTCAGCCAGATGAGCGTGTTCAACGAGGTGGTGCGCGAGCAGATTTCCGAAATGTCGATCGGCGAACGCTATGAGAAGATCACGCAAGGGTTCAATTCGATCCGTGACGACGCCAAGGCAATGGTCGATCAGATGGCCGACGGCAAGATCGACCTGTTCGAGCGGGCGACCAATACCTGGATGAAGATCTCGCGCGGCGATATCGCCAGCCGCTTCGACAGCATCCGCGAGACCTATCTGGAAGTGGCGCGCGATACCAAGACCAATATCGAGCGCGAACAGATCATCCTTGAGGCCTATCGCGATTTCCGCGGGGCGCTGAAGCAGGCCGAGGTGGCAGCTCTCGAAGTGCTGAAGGCTGCAGAAGCTAAACTGGCGGTTGCCAAGGATGAGCTCGGTAAGGCTTCGGAGGCCGTGGCCGGTTTTGCCGGCACCGAGCCTGCCGAACGCGCCAAGCTGGAACTGATCCGCGACGAGAAGCTGCGGGCCATGCAGAACGAGGAAGGTCGCTACCAGGTGGCCAAGGACCTCGCGGATAATCTGACCATCGGCTACAACACGTCCGAAGTCATCATGGCGCGTCTCCTGCAGACGACGTCAGCCAAGGAACGCGTCTATCAGCAGTCGGTCTCCTTCTTCACCACCAACGAATCCGTTCTGACAGCGCTCAAGGCGTCGTTCACCGGTCTGTTCGGCCTGCACGAGTCGACACAGACGCTGAACTCGATGAAGGAGGGTGTCTCGAAGTCGCTGGAGGTGCTGGCCGATATCGGTGGCAAGGTTCAGGAAGAGGCTCTGAAGGCCGGCTATGGCCCGACGGTGCGCGCCGACGCGGTGAAGAAGCTGGTCGATAGCGTGGTGAACTATCAGGAGCGTTCAACCGAAATCATCTCGGAGATGCGGACGCTGGCCACCAAGAATTCGGAAGAGATCCGCGCCGCCGTCGAGGACGGCAAGCGGCGGATGGCCCGGCTTGCCGAGCAGGGCAATGCATTGGTGTTAAATGGCTGACGTTGCTCAGGGCGGCGCCGCTGCTCCAAAACTTGACGAACTGATGCTGGCGATGGACGTGGTCGACACGCTGCGCCATCAGGAGGGGCTGGTCGAGAAGGCTCTCGGCGAGGATAGCCGCGACGCGACCCTCAAGGAACGGCTGCGGTCGCTCTACGAAGGGCAGGGGCTCAAGGTTTCTGATCGTATTCTCGACGACGGGATCAGGGCGCTGAAGGAAAGCCGTTTCACCTACGATCCCGCGCCTCCGTCCTTCGCACGCACCATGGCTCTTTTCTGGGTCGAGCGAGCCGTGGTCGGCAAGGTCCTGGGAGCGGCTCTGCTCGCTCTTGTCGTGCTTGGCGGCGTCACCTATTGGCGCGTCTCCTCGGCAGAACGGACGAGCGAAGCGGCGAAGGTCGAGATGACCGTGACGCTGCCTCAGACTGTCGACGCTGCCGAGAAGGCGCTTTCGACCGAAGCTTTGACCTCCGATGCTCAGGCCGAGGCAAAGGCGCGTGTCGCTGCGGCCCGTTCCGCCCTTGCCGCCGGAGACGCTGTGGCGGCCAAGCAGGCGATCGCGGCGATTGCCGATCTTCGCGCGAAGCTCGCTCAGACCTATGCCCTCAGGATCGTGTCGCGGCCGGGCGACAAGAGCGGTGTCTTTCGCATTCCCAACATCAACACGCAGGCCCGCAATTACTATTTGATCGTCGAGGCTGTGACGCCCTCCGGTGATGTTCTCAAAATGCCTATCACCAGTGAAGAGGACGGCAAGGTCAGGACGGTCGACAAATGGGGTATTCGCGTGCCCAAGGCGACATATGACAAGGTCGCGGCCGACAAGGCGAACGACGGCATCGTCGAGGATAACATCGTTGGCGAAAAGCCGCGTGGCAGCCTCGAACCCGTCTATGAAATGGATGTCCTCAAGGGCGCCATCACCAGTTGGTAGGGCCCTCTCTCACGTAAGGACGTAGCATGATTTCCGCGCGTCAGGCGCTCAACGACATTGAACGGGCCATTCTCGGCGTGCGCCGCGACGAGGATCGTCTGGTTGCCATGCTGGCCGATACCAAGGCCGAAGGCGATCGGCTGAGGGCCGAAAAGGCCGATGCTTTCCGGGCGCTGGCTCGCCTGAGGCTCGATGCCATCGCAAGAGACGAAGTCCTCGGCGAACTCGACAGCGTCGAAAGACGGGCACGGGCACTTCTGGACAAGCGTCGGGATCGCCTCTCGGAATTGAAGGCCAGCCGAGCGGGCGCATCGGAAAAGCTCGAGCAGCTCGAATATCAGCGAGCCGCTGCAGTCAAGCAGCGCGATGCGGCGATCGAGGCGGTCGAGGCCAAGACCGAAGCCGTTGAAGCGCGTCTGGCGGGAGAGGCCGAGTGGCAGCGCCTCACCACGGCTATCGAAACGGCAGAAACGACCGCAGCCGCAGCAGAAGAGAAACGCCAGCAAGCCGAGAGCGACCGGGCGCTCAAGGGCAAGCCCTACGAGGACGACCGGTTGTTCATGTATCTCTGGCAGCATGGCTACGGTACGTCCAGCTATCGCGCTGGTGCGCTGGTGCGTTACTTCGACGGCAAGGTAGCCCGCCTTGCCGGTTACGATGCGGCGCGCCCTAACTACTTCATGCTGAACGAAATTCCGCTCCGGCTTGCTCAACATGCCGATCGCCTCAAGGCCGATCTGGCGGCTGCGGTCGCGGCTCGCCAGGCCTATGAGCGCGTCGCGCTTGAGGCCGACGGCATCAAGCCGCTTGAGGCCTTGGTGGCGGAAGCCGACCGGGCGCTCGCCAAGGTCGAGACGGACATCGCACGCGTCAGATCGGACGTCGACAACATCGACAAGGAAACGGCCAAGGCGGTCGACGACAACGGCGATCCTGCCGTGCGCGGCGTGATCGACGATCTGGCCGGCACGCTGGCTCGCGCCGATCTGCTCGAACTGGTGCGGCGCGCCGAGGCGACACCCACGCCCGAGGACGACCGCATCGTCAAACACCTGCGCCAGATCGAACGCGATCTCGTCCGGGTCGATGCACAGGCAGAAGAACTCAGACAAACGTCGATCGACATGGCCAACAAGCGGCAGGAGCTCGAGCATTCGCGTGAGGTGTTTCGCAACAGCGGTTATGATCGCCCGAACGGAAGCTTCTCCAATGGCGATGCTATCGGCAGTTTGATTGGTGGCATCATATCCGGTGCGATCACGGCAGCCGTGCTGGAAGGCGCGTTCCGCGATGGCTACCGTTATAGCGGGCCGCGAAGCCGGGACGATTTTGGCGGCAGCTGGGGCGGGGGCGGATCCTGGGGTGGGGACGGTGGCGGTTTCGACACCGGCGGTGGCTTTGGCGGCGGCGGCGATTCCGGCGATGATGGCTTCAGCACCGGTGGTGGGTTCTAGAGCTTCATGACAAGGGTGCAGGCCTGATGCGACGGCAGTGGCATGGCCCGTTCTCAGTAGTTTTGCTAGGAATGTCCTGACACAAGACCGGCAGGGCCGGCCCGAAGGGAAGAAAGCGACGGACGATGGTCACCATTCTCGACACCGTAAAGACCGCGCCGAAGGCGCGCCATCCCGAGAAGGCAAACCGTCCCGACAATCCGATCCAACGAAAGCCGGAATGGATCCGCGTCAAGGCGCCGGGGTCTCCGGTCTACAAGGAAACGCAGGGCATCGTGAAGGAGAACGGTCTCTTCACGGTGTGCGAGGAAGCTGGCTGCCCCAACATCGGCGAATGCTGGTCGAAGAAGCACGCCACCATGATGATCATGGGCGATACCTGCACCCGTGCCTGCGCCTTCTGCAACGTCAAGACCGGCATGCCGGCGCCGCTCGATCCCAATGAGCCGGAGAACGTCGCCTTGGCCGTGGAGAAGCTTGGTCTTCACCACGTGGTCATTACTTCGGTGGATCGTGATGATTTGGCCGACGGAGGCGCCGAGCATTTCGCCCAGGTGATCCGTGCCATTCGCGCCCGTTCGCCCAAGACCACCATCGAGGTGCTGACGCCCGATTTCCTCCGCAAGGAGGGCGCGCTTGAAGTGGTGGTGGCCGCCAAGCCGGACGTGTTCAACCACAATCTCGAAACGGTCCCGTCCAACTATCTCACCGTTCGTCCGGGCGCTCGCTATTTCCATTCCATTCGGCTGCTGCAGCGGGTCAAGGAACTCGACCCGACCATCTTCACCAAGTCCGGCATCATGGTCGGCCTCGGCGAGGAGCGGAATGAAGTTCTGCAGCTGATGGACGACCTGCGCTCGGCGGATGTGGATTTCCTGACCATCGGCCAGTATCTGCAGCCGACGTCCAAGCACCATGCCATTATCCGCTTCGTACCGCCCGACGAGTTCAAGTCCTATGAAACCGTTGCCTACACCAAGGGTTTCCTGATGGTGTCATCGAGCCCGCTAACCCGATCTTCGCACCATGCCGGAGAAGACTTCGAGCAGCTTCGTGCCAATCGCGCCAAGAAGCTGGCCGAAGCGAAGAGCTGAGACAGGTTGCCTTTCGGCACGAAGTCTGAAAAGCGTAAGGCGGTCCTAGAGCGCTGTTCGATCTGATTGCATCAGATCAGCGCTCTAGGTTGTTGTCTAGGACGCATCATCTTTTCGATCCACGCTTCACTCCGGTCGGATGATGCTTCGCGGCCGCCTCGTTTTATTTGCTATCACAGGACTCCACCGGATAATGCCGACCTTCGAGACCGTGCGCCACGTCAACCATAGCCCGGAGCGGATGTTCGATCTTGTGGCCGACGTAGAGAGATACCCCGAGTTTGTACCGCTCTGCGAGCGTCTGGTTGTCCGCCAACGCCGCGCCGATGAGCAAGGGCGCGACGTGCTGATCGCTGATCTCACCGCCGGTTACGGTCCGGTGCGCGAAACTTTCACGTCGATGGTGACGCTCGACCGGGCGGCGTTGGCCATCAAGGTTGAATATATTGACGGGCCATTCCGGTTTCTCGACAACCGGTGGACATTCAAGCCGCGCGACGGCGATGGCGCCGACGTTCATTTCTGGATCTCCTACGAGTTTCGCAGCCGCATGCTCGGGGCGCTGATGGGGTCGATGTTCGACCGGGCGTTCCGCAAGTTTTCCGAAGCGTTCGAGCAACGTGCCGATGCCCTTTATGGTGTCGGCGCCTGAAGACTGGGGACGTCCATGAGCCTTGCCGTCAACCTGCCGATCATCCTGTCAGCGGCGTTCATCGCGACAGCCAGTCCCGGTCCGGCGACGCTGGGCGTAGCTTCGATGTCGATGGGAGCGGGCCGTCAGAGCGGCGTCGCCATGGCGCTCGGGGTGGTTACAGGTTCGCTGACTTGGTCGACTGCGGCAGCCCTCGGGCTGGGCGCGATCATGCTGGCCAATGTCTGGATTCTTGAGGTCATTCGCTACGTTGGCGCTGGCTACCTTCTTTACCTGGCCATCAAGTCGGCCCGAAGTGCCCTGAGGCCAGGAGAGATGACTTTCGGCGAGGCGGGTGATCTTTCGTGGGGCGGGGCCTATCGCAAAGGCTTGGTGCTTCATCTGACCAATCCCAAGGCAATCCTATTCTTCGGCGCGCTTTACTCGATCGGCGTGCCGCCAGATGCGCCGATGAGTACTCTTCTGGTGGTTATCGCTGCCGTGGGGCTCCAGAGCCTGCTGATCTTCCTGACTTACGCCCTGATCTTCTCTTCGGCGGCTGTGGCGCGGGGCTTTGCCCGCATCCGCCGTTTGTTCGATGGCATCCTTGCCGTCGCTTTTGGCTATGCCAGCTTCAAGGTGCTGACCGCGCATCTGCGATAAGCGCACTCGCGTTTGTTCCGACGTTTTCAGTGCTTTCGCGCAACAACGATGGCTCCTACATTGCCACCCATGGTCGATCATGGAGGGGGCAATGGCGGGCGTCGGCATTATCGGGACCATTATCATCGGGCTGTTGGCCGGCTGGCTGGCCGAGCGGTTTACCCGATCCGACCACGGCCTTCTCACCAACCTTGTACTGGGCGTTGTTGGCGCTGTGGTATTCGGCTGGGTCGTTCGCCGCTTGGGGTTCTTTCCCCATGGCTGGATCGACAACCTCGTAGGCGGCACCATCGGCGCCGTCGTGCTGATTTCCCTGTTTCGTCAGCTGCGGCGATGAGGCCGCGGCAGATGCCGTAGCCCCACCCGTTTGGTTCAAGCTCGGCCGATGGCGTCGAGCTCCTTCAGCGTTGCGTCGTCCAGTTCGATTTCGGCAACGGCAAGGTTCTGCTCGAGATGGGCAACCGACGACGTGCCGGGGATAAGCAGGATGTTGGGCGAACGCTTGAGCAGCCAGGCGAGCGCCAGCTGCATCGGCGTGTGGCCCAGCCGCTGAGCCACGGCGCTGAGGGTGTCCGACTGGAGCGGCGAGAAGCCGCCGAGCGGGAAGAACGGCACGTAGGCGATACCTTGGGCGGCGAGCTCGTCGATCAGGGCGTCATCATCGCGATGAACAAGATTGTAGAGGTTCTGCACGCAGACGACTTTGACGATGCGCTGCGCTGCCTTGACCTGCGCCGGCGTGACGTGGCTGACGCCGATGTG
This sequence comes from Pseudomonadota bacterium, assembly GCA_023436885.1. GTDB lineage: Bacteria > Pseudomonadota > Alphaproteobacteria > Rhizobiales > Pleomorphomonadaceae > Pleomorphomonas. The sequence continues at coordinate 139,560 of JAEZHI010000034.1, read as the reverse complement.
GCGAATGAGCCCTTGTTGCTGCAACTCGGCCAACGCTTCGATCTGCGGTTCGACCGGGCCTTCGGCTGGGTGATGCACGTCGAACATGAAACGCATGTTAACGATCTCGATCGCGTCGAGGCCAAGGTTACGAAGATTGTCGTGAATGGCCGATCGCAGTTCTTCAGGTGAATCGGCCTTGAGCCACGAGCCGTCCGAGCCCCGATTGGCGCCGACCTTAGTGACGATGGTAAGATCGGTAGGGTAGGGGTGAAGCGCCTCGCGAATGATCTGATTGGTCACGTGCGGGCCATAGAAATCGCTGGTGTCGATATGGTCGACGCCGGCGGCGATCGCCGCCCGCAATACGGCGACCGCCTGAGTCCGGTCCTTCGGCGGACCGAAGACACCAGGGCCGGCGAGCTGCATTGCGCCGTAACCGAGCCGCTTCACGCTGCGGTCGCCAAGGCGGAAGGTTCCGGACTTTTCAATCGAGGGCATGGTTGTCTCCTGCATTGATGGAACCAAGAAATAGACCTTGGTTGCTGTGCGGAAAACGGGGTACAACCGGCACAAGCTGTACGGACTTTCGAACAATGGGCGTGGATTTCGGCGATATCTCGGCCTTTCTCGCGGTTGCCAAGGCTGGCGGCTTCCGCGACGCTGCTCGTTCAGCTGGCGACAGCGCTTCGCGGCTCAGCGAGGCGGTGCGGCGGCTCGAGGCGCAACTGGGCGTCAGGCTCTTCCACCGAACGACGCGTAGCGTCGAGCTGACGGCAGTTGGCCGTGCCCTTGCCGACCGACTGACGCCAGCCATTGCCGAGGTGGACCTGGCGCTCGACGTAGTGAACGGCTATCGCGAGCGGGTCGCGGGGCGCCTTAAGCTCAACGTGCCCGTCAGCGCGGCGCGCCTGGTGCTACCCGATATCGTGCCGCCGTTCCTGGCCGTCTATCCCGATATCCAGCTTGAAATCATCGCTGAGGACACGTTCGTCGATCTTGTGGCGTCGGGTTGCGACGCCGGCATTCGTTATGATGAACGGCTGGAACAGGACATGATCGCCGTGCCGATTGGCCCGCGTCGTCAGCGTTACGCCTTGGCGGCCTCACCAGCCTATCTCGATAAGCACGGCAGGCCGGTCCATCCGCGTGACCTTCTGGAACACAATTGCATCCGCAGTCGCTTTGCCAGCGGCGCCATAGCACCTTGGGAGTTGGAGAGGGACGGAGAGGTTTTCAACGTCGACCCGACCGGGCAGCTTCTCGTAGGGACCGGGGCGTCGGAGCTGATGGTCGAGACGGCGCTCGCCGGCGGCGGCATCATGGGACTGTTCGAGGACTGGATCGCGCCGCACCTAGCAAGTGGTGCGTTGGAGCCGGTGCTTGAGGCGTGGTGGCCGATCTTTTCGGGCCCATATCTCTATTATCCAGGACGCCGCCTCGTGCCGGCGCCGCTCCGTGCGTTCATCGACTTTGTCAAAGCACGGAGCGCGACGATGCCCGATCAGGCGGTGAGGCTCCAGTCGGCGACGGCCTCTTCGAGCATGGCCAGCGCCTGAACCACGGCTGCATAGCGCACGCCGGCGCGGTCGAGGTTGCCAAAGCGGCGCTCGGCGTGGACGGTGGCGCGGCCCTTGCCGGCACAGGCAAAATGCACGAGGCCGACCGGTTTGTCAGGCGTGCCACCACCAGGGCCGGCAACGCCGGTAATCGAAACGGCAAAAGCAGCGCGTGAGTGGGCAAGGGCGCCTTCGGCCATGGCGCGGGCGGTGGCTTCCGAGACGGCACCGTGGGCGATCAGCGTTGCCTCGGGCACGCCGAGCATCTCTACCTTGGCCTCGTTGGAATAGGTGACGAAGCCGCGCTCGACTACATCCGAGGAACCGGCGATCTCGGTCAGCAGGCCAACAACGAGGCCGCCAGTACAGCTCTCGGCGGTAGCGATCGTCACGCCCTTGGCGCGAGCCTTCTCAAGAAAATGCTGGGCGCGAGGATGGAGCGGCGAAAGGTCAGTCATGACGATCTCTCCTCTTTGGCGGACAACCGACGTCACTGACATATAGGTCATCCTGCCATCGTTGGGAGGTTTGGCCTGCCGGTAGCGGTAGACGCTAACCGGCGAGCGGTAACCGCACTGTGGCGGTGGCAATTGCGGCGATGCCTTCTCGACGTCCGGTGAAGCCAAGCCCCTCGTTGGTGGTCGCCTTGACGCCGACGCGATCGATGGTGATGTCACAGGTTTCCGCGATAGCCGAGCGCATGGCCTCGCGGTGCGGTCCCACCTTGGGCGCCTCGGCAATGATCGTGACGTCGCAATGGGCAAGGATGCCGCCGCGCTCGGTGAGGCGGCGGACCGCGTCTTTCAGAAAGAGCTTTGAGGCGGCACCCCGCCAGCGATCGTCACTCGGCGGAAAATGCTTGCCGATATCACCATCGCCTAGTGCTCCAAGAATGGCATCGGTCAGGGCATGTAGGGCGACATCCGCATCCGAGTGACCCTTGAGGCGCTGATCATGAGGAATGAAGACGCCGCAGAGCGTCACTCCATCGCCTGGCTCCAGCACGTGGACGTCATAGCCCGTGCCGACGCGGACATCGGGGCACGCGAGGAAGGCTTCTGCGATAAGGCGCTGTTCGGCCAACTTGAAATCCTCAGCAGTTGTTAGCTTGATATTATCGACTCCACCGTCCACTAACAGCACCCGATGGCCGGCCAGTTCTGCAACAGCCGCGTCATCGGTCACGCCTTTGATGCCTTTAGCGACGAGCGCTTGGTGAGCGGCGATGATCTCCGGATAGCGGAAGCCTTGCGGTGTTGCGGCACGCCATAGCCCTTCGCGTGGAACGGTCTCGCCAACGAAGCCTTGCTCGTCAGCTCGCTTCACCGTGTCGATCACAGGTACGCCGCACAACACGGCCGTTTCACTGGTAAGTGCATCAATCACCCGATCTATGGCCTCGCGGCCGATAAAGGGCCGCACGGCGTCGTGGATCAGCACATAATCAGGCGCGTCGGTGGAGAGTGCGGCGAGGCCGGCAAGGCAGCTCGCCTGCCGATCGGCGCCCCCGGGTACGGGGGGCAAGAGGCGGGAATCGCTGAGCCGGCTGACGGCCGCTTGGTAAAGATCGCTGTCGTCCTGGTGGATCACCGTGAGGATGCTGTCAACGCCCGGATGACTGAGAAAGGCCTTGATCGTCCGTGCAATGACCGGCTGCCCGTTAAGTTGTCGATACTGCTTGGGCGGCTCGCCGGCACTGGCGGCGCGTAGGCCGCGCCCGCCCGCGACCAGAATCACCGCAACAGTGGGGCGTTTGGACGGGTGGGCAAGGGAGGTTGGGCTGGAGGGCATTGCCGTTCGCTGTAGCTCCGCTAGCGACCGAATGGCGGTCGCGGCAAAAATGTGCATTCTCGTTACGTTATCCGCCGGATACACCGCAAGACGCTTGCGTCAATTCTTCTGAGCAGTTATCAATTGCGTAATTTGTATGCAGCGCATTTTCGTGCACAAGGTGTAAGCATGGTGGTTTCCAGGCCGGATCGCGAAGCGGTAACGGCGCCGGCGAAGGAACTCTGCGTTGGCGGTGTCAGTGTGCCGTCACCCGCGTTCCTGGCGCCGATGGCTGGTATCACCGATCTACCGTTTCGCCGCATCGCCCGTCGTTATGGCGCCGGCCTCACCGTGTCGGAAATGGTGGCTTCGGAAACGCTGCTGGAAGGACATCCCGAGACAACCGCTCGCGCCGAGGCTGACGACGAAGGGCTGCATGTCGTTCAGCTTGCGGGTCGCGAAGCTTACTGGATGGGCGAGGGTGCCCGCGCTGCAGAAGCTGGTGGCGCCGATATCATCGACATCAACATGGGCTGTCCGGCCAAGAAAGTGGTGTCCGGCTATTCCGGGTCGGCCTTGATGCGTGATCTCGATCATGCGTTGACGCTGATTGAGGCGGTGGTCGGGGCGGTCAAGGTGCCCGTGACGCTAAAGATGCGACTTGGCTGGGACGATAGCTGCCTCAACGCGCCTGAACTGGCGAAGCGGGCCGAAGCCGCTGGCGTTGCCATGATCACCGTACATGCACGGACACGCAACCAATTCTACAAAGGCACCGCCGATTGGTCGAAGGTGAGGGCGGTGCGCGAGGCCGTGTCCATCCCGCTCGTCGTCAACGGTGACATTGTCGATGCCGCTTCGGCGCGCGAGGCGCTTCGCCTGTCCGGTGCGGATGCAGTGATGATCGGTCGTGGCGCCTATGGTCGCCCGTGGTTACCGGGCAGGATTGCCAAGGCACTCGACACTGGCGGCGAGGCTGAGGCGCCCGACCGGGAAGAGATTTTCCGGACGCTTCGGGCGCAATATGAGCACATGCTCAGCCACTATCGCGAAGGGCTGGGCCTCAAGATGGCCCGCAAGCACGTCGGCTGGACGTTCGAGGCGGTGCCGCGCAATGACGCTTCCGCCTCCGATATCCGGCGGCGCGCATTGACGTCCGAGGCGCCGGACGTGGTGTTGGAAGCCATCGACGAGTGGTTCGGCGATAGCGAAGCGAGTTTCGAGAGGGTTGCCGCATGACGACGTCATCATCCGCATCAGGCGCGGAGGCTCCGGCGGAACGGGATCTCGGAGTTTCGATCCTCAACGCCCTGCCGCATCCGGTGATCATGCTCGATCCCGAGGGGCGAGTGTGCTCGGCAAATGACGCAGCGCAGAACTTCTTCCAGTCGAGCGCAGCGGTGCTCGGACGCCATTCCCTCAGGCATTTCGTGCCGTTTGGCAGCCCGCTTCTCCAACTGGTCGAACAGGTGCGCGAACGCGGCGCCTCAGTCAACGAATATCGTGTCGATGTCGGGACACCACGGAATGGCGGCGAGCGCGTCGTCGACATCTATGCCGCTCCGGCATCCGATCGCCCCGGTCACGTGGTGATCATGCTGCAAGAGCGTACCATGGCCGACAAGATGGACAAGCAACTGACCCATCGTGGCGCCGCCCGATCGGTTACGGGTCTTGCCGCCATGCTGGCGCATGAGATCAAGAACCCGCTCTCCGGCATTCGCGGCGCTGCCCAGCTATTGGAACAATCGGCCGATGACGAAGATCGCGGCCTTACCCGGCTGATCACCGACGAGGCCGACCGTATCGTCAAGCTGGTCGACCGCATGGAGGTTTTCTCCGATGAGCGGCCGATCGAGCGAGAACCCGTCAATATTCACGCGGTGCTGGAGCATGTGAAGCGACTGGCGCTGAGTGGCTTTGCCCGCGATATCCGCATCATCGAGGAATACGACCCATCGCTGCCGCCGGTTTACGCCAACCGAGACCAACTGGTGCAGGTGTTCCTCAATCTCGTCAAGAATGCTGCAGAAGCGCTGACCGATACGCCCGATGCGGAAATTGCGCTGACCACAGCGTTCCGTCCGGGTGTCAGACTTTCGGTACCGGGCACGCGCGAACGCGTCAGCCTGCCGCTTGAGTTCTGTGTGCGCGACAACGGCCCGGGCGTGCCGGAAGAGATCCAGACGCACATGTTTGATCCCTTTGTCACCACCAAGACCAACGGTACCGGTCTCGGTCTTGCCCTGGTTGCCAAAATCGTTGGCGACCATGGCGGTGTCATAGAGTGCGAGAGCCAGCCTCGCCGCACCACCTTCCGTCTCCTCCTCCCCGCCTACGTCGACAAGATCGCGGACTGAAAGGGTCTTTTCCGATGCCTACCGGCAGCATACTCGTCGCCGACGATGATTCCGCAATCCGCACGGTGCTGAACCAGGCTCTGTCCCGGGCGGGTTACGAAGTGCGTCTCACCTCCAACGCGGCGACGCTGTGGCGTTGGGTGAGCCAGGGCGACGGCGACCTCGTCATCACCGACGTGGTGATGCCCGATGAGAACGCCTTCGACCTGCTGCCGCGCATCAAGAAGGCACGTCCCGATCTGCCGGTGATCGTGATGAGCGCGCAGAACACCTTCATGACGGCGATCCGCGCCTCCGAGAAGGGCGCCTACGAATATCTGCCCAAGCCGTTCGACCTCAAGGAGTTGATCTCCATCGTCGGCCGGGCGCTTGCCGAACCCAAAGGCAAACAGCGGCTCGATGCCGGCGAAGACGGTTCGGAAAACATGCCATTGGTCGGCCGTTCGCCGGCCATGCAGGAAATCTATCGCGTTCTCGCCCGCCTGATGCAGACCGATCTGACGGTGATGATCACCGGCGAGAGCGGCACCGGTAAGGAACTGGTGGCACGGGCGCTGCACGATTACGGCAAGCGCCGCACCGGCCCCTTCGTGCCGATCAACATGGCGGCCATCCCGCGCGACCTGATCGAGAGCGAGCTGTTCGGCCACGAGAAGGGCGCCTTCACAGGTGCGCAGGCGCGTTCGGCCGGTCGGTTCGAGCAGGCCGAGGGCGGTACTCTCTTCCTCGACGAAATCGGCGACATGCCGATGGATGCCCAGACGCGCCTTCTGCGCGTGCTGCAGCAGGGCGAATACACCACGGTTGGCGGTCGTACGCCAATCAAGACTGATGTCCGCATCGTCGCCGCCACGAACAAGGATCTGCGACTTCTGATCAATCAGGGCCTGTTCCGCGAGGACCTGTTCTTCCGCCTCAACGTGGTGCCGATCCGCCTGCCGCCGCTCCGCGAACGCATCGAGGACATCCCTGATCTCGTTCGGCACTTCTTCAACGTTGCCGAAAAGGAAGGGCTGCCGTCCAAGCAAATAGAGTCGGCCGCGGTGGAACGGCTCAAGCGCTACCGCTGGCCCGGTAACATCCGCGAACTGGAAAACCTGGTTCGTCGTCTCGCCGCGCTCTATCCGCAGGACACCATTACGGTGAACCTGATCGAGGCGGAGCTTGCGACGCCGACCGTGACATTGGTTGAAGAAGAGACGCCGGCCGACGAGGATCTGTCCGAGTCGGTGGAGCGCTTCCTTGCCAAGTATTTCGCGGAGTTCGGCGACAATTTGCCGCCACCCGGCCTTTATCATCGCATTCTCAAGGAAGTGGAATACCCGTTGATCGGGGCGGCTCTGGCGGCGACCAGAGGCAACCAGATCAAGGCGGCGGAGCTGCTGGGCGTCAATCGCAACACGCTGCGCAAGAAGATCCGGGATCTCGACGTGCAGGTGATCCGCAATTCGCGGTAACCTCGTAACAACTCAACGAGAAGGGCGCTGGCCGAAGCTGGCGCCCTTCCGTATTTTGGGTCGCTACTTAAGGGCAAAGCACATCCATGCTGCGTTTGCTCTACGCAGCGCATTTTGAGAGTTTTCGCTCCAAGTTAGCGCCTTCTAGTGAATTAGTCCGATGATATAGCGAACAGTTCGCTTGACGACGCTGGTCCTTTGGCCGGGATCTATCAACTCCAGTTCATAGTCATATTGACTTTGATCTGGAAATGACCTTCTCTTCGGCTTGGGCTGCATAAATAGATGGATATATTGCTCGGGGCTCATGGCGATCTCCCTTGTTTCACCATCTAGATACGGCTGTGTGTGAATCGGTTCAATTCTGCAGGATTGAAACTTGGCGTGCAGAAATGAAAAACATCCCCTGGGACTCCTACCAAATCTTCCTGGCTGTCGCCCGCACCGGTAGCCTCAGTGCGGCCGCCGACCGCATCGGCCTTTCCAGTGCCACCATCGGCAGACGGATGCTGGAACTGGAGCGGCAGATGGAATGCGGTCTGTTCGTGCGCAGCCAGTCCGGCTACTCGTTGACAGGCGGTGGCCAGGCCTTGCTCGACCATCTCGCGGGCATGGAAGTCGCCGGGCGGGAAATGGAAATATGGAACGCGGGGCTTTGTGGCGCTGTCAGGGTGCGCATCTGCGCCGGCAGTTGGTGCGCGCGCTTTCTCATGCGCAACCTCAGCGAACTGGTACGGACGGGAGACCGGCACGGCATCGATATCGGCATTGGCGAGGAACGAGCCTCGCTTGCCCATCGAAGCGCCGACATCGGCATTCGCGCCTTCGAGCCAGAGGAAGCCAATCTCGCGGCCGTCAGACTGCCTGAGGTGGCCTACGCCATTTATGCCTCGATCGGTATGCCGGAGCAGCATCTGGATCGCTGGATTGCCGTATCCGAGGAAATGGCGGTTTCCCGCTATCTCCGCTATCCCCACGAGAAATGGCCAAACAATCTCATCGCCACGGTTAGTAGGGCAGAGGGGCTCCGCCACTCCATTCTGTCGGGCGCTGGCGTGGGCGTTCTGCCCTGTTTCGTTGGCGACGCAGATCCGGATCTCAAAAGGGTTGGCGAAGAGGTTGCCGAGCTTCGGCACAAGAGCTGGCTGGTTATGAATAACGAGGATCGCCATCGTCCAGAGATTCGTGCGGTGGTCGATCGCATGACAAGGTTGTTCCGCCGTCATGCCGCGCTCTTTGAGGGGCGGACTGGTATCGAGCAACCGGCCTTGTCAAAGACGGCGGATATGGCCACATAGGGCACCTGTTTCAGGAGATGCCCATGAGCGAAGCGCCGCAACATTTTGACGTCGCCGTGGTGGGGGGAGGGCCCGCCGGACTGGCCGCTGCCATCGCCCTTGCCGATGCGGATGTGACAGTGGCGCTCGTTGCCCCGCGTCCGACCGTCGATGACTGGCGCACCACCGCTCTTCTCGGTGGCTCGGTCGATTTTTTGAAGCGGCACGACGTTTGGCCTGGCCTCGCCGCCGTTGCAGCCCCGCTCAAGCAAATGCGACTCGTCGACGCATCCGCTCGTCTTTTTCGGGCTCCTGATACCACGTTCGACGCGCACGAGATCGGTCGGACCGAGTTCGGCTTCAACGCTGCAAATGGTGCCTTGGTCGCCGCGTTATCCGATGCCGTGGCGGCGCGCCAGGACCGCATCACACGCTTCGAAACGCTATTTCAAAGCTTTGTCCCGAGCGAAGGGGGCTCCCAGCTTACTCTTTCCTCCGGCGAACAGCTGGTTGCCGCCCTGATCGTTGCGGCTGACGGTCGCAACTCCCTTGTCCGCAAGGCTATTGGCATCGACGTGAAATCTTGGAGCTATCCCCAGGAGGCTCTTGTGCTGACGCTCAGGCACAGCGCGCCGCATCATGACACGTCGGTCGAGTTTCATACGGAAGCCGGACCGTTCACCTTCGTTCCGCATGGCCCCAACCGTTCATCGCTGGTCTGGATGGATCGCCCGGAGGTAATTGCCCGGATGGATGGGCTTGATGACGGGGCGCTTGCACTGGAGATAGAGCGCAGATCCAGCTCTGCCTTCGGGACGATCAAGATTGACAGCCCTCGGCAGCGGTGGCCGCTCTCTGGCTTCCAGGCGCGTCAGTTGGCTTCCGGTCGCGTGGTTCTGGTGGGCGAGGCGGCGCATGGCTTCCCGCCCATCGGCGCGCAGGGGTTCAACCTCACGCTTCGTGATATCGCGAAAATCGAAGGGCTGGTGAGCAGAGCCAGGCAGTCTTCGGCGGATTCCATTCTCGACGGCGAGGCGATCGCCAAGCGCTACGGACAGGCGCGCCGGTTCGATGTTACCGGGCGAGTGAATGGCGTTGATTTACTGAACCGCTCGCTTTTGAACGGCTTTCTACCGGTGCAGTTGGCACGTGCCGCCGGGCTCATGTTCGCTCGTGAAGTTGCGCCTGTCAGACGCCTTCTGATGCGCGCAGGGCTTGGATCCCGCTAGCTTCGGCCGTTCTTCGGTCTCTGGTGTTTTCGAGCGGCGGTCTTTGGGCCGCCGCTCTATTTCTTCATTCCTCAGTCGGGCTTTGGTAGCGGCAATACCGGCTGCGACGGGTCGCGCGGGGCTGCGCCATCCAGAAGGTCGTTCGGATCGGGCGCCTTGGCGGCGGGTGGAGTATCGGTGTCGGCATCTGGGGGAAGATCGACGGCGTCCGGGTCCTTCGTGTCGACGTCGACCTTGCCGGCCGCAGCCTTCTCGCGCTCGACCTTGCGCCATTTGACGACGTTGCGATTGTGCTCAACAAGGCTGGCCGCGAAGATGTGGCCGCCAGTGCCGTCAGCGACGAAGTAAAGGTCCTTGGTGTTGGACGGGTTGGCGACCGCCTCAAGCGCGGCGCGGCCCGGATTGGCGATTGGTCCCGGCGGCAGCCCGTTTACATGGTAGGTGTTGTAAGGTGTCGGTTTGTCGATGTCAGCACGGGTAATTGGCCTACCGAGTGTACCGGCGCCTCCGACGAGGCCGTAGATGATCGTCGGGTCCGACTGCAGACGCATGTTGCGTTCTAGACGGTTGAGGAACACCGAGGCGACATGCGGTCGTTCGTCGGCCTTGCCGGTTTCCTTTTCGACGATCGAGGCGAGCGTCACCAGTTCCTTCGGGTCGGAAAAGGGAAGATCGTTGTTGCGTCCGGCCCAGATCTGTTCGAGCGCTTTGGTGTGAGCGGTCTTCATCTGCTCTAGGATCTGGCTTCGAAGGGCGCCGCGCGTGAAGCTGTAGGTTTCCGGCAACAGCGTTCCCTCGGCGGGTACCGTCGGGACCGGGCCGGTCAGAAAGTCGCTTTGCTTCAGCCGCTCGACGATCTGCTGGGACGTCAGTCCCTCAGGGAAGGTGATCTGATGCAGGATTGCCTTGCCCGACACCAGCATGTTCATGACGCCCCGCATGCTGATGCCGGCCGGGAACGCATATTCGCCAGCCTTCAGCTTGCCCTGCTGCTGGTAGGCACGCACACCGCCGATGAAAATGTAGTGGCCCAGCATGTCGTAGGGGCTTTCGATCACCCCCTCCGTCTCCAGGATGTCGGCGATGTGTACGAGGCCACTGTCGGCCGGAATGATGACCACCTTTTCCACCGCCAGCGGACCACGCCTCTCGAACTCACGCTTGCCCCAATAAAGCAATGCGCCGGCTGCGAGAACAGCGAGCAACAGCAGGGTCACCAGGGCATTCATGATGACCACGATCGGATTTCGTGCGCGCCGGGACCGCGGCAAAGGGGGCGCCTGCTCAGGCGCGAGCGCTTCCCGAGGACTCTTCGGGTTGACCCGAGTCTTTGTCTCTTCGGTGGTGTCGGTTGCGTCCTGCCTATCGTCCATGGGCCTTGATCTCTTCATGGGGCGCGGTCCGTCACTTCCGCCCACGATTGTGGCAGCAGCACGGAACGACGGCCGTTCAGATGCGCAAGCCACTGGGCGACGCGTCTCCCGGCCCGTTCGGGCGAGTCTTCAAGCAACACTTCACCTCCAGCGTTGGCAAGCGTCGCTTCGATGATTGCCACAGCTTTCGCCAATCGAATCAAAAGGCCCGCCGGACGAGACCGACGGGCCATCTTTATCAGCTTCCGCTGATCTAGGATCAGCCTTCGAACGCCTTGACGATCAGCGAAGCATTGGTGCCGCCGAAGCCGAAGGAGTTGGAGAGCGCGTAGCGCAGCTTCTTTTCCTTGGCTTTGTGAGGCACCAGATCGATCGGAGTCTCGACGTTGGGATTGTCGAGGTTGATGGTCGGCGGCAGGATGCCGTCGCGCACGGCGAGCGTTGAATAGATCGCCTCAATCGCGCCGGCGGCTCCCAGAAGATGGCCGGTCATCGATTTGGTCGACGACATGGACAGGTTCTTGGCAGCATCGCCGAACACACGCTCGACGGCGCCCACCTCGATGCCGTCGGCCATGGTCGACGTACCATGCGCGTTGACGTAGCCGATCTCTTCGGGGGAAATCTTGGCGTGACGCAGAGCTGCCTTCATGCAGCGGTAGGCGCCGTCACCATCCTCGGAGGGGGCGGTAATATGATAGGCGTCGCCCGACATGCCGTAGCCGACGATCTCGCCATAGATGGTAGCGCCACGCTTCTTGGCGTGTTCGAGCTCTTCTACGACGACGACACCGGCACCTTCGCCCATCACGAAACCATCGCGGTCACGATCATAAGGACGCGAGCCCTGTTCCGGGCGATCGTTGAAGGTGAAGCAGAGCGCCTTCATCGAAGCAAAGCCGGCGAGCGAGATGCGGCAGACCGGGCTTTCCGAGCCACCGGCGATCATCACATCGGCCTCGTCATTAGCGATGAGCCGCGCGGCATCGCCTATGGCGTGTGAGCCGGTCGAACAGGCGGTGACAACCGACGAGTTCGGGCCCTTGTAGCCATGGGCGATCGAGATGTAGCCAGCGGTGAGGTTGATCAGCCGGCCGGGAATGAAGAACGGAGAGACGCGGCGCGGCCCCTTGTCGCGCAACGTGTAACCGGCTTCGACGATGCCGTTGATGCCGCCGATACCCGAGCCGACGAGCACACCCGAGCGCGCCTGATCTTCATAGTCAGTCGGCTTCCATCCGCTGTCTTCCACCGCCTGGCGGGCGGCTTCCAAGGCGAAGATGATGAAATCGTCGACCTTGCGCTGATCCTTGGGATCCATGGCGAGATCGGGATTGAAGGTGCCGTTTGTACCATCACCGCGCGGGATAATGCCGGCGATTTGGCAAGCAATATCATCCACGGGGAAGGATTCGATGCGGCGGACGCCGCTTTTGCCTGCCTTGATGGCAGCCCAGTTCTGCTCGACGCCGCAGCCGAGCGGCGTGACCATGCCGAGACCGGTGATGACGACTCGTCTCATTTGGACGAGAGCCTCCCTGTTGTTCGTCTCCGCCGGGTCCGTCGCCGCCATGGGGAGGACACGCGCAACGGGACGCAATTGACGGTGCGAAGGGGCCTTTATGCTGCCGTAGATCGATCAAACTGATCAAGCTGAGCAGGTTTGCCTAGGTCCCAAGAACGCGCTGCCAAGCAAAGAAAGCAGTCCCTTGGTGAGGAACTGCTTTCCTGCCGAACGCGTCCGGAAATCAGGCCGTCGCCTTCTCGAGGAACTTGACGGCGTCGCCGACCGTCAGGATCGTCTCGGCGGCATCGTCGGGGATCTCGACGCCGAAGGCTTCTTCGAAGGCCATAACCAGCTCGACAGTGTCGAGAGAGTCAGCACCCAGGTCTTCGATGAAGGAAGCTTCGAGAACCACCTTGTCGGCATCAACGCCCAAGTGGTCAATGACGATGTTCTTCACCTTTTCAGCGACTTCGCTCATGTTCACGGATCCTTATTAGTCCAAATCCAATGCCGAACGGGACGTCGGCTCTTCGCCACTCTGCCTCGCAACCGCGAAGCCGTTTGGCGGAGACCGGCTACCGAAGGTGTCGAGCATGCGAGTGCCTTGCAGCACCACCCCCCGGTTGGTCCGATCGCCCGCCCCCGGGGCCGAACAAGTCCGAACCCTTCGGAAAATCGTGGCGATCTCAGCCAATGCTCGTGCTCACGACCTTCGGGCGGGTCCTAGAACAGTTCCCGATCAGATCGCGGGCTTGGTAACACACTTCGCCCCTGATGACTAGCGGCCCCCAGAGCATTTCCCAATCGGACGAATTCGTCTGATCGGAAAGGAAATCCTCCGGAGTCAATTGCTTGGGCATATTCTGGTCGTTCGAATATTTCAATTAGAACCGAATATGCCGGCGAAACCGCCGATGATCGCGAACGGTTCTTTTACCATCCGCGAAACCCTTGAAATTGCGTCTGGTCGAGGCTCTCGGCCAGACGGTTGTTCAGATCATGGCCATGCCGCCGTTGACGTGCAACGTCTGGCCGGTGACGTAAGACGCCTCACGGCTCGCAAGGTAGACGCAGGCGGCGGCGATCTCGTCCGACGTGCCCAGTCGGCCCATCGGTACGGCTGCCAGCGTGCCTTCCTTCTGTTTGTCATTGAGCGCGTCGGTCATCGCGGTCTCGATGAACCCGGGCGCCACACAGTTCGCCGTGATGCCGCGCGTCGCCACTTCGGCCGCCAGTGCCTTGGTCATGCCGATCATGCCGGCCTTCGCCGCCGCATAGTTGCCCTGACCCGGATTGCCTGTGACGCCGACGATCGAGGTGATACCGACGATGCGACCGAAACGGCGCTTCATCATGCCCTTGATAGCGGCACGGGCGAGGCGGAAGCCAGAGGTGAGGTTGACCTCGATCACTTGATCCCAGTCCTCGTCCTTCATGCGCATGAACAGGCCGTCGCGCGTGATGCCCGCATTGTTGATCAGGATGTCGACCTGACCAAGAGCTGCCTCGGCTTCGGTGAACAGCCGGTCCACGTCGGCGCGGTCGGAGAGATTGGCGGTCACGATATGGGTGCGGTCGCCCAGCCGGCCGGCCAGTTCTTCGAGCGGTGCAAGCCGCGTTCCGGAAAGTGCCACCTTCGCACCTTGCGTGTGCAGTGCCGTGGCGATCGCGCCACCGATGCCGCCGGAGGCGCCGGTTACAAGCGCCGTCATTCCAGTCAAGTCGAACATGGCTCTCCACCTCGTTCTTGCGGTTAGCCGGTCAAGGCCGGCTCCTTGCTGACGCGCCTGACACCACGTCGGCCGCGCCGAGTCAAGCATCCAGGGCCAGTTTTCCCGCATTTGCAGGTTATCTGCGGGACGTTTAGTTCAAGACTGCTGACGCGCATGGAATTGTTGCGCGCTAAAATGGACCCGAGAAAAAGGAGAGACCTATGCCCGGAAGCCAGCATTTTTCTACCGTATCGATCATCGCTCTCGGCGTTGCCGATCTCCAGCGCTCACGCGCCTTCTACGAGGCGCTTGGCTTCACGGCTGGCCCGGGCTCTAGCGAAAACATTGTGTTCTTTCAGATCGGTTCGCTGGTGCTGTCACTCTTTCCCAGGGGACTGCTTGCCGAAGATGCCGCGGTTGCCGACGACGGTCATGGTTTCGATGGCGTGACGCTCGCCCACAACTATCCATCCGAGGAAGCGGTGGACGCGGCCATGTCGCATGCGCTTGCGGCGGGGGCGACGCTGAAGAAGAAGCCACAGAGAGTGTTCTGGGGCGGGTACTCGGGCTATTTCGCCGATCCCGACGGCCATCTCTGGGAAGTGGCCTACAATCCTTTCGTCAAGGTCGACGATCATGGCATAGTGACACTTTGAATCGCAAAAAGGAGTGTCCCCGATGGCTATCGACGGCAAGACCGACGACGACATCACCAGCATTCTCGAGGAGACGCGGACTATCGCCGTGGTTGGCGCCAGCCAGAATCCATCGCGCGCCGTCTATGGTGTCATGGGTTTTCTGATCGGCCGTGGCTACGAAGTCTATCCCATCAATCCTGGGCTGGCAGGGCAGGAGCTGCAGGGCCGGAAGGTCTACGCCAGTCTGGCCGAAGTGCCGGCGGAAATCGACATGGTCGACGTGTTCCGCAATTCCGAGGCTGCTGGCGATACCATAGATGAGGCGCTCGCGCTGCCTGTGAAGCCGAAGACGATCTGGCTGCAGCTCGGTGTCATCAATGAAGCGGGCTTCGAGCGTGCCGAGGCAAAGGGCGTCAAGGTCGTCATGGACCGCTGCCCTGCCATCGAGGGGCCGCGCCTCGGCGTTTGACCGGGAATGGCGCGGCGACTTTAGCGACCGCCGCGCCTCACCTTGCTCATTCGTTCCTTGCGCTCGCGGTCCTTGCGCGCCTTGGCAGCGCGCATGGCGGCACCTCGGCCAAGCGGCCGCCCGGCACTGCCTTCCGACATCATCTCGAAGCGCAACGCGCCCGCAAAAGGCGCTGCCTCGATGAGACGCACCTCGACCGTATCTCCGAGGCGATAGGTCTCACCCGTCCTCGAACCGATCAGCGCGTGCCTTGCTTCGTCGTAAGCGAAGTAGTCGTCGCCCAACGTCGAAATGGGAATGAAGCCGTCAGCGCCCGTCTCTTCGAGGCGGATGAAAAGCCCCGCCTTGGTTACGCCGGATATGCGACCGCGGAAGACGGCCCCAACCCGATCGGCAAGCCAGCCGGCGATCAGCCGGTCGATGGTTTCACGCTCGGCTTGCATGGCGCGCCGCTCGGCGGCCGAGATATCCTCTGCGATACGCGGCAGGGTGTCTTCCACGCCGTCAGGCAAGCCACCCTCGCCAAGACCAAGTGCGGTGATCAGACCGCGATGGACGACCAGATCGGCATAGCGGCGGATCGGCGAGGTGAAGTGGGCATATTTCCGAAGGTTGAGGCCGAAGTGGCCAATATTGACCGGCGAGTATTCAGCCTGGCTCTGAGAGCGCAGAACCACCTCATTGACGAGATAGGCCTGTGGCGTGCCTTCGACCCGTTCAAGGATGCGATTGAACAGTTCCGGCTGAAGGTTGCCCTGCTTGGCGATCTTCATGTCGAGTGTCGCCAGGAACTCGCGCAGCGACTCCAGCTTGGCAAGCGAAGGCTGATCGTGGACCCGATAAAGAAGCGGCGTACGACGCTTCTCCAGGGTTTCCGCGGCAGCCACGTTGGCCTGGATCATGAACTCTTCGATGAGCCGGTGGGCGGTCAGCCGTTCCGGCGTGACGATGCGGTCCACGGTGCCATCGGGTTTCAGCAATACCTTGCGTTCGGGCAGGTCGAGATCAAGCGGACCGCGCGCATCACGGGCCGCTGCGAGAATGTCGTAGGCAGTCCATAGCGGCTTGAGCACGCTGGCAAGGATTGGCGCCGTATTATCATTCGGGGCCCCATCGATTGCCGCCTGCGCTTCGACATAGGACAGCTTGGCCGCAGACCGCATCATGATGCGATGGAAGCTATGGCTTTTCTTTCGGCCCTCCGCATCGAATATCATGCGCACGGCCACGGCCGGCCGATCGACGCCTTCCTTCAGCGAGCAAAGATCGTTGGAGATCTTCTCGGGAAGCATGGGAATGACGCGGTCGGGGAAGTAGACCGAATTGCCGCGCTTCAGCGCTTCTCGATCAAGGTCCGAACCGGGGCGGACATAGGCCGAAACGTCGGCGATCGCGACCGTGACGATATGGCCACCAACGTTGGCCGGATTATCGTCGGCAACCGCGTGGACGGCGTCGTCATGATCCTTGGCGTCCGGCGGGTCGATTGTCACAAGGGGGAGGGAACGCCAGTCCTCGCGGCTGTCCATTGTCGCCGGCTTGGCCGCTTCGGCCTCGCGGATCACCGCTTCGGGGAAGACGTAGGGAATGTCGTTGGCATGGATGGCGATCATCGACACGGCTTTTTCCGAGCGGAGATTGCCAATCGTATCGCGCACCCGAGCACGACTGAGGCCGAGGCGGCTTGAGCGGATGATGTCAACCGATACGAGGTCACCGTCTTGCGCTGTGCCCAGGTCGGCCGCGTCGACGATCAACTCCTCGTACTGCTTCTTGGAAATCGGCAAGAGGCGGGCGCCGCCGTCCGTGACGCGTAGGATGCCCAGCACACCCTCCGGCTTCTTCTCCAGCACCTTCATCACGCGAATGCCAGCGCGGGCAAGGCCTTCATAACCATCGGGAAGATCGACAACCCGAGCCAAGACGCGATCGCCCAGGCCAGCCGACGGACCATGTTCGCCGCGTCGGCGGCGCACGGCAATCACGATGAACCTCGGCCTTGGGCCTTGGTCGGCATCCCATTCGGCCGGTTCGGCGTAGAGATCGCCATCGCGATCGCGGCTGACGATGTCGCAAGCCAGCACAGAGGGCAAGGCGCCTGGCTCGTTGAAGCGCCGATGACGCCGCTCGATGAGGCCTTCGCCTTCCAGCTCCTTCAGGATCCGCTTCAGGACGACGCGCCCCTCGCCATGCACCTCGAATGCACGCGCGATGTCGCGCTTTGTGCCCTTGCCGGGATGCTCCGAGATGAAACGAAGGATCGCTTCTCGGGTCGGGGTTGCGGGTTCGTCGGTCGGGCGGAGCTTGCGGGCCAAGCGTGTGTTTCCTGCGGTTTGAGGTGGTTGTGACATAGACCACAGATGGAGGCGCAAGGCCAGCGCCGCAATCTTGCGGCGGGCCACCCTCTCAAAATCCAGATTTCTTGGCGATGCTAGGTCCGCTTTGCCCTTCTGCCGCGCGGCAGGGCCGACAGTTCCGAACTCCAGATCACTTCGTTGCCTTCGACGATCCCGGCTTCAATCGGTTCGGAAGCAACACAGACTCTGCTGCGGCCGGCCGCCTTTGCGGACTCGAGGGCGTTGTCGGCTGCCGAAAAGGCTTGCGCAAAGGCGGTATCGGCGAGCGCCTCAGCAATGCCTGCGGAGGCTGTCAGGCATACAGGCTTTTCCAGGTTTCCGAAGTTGCTGCTTTCGAACCTCGCCAATAACGCCAGAACCTGCGATTTGGCCTCGGCCAAGGTGCATTCCGTGGCTAGCACGGTGAACTCAGTACCATCGGTTCGATAGATATTTCCGAGATTGCCGAGTTCTTCGGCGATTACGCGGGCGGCGCGAATGAGGACACGATCGCCGACAACATGTCCATAGCGCTCGTTAACCGCCTTGAAGCGATCAAGCGAGACCAGGATAAGAATGCGTTGCCGTTCCGCAATCGCATCGTAGTCGGTTGCCAGTGCTCCGCGGTACTTGAGCCCAGTGAGGCTGTCAGCGAGGCTTTGCTCCATGAGCCGGAGCCGTGTGCGATAATGCTCCAAGCGCGTCGTGCCGAGGTAAGCCCCTACGGGATAGGCTACCAAAGCGGTGACGCAGATCGTTATCGCCCAACCGCGCAACAGATTGAGCCAACCGTGGAACGCCAGTAGCTGCAGAGCGGAATCCGCGGCCAAAGCCAGAACAAAGCAAATCGCGGCGAGACGAAATGCGAAGAGTTTGACGTCGCGTTCGGATTGGACGGGCCTGTTCAGCAGCGTCCGCAGGATCTCGCCATACATTGTTGTTCTTCTAGACCATTGAACGCGCGCCACGCCGCTATCGTTCAATAGTATAGATAGAATGTAAGGATTCGCCCAATGCAAACGTTAAAATGGTAAATGATCCGGCCGCTTCAGGCCTCTACCGGTCGGTTTTCCGCGCAGCTTTCGCCTTGGTGCCTGTGGATTTCCCAGCCGTCTTTTTAGCGCCTTTGGTTGCCGTTGCAGCTTTAGACGTGGCCTTCTTCTTCTCCGCAGCATCGTCCCCTTCGGCAGCCTTCTTCGGCGTCCTGGCGGGCTTGGCTTTCGGAGCCTTGGCGGCCTTGTCGGCGATCAGCGCCACAGCTTCTTCGAGGGTGACCGTCTGCGGATCCTTGCCGCGGGGCAGGGTGGCGTTGAACTTGCCCCAGGCAACATAAGGACCATAGCGGCCGTCGCGAACAGTGATTTCTCCGCCCGACGCTGGATGCTCACCGAGGCTCTTGAGGGCTGCCGGTGTGGCGCGGGTGCGACCGCCGCGTTCCTTCTTCTCGGCAAGCACGGCAACGGCCCGGTTCAAGCCAACGTCGAATACTTCATCGACCGACGAAAGGTTGGCATATGTGCCGTCGTGGCTGACGTAGGGACCATAGCGACCGATGTTGGCTTCGATCGGCTTGCCCGTCTCCGGATGATTTCCGATGGTGCGCGGCAGTGAAAGCAGTCGGCAGGCGCGTTCGAGGTCGACGTTCTCGACCGTCCAGTCCTTGGGCAGGGAAGCTCGCTTCGGTTTGCCTTCTTCGCCGAGCTGAACATATGGGCCAAAGCGGCCGGACCTCAAAGTGACGTCAAGGCCGGTTTCCGGATCGGTACCCAGCAGCTTGACACCACCTTCGCCGAGGGCGGCTTCCGCCTCGCCATCACCACCAAGCTGCCGGGTGTAGCGGCACTCCGGATAGTTGGAGCAGCCAATGAACGAGCCGAAGCGGCCGAGCTTGAGGGACAGACGACCGGTACCGCAGGTGGGACAGGAACGCGGATCGGAACCGTCGCCACGATCGGGGAAAATGTGGGCGGCAAGATCTTCGTTCAGCGCGTCTATCACCTCGGCGACGCGCAGCTCCTTCACCTCGCCGATGCGGGTGTTGAAGTCGGTCCAGAAGCGGCGCAGAACCTCACGCCACTCGGCCTCACCGGCCGAGATGCGGTCGAGGTCTTCTTCAAGGCTGGCCGTGAAGTCGTATTCGACGTAGCGGGTGAAGAAGCTCTCAAGGAAAGCAGTGACAATGCGGCCCGTGTCGGACGGAATAAGCCGCTTCTTATCGATCGTCACGTAATCGCGGTCACGCAGTGTGGCCAGCGTCGCGGCATAGGTGGAAGGGCGGCCGATGCCGAGTTCTTCCATCTTCTTGACGAGAGTCGCCTCGGTATAGCGCGGCGGCGGCTCGGTGAAGTGCTGGCTCGCCGAAACCGACTTGCGCGCAAGGTTGTCGCCCACCGACAGCGGAGGCAGACGCGAGCCGTCCTCATCTTCCTCGTCGTCGCGGCTCTCCTGATAGAGTGCCAGGAAGCCGTCGAACTTCAGGACCGAACCAGTGGCACGAAGACCAGCTGACGTACCGCCGCTTTTCGCTGTGATGTCGACGGTTGTGCGCTCGAAGTCGGCGCTCTGCATCTGACTGGCAATGGTGCGTTTCCAGACGAGCTCGTAGAGACGCGCCTCATCGGCTTCGAGATAGCGGGCGACGGCCTTCGGCAAACGGGCAAGGTCGGTCGGACGAATGGCTTCGTGCGCTTCCTGGGCGTTCTTGGCCTTGGTGGAGTAGAAGCGCGGCTTCTCAGGCAGGTAACGGTCGCCGTATTCCTGCGAGATCACCCGACGCGCGGCGTTGACCGCTTCCGGAGCGATCTGCACACCGTCGGTACGCATATAGGTGATGAGGCCGACGGTTTCGCCGCCGATGTCGGTTCCCTCGTAGAGGCGCTGGGCGACCTGCATGGTGCGCTGTGCCGAAAAGCCCAGTTTGCGCGAAGCTTCCTGCTGCAGCGTCGAGGTGGTGAACGGTGCAAAGGGATGGCGCTTCTGCGGCTTCTGCTCGGCATCGGTCACAGAGAAGGCGGCGCTGTTCAGGAAGGCGCGGATTTCGTTGGCGGTTACGCCGTCGGAAACGTCGAGGCGCCCCATTTTCTTGCCCTTCCACTCGGAAAGGCGGGCCTCGAATTCATCGCCAGCTGGATTGGCGAGCTTGGCGATGACGGACCAGTATTCCTGCGGCTTGAAGGTCTCGATCTCGTTCTCGCGGTCGCAGACCAGACGCAACGCCACCGACTGGACGCGACCAGCCGAGCGAGCGCCGGGCAGCTTGCGCCAAAGAACGGGCGACAGCGTGAAGCCGACGAGATAGTCGAGCGCGCGGCGGGCGAGGTAGGCCTCCACCAGCGGCTGATCGACATCGCGCGGCTTGGCCATGGCATCGAGCACGGCCTGCTTGGTGATGGCATTGAAGACGACGCGCTGGATTGTCTTGCCCTTCAGCGCACCGCGCTTGGCACCCAATACTTCGAGGACGTGCCAGGAAATCGCCTCGCCCTCGCGATCGGGGTCGGTGGCGAGAATGAGCTTGTCGGCATCCTTCAGGGCAGCAGCGATATCGGATACGCGCTTGCTGGATTTACCATCGACTTCCCAACTCATGGAGAAGTCGTTGTCGGGCAGAACCGAACCGTCCTTTGCCGGAAGGTCGCGGATGTGGCCATAGGATGCCAGCACCGTGTAATCGCGGCCGAGATATTTGTTGATGGTCTTCGCCTTGGCAGGCGACTCCACGATCACGAGGTTCATTCAGGTGCGCCGGACAATTTTAGGATTAAGGCTCAGCCCTCTTTAAGTGCGACCTCCGGATTAAGCAAGGGTCGTTCCCTGCGCGCACGGGCGTGAGGAGTTTCAGCTGACCAGCGAAACAAGCTGGCTTCCGTGCCGTTCGATCCTTCCCGCAAGATCGAGCTCGAGCAGAACCACGGAGACGATCGAAGACGGCAATCCGGTATGCGAAATGATGTCATCGATGGAAACCGGCGCAGGCCCGAGTGCGTCAATGACCTTGGCACGGCTCTGGGAGCTGACGGTATCGGAGATTGCGTCCTCGCTCCCCTCGAACAGCCCGGGGAGGCTGGGTGCATCGTCTTCCAGCATGGGGTTGAGGACGGAAATAACGTCGTCGGCTGAGCGCGTTAGCGTTGCTCCGTCGCGGATCAGCTTGTTGGTGCCTTCGGCGCGTGGATCGAGCGGCGAGCCGGGTACGGCGAAAACCTCTCGCCCCTGGTCGAGTGCGTAGCGAGCTGTATGCAGCGTGCCGGAGCGCACTGCCGCCTCGACCACGACAACGCCGAGGCTCATGCCGGAGACGATGCGATTACGGCGCGGAAAGTCCTTGGCGCGTGGCATCCAGCCGAACGGCATTTCCGTGAGAATGGCGCCGCCATGGCTGACGATTTCTTCCATCAGCGGAGCGTGCTCTTCTGGGTAGACGTGATCGATGCCGCCAGCTATCACCGCTACGGTGCCGGTCTCCAACGCTGCCCGATGTGCCGCGCCGTCGATGCCGCGCGCCAGCCCCGAAACCACGACGAAACCGGCGCTACCGAGGCCTCGACCGATGCGTTCGGCCATCTTGTGCCCCGCCAGCGAGGCGTTGCGCGAGCCAACGATGGCTGCCGTCGGCCGGCCGAACAGACGCGGCGATCCTCCACGTAGCGTGATGAGCGGCGGCGGGGCGGCAATCTGTCGCAGGTAGGTGGGGTACAGGGCTTCAGAAATCGCGACGATTCGCGCTCCGTGATCAAGCGTGCGCCCGATCTCCTGCTTGGCCTCTGCCACGGACGGAATGGAAATCGTCTTGGCCGAGCCTCCGCGTCGGGCGAGGGCGGGGAGGGCGTCGAGCGCCGCCTCGGCAGAGCCGTAATGGTTGATGAGGCCGCGGAATGTGGCCGGCCCAACATTCTCGGACCGGATCAGGCGCAGCCAGGAGACGCGCTGGTCGTCGGAAAGCTCAACCATGCGTCTTGCCTCGCTCCCTTAGCCCTTTTGCCCGATCTTGCCTTCGGTGCCGGCGACGAGCCGCCGAATGTTGGCGTGGTGCTTGATCCAGACAATGATGCTCAGCAGAGCGAAGGTTCCGGCCAGGACATTCTGCCCAAGCGCCCAGAGGGAAAGGGGTACCACGACGGTCGCCGTGAGAGCGGCGAGGGACGAGTAGCGGCTGAAATAGGCGACAGCGATCCAGACGCCAGCGAAAATCAGCACTGCTGGCCAGAACAGGCCGAGCAGTACGCCGATATAGGTCGCGACGCCCTTGCCGCCCTTGAAGCCGAGCCAGACCGGAAACAGGTGCCCGAGAAAGGCGGCGAAACCGGCGAGCGTGTTCGCGTCATGGACCTCGGGCATGAGAAGCCGGATCAGGACGACAGCCGCAGTGCCCTTCAGAAGATCGAGGAGGAGCGTGGCGGCCGCGAGCTTCTTGTTGCCCGTCCGCAGAACATTGGTAGCGCCGATATTTCCTGAGCCGATGGACCGAACGTCTCCGAGGCCCGCTGCCCGGGTCAGGAGAAGACCAAAGGGAATGGAGCCCAGCCCGTATCCGACAAGCGCGGCGATGGCATAGGCAACCCAGGGGCTGACGGTCTCAAACATGGCGTCCTCGGCGATCTTGGTGACTATCTGCTCTGTTTGAATGCCTTCAGAGTTCAGCGCTCAAACACGGTTGTTCCGCCGACAAATGTGTGCCGAACGCGACCGGTGAAGCGAGCGCCGTCATAAGGGGTATTCTTCGCCTTTGAAAGAATATCCTTGGCGTTGAGGACCCAGGGCTCTTCGGGATCGAACACCACAACGTCGGCCGCGGCCCCCTTCCTGAGAGTGCCTGCGTCGATGTCGGCGATCTGTGCTGG
This sequence comes from Pseudomonadota bacterium, assembly GCA_023436885.1. GTDB lineage: Bacteria > Pseudomonadota > Alphaproteobacteria > Rhizobiales > Pleomorphomonadaceae > Pleomorphomonas. The sequence goes on along the minus strand of JAEZHI010000034.1, from coordinate 116,054 downwards.
CCTGGTTGACATTACCTCGATCAACCTCATGAGCGTCAAAGAGCCATCATGGACCAGCCTGAGACCTGCCGAGAGGAAGGTTTCAAGGCCGATGGCACCGTCCGCCGCTTCGGCAAAGGGGAGACGCTTGGTCTCCACGTCCTGCGGATCGTGGTTGGAGACGATGACGTCGATTGCACCTGTCTTCACTGCCTCGACGAGCGTCTGGCGGTCGGCCTCGGCGCGGAGCGGTGGCGACAGCTTGAAGAAGGTGCGATAGGCGCCGATGTCCATCTCGTTCAGTGTGAGATGGGCCGCCGATACCGACGCCGTCGCCGCGATCCCGCGATCCTTGGCCCAGGCCATCAGCTCGGGCGACTCGGCGGCCGACAGCAGAGAGGCATGATAGCGTCCCCCGGCGAGGCGTGCGAGGCGCAGATCGCGCGCCAGCATGGTGGTTTCCGCTTCGGCCGGGATGCCCTGCAGGCCAAGCCGCACCGCCGTTTCCGACAGGTTCATCACGGCACTGCCCTTGAGCGCCGGATCTTCGGGGCGATTGCAGACAAGGGCACCAAAGTCCTTGGCATAGGTCAGCGCCCGCCGGAGAACCTGCGCATTGGCGATGGCGCCGCGACCCGATGTGAAGCCAATGGCACCGGCTTCGCCCAGGAGACCGAACTCGGTGAGCTCGGCGCCTTCCTGGCCCTTGGTCAAGGCCGCCATCACCCGCACGCGTACGACCGATGTGCCGCGCGCGCGCGTCGCCACGAAATCGACGAGGGCGGGATCGTCGATGCAAGGATCGGTGTCCGGCATGGCGACCAATGTCGTGATGCCACCGGCTGCAGCGGCGCGACCGGCCGAGGCGAATGTCTCACGGTGTTCATGGCCTGGTTCGCCGACGTGAGCGCAAAGATCGACAAGACCCGGCGCAACGACATGCCCTTGGCAATCGAGGACCTCCGTTCCTTCCGGCGCACCGTTGTTGGCAGCCGATGGCCCTGCCGCTGCAATGCGACCATCGATCATCAGAACGCCACCCGGACCGTCGATGCCTTGCGAAGGGTCGACGACGCGGGCGTTGGTCAGCCATATCGGGCGGATCTGGGTTGCCTCACTCATAGGAAGGCCTCCCCGCCGTTGCCTTTGGCGTTGACCACTGCATCGAGCACGGCCATGCGGATGGCGACGCCCATTTCCACCTGTTCGCGTATCAGACTTTGCGGGCCATCGGCGACGGCCGGGTCAATTTCCACGCCTCTGTTCATCGGACCGGGATGCATGACGAGCGCGTCAGGCTTGGCATAGGAGAGCTTCTCCTCATCGAGGCCCCAATAGTGGAAGTATTCGCGCACCGAGGGGACAAACGACCCTTGCATGCGCTCGCGCTGCAGGCGCAGCATCATGACGATGTCGGCGTCCTTCAGTCCTTCGCGCATGGAGGTGAAGATTTCGAGGCCCATATCGCGGAAGGCGCCGGGCACTAATGTCGACGGGCCAACCAGTCTGACGCGCGCACCGAGCGCGGTCAGCAGCAGAACATTGGAGCGGGCAACGCGGCTGTGGGCGACATCGCCGCAGATAGCGATGACGAGACCATCGATCCGCTGCTTGTGCCTGCGGATGGTCAGTGCGTCGAGAAGGGCTTGCGTCGGGTGTTCATGGCTGCCGTCTCCAGCATTGACCACCGAGCAATCGACCTTTTGTGCCAGGAGCGCTACGGCGCCTGAGGCATTGTGGCGCACCACGATGACATCCGGGTTCATCGCGTTCAGCGTCATCGCCGTGTCGATGAGCGTTTCGCCCTTCTTCACCGACGACTGGCCGACCGCCATGTTCATCACGTCCGCGCCAAGCCGCTTGCCGGCCAGCTCGAACGACGACTGCGTGCGCGTCGAGTTCTCGAAGAAGAGATTGATTTGCGTACGGCCTGTCAGGCTGTCGCGCTTTTTGGAGGGTTGCCGGCCGAGTTCGATGTTCTCTTCGGCTCGGTCGAGAAGGTCAACGATCTCCAGGGGAGAAAGGCCCTCGATCCCGAGGAGGTGCGGGCGGCTGAATCCGTAGGGATTGGCGGCTTTCGTTATCATAAGCCCCCCTGATAGAGGCGTTTTGCGGCCCCGACAAGGGTAGGAAGAATCGAGTGAACAGGAGAATTGGCGCCCGCAGGCGAATATCGTGCCGGCCCGTTGCGAGAGAGCCCGACTGTCATGGACAATCGGGCTCTTTGCCTGTCGAGATGGGATAATTCAGGCGGCGTCTATTTCGGTCAGGAAGCTTTCCACCTTGTGACCAAGATTCACCGAAGACTGCTTCAGCGAGGTGACCGCATCCAGCACCGTCTTTGCCTCGGCGCGTGTGGTCGCAGCGCCGCTACTCAGCTCGATGATGGTGCGCGACAGTTCGCTGTTGCCGCGGGCCGCTTCCTGCATGTTGCGCGTGATCTCACCCGTGGCGCCCGTCTGTTGGGTGACCGCAGACGTGATGCTGGCGGAGACGGTGTTGACCTCTTCAATGATCTCGCCGATCTCGGTGATGGCATTGACCGTATTGTCCGACACCACTTTGATCTCGCCGATCTTGCGCGAGATGTCCTCGGTGGCCTTGGCCGTCTGGTTGGCGAGCGACTTGACCTCTGCTGCAACCACGGCAAAGCCCTTGCCGGCTTCGCCCGCCCGCGCCGCCTCGATCGTTGCATTGAGAGCGAGCAGGTTGGTCTGCTCGGCAATGGCCGTGATCAGGCCTACCACCTGGTTGATCTGGTCGGTGGCCGCAAGCAGCCGTCCAACTGTTTCGCGCGTTTCGTTGGCTGACGAACGCGCCTTGCTCGCGACGGTCTGAGAGGTCTCGACCTGGCGGGCAATCTCGTTGGTCGAAGCTTCAAGCTCTTCACAGGTGGCGGCAACCGAGCGAACGTTTCCGGACGCCTGTTCGGCAGCGCTGGCAGCGACACCACTGCTGCGCTCGCTGCCCTCGGCAGTCGTCATCAGTTCCTTTGCCGATGCTTCAAGGAGCTGGGCGGCATCCACCACTTGGCCGATGGTTCCCGTGACTTCAGCCCTGAAGTCGTCAATCAAGGCTTCGGCACGGGCGGCGCGCCGTTCGCGCTCGTCGACGGCAGCCTGTTGGCTCGCCTCAAGACGATCGCGTTCTTCGGCGTTGCTGCGGAAGACAGCTACCGCGGCGGCCATGTGACCGATTTCGTCTCTGCGGTCGAGACCCGGGATGTCGGTCCGAAGGTCACCGCCGGCCAGTGAGCGCATGGCGACCGTCATTGTGGTGATCGGTTCAGCGACGACACGCTTCAGCACCAGTCCCAAGGCAACGAGCATGAGCACGGTTGCCGCGATCGTCGCGATGAGGGCGGTGATACCCAGCTTGTTGAGGCTGGCATAGGCCATGTCGCTGTCGACGGCCACGCCGACATACCATTTGACCGGCAGCCCTTCGACAGCCACAAAACTGGCGACGTTGTTGCGGCCGCCAAAGACGGTATCGATCACGCCGTCGGTTTTTGGCCTCGAAAGGCCCGAGAATGCATCGGAGAGCTGCTTGCCCACCAGGCTCGCATCCGGATGGACAAGTATCTTGCCTTCGGAGGAAACGAGAAAGGCTTGACCCATGCCGCCGAAGTTTGCGGCCTTGATGCGCGAGATCAGCGCGTCGAGCGCGAAATCGCCGCCGAACACGCCGATCAGCTTGCCACCGGCACTGACGGGTACGCAGGCGGAAATGACCATCTTGTTGGTGGCCATGTCCATGTAAGGCTCGGTCAGCTGGGTCGACATTGCCTTGGTTGTGTCGATGTACCAGGGCCGTTTGCGCGGGTCGTAACCCTTTGGCATCTCAGCCTTGGGCGAGATGGTGAATGCGCCTGTCTCTTCGCCGAGATAGACAGACAGGAACTCCGAACCCAGCGTCTTGCCCGAGAGGACAAGATCAAGCACGTCCCTCGACGCGCCGATGGCATCGGCCGCCTGTGTGGCGATCAGCAGGCGTCCCTGAAACCAATTCCCTGTGCCGGATGCGACGCTGCTTCCGGTGGTCGCCAGGCTGCGAGCGAGGTTGTCTTCAAGGTCCTGTCGCTGCAGCAGGTAGATGGTTGTCGAGAAAAGGGCGAAGCTCGCTACCACGATCAGCGACGCCGTGAAGATGATGCGGTGGAGAAGTTTGCCGCGCGTATCAAGAAGGAACATATCAAATCCGCGTATGGTGGCAGAGTAGGCGTAGTACTAATCGTCAATACATTTATGAAAAGTAATTTCCCGGCTTTATATGTTGCCTAAAAAATAGGTAAGCAGATCATTTATTGGTCATAAACTTGCTTTTGCTGGTATAGAATTTCTTGGTTGCTTTCGCAGCTAAACCAATCGTCTCGGTTGTTATTTTCAGCTGGCTGAACTGCTAGCGGGGCAGCTATTCGTAAAAACGTCTGGTCCACAGGCGTTAGGCGGGTGTATCGATACAATGATGACGGATTTGTCGCTCTCGCGATCCAAGCCGTGTCCCCCATAGCCGATCGGTCCTTGTTGATGTCTTTCCCGCAGCCGAGCTCCGGCTTTCGCGCCATGTCTGTCCGTTGGGCAATTCTGCTCTGCATGTCGGGCGCTTTCAGTGTTGGTCTTGAGCTTCTGCACTTGCCTGCCGCTCTTTTGCTTGGTCCGATGATCGCGGCGATCTTGCTTGGCGTGAGGGGCAGTGCGGTTGCCGTTCCTAAGTGGGGCTTCATGCTGGCGCAGGGCGTGGTCGGCACGCTGATGGCACGCGCAATGCCGCCAACGGTGCTCGGCGAGATCCTCAAGGGATGGCCGGTCATTCTGCTTGGCGTGGCCTCGGTGGTACTGACCGCCAATGTCATCGGCTATATGCTCGCCCGCTTCCGCGTGCTTCCTGGAACAACGGCCGTTTGGGGCGCTTCGCCAGGCGCCGCCACAGCGATGGTGATCATGGCCGAAGCCTATGGTGGCGATACTCGGCTTGTTGCCGTCATGCAGTATCTGCGCGTCCTGATCGTCGCCACCAGTGCATCGTTGGCGGCGCGGCTCTATCTAGATATGACGATCACCGGCGGTACGGCGGTTGCCTGGTTTCCGCCGGTAAATTGGCTGAACTTGGCTGACACGCTCGCCGTGATTGGCGTTGGTCTTGCCGTCTCACGCCTCTTCCGTTTGACAACGGGAGCCATGATCGTGCCGATGCTGTTTGGAATTGGCTTGCAAGGGGCCGGTGTGCTCACGGTGGAACTGCCGCCCGTCTTGCTGGCGGTTTCCTATGCCGTTTGCGGGTGGGCCATCGGCGGCCGCTTTACGCGTGAGATTCTTGTTTACGCCGCGCGTGCGCTGCCGACCATCCTTCTGGCCATTGTCGTGCTGGTGGGCATCTGCGCGATATATGCCACCGTTCTGGCCGCCGCGACGGGCGTCGACTTCTTGACCGCCTATCTTGCCACGTCGCCGGGCGGAGCCGATTCCGTCGCAATTATTGCCGCCTCGAGCAACGTCGACATGTCTTTCGTGATGGCCATGCAGACCATGCGGTTCTTCATGGTTCTGTTCACGGGACCGGCGACGGCTCGCTTCATCGCCGACCGCGTCAGTTACTGAGCTGTTCCTTGCGGCCGAGAACGACGGCACGCGCCGCTGCCAGACGGGCGATCGGCAGACGGAAGGGTGAGCAGGAAACATAGGCAAGGCCAGCTTCTTCACAGAAGGCGATCGATGACGGGTCGCCGCCGTGCTCGCCGCACATGCCAAGACCAATGTCGGGGCGCGATTTCCGTCCGCGTTCAATCGCGATGCGGATCAGTTCGCCGACGCCGTCGCGATCAATGCTGACGAAGGGATCACGGGCGAGCACGCCCTTTTGCAAATAGGTCGGCAAGAAGGATGCCGCGTCGTCACGGCTGATGCCGAACGTGGTCTGGGTCAGGTCATTGGTGCCGAAGGAGAAGAAGGCTGCGGATTGGGCAATGTCCTCGGCCATGAGGGCTGCCCGTGGCAGCTCGATCATGGTGCCGACCTTGTAGTTCACCGGCTGCCCGGCTGTCTCCGATACTTCGATGGCTATACGGGCGATGATTGCCTTGACGTAGTCGAGTTCCTTTCGCGCAGCGACCAGCGGAACCATGATTTCCGGTACGATTGGCTGCCCAAGCTTCTTCTCCGCTGCGATGGCCGCTTCGAAGATGGCTCGCGTCTGGACTTCGGCAATCTCAGGGAAAGAGACCGCCAGGCGACAACCTCTATGGCCCAGCATCGGGTTGTATTCTTCGAGGTTGGCGATACGGCGGCGCAACACATCCGGTGCGACACCGGCAGTCTCGGCCAGCTCGGCCACCTCGCGTTCGGTGCGGGGCAGGAACTCGTGGAGCGGCGGGTCGAGCAGGCGAATGCAAACCGGCCGGCCTTCCATGATCTCGAACAGCTCTTCGAAATCTTGACGCTGCATTGGCATGATCTTGCCGAGCGCGGCACGGCGGCTCTCTGGCGTCTCGGCGAGGATCATCTCGCGTACGGCAGAAATCCGGGAGTGTTCGAAGAACATATGCTCTGTGCGACAGAGACCAATGCCTTCAGCGCCGAACTGGCGGGCGATGCGCGCCTCGGCGGGGGTTTCGGCATTGGCGCGCACTTCCAAGCGCCGTATGTCATCCGCCCAGCGCATGATCTCGGCGAAGGGGCCCGAAAGCTCCGGTTCCTTCATGGGAACGCGACCGGCCATGACCTGACCGGTCGAGCCGTCAATGGTGATGAGATCACCGACGCGCAACTCACGTTTGCCCACCGTGATGGTACCGGCCACCGGATTGGCCTTGAGCGCACTGACGCCGACCACGCAGGGCTTGCCGAGCCCGCGGGCAATGACCGCCGCGTGCGACGTCATGCCACCGCGCGCCGTGACGACGCCGACTGCCGAATGCATGCCATGAACGTCGTCAGGGCTGGTTTCGGCACGCACCAGGATCACCTTGATGCCGCGTTGCCGGGCCTTCTCGGCCTGTTCCGAATTGAAGACGATTTCGCCGACTGCGGCGCCGGGTGAGGCCGGTAGTCCGGTTGCCAGAAGCTCGCGGGGGGCATCGGACTCAATGGTCGGATGCAGGAGTTGCTCGAGCGAAGATGGGTCGATGCGCTCGATGGCTTCTTCGCGGGTAATCAGACCCTCGTTGGCCATATCGACGGCGATGCGCAACGCCGCTTCGACAGTACGACGGCCGGAGCGGGTCTGCAGCATCCAGAGTTTGCCGCGCTCAATGGTGAATTCGAGGTCTTGTATGTCCTTGAAGTGACGCTCGAGCTTCTGGCAGTAACCTATGAATTCTTTGTAAGTTTCCGGCATCAGAGATTCGAGGGACGGCCGGTCGGAGCGACTGGCGAGACGTGCCGCCTCGGTAATGTCCTGGGGCGTCCGAAGGCCGGCAACCACTTCCTCGCCTTGCGCGTTGAGGAGAAACTCACCATAAAGCTGGCGCTCGCCGGTGGATGGATTGCGCGTGAAAGCGACGCCGGTTGCCGAGCGTTCGTCCATGTTGCCGAACACCATGGCCTGGACGTTGACCGCTGTTCCTGAATTCGAGGAAATGCCGTGTAGCTTTCGGAACGTCACGGCGCGCCGGTTGCTCCATGATCCGAATACGGCGCCGATGGCACCCCAGAGCTGTTCAAGCGGATCGAGGGGGAAGGGCTTTCCGGTTTCATCGATGATCAGCTCCTTGAAGCTGTCGATGACCTTGCGCCATTCATCGGCGCTGAGCTCGGTGTCGTTGAAATATCCCTCGCGCTCCTTGAGATCGTCCAGGATCTCTTCGAAGGCCTGACCATCGACACCCATGACGACGTCGCCGAACATCTGAATGAAACGGCGGTAGCTATCAAGCGCGAATCGGGCGTCCGACTCGGCTGCGAGAGCCTCGACCGTGACGTCGTTGAGGCCAAGGTTGAGAACAGTGTCCATCATGCCCGGCATCGCGGCGAGGGCGCCCGAGCGAACCGACACCAGAAGCGGGCTTTTGGCGTCGCCGAACGAGCGCCCCGTTCGCCGGCTCAGAAGAGCGATCGCGTCCGTCACCTGTCGTTGCAGATCGGTCGGATACTGGTGATCGTTTGCGTAATAGTGCCGGCAAACTTCAGTCGTGATCGTGAAGCCAGGAGGCACAGGCAGCCCGAGGCTGGCCATTTCAGCCAGATTGGCGCCCTTGGTGCCCAGAATATGACGAAGCCGGATGCCACCGTCCGCCATACCCTCGCCGAAGCTGTAGACCCACGTCGGCATGCTGCCGCTTTCCAGTTGCGTGTCGCGAGTATCCATGAACTGCCTATAACACGGAAAGCGGCGATGTGCGTCCGTTGAGACGCGCACTCGCTTTTCCGGTGTCGGTTAGCGCGCCGCTTCGATTTCGAGAGCGAAAGGTGTGCCCTCGAAAGCGTCGGCTCCGCGGCCAATGGCATCGATTGCTGCCACCATGCGACCATTGCGACCGAGCAGTCGATCGGCGATCTCCACGATACGACGATTGGGTGTCGCAGACGGTGCGCGCTCGCGCAGCAAATTGGCAAGGGCTGCTTCGTCGCGCCATGGATTCAGTGCCGAGACCAGCGTGTAGGCGGCTGCCGTCGAGCGAGAGATCCCAGCAAAGCAGTGGACGACAAGCGGTGTCGTTCGGTCCCAGTCGTTCACCCATTCGAGCATCTGCGCGACATGGGTATCGCCGGGCGGTGTCATGCCGTCGACCGTTTCAATGATGTCGTGCATGGCCAGGAAGAGATGGTTCTGATGGCTGATCGTCGTGGGCAGGCGCATCGGTGTGCCAGCATTGATCAGCGTAATAACGTGGCGGGCGCCGGTCAGCGCAACCGTCTCTTCGAGCTTGGTTAGGGAGCAGACGTGAATGGAGGTGGCTGTCATCGCTGGCTTTCGAGCTGCTGGAAACGAGTGAGGAAGGCTTCCTCGGCCGAGACAGTTGGCAATGGATCGAGGCCGAGCACAGGGCCTGTCGGAGTCTGGCGACCAATGCCGCGGGGTATGCCGAATATCCGTTTGGCCTCTTCGGCGGTGAAGCCGGCAAGCTCCACCGCTTCGAAATAGGCGGAAATGAGGTCAGCTTTCTTGGCCAGTTTCTTCAGGCGCTCCGTATCGTATTTCTCGAGGCCAAAACGCCGATGAATGGCGTCTGCAAGACGCTTCTCGACCGTCTTGTAATCACCTCCCATCACAGATTTGAACGGGGAGATCATATCACCGATGACGTATTCTGGCGCGTCATGAAGCAGCACGACGAGGCGCTGGCACACGGTCAGTTCAGGTTCGAGCAGGCCGGCGATATCCTCTACGACGAGGCAGTGCTGGGCGACAGAAAAGGCGTGATCGCCGATCGTCTGCCCGTTCCAGCGCGCCACGCGGGCGAGACCGTGGGCGATGTCGGAGATCTCGACATCGAGGGGTGAGGGGTCGAGAAGGTCGAGGCGTCGTCCCGATAACATGCGCTGCCAGGCGCGGGGCGGAGAGCCGGCTTTGTCGGCCATGGATGTCAGTCGTCCGGTTTGGTGTTGTCCGGCCAGCCGTAGTCGGCCCAGGCTGGGAGCGCAACCGAAACCGGCAAGCCTTCCACCGTGATGGGCTCTCCTGTTGACATCGCATCGCGCACACGATCGAGCCTCAGAATGGCGATGCCGCGTGTTCCGTTGGCGGAGCCGACATGGCCGGCAGCTCGCCCGCCAATCAGGATTTCGGCGCCGGCCGGAGGTAGCTGCGTGTCAGCGGACAGAATGACGGGACGACGCCTGGCGGTTCCTCGATAGCGCATGCGACTGACGACTTCCTGGCCGACGTAGCAGCCCTTGTCGAAATCGACGCCGTGCAGGCTGTCCATGGCGAGATCGTGTGGAAAGGCGTCCAGAAGGGGCAGGTCCGTGCCGGCTTCGGGCACGCCGAGCAAGACGCGATGGGCCTGCCAGGCTGCTTCATCGGCGTTGGTTGTAACCGCGCCCTCGGCAGCATAGAGACGCCAGCCGAGGTCTGGATGGCGCGCGTCCGTTGCCAGGATTCCAGCCGAAGGCGGTGGAGCGCCAGTGCCTGCGTAGACAACGAGTGGTGAGGCCTCGATTGTGACGTCGGCGCGAAGCTTGAACATCGTAAGGCGCTTGCGCAGGTCAGCAGCGCCTGCGGATGGTGCATCGAGCAGAAAACCGCCACTTTCTTTGCGGACAACAAGGAAGTCCGAGATGATCTTGCCCTGAGGGGTCAAGAGCGCGCCGAGTGCGGCTTTGCTTCCGTCTGCGGCTTCGGTCTTCTGTGTGATCATGCGGTCGAGAAAGTCAGAGGCCTCTGGACCGGAGACGTCAACGAGGCTACGGCTGTCGAGGCGGCAGAGGAAGGAATCGGCCATTGTCGGATCTTTCCGTTCTTGTCGGCGCATGATCGTTACGTAGTTCCCGATTGGTAGCCGGCTGCCTCAGGAGAGGCAAGCCCGACGCAGAGGGGGCATAGAGTTTGGTCCGGCGCTGTGTCGGTCCTTTCCATCAAGGGAGATGTCGATATAACGGGGACCGGTCTCGACAAGAAGCAACTGAACGGTCGACGGCGTTGGTGGAGGCGTGTGCTCCGCTTCGCTCTGGTTTTGCTCGTCGTGATCCTTGCTGTGACGTCGTTGCTCGTGTGGCGGCTTACGCAGGGACCGCTCTTCTTGCCCTTTATGGCCAGCCGGCTTGAGGCGATCATGGCTGCCAATGAAGACGGTGCCAGGGTCGATATAGGTCTTGCTGGGATTGAGCTCGCCGACGATCTCAATCCTGAACTCGTCATTCGCGACATCCGGTTGGAACGCCCCAACGATCTTGTATTGTCCGTCAATGAAATGCGGATTTCCGGACGATGGCCGAAACCGACACTCAATGTGGTTCCCATCGACGGCGTTACGCTTGACCACGTTCTGGTCAGCGATATCGGCCCCCAGTCCAAACTGCCGCCTTTGGATCGAGCAGTGCTTGCCGTTCGCAGAGCAGTCGAGGAAAATGGGCTACGTTTTTTCGAAATACGCTCCTTCGGTTTTGGTGTCGAACGGCCAGGCACAACACGACGCGACGTCATATCCGATATCTCGGTAACCGGTGGCATTCGCGACGGTCGTGTTATCGAGGCGCAAGCGATCGGCCTGGGGACTAATGGTGCCGTTTCAGTGCGCCTCTCCGCCGAGTTGCCTGTTGCTGGGGTTCCGATTGTCGTCAAAGGGGAAACGCGCGGCTTCGATCTCGCCGACCTTGCATCGATCGCCGGCCGCGATGACGTCAACCTCTCCGGGCCGATAGCACTGACCGGGGCTGTAACCGTTGATGCCGAAAAAGGGATCACATCCGCAGGATGGCAGTTGACTGCGGGACCATCACTCCAGTTTGGAGACACTGTCACCGATGGTCTTGCTGCGCCGGTTCGGCTGGATTTCAGCTGGGATCCGGACAAGCGGGCCATATCATTCAATCCGTCGCCTATCGTGCTCAGCAGCGGTTACTTGCTGGCCCACGGCGAGATTACGCCGCCAAATTCCGACAGCAAACTCTGGACATTCGATGTCAAGCTGGACGGACAGGACGTCGTCAACGGAATCCGAACTACCGAAGGACGTATCGCCGGCAGCTATGACTCGGCTGCCTCACTTCTGGTCATGGACGACATGCATGTCGAAGGGGCAGGTATCAGCTTCACGGCCGCCGTGCGTGCGTCTCATCGGGATGGCGGTTCCTTTGCCGTGCTCTCCGGCGTTTCACCGCGGTTACCCATCGCGGCTCTCAAGGTTCTATGGCCCACGACGGTGGCACCCGACGTTCGAGACTGGATCGGCACGCACATTCACGAGGGGCTGATCTCCAACGCGACGGTGGATGTCTCGGTGCGTGGGGACCAGGTGGCAGAGGGCGGGGGGGGCGCCCCCGATGCGACCATCGCTTTCGACTTTTCGGAAGGTGTCTTCACCCCGTTCGACGACGCGCCACTGATCCGGGACGCTGTCGGACACGGAAAGCTCTCCGGCAACCGATTCGAGATTTCGGTCGATAAGGGATGGGTTGATCTCGGGGACGGGCGTCGTCTCGACATGGGACCATCTGTCTTTGTGGTGCCGGTCATCAACGCAAAGGTTCCTGACGGCGAGGTGTCACTGACGCTGTCTGGACCGGCCGCTGCTGGCATTATGCTTCTTAATCGCCTGGATTTCGCGGGAACCGCTGATTTCTTGTCCGATCCATCCGCCGCCGCCGGTTCTCTAAAAGCCGATCTTTCAATCCGCGTGCCTCTCGCCGAAAATATTGCCGATACCGATATTGTCTATGGAGGTCGGATCGACCTGGCGGGTTTTGATCCTGGTGCTCCCATCAACGGCCGTTCGGTGACTCACGGCAATCTGGCGATCGAGTTGAGCGATGGTGCCGCCCATGTCAGCGGCAAGGCCCAGATCGATGGCGCTTCTGCCGACATCCTCCTGACCCAGCCGCTCTCGGGTGCGGGGGACACGAAGTCGGTGGTGAGGCTCGATCTCGATGCGGCCGCTGCAAAAGGTTACGGTTTCGATTTCGGTGATATGCTTGGCGGGGTCATTTCAGTCGAGATGGCTGATAATGGAGCCTCGAAAAAGGTTTCGATCAATCTCGCCAAGGCTGAAATCAACGTGCCCATGGTCGGCTTTCGAAAGGCTGCCGGGACGCCTGGCATGCTCACATTCGATATGGCGACAAAATCGAGCGGTACCGCCATCACAAACCTCGCGTTCAAGGCAGGAGCGGCAGAAGTCGAAGGGCAGATCAGCCTTGATGGCGGTGGAGCATTTGTCAGCGCCAATCTCACCAAGTTTAATTTCTCGCCTGCCGATCGACTTGCCCTCAAGGCATCGACCGGAGATTCTGGCCTGAAGGTTTCGGTCAGCGGTTCGCGACTCGACGCTCGATCGCTGGTGAGCAACCTTTTGCGCCGCACCACCAGCACCGGTATTCCCGGTGGCATGCCGCTCTCGCTTTCGGCTGCCATCGCTAATGTCTCGGGTGAAGGGGGCGAGCAGCTCGATGGGCTCAATCTATCCGCAGCGATCTCCGGGGGCAGGATCGACAACCTATCGCTGACCATGCAGACGTCCGGCGGCGGCTCCGCATCGGCCACGCTACAGCCGAGCCCGAAAGGACGTGATCTCAAGGTCGAGGCCGGCGAGGTGGGGCGTCTGCTGCGCTTTCTCGGCGTCTATCGTCGTGTCTACGGTGGCCGTGCGACGCTTGCCGGCGTGATTAATGATAGCGGCCTGCTGACAGCCAGCATCGATGGCAGTCGATGGAAAGTGGTCGAGGAGCCGGCCCTTGCGCAGCTCTCCACTGCCTCGCACGATGGGCCCACCGAGGGATTGTCGACGGCCGATATCAGCCGACTGATCTTTGATGTGAAGTTCGGCAACGGCTTGCTGTCGATCAACGAGGGCTTCATTCGAACAGCGACGGCCGGTCTTACCATGGGCGGCGATGTCGATTTCTCGAAGAACGCGCTGCGCCTCGCGGGCAGTTATCTACCGGCGAGCCAGCTCGACAGCTTGCTGGCGGCCATTCCCGTGCTCGGTCAGACGATCTTCGCCGGCGGTGGACGCTCGGGCCTGCTTGGCGTTTCCTATCGTCTCAGCGGGCCGATCGATGCTCCGTCTTTATCGGTCAATCCATTGTCCGCCATCGCGCCGGGCATTTTCCGCCGACTGTTCGAGCTCAAATGAAAACGGCCCGCCGGGAGGCGGGCCGCATAGGGGCGTTTGGATCTGTGTTCCGGCTCAGACCGGCTTCAACAAAATGTGCTTCTTCTTGCCGAGCGAAAGCTTGATGACTCCGTCGCGATTGAGGCTCTGCAACGTCAGGACTTCCTTTGGATCGCTCACTGCGCGGTCGTTGACCTTCAAGCCGCCGCCCTGGGCGGAACGACGGGCGTCGCCGTTGGAGGCGGCGAGCCCAGCCTGGACGAAGGCGGTTAGCACGCCGACGCCGGCCTCAAGGTCGGCCTTCGGGATCTCAAGGGTTGGCAGATCGTCCGCATGGACGCCTTCCTCGAAGGTCAGGCGTGCCGTTTCGGCGGCAGCCTCCGCCGCCTCGCGGCCGTGAACGACGGCGGTCGCTTCGGTTGCCAGGATCTTCTTGGCCTCGTTGATCTCAGCGCCGCCGAGCGCGCCGAGCCGGGCGATCTCCGACAAGGGCAGGCGGGTGAAGATCTTCAGGAAGCGGACGACGTCGGCATCCTCGGTGTTGCGGAAATACTGCCAGAAATCATAGGGGCTGAAGAGATCGCCATTGAGCCACACGGCGCCGTTGGCAGTCTTGCCCATCTTCTGGCCCGAGGAGGTGGTGAGGAGCGGTGTCGTCAGCGCGTAGAGTTGCGGTCCGCCCATGCGATGGCTGAGGTCAACGCCGTTGACGATGTTGCCCCACTGATCGGAGCCGCCCATCTGCAGGACCGTCCCGTAGCGGCGGTTGAGTTCGACGAAGTCGTAGCCCTGCATGATCATGTAGTTGAATTCGAGGAACGACAGCGACTGCTCGCGGTCGAGACGCAGCTTGACGCTGTCGAAGGACAGCATGCGGTTGACCGAGAAAAAGCGGCCGACGTCGCGCAGGAACTCGACGTAATTGAGCTTCATCAGCCAGTCGGCGTTGTTGGCCATGATGGCGTCGGTCGGACCGTCGCCGTAACGCAGGATGCGCGAATAGACCTTCTTGATGCTCTCGATATTAGTGGCAATGGTCTCCGGTGTCAGGAGTTTGCGCTGATCGTCGCGGAAGGAGGGGTCGCCTACCATCGACGTGCCGCCGCCCATCAGGCTGATCGGCCGGTGACCGGTCTCCTGCAGCCAGTAGAGCATGGTAACGGTGATGAGGTTGCCGATGTGGATGGAGGTGGCGGTGGCGTCATAGCCTACATACGCGGTGATCGGACCCTTCATGCACGCTGCGTCGAGCCCCTCGGGGTCCGAGATCTGGTGGATGAAGCCGCGCTCGTCGAGCGTGCGCAGGAAATCCGACTTGTAGCCGCTCATCTTTCTGTACCTTTGGTTTGTTCGCGGACCCGAATTGACGTATCAGTCCGCTGGGCTTCCTATCAGGATCGAAGCGGGATTTCACGGGGTATGAGGTCAAAAATGTCGGGCGATTCGGCCATGTGGGCACTCGGTCTGATGAGCGGTACGTCGATGGACGGCGTCGACGCGGCGCTGATCCGCACCGATGGTGAGGGGATAGCCGAATTCGGGCCAACGCTGTTCCAAGCCTACGGCGACGAGGAACGGGCGGTTTTGCGGGCTGCATTGAAGGATGCGTGCGGCATGACCGCGCGTGAGGACCGTTTCGGAAGACTCTCGGAGGCCGAGAGCATCGTGACTGATGCGCATGCCCACGCGGTGGCGGTTCTGTTGATCGCCGCCGAGAAGAAAGGTATCCGGCCCGAGGTGATCGGTTTTCATGGGCAGACGGTGCATCATGCGCCGGATCGCGGCTTTACTGCGCAGATTGGCGACGCCAACGCTTTGGCCGAGCGCTTCGGCCTTCCGGTCGTCTATGATTTCCGATCTGCCGACATTCGGGCAGGTGGGCAGGGGGCGCCGTTGGTGCCGGTCTATCATCGAGCGCTGGCTCAAAAGGCAGGGCTTACGCCGCCGGTCGCTTTTCTCAACATCGGCGGCGTCGCCAACGTGACCCTGATCGGTCCTGATGGTGAGCTGACCGCCTTCGACACCGGACCGGGAAACGCGCTGATCGACGATCTCGTCTTCAACGCGACCGGTGCTCGCTTCGATGTGGACGGTGCCATTGCCGCGCAGGGGCACGT
This sequence comes from Pseudomonadota bacterium, assembly GCA_023436885.1. Classification (GTDB taxonomy): domain Bacteria; phylum Pseudomonadota; class Alphaproteobacteria; order Rhizobiales; family Pleomorphomonadaceae; genus Pleomorphomonas. The sequence continues at coordinate 100,250 of JAEZHI010000034.1, read as the reverse complement.
CGATGCCGGTGTTCTCGGTCAGTTGATGGATCATCCCCATTTCGAAGCCCCGGCTCCGAAATCGCTCGATCGCAATACGTTCCGTGCCGATGCCGCTGCGCGTTTGCCTTTCGCTGATCGCGTAGCGACCCTGACCGCGTTTACGGCAGAGGGTATCGCCGCGGGGCTACGGCTTGCCGGCGCGCCCGTTCGCACAGTCATCGTGTCGGGTGGTGGCGCCCGCAATCCCGTCATGGTGAGGATGATTGCCGAGCGCGCCGGGGTGGAAGTCGTGCCGGCCGGCAAGATAGGGTTCGATGCCGACTTTGTCGAAGCCCAGGCGTTTGCCTATCTCGCGGCGCGACGCCTGAAGGGGCTGCCATCTTCCTTCCCAACCACGACCGGCACGCCTGTTCCGGTGGTGTGCGGAGAAGTTTCCTGATCATCCGGGACGGCGAGCTCGCCAACTCCCCGGCGGTTTCTTCGCTCATGAAACAAGATTGGTGCGGAAGGAAAGCGCTGTGCTTTCGGCACCAAGATCCAGCTGGATGCAAAGCATGCTCGCCGAGGCTCTCCTGTTTGCCATCACTCGCCTGACTTCACCAAGGACGAGAGCTTCCGCGGTGCGCGATGCGGTGGCGCTCAGGGCGCGCGCCGGTCGCTGTCGGGCCGCTTGGGCCGAGCACGAGGCCCGAACGCAAGCTGCGATCAATAGGGCGATCGATGGCGTTTCGTCGCGACGCACGGCCGTGGTCCTTGGCTCCGGCTTATTGCGTGACGTGCCGATCGATCGGTTGTCGAGTATGTTCAACAAGGTGGTGCTGGTCGATATCGTCCATCTGCCGACGATACGCCTCAAGGTATTGCTGCGCCGCTATCCGAACGTTTCCTTCATGACGCGTGACATCTCGGGCTACGATCGCCTCGCCGAGCAATCTCGCATCAAGCTCGCCACCGGGCAGGACGATCTTGGCGTCCGTCTGGATCCACTGGGGTTCCTGAGAAAGATCGACGAGCTTGATCTGGTGATCTCCGCCAACGTGTTGTCGCAGGTTGCCGTGGGGGCGGAGAGTCGCCTGCAAGCCAAGGATGGGCACGCCAGGATCATGCCGCCCGACGCTGTGACGCAGCTCGTTGCTGGTCACGTCGATGGCTTGGCCCAACTGGCGTGCAAGACGTCGCTCGTCACGGACGTCTCTTACGTCCGGCGTCGTCGCGATGGCGTCATCGTTGAAAGCCACGATCTCCTGCATGGCGTGACGCCGCCGCTTCCTCTCGATACCTGGGATTGGACGGTCGCACCGTTTGGCGAAGAGGCAGCGGACGAAGAGCGCATTCATCGGGTTATCGCCGCCGAGGATGTCGCCGTCGATCTCTGAACGCCAGTTTGCCGGTTCGCTTTTGCCGACGTCAGAACGCCGACGCCGCCGGTTCCACCCACCAATCGGGATGATCGTTTGCAAGCTGATCTCCGGCCGACTTGGCAGCCGCCAGATCGTCGAAGATACCGAAGCAGGTCGCACCGGATCCTGACATGCGGACCAGGCGGACGCCGCTCAGCTCGGCTAGAGCCGTCAGCACATCAGCGATAGGCGGTGCCAGGATTTTGGCCGGCGCCTCAAGGTCATTCCGCGTCTCGGTTGCCAGGAAAGCCGTGAGGTCTGATACGGTCCCAAAGCTGGGCAGGGCAGGAAGCGGCGGGTTATCGCGTCGTTCGAGAGTTCGAAACACAGCTGGCGTCGACACCCTAAATCGAGGATTCACCAACAATAGACCAAAGCTCAGTCGTCCGGCCGTTGGCACTATCTGCTCGCCGACACCAGAAACATGCCCGGGGCGGCCGGTTAGGCACATGGGCACGTCGGCGCCGAGCGAGAGTGCGACTTTAGCGAGGGTAGGGTCATCGGCTGGATGGCCGTATAAACGACAGAGACCGCGCAGCGTAGCGGCTGCGTCTGTCGATCCGCCGCCTATGCCGGAAGCGATCGGCAGACGTTTCGTGAGCCTGATGTTCATAGGCTCAGACCGTCCGGTCAGAGCGCGAAAGCCACGCAGGGCTCTCAGCACCAGATTGTCGGCGCTGGTCGAAAGCTCTCGCTCCATCGGACCGTCAATCTCGAACCGGTCCTCGTCGCTTCTTTCCAACGTCAGGGTATCGCCGACGCTCGCGAAGGCAACGAGCATGTCGAGGTCGTGATAGCCATCCGGCCGCCGACCAACGACATGCAGCGCGAGATTGATCTTTGCGCGCGCTTCCTCAACGATCTGCATGCTTGACCGCCCCTGCGTATCAGGGAGTGGCCTGCGCCGGCTTGGTCGGGCTTGCGTCAGTCGGCTTGCCTTCAGCGGCCGCGGTCGGAGTCTTGGCATCGTCCTGCACCAGACCATGTGCGATCTTGGCTTCGATCTTCGCCAGATCGTCCGGCTCCGGCTTGCTCGCCTTGGCGTGGTTCCACTGGAAGCGAGCTTCCAGACGACGGCCAACCTGCCAATATGCATCGCCGAGATGGTCGTTGATGGTCGGGTCTGATGGCATCAGCGATACGGCCCGCTCGAGCTGGTCGACCGCATCGTCGTACTGGCCGAGCTTGTAGTGCGCCCATCCCAGACTATCGACGATGTAGCCATCTGTCGGCGAAAGGCTGACTGCCTTCTCGATCAGAGCCATTCCGTCCTTGAGATTGAGGTTCTTGTCGATCCAGGAATAGCCCAGATAGTTCAGGACCTGCGGCTGGTCAGGCTTGAGTTCGAGTGCCTTCTTGAAATCGGCTTCGGCTTCCGGCCAGCGATTGGTGCGCTCGTAGGCGATGCCGCGGTTGTAGAATACCTGCCAATCGTCGGTCTGCGGCTGGTCGCCGATCGCCTTGATGGTGCGCGTATAGATATCTGCAGCTTCGGCAAACATCTTGCGGGTCCTCAGGATGTTGCCGAGGCCGTTCAGCGCTTCCTTGTCCTTCGGGTTTTTGCGAATGACGCGCCTCAATTCGGCTCGCGCCTCGTCCACCCGGTCCATCGTGTTGTAGTCGAAGGCGATCATAATCTCGGCATTGCGACGCAATGGCGAACGGGAAGGCACCTTGTCGAGAATTGAGATGGCGTCTTCAGGACGATTCAACCGCTCGAAGTTCTCGGCCAACGTGATGCGTGTCATGTCGTCGGCCGGATCGAGCGACAGCGCGAGCTGAAGAAAGATGACGCCGAAGTCATTTGTGTCTTCGCGCACTACGGCCGAGCCCAAGCCGGATAGAATCTCGGCCGCGCCTTCGTTGACGGTTCGAACGCGGGGCGCGGTACGAGTCTTGGAGCTGATCGCGGCAGCCACTTCCTTCAGCAAGGGGTGATCGGGGGCGGCTGCAAGGGCCTTGTCGATGGTCGCCTTGGCCGCATCGTAGTCGCCATTTCGAGCAAAGGCGCGTGTGGCGGCGTCGATCACTGACACCGGACCATCGTCAAGGGCGATTGCAGCCTTCAGCTCTTGTGCCGCAACATCGTTGCGGCCGGCCACCGAAGCAATGAGGCCCGCATGATAGTGGCGGAAGAACACATACCACTTCTCGCCGTCGAGCTTGGCGAGACGGGTGAGCGCTTCATCGGTCTTGCCGGCACCCTGTTCAGCCCAAGCGGAAAGAATCTCCACGGCAAGCGTCAGGAGCGGACCAGACTTTGCGTGCTGGAAAGCCTTGATGGAATCGTCCCAGCGGCCCGCCTGAAAATCGTCGAGCCCAATGGTCAACGCTGCGATCGGACTGTCGGCATCAACGGCGCTCAGACGATCAGCAAAGGCGCGCACTTCGTTGAGCTCGCCCGCTGCAATATATAGCGACAGAGCGCGCTCCAGCAGGAACTTGTCGTCCGGTGCGTCCAGGAGTGCCGAGGCGAAATAATCGGCCGACGCTCGATAGTCCGAGATGCCCCCGGCAAAGCGGCCGGCGAGATAGTTACCTTCAAGAGACGAGGCAATCGGAAGACCGCTATCGGGCTGGGCCGTCGGCAGGCCTCGCGCCATGGCCGGTGCCCCGGCAAAGGTGAGTGTAGCCAGCGCCGCTCCGAGAAGGGGTCCCATGGCGAAGCGTCGGAAGGTCTGCTGGCGTAGCATCATGGGTGAAGATCCCGTCCTCGATTGGTGGCGGCGTCCGAAGCACTCGGTGGCCGACTCCACTGAAAGGCAAAATGGCGGCAAAGGCGTGGCGCTTCAAGCGGCCTGTGATGTTCTCCGTCAAGAAACACGCCATGCCCTTGGCCATTGCATTCCAGTCGGCAAAGTTCGAAATGAAGCGCTCAACAATCTGAATGCTGGACGCACCATTTCATGAACATGGCCTTTCTGCTGGTTTTGTTGCTTGCCTTAGGCACCTGGCTTGTTCGCTGGCGTGGTGCCAGCCTTCGACGCGATATTGATGCCATCGCTCGAAACTACAGCTTGCTAGCCGGACTTGGTGTGGTTGCCGCTCTTGCGGTGACGGGGCAGGTGGCGTTTGCGGGGTTGGGTATCGCTCTGCTGTTGGCGCTCCATCGATCCAGCTTGCTAAGACCGTCCGGTGGAACCTATCGCGGGCAACCTGTCCTGAGATCCTCAATGGTCGAAGTCGTCGTGGACGGCGAGGCGATTGGAGGAAGGGTTGTTTCCGGTCCCTACAAGGGGCGCGACCTCAACCGCCTTGGTGGTGCCGATCTTTCGAGCCTTTACGCCGACACCGCGCGCGACGGTCGCAGCCGCGCGACACTAGAGATTTATCTCGACCGCCGAATGCCCGGATGGCGTGAGAACATGCAGGGTGAGGCCGCATCTCGGAGCCGTCGAACGGCGAATGCGGGCTCCATGAGCGAGGAGGAGGCGTACGAGATCCTTGGGCTTCAGAAGGGCGCCGGAGAGGCCGATATCAGAGCCGCCCACCGCCGTTTGATGAAGCGGGTGCATCCCGACCAGGGCGGTTCCACTTTCCTGGCGGTACGTATCAACCAGGCCAAGGACCGGCTTTTGTCCAAACATGTCTAGCTCCCGTTACGCAATACTGTGGGTGCCGTTGACTAACTGTGCTGACCGTGCCGGCTGAAAGGACGAGACTAGTCTTTCTATGCTAGCGCGGGGTGCTCCGACCGCCGGTGTGGCGGTCAGAGCCTGATCGTGAAACAGGCGAAGTCGCTTTTCTTGAGTGCTGCGCAGGCGCGGTTGGCTGCCTTTTCGTTCTCAAAACCACCGAAGCGCGCCCGTACCACACCCTTGCCGGCCGTTTCAGCCACGGGGCTGGCCGATGCGAGCTGCGGCGCGGCCGACTTTGCCTTGTCGAGGAGATCCATGGCGGCGGCCTTGGAGCCGACGGCGCCGATCTGAATGTACCAACCGCTCTGCCGCGACTGCGCCGCCGCCTCACGCGGTGATGGCGAGGCGTCCGTCATGACGTTCGCGGGGGCGGCAGATGCGACTTCGACGGCTTTGCCTGCGGCGCGGCGATGGCCATCGGCACGCGCAACCAAGTCTGCCATGGGGTCGTGCTGCGGGGCGGGACCGATATCGGCAAATGCCTCTGCAGCGGAGGAGGGCAGATGAGCGCGAGCAAGGCTCAACGGCAGGGTAGCGGTTGCCAGGCTGACCGGCTCGGCCGGAGGGGCGATGACAGTTGGCGCGGCAGGTTCCTCAACGCGGGCCTCAACCTTCGCGGCCACCGGTGCCTTGGGTGCCATGGCCGGAGCCGAATTGACCGAAGCCGTCACGATCGCCGGGTCCGGATCCGTTTCGTTCATCTCAGCCGTCATTGGACGGGGGACCGGAGCGGGATGAGGCGGAAGCGTGGACGCTTCTACGAGACGCGCCGGTTCTTCCGGTGCAGTTACGCTGGCGGCGGCCACCTTGGGGGCTCTCATCGCGTCGGCAACGAGCTGATCGTCATAGCCGCGAGCGCGCGACGCTTTTGGCAGGTAGGTATTGATCAGCTGGACCATGTGGGCATCGCGCTGTGCTGCCGTCTTGCCGCCCATGACGACCGCAACGATCTTGCGGCCGTCGCGCTTTACCGAAGTGACGAGATTGAAGCCGGAAGCGTTGACGTAACCTGTCTTGATGCCGTCGACGCCGTTGACGCGACCAAGCAGGTTGTTGTGGTTGCCGATGAACCGACCACGGAAATTGTAGGACTGGATCGAAAACAGCGGGTAGTACTGCGGGAAACGAACCTGCAGAGCTACGCCCAGCTTCATCATGTCGCGCGCCGAGGTGAACTGACCGGGGTCGGGCAGGCCGTTGGCGTTGCGAAAGCGGGTATTGGTCATGCCGATGGCCCGGGCCGTGCGCGTCATGCGATCGGCAAAGGCGGGGACCGACCCCGCTACGTTCTCGGCGATGACTGCTGCGGCATCATTTGCCGAGCGGGTGATCAGGCCCTTGACCGCATCTTCGACGGTAATTGTCTCACCGGCACGCAGGCCGAGCTTGGTGGGCGACTGGCGCTGGGCAAGAGCCGAGACGCGGAGAGGTGTCGAAAGTTTGAAGCGTCCGCGCTCAAGCTCTTCGAACATGACATAGAGCGTCATCATCTTGGTGAGCGAGGCAGGGTAGCGGTGAGTGTCGGGAGCGACCTCGTACAGCACCTTTCCTGTCGCGGTGTCGACGACAATAGCCGAGTATTTCGAAGGGACTACCTGGCTAGGGAACTCCTTGGCCGCATAAGCGGTTGTGGAAATGCCTGCCGCGATGACAGCGATAGCGGCAGGAGCCGCGACGCGATGCAGGACCTTAGAAACAAGACTACGCAAACTCGACAATGGACCGCCCTCACAAAGCCAACTCGAAGGCTTCGTCCATGCCGTATTCGGCTGGATCAGAAGCCTATTCTGGACCTGTTCTCCATTCCCCTGAGCCCGACGGGCAACGGTCGTAAAAATAGCGGCAACGCGGTTACGGAAGCGTAAAGTTTGAATCGAGTTTTCTGGATTTACACTGTCCCGAAACAGGACTTTCGCTTTTCAAGGCGCAGCGTCGGGCAGCCTTGGGGCATGCGAAAAGCTGGGGTCTGCCAGCGATTCATCATATTGCATCGCGCCTTGACCTAAGCGAAACTCCTTACCAGATACAGGCAGGAAGGTGAGCTTCTTGTCACAAGTGCGTGGAGTTTCAGCTCGGACTCCAGATTGGAATTGCGCCTCTGCCGTCCCTGATTCAATATGTCTCTGAGGCCCGCAAGATCGGGGCAAGCAATCGGAGGAAAAACGTGGTTGAGGCGGTTCTGGTTGGCGTGATGGATATGGCACCGGTGCAGCTTTCTTGCAGCCTGCCGGGTAGCCTTCTCTCGGCCAGCATGTGGACCGAGGGGATGATGGAAGACAAGACGCGCCGCTCGGTTATGTCAGCCGACGACGAGGACGGGGAAAGTGGGAATGGGTCGGACTCGGGAACCGGGGTCGCCTCCAAGGTTCTGACCAAGACCAAACGACCGAGCATGTATCGCGTTCTGATCCTGAACGATGATTACACGCCAATGGAATTCGTAGTGCACATTCTGGAGCGTTTCTTCAACAAGGGGCGTGAAGAGGCAACTCAGATCATGTTGCACGTCCACCATCATGGGGTGGGGGAGTGTGGTGTCTATACCTACGAAGTCGCCGAGACCAAGGTGACACAGGTGATGGACTTCGCGCGTCGCCATCAGCATCCGCTTCAGTGCGTCATGGAAAAAAAGTGAGGGTCCATCGTGCCATCATTCTCGCGCAGTCTCGAAAAGGCCCTTCACCAGGCCCTCTCCTTTGCCAATGAACGCCGCCAGGAATACGCGACGCTCGAACATCTTCTCTTGTCCCTGGTCGAAGATCCCGACGCAGCCGCCGTCATGCGCGCCTGCTCCGTCGACCTCGATGTTCTGAAGCGCAATCTGGTCGAATATATCGACACGGAACTTGACAACCTCGTGACGGAACTCGGCGAGGAAGCCAAGCCGACGGCTGGCTTCCAGCGCGTCATCCAGCGTGCCGTGATCCACGTTCAGTCGTCCGGCCGCGACGAGGTGACCGGTGCGAACGTTCTGGTCGCGATCTTCGCCGAGCGTGAGAGCCATGCCGCCTATTTCCTGCAAGAGCAGGACATGACCCGTTACGACGCCGTCAACTACATCAGCCACGGCATCGCCAAGCGCGCTGGTATGAGCGAGAGCCGTACGACGCGCGGTGTTGATGAGGAGGCGCCGTCGCAGGAGACGCCGCCGAGTGGCGGACCGTCGGCCGAAAAGAAGAAGGCTGACGCTCTCGATGCTTATTGCGTGAACCTCAACGAAAAGGCTCTGAAGGGCAAGATCGACCCGTTGATCGGCCGTGCCGACGAGATCGCCCGCACCATCCAGGTGCTGTGCCGTCGTTCGAAGAACAATCCGCTCTATGTCGGTGACCCGGGCGTCGGCAAAACGGCCATCGCCGAAGGGCTCGCCCGTCGGATTGTCGATGGCGATGTGCCGGAGGTGCTGAAAGATTCGACCATTTTCGCGCTCGACATGGGCGCGCTTCTGGCCGGCACGCGCTATCGCGGTGACTTCGAGGAACGCCTGAAGCAGGTGGTCAAGGAGATAGAGAACTATCCCGGCGCCATCATGTTCATCGATGAGATTCACACGGTGATCGGCGCCGGCGCGACCTCCGGCGGAGCGATGGACGCATCCAACCTCCTGAAGCCGGCGCTTTCCAGCGGCGCTGTGCGTTGCATCGGCTCGACGACTTACAAGGAATACCGCCAGTTCTTCGAAAAAGACCGGGCGCTGGTGCGTCGTTTCCAGAAGATCGACGTCAACGAGCCGACCGTCACCGACGCGATCGAGATCCTGAAGGGGCTGAAGCCTTACTTCGAGGATTTTCACAAGGTGCGCTACACGCAGGATGCCATCAAGGCGGCTGTCGAGCTGAGTTCTCGTTACATCAATGACCGCAAGCTGCCGGACAAGGCAATTGACGTCATCGATGAGACCGGGGCAAGCCAGATGCTGTTGCCCGAGGGCAAGCGCAAGAAGGTGATTGGCGTCAAGGAGATCGAGGCGACCATCGCCACCATGGCCCGCATCCCGCCGAAGTCGGTGTCCAAGGACGACGCGGAGGTGCTGGAGACCCTGGAGACGAACCTCAAGCGGGTTGTCTATGGCCAGGACAAGGCGATTGCTGCCCTGTCTTCGGCAATCAAGCTGGCGCGTGCTGGTTTGAGGGAGCCGGAAAAGCCAATCGGCAACTATCTGTTCTCCGGCCCGACTGGCGTGGGCAAGACCGAGGTGGCGCGTCAGCTTGCGTCCATCCTCGGCGTGCCGATCCTGCGCTTCGACATGTCGGAGTATATGGAGCGTCATACGGTCAGCCGACTGATCGGTGCACCTCCGGGATATGTCGGCTTCGACCAGGGCGGTCTTCTGACCGATGGTGTCGACCAGCATCCGCACTGCGTGCTGCTGCTCGATGAGATCGAGAAGGCGCACCAGGACCTGTTCAACATCCTGCTGCAGGTGATGGACCACGGCAAGCTGACCGATCACAACGGAAAGCAGGTCGATTTCCGGAACGTCATTCTGATCATGACGACCAATGCCGGAGCGTCTGATCTTTCCCGCGAGCCGATCGGCTTCAACCGTGCCCGTCGTGAAGGTGACGACACCGAGGCGATCAACCGCATGTTCACCCCGGAGTTCCGCAATCGTCTCGACGCGATCATCCCGTTCGGTGCACTTCCGCCGGAAGTGGTCCGGTCGGTGGTGCAGAAGTTCGTCATGCAGCTCGAGGCTCAGCTTGCCGACCGCAATGTCACCTTCGAGTTGGACGATGCGGCGATCGATTGGCTCGCCACCAAGGGCTACGACGAGCATATGGGCGCTCGTCCGCTCGGTCGTGTCATTCAGGAGCACATCAAGCGTCCGCTCGCCGACGCAGTTCTGTTCGGCGTGCTCAAGAAGGGCGGTACGGTCAAGGTGTCGGTTGGCACCAATGAGGCCGGCGAAATCGGCCTCAAGCTCGACTGCCTGCCTGACCCGGCTTTGAAGCGGAAGGTGGAAGAGGTGGACGCCAAGGTCGCTGATGCACCGGTACCGCCGAAGCCACGCAAGCGCAGCCCCAAGCAGAGTGCCAAGGCGGAATAAGCTAGCCGGGCCCTTGCGTCTTGTTGGAAAGGCGGCGTGATCTGGAGATCACGCCGCCTTTCTCGTTCTATCGGGAGAAAAAGGTGGCGACACCTTCTTTGAAAACCTTGTCGCCGGTCGCGCGCATATGATCCCGGTTCGGTATGTCGAGAACTTCCGCATCCGGAATCATTGCGGCCAGCTCGGCTGGGGATCCGGCGACTGCGTCCTTGCTGCCGACGGCGATCAATGTTGGGGTCGCGATACGGGTGGCTTCCGAAGGAGCGAGAGCGCGCCCGTAGCCGCGAATGCAGGCGGCTAGAGCTTCCCTGTCTGACCTTGTCTGTTCGGCAAATAGCCGATAGCTGCGGCCAACCGGATCGTCGATGCTTTCAACGGACGGAGAGAGCAGGGCGGTTGCAATTCGCTCCCGATCAAGGCCTGCCTTGACCATTGCTCCGCCGATGCCGCCGAGCACCAGCTTTTCCAGACGACCCGAATGATCGATTGCGAACTGAAGCAGAATGCGGGCGCCCATCGAATAGCCGAGGGCCCGGACTTTCTCGAGGCCCAGGTGGTCCAGAAGGGCTCCGACATCGCCGGCCATTTTTTCTAGCCGATAATCTTCGGGGCTGTGCAGCTTGACGGATCCGCCATGTCCGCGATTGTCGAGGGCAATGGCTCGATAGCCCGCTTTTACAAGCCAATCGACCCAGCCGGTATCCAGCCAGTTAACCTGTGCGCTCGATGCGAATCCGTGGACCAGAACCACGGGCGCGCCGCTGCCTTCATCGAGATATGAAAAGGTCCCCGCGGCGGATGAAAAGCTCGACATGGGAGAAACTCCATCGCGCCTCGTGGCGCTAAGCTGCAATGTCCCAAGGCTTTTACCGCGAGGGGACTGTTCTTGCTGTCATCTTGCCGGTATGCTTCGTGAAGTCACGGATTTCAACAAGGGTATCGTGCATGGCCGACGCTATCATTCCTCATTTCGCCAACGACGCTGGTGTAACCACCATTCGGATCGGCGCTAAGGAATTTATGTGCATTGGCGCCAAGCCGCCCTTCGATCACCCGCACATCTTCCTGGAAATGGGCGATGAGTCCGAGGTCGTCTGTTCCTATTGCTCGACCGTCTACCGCTACGATCCGTCGCTCAAAGCGACCGAATCGGAACCCAAGGACGCCGCGTGGCAGCCTAAAGCGGCCTGATCCACGCCAAGGATGGAGCTATGCCGGATCACTTACCGGTGGTGGTGATTGGGGCCGGAATTGCCGGCCTCACATTATCTTTGTGTCTTGCGCGAGCCGGCGTGCGGGTCACGGTTATCGATAAGGCACCCGAGCTGAGAGAGGTTGGGGCTGGCCTTCAGCTCTCTCCCAACGCGTCTTCCATTCTTTTTCATCTTGGGCTGGGGTCAGCTCTCGATGCGACCGGTGTACGGCCGGAGGCCGTCACCATTCGCGATGGTGCCAGCGGACGCATGATTTTGCGCATGCCGCTCGGTGACGCGATGGTCGAACGCTATGGCGCCCCTTACATCGTCATCCACCGCGCCGATCTGCAGGGAACCCTGCTTGAAGCAGTCGAGCAGGAACCGCGGGTCACCTTGCATCTCGGCGTCAACGTGACGTCGATTCATGAGGACGAAGCAGGCGTCGTCGTTGATGGTGTCGAGGCTGGTGAGCTGGTCCGCTTCGCTGGGGCCGTTCTGGTCGGCGCCGACGGGGTCCGCTCCATGGTGCGCGCGACGGTGGTTGGCGGCGGACCTGCGACCTACACCGGACGCACTGCATGGCGCGCGACGTTCGAGGCGGAAGGATTCTTCGCTCAGTCGTTCCGACACAACGAAACCGGCCTTTGGCTTGGTCGACATGCTCATCTCGTCCATTACGCCATCGATGCAGGGCGGGAGATCAATCTCGTCGCAGCCATCGATGATGCCTGGAACGAGGAGGGCTGGGACGCGCCCGGTGATCCGGCCCAGGTTCAGACAGCTTTCAGGGATTGGCCTGAACCCGTCCGGAAGCTGATCGCCATGCCGGACAGCTGGCGGAAGTGGGCGCTTTGCGAAGCGCCGCGCGACACGCCGTGGACCAAGGGGCGGACGGTGCTGATCGGCGATGCCGTTCATGGAATGCCGCCATTCGTGGCTCAAGGTGCTGCCATGGCCATCGAGGATGCCCGCGTTCTCTCCGGTGTGCTGGCTGCTGGATTTGGCGACGATATCGAAGAAAGACTGATGCGTTTTGCGGAAGGGCGCAAGGCGCGGACCGACAAGGTCGCAGCAGCAGCCCGGCGGAATGGCTTCGTCTATCACCTGGGCGGAGCACCGGCAAAAGCACGCAATCTAGGCATGCGGCTTCTCGGTGCCGAGCGGCTGGCGAACAACATGGATTGGATTTATGGCTGGCGTCCGATAGAAGGCTAGTCCCTTTTTACGGACGGCTGAGATGACGTCACTTTCCCAAGATCGTTTCGACCGGCGACGTCTCGCCGGTCTGGCCGCCGCGATCGGAGCGATCTCGGCCGTGGGAACGTCGCTTTCCCTCGGCATGCCGCTTCTGGCAGTTATTCTCGAACAGCGCGGGCATTCGAGCTCGGTCATTGGTCTTGTCACGACGTCTGCCGGAGTCGCGGCGCTTCTCAGCACGCCCTTTGTCCCTGGCTTGACGCGTCGGTTCGGTGCCGCCTGGGTGCTTCTGGCAGCCGTGCTGCTCGGAACCATCATCTTTCCGCTGTTCTATTTCTTCGATTCGATCGTCGTCTGGTTCGTGTTGCGATTCGTTTTTTCGCTCTGTCTCAACACGGCCTTCATCGTCTCGGAGTTCTGGATCAACGCGCTCGCTCCGGCTGCCAAGCGCGGCCTCGTCATGGGCGTTTATGCCACCATCCTGTCCGTCGGTTTTGCTGTCGGGCCGGCGATTCTGAGTCTTATCGGCTCGGAAGGTTGGTTGCCGTTCGCCGTTGGTACCGGGCTGATGGCTCTGTCGATTCTCCCCATCATCGCTGGGTTCAGGGCAGATCCACCCATACACGAGGGTAAAGGCGGCAACTTCCTGCATTTCCTCACGGTTGTTCCGCTTGGCACCTTTGCCGCCTTCACCGTAGGCGCGGTCGAATCGTCGGTCATGAGCTTCTCGCCGGTCTACGGTCTTCGGCTCGGTTATAGCGAACAGGTGGCAGCTCTCCTCGTCATGGCCGTCGCGCTCGGGAATATTTTTGCTCAGTTGCCGCTCGGCATGCTGTCGGACCGCATGGATCGCAGGCGTCTGCTTCTCTATATCGCCCTGGGCGGTATCGCTTCGTCCGGTATTGTCGCAGCCGTGTCGTCCAACCAATCCCTTCTTATGCCGGCGCTCGGTTTGTTTGGCGGCGTCGTGGCTGGTTTGTATGCCGTAGGACTGACCCACCTTGGTGCACGCCTTTCCGGCAACGATCTGGCTTCCGCCAACGCAGCTTTCATTTTCATGTATTCGGTTGGCATGTTGGTGGGACCGGCAGCTACGGGTGTTGGAATGGACGCGCTGGGTCCCCAGGGGCTGGTTGTCGTGACCGCGCTGATCCTCGTCAGTTATGCCACTTTCGCCTTCTTTCGTATCCGCCGGATACCGGAACCAAATGCAGAAGGCCAATCAAGCTCGTCTTGACTTTCGGGCGCTTTCGACTAGGGTGCCCGCCGAACGAACGACGCTTCCCGCGTGGGGCGTCCAGCCGCTTTGGCTGTCACCGTCAACAAACATAAGGAATCGGATGCCATGGCCAAGGCAACGACCATCAAGATCCGGCTCGTCTCGACTGCCGACACCGGGTACTTCTACGTCACCAAGAAGAACTCGCGCACGATGACCGAGAAGATGACCAAGACCAAGTATGATCCGGTCGCTCGCAAGCATGTTGAGTTCAAGGAATCCAAGATCAAGTGATCCGGCTCCGGCCGGATGCGCTTTAAGGCGTCTGGCCCGATCGAGTTCATGCAGGAGGCACCCGTTTGGGTGCCTTTTTGTTTTTGGCTTGGAGAGGCGGAATCACTGGTGCCGTGCGGCTGCGGACAGGTTTAGGCGCCGGTCGCCTTATAGTCCGGAGCTCCGTTTCACAGGACACGTTCGATGCCTATCGCCGAACTCTCCGTTTCCGTCTCAGCCGCCGAGGCGCGTCGGGCAACCGTTTTTGCGCTGGTAGCCGTTTTCTTGGATATCGTTGGGTTCGGCCTGATCATACCGGTTCTGCCGCGCTTGATCGAAGAGGTGGGGCATACCGGGCTTCAGGAGGCCGCTCGCATCGGCGGCTGGCTGTTTGCCACGTTCAGCTTGGCCCAATTCGTCTTTGCGCCGCTTGCCGGCACCTTGTCCGATCGTTTCGGACGCCGCCCTCTGTTGCTCCTGGCCATCGCGGGCCTGGCGGTCGACTATATCGTGCAGGCATTGGCTCCCACTATTACATGGCTATTTGTCGGGCGGCTGATTGCTGGCGTCTGTGGCTCCTCCTACGTCATCGCCAATGCGTGTCTCGCCGATGTCAGTGCGCCGGAGAATCGCGCCCGGTCGTTCGGCAGGATGACGGCAGCCTTCGGGCTCGGCTTTGTGCTGGGGCCGGCGATTGGTGGCATGCTCGGAGAGCTTGGCACACGAGTGCCGTTCTGGAGCGCGGCGGCACTCGCCGGGGTTAATTTCCTGTTCGGTGTTTTCGGGCTGCCTGAAACCCTCGCTCGCGAGAACCGTCGTGCATTCCGCTGGAGGGAGGCGAATCCTCTCGGTGTGCTCTCGGTGTTCGCTCGCTATCAGGGGGTGCTGCCTTATGCCCTGGTGCTCACCATATTCTTCTTTGGTACTTCGGTTTACGCAGCGATCTGGCCCTTTTGGGGGATGGCCAAATATGGTCGGTCTGGCACGACTGTCGGATTGACGCTGGCCGCATCAGGACTGACCGTTGCCCTTTTGCAGGGGATGGGGACCGGACCGGCCGTTGCGCGTTGGGGCGAGCGACGCATGGCCGTGGTTGGTCTTGCCGGAGCCGCGGCGACTTGCGTTGGATTTGCTCTTTCACCAACAACCGCTTTCGTTGTGGCGATGCTGGTCATCAATGCAGTGGAGGGCTTTGCCCACCCCATGCTCTCGGCATTGATGTCAAAGGCGGTGCCGGAAGACACACAGGGCGCTTTGCAGGGTGGCGTCTCGGCCCTGATGAGCCTTGCCATGCTGGTCGGCGCGATCTTCTATACCCAAGCCTTCAGTTATTTTTTGTCGGGCGCTGCGCCGATCCAAAGCCCGGACATTTGTCTCTTCATCGCCGCGACGCTCATGATCTTGGCTCTCGGCGTGTTCCTGCTTCAGACAAGGCGCGAGTGATCGATCACTTGGCCGGAGCGGCTTCCCCCCCGGCTGCGGTCTTTGCATTGGGTGGCGCCGATGCGTTGCAGGCGGTCTCTGGCAACTGCTCGAAGTGGGCAATCTTGCCGTTCAGAACGAAGTCGCCGTAGTCGAGGCGCATTTTCGAGGAAACGCCATTCTCCCACAGGTCGAACGAGATGGAATAGTCCGGCGGTTGGTCGCCGCCGCTCTCGGTTCCGAAGTAAGCGACCGTGACCGGCCAGCGGCGCAGGTCACCGATCTCCTTCTCGGAGGCGTCGGGTGGCGTTGTGCGGGCAGGACCGATCACCGTCGAGGTATGGAACACGTGTTGGCCGCCGTCCGAGCCGTCATAGATATCGTCCGAGAAGACGGTGGTTCCCTTTTTGGCTTCCGCGATCGTCTTGATAAGTTGCGCCGTGGGGAAGATGACCGGCTTGTCGACGGAGAAGCTGGTGGCCTGGGGCTGATTGAGCTTGACGTTGACCTTGCTACCTTCGCGAACCGCCGTCCCGCTGTTGTCTTCGGTCTGGACTTCGTTCACGAAGGTCTGCGACCGGAACTCGAAACTGCGACTGTCGCCGCTTTCGTAATTCTTGTTCCTCAGGTCAGTGATCGCTGAATTGCCGTCGCTATCGGTGGTCTCCAGGACGAAGCGAAAATTTACAGTGTAGCCTTCGCAAGCGTTGCCGGTGAATTCGTAGACCATGCGCCCCTTCATGTTGACGCTGAGATCGCTCATCTGCGGCGTACTCTCAAGGGCAAGATCATAGGCAACGCGGTGTGGGGCCAAGCCGCCGGCAAATGTCGGTTCGATCAATGCCGAAAAGGCAAAGGCGATCGCCGCCGATCGGAAAAGCGAATGGACCATGTGTTCCCCGGCGTCTCTCAAATAGATTCGTTGAGTATGCGGATTAATGAAAACAGGATAGCACGTATATTCTTGCAAAGATCAACTCAACATATTGCATCAAGGGCATGACGAGGCGTGCGAGTTGCGATTGCCCGCGCGATGGGGCATGACTCGGACAACCGTTCCGGAGTCCTGCCAATGACCAGTTCCGTCGAATCCGCCCTGAAAAGCCTCGGTATCACGTTGCCGGAAGCGATAGCACCCGTTGCCAACTATGTTCCGTATGTGCGCACCGGGAATCTGCTTTTCGTTTCCGGGCAGATCTCAAAGACAGCGGCGGGTGCCGCCGTTACCGGCAAGCTCGGTGTCGATGTCAACCTTGCTGACGGACAGAAGGCAGCCGAGCTCTGCGCCATGAATATCCTGGCGCAGGTGAAGGTGGCCGTCGGCGATCTCGACCGCATTGTGCGCGTTGTCCGCCTCAACGCCTTCGTAAACTCCGCTCCAGAATTCACTGAACAGCCGCAGGTCGTCAACGGAGCGTCAAATCTCTTCGCTAACGTGCTGGGCGAAAAGGGCAAGCACAGCCGGACTGCCGTCGGCGTCGCTGCCCTGCCGCTTGGCGTCGCGGTGGAAATCGACGCCATCATCGAGGTTTCCTAAGGCAAATGACCGATTTTTCCTGGCTGACCGCTCGTCCCGTTGCCCATCGTGGTTTGCACGATGCAAAGGCGGGACGGATAGAGAACACGCTTTCGGCCTTTGACGCTGCGGCTCGGGCGGGTTTCCCGATGGAGATGGATGTCCATCTCTCAGCCGACGGCGTCGTCTACGTCTTCCATGACGATGTCCTCGACCGCCTGACCACTGGCAAAGGACCGGTGGCGGGACGTACCATGGCCGAACTGAAGGCTATTCCGATGGTTGGCACCGAAGACCGGATTCCGACGCTGCGGGAAGTGCTGGACCTCGTCGGTGGACGTACAGGTCTCGTCGTCGAGATCAAGAGCTATTTCGCCGAGCGTCAGCGCGATCTTGTCGAGGCGACCGCTCGGGAGCTTTCAACTTGTGGCGGGCCGGTCGTGGTTGAATCCTTCGACCCACGCCAGGTTCAGGATCTCGCCGAGATCGCGCCTGAGCTGCCGCGTGGCATCGTTGCCGACGACGCATCGAGCGCCAAGGATTACAACGAGTACCGCTTCGTCGGGCAGGACGAGCTGGCTTCGCTGTCCCACTATTCCTGGTCGAAGTTCCAGTTCGTAAGCTATTGGGTCAAGCTTCTTGGCAATGACGTCAGTCGCAGGGTTCGCGACGACTGGAAACTGCCGGTCACAGCCTGGACCATCCGCCGACCGGAAGAGTTTCAGGCGGCGTCAGATTTTGGCGCCCAGCTGGTGTTCGAGGGTTTCAACCCGGACGCCTGATAGTGTCTTGGGATGGATGGGAGCGCCGTCATGGGCGTCCCCTCTTTTGTCAGGCCGTCAGAGCGACCTTATTGGCTTCGAAGAAGCTGGCAAATGTGCGCGGCTTGCGGCCGGTCAGCTCTTCCACTGCCTTAGACGTCTTGGATAGCAGGCCTGCGCTATTGGTCGCGTCCATGGAGAGCGTCAGCTGGATCACGAAATCCGGGACGCCTGCGGCTTTCATTCCGCTGGTCAGCGCGTCGGGTGACAGCCTCACCACGTTGATTGGTGTGCCGAGAATGTTCGATGCCAGGCTGGCGACTTCCTCTTTGGTCAAGGCTTCGTCGCTGGTGATGTCGAAGATCGTCTTGTCGCCCGACCACGGGCGAGTGAGGGCCGCAGCGGCGGCCCGCGCGCAATCTTCGTGCGCGACACTGGTAACCAGCGTGCCCGGCGTTTCCGAGGTGTACCAGGTGCCGCCCTGCTTCAATATCGCCGGCAGGCTCATGAACAGGTTCTCGTAGTACCAATGATTGCGCAGGATGCGATAGGCGAGACCACTGTCGAAAATCGCCGTCTCTGTACCGGCGTGTTCGCCGGCGAAGAAGAGCGGATGGTTGTCGCCGTGCGGGTTCGGCGCCGAGGTGTAGACGATCCCCTTGACGCCTGCTTGCTTTGCGGCTGCGACGGCAGCCTTGTGTCCTGCGAGGCGGTTGCCGATGGAGTCTGTCGAAACGATGAGTAGACGATCGACACCGGCAAAGGCTGGCACCAGCGTTTCAGGCTTGTTGAAGTCGACGGCTTTCACGATTACGCCGCGTGCCGCGAGATCCGCCAGTTTGCTGGGCTCGCGTGTACCGACGACGAGATCGGCGGGGGCAATGCCGAATTCTTCGAGAAGAAGCCTGACCACGCTACGGCCGAGCTTGCCGGCGGCGCCGGTGACCATCAGTTTCTCGCTCATGTCCGCTCCTGATATGTATGCTTGTCTCTTTTTGAGACCTTGCCTAAAATAGAGACCATAGCTAAGCGAGCAAGACGGCAGTTTATCCTGCCATAGTTACCAGGAGGGAACCGGTGGCGACGTCAGTATCCGGCGAAGTCGAGGCAATGCTGCGGGGGTTCCAGGATGCGGTCACGACCGACCCGGACTTCGAAGCCTGTCCGGTTCGTGGAGTGCTCGATCGCATAGGCGATAAGTGGAGCACGCTGATGGTCCTGACGTTGGCCTCACGTCCGCATCGCTTCGGCGAACTCAAGCGTGCGATTCCCGACATTTCCCAGCGTATGTTGACGCAGACGCTTCGCGATCTGCAGCGGGATGGTTATGTGGCCCGAAAGGTATTTCCAACGACGCCGCCAGCGGTTGAGTACAGCCTCACCGAACTGGGGCAATCTCTCATGATGCCCCTGTCGGCATTGGTTGATTGGGCGGTTAGGACGCGCGGCGCGGTTGACGCGGCTCGCGCGGCCTTTGATCGGGAAAACCTCTAGACGGGATTTCAGGCGCTCAGGGCGGCCTTCAGCTTTTCGGCATGGCCGGACAGCAGGGCGCCTTCGGCCATCTTGCCGGTGTGCGGCCGGAGCGGAACCCCGAGGTAGCGCGGCACGACGTGGAAGTGCAGGTGGAAGACGGTCTGGCCAGCCGGCGCTTCGTTATACTGCATCACAACGGCGCCGTCGGCTTCGAAAGCCGTAACCGCTGCCTTTGCTATCTTTTGGGTGACCTTGATGACCTTGGCGAGAACATCCGGGTCGACGTCGAGGATGTTGCGGGCCGGGGTCTTTGGAAGAATCAGCGTATGGCCGTCCGACTGTGGCATGACGTCCATGAAGGCGAGGACGTCGGCGTCCTCGTAGACCTTGTAGGACGGAATATCGCCACGCAGGATCTTGGCGAAGATGTTGTCGGGGTCGTAAACGGTCATCGTGCTCTCCGGAAGAAATTCGGCCTGCAAGTTGGTCTCTTGCGGCCGACCGGTCAATCCTGTTCCTGCAGCGGTCCGCGGCGGAAGGGACCGAGGCTTTCCAGCTCGCTTTCAGCGTTGAGGACAGCTCGTTTTTCTCGGACCAGGAAATCCGCCACGGCACGGCGAAGTCCGGCATTGGCTATATAGTGGGCTGATCGTGTCGTTTCCGGCAGATAACCCCGCGACAGCTTGTGCTCGCCCTGCGCACCCGCTTCGACCACCGCGAGACGATGCGCGATCGCGTAATCGATGGCCTGATGGTAGCAGACTTCGAAATGCAGGAACGGGTGGTCCTCGATGGCGCCCCAATTTCGGCCATAGAGTCGGTCGGATCCAATGAGATTGAGAGCGCCGGCGATGTAGCGCCCGGCTCTCCGAGCCATCACCAATAAAATCCGGTTAGCCATCTTTTCGGAGAGCAACGAGAAAAAACGGCGGTTGAGGTAGGGCGTGCCCCACTTGCGATTGCCGGTGTCCATATAGAATTCAAAGAACGCATCCCAGTGGGCTTCTGTGAGATCGCTGCCCGTTACCCATTCGATGCTAATGCCATTCTGGAGAGCTTCGCGTCGTTCGCGCTTCAACGCCTTGCGCTTGCGCGAGGCGAGGCGGCTCAGAAAGTCGTCGTAGCTGGTGTAGCCATCGTTTCTAAACTGGAACTGCTGGTCGATTCGCTCCAGCCATCCTTCGGAACCGAGCGCGGCCGCACTTCGGTCATCGACGAAGGTAACATGCGCCGACGAGAGTTCGTAGCGGTCTGCAACCAGTTTCAGGCCGCGTGCCAGCGCGCCGCGCGTCGCATCGTTGCGTGCGAGAAGACGCGGCCCGGTCACAGGAGTGAAGGGGACCGAGGCCTGAAGCTTCGGATAATATTGCCCGCCGGCTCGCTCCCAAGCGTCTGCCCAGCCGTGGTCAAAGACATACTCTCCAAATGAATGGCTTTTGAGATAGGCCGGCGCCGCTCCGATGAGCTTCCCGTTTTCGTCTTCCAGTATCAGATGGCTCGGCAGCCAGCCCGTCTCGGCTGAAGCGCAGCCAGACTCTTCGCAAGTCATAAGGAAGTCGTGACTGACGAACGGATTGTAGGGACAGGCGGCTCCTTCGCCCTGCCAGCGAATGCTGCTGCTCGGCCCCGCTTCCCAACCTGGGTTGGCGAGACCGTCCCACTCGGTTCTGCCGATTGCTGTCAACGTGTCGATGGTGCGCAACGAGAGCGATTGGGACATGTGGCGCTCGGATACTCCATAAGGGATAGCCCTTAGGATAGCCCCGTCCCTTTCCGCGACGCAAATCATAGCTTCTCGATCCGAAAGGAGCGTCGGGAAACTAAGGATTAACGTGAAGGGCTCTATTTTGAATTGTTGCTTATCACGGGAATTTTCACTGTGAACAAAAGCCAGAAGTTGTCCAAACGGGAAATGGACGAGCTGCTCGCTCGTCTTCGCAACCCAAAGATCCGGGTTGGCGAACAGCGGCGCGCCGAAAGGCTGAACTGCCACTGGCCTGCTTTGGTCCGTTCTGAACCGCGCGATATTGCCTGTGTGGTCGAGAATATCAGCCATAGCGGCTGTCGGGTCCGAACCGTCGCTCCCATGTTCGGAATTGGCGATACGGTAGTCGTTCGCATTCCCTCACAGAAGATGGTCCTTGACGGGATTGTCGCCTGGGCCCGCGCCGAAGAGGCGGGAATCCAGTTCACCTTTGGCGAAGAAAGCCACAACGTCACGATCTAGTGGCGGCCGCCGTCCGTGGCGAGCTGCTAAGCCCGCCAACGGTAGTCTTGGTCAGCTGCGTGCAGGCCGGTCTGGTTTCGGGGCTCCAACCCTTCGAGGGAAATCAGTGGCCGTGTCCATAGACGTCTGCCGGATCGAACAAGCGGTCACCGCCGATGTGCTCGAGCCGCACCGGTCCCTCGGCCGCTTTTTGGCCGAGCGGCACTTGTCGATAGAAGCAGGAAATCTGACCGGTGTGGCAGGTGGCGCCGGCTCCCTCGACCCGAACTCGCAAGACGAGCGCGTCCTGGTCGCAATCGGTCAACAGTTCGACAACCTTCTGAACGTTGCCGGAAGTTGCGCCCTTGTGCCAGAGCTCGCTGCGCGACCGGCTCCAATACCAGCCTTCGCCGGTCTCGATGGTCAAGGCCAGGCTCTCGGCATTCATGCAGGCGACCATAAGCACCTGACCGCTGTCGGCATCCACGGTGACGCAGGCAATCGTGCCGTCCGGCCCGAAGCGAGGGGTCAGCACATTACCAGACTCAAGCGTCGCCTTGTCGCCAGCGCGCGGAAACAGTGTCGTCTCGGACGTCATGTCAGATCACTTGCCTTCGCCACGCACCATCATCATGAAGCGGGCCTGCTCGGTGGGGTCAGTCTTGAAGCAGCCCGTGAAGCGAGCGGTCACGGTCGACGCGCCCGGCTTCTGCACGCCACGCATGGTCATGCAGAGATGCTCGGCCTCGATCAACACGGCCGTACCGCGCGGTTTCAGCACCTTCTCGATGGCATTGCTTACCTGGGCGGTCATGGTCTCCTGGGTCTGCAGGCGACGAGCATACATCTCGACGATGCGGGCCAGCTTTGAAAGGCCGACAACACCTGTGGTCGGATAGTAGGCGATGTGAGCCTTGCCGATGAACGGCACCATGTGATGCTCGCAATGGGAATAGAAGGGGATATCGCGGACGAGGATCAGCTCTTCGTAGCCAGCCACTTCGGTGAATATGCGGTCGAGCACTTCCTCATCGGTCTGGCTATAGCCGGAAAACAGCTCACCGTAGGCTTTGACGACGCGCTTCGGTGTGTCACGCAGCCCCTCGCGCTCCGGATCTTCGCCGGCATAGGCAATAAGGGTGCGCACGGCCGCCTCGGCTTCCTCGCGGCTCGGGCGGCGAGTCTTGCGGGCGCTGGCGGTGAAGATGGCATCGTCCATGCTTGGTCCTTCCTGGGTCTCGCGCCGGTTCCGGTGGAGGCCGCGACGTACGGCTTATTTGCGCGCTTGGCGGAACGTCCGTACAAGGCCTATATACGCGTCGTGTCCTGGAGTTCAAAGGCGGATGGCGCGTGGCGGGACAATATGCTTCGCTTTCCGCTAAAGGTGTCAGCATGCTCGACGATGTCTATAACGCGCACATCCTCGATCTGGCCGGCAATATCGGCTGCATTGGCCGTCTTGCGACGCCGGACGCCTCCGCGACGCGCTACGCGAAATTGTGCGGTTCGCGCATCACGGTCGACCTTCGCATGGAGGGCGACGTGGTGGCCGATTATGCCCATGAGGTAAAGGCTTGCGCGCTGGGGCAGGCCGCAGCTGCCGTGATGGCCAAAAACGTCATCGGCTCATCGTCCGTTGAACTCCGGCAGGCGCGTGACAAGATGTTTGCAATGCTGAAAGAGGGAGCTGCGCCTCCGGAGGGCCGCTTCGCGGAGCTTCGCTATTTGGAACCGGTACGTGACTTCAAGGCGCGTCATGCCTCGACCATGCTGGTGTTTGAGGCGGTCGTGGCCTGTCTTGATGAGATCGCTGCCGCTCGCGCTGCCAGCTAGGGGCACAATTGATGTGTACCTGCGGAGCGTCACATGGCCACAAGCATGATCACGCGGAAACTTCGCCGCCTCGCTGGACGCCAGGGCGTCTCATTGGTCGAGGGTTGATCCACGCTTATCAGGTGGCTCTATCGCCGTTCATGGGTCGGCAATGCCGCTATCTTCCCACCTGTTCGAGCTATACCGACGAGGCGATCAGCCGCTTCGGGCTTTGGGCAGGCGGCTGGATCGGACTTGCTCGTATTCTCCGCTGCAATCCATGGGGATCGTCGGGCTTCGATCCGGTGCCACAAATGCTCAATCCGGCCTATCGCTGGTGGCGGCCATGGGTTGGTGCGCGCTGGACCGGCGCGCACATCGATCCCACCACCAAGCTAGACTGAGGCTTCCCCGGCCGCTTCGGCAGCACGATGGCCAGACACTTCTGAGCCCGCATTTGGCGACATACGGGCGTAGATCGGAATGCAGAGGAGGCCGATCACCGCCAGTGCCAGAAAGGCCGGCATGAAATCACCTGGCAGGACGGCCATGTCGCCACGGATCGAACGGGTGATTTCAAGAGCAGCCGCACCGACCGCGACGCCCAGCGCCTGTGATAGCTGCTGACCGACCGAAGAGATCGATGTTGCATGACTCATGTGGCGATTGTCGACCTCGGCGAAGGCGAGACCATTCAACGCGGTGAACTGCAGCGATCGGAAGAAGCCACCCACCAGCAGCACCGCGAAGATCACCATGTGCGGTGTCTCCTTGCTGAAGGAGAGAATGGCGAGCAGAAAGGCCGTCGTGAACAGTGTGTTGATCATCAGCACCATGCGGAACCCGTAGGCGCGGACGATGCGTGGCGCGGTGAACTTCATCAGAACGGCGCCTGCTGCTGTGGCAAAAGTCAGCATGCCACTTTCAAACGGGGTCATGCCGAAGCCGAGCTGCAACAGCAATGGCAGCAGGAAGGGGATGGCACCGACGCCGATGCGGAAAAGCAGGCCGCCAACCACTGAAACCCTGAAAGTCGGCAAGAGAAACAGCTTCATATCCAGTAGAGGGGCGGGCGTTTCCATCGCATGGCGCCAATAGGCATAGAGAGAAGCAGCGCCAATGATGATCAGGATGATATCTACCCACGACGGCAGCACGCCGATGCCGCTGGCTGCCACGCCGAACACGAAGCCGGCCAATCCGATGCCTGAGAGCACAAAGCCTCTCATATCCAGCGGCGGCAGGTTCTCTTCCTTGTAATTCCGGATGAAAATGGTGACGAGGATGAGTCCGACAATGCTGATGGGAACATTGATCCAGAAGATCCAGCGCCACTGAAAATATGTGGTGATGAAACCGCCAAGCGGCGGCCCCAAAACCGGACCAACCATGGCGGGGACTGTCAGCCAGCTCATGGCTCGCAGATAATCCGATTTCTGGACGGTGCGCAGCATGACTAGTCGGCCGACCGGCACCATCATGGCGCCTCCGGCGCCCTGAACGATACGGGCTGCCACGAAGCCTTCCAGCGATGATGACAAACCGCACAATACCGAGCCGGTCACGAACACCAGAATGGCGAGACGGAAGATCGTTCGGGCGCCAAAACGGTCGGCCATCCAACCGGAAATCGGAAGAAAGACCGCGACGGAGATCAGATAGCTGGTGAAGGCAAGCTTCAGGGAAATCGGATCGACCCCGAGATCAATGGCGATCTGGGGGAGCGAGGTGGAGACCACCGAACTGTCCAGGTTTTCCATGAAGAGCGCGCAGGCGACAATAAGCGGAATAAGCATGGCTCTCTCGTGTTTCGTGCGGTTTATGGCCGAAGCGCACTCATCGGTCGAGGGGGTCGTGATCACATGTCAGAGAACATGACTGTCATGCGTTTGGAAACGATGTGTCGCCTTTGATTTTGGAAGCTTCTAGCACTAAAGTATGTGTGCTGGCTTGGGGTTCCCCTGGGTTGGCGACCATTCTCGGGGCGGGGTGAAACTCCCCACCGGCGGTAATGGCGGCGCAAGCCTCCTAGCCCGCGAGCGCTCCAGCCCAAGGCTGGGGGTCAGCAGATCCGGTTTGATCCCGGAGCCGACGGTATAGTCCGGATGAAAGAGAAGGGTATGCTGAAAATCCCGTTCGCGACCGCGAGAGCTGGTCGCGGCCGATTGTCTCCATGACCCGATCGCCCTGATTCTGCGTCGTTCCTTGTCTTGAGGATTCGTACCTTGAATCAGAGCCCGAACAAGATCAGATCGTTTCCCGTGCTCGGGGCGGTCTATATGGTTTTCGCTGGCGCCATTTTCGCTGCGATCAATGTGCTGACCCAGTGGGTGACGGGCACATATCATCTTTCCTCTCAGGGACTGGCGTTCTGGCAGTATGGACTGTCGCTCGTCTTTTTCCTGCCGACCCTGCTGAAGCTTGGTGCAGGTGCTTTCCGTACCCAGCATCCACTGGCCCATGTTGTCCGCGTTGTCTTTGCGACGCTCGGTGTCCAATTCTTCGTGGGCGCCTTGGCAGCCGGTGTGCCGATCGCACAGGTCGTGGCCGTCGACATGACATCCCCCTTCATCGTTATCGTCGCGGCACGACTTATCCTTGGCGAGCGCATTGGTCCTCACCGGGCGATCGCGACCCTTGTTGGCTTCGTCGGCGGCATGCTTATTTTGGCGCCCTGGTCGGATAGCTTCTCGATCTATAGTTTGCTCCCCCTTGGTGCAGCTGCCATGTGGGCTGGCTCGTCGGTGATGACGAAGCAACTCGCCGCCGTCGAACGGCCTGAGTCCGTAACCGTCTATCTCTTGGCGCTGCTTACGCCGATCAACGCGGCCTTCCTGCTGACGTCGACGGGCTTCGATGTCGGGGCCGCCTTTGCCTTGCCTGGAGGAACGGCGTTGTGGGTGGTTGTCGCGCTCGCTGCGCTGACGGCTGCGGCCCAGTATCTATTGACGCTCGCCTACGCACGCGCCGATGCGTCCTATCTCCAGACATTCGATAATGTCCGTCTGCCGCTCAATACTTTGGCCGGGTGGTTGGTGTTCGCCTATGCCCCGAGCGGTTATCTCTGGATCGGCGCCGTGCTGATCATCGGCGCGTCGCTCTATCTGTTGCGTACGGAAGCCGGCAAGCCAATCACCAGCGAGCCTGTGCCGGCTTAATTCTCGAAACAGTCGCCGGAAAGCGGCTGCCTTCCAAATTGCATGCATCGACGGCGGAGCGAGAGTTCCGCCGTTTGCATTTTGACCTAATGCGGTGTGAACAACTGATGGCGCGCGGTGACCGGCTTTGCATGTGTCGCTCATTCGTGCGAAAAGTCCGTTTCTATCAGCGGGGTTGCCCCGCGGTTCCACGGGCTGAATGACATGTCGGTGCTAAAGTCGATCCGGAACGCCGTGCCTCCGATCCATCCGGAAGGGCACAAGTTCATTCTGATTTTTCTTGCAGCTACCGTGCTGCTCGGCTGGCTGTTCGAGCCGCTATTCTGGATCGGACTGGTGCTTACCGTCTGGTGCGCGCTGTTCTTCCGCGATCCTGTGCGCGTGACACCTGTATCGACCTCTGTGGTGATATCTCCGGCCGACGGCCGCATTTCCGCGGTTGGATTGGCGGTGCCGCCGCGTGAGCTCGGTATGGGCCCCGAGCCGCTGCTGCGCATCTGCGTGTTCATGAACGTCTTTGATGTGCATGTGAACCGCGCCCCGGTTACCGGTCGCGTTACCCGCATCGCGTACAAGGCCGGCAAGTTCATCAATGCCGAACTCGACAAGGCGAGCGAGGACAATGAACGCAACGGTGTTGTGATCGAGCGGCCTGATGGGCGGGTTGTCGGCGTCGTGCAAATTGCCGGTCTGATCGCCCGCCGGATCGTGTCCTTCACGCGGGAAGGCGAGAGCCTGACCGTTGGCGATCGCTTCGGCCTCATCCGCTTTGGCTCGCGCGTCGACGTCTATCTGCCCACGACAGCCACGGCTCTTGTGTCCGAAGGGGCGAGGGCGATTGCTGGCGAGACGGTGCTTGCCGATATCGATGGCACCGCAAAGACGCCTTTCGTGCGTGTGGCCTGAGGCGGATCTAGATGTCTGGACTTTTCCCGCCGTTTGACCCCGAGCCAGAGGCTACCGAGCGCCCCAAGCGGCTCCGGCACATTCCGATCCGCAGCGTCATCCCCAACCTCGTGACGTTGCTGTCGCTTTGCGCCGGACTGACGTCGATCCGCATGGGCTTCGAGGGGCGGGTGGACATGGCGGTCTACGCCATCCTGCTGGCGGCCGTGCTCGATGGGCTCGATGGCCGGCTTGCCCGCTATCTGCATGCCACGTCGAAGTTCGGCGCGGAGCTGGATTCCCTCAGTGATTTTCTAAGCTTCGGCGTCGCGCCGCCGCTGCTGCTCTTCGTCTGGAACTTTCACGACATCAATTCAGCTGGCTGGGTCGCAGTGGTCCTGTTTGCCATCGCCGGTGCTCTTCGCCTCGCCCGTTTCAACACGATGCTCGGTGAGGACAGGCCGGCTTGGCAGGGCAATTTCTTCACGGGGGTTCCTATACCCGCCGGTGCGCTCGCGGTGCTTTTGCCAATTTATGTCGATCGCATCGGCATTGATGTGCCACAGGCCGCCGCGCCGGCTGTCGTTGCCTATGTCGTTCTTATCGCGGCCCTGATGGTGAGCCGCGTCCCGACATTCTCCGGCAAGAAATATGGCGGCATCCGGCGCGAGTGGGTGGTTCCGATTCTCATCGGCGTCGTAATTCTTGCCATGCTGCTCGTTAGTTATCCTTTCCATGTACTCAGTATTCTGACTATCCTTTATCTCGCCTATATCCCGTTCGGCTGGCGCGCCTGGAACCGGTTGGCGCGTGCTCACGGCACCAAGGAAGACGAACTGACGCTCGACGTGGGCGGTGGTTCCTTCCCGGAAGACGAGAGCACTCCGTAAGCCGCCTGCGCTGTCATTTCCATTTTCTTCCGGCGTCGGGCGCCGGCAACATCGCCCAACCAGAAGAGGTGACGCGACATGATCGACAAAACCTATCCCCGCGACATGGTCGGTTACGGGCGTAATCCTCCGGATGCTGCCTGGCCCGAAGGGGCACATATCGCGGTGCAGTTCGTCGTCAATTATGAGGAAGGTGGCGAGAACTGCATCCTGCATGGTGACGCCGCTTCGGAAGCTTTCCTTTCGGAAATCGTTGGTGCCCAGCCTTGGCCCGGCCAGCGTCACGCCAACATGGAGTCGATCTACGAGTACGGCTCTCGTGCCGGATTCTGGCGGTTACATCGTCTGTTCACATCACGATCCGTACCGGTCACCGTCTATGGCGTGGCGACCGCCCTTGCGCGTAACCCTGACGTGGTTGCTGCCATGAAGGAGGCCGACTGGGAAATCGCCAGCCACGGCCTCAAGTGGATCGACTACAAGGACTACACGAAGGAAGCCGAGCGCGAGCACATGCTCGAGGCGATCCGCATTCATGAAGAGGTGACCGGGTCACGCCCGCTCGGCTGGTACACGGGCCGCGCTTCGATCCATTCGACGGAGCTCGCGATGGAGGAGGGCGGCTTCCTTTATTCCTCCGACTCCTATGCGGATGATCTGCCCTACTGGCTCGAAGGCCCCAACGGGCCGCACCTCATCATTCCCTACACGCTCGACACCAACGATATGCGATTTGCGACAAATCAAGGTTTTAATTCGGGCGATCAGTTCTACACCTACCTCAAGGACGCGTTTGACGTTCTTTACGAGGAGGGGCGGAACGGCAGTCCCAAAATGCTGAATGTTGGCCTGCATTGCCGTCTGGTTGGACGACCGGCGCGCGTTGCCGCGCTTCAGCGCTTTGTGGACTATGTTTTGTCGCATGATAAGGTCTGGGTACCCCGTCGGATCGACATCGCCTGGCACTGGAGCGCCAAGCATCGGCCTGGCGTCTGACGCCGGAAGCAAGAAGATAACAACGGCTGGCGCCGTCAGAGATCTGCCGGCGCCACTTGGATCACTGGCAAGAAAACCAACGAAAATACAAATTCGACGACCGACGGCGAACGTCGGGTCGGCGCGACTACAGGCAGGAGGCTCGAAAACATGACCAACCACCGTATCTTCCGAACGTTGTCGGCGACGCTGATCGCTGGTTCCATGCTGGCGGTTCTGGCGACACCGTCGCTCGCCGAAGTCGTCATCCGCCGTGGCAATGGTGGCGAACCGCAGACGCTCGACCAGGCGCATATCTCGATCGACGTCGAGGGCTTCATCGTCCGCGACATGTTCGAAGGTCTCACCATTTACGACCCGCATGGTAAGGTTATTCCAGGCGTGGCCGAGAGCTGGAAGCTGTCGGACGACGGTTTGGTCTATACCTTCAAGCTTCGCGATAACGCCAACTGGTCCGACGGCAAGCCGGTGACGGCCAAGGATTTCGTGTTCGCCTACCGTCGTATGGAAGATCCGAAGGAAGCGGCCGAATACGCCAACATTCTTTATCCGATCAAGAACGCCGAGGCGATCAACGGCGGCAAGGGGGCGGTCGATACGCTGGGCGTCAAGGCGATCGACGACAAGACCCTCGAGATCACGCTTGAGCGTCCGACCCCCTATTTCATCGAACTGCTGGCTCACTATGCGGCGCTGCCCGCTCCGAGCTGGGCCATCGAGAAGTTCGGCAGTGAGTGGATCAAGCCGGGCAATATCGTCTGTAACGGTGCCTTCTGCCTGACCGAGAACGTGCCGAACGATCACATCACGACGGTGAAGAACCCCAAGTACTGGGACGCGGCCAACGTCAAGATCGATAAGGTCATCTACAACCCGTCCGAAGACCAGGCGACGACCGAGCGCATGTTCGAGGCCGGCGAGCTCGATGTGGTCTACAACTTCCAGACCGATCAGAAGAAGTTCCTAGAGGGCAAGCTCGGCAAGGACCAGGTTCTGGCCGCTCCGGATCTGTCGTCCTATTACTACGTGCTCGACACGCGTAAGCCGCCGTTCGATGACGTGCGCGTCCGTCAGGCCTTCTCGATGGCCGTCGATCGCGATTTCCTGTCCGAAAAGATCTTCTCCGGCACGCAGCTGCCAGCCTATTCCTTCGTTCCGGACGGCATCGTCGGTTATACGCCGGCCAAGCCCGAGTGGTCCGATCTCGATCAGCTCGATCGTGAGGACAAGGCCAAGGAGCTTCTGAAGGAAGCTGGCTACGGCGAGGGCGGCAAGCCGCTCAAGGTCGACATCCGCTTCAACACCAACGAGAACCACAAGAAGGTGGCCACCGCCGTTGCCGACATGTGGAAGTCGCTGGGCGCCGAGGTCACCATTCAGAACCTCGACGTGAAGTCGCACTATGCCTATCTTCAGGAAGGCGGCTCGTTCGACGCAGCGCGTTGCGGCTGGCAGGCCGACTACGCCGATCCCGAGAACTTCCTCAATCTGATGATCAGCACCAACAAGACCTTCAACTACGGCCATTACACGAACGCCAAGTTCGATGAGCTGATGAAGGCTTCCTACTCGGAGCGCGATGCCGCCAAGCGCCTGCAGATGCTGCATGATGCCGAGCAGATCGCGATGGATGAGCAGGGTGTCGTGCCGTTGATGGTGCACGCCTCCACCTGGCTCGTTTCCAACAAGGTCCAGGGCTTTTCCTTGAACGGCGTCAACGAGCACCTGACCAAGTTCCTGTCGCTCAAGTGAGATGATGCGAGACGTCCGCTCTTTTCCCATTCGGGAAAAGGGCGGCGTTCCTGAGGGCGGCGCATTCCCGTAAAGGGGAGGCGGCGCCCGTCGGCCTATTCGGAAGTTCGGCTTCGGGTGTCTGGCCGGCGTGTCTTTCTCGCCTTCCGTGACCAATCCAACGGGGACGGGCCCATGTTACGTTTTGTCCTGCGACGGCTGATGTCGGCAGTTCCGACCATCTTCATCGTCGTCACCTTGTCGTTCTTCCTGATGCGCGTCGCGCCGGGCGGCCCGTTCAATCTTGAACGACCGCTGGAGCCGCAGACGCTTGAGAACCTCAAGCGCGCCTTCCTGCTCGATCAGCCGCTGGTGGTTCAGTACGGCCACTATCTATGGAACCTCTTCCATGGCGATCTCGGCCCGAGCTTCATCTATCGCGACTTCACGGTGGCCCAGTTGATCGCCAACAGCCTGCCGTATTCGATGACGCTTGGCGCCTGGGCGCTGCTCCTCGCAGTGGTTGGCGGTATCGCCATCGGCTCCTATGCCGCGCTTCGGCAGAATTCCTTCGTCGATTATGCCGTGATGACCATCGCGAGCTTCGGCATCACCGTGCCGAACTTCGTGCTGGCGCCGATCCTGTCCTTCGTGTTCGCCGTGGTGCTGCACTGGCTGCCGGCTGGCGGTTGGGGCGACGGCGGGCTGACCAATCTGCTGCTGCCGGTGATCTCGCTTGCGCTGCCGCAGCTTGCCGTGTTCGCTCGCATTACTCGTGGTTCGATGATCGAGACGCTGCGCGCCGATCATATCCGCACCGCCCGCGCTTACGGCCTGCCGACTCGTGTGGTGGTGATCGTTCATGCCATGCGGGCCGCCCTGGTCCCGGCCGTCAGCTACCTTGGACCCGTTGCTGCTGCGGTCTTGACCGGTTCGGTGGTGGTCGAGACGGTTTTCGGCTTGCCCGGCGTTGGCCGCTACTTCGTCCTCGGCGCTCTCAACCGCGACTACACGCTGGTGATGGGCACTGTGGTGCTGATCTCGGTGTTCATCGTCGTGTTCAATCTTCTCGTCGACATTCTCTACGCCGTTCTCGATCCGAGGGTCCGTTATGAGTGAGATGACGCAAACCCTCAACGAGCCGACGGCTGCGGTGCGCGGTACCAGCCTCTGGGCCATGGCGCGGCACCGTTTCCTGCGCAACAAGGCGGCCATGGCCAGCCTCGTCGTACTGGTCATCGTGGCAATCTTCAGCTTTGGCGGAACCTGGGTCTATCCGCACAAATATGATCAGATTTTCCCGTCCTATGTGGCAGTACCGCCGTCGCTCGCCCCGTATCCGCTGGAAGACACGCTGCATCAGGTGATGCAGACGGCGGTCGAGCGCGCGCATCTCAAGCTCGATGCCTTCGATGCGAAGGGAACGACCTATACGGCGCGCATCAGCTCCGACAAGCCGATCGATCCGCGCGCGACGCGTTATCTCGACCGCCCGGATGAATTCGACGGTGCCGAGATCACGGCGACGCTGGACGGGGGCAACACCATCGAGGTCAAGGGCAAGGTCAACGGGCAGTATTTCCCGGTTGGTACCGACCGCAACGGTCGCGACCTCCTGCCGCGCATCATGGTGGGCGGACAAGTGTCGATCACCGTGGGTCTTCTTGCCACCTTCGTGTCGCTCATCATCGGCGTCACCTACGGTGCCGTGTCAGGTTACATCGGCGGGCGCGTCGATAACGTGATGATGCGTTTCGTCGAGATCCTCTACTCGCTCCCCTTCATGTTCTTCGTGATCATGTTGGTCGTATTCTTCGGCCGGCACTTCGTGCTGATCTTTGCGGCAATCGGAGCCATCGAGTGGCTGGATATGGCGCGTATCGTGCGCGGACAAACGCTGTCTCTGAAGCGGCGCGAGTTTGTCGAGGCGGCGCATGCCATGGGCCTCTCCAACTGGCAGATCATCCGTCGGCACGTCATCCCCAACACCATCGGCCCTGTGGTGGTGTTCGTTACCGTGCTGGTGCCGAAGGTCATCCTGCTTGAGAGCTTCCTGAGCTTCCTCGGGCTCGGCGTTCAGGAGCCGATGACATCCTGGGGCTCGCTGATCGCCGAGGGAACGACCGGCATGCAGGCCGTACCCTGGCTCTTGATCTATCCCGCCGTTTTCTTCGTGGTGACGCTGTTCGCCCTCAACTTCATCGGCGACGGTCTGCGTGACGCCCTTGATCCGAAGGACCGCTGACATGACCGAAACGCTTCTCGATATTCGCGGGCTCAACGTCCGCTTTTCGACGCCGACCGGTGATGTTCGCGCGGTGAAGGGCATCGACCTCCAGGTCAGCAAGGGTGAAACGCTGGCCATCGTCGGCGAAAGCGGCTCCGGCAAGAGCCAGACCATGATGGCGATCATGGGGCTCTTGGCATCCAACGGCCGCGCAGAAGGGTCCGCCAAGTTCCAGGGGCAGGAGATGATCGGCTTGCCGCTCGGCAAGCTGAACCAGATCCGCGGCGCCAAGATCACCATGATCTTCCAGGAGCCGATGACCTCCCTGGACCCGCTCTACAAGATCGGCAAGCAACTGGCCGAGCCGATGATGCGCCATCGCGGCCTGACGGCCAAGGCGGCGCGTGCCAGGGCGATCGAGCTCTTGAAGCTTGTGAAGATCCCCGATCCCGAGCGGCGCGTCGACAGCTATCCTTATGAGATGTCGGGTGGCCAGCGTCAGCGCGTGATGATCGCCATGGCGCTTGCCAACGATCCGGAGCTGCTGATCGCCGACGAGCCGACCACGGCGCTTGACGTCACCATCCAGGCCCAGATCCTGGAGCTGCTCGCTGAGCTCAAGCAGCGGATCGGTCTGGCCATCGTGTTCATCAGCCACGACCTCGGCATCGTTCGTCGCTTCTCGGATCGAGTTGCGGTGATGCGCACCGGCGAGGTGGTTGAGAGCGGCACCGTGGCCGATATCTTCAGCAACCCGCAGCATCCCTATACCAAGATGCTGCTGGCTGCCGAGCCGACCGGCCGCAAGGCACCGCCGGCCGATAACGCGCCCATCCTGCTGGAGGGCAGGGACGTCGACGTCCGCTTCTCCATGGGCGGCGGTTTCATGGGCGGCAAGAAGCTCGACATTCACGCTGTCGATCACGTCGATATCCGGCTCAAGGAAGGCCAGACGATTGGCATCGTCGGCGAGAGCGGGTCGGGCAAGTCGACGCTGGGCCGGGCGCTTTTGCGCCTCAATCACGGCACTGGCGCCATCCGCTTCGGCACGGACGACATTTCCGAGGCGAGTCGTCAGGAGATGCGCCGCCATCGCCGGCAGATGCAGCTGGTTTTCCAGGACCCGTTTGGATCGCTCAGCCCGCGCATGACCGCCGGGCAGATCGTTACCGAGGGCCTCTTGGTGCACGAGCCGCAGCTCAGCAAGTCGGATCGCGATCTCCGGGCCATCAAGGCTTTCATGGAGGTCGGTCTCGACCCGGCGACGCGCAACCGCTATCCGCACGAGTTCTCTGGCGGCCAGCGCCAGCGCATCGCCATTGCGCGTGCCATCATCCTGAAGCCGCAGGTGGTGGTGCTGGACGAGCCGACCTCGGCGCTTGATCGCTCCGTACAGAAGCAGATCGTAGAGCTGCTGCGCGACCTGCAGGCCAAGCATGGCCTCAGCTATCTGTTCATCAGCCACGATCTGGCGGTGGTCAGGGCGCTGTCGGACTACATCATCGTCATGAAGAGCGGCAAGATCGTCGAGGAAGGGTCGACCGACCAGATCTTCGACGCGCCGCGCGAGAGCTATACCCACGAACTCATGGCCGCCGCCTTCGGCAAGTGAGGATTGCCCAGAAGAGAACTAAGGTCGGATGCGCGAGCGTCCGGCCTTTTTGCGTGCAATGGCGGGGACTTCTTTTTGATCGAGCGAAGTCAGCTCTAGTGGGTGTGTCGCCCTTTCATTACTCTGAGCATTGTCCATGCGGCGATTGGCCCAATGAAAGCTATCGCCGTCGCGACGTAGGATTGCCAAATGTAGGTCTCGCCAAGCTCCTGCCTGATCGCCGGGCCGATCGCAGGATCATGCAATTCGTCTATCAGTCCGAGAGCGAACAGAGACGATATCGGTAGAAGCAATAGCGCAAACCAGGGACGTATCGTTGCCGCCAGAAAGGCAATCGCGCAGATGCCGGTCACGATGAGCCAGGTTTGGATCGTGCCCGGCTCCTTGTCGCTAACTTCAGCCAAGGCTGGCGATGCAAGCGTGAGCCCAAACAAGAGTGGCATTATATGAGCGATGTCCAGAAGCTTTGAGCTTTTTCCAGCCATCTGCCTCTCCCGAGGTACGGTGCGATGCTGCCGTGCCGGTCAGGCCTCCACCGCTCGTGCCTGCGTTTCCTTGATGTCGGTGAAGCGGATCTTCGGCCACTTCTCCTTGATGTAGTTGAAGGCGTAGCCGGAGGTGGCGAGCAGCACCGGGTCGCCGTCGACGTCCTCGGCCATGGCCGAGCGGTTGCCGTTCTGAAAATCGATGACGTCCTGTCGCTCGCCATCCAGCCAGCGGGCCATGTTGTACTGGCTGACCTCGAAGCCCACTTCCAGGCCGTATTCCTGTTCGAGGCGTCCTTGGAGCACGTCGAGCTGCAGGGCGCCGACGAAACCCACCAGAGCCGGCGAGCCATCGACGGGGCGGAACACCTGCACGACGCCTTCCTCGGCAAGTTCCTGGAGGGCCTGCTTCAGCTTCTTGGCCTTCATGGCGTCCTCCAGGCGGACGCGGCGCAGGATTTCCGGCGCGAAACTTGGCACGCCGACGAACGCCAGATTCTCGCCCTCGGTCAGCGTGTCGCCGATCCTGAGCGTGCCGTGGTTGGGAATGCCGACGACGTCGCCGGCCCAAGCCTCATCGGCGATCTGGCGGTCCTGGGCGAAGAAGAACTGCGGAGCGGTGAGGCCGATGGTCTTCTGCGTCCTGACGTGCTTGACCTTCATGCCGCGGTTGAGCTTACCCGAACACAGGCGCACAAAGGCGATGCGGTCGCGATGGTTGGGGTCCATGTTCGCCTGGATCTTGAAGACGAAGGCGCTCATCTTCGGCTCGTCTGCCTTGACGACGCGGCTCGACGCCGCCTGATCGCGCGGCGAGGGGGCATAGGCGGCAAGGCCGTCCAGAATGTCCTTGATGCCGAAGTTGCGCAGCGCCGATCCCCAGAATACCGGTGTCAAGTGGCCCTCACGGAAGGACTGGAGATCGAATGCGTTGGTGCCTTCGGCAGCCAGATCGATGCCTTCCCTGAGTTCGGTCAGGTAGCGTTCTTCCAGAAGTGCATCCAGCTTCTCATCGCCGATCTCGTCACGGTGATCGTCGCCCTTCTCGTTCATGAGGCGCGTCTGGCGGCGCTTCAGATCGTAGGTGCCGATGAAGTCCTTGCCCGAGCCGACGGGCCAAGTGATCGGCGCCGTGTCCAGGGCCAGCGTCTTCTCGATCTCGTCCAGCGTTTCGAACGGGTCGCGGGCCTCGCGGTCGAGCTTGTTGACAAAGGTGACGATGGGGATGTCGCGCATACGGCAGACTTCGAAAAGCTTGCGCGTACGATCCTCGATACCCTTAGCGGCGTCGATCACCATGATGGCGCTGTCGACGGCCGTCAGCGTGCGATAGGTGTCTTCGGAGAAGTCTTCGTGGCCTGGGGTATCCAGGAGGTTGAAGACGTTGCCGCCATACTCGAAGGTCATCACCGAGGTGACGACGGAGATGCCGCGGTCTCGCTCGATCTTCATCCAGTCGGAGCGGGTGCGTCGATTCTCGCCTCGGGCGCGCACTTGGCCGGCCATCTGGATGGCACCACCGAACAGCAGCAGCTTTTCGGTCAGCGTCGTCTTGCCGGCGTCCGGGTGCGAGATGATGGCGAAGGTGCGCCGCCGCTCGATTTCGCGGTGTAGCCGCGCTTCGGCGGAAGAAGAGGATTCAAGGCTGCTCATTTATGATCTCGCGGCGGTCCCGGAAAGGCCGCCAAACCACAACGCGGCGGGCCGTTTGTCAACCTTTGCCGGCGATTTCTTCGCCATCTTCCGCCTCTGGAGGCCGTGCGGGCAGGGCCGTTTTCAAAAAGGCATGAATATCGGCGGTGTCGAGAAGGGCTTCGACCTCCTTGCGGGCACGGTCGCCGACTTTTTCCAGCAACAGTCCGCGCGCCGTATCGACACGCCAGACCAGGTCGCGCAGGGCCATGGTGGCTGTGCGGCTCGCAGCCGTCCATTCGGTCGCCTCGCCGACCAATGCTCGGGCCACGCTGACGATCGCCGAATCGCGCGTGAGTCGGCATCCCTCGCTGCCCGATGAATCGACACCGGCGAGCACGAGCTGCATCAAGCGCAGCAAGGCACCGCTGTCGTCAGGTACTCCCGGCTCTTCCGGCGGGAGATCATGGGCAAAACTCGTCCACGGCATCAGAGTGCAGCGTAGTCCATTATGGGCGACAAGGGCGCGTCGCTATCGTTGTTCTGGGGCGGCCCGCCTTGCGGCAGCCGACATCTTGGCGCGATCGCGTAAGGGACATATTGGCACGGAACGCCCGGTAACGTCAGCTTGGGCCCAGACTTTTGGGTGCAGCTTTCTTAATATACCCTTGCAATCACTATCAATAATAACATTGGTAATAATGACTAGCTTATGCGCTTGCCGCCAAATTCGCCGCGGTCAGGCGTTATGTACAGCTTGGTTTGAAGGAAGCTTTGCCGGCGCCTTGACAGGGCATTTCCGATCGGGTACCAGAACGCCGCAGCCGACGAAGCGACGCTTCATCGCCGCCCCCGAAACCGACGGGGTCCCGCTGGGGGATAATTTAACGGTAGAATGACGGACTCTGACTCCGTTCGTCTTGGTTCGAATCCAGGTCCCCCAGCCAATCTCTCTCCAGAGAACTTGTATCTGTTTATAATTGCGCCAAAAGTGGCCTATTGCGAATTGATTCGGCCG
Organism: Pseudomonadota bacterium; assembly: GCA_023436885.1. Classification (GTDB taxonomy): domain Bacteria; phylum Pseudomonadota; class Alphaproteobacteria; order Rhizobiales; family Pleomorphomonadaceae; genus Pleomorphomonas. Next base: position 62,468 of record JAEZHI010000034.1, on the reverse strand, counting down.
CCGTTTTTGAATGATCGCCGGAGCTTACGTCCAGGGCGATAGGGAGGACGGTTCCGGTTGAAACGGAAATTGGCAATATGCGAGGTCGCTTCCATTATTGACGTGCCAAGGTTCCCTGCTCAGGCTCCAACTGCTCGCATGCTGAGGCAGTGCGGACGATTTTCACTCCATCATTCGGAATGTCGCCGGGCGTGCCATATGGCGAGACGTCGCAAAACCGTGCTTGGATTGACAACGAAAAACTCGAAGCCATCTTCCGCGCCGGGATCGAAAAATTGCCCCGTCAGCTCAAGGATGTCGTAACGATGGCGCGTCGCGTTGGGCGGATTGATGATGCCGGAGAGACGGAACCTAACATCGAGGTCGGTCAGGCAACTCGACTCATTCAGCTCTGCAAGTTGTCCTGGAGCTGATCGTCAGATCACGCCGAGAGCACCATATACTTGTCGACGCGAAACTGGCGCTCCTCTAAATCGTAAGACTGGAATATTCGCTTGGTCGCTGTTGTTTTCAAGTCTGCGGATGCAATAATGGGAATGAGTTTCGAGGTCTTCAGGAAGCGAATCGGGTTGCTCTTCGGGAACAGCTCAGTTTCGTCTGCATGAAGGAATAAGTCTTTTGTATAGTCTGTGAGACCATGGCTTTCAGGCAATTGAACATCGGCCTCTATGAATTGAAATATTATCTTTCCATGGTCGGCCAGATTTCGCCGGCATTCGCACAGGAGCTGATGGATTTCACTATCGGCAAGGTAGTACAAGAGATCTCTAAAGTAGATCAGATCGAGTTTGCTTTCGCAGTTGATTGGGTTCGTTCCTGCGCGAAAAACTCTAACCCGGTCACCGAGAAAAGCCAACGCTTCGATATAGCGAGGATTTAGATCAAGCCCATAGACTTCAGCGCCGCGCCTCTTGCATTCGAGCAGGTCCGCGCCATAGCCGAAGCCGATCTCAAGGACCTTTTTTCCAGCTAGCGGTCCGAATGCCGTTCCGATCAAACGAAAAAGGCTTACATCTGGGCAGTGATAAAGGCCCTGATCGACGGCTTTCCCCACCCAGTATTCTGCGACCTCGTCCATTGTTATCTCCAAGCTGCGCATGTTGTTGCTCGCCTTTGCCGGCCGAGCCCTTCTTCCATCCAGCCAGGTGGCCTTTAAATATCGTTGAGATCAAAATTGTTCTCACTTGCTCTTTCAGGAGGAGCAATCTGGCTAGCCCCCGGCCCTGCGAGCTCGACGGCCCTCAAGGCGTCTTCCGCCTCTTCGAAGACACAAAAATGTCCGTCCAGCAAACTGGCCGTCTTTTTGACAAAGCGTTGAAGAAATCTTCCACTGGTCGAGTAATATATGAGCTGCTTGCCATTTATGCGTTGTTCGAATGCTGACTCGAAATCAGCGTTGAAAACATCGTTGCTGGTACTTATCGACGATTCGACTAGGTAGATATCGAATGTCGGCATTAGAGCTGTGGCGTAAGAAAACTCCAGCATCAAGTTTCTTGGCCAGTTTATCATTGCCTTATTATAATATTCATGGATATCGACAAGATCGAACAGAATGTTTTCGCAGTCTCGGAACTTGAGATTGTAGGCCGCAGCCAGAAAATGCAGGGTAATACGGCCGGTCAGGTCGGCTCGATATTGCCCCGTTCGTCCAATTGGCCAAGACGGCCGCCCATCCCTCCATATGGCCCCGCGCTCGGGTGCTAGGTTTCCGCACAGGAGGTCCATAATGATTTCTGCCTCCTCGCTCGATCCGATGGCGAGCCCCATCCGACTTTCCGAAAAGACAAAGTTGGTTTCGGCGAGCAAATCCCGGCGTCGTGGGCCGTTGCCTATGGATTTGACTACATTGCGCAGCGCTATCATGCCGTGATCCCGCTTCGGTAGAGAGTGCGCTCGCACATGAGTCCGAACGCGGCAACTAGGAGCGTGCTGATCAGAAAGTAGGGCGCGGAGGCATCCGTGCTCTCATATTCCCAGAAAAAGGCGGAGCGCATCAGCTGAATGCCGTGAACGGTTGGGATCCAAACAATCCACTCGCGCATTCCCGTCGGCAGTTGTTCGGAGACGAAGAGGGCGCCAGACAGAAGATAGATACCGCGCAACATGAACAGCGAAGTGCGCTCCATCCAAGGATAAGAGTGAATGAACTTGGCATAGGAGAGCCCGAAGCCGACACTAAACAACCAGAATACGAGCCAGTAACCTAGAAACAGCGGAAGGTTCTGAATTTCGAATTTATGCTCGTTGAATATTTCCGTCACGAAAAGGCCAACCAGCATAACCGCCGTATAGGTTATGCCGTAAAATATCGACTTCGCGATAATGATATCGAGCGGCTTTATGATCGGAATCGAACACAGCGTAGCCTCTCGACCTAGACCGTGACCTATTCGAAACATAATCATCCGCATCATTAGCCAAGCGCTCACGCCAATAATGGTAAAAGGAATTGTTGGCATTCCGAAAATGGTAGGATAGCCGAGTATCCAATACATGCTCACCACGAGAACGATCTGAATCATAGGCTCTAATACTGTCCAGAAGTATCCGAGCCGCTCAGTGCCGGCCGTCGTGTGGATGTAGCGCCGAAGGACCGCGGCACAGACTCTCGTCCGCATTCTCAATATTTCGATAGCCTCGAGAAGCGTAAGCGGAGGTGGCCCGTCGGCGAGAGCGGACAAATCAACTTCCACCGAACGGAGAACGCGATTACCGTCCGTCAGTTCTCGCATCATTGTGGGGAAGCTTGGCTTCTCGACGGCCTCCTTGATTTCAGGCGCGGATGAAGCAGATAGGTCCCGGATGGCGTCTTCCGTCGTGCGCGGTTCTTTGCTCGCAACCCAGTCCGGCTTTCGCTTTCCCTCTTCCACAATGGCTTTATCGAACTCGCGCTCTACCAGCGTCATTGCGTCGGAAAGACGAGGTAGGAAGTGAACCACTTCTTCCATGCCGGGCTCGTTGCGAGTCCGCTCAACGAAGTTTTCCATGGCCCTGAGTAAGGCGCGATATAGGGCGCCACGCGCGCTAGCCGAAGGAACCGGCAACGCGCGAATCTTGTCCACTAGATAACTGTAAAAGTCGACAGATCCCGCCATATGCTCTCTCGCGCCGATCGTGCCACGGGCAACAACGGTTTCGATGCATTTCAGCAGCCGAGCTATCCGCTGGCGCCAATTCTCTGGATCGCTTCACATCCCAAGTCTGACATTTGCGCCCGGTTTAAGCTAGATGCCAGTTCGAACCCTGATAGGTTTTACGCCTTCCAACACAAGCGCACTTCCAATGCCGTCGGCTTTCTCGGCAATGAGCCGCTCGATAAGGTAATAGGCAGGCAGTGTCCCAATGCGTAGCCCCGACAAGACACCCGTTATTTGGCGCTTCGCATGGAAAATCCTCGGCCTCAATCCATGCATCATCGACGGCTAAGGTATAAATGCGTCTCCCACGCCACTTTTTGCCGAGGTTACCGTCAAGGGCACCTGAGTGACGGATGTTAGCAGGGTTACGAACTTCTGAACCTCGCTCAATGGCGCATTGGAAATATATACTATGTCCTTGTTCTGCATCTCGAATTGGTCAGCGAGAAGCAGTCCGCCGGCGTCAGCCAGATTGAATCGGTAGATGACCGGCACGATCTCGCGACCTGCGGCCACCGTGATGTGCTCTCGCGGCACGATAGACTGAACCGTTGAGTAGTGCTCGTAACGCATGACAAAGACGCTGCGCGCATCCGCACGCAAATCCGAAAGCCCGTTCGCGAGGCCAAGCGCCTGATTCAGGCTGAGGTGCGCAGCTCCAAAGGGTATTTTGCTGTTAACCCCGGTTGCACCAAATACGGTGAAGGTGAACGGCTCCCGAGTGACTGTTACGACGTCGCCTGGCTGCAGTAGGACATTCTCGCTCGGGCGTTCGAGTACTGTGCTCAGACGAGCCTTTGCAATCTGAGTGCCTCGATTGAGCTGAATGCCGGTCTCGTAAGGAGGCCCCGAGAACCCACCCGCGTCCGCGAGAATGTTCAGAAGGCGGCCGTCGGAAGACGGGAGCGGCAGCCGACCTGGGCGCCCAACGGCACCTATCACGGTGATTCCGCCACCTACCGGCTTGGCAACGACGACCATTGCCTGTGGGTTGATTGCCTTGTCGCCAAGAGCTTGAGCGATCCTCTGCTCGGCTTCGCTCGGCGTCGATCCGGCAACCGGCACACGGCCCCCATAAGGGATGGAGATAGATCCGTCGCTCGAAACAGGCTGTTCAGGAAGCGTCGTATGCTTTGCGCCCCCCCCGCCTTCAGATGCATCGGAGAAAAGGCCGCCAGCTGCCGCCTCCCAAATCGTGACGGAGACTATATCTCCGATGCCTATAGATCCGGCCCGGCGGTTACGAGTCGCGCCGGTCAGCGACGATAGCCCCCCCCTAGGCACGCTGTTTACATAATTGACGATAGATTCATTGGCATCGATGAGTTGAAAGCCACCTTGCAGGACCTGGCTCTGCTTGGTCTCGATGGCCGACGCGGTCGGGCCAGATTCTGGCAAGGCGGAACAGCCACTGATTGCAAACGCACCCAGGACCAGCAACACTTTATGCTTCACGAGGCTCTCCCGGACCCAGGGCGCACGATATTGCAGAAGTCGCAGAAGCTATAAGTTGTCCTATTGCTCCGCGCAAGTTCGTGATGGCTCTAGGTCATTTATAGTGCGACCTAATTTGGATGCAAAATACCCATCAAATGTTGCCAGACGTTTTACTATCTCAGCAATCGCGACTTTGCGGCCTGCGCTATTGTAAAAGGATCCCTTCACCTGGATGCTGCCTGCCAAGGCTCGGACAAAATCCTGCACAAGAGTCTCATCAACATCTTTCACTTCGGTCCAAAACGAATCGAGATCCCCATCGAAGGTGAGTCCGGGAACATCATATATTGCGGATCCCAGAACCTTGACCGGTGTTCCGGCCCTCAGTGCGTGAAGCCCAACCGTCGAGTTGATTATGACACATCCCAATGCCGCCTTCAGTATGTGCTGGAGATTCCCACCATCGATAATGCTGACGCGCTTCAAGAGGTCAAGCCTAGACGCAAGATCACGAACGCAGGGGCCCCATTTCTCAATGCCGTTGTCATGTGGATGAATCTTGAAGACCAAGCGAACGTCCTCTTCAGCAAAAGAGCGAAAGGATTGTAGAACATCGCTGATCATCTCCCGGATATGCCTGTAAGGGGAGTTATCGCGAATTTGGTAGTCGCCCTGGGTTTGAAGAGCGACCACAAAGAAGCGATCCTTCTGTGCAATGATGGTCTTCATCTCATCGGTAGCGATCTTGTTCAGGCGCTTCAAACCAAGCTGGCGAGCCAGGTTGCTGATGTAATCATGGAGCGGGGAATAGTACTTATCGGAGCGGTACAGAGGAAATACAACGTGACCAAAATAGCCGAGCAGATTAAATAGAACTTCGTTGAATGCTTCTTCGGCAAAAGTGAAACTAAAGGATATGCGCGTATCCGGCTCCGCGCTTTTCGATGCGATGGCACGGATGCTCTCGGGATCGCGGGGGAACAGCGAGTACCGGCTCATCCCGAAGGGCTCGAAGGTGATCCAGTCTGGCCTCAGATATCCATTTTCAATGACGTAAGCCCGAAGCCCAAGCTCCCGAGCCAATGTCGCGGCGACTAGGTGATAGGGCTGGCGATCGGCATAATAAAGGATCGTATCGATTCCCTCTCGCTGAATGTACCGGCGCAAAAAGCGGTCCCAGCCGGAGAGCGAGCCCCAATAGGGGCGCGACTTTCGAAGCCCCCAATAAACGACCTCGCCAAGATGCACACTAACCTTGCTCACTTTCGCACCATGGTTTGCGAGCGCATCGCCCAACTCTGGCCAGAAGAGCGAGGACGGGCCTTGCAGCATGAGAATTCTTCGATTTTCGAGCATCGACTACAGACCCGATAGGTTTCAAACTGAAAGGATGGAACAGCACCTTCGCTTGTGGCGGGCAGTATCAGGCATCAAGCATTTGGTCGGCTCCGGCTGATCTCAACGTGCCGGCAGGCGGCCTTGAGCCATCAAGGACTTGGGTTACGAAAACATCGGCGCAGTCCTCTTCGAGGAGTTGCTGATTGCTCGAAAGATATGCTTTCCGGCTGATCGCAAGTCTCACAGACTCCGGCCCTCCTACTATGATGTCCGAAAGCAGTCTCGCGAGACCGGCACCGTCGGTGGCTTTCAGCGCGATACCCATGTCAGCGAAATCCACGGGGTAGGTAATTCCGTCGGGAGCTATCACGATGACATCGCGCCCCATTCGTGCCGCCTGGATGCCGACATTGCTGTAGAGACAGATCGTGACGCGGGCCGAACGAACGGCCGAATGAGGCGTTCCGCGTGCCTCCCACCGCAACCGTTGTTCGGGAACCTTGTCAGCCATCTCCGAAAGCGACGCAACCTGGGCGTTGGTCTCCGCCGGATGTGAATAGATCCGGCAGCGAACCCCTGGCAGGCGGTTCATCGCATCGGCCAGAATTGCGGTGCATCTTGGCGCCAATGTGGGAAGCGGCTGGCTGACGAAGATGATTTCTGTGTCGGATTGAACATCCAACTGCGTTGCCGGCGGACCTGCGCGATCGTCTCGACCGCCGGCTAGATAGCCGATGAGATGAAGCGCGTCGGAAGGAACGCCGAAGTAATCCGCAAAGAGCGAGGCCTGAAAGGTGTCGATAACGCCAACCTGATCGGCGACCGGACTATATTCGCGTCCGTCCCTTTGGGTGAGTAGCGTCTGAACCTGCCAGCTTGGAACGAGAGCTGAACGGGCGCTGCCCGCTGCAACCTGTGCAATTGGCGTCGTTGCCGGAATCAAAACGAGCGCGCCAGGGCGAAAGGAGATGAATGACCTTTCGAGCGCATCGGCGGTCGCCAACAACTGCAGCAGGAAAAGATCGGTAAAGACCGTTGCTCCCAATCGGACGGCCTGTGACAGCGCGGACGAGAATCCAACGGCTGACCATGAAGCCGAGTCGAGAAGCAACGAAGGTGCCCCATGGCGACCACGTTGGGGACTGAAGAAATGGTATGATCGGATGAATCGTCCGCGAAAGCGCCAAGGATGGGCAAGAAGGAGTCCGAGCCCCACTTTAAGTAAAGCTGGCGAGACGGAAGCGAACGGAATCAAGATATCGACCGGCGTCCTCCGCAAGAACGCGGCTGCGGCTTCGGTCGCATGGGGCAGGTGCCGATCATTGGTTCCGATGAGCAACACCACACCTTTTGAGAAGCGCGGTCTCGTGGCTTGACGAAGATAGGTGGCAAGGCGTTTGTCTATGGATCCTGCGTCCGTTGTCGCCGCCTGTCTGGCACGTCTCAGTTGGCAGGAAAGGCGCGGCGATGCCTGAACGATGCACATGGATTCTGTGGGATGTCCGGCATCGGCCAAAGCCGCCGCAACGGCATCCCCGTTGTGGTCGCCCTCCAGAATGGTGACGTGAGAAGGGGCGACCATTTTGAAGGCTGCCACCGCGTCGACCGTTTGCTTAAGAAGGCGGCTGATTTCTGTCGTCAGCTGATTTTCCAGACCCGCCCTGTGAGCCCGCATTAGCTGGCCTAACTGCGGCATACGCGCCGCCAGACCATCGAGTGCGTCGGCCGCGCCGGCCCGGATCTGCTCGCCCGTCTTTCTGTCCGGCAGGTCGCACAGCGGCGGTGGACTGACGATTTGCCCCAGTCCAGGAAATGGTGGAAGCTTCAAGCGCCCCAGGCAAAGCCAGAACCTGCTTCGATCATCGCATCCATCGTCCAATCCGCGCCGCCAGTCGGCGCCGGGCAGAACGATAACCAAGGACCTGCTGACGTCTGCTGAGGCCGGCTCCGGGCCCAGGGGGCGACCGGAGCTCGCAACAGCCATGAAGCGGTTGTTCTTCGCGCGATCGGTCCGCCTCCTGCGTTGTCCAGCCTGCATGACGATCTCAAGCAAGCTGTCGAAAAGGTCAGCGAAAAAGTCGGAATTCGCGGCCAGCGCAAGTAAGGTCGGCTCGAGCCGCTCGAGCGCCCATGTCGGCAAGACGCTGGCCATCATGCGGGCAGCGCAAAGGGCGGCAAAGGGGCCCGCTATTCTCGATGTCGCTCGTTGGCGCAGATCGAGATGCTGCATCACGGCCGCCAGACGCTCATTCTCGAAATGGCTCATGGCCGCTTGCCGCTCTGTCATAACCGAGCCCTGAGAAGTGCTTCGGCCATCAAGAACTCGTAGGGCTCGTCGATATCGATCGATCGGTCGTAAGGCATCAGGTAGGCAACCGTTTCGCCGCTAGTAAACGATCTATGCTTGCGCAGTGCATCGATGCGCGTGATGTAGATGGCGCCGTTGACCAGACAGGGTATCGCCTCCGTGCTCTCCACGGCTGACGGCATCGACAGGCGCCCTTCGACAATCGAACCGAAGAAGCTCGTGGGCTTGGGCAGGCCGCAGACCCCGACGCAGCTCTCGGCGCCAGTTTCAAGGCAGAGTCGAGCCGCGGCGTCGATATCTGCGGCAGTGCGGAGGGGCGAGGTGGGTTGCAACAGAGCCAACCATTCGAAGCCTTCGTCCTCGGCGGACGTTTTGTCCAGGAGATGAAGAACGACATCGAGCGATGAGGCGTTGTCATCGGCCAGGTGCCGCGGTCGCTTGAAGGGCACTTCACAGCCGAGGCGATGAGCGACATCAATGCAGGCATCGTCGTCGCTCGAAAGCATCATGCGATCTATGCAAGTCGAGCTGAGACCGGCCTCGATCGTCCAAGCGATCAATGGTTTGCCGGCAATCGGCTTGGTATTCTTGCCCGGCAGACGGCGAGACCCGGCACGCGCAGGCACTACGCCCAGAACCTTTGCTCCCTGAGCCATCACGATCGCCGTCCTCCCCTGTTCAGCTCTGACGACTGTGCCCCAGGTCCGGCTTGACTGGGCATATAGCCGGACAGTTGGCGCAACCACCGACGGATGAGCCATCTGGCTCTCATAGCGAGGGCGGGTGGCGGTGGATTCCGTTTGTGGCTTAGAATCCGTTCCATGACGATTTCGGGCGACGTGTTGGTTCCGGTGAGCGGATCCAGATAGTGCGGGTAGAGGATGAGTGTGCCCGCCACTAGCTCTGAAACAGTCAGTTTTCTTGTGCGTCGGGCGAGCGGCCGAAGATCTTCCGTCAGTCCCCAGCCCGAATAGAAGGGCTGGCCATGGCAGACCACCTTTCGCCCGCGAAGGAGAGCCTCAAACCCGGTCAGCGAGGAGATGGTATGAACCTCGTCGGCAAGAGCGATCAGTGAAAGAGGCGAGTGATGCTCCACGAACAGATCGGCCAGCTCAAGCGCTGCCCCACGGTCCGAGAAGCCGTTGCGCAATCCGTTCAGAACATCTGGATGTGGTTTGTAGATGATGAAGGCATCCGGATTGAGCTCGCGCGTCGCCGTCAGCAACATCCGACCGTTCATGCCGGCGCCGCCGTATTTCAACGAAGCATCGTCATCGACCTGGCCCGGTACGAAGATCACCCTTTGATCGCTCGGCACCGGCAACGCCGTGTCCGCTTCCGCGAGATTGTACTTGGTGAGCTCTCCATCCACGAGAGCCCCGATGATCCGGTTGGCTCTGGCGCGTAAGGCGTCATCGAACACGCCGGTCTGCAGTATATGCTCAAGCCTACTTGGCTGTCGGGCATCGTAATGAATGCCCATATCGTCCAGGACGAAGGAAAGGGAGCGGAAGCCAGCCGCTCCGAGCCCTGCCGAGCGAATAAATCCATCTTCAATGCGAAACAGAGGCACGCCCAACACTCGGCAACGCTCGACTGTTGCCTCATCGAGGGAAGAGGCCCAGGCCGCAAAGGCGCGCTTTTTCTTTTGCGCCTTCTCCGGCGCACGCCAGACAAAGTCTCGGACGTCGGGCCTGGTCTCGGCCGAGCCGAACATTGCGGCGGTTGTGGTTTTTTTCCAGGCGTGGATGCCGGTAAAGACAGCGACCGTCCGATTGACACGATGCTGACGCAGGCGATCCGTGACAAGCCGCGCGATATCAAAGGCCGGAGCGGGCAGGTTGGTTGCCGGATCGAAATGGATGGCAAGCTTTTCAAACAGCAAATGAAGCCAGAGACATGCCTCTCGCGTGTCATCTGGCAGCAAGGCATCGGGAACTTCGGCTGTAACCGTCAGGCCGCAACATTGCAGGAGAATGCCGACCGGAGAATCGACCGTCGCAGCCTTGTCAAACAGGTGGGCCAGTTGCCCCGGGTCAAGCTCAAGGGGAAGCGGCTCCACCCCATCGTGCGGCCCAAAGCCACTGGCTAGGCACGCTTGCCCGGAATGAACATAAATCCTGGTGTCGGGAGATCGTGCCGCCAGTATGCGGATTAGATTCCTGTATCGGCTCCTATCTTCTTCCGTTCCCCCGGTCGTTGCCAGAAGCAGAATGCGATCAGCCGCAAGATCGTCGCGCGTGATCGCGCTCGTCGTGCATGATGCGGAAAGAGCGCAGAAGGCGAGCATCTCTCGCAGCTTTCGCCCGCTATCAATGGCCGCCTCTGCTTTTTGCGGACTGCGCATTGCCCATGCATGGGCGCGTTCAAAGGCGGCGGGATCAAGCGTGCCATGGGGCGTCGGAGTTCGCCAGAGCGAAAGGGGACGTCCGGCCGCTGGTAGGCTTATCGTCAGCGGCTGCAGTGGCCCCCGACAATCCTTGAGGAGCATTTCCGTGACGCGTCCCATCTCAGTGAACCAATTGGCGCCCGAGGGACGCAGAGGAGGGGATATTGACCAGCCTTGCCTCGATGTCTTGTGCACCGGTGAGCGACGACGCGCGCGGCATGTCGAGATAGGGTTTGAGCTTATGAAGAAGGGTCCAGCATGGCCTCGTTTCGATGCCTTGCGCGTTGCACTCCTCGAGTACCTTGTCGCGGTCCCCGGCGTTGTCGAGCAGGACCGCGTTCAGCCAATAATTCGACTGATCGATCGGGGAAGGGCTGAAGAATCGCCAACCGCTGGCCGAGGCGAAACGCTGCTGATACGCCCGAGTGAGCGCCCGCTTCCACGCGAGCATCCCAGGCAGAGCTTCGAGCTGTGCACAGCCGATGGCCGCGTTGATGTTCGGCATCCGATAGTTCCAGCCAACCTCGTCATGAACGAAGTTCCAACGATCCCGGACCCTGGCGGTCGTCGTCAGGTGCTTGATGCGCCCGGCGAGCTGCACATCGTTGGAGACGATCATGCCACCTCCGCCTGTGGTGATCACCTTGTTGCCATTGAAGGAGAAAACGCCGAGCCTGCCGAAGGTGCCTAACGCCTTCGTGCCGACAAAGGAACCAAGTGCCTCGGTGCTGTCCTCGACCACAGGAATGCCGTACTCATCGCAGATCGCAAGAATATCCTCGATCGAGCTGTCATGCCCGAATATGTGGACCGGCACGCATGCCGCGACGCGCCGCCCGCCGTAAGAAAGTGCTCCATCCTTCAGGGCGCAGCCTGCCAGAAGCTGACGCAAGGCAGCAGGGTCGAGCCCCAACGTTTCTGGTGAGGAATCGACGAAAAGCGGAGTGGCCCCGCAGTGACGGATGGCATTGGCTGTCGCGACGAACGTCAAAGTCGGCGCTATGACGAGGTCGTCCTGTCCGACGCCCAGCGCATGCAGGGCGACGTGCAGTGCCGCGGTGCCATTGACAGCGACAACCGCAGCGGCCGAACCGACATAGGCGGCGAAGTCTTTCTCGAAGCGATCGACAAAAGCGCCGACCGACGATAGCCAGCCGGTGTCGAGACACTCCTTCACATAGGCCATTTCGTTGCCGGCAATCAGCGGCTCGTGGAGCGCGATTCTGCCGGTCTGGTTGAGTTCGTCGCGCAGGAAGGAAATCAGATCCTCGGTCAGGGCATGCATCTGCTGAAATCCGCATTGTTGACGGTGTGGCCCGTGCCCCGTGGCACGCCGCCATTACATTTCGTCGATCAGACGTTGTAGATGTCGCTTTTGTATCCACCCCGATTGGCGTCATCTCGAAACCAGTCGATGGTGATGCCAAGCCCTCGGCGGAAGCCTTCCAGCCCGCCGAACTCCGGCTTCCAGCCGAGAACGTGGTTTGCCTTGGTGGCGTCGCCGTTCAGCCTTTCGACCTCGCTCTCGGCCGGGCGAATACGGTTCTCATCCATGTCGATCTCGAGCTCGACATTCATGATGTCGGCGATCAGCTTCGCCGTGTCGCCGACAGAAATGTCGTAGCCACTGGCGAAGTTGAAGGCCTGTCCGGCGATAGGGCCATCGGCCATCGACAAGAAACCCCGCGCAGTATCCGATACGAAGTTAAAATCGCGCGTGGGTGTCACGGCTCCCAGCTTGATTCTGGTCTTTCCTGCAGCGAGCTGAGTGATGATCGTCGGAATGACAGCCCGCGCCGACTGGCGCGGTCCATAGGTATTGAAGGGGCGTGCAATTCCCACGTTGAGTCCGAAGGAACGGTAGAAGGACTCGGCCAGCGCATCCGCTGCGATCTTGGTCGCTGAATAAGGCGATTGGGGTTGGGCCGGATGCTCCTCGGTGATGGGAACGAAGCGCGCCGTGCCGTAGATCTCGGATGTAGATGTCTGAATCACGCGCTTGGTGCCGAGATCACGTGCCGCCTGCAGGACATTCAAAACCCCGTTGATGTTGGTTTCAACGTAGGCCTGCGGGGAATGGTAGGAATAGGGGATACCGATCAGTGCAGCCAGGTTGAAGACGGTGTCCACGCCGCGCATAGCCTCCTTTACACCGAACGGATCGCGTATATCGCCGGCAAAGACGTCGAGTTCCGTTCGAATTTCAGACGGCGACCGATCAAGCCAACCCCAGCTACCGAAAGAATTATAGTAGACGAAGGCGCGAACTTCCCACCCCTGCCGAACCAGCAGTTCGGTCAGATGCGAGCCAATGAACCCATCGGCGCCAGTTACAAGTGCTTTGCGTGCCATATCTTTTCGTCTCGTCTCAGGTGTTCGGTTCCAAGCGCTGTTATGCCAGCAGCTCCATCAGAAGTTGGGCCAAGGCATCCATGGCCGGCGGGTCGTATCGCTGATCAAGGGGTAGCGTCAGAATGTTCTGCGACAGGTTGCGCGCCAGCGGGGCAGCTCCCTCCGGGAGATGGGGCAGGGGCCAGTGCACGGGGCAAAAGACGCCTGAATGCCGCAATTCTGCGCGGACGCGATCACGTTCACCGTTGAGCAAGGCGATCGGAAAGCCGAGGGGAACCTCCTCCTCCCGGAGGTTGGTCAGGACTTGTTTGATCTTCCTGTTATCGATCAGCGGTGCCAGACCTCGTTCAAGACGTCGCCAGTTCTCGCGCCGTCTTGCGCTGATGGCGTCCACGTCCTGATTGCTCATCAGCAACGCAGACATCGTCGATGGCCGTCTCGGCGAGCCTGCGGACAGGCTTTCTTCGCTCTCTTCGATCAGACGCAGATAGCGTTGGGCGTCATCGGTGCTGGCGCGCAGCACTTTTGCGGCGGTCCGCCGGGAGACGAAGCCTTCATCGCTTTGCAGCAGATCCGCCCGCACGGGTAGACTACTGAGCAAGCAGGCCCCGTCCGGTACGCTCAGGAACTTGCGCAAGCTAGTGATCGCAAAGTCGCCCTTCAGGCACCAACGTCGGTTGATGCTCGCCTGCACGCAATCTTCGACTATGCGAACGCCAGTCTTCAGGGCTCGCTCGGCGAGGATCGGGTAGTCGGGGTTCTCCAAGCCGAAATAATGAATAACGATGAGGAGTTCGTCCCTGGCCAAATCGGGAAGCTGGCCCTGCATCATCCCGGGTGGTCTGTCATAGTAGACGACGTCGTAGCCTGCGGACACGAGCGCCTCGGTCACCGAACTGCAACTGAAGGCCGGCACATGAGCCCGCATTGTGCCGCGCCGCGCTGCATGCTCGCGAGCTGCAAGGTAAAGTGCGCTCCGTCCGCTGTCGGTCCAAAGAAAATGATCTGCCTGCGGTCGCGGCCAGTTCACCGGGGGCATCGGCCCACCGAAGTCCTCCGGCCGTATCTCGATTTCTCCCCCGAGCCGCATGCGTCACCCGATATCGTGGAATTCTTTACCTACTCCACCTGACAGATCGAGATCGCGCAGGAGGGTGTGGATTTTGCGTGAGGCGTCCATGTCGCCGTAGAGGGACACGACGCCGGCAAGGCTGGCTTGAAAGGCCTCGGACAGGGCTGTCTCCAACGCTCGGCCGATCTCGGCGGGCATGTGACAATCGATAATGGAGGCCGCTTTCAGTCTGCCTTCCTGGCGACGCCCAACGTTCACCGTGGGCTTCTTAAGCGCAGGTGCTTCGACGATTCCGGACGAGGAGTTTCCAACCACCACTGCGCAATGCCTCATTGCACTGAGATAGAGTAGCTGACCGAGGGAGGGGGAAAGGTGTACTCTGCCGGGGCGCACGGCCGCGAAGTCCACGGCCATCTTGCCGATCTGGTGCGAACCGGCGTCGGTGTTGGGCATCGTCAGAACGATATCGTGACCGGTGTGGCGATCGAGCGCGCCGAGCATGGTAGCCATAACCTCGACTTGGTCGGTCTTCTCGCCCGTTGCGGGGTGGTAGGTGACAAGGAAGAACGGCCTTTGTGGGTTGAGCCCAAGCCGTCGCGCGGTCTCTTCCCGGTCCAGAAGATCGAGACGATGGATGTTGTCCAGGCCAGGATCACCCACGTTGAACACCGTTTCTGGTTGCTCGCCAAGCTGGACGACCCGACGCTGGTAAGCCTCGGCCGCAACAAAATGGAAGCGAGATACCTTCGTGATGACGTGACGTAGCGAATCGTCGATGGCACCGGAGGTCTTTTCTCCGCCGGAGACGTGAGCAACCGGAATCCCAACCAGGAAAGCGGCTAGCGCAATGGCTGCCATTTCATAGCGATCCCCGAGCACCACAACCACGTCGGGGGACAAATCGGCGAATAGGTCACTGAAGGAAAGCAGCGCTAGCCCGGCGGACTTTGCCATGCCGGCCTTTGTGTCGGACGCAATCTGGATTTCGACACGCCGTGCAATCTCGACCCCATCGCTCTCGATGGCGGTACAGGTCATGCCAGCCTCGGGAACGAGATGCGAGCCGGTGACAACGACTTTGCAGTCGATCAAAGGGTCCGCCATCAGATCAGCGATCAGCCATCGCAGGATGCCGTAATCGGCCCGGCTGCTGGTTACCACCGCTATTCTTCTGCGCTGAAGCTCAGACATGGACCGGCGGTCTCCGTTCGAAGGATACCGTTTTGCAAGGATGTGGCCTGACGGGCGTCTGGTCTGTCGCTACGGCTAGAGACGTTGGAGTTTGGGCCATCAGGAAGCGAGCCTATAAAAAAGGATACGATCAGTTCGGTATTTCGACGGGTGCGCCTGTCTCAATTCTGAATAGAGATCTGCGCGATGAACTCTAGTGCCGATGCGAAATGGCCTAAGCAATTGGGAAAAGCTCTTCTTGAAGAAAAAAAGAGGGTTGTCTGCGGACGCATTGGTCCCACCGCCAAGATAGAGCCAGCGGCATCCCTCCTGCCGCGCCACGGACGCTGCATGATCGATTAACAGGTTGGTCGCTCCGAGCCGGCGGCCTTCTGGAGTCGTGCCCGAAAGATGGTATTCGGCGGTGTCGCCGCCATAGAAAAAAAGGCCGGCGGAAACCCACCTTCCATCCTGCTCCACGGAAAAAAGCCGGAGGCCGTCGAGGCCAGACACGGTGTCGAAATAGGCGTTGCCGAACAGGTAAAAGGGTTGCGCTCCGATCTCTTGCATAGAGCCGCGATAGAACTCCGCGAAATAGCCAATCCACTCCTGGACGGAGCACTCGACGATTGTCAGCCCTTGCCGCTCCGCCTTGCGCACCGCGGTGCGGGCGCGCGTAGAATAACCTGCGCGCGGCGCCGTTTCACCGAGTTGCAAGACCACCGTGTCCCGGTCGAAAAAAATATCGCCACCGAAGGGCTGCCAGGAAACCGCCATCGGATGCAGGCGGACGAATTCGGCAGCGACGGCGTTTTCAGAACAATACCCGCAATAGGCTTCATCCGCCCGGCCAAGAAAACCTGGGTCGTCACAATTGGATACCGGACCGCCATATCCATAAGCCGACTGAACGTCAAAAGCCGCGACCCCTGGTGTCGACGACAGGTGAAACGAGTGCAGCCAGAAAGCGCTGCCTTCCCTGTGACAAAAAAAGACGGGTTTGAGGTCGTCTGATCGCTTCGCGTCGGCGGCAACGTAAGCCGGCGACAGCGTTCTGATTCGCCGTTCGGTGGGTAACGTCTGGAACAACTCCTCTGCGGAGGTCCCGCACAGCGTTGTCATGCCTTCACCGAAATCGATTGCGCAAGTGAGAAATCATCGGGTCGGCCGACATCGAGCCAGGTTTCGAAGACGGGGAACATCCCGATCTTCACGCCCTTGGCGAGCAACTCGTTGATGAAGTCGGGCATGTCGATCCGCTTGCCCGGCTGGCAGGTAGCAACCAGCTCCGGATTGACGACGTAGATGCCGGCATTAACGAAAAAGCGTTGCAACGGCTTCTCGACCAGCCGATGAAGAATGCCCTCATGTCCCTCCGCGACCCCGAACGGGACTGGAAAGCCATACTCCCGAACGCAGACCGTGAGAGCATTGTTCTGCTCTTCGTGGAAATCAGCAAGCGAGTTGAGATCAAGTCGAGTGATAAGGTCGCAATTCATCACAAGAATCGGCTTGGAGTCCAATTGACCGACTGACCCTAGAGCGCCGCCAGTTCCAAGGGGTTGTGTTTCGTAGAGGTATTTGATGGTCACGCCCATTTGCGAGCCGTCGCCGAAATGGTTGACGATCACCTCCGGCAAGTAGTGGACGGAGATATAGAATTTGTGGAAGCCGTGATGGATCAACTGCTCGATGATCAGTTCTAGGATCGGTCGTCCACCGACCTTCAGCATTGGCTTCGGGCAATTCTTGGTCAGTTCTCCCAGACGGGTTCCGAAGCCACCCGCCATGAGAAGGACCCAATTGTCCCGGCGTGGGGCCTCCACCTGAACTCCCACCCCCAGCAAGCCGACAACAATGTTGTCCGCCGTGACGATCGGGATCGGATGGCCGCGCACCTTGGAAAATCGCTGCTCGTCTTCGACAGAAATTGGTACCCCGCGCTCGACCGTCACAGGCGTCCGGTTCATCACGCTCAAGACGGGGGCGCTCAGCGCCCGTCTCGCTAGCACCGCCCGGCGCAGATCTCCGTCGGTGACAACGCCGACAAGGCGCAGCGATATGTCCACGATTAGCGCAATGCCCAGCCCTGAATCGTTTATGCTGGCCATCGCCTCTTCGATAGTGGCATTGTTTGGCAGAAGAGCCTTCCGCCATTCCATGCCGGTGTCGCCAGTGGTTTCAAACATGGCGAATGCGCACTCAGTTGGTTGTGCCGAGGAGAGCATCTCGCTCATAATCCCTGTCAGCCTTCGTACCGATGTGGTTCCAATATTCGAAAGGCGAGATGCCGCTACCCGGACGCTTGCAACCGAGGTTTTCGGGAGTCCAAGGGGTTCCCGCCTTGACGTCTTGCAGGACAGTGAGGCTGCGGCGCGCAATCGCTCGGTTCGCCGCTTCGGATGGAGTGGCGATCTTCAAACCGTCCCCGAGAGCCAGTTCCACTTCGCGGATCGAGCGAATCATATCTGCCAGTTGGGCGGGCTCGAGGGATGCGGTATGGTCGGGACCGGGCAACGCGCGGTCGAGCGTGAAATGTTTTTCAATGACCATCGCGCCACGGGCAACGGCTGCAATGGCGATGGATATCCCCGGTGTATGATCGGAGAAACCGACCGGCAACCCAAACGCCGCCGAAAGTGTATCCATGGCGCGCAAATTGGTCTCGCCGAACGGAGCGGGATACTCCGTGGTGCAATGCAGGAGGGTTACGCGCTCTTTCAGCGCCTTTTGCCCCTGGGCCGAACGGAAGGCCTCACCAAAGGCTGCCAAACTCGGCGGTGCGGGGAAATCGGTGAAGGCGAAAGCGAGAACTCCAAGTGCCGTCTCGATTTCGCCGAGCGTGCACATGCCCGTCGAAAGGATCGTCGGCAGCTTGTAACCACCGAGCGTCAGCAGGAACGGGCCGTTGGTAACCTCGCCGGACGGAATTTTCAGGCGCGCTAAGCCGAGCTTCCTGACGAGCATTTCTGCGCTCGGAACATCGAACGGGGTGGATAGGAACTCAATTCCTAACTCTCTGCATCGTTCCAGCAGGCGCCAATGATCGTCGGCTGTCAGCTCCAACTTTCGGACCATCTCAAGCTGGCTCTCCGATTCGCCTGTAGCAGCCTTTTGATACTCTGCCTTCGGCGCCGCCGACGAGATGACGTTTTCCGCCCGGAAAGTCTGAAACTTGACGGCGTCAGCCCCAGCTTCGACGGCCTTTTCAATTAACTTGAGCGCCAAATCGATCGAGCCATTGTGGTTAACGCCGGCCTCGGCAATGACAATGGTCTTCATTCATCCTCCACGAACAATAACGCCTCTCAAACCTCCTGGAAAAATGCAATCAACCGAGCCGACGCCACTCTTTACAAGCGGAACGCGCTGTACAGCCGAAGACGCAACCAGGATATGAAATCTAAAACCGGGCTTACCAGCCGCCTCCCCCTGACTCGCCGTAGCAAATGAGCTTCCCTTTTCGAGGTTATGCTAACGCTCGATCTTCCGCTTAACGGGAGGTTGGCTTTTTGCGGTGCAAGTAGTCTTTAGGCGGTTATCTTTTATCTTTCTGCTACGCTCTAAGTTTACATTGGTTTACAATAGGCGTATACTATTCAGATGTCAACTGTGGGGAAAATATTCGAAGGGCGCTATGGGAGGGGTGTGCTTTGTAGGGTTCGAATACCGGTGGGTGCGATGGCGATTATTGTTGCTGACTTGCTGATGGCTCGTTTATGTGAATTTATGATGGTTCGTGTTGATCTGCGAAAGGAAAGTTGTCGAAAGTCTCTTCGAGCAGATGACGCCGACGAATGTCACGTGTCGTGCTCGCTTGTCTGGTAGGCGTTATGCGTGCTTGGGCGGAATGATTGGTTGCAGAAGGGGCGGTGAGATTGCCGAAGATGCTACGTGGATCGATAAGGCTGGTTTCCACGTCACGCGAGGTGGCAAGGTCAGCTCTCCCTGAAGTTACCGCACTTCCCAAATATTCGCGTCCTGCGGCCGACAGGTTGCGGCGCAATGTGCAGCGTGCCATTGCGTTCGTGGCGGTGGTTCTGCCCACCGTTCTCACCTTTGTCTACTGTTCCTTCCTTGCCGCGCCTCTCTATACGTCCGAGGCGCGCTTTTTTGTCGGAGGCGCTGCCGAGGCGGGAGGAGCGTCCGCCATGGCCAAAATCATCCCGGCAGGTCTTTCCGGTGGTGGAAGTTCCTCTCTTCTGGATGGCTTTGCCGTCCGGGACTATTTGAACTCGTATAACGCGCTTCAGGAGCTCGACAGCCAAGTGGGCTTTTTTAACCGCTATCACCATAGCGGCTACGATCTCCTGTATAAAATCCGTGAAAAACCAACGCGCGGAGAGCAGCTCGCATTCTATCGTTCGATGGTCAAGCCACGGTATAACATGACCGAAGGCATCGTTTCGATCGAGGTATTCGCCCAAACCCCCGATGACGCGCTGCTGATTACCCGTCAATTGCGGACGATGACCGAGCAGTTCAGCAACGAAATGAACCGCCGCGCGCTTCGCGGCAGTGTTCAGTTCGCTGAGGAGGAACTGGCCCGGGCGGAGCAGCAACTGCTGGACGCCAATTCGGCAATGGACCGATGGCGCAAGGAAAATTCCGACATCGATCCGGAGGATAATGCCAAGCTTATGGGTGGTTTGATCTCGTCTCTGCAGATGAAATATCTTGAGACGAAAGCCACGTTTGATCAAGTGAGCTCGGCCACCAAGGACAGCCCTCAGAAGCAGTTCTTGAAGAACAAGCTCGACGCCTTATCCGCCCAGATTGAGGCTGAGCGGAGCAAGTTGTCCTCCCAGCAGGAAAAAGGTTCGGTCGTCAACAGAATTGCCGACTATCAGGCCCTGAAGATGCAGGAGGAATTCAAGGCAAAGAGCTATGAGGGAAGTCTGGCTGCGCTGCAGGGGGTTCGCGCCACTGCCGGATTCAAGCAGAAATACGTTCTCACCATCGTTGAACCGACCTTGGCCGATACCCCGGATTTTCCTCGCCCGCTGATCACTACTTTGATCGTCTTCTGTCTCAGTTTGGTCGCCTATGGCTTCCTGTCGCTGCTTGCGTCGGTCATTTTGGAGAGTCGCGGGAGATAGGACCGGTTTGGGATTTGCCGACGATGGGCAGAAAGGTTGTTACTTGTGACTGAACGCGTGTTGCTGGTGGGAGCTGGGGAAATTGCATCCGTATATGCGGATGTCCTGCGCTGTCTTTCCGTTCAATTCGATGCCTGCTGTGTTTCGGCTGACTCGGCGCGTCGCTTCGGCGAGAAGCACGCCGTCCAATGTTATGCCGGCGGACTTGAGCAGCTTTGCCACTCCGGTGGTGGCGCGGGCTACAGCCATGCGATCGTCGCACTTCCAGTGTCCGGCTTGAGCAAGGCAGCCGAGCTGCTGCTCTCCCATGGTGTTGAAAACGTCCTGGTCGAGAAGCCGGCCGGTATGGATGCGAAAGAGGTTTGCACGCTCGTTGAGCGTGTCGGGGCCGAGAAAGCGGAAAAGCATTGCTTCGTCGCCTACAATCGCCGGTTTTATGCATCGGTCATGGCGGCCGAGCGAGCCATCGCCGAGGATGGTGGCGTGACCTCGTTCAGTTTCGATTTTACCGAGCTGTCGGATCGGCTTCGCCTTGGCGGGATCGACGCCGTTCTGCTCGAAAAGTGGGAATATGCCAATTCGACTCACGTGATCGACACGGCTTTTTTCCTCGCAGGTACGCCCGCTAGAATGTCCTGCATCAAAGCGGGCAGTCTTGACATCCATCCCGATGCCGCCCGTTACGCGGGTGTCGGCGAGACGATAAACAAGGTCCCCTTTACCTATACGGCGGACTGGGATGCACCGGGACGGTGGGGAATTGAAATCAACACGCGTAAGCGGAAGCTGGTCCTGCGCCCCGTGGAGCAGTTGAGCGTTCAGCACCGCAACAGCTTCGCTATGGAGCCCATGGCTCTCGCCGACGATTCCGACGAGCGCTTCAAGCCGGGATATTTTCGCCAAGTGCAGGCGTTCGTTACGGGGGCGGATCGGCATCGGCTCTTGTCACTCGCAGGGCAGGCGACGCAACTGGCGTTATTTTCGAAGACGATTTTCCAGGGGGGCGGGTTATGATCGGGGAGAGCAAGATAAGGCGGGGCGATCATGCCACCTCCGATCCTTCGACGATAGCCCTGATCGGGGCCGGCAATATCGGGTCGCGACACTTGCAGGGATTGGCTGGCGGAGCCTCGCCGATTGAAGTCTACGTTGTGGAAAAGGATCCAGTTGCCGCAGGGTTGTCACGAGATCGCCTGAACGAGGCCCTTCTCCGCACCGGCAAAAAGAATATGACTTGCCATTGGCTCGACACCATAGATGGCCTACCCGATGGCCTGGATGTGGCCATCGTTGCGACAGGCTCCATGCCGCGCCGGGAGATCATAGAAATCCTCGTGAAACGGGCAGCTGTGCGCTTTCTCATTCTAGAGAAGTTCCTTTTCCCTCGACCGGAAGACTATCCGCAAATCCAGGCGCTGCTTGCTGATCGAGGGATCACCGCTTATGTCAACACGCCTCGACGCTGCTGGCCGGCATATCGACGATTGCTCGATCGGATTCCCGCCAACTCGCCTGTTCGACTCGACGTTGGCATATCCTCGCGGAATGGCTTGGCGACCAACGCGATCCACATGATTGACTTGCTCGGCTTCATATCCCGAGACTCAGTGTCGTTCGAATTCGGCGGAGACCGCCTTCTTCCTTCGCAAAAGGGCAGCCGTCATCACGGCATGGTGGAGTTCGAAGGCACCCTGACGGGCGGGTCCAGCCGGGGTGATGTTTTTTCAATGAGCGCCGTTCCGAGCGACGAGGCCGAGGATTTCATCCACATCGAGGTCGGCGGACGAGTGTTCAAGATAGACGAAGCGGCCCAGAAAATGTCGATAGCGGATGGCGATGCCATCGACACGACGGATTTTCCAATCGTCTATCAAAGCCAGCTCACGGGAACTGTGGTGGATGGCTTGTTGGAAAATGGCGCCTGCGATCTACCCGCGTATGCGGTATCGGCGCAATATCATCTCGAATGCATCGAAGCGTTCATGAACGCTGAGGCTTTTCTGACCGGAAAACGTCAATCGTTGTGCAGAGTTACATGAACTTAAAAAGGTATGCCGCGAATTGATATGTGCTGCACATCATCTTTTCTGGCATTATCGGCAGTAATCACTGCTGCGATGCAAATAAACATATATACGCTTACTCTAGCTAGGCGTTGAATTTATGGGCGGAAAAAGCTGTGTTTGCCGGGTGTTTTCTCGGTCTCCATTCGAGTCTGGCGCTCGGGAGGGCGCTTTGGCACTGCAATAGGGCCAGTTGATATCGAATGAAGGCCGAACTTGGGGGCGCATCGTTGATTGGTAAGTCAATGATGCCGTCTCTATTGCTTACGCAGAAGTTTGGGGGAAGCTGTTGGAAGTTTTTGTGGAGGATGGCGATATCGCCATCGTTGGGATGGGATGCCGGCTTCCCGGTGCCCCAGACATTATAGGGTTTCGGCGCCTACTTGATGAGGGGCGTTGCTCCGTTCAGCCCTTGCCGACCGGACGTTGGAGTGTGGAGCGCTTCCTGCATTCCGACCGTTCGGCACTGGGATTCTCGTATACCTTTGCTGGCGGCTACCTAGATTCCCCGTTCGACTTCGATGCGACGATGTTCGGCATTTCCCCTCGTGAAGCGGCCGAGATAGATCCGCAGCAACGCCTTCTGCTGGAAGTCGTCTACGAGGCCTTGCTTGACGCCAATCTCAGGCGGGACGCGCTTTCAGGCTCTGATGTGGGCGTTTACGTAGGCGCCTCAAGCCTCGACCATGGGGCGATTCTGGCGTCTGACCCCGCATCAATTGACCGCTACTTCATGACCGGCAACACGTTGTCGATCGTCTCCAATCGTCTGTCACACAACTACAATTGGACAGGACCGAGCTATACGGTCGACACGGCTTGTTCCTCTTCCATGGTTGCGTTGGTTCAGGCCATATCCGACCTTAACGCTGGACGGGTTGAGACTGCTGTGGTCGCCGGCGTCAATATGTTGCTGAATCCGCTCTCCTTCGTCGGGTTCTCGCGCGCGTCGATGCTCTCGCCAACAGGTTTTTGTCGGCCATTTTCCAACAAGGCCGACGGTTACGTGCGATCCGAGGGGGCGCTGGCGCTGGTCCTGAGGCGGAAGGGCGCCACTGTTCCAGGCTCGGTGCGGGCATTCGTTCTCGCGGCCGGTACCAATAACGACGGCCGTACGTCCGGCATCGCTCTGCCGAGCCTGCAAGGGCAAGCCCGCTTGCTGTCGGACATTTATTCCGGGTTGGGCTTGCATCCTGATCGACTGGCATTTGTGGAAGCTCATGGCACGGGCACCCAGGTCGGTGATGCCGTCGAGGCGACTGCGATCGGCCAAGCGCTTGGTCGGCAGCGAGGGCGGGGGCTTCCGATCGGATCGGTCAAGTCCAATCTGGGGCATCTCGAACCGGCATCGGGGCTTGCCGGTGTCATAAAGGCCATTCACGCCCTGGAGAGCCGTGTTCTCCCCAGAACGCTGCATGTCGACGAACTCAATTCGGCGATCGACTTCGACGAGCTGGGTCTTGCGCCGGCGAAAGGACCTACGAAACTCGACGACGGTAGCGAACTTGTGTGCGGCGTCTCATCGTTTGGCTTCGGCGGCAGCAATGCGCACGTGGTTCTTCGGGCGGCGGACCAGCTTTCGCCCGACACGGCCGACGTGAACCTCCCCGAGCAGGGCTATTTGGTTCTATCGGCGGCGACGAAGGAATCGTTGGCCGAACTCGTCTCCGCCTACGAGCAGAGGCTTGAGCGCGGCGATAGTGTGCAACGACTTGCTGCGGCGGTAGATGCGGGCCGCGAGTTGATGCCGTTCCGCTCGGTTCTCGCCTTTCCACTCGATGGCACCACTCGCGAGTTCATTTCTGGACAGGCGGCGAGTGGTGATGCCAAGGTCTGCTTCGTCTTTTCCGGAAACGGGGCTCAATGGATCGGAATGGGGCGCGCGGCTTACGCCAGTAACGCTGAGTTCCGCGCCGTTTTCGACGCGATCGACCGGTTGTTCTCGCAAGAGGCCGACGACGGCGAAGCGACGTTGCGCGAAAACCTGTTTGCCGATGACATAGAGACGAAGTTTGCTGTCGCCAGCTTTGTTCAGCCACTGATCTACGTGGTTCAATCCGCCCTCGCTTCGGCACTGATAGATATCGGACTCGTTCCGGACTTCGTGCTCGGCCACAGCCTCGGTGAGATCGCGGCGGCGGAGGTGGCGGGAGCCATCAGTCGCGAACAGGCGGTCAAGATCATCCATGCACGAGCCGCCTGCCAGGAAGCGGTGCGCGGGGCCGGCCGTATGGCCGTATTCTCGGCCAATGAGACCGACGTGCAGGGGCTCCTCAAGGCCTTTGGTGACGGGCAGATCGAAATCGCCGCAGATAATGGACCTTCCTCGGTGACCGTTACCGGAAGTGCCGACGCTGTCCCCAAGCTTGTTGCCTTCGCGCGCAAGAAGCGCGTCGCTGGCCGTCTGATGGACCTCGAATATCCATTCCACTCGCATTTCCTTGATGGCCTGGAGGACAGTTTTCGTGCTGGCATCGGCGATCTGAGGGCTTCGGCACCGCGTGTCCCGTTCGTGTCGACCGTTACGGGAGAGTTGTACGAACGATCTTTGAATGCCGACTATTGGTGGCAGAACTTTCGTCAACAGGTACGGTTTCGGCAAGCGCTGGAAGCGGTCGGGGGCGCCGGTGCAACTCTCTTCGTTGAGATATCTCCCCGCCCTCTGCTGCAGTCGGCCATCGCACAGACATTGGCCCAGGCCGGCTCGCCTGCGCGCATCATTGCCAGCCTTACCCAGCGTGACTGGACAACAGAGCAGGAGCAGCCTGACCCGGTTGCCGCCATCATGGCGGATGCACTGGCGAACGGCGCAACCAAGCGCCACGGCTCGGCTAATATCCATCCCTTCGTCGACCGCTCGCTCGACTTGCCACTCTATCCCTGGCAACGGCGCACTTTTCAATCTCCGCGTACCTCGGAAGGTCTCGATGTTTTCGGCTCAAAACGTCGGCACCCGCTGATCGGGGCCCGCCTGACCGAAGGCTCGCATGAGTGGCGAAATCTGGTCGACGTCTCTCTGGTGCCCTATCTGGCCGATCACGTTGTCGGCGGAGAAATCGTCGTTCCTGGAGCGACGCTAGCCGAAATGATTCTGGCAGTCGCCCGAGAGCTAGAGCCGCAAGGTCCCGTCGGCATTGAGGATTTCGATATTCTTCAAGCGCTATCTCTACCGAAGGAGACGATGCGCGAGGTGAGCGTCCGTCATTCGCCGGCAACGCGCATGGTGGAGATACACAGCCGCCGACGCTTTAGTTCCGACGAATGGACATTGCACGCAAGGGCACGTCTGGCTCGCGTGCAGAACACGCCGATGAGCCCGGCCGTCTTGCCGGAAGTCAAGTTCACCGCCGATAGCGCTCGAATCTACGCGCGAGCCAGCGAGACCGGTATCGACTACGGTCCTGCCTTCCGTCTCGTCAAGGCAATCGAGCGTGACGACAAGGTCATGTCCATAACGCTCGCCGAGCCTCCAGAAGGCACCGCCGCCTATTTCTTCCAGCCGGTCATATCGCCGCAAAGCCTCGATGCCTGCTTCCATTCGCTTTTCGACACGCTCAAGTCGGAAGATGGCATCACCCGTACCTACCTTCCCACCCGCTTCCGGCGATTGCGCGTCTTCTCGGACGGCGCCCCGATCGTCGCGGCTACCCTGTCGCTGGTGCGGGAGACGTCCCATTCGGTCACCGTTTCAGCAACCTTCCAAGATGCCGCGGGTAATGTGGTAGCAGATCTCGACCACGCTTTCTTACACAGCGTCGTCCTGAAGCGCGATGAACCTTCCAGTATTTTC
This sequence comes from Pseudomonadota bacterium, assembly GCA_023436885.1. Classification (GTDB taxonomy): domain Bacteria; phylum Pseudomonadota; class Alphaproteobacteria; order Rhizobiales; family Pleomorphomonadaceae; genus Pleomorphomonas. The sequence goes on along the minus strand of JAEZHI010000034.1, from coordinate 36,310 downwards.
CTTTATCGGCAACTCCATCCACAGCTTGGGGGCAGCCTTGATATCGAAGAAATTGTCCGGCACGTGCCTGCTCGGCAGAATGCGGATGAACGTAACGTCCTGTTGCTACGAGCCCACATGCGCGCGGTGGCTCATGAGGCGCTTTATACGCTTTCCAAGGATGGATTCCTTGATCTCGACAGTGAGATCGCTGCCGGCAGGATTTCGGACCAAGCCAGGTTCTATGTCACCCTGCTTTGCGAGGAACTGATCGCCGGCGGACTGGCAAGTGAGGAGGAAGGTGGCATTCAGCTCGTCGCTGATTCCGGGTTGCCCGCCCCTGGGCTAATTCTCGGAACGTTTGCTGAAGCTTGTCCGCAGGCGACCGCTGATTTGATGCTTGCCGCTCTCACTGCGTCTCGGATCGCGGACTTCCTGACGACTGGCCGACCGATCGAACATCGCAGCGTCGTTCTTAAGCAGTTTGAAGCCGAGAGCCTGCTTTTCCAGAACGTGGTCCGTTCGGTCACAGAAATTGTCAACGCGACGATTGCCCACGCCAACGCCCGCCCGCTTTCCCTGATCGTCTCGGTACGATCCAGCGCGTTGCTGCTGCGCACGCTCGCGCCCCTTCTGAGGTCTGGCGCCATCGACCTTACGATCGCTGGGCGTGACGAGATCGAGCTGAGCCATGCTCCTCAGCAACTGGCGGGGCGCAAGACGAATGTGCTCGACCTGTCGACCCTCCAGCTCTCGGCGGTCACCTCCCGGTTCGATCTGGCCTTGGTCAATGTCTTTGGCGGAGGCTTGGAGGCTGGCACAACACTGGCCTCGTTGAGCCCGCTCGTGTCAAAATCAGGACTCCTGGCGCTGTGTCGACCGGCGCCAGACCCCCTGTTCGACTTTTATCTGGGTTCCGCGGAAGACTGGTTTGCCTCGTCAGCCGGCATGCCGGTTGGACAAGTGGACCAGCTCGCGATGGTTCCGGAGCTGCTTGAGGCTGCCGGTTTCGAGCCGGTGGCCGAAAGACCGGACGCTACCGACGATACGCCGGTCATTCTGGTTCGCCCCCTGGAAGACTCAACCAGCGACATAGCGGTCGGTCGCTCGGGAGTTGTCTTCTCGGAAAGCGCCGAAACCGATGCATTGCGCCTTCAACTCGAAAGGGCTCTTCCCGATAGCTCGGGCTCCGAAAGTGACGCTTGTGAAAATTTGTTGTTCCTGTTCGACCGTGAACAGGGCGCTCCTCTCCAGGCTATCAGTGGTGGGCTGCTTAGGGTCATCCAGGAGCTGAAAAGGCCGGATTGTCGCCAAAGACTGTGGCTTGTGGTGCGCGACGCGTTTCAGCCCCCCGTCGAGCCCTTTGCCGAGGCGATATGGTCGAGCGCACTCGCGTTGATGAACGAGTACCCAGAACGGGATATTCGTCTCGTTGATCTATCCTCGGAGTTGACCGTTCAGGATGCCGCCGCGCATCTCATCGACATTTTGGCCAAGCCAGGCGCCGAACACGAAATTCAGGTCGGGCCGAAAGGGCGCTCAGTCGTTCGAGTTCTTGCTTCCACGGATTTGCCGGGTACGCCGCAAGCCGACGCGCTGATACTTTCCGATCCTCGCAACACCTCGATTGCCGGCATGCACTGGGTGTCTGCGTCGCGCCGTGCGCCGGAAGCCGACGAGATCGAGGTGGAAGTCATCGGAGCGGGACTGAATTTCCGAGACTTGATGCTAGGAACCGGCCTTCTCGACGAGGACGTGCTGGAAGGTGGGGCGACCGATGGCTCGCTCGGCTTCGAATGCTCTGGCCGTGTGGTGAGGACTGGCAAGGCGGTTACCGGATTGCAGCCTGGCGACCTCGTGTTCGGCGTTGCGCCGAACACTTTCGCCAGCCATACCACGGCGCCGGCGTCCGGTTTCCACCTCATTCCGGATGGCATCGATGTTCTCGCCGCTGCCGGACTGCCAGTCGCCTATCTCACGGCATGGTATGCTCTCATTGAACAGGCGCGGCTGAAGCCGGGCGAAACGGTGTTGATTCATGGCGCTGCGGGAGGTGTCGGTCTGGCAGCGTTGCAGATCGCTCGTGCCATCGGCGCTCGCGCGATAGGCACGGTTTCCACGGCCGACAAGGACGCGCTGGCGAGGCTCTTCGGGGCGGAGGCCGTCTTCGATTCTCGCAGCCTCAGCTTCGCGGAGAACATCCACAAGCAATATGGCGGCGTTGATGTCGTGCTCAACAGCCTCTTTGGCGAGGCGATGGCGGCCAGCTTGCAAACGCTGAAGCCCTTTGGACGGTTCGTCGAGCTTGGCAAGCGCGACTATGTCGCGAATACCGAGATTGGCTTGCGTCCGTTCCGTCGCAACCTTAGTTACTACGGGGTGGATGTAGATCAGCTGTTTGCCCATGCACCCGGGGTTCTGGCTGAAGGCCTGTCTCACTTGGCCGAGGGACTATCCACGGGCAGATATGGCCCATTGCCCTGCAGGGTGTTTGCCGCCGATGACATCAGTGCCGCCTTCCGCCTGATGCAGAGCGCCGGCCATGTCGGAAAGATCATCGTTGCAGGTCCCAAAGTGGGGCAAGCTCCTGATGAGCCAGAAGGGACCGAGACAAATGTCTATCGGCCGGGTGATGGAGTCCAAATGATCGTCGGAGGCACCGGCGGCTTTGGATTTGCAACCGCGGAATGGCTGGCGAGACTCGGTGCACGCAAAATCGTCGTGGCGTCGCGTCGTGGCGTCTTGTCAGACGATTGCCTTGAAAAGGCAGATGCACTCCGTGCTGGCGGCGTGGAGTTAAACGTGCGAACCCTGGACGTAAGCGATCGTCAGGCCACCGATCTGTTCGTGAAGAGCGTTGCCTCAGAGATCGGCCCGATCACAGGCGTCTTTCACACCGCGATGGTTCTCGATGATGGCTTTGCTTCCGGCCTCGATGTTTCCAGGATCGAGAAGGTGCTGGCGCCCAAGGTTTTGGGCGCCCAAAATCTCGACCTGGCGACGCGCAATCAACCGGTTGAGACATTCGTACTCTTTTCTTCGGTCTCTGCTTTGTTCGGAAATCCGGGTCAGTCCGCCTATGCCGCTGCTAACGGTTATCTGAACGGTCTTGCCCGAGCGCGGCGTGCCCAAGGTTTACCTGCGCTCTCGATCGGTTGGGGAAACATTGCGGATGTGGGCGAGCTGGCGCGCAATACCGCCACGGCGCGACTTCTCGAAAGCATGATCGGCGGAACTGGGCTCAAAGCCGCCGAGGCACTCGAGGGCCTCGGAAAACTCCTCTCGTCGGTCAACACCTTGGCCGATCCGGTCATTTACTATACTAGGCGGTTCGGCGGCGGCGGCATGATGAGTCTGCCAACCCTGAACACGCCGGCGTTCGGCGCGCTGCGCGAGACAAGCCGCACTAGCGCACGGGTCGCAGATGTCGATGTTCGCAAGGTGGTCGCCGAGAAGTCCGATGAGGATGCGCAGCGCTTCCTTCTGGAGTTGATTGTCGACGAGGTCACAAAGATTCTACGGCAGCATCCATCGGAAATCGACGTCACTCGCCCGCTCGACGAACTGGGGCTCGACTCGCTGATGGCGCTTGAACTGCGCATGAGTGTGGAAAACCGCGTCGGCGTGGAGCTTCCGCTGGTGGCGATAACCTCGGTGAGAAACCTTCATGAGCTTTCTCTCCGCATGCTAAAAGACATGCGTGAGGGAACAGCCGATGAGACGCCGACGGATCGCGTCGAACTGTCCCTCTATCACGCGCACGGCGGGGAGGCGGCCTCTCTGCCGGACTCCGTTGCGCCCACGATGGGCTGACTTTCGAGATGGAAAAGCGATGAATCAGCCAGAGGACAGCAATCGGGGGCGTCTGCGTCCCGAGGAACGGGAGAGCTTGATCGGGGCAATTGCCAATACCGTGCGCAGAAAGACGGCCTCCGTTGCCGCGGTGGTTGCGCCGAAATGGGATACCGATTTCAGGACGCTGCCTGGCTATCGCATGATCGAGATGCAACGCCGAGCCGGAGAGAAGCTGGGGCTCGGTCAGCCATTCTATCGCGAGCACAGCGCGATGGCTGGGGCGCACAGCGTAATTGACGGGCGGAAGGTGATCAATTTCGCGTCCTACGACTACGTCGGCCTGAACGGGGACCCGCGTATCGTCGATGCCGTCGCGGCCGCCGCGCGCGACTGGGGAACGAGCGTTTCTGCAAGTCGCCTCACCGCCGGGGAGCGTCCCATCACGCTTGAGCTCGAGGCAGCTCTCGCCGACGTTTACGGCACAGAGGCGGCGCTGGTTTTCGTCAGCGGCCATGCGACGAACGTCACCACGATCCCAACGCTGGTCGGGGCGAAGGATCTCATCCTCCATGACGCCTTGGCCCATAATAGCATTGTCGTCGGCGCCGAGCATTCCGGGGCGTTGCGACGTCCCTTTCCGCACAACGATCTCGATGCGCTGGAGAAGATGCTGGCGCAGACGCGCAGTCGTTACGAACGCTGTCTGATCGTGACGGAAGGCATGTTCTCCATGGATGGGGACGGACCGGATCTTGCGCGCCTTGTCGAGATCAAGTCTCGCTGGGGCGCCTGGCTAATGGTCGACGAGGCCCATTCGCTCGGCGTACTCGGCCGCACCGGAAAGGGCATCGCCGAGCATCAGGGGGTCGACCCTTCGGCGGTCGATATCTGGATGGGCACGCTCTCCAAGACGCTGGTCAGTTGCGGTGGCTATATCGCCGGCTCAGCAGTCCTGATCGAATATCTGAAGTACACGGCGCCGGGCATGGTTTACTCGGTGGGGTTGCCAGTGACAGCCAGCATGGCCTCCCTCAAGGCGCTGGAGATCCTGCGCGCCGAGCCGGAGCGGGTAACCACACTGCAGGCCAATGGCCGGCGTTTCTTTGAACGCGCCACCGCTGCTGGACTTGACGTCGGTGAGAGCTGGGGCACTGCAATCACGCCTGTCATCGTTGGTGACAGTTTGCGGACTGTGACTCTGCATGAACGTCTTCTGAGTCAAGGCATTAACGCGGCGCCCATTATCCCGCCCGGCGTACCGGAAAAGTCGGCCCGTCTGCGTTTCTTTATTTCTTCCCGTCACACCTTCGACGATGTTGACGCGGCGGTGGACGTTACCGCGCGTGAGCTACAACAGCTGGTAGCTGAGGGGGTATCGGTATCGGCTGCTGCTGGTCTTCTGTTTTGACCTTCGAAAGAAAACATTGAGGGGAGGGGGCCATGCCGTCGGGCGACGCGACGATGATAACCGGAGCGTCGAGCGGCATCGGCGCTGCCATAGCCTTGGAGCTGGCAAGTAGCGGAGATGGCGACAAGCTCATTCTTGTTGGCCGGAATCGCGAGCGTATTGAAAACATTGCGCAAAGGTGTCGAGACAAGGGCGCCGAGGTAACGGTCGTTGTTGCCGACCTTACGGAAAGGGTGGCGCTCTTCTCCATCGTTGATTCGCTGCAGGCTACCATGACCATCCATCGTCTCATTGCTTGCGCCGGCATCCTGGATGGACGCCGGGCCGAGGCAGTTGTCGAAACGCCGCAAGCAGCCGCAACCGTCCTCGACACTAACCTGAACGCGACTGTCGATCTCGTCTATCGACTGTTGCCCGGTATGTTGGCGCGACGTAACGGCGAGATTGCGCTCGTCTCGTCGCTGGCCGCCTTGAGCCCGATTGCAGATGCTCCGGCCTATTCGGCCTCCAAAGCCGGCATGGTGGCCTTTGGTCTGGCCTTGCGTGAGGCTGTCAGGGGCGAAGGACTGAAGGTGACGATTGCATGCCCAGGTTATGTGGATACGGCCATGGGGGGGATACACAAGGGCAACCGGCCGCATGAGGTCGCGCCACATATCGCCGCAACCAAGATTCTGAAGGCTATGCGGGCAGACCGAGCCTTATCCGGCTTTCCTTTCTTCCTCTACTGGCTGGCTCGATTGTCCGTCTTCAGTCCGGAGTTCATTCGTCGACTCGGAGCTAAGGGACTGAGATTCCACGTGTCTAGCAAACCCGATTGATGGGCTTTGCCCACTCGGTTGGCATGATTGTGTCCGCCACAAGGGATCGTGCCCTAGTCGGAGCATAGCGGGCGTCGGCTTGCAGTTAACGGATGGGCCACGGGAACCGCTGCGATGTTCAGTAGACCGAGGGCAAGGCGGGATCACCGGTCGACGACTACGATCGCGTTCCGCTTTTCATCGGGGTATCCGCGTGGGTCCTCTTCGTACTACCCCGATAGCCCCTTCAGCAGCCTCGACCATGGGCCGAGCGGGCGGCGTTCGGTGAGGCATGCGCGATCAAGCATCTCGGCCAGCACATGTCCACCCTGATCCGTCAAATGTGCCCGCCCAGCGAACAGCCACTCGTTGCGGTGAGGAGATGCCGAGAGAAGTTCGTTGGCGTCGATGAACGAAACACCAAGACGTCTACAGCTTTTTCGGATTTGTTTGGCAAAGCGAGTGTGGTGCTGCAGGCTGAACTGTTGGAGATCGGTTTGTTGTTCTGGCGCATCGAGCAGTACGCGCGCGCAGTCAGCCTCCGGCTTCGGCACTGAACGATTTATCCATTCTGCAATCGGCTGAAGTACGAAGGTGAAGTTCGCGCCGCTGCCTCTGCTTAAGGCAGCGAAGGCGGCAATCATCGCCGTAACATGCCCGATGGCAAGCTCAACTCGGGCCTCCGCATTGAGGTCGGGATTGGCGAAGTGTGGCGCGGTCATTGACGGCCAATCGGCCGCAGGAAGATTGTGCAGCATGGGGTTGAGCTGCGCATCCACCCGAGACCAACCGAAGTAGCACCCAAAATTGCGGGGAAGGATCTTGATAAAGTGCGCGGCTGCGAACTCAATCCATCCTCCAACGACAACTATTTCTCGCAGCTTTGGGAGATTGCAAAGGGTCGCTGAAAAGCCGACCAAGTTCTGCATGAGCGCAGCCGCCCTCAATCCATAATTGTAGAACCGAAATTCCTCGCCGGACATCAGAGAGCTAAGGGTTGTACCATCCGATGTTGCCCCGACTCCAAATACTGTTGAATTCCCTATTAGTGCTGAGTTCCCGATCCGATGCGGATCGTGGCCGGGCGCGAAGCTCTTGCCGTTCTTTAGCTTGGTGAACCGATAGCCGAGTCGATCGGTTCGAACGACGTTTGAGGTTACATTGGCAGCAGGCATCAACATTTGGAAGGGAAGCACGCCCCTACTGACGCCTCCGTCGTAATACGCGGACATATGCGCAAGCGGCCCCACGAAATGATCTGCGTAACGTGGGTCGGGGCGAAGACGACCGAACTCAGCAGACAGGGTGATTGCTCGTTGAGCTTGTCCTACCTCTCTGAGGCCTCGCAGACCGCAGCCGATTCGTTCGAAATCATGGGGGCGGTCTGCCATTATTCGGTGTAGGACCGGATCGATGCAATGGAATGCCCCGTCTGAGACCAAACGATCGTAGAGCGTCAGTAACTCGGATGCGGAAAGGCGAGGGTCTTCTGCGGCGCTGCGGGCCATCGTCAATCCATCCTCGTTTCGCCCATCGCGCCACAGCGCAAGTATTCCTTCTACCCATTGGTCGAGACGGACTGGTTCCGGCGAGGGAGCTTCTCCGTTTTCAACGTAGTCTGCCCCCCCGGTCTGGTTTCCCATCATCGATTTGCCCCATGAGCGAACTGCAGTATTGTCATTGCTCAGCAGTCAGGAAAGTCGTCCATACTTCAGGACAGCGCGCTAAGGCGGTCTCCTGCGGAGACTAGGATTTCCGATTCCAAGAATGATACGAGTCGAGCAGGTCCATCTGCGGCTGCTTGAGCGGGGTTGGCCTTCAGATAGGTCGCTTGCTCGTTGATCTGGCTTTTCCTGGCTTCGGGGCAGGTCACCAGCTCTGACAAACAGCCACCGAGCTCGTCCCGCGTCCATACGGTTCTGGCGTATGCCACGGAACGTTCGACGGTCATATCGTACTTGTCGTATGCAAGATACCGCACCGTTGGTTTTCCCATCAGCGCAGCTTCTATACCGGCATTGCTGGTTCGGGTTACCACAACGTCGGCTCCGGGCAGCAGCTCGGCTAGATGATCTCTGCCGCCAAAGATCCGTACCCGATCCTTACCGACCAGACGACCAAGGGTCTCAGTGTAGAACCTGAGTATGACTTCTGTTTCTGCCGGATGAAGCTTCAACCAGATTGTTGCCTTCTCCAGTGGGGCGAGCGTGGAGACAACATCCAAGAAAAAGTGCTTCACCATATCGGTGTCGCCAGGCTGCGTGCATATGAGGACAACTGTATGCGCTGTTTGTGCCCTCGCGACGTTCACGGTCACTGACGGCTGTCTCCAGAGATAACCGGTTCGGATACAGCGCTGCGGCGACCAGCCCCAAAAACCCGTTACTACGCGCTCCTGTTGATCGTCGATTACAGCTGCATAGGTGGTCGGGGGGGCTATCTGGCGTGCGTGATTGCCTACCAAGTATATGTGCACATCAACCGAGGGACGATCTTTCGACGCAAGCCACTCGGCAAACGCAGCAAAAATAGAAGATCGCCCTGATGCCATTAGTCCATACGCCATCGGCCTGGTCGAAAGTTGCCTCATTAGCTCGTTTACTACACCGATGATATGTACTCGGGAACTGTCCGCAATAAAATTCATCATAAAGTTTTTTAGAAAAGCTTGGTCGAGTAATGAGAAGTCTTTATGAATTGCTCCTTTCAGGTGGTCCAGTGACCGGCCGACAATCTCCTTCCCGTGTCGCCGAGCAATCGGATAGAGATCATCAAAATTGATGGTGTAAATTTTGTTAGGTGCGCTCTGAGTTAAGAGCGCAAGCCTCTCCGTAATGTTGCCACCGCTGCCTTCTATCATCAGGATGACGGGCCGCGTCTTGAGAATCTCGGTAAGCACGCGGATAAGCGCTGTTGAATAATTGTTGTCTCGGCAAAGCCAGCAAACCAGAGCGGGGTCGGCACCCGATTTGCTTGCGGAGAGGATGGGAGCCGTGATGGTTTCCAACTCTCTTCGAAGGTCTGATCCGCCTTTGAGCTGGCCCTTTCGCCATTTTCTTCCTGCGGCGATCTGTGCCCGGAACCATTTCACACAGGCCTTGTATTGCTGATGCAAATTCCGTCGGCATCGCTTAACCACATCGGCGAGACACGATAGGGCCGAGAGGATGGGAGCCGTGAGGCAGATGATCTGTGCCCGGAACCATTTCACACAGGCCCTGTATTGCTGATGCACGTTCCGTTGGCATCGCTTAATCACATCAGCGATACACGATAGGGCCGATTCCGGACGTCTTGAAGGTCTTGCGGTGCTTGTGGCCGCCTTTCGGCCACCAATCCCTAGCAATCCTCGCCGCCCATTCTTGAGAACATATTTTACGGCACGAAAGGCGGATCTGAAGGCCAGACGGAACGCCGGAGGAAAAGATCGCACGTATCCATACCAGTACCGTAGTAGTTTTCGAGTGTTAAGCAAAATCGACATAAAATAGGCCCGATAGGGGGCATTCAATATCCGTTTAAAGACGCGTGGAAGGAAGAGAAAGGCGGCTAAGACCCAACGATACTTGTAAATGCGCGAAATACTGGATAGTTCGATGGTCTTGAAAGTTCGGAGATCTGAATCTATTTCGGCCAAGGATTGGTCCTTGAAGGCGCGAAATATGGCGTGCGCCACGCGAGAGAGATCCTTGTCCCTTATGAATAAACCGATCGATGAAATTGATCCATCGCGCTTGAGGATGGCCTCCGCGCGTCGCACAAGAAGGTAATTCCATAGGGCTCCATCGAGAAGTGAGAACGTCAGTGCCCGAGGTGAGGCGGTGAGATAACCTTCACTTCGTTTGATTTCTGACGCTATGGCACGGGAAAGCCTTTCCAAGTCGAAATGTACTTCGCGCCCGAAGTCCTCATGCCAGACGTAGACATTTGGCAGCTGATAGTCGATGTGGGGCGAATCTGTTGGAAATCTGAGATCGTGGTGGATTGGCAAAATCGTAAATCTATCTGACGGCATCCCCAGACCTTCAAAATCTGTAGTAGCCGGCATATCAGTAATGACGAGCATATGCATATCGCATTCAACCATTATCGTAGCGTCCTCGAACTCTGGCTACGGGAAAATTGCTCCGGAGAACTGGAAATCGCTTCGGAATGGTGAGGTCACGATTCGCCATTTCAGATCGCAATAACTCCCTTCCAGACGCATGTTTTCTAGTTAGAGCTGCGCGCCCGGAAACTTGTCCCCCGCCCTGCGGTTGGCGATCCCTCACTGAGGCCATGTTGGTCTCAAGTTATCCAGCCACCGAGGAAAAATCCAGCAACACCAGCGGCTGAAAGGTCGTTCGTCCCCTTCTTGTCGTTCTTGCCGCATCAAAGGAACATAATTCTCCGGACTGTCTGAGGGTTGTGAGCATAGCAACTTAGGGCCGGACTTTATGCAGAGACTGACCGGCGCGGATTGCCGATTGGACCATGGAGAACAAAGCGATATCGAACGGGTAATAGCGTAGACGGGCCTAGCTTACCGGAATTCATGAGGCTGAACGTAATTATTGCCCCGACAGGACCCGAACTGGTGGCATTAGGAGAAACCATCCAACTGAGCTATGACCGCCTGATCACTTGGACACACGTAATGCGGTTCCTCTGACTGAATTCGCGAGTAAGCCGACGAAAAAACAGCGTCACACACGCAGCGAACCGAGGTCTAGAAAACAAGAGTCGGCGTAGTAGGAGAGGGCAGTCGACGCTTTGCCCTAGATTGTCTCGGCACCTCCTGTGAACTGCATCTAGGCCTAATGATGCTGCGCAACAGCCCAGGGAGGACACTCACGCGAAGCGCCGCCGCGCGAGTCTGGGCCACTTTTAGCTGAACGTACCGCTCGTGAAATCACCTGCCAGCGGGAGCTGCGCATACACGTCGCCGGTCCGGCCCCACGGGTTTGCTCAGTGATGGGGCATGCTCGGAACGGTAAAGGCAGCAATATTCGATATGAACTCGCTCAAGGCCTGGACTGAGCCTAAGCGGATGCCCATGCTGCGGTCGATGGCTGGCGCTTCTTCATTACGGTCTGACGTCCCCCCCTGCAACCCGAGGTTCCGATTGAAATTGCCGTTCTTGACGCGAAGCCATTCCAATGCTTCGCCTTAGTTGTCTCTTGACGTAGGCCAAATCTGTGAAATGTATCTGACGGCCGATCAATAATGCTGGCCATAACGATTTCGTCTCGGGGAAAATATAGGGAAGAAACGGGGGATGTCTGCAGGGTGATTGTCTGTATTCTGTTTTACTGCGAATCCAGCCCCCCAGCCAATCTCTCTCTTTAATGCAACGTATTGAATCAGCTCGGCGCGCGCCATTCGGTCGCCATCGTAGATAGGCGGGTGACTTATAGTTGGGGCGCATGGAGCAAGTCGCCAACGGGTTGGCACCGCCTAGTCATTCGAGATCGCTCAACTGCTAATCTTCTCCGCGATTACCTTCCCACCGCCTTGTCGTATGCCTTGATCGCTGCAGCGGCCGCAGCTGCCGTTTCCGCTGTCGTCCGGCCTGGCTTGTAGAGGCTGGTGCCGAGGCCGAAGATGCGGATGTCCGCGGCGACGTAATCGGCGAAGTTCTCATTGGAGACGCCGCCCACCGCGGCGATCTGCGTTCCCTTGGGCAGGATGGCGCGGATCGCCGATATGCCGGACGGGCCGAGCACCGAAGCGGGGAAGAATTTGAGTGCCGATGCGCCGCAACGGATGGCAAGTAACGCCTCGGTGGGGGTCATGACGCCCGGCAGCGTGACCATGCCGCGCCCTACAGCCATCGCCAGAACCCCAGGGTCGACATTCGGACTGACCATGAGACGTCCGCCTGAGTCGGCGACAGCGGCACAGTCGGTGGTGCTCAGGACGGTCCCGGCGCCGATCAGGATTCGATCGTCGTAGCGGCGAGCGAGTCGCTCGATGGAGACCAGCGGGTCGGGGGAGTTGAGCGGTACCTCGATGGCTTCAAAGCCTGCTTCGACGAGAACGTCGGCGGTCGCTTCGACTTCGCTTGGCTGGATACCGCGCAGGATGGCAACGAGCGGATATTTAAGTTCGGGCCAGGTGATGGATGATGCCATTTTTCAGCACCCCTTGTTCCAAAGTGCGAGAGCGACGCGGGCCAGGCCCCGCTGCGATGCAAGTTCCGCATCCGCCAATGTGACCTTGAACCCGGCTGCGGTCAGAGCGGTTTCATAAAGCCTTGCCAGAGAACCAGCGGCAATCAGCCGCACCGGCTTCTGCTTGCCGTAGCGATGAATGGCATCAGCGATTTCCGTGCCGATCAACAGGCCGGAGAGCCTTGAAGATCCATCGCCTTTTTCGGCGAACCCGAGCAGCATGGCCGAGCGGATCCGGAACAAGGACGAGGAAAGAGAGGCATCATCCGACTGGGCGGTCCGGAGGCCGGCCGCAAAGGACGGGTTATCCGGACTTGCGGCAACATCCTTGTCGAGCGCCAGGGACACCACGCTATGTTCTGCAATGAGCGCGAAGAGCTCGCCCGTCATGTAGGTCGAAAACGCGACGACGGCGCCGTCTTCGATCACCACCCATTTGCTGTGGGTGCCGGGGATGCAGACAAGCCCGCTGAAGCCCGGCTCGATGGAGCCAAGTATCTGGGTTTCCTCGCCTCGCATGACGTCCGGCTGTGAAGGTGATACTTGAGAAATCCCGGGCAAGATACGGACATCATTATCGATGTCTACCGGAACTGTGCCTTCGTGCAAGGTGTCGAGGCGGGTTGGCGTTTCAAGATATGGCGCTTCCTTCCAGCCCTGCCGAGCGCCGGCCATGCCGCAAATGATGGTTGGCAAGTTCTCGCCGCCTAGTTCGGCAACATGGCGACGAAAGACCGGTTCGAAGCCTGACGTCACGCAATGGCGCATGCCCTCGTCGCTACGCCGTTCGGCTAGTGGGGTGCCGTCGATTGCCATCAGCCAAGCGCGGAAGCTGCTGGTTCCCCAATCGATCGCAACGAAGGCGCCGGCCTTGCCACCTGCTTTAAGGTTTCCCATTTCCCTCCCTCCGCTTTCTTATTTTTCGAGGGATGCAAATCCCAGGACGGCGGCGCCAACGAGGCCCGGCTCAACCCGGCAGAGCGCCTGCACCACCAGCGGACGGTCAAAGCGCCTCAGAATGCGCGACCTGACCGCCTTGTCGATTGCCTCGATCAAGGGCCTGCAGTTGGAAAGGCCGCCGCCCACCGGGATAATCGTGGCACCGGTGACGTTGGCCACCAGTGCGAGCGGGCCGGAGAGCACATCGAGATAGACATCGATTGTGCGGGTCGCCACGGGATCGCCGGCTATCCATGCCTGAGTGATCGCCTCGCTGGAGACGGTCTCACCCGAGAGCTCGGCATGCAACCTTTCCATGCCGCGTGCGCTGCCCACGGCGTCGAGGCAACCGACCTGGCCGCAGCCGCAGGCATAGCGTGGAAGCTCGACGGGAGGATTGCCGGCTCTCGTGGCAGCGATTGGACCGTGGCCCCATTCGCCGGCAAAACCGCCGGTGCTGTTGATCAGCTTGCCGTCGATGACCAAGCCACCGCCGACGCCCGTGCCGAGAATGACGCCGAAGACGACGCGATGGCCTCGTCCGGCGCCTATTCCGGCTTCCGCCAGCACGCAGCAATCCGCATCGTTGGCGATCAGGACCGGCAGGCGCAGAGCGGCTTCAAGATCGGCTTGGATTGGCCGTCCGTGGATGCAAGGCACATTGGCGACCACTGCTTTTTGCGTGTCCGGGTCGATGATTCCGGCGATCGATATGGCAATGCAGTCGGGAGTTCCGCCGGCTTCGCCGATCACCGTCTTCAGCGTGGCGACGAAAGCGGCAAAGTCATCAACCGGCGTTGGCCGGCGCGGGAATGGGCGGATATCATCGACCGAATGGGCGATCGCGCCCTTGATCGCCGTGCCGCCAATGTCGAAACAGACGATCATGATGCGGCCTTTCCGCCGGCGTTCTGGGGGTGAACACAGGTACCGCCAATGTAGGTTGCCGCAAGCGACAAGTCGGCTCGGAGCAGCAGGAAATCGGCGTCCATCCCGGCAGCGAGCATGCCCTTGGAGGCGCAGCCGACTGCCTTAGCCGGGTAACGCGATGCCATGTTGATCGCCTCGCCGAGCGACAAACCAAGCTGGCGATGAACGAAGAGAACACTGGAGAGCATGTCGATGTCGGCCCCCGCCAGCGTACCGTCAGCAAGGGTCAGCCGGCCGCCGTTGCGGTAGACGCGCCGGCCGGTGAGTTCGAAGCCGGTCTGTTCGGTGCCGATCGTCGACATGGCATCCGTGACCAGGAAGATATGTCCGAGCCCCTGCTTGGCACGCAGGGCGACCTGCATCACGGTCTGGTCGACGTGGAAGCCGTCGGCGATCAGGCCGCAAGAGAGGCGCCCCTCAGCCAGAGCCAGGCCGACCAGGCCCGCTTCGCGGTTCATCATCTGGCTCATCGCGTTGAACAAGTGAGTCACCATGGTGGCGCCGGCGTCGATGTAAGGGGCGGCAACCGACGCCTTTGTGTCGGTGTGTCCAAGGCTCACGACGTAGCCTGCTTCGACCAGGCGGGCCACCTGTTCCGGACTGACGTTCTCGGGAGCTATGGTCGTGATCGCCTTTCCAAAGTGTCCTGCCGCGGCAACCAGCCGGCCCAGATCATCTTCGGTCATTGGGCGTATCATTGAAGGCGAGTGCGTGCCCTTGCGGGCGACAGAAAGGTGCGGACCTTCGAGGTGCAGGCCAAGAAAGCCAGGAACGCTCTCTCGGTGTGCCTCAATGCCAGCTGCGATCGCGGCGGCGCCAACCTCCGGCGTGTCGGTAATCAGCGTGGCCATCAGCGCCGTCGTGCCGTACCGGGCGTGGGCTTCACAAATGGTGCGGATGCCAGCGACGGTGGAATCGTTATTGAGCAGCACTCCGCCGCCCCCGTTGACCTGAAGGTCAATGAAGCCGGGCGAAACGATCATGCCCTTCGCTTCGATTTCGGCAATACCCGTCTGCAGCTGACTGGCTGGGAGCAGCGCCATGATGCGCCCATTGTCGATGATCAGTGCATGGTCTTCGACAAAGTTGGTGCCGTCGAAAATAAGGCCGCCTTTGACGGCATAGGGTGCAGACATTGGGGGTAGTTCTTTCTTGAGGATTATGCCGCCGAGCGAATGGCAGCTTCTTACTGCCCAGTGGTCAGCTCGGCGACAAGATCATAGGCATCGTTGCGGTAGAGCGCTGTCGACATCTCCATCACGCGTCCGGTATGGAAATAGGCGATGCGTTGGACCGAAAGAGCCGGAGATCCCGGTGGAACGCCCAGCAGTTCGGTCTCCTTATCATTCAGCAAAACAGCCGAAATGCGCTGATTGGCGCGCACGGGTCGTATGCCGCGCTCGGCCAAAGCTAGATAAAGCGAGTCATCGATCACGTTGGGATCGGGGAGGACGTCGTCCGGCAAGCTGGTTCGCTCAAGGGCGATTGGCATGTCGTTGGCCGTCCGGATACGGACGAGACGAGCTACACGCGCCTCGCTGGCCAAGCCGAGCGTCATCGTCTCTTCCGGGGTCGGGAAAACGAGCCCGCGACTGATCCAGCGCGACCCGGCCAGCATGCCACGCCGATGCATGTCATCAGTGAAGGAGGTGAGACGGGACAGTGGCTGCTGAAGGCGCGGTACCGGTTTGACGACAAAGGTGCCAGAGCCGCGGCGACGAACGAGCAAGCCATCTGCCACCAGAGTGTCGATGGCCTTGCGAACCGTAACGCGGCTGATGGCTGCGGCGTCGGCGATATCTCGTTCCGGGGGCAGGGCATCGCCGTGCTTGAGGCGTCCGACAGTTATGGCGCTTTCGATGACCGTTTTGAGCTTGAGATAGAGTGGGCCAACGCTTGCAGACTGCAGCTCTTCAAGGGAGAGGCCACCGTTCATATCGATGGCTCCAAACCATTCCGCCCTGCGTTGGGTCCTGAGCTAGACTGGGAGAGGTGAGGAGGTTTGGCCGTCATCAATCCACTCCTGTCGATTGGCTGGATAATACCAGCACGATACCAACATCGAAAATTGTTTTCACCAAAAAACTAGTTCAGTCGCCAAACTTTGGAAAACCAGCGAGAAGTCAGCGGTTTGCGGCCATTTTGATCGGATCGGTCTTGGCCATGGACACTTGGCCTTTTTTGGTATTATTCTCAAGACAAAATACGGTGGAGATGGTTTAGGCTCGCTAGCGCCACAATCAAACTCTGCTTACGGAACAGTTGACACAACGTGTAATTGTATTTCTGGGATTGTTCGACCTTCGTAGCGTGGTGCTGCGAGGTGTTCCTATTTGTTTGTCGGTGTCATTGAATTTATTTTCATAATTTGGCTGTTGGCTGGGATTTCTTGTTGACCACCCCTGTATTTTACAGCAGTCTGCGAAAAAAAATTAGATAAAGGGGATCTCTAGTCATGAAAGTCGGTATTATCGGTCTCGGTTTCCGGCTTGGCTATCTCGGTGAGATATTCAAGGACATCGATCCGGAATTCGAAATCGTTGGCTACGTCGATCCGGAGCCGGCCGGCTTGCCGCAGCTTGAGCGGGCAGGCATTTCGGCGGGACAGAAATACGAGTCTCCCGAGGCTTTGATTGCGGCGGGAAAACTGGACCTGCTGATGATTGGCTCGCCAAACCACCTGCACCTCGAACATATTCGCATCGGTCTTGAAGCTGGGCTCAAGGTTTTCTCCGAAAAGCCGATCGTCACGTCCATCGAAGAAAGCTATGAGCTCGCTCGTCTCTTGGCCAAGCATGGTCATGATCGGCTGCTCGTTGGCTTAGTCCTGCGATATTCGCCGCTCTATCGCGATCTCAGGGCGGCTCAGGCAGCGGGGCTTCTGGGCGATGTTGCGTCCATTGAGGCTTCTGAGCACATTCCGCCCTATCATGGCGCGTTCTTCATGCGCGACTGGCGCCGCTACGCCCACTACACAGGGGGGTTCATGCTCGAGAAGTGCTGCCACGATCTCGATCTCTACAATGGCGTGATGGGCGTTCGTCCTCGTTTCGTTGCGAGCTTCGGCGGTCGCCGGAGCTTCACGCCGGCCAATGCGCCCGAGGCGCGCGGCGTCAACGACCTCGAGGTCTTTCACCGCAAGCCAAGCGGCTGGATGGGGTCCGACAAGGTGTTCGACAGCGACGCCGATATCATCGATTTCCAGACGGCCATCGTCGAATACGAGAACGGCGCCTCGCTGGCGTTCCATACCAATCTCAATGTACCGGACGACTATCGGCATTTCTCCGTCATCGGAGCCAAAGGCATGGCAGAGGGCGATTTTGTACGCGGATTCCTCAACGTCCATCGCGCCATCGACAGCGAGAAGCTCATCGCTAATTCCTACCAGGCGCCGTCCAGCAAATCTCAGCATTACGGTGCGGACGAACAAATGGCCGCCGACGTCATCGCCCACGTGACCAACGGGGCCTCGCTGCCAGTATCGGCTCTCGACGCGATCGAGGCGGGCATATTGGCGCTTGCAATGGACGAAGCGCGTGCCGGTCATAAGGTGGTTGACCTTGCGCCTGTGTGGGCGACCTACGATGCGCGCCTCAAAGGCACCTCGCCATCCTTGAACGGCTGAAAGGACGGCAGCATGAATTCCAGTCGAAACGCTGCCATCTTCGCTTGGATATTGCTCGCGCCGGCGATGATTTACGTCGTCGCCATCGTTGCTTATCCGCTCGTCGATACCATCATTCTCTCGTTCACCGACACCGCCCTCAAGAAGACGGTCAACTGGGTCGGTTGGGAAAACTACATCAAGATCTTCAAGTCCGGTTTTGATGTCATCATCCTGCGGACGGTCATCTGGACGTTCTTTTCCGTCTCCATCAAGATGATCATCGGTGTGCTGGGGGCGACGCTGCTGAATGCTGCCGTGCCGGGGCGCGCACTCTTTCGCGTGCTCACCATGCCCCCGTGGATCGTTCCCATGGCTATCGGCATTTTCATGTGGGGCTGGATGTACAATGGCCAGTTCGGCATGATTTCCGGCCTGCTGCAGCGGTTCGGTCTCGTCGACGGTCCGGTCGCTTTCCTAGCCTACGGCTCGACCGCGTTCTGGGCGACCATTTTCACCGACGTTTGGATCGGCGTGCCCCTGGTAACACTCTACATGCTGGCGGCCATCCAATCCATTCCCAAAGACCTTTATGAGGCAGCCTGGGTTGACGGCGCGAGCCGCTTCTACCGTCTGCGCCGCATAACCCTGCCGCTGATCTCGCCGTCGCTGATCACCATTTCGATGATCTCGCTGATCTCGACCTTCAATTCCTTCGACATCATCTGGATCCTGACGCGCGGCGGTCCGTCCGGTGAAACGACGACCATGATCATCGACACCTACAAGACCGCCTTCGGCTCCTACAAATATGGCGAGGGCTCGGCGCGTGTCGTTCTGGTGGCGATCTGCCTGTCAATCTTCTGCTTCTTCTACTTCCGCATCGTCAACAAACTGTCGGCCACGCAGGAGCGCTGAGCAATGATCGACAAGTACACCTGGTACGAGAAGGTCGGCATCTATCTCGGCATCTTCGTCTTTCTGACCTTCGTGCTGTCGCCTTTCGTGGAAGGCTTTCTCGTTTCCCTGAAGCCCCTTCAGCAGCTGTTTTCGTCTCCCTACAGTTTCTGGCCGAAGGGAGGATCGTTCGACGCCTATTTCCGGATCTGGCAGACGGTCCCGCTTCTGTGGCTCTACATTCTGAACGGCATCTTCATCGCTGCTGTCGCCACATTTCTTGGGCTCTGCATGATCATCCCGGCGGCCTATGCTCTTGCTCGCATCGACTTTCGCGGACGCGGCACCACCCTGAGCGGCTTCCTGATGGTCAACATGTTCTCTGGCGCCGTCCTGCTCATTCCGCTTTACCGCCTCATGCGCGAAACCGGGATGCTCAATACCTACTTTGCCATGATCGTTCCCGGCACGGCCTTCATCCTCGGGACCGGAATCTGGTTGCTTCGGGCCTATATGCTTCGCATCCCGAAGGAGCTTGAGGAGGCTGCCTTTGCCGATGGTGCTAGCCGCTTCTACACCTTCCGTCGCGTAATTCTGCCGCTTGCCATGCCGGGCATTCTGATCGCTGGCATCAACTGCTTTCTGACGGTCTATGCCCAGCAGTTCATCTACGCCCTGACGTTCAACTCGAAGTCGGAATACATGCCGCTGTCGGTTGGCCTGTTCGCCTTCTTCGGTCGTCAGGAAGTGACGTGGAACGAATTGATGGCGGCGAGCTTCGTCGGCATTACGCCGGTGATGATCGTTTTCTTCTTCCTCCAGAAATATCTCGTCGCGGGCCTGACCGCCGGTGCCGTGAAATCCTGAGAATTCCGTTCGGATGTTGGTTTCCGAATGAGATGCCGGCCCGATCCGGGCCGTAAGAAAGTCGGGACGTTTGAGGCCGCAACAAGACGGCCAAGGCGATCTTCGATGACGACATAAGCGAAGACCAGAGGAGAACAACCGATGACAAAGATGACGAAAGTGGCGTTCGGCGCCGCGGCCATGCTGATGGCCGGTACTGCGCTTGCCATGGCTGCCGATCAGACGATCAGCTGGATCTATTGTGGCGACTCGATCGACCCAATCCATCAGAAATATATCAAGGAATGGGAAAGCAAGAACCCTGGCTGGTCGGTCAAGCCTGAACTGGTCGGCTGGGATCAGTGCCAGGATAAGGCGACCACGCTTGCCGTAGCAGGCAACCCGGTCGCCATGGCCTATGTCGGCTCGCGCACGCTGAAGCAGTTTGCCGAGAACGACCTGATCGTTCCGGTACCGATGACGGACGACGAGAAGAAGAGCTACTATCCTAACATCGTCAACACGGTGACCTTCCAGGACACGCAGTGGGGCGTTCCGATCGCCTTCTCGACCAAGGCCCTTTACTGGAACAAGGACCTCTTCAAGGCTGCCGGCCTCGATCCGGAAAAGCCGCCGAAGACTTGGGCCGAGGAGATTGCCGACGCCAAGCAGATCAAGGAGAAGACCGGGATCGCGGGCTATGGCCTGCCGGCCAAGACCTTCGACAACACCATGCACCAGTTCATGCACTGGGTTTATACCAACAATGGCAAGGTGATCGATGGTGACAAGATCACCCTCGACAGCCCGGAGGTTCTCGCCGCGCTGCAAGCTTACAAGGACATCACCCCCTATTCGGTCGAAGGTGCTACTGCTTACGAACAGAACGAGATCCGCGCCATCTTCCTTGATGGCAAGGTTGGAATGATTCAGGCCGGCTCGGGCGCGGCCAACCTGCTCAAGAAGACCAAGATCAACTGGGGTGTCTCCGCGTTGCCGCTTGGTCCGTCTGCCAAGGGACCTGGCACTTTGCTGATCACCGACAGTCTGGCCATCTTCAAGGGAACGGGCGTCGAGGAAAAGGCGATAGAGTTCGCCAAGTTCATCACATCGCCGGGTCCGCAGGGCGAATATGAGCTGCAGGGTGGGGCTGGCCTCACCCCACTGCGTCCATCCGCCAAGGTTGACGAGTTCGTAAAGGCCGACCCGACCTGGAAGCCGTTCATCGACGGGATTTCCTTTGGTGGTCCGGAACCCCTGTTCAAGGACTACAAGGGTTTCCAGAATGTCATGATCGAGATGGTCCAGTCGGTCGTTACCGGCGCGGCCCAGCCGGAAGCTGCCTTGAAGAAGGCTGCCGCCGATCTCGAGCAGTACAAGTAATCCTGCCGAACGCGTCTCGCGGGCCATGTTGCCCGCGAGATCTCTCCAATTGACAGAATGGAAGCCGACGCCGTGCCAAGGACGATCGAGCTTCTCGGAGAACCAGAGCCGTGGGGCAGCTGCAACTCAAACAAGTCAACAAATCCTTCGACGGCTACGAGGTGCTGAAAAGCGTCAGCCTTGAGGTCGAGCAGGGAGAATTCGTCGTCTTCGTCGGGCCGTCCGGCTGTGGCAAATCCACCTTGTTACGCATGATTGCCGGGCTCGATTCAACGAGCAGCGGCGACATCATGATCGACGACGTCAGGGTGAACGACAAGCCGCCGGTAGCCCGTGGCATCGCCATGGTTTTCCAGTCCTATGCGCTCTATCCGCATATGACGGTGTTCGAGAATATCGCCTTTCCTCTCAGGGTCGAGAAGCTGCCCGAGGAGAAGATCCGGGAAAAAGTCGAGGCCGTTGCCAAAGTCTTGCAGCTCGACAAGCGGCTGCAGCAGAAGCCCGGCATGCTTTCAGGCGGCCAGCGTCAGCGTGTCGCCATTGGTCGCGCCATCGTGCGCGAACCGAAGATTTTCCTGTTCGATGAGCCACTTTCCAACCTGGACGCCGCACTGCGCGCCGAGATGCGCCTCGAGCTCACCAAGTTGCACGCACAGCTCAAGGCGACAATGATCTACGTGACTCACGATCAGATCGAGGCCATGACCATGGCCGACCGGATCGTCGTGCTAAACGCCGGCGACATTGCCCAAGTCGGTGCGCCGCTTGAGCTCTATCACAAGCCGCGCAATCTGTTCGTCGCAAGCTTCATTGGCAATCCGAAGATGAACTTTCTGCCGGTGGTCTGCACTGGCGCCAGCGACGAAGGCGTCACCGTAGAGTTCGCAGGCCAGTCGGTGCTGGTGCCGGTCAAACAGCGCCAGTATATCGTCGGCAAGGCTATGACGCTCGGCATCCGGCCGGAACACACGCATCTGGGCGAGGGGGATATCAAGCTTCCCGTGACGCCCGCAGTAATCGAACGGCTGGGCATCAACACGATTGCCTACACCAACTTGCCGACCGGAGAACCATTTTGTGCCCTTTTGCCCGGATCGGCGTTGGTGCAGGCCGGGCAGGAGCTTGAGATCGGCATCAAGGCGGCCGATTGCCATCTCTTTGACGCCGATGGCTGGTCACTCGAGCGCAAGGTTGATCTTGCAGAGCTCGGCATGCCCCCGCTGACGCCCGAAGCGTGAGCTGACAATTCCGCTGAAATGAGCTGCGCCGCCGCGATAGATCCGATCGCGGCGGCGCAATTGTCTGTCAAAGGTGATTTTCGTCGCTACCAGACGAGGCCGCGGGCCGCCACGGGCTCCACGCGGGTGACAATGCCGTCACGGTGGAAGACCATGCGATCGAACAGATTGGACACGACGCAGGTATGGTTCGGCACGATTCTTATGCGCTCACCGATCTCGGGACGCCGGCCGGAAACCTTGGAAAGATCCACGGTGCCGTGTTCCTCTGAGAGCCCAGTGATAACGGCGTCGGGATACTCGACGATCAAGCCAAAATCGGAAAAGCCGAGAAGGTCCGAGGTCAGTGCCTTGGAGCCGGAGTCCAGAATGGCGCGATCCGGCGTCGGGCGGGACACGACTGTGGCGAGGATATGCATGGCGCAATCGTCGAGCGTGCAGTGGCCGGCACGCACCATCGAACGGTCGTTGTAGATGTAGGTACCGGCGCGATGCTCGGTGGCCGAAGGTACCAAGTGGGCCGAGAACAGGCTGGGTGTGCCGCCGTTGCTGACGATGGGGCAGTCGATTCCCTCCGCCTTCAGGCCAGCAAGCGTCTCGAAGAAGAATGCTTCCGTTGCGCCCTCGGTGGCAGCCTTTGGGTAGGTCATCAAACCGCCGAACGCCAAGGCATTGCTGCCGGCTATGCGGCGGGCGAGTGCCAGGGCTTCCGCCGGTGTCTGAACGCCGCAGCGGCCGGCACCGGTGTCGCACTCAACCAACACGGTGAGCGGCTTGCGGCCGGCAAAATGGGTGGCGAGGCCATCGATGGTGACCGTGCTATCGGCAACAACCTTCAGACCGGAGATCCTGTCATTGAGGGCCGCAAGGCGATCGAGCTTGTCCGCACCGAGGATGTTGAAAGTGATCAGGATGTCGTCAAAGCCGGCGTCGGCGAAGACTTCGGCTTCGGTGATCTTCTGACAATTGATGCCACGGGCCCCGGCGGACCTTTGCGCTTCGGCGAGAGCCGGGATCTTGTGCGTCTTGATGTGGGGCCGGAAATTAAGGTGGTGGGCATCCATGTAGGACTGGACGCGCGCAATATTGGCGGCGAGACGGTCCTCGTCGATGACCGGATGGGGGGTCTGGACGCTGGCGATCGGGGTGCCCGCCTGAGGGAAGACCAGGGTCATTGTGCAGTTGCCTTGTTGCTTGCGAGATTGCCATGCGGGTCGGCGACCATCGGCCAGATATCGCGACGCGCCCGGCGATAGGGGGTTGTGGCCGGATCGTTGGGGTAGGGGCGGCCTGCCGAACAATAGAGTATTTCCGACGCGATCTTCGAGAAGGCCGCATAAAAATGGTTGGTCGATTTGATCAGCAGGATGTCCTTGGTCATCGGATCTATGCCGACTGCCGTGAACAGTGACGGATCGTAACTCTGGACGCGTACCGTGCCGAGCACCACATCGATCCCCTTGAAGCGGATGTGCGCGGCCGCTCCAAAGGGTGCCACGCTGTCGCCGAAGCGCATTTCGGCATTGGGCACCACCCGCACGACCTGGACAATGGCGTCGATCGGCTCGCCGGTGAATGGCGCCGACTTGGCGCCGAACCGCAGGGGAATCTCCGCGCCTTCGCCGGCCGCCATGCAGATCTGCACCGCCACCGGGTCCCAGATGAGCCCGACGGCGACATTGCTGACGCCGCGCGCCAGAATCTCCTCAAGGATCACCGTGGCATCGCCCGCCGTTCCACCGCCCGGATTGTCCCAGACGTCGGCGATCACGACCGGGTGCGCCTTCGCTGACAATGCGCGGCTGACCGCCTCCTTCTCGTCGATCTGAGGCACCATGTAGGTGCCCCGCCTCGCGAAGAGTTCCATGCCGAGGTCATGGGCCAGCTTCTCGCCCTTGGCGCGATTGCCATTGGTGACGGCGATGGTCTTGGTCCCCATCTCGGGCACGTCGCCGGCCATGAAGCCGTGGATCACCGACAACGAGAGTACGTCATCGTCGCTCGCCTCGATGTGCTTCAGGCGATCGACAAAGCTGCGCATCGGTTCGCGAGAGGTTGGAAAGACGTCGATCATGCGGCAGTCGAAAACGCTCATCACCGGATCGACGCGACCCTCAAGCGTTGCGACGGCGATGGACCAGAGATCCTCGGCCCGATCGACGAAGTCGGTGTGGGGGAATTCCTTGAAAGCGACGAAGAACTTGACGGCTGCGACCCGCTTGGCCGTCAGGTGGCTATGCGGATCGATCTCGGCGCAGACCAGTATGTCGGGACCGACGATGGCCCTGATGCGCTCCAGAAGATCTCCCTCGGGGTCAAGGTAGCCATCGGCCGTCATGGCACCGTGCAGCCCAAGCACAACGGCGTCGACCGGCATGGCGGCCCGGAGCTGGTCCAGGATTTCGTCCCGCAGCCCTTCGAACGTGGCGCGGTTAATCAACCCTGCCGGATCGGCCCAGGTGGCGGTACCCTCTATGAGCACCCAGCCCTTTTCCGCGCAGACCTTGCGGCCGACGGTAATCGGCGCCGTGCACAGCGTGGGTGTCGCTGGATGCTTGCCTGGTGGCGCGTAAAGGGAATCTTCAAAGGCCCGGCGGTCGATGCAGATCGGAGAGAAGGTGTTGGTTTCCGTTGCGAGAGCGGCGGTGAAGATGCGCAAGGTCGTGCCTCGGTTTGCTTGCAAGGTCAGGATGGCCTCGTGGTCGAATCCCAGCGCCGCACCGGTGACCGTCGCGACGCGAAACGACCCGGTTCCTAGATCAGACGGCGACGCCCATCGGGTTGGGAAGGTAGCCGGTGAAGCCAGCGATCTTCCAGCGCCCCTTGTGGAGACGACAGTAGTACAGCGTTTGCCAGACCATGACGTCGAAGCCTCCATCGGCCTTGCGGATACCGCCATCGAACTTCTTTCGGACGATGGCTGTCTCGCCGACGATGTCGATTTCCTCAAGTCGCGTGGTTCCGAAAATGGCTGCGCGCGGATCCTCGCCATAGGCGGCGTTCAATCCTTCGCGCGCCTGGCGCAACCATTCGTCTCGATAGGCGGCCAGTGTTGGAAAGGCCAGCGTCCATTGATCGGGATTGGGGTTCTTGTTGCCGGAAATGCCGAGGAATCCCTCCTCGATGAAATCGTCGGCAACCAGCGACCAGTCGGCCGCCAGATAGGCGTCGATATCGCGCGTAACCAGCATTTCCCACATGGCGCGACGAGCGGTGTCGGTTTCAGGGAAGGGGTTGCGGTAAGGATCGCGCATGTTGACTCCGGGTCTAAATTCTTTTCACGAGAATGAAAAAGCTCTGGCAGAAGTCCGGCTTTTATGGTCCATTGTCAACGCATAAAGAAAACATTTTGCAGGCACACCGAAAATGACCATCAAGAGATATGGCGCCGCCCAGCCAGGAGCCGGCGGCCAGAAACTGCCGTTCGCGCGTGCCGTTGAAGCAGATGGTTGGCTCTATGTCTCCGGCCAGGTTGCCATGGAAAATGGGGAGGTTGTTGCCGGTGGTATTGTCGAGCAATCGCACAAGGCGATCGGCAATCTGATCGCCATTCTCCAAGAGGCCGGCTATGGCGTCGAGGATGTCGTTCGCGTCGGTGTCTGGCTCGACGATCCGCGTGACTTCTGGAGCTTCAACAAGGTTTATGTCGGCTATTTCGGCGACAACCCGCCGGCCCGCGCTTGCGTACAGTCATCCATGATGGTCGACTGCAAAATCGAGATCGACTGCGTAGCCTACAAGGCGCGCTGAGCCGTAAAGGGTGCCGATGGACATTTTTGCGACGATCCAGGAGATGCGGCCGCAGTTCTCGACATCGGAACAGCGGATTGCCGACATTCTGCTGACGCAGTTAGAGTTCGCCGTCGGTGCCTCGATCATTGATTTGGCGGAACGCGCCGAGGTCTCGCCGCCGACGGTGACCCGATTCTGCCGTCGACTCGGTTGCCAAAGCTTTGCCGATTTCAGGGTTCGTCTTGCCAAGACCGCTTACGTCGGTGTCCGCTACCTTAATCCCGAAGCGAAGAGCACAGAGCCGGCGGACGTCGCCGAGGACGTGATCACCAAGGCGCAGAACGCGCTTTACATGGCGCACCGGGCGCTCGAGCCGGAGACCCTGGACAAGATCGCCGATCGGATCGCGCGCGCTGAGATGGTCTATGCCTTCGGTTCGGGGGGCAGCTCTTCGATGGTTGCCTCGGAGCTGCAGAATCGGCTGTTTCGCCTTGGTACGCGGGTGGTCGCCTGCAGCGATCATGACATGCAGCTGATGTTGACGGCGGCTGCCCGGACGAATGACGTGCTCATCGGTTCCTCTTTCTCGGGCCGGAACGCTTCCCTGGTCCGATGCTTTAATCTGGCGCGTGAGGCGGGGATAAGCGCCATCGCGCTGACGCGGCCCGACAGCCCGGTTGCAAAGGCCGCTGAATTTTCCATCGCCGTCGATCTTCCTGAGGGCGACAACATATTCCGGCCGACCTCCACCCGCTTTGCCTACCTTGCCATCGTCGACGTGATTGCCAGCCTGGTTGCCTACCGTAATCGGAAGCTCTCGACCATCACGCTTCGCCAGATCAAACAGCAGCTCATTGAACATCGCGACGGAACCGACAACAGCCAGATCATGGGAGACTGAGAATGCAGCGTTTCGAAGGGGCGCGGGAATGAGCGGTGCTGTTGCAGTGGTGACCGGCGCCGCCGGTGACATCGGTCGGGCGATTGCTCGCCGGCTTTCGGATTCTCATGCCTTCGTCGCGCTGGTTGACGTTGATACCGGCGCTCTTACCAAGGCCGTGGAGATACTTGGGGGCGACCGTCGATTTGTACCGGTTGTCGCCGATGTGACCGATACAGTCAGTCTCGCCATCATGGCGAAGAAGGTCGTTTCGCTCGGCCAGGTTACGACGCTCGTTAACAATGCAGGCGCGGCGCGGGCCGTGTCGCTTCACGATACGACGCCGGATATCTGGCGGCAGGATGCGGCCCTGAACCTCGAAGCGTCTTTCCTGGTTTTCCGCGCCCTTGAGGATCAGCTCAAGGCCAACCATGGCTCGCTGATCAACATTGCCTCGGTCAATGGCATGGCTGTGTTTGGACACCCGGCCTATAGCGCAGCCAAGGCGGGCCTTATCCATCTTACCCGACTGATCGCCGTCGAGTACGGCAAGTTTGGCATTCGCGCCAACACCGTCGCTCCCGGTACGGTTCGCACCCAGGCCTGGGAGGCGCGTGCTGCCGCCAACCCGCAGGTGTTCGAGGAGGCCAAGCGCTGGTACGCACTGCGGCGCATCGCTTCCGCGGAGGATGTCGCCAACGCCGTTTTCTTCCTGGCCAGCGACCAGGCAGCCGCGATCACCGGCGTCTGTCTTCCCGTCGATTGCGGCCTGACCGCCGGTCAGACCGAACTCGCCCATACCTTTTCTCAATCCGACCACTACTGATCGACTGTCCGCGACGACGGAATGGCATCGGCCGCAATCGTCGTCGTTAGTCCACGCACCAGCATTCAACACAAAAACGCAGCGGCAAAAGCCGCGCATGGGGAACCAGGATGACCACAGCCAGCTTTCGCCTTGAAAATACTTGGCGCCCGCTCGCAGACGATCCCGCGGGGGCGTTTGACTTCACGTTGATCAACCTGTCCGATGCACCGATCCAGGATTTCAAGCTCGCTTACACCACGCTGACGCGCGTCAAGGATGCCGGAGACATCGAAAACGCGGTTCTTCTGAAGCGCAACGCCAACTTTCACCAGTTTGCGCCTCCGGCTGGGCTAGTCCTGGAGCCCGGTGCTTCGTGGAACTTTACGGTTGCCGGCTTGTGGCGACGTGCACGCCACCGTACCGATGGTGCCAAATCGGCCTATGTGACTTTGGCGGACGGCTCGCATCATGATGCCTCGGTCATGGATTGCGCAATCGAGGGCCTACCGAGTGAGCTGGCCCCTGCGCTCCTGCCGGCCGGAGAGGCTAGTCTGCCCTTCGCGTTGCTGCCTTGGCCGGTGAAAGCGGACCTGATCGCAGATGATCGCATTCCCGTTGCTCTCTACCCGGCGTTCGGCACTGGACTTGATGACCTCCGGGCCATCGATACCGTGGTGTCGCTGCATAATCGCCTTTTCGCCGATGCGCCGGTGCCCTTCGTTCTTGCGCCAGTCGAGGGCGGATTGCCCCTTCAGTTCGCCAATATGCCAGAGCTAGAGCGTGACGCCTTCGAGATTACCTTCTCGCGCGAAGAAGTGGTGCTGGTCAGTTCTGGGAATGCCGGCCGTCAATACGGACTGACCGCACTTGCCCAGCTGCTGCATGGCGCCAAGATCGATCCTTCGACATTCCGCTTTCCTGCATCCGGATCGATTGCCGATGCGCCGCGCTATGGTTGGCGCGGCTGTCATCTGGACGTGTCTCGGCAGTTTTTCCCGACGGCCGACGTCAAGCGGCTCATCGATATTCTCGCCTGGTTCCGATTGAACGTCTTCCACTGGCACCTGACCGACGACGAGGCTTGGCGGTTGGAGATCAAGGCCTTCCCGGAGCTCACGACGGTTGGCGCATTGCGCGGACCGGACGAGCCTTTGTTGCCTCAGCTCGGCAACGGTGCAAAGCCCGTCGGCGGCTTCTATACTCAGGAAGAGGCGAGGGCGGTCGTTGCCCATGCCGCCTCCCTGAGCGTCGAAGTCGTCCCGGAGATTGATATCCCCGGCCATAGTACCGCCATGCTGGCGGCGCTGCCCGATCTCACCGATGGTCAGGAAGCGCCGGACAGCTATCGTTCCGTTCAAGGTTACCCGAACAACGCCCTCAATCCGGCGATCGAGGCAACCTATGACGTGCTCGGCAAGGTGTTCGATGAGATGGTGACAATTTTCACCTCGCCGGTCATCCATGTCGGGGGTGACGAAGTTGCTGACAACACCTGGATGGCATCGCCGCTTGCCCGTGGCCTCATGGAAAAGCATGGTCTTGACGGTACCTTCGGTCTGCAGAGCTTCTTCATGAAGCGCATCCAGGAGATGCTCAAGGCGCGCGGCCGGAGGCTCGCCGGTTGGGACGAGGTGTCGCATGGCGGCGGCGTCACGCCGGAAGGTACCTTGCTGATGGCTTGGCGAGCGCCGGAGGTTGGTATCAAACTGGCCAGCGAAGGCTACGACGTGGTGATGACGCCGGGCCAAGCCTATTATCTCGACATGGTACAGGACGATGCGTGGCAGGAGCCCGGCGCCAGTTGGGCTGGGACGGTACCGCCAAAGCACACCTACACATACGAGGCAGCGGGCGAGTTCCCCGAGGAGCTGGCGCCACGCCTCAAGGGCGTACAGGCCTGCATCTGGACGGAGAATTTCATCAGCCGCGACTACTTCAACCGTCTGGTCTTCCCCCGCCTGCCGGCCATTGCAGAGGCGGCATGGACGCCGCGTGAGAACAAGGACTGGCTTCGATTTGCTGCCACTGTCCGTTTGAGCCCGCGCTTCTGAAGGTTGCGTCGATGACTTTTCGCATTGCTGTTGGCGGCATTCATATTGAATGCAGCACCTACTCCCCTGCTTTGACACGGGGCGAGGATTTCCGTGTCGTGCGCGGCGAAGAACTGCTGAGGGCCGAGTATTTCAGCTTTCTCAAAGCGGATGATGCCGTTCACTTGCCGCTCCTGCACGCTCGAGCCGTGCCCGGTGGTCCGGTTACGCGCGACGCTTATCAGGCACTCAAGGCTGAGTTCGTGCAGAGACTGGAAGCTGCCAAGCCGCTCGATGGTCTCTACCTCGCCATGCACGGCGCCATGAACGTCGAGGGTATGGACGATGCCGAGGGGGACTGGATTTCCGCTGCGCGTTCAGTGGTCGGTCCCGATTGTCCGATTGCGACGAGTTACGACCTTCATGGCAACGTTTCTCAGGAGATCATCGATCAGATCGACATCTTCGCCGGCTATCGCACGGCACCCCATATAGATGTGCGCGAGACCATGGTCCGCGCCTGGTCGATGTTATTGAGAGCGCTCAGGTCAGGCGAAAAGCCTGGTGTTGCCTGGGCGCCGATCCCGGTTTTGCTGCCCGGCGAACGAACTTCAACCGAGGATGAGCCGGCCAGGAGCCTTTATGCCGTCCTGCCTGATTTCGATCGTCGGCCCGGTGTTTGGGATGCCAACCTCATGGTCGGCTATGTCTGGGCTGATGAGCCACGCGCCACCGCCTGTGCGGTCGTCACCGGAACCAACCGTGAGGCCGCTCAGATAGCGGCCGAAGCGATCGCCAACTCCTATTGGCACGCCCGCAGTGCCTTCAGGTTTGGTCCGGTGACCGGGACCCTGCAGGATATGCTCGATCTGGCGGAGAAGGCGCAAACCTCTCCGGTCATCCTGGCGGATTCCGGCGATAACCCCACAGGCGGTGGCGTCGGCGACCGCGCAGATGTGCTGAAGGCTCTGATGGCGCGCAACTTCCAAGGCGCCATTCTGGCCGGTATTGCCGATCGTCCGGCGACGGAGGCCTGCTTTGCTGCGGGCGAGGGTTCGGAAATCGAACTCTCCGTTGGCGGTACGCTCGATCCGGCTTCACCGCGCACGGTCGTCAGCGTTCGCGTTGTTCGGCTCGACGAAGGCGATGCTCCAGCCGAAAGGCAGGCGGTCGTTACTGTTGGCGGCATTACATTGGTGCTGGCAGCGCGTCGATGCCCCTATCACAACATTTCCGACTTCAGACGCCTCGGCCTCGATCCGCGTAAGGCGCGTCTCGTTGTCGTGAAGTCTGGCTACCTCTCGCCGGAACTGCAGCCGATCGCCAATCCCAATCTGATGGCTCTCACCGATGGGGTGATCAACCAGGATATCGAAGCGCTCGTTTCCGAACGGCGGGTGCAGCCGATCTACCCCTTCGTGAAGAACTTCGATTATCTGCCGGCGGCCAAGGTCTCGGCGCGCTGGATCTAGCGCGCCGTTTGCCCATGCGCTCCCACCGGTTTCCGGTTACCCCCTGACACTGAGGCTTCGATGCGGTCGGCCCTATCGATCGTCTATCGCAATCGCCCCTTGAGGGTGAGTGCCATGGGCATCTTCTTCTTTGGCTTCACTGGCGCGGCCACATCGCCCTATTTCTCGCTGATCGGCATCCATGAACTGGGGCTCAGCAATGGCGCGTTCGCGCTCATCGGCTTTTGCGCCGCTGTGGTCAACGTATCGGCTAGCGTCGCCGCCGGTATCGTCGCGGATCGGTTGGGGCGGTTCCGGCTGCCTATCCTGATCGTCTGTCTTTCCGGCATGATTGGCTATCTGCTGGTCTATCTCTTTCCGAGCGTAACTGTTTTCACGATTGCGTCGCTGGTTTTGATCCCCATTTTCGGAGCTCTGAACTCGCTGATATTCGCCTATGTCAGGTCAAGTTCCCAGGCTCTGCCGCCGCGCGACCTCATTGCGGTCAACTCGACGATCCGTGCCACCATCTCGGCGTCCTGGGTGCTGGTTCCGGGCATGGTCGGTTATGCGCTGGCTGGAAGGTCAAGCATGCTGCCGGCCTTCCTGTTGGCGGGTCTGGCCTGCGGTGTTTGCTTCCTGCTGTTTTCCAAGCTGATAGGCGAGAAGCCGAGCGAGTGCGTTGAACGGCCGGAGCCGTCCTACGCCTTTCTCGCATCGCTCAAGAATATCGGCTCTCTTGAAGTCTGGCCGCACCTTGTCGCCGTTGCGCTGATCACCAGCATGTTGCACGTCAACGGGGCCGTCTTGCCTCTGATCGTCACAGGGCAGGCGGGCGGCAGACCTGCCGATGTGGGCACGGTTGTCGGCATCGTGGCGTTGCTCGAGATGGTTTTCATCGTCGGATGGGGCTGGATCGAGGTGCGCAGCTCGTCCGTGGTGGCGATCGCCGCCTCGGCCGCCTTCTACAGTCTCTATCTGGTGCTGCTCGGCTTCGTGCGAGATACGACGAGCGTCTATCTCCTGACGTCGCTTTCGGGATTTGGCGCCGCCGGCATCATCTCGATCCCGATTACCTATTTGCAGAACCTGATTGCCCGCCGCGCCGGCCTCGGCAGCTCGCTGATCGCCGTCAACATATTCCTAAGCGGAGGCCTCAGCGCCTTGCTGTTTTCTCTCGGAACGTCGATCAGCGACTATGCCGGCACAGCGATGCTCGGTTCCGTGGCGGGCCTGCTTGGTGCCTTGCTTCTGGTGCTTCTGCGTCGGGTGGCAGATCGACCGGAATGTCTTTCGCCGTGAGGTCCGGTCTGTGATCGAATGGCGTCTCGTTTTTCCTCGACGGCGTGATGTCGCTGCACTGGCGGGTGTTGTTCCGCCAGTGCCTTCTGAGCGGCGCAGTCGGTCATGCCGATCCGACTTGCTCAACCGTCGAGGGCCGCTCTCAGGTCATCGATCAGATCGTTGCCGTCCTCAATCCCGGCTGACAGGCGTACAAACCCGTCTGTGATGCCAAGTGCCGCTCGCTGTTCCGCCGGTATCGAGGCGTGCGTCATGATGGCCGGATGCTCAATCAGACTTTCGACGCCGCCGAGACTTTCGGCCAGGGTGAACAGCTTGGTGTTCTCCAGGAAGCGTTTGGTGCCTTCCAGATCGCGATCAAGCTCGACGCTGATGATGCCGCCGAAGGCCGACATCTGCGATTTCGCAAGGGCGTGCTGCGGATGGCTTTCGAGGCCAGGATAGATGACGCGGCGGACGTCCTTGCGCCCTTCGAGATAGCGGGCGATGGCCAGCGCGTTGGATGAGTGCCGCTCAATGCGCAGGGCCAATGTCTTGAGACCGCGCAAGGCCAGGAAGCTGTCGAACGGACCGGATACCGCGCCGACGGCATTTTGCAAGAAAGTGAGGCGCTCGCGCAGCTCCGCGTTGTCGCCCACCACTACCGCGCCGCCGATCATGTCGGAGTGACCGTTGAGATACTTCGTCGTGGAGTGGACGACGAGGTCGATGCCAAGCTCCAGCGGGCGCTGAATGGCCGGGCTGGCAAAGGTGTTGTCGGCCACGGTGACGATGCCATGCTTGCGACCGATGGCGGCGATCGCCTGGAGGTCGACGATCTTGAGCATCGGGTTGGTGGGGGTCTCCACCCAGATCAGTTTCGTCTCCGGCCGGATGGCCGCCTCGATGGCCTTGGGGTCGCGAAAGTCCGCAAAAGAGACCTCAAGGCCGGCCGAGCGGCGGCGCACCTTGTCGATCAGGCGGAAGGTGCCGCCGTAGAGATCGTCGGAGGCGACGATGTGGGCACCTTGGTCCAGCGTTTCCAGGATATTGGCGATCGCAGCCAATCCCGAGGCAAAGGCAAAGCCAGCACTGCCGCTTTCGAGGTCGGCAATCGCCCGCTCGAAGGCCTGCCGGGTCGGGTTGTGGGTGCGGCCATACTCCCAGCCCTTGTGCACGCCGGGGCTCGACTGGGCAAAGGTGGAGGTGGCGTAGATGGGCACCATGACGGCGCCTGTGGTCGGATCGTGGCTCTGGCCGCCGTGGACGGTGCGGGTCGAGAAGGCCAGTCGATGATTGATGCGCGGGGGCTGATAGGTCACGAATGAAGCCTCAGGTGATTGATGAGATCGACGCGGGTGACAACGCCGAGAAAGTCGCTGCCGTCGAGCACCAGGGCAACTTCGCCGCGCTCGAACAGGGGGAGGGCGGCGCTGACGGGTTCGACGGACTGCAGGGTGTGCAGATCGGTGATCATGTGGTCGCCGACAGCTTCGCTGAAACGGGCCTGCCCGGCCACGGCTCCGCGACCCAGGGCGACATAGAGGTCGCTCTCGTCGATGATGCCGACGAGCCGTCCACCGGCGACGACCGGCAATTGCGACACGTCGGCCTGCCGCATCCGCTTGTAGGCAGTGGCAAGCGTGTCATCTGGTGCGACGGTCACCGTCGAACCGTCCTGCTGCCGACGAATGACCAAGTCAGAGAGGTTGCCATGAACAGGGCGATCAGCGAGGCCCTGTTCGGCAAGCCAGCCGTCATCATAGACCTTGGATAGGTATTTGGCGCCGGTGTCGCAGACGAGGGTGACAACGCGCTTGGGCGTTGTCTGGGCACGACAATACTTGAGCGCCGCCGCCAGTAGCGTGCCGGACGACGAACCAGCCAGGATGCCTTCCTTGGAGAGCAGCTCACGGGCGGCTGCAAAGCTCTCCACATCGGTGACGGTGTAGGCGGACGACACCAGCGACAGGTCGCAGTTCGGCGGCACGAAGTCTTCGCCGATACCCTCGACCGCCCAAGACCCGGCCTCGATCAGCTCGCCTGTATTGACGAGAGGCGCCAGGACCGAGCCCGATGGGTCGGCGAGCACCATCTCGGTCTTCGGCGAAACGCGCTTGAAGTAGCGACCAATGCCACTAAGCGTGCCGCCCGAACCGACGCCCACCACGATGGCGTCGACGTCGCCGTCGAGCTGTGTGTGGATTTCGGGCGCGGTGGTTGTCTCGTGCGCGGCCGGGTTGGCCGGATTGGCGAACTGGTTGACATAGAAGGCACCAAGCTCGGCGGCGAGCCGTTCGGCCATATCCTGGTAATAA
The DNA here is from genome assembly GCA_023436885.1 of Pseudomonadota bacterium. Classification (GTDB taxonomy): domain Bacteria; phylum Pseudomonadota; class Alphaproteobacteria; order Rhizobiales; family Pleomorphomonadaceae; genus Pleomorphomonas. The sequence goes on along the minus strand of JAEZHI010000034.1, from coordinate 1,836 downwards.
GCGGGGTGGCCCTTGCCGACATCGGAGCGCGTGATGCGCACGTCGGTCCCCAGCGCCCGCAGGTGGGCAATCTTCTCGCGCGACATCTTGTCGGGCACGACTAGGATCACCTTGTAGCCCTTCGGCAGGCCGACCTGGGCAAGGCCGAGACCGGTATTGCCGGCGGTCGCCTCGATGATGGTGCCACCGGGCTTGAGGCGGCCGTCGGCCTCAGCGGCGGAAATCATCGACAGGGCGACGCGATCCTTGATCGAACCGCCGGGATTGGCGCTTTCGAGTTTGACAAACAGGCGGCATGGGCCGGTATCGAAGCGTGTGAGTTCCACAACCGGCGTGGCTCCGATCAGGTCGAGCGCCGAGCGGGCGGGTTTCCTTAGAGCGGACATGAATTTCTCCTGAGAGAGCGGCTTGTCGGTTCACGCAGCTTTGGCAAACCGGCGGGGATGGTAGGGGCCACGCTCAGTACCGAGCGTTGGCAAGAGGTTGGCGATGTCGGAAAGATCCCTCACCGAGAGTTCGATCTCGGGCGCTGGGACGACCGCGGCGATATGCTCAGGACATCGAGCGCCCACGGCAACGCCGGCGACCCCTTGCCAGGTCAGGCTCCAGGCGGTGGCAATTGCTGCCGGCGCAGCATGACGTCGTGCGGCGATAGTATGGAGAAGCTGTCTGAGCGGCTTCAGCGCGGGATCGTTTGTCTCGTCGCCAACACTTTCGGACGAGACAAGCGCGCCACCGCCGAGGGAGCCATAAACGATGACGGTCGGTGTCGCTGCCCGGCGCCATAAAAGCTCGCTTTCACCGATCCGGCGATCGATCAGGGAAAGTTTGACGTAGACGGCGTCGCAAGTTCCGATCCGCTCCGCGCGTTCAAGGATGGCACTGTCGGGCGCGATCAATCCGACAGCTCGTACCAACCCGGTTTGCTTGAGATCGAGCAGCGTTGACCAGGCGTCTTCAAAGAGCGCGTCCTCCGCGTCACCCAGATTGAGCTTGACCAGGTCGATCTCGTCCACGCCAAGGCGATTGAGCGAACGCTCAAGTTGCTGGCGGAGGCGGCGTGGGTCCTTGGAGAGCTGCGGTGTCGCCCTTCGTGAACGGCCATCCCAATCGAAACCTACCGCCGTTGCCACGAAGGGGCGGGCATGATTGGGCAGTTCTGCCAGAGTGCGGCCGATGAGACGTTCCGCGTTTCCAAAACCAAATATGGCGTCGGTGTCGACCCAGTTCACGCCGAGATCGATAGCATGCCGTAGGGTAGCAACGGCGAGTTCATCGCCATCTCCGCCCGCGCTAAAAGCTGCCGTACCGAGCCCGACCCGCGACAGCGGCTCGCCGCTGGCGGTCAACAGGGTACTCGGCATTCGGCCCTCGGGCATTTTCCAGCTCCAGATGGTCATGCATGCCAGCGTTCGGCAGCATTCCCGAAAAGGCTAGCCAATATTCCGGTGGGCCATCAGGCTTGTATTTTCCTTTTCTCTGGAAATGCCGGAACGATATGCCGCGGCGACATGGCTTTGCAGCAAGCGCTTTGCCTTGATCTTTCAACCTATATGCAGATGGAAGTCGTGCCGAAGCTTGCGCTTCATTGATTGACGGCAATCCAATAGGCGGCTATCCCGGCTTGACGCGTCTGGAGGCGATCGATGCTGACAAAGAAGGGCAAATACGGGCTCAAGGCACTGGTCCACCTTGCCCGATCAGAGCCGGGCAAGGCGGTTCAGGTCGCCGAAATCGCGACGCAGGAGAATATCTCCAAGAAGTTCCTCGATGCCATCATGCGCGATCTGAAGAACGCCGGCTTCGTGCGCTCCTGGAAGGGGCCGGGCGGTGGCT
>JAEZHI010000027.1 GCA_023436885.1 Pseudomonadota bacterium | reverse complement strand
GGCCGCGGACATGTGCCCGCGGCCCTCTCGATGATCATTGCTGGCTGACGGTCAGGCCATCGTGCCGCACATCATCGGCATGCCGCCGCACATCATCATCATGGGCATGCCGCCCTGCATCATCGACATCATGCGCTTGCAGCAGTCCATGAACATGTCCATGTCAGCGCCGTCCATCGGCATCATCTCGCACGTCATGCCGTTCTTGGTCATCGTGCAGGTCATCTTCGCCATCATGACCGGCATCATCTGCGGCATCATGCCACCCATCATCGGGTTCATCATCCCACCCATCATACCCATCATCGGATTCATCATGGGCATGCCCATCATCGGCATCATGCCCATCATGGGGTTCATCATGCCGTTCATCATCGGCATCTGCATCATGGGCATCATCGGCTGCATGTTCATGGCGGTGTTCATCTCTTTGCTCCCGTTCGACGCTCGGCGTCGCAAATTCGATGTCCACGGGATAAATATCCTCGAACATCGGCACAAGTAGCAATAAGAAATCGAGCAGCGTTTACTCTGCAACAATGGATGCCATGTTGGCAATTAACTACGAAAATTCTGTCACAACGGATTTTCGTCTGCGTTAGCAGATAATGGCCAAATACGGATTACTGTTACACAGCGGCCGACGTGGCCTGCAGCTGTCGGCGAATTGATTTTCCCTCGATCAGCGGCCATTGAAACAATGGTTCTTTGCCTCGGGGTCACGCTCTCGGCTAGTAATCACCACTCTCTGGCATTGCGGAGGCCAGCCCCAAGGGGTTGGCATTTCATCCCCTTTTGCCGGATATCGGCCATCGGCGCCTACCGACCGCCGATCCGCACAGGAGATTTCCCATGAGCCAAGCGGCGGGAATTGTGGTGGTGCAAGCGGGACGGCCGCCGGAGGATTTCGACCGCCGCCTCGGCGAACAGGCGGACTGGTTCCGCAACGCGTTGGACGACGTGACTGGCGAGATCTCGGTCATCAGGCCGTTCGACGGCGACGCGTTGCCTGAGCGCGGCTCCTTTACGGCAGCGATCATCACCGGCTCCTGGTCGATGGTGACCGAACTTGCCGAGTGGAGCGAGCGGACAGCGGCCTGGATCCGCGACGTCGTGACCAGCGAGGCCCGCATCCTCGGCGTCTGCTTCGGCCACCAGTTGATGGCCCACGCACTGGGCGGGCGGGTCGACTACCACCCGCGCGGCAGCGAACTTGGGCGTAAGGAAATTAGCCTCACCTCGGCCGCCGCCGCCGATCCATTGCTCGGCGGTTTGCCCGGCAACTTCGAAGTCTTCCTCGCTCACCAGCAAAGCGTGCTTGATCTGCCTGCCGGGGCAACCGTCCTTGCCGGCTCTGAGCATGATCCGCATCAGATCATTCGTTATCACCCCAACGCCTTGTCGACGCAGTTCCATCCGGAATTCACACCGGCCCTGATGCGGGCCTGCACGGACCGCGCGCTGGCTGCCAGCGGTGACTACCCTCCCCCGCAGGACCACGAGCCGCTCGCCATCCCAAGGCAGTTGCTCAATGGCTTCTGCCTTGGGAAAGTGGCGTGAAGGTTCTGTGAGTGCGGCCGGGTGACTCAGCACGGGCTCTGGCCGGTGCGCTATCCGTGCGGCGGCGGAACACGCCTCATTGGTATTTATTACCATGTGACCAGCAAACTTCAGAACGATCTTGCTCGATGGCAAAATGTTGGCGCATTAGTGTAGGTATTCTCTCGCACTGAAAGCTAGCTGCCGCGATCGGGATGCGACCTTCCATGCCCATCGACGGGAACTCTTGCATGTCGCGTCCATCGCTCTCCGCTGAAAGCGCCGTGTCGCTGCAGGGCGTTACAAAAAGCTATGCTGGCCGCCCGGTGATCTCGGATCTGTCGCTCGATGTGGCGGCCGGTGAGTTTCTGGCGATCGTTGGTCCGAGCGGCAGTGGCAAGACGACCGTCATGCGCATCATCGGCGGCTTCGAGTCCCTGGATGAGGGCACGGTGCGCATCGCCGGGAAAGATGTAACCCTCGAGCCGGCCGAGCGCCGCAGCGTCAACACGGTGTTCCAGAGCTACGCGCTCTTTCCGCATATGAGCGTGCTCGAGAATGTCGCTTACGGGCCGCGCATGCGCGGGTTATCGCGGCGCGCCAGGCGCAAGAAGGCGTCGGAGTTTCTCGATCTGGTCCGCCTCCCCGATTTCGCTGAGCGCTATCCGCACGAGCTTTCGGGCGGCATGCAACAGCGCGTCGCACTGGCGCGCGCCCTTGCCAACGAGCCGGAAGTGCTGCTGCTCGACGAGCCGCTCGGCGCGCTGGACCGCAAGCTGCGCGACGAGATGCAGCGCGAGTTGCGCCGCGTGCAGAGCGAGCTCAAGGCGACCTTCATCTACGTGACTCATGATCAGGACGAGGCTTTCGGCATGGCCGACCGGCTTGCGGTCATGCGCGACGGCCGTTTCGAGCAGATCGGCGCGCCGGCCGAACTCTATGACCAGCCGAACAGCGCCTGGGTCTCGCTCTTCGTCGGTTCTGCGAACACGGTGCAGGCGCGCGTCGAACGCGCTGGCGAGCCTGCACGACTCGCGGCCAATTCCGGCCCGCTCGAGGCAGGCTATCTGGCGCCTGATCTCGCGCCGGGGGACCAGGCGCTGGTGGTGATCCGCCCCGAGGCGACGCGGTTCGAGCGGCGCGCCGACGGTTCGGCGCAGCAGGCCAATCGCATCCCGGCCGACATCGTCGATATCGTGGCCATCGGCTCGTCGCTGCGCCTGCGCGCCGTCACCCAGGACGGTCTTGCATTCGAATCCATCGTGCAGCGCCATGCCGGCGCTCAGGACAGCCAGGCCTCCTCCGGCACGTTGACGCCGGGAACCCCCGTCTTCGTTACCTTCGACGCGTCCTCCGCACGCGCCTATCGCGACGCGAGACCGCACTGAAATCCGATCCTCCGCACAAATGGGGCTGACCATGACGACTACCAACAGAACCAGGCATTCGCAGCTCGCGGGTCTGAGCCGCCGCTCGTTGCTGACACTGCTCGGCGCCGCGCCGGCAACCGCCGCTCTTTCGCTGGCCTTCCCCGAGGCCTTTCGCGCCAAGGCGGCGACCGGCCAGCTCAACGTCTACTCATGGCCGGATTATTTCTCGACCGACGATCTCGCCGCCTACGCCAAGAAGACGGGCGTGACGCCGAACATTGCCACTTACGATTCGAACGAAACGCTGTTCGCCAAGCTGAACAGCCCGGCCGGAGCCGGCTTCGACATCGTCATTCCCTCGTCGAGCTGGATCAAGCAGCTTGCCGACAAGGGCCTGTTGCAGGAACTCGACCACAGCCGGCTGAACCTCGCTTCGCTCGACCAGGACCTTCTCAACCGCGACTACGATCCGGGCAACAAGTATTCGATCCCGAAGGATTGGGGCCTGCTCGGCGTCGTCTACGATCCCGAGGCCGTCGGCGGCGAGATCGAGACCTGGGAAGATTTCTTCAAGGCCTTCGCCAAACCGGAAGTCTCCGGCAAGATCCGCCTGTCCGATTCCGGTTGGGAAACGATCGGCGCCCAGCTCTGGGTCGACGGCAAGGACTGGAACGCCGCGACATCGGACGAGATCCGCACCGCCGGCGAGAAGGTCAAGGCGCTGGCGAAGCACGTGAAGTCGTTCTCCGGCCTCGACGCGAATTCGGTTGCCAACGGCTCGATCGTGCTCGCCCAGACCAATCAGGGCACGGCGCGCGCCATCATCGGCCTCAATCCGAAGCTGAAGTGGGTGGTGCCCGGTCCGTTCAGCGAGCTTTGGGTCGACAATTACGCGATCGCCAAGGGCGCGCCGAACCTTGATCAGGCCTATGACTTCCTCGCCTATCAGCTTCAGCCGGACGTCCAACTCGCTGAGACGCAGTATATCGGCTTCCCGGCGGCGCTCGCCGGCCTACAGTCCAAGCTGCCGGCCGATACCAAGAATGCCGATCTCATCTTCGGCGGCAAGGGGCTCGACTTCAAGAAGCTGACCTCCTTCGTCGTCAATCCCGAGACGATCGGTACCTATCTCCAGGTCCAGACGGAAATCCAGGCGGCGGCCGGCTGATCGAGAGCCGCATCCGCTATCCGAACCGCCGCCGTGTTTCAGCCCGCCCCCATCAGGGGCGGGTTCCATGTGAGACTGTAAAAAGCGTGTTGATTTTCATTTGTCGACTACCCTCGCAAGGTCGGATCGTGTTTGCTCGCACCGGCGTGTATCCGCCTCTCTCGAAAGCGTCATAGGCCGACCATGACCACCTTGGTTCGTCCTCGCCTTGCCCACGGCGCCGCCGATCATATCGTCGCCGCGGTTCCAGCCCTGTGGCTCGCGGCGTTTTTCCTGGCGCCGCTCGGCTTTACTGTCGTCTTTTCGTTCGGCCGCAGTCTCTTCGGCGGGGTCGAACTCGCCTTCACTTTCGACAATTACCGGGCCGCACTTTCGGGCTTCAATGGCGCGACCTTCCTGCGAACCATCATCTTCGCCGTCTCAGCCTCGTTGCTCTGTCTCGCCGCCGCCTATCCGGTCGCCTATTTTCTAGCCCGGCATACGCAGCGCCGGCGCTCGATCGCCGTCGTGCTGATCCTCGTGCCCTATTTCTCTTCCTTCCTGATCCGCATCATGGCGCTGCACATGCTGATGTCGCGCGGCGGCTTTACGGAAGCGGTGCTGAACGCGCTCTATCTTCATGAAGGCCCGCTCGACGTGCTGGATACGCAGGTCGCCGTGTTCATCGGCATGGTCTACGCCTATCTGCCGATCGCCATCGTGCCGCTGTTCGTGGTGCTCGATCGCATCCCGAAACCGCTGCTCGAAGCGAGCCGGGATCTCGGCGCCTCGCGCTGGAAGACGTTTGCCTTCATCACCTTGCCGCTCTCCCGCCCCGGCATCGCGACCGCTGCCCTGCTGACCGCCGTGCCGATGCTTGGCGAGATGGTGATCCCCAAGCTCTTGGGTGGATCGAAGGGCGTCCTGATGGGGCAGGCAATCTCTTCTCAGTTCCTGCAGTCGCAGAACTATCCGCTCGGCGCGGCCATGGCCGTGCTGGTGCTCCTCGCCGTCGGCGTCATCGTCGTGCTGCTCGCCCGGCTCACCAAGGGCTTTGCCGAGGTCGGCCGATGAGCGCCCCGCGTTTCACGCGGGGCCGCCTGAACGGCAGCCTCATCAACGCCGCGCTGGCGCTCTGGTATTTGGCGATCGTCCTCTTCCTGTTCGCTCCGATCGTTGCCGCGATCGTCTATTCCTTCAACCTCGGGGTCGTGAACAAGCAGACCGCGACGATCACCGGCTGGACGCTGAAATGGTTTCCGGCCGCCTGGAACGATCTGTCGCTGCGCCGCTCCGTCGAAGCAAGCCTCGTCGTCGCCTTCTGGTCGGCACTGATCTCGATCTTCGTCGGCTCGGCGCTGGGCTATGCCATCGTGCGCCATCCGAGCGAGCGGGTTCGCGCCGCGCTGTCCGGTCTCGCCTATATCCTGCTCATCGTGCCGGAGTCGGTGATCGGCGTGTCGCTGCTGCTGTTCTATGCGGTCACGCGCATCCCGCTGTCGACCGTGACGTTGATCTTCGGCATCACGCCGATGGCGATCGCCGTGGTCGCGCTCATCGTGCGCGCCCGGGTGCTGACGCTCGATCGCCGCATCGAGGAAGCGGCCGCCGATCTCGGCAGCACGCGGGCAAAGACGCTTTGGTTCATCGTCCTGCCGCAGCTGGCCCCTGCCATCGCGGCCGGCGCGATCATGGCCTACACCTTCTCCTTCGACAATCTCGTCGTCTCGGCGTTTCTCACGACGCCCAACATCAACACGCTGCCGGTCTATCTCTACGGCAGCCTGCAATATGGCCCATCGCCCGCCGTCTATGTGGCTGCATCGGTGGTCTTCGTCTTTACCCTCGCCATGCTCGGTGTCGCGGCGCTCATCTTCCGGCTGGCCCAACGCCGCGCTGCCGCGCCTCGCCCTTGAACGAACGGGATCCCTGCACCATGCCATCTCCCGACTACAGCGCGCTGCTCGACATTCCGAACTTCCCGGCCGAACGCTACGCGCCCCTCGCCGACCGGATCGCACGACTGCTCGACACGCGGTCCGATATCGTCTTCGTGCAGGCCGAGGCGCTGCTGGCACTGGAGGCGATCGCCACCAGCGTGGCTCGGCCCGGCCTCGTCGCCGCCAATATCGTGACCAGCCCCTATGGCGGCTATTTCAGTGCCTGGCTGCGGCGTGGCGGGGTAGAGGTTATCGACATCGTGGCCGAGCCCGGTCAGCCGATTGCCGCATCGGCAGTGGAGGCGGCGATCGGCCGACTGCCGAAGCTCGACATACTCGCCGTGGTCCATGGCGAGGCGGCCAATGGCGTCCTCAACCCGCTGGCGGCCGTGGCCGCGCAAGCCAGGGCACGCGGGGCGTTGCTGATCGTCGATGCGGTCGCCTCCATCGGCGCACACGCGGTGGATATCGATGGCCTTGGGATCGATCTCCTGGCCATCGGGCCGCAGAAGGCGCTGGGTGGTCCGGTCGGTCTTTCCGCCGTGGCCGTGAGTTCGCGCGGCTGGGCTCACATCGCCGCGACGCCGTCGCCCTCGCCCTCGTTGTTGTCGCTGGCCGACATCAAGGCGAACTGGCTCGATCGTGGCCGGGGCGCCCTGCCCGGCACACCGCCGCCGCTCGAATTCTGGGCGCTGGAGGCGGCGGTCGCACGGATCGAGGCCGAAGGGCTCGGCGCTCTGATCGAACGTCACCAACGCGCCGCGCGGGCAGCAAGGGCCGGGCTCAGGGCGCTCGGCATCGAGCCATGGGTCGTTGCCGACGATGCGGCGTCCGCGCTGGTGACCGCCGTGCCGGTTCCGGCCGGTATTGCCGCCGATACGCTGATCGCTGACGCGGCGGCGCTCGGCGTGCCGCTTGGCCGTGGGTTTGGCGAGATCGAAGGCCGCCTGGTTCGCATCGATCACACCGCTGGCCGCACGGCCTTTTCGAGCGTGCAGGCGAGTCTCGCCGCCCTCGGCGCAGTACTCGAACGACGTGGTATTCCGGTCGATCCAGGAGCGGCCGCACGCGCCGTCGCGGCTGTCTACGCACTGGCCTGACGACCGCCTTGCGACCTATCCATCGGAGAATCGTGCCATGGCCGAACGGCTTATTCATCTGAACGCCTTCGAGAACGCCTCTCCGGTCAACATCTCCTCGGGCCTCTGGCGTCATCCCGACGACCAGTCGCATCGCTACAAGGACATCCGCTACTGGATCGAGCTTGCCACCATGCTGGAGGAGGCGGGCTTCGATGCGATCTTCCTCGCCGATATCCTCGGCATCTTCGATCTTTACCAGGGCAAGACCGACGCGACACTTCGCACCGCGACGCAGGTGCCGATCAACGATCCGCTGTCGCTCGTCTCGGCCATGGCAGCGGCGACCCGCCATATCGGCTTCGCCGTCACGGTGTCGCTCACCTATGAGCAGCCCTACTCCTTCGCCCGCCGCATGACGAGCCTCGACCATGCGAGCGAGGGCCGGGTCGGCTGGAATATCGTCACCTCCTATCTGGAGAGCGCGGCGCGCAATCTCGGCCGCGAAAGCCAGATTCCGCATGACCAGCGCTATGACCGCGGCGACGAATTTCTTGAGGTCGCCTACAAGCTCTGGGAAGGATCCTGGGAGGACGATGCCGTGGTGATCGACAAGGCGCGCGGCGTCTACGTCGATCCTGCGAAGGTGCACAAGATCGCCCACAAGGGCCGCCACTTCTCGGTACCGGACGCCTTTCTCGCCGAGCCCTCGCCACAGCGGACGCCGGTGCTCTTTCAGGCCGGTTCTTCCTCACGAGGCCAGGAGTTCGCCGCGACACACGCCGAGGGCGTCTTCGTGCACGGTACGCGGCCGGAGGTGATCGCGCCTGTCGTCGCCAATGTCCGTGCCCGCGCCGCGGCGCTCGGCCGCGATCCGCGCAGCGTCAAGGTGTTCGCCGTCACCACGATCGTTGCCGGTGCGACCGACGAGGAGGCCGAGGCCAAGTATCGCGATCTCCTGAGCTATGCCGATTACGAGGGTGCCATGGTGCAGTTCTCGGGCCCGCTCGGCCTCGACGTCTCGAAATTCGACCCCGACCAGCCGCTGACCGAGATCAACCCGAACGCCGCCCATTTCACGGCGCAACTGTTCTCCGCCGCCGATCCGGATCGGGTCTGGACGCTGCGCCAGATTGCCGAATATCTCGGCGTCGGCGGCATGGGGCCGAAATTCGTCGGCTCCGGCAAGACCATCGCCGACGAGATGCAGCGCTGGGTCGACATCGCCGATCTCGACGGCTTCAATGTCACCTATGCCATCCGGCCCGGCACCTTCGTCGATACCGTGAAATATATCGTTCCGGAACTCCGCCGCCGTGGCCTGATGCGCGACGCCTATCCGGGCACGACCTTGCGCGAGACGATCTATGGTGCGGGCCAGAAGCGGCTACGCGACGACCATCCCGGCCGGCGTTTTCGCCGCAGCTGACATTTTCGAAGAGGATCCACCATGTTCGATCTGCCGGCCGCCCAAGCTTTCCTGCGCGAACAGGACATCGATGCTTGGTTGCTCTACGACTATCGCGGCAGCAACCTGTTCTTCTGGAGCGTCCTCGGCGCCTCGAAGACGCCAACACGGCGAGCCTTCCTCATCATCCGGCCGGACGCCGAGCCGGTGCTGGTCCTGCACGCGGTCGACCAGATGTTCTACATCGATGTCACCGTCGAGAAGCGGATTTATCGCGGCTGGGAGGAGATGCGTGGCCTCGTCCGGGAGCTGATTGGACCGGCGCATCGGCTGGCTGTCGAATATTCACCTGATGGTGCCGTGCCGACGGCGTCCTTCCTCGATACGGGAACGGCGGAATGGCTGCGCGATGCCGGCTACGAGTTGGTCTCCTCGGCCGATCTGTTCCAGGTTTCCGCCTCGGCATGGGACGACTACGCGATCGAATCGCACAAGCGCGCCTGCCTCGTCGTCGCCGGCATCAAGGACGCCGCCTTCGATCTCGTCCGTCAAACCATCCGGCGGGGCGACACGATTGGCGAATATGAGTTGCAGCAGTTCATCGTATCGGAATTCGAGCGCCTCGGCCTCGAAAGCGAAGGCCACCCCGTAGTGCAGGTCAACGGCCATTCGGGGCAGGTATTCTATGAGCCGCGCCCCGGCGCCTCGTCGCCGATCGGCCGGGGGGACTGGCTGCTGATCGATTTCTGGGCGCGCTATCCCGGCGAGCGCAATGTCTACTCGGATATCGCCTGGGGCGCCTACGCCGGTGAGGTAGTGCCTGAAAAGCTGCAGTTGGTTTTCGACACCGTGAAGCAGGCCCGCGACGCGGCGCTCGGCGCGATCCGCGACGCGTGGTCTCGCGGGGAGACGCTGGCCGGGTATGAGGTCGACGACGTGGCGCGCGGCATCATCGCGGCGGCCGGCCATGCAGCAGACTTTCACCATCGCACCGGCCATTCCATGGGGCCGGGCAAGCGGCTGCACGCGCTCGGCGTCAATCTCGACAATCTCGAAACCCACGATACGCGCCTGATCCTGCCGCGCACCGGCTTTTCGATCGAACCGGGAATCTATCTGCCGGAATTCGGCGTCCGGCTCGAAATCAACGTCTTCCTCGACCCCGTAGCCGGTCCCAGCGTGACGACCCCGATCCAGGATGAAATCGTCCGCTTGATCTAGGTCTGCTGGGGATCAGCTCAAGACAGACACGTCGCGCCAACTCACTCATCAGAAGTTCAGCAAGTAGCGCTCGGTCTCGACCGGCGTCACTTGATTGTCGATGAAATCGACCTCCCGCTCCGCCTGTCTCAACAAGATCGACAGACGATCCTCCCCGAGAACGTCCAGCAGGAAATCCGACTTACGGGCCAGATCGATGGCCGTTCGAAGGTTGGTGGGCAGCGGTTCGATGCCGGGCGTTTCATAGGCATTGCCGGTCACCGGCGGGCCGACCGGTTCAAGCCCCTGCTCGATGCCGTCGAGGCCCGCAGCGATGTCGGCGGCGAGGAGATAATAAGGATTGCAGTCGGCCGCAGCGTCGCGCTTTTCGACGCGAACCTGCGATTCCTTTCCCTCGATGATCCGTAGCGCCACAGTGCGGTTGTCGACACCCCAGCTGGTATTGAGTGGTGCAAAGCTGTAGGGGCGTCGGCGGCGGTAGGCGTTGGGCGTGATGGACCCGATCAGCGACGATTCCGCCATCCGCTTCTGAAGACCGGCCAGAAAAGCCAGCCCAGTCCGTGACAGCTTGCCGTTGTCGGCGAACAGGTTCCGCCCATCCTTCCAGATCGAGTAGTGGGTATGAAAGCCACTGCCCGACTGGTCGATGAACGGCTTGGCCATGAAGGTGGCGATGCGACCATGCTGGGCGGCGATCTCCTTGACGGCGGTGCGGAACAGCACCACTCGATCCGCCGAGGTCAATGCGTCGGCATAGCGGATGTTCACCTCGACCTGGCCGGGGGCATATTCCGGGTTCGACTGCTCGATGGGGATGCCGAGAGCATTGAGATGGTTGCGGATCGGCCCGACGATCGGTTCCATCTCGGTCGAGCGGTTGGTGCCGTAGACCGAGATGCCCCGCTCGCGCGGCCGTCGGGTTTCCGGATCAAGCAGGTAGAACTCCAATTCCGCCCCCACCTGCACCGACAGACCCAGCCTGTCGGCCCGCTCGATCTGGGCGAGCAAGGCGCCCGCGCGGATCGATCGGCACCGGCCGGTGGTCGAGCCCCTCGGCCCGCCCCAGCACGATGGCGACACCCGGCTCGTAAGGCACGGCGGCCGGTGGCCCAAGCGGGAAAATGTGCATGTCGACATAGCCGTTGTCGAAGCTGCAATAGGGCGTGTCCCAGATATCGCTAGTCATATCCATGGCAAACAGCGCAGCTATGATGGCGTTGCCATCCTCGCAGGTCGCCTGCCAGTGACTGGCCGGAATTCGCTTGCCGCGCATCACGCCATTCACGTCCCCGACGCCCAGCACGATGGTGTGCGTGTTGTCAGGAAGCGGATAGAGTGGGCCGGTCATGATGGTTTCCTACGCGGTAACAAATCTGCCATGTGGCAATCGCCGCCCTTCCCCCTTGCTGTGACTGAAGCAGGGAGAAGGGCGGCGAACGGGACGCGATGGCGGGCGACGCCCCCACGCGTCCGGAGCACAAGCGGCATCCCCAGCGCCGCGTGCTCCATGCGGTTGCCGTCAGGCGCTGGCGCCGACGGTGGTGGTGTAGATCTTCTCAAGCAGCGTCAGCGCCCCGCGATAGCCGATATAGGATCGCGACAGCACCACCTCGTAAGACGTCGGGAAGCCGACCTCGACGATCGCCCCCTTCAGTTCCTTGGCAAGATCGCGCTCCCAGGTGGTGCCGAAGATGATCGGCGCCTTGTGCCCGAAATCGGTGCCGCGCAGCTTCTGGTGAATGGTGTAGCTGTCTTCCTCGAATTCGACCTCGGTCGAGACATCGTCAGCGATCGTCCGGTAGCTTTCGGCGATCGCGCTCCGAAACTCCTCGGGCGGGTTGTCGGTGATGATCTGCTTGGCCGGGATCAGACCCAGCTGATTGACCAGAAAATGCGTGAGCGCGAGGTTGTAGGTGGCGTCTCCCACTACGGCGAACTTGGCCGGCAAACCCCACCAGTATTCGGCATAGAAGTCGGTGAAGTCTTCCAGGTACTTGTAATAGCGCGCCTCCTCCTCGGCGATGAAGGCTTCCGCCTTGGCGCGGCGACGCTTGAAACCGGCAAAGGCGAGCACCTTGCGGAGAAAGTCGGTGGTGGCGTTGGCGCCGATCGGCAGCACGGGCAGGTGCAGGAACGGCTGGCCGTATTTGGCCTCGAGATGGCGTGCCGTCGCAACACCCAGCCAGGGGCCGAGAACGATGTTGAAGGCGGCCTTCGGAATGTCCTTCCACTCGGAGACGCCCTTTGACTCCGACCCGAACAGGATGTTGACGCGCAGCCCGACGCCCTCCAGTACCCGCTTGATCTCGGTGAGATCGCCGCGCCAGAAAGTGTTGTGATAGGGCAGCAGCGACCAGACGTTGACCAGGTCGGCGTCGCGCGGCCCGTCGTAGGGGCCGACGAACTGGTCGATAATCGCCCGCGTCACGAGTTCATGGCCGGTGAAGTTGTTGCCACGGAAGCCGCCGGTCTCGGCGAAGGCGATCGGCACCCCCTTGCGCTGATAGGGCGATACGACGCCGCCGATGTCATCGCCGACGAGATCGGAGATGCAGCCCGTCAGCACGACGAACAGATCGGCGTCAAGAATCTTGAGGGTGGAGCCGATCAGTTCGTCGAGCCGTTCGCTGCCGCCGAAGATCACTTCGCGCTCGGAGGCGTTGGTGCTCGGGATGACGGCGCCGCCGCCATATCCGCCACCCTGGAACCCATTATAGAAGCTCAGGTTCATGAACTGCTTGTCGGTGCAGCCCGGGCCGCAGTGGGTGATGGGAATCGCCCGGGGGATGGCCGCCACGGTCTGTTGCGCGCCGATGGCGCAACCGTAGCGCACCTGCTCGATGGAGTTGGTCTTGGTGGAAACCGGCTTGAGCGCCTGGTGATCGATCTGGTTCATGGCAATGCTCCAGTCACTCGGCGGCCAGGGAGGGCTGGCGGGCCAGGATGAAGGGGTCGCTTTGCTCAAGCCACCACTTCTTGTAGGGAAGCTTGACGCGCCGGGCGAGGTCCTGGTGGAACTTCTTGTGCGCCAGCACGTCCAAGATGGACTCGCCGAGGTTGAGGATGCCCTGATAGCCGATGGTGTGGTGCTCGTCGCCCAGCGGAATGGCGGGAATGCCGAGGCGTGAGGCGAGCGGGGCAAGGCCGTTGTGCCGGATGATGATGAAGTCGGGCTTCACCTGCTGCAGCAGCGCATAGAACTGATACTGCTGACGATTTCCGACGGTGAACTGCGGCACGTCGCCATAGTTGTCGATCAGGTGGCTGAGCGAGTCCTGACGAGGGTCCTGGCTGTCGTAGACGGGGTCGTGGTGGAAGACGAGCGAGCCGTCGACCTCGACGCCCAGTTCGCGCAGCACGGCGATCAGGCCATGCGAATAGGCCGACCCGGTGGACACGTAGCCCTTCTTGCCCTTGAGAAGCTCCTTGAGTTCGCCGAGCCGTTTCTGGACCCGCTCGTGCTCGCGAGCAATATAGGCCTCGGCGCGTTCCTCGCGACCCGTCACCCGGGCGATTTCGCGCAGCCAGGCGTCGGTGCCGGCAAAGCCATAGGGCTGGGGCGCCTTGATCTCCGGCACGCCGAATTCCTGCTCGAGGCCGGCCGCCAGATAGGACGACAGCGTGTAGCAGAAGCCTACCGTCGCCGCCGCCTCGGACATCCTGGCGAGATCCTCGACCGAGGCCAGATCGACGACGTAATTCACCTTGAGGCCAAGCTCGCCGAGGATCGGCGAGAAGACGTCGGAGCCCCAGAGGTTGATGACGTTGATGAGGTCTTCATCCTTTTTCGTCGGGTTCTTGCGGACGATCTGCCGGAGGATGCCGTGCTGGGTGGCATCGAAGCCTGTCGACCAGTGCTTGGACTTGAACCCTTCGCAGTGCAGCGGAATGACCGGGATTCCGAGTTCGGTCTCCAGGTGGCTGGCAGCACTTTCGACGTCATCGCCGATGATGCCGGTGGCGCAGGAGGTGGCGATGAAGATCGCCTCGGGATGGTGGCGCTCGAAGGCGTCGCGGATCGACTGCTCCAGCTTGGCGATGCCGCCGAACACCATGTCGCGCTCGGTGAGATTGGTAGAGATGAGATGCAGGTTCTCGACCGGCAGGCCACGGGCGGCGAGGCCATTGCGGTAGATCGAATTGTAGATCACCTGCCCCGTGCCGCAGCCGATCGGCGAATGCTGCACCAGAACGGCGTTGCGCACGTTGCCGGCCTGGCACTCGACCATCTGTTCGGAACACACCGACCCTTGCGTGAACGGCCCCTTCAGCTCGCACACCCGGCGCGCCTTGCGGCCGGAGCCGTCACCGCAGCCCTCGCAGCCGCCACGTGAATAGGCCGACTCCCTGGCGAGGTCGGCCGCCTTGCCTTGCCAGCCGATGATGGTGCCGAGCCGTTGCTCGCGGCTTTCCACCACGGCCGTCTTGAGATTGATAGCCATGAATGCATCTCCCTCAGGCGACCGCGTGGATCTGCTCGCGCTTGCTTTCCGCCTCGATCAGGCGATCGGCCCAGCTCGCCGACCACTCGCGCAGTTCCTGCTGACCGAGCGGCGTCGGAACCTTGCTTTCGGTGTGTTCGGCGATACGGGCGGCGAGGCGACGGTAGATCTTGGCCTGCTCGGAATGGGGCGCCGCCTCGATGGTGGTGCGGCCCGAAAGCTCGGCCTGGGTCACCGTCACCGAGCGCGGTACGTACTCGACGACCTGCGTCGCCGTGCGGTTGACGAAATCGTCGATGATATCGCGCTGGAAGTCGGTGTTGATCGAATTGGCGATGACGCCGCCGAGCAGCGCGCCACCCTTGTTCGAATAGGTCTGAATGCCGCGGAACAGATTGTTGGCTGCGTAGATCGCCATGAAGTCCGCCGAGGAAATGGTGAAGACATGCTCGGCGATGCCCTCGCGGATCGGAACCGCGAAACCGCCGCAGACGACGTCGCCGAGCACGTCGAAGATCACGTAGTCGAGGTCGAGTTCCTCGAACACATCCTGCTGCTTGAGCAGTTGCACGGCCGAGATGATGCCGCGACCGGCACAGCCGACACCCGGCTGCGGGCCACCCGCCTCGACGCAGTAGATGCCGCCGAAGCCCTTGAAGATCGCGTCGTGGGCATCCACCGAGCTGTTGGCGTGCAGAAGGTCGAGCACGGTGGGGATGTAGTCGCCGCCGCGCAGGGTGTTGGTGCTGTCGGCCTTGGGGTCGCAGCCAAACTGCATCACCTTGTATCCGGCATCGGCAAGAGCCGCCGAGATGTTGGAGGTGGTCGTGGACTTGCCGATGCCGCCTTTGCCGTAGATGGCAATCTGCTTTGTCTTCTTGGTCATGAGAGCTTCCTTGAGACGTGACAGATCGACGCGATTGCTGACGCAACGGCGGTCTGTTCAAGTACCGACACAGTTTTGATGTCGTCTCAGGAACGCCCAACTGACGCTCAATGCTGGCGACCCAGGAGATAAGTATTTATATATACTACAAATGACCCATCATTTCCCCAGACGACCAGCGGCGACATCTGATTCAACTTTAGGAGAATGGGTTGTTGAATTGAATATAGAATACTAAATTTATATTCTTTTATTCGTCACCATTTCGTCAGTCACCACCAAAAGCTGCAGATCTCGTAGCAAGCCCTCCCGATTACGGGCTTTTGCGAAGGTCACGAAAGATACGTTCATTGGCGCGCGCTGATTTCTGCCCAGATCGGCTGGCTCGCCATAAATGACGAGGACCGCGGACATATGCCCCCGGCCCTCTCGATGCTCTCTAAAATGACGGACGGCCACCAGAACACGGATCCAGCCACAATGCGGTCCGGCCTTGTTGTTACCCGTGAACCGGCACGCTCAGTGCGCCGCCGACTTGCCGCTGAAGCTGACGGCGAGGACGAGAAAGATCAGCGTTCCGCTCACCACCTGCTGCCAGTAGAATGACACGCCGAGCAGCAGCAGTCCGTTCTTCACCACGCTCAGCAGCAGGACGCCGACCAGCGTGCCGACTATGCTGGCCCGGCCCGTCGCATTGAGGGTCGTCCCGAGGAACGTCGCCCCGATAGCATCCATCAGGTAGGCGTTGCCGGACAGCGGCGCGTAGGATTTGACGGACGACGACAGGATGATGCCGGCGATGCCGGCCAGCAGCGAGGACAGCAGCAACACTTTCAGCGTCAGCGTCTTGGTCGACAGCCCGGAATAGCGGGCGACCTGCGGCCCGGTACCAAGCGCCAGCACCCGCCGCCCGAACGGGCTGTAGGTCATGACGGCAAAGCTCGCCACGAGACCGCCGGCCACCAGCCACAGCCGCGCGCTGTCGACCAGGGCGAAAATCGGCCGGGGCGCGCCGGCGATCAGGTAGACCGGCACGCCGCCGTTGGTCGCCAGCTGCTGGATGCTCTGGCCGATGAACAGCGTGCCGAGGGTCGCCAGAAACGGCGGGATATCCAGCGTGGCGATCAGCCCGGCATTGAACACGCCGACCAGCACGGCCAGCAGCAATCCGACGGCGATCGCCTCGGCCGGATGAACGCCTTGGGCCAGCAGGAGGATGTAGCCGAGGCTGGCCATGTCCACGGCCGTGCCGATGGACAGATCGATGCCGCCGCTGGCCACCACCAGCGTCATGCCAACCGCCACCAGCGACAGGATGGCGAAGTGATTGAACAGGATGCTCTGGAAATTGGCCACGGTGAGGAAGGCCGGCGCAGCAAGCGAGAACACGACCACCAGCGCCAGAAGGGCGAATACCAGGCCGAAGCGATAGACGATGGTCATGCATGCGCCTCGCGCTGGCTGAGGGTGGTCCATGCCACGACAAACAGGATGAGCACGCCTTCGACGCCGTTGACCCAGTAGCTCGATATATTGAGCAACTGGAATCCGTTGCCGAGGATGCTGATGAACAGCACCGCAAGGAAGGTGCCCCCGATGGTCGGCACCAGACGGCGCGAGAACACGACCCCGAGGAGAACCGAAAGAACGACGGGCAGCAGCATCTCGCTGGCGCCGGGCGACGAGCCGGATAAGAGGGCCGCCAGCAGGATGCCGGCGGCGGCGCTCAGAAAGCCGCTGAACACGTAGCTGAGGAACAGCAGTTGCCGGACCGGCAGGCCATAGGCGCGCGCCGCTTCCGGATGGGCGCCGACCGCGTGCAGGCGAAGGCCGAAGGGCGACACCTGAACGAGCAGCAACAGCGCGATGGTAGCGACGACCAGGGCCCAGGCCATGATCGGTACATCCAGCGGACCGATCTCGGCAAGCCAGGTCAGCCCCGGCGACGTGGCCGTGACAACTGAATTCTGCGTCAGGACGAATTCGAGGCCGCTGACGATCTTGCCGACCGCCAGCGTCGCCAGAAGCGGCAGGATGTGCAATCGCACGACGGCAAAACCGTTGGCGATGCCGACGAGAACGCCGACAACAAGGGTCGCTCCGATGGCCACCAGATCGCTCTGCCCTTGCGCGATCAGTGTGGCGTAGACCGCCGCGCCCAGCCCCAGGGTCGCCGCGACGGACAGATCGATGCCGCCGGTCACCACATTGCCGCCGCCGCCGAGCACAACCAGCGTCAGGCCGAAAGCCAGAAGGCCGGCGATTGCCGACTGCTGCAGCACGTTGGCAATGTTGATAAAGCTCAGAAAGCCACGTGCCTCGACGGCGAACACCAGGATCACGATCACAAAGGCGCCATAAGCGCTGAGACGCACCAGCGTCGCGCTCGATAACGACTGTCTATTCAGCGGCATTGCGAAGTTTCTCTGCGGTTTGACCTGTGGTGACCAGTTGCAGGAGATCGTCCTGATTGAGGTCGCTCCCCTGTCGTTCGGCGACGATCCGCCCCCGGAAGAACACTTCCACGCGGTCGGATATGCCGGTCAGTTCCAGGAGATCCGACGACACCACCAGGATGGCGGCGCCGGAATCGGCCAGCGCGCGGATCTCCCTGTAGATGTCGACCTTGGCGCCGACGTCGACGCCGACCGTCGGCTCGTCGAGGATCACCACGTCCGATCCGCGGATGAGCCACTTGGAGAGCACCACCTTCTGCTGATTGCCGCCCGAGAGGTTGCGCAGCAACGCGTCCGGCCCTGGCGTCTTGATGGCGAGGCGGGAGATGAAGTCGCCAACCGTTGCCCGCTCCTTGGCAAACTGCAGCGCCAGCTTGCGGGTGAAGCGGGAGAGGCTCGGGAGTGTGGCGTTCTCGCGCACCGTCAGGTCGAGAGAGATGCCATGACTGCGTCGGTCTTCGGGAACAAGGCCGATGCCGCGCGCCACGGCGGCGACGGTCGAGCCCGGCTTCAGCCGTTCGCCATGCAGCAGGATCTCGCCGGATGTCGGACTGGTCAGGCCGAACAGCGTGCGAGCGAAGGCCTTGGTGCCGGAGCCGACCAGTCCGGTGATGCCGACGATCTCGCCCTTCCGGAGGGTGAGCGACACGTCGGAAAACTCCTTGTCGCGCGACAGACCGCGCACTTCCAGCACCGGGGCGCCGGCAACGCTCGTCCTTGGTGGAAACAACGCGTCCACCTTGCGGTCGATCATCAGCGCCACGATGCCGGCCGCCGGCACCTCACGCGGCGACACCGTACCAACGTCCTTGCCGTTGCGGAGCACGGTGACCCGATCGCAAAGGCGTTCGATCTCGTTGAGGTAATGGGAAATGTAGAGGATCGACAACCCCTCGGCCTTGAGCCGATCGATCGCCGAGAACAGATGCTCGGCCTCGCGGCGAACCAGTGCCGTGGTCGGTTCGTCGAGCACCAGGATGCGCGGGCTCTGCAACAGGGCGCGGGTGATCTGGACGATCTTCTGCTCTGCCGTCGAGAGGTCGCGCACCAGCGCGTCCGGCGATATGTCGATCTCGAAGATGCGCCGCAGAACATCGCGAGCGTCGCGCCGCAGACGCCGGTGATCGATGATGGGCAGCCCGAACCGGCGCGGCTCGGCCCCGAGATAAAGGCTCTCGGCGACGGTCAGCGTCGGCGCCAGCAGCCGGTCCTGATGAATGAAATGGATGCCGAGGCTCTCGGCGCGGCGCGGGGTCAGATGGGTGTGGCTTTCACCGTCGATCTCGATCGTTCCCCGATCCGGCTGATGAATGCCCGCCAGCACCTTGACCAGCGTCGACTTGCCGGCGCCGTTCTGGCCGACGAGGCCATGCACAGAGCCCCGTTCAAGCGACAGCGAGGCCCCCGAAAGGGCCTCGGCACCACCAAAGCTCTTGTAAATGCCCGTCAGGGCAAGAACAGAGGCATTTGACATTTACTTGTCCTGGCCAAGCTGCACCTGCGCCTCGGCGGCGTTTTCCTTGGTCACAAGGAGATGCGGCACATAGGTGATCTTCGGAATGTTCTTGTCGCCGGCCAGATAGCGCGCGACGTTGTCGGCGGAGGCCTTGCCGATCAGATAGGGCTGCTGGGCGGCAACGGCGGCGGCCGGCTGCGCAGGGTCCTTGATCAGCGACACGATATCCGGGCTGCCATCGACGCCGTAGGTCTTGATCTCGGTGCGGCCAGCGGCGACCAGCGCCTGCGTGGCGCCCACCTGCGGCACGTCCCAAGCCGACCAGATCGCCTTGATCTCGCCCTTGGGATACTTGTTCAGGATCTCGGTAATCTGCGTCTGCGCATCCTGAACGGTGTTCGGGATGACTTCCTTCAGCTCGGGCTGAATGATCTTCACATTGGGATTGTACTTCAGCACCGACTGGAGCTGATCATAACGGATGGCGACGGGCGTGACGCTGTAGAAGCCGTTGAAGACGACGATGTTGCCTTCGTAACCGATGTCGGAGACCAGCTTCAGTGCCAGTTCCTCACCGATCTTCCAGTTGTCCGATGTCACCGTGTTGACGGCGTAATTGGTGCCGGTGTCCAGGGTGAACAGCGGAATGCCAGCATCGACGATCTTCTTGAACGACGGCTGCAGAGCGGCAGCCGTGCCGAGCTCCTCGATGATGGCATCGGGCTTCTGGGCGATCAGCGTCTGGATCTGGGCGATCTGCTTGGCGTCGACGTAACCGGCATCGAGACCGATCACTTCACCGCCGAGCTTTTTGATTTCATCGACGGCGCCCTGATAGGCCTTGATGTTCCAATAGTGTTCGTTGCCGATCGAGGTGATGCCGATCGTCTTGCCCTTCAGCGAAGGCACGTCACCATCGGCAAGGGCTGCATTGCCAGCCACGAGAGAGAACACAACCCCAAGCATCGCTGCGCGAATGGGTGACACGCCGACCATCTTTTGCTCCGTTGCAAAGTGCACTGTGATGGTCTGCATTCAAGCAGGGGTGCTTTTTAATATATAGCCTTTGTAGGTTATTGTTTGCCGTAACAGTAGCAAATTGTTCGCGTCAGCAGCTGAACGGCAAAACAACATTGCGCCCTAACAGAAATCCTCTTCCGGTGGAGCGAAAAATTACCCCGTCATCATAGGTTGCAGCCTAATAGCGAGCACCGAGGCGCATATCTTAACCCATCAAGTCCATGAATCGACGTTGACCGATCGATTCATAACTGTCGTTGGACGCAAGGGCAGCGGTTGGCGATCCTCACCGCATGACCGCCCTGCCCCGCCATCTCTACACCGAACGCCGCGACGCCGCCCGGAACATGGCGCGCTTCTACGCACTGTCGATCGAGCCGACGCTGTTCGGCGATGTCTGCCTGACGCGGCGCTGGGGCCGCATCGGCACGCGTGGCCAGATGAAGGCAATGAGCTTTGCCGGGGAGGAAGAGGCACTGGCCCAGTTCGCACGGATCCAGCGGCAAAAGGCGAGCAGGGGGTATCGTGAGCTTGCTTGATGTCAGCCTGGGCTCAGCCGTCCCGCTTGGCCTCGGATGCCGCCCTGGATTTTGACCTTCTAACCGCCAAGCACCGACATTTGTCGCTTCAGCGCCGGCTCGCGAATGGGAGCTGTACCGAAGTCATGGGATCTCGGCTTGGCGGCGACCGCCATGCGAATGGCGCCTTCAAGGTCGGCCGCCGTACTGTTCCGGCGGATGATCGACCTGAGGTCGGTGAATTCGTCATGGCCGAGACAGGTGTAGAGTGCGCCGGTCGCGCTCAGGCGCAACCGGTTGCAGCCCTCACAGAAGCAGTGGCTCAGCGCGGTGATGAAGCCGATCCGTCCGCCGGTTTCCTCGATGCGCACATAATGGGCCGGACCGCCCGTCGTCTCGTCGGTGTCCGTCAGTGTCCACCTGCGCGCGATGAGGCTCCGCAGGTCGCCGAGCGGCAGATAGTGATCGGCGCAATTGGACTTGACCTCACCGAGCGGCATGGTCTCGATGAACGAGATATCCAATCCCAGATCCTGCGCGAACTGGACGAGAGCTTCCGCATCGTGCTCGATGTATCCCTTCTGAGCCACGGCGTTGAGCTTGACGGACAGACCGGCGACGCGCGCCGCTTCGATGCCCCTCAGCACAGCTTCCACATCGCCGCCGCTGGTGATCTCGGCGAACCGCTCGGGATCGAGCGTGTCGAGCGAGACGTTCACGCGCCGAACACCGTAATCGGCGAGCGTCTCTGCATATTTGGCCAGCAGAATGCCGTTGGTCGTCACGCAGAGCTCGGCCAACGCGCCACTCTTCAAATGACGCGACAGTCCTTCGAAGAGATGCATGACACCCTTGCGCACCAGCGGTTCGCCACCGGTGATCCTGACCTTGGTAATGCCGCAGCCGACAAAGGCCGAGGTAAGATGTTCAAGCTCTTCGATGCTGAGGACATCCTGGCGCGGAGAGAAATGAACCTCGCCCGCCATGCAGTAGCCGCAACGGAGATTACAGCGGTCGGTGACGGACACCCTGAGATAGGTGATCGCCCTACCGAAGCCATCGACGAGTCTGTCAGACATGTTTCGCTCTCTTGATATGGCCTCAACTCAGCGGGCTTGGGATGGGTTGGCGGCAGTGCTTCCGATGCGGAAGCCAAGGCGCGCGAGGTCCTCGGTCACGGCCGGATCGATGAGCAACTCCCGGAAACGACGCACGGCGGGACGCTCGAAGCGCGCGGCGGGAATGACGAAATCGTAGAGTTCTTCCTGCAGCGGCAGGAAACCCAACCCGTAGAACTTCGCCATGGTCTCGATGGCCAGACCCCAGTCGGCACGTCCCTGCGCCACTGCGACAGCAACCGCGTTATGTGAGCGCGTCTGATGGCTGTGGCCTGCGGGCTTGGCCGGCCCGAGCAGGCGATCGATCAAAACGCGAGTCCCGCTGCCGACATTGCGATTGACCATGAGGCAACCCGGATCGGCGATCACTGCCGCGACGGCCGCCTCTGGTGTCTTGCCTTCAAAGCGCGCGTCGCCCTTGCGGAAAACGACGCCCTGCAACCGGCCATAACCACGGCAAAGGCAAAGATCAGCGGTGAGGTAGGGCTCGTTGTAGATACCGCTCACCGGGTCCATGAGATGAACGCCGGCAATGTCGCATTCGCCACGCTTGGCTGCCGTGAGCCCACCGTTGCTGCCGACCGACAGGACCTTGGCGGACAGCCCTTCCCGGGCCAGGCGCCCCACCAGATAATCGAGACCAACGCAGTGGCTGCCGATGATGGTAAGGTCAGCGACCGATTGGCCAGAGCCCACAAGCGCTACCTCGACGGAGGCCCCGGCCTGGGCCATGTCGCTGTCGTCCGGAATGGCGAAGAAGCCATCGGCC
Organism: Pseudomonadota bacterium; assembly: GCA_023436885.1. Lineage (GTDB taxonomy): Bacteria > Pseudomonadota > Alphaproteobacteria > Rhizobiales > Pleomorphomonadaceae > Pleomorphomonas. Next base: position 33,353 of record JAEZHI010000027.1, on the reverse strand, counting down.
AGCGAGAACGAAGTGACCGCCCCCGAGCTCTTGCCCATCGGATAGGCGGCGAGCCCGCCCCCGGGCTTTTCCGCCAGCGACACGAGAACATAGTCCGTGCGCCCAGGGTCGGAGGCCGTGCGGACGGCAAGCTCCGCCTTCACGGTCTCGCGACGGAGCGGCGGCAAGCCGGAAAAGGCGCGCAGCACCGGCGCGACAAACTCGTGGAAGGTGAAGGTCGCGGAGGTTGGAAAGCCCGGCAGGATCACCACCGGCTTGCCGGCCGTCACGGCCAGACACAGCGGCTTTCCCGGCTTGATCGACACGCCGTGAACGACGATGCCCGGATCGGCAAACCTTGCGACGGCGTGATAGCAGAAGTCGCCTGCCCCCTTGGAGGTGCCGCCGGACAGAAGCACGACATCGGCTTCCCGAACCGCCCTGTCGACGGCGGCCTCGATCAACGCCTGGTCGTCGATGACGATGCCGAGGCTCATCGCCTCGCACCCCAGCTCCTCGACGGCCGCTGCCAGCATCGGTCCGTTGCTGTCGTAAACCTTGCCCGGCTGCATCGGCTGACCGGGCGCGACCAGTTCGTCACCGGTCGAGAGAATGGCGACCTTCGGGCGGCGGAAGACCGGTACCTCGGCAATGCCGATGGCTGCGAGCATGGCGATCTCGCGCGAGCCGAGCTCAAGGCCACGCCGCAGAACCGTCTCGCCAGCGGCAATGTCGGAACCGGCCACGGAAATCATGGCGCCCGGAACCAGGGCCTGCACCACTTCGACGAAGCTGTCGCCGCCATCTTCGACCACTTCGGTGTGTTCGACCATGACCACGGCATCGGCTCCGCGCGGAACCATGCCACCCGTGGCGATGACGGTTGCCGTGCCCGCCTCGACGGTCGTCGCAGGCGTAACTCCCGGCGTCAGCAGCTCGGCGTTCAGTTTGAGGCGAACCGGCGCGTCGGCGGCCGCCCGTTCCAGATCGGCGGCCCGAACCGCAAAGCCATCGACATTCGAACGGTCGAAGCAGGGAACGTCTACGGCGGCGGCCAAGTCTTCCGCCAGAATGCGTCCGCGAGCCTTGCCGATCGCCACCAGCTCCCGGCCAAGTGGTTCGAGCTTGAGGTGAGCGCGAAAGCGTTGTTCCGCCTCGGCGCGGGAGGCAACCGCGAGAAACTGTCCTTGTCGCGCAACCTTGCCGATCTCGGCGGTCCTGGCGGCATCGGAAGAGCTGGCTTGCGATTTGGTGGAATCGGTCATCGATCGGTCCTCGTTCAGCTCTTGAGTGGATGGACGGTGATGGCGTCACCCGCCGCCACGCCTTCCGAGGCGGCGGGAATCAGCGCAAAGGCATGCGCTCGGCCAATGACCGACAAGGGAGATGCCGCAGGAATGGGAGCCGGCGTCACCCGTCCATCGGCCTCGCAGACAAGTGGCACCCAGTCCGCCGTACCCACTGGCGACGCGATCTTGCGGCTCAGCACGCAGCGTTCACTGCCGAAGGCGAGAAGAGAAGGCTTGCAGCTCCAGCGCCGCAACAGGCGCGCGACGAGGAGCTCGTAGGCGACCCAGGCGGAGAGCGGATCTCCGGGCAGCAGCACTAGTGGAACGCCCGCCAGATGGCCGAAGCCGACGCTGCCGCAGGGACGGAGGGCAAGTCCATGGTGAGCGAGGGCGCCGTGCCGGCTGATCATGGCTTCGGCGACATCGTCCTGCCCCCAGCCACTCCGACCCACGACGACAACGAGATCAGCCTCGGGACACGGCTCCAGTTGCCCGCCCGTCGTGGGACGGGCGCTGACGGCAGCACCGTCGCGCTCCATCAGGTGGGCGAGCGTCGCAGCCGAGATATCGGCTCCAGCCTTGCTGCCGAAGGACGCAAGCGCGACCCGAGGTTTCCCGCTCAGCACCACCTCGTCGCAACGCGCTTCTGAGAGCAGCATGACATCCGCCGCAGAAAGACATGAACCGGCCGAAAGAAGACGGTTTCCGCGGGCCACGGCCTGGCCTGCCCGCGCTACACCGTTGCCACGCGGCACTGCCGTGGCGACGTCGATCGCCCCACCGCTGCGCTCGACGCAGTCGACGGGCAAAACCGTGTCGAACCCTGCCGGAATTGGTCCACCAGCCACGACAGCGACAGCGCTACCGGCCGATGCCGTCCCACCGAGGCAGAGCCGAATGAGATTGTAGTCGCTGGCGCCAAGGATATCGTCGGCACGAACGGCGAAGCCATCGATCACCGTCAGGGTGTCCGCCGGGAGATCCGTGGCGCTCAGCACATCGCGGGCAAGAACTCGGCCAACCAGCTCTATACTGACCGGCGCCGCCACCTCTGGCGGCGCCAGGGCCTGACTGTCGAGCCAGGTCCAAGCGGTTTCGAGAGCAACACGGCGAACAGGCGATGTCCGGTCCATCATCGGGCCCCTTCACATTGCCCCGTCCGCCGACGGGGATGCCCGTCAGGCATTCGGATCGTTGGCATTGGGGAAGAACAGCTGCTGGTCGCCGATGCGATATCCCGCGATCACCGCCTGCCCTTCGGGCGACACGAGCCAGTCGATGAACGCCTGACCGTCGTTGACCTTGACGGTGGGGATCTTCGCCGGGTTGACCAGCATGACGCCGTACTGATTGAACAGCTTCTTGTCGCCCTCGACGACGATGCCGAGATCGCCCTTGTTGGCGAAGGCGATCCAGGTGCCGCGATCGGACAGCGTGTAGGCCGCCATGGCATTCGCCGTATTGAGCGTGGCGCCCATGCCCTGCCCGATCTCGCGATACCAGTCGCCCCGGACTGCCTGAAGGTCGACGCCCGACACCTTCCAGAGGTTCAGCTCGGCTGTATTGGTGCCGGACTTGTCGCCGCGGGAGACGAAGGGCTCCTTCTTGTCCGCGATCGTCTTGAAGGCGGCAGCGACGTCCTTGCTGCCGCTGATCCCGGCCGGGTCGCTCTTGGGACCGACGACGACAAAGTCGTTGTACATCACCGGGTAGCGCTTCACGCCGAAGCCATCGGCCAGGAACTTCAGCTCCTGCGCCTTGGCATGGACGAAGACAACGTCGGCATCCCCCCGGCGCGCCGTATCGAGCGCCTGTCCGGTTCCCTGGGCGATCACTTTCACGGTGATGCCGGTCTTGGCCGTGAAGGCCGGCAGGAGAACGTTGAACAGCCCGGAGTCCTGGGTCGAGGTCGTGGAGGCGACAGTGATGAACCGGTCCTCGGCCTCAGCCGATGACAGCATGCCGATGGCGACCAGAACGGACGCCGCAGCGGTGACGAAAGTACGACGCAGCATTTGAGATTCCTCCAGTTTGAAAGCACCTTGCCGCAGCTTCACCAGAACAGGCGATGTTCCAGAAAAGCCTGCGCTTCAGCGCTCTTGGGTGATGTGAAGAAGCGTTCGGCGTCGTTTTCCTCGACGATCCGACCGTTGTGAAAGAAGAAGATCATGTCGGCGAAGCGCCGCGCGAGACCAAGGTCGTGCGTGGTCAGCACAAGCGTGACGCCGCGCTCGTGCAGCACGTCCAGCATGTCCTCGATCTGCCGGCTGGCCGTCGGGTCGAGCGACGATGTCGGCTCGTCGAGGAACAACAGATCCGGGCTGAGGCTGGCGGCCCGGGCAATGGCAAGCCGCTGCTGCTCGCCGCCCGACAACACCCGGGCCGGACTGTCGGCGAGATCGGAAAGCCCAAACTGTGTCATGGCTTCATCCGCAATGCGCCGCCGCAGACGCCAACCGACGCCGGCCATGGCGAGCGCATGCGTGAAGTTGGCGCGAACCGACCGGCGCAGCATCACCGGCTTCTGGAAGACCATCGCCTGCTTGCGCCGGATCTCTGAGGCGGACGCTGGGAAGGTGAAGTCGACGCTGCCCGAGGTGGGTTGGATCAACCCGTGACAAACCTTGAGGAACAGCGACTTTCCGGCCCCGTTGGGACCGAGAATGACGGTGCGCCGCCGGTTCTGGATGCGGGCGCTCGGTATGTCGAGGAGAAGCCGCCCGTCGATTTCGAGCCGAAGATCGTGCACTGTCAGGGGCAGCAGGGAAGTCGCATCGCGCATCAGCTTTTCCCGGAAAAGCGCGCGCCAACGCGCGATATGCCAAACGCCAAGCCGTTGATGGCCAGGGTGAGGCTCATGAGGACAACGCCCAACGCCATGGCCAGCGGCAGGTCGCCCTTCGACGTTTCAAGCGCGATCGAGGTGGTCATGGTGCGCGTGAAACCGGCGATGTTGCCGCCAACGATCAGGATTGCGCCGACTTCGGCACTGGCGCGCCCGAGCCCGGCCAGCATTGTCGTGACCAAGGAGAAGCGGGCATCCCACAGCAGCGTGGGAATGGAACTCAATCGTCCCGCTCCGAGCGAAGTCAGATGATCCTGATATTCGACCCAGAGATCCTCGATCGTCTGGCGGGTCAGCGCGACGATGATCGGCAGCACCAGGACGAACTGTGCGATCATCATGGCCTTGGGCGTGAACAAGAGGCCCAGGCTGCCGAGCGGACCGGACCGCGACAGAAGCAGGAAGATCGCGAGCCCCGCGACAACCGGCGGAAAACCCATCAGCGTATTGACCAGTACGATGACCAGCGTCCGGCCACGAAAGCGGACCAGGGCCAGACCGGCGCCGAGCGGCAGGCCGACGAGACCCGCACACGTCACCGCGGTAATCGTGACTTCAAGTGAAAGGAGGATAATACTTAGAAAAGGCCCGCCATTTCCGGCGAGAAGCTGCAGAAGCGAAGAAGTAAGCGTCACGTCCTGCTGCATACCGGTTTCCACGTAGTATTACGGTCGCCCTTGGTTTTGAACCTTTGGCGATCCTCCCAATCTTTCTGCGCATCGTCTGCAGCTTTTGGAACATCGACCTTCGGACAGCCCGCAGAGACCCTGCATAACTTGTTAAATTCGCCTTTGGTCTTGGAAAGACCGCAGATGCGAAGCCGATCAGGTTTCAGGACGTCGTCTGGCCATTGCCGAGCACCTCGTCGCCAAAGCTCGCAAACCGTCATGACGGTTTCAGCGACATTTGGGAGACTCCAACCCGCTGCGACTGGCAGCGCTCCGCCCAACGGGCCACTGAACCGATTGACTCTGGCTACATTGGCGCTGGGGAAAAGACTGTCACTTAGGCGACAGTTTTCGGGCTGTACGGTTTCTCACTAGGCACCGGGATAGCGAGCTTGGCTCGTGGCAATGCGCTCAAGACGCTCGGCTACCCTAACGCGGCAAGTAGGCGATCGCGAAGATCAGGCCGAGCCTTCAAGCTCCACGCGGAGACGGTCGATATTCGGTATGATCAAGGTCCGAGGCGCCGGACGATGCATCTCGCCCGAACGGATGAGCTCGGCAAGGACAGTCGACACAGACTGACGGGCAGCCCCGATCGCCGTGGCGAGCTCGTCTCCGCTCGGCGCGGCCTCGATGACGACACCCGTCTGCGTCTGGCGCCCCTCGTGGTCGGCGATCGAGCAGATATGCCGAATGACCCGATGGCGAACGCTGCGGAACGCCATGTCGCCAACCATCGCCAGGGACTGACCCAGCAGCCGCTCGATGACCGGCATCACGCAACTGCCGAACTCGGGATAGGTCTTGAGCAGTCGTTGGAAAGACGTCCTCGGAATGACGGCGACCTCACCGTCGGCACAGACCTCGACCGCAAGATCGGCGCCGAGAGGGATGGCATCGCCGCAGCCAAGCTTGAACAGGGTCAGCTCCCGCCCCTCGTGCGAGGCAAAACAGCGATAGCGGCCCGAAGCGAAGACCAAGATGGCCTCCCCGCATGCATCCGTCAGATTGGCGCCGTAAAGGAGCTGGCCGGCCTTCATCTTGCGAAATCTCAGGCCGCCCCGTTCCCTTATCCGCTCGAGGAGGAGATGAGGACGGGTTTCGCTCCCGGGGTCAGCCTCCTCCGCAGCGGGCCGCCCCTGCGACCCGATAGACGGAAGAGCTGCCTTGGCCAATCGGGCTGGCTGCTGCAGGCGGGCAAAGAACGCCCGGCCATCGATCGCGCGAAGATTGCTTTGGCCACTCGCCGCCATGCGCTCGACCGCCTCGTATCCGGTCGTGAACAGCTCATCGAACCGCACCCGGCCCACCATGGGCCAGTCGTGCCCCGTCAGCTCCAGCGCCGCCCGGTTGGCGCCGACCAGACGATCGTCGTCGAAGGCAAGCAGCCCGTCCCGGATACCGCCGAAAAGATACTCGCTCGAATGGAAGCGCAGCTTAAGGTGGCGGGGAAAGCGCTGCTCAAACAGGCGTCGTTCTATTTCCAGAGCCGAGCGCCGCAGCAAGGACAGCAGATAGTCGTGACCGATGGCCAGTGACGTTGAAACGTCCAGCACGCCAGCCAGCGCACCAGAAGGATCGATGATCGGAACCGCCGAGCAGTTGATCGATGTGTTGAGGCAGTAGAGATGCTCGGCGCCGCTGATGGTCAGCGCCGTTCTCTCCAGCGCCACCGTACCGATGGCATTGGTGCCGATTGCCTCCTCGGACCAGTCGAACCCTTCATTCAGCCCTAGCCGATCCGCCTCGATGGAAAAGGCGCCGTCGCCTTGGCGGGCAAGCACGATGCCCGAGGGATCAGTCAGGATGACGACGCCGCCTTGCGCGCTCAATTCCTGCCCCAGCAGCGCCATTTCATCGGCGGCCGACAGGATGAGATCGTTGTTTCGCTCCTTGAGTGACCTGAGCCCCGCTTCCGCGAGCCGGTCGCGCTGCTTGCCAAGGGTCGGCGAAGCAAAGCCGAACTGACTGCTGCGCTGCCAGGACCGGACCAGCGGCGACGGAACTCCCTCTGGCACCGTGCCCGTGGACAGGAAACGCGATCGTACGGCCAGGATGTCGCCATCACGGGATCTCACGCATCGACCAGCCGCCTGATGGTGTTGCCGCACCGGCGGATGGCAGCGTCCGCATCCGGTCGGCTCACTGAAAGGCGACGAACACTCCAGGGCATCGCTTCTGATTGGAAGATTCATCTCGACCAACCTCTAGATGGACTGTGGCAACGGAGCTGATCGGGCTGGTTCATGGGCACCCGTCAGATGAGCTGGCTGTAGGCAAAAAAGGAGACCAGATCGCCGCGCCTGACATCCGTGCAGGCCTCGGGAAGCTCGATCATCCCGTCCGTCCGGGTCAGCGACGTCAGAACGCCGGCACCGTCGACGGGGTACTTGTGCGCCACGATCCCGTTGTCACGCTGTTCGAGCGACACCCGGACATATTCGCGTCGCCCTGCCTTCTTCCGATAGTCAAAGTCGGCGCTCACCGTCATGGCCGGAAGCGGTGATGGCTTGCCCCCGGAGAGCGCAACCACCAACGGTCGCAGCACATGGGCGAAAGTGACGAAGACGGCGACGGGATTGCCCGGCAGACCGATCAGCGGCGTTCCGTTGATGATGCCCATGGCGAGCGGACGCCCCGGCTTGATCCCGAGCCGCCAGAACACCATGGAGCCGCTGGCAGCGATCGCGGCGCGGACGTGATCTTCCTCGCCTGTCGATACGCCACCCGAGGTGACGATGAGATCGTGTGCCCGGCTCGCCGCTTCGAGACGGGTTGCCGTGGTATCGCGATTGTCGGGCAGGATGCCGAGATCGGACACCTCACAGCCTGCCCGCTTCAGCATCACCTGCAGCGAGAAGCGATTGGAATCGTAGATCGCCGCCGCGCCAAGCGGCTGCCCCGGATCGCGCAACTCGTTGCCTGTCGAGAACACGGCGACGCGCGGACGCCGACGCACACTCACGGACGTGATGCCCAGCGCGGCGAGAAGGGCTATATCGCGCGGCTCCAGCCGCCTTCCGGCCGACGCCGCCACGCTTCCGGCGGCGATGTCTTCGCCTCTCGGCCGTCGGTTGGCGCCATGCCGGAGACCCGGCGGCAGCTCGACGCGCCCGTCATCGTCGAGCACGACATCTTCCTGCATGAACACGGTGTCGGTTCCGGGCGGCATCGGAGCGCCGGTGAAGATGCGCACGGCGGTCTTTGCGGCAATCGCCCCCGGGGCGGCTTCGCCGGCCGTGACCCTGGCGCTGACCGGTAACACCGTCGGTCCGCTGGCCAGCAGATCGGCATGGGCCACGGCGTAGCCGTCGACCGCTGAGTTGTCGAACACCGGCAAGTCGATGGGAGCACTTACATCGGCCGTCAGATAACGGCCGTCGGCATCGACCAGACCGACGGTTTCGGTCTCGCTCACCGACGGAATCCTGGCGGCGACCAGTTCGAGCGCTTCCTCGACCGGCATCAGATCGCCCCCGAAGGCGAAAGCATCCGAACTCAGTTGCACCATAAACCTGCCTCCAACCTTTCAACGGCGCCCATCGCCCCGCTCCGCATAATCTGGTCCATTGGACGAGGTCTGCCTATGGCCAATCTCGCCCAACGGGAAACGGAGTTTTTCGGCTCGATAAGCCTCGGCCAGCAACTCAACCGGATGCGAAACCGGTTTCTCCTGCATCTGCATGAACTGGACCCGGCAGGCCAGACACTCGGTCACGATCCTGTCCGGAGCCGCTACTTCGATTCTGTCGATCAGGCCGCGCCCCATTGCCAGGGATGCGGCATGAAAGTCCTTCTTGAATCCCATGATGCCGCCGAGCCCGCAGCAATCCATCGGCAACCCTACGGGCGAGATGTCCGATTTCGGCGTCTCATTGATGAGATCGAGCCAGGGGCGCCCCATGTTCTGCTCCCGGAGATGGCAGGGCGGGAAATACGAGAGCTTCTCGGATGCGGCCAGCGAGGGCAGATGCAGCCCTCCTTCGCGGTGAAGCGCGCCGAGATATTCGCCGAGCTCGAACACATGAGCGGCGACCTTGATCCGCTGGAGGGCATCGCGGCCCGCAAAATATCCGACATCGCCGCGATCGGCCTCGGCATGCAGACCGAGATTGTAGTTGACCACCCAGGGCGCCAGAAACTCCGGCGCCACGCTGCTGGTGCGTCCTGAGGGAGCTGATACTTCGGCGGTAAGTGCCTCAACGATCGCCGCGGTATCGCCATTGAATTCGGCTCCGAGAGCGCGGATGCGGTCGCGATTGGCTGGCGAAAACTGCGCATCGCGTGCCAGTACCGACTTGAACATGAAAGAACAGGTCGGGCAGGCCGTCACGATATCGTAGCCGTCTTCCACGCATTGCTGCAGCACGGGCAGATTGGCCGCGACGAGATCGAGCGTGAATGGCTTGTCGCCTTCGAGATAGGTTGGCATGCCGCAGCACTTCTGGTCGGGCACGTAGACGGAGACACCGTTTCTCTCCAGCACCTCGATGGTCGCCTTGGCAACGTCGGGGAACATGTAGCGCGCCGTGCAGCCAACGAAGTAGGCGACCTTGCGGCCCTCGGTCTGCCTGGGGCGATCGAGACCGCGCCGGGCAATCCAGCGCGCCAGACGATCGCGCGGAAACACCGGCATCTTCCGGTCCGCATGGACGCCGACGAGCCGGCGCGCCAGCTTGCCGAGCCTTGGGCTGCTCATCACCGCGTTGACCAGTGACGGAAAGGTGCCGCAGACACGCCCGAGCAGTTGGACGTTCTCGATGAAGCGGACCGCCAGTGGCAGACCATCCCGCTCGACGAAAGCATCCTTGGCCCGCCGAATGTCGCTCTGCACCGGCCGGCAGGGACACTGCCCGCAGGCGTTGCAGAGATCGATCAGCTCCGCCAGATCCTGACCCGAGACCGGTTTGCCGCCGGACTTCGCCCGGTCGGCGAGGTTGAACAGCCGGGGGAAATACTGGCAAGGCGCCTCGTCCATCAACTCGCGGCATTGCTCGCAGTTGACGCAGGTGGTCATGACCGACCGCGCGAGACTTTCCGGCTTGTCGAGGGTCATTTGCCCCTGCCCTCTTTGCTGTCGTCGCCATCATCGGGCGCCGGCAATTCCAGGCCAAACGGTTGCGCCGGCTTGGCCTGGCCATGGATACCCAGGAGCAGGCGATGCGGCCCTGGCACGCCCGGCGGAATGAGGGCGACCCGATCGCCAGCGTGGATGACCGCATCCTCGACGGCGATGGCGGAACGATTGACGATCAGCGATTCCACCCGGTCGCTTTCGATCGACAGGAAGTCGAGCAGTTCCTCCCCGGTCATGTCCTTCGGCAAATCGACAAATCGCGGAATCGCCCAGCCGCGCTCGCTGAACAGCGACCGCAGCCCCATGTAGGCGATGAGTTCGATCTGCCCGCCCATCCGCCGATCCTCAGGTTTGCCCGAACGTGGGGGACACGGGATTTCGCTGGTAGTCAACGAGATCGAAGCCCATGTCGCGGATATCGACCATCAGCAGCCGCCCGATCAGCGGCTGCCCGACACCGGTGATCAGCTTCAAAACCTCGCAGGCGGCCAGTGTGCCGAGGACGCCGACGACGCTACCGAGAATGCCGACCTCGGAACAGGTGAGCGCGGCGGTGTCGGGCTCCTTCGGCATCAGGCAACGCCAGCTCGGATGAGGCTGGCCGTCAGCATCCGTCTCGTAAGGCAGAAGCGTGGTCAGGGAGCCGTAGAATTCGAGAACGCCCGCCGTGACCAGCGGCTTGCGGCAGGCATAAGCCGTATCGGCCACCAGAAAGCGGGTCGGAAAATTATCGGTCCCGTCGACTACGATGTCATAGGCTCTCACCAGCTCTTCCACGTTGCCAGCGTCGAGCCGGAACGGGTGGAGCTCGACATTGACATGCGGATTGATGGCCGCGACACGTTCGCGGGCACTCTCGACCTTGAGCTTGCCGACATTGGCCGTTGAATGCACCACCTGGCGCTGCAGGTTGGAGAGACTGACTTGGTCATCGTCCACAAGCCCCAGCGTGCCAACGCCGGCGGCGGCGAGATACTCGATCACCGGCGACCCCAAGCCGCCAGCACCGACGCAGAGCACGCGCGCGGCCTTCAACCTGTTCTGGCCGGGGCCGCCGACGTCCCGCAACAGGATATGCCGGCTGTAGCGCTGGAGCTCCTTTTTCGAAAGCAATGTTGGTCCCTCCATCATGCCGACTTCAAGAAACGGCTGAGGAGGCCCGGGCGGGTGGGCCTCCTCCACGTTCGTTCCGACGATCCGCCAGCAAGGCCCGCGTTGGGGGCGCGGACTTGCGGGCAGACAGGCCCTTGGTAGGGGAAGCCTATCCTCCTCCAAGGAGAGGAAAGAGCGCCAGAACGTCGCCTTCCTCGAGCACACGGTCGAGTTCCGCCGCGCGCCCGTGAATGAAGATCATGCCGATCAGGCCGTGCTCGATTTCAAGCTCCGTTGCAACATCGGCAACGGTGGTTCCCGGCGGATACTCCCGCCGGGCCTCCTTGAAGCGATTCTCGCGAAAGGTCGCGAAGAGTTTGACCGTGACCCACATGACTTGTTCGTCTCGGTTTAGAAGTTCCAGAAAGTCTCGAGTTCCTTCTGGTCCATGTCCCACTTGACGTTGTGCGGGGCGATGGCTTCGAGCTCGAAGAACTCCGGCAGGCGGTCCTGCTCCGGCCCGATGCCGGCGGCCAGATTGAACTCGTGCTCCAGCTTGAGCACGGTCTTGCCGAGTCCGACGACGTCATCCATCGTCAGCTTGGTCCCGAACCGGGCATTGAGCATGTCGACCGCTGCCGGCAGACACTCGGCGATGTCGAGTGCCGGGAAGGCGATGAACAGGCAGAGACCGGTCGAATCGATGGCCGCCGTGGCGATCTGCAGGTTGCGCGACAGCTCCACCTGCCCTTCGTTGGACAGCGGATCGACCTTGCCACCGACGTTGAGCACGTTGGTCGCCACGGCATAACCGGCCGTGTGGTCGGCGCCTTGGGTCGTCGTGGCATAGGTCACGCCGATGCCCTTGACCGAGCGCGGGTCGTAGGCCGGGATCGCCTGGTTCTTGACGACGGGCACGCGGGCAATGCCATAGGTCTTGCCGACATGTCCGGTACCGCCGCCGAGGATGCGGCCGAGCGGCGTCGCCTTGCCGATCTCCTCGCGCAGCATGCGCAGCACTTCCGTACCGTCGCCGAACTTGAGAAGGCCGGCCTCCATCGCCACGCCAAACATCACCGGCGTCTCGATGCTGTCGACGCCGAGATCGTCCATGACATTGTCGCATTCGGCGATCAGGTCGAGGTTGTTGATCAGGCAGTCGGCGCCATAGGCCCAGATGGTCTCGTATTCGAAGCCGGAGGTCAGGTATTTGCCGTCCTTGTCGTTGTAGACCTGCGAGCACTGAATGACGCAGCCGAGCGAACAGCCGTGGGTCGGCTCGCCGCCACGGGCGACGATGGTGTCGTACATGTGCTCGCCCGAGATCATGTCGTGGTGCTCGCACTGGCCCGACGTGAAGTTGCGGGTTGGCAGGCCGCCGATCTCATGCAGGATATTGACCAGCACGGCGGTGCCGTAGGTCGGCAGACCCTGGCCGGAAACCGGGTGATCCTTGAGTGCCTTGGTGAATACCATGTTGGCGGCCTTGAAGGCGGCCGAGTCGACCAGCGGAACCGGGCGCGTGCCTTCCTGATCGATGGTGATGAACTTGACGCGTTTGGAGCCCATCACCGCGCCGAGACCGCCACGGCCGAAGCTGCGCAGCTTGCCTTCAGGGTCGCGGGTCGAGATGTTGGAGATCATCATCAGGTTCTCACCAGCGGAACCGATGGTGATGACACCCTTGTCTTCGCCATAGCGACCGGCGACCGACTCCAGGACGGCGAAGTTGTTCATGCCGACCGTCTCGGTTTCCGGCTCGATCACCACGCCCGACGAGCTGATGCGGATCTGATACCAGGCGTCGGTAGCCGCCGGTTGTCCCTCGATGATGATCGCCTTGATGTCGAGGCGACCGAGCATGCGGCCGCAGGTACCGCCGGCGTTGCTTTCCTTGATGGTGCCGGTCAGCGGGCTCTTGGCACCAGCCGACATGCGGCCGGCGTTGCCGGCTGCGGTACCGGACAGAAGGCCGGGCGCAAACACCAGCTTGTTGTTGGGGCCGAGCGGATGGCAAGTCGGCGGCACTTCGGCGGCAACGACCGTCGAGGTCAGCGCGCGACCACCGAGACCGGCCCAGGCGGCCGGAGCTTCATCGATGCGAACCGAGAGGTCCGTCATGTTGACGCGAATGACTTTAGGCATGGCTCTTCCTCCAACTGCCGATCCGGAGGTCCCCAAATGCCTCGTGATTTCGGCCTTGCCAAAACGATGGTTGGCGGCGTGTCGGTCACGCTCGCCTCAACCATCCATGCCGAAAGTCTTCCGGCCAAGCAAATCGGAGAAAATACGCACCTATACTATTATGTTTTTGCCGACATAATTGAATTCGAGGCCACTGGCAAATATTGAATACAAATCTATCCGCGCATATTGCTTGATTATCGGCCATCTAGACGAAGAAAAGACCCAATGACGGAATTATAACCTCAGAAACATAATTGAAAGCAATCGTCTCGAGCGTTCGCTTGACCTTTAGTCTAGATCACGTCGGGACCGGTTTCCGGCGCCGGTGTCAGGATGGCAATGTCGAGCGCGGCGAGATGGGGGGCGGCAGCTTCGTCGATCAATTGCCCGATGAGGCGATAGCGGCGGACGAGCTCCGCGCCCAGCTCGGTCAGCGACGCGCCGCCGGTGCTTCCGGCGTGCCCGATGACCACGGGCTGGCCGAACGCCTTGTTCATGTGGTCGATGAGTTCCCAGGCACGGCGATAGGTCATCTCCTGCTCGCGCGCGGCGGCCGATATCGAGCCGACGCGGGCAACCGTCTCCAGGAGCGCGATCTTGCCCGGGCCGATGCGCGTTTCGCTATCCACCCGCAACTGATACCGAAGCTCGATCATGACCAACCTCTGCCATCGTCGCCGACATGAACCCGACCACAGCTCACGCTGTATCGGGTAAGGAACCCTGAGCAAGCCAACGTGACAGACGGATTGCCCACGTCATCTGAACAGGCTTTTGCCGTCCGCGATGTCAGATGCCTGACAGGCGGGACCGATTTCGCCACGGAAAATGAAGTACGGTTGTCCGGCTCTCACGCCCTTCTCCGATATCAGACGAGCGTTCAAAATCCCCGCCCGCGCGGCGATCCGCCGAACTCCGACGTGATGGCCTTGCTGCAATTGGCGACCATTTCACCGAGACTCTCAACCCTCGCCTCGGTGATGCGCGCCGAGGGACCGGCGATCGAGACGGCGGCATGAACAAGCCCGGCCTCGTCATAGATCGGCGCGGCGATGCAGCGGAGCCCGAGCGAGAATTCCTCGTTGTCGACGGAAAAGCCGCGCTGGCGGATCTTGTCGAGTTCGGTGCGCAGCCCTTCGGGCGTGACGATGGTGTGTTCGGTATAGCGCGCCATGCCTGCCTTCTGGACGATGGCGGCTACTTCGTCGGGGCTCATGTGCGCCAGGATCATCTTTCCGGCGGCAGAGCGGTGCATCTCGGCACCGGCACCCGGCCGGGAGATGGCCCGCACCATCTGCTGGCTCTGGACCTGCGCCATGCAGACGACCTCCGATCCATCCAGCATGAAGAAGTTGACCGTCTCGCCCGTCGCCGTCATCAGCCGGCGCATCAAGGGCACGGCAAGCGACACCATGTCGCGCGATCTTGCGAAGGCATTGCCAACGACGAAGGCCTGGACACCGATGCTCCAGCACATGGTCGCTTGGTCGAAGCGAACGAACCTTTGCAGCTGCAGCGTGGTCAGGATGCGATGGGCGCTGGAAGGTGGCAAGCCGACCTGAGCGGCAACCTCCTTGAGTGGAAGGCCGTCGTCGCACTCGCCTAATCGCTCAAGAATTGAGAGTGCCCGCCGAATCGACTGCACGCTTCCACCTTCTTTAGCCTCTTGATTCAGCATGATCTTTTCTCGTCATAGCAAGTTTCTGAAGCGGATGGCGAGGCTCACGATTCCATATCGTGAAATTTATTCCAAGTCGCTTGCACAGATTTTGGTTCCGCATAGGATATAGGCAGAACCACGGAGATCGAAATGCGTGTCGGCGTCCACAAGGTCAGAATGAACAACCCGGGCGACGTCTCGGACTTGCAGCGATTGATCGATTCCGGCGAGGTGAAGCCCGAGGAAATCGTCGCACTGATCGGCAAGACGGAAGGCAACGGCGGCGCCAACGACTTCACGCGCGGCTTCGCAACCCAGTCCTTCGCGCTTCTGCTCGCCGGCCACCTCGGCATCACGCCCGATGCCGTGACGAAGCGCATCGCCTTCGTCTGGTCGGGCGGCACCGAGGGTGTGCTCAGCCCGCATGCCACGCTGTTCACACGCAGTGCGTCGGAGCCTGCCGGCGAAAAGCGCCTCGCCATTGGCATCGCCGTCACCCGCGATTTTGCGCCGGAAGAGGTCGGCACCATGGTCGAGGTGCGCGAAGTGGCCGCCGCCGTGCGCGCCGCCCTCGCCGAGGCCGCAATCGACAACCCGGCCGACGTCCACTACGTCCAGGTCAAGGGTCCGCTGCTGACGCCGGCTGCCGTCGCCGATGCGACCCGTCGTGGCGCGAAGCTGGTCACCAGCGATCCCAACGGCTCGAAACCCTATGCCCGCGGCGCGACTGCCCTTGGCGTTGCCGTGGCGCTTAGCGAGGTCGATGAGGCCGCGCTGAGCGACGATGCGATCGCCAAGCGCATGGATCTTTATTCGTCGGTCGCCAACACCTCGGCCGGCGGCGAGTTGCGCAATTGCGAGGTCATCCTGTTCGGCAATTCGCCGAAGGCGGGCGGCAGCTTGCGCATCGGCCACGGCATCCTGAAGGACGTCGTCGATACCGACGGCGTGAAGGCGGCGGTTGCCGATGCGCTGGGTGGCAGCAAGGCGATCGATGTCAGCGCGATCAAGGCCGTGTTTGCCAAGGCTGAGGCACCGGTTGGCGGCGTCCTGCGCGGCGCGCGGACGACCATGCTGTCGGATGCCGACATCAACTATGAACGCCACGCCCGGGCGGCGCTTGGCGCGGTGATCACCTCGGTGACCGGCGACCCCAGGATCTTCGTCTCCGGCGGCACCGAGCACCAGTGCAAGCCCGGCGAAGCGCCGATCGCCGTCATCGTCGAGATCTAGTTTTCCCTGAGTCCCCATGCCTCCGGCGGGCACGGTGCGAGCGTATGTGCCGGATCACTGAAGCAAACTAAAAAAGCCAGAGGGTTCTTCGTCATGACCAATATGATTTCGGGTCGCCGGCGCCTGTCGGCGGCGAGCGCTATCTTCATGCTTTCGACTGTCGCTTTCGCCGGAGCCGCGCTGGCCGAAGAAAAGGCGGCGATCCTGCTTCCGGGTAGCGCCAACGACCAGAGCTGGAACGCGCTCGGCTATTCCATCGTCAAGAGCCTGGAGCCGCACGGCTTCAAGACCGCCTACACCGAGAACGTGGCGGACGCCGACGAAGCGGAGGCCGTTCGCGACTATGCGAGCCAGGGCTACAACATCGTGCTGGGCCATTCCGGCCGCTTCGTTTCGGCCATGGAGCAGGTCGCTCCCGACTTCCCCAAGACGCAGTTCATCGCCGTCAGCGGCAACGAAGGCGCAGCGCCCAACGTGATGTCCATCGACTACAACAATGCGCAGTTCGGCTGCCAGATCGGCCTGCTCGCCGCCAAGATGAGCAAGTCGCACAAGGTCGGCGGCATCTACGGCCTGCAGGGCGTGCCCAACATCACGGCCCAGGCCGGCGCCTACCGTCTGTGCGCCGAGAAGGCCGGCGCCAAGGTCACCATCCTCTACATCAAGGACATGGAGGACGCCGCGCAGGCCAAGGAAGCGGCCCTGTCGCTGATCGCCGACGGCGCCGACGTGCTGACCGGCAAGCTCAATGCCGCCGAGGCCGGCCTCGTCCAGGCCGCCAAGGAAAAGAAGGCCTATGTCACCGGTCGCGGCTTCGATCAGACCGCCATTGCCCCGGATCTCGTCCTGACCAACATCGTAGAGGACTGGCCGTCGATGATCGGCAGCGCCGCCGAGGACGTCAAGGGCGGCAAGCTGTTCGGCACGTTTGTTCAATATGGCTACGACACCGGCAAGACCACCGGCGCCTCGCTGAAATACAGCGCCGACAAGGCCTTCGGCCCGGCCGTCCCCGAAGCCGTTGCCAAGGAAGTCAATGCCATGGCCGCCGACTTCGCATCCGGCAAGCTGAAGGTGGTTCCGACCGAGCAGGACGCCCGCAGCGGCAGCTGAGTTCCCCCACGGGAACCGGCCGGGGCGCGGCCTCTGCCGCGCTCCGGTTTTCTTGAAGTCTGAGGATGATATGGCGGCTCTTCTGGAAATGCGCGGGATGGTGAAGACCTATGGTTCGCTCAGGGCGAATGATGGTGTCGATCTCGACGTCTTCGAAGGCGAAATCGTCGGCCTGCTGGGCGAGAACGGCTCCGGCAAGAGCACGCTGATGAAGCTGGTGTTCGGCATGACCAGGCCGGACGCCGGCGGCATCGTGTTTCGCGGACGCGAACTGTCCGACCACAGCCCGCGCGAGGCCATGGCCGCCGGCATCATGATGATCCATCAACATTTCATGCTGGTCGAAGCGATGACCGTCGCGGAGAATATCATGCTGGGATGGACCGAGGCCGGCGATTTCCTGCGCCGCGAGACCATCGCCAAGCGGATCCGCGAGGCCAGCGAACGCCTCGGCCTCGACCTCGATCCGGATGCGCGCGTCGCCGACCTGCCGCTCGGGCGCCGGCAACGCATCGAAATCCTCAAGGCCGTGCTGCGCGATGCCGATCTCCTGATCCTCGACGAGCCGACGTCGAACCTCGCGCCCTCCGAAATCCAGGAGCTGCTCAACATCCTGCGCCGCCTGCGCAGCGAGGGCAAAGGCATCGTCTTCATCACGCACAAGATGCCCGAGGTGATCGAGGTCTGCGACCGCGTGGTCGTGCTGCGCGCCGGCAAGGTGTCGGGCAAGGCCAGCGTCGCCGGCGCCGACAAGGCAAGCCTCGCCGCTATGATGGTCGGCCGGGACGTGACGGCGCCGCTCACCGTCGAGCCGAACGTGGCCGGCGCCGTTCGCCTTCATCTTCAGTCACTTAGCGCCAAGGATCTCGGGCCGCTCGATCTCGATGTGCGAGCCGGCGAAATCCTCGGCATCGCCGGTGTCGACGGCAATGGCCAGCTGGAACTGGCTGAAGCCATCGCCGGCCTCCGCGCCGTCGAAGGCGGCACGATCCTGCTCGACGGCAAGGACATCACGGGCGCCACCACGGCCGCGCGCACCGAGGCCGGGCTTGCCTACATGCCCGCCGACCGGTCGACCACGGCGCTGGTCAAGAGCATGACCATTGCCGAAAACCTGATGCTGCGCGACAGTCGCAAGCGTCCCTACAGCGCCGGCGGTCTCATCGACCGCGACGCCACGCGAAAGCAGGCCGCCGCCCTGATGGAGCGGTTCGACATTCGCGCCCCATCGGGCGAGACGCTGGCCGGCAGCCTCTCCGGCGGCAACCAGCAGAAGATCGTCATCGCCCGCGAGCTGGCCCGGCAACCGGCGGTCCTCGTCGCCCATCAGCCGACCTGGGGGCTCGATCCGGGCGCGACGCGCTTCGTCCTCGAACGCATGGTCGCCCTCAGGGATGCCGGTTCGGCGGTGATCTACATTTCCTCCGAGCTCGAAGAGGTGCTGGCGGTCGGCGACCGGGTCGCCGTGCTCGCAGGCGGCCGCATCGCCGGCATCGTCTCCCGCGCCGACGTGGACATGACGCGCATCGGACTCTGGATGTCGGAGCGCGCGGCATGACCAAGATCACGAACATGGATGCCGCACCACCGCTTCGCCTGCCGTTCAGGCTGGCCAAGGATCACATCGTCAGGCGCATCGGCTTTGCCCTGGCAATGTCCGTGCTGGCAGCGGCGCTCTTGATCCTGCTTGCCGGCAAGAACCCGCTCGATGCCTTCTCGGCCATGCTGGTGGGCGCTTTCGGCTCGCCGCACCAGATCGGCGTCGCCTTCAATCGCACGTCGCCCTATCTGTTCGCCGGTGCCGGGCTGGCGCTGTGCTTTCGTGCCGGCGTCATCAACATGGGTTCGGACGGCCAGATCGCCATGGGCGGCATCGGTGCCGCGGCCGCCGTGCTGTTCTGGCCCGGCCCGCCGGGTTTGATGGCAACCATCGCGGCTCTGCTCTCTGCCGCCCTCTGCGGCGGGCTCTGGGCCGGCGTGGCGACTGCCATTCATCTCGGGCGGCGCGTCCACGAGGTGCTGGCCACCCTGCTGCTGAACTTCGTTGCGCTGCTCTTGGTGCAGCTTCTCCTGTCGGGCGTGCTCGGCCAGCCGGGTGCGGGTTTCCTGCAATCGCCGCTGCTTCCGCGCGAAGTGTGGTTGCCGCGTCTGCCCACGTTCGACTTTCACATCGGCATCATCGTCGCGATCCTCATGGCCGCGCTGGCCTCCTTCATCCTGTGGCGGACGCCGTTCGGCTTTGCCGTCCGGGTGGTCGGCAAGTCCCGTCGGGCCGCCGCCTATGCCGGCTTCTCGGTGTCGGGCATCACATGGCGCGTCATGCTGACCGCCGGCGCCATGGCCGGGCTCGGTGGCGGCACCGAGATCCTCGGGCTGCATCATCGCCTGATCGAAGGCTTTTCCAGCGGCTTCGGCTTCAAGGCGGTGACGGTGGCCCTGCTCGGCGCGCTAGAGCCGGCCATCACCATACCCGCCGCGTTGTTCGTCGGATTCCTCGAGACCGGCGCGCTCGCCATGCAGCGACAGATCGGCGTGCCGTCGTCGCTGGTCACGGTGATCGAAGCCGTCACCATGCTGTTCATCCTCGCCGCAACGGTCAGGCGCACATGATAGATTTCCTCGAAGCCGCCATCCGGATCGCCACGCCGCTACTGTTCGCCGCGCTGGGCGGAATCCTGTCCGAACGCGCCGGCGTCTTTGCCGTCGGCCTCGAAGGCATGATGCTGATGGGCGCCTTTGGCGCGGTCATCGGAACCTGGCTGACCGGTTATCCGGAAGCCGGCATTCTCTTCGCCATGATCGGCGGCGGTCTCCTGGCCTCGGTGGTCGCCACCGTCACCGTGCGCCATCGCGCCGACAACATGGTCAGCGGTCTCACCTGCAACATCCTCGCCCTGGGACTGACCACCTACATGATGCGGGTCGTCTCCGGCAGCGGCAGCCCGCTGGCCATCCACCTCGACCCGATCGGCCCCTGGGCGATCCCCGGCCTGTCGCAGATCCCCATCGTGGGCCCGATCCTCTTCAACCTGCCACCACTGACCTATCTCGCCATCGTCGGTTGCGCCGTTCTCTCGGTGTTTCTCTACCGGACGAAGTGGGGCCTGATGCTCTGCGCCACGGGAGAAAACCCCGAGGCCGTCTTTGCCGCCGGGTCCGATCCCCTAGGCATCCGCATGAAGGCGGTGATTGCCGGCGGCACCATCGCGGGTCTTGCCGGTGCCGTTCTGTCGCTGCAGCAGGTGGGAACCTTCACCGACGGCATGACCGGCGGCCGTGGCTATCTCGCCCTCGCCTCCCTGATCGTCGGCCGCTGGAATCCCTGGGGCGCGGCGGCGGCCTGCCTCGGCTTCGGCGCCGCCGAGGCGCTCGAACTGCGCATCCAGACGATGGGAATTCCCTTGAGTTCCTACGTCATGCAAATGGCGCCCTATCTCATTGCGCTCGCTGTGTTGGCCGGTCTCGGCCGGTCGAGCAGGCTGCCTGCTTCCATCGGCAAGCCGCTCTGAATCATGAAAGGTCTTGAAGAGATGCCGGAGGAGATCGGCGCATTGGCTTCGGCCTTGCGCAACGGCGAACTGTCAGCGGTTGCCCTGCTCGAAAGATGCCTTGAACGCATCGAGAAGCAGAATGGCGTGCTCAACGCCTTCATCGCCATCGATCGGGAGGGCGCCTATCGCGCCGCCCGCGAAAGCGATGCGCGGCTGGCAAAGGGGCAAGCCCGCTCGGCGCTGGAGGGAATCCCGCTTTCCATCAAGGACAATCTATTGATGGCCGGCCTGCGTGCGACGTGGGGAAGCCGCGCCTTCGAAAGCTACGTTCCGGACCACGACGAACTGCCCGTTACGCGCCTTCGTCAGGCGGGCGCGGTTCTCATCGGAAAGACCAACGTCCCGGAACTGACGCTCGAAGGCTATACATCGAACGATATCTTCGGCGTGACGCGCAACCCGCTGGATCCGCGCCTCACACCGGGCGGCTCGTCGGGCGGCGCGGCGGCCAGCGTTGCCGCCAGCCTCGTGCCGGGTGCCATCGGCACCGATGGCGGCGGCTCCATTCGCCGCCCCGCCAGCCACACCGGGCTCGTCGGCTGGAAACCGTCGATCGGCCGCATCGCCCGGGCCTCAGGCTTCCCGTCGATCCTCACCGACTTCGAGGTGATCGGCACCCTGACGCACAGCGTTGCCGATGCCCGCCTCCTGGATGCCGCCATGCGCGGCCCGGACGTGTACGACAGGCGATCGCTGATGACGCCGCCGCAGCCACGCAAGGACGACAAGCCACGCGTTCTCTATGTCGCCCGGTTTGGCCAGAGTCCTGTCGATCCGGAAGTGATTTCGGCCACCGACGCCTTTGCCGAGCGCCTCGCCCAAGGGGGCGCCGATGTCGAAACTGGCGACTGCTTCTTTGACCTCGAAATGACCCATCGGATCTGGCGGGTCATCTCGCGCGCCGGTGTGGATTATCTCATGCGGCTGCATCCGGCCCTTGCTGACCTTGCCGGCCCTTCGGTGCAATCGATGGCCGAGGACGGACGGACGATCTCGGGCGCGGAGTATCTCGAAGCGCTGGAAGGCGTGACCGCCCTCAGGGAACAGATGGTAGATGTCTTCAGGCAGTATGACCTGATCCTGACGCCCAGCGCCGCCGCCCTGCCCTGGCCAGCCGAACAGCCCTTCCCCACCGTGATCGACGGCAAGGACGCCGGCCCGAGAGACCATGCCGTCTTCACCGGCTGGGTCAACATCGCCGGCCTGCCGGCCATCAGCCTGCCCATCGGACAATCCGCCGGCGGCCTTCCGATCGGCGCCCAACTGATCGGCGCCTTCGGCAGCGATACCAGCCTGCTGGACTTTGCCGAACAGGCAATTCAATAGCTATAGGCTATTGGTTTTCAGATATCGATAATCGATTCCGGTCACATTGCGTCTTTGGGACCCGCCATGAAGCGCTTCCTCCCCGATACCTTCACGATCCTGCTGGTTTCCATGGTGGGACTTGCGTCGGTGCTACCGATCTCCGGCAAGCCGGCGGAATGGTTCAGCGACGCCACCAACCTCGCCGTCGCGCTGCTGTTCTTCCTGCACGGCGCACGATTGTCGACGGATGTGGTGCTGGCGGGCTTCCTGCATTGGCGCCTGCAGAGCTTCATCCTGACCGTGTCGTTCGTCATCTTCCCGCTGCTCGGGTTGATGCTGGGCCTCTTGTCCCCCTGGCTGATCCCACCGGCGCTTTATCTCGGCCTGCTCTATGTCTGCGTGCTGCCGTCCACCGTACAGTCCTGCATTGCCTTCACGTCGATCGCGGGAGGCAACGTGCCGGCCGCCATCTGCGCGGCGTCCGCCTCCAACATCCTGGGCATGTTTCTGACGCCGGCGCTGGTCGCCATCCTGTTCTCGGCCAACGGGCATGCGAGCGTTTCGTTCGACATGATCTGGAAGATCCTGGTTCAGCTCCTGCTGCCCTTCCTGGTCGGCCAGTTGCTGCAGCCGTTCATCGGAACCTGGATCCGCGCTCGCAAGACGCTGCTGGCCCCCTTCGATCGCGGTTCGATCCTGATGGTCGTCTATCTCGCCTTTTCCAATGCTGTGACAGAAGGCATCTGGAAAGAGTTTTCGGCGGCCGACCTCGCGCTGGTGATCGCCATCGATCTCCTCCTCCTCATCGTGGTTCTGATGATCACGGCCTTCGGCTCCCGGCTTCTCGGATTCAGCCGGGAGGACCGGATCGCCGCCATCTTCTGCGGCTCGAAGAAGAGTCTGGCGAGCGGCGTACCGATGGCCGGTGTCATCTTTGCAGGACAATCCATCGGGGCCATCGTCCTGCCGCTGATGCTGTTTCACCAGATCCAGCTCATGGTCTGCGCCTGGCTTGCCCGCCGCCCCGGCGCCGTCATGGCAGGCAGCGTCCAACCGTCACTCGCCGAGGAGGCTGGAGAGTGACACTGCGCAGGCCCATGGCGTCTCGATTGTATTGAACGGACAGCGGATCGCCGCCTCATTGGAACTTCGTGACGACGTGGGCCTATTTGGCGCTTGGACCACGTCTGGCCAGCCAAGCGCCCCAGAACAGGCTGGCAAAGAACCGAACCGGTTCCTCAAATCCCGCTTCGGTCAGCAGGGAGAGAACCGCCTCCTCTGAACGAGGCGGCTCGGCCCCCTGCAGAATCTTGTTCATCTTGGCCTGAACCTCGTCCGGCTCCAGTCCGTTCATCCGCCAGCGGGTCGCCCAGGCTGCCATGAACAGTGGGTGCGACGCGTAGGTCCGGTAATTGCCCGCGACGATCAACGGCGCGCCGGGCCGCAACCGCGCTGCAATCTGGGCCAGAATGTCCTGCTTCGCCGCATCGCCTGGCAAATGGTGCAAGACGCCGATCATGATGGCGGCATCGAAGGCCGGAGACGGATCGAGATCGGCAACCGTGCCCGGAACGACGTCAACCCGATCGGACACGCCTGCTTCAATGAGGTTTGCGCGCGCCAGATCCAGCATGGGCGGCGAGGGATCGACGGCCAGAAAGGTCCATTCCGGCTCCAGCCGTGCGGGGTTGATGATTTCACCCGCCGTACCGCCAGCGCCAACCACCAGCACCCTCGCCTTCTTTCCTTCCCCGATGGCCGCCGACAACATGCAAGCGGAAAGCTCATGACAGGCGTCATATCCAGCCAACGCGATCCGGCTTTGGTGAGCATATTCCTGGGCACGCGAGGCATCAAACTTGGCAGCGGAGTCGAGTGTCATGGAGGGGCCTCGTCGGCTCGATTGGCATCGTCATTCGATGGCAGTATGCGCCAGGTTGCTTTTGTTCAACAATCTAGCGGGATAGTCACTCGGGTAGCACCAGCGGACCGCAATCGCTGTCCGTGATGAAGGTTGCCAGAAGTTCCGCAGGCTCGGTCTTGCTGGCGTTCTCCGCGAAAAGATGCAGTGCGCCCGGCGGCTCGAACCAGGCTTGTCCGGCGGCGTAGGTTCCGGCCGGGCCGCCTTGCAACTGCGAACGCAGCGTCCCTTTCAGGACGAAGGCATATACCGAACCAGGATGCCGGTGACGTGGCGTATAGGCGTCCGGCGGATAGTCGACGATCGCCACAGTCAGCGATTTCCCTGGAACGTTGGGCAATGCCTCGCAGGAAATGGGCCTTACCGTCGTCATCGGCCGGTCGGCGGCCGCGTCACTGGCCGTGCTGGCTCCCTGCGATCCGACCTCGGCCGCAGGGGATCCTGCGTGCATCTCATGAGGTGAAGCGGCCGGACGGTTTGGCTGATAAGTGCCGATCATCAACGTTCCGCTGAGCGCCGCAACAGCGCCCACGGTTACGATCATGCCGGCCATTGCCAGGGGGCTTGCGCGTCTCGTGCGGCCGTCGATTGCGGGTGAAGAACTGTGGCGTTCCAGCATGGGATCAATCCAGTGGTTCTGGTGAGGCTGTGATGCCAATCCTGAGCGGCCTCAGAGGCGAAAATTGGCGGACCAACCCAATGCCCGCATGGCCTTTGCCGAGGTGACGACCGGGCCGGGCTCGGCGATATTGTAGATGCCCTGGCTGCCTGCCTCGACAGCGAGAAATGCCGCATGGGCTGCCGCATCGACATGCACGGTCGGTGCGGTGCCAGGCAGGTCCGCACCGGTGCCCGGGCCATAAATACGGCCATACCGCAAGACGATCCCCGTCATGAACGAAGTTTCGCGGAGAACCGCCGCCTCCAGCGCCGCGACGCCAGCCACGCTGATGCTGCGGGGTTCGGGAGCCGTCAGATCCAGAGGCGCATCCTCATCGAGCGGTTCGTTTCCCGCCGCATAGGCCCAGGCAATGCTCTGCGCGATCATCCGCTTCACGCTTGCGCCAAGCGCTGCCTGCACGAGATTGGCCGTTCCCTCTCGCCGGATACGGGCGTTGCGCGCGGCAAAATCGGCGCCTCTTGCAGAATCGACAGACGGAGGAAGATCGGTGAGCTGGTGGATCACAACGTCCGGCCGGACAAGCTCGACGGCATGCTTCAATGCATCGGCATCGAACACGTCGACGACGACGGGATGGACGCCCGACGCTCCGAGATCGCGCGCCTTGTCCGCCGAGCGCGTGGTGCCGAAAACCGCGTAGCCGGCTCCGAGCAGCTGCGGCACAAGCCGTCGGCCGATAGCTCCCGTCGCGCCGGCCAGAAAGATCGTCTTGGGCATGAGAATGTCCTCTTCAACGCCACGCACATCATTGCCCCCTCGACATACCGGCGTTATCGTCCATCAAAAAGCACCAAGACTGATCAAAAATACTGTACCATGCGCCCAGTTCAGCCCCTTTCCATCGCAATCGACCGGCATTCCGCTCACACGCTTGCCGATCAGCTGACGCTGTCGATCGAAACCGCCATACTGGATGGGAGGCTGGCATCCGGCGCACGCCTACCCTCTTGGCGCGATCTGGCAAGCCAGCTCGGCGTGGCGCGCGGAACCGTCAAGGTCGCCTATGAGCGACTCATCGACAAGCAACTGCTCGTCAGCAACGGTCCGGCCGGAACGCGGGTCAGCGACCATCTGCCGCCGCGAGCGCACCGCGAGGAAAAAACTCTCCGTCCGCTCGAAGATCCCTTTCGAACGATCGGATTGACCGGCATCGGCCAACCGCCACGGCTGTTCCAGCTCGGCGTGCCGGCACAGGATGGTTTTCCGACGAAAACCTGGTCTCGATTGCTGGTTCAGGCCGCCAGACGGAGCGCCGCTTCGACGTTGAGCTATCCGGATCCGCGCGGCGAGGCGGCCTTGCGCCGCGAAATTGTCGCCTATCTTGCCGTGGGTCGATCGCTTGCCTGTTCGGAAGAGCAGGTTTTCATCACCTCCGGCTTCACGGCGGCCCTCGGACTGATTGTCGATACGCTCTCGTCGGGCCCAAGCCGCGCCTGGGTCGAAGACCCCGGTTATCGCCTGGCACAGGCCGGCCTCGCTATGAAAGGGATCAGTACCGTCGCGGTTCCGGTGGATGCCGAGGGCATCGATGTGGACCATGGCATGGCAATCGCGCCGGACGCGCGCTTTGCAATCGTAACGCCCGGCCAGCAAGCGCCACTCGGCATGACCATGTCGCTGAACCGCCGGCGGTCCCTTCTCGATTGGGCTTCGTCGGCAGACGCCTTCATCATCGAGGACGACTATCTCGGTGAGCTGCAGTTGAAGGGGCGTGCCGCCCCGGCGCTGGCTTCGCTGGATGCCGCGTCCCGAGTCATCCACGTCGGGACGTTCAGCAAGACAATCAGCCCGGCATTGCGGTTGGGCTTCCTGGTGGTCCCGCAACAGTTGGTCGGCGACTTTTTGAAAAGGGCCGCCTTTCTTGCGCCGGCACCGTCACCGATAACGCAGATCGCGGTTGCCTCCTTCATATCCGAGGGGCATTTTCTGCGTCATCTGCGCAGAACGCGTCGGCTCTATGCGGAGCGACGCAACCTCCTTCGCAAGACACTCGGCGACCAGTTGCCGGAGCAGACCATGGGCGGCTTGGCGCTTGTCCTTACGCTCCCGGACGGCGTGGACGACGTTGCCATCGCTCGACGCGCCATCGAGGCTGGATTGGCACCCTCGCCGCTTTCACGCTGGCACGCGGCTGCAGCCAATGCCAGGTCCGGGCTCTTGCTCGGCATCACCAACGTGACACCGCAAACCGTCGAGGCCGGCTGGCGTACGCTACAGGCCATTATCACAAGCTCTCCAGCGTGATAGATTACCCGCCTGCGAGCACTTTTCTCAGAGGCCGCAACCGATCTCTTTTAAATTCAAACGCTTACGTCCGTTGTAGCTACAACGCCCCTCTGAAGCGACCAGCCGTGGAGCATGCAGCGGCGGGAAACTGCCTGCTACTCCACCTGCCCTGCCCTCGCCGATCATCGTAGCCCTCAGTTCGGCGTCGGTTGTTCCTGCATCGAGCTCCTCGCTCTCGCCTTCAGCAGTGAAACAACGATTGGTGCCGGCGAGAATTTTCCGTCGATCGCTTCGGCGACCAGCGTGCGCAGATATCCGCCAGGGTTACGGATGATGCCATCCTCAGTGCGCTGAAGAATGGTGGCCATCGTCACCGCGGCTCCCGTCTCGCCCATGGCATCAACCGCGTCCTGCCAGGCACTCGGCGAAATCCCGAGGGCAGGGCGCACGGCCTGTGCCGCCCGGAACAGATCATCCCAATCTCGAACATAGAGAAGTCCGGACCATTCCTTCAAAGTCGGGCAGGCCGCCATGACTGTCGCGACATCGAACCTGTCTGCTGACCCCGCAGTTGCTCGCCGCGCAGACGAGGCTCTCTCCTCATGAAGTCGGCTCTCCGGCAGCTGTTCGGCTTCAGGTTGGTCCCGACCGAGATCCG
Source organism: Pseudomonadota bacterium (assembly GCA_023436885.1). GTDB lineage: Bacteria > Pseudomonadota > Alphaproteobacteria > Rhizobiales > Pleomorphomonadaceae > Pleomorphomonas. The sequence continues at coordinate 5,864 of JAEZHI010000027.1, read as the reverse complement.
ACTCTCCGTTCTCGAACGAAGGTTCAAGATTCAAAATATTGGTCAGATTTGAATCTTGTTTATGCCGCTCAGTTTGACCGGGTTTGGCGTGCATATTATCCAAATTCCCACTGTCAGACCGAGTGGTTGTCTCCTCCTGCGCCGCAGACACCATCCGAGCGACGTTTGCCATCAGCAGTCCCAGATCGAAGGCCTGGTCTTCGGCCTGCGCCAGCGAGCGGGGGCGGTCCTTCAGGATGCTCACCAGTTGTTCGAGCGCGTCCATGGCGCCCTCATGCGTCCCGTCAGTGGTCTCCAGAAGGAAGTTCGCTGCCTTACGAATGTCGCGGGCCAGCACGGTGATGCGCTCTCGCGCCTCGCGTTCACGCCTGCGCTCTTCCTTGACGGCCTCGGCGGCAGCCGCAATCTCTCGCTGGCGAGCAATCAGCGGCGTCAGGTCGAAACCATAGGCCTCGGCCGGCGCGTTTCCCTTGGGGTAGCGCTTGCCGTTGGGCGAATCCTTGCGAATGATCACGCCGGCTTCCACCAGTTGGGCGAGGGCGCGCCGCAGCGTACTCTCGGAGATCCCGTGAGCTCGCTCGGACAGCTTCCGGTTCGACGGAAAGACAACACAGCCCGCGGCCGAGATCGCTGCTTCCTTGTGGAAGGAGAGCAGGGCGGACAGGACGGCAACCGCCCGATCGGACAGGTGAAAGACATGCCGTGCGTCGGTGAGGTTGCGCAGCAGTTGCCACTTGTCGTCAAGCGTTGCCTCTGCCGGACAGTCAGCCGCCAGGGTCTGGGCTGCCAGCATGCCTGCCGACAACCCCCGCCCACCAAAGGGCGTCGAGATATGTTCCATCGATCCCTTACCTCCATGGCGGAGGGCAAAGGTTCCCGTGGCGCGAAAACGAGCGCGCAGCATTGACAGCGATTCGGTGAGGTGGCATTCTCGCCTTGCTACAGAACGGGAAGGCTCTCTGGTGGTTCGCTATCGGGGGGCCTTTTCCTTATCCGCTTCTCCTTCAAAATTCTTGGTCGCCAGCCTGCCGCGATTCCCGTGCGGCTGCTAGAGATTTTCCCGTCGAAACCCGTTGACGGGAAACCCTATCCCTTTGTTTTCACGCAACTCCAGACGCAAGACGCGCTTCGCCTAGCTCTTGGTCGACGCAAGGAACTTCTCCCACAGCGCAGGGAACTCGGCTTCAAACCACGCGCCGAATTGCGCCTGCTCCCTGGGAAACCTCACCTCGATCGATGTTTTCGATACCTTGACCACCGTTGCGCCGGTCTTGCGGCTGGACGGGCTTGCTGACTGTTCCGTCGCCTTCTTGACGGCATTGAAGACGGCGAGAAAGCGCTTGTCGCTACGCCCGGCGCTCGCCGTGGCGCCGGCAGCGGACTCGGCAGTGTCCAGGCGCTCGATCATCGCGCTGGCGGCCGCCGTCGCCTTGGCCGGCGCCTTTTCGAACAGCTCTGCCAGCGCCACCCAGCGCGGCATGCCGATCTTTCGCGCCGAACCGATACCCCTGACGACATCGCCGGGGATCGTCGCCATCACATTGCGCATGCGCCAGGCTACGCTACGATCGATCTTGAGGATCTTTTCCGCCGCGCCCTTGACCTCACCGCCGCCCGCTTCGAGCCCGGCCAGGAACAGCGCCTGATCGATCCAGCTGAGATCCTGACGATCGATGTTTTCCGACGCCTGCCGTTCGGCCAGCTCGATATCGGTGAGCGGCGCCACGAAAGCCTTGAGCTGCAGGCCTTCCTTGCCCTGCACATTTTCACGAATGCGCTGCACGGCCCTCAGGCGACGATGGCCATAGGCCAGCTGATAGCGGCCGCTTTCGGTCGGGTGTGGGCGGGCGAGCACCGGCATGCGCTGGCCCTCGGCCAGAATGGACGCCACGAGGTCCGAGAGCGCGGCTTCGTCCATCTCCAGACGATCGGCGAAAGGGGAGGGCGCCACGAGACCGGGATCGATATCGATCACCCGCCCCTCGCTTTGCAGCGCGAAGCCCTTGCCGATGTTGCCGACGGCGGCCGATGACGTGCCGAACTTGGGCTTGACCATCGGGCGATCGCCCTCCGGCGCCACGCCTTCCTCAGCGGCGAGCAGGCTCGCCAGGAGCGGCTTCTTGGTCATTTACGCCCCCATGCCTTGGAGATGAGGTCCAGGATCTCCTGGTTGACGCCGTCGATGCTCTCCTGGGCTCGCCGCAAAGGATCACGGCCGACGCTGCCCGGCTCGAGCTCGTAGATCGTCCGCTTGGCAAAGCCCGCCGCCTGAATGGCCGTCGATTCCAGCGCCTCGTGGGTCAACACATAGTCACCCAGGCAGGAACGAAGTACGCCGGCTAACATTTTCTGCGGGCTGTCGTTCGGATTGAAGCGCGTCAGCAGGAAGCGGATGAAGTCGTGGTTGAGCGTAGCGCCGGCGTCCTTGATGTTGCTGTGAATGCCCGAGAGCATGCGAAGCCATTGAGAGACCGAGGCAAAATCCATCATCGCCGCCTGGGTGGTGATCACCACGCCGGTCGCCGCATAGAGACAGGACAACGTGATGTAGCCGAGCGACGGCGGCGTATCGAGGATGACGACGTCGTAATTGTCCTGGATCGCCTGCTCGCGAAGACCGATAGCCATGCGCTCGAAGAACATGCCGCCGCCATCCTGCACACGCGACATCAGCGCGGCGGGCGTCTCGGTCTCGAATTCCATCATTTCAAGCCGGCCCGGCACTAGATCGATGCCGGTAAAGTAAGTCGGCAAAATAATGTTGGTCAGTGGCACCCGTTCGGCGCCGTATCGCAGGAACCCATAGGCAGAGGAGTTCTCCTCGATGTCGAATTCGCTCTCGATGCCGAAGGCCGACGTCAGCGATGCCTGGGGGTCGAGGTCGATGCAGAGAACGCGATAGCCCTGCAGCCCGAGGAAGTGGGCAAGGTTCAGGCTGGTCGTCGTCTTGGACGAGCCGCCCTTGAAATTGGAGCAGGCGATGACCTGAAGATGCTCGCCATCGCGCCGCCAGGGGCGCAATCTCAGTGCATCGGCGGGCCGGGTTTCGGCAAGATAGCCCCGGAGCTCCCACACCTGTTCCAGCGTATAGGCGCGCCGTCCGTTATCCAGCCGGCTGGGCTGAGGGCCGCGCTCGTTTCCGTCGATGGAAAGCGCCTTTATGCTACTCTCGGGAATGCCGAGCAGCCGACTCACATCGAGCGTCGAAAAGGTGCGGGAAAACTGCTTGGTGGCCGTAGGCGAGAAGGCCCGGCGACGGATCTTTGCCAGTTCAGTTTCAAGGGCTTGGCAGAACTCATCAATCAGGTTTGCGCTGTTTGGCGCATCCACTGCGTTGAAGCGTTCGCCGGGATTTCTGGCGGCCATCAATCGTCCTTAGCGGTTCAAGACCGGTTTCGATCAAATTTGCGCTAAGGTGCCCCGATTCCGGCGGGTTGGCAACAAATAAAGGGTTAATCAATCCTTACCACACGCCGGGCGTAAGGCGCCCGGCGCAAGACGACGTGGCAAGGCGGTATTGAGCGTCCGGTCAGGTTACTTGCTCACCGCGTGTATCTCGGCGATGTAGCCGCCGGGGAACCGAACGATCGCACTCTGCCGATCCTCGACCGGGTGGGGTGGGACCAGCACCGTGGCACCGAGGCCGGTGGCCTTGTCCAGCGTGGCCTGCAAATTCGCCACCTCGTAACCGGTGTTTTCATATCCGAACGGGTAGGGCAGGTGGCCATCGGTCACCAGCACGACCATGCGCCCGAAATCGGACTGGATGCGGATGCGCCGGAAGGTATCGTCCGGCCGGCCGATATCCGCACCGGACGCCTTGTCGTTGTCGGACAGGATCTTCCCGCCCGAGAAGGCGAGGAAATCGCGGACAAAGCTGTCGACGGCGTCGGGGGAAATGTAGGCGCGGTTTTCGGGTATGGTTTCAAAGGGTTCGTAATCGCGGTGGGTGGTGTGCCAGTAGAGCTGCATGTTGAGGCCACCGGGCCACTGGACGACGGCGTCGCGGCCAATGGGGTCCGGGAAGGGCTCGACGATGACGGTCGCGCCGGCGGCGCGCGCCGCCTTGATGGCGTCGTCCATGTCCTTGACGAGATAGCCGTTCCGCTCCAGCCCGAACGGGTAGGGCACCGGCGTCTTGAACCCGAACAGCGACACCGTGCCCACCGGCGTTTGCAGAAGCTGGCTCGTGGTGCTGCTGGGCGTCGGCGTCACCGTCGCCACCACTTGCGGCGTGGACTTGCCTCCGAAGGTCCCGAGGAACGCCTTGACGAAGGTGTCCACCTCGTCGGGCGCGACATAGACGTGCGTCGTGTCATACTGAGGGGCGACTGCAACCGGGCGCGTTTCGGCATTCGCGACGGTCGCAGTCGCCAGTGTCGCGACGGTCAGAAACGGCAGAACGAGGAGGGGCATGTATCGGCGCATTGCGGCTCCCATCAATTGGCCTGAGATCTCAATCCACCAGCAATTACAGCCGGATGGGTTTCCCTCGCTTGGACGCACCGATAGGGATTTGTAGAAAAGGCTCGCGACGGCGATGGGATGTCCACCCGCCTGTATGGACACCGTGTCATCCGTATAATTGTTCTAAGGCATGACACATCTCCGATGATCTCTCTTATTGGCTGCGGTGGAGAGAGTGGATAGTTATGAAAGAGGTATCTGATATCCCCCCTCGCTCTACCTTCCTGAGGTTCCCGCCTGCGCGGGAATGACAGTTTGATATTGGAGGATGCCCAACTAACCAATTGTTCCATAATATAAATCTGTCATCAACTCTGTTCTGCATAGAGGTCCCTCAGTCTTGCGTTGAGGATGACGATGATCTTGCGCATGAGGGCTCCAATGGCGACGATGGGCTTCTTGCCCTTCTGGATAAGGCGTTGATAGGTCTCGCCTAATGGTCCCTTCGCCCGGCTTGCGGCCATGGCTGCCAAGTAGAGGAGACGGCGCAGTTCGGAGCGTCCGCCACGCATGGTTCGGCGTCCCCTGAACTGGCCGCTGTCATTGGCGTGTGGCGCGACGCCGGCAAGCGATGCTGCCTGCCTTCGTTGCATGCTGCCGAGCTCGGGCATGTGGGCCAGGAGGGTGGCGGCGATGACGGTGCCGACACCGGGCAGGCTCTGCATGTGCCGGAAGGCGGCGCGGAGCTGAGGGGACTTGTCGATCAGCGCCTTGATCTCCGCCTCGATGGCCTCGATCTGATCGACGACCGCTTTCAGCATGGCGGCAAGGGACGCCTTGATCACCTTGCCGGCCGGACCTTTTGCCCGGTTCTTCTCGGCCACCCTGATGGCCACCAGATCTTCGCGGCGAGCGATGAGAGCGGTCAGCATCTTCCGATCTGCCTCCGGTGGCTGGAACAGGGGCAGTCCTTCCCAGCGGTCCTTGCCGTAGCGGGCCAGCGCTTCGGCATCGAGAGCATCGGTCTTGGCCAGAGTGCCGAAAGAGCGGATAAAAGCCTTTACCTTCAATGCATCCACCCGATGGCAGGCAATGCCGGCAGCCATCAGTTCGACCAGGAGGACATGCTCATGCCCACCGGTCGGCTCGCAGATGGCGAGGTCGACCCGCTTGAGGCTTTTGAGAAAGCGGCGAATGGCGGCGGCGCTATTGTCGATGACGCAAGGCTTCTGAGAGGGGCCGGAGGAGCGGATCTCGAAGACGGTCAGCGTGTCCTTTGAGACGTCGAAGCCCAGAACGATCTCGGGAGCCTGCTGCAAGACGGCCATGATGTGCTATCCTTCCCAAGTTGGGCCACCATGAGCTTCGGATTGTTCTCGGGCGTGGGTCTGATCGGCTAGGGTCAGGCCCCAGAGACCCCATCAACTCTCCAAGCGAATGATGGAAGATGGCAGGGA
>JAEZHI010000026.1 GCA_023436885.1 Pseudomonadota bacterium | reverse complement strand
TTCCCGTGCTGGGCATTTGCTACGGCATGCAAACCATGGCCACCCAGCTGGGCGGCAAAGTGGAAGGCTCCAACACCCGCGAATTTGGCTACGCCGAAGTGCGCGCACACGGCCACTCTGAACTGCTCAAGGGCATTGAAGACTTCGTGACCGCTGAAGGCCACGGCATGCTCAAAGTGTGGATGAGCCACGGTGACAAGGTCACCCAGCTGCCCGAAGGCTTCAAGGTGATGTGCTCCACACCTTCCTGCCCCATCGCTGGTATGGCTGATGAAACACGCCGCTTCTACGCTGTGCAGTTCCACCCCGAAGTCACGCACACCGTGCAGGGCGCAGCCATGCTGAACCGCTTTGTGCTGGATATCTGCGGTGCCAATGCAGACTGGATCATGGGCGACTACATCGAAGAAGCCGTTGCCAAGATTCGCGAACAAGTGGGTGACGAAGAAGTCATTCTGGGTCTGTCTGGCGGTGTGGATTCGTCCGTAGCTGCTGCGCTGATCCACCGCGCCATTGGCGACCAGCTGACCTGCGTGTTTGTGGACCACGGTCTGCTGCGCCTGAACGAAGGCGATATGGTCATGGACATGTTCGAAGGCAAGCTGCACGCCAAGGTGATTCGCGTGGACGCTTCCGAGCTGTTCCTGGGTGAATTGGCTGGCGTGTCTGAACCTGAGCAAAAGCGCAAGATCATTGGCCGTCTGTTTGTGGACGTGTTCAAGAGCGAAGCCGCCAAGCTCAAGGCAGCCACCGCAGGCTCCAAGGGCGCGACTTTCCTGGCACAAGGAACGATCTACCCCGACGTGATCGAGTCGGGCGGTGCCAAGAGCAAGAAGGCTGTCACCATCAAGAGCCACCACAACGTGGGCGGTCTGCCTGAGCAGCTGGGTCTGAAGCTGCTGGAACCCCTGCGCGACCTGTTCAAGGACGAAGTGCGCGAGCTGGGCGTAGCTCTGGGCCTGCCCCGCGAGATGGTGTATCGCCATCCCTTCCCAGGCCCCGGACTGGGCGTGCGTATCCTGGGTGAAGTCAAGAAGGAATACGCCGACCTGCTGCGCCGTGCGGACGCCATCTTCATCGAAGAGCTGCGCAACTGGATCGATGAAAAGACCGGCAAGAGCTGGTACGACCTGACCAGCCAGGCCTTCACCGTGTTCCTGCCCGTCAAGAGCGTGGGCGTGATGGGCGACGGCCGCACCTACGACTACGTCGTGGCTCTGCGTGCTGTGGTGACCAGCGACTTCATGACGGCCGACTGGGCCGAGCTGCCTTACGGCCTGCTCAAGAAGGTGTCTGGCCGTATCATCAATGAAGTGCGCGGCATCAACCGCGTGACTTACGACGTGAGCACCAAACCACCAGCAACCATTGAGTGGGAGTGATCCCGCGTCTGGCACGGCCAGGCACCTGATGGCATAAAAAGCCGCTAAGCCCGCGTAATTGCGGGCTTTTTTGTATTTATGTCTGGCAGGGTCTGGCAACAGAAGGAAGCGCCAAGCACCGTTTGAGCATGGCATTAAAGCTGGTACTATCGACTGACGATGCCATGATGAAAGCCGATACCATGCAGCTATTTTTTGTGTTCTCATGGTATTGAATTTCACTAACTAATTGTTTTGTATAGAGAAAACACCATAAATTTGACGTTTTTTCAGCATGGTATCGAAAACGAAGAGGGACAAGGTACATGCTGACCGATACCAAGCTGCGCAATCTCAAGCCCAGGGACAAGCTCTACAAGGTAAATGACCGGGAAGGTCTCTATGTGGCCGTGACTCCAGCCGGCTCCATCTCGTTCCGTTACAACTACTCAATCAACGGAAGGCAGGAGACCATCACCTTTGGCCGCTATGGCGTCGGTGGCATTACCTTGGCTGAAGCCCGTGAGCAGTTGAATGACGCCAAGAAGATGGTTGCGGCTGGCAAGTCGCCGGCCAAGGAGAAGGCCCGCGACAAGGCGCGAGTGAAAGATGCGGAGACGTTTGGTGCCTGGGCGGAGAAGTGGCTGCGCGGCTACCAGATGGCCGACTCCACCCGCGATATGCGCCGTTCGGTCTATGAGCGCGAGCTGAAGCCGAAATTCAGCAATCAGAAGCTGGTGGAAATCACTCATGAGGACTTGCGTGCGCTGACCGATGCCATCGTCGAGCGAGGGGCACCGGCCACCGCCGTTCATGTGCGTGAAATCGTGCTTCAGGTCTTTCGTTGGGCAATTGAGCGTGGGCAGAAGGTCGAGAACCCGGCGGAGCTGGTGCGACCAACAAGCATCGCTCGATTCGAGCCACGCGACCGAGCGTTGACGCCAGAAGAAATCGGACTGATGTACCAGTACATGGAGCGGGTGGGTACAAGCCCAACAAATCGTGCGGCGGCCAAGCTGCTTTTGCTGACCATGGTGCGCAAAAGCGAGTTGACCAATGCGACCTGGAGCGAGATCAATTTCAGCGACGCGCTTTGGACGATCCCGAAGGAGCGGATGAAGCGGCGCAATCCGCACCTGGTGTTTCTGTCCCGCCAGGCGCTGGACATCTTCATTGCCCTGAAAACCTTCGCCGGTGGATCGGACTACGTGCTGCCGTCGCGGTATGACTCGGACCTACCCATGAGTAGTGCCACGCTCAACCAGGTTCTGACGCTGACGTACCGACTGGCGCAGAAGGAGGGGAAGGCCCTCGGCAAGTTCGGGCCGCACGACCTGCGACGCACGGCGAGCACGCTTCTGCATGAGGCGGGCTATAACACCGACTGGATCGAGAAGTGCCTGGCCCACGAACAGCGTGGCGTCAGGGCTGTTTACAAC
>JAEZHI010000032.1 GCA_023436885.1 Pseudomonadota bacterium | reverse complement strand
GGTCATGGCGGGGAGAAATGCACCCGATCCCATCCCGAACTCGGCCGTGAAACTCCCCAGCGCCAATGGTACTCCGTCTTAAGACGCGGGAGAGTAGGTCGCTGCCAGGCCTGCAAAGGACAAGACAATAGATACAAACCAAACCACACGAACAAAACCTCTTCACAACAAAATACAAAACAACCAAACGAACAGACCTAACAAAAAGCCCTCCGTGAGATATCTCCGGAGGGCTTTGTGCTGTCTAAACACCCATAATAAAAGCAAGAAAACTAAGCTTGAAGGGCGACGCCAAACGCAGTTGCCAAACGGCGTTCGCCGAGCAGCTAGCCTAACCGACGCTCATAACGAAGAACAACCAAGCTGCCCTGGCGATTGGGCGTTTCTCGTAAGTGATTACCTGCCAGGCGAAAGCCGGTTCTCTCAAGTAGCTTCATTGACGGGCCGTTCTTCGGGTCGACGGTAGCAAAGACGGAAACGAGCGTATTGTCTTGGCGAGCAAGCAGCTGCTCGATGGCCGATCTCATAAAATCCATGCCGTGATGCCGCGCTAACAGCCAGTAACCAAGCTCGGCCATATCTCCGTTCCTGCTGAGGCCTATGACGCCGAGGAACTACCCCGCCGTACTGTCGGCGACAACATAGGCAGAAGGAGGGGACGTTCTCAGCGACTCAACAATGAATGTCTGCGCATCCTCTTCTCGGTAAGGGAACGGCACTGTCGGCAGCCATTGTACAATGCTCCAGTCGTTCAATCCTTCGACGAGGTAAGGGACGTCGGCGATATCGATGAGACGCAAGCGAACGCGGTCGTTGGCCGAAATATCAGTGGGCATCCAAGGGCCTTTCACTTCAGTCGTGGCCAAGCCTAAGGGCACCTCCGGTGCGAAGACTAGAATGACCAGCAGCGGTTCACGATAGCAAAAGACCATAGTATCCGAGGCCTTGTTGTCGAGAGCGGCTTGCCGGACCGAGGAATGACGTCAGGTTCGTGCCAGTCCTGCCTGGAGCGCCCTTGTTAACAATGAGCGAAGAGCCGCGCGCCGAAGCGGGCGAGGGACGCAAAGCAATCGGCTGCCGCCACGATAAAGGGCGGTGTCGGAAGGAGCTGTGAAGCGATGCCGATCGTCTGATGACCACTGTCAGGTAGCCCATGACAAGAAAGGCTTGGCGTAGGCCGTTGACGCCCCGATGTCGCGGCGAGAGGGCCAGGAGCAAATGGAGACCGGGTAAGGCATTCACGGCGGGCAATGCGACGCAGGGACGGCAGAGTACGAGTTTGAGCAAAGGCTACGGTGGACACTGATCTGCGTCTACGTAATAGCTCGTATCAATTGCCACGCGTTCATCTTGACGTAAGCTCATGCAGGTGTTTTTGTCCGCAGGAAGCTGCTGCGCGAAGCTGCCCGCATCGTCGTGCGTAGCTATTGCGCGCTGCCACGCCGGAAAGGACCGAGACTTGACCACTCTGAACCAGCCGTCCACCGCCTTCACCCGTTCGCTTGCCAACTCGAACCGCGCCGTCAAGGTGGCCGCCGTTGTGTTTGGCTCGCTTCTGATCGCTGCTGCGACGCAGATCGAGGTGCCGTTCATCCCGGTGCCGATGACGATGCAGACGTTCGCCGTGCTGCTGGTTGGCCTGCTGTTCGGCGCTCGTCTCGGCGCTGCTGCCGTTCTCGTCTATCTTGGCGAGGCTGCGATGGGGCTCCCGGTATTGTCCGGCGCCGCCAACATGGCCATCCTGTTCGCCAAGCCGGCGACCGTGGGTTATCTCGTTGGCTTCATCGGGGCTGCCTTCGTGGCTGGTCTGATCGCCGAGCGTACCGCCGGTCGTCTCTGGGGCACTGTCGCCGCCGCTTTTGCCGGTGAGTTCGTGCTGATGGCCTTGGGCGTTGCCTTCCTCGCCTACCTGATTGGGGCCGAGAAGGCCGTTACCTTCGGCTTCCTTCCGTTCCTTCTTGGCGATGCGCTGAAGATCGTTTTGGCCGTGGCTGTCGCTCGTGGTGTCGGGCGTCTGTCGCTGCCGGGCTCTGCTCTCTGAGACTAAGTCCCTTAGCATCGTGAATTTGACGGTCGTCGGGAAACTGGCGACCGTCGTTTTATGTGGGCGATTCGCTTTTTGTCGATGGCTATTCAGGCTTTGGAAACGATCATCTTCCAAACTTCCCGCCCGCGGGGGCGGCTGCGGCAATCGTGTCGAGCCGGGGAGTTGTTCAGCGATGACCAGATCGGGCGCAATCGAGAAGAAGCGGCTGCGAGAGCTCTATCGCTACCGTATTCTGGATACGCCACCCGAACCCGAATTCGATGGCCTTTGTGATCTTGCGCGCAGTTTGCTTTCGGCTGACGTCGCGGTCATTACCTTCCAGGATGCGGATCGTTGCTGGTGCAAAGCCTCCGCAGGCAGGCACGTCTCCGCGTTACCCCGCTCAGCCTCGGTCAGCGAACAAGCCGTGCAAACTGGCACGGTCGTTGTCTTCGAGGACCTCATCTGTGATCCGCTTTTTCAGGATCATCCTCTCGTAAAGGGAGAAGGGGGATTCCGGACTGCCGTCGGTGTCCCGATCGAGGTCAAGAAAGGCCTCTGCATCGGCGCGGTTGTTCTAATGTTCTCCGAGCGTCGTAGCGTGCCCGCTGTCGACATCGAAAATCTCCAGCGCTTGACGCATGCCATCATAGATCGCCTGCATCTTCGCCGTATCCGGATGGAGCGCGAACTCGATCAGGTGACACGTGCCAAGAAGGATGCCGAGATTGCCGCTCAGAAATGGGAGATCGGCAAGCAACGGCGCCTTCTCGAACAGACGGCGCGCCTCGCTCGCATCGGTGGATGGGAGTATGACGTCGCCGCAGATAGGATGATCTGGTCGGCGGAAATCTATCGCTTGTTGGAACTCAACGAGGAGGTCACCCCGCCCGACCTGATGACGCTTCTGGCTTACTGCCAGGAGGAGGCCGCCGGTGAGGTCAAGCGGCTTATCGTCCGTGTCCTGACGCGCGGTGAATCCTTCGAGACGGAAATTCCCTTGGTCACCGATTCCGGTCGCCGCCGTTGGGCGCGCTGTGTCTGTGAGGCCGAGGTTCAGCGTGGCAAGGTCGTTCGCCTGATCGGAACAGTTCAGGACACGACACTGCAGCGCGCTACCGAGGAGGAAGTCAACTTCATCGCCACCCATGACATGGTGACGGGACTTCTGAATCGTGCCGTGTTCCAGGAGCGGCTCGATAGGGCTCTGGCCTTCCGGACACCGACCCGGATGGTTGGTCTTTATCTGATCGACGTCGATCACTTCAAATCAGTCAATGACACGCTTGGACACCATGCCGGCGACGTCCTCCTGGCGGAGGTGGGGCGCCGGCTGCGTGAAGCGGTTGGAGAGCTTGGTATCGTTGCGCGGCTCGGGGGCGATGAGTTCGCCTTGCTGATGCCTGATTGCGGCGGCGAGGACGAGCTGACTGCCATTGGCGAACAGATGATGCGTGGTTTGCAGCAACCGATCGCCTATGACGCAGAATCCATTCCGGTGACGATTTCGGTGGGAATTGCCCGCGCTCCTTCCGGCACGCCGGCCGACCAGCTGTTCAAGGACGCCGATATCGCTCTCTACGAGGCAAAAGGCGAGGGGCGAAACCGCTTCGTCTTGTTTGACCGAGCGATGCGTGATGCAATCGAGCTGCGCCATTCGATCCTGCGCGCCATTCGCCAAGCGATCGACCGGGGTGATTTGCGGCTTCACTACCAGCCCAAATATTCTCTGCGCACCGGTGTTTTGGCCGGCTTTGAGGCCCTTCTGCGCTGGCATAGACCGGATGGCTTCATCGCCAGCCCGGGGTTCTTTGGTATCGCACTCGATGATCCTCAGCTCGGTCTGGCCATTGGCGATCTGGTCATCCGGGAAGCAGTGTGCCAGGCAGCGGACTGGCGAGCGCGAGGCATCGCTTTCGACCACATCGCAATCAATGTCGCGACACCACAGTTCCGGCGCGGTGACCTCTGCGATTGCCTGACAGCGGCACTTGAGGAATTTGACGTCCCGGCTTCGACGTTGATGGTCGAAGTGACGGAAAACGTGCTGCTTTCCAAAGTCGCCGACGAGGTGCAATCGACTTTGTCGCAGCTGGCCAGCAAGGGCATCAAGATCGCGCTCGACGACTTCGGAACGGGCTATGCCTCGCTCAGCCATCTCAAGGATTTCCCGGTCGATCTACTAAAGATCGATCGATCCTTCGTCGCTACTCTGACGGAGGAACGCGAAAGCCGCTCCATCGTGCGCGGCATAACCGCGCTCGCCCACGATCTCGGCATTCCGGTGATTGCCGAAGGTGTCGAAACTGCCGCGCAACGCGACATGCTCAGGCATTTTGGCGTCGATTTTGGTCAGGGCTATCTGTTTTCTCGCGCCGTGCAGCCGGCACAGATCGAGTCATCCGGCATGGTTACGGTGGGAGCTGCGCAAGCCAGGGCCTGAACAGGAAACAAAAACGCCGATCGGGTCGCTTCGAACCCGATCGGCGTTGGTTCTGTCTTCAGTTTGTCAGACGGAGAGCGTCGCTGCTTCCCGTGCAAGCTGCTCGATCCGCGCCCAGTCGCCGGCCTTGACCGCATCCGCCGGCGCCACCCAAGAGCCGCCGACGCAAACGACGTTCTTGAGCTTCAGATAGTCGGGGGCGTTTTCGAGGCTGACGCCGCCGGTCGGGCAGAAAACCATCTCACCGAGCGGCGAGGCAAGGGCAGCCAGATACTTCGGGCCACCAGCCGGACCGGCTGGGAAGAACTTGACGATGCGATAGCCCTTGTCGCGGGCCACCATGGCTTCGGAGGCCGTGGCGACACCGGGCAGCAGCGGCACATTGAGTTCGATCGCCGCGTCGAGCAGATCGGGCGTGGCGCCCGGGCTGACCAGGAACTTGGCGCCGGCTTCGACCGCGGCCCTGGCCTGGGCGCGATCAAGCACGGTTCCGGCTCCAACAACACCGCCGGGAATGGCACTCATGGCGCGGATCGCTTCAAGGGCCGACGGTGTGCGCAGGGTGACTTCCAACGCGGGCAGACCACCCTTCACGAGGGCTGTGCCAAGCGGAACGGCATCTTCCAGGCGGTCGATGATCAGTACCGGAACCACCGGCGCGCGGCGAAGAACGGCGAGAAGCGCGGTCGTGTCGAACATAAGTAATCCTTTTCATCGGCGACGGCTCGCCGGAATCGACAGGCAGAATAACTGGCGAACGCGCCCCAAATGTCCTGTCATTCCACCGTGGTATGGCAGAAAGCCGCTGTATCAGCCACTCGATTCCCGAATGACAAGATGGGGAGCTATGAGTTTATGCTCGAACGACGGTTCCTCGCCGACGATCAGCGCGTAAATGGCGCGCGCCGCTTCCTGGCCGATTTCCTCGGAGCCGTTCTCAACGGTCGTGAGCGCGGGCGCCCAGGTCTCGGAGCCATCGACATCGTCGTAACCGGTGACGGCAATGTCGGTACCCGGCCTTATGCCGAGGCGAGTGAAGCTACTCATCAGGCCAAAAGCCAGAACGTCGTTGAAACAGACGACAGCGGTCGGTCGGGGAGAGTGGGCTGCGATGGCTTCGGCTGCCTTGCGGCCATCGCCCTGCGTCATCAGTTCGGGAATGTCGAGTACGGGTGTCAGACCGGCTTCGGTCATCGCTTCGCGGAAGCCGGCGTAACGGTCGCGCCCGGATGAGGTGGAGCGCAGGCCGCCGACAAAAGCGATGTCCTTGTGTCCCTTGCCGATCAGCAGCTGGGTGATCTCGTACATGCCGTGGCGGTCGTCGCCACGGACGCTCGGCGCATTGGCGCCTTCTATGTCGCGGCAGACCAGCGTTACCGGCGTACCGGTGCGCATGATGGCTTCGATATCAGCAACCGTCGTTCCGACCGACGGGCAAAGCACCAAGCCGTCGGCGTTTTGCTGCTGCAGTACCTGGACGAAATTGCGCTGCCGCTCGATGCTGTCACGATGATTGCAGATCAGAATGGTGAGCCCGTATTTCTCAAGCTCGGCCTCGACGGCGCGGAACACCTCGGCAAAATAGGGATTGAGCACGTCATGCACCACCACGCCGACAATGTCGGTGCGAGCGGTGCGGAGCGATGCAGCCTGCCGATTGTAGATGTAGCCCATCTCAACGGCCAGCGCCTGCACACGCTTGCGCGTCTCGGCCGACACCGCCGGGTTGTCGCGAAGCGCCAGGGAGACCGTCGCAGTCGACACCTCAAGCTGCGCGGCGAGCTGGCTCAGCGTCACGCGACGGCGGCGGAATCGGCGGAGGTCTTCCCGTTTGCTCGTGGTCATCTAGGGTCCTGTTTTCTGCCTTCTCAATCGATCACATGAAGCATAAGGGCGGGTTCCGTCAACTGAATTGCCTACGTACGCAACCGGTCTCAGGTGCTTGCTTCAGGCTCGTGCGGCGGCGGCCATTTCGCGGGCATGCACGACACGCTCGCGATGAAGCAGGTAGAGTCCAGAGGCAATGACCACTCCGGCGCCTACCAGCGTCCAGACGGAGGGAACATCAGCAAAGATCAGATAGCCTGAGATCACCGTCCAGATGAGCTGGATATAGCCATAGGGCGCCAGGGTGGCAGCCGTCGCAAACCGATGTGCCGTCATAACCAGGAAGTGGCCGAAGCCGCCTGCGGCGCCCATGAAGATCAGCGCGCCCCAGATGAGCGGCGAAGACGGGGTCTCCCAGACGACGAACAGCGCGGGGATCAGTAAAAGGCTCGGCACGGCGGCGAGCGAGATCACCAGCGAGCCGGGATTGACCCGCGTCGCGAGATGGCGGGTGACGAGATTGTAGATCGCGCCGGAGAGCATGGAGATGAGCGCCAGCAGCATGGCCGGGTGAAAAGTGCCGAAGCCTGGTTGGGTGATCAGCAATACGCCGAAGAAGCCGACCGCGATGGCGATGACGCGACGGATGCCGATCTTCTCATGCAGGAAGATCACCGACAGCAGCGTGATGACCATCGGCGACAGGAAGCCGATCGATGTCGTCTCGGCCACCTGCAGATAGTGCAAGGCGCTGAAGTTGGCGAGCGTCATTACCGTCAGCAGCAATGCCCTGACGAGCTGCAGCCCCGGGAACTGGAAACGCCACGCGCCGGGCGAGGATATCGGATTGAGAACTGCCATCGCCATCAAAAGGTTGATGACGTAGCGGAACCAGGAAATCTCGATTACCGGCAGATGGTAACTCATCGCCTTGGCCGTTGTATCGAGACAGGCGAAGACCATGGTCGAGCCGAACAGCGGGATCAGGGCCTTGAGCGGCGCGCGAGTTGGGGAGGTGGGCTGCGGGTTTGACCCGGAAGAGGACATTGAAGATTTCGTTGGCGCGTGACGGCGGGGCTCCGGCGCGGGAGCCTCCGGATCGATTCAAAATGATACTAAGGTATTGTCCTCGCGGATGTAAGCCTGGTTTGTTGGGGGGGCTTCTCGAAGGCTCGACCTGGACGCAATCCCCGCCGCGGCAAGGGAGAAAATGCCGCGGCCATCATTCATCCAGAATTTAGTCCGTAGCGCCTTCCTCGGCCTCGTCGTGAAGCACGGGAACGGCGACCGGCTTCGGCGCGGCGGTTTCCGAGACGTCGTCGTCGTCATCGTCGCCGTTCGCGGTAATGCCTGCCGGCATCAGGTTCTTTTCGATCTGGCGGAGCAGCTTCTTGAGGCGCTTGCGGTCCTTCTCGTCGAGACCGGCCAGCGCTTCCTTTTCGACACGTTTCCAGACTGCGTCGACCGCGCCGGCCCGTTCGCGCCCGGCGTCGGTGAGAAAGACGCGCGCTAGGCGACCATCGGCACTGGAGGTCTGACGCGTCAGAAGTCCCTGGGCGCCGAGGCGAGAGATCATCTTGGTGACGGTCGGCGGCTGCACGGCGAGTTCGGCGGCAAGTTCCGACATCGACTGGCCGTCGCGCTCGGCAAGCGCCTTCAGCACGGCTTCCTGGCCCGGGTGCAATCCGATGCGACCGAGATGGACGGCGGCACGTGTGCGATGGACGCGGGCCGCCTGAACCAGACGGTGGGTGACGCTCTTGCGATGGTTGAAGCTCATGCCGCTTCGTCTCCTCGTTGGCGCCGGTCTGGCCGGTCGCCGTCTACACCTTTGAGTGATCCCCTTTTCACATGGAACTATGACACTTATTTAGGGGCCGAAGATTTTTCCTTAAGCCGCCGTCCGCCTTTGTCGTGCGTCCGTCAGGAGGGCGTGCTAGGACAGCGGTCCTCTCATACGTGGAGATGCGAATGTCCGCTCCGTCCGCTGCCTCGTCCGTCCCCGTCACCGTCCTCACCGGCTATCTCGGCGCCGGCAAGACGACGCTGCTCAATCGTATCCTCACCGAGGATCACGGCAAGCGTTATGCCGTCATCGTCAACGAGTTCGGCGAGATCGGCATCGACAATGATCTTGTCGTCGATACCGACGAAGAAGTGTTCGAGATGAACAACGGCTGCATCTGCTGCACCGTGCGCGGTGATCTGATCCGCGTCGTCGAGAATCTCGCCAAGCGGCGCGGCAGTTTCGACGCAATCCTCGTGGAGACGACGGGCATCGCCGACCCGGTGCCGGTCGCCCAGACCTTCTTCATGGACGAAGAGGTCCGAAAGTTTGCCCGCCTCGACGCGGTCGTCACGCTGGTCGATGCCAAGTTCTTCCTCGATCGGCTGGGCGATGCGCCCGAGGCTGAGGACCAGGTGGCGTTCGCCGACGTGATCGTTCTCAACAAGACCGATCTTGTTACGCCGGAAGAGCTGCGCGAGGTGGAGACGACGCTCCGCCAGCTCAATCCTTACGCCAAGATTCACAAGTCGACCCGCTCCGGTGTGGCGCTTGATGCCATTCTTGATCGCGGCGCCTTCGATCTCGATCGCGTACTGGAGCTCGATCCGTCCTTCCTCGATGCCGACGAGCATGACCACGATCACGATCATGTCTGCGGCCCGGATTGCGATCACGACCATCATCACCACGACCATGACCATGATCACCACCATCATGGCCACGAGACGCACCATGACACCGAGGTGACATCGGTTTCGCTGAAAGCGGGTGAGCTCAATCCCGACAAGATCCTTGGCTGGATCTCGGAGATCACCCAGGCGCAGGGGCCGAACATCCTTCGCCTCAAGGGCATCCTTGCCTTCCCGAACGAGCCGAAGCGCTATGTGGTGCAGGGCGTGCATATGATCGTCGAGGGTGATCTGCAGCGCGACTGGAAGCCAGAAGAGCCGCGTGAGAGCCGTCTCGTCTTCATCGGCCGCAAGCTCGACCGTGCCGAGCTGGAAGCTGGCTTCAAGGCCGCTGTTGCTTAATATATAGCCTCAGGCGCCGGCGGGCCTCCGGTCGTTGGCTTCCGCTTCGCTTTCGCCTGACGTGGCTTTGCCATGTCGGGCCCGTTCCGCGCGGCGCCGCTTGGCGCCGGAGGCCGTTTGGCGGCTCCTTAGCCGCATCCGCCCTTGCATTTATCGGCGGGATGACGCACTCCCGTCGCGTTACTCCCAATATCGCTCCGGAGCCGCACACGTGCCCGAGGTTACCCCGCTTCCGCTTTCCGGCTATGTCATCGACGTTCATTACGTTTCGGGCGTGCCGACCTTCGTCACCGGTGACGGTGCCATCGCGCTTGGCACGGCGGGCCGTGTGGTGAAGCCGCACGGCGGCGGTATTCTTGCTTCAGCAGTTGCTGCCGATGGCAAGTCGGTCATCACCGGTGGTGACGATGGCAAGGTGATGCGCACCACGGCCGATGGCACCAGCACGCTGATCGCCGAGCGGGGACGCAAATGGATCGACGTCGTTGCGGCAGGGCCGGGTGATGCCGTTGCTTTCGCTTCCGGTCGGACAGTTGTCGTGGTCGATGCCTCCGGCAAGGTCCATGAGCTTGAGCGCCCGCGCGCTGCCCTCGGTCTCACCTTTTTCCCCAAAGGGCTCCGTGTCGCCATCTCCGGCTACAACGGTGTCGGCCTGTGGTTCCCCGGCACTGCTGCGCCGGTGCAGGAGCTCGAGTGGAAGGGCTCGCATATCGCGGTAACGCTTTCTCCCGATGGCGCCAACGTCGTCACCTCCATGCAGGAGATGGCTTTGCACGGATGGCGGCTGCGTGATGGCCAGCATATGCGGATGTCCGGCTATCCGGCCAAGGTCAAGTCGATGTCCTGGTCGGTTAAGGGACGCTACCTCGCGACCTCCGGTGCCGGCGTCTCGGTGCTTTGGCCATTCTTCCACAAGGATGGGCCGATGGGGCAGCGACCATTGGAACTCGGCGGCCGGCAGGAGCTGGTGACGCGCGTTGCCTGCCATCCGCAGGAGGAAATTGCGGCACTTGGCTATGACGATGGCATGATCCTGCTCAGCCGCTTCTCGGACCGCGAGGAGGTGCTGCTAGCCCGGCCGAATGGCTCGCCGGTGTCGGCGCTGTGCTGGAGCGGCAATGGGCTGGAGCTGGCGTTCGGTTGCGAAAACGGTGCGGCCGGCCTGGTCGACCTGACACGCTGATGACTGCGCTACGATCCATTCCGTCCGGGCGAACCCAGCCTGCCGAGCAGCGGGATCTCGACGCCGCCTATGCAGCGCTGGCGGTTCGCGAAAGGCTGTTGCCCATCAAGGTGCCGGCCTTCTACCAGCGCAAGCTCGATGAAGAGGCTGCGACGCTCGGTCACACCGAGGGCCCCCTCCATCGCATGGTGCGGCCGACGCGCGAACGCTTCGGTGCACCTGCCGGCGGTGAGGTGCCGGACTGGGTCGACGACCGCTCCAACATGCCGGTGCCCGGTTCTCAGGCCATCATCCACAAATATGCCGATCGCGTACTGTTCATGCCGACGTCGGTCTGTGCCGGGCATTGCCAGTATTGCTTCCGGCAAGACGTGCTGACGGACGCCCATGCCGAGGGCGGCGACCTCAAGGGCCTCGCCGCGGAAGTCGAGCGGCTGACTACTTATCTTGGCACACGGCCCGAGGTGTCGGAGGTGGTGCTGTCAGGTGGCGATCCACTGACATTGTCGGTTCGCGATCTGGGTCTGGTGCTGGCGGGTATTCGCGGTGTTCCGACCATTCGTTCGATCCGCCTGCATACCCGTACGCCAGCCTTTGCGCCCAAGGTGTTCGCAGACGAACGGAAGCTGGATCTTCTTGCGGAAGCGGGCGTCAGGCTGGTTTTGCACTTCGCCCATCCCTATGAGGTATGCAACGAGGTGGCGGATGTGCTCGATCGGCTCGATCGGCATCGCATCCGCCTCTACAATCACTTTCCGCTGCTGCGCGGCGTCAACGATCATCGTGACGTGCTGGCGCGGCTGATCGAAGTGCTCGACGATCGCCGGGTTCGCACGCTGTCCGTCTATGTGCCGGAACCGATCCGTCATTCGGCGCCGTTCCGTGTGACGCTCGATCGCTTCTTCGCCCTGCAGGACGAGCTGACCGCCACGACGCCAAGCTGGATCAATGCAGTTCGTTTCACCCTCGACAGTCCGGTCGGCAAGGTTCGGCGCGAACATATCGTTGCGCATGATCGGGCCGCTGGCCTCATCACCTTCGAGAAGGCGGGCAAGCGCTTCGTCTTTCCGGATTTTCCAGCCGAGCTCGACATCCCCGGTGATCGCGACACGCTGCTCTGGAAGGGCTGATCAGGCGGCTTCCGTTCGGAACAGGATCACCGCGAACAGAATGGCGCCGGCAAGCGCCAGCAGGGCAGCTATCGCGACGATCGGTTCGAAGCTCGGGTGCCCATAGAGCAGCAGCGCCAGCGACGGGAACATCACCACGGCCGCGACCGTGTTGAGACCCCATAGGATCTTTGGCAAACGACCGCCACTTCGTTGCGGGTTGAGCCCAAAGAAGATGCCGTAGATCGACATTACGACGAAGCCGATCAGATTGAGATGGGCATGCGCGCCAGTCGCAGCGTGGTTGCCGCTTGCCGACATGTAGATGCCGAAGACCATGCCGACGATCAGCAGGATCGCGGCGGTGCGGAAATACAAAAGAGAAATAGAGTTGCTCACGATGATCCCCCCTGCCGACCAAAAGTCGATCTGGAGATTCATACTACAAAATACGTAAAAATACAGTCGGTCGAGCATGGCTGGCAAAATAAAGGGCCTCGTTTCTCGGAGAGGCGAGGCCCGTCATATGTCCGCTATCTCGGCGCTTCTACCGCACGAGAATGTTACGGAAACTCCAGGGGTCGTTCTCGTCGATGTCCTCCGGGAAGAACCCTGGACGGCCGGCGAGCGGTGTCCAGTCGGTGTAATAACCCTTCACTGGCCCGAGATAGGGCATCTGCACCTCGAGGCAGCGGATATGATCGACCTCGTCGGTCTCAACGATACCAGCTTCCGGATTTTCAAGCGCCCAGACCATGCCGGCCAGTACCGCAGAGGTGACCTGAAGGCCGGTAGCATTCTGATAGGGAGCGAGTTTGCGCGCTTCTTCGATGGTCAGCTGTGAGCCGTACCAGTAGGCGTTCTTGCCATGCCCGTAGAGCAGAACGCCGAGCTCGTCGGCGCCGTCGATGATCTTGTCCTCGGAAAGGACCTCGGTTTCCGTCTGCACCTGCCCACCTTGGCCGAACATCTGGTGCAGGGAGAGCACGGCGATGTTGGCCGGGTGGTAGGCGTAATGGCAGGTTGGCCGGTAGTCCGGCTTGGCGCCTTCACCGACCGTATAGTAGTCGGCGATCGAGATGGCCTCATTGTGGGTCACGAGGAAGCCAAACTGCGGGCCCGGCGTCGGGCACCAAGTCCGGACGCGCGTGTTGGCGCCGGGCTGCAGCAGATAGATGGCCGCCTGGCAGCCGCCGTCGTGATGTCGGGCGGTCTCAGGCTCCCAGGTTTCGCCGGTACCCCAACCGAGTTCGGCCGGCTGCAGGCCTTCCGAGACGAAGCCGTCCACTGACCAGGTGTTGCGGAAGACGTCCATCGAATGTGGGATAAGCGTGCGTTGGGTGTCGCGCTCGGCAATATGGATGCCCTTGACGCCAACGGTCTGCATCAGGCGCGCCCAGTCCTCGCGACTCTTGGGAACTTCGTAGGTGATGCCCATGTCGCGCGCGAGGTTTTCGACCGCGATCTTGACGAACCAGGAGACCATGCCCGGATTGGCGCCACAGCAGGAAACGGCCGTGGGTCCGCCGGGATGGGCCAGCTTCTCGGCACGAACAGCCTCGCGAAGCCAATAGTTGGTGCGATGGGCCGGTTCGATTGACTTGTCGAAGTAGAAACCCTCCCAGGGCTCGACGACGGTGTCGATATAGAGCGCGCCAATTTCGCGGCAGAGCTTCATGATGTCGAGCGAGCCGGTGTCGACGGAGAGGTTGACGCAAAAGCCCTGGCCGCCACCCTCGGTGAGCAACGGCGTCAGGATCTCGCGGTAATTGTCGGGGGTGATCTTCGCCTGAATGAAGCGGATGCCGTGATAGGCAAGAATGTCCTTGCCGGCGTCGCTGGGGTCGATGACGACGAAGCGTGATCGGTCGAATTCAAGGTGCCGTTCGATGAGCGGCAGCGTACCGCGTCCAATGGAGCCAAAACCGATCATGACAATGGGACCGGTGATCGTGCCATGCACGGGCCATGAATTCATTCAAACCTCTCCTGTCGCGGCACCCCTGGTGCCGGAAGATCTCCGCGTCTTTCAGGTCAACGGGAATTGCGAATAACGGGCGAAACGGCGGCCCCTGTACCTTCCATGCCGTGCCCTTCAGACATTAGAGCATGCCGGGGACAAGTTTTCCAGTCAGCGCTGAAACGAAAAGAACGAAGTTCGACGTCCGGTGCTTTTTGAAAAGCCGGTTAATAGTCAAAAGCCCAAGGCTGTGCAGTCGGGTGAACTTTGCGAAGGTCAAGAAAACCCGCAATCACCGCGATCAAAACCAGCCTTGAAGCTCGCGGCGAACAACATGTTCAATCACCGCCATGCCGTCGTCGCCATCATTCAGGCACGGAATGCGGGCGAAATTGACGCCGCCGTTGGCGTGGAAGATGTCGGCATTCTCGACGCCGATTTCCTCGATAGTCTCCAGACAATCGGCAACGAAGCCCGGTGTCATGACCGCGAGCGATTTGACGCCCGACTTCGCCAGTGCCTCGACGGTCTTGTCGGTATAGGGCTGTAGCCACTCTTCCGGTCCGAAGCGTGACTGAAAGGTGATGCGCAGCCGGTCCTCGCCCCAGCCCAGGCGCTCGCGCAGGAGGCGGCCCGTCTTCTGGCAATGGCAGTAGTAGGGGTCGCCCTTCTGAAAGTAGCTCTTGGGGATACCATGGAACGAGGCGAGCACCACCTCAGGATCGAACGAAAGAGTGGCGAGATGCGCTTCGACCGAGCGGGCAAGCGCGTCGATGTAGACGGGATCGTCGTGATAGGGCGGTACGGTGCGCAAGGCCGGCTGCCAGCGCTTCTTCAGAAGATGCGCAAAGGCCATGTCGTTGACCGTGGCCGTCGTCGCGGCGGCGTATTGCGGATAGAGGGGGTAGACGAGGATGCGCTCGCAGCCAGCCGCCTGAAGCGCGTCTAGCCGGCTGGCGATCGATGGATTGCCGTAGCGCATCGCCCAGTCGACGACCACACCGTCCCCAAGTCGGGCTGTAAGCTTTTCCGCCTGCGAACGCGTGTAGGTGCGAAGCGGGCTTTCGTTGAGCTCCCGGTTCCAGATCGTATCGTAGTCGCGGCCCTTCTTCTGAGGTCGTGTGTTCAGAATGATGCCGTAGAGAACCGGGTACCAGATCAGACGCGACGTCTCGATGACTCTTCGATCGGACAAGAATTCTTCGAGATAACGCCGCATCGACCGGCGGTCCGTACCGTCGGGCGTCCCGAGATTGACGAGAAGAACACCAACCTTGCCATGGGCGATCTTGGGATGGTCGGACGGCAGCGGCATTTGGTTTCAATCCGGACAGTGAGTTTAGAGCCTTTCTAGCGGAAAGCCGTGCGGCGCGCGAGCCCTGCACCTTAGGCTCAGGGGGGCTCGACGGAAATCGGCCAAGACCATATAGGAACTGCGTATTCCCTGCGGGTTGCTTGTGCTTCTTGCCGAAAATGAGCTATGGAACCCTGCAATCCGCAGGAAAAACGAAGATGGGCCGGGAGCGCGGCCGCGCGCGTTGGGAGCGGCGGTTGCTCGGCCGGGGGAACATGATGCGAGGCTTGCTCAGGGTATGCAGGGCGATCGACGCGCTGAACGTCGGCGTCAATTATTTCGTTCGTTGGCTGGTGCTGGCGGCGATCTTGTTATCGGCAGGCAACGCCATCGTTCGCAAGCTCTTCAACTACTCGGCCAATTCGCTCCTGGAAGGGCAGTGGTATCTGTTCTCGGCGGTATTCCTGCTCTGCGCCGGTTACACGCTGCTGCGGGGCGAGCATGTCAGAATCGATATTGTCGCCTCGCATCTCAGCCGCCGCACGCAGGTTGTGATCGATATTCTCGGAACCTTGTTTTTTCTGATGCCGTTCACGGTCGCCGCGATCTGGCTGAGCTGGCCGCAGGTGGTCTCGAAGGTTTTCTCAGGCGAGGTGTCGTCGAGTGCCGGTGGCCTGCCGCTATGGCCGGCCTGGGTGCTGATTCCCATTGGCTTCGCGTTGCTCGGCCTGCAGGGTGTGAGCGAGATCATCAAGCGCATTGCCTTCCTAGCGGGCGAGGGGCCGGACCCGTCGCCCGCCCACGGCAGCCAAAACTGATCGACGAGGACGACCTGTCATGACCGCTTTCCTCGTCGCCAATCTCGCGCCGATCATGTTCGGCTCGATGTTGCTGTTTCTGTTGATCGGCTATCCCGTCGCGTTTGCCCTAGCCGCGTGCGGTTTCGGCTTCGGACTTATCGGCATCGAGCTTGGCCTGTTGTCGCCGAACCTGTTCCAGGCAATTCCCGACCGTGTCTGGTCGATCATGAGCAACGACACGCTGCTTGCCATCCCATTCTTCACCTTCATGGGGTTGGTGCTGGAGCGCTCGGGCATGGCGGAAGATCTGCTCGATACCATCGGCCAGCTGTTCGGACCGATCCGTGGTGGCCTTGCCTATGCGGTCATCTTCGTCGGTGCGCTGCTTGCGGCCACCACGGGCGTCGTCGCCGCGTCGGTGATCGCCATGGGCCTCATCTCGCTGCCGATCATGCTGCGCTACGGCTATGACCGGCGCATTGCTTCTGGCGTCATTGCGGCTTCGGGAACGCTTGCCCAAATCATTCCGCCAAGCCTCGTGCTGATCGTGCTGGCCGATCAGCTCGGCCGTTCGGTCGGCGACATGTACAAGGGGGCGCTGTATCCGAGCCTGATACTGACCGGCTTTTATGCGCTGTTTGTCTTCATAGTCTCGATCGTCCGACCCAAGTGGGTGCCGGCCCTGCCGCCGGAGGCGAGGACGCTGCGCGGCTGGCGCCTTCTCATCAAGGTGCTGACATCGTTGGTTCCGCCGCTGGTGCTGGTGTTCCTGGTGCTCGGCACGATCTTCATCGGCGTTGCTACGCCAACGGAAGGCGGCGCCATGGGCTCGGTCGGCGCGCTGCTGCTCGCCATCTTTAACCGCCGCCTCACCTTCCGCATGGTGGTGCAGGCGCTGGAGCAGACGGCAAAGCTCTCCGCATTCTGCATGTTCGTGCTCCTGGGTGCTCGCGTCTTTTCGCTGACCTTCTATGGCATCAACGGACATCTCTGGGTGGAAAGCCTGCTCGCCGGGCTGCCGGGCGGCGAGGTTGGCTTCCTGATCGTCGTCAACATTCTCGTCTTCTTCCTGGCCTTCTTCCTCGACTATTTCGAGCTGGCCTTCATCATCATCCCACTGCTGGCTCCCGTCGCCGACAAGCTAGGGATCGATCTCGTTTGGTTCGGCGTGCTCCTGGGCGTCAACATGCAGACGTCTTTCATGCATCCGCCCTTTGGCTTCGCGCTGTTCTTCCTGCGGTCGGTGGCGCCAAATCATCCCTATGTCGACAAGATCTCCGGCCAGAGGACGGCCCCGGTCACGTCGTCGCAGATCTATCTCGGGGCCATCCCCTTCGTTCTGATTCAGGTTCTGATGGTGGCGCTCGTCATCCTGTTCCCCGGCATGGTGACGCACTACAAGGCCGATCGCGCGGCGGTAAATCTCGACAACGTCAAGATCGACATCATGGCGCCGGCACCGGCCGCGCCGGCGTTCGGCGCGCCAGGCAATCCGGGAGCGAGCCCGTTCGGAACACCTGCCGCACCGTCCTTTGGTGCGCCTGCACCATCCTTCGGCGCGCCGGCGCCATCCTTTGGCGCACCGGCCCCTGATAGCGGGACCAAACCCTGAGAGCCCTACCGTAAACATGAAAGGCCGGTGGATCGCTCCGCCGGCCTTTTACATTCCGCAAGAGCGCCTGCTTATTTGCCGGCGGCCTGCTGCGAATAGACATAGCTGTCGAAGTTGTACTCGGCGACGCGGAACCACTGGTAGCTCTCGGCGCGGAACTGCTTCCACGGCTCGTAGACCTTCTTGAAGGCAGGGTTCTTGGCTGCTTCATCCTCGTAAAGCTTGAAGGAGGCGTCATAGGCCGCATCGAGAATCTCGCGGCTGAACGGCCGGAGCTGGACGCCCTGGGCCACAAGGCGCTTCAGCGCCGCGAAGTTACGGGCATCGTAGGCGGCGGTCATGTCGTCGTTGGCGAGGGCGGCGGCGGCCTTCAGCACGGCCTTGTAGGCCTGCGGCAGCTCTTCCCACTTCTTCTTGTTGATCATGTACTGCAGGGCCGACGAGCCTTCCCAGAAGCTCGGGTAATAGTAATACTTCGCCACCTGATAGAGGCCGAGACGCTCGTCGTCATACGGGCCGACCCACTCTGTGGCGTCGATGGTGCCCTTCTCAAGTGCCGGATAAATGTCGGGAGCCGGGATCTGCTGTGGCACGACGCCCAGCATGGACAGCACCTTGCCGCCGACGCCGCCGACGCGGAACTTCAGTCCCTTGAGGTCGGCGACCGTGTTGATCTCGTTGCGGAACCAGCCACCCATCTGCGTGCCGGTGTTGCCACCGAGCAGCATCACCGCGTTGTAGTTGGCAAGGAAGTCATTCATCAGGTCGAGGCCGCCGCCCTGGATGATCCAGGCCTGCTGCTGGCGGGTGTTGAGCCCGAATGGCAACGAGGTGGCGATGGCGAAGGTCAGGTCCTTGCCGATGAAATAGTAGGAAGCGGTGTGAGTGATTTCTACGGTGTCGTTCTGCACGGCGTCGAGCACTTGCAGCGGCGGCACCAGTTCGCCAGCGGGGAAGACCTGAATCTGGAACTTGCCGTCAGTGGCTTCCGAAACCGTCTTGGCAAACAGCTCGCATGATCCAAAAATGGCATCGGTGGACTTCGGGAAGCTCGAGGCGAGGCGCCATTTGATTTCCGGCTGGGACTGCGCGATGGCCGGCATGGCGAGCGTACCCACGCTCGCGGCGGCGCCGGTGGAAACCAATCCGACTTTGGTGATGAACTGACGACGATCCATGCGATCCTCCCGTTGCCCTTTATCTCGTTGCCCCGCTCGGCGCGGCGCCATCGCGGAAACTTGAACGCGGCTCGCCCTCTCCGAACATGCCCGAACCGGTGTTGGCCGCATTAAAGCCAAAAAAATCCGCGCGGTGCAATTAGTTGATGCTCTAATTCTGCAAACTTTTCCGAAAGTTGCGTAAAATCGCCGTATGTGGGCGTTTGCCATGGCCCGCCACAACATTGGACTTTCCGCAGCTACTGCTGATCGGTTAACTAGGCCGGTTATCAACGCCTCGGATATGTCATGACCGCTCCCGTCGTTCTTTTCACAGCCGATACCCGCTCTTTCGACGGCTACACTTGGCATTGCGCACCCAGCACCTACCTTGAGGCCGTTCTCGGCGTGTCGGGCGGCATGCCGCTCATCCTGTCGGCTTTCGGGACACGTCTCGATCTCGACGCGGTGCTCGACCGGGTGGATGGCGTTGTCGCGACGGGATCGCGCACCAATGTCCATCCCTCGCATTACGGCGTAGCGGCCACCGAAGCGATGGGGCCATATGATGAGGTCCGCGATGCGACCAGCCTGCCGCTGATCCGCCGGGCCATTGAGCGTGGCATTCCGCTGCTCTGCATCTGTCGCGGCTTGCAGGAACTCAACGTGGCTCTCGGCGGTTCGTTGGCCTCTGATATTCAGGAACTGCCGGGGCGCATGGACCATCGTCATCCCGACGTTCCGGAGATGGATGGCAAGTTTGCCATCCGCCATGGCGTGACGATCGCCCCGGGTGGCTGTCTTGGACGAATTGTCGACGGCGAGATTCAAGTGAATTCGCTGCATCGCCAGGCGGTGGCGCGGCTTTCCGATCGCCTCGTCGTCGAGGCAACGGCGCCGGACGGCACCATCGAGGCAGTGTCGGTGAAGGGGGCTCCCGGTTTCACGCTGGGCGTCCAGTGGCATCCCGAATACTGGGGCGCGGCAGACGGTCCCTCGAAGGCGATTCTCGAAGCCTTCGGTGCGGCCATCTCCGCTGAAGCTGCCAAACGCTGAGGCATCAGCCCCAGAGCGACGCACCGAACATCACAAGACCGAACAGCAGCACGACGACGGCGGCTCCGGCTTCAATGAGGGCATGCAAGCGATGGGCGAGCTCGCCGCTGCCGGTGGCGGCCAGACGAACGGCAAGACCGCGCGTCGTAACGGCTGCGAGCGTCAGAGCTGCAACGGTGACGCCGGTACCAAACGCCATGGTAAAAGCCGATGCGATGCCGGCGGCGAACAGGCCTTGGCTCAGGGCGAAAACCAGAACGATCAAAGCGCCAGTGCAGGGGCGGAGACCTACGGCGACCACCGCTGACCAGGCTTTCTTCCAGTCCAGGCGTCCCGAGGCTGCTTCGAGTGATGGTGCGTGAACATGGCCGCAGCTCTCGCCATGGACGTGCCGAGACTGCCTTAGCCCCAACCGGTGATGCTCATGCCCGCAGTCATCGTGCGTGATGGCGGCGGCAAAGCTTGTCGTCATCACGATTGGTGCTCCGCCCACCGCCACGACGACAGGAGCATAGCGCTCTGCCATCCATTCGCCGATTGGCTTGACGATCTTGCGCCAGATCAGCCATAGGCCAAGCAGGGCGATTAGGGCGAAGGAACCGGTTTCCAGCAGCGCTGCCGCGCGGGTCATGGCGATCGAGGTGGCGCCAAGGAGAATTGCGGCAACGAGCACCATGACAACGGCCGTTACCGCCTGGGCGAGCGCCGAAACAAAAGCGAGAATCGCGCCGTTCCGGGCGGTTTCGCGGTTGGCGAGCACATAGGTCGATATCACCGCCTTGCCGTGGCCAGGGCCGATGGCGTGCAGAACGCCGTAAAGAAATGACAGACCCATCAGCCAGAAGCCGGCATTGCCGTTGGCCTTCATTGCGGTCAATGTGGCCGTTAGATCTCTGTAAAAGGTAGCCTGCCAGCCGGCAATGAACCGGAAAAGGCCCGGCAGGAAAGCGCCCCCCGTGGCGGCTGGCTCCGGCAGGCCCACGCCGAACGGGCCGGTTGAGGCGATGGCTGTGGCCGAGCCAAGCATCAGGGTTGTGGTTGCAAAAACCACGACTGAGACAGTGCGTTCGCTCAAGGGCATGTGATGTCAGCCCCATTCGTTTGATCATCGGCGAGGAGTTGGAGGTCTGGCGGCAGATCTCGCTGGTCGGCGGGGATCGCAGCCAATGCGGCGGCCGCTGCCGGATCCATGTCCGGCGGGCGGAACGCCTTGGCGACACAGCCTTTTGGTGCCTTGTCCAGGACGATTGGTCCGTCCTTGTCGTCTATCATGCGGAAGGCGACGAAAAAGGTCGGGTCGTAGATTTCGAGCTTGGTCTTGCCGGACGTCTTCACAGGCGCCTTGGTGGGCAAGGTGAAGAACAGGATCAGGCGGCCGCCGTCGTCCTGCAGCCAATACTCGGTCGGCTTGTCGAAATCGATGTCCTTGCCGTCGGGGGCGGTGATGAAGGTAAAGTAAGCGTAGTCCTTGAGCGACTTGACGTTGATGTCGGCTAGCGGCTTCAGCTCCTCGGTGCTGAGCTTGCCATCCCCGTTGGTATCAAGGCCCTGGCTCGCGAAAGCCGAATAGGCGTCGTCGAAGCGCCAGATATTGCGGACAGCGGTGATTTGACCCTTGTCGTCAAACACGACCTCGGCCTTCGCGTCGACCCAGACATGCGGATGGGCTCGGGCCGGTCCTGCCGTAACAAAGGCTCCTGCGAGCACTGCGGCAACGAAGGTCGTCTTCTTGATCAAGTGCGGCATCCCGTAGCGACAGCGGCGGAGGTCAGTGCCTCCGGCCAGACATCGCTGCCAAACAAGGCGGGACGATGTCAACTCGGCTGTTCGGCTTCCTCGACGGTGTTACCTGGACCCCCGCTGCATTCGTCGCCGTTCTTCTGGAACCAGTCGGCCATGAAGTCGACGAAGGCACGGATCTTGGCAGAGAGATGACGCCGGTGCGGGTAGACGACGTAGATGTTGGCTGCGCCGAGTTCGAAGTCGGACAGCACGATCTTCAACCGGCCGGCAGCAATATCGTCTTCCACCATCTTGTAGGGAACCGAGCCGTAGCCAAGCCCGGCCAGCGCGGCCAAGCGCACGGCGGAGGGGGAGTTGACCTCGACACGGCCCGACACCGGAACGGTTTGCCGGACGCCATCGACCAGGAAGCGCCAGTTGAAGCGGTTGCGAAGGTTGGAATCGATGATGCAAGGCAGTCGTGTCAGGTCATCGGGCGTGTCCGGCAGGCCGTGCACCGCTGCGACATCGGGATGCACCACGGTCGCAAAGCGATAGTCGGCGAGCTTGCGGGCAATCAGACTTGAATCGGAGAGTTCGCTGACGCGGATTGCACAGTCGAAGCCTTCGTCGATTAGGTCGACGAAGCGATCGTCCAGACGCAGATCGAGGCGGATTGCCGGATTGGCGGCCACGAAATCCATGATGGCCTTGCCGAGCGTCGAATCGCCGTAGGTGCGAGGAGCGGCGACGCGCAACAGGCCTGTAGGTTCGCCGTGACGTTCGCGGACCATATCCTGGAGGTCATCGACCCGCTGAAGAATCTCGCCTGCATCGCGGAAGTAGGCCTGCCCCAGCTCGGTAAGTGATAGGCGCCGCGTCGTGCGGTTCATCAGGCGGGCACCCAACTCATCCTCAAGTTCCTTGACGTATTTCGATATCAGGGCCTTCGACCGACCAAGCTTTCGCGCTGCCGCGGAGAAGCCGCCCGCTTCGACGACCTCCACGAAAGTGCGCATGCGAGTAAATGTATCCATTCTACGCCGCCAGTTTGAGGACACCCATGCTTCCGGCAACACCTTGCGAGCAGATCCGTGGCCTCCGGACCGCCTGCAAGATGGCGAAAGCGCTTTAGGATCGACCATCTCGCAGGCGGCCACAATCGGCCAACCGGCAGTCGCATTCCGTTAACCCTAAAGATCTGACTCCAATCAGCCTCGTCAATATGAAAAATCGGGTCTCTGTAGCAGAATCATGCGTTTTTCTCGTGTTTTACCTATCGTTTCCGATGAGTGGACAATTGAATTCTTCCTGTTGAACTATTGCCACCTCGGAAGGGCTTGTGCACCTTCTGGATGTGACAAAAAGAGTTTGGCCACCGTTCCAATGTGCGCGGGGGCACAGCACTCATGAAAATTACGTCACAAACGCATTTTCCGGTCTGAGGGTCTTGCAGAAGGGGGCGACGCAGAGTACATGCGTCCTTGCCCAATTTCGCACGTGCCTGTGGTTGCGTGCCGGTTTCGCTAGGGCCGCTAACGGCGGTTCCGGCGAGGGCAAACCGGTGACCGGAGTTAAACCGGGTCTAAGCCGCTTCTCAAGCGGCGGACGCGACTTAAAGCAACGACGTAGAGGGCTTTTTTGGTCTCTGCCGGCGCTCCAAACGCCGACGTTACTAAAGAGGCAACACTACTTCCTTGCCGGACGTGCGGACAGGAGCAATCCGTCCAATCAAAGGCTGCACGACCAGAGATCTTGATCGCTCGACGCATCTTCGTCGATCGCTTGGGGTTCGAGGTCGTATCTGAAATCCACCGTCTTCCGGGAACGGAAGGCGACGAGGATGTATTTGCTCGCGCGTGCCGGGTCCACACCGGTCGCGGAGAAGGGTAGCTCATCCTCAGAACACAGTGTTTGGACGACGGAGTTCCGGGCCATGACCGCGCGTATCCTTGACTTCCTTGCCAGCCGACGACCCGAAGGCCCCTGCCTCGTTGTCGACCTCAATGTCGTGCGCGACAACTTCAATGCCTTCCGCCATGCCTTGCCCGACACCCGCATCTACTACGCGGTAAAGGCCAACCCGGCGCCGGAAGTGCTGCAGCTCTTGGCCGATCTCGGCTCGTCCTTCGACTGCGCCTCGATCCCGGAGATCGAGATGGTGCTGGCGACCGGCGCCACGTCCGACCGCATCTCCTTCGGCAACACCATCAAGAAGGAACGCGATGTCGCTCGTGCCCTCGAGCTGGGCGTCAACCTGTTCGCTGTCGACTGCGAGGCCGAAGTGGACAAGGTCGCCCGTCAGGCCGAGGCAACCGGCAAGCGTGGCGTCAAGGTATTCTGCCGCATCCTCTGCGATGGCGCCGGAGCCGAATGGCCGCTGAGCCGCAAGTTCGGTTGTGAGCCGTCGATGGCTTCCGAAGTGCTGGAGCATGCGCATCGCTCCGGCCTCACTGCCTACGGCATCTCCTTCCACGTCGGGTCGCAGCAGGGCAACCTCGGCGCCTGGGACGGCGCGTTGGCTTCGGCCGCCGGCATCTTCGCTCAGCTTGCCGAGCGCGGCATCCAGCTCAAGATGGTCAACCTCGGCGGTGGCTTCCCGACCCGTTATCTCAAGGACGTTCCGGCGACCGAGGCCTATGGCCGCTCGATCGACGAGGCCGTGCGCCGCCACTTCGGCAACCACGTGCCCGAAACGATCATCGAGCCGGGTCGCGGCATGGTCGGCGGTGCCGGCATGATCAAGGCGGAAGTGGTGCTGATCTCCAAGAAGCATCGCGACGACGAGCAGCGCTGGGTCTATCTCGACATCGGCAAGTTCGGCGGTCTCGCCGAGACGATGGAAGAGGCGATCCGTTATCCGATCCGCACCCGGCATGATGGTGGCGCCACTGCCCCCTGCGTACTGGCCGGTCCGACCTGCGACAGCGCCGATGTCCTCTACGAGAAGACGCCCTACGAGCTGCCGATCAGTCTGGAGATCGGCGACGAAGTGCTGATCGAAGGCACGGGTGCCTACACGACGACCTATTCGGCGGTTGCCTTTAACGGCTTCTCGCCGCTCAAGGCCTACGTGATCTGAATTCACTCCGGGCGGCAGCCTCCGACCGGTTCCTTTTGTGACTTCATCACCCCGCCTTAAAGGGCGGGGGGCGGGGTTGCCTCGATGATCGCCTACATGAATGAACAAGCGGGTGACATTTTCGCCCGTGAGACATTGCTCGACCGTGCCTTCGGGCCGGCCCGTTTCCGCAAATCCTCGGAGAAGATTCGCTCGGGGCGTCTTCCCGCCGAGGGGTTGGCGCTCGTTGCCCGGGACGGTGACCGTCTCGTCGGCAGCGTGCGCCTTTGGGAAGCCATGGCCGGTCGGACTCCGCTTTTGCTGCTGGGTCCGCTCGCCGTTGAAGACGAGTGTCGGGGCGCTGGCATCGGTGCAGCCTTGATGCGGCTCGCCGCCGAGCGGGCGAGGGCGTTCGGTCATGACGCCATCGTTCTGGTTGGCGACGAGCCCTATTATCGGCGCTTCGGCTTTTCGACGCGCGGCATGGAGAAGCTCGCCATGCCCGGTCCGTTCGAGCGGTCGCGGTTTCTCGGCCTGGAACTGGTCGAGGGCGCGCTTGCAGGTGCCGAGGGCGTCCTGCGGCCGACCGGCCGCCTGGCACCCATGCAGCCCGCGACGGTTGCCGCCTGAACGCGTTGTCATTTGAATTCCTTCCCGGGAATGCCTAGACTCTTGAGGTGTTTCCGGGAGGCTTGTCATGAACGTCTTTCTGAGCGGTGGCGACGTAGCCATCATCGCCCTCGTTCTTTTTGCCATTATCGTTCTGTTCGCGGGCATCAAGCAGGTGCCGCAAGGCTACAATTGGACCGTCGAACGTTTCGGCCGCTACACGCGCACGCTCCAGCCGGGCCTCAATCTCATCATCCCGTTCTTCGATCGCATCGGCGCGAAGCTCAATCGCATGGAGCAGGTGCTGGACGTGCCGAGCCAGGAAATCATCACCCGGGACAATGCCACCTGCACGGTGGATGGCGTGGCCTTTTATCAGGTGCTCGATGCGGCGCGGGCCGCTTACGAGGTTTCCAACCTTCAGAGCGCCATCCTCAATATCACCATGACCAACATCCGCACGGTCATGGGGTCGATGGATCTCGATAGCCTGCTCAGCAATCGCGACGAGATCAACGTCCGCCTCCTCCATGTTGTCGACGCGGCAACAGAGGCTTGGGGCGTCAAGATCACCCGTGTCGAGATCAAGGACATCAATCCGCCTGCTGACCTCGTTGCCTCCATGGCGCGCCAGATGAAGGCCGAGCGCGAGAAGCGCGCCCAGATTCTGGAGGCCGAAGGTTTGAGGCAGTCGGCCATCCTGAAAGCCGAGGGTGAAAAGCAGGCACAGGTGCTGCAGGCAGAAGGTCGGCGAGAGGCTGCTTTCCGTGACGCCGAAGCGCGTGAACGTCTCGCCGAGGCCGAGGCCAAGGCGACGTCACTGGTGTCCGAGGCTGTCTCCAACGGCGACGTGCAGGCGCTCAACTACTTCATCGCCGACAAGTATACTCAGGCGCTTGGGCAGTTTGCCCATTCGCCCAACCAGAAGATCCTTATGCTGCCGGTAGAGGCTTCGGCCCTGATCGGGTCGCTGGGCGGTATCGCCGAGCTGGCGCGCTCGGCCTTCAGCGACGACACGTCCCGAGGTGCCCCGGTAGACGGCTCGCCGCGTCGGCGCGGTGCCGTGCCACCGGTTGGCGGTTAATTCAGAGGACCGAGGAAGGGTCTCATCATGGGCATGATCGCGGGGCTGGTTGAGTATCTGGGGCCATGGTCCTGGTTGCTCCTGGCGTTGCTGCTCGCTGGCATCGAGGTGTTGGTGCCCGGCACTTTCTTCATCTGGTTCGGCGCGGCAGCGTTAATTGTGGGGCTGATCGCGCTTGTCGTCAGCCTCAGCTGGCAGGTGGAGCTGGTTCTCTTCGTCCTGCTCTCGGCGGCGTCCGTTCTGATCGGCCGGCGCTTCTATGGTCGAGCGGCCAAGGAGGGCGACGGCTTCGCCAACGATCGCCTGGGCCGACAGGTCGGCCGGCTTGCCGTGGTCGACCGGGCGATCGAGGGAGGCTCAGGCCATATCCGTCTCGATGACACCGTTTGGAGAGCGGATGGCCCGGATCTGCCGGTTGGCGCTCGTGTGCGTATTACCGGCCATCGCGACGGTCGGTTCGTGGTCGAGCCGGCGCCCGTGGCATAGATCGGAGCCCTTGGTGGCCAAGTATCTGGGTGGCGATTCTCCTTTGCCACCCGCCTATTGAGAAAAAGCCGGAACCTTCCCTTGTTGCTCTTCTAACTGCTCGTTAACCAGCTTCATTTACTCTTCGTCAACACTGAACACCGCTTGGGGTGGTGCGCGCGGCGACGGAGGTCTGGGGTGGGGCGGCGGGCGGCCTGTTGGCTTCTGACGATGACGTCCGTCCTCCTTGTTGCGCCATCTCACGCGCAGGAGGCCGATGATCCTGACATCGTATCCTCTCTGAAGCCCACGCTGCCGACGTCGCAAGCCAACACCGTCACTGACCCGACGCTCAACGGATCCGAAGAGGTCGCAGCTCCCAAGCCGGACAAGACCGAATTCACCATCCCGCAACTGCGCTCCAGCCTTCCCGTTCCGGAACTCAGGACTGTGGTGCGTCCCGAGCCGGCCAGCCTTTCGGCCAAGCTTCCTGCCGTAGTGCCCAGCTTGCCGCCGGTGACGCGCGAATCCGATGCGCGCGCCGAATATGAACCGCTGGGTTTGCGCCTCGGCAGCTTTATCCTGAATGCTACGACTTCGACCGGCCTTGGTTTACGGCATCATTCGATCCAGGGTGATGAGACCTTTCTTCGATCGACCGGTGAGATCGATGCGCGTTCGGATTGGGAGCGCAACAGTGTCGAGATGCGTTTTTCCGGCGGCTATCGCCGCTCGCTTTCCGGCATCGAGGAATCGCTGCCAGAGGGCGACGCCAGCATCAATGGCCGCTTCGATGTCACCAATGCCGACCGCATTACCGCGTCGGCCGGCTGGACCCTTCGCGACGATACGTCTGGCGATGGCAAGGAAAACACCTTCTCCGGCACTCTCGGCTATGAGCGGTTTGGCGGCCTTCTCGGCCTCAAGACCGGCCTCGGTATCGACCGCACAGCTAACGAAACCGATACGACGCTCGACAACACCGCCCTTTCATCGTCGTTGCGCCTGTCGCTCGATACGGGTGCCGTCCTTCAGCCCTTTGTCGAGCTTGGCGCTTTCGGGCGCAGTTTCGATCGTCCTGCGTCGGGTGATGGTCTGAGCCGAAGCGGCGTCGGAGGCGAGGCCAAGGCTGGCGTTGCCGTGTCGCGCGACGACCTGATTGGTGAGCTGGCGCTAGGATATGGCTATGAGCGGTTCGATGAGGACAGCCTCGCGGACATCTCCGGCGTGATCGGTTCGGCGTCGCTGACCTGGGACCCCAGTGAGTTGCTGCGTCTCAACGCGATTGCCGCTACCAGCTTCGCTCCAACGTCGTCGGCAGGGGCTTCCGGAGTGCTGAAGCGGAATGGCGAGCTGACAGTCACCTATGCGTTGACGCCCAACGCCTTTGTGGTGAGCGGCGGCGGTGTGACGCTGGAAGACTATGCCGGCGTCGATCGCGAGGTCACGACCACGACGTTGAAGGCCGGTATCGGCTACAAGATCAACCGAACCGTCGAGCTCGGGCTCGATGGCGAGCACAAGATCGTTCGTTCCAATCAGCCGGGTGGCGACTACACTGACAGCAGCCTTACGGCGACACTGACCCTTCGTCAATGATCGGTGGTTCAGGCCCGGCCTCGCTTGCTCCATTCCGCCCAGAAGATGCCGCCGAGCACCAGCGCAAGTGCCAAGGCGTGGAAGGTATAGAAGCTTTCGCCAAGCACCAGCACGGCGAGCACCGACGCGAACACCGGGATCAGATTGATGAACACGCCCGCTCGCCCTGGCCCGACGAGTTCGACGCCGCGCACGAAGAAGACTTGTGAAATCACCGAAGGGAAGATTGCACAATAGGCGACGACCAGCCAGCCGAAGGGCGTCGGCGCCACATACTGTCCCATGGCGATCTCGGCGGCAAGGAAAGGCAGCGAGGTGAGGAAGGCTGCGACTGAAAGACCGGCAAAGAAAGACAAGCCGGCGATCTTCGGCCGGCGGGGCAGCAGTACCGTGTAAAGAGCGTAGACCACACAGGCGGCAAGCATCATCAGGTCGCCGACATTGAGATCGAGCGAGGCGAGGGTGCTCACATCGCCTTTGACGGCGATCACCCCAACACCGACCAGTGTGATCGCCATGCCGGCCAGTTGGCCAAATCCTGCGCGTGTGCCGGTGATGAGATACGCGAAGATGAAGACGAGGCCGGGCAATGCGCCCTGAATGATGCCGATATTGACCGCAGAGGTGAAATGAGCGGCGATATAGAAGAAGGCATTGAAGAAGGTAAAGCCGAGGGCGCCCATCGCCAGCATGTAGGGAAGGCGGCTCTTCATCACCGCCCAGTCGGCCATGATCGGCTTGCGGGCGAAGAGAGCGAGCAACAGCAGGACGCCCGACCAGCGGAACGTAGTGAGCGCCATGGGCGAGACCTGCCCTACGGCAAGACGGCTCGCCACGGCGTTGCCCGCCCAGAAGAGCGGCGACAATATCAGCAGGAGATAGGGGCGGCTGTAGAGACGCGACCAAACACTCTCATCGGTCACAGAACACCTCTTGTCAGTCTTGGTGCCTCTTCCTAGTCGGTCCCGAAGTTTCGCGCACGTCTCTTTCGGGAAATCCGGTACGCCGGCTTTCGGATAAATGGCAGATTTCCGACATCGCGGCTTTCATTGCCGGGCCGGGGTCGTTATAGTCGGTCAAGCCCCGGTGCCCAAAGCATCGGGGCTTTCCGTGCGGGTGCTGCCGTTGGTGGCGAGTGCGGAAAGGTCTGACACTTGAACGACAGGACCTTTTTCAATGGCGAACGTAGTGGTGGTCGGCTCCCAGTGGGGAGACGAAGGCAAGGGCAAAATCGTCGACTGGCTGTCCGAGCGTGCCGACGTGGTCGTCCGCTTCCAGGGCGGTCATAATGCCGGCCACACGCTGGTGATCGACGGTGTTTCCTACAAGCTGTCGCTGCTGCCCTCCGGTGTCGCTCGCCCGGGCAAGCTTTCCGTCATCGGCAACGGCGTCGTCGTTGATCCGCGCGCCTTCGTCAATGAAGTGACGCGCATTCGCGAGCAGGGCGTCAAGATCAGTCCGGACAACCTGCGCATCGCCGAGAACGCCACACTGATCCTGTCGATCCATCAGGAGCTCGACGAGCTGCGCGAGAACGCCGCTTCGCCGACCACGCGCATCGGCACCACCAAGCGTGGCATCGGCCCCGCCTATGAGGACAAGGTTGGCCGCCGCGCCATCCGCCTCGTCGATCTCGCCCATCCAGAAACACTGAACAATCGCATCGAACGTTTGCTCGCGCACCATAATCCGTTGCGCCGCGGTCTCGGCCAGCCGGAAATCGCGCCCGAGACCATCCGCGACGAGCTGATGGCAGTTGCCGATTTCATCCTGCCTTACATGGACGTGACCTGGCGCCTGCTCGACGAGAAACGCAAGGCCGGCTCGCGAATCCTGTTCGAAGGCGCCCAGGGTGCCCTTCTCGACAACGACCACGGAACCTATCCCTTCGTCACCGGTTCCAACACCATGGCTGGTCAAG
This sequence comes from Pseudomonadota bacterium, assembly GCA_023436885.1. Classification (GTDB taxonomy): domain Bacteria; phylum Pseudomonadota; class Alphaproteobacteria; order Rhizobiales; family Pleomorphomonadaceae; genus Pleomorphomonas. The sequence continues at coordinate 152,261 of JAEZHI010000032.1, read as the reverse complement.
CTGCTGCCGGCTCCGGCATGGGACCGGGGGCGCTCGACTACGTGCTCGGCATCACCAAGGCCTATACGACGCGTGTCGGTTCCGGGCCGTTCCCGACCGAGCTGTTCGATGAAGTCGGCGACTTCCTCGGCCAGCGTGGCAAGGAGTTCGGTACGGTGACGGGGCGCAAGCGTCGCTGTGGCTGGTTCGATGCCGTGCTGGTGCGCCAGACGGTGGTCGCCTCGGGTATCAACGGCATCGCGCTGACAAAGCTCGATGTGCTTGATGGCCTCGATGAGATCAAGGTGTGCATCGGCTACGAGATCGATGGCCGTACTCTTGATTATCTGCCCGCCAATCAGGAGGAGCAGGCACGAGTGAAGCCGATCTACGAGACGATGGAAGGCTGGAAGGAATCGACCGCCGGTGCCCGCTCCTGGGCCGAGCTTCCGGCACAGGCGATCAAGTATGTGCGCCATATCGAAGAGTTGATCGGCGCACCGGTTGCGATGTTGTCGACCAGTCCTGATCGGCTTGACACGATTCTTGTGCGTGATCCGTTTCAGGATTAAGTGACTCAACACGATTTGCCGGCCTTCCCGCCGCAAAAAAGCCCGGCCGCCATTGCAAGGCTCGCCGCCGGGTGTCCTGTCGAAACAGCGTTCCGCCACAATGGCGGGGCGCAAGCCGAGAGATGCGGTACATGGCCGACTACTATCCCGTATTGAAGCGTGCCATTTCCTCGTTGCCATCAGGGTCCGGCGAGGCGAGGCGCGCGGTCTACGAGAAGGCTCGGGTCGCGCTGCTCCGCCAGCTCAGCTCGTATAATCCGCCGCTGTCGCCGACAGATATCGCCGATCAGCGCGTGGCGCTTGAGGATTGTATCCGCAGGGTCGAGGCTGAGGTGGCGGGGAACGCCGAGGATGCCGCACCTGCCGCTGAACCGGCTGCCGCAGCGCCGAGCCCGGCGAAGACTGCCCCCCCGGTTCATGAAGAAACTGCGCCCCGGCTGGAGCACGAGGCCCGTCCCGAACCGAAGCGTGAGGTGCCTCCATCGCCTCAGCGCAAGGGTGGTTTGGGCTTGCCGACCCATCCGGAACTTCCTCCTTTCAAGTACACCGACCCGTCGCCGGCTCATGCCGCTCCGCCCGTTCGGTCGGATCATCCTGAGCGTGAAGCGCCTCGTGCGCCGGTCAGCTTGCCGACGGAACGGCCGCGGCTGCCGACAGCTCGCCTTCCCGACGAGCACGGCGAGCCACGTATCGGCGTTGGCGTCAGCGCTCTTTCACGCACCCTGAAGCAGGCCGATTCGCTGGGTGATGCTTCGTCGACCGCGCTGCGCGCTGCCAGGCACGCGATGAGCGAGGTCGACGAGGTCGAGCAGCCCAGAGCTCCAGAGCGTGTTGAGCCGGATCTCGGACCCAATCGTTTGGCGGCCTCCCGTTCCGAGGCGATTGCCGTCGGTGTAACTGACAAGTTCGAATCTGAGCGTCTCCAGGCCCAGCGCGAGGCGGCAAAGCTGCCTTGGCCAGAAGACGGCACCAGTACGGCGCGTCGTGGACGCTTGTTGGCGATCGGTGCAGCCGTCGCCGTGGTGATTGCGCTTGGTGCCGGTGTCTGGGCTTACCGCGACAGCTTGTCGGGCTTGTTTGCCGGTGCGCCGCAGACCGAAGCCAACACGGCGTCGACGAGCGACGACGGTCTCGCCCCGAAGATTCTCGACAGGTTGCCGACCGAGGGCGACACGCCCGCCGCTCCGGTCGCGCCGGACGCGGTGGCGGTGCAGACCGAAGCCGTTCCGGCTCCATCCGCCGTCGACCCTGATCTGCCTCCGGCGCCGGGCGGTGGTAACGCCGTGGCTCAGCCCGCGCCGTCACAGACGGCTGCGCAGGTCGTGCCCCCCGCCGAGACGGCGCCGCCGGCTATGGCTGCACCGGCCGCGTCGGCAACGCCTTCGCCAGCGGCTGCCCAGTCTGGTGAGACGATTGGCGTCGCGCAGAAGGCGATTCTCTACGAAGAGCCAATCCCCGGTGCACCGGGCACCAAGCTCGAGGGGACCGTGGTCTGGTCGTTCGTCAACGAACCGGCACTGCCTGGCGATAAGCCCGTGCCTCAGGTCAAGGGTAATATTGATATTCCCGAGCTTGGCCTGAAGATGCGGCTGTCCATTCACAAGAATGACGACAAGGCTTTGCCGGCCAGCCACATTGTCGAGTTCTCCTTCGACGTTCCGCCTTCGTTTGCCGGCAAGTTCATCGATGCGGCGCCTGGCATGATCGCCAAGCAGACCGAGGAAGCGCGCGGCGATACGATCACTGGCGCCGTCGCCAAGGTCTCCGACAGCCTGTTCTGGTTGGCTTTGTCCGGTCTCGACCAGGATGTGGCCCGGAATATCCAGTTGCTGAAGGAACGCTCCTGGATCGACATCCCGATCCGCTACGGCAATCGCCGGCGGGCCATTCTCACTTTCGAGAAGGGGGCGCCTGGAGACAAGGCCTTCAACGATGCCTTCGCTGCTTGGGGCGAGTAAGATTTGAGACCGGCGTCGCCTGCAAGCGGCGCCGGTTTCTTTTCAGGCTTGGCTTGAGAGCTTCATCAGCACCAGACCGCTGAGGATGAGGATAGCGGCAAGAAGCCGCGTTACGGTCACTGCCTCGCCGAGAATGGCGACGCCGACCGCAAAGCTGCCCACGGCACCGATGCCAGTCCATACCGTATAGGCGGTGCCAAGCGGCAACGACTTCATGGCGACCGCCAGCAAGCTGACGCTCATGAACATGGCAATGATGGTAACGATGCTGGCGCCGACCTGGGTGAAGCCTGCAGATAGCTTCATGCCATAGGCCCAGACGATTTCCAGAAGTCCGGCGATCAGAAGATAAACCCAAGCCACGGTTGGCCCTCCTTGCGGTTGGGCCGGGCCGTCCCGGACTTGAATCTCATCGCCAGCGTGACCGTTGGCGGGAGGGGGGACGTTGCCCCACGGCAAAAATGGGCAATCGGGTGGGGGCGGTCAAGCTACTTGGTCAGCAACACGGCGCGGCCGATCAGCTTGCCCGTCGGAAGGTGATGAATTTCGACGACCTTGCCTTCGGGGCCGTCGATGGTCAGCGACAGGCGGTCGGGACCGACTTCGGTCGAGACGATGGCTCCCGGCGTGACGACCTCGATCAAGGTCTGAAATGGCGTGCCGGCCGGCGCGGCGTCCTGGCCGCTCCGCGCGACACGGAAGGCAATGGCAACGAACACGGCGATCAGACCGATGCCGAGCGTGCCGGCTGCGATCAGCATCATCGTCTTGAGGCGAGCCTGCACACGGGCGATCGCCGGATCGAGCGGCGCCTCGCGGTCTTCGTCGATCGGCCCTGCCATGATGCTTTCCTTCAGCGCGGATTTCTGCGATAGCCGGCATTTAGCGAATTCGGCGTGGTTTGTCGACGCGTCCAAGGTTTTCACGCGACTGCCCTTTCCAATCATCCCTGGGGCGGATGCACAGGAGTCACAATGGCGGACGAGGACGATATCGGCCCGGAAGACGAGGCAGGCGAAGCGCGGGCGGCTACCGTCGAGGCGGTGGCGAAGACGCGGTTCGACAAGCTGGTCGCCGAGGCCTTCCCCGATGTCAGCCGTTCGCGTCTGAAGGCGCTGATCGAAGCGGGTGCGGTCGAGGTCGATGGCGTCGTCGTCACCGATGCCTCGCGCAAGCTTTTCGGCAGTCTCTCCCTGTCCGTCGTGGTGCCGCCGGCCGAAGATGCCGAGCCGCTGGGCGAAGACATCCCGCTTGACGTTGTCTATGAGGACGATGACCTCATTGTCATCGACAAGCAGGCTGGTCTCGTGGTGCACCCGGCGGCGGGCAACTGGACGGGAACGCTGGTCAACGCCCTGATTGCCCATTGCGGCGACAGTCTCTCCGGTATCGGCGGCGTTCGCCGGCCGGGTATCGTCCATCGCCTCGACAAGGACACTACCGGCTTGATGGTGGTGGCCAAGAACGATCGTGCTCATGCCGGCCTCGCCGCGCAGTTCGCCGACCACGGCCGCACCGGTCCGCTCGAACGTGGCTATCTGGCCCTTGTCTGGGGCAGCCCGGAACCGTTTCGCGGCACCATCGAAGCTCCGCTTGGTCGGTCCTCGTCGGACCGTACCAAAATGGCGATCATCCGCGGCGGTGGCGGAAAGGAAGCGATCACCCATTACGAGGTATCCGAGCGTTTTCCCGCCGAATCCGGCCGTGGCGCTGTCGCTTCGCTGGTTGAGTGTCATCTTGAAACGGGGCGGACGCACCAGATCCGCGTGCACATGACGTCGGCCGGCCATCCGCTGGTGGGCGACACGGTCTATGGCTCGCACTTCCTGACCAAGGTCAATCGTCTGCCGGAAGGTGTGGCGTCAGCGGTGCGTGCTTTCCAGCGTCAGGCGCTTCACGCTTTCCTCATTGCCTTTGAGCATCCTGTGACTGGCGAGCTGTTACATTTTGAGAGCGGATTGCCGCCGGATATGGCAGACTTGGTAGCGGCGTTCGGGGAACTTTAGGTAATTTCATAGGTTACCCATGAAATTGCCGGGATCGTTTCCTATATCCATTCCTCAGTGCGCTTGCTTGGCAAGGCACCGAAGGGGATGCCGTGTCCGTTCGGGAGCGGTCCCGCGAACGTAAGGGGGGTGCTCGATGGCCCGTACCACATTGCCGATGATCGCCGCTGGAGAGGGTGGCCTCAGCCGCTATCTCGACGAGATCCGTCGCTTTCCGATGCTTGAGCCGCAGGAAGAATACATGCTGGCCAAGCGCTACGCGGACTACGACGACCGCGAGGCGGCTCAGAAACTCGTAACCTCGCATCTGCGCCTCGTGGCCAAGATTGCCATGGGATACCGCGGCTATGGCTTGCCGATCGGCGAGGTGATTTCCGAGGGCAATGTCGGCCTGATGCAGGCGGTCAAGCGCTTCGAGCCCGACAAGGGATTCCGTCTGGCGACCTACGCCATGTGGTGGATCAAGGCGGCCATCCAGGAGTACATCCTACGCTCATGGTCGCTGGTCAAGATGGGAACGACCGCCAATCAGAAGCGCCTGTTCTTCAATCTGCGCAAGGCGAAGAGCCAGTTGCAGGCCCTAGGTGATGGGGACCTGAAGCCCGATCAGGTGGAGGCGATCGCGACCAAGCTCGGTGTCACCGAGGAAGACGTTGTTTCGATGAACCGGCGTCTCTCGGGCGATGCCTCGCTCAATTCGCCGCTGCGCTCCGATAGCGAAAGCGGCGAGTGGCAGGACTGGCTGGTTGATGACCGAGACGACCAGGAAACGGTGATGGCCGAAACCGAGGAGCTCGATCAACGCCGTGCCATGCTGAAGCGGGCGCTCGGCGTGCTCAACGAGCGTGAGCGGCGTATCTTCGAGGCGCGTCGTCTTGCCGAGGATCCGATGACGCTGGAAGATCTCTCGACCGAGTTCGGTGTCAGCCGCGAACGCGTCCGCCAGATCGAGGTGCGTGCCTTCGAGAAGGTTCAGGAAGCCATGAAGGCCATGGCGCGCGAGCAGCTGCCGACGCTGGTCGATGCCGACTGAGGTTTAGCGGCCGGAATGCATGTTTGCGACCGTGTTGCCGGCACTATCGCGCTTGTCCGCGCCAAGGCTTTGCGCTATAGAGGCGCCCGACCGGGCCATGCGGTGGACCGGAGACGAGCCGCTCGGGGATTTCCTCGGGGCGGCTCGTTCCTCTGATGAGCCGCAGCATGGCCGATAGCCAACACCGGGCGCCCCGAAAAGGCCGGCGTCACTGATGCGTCTTCGCGGCGCCGGAAAGGATCGAAAAGATGAAGCAGGGCATTCATCCCGACTATCACGACATCAAGGTCGTCATGACCGATGGCACCGAGTTCATCACCCGTTCGTGCTACGGCGCGAAGGATGCCACGCTGAACCTCGACATCGACCCGAAGGTGCATCCGGCCTGGACCGGTGGTCAGCAGCAGCTGATGGACCGCGGTGGCCGCCTGTCGCGCTTCAACTCGAAGTTCGGTGGTCTCTTCGCCACCAAGTAAGGTTCGGCGAAGCGCAGAATCAAAAGCCCCGGCGAGTGCTGCTCGCCGGGGCTTTTTTGTTGGTTCGTGGATGGCGGGAATAGAAGCGGCCCGGCTGCGCTTCGAGGCGCCGCCGGGCCGGCTCAAAATCGATCAGTTGTCGAGGCGGCGGGCGCCGAAGGCGCTGGCGAGGCGATCGATATCGCGCGCGACGAAGTTGGCGGCCGGCTCGATGGCCGCGTCGTAGATCGCCTTGTCCATGTGGACGATGCGCTCATGCAGACGGTCGGTGCGCTCGATGATCGAGCGAAGCGTTGCCGGCAGTTCGCTCCAGAGCGGACCGGACATCACCGGCGCCTGGAAGTCGAGGCGGACCTTGTTCTTCTCGCTGCGAGCCTGCTCGGGCGACATCTCGCCCTCATTGACGGCGCGCTGCATCAGCAGCCAGGACGCGATCTGCATCAGGCGCGTGGTGAGGCGCATCGACTCCGTTGAATAGGAAAGCGTCGCGGCGCGGCTCAGCGACCGGCTTTCGTTGCGACCGTCACCATCCAGATAGCTTGCCGTCTCCTCGACCAGCGCCATGCCTTCGCGAAACAGCTCACGGAACAGTTCCGAATTGAGCGCACGCGCGCCAAAGGCGATGGCCTCTGTGCCGGAATGGGTCCTGCCGAAAAAGTCACTCATCACGCCACCTCTACACCAGACGCTCGGACTATCGACCCGGCTGGCTTCGCCGCCCTGAGTTGGACTGCCAAAGCGCCGTCGCAAAGGAAAAGGTGGCGCCTCGCGCTACTCTTCCCCGCAATCCCCAGGAAGAAGAAAATTGCATCCCCTTCCGGAACAGTCGTCCGACTTTGCAATGCAGGTCGCAACGGTCGTGCCAGAGAAGGCCGAAGCCAGCCCGGACATTAATAAAAGGTTAACGCAAAGCGGGGTGAGAGTCTCGGCAAATCGGAGTTGCCGGTAGCCCTGGCGGGTAACAAAAAAGAAGGCCGCCGGAGGGGCGGCCCTTCCTAAGTTAAACAGGGAGGTATCAAAAGAGTGACAAGAGCCACTCGGATCCAACCGTGCGGATCGCCTTCTTGATAAACATAAATGGTAAATGGATCCTTAACAATGAATATTTTTTCAATCAATTTCGTTAGTGATTGACCGCGGGCTTGTTTGCTTGAGCAGCCGCTTTTCGATCACGTTGAATAGACCTGATCGGCGGGTGCTTTAGAATTTGAAAAGGGAGTCGGCGGCGCTCCGTACGTCGTCCTTGAGCCGAAGCGCTTCCTCGATCCGGCCGATTTCAGTGTGCAGGAGATCGATTCGGCTACGGAGCTCGTTGACCGACAGGCGCGAGAGATCCTGTCCCACGACATGAGCGGGCGGCAGAGGTTGGGGCCGATCGTCATCGTTGATCATGAGACATCCTCCTCATTATGGCACAGAAAGTGAAGGCCCGGTCGCACACCGTGTCAAGTCGGCGAAGAGGGAATAGGCTGATGGGTGGATTGCGGGCTTGCGATTCGCAGCTCATCTCGACGAAAGGGATTCCGCTATGACCGCGCTGCCCACTGACATGTTGGTAATCGAAATCAGTCATCCCGGGGGACCCGAGGTCCTGAAGCCGGTTCGGCGCGCCCTTCCGTCCTTGCCTGCCGATGCCGTGCTGATTGCGGTTGAGGCCGCTGGCGTCAACCGGCCGGATGCGTTGCAGCGGCAAGGCAACTATCCGCCTCCGCCCGGAGCGTCGGACATTCCGGGACTGGAGGTGGCGGGCCATATCGTGGCAGTCGGTGCCGACGTAGGCGGGCTTTCGGTCGGCGACAAGGTCACGGCTCTCGTTGCAGGTGGTGGCTATGCCCAGTATTGCGCGGCGCCGGCCGGAAGCTGTCTGCCTTGGCCGGAAGGATACGACGCCGTGCGGGCGGCGGCATTGCCGGAAACCTTCTTCACCGTCTGGTCCAATGTGTTCGACCGGGGACGTCTTCAGGCAGGCGAGAGCTTTCTGGTTCATGGCGGTACATCTGGCATAGGCACCACCGCGATCCAGCTCGCTCGGGCGTTCGGAGCCCGTGTCTTCGCGACGGCCGGCAATGCCGATAAATGCGAAGCGTGCCGAAAGCTGGGGGCCGAGATTGCCGTCAACTATCGGACCGAGGATTTCGTTTCTGTTCTGAAAGAGGCTACCGACGGTCGCGGCGTGGATGTCATTCTGGATATGGTCGGGGGCGACTACATCGACCGCAACTATGAACTGGCGGCTGCTGACGGGCGCATCGTGCAGATCGCCTTTCTCGGCGGCGCGAAGGCATCGGTCAATTTCTCCAAGCTGATGCAGAAGCGGCTGGTCCACACGGGGTCGACCTTGCGGCCGCGCGAGGCGTCTTTCAAAGCCGGCATCGCCTCGGCGTTGCGCGAGAAGGTCTGGCCCCTTCTTGCCAGCGGCGCTGTCGCGCCTGTGATCGATCAGGTGATCCCATTCGAGAGGGCGACCGAGGCACACAGCCTTCTAGAGGCAGATCATGTCGGCAAGATCGTGCTGACCTTCGACTAAAGCATCATCTGAGTTGCCGACTGTTGTTCCATGTCGAGCGTTCGAATTTGACATTCGATCTACCGCGCAACGACTTTCGGGCGACTTTCCGGCCGCGAATGTCAAATTCGCTCCACTCATTCGATTGCAGAACAGGGCTGTGATCTGTATATAGAGGTCATTCCCCAGTCATCGTGATACGAGACGGAGGGCCGCCAGCGAGAGCTGGTGGACCAGCGAAGAGGATTTATCGATGTCGACCCCGTTGATGCCCAAGGCAACCGCCGTCTGGCTGGTCGAGAATACGGCTCTGTCGTTCGACCAGATCGCCGCCTTCTGCAAGCTGCACGCGCTCGAGGTCAAAGCCATCGCCGATGGCGAGGCCGCTCAGGGCATCAAGGGTCTCGATCCGATCCTGACCGGTCAGCTCAGCCGCGACGATATCGAGCGGGCCGAGCGTGACGGATCGATCCGCCTGAAGCTGCTCGATCCGAAGGTGCGGGTGCCCGAAGCCAAGCGTCGCGGTCCGCGCTATACGCCGGTGTCTCGCCGTCAGGATCGCCCGAACGCCATTCTCTGGCTGGTGCGCAACCATCCGGAGCTGAAGGACGCGCAGATCATGCGTCTCGTCGGCACCACCAAGACGACGATCGCCCAGATCCGCGACCGGACCCACTGGAACTCCGCCAACCTGACGCCGGCCGATCCGGTCACGCTGGGCCTCTGCTCGCAGATCGAGCTGGACATGGAAGTGGAGAAGGCGGGCAAGGTGTCGCCGGAAAAAGTCCTGACGCAGACCCTGCTGCCGGTCGAGGAGACGACCTCTCCGGACGCGCTCTCCGGCTTCCGCGCCCCGTCGCGCGAGGACGAGGAGGAACTCGACGCCGAGGCGGTGTTCGCCAAGCTCAACGCGATGTCGGCTCCGAAGTCCGACGAGGACGACGACCTCTGAGCCGTCGCGCCAGCGAAGAAAATTGGCCGCTCCTGAATTTAGGAGCGGCCTTTTTCTTTGAGGTCACGGTGGTGAGAAGCGAACATCGGGGAAGATCGAGGCGATCCAGTTGCGGTGGGGCGATACGCGGCAGAACCACGACGTTTCGCCGTAGGCTGCATCGCCGGTACCGTTGGAATTGACGCCGACCAGCACCCAGCCGGACTTGGTCTTCATCCAGGCGGAGCCGCCGCTATCGCCCGAGCCGAGCAGGCCGACCAGCGGCGTGGCCGGCTTGCTGGAGCCGCCCAGCGTATTCTCGATGGAACCGTCTTCCTTTGGCAGAAAGATGCCCAGGTCGTTGCCGGACTCTTCGCCATCGACAGGTGATCGCACCAGATCTTCCCAGCTGTCGACGATACCTTGGGCCGCAGCCTTGTCCGAGCCCTCATAATACTCGTCCCGCTCGCCTGAAGAGCCGATGCCGCGGTTGCCGTAGCCAACGAAGGTGATCAGCTTTCTGGCTTCATTTGCGCCTGTGTAAAGCACCGGCTGAGGGCCGGCATCGTTGATCTCGTCTTCCAGGCGGAGAATCGTGAGATCGTAGCCGTCGCGTGTGTTGGGATCGCCGTTCCATTCCGGCAGCACCCAGAGCTTGTCAACGCTGAGCGTTTCTCCGCCTGGCGTTCGCACAACATACTGATCGGTGGTCGCGGGCAGATCGAAAATGTGAGCGGCTGAAAGGACGTAGGCATGGCCGTCCTTGTTGCCGAGCCATGTTCCGGAAGCCTCGCCCCAGGATTCGCCATCGCTCGACAGGGCCAAAACGGCGCGAAATTGCGGCTCGGATGCAAGGTGCAGAGCCGCTCCAAACCCCGCGGCTTCATTGCCAGGCTTTCCGCCTTCCTTGGCCCAGGTGGAATCGAGGATAATGACCGCGTCTGCAGGAAGTGTCACCGAGGTGAGGGCAGCGGCGAGAACCAGCGCAGATATCTTGCGAGAGCGCATGCTCACCTCAGTTGGGATCGGATGCGGGTAGCAGATTGCTGCAGCCCGAGCCGTCATTCCATATCGGTCAAGTTTTGGGAATTGGTTAGCGATGCGAATAGGGGCGATAGCACGGTCAGCTGACATACGACCTTCGGTCTCGTCACGAACTCGGCTCATGAAATGAGACTTTGGTCTGGTCGGCAATAAACGAAAAATGCTAAGCCTAATTACGCAATTAAACGCAAAGATAATGACGAACCGCGCAATTTATTAACAAGTGCCGACACCTTGAAAGCGGCGGCCATCGACTTCATATCAAAATTGTGACACGATCACTTCGTTGAGGCTTAGCCCACAGCAAGGAGGCCCGAATGTCTGTTCAGTCGCATATTGCAGAACTTGAACGCCGTCACGCCGCTCTCGAGCGTGAACTCGATGAGGCTAACCAGCACCCGAGCATGGACGGTACGACATTGCGCGAATTGAAGCGGCAAAAACTGGCCCTGAAAGACGAGATCGTCAAGCTTTCCACAGATGCCAAGGTCCTTCATTGAGGACAAAGCGGTTCGGAAATTTCTGATCCGGCAAACGCCACGGCCTCAGGTCCGTGGCGTTTTGCTTTACTAGCCCGCCCGATCAGGCAGCCACCACTCCCTTGTCGGAAGGGGCGGCCGCCTTTCCTGCTGCGGCGGGGATGGTGTCCTGTACCGGCTTGGCTTTTGCCCTGGCTGCGCCGCCGAGGTAATCGAGCAGGTATGCAAGTGCAGCCTGGGCAAGGATGCCGACGGTGATGAAGGCGATCTGCTCCATCGGACCCGGCTGATCGGCGAACAGCAAAACCTGGCCGACAACCGACAGGGCCGTTCCCAGCCAGAACACGGGCAGGGAGTTGCGGCCGATGCGCGACAACACGCCTTCCGGGGAGAAGCGTCCTAGCCACCTCATGATCAGACGGCTGTGACCGATGACGTAGGCCAACGACAAAATGTGAAGCAGGCGGGGGAGGGCCACCCAGGGCTTCTCGTTGATCTGGAAGTTGATTGGCAACCAGCTGACCGTGGGAATACTGCCATAAAGATTGTAGCGGTGATAGATTCCGGCGCCGATCAAGTAGGCGAGCGCCAGCCACCAGAGGGGTCGATAAAACGGGACCGGCGTCTCGCCGCGCAGGACCCGAACGCCGGTGAAAAAGCCCACGCCGAAGATCAGCTGCCAGGTGAACGGATTGAAGAACCAGCCGCCGTTGCTCGGATAGCTCGGCATGTTCAGCCCGAAAATGTGGGCCATGGCGTAGATCGTGACCGATGTCGCCAACATGGCGGCGAGGCCGAAATAGCGGGCTACGACCATCAGAACCGGCAGGAAGATCAACAGGCAGACATAGAGCGGCAGGATATTGTGATAGCCGATCTGCTGGGTCAGGAGCGGAATGCCCACCAGCGCCTTCTCGGGTTCGGCAAAGATCGAGTTGATGTTGAGGGGGATGTCGAGGATGGGCATGCCCCAGCGCTGGAGCGCAAAGCAGAAAATGCCAAGGCCCACCATCAGCGAGGCGAGATGGGCGACGTAGAGGATGACCACACGCTTGGCGATCTTTGCGAGCGGCAAGGCTATCGCACCGGCATAAAAGCGCGGGAAATAGGCAAAAGCCGATGCAACGCCCGCGAGTAACACGAACGCCTCGGCGGAATCGGACAGGCCGAAGTTCTTGTGCGTGAACGGTTCCAGGACGTTGCCCGGAATGTGATTGATGAAAATCGTGAGAAGCGCCAAGGCGCGCAGGACGTCGATACGGTGATCGCGCTTGCCGAGAGGCTGGATATTCATGGGCTTTCTCCCGTCTCGGTCTGCCCCGCCGGGCGTCCCGCGTTACCTTTTCTGTTCACGAGGTTAGACACCGACCTCGGCGAGGAAGCGGCGAAACTATGGCTCCGAGCCATTAACGCGTCAGGCGGCAAAGAGATGCATCGCTCCGTCATAAATTAGCTTGAGGCCGACGGCCGCCACCGACACCGTCAGGATTCTGTAGAAGAATCGCTCGTCCAACTGCCGGACCAGTCGCACGCCCAAGTAGGTGGAGCCGATCGTCAGAGGTGCGAGGATGGCCGACATCAGCAAGTTTTCGGCATTGAACTGACCCAGCATCGCGTAGGGGATGACTTTCATCATGTTCAGCGCACCGAAGAAGATTGCGGCGGTGCCCGCAAACAGTGTCGGGCTGAGCCGCATAGGCTGAACGTAGGTTTGAAATGGGGGACCGCCTGCGTGAGCGACGAAGGATGTGTAGCCGGTGAGCGTACCCCAGATGGCTGCACCTAGGGTCGATCGTTGCGTGGGGGGCGGTTCGCCCGCGGCGGTTCCGGCAGCGATCTTCCGCGCGTGGGCGCGCTCCAGCAGCCAGATACGGGCTACGAAGGCAATCGCCAGGATACCGACGACAAGGCGTAGAGCATCGTCGGAGACATAGCGGGCAGTCGCCCAGCCAAATAGAGTGCCGAGCAGCGCTGCCGGCATCAGATGCCAGATGAGACTGGCTTCGAAATGCCGCCGATAGGACCACATGGCCACCACATCGGAAATCAGCAGGATGGGTAACATCAGGCCGGCGGCCTGAACAGGCGACACGACGAGAGCCAGGATCGGCACGGCCGCGAGACCGAAGGCGGCGCCAAGCCCACCTTTTGACAGGCCCGTGAGCACAACGGCCGGAACGGCGGCCAGATAGAAAACAGGGTCGTCGATCATGACAAGGTCACCTGGCCCGGTACCGTGAAACGGCGAGTTTGCGCGGTTGCGGCCGCACTTGTATCGATTCGGAGCACAAGCATGTCCATGTGTCACATGGAATGGGTCGCCGGCTTGTCGGCTGGCCGCGGATGGTCTCCGATGAGGATCGTGTCGCCCTTGTTCGCCTCTGGATCAGGCGGCGACAACGACTTTGGTCTAGACATATTTGCCGAGCCCGGCAAGTCGGAGAAGGCCGGCAATCGGCGGTCACTCCCCAAAAAGATTGGTGAAAACCGTAAGGCGGCTAAATTGCTTGTTACCGCCGCTTCCCGTGGAAAGGCTGTTTGATCGACCATCGCCTGCGGTAGCCATATAGCCGGAGCCAGGCTCTTCCATGGGAAAGAAGAACGCTTCGTCATTGAGGGCCATGAAAAGGCGATTCGGATCTGCTAAACTCGTACGATAGCTGGATTGCAAAAGTCCGGCCGGGATGAGGCGAAGGGTTTGCTGGATGACCGAGCAGGAAGAAGGCAACGAACAGGTGCAGCTGGAATTGGCGCGGCTTCGCCAAGAGCACCGTGATCTGGACGCGGCCATTGATGCCATGGTGTCGCTCGGGACTGCCGATTCCATACAGATCCAAAGGCTCAAGAAACGAAAGCTCGTCCTGAAGGACCGGATCCAGCAACTCGAAGACCAGACGGTGCCCGACATCATCGCCTGACGCTGGCAAGCCTCTGCGGCTTTGTCGTGTTTGCTTCCAGATACGTGCGCTCGAATTCGGGTCGGACTTGATCGTCTGGGCGGTAAAGGCTGATTTTGAGGCTTTAAGTGGGCGTCGGAGGCTTGCAAGCCATCGTTATTTCCCCTACCGCCATGAGCACTGCGCCGCGAGCCGGGGATTTGCTGAGATGATCGATAAGCCGCCCGTCGCCATCATCATGGGGAGCCAGTCCGACTGGGCCACCATGAAACACGCCGCCGATACGCTGGACGCCTTGAGCGTGCCGCATGTGGCGAAGATCGTTTCCGCCCATCGCACACCGGATCGCATGTTCGCCTTCGCAAAGGGCGCACGCGATGATGGTTTCAAGGTGATCATCGCCGGTGCCGGTGGTGCGGCGCATCTTCCGGGGATGGTGGCTGCCCTGACGCCCTTGCCCGTGTTGGGCGTTCCCGTCGAAAGTCATGCGCTCAAGGGGCAGGACAGCCTCTTGTCCATCGTGCAGATGCCAGGGGGCGTTCCGGTGGGAACTCTCGCGATCGGCAAGGCGGGCGCCATCAATGCCGCCCTGCTTGCCGCGAGCATTCTGGCGTTGTCGGACGCGGCGCTGGCTGGCCGGCTCGATGATTTTCGCGCCCGCCAGACGGCCGCTGTTGCCGAGGAGCCCGTCGATGGCGCCTGAGATGCTTCCCCCCGGTTCGGTTATCGGCATGCTCGGCGGTGGTCAGCTTGGGCGCATGATGGCGCTTGCCGCTGCTCGGCTCGGTCTTTCCGTCCATGTCTATTGCCCCGATCCGGAGAGTCCGGCATTCGATGTCGCCAAGGCACATACGATTGCTGCTTACGACGATGAGGCAGCGCTTTCGGCCTTTGCCGAACGTTGCGACGTCGTCAGCTATGAATTCGAGAATGTTCCGGCACGCGCGGCGGAGGTGATTGCCGGGCGGACCTTGTTGCGGCCGGGTGCTCTGGCGCTAGCCACGTCCCAGGATCGGCTCGTCGAGAAGAACTTCCTCAGGAGGGCTGGCGCCGAGGTGGCGGCCTTCGCGCCGATCGACAGTGTCTCCGGTATCGATGCGGCGGTCGCCGTGACCGGGCTGCCGGCGATCGTCAAGACTCGCCGCTTTGGCTATGACGGCAAGGGGCAGCGCAAGGTCGAGAGTCGCGAAGCCCTCGTGGCTGCCGTCAACGAACTCGGCGGTGGTGATCTTATCCTCGAAGCGCTGGTGCCCTTCGCCCTCGAGGTATCTGCCATCGTGGTGCGCGGTGCCGATGGATCGGCGGCCGTCTATGACATCGGCGAGAACTCACATGCCAACCATATCCTCAAGGAAACGCGGGTTCCTGCGCGGGTGAGTGCCGAGACGGCTGCCGCGGCTGTCGGGTTGGGGCGCCAGATTGCCGATGCGCTCGATTATGTCGGGGTCCTCGGCGTCGAGTTGTTCGTGGTGCGTGATGAGAAGGGCGAGCGGCTGGTCGTCAACGAGATTGCGCCGCGTGTCCATAACTCCGGTCACTGGACAGAAGACGGCGCCGTGACTTCGCAGTTCGAAAACCATGTTCGGGCGATCGCCGGCTGGCCGATCGGTTCGGTCGAGACCATTGCGCCCACCGTCATGGAAAACCTGATCGGCGCCGAGGCGGATGCCTGGGCCACGATCACGGCCGACCCTAGAGCCCGGCTTCATCTCTATGGCAAGGCGGAGAGCCGCCCGGGTCGCAAGATGGGCCATGTCAACAGGGTCGGCTGAGACCACCCCAACAAGGCGCGTCAGGCGATCCGCGTGGCAAATCGACGGTCGAGTTCCACCTCGAAGCTTTCGAGGCTGACGCGGCCGCCGGGTTCGACGGTCAGAACCGTATTGGGTGCCACGGCCGTCCACTGATCGTGGGCCGCGTCGATCGGCTCGGAGACCACGGTGATGCCGTCATCGCCGTGGCGCCAGTAAAGGCTTGGCGGTTTGTCATCGGACGAATAGCGGAAGGCGTGAAGGGCCTCGCCATCGGACAGCGCGGCGGTCAGGCGCAGGGGCTCATCAACGCCCGCGTCGACCATGGCGCGCCGCGTGTCGGCGAGCATCGACCGCATGGCGGCGATCGGGTCGGCATCGAGATCTTCGGCGTCGAGCAGCAGGAACAGCACCTCGGAGTCAGTGGAGCCACGCCGCTCGTGATAACGAGTGTCCGACAGGCGCGCCTCAAGGCGACGGCGAATCCTGTCCCAGCCGCCGACCTGTCCGTTGTGCATGAACATCCAGCGTCCGCTGGCAAAAGGGTGGCAATTGACTCGCGTTGTCGGCGTTCCGGTAGAGGCGCGGACGTGGGCGAAGAACAGCGGTGATGAAATCTGATGCGTCAGGCTCTTCAGATTGTCGTCATTCCAGGCAGGCATGGCATCGCGGAACAGACCGGGCTCGTCCCAGGCGCCGTACCAACCAAGGCCGAAACCGTCACCATTCGTGGCCGCGAGGCACTCGGTGGCCGATTGGCTCTGGTGAATCAGCGAATGGCAGGGTTTGGAAACCAGGGTATCCAGGAAAATCGGACGACCAGAATAAGCGAGCCAACGGCACATGATAAGGGCGATCCCAATGCGGACGCTTCGAAACGAGGCCAGGTCAGCTATTCTGACCCGATCTCACATTCGCAAATCCCATGCCGACCATCTTGGCGAAAATGCGTTAAGCATGATCTACTCGTCGAATAAGACGGCTTAGCTGTGGCTTTGGGGTTGCCGGCTGGGTTCGGGAGCTACCGGCCGATAGATTTTCCGGCTTCTTCCGCCGATCTGTAGTGGACAGGGTCCCGACGATTTGCTAGAGAACCACCACTCTTGCGGCGCCTTCGCGTGCTGCGGCGGGAATTGCTCATTCTCGCGAGATTGGAATCATCATGTCGCCTGAGACGCGAAGCCGCGGGTGTATCCGCCCCGGCAAGATGGGTTTCACGGTGACCGACCACGGGAAGAACAGGCGTGCAGGTACTCGTTCGCGACAACAACGTCGACCAGGCTCTCAAGGCGCTGAAGAAGAAGATGCAGCGCGAAGGCATTTTCCGCGAGATGAAGCTGCGCGGCCACTACGAGAAGCCGTCGGAGAAGAAGGCTCGCGAGAAGGCCGAGGCTGTGCGTCGTTCGCGCAAGCTGGCCCGCAAGCGTGCCCAGCGCGAGGGTCTTGTGTCGGTCAAGGGCCGCACCCACTAAATTATGCGGGCTCCGTCGCCCGATGGTGTTTGTCGAAGTCGAGGGACGGTCACGCGAGTCGACCGTCTCTTTTGTTATGTCCGGCTGTCTTGTCTAGCGGTGGCGAGTAACGCCCCTGGTAGATGGTTTGCTGCACGGACGACAGCGCCGAGCAAGGGTGCCCGCCGGTCCGGCTTGTCCGGTAATGCCTGAAAGGGATGGATTGATGCGGTTCATTGCGACGTCTTCGGCTCTTCGCGGTCTCACGGGTGCTCTCGCCCTCGGCCTTCTGGCTTCGGCCTGCACGACGTCCGGCACGACGAACGAGCCGACTTGGATCGTCGATCCCAACGCCGGTTCGACAGCCAACATCGGCTCGCTGACGGCGGCGATCCAGCGCGATCCGCAGAACCCGGTGAACTATAACGTGCGCGGTTCGGCTTATGGACAGGCCGGTCAGTTTCAGGCAGCGCTCGCCGACTTCACCATGGCGATCCAGCTGAACCCCGGTTTCTCGCAGGCCTACAATAATCGCGCTCTGATTTATCGCCAGCTCAATCAGCCGCAGGCGGCGCTCGCCGATTACAATCAGGCGATCACGCTCAATGCCACCTATCAGCCGGCCTATCTGGGGCGTGGCATCCTGTATCGTCAGTCGGGCCAGCTCGATCTTGCCATGGCTGACTTCGATCAGGCGGTCAACCTCAATACGTCCGACGCCAAGGCCTACTACAACAGGGCACTGATCTATCAGAGCCGGGGCAACCACGTTCGTGCCATCGCCGATCTCGATGCCGCCATTGCGCTCGATGCCAACGCTTCCGAGCCCTACAATGCGCGTGGCCTCAGTCGTCTGCAGATCGGCAAGAACAAGGACGCGTTGCAGGACTTCGCGGCGGCCGTCAATCGCAACAAGCAGTCGGCCGAGTTCTGGACCAACCTCGGCATTGCGCAGATTCGTACGGGCGACGTCCAGCACGGTCGCGACTCGATCAACAGAGCCATGGTACTGAAGCCTGGCTACGGGCCGGCCCGTGAGGCTCTGCAGTCGCCTGAGGCACAGGGCTGACACTGACGACTGAGCCTCGGAAAGTTTGAGCGGTCGCCAGTTCGGCGGCCGTTTCTTTTGCGTGCGTCGCGGTCCGACCAATATCGGCAACGACAAAAAAAAGGCACCGAAATCGTTTCGGTGCCTTTTTGCATTTCCTGTCGTTGTCGCGTGCAGGCGCCGCTTACGCGGTCGGCTGCGGCGTGGCGCCGTCCGGCTCCTCGCCCTTCGGGCGTGGCTTGGTCGTGGGAACGGCCGAGCTCCGGGGCGGGGCGGTGTCGTCGAAGGCGTCGCGGACCGGCGGGCGGCCGTTCATGATGCCGCGCAGTTCCTCGCCGGTCAGCGTCTCGAACTCGAGCAAGGCTTCGGCGATGGCGACGAACTTGTCGTGGTTCTCGGTGATGATCCGGCGGGCATTCTGCTCGCCTTCCTCGATATACCGGCGAACTTCCTCGTCGATCAGCTTGGCGGTCTCGTCGGCCATGTTGGTCGACTGGCTGACCGAATGGCCAAGGAACACTTCCTGCTCGTTGGGGCGATAACGGACGCGGCCGAGCTTCTCGCTCATACCCCATTCCATCACCATGGACCGGGCCAGGCTGGTCGCCATCTGGATGTCACCGGCGGCGCCGGTGGTGACCTTTTCCGCGCCAAAGGTCTGGATCTCCGCCTCGCGTCCGCCGAACAGCATGGTCAAGCGGGCAACCGCCTTCTCGTAGGTCCAGTTGTAACGGTCGCTCTCCGGCAGGGTCATCACCATGCCCAGCGCACGGCCGCGCGGGATGATGGTGGCCTTGTGGATCGGATCGATGGTCTTGTCTAGGATCAGGGCAATGATGGCGTGACCCGCCTCGTGGTAAGCGGTATTGCGCTTTTCCTCAGGCGTCATGGCGAGCGACTTGCGCTCGGCACCCATCATCACCTTATCCTTGGCATCTTCGAACTCGCCCATGGTGACGATGCGCTTGTTGCGGCGGGCAGCCAGCAACGCAGCCTCGTTGACGAGGTTCATCAGATCGGCGCCGGAGAACCCGGGCGTACCACGGGCCAATACCTTCAGATCGACGTCGGGCGCCATCGGCACCTTGCGCACGTGCACCTTCAGGATCTTCTCGCGGCCATTGACGTCCGGATTCGGCACGGTGATCTGACGATCGAAGCGACCGGGACGCAGCAAGGCGGGGTCAAGCACGTCAGGACGGTTGGTAGCCGCGATGATGATGACGCCTTCGTTCTGCTCGAAGCCGTCCATCTCGACCAGCAACTGGTTCAGCGTCTGCTCGCGCTCATCGTTACCGCCGCCAAGACCGGCACCGCGATGGCGACCGACGGCGTCGATTTCGTCGATGAAGATGATGCAGGGCGCGTTCTTCTTGGCCTGCTCGAACATGTCGCGGACGCGAGAGGCGCCGACGCCGACGAACATTTCCACGAAGTCCGAACCGGAAATGGTGAAGAAGGGCACGTTGGCTTCGCCGGCCACTG
Organism: Pseudomonadota bacterium; assembly: GCA_023436885.1. Classification (GTDB taxonomy): domain Bacteria; phylum Pseudomonadota; class Alphaproteobacteria; order Rhizobiales; family Pleomorphomonadaceae; genus Pleomorphomonas. Next base: position 132,645 of record JAEZHI010000032.1, on the reverse strand, counting down.
CACGGGCGGTCAGCGTCTTACCAGTGCCGGGAGGGCCGACCAGCAGCACGCCGCGCGGAATGCGGCCGCCGAGCCGCTGGAACTTCTGCGGGTCGCGCAGAAACTCGACGACTTCCTGCAGGTCTTCCTTGGCTTCGTCGATGCCGGCCACGTCCTCGAAGGTGACGCGACCGTGCGCCTCGGTCAGGAGTTTGGCCTTGGACTTGCCGAAGCCCATGGCCTTGCCGCCGGCGCCTCCCTGCATCTGCCGCATGAAGAAGATCCAGAGACCGAGCAGGATCAGCATCGGCAGCCAGTTGAGCAGCGTGCCGATCAGCGAGATGCTCTCGGTCGGTGGACGCGCAACGATGGTCACGCCGGCCTTGGTGAGGTTCCCGATATAGTCGGCGTTATAGGGAGCATAGGTCTGGAAGGTCGACCCGTTCTGCAGGTGACCCGAAATCGTCTGATTGACGATGGTCACGTCGCGTACCGCGCCTTGGTCGACGTTCTTGAGGAACTCAGAGAAGGCCACGTCGTTGCCGGGCTGGCGAGTGTCCGACCCCTGGAAGAGCTGGAACAGCGCAACCAGTAGCAACAGGATAATGACCCAGAGTGCGAAATTGCGGAAATTTGCGTTCATCGTCGACCTTTGAGGCGCATCGCGCGATGCGGGAAGGGCCGGGTGAGCGGGACCGGCCCTTATCACCCTAACCCATGTCGGGTTAAGATAGGTTGTCGGTGTTGCCTTGCCAAGCGGCAGGCCGGCAATCCTCGTCCGCAACGGCAAATTCGGAGCCGATTGTTCGGATTATCGTTGCCAATCCTGCCGGTAGATCGCTGCCATCCACGGTTTTGACGGCTGGAAGGCTGGCAACGGCAGCCGCCGGCATGTCGGTCTTGCGTTCGCCGGCGCCACGTGGGCCGATCACCAGCGGATGATTGCCGGCTCCGCTGATCGAAAGCTTGAAGCGGCCGTCCCAAACATGATCGCCGTCGGTAGTGACGACGACTTCGGGAAAACCGGTGCGTCCGGCCTCAGCGTAAAGCCAGAGGCGATCATGGCGGAGATGCAGGACTATTCCGGCCATGGTGGCGCGGCGAGGGGCATTGCCGGCGCGGAAGGCGGCGTACCATGCCTCCGGTGCGTCGGCGCGCGGCGGATAGTCGGACGGGCGGATGCAGCGGATCAGCCGCACAAGGAGACGAAGCCCGATTTCGTCGGGAGCTGTTGCCAGGGCTGTGTTGTCAACCGACCAGACGCCGCCATGATCCTGGGCTGCCCGCGCGATGAGGTCGTCGGTCATCGATCGCAGGGCGGCCTCGGCGCGCGCCATGCGTTGCGCGGTTCCGGCCAGGCGCTCGGCGGTCAGGCCGAGATCGGCGAGTGCTGGCAGTGCCTTGCGAAAGCGGACCCGAGTGTAGCGGTCCGAGGTGTTCGATGGGTCATTGACATAGGGAACGCCAGTTTCTTCGACGACGGCAAGAAGCTCCGACTTGGTCACGTCCAGCAGCGGCCGCAGGAATCGAACACCATCGATCATGCGTTCGGACGGGATGCCCGCGAGGCCCGCAACACCGGAGCCGCGCGCGAGATGCATCAGAAGCGTTTCGGCCTGATCGTCACGGGTATGGGCGAGGAGAACAGCTTCCAGCTCATGCTGTCGGGCGGCTTGAACGAGGAGATGGTATCGGGCTGTACGAGCCTGGGCTTGGATATCGCTTTTGGGTGGCGGGCCTTCGTGGCGCCAGACGAGCTTTTGTGCTTGGTGGCCGAGGCTTTTGCCAAGTGCAACGACTGCGTCGGCTTCGTGGGAGGCTTCGCGCCTCAGACCATGATCGACGGTCAACACATAAAGATTCGGAGCAGCCGGACTTTCGCGCGTCCAAAGATCCAAAAGGACGAGCAACGCCGTCGAGTCAGGACCTCCGGAAACCGCAACGCCCACACGGCACAGACCGGCCAGCGGAGAAAAAAGACGATCGCGCAGCTTCGCCGAAGCATGGTCAGGCGAGGCAAGGCGGTGGTTCATGTCAGCTGCAGCCGAGCTTCTGCTTCTGTGTTGCCACGCGCGAGACCAGACCGGACTGCGCCTTGGGAAACTTCTTGGTCAGCTCGCCATAGGTGGCGCAAGCAGCGCTCGTCTCGCCAAGACCTTCCAGCGAGAGGCCGAGCTTGAACAGGCTGTCGGGGGCCTTCTGGCTCGTCGGATGGTTCTTGTAGGTGGCAAGGTAGGAGGTGGCGGCGTCGCGATACTGGTGGCGCGAGAAATAGCTCTCGCCCAGCCAATACTGCGCGTCGGCAGCGCGCGGGTCACCCGGGAAGTCGGTCAGGAACTTCTTGAAGCCGGTTTCCGCCGCCGCATAGTTGCCGCTGACGATCGAGGAGTAGGCGCGGTCATAGTCGGCCCCCGGGTCAACGGCGGCCGGCGCGACGGAGGCCATCTGCTGGGGCGCGGCAGGCGCGACCGAAGGCGGCGCCAAGGTGCCGGCGGATGGCGGCGGGGCAAGGGTTCCTGCCGCGCCTGCCAAGTCCTGGCTGGCGGCGGCCGCGAGGCCGCCGGACGTTGTAATCGTATTGGTATTGGGCGTGAAGTCACCCCGTGCGATTGCCGAAAGATCGAGCGGACCTCCGACGGCGCTTGCCGACGGGGGCGCCGTGTCGCCAGCGACCGTGCTTGGAAGAGTACCAAGCGGGGCGGGCGGCGCTCCAAGCGAACCGTCATCGGCAGGGCGAGCTGTTCCCGCCGCGTTGGGCGCGTCAATGCCAAATCCGGCCGGCATGGTGCCGCTACCGTTGACCGAATCCATCGGTGCGTCGACAGCGGCTGTTGTCGTGCCAGCGGATGGTACCGAAGCGGGCGGTGGGGTCGCATCGGAGCGCTTCTGCCCCTTGCCGCCTTCCAGCTTCTGCAGGCGGAACTCATTGTCCTCCTGGGCGCGCTTCAAAATGTTCTGCAACTGCTCGATCTGATGGCTCAGCTCATCGATGCGGCCATTCAGCTGGCGCATCTGCTGCTCCATGTTGTCCATGCGGACCGCTTGCTGCGCTGCATCCTGCTGGCCGGCGACCGGCGGTGCCGGATCGGAGCCGAACAGCCCCGCCGATGCAGGTGCGGAGGTCAATGCCGTTCCGAGCGCGGCAATGGTGAGCAGAGCGAAGCGGAAGCGGCTTGGTGGACGAAAAAGGCGGCTGGTCATCAGCGCGAGCATCCCAGACATATCTGCGGCGCCATCCGTGCAGCCGGTGGTCCGCCAGCCCGAGGACGCCTTCATCGAAGACAGGACCATGTTGCCGCAGCCAGTGCAAGCCCTGGGGAACCGCGGCGGGCGGACTTCCTGACAACGCGGTGGTTGTTTCAGTCCTTTGGCCGGAGATTAAGCGCCGGACTTCGGCGTTATTGCGGCCATAACACAAAAATCCCGGAGTCCTTTGAGGAGTCCGGGATTTTCATGCCTGGGGTATGGCGGCGGCTGCGGCTCTAGATTAGCCGCCAGTGTTCAGCACGGTGACGGCGCGGCGATTCTGCGCCCAGCAGCTGTCCTGATCGCAGAGGGCGACCGGGCGCTCCTTGCCGTAGGAGATCGTCTTGATGCGGTTGGCGGTAACGCCGCGAGCAACCAGGAAGTCCTGGGCGGCCTTGGCGCGGCGGGCGCCGAGGGCGAGGTTGTACTCGCGGGTGCCGCGCTCGTCGGCATGGCCTTCGACGGTGACCGTGTAGCGCGGATAGAGGGCTAGCCACTGGGCCTGGCGACCGAGCGTGGTCTGGGCCTGGGCGTTCAGCGAGGTCGAATCGGTGTCGAAGAAGACGCGGTCGCCGACGTTGACCACGAAGTCCTGGGCGCTGCCCGGGGTCGCGGCACCGGCGCCGCCGGCACCGCCGGCGAGCTGGCCGTCAAGCTCGCTCGGGCTCTTGGCGCAAGCGGCGGCGAGAAGGGCAAGACCGAGAGCGAGCGCTCCGCGGCGGCTGAAAATTCTAGTGGCTGTCGTCATGATACCGGTAATCCTCGAATACGTTCTGACCGGATGTTTCGAGAGTCTTGGTAAACGGCTTTGGTTAAGCGCACGTTCAGAGACATGGTTAACGAAGCATAAAAACTCGGGTTCCCGGCCTTTTGATGGTAAACGCGCGCCGGAAGAGTGTCCGGCGCGCATTCATTCGTCACTTCAGCAACGGCGACCAGGCGGGGTCGGAGGCAAAGTTGGGAGTCGGGATCTTCTGTTCGTTGCGGCCTGTCAGGTCGACAGACCAGAGCTGCGGACCACCGTTCGGACCGCCCGAATCACGGAAGAACATGATGACGCGGCCGTTGGGCGCCCAGGTCGGGCCTTCGTTATGGAAGCCTTCGGTGAGGATGCGCTCGCCCGAGCCGTCCGGCTTCATGACGCCGATGGCAAAACCGCTGCCGGACTGGCGCGTGAAGGCGATGAGGTCGCCGCGCGGGCTCCATACCGGCGTGCTGTAGCGGCCGTTGCCGAAGGAGATGCGCGTTGCTCCGCCGCCACCGGCGCTCATCACGTAAAGCTGCTGGTTGCCGCCACGGTCGCTTTCGAAGACGATACGCGAGCCGTCGGGCGAATAGGAGGGCGAGGTGTCGATGGCTGCGGTGTTGGTCAGTCGCGCCGGGGCGCCGCCGAGCGGCATGGCGTAGATGTTGGCGTTGCCGTCCTGCTCGAGGCTCATGACGACCGAATTGCCGTCGGGCGAGAAGCGCGGCGAGAAGGTCATGTTGGGGAAGTTGCCGACGAGCGTGCGCTGACCGTTCTCGATATTGAGCAGGTAGACGCGCGGTTCACTGGTCCCGAAGGACATGTAGGTGACCTGCTGCGATGTCGGCGAGAAGCGCGGCGTCAGCACCAGATCCTTGCCGTTGGTCAGGAAGCGGACATTGGCGCCGTCCTGATCCATCAGGGCGAGGCGCTTGACGCGGTTGCCCTTGGGGCCGCTTTCGTCGACGAAGACGATGCGGGTATCGAAATAGCCCTTCTCGCCGGTCAGCCGTTCATAGATGGCGTCAGCGATGATGTGGGCGATGCGGCGCCAATTCTCCGGTGTGGTGAAATACTGCTGGCCGGCCAGCTGGGCGCCGCCGAACACATCCCAGAGGCGAAAGTCGGCCTGCAGGCGACCATCGGCAGCGCGGACGATGCCGCCCGAAACCAGAGCCTGGGCGTTGATTGCGCGCCAGTTCTGGAAGTTGGGCACTGCGTTGGGATCGGTGATCCGATCCAGGAACGAGGCCTGATTGAGAACCTGGAACAGACCGGAGCGCTGCAGGTCGGCGGCGATGACGCCCGCCATCTGCTGCCCGACCGCGGCCGTATCGGCGCTGCCGACAAAGTTCGGAATGGCGATCGGCAGCGGCTGGACGTTGCCGCCGTTGATATTGATGGTGATCTCGGCATTCGACGGTGCCGCCGCGGCGAGAGCCGCAAGCGCCGTGAACGCGGCGAAGAGAGTTCGGACCAGTTTTCGCATCCTGAGGTGCTCCCAAACGGATGTTCCGGACATGCTCCGAGCGATACGGCGCGATCCGGCTCGATTTTTTCGGCTCGCCTCGTCAGTAGGACGAAGGCGGGGTGAAGTTCATGTTCACGACCTGCCAGTTGTCGAACTTGTCCTTCGGCAGGAACGGGTAGGGTGCACAGCGCTGGACGGCACGGACGGCCGCCTCGGCGACCGCCTGGCCGCCCGGGCCGGGCGGAATGGACTTGATCTGCGGCGGCGCCGCGAGGTCGCCATCAATGGTAAAGGTCACACGCAGGGGCACGACCATCTGGTCGACGCCTTCGGCGCCCACCGGCGGATTGAAGCAAGCCGTCACGGCCGCTGTCAGAGCATCAAGCTCACTCTGGCTCATCTGGGCCACCGGGCCTGTCCGGTTCTCCGATCCGAGCGACGCTTCCTTTTCGGAGGCCTTGCCGCCACCGCCCGAAGGATCGACCTTGTTGAGTAGCGCCGCCATCTCGTTGGGGTCGAAATCCTTGGTCTTGGAATCCTTCTGCGTCTGCTTGGGCTTTTCCTTGGAGGGCTTGCTGTCGGCCTTGTCCGGTTGATCGGCGCTGTCTTCGGGAGGCGTCGGAGCCGGCGGCTTGGGCTTGACCGGCGCCTTGGGGGGGACCGGCGCCGGCTTCTCGGCTTCCTTGATCTTCGCGGCGATCTCGCCGGTATCCGCCTTCGGTGCGTCCTCGGTCATCGCCATCTTCTCTTCCGGGGGCTTTTCGACCGGTGGAGGCGGCGTTTCGGCTGGCTTGGGCGGCGCGGCCTTGGGCGGGGGCGGCGGTGCTTCGGCTGACTTGGTGGCGGCGGTATCAGTCGCCTTTTCGGTGATCGGCGTCGACTGGTCGTTCTTGGCCGCACCGGCGCGCTGCGAATCGGGTCTTGGCAGCGGCGGCTTCACCTTGGCCTGCGAGGCGTTGTCGGATTTCGGCGCGGTCTTGGTGCCTTCGGCGATCTGCGACAGGTCGGAGATCGGCACGAGGTCGACCGGCAAGGCGTCGATCGGCGTTACGTCAAACGGCTTCGCGCCCGAAAAGGATGCGAATCCCCAGACGAAGAGCAGAACGTGACCGATGACGGATGTCGTAAGACCTATTCGCATGTGTCACTTGGACGGCGCCGCAGCCGTCCCCGTTTCCTCTTGCGTGATGAGACCGATCTTCTTGAAACCGGCCGCCGAAATGCGGGCCATGACGCGCATCACCATGCCGTAGTCAGCGGCCTTGTCGCCGCGAACGTAGATGCGCTCCTCGACGCCGTTCTTGGCGACCGCCATGAGCTTGGGTACCAGTTCGTCGTAGGCGATTTCGCTGTCCTGGATGAACACCTTGCCTTTGGCATCGACCGAAATATTGATTGGATCGGTCTGGCCTTCCATCGGCTTGGCTGCCGTTTCCGGCAGATCGATCGGCACGCCGACCGTCATCAGGGGCGCCGCCACCATAAAAATGATGAGCAACACCAGCATGACGTCGACCATCGGCGTGACGTTGATCTCGCTCATCACGCCACGGGCGTGACGGCGTCTGCGTCGACGACTGCCTCCTGGGGATCCGCCCCCCGCGACACCCATGCCCATCGGTCAGCTCCTGTCGTCGATCTGACGCGAGAGAATGGCGGCGAACTCGTCCGCAAAGCCATCCATGCGCGAGCCGAGCTTGGCGGCGTCAGCGGAAAGTTTGTTGTAGGCGAGCACCGCGGGTATGGCGGCGGCCAAGCCCATGGCGGTGGCAAGCAGCGCCTCGGAGATGGCCGGCGCCACGACGACAAGGCTGGTATTCTTGGACGAGGCGATCGCCTGGAACGAACTCATGATGCCCCAGACGGTTCCGAACAGGCCGATGAACGGGCCGGCGGAGCCGACGGTTGCCAGGAAGATGAGACGGGCCTCGAGGCGCTCCATCTCGCGTGAAATCGTGACGTCGATCACCTTGCCGATACGGTCGGTGATGCCCTGGAAGGAGACGCGGCCCGCTTCGTGGCTGCGCTTCCATTCGCGCATGGCGGCGACGAATATGGCGGCGAGGCCTTCGTTGGAGCGCGAGGTCAGCGAACGATAGAGTTCTTCAAGCGACTGGCCGGACCAGAATACCTTCTCGAAATGGTCCATCGAGCGGCGGGCGCGGTTATAAGCGATGATCTTGTCGACGATGATCGCCCAGCACCAGACCGAGGATGCCATCAGACCGAGCATCACGGCCTTGACGATAAAACTCGCCTGCCAGAACAATGCCCAGACGGACACCTCGACGGCCGGTGCTGCGAGCGCGTTCTGGGTCAGTTCGACCGGATTCATGGTATCTTCCGTTGTCCTCAGGATGAAGCGGCGATCTCTTGGCGCCAGGTCGCGTCTGCCGGGGCGGGCTGTGGCGGCATGCGTCAATGCCTTGGGTTTCCACATGCCGCCGAAATTTGGCGAAAACGGGACTTGACGGCCAGGAAAGTCGAGGGATTTCGCCCCTCTGCCGCCGGGACGGGTTCCGCCGCCGACGGCGCCGGGGTCCCGTTCCTGTCATCCTATGGTATGGTTAAGGAAGGTTTACCATAAAGCCGCTTTCAGCGCGCACCTGCAAAGAGCGCCGCCATCTCGGGCGGCAGGCGCCGTGGTCTGCCGTTGCCGCCGGTTGCGACCACCTCGACTTCCGCCTCGGCGATCAGCTCGCCGTTCCGAAGGAGACGCTGGTCGACGGTGAAACGCGGGCCGGAAATGCTGCCGATTTCCGTTTCCACCGTCAGCAGGTCGTCGAGAAAGGCAGGCTTCTTGTATTCGATTGCGAAGCGGCGGACGACAAACAGCAGGGCATTGGGATCGGTCCGGTCCGCTGTCTTGCTCTGACTGATGCCGAGGTCGCGCAAGAACTCGGTGCGGCCACGCTCGAAGAAACGCATGTGGCTGCCATGATAGAGAATGCCGCCGGCGTCGGTATCTTCAAAGTAGACGCGTACGGCGAGATAGTGGACAGTCAAAACGCAATATCCTCGGCAGCATCGACCGTGACAGGCGCGTCGAATCGCGACCAGACCCAGGTGTGATGCCGCACAATGTCGGTCGCCGAAAGGTGCGGGCGTTCCGACGTGGTGTGGCCATCGGCGATCACTTTGGTCGGGATGCCGCGCGAGGCGGCGGCGCGAATGGTGGTGTCGACGCAGAAGTCAGTGGCGTAGCCGCCAACCACGATGGCGTCGATGCCAAGCCGATCAAGCGTCGCGGCAAGTTCGGTATCGCGGAAGCTGTCGCAGAATGTCTTGGCGACGACGGTATCGCCGGGCTTGGGAGCGAGCGAGGGATGGAATTCCCAGCCGGGTGTGCCGCGTTCCCACTCGCAGCCGGCTTCCTCATGCTGAATGAAGATGACCGGTGCGCCCGCCGCCCGCGCTTCAGCAGCCTTACGGTCGAGGAGGGCGGCCACCTCGTCGATCCGATAGGCTCGCGGCTCTTCGAAGAGGTTGGCCTGGACGTCGATGATGACGAGAGCCGTCTTCATTTCATTCGTCCTCTCCATTTGAAAACAGCGTGAACTGAGCTTCCTCAGCCGATTTCGGAACGGCAAAGCCGAGATGCCGGAAGGCATGCGGGGTCAGAAGGCGGCCGCGCGGCGTACGCTGCACGAAGCCCTTCTGGATGAGATAGGGCTCGACGATGTCCTCGATGGCATCGCGTGGTTCGGCAATGGCCGCCGCGATGGTTTCGATCCCGACGGGACCGCCGTTGAAGCTTAGGGCAATGGTGTTGAGATAGCGCAGGTCGAGCGCGTCTAGACCTATGGGATCGACGTCGAGACGGAGGAGCGCCCGATCGGCAATCTCGGCGGTAATTGTTTCAGCGCCGGCTACGATGGCGAAATCGCGAACGCGGCGCAGCAGGCGGCCAGCGATGCGGGGTGTGCCGCGCGAGCGCTTGGCAATCTCGGTGGCGCCATCGTCCGCGATGCCAATGCCGAAAATGCGGGCACCGCGTCGGACGATCTGTTCAAGTTCCTCAGTGGTGTAGAACTCGAGGCGAATAGGGATGCCGAAACGATCCCTGAGAGGCGTGGTCAGCAGCCCCAAGCGGGTGGTGGCGCCGACCAGCGTGAACTTGGCGAGATCGATGCGGACCGAACGGGCGGCCGGACCCTCGCCGATAATCAGGTCGAGCTGGTAGTCCTCCATGGCCGGGTAGAGGATCTCCTCTACCGCTGGGCTCATGCGGTGGATCTCGTCGATGAACAGCACGTCGCGTTCTTCGAGATTGGTGAGAAGGGCGGCGAGGTCTCCCGCCTTGGCGATCACCGGACCGGAGGTAGCGCGGAAATTAACGCCGAGTTCTCGGGAAACGATCTGCGCCAGCGTGGTCTTGCCGAGGCCCGGCGGACCGACGAACAGGACGTGGTCCAGGGCTTCCTTCCGCGCCTTGGCTGCGTCGATGAAGACCTGGAGGTTGGCTCGGGCCGACGCCTGACCGACGAATTCGGAAAGCGCTCCGGGACGGATCGACTGCTCGAAATCCTCGGTCCGCTTCTCACCCGAGACGAGGCGGCTCTGTTCACTCATGGGGTTCGATCGTCTCCGGCGGTCTGGCGACTCGACTTCGATAATTGCATCCGTCGACACCGTCTGTTCGCCTTTCGTTTTGCACGAAAGGAATGCGGTTGCCAAGCCGCAGACGGAGAAACGGCACCGCGAAGCGGCAAATGGACCAATGTGCCTGTTTGTTGGCTGTCAATGATCACAATTGCATCACGCATCCGTGATTGATTGCATTGACCGGACCCTGAGGCTGGTTAATTCTTCACGTGGGGTCGGGGCGTTTCCATCCACTCGTGGCGAGGTGGTCATGGCAGCTTTCAGGGCGGTGCTTGGTTTGATGCTGTTTGCGATGTCGCTGGCAGCTATGGGTAACTTTCTCACGAGCCCCGTACGGGCTGAAAGCATCGACGGCTTTTCCGACGATGAACTGATGGATGGCTTCGGGAAAACCGTATTCGGCGTCGAGTATGGAAGCGTCGAGGCCGGAAGCCGTGTCAAGAAATTCGACGGGGTCGTGAAGGTCCATGTGATCAATCTCGCCGACAAGGATCGTCAGCGAGAAATCGCGGGCTTCGTGTCCCGCCTGCCTCGCCTCGTCAAGGGACTGGACATCCGCATGGCCCGTTCCGATGAGAGCCCCAATTTCACCGTCTACGTGGTTGATCGCGCCGATTATGTCGGCACGGTAAGGACCGACGTTCTCAGCGGCACCCATGGAGCGGCGCCCGGGCAATGTCTGGTGCGGGTTTATCCAAGTTCTCTTGGGATCATTCGCTCGACGGCGGTGATCGTGTCGGATGAGGGGGAGAGCCTGTTCCGTCGCTGCATGGTGGAGGAAATCCTGCAGGGTCTCGGGCCGATGAACGACAACGCGGCGCTCTACGCGTCGGTGTTCAACGACACCTCGCGTCACGATCGCTTCATGCCATTCGACCGCGCCCTGGTTTCAATGCTCTACGACAAGAGAATTCGTCCGGGCATGACGCGCAACCAGGTCGGTACGGTTTTGCCAAGCGTGCTGGCCGACGTGCGCCGCTCGGTACGATAAGCTAAGCCGATCTTGCAAGTGAATAAACGAGAACGCCGGCCCCTTGGGACCGGCGTTCTTGTCATTGGAACCCTGCAGTCGCTCAGCGCATGGCGAGCTGGCGGCGGGTGAAGTCTACAACCTGCTTTGGCGCGGCTACAGGGCCGGCGAAGCGGGTGGAAACCAACGCGCCATAGGGTTTGGCGGAGAAGGTCGCATTCACCACCTGTGACGGCGCTTCGAACAGTTGAGCAAGGTGCAGTTGGTCGGGGTGGCTGAGCGTCCGGAAGCGGCCCCAGTAAACCGATTGGCCACCATCCAGCAACAGCGGGCCATCCTCCGAGGCGACTTCCGGCAGCTCGATGTTGCCGAACATGTCGCTCTTGCCACCGTCGATCACCGGCTTTGCAAGCTCCGCCGGAGGTGTTGCGGCCGGCTTGCGAGCCGAAGGCGTAAGTGCGGCGGTCTGGGTCGGCTGGCGAGCTGCAGCTCCCGGCATCGGCGGCTCGGCGATCGGCGATGCGAATGACAGCGCGGCAGCTGCAGGCGGTGCCTGATCCTGGGCCACTTCTGCCAATGCGAGCTGCGCGGCGATGGCGTCTTCCTGTCGATTGGCAGCGAGCGGCAGCGGAACCTCGACCGGCACCGGTGGTTTGGTCGGTGGCAGCATCATAGGCGCGTCGGCCATGGCCACCTCAACGGTGTCCACTGCAATTTCCGAGGGCTTGGCTTTCGGAAGCGGGACGTTGTCCATGGCGAGCCTGTCGGCGCCGGTCATCTGAGGCACTGCAGCAGGCTCGAGGTTAGCCGGAAGTGTTGCATCGGCGAGGCTCGTCACCCGACGCTCAGGCGCGGCGACCGGCGCCGCGGCCGGCGGTGGTGGCGTAAACGCAGCCGTGAGCACCGGCGCCGCAGGTGCTACCGGAGCTGCCGGTATCGCGGCCGCCGGCGGCGTCAGCTTTGGAGCTGCTGGGGCCGGCTTGGCGGCGACGGCTGGTGCATCGTCATCGCCGCCTGCAGATCCGATTTCTTCGCTGCTGTCTTCCTCATCATTGGAGAACAGCATGGCCAGGAGGCCCTTGCCGGACGATCCGCCCGAAGAAGGCGCTGCCGAAGCCACGGCGATCGAGGTGTCGCCCTTTTCGCGCTGCAACTCTGCGAGCGCCTGCTGATAGCCAGGAAGTGGTTTGCCGTCAGCGGGGATATGGGCGGTCTTGCCGTCGGGGAAGAGGCTCACGAGCTGGGTGCGGGTGAGGCGCGGCCAAGCGCGGACCGAGCCGACATCGACGTGTACGAAGGGGCTGTTGGCCGAGGGATACCAGCCGATGCCACCGTTCTGCATCTGCACGGCGATCATGCGCAACTTGTCGACGGAGACGTCGGGAATGTTCAGGTCCATAGCCTTGCCGAGCGTATGCTGGCTATGCTTCGCGACGGCCGACGAACGGGATCTGAGGAGATTGTTGGTGGCGAGCGACCGGTAGCCGCAAACCACGTGGATCGGCTGCCGAGAACCGGACTTCTGGTAGAGCTCCCACACCGTATCGAACAGGCGCGGGTCCATGCGCGTCGCCTCATTGCGACGCCAGTCGCGCAGGAAACGGTTGAGCTCGGCAAGCGCGGAGGGAACGTAACGACCATCCTTCTTGAAGGTGATGGTCAGCCGCTCCTTGGTATGCATGTTGTAGAGGTCGAGCGTACGCGTATCGGCGGCTCGCGCCGCAGAGGCGAACAGAGCCAACGCCGCAGCGGTACCCAAGACCGCCCCAAGTGTCGCACGGCCGGCCGAAAGGGCGAAACGGGAAGAGGACACAGCCGCCGTTGCGCCGAAAGCCTTACCTGCTTTCATTGAAGCGATACCTCTTCCTGATGAAGTGTTCGTTGTCCGGGTTCTCACGCGTCTCTGTCCGCTTGCTCTTGTCTCCAGCCGGGTCGGATTATTGGCGGAGAGAATTAAGCAACGGTTTACCGTAAGCCAAAGAATGGCGGCTTAGGCTCCGATGGTCGGAAATTGCCCCTGGATTTCACGGGCCGTACAATACCTGTCACCGGTCAAAAGGCCAAGTGGGTAGTTTATGGCATGTCATAAACGCCAAAAGACCTGCTTCGCCAACGGCGAAGCAGGTTTTCAGCTGGGGAAATCGGTGTCTCTGCAGATCAGACCTGCGACATGCCCAATGCCTTCTTGACGGCCTGAATGTGGCCGTAGATGTCATCACGGATCTGCAACTTGCCGCCGTCGTCGACGAAAGCGGTGAAGTAGGCGAGATGCACTTTGAGGTGGGTGGCGATGTCGACACGCTTCTCGTCGCCACCGAACATTGCCTGCAACTTGGGTACCGTCCACTGCGGGTCACCCTGCAGAACGGCGTCGGCAAAGGCCATCGGGTCGTCGACGCGCACGCAGCCGTGGCTGAAGGCGCGGACATCGCGATTGAACAGGCTCCTGAGCGGTGTGTCGTGCAGATACACGGCATGTTGGTTCGGGAACATGAACTTGATATGGCCGAGGGCATTGGCCTCGCCCGGCACCTGGCGGATGCCGACGGCCTTCACGGCGTTCTCATCCCAGATGATGCGCGTCGGGTCGATCAGCTGGCCATCATAGGTGACTTCGTAGCCGTGGCGTGAGAAATAGCCGGCCGGGTCAGCCTTGATCTCCGGCAGCATCTCCTTGATCTTGATGGACTCGGGGACATGCCAATAGGGGTTGACCACCAGGTATTGCATCTCGCCCGAGAAGATCGGCGTCTGGTTCGTCGCCTTGCCGACCACGACACGGGCTTCGTGCACCTTCTGACCATGGCGGAAGACGCGCACCTTGAACTCGGGAATGTTGACCAGAACATAGTCCTGGCTAAGGTCGCGCGGCATCCAGCGCCACATTTCCATGTTGGCGATGATCTCGCCCTCGATGTCGCGATGAGCGCCATTGAGGACCGCAACGGTGCGGCTGCCGATCACGCCGTCGGAAGACAGGCCGTTGGACTTCTGGAAAGCTTCGACGGCAGTCACCAGGGCCGCGTCATAGACGGCGGGGTCCTGCCCGGCGTCGGGCTCGGCGACACCGAGGCGCTTGCGCAGGGTGGGAACACCCTGGTCGCTCATGCCCGGCTTCAGAGACTTCGTCAGCACGACCGGCTCGGCGGACTGAGCTTCGGAATTGCTGTTGGCGGCGCGTACTTGGGCAAGCATCGCCTTGAGGCGACGGAAGCCCTCGGTCGGCGGATTGAAACTGTCGAGAGCCGCAGCGGGATCGGCGGCGCTCGACACCTTGGTCAGCGCCTTCTCGGCCGAGATCCGTTCCGGGGTGCGGGTGATGTCCTTGGAGATAGATAGCGGCGCGACGCGGCCTCCCGAGGCCTGCTCGGCAAAGGTTGCGACCGCCATGGAAACGCGAAGGTCGGCATTGGCGACGAGCTCGGTCGTGCTGGCCGTGAGATCGGCTTCCGGCAGGGCGTAGTCGATCGGGTTGAGGCCGTCATTCACGGCGTCGGCGAGCCGAGCGATGGTTGCCTTGGCCTTGGAGGAGTAATGATCCCCTTCAACCCAAAGCGGCTGGTTGCCATGCGCGGCGTAGACCTTGGCAACGGCGTCTGCCCGGCGGCGTGCGTCGCCGGTAGCCGAGGCGACCACTTTGGCGATCTCGGCGACGATGGCCTGATCGACCGGCATGCCCTGCGGCGCCGTCGCGACGACGGGAACGGGGGTGACGACAGGGGCAGGTGCAATGGCTGGCGTCGCTGCTGGAGCCGCGGTTTCCGTTGCCGGCTGGGCGGGCTCGACTGCGGGCGCTGTGGTTGCCTGGGCGGGCGACGTGGCAGAATCGACCGCTGGAGGTAGCGTTTTGCTCTCGACGGCATCCGGCGCGACGGCTTCGGCCGGCTTGGCGCCCAGCGGATCGAAGCCCGCTTCAGCGAAGGCCGGCACCACGGAAAGGCCGAGACCGATCACGGCGGTTGAAAGAAGAAGTCTGGACATCGAGGAGATCATAGCGTTCACCACGGCCATTCCTGCGGGCCTGAAAGCCTGCCAGGACATGTCATAGAGGTCTGTTTGACCTTTTGGCGGTGCGTCGACAAGGCCGACACTCCACCTAAAGTCGATTAAGGGCTTCTTGTTACTCGGCGGCCACACCCGCGTCGTCGTCTTCGCCTTCGGCGAGGCCGTATTCCTTAAGTTTGCGGTAGAGCGTCGAGCGGCCGATGCCGAGCCGACGCGCCACCTCGGCCATGCGACCGCCGTAATGGTCGATGGCGAGCCGGATCATCTCCTCCTCGATGGCGACGAGGGGACGAACGTGTCCGTCATCTGCAAGCGACCGCAGGAAGCCGAAGGGCGCCGGGTCGTGTCCTTGCGAGGAGTTGACGGCAATACCGATCAGACCGTCGTCTGCGGCAACGGATGGCAACTCGCTTTCGATGATGATCGGAGCCGACGCCGGTGGTACGTCTGTACCCTCGACGCGGCGTATGGCCGAAACATGGCCGGTCTGGGCGGCGATCTGGGGGAACTCGTCAACGGTCAGGTCGCCGCCGTCGCAAAGAATGACGGCGCGAAAAACCGCATTCTCCAGCTGCCTGATGTTACCCGGCCAATTGAAGGCGCTCAGCATGCTCATGGCATCGGACCGGATGCCGGTGATGCGGCGCTTGCCCTCCTCGGCGGCGAAGCGCGAGACGAAATGATCGACGAGCAGCGGGATATCCTCGCGACGGTCGCGCAGCGGCGGCACGAAGATCGGGTAGACGTTAAGCCGGTAATAGAGGTCCTCGCGGAAGCGACCCTCCTTCACCATGTCGAGAAGGCGGCGATTGGTGGCCGAGATCAGGCGGAAATCGACCTTCTGCGACCGGCGGGCGCCGACCGGCTCGATCTCGCCTTCCTGAATGGCGCGCAGGAGCTGGACCTGCACTTCGAGGGGCAGCTCACCGACCTCATCGAGGAACAGCGTGCCCATGTGGGCTTCCTGGAACTTGCCGGTGTGGCGATCGACGGCACCGGTGAAAGCGCCCTTTTCGTGACCGAACAGCGTGCTCTGGACGAGGTTTTCGGGAATGGCGCCGCAGTTGACCGTGACGAAGGGTTTGTTCCGTCGGTCAGAGGCGTTCTGGATGGCGCGAGCAACCAGTTCCTTGCCGACGCCACTTTCGCCCTCGATCAGGATGGGAATGCCGGAGGTGGCAGCACGCTCGCCGAGGCGAAGGACGCGCGCCATTTCCGGGCTCTTGGTGATGATATCCCGGAAGCCGAGGCTGGCTGGCGTCGACCGTCTGCTGCGGCGGATTTCGCCCTCAAGGGCGGTGACTTTCAGCGCATTCTGGATCGAGACGGCGAGGCGCTCATGATTGACGGGCTTGACGATGAAGTCGAAAGCGCCGGCGCGCATGGCGCCGACCACCGTGTCGATCGACCCGCGCGATGTCTGGACGATGACCGGTATGGTCTCGCCGGCCTTGGCGAGGCGTTCGAGCACCGCCATGCCATCGAGATCGGGCATGACGAGATCGAGGATCATCAATTGAAAATCGCCGCGCGCGGCGGCCAACGTCGCCAGCCCTGCCTCGCCGCCGTCGGCGGTGACCGCCTCGTGGCCGAAGCGTTTGACGGCCTCTTCGAGGAGGCGGCGCTGGATCGGATCGTCGTCAACGATCAGGATGCGAGCGGCCATGCGTTAGTCCGTCCTTCCACGTCTGTGCCAATTCGGGGCACTGTGCAGACGGAAGGGTTAAGAGAAGGTTAGGCTAGGACCATTGACCGCCCCTTTTTCACCGACATTTCCGTTGATCGTCGATGGCAGGAACACGTAGTCTTGCGCATGGCGCCCTGCGCCGTATCTGGAGTTGCCGTTCTATGAGCCGTTTTCGTCTGCCTTATCCCGTTTTCCATCCCGCTGATGCCGGCGCCACTGCCGAGGCGCTGCCGGAGTGGGATCTTTCGGCGCTCTACGCGTCGCCAGACGATCCGAGCATCGAACGCGATATTCAGGTGGCGGGAGATTCAGCCGTCAATCTAGCAGACAGGGCAAAGGGCAAGCTGGAGACCATCCTGAAAGCTCCGGGTGGCGCATCGGCCTTTGCGGCGCTGATTGCCGATTATGAAAAGCTGCAGGATCTCTTGGGCAAGGTCATGTCCTATGCCGGCCTTCTTTATTCCGGCGATACTACCGATCCGCAGCGCATGAAATTCTACGGCGATGTGCAGGAGAAGATCACTGCCATCTCCTCGGGTCTCCTGTTCTTCGAGCTTGAGATCAACCGCATCGACGACGGCCTGATCGAGGCTGGTTTTGCCGATCCGGTACTGGCTCACTACAAGCCGTGGCTCACCGATATCCGCCTCGACAAGCCTTACCAGCTTGAGGACCGGGTGGAGGAGCTGTTCCACGAGAAGTCCATTACCGCCTATTCGGCATGGAACCGCCTGTTCGACGAGACGATCTCTGGTCTGCGCTTCCCCGTCGATGGCGAGGAGCTGGCCATCGAGCCGACGCTGCATCTTCTCCAGGAAGCCGATCCTGCCAAGCGCAAGGCGGCGGCCGAGGCGCTCGGCAAGGTGTTCGGTGAAAACATTGGCATCTTCGCCCGCATCACCAACACGCTCGCCAAGGACAAGGAAATCTCCGACCGTTGGCGCGGCTTCAAGGACATCGCCGACTCCCGTCATCTTGCCAATCGCGTCGAGCGAGAGGTGGTCGATGCGCTGGTCGAAGCGGTGCGGGCGGCCTATCCGCGCCTCAGCCATCGCTATTACCAGCTCAAGGCGCGCTGGATGGGCAGCGATACCATGCCTTACTGGGACCGAAACGCGCCGCTGCCCGGCGCTGTGACCCGGCAGGTACCCTGGACGGAAGCCAAGGCGACGGTGCTCGACGCCTACGGCCGCTTCTCTCCGAAGATGGCCGACATCGCCCGTCGGTTCTTCGACGAGAGCTGGATCGACGCGCCGGTGCGTCCGGGCAAGTCGCCCGGCGCGTTTGCCCACCCGACGGTGCCCTCGGCCCATCCGTATGTGTTGCTGAACTATCTCGGCCGCACGCGCGACGTGATGACGCTCGCCCATGAGCTCGGGCATGGCGTTCACCAGGTGCTAGCCGGTCGGCAGGGCGCCCTGATGGCGCCGACCCCGCTGACGCTGGCGGAAACGGCCTCGGTGTTCGGCGAGATGCTGACCTTCCAGTCGCTACTGCGCAATGCGGCGACGCCGGCTGAAAAGCGGACGCTGCTGGCCTCAAAGATCGAGGATATGCTGAACACGGTGGTGCGGCAGATCGCCTTCTACTCTTTCGAACGCAAGGTGCACGCTGCGCGTCGCGAGGGCGAACTCACCGCCGACCGCATCAACGAAGCCTGGCTCAGCGTTCAGGGTGAGAGCCTTGGACCGGCCATCACCTTCGGGCCGGGTTACGAGACCTTCTGGGCCTATATCCCGCACTTCATCCACTCGCCCTTCTATGTTTACGCCTATGCCTTCGGCGACTGTCTGGTGAACTCGCTCTATGCGGTGTTCGAGAAAGCCGAGGCCGGCTTCCAGGACAAATATTTCGCCATGCTGGAGGCGGGCGGTACCAAGCATCACAAGGAGCTGCTCAAGCCCTTCGGCCTCGATGCCACCGATCCGGCCTTCTGGCAGATGGGTCTGTCGGTGATCGAGCGAATGATCGGTGAGCTCGAAGACCTCGATGCGGCGATAGCCAAGCAGGGCTAAAGGCACCGCCCATCGTTGATAAGTATTTGCGCGCAAAATAACGAACCCGCCGATCCGTCGGCGGGTTTGTCCTTTTAGGTCAAATACCTATGGCTCGACTGCGGGTTCCGGGGGCTCTATTGGTCACGACCTCGTGGCCGAACGTTACGTTGCATTACGCAAGCAAAAGGCTCTAGGAGTTTTTCCGGAGGTTCGGCTGGCCTCGGCTCGCATTCTGGGGAGGGAAGGCGGGAATGGGCGCTCGATGCGACCTTCCGAAGCTGGCGCATGTGAGACACCCTGGAGAAGCTCAATGAAGATTGCGGTGTTGAAAGAACCCGATCCCGAGGAGGGGCGTGTTGCCATCACGCCCGAGACGGCCAAGCGTTTCATCGGTCTTGGCGCGACCGTGCTGGTTGAAGCCGGTGCCGGATTGCGTTCGCTCATTCTGGACTTCGACTATTCCATGGTCGGCGCCGTGATAGCGGAGACGACCCTGGATGCCGTGCGCGAGGCTGACGTCGTACTGTCGGTTCGCCGCCCGTCGCAAGAGGTCCTGTCGCACGTCAAGAAGGGGGCGCTCGCCATCGCGATGATGGACCCTTACGGCGACAACGCCGCCATCAAGGCCATGGCCGATACCGGCGTCACCGCCTTCGCAATGGAGTTCATGCCGCGCATCACTCGTGCCCAGGTGATGGATGTGTTGTCGAGCCAGGCCAACCTCGCCGGTTATCAGGCGGTGATCGACGCCTCCTACGAATATGGCCGCGCCATTCCAATGATGATGACTGCGGCCGGTACCGTTCCGGCGGCGCGCGTTTTCGTCATGGGAGCCGGCGTTGCCGGCCTTCAGGCCATTGCCACGGCTCGCCGTCTCGGCGCCGTGGTGACGGCAACCGACGTGCGTCCTGCTGCCAAGGAGCAGGTCGAAAGCCTTGGCGCCAAGTTCGTTGCCGTTGAGGACGAGGAGTTCAAGCAGGCCGAGACAGCCGCCGGCTATGCCAAGCCGATGTCGGCTGAATACCAGGCCAAGCAGGCGGCTCTGGTGGCCGAGCATATCAAGAAGCAGGACATCGTCATTACCACGGCGCTGATTCCGGGCCGGCCGGCGCCGCGCCTCGTCTCGGCGGAGATGGTGAAGTCGATGAAGCCGGGGTCCGTGCTGGTCGATCTGGCGGTCGAACGCGGCGGCAACGTCGAGGGCTCCAAGCTCGGCGAGATCGTCACGACGGCCGAAGGCATCCGTATCGTTGGTCACAAGAACGTGCCCGGGCGCATCGCTGCCACGGCGTCCCAGCTTTACGCCAAGAACCTGTTCGCCTTCGTCGAAACGCTGGTCGACAAGGCGCAGAAGGTTCTCGCCGTCAATTGGGACGACGAACTCGTCAAGGCGACCGCGCTCACGCGTGACGGTGCCGTCATCCATCCCGCTTTCCTGAACTGACGCGGAGACCTATCCGATGTCCTCTACGCTCACGGCCGATCAGGCCCTTGAACAGGCGCGGCTCGCCGCGCGCGTCGCTGCCGAGGCGGCCCGCGCCGCCGAAGCTGCCGCCAACGCCGCCGCCGATGCGGTTGCGTCCGGTCAGGCGGGGGCTGCCGCCGACGCGGCCGGTGCCGCCGCCCATGCCCTGTCAGGGGGGGTAATCGACCCCTTCGTCTTCCGGCTCTCGATTTTCGTGCTGGCGATCTTCGTCGGCTACTTCGTTGTGTGGTCGGTGACGCCGGCCCTGCACACGCCACTGATGGCGGTGACCAACGCCATTTCCTCGGTGATCATCGTCGGCGCGCTGCTCGCTGTCGGTGTCGAGTTCCTGGCGCCCGGCACCGGCGTGTCGCGCGGCTTCGGTTTCGTCGCCGTCGTCCTGGCATCGGTGAACATCTTCGGTGGCTTCCTAGTCACCAGCCGCATGCTCGCCATGTACAAGAAGAAGCATTGAGGGCACGGACATGACAGCCAATCTTTCCGCCGTCCTCTATCTCGTCTCCGGCGCTTTGTTCATCCTGGCGCTCCGGGGGCTCTCCAGCCCGGTGACGGCCCGGCGCGGCAACCTTCTTGGCATGCTCGGCATGGCGATCGCCATCGGCACGACGCTGGCCTCGATCAAGCCGTCGTTCGGCGCCTATGCGCTGATCGTTCTCGGCCTTGCCATCGGTGGCGGCATCGGTGCCTACATTGCCCGCAAGATCGCCATGACGGCCATGCCGCAGCTGGTCGCGGCTTTCCACTCGCTGGTCGGTCTCGCTGCCGTGCTGGTGGCCGCTGCAGCGCTCTATGCGCCGGAAGCTTTCGGCATCGGCGTACCCGGTGCCATCCATGGCCAGGCGCTGATCGAGATGAGCCTCGGTGTCGCCATCGGCGCCATCACTTTCACCGGTTCGGTCATCGCCTTCCTGAAGCTCGATGGCCGGATGAGCGGTAAGCCGATCATCCTGCCGTTCCGCCACCTCGTGAACGCTGGCCTCGCCCTGTTGCTGGTCGTGCTGATCGTGGTGCTGGTCAGGACCGAAAGCCACTTGGTGTTCTGGCTGATCGTGCTGGTGTCGCTGGCTTTCGGCGGCCTCATCATCGTGCCGATCGGCGGCGCCGACATGCCCGTCGTCGTCTCGATGCTGAACAGCTACTCTGGCTGGGCTGCGGCCGGCATCGGCTTCACGCTGGGCAACACGGCGCTGATCATCACCGGCGCGCTGGTCGGCTCGTCGGGTGCTATCCTCAGCTACATCATGTGCAAGGGCATGAACCGCTCGTTCATCTCCGTCATTCTCGGCGGCTTCGGTGGCGAGACGGCGGCGGCCGGCGGCGCGGTTGAGCAGCGTCCGGTCAAGCAGGGCTCGGCCGAGGATGCCGCCTTCATCATGAAGAACGCCTCCAAGGTGATCATCGTTCCCGGCTACGGCATGGCGGTGGCCCAGGCACAGCACGCGCTGCGCGAAATGGCCGACAAGCTGAAGGCGGAAGGCGTCGAGGTGAAATACGCCATTCATCCGGTGGCCGGCCGCATGCCCGGCCACATGAACGTGCTGCTTGCCGAGGCGTCGGTGCCCTATGACGAGGTGTTCGAGCTCGAAGACATCAACTCCGAATTCGCCACCGCCGACGTCGCCTTCGTCATCGGTGCCAACGACGTCACCAACCCCGCCGCCAAGACCGACAAGTCGTCGCCAATCTTCGGCATGCCGATCCTCGACGTCGAGAAGGCGGGCACGGTGCTGTTCGTCAAGCGCGGCATGGGCTCGGGCTACGCTGGTGTCGAGAACGAGCTGTTCTTCCGCGACAACACCATGATGCTGTTCGCCGACGCCAAGAAGATGGTGGAGACCATCGTCAAGAACCTCGAATAAGGTCCGAGGTGTTCTGAAAAAAGCCAGGGCCGTCGCGGTGACGCGGCGGCCCTTTTCTTATCAGGCCGAACTGGTGCGGAAGATGCCCCAGGCGAGGCGGTGGCGGCGGGCATTCCACGAGAGCAGCGCGGCGACCACGCCGAGCATCACCACGTCTCCTACCGGATAGGCGATCCAGATGCCGATCTCGCCGGCCAATATCGGCAGCAGGGCGAGCAGCGGCAGGCCGATGACATAGGTGCGCACGAGGTTGAGGATGGCGGCGCTGCTGGCCATGCCGAGCGCCTGATAGTAGCCGCCAAGGACCATTAGCGGCGCCGACAGCACGTAAGTTGCTGTGGTAATCGGCATGATGCGCGCCACCTCGTCGATCACCTGGAGATCGGTCACGAATAGCGAGCCGGCCGGCCGGGCCAGGAACATGAAAATCGCCTCAAAGACCGCCGCATAGACCACGGCGATCCCGAAAGCGACCTTCAGCGTCGTTCGCACCCGATCGTGCAAGCCGGCGCCGAAGTTGTTGCCGGCGATGGACTGGCAAGCCATCGTAATACCGAGCAGCGGCAGATAGGCGAAGGTCATGATGCGGTTGATGACGCCGTAGGCGGCAACGGTCGTTGCCGGGGCGGTGCTCGACCAGAGCTGGATGTCGGTGATCACCATGGCGCTCGACAGGCTGATGCCGAGGAGGCCGAGCGACGGCGGCGCACCGAGGGCAAGCATTTCCTTCCAGTTGGCGATCAACGAACCGGTGCCGCGGGCAAAGAGCGGCAGTCGTGTGCGGCCGGAAAGGCGCAGGTAGAACACGGCGGCGATGGCCACCACCTGCGCCAGCACCGTGCCGGTGGCCGAACCGACCACGCCGAGGCCGAACGGGCCGATCAGGATGTAGTTGAAGAGAATGTTGAGCAGCGTCACCGATATGGCGACGATGGCCATCATCCCGACCTTGCCTTCCGAACGTAGCGCGTCGCCCTGGATCGACAGGAAGAAGCTGAAGGGCGAGAACACCACCATGATGGCTGTGAAGCTGAGGCCCATGCGGGCGATTTCTGGGTCGCCGTCCGACAGCGCCCGTGCCATCGGGCCGCCGAGAAACAGCAGAGCCAGGATGAGGATACCGCAGACGATGAGGGCCAGAAGGCCGGCGGCGTTGACGCTGCCCTCCGCGGCGCGAATGTCGCCGGCGCCGATCTCGCGGGCAACGACAGAGGCCATGCCCGATGACACCATGCTCTGCAGGGCGACGATCAGCATCATCACCGGGAACATCAGCGTCACGGCGGTGAGCGCCTTGGGACCGGCGAGGCGGCCGAGCAACAGCGCGTCGACCACGGTATAGAGGCCGCTCACCGTCATGAACAGGACGATGGGTGCGGCAGTGCGCACGAACACCCGCGTCAGCGAGCCGTGAAGATAGGGATTTTGTGCTTCAGACATGACTTGCCCCTGGTGCACTCCAGCGACCAGATGAGGTGCCCGCATTGCCGCACGTCGGAGTGCGAAAAACCGATGAGACAAGAAAAACTGGCTTCACCAATGCTTATGAGCATGCGGGCGGCCGGTGCCAGGGACCGGGCGGGGAATTAATCTCACGCGGCATGGTTGTCAATGCGCAGGCCGATCATGGAAGAGGCCCCAGGCGAGATGATGGCGGCGAGCGTTCCAGGCGAGCAGGCCTGCGACCACGCCGAGCATGACGACATCGCCGATGGGGTAGGCGAACCAAATGCCGAGTTCGCCGGCCGCCATTGGCAACAGGGCGAGCAGCGGCAGGCCGATGAGGTAGGTGCGGGCGAGGTTGAGGATGGCAGCGCTGCCGGCCATGCCGAGGGCTTGATAATAGCCGGCCAGGATCATCAACGGCGCCGAGAACACGTAGGTGAGGGAGATCAGCGGCATGACGCGGCTGATCTCGATGATGACTGGTGACGTGTTGACGAACAGCGCTCCTAGCGGTCGGGCGAGGAAGATGAAGGCGGTTTCGAAGATTGCCGCATAGATGACCGCGACGCCAAAGGCGATCTTCAAAGTTGTCCGCACCCGTTCCCTGAGACTGGCGCCGAAGTTGTTGCCGACGATCGACTGACAGGCCATCGTGATGCCAAGCAGCGGTAGGAAGGCGAAGGTCATGAGGCGAGTGATGACCCCGTAGGCGGCGACCGTGATCGTTGGGTCGGTGGCCGACCAGACTTGGATGTCAACGATGATCAGGGCGCTCGACAGGCTGAAGCCGAGCAAGCCGAGCGACGCCGGTGCGCCGAGAATGATGATGTCTTTCCAGTTGGTGAGGATCGAGCCGCTGCCGCGGGCATAGAGCGGCAGTCGCGCACGACCGGACAGGCGGAAGACGGCGATGGCCCCAATCGCCGTTGCCTGAGCCAGCGCAGTGCCGGTGGCCGAGCCGGCGACGCCGAGGCCGAACCAGCCGATCAGCAGGGAGCTCAGCGCGATGTTGATCGCTGTCATCGCCATGGAGATCGCGGCGGTGATGCCAACCCTGCCTTCCGAGCGCAGGGCGTTTCCCTGGATCGACAGCAGGAAGCTCAGCGGCGAGCAGACCACGACTATTGAAACGAATGCGAGACCCATGCGGGCAAGTTCGGCATCGCCGTTGGACAATGCCTCCGTCAGTCGTCCGCCAGCGAGAGCCAGAGCTGCCATCAATCCGCCGGAGACGGCGAGGGCGAGAAGGTTGGCGGCGGTGACGGTGCCCTCCGCGGCGCGCATGTCGCCCGCGCCGATCCTTCGGGCGACGAGAGACGCCATGCCGGAGGACACCATGGTCTGCAACGCGATGATAAGCGTGGTCACCGGAAACATGAGCGTCACGGCGGTGAGCGCCTTTGGTCCGGCGAGGCGGCCGAGCAGCAAGGCGTCAATGACGGCGTAAAGGCCGTTCACCGTCATGAACAGCACGATGGGGGCGGCGGTGCGGGAGAATACCCGCGGCATCGACCCGTGCAGATAGGGGTTCTGTGCCTGGTCCCGCTCCATCATGAGCGCACCCTCATTGCTGTCGTTGAAAGTTAAAGGCGTTCAAGGGTAGGCTTGCGACGGCTCAATCCTTGCCGTCAAGATAGGCTTCGAAGGCCTTGAGCGTCGTCTCCGAGACATAATGCTCGATGCCCTCGGCGTCCATTTCTGCGGCCTCGGCCGGCACGCCAACAGCGATCAGCAGCCGGACGACCAAGCGGTGGCGAGCCTTTACCGCCCGCGCCATGGCAGCGCCGGCCTCAGTCAGGAACACGCCACGATAGGGCCGGGATATGACAAGGCCCTCGCGCTTCAGCCTCAACACCGCCTTGTTGGCGGTGGGATGGGTAACGCCAAGCCGACGGGCGATGTCGGTAATGCGGGCTTCGCCGAATTCCTCGGTGAGGTCGCCGATCAGCTCGGTGTAATCCTCGAACAGGGCCGTCGAACGATTGGCGCGGGCTTTTGTGAAGCGGTCGGCGTCGGTCGCCTCCGGCGCGAGTCCCTCGTCTGGCTCGGGCGGCAGATCATCCGTCGACATGGTCCTGTCCTTCGGGGCCTTGGTGCGGGGGAGGCTGTTTCAGCGCCCCTCATTGGTAACGCGGCGCACTATGCAGTCCGGGCCGACTTTTGCAATCGGCAATCAGGATGGAGCAGTTTTGCGGGAACCGAATGCCGTCGCGTAGATTTTATTGCAAGTCACTCGCAACTAGCTTGACGGAAATGTAGCCTATGCTATATTTCCAAGCATAGGAAACCTCCTGGTGATCCAAATGTCCGCAGTCTCCCAGTCCACCCTCAGCGTCACCCCCTCCGGAATGACCGGGCGCACGTCGCTTGCCATCTCCGAAGCGCTGGCCGGGCGGCTCAAGGGACCGCGTGCCATGCTGGCCTTTGTGGGGCCGGCGGTGATCGCCTCGATCGCCTACATGGACCCCGGCAACTACGCCACCAACATTGGCGCCGGTGCCGGGTATGGCTACGCGTTGATCTGGGTGGTCGTGATGGCCAACCTCGTGGCCATGCTGTTCCAGGCGCTGTCGGCCAAGCTCGGAATCGTCACCGGCCGCAACCTTGCTGAAATGAGCCGCGATCACTTCCCCTTCCCGGTGGTGATCGGGATGTGGATCGTCTCCGAGATTGCCGCCATGGCTACCGACCTCGCAGAGTTCCTCGGCGGGGCGATCGGTTTGTCGCTGCTGTTCGGCACCTCGCTTCTCACGGGAATGGTGATCACCGCGCTGATTACCTATGGGTTGCTAATGTTCGATCGCGGCGGCTACCGGCCGATGGAACTGATCATCGGCGGGCTCGTCGGCGTCATCGGCGTCAGCTATCTGATCGAGATGCTGATTGCGCCGATCGACTGGGCAGCAGCCGCGACCGGTGCCGTCACCCCGGTTCTGCCTGATGCCGGCGCGCTGACCTTGGCTGTCGGCATCATCGGCGCTACCGTCATGCCGCACGCCGTCTACCTGCATTCGGGTCTCACCCAGAACCGGGCTAAGGTGCGCAACGAGGGCGAGCGCCGCAAGGTGCTGAAGTTCTCCAACATCGAAGTGGTGGCCGCCCTGGCCGTCGCCGGCCTCGTCAACATCGCCATGGTCATGATGGCCGCCTCGGCCTTCCACGCCGGCCATAGCGACGTCGCCGAAATCGAAACCGCCTACCACACCCTGACCCCGCTGCTCGGCGCCGCTGCCGCCGGTGTGTTTCTGGTGTCGCTGATCGCCTCCGGCATCTCCTCGTCGGTGGTCGGCACCATGGCCGGCCAGATGATCATGCAGGGTTTTGTCCGCTTCAATATACCGGTGTTTGTCCGTCGCCTGATCACCATGGTGCCGGCTTTCGCGGTGGTCGCGGCTGGCATCAATGCCACCGAAGCGTTGGTCATCAGTCAGGTGGTGCTGTCGCTGTCGCTGCCGGTGCCGATGATCGCCTTGGTGCTGCTCACTCGCCGCCCCGATATCATGGGCGCCTATGCCAACGGGCGCCTGACTGATGGTCTCGCGATCACGGCCACCGCGCTCGTCCTCTCACTCAACGGCGTTCTCGTGGCTGGCGCTCTTGGGGTTCAGATCCCCGGACTGTCTGGTTGAGCGTATGCTTATCAAGCTTGTCGGGCGCAGTGGATGTGATGTCCGCTGCGCTTCGTTCTTTTAAAATATCCGGCGCTTGGATCTTTGCTGGCTATTGAAGATGGCAATAAAGCATCTATCCAAGCCCTTTTCGGCTCGCTCCGCGAATCGTGATGGTCGCTGTCTTACACTGTGAATGCGCAATAAGCAGATTAGCTGCGTTGAGAAGAGTGGCGATAACCGCCATTCCTGTCGTATAAGCGCCATACGATCAGCCCTGTGAGTGCCGCGTTCCGATGACCATGCCCGCCCGCCTCATACCGAACCAGATGGTTCCCCAGCTACGGGTGAAAACCGTGGGTGGGCCGTGTTGGCGGCTATGCGACCAGAAGCCGCAGCATTTCACGCTCGTGTTGTTCTATCGCGGTCTGCATTGTGGCTTCTGCAAGGCGCAGCTTCAGGCTTACGAAGCGAGATACGAAGAGTTCCGCAAGCTGGGCGTTCGTGTGCTGGCGGTTTCCGCCGACGACCGCGAACGGGCCGAGCAGGCCGTGCGCGACTGGCATCTCGACGAGCTGACCGTCTGTTGGGGGCTTACCGTCGATCAGGCGCGCGAATGGGGCCTCTATCTCAGC
Organism: Pseudomonadota bacterium; assembly: GCA_023436885.1. Taxonomy (GTDB): domain Bacteria; phylum Pseudomonadota; class Alphaproteobacteria; order Rhizobiales; family Pleomorphomonadaceae; genus Pleomorphomonas. The sequence continues at coordinate 104,906 of JAEZHI010000032.1, read as the reverse complement.
GAAGGGCGCGGCAAGATATTCGACGGCATCAAAGAGCCGAGCTGGTTCGTCGAGCCGGGCATGTTCTTCATCAAGCCTGACGGCCGCCTTTATGCCGGGTTCGTCCAGACGGTGCCCGTGGCCCAACCGCGAATTGATGACGTGCTGGCAGGTATCCGTTTTGCCATCGAGACGGCAATGGAGCCGTCGGGTGGTGCCGACGAGGAAACCTGCCGGGGCGAAGACTGTGGCTGTGAGGAACCTGCGAAGCTGCACGTCGTCTAGGCAGGTTGTTCTTTTGTTTCTTCTTCGCCCGGAAGAGGTCTTCCGGGCGTTTTTGTTTGGCTGCTTGGCGATGCTCAGCGCAGCTCCACTGCATAGTCCTCGACGGGCTTCACCGCCTTGATGAGCCCGGCGTCCTTCATGAACTCAGAGAAGCGCTGGTAGCGACCGGCATCCAGGGCGGCGGGGCGCTTGGCAAAGCGCGGCAGCGTATCGGCCCAGGCGCGGCGGTTGAGGTCGTCGTTGAGGTCGGGGTAGGCCTTGATGAACAGTGCCCAGGCATCGTCCGGATGGTTGGTGAGATAGATGGTCGCCTCCTCGACGGCGGCGAGGAATTCCGGCAGGCGCTTGTCGCCGACGAGATCCTTGCGCGTTACATAGACCAGCTCGTCATAGGCCGGCATACCGTTCTCTTCCGGGTAGAAGGCGACGCCTTCATGTCCCTCGATCTTCATCTGGTTGAGTTCGAAATTGCGATAGCCGCCGACGACGGCGTCCACCTGGCCGGCGAGCAGCGATGCGGAGAGCGAGAAGTTCACGTTGACCAGCTCGACGTCGTTGATGCTGAGGCCGGCCGTCTTCAGGAACTGGCCGAGCATTGCATCCTCGAAGCCGGACACTGAATAGCCGATTTTGCGGCCCTTGAGGTCGGCCAGCGTCTTTACCGGACCGTCCTTCAGCGCAATCAGGGTGTTGAGCGGCGTTTCGATCAAGGTTCCGAAGCGGACGAGCGGCAGGCCGGCGTCGACGTCAAGATCAAGGCTCGGCTGATAATGCAGAGCCACATCGGCCTGACCGGCGGCGACGAGGCGCGGCGGTGCCGACGGATCGGCTGGGGCAACGAGATCGACGTCGAGGCCATGGGCGGCGAAAAGCCCCTTTTCCTTGGCAATGACCAGAGGCGCGTGGTCGGGATTGACGAACCATTCGAGGAGTACGCTGAGCTTGTCCGCAGCGACGGCGGGGCCGGCGACCAGCATCAGGGCGGCGGCAAGGGCGGGAAGAAGGCGCATGGCGGGTCCTTTCGACGGGGTCAGTCTTTTTCGATCCAGGGAATGAGGCGAAGCGTCAGCCGGTCGACGGCGATCTTGAGGAGCAGTGTGGCGGCTGCCAGGACGCCCAGGGCGGCAAACAGCAGCGGCGTTTGCATGCGGGCGTTGGCTTGCACCATCAGAAGGCCAAGGCCGCGCGAGGCGCCGACCCATTCACCGATCACGGCGCCGATTGGTGCATAGACGGCGGCGACACGGATGCCGGTGACCAGCGCCGGCAAGGCGGCCGGGGCGCGGATCAGCCTGAGCGTGCGGAACCGCCCGGCACCGTTGAGGCGCGCAAGATCAAGGAAGTGCGGTGGGGTGCGGCGGAGGCCGTCGGCGAAGGCGGACGCGACGGGAAAGAAGATGACCAACGTGGTCATCACCACCTTGGAGGCAAGGCCGAAACCGAACCACAGCACCAGGAGCGGCGCCAGCGCGAACACCGGCAGAGCCTGGCTGACGACCAACAGTGGCGACAGCAAACGATTGGCCAGCGGCGACGCCGACACGGCCAGTCCGGCCAGGAGGCCGAACGCGATGCCGGCGGCGAGACCGAGTATGGTTTCGAGAAGCGTGACGCCGGCTTCGGTCAGGAGGCGCGGACCGTAGGCGCCATAGGCCGCGACCACATCGGCCGGGGAGGGCAGCAGGAAGGACGGGAGCGCAAGGCCGGAGGCCGCTACCTGCCAAAGGACCAGCACCGCCGCAAACGAGATCAGCGCTTGCGCTGCGACACCTCTGCCGGCTGCCAACATGGTCTTCGGGCGCATCGCGTGTGTCCCACCGTTGCCTTGCCCCGACAGGGGCGAATGGGTCACAGGCGCTGGGGGAGACATGACCCAATGGGCCGCAAACATGCGGCGGGGCCATGAGGTTCCGTCCCTTCGCCGGTATGACCCGGATCAGGTTCGAAGGGTTCGACCCGCCTTGCGGATCATCTCAGCCTTCCCGGATGGAAGACACCCCTCGGAACGGCGTCATTTATGACTGCCCAGGCGGCGGATGTCCAGTGTGATGGTTCACGTGCTTGCGTGCGGTCTCGGCAAGGGCCCCGCAGGGAGCGTGCAATGTCCGGTAAAAAGAGCGCCCTGAAGCACTATTGGAGAGCCATCCGTCGCATCTCCCAGCCCGGCCAAAAGCCGAGCCGGAAAATGAAATACCCCCTTGCGCTCTCAAAGGGGCTTCGCTATATCCGCCCCACGCTTTCAACGGCGTGCCGCGCTCCCATCGTCTAGCGGTCTAGGACGTCGCCCTCTCACGGCGAAAACACCGGTTCGAGTCCGGTTGGGAGTGCCAACTCATTCAGATAGTATTGATATAATTGAGTAATTCGTTTGCTCCCTCGCCAGGAACAAGGTGAGGGGCTAATGGCATGGCGCGGTCAGTTTTCTGTTCTGCCTAATGCGTTCAATTTATTCAACAATGTTAATTTATTCGATCAGGTTGTTTCCGCTAGGAGTGGTTTCGGTCTGAAGTACTGTATTATTCTCATGGATTATTATAATATCCAAGACTTAATTGTTAATGTCAGGTTTTTGCGTAGTCTTTCCTGTTAAGCATTATGTCTAGACGGTCATTATCTTGTTGGCTGCCATCCGCGGTGGTAGTGTTAGCCTTGGGTTGAGGGGGCCTATCATGGCAGACAATTTTCAGCTCGACTTTTTAGCGGTCGAAGCAAAGAAGAGTGGCGATGCTATTTCTATTCGATATGAGGTTGGGGGTAAGACGTACATTCATGTAATCGATGGTGGATATGTCGATACTGGCGAGTCATTGCGTAACCATATAATTGCTTATTACGGTAATCCAGCTCACATCGACAATGTTATAGTTACGCACAACGATGGAGATCATGCCTGCGGACTAATACCAATTTTAGAGCATTTTGGCGTTGGTGCGCTATGGATGCTGCGCCCCTGGCTCTATGCGGAAGAACTTCTTCCGTCTTTCAAAAGATACACTAACGTTGACAATCTGAGGAAAGTCTTGAGAGCCGCTTATTCAAATTTAGCTGCTCTTGAGGAGCTAGCTGAGTCAAAAGGAATTCCCATTTATGAGCCGTTTCAAGGTGCAAGTATTGGCGTGTTTCGGGTCATGGCACCAACGAGAGCGCGGTTTCTTGAGCTCGTTATAACTTCAAACAAAACCCCAGAAGAAAGAGCGCAGGATACTTCTTTATCTGAGATGTTTTCAGCCTTTGTCGAAAAGGCGAAGAATGCAGTTTCCCTAATAATAGCTGGTTGGGGGGTTGAATCTTTCCCGGCTGAAGGAACTAGCAACGAGAATGAGATGAGCGTTGTTCAATATGCTCAGATCGACGGGGAGAATATTTTACTTACAGGAGATACGGGAAGGAACGGCCTAGCGGAGGTAATAGCCTACGCTCCATATGTTGGCCTCATTCTACCCGGAATTAATCGGTTTCAGGTGCCTCACCATGGCGGTCGTCGCAATGTAAATACTGAATTACTCGATTCTTTACTCGGAGAAAGGCTCGCGGAACCCCTAGCAGCCGGAAATTTCTATGCGTATGTTAGTTCGGCCAAGGCCGACGAGGATCATCCTAGAAAGGTAGTCGAACGGGCTGTGATCCATCGAGGTGGGAGTCTCTTCAAAACAGAGGGAACCACCATTTGCGCTAAGTCGCATAACGCGGCCCGCCGAGATGGATGGGGTACGCTGACGCCAGTTAGTTATCCGACCGTTTTGGAGTCGGACGATTGAGCGCCAAGACCACGGGCGAAATTGTCTCTTTGTTTGATAGTTATGGCCGACAGGCAAGATTGTTTCCTGCGCTTTTGACCCTTTTGCCTCCTCTCTTGACCGCCCTAGCTTGGTTTCCAGCGTTGATTGAGTCTCATAGCGCCGGTAGCCTGCTAACGCTCAGCGTTTCTTGCGGTTTGCTTTATGCACTGTCGTCTTGGACGCGCACGAAAGGGCGGCGGCTAGAACAGAGATTGGTCAGAAAATGGGGCGGTTGGCCGACAACGCTTCTGATGCGTCATTCTGGCGATTTGAATCCTCACATAAGACGGCGCTGTCACCAGTATCTGTCCAATAAGGTGCCCAAACTACAGTTCCCCTCGCCTGAAGAGGAACAAGACAATCCAGCCGCTGCGGATGCGATTTATGAAGCCGCTATAGCGTGGTTGAGAGAAAATACTCGCGAAAAGAAGTTCGCAATGGTCGCACGCGAGAACGCCCAGTATGGTTTCAGGCGCAACTTATTGTCGCTTAAGCCTTTGGGCGTTACGGGATGCACGTTGGCGTTGGTGTGTGCTTCGCTTGCAGTTTTAGCTCAATATCCTGATATAGGAACGGCTGCATCTGAGGATCGTTCAAGGGATATTATTCTCTATTTTTTGAAGGTCGAGCCTCAGCGGCTCGCCTCTTTATTCTTAGATGTGGGTGCTATTGTTGCCTGGCTTGCTATTGTAACGGGTAAATGGGTCCGTGAAGCGGGTTTTCTGTACGCTAATGCTCTTTTAGCTACTTGCGACAATGCAGATTAACTCGCCCGGGTTTGCGGAGGCGTCAGTTTCTCCGAACCCTTTAGCCCGAGTTCCTTCCTTTTTGCCGCTCTAGTATAGCGCTCAGCCTCCTGAAGCGTCGTCCATCCAAACATGGCCATTAGCTCGTTAGCGGTAGCTCCATTCTCGGCACAGCGAGTGGCAGCTGTTTTACGGGAACCGTGAGCTGAACCCGGCACGTCAGCTTCGTCGCATCGATCACGAAACCAGTTGCCGAAGCCCTTCACCGCAAAGGGTTTGCCCAGCCTGAGATCGAAAGCGTTTTGTTGCCGGTGTCTGTCTTCGCAATCGACTCTGCCAAAGCGGGAAGGATGCGTACCGTTATGACGACGCCTCAGGTGCGCCGAGTCTTGACTGGTTGGATGGATAGGACATCGCCGACGATGTGCTGTGGTCCGACTCGGACAACGTCAGTGCGTCGCAGGCCCGTGTAGAGAAAGAGATCCATGGCAAGGCGCGCCGTTGTTCCGATTGGATGCCGTGCCTCGAAGGCCTCGACCTCTGCCACCGTCCAAGTGTGAAGGCCGTCTGAGTTGACGTTGATCTTCTTCACGTCCCTGAACGGATCACGATCAATGAGGGCGCCTCACGGGCGAACTTCATGACGCGGCAGGATCGTCGTTTTTCTCGTTATGGTCGTTATTTTTCGCATGTCGTCAAAATGGTCGATAGATTTTCGGCCTGCTTACCTAATTGAACTTACGTCGTTTTACTCGTTTGTCCGGCGATGCTCGGTCTGCAACTCGAGGTTCACTAATATTTAAATCCCCAACGATATTCAGATTTTAGGAGTTGGAAATGCGTAATACAGAACTATATCGCCGACAGCCTCCGGTAACGCATGAAGTGCGTTCGCTTGTTAGAGCGGACACGGTAAGGCTGGGCGGATCGGAAATCCAAGTCTGGGAAGGGACTTCGGTTTTCAGTATTTGTCGGTCGCTATTCTTGCGCAGCCGTCTTGAAAGCTGGATCAAGGCCAGTCGAACGGCCGGCGCGGCGCCGCTTCTCAAAGAACTCTATGGGTTCGAAGAGGAGGCTCATCTTGATGACGCCATGCTGCTTCTGCAGCAGGGGGACGACTTCGTATATGTTCACCAGGGAACCAATTCAGTACAGGAGTACGGGAAGATCTTCCGGGGGGTCCTCTTGTCGTCCATTCCGGGCAATATGGGACTGTCTTTCCGACGCCATTACAATGCGGCCCTGTCAGACATGCGGCCGCGCTACATGCAGTTCCGGACGGACTTTTCGGTCCGCCATGCCCGTTGGGAACGCGTCGTCCTGCCGCTCGTTTCCGACGAGAACCAGACCACAAAGTTTCTGTTGCTCTATTCCGAGCCCCTGGACGACAAGCTCGAAATTTTGCAGGCCGCATTCGACAAGTCATCGATCGGAATGGTTGCCGCTGCCAAGACGATCGGGGAGGAAAAGACGCTGGAAGATGCGGCTATTTTGCTCGTGAACCATAGGGCTCGCTCCATGCTGGAAATGGACGAGGATTTCATTCCTGTCTCGACCGTGCGCGATCTCCGAGCATGGGTTCAGAACGTTAGGAAGTGGGAACAGATTGGCGAGCCCAAGACGACGTTAGGCAAAACAATCATCGGCTTTCGGGACAAGAACAGAGCCAAGAACATAACGGTCGTCATCGAGCCGATCGAGCACTTCGTCATCTTCCATCTGCTCGATTGAGGCAAAGGAAGGCGCTATATCTCGAGACTCGAAGTGGCCGTCGTTCCATGACGCCCACCGGCTTGTTCAGGCTCTGGACGTCTCGCTCTTTTGGATATCACGGGGCGAACATGATTGCGCCTTGCTCAGCTCGGTACGCTTTGAGCAGACAATGAAAATTTGGGAATTCAACCACCACGGCAAATAAAAAGGGGAGACGGCCTCCTTTTCGATTGTGAATTTTTCGCTTACTTTCTCCTTTAACGTGCGGAAGTCAAATCCTTTATGTGAATACATTGGGTTCTTGGAGCGCTGAACTTTGCGTCCGAGTATTCCCGCAAGAGTTTCTCTCCAGGAATATTCTGGATCATGACGCAATAGAAAAGCCCTATTCAATATTTTGAAAGGCAATGCCAAACCGAGCATGATTGGCACAGAAATGATAAGCCTGCCGCCGTCTTTCAGGGCGTTTGACGCGTCGACGAGAAAAGCTTCGAGGTCCTGGTCGAGTAAGTGCTCGCAGCATTCAAATGCAGATATGACGTCGGCCTTCCCTGGTACTTGGTCGAGCCGATCTATGTAGTTGATTCTCTTGTCTATGGATGGCGGCATGGCCGGCTCTATCGCATAAAGCTTAATATCAGCGCGCGTGTTGCCGAGCATGCTGAGCATTGCTCCCGGTCCCGCTCCGAAATCAACGACGGTACCGCGATCTGGCGTGTAGACGTTGAGATAGTGCAATGCTCTGGTGAATCTAGATCTATGAGAGAAGCGCGCGATGGGGTTCACTGCGTTTAATGTTTGCTTGTCATAACTTATTGCAGTCATGCAAAGACCCCAAGATATACTGAGTATCGTGTTTTGTATTTCGTAGCTTTCTCGACGATTCGCGCTTGGTTCACCACCAACTAACTCATGTATATACATGCTCTGTCAAGCCTAGCTCTGGAATCGGCTAACATATTTCTCTTGTTTTCAGAGACACTTAGGAGTTGTGGTGAGATACTCTTGTTCGACGGGCCACCTAATCCTTGGCTGAATTGCCGACCAGGCACCTCGAATTTCGGATGACCAGCCGCAAAGTTTACAGGGGCGGATTCGTCGGTGACCGGTTTATGTGAGGCTAAGGGTGCTGGTACGCGCCCTATGAGCCCCTCGCGTAAAGCGGTCCTTACAGATCTCCGTGAAAAAGAGCCTTCTCGGCTTGCTAAAACGACGAACGCCGCGACTGGGGAAGTCGCGGCGTTCATGCGGGCCACCCGGCGAGCGTTGCTGGGGCGGCGGGTTGCGGCGGCCGTGGGAAGCGCCCGCCGCGCGCTCTGTTTCAGGCCTTCGGCTTGGTGACGATGACGTTCCAGCTGCCGGGCATCAGCTTGGCAGTCAGCGCGTCCTTCTCGATAGCAACCGACTTGATCGGCGCCGGCGCCACGGTGTTCGGCGCGTCCTTGGTGTTCACCGCCTTCATGTTGGGATGATAGACCTGCAGCGCTTCGGTCACTTCACGCGTGCCGCCGAAGCCGCGCAGCTCGACCTTGAGGTCCATCGGCTCGGCAAGATTGCGGTTGAGCGCGAAGATCACCACCTCGCCGGTGCTCTCGTCCTCGGTGACGGCCGAGATGAGATAGGGCATCTCTTCGGCGGTCTTGCCGGCGAAGCTGCCGGAGGTGGCGAGCGTCCTGAGTACCCGGCCGCGGGCATACTTGGCCGTCAGCGCGAATGGGTGGAAGATGGTCTGGCGCCAGGCTGGGCCGCCCTGCTCGGTCATGATCGGGCCGATGATGTTGACGAGCTGCGCCAGGCAGGCGCACTTCACGCGGTCGGAGTTGTTGAGCAGCGTGATCAGCGCGCCACCGATGAGCAGGGCATCCTCGGTGTTGTAGACTTCCTCGATCAGCGGCGGATGCTCGGGCCAGCCGGGCTTGCGAAGGTCGTCGTGGCCGCGCGCCTTGTACCAGACGTTCCATTCGTCGAGCGAAAGCATGATGCGCTTCTGCGAGCGGCGGTTGGCCGCCACGGCGTCGGCGATCGCCACCACTTCCTTGATGAAATAGTCCAAGAGCTCGATGTTGCCGAGGAACTCCTCGGTCGAGTCGTGGGGGTTCATGAAGTAGGTGTGCAGCGAGATGAAGTCGACGTAGTCAAAGCTGTGGTCGAGTACCTCGTATTCCCAACGGGCGTAGGTGGCCATGTCGCGGTTCGACGAACCGCAGGCCGACAGCTCGATGGAAGGATCGACCCAGCGCATCACCTTGGCGGTTTCCTGGGCGATGCGGCCATATTCGGCGGCCGTCTTGGCGCCGATCTGCCAGGGGCCGTCCATCTCGTTGCCGAGGCACCAGAACTTGATGTCGTGCGGCTTCTCGTAGCCGTGGCTCTTGCGCAGTTCGGAGAGCTCGGTGCCGCCGGGATGGTTGCAATATTCGATGAAGCGGCGGGCATCGTCTAGGCCCCGCGTGCCGAGATTGACGCCGAACATCGGCTCGACGCCGACCTGCCGGCACCAGTCGATGAATTCATTGGTGCCGAAAGCGTTGGTCTCGGTGGAGAACCATGCGAGGTCAAGGCGGCGCGGACGCTGTTCCTTCGGGCCAACGCCGTCTTCCCAGTTGTAGCCGGAAAGGAAGTTGCCGCCGGGATAGCGGACGATGGTAACGCCGAGTTCCTTGGTGAGTTCGGCCACGTCCTGACGGAAGCCGTTCTCGTCGGCGGTGGGGTGGCCCGGCTCGAAGATGCCGGTATAGACGCAGCGCCCCATATGCTCGACGAAGGTGCCGAAGACGCGGCGGTCGAGATCGGAAATGGCAAAATCGGCGTCGACGATAAGACGAGCGGACGTCATGACTTTCAGCTTTCGGGTTCGAAGGATCTTTGAGGTTGCGGCGCCCCGGCTGGGAAGAGGGCGCCACAGACCCCCTTGGGCATTTCCGGCGGGTGGTGCCGGAAGGCGCCTGTCGCCTATTTGGCCGGTGGGAGGGGCGGCCAGACGACCTCGGCGGTGGTCCTGCCCGGCCGGTTGTGGAGGTCCGGTCGGGCAGGTGTGCAGGGCTTACTTCGCGTTGGCGAGCAGCTCGTTGATACGGGTCTCGGCATCAGTCAGGGCCTGATCGACCGACTTGTCGCCACGCATGGCCGAACCGACTTCTTCACCCTCGATTTCCTGGATCGAGAACTGACGCTTGACGGCGGACGGCAGCGCGGTGCCGTTGACGGCGAGCGAGGCGATGTCGCCGCGATGCGGCAGGCCCTTGAACTCGGCGCTGTCGATGATCGACTTGCGAACCGGCAGGTGACCGGTGCGCGACCACTGGAAGTTATTGTCCCAGAGGAACTTCATGAACTCGATCGCCGAGGCGCGCTGCGCCGCGGAGAGATCTTGCTTCAGAAGAACCCAGCTATGACCGTCGGCCCAGACACGCGGGCTGCCAGGATAGATCTGCGGGAAGGCGGTTACGGCATAGCCATTGGCCAGCGCGCCGTTCTTCTTGGCTTCCTGATCGTAGGTGTCGATCAGCCAGGTACCGCAGATGAACACACCGCCGTCGCCGGCCGCGAAGCTCGACACGGAGGCCGCATAGTCCTGGTTCTTGGTGGTGAAGTCCTTCGAGAAGATGTCGGCCAAGAGCTTCAGGGCATTCTTCGCTTCCGGCGTGGAGAAGTTCACCTTTGTCGGGTCGGCGAAGAAGTTGGAGTTCTGCTGGTAGAGCAGCGTGTCGAAGGTACGGGTGTAGAAGGCCGTTTCATTGGCCAGCGTCGAGATAAAGTAGGGCTTGCCCGTCTTCTCCTTGAACTGCTGGGCCTGCTTCATGAGTTCGTCGGTGCTCTTCGGCAGGATCGGCTTGCCGGCGCTGTCGACAAGGCCAGCCTGCTTGAAGAGGTTCATGTTGATGTGCCACAGCCAGGTGTGGGTGTCGAACGGCATGGCGTAGATCTTGCCATCCTTGGTGACACCCTGGCGGGCGGCGTCGGTCATGTCGTTGACGTCGACACCGGCCTTGGCGAAATCCTCATCGAGGGGCTCCAGCAGGCCGCGGGACGAGTAGTCGGAGATGACCGCTTCGTGCATGACCGAGATGACCGGCGGCTCGCCCGAACGGATACGGGCGGTGAGCTGGTCATAGCCCGGCCACTCGACGATCTCGGGCTTGACGGTGGTGGTCTTGCTCTCGGCGTTGAACTTGTTGATCAGCGCGGTGATGATGCCGCACTCGCCGTTGGCCTTGGATACGTCGGTGACGGAGCCATAGTCGGCCTCGCAGGCGCCGAAGAAACGCGAGACGGAGATCTCGGTCTTGTCGGCTGCGAAGGCGGCGCTCGCACCGGCGGTCACGACCAGACCAGCCAGCAGGGCAGTGGTTAGCTTTCTCATTGGACCTCCTCCAATACGGCCGATCTCACAGACAATCCCTCGCGCTCGGCCGGTTATGCGCTGGATCCCGTCTTGCTGAGCCCCTCCTCCAGGGGATCAGCTGATCGCCGCGCCGGCCACGGCACGGACGATGTATTTCTGGAAGAACAGGTAGACGACGAACACCGGCAGGCCTGCGAAGATCGCCTGCGCCATCAGGAAACCGAGGCCTTCCGATTGGGCGAAGTTGGTCTGGGTCGAGGCCATGCCAACGGTGATGGTGAACATCTCCGGCTTGGTCGCCGAGATCAGCGGCCAGAGGTAGTCGTTCCAGGCGCCGAGGAAGGAGAAGATGCCGAGCGTCGCCTGTGCCGGAATGGTCAGCGGCAGCAGCACTTTCCAGAAGATCTTGAAGCGGGAGGCATTGTCGAGCATTGCCGCCTCGTCGATATCCTTTGGGATCGCCTTGAAATACTGGGTCATCAGGAAGACGCCGAAGGCACTCGACAGGCCGGGCAGAATGATAGCCGGATAGGTGTTGTGCATCTTCAGGTCGGAGAACATCTGGTGGCGGGCGATGATCACCGCCTGTTCCGGCACGGCAAGACCAAGCAGGACCAGAACGAAGATGACGTCGCGCCCCTTGAACTCGGCGCGAGCGAAGCCGTAGCCGGCGAGCGAGGACAGGATCAGGATGCCGGCGGTGACGCCGACCGACACCACCGCGCTGTTCCACAGCCAGCGGAACACGCCCGACGTCTGGAAGATGTCGGAATAGTTCTTGAGCGTGTAGGGCGGGTGGAAGGCGGAAGCCGTCGAGATCATCAGCTCGGAGTTCGGCTTGAACGATAGCAGAAGCGTCCAGGCGATGGGCAGCATCCAGATGATGGCGACGAGGACGACCGTGAAAAGGATCAGCTTGTTGCCGATGCCGCGGCCGACGATGTGTTCACTGGCAGCCATGGCTTATTCCTCCACGCGTTTGCGGGACACGAAGAACTGGGCGAGTGCGGCGACCGCCATGATCAGGAACAGGATTTCCGATGCGGCGGCGGCATAGCCGAGGTTCCAGGAGCGGAAGCCCTGCTCGTAGATGAACAGAACGATGGGGCGCGAGGCGTTATTCGGACCGCCCTGAGTGAGCAACTGGGCCTGGCCGAACAGCTGGAACTGGGCAACGATCTCGTAGATCACCACCACCAGCATGGTGCGCTTGATGGAAGGCAGGGTGATCGACCAGAACGAACGCCAGCGGCTGGCGTTGTCAAGAGCGGCGGCCTCATAGAGCTCACCGGGGATCTGCTGCAGGGCTGCGAGGAACAGCATCATCGGCAGGCCGATGATCCACCAGATGGTACAGATGGCGATCGCCACCAGAGCCAGCGACGATGACGTGATGAAGGCGACCGGCTCGAGGCCAAGAAGCTTGAACACGCTGGCGATGGCGCCGTTGCCGGGCATGTACATCATCTTCCAGATGATCGTGACGATGGTGACCGACAGGACCGAGGTGCCGAAGAATATGGCGCGGAGGATCGCCGCGGTGCGGTCACTGCTGTTGAGGGCGAGCGCGAGAAGAAGGCCGATCGCCACGAAGACCGGCACCGTCATCACCACGAACCAGATGGTGTTCCAGACCGTGCCGATGAAGATCTTGTCGTTGAACAGGCGATGATAGTTGGCCAATCCGGCGAATTTCGACGTGTTGTCGAACATGTCGGACTGGAGCAGCGACATCCAGATGCCCTTGAAGAGCGGATAGACCAACAGCACGACGTAGAACACCAGATAGGGCGCTACGAATAATGCGTTGGACCAATGCGGCCCGATCGAGGCGCCGGTCGGTCGCTTGACCGCCGCTTGTGCCTTGCCGGGGGATAGCGTGACGTCCGTCATCTCAACCTCCGTCACTGGCGTGCGTGGTAGGCGAGGCCGGCGGCATCGAAGAGGTGCGCGGTGGGGCCTTCGACCGTGAGGCGTACGCTGTCGCCTGGCTGGACCTGGCTGATGCCCTTGTCTTCGGCGACCAGCAGGCTGCCGTCCATCAGGCGGACATGCAGGTGGGTGCGATCGCCAAGGCGCTCGACCACTTCGACCTTGCCGGGGATGGCGCCGTCATCGCGGACGCGGATGGCTTCGGCCCGGATGCCAACGCGCAATTCGGCGCCAGACGGCAGGATATCGGTGGGAACATCGGTGTCGATGACCGAACCGTCGCCGAGCGTTGCCGTTGAGAGGCCGCCACGGTCTCTGACCTGAACGGGCAGGAAGTTCATGGCGGGCGAACCGACGAAGCGAGCGACGAATTCGGTGGCGGGGCGGCCGTAGATTTCCATCGGCGTGCCGACCTGCTCGACCTTGCGGGCGTTCATCACCACGATGCGGCTCGCCAGCGTCATCGCTTCCACCTGGTCGTGGGTCACGAAGATGGTGGTGGCGCGGGTCTGCTGGTGCAGGCGAGCCAGCTCGACGCGGGTACGGACGCGTAGAGCAGCATCTAGATTGGAGAGCGGTTCGTCGAAGAGATAGGCCTTGGGATCTTTCACCAGGGCGCGTCCAATGGCGACACGCTGGCGCTGACCGCCGGACAACTGGCCGGGCTTGCGCTTCAGAAGGTGGCTGATTTCGAGGATACGGGCGGCTTCTTCGATCCGGCGGGCGATTTCGTCCTCCGGCGTACCAATGTTCCTGAGACCAAAAGCCAGGTTATCGAACACGGTCATATGCGGGTAGAGTGCGTAGTGCTGGAACACCATGGCGACACCGCGCGCCCCAGGGGGAAGATGATCCACCCTCTCGCCGCCGATGCGGATTTCACCACCGTTGACCGTCTCCAGCCCGGCGATCATGCGCAAAAGCGTCGATTTGCCGCAGCCAGACGGTCCGAGGAAGGCGATGAACTCGCCGGAGTGGATGGTCAGCGACAGCTCCGAGATGACCTCAACGGAGCCGAACCGCTTGGACACCGAATCCAGTTCGATGCTGCTCACCTGCATTCTCCTCCACAAAACCAGTTTTCTTCTTATGGTATGATGATAAGATTGTACGGCGAGAGGGGGCCTTGTCAATCCTCGCGTTGGACATTTTTGGCGGGAAAAAGGTACAGGTGGCCTGCTCATCGGGGTGAAGAGCGGGATTCATCGGCGGCCTGCGCTGTGCCGAGGCCTCGAAAGATGTGCCGCCGTTGGCGGTGGCCCGTCTGCTGGATGGCCTAGGAAAGAGACTTATGTTCGAGAGAGATTCCACTATTGGCACAATGAGTGCCCAGGTCGCGCGAATCATAGGCACTCGCATCGTGTCCGGAGAATTCGGCCCCGGAGACTCGCTGCCGATCGAGGCCGAGCTCTGCCAGGAATATGGCGTCAGCCGGTCGACGGTCCGCGAGGCGGTGAAGAATCTTGCTGCCAAGCGGTTGATCGAGGTGGCGCCCAAGGTGGGTACGCGGGTGCTGCCTTTCGCCGACTGGAACCTTCTCGACCCGGATGTGCTCTCCTGGCGCCTCAGCGCCCAGTTCGACGAGCGGATCATCGAGGATCTCTACGAGGTGCGGCAATGCTTCGAGCCGCGCGCCTGCCATCTGGCCGCGCGGTCCGGTACGCCGGAAGACCACGACCGCATCAGCCGCCGCTATACGGACATGGTGTCGATGCTGGATCAGGCGCCGCTCGCCGCAGGTGCCGAAAGCGAGTTCCATCTTGCCATTATCGCCGCCACGCATAACGGGCTTTTCGTAACCATTGGCGGTGCCGTCAAAACGGCGCTCAAGGCTTCCTTCAGCCTGACGCAGAAGGATGCGAGCGGTACACCGATCGACCTTGCTCCTTACGAGGAAGTCTTGTCCGCTATTCTCGCTCGCGATTGCGAACGCGCCGAGGCGGCGATGCGTTGCCTCTTGGATCTATCGCGCCAGCGCGTTCTGGCGGCTGTCGCCCATCACCGCGAGCGCGGACGTGGCTGGCGGTAAGCCGCTTCTACAAGCCGAGCCAGCCCACGGCCTTTTTCTCTGCCTCGTCGGTCGCCTCCACATAACCGGCGTCGGCGTAACGGATGACGCCGATCGACGTATCATTGGTGAGTGACAGTTCTAGCCGCTTATCGGCTGCGTCCGTACCATCGGCGACCAATGTCACGCCGGCTGATGTCATGAATCCCGCGTAGCCGCCGCCGCCGGAATGGACCACCACCAGGTCGGCCATCGACGAGCAAAGCGTCATGGCATCCAAGAGCGGCCAGTCGGCGACGGCATCGGAGCCGTCCTTCATCTTCTCGGTCATGATGTTGGGATGGGCCATGGCCCCGGCATCGAGGTGATCGCGCGAGAAGGCGACCGGACCCTTGAGCGTGCCATCGCGCACCATGGCGTTGACGGCGAGCGCCAGTTCTGTGCGCGCGCCGTGGCCGAGCCAGGCAATGCGGGCCGGCAGTCCTTCGAAGGGGACATTTTTGCGGGCGAGTCGGATCCAGTTGCCGACGATGCGGTCGTCGGGGAATAGGTCCAGCACCTTGTCGTCGATCTTGGCGATGTCCCCCGGATCGCCGCTGAGCGCCATCCAGCGGAAAGGGCCGATCGCTCTTGAGAACAAGGGCCGGAGATAGGCTTCGGTGAAGATCGGGATATCGAAGGCATTCTTGACGCCGCCGTCGCGGGCATGGGTTCGTATGAGGTTACCGTTGTCGAACACTTCCGCGCCGGCCTTCTGGAAATCCAGCATGGCCGAGACGTGGACGGCAATGGCTGCGCGACTTTCGGCCATCAGTGTCGCCGGGGCGGTTTTGCGCAGGGTGCGCGCCTCGGCGAGCGTGTGCGTGTTGGGCACGTAGCCATAGACGAGGTCATGGGCGGCGGTCTGGTCGGTGACGACGTCAGGCACGATGCCGCGACGGACGATCTCCGGATAGACGTCGGCGGCATTGGCGACGAGGCCGACCGACAACGCCCGTCCTTCAGCCTTGGCGGAAAGCACCATGGTGAGTGCCGCATCGAGATCGGGAGCGATGGCGTCGAGATAGCCGATCGCCTTTCGCTTTTCCGCCCTGTCAGGATCGACGTCGACGCAGAGGATGGCGGCGCCGGCCATACGACCCGCCAAAGGCTGCGAGCCGCCCATGCCGCCGAGGCCGGCAGTCAGCACGAAGCGGCCCTTCAGAGTGCCACCGAAGCGCTTTTCGGCGATGCGCATGAAGATCTCGTAGGTGCCCTGGATGACGCCCTGGCTGCCGATGTATTGCCAGGCTCCTGCTGTCAGGCCGCCCCAGCAGATAAGGCCCTTTTCCTGCAACTCGTAGAACACTTCGGCTTTCGCCCATTGTCCGACGATGTTGCAGTTGGCCATGATGACCAGCGGTGCTTGAGGGTGTGTCTTGAGAAGACCGACTGGCTTGCCCGACTGGATCAGAAGCGTCTGATCCTCGTCCATCGTCTTCAGCGTCTCGACGATCTTGTCGTGTGCCGCCCAGTTGCGCGCGGCGCGACCGAGCGAGGCGTAGACGATCAGGTTGTCGGGGTCCTCACCGACCGACAGCACATTTTCGAGAAGGCGCAGCAGCGCTTCCTGCCGCCAGCCCTTGGCACGCAAGGTCGAGCCGCCGGGAACGGGAAAGCGAGGGTTGGCCATGGTTCTCTCCGTCAGGCGGTGGTGCTGAGTGCGTAGCGGGCGATGTCGATGCCCATCGCCTTTTCGACCGGTGGGTAGACGGTGGGGTCTAGCACTGAAGATCCCAAGGGGATCAGCGCCTTCGGCACGTGCAGCACGAAGATGGTCATGCCCTCCTCAAGCTGGCCGACCGACAGTGGCTCGCCGGCGGTGTTGAGCGTGGTGATGACGTCGGGGAAGGTAGCGATGCGCTGTCCGGCGGCGTCGTCGACCGCCATGTACTCGTTCATGACGTGCAGCGTGGTCGCCCGCTTGCCGCTTTCGAGGGTCACCGTGCCGATATCGAAGGCTTCCTTGGTGTAGACGACGTCCTTCTTGGTGATGCGTCCCTCGGAGAGCAGCGTGCCGCCAGTGGTCTTGAGGATGGCGTCGATCACTGCCGCGCCGCCCTTGCCCTCGGCGTCGAGAATGGCTTCGCCCAGCGCCAGTGCCATGGAGATGCCGCCGAGCGCCGCGTTGGCTTTGACGTAGGCAGCGGTAACCGGCGCGCGACATGAGGCGATGAAGCCGCCGGACATATCGGAGGCGGTGCGCAAGATGGGAGACACCTTGGCGGTGGCGCCGCGTACGACAAGCTCAATGTAGCGGTTGTCGGCGCGGTTGCCGCCGACGGCAGTCTGGATTGTCGGAGCCGGCGAACCGGCCAGGCCGATCGAGCCCATGTCACCGGTGGGGTGCGCCCGGATGTCGCCGACGGCGTCCACCACCTTGGCGCCCAGCGTCACGGCCGGCAACCAGCCGTTCAATGTCGAGGAGCGGCCGTTCTGGCCAACCATGAAACCGGCGATTTTTTTGCCGAGCGCCTCTTGCAGCAGTTGGGCAGCCTTGACGTAGTCGATGCCTTGCATCTCCCAAGGTGTGGTGCCGGCCGGTGCGCCGATGGCCGCCGCCGTGGCAACGATTGCATCGGGGTCGAGCTCGTCGACCGAGACCAGCTCCGGCTTGCCCACGCGGACGGCCGCGCCCCCCAGCATCAATCCATGATCAGCCCAGCCACCGCCACCGGCAGCGTAGACGGAGCCGCCTCGGACAGCGGCCTCGACATCGCGGAGGGTGAGAATACGGCCCATGGGTTCACTCCGTGTCTTGGCGCGCGTCGAGGCGCCGGATGGTTTCGATCAATACATCGGTGCCGAGGGCGATGGCCGAGGGTTCCGCCCATTCGTCTGGGGAATGGCTGCGGCCGTTTCGGCAGGGGACGAAAAGCATGGCGGCAGGCGCAATGCGAACGAAGAAGGCCATGTCGTGGCCGGCGCCGGAGGCCATGCGGCGATGAGTGGCGCCGGCTGCGTTGGCAGCGGTTTCGAGCAACGCTACCAGTGCCGGGTCGGAGGGTGTCGGCTGGTTGTCGGACACGAGGCGCGGTTCGGCGATCGCGACGGCGCGACGGATTGCTACCTCGGCCACGACGCGTGTGAGGTCGGTGAGGAAGGCGTCCATGTCGGCGCGCCGCTCGGCGCGGGCGTCGATCAGCATGCGAGCCGACGACGGTACGACGTTGGCGGCGCCTGGAAAAATGGAGAATTCGCCGACCGTGGCGGCGAAATGAGCGTTGCCGCGCGATCGTTCCAGCGCCAATCGGTCGATGACCGTCACCAGATCGGCGGCAGCGACCAGTGCGTCGGCCCGCGCCGTCATCGGCGTAGTACCGGCATGATCGGCTCTGCCGGTAACGATAATCTCGACACGCGTGATGCCAGCAATCGCTGTGACGATTCCGACATCAAGCTGATCGGCCTCCAGAACCGGTCCCTGCTCGATGTGCAGTTCCAGGAAGGCGGCGATATCCGTCCGTTCTGCCTCAATGAGGCGAGCGGGGTCGCCGCCGACATCGTTGATGCCGGCTTCGAGCGTCAGTCCATCGACGGACCGGCCGAGCCAGTCCTCTGGCAACACCCCGGCAATGGCTCGCGAGCCGATACAGGAGACACCGAAGATCGAGACTTCCTCGGCGAGGCAGTCGATCACCTCCAGGTCATGGTCGAGTTCGATGCCGCGCTCGCTGAGGACGCGGGCGAGTTCCAGGCCGGCGACGACACCGGCGATGCCGTCGAATCGGCCGCCGTCCGGCACCGTATCCGAATGCGAACCAACGGCGAGCACACCCTTGCCGGGGACGCGACCGGGTCGGCGGCCGATCATGTTGCCGGCGCTGTCGATCCGCACTGTCAGGCCGGCGTCCCGCATTGCCTTCTCGACATACGCGCGTCCATCGAGGAAGCGCGGCGTGAAGGCACGACGCGTCCAGGGACGGTCGGGATCGGTCAGTGCCGCCAGCGCATCGATGTCGGCAGCGATGCGGTCGGCACGGGCGAGGCGGTTGGTCATTGCGAGATCACCCGCGTCAGCGGCGGTCGCACGAAACGACCTTTGCCGGGCTCGGCGACGACCGTCGTTCCATCGAATACCGCTTCGCCGCGGTTATATGTCGCGGCGACACGCCAAGGCAGCGTCATGCCGTTGTAGGGCGACCAGCCGACCACTGTGTTGCCAGACTTCGCCGCGTCGTAGACGTAAGGCTCCGGCGTCATCACCACGATATCGGCGTCGCGGCCGACGGTCAGCGCGCCCTTGACGTGATCGATGCGGAAATGGCGAGCCGGGTTCTGGGCCATCAGTCGCGCCGCCCAGGCAAGCGACACGCCACGCTCGAGCGCACCCTTGACGAACAGCGGAAGCATCGCCTCGAGGCCGGGTACGCCGGAGGAATTCTTCAGCATGTCCGGGTCGGTCTTGCGCTCTTCCGACCAGGCGACGTGGTCGGTGGAAACCAGCCAGACGTTGCCGGCCGCGACATGGCGCCACAGGGTTTCCACCTCGGCGCGCGGACGAATCGGCGGGTTGATCTTGGCCTTGCCGCCGAGCCGGGCGACGTCGTGCTCTTCGTCGAGCGTCAGATAGTGAATGCAGGCCTCGGCCGTCGCCACGTGGCCCTCAGCGCGATAGCGGGCGGCGAGCTCGTAGCCGCGTCCGATCGAACAATGGACAACGTGCGCATCGCAACCGGTAGCGGCGCCGATCTCGTAGATCTCGGCCATGGCCAGCGTCTCGGTGATTGGCGGCCTTGAGAGGCCGTGAGCGCGCCAGTCGGTCATCCCGGCTGCGCGCACCTTCGCCATATAGGCTTCGACGGCCTCGTGGTTCTCATTGTGGACACCGGCGGCGAGACCGAAAGGCGCGATCGTCGCGAAGGCGTCGTAGAGCATTTCCGGGGGGATGCGGGGAAAGCGTGTCGGGTGGGTGCCGAAGGTCGAGAACTTGAACGCCGCGACGCCTGCCTCGATCATCTCGGGGATGCGGCTCGAGCCCTCCGTCGGGTCGATGGTACCGTGCAGAGCGAAGTCGACGCGTGCCCGACTTTCCGCATGGGCGATCTTGCGCCTGACGGCATCTGCCGAGTTGACCACATCGCCCTCGTCATAGGGCATGTCGACGATGGTGGTGACGCCGCCGGCAGCGGCCGCTCGCGTCGACCAGATGAAGTCTTCCTGTCCTTTTTGGGAAAGCGAGTGCACCTGGGCGTCGATGACGCCTGGCAGGATCAACGCCTTGCCGAGGTCGTGACGGATGCGAGCTTCGGGCGCCACGCCGCGACCGACCATCATGATCTTGCCAGCCGAAACGGCGACAAAGCCGTGCGGCACCAGCCCGTCCGGCAGAACCAGTGTGCCGGCGAGGACGAGGTCGAAATCGGACATGGCTCAGGTCTCCGTCTGCAGCCGTGCGCCACGCCGCTTTTCCGCAGTGCGCGCCACGGCTTGAAAGCCATCGGAAATCAGCACCGCCAGAATGCCGGTGACGACACCGCCCTGGACGATGAAGGCGAGATTGTTGGAGAGAAGGCCAGCGACGATCACCTCGCCGAGCCCCTTGGCTGCCACTGTCGAACCGATAGTCGCCGTGGCGAGGCCGATGATCGCCGAAAGCCGGATACCCTCGATGATCAAGGGCATGGCGAGCGGCAGTTCGACCTTCACAAGCCGCTGCCGGTTGGTCATCCCCATCGCTGAGGCGGCCTCGATGACCGTCGGCGGCAGCGTCGATAGGCCGACCAGGGTATTCTCGAAGATCGGCAACAGGCCATAGAGGAACAGCGCCATGCGTGTCGGCGCTTCACCGAAGCCCATCGCCGGTACCGACAGCGCCAGCACCGCCACCGGAGGGAAGGTCTGGCCGATGTTGACCACGGCGCGTGACAGGGCGAGGAACTCCGCGCCGGCAGGCCTTGTGACGAAAATGGCCAGGCTCACTGCCACCATGGCGGCGGCGAGCGTCGACACGGCGACGGTGAACAGGTGCGACAAAGTCAGGTCGATGAGGCTGCCCTGATTATAGATCGGTGGCGCACCATTTTCGGTCAGGGGCGCTAGCAGCCCGGCAAAGCGTTCCGGCGCGAGCAGAAAGGCGATGAGCGCCAGAAAGACCAGAAGGCGCAGAATATTGCCGAGGCGGATCATTGCGGTCGAGCCGCCCGCCCGGCTATGCTCTCAAGACTGACGCGCCCGACCGGCGCTCCGGCAGAATCGACCACCGGCGCCGCTTTGCGGCCCGACCATAGCAGCGCACCGAGGCCCTCGTAGAGGCTGGCGTCGGCGTTGAGCGGTGCGCCGTCAGCTTCACCCGGTTCGAGCGCCGAGCCCACCGTGCCGAGGGTGAGGTAGTGGAACGGCCGATCGAGAGCGCCAATCAGGTCGTCGACAAAAGCATCGGCGGGCCGAGCCAGAATGTCGGCAGCCGGCGCATATTGCTTGAGATGGCCGCCGTCCATGACCGCGATGCGATCGCCGAGATGAACAGCCTCGGCCATGTCGTGGGTGACCAGCAGGATGGTGGTGCCGGTATGCCTCTGGATGGTCTTGAGGTCGGCTTGCGCCTTGGCGCGGATGATCGGGTCGAGGGCGCCGAACGGCTCATCCATCAGCAGAAGGGCGGGCTTGGCGGCCATCGCCCGGGCAACGCCGACGCGCTGCTGCTGGCCACCGGAAAGTTCGTGCGGATAACGGTTGGCGAACTGGGTGTGATCGAGCTGGAACAGCTCCATCAGCTCCTCAACGCGGGCGACAACCTTTTTCCGATCCCAGCCGAGCAGCATCGGCACGGTGGCGATGTTGCGAGCGACAGTCCAGTGCGGGAACAGGCCGTGGTTCTGGATGGCGTAGCCGATCGAGCGACGAAGCTCGTAGGCTGCCAGCATGGAAACATCGCGACCTTCGATGAAGACGCGGCCCTCGGTGGGTTCGATCAACCGGTTGACCATGCGGAGCAGCGTCGATTTGCCTGAGCCGGAGGTACCGACGATGACGGTGATCGTGCCGGACTCGATCGCCATGTTGACGTCGTTCACGACGGCGATATCGCCATAGACCTTGGTGAGGTGGCTGAGTTCGATCATGCCTTGCCCTTGCCGGAAATCTCGATGACGGCGTCGAGCACGACGGCGGCAGCAAAAGCCAGCGCCACCGGCGGCAATGCGCCGAGCAGGATGAGGTCGGTGGCGGTCTGGCCGAGCCCCTGGAACAGGAAGACGCCGAAGCCGCCACCGCCGATCAGCGCCGCCACCGTGGCAAGGCCGATGTTCTGGACCAGCACGATGCGGATGCCGGTGAGGATCACCGGCAGGGCGAGCGGCATTTCGACTTGCAGCAGCAACTGTCGCTCGGTGAGGCCCATGCCACGCGCGGCGTCGACCACGGCGCGCGACACGCCGGAGAGGCCAACCACGGTGTTGGCGACCATTGGCAGCAGTGAATAAAGGAACAGCGCCAGGAAGGCAGGCGCCATGCCGATGCCGCGAATGCCGATGGCGTGTGCCCCCGGCACGTTGGCGGCGATCCAGCCGAGCGGGGCGATCAGGATGCCGAACAGCGCCATGGACGGGATGGTCTGGATGATGTTGAGGACATTGATCAGAGGATCGCGGATGGCGCGGACCTGATAGGCGAGAACGCCAAGCGGGAGACCTACCGCCAAGGCGGCGGCGAGCGAGCCGGCAGCGAGCATCAGATGGGTGCCCGCTTCGCGCCAGAACACATCGGCACGGCTACGGTATTCGGCCAGTAGCGACAGGTGGCTCCAGGCGCCGGATGCGAGCAGGGCAGCGATCAGAACGGCTGTGGCAGCAAGCGCGACCAGTCGACCGACCGGGCCCAGCCTCAGGCGCACCATGGCGTCGGTGACCAGCATGGCGGTAGCGAACAGGGCAACCCAGAAGCCGGACGCGGGGGCGATGCGGGCATAAGGATTGTCGGCCGGTGTCAGATGAGCACCGGCGGCGCCAATTCCGAGCGTCAGCCCGGCGAGCGCCAGCGCGCCAAGGGCGAGACGAAAAAATGGCCAGCGGCTTGCGATCGCTGCCACGAGGGTGGCCATGAGTACGGCAACTACTGCTGCTGCCGTGCCCACTGGCAGTGCGTCAAACAGTCGAAGCCCGGTTCCCGATGCTATGCGGGTCGCCCGGAAGGTTGCAAACGGCAATGCCAGCGCCACCGCGACGAGGATGGCGATGGCGACACCGAGACGGTCGACACGCGGCGATGCGTCTCCATCCATTGCGGCGTCTGCGAGCGTCGTCATGGCAATCCCCGGGATGGAGAAAACGGAGGGGCGGGTAACCCCTCCGCTTGAGACTGTTACTTCAAGAAGCCCTTGGACTTCAGATAATCCTGGGCGACCGCTTTGGCCGGCTCACCGTTGATCTGGACGCGGGCGTTAAGGGTCTGAAGCGTGGTCAGGTCGAGGCTTTCAAAGATTGGCTTCAGCGTGTCGGCGATCTTCGGATTGGCTTTCAGCACTTCCTCGCGAACGATGGCAGTCGGCTGGTAGACAGGCTGCACCGCCTTGTCGTCCGTGAGCACGACGAGGCCGGACGGGGCGATGGCACCATCGGTGCCGTAGACCATGGCCGCATTGGCGCCGTTGGTCTGGTCGGCTGCAGCCTTGATGGTGGCTGCCGTGTCGCCCCCCGACAGAACGATCAGTTGTTCCGGCGTGAGCTTGAAGCCATAGGTCGTCTGGAACGAGGGCAGCGCCGAGGCCGAATTGACGAATTCGGCCGATCCGGCCAGCTTGACGGTTCCTCCCTTGGCCACCCAGGCACCGAACTCGCTGAGCGTCTTGACGCCGGCCTTGTCGGCAACCTCCTTGCGGAGCGCGATCGCCCATGTGTTGTTGGCCGGCGACGGGGTCAGCCAGACGATCTTGTTGGCGTCATAGTCGAGTTTCTTGGCTTCCTGGTAGGCCTTGGCGGCATCCTTCCAGAGCGGGTCGTCGGCCTTGTTGAAGAAGAAGGCAGCGTTGCCCGTGTATTCGGGATAGATGTCGATTTCGCCTGCAGTGATCGCCTTGCGCACGACTGGTGTCGCGCCGAGCTGGATGCGATCTTCGGCCTCGATGCCGGCATTCTGAAGGGCGAGCAGAATGATATTGCCGATGACGCCGCCTTCTGTGTCGATCTTCGACGACACTACGACCTTGGCGTCGGCAGTGCCGGCGAGAAGACCTAGGGCAAGCACAGCGGTGGCGTATTTCAAAAGGGTCATCACTGTTCTCCTGGCTGGTAGCGGGTGGTTGGTCCCGTTCCATTTTTTCAGTCTTCACCGGCCATTGAGAGGCACGGCTTTCTCAGGCGCTGTCGAAAATAGCAAAAAAGTCGTCGAAACCTGGCAGTGGTGCGGCCTTTCCAAATTCGGCAATCCGTTGCGGAGAGGCGAGGTCGGTGGCAATGGTCTCAATCTCACGCGATAGTCTTCGGTCGCGGTCGTGCCGCGCGGCGAAGCGGCGCACGGCGTTATGAACGCGGCCAGCAAGCCCTTCCGGGCGAAGACCGGCCACATCGAAGGCGGCGGCGGCAATCAGCGCTTCGAGCGCTGCCAACAAATCCAGCGCATCGAGTGCACGGGACAGGTTGTCGACCGCCAGCGGAAGGAACGTCGCCTCGTCTTCCAAACCATCGGCGACCACGACCGGTTCCGTCGAAACCGGCACGGCGAGATGACGAACCCGAGCGAACAGTTCGGCGGCGAGCTTCAGTACCGGGCCGAAGCCCGTCATGGTAATGCCGGGCGCCACGAGATTGACCGGTAGACCGACCAGACGACCGTTGGCGATGAGGATGCAGCGGTTCATGGCGTTTCGCGCCAGATGTGCGAGTGCCAGCGTCGCGCCCTCGACTGCCAGCGTCAGGTCGAGTGGCAGCGAGCCGCCAGACGACAGGACGGTGCCGCCCACCACGACCGGGTTGTCATCATTGCGGGCGGTGTCGGCCACAACGGCACGGCCGGCGGCCTCAACAGCGTCAATTGCGGCCGAGAACACCTGGGGCATCATCCTGAGGCTGAGCGGATCGTGGACGCGGTCGCCGGGGAGAATTCCGGATTCGGTGCGGCCGGTGTCAATCCAGCGTCCGACCTCAGCCTGGCGCGGCGTGCCGAGAACGGTGGCGGCCAGCGCCGGCGCAGGCAGTGAACCTGCGGCGGAGGCGGCGGCAAGTCCCGTCGCCATCAACGTGCGCAGCGTTCCGGCTGCCCGGCCGATGGCCGAAGCGGCCAGCGCAACGCCGGCGGCGTTGGAACTCAGCGCGGCCAGGCTGTCCCTGATGCCACATTCAAACGGCTGAAGCCCAGCACGGGCAATCGCTTCCAAGGCCGGCAGGAGATCCCCGGCCAACATAGCTTCGCCGTCACCCGCCAGGGCAGCGCCGACCTGTCCCATCAAGCCGATGTCACCGGCGCCGATCGAGCCCACAGGTCTCAGAAGTGGCGTCAATCCGGAGTTCAGCCAAGCGACGAGCTGACGAGCCAGGTCTGGTGTCGATCCTGTGTGTCCGGCGAGCATTGTGTTGGCGCGGATCGCCATGGCGAGGCGAGTAACAGGCACGGGCAACGGCGTACCGACACCGAAGGAGTGAGCGATGACCAGGTCGGCATTGAAGCGCGCGAGATTTTGCGGCGAAGGTGCCCAGTCTTTCATGGCGCCGACGCCGGTGTTCGCGCCGTAAACCAGCGTACCGGCGGCCAGAGCCTTTTCGAAGGCTGCCCTGGCGGCGCCAACCAAGGCCAGTGCCGTCTCGTCGATTACCACGGCATCCATGCCTGCCGCCAAACGGCGGATCGCCGCGAAATGCATGGGCTTGCCGTCCAGCACGACGGCGCCAATGCCCGCCGCCACTGCTTCGAGTACTGCCCTGCCCGTAGAGGTATCGTCTGGAATTTCAGGGGAAGACAATTCGGACACGCTCGTTACCTTTCGCCGCCGAGAATAGGCCAAGGTTGCGAGGGGAGGGATATCCCTTTATCTGAACACCCTATGCCTAGCTTCTGTCGCTGCCTCGGCGTTGATCAAAACTGTCGGTTCTGCCTCATATGGATACAGCAGCCCTGATTATTTGCGAGTGCGTTTTGCGAGCCGCCTCATTAAGAGGCGCTGCGAAGGTGCTTGATCGGCCAACCAGCAGCATTGCCGCAGCCTTTCGGCGCGTCGAAGCGGCTCTCGCGGTCGATCTCGCTTTTGCGGCAGGTCCAAGCCTCAGCTTTACCTTTGAAGCGCAGCGGATCGCGGCCGATCTCGCGCGGATCGCCGATCTTGCGGTGGCGCTCTGGGGCGATGACGGGCTGGAACCGGTACGACGGCATCTCGCCGCGCGACAACCGCTCTCCCTTTTGGCACTTCAGCATTTCGTTGATACGCTGAACGCTGGCAGTATTCGTACGGCTGCTCGGCGCCTCGGGATTGGCCAGCCGCAGTTGTCCCGCCAGCTTGCGCGTCTTGAAGAGAACCTCGGAGATCGTCTGCTCGACCGAAGTGCCGAGGGATGCAGACCTACAAGGGCTGGCGAGCAGGTGGCACGCCTTGCATCCGAACTCCTTGCTCGCTGGACCTTGCTCACAAGTACGTCGGCGCGTGATTTCCGTCGGCAGATCGCGACACTCCGACTTGGCAGCATCGTCCCGCTCGGACACGAAAGTCAGATCGCTCGCATGTTGGCTGATCTGGTCGCCACGTGGAAGCAGCCTGGCCGGCGCACTCACCTCATGCTGAAGAGCTCGACGGCCGAAGAACTGATCCTCGAGCTGAAGGCCGGACGGCTGGATTTCGTGCTCGTCGATATGGTCGTCGCCGGAGCGGATCTTGATGGCATCGAGATCGATCGCTCGCGCCTTGCCGTGGTGGGGCCGCTTGGTTTCAAAGCCCGATGTTCCGATCCGGTGGAGGCGTTACGCCGCGAGCCGGTGGCGGTTCCGACGGCTCGGTCCGGTTTGCGTCGCGCGGTCCGCGATCTGCTGGAGGCCGGCGGCGAGCGCTCCGATCAAACGCCGGCCAACTTCACCGAAATCGATTCCATCCCGGTGATCATCAACCTCGTGCGCGAGCACGGTTACCTGTCCGTACTCCCGAAGGGGTCGGTCGATGGGCTGATCGACGGGGTCGAGGCGGTGGAGCTGTCCCCCGCCTTCGATTTACCGATTTGCCTTGCCTGGATAAAGGCGCGCGATCTTGGGCAAACCGCAGCCGAGATCATCCGGGACTTGAAGAGTGGACAGGGTCAGGCTGCGGATATGTCCGCCGCATCGATTTCCGCTGCGTCAGCTTCGGCGAAATAACGGTCGATGCGTTCCACCTCGTTCTTCGAGCCGAGGATCACGCTGGTGCGCTGGTGCAGCCGCTCGGGCACGATGTCGAGAATGCGCTGACGTCCGGTCGTGGCGAGGCCGCCAGCCTGTTCGATGATGAAAGCCATCGGGTTGGCCTCGTAGAGCAGGCGCAGATGGCCGCCCTTCGGGGCGTTGTCGCTGTCGGTCGGATACATGAACACGCCGCCTCGCATCAGGATGCGATGGACCTCGGCGACCATCGAGGCGATCCAGCGGGTGTTGAAGCGCTTGCCGCGCGGACCATCGGGGCCGGCCACGCATTCGCGGACATAGCGACGAATGGGTTCGGGCCAGAAGCGTTCGCGCGACGCATTGATCGCATATTCGGTCGTGTCTTCAGGAACGCGCATGTTGGGGTGGGTGAGCACGAAAACGCCGATGTTGTGGTCTAGCGTGAAGCCGTTGACGCCATGGCCCGATGTAAGGACCATCATGGTCGAAGAGCCGTAGATGGTGTAGCCGGCGGCCACCTGCTTGACGCCCGGCTGCAAGTAGCCGCGCTCATCAGATGGATCGACGCCGTCCGGCAGACGCAGGATGGAGAAGATGCTGCCGACGGCAACGTTGACGCCGATGTTGGAAGACCCATCCAGCGGATCGAACAGCAGGAGATAACGACCGTCGGACCCGCGCGCCATATAGGCGTTGTCGAGTTCTTCGGAGGCAACGCCGGCCCAGTTGCCGCTCTGCTCGATCATGTAGAGGAAGATGTCGTTGGCGAGAACGTCGAGTTCCTTTTGCTCCTCGCCCTGTACATTGCGCGAGCCGGCATAACCCATGGTGCCGGCCATGGCACCACGGTTCACCTCGTTGGAGATCGTCTTGCAGGTGGTGCAGATATCGGTCATCAGCGCTGTGAAGACACCGCTGCCGCCGAGGCGGCGCTGTTCCTGCACCAGAAAGAGCGGCAGGGTGATGCGTCGATAGGTCATGGCTTCTCCTGTAAGGCGTAGACTGATCGTTTGTTTATGCCGCTTTGCGAGGCGTATGCGTATAAAACGAACATCTATTATTGATTTTAGGCCCGAATAAAATCGCGATGTTGATGCTATTTCAAATTAGTTCGGCGGGTTGTCGAAGTTTATGCGGTAATGGTAACCACGATCCATATCTATCAAAACTATCCGTTCGGCGAATTAATCGCTAAAACGGCCTCATGCATGGCACATATACGAAAATCGGGTAGCTCGCCGCGTATCTCTATTTAAATGAGGTGAAACAGCACGAAAGCTGGTAGCCGCCTGATGGGCAACGGTTTGCCGAGAGTGTAGGCTTTCATTCGTCCCGACGGGCGGTATGCTTTCCCGCATTCGCTTGTTTCACCTTCGGAGCCGACCATGCTCGTCCTCGACGCTGCCGCCACCGCGTCCGCCCTCGACTATGCGGCGCTGATCGCCGGCTTGCGCGAGATATTCGCTGCCGGCGTTACCGCACCGCTTCGTCATGGCCACCTGCTGCCCCGAACGGGCGAGCCGGACGCCACACTATTGATGATGCCGGCCTGGATGGGCGACGGCAGCCATGGCGGCGTGAAGATCGTCAATGTCGTGCCGGGTAATGCCAAGCGTAGCCTGCCGGCGGTGACGGCAAGCTATCTGTTGTTCGACGAGACAACGGGCGCCCATGTCGCGCTCTTTGATGGCGCCGCGTTGACCGGTCGGCGTACCGCTGCTGCCTCGGCGCTGGCTGCGTCTTATCTTGCCCGCGCTGACGCCCGGACGCTCCTGCTGGTCGGTGCCGGGCATATCGGCTCTGAAATGCCGGCCGCCTATCGGGCAGCTTTGCCGATCAACAAGGTGCTGGTCTGGAACCCGACGCCGGCGCGCGCCGAGCGGCTAGTAGAACGTCTCAAGCGCAGTGAGATCGACGCGGAAGTGAGATCCGATCTTCAAGCCGCGGTTGGCGAGACGGATATCATCTCTTGCGCCACGCTCTCCACCACTCCACTGATCCGCGGCGAATGGCTGAAGCCGGGCCAGCATCTCGACCTCGTGGGTTCGTTCACGCCCGACATGCGAGAGGCGGACGATCATGCAGTGTCGCGCGGACGCGTCTTCATCGATGGGCCGGCTGCAGCCGTCGAATCGGGCGATATAAAGGGACCGATGGCGTCGGGCGCACTAAGGGAAATCGCGGGCACGCTTTATGATCTCTGCAGCGGCCGTGTCGAAGGGCGTCGTTCAGCGGACGATATAACGGTGTTCAAGTCGGTTGGTCTCGCTGTCGAGGATCTCGCCGCTGCCCGCGTCGCGCTCTCGGCGCGGCGGCAGGACTGAGGTTTCGCCGAACAGCCCGCCAGCCGATTTCAGATCGATAACGGCCTTGACCGGCAGGTGATCGGACGCGCGGCGGGCAACCGGGCTGTCATGGACGCTGAAATCACTGACCAGTCCGTCTGGCCAGCCAAAGATGCGATCGAGCGGAAAAACCGGGCGGCGCGAGGGGAAGCTTGGCACGGCATCCATGGTCTGGAAGAACGGCGACAGTCGTTCGAGCGGCGAATTGGTGCGGCCGGGACGCCATTCGTTGAAGTCACCGCAGAGAAGCGTCGGCATCGGCTCGCGTGCCTCAAGATGAACGCGGAGACGTTCCATCTGCAGACGGCGCGTCCGACTCAACAGACCCAGATGTGCGGCGACGATGCGTAAGGATCGCCCGCCGATATCGAATTCGGCGAGAACGGCACCGCGTGGTTCGGCATGCGGCAGATGCACTCGCTCGGCGCGCAGCACGGTGCCGCGCCGATAGAATAATGCGTTGCCATGCCAGCCATGGCTCAGAGGGCGGGCGGCGATCGGCACCAGCGTCAGGCCGGTTTCCTTTTCCAGCGTCGCGAGATTGAGCCGACCCTTGCGGTCACCCAGGCGGCGGTCAGCCTCTTGGAGCGCGATGATGTCGGCGTCGATTTCAGCGATAACCGAAATGGTACGCGCAGGATCATAGGTGCCGTCGTTGCCGATGCCCTTGTGAATATTGTAGCTGGCGACGCGGATCACATCACAGCCGTCGCAGATCGCG
The DNA here is from genome assembly GCA_023436885.1 of Pseudomonadota bacterium. Taxonomy (GTDB): domain Bacteria; phylum Pseudomonadota; class Alphaproteobacteria; order Rhizobiales; family Pleomorphomonadaceae; genus Pleomorphomonas. The sequence goes on along the minus strand of JAEZHI010000032.1, from coordinate 74,741 downwards.
CCATTGACGGCGGCGTTGGGCGCGCGGCCGATCCGGACGAAGCGGCCGACGCCATCAAGCAAACGGGAAAGGCCGGCAAACTGCCCTGGCATGCTATTCGAGCCTCTTCTTCCGACTTGGTCGCCCGGCGTCGGTCCCGGCGCTCATGCGATAGCAGCGCAATGGCGGCGACAAAAGGGCGGTGGAGAGGATAACCCAGGCAAGCGTCGCGCGGAACCGCTCAGTGCCGAATTGGTTGTCATGGCGTGTGCGTCGCTCCTCCTGTTGAACGGAGCGACCAGCGTTCGCAACACGAGGTGGCCATGAACGGTTCCGCAGCGTCGCGTCTCTTCTCGAAATTTGCTTCGTCCATTTCGGAAGTGTCGGGCCGGCCGGCGACTTTTGCCCTCGCGGTGGGGTTAGTTCTGGTCTGGGCGATCTCCGGCCCATTCTTCGACTATTCGGAAACTTGGCAGCTCGTCATCAACACGTCGACCACCATCATCACCTTCCTGATGGTGTTCGTTCTGCAGAATTCCCAGAATCGCGATGGCAAGGCGCTTCAGGCCAAGATCGACGAACTGATCCTGACCTCGGAGGCTCAGAACAAGTTCGTCGGTATCGAAAAGCTCGATGAGGAGGAAATCCGAGAGGTCAGTCAGAACCTCGCCGAGAAAGCGGAGGCGCTGGAGGACGTGGCCGACCGGGCTGGAGCCCTCGACGCGGCCGATGACGACAGGGCCAAATCCCGTTAGCCGGCATGCCGCTTGAGCGGTCGCGTTCCTGCCTGTGCGGAATCAGCCGACTCTTCCCGAAAAGTCGGTCATCGTGCAATTGACATCGGCGAGGTCGATACGTATGGTCCGCCCGAATTCGAGCAAGGGGGCTTCTGCTTTCTGGCTTCGGGATTGACCACGTCGGGCATCTACCCCGTCGGCGGCGCGTCTCAAAGACGCTGACGCCGTGGTGGGGATGTCGGCAAGGATGGACCAAATGAAGATCAAGAACTCTCTCCGGGCTCTGATGACCCGCGACCGCAATAATCGCATGGTCCGTCGCAAGGGCCGCATCTACATCATCAACAAGAAGAATCCGCGCTACAAGGCCCGTCAGGGCTGAGGACTGGCAGGTCTTTGGCCTGCTTTGGCGCCAGGATGCACTCGACGATCGCTGCCCGGGGAGGTACCTTCTCGGGTATGCGTGTTTTTGTGCCCCTGTCTCTCTTGCTCCTGATCGCCGCCGTCCCCGCTTGGGCAGACGATGGCTTGCCGCCGCCCGCGCAAAGTGGGCGCGAGCGGTTGGTGACGGCTGTCCCTGCCGACAAGGGTGCTGAGCTGGATGGGCTATTCGCCCGACTGGCCGCAGCCAAGGATCGAAGCGAAGCCGCTGCGATCGAGATTGAGATTCGCCGGCGCTGGGCAACGAACGCCAGTGCTACAGCCAATCTCATGCTGTCCTGGACTCAAAATGCCGTGGCAGCCGGCGATGCCGCTGCTGCGCTCGACATTCTTGACGAATTGACGGTACGGCAACCAGCTTTCGCCGAAGCCTATTACCGGCGCGCCACGCTGCATATTCTAGCGGACCGGCTGTCGCCTGCTCTTGGCGACCTGCAAACGGTGCTGCGGATCGAGCCTCGCCATTTCCTGGCCATGAAAGAGCTTGCCGTTGTGCTGGAAGACATGGACCAGCACGACCGTGCGCTGGAGGTTCTAAGGCGCCTGCAAGCCGTGGATCCGCAATTCGATGGCCTCAACGAGGCGATCGAAGCGATCGTTGCCGGCAGTCATGGACGAGATATCTAGGCTGGAAATTGCGAGACAACAAAAAAGGCCGGATCGCTCCGGCCTTTTCTTGATTGCAACAAGGCGATGGGTCAGATGCCCGACTTGCCGTCGGCGCCGATGGTGGCGATGCGCAATAGGTTGGTGACACCAGCCGAGCCGAAGGGCACGCCGGCGGTGATGATGATGCGGTCGCCCGGCTTGGCAAAGCCTTCCTCGGCCGAGATGCGGCTGGCGCGCTGAACCAGATCCATCAACGAGCGGGCATCGTCGGTTATCACCGAGTGAATGCCCCAGACCAGCGCCAGACGGCGAGCCATTGAGCGGTTGGGTGACAGTGCCAGGATCGGCGTCGACGGCCGTTCGCGGGCAGCGCGCAGACCGGTGGCGCCGGAGGCGGTGAAGCAGACGAGGGCGGCGATACCCAGCGTCTCGGCGATCTGGCGGGCTGACGCTGAAATAGCATCGGCCGGCGTCGCATCCGGCTCGCCGCGCTGGCCGGCCAGGATCGATTGGAAGTGCTCGGAGTTCTCCACTTCCTCGGCGACATTGCTCATGGTCTGAACCGCTTCGACCGGATAGGCACCGGCCGCAGATTCGGCGGAGAGCATGACCGCGTCGGCGCCTTCGAAGACGGCGTTGGCGATATCCGACACTTCGGCGCGGGTCGGCACTGGCGACTGGATCATCGATTCGAGCATCTGCGTGGCGACGACCACTGGCTTGCCGGCCTTGCGCGTGGTGCGGGTGATACGCTTCTGCACGCTCGGCACCTGCTCGAGTGGCAGTTCGACGCCAAGGTCACCGCGCGCCACCATGATGGCATCGGACAGCTCGAGAATCTCATCGAAGCGCTTGACGGCCTGCGGCTTCTCGATCTTGGCCATGACGCCGCATTTGCCATCGACGATCTCATGCACTTCTCGAAGGTCGTCAGGTCCCTGCACGAATGACAGGGCGATCCAGTCGACGTCCGCGTCGAGGGCGGCGGTCAGGTCGGCGCGGTCCTTGTCGGTCAGGGCGCCAGAGGTGAGGATGGTGTCCGGCAGGCTGACGCCCTTGCGGTCGGAGATCTTGCCGCCGACTTCCACCTGGGCGATGGCCACCTTGCGGTCGTTTTCAACGATCCGCAGGCGCAGACGACCGTCGTCGATCAGCAGGCGATGGCCCGGCTCGAGAGCGTCGATGATTTCAGGATGTGGCAGCGTGACGCCCGTGACGTCGCCGTCAAACTTCTCGCGATGGAAGCCGAACTTGGCGCCGATCTCAAGAAACACGGGGCCGTTGGCAAAGGTACCGACGCGGAGCTTGGGGCCCTGGAGGTCGGCGAGGATGCTGATCGGCCGGCCAACCTCGGCTTCGACCTCGCGAATGGTCGTGACGTAGTAGCGCAGCTTTTCGTGATTGGTGTGGCTCATGTTGATGCGGAAGCAGTCCGCACCTGCCTGGTGTAACCGGGCAATCATGTCCTTGTCGGAGGAAGAGGGGCCTAAAGTTGCAAGAATCTTGACCTTGCGATTTCTTTTCATTTCGCCCCGTTTCCTTTTTGGGTCGGCTGGTAGAGGTGTACGGTCCAGCTGCGTTGTTCGGCGGTGTCGACCTCGAAAAAGCCCGTCCGCTCATAGCCTCGGGCGACACAGTTCTCGACGCCGCCGATCGTAAACATCTTGCGTCTCGTACACATGAAGGCCTTGCCACCCCATTCGCCGCCATGCTGGCTGTCGACGGCGTAGAGGTAGTAGTAGCGTGACGCAAGAGCACCGGTCAGCAGCGTTCCGCATTTTGATCCGCCGATGTTCCACCAGCCTTCGGAGCGCCAACCGTCCGCGGCCTTGTAGCCGATCGCCACCGAAATAGTGCCGTCGGTCTTGTTACAGAGCCTGAGATCGGCCTTGGCGGGTGTCGCTGCGGCGAGGGCAAGAAACGACAGCGTCGCGGCTAAAATCGCCGGCCGCGTCCGTCGTACCGGTCCCTTGAGTGCCGCCATCGGTTTTCCGCTCGCCAACGATCCTTGTCCGGTGCTCATCGGAGAATGCTCCGCCTTATCGCGTGACCTACGACGAAATGTCAACGTATAATTACGCAAGCCTCCGTGATGTTCGGGCGTATCTGGTCGTCTTCCAGCTTTAGCACGCATCCTCAATGACTTACGCTCCAGTCTTTGGTCTTGTTCGAGGCTGCCGTTCATGACCGCGGCCGGGCGATCCAGATGCCGCTAAGGATCATCAATCCACCAGCCGCCTGGCTCGGACCGATCGCCTCACCAAACACGAGGAAGGCAAGGAGGGCTGCAGCGATCACTTCCATGAAAATGACCAACGACGAGAAGGCGGCGGAAAGATAGCCGAGGGCAAAGGCGAGCAGCCCTTGTCCGCCGATATGACTGATGTAGGCGAGAGCGGCGAGCGTCGCGGCACCAGCCAGCGAAGAGGGCAGGAGCTTCGGCTCGAAAGCGAGCGCGATGAGGCCGAGGCAGAGCGCTGTTACCGTTGTCGCACCGAAGGTGACGGTGCCGGTCCTGTGCTCCCGGCGGGCGGCACGGACGGCGAGGAAATACGTTCCAAAGCCGAAGGACGTGCCGACCCCATAGAGGTCACCAATGAATTTGGTGGAATCGAGCGTGTAGGAGCCGCCGAGTAGCACCGCGCCGCCCAGGACGCAGACCACGACACCCCAGGCTTCCCGGCGACCGACCTTCTCGCCGATAAACAGCCCGGAGAACAAGAGCACCCAGATCGGTGCCATGGACGACAGGAAAGTCGCGTTGGCGATCGAGGTGCGCAGAATGGCAAGGTGCCAGAAGAACAGATCGATGGTGAAGAAGAAACCGGCGAACCAGATGGCTTTCGAACGGAAGGCGGCAAGCAGCGCGCCCCGACCACCTTCGCTCATCGCCCAGATGGCGAGGACCGGCACCGCAAGTGCGACGCGCCAGAAGGCGCTGGCGAAGGGGCCGACATCGGCGATACGCACGAAGATCGGCGATACGCCCATGGCGACGGCGCCGAGGCAAAGAGCTAGGAATGCCACGACCTTGCCAGGGCGGGCGGAAAGCGGCAGCGATCTGTCAGCAGACATGAACAAACCTGGAAGGGCGGCCTCCGGTGCTAACCGCAGCGGATGTGCAACGGTGTGACGATCGGTGGCGCCAAGGGACGCATCAAGACTTTAATCGACCGATAGCAGCATTTAGGATCGTTCGCCATGCACGACCTGACTGACGACTCTCCTTTCGTTTTCCTGCCCGGTAACCAAGCTGGCGGCCTCCTCATCATCGCAGATCATGCGTCCAATCGGGTGCCGCCGCCCTATGGCGACCTCGGTCTGCCGCCAGCCGAGTTCGAGCGGCACATCGCCTACGATATCGGTACCGAATGGCTGGTCCGTAGGCTCGCTGCCCTGACGAGAGCTCCGGCGCTGCTCACGTGCTTTTCGCGTCTCCTGATCGACGCCAACCGTGGCGAGGATGATCCGACGCTGGTGATGCGGCTTTCCGACGGAGCGATCGTGCCGGGCAATGCCCACGTCGATGCGATGGAACGGGAGCGGCGTATCGAACGCTTTCACAGGCCCTATCATCGGGCGATCGCCAACCAGATAGACCGGATGACTGCAACAGGCTTGGCGCCGGTGATCCTCTCCATTCACTCGTTCACGCCGGCCTGGAAGGGTGTTCCCCGTCCCTGGGACATGGCAATCCTCTGGGATCGGGACGATCGTATGGTGGCGCCTTCGCTGGCTGCCTTCCGGGCGCGTGGCCTCATGGTGGGCGATAATGAGCCCTATGATGGAGCGCTCAGGAACGACACGCTCTATCATCACGGTACGTCGCGTGGCCTTGCCCATCTCCTGATTGAGGTGCGGCAGGACCACATTGCAAATGAGGCAGGTGCAAACCACTGGGCACAGACGATTTTCGACGTGGTGATGCCGCTCGTGGCCCAGCCTTCCATGCACGAGGCCGTCTTTTATGGGTCGCGCGCCGACCGAACAGGCGTGTGAACGGCTGCTCGAAAATGGTTGACGCGCCCATGAAGTTCGGACTTCATGCCGGCCTCACGGGCGGCGGGCCGCCCGAAACATGTACAAGATCGGCAGGACAGATATCCCATGAGCATGGAATCGGCAGAATCGCAGGGCGGCGTCGCGGCGGGTGAACTCCGGCAGTTCATTGAGCGCGTCGAGCGGCTCGAGGAAGAGAAGGCCGCGCTCCAGGACGACATCAAGGACGTGATGGCCGAGCTCAAGGGCCGTGGCTACGACGTCAAGGCCGTCCGGGCCATCCTGAAGCTCCGCAAGCAGGATCCGGACGAGCGTCAGGAGGCGGAAGCCATCCTCGAGCTCTACATGAACGCCCTGGGCATGGTGTGAGCGGCGTCATCCGATAGCGGAAGCCGCTATCCGGCTTTATCGGAGGGGTTCGCCTCTTCTCCGTGCTTGACAGCGGAGTAGTGCAGAACTAGCATTCTGTATCGTTTCAAGAAGGCGTCGTGCCGTCTGCCGATCATCGGTGGCGGAGGGCGCCTTCTTCATGTGGATCCCATGACCACCTCATCGACTTCCCCGTCCGTAGCTGCGCCCATCCGGCGCGATCGGCTGACTTGGGCCGCCTATCTGGCGCTCGCCCAGTTCACCTTTTTCCTGAATATCCAGGGAAATATCATCCCTTTTCTGAAGGATGAGTTCGATCTGAGCTACCGGGTGGTGACGCTGCATCCGGCGGCGGTGGCGGCGGGGCTGATCGTCTCCGGTCTTTTCGGAGAGCGGCTCACGCGGAAGTTTGGTCGGCTCTGGTCGGTGATGGCCGGACTTGCCGGCATGGCGCTCGGTGCGCTGGCCATCATTGTAGCGCCGCATCCGGTTGTCAGCATTCTCGGCTGCTTCGTGATGGGAGCGGTCGGCTGCCTGATTCTGATCATCATCCCGACATTGTTGGCCGACTGGCACGGCGCCAATCGCTCGGTGGCGATTGGAGAGGCCAACGGCATTTCCTACGTCGCCTCGCTGACGGCGGCGATGGCCGTCGGTCTGTTCGTCGCCATCGGCTTCGGTTGGCGAGCAGCGTTGCTGCTGGGAGTGGTTCTCGCAGGTCTTCTACTGGTCTTTCTGCGTGGCACGCCGATGCCGGCGGCTGAAACGCCTCCCGCCTCTGCAGGTGACGGGCAGGGCGGCCGTCTGCCTTTGGCCTACTGGTTCTATTGGTTGACCATCATCGCCTTCGTCGGCGTCGAACAGTCCGTGTTGGTCTGGGCAACGGAATTCCTTGCTCGCATCAAGGGGGTGCCGGTGGCCTCCGCAGCGGTCACCGCGGGTGCTTTTTCCTTCGGCATGCTGGTGGGGCGCCTGTCATCGGCCCTAGTGCTTGCCCGAATTTCAGCTGCTCGTGCGCTTTACCTCTCCGCGATCATCACGGTGCCAGCGTTTCTGCTGTTCTGGGGCGCTTCCAGCTTGCCGCTGGCGGTGCTTGGCCTGTTTGCCGTCGGTCTTGGTTGCGCGCTGCAATATCCATTGACGCTGACCAAAGCGATCGTCACGGCAGGCCCCTTCGGTGAATTGGCAACGGCGCGCGCTTCGCTCGGAAGCGGTCTTTCGATCCTGATCATCCCCTGGATGATCGGGGCACTGGCCGACCGCACGGGATTGTGGGCGGCGATGTCGGTTCTGCCTGTCTTTACGATTGTCGGTGCGGTATTCCTTTTCGTGGGCGAGCGGGCAGCGCGGCGCTGATCAGCGCTCTCCGAGACCGAGTGCCGCCTTCACCTTCGGTTCAAGCGTAAGCGACTGGCTATCTCCGATCACCGAAAAGGCCTGACCGCCCGTCGTGAGGCCGGCGGTGAAGACTGACCAGGCGAAGCCCTGTCGTTCGGCTGCATCGCGCGTCGCTTCGATGAGGGCTATGCGTGAGGCCGGATCGGCGCCGTCCTGGAAGACACCGAATTCGCCCAGCAAGATACGGTTTACAGGAATGTTGTTTTGCGCCGCCCAGTCGCTGACCCGCTTGAAGTCGGCGGCGATGGTGGCCGGTTGCGCATCACTCTGTCGATATTCGGCAATCGCTTCGCCAACCGATGCGTCGAGCGCTTTCCGGTTTTTGGTCGGCAGCCCACTTTTGGCGATGCGTTGATGAGCGTCGCTCGCCAGGCGATCGCTTGCTTCGCCATCGAGACGCGCTGCCGGATAAGGCAGATGCGTGAGAAAGCGCCCGACGTCCTCGACCCAGGGACGACCGGCGTGGCTGACGGCCATGGGTTCGTAATAGTGGAAAGTCCAGATGACGTTTGGATCTCCTGCAAAGGGCGTTGGGTCGAGCCTTGTAAGACCGTCGATGAGGCTGGAGCGTCCGCCGGTCAGCACCAGCGGCAGGGTCGGCGCTGCGGTTCGCGCAGCCTGCCTCAGAGCAGCGAGCTGCTTCGGCCAGCGATCAGTGAGCGAGAGATGCGAACTCCAGTCCTGGTTGGGTTCGTTGATCGGCTCAAGGAGCGTTTGATCCGGTGGGAGCGCCGCGAGGCGGGTGGCAACGCGCTGAACAAGGCTGAGATAGCGATCCCAAAGGACGGGAGCGTGATCGTTGGTGCCGAGTACGTCTTCCAGCCCTTCGGGCCGATCACCATCGACCGGCAGGAGGTGAAGATCGACAACGACGGCAAATCCCAGCCCTTGCAGGCGCTTGGTTGCCTCGATGACGCGGTCGATCAGCGGACCGGCACCGTCCTCGCCCACCCAGAGCAGGGCGGCAGCATCAATGTCGAGGCGGACGAAGTCGAAGCCCTCGGCTTTCAGGCGGGCAAGCTGCCGGTCGTCGACGCGTCCCATCCAGTCGGGGAAGTTGTTTCTGTCGAAATCGGGGGCGAGGAAGGCGTCGCGGCTCGTCCAGGTTTGCCAGACTTCGAAGTTGATGCCGCGTTTCAGCGTTGGCGCTGCGACAGCGCTCGATAGGCAAAGCGTGACGGCGAGGCAGAACATCGCGAAGGGCAGGGCGCGATGGCAGCGGGGCATGACAATCTCCTCCAGGGCCCTTCTCAACGGCCGTGGCGATCATGCCGGTGCGCCGCCTGACACGCAACGGATTGGTGCGGAAACTGACGGTCTTCCGTCCAGCGCTGCAACGTGAGAGAAGGCGGCCAGATGATTGTTGAACTCCGGTGCGGACATTTGCCCGCCCGGCACTACCGGTAGACGCGCCATGTTTCTCACCCTCGTCGATTTCGTCGGCTGTTTCGCCTTCGCTCTTTCTGGCGGAACGCGCGCCGTGGAGCGGAAGCTCGATCCCTTCGGTATCGTTTTTCTGGCCTTCGTTGCCGCGACTTTTGGCGGCATCATTCGCGATGTAGTGATTGGTGCGGTGCCGCCTGTGGCCTTTGCTACCTGGCATTATTTTGCCATTTCCTGCGCCGCCGGCTTCTGCTGCATCTTCGCCTACAAGCAGATCGCGCGTCTCGCTGCGCCTGTGGCAGTGTTCGATGCGCTGGGGCTTGGCCTTTATGTGGTGGTCGGCACGCGCAAGGCCATGGATGCCGGCCTTTCGCCGCTGATGGCGGCGGTCCTCGGCATGATCACCGCTATCGGTGGTGGTCTGGGGCGCGACATTCTGGCGGTTCAGACCCCGATGGTGCTGCACAAGGAAATCTATGCGCTGGCGGCCCTGATCGGCGCGCTGATGGTGTCGGTCGGCGATTACTATCATTTGCCGGCGGTGCCGGTGGCCATCGCAGGCGGTGGCGCGTCGATCCTGCTTCGCCTTGCCGCCATGCGCTGGGACTGGAACCTGCCGCCGCCGGCCGGTCGACCCTGATTGAACCCGTTGCTAGGGTAGGTCGGGTACTGGTTGGCTTTTGTCCTCGGGCTGGCACGTGTCGGATACCGGAGAGGATTTCAGGGGATGTTCAGCAGCCAGGTCCGGTGGGAGCCAGGCTCGTCGACTGGCGCCTGTCGAGACGCGGCGGGAGACCACCATCATTTCATCTTCTTCACGCCGGACCTGCTTAGCCATGGCGACGTAAGGCGTATTTTCGGCGAGTGACATTCCAGGAATGTAAAGCTCCGCCAGCTTTCTGAGCGAGGCTTTCTCGCCTTTCACGAACGTCCTCACTATTTTCTCCGCTTCATAGGGATGAAGCCCAAGCGCCTCAAGCGCGCAACGCCCCGATCGGACGGCACTGTCGAAGGTTTCGCGGATGATGTCGTCGCAGCCGGCCTTGTAAAGATCGTAGACATGCGGCCGGTCGTAGGCGCGCGCCACAACATGCAGGTCCGGGCGGACGCGCTTCACATATTCCACGATCGACAAGGTCTTGTCCCTATCGTCAATCGCCACCACCAGGAGCCGGGCTTCGGCCAGTCCGGCGGCCTCCAGCAAGTCCGGGCGAGCCGCATCGCCATAGAAAGCCTTCACGCCGAACTGTGCCATAGTTTCGATCATCTCGGCGCTCAGGTCGACCACGACCGTCTCATAGCCGCTGGAGCGGAGAAGTCGGTTGATGATCTGACCGAAACGGCCGATGCCGGCGATGATGGCGACACCCTTGGCTTCGATGGCGTCCGCCTCCCGAGATTGCGATGAGGTGAAGTGCGGGATGACCACCCGGTCGAAGAGGATGAACAGGATCGGGGTTACCAGCATGGAAAGGGCGACGACCAACAGAAGCAGTTGGGCAAGATCGGCAGGTAGAATGGCATTTTGCGTAGTGAAGGACAGCAGCACGAAGGCGAACTCGCCAGCCTGCGCCAGACCCAGGGTGAACAGCCAGCGATCCGAACCCCGCAGGCCAAACAGACTGCCGACCGCAAAGAGGACGAGCGCCTTGATCACGACCAGCAAAACTGTGAGCCCCAGGATCAGCAGGGCATTCTCAAAGAACAGGGAGAAGTTGATACCGGCGCCAACCGTGATGAAGAACAGTCCGAGTAGCAGCCCCTTGAACGGCCCGATATCGGCTTCCAGCTCGTGACGATATTCGCTGTTGGCGAGGACGACGCCGGCGAGAAACGTGCCGAGTGCCGGAGATAGCCCGACGAGCGTCATCAAAAGGGCGATGCCAACGACCAGCAGCAGAGCGGTGGCGGTAAACACCTCGCGCAGGCGTGCTTTGGCGATAAAGCGGAACAGTGGTCTGCTGAGATAGTGCCCACCGACGGCAACGGTGACGACCGCGGCCAAGGTCACGCCGACGCTCAGCCAGATGGGCAGGTCCTGAAGGATTTTGGCGCCATGGGCTTGTTCGCCACCTGAGGACTTCAGAGTGCTGAGCAGCTCCGGGCTGGCCAGGAACGGCAACAAGGCGAGCGTCGGAATCACCGAGACGTCCTGGAACAGCAGCACGGCGAAACTTGCCTTCCCCCCATCGCTGCCGGTAAGCCCCTTCTCGCCAAGGGTCTGGAGCACGATGGCGGTGGAGGAACTCGCCGCGATGACGCCGATCGCCACGCCGGCTTGCCAGGACAGGCCGAACATCCATGTCGCCGCGCCTATGACCGCCACTGTTCCGATGAGCTGCAATCCCCCGAGGCCGATCAGCCGTTTCCTCATCTCCCATAACTGGTTGGGCTGCAGTTCGAGGCCGACCAGGAAGAGCATCATCACCACGCCGAATTCGGCGAATTCCTGGAGACGCTGGGTTTCAGCGCCGACGATGCCGGCCAGCGGCCCGATGACAATGCCGGCAATCAGATAGCCGAGCACTGATCCAAGCCCAAGCCGCTGGGCGATCGGGACGGCTGCGACGCCTGCACAGAGATAGATGAAGGATTGAAACAGAAGGCTATCCATTGTTCCGCTCCTTCATGAAATCGCCGAGCCGGACGGCGGACAAGATGTCGGCACCCTGCAAAGCCCTGCAATCGAACCGGTCGTCTCTAAGGGCCTCAAGGAGGGCGACGTAGCCGGTCGTATGGGCGCTTCGGGCCTCGTCATGGGTCTCCAGCGTGCCGTAAAGGACGTAGGGCGCGAGAAAATGCATCCGGCAGAGATTGGCTGTCGCCTCCATGGGCGACAGCAGTTGCCGCAGGGTGAACCGATTGCGGCCCGTGGCGGTATAGGCTTGTTCCGGTCCTCCGGCAGAAATGGCGCATAGAAGGTGCTTGCCGTCGAGGCTATGTCCGTGCTCGCCGTAGGCGAAGCCATGTTCCAGCACCAGGTCCTGCCATTCCTTGATGATCGATGGTGTGGAGTACCAGAACAGCGGGAACTGGAAGACGATCACGTCGTGATCGACCAACTGCTGCTGTTCGCGGTCAATGTCGATATCGTGGCGAGGGTATGCGGCATAAAGGTCGACAGCCGTGATGCCCTCGATGGCCCGGGCCTTCTCGAACATGATCCGATTGGTTCGAGAATGTTGGTGGCTGGGATGGGCATAAAGAAGCAGGACCTTCATTTTTTCTCCGGTCGAGAGTTCCGCGGTGTTGCGCCCGTTTTCGGGGAGCTGGGTTGAGCTGCTTGCCCGGACGGGCGCTACAGTGGTTCGCCGAGCTGACCTGCTCAGGCGATGAAATCGCGGTCAACCTAACAGCGATGTTTGCCTCAGTCTGGTACTCGACTCTCAAAAAGATCACTACGGGAATTTACTAATCATCACGCTCGCGTCCAAGATTGCCTGTGTCGCGCGGCTCATAATCCCGCCCGTTCGCCAACACCCCAAGGCCAACGAGAGGATATTATGAGCATCGTCGCTACCCCCACCCCCGGTCCCGGACTCCTGACGCCGACCGATCACACCCTGGTCATGATCGACTTCCAGTCGCAGATGGCGTTCGCGACCAAATCGATCGACGCCGTGATGCTGCGCAACAACGCCGCCTTGGTCGCCGAAGCGGCCAAGAGCTTCGGGGTATCGACGATCCTGACGACCGTCGCCGAGAAGTCGTTCTCCGGTCCGATGTTCGATGAAATCCTGGCGGCCTTCCCCGGCAAGGCGATGTTCGATCGCACGTCGATGAACACTTGGGAAGACGCCCCTGTCATCGGTGAAATCAACCGCATCGGCAAGTCGCGTCTGGTGCTTTGCGGCCTGTGGACTGGCGTTTGCATTGTCGGTCCGGCCCTTTCGGCATTGGCTCAGGGCTTCGAGGTCTATGTGATTGCCGATGCCTGCGGTGACGTTTCGTCCGAAGCGCATGATCGCGCCATGGATCGCATGGTGCAGGCCGGTGCACGGCCGATGACCTCGCTTCAGTATCTCCTTGAGCTGCAGCGCGACTGGGCGCGCACCGAGACCTATGGCTCGACGACCGGTATCGCCAGGGTTCGCGGCGGTGCCTATGGTCTCGGGATCATCTACGCCAAGACCATGTTCGGCGGCTCCGAGGGGCACTGAAGTTTCCTTCTGCTTTCTTGAGACAGACGGCCCCCGTTCGATGCAGGACGGGGTGCCGATCGCGCAGAGGCTCAGATGAAAATGTACCTAATCTCACTCGCTGCCGGCCTTCTGGTCGGTGCCATTTACGCCCTGATCGGCGTGCGTTCGCCGGCGCCACCCGTCGTCGCGCTGATCGGATTGCTCGGCATGCTACTCGGCGAGCAGGCTGTGCCGCTGGCCAAGCGCCTTATCGCTGGCGAGCCCATCAGCGTGTCCTGGCTGTCGACGCGTTGCGTGCCGCATGTTTTCGGTGCCCTCCCGACAGGCAGCGAGCCAGAGTCGGAAAAACCGCCGCGTAGCACCGGCTAGTCAGAAGAGCCGTCGCCCACCGTCGGGTGGCGCCATTTGTCCGGCGTTTATCTTCAGAGGTCCAGCCATGTCCGCCGACGTTATTTTGCACCGTGGTCTCGTCACGACGCTCGATCAAGCAAACCCGCAGGCAACCGCCGTGGCGATCAAGGATGGCGTCATCGTCGCCGTCGGATCCGATCGTGACGTGATGGCCCATGCCGGTCCAGAGACCAGGATCATCGATTTGCGCGGACGTCGCGTCCTGCCCGGCCTTTGCGATAACCACACTCACGTCGTCCGGGGCGGCCTCAACTTCAACATGGAGCTGCGCTGGGACGGCGTACGCTCACTTGCCGACGCCATGGACATGCTCAAGCGGCAGGTTGCCGTGACGCCGGCGCCGCAATGGGTTCGCGTCGTCGGCGGCTTCACCGAGCATCAGTTCGCAGAGAAGCGCTTACCCACCCTCGAAGAGATCAATGCTGTGGCCCCGGACACCCCGGTGTTCCTGCTTCACCTTTATGATCGTGCCTTGCTGAATGCCGCCGCTCTGCGCGCCGTAGGCTATACCAAGGACACGCCGAACCCGCCGGGTGGCGAGATCATCCACGACGCGGCCGGCAATCCCACCGGCCTGTTGCTTGCCAAGCCTAACGCCGGCCTCCTCTACGCGACATTGGCCAAAGGGCCCAAGTTGCCGTTTGACTATCAGGTCAACTCGACGCGTCATTTCATGCGTGAACTCAATCGGCTCGGGGTCACCTCCGTGATCGACGCTGGTGGCGGCTTCCAGAACTATCCCGACGATTACGCGGTCATTCAGAAGCTTGCCGATGAAGGCCAGATGACCGTCCGCCTCGCCTACAATCTGTTCACTCAGAAGCCGAAGCAGGAGAAGGAAGACTTCCTTGCCTGGACGCGGTCGGTGAAATATCGGCAGGGCAACGACTATTTCCGACATAACGGTGCCGGCGAGATGCTGGTGTTTTCGGCGGCCGATTTCGAGGACTTCCGCCAGCCACGGCCGGACATGCCGCCGGAAATGGAAGGCGAGCTCGAGGATGTCGTCCGCATCCTGGCCGAGAACCGCTGGCCCTGGCGGTTGCACGCCACCTATGACGAGACCATCAGCCGCGCCCTCGACGTGTTCGAGAAGGTCAACCAGGACATTCCTCTCGAGGGGATCCATTGGTTCTTCGACCACGCCGAAACGATCTCCGATCGGTCGATTGACCGGATCGCCGCGCTCGGTGGCGGTATCGCCGTGCAGCACCGCATGGCCTACCAGGGCGAATATTTCGTCGAGCGTTATGGGCTGGGTGCTGCCGAGGCGACCCCGCCGATCGCTCGCATGCTCGACAAGGGCGTGCAGGTTTCGGCCGGCACCGATGCGACGCGCGTCGCGTCCTACAATCCCTGGGTATCGCTCGCCTGGATGACCACCGGCAAGACCGTCGGCGGCATGCAGATCTACCCGCGTGCCAACTGCCTTGACCGGCAGACGGCCTTGGAGATGTGGACCTGGCGGGTGAGCTGGTTCGCCAACGAGCAGGGACGCAAGGGGCAGATTGCCGCCGGGCAACTGGCTGATCTCGTTGTGCCGAGCAAGGACTTCTTTGTTTGCGCCGAAGACGAGATTTCCTTCCTGACCTCCGACCTCACCATGGTCGGCGGCAAGGTGGTCTACGGGGCCGGCGACTTCGCCCATCTCGACGAAGCCGATCTGCCGCCGGCGATGCCCGACTGGTCGCCGGTCCGCAAGTTCCGCGGCTATGCAGCCTGGGGCGAACCGGAGGGCGCTGGCCGCAACTCGTTGCGCCGGACGGCTATTTCCAGCTGCGGCTGCGCTTCCAGCTGCAACGTCCATGGGCACGATCACGCTGCCGCCTGGGGCTCCAAGCTGCCGATCAGCGATCTCCGAGGTTTCTTTGGCGCGCTCGGTTGCGCTTGCTGGGCAGTGTGAGGTTTATCATGCACGACACTACCGGTTTTCCCTCCACCGACAGCGGCTTCAAGCGGCTGCTCAGGTCGCGCGCGACCGAATTCGTTGCCCTCGTTGCACTCTGCTCGGCCTATATCCAGGGGCCGATCGTCAAGCTTCTCGATTTTCCCGGCGCGATCGCCGAGATGGAGCATTTCGGCCTGCATCCTTCCGAGGCCTTCGCGATCGCCGTCATTGCCTTCGAGCTTGTGATGTCGGCGCTGGTGATTTCAGGCGTACTTCGATGGGTTGGCGCGCTGGCGCTTTCTGTTTTCACTTTGCTCGCGACTTTCGTCGCGCTGCGCTTCTGGGAAATGCCTGTCGGCATGGACCGCAGCATGGCGATGAATGCCTTCTTCGAGCACCTCGGGCTCTGCGGTGCCTTCGTTCTGGTGGCGGCCCGGGATCTGGCTGTCCGTCGGGCGGGCGCTTAAGGCCGGCACGCTCCGCCATTTCTTATGTAATATAGCCGGCTAAATATTTCTGATGCTGTTGGTCATTTGCCTCGGCATCGCAATCGATCAAGGAGGCCCTGATGTTATCGAGGCGGCAAACCCTCGTTGGCGGCGCTGCGCTGACCGCGAGCCTTGCTTTGCAAATCAATCCCGTGCTGGCCGCGAAGGCTGGACATACTGAAGGAGGACACAGCATGACAGACGGTTTCGTTACGACCAAGGATGGCGCCAAGATCTATTACAAGGATTGGGGTCCGAAGACCGCACAGCCGATCCATTTCCATCATGGCTGGCCGCTGAGCTCCGACGATTGGGACGCCCAGATGCTGTTCTTCCTGCAACAGGGCTTCCGTGTCGTCGCCCACGATCGCCGCGGGCATGGCCGTTCCTCGCAGATCGCCACCGGTCATGACATGGACCACTACGCTGCCGATGCCTCGGCCGTGGTCGAGGAACTGGATCTCAAGAACGCGGTGCACATCGGCCATTCGACCGGTGGCGGCGAAGTCGCGCGCTATGTTGCTCAGTATGGCCAGCGTGGCGGGCGTGTCGCCAAGGCGGTTCTGGTCAGCGCAGTTCCGCCGTTGATGCTGAAGACAGAGTCCAACCCAGGCGGTCTTCCCATCGAAGTGTTCGATGGCTTCCGCAGCGCTCTCGCCGCCAACCGGGCGCAGTTCTTCCGCGATGTTCCGGCCGGCCCGTTCTACGGCTTCAACCGTCCGGGCGCCAAGGTGCTCGAAGGCGTGATTCAGAACTGGTGGCGGCAGGGCATGATGGGCTCGGCAAAGGCCCATTACGATGGCATCAAGGCCTTCTCAGAGACCGATCAGACCGAGGATCTGAAGAAGATCACCGTGCCGACACTGGTGTTGCACGGCGAAGACGATCAGATTGTTCCGATCGAAGACAGCGCCAAGCTTTCCGTCAAGCTTCTGAAGCACGGCACGTTGAAGACCTATCCCGGATATGCGCATGGTATGCTCACGATCAACGCCGATGTCCTGAACGCCGATCTTCTGGCTTTCATCAAGAGCTGACAGATCTTCGGCGTCCGGCTCCGTGCCGGGCGCCGGGCCCAAAAGCGGGAGAGGCACCAGCATGAAGCGATCGTTGATTGGCGTCATCCTCAGCTTCAATGGCGGCTACGTCGATACGATGGGCTTCCTGGCGTTTGCCGGTCTTTTCCCCTCGCATATCACCGGCAACTTCGTCACGCTCGCTGCCGCGATCGTGACCGGTAGCAGCGGCATTCTCGCCAAGATCCTTGCCTTGCCCTTGTTCTGCGTCGTTGTCTTCCTGGCGCGGATCTCGGTCCTTGGGCTCGGCCTGGATGCAGTCATCGCTACCCGCGTGCTGCTTCTGCTCAAGTTTGTTCTGTTTACCGGGGTCGCCATCGCCATAGTCTTGCTGGGTGGCGTTCCGCGTGGCGACACGTCAATGGGGATCGTCCTGGGGCTCACCCTTGTTACGGCGATGGCCATCCAGAACGCTCTACACAGGGTGCACTTAGCAGATTTTCCGCCCTCGACGCTGATGACTGGCACGACCACCCAGATCATGCTCGACCTCGGAGACCTTGTTTCGGGAAAGCTCGGGGAACGCAAACCCGATGTTGTCAGGCGCCTGCGTCGATTTTCGTCCGCTTTCTTTGCTTTTGTCTTCGGCTGCGCGGCTGCCGCACTGCTTTATTCCCTGGCACCCATATGGTGCTTTGCGGTGCCGCCGCTCGTGGTCTTCGCCGGCCTGATCGACCGTATCTTCCTGATGGCGCCAGACAGCGTACCCTGAGGAGAGCCTCGGCGAGGCCGCCGGATCCAAAGCGTATTCAGCCAGTGCCGGTCGCCTGCCGTCCAAGCGAGGCCGAAGCGAGATCCTCCAGGTGCCAGGCGCGATCGGCTGCGGCGGGCAGTTTGCCGATGCGCTCCCTGAGGTCGTCAAGCGACGCGGTATCGAGGTCGAACTCGGGACAGTCGCTCCCTATTTCCAGCATTGACGATACGACACGAACTTCCAGCG
The DNA here is from genome assembly GCA_023436885.1 of Pseudomonadota bacterium. Classification (GTDB taxonomy): domain Bacteria; phylum Pseudomonadota; class Alphaproteobacteria; order Rhizobiales; family Pleomorphomonadaceae; genus Pleomorphomonas. The sequence goes on along the minus strand of JAEZHI010000032.1, from coordinate 56,881 downwards.
CAAGGAGATTGCTATCGCGGGCTATGTCTCTGGCGCGTTTCAGATCACCCCAACCGTTGTCGCGTCTTTTGCTCGAGCAGCTGCGTATCGCGAGAATGCCGCGTACCCGGAGAACCTCCGGCAGCCACCACTCGTTGCCGCTACGGATGCATTCGCCCAAAACGAAATCGAGTCGCTCAAGGGCCTTCTCACCGTCGCCATTGCGCTCAAGTCCCTCGGCCAGGATGGTTTCTATCCACGGAAGTAGGAGCTTCAGGTGACTTTGCCTTAGCTCATCCACCATTCCCGCCAAAGCGTAGGCGTTGCCTTCCCCGCGTGCCACATCGATTGCCATCCGGGTGCACGCAGCCGTCTTGGCGCGTGCATCCAAGCCGACAAGATCAACGGCGCGGCGAAGCTCGGTTGCAACCTTGCGGGCGTCCTTCCAACGCCTGAGCATGCACAATAGAGGTATCATCACCTCGTTCAGCGCCCAGCAGTAGTGCAGGCCATGTTCAGGAGCCCGTAACAACCGGGCGGAAAGATCGAAGTGCTCCAGGGCTTCCTGGAAGCGGCCCTGAAGCCAGAAGCTCTGAACAAGAAAGACATGGGCGAAGTCCTCTGGATTGCTGCCGACCCGCATGTACCGGCCCATCTGAAATCGGGCACGTGCCGATATGACGTGTTTCAGGCACACTTCGGCCAATGCCGGTTTTCCGAGCAGCATCGTGGCAATGGCGGTGGATCGCTCGGCGGCAGGACGCCCGTCGCCCTTGGGCTCTTCGACGCCTTTCATCATTCGCTCGGCGCATTCCATGGCATCGAAGATTTCACCCCGGTAGATCCAGAGCCAGAAAAGGCCGGAGAGCGCCAGAAACGACAGCGGTGCGTCACCAGTCTCTTCGGCCACCACGCGCGTTTGATCGAGTGCAGCAAGACTCTCGTCACTTGGGCCACGAGTGGCCAACATCGCAGCGCCGATGTAGGCGAGGAGCCGTGCCCTGACGTTTCGGTCGGGTTGAAGGTGGTGTTCGTCAGCAATGGCCAGCGCGCGCGACGCCCAATCCTCGCAGTCTTTCAGCAGGGACAATTGCATCAGAAGAGGTGCCGCGAACTGCGCAATCGAGAATGCTGTCTGCGGATCTCCTTCGACTGAGGTATTCCAGCGCATCGCGGCGCGCAGGTTGTCCAGATTGGGAAAGTGAGGACCGAACCAGTTGGAGGCTTCCTGCCTCGGTCCCTCGATGTCGGCCGAGCGGAGGCTTCTCAACAAGGCGTCCGAATAGCGCTTCACACATTCGCTGAACTCATACTGGCCTCGCAGTTGCCGCAACGCGTAAGAGCGCGTGGTATCGAGCATCCAATATGAGGTTTGTCCGTTCGTCGTGTCGCCGCAGAGCAGCGATTTCTCCACGAGTCCGCACAGGATGTGAAGGACGTCGCTGCGCTTCAGATCGTCATCGTGGATGATGATGTCGAGGATATCGTCGAGGCGCGCTTTGCCTTCGAAGATCGACATCCGACGGAATCCGGTCTTCTCTTCCTCGGACAGGAGATTATAGCTCCATTCCAAGGTTGCATCCATCGTGAGGTGGCGCGGTTCGGCCGACCGCAATCCGAGACCCCACGTGGCCACGCCATTGTCGATCATCTGCAGCAAGGCGCTGGGCGAGAAGGTCGCCATGTGAGATGCCGCCAGTTCAAGAGCGAGCGGGATGCCGTCAAGCCGCAGGCAGAGCCGGGCAATGGCGTCGATATTCCCATCCCGGAGGTCAAGGCTTATTCCGGCCGCTTCCGATCTTTCGAGAAACAACTGGATGGCGGGTGACGCCTGCGCCTCCTCGGCAGTCAGGTCGGTCATTTCTCCGGGCACCCCAAGGGGGGGCAGCCGGACCACACGCTCGTGCCGAATTCGCAATCGCTCGCGACTGGTGGTCAGGATCACGAGGCCGGCCACCGAGGCGATCAGACTGTCCACAAGATGCGCGACGCCGTCCAGCACCCGCTCGCAACAGTCTAGGACCAGCAACAAATGGCGGTCGCGCAGGGTGACGGCGATTCCCCGCAGGGGATCTTCGGCGCTGCTGACGAAGCCCAATGCCGAGGCAACGGCGCGGGCCACCTGAGCATCCTCTTCGACGAACGATAGATCGACCCAGACGACACCATCACTCCAACTGGGATTCTCAAGGGCGGCCACGGCTTTGGCGACGGTGGTCTTGCCGATACCGCCTGGACCTACCAACGAGGCGACTCTCTGGCTCTCCAGCTGCCCGATGATCTGCGTGATCACTTCGCTGCGACCGAATATTGGACCTGCCAACGGGGGAGGCAAAGACCGCTCGGCGCCAACGGGGGGCATGGTTGGGGTGGCAATGCCACCGATTTCCACGCGCGTTACCGGTGCCACAAAACTGTAGCCGCGGCCGGCGACGTTCACGATGTAGCGTAGCCCGTCGTTGCTCTCGTCAAGTGCTTTTCGGAGTAAAGCAATCTGCGCTCTAAGGTTCGCTTCGCTTACGGTTACGCCTTGCCAGATCGTATCGAGAAGCTCGCGCTTTTCGATAACAACGCCAGCGGCCTCCGTCAGGCGAATAAGAAGATCCAGTGCGCGTGAGCCAAGTTCGACTTCTTCGCCATGGCGAAGCAGCCTCCTTTCCCGCAATCGGAGCTCAAATGGCCCGAAATGCAGGTCGTATTTGCTTCCATCGAAAAGCAAAAGATCCATGAAGGCTTTCTTTCTATTACGCCTTAAGTCAAAATCTTTTGCGACAATTTTTGAATTTACAACGTTTGGCACAAATTAACGGCCGACGCCAGCTCGACCGTTGTATCGTGAAATTACTTACAACACGCCTGTCCGCAAAGGCAAGCCGCACTCAAGGGAGCAGCTATGTCCTATCATACGCCATTGACCAGGTCTGACGCAGACGGCGCCAAAAGCGGTTTTGGAGCGGCGATAGAAAGCCACTTCTATGGCTATAGATTTCTGACCCATTGCAATCTCATGGGGCGCGTTCTTTACGAACGCGCGTTTGGCCGGCGTCGCATGTTTGCTGCCACGCATGTCGTTGGCGCGGAACCCGAGCTCCGGCGGTTTCTGCCGACGCCCACAGAGGACGCGTTCAGTATCATCTACCTTCATCGACCGCTAGAGGACTATCATCGCAAGCGCGGCGCCAGCCACGTGTTCCGAGGGCGTCTTCCCGCAGGCGCAGCTACCTATCTCGACATGCGGTCCTCGGTCGAAACTGCTGTTTCAGGCACCGTCGACGCGACGCAGATCTACATCACGCGCGATCTGCTCGACCAGTTCTCGGAGGAAAACGACCTCAAGAAGGTTGAAAGACTGGAAGTCGAATCGGAGACCTCCGACGTCGTGATCGGTCAACTGCTGCGCACGATGGCTGTGCTCGACCAAATGGCGCCGGCCAGCCGCGGTCAGCTTGCCGAGCAGATTGTCAATTGCTTCCTGGCGCACTTTGCGCTGCGTTATTGCCGGGTAGCGCCGGCCCTTCCCACCGGGCGCGGCCTTGCGCCCTGGCAGGAGCGACGTTCGCGCGACATCATCGAAGCACAATTTGACACCAGCCTGTCAGTTTCCGATCTCGCCAGGGAGTGCCGACTATCGGAAAGCCGCTTCGCGCAAGCCTTCAAGACCTCCTTCGGCATGCCGCCGCATGCCTATATGGTCGGCGTCCGTATCTCGCGGGCGAAGGATATGATCCGTGCCGGCGGAGCGGGTCTTGCCGAGATTGCCCTGCGATGCGGGTTCAGCGATCAGAGCCACCTGGCGCGCGTGTTCGCTCGCAGCGTTGGTATGAGTCCCAGCCAGTGGCGTCGTCACAACGAGGACACGCCGAGACCGGCGCCTCAGGAAAGCGGCGACGAGGAACTTTGAGTCCGGTTTCTGCTTCAGCCGTAGGGGTCGGCCGCGTCGCGAAGACCGTCGCCCATGAAGTTGTAGGCGAGCACGACCAGGACCACGGGGGCGAGCGGAAATAGCAGCCACGGATAGAAGACGAGCGCGTTGACGTTCCGCGCTTCGATCAGAAGGATACCCCAGCTGGTGATTGGCGGGCGTAGTCCGAGGCCAAGGAATGAGAGGGCCGTCTCGCCGAGGATCATGCCGGGTATGGCGATGGTGGCCGAAGCGATGAGATGCGACATGAAGCCGGGAATGAGATGGCGAATGATGATGCGCGCGCCGCTGGCCCCCATGGCCTGCGCGGCCATCACGTAATCTTCCTCGCGCAGGGCCAGCAGTTTGGAACGTACGGCGCGCGCGAGGCCGGTCCAGTGGATCAGGCCTAGGATGATGGTGATGCCGAAATAGACCAGGAGTGGGCTCCAGGTCACTGGCATGATGGCGGCGAGCGCCATCCAGAGGGGGATGCTCGGGACCGACTGCAGGACTTCAATGCTGCGCTGAACCGCGAAGTCGACCTTGCCGCCGTAATAGCCGGCCAGTCCCCCCATCAGGATGCCCAACAGGAAACTTACCCCGACGCCGAAAAGACCGATGGTCAGCGAAATGCGGGCTCCGTAAAGAATGCGCGAGAGGATATCGCGGCCGAGCCGGTCGGTGCCAAGCAGATAGAGCGTGCCGCCTTCAGCCGGGCAAACTAAATGCAGATTGCTCTGCCATTCCCCCCAGAAGTTATAGGAATCGCCGCGGCAGAAGAACCGGAGCGGTTGGATGTCGCTGGGGTTCTTTGTGTAGACGCGTCGGAGTTGTTCCATGTCGAGCGTCTGGGTGCGGCCATAAACGAAGGGGCCGACGAATTTGCCCTCATGGAACAGGTGGATTTGCTGCGGCGGCGAATAGATTGCGTCGATATGCCGGCTTTGAAGATTATAGGGCGCAACAAACTCGGCCAGCGCCGCGAGAAGATAGATCACCACAAGAAACACGGCCGACGCGAGTGCCAGGCGATGACGTCGGAATTTCCACCACATGAGCTGGGCATGTGATGCACCGATCAGCCGACGATGGCCGGACCAGGCCTTTTCGACCGCATAAGGGTCGAAGGGCGCGTCGGAAACGAAATGCGGCAACGGCTCGCCGGGGGGAGGAAGGTGCGACGTCATTTCACTTTCCTGCCTTGAAGGCGAATGCGGGGATCGAGCAGCACCAGCGCGATGTCGGAAATCAGCACGCCCAGCACGGTCAGGAAGGCCAGGAACATCAGGAACGATCCGGCGAGATACATGTCCTGACTCTGGAGGGCTCGGATCAGCATCGGCCCGGTGGTTTCCAGAGACAGAACGATGGCGGTTACCTCGGCGCCGGAAATGATCTCCGGCAAGATCGAGCCGATGTCGGCAATGAAGAAGTTCAGAGACATGCGCAGTGGATATTTGATCAGCGCGCGGAAGGGGTGCAGCCCTTTCGCCCGGGCGACCACCACATATTGCTTCTGCAATTCATCGAGCAGGTTGGCTCTCAGCCGGCGGATCATGCCGGCCGTACCGCCGGTGCCGATGATGACAACGGGGATCCAGAGGTGCGCCAGGATCGAGCGGAATTTCTCCCAGCTCATCGGGGCGTCGAGAAACTCGGGATCCATCAGATGGCCAATCGACGTGCCGAACCAGACGTTGGCGAAATAGAGCAGGATCAGCGCCATCATGAAGTTGGGTACGGCAAGGCCGATCAGTCCGAGAAGTGAAAAGCCGTAGTCCCCCCAACTGTAGCGATGGGTTGCCGAATAGATGCCGATCGGGAAGGCGATCACCCAGGTGGCGATGATGCTGATGAAGGAGACCAGCATGGTCAGCCACATGCGGTCGCCCACGACGTCGTTGACGGGCATGCGATATTCGAAGGAATAGCCGAAGTCGCCCGTGACCAACCCGCCGATCCAATGCAGGTAGCGGACCGGCTGGGGCTGATCAAAGCCATATCGCTCGCGCAGGGCCTGGATCTCTGCCGTGTCGGTTGGCTCGCCCATGGCGCGCAGTTCGGCGACATAACTTTCGAAGTAGTCGCCGGGCGGTAGCTGAATGATGGTGAAAATCAGAACCGAGATCACCAGCAGTGTCGGGATCATGACCGCCAATCGGAAGCCGATGTATCTCAGCATGGTCGTCAGCCCTCGTCATCCAGCCAGAAAGTGTCGGGCTTGTAGATGCCGAAAAAGCTGGTCGGATCGTAACCGTAGAGCGCCTTTTCCGGCACGTTGCGCAAACGGCGATGGTGGACGATGGGCTGCAGCGTTCCGTTGATCAATCCGATCGAGAAGACTTGCTGCGTGTAGATATCGAGCATCTGGGCCCAGATGGCTGCACGCATCTCATGCGTTGTCGAGTTCATCCAGCTGTCAAACAGATCCCACAATTGTTTGACTTCGGGAATGTCGGGCGCCTCACCCATTTGCCCGCTGGACAAGCGGTAGGTTCCGAAGCTGGGCCAATGTAGCTGGTCGTCGCGGCTGGGTGTCAATTCGGAAGGCGGCATGTCCGCGGTTGGCACGCCATTGTCGAGCCCCATGAAGATGGACATCACCGCCTCGCCACTGCGCACCCGGCTGGTGAAGACATCGCGGCTCGACGAGCGGATGAACAGAGAAATGCCGATGTCGCGCCAATGATCGCCGATGAGTTCGAGTACGTCGGATTCCAGCGTGCCATCGCTGGCCGACTCGACCGTCAGGGTTGCCGGGCTGCCATCGGGCAGAAGGCGAATGCCATCGTCGGACTTGCGATCGAGACCGATTGCGTCGAGCAGGCTGCGCGCCAGATCTGGGTCATACTGGGTCCAAGCGTCCCGATACTTCGCGTTGAACAGCGGGCTTTCAGGCAGGACCGTATCGGCGCTTTCCTGGCAGAGGCCGAAGAAAAGCACCTCGTTGATTTCACGCCTGCTGATTCCGATTGAAAGTGCGCGACGCATGCGAGGGTCACGCATCAGGCCGCGCCAGACCGGATCGCTGCAATTGAGGTTGGGGTAGAGAGCGACGCGGGAGCCTAGCGTCTGCTTCCAAAGTCGGACGGTCAGGGGATGGTTCGCTTCCGCATTCTTGAGGAAGGTATAATCGAGAAAATCGAGCCCTTGGCTCTGGAGGTCGCTTTCGCCGGCACCAGCCTTTGCGGCAATCAGCGACCCCTCGCTGACGTGGAGGAGGATGCGATCCATATAGGGCAGCTGCAGCCCATTCTCATCGACGCGATGGAAATAGGGGTTGCGCTCGAAGACGAAGCGCTCGGCGGGCGGGGCGACGGTATTGCGCCAGGGCGCGAGGGTCGGCAGATCCGGATTGTCCGGCCGATAGGTACGCGACATCTTCGTGTGCAGGTCGGTCCAAGTCTGCACCTTGTTCTGCTTGATGAGTTTGGCGAGAGTTTCCGGATCCTGGTATTTTTTGTGGAACTGCTTGAGATAGTGAGCAGGTAGGGCGAGCTCCAGCGGATTGGGCGATGCGAGCCGCGACAGAAAGCGTGGGTTCGGGGTCTCCCAGGCGTAGCGAACGGTCAAGGGATCGATCACCTTGAACCTTGGAGGCTTGCCGTCGGCCAACAGGTCGGGAAGCAGCCCGCCTGGCTTGATCTCCGGATCGAGCAACACGTCTTCAAGGCAGTAGCGGAAGTCTTCAGAGGTGAAAGGCGTGCCGTCTGACCACCGGTGGCCTTCGCGCAGATGCAGCGTATAGATGCGATCTTCAACTTCCTCATACCCGGCGAGGATGTCCGGCTCAAAAGCGAGTTCCGCCGAATATCCGATCAAACGGGCATAGCCGTTGACCGTCATGTAGCGAATGTCTTTCTGCCCACCGATGGCCATGCGGAGCGCATCGCCGTAGCGCCCTGGTCCAAGTCCAGGCTTGGAGAAAGTGACCACGCGCGGATTTTTGGGTAGCCGCTCAGGCATGGGCGGCAGTGTTCCGTCCGCCAGCCTTGGCTGCAGGATCTTGGGTTCGGTCGGCTGTGTCGTGGCGGCTGCCCGGCTGCGGCCGGGAAGGAAGGCCGGCCCGATTGCGGACGCCATCAGGGCGAGCAGTTTGCGTCGATTGATCGAAAGCAGGCTCATTGCGCCAACTCGCTGACATCGGCGTTTGAACGGGCGAGGATGAAATGGTCCTCGCCGATCTCGATCATCGACAGATTGGAAGGCTCGCCATCGTCGCGGAAGGGGGCAGACCACGTTGCCATGTGCGATGCGTCGCTCCGCAGATTGGCAAAATCGAGCGGCCGGTCGAGATCTGGGAAGGGGACCGCGTCCAGAAGTGCACGAGTGTAGGGGTGGACGGGGGCATGCATCAGCCTATCGCGCGATGCCAGTTCCACGATGCGTCCCCGACACATGACGGCAATGCGGTCGGCCATATAGGCGACCACGGCCAGATTGTGAGAAATGAACAGGTAGGTCAGCCCCAGCTCCTTCTGCAAATCCTTGAGAAGGTTGAGGATCTGTGCCTGCACCGAGACGTCGAGAGCCGAAACAGGCTCATCGCAGATCATCAGTTTGGGCCCAAGTGCCATGGCACGAGCGATGCCGATGCGCTGACGCTGTCCGCCAGAGAAGCTGTGTGGATAACGCCGGAGGTGATCGCGCTTGAGGCCGATGGCCGCCATCAGGGCGCCTGCCGTCTCGCGGCGCTCGGCCGCTCCGCCGCGCTGATGGATTTCGAGCGGCTCGGTCAGGATGTCCTGGACGGTCATGCGCGGAGACAGCGAGGAGACTGGATCCTGGAAGACCATCTGGATCTTGGCCTTGAGTTCCTGCGAGGAACGCGGGTCGGTATTCAGAAGATCGACGTTTCCATCCTCGTCACGATAGATGAGCGCGCCGTCATCGGGCTGAACCGCGCGGACGAGCATCTTGCCGACCGTCGTCTTTCCACAGCCGCTCTCGCCGACCAGCCCGAGGCATTCGCCGCGTAGAATGTCGAAACTGATGCCATCGACGGCCCGCGCCGGTTCGCTGGCCGCGCGGCTGAAGTAGCTCGATTTGCGAGCGGTATAGGACTTGGTCAGGTCGCGGACCGACAACAGGACCTTTGGCGGCGGCGCGGCGATTGCCGGTTTCACCTTGGCCCGAACGAGGCTCGACACCTCAACGGGGATCTCGCGCAAGGCCTTGAGACGCTCGCCGGCCTTCATCTCGAAATGCGGCACCGCCGCCATCAGGCCGCGCAGATAAGGGTGGCGGGCGTCGCGAAAGATTGCGTCGACCGGTCCGGCTTCCAGGATTTCACCATGGTAGATGACCGATACTTCGTCGGCCATGTTGGCCACCACGCCGAGATCATGGGTGATCAGCAGCATCGCCATGCCGAGGCGCTCCTGCAGATCGCGCAGCAATGTCAAGATCTGGGCCTGAATGGTGACATCGAGTGCCGTGGTCGGTTCGTCGGCGATCAGCAGGGCCGGACGACAGATCAGCGCCATGGCGATCATCGCTCGCTGGCGCATGCCGCCCGACAGCTCGAAGGGATACATGTCGTGTGCCTTGGACGGCTTGTTAAAGCCGACCATGGCCAGCATGTCTTCGGTCCGCTCACGACGTTCGGCGCGGCTCAGCCCCTCATGGATCCCGAGTGCCTCGCCGACCTGGTTGCCGATGGTATGCAGCGGCGACAGCGAGGTCATCGGTTCCTGGAAGATCATGCCAATGCGGCCGCCGCGTAGCGCCCGAATTTGCGGTCCGTCTTTCGGCAAGCGCAGGATATCGATCGGATCGCCAGTTCCGTCGTTGAAAAGAATGGAGCCTCGCGTTTTGGCGATGCGGGGCAGGATGCCCATCACCGCCTGGCTGATGACCGATTTGCCGGAACCCGATTCCCCGACCAGCGCCGTGACCTTGCCCGGCATAATCCGCAAACTCGCGCCGCGGACCGCCTCAAGATGCTCATCCATGATCGAAAACGTTACAAACAGGTCTTCGATCCGCAGGATGTCCGCGCCGTTCGCCATCAATGGAAGCCCCTGTCCCCGAGAGCCGCGAACGCCTTCAAACGCCTGCCGAGCCCGAACCAATTGGCGCGATCAGTGTCGAACTGGCGAGACGCATAGCGCCATGCGAAAATCCTAGACTAAAAGGCCCGGCCGCGTCAGCTGCAATTTATGCGCCATAGCGGCACTTACGGTCAGGCCTTCACGATATGTTCGGCGATCAGGTGATGTCGGGCCATGACATTGCGCGTGTCGACGATGAGCTTTGCCCGCTGGGCGAGTCCTCGGTAATCCACCTCGTCATGGTCGGTGGCGATGACGACCGCGTCGAAGGTTGCAACACTCTCGGCCGTCAGTGCGATAGAACGGCGGCCCTTCAGTTCGGCATGCTCGCGTGTTGGCGGGATTTCCGGGACGAATGGATCGTGGAATTCAACAACGGCGCCCCGCTTTTCGATGAGCTCGATAAGCTTGAAGGATGGGCTCTCGCGAACGTCCGGCACGTTCTTTTTGTAGGCGAGGCCAATCACCAGCACGCGGGAGCGGCTGAGGGCCTTGCCGGCCTTGCGGTCGAGCGCATCGGCGAGGCGGCTGATGACATAGCTCGGCATGGCCGTGTTGATCTCGCCGGCAAGTTCGATGAACTTGGTTGAGAGCTCGAACTCGCGAGCTTTCCAGGTGAGATAGAACGGGTCGATCGGGATGCAATGGCCACCGAGGCCCGGGCCCGGATAAAAGGGCATGTAGCCGAATGGCTTGGTCTTGGCCGCTTCGATGACTTCCCAGATGTCGATGCCCATTGCGTCGTAAAGCACCTTCATCTCGTTAACGAGGGCGATGTTGACGGCGCGAAAGATGTTCTCGGTCAGCTTGACGGCCTCGGCGGTCGCCATGGTGGAGACAGGCACGATCTTTTCGACAACCGCGCCGTAGAAAGCGGCGACAAGGGCCGACGCCTCGGGACCGTCGCCGGCGAGGACCTTGGGGATGCGGGTGGTGCTGAAATCGCGATTGCCCGGATCTTCGCGTTCCGGCGAGAAGCCGAGGAAGAAGTCCTTGCCTGATTTTAAGCCGGTCCGCTCAAGGATCGGGCGCACGACCTCATCGGTGGTTCCCGGGTAAGTGGTGGACTCAAGCACGACGAGCTGCCCGGGGCGAAGGGTACGAGCGATGTCCTCTGCGGTGCGCTCTACGTAGGACAGATCTGGGTCGCGATGCACGGAGAGCGGCGTCGGGACGCAGATCACGATGACGTCGCAGTCTTTGAGACGGCTGAAGTCGGTGACCGAACCAAAGCGTCCCGCGTCGACCACGGCCCGCAGCCGGTCCTCAGGGACCGCCTCGATATAGGACTTGCAGGCGTCGAGAGCGGTGATCTTGCTCGAATCGACGTCGAAGCCCGTGACTGTGAATCCGGCCGTCGCAATGGCGATGGCCAGCGGCAAACCCACGTATCCCAAACCGATAACACCCACGCGCGCTTCACGCGAGACCAGGGTCGACATCAATGCTTCGTGAAAACCTTCATCCGCGGGCAAGGTAATTTTCTCCAGAATTGGCCGAAATACGCAATTAAATCAATCGCCCGCCTGCAAATTTCGCAATCACGTCGCGTGGTTATGGGCTTAGCCGACTTAAGGCAACATCTGGCCAGAACAGACTCCATGCTTATAATATTGCCAATTCCGCTTCCACGGGAATTGAGCAATTCTGTCGACGTGTCCATCACCGGCATGTCGGCGAGCTCTAGCGGATTCCCAAAACGATGATCAGTGACGAGCAAATCATAATGAATTCACCCCATGCCGACGTCTCCGAAAAGCTGCTGCAGGCAGTTTCCGAGTGGTTGACGCAATCGGCAATGAATGGCGCCCCTCTCGAAACGCTGGTTGCTGGTGTCTGCGAACGTCTCAACGCAGCCGGTGTGCCGCTGGTCCGCGTGCACATGAGCATTTCGATGTTACACCCGCTTTACGATGCCCTCGGCTTTACTTGGCTTCGCGGCAAGGGCGTGAAGGCCGAGACGTTCACCAAGCCCAAGGACGGGCAGTACAGCGACAGAATGCTGCGTAGCCCCTATTATCATCTGGTGAGCCTCGGCCTCGGTCACCTCCGCCGCCGGATCGGTCCGGACACGGCCGATGAGTTTCCGATTTTCGAGGATCTCAAGGAACTCGGTGCCACCGACTATATGGCCTTCCTGCAGTCGTTCGGGACGGAAGAGAGCCGCGGCATGCTTGGTTCCTGGTCGACCGATAATCCCGGCGGTTTTTCCGAGGGCATGATCGCCGGTCTGATGCAGTTGCAGAACAGCATGGCGATTGCCTTCAAGCTGGCCGTTCTCAGCCAGTTGGCAGGCAACATGCTCAACACCTATCTTGGCCAGAGTGCCGGCGAGCGCGTTTTGGCGGGTCAGGTGCGGCGTGGCGATGCGTCTGTGACCCGCGCCATTGTCGTGATGGCGGACATGCGCCGCTCGACCATGCTGGCGGAGAAGGAAGGCCGGCAGGTTTATGTCGAGACGCTCAACCGGTTTTTCGACGCGGTAGCGGCTCCCTTCAATCGCAATGGCGGCGAAATCCTGAGCTTCATCGGCGATGGCTTCATCGCGGTGTATCCGTGCGATCGGCATCATGTAGCCTCCGAGGAGGCTGCCCAGGCGGCCATGGCGGCTGCACTGGCGGGTGTTTCGAACATGCGCGAGTACAACCGTGAGCGGCGCGAGAAGGGCAAGGAGCCGATTGCCCATGGTATCGGGCTGCACGTCGGCAACGTGATGTTCGGCAATGTGGGGCTGAAGGATCGCCTGACGTTCTCCGTGTTCGGGCGAGCTGTCAACGAGGCCCAGCGTCTTCAGTCCCTTACAAAGAAGTACGAGCGCCCGATCATTGCCAGCCAGGAATTCGCGGACTATTGCGGCGGCTCGTGGATTGACCTCGGCGCACAGAAGTTGCGTGGCGTCAGTGAGGCGCTGACGGTGAAGTCGCCTGCCGAGATTGCGGAAATACCGTCCCTCGATTTTACGACGGAAGCTGCCCTGGAGACCTTCTCCGAGGCGGAAGAACTCATGCGCCTTTACAAGAACTCCAAGCTCGGTAGTTCCGCGATTGCCTTGCAGCAGGCCGACTGAGCTTCCATCCGGGCGGGGCTCGTAAATTTCAACTAGCCCCGCTCATGCGCACTTGGTGGCCAAGCGCACCAGTGTGACATTTGGAGTTCACTTACCAAACAGTGTGCAGTGAAGCCTTGCACAAAGCCAATCGGCCGGTATCCGGATCCGAGGGGCGGTGATATCTTGGTCGTGTTTCTACCACAGCTGGATTGTGCCAAGAATCCCACTTAGCAAGACAACAATTCTGTGCATGCCGGCTGGCTGTTCCCCCAACCCGTTGATTGGACGAACGAACCGGGTCTTGAAAGGTTCATTGCCGCATGCGAGTGTCGCCTTGCCAAGTGGCCGTTGAAACCAATGCTGCCGCGCCCTCCGGGACAGGGTGCCGCCGCGCCGTTGAGGCAAGGTGTTATCCATGACCGATCGTTTGGGCGACGCGCGCGTCCTGATGTATAGTCACGACACGTTCGGGCTCGGGCATTTGAGGCGGTGTCGGGCAATCGCGCATTCGCTGGTCGGGACTTATCACGGGCTCAACGTGCTCATCATTTCCGGCGCGACGATCGCCGGCGCTTTCGAATATAGGTCCCGCGTCGATTTCGTGAAGATTCCGAGCGTGATCAAGCTTCGGAACGGTGAGTATACGTCCCTCGATAGTCATATCGATCTCAACCGTACGCTCGACATGCGGCGCGCGACCATTCGCCAGACCGCCCAGGCCTTTGCTCCGGATATCTTTATCGTCGACAAGGAGCCCATGGGGCTGCGCGGTGAGGTCGAGTCGACGCTCGCCTATCTGAAGACGCGCGGTACCATGCTGGTTCTCGGCCTGCGCGATGTGATGGACGCGCCGCATCTCCTCCAGGCGGAGTGGGAAAGCCGCGACATCCTGAACAAGATCGATCGCTTCTACGACAAGATCTGGGTTTACGGTTCCCAGGACTTTTATGACCCACTGACCGGTCTGGATGTCCCTGCCTCCGTCAGGGCTCGCATGGACTTTGTCGGCTTTCTTCAGAGGCGGGCCTCAGCCGAAGTCGACCCGGAGCGCCGCCCCAAGGGCGACTATGTTCTCGTGACGACTGGCGGCGGCGGCGACGGAGCGGAGATGGTCGAAGCGATCCTCAACGCCTATCTCTCCGCACCTGATCTGCCGGCTGCCCTGGTGGCGCTCGGCCCGTACATGCCGACCAAGGCGCGGCGCAAGATGATGCGCAAGGCAGCGAAGATCCCGCAGCTGCAACTGATCGATTTCGAGGCGCGCTTCGAAGACCTGATGAACGGTGCCAGCGCTATCGTCGCCATGGGCGGTTACAACACGTTTTGTGAAATCCTGTCCTTCGACAAGCCAGCGTTGCTGATTCCGCGAACCGAGCCTCGCGAGGAGCAGCTCATCCGAGCCCGTCGAGCCTCGGAGCTTGGGCTTGTCGATATGTTGACGCCCACCGAAGCGGCCAATCCAGCCCGTCTGACCGCCGCGCTCCGTGCCTTGCCGAACAGACCGGTTCCCTCTCAGAACGCCGATCCTTTGAAACTCGAAGGGCTCCCCCGTATCGCCGAGGTGGTCGGAAGCTGGCTGAAGCCGAGTGAGAATGTGCCGCTGGAAGTGGTGACGAAAGGCTGACAACTAGATGACGTCTCCCTCCGCGCGCCGCATTGTCGTGGTGCTCAAAGGATATCCGCGCCTTTCGGAAACTTTCATCGCCCAGGAGCTCAGGGGCTTGGAGCTCGCCGGCTTTGATTTGACCCTTGTGTCCATGCGTCGGCCGACCGATGGCAAGCGCCACCCTGTGCATGACGAGATCAAGGCGCCCGTTCATTATCTACCTGAGTACCTTCACGAGGAGCCGTTTCGCGTGCTCAAGGCGCTAAGGAAGGTTAGGCGCTGGCCGAGCTTCCGTCGCGCTTTTTCGGCCTTCCTCCGGGATCTCAGGCATGACGTCTCCCGCAACCGCTTCAGGCGGTTCGGGCAGGCGGCTGTGTTGGCGGCGGAGTGGCCGGAAGGTGGAGCTTGGCTGCACGCGCATTTCATTCATACCCCTGCTTCTGTCACCGCCTACGCGAGCCTTCTTACCGGGATACCATGGACCTGTTCGGCGCATGCCAAGGACATCTGGACGTCGGGAGACAGGGATCTGCAGGGCAAACTCGAAGCTGCGCGCTGGACGGTAACCTGCAACGACGCCGGCTATGGGCGACTCAAGTCACTCATCGGCCAAACGGACGCGTCCGATCGGCGCGTCTGGCTCAGCTACCATGGGCTCGATCTCGCCCGCTTCGCACCTTTTACCGGTGCGCGCTCCGATCGCGACGGTTCGGCGCCTGGCGATCCGGTCAAGCTGCTTTGTGTGTGCCGCGCCGTCGCCAAGAAGGGCCTCGATGTGCTCCTCGCCGCTCTGGCGCGTCTGCCTCCGGATCTCAACTGGTCGCTGGTGCATATCGGTGGGGGCGATGCCATTGCCGGGCTGAAGGCCGAGGCCAAGCGGCTTGGTATCGCCTCGCGGATCGAGTGGCGCGGAGCGCTGGCCCAGGAGGACGTGCTTGCCCAGTATCAGCAGGCCGATCTGTTCGTTCTGGCCAGCCGCATTGCCGCCGACGGCGACCGCGACGGTCTTCCCAACGTGCTGGTTGAAGCGTCAAGCCAAGGGTTGGCGTGCGTGTCGACCCGTGTCGCCGGTATCGTCGAATTGATCACCGACGGGGAAACGGGGCTATTGGTCGAACCGGACGATCCAGAAGCGCTGGCGCGCGCTCTGGAGCGGGGGATACGGGACCCGAGCCTGCGGCAACAGTTGGGGGCGAATGCCGACCGGCGCGTTCGCGCCGAATTCGATCACCGGAGCAGCATCGCGTTGCTCGGCCGGCTGTTCACCGGTGCCTGGGAGACGACGAAGTCGTGACGACCGATCATCCAACGCGTGTGCTTTTCTATGTCCAGCATCTGCTTGGCATCGGTCATCTCGCGCGCGCAAGCCGTATCGCCACCGCCCTCAAGGCCGCTCAGTTCGACGTGACGCTGGTAACAGGCGGCGCTCCGGTTGTCGGTTTTCCGGCGGCGGGGACACACCATGTGGAACTGCCCCCCGTGGTGGCCGGGAAATCCGGATTCTCCCAGTTGGAGGATCTTCAGGGCAACCCCGTGGACGACGCTTTCATGGAGCGGCGCCGCGACGTGCTGCTTCAGACTTTCCGGACCGTACGGCCGGAGATCGTCATCATCGAAGCCTATCCGTTCGGCCGACGCCAAGTGCGGCTTGAATTGAAGGCCCTTTTGGCCGAAGCGGCGGCCTCCGAGCCGCGCCCGCTGGTCGTCACCTCCCTGCGCGATATCCTTCAGGCTCACACCAAGCCCGAGCGCAATCGCGAGAGTGTTGAACTGGTACAGAGCTTTTTCGATGCGGTGCTGGTTCACGGCGATCCCGCGTTCGTAAGGCTAGATGACACCTTCCCGCTGGCTGACGAGATTGCTGGGAAGATAGTCTACACCGGCCTTGTGGCGCCGGCGCCATCAGCTGCGCCGGACGATGTGGTTGATGTCGTTGTTTCCGCTGGTGGCGGCGCCGTCGGTCACAAGGTCTTGCAGGCAAGCCTTGCCGCCGCGCAAGCACTGCCGCGATCGCTCACCTGGTGTCTGATCGCCGGCCCCAACCTGCCGCAGGGTGAGTTCGACAACCTCGTGGCCTCGGCATCCGACAATGTTCGGGTGGAGCGGTTTCGTGCCGATTTCGTCGGTCTGTTGAGTGGTGCGCGTCTTTCCGTGTCGCAGGCTGGCTACAACACGGTCTGCGATGTGTTGGTCGCCGGTTGCCGGGCGATCCTGGTGCCCTTTGCTGCTGGCGGTGAAACCGAGCAGACGACGCGAGCGATCCGTCTTGAACGGATGGGCCTGGCAAAGGTGCTGTTCGAAGATGCGTTGACACCCGAGATGATGACGGCTGCAGTCGCGGAGGCGCTCGCGCGTGAACGGCCGAGCGAGGCATTCGGGGGGCTCAGGCTCGACGGTGCCCGACATACGGCCGATCTTTTGCGCCACCGGTTGATGCATGGCTCTTTTCCGGATTTCGCCAGGGGCTGAACAGAACCGCGTCTCCTGGAAATCGAGCTGGCCTTGGTCGTGTTGTGTCTATCGGGAAAAGGATGGTATGCAGAGCCAAACTCCCGAAACTCAGGGTCGCGTGAGGTTTGTTCGTGAACACGTCATCCGAGACCCGGAAATTTCAGACATCCCGGATCTAGGCAGCGTTAGGGCAGGGACTGCTTTGGCCTTAGCTTGTGCGATTGGGTTTGTCAGGACTCACCGGACCGGCCGATCGGCTGGACTTCCAGTTCATATCAGCGCGCATAAGCCGCGCGTGTCAGCGTTTTAGGATCGCCGCGCCCCAAGTTCGGAAGCTCGGCGGCCAAGATGATTGCGAGCGGAATGCCCGGCGGTCTTGCAGGACTCGGGGCATCAGTCGGAGACCAGAAAGCCTATGGAACGCAGCCTGGCCAAATACATCTGGAAGCACACGCGGTCCCACCAGTTCTGGATTCTGGCCGTCGTCGCCTTCTCGATGGTTCCCTATTTCCTGTCGCTCAATTTGCCCAAGCAGATTGTCAACGGGCCGATCCAGGGAACGGGTTTCGAAACCGCGACGGCGACCGAACCCTTCATGCACCTGACGATCACGTTGCCCTTTATTGGCCAGATCACGCTGTTCGAGGGAATCCAGCTCGAACGCGTCGGTATGCTGATCGCGCTGAGCGGTGTTTTCCTGCTGCTGGTTATCGTCAACGGCCTCTTCAAGTTCTACATCAACACCTACAAGGGCCGTCTAGGCGAGCGGCTGCTGCGCCGCGTCCGCTTCGAACTGGTCGACATGGTGCTGCGTTTTCCACCCGACCATTTCAAGCGCATCAAGAACGCTGAAATCGCCAGCATGATCAAAGACGAGATCGAGCCGCTCGGCGATTTCACCGGTGATGCCTTCGTGCAACCGGCCATGCTGGGCGGCCAGGCGCTCACCGCCTTGGTGTTTATTTTCAGCCAGAGCGTCTCGCTGGGTGTGTTCACCACCATCTTGGTGTCGACCCAGCTGATCATCATCCCGAAGATGCGCAAGCGCCAGCTGATCCTCGGCCGGCAGCGCGAGCTTTCGGCGCGCGAATTGTCAGGACGCGTCGGCGAGATCATCGACAGCATCGGCTCCGTCCACGCCTATGATACATCCAATTATGAGCGTGCCGACATCGTCAACCGGCTGGGACATATCTTCAAGATTCGCTACGAGCTCTACCAGTGGAAATTCCTGGTCAAGTTCATCAACAATTTCCTGGCTTCGCTGACGCCGTTCTTCTTCTACAGCATCGGCGGGTATCTTGCCCTTACAGGGCATCTCGACATCGGTCAGTTGGTGGCCGTCATTGCTGCCTACGACAACCTACCGGGACCGCTCAAGGATCTGATCGACTGGGATCAGGCTCGCCAGAATGTCCAGGTCAAGTACGCCCAGGTTTTCGACCAGTTCTACTCCGAAGAGCTGATCGACCCGGCGGTCCAGGCCGTCAGCGTGCCGCCGCCGGCACCGCTCAAGTCGCCGCTGGTGGCTCAGAACGTGACGTTGGTCGACGACAGTGGCACTTCACGGCTGGATGGGGCCAACCTGCAGATTCAGGTGGGTGATCTCTGCGCCATCATTGGCGGCGGCGGCGATGCCCTTGCCGAGGTGCTGGGACGGGCGACATGGCCGAGCGGTGGACGTGTGATGGTTGGGGGGCAGAACCTCCAGCTTCTCCCTGAGGCGGTGACCGGCCGACGCATGACCTATATCGGTCCCGATGGGGGGTTCTTTTCTGGGTCGCTGGGTGACAATCTGCTCTACAGCCTGAAGCATGCTCCGCAGCAACCGGCAGTCTATGACGATCCCTCGGAGGTGAGGCGCCGCAAGTGGGAACAGACCGAGGCGCATAATTCGGGCAATCCTGATTTCGATCTCAACGATTCATGGATCGATCTCGCCAATGCCGGCGTAAGCTCCGAGGATGAACTCGTGGCGATGATTCTCGAAGTGATGGACTGCGTTCAGCTGTCGCCGGATATCCTGGAGTTTGCCCTGAACTCCAAGGTCGATCCAAACACTCATCCGAAGCTTGCCGAAAAGATCGTCGAGATACGCCGGGCCTATCGCGCGGCGCTCGTGCAGCATGGGCTGGAAGATCTCATCATTCCTTTCGAGCCAAAAGCCTATAACGACGCGGCGACCATCAGTGAAAACCTGTTGTTCGGCATGATCACCGGGCAGGCCCTGCTCGGAACGATGATCGGAAGCAACCCATATTTCCGGGATCTCCTAGCCAGCACCGGCCTTGCCGAGGCACTGTTCGATCTCGGCGTGGAGATGTTGAAGACGACCGTCGAATTGTTCGGCGATCTGCCGGAGGATCATCCTTTCTTCCAGCAGTTGAGCTTCATGACCGCCGACGAGCTGCCCGCTTACGAGCAGCTTCTGCAGCAGCTCGGCAAGCGCCGCTTCAAGGAGGCGACCGACGAAGAGCGCATGCGGATCATCGGGCGGCTTGCCTTTGCCTATATCGAACCGCGTTATCGCTTCGGTCTGCTCAGTGACGAACTCAAGGAGCGGATCGTCGCGGCGCGTGCAGCGTTCCATAGCGGGCTGCCTGGCGATCTGCAGACAGCCATTGAAAAGTTCGATCCCGATCACCACACTGTGGCGGCTACCTTACGAGATAACCTGCTGTTTGGCCGCCTGTCGGAAAATCGAACCGACGTCATCGAGCGCTTGCAGAATATTCTGCGCGGCGTACTGATTGACATGGACATCTTTGGCGAGGTTCTGAGGCTCGGCGTCGACTTCAATATCGGGACGGGTGGCCGGCGGCTCACCCAGTTGCAACGCCAGAAACTCAATCTTGCCAGAGGGTTGATTCGTCAGTCAGAGTATTACATTGTCAATCGTCCGTTGGCCGGTGCGGATCCACGCCTGCAGGAGCGCATCGTCAAGGACATCATCGCACTGACGCGGCGGAAAAACCCCGTGCCGGCGGTGGTCTGGACGCTGACCAACTCGGCCTTGGCCAGTTACTTTGACCGGGTTATCATCGTTGAAAATGGCAGGCTGTCGGTTGACGGCGAGCGTCCGGCACCGGAACCTAGGGTCTACTCCGTCGATACACCGGTCAATTCCTGACCAGCATCGATGGGCAGCGGGAGCGGTAACAATGTTACTCAATGACGAGCTCCAGAGTCTGAAGAAAGTACCCCTGTTCGCTGGGGTGCCCGGTCCCAAGCTGAAGCTCCTGGCGTTCGCCTCCGACCGGGTGAACTATCGCCCCGGTGAGATCCTGTTCCGGGAGGGCGATGTGGGTGACGCGGCCTATGTGCTCCTCAGGGGACGGGCTGAAGTGCTGGTTGGCGACGTTGGCGCCGAATCCCAGGTCGCCGAAGTTGGCGCCAATTCGATCGTCGGTGAGGTGGCCATCCTCTGCAACGTGGTTCGTACCGCGACGGTGCGGGCAAGCGAGCCTGTCTGCGCTCTCCGCATCCGCAAGGAGCATTTCGTCAAGCTGCTGACCGACGTCCCCGAGGTATCGGTTGAGATCGTCAAGCTTCTGGCTGGTCGCCTCAGCGCTACCACTGCCGAGCTGATTGTAGAGCGAAATCGGCACACGCCGGCTCTCCAGCATTAAGGGCCGTGATGGACGAGAAAGAGCTGTCAGTCCACTTTTGGGGAGCGCGTGGTGGCATTCCCGTTTCTGGGCCTGAATATGCCCGCTACGGCGGCAATACGATCTGCATCGAGATGCGCTGCGGCGATCAGTCTCTTATCTTTGATGCGGGGTCCGGCCTCGCGCCGGCCGGAAAGGCATTTAAAAAGGAGGGGCGGCGCTTGGCCAAGCTCTTCCTCACCCACAGCCACTATGACCACATGATGGGGCTGCCCTATTTCGCGCCGCTGCATACCCGCGATTCCCAGGTCGAGATTTGGTCGGGGCACCTTGCGGGTACGATGACGACGCGCGAGCTCTTGAACGACTTCATGCGTCCGCCGTGGTTCCCGGTTCCGCCAGACATGTGCCTGGGTTGCATTATTTGCCACGACTTCGTGGCTGGCGACGTGTTGGAGCCCTATCCGGGCGTCACGTTGCGCACGGCAAAGCTGACCCATCCGGGCGATGTCATCGGCTATCGGCTCGATTGGAATGGCAAGTCCGTTGCCCTGGTCACCGACAGCGAGCATGAGCCCGGCTCTCTGGACCCCGCCGTCCTGGCGCTGATCGACCAAGTCGATCTCCTTATCTACGACGGCAGCTACACCGATGAGGAAATGGTGCAGTTCAAAGGTTATGGCCATTCCTCATGGCAGCAGGCCATTCGTCTGGCCCAAGCGGCGGGCGTCGGCAAAATGGCGCTGATCCATCACATGGCCTGGCGTACCGACGACCTCATCGACGCGATCGAAGCGCAGGTCCGTGCGCAGTTCTCCACGGCGTTTGCCGCTCGTGATCGCCAGACGGTGATTGTCTGAGGTCGGTTTGCCCGGCCGGGCGTGTTGGATCAATCGGTCGTGGTGACGCGGGGCAACTCGTCCATCAACTGCCCAACCGGAAGCCATCTGACGGCTGGATGACTGGCCGTCAGGCGCATCAGCTGTTCCAGCCCGTTCCAGGCGACGTCATCATGCACGAGATGGTGGGTCAGAACGCCCACGGCGCGGCCGTGTTCGAGGCTGTCTTCGAGCGCGGCGATCAGTGCAGGAACCAACCTTTCAGGCGTATGTCCGCCGCCCCCACCTCGCCAGTTCATGATGTCGACGTGCGTATTGATCTGCGGCAGTGGTGCGGGCTTCTCGGGGCCGTAGATCGAACATGCCTCAAAGCCGATCGCGACGGCTCCAGCCATCACCTCAGTCGCAACGCGGTTCCATGGTGGGACCAACAGTGGGACGAAGCGACTGCCGTGCAGCGCCTGGAGTGTCGCGAACCCGGTGGCCAGTTCGCCGAGAACTGTTTCGATCGGGCGATGGAGGCCGAGCTCCATCTTCTTCTGATCCGCCGGCGCGTGGTTGGTGTGCGTCCAGCCATGTACCGAAACTTCGATCCGTTCGGTGTTCGAGAGGCGGTCGGCAAGAGGCTTGCCCGTCTTTCCCGGAATGACTGCAAGCGCGATCGGTACGGCGTGGTTCGTCACGAGGTTGAGCAAGCGATCGAGCTGAGGCGTTGGCTCAACGGCGTCGTCATCGCGAAGCCACAGCCGCAGGGCGCGTCCGTCGTTCTGCCATTGATCCAGTTTCGCCCGCAACGGATCCCAGTTGGTGTCTTCTGTCACGATGGCATTCCTTTGTGGTGGCGAGGCAGCAATGCGTCGAGCCGCCGCGCGGCGCCGGTCAGCGAGTGGCGCTCCTCGACACGTCGTCTGGCCGTAGCGGCCAAGCTGTCGCGCCGGCCTTGGCTGGTGAGGAGGCTTGCAATGCCCTCGGCAAAGGCTTCGACGTCGCCGGCTGGCGTCAGCAGTCCGGTTTCGCCGTTCTCCACGACTTCCGGAACACCGGCAACCGCCTGGGCGACGACGGGCAGTCCGACGGCCTGGGCTTCGAGATAGGCGAGCCCGAAAGCTTCCCCGTGGCCGGGCCAGACGTAAATCGAAGCGCGCGCCAGCTGCCGAGCAATCTCGTCGGGGGCGAGTTCCCCGAGCCACTCGATCCGCTCCGGCGGAAGCTTGGAAAACAGCGCCTCCACCGCGCCGTGCTCGGGACCGCCGCCAATGATCGCAAGCTGCCAGGGCAGGTGGCTGATGCGGGTGAGGGCGGCTGCGAGGTCACGGTAGCTTTCGAACTTGTCGCCCGACCGCATCATCGCCACGGTGATCAGACGGCCGGGCTCGTGAAGGGGAGAGGTCGCGAGCCACGGCGTTGTGTCGATGAAGGGGGGCAGCAAGGCCAGTCTGGCGTCGGGCGCAGTTGTGGCTAGGCCCTCGCGATCCCGGGTCGTGAAGCAGAAGTTGACTGCCGCACGCTTTACGCTATCGATCACGGAGGCTTGCGTGTGCTCCCAGACGCCGATGTTGCGACGGGCCGAATAGGACGCTTCGGCGGTGATATAGGCGCAACCGAAGCGGTCGGCGAGGGCGGGACCGATCACATCAGGCGACTTGTAATACGGGTGGTAGCAGAACCAGATGTCTGGCCGCCCCTCGCTTGCCCACTGTTGCGACAGCCGTTCTATCTCGGCGTGCGCGGCTCGCTCGACTTCGGCGTAATGCGCTTCGTCTGGCTCTCTTCCGTAGCTGCGCAGATGAGAGGCCAGGGTGACTTTGTGCCCGGCGCGCTCGAGGGCCGCCATAAGCAGGCGTGCCATCTGACGGTCGCCTGAGGGGACGGGATGGTCCGGTGCCTTCATCGGGGCATAGAAGGCGATCTTCATGCCGGATGCTCCGTGCCTTTGCTGGAGGGCTGTTGCCTTGGCACGTTGGCTACCACGATTTCCAGTCGGCGATCAGGCCGCAATCGTTCGTCGCGGCCAGGCGGCAATGCTCGATAACCTCGGTCTCCGGCGTGCCGCGGGCAAAACGCGCGGCGACGATTGTGTGGTCGAGGACGGTGACGGAAGTTCCACGGGCCGCAACCGTGAAAATCAGCGGGCCGGTTGCCCACCATGCGGGGCCTTCCGGGAGGGCCTCCATGACGTCCGGCAATGCCGAGAGAAGGCGGGTGAACACCGGATGGCCGGCGGGTGAGGCAATGAAGGAGTTGGCCAATAGCGTAGCGCCCATGCCCGTCTGTCGCGGGGTGGGCTCGGCAATGACCGTGAGGCCGACCATGGGCGCCCAGTCGTGGAACGAAATGTCGGACCGGGCGGGATACCAGTCGGCGTCGAGATAGATGCCGCCAAGCCGCTCAAGGATGACGTAGCGGGCAATGTCGACCGCGCCTGGAACGTCGGCCCGCTGCAACATGGCTCCGTAAAGCGGGTTCCTGTCGATGCCAAACGCCTCGATATCCTGTTCCCGCCACAGGCGGTACTCATAACCCTGTTTCGTCGCGTGCGCTGCCCAGGCGGCCGTTGCCGGCGGTGGCGCCAGATTGCCGATCCAGATCTGATGGATGATGCGCGGCACCGAGCGGCGGTTGGCCTCGACCATGGCGGCGCGTTCGGCCGGCGTGACGTGTCCGTAGCGCGCCAACAGCACGGGTGGCGGTACCAGATGATATTGGTAGCCGACGCGTTGGATCGGGTCGCCTTCCGCCTTGGCGAGCCGCAGCAGGGCCGCGTGCAGCCGGCGCGGCAATCCGAGCACCGTTTTCGGCCCAAGCACTTCGATGCCCGGCATGCTGCACATGCTTTCCAGCAGCTCGCGCGCCTCGCCGTAGGCCCCCTTGGCTTGCAACTCGGCCGCCTTCGCCAGAAGCGATCGATAATAGTCCCGGGTGGTCATGGCTTGAAACGGCGCGTCCGTCTTCGGTGTGTCCGCAACCTGTCTAGCCCGCCACTTACGGACGGTTCAAGCGCGGTGATGACGGTTGGTCTGCAAAACCAGACGCCCATGCGAAATTAATCCCCGGAAGCCCGTTCCATCACACCCAAGCGCCTATGGAATTGTAGAGCCTCTCGGATATCATCCACCATGTTCGCCATCGCCGCATTGGTTGGGCCGCGCAACTGGGAAGGACTTTCCATGACCAGACACTTCTTTCTGCTGCTGGTTTTCGGACTCGTGCTTGGACATGGCTCTGCCAGTTTCGCTGCCGACGCGGCTTCAATGAAGCTCTCGGATGGCTTCGATGGAACGGATTTCGACCCGAAGGGCGGCCTCTATTATCGCAAGAATGCCGAACAGGCTGCCGGCACTGCCACGTTCCAGAGCGAAGTGAAGCGGACCGGCGCCGGCGCGCTGAAGCTCAGCGTCAAATCCCTCTGTCCGCCGACGGATGATCTTTGCAGCGAACGCGCCGAGATCTGGGAGCGGACCAAGTTGCGCGTTCCCTATAGCAAGGGTGTTTGGGATGGCTTTGCCGTCAAGTTCGGTGATCCCATTCCGACCGACGATCATCGCTACCTGATCGCCCAATGGAAGCGCGAGATCGGTCCCAACACGAAGGGCGACTTCAGCCCGTTCCTCGCCTTGCGCGTCAGGAACGGCAAACTTTTCGCTACCGTCGAAAGCAACTTCCAGCCCGGGATCCCGGCAACCAAGACCGACAAGGGGCTTAGTTGCCCGGCCGGCTTGACGCGCGTCTGGTTGCGGCCGGATACCAACCAGATGCGTACTCTTGTCGCTTATGACGAGCAGTGGACGGATGCCGATGCGGGCGAGTTCGACAGCTGCACGGACAAGCTTACGGTCACCAGCCACGGCGCGCCCCTGCCGACGCCGCAAAGTGGCTGGATTGATTTCGCAATTTACTCACAGCCCGGTCCTGACGGCACCGGCCACATCGAGGTGTTCGCCAACGGAACCTGGGTCATCACCGTCAAGGGCTTCATTGGTCACAACGACAAGGGGCTCGGCACGAACCAGTATTTCAAGTTCGGTCCCTATCGGGCTGGGCGGGAAGGAACATGGACGCTTTACTACGACGATTTCCGCCGGTCGCCGGATTGCATCGACGTTCTTGGCGATGCTGGCCTCTGCCTGCAGGTCGCACAGCAGGTCGCAAAGGAATAGCAGAGACGTTCTAGCTTCCGAGCCAGACGTCTGATCATGCTGCCGACGATTGGATCGCTTCGCGGCGCCCATCCCTTTTGCTCGATGGCCATAACACCAGTTTGGAAAATCCCATGCGTGACAAACTCCGCTCCATGCTCGAGCACAAGGTCCCGACCGATACTGCGAGGCAGATCGATGTCTACGAGATGATGGAACTCAACCGGGAGAGCTTTGCCGGCAAGATCGACGTTCTCGACCTCGGCAGTGGTACGGGCGATGCTTTCGAACCGCTAAAGGCGGTAATGCCGGAGCTCTCCTACATTGGGCTTGATATCGAGCACTCGGCGGAGGTCGACGATCGGGTGCGTAGCGACCTGACTTTCAAGACCTATGACGGACGCACCATCCCGTTTCCTGACAGTTCCTTCGACGTCGTCTTCTGCCGACAGGTTCTGGAGCACGTTCGTTACCCTGATGACGTCATCGCGGAAGTGAGCCGCGTCCTGCGCAAGGGCGGCATCTTTGTCGGTTCGGTGTCTCAGCTGGAGCCCTATCACAGCCACAGCATCTTCAACTGGACGGCCTATGCCGTCGTCGAGGTGTTCGAATCGCATGGCCTCACTGTCCGGCAGCTTCGGCCGGGTATCGACGGCATCACGCTATCGATGGCGCGGATCATGAAGAAAGCCCGCTTCGATACGTTCTTTTCCTTCGAGAGCATCTTTAACCACTTCCTCGATGGCACGCTGCGCGAGGAATCGGTCTGGGAGCGGAACTTCATGAAGCTGATCATCGCCGGCCACATCATCTGGCTGGCGCAAAAGGCGGAGTGATGAGCTGAAGAAGCCGATCGGCTCGGCGGCAATTGCTGCCGGGGCTCAGCTGTTGCCCGCGGCATTCGTTGCTAAACGGGACGGCAGAAACGAAAAAGGACCTAGCAGTTTCCTGCCAAGTCCCTCTAGGGAATGGTGGGCGTGACAGGGATCGAACCTGTGACCCCTACGATGTCAACGTAGTGCTCTCCCGCTGAGCTACACGCCCGTTTCCGGTTTTGCGGGGCCACCTCATCGGCGGCGTGGGCGGGGATATAGCGTCCTTTCCTTCCCCACGCAAGGGGCTAAAGACGCTTTTCCGAATTACCCTTCAAGCCTTTGATCAAAAGACGTTTTCAGATTGGAAAACTGCGCCTTGCCTCAGGCGGCCGCCAGCATCTTCTCGACCTCGCGCACGAGATCCTTGAGATGGAAGGGCTTCGATAGCACCTTGGCGTCCTTGGGAGCCTGACTGTCGGGATTGAGCGCCACGGCGGCAAAGCCAGTGATGAACATGATCTTGAGGTCGGGGTCGAGCTCGGTGGCCCGGCGGGCCAACTCGATGCCGTCCATCTCCGGCATGACGATATCGGTCAGAAGCAGGGTAAACGGCTCTTCGCGTAGCCGCTCATAGGCGCTCCGGCCGTTGTCGTAGGAGACGACGTCGTAGCCGGCATTGGCGAGCGCCTTGGCCAGGAAACGGCGCATGTCGTTATCGTCTTCGGCCAGGAGAATACGGTTCATTTGCAGTTCCGGTCAGATGAGTAGCGGTGTCGGGCCGCACGATAACCCAACTATCTCACAAGAACACCGACAGGGTAAACTTGTGGTTAGCGGCCCACGTTTCGGCCTGTTTCTTCCTGTGTAGAACTTTTCAGGAGGGCGTTCAAACCCCGTAGTGGGACGCATGTGACTTTTGAATCACGGCCATCTCAGAGGGCCGGGCACCGAGCCCGTTGCGCCATAATGGTTAGCGGGCGAACACGGCATTACCCACGTTAGCAATGGACAGGTTTGGTAAAACAGGGCAGATTTCAGAATCAGGAATGCAGAAGCCCTATTTTACGGCCACTTGGCGGCCCGATGTGCGGCTCTACGGACTGGAGAAGGATGCGCGTCGTCACCGATTTCCTCTCGGAACCGCCCTTCGAGATTCTGTCCCCCGCGGAGCAGATTCATCCTTTCGTCTTCAACTCACCGCATTCCGGCGCCTGCTATCCAGAAGACTTTCTCGCGGCGAGCCGGCTCGACAGCCACCGCATCCGCCTGTCGGAGGATGCGCATGTGGACAAGCTGTTCATGCATGCCGTCACGGCCGGCGTGCCGCTTCTTCGGGCGCATTTCCCGCGCGCCTATCTCGACGTCAATCGCGAGCCCTACGAGCTCGATCCACGCATGTTCGACGGCCGGATGCCGGCCTTTGCCAACATCCGCTCCATCCGGGTAGCTGGCGGGCTCGGAACTGTGCCGCGCGTCATTTCCGAGAGCGAGGAGATCTATGCGGGGCCGATGCCGATCGAGGCGGCGCTCGATCGTATCGAAACCCTCTACAAGCCCTATCACGCCGCGCTGACCCGCCTCCTGGCGCAGACCCATGTGCGTTTCGGCCGGGCGGTGCTGATCGATTGCCACTCCATGCCGTCATCGGTGCGCGGCCAGGAAAGCAAGGGGCGCTCCGATTTCGTGCTTGGCGACCGGCACGGCACCTCGGCGTCGCGGTCCCTCATTGATCACGCGGCCAGCGCGTTGTCGTCGCTCGGCTACAAGGTCGCGATCAACCGCCCTTATGCCGGTGGCTTCATCACCGAGCATTACGGCCGTCCTGCCAAGGGGCTGCATGCGCTGCAGATCGAAATCAACCGGTCGCTCTATATGGACGAGCGCACGCTGGAGCCGCATTCGGGCTTCGTTCGCCTCACCGCCGAACTCTCAGGGTTCATCGATGGTCTGATGAGGCTGCCGCTTGAAGTGGTTTGCCCGTCTCCGGGACGGTTCGCCGCCGAGTGAAGGGATTGGCTAGGTCCCCTCACGCGCCCAAGATGCAAGATCTTTGAAACGTTTCGGATAGACAGCCTCTGGCATCACCCAGCGCGACCGGCTAGTCTCAAAAGAAAAGGGGCCGTCGCAAAAGCGCCGGCCCAAGTCTTAGGGAGGAAACGCCCAAGGAGGGCGGACAGCCCAGAAACCTGCGCTGTACCCCCCTAAAATGCCTACTTTTGTCTTATTGGTCAACCCCTCGCGGTAGAAGGTTAAGCACGATTCGCGTTTTAGTGGGGGATGACGCTGCCAGCAATCGGCATGGTCGAGGAACGAAATTCTGGATTTCTTCGAATCGAAAAATAAAAACAACGGGATGAGTCGGTCGTCAAGGCAGAGTTGCAACGTTGCGTCTTGGCCGCCTGTTATATGGGAACATATCAGTCATGCAGATCACACCCATCTCCAAGGCCTTCTTTGATCGGTTGGCCGATGCGGCATCGGCGGCGATCATGCCGCATTTCCGCACCGAGCTCGCCGTCGAGAACAAGCTCAAGGGCGCCTTCGACCCGGTGACGGTTGCCGACAAGGCTGGTGAGGTGGCGATGCGCGAGCTCATCATCGCGACCTATCCCGACCATGGCATCCTGGGTGAGGAGTTCGGCAACACCGGACTCGACCGCGAGCGTGTCTGGGTGCTCGACCCGGTCGACGGCACGCGTTCCTTCATCGCGGGCATTCCGCTCTGGGGGACGCTGATCGGTCTTCGGACCGATGGACGCGCGACGCAGGGCATGATGGCCCAACCGTTTACCGGCGAGCGCTTCTATGGTGATGGCGCCTCCGCTCTCTACAGCGGGCCGGGCGGCGAACGCGCGCTGCGAACTCGTCCCTGCGCCGATATTTCCGAAGCGATCTTGTTCACCACCTCGCTCAAGCCGTTCTCCGACGCCGAACGCGAGGCCTATCTTGCTGTCGAAGAGCGGGCCAAGCTCGCCCGCTATAGCGCCGATTGCTATGCCTATTGCATGGTGGCTGCCGGGCAGGTCGACGTGGTGATCGAGGCGGGGCTGCAGCCCTATGATATTACTGCGGTCATTCCGATCATCGAGGGGGCTGGCGGCGTCGTCACCTCGTGGACTGGCGGCAGCGCCACCGACGGTGGCAACGTGGTGGCGAGCGGGGATAGGCGCCTGCACGAACAGGTCCTGAAACTGTTGGCCTGACGGTTATTCCTGCGAGCCCGGGATGAAAGCGTCGAAGGCCGCCCAGAACTGGGCGGCGTAAACCTCGCGCTCCATGAGTACCTCGTGGCGTGCACCGTGGATCAGCACATAGGCCGGATTACGCAGCCGTCTTGCCATGGTTTCGATGGCGATGCGGCTGACCACGGTGTCGGCGCCGGAGTTGACCAGCATCACCGGTCCCGCCACCTTGTCGGCAAGATCAGGCACGTTGAGCCGATCGAACATGCGCGTCGCGGCCGAAACCCAACCCAGCGTTGGCGCGGCCAGTCGGTAGACTGGCTGGGCAGCGTAAATTGCCTCGTTGATCTTGTAGCGATCGGGGTCCGAGGTCAGCGGGTTGCGCTCGAAGGTTCTTGCCTTGCTGGCCCGGCGGCGCTGGCCGGGAATGTAGCGCGGGCCGGCCCCGCAATAGACGGCAAAGCGGAGCAACATCCGGCGGAAGCCGGGTGACGTCGTTCGCTGCGGAAGGCCGAGCATCGGCGCCGTCAGGACCAGTCGCTCGAATGTCGGCGCAAGGAAGCGGCCGGCCGAGAGAAGGATGCCGCCGCCCATCGAGTGGCCCAGCGCAAAATAGGGCGGTGGGCAGTCGGGGAGCACGACACGACGGCGGAAGGCTTCGATGTCCCTGAGATAATGTCTGAAGGTGCGAATGTGCCCCTTGGCCGGATCGTCGGTCAGCCGGGTCGAGCCGCCCTGGCCACGCCATTCCAGAATGGCGACTGCGAAACCGCGTTGCCTGAGGCGCTCGATGACATGGAAATACTTCTCGATCGTCTCCGTCCAACCCGGAAACAGGCAGATGGTGCCCTTCTTGTCGCCGGTCAGAGCCGGCCAGCGGGCGGTACGCAGGCGAATGCCGTCGGAGGTGGAAATCATCTCGACCCGGCAGCCGGCAGGAATCGGATTTTCGGCGAGATCGAGAAGATCCATGGGCGCTCCCCGGCGACTAAACGCTGTCGCCGCCACGCCGTTTCTAGCATGGAGGCGCCATCAGGCGCTATCGCCGCAAGATGATGAAAGCGATGTCGTCCCCCTCTTGAAATGCATTTTGGCCTTACCAAATCAAGGGACGCGGACGCCCCGGACGGGGGTCTGCGGCGACCGGAGGTTCCGCCTTTGACAGGGGAACAGAAAGCCGGTCGACCAACACGAGACTGTCGCTCAACTGGAGGACATCATGCGTAATTTCGACCTTTCTCCCCTTTATCGCTCGACCATCGGCTTTGATCGCCTGTTCTCGCTGCTCGACCAGGTGTCGTCCAGCGACGCGTCGGCCCAGTCCTATCCGCCCTATAACATCGAGCGCACCGGCGAGAATGCCTACCGCATCACTATCGCCGTGGCGGGCTTTTCCGAGGATGAGCTGACGATTGAGGCGCGCGAATCCACGCTGAACGTCAAGGGCGAGAAGAAGCCCGAAGCCGAGGACAGCGGTCGCGAAGTGCTTTATCGCGGTATCGCCGCCCGAGCCTTCGAGCGTCGATTCCAGCTCGCCGACCATGTCGAGGTGAAGGGCGCCTCGCTTGAGCACGGCCTCCTGCACGTCGATCTCGTGCGCGACATTCCCGAGAGCAAGCGGGCGCGTACGATTCCGATCGGCAAGGGTGAGGCCCCGCAGATCGAAGCAACCATCAACTAATCGACTTTGATCGGCTGGGCGGGTGATCACATCGCCCGTCTGATATCACCGAAACGACGAAGGGCGCCCCGCAAGGGACGCCCTTTTGTGTGTCTGCTGTGAGATCGCGTTACTTGCCGAGCGCCTTGAGAAAGTGATCCACCTCGTGGGCGGCAGTCGCAAAGGACGTGACGAGACGAACAAGATCTTCGTCTCCTTTGGGCTTCTCGCTTTCGCTCAGGCCGTCCGGATTCCACTCGTAGAACTGGCCGCCAGCCGCCTTCAGCCTCGCACTGACTGCCTTCGGCCAGATGGCGAAGACTTCGTTGGCTTCCGGCTCCCAAAGAATGCGAGCCGTTGTGAGCTGGCTGATGCCGGTGGCAAGGCGCTTGGCCATGGTGTTGGCGTGGAAAGCGTTGTCGAGCCAGTGGCCGCGGTCGAAGTAGCCCTGGAACTGGGCGGCGACGAAGCGGCTCTTGGAGAACAGCTGGCCGGCGCGCTTGCGGATATATCCGAAATCTTCGGCCTTCTTCGAGTTGAAGAAGACGACGGCTTCGGCACACCAGCAGCCATTCTTGGTGCCGCCGAAGGACAGCACGTCGACGCCGGCCTTCCACGTGATGTCGGCCGGCTGGCAGCCGAGATAGGCCAGAGCGTTGGCGATGCGCGCACCATCCATATGAACCTTGAGGCCATAGGCATGGGCGACGGCGGCGAGTGCGGTCACTTCCTCAACCGTGTAGACAGTGCCCCATTCGGTGGACTGGCTGAGCGATACTGCAACTGGCCGGCCGTGGTGGACGGCAGCCGGGAAGTAACGGCTGATGGCCGCTTCCAGCGCGTCGGGCGTCAGCTTGCCGCGGGCGCCGGGAATGGTGACGAGGCGCCCTCCGGACAGAAACTCAGGTGCACCGGCTTCGTCGGCGGCGATGTGCGCCACGTCGTGACACAGCACGATGCCGGCTGGCTTCATCACCGAGGCGAGCGACAGCGAGTTTGCCGCCGTACCGGTTGCCACAAAGAAGACCGAGACGTCATGCTCGAAGACTTCCGAGAACCAGTCGACGGCGACGCGCGTCTGATCGTCGGCGCCATAGGCGGGAACTGAGCCGTTTCCGGCGTTCAGGAGGGCATTGGCCACTTGCGCCGAAGCGCCGGCCCAGTTGTCGCTGGCAAAATACATGGAGCTAACTTTAGCCTTCTCCGTCTCGGGGCGACAGCCGCCGAGTTTGCGCACCACCCATGCAGGCCGTTCATGCCGTCGTCAATCCGGATATTGCCCCCAAAATAATGGGTCAGGATGGTTGACGGGACCGCAAGGTTATGCAAATAACGCATCGCGCATTCGGGACCGCGATAGTTTAGTTCCAAATGAGCGGATTCAGGGGCTCGGGCCAACTTTTCGGAGGAAAGGATGGTCAGCGCATTTCCCGAATTCCAAGGGTTGACGCTTTTCGCTTGCCTCTTGGAGGCAACCGGTGCAAAGCGCAAACCGGGGGTCCGGGGGAGGAGTGAGCTTCGGGATCATCTGGCGAAACGGCTGTCGAAGCTGTCTCCTTGTTCCGGTTTTGCGGGATGAGGACGACGGCTATCGCTGTCGCATCGTCCGGCAGACGCCGGAACGTCACGCCATTAAAGACGGCGGGTCCACAGCGGGGGCTTAAGCGGGTATATAAGGAATATCCCGTTCCTCGCGCGGAAGCGTCCGGAAAGAGACACCCTTCGGCGGGCTGCAAGTCCGCCGCACACTGATGAGGACTTCGCCATGAAGACGCTCGACGAACCGATGCCGCACCTCGTGCCAGTCGCACCGAATGCCGCAACGAGCGCCACGCGCACGACGGCAGAGATCGCCGATATCCGCGCGAAAGCCGAGGCGGAGGGCCTCTACAGCGCCCAGCACGAACATGACGCCTGTGGCGTCGGCTTCGTTGCCGACATCAAGGGGCGCAAGAGCCATCAGACCGTCACCGACGCCCTCTATGTGCTCGAGAATCTCGAGCATCGCGGCGCCGTCGGTGCCGACCCGCTGATGGGCGACGGCGCCGGCATCCTGGTGCAGATCCCGCATCGCTTCTTCGCCGAAGAGTGTCTGAAGCTCGGCTTCGAGCTGCCGGACGCCGGGCGCTATGGCGTTGCCCAGTTCTTCCTGCCGCAGGACGAAGCCGAGCGCGCGCGCGCCATCGAGATCGTCGAGCGGTCGGTGAAGGATCAGGGCCTTGCCATTCTTGGCTGGCGCGAAGTGCCGGTCGACAACTCGGCTTTGTCCGAGGGGGTCAAGGCCACCGAGCCGGTGCATCGCCAGCTGTTCGCCATGCTTCCGGGCACCTCTGACCAGGAGGCGCTGGAGCGTAAGCTCTACATCGCTCGCAAAGTGCTCTCCGGCGACGTCTACGAAGCCGACTGGAACGGCGCGACCAAGCGCGATCAGGACGCCTTCTATGTGGTGTCCTTCTCCTCGCGCACCGTCGTCTACAAGGGCATGTTCCTGAGCTATCAGGTCAAGCGCTACTACCCCGACCTCTCGGACCCGCGGTTCGAGTCGGCGCTGGCGCTCGTTCATCAGCGTTTCTCGACCAACACCTTCCCGTCCTGGAAGCTGGCGCACCCCTATCGCATGGTCGCCCACAACGGCGAGATCAACACCCTGCGCGGCAACGTCAACTGGATGTATGCCCGCCAAGCGACCACCACCTCGAAGGTGCTCGGCGAAGACATCGAGAAGATCTGGCCGATTTCCTATGAGGGGCAGTCGGACACCGCCTGCTTCGACAACGCGCTGGAGTTCCTGCTGCGCGGCGGCTATTCGCTGCCGCACGCGGTGATGACGCTCATCCCCGAGGCCTGGGCTGGCAACGAGAGCATGGATGCCGAGCGCAAGGCTTTCTATGAGTATCATGCCGCGATCATGGAGCCGTGGGACGGCCCGGCCGCCGTGGCCTTCACCGACGGCCGGCAGATCGGCGCGACGCTGGACCGTAACGGCCTGCGTCCGGCCCGCTATGTCGTGACTGACGATGACCGCGTCATCCTCGCCTCCGAGAGCGGCACCCTGCCGATCCCCGAGGAGAAGATCGTCCAGAAGTGGCGCCTGCAGCCGGGCAAGATGCTGCTGATCGACCTCGTGGAGGGCCGCATCATCTCCGACGACGAGATCAAGAAGACGATCTCGACGGCGCAGCCCTATGCCCAGTGGATCGACGACACCCAGCTGGTCCTCGAGGATCTGCCGGAGGTGCGCGCCCGCGCGCCCAAGTCGGCCGAGAACCTCCTCGACCTGCAGCAGTCCTTCGGCTACAGCCAGGAAGACCTCAAGGTGCTGCTCGCCCCGATGGCCGTCACCGGCCAGGAAGCGACCGGCTCGATGGGCACCGACACGCCGATCTCGGTGCTGTCGTCCAAGTCCAAGCTGCTCTACACCTACTTCAAGCAGAACTTCGCCCAGGTGACCAACCCGCCGATCGACCCGATCCGCGAGGAGCTGGTCATGAGCCTGGTGTCGTTCATCGGCCCGCGTCCGAACCTGTTCGACCGCGGTGGCGATGACGCGCAGAAGCGGCTCGAGGTGCGTCAGCCGATCCTGACCAACGAGGATCTCGAGAAGATCAGGTCGATCGAGACCGTCGAGGGCTCCGGCTTCAAGACCATCACCATCGATATCACCTATCCGGCGGCCAACGGCCCCTCCGGCATGCGGCCGGCCCTCGAGGCCATCTGCATCCAGGCCGAGGCGGCGGTGCGCATGTCGGCGGCCGGGCAGGTCTACAACATCATCATCCTCAGCGACCGCATGGTCGGCGCCGAGCGCATCGGCATTCCGGCGTTGCTCGCCACCGCTGCCGTGCACCATCACCTCATCCGCAAGGGGCTCAGGACCCAGGCCGGTCTGGTGGTGGAATCGGGTGAGCCGCGCGAAGTGCATCACTTCGCCTGCCTGGCCGGCTATGGCGCCGAGGCGATCAACCCGTATCTCGCCTTCGATACGCTGATCGCCATGAAGGACAAGCTGCCCAAGGGCCTCGACGAACACAAGATCGTCTACAGCTACATCAAGTCGATCGGCAAGGGTCTCCTGAAGATCATGTCGAAGATGGGCATCTCGACCTATCAGTCCTATTGCGGCGCCCAGATCTTCGACGCAGTCGGCCTGTCGTCACGCTTTGTGCAGAAGTATTTCTTTGGCACGGCGACCCGGATCGAAGGTGTCGGCCTCGACGAGATCGCGAAGGAAACCGTGGCACGCCATGCCCGCGCCTTTGGCAGCGACCCGACGCTCACCAGCATGCTGGAAGTGGGCGGTGAGTATGCCCAGCGCATGCGCGGCGAGGCTCACGTCTGGAACGCCGGCGTCATCGCCGGCCTGCAGCACGCGGTGCGCGCCAACTCCTTCGAGCAGTTCCAGAAGGAGTTCTCGGAGCCGATCAACGCCCAGAGCGAACAGACGATGACCATCCGTGGTCTGTTCCGCATCAAGTCCGCCGAGGAAATCGGCCGGACCCCGGTGCCGCTCGATGAAGTCGAGCCGGCAAAGGACATCGTGCGGAAGTTCGCCACCGGCGCCATGAGCTACGGTTCGATCAGCCGCGAGGCGCACACCAACCTTGCCATCGCCATGAACCGGATCGGTGGACGCTCGAACACCGGCGAGGGTGGCGAGGAGGCCGATCGCTTCAAGCCGCTGCCGTCGGGCGACAGCCTGCGTTCGGCGATCAAGCAGGTCGCTTCAGGCCGCTTCGGCGTCACCACCGAATATCTGGTCAACTCCGACCAGATGCAGATCAAGATGGCGCAGGGTGCCAAGCCCGGCGAAGGCGGCCAGCTGCCCGGCCACAAGGTCGACGCGGTCATCGGCAAGGTGCGTCACGCCACTCCGGGCGTGCAGCTCATCTCGCCGCCGCCGCACCATGACATCTACTCGATCGAAGACCTTGCCCAGCTGATCTTCGACCTGAAGAACGTCAATCCGACCGGTGAAGTGTCGGTGAAGCTCGTCTCGGAAGTCGGCGTCGGCACGGTTGCCGCCGGCGTTGCCAAGGCGCGCGCCGATGACATCACCATCTCCGGCTTCGAGGGCGGCACCGGCGCTTCGCCGCTGACCTCCATCAAGCACGCGGGTTCCCCGTGGGAGATCGGTCTTGCCGAAACGCAGCAGACCCTGGTGATCAACGGTCTTCGCAGCCGCGTCGAGCTGCAGGTCGATGGCGGTGTCCGCACCGGTCGAGACGTGATCGTCGGCGCTCTGCTCGGTGCCGATGGCTTCGGCTTTGCCACCGCGCCGCTGATCGCCTCGGGCTGCCTGATGATGCGCAAGTGCCACCTCAACACCTGTCCGGTTGGCATCGCCACCCAGGATCCAGTGCTCAGGAAGCGCTTCGTCGGCCAGCCGGAACACGTGATCAACTACTTCTTCTTCGTCGCCGAGGAAGTGCGCCGCTATCTCGCAGCGCTCGGCTTCCGCAAGCTCGAGGAACTCACCGGCCGCACCGATATCCTCGACAAGCAGGCCGGCATTGCTCACTGGAAGGCCAAGGGCCTGGACTTCTCGCGTCTGTTCTACCTGCCGAAGGCGGACCCGGCCGAGATGCGCCACACCACGGTGCAGAAGCATCCGATCGATGACATCCTTGATCGGAAGCTGATCGCCGAGGCGATGCCCGCCCTCGAAAGCGGCAAGCCGGTGAAGATCGAGACGGCGGTGATCAACGTCAACCGTTCGGTGGGCGCCATGCTCTCCGGCGAGATTGCCAAGCGCTATGGTCATGCCGGCCTCAAGGATGACACCATCCGCGTGACGCTGACCGGCACCGCCGGCCAGTCGTTCGGTGCCTGGGGCGCCCACGGCCTGACGCTCGATCTGGTCGGTGACGGCAACGACTATGTCGGCAAGGGCCTGTCGGGCGGCCGTCTGGTGGTTCGCCCGAACCCGAAGTCGAAGATCGTGCCGGAGAAGTCGATCATCGTTGGCAACACCGTGCTCTATGGCGCGATCGCCGGCGAGTGTTACTTCCGCGGTGTGGCCGGCGAGCGTTTCGCGGTTCGCAACTCCGGTGCCATCGCCGTCGTCGAGGGCGTGGGTGACCACGGCTGCGAATACATGACCGGCGGCATCGTGGTGGTGCTTGGCGGAACCGGCCGCAACTTCGGAGCGGGCATGTCCGGCGGTATCGCCTATGTGCTCGACGAGGACGGCAGCTTCAACAAGCGCTGCAACATGTCGATGGTCGAGTTCGAAGAGCTGGTCGAGGACGAGCTGGCGCTGCCGGTTGGTGCCGATGGCAAGGTCGACATTCGCGGCGACATGACACGCCACGACTGCGAACGCCTGAGGGCGTTGATCGAACGGCATCATGCCTGGACCGGTTCGCCGCGTGCCAAGGCGATCCTCGATGACTGGGCTGCCTGGCGCGGCAAGTTCATCAAGGTGATGCCGACCGAGTATCGCAAGGCGCTGGAAGCCATGACGGCGAGCCGCATCGCCGCCGAGTAACCGAGAGGGACGGCCTTCTGGCCGTCCCGTCCCACCGAGACAGGACAGGGTCTTTCTCCTCGCGAGTGGCGCCAACGGAAGCGCCCGCGATCAGCGAGCGGACCCACACTAGGCTAGACGGAGTGAAAGATGGGCAAGGCTACCGGCTTCCTCGAGTTCGAACGTCAGGAGCTCAAGTACCAGAAGGTGGACGACCGCGTTCGCCACTACAACGAATTCACCGTTCCGCCGCTGGAAAGCGACATGCAGACCCAGGGCGCCCGCTGCATGGAATGCGGCGTACCCTACTGCCATCGTGGCTGCCCGGTGAACAACCAGATCCCGGACTGGAACGACCTCGTCTACAACGGTGATTGGGAGACGGCTGCCCGCAATCTCCACTCGACCAACAACTTCCCGGAATTCACCGGTCGCGTCTGCCCGGCTCCCTGCGAGGCGGCCTGCACGCTGAACCTGTTCGATACTCCGGTGACGATCAAGCAGATCGAGTACACCATCGCCGAACGCGCCTGGAAGGATGGCCGCGTGCAGCCGGAGATCGCCAAGGTCAAGACCGGCAAGAAGGTGGCGGTGATCGGCTCGGGGCCGGCCGGCCTTGCCGCAGCCCAGCAGCTCGTCCGTGCCGGTCACGACGTGCATGTCTACGAGAAGAACGCCCGCGCCGGTGGCCTTCTCCGCTACGGCATTCCCGACTTCAAGCTCGATAAGCACATCGTCGAGCGTCGCGTGCAGCAGATGGTGTCGGAAGGCGTCGTCTTCCACTTCAACGCCAATGTCGGCGTCGATGTGAAGATCGACGATCTCAAGGCCGAATATGATGCCGTGCTCCTGGCCGGTGGTTCGGAAAAGTCGCGCGATTTGCCGGTGCCCGGCCGCGAGCTGCGCGGCGTCCACTTCGCCATGGAGTTCCTGCCGCAGCAGAACCGCCGCGTCGGTGGTGAACCGCTCGGCCCGGTCGACCCGATTTCGGCCCTCGGCAAGCGCGTCGTCGTCATCGGCGGCGGCGATACCGGATCTGACTGCATCGGCACATCGAACCGCCAGGGCGCGACCAGCGTCGTTCAGCTCGAGATCATGCCTAAGCCGCCGGAAAAGGAAGACAAGCTTCTGACCTGGCCGAACTGGCCGCTGAAGCTCAGGACTTCGTCGAGCCACGAAGAGGGCGCCGAGCGCCTGTTCGGCGTCACCGCCGTCTCCTTCGAGGGGCAGAACGGCGTCGTCAACAAGGTCAACTGCGTCAAGGTCGATGCCAAGTTCCAGCCGATTCCTGGCTCGGAATTCAGCCTCGATGCCGATCTCGTGCTGTTCGCCATGGGTTTCGTGCATCCGGTGCACGAGGGCATGATCAACGATCTCGGTGTCGAGAAGGATGGCCGCGGCAACGTCAAGGCGACCGAGGTGGATTACCGCACCTCCGTCGACAAGGTGTTCGCAGCTGGCGACATGCGGCGTGGCCAGAGTCTGGTGGTCTGGGCGATCCGTGAGGGACGTCAGGCGGCGCGCGCCATCGACGAGTTCCTGATGGGCTCCACCGTGCTGCCGCGCTAAGCGGTTCAGCAGTCAATCGAGCGGCCGGGTTCCTGATGGAGCCCGGCCGTTGCATTTCGGCGAAAATCGAGGTCACCTTAAGGCGGTGGAATCGTACCGCCCCGGAACCGGGTCGAGCGGCAGTCCCTCGACGACGAGGCGGTGGAGCGGGGTACCGGGCTTGGGTGGCTTGAGGTCGCCGGCACTGAGCAACTTGTCCTCATTGGCTGCGCTCGGATCGTTGAGCAGCATGACAAGGCCTCCGCCAGAGACCTGTTGCATCAGATTGGCGGTGGGCGCCGCGACATCGAGAGCGGTGCCCAGACTTTGCTGGACATAGAAGGCCAGCTTGCGGGCGCCGGAACGAGTGAAGCCGATGCCGTCCTTGAGGCGCAGTTGCCGAACCTGCCCGTCGAGATCGGGGCCGCTCGCCACGAAGGCGCCGTTCTGGGAGAAGGGCTCCCAGACATCGACATAGGTGGCGTTCTTTTCGTTGGCCTCGTCGCGAATGACGCCGTCGATATAGGTGATGTCATTGGTCGCCTGTGGATTGGCGACGGGCACCAGTCCGACCCATTGGAAGGTCACGGCATATTCGCGCGTGGCGCGCATCAATTCGTTGAGCCGGGCCTTGTAGATGGTTTCCCAGTCGGGCGAGGGGAAGTTGACCGTGCGGTCGGGCAATTCGATCGGACGACCGTCGGCGCGACCGATCATCGCCACCACGGCGATGGGGCGCGGTTTTGTGGACAGGCGCTTGTCGAGGAAAGCCTTCCAGTCGAAGTCGCCGGTCGCGGTCAGACCACTGTCGTCGATGGCCTTGGTCTCGATGCGCACATCCGGTCGATCGGCGAAGGCGACGTCAAGGCCACGCCCGAGGTCGGCTGCCAGTTGGTCGCCGATGATCAGCACGACGCGCGCATCGTCATTCTTCGGGTTCTGCGGCTTGATGACGACGGCGGGCGCCGGAGCAGGAGCTGCCTTGCGCTGTTGCTGGCCGGCGGGAGGCACCTGGATGACGCGTGCGCGCGGCTCAGCCGGTGGCGCGACCGGCTCTGGCTTGCCAATGCCGAACAGACGCATCAGGAAGGGGCGGTTGTCAGGTGGCGGCTCGACGACTTCGGTCTGCGTACCCCGTTGTACGATGATCCGTGGCTGAGCGTGCGAAGGCGGACCAACCGCGATCAACGCGGCGGTGACGATGGCCGTCAGGGCATTTGCCCGGCGGAACGGCATGCGACAAGCCTCCCGACACCCCGTTGCCCTTTATTCCAGCTTTCGTGCCTCAGCCGCCTCGCAGCATCGTCAGAAGTTCGAGCGATGCGTTGCCGGTGACGGCGAGGCCGCGCTGCGCCTCATAAGCGCGGATTGCGGCGACGGTTTCGGCGCCGACCTTACCATCGATCTTTTGCAGAGGGAATCCGATCGCTCTCAGCCGGGACTGCAGTTCGGTGCGGCCGGCTTCATCGAGCGGTGTGTAGCCGCGCGGCCAAGGCGTGACGAACGGCCCGCCGCCGGCAAGACGGTCGGCAAGATGACCCACGCCGAGCGCATAGGCGTTGGCGTTGTTGTAGCGCTTGATGGCCTGGAAGTTTCTGAGCGTCAGGAAAGCCGGGCCGCCGGGGCCCGCCGGCAGCAGTAACGTCGCCTGATCGCCGGGGCGGGGGAATGCGCTACCTGTGGCACGGTTGAAGCCGCGGGCCGTCCAGTCGGCGAGGGTTGCCGTGCGGCCTTCGAGCGAGGGATCGAAGCCTTGCGGCAGGATTACCTCATAACCCCAGGTGGCTCCCGCCTGCCAGCCGGATTTCTGAAGGTAATTTGCCGTCGAAGCGAGCGCATCCGGCACCGACGCCCAGATGTCGCGACGGCCATCGCCGTCGAAGTCGACGGCATAGCTGAGATATGTCGTCGGAATGAATTGGGTCTGCCCCATGGCGCCGGCCCAGGAGCCGACCATGTGGCGGGCATCGACGTCGTGATGCTCGAGAATGCGCAGCACTGCATTGAGTTGCTGACGGCCATAGGCGGCGCGAGAGCCGCCGCGCCAGCCGAGCGTCGCCAGCGCCCGCACGACATTCTTGGCCTTGGTGGGGTCGCGCAGGATGGCGCCGTAAGTGCTCTCCATGCCCCAGATGGCGACGACGATCTCTCGGTTGACGCCATAGGTCGCTTCGATGCGGTCGAGAAGCGAGCGGTAGCGCACAAGCATGTCGCGACCGGTGGCGATACGGCTTTCCGCCGCCATGTCGTCGAGATAGTCCCATATGGCGCGGGAAAATTCCGGCTGGATGGTCGCCTTGGTCAGCACGTCCTCGTCGGGCCCGATGCCACGGAAGGCCGCGGCGAAGGTAGCGCGTGAGACGCCGCGCGCCTCTGCGGCCGGCCACTGGCTCTCTACGAAGGCACTGAAGGCCGGTGGAATAGGTCCGTCGGCAAGCGGTGGGAGGCCCGGCTCGTTGGAGGTCGCAAAGTCGTTGCCGAGAACGGCGCAGGCAGCCATCAGGGCCGCGAACGACAGGACGGCACCGCCTCGGACGATCCGTGACATGTTCCGCATGGCGTGCTCCCTTCTGCAGACGATGTTGCTTTCAGAGACGAGACTTATGGTAAACGATCGGTTAAGTTTGTCGACGTTTCGTAACTGAGCATCCGGCTGGCCGGATCTTTGCAGAGGAATTTATTCAACCAGACTGCTGATTCCAAAATTAAACATTTTTCCGTTATTGATGGTCCCGCCCACGCGGCAGATATCCCCGACGTCCGGATCGTCAGAAGTTGCCGCTCAGGAGTGCTTCATGTCCAAACGTATTCGTAAAGCCGTATTCCCAGTCGCCGGCCTCGGCACCCGTTTCCTGCCCGCCACCAAGGCTGTGCCGAAGGAAATGATGACTGTCGTCGATCGTCCGGCGCTGCAGTATGTCGTCGATGAGGCCAAGGCGGCCGGCATCGAACATTTCATTTTCGTCACCGGCCGCGGCAAGGAAGTGATCGAGAATCACTTCGACCTCGCTTTCGAGCTTGAGGCGACCCTGGCCGCCCGCAACAAGACCGCTGCGCTGGAGGAGCTCCGCGCCGAGCGTCCGGCCGCCGGCACCACCTCTTTCACCCGTCAGCAGG
The DNA here is from genome assembly GCA_023436885.1 of Pseudomonadota bacterium. Classification (GTDB taxonomy): domain Bacteria; phylum Pseudomonadota; class Alphaproteobacteria; order Rhizobiales; family Pleomorphomonadaceae; genus Pleomorphomonas. The sequence goes on along the minus strand of JAEZHI010000032.1, from coordinate 14,468 downwards.
AGCCGCTCGGCCTCGGCCATGCCGTCTGGTGTGCTCGCGATATCGTCGGCGACGAGCCTTTCGCGGTGCTGTTGCCCGACATGCTGATGAAGCACACGACGCCTTGCCTCAAGAGCATGGTTGACGCCTATCAGGTGAGCGGTGGCAACATCGTCAGCCTCGAGGAGTGCGATCCCGCCCAGACGTCGTCCTATGGCGTCGTCGCCATCGGCAAGACACTGGCTCCCGATGTCTACGAAGTCACCGGCATGGTGGAGAAGCCGAAGCCGGCCGATGCCCCGTCCAACCTTTTTATCTCCGGCCGCTATATCCTGCAGCCGCGCATCTTTGAACTCCTGGGCAACCAGGAAAAGGGTGCCGGCGGCGAGATCCAGCTGACCGATTCCATGCTGCGCCTTGCCAAGGAGCAGTCCTTCTCCGGCGTGCGCTTCCGCGGAACCACCTTTGACACCGGCACCAAGCTCGGATTCCTCAAGGCCAACATCGCCTATGGTAGCGAGCGGACCGACATCGATCCGAACATTGTGAACGAGCTGAAGAGCGTTCTGGGTTGATCCCAGACGGTTCTTGGATGCTCAGGGTTGGAAGCCGCCTTCGGGCGGCTTCTTTGTATTTGCGGTGTCGAGTGCCGGCACGGCTCAAGCCGCCGCGCTTTCTCTTGCTTTGATTTCGTTCTCATGGATTGCTCTATCTCCAACCGATCTGGAGGTGAGCAATGTCCATCGAACTCTGGCTGGCCTTTGTTGCGGCTTCGGCCGTTCTTCTGGCAATCCCGGGACCGACAGTGCTTTTGGTTATTTCCTACGCACTCAGCCATGGAAAGCGCGTCGCCACGGCAACCGTGGCCGGCGTAGCGTTGGGCGACTTCACCGCGATGACGGCTTCGATGCTGGGTCTCGGCGCATTGCTCGCGACTTCAGCTGCGCTCTTTGCCGTGCTGAAGTGGATCGGCGCCGCCTATCTCATCTATCTGGGCGTGAAACTGTGGAGGGCACCGATAGCAAGCGAGAAGCCGGATGAAGGGACTGCTCCGCCAGCAAATGAACGTCCGCTGCGGGTTTTCCTGCACGCTTATGTCGTGACTGCATTGAATCCCAAAAGCATCATCTTCTTCGTGGCGTTCCTGCCGCAGTTTCTGAACCATGCCGAACCGCTGGCTTTTCAGATGACCGTCTTCGAGGCGACTTTCCTCGTACTGGCGGCTACCAATGCCACGGTCTATGGCCTGTTGGCTGCGATGGCGCGCAAGACTATCCGCAAGCCGCGGGTTCAGAAGCTGGTCAATCGGACAGGTGGCTCGCTGATGATCGGCGCAGGACTGCTGGCTGCGGGGTGGAAGCGCGCTGCATGACAGCTAAAGATTGATCGAGCTGGGGCCGCTGTTTCCGTGATTTCGGCAGAAGAAGGCGAAGTCTCGCAGGAACTGCTCGGCGAGGCTTCGGTTGGCCGGCGCTTTGACCAGTTCAAGGATCGCTTCCGGTGTTTCCTTCATGACGGGTAGCCGGAAGAACAGGTCACGGTTGAAGTTGGTGCTTATGGTCGACAACACTATCCGCAGGGATGCCAGCATGTCGTCCCCCCTGTGGGACGCGTGAACGAGAGCAATAGGCTTGCCGACGACTTGTTCTCCCGACACCAGCCAGTCGATCGCATTTTTCAATCCGCCGGGAATGTTGCGGACGTATTCGGGGCTGGCAACGAGAAGTCCATCGCTCTCAGACACCAGCCGCGCGAAGGTTCCAACGCTGTCGGGCAGATGCGGGCCTTCCCGGTCAGGCGAGAAGATGGGCAAATCACCGATCCCATCGAAGACATCGATGGCGATCTGATCGGGAGCGATGGAGCGCAGCGCCCTCAGCAAGGCCGTGTTGGTGGAGGCCTGCCGTGCACTACCGGAGATGGCCAATATCTTCATCGGCAGAACCTATCGCCATCGAAATGCATCTGCAATGAAGCCGGTGCTTGCCGCAAATAGCAAAAGGGCGCCCCTAGGACGCCCCTTCTTCATGGTCTCGATGCCTCGATCAGAACTTCAGCGCCTTGGCCTGACGGACCACCGGGATGGCCTTGACCTTGTCGAGCACGTCGACCGGAACCTCGCCGTCCACCTCGACGAGGCAGATGGCGTCAGCGCCCTGCTCGAGGCGACCGAGGGCGAAGGTGGCGATGTTGATGCCGGCATCGCCCAGAAGGCCGGCGAACTTGCCGATGAAGCCCGGCTTGTCCTCGTTGGTGACGTAGATCATCGACGGCGCAAACTCGGCATCCATCTTGATGCCCTTGATCTCGACGATGCGCGGGTGGCCGTCGGCGAACACGGTGCCGGCAATCGAGCGCTCCTGCTTGTCGGTGCCCAGCGTCAGGCGGATCAGGCTTTCGAAGTTGGCCGAGGCGTTATTGCGCACTTCGGCAACCGCGATGCCGCGCTCCTTGGCCATCACTGGGGCCGACACCATGTTGACCGACTGCAGGAGCGGCTTCAGCACACCGGTGATCGCGGCAGCGCTGAGCGCCCGGATGTTCATGCCGGCGACTTCGCCTTCATACTCGATGCGGATCGACTTGAGGTCGCTCTCGGTGAGCTGACCGGCGAATGAGCCCAGGAGTTCGGCAAGCTTGACGAACGGCGTGAGGCGCGGCGCTTCCTCGGCGGTGATCGACGGCATGTTGAGGGCGTTGGAGACGGCGCCCTTCATCAGGTAGTCCGACATCTGCTCGGCAACCTGCAGGGCAACGTTCTCCTGCGCTTCCGTGGTGGAGGCGCCGAGATGCGGCGTGCAGACCACCTTCGGATGGCCGAACAGCGGGTGGGCGGTGGCCGGCTCGGTCTCGAACACGTCAAGCGCGGCACCGGCGACATGGCCGGAATCGAGCGCCGCCTTGAGATCGGCTTCGACGATCAGGCCGCCGCGGGCGCAGTTGATGATGCGCACGCCCTTCTTCATCTTCAGGATGGCGGAGATGTCGATGATGTTGCGGGTCTTCTCGATCAGTGGCACGTGCAGCGTGATGAAGTCGGCGCGGCGGAACAGGTCGTCAAGCTCCACCTTCTCGACGCCGAGCTCGACGGCGCGCTCTGCCGACAGGAACGGATCGTAGGCGATGACGCGCATCTTCAGGCCGACGGCGCGATCGGCGACGATGGAGCCAATGTTGCCGCAACCGATGACGCCGAGTGTCTTGTTGGTCAGCTCGACACCCATGAAGCGGTTCTTTTCCCACTTGCCGGCGTGCGTCGAGGCGTTGGCTTCGGGAATTTCGCGGGCGAGGGCGAACATCAGGGCAATGGCGTGCTCGGCGGTGGTGATCGAGTTGCCGAAGGGCGTGTTCATGACGATGACGCCGCGCGCCGTGGCGGCGGGCACATCGACATTGTCGACGCCAATACCGGCGCGGCCGATCACCTTGAGGTTCTTGGCGTTGGCCAGGAGCTTCTCGGTAACCTTAGTGGTGGAGCGGATGGCGAGGCCATCGTAGTTGCCGATGATCTCGGCGAGCTTGTCCTTGTCCTTGCCGAGATCGGGCTGATAGTCGACCTCGACGCCGTGATCCTTGAAGATCTGGACGGCGGTGGCGGACAGCTTGTCGGAAATGAGAACGCGAGGAGCCATGGGAGTCATCCTGGTTGGAAGGCGCCTGCACCTTGCCTCTTCCCGTTCAACGGAACGGAGACAAAGAGACCGGTGGCGCCGGATGGAATGTCACTGCGGCTAAAGGGAGTTCCCGCCCCGCTTCGGGGAGGGCAGGGAGGAGGCAAGCAAGGGCTCGCCTCTCCGAGAAAATCGATCAGGCGGCCTTGGACAGGCCGGCCAACGCCTTGGCGAAGGCCCAGTCGATCCACGGCGTCAGAGCGGCGACGTCGGACGTTTCGACGGTGGCGCCGCACCAGATGCGCAGGCCCGGAGGGGCGTCGCGATAGGAAGCGATGTCGAAGGCAACGCCTTCTTTCTCGAGAAGCCCGGTCAGCGTCTTGACGAAGGCCTGCTGGCCATCGATGTCGAGCGCGGCGATCGTGGGATGCACGAAGCTCAGGCACACCGATGTGTTGGAGCGGATCGCCTCGGTCTTGGCCAGGAAGGCGACCGACGGCGTCTTGGCAACCCAGTCGGCGATGGCCTTGGTGTTGGCGTCGGCACGGGCAACCAGCGCCTCGAGACCGCCGATGTCGTCGGCCCACTTCAGGGCATCAATGTAGTCTTCGACGCAGATCATCGATGGCGTGTTGATGGTGTCGCCCTTGAAGATGCCTTCGATCAGCTTGCCGCCGGAGGTCAGGCGGAAGATCTTCGGCAGCGGCCAGGCCGGCTTGTAGGTCTCAAGGCGCTCGACGGCGCGCGGGGAGAGGATGAGCATGCCGTGGCCGCCTTCACCGCCCAGCACTTTCTGCCAGGAGAAGGTGACGACATCGAGCTTGTCGAAGGGCAGGACCTGCGCGAAAGCGGCAGAGGTCGCGTCGCAGATGGTGAGGCCCTGGCGGTTCGCCGGGATCGCGTCGCCGTTGGGCACGCGGACGCCGGAGGTGGTGCCGTTCCAGGTGAAGACGACGTCGCGGTCGAAATCGACCTTGGCGAAGTCGACGATGTCGCCGTAGGGCGCCTCGAAAACACGGGCGTCGATCTTGAGCTGCTTGACGACGTCGGTCACCCAGCCGGAGCCGAAGGACTCCCAGGCGAGCATGTCGACCGGGCGCTGTCCGAGCAGCGACCACAACGCCATTTCGACGGCGCCGGTATCGGAAGCGGGAACGATGCCGATGCGATAATCGGCGGGAACGCGCAGCACCTTGCGGGTGAGGTCGATCGCCTCAGCGAGCTTGGTCTTGCCGATCTTGGCGCGATGGGAGCGACCGACGGGCGCCCCCGAGAGAGCCTCGACGGTCCAACCTGGGCGCTTGGCGCAGGGGCCGGAGGAAAAACGGGCATTCGCCGGCTTAAGAGCCGGTGCGGCGGTCGCATCATTCATGTAACTATCCTCTCAGATAGGCGCTCCTCGGTGGGGAGGAGTGTCCCGCCGCCTGAGCTATATGAAAGGCCGTGCGCCGTCAAGCGGCCTCGCTTCGCTTCGACGAAATGTGTCGCCAAAAGACAAACGGCGGGAGACCAAGGTCTTCCCGCCGTCTTCGCAAGATAACGTGTAGATCTCAATTGAGGTAGTAGCGAAGGCCGAGGCGAACTTCGTGGGCCTGGATGTCCTCGTATTTGATCTTGGTGGTCTTGCCGGCGACGCCGCCGCCGAGGTTTTCGGTCACGGAACCTGTCTCCGCATCGCCGAGATTGAGGTAACGATACCCAAGATCGAGGCTGAGGCGATCGGTGATGGGATATTCAACACCTGCCATGAGGGCCCAGGCGAAGTTCCACTTGCCGGCACCACCAGGATAGTTGCCACTAAAGCCATCCTGAGCACTGGACTTCACGTCGCTCGTCCTCAGATAAGACGCGCCGGCACCGGCACCAAGGTATGGCTTCAGGCCGTGGAAATCACCGAGATCGGCATAAACGTTGGCAAGGGCGCTATACGCTGTGATCTTTGCGCGCTCGGAGTTCTCCCACCGGCCGCTGGGCGCCACCGGGCAACCGTTGGCCGGGTCCTGACAGAAGGCACGGCCCCGGAACTTTGCCGGCGTCTCGTAGTCGATCGTCAGATCAGAGCGCAGATAGTCGTTGAACTTATAGCCGACGCCAGCGCCGAAATCGGCCGCGCCCTGCATCTTTTCTTTGCCAAGCTCACCATTGTTGCCAAAGCTGCCCCAGGTCCGGTCGCTTAGAACACCCTTGGGAGCTTGATAGAATTTGTAGCCGATATCGCCGCGGAGATACCAGCCACCAACGGCCGGCAGGGGCATGGGTTCCGGTGCTTCGATGACCGGCGGATATTCAACCGGCATATCGGCGGCGTGAACGGCGCCCGAAAAAGCTGCGAGGCCGAACGTCGCAGCCACGGCCAGGCAAAGGTTTGATGTGAGACTGCGCATGGATCGATCCTTCCGCTGAAGCATGATCGCGAGGCGGAATACCGCCGGTCATCATCGCTTTCGGACCGATTTTTAGGACAAGTCGGTTAATCCCGGCTTAACCACGTTGCTTAACCTTGATTTTCTATGAATTCCTTCAGCCCGGAACAGCGTTGCGGTGCTGATGTTTAGCAATAGACATTTGTTTATAGATTCGATTCAGGTGTCGGCCGCCAGTTTTGCTCGTGACGCCTGCCAACGAAATGGCCCCGACAACGCGAGTTGCCGGGGCCAATCTTAAGGATTTCAGGCCGAAAATCAGGCCGCCGCACTGCTGATGGCGTCGACGATCTCACCGACCGCCGCAGCGACGAGATCGGCGTTGTCGCCTTCTCCCATGACGCGGATCAGCGGCTCGGTGCCGGACGGTCGGACGAGGATGCGGCCGCCCGAGCCAAGACGGCTTTCGGCGGCAACGATGGCGGCCTTGACGCTTTCCTCTTCGAGCGGCTTCCCGCCCTTGACGCGCACGTTCTTCAGAAGTTGCGGAACCGGATCGAAACGGTGGCAGACCTCGCTTACTGGCTTACCGGAGCGCTTGACCACGGCGAGAACCTGCAGCGCGGCGACGAGACCGTCGCCGGTGGTGGCGTAATCGGACAGCACGATATGGCCGGACTGCTCGCCGCCAACGTTGTAGGCACCCGCCCGCATCGCCTCGACGACGTAGCGGTCGCCGACTTTGGTGCGAACGAGCTCAAGGCCGATGCTCTGAAGATAGCGTTCGAGGCCGAGGTTGGACATCACCGTGGCGACAATGCCCTGGCGAGACAGGCGACCATCCTCCTTGAACGAGGCGGCAACCACGGCCATCAGTTGATCGCCGTCGACCACCTGGCCCTTCTCGTCGATGATGATGACACGATCGGCGTCGCCGTCGAGGGCAATGCCGATATCGGCGCGGACTTCCCGGACCTTCTCGGTGATGGCGGCGAGGCTGGTCGAGCCGCAATCGCGGTTGATGTTGAGGCCGTTGGGATCGACGCCCAAGGCAACCACTTCGGCGCCGAGCTCCCACAGCACTTCCGGCGCCACCTTGTAGGCGGCGCCATTGGCGCAGTCGACCACCACGCGCAGGCCTTCGAAAGAGATATGGCGGGAGAGGGTGCGCTTGGCCGATTCCACGTAACGAGCACGCTCGCCATCGACGCGCTTGGCGCGGCCGAGGTTGGCCGGAGCGGCGAGGCGGCCGGTGAAGTCGCCATCCAACATTTCCTCGATGGCCAGTTCCACCTCGTCGCTGAGCTTGTAGCCATCGGGGCCGAACAGCTTGATGCCATTGTCGGCGAAGGGATTGTGCGAGGCTGAGATCATCACGCCGAGGTCAGCCCTGAGGCTGCGCGTCAGCATGGCGACGGCCGGTGTCGGCACTGGGCCGGTCAGAAACACGTCGACACCGACAGCGGTGAAGCCGGCGGTCAACGCCGGTTCGATCATGTAGCCGGAGAGGCGGGTATCCTTGCCGATGACGACACGGTGGCGATGGTCGCCACGATGGAAGGCGAGGCCGGCGGCCATACCGACCTTGAGGGCGATTTCCGGAGTGATGGGCCAGCTGTTCGCCGTGCCGCGGATGCCGTCGGTTCCGAAAAATCTGCGTGCCATGTCGTTCGTCCGCGCTTTCCCCGAGCATCCGCCGATCGGCCTGAATGGCCTGATCGAAAAGCAGATGCGCAACCAAGATCTAGGGCGCCGATTGAGGCGCTTTGTCTTGTTCTGAGGCCCGGATGATAAACGGGTGGTGAACGGACAAGGGTCAAAAATTGTGAACGACTGTTACGACTGCTCGTTGCCTCGTGGCTGATGGTATCAGCGCTCAGTCAGCTTGAGCTCGATGCGACGGTTCTTGGCGTTGGCCTCGTCGCTGTCGCCTTCTTCGAGTGGCTGGAACTCACCGAAACCGGCGGCCACCAGGTGGTTTGGCGAGATGCCCTTGCTGATCAGGTATTTGACGACCGAAATGGCGCGCGCCGACGAAAGCTCCCAGTTGTCACGGAAGCGACCATTGCCGGAGAGCGGCCGGGCATCAGTGTGGCCGTCGACGCGCAGGACCCAGGCGATTTCAGGCGGGATCTGACCTTCGAGCTGAAGCACGGCATCGGCCAGCTTGTCGAGCTCGCCCCGACCGGCTGGGTTCACCTCGTCGTTGCCGGAATCGAACAGCACTTCAGACTGGAAGACGAAACGGTCGCCGACCACGCGGATATCGGAGCGTTGCGACAGGATCTCTCTCAGACGGCCGAAGAAATCGGAGCGATAACGAGCCAGTTCCTGCACCCGCTGAGCCAGAGCCACGTTGAGCCGCTTGCCGAGATCGGCGATCTTGGCCGAGCTTTCGCGGTCGCGGGATTCGGACGCATTGAGGGCATCCTCAAGCGCCGCGATCTGGCGCCGGAGCGCGGCAATCTGCTGATTGAGGAGTTCGACCTGGGCGAGGGCTCGCTGGCTGGCGCGCTTTTCGTCGCTGAGCTGAGAGGTCAGAGCCTGCAGCTTGTTGTCGGCAGCGTCATTGGCGCCGGACTGACTGGCAATCAGGCCTTGCAGGTTGTCGCGGGCGGCCTGGGCTTCCTTGAGGTTCGACTCAAGCATCGCCACGTTGTCCTGCAGGTCGCGGTTGGAGGCGCGCTCCATGGCGAGCAACTCGGTCAACTCGGCGATCTGGGCGTTGAGGCGGCCGAGCACCGTATCCTTGTCGGTGATCTGCTGGCTCAGGAAGAATTGAGCCAGCGAGAAGACGGACAGCAGGAAGATGATCGACAGCACCAGCGTGGTGAGCATGTCGACGAAGGCCGGCCAGTAATCCTGCTGGGTCGAAAACCTGCGGCGTCCGAGGGCCATGGTCGGTCAACCTCTCCGTTGTTGGCTCAGCCGCGGTCCGAACGTTCGACGGCGCCGGTGAGAAGTTCCAGCAGCCGCCGGATTTCCTTCTGCTGTTCGCCCTGACTCTCCGCCCAGGCGCGCACCAACTGCTGCTCGGCGCGCATGTGCTGGACGAGGCCCTGGATACCCTCTGCGAGGTTGGCCATTGCCTGGCTGGATCGCGTGCCGGAGCCGCCATCCTGGATCTGCTTGGAGAGGTGTTCGAGGGCGCCCCTGAGATCATCGATGTTCTGGGCGTCGCGGATGCTGGCGCCGACATCGCCGGCCGAATCAAGCTCCGCCTGGGTCGACAGCCAGTCTTCGAGGTCGAGATAGAAGCGGTTCTGCGCCTGTCCGGCCTGCAGGTCGAGGAAGCCGACGATCAGCGAGCCGGCGAGACCGAACAGCGAGGACGAGAAGGCGGTGCCCATGCCGGAGAGCGGGGCCTGCAATCCACTCTTCAAATCTTCGAAGATGACGCTCGCCGTCCCCGAGCCGACGTCGAGGCCCTGAATGGTGGCGCCGACCGAGTTCACGGTGGAGATCAGGCCATAGAAGGTGCCGAGAAGACCAAGGAAAACCAGAAGACCTGTCATGTAGCGCGACATGTCGCGCGCCTCGTCGAGGCGGGTGGCGATCGATTCGAGCAGCGACCGCATGGCCGATGCGGAGATTGCCCGCTGACCGAAGCGGTCGCCAAGCAATGTGGCCATCGGAGCGAGCAGCACCGGCTGCTTGCGCACTTCAAGGCCTGGCTCGCCAAAGCGATAGGTATTGACCCAACGCACCTCGGGGAAGAGACGAATGACCTGGCGGAAAATCAGCAGGATGCCGACGAGCGCTACCGAGAAAATCAGGCCATTGAGGCCGGGGTTGGCCATGAAGGCGGTCTTCAACTGCCTGGACAGAAGCAAGCCCACGAAGGCCGCAATGACCAGAAACACCGCCATCCGCCAGAGATAGACTTGAGGGCTGGTGAGCTTGATACCGGACGCATCTTTGGCCATGGCTGTGTCGCTTGCTCTCTCTGATCGCGCAACACAGTAAACGCGATTTGCGGCAAAAAGAGCAAGGGATACGGCCAGTTCCCCCGAATTTTTCGGGGGAAGTTCGTCGGTTCAGGCCGTAGCGGCGGGTCAGGCCTTCCGGAGCGTGGCGAGCAACTGGGCGTGGATCGCCTCATTGCCGGCAACCAGGGTGCGCGAGGCGTGCATGTCTTCCTTGCCGGCCTTGTCGGTGACGAAGCCGCCGGCCTCCTTGATCATCAGCCAGCCGGCCGAGGTGTCCCACGGGTTGAGGTCGTCTTCCCAGAAGCCGTCCAACTTGCCGGCGGCGACGTAGCAAAGGTCGAGGGCGGCGGAACCCAGGCGGCGGATGCCAGCGCAGTTGGCCATCACCTGACGGAGCTCATTGAGATAGAGCGGGTGGTTGCCACGGCCAAGGTGCGGCACGCCGGTGCCGATGACGCAGTCCGGCATTTCACGACGCGCCGAGACGCGCAGGCGACGGTCGTTGACGAAGGCACCCGCGCCGCGCTCGGCGGTGTAGAGTTCATCGGTGGCCGGATTGAAGACCACGCCGGCGATCGGCACGCCGTTGCGCTCAAGCGAGAGAGAGATCGAGAAGATCGGGATCGAGTGCAGGAAGTTGGTGGTGCCGTCGAGCGGATCGATCACCCAGCGGTGCTGCTCGTCCTCGCCGGCTACCTCGCCGCGCTCTTCCATCAGGAAGCCATAGGTGGGACGCACCCGCTTCAGCTCCTCATAGAGTATCTGCTCTGAGCGCTTGTCGGCGGAAGAGACGAAATCGCCGGGGCCCTTCATCGAGACCTGCAGGTTTTCGACCTCGCCGAAATCACGGGCAAGACCGCGTCCGGCCTTGCGGACAGCCGCGACCATGACGTTGAGGAGGGCTGAACGAGCCATTTTCTGGGGATCCTTCAAGGAAAAACGTTGGCTGCGTAGCCATCACAAACCGCAGCCGAGCGCAAGCCCTAACCCGGCATTCGTTTCAGTGCGATTAGCAGCGAGGGTCTCTTGCCGGCAACGGACCTGCTCCGAGACGCGACACCGGCGCTGGACGCCGCGGCTCGCTGGCTACCGCGCAAGACGATCGGTTCCCGTGCGTGGATCAGTTGCCTGCATCGACGCCGGGTAGGTTGCGGGGGCCTTCATCGGGCTTTGCGGCGTCGGTCTTGGCAGTGTCTCCCTTTGGAGCTTCGGCCGTTGCGGCACCGTTTGCGGCTCCGGGCGCCAACTGTTGATCGAGCCAGGGATCGGTCAGACCGGCGGCCTTGGCGTAGCCATACCATTGGCTGGCTGCCGACAGATCACGCGGCACACCTTCACCTGCGGCATAAAGACGGGCAAGGCGGCTCTGGGCGACCGGATTGCCGGCTTCGGCCGCAACCTTGAACCAGGCAGCGGCAATCTTTTCGTTGCGGGCGACGCCGGTGCCGTTGAACATCATGATGGCATATTCGACCTGTGCAGCGATGTGGCCGGCTTTCGCTGCCTGGCCCATCAGGCGCGCGGCTTCTTCTTCATTCTTCGGGACGCCCTGTCCTTCACGGTTGAGGGCCGCAAGGGCGTAGATCGCGTCGACATTGCCTTCATCGGCCGCGGCCTTGAACAGGGCGGCGGCGCGGGCGTAGTCGAGAACACCGGACGACGGATCGATGCAGAGGAGGCCCAGCCAGTAGTTGGCCTCGACGACGCCCTTGCCCAGGGCTTCTTCGAGATAGGAGGCGGCCTGCTTCTTGTCGATCGGCTCGCCGATGCCGAGCGCGGCGAGATTGGCGAGTTCGACGAGGGCTTGCGGGTCGCCATTCTTGGCGGCGAGCTTGTACCAGATGATGGCTTCGTCCGGTTTTCTGGGCAGACCCAGGCCATTGGCGTAGAGATAGCCAATCAGGCTTTGTGCCTTGGCGTCGCCCAGCTTGGCGCGCTCGACGGCAATTTCAAAGGCGGTCAGGTAATAGCCGCGCTGGAACGCGCCAAAGGCATAGTCGATCTTGTCGTTGTCCGGCAGGGAGTTGAGAAGGTCTGGTATCGACGGCCCTGTCTTGCTGGCCGGGGATGGCGGCGGCTTTGGCGTAGGAGTGGACTCGACTGCTACCGCTGGCCCGACAAGAAGAGCGAGGCCAAGTACGGCGGCTAGACAGGCGCGGACTTCATGCGGCATCGGCATCGCGGTTTCGGCTCTGCCGGAGCATCGTGGATGCTCCGCTGGTTGAAACTGTGTCAGGCGGCAGCGTTAGCGTTCAAGTTGGCCGGGAATACGGCAGGTGCCGGTCGGCCTATTCCTCGGGCGATTCCGCCGCGACACGGTCGAGAATGGCGTTGGCCTCGGAGATGGCGGCAGCCGGTCCGCCCGGATGGTCCCAGATCGCGGCGCGAACGGCGACGAAATCGGCTCCGGTGCGAGCGCAGGCTTCGACCGATTCCATCGAACGGCCAGACAGCAGCACGCAGGGCGGTTCGAACAGCTCGGCCCACCAGGCGCCGAGATCTATGGTCTTGCGGTGTGCCTCGTCGGCTTCCTCAAGATCGAGCAGACCGAAGAAGACGTAGTCGGCACCGGCTTCGCCGGCTTCCATAGCTTCGTGACGGACCCGAAGGTTGCCGGCGCCCACGATGGACTTCGGCTGCAGGGTCTCGATCGCTTCCTTCAGCGCCGTCTCGCCGGCTTCGATGTGGATGCCATCGGCCCTGGCTCTGCCCATCACGCGGCTGTTGCCGACGACGAGGGCTGCTACATCGCGCTTCTGTGCGATCGGCACCAGCGTTTCGGCGATTGCCTGGAGTTCATTTTCCGTGGCGGCTTCAGGGGCGATCAGCAACGAGGCGACATCTCCGGCAGCCAGCGCGGCCTCAAGCTTGGGCGCGAACGTGGCGGCGTCGACGACGCGAGGCGTGATCAGGAACAGGCGGGCGCGCAAGGAAACCTCCGGGAAAGAAAAGCCCCGTGCCCGGGAGAGGGCACGGGGCGCTTCATATCATAAACCTGGTCAAGGGGAACCAAACAGTGTCGTTTGGTCTCCCGAAGCCGCGTCAGCGGCTTCCGGCGCCAAGCGGCGCCCGCGCAAAGCGCGAGAGCCAAGGCCGGAGGCCGCCTGCGACCGAGGTCAAATCAGCCTTCAAGCGCCTTGACGCCCGGCAGTTCCTTGCCTTCCATCCACTCGAGGAAGGCGCCGCCAGCCGTCGAGATGTAGGTGAAGGTGTCGGCAGCGCCGGCGTGATTGAGCGCCGAAACGGTGTCGCCACCGCCGGCAACGGTCAGCAACTTGCCGGCCTTGGTGGCGGCAGCGGCATACTGGGCGGCGGCAACGGTCGCCTTGTCGAAGGGCTCGATTTCGAAGGCGCCGAGCGGTCCGTTCCAGACCAGGGTCTTAGCCTTGTCGATGGCGGCCTTGACGGCGTCGATCGACTTCGGACCGGCATCGAGGATCATGGCGTCGGCCGGAACGGCGTTGACGGAAACGACCTCGTTGGCGGCACCGGACTTGAACTCACGGGCGACGACGGCGTCGACCGGCAGCACGATTTCGCACTTGGTTTCCTTGGCCTTGGCCAGGATGCGCTTGGCGGTCTCGGCGAGGTCGTGCTCGCAGAGCGACTTGCCGACGTTGATGCCCTGAGCGGCCAGGAAGGTGTTGGCCATGCCGCCGCCGATCACCAGGATGTCGACCTTGGCGACGAGGTTCTCGAGGAGGTCGATCTTGGTCGACACCTTGGCGCCACCGACGACGGCCAGAACCGGACGCTTCGGCGTGCCGAGGGCGGCACCGAGGGCGGTCAGCTCGGCCTGCATGGTGCGGCCGGCATAGGCCGGGAGCTTGTGGGCGAGACCTTCGGTCGTCGCATGGGCGCGGTGAGCGGCCGAGAAGGCGTCGTTGACGTAGAGATCGCCGAGCTTGGCGAGGGCGTCGACCAGCGCCGGGTCGTTCTTCTCTTCGCCCTTGTAGAAGCGGGTGTTCTCAAGCAGCAGGATCTCGCCGTTCGACAGCGCGGCAACGGCCTTCTCGGCAACTTCGCCGATGCAGTCGTCAGCGAAGGCGACAGGCTTGCCGATGGCCTTGGCCAGCGGGGCGACGATCGGCTTCAGGCTGTCCTCGGCCTTGCGCTCGCCCTTCGGGCGGCCGAAGTGGGCCAGCAGGATGACCTTGGCGCCCTTCTTGGCGAGGTCGAGAATGGTGGGGACGATACGGTCGATGCGGGTGGTGTCGGTAACGACGCCGTTTTCCATCGGAACGTTCAGGTCAACGCGGACGAGGGCGCGTTTGCCGGCTACGTCGGCGTCATCGATGGTCTTGAAGCTGCTCATGAGTGGGTCCTCGCTTCGTGCGCCGCCACTCCGGAATGCGCGGGTCGCGCTTGCGACGGATGGCGGTCGGCCGCGGTAAGAGCGGTCGAGCCCGCCTCCGGCCAGACTCCACGATGGGGTCCTCCAGAGAGCGGGCTCGGCCTTTTCGGTCTGGATCAGAGGGTCTTGGCGATGGCGACGGCGGTGTCGGCCATGCGGTTGGAGAAGCCCCACTCGTTGTCGTACCAGGAGAGGATACGGACGAGGGTGCCGTTCATGACCTTGGTCTGGT
>JAEZHI010000003.1 GCA_023436885.1 Pseudomonadota bacterium | reverse complement strand
ATCATGCTCAACCGTGCGCCTACGCTGCACCGTTTGGGTATCCAGGCGTTCGAACCTATCCTGATCGAAGGCAAGGCACTGCAACTGCACCCACTGGTCTGCGCGGCGTTCAACGCTGACTTTGACGGTGACCAGATGGCTGTGCACGTTCCTCTGTCTGTGGAAGCACAGATGGAAGCTCGCGCACTGATGCTGGCTTCGAACAACGTGCTGTTCCCTGCTTCGGGCGAACCTTCCATCGTTCCTTCTCAGGACGTGGTGCTGGGTCTGTATCACGCCACCCGTGAAAAGATCAACGGCAAGGGCGAAGGCATGGTGTTCCTGGACACCAACGAAGTGCAGCGCGCACTGGACGCTGGTGAAGTGGAACTGCACGCCAAGATCAGCGTGCGTCTGCCTGAGTGGACCAAGAACAAGGAAACTGGCGAATTCGAAAAGAGCGTGAGCCTGGTGGAAACCACCGTGGGCCGTGCGCTGCTGTCCGAAATTCTGCCCAAGGGCCTGCCTTTCAGCCACATGAACAAGGCACTGAAGAAGAAAGAGATCTCCAAGCTGATCAATTCTTCCTTCCGCAAGTGCGGCCTGAAGGCCACCGTGGTGTTCGCTGACAAGCTGCTGCAAAACGGCTTCCGTCTGTCGACACACGCGGGCTTCTCCGTGTCCATCGACGACATGCTGGTACCTCCACAGAAGGCCGATATCCTGGCTCGCGCAGAAGCCGAAGTGAAGGAAATCGAGCAGCAGTACGTCTCCGGTCTGGTGACCGCAGGTGAGCGCTACAACAAGGTGGTGGACATCTGGGGCAAGGCCGGTGACGACGTGTCCAAGGTGATGATGGACCAGCTGAAGGTTCAGAAGACCATTGACCGTCACGGCAACGAAGTGGACCAGGAGTCCTTCAACGCGATCTACATGATGGCGGACTCGGGTGCTCGTGGTTCGGCAGCTCAGATTCGTCAGCTGGCCGGTATGCGTGGTCTGATGGCCAAGCCAGATGGCTCGATTATCGAGACACCTATTACCGCGAACTTCCGCGAAGGTCTGAACGTTCTGCAGTACTTTATTTCGACCCACGGTGCCCGTAAGGGTCTGGCCGACACGGCGTTGAAGACTGCGAACTCCGGTTACCTGACACGTCGTCTGGTGGACGTGACCCAGGATCTGGTTGTGACCGAAAACGACTGCGGCACCCACAATGGCACGCTGATGCGCGCTATCGTGGAAGGTGGTGAAGTGATCGAATCCCTGCGCGATCGCGTGCTGGGCCGCACGACTGCGGAAGATGTGCTGCACCCCGAAAACCGTGAAGTGCTGCTGTCTGCAGGTACCCTGCTGACCGAAGACATCATCGAAGAGCTGGAAGCTCAGGGCGTGGACGAAATCAAGGTCCGCACTGCGCTGACCTGCGAAACCCGCTACGGTCTATGCGCCAAGTGCTACGGCCGTGACCTGGGCCGCGGTGGTCTGGTGAACCTGGGTGAAGCTGTGGGCGTGATCGCTGCGCAGTCCATCGGTGAACCTGGTACCCAGCTGACCATGCGTACCTTCCACATTGGTGGTGCGGCTTCGCGTGCAGCAGTGGCCTCCAGCGTGGAAGCCAAGTCCAACGGTTCGATTGGTTTCAACGCCACCATGCGTTATGTGACCAACACCAAGGGCGAACTGGTGGTGATTTCCCGTTCCGGCGAGATCATCATCAGCGAAAACGGCCGCGAGCGTGAGCGTCACAAGGTGCCTTACGGCGCCATCCTGACCATCAAGCCTGATGAAGCCATCAAGGCCGGCAAGATCCTGGCGAGCTGGGACCCTCTGACCCGCCCCATCATTACCGAATACGCTGGTCGCGTGAAGTTCGAGAATGTGGAAGAAGGTCTGACCGTGGCCAAGCAGGTGGACGATGTGACCGGTCTGTCGACCCTGGTCGTGATCGACCCCAAGCGTCGTGGTTCTACCAAGGTGGTGCGTCCTCAGGTCAAGCTGGTGGATGCCAACGACCAGGAAGTCAAGATCCCTGGTACCGACCACTCCGTGACCATCGGCTTCCAGGTCGGCGCGCTGATTCAGGTGCGCGACGGCCAGGAAGTGGGCCCCGGCGAGGTGCTGGCACGTATCCCTGTGGAAGGTCAGAAGACCCGAGACATTACCGGTGGTCTGCCACGTGTGGCCGAACTGTTCGAAGCACGTACGCCTAAGGACAAGGGTACGCTGGCCGAGATGACCGGTACGATCTCCTTTGGTAAGGAAACCAAGGGCAAGGTCCGCCTGCAGATCACTGATCTGGAAGGCAAGGTCTGGGAAGAGCTGGTGCCCAAGGAGCGCAACATTCTGGTCCACGAAGGCCAGGTGGTGAACAAGGGTGAACTGATCGTGGACGGCCCCGCCGATCCTCAGGACATCCTGCGTCTGCTGGGTATCGAAGAGCTGTCGCGCTACATCGTGGACGAAGTGCAGGATGTGTACCGTCTGCAGGGCGTGAAGATCAACGACAAGCACATCGAGGTGATCGTTCGCCAGATGCTGCGTCGCGTGGTGGTCGAGAACCCCGGCGACTCTACCTACATCGCTGGCGAGCAGGTGGAGCGTTCCGAGATCCTCAACACCAACGAAGCGCTGCAGGCCCAGGGCAAGATCCCCGCAACCTACTCCAACGTGTTGCTGGGTATTACCAAGGCTTCGCTGTCGACCGATTCGTTCATCTCTGCGGCTTCCTTCCAGGAAACGACCCGCGTGCTGACCGAAGCTGCGATCATGGGCAAGCGCGACGAGCTGCGCGGCCTGAAGGAAAACGTGATCGTGGGTCGTTTGATCCCTGCCGGTACTGGTTTGGCTTACCACCAAGCACGCAAGGCCAAGGATGCTATGGACGACGCAGAGCGCCGTGCCATCGCTGAAGCCGAAGCCGCTGAAATGGCTGCTGCTGGTGAGGCGGATGCTGAGTAAAGACAGCATTGCGTAATCGCAGCGTTACCCTGATAAGGTGACGCCTTGCAAGACGCTCCCTACTTGCCTTATGGTGGGTAGGGAGCGTTTTTATTGGTACAAGGAATAAGCAAACGATGTGGATCTTGTCGCTGGAGTGGCTGCTATTGGCTGTGTTGGTGTTTTGGGTGACAGGCGCTGTCAAAAGACTCAAGCGCTTGCGCGCCAGTGCGAAGCAGGCATTCGTGCCTGTGGGTGGCCAGTTGGTGCAGTCGATCGAGTTGCTGCGCAACTGTGCGCGTGTTCAAGACCTGAAAGACAAGGTCAGTGGTGGCGTAGTGCCTCAAACGCACCACGCGCTGGTACCTAG
>JAEZHI010000011.1 GCA_023436885.1 Pseudomonadota bacterium | reverse complement strand
CGTCAAAGTCAGCGTTGAACGCCGCGCAGACCAGTGGGTGCAGTTGCAGTGCCTTGCCTTCGATCAGGATAGGTTCGAACGCCTGGATACCCAAACGGTGCAGCGTAGGCGCACGGTTGAGCATGATGGGGTGTTCTTTGATGACCTCTTCCAGGATGTCCCACACCACGGGTGTGCCGGATTCCACTTCCTTCTTGGCAGCCTTGATGGTCGTAGCAATGCCACGCTGCTCCAGCTGAGCAAAGATGAAGGGCTTGAACAGCTCCAGGGCCATCAGCTTGGGCAGACCGCACTGGTGCAGCTTCAGGTAAGGACCCACGGTAATCACGGAACGACCGGAGTAGTCCACGCGCTTACCCAGCAAGTTCTGACGGAAGCGACCGCTCTTACCCTTGATCATGTCGGCCAGCGACTTCAGGGCACGCTTGTTAGCGCCCGTCATGGCCTTGCCGCGACGGCCGTTATCCAGCAGCGAGTCCACAGCTTCCTGCAGCATGCGCTTTTCGTTGCGCGCAATGATTTCAGGAGCCTTCAACTCGAGCAGACGACGCAGACGCGAGTTACGGTTGATCACGCGGCGATACAGGTCGTTCAGGTCGGAAGTGGCAAAACGGCCACCGTCCAGAGGTACCAGAGGACACAGATCGGGAGGCAGCACAGGCAGCACTTCCAGCACCATCCACTCGGGCTTGATACCGGACTTCTTGAAGGCTTCCAGCAGCTTCAGGCGCTTGGCGTTCTTCTTGACCTTGACTTCAGAGCCAGTCAGGTCGTTGCGCAGGCGCTCGATTTCGCTGTCGATGTCGATGGACTCGAGCAGCTCCTTGATCGCTTCCGCGCCCATCTTGGCGGTGAACTCGTCGTAGCCGTATTCCTGGCACTTGGCGTCGTAGTCGTCCTCGGACATGATGCTGAACTTCTTCAGCGGAGTCATGCCGGGGTCGGTCACCACGTAGGCTTCAAAGTACAGCACGCGCTCGATGTCGCGCAGTGTCATGTCCAGCACCAGGCCCAGACGCGAAGGCAGGGACTTCAGGAACCAGATGTGGGCGCAAGGGGCTGCCAGGTCGATGTGACCCATGCGCTCGCGGCGCACCTTGGTCTGCGTGACTTCAACACCGCACTTTTCGCAGATCACACCACGGTGCTTCAGGCGCTTGTACTTGCCGCACAAGCATTCGTAGTCCTTGATAGGACCAAAGATCTTGGCGCAGAACAGGCCGTCGCGCTCGGGCTTGAACGTACGGTAGTTGATGGTCTCAGGCTTCTTCACCTCACCAAAAGACCAGGAACGAATTTTCTCGGGCGAAGCCAAGCCGATCTTGATGGCATCGAAATGCTCATCCGGCGTGAATTGCTTGAACAGGTCGAGTAGCGATTTCATGTAACTCTTTCCCTTTTCACAAAATTTATAGCTGCCAGCGCTTGAAGGACAAGGGTTTCAATATGAAAACCCTTGCAAATCCTTTATGGACAAGCGCTAGGCGCTCACTTTCTTTAAGGCCTTAGGTACGTTCGAGTTCGATGTCCAGGCCCAGGGAACGAATTTCCTTGACCAGCACGTTGAACGATTCGGGCATACCGGCTTCGATCGCATGTTCGCCCTTCACAATGGATTCGTACACCTTGGTACGACCCACCACGTCGTCGGACTTCACCGTCAGCATTTCCTGCAGAACGTAGGCGGCGCCGTATGCTTCCAGCGCCCACACTTCCATCTCACCGAAACGCTGACCACCGAACTGCGCCTTACCGCCCAGAGGCTGCTGTGTCACCAGCGAGTAAGGACCGGTGGAACGAGCGTGCATCTTGTCGTCGACCAAGTGGTGCAGCTTCAGGTAGTGCATGTAGCCCACGGTAGTGGGGCGCTCGAAGCGCTCACCAGTACGGCCGTCATACAGATAAGCCTGTGTGCGTGTCTCGGTCAGACCCTTGCGCTCCTTCAAGTCATCAGGGTATGCCAGCTTCAGCATGTCCTTGATTTCCTGCTCGGAAGCACCGTCAAACACGGGCGTTGCGAAAGGCACGCCGTCCTTGAGGTTCTCAGCCATGCGCATGATTTCGTCGTCGCTCAGCTGAGACAGATCTTCCTTGCGGCCGCGGCTGTTGTAGACCTCGTCCAGGAAGGCACGCACTTCAGCCACCTTGGCTTCGTCACGCAGCATGTCGCCGATGCGCTGGCCCAGGCCCTTGGCGGCCCAGCCCAAGTGCACTTCCAGCACCTGGCCGATGTTCATACGCGAAGGCACACCCAGAGGGTTCAGCACGATGTCGGCAGTGGTGCCGTCGGCCATGAAAGGCATGTCTTCCACAGGCACGATCTTGGAGACCACACCCTTGTTACCGTGGCGACCGGCCATCTTGTCACCAGGCTGCAAGCGGCGCTTCACAGCCAAGTACACCTTGACCATCTTCAGCACGCCTGCGGGCAGCTCGTCGCCCTGGGTCAGCTTCTTGCGCTTTTCTTCAAAGGCCAGGTCGAATTCGTGGCGCGTCTGCTCCAGCGAGTTCTTGCTGGACTCCAGCTGTGCAGCCACGTCGTCTTCGGCAGGACGGATGTCGAACCAGTGGAACTTCTCGACGCTGTCCAGGTAAGCCTTGTCGATCTTTGCGCCCTTGGCCAGCTTGTTGGGGCCGCCATTGGCCACGCGACCGATCAGAAGCTTTTCGATACGGTCAAACGCGTCAGCTTCCACGATACGCAGCTGG
>JAEZHI010000002.1 GCA_023436885.1 Pseudomonadota bacterium | reverse complement strand
ACGAAGCCGCACTGCAACATCGGCACGATCGGTCACGTTGACCATGGCAAGACGTCGCTGACGGCTGCGATCACCAAGGTGCTCGCCGAGACCGGTGGCGCGACGTTCAAGGCTTACGATCAGATCGACGCTGCTCCTGAAGAGAAGGCGCGCGGCATCACCATCAACACGGCCCACGTCGAGTACGAGACGACCAACCGTCACTATGCTCACGTCGACTGCCCAGGCCACGCCGACTACGTCAAGAACATGATCACCGGTGCCGCCCAGATGGATGGCGCGATCCTGGTCGTGTCGGCCGCTGACGGCCCGATGCCGCAGACCCGCGAGCACATCCTGCTCGCCCGTCAGGTCGGCGTTCCGGCCATCGTCGTGTTCCTGAACAAGTGCGACATGGTCGACGATCCGGAGCTGCTCGAGCTCGTCGAGATGGAAGTTCGTGAGCTTCTGTCGTCCTACGAGTTCCCCGGCGACGACATCCCGATCGTCAAGGGTTCCGCTCTCGTTGCCCTCGAGAACGGCGATCCGGTCCTCGGCCACGACGCCATCCTCGAGCTGATGACGCAGGTCGACGCCTACATCCCGCAGCCGGACCGTCCGGTTGACCAGCCGTTCCTGATGCCGATCGAAGACGTGTTCTCGATCTCCGGTCGTGGCACCGTGGTGACCGGCCGTGTCGAGCGCGGCATCGTCAAGGTCGGCGAGGAAGTCGAGATCGTCGGTATCCGTCCGACGACCAAGACGACCGTGACCGGCGTTGAAATGTTCCGCAAGCTGCTCGATCAGGGCCAGGCTGGCGACAACATCGGCGCGCTGCTGCGCGGCACCAAGCGTGAAGACGTCGAGCGCGGCCAGATCCTGTGCAAGCCGGCTTCCGTGAACCCGCACACCAAGTTCAAGGCCGAAGCCTACATCCTGACCAAGGAAGAGGGTGGCCGTCACACGCCGTTCTTCACCAACTACCGCCCGCAGTTCTACTTCCGCACGACGGACGTGACCGGCGTGGTGACGCTGAACGAAGGCGTCGAGATGGTGATGCCCGGTGACAACGTGACGATGAACGTCCAGCTGATCGTTCCGATCGCCATGGAAGAGAAGCTCCGCTTCGCTATCCGTGAAGGTGGCCGCACGGTTGGAGCAGGTGTGGTGGCCTCCATCGTCGAGTGACGATGGAGCAACCAGCACCGTCCGCGACAAGCGCGGACTGGGGCGGCGCCGGCGTCGTTGCTTCGATCGTCGAGTAATGACGTACTTCCGGCGGCTTGGGCCGTCGGAATCTCCTGAATTGTTAGGTTGATCCACAGCCAAGTCATTCGGGAGAAAAAGAAATTACCCGGCGGGGGTTGCTCCGCCGGCAAGAATCGGTAAGAAGGGCGCACCGCGCTTTTGGTGCTTGATCCTGAAGCCGGTTCGGCTATAAGCGAACGGACTGGCGTCCGCGAGCGGAAGTCTAGGGGTATAGCTCAGTTGGTAGAGCGGCGGTCTCCAAAACCGCAGGTCGCGGGTTCGAGCCCTGCTGCCCCTGCCATTTCCCTCTTGCGTGGATCTGCCGAACGCTATAGATAACGGTTCCTGTCTCGTGGCGCGCGGAGCTGACGTTCCGCGCGCCCGACCGTCATGAGTGGATGTATGGCCAAGACTAGCCCCCTTGAGTTTCTGCAGCAGGTTCGGACCGAGGCCGGCAAGGTCACTTGGCCCACCCGTCGCGAAACGGCGATCACGACGACCATGGTCTTCATCATGGCCATCCTTGCGGCGATTTTCTTCCTTGTCGCCGATATGATCATGAACTGGGGTGTCGGGTTGCTGCTCGGCCTCAGCGGCTGACGAACGACCGCCGAGGGAGCGACGACATGGCAAAACGCTGGTATATCGTGCACGCCTACTCGAATTTCGAGAAGAAGGTGGCCGACTCCATCAAGGAGCAGGCTCAGCAGCGCGGGCTCGCGCACCTCTTCGAGCAGGTTCTGGTGCCGACCGAAAGCATCACCGAGGTCCGTCGTGGCCGCAAGGTGGCTGCTGAACGCAAGTTTTTCCCGGGTTATGTTCTGGTTCGTATGGACATGACCGATGAGGCTTATCACCTCATCAAGAATACGCCGAAGGTCACGGGCTTCCTGGGCTCCGACAACAAGCCGGTTCCCATTCCCGACCGTGAGGCCGAGCGGATCATGAATCAGGTCGAAGTTGGTGTCGAGCGGCCCAAGCCGTCCGTCAGCTTCGAGATCGGCGAGCAGGTCAAGGTTTCCGACGGCCCGTTCGCTTCCTTCTCCGGCCTCGTGGAAGAGGTGGACGAAGAGCGCAGCCGTCTCAAGGTGGCGGTTTCGATCTTCGGTCGCGCCACGCCGGTCGAACTCGAATACGGTCAGGTCGAAAAGGTCTGATGCAAGCTTGCGGCGCCGGTCAACGGTGCCGCGTTTGCCGTCCGGTTTCCGGTCGGCACCCACCCCGTGGGAGAGGGGCCCCGGCAATCGCCGCCGGGACACGGTCCTCCGACCACGAACCTGAAGGCGAACCGGCTTTGCCGGATATGCCGACGAGGAGAAGAAAATGGCGAAGAAAATCACCGGCTACCTGAAGCTTCAGGTGGCGGCTGGTGCGGCGACCCCGTCGCCGCCGATCGGCCCCGCGCTCGGTCAGCGCGGTCTCAATATCATGGAATTCTGCAAGGCGTTCAACGCGCAGACGCAGGGTATGGAAAAGGGCATGCCGATCCCGGTGCTCTTCACCATCTATGCCGACCGCTCGTTCACCTTCAAGCTCCGTACCCCGCCAATGTCCTACTTCCTGAAGAAGGCCGCCGGTGTGGACAAGGGTTCGAAGACGCCGGGCACCGGTTCGGCCGGCTCCATCACCAAGGCTCAGGTGCGTGAAATCGCCGAGAAGAAGCTCGTCGACATGAACGCCACCTCCCTCGACGCCGCCGTGCTCATGGTTGAGGGCTCTGCCCGCTCCATGGGCCTCAAGATCGCGGAGTGACCGACATGGCCAAGCTTCCCAAGCGCGTCGCCGCCAGCCGCGAAGGCATCGATCGCAAGAAGTTCTATCCGCTGACCGAGGCCCTCGGCCTGATCAAGGAACGCGCCACGGCCAAGTTCGACGAGACCGTCGAAGTTGCCATCAATCTGGGCGTCGATCCCCGTCATGCCGATCAGATGGTCCGTGGCGTCGTACAGCTGCCGCATGGCACCGGCAAGACCGTCCGCGTCGCCGTGTTCGCCCGTGGCATCAAGGCTGACGAAGCGACCGCCGCTGGCGCCGACATCGTCGGAGCCGAGGAACTGGTCGAGACCATCCAGAAGGGTGAGATCAACTTCGACCGCTGCATCGCCACGCCGGACATGATGCCGCTCGTCGGCCGTCTCGGTAAGGTGCTCGGCCCGCGCGGTCTGATGCCGAACCCCAAGGTCGGTACCGTTACGCTCGACGTCACCGCCGCCGTCAAGGCGTCCAAGGGTGGCGCTGTCGAGTTCCGCGTCGAGAAGGCCGGTATCGTTCATGCTGGCGTCGGCAAGGCGTCGTTCAGCGCCGAAGCGTTGCTCGACAACGTGCGCGCCCTCGTTGACGCCGTCCAGAAGGCCCGCCCGACGGGTGCCAAGGGCACCTATCTGCAGCGCCTTTCGGTCTCCTCGACCATGGGCCCCGGCGTCAAGGTTGAAGTCGGCTCCGTCGGCGCCGCTTCCTAATGACGAATTCCGACCTATATAGGGTCGGCTACCCCGGCTAAGGGGTATTGAGTTTCCCGTCGGCTACGGCCGGCGGGATTGGTTGCCTCCCGAGGGGCTTGCTCCGAGGAAGGCTTCCAACCCTGTCCGAGATTGCGGGTGTCCGGCATATGCCGCGACCTAAGCCTACCGGACCGATCCCAGTCTCTGGGTGACGTCGGGGCCTGCATGAGACGGGAGTGAGATCCGTAGGCATACGAAGGGCGGTTCGCCGTTCTTCCCATGATGAGTACCGGTTCGAACTCTTCCCTCCAGCCACGCCGGTTTCCGGAACGGGTTGGCGGACAGGCCGCGAACGCCGCGGATGAGCCCATCGAGGGTGAAGACGTGGCAACAGCAACCTGACGGCGAGACGCAAGTCTTGTCGTTTATCTGGAGACAGGCCGTGGATAGAGCGGAAAAGCGGGAACTGATCGACGCACTCAACGCCTCGTTCAAGGGCGCGGGCGTCATCGTCGTGTCCCACTACCAAGGCCTTACCGTCGCTGACCTGCAGGCGTATCGCGCCCGCATGAGGGAAGCCGGCGGCAAGGTCAAGGTCGCCAAGAACCGCCTCGCCAAGCTTGCTCTTCAAGGCACTGATGCCGAGCACATTGCTGACCTGTTCACAGGTCCGACCGTTATCGCCTATTCGGCGGATCCGGTTGCGGCGTCCAAGGTCACCGTCGAGTACGCCAAGACCAACGACAAGCTCGTCGTTCTGGGTGGCGCTCTCGGCAAGACCAACCTCGATGCCAACGGCGTCAAGGCTCTCGCGAGCCTGCCGTCGCTGGACGAACTGCGCGCCAAGCTGCTGGGTATGATCAATACCCCGGCGACCCGCATCGCAGGCGTCCTGCAGGCACCCGCGGGCCAGCTGGCCCGTGTGTTCGGGGCTTATGCCAAGAAGGACGAAGCGGCGTGAGGCCGTTCGACCTGAAATACAAATCTGGTTCGAACCGTTACTGAAGGAAGAAGTGAAATGGCTGATCTTGCCAAGCTGGTCGATGAACTGTCGGCCCTGACCGTCCTGGAAGCCGCTGAGCTGTCGAAGCTCCTCGAAGAGAAGTGGGGCGTCTCGGCTGCTGCTCCGGTCGCCGTCGCCGCTGTTGGTGGCGCCGCTGGTGCCGCTCCGGCCGCCGCCGAAGAAGAGAAGACCGAGTTCGACGTGATCCTCGTCGACGCCGGCGACAAGAAGATCAACGTGATCAAGGAAGTCCGCGCCATCACCGGTCTCGGCCTCAAGGAAGCCAAGGACCTGGTCGAAGGCGCTCCGAAGCCGGTCAAGGAAGGCGCGTCGAAGGACGAGGCCGCCAAGATCAAGAAGCAGCTTGAAGAAGCTGGCGCCAAGGTCGACGTCAAGTAATCGACCTGACAATTTTGACGGTGGGCGGCTCGACAAAATCGGGCCGCCCAACGGTTGTTTTTGAGATGGCCTTTTTTTGGCCCGAATCGGATCGAATTGGCTAAAGACTTGGCCAATCGGTCGGCGATCGGTTTGTCCCGAGCCCTTCGGCGACGTCTAGCGCGTTGCATATCAAAGGGTTCCGGTCTGCCGATCACGGTGTACGAGGGAAGCAATGGCGCAAACGTTCAACGGCCGCAGGCGTGTCCGCAAGTTCTTCGGAGACATCCGGGAAGTTGCCGAGATGCCGAACCTGATCGAGGTCCAGAAGGCGTCCTATGACCAGTTCCTCATGGTTGAGGAGCCCAAGGGTGGACGTCCGGAGGAGGGTCTCCAGGCCGTTTTCAAGTCTGTGTTCCCGATTTCCGACTTTGCTGGCACGGCTTTCCTTGAATTCGTTCGCTACGAGTTCGAGGCGCCGAAGTATGACGTCGACGAGTGCCGCCAGCGTGGCATGACCTTCGCCGCGCCGCTCAAGGTGACGCTGCGTCTCATCGTGTTCGATGTCGACGAGGATACCGGCGCCAAGTCGGTCAAGGACATCAAGGAGCAGGATGTCTACATGGGCGACATGCCGCTCATGACCGACAACGGCACCTTCATCGTCAACGGCACCGAGCGCGTTATCGTTTCGCAGATGCACCGTTCGCCGGGCGTGTTCTTCGACCACGACAAGGGCAAGAGCCACTCGTCGGGCAAGCTGCTGTTTGCCGCGCGCATCATCCCGTATCGCGGTTCCTGGCTCGACATCGAGTTCGACGCCAAGGACATCGTCTATGCGCGTATCGACCGCCGCCGCAAGATCCCGGTGACGAGCCTGATGTTCGCCCTCGGCCTCGACGGCGAAGAGATCCTCGACACCTTCTATAACAAGATCATCTACGAGCGCGCCAAGGATGGCTGGCGCATGCCTTACGATGCCAATCGCATGAAGGGCATGAAGGCCGTTGCCGACCTGATCGACGCCGACACCGGTGAAGTGGTCGTTGGCGCCGGCCGCAAGCTGACCGCTCGCGCTGCCCGCCAGCTCGCCGAGAAGGGCCTCAAGGCCCTGAAGGTGACCGACGAGGAGCTCGAGGGCCTCTACATCGCCGAAGACGTCGTCAACATGCAGACGGGCGAGATCTACGTCGAAGCCGGTGATGAGATCACGCCGAAGATGATGGCCATGCTCGCCGATCTCGGGATCGACGAACTGCCGCTGCTCGACATCGACCACGTCAACACCGGCGCCTACATCCGCAACACGCTGGCCGTGGACAAGAACGAGACGCGCGAAGGCGCCCTGTTCGACATCTACCGCGTCATGCGTCCGGGCGAGCCGCCGACCATCGATACCGCCGAGGCGATGTTCAAGTCGCTGTTCTTCGACGCCGAGCGCTACGACCTCAGCGCCGTCGGCCGCGTCAAGATGAACATGCGCCTGGACCTCCAGTGCCCGGATACCGTGCGTATCCTGCGCAAGGAGGATATCCTCTCGGTCATCAAGACCCTGGTCGAGCTGCGTGACGGCAAGGGCGAGATCGACGATATCGATAACCTCGGCAACCGCCGCGTTCGTTCGGTCGGCGAGCTGATGGAAAATCAGTATCGCGTCGGCCTGCTGCGCATGGAGCGCGCCATCAAGGAGCGCATGAGCTCAGTCGATATCGACACGGTCATGCCGCAGGACCTGATCAACGCCAAGCCGGCGGCCGCCGCCGTGCGCGAGTTCTTCGGTTCCTCGCAGCTCAGCCAGTTCATGGACCAGACCAACCCGCTCTCCGAGATCACCCACAAGCGCCGCCTGTCGGCCCTTGGCCCGGGCGGTCTGACCCGCGAGCGCGCCGGCTTCGAAGTCCGCGACGTGCACACCACGCACTACGGCCGCATCTGCCCGATTGAGACGCCGGAAGGCCCGAATATCGGTCTGATCAACTCGCTGGCCACGTTCGCCCGCGTCAACAAGTACGGCTTCATCGAGAGCCCCTACCGTATCGTCGAAAACGAGCGGGTGACCGACAAGGTCGTCTATCTCTCGGCGATGGAAGAGAGCAAGTACACGGTCGCCCAGGCGAACGCCGAGCTCGATTCCGAGGGCCGTTTCGTCAACGACCTCGTCATCTCCCGCCATGCCGGCGAGACGGCGCAGGTTGCCAAGGAACGCGTCGACCTGATGGACGTGTCGCCCAAGCAGGTCGTGTCCGTCGCCGCGGCGCTCATCCCGTTCCTTGAGAACGACGACGCCAACCGCGCTCTGATGGGCTCGAATATGCAGCGTCAGGCCGTGCCGCTGGTGCGCGCCGAGGCTCCGTTCGTCGGTACCGGCATGGAGCCGGTCGTGGCCCGGGACTCGGGCGCCGCCATTGCCGCCAAGCGCGGCGGTGTCATCGACCAGGTTGACGCCACGCGTATCGTTATCCGCGCCACTGAGGACCTCGATCCGTCGAAGTCCGGTGTCGATATCTATCGCCTGATGAAGTTCCAGCGCTCCAACCAGTCGACCTGCATTAACCAGCGTCCGCTGGTGCGCGTCGGCGACGTGGTGGCCAAGGGCGACATCATCGCCGACGGTCCGTCGACCGATCTTGGCGATCTGGCACTCGGCCGCAACGTGCTCGTCGCGTTCATGCCGTGGAACGGCTACAACTACGAGGACTCGATCCTTCTCTCCGAGAAGATCGTCGCCGAAGACGTGTTCACCTCGATCCACATCGAGGAGTTCGAGGTGATGGCCCGCGACACCAAGCTGGGTCCGGAAGAAATCACCCGCGACATCCCGAACGTCTCGGAAGAAGCCCTGAAGAACCTCGACGAAGCCGGTATCGTCTACATCGGCGCCGAGGTTCAGGCTGGCGACATCCTCGTCGGCAAGATCACACCGAAGGGCGAGAGCCCGATGACGCCGGAAGAAAAGCTTCTGCGCGCCATCTTCGGTGAAAAGGCCTCGGACGTTCGCGACACCTCGCTGCGCGTTCCGCCGGGCGTGACCGGTACCATCGTCGAAGTGCGCGTCTTCAACCGCCACGGCGTCGAGAAGGACGAGCGCGCCATGGCGATCGAGCGCGAGGAGATCGAGCGTCTCGCCAAGGACCGCGACGACGAGCAGGCCATTCTCGACCGTAACGTCTACGGCCGTCTGATGGACATGCTGATCGGCAAGACCGGTGTCGGCGGCCCGAAGGGCTTCAAGAAGGACACCGTTCTCGACCAGGAGAAGCTCGAAGAGTTCCCGCGTTCGCAGTGGTGGCAGTTCGCTCTCGAGAGCGAGCAGGCCATGGGCGAGATCGAGGCCCTGCGCAAGCAGTATGACGAGAGCCGCAAGCGGCTCGAGCAGCGCTTCATCGACAAGGTGGAGAAGCTGCAGCGCGGCGACGAACTGCCGCCGGGCGTCATGAAGATGGTCAAGATCTTCGTCGCCGTGAAGCGCAAGATCCAGCCGGGCGACAAGATGGCCGGCCGTCATGGCAACAAGGGTGTCGTCTCGCGTATCGTGCCGGTGGAAGACATGCCGTTCCTTGAGGACGGTACTCATGTCGACATCGTGCTGAACCCGCTGGGCGTGCCGTCGCGCATGAACGTCGGTCAGATCCTCGAGACCCATCTCGGCTGGGCCTGCGCCGGCATGGGCAAGAAGATCGGCGAGATGCTGGAAGCCTACCGGCACAGCCAGGAGATCGAGCCGCTGCGCGAGCTGGTGGTCGACACCTACAAGGGGTCGCCCAAGACCGAAGACATCGGCAAGTACACCGATGAAGAGGTCCTGCTGCTCGCCAACCAGGTGAAGAAGGGCATCTCGATCGCCACGCCGGTGTTCGATGGCGCCCGCGAGCCGGACATCAACGAGCTTTTGGCCAAGGCTGGGGTGAACACCTCCGGTCAGTCGGTGCTCTATGATGGCCGTACCGGTGAGCCCTTCGACCGCAAGGTCACCGTGGGCTACATCTACATGCTCAAGCTGCACCATCTGGTCGACGACAAGATCCACGCCCGTTCGATCGGCCCGTACAGCCTCGTGACCCAGCAACCGCTGGGCGGCAAGGCGCAGTTCGGTGGCCAGCGCTTCGGTGAAATGGAAGTGTGGGCGCTCGAAGCTTACGGTGCAGCTTACACGCTGCAGGAGATGCTGACGGTCAAGTCGGACGACGTGGCCGGTCGTACCAAGGTCTACGAGGCCATCGTCCGTGGCGACGAAGCCTTCGAGTCCGGCATCCCGGAAAGCTTCAATGTGTTGGTCAAGGAGATGCGTTCGCTCGGCCTCAACGTCGAGTTGGTCAACTCCAAGGAACATGTCGTACTTGACGACGAGCGTCCTCAGGACGCGGCGGAGTGATCCGGCGCGTCTAAAAACGGAAAAGCCTTGAGCTGTCGGCACCCCGCGTGCCGGCAGTTCGGCGTGTCCCGAGCATTTCCCGATCGGGAAATGCTCAAGAGTTTGAAGCTTGTGCATATTCTCTTGGCTCGGATCCGAGCCGAATATGCACAGGGAACCGGCGCCAAGGCGCCTCAGAGATTTTTCATGTGGCCCCCGCCGGCGAGGCGGACAGACGGCGGTCGGGCTGCATCACAGGAGAAGAGCCGATGAACCAAGAGGTCATGAACCTTTTCAACGCACAGGCTCCCGTGCAGGTCTTCGACCAGATCAAGATCTCTCTCGCTTCCCCCGAGAAGATCCTTTCCTGGTCTTATGGTGAGATCAAGAAGCCCGAGACCATCAACTATCGTACCTTCAAGCCCGAGCGTGACGGCCTGTTCTGCGCCCGCATCTTCGGGCCGATCAAGGACTACGAGTGCTTGTGCGGCAAGTACAAGCGCATGAAGTACAAGGGCGTCATCTGCGAGAAGTGCGGCGTCG
>JAEZHI010000041.1 GCA_023436885.1 Pseudomonadota bacterium | reverse complement strand
GGTCCCCGCCTGCGCGGGGATGACAGGTAATCTATATAAAACAAGCGGATAGGCTGGCGCTCCATCCTATCAAGCTGTCATCCCCGCGCAGGCGGGGACCTCAGGCAGAAAGGGGCGAGGGGCTGGTATCGTGCTCTGGCTGCCCTGCCTCACGAATGCGGCGTGCCGCTCCCCACGAAATGGCTTCACCTCCCGCGCCCCCCTTTGGGCGCACCGGGCATATTCCGCATTGACACTCCGATTTCTATTATAGATATTTCTATTATTGAAATCGGAGGGGATCATGATCGTTGCCGAGGCCAGCGCGCCACGCGAATTGAAGACGGTGCATGTGGCGGCTGATTTCGTCGTGGTGGGCGGCGGGCTGTCCGGTACCTGCGCGGCGATCGCGGCGGCGCGGGCTGGGCTCAAGGTGGCGTTGGTGCAGGACCGGCCGGTGCTGGGCGGCAACGCATCGAGCGAGGTGCGGCTGTGGATCCTCGGCGCCACCTCGCATGGCGGCAACAACAACCGCTGGGCCCGCGAGGGCGGCATCATCAACGAGCTGCTTCTGGAGAACCAGTTCCGAAATCCGGGCGGCAACCCGGTGGTGTTCGACAGCCTGGTGCAGGACTGGGTGGGGCGGGAGAAGAACCTCACGGTGCTGGTCAACACGCAGGTGTTCCATGCGGTGACCGAAGCCAACCGGGTGCGCGAGATCCACGCCTTCAACTCGCAGAACAGCACCATGTATCGCCTCACCGGCGACTATTTCGCCGATTCCTCGGGCGACGGCATCCTGGTGCACATGTCCGGCGCCGCCTATCGCATGGGCGCCGAGAAGGCCGAAGAGTTCGACGAACCGATGGCGCCGGGCAACAATTACGGCGAGTTGCTCGGCCACTCGATGTATTTCTACACCAAGGATGTCGGCCACCCCGTCGACTATGTGGCGCCAGACTTCGCGCTGAAGGACGTGCCGGCGCTGATCCCGCGCTATCGCCGCTTCAAGACCACCGAGCAGGGCTGTTCCCTCTGGTGGATCGAGTGGGGCGGCCGGCTCGACACCATCCACCAGTCCGAGGAGATCAAGGGCGAGCTGCAGAAGATCGTCTACGGCGTCTGGAACTACATCAAGAATTCCGGGCAGTTTCCCGAGGCGTCCAATCTGGCGCTCGAATGGGTCGGCACCATCCCCGGCAAGCGGGAAAGCCGCCGCGCCGAGGGCGACTACATCCTGCGCCAGAAGGACATCATCGAGCAGATCGAGCATGACGACGACGTCTGCCACGGCGGCTGGTCGATCGACCTGCATCCGGCCGACGGCGTCTATGGCGACGAGGAAGGCTGCAACCAGTATCACGCCAAGGGCGTCTACGGCATTCCCTTTCGCTCGATGTACAGCCGCAACATCGACAACCTCTTCACCAACGGCCGGCTGCTGTCGGCCTCGCATGTCGCCTTCGGCTCGACGCGGGTGATGGCGACCTCCTCGACAGTGGGGCAGGCGATCGGCACCGCTGCCGCGCTCTGCGTGAACAACCGCTGCCGGCCGCGCGATATCACCAAGCCGCAGTTGATGGCCGAGCTGAAGAAGACGCTGTCCACTGCCGGCCATTTCGTGCCGCATTACGATGCGCTCAGCGACGGCAATCTGGCGCGTGAGGCCAAGATCACGGTGTCGAGCACGCTGGCGCTTTCGGATCTGCGTCACGATCGCGGCTGGAAGCGGCTGACCGTCAGCTATGCGCAACTGCTGCCGGGCCGGACGGATGTCGACAATACCATCCATGTGCCGGTGAAGGCGGAGGTCGCAACGACGCTCACCGTCGAACTCCGCATCTCGGAAAAGCCAGAGAACCACACCCCGGAGGTGCGGCTCACGACGATCGATCTGCCGCTGGAGGCCGGTGAGCAGACGATCGCCGTGCCTTTGCCCAGGCTCGATCGCGAGCAGTATCTCTTCGTCTGCTTCACGGAAAATCCGGTCGTCGAGGTCGGGCTGTCCGGCGAGCAGGTCACCGGCCTCCTGGCCGTCAAGAAGGGCGGGCTCGACAAGGTGTCGACCACGGCGCGGCAGGAAGCGCCCGACGGCCTTGGCGTTCATTCCTTCGATTTCTGGGTGCCCGAGCGGCGTCCGGAAGGCTGCAACATCGCTTTCACAGCCGAGGCGCCGGTGCACGTGTTCTCGGCGGACACCCTTGTCGGCGGCCCGCTCCGGCCGATCGCCGGGCCGAACGCCTGGGTGGCCGATCGCGCCGATCCTGCACCCACCGTCGACCTTGCCTTTGGCAAGCCGATCACCGCGACGCGGCTCCATCTCTATCTCGACTGCGACTACGACCATCCCCTGGAGAGCGTGCAGTACCGCCACCACGACCGGGTGATGCCGCTGCTCGTCCATGATCTCGAGGTGTTCGCCGATGGCAAGTTCATCGCCACCGTCACCGACAATCGCAGTCCCGTCATCATCGTCGATCTCCCCGAGGAGGAGATTTCCAGCCTGACCCTCAGGCTCGCCAACGCGCAGGGCCACGCCGTGTCCTTGCTCGGCATTCGTATTGAGTAAAAAACTGAAGCGGAGGAGAAGCCCAAATGAACCTGATCAAGACCGGCATTGCCGCCCTTGCCCTCGCCAGCTGCGCCACCTCGGCGCTCGCCGCCGACAAGGTGACCTTCCTCAACTGGATCACCGCCGAGCCGAGCAATGCGCCGGTCATGCAGAAGCTGATCGGTGACACCGGCGTGCCCGCCGACGTGCTGTCGAGCTCCTGGGGCGACATGCAGAAGAGCGTGTTTCTGCGCCTTCGCACCAAGCAACCGCTCGACGTGTTCCAGGCCCAGGAGCGCTGGCTGCCGACCTTCGCCCAGATGCCCAACGTCGTCGACTTCAACGACGTCTACGGCAAGGACTTCCTGGAGAAGACCTTCCCGCCGGAGGTGCTGGTCACCGGCCAGGTCAAGGGCCGGCAGGTCGGCCTGCCGTGGAATGTCGGCTCGATCAGCCTGATCTCCAACACCGAGGTGCTGGGCAAGGCTGGCGTCACCGACGCGCCGAAGACCATCGCCGATTTCGTTGCCGACCTCGAGAAGGTCAAGGCGGCAGCGCCCCAGAGCACGCCTTACGCCATGATGACCAAGGGCGACGACCTGATCTCCAGCGACTTCCAGCTCTGGCTCTGGGCCTACGGCGGCAGCATCTTCGATGAGAACGACAAGCCGGTGGTCAATTCCGAGGCGACGGTGAAGACGCTGACCTTCATGAAGGATCTCATTGATCGCGGCCTTGCCTCGCTGGACGTCGATCGCGGCGCCGCCCGCCGCATGTTCGGCCAGGGCGAAAGCGCCTTCTATTTCGACGCGCCGGTGGCCAAGGGCTTTGCCGAGGACTTCAGCGGCAAGGGCGAGGCCTTCGTCCAGTCTATTCACCCGATCCTGACGCCGGTGGAGAAGGATGGCATGCAGTCGCACTCCATGGAGTGGGGCCATCTGCTGGTCATGCTGAACACCGACGCCGCCAAGGTCGACGGCAAGCTCAGCCCGGAAAGCCTGTCGGCCCGCTTCCTCTCCGGTCTTTCCATGAACGACGGCATCCAGCTCGAATACTTCCAGAAGCTCGGCGCCATACCGGTCACCAAGTCGGCGCGGGCGAGTCAGATCGTCACCTCCGACAAGTATACCGTCGACTGGAACGCCTCGCTCGGCATGCCCAAGCTCAACGAGCTGGCGGCGCTGAAGGACAGCGCCAGCTACGTCGGCGTGGTCAGCGAGGAAGTGCAGTCGGCTATGCTGGGCAAGAAGGACGCCAAGCAGGCGGCGGCCGACATGCAGTCTCGAATTGAGAAGCTAATGCACTGAAGGCCCGTAAGGCCTGACACGGCGAGCCCTTGAATTCCCTCCCTTCAAGGGCTCACCACCCCTCTCGCCGATGTCGCGTGCCGCTGGCACACTGAACGTCATCGAGAATGGCGAGCCCCGGCGCTCGCCGGCAAGAGACCCGCAAGAGGCACTGACATGGATACGGCGACCCCACTTCCGGGGCGGACGCACCGCAAGCCCGGCTACCTGAAACGCGGAGACAGGCGGTTCGCCTACGTCATCCTGGCGCCGGCGATGGCGGCGTTTCTGATCATGGTGGCGTGGCCGTTCGTCGACGCCATGACCATGTCCTTCTACAGCTACACCGTCTACGACCCGGAGCCGGTGTTCATCGGCCTCGACAATTTCAAGACCATCCTGACCGACCCCTACGTGCTCGGCTCCTGGGTGACGACGGCGATCTTCGTGGCTGGCACCACGCTGCTCACCATGTTCCTCGGCCTTTCCTGGGCGCTCCTGATGTACCAGGATTTCCGGGGACGCGGCGTGTTCCGCACCGCGACGCTGTTGCCGTGGATCCTGCCGAGCACGGTTAGCGCCTTCATCTGGGCCTGGATGCTCAACGGCCGCTACGGCATCGTCAACGTGTTGATGATGAACGTCGGCGCCATCGATTCCCCGGTGCAGTTCCTCTCCAACGACGTCGGCGCCATGGTGGCCATCATCCTGACGCGCACCTGGATTTCCATCCCGCTGTTCATGTCCTTCTTCCTCGCCGGCTTGCAGGGCATGGACTTCCAGCAGATCGAGGCGGCGCGCATCGACGGGGCCGGCAACCTCCGCATCGTCAAGCGGCTGATCCTGCCGCACTTGAAGCCGGTGTTCCTGGTCACCGGCGCGCTCGGCATGATCGGCAACCTGCAGCAGTTCGACATCATCTTCGCACTGACGGGCGGCGGGCCGGTGCGGGCGACGTCGGTGCTGTCGATCGAGGTCTATAAGCAGGCGTTCCAGAACTGGAGCCTCGGCATGGCCTCGGCCATCGGCGTGCTCTGGGTTTTCACGTTGATGCCGATCGTCATCTTCTATCTTCGCAGCCTGTTCCGGGAGGACTGAGCCATGTTCGAACTGCGCACATGGAAGGAAAAGCTCGGCTTCTTCGGCCTCCTGGCGGTGATCGCCTTCTTCCTGTTCTTCCCCGTCTACTGGGCCCTGTCGAGCGCCTTCAAGGGCAATGAAGAGCTCTACCGGATGGACCCGACCTTCATCCCCCACCAGCCCTATCTAGGGCATTTCATCTCGGCGCTCACCGAGGGGCCGCTGCTCCTGCAACTCGGCAACAGCCTGATCACCTCGACGGCGTCGGCGCTGCTCAACGCCGTGCTCGCCGCCTTCGCCGGCTACAGCTTCGCCAAGTTCGACTATCCGGCCAAGAAGCCGCTGATGCTGTTGATCCTGTCGGCGCAGATGTTCCCGTTCGGCGTGCTGCTCATTTCCATCTACCCGATGCTGCAATCGGTGGGGCTGCTCGACACGCGCATCGGCCTGACCATCTCCTATATCGTCTTCGCGCTGCCGGTCAGCACCTACATGATGTACAGCTACTTCAAGCAGGTGCCGAACGAGCTGATCGAGGCGGCGCATGTCGATGGCGCCAGCAATTTCAAGATCTTCCGGCGCATCGTCATGCCGATCTCGCTGCCGGCCTTCATCACCGTGGCGCTCTACGCCTTCATGTGGTCGTGGAACGATCTGCTCTACTCGATGACGCTGATCACCTCCGACGACAAGCGCACCGTCGGCCCCGGCCTGCTGCTCCGCTACATCAATGAAAACAACGCCGATTGGGGTGGGGCGATGGCCGCTTCCTTTCTCGTGGCGGCGCCGATAATCCTGATCTTCTCCGTGCTGCAGAAACAGTTCATCGGCGGCGTCACCTCGGGGGCGGTGAAGTAATCTTGAAAGCCACGACATCCCAACAGAACCAGAGCCTGATCGACGGCATCCGCTGTTTCCAGGAGCTGACGACCAGCGAACGGCCGCTCGGCACCAAGGAACTGTCCGAACGGCTCGGGCTCAACATGATCAAGGTCAACCGGCTGCTTCGGACGTTGAAGTCGATCGGCATGGCCGAGCAGAACCAGCAGAAGAAATACCGGCCTGGGCCGGTGGTGCACGTCCTGGCGGCGCAGAGCTTCCACTCATCGGCGCTGTTCCGGGCGGCCACCCACGTGGCGATCCGCCATCCCTACGACGATCGGACGCTGGCCATCGGCATCCTCTGGAAGGACGCGGTGGTCTACATGTACCACGCGCTCGCCGGCCAGAACCCGGCCGAGGGTCTCGGCGGCTATCACCTCTACAACGCCTCACAATCGTCGATCGGCAAGGCGCTGCTCGCCGAGATGGACGGCGACGACCTCGAGCAATGTGTCGCCGGCTGGTCGCCGGAGGAGAGAGCTGGGCTTGCCGAAACGCTCTCGACGATCCGTCGGCAGGGCTACGCCAGCCAGCGCGACGCTGAGGGGCGGATCAACAACATCGCCGCCACCTTCTCGGTTGGCGGCGCCCGGGCCGGCATCGCCTTTACCGACCTGGTGATCGAGGAGGGGGAGATCGAGCGCTACGTCGCCGAGCTTCGCACCCTGATCGGCGAGATCGAAAGCTACGCCTGAAGAACAAGAAGCGGAGACAGGATAATGGCCGATGTAAAGCTGGAACGCGTGGTGAAGCGCTTCGGGCAGATGGAAACCATCCATGGCGTCGATCTCGATATCGAAAGCGGCTCCTTCGTGGTGTTCGTCGGCCCGTCCGGCTGCGGCAAGTCGACGCTGCTCAGGATGATCGCCGGCCTCGAGGAAGTCACCGAGGGCGACGTCTATATCGACGGCGCCTGCGTGACCGAGGCGAAGGCCAGCGCTCGCGGTATCGGCATGGTGTTCCAGTCCTACGCGCTCTATCCGCACATGACGGTACGCGAGAACATGAGCTTCGGCCTGGAAGTGGCCGGCGAGCCGAAGGACGTGATCGACAGGCGCGTCGCCGAGGCGGCGGAGATCCTGAAGCTCGGCGATCTCCTCGACCGCAAGCCGCGCCAATTGTCCGGCGGCCAGCGGCAGCGCGTCGCCATTGGCCGCACCATCGTCCGCCAGCCCAAGGTATTCCTGTTCGACGAGCCGCTCTCCAACCTCGATGCCGAGCTGCGCGTGCAGATGCGCATCGAGATCACCCGCCTGCACGAGCGGCTTGGCAACACCATGATCTACGTGACGCACGACCAGGTCGAGGCCATGACCATGGCCGACAAGATCGTGGTGCTGCGCGAGGGCAGGGTGGAGCAGGTGGGCACGCCGCTCAACCTCTATCATCACCCCGCGAATCGCTTCGTCGCCGGCTTCATCGGCTCGCCGAAGATGAATTTCCTGCCGGTGACGGTGAAGGCGGTGGCGGCGGGCGCGGTCACGCTGACCCTGGTCGACGGGCAGGAGATCGCTCTCGCCGTCGAGGACGCCGGCCTGAAAGCCGGCCAGAAGCTGGAGTTCGGCATTCGCCCAGAGCATCTGATCGTCGGCAAGGGGGGCGACGTCGACATCTCCTTGCATTGCGACGTTGTCGAGGAGCTCGGCGGCACCACATACATTTATGGCGACCTCGGTGGCCACCAGGTGATCGTTGAAAGCGACGGCGAGACGGCGATCGAAAAAGGTAGGGACAGCCTGTTCAGCTTCAAGAAGGAGCGGGTGCACCTGTTCGACGAGAGCGAACAGGCGGTTGGCTTCAAGCGGCAACTGGAGTCCGCCTGAGTTAAACGGGAGGGAAACATGATGAAATTTGCTGTCCGCCTGATGAGCGGAGCCGGATTTGCATGTCTTGCCCTGACCGGCGCGGCGCTGGCCGACGAAGCCGTCAGCCTCAAATCTCCCAAGCCCGAATGCGCGGCCGATATTCATTACGACCAGAACGCCACGGGCTGGCCCGGCTATTATGCCGAGGATGCCGACGGGCGGCACTGCGTGCCGTTCACGGCGACGCCCAAGCTGGCGCCTGTGGGCTATAGGGGTGATTTCTACGTCGACGAATTCACCGACGCCAAGGTGCGTCAGGCCTGGGCTGACTGCGTCAAGCAAGGTCCCGAGTGCGCCGATCCAGTCCGTGAACGGCTGAAGACCTTTATCCGCAAGCCCTTCGCGGCGACGGGGACGGTGAACCCCTGGGGCAGGATCGATCCCGATGGTGATGTGAACCTTGCCGACATTCGTCGCCCGAAGTTCTTCGGCGAGGCGCCGTATTCGGAAAAGATCGCCGATGTGGATGGCCGCACCTGGGTGGTGGAGGTCGAGGTACCTTCGGAGCGCTACGAGCATGAAGCGCTGAACGTTGCCCCGTCCAAGACCTGGAAGCTGCGAGGCTGGTACATCGAGGGCAAGGGCGTCGAGGACAGTCAGGGCAAGCTCGTTCGTCCGCTGGTGGTCATGGTTGGCGGGCGGTCGATCGAGACCACGGCTATCCACGCTTCGAAAGACGTGAGGCCATGGACGTATGACGCGGAGAAGGGCGCCTATGTCTCGGCTAAATACCCCGAGAGCACCGAGATCTGGGGGATGCTGCAGTGGCGTGAATACCTGCGCAAGCTGAACGAGGCCGGGTTTGACGTTCTGACCCTGGATAAAAGGGCGCATGGCATCTCGGGCGGTCTCGACACCAGCAATACAGTCGAGCAGGCGCGCGACATATTCCGGGCGGTCGACGCTTTTGAGACCGGCAAAGGCCTGCGCATCGCCGGACCCGACGAAAAAGTGCTCACCGGCAATGCCGCGGCGGGCAAGCTGCTGGCCGGGCAGAAGGCCAAGGAGGTTCCGCTGCTGATCGGCGGCGCGTCGCAAGGTTCGATGGTGACCAGCCAGGCGATGTATCTCAACTTCGTCTGCGACAGGGCTTTCGAGGAGGTCAATGAGACCTGTGGTACGCCGCTTGGCTACAACGTCAAGGCCGGTATCGCCGTTGCCGAGTTTGTCCACTCGGTGGGCTACACACCGCGCGTGCTGATCGAAGGGGCGCTGCGCCAAGAGTATCACGTGCCCTATGTTCCCTCGGGTGAGATCCTCGGCAGCATCCCGAAGTGGCCGGCGGTGTTCCTGGGGCGAGGCCTCTGGGACATGGCCGGCGGTCTCGAAGGCGCTCTCGACGTTTACAATCGCGCCACCGGTCTGAAGGAGATCGCCGTGGTGCGCGGGCCGCACGCCGAAGGCGCATCCGGTCCGGAGAACGTCGCTCACCTGCAGGACCGTATCGTCGCCTTCTCGAAGGCGGTGATCCACGGCGACAGCGAGGTGCTCGGCGCCGCCAAGTTCTCCAACCTGAAAGACCTCGTCCTCTCTGCTCCTCCGGTCTGGGAGGAGTCGATGCAGCCTTTGGGGAAGTGACCGCTCCGGTGGTGCTGACGCCAGCGATCCCTACAGTGTCTCCCGATCCTCTTCTGCCCGCAGTTCGCGTATAAGTCATGGCCTGGGGCGGGAGAGACGAACGACGAAACGGATGGCGAACCAAGGCGGTCAATACTCTGGTGGACACGCAGTGTTGCCATTCCCGGTGGATTACTGCTCTATATGGGGGATTCGCGGTCAGGAACGGTCTGTCATGTCGGAGGCTGATCAGCCAAAGTTCGCCGAGCGAAATCTGCCGGACTCTTCCTATGACCCTGTCGATGGCAGCGAGACCCCGCAGCTCATCCGGAAATTACTGCTGAGACTTCCGGCGTTCCGAGGCCCGGTAAAGGGGCGCCGGGTCAGGGACGCCATCGTCGCGCATCTAGCGGCTGTTGTCCTGGCGGGGCTGGCAGCGGCGGCCCGCCTTGGGCTCGATCCCTTTCTTCCCCCCGGCATCCCTTACCTGACCTTCTTTCCTGCCGTTGTGATCACCGGTTTCATCTGGGGGCCGGTTCCGGGGCTGACTTGCGCCATTCTGTCAGGAGTTGCCGCTTGGTACTGGTTCATGCCGCCGTTCGGCGGCTTCGATCTGAACCCTCCGGCCATCACCGCTCTCGCGTTCTACGTCGTTGTCATTGCCATCGATCTCGGCTTGTTGCAGCTGGCCATATTGACGGCCCGTTCGTTGGCACGAACCCAACAGGCGCTTAACACGTCGATCTCGGTGCAAAAGGTGGTATCGGCCGAGGTGGATCATCGGCTGAAAAACCTGATCGCCACGGTCAACGGCTTGATTGCGCTGTCTCAGAAATACGCCGAGACACCGGAAGAGCTGGCGTGCCGGCTTCGCGAGCGGATCAACGCCATGGGACAATCGGTGGCGTTGCTGAGGGGCGCAGCCCATGGACAG
Organism: Pseudomonadota bacterium; assembly: GCA_023436885.1. Taxonomy (GTDB): domain Bacteria; phylum Pseudomonadota; class Alphaproteobacteria; order Rhizobiales; family Pleomorphomonadaceae; genus Pleomorphomonas. Next base: position 186,752 of record JAEZHI010000041.1, on the reverse strand, counting down.
AACCCTGGCCTCAGGGATGTGATCCTCTCGACGCTGCAATCGCTCGGCGCCGACGACGGTGGGCGCCTGACCCTCCGGGGCAGAGACAATGCTCTGGTGACCAGTGCCCTGATCCCACTCAATCTGATGGTCCACGAGCTTGGCACCAACTCCGTCAAGTATGGCGCGCTGTCGTCCGAGGCTGGAACGGTGACGATTGAATGGGAGGTCCTGCCGTCCGCCCCGGAAACCGTGTTGCGTCTCGTCTGGACGGAGCGAAACGGCCCGATCGTGGTCGAGCCGACTCGATCCGGCTTCGGTACCGTCCTCGTCAACAGGATGTCGCAGTCCCTCGGTGGCAGCTCAGAGTTCAGTTATCGGGAAACCGGCCTGATCGTCACGATCACCATGGAGGGCTCGCGCGTCCTGGCCAACAGCGAGACGCGCGATTCCGGGGGCTAAGGCGGTGGCGCCTCGGGCGCGCGCCCTCAGATCCGATAGTCCCAAGGGGCGGCGACGAAGCTAAAGCCCTGCTTGGCGCGCTCGACATAGCCGAAGCCCGGGAAGTCCAGATGCATGCCGGCGACCATCACGCCATCGGTTGCCGCCATGTCCAGCACCTTCTTGCGCGTCGTCGCCGCGGCCGCCTTGTCGTTGTCCAGCACGAAGCCCCAGTCGGGGTTGGCGAACTGGTAGGCGGGCGCTATCACCAAATCGCCCCAGATCAGCAGGCTTTCGCCGGCACTGTCGATCCGCAACCCCATGTGCGCCGGCGTATGGCCGGGCATCGGCACCGCGGTCAGGCCCGGCGCGATTTCGGCGCCGGGCGTGATCAGCGTTTTCCTTTTCACGTACGGGGTGATCATCGCGCGCGTGATGTCGAAACCACCCTGCACCTCCTTGGGCGATGACGCGTAGACGCCCTCGTCGAAGGTGAACGCCCAGTCGGTTTCTGATGTGATCACGTGGGCGTTGGGAAGCCGGATCGCGCCGGTCTTCAGGTCGGACATGCCACCGACATGGTCGGGATGCGGGTGGGTCAGGAAGACCGTGTCGATCTGCTCGGGCGCAATGCCGGCGGCCGCCAGCGCGGCATGCCAGCCGCCCAGTGTCGGCGCCAGGCCGGCCGGCGATCCAGCGTCGACGGCGATCACCCGCTCCTTCGCGCGAAGGACATAAGCGTTGACGCCCAAGGTCATCCCATCGGGGCTGTGCGGGTGGTGCGCCAGGCGAGCTGCTTCCTTCGCCTTGGCTTCCTCATAGCCCGGGATCATGGCCGGCGGACGCCGGATCATGCCGTCCATCAAGGCAATCACCTCGATCTCACCGACCATGCGGCGCTGGACTTGCGGCGTCAGTGCTGCGCCGACCTCCGTCGCCTCCACCGCGTCGGTGAGGCGTAATAGGGCCGGCGTTGCCAGAGCGGCCGGGACCAAGGCCGCGTTGCGCATGAAAATTCTTCTGGAAACGGTCATTGATCGATCCTTCGGTTGAGCCGTTGAATGGATCGATAAGTATCGCTAATAGTATATAACGAATATCGCCGATGATCTTATGGATGGCATAAGCGCCCCTTATGGAAAACATCGCCGCTCTCCGGTCCCTGATTGCCGCCTGCGAAACCGGCTCGCTGTCCGCCGCCGCGCGCCGGCTCGGCATCACCCAACCGGCGGTCAGCCAGCAAATCGCCGCTCTCGAGCATTCGTTGGGGGCGGCCCTGGTGGTGCGTGGTCGCAATGGCGTCCGGACCACCGAGGCAGGCAATGTTGCCGTTCAGTATGGCGTGGAAGTGCTGGATCGGCTCGCGCGGATGCAGGATGCGCTGGCAGCGCTCAAGGCCGAGCCCGACGGGCGGCTCGGCCTCTCGTGCGCGCTCCTGATGGTCCAGAGCCTGCTGGTGCCGGTGCTGGCCGATCTTCGCCGCAGCTATCCCCGGCTGAAGATCGATCTGCGCGCCGGCGACGAACTGATCGATCTTGCAGAGGCTGGGCTCGATTTGGCGATCCAGGCCGGGCCAGCCGGGGAGAGTGGCGGCACGGTTCGCAAGCTGGCCGAGATCGACTTATGCCTCGTCGCCTCGCGCGCCTATCTCGACCGGATCGGCAGGCCCAAGAAGCCCGAGGATCTTGGTCCGCTCAATTACATCCAGTACAGGGACGACCCGGAAGAAAACTCGATCGTTTTCGTCGGCGGCGGCACGGCGGCCGTTACTGTGGCCTTTGCCGCGCAGATGCCCAACCTGCTCCTCAACGCGGTCGAGAACCATCTAGGATTTGCCAAGGCGCCGCGCTATTTCGTGGCCGATCTCGTGGCGCGGGGCGAGGTTGAGATCATCCTGCCCGAATACCGGCTGGCGCCGAAACGGCTCTATCTGACCCGTGCCCCCGGCCTTGCCGCCAGCCGCCGGGTCAGCCTGTTTCTCGATCGCTTCATTGATGAGCTGGCCCGCACGCCACACATCCAGCTCGCTGCCGATTTGCGACCATCGGTTTCTCGGGAGGCGATGCGGGAGCGATGAATGGCCCAGCGTCAACTGCTCTCACCAGATAACCCCTAGGCCTGTCCCCTGCGGAATGTCCGGAGGCTGACACCTTCTCTGGCCTTGAAGGCTTTCTGGAGATGGGCGGCATCGTGGAAGCCCACGCTTGGCGCAATTTCGTCCAGCGACAGATTGGTGGTTGCCAAGAGAGTTTTTGCTCGCTCGAGCCGCCGCCGCAAAACGAACTGATACGGTGTTTCGCCCGTCGTCGCCTTGAACGCGCGGCTGAAGTGAAAGCGGCTGAGCGCCGCCACTTCGGCCAGATCGGACAGGCCGAGAGCGCTGCCCAGATTGGCTTCTATGAACTCAAAGACCCTCGCCAGCGAGAGAGGCGAGATTGCTGACTTTTCCGGCACTTCAGTGGGAGACAGTGCCTTATTTATGCTAAGCGCCGTGAGCAGGCCGAGCGTTTCCGCGTAGAGTTCGTCCACGTTGCTTTCGCCAACAAGGCGAGCGCATTGTTTCATGAGATGTGAAAGCGAGTCGTCGTAGAAATATATCTTTGGATCGGCAACATTCTTCAGGCGCTGGCCGAGTTCCTCATGCAGAACGGCTGGGTCAAAGTAGATCGCCGTGTAGCCGTTTCTCCGTCGCGCCAGCTCGGACCAGCCTGTCACGGTCGCCCGTTTGGGGACGTAGGTCAGGGTATTGCGCAGATCCTTCTGAGTGAACTCCGCCGAATCCCCCGCGCTAATAGCGCCATCCTCAAGCACGATATCGTGGAGGGCGCAGAAATGCAGATCGCTCGTCCATTCGTAGGCAAACTTGTCGCCAGGAACGGCGGTTACGCACTCGATCTTGAAGCCGGACCACGATTTCGCTCGATGCTTCGTCTCCTTGGACGATTGCCGAAGTTCGAGCCGTTGAAAATCGGGATCGTCATCAAAAGATGATCTTGCCATTTTGAGTAATTTATTGCTGTATGAGGATGCTTACGTTTTGGAATCGTAGCATGTGGGATGCCGCTCAACCAGAGCTCGCCGATCGGAATCCGTTAGACTCATCTTCTGAAACGGGCACCAGAGAGCGTGCCGATGCCTCGTACTTTCTACGGGCACTGCTTAGGCTTCCAGCGTTCCAAAACGCAGCGAAGGACCGCAGAATCCGCTTAGTTATAATCGGACAGCTGGCGGCGGTCGCCATCACTCTCTTGGCGACCGCTGCTCGATTCCAGCTTGATCCGTTCCTGCCTCCCGGCTTCCCTTATCTGACGTTCTTCCCTGCCGTTGTGATAACCGGCTTCATATGGGGCCTGGCACCCGCACTGACCTGTGGGATCCTTTGCGGCTTGGCCTCTTGGTACTGGTTCATACCGCCATTCGGCAATTTCAGCCTGACCCCTCAATCGGCCGTCGCGCTCTCGTTTTACGCAGTCGTTGTCGGTATCGATCTCGGCCTGCTTCAGCTGGCGCTCTACACCGTTCGATCGCAAGCAAGAACCCAGTTGGCTCTGCGTCAGGCGCTGGAGTTCCAAGGGGTAGTGTCTAGCGAGATAGATCACCGGTTGAAGAACCTGTTTGCCATGGTCAACGGCCTTGTCGCCCTCTCGCAAAAATATGCGACGACTCCCTCGGAACTAGCGAGCCTGCTTCGCCAGAGGATTGGCGCGATGGCTCATTCCGCCGCCCTTATCAGAGGGGCGGCACATGGGACGAATCCGAGCCTGCGCGAGGTCATTGGCGTGGCGCTGCGTGCGCTTGGTACGACCGACAGTGAACGCATAAACCTTGAAGGTCGCGGCTACATCGTTGATGGAAGCGCCATAATTCCGCTCAATCTGATGCTCCACGAACTGGGTACCAACTCTGTCAAGTATGGCGCGCTGTCGTCAGACGCCGGCACGGTCGCAGTGCAATGGGAACTCCTGCAGTCTGCCTCGCCAAGCGCTATGCTGAAGCTCGTCTGGGCGGAGCACCGCGGGCCCAAGGTGATGGCACCGCTTCGGTCCGGCTTTGGGACCGTACTCGTCAGTCGGATGTCTCAATCTCTCGGCGGCGATAGCCAGTTCGATTATCTGGAGACGGGCTTGGTCGTTACCATCACAATGCAAAGCTCGCGCGTCATCCTAGGCAGAGAGATGGCCGATGTGCCGGAATAGCGCTGGCATGTTGTGGTTCACTACGCTTGACCGACGGCACGCGTCACTCCGCCGGCGAAACCTCCGCCGCTGGTGTTTCCTTCTTGCTGAACAGCCTGCTGAGCCTCTCCGCGCCGATGAAGATCACCGGGGTGATGTAGAGCGTCAGCAACTGGCTGACCAGGAGGCCACCGACCACTGCGACGCCCAGGGGTTGGCGCAGCTCGGCACTGGCGCCGTGCCCCAGGGCGATGGGCAGGGTGCCTAACAGGGCGCAGAAGGTGGTCATCATGATCGGGCGGAAACGCCGGCCGGCCGCTTCGTGGATGGCATCCCTGGCGTTGGCCCCATCCTCGCGCATCATCTGCAGCGCCACGTCGACCATCATGATGGCGTTCTTCTTGACGATGCCGATCAGCATCAGGATGCCGATCAATGCGATGATGGAGAGGTCCATGCCGGTTAGCTTCAGGGCCAGAAGCGCGCCGAGAGCCGCCGATGGCAGACCCGAGAGAATGGTCAGCGGGTGGATGAAGCTTTCATAGAGAACGCCGAGCACCACGTAGATGGTGAGGATGGCCGCGATGATCAGCAGCGGCATGTTGGACGTCGACTGCGCGAACACCTGTGCCGTGCCGGCGAACGAGGTGAACACGGTGGTCGGCAGGCCGATCTCCTGCTTGATGGCGTCGATGCGGGCAGTGGCGGTGCCGAGCGACACGCCCTGCGGCAGGTTGAAGGAGACGGTGATCGAGGTGAGCTGGCCGGTCTGGTTGACCGTGACTGGGCCCGACTTGCGCTCCACCGTGGCGAAGGCGGTGAGCGGCACCAGCGCGCCGGTGGTGCTGGAGCGGACGCGCAGCTCGGATAGGCGATCGTTGTTCCAGTCGAGTCCAGGCGCGTATTCGAGGATCACTGAATAGCTGTCGCCGGTCGACTGGATGTTGGCGACCGACTGTTCGCCAAAGCCGTTGCCCAGCGTGGTGCGCAGGGTGGAGGCATTGATGCCGAAGCTTTCGGCTCGGTCGCGGTCGACGACGATGCGGGCCTGCAGCGCGTTGTTCTGCAGATCGGTCGCGACGTCAACGAAGTTCGTGGTGTCCTGGGCCATGGCAAGGCGCAGACGCTCGGCCCAGTCGGACAGCTGGCTCGAGTCCAGCGATTGCACGACAAGCTGATACTGGCTCTGGCTGGAACGGCCGCCGAGCCGCAGGCTCTGCGCTGGGGTGATGTAGCTGACCAAGCCTACCACGTGGCTGAGCGACTGGCGCAGTCTTGCCACGATCACGTCCATGGAATCGCGTTCGGCCGCAGGCTTCAACTGGACGTACATGTTGCCCGAATTGAGCTGCTGTGTTCCGACCTGGGCGTTGACGTGTGCGACAGCGGGATCGTGCAGGACTACGGCGGCAGCCTGCCTTTGCAGGGTCACCATGGCGTCGTATGAAATGTCCTGCCGCGCCTGTGTGGAGACAGAGAGCTGGCCGATGTCCTCCTGCGGCAGGAAGCTCTTCGGCAGGTCGGCGAACAGCAAGGCGGAGCCAGCAAAGGTGCCGAGGAAGACCAGCACCATGGGCAGCGGATGGCGCAGCGTCCAGCCGACCGTCTTCGAATAGCCGCGGGTCACCTTCGAGAAGCCGGCATCGAACAGGCCGGCCGGGCTGAAGCGGCCGGGCGGCGTCCCGATGTTGGCGGGCAGGCGGGCTGCGAAGGTCGGCGTCACGGTGAGCGAAACCAGTGCCGAGGCGGTGATGGCAAGCGACACCACCATGCCGAATTCGGTGAACAGGCGGCCGACCACGCCGCCCATCAGCAGGATCGGCAGGAAGACGGCGATCAGCGACAGCGACATGGAAATGATGGTGGAGGTGACTTCCGCCGAGCCCTTGAAGGCGGCCTCCATCGGCTTGTCGCCCTGCTCGATGTGATGGACGATATTCTCGAGCATGACGATGGCATCGTCGACAACGAGGCCCACCGATAGCGTCATGGCCAGAAGCGACATGTTGTCGATGGAATAGCCGAGCACGTACATCGCCCCGAAGGAAATCAGGATCGACAGCGGCACGGCGATGGCCGGAATGGCCGTGGTGTAGAGCTTGCCGAGGAAGAGATAGATCACCAGCACCACGAGGCCGATGGTGAGTAGCAGGGTGAACTGCACGTCGGACACGGCGGCGCGGATCGCCACTGAGTTGTCGTTCATCAGCGACACGTGGACCGCCGCCGGCAGTTGCGCCGTGATGGCTGGCAGAGCGGCCTTGATGGCGTCGACTACTTCCACGGTGTTGGCGTCTGGTTGACGCTGAACCGCCAGCGTGATGGCGCGCGTGCCGTCGTACCAGCTGCCCTGGTTGCGAACTTCGACGCTGTCGATGACGTTGGCAACGTCGCCGAGCCGTACCGGGCCGGCGGCCGTGCTGGAGACGATCAGCGGGCGGAACGCCTTGGCCGAGGTGAGCTGGGTGGGCGCGTCCAGCGTGATGGTCTGCTGGGCATTGTCCATGCTGCCGACCGGCGACTGATTGTTGGCGTTGGCGATGGCGGTCGAGAGCTGGTCGAGGCCGATGCCGCGGGCAGAGAGACGGTCAGGGTCGGCCTCGACGCGGACGGCATATTTCTGCGAGCCGAACACCTGGGCCTGGGCGACGCCGTTGATGGTGGAGATGGCCGGCGACAGTACGTTTTCGGCGATGGAGTCGAGATCGGTCAGCGGCACTGTCGGCGAAGTGACCGACAGGAGCAGGATCGGCATGTCGGCCGGGTTGACCTTCCGGTAGCTCGGATCGGAGGTCATGTTGTCTGGCAGCTTGCGGCGTGCGACGTCGATGGCAGACTGCACGTCGGCGGCGGCGCTGTCGATATCGCGCGTCAGCTCGAACTGCAGGGTGATTGATGTGGTGCCCAGCGCCGAGCGGGCTGAGATGGTGTCGATGCCGGCAATTGTCTGGAATTGCTTGATGAGTGGCGTGGCCACCGCTGTCGCCATGGTTTCGGGCGAGGCACCGGAAAGCTGTGCCGTCACCGTGATGGTCGGGAAGTCGACGCGCGGCAGGGCGGCCACCGGCAACAGCCGATAGGCAAAGAAGCCGGCAAGCGACAGGCCGAGCGCCAGCAGGATGGCGGCAACCGGACGCCGGATGAAGAGGGCGGGAAGGTTCATTGCTGCGCCTCTGCCGTGTTGGTCGGCTTGCCGGCCTTGTCGTCGCCCGACTTCTTGCTGGCCTCGGGCGATCCGGTGCCCTGCTTGGTCGCGTCGGGCTTGCCGGTGGCTGCCTCTGACGAGGTGTCGATCACCTTCATGCCCTCGGCAAGGCGGACCTGCCCTTCGACCACTACCCGCTCGCCAGCCTTGATGCCGTCGGTTACGCCGGAGCGGTCGCCGGCGGAGAGCGCGACGGTCACGGGGCGAACGGCGACCGTATTGTCGGCGCCGACAACGTAGACGATATTACCCTGTTGGGTGGCTTGCAGGGCAACCGTGGGTACCGACACCACCGGCGTCGAGCCAATGGCGGCCATCACGGCGATCGACTGACCCGGTATCAGCTTGTCGGCTACGCCATGCAGCGTTGCTCGCGCGATGAAGGTGCCGGATGCCGTGTCGACGGATGCGTCGATGAAGTCGACCGTGCCGTTGAACGTATCGTTCGAGCCGAGAGGCGCGACCGATACCTTGATCGGCTTACCCGCTGCCTGGGCGGTGCGGACCAACGAGGCATCGCTTTCGGAGACGGCGAAGCTCGCATAGAGCGGATCGAGGCGCGTCAGCCTGACAATTGCGGTCTGCGGCTGGACGTAGCTGCCGATCACCACGTTGAACGCGCCGAGACGGCCGTCGAAGGGGGCGCGGATGGTCTTCTGGTCGAGCGTTACAAGATCGGATTTCAGTGTGGCCTGATCGACATCCACGGTGGCGGCTGCCGTCTTGACGGCGGCATTGGCGTCTTCCAGCGACTGCTGTGAAACCGCTTCGTTACTCAGCAGCTTCTGTTGACGGGCGGCTGTTTGTTTTGCGTTTTCCAGCGTTGCCTGATCGCGCGCCAGGGCGGCCTGATCCTTCTCGACGGTGGCTTCGGCGATGCGGCTGTCGAGGCGGACGAGAACGTCTCCGGCCTTCACGTCGGCCCCGTCCTTGACCAGGATTTCTGTCACGAGGCCCGTGGTTTCGGTGGTAACCGACAGGTTGGATGGCGAGCTGATCGTGCCTATGGTCCTGCGCTCGATCGGCATGTCCTCGGCACTGGCCGCCACGGTGGATACGCGCGTCGGACCGCCGGACCCGCGGCGGCCGCTGCCCTGACCGGACACCTTGCCCTGTCCGCCCTGGCTTGCGGCTTGTCCGGAAGCCTTGCCGGCGGCGTCACCGCCCGCATTTTGCTTCTTGGTGCCGTCGCTGGTCGTCGCCGCATCCTTGACGTCGGCAGGGGCACTGGCGCTCTCGGCGGGAGACACGGCGGCAAGCGCCTGGGATACATAGGGCGCCGTGATGGAAACAATGCCATCGCGCCAATAGATACCAGCCGCAATCGCAGCGACCAGAATGATCCCGAGCGTCTTTTTCATCGCCGATGGTCCGTTTCGTTCTCTGGTGGTCGTCGCCGCCATCGTTGGGAGGCCGAAAGCGCCGCGCGTCCTTTGTGCCGTCTGCCCTTTAGGTATGCCCAGCCTAAGCGGGTTCATGTTGCGAATGTGAGAACAACTGTGGCGAATCGTGGAATTTGGGGCCGTTGATACAGATTGATGCACTTTTGTCTGATTGACACGCGAGCGCCAGTCGTCGCGCAACCTCGGCGTTAACGTCACCCGAAGACGAGATTTGCCATGCAATGCCGGTTTTCCCGGCCATTTTAGCATGAGGCGGGGCGCGGCGCGAACGAGACGTATGCTTTTGTCGGGGCTCGCCGTTATCTGTCTATTCGTCCGGCTATGCGATCAGGTGTTCCGAAAGTTTACAATGACTGGGAATAGGGATACCAAGTATCCGTAATTGGCTGGTCACCCATCCGGCTGCGGAACGAAATGATGATCCTGAAAAGCCAAGTCGAGTGGGCGCTGCATTGCTGTGCCATTCTCGCCGGCCTGCCCGAGGGGCGTTATCTCTCGACCAAGGCGCTGGCGGAATTCCATGGTCTGCCGAAGGAATATCTCTCCAAGGCGCTGCAAAGCCTGTCGCAGGCGGGGCTCGTGCACACGACGCTGGGCCCGTCCGGGGGCTATCGTCTGGCAAGGTCGCCAGAGGAGCTGACGTTCCTCGATATCGTTGAAGCGGTGGAAGGCAGGACGCGGACCTTTGTCTGTAATGAAATCCGCGCCAACAATCCCTGCCGTCCCAAGGGGCATTGCGACAGTGCGCCCTGCGCGATTGCGCGAGTGATGTGGGATGCGGATAAAGCGTGGCGCGAGACGCTGCGCGGCGTCACGCTTGCCGAACTTGGGCGGACGCTTTCCAAGGAGCTCTCGCCTGAGCTTTGGCAGGGTACTCTGGATTGGGTGGACGAACGGGCAGGCTGAGCGGCGTAGGGACTCCGGAAGCAGGCCGACACTCATGAAAACAGCCGGGCGGGCTTTCGCCTCGCGCCGGCTGCAAGAAGATTAACGCTCTGCGCGTCAGTTCAGGCCCGCCTTGTCGAGGCCGTAGAGCTTGTCGGCCGAGCCGGGCACGGCCTTGAAGGAGATGGCGAGCCGGTTCCAGGCGTTGATGACCATGATCGAGAAGGTCAGGTCGGTGATCTCCTTCTCGGAAAGCTGGCCGCGCACGCGCTCGTAGAGCTCGTCGGGGATGCCGCCTTCCGGCAGCTTGGTGACCGCTTCGGTCCAGGCAAGAGCTGCGCGTTCACGCGGTGCGAACAGGTTTGATTCATGCCAGATGGCCACGTGGTAGAGTCTCAGCTCGCTCTCGCCGTGGATCTTGGCTTCCTTGACGTGCATGTCGAGGCAGAAGGCGCAGCCGTTGATCTGCGAGGCGCGGATCTGCACGAGATCGTGGAGCTTCTCTTCGATTGAGCTGCTCTTCACCGCCATGCTGAGGTCGGACATCTTCTTGATGAGTTCGGGGGCCTGCTGGGCGTAGTTCAGGCGCTGTGTCATGACTGGTCTCCTTGATCAAGGATACTTCATATCCTTATGGATATTTAATATCCGTAATATCTGGACGGTAAAGCCATTCCGTCATAAGCTCCGGACATAAGGCCTATGCCGGGAGCGAAGAGGGATGGATATCGTTGGCGCGCTCAGAAGCTTCCTGCGGGTGGCCGAGACGGGCTCGTTTTCTGCTGCCGCCATCGATCTCAAGCTGACGCAGCCGGCGGTTTCCCGGCAGATTTCCGCTCTTGAGACGCATCTTGGCGTGCGCCTCCTGCATCGGTCGACCACGGCGCTGGCCCTGACATGCGAAGGCGAGCGGACGATCCCGATGGCGCAGAGGGTCGTCGAAGCTGTGGACGCGCTAGGAGAAGCGGCTGATCCCCTGGGAAGCGCTTCCGGCAAGGTGCGGCTTTCCCTGCCGGCGCCGCTGGGACTGTTCATGAGCGAGCGGCTCCGCACTCTTCTCAATCGTCATCCGGGCCTGGAGGTCGATCTCCTGTTTCGCGAAGAGCCGTCCGATCTGGTCGGCGAAGGGATCGACGTCGAGGTGCGGCTCGGTCCGGTCGACGACGCTGGCTTGATCGGCCGTCGGATCGGCTGGACGACCGCCTTTCTCGTTGCCGCGCCCACCTATCTCGAAGATCGCAAGGTTCCCGAAGCGCTTGAAGATCTGAAGCAGCATGATTGCATCTGCTACCGGCGCGGCGGTAATGGCCATTCCTGGGTATTTTCCGATGGGGATGATGAAGTGGCGGTGCGGATCGCACCCCGCCTCGTCGCCGACAACGCGGTTGCCGTCCACCGCGCCGCGCTGGCCGGCGCCGGCATCACCATTCTCACGCATATCCTGGCCGTAGCCGACATCGAAGATGGCCGTCTCGTCAACCTGATGCCGGAGTTCCCTCCGGCTCGCCTGCCGATCAATCTGGTCTATCCGTCCCGCCGGAACCTGCCGCTACGCGTCAGGGCCGTCATCGACTATCTCGTTGCGGCGGTGCGGGAGGATCCGCTGATGGCGTCGTCCTCGGCGTTGGAAGCCTGAGTGGTCAGTTTCTTTGGGCGGTCTGCCGCGCCTCCTGCACGATGGCGAATACGCTGCGGGCATCATTGATGCCGATCAGTTGCGGCGAAGTATCGAAGGCGGGCGACCAATAGCCCGAAAACCGCCGTTCGCCCTCATAGGATCGGGGCGTCTCGAAGAGGATCGTTCCCTTTCCCCCGTTCTCATCGACGAGATTGATGGGGCCGATCTGGTCGTGCGCCACGGCGGTAAGCTTGGGGAACGGGCGCTTCCTGTTGACGAGGACGCGCCTGTCGGTCACGGCGTAGACGGTGTTGCGGCGCGCCCAGGCGTCAATGAAGAAGCGGCCGACCATCAGATAGAGACCGATCAAGACGAAGGGAATTCCCCAGAGCTGGAAGAAGAAAGGGGCACCATCGGTCATGACCGACACTTCCCAGAAGATGGCGAATCCACCCCAGAGGATCGAGAAAGGGATCATGAACAGATCCCTGGATGTGAAGCGGATGGCGGGGTCGGGCGTACCCGACCAGAGGACTTTCTCGTGCGGGAGAAGCAGCGGGGTGAACTCCTGATCAAGCATGGCGATGTTCTATCTCCACTCCAAGGGTTGGACCACCGCTTCTGCGCTGGGTATTGTTATTCTTGCGGTGTGGTCGTGAATACTGAACCGCCATATAAGACTAAAAACTCTTGGGCAGGCTTTGTGGTTGATGAAGCGCTGGGTTCATGCGATAAAACTTGGATAGCTCCTGTTTATTGAGCGGTCGCCCATGGTTTCTTTCGAGAATTTCTCCCATCTCGTAGAACTTGTCTATGATGCGGCTCTCCTGCCGGAGCGGTGGCCGCGAACCCTGACAGAAATACAAGCTTCGCTACATGGTTGCGGATGCCTTTTGGGCGTCGATGTTGGCGGCAAACCGCATACGGTCGAGTATTGCGGTTATGATGCAAAGGCCATTGAGCAATTCGCCGAATACTATGCCGGCCAGAGCTACGTGTGGAGCTGCCTTGCCTTGGCGAGCGAAGGGGGGATGATCCACGATCGGCAGGTCATGCAGCCGGAGCGGCGTGCGAAGGACGTGTTCGCCAACGGTTGGGCTCGCGAATACGACACGACGGATTGCGTCATTCTGCCGCTCTGGAAACGTCCGCGCCTGACCGCCTTCACGGTGTTTGCCCGTTCCCCCGGGGTCGGTCATTTCGATCGGGAGGCCATGGAGACCATTCGGCGGCTGCAACCGCATTTTCGCCATGCGGCGGCAGTGCAGGCCCGCCTCGATAAGGCGGACGGCCGCTCTGGCCTGGCGCTGTCCGCGCTTGAGATGATGGCTGTCGGCGTCGTTCTGTTGTCCCAGGGCAATGAGATCCTGTTTACCAACGCGGTTGCAGAGCGGTTGCTGGCGGCGCGCCAGCTCAGATGCGAAGGTCGGACAATCGCCGGAAGAACGGCGGATGAAACCCGCGCTCTCAGAACGCTTGTGGCGCGCGCTGCCGCCGACAAAGGGCTGGAAAAGGCGCCGTCGGGCGGTGTTTTGGTTCTCGACGGGGACATTGATGCTCCTTCTCTGGTGGTGCGGGCAGCTCCCTTATCAGAGCCGGAGATTCGGGCCTCTGTCGGCCTTGATGCGCCCGTCATGTTGCTGCTGAATGAGGTGGGCGGTGGCGCCGCTCTGCCGACTGATCTTCTGAAGGAAGCATTCGGCCTCACTCGCGCCGAGGCGACGGTTGCGAGAGCGCTCGCCGAAGGGCAGTCACTTCAGCAGATCGCTGACCTGCTAGGCACCGCCCGTTCGACAGTCGCCTCGCATCTCAACGCGCTATTTGCCAAAACGCAGACCCGGAGGCAGGCGGATCTTGTCCGTACGCTTTGGTCGGTGCCGCGCCTTGCGTCAGACGACATTGCCCGTCGCTCAGCGTCCGCTTCCGACGCTTAGTGCCTTTGGGGATCGGCCGCGGTTCTCCATCAAATGGTGGACGAAAGCCGGTGTCGTCCATGCTTATCTCATTTCTTGCTCTTGGCGACGAGGCTGACCTGAGCCTTGGGAGGTGAAGATATTTTTCGGTATAGATTAGCTTATTGCCTGAACTAGAAGATGCTGGTGTTTGGTGTTCTTCCTATTATCTAAAATTGTTTCGTATAATCTCAGGTTCCGCACGATTATACGTGAATTTCTTATTGAATATTCTGCTTTAGTGGCGGGTTTGCTGCGGGAGGTCGCGGTTGCTGGCTCGAGATCCTACCGGTTCGGATAATCTGGATTGGCGTTTGGCTGTGCTGACCGTCTTCAGTGCCGCCGCCATCTATCTGGCTGCGTCCGACATGCCGTCACTTTCACAGGAAGCGATCGCGCTTGTTCGCCTTTTTGCGACTTTTGTCTCGCTCGCCATTATCGCGGCTGTGCCAGTGTTTCATTGGGACTCGATGGTGAAATTCACCAAGCTTTCGACGTTCTGGCGTGTTGTCGTAACGCTTATTCTGATTTCAATAAATGTACTCATTGGCTTAGGTGTTGCCTCAGATCGAGGTTCTTCGCTTGCCTCCGTAATTTCAGCCATTTCTGCATTTTATACGATATGGGCGATGCTGGCAGAGATGTTTCTAGAGAGGTTTTTTTCTTCAAGACCACACAAAAAAGCTATTGTCGTTCCAGTAAAACGTAGTCTGAGGAGATATGCAGTCAAGTTCTGGATCGTGCTGAGCCTACGTCTTCTGTCGGGCGCGACAATCGGCGACACGAACAGTCCGTTTTTTTCTTGGCAAAATCTCGGTCTCTTTCTGATGGTCGATGCGGTTGTTGCAGTCACCTCTCTCGTTTATCTGATCTATATCTCGTATAAATTGCTAAGATTCGAACTATTCAAAATATCAAGTATAGTATCTATAATACTTGGGGCAATAATCGTTGCATCGATAATGCTCGTTGTTTTTGCGTATTTTTCTCCGAACGCATCTGCCGATTCGTTCAACAGCTTCCAGTCATGGTCTTTCCTGAGCTATGCGCTCGTTGGACTATCCATCTGGTGGTTTCACGACTCTTCCCCCAACACCGATACGTCGAGTGTAGCGGCTGCGGCGACGGATAAAGCCATCCAAGAGATGCCGGTTGCCGAGATTGCGCACAGCGAATTTCAGAAACCGCGCGGCCTTTTCGAAGACGCGACGGAAAGCTTGAAAGAACAGGAGGCGGCAATGACGGCCGAAAGGCAAGGAACGACGCGCCGACGCGGCTGGAAGCTTCCCGATGCTCCGCCGAGCGCGGGCGAACCACAACCGCAGCCTGAGATGCACCAGGCGCACGAGACGTCACGGCCGCTCTCCGGTCAACAGATCCCAGCACAAACGATGGCTGGAAGTGTGGCCGGTCAGGTCACCGACGTCGAACAAACGTCGCTTCAAAGCGGTCAAACCAACACGCCCATCTTCACTTTGCGGCTTGAACGGAACGATCCGCACAAAGGTCGGATCTTCATCGCCAGCGTGAGACTGAGCGGCAGCAACGCCAGCGGTTTTGCCGATGTCGGCGACTGGATCGAGGTCAGCGGGCGGCGGAATGCGGCGTTTCTCATCGCCACGCGTTGCGTCAATCACACCACACAGGCCGTCTACGTCGCTGGACTAACCAGCAAATGGCCTTGGGCGAGGCAGGGCATCAAGGTGGTTGGCGGAATAGCGGGTCTCGCGGTCTTTCTGGTCGTCGCCTATCTGTTCAACAAGCAGTTCGAACAAACCGGCCGCCAGATGCAGGCTGATTTCGAGCGGGCCAGCAAAGACATGCAGACCCGTTTCGAGAACGCGTCGCCGCCCACCATACACTTCAATCTCCCGTCTCCCGACGCACCCAAACGCTGATGACGGAGGCGCGGTTAGCCGATGACTGGAGAGCCTTTCGTTCGTCCTGATGCCTTGAACTATATTGCCGGTCTTTCGTTCGACCCGACGCGCTTGCCGAACGAAGCGTCCTGGGCGCCGGTTCCCCGAAAGGCGCGGCGGCTTGAACATATCCTCGGCGTTGGCTTCAGTGAGAAGTCGAACGAGAAGGATGTGCCGGCGAAATTTTCGACTGAAGCCGTGCTGGCGGGGCTGGCCGGCGAGTCCATTCCCTTTGCATTCCAGGTCATCGGCGGTCCAGATGGCGTTCGCTTCTCCATGGGAACGTGGAGCCTGATGTCGGAGGCGGGCCTTGACCAGCAGCACGCCGTCCTCGCCTCGCTACTCGACGGTGCCTATCCTTCCATGGACAGAAGCGCCGAGGCCATCGATCCCAGTGTGCTCAAGCCATTGACGCAGGGCGGTTTGGCTTACGGCGTCCCGAGCGGCGAAATTCGCGACGGCGACGCGCCATGGGACAGGCTGCTCAGAAGCCTTCACGGTGGTCGTTTCGCTGTCATCGTGTTGGCCGAACCACTCGATCCGGAAACTGTCACGCAGTTGCGCGACGTTGCGCTGGAAGATCAGCGGGCGGCGCTTTCGGCAGGCGATGCACGCGGCGAACTGCCTCTGACGCGTGCCTACAGCCGGCATATCGACGACCTCTCCGAGGCGTTGAATCGCGGGCTCTCCATTGGAGCCTGGCGGGCGGGCATCTATCTTCTCGGCGACGCGGCCAGCTACTGGCGCCTGGCGGCAGCCTGGCGCGGACAGTTTTCCTCGGACAAATCGCAATCGCCGCATCGCGTCCTGCCGTTGGGCGAGGCGCAAAGGCTGGCCGCCAACTGGGCTCTGCCCTATCAGGCTGCCCCGCAGGGCCCGCGCATCTGGCGCCATCCCTTTCTCAACCAGACGCTGCTCGACACCAGGCAGCTTGCGGCAATGGTCCATTTTCCTCGGCGCGACACCGCTGGCTTTGCCGTCCGCCCCGCGCCGCGGTTCGCCGTCACCCGGCCGGTACAGAGCGATCCGCAGCGTGCGCTTGACGTCGGAGAGATTCTGGAACAGCGGCGTTCGACCAACACCAGCTATCGCATCGAACTCGATCAGCTGACGCGGCATGCCTTCGTTGCCGGCCTTACAGGTTCGGGGAAAACCAACACGGTCATGCATTTACTGGCGCAGGCTGCGGCAAACGATGTGCCCTTCCTGGTCATCGAACCGGCCAAGACCGAGTATCGGGAACTGCTCGGCCAGAAGGGCCTCGCCGACAAGCTCAGGGTGTTCACGTTGGGTCGTGAGCAGGTGGCTCCTCTGCGCATCAATCCGTTCGAGGTTCCGCCTGGTGCCGATGTCTCGACCCATCTCGACTTGCTCAAGACCGTCTTCATGGGGAGCTTCGCACTTTGGATTCCGCTGCCGCAGATCCTCGAACAATGTCTGGTCGAGCTCTACACCGAACGCGGTTGGGATTTCGCCACCGGCGGACATCGTGATCCGACGGTTACGCCGAGCATTCCGACGATCGGCGAACTGGTCGCCGCCATCGAGCGGACGGTTCCCAGGCTCGGGTACAAGGGCGAGACCACTCAGGAAATAACGGCTTCGCTTGTGACGCGTCTCAACGGCCTGCGCCGCGGCGCGCGGGGGATGATGCTCGACGTCGAGCGATCAATCCCCATCGGCGAATTGTTGAGGGCGCCAACGGTCATCGAGTTGGAAGGGATCGGCGACGATGACGACAAGGCGTTCATCATGGGGCTTCTTCTGGTCCGCCTCTACGAGCATCGACGGGCGGAGCATGCCGCGCGCCTTTCGGCTGCCGCCGCTGCCAACCGGCCGGCGCCGCCGGGCAATCCGCTGTCGCATCTGGTGGTGATCGAAGAGGCGCACCGGCTGCTGGCAGGCGGAAAGAAGGCGGCGGACTCCTTCCATGCCGATCCGCGCGGTGCGTTTGCCGATGCGTTTTCGCAAATGCTGTCGGAGGTGCGCGCTTACGGCCAGGGCATGATCATCGCCGATCAGGTTCCGGTCCGGCTCGCCCCCGACGTCTTGAAGAACACCAACCTGAAAATCATCCATCGCCTGGTAGCGGGAGACGACCGGGAAGCGATGGCCGAGGCCATGTCAATGGACGAGGAGCAGTCGAAGGCGCTGGCGACCTTGTCGCGCGGCCGGGCGACCGTGTTCAGCGAGGGCGATTACACGCCGGTCATGGTGGCGGTGCCGAAGGCGAAGGATCTGGGTGTCGCCATGGCGGTCGACGATGCCAAGGTGGCGGCCGCGATGCGCAAGTGGCGCTCGCAGCCCGAAATCTCGACCTATTTTGAAGAAGGGCAGTCGCCCGGCCGGGACCGCGAAATCCGCGCGCTCGCCGAGACCCCGGATGGGCGGCGGCTTGGAATGCGCGTGTTCAGCGTGGCCACCGTCACCGCCGATGGGCTCGACGTGGTATGGCCCGACGTTATCGCTTTCGTGGCCAGCCATACGCTTTACGGAGAAGATCTTCAGGGGCGGGTAGATGCCTTTGCCTCCCATGCGCTAAAGATTGTTGTTGCGCGTCGCGCGGTACAGGGGCGCTGGTCGGCTGCTGGCGTAAACCTGCTGAACGCGGCCTTGCGTGCCGTCATTGAGGAGCGGATCGCTAGCGACCGGCCCTGGCTCGGCGAGACCGCGGCCCGTCAGTTGCTAATGGAACGGGCCAGGCAGCTCATGCGGCGTACGCATGACCCATATCTGCTGTGCAAGGTCATTTGCGACGATCAGCTGTGTCGCCATCGCGACCCGCTGCAGGACATCCTGGCCGAGCCCAGGTACGCAGCTTATGACGCCGATATCACGCGCCAGCCGGAGCCGTCCTCGTATATTCTGGACGTCGCCATGCCGGCGGGACGTAATCTGTTCGAGTTGTCCCAATCACCCCCCAATGGAGGCCAAGCGCTCGCCGATGCGAGATGGCAGGCCGTAATGTGCGCTGCCCAGGTCAAGTTCTGCGGCACGGGCATCTCCGAGGCATCCGCCGATCTGATCGTCGCTGCGATTTCCTCTCAAGGTTTGCAAATATCGCGCCCGCCATCTGCCAGCATCTATTCAACAGGGAAGGAGCTGCCATGACCATTCTTCGGCTGATCGAGGTGAGCGCTGCGAGCGCAAGAGCCGCGATAGATACTGCTTCCGCCAATCCTTCTGACGGAGATGCGGCTGTTATGCGTGTTGGCATTCTGGAATATGTACGCCTGCACGCATCGCGTATTGAAGCGAAGGGAGATGACGCTGAACTCCTGAAGGCCTACCGCGCGTGGCTCGATACGGCGGTGGATGTGTTTTCGACGGGACAAGAAGAGCTCATTCCCGATTACCTGCGCAGTGGGGCACTTTTTGCGGCTGAACTTCAACTTGCGCAGGCTAGGGCCAACGGGGCGCTAAGATCCTCTGTGGCTGCCTGACGGAGGGCGATTCAATGCTGGATGTGCCCGAAATCCCGAACATAAGGTACATTCCCGAACCGATACGGGAATGGGGGTGGAAACAGCTCTCGGATACCGGACGGCGAGCTATGGGACTGCCACCAACGCCCGGCCCCTCGGACGGTGGGGCGGGTGGGCCCAAGTCGCCCGGAACACCAGGAGCGCCCGGAACACCAGGAGCGCCAGGAGCGCCCGGAACACCAGGAGCGCCCGGAGCACCAGGAGCACCAGGAGCGCCCGGAGCACCAGGAGCGCCCGGAGCACCAGGGGCGCCCGGAACACCAGGAGCACCAGGAACGCCCGGAGCACCAGGAACGCCCGGAGTACCTGGAGCGAACGCTGCTGCCGAGGCAAAAGGCGGGGATGCACGTAACGCCGTGTCGCAGGGTGTGAATGTTGCGGGCGGCACCAACAAGGTAACGGTCAATGTCGCCGTCACTAACCCGCCCCAGGCTCGGGTCGTTGAACAGCGTCCAACCACGGCGACCGGTCAAATTCAGGAGTTCAAATTTACTCTCAAGATCCCTGGTGGTTATGAGTTGTCGCAGGATTTGAAAACCACAGATCCTAAAGCACTTCAGAGCGTTATAGAAATGGCTAAGGTGTGTCAGACGGCCGTAATCGGACAACTGCCTGTGCCGCCAGGCCAGTCACCGCATGAAGGTCAGCCAGTCTTGCCGGATGTTATTGTTCTGCGAGCTCAGCCGAACCCGCCCGCTCAGCCGAACCCGCCCGCTCAGCCGAACCCACCAGCTCAGCCAGTTCCATCTGGAACACCTTCGCCTCAGATACCGAGTTCGCCAGCAGTCAGCCGGTTCGGCGCGGGAACGCCTCCGCCGCCTGGTTTCCCCTCGTCGTCCGGTTCGCCACCGTCCGCACCGGCGGGAAATCCGCTTCGTGGAGCGCCGCCCCCCGCAAACCGTCCAGTACCTCCTCCCCCTCCGCCGGCAGTTCCTCCGCCCAGCGCACCTCCCACCGTGCCTCGCCGGTGAGGTCTCTGGGGTCAGCTGAGTTCAACCTAGCACCCTGGGCCTTATTGGACCAGGGTGAAGCTGGAGCTGGGGCGCCCAGCCTTTGTGTCTGCGGCACTACCAGCCGACTCCCGTTCGGTGATTCACTGGCGGTTTGGGTGCCGAGTCCTTAAATTAGCTTGCTTCAATACCGACTAGTTGGTATGTGTTGCTGCGAGGAGGACGCGATGGCAAGAAGCTCGGCCAAACCCGATGCCCGTTCGAAGTTGCTGGAGGCGGCTTTGACGGTGATCCGCACGAAGGGCTATTCAGCAACCACGGTGGACGAGCTCTGCGCGGCGGCGGGTGTGACCAAGGGCGCCTTCTTCCATCACTTCAAGACCAAGGATGAGCTGGGCGTGGCAGCGGCGGATCACTGGTCTGCCACGACGAGTGCGATGTTTGCGGCGGCGCCGTATCATACGCATAGCGATCCGCTCGATCGCGTTCTGGCCTACATCGATTTCCGCAAGGCGCTGCTTCAGGGCGGCGTGCCGGAGTTCACCTGTCTGGTCGGCACGATGGTGCAGGAGACCTACGAGACCGCGCCTGATATTCGCGATGCCTGCAACCGCAGCATCAGCGGCCATGCGGCGACGCTGGTCGCCGATATCGAGGCGGCGATGGCTGCGCGCGGCATGACGCCCCAGTGGACAGCCGCCTCGCTCGCCCTGCACACCCAGGCGGTGCTGCAGGGCGCGTTCATCCTCGCCAAGGCGAAGAGTGCGGCGGAGGTGGCGGCCGAGAGCGTCGACCACCTCAGGCGCTACATCGAATTGCTGTTCGGCCGGACGCCGAGCATCAACTGAGCGGGTTCCGGTGAGGACGGTTACCGGGACTGAGGCCGCTCGAATTCCAAGAGGAGGAAGCTGACATGACCGATCTCGTGACATGCCTGTGGTTCGACCATGGCGAAGCCAGGAAGGCAGCTGAGTTCTACGCCAAGACTTTCCCCGACAGCCATGTCGGCCGGGTCAACGTCGCACCCGGCGAGTTTCCCGGCGGTCAAGCCGGCAGCGAGCTGACCGTAGAGTTCACCGTGCTCGGCCGGAAGTTCGTCGGCCTTAATGGAGGGCCGAATTTCAAGCCGGACGAGGCGGTCAGCTTCATGGTTGTAACGGACAGCCAGGAGGAAACCGACCGCTACTGGAATGCGATCGTCAACGGTGGCGGTGCCGAAAGCTACTGCGGCTGGTGCAAGGACCCTTGGGGCTTTTCCTGGCAGATCACGCCGCGCGTGCTGCTCGACCTGACGACGAGCGCCGATGGCGCCAAGGCGAAACGCGTGTTCGATGCGATGATGCAGATGCGCAAGATCGACATCGCCACGCTGGAAAAGGCGGCCGCCGCCTGACACAAGCCCGGAGGCTTCGATGATCCCGACCATCACCGCCTTCGAGTGCTCTCCCGATCGTGGCAGGGGCCTGGCGCGCGACATCCGCGTGCGCTGGGCGCTGGAAGAAGCGGGCCAGCCTTACGATGTGCGGCTCGTTTCCTTCCAGGCCATGAAGGAGCCGGCGCATCTCGCCCTTCACCCCTTCGGTCAGATCCCGACCTATGAGGATGGCGATCTCGTGCTGTTCGAAACGGGCTCGATCATCCTGCACATCGCCGAGCAGGCGCCCGTCCTGCTGCCGAGGGCGGCAAAGCCACGGGCACGGGCGATCACCTGGATGTTCGCCGCGCTCAACACCATGGAACCGCCGATTTTGGACCGAGAGACCTCGTGGCTGCTCGAGCGTCGCGAACCCTGGATCGACCAAAGGCTGCTGCTTGCCGAGGAGCGTATTCGCGTTCGGCTCGCTCAGTTGTCGGCTCGGCTGGGCGACAGCGAGTGGCTGGAGGGCGACTTCACCGCCGGTGATCTTCTCATGGTATCGGTGCTGCTGCGGCTTGAATCCTCGTCGGACCTGCTCGGTGGCTTTCCGAATCTCGCTGCCTATGTCACGCGCGCCGAGGCTCGCCCTGCCTATCAGCGCGCCTTCGCGGCGCAATTGAAAGTGTTCATGGACAGGGCGTAGGTGCCTGTCGGGCTCTGGAGCAATTTTGGGCTCTCACCCCGGAGGGGTGGTGCGACGACGCGGCCGAGGCCGGGCCGGTCGCCGCACCACGAGGCGCCTAGGTCAACGTAAAATGGGTGGGAGTTCGGCGCCGAAAATTTCTAGAAGTATAAATTTCAGTACACCTATAGCAGTTCTGGCTCGATACGATCGAGACAGGAAGTAAAATTCCCATTTTACAAGTTTGGTAGGCAGAAAATGCCCACCAGTCGCCTTGGCGTACGGCACGCCGTGTCGACAGGGAATTTTATTATTACGGAATATTTAATGGTTCAAGTGAAAAAATGTAGAATCCACGAAATGGAAATTTAATAAGTTCTCTTTGAAAATATATAAATATTTAATACAATGTACTAAATGAAACTATTTCAAATTATATCTATTATCTGCGAACGGTATATTGTGGTTAAGAATTGCTTAAAGCTGATTATATCTTAAATTGAAATTTTAAGTATTAAGAGTTTATTCTTATCGGCGACATATGATGTGCGGTTTATTTGGGGTGGTGGAAACCGTTGTGTAGAGCGGCCAGCGGGTGGCAGGCTCCTGTCATCGGACATGACGTCGATCGCCCCCAATGCGCCCCGCGGCAACGAGTTCGCCCATCCGAGCGAACACTTATGCGAATGCGAGGCATTTGCAAAAATGATCATGTCAACCTAGAGATTCTCGCCGTCGCGTCAGCGCGGACTGTCTTGATCAGCGTTCGGATGATCGAGGCTGAACGCAGCGAGCGCAGCCCGACGGAAGGCCTGTGCCGGACCAGAAGACCGGTGGTCGGTCTTGGCGATTAAACTTGACTTATATGTTCAACTTTGAGATTGGCGAAGGATCGGCCCGCCAAGACGGGCGATCGAGCTTCTCCATTGAAGAGGCCTTCACCGGCCTTGTCACCGATAGCATCGCGGCCTGTTCACCGAGGGGTATGCCCAGCGTGTTTTCCATCTCCGATCTCGGCGTCTCCATTGGAGGAACCCCGCTGCTTCAGAGTATTTCCGCTGCCTTTGCGCCGGGCGAGATGGTGGGGCTGATCGGCCATAACGGCTCGGGCAAATCGACGCTGATCAAGGTGCTGGCCCGGCAGATCGATGGTTATTCCGGCACTGTGACTTATGATGGCAGGCCAATCGCCGGCATCGAGCCGCGCGCCTTTGCTCGCGAGGTCGCCTACCTGCCGCAGCACAACGGCGACACCGGCCAGATGACCGTGCGCGAGCTGGTCGCCTGTGGCCGCTATCCCTGGCACGGTGCGCTCGGGCGGTTCAGCACGGAGGATGCCGACAAGGTCGATGAGGCGATGGTTCGCACCCACATCGACGGGATGGCCGACCGGATCGTGGCGACCATGTCCGGCGGTGAGCGCCAGCGCGCCTGGCTCGCCATGCTGGTGGCGCAGGACAGCCGCTTCCTGCTGCTCGACGAGCCGACCTCCGCCCTCGACATTGCCCATCAGGTGGAGGTGCTGTCGCTGATCCGGTCGCTTGCTCATGACAACGGACTCGGCGTGATCGTCGTGCTGCATGACGTCAACATGGCCGCCCGCTTCTGCGACCGGGTGCTGGCCCTGAAACGAGGCCGACTGATGATCGATGCCGCCTCCGAGACCATCATGAACAGCCAGCTTCTGGCGGATATCTACGGGCTCGAAATGGGCATTATCCGCCATCCTGAGCGTGGCATCCCGCTCGCCTATGTCGGGTGATTCAGAGATGCCGCTTCTTTCTCGACGGAGTTTCCTGGCCGCGGCCGGTTTCAGCCTGTGGGCTCTGCCCGCCCGTGCTGGCGCCGACCAGCCGAGAATTGTCAGTCTCGACTATGGTCTCGCCTCGACGCTGCTGTCACTGGGGCTCAAACCGGTCGGTATTGCCGGCGTCGCCGATTGGAGCAAGTGGGTCGTCGAGCCGCCATTGCCTCCCGAGGTCGCCGACGTGGGCGATGCCATCATGGTCAATCTGGAAGCGCTGACCGCATTGGCACCGACGCTGATCCTGTCAACGCCCTATCTCGACAGCCTGACACCGGTGCTGGAGAAAATTGCGCCGGTGCTCAGGCTCTCCGTCTATGAAGCCAGCGGCGATTCGGTTCTGCCCAAGGCCGAAGCGGCGACGCGTCTCCTCGGCGATCGCATCGACCGACGCGCCGAGGCCGATGCCTTTCTCGAGCGCGCCGACCGGCATTTCGAGACCTGCCGTGCGGTGGTGCAAGCGGCCGGCGCGCCGCCGGTGGCGGTGATCAGCTTTCTCGACGCGCGGCATTGCCGCATCTACACGGCGCCGGGGCTGTTCGACGACACGCTCGGCCGCATCGGCATGCGCAACGCCTGGCCCGGGGTAGGGCAGTACTGGGGTTTCGATACCATCGGCATCGAGCGGCTGACCGAGATCGACGCGCCCGATGCGCATGTGATCGCCCTGGAGCCGTTGCCGCCCGAGGCGCTGCCGACTTTGCGGGAAAGCCCCATCTGGTCGAGCCTCTCCTTCGTGCGCGAAGGCCGCTTCGCCGTGCTGCCGGAGACATTGATGTTCGGCATGGTCAACGAGGCGATGCGCTTTGCCGGCCAGATGGCTGACTACGTGGGGCGGGTGCGATGAGCGTTCTGGTTTCTTCGTCGCCGTGGCGGCATCTCAGGCATCCGGCGCCCTTTGCTGTCCTGCTTCTGGCGCTGGCCGGCTGGCTCGCCTGGCAGGAGATCGGCCCGCTCATCGCCGCGTCCACGCAGTCGCCGGTCAGCAATCTCCTGCTGGTGAATTCCGCCTTGCCCAGGCTGGTGGTGGCGCTTCTCTCGGGCCTTGCGCTGGGATTGTCGGGCGCGCTGTTTCAGTTCGTCCTGAAAAATCCGCTGGCCTCGCCTGCCACGCTCGGTGTGTCGGCGGGTGCCAATCTGGCGCTGGTCGTTTCCATGCTGTTCGCACCTGCCCTGATGGGGCTCGGACGCGACATTGTGGCGCTGATCGGCAGCGGTATTGCGGCGTCCGTCGTGCTGCGCCTTGGCGCCCGGCGCGACTTCTCGCCCTTCGTGCTGATCCTGGCCGGCCTCATCGTGTCGCTGTGGTGCGGCGCGTTCGCCGCCATCCTGATCCTGATGAACGACCGGTATCTCGCGGGCCTGTTCATCTGGGGCGCCGGCTCACTGTCGCAGCAGAGCTGGCAGCCGGCCCTTTCGCTCCTGCCGAAGCTCGTGGTTGCCGCCATCCTCTCGGGATTGATGATCCGGCCGCTGTCGCTGCTCGAAGCTGGCGACGTGACGGCGGCGGCGCTTGGCGCTCGGGTATCGCGCTTGCGCTTCTGGGCGATTGCCATCGCCGTGGTGCTGGCCGCTCTCGTGACCAGCACCGTGGGGGTGATCAGCTTTGTCGGCCTGGTGGCACCGGCCCTTGCCCGCCTCAGCGGAGCGCGCCGGCCGGCGGCCATCCTGTTCTGGTCGAGCCTGTTCGGCGCCGGGCTGCTCTCGGCCACCGATGGGCTGGTGCTCTGGATGGCCGGCGCGATGAAGGACTTCGTGCCGACCGGCTCGGTCACCGCCGTCATCGGCGCGCCGCTGTTGCTGGTGCTGCTCGGCGGGTTGAAGGCACGCCACCGGCCTCAGCCAGCGGCCGGCGAGCACAGGGCGGTACGGACTTCGGCTGGAAGGGGCAGGGCAGGTTGGGTCGGTCTTGCAGCGGGTTTCGCCCTGCTGCTGGTCGTTGCTCTCTTTGTCGGACGCTCGCCGCTTTCGGGCGGGTGGGGGCTGCCGGCCTCGTCGGTTATCGGCGACATCATGGCGCTGCGGCTGCCGCGCGTTGTTGCGGCACTGGCAGCCGGCGGCATGCTGGCAGTGGCCGGCGTCATCCTGCAGCGACTGACCGGGAACGAACTTGCAAGCCCGGAAGTCCTCGGCATTAGCGCCGGGGCAACGGTGGGCGTCACGCTTTTGCTGTTCATTGTTGCCGTGCCGACCTTGCCCTTGCAACTGCTGTTCGCCTCGCTCGGCGCGCTCGTGGTTCTCGGGGCGATCTTCGCGCTGGGTCTCGGCTCGCGTTTCGAGCCTGAGCGCCTGTTGATGGCCGGCGTGGCGCTGAGCGCATTGGTCGATGCGATCTGCGGTGTGATTGCCGTCAACGGCGACCCGCGCGCCATGGTGCTGCTGCGCTGGATGAGTGGCTCGACCTATTCCGCCACGATGGGACTGTCGCTGACGGTTCTGGCGATCGGCCTCTGTCTTGCCGTTGCCGCCCTCGCCATGCGGCGCTGGCTTGATCTCTTGCCGCTCGGTGGCGAGACAGCCTCGGGTGTCGGCGTCGATCTCGGCAAGGCGCGTTTTCTGCTGTTCCTGGTGGCCGGCATCCTGAGCGGCGCGGCAACGCTGGCCGCCGGGCCACTCAGCTTTGCCGGGCTGATGGGACCGCATATCGCCCGTGAGCTGGGGTTCAGGCATGCCGGCTCGCAGATCATCGGCGGAGCGCTGGCCGGCGCCGGTATTCTGGTGCTGGCCGACTGGGCCGGGCGCAATGTCGCCTTCCCCTACGAGATGCCGGCCGGGCTGGTGGCAGCGCTGATCGGCACGCCGCTGCTGCTCGTCTTGATCCGCCGGCGATGAGTCACTGCCGCCCTTGCGGCAGCGGACAGGTATGGCCGCATCCGCCGACGCCGGGCACCATGTAGCGCAGGCAGCAGACCTTGCGCTGCGACTGCAGCCCGTTGCCGCTGGCATCCGGAATCCGCTTGATCGTCCCCTGAAATGGGTTGTCCGTGCCGTCGGAGAGCTTTGGGACGGTGAAGAGTTCGAGCCCCTCCGCCTCATCGGTGCCGGAGTCGAGTTCGCGCAGGATCCAGTCGATATACCCTGCCGCATTGCACCAGAGGAGGCGCGGCGACAGGCGGCAGTGGCTGCTGATGAACGCGATGGCCGGCCTCAGATGATGTTCGATCATCGGTGCGAGCGCCTGGGTGATCGTCAGCTCGGTCACTGCCTCGCCGGTGCCAGGTACAACGAAGGCTTGGGCCATGCCGGTGTCCGGCGCTGCGATCAGGCAAGTGTCATCGAGAGACAGCGGCAGCACGAGGCCGAGCCGCCGCCACAGCACGATGGGGGCGATGGTCAGCGTCGAGAAATAATAGAGCGACCAGAGAGACACCACGGCGCGGCGGTCGGTATCAGGGTATCGGGTTGTAAGGGGGGCGAGTGCACTGTCGAAGCCGTCGGCGGTGAACAGGTCACGACACGCAATCGCCCCGGCGCCCGAGGGGGCGGCGAGGCGGAGTTTGCCGGCGAGATAGCCGGCCAGCGCCGGTTCAGCGCTGGCTAGCAGGTCGTCGAGTTCGGCCGTCATCTCACCACGTGTATTTCAGGGTGCCATAGACGGCGCGACTGTCACCGTAATAGTCGGTGCCGTAGTAGGACGTGGCGACGTACTTCTCGTTGAAGATGTTGGTCGCATTGACCTGGAGCGTGACGTTGTCCGTCACCTTGTAGGCGGCCATGGCATCGAAGACGATGTGAGAGCCCACTTTCACCGTGTTGGCGGCGTCGCCGTAGCTCGATCCGACATAGCGCGCGCCGGCACCCAGCGTCAGGTCACCAAAGGTGTCGTTGCCGGGGATCGTATAGTCGAGCCAGGCCGAGGCAAGGTGATGCGGCACGCGCTCCGGCGTGTTGCCGACCAGGCTGCCGTCACCGTCGTGGGTGATCTCGCCATCCCAATAGGAATAGGCGAGCGTGGCGTTGAGCCGATCGAAGATCTCGAACTTGCCTTCGAGCTCCACGCCGCGTACCCGCACCTCGCCGATCTGCCGCTGGACGGTGTGGGAGTCGTTCCACGAGGGCACGTTGGTCTGGGTGAGATCGAAATAGGCCAGCGTGAACAGGCCCTTGAAGTCCTCCGGCTTGAACTTCAGGCCGACCTCGTATTGCGTGCCTTCCTGGGGCTTCAGAGTTCCACTGACCGCGTAGCCATTGGCGCTCGGTGCGACGAGCGGCTGGAAGGATTCCGAATAGTTGGCATAGGCCGACAGTTCCGGCGTCAGCAAGTAGCTGGCGCCGAGCCGTTTGGTCAGGGCGTTTTCTGTACCGTGGTCGCTGGTGCCGCTGTCGAGATAATCGGCGGTGCTGTCGACATAGTCGTAGCGAAGGCCGCCTGTCAGCGTCAGCTTGTCGAACAGCGTCAGCTCGTCCTGGGCGTAGACGCCGGCAGCGCTCTGCTTGACGTGCCAGTTCACGTAAGGTGCTGGATTGACGCAGGCGAGGCCGCAGTAGGTCGGGTTGTAGATGTCGATCGGCCCGGCTGTGCCGTAGACGATGTTTTCCCGTGTGTTGTCATAGGTGAAGTCGCTGCCGACCAGCAGCTTGTTTTTGGCCGAGCCGATCTCGTGATCGTATTGCAGCTGGTTGTCGATGGCGAAGCGGTTGGAATTGCCATCGACGCCGAAGGATGTGCGATCGGCGGTGGGATCGGTGGCGGAGGCGCCATAGACCTCCTTGTAGTCGAGGCCGACGTGCGAGTAGCGGGCGTTCTGCCGGAAGGTCAGGCCGTTGTCGAAGCGGTGCATGAACTCATAGCCGGCGTCGGCCTGGGTGGTGTCGAACCTGTTGTAGTCGGGCTCGCCCAGGAAGGTGTCGATGTCGATGTTCGCACCATGTGGAATACCGCGGGCCGGCGCGCCGTCGCGCTTGGAGAAGTCGGTGAGCAGCGTCAGGCTGGTGTTGGCATCCGGGCTATAGGTGACCGCCGGCGCGATGTAGAGGCGATCGTCCTTGGCGTAGTCGTAGCTCTCGTCCGCCTTCTGGCCCTTCATGGTGATGCGGTAGGCCCAGGGACTCTCCGGCGACAGCGATCCCCCGATGTCGAGGCCGGTTTCGTAATGACCGTCGGTTCCGAGCGTCGTGTAGATCTCGCCGAATGGCGTCTTCGTCGGTTTCTTGGTGACGGCGTTGATCAGTCCGCCGGGACCGTTGAGGCCAAACAGCGTCGATGTCGAGCCCTTCAGTATCTCGACCCTCTCGAGCCCGTAGGGTTCGAGGCGCGCGGCAGTGAACCAGGCAGGAATGCGCGCGGCCAGGCCGTCGCGATAGGTGCCGAGCGAGGTCTGATCGAAGCCACGAATACGATAGTAATCGTAGCGATCGTCGGAGCCGAACTCATCGACCGACACACCGGAGGTGTAGGACACGACTTCCTGCATCGACTGCGCGGCGCGCGTCTCGATCTCCTTCTCGGTGACGACGGACACCGAGTTGGCGCTTTTGAGGATCGGCGTGTCGCTCTTGGTGGTGCTCTGCGACGTAGTGGAGACGATCGTTTTGGCCGGATTGTCGCTCGTTCCTGTCTCGACGACGATCGGATCGAGGTCGGTGGACGATTGCGCGCTTGCCGGAGACGCCGAGAGTGTGGCGATGACGGCAAGGCTTGCTCCGGACATGAGAATGCCGGCGCCGCGGCCAGCCGGTCGCAGCGTGTGATTTCCTATGGCTCGATACACGGAGCCCCCCTTTGAAGTGCCCGGACACCGGTTCAGGATGCCGGTATAAATATGAGTTTAGAATTCCACTTTGAACGGGTAGGGGTATGCCCGTCAACGCAAAAGGCTGATTTTAGAGGCTTTTTAATCTGGCTGAGATTTTATCCACGAATATAGATTTTGAATAATTCCAATATAGGGAAGTTTGACGGATCAAGTCGCCAGTCATTGCCAAGCCGTGCGTGTGAGTGTGTGCTATTTTTTCTTCTCCTTGCTAAATTTTCTCCGCGATTCTTGTGACTCTCGCTGAGCTGATCGTTGTTCCGCCAGTCGGATGGGGCTCAAGGCGAGCTGGAGTACTCGCGTTCTCACGGTACGAAAAACGCCAGAGATTTTCCGACGCCGCTTTGGTGGTCTCGGTTTACGGAAAAGGTCGGGTATCCTCCGGCCGACGGAGTGGGCTCCGGGCTCGCCTGGACCATTGTCGATTGGCGCCTGTCGAGGATTTTCTTCACCGAGTCGGCGATTGGCGCGGTCCCCAGTTCGGCGCCTGTTGGGCGGAAGTCGTTATCCCGCCCAAGCGGAAACGAAAGGTCGAACGGCCTATGACGCCGATCTCAACGAGGAACGCAACCGCATCGAGCGCTACCGCCTACGAGGCGTGGACCAGACGAGCGCCGCTTGGAAAGCAGTCAGCGAAGTGCGTGGCGATGACGCCGCGCGGGGCGATCCAGACGCGTCGTTCGTCCTGCCAGGCGGAGAGGCGTGAAAGGATCTCCTCGACCGCGGCGAAGCGGGCAGGTCGTCCGCTGATCCTGGTGTGGAAGCCGATGGTGAGCATTGAGGATGTTCCGCGGTCCGCCTCCCTGATCAGCGTCTCGACGGCCGTCAGGCAGTAGCGGGAGAAGTCAGACGGAACGATGAAGCCGTTCGGATACCAGTAGCGCATGTCGTTGGTGTCGAAGGAATAGGGCAGGATGAGCAGCGGCCGCTGCCGCCCCTCGTGCCAATAGGGGAGGTCGTCGTTGAGGGCGTTGGAATCGTAGCGGAAGCCGAGTTCCTCGAGCAGTTCGCGCGTCCAGGGACTCTGGGAGCCGCGGCAGAAAAAACCTTCCGGCACGACACCCGTTGCCGCCTCGATGGCGGCGATCGTCCGCACGATGTCGGTGCGCTCCGTCTCGCGGTCGCGATAATGGGAATGGGCGAGCCAGCGCCAGCCATGGGCAATCGGCTCATGACCGGCCGCCACGGCCTCCCGGGCGAGCTCGGGAACCCGTTCGGCCGCAAGGCCGCAGATCTGGAGAGCGGCCTTGAACCCGGCACGGTCGAAGGCGTCGAGGAAGCGCCAGAGGCCGACCCGCATGCCATAGTCGAAGGTCTGTTCGAGGACGAGATCGCGAACTCCGGGCGGCTGGACCGAGGGGACTTCGCCAAAGGCCTCGGTGACGCCGTCGCCCTGCTCGGCGGAGAGCTCGGCGCCTTCTTCAAAATTGAGCGACAGCGAGATCGCGACGCGCGCGCCGTTCGGCCAGATGATGTCCGGCCGGTTGCGGCCGTAGCCCGTCAGATCCCGAACGATCGGCATTGCGTTATTCCAATTGAACCAGAGGGAGGACAGATCAGCCGCCAAGATAGAGCCGCCGGACGAGATCGTTGTGAATGAGTTCTGCAGAGGGCCCCGCGAGTTCGACGCGCCCCGTCTCGAGCACATAGGCGCTGCTCGATATGCGCAGCGCCATGCGGGAGTTTTGCTCCACGAGGATGACGGCCACGCCCTCGTCGCGGTTGATCGAGCGGATCAGTCGCGCGATCTCCTGTGTGACCATTGGGGCGAGCCCGAGCGAGGGTTCATCGAGCAGAAGGAGACGGGGACGTGCCATCAGGGCACGACCGACGACGAGCATTTCCTGTTCTCCGCCGGAAAGGGTGCCGGCCTGCTGGCGGAACCGTTCGGCAAGACGCGGGAAGCGCTCAAGGATACCGTCGAGATCGGCGCGGACGGCCTTGTCGTGGCGGAGGTAAGCCCCCATCAGGAGATTGTCGCGGACGGACATCAGCGGATAGACGTGACGGCCTTCCGGGACCATGACGATGCCGCGGCGGACAAGATCTGCTGGCGCGAGGCCGTCGATGCGGCTTCCATCGAACCATATCTCGCCGGATGCCGGCTTCTTGAGGCCGGTAATGGCGCGAAGGGCAGTGGTTTTTCCCGCTCCATTGGCGCCGATCAGCGCTGCGATCTCGCCCTCAGCAAGTTCAATCGACACGTCATCGAGCGCAAGGACCCGGTCGTAGCGCACGCTGACGTGGTGCATCTCGAAATAGGCGCTCATGATGCGGCCTCGCCGAAATCGTCGTCGCGTCCGAGATAGGCTTCGATCACGGCTTCATCGCCGCGGATGGCCTCCGGCGGGCCTTCGGCGATCTTGGTGCCGAAATTCAGCACCACGATGCGGTCGCTGATCCGCATGACGGCCGACATGTCGTGCTCCACCAGAAGCACCGTGACGCCGCGCCGGCGGATGCCCTGCACCATTGCGACTGCCTTGTCGGTCTCGTCGTCGTTCATGCCTGCGAAAGGCTCGTCGAGGAGGAGCACACGCGGCCGCGTCGCCATCGCCATGGCAATCCCGAGTGCCCGCAAATGGCCGTGCGGAAGGTTCTTCGCCTTTTCGCCGGCCAGATCAGCTATGCCGAGGTAGGCGAGGATCTCTTCCGCGCTCCGACGAAAGGCCGCCTCATCGGCGCGTGCTCGGGGTGTCGCAAGGAACACGCCGAGGAAGCCCGCCGTCAGTGCGACGTGATGGGCGACGACGACATTCTCCAGCGCCGTCATCTCGCGGAAGATCGTCGTTTCCTGAAAGGTGCGGACGAGGCCAAGCCGCGCCACACGATGCGGCTTCAGCCCCGACACGGCGGTGCCGTCGAGCAGGACGCGCCCGGCGTGAGGCTTCAGAAAAGAGGCGATCAGCTTGAACAGGGTCGATTTGCCGGCCCCGTTCGGCCCGAT
Source organism: Pseudomonadota bacterium (assembly GCA_023436885.1). Classification (GTDB taxonomy): domain Bacteria; phylum Pseudomonadota; class Alphaproteobacteria; order Rhizobiales; family Pleomorphomonadaceae; genus Pleomorphomonas. Next base: position 154,197 of record JAEZHI010000041.1, on the reverse strand, counting down.
CACGGAGACGATCTCGCCGGCTTCGACCGTGAAGCTCACAGCGTTGACTGCGACCAGCCCGCCGAAGCGACGCGTCACGCCTTCGATGCGAAGCAAGCTCATCGCCGGCGTCCTTTCGTGAGGGCAGCGACCGAGAGCAGCCCGTTCGGCAGGAACATGATGATGACGATCATCAGTATGCCGTAGAGCAGGGCCTGATAGCGCTGCAAGGCGTCGAGCAATTCGAAGGAGAAGCCGAGCAGATAGGCTCCGACCAATGGTCCCATCACATAATCGAGTCCGCCGAGGAAGCAGTTCAGCATGAAGCGGATCGAATCCGCGATCGTGTAGCTGTTGGGGAAAATGTTCTGCTGCAACTGCGCGAAGACGCTTCCCGCAAGGCCGCCCATTCCGCTCGCGATGGCAAAGGCGATGACCCTGTAGCACGCGACGTCGATGCCGAGACTTGCGGCGAGATCCTCGTTTTGGCGCATCGAGCGGAAGACATCGCCGATCCGGCTCGACGAAATCCGCCAGATCGCGGCCGCGCAGGCGAGGACCAGTAGCGCCGAGAACAGATAGAGCGCGAGGGCGTTATCGAGCAGTGGTGCCTCGGGAATGCCGGTAATGCCCTCGGCGCCGCCCGTGATCGATCCGCCGTTCAGCATGGCGAGCCGCGACACCTCCGTGAGGCTCAGCGTGATCATCGAGAAGTAGACGCCGCGCAGCCGGAGGATCGGAAGCCCGATCAGCGCAGCTACCAGCGCGGCAAGGAGCGCCGAGAGCGGCAGACACAGCCAGAATGAAAGCCCGTAGCGTGTCGCGAGGATCGCCGTCGCATAGCCGCCGAGGCTGCAGAATGCGCCTTGAGCGATGTCGATGCGGCCGATTGAGAACATCAGCCAGAGGCCGAGCGAGCCGATGCCGAGAATGTTCGCGTTGGTGGCGACGCTCAGCCAGTAGGGGCTCGCGCGAAAGGCGAGCGGCAATCCGACGAGAAGCAGCGCTGCGACCGCTGCCGCCGAAGCCAGCATTCTTTGCAGTTGCATGGTGCTGCTCAACCCCATGGCTTGCCCATGATTCCCTGCGGGCGCACGATCAAGAAGACGATCAGCGCCAGGAAGATCATGAGATAGGTGAGGGAGCCCGGCAGAAGCGCGTAGCCTATGGCTTCGGCGAAGCCGAGCACGACAGCCCCGAGCAGCGAGCCCGCCACGACACCGGCGCCGCCGATCATGATCATGATGAAGGCCTTGGTGGTGACCAGCGTGCCCATACCGGCATTGACGCCGGAGATCGTCACGAGCAGCGCGCCGGCGAGACCGGCGAGGCCGGCTCCGATGCCGAAGCCGATCATGGAGATCCGGTCGACATCGACGCCCATCAGGAGCGTCACCTCGCGATCCTGTGCGACGGCGCGCATCGCCCGCCCGGTCCGCGTCGTGTGAACGAAGACCAGCAGGCCGACGACCAGCAGCAGCGAGATGCCGAGAATGAGGATGCGTCCCGTCGGCAGGAAGGCGTCGCCGAGCCGGATCACGCCGTCGACGACATCGGGAACGCCGCGCTCCTTCTCACCGAAGGCGAAGAGCGCGACATTTTCGAGCAGCAGCGACGTCCCGACGGCGAGGAGGATGCTGTTCTCCTCGCGGCTCGAACTCTTGCGCATCCGGCGGAAGAAGACGAGGTCGAAAAGGATGCCGATGGCGCCGACCGCGAGCATCGCGGCCAGCAGTGCGGCGACGAAGGGGAGGTGATAGCGTCCATAGACATAATAGGTCACGAAGCCACCGATCATGAACATCTGCCCGTGGGCGAAATTGAGGATATTCATGATCGAGAAGATCAACGTGATGCCGAGCGCGATCACCGCATAACTGGCGGAGAGGACCAAGCCGTTGAAGATTATCTGTTCCACGCGGATCCTGCCCCCTGGGTGTCGGGCCAGCCAGATTATTGGCTAGTTCACGGTGCCGACGAACAGCGTCTTGAACGCACCATCCTCGACCGTGTTGATGACCATCGGCAGGCCGATCTGGCGCTTCTGCTTGAAATAGTCGGCGCCGACATAGTGCAGCTTCTCGTCGCCCTTCACAAAGGGATTGGGGGCGGAGAAGGTCGGGATCGTCTTCTTGAAGAGCTCGGTATCGGTGATCGCCGCCGGACCGGCCGCCTGCAGGGTCTTCAGGATCATCTCCAGCGCATAGGCCTTGGTGCCGGCCTCATCGTTCCATTCACCGGCGATCGCCTTGTAGTGGGTGATGAAGCTCTTCATGTAGTCGCTCTGGATCTCGGGCGTCGAAGCGCCGCCGAGCGAAATGAAGCCGTTGGCGGCCTCGCCCGCGCCTTCGTTCAGGATGTTGATGTCCTGCGCCGTCTCGGCTTCCAGCAGACCCTTGTAGCCGAGCTGGCGCGCGGCCTTGATGAGCTTTGGCGTATCGGCCGGCGCCACCCCCGAGAAGACGATCAGTCCCGGATTGCCGGCGACCACCTTCGACATCACGGGGAAGAAATCGGTCGTACCCGCCTCATAGGTATCGTCGCTGGAGACGACCTTGAGGCCGAGCTTCTTTGCGGCAGCGACGCTCTCGTCGCGCTGCTTCAGTGCCTCGGCTGTATTGAGGACCACGAAGGCAACCGACTTCAGATCGTTGTGCTTCTGGAGATAGGAGAAGACGACGGGGCCGGTCTGGTAGCCGGGGATGATGCCGAGCACCGTGTTCTCATGCGGCGGCGAGAAAAGCGATCGCGTAAACGAATAGGAGAACATCATCGCGTCGTTCTTTTCGGCGACGGGCTGGGCACTGGATATGGTCGCATCGACATTCGGGCCGATGATATACTTGACGCCGTCCTGCAGGATCAGGCGTTGGGCCCCCGTGACAGCCAGTTTCGGATCGGCCTGATCGTCGACCGAGTCGATCTCGATCTTGTATTTCTTGCCGCCGATGTCGACGCCACCCGCCTCGTTGTACATCGCCGCCGTCGCCTCGGCCGAATATTTGCTGACGAGACCCCAGGCCGCGTCCGGGCCACTCATGACGCCGAGCACGCCGATCTTCAGCAGGTCCTCGGCCAGCGCCGAGCCGGTGCCGCCTGCGAGCAGAGTGGAAGCGAGAAGCACTGCCGCCAGCCTCGCCCGAGCCGATGTCTTCGAAGCATTTCGCATCAATCTCTCCTGTCCCGTCCGGATGAGCGCCGGTTTTGCATCTCCAAGACTATGGTCAAAGCTGACAAACGCAAGTACATTTTGGCGCCAAAATGTACCGTAAATGGCGCCATTTATGCTTAGAATTTCAGCCAGAAGTGACTTCCAAATGGGCACGGGCCCTTTTATGGTGCCGGCAATCCATTTGAGACAGGATGGGAAATGCCCCGCAAGAAGAGACCGCTCGAAGCGCCGCCGGCGCTCCCGATGGATGATGATCCGGTCGTTCGCGGCTTGTTGAAGGCGATCAGTCTCAAGCGGATCAAGCCCGGAACGAAACTCGTCGCGGATCAGCTCGTCGAGGCCTTCGACAGCAATCGGATCCATATCCGGCAGGTCTTCGAATATCTCGGCGCGCGCAACATCATCCGCCTCTATCCCAATCGCGGCGCCTATGTGGCGCAGCCGAGCGTGGACGAGGCGAAGCAGATCTTCGCCACCCGCCGCGTGCTCGAGAAGCAGGCCGTCCTGCAACTGATCGATCGCCTTGACGAGACGATGGTTGAGGCGCTTCAGCACCATATCGGGCGCGAACATGCGCATGACGAGCAGGATCGCTGGAGCACACTGACCCTCACCGGAGAATTCCATGGCCTCATCGCGCAGCTTTCGGGCAATGCCGTTCTTGCGCGCTTCGTGGATGAACTGGTGCTTCGCACTTCGCTCATCATCGCCACCTTCGAACAGCATGGCGGCGCCGACGATTGCTCACCGGATGCGCATCCCGACATCGTGGGCCGCATCCTGGCACGCGACCGCGAAGGGGCTGTGGCCGCGATGGAGGCCCATCTCGCCGCGATGGAGAACCGCCTCGCCTTCGATGCCGTACATGAGGAGCCGCAGGATCTCGCGACCATCTTCGCCGATCTCGGCGTCGGCGCCCATGGCCCTCGGTCGCACGAGGAAGGCGAGGGCGGCTGACATGCGCCTTCTGCTCTTCAATCCGAACACCAATGCCGCGCTGACCGATCAGCTTGCCGGCGTGGTTCAAGGCCGTCTTGGCGCCGGCGACGAACTCGAAGCCGTGACCGCGGCGACGGGCCCGGCCTTCATCGGTTCGGAGGAAACGATCAGAGCGGCGCGGACAAATCTTGCCGCCGAGCTGCCCGCACTCGCTCGGCTCCATGATGCCGTCCTGCTCGGCTGTTTTGGTGATCTGGCTATCGCGGAGGCGCGGCGCCAGCTGGAAATTCCGGTCATATCGCTCTGGGATGCCTGTGTTCAGGCGGCTCGCGCCGATGAGGGCAAGATCGGCATCGTCACGACGTCGCGCTTCTGGGCCGAACAGCTTTGGCGCGATGCCGCCAAAGCCCGGATCGATGCAGCCATCGGCGCGATCTATCCCGTCGCCACCGCATCGGCGTCGATCGACCAGGACGCGGTCGCCGTGGCAGTTCGCAGCCTTCAAGGGCAGGCCGGCATCGAACGCATCGTCTTCGGCGGCGCCTTGCTCTCCGCCCAGCCCGCCATCATTCCCAAAACACTGCTTCCGGTGGTGGACCTGATCGGCATGGCCATCGCTCTCTGCAGACGGCCCGACGATGCTTTGGTCGTTGATCGCCAAGGCGATAAAGGCCAACAGCGTGCTTCGCTCTGTAGTCGATCCAAATGAAGATTCGCAATTTTTGCTGGTCGTGAGACTTCGATCTTCGCGACATCGCAGCCTGTCTCGCGACCATCCGAGGCGGCTATGGATTGGCAAGTGGGCTTAGTGCTGCCCGCCTGTCGAGGATTTTTCTCGCTGCGTCAGCGATCGGCGCGGTCACCAACTCAGCGCCGATGGCGTTCAGGTGGTTTGCGTCTTCGTATAGCGGCAGGCCATCGCGTTCATAGGCGCAGGTGGCGGTGTCGCAAAGCGTGTCGTCGGTATCGATGACGCTGACGCCGTCTTCCTTGCGAGCGGCCAACATGGCCGGCATGACATAGGACTGGCGGAGATCGACCTCGGTCCGGTGTGCCTTGGGAGCGGGCACGCCGATTTGGGCTTGCCGCAATACCGCGGATGTAACGTTGAAATTGAATTCCGGAACCGGGGAAACGATGAGCACGTCGGCGCCTGCTTCCCGAATCGCCCGGATTGTCCGGTCGAGCGCTTCGGTGAAGGTAACCGGCTCGCCCTTTGTCGCGTCGTAGAGGCCTTTGGGCTTGCCGCCGTCATAAGGCGCGCGAACGGGCGAGACGATGTTGGCCCAGCGGTTGACCAGGATGACAAGGTCGATTTTCTCTTGTCGGACTACCTTCAGTATATCGGCGTGCAAAGCAGCACAGTGCGTCTGGTTTTTCGCCTTGGCCGTCGTGGTGCCGAACAACATCTGGCAATCGGCCATGGTGGAGAGCAGGCCTGAAAAGCCGTGCTCGGCGAGACGTCCGTTCAGTTCGGCGGCTATCATGCCGGCGTGAGAGTCGCCGGCCACCAGATAGCGTGGTGGGGTATCGGCACCGCATAGCGCGAAATGACTGGTTGGCGCGACATAACCGATGCCAGGCGTTCGGCAGCTCGCGCCATGGTGAGGAGCGGCGTTCACGCGAGCGATCAGATCTCGTGCCTCCGTGTTGAGGCGAACCGGAAAACCGTTGGTCAGCACGGCGGCTACGGCAACGAGGGTCAGTGCGGCGACGCCGCCGACAAGACCAAGTGCCGGGCGTGCCACGCTCGGTCGGCTGCCGAGCCGGATGAATGGCAGCTCGACCAGCTGGCGCAGGGCAACGGCGGCGGCAAGGCAGAGGGCGAGCAGAACCAGTTCGGCCTGCCAAGTCTTTTCGGTGCCACGCAGGATGTTCCAAAAGGCGATAATCGGCCAATGCGCGATGTAGAGCGCGTAGGAAAGATCGCCAAGGAGGACGATGGGACGGAGCTTGAAGAACCGCAGGGCGTTCGGCTCGGCATCGGCGCGGGCGACAATGAACAGCGTCACGGCCAGCGTCGGTAATAGCGCTGCGAGCCCTGGGAAGGGAAGCTCCGCCGACAGGGCGAAACCAGTCGCGACGAAGCCGGCGACACTGAGGCCAAGCGCCAGACGGCGTGCCAGAGGCCTGAGGCTGACGTAAGGCTCAACGGCGGCCAGCAATACGCCGAGCCCGATCTCCCAAAAGCGGGTGAAGGGAAAATAGAAAGCTTTGGTCGTGTCCTTGAGACCGTAGACCATCAGGCAATTGGCGGCAAAGGACAGGGCGACGATCGTGAGAATGCCGATGACGATGCGACGCGTGGTCCGGCACCAGGCAAACAGCATAAGGAGCGGCGGTGTCAGGATGTAGAACTGTTCCTCGACGGCCAGCGACCAGAAGTGAATGAGCGGTGTGACCGTGACGGCCGGTGCGAAATAGCCGAGACGATCGGCGAAATAGAAGTTGGAGACCGAAAGCACTGAGGCCAGCGCTGAGCCACCGAGGCTCGACAATTCGTCGGGCGTCATCAGCACGAAGCCGACGGCGAGCGTCACGGCGGTAGTGGCGATGATATTGGGGAAGATGCGGAAAAAGCGGCGGCGGTAGAAGGCAACTACGCCACGGTGCTTCTCATCGGCGAACAGCCCGCGGAAGATCACGAAACCGGAAATGACGTAGAAGATGTCGACCCCAGCGAAGCCGCCGGGCAATATATCGGGGTTGAGGTGGAAGATCAGAACGAAGACGGAGGCGAGCGCCCTCAGTGCATGCACATCGTTGCGGAACAGCGCCTGTCCGGGCCGTTGGTTCCCAAAACTCATTTGCTTCTGATCTGACTCCTGATTGCGGCTCGGCAACCTAACAGAGCGTTCCATGACGTTCAAATTACGCTGATTGGTTAGTCCACGGATGTGCCGGGCCGTGCGCCTTGCCCTCGTCCTCGCGCCGCCTTATTGCTGGGTAAGCGAAATCGGAGGAAGCTCATGTCGTTCCTGAAAAAACTGTTCGGCCTTGGTGACAGCGCCCCGGCGGCGGAAAAGCCGGCCGAGACGCAGGAGTACAAGGGCTTCAAGATCGCCGCGACGCCCTTCAAGGATGGTGGCCAGTGGCAGCTCTGCGGCGTGGTCAGCCTGGAAGAAAACGGCATCACGCGCGAGCACCGCTTCATCCGAGCTGACAAGTTCTCTGATGCCGACACCGCAAAGGACATGGCCTTTGAGAAGGGCCGGCTGATTGTCGATCAGCTGGGCAAGTCGGTCTTCGACTGACTGCCGTCCGATCCTGTCGTCTGCCCTGATCTTGGGCGCTAGGGACGTTGCAGACGCTTTGGCCGTTTGCGGCGGATTTGTACGTCGGTTGGGTCGGCTTCCGGGCGGCGGACGCTCTTGTTCAAGCGGGCTCAGCAGGTGTTGGGGTTCGTCGGAGCACGCGCTCGAAACAAGATGCCGCAAAGCGGATAGCATTGAGCTAAGCTTAACGGCATCTAATCCTGTGCACGCGTTGATTATCCCCTGTGGAATTCGTCGTTGTTGTTGATGCCGGTTTCGAGATCATTTTTTCATTACGATTGTGTCTCTGAAGAAATATCCGTTGTTTGTGGTGGCGTGTCGGCTTTGTGGCTTGATGCGTGTCGTCTGTTGGGGTGTATATACATTTTATTATTTCTTTATATCGCGGTTTATCCGCGTGTGACACATTTATGAACTGGACAGATACTTTGGCTCGTCATAATTCCTTTGCCGGAATTGCTCAGCTGTGGAGGCGGGGTCATGACGAAATCCAGCAACATTTGTCGTCGGAATGCCAGTTGGCTCAAGAGCTTCGTCGCACTTGCCCTGGTCGCCCAAATGGTGCCGGTGCAGGCCTCCGCTTCTGGGTTGACGGGGGTGACGGCCCAACCCAATCCGACCGGCGACATCGCCAAATATTACGTCGATCCGGCCAGTGAGCCTAAGCTCAGCGACGATCAGATCGCGAAGCTACTACGCAAGAAGATCAAGTATGTCTTCGTGATCTTCAACGAGAACCGTTCCTTCGACAACGAATTCGGCACGTTTCCCGGCGCCAACGGTCTCTATTCGGACGGTTACGAAAACGGTGCCGACAAGGTGCGCGCCGCCGATCAGACGGCCGGATTCACCCAGCAGGTCGTCGACAAGGCCGATGGCATTGCCTACGCGGTGAAGCCGTTTCGGCTGGGCCTCAAGGACGGTTCGACGGCCGTCGACAGTGTCGATCACAGCCACGGCAGCTTCGCCACCATCGACGGCAAGCAGTCGCTGTGGACTGGCTTAGCCCTCAAGATCGATGTTGGCGCCGACAATGTCGCCAAGATGGATCGGTTTGCCCAGGACGAGTTCAACAAGCATTCGCAGCCGGCCGTTGCCAACGCGCCCGCCACTATTTCTCAGGCGGTGCAGTTCTCGCGTCTCGTCATGAGCCATACCGACTGCGAGACGACGCCGTTCGCCTGGAACTGGGCCAGCCACTTCGCGCTGTTCGACAACATCTTCGCCACCGAGGATACGCCGTCGACGCCGAACGCCATCGCCATGATCGCCGGCCAGGCTGGCGAAACCCAATGGGTCAAGCACGGCCCGAACGGCAACGACACCGACAAGGCGGCCGCTTATCCGGCCGGCACTGTTTCGGAAGGCGTGTTCAAGGGCGTGCCCTACAAGCAGGGCAGCACCTATGGCGTCCCTGTGTTCAACGACCCGCAGCCCTACTACAGCTCGCAGATCGATCCGACCACCGGCGAGGCGCGTCAGCCGTCGAGCCCAACCGACTCGCGCGCCGATGCGCAGGTCGAAATCAACCAGACTTACGCGACCGTGCCGCTGACGCTGATGGGTGGCTCGGCGGGCAAAGTGCTTGCCGGCAACCTCAGCCCGAATAAGACCGATCTTGCCGATATCCAGAAGGATCTCGCCTATCTTGCCAAGCTGAACCATATGCCGGTCAGCTGGCGCTGGTATCAGGAGGGCTATGGCCTCGAGGCAACCGACGCCGATGGCCTTGCCGGCGCGGCTTCGGGCACCGCGGTGACCGGCAATGGCGCTGCCTCGCACAACGGCTATGTGCTGCACCACAACGGTCCGGCCTATTTCGGCTATCTCGCCAATACGCCGGCCGCTGCCGCCAACATGCGCAGCCTGACCGATTTCTTCACCGACACCGCCGAGAACAAGCTGCCCGACGGCGGCGTGTTCTACATCCGTGGCGGCTTCCAGAACCAGATCGGCCAGCATTCGATGGTCGGCCTCAATGCAGATCTTTCGGCCGGCGACGTCGCCAAGGTGTCGGCGGCCAAGAATGGCGACGACGATCATCCGGGCTATACCGACCATCAGATCACCGAGTCGACGATGGCGAAGATCGTCAACGCCGTCGCCAGCAACCCGAAGCTTTGGGCCGAGAGCGCAATCGTCATCACCTACGATGAGTCCGACGGCTTCTACGATCACGTCGCTCCGCGCGTCCTGTCCTACGGTCCGGACGGCTTGCCGATCGCCCGTGGCGTTCGCATTCCGCTGACGCTGATCTCTCCCTATGCCCGCACTCACGTGGTGTCGCACGCCGAAGGCGACCACAACTCGGTCATCGAGACGATCAACGCCATCTTCAACGAGCCGGCGCTGTCGTCGCTGCCCGACGAGGCTGACGCCCTCAAGAAGGGCAACTCGCCGGAATTCAACAAGTTTGGTCCGGCCGGTTTCGAGCAGAAGTATCTCGGCCCGCGCGATACGCCGTCGCCGATCACCGACAGCCTGCTGTCCGGCTTCTCGCCCAAGCGTTTGAAGGGCGAGGCCGATCCGCTGCCGGCGAGCTTCGCCATCACACCTGAAACGGTGATCGACAGCCTGCCGCATTATGGCTTGAATGCCTGCAAGGCGATCGGCATCACGCCTGAGGACCAAGTGCAGGGGATCGGCAACGAGATCCCGGCGGCGGTCAACGTTGGAGACAAGACGATCGCCGTCGCCAAGTTCAACGCCCTGCCGGGCACGCTGCCCGCGCGCAACTGACGGCTTACTGGTCGCGGACGATGCCACCGCCAGCGACCGACAACCCGCCGACGAGACCCTAATGTGCGCTCGATCTGCCTGATTTTGTTCTCCGTGCTGGCGCTTGCCATGGGCCTTGTACCGGCTGATGCCGGTCCGATACTCGACCGCATTCGCGCCGCCGGTGTCGTCCATTGCGGCAGCTTCGAGCGGCCGGGTATTGCCGTCGACTACGGTGAAGTGCAAGCCGCCAGCGCCGATCAGGCTGGTCAGGAGCCGACCACGACCCCCTGGCATGGATTGGCCGTCGATCTCTGTCGGGCGATGGCGGACGCTGTCCTCGGCTCACCCGACAAGATCGCCTTCCACAGTTACGACGAAGCCGACGATCTGGCGGCCCTGAGCGCAGGAGAGGATGACGTCGCCTTCCTGACTGCCAGTGAAATGCATGCGGCCGGCGTTATCGGCAAGATGGTTCCAGGACCGGCAATGTTCATCGAAAGCGTTGCCGTGATGGTGCCGGCTGCCGATGGTGCTCGCCATCTCGCTGACGTCGATGCCGGCAAGGGCATCTGCTTCATGACGGGATCGTCGGCCGAGCGCCTGTTGTCGGCTTATTTCGAAGCCACGAAGACGGACTGGCGCCCGCATCCCTATACCGAGGAAGGCGAGATGCTGGACGCCTATGACGCCCAGTCCTGCCACGCCATTGCCGGTGAACGCACGGCGCTCGCCATGATGGCGCTCGAGGGTGGTGCCAACGGGCTCAAGAGCGTCATCCTTCCGGACGCGTTGGAGGCCTACCCAATTCTCTCGGCCACCAGCCTCGACGACGGCGCGTGGACGTCAATCGTCGCCTGGACGGTCCATACGCTGATGGCCGGAGACAGGCCATCGAACCGCTGGACTGTCGGCGGCGTTTCGGCCTTGCCGGTGCCGCTGACCGACGATGGTCTCGATGCCGACTGGCAAAAGCGATTGATCGATGCCTTTGGAAGCTATGGCGCGTTGATCGATCGCAACCTCGGGGCCAAATCGCCGCTCGATCTGCCGGCTGGCCTCAACGCGCTGCCGGAGCGCGGCGGCGCGCTCGTTGCGCCGTTCCTTGACTAACGTCCTTGTGGCAGCGCGGGAGTCGGGGGCGGCCCACCGCTATGCCTTGCTCTTTTCCGGCTCGACCGCCTCGGCCTTCAGACGCAGCCGGTGGCGCTGGGCCTTGACGCGATTGCCGCATGAATCCATGGCGCACCAGCGGCGCTTCTGCGAGCGGCTGGTGTCGAGGAAGACGCCGCCGCAAGGGTCGGCCTCGCACATGCGCAGCGTGCCAGCGTGCGGCAGGGCCAGGAACGCGCCGATGGCGAGGGCTGCGCGGGCAAGCGGCAGTGCCATGTCGGCACCGGCCAGCGTTTCCGCCTGAAGCCCGGCGATGGCCAGCTCCGGCGGGCCCAACGCCGCGGTGACCATGCGACGTAGCGCTTCGAGGGGTTGATCGAGAGGCGCGGTCGGCAACTCGGTGCGTGTTGCTTCGCCGAGGTAGATCTTCCAGATATCCCTCAGCCTGACGGCGGCCGAGAATACGTCGGCAGCCTGCAGTGGCATGAGACTTTCGGCGTCGTCAAGGCGGTCATGCTCACCTTGAGAGAGCAGGCCGGCGACAACAGCCCAATCGATCAAGGACCTGTAGCCGGTGAGAAAATCGATCTCACGGCCGTCGCGCCAATGGCGGGTGTTGGCAAAGTCGAGCGCCGCGTCGCCACCCAGCATCCTGAGTCGCCCCAGCTCGGAGAAATAGGCTGGTACTTCGTCCATTGATCGATCCTGTCGCATCGTGTAACCTCTTATGGGGTTACTTAGTGTCCGTGTTGCGTCTTTGACAGTGTCTCAGCTCACCATAGCGAGGGGAACCATGCGACGCATTCACTTGTTTCCGCCGGCTTTGCTGCTTCTGGCAATCCTTGCCAGCCCCGCATCGGCTTTCGAGCCGAGCGACATCTATACATCGCAGGTGGTGGTCAGCGGCCAGGGCGAGGCCAACCGCCTGACCGGCTTCGGCATCTGTCTCGAACGGGTGCTGACGCGCGTCACCGGCGATGCCACGCTGGCCGCCAAACCGGAGGCCAAGGCGGCGATGGTGAGGGCGGCCGATTATGTCGCGGCCTATTCCTATCGCGATCGCCTGGAAGGCCGGCCGGTTCATGACGAGCAGGGCACCTACGACCGGCCCCATAATCTCACCTGCCGCTTCAAGACGGCGCCGCTCGACAAGCTGATCGGCGATCTCGGCGGCAAGCCATGGCTGATGCGCCGGCCGGTGATCGCGGTGTTCCTCGACGTGCAGAAGCCGGCGACGCGTTACACGGTGGCGGCTAACAATCAGCGCGATCTCGCCATGCGCCAGTCTTTTGCCAATGCCTCGAACCTGATCGCCCTCGATGTGGTGTTCCCGCCTGAAACAGCGGCGCTCAACCTCGATGCTGCTCAGCTCGATCCATCATCCGAGGCCCTCAAGGCGGCGGCCGAGGCAGCGGGCGGCGATCTGCCGCTGGTCGGTCGTCTCGTCTGGAGCGATGCCGATCTCGGCTGGGTGGTCGACTGGGCGCTGGAAGAGGGCGGAACGGTACACCGCTGGTCGGTGCGCGGCGTCAGCTTCGACGATGCCTTTCGGACGGCACTCTGGGGTTCGGCACGTCTGTTGTCGGGTAGCGGCGAAGCTCAGTAGTCTTTCGGAGGGAATGGTTGCACCCACCGCATGATCTGGCCTAAGACCTCACAATCATAGCAAGCTCGGGTCGGGAATCATGTCGGAAGAGCCGCACGGCGAACTCACAATCCGCACCATCGCCATGCCTGCCGATACCAACGCCAACGGCGATATCTTCGGCGGCTGGCTGATGAGCCAGATGGACTCGGCAGGCGGCATGGCCGCCGTGCAGCGCTGCGGCGGCCGCGTCGTGACGGTGGCGGTCAACGCCATGGTATTCCACCGGCCGGTGAAGGTGGGTGATATCCTTTGCGTCTACACCGACATCGTCCGCGTCGGCCGCAGCTCCATGCACATCCGCATCGAAGTGTGGGTGCGGCGCTTCATCACCGACCAGCACGAGAAGGTGACCGAGGGCGAGTTCACTTATGTGGCGATCGACGAGAATGGCCGCTCCCGCCCGGTCGATCGCTGACCGCCGCCTCGCCGTGCGCCTCGCTGACAAGAGCACGTCTGGCGAACTCTGGTTCGCCAACATGCTCTGTTCCATTGTTTTCGCGCAACTCCGGACGCAAAACCGGTTCCTACTTTTGCTGGAGTTGCTGTAGCCAGTCGACGAAGCCGGCGAGCAGGCTCCCGGCGTCGGCCTGACGCGGAATGACGGCGACGTATCCGGTTCGCGGAACCTTGATGTCGGGCAGCGGCGTCATCAGCCGGCCGGCGGCAATATCGATCTCCAGCATCGGTAGGGGGCCTATGCCGATGCCGAGCCCATCTTCCACCGCCTGCCGCGTCACGAAGAAATGGTCGAATATCTGTCGGGGAAGCCCCGTGAGGTGTTGAAGGCCGGCAGCATCGAGCCAGTTCGCCCAGTCGCCCGGGCGCGTTTCGCTGGCAAGCAGGCGGTGTCCCTCAATGTCGGCCGGCTCCCGGATCGGTCGCTCGGCGAACAGCGCCGGGCTCATGATCAGTGTGTCGACGTCTTCGAGGACGGGAACGACGACATGTTGGGGCCAGACGTTGTCGCGGGCAACGCCGCGCCGGATCGCCACGTCAACGCCGCCGCGCAGTTCCTCAAGCACGGTTGAGACAGTGGTGACTGCGACTTCCACCTGCGGGTGGGTGGCGTGGTAGTGATCGAGCCGTGGGATCAACCAGCGCATGGCAAAGCTCGTCGGGGCGCTGACGCGCAGGATACGGCGTGCTCCGGGCCGGCCACAGGCGTCGGCGGCCATGGCCAGGCGATCGAACGAAAGGCCAACCTCGGCAGCGAAAATCTTCGCCATCGGCGTTGCGACCATGCGCCGGCCGTCCTTGATGAACAACCGTTGCCCCAGCCAGCTTTCCAGTAGAGCGATTTGCCGGCTAACTGCGCCGTGGGTGACGCCGAGTTCTGCTGCCGCGTCGGCATAGCTGCCGGTTTGCGCCGCGATTTCAAAGACTTTGAGGGCGTTGAGGGGTGGAAGGTGTCGCATGAATCCGTGAGTAAAGCTGACGTTTATCGTGATCAATCGGCGTCTTGTTGAGGAATTATCTCCTATTATCATCGGAGCATGGTTCTCTCAACGGTTCCCAATCAAACGGCGGATGATCCCGGCCTGCCGCTTGCCACCAGACGGCGCAGCCTCTGGGCCGCCTGCCTCGCTCACGCGCTGCATGATGGCTACACCGATGGTCTCTATGCCTTTCTGCCGGCGTGGCAGGCGCAATTCGGCCTTTCCTACGCGGCGCTTGCCGCCCTTCGCGCGCTCTATTACGCGACGATGGGCGGTCTGCAGATGCCAACGGCCCGCCTCCTCGACAATGCTTCGGCGCGAACGGCGCTGATGCTCTCGATTGTCATCGCGGCGGCGGGGCTGCTGATCATGGCGCTGGCGACCGGCCTTCCCGGGCTCTGCGTCGGCCTCGCGGTGGCCGGCATCGGGTCAAGCATCCAGCACCCGCGCGCCTCGATGCTCGTGATCGACAGCTATGGGGAAGCTGCGCGGAGCCCGCTTGGCATCTACAACTTCTCAGGCGACCTCGGAAAAGCGGCACTGCCCGCCGGTATCGCCGTCCTGCTGCCCGTTCTGGCCTGGCAACCTGTGCTGGGCTTGATGGCCGGGCTCGGGGTTGCGCTGACGTTCGCTCTGTTGTGGCTGATCCCACGGCCCATCCCCTCCTGGCACGCGCCTGAAAAAGTTGTTTCCAGCGGCAGTCGTGCCGGCTTCGCCCTCCTCGCCACAATCGGTGCGCTCGATACGGCGACTCGTATGGGTTACCTGCTGTTTCTGCCGTTCCTGATTCATCTTCGCGGCGGTGAATCGCCCGAGGTGGGGCTTGGTCTGGCGCTTCTGTTCATTGGTGGCGCTTTTGGAAAGGCGACCTGCGGCCGGCTCGGCGAACGCCTCGGTGTCATCGGTACGGTGATGGCGACCGAAAGCGCCACGGCACTGCTGATGGTGGCAACCCTCTTCATACCGCTTCCGGCCATGCTGCTTGTGCTGCCGGTGTTGGGCGTCGTCCTGAACGGCACGTCATCGGTGCTTTATGGAACCGTACCGGAACTTGCGGCGAACGGGGATTCAGGCCGGGCATTTGCCATTTTCTATACGTTTGTCATCGGATCGGGCGGGGTGGCACCAATCGCCTACGGTGCCATCGCCGACCTCGGCGGCCAAACCATCGGGCTGCTGGCAGCGGCGGCGACGGCGGCTGTCATCGTACCGCTTGCGCTTTTCTTACGCCCTTCGCTTGCGAGCTGATCGGCGCGCCGCCGAGTCCGGCTCTTCTTCAATCCCCGACGTGGAGGTTCGTGACATGGATACCAACCGAGAGACCCCGCTGATCCTCATCACCGGCGGCGGCCGTGGCATAGGGGCGGCGACCGCCCGGCTGGCCGCGGCGGCAGGCTATGACGTGGCGATCAGCTATGTGGCCCACGAGGCCGCGGCGCATGCGGTGGCGGCCGATGTGGAAGCCGCCGGACGCCGGGCGCTGGCCGTGCAGGCCGACAATGCCAATCCCGATGATGTCGCTGCACTGTTCGCGGCCATTGACCGTGAGTTCGGGCGGATCGACGTGCTGGTCAACAATGCCGGCATCATTGCGCGGCAGTCCCGGCTGGAGGATCTCGAATTCGGGCGCATGCAGCGCATCTTCGCGGTCAATGCCATCGGACCCATCCTCTGCGCGCAGCAGGCGGCGCGGCGCATGTCGCACCGCCACGGCGGCAAGGGCGGCGTGGTGATCAACATATCCTCCGCCTCCGCCCGGCTCGGCAGTCCCAACGAATACGTCGATTACGCAGCCTCGAAAGGCGCCCTCGAGACGTTCACGACCGGCTTCTCCAAGGAGGTTGCGGCGGAAGGCATTCGCGTCAACTGCATCCGTCCCGGCCACATCTACACCGAGATGCACGCCAGCGGCGGCGAGCCGGGGCGGGTGGATCGCGTCAAAAGTTCCATCCCCATGGGGCGCGGCGGCCAGCCGGAAGAGGTGGCGCGCGCGATCCTGTGGCTGGCCGGCCCCGAGGCGTCCTTCATCACCGGCACATTCCTTGACGTCACCGGCGGCAAATAGTGAGTGGGTGCGCCGGTCGGAGCTCACTATAGCTCCAGCCGGCGCGCCGAGGGTTTACTTGGCGGCCGGTTCGATTTCCCAGGTCACGTTGACGGTGGCGCGGATGTCCTGCTCGCCGGCGGCGAAGGGCACCGAGTCCGACTGCGGAGCTGCCTTGGCCATCATCATTGGCATGGGCGGACGGTTGTCGCCGCCCTCCGAGATGGACAAGATGCGCTTCAGCGTGAAGCCGCCCGTCTTGGCATAGAGGTCAGCGCGGGTTTCCAGCGTCTTCATGGCTGCGACGCGCGCCTCGTCCATCAAGGTGTCCTGGTCGTCAACGATGAAGCTGACGCCGCGCACGTCGTTGGCGCCGACGCGGATCACCTTGTCGAGAAGGCCGCCGGCCTTGGCGATGTCGTGCAGCTTGACGGTGACGGCATTGGAGACGCGGTAGCCGGTGATCTTCGGGGCTTCCTGCGTGCCGTCCTGTTTCTGCGGCGGGTAGACAATCACGGGATCGATGGTGAAGGAGGAGGTGGCGACGTCCTTGTCGTCGACGCCGGCGTCCTTCAGGGCGGCGAGCGCCTTCTTCATGGCCGCGTTATTGGCGCTGAGAGCCGCGTCGGCTGTGTCCGCTTCACGCACCACGCCGAGCGAGACGATGGCGGTATCCGGCGGTGCGCTGACGACCCCATCGGCGGTGAGCGTCAGCGTGGCCGGCGTGGGATCGGCGGCAAAAGCAGCGGCAGGCAACAGCACGAGGCCGGCGGCGACAAGAAGAGGGCGGGTTAGGGCGATCATCGTCGGTCTCCGTTATTTTGCGTTCGGGGCAGCGCCCCGATGGCGCAACCTTCGCCGGACAATGGGGCGGATTCGTGGGACGACCAGATCGCCGAATGTCTCAGGGGTTGCGTGCCTGACGCGTCGCGGCGTCGGCGAGGGTGTTGTATTGGCCGTCGATCAGACGAAGGATCTCCCGCTCGGCGAGATCGGCCAGCGTGCCGTCCGGTGCGCGGGACCTCAGAAGCGCAACGTCGAAATCGTGGCTCGGGCCGCCGAATTCAGAGCGATAGCTGACGGCGGTGATCTCCCAGTCATCGCCGTCGTGCTCCATGCCGACGACGCAGTCGATACCGCCGAGCAAGACGCCGGCCCGGCCCATCAGCTCGACATGCGTCGTCACGTCCACCGTTTCACCTTCGAGATTCGGCCCTCTGAAGCGATCCGGGTAAGCGGCGAGGCGGTGGGTCCAGATGGCGTCGGTATCGAGCAAGGAGATCTCCTCTGGCATTGGCCGGCACGCGGTGGGCAGGTCCGCCCCATCACGATGGGCTAAAAGCCATTATCTCTCTTTGGTTGTGTTGGTGAAATAGCCCATTTTTTAGACATTACGAGGCAATGCCGTGTTTCGGCGCCTCAGGCACTCTCTCGGTCGCCCCGCAGAAAAAGTGCGGGAGAATCCGGTGCGAGGGGTCCGGTATTCGACTTACGACATAGATGCATTTGACAAGGATCAATGCGAGCCCTCATCGCGCCCCTATCGTTGCGTCCAGAACTCAGGAAATGGCGGCAAGATTTCCTGATGGCAGCGCTGGTCGTTCCTCGGTGGAATTGATCGGGCTGGCATAACCGCCAAGCAAATCCGCACAATCGGCAATTCACAGTGACGGGGATGACATGCAAGCGACACTTCCGAGCCGGGACTATAACGGTCTCTCCAAGCTGCTTCACTGGCTGATGGCGCTGATCATCATCGTCGCCTGGCTCGTTGGTTACTATGGCGGCTCCATGCTTCACTATGGGCTGAGCGACCAGGAAACCGCGCAGAAGATCTGGGCGATCACCCTGCACAAGTCGATTGCGACGACGACACTGTTCCTGATCGTCGGCCGCCTGATCTGGCGCGCCTATAACCGCCCGCCCGAGCTGGTCGCCATGCCCCAGATCATGAAGCATCTGACCCATCTCGGGCATGCGGCGCTCTATCTCCTGATGATCGCGGTTCCGCTGTCGGGCTGGGCCAACAGCTCGTCGGCCGGCTATGAAATTCCGGTGGCAGGGCTGTTCACCATTCCCGGTCTCGTGTCGAAAAATCCCGAACTGACGCCCTATCTGTCCGGCGCGCACTGGTTCCTGTCCTGGGCGCTGGGCCTCGTCGTCCTCGGCCATCTGCTGTTTGCGCTGAAGCACCACTTCATCGACAAGGACTCGACCCTGCGCTCCATGATGGTGGGCAAGAGCGCCTGACAGGCGTGAGCGCGCATAAAAACAAGGCGTTGATCCAATGGGCCAACGCCTTGTTTATTTGTAGCGTTTGCCTTGATGCACAATCACATCCTCGACCACTTGCCGATGACGAGCCCGATGACGCGCACCAGTTCGGCCGGGCGGCGCTTGGGCGGCACGGCGATATTTTCGGAGATGATGTCGACGGTGCGCGGGTTGTCGTCGTGGTTGAGGCGCAGGCGCTTCACCGAAGGGCCATCGCCCTCGTCGATGACGTAGATCTCGGCATCCTTGATGTCGCTCACCGTGGTGTCGACGGCGACGACATCGGACGGGTTGAGGATCGGCTGCATCGACGTGCCGATCACCGGAATGAAGATGACACGGGCCGGATTTGCGCCGAGATGGGCGCGCGGCACGACCCATTCGCCGGTGACCAGATGACCCGACTGGATGCCGCCGGACCGCAGCGTCAGCACTTGGCCGGACGAGCCGTCGCCGGCGCCGGCGCGCGCATCGACCTCGGCCGAGCCACCGGGCAGGCGTGCCTGCCAGCCCTCTTTCCAGCCGTTATCGCTGTCTTCTTCGAAGGGGGCATGAACCGGCGAATCTTCGCCGTCGCGAGTGATGGTATAGGGCTCGTTCATGATCTCGTTGAGCCGGACGCCCAGCACATTGGCCAGCGCGCGCATCTTCTCGATGCCCGGATCGCGGCCGCGCTTCAGGATATCCCGCACATAGGTTTCGCCGAGTTCGGCCTTGAGCGACAGCGACTTCATGTTGAAGCCCTTGAGGCGCATCAGCCTTTCGAGGCGCGTTTTCCATGTCTGTTCCATGGCTGGGATAATGCCCATTCCTGACCTTCCCGTCAACGGGTATTTGCCCATTGACTGCTGGGATTTTTGCCCATTACAATCTGTGCATGAACCCGATGACCGATTTACTCTCCCGCATTGAGCAGCACTGCAAGGCGCGGGACATCAGCGAGAGCACCTTTGGCCGCTACGTCGTCAACGACGGCAAGTTCGTGGGGCGGCTCCGGAGCGGTGGAACGCTGACGCTGAAGACCTTGGAGCGCGTCGAGACGGCGCTCAGCCAGGGAACCCGCCGACCCAGATAATGGGCGGCGTTCGCAAACAGGAATTCGACGGCCGACGGGCTCGTCGTGGGGCGGGGGAGGCTCACCTTTCCGGCGAAGCCTCCCCCATATTCCCGCGACCCTGGCCGACAAGGAGATCGCGATGGCTACGCCTTCGCCTGTAGATGTTCCATTCGGCCTGATCCCCAAGGGGGAGTATCAGGCCAAGGTGGTGGAGAGCGCCGTGGTGCCAACCGCCTCGGGCCGCGGCGAGATGCTGAAGCTGTCGTTCGAGCTCATCACGGGGGAGGCTCGTCGGCGGCGACTGGTCGAGCGCTTCAACATCGTCAATGCCAATGCCACGGCCCAGCGCATCGCCCAGCAGATGCTGGCCCGCCTGTGCACTGCCGCCGGGCTTTCCGGTATCGCCGACAGCGAGGAACTGCACGGCATACCCGTGATGATCCGTGTCGACATCCGGCCGGGCAGCGACGGCTATGGCGACCAGAACATCATCAAGGATTACCGGCCGCTCGCCGCGTCGAAGCCACCACCGCGGGCTGGTGTGACGGGCCGTCGTCCCTGGGATCCGGCGCCCTAACCTCTTCCGCGTTCACAACCAGATCCAAACCGCATTGCCCGGAGACGTGGCGATGACCGCCCGATCCATGCCCAACGGCAAGGCCGACTGGCCGAGCTTTCCCGAGGAGAAACTCCGATGAATCATCCCTTGCGCGGCACCTTCGTCGGTAATTCCATCGTGCGCCTTGCCGACGAGGGCGTGCCGATCGGTGCGCTGAGCCGCACCTTCAAGATCCCCTACGACAGTGCTGCCGGCATCGTGCGGCAGGCGCTGGAGGACGGGATGATCGTGGAAATGCCGGCGGCCGACTGGCCGGCCGGTTCGCGGCTGCGCAAGCCGACCACCTCACCCATTCGCCTCAACGAGCGGCCGGACTTTCTCGCCACGTGCCGGATGGAGTTCGGCCTGACGCCGGCCGAAAGCCGCCTTCTGCAATGCCTGATGCAGACGCGCGCTTGCACCAAGCCGCATCTTCACGCCGTGGTGGCGCCGGACGCCGAGCCGAAGATCGTCGATGTGTTCGTCTGCAAGATCCGCGCAAAGCTCAGGAAGTTCCAGATACGGATCGAGACCATCTGGGGGCAGGGCTATGCGATGCCCGAGGAGAGCAAGCGCCAGCTTCTGGCACGGATAGGTGGCGCGACATGACGCAGGGCGGGGAGGTATCAGGGCCAACGCACGCGGGGATAGGCGGCGCGCACCTCGGCGATGGCGCGCTGGATGGCCTTGACGCGAACTTCGCTCAACATGTCGGGATCGGCCGGTGCCGGGCGAAAGGCGAGGTCCCAGTTCGGTTGCATGGCGGGGCCATCGGGCAGCGGGATGAACTCGAAATTGACGAGGCCGATCGGGCCGTAGGTGGCGCTCGCCACTTCCTGGACGCGTTCGATCACAAGCTTGGCTGTGATGATCTGAAGGGTGTCCATCGCAAGAGTGTCCTTGGTTGGACGAGGAAGCGAACGATGCCGTGGTCGGGGTCTGTTGCCGCGATTCTCACACCGAGCTTAACGCCCTCGTGGTGCATGTTAAGGCGCCCGTGGGCGCCTATGTCGAGTGTCAGATCCTCTTCGGCACCGGCCTCGCCTTCGACGATCAGACTGCCATCGCTCCGGAACCAGGCATTGGGCCGGAATGCGAGGGGAATAGGAAAGCGTCCCTCGAGCTCGAGGTGCGCCCTGTTGGATCTCTTGGTTGGTACAACCATTGGTCGTCCTCCCTTCTGCGATGCTAGACGCGCGATGGCGGGGGCGACGGTGGGAAAGCCGGCAAACCGCCGGCTCTCTGTTGACCTCTTAATAATGTGCTACTTGTTCCCAAAAGAAAAGCACAATTTTGAGTGGTTGTTTTTGTTGCGCTTTTGGGCCACGCCGGCATGAACTCGGCTCTCTCCTGCCACTTTTCCACCTGCGGCATCTGCGGCCGGCGGGCCGATGGCATCGGCTTCTCGCCCGCCGGACGGCCGCCCACGGTGTGGGTGTGCAACGACTGCGGTCTTCCGAGGGCGAGACGGGTGGCGAGCATGCGCGATTTCGATATCGTCGAACGCAAGGCATTCGGCGTCGCCGCGCGCAAGGCGGGCGAATTTCTGGACACCATCGGCAAGACCGACTTCGCCGTTCTTACCATCGACGAATACGAGACCTTCCTGCGCGCCTTCCAGACGCACTTCGTTGAGGCGATCCGCGGCATGGTGGAGGGTGGCTCTGAGAGCTGATCATGGCCCGGCTGTCCGTTCCCTTCCAGCTGTCGGACCTGCCGCCGGCTCCCAACCGAGCGCTGGCGCTCGATCTGGCGCGCGCCGGACTTGCCGTGTTTCCGGTGCGCGGCGCGGGAGCGGATGCCAAGAAGCCGTGCCCGACCGTACGTTGGGGGGATGACGCCACCACGGACGCGGGCGCCATCGAAAGCTGGTGGCGACGCTGGCCGGACGCCATGCCGGCCATCCATCTCGGGCGATCCGGTCTTCTGGTGGTGGATCTCGACCGGCACGAGGGCGGCGCGGATGGGCTTGCCGCCTGGGACGAGGTGAACTGCGGCGTTGTCGCGCCAGCCGTCGATACGCCCTCGGGCGGCCGCCACATCTATTTCCGCCAACCCGAGGGGCGTGCCCATGGCAATCGCGAAGGACTGCTCAAGGGGCGCGGCATCAATATTCGTGGGCTTGGCGGCTATGTGGTGGCGCCCGGCGCGCTCAGGGCCGATGGCGAGGGCGCCTATCAGCCCGTAATGGCCGGGGCGCTGGTCGCGGCGCCCTTGGTGCCCGACTGGCTCTACGCGCTGATCGATCCCCCGGCGCCGCCGCCGGAACCGGCTACGCACGCCGCGCCGCCGCTCACCGATACGCGGCTCGACCGCTATGCCGAAAAGGCCGTGACGGCGGAGCTCGACGCCATTCGCGCCGCCGGCAAGGGCGGTCGCAACAATCAGCTCAACCGCAGCGCCTTCGCGCTCGGGCAAATGGTGGGCGCCGGCTGGCTCTCCGAGGCGAACGCCCTGTCGCTGCTCACCTCGGCGGCGCAGGATTGCGGCTTGGCCGCCGACGACGGGATGCCGGCCTGTCTTGCCACGATCCGGAGCGGCCTCAAGAAGGGCCGGGGATTTCCGCGCGAGGCGCCGAGGGATACGCGCCCCGAACCGCCGCGCGCTACCCAAAGCGCTGGCCAGAACGCGGGGGGCAGGCCGCGTCGTCTTCTGAAGGAGCGGTCCGGCGCGGTGGTCGACGAGGCGACCGGCGAGGTGGTGCACGAGGCCAAGCGCGCCCGCGCCGCCATCGAATTTCCCGAAGCGCTGACCCATGTGCCCGGCCTCGTCGGCGAGATCGTCGACTGGATCTGCGCCACTGCGCGTCGGCCCAACCGCGTCCTGGCGCTTGGCGCGGCGCTGACGCTGGTGGGCACCGCCATGGGCCGCTACTGGTCGGGCCCCACGCTGAGTTCCACCGTGCTCTACATGCTGGCGCTGGCGCCGTCCGGCGTCGGCAAGGACCACGCGCTGCAGCAGATCAAGCGCCTGCTCGCCGCCGCCAAGATGACCCGCACCATCGGGCCGGACGAGTTCATCTCCATGCCGGCGGTCATCCACTTCATCGAGCGCGAGCCGCTGTCGCTCTGCCCGATGGACGAGTTCGGCGCCTTCCTCAAACGCATCAACGCCAAGCGCGCCTCCGGTTTCGAGCGTGGCATCTCCAAGATCATGCGCTCGGTGTGGGGCACCAACTTCGGCTTGATGACCACGCCGGAATGGGCGGCGACGCCGGCCCGCACCGTGCGGGCGCCGGCCCTTTCCATCTATGGCGCCTCGACGCCGGAGGATTTCTTCGAAGCGCTGGATGGCGGCGACGTTTCCAACGGCTTCCTCAACCGCTTCACCCTGCTCACCGTGGCGAGCCGCACCGAGGATCGCGAGCCGGCCGAGCCGCCGCTGGTGGTGCCCGAGAAACTGTCGGAGAGCCTCAGGCGCCTGTTCGGCGGCGGCAACCCGTTGGTGGTCGCCTCGAAGCTGCACGAAACGGATGTGGAGATCGAGCCCTTCGTCATCCCCTGGGGGCCGGGCGCCGAGGCAGTCTACACCGGTTTCCAGCGCGAGATCCTCGCCTGGCAGGATCGCGACGCCGACGCCGAGAACTTCATCGGCCGCGCCGCCGAAATGGCCATCCGCATGGCCACCATCCGCGCCGGCGGCCGCGACCCGGTGGCGCCGAAAATCAGTGAAGACGACATGCAATGGGGCCGCGCCGTCGCCCTCTGGTCGGCCCGCACCATCTACCGTATGGGCCGCCTCTACATCTCCGAAACCGACTTCCAGGCCGAGGCCAATCGCGTGCTGCGCATCATCGACAAGGAAGGCGGCGAGATCAGCCAGGACACGCTACGGGCGCGGATGAAGAACCGGTTGAAGGCAAGGGACCTGAGGGAGGTGATCGAAACGCTGGAGGACACGGGCGCAATCACACGGGAGATCGTGGCGATGGAGGGCGGCGGGCCGAGGAAGACGCTGTATTTTTTGAGGGGGTAGGGGAGTGAAGAGGTGGCAAAAGGAGAAAAGGTATTACTCGTCCTCTCACCTTAATTCGGTGCAAATCGAATAAACCCGACTGCGAAGCCGGCAACTTTTAGTGCAGCTTGAGGTACGGTCACTCGCCTTTTGCAACCGGTGCCAACATGAGTGATTCCAACCGAACATACTTCAATGATAGCCCAATCGAAGCTCCAGGCGAGGATCGCTATGGAGTGACTCGATTTGCGGAATCTCTCGCCACTAGCATCACGAGAATAAGCGCCCCCGTCGGGACCACAATTGCCCTTCATGGACCTTGGGGCTCAGGCAAAAGCAGTGTTGTTAACTTAGTGCGAGCCTCACTAAGTCAGATGGGCAACGATAAACTGATTGTTTCCGATTTCAAATGCTGGTGGTATCGCGGAGAAGAGGCTCTGGCACTCGCTTTTCTGCAAAGTCTCCATGGGGCCTTGCGAAATGGCCTCGGCGACAAAGTCAAAGATCTTGTTCCGAGCATTACTCAACGACTGCTTCAGGCGGGGCCGGTTATTGGTGCCGCCGTAAGCTTAGCAAGTGGTGCGCCGCTAACTCCGCTTTTTAGTGGCGCATCGAAATTTGTCAGTACCTTCTTTCCAAAGGGCGACACGCTGGAGAAATTATTCGGAAAGTTAGCGAAGATCTTGGCCGAAGAAGATCGGCGTTTCCTTATTGTTATTGATGATATTGACCGACTTTCTCCGGAAGAGGCGCTTGCGATCTTCAGATTGGTGAAATCTGTCGGTAGGCTACCAAACGTTATATATCTGCTGGTGTTCGACCGCGATCTCGCAGAGAGCGCCGTGCGACAGCACTTTCCATCGGAGGGGCCACATTTCCTCGAAAAAATCATTCAAGCGGGGTTTGAGGTTCCTGCGCCGCTTCAAGTTGACATTAATGAAGCCGTGCTCAGTTCGATCGCCGAGATTTGTGGGGAGCCTGAAGAAGAACAAACCGTTCGAACCATGAATCTATTCTACGACATAGTTGTTCCGTATATTTCCACTCCTCGACATGTCGCGCGATATAGAAATGCCATTGGTGTGACTTGGTCCGCTATAAAAAACGAAGTGTGTATTGCTGATTTTGTGGCCCTAGAGGCGTTAAGATTATACGAGCCAAGTTTATTTAAAGCGATACGTTTGAACAAGGAGACTGTCTGCGGAGCATCTGCCCGTCATCACGATAACCAAAGTGACCAGGACCGCCTAAAACCATTCCTCGAAGATGTTCCGTCTTCTCGCAAGGAAACCGCGAAAATTGCTCTACTTCGACTGTTTCCAAAGCTTGAGAGCGTTAGTTATGGATCTGACTGGATATCAGGTTGGGATGCCGAGCGTAGGGTTTGTATCGAGAAGCATTTCGATACCTATTTCCGGCTTACGCTCAGCGAAGACGCGCTTTCTGCAAATGCCATTGAAGAGATTGCCAGGCGCTCGGGGGAGGCGGATTTCGTCAAGGCCACAATGCGGTCCGCTGCGAAGATGTCGCGACGCAACGGCAGATCCATGGTCCCCGTCTACCTTGATGAATTGATAACGCATGCCTCACGCATCGAAAGGAACAATGTCGTACCTTTCCTAGGAGCGCTTTTTGAAATTCACGACGAGATTGATCTAGTAGTTGATGAAGGAGGCGGATTTGGCTCATTAGCTAATACTACCCTCCGTTATCATTGGCTTCTGCGGCGCTTGACGAGAGAGCGGCTATCCCCTGCAGAGCGCAGTAATGCGCTGATCACTGCACTTGAAAAAGCGTGTTTGGGCTGGCTTGTGGATTTTACAGCGTCGGCGCTCGCGGAGTATTCGGAAGGTCGGAAGAACGGTCCCAAAAGAGAGGAGGACTGCCTGGTTGAGCGATCTGCTCTCGAGGGCCTACGACAACGGGCGCTAGGCGCAATTAGACGTTCAGCTGCTGATGGTTCGCTGATTGTTCAGAAGGATCTTTCCTATATTCTCTATCGGTGGCGAGACCTCTTGGCCGGAGACGCGTCCGAGGTGCGCAAATGGACAGACTCCTGTTTACAGGATGATGACAGTGTCGTGGTTTTGGCACGGGAATTTACAGGACAGTCTTGGTCGATCGGAATGGGTCATTTCGGAAATCTGGGTGATCGGGTTTCCAGATCAAACACCGTTGCGCAGATCAGTGAAGATATGGACATTCTCGATCCAAAAGCCTTTCGTGCTCGCCTTGAAGAGATCGCCTTAGGCGGTAAACTTGATTTGTCTAGCTTGGATGCAGTCAAGACCCTGCTCGCGGCCTGGGACCGCAAGCGCTCGGGCAAAGATGATCTTTTCGATTGAATGGTTACGTCAACCTTCAGTGTTTTTTGAGCCTTTCAATCCCATTAGGTAGTGCGCAGCCTTATGGAGGCCACTCATGCCGCGCTGCAAGCAGACGGACGACGGATCGGCCGGGTTTCGGCGGTACCGGCACAAGCGCCGGGGCATGAAGCTCTTGAGGATCTGGGTGCCCGATCCCAACCGGTCGGAGTTTGCCGTTGAGGCTAGGCGGCAGGGGCTTGCACTTCGTGGTCGGCCGGAGGAGGCCGAGGCGCTTGGTTTCGTTGCAGCCGCGTTTGGGTGGCTTCGGAGCTAGCCCTGAAACTTCAGAGGTCGCGATAAGCCTTTTGGTCGGCGCCGCTATCCCATTCATTGAATGTGTCGAAAGGATCGTCACCGGTCGTGGTGGGCGCCTCGCGCATCGTGACAACCTCCCCCAAATGCTGCCGCCCCCATTTCGTTTCTTCCGACGCCGTGCGGCCGAAGTGGCGTTTGAAGTCGCGGCTGAATTGGGCGGGGCTGGCGTAGCCGACGTGGGTCGCGACTTCGGCGATCGTGCCGGTCTGGCGGGCGATCATCAGCCGTGCCTCGTGCAGGCGCAGCGCCTTCACATATTGCATCGGGCTGCTGCCGGTCAGCGCCTTGAAGTGGACGTGGAAGGACGGGACGCTCATGCCGGCATCGCGTGCCAGGTCGGCGATGGCGATTTCCGCGCCGTAGTTGCGGCGCAGCCAGGCGAGGCTGCGGACGATCTTTCCCGACGGTCCCTTTTGCTGCAAGGCGGCGATCATCGCGCCGCCCTGCGGGCCGACCAGCACGCGGTAGTATAGCTCGCGCAGCAACCCGGCGCCGAGAACGGCGCTTTCGACCGGGCTGCAGAGCGCGGCGAGGAGGCGCAGCAGCGTGTCCTCGATCGCCGGGTCCATCCGGCTCGACATCAGGCCCTTGGCCTTGTCCTCGGAGAGCTGGCCGTGCGCCTCTACCGAGAGGGCGATCTCAGTGGCGAGCCGCAGATCGAACTCCACGTAGACGGCGAACAGCGGCCGCTCCAGGCTGGCGGTCGATTGCATGCGGAAGGGAACGGGCACCGACACCGCAAGATAATGGTCCTCGTCGTAGCGATAGGTCTCGCCTTCGAGAAGGCCAAGCTTGCTGCCTTGGAGCACGAACACGGCGCCCGGCCGGTAGAGAACCGGCACGTCGTGCAGCACGGCCTCCGTCCTCAAGATGCGGACGCCATCGAGGCGGGTGGCGTTGTAGCCCTCGCAAGGCGCCAGCGCGGCGGCCAGTGTGACGAGGGGCTGCCGGCGCTCTTGAAGTGGATCAATAGGATTTGGCAAGACAATCACAGGATATGCGGTCGAGAACGAGGTCGGTTGAGATTATTTGCTAAGGCCCGAGTAATCAACAGCAGGATCCGGCCATGCCGCAAAAGACATTTTTCATCACCGGCGCCAACTCCGGCTTCGGCCTTGCCATTGCCACGGCGGCGGTGCGTGCCGGCCACAAGGTGATCGGCACCGTCCGCTCCGAGGCGTCGCGGGCGGCGCTGATCGAGGCGCTGCCTTCGGTTCATCCGGTGCTCTGCGATGTGACCGACTTCGACCGCGTTCCCGAAGTGGTCCGGCAGGCGGAAGAGGATCTTGGCCCCGTTGACGTGCTGATCAACAACGCCGGCTACGGCCACGAAGGCGTGCTCGAGGAATCGCCGATCGAGGAGATGCGGCGGCAGTTCGACGTCAACGTGTTCGGTGCAGTGGCCGTCGCCAAGGCGTTCCTGCCGAGGTTCCGGACGCGGCGCAGCGGTTTCATCGTCAACGTCACCTCGATGGGCGGCCTGATCACCATGCCCGGCATCGCCTATTACTGCGGCAGCAAGTTCGCGTTACAGGGAATATCCGAGGTGATGCGGGCGGAAATGGCCCCCTTCGGCGTGCGGGTGACGGCCGTCTGCCCCGGCTCGTTCCGCACCGATTGGGCGGGGCGGTCGATGGTGCGCACCGAGCGGTCGATCGCCGATTACGATGCCCTGTTCGATCCGATCCGTGCGGCGCGGCAGGCCAAGAGCGGCCGGCAATTGGGCAACCCGGACAAGCTGGCCGATGCCATTCTCACCCTCGTCGAAAGCGATGATCCGCCGCCGCAGCTGCTGCTCGGCAGCGACGCCCTGAAGCTGGTGTCGGAGCGGATAGACAGGTTGCGGCAGGAGATCGAAGCCTGGGAGGCGCTGACGCTATCGACGGATGGTTGAGTGTCGGAAGGCGGTGGGGCTGCCCGCCGCCATCTTCCTCAATCGATGATCTTGTTCAGCCCCTCGCGCGCCAACCTTGCCAGGTTCTCCTTCATCTCCCGCACCTCCTCCGGCGCGTGGCCCTGCCAGCCCGTTACCTCGCCGATCACTCTCAGCGGATCGACGGAGCGGTAGGAGAGGGTGGGGTTGCCGGGGAAGCGCTTGCCGGTGAGGTTGGGGTCGTCGGCGAAGGGGCCGGTGGGTTCGACGACATAGATGCGGCCGTGACCGGTGCCGGTGGCGAGTTCGGCGCCCCAGATGGCCGCGTCCAGCGTGGCGGAGAAATGCACCCAGGAGAGGGGCTTGCCCTCGGTGAAGTTCGAGGCGTGGCCGACGGCGATCAGGTCGCCCGGCTTGAGGCTGGCGCGGGTGCCGTGGAAGAAGGATTGCGCAAACACGCTGGCGGAGGCTGACATGGCGTGGGGCTCCTGAGAGAGATGAAGGCGCGGCAGGCGACACATGGATCGATGCGGGTGGATGTGTTAGCGGTCGGGACAGGTTCTCCTTCTCTGGTGCGCCATGCCAACGCGGGTTGAAATCGTGGGCTACGACCCTGGCTGGCCGCAGCATTTTGATGAGGCCGAAGCGCGCCTCAGAGCGCTGCTCGGCGCAGTCGTTGTGGCGGTCGACCATATCGGCAGCACCGCCATTCCCAATATGTCCGCCAAGCCGGTCATCGATATCGACGTAACGCTTGCGAGCCTGACGGACATTCCTGAGGCCAGCCGCCGTCTCGTCGATGCGGGCTTTGAGCCGCGCGGCAATCGCTACAATGACGACGTCTGGGCATTCGTTCTGAAAGGCGCGACGCCTGGGCTACGCGTCTATCTTTGTCCGATGCGAAACAGAACGCACGAACGACGCCTGGCGTTCCGCGACTATCTCCGCCATCATCCGGCCGCTGCCGAAGCCTATGCTGTCCTGAAGCGTCAGCTCGCCGCGCGGTTCGCCTTCGATGGCGATCGCTATACGGCGGAGAAGAGCGGGTTCATTTTAGAGATCCTGGAGATGGCGCAGACCGAGACCCCGTGACCGGCCACGACCTTTCGAAAGCGAGCTTTCATGCCCACTCCCCTTCAAGCCATCCTGATCTCCGGCACGTCGCATGTCGGCAAATCGACGCTGGCCGAGAAGCTGGCCGCGCGGCTCGGTTGGAATGCCCTGTCGACCGACAAGCTCGGCCGGCATCCCGGACGACCGTGGCTGGGCGTGCCCGAACCGGTGACCGAGTTCTACGAGCGGCTGACGCCGGAGACGATCCACTGGTTCCTGAAGGTGCACCACGAGAACATGTGGCGGCAGGTCGGACCGATGATCGAGGCCGAGAGGGTGGCCGGGCGGCGCTTCGTGCTGGAGGGGGCGGCGCTCAGGCCGGAATACCTCGCGCCGCTTCTTTCGGACGAGATGGTCGGCGTGCTGCTTTATGCCGACGGCGATTTCCTTCTCGCGCGCATGCGGGCGGCGGCCGGCTACGAAGCGCGCGACGCCGGGGAGCGCCTGGTCATCGACGCATTCATCGATCGCTCGTTGCGCGAGAACGCCGCCCTTGCGGCTTCGGCGCGCGAGGTCGGCCTCAGGATGGTCGACGCTGCCGACGCGCGGGCGATGGCCGACCTCGCCGATGAGTTGGTGGCGCGGGCGGCAGGATAATCAGGCTCGGCCGAGGCGGCGGGCTGGTCCGGCCTGGGCGCCGAGGAGAAATCGTTCGGCAAGGAAGCCGAACAGCAGCCCTACGGTCGCCCAGATCACCGCCTGCAGGCCGAGTGAGGCCAGGCGGAAGCGCCAGAGCAACACGGCCGAGAAGGCGTCCGGCACCTCGTTGATCTCGGGCAGCAGCGCCATCACCACTGCCGTTGCCAGCACATAGCAAAGGGCGGCGAGGATGGCAGCGTTCCAACCGCCGAGGCTGGACCAGTAGCGCCGCGCCAGCGCGATGGCGGCAATCATCAGGGCCAGCGAAACCAGCAGCATGATGAAATAGAGCTCGGTGCGCATGCCGATGGTTTCGCCGTTGCCGACAGCGGGCGGATTGGCGGGATATTTGATGCCCGGGACAAGGACCACCGCGACGAAGCCCCAGAGCGTCGTGAGCGCGGCGAGCGAGCGGGCACTGAGCGCGCTGAAGCGGCCGTAGATCACGGCGAAGGTCAGCGACAGAATGCCACCGAGTGCCGCACCATAGACGACAACGCCGGTGAGAAGGCCGAGGCCGGCCTGCGTGGCCCGGCTGACCAGCTCCGGCTCGGCCGCCTCATGCGTCGCCGCGCCGGCGTGCTCCTCGAAGGCGATGGCCGCGTCGATCAGCGACTCGCCAAAGACGCGGGCGAACAGGAAAGCCAAAAGGCCCCCGACCACGCCGGCAATCATGCCGCGCAGCAATAGCTTGCCAGTCATCTTGGGGATCTCAGTGACAGGGGAAGCCGAGGAGGTGGCGGCCGTCGTGCACGAATTCATGCACGTAAGAGCCACTGAACATGGCGAGCGCGCCCTGTTCGGTGCCGACGAAATAGACCATCAGCATGAGCATCAGCCCGGCGAAGATCGCCCAGGGCATGACTTCGCCAAGGGGTATGGCCCCGGGCTGGGCGGTAGCGGTGCGGGAAAGAGCCGACATTTGAGCCTCCTGGGATGACGCGTCCCGTTGAATGGATGGCAAGCAGGTCTGGCTTACGGGCGTTGCCCGATGA
Source organism: Pseudomonadota bacterium (assembly GCA_023436885.1). GTDB lineage: Bacteria > Pseudomonadota > Alphaproteobacteria > Rhizobiales > Pleomorphomonadaceae > Pleomorphomonas. Next base: position 122,689 of record JAEZHI010000041.1, on the reverse strand, counting down.
CAGTGGCGCGACCGCGCCGGAATTTCACCGGCTTCCGCTTAGCATCGCCAGCACCTTCTGCTAGGTGAAAGTAACTGTCAATCGCAATTGGGATGGGATGAACGATGACGGCGCGCCTGACATTGATCGTCGTGCCCCCTTTGGATGACCGTCGTGCGTTGGCATTCCCCGGTCGCGATCGACGCGTCTTGCCATTTGACAGTCTGCCCGATGGTGTTCGCAACTGGCTGAGTTCGGCCGATCGTCTGTTCTGCGCGCCGGAAATCGCCATCGAGTCCGGAACGCTTGCGATCCGCTTCGACGCCGGCGATGCGCTTGCCGAAGTGGATTATGGCGCCTGGGCCGGGAGGGTGATGAACGAGATCGTCGAACGCGATCCCGAGGGCTTCACGCTATGGCGCCGTGACATGGCTGCCGTGCCACATGGCGGTGAAAGCTTGATTGCCGTGCGGGCAAGGTTGACGAGCTGGCTTGTGTCGCTTGAAAAGGGATCGATGGCGATGGTTTCAGCGACGATTGCGAGGGTGCTCGTTGCCGCCGCCGTCGACTTGCCCTTGCCGGTGATCTGGCAACTCGACCCGCAGCCTTGGGCGGCGGTCGAATTGACACGCTACAGGGGGCGATGGAGCTTGCGGCTCGGCTAGCCGCGCGGGGACGGTCAGGAAAACCTGCCTTAATTGTATCGGATTGTTGCTGGTTACCGCCGCGACGATGGCTTGCGACAATTCGCCACGGCCTTTCCATCTATTTGGCCAAATTCAGCGCGATGTGTCCGCCACAGGAAAAAGGGGGACATCATGCGATGCGTGCCGAAGATCAACGGTATCTATTGGCTGTCCCTGGCGGTCGCCAGCCTGTTCGGCGCCACGATGGGCGGCTTTCTGGGGACTTCGCTCGGGCTCGGCCATTTTGAAGCGCTGGTCGTCTTCCTGGCCGGCACCATGCTGGTGTTTGCTGCCGAGCGCGTCCTGAAGCACGTCAGCACGCTTTGCTTCTGGGCGGCCATCGTGCTGATCCGGGCGGCGGCGAGCAATATCGGTGGTATCGTCCACGACTATCACATCAAGTTCTTCACCTCGGTGCCGGTGATGTGCCTGGTGCTGGCGGTGATGGTGATTGTCTGGCGCACCCGCGATCCATCGACGCAGGAAGACGGTTTCATTCCGGTGGCGAGTTATTACTGGCTCACCATGCTGGTGGCCGGTGTGCTGGGCACCTTGGCAGGCGATGCGGCGTCCTATCCGCTGGGCTATGGTTTTGCCGGCGCCATCGTTGCTTTCGCCATTCCGCTCGCCTTCCTGCTGGTGATCGGTCGGGACGGGCTCTATGCCGATATCGGCTTTTACTGGCTTACCGTCCTGTTCATCTCGTCGGCCGGCACGGCGGCGGGCGAACTTTTGACGCGCAATGCCATCCACAGCGCTGAGCTCGGCACGTTGCTGAGCGGCCTGATTTTCATCGCGCTTATTGTCGCGGCCTATGAAAAGACTTCTTGCAACAATCATTTGCAAGAACAGAAGACAGGCGAGGCGGCCTTTTAGGCTCCGGGGATTCCAGGAATTCCTGACTCATCATAGCCACGCCTGGACTCCCATGGACTCCCATGAATCCATCGGCGCCACCCCTCTCAAGGACGGGTGGCGCCGAGCTCGTTTTTGGTGGCAGGCCGGCCGATTAGTGGCAGGCCGGCTCGTTAGGTCCACCGCATGCCGGCTTCTTTTTCTTGTCCTGCGGCTTGCCGGGGGCAGCGGCCGGCGGAGCCTTGGCTTGCGGCGGAGCCTTCGCCTGCATCTGCTGTTGCGGTCTCGGTTGCACCTGAATCTTCGGCGCCGGTGCCTTGGGCGCAGCCATCACACGCGGCTGGCTGACGGCTGGCGGCGCATGTTTCACCGAGGTCATCTGTTGCTGAACCGGAGTTCTGGCAGCAAGCGACGGTGGCTTCAGCTGCTGACGCGGCGGCTTGGCATTGGCCGTCATGGGCGGCGTTGTCGGCACCTTGGTCGATTGCTTTGGCCCCGATTTCTGCGGAGGCGCGTTCGTCTGCAAGGGCTTTCCGTTCAGGCCGGTCAGCTTGTTCGTGTCAGGCTTGGCAGTCTGCTGGGCGGGCGCGCCGACAGCGGCCTTGGCTGTGTCGGTCGTGGCCGGTGGCAACGGTTTGCCGTTCGAACCGGGCAACGTGTGGGTGTCGGGCTTGGCCGTCTGCTGGGCGGGCGTGCCGACAGCCGACTTGGAGGCGTCCGTCGTGACCGGCGGCAGCGGCTTGCCGTTCGAACCGGGTAACGTGTGGGCGTCGGGCTTGGCCGTCTGCTGGGCTGGCTGGTTGACGCCGGTCTTGTTGGCCTCGGTGGCGCCGGGTTGCGGCGTCGCCTTGGTGTCGGGCTGGGTCTGGAGCTTGCCAGCCTGCGGCAACGCATTCCCGGCAGGGAGCGTTTGGACGGCGGCGTTTCCAGTCACTGGCTTGACCGAATTTGCCGCCGCCCCGCCGGCTGCCGGTGCTGGTGCAACCGGTTTGCCAGAACTTTGCAGAGCCTTCTTCTGCACCGAGGGCGGCAGGGCGACATGCATCGCCGCCACACCGGCTGCTCCGAGAACGGCAGCGCCGGCGAGTTTCTGACCGGTGGTCAGGTTACTCGTCAGTCCGGGCGTCTGCCCCTGCGTTTGGGTCGCAGGTTGAGGCTGATTGATCGTCGTGTTGTTCTCGACGGTCACGTTGTTGATGATCGTCTTGTGAATGTCGTTGAAGATGATGTTGTTCTGCGGCGGCGCCACGTTGCGCGGCGGCTCCACCCACACCGGCACCGGCACGAACACCGGTTCGGGCAGCACGTAGACCTCGGTGGGCGGCGGCGGGGGCGGCAGCGCCACGAATTCCGGCGGCGGCGGCGCCAGGAACACCACGGGCGGCGGCGGGGCGTAGCCGAAATCCGGATCGCCGAAATAGACGACGGGCCGGTCGACGTAGACCACTTCCGGCGGGGGCGGCGGCGGCACGTCGTAGCTGATCACCGTGAATGACGGTGGCGGCTCGAGTGCGGCCTCGAAATGGGCAAGGCGGCGGCGGGCGTCCCACACATGCGGACCATGCGGATAGCGGCGGAGATAGGACCAGTAGGCTTCCGGGCTGTCGGCCCGCCACGTCTCGCGCCAGGTGATCGCCTCGCGGCGGGCGGCGACGATGGCGCGGACGCGCCTGGCCATGGCGTCGTTGGGATAGGCGGCGAGGAAGTCCTCGTAGCCCTTGAGCGTGTCGCGGTCGAGCGCGGCGAAATAGGCGTCCTTTTCGTTGAACTCGCTGATCGGCTTGCTGCGGATCGCCGTATCGCTTTCGGCGACCGGCGCCGGCGCATCGGGGGCGCGATCGAGGAACGTGAAGGGAGCGGTGAACTTCGAGGCGTCCCAGGCGATCTCGGCACCCTTGGTGAGGTCGCTGACCCGGAGACGCGTCCGGTCGAACACATCGCCGAGCGGCAGGCCGCCGGTGCGGATCATCTCGGCCAGCGCATGGGCGTAGGAGCCATAGGGGCCGGCTTCCTGCGGCGCCACCGTGCCGGGCGCGGCGTTGAAGGCGATCAACTGGTTGGCGTCGGGGTCGACGAGCGCAAGGCCGCCGGCGAGCTCCGGCGCGCCCGATTGCGGGAACGGGTAGCTGCGGGCGGCATCGAGCACCACGATGCTGCCGTGGTTCTGCATCGAGGCCAGCGACTTGGTGAAGTCGGATATCCGGAGCGCCTGGATCGGCAGGTCTGTCGCGTTGCCGATGGTGGCGTCAACGGGCAGGAAATAGTTGTCGCCCTGATATTGCAGGCCGTAGCCGGCAAGATAGACGAACACGGTGGTGTCGGGCCCAGCCGCGCTGACCTTGGAGAGAAAGTCGCGCATGGCGTCGCTGAGGCTGTTGTGGTCGAGGTCGCGAGCACCGACCACGTCGAAGCCGGCAGCTTGCAACGTCTGAGCGATCAGACCGGCATCGTTGGCGGTGGTCGCCAGCGCGCCGGCGCTGTAGGCGGCATTGCCGACCACGAAGGCGATGCGCTTTTCCGGCCCGTTCTGCGCCTGAGCCTGGGCCGGCAAGGAGCCGACCAGTCCGGCGGATGCAAAGATAAGGGCAAGAAATATCGAGAGAATTCTGAGGCCCAGGGCTTTCACGCGCCATGGCGGCGAAAGCCACGATTTTCCAAGACGAGACATACGCGCCTCCATCCCCCAGCCCGTATCTCCGGCAGATAACCCATGAACGCAACTTGGGTTCATTGCCGCACGCTTTTTTCCGCAGCGGTCGTCACGCCACGTTCGAGGCTTGTAGGAGGGGGAGCTGAAGCGAGGCTGAAGTGGGAGGGCTGCCCGCGGCGGCGCATTTTCGTGAGATGGGTGGTAAGCTCATCCTGCCCGCGTTGCGGGCGGATGTCTTCTCACGCCGTTTTGAGATGAGAGGCCGCGCCAGACGCGTTCGACCGGGCGCATACCGAAGGACGAACCATGTCCACCGACACTGCCCACGCGCCCGATGTTCGTCGGACGCCGTGCTTCATCCCGCTGACCGACAGGCCGCCGGTGCTTCTCACCGACACCCGGCTTGGGGTCGTTCAGCACACCGATGGCGGCGATGGTCCGGTTTTGCTGGCCTTGCACGGCGGCATGGGCGGCTATGATCAGAGCCTCGTCTTGGCTGAGACGCTGCTTGGTAAGGCGCCGGCTTATCGGGTGATCGCCGTGTCGCGGCCGGGTTATCTCGGGACGCCACGCGAGGGGCGGGAGAGCGCGGCTCAGCAGGCCGATCTCTTTGCGGCGCTGCTCGACACCCTCGGCATTGAGCGAGCCGTGGTGGCGGCGGTGTCGGCCGGTGGTCCCTCGGCGATTTCATTTGCAGCGCGGCATGCCGATCGCTGTGCCGGGCTTATTCTGGTGTCGACGGCGAGCGGCCGCTTCGATGTGCCGGACTATGTGCTGAAACGTCTCTCCTGGTTCGGCTGGCTGGTGCGGGTGCCGGGGCTCTTGTCGCTTCTCGCCTGGTTGAGGGGCCGGAAGCCGGAAAAGGCTGCGGCGCGAGCGATCGGCGATCCGGCGCTGGTGCGGTCGACGCTCGATCATCCCGAGGCCGGGCCGCTGCTTCTCGGCCTGCTCAGCACCACGTTCCAGAAGATGGCTGCGCGAATGCCCGGCACGGTGGCCGAGACCATTGGTTTCGCCGATTTGCCACCATTGCCCTTCGATCAGGTCAGGGCGCCGACGCTGGTGATCCATGGCGATGCTGACAAGGTAGTGCCGTTTTCCCATGCCGAACGGTCGGCACGGGAGATCACCGGGGCGGAACTGTTCGTCGTGCCTGGTGGCGGCCACACGAGCCTTCTCACCCATATCGATGCGGTGCGAGAGCGGGCGCGGGCATTCTTGAAGCGGATCGGCGCGTAGGGCGGCGGCGATGTCGCGCTGTTGGCTCAGCCCGGGATCGCGGCGGCACCGAAGGGGATGTAGATCTGCACTTCGAGGCCGTCGGGGGAATAGGTCTGCTTGACCTCGCCATGGTACATGGCTGTCTGAATCAGCTTGGTGCCGAAGCCGGTCTCCGCAGGTGGCGTCACCGGTGGGCCGCCGCGTTCCAGCCAGGTAATGACGATACATCCGGCCGCGTGCTCGACTTGCCAGCCGATCACTAAATGCCCCTCCGGTACCGACAGCGCACCATATTTGGCGGCGTTGGTGGCGAGCTCGTGCAGGACAAGGCCGAGCGAAGTCAGCGCGCTCGATCCCAGGATGATGGCGCCGTCGGTTTCGATGGTTACTGCTTCCGGGGTCGCGGCGTAGGGTGCAATGATGCGCTCGATCAGAGCCTGGATGTCGGTTGCCTCATCCCCGATGAAACCGAGCTCCTGCGCCTCGACCAGCGCTTCGAACCGGCCGAGAAACTCGTCTCGATACTGGACGGCCGAACGGCCTTGGGTTGGAGCCTGGCGGGCGATGGAGCGAGCAACGCTCAACAGGTTCTTCATGCGGTGCTTCAGCTCGCCGAACAGCATGTCCTTCTCGGCGTCGCGCTGAGCGCGCTCCGTGATGTCGACGATGGAGAGCAGCATCAGGTGGCTATTTCCATCGGGGTGGTGCAGCGTGCGCGCCGTCAGCAGCATGATCTTGCGGCCAAGGCTCGGGAAGTCGTGCTCCACCCGATAGTCGATGATCGCCGTGCTCCTCGGGATGACCTGCATCAACAGTTGGCGCAGGTCGGGAATGTCCCACTGGCCATTGCCGAGTTCATAGAGTTGCTGGCCGATGGTCTCGTAGCGGTCGACCTGGAAGACTTCGAAGAAGGCGCGGCTGGCGTTGCGCACGCAAAGGTTCTCGTCGAGCAGCAGCATGGGATCGGCGACGGTGTCGACAATGCCCTGGGCCTGAACGTGACCAGTACGGAGAAGGCGGTAGAGGTCCTCCATGTTCATGCTGAGCACCCTCCGTTGATGACCAGATGACAAGCGCGCCGTTGTCCTGCAGGTTGGCCGGGTTATCGGCCGGGCGATTGACGCGGATATTCCGCGCCAGATTTCATTATGACGCGCGACCGTGGCGACGGTTCCAGGGAAAAGGCGATACGAACGATAGGCTTGCGGTGATGCTGGGGTGCAGGGCGCCTTCATCATCCGTTTGGTGTGGTTTTAAATCAGTGGTTGTAAATCCGGTGATCCTGTCTGGCTGCGCCTGACCGGCCGATATGATGTGAATGTCCGGAAAACAAGGCGAGGCGCAGCGAGCCATAAGCAGCCTGGTCGGTGCAGGCAGCAGTCAGGAGAAACATAGCGCTTTCTGAAGACCACCCATACGTGTAGCGTGATGGCTCTGTCGATTCGATAGTCCTCCGACCGGAGCCGCATCATGCAGTTTGGCCGCCGCCTTCGAGACTCTTCTGTTGCCTTGACGATTGTCGTTGCCGCTCTCGGTGGTTCATTGCCGGCGCAAGCGGGGGATGCCATTGACGGCCGTGTGCTGTCCGGCTGGTCGGTCTATGGCGGCACCGGCGCCAGCAATGCCGGTCTGTTCACGGCGGGCTCGGTCAATGGTTGGCTGGTCAACGGCGAGGTGCGGGCGCCGGTTCTCGATGCACCGTGGTGGCTGTTCTCGCCACGGCCGACGCTGGGTTTCGACATCGCCACCAAAAACGATCAGATCAGCGACGCCTACGCCGGCTTCACCTTCACATTCCTGAAATATGGCGACCTCGCCTTCGAAGGCCAACTCGGTGGTGCGCTGCACGATGCCAAGCTGAAGAACGATCCGTCTGGCCGCGATCTCGGCTGCCACGCGCTGTTCCACCTCGGCCTCGATCTGGATTGGCGCGTAACGCAGAACTGGTCGGCACAGGCCTACGCCAGCCATATCTCCAACGCCGATCTCTGCAGCGAGAACAATGGCTACGAGAGCGCCGGATTCAGGGTGGGTTATCACTTCTGACAAGTGAAGCGCGGCGGAACAATCCACCGCGTATCGCGTTGGTGGGGCAGCATCGGGGGAATCCTGACCATGGCCTCACGTTTCGCATTCATCCCGTTGGCATTCGTCCTGGCCATGCCAGCCATGGCCCAGGACATGTCGACCACGCTGCCTAACAACTACGTGCTGTCGGACATTCTCAACACGCAGAGGGTAGAGAGCGCGATTGCATCCGGTCATGGCTCCGGCCAGGCTGCCGGCTCGTCGGCGCGGCGCGAAGGGCCGGTACGGGTCGTGACCACGTATCACCCCTCAAGGGAGGTGAGTGCGCGGGTGCGCCGGCAGTTCGCCGAGTGGATGTCGGGCCTTTCCCGCTCGAAGGATGGCCGTCGCATCGCCGCGGCCATGAACGAGCGTGACCCTGTGCGCAGCTGGGCAAAGATCGTTGGCGGTGATGGCCTCAAGCCGGGCGACATGGTAGATGCCGTCACGAGCTACTGGATGCTAAACTGGGTCATGGCCAACGGGGCCGACAGCACCCGCGCCGAGGCGCAGGCGGTGCGCCGGCAAGTGCGGCGGATGGTCGCCGCCAGCCCACGTCAGGCGCAACTGAAAGAGGCCGAGCGACAAGAGATTTCCGAGGTCTTGATGTTGAACTTCCTCATCCAGCACGCCGCCTATACCGACGCCATGGCGCACGGTGACAGCGCCGCCGCTGGTCGGCTGAGCGAAGCTGCCGTGGTCCGATTCAAGAAGGAAATGGGCATCGACCTCAGGGGGCTGAAGCTCACGGACGCCGGTTTCGTTCGGAACTGAGGGCATAGCAATGATGATGAAGTGGCTCGCGGCTGTTGCCGTCGTCGTTGGCCTTGCCGCCTGCACGCCGTCTGCCGGCACGCCTCCGCCACCGCCGGCCAATGCCGAGGAGCTGATCCAGGCCGGCGCCTACGATCAGCGCATCGACGATGTGACGCAGGAACTGCGCGACGCGCTGGAGCTGCCCTACGGCCCGCTTGAGATCAAAGCCTACAAGGTGCCGCCGCCGACAAGCTGGCAGAGCCTCAGCCTCTACTATCGCGCCGCCTTCACCACGTGGGAAACAGAGCGCAATCTTCCGGAGTCGATCCGCGCAGCGCATGCGCTTGCCTGGTCGCACGACGGCGAGCTGTTCGCCATCGCCCTCATCGACACGCCGGTGCCGGGTGAGCAGCGGGACTACAAGATACTTCTGGTCGCCACCAACCCGTCGTGAATTCTGCCTCGGAGGCTTGCCGTCCGGGGTGTTCAGTCGCCCGCGAACAGGATCAGGTTGCCGGCTGGATCGCGAACGATGAACGTCTGCGCGCCCCAGGGCTCGCGCCTCAGCGCCTGATGGATGTCTGCGCCCGCCAGGCGATATTCCTCGTGCAGCCTTGCGATATTTTCGGTAGCGAGTGTGGCGCACACGGGGTCGATTTCCCGGGCGACGAATTCGGCGGCGAACGCGGGGTGAGGTGCCAGCCGCAGATTCAATCCTGCGCCACCCCGGCGGACCTGCCCATAGAACGGCGGATCTCCATAAACAAAGGCGAGCTCAAATCCGAGCGTGCTGCCGTAGAAGGCGAGCGCCGCCTCAAAATCCGTGACGTAGAGCTGCGGTTGGGCCTCGATCAGTCTCGGCTCCGGGGCTTGCTGTTCGGTTGCCATCATGGCGCTCCAGATCAGGTGGCCAGTTTCAGCATGATGGCTGCGGCGGCGATCAGGGTTTCGCGCTCGTGCGCCGTCAAGCGCTCGCTCATTGCCGTGGCCATCCATCGCCGTCGTTCATTGATCGCCCAGCTCAGCGCTCCGCGCCCGCGATCGGTGATGGCGATAACCTGACGCCGTCGATCATCTGGATCGACCGCGCGCTCGATCAGCTTGTCCTTAGTCATGCGAGCGAGCACGCGGCTCAGCGATTGGGGCTGAAGCCCCTCAGCACGCGCAAGAGCGACAGCGCTCGCCGGTCCATCTTGATGCAGGTGAACGAGCAGCGCCAGGGCTCCATTGGTGAGCTCCGAGGCAGGCGCGGCACGGCGCAGCCGGCGGCCAAGCCGCATCACCGCTCTTACGACAAGATCTTCCGACGGTGGACGGGAGTCGTGCGTGTCCGTGAGACTAGACATAATCATACGCATAGCTTACTAATTCTGATCAGCACAAGAGGCTTTTCATGATCGAAGCGCAGCCCAGCCGTATGGTCGCCGTCGTGCCCTGCAATGATGTTGATAAGGCAGAAGCCTGGTGGAACAGGCTGGGCTTCCGTCGCCCGCCCGAACAGGACTGGGGTGACTATCGCATGTTGTCGGACGGTTTCGGCGCCGAGGTCCATTTGACGGCGGCGGTAGATGGCTGGCTGATCGCCGGGCGCAATCCCTTTGGCGTCTATCTCTACACGCCGCGCGTCGACGAGCTGGCGGCTCTGGCGGCAGACGCCATTCTCGAGGCGGGCAAGCGACCCGAGCACAAGCCGTGGGGCATGTATGAGTTTGCGCTCAACGGACCAGACGATCTGCTGGTGCGAATTGGCTGGCCGACCAGGGAGGGCTGACCAGGCATTTGCCGGCGGCATCGGGTTGCACCCGCCCAAGCACTTCGGGCGGGTGCCGGGCGATGATCAGCGCACGGCCGGCGGCATGCCGGCGAGCGAGGTGAGCGGTTGCGACACCTGGTTCAAGAGGTAGTCGGACTTCATCTCCTCGCCGAGCGACAGCGTCAGCAACTGGGCGACCTCGTGCTCGTGCAGCTGGATCGCCACGTTGCGGGCGGCCGTGTAGGCGGCAATCTCGTAGTGCTCGACCCGCTGTGCCACGCCGATCAGCGCGAGATCGGCGAGGGGCTCGGGGTTCGATCCGCCCTTCTGAATGATCTCCTCGCCCTCGGCGATCAGGCCTTGCATACCCTTGCAGATCGCGTCGGCGGTCTCGGTGCCGCCGAGGGCCGCGAGCGCTTCGTTCAAGCGGTCGACCTGGACGGCGGTTTCGCGAAGGTGGAACTCGATCAGGTCCTTGAGCTGCTGGGTCCTGGCGGCTTCCGCCATCTTGGGCAGGGCCTCGACCAGTTGCTCCTCGGCGCTCAGGAGGTAGCGCAGATCCTCGATCAGCATGTGGCGCAGGGACTCGGCGTCCTTGGTGTCGGAGGTCACGGCGGCCACCGGATTGGTGTCGGTCGCCGCGCCGTCGCCAGTCAGACCGGCGAATGCCTTGGCCTCGACCATCTCCCAGTTGTCGCCCTCGTTCCACGGGCCGCGTGCATCGACCTCGCCATACTGGCCTTCGCCGGTGGAGTCATTGAAATACTGGTTGACCAGCTTGGGCGTCGGCGCGATGCGGCCGATCATGAACGGCGGCTTGCCCATGCTTTCGAGCGCCAGGGCGAAGGCCTTCATGTGGGTGATCTCGCGCGTCATCAGGAATTGCAGCGCGTCCTTGGTGCCGGGATCGCGGCAGAAGTCGATCAGCCGCTCGTAGACGATCTTGGCGCGCGCCTCGGCGGCGATGTTGCTTCTGAGATCGACGTCGAGTTCGCCGGTGATCTTGAGATAGTCGGCCGTCCAGGCGTTGCCCATGGAGTTGAACAGGCCGACGCCGCCACCGCCGGCGATGGCGATCAGCGGATCGGCCTCGGCATCCTCGCGCACCGACTTCATCGGCTTCAGATGCATGCGGGCAAGCGTGCCGACGATCTCGAGGTGGCTCAGCTCTTCGGTGCCGATGTCCATCAGCAGGTCCTTGCGGGCGGCATCTTCGCAGTTGAGACCCTGGACGGAATACTGCATGGCGGCCGCGAGTTCGCCGTTTGCGCCGCCGAACTGCTCCAGCAGCATGTTGCCGAAACGGGGATCGGGCTCGTCAACCCGCACGGTGTACATCAGCTTCTTGACGTGGTGGTACATTGGATCTTCCTCGAACTGGTTGATCGGCAGGTGCCGCACCCGGCTACAATCGAAAGATCCAGCCATTGTTCCGAAGAGGCTTAGAAAGGACGCTGGAACTTATGCCAACGGTTGGTCGTTCGTTCCTTCGAATAGAAGGAAACGATCATGTTCGACACGTTCAAGCTGGAGATGATCAAGCTGCCCGAGGCGACGTTGCGCGTGCGACATGGCGGCTCCGGGCCGCCGCTTCTGCTGCTGCACGGCCATCCGCGCACCCACACCACCTGGTACAAGGTGGCGCCGCTGCTCGCCCGGCATTTCACCGTGGTCTGTCCCGATCTGCGCGGCTTCGGCAAATCCTCGAAGCCGAGCGAGGCACACGACCATGAGGCATCGTCCAAGCGGGCCAAGGCGCGCGACTGCGTCGACCTGATGAAGCACCTGGGCTTTGCCACGTTCAACATCGCCGGCCACGACCGGGGTTGCTACACCGCTTTCCGTACCGCCATGGACCATCCGACGCGGGTCCTGAAGTTCGCGGCGCTCGACGGCATTCCGATCCTCTCCGCACTCGAACGCTGCGACGCCCGCTTTGCCGCCCGCTGGTGGCATTGGTTCTTCTTCGCCCAACCCGACAAGCCGGAGCGCGCCATCCTCGCCAATCCCGACGCCTGGTATGGCGGCACGCGGGAGGCGCTCGGCCCCGGCAATTACGAGGACTATCACGTGGCGATCCACGATCCGGAAACGGTGAAGGGCATGCTGGGCGACTACCGCGCCGGGCTCTACATCGATCCGCTGCATGACCTCGACGACCAGGAAGCCGGCATGCGCCTCCGCTGTCCGGTGCATGTGCTGTGGTCGAAGCAGGACGACCTCGAAGAACTCTACGGCGATCTCCTCGCCGTCTGGCAGCCTTGGGCGGAACTGCCGGTGACTGGGGGCGGCATAGACTGCGGCCATCACATGGCCGAGGAGGCGCCGGAGGCTGTGGCCAGCGAGCTGGCGGCGTTCTTCATGGAGGACGGTGGTTGAGGGCCTCCCTCGTCCCGCGCAGGGCGTCCTATGTCGGGCGATCGCTCTCCTCGTCGCAAGGTTCCAGCCTACAGTCCTCATCCTCCTACCAGTTTGGGTCATCCAGTGATGAGGTCAGCGATTTGAAGCGCCTCAGCACGTCGCCAGCGTAGGGGTTGGCGGTGAGGATGGCGTGGCGGACTTCCGGGGCGTCGTTGCGGACCATATCCACCGCCGACATCATCAGTTCGAAGCTCTTCGTGGTGAGGCGGGTGGGGCGGAGGTCCATCCGGGTAAGGAGGCTTGCGATCAGATGCGTCAGCCCCTGCACCTCGGCGGCGTCGCGGTCGTGCTGTTCGGGTGTGGTCATGATGACGTCGAGGCCGAGCCGGCGGCAGAAGGCGGCGACGCGGAAGCGTCGGCCGCGCAGCGGGCAGATGGCGATCCGCGCTCTCCGGATACCGTGGCGGGCGCTCTCCGGCCCGAACAGCGGGTGGGTGGCGACGATATCCGCGTGGTCGGGGAGCGTGTCGAGCATGATCGAGGCAGGCTCGACCTTGACGCTGCCGACGTCGAGCACCAGGGCGCCGGGCGTGAGGAGCGGCGCGAGGCGGATCGCCACACCGCGCATCTCGCTGACCGGTACGGCGAGGATCACGGCTGGGCAGGATGCGGCGGCTTCCAAGGGCACCAGCGCTACGTCCAGCGCTCTGGCGCGGGCCGCGTCGGGGGCGATGTCGTAGGCGAGGATCGGAAAATAGGCGCTGAGATGCTCGGCCATCAGTTGCCCGAAGGCACCAAAGCCGATGATGCCCACAGGGCTATCGGATCTTCTTTTGGGAGCGTCTGACATGACATCCTCGCACTGGCGAGCCCGCCAGGGTAGGTGTCCGTCCACTTCAACCGCTGGTCAGGCCGCGGTTGAAAAAGCAAATGATGCCCTCGCCGCTATGTCAGCAGCGCATAATACAGTCCAGCAAGAGACTGGCCGGAGAAGGGTAGGGTCACCATCATGGCCTTGCGATAGCAACCGGCCCGCGCCGAGTCAATGTGGCGATACGTGAAGTCGCCTGCAGGCGCTCACCTTTTCGCGACGATGGCCGTGGGGCTCGGTAGCCTTCGGCCATACCGTCGCAGGAGAGGAGGCTTTCGTTCCGTTTACGTGTCTCTCGGTATCCCCGAACTTCCACCTTGACCGGCGCATTGCGGGAGGCGCAATCAGAGGTATGAGATGGGGAAATGGATATGTTCAATTGGTTGAAGCTGGGTGGAACAATTCTGTTGGTGGGCGTAGTGGCTGGGTGCTCGACCTTCGCTGATATCGAAGCCGGCTTGGCGGATCTGCAGGGGCAACATATTACCGCAGCCGTCAACGAACTCGGATACCCGACCAACAAGATAACGGTTTCCGGAGAAAATGTTTACACGTGGTCCACTCAGAATTCTGGGTCATATACCATGCCTCAAAATAATATCGGATATGGTTATGCTGGAACAGTTCCCTTCAGTTATAACTATACAACATACCAAACGCAGAGTTACGACTATTATTGTACCATAACGATAGTCACAGACGCGCAGGACATTATTACCAAGACGGGTTATGAGGGCAATATTGGTGGCTGCAATCGCTACAGCAAACGCCTTGCTCCAAAAGGTTGATCTTCAAGCGCCGACATGATGGTCATGCGTAGGACCCTGAAGGAAAGCTCTCACCGACTGCCCGGCTGTGTCGGCTCCCATGTTTGTTCGTAGGGGTAGACAGGGCGCTGGGCGAGCTTGCGGGGCGTCTGTGGCCGCTCTCGGCTTCAATCCTTCGGCTTGAAGTCCTCAAGCCGCAGCGGAACCGGCCTGTAGCCGCCGACGTCGGCAATATCGTATTCCCGGGCAAGTTCCGCGGCGATCAGCACTCGCCCCGACTTCTGCATGCGCTCCGGATCCCGCCAGAGGGCGGCGATGACGTGGCCGAGGAAGGCCGGCGATTCCGAGTTGGAGAGATCGAAGAACTGGGCGTTCTTCATCACGGCTTCAGTGCGCACCAGCCCCGGATAGAGCGACACTGCGGCGACGTTCGAGGACCGGAGATCATGGGCGAAGTCGGCTGCCATCTTGTCGGCGCCGGCCTTGGCGATGCCGTAAATGGCGTTGCCCTCGTAGGTCTGGGCGGCCCAGAACGAGATGTTCACGATCAGCCCACTCCCTGCGGCCACCATCATCGGAGCGAGGGCGCGCGAGGTGATGAACGCAGCGCGAAGCGCCGTGCCGATCATCGCCTCCCAGCGCCAGACCGGCTGCTCCCAGAACGGGCGCGGCCAGGTGAACGCGCCGTCTTCCTCCATGCGCTCGTAGCCGGGCCAGGCGTTGTTGGCCAGGATATCCAGCCGTCCGCCAGCCCGGATCGCCGCCGCCACGCGCTCGGTATCGGCATCGTCGCTGTGGTCGCAGGGATGAATGACCAGCGCTCCAGGCAGGTTGGTGGCCTCGGCCTCCAGCGTTTCGAGGGAGCCGATCCGGTCGGACCCGACCTCGAAGCGCGTCCGTCCGGTGACATGCACGGTGGCGCCCTCTTCAAGCAGCGCCAGCGCGATCCCGCGTCCAACACCGCGACTAGCCCCAGTGACCAATGCAACGGTGTCTTTCATCGAAGTGAATTACCTCTCCGCGACCATCGCCGGGGCGACATTGCTGTCGGCGAGGAACTTCTGGAAGGCGGCTTCCGAGCCGTAGAAGACGTTGCGGTCGGCCTTGCCCCTGATGCCGGCGACCTGGCCGGTCGAGGTATACTGCCAGAAGTGCCAGAAGCGGTCGCCATAGGCTTCCTTCGGCACTACGGCTGTTGAGCGCACCCACAGCGGATAGTTCTCGAAGGCGCCGACGAGACGGTCGCGGTAGAAATCCACCGAGGTGTAGATCACCGGCCGCTTGCCGTAATAGGCCTGCACCGTATCTAGGAAGGCCTGAATGTCGGCATGCAACTGCCCGGCTGGCGGGCGCTTGGTGCAGGTGGGCGAGGTGGGCGTCCACTCGATGTCGAGCACCGGCGGCAGCGCGTTCTGATCGCGCGGCACGTTCTGGATAAACCAGGCGGCCTGCTCGGCGCCGGAACGGCAGTGGTACCAGAAGTGATAGGCGCCGCGCAGCACGCCGGCCTGAGCCGCGCCGACATAGTTCTCGGCAAAGCGCTGATCCACCCGGTCGCCGCCCTCGGTGGCCTTGACGTAGGCAAAGCGGATGCCGTCGCCCTTGACTGCATTCCAGTTCACGCCTTCCTGGAAATAGGAGACGTCGATGCCTTCGATGGCGTCCTTGGATGGCTTGCGGACCTCGAAGGTCGGGCCCTTGCGGACACTGGTGCGCACCGGCTCGTCGTCAAAGCTCAACGCCGAGCAGCCGATGACGAGCGCCGACAGCGCCAGCACGGCCGAGCGGAAAACCAACGAGCGGACATTCGCCATCACCAGAACCCTTGAAACCGAAACGCAGCTGCCCAGCTGCTTCGGTTCCAAGCATCCCAGCACAAGGATAAGGATTTGTTAACCACGACGAGTGGGGGTGCTGTCCATCCCTTCTTCTATGATCCCCAGTTAAAGCCCACCGGCCTGCCGCCTCAGTCGGGCGATAAGGACAGACCTCCGAGAAGCGGCGCGTAGGCGGTGAGCCTGCGGGATACGAACTCCGTGAAGAGGCGCACGCGCTTTGTCTTGCGTGTCTCCCCCTGTGTGAGAAGCCAAAGCGTTCCGTACATGTGCAGGGCGGTGCCCGGCACCCTCACCAACACGGGGTCGGCATCGCCGACGAAGCACGGCAGTGCCGTGATGCCGATCCCATGCCTCACCGCCGCGAGTTGCGAATCGAAATCAGTGGTCCCGAAGGGAACTCCCGTCGTGAGACCCATACCCGCGCGAGTCCAGTCCGGGACTCCATGCCCGTTGACGGCGATCCACCGGGGTTTAGGTGCGCCCGCATGCCATGCGGCCAGCCGATCGCGTGACATGTAGAAGCCGCCAAACAGCTCTGGTCCCATCAGGCCGTGAAGATTGAGCGGCAGGGTTTTGCGGTCGTAGACGGTGCGGATGGCCAGGTCGGCCTCTCGATTGGTCAGGTTTGCCAACTCGCCAGACGACAGTATTTCTATCTCGATGTCCGGATGCAGGCGCGCGAACTCTGCGAAATCCGGCATGAGCAAGTGAGCCGCGAGAGGGGGCGGCAGCGTTACCCGCAAAAGCCCGCGTACGCTTTGATCGCGTCCGAAGATGCGCGTTTCCAACTGTTGCGACGACGCGTGCATCTGCTCGGCGAGATCGAGGATCTCCTCGCCTGCACCGGTCAGGCGGTAGCCCGACGGCAGCTTTTCGAACATCTGCGTCCCGAGGCGCTCCTCGAGCTGGGCAATGCGTCGCAGCACTGTCGCGTGGTTCACCCCGAGGCTCTTGGCGGCGGCCCGCACCGAGCCTCCGCGCGCGGCGGCGAGAAAATAGCGAACGTCATCCCAATCGATCATGGTGCATTCCCGCGCCGCGAAACGTGCCTCTGGCAAATCATTTTAACATATTAACGCGTCGCAGCGAGCCTAAGTCGCCGTGTTCTAGTGCCCAACCGGATCGTTTTCGCACCATGGATGTGCGTCCTTTAGCACTCACGGCCTACCTTTGGCGGGGCCATGTTGGGGCTCTCGGAGCGCCTCCCGGTACAGCCGGAGAGCCGAGACGACGACACAGGGAACGCACGACATGACCAGATTGAAGGAAAAGACCGCCGTCATCACGGGCGGCGCCACCGGCATCGGCTTCGCCGCGGCAAAGCGGTTTATCGAAGAGGGCGCCTTCGTCTTCATCTTCGGCCGCCGCCAGGAAGCGCTCGACGCCGCCGTGGCCGCCCTTGGGACCAATGCCCGCGCGGTGAGGGGGTCTGTTTCCGATGAAGCCGACCTAGACCGTCTCTACGCGGCCGTGAAGGCCGAGCGAGGAAGTCTCGACATCGTCTTCGCCAATGCCGGAGCAGGAAGCCCGCTTGCGCTCGGCGAGATCACCGCCGCGCATATCGACGAGACCTTCGACACCAATGTGAAGGGCACGATCTTTACGGTCCAGCAGGCGCTGCCGCTGATGGGGCCAGGTGGTTCGATCATCCTGACCGGATCGAGCGCCGGCACCACGGGCGCCCCCGGATTTACTGCCTACAGCGCCAGCAAGGCGGCCGTGCGCAATCTCGCGCGGATCTGGGCGGAGGATCTGAAGGGCACCGGCCTCCGGGTCAACGTGTTGTCGCCGGGTGCGACGGCAACCGAGCTCGCCAAAGAGGCGCTGGGCGAGGAAGGCCAGAAGGCCTACGGCGCGATGACCCCGCTTCAGCGCATGGCCGATCCGGCGGAGATCGCGGCCGCGGCCGCCTTCCTTGCGTCGTCGGACAGCAGCTTCATGACCGCCAGCGAAGTCGCCGTCGACGGCGGTCTGGCGCAGCTCTAATCCCGGCGCAATCCGCGCCTCACACACGAAAGATGAAAATGATGAAAAAGCTCGAAGGTAAGATCGCAGTCGTCACCGGCGGAAGTAGCGGGATCGGGTTGGCCACGGCAAAGCGCTTCGTGGAAGAAGGCGCGCACGTGGTGATCTCCGGGCGAAGAGAGAAAGAGCTGACGGAGGCCGCGGCCTTCATCGAGAGAAACGTCACGACGGTCGTGGGCGACGTGTCGCGCCTGGAAGATCTCGATCGCCTCTATGCCGTCGTGAAAGAACAACATGGCCGCATCGACATTCTCTTCGCGAACGCGGGCGCCGGGACAATCGCACCGCTCGCGGCCGCCACCGAGGCCCATTTCGATCAGACCTTCGATGTGAACGTGAAGGGTCTGTTCTTTACGGTGCAGAAGGCCCTGCCTCTCTTCAATGACGGCGGTTCGATTATCCTGAACTCTTCAGTGTCGAACGTGTTGGGACTTCCAGGCTTCAGTGCCTATGCCGCAAGCAAGGCGGCCGTGCGCAACTTCGCGCGCGCCTGGACACTGGAGTTGAAGGACCGCGGAATCCGCGTCAATGCAATGAGCCCCGGACCGATCGACACCCCCGCCCTCGCGACAACGACGGGTCTGACCCCTGAGCAAGCCGAGCAAGCGGCTGCCCAGTTTGCATCACAGATCCCCATGGGCCGCAGGGGCAGACCGGAGGAAATCGCGGCTGCCGTCACGTTCCTTGCCTCCGATGAAAGTTCCTACATCACCGGCATCGATCTGGCCGTCGATGGGGGCATGGCGCAGGTCTGACCCCGGCGCGGCGCGGACGGTGGACGCGCCGTGGACCGCCGCCTCGCCCGCCGCGCGCTTGCTGAATGCTCACCCGCAAAGGAGGTTCTGATGTACGATCATTCCAAGCTATCCGAATTGATCCGGTTCGCGCGCGTCGATGCGGGTTCCGCGGTGATCGACGTTTTCCCGGGCGATGGCGACTGGACGCGCCTGTTCTCCGACATCGTGGGACCCAAAGGACGGGTCTACAGCTTGGTGCCGGCCGAAGTTGCCCACTTCAAGTCCGATCCGGTCGGCCGCATGCGGACCCTCTCGAAGGAACCGGGCCGAGCGAACGTGGAAGCCGTCTCGGCGGATCTCCTGGCCATGCCGGAGGTCACTCAGCCAGCGGACGTCCTCTGGCTGCACCTGTTCTACCACGATCTCCACACCGCCCTGATCCAGGCCGGAGGCGCGACTGCGTCTGGCTTCAATCGAGCCGTCTACGAGCGGCTGAAGTCCGGCGGGTCCTACGTCATTGTGGACCACGCTGCGGCTGCCGGGTCGGGTACGAGCGACACCCAGGCATTGCACCGGATCGACCCCGCGTTCGTCCGGCAGGAGGTGGAGGCGGCCGGCTTCGTGCTGGATTCCGAAAGCACCCTGCTCGCCAACAAGGACGACCCGCATTCGGTCAAGGTGTTCGACCCTTCGATCAAGGGCCAGACCGATCGCTTCGCCTATCGGTTCGTGAAGCCCTGACAGGCCCTGGGATGTAGGATCGCGGGATCACCCTCTATATCTCAGCGCTTCGGCCAGAACGCGCAGGGCGGGCGAGGCTTGTCGGCGGCTTGGATAGTAGAAGTGATAGCCGGAAAACGGCGTGCACCAGTCGTCCAACACCTGGACGAGGCGGCCGGTATCGATCAGCGCGCGGGCGGTATCTTCCATGACGAGGGCAAGGCCGAAGCCGTCGACCGCAGCTTGGAGTACCTGTGGTGTCGAGTTGAACACCACCTGTCCCTCGCCGCGCACCTTCAATTCCTGTCCGTCCTTCTCGAACTCCCACGCGTAAAGGCCTCCGTAGGTCGGCAGGCGTGTGTTGATGCAACGGTGGGCGACGAGGTCGTGTGGCGTCAGCGGCGCTGGGTGGCTGGCGAAATAGGTGGGCGAGCCGATCACGACGAGCCGCAACTCCGGCCCGATGCGCACGGCGATCATATCCTTGGCGAGATGTTCGCCGAGGCGGATGCCGGCGTCGTAGCGCTCGGCGACGATGTCGGTGAGGCCGTAGTCGATGATCACCTCGACGGTGATGTCAGGATAGTCGGGCAGGATCTCTCTGAGTTTCGGCCAGAGAACGGTGGTGGCCGCGTGCTCGCCGGTGGTGATGCGCACGGTGCCGGCCGGCTTGCCGCTGAGGGCGGTGACGGCGGCGAGCTCGCTGTCGATCTCGTCGAGCCGCGGGCCGATGGAGTTGAGCAACCGCTCGCCGGCCTCGGTGGGCGACACCGCGCGAGTCGTTCGGGTCAACAGGCGGATGCCGAGCCGCTCCTCAAGGCCACGTATGGTGTGGCTCAGCGCCGATTGCGACACGCCGAGCTGGGCGGCGGCGCGGGTGAAGCTGCGCTCGCGGGCGACGGCGAGAAAGGCGACGAGGTCGCTGAGGATTGGCTGGCGCGGCATTCATGAGTTCTCCTCATGTTTTATGCGTGATTGGCTGAATTCCAGCAAGCAATTAGTCCGTTAACGTCTAAAATGTAGTGATTTTCCGGGTGGTCATTGGATGTCTCATTCATGAGCGAAATTCATGACGGCATGCGATCTGGGATGGCTAATCGCCTGGCCTCAGGACTGGTAGGTTTCCCCTCGTTCTTGGAAGCCCCTGTTTAACGCTTCAAGCGAAGCAGTGCTTTCGTCGCGCTATTCCTCTCGGAGATACCATGCCCCTCAACGTGCTCGGCTATGCCGCCCGCTCGGCGACGACGCCTCTCGCCCCCTTCAGCTTCGAGCGCCGCGACCCGCGCCCTGACGACGTGACGCTGGAAGTGCTCTACTGCGGCGTCTGCCATTCCGACCTGCACAATGCCCGCAACGACTGGGGCTTTTCCAGTTATCCGGTGGTGCCGGGCCATGAGATCATCGGCCGCGTCACGGCGGTGGGCAGCGCAGTGACCAAGTTCAAGGTGGGCGATGCCGTCGGCGTCGGCTGCATGGTGGACTCCTGCTTTGGCTGCGACCCTTGCGATAGCGGTGAGGAGCAGTATTGCCCGCACTGCGTCTACACCTACGGCCACGTCGATCCGAAGGACGGCCGGGTCACCTATGGCGGCTATTCCGAGCGCATGGTGGTGACCGAGCGCTTCGTGCTGAAGGTGCCCGATGGCCTCGATCTCGCCGCCGCCGCGCCGCTTCTCTGTGCCGGCATCACCACCTGGTCGCCGCTGCGCCACTGGAAGGTAGGCCCCGGTTCGAAGGTTGCCGTGGTCGGTCTTGGCGGTCTCGGTCACATGGCACTGAAGCTCGCCAAGGCGCTGGGCGCCGACGTGACGCTGTTCACCCGCTCGCCCGGCAAGGAAGTTGATGCTCGTCGCCTCGGCGCGGACCACATCGTGCTCTCCACAGACGCTGAGCAGATGGCAGCCGTCGGCGATCGCTTCGATCTGATCGTCGACACCGTGCCTTACGTCCACGACGTCAATCCCTACATCCCGACGCTCGCCGTCTCCGGCACGCTGGTGCTGGTGGGCTATCTCGGGCCGCTGGAGCCGGCGCTCAACTCGGCGCCGCTGGTCATGCGCCGCAAGGCCGTGGCCGGCTCGCTGATCGGCGGCATCCGCGAAACCCAGGAGATGCTGGATTTCTGCGGCGAGCACGGCATCGTCTCGGATATCGAGACCATCCGCATGGACGAGATCAATGACGCCTACGAGCGGATGCTCAGGAGCGACGTCAAGTATCGGTTCGTCATCGACATGGCGACGCTGAGCGCCTGACGGCGCGACCTGCGGGAGAGGATGCCTCTCCCGTGCCTTCAGAGACAATCCAGTGACCAATGTTCTGATCCTTGGCGCCAACGGCCAGCTGGCCCGCCACACCACCAAGGTTTTCCTCGAAACCACCGAAGCGGTACTGACGTTGTATCTGCGCCGGGCGGAAAGGCTCGCCAATCCCGATCCGGCACGTGTCCGCATCATCGATGGCGACGTGCTCGACCGGGACAAGCTGACGGCGACGATGGCCGGGCAGGATGTTGTCTACGCCAACCTCGCCGGCGACATGGCGCGGCAGGCGCGGACGATCATCGACGCCATGCGGGAGGTCGCTCTCAAGCGGCTGATCTTCATCAGCTCCATGGGCATCTATGGCGAGGTGCCCGGCGAGCGCTACCGCAGCGTTCTCGATCCCTATCGCGACGCGGCGCTCCTCATCGAGGCGTCCGACCTCGACTACACGATCTTGCGCCCCGGCTGGTTCACTCGCGATCCGGCCATCCATTATCGCCTGACGCAGAAAGGCGAGCCGTTCCGCGGCCACGACATTTCGCTCAATGGGCTCTCCGACTTGATCGTCAAGCTGGCGACTACGCCCGGTTTGTATGCCCGCGAAAGCATAGGCGTCAGCAACGCCTGAAAGGAAACTACCATGCAGATCACCCGCACGGGCACACGCCCTTCGATGAAAGGTCCCTCGGACTGGTTCACCGGCGCCGTCCGCATCGATCCGCTCTATCCGGCTGCCGCGCCGGCTCGGGCGGCTGGCAACACCGTCACCTTCGAACCGGGCGCCCGCACCGCCTGGCACACCCATCCGCTCGGGCAGGTACTCATCGTCACTGCCGGCCTCGGCCGCGTCCAGCGGCTCGGCGGGCCGGTAGAGGAGATCCATCCCGGCGATGTCGTCTGGTTCGAGCCGAACGAGAAGCACTGGCATGGCGCCGCGCCTGACACCGCGATGACCCACATCGCTATCCAGGAAGAGCTCGATGGCAAGGCCGTCGACTGGATGGAGCAGGTCAGCGACGACCAATATCTCGGCAAGGACTGACAGGAGATTTCAATGCAAAAGCGTATTCTTGGCCAAGGGCTGGAAGTCTCGGCCATCGGCCTCGGTTGCATGGGCCTGAGCTATGCCTATGGTCCGGCTCCCGATCGCAGTGAGGCGATCAAGCTGATCCGCGCCGCCTTCGAGCGTGGCGTCACCTTCTTCGATACGGCGGAAGCCTATGGTCCGTTCGTCAATGAGGAACTGCTGGGCGAGGCCCTGGCGCCGTTCCGCGACGACGTGGTGATCGCCACCAAATTCGGCTTCGTTGGCGGCGAGGTTTCCAAGGGCATGGATAGCCGGCCGGCCAATGTCCGCGCCGTGGCCGAGGCGGCGCTCAAGCGCCTTAGGACCGACCGCATCGACCTCTACTACCAGCATCGCATCGACCCGGCCGTGCCGATCGAAGAGGTCGCCGGTACGGTGAAGGAGCTGATCGCCGAAGGCAAGGTGAAGCACTTCGGCATGTCGGAGACCGGCGCCGCCAGCATTCGTCGGGCACATGCCGTGCAGCCGGTGACGGCGCTGCAGAGCGAGTATTCGCTGTGGTGGCGCGAGCCGGAAGCCGAGATACTCCCGACTCTGGAAGAGCTTGGCATCGGTTTCGTGCCGTTCAGCCCGCTCGGCAAGGGCTTCCTCACCGGCGCCATCGACGACAAGACCACGTTCGCCAAGGACGACTTCCGCAACGTGGTGCCGCGCTTTTCCCCTGAGGCGCGCAAGGCCAATCAGGCGCTGGTCGATGCCGTCGGCGCCATCGCCGACCGGAAGGGAGCCACCAAGGCCCAGATCGCGCTTGCCTGGCTGTTGGCGCAGAAGCCGTGGATCTCGCCCATCCCCGGCACTACGAAGCTGCACCGCCTCGAGGAGAATCTCGGCGCGGCCTCGGTCGAACTCTCTGCAGACGACCTCAAGACGATCGGCAGGGCACTTGATGCCATCGCGGTGGAAGGCGCCCGCTATCCGGCGCACCTTCAGGCGCGCGTCGGCAAGTAAGCATCTCGTGCCTTCGATGCTGCCCACCGCGTTGATCGCGGTGGGCCAAACCTATCCGGCTTCGGCCTTCCTCCCCCAAAATCCAGGATCCTCCCATGTCCGATTTCGGCGACGCCGAAACCGCCGGCCGGCGCACGCGCGCCGCCGACCTTCTCCTGCTCGTGGTGCTCGGCTCGCTGATGGCCTTCGCCTCGATCTCCACCGACACCTATCTGCCGGCCTTCCCGGCCATCGCTGCCGATTTCGGCGTCACCGAGGGCCGCATCCAGCTGACCATTTCCAGTTATCTGATCGGTTTCAGCCTGGGGCAGCTCATCTGGGGTCCGATCAGCGATCGCGTCGGCCGGCGCGGACCGATCATCTGGGGCATGGTGCTGTTTGTTGTGGGCTCGGCGGGCTGCGGCTTGTCGGGCAGTGCCGAGGGACTGATCCTCTGGCGGCTGTTGCAGGCGCTTGGCGCTTCGGCCGGGCCGGTGCTGGCCCGTGCCATGGTGCGCGACCTCTACGCCCGTGAGCGGGCGGCGCAAATGCTGTCGACCCTGATGCTGATCATGGCTGTGGCGCCACTCCTGGGACCGATCGTCGGCGGTCAGATCCTTGAGCTGAGCGGCTGGCGGAGTATCTTCTGGTGCCTGACGGCGGTAGGTTTCATCTCGGCCATCGGTGTGCTGATGATCGATGAAACGCTGCCGGCTGAACGGCGCGATCAGGGCCGGCTGGCAGGCGTCTGGAGAAGTTACGGACGCGTGCTGTCTGATCGGCGGCTGATCGGTTACGCAGCGGTCGGCGGCTTCTATTATGGCGGCGCCTTCGCTTACATCGCCGGGACGCCCTTCGCCTACATCGACTATTACAAGGTCCTCCCCACCGCTTACGGTCTGCTGTTCGCCGTCAACGTCGTCGGCCTGATGGCCGCCAACTTCTTCAACGCCCGGCTGGTCGTGCGTCTCGGGCCGGATCGCATCCTGAGATTTGGGGCCGTGATGGCCGCGCTGTCTGGCGTGCTGCTGGCGGTGGATGCGCGCCTCGGCCTGGGCGGGCTCTGGGGGCTCGCCATTCCCCTGTTCTTTTACTTCTCGGCGGCGGGTTTCATCGTCGCCAACTCGGTGGCGGGGGCGCTGACCGCCTTTCCTCGCGAGGCGGGTGCGGCGTCGGCGGTGCTTGGTGCGGTGCACTACGGCGCCGGCATCTTCAGCGCCGCGCTGCTCGGTTGGCTCGCCGATGGCACGCCGTGGCCGATGGGCGTGGTGATCGGCGTGGCGGGCCTGTTCAGTCTGGTTTCGAGCCTGATGATGACAGGTAGCTGAACCTCTCTACCTCCCGTACTTGCGGATTGTCGCGCGGAACAGTGCCCGGTCGGCGCGCGAAAAATACAGCCAGGTGTGGCTGCCGCCGAACACCACCGAGGCGGCGAAGGCGATGTCGGTGGCCATGCGGCTCTCAGAGGGCGGCGGGGCGATCAGCGGCTCGATGCAGCGGTCGATCACCTTGCGATATTCGGCGTCGAAGGCGATCCAGCCGATGCGCCAGCGCGCATCCTCGGTGGCGCCGTTGTAGAACATCACCGGTTGGTTCTTGTCGGTGGTGAGAAGCGGGCCGGTCGAGAGATGGAAGTTGTCCCACATGTCGGCGCGCGGCGCGAAAGGCTGGCGTTCGTGCTGCCAGGGACCGTCGACGTCGGGGCCGGTCGCCAGACCGACCAGCGAGGCGCCGTTCGCGGCATATTCGTAGAACATTCGCCAGCCGCCCGCCTTGGTGCGGTCGACGGTGGCTTCCTTGACGTTGCCCTCGGACGGGGTGGAGGCCATCGCCACACCCTTCTTCTTGAGGTGCTCGATGCCGGGGCCGGTCGCATAGAGCATCTCGCCATGGCGACCATCGGCGGCGACGCCGGTGTAGTAGACGACATAGCCGCCGTCCGGCAGCTGAACGACCGTCGGGTCCTCGCAGCCGCCGGCATCCTCCGGCCCCGGACCGGGCGCGATCACCGGCTTGTCGGTGGCGGTGAAGGTCAGCCCGTCCTCGCTTCTGGCGTACCAGATGGTGCCGGTGTCGCCCTCGTCGCCCATGCGCGGCACGGCGCGCACCATCATCCGGAAGTCGTGGCCCTTCGGCCCCTTCCAGACATAGGGGCTCATCAGGTCGCGCTGGGTGATCGCATCGGGACCGTGAACCACCACGGGCTCGATCTTCTCGACGTTGAAATCGATCTGCACCATGTCAGGCCCCCAGCGCTTGTTCGAGCGTCAGCCCGCCGTCGATGGTGACGACAGCGCCGGTGATGTAGTCGGCCTTGTCGGAACAGAGATAGACGGCGAGGGCGGCGACCTCCTCGGCCTTGCCGGCGCGGCCCCAGGGGATATTGTCGTCCGCCGCGTCGAGGAAGGTGGCATCGGTCTCAGCCTTGAGGTTCATCGGCGTCAGGATCATGCCGGGCGCGATGGCGTTGATGCCGATCTTCAGCGGGCCGCATTCGACCGCCATGGTGCGGGTGAGGCTGTCGAGCCCTGCCTTGGCCGCGCAATAGTCGGCGCCGCCATAGCGCACCGCCGTGGAGTGAATGGAGCTGATGTTGACGATCCGCCCCTGCTTTTTGGCATCTTTCAGGCCGCGCACGAAGGCGCGCGAGGTGAGAAAGGCGCCGGTGAGGTCGGTGCGGATCAATCGATCCCACTGGGCGAGTTCCATGTCGACGACGGGTACGCCGCTCATGTTGAGTCCGGCGCTATTGACCAGGATGTCGGGCAGGCCCAGCTCTTCGGTCACCGCTGCGAAGGCGGCTTCGACCAGGGCTTCATTGCCGACATCGGCATGGACGATCATTGCCTCGCCACCACGGGTCCGGATCGCATCGCGGACGGCACCTGCCGCTTGAGCATCGGCGTAGAAGGTGATCGCCACTGCCGCGCCTTCCGCGGCCAGCGCTTTTGCAGAGGCAGCGCCTATACCGGACTCGCCTCCCGTGACCAAGGCGATATGGCCATCAAGCAATCCCATCGAGACCTCCGGCTTCGCCCCAGCCGTTCAATAGAACACGCTATGCTCGGCTGGGTTCCGTCGGGATCAGGATGTGCGAAGCGTTTGATCAAGGTATGTCGGGATTGTCGTCAGTGAGCAGACCTGATCATCCTGACATTCAGAAACGACAAAGCGCCCGAACCAGTCAGGTCGAGCGCTCGAACGTCGTATTCAGTCTTGCCGGCAGTAGGCTGCCAGATCCTCAGAGGGCGATGCCACGGTTGCGGCTATTGAGATTCCGCTCGCGGGCTTCGAGGTCGTAACGGTCGCCGGCTTCGTTGAGGTAGGCCATGTCGCGCTCAGCCTGAGTGGGAACGCGGAGGAGCTTGGCGGTACGCTTGAGGGTGGCGAACATTTCTTCTTTCCTTCTTTCCTGACCGGAGGTTTCCGGCCTCTTTCTCTCTTCTCTTTGACGCCCTCAATATAAGCCCGACAGTCCTTGCGACCTAATCGCAAGTTCTGAAGGGCGCCTTCAGATTTCCTATAGGTAAAAGACCGTTTCTGCGGCCGTCAGCCGATGGCGGTTAGGAGGCCCATGCCGATGAGAAGGGTGCCGGAGGCATGGTTGAGATGGTCGTGCAGCTTTTGCGGCAGCCTTTGCCGCAAGGCCCAGGCCGACCCGCAGAGCGTGCCGTACCAGGTGAGGGTACCGAGCGAGATGCCGGCCACCACCATCGCTGACATGGCGCCGCCCGTCGGCTGGCTCAGCATCACCGAGCCGGCGAAGGCGATGTAGGGCAACAGCGTCATCGGATTGGTCAGGGCGAGGCCGAAGCCGCTCAGATAGTCGGCGATGGCGCCGGCCTGCTGGCCAAGGGGGAGACGCGACGCCGGTACGCGCAACAGCGTGCGGATGCCGAGGACGGTAAGGATGACGCCCGAGAGCATATGGATGTGGGCCTGCAGGCCGACGAGCGGCGCGGCAACCGCATTGGCTCCCACCACGGCCAGCGTGGCGTAAATGGCGTGGGTGGTGGCGGCGCCGGCTCCGCTCGCCAGCCCGCACAAAACCCCGCGCGACAGGCTGCGCTCCAGACACATGGCGCCCACCGGGCCGAAGGGAATGGCAATGGAGAGGCCCAGAATCCAGCCGGACATGAAGAGGTTCATCGTTGAGTCCTGATCGAAGGTGAGCGTCGTGCGGTGAGCTGGGGCGGGCCGCTAAGGTCCGGGCCTGGGCGCAAACGAGATCCAGTCGTCCCGGGAGGAGGGACTTTCGTTTCCGTTGGCTGTTGGGCGACCAGTGAAACCCATGACGAACCGTCCGCGGCGAAAGTGGCGCAGGCGGCAGGAAGACAGGGAAGCCGTTCGATGGCGTCACCCGAACGGGTAGTGCCAAGCAAATATGCACATGTGACAGCAAAAGGCTGCTATCGTACATTGCTCAGCGTTTGAAAAGCGGCATCGTTCTCTGGGCTGGAGGGGTGATGTTTTCCGAAGATGAAGTTGCCGAGATTTCAGATATTATTGGCTTGATCTACGAGGCGGTCATCGATGAGACCGTCTGGCCCAGCATCCTTGAAAGGGTTTGCTGCCATTTGGGTGGGGCTGCCTCGCGCATATACTGGCGCGATGCCAGCAATGGAAAGGGCCAGACGGTTTACTCCTGGGGGATCGAGCCGGAATTTCTTCGGCTTTATCGGGAGAAATACGTAACACTCAATCCGCTTTACCCGGCTACCATCTTCATCAAGCCCGGCGAGGTTTTCTCAAGCCGCGAGCTCATTCCGAGTCCGGAGTTTCAGGAGAGTCGCTTTTTCAAGGAGTGGGTGGCGCCGCAAGGATTTTTCGATGCGGCGATCTTCAACATCCAGCGCTACCAGGCGAGCGCGGCGGCCTTCACCGTCATCACCGGTCGTGACTATGGTCTGGTGGACGACAGGCTGCGAAGCAGGCTGAAAATACTGGCGCCGCACCTGCAGCGCGCAGCGCTGATCAGCCGGGAGATCGACACCAGCCGGCTGCATGTGCAGTCACTGGAGGCGGCGCTCGACAGTGTGGATGCGGGCGTGTTCATTCTCGACGCGGCCGGTCGGGCCGTATGGGCCAACCATACCGGCAGCGCCCTGCTTGCCGAAGGCGATCTTGTGCGCAGCAGCGCGCCGGGCCTCAGCCTGACTGGACCCGGCGCCGACCGGTTGCTGCGCGAAGGGCTGGCGGCAGAGCCCAATCATCCGGAAGATTTCCTTCGGCATCGGCCCGCTCTCATTCGGCTGACCGACAGGGAGGGGAGCGAGTGGGTGGCCTGCCTGATGCGCCTGCAGCCGCATTCTCATGCGCAAACCGCCTTCGAGCAGGTGGAGCGGTCGGCGCAGGCGGCACTGTTCGTTCGGCGCGCCGACGCGGTGCCGGCCTCGGGCGTGGAGACCGCCGCCGCCTTCTACGGTCTGACGCCGGCAGAGATGCGGGTGCTGCAGGCCGCCTTGGACATCGATACCGTCGCCGAGATGGCAACCACGCTCGGCGTGTCGGCCAACACCGTCAAGAAGCACCTCTCGGCCATCTTCGGCAAGATGGGCGTTTCGAGACGCGCGGGATTGATCAAGGCGGTGCTTTCAGCGCAGCGGTGAGTGGCCGGATTTTGTTCGTCAGCTTGGCCGCGACCAAAGGATGGTTTGCCTTCAGCGCGTCAGATCGTTCCCTCTCGCAAGGGAGGGCGGGCTTTGAAAACGACAAAACGCCCGAACCGGTCAGGTCGAGCGCTCAACGTCGTATCAGTTATTGTGGCTTGGTGCCGCTTCAGCCTTGCATCGGGCTTTCCGAAAGCCGGTTGCCACTTTTCGGTCCGATGCCTTGTCCTCAGAGACCGATTGTCCGCGGGTAGGCGCGGTTGTCGAGGTAGCGTTCGCGGGCCTCGAGGTCGTAGCGGTCGGTGGCTTCGTTGAGGTAGGCCATGTCGCGCTCGGCCTGGGTGGGGGCGCGGAAGAGCTGGGCGGTACGCTTCAGAGCGTTGAACATTTTGTTTTCCTTTCCAGACCGGCACATTCCGGTCTCTTTCTCTGTTCTCTTTGACGCTTTCAATATAAGCGCGGAAAGTCTTGCGACCTAATCGCAAGTTCTGAAAGTCGCTTTCAGTTTTTCTATAAGTAGAATTCCGTTGATGGCTTCTGCAACCTTTCAGACGCCATCGATATCGAAGCGGGCCACTTTGCCGTGCCGCAGACGGAAGACATGGCCCACCACGTTGGTCGCCAGCACCTTGCCCGTGAGGTCGCGGACGGTTTGCTGAACCTCGGCCACGATGGTTCCGTCGGCTCTGCGCTCGAAGCCGACCGGCTCGACATGCGGATCGATGGTGCGCCACTGGCGTGTCCAGTAGGCGCGGATGGCTTCGCGGCCGTAAATGTGGCCACCCTCCATGCCGTTGGCCCAGGCGATGTCGGCCGTCAGGCCGGCGAGAACGCCGTCGATATCGCGCGTGTTGAACCGGTCGTAGAGGTCCTGCAGGAACGCGATATCGTCATCCATGGTGCCTCGGGTGTCTGGAGTCGTGGTTCGCGAGATACGCGGGTGTGGCAGGCAAAGTTCCAAATCGTGTGACGGCTCACCCCGCCGCCTTCTGCATGGCCAGCCAGCGGCCAGGCGTCATGCCGAAGGCGTTGCGGAAATGGCGCGTGAAGTGGGCCTGGTCGGCGAAGCCGGCGTCGAGCGCCGCGTCGGCAAGGCGGTTGCCTCTGGCGATCAGCCGCTTGGCGCGGTCGAGCCGGCGCATCACCAGGAAGCGGTGAGGGCTGGTGCCGGTGAGGCGGCGGAACTGGCGGGCCAGCTCGTAACGGTCGAGGCCGGTGACCGCTTCCAGCGTCTCCGAGCTGACGGCTTCCACGGCATGGGCTTCGAGATAGTCGCGGGCGCGGCGGACGGCGGTTTCGGCAGTGGCGGAAGCTCTCGCCTGCCTGAGACCGGCCTGGCGGACGAGGCCGGCGGCCACGCGGGCCAGCACGTCGTCCATCTGGAGATCGCCGGGCTCGCCGTCGAGATCGGCAAGGATGTCGGCCAACGCCTGCCGGAGGCCGGCGTCGCGCACCACGGGGTCGGCGACGAAGGGCAGGGTGCCGGGCGAGGCTTGGGTGGCGGCGATCATCTCCGGCGGCAGGTAGATCATGCGGTAGATGAGGCCGGCCTCGTCGCCGGCCGCGCCGTCGTGCACTTCGTCGGGGTGCAGCACGATGACGTTGCCGGGGCGGCTGAAGCGCTCGATGCCGCGATAGCGGAAGGTCTGCACGCCGTGCAAGGTCAGGCCGAGCGCATAGGTGTCGTGGCGGTGCGGCGAGAAGCCGTTGCCGTGAAAGCGCGCCTCCAGCCGCTCGACGCCGCTCTCATCGATGGAGACGCTGAGGCCGTCGCTGAAGCGTCCACACGAATGTTCAAGACCGGCGGCGGTGCCCGGCGTTAATGCGTCAGCTCTTTCGATGCCCTGAACGGAGTTTGCCGGCATGTTCGACACCAAGATTGCTATCGTCGTCCGCGATGATCTCGCCACCTGGCAGAAGCTCAACGTCACCGCCTTCCTGACGAGCGGCATCGTCGCGCAAACGCCAACGATTATCGGTGAAGCCTACCGGGATGCGGCCGGTCATGTCTACAACCCGATGACCATCCAGCCGATGGTGGTGCTGGTGGCCGACCAGGAAACGCTGCGCAGTATCCACAAGCGGTCGCTGGAACGCGGCGTGGTGACGTCGGCCTATGTCGAGGACATGTTCTCGACCGGCCACGACGGTGCCAACCGCGAGGTGTTCGCCAAGTTCTCGCCTGAGGATGCCAAGCTGGTGGGCATCGCCATGCGGGCCGAGAAGAAGGTGGTGGACAAGATTACCAAGGGCGCCAAGATGCACCCATGAGGAGCCTGCCACGAAACTCTACTGAGGCGGGCATCTAGCTTCGAATTCTGCGCTTCCGGTGCTCACGGGCCTTAAGCCCGCTCCGCTCCGGTTCTCGACCCCATCGCCATCTTCCTGATATCAGCGAATTTCGAGGCAGGCTCTGACGGTGTCGTTTCGTCAATAAGTTGTAGTCGCCACTGGCGCGTGTTTCGAGCCGCACCATATGGAGAGCGGTGACAATCAGGCGCCAGAGGCATCGATGTATGACAAGGACCCTTCCGGCTTCCATGAAGCCTTGGGGTTAGCGCGGTCCGCCGCGCTGGAACAGATCTGGGCTCCTCATCGCAGCCCCGATTATACGCCTTCGAGCGAGGAATCCGAGCAAGTCTCTGCCGGCCAACTCACCAACGACCCGAAGTTTTCCGAGCGATCCCTTGGCGAAAAAATCATCGATAACATGGCGGAATCGCTGTTTAACGGAATAACGGACGCCCTGTTTTCCAACTGGTGACTCAGCAACAGGCCGAGTTTGATAAGCCCTGAGGGGGCGATAGGTCGGATGCTACGCGCGACCATTGGCAGCTCGTCAATAAGTTGTAGCAGCTACTGGTTCGTGTCTTCTGAGGCACCATATGGGAGCGGTGATAACCAGGGGCGTGGCTGAGACGCAGATGTCCGACAAAGCGGTTGGTGAGGGCGAGGTTGGCGGCGGGGGCTACAAATACGATCTCAGCTATATGAAAGCTGGCCCGATCCGCTGTTCCAAGTGCGGCAAGGTCACGGCGCAGCCGAGGTATGTCCGCTTCTGGCGGGTGACCGGTTTTATGAAGAGTTCGACTCTTTCCGGCCACGGGGCCTTGCTGTGTGCTGCCTGCGCCAGCGAAGAGGCGTTCGGCAACTCGTTCCATACGTTGCTGTTCGGCTGGTGGAAAAGGCTTGGTCCGTTCCAGTCGCCTTGGGCCATCCTGAAAAACGGGTTTGGCGGCGAGCATCATCAAGCCTCGGACGACCGGTTGATGCTGCATAACGCCCGGGCCTTTCTCGCCGAGGGCGATGTCAAGACGGCCCATGGCCTTGCGCGGGGTTTGGCGAGGTCGATCGACAGGGACATAGCCAGTGATGCAAGGCTGGTCCTGGAACAGTGTCGCGCGAAGGGTGTCGATTACTCCGCGGAGCTGGCCGATCCTTGGGAGATCTCCCTTGGGCGCAAGTTGGCCTATTGCGCTATGGCTTTCATGGTTCCGGCAATGATCGCCGCGATCTTGGTTCTGGGCTTGTGGGCTGCCAACAAGGCTGGGCCGACAGGGCTGCCCGCTGAGGTCTCGGTCGGCACGGTTGAGAACGGGGCGAGTCTATCCTCCAAAGGAGCGGCATAGGGCGCTCTTTCCGAAATCATAGTCAAGGCGCCGGCGAAGTAACGAAATCGCAGCCGGATGGCTTGTAGATCACTACCCAAGGTAGATGGCACCAATCGGCGAATTTTCGAGACGTAGATGGATCAGGACGACCCTTTCGGGTTTTATCATTTGTTGGGTCTCGCGCCCTCGGCTTCGATGGAAGAGATCAAGGCGGCGGGATACCGTCGGCCCTACTACATTCCCTCGGGGGACGAATCCGACAAGGCGTTCGCCGAGGCGTTCAGGCGGACTCCGGAGGCTTACGCAGTTCTGAGCGATCCGGCGCGCCGGGCCAACTACGACTGGTTTGCCCGCAACCTGCCGGCGGAAGCCATCGAGCCGGATGGCTCCGTCCGCTACGACCTCAGCCTCATTCCCGATGGGTTGCTCCACTGTTCGCTGTGCGGTCAGATCACGCTGCAGCCGCGCTACATCACGCTCTCTTACGCCAGTTCTGATGCGTATGATCACAAGGTCGTCGATAAGGAGGCCTTGCTTTGCGTAGCCTGTGCCAGGAAGGGCGGGCGTCTCGGATCAGTTGGGTGGAATTCTGATGATCTGATCGACCCTTTTATAGGCGCAGATACTCCCAAGTCTAACCGCCAGTTTTTTTACTTTTTCTATGCGCTGTTCAGGGTTGGGCTCGGCGAGAAGCATGACAGGCTCACCGACCAAAAGCTGATCTTGCGCAACGTGCGGGCTCTTCTTGAGCAGGGCGACATCAAGACGGCCTATGGCCTGGCGAAGCTGATCCGCACGTCTCTGGATGAGGCGATCGCCGGGGAGGCCGCCGAAATCCTGCGTATCATCGATGCGTCCGGCGTCGATTACTCCGGTTATGCGCTCAAGGATGATTGGGCGCTGTCGGGCGGCCAGAAGCAGCTTTACAGCCTGTTGGCGTTTTTCGTGCCGGCGGCGGTTATCGTCGCCGTATATGCGTTTAACGCGCATCAGCCTGCGTCCCGTAACCAGCTCGTCACGGTGGACGGCGCGCCTGTCGAGGGTTGCCCGCATCCGCTAGAGCGATCGGGATTCTTGATGCCTCAAACATCCGCGCATGGCGATCTTACCTTGCGCATCAGTAATACGGCTTGGGAGGATGCCGTCGTCAAGGTTAGAGACCAGACGTCAGCTGTGGTGGCAAGCATATTTCTCAAGTGGGGCGACAGCTTCGACATATCTGGTTTGCCGCGCGACGATTACAGAATCCAGTTTGAGCTTGGATTTACGTTTGATCCGTCTTGCAAGGCCTTTGCGAGCCCGTGGCATGTTCTCGAAAAGGTCGATTCCAGCAAGAGGGTGATCTCGTCGCGCTCCAGCGGGCAGGAAATCATTGAATACGAGCTGGGTTCGGCGACCAGACCGTTGCCCAGGTACGAGTTCGAGCAAGGCTCCTAATCGTCTCTCCTACCCCATCACGCGTCCCAACGACGCCAACTTGAATCCCAACTTGGCATATGTTCTTGCCATTTGGCGTGATACGCCTATATTCATGACAAATGACAGGACACGCCATGCTGCTGCAACCCATCGAAGTCCCTCCGATCGAGCGTACCGAGAGCGCCGCCATCACCGACGAGGAAGCGGCGGCGCTGGCGCGGGCGACGGTCAATCTCTTCAAGGCGTGGAAGCTCAGCGATACCGAGGCGACGACGCTGCTCGGCGGCCTGTCGATACGCACCTGGGCGCGCTGGAAGGAAGGCAGCATCGGCCGGATCGACCGCGACCTCCGCATGCGCATGGCCCACCTGATGGGCATCCACAAGGGCCTGCGCTACCTCTTCAAGGAGCCGACGCGCGGCTATGAGTGGGTGCGCAAACCCAACGACACCTTCGACGGCCAGTCGGCGCTCGACCTGATGCTGCGCGGCGAGCTGTCCGACCTTGCGGACATGCGCGCCTATCTCGACGCCGAGCGGGGCGCGTGGTGACTGAGGCGGCGGGTGTGGTTCGGCGGCGGGTGTCCTGGCCCAGGACATACCGTATCATCCGCTCGATCCATCCGCCGATCGACCTGTTCGAGGATATCGCCGACCCGCATGACTGGGAGGCACTTGCCGCCGTCGAGGCCAAGACCAATCCGCGGGTGCGCGGCCTGATCGGTGATCTTTCCAAAGTACCGAAGGGAAGGCGCGTCGGCGGCCCCAACGCCAGCTATCTGATGGCGCCCTTCGTCCATTGCTCGCCGCTCCGGCCCGGCCGCTTCACCGATGGCAGCTATGGCCTCTATTACGCCGGCGACAGCGAGGACGTGGCGATCGCCGAGACCATCTACCACCACCAGCGCTTCATGGCGGCGACCCGGGAAGCGCCGGGCTGGACGTCCGATTTCCGCGTGCTGGTGGGTGCGGTGGATCGCGAGCTCGATGATGTCAGCGCGGTGCCGGGCGCGCTTGACCCCGACGACTACACCGCGTCGCAAGCGCTGGGGCGCGAGCTGCGGGCCGCTGGCAGCGACGGCGTGGTCTATCCCAGCGTGCGCCGGGCCGGCGGCTGGTGCATCGGCATCTTCTGGCCGAACGTGATCCCCATTCCCGTCCAGGGCGCCCACTATTGCTACCACTGGAACGGAACGCGGGTGGACTTCGTCAAGCGCTACGACGGCAGTGGGACGAACACGGTGTTTGAGGTTGTCTGACGGTGCGCCAGCGCTCGAACCACCCACTGCAAGCTGTGGACGGATCGGCCGTTTAAACCTGTCTTTTGCAACTCTCGCTATATGATCCGAAAACTGGGTCGTCGGCAGCCGAGGGGCGGACTGCGGGACTTTCGATCAGGCGCGGCTGGTGGTGAAAACCAGCTCTCTCGGCGGTGCGGTATGGCTGTGTCCTTGATGTCTGTCTTGAGCCGCAATGCTTGGCTCGTCGTATTTTGGGCCCTGTTGTCGGGCCCAGCCCTGGCGTTTGAGGAAGCCGATTACCTCAACGACAGGGTATATGGGTATGAAGGCGGCTGGAGGATCTCGATCAGCTTGGCCAGAAAGTCTTGCTTCATGGCCATCGATTACACAGACGAGGCCGGTATCGAGGTGGGTGCCGATCATAGTCATGGCAAGCCAACTTATTTTTTCTTCTTCGCCAAGCCGTCCTGGACATACAAGAATTACGATTATGCCGCCGTTACCGTAAAATACGATGGACGCAGTCCCTGGGTTGGCGATGGCGTCGGTGTCAAGCTCGACGACTACAGCGGCATCGCAGTCGAGTCTGTCACCGAGGACGCCATCAATGAAATCGCCGACGCCCGATACCTCAATCTGACAGTCAACGATCGTGATCTCGGTAGATTTCCTCTGAAAGGCAGCCGAAAGGCACTCGCCAAACTGCGCGAATGCATCGCGGCGGTGGACGACGGCCGCATTTCGCTGGAGGCGATTGCCAAGGAGAAGGGAGTAGACGTCACCTCACCGCCGCCGACACCACCGCTGGCTTCCTCGCCGGCTCCGACGCCGAAAGAGGGAAACGTCAAACGCGCCGATACGCCGCCGGACGGCGCCGAGGACGGCTCGGCTGGTGGCAAGGAGCCCATTCAGCCATCCGGGCCATCCCCAGCCCTCGGCGAAGACTATTACGCCAGCGACAAGATATATGCCAAGGAAGGCAATTGGTGGGTTTTCGTCACCCTGGCCCGAAAGTCTTGCTCCATGGCTGCCACCTTTGACGGCTCCGCCGAAATCGAGGTTGGCGGTGACAGTCGGAGCGGCAAGCTGACTTACTTCCTCGTGTTCTCCAAGCCGTCCTGGGTCTACGAACAGGGGAAGGGCTATGAGGTGACCGTCGAATACGATGGGCAACGCACGTGGGCCGGCGACGGGATCGGCGTGAGGCTCACCGAGCAAAAGGGAGTTGCTCTCGAGGGCGTCCATGCGGAGGCGGTCGATGACTTTGCTGATTCGAAGACCCTCGGTTTGAAGATCGGCAGTCGCGAACACGGCGTGTTTGATCTGAACGGCAGCCGACAGGGGATTGCCAAGCTGCGCGAATGCATCGCGGCGGTGAATGACGGACACATTTCACTGGGGGAGATCGGTGGCGGAGACAAGGCGGACGTTCCGTCTCCGTCGGCTCCCGCTCCGATGCCGAAAAAGGACAAAAACCGGCCCGAAGATACGCCGCCCGGCGATACCGAAGGCGGGCAGGACCGCGACAAGGGCAAGGGGCCTGTTACGGCATACGGCTCCGGCTTCTTCGTCGATGACGCCGGTTATGTTCTGACCAACGCCCATGTCGTCAAGGACTGCGGCGGCCCCAGACTTCGGTTCGGCGACGGGCGCATGGAGCCTGCCCTGATCGTCGCGGGCGACGAAGACAACGACCTGGCCCTGTTGAAAATTCGTGGGCGGAGCCCTGCCTTCGCCAAGTTCCGCGCCGCGCCGCCCATTCGCCTCGGCGAGTCGGTGGTCGTGTTCGGCTACCCTCTTTCGGGCTATCTGTCGAAGAGCGGCAACCTCTCAACCGGTCTCGTGGCCTCGTTGGCCGGCGCCGGCGACAATGAGGCGGAGATGCAGATCTCGGCGCCGATCCAGAGCGGCAACAGCGGTGGCCCGGTGGTCGATCAATCGGGTCATATCGTCGGCGTCGTGGTGGCCAAGTCGAACACCAAGACCATCGACAAAGACTATATCGAGGTGATTCAGAACGCCAACTTCGCCATCAAAGCGGATGTGGCCAAGGCCTTTCTCGATAAGCTCGGTGTGCCCTACGAAACGGAGCCGCCGGGCGAAGATCTGAAGACACCGGATGTGGCGGACATCGTCAGGGCGTCCAGCGCCCAGGTGATCTGCGAGCTGACGCAGTAGCGCGACGTAAAAGCGTAACAGACTCCTGCTCGGATGGCGCTTTCGTTCCATAGTGGTCGTTGCTCGCCGTCGCCCATGTCTTTCCGCTCACCTACCATCCGCGCCGTTGCCGCCCTGTCGGTCACCCAGCTTATCGGCTGGGGCGCCACCTTCTGGCTGCCCGCCGTCACGGGGGCGGCGATGGCGGCTGCGCTCGGCATGACGTTGCCCGTGGTGATGGCCGGCCCCACGGTGATGCTGGTGGTCATGGCCGCCGCGTCCTGGCCTCTCGGCGGGTTGTTCGAGTGGTATGGCGCCCGGCCGATCATGGTGCTCGGCTCGCTGCTTGGCGCGGCTGGTCTCGCGGCGCTCGGCCTTTCCGTCGGCGTGGTGTCCTACGGTCTGTCGTGGGTGGTGCTCGGCCTTGCCGGCGCAGGCATGCTGACGACGCCGGCACAGGTCGCGGTGACCGAGATTGCCGGTGACAAGGCGCGTTCGGCGCTGGGCGTGCTGATCATCGCCGGCGGCCTGACGTCGACCATCATCTGGCCGCTGACCGGGGTCATGCAGGCGCATTGGGGCTGGCGGGCGACGACGCTCGTTTATGCCGTGCTGATGCTCATTGTCTGCGCGCCGCTGCATTGGGCAGTGCTGGCGCGTCGTCCGCGGCAAGGCGCTGAAAAGAAGACGCAGGCGGAAGCCGCATCCGCCATCGATCGTCCGCGCTTCCTGCTGCTGGCCCTGAGCTTTGCCGCCAACGGCTTCTTCACCTGGGGCTTTGCGCTCACCATCATCATCCTGTTCGAAGCAGGCGGGCTCGATCACGCCAGCGCGCTCGCGGCGGCCGCCTTCATCGGCATCGCGCAATGGGCGGGACGCATGGTGGACATGCTCGGCGGTCGTCGCTGGTCGGGCTTCGTGACCGGGCTTGCCGCTTCCGCCCTGTTCCCTCTGAGCTTTGTTGTGCTTCTTCTCGCCCACGGCTTTGTCGGCGCCGTGGCATTCGCTACGCTCTATGGCATGGCGAGCGGCGCCAACGCCGTCGTCCGCGCCACGTTGCCGCTGCAGATCTTCCCGTCCGGCGCCTATGCCCGGGCCTCGGCGAGGCTGGCGGTGCCGCTCAACCTGTCCTTTGCCACGGCGCCGCCGGTGTTCGCGGCGATCGTGACCGCCTCCGGTCCGCATGCCGCGCTGTGGCTGGCCTTTGCGCTGTCGCTTCTGGCCTTCGCGGCGCTGTTCGCCCTGATGTTGCTTCAGCGTCGGAGGGACGCCGCCTCATTGCCGGACTGATTCTTTGAACTCACCCACCACCCAGTCGATGAAGACGCGAACGCGCGGCGACAGCTGGCGGGTGTGCGGATAGAGCACCGACACCGGGGTCGGCGTCGGCGGATGGTCGGGCAGGATTTCGACGAGATCGCCGGCATCGAGCGCCGGCACCACGTGATAGCGCGGCACCTGGATCACCCCGAGATCGAGCCGGGCGGCGGCGACGTAGCTCTCGG
The DNA here is from genome assembly GCA_023436885.1 of Pseudomonadota bacterium. GTDB lineage: Bacteria > Pseudomonadota > Alphaproteobacteria > Rhizobiales > Pleomorphomonadaceae > Pleomorphomonas. Next base: position 83,584 of record JAEZHI010000041.1, on the reverse strand, counting down.
CGGCGTTGACGGTGACGGTATGTGGAAGCGTCATCTCGCGCAGCGTGCCGCCATCCTGGAATTCCAGTGGCAGCACCGCACCGGTCGCGCTGGAGTGAAAGCCCACCATGCGGTGGCCGTCCTGAAGATCGCCCGGGTGCTCAGGCCTGCCATGGCGGGCGATGTAGCCGGGCGAGGCCAGCGTCACCTCTTCGAGCATACCGACACGGCGGGCGATCATGTCGGTGTCGCGCGGCTCGCCGACCCGCAGCACGCAGTCGATGCCCTCGCGCACCAGATCGGCGAGACGGTCGCCCTCGGTCATGTGCAGGGTGATGTCGGGATAGGTTTCGAGAAAGGCCGGCAAACCCGGCAGCACGAAGCGACGCGCCAGCGTGCCGTGCACGTCGATCCGCAGCAGCCCCTTGGGCTTGCCGCCGGAGAAGGCGCCCTCGGCCTCCTCAACGTCGGCGAGAATGGCAAGGCAGCGCTGGTAATAGGCTTCGCCGTCCAGCGTCGGCGCCACATGGCGGGTGGTGCGCTGGAGCAGGTTCACGCCGAGCCGCCGTTCGAGCGTCTTCACCGCGTCGGTCACCGTCGAGCGCGGCAATCCCAGATCCTCGGCGGCCAGCGTGAACGAGCGTCGCTCGGCAACGCGGGCGAAGATGCGCATGGCGTCAAAACGATCCATTGTTTGTATTTCCCGGATTTTGATGGCGAATAATACGTGATTATCCGCCGTTCATGAAGGTGCATGTTTCTCCCATCGAAACCCCAACGAGAGGACATCACCATGACCACTCCCGCACAGCCGACCGAGAAGGTCGCCATCGTCACCGGCGCATCGCGCGGCATTGGCGCCGCCATTGCCCGCCGCCTCGCCCGGGAAGGCTTCGCCGTCGTCGTCAACTATGCCGGCAACACCGCCGCCGCCGAGGCGGTGGTGGCCGAGATCGAGGCCGAGGGCGGCCGTGCCGCCGCTCACAAGGCGGATGTCGCCGATGCCGCCGCCGTGGCGCACATGTTCGAGGCGACGGAAGCGGCCTTCGGGCGCGTCGATGTCGTCGTCAACAACGCCGGTATCTTGAAGCTGTCGCGTATCGCCGATCTCGACGACGCCACCATCGACGCCATACTCGCCATCAACCTCAAGGGCAGCCTCATCGTCATGCGCGAGGCGGCACGCCGGCTGCGCGATGGCGGCCGCATCGTCAATCTCTCGACATCGGTGGGGGCGCTGCGGCTCGAGACCTACGGTCTCTACTCGGCCACCAAGGCGGCCGTGGAGATGCTGACCGGCATCCTTTCCAAGGAGATGCGCGGCCGTTCGATCACCGTCAACGCGGTGGCGCCGGGGCCGACGGCCACCGAGCTTTTCCTCGACGGCAAATCGGAAGAACTGATCGACCGCATGGCCAAGATGAACCCGCTGGAGCGCCTCGGCACGCCCGAGGATATCGCCGCCGCCGTTTCCTTCCTGGCCGGCCCCGATGGCGGCTGGATCAATGGGCAAGTCCTCCGTGCCAACGGAGGCATGACCTAAGAACCTGAGCGAAATTCTACTGGGGCGGGCATCTGGCTTAGTGGCCTGCGCTTCCGGTGCTCACGGACCCTCAAGTCCGCTGCGCTCCGGTTCTCGTCCCCGTCGCTATCTGCCGCGCCCCAGCGAATTTCGCTCAGGTTCTTCCGTCCCGTCAAACCATTCAACGAACAGGAGAAACTCCCATGTCCAAGGTTATTCTTGTTACGGGTGCATCGAGCGGGTTCGGCCGGCTCACCGTCGAGGCTCTCGCGCGTGCCGGGCATACGGTGTGGGCGTCGATGCGCGATGTCGGCGGGCGCAATGCCGACAAGGCGGCGGAGCTGGCCAGGCTGGCCGGTGAGGCCGGCGTCGATCTTCGGAGCGTCGAGCTCGACGTTCAGTCGCAGGCGTCGGTGGATGCCGCCGTCGCCAAGGTGATCGCCGAGAGCGGTCGCATCGATGTGCTGATCCACAATGCCGGCCATATGGTCTACGGCCCGGCCGAAGCCTTCACGCCCGAGCAATATGCAGCGCTCTACGACATCAACGTGGTCAGCACCCAGCGGGTCAACCGCGCCGTTCTGCCGCACATGCGGGCGCGCCGCGACGGGCTGGTGGTCTGGGTGTCGTCGAGCAGCGTCGCCGGCGGCACTCCTCCCTGGCTCGCGCCCTATTTCGGCGCCAAGGCGGCGATGGACGCCATTGCCGTGCAATATGCTCGCGAGCTGGCGCTCTGGGGCATCGAGACGTCGATCATCGTGCCGGGCGCCTTCACCTCGGGCACAAACCACTTCGCCCATGCCGGCACGCCTGGTGATGCCGCCGTTGCCGTCGACTACGAGGCCGGTCCCTATGCCGGCTGGGGCGATCGCATCCGCGAGGCCTTCGCGGCCATCGTGCCGGAAGACGCCGACGCGTCGCTGGTGGCCGATGCCATCGTCGATGTCGTAGACGCGCCCTTCGGCTCCCGCCCGTTCCGCGTCCACATCGACCCGAGCCGCGATGGCGCCGACGTCGGCTTTGCCGTCATCGATCGCCTGCGCGAGGAAATGCTCCACCGGGTGGGCTTCGACGAGCTGCTGAAACCCAGGAGCAAGTAAGGCATCACTCGATGCGGGCGCGCAGGAAGCTGGCCTTGATGTCGATGGCCGGCTTGGCGCCGAGCGTGTTGGGGAGGGCGCTGTCCACCAGGGCAGCGCCTGCTTCCACCTTGTAGCTGACCTTGGTGCCCGAGACGAAGCCGAGGTGCGTATCGAGGGCGCGGGCGTCGAGAGCGATGGTCTCGGTGTTGTCGACCCGGTCGAAGGTGAGGTTGGAGCGAAGGGCGTCGCCCTTCATGACGAGCGAGCCGGCGTGGCCACGGAAGGCGACGTCGGCGGCCTTGCTGCCGACCAGCACTGAGGAGAAGTCGCCCTTGAGGCTGACCTGAGCGGCGGCCTGCTGGATGGTCACCGCGCTGGCCTTTGGCAGGTTGGCCTTGAGCTCGACGACGCATTCCGACGGATCGGGCCATGGCGTGCCGACATCGACGGTGAGCGTGCTACCGTCGATGCTCATGCGTCCGGCCGAACGGCAATCGCTGCCGAGCACAAGCGAGTACCACCTGGAGAACCAGCCGGAGCGGCGGCCGCTCAGCGTCGCCTCATAGGGACCGTCGCCGGTGGTGAGGGCGATGGAGCTGGCGTCGCCGGTGATGGCGATGGCGGTGACAGCCGAGAGGTCGAGGCGCTGCGTGTCGTCAGCGGCGGCGAACGCGGGCAGGGCGGAAAGCAGGAGAAGTGAGGCGGTCAGTCTGGAGATCATGGCTGGCTCCCATCGAGGTTGCCCGATGGGATTGCCGCGTTGCCACGCGTGGTGCGACCTCGAACGCGATCTAGGACGAGAGAATGGCGGGCCTCACGCGGCCACCGCACGCTCGCGCGACGCCTTGATGTCGCGGCCGGGCGGCAGGCCGAACAGCCTCGCATATTCACGGTTGAACTGGTGGACGCTTTCGTAGCCCACCTCGTAGGCGGCGAGGCTGGCGCTGCGGCCCTCCGAGAGCATCAGCCGCCGGGCCTCGATCAGCCGCAACTGCTTCTGGAACTGCAGCGGCGACAGCGAGGTGATCGCCTTGAAATGCTGGTGGAAGGCCGAGGGGCTGAGGCCGGCGATATCGGCAAGCCGCTCGACGCGGACAGGTGCCGCGAATTCGGCGCGCAGCACGGCGATAGCGCGGGAGATGCGGTGGGCGTGGCTGTCCTTGACGCCGAGACCCCGGATGGCAGTGCCGTGCCGGCCGGCCAGCAGCCAGTAATGCAGCTCGCGCAACAGCTGGTCGCCCAGCACGGGCAGGGCGGAGGGGCGGTCGAGAAGATGCATCAGGCGGAGCGCCGCGTCGGCGACCTCGCTGTCGGTCGGCTCGACGCGAACGGCCGGGCCGGGCGGTGAAGGGGCGGCCGCCATTTCCACGGCGAGCTCCTCCACCAGGGTGAGGTCGAGTTCCAGCACCAGCGAGAAATAGGGCGCGCCGGCGCTGGCCTCGGTGATCTGGCTGACGGTGGGCACGTCGGCGGATATCAGCAGCGACGAGCCGGCGCCAAAATCGAGGGTTTCCGGACCGATGGTCACCCGCTTCTCGCCCTGCAGCACCAGTGCCACCAAGGGGCGGTTGATCGCATATTGCAGCGCGCTGGGCATGGTGGCGCGAACCACGGCGAGGCCCGGGATGGGCGTCGGCGCGACCCCTGCCGCATCGGCATGGACGGCGGCGTGACGACGGACAGCGGAGAGCAGCGTTTCGGTCATGGACGGGATGTTAGGCACGATGGACTGGAGCGCGCAAGAGAGTGCGGAGGATTGGGCAAGAAGAGCCGAGATTTGGGCAAAGGTGGGTGATGGTGCTGCTAGATATGTGCCGCCATCAACTCCACCGACCGTCGAGGTTCGGTAGCTTGCTGACGGCAGTTCGGCATGGCACTCAGGTTCAGGTAATTGATTGATATCTATAGATCTGTCATCCTTGCGAAAGCGAGGACCTCAGGCAGAACAGGGCTCAACGCGGATATAGCGCTCCTGCAACGTAAGGGAGCTCGATACCTTCTCGTCCTGAGGTCCTCGCTTTCGCAAGGATGACAGTATTGTATAAATGAAACAATTTGTTAGCGGATCGCTCACTTTCATCGATCAGCCATCTCCAGTGTAAGCACAGGACTTCGGGCAGAGTGGAACGAGGGGCCGCATGTAGGGCGCCACAGTGACCTTCATTCCCTCGCGATCACGACGATTATGGAGGATCAGGCAAAAATCGGCCAGCTTAAGGCAACCGCTGGTGATCGGATTGGGCAATGATTTTCCCGTCAACCCCAACCAAGGAGACGGACCATGACCATCGCTCTCATCACCGGCGCCAATCGCGGCCTCGGCCGCAACGTCGCCACCAGCATCGCCCGCCGGGGTGGCGATGTGATCGTCACCTATCGCGGCAACAAGGCCGAGGCCGATGCGGTGGTGTTCGAGATCACCGCCATGGGGCGCAAGGCGGTGGCATTGAAGCTCGACGTCAGCGACATCAAGAGCTTTCCGGGTTTTGCCGAGACGCTTCGTACGACGCTTGCGGACGTCTGGGGCCGTGACAGCTTCGATCATCTCGTTCACAACGCCGGCCATGGCGAGATGGCGCCCTTTGCCGAGACCACCGAGGCGCAGTTCGACGGCCTGTTCACCGTGCATGTGAAGGGCGTGTTCTTCCTGACGCAGGCGCTGTTGCCGTTGATCGCCGACGGCGGCCGCATCGTCACCTATTCCTCGGGCCTGACGCGCGTTTCCTACCCCGGCTTCTCGGCCTATTCGGCGGCCAAGGGGGCGATCGAGGTGCTGACGGTCTACCTCGCCAAGGAGCTCGGCGCGCGCGGCATCACCGCCAACTGCGTGGCGCCCGGCGCCATCGCCACCGATTTCCTCGGTGGTGCGGTGCGCGACACGCCAGCGTATAACGAAGCCTTCGCCAACATGATCGCCCTGGGGCGCGTCGGCCTGCCTGACGACGTTGGCCCGATGATCGCCAGCCTGCTCGGTGACGACAATCACTGGGTTACCGCCCAGCGCATCGAGGTGTCTGGCGGCCAGGTGATCTGACATAGGGAAAGCGGGAGCGAGGCGCGACGGAGCAACTTGTGCTAGGACGCGTTCGCCCGGAAGGTTTTGAGGCCTTTCGGGACAGTGCCTAAAGCCAGAAGCCGTCATGATCTCGATCCCGCTGTCCTTCGTCGTCTCGCTCATCCTCTGCCTCATCCTGGTGCGGATGCTCCGGCACGGGGCGGCCGAGTTCGGGCTGTTTCCGCTGCTGGTGGCCGTGTTTGCCGTGCAGGCGACGGTGGCCGGGCTGAGCTGGGATGTCGGCTGGCAGCCGGCGCGGCTGATCCAGCCGGTGCTCGCGGCCGTCTTGCCGGCACTGTCCTTTGCGGCCTTCGACCGGCTGCGCCATCACGACAGTGCGCGGCCGCTCTGGCCGCATCTGCTGCCGGCCCTCTTGATCGCCCTGCTCGTCGCCTTCTGGCGGCTGCCGATCGACGTGGCGCTGTTCGTAATCTGCATTGGCTATGGCATCGCGCTGCTGTTGCTGGCGCGGCAGGGGCCGGAAGCGCTCTCGGCCGTGCGCTTCAGCGACGAGCGGACGGCCTATCAGGCGCTGCTCGCCGTGGCGGCGCTCCTTATCATCACCGCCGTGGTCGATGCGGTGATTTCCATCGATCTGTTCCTCGGCAATGGCGACCGGGCGCGCACGCTGTTGATGGCTGCCAAGCTGTTATGGCTCGGCGTTGCCGGCTATGCCGCGACGGTGGCCGGCGGCAGCCGACCCGAAGCCGAGGCCGAGACGCAGACTTTAGAGGTGCTTCCGCCGGCGAGCGAGGAGGATACCTCCGAGGCCGATGCCGCCGTGGTGCAGCGCATCGAGATGCTGATGGCGGAGAAGCAGCTCTACCGCGACCCCGACCTGACGCTGGAGCGGCTCGCCCGCCGCGCTGGCATTCCCGCCCGGCAGATCTCCTCGGCACTCAACCGCGTGCACGGCCGCAACGTGTCGCAGATCGTCAACGAATACCGGGTGCGCGAGGCGCAGCGCCGGCTCAAGGAGACCGATGAGCCGGTGACCGTGGTGATGCTGGAGGCCGGCTTCGGCACCAAGTCCAACTTCAATCGCGAGTTCCTGCGCGTGACCGGCATGACGCCCAGCGCCTACCGGCGGGCCGGCGTGGTGACTGCCAACGCCTGAACAGGTCCTCGATCGCGATCTTGGACGTGCTGGAACGCGTTTCGGGGCGCTCGTCGAGATGGGGTCATGCATCATTCAGGTCTCGAACGGAGACCTTGTCGATGGCCATTTCCCTGAAGATCCTGGCGCTGCTTGCCGCCTTTTCCTCGCTCGCGCATGCCGAGAGTTCCCCTCCCGTCGGTGTCCGGCATATGACCGCTTACGCTGCGGCGCGCGGAGGCGATCTCGACGTCGCCGTCTGGTATCCGGCACGGGCGGGCGGAACGCCGGTGACGCTGGGTGACAGCCTCTTCTTTGCCGGCACTACCGCTCAAAGTGAGGCGCCACTCGCCGAGGGGCAGTTTCCGCTGGTGCTCCTGTCGCATGGCGCCGGGCTCGGCGGCACGCCGGAGGCGATGAGCTGGATGGCGTCGGGTCTTGCTGCCAAGGGCTTCATCGTGGCCGCTCCCGCCCATCCCGGCAATGGTGGCGCCAACCGTTCGGCCGAGCAAACCATGAAGCTGTGGCTGAGGCCTGCCGACGTCAGCGCCACGCTCGACGCCATGATCGGGGCGGGTGCGTTCAAGGACCATCTCGACACGGAGAAAGTTGGTGTGCTCGGCCTTTCCATGGGCGGCAGTACCGCACTGGCACTGGCCGGTGGCCGTATCGATCCCAAACGCCTCGCCGGCTATTGCGACGATGCCGCGCGCAACCCCTCGCTTTGCGAGTGGGTCAAGATGAGCGGCCTCGATCTCCACGCCATGGCCATGCGGCCGGCCGGCGACGATCACAGCGACCAGCGCATTCGCTTTGCCATGGCGATCGATCCGGCGCCGGTGGATGTGTTCGATACCCAGAGCTTCGCCGGCGTCACCCTGCCGGTGGAGATCATCAACCTCGGCAAGCCAGGAACCATTCCCGAGACCGCGCGAGCCGATGTCGTCGCCAGGGCCATCCCGCACGGGCGCTACCAGACGATTGGCGACGCCAGCCACTTCAGCCTGTTCGGCGTCTGCAGGCCCGGCGCGGCGGCACTGGCTGAAGAAGAGAAGATCGACGAGCCGATCTGCAAGGACGGAGGGGATCGGTCGCGGCAGGAGATCCATGCGCAGATGATCGACATGGCCGCCGAGGCGTTCGGGCGGGGGCTGGGGGACGGACGGTGACTTGCCTCGTGAGACCCTTGGCAAATCGGTAAATTGTGTCAGGCTCTCGTGACATTGTGAAAGGGCAAGATGTGACCTCCCGCCCAAAATCCCGATCGTCGCGCTATACCGACCGGCGGCGCCGTGCACGATTGCGCGCCTGCGGCCTGCGCTTGATCGAAATTTGGGTGCCCGATGTCACGGCGCCCTCGTTCAGAGCCGAGGCACATCGCCAATCGCGGGCCGTCGCCATGAGTGCCCAGGCAGCAGAAGATCAGGCCTTCATTGATGCTGTGAGTGTCTGACACGAAGTGGCGGGCTTACCAGCCGGGAGCTATGCTTGTGGCTATCAAACGTGGTTGTGGCAAAAATATAGACCCAATCAAGGAGCCACGTTGGCCGGTATTGGCAATGCTCGGCATCGCCGGCTTGGCGGTGTTCCTAGATATTTCTGGCATCTGAGCGTACAAAAGGCATTGCCTAGGAGCGTACAAGGTACTTCGGCTATCTGGACTTACCCAGCGATATCCTAGAAAATAATACCGCGCGTTTTGAGTGCTGAATCGTCAGTTTAAAGATGCGGGTTTGTCATATGCCACTTCCTTTGGGTAAATACCTATCTACTGATCGAGCCCTTCGCAAAATTCATATTCGACTCGATCAGCTCGAAAACGGCACAACGCTGGTTTTGTCTAGCGAAGAACTAGACCAGTTTCTAAAGGACCTCATGGAAGTGCGCATTATCATGGACCCGCCGCCCAGAGTTCTTCGTCGTTAGTAAAACTCTGGGAGGGTGGGATGTCTTTCAAAGTTCAGTGTTCGAAATGCGGGTTCATCGCCAGTGTTAGTTTCCAAGGTGCGAACTTGGTCCAGTATCAGAATCCCTCGCTACGCGATGGCTGTCGGCACCTTAAGGTCGCCAACCTCGACGACGGAAAGCCGACCGATTGCCCTCACCTTGATGCGGCCGTGCAGCTAGCAGTTGAGCAGATTCGCCGTTGAAGCTGACCTTTACCGATCGTGTCGCCTCGACTGCGGAAAATTGCGGCGGCACGTACTTTAGTACATGCAAACTCAAGAGAGACTCGGCGCGGTTGGGAGACTTGCCGCTCCAGGCTTGTGTGTCCAATCATACTTGCGATTTTACGCGATAGAGTTCCCAAGCTAGGGCACGAGATATCCGCCGGACTCCAATGGATCTTGGAGAAAACGTCTGATTGACCGCTCTTCAGGGTAATCCTACCGTCCGGGCACAACCGTGATGACTGAGCGCGTGCCCGTAGCGCCAGAGGCCCAGGCCGCCGATCTCGATCATTGATGCGAAGACTTCGCGGGAGAGGCGCCAGCCGGGGCCGCCTTCATCGGGTCGGCATGACGCGGGGGAGCGACATGGACAAACAAGGGGCATTCATCGAAACGCGGCTGGGCCGGCTGGCCTATCTCGATAATCTCAGGTGGTTCGTCATCATCCTGGTGGTGCTGATGCACCTCAACGTCACCTATAGCGGCAACGGCCTCTGGTATTACGTGGAGAAGGCCAGCTACGGCCCACTCTCCGGGTTGATGTTCGGCCTCTATGGCTCGCTCACCCAGGCCTGGTTCATGGGCCTGCTGTTCTTCGTCTCGGGCTATCTCACGCCGGGCTCCCTGGAACGTAAGGGCACGGGACCGTTCATTCGCGGACGGCTGATCCGCCTTGGCATTCCCATGCTGGCCTATGTGGCGATCATCCACCCGCTGACCACCTGGATCGCCGGCTTCGCCGCCGCCGACGCGCCGGACATGGGCGCGTGGTACGCGCACTATGTCGTCTCGTTCGACTTCCTGCTGAGCCTCGGCCCGCTTTGGTTCCTGCTGGTGTTGCTGATCCTGTCGGTCGCCACCGCCTTGTGGCGGGCGGCCTTCGGCGGGCCGGCGCCGGAGGTGGATCGGCGTGTCACCTTCCGGCCCGTCTGGGTGTTGGGGCTGACCGTCACGATCGCCGTCGCCACCTTCCTGCTGCGCGCGGTGGTGCCGGGCGGCGTTCCCTTCATCAAGCCGTTGCCGGGCAACTTCCTGCAGGTGGGCTTCTTTGCCTCCTATGTCATCCTCTATGTCGTCGGCATCCTCTGCCGCACCCATGGCATTCTTGAGGGCATCGGCTACCGGTTCGGCATGCGCTGGTTCAGATGGACGCTGATCCTTGGCATACCCCTCTGGTTCCTCGGTATTCCCGCGAGCGCCATCATCGCGCAGGCCCATGGCGCCGTGCCAGATATCGGCGCCTTCTTCGGTGGCTTCCGCTGGCAGTCGGCCTTCTATGCCACGTGGGAGGCGTTCTTCTGCGTCGGTGTGTCGCTGGGGCTGATCGTGCTGTTCCGCGAGAAGTTCAACAGTGAGGGTCGGCTGACGCGCTTCCTGAGCCAGAACTATTTTGGCGTCTACGTCTTCCATCCGCCAATCATCGTCGCCGGCGCCATCCTCGTGCGGAACGTTCAGGCGCCGCCGCTGCTCAAGATGTATGCGATGGCCGCCATCCTGGTGCCGATCTGCTTCCTCGTCACCTACGGCCTCAGGCAGGTGCCGTTCATCCGGCGGTATTTTACGTGATGGGCGGGCTGGACATGCCGTTGCAATCGGCGGAACGGAGATGCGGATGACCGGACAGACGTGCGTTTTCTGCGATCTGGATCGAGATCAGATCCTCATGGAAAACGACCATGCCCTCGCCATCCGCGACAAGTTCCCGGCGCGGCCGCTGCATACGCTGATCATCCCCAAGCGCCACATCACCGACGTGTTCCACTCGACGGCCGAGGAGCGGGAGGCGATCCACGCCCTGACGCTCGCCGCCCGCGAGGCGATCCTCGCCGAGGACCCGATGGTGACCGGCTTCAACTTCGGCTCCAACATCGGCGCCTCGGCCGGCCAGAAGGTGTTCCACGCCCATGTGCATCTGATCCCGAGGCGGGATGGTGAGGTGGAGCTGCCTACGGCCAACCCGGCGTGAAACCGGCAATTGATGCTGACCGCCGGTGGCGAGCTATTCCGATATTATAGTGGGGCTGCGCCAGGAGATGGTGCTTGAGGAACTTGTGCGGATGACGCGGGAGCATTTTGGGAAGGGTGGAGCGGAACATAACGGCGAGCTTTTTTGTGCGGACGAGAGGGCGCTGGCTTGGGTTAATACCATGGTGCGCTATTATCCGGTGTAGGCGGAGGATAGGATAGCAGCACTTCGAGTTGTATGCTGTTTTCGAGCTTGAGCGGATAATCACTCTGGCCCGTGTGAGCGCTCCTCAAGGGGAATATCTTGCTTCAAATCGTTCCTTATAATTTTGATCCGCCTATTACCGCCGATAGGAACGATGAACATCTGAATTTCGAAGTAGTTCCTGGTGGGATGCAAGTCAGCTGGCCTCTTATTGGCGCGTCGCTATTTGTCCCGGATGACGGCGTCTATGTCTCACTGGACGCCACAGCGGTAGCCAATGCAGATCGACTTACTATTCATGGTGGCTTCGGGTTCAGTCTCGACACGTACCACGAATTCTTCATGCAAGGGTCGTCCTCTTTCCCCGCAGGGTTCAGCATGGGCGGGATTGAAGCTACCTTCGGCGATGTTTCTCCTCTAGCTGCACTTCTTTTCGAAGGACGCAGATCCAAGTGGAACGGTGAATGGGAGCATATCGCCAGTTTACGTATTGTGGGTGCTCCCCATGAAGACGCTGAATTGGCCTGCTTGAACGCGTGCGCGCGGTATTTTGAACGCACAGGTGGTGAATGGCCCGAACCCTTCCGCATTGGTGATGTGTGGATGGACGAACCCGAAGATGAGGATCTATCTGCGATATCGTCGGGAAAACCGATGTTTACTCAGATTGAGCCCCTGCGCTTCCTAGCTGCTGGTGCACAACAAACAGATGACCTTGCTGCCTGTGTCTACTATTATCGCGTAATTGAGTACCTTTCTTTCTTCGTTCACGAGCGAGAGATATGGCGGTTGCGCCATGATGCGAACCTCGCAGACGCACAGTTCAGCAGAAAGATGTTGGATCTTATAACGCGGGATGAAAAAGGACCCATAATTCGTCTTGTACAAAGTTTGGCGGATCGACCTATTCTCGAAGATGCGAAAAACGGCGAACTTATAGAACGCGCTTCGCCACAGGTATATGCGGAACGACTTTACGAGTTTCGTAATTCCATAGTTCATGGAAAATTCTCGTATGGGTTTACTCTTTCCTCTCCTTCTTTATTTGGAACCGAAGATAAGATTGGGAGGTGGCGTGTACATCTCTTGGCCATTGCTCGCCGAGCGATAGCGGCCTCTTTCTAGCTATATCAAGCATTTCCCAATGAATTACTGTCTCTTGTGCACTGGGCGTTGGGTAGGTAGGTATACGGAACAATAAGAGCCGTGTCTCCTCACACCCCATATTCCGTATCCCTCACCTCCACTGTCAGCGGGCCGATCATTCCTTCTAGTGCCGTGTTGGTCATCAGCAGCGAGGTGATGCCGTTCTTTCGGTCGACGAACCAGTTGTGGCCGTAGACGCCGCCCATTGGGCGGTGCCTGCCGCCTGCGGCTTTGGGCGGTCGGGGTTGGCGAGGATGGAGCCGCCGTAGCCAAAGCCGATGCCGGGGCGTACGGCCATCTGCTCGGGCGGCACGTGGACGGTGCCGATCATGCCGGCTCCGCCCGAGGGGTGGGTGGCAGGGTCGTCGGCTCGGCCTGCGTCTCACGGCTCCCACAGCCTGCCAATCGAGCTGCAAAACCGACGCGCCGAGCGTTGCCCTTCATTGAAGCCGCTCGGCGTGCCAGCGAATGTGGTCGGCCATGAACGTCGAGATGAACAGATAGGAATGGTCGTAGCCATCACGCATGTTGAGCGTCAGATCGATGCCTGCCTTCTGACAGGCGTCGTTCAGGAGCTGGGGCCTCAGTCCGGTTTCCAGGAACGGGTCGGCCGTTCCCTGATCGACCAAGAGCTCCTTGACCCGATATCTGTCCTCGATCAGCAAGGTTGTGTCGTAGGCTCGCCATGCGGCGGGATTGTCGCCGAGGTACTTTTGAAACGCCGGCCGTGACCAGTCGGCGGTTGAGGGCTGACAAATCGGCGCGAATGCCGAGACGGAGGCGAAGCGGTCCGGAGCCTTCAGGGCAAGCGTGATGGCTCCGTGCCCGCCCATCGAATGCCCGAAAATGCCCTGCCGTTTGTTATCGATGGCGAGACCGGCGCCATCCAGAAGCCGCGGCAGCTCCTCCAGGATGTAAGTCTGCATTCTGTAGTTCTTGGCGAAAGGCTCTTCGGTGGCGTCGAGATAGAAGCCGGCTCCTTTGCCAAACTGCCAATTGTCGGGTTCGTCGGGAATGTCATCGCCGCGCGGACTGGTGTCGGGGCAGATGATGGCGACGCCGAGCTCGGCGGCGGCCCGGCGATATTCGCCTTTGTCCATGACGTTCTGGTGGGTGCAGGTGAGGCCCGACAGGTACCACAACATCGGCACTTTCGCGGTTTCGGCCTGTGGCGGCATGAAGACCGCGAATGTCATGTCGCAGCGGCAGGCCTCGGAGGCATGCGAGAACACATATTGGGAGCCGCCAAAGGACTTGCTGACCGAGATTTGTTTCATGGATGACCTGTCGAATGGGCGGATGTCGATGGACTGGGAGACGCGGTGATCGCGCTTGAGCATCCGCGGTTGCCTGGGGAACCCCGGATGCCCGTATGCGAACGCAGGCGACAGGTGATCAGTATTCGATGACCGAACGGATCGACTTGCCTTCATGCATGAGATCGAAAGCGGTGTTGATCTCTTCAAGCGGCATTTTGTGGGTGATGAGATCGTCGATGTTGATCTTGCCGTTCATGTACCAGTCGACGATCTTCGGCACGTCGGTGCGCCCACGGGCGCCGCCGAAGGCCGTGCCCTTCCAGACGCGGCCGGTGACCAGCTGGAATGGGCGCGTGGAAATCTCCTTGCCTGCCTCGGCCACGCCGATGATGATCGATTCACCCCAACCGCGATGCGCCGCTTCCAGCGCCTGACGCATGACATTGACGTTGCCGGTGGCGTCAAACGTGTAGTCGGCGCCGCCGTCGGTCAGCTCCTGGATGGCTTGCACGACCTTGTCGTTGCCGATCTCCGCCGGATTGATGAAGTCGGTCATGCCGAACTTCCGGGCCATCGGCGCCTTGTTGGGGTTGAGATCAACGCCGATGATCTTATCGGCGCCGACCATGCGGGCGCCCTGGATGACGTTGAGGCCGATACCGCCGAGGCCAAACACCACGACATTCGAACCGGGCCGCACCTTGGCCGTATAGATGACGGCGCCGATCCCCGTCGTGACGCCGCAGCCGATATAACAGACCTTGTCGAACGGCGCGTCTTCACGGATCTTCGCCAATGCGATCTCCGGCAGAACCGTGAAGTTCGAAAACGTCGAGCACCCCATGTAATGGAAGATCTCGCCACCATCACAGGAGAAACGGGTCGTGCTGTCCGGCATCAGGCCTTGTCCCTGCGTCGAGCGGATCGCCGTGCAGAGGTTGGAGCGCTGGGAAAGGCAGGTTTTGCAGGCGCGACATTCCGGCGTGTAGAGCGGGATGACGTGATCGCCTGCCTTGAGCGAGGTGACGCCCGCGCCGACTTCCCGCACGATTCCCGCGCCTTCATGGCCGAGGATCGCCGGGAACTTGCCTTCGGAGTCGAGGCCCGACAGCGTGTAGGCGTCGGTATGGCAGACGCCGGTCGCCATGATTTCGACGAGAACCTCGCCGGCCTTCGGTCCGCTGATCTCGATCGTTTCGATGGTCAGGGGCTTGTTTGCCTCCCAGGCAACGGCTGCTCTGCTTTTCACAAGGCCTCTCCTTCGTGGGAGCGAGCCTATTTCAAATAGGCACGCAGGATCTTCATGATGTCGTCCATCGGATCGTCTTCGACCGACGGTATCTTCGCGGGCGCCGACTGGCCCATCGTTTCGCGCAGGTGTATCTCCAGCACTTCGGCCATCAACCCGCCTGCCGCGCCACGCATGGCGGCAATCTGCTGGAGGAGAAGGCGGCATTCCGTGCCTGCCTGCACCGCTCGTTCCAATGCTTCGACCTGTCCCTTGATGCGTCTGAGACGTGTCGTGGCCTTCTTCTTGTCTTCAACCGAGTAGGGCATTCGCGCGCTCCTACGTGGCAGTACGCATACTGGGCGGAGTATGTCAATATACTTAGGGGAGTATGTGAGGTGCGCGGAGCGTCGTATCAAGGCCGCCAAGTCGGCGACAGGTTCTGGCTTTGAAAGTTGAGAACCAAGCTGAAGAGTGGATAGATGATTGTGACAATAAACATTTCTCGGATGATGGAATCCAGATCCACCTTCGGAGGCAGGCGTTTGGTGGGAAGTGACCGTTCGGCGTCAGTACCCTGGTCGACCTGCTGTCGTTTCCGTCCTCTTAGGCGTCTTGGCTGAGCAGCCCTCAAGCGCGTCTAGCCCCGCGTGGTGAGATTTGGGGACGGAGTCGGTGGTGTCGTGTTCCGCCGACAGCGGAGCGGGCGCTTTTAGGCCGGTGACTTCTGCCACGCTGGCACCCGGCGGAGCAGAGCCTGCAGTTTCGGCCCTGGTGCGGGCGGATTGTCGAGAGCGGCCATGAAGGCGTCGGAGCGCTCGGGCTCGAGCGCGAACCGGCGTTGATCGAGCAGCACTTCGATCGCCTGCTGGCGGGCGCTTTCCACTATGAACTCGGTGCGCGTCTTGCCTAGGAGGGCTGCTGCGTCGTCGATCAACTGGCGGGTGCCCGCATCGATGCGCAGGTTGATGCTGCCCTTTGAACCGGAACTGGATGAAGCGCGAGGTTTCGACATATCCGTATTCTGTATCGGCGTATTACAACGTCAATACAGAAATGCCTGGGTGCGGGTGACCGGCCGTAGGCCTCACACCCCATACACCGCGTCCCGCACTTCCACCGTCAGCGGGCCGATCATCCCCTCCAACGCGGTGTTGGTCATCAGCAGCGAGCTGATGCCGTTTGTCCGGTCGATGAACCAGTTGTGGCCGTAGACGCCGCCCCATTGAAGGGTGCCGGCGGCCTGGGGGCTTTGGGCGGTGGCGGGGTCGGCGAGGACGGAGCCACCGTAGCCGAAGCCGACGCCGGGGCGCACGGCCATCCGTTCGGGCGGCACGTGGACGGTGGTCATCAGGTCGACAGTCGCGGGCTCAAGGATCGGGGCGCCGCCCTGGCGGATGGCTTGCAGGAAGCGCAGGAAATCCGGCGCGGTGCCGATCATGCCGGCGCCACCCGAGGGGTAGGACTTGGGGTCGTAAGCGCGGCCGGGCGTGAAGGTGATGCGCGCGGCGTCGAAGGGGAGGACGTGGGTGCGGCCCATGCGCACCGGGCGCGGGCTGCCGTCGGCATAGGGTGTGACCAGCACGGTGTCGGGGCTGGCGGTGAAGCGCGTTTCGGTCATGCCGAGCGGGGTGGTGACGTACTCGGCGACGAGATCGGGCAGTGGCTTGCCGCCGGCCTTTTCGAGAACCGCGCCCAGCACGTCGATGGCGAGAGAGTAGCGCCAGCCGGTGCCGGGGGCGTAGATCAGCGGCGCCTCACCAAGGCGGGCGATGTTCTCGGCAAGGCTGAGGCCGGGCTGGTCGAGGCCGTCGGAGACGTTGAGGTCGCGATATGGGCCGGCGTCCGGCTGGTTGAAGCGATAGTCGAGGCCGGCGGTGTGCGTCAGAAGATGATGGATGGTGATGGTGGGGCGGGAGCCATCGGGCAAGGCCGGGCGGAACTCCGGCAGCCAGTCGGTGACCGGTGCGTCGAGCGCGAGGTGGCCGCGCTCGATCAGCGCCAGGGCGGTGGCGGAGACAATCGGCTTGGTGAGGGATGCGAAGCGGAACACGTCGCCTTGGCGGATGGGCGTTCCCGCCTCGCGGTCGGCAAGGCCGGTGGCCGTAGCGTAGGCAAGCTCGCCGTGGCGGGCAACCATCAGCACGGCGCCGACGATGCGTTCCTCATCGATGGCACGGGCGAGAACGCGGTCCAGCCGCTGCTGCAGATCGGCATCCACGGATGTGATAGACGATTGATACATGGCCTTGCCCTTGAATTACGGAGTGATCGTTCCGTAATATACCTGATGCCTACTGAATTCAAGAGTGATCACTGTGGAAAATGAGAAACGCTCGCGCGGACGGCCGCGCAGCTTCGATCGCAACGAGGCCCTGACGGCGGCGGCGCTGCTGTTCTGGCGGCTCGGCTATGAGGGCGCGTCGATCAACGATCTGACGGCGGCCATGGGCATCACGCCGCAAAGTCTCTATTCGGCTTTCCGCTCGAAAGCCGACCTCTATCTCGAGGCGCTGGATCTTTATCGACGCGACATGAGCGTGCCGGCGCGAACGCTTCTGGAGGAGGGCCCGAGCGCGGTGGCGACCATCAGCGGTCTGCTGCGCGCCTTCGCCGCCCAATACAGCCGCACCGACCGCCCGGGCGGCTGCATGATCTCCACCGGCGCGCTGGCGCTGGCCGAGGAGAACCGTGCCGTCGGCCAGCATATGATCGATCTGAGGCGCGGCGCGCTGGCCGCCTATCGCGACCGGCTGGAGCGGGCGATCGTCGAGGGCGAGCTGAAGCCGGACACCGATCCGGAGGTGCTGGCGCGCTTCATCGCCACGGTGATCCAGGGCATGTCGGTGCAAGGGCACGACGGCGCGAGCACCGAGGAGTTGCTGGGGGTGGCTGAGATCGCCATTGCCGAGGTGGAACGGCATCGCAATTCGGCGGGGTGAGCGGGCGCCTGTTCGATGGCGGCCGAGCGGCCGATGTGGAATTTTGCCTTGTCACTCCACCTTTGCGATCTCGGGTCGGCAAAGCAGTCCTCGCCCTTTTCGCCGATGGAAAAGCGGATGTGGTGCAGCTCGACGTTCGAGTTACGCAATAGCCGGCAGGATTGATGATCGCCTTCGTTCGCGCCGTGGTCTTGATACGTCGTTCTCCCTGGCAATCTTCTTTAGTCGGGTTTCTCCGAAGTTTCAGAAATCACAATCGGCTCGTTTACCTTGGAATAAACGCCAGGTTGATTGATCGAGCGGCGCTGGAGACATTCAGCGCTAAATTTCGGGCATATAAATCATGAGCGTGTTCAGTATTTAGTCAACCACATGTGTATAATGTTCATTGGTAATTAGGGAATAACGCCGATCATGCCGCCGATTAAAAATTGCGGAGTTGGACATGCGGCGCCTTTCGGTCAATCTCATCCTCAAATCGGTTGTCGGTCTTCTTCTCGGGGTCATTCTGCTTCAACTTTCCTTGGGGGCGTGGAAATCCTGGAAGCACGTTGCCGACAGCGAGCGGATCGAATCGGTCGCCCGCGCCACGAGCGCCATGTTCGATGCGCTGGCAAACCTTCGGGTTGATCGCAGCAATACGCAACGCGCCCTTTCGGTGGCTGATGCCGACGCCGGTGTCTACGTCAAGCGTGCGGAAGAGGCGCGCAAGGTCGAGCTGGCTGCCATCGAGCAGGCGATGGCCATCCTGAAGGCTTCGACGATCACCAACGCGGACCAGTTGGCTGCCAAGCTGCAATCGAGCTATGACGGGCTGAAGTCCGCTCATGCCAAGACGACCGACGCCTTCCGCGTGCCGAAGGACAGTCGCCCCGCCGATGTGGGCACGGCCGTTGCCGATGCCGCAACGGCGATGATCGCCACGCTGACCGATGTGTCGGCCCTTGCCTCGCATGACGTTCGCTTCCTGAACGGCTGGACGGATCGTCTGCTGGACATCAAGACCCAGGGCTGGGCGCTGCGTAACAATGCCGGCGACGCGTCCGCAATCACTGCCGATGTGCTCGGCCCGAAGGGTGCGCCCCCGGGAACGATGGACAAGTATCTCACCGCCATGGCGGGTGTGAACGCCGCCTGGGCGACCATCCAGGATCAGGTTGGCGGGCTTGATCTGCCGCGCGGACTTGCGGATGCATTGGCCAAGGTCGACACGGACTATTTCAAATCCGGCGTCATCGACCGCCAGGCCGACATTCTCAACAAGGTGATGGCCGGAACCAAGGTAGACATGCAATCGATGGACTGGAGCTCGGGCAACCAGCCGCGCCTTGACGCAGTGCTCGGTGTCGCTACGGCGGCGCTCGATGCGGCCGAGGCCAACGCGGCCGACGAACGCGCCCAGGCTTTCACTGCCTTCTGGGTTCAGGTGGGGCTTTTGATCGGCGCGCTGCTGTTCGCCGCCGCCGTGATCATGGTGGTGCAGGGCCGCGTCGTCCGTCCGCTCGGCGTGATCCGCGACCGGATGATGGCGCTCGCCCACGGAAACTTCGAAACCGAGGCGCCCTATACCGACCGGCACGATGAAATCGGTGCGCTCGGCCAGACCATGGCCGTGTTCCGTGACAACATGCTGGAAGCCGAACGGCTGCGTGCCGAGCGGGCCGATCAGGAACGGCTGATGGCTGAGCAGCGGCGGGCCGACATGCATGCTCTGGCCGATCAGTTCGACCGGGCGGTCGGCGGCATCGTGGAAATGGTTGCCTCGGCGGCCACCGAATTGCAGGCGTCGGCCAAGTCGCTGACCGCGTCGGCGGAAGCCACGCAGAGCCAGTCGGCCACCGTGGCGGCGGCATCCGAGGAGGCTTCGGCCAACGTGGCGTCGGTTGCTTCGGCGACCGAGGAGCTGTCCTCGTCGGTGGTCGAGATTTCCCGTCAGGTCACCAAGTCTTCCGAGATCGCCTCGCGGGCGGTTTCCGAGGCCGATCATACCAACGAGCAGGTGAAGGGGCTGGCGCAGGCGGCTGAGAAGATCGGCAATGTCGTCGACCTCATCAACACCATCGCCGGGCAGACCAACCTTCTGGCGCTCAACGCCACCATCGAGGCGGCGCGTGCCGGAGAGGCCGGCAAGGGGTTCGCCGTCGTGGCGGCCGAAGTCAAGCAGCTCGCCGACCAGACCGCCAAGGCCACTGCCGAGATCGGCGCTCAGATCGCCGCGATACAGTCGGCCACCTCGGAGGCGGCCAGCGCCATCCAGGGCATCGGTGGCACCATCGAGACCATGAGCGAGATCGCCGCCTCGATCGCCGAGGCCGTCGACGGGCAGGGCGCGGCGACGACGGAAATCGCCCGCAACGTGCAGCAGGCGTCGATCGGTACGGCCAGCGTTTCCGAGAGCATCACCAGCGTGACGGTGGCGGCCGGCGAATCCAGCTCCGCCTCGGTGCAGGTGTTGTCAGCGGCCTCCGAGCTCAGCCGTCAGGCCGAAACGCTGCAGTCGGAAGTGGACAAGTTCCTCAGCACCGTCCGCGCCGCCTGAGTTCAGCTTCGCCCCGGTGGCGAGATCCGCACTTCGATGCCGCAGGGGTCGGTGAAGCGCAGACCATCGATGGTGACGGCGACGTCCGGTAGCCGGCTCGCCGCCGCGAAGATGGCATGCTCGGCCACATTGAGATGGAAGCGTCTCAGTCGCGCGGTGCCTTCGGGCGCCTGCGGACTACCCTCGTCAAGCCAGGTGTTGAACGCAAGGCGGTGGGTGAAGGCGCTGCCGGCTCCGAGATCGGCCAAGCCGACGTGCGGCAGGGTCAGATTGCGGACGAAGCCCAGCCGTTCATAGAAGGTGATGGCGGCGTCGAGGTCCGGAACGCTGAGGTTGATGAAGGCAATGCGCGTGCCGTCGGCAAGGTCGGCGTCGAGGTCGGCGTTGCGAGCGTGGCCGAGTTCCTCGGCGATATTGAGCAGGGTGCGGCAGGGATGCGACCGACCCTCGGAATCAAACAGTTCCACGCCGTGCGCGAAATCGCCGAAGCGGCCGAAACGCTCTGGCGTCTCGTAGGAGACCACGATGCCGATCCCGTCGGGATCGTGGAAATAGATCGCCTTCGACATCAGGTGGTCTTCCGGCGACAGGCAGATCCGGTTGCCGATCAGCCGGGCAAGCAGGCGAGAAAACTCCACCTGGTCGGGGACGCCAATGGCAACGTGAAATAGCCCGCTGTGGGTCCGCTGCTCGACCGCCTTCGACGCGCCGCCGTGCAGGATGAGCAGCGTTTCCGAGCGCGTGCCGAGGGCGATACCGTCCGTCGTTGGCCGCGGCACCATGCCGAGGGCCGAGGTCCAGAAGGATACGGTGCGATCGAGGTTGGTGACTTCAAGCTCGACAGGGCCATAGGAGACTCGCTCCGGGCGACCTTGCAGCTTGGCCAATCGCGCCAGGCGACGAGCGGCGGTTTGCATGTGGCGGCTCTCCGGCTCTCAAGGCAGACTCAGCAAAACCGGATCACCGTGGTGCCTCGAGAGCTTGTGTCTGACGGGCATCGATGCATCTCCAGCAGCGGGTTCACTTAGCGGAACCTACGTATACTATGCCTCCCGTTTCTTGTCTTTTGATCACGTTGCTAAATATTGATCCATTGTGCGTGGGGTGAGAGCCTTCGCCGCAGGTGCTTATTCCGGGTCTTCCAGGCGAACATGTCGGCGTTCTCGCCGAAGGCGAACGGCTCCGCCGTTCGAACGGAAAGCAGTTCCGTCGACTGCCAGCGGAGCCGGGATTGTGCCTTGCGTTACCTCTCGTCAAACTGTCTGGCGCAGGCCGCCAAGGGCGAAGCCACCATCCACGACAATGTCTTGGCCGGTGACGAACCGCGCATCGTCGCTCAGCAGCCATGCAACGGTTCCCGCGATATCCTCAGGTGTTCCGTTCCGTCCCAGACAGGCGTTTTCGGCAAGTCGTGCCAAGAAAGCCTGATCGAGCACCTCATCGGCCATTGGCGTAAGAATGATCCCGGGGCTTATGCTGTTCACCCTGATGTTGCGAGGCCCCTGTTCCACCGAGAGGGTGTGCATCATGGCAATGAGCGCTCCCTTGGTGGCGGCATATGCCCCGGCTCCTGGCATCACGCTATTTACAGTCCATGAGGCGTTGATGACGATGGCGCCACCTGCGAGATAGGGCAGGCAACGCTTGATGCTGAGGAAGGTTCCCAGCAAGTTCGTGGCGATCAGGGCTTCGAAGTCCGGCACCTCGGTTTCGGCGAGGGGCTTGAATTCGCCCAGCACGCCCGCATTGGCAAACAGGCCGTCTATGCTGCCTGTTGCTTCAATGGCTCTCTGAACCACGGCGGCGACCGCCGTCTCTTTGCCAATGTCACCCGACACGGCCAACGCCGATCCGCCTGCCGACGTGATTTCCTCGGCCAGCTCTTCCAACGGTTCGGCCCGTCGCCCAACGAGAATCGTATATGCTCCCTCGCTTGAAAGGCGCCTTGCTGCGGCTCGCCCCATGCCTGTCGCAGCGCCTGTAACAATAATCGTCTTTCCGGCAAACCTTGCGGACATCGTGCTCAACTCCTGGGATGACATCATCCAGGGATGTTGTAATTCACGATTTTTTACCGGATAATCCCGGCAATTTCTGGAACTTTCAAAAGGATTTCTTTTGAATGGATATTGTCCGCTCAATGCGGGCGTTCGTTGCCACGGCGCAGGCCGGTTCGATGAGCGCCGCGGCGATCGAACTCAAACTCTCATCGGCCATGGTTGGTCAGCACATCGCGGCCTTGGAGGAGCGACTTGGCACGCGTCTACTCAACCGAACCACGCGCCGCCAAAGCCTGACGGAGTTTGGCGCCAGCTACTTCGAGCAATGCCGGGACATTCTCGAGCGGATCGCACTTGCAGAAGAGGCGGCCGAATTGCAGCAGACGGAGGCTCAAGGTCGGTTGCGCATCACCGCTCCCGCGACATTTGGCATCGAAGCACTGATGCCCGCGCTTCCCGGCTATCGATTTGCTGCCCCGGGCGTGGAGCTGGATATTGTCCTCACCGACCGGAATGTCGATCTGGTCGAGGAGGGGATCGATGTCGCTTTCCGCATTGGCGACATGTCGGACACCAGCATGATCGCAAGGCAGCTGCAGCCCTATCGCATGGTCGTCTGTGCCTCGCCGGATTACCTGGGACGCAGAGGCCATCCATCGCATCCGCGGGAACTGGACGGCCATGAAGCGGTCGCCTTCACGCCGTCGGCGCGGTCGCCATGGAGGTTCATGCGAGGGGATGAAGAGGTGCTTGCTCGTCCCACGCAGATGATCACGGTGAACAGCGGCCAAGCGGTTCGAGCAGCCGCGCGCGCTGGGCTCGGCATGATCATGCAGCCGGAAATCCTGGTGAGACGCGACCTGGACGCGGGCTGTCTCGTGCGGGTGCTTCCGGGCTGGAGCCTCGGCGAAAGGCCGATGTGGCTTCTCTACTATCGTGACAGGCGGATGACCCCTCGTCTGCGCGGCTTCATTGGCTTCGCGTTGGCGACCTTCGGACAGAGCGGCGCTCTGGCCGCGGCGACATGAGGGCCTTTGCATAGCCATCATGGATCGGGACGGGCCGGAGCCCGCCCCGGACGCCGAGGTTATTCGGGATTTTCCAGGCTGAACATGTCGGCGTTTTCGTCGAAGGCGAACAGCTCGGCGTAGCGGGCCCAGGCGACCACGGCGTGCAGCGTTTCGTCGGCATAGTCCTCGGACATGTAGTCCTCGAGCTGCTGGCGGAAGCGCACGGAGGGCGCGGTGTGGGTGGGGCGCTCGTCGAGCACGCTGCGGATCAGGCCGACGATCGGCACGTAGTTCAGAAGATGCTGGGCAAACAGCTTCTTGCGGTCGTCGGTGCCGAGGCCGGCGAAGGTCTTGCCGGCATCGGTGAGCAACAGGTCGCCTTCGCTGAGGTTGGCGAAACGCAGGAGCTGCAGTGTCTCGGCGAGATGGAACAGCTCGTCGGCCTCCATCTGCAGGCGGTCGGCGAGGATCGGCAGGTCGGCCCGGCCGTGGAAGGGCTCGGCGGCTAGCGCCTCGAGGAGGCCGGCCATCTCGTTGGTGGAGACGGGGTTCAGCACCATGCCGACACCTGTGCCGGGGATGCCGGTATCGGCGGGAGTCTTCGGCTCGGCGCGCCGCGTCATGTGGGCGTAGATGCTGTCGACCAGCTTGCGGAAGGCCGGGTCGAGGCGGTTGCGCGGATGCGGCAGGTCCACCCGCATTTCCGAGGCGATGCGGCCGGGGTTGGAGGAGAACACCAGAATGCGGTCGCACATCAGCACCGCTTCCTCGATGTTGTGGGTGACGATCAGCACTGATTTCATCGGCAGCCGACCCTCGACCCAGAGGTCGATGATATCAGTGCGCAGCGTTTCGGCCGTCAGCACGTCGAGGGCCGAGAAGGGCTCGTCCATCAGCATGATCTCGGGGTGGACGACCAGCGCCCGGGCAAAGCCGACGCGCTGGCGCATGCCGCCGGAGAGCTCCTTCGGATAGGCGCTTTCGAAGCCGTCGAGACCGATCAGGTCGATGGCGGCGAGCGCCCGGCTGCGGCGCTCGTCGGCGTCAACGCCGAGGGCTTCGAGACCCAGCTCGACGTTTTGCAGCACGGTGAGCCAGGGGAACAGCGCGAAGGACTGGAACACCATGGCCAAGCCCTTCGGCGGGCCGGAGATCGGCTTGCCGCGATAGAGCGCCTCGCCCGAGGAGGGGGAAGACAGGCCGGCGATGATCCTGAGCAGCGTCGACTTGCCGGAGCCGGAGCGGCCGAGCAGGCCGACGATCTCGCCCGAGGGGATGGTTAGGTCGACGTTTTCGAGAACGCGCAGGTCCTCTCCGTTGGCCTTGGGGAACACGCGGCTGACGCCCTTGATGGTGATCAGTTCTTCGGTGGCGACGGGGGCGGTGGAAACGGTCATGGTCATGTTGGGAGACCTTTCCTGATCAGGCAATCCGGAGGCGGCGTTCGGCGTAGGCATAGAGCGGGCGCCAGACGATGCGATTGGTGACGGTGACGAACAGGGACATGACGGCGATGCCCAGCACGACGCGCGGGAAGTCGCCGGCCGTGGTCGCCGCGGCGATGTAGGAGCCAAGCCCGGTGGCCGTCAGCTGGTGGCTGCCCCAGCTCGCCGCCTCGGCGACGATGGCGGCGTTCCACGAGCCGCCCGAGGCGGTGATGGCGCCGGTGACGTAATAGGGAAAGATGCCCGGCAGGATGACGTTGCGCCACCAGCGCCAGCCGGTGAGGTGGAAGCTGGCGGCGGCATCGCGCAGATCGGACGGGAAGGCGCTGGCCCCGGCGATGACGTTGAACAGGATGTACCACTGGGTGCCCAGGATCATCAGCGGGCTTAGCCAGACATTAGCGTTGAGGTGGAAGTCGACGATCAGCATCACCACCGCCGGGAAGGCGATGTTGGCCGGGAAGGCGGCGAGGAACTGGGCGAGCGGCTGCACCTTTTCGGCAAGGCGCGGACGCAAGCCGATCCAGACGCCGATCGGCACCCAGACGAGGGTGGCGAGCGCGATCAGCACGAGTACGCGAACAAGGGTGATCATGCCCTTGCCGAGGGCTTCCCCGGCGTCAGCAAAGGTGAGGCTGTCACCGATGAAGCGGACGACTTCCCAGCCGATGTAGAGAGTGACCGCGCCGACCAGCGTGATCCATAGGGCGTCCATCAGCCGCGCCGACACCGGCAGGCGGAAGGAAAAGCGCGGGGCGGCGGGCAGCGGCAGACGCCAGCGACCGATGCCGCGCAGGGCGTTGGAGGTCATCTGCGACAGGGCGCGCAGCGAGCGCGTCTTGCGGAAGAGGTCGAGCACCCAGGAGGAGGGCGCCTCGCCGGAGGCCGTCTGCTCGACGCGGAACTTGTCGGCCCAGGCGACGATCGGCCGGAACAACAGCTGATCGTAGGCGACGATCACCGCCAGCATGGTCAGCACCGCCCAGCCGACGGCGGCAAGGTTCTGCTGGTGGATCGCCTCGGCCACGTAGGAGCCGACACCTGGCAGCGTCACCGTGGTGTCGCCGACGGTGATCGCCTCGGAGGCGACGACGAAGAACCAGCCGCCGGACATCGACATCATGGCGTTCCAGACAAGGCCTGGCATGGCGAAGGATACGTCGAGATGCCAGAAGCGCTGCCAGGCCGACAGGTGGAAGCTTTGGGATACCTCGTCGAGATCCTTCGGTACGTTGCGCAGCGACTGGTACATGGAAAAGGTCATGTTCCAGGCCTGGCTCGTAAAGATCGCGAAGACGCAGGCGAGCTCCGCCCCGAACACCTTGCCGGGGAACAGGCCCATGAAGAACACCACGGTGAAGGTGAGGAAGCCGAGGATCGGCACTGACTGCAGGATGTCGAGGACGGGGATCAGCACCAGCTCGGCGCGCCGACTCTTGGCGGCGACCGTGGCGTAGACGAAGGTGAACACCAGCGACCAGATCATGGCGGCCAGCATGCGCAGCGTGGTGCGCAGCGCATATTCCGGCAGGTGCCAGGGGCTGAGATCGATGGCGGAGGTGGAGACGGCGCTGAGCGGCGCGTCGGCTTGGTTCACGCCATAGACGATGAGCACCAGAAAGCCGACCACCAGCACGAAGGCGGCGACATCGAAAACATTCGGCACGAGGCCTCGGCCGACGGCGGTCGGCGTAACCTTATGAAACACCATAACTTGTTATCTCCTGGCCAGGCAGGATCATTGTTTGTCGCGGGGCGACGGCGCGCGGGATCAGGCGCCGGTTATTCGACCGGGGACAGACTGGCTGGGAGAGGAAGGAAAGCGGCGTGGCAGCCGGGGTAGAAACAGCTTTGGGGGCATTTGGGGCTCGTCCTCATGCGCAAAGGCACAGAGGCGAGCCGATGAACGGCTCACACGTCGGCGCACTTCACGCGGTTGCGACTAGGTCGACTGTGACTGTCCATTGTCTTTCTGTTGGCTGATGCGGCGGCGATTGCCGTGCAGAACCCCATTCTTCCTCTTGGCTGTCATTGTCAAGCGACTTGAGCGTGAGCGAATGCGGGGGAGTTGTGCGAGGAGAGCATAGGTGGGTGAGGGACCGCTGGGGCGATGCTTCGTGCTTTCAGAACGCCGTCCGTGTTCCGCTGAACCGCGCTATATGCAGTAATACCAAATGATCGCTTTGGCCCCGCGGACGATCTCGCCGCGCAAAAAGTGGACCTCGTCTCGCCGAAAACAGCTGGGCAGGACGTGACATGCAGGTCTTCGGCGAGCCAGAGGCCAAGTTTTCTTTTTCTCCATCAATAAAAGGTCGGAGTGAGCGGAATATTAACTCATTTAAAACGCGTTGGTGAAAGCAGTGGTACTAATCGGGCTGTGTCCATGGTGTGCTGTTCTGGAGGCGCTATGTCTTTTCTTGGCGAACTCACGATCCGAACGAAGATATCTGCCGTCTTCCTTTTTCTTCTGATCATGTCGGTCGCGACAGGCGGTTTTGCCATCCTGAAGCTCAGCCAGGTATCGGCGATCGGCGGCGAGATGGTCGTTCAGGTCAAGGCGGTCTCTGTTCTTGGGGACCTGGCGCGGCTCAGTCAGCAGTTGCGCGCCCTGACGGCGCTTCAGCATTTTTCCGATACGGACGCGGCGCGAGGCGCCTATGCCGAGGAGGCCGACAAGGCGCGCAGCGATTTCTCCAAGGCGTGGACCGACTATGCCCCGATGGTTTCAGGCGATCGTGAAGCTGCGCTGGCCGCCACGCTGCGCGCCGCCTGGCAGCATTTTCTCGCCGTTCAGGAAGAGATTACCGCGCTCGACAAGGCTGGGCTGCACGACGACGCGACGAAGGTGCTCGGCGGTGATCTGAAGGACGATGCCGGTTCCTTCTATGCCGCGGTGCTCGGGGTACAGACCTATCGGCACGATCAGGTGCAGGCTGCGACCCAGAACGCCGAGACAATCAGCATTTCGGCCCGCTACTGGATTGTCGCCTCGCTGGTGCTGATGGCAGCCTTCTGCGTTCTGGCCGGCTGGTTGTTGATCGTCGGCATCTCCAAGCCAATCGGCAGGATGACCGGGGTGATGCAGCGGCTGGCCAATCAGGACATGACCGTTGACGTACCCGATGCGGATCGCAAGGACGAGATCGGCGGCATGGCTGCGGCGGTCGGCGTCTTCAAGGCAAGCATGCTGGAGACGGAGCGGCTGCGTGCCGATCGCGAAGCGCTGGAGCACGAAATGGCCGAGAAGCGCCGCAGTGAGATGGTTGATCTCGCGCAGCGCTTCGAACAGGCGATTGGCCATGTCGTGGCCATGGTATCGTCGGCATCGAGCGAGTTGCAGGCGTCCGCCGAGACGCTTTCGGCAACCGCCGAAGAAACCAGCGCTCAGTCGGAAGCGGCTGCCGCCGGCGCCGAACAGGCGGCACTCAACGTTCGTTCGGTGGCAGCGGCAATCGAGGAACTGGCGAGCTCCGCCAAACAGGTCGGCGAACAGGTCGCTCGCTCCAGTTCGATCGCGGCAACGGCGGTGGATCAGGCCCACAGCATTCACTCCAGCATGGAAGGGCTTCGCCAGGATGCGTCGGAAGTGGATACGGTGGTGGCGATGATCACCGATGTCGCTTCAAAGACCAATCTTCTGGCGCTGAACGCGACCATCGAAGCGGCGCGAGCCGGCGAGGTGGGGCGAGGCTTCGCCGTGGTGGCGACCGAGGTGAAGGGGCTTGCCGAACAGACCGGAAAGGCGACCACGACGATCGGCGTCAGCATCGAGAAGATGCAGGCCTCGACCCATACGGCAGTCAGCGAGATCACCCACATCGTCAACACGATTTCGGACGTCAGCGACATCGCCTCGGCGATTGCTTCGGCAGCTTCCGAACAGGAGCGGACCACAGAGGAAATCTCGCGCGACGTCCAGCGGGTCTCGCAGGGCACGATGGAAGTGCTGAACAACATGCAGGGCGTTACGCAGGCTGCGCAAGAATCGAGCTCGGCGGCGACGCAGGTGCTCGCTGCATCGAGCGAGCTGGCACGCCAGTCCGAAACGCTGAAATCCGAAGTCGAGAAGTTTCTCGCGAGCGTGAGGGCCGCCTGATGGAGACCACGACTGCAACCGGATCCGCCAAGTCGAAAGGGTTTGCCATGAAGATGCCTTTGCTGATGTTGAGCTGCCTTCTGGCTCTCAGTGGTGTGGCAGCGGCGCAGACCAACATCGTCGTGTCCATGGCCAAATTCGACGATAAGTTCCTGACGATATTGCGCAATTCTGTGGAGAGCGCCGCGAAGACGAGTTCGGACCTCTCTCTCAAGGTCTCCGACGC
The DNA here is from genome assembly GCA_023436885.1 of Pseudomonadota bacterium. Lineage (GTDB taxonomy): Bacteria > Pseudomonadota > Alphaproteobacteria > Rhizobiales > Pleomorphomonadaceae > Pleomorphomonas. Next base: position 54,618 of record JAEZHI010000041.1, on the reverse strand, counting down.
CAAGGAAGACAGTTCCGCCCAGATCGAGCAGGTGCGTCAGGCCGTTGCCGACAAGGCGGATGCGATCATTATGGTTGCGGTCGACGGCAAGAGCGGTGAGGCGGCCGCCAAGATGACGGCAGAAGCCGGCATTCCGCTGGTGTTCCTCAACAGGCGTCCGTCCATCGACAGCTTCGGGGGCAAGGTTGCCATCGTCTCGTCGAACGATCTGGTTGCCGGGCGCCTTCAGGCACGTGTGCTGTCCGACAAGCTGTCAGGCAAAGGCAAGGTTGCAATTCTTATCGGGGACCCGGCGCAATCGGCCGCGCAAGACCGAACCAAAGGCGTCAAGGAAGTTCTCGCCAAGATTTCCGGCATGGAGATCGTCAAGGAAGAGACTGCACATTGGGATCGCAAGGAGGCCGAACAACTGGTCTCTTCCTGGATCGCCGGCGGCGTGAAGCTGGACGCCATTGCCGCCAACAACGACGAGATGGCGTTGGGCGCGATTGCAGCGATCAAGAAGGCCGGGCTTTCGGGCAAGGTACTGGTTGCCGGCGTCGATGGCACCGCCGACGCGGTCGCGGCAATCGAGAGCGGCGATCAGTTCTTGAGCGTGTTGCAGAACGCCAAGGCTCAGGGCGCGCAGGCGGTGGCGGACGCCAAGTCGCTGGCTGGGGGCAACTACGCCCAGCAATACGACTGGGTGCCCTATGAGCTGATCATCAAGGATAATGCCGAACAATACGCCGCCAAGTAGCGTGCGGGCCGACTGCTGCCGCCTCCTCACAACAACGAATGCTTGGCAGCCGCCAGCACCTGCTGTGTCAGTTCCGGGAACCGGCCGGAGACGAGGCGGCTGACCTGCCAGTAGAGCATGGCGTCAAGCGTGGCGCCGGGCACCAGTTCGACGAGGCGGCCCGAGGCGAGATGGTCGGCGACGAGATGGATGGGGTTGAGGCCCCAGCCCATGCCGAGCAGGGCGGCGTCGACGAAGCCTTGGGTCGACGGCAGCCAATGAGTGGGGCCGGGGCCTGTCGCGCCCAGCGTCGTCCGCGCCCATTCCTGCTGCAGGCCGTCCTTCTGGTTGAAGGTGATGGCCGGCGCGCGGGCAATCGCCTCGGCGGTGACGCCTTGCGGGAAATAGCGGGCGACGAAGGCCGGGCTGGCGGTGGCGTGGTAGCGCAGGCGGCCGAGCGGGCTGACCTTGCAGCCGGCCACCGGCTTGTCGAGCGAGGTGACGGCGGCCACCACATGGCCGCGCCGCAGCCAGTCGGCCGTGTAGTCCTGATCGTCGACGGCGATCTTCAGCATCGCCTTCGAGCTTTCGGTGAACGCCGCCGCCGCCGGCATGAACCAGGTGCCAAGGCTGTCGGCGTTGACGGCGATGTCGAGCGTGATGGGACCGGACAGGGGATCGCCGAGGCCGGGCAGCCGCTCCATCAGATCGCTTTCCAGCATGCCGACCAGTTCGACATGGCGGCAGAGCCAAGCACCCTTTTCCGTGGCGGTGCAGGGCGTGCCGCGCTCGATCAGCACGGCGCCCAACCGTTCCTCCAGAAGGCGCACCCGCTGCGAGATGGCCGATGGCGTGACGGCGAGCTCTCTCGCCGCCTTCTCGAAACTGCCGGTGCGAACGATGGCGGCGACGGCCAGCGCGGCGGAATAGTCGATCATCGATTAGCTCGGCTAATCCAGAGTAAGCGAGTTTAAATTGTCTAATCCATTGGCGATCGTTAGGGCAAGCGCATTGCAACGGGGGCACCATTGGATCTTTCGGCTTATTTTTCGGGGCTCGGCATGGGAACGAGCCTGATCGTCGCCATTGGCGCGCAGAATGCCTTCGTGCTCAGGCAGGGATTGAAGGGCGACCATATCTTCGCCGTCTGCCTCACCTGCGCGCTGTCCGATGTGGCGCTGATCATTCTCGGCGTCACCAGTTTTGCGCGGATATCCGAGGTTTTGCCCTGGCTCGATCCGGTGATGCGCTATGGCGGTGCAGCTTTCCTGGCCTTCTACGGGTTTCGCAACCTGATGTCGGCGCTGCGCTCGCATGGCGCGCTGGATGTGAGCGGCGGCAACGGCGCGACGCCCCTGATGCCGACGCTGATCGCCTGCCTTGCCATCACCTTGCTCAACCCGCATGTCTATCTCGACACGGTGGTGCTGCTCGGCACCATCTCCACCCAGTATCCCGGTCAAGAGACGGCGTTTGCGCTCGGCTCGATGACGGCGTCCTTCCTGTTCTTCTTCTCCTTCGGCTATGGCGCGGCAAGGTTGCGCCCGATCTTCGCCCAGCCGACCGCTTGGCGCTTGCTGGAGGGGGCGATCGCCGCCATCATGTGGACGCTCGCCGGCAGTCTGGTGTTGGGCGGCTGATGGTCAGGGAATGGTATCGTGTATCTGCCGGAGCATTTCAAAGAAGTCGACCCCGGGGCGGTGGCCTCGCTCATCGCGGACGCGCCGCTCGCCGCTGTGGTGGCGCAGACGCGTGACGGGCTGATCGCCAACCACATCCCGCTGATCGCCGCCAAGGATGGCGCCCTCGTCGGCCATGTGGCGCTCGCCAACGACATGCACCGGCTGCTCGACGAGGGGCAGGAGGTGATGGCGATCTTTCGCGGTGTCGACGGCTACATCACGCCCAATTCCTATCCGAGCAAGGCCGAGCATCATCGCGCCGTGCCGACGTGGAACTATCAGGTGGCGCACGTTTATGGCGCCATCCATTTCCAGCATGACGAGCGCAGCAAGCGGGCTGTCCTGGGGTTGCTGATGCATGCGCACGAGCGGCGGGTGAATGGCGACAAAGCCTGGCGGATGAGCGATGCGCCGGCCGATTATCTTGCCGACATGCTCACCAAGATCGTCGCCTTGCGGATCGACGTGACGCGAACGATCGCCAAGTCCAAGCTCAGCCAGAACCGTGATGCGCGGGATCTTGGCGGCGCAGTCGCTGCCCTGCGCGAGCGTGGCGAAGGGGAGTTGGCCGACCAGATGGATGCGCGGCGGCCGAAGGGCGCGTAGCCGTCGCAGGTATCTGCTGCGCGTGATGCATCCACCTGAGACAGCCTGATCGGCGCCACCGTCGTGGCCGCTGCGAGATTTCTATGGAAAAATGAAATCTAGTATGTAAATTTCATGAATGTGGATTTTGCTGATCGCGTTTCGCGATTGTGGAGGCGCCCATGCCCGAGGGATCTTTCGGCCGTTCCGCATGGCAGGCTCGGCGCCCGCTGGAGGGCATGGCGAGGCTCGACGGCGATGTCGCCGTGGATGTCGCGATCGTCGGCGGCGGCTATTGCGGCCTTGTCACGGCCCTGATGCTGGCACGTGCCGGCCGAACGGTTCAGGTGATCGAGGCGGGCGAGATCGGCGAGGGGGCATCGGGCCTCAACGGCGGTCAGGTCATTCCCGGCCTGAAATACGATCCGGAAACGCTGCTGGCTCGCTTCGGATCGGCCGGTCCTCGTCTCGTCGACTTCGCAGCCTCGACGGCCGATAGCGTCTTCGATCTGATCAAGCGGGAAAATCTCGATGTTCCGGTGGTCCGCAACGGATGGATCCAGGCCGCGCATACGGTGACGGCGCTGGAGCTTGCCCGCGAACGAGACCGGCAATGGCGGGCGCGCGGCGCGGACGCGCAGCTGCTTTCTGCGGACGATATTGCACGGATGACCGGCGCCAAGGGTTATATCGGCGGCTGGCTCGACCGGCGTGCCGGCACCATCGACCCGCTGGCCTATGTCTCGGAACTGGCGCGCATTGCCGGGGAGGCCGGCGCCCGTATCTCCACCGGCACGCGGGCTCTGCGCCTCAATCACCGCGATGACATGTGGTCGGTGGAGACCTCGACCGGCGCCGTGGTGACGGCGCGCCATGTGGTGGTTGCCACCAATGCTTATAGCGACGGCCTCGTTCCGGGGCTGGCGCGCACGCTGGTGCCGCTGCACTCCTTCCAGGTGGCGACCGCGCCGCTGCCGGAGAGGCTTGCTCAGCAGATTCTTCCGGGAAATCAGGCGGTTTCCGACAGCCGCCGCATCCTGGTCTACTACCGCAAGAGCCCCGATGGCCGCCTCGTTCTGGGTGGTCGCGGACGAATGGCGGTTCCGCGTTCGGCTGCTGACTGGAAGCACCTCGAGCGGGCGCTCCTGCGACTCTACCCCGATCTCGAGGGCGTGGCGATCGAGCGGCGCTGGTTCGGCCGTGTCGGCATGACGCCGGATCATGTGCCGCATCTGCACGCGCCGGAACCGGGATTGATCGCGGTGGCCGGCTGTCAGGGGCGCGGCGTCGGCCTGATGACTGCGCTCGGACAGGCCATCGCCCGGTACATCATTTCCGGAAATCCCGAAGACCTGCCATTCCCGCTGTCCGCCATTCGTCCGATCCCCTTCCATGCCTTCCGGCAGGTCGGCGTAGCCGCCGCCATTCTTTGGTACCGGACCCTCGACGCTTTTGAAAAGTGATGGACAGGCGGCAAAACATCGCTTGACACTTTTCAAATTTGTGAAAATCTAATACGTAATTTCACTAATTGGAGCCTTGCCGTGTCCGTTGCACCCGGTTCGGCCCGGCGAACCTCTGCGGCGCCATGGATGTTCCAGGCGGCCATGGGGCTGCCTGGCGCCGTCGTCACGCTCGTCTTCATCCTCTTCGCACTGGCGCTGGTGATCTTCCTGGCGCTCAGGGGCAATGACGGGTCGTTGCTCGGCCAGGGCTTCACGCTTGCCAACTTCCTGACGTTGCTGGCCGATCCGCTCTATGGCCTGGTGATGCTGCGCTCCCTGGTGATTGCCGGCCTGGTGACGCTGGCGACGGTGGTGACGGCCTATCCGGTCGCCTGGTATCTGGCCTTTCACGCCGGGCGGCATCGGTCGCTGATCCTGTTCCTCGTCACCTTGCCCTTCTGGACCAGCTATCTGCTGCGCGTCTTCGCCTGGCGCATCATCCTCGCCTACAACGGCGTGCTCAACTCGGCCCTGACCGGTCTTGGCATCGTCGATCAGCCGCTGACGCTGTTCATCAATTCGCCGGCGGCCGTGGTGATCACGCTGGCGCATGCCTATGCCCCCTTCGCCATCCTGCCGATCTATGTGGCGCTGGAAGCCATTCCCGGATCGCTCAAGGAAGCGGCGGCCGATCTCGGCGCCAAGCCCTTCGCAACCTTTCGCCGGGTGATCCTGCCTCTCTCCATGCCTGGCGTGATGGCCGGCGCCGTGGTGGTCTTCGTTCCCACGGTGGGCGACTACGTGACGCCGGCGCTGGTCGGCGGCCCGGCCAGCACCATGGTCGGCTCGCTGGTGCAGAGTTCCTTCGGCAAGGCCAACGACTGGCCATTCGGCGCTGCGCTGGCCGTGGCGGTAATGGCGGTCATCCTGATGGTGGGCCTCGTGACGCGGGCAGTGAACCGCCGGGCAGGAGGGCTGACATGACCGGACGCGCGACGACATCCGGCGGGTGGATCGGCCTCTACGTCCTCGCCTATCTGGTCTTTCTCTACCTGCCCGTCGCCTTGATCGTGCTGTTCTCGTTCAACGACGCGGTGCAGGCGGCCTTTCCGCTCAAGGGCTTCACGCTGTCCTGGTATCGGGCGTTGCTCGATAATGAAACGCTGCGCGGTGCCCTGATGAACAGTGTCGTCATCGGCGCCACGGTTTCGGTGATTGCCACGCTTTGCGGAGTAACCATCAGCTATCTGGAGATCCATGGTCGGTCGCGATTTGCGATGCTGGTGTCCGTCGTGGCGCGGCTGCCGCTGCTGATCCCCGGCGTGGTGATCGGCATTGCCCTGCTGATCCTGGTCAACCTGTCCGGGGTGGGCCCGTCGCGGATCGCCATCGTCATCGGCCATGTTCTGGTGGCGCTGCCGGCCACGGTGATCGTGCTGCGCGGCCGCTTCCAATCCATTCCCCGCTCGATTGCTGAGGCGGCGGAAGATCTCGGCGCCCGCGAGGGCGTGGTGTTTCGCCGCGTGATGCTGCCTCTCGCCCTGCCGGCTGTCGGCTCGGCCGCCATGCTGGCCTTCCTGACCTCCTTCGACGAGTTCATCGTCGCCTTCTTCCTGGCCGGTACCGAACCAACGCTGCCGCTCTACATCTGGAGCCAGCTTCGTTTCCCGAAGTCGCTGCCGATGGTGATGGCCCTCGGCAGTGCCATCCTGGCCTTCTCCATCCTGATGGCCGGCGGCGCGGAGATCCTGCGCCGCCGCTCGCCGGGCCGGAGCCCCGCATAAGCAAAAGCCGAAAAAAGGCGTCAACCGAGGAGAACAGCCATGTCTAGCAAGGAATTCAGAACAGGATTGCCTGCGGCGCTCATCGCTGCCGTTTCGCTTTTCGCCGTGGCGGCCGCAACGCCGGCATCCGCCGCCGACAAGCTGACCTATTTCACTTGGTCGGGCTACGAGTTGCCCGACTTCCACAAGAGCTTTTCCGCCACCCATCCCGACGGCGTGGAAATCTCCACCTTCGGCGATGACGACGACGCTTTTACCAAGGTGAAGGCGGGCTTCCATCCCGACATCGCCCATCCCTGCTACGACAAGATCGCCCGCTGGAACAAGGAAGGGCTGCTGGAGCCCATCGAGACGGCCAAGATCAAGAACTGGGACAAGATCTTCCCGGTCTTCCGCAACCTGCAGGACATTCAGGCCGGCGACGGCAAGGTGTGGATGGTTCCCTGGGATTGGGGCAATACGTCGGTTCTTTATCGCACCGATCTGGTCGCCAATCCCGACAAGAGCTGGAACCTGCTCTGGGATCCGCAATATGCCGGCCGTCTGGCAACCATCGACGCGGTGCACGACACGCCGGTGGTCGCTGCGCTGCTGACCGGCGTCAGCCCGTTCGACATGACGCCCGCCGAGCTCGACAAGGTGGCAGCCAAGCTGCGTGAGCAGCGGCCCCTGGTTTCGAGCTACACCACCGACATGACCTCGGTCGAACAGGCACTGACCTCCGGCGAACTCGTGGCGGCCATGACCTGGAACGCCTCCGCCGTTGCGCTCAAGAAGCAGGGCGTGCCGGTCGAATTCATGAAGCCCAAGGAAGGCATGCTGACCTGGGCCTGCGGCTTCGTGATGCTGAAGGGCACGGCGCATCAGGATCTCGCCTATGACTTCATCAACAGTCGGCTCGAAGCCGAGTCCGGCAAGGCGCTGATCGAGAGCTATGGCTATGGCGCGTCCACCAGCTCGGCCTTTGCCGCTGTCCCGCCCGCCGACCTCAAGGCGCTTGAACTGCCGGACGATCCGGATACCGTGCTGAAGTCCACCGTGTTCACCGGGCCGATGAAGCAGAACGACGAACTGTCGAAGATGTTCGAGAAGGTCAAGGCCGGCGGCTGAGGGCGGCGGTTGCCGTACCTTGAGCCGACCGGGCTCCAACATCCGGTGCCGCGAGAGGCGGCACCGGTCGAGATACAGGCAGGATTGGAGAGCCGATGGACACCGAAGTGCCCACCGACAGCGAGAATGACGCCGATGTGCGGATCGGCCGGCGCGTGCGCGCGCTCAGGATCGAACGCAATCTCTCGCTCGCCGAACTGGCGCAGCGTGCCGGCATATCGATCGGTGCGCTGAGCCAGATCGAGCGCGGCCTGTCGTCGCTGCGCGTCAAGGTCATCTGGCCGCTGGCCGCCGCGCTGGAGATCGAACCGTCGGCACTGATCTCCGATCCGGGCGAACCGGTGAGCGATCTCTATTGCGTCCGCGCCGGACACCGGCGGCCGTTGCCGGTGCGCAGCGAAGGCATATCCAAGGAACTCTTGTCACCGCCCGGCGCGGCGCTCACCGGCATGCTGGTGGTGGTGGAACCGGGGGGTGGCACGGCGGCCTATTCGCACAACGGCCAGGAGTTCGGTGTCGTCACCATGGGCGAGGTCGAGCTGGTGGTGGACGGGACCCGCTATGTTCTGACCCCCGGCGACAGCTTCGCCTTCCGTTCGACGCTGTCTCATTCCTTCCGCAACCTCGGCAAGTCGCGCTGCGAGATCGTCTGGGTCAATACGATCAAGCCTTCGGAGGAACGGGATGGCGAATGACGCGCTGCTCGAACTCTCGGGCGTGACCAAGCGGTTTCCCGGCGGCACGCTCGGGCTCGATGCCATCTCCCTGTCGATCCGCGAGGGCGAGTTCGTCAGCCTCCTGGGCCCCTCGGGCTGTGGCAAGACCACGACGCTGCGCATCGTTGCCGGCTTCGAGACGCCGAGCGACGGCACGGTGAGGCTCGAAGGGCGCGATATCCTCGGGCTGCGCCCCTACGACCGGCCCGTCAATACCGTGTTCCAGGACTATGCGCTGTTCCCGCACATGAACGTGCGCGACAATGTCGCCTTCGGCCTGTCGGTGCGCGGCGTCGCCCGTGGCGATCAGGACAGGAAAGTGGCCGAAGCGCTTGAGATGGTCGGCCTCGCCGACAAGATCGAGCGACCCGTCGGCGCCCTGTCCGGCGGCCAGCGCCAACGCGTTGCGCTCGCCCGTGCCATCGTCTGCGAACCGCGCGTGCTGCTGCTCGACGAGCCATTGTCGGCGCTGGACGCAAATTTGCGCGAGCAGATGCAGGTGGAGCTCAAGCGTCTGCAGCGCGAACTCGGCACGACCTTCATTATGGTCACTCATGACCAGACCGAGGCGCTGTCGATCTCCGACCGCATCGTGGTGATGAACCACGGACGGATCGATCAGGTCGCCAGTCCCGCCGAACTCTACGACCGGCCGGCCACGCGCTTTGTCGCGGGCTTCATAGGCACGATGAACCTCATCGAATTCCAGTGCCGGGCCTCCGACACCCAGGGCCTGCATCTCGCAGCCGGCAAGCTGCTGCTCGATCTGCCTGCTGACGCCGGCGTCAGCCTGCAGCCCGGCGCCGGCATGATGGTCGGGATCCGGCCTGAGGACCTCCGCCTCGATGCCAGCGAGACGCCGGGGGCAGACCTCGCCCACGTGGAAAGCGTCGTCTTCCATGGTCGTTCCATGCGCCTGCATTTGCGCAGCGCGTCCGGCGTGACGCTGATGGCCGACGTGCCGCGTGGCGCCGGCCATCGCGAATTCGCTCCCGGCGCCGCAGCCTTCGTGGGGCTGCGGCCGGGCGCTGCTTATTGCCTTTTGCCCAACTGACGGCTCGAGCCTCAGAGAAAAATCAAAGGGGAACCATGTCCAACCATCTGAAATTCTTCATCGACGGCGCCTGGGTCGATCCGGTGACGCCGGCCACGCTCGATGTGATCGATCCGTCGACGGAAGAGGCCTATACCCAGATCTCCGTCGGCACCGCCGCCGACGTTAACCTTGCGGTTGCCGCCGCCAAGCGGGCTTTCGAGAGCTTTTCGCTGACGCCCAAGGCCGAGCGCCTGGCTTTGCTCAAGCGCATCCTCGCCGCCTATAACGAGCGCTTCGATGACATCGCCGAGGCCGTCAGCCAGGAGATGGGCGCCCCTCTCGCCTTCGCCAAGGACTCGCAGGCCTGGGCCGGACGTGCCCATATCGAGGCGACCATCGCCGACTTCGAAAAGATGGACCTCGAGGAGCCGCTCGGCACCACCCAGATCCTGCGCGAGCCGGTCGGCGTCTGCGCGCTGATCACCCCCTGGAACTGGCCGCTCAACCAGATCGCCTGCAAGGTCGCTCCGGCCATTGCCGCCGGCTGCACCGTGGTGTTGAAGCCCTCGGAAATCGCGCCGATTTCCGGCATCATCTTCGCAGAGGTGATGGAAGCCGCCGGCACGCCGAAGGGCGTGTTCAATCTGGTCAACGGCACCGGCCCGGATGTCGGGCAGGTGATGGCCGGTCATCCCGACGTGGACATGGTGTCGTTTACCGGCTCGACGCGCGCCGGCATCATCGTTGCCAAGACGGCGGCCGACACGGTCAAGCGCGTTGCGCAGGAGTTGGGCGGCAAGTCCGCCAACATCATCCTGCCCGACGCCGATCTCGCCACTGCCGTCGCCAAGGGTGTTCGGGCCTGCTTCAGCAACACCGGCCAGTCCTGCGACGCGCCGACGCGCATGCTGGTGCCGGCCGACCGTCATGACGAGGCGCTGGCCATCGCCAAGGCGGCGGCCGAGGCGCTGGTCACCGGTGATCCGCGCTCCGATGCCACCAATCTCGGGCCCGTCGTCAGCCAGCTGCAGTTCGACAAGATCCAACGGCTGATCGAGACCGGCATCAGGGAAGGCGCGGTGCTGGTCACCGGCGGCCCCGGCCGGCCGGAGGGCCTGAACCGCGGCTATTACATTCGCCCGACCGTGTTCGGCCATGTGACGCCGGAGATGACCATCGCACGCGAGGAAATCTTCGGGCCGGTGCTGTCCATCCTGTCCTACAAGGATGTTGACGACGCGGTGCGCATCGCGAATGACACCGTCTATGGCCTCGCCGGCTATGTGCAGGGCACGGATATCGAGCTGGCGCGCGCCGTGGCCCGGCGCCTGCGGGCCGGCTCGATCTACGTCAACCATCCCGATTGGGACACGTTCGCCCCGTTCGGTGGTTACAAGCAGTCCGGCAACGGTCGCGAATATGCCGGCTGGGGCATCCACGACTTCCTGGAAATCAAGGGTGTCATCGGCTGGGGCTGAGCTCCCAGTAGCACGAAAGCCGGCGGAGGTGTCGCCGGCTTTCGCTTGCCGCCGGACCTGGCTATCTCAGGCCGCGGCGAATTTGGTGACGAAGGTCTCGACCACCGATTTCAGGTTCTGCGCCTTGGACGACAGGCCGGTGGAGAGGTTCATCAGCTGGGTCGAGGCGGCGCCGGTCATCTCGGCGGCCTGACCGACGCATCTGGCCACTAAAAATCAAACAGGGAGGTGAGGGAGGAAACCCCATCCGTCGCGAGCTCGCAGTTTGGCCGGATTGCCATACTGATTGGCCGGCCGGAGAAATCATGTATCTTTGACTCCAGATTATGCAGAGAGCAATGCGGATCATCGCGATTTGTCGACCGCAGTTACGGAAGGCGGGGTGGCAAATGCTTGATTTGAATGATTATAAGCGGTCGACGAGTCCCGTGGGTTTGTTCGCAACGGTCCTTGTTTCGGGCCTTACCTCGGGGTGGGCGTGCGTCGCAGAGGCGCAAACTGTGCCTGCACAGGCAGCTCCCGCTCAAACGCCTGCGCAGACAAATGCGGACGCCGACCCTTCGGCACTCGAACCCATCGTCGTGACGGCCAGAAAGACCGGTGAGGACCTGAAACAGGTCCCTGAAAGCGTCACGGTCGTTTCCCCGAAAAGCCTGGCGGCCGCACCCTTCGATCCCGGTGCGACCATTGCGCGCAACTCGCCGAATGTGCAGTGGAACAACAGAGCGATCGGCCAGCAGTTTTTCTCCATTCGCGGCGTGAGTTCGCTCGGAACGCCGGTGAACTATTCCGACGGCACGGTTGCCTTCAATGTCGACGGTGTGCCGAACAGCTTGATGAGCGCCTCCAACATTCTCCTCGATGTCAGCCGGATCGAGGTGATGCGGGGTCCGCAGGGCACGCTGTGGGGCAGCAATGCCCTCGGCGGCGCCATCAACGTCGTTACCAATCAACCGGACGGCAAGCGCGACATCCATGTGACCAGCGAGATTGGCAGTAACGGCTATCGCATGGGCGAGGCGGTTGTTGGCGGCAATATCATCCCCGATGCGCTGGATGGACGCATGGCCGTACGTTTCGGTCACCAGAACGGTGACGTCCGTAGTTTGTTCACCGACGATCTCGGCGAACGCGACATTGCCGCATTCCGTGGCAGCCTGCGCTTCACCGGCCTCGAGAACACGACCATCACGCTGACCGGCAATCACCTGCGCGATGAAGGCAATGCACCGTTCTACCTGCTGCGCGATACGGCACGATTCCCGATCAGCGGAACCCTGACCGAGCCCAAGTCGGTGACCAACCAGGACGGCTCCACGCTGACCGTGGAACACCGGTTCGATGCTTTTAAGCTCACCTCGGTCAGTGCCTACCAGCACAACGAACTGGGCAGCAGGAACGACAATGCCGACAAGTTGCTCTACGACGCGATTGGATTTCCGGCTGTCAGCTCTACCGGTCACCTCGACGATAAAGAGAATATCTACAGCCAGGAGTTTCGGCTGAGTTCGCTTGAGGACGATCCGATCCGTTGGGTCGTCGGTGCCAGCGTCAGTCGCACCGAAGGCAGCCGCGCGTGCAACAGCGCTCAATGCGCGCCTTGGCCCTACTATGACTCCGTCAGGATGGACACCGACCTCGACAGCACCAACCTTGGCCTGTTCGGTGACATGTCGATTCCGTTCGCAGAGCGCTGGGAGCTTTCGCTCGGCGGTCGACTGAGCCACGACGACATTGATTTCAAGCGCAGCAACTCGCTGGATATCGTCGATCTCGCGGGTTCGAATTCGACCTCTCAAACCTATCCGACGGGCCGAGTGGCGCTTGCCTACAAATGGACGGATGACATCCAGACCTATGTATCGCTGGCGCGCGGACACGCCACGCGCGTCTATCCGTTGTTCGGTTACGCCGTGAATGGCGTCGTACCCGACCCGTATCCGGCGGCGACGGGCTGGACCTATGAGGCCGGCGTGAAGACAAGCCTGTTCGACAATCGCGTCGAACTCGATGCCAGCGTCTATCACAACGACATCAGTAACGGCGTCATAAGCTATGTTGATCCTGCGCTCGGGGCATTCCAGACGACCTATCAGGATTACCAGACCAGCGGCTTCGAGCTTCAGGGGCGCATGCTCATCCTGGATGGCCTGACCCTGACCGGCGGCGTCGGCTACATTCACAGCGAGCTGGGGTCCAATGGCGCCCTTTCCTATAATGTCGACGGGAACAGGGTCCCCAACACACCGGAATGGACCGTCACGACAGGGCTGCAATACGAAACTCCGGCCAGCGTGCTCAATCTGCCGGGTTCGGTGTCGCTTGGGGTGCAGTATCAGTTCACCGGGAGCCGTGCCGCCGATATCGACAATTCATTCGATCTGAAGTCCTACAATATTGTGGATGCCCGGATCGGGTGGAAGAACGATGCAAACGACCTGGAAATCTATGCCTACGGGCGCAATCTTCTCGATGAACGCTACGAAACCTACGGTGCGCGCTATCTTGGCGCGGAAACCGTCGCGGTCGGGCCCGGCCGCATCGTCGGGGTCGGACTCACTAAGAGTTTCTGATCCTTAGGCTTCGTATCACGGATGAAGTCCGGCAGGGCCTGTCGCTCGCGATGACTGCGAGGTAGGCCCAAGCCGGTCGAGCAGATAGCGGCTTGGCGGTTTGCCGACCATCTTTCTGAACATTGTCACGAAGCTGCTGGCGCTTTCATAGCCGAGATCCATGGCAACTGCCTGGACCGACTGACCGACGCTCAGATGACGCAAGGCGAGAACAACATGCAACTGCCGACGCCAGCGGCCGAAGCTCATGCCGACTTGTTCGGCCAGCATGCGGCTCAAGCTGCGCTCGCTGAGCGCGACACGGGAGGCCCATTCCGCGACCGTGGCCCGATCGGCGGGCGCGGAGATCAACAGGTCGGCGAGCTTCTTCAGGCGCGGATCCCTGGGGATCGGCAGGCGAAGGTCTTCGACCGGAGCCACGGCCAACTCGTCGAAGATGACGGACACGATGCGGCCGTCCGGACCGTCTGGGTCATAGAGCTCCGGAAGTTCGTTGGCCCGCATCAGAAGATGAGAGAGAAGGCCCGACACGGTGATGGTGCAGCATTTGTCCGGCAGGTTGGGAACCTCGGGGGGCTCGATGAAGAGGGAGATGCATTCCACCTGCCCCGAGCCGAAAACCGTATGGGGCAGCCCGCCCGGAATCCATACGGCACATTGCGGCGGCACGATCCAGACCGCGTCGTCGACCTCGCAGTTGATGATCCCGCGCACCGTGAACATCAGTTGGGCCTTGCGGTGCTGGTGGCGCGACGATCGGTCGAGGGTGGTGAGGCTGGCAACGGCATTGGCGGCGACGAGGGCGCGAGGAACCGCATCGACATAGGAAAGCCAATCGCTGCGAACGTCCACATACATCGAAAGCCCCGCTGTGTTTCCTATTTGGCCGGATCAAAACATAAATTGGTGGCATTGCGCAATGACGCCATCTGAAAACCGCCATATTACTTTCAAGAAAAAGCTGCGGGCCGATGCGCCGGTGATCGCCATGTCTTCCAGAGGGGCGGCAGGCAGCTAGCCGGACTGGCAAATGAACAGGAGTAAAAGAGTGGTCGAGAAGAACACGGTTAGGTTGGCGCTGGTGTGGCTTGTACCGGCAGTCGGAGCCGTCATGTACGTCACGCTCCAGTCCTTCACTTTTCTGAACGCTTACGTCAAAAGCAGCGGGACGATGCAGGCCATGACCTTCGGTCCCGCCGCGCTATGGGGCGTTTCCATCTTCTACGGTGCCTGGGTTGTCCCGCCGTTGCTGGCGCTTGCCGGAAGGCGCGCAACCGATTGGGCCATGCTCGTGCTCGGCGGCCTGCTTTTCACCACGAGCACCCTCGCGGGCGTGTCGGATGGCTTACGCGACGGCGGCCATCTGGTCGGCCTGGAGCTTTTGGCAGTCACGCTTCCGGGGGCGGTCGCGCTGACCATGTCGTAGCGGCACATCCGCTCGAATTGAAAGCATCCATCCAGTTAAGGAGACGATAGATGCCTTTGGACAGCACGAACTTCCCGCTCGTCTGGATGAGTTTTGATGAAGGCCTCGATCACGACCATGACGAAGATTTCAAGGCGTTGGAGGCGAACCTGAAGCGTGGCAAGCCGTTTGTGGTCTTGACCGATTCCGCTCCGAACGAAGACCACGAGCACAGCCAGGAAGAAAAGAAGCGCACCTCGCTGTGGATGAAGAAGCACAAGGCCGAACTGCGGACACTAGTGCTGGCGATGGTCGTCATCGAGCCGAGCGCCGCCAAGCGTCTGACATTCAAGCCTTTCGGTGTGGCGTTTGCCAAATTCTGGGGCTACCCGATGAGGCTCGCCGCATCTCGCGAGGAGGCCCTGGAGATCGCCGGGAAGCTTCTGTCGGAGCGCGTTGGGACTGAGGGCGCCTGACGAAACGGCGCTTGTACGTCCTTCAAGCTGGAAAGCCGGCGGTGGCGCGCCGGCTTTCGGATGTCGCGGGGTGAGTTTTTCTCAGGCTGCGGCGAATTTGGTGACGAAGGTCTCGACCACCGATTTCAGGTTCTGAGCCTTGGACGACAGGCCGGTGGAGAGGTTCATCAGCTGGGTCGAGGCGGCGCCGGTCATCTCGGCGGCCTGACCGACGCCGGAGATGTTCTCCGTGACCTGGGTGGTGCCGATGGCCGCCTGCTGGCAGTTGTTGGCGATCTCGGTGGTTGCGGCGCCCTGTTCCTCCACAGCGTCGGCGATGGCGGAGGCCACTTCCTTGATATTGGTGATCGTCTTGACGATCGCCGTCATGGAGTGGACCGTGTTGTTGGTCGACTCCTGGATCTCGCCGATCTTGGTCTCGATGTCGCCGGTGGCCCGCGACGTCTGGTCGGCCAACTGCTTCACTTCGGCGGCCACCACCGCGAAGCCCTTGCCGGCCTCGCCGGCGCGTGCCGCCTCGATGGTGGCATTGAGCGCCAGGAGGTTGGTCTGCTCGGCGATGTTGCGGATGATGTTGACCACGTCGCCGATGGCGGCTGCGGACGACGCCAGCGTCGAGATGCGGGCGTTGGAGGCCTGCGCTTCTCCGAAGGCGGTTTCGGCGACTTTCGCCGAATGATCGACCCGCGAGCTGATCTCGTGCACCGAGGCGGCCATCTCTTCCGAAGACGCGGCGACCGTCTGCACGTTGCTGGCGGCCTGTTCGGCGGCGGCGGCGACGGCCTGCGCCTGGCGGGCGGTCTCCTCGGCGGTGGCGGCGAGGCCATGGGCGCTGTCGGCGATTTCGGCCGAGGAAGCGGCGAAGTTATTTGCCAGCTCTTTCATCTCGGCGGCGAACTCATCGGCCATACGCTGGCGTGCCTTGAGATGTTCCTGCTCGGCATGCTCGCGCGCCTGGCGTTCGGCGTGGGCCTGTTCGTCGGCAATCATGCTCAGGCGGCACTTTTCGACGACGCCGCCGAGAATGCCGAACTCGTCGCGCCGCGTGGCGATGGAGACGGTGAAGTTCTTCTCGCCTCGGCCCAACGCCTGCACATAGTCGATAGCAATGCCGAGTGGCAGCATAACCGAAACGGCGCTGACAAAGGCGATGACAAGCGCGATCAGCGTGGCGACCACACCGATGCTCACTTCGAGTGTCACGCCCTCGGCAGAGCCATCAATGCCTGCTTGACCCATCTGCTGGGCGAGCTGGCCGTAGACGCCTGAAAGTTCGGTGCCGAGCGCGTCAATCTTGGGATAGATCGCCGCGAGTTCCGACCGAAGATCGGAGTTGATGGCTGCGGCGTCGCCGCCAGTGATCTGATCGGCCAGCTTCTTGACGCCGGCATGATAGCTCTTCAGCGTTGTGGCGAGCTCCGTGGCCTTTGCCTTGCGGGCCGGGTCCTGCGTGTTCGCCGCGACGTCATCGAGCCTGGTCTCGGCATTGGTGAAGTTCTGGCCCATGCGATCGAAGATCTCGACCTGACGCTTGGGTTGTGCCAGCGCCTCGTAGAAGGAGGCGCGGCCCATGGCGATCTGCTTGAGTGCCATCTCCATGTTGAGATTTAACGTATAAACACGTACCGATTCCTTGGTATAGGCCGAGGAATCCGTGAGATATACATAGCCGGCGACGGCGACCGCGATGAGCATCAGGGTCACCAAGCCGAAGCCCGCATAGAGCCTGTGTGAAATTTTCAGGCGATCCATATCCTTACCCCCGCTTAAAAGCATGGAGTCGGATTAATATAAAAAGGTATTTGCTTTGTTAACGTTGTGCATCGAGGTGGTTATCTGAATCTACAATCAGCTTTATATCGATATTTGTGACGGGTTTTATTTTCGGAACAGATAAGGGCGCTGGTCTGGCGGCGCGCTCTTGCTCAAGAAAATGCGTCTGAATTATAGAATTTTCAAGAATAGGTTCATTGAAATACTTTTTTATTTCTCTCGTTGGTTCATGGCGTTTGGCTCGTCTATACGAGTAAGTTCGTTTGTACAAGTTTCCGTCATACACGGGTCTTTTCGTATCTTGAAGATATTCAAGGTGCGTGTGTTTGGCTTTTATATGCGTATCAGTCTATAATTTAAGTAATTTTTCGTTCTTATATGTATATATCTAGATTAGTATCGTTTCTATTTTGGGGTGCTTCATTTGGCGGGAGAGGTTGCGGCTTCTCGCAAAAGCTGTGCTTGGGATCGCAGTTTCGTCGCGACACCGGAAGTCTGTCTTGCCGGAAATAATCACTGCACAATGTTACGTTGTGCAGAGTTGTACCGGGGGTATGTCTGGTCTGCTCATGGGCGAGCACCCAGGGAAGTCTTGCATTTGCGCGGCTTTCTCGTCGCGGATGAGCACTCTCCGGTTCGGTTTCCCAAACTGTCTGGCCAGATGATCGGCAGGTGTTCCAAGTTGTATGGCGAGCTGCGCTACACGAAACAAGAATAGCGTTTATGCCGCGAACTTCCGGAGTTCCGGGAGTCGCACGTGCAGCTCTTCCATGCCGGCGAAGGCTGCGAGGAGATGGTCGACGGTGACGCGGACGCGCGGCGCGATCAGTGCCCGATGCGGGTATTGCAACGTCATGTCGAAGTTGCCGGGGTGATGGCTGTCGAGGAGCAGCGCTTTCATGCTGCCGGCGACGAGATGCTTGAAGGCGTGGTGGGCACCCACTTCGGCGATGCCGGCGCCATCCAGCGCCGCCTGCACCAGCGCCTCGGGCGAGGAAAGGGTGAGTGCCGCCCGCTCGGTGTTGGCGGTGGTGAGGCTGCCGTCGGCGGCGCGGAAGTTCCACGGAGAGACGCGACCGCCGAGGAAGCGGCGGGTCAGCAGACGATGCTGGGCGAGATCCTCCGGCGTGCGCGGCGTGCCATGGGCGGCGAGATAGGCGGGCGAGGCCACCAGCACGAGATTCATCTGGCAGACCGGACGGGAGATCAGCGAACTGTCGGCGATGTGGCCGCCGCGCAGCGCCATGTCGTAGCGATCGTGCACCAGATCGACGAGGCGGTCGTCATAGTCCACCTCGATGGTAAGGCCGGGATAGCGGTCGATCAGGCTGGGCAAGATCGGCGTCAGCTGTTCGCGGCCGAAGCCGACGCTGGTGGAGATGCGGACGCGGCCGGTGGGCGCGGCCCGATGGGCGATCACCGCTTCCGCCGCCTGATCGAGCGCGGCCAGCGCGACACGCGCCTCGCGCAGGAAGGTCTCGCCCTCCTCGGTGAGGTTGAGGGTGCGGGTGGTCCGGTTCATCAGGCGGACGCCCAGTGACTTCTCCAACCCGGCGATGTTCTTGCTGACGGCGGCTGAAGAGATGCCGAGGGCGCGGGCGGCGCCAGCGAAGCTACCGGCATCGGCGGCATTGATGAAGGACAGGATGGCGCGCACGCGCTGGGTGGAATCCATGGGCGGACCGTTCGGCTGGGGATAATTCTCAACGTCAGGTTATGTAATCACCAACCCGATGGCGCATTCAAGTCATCAATGGCCTTGCCCTATATAGCCATCGAGCCCCAATGGCAGAGGGAAGCCCGATGTCCGCACCCGCCTATTTCATCTTCCACACCACCATTCACGATCGCGAGGCGATCGCGCCCTATCTCGCCTCGGCAATGGCAACTGTCGCGCCGTTCGGTGGCAGGCGCCTGTTGATGGGCGGTCCGGCCACGGCCGTCGAAGGCACGGCGCCGGAGGGGCTGACGGTCATCCTCGAATTCCCCAGTAAGGCGGCGGCGGAGGCTTGGTACGCCTCGCCGGTGTATCAGGCGATCCTCGGTATCCGCCTCGGCTCGTCGACGAGCGACGCCTATCTCGTGGAAGCCGTCGCCTAATCATCCATCAGCTTGAGTTCTCCAGGCAGATGACGGATCTGTGATTTTGTTTTCATTGGATCAGGCTGTCATCACTCTGGACGGCGACCGACGCGAGCCGAAAAGGTCGCGCAGTGCACTGAGGCTGCGCTTGCCAAACTCCAGAAAGCCCACCCATGAAAACGCTTGTGATCGTCTCCCATCCCTATTTTGAACGTTCCTCCGCCATCCGGGCCTTGCAGCAGGTGGCCGGCAAAGTGGCCGATGTAACGGTGCGCAATCTCGAGTCGATCTACGGCAGCAAGACCTCCGCCTTCGATGTCGCCACCGAGCAGAGGGCGATGGAGGCAGCCGACCGGATCGTCTTTCTGTTTCCCATCCACTGGTTCAACATGACGCCGATGCTGAAGGCCTACCTCAACGAGGTCTGGACCTATGGCTGGGCGTTCGGCCCCGACGGCACCGCCCTCAAGGGCAAGACGCTGCAGGCCGTCGTCACGGCTGGCGGCAGCGAACACACCTATTCGGCCGAAGGGCTCATCGAAAGCACCATCGACGAGGTGCTGACGCCGCTCAAGGCCAGCGCGCTCTATGTCGGCATGACCTACCTGCCGCCGCTCGCCTTCTTCGGGACGACGGGCGTCGACGACAAGGCGATCGCGGCCTTCGAGCGGCAGCTGAAGGGCGTGCCCGCTACGCTGGCGGTTGCCGAGTGACCAAAGGAAAATCGCAGATGACCGAACACCTGACCGACGCACAGAAGGCTTATAACGACATCGCCCAGGCGCTCGCCGACTACACCGACAACGTGCTGTTCGGCGATGTCTGGAAGCGACCGGGCCTTGCTCCACGCGACCGCAGCCTGATCACGATCTCGACCTTGGTGGCGCTCTATCGGGTCAACGAGCTGCCCTACCACCTGAAGCTGGGGCTGGAAAACGGCCTCAGCCGGGAGGAGATTGTCGAGACGATCACCCATCTCGCCTTCTACGCCGGCTGGCCGGCGGCCAATACCGCCGTGACCATCGCCCGCAAGGTGTTCGCGGACGCCGGCAAGTAAACGACAAGACGGAGAACAGCATGAAAGCCACGGTTCTGCACGGCCCGCGCGACGTTCGCTTCGAGGCGGTTGCCATCCCCACCATCCAAAAGCCGACCGACGCCATTCTGAAGCTGTCGGCCACCTGCGTCTGCGGCTCCGACCTCTGGCCTTATCGCGGCATCCAGCCGGTGAACGAGCCGAGGCGGATGGGCCATGAATATTGCGGCGTTGTGGTCGAAGTGGGCAGCGCGGTGACCACGGTGAAGCCGGGACAGTTCGTCATCGGCTCGTTCTTCGCCTCCGACAACACCTGCCCAGCTTGCCAGATCGGCTACCAGTCGTCCTGCGTCAACCGCGAGCTGGTGGGCGACGCCCAGGCCGGCATGGTCCGCGTGCCGATGGCCGACGGCACGCTGGTGGCGACGCCCGACATGCCGCCGCCGTCGATGATCCCGGATCTCCTGACGCTGTCCGATGTCATGGGCACCGGCTGGTTTGCCGCCGATGCGGCCGAGGTGAAGCCGGGCAAGACGGTGGTGGTGGTGGGCGACGGCGCCGTCGGCCTGCTCGCCGTGCTCTCCGCCAAGCTCAAGGGCGCCAGCCGCATCATCGCCATGAGCAGCCACCCGACCCGCCAGGCGCTGGCCCGCGAGTTCGGCGCCACCGACATCGTCGCCGAGCGCGGTGACGAAGGCGTTGCCCGCATCATGGAGATGACCGGCGGCGTCGGCGCCGACAGCGTGCTCGAATGCGTCGGCACCCAGGGCGCCTTCACCCAGGCCATCCAGAGCGCCCGCAAGGGCGGCCACGTCAGCTTCGTCGGCGTGCCGCATGGCGTGAGCCTCGACGGCTTCCAGCTGTTCTTCGCCCACATCCACTTGCATGGCGGCCCGGCGCCGGTCCGCCGCTTCCTGCCCGAGCTGATCGATCTGGTCTGGACCGGCAAGATCCATCCGGGCAAGGTGTTCGACCTGGAGCTGCCGATCGACCAGGTCGCCGAAGCCTACAAGGCGATGGATGAAAGGCGGGCGATCAAGGCGCTGTTGCGCGTGTAATCAACTAAGGAGATCCCCATGCCGCATGTCGTGATCAAGATGATCGAGGGCCGGGGCGAGGAGCAGAAACAGCGCCTCGCCGAGCTCGTCACCAAGGCGATCATGGATGGCGCCGGCTGCAAGGAAAGCTCGGTGTCCGTCGCCATCGAGGATGTGCCGGCCGATCAGTGGACCCCAGTGGTCTATCGGCCGGAGATCGAGCCGGTGATGGACCGGCTCTACAAGAAGCCGGGCTACAAGCCGGAATAGGGGGAGTGCGCCCTATATCAGCCGAGAGTTTCATCCTGCCTGAGGTCCTCGCTTTCGCAAGGATGACAGCTTGATGCGAACGAGTGCCTCGCTATCCGATTGTTCGTGAATATAATTCTCCTGTCATCCTTGCGAAAGCGAGGACCTCAGGCCGGAAAGGGCGAGCGATTGATATAGGGCTCAATGAGCCTCGGGCTGAAGCTTTGCTGTTCTTCGCACATGCTCCACGAACCTTTTGAGCAGCGGATTGCTGTCGGCGGCGCGCCAGCAAAGGCCGATGGGCCATGTGGCATGAGGGCCGGACAGGCGCAGGTGCTGGGTTCGGTCGCCCAGCGCTTCGACGCCCTGCCAGGGCAGGAGCGCCGCGCCGAGGCCGGCGGCGACGACAGCGTGGACGGTGAGGATGTCGTCGGCCTGCTGGACGATGCGCGGGGTGAAGCCTGCATCCCGGCACCAAGCGGTGGCTTGTGCATCAAGGCCGGGGCCGCGGCGGGGCGCTAACGCTACGAAGCCGAGGGCGTTGAGCTCGTCGAGCCGATCTGGCGGCGGCGGTGCCACGCCATGCGGCACCACCAGCGCCAGGTGTTCGGTGAGGATGGGGGCGAAGGAGAGGTCCGCGGTCACCGGTGCGCGGCAGAAGCCGACATCCAGCCGGCCGGCCAGAAGACGCTCGTGCTGCTCGCGCGAAGACATGTCGTTGAGAGTGATCTCTGAGGCGGGAACGGCCTTGCGGAAGCCGGCGATCAGCGCCGGCGCGGCGATCAGGGTGGAAATGCCGAAGCCGATGTCGAGCCGGCCGGAGAGGCCGGCGCTGGCGCGCTGGAGCCGCAGGTCAGCTTCTTCATTCATTCGCAGCAGCGGCCGCGCTTCGGCCAGCAGCACCAGCCCGAGGGCTGTCGGCTTGGCGCCGTGCCGGCCGCGTTCGAACAGCGCGCCGCCGATGGCGGCCTCCAGCGCCTGGATCTGCTTGGTCAGCGTCGACTGGGTGATGCAGAGCTTCAGCGCTGCCTTGCCATAATGGCCGGCATCGACCAATTCTGTGAAGGCGCGGAGAAGCTTTGGATCCATTCCAGTTTCGACTAATTTCCGGATAATTTGTCATTTTACAGATGGGAGGGATGGACGCAAGCTCGTGGCCAGCAGAGGAGGATGGGCCATGACGCTCAAGGTTTCCACCGTGCAGTTCCAGCATCGGGCTGGCGACAAGCCCTATAATCTCGGGCGCATCGATGCCTTTGTCGCCAAGGCGCTCGCCGCCGGCAGCCAGCTCGTTGTCTTTCCCGAAATGTGCATCACCGGCTACTGGCACGTGCCGAAGCTCGACGCAGCAGGGCTCGAGGCGCTGGCCGAGCCGCTCGACGGGCCGTCGATCGGCCGTGTGGCGGCGCTGGCGCGGCGGCATGGCATCGCCATCGGCGCGGGCTTCCTGGAGCGCGGCGCCGACAACAAGCTCTACAACGCCTATGCCGTCTGTCTGCCGGATGGTGCGGTGCATTGCCATCGCAAGCTGCATGCCTTCGAGCATAGGCTGATTGCGAGCGGCGACCGCTACACGGTGTTCGACACGCCCTGGGGCATTCGGGCAGGCATCCTGATCTGCTGGGACAACAATCTCGTCGAGAATGCCCGGGCGACGGCGCTGCTTGGGGCCGAGCTGCTGATCGCGCCGCACCAGACGGGCGGCTGCAATTCGGTGAGTCCCTGGGGCATGAAGCACATACCGGTCGAGAAGTGGGTGCGCCGGCAGGAAGACCCTACCTCCATCGAGGAGGAAATTCTGAGGCCGAACGGCCGCGGCTGGCTGATGCGCTGGCTGCCGGCCCGCGCCCATGACAACGGCCTGTTCCTGATCTTCAGCAACGGCATCGGTCAGGATGAGGACGAGGTGCGCATTGGCAACGCCATGATCCTCGATCCCTATGGCCGGATCATTGTGGAAACGGCGAAGGCAGGCGATGACATGGTCAACGCCGACCTCGACCTCGGCCTGCTCGACAGATGCACGGGGCAGCGCTGGCTGAGGGGACGGCGGCCGGAGCTCTATGGCATCCTGACCGAAGCGAGGCCGGACAATCTCAAGCCGCTGGAAGCGCGGTTTTCCAACGCTCCGACAAGGTGATGGAGGCTCGCATCGGCGTCAGGGCCAATCCGGCCTCATCATCTTATTTCTTCAAACCACGCCGCCGTTGGCGCGGACGATCTGGCCGTTGATCCAGCCGCTGTCCGGCCCGACCAGCAGCGCGACGACCCGCGCGATGTCGTCGACTTCGCCGAGACGGCCGAGCGGGTTCATCTGCCGGATGCGGTCGAGCGTCGCCTGGTCCTTGCCGTCAAGGAACAGCTCGGTGGCGACGGGGCCGGGCGCCACGGCGTTGACCGTGATGCCGCGTGCACCCAGTTCCTTGGCGAGGATGTGGGTCAGCGCTTCGACGGCGGCCTTGGTGGCCGCGTAGACGCCATAGCCGGGCTGATAGAGCCCGACGACGCTGGTCGAGAAGTTGACGATGCGTCCGCCGTCGCGCAGGCGCTTTGCCGCCTCGCGAAGGCCGTTGAACGTGCCCTTGAGATTGATGGCGATGGTCTGGTCGAAGCTGGCGTCGTCGACCTGCGCCAGCGGGGCCAGCTTCATGATGCCGGCGTTGTTCACGAGGACGTCGATACCGCCATAGGCGGCCTCGGCGGCATCGAACATCCGGCTCACGGCCTGTGGATCGCTGACGTCGGCCTGGCAGGCGATGGCCCGGCCGCCGGCTTTTTCGATCTCGTCCACCAGATCGGCGGCGGCCTTGGCGCTGCCGGCATAGTTGACGACGACCGAGAGGCCATCACTCGCCAACCGGCGCGCGATGGCGGCGCCGATGCCGCGAGACGCGCCGGTGACGATGGCAACCCTGTTTGTCGAGGTGGTCATTGTCGCTGTTCCTTTCTCGCTGTTGCCGCTGTCGTCAGTCCTTGGCCCGGTAGGCGTCGGGGATCACGAAAACCTCGTCGGCGCGGGCATAGCCGCCGTCCTTGATTTCCTCGATCAGCACCATGGTGTGCGGGCGTGCGGCCTCGGAGAAATATTCCACCAGCATCGCCGTGGTGCGATGCACGAGTTCTTCCTTCTTGGCCCGGCTGAGCGCGGCTTCGGGGACTTTGAAATTGGCGAAGGGCATGTCTTCACTCCTGTGACGGGTTGAACTGTCGAGGTGGCGTTGGGTTGCGTGATGGCGGCCGACCGCTGCGGGATCGCCGTCGCGCAGGAGGATCAGCGGAGCGGGATCGCCGCTGGTCTTGGAGGGAAGATAGCTGTTTTGAAATTCGGCACTAGAAAGCCGTCTTCAACATCACTATTCCAGAAATCATAACAATCGGGGTGGTGTGATGGATCGCATCGACGTCATGCGGCTGTTCGTCAGGATCGTCGAACGCGGCAGCTTTGCGCAGGCGGCGCGCGACCTCAGGATTCCGCGCCCGAGCGCGACGCACGCCATCCAGCGCCTCGAGGCGGACCTCGGGGTGCGGCTGCTCGAACGGACGACGCGCAACGTGCGGGCGACGCTCGACGGCGCGCTCTATCACGAGCGCTGCGTTCGGCTGCTAGCCGATCTCGACGAGGTGGAGAGCGTGTTCCAGACCGCCGAACCCAAGGGCCCGCTGCGCGTCGACATGCAGGGAACCATTGCGCGGTTCTTCGTGCTGCCGGCCTTGCCCGGCTTCATCGCGCGCTATCCGGGGATTGCGCTCAGCCTCAGCGAGGGCGACCGGATGGTCGACCTGATCACCGAGGGCGTCGACTGCGTTCTGCGGGCCGGCGAACTGTCGGACTCGTCGCTGATCGGCCGCCGCATCACCGCGTTCGAGCAGTTGACCCTGGCGAGCCCGGCCTATCTGGCGCGGCACGGCGTCCCGTCGACGCCGGACGACCTTGCGGGACACCGGATGGTTGCCTATAGCGCCTCGACGACAGGGCAGCCCTATCCGCTCGAATTCCAGACCGACGGCGGCTTGCAGGAACGGGCGCTGCCTTACGATGTCGTCGTGCGGGGCGCGGAAATCTACACCGCCTCGGGCGTCGCGGGGCTGGGGCTGATCCAGGTCCCCCGCTACCGTATTGCGCATCAGATCGCGGCTGGGGTGCTGGTTCCGATCCTCGAGTCCTTTCCGCCGCGGTCGGTTCCCGTATCGGTGCTCTACCCGCAGAGCCGGCATCTGTCGTCGCGGCTCAGGGTGTTCATCGATTGGCTGGCCGAGGTGTTCCAGACAGCTGAAAGGAGTGGTGACGGCGGGTGAGGGGCGTGTTGGCGCCCGAGCTGAGTGAGCACTATATCGGCCGATCGCTCCGTTCTGCCCGAGGTCCTCGCGTTCGCAAGGATGACAGATTTATATATAGGGAACAGGTTGTTAGCTCGCGTTCCAGCTTATTACGCCGCCATCCTGAGCTCTGGGTGCATGACTCGGGACGATAATGCGGCGAAGGCTGTATCAGGCACCTGTGTATTTGGAGCGCTGTATCGCTGCTGCGCTCAATCCTGCATGAGGTTCTGCGCCCAAGCGCAGTATTACACCCCGATGGGGAGGCTCACTGGCGGCCAAGTGTTTGTTTCATCAAAATAATGCTGTCATCCTTGCGAAAGCGGGGACCTCAGGACGAGAAGGTGGTAAGGGTTGTATCGGGCGCCGTGTGTGGTTGGAGCGCTATATCGGCTGGGAGTTTCGTTCTGCCCGAGGTCCTCGCATTCGCGAGGGTGACAGTCCGATGGGGAAGCTCGCTTGCGGCCAAGTGTTTGTTTCATCAATATAATGCTGTCATCCTTGCGAAAGCGAGGACCTCAGGACGAGAAGGTGGTGAGGGCGGTATCGGGCGCCGTGTGTGGTTGGAGCGCGATATCGGCCGATTGCTTTGTTCTGCCTGAGGTCCTCGCTTTCGCAAGGATGACAGATTTATATAGACGATACAGGTGGTTAGCTCGCGCCTAGCTTTATGCGGGCGGAGCAAATGGATCGGGCGGCGCCTGGCGTCGCTCCCCTTGGCCCCTACGGCAGATTGTCCCTGAGATAGATCTCGATCCGGATGGCGTCTTGCCCTGCCACCAGTTGCGTGCCGTCGATCATCGAGCGCAGGACGCGGATGGCGCTGCGGACTTCGTGGCCGGCGTCCTGGTTGATGATGGCGTGCATCAGGCCGGCTTCCAGGGCGGCGCGGGTCACGTCGTAGAGCTCGTGGGCCACCACGACGGGGCGTGCCTCAGGCGGCAGCTCGGCGACCACGTCGAGGATGCCCTGATGGCCGGCGCCGATGTTGTAGAGGCCGACGATGTTGCCCTCGCGTTCGAGGCAGGCCCTTAGCGCGTCGCGGGTGGCTTCGCGCTCGTCGCGGCCTTCCAGCGTCACCAGCGTCTGCAGGTGCGGATACTCGCTGCTGATCACCTGATCGAAGCCCATGCGGCGCTCGACATGGTCGCGCACCAGCATCGAGCCGGCGACCACCACGATCTTGCCCTGGCGTCCGCCGAGGAACTGGCCGAGCAGGCTGGCGGCGGTGCGGCCGGCGGCGACGTTGTCGATGCCGACATAGTGGTGGCGGGGAAAGCGCGGCGCATCCGACACCAGCGTCACCACCGGGATGCCGGCGACATTGAAGCGGCAGAGTTCGGCCCGGACGGCCGCCGACTCGGTGGCGACCAGCGCCACGCCGGCCACGGCCTCGGTGTCGATGGCGCGCAGGGCTTCGGTCAAGGCATCGCCATCGAAGGGCGGCACGGTGCGCACTTCGATCTCCACGCGCTTGCCGGCCAGCCGCTGGCTCGCCTCGCGCGCTTCCATCACCAGGCGATGCATGAAATCGCTGGGGCCATCGGGGATCAGGAACACCAGACGGTCGATGCGCTTGCGGGCCAGCGCCGCCGCCGAGGCGTCGCGCACGAAACCCAGCTTGTCGACCGCCGCCTTGACCCGCTCGGCCGTCGCCGCGCGCACGCCGGGGCGATCGTTGAGCACACGGTCCACAGTGGCAAGGCCGACACCGGCAGCGCGGGCGACGTCGTGGATGGTCGGTCTCATCAAACCCCTCAGTGAGCAAACGCACAAACTTGAGAGTCAAATTCCACTTATGGCACGCCCGTTGTCAACCTCGGTTGGCAACGGATCAAGCCAATGAGGGGAATGGCGTTTCCGATGAGCCACCGGAAACGCGATTGTCATGCGAGACACTGAGCCTGGCTCGAAACTCGCTGGGGCGAGGCAGGTGGCGACGGCTTCGAGAACCGGAGCGCAGCGGACGTTCTGTCCGTGAGCACCGGAAGCGCAGAGGACTAAGCCAAATGTCCGCCCCAGTAGAGTTTCCAGTTAGGCTCACTCGTGGACGTACATGTCCCAGCCCAAGTATTTTGAGGCCGCTTCCGTCACCGCAGCAGCCGAACTGGAGAAGTTCGTGGCCACGTGATGCTCGAAGGCGTTCTCGCAGATGTAGCGCAGGAGCTTCTGCAGGTTGGGGATGTTCACCACGCCGGCGCCACCGAAGGTGTTGAGCGGATCGTCGGTGAACGAGCCCTGGCCGGTGTAGCCCTTGATCTTGCCGGTGAGGTCGTCGGTGGAGAGGCGCAGGAAGGTCATCGCGCCCGACTTCACCTTGCCGTCCAGCGTGCCATAGGTGTTCTCGGCGCCCACGGTGCCAGCGATGATCTGCTGGTAGTCCATCTTCACGCCTTCGTTGAAGAAGTGCTTGGGCAGGTTCGAACAGTGGAAGCAGACGGCCTTGTTGGGGTCGCCACCGTAGTTGTTGTTCCAGTCGAGGAGCGCCGACGGCGTCTCGCTGGCCAGCGCCAGGGCGTACATGGAGAGCGAACCGAGCGTATCGACCTCGCAGGCCGACGGCAAGAGCTTCTGGCTCATCATGCTCATGACGGTGCAGGGCACGATGCCGAAGAACTCTTCAAGGCTGGTCCAGCACTGCACGGAAGTGATGGTCAGGCGGTTGGTCTCCACCCAGTTGTCCAGCACGGCGCCGAGCTTGGCCATCTTGATCAGGGCGTCCTGCGGCGTATGGCCGGTGGGGACATAGGCCTTGATCTCGGCGATCTTCTTCTCGACGGCGGCGTCGTTGTCCTTCAGGCGGCCGATGCGGCCGAGCACTTCGGAAAGGTCCAGCGTGTCGACGGTGATGCCCGAACGCTCGAGCAGCTTTTCCGAATAGCGGACGGTGTTGAAGGCGGCCGGGCGGGCGCCAACGGCGCCGACGCGCAGGTTCCTGAAGCCGCGGACGACGCGGCAGACGCCGGCGAACCACTTGAGGTCGGCCTCGAACTCGGGCGAGTCGGGCGCCTCGGTGTGCAGCGTCGTCAGCGAATACTTGATGCCATATTGCTGCAGGTTATTGCAGATCGACATCTTGCCGCAGAAGCTGTCGCGGCGATGGGTGATGGCCATCTTGCCGGCTTCGTCGGGCGTCGCCTGGATCAGCACGGGCACGTTGAGGTTGGCAAGGCGCAGGGCATCGGCAAGGCCGCGCTCTTCGCCGAAGTTCGGCAGGGTGACGATGATGCCGTCGATCTCGTCGGCGTGCTTCTTGAACAGGGCGGCGCAGATCTCGGCTTCCTTGTAGGTTTCCACCGCGCCATGGGCCGTCTCTTCGGGCGATACGACGATCGCCTTATAGCCCTGCTTCTCAAGGGCGGCGATCATCTCAAGCCGGCCGCTGGCGGCGAGATGGCTGGGGAAGAATCCACGGTTTCCGACGATCACGCCAAAGGTCATCTGCTTGGGCATCAGGTTCGCTCCTCCGCTTTCGCTTGAATGTTTTGAGGTACGCTACCGAAAAGAAAAGGTGCATATCTCGGTGGGGATTTGAAGAGAATTAAGGCAATTCAAGCGAGTCTTGATGAACGTACATCACGGGAGGGGGGGGAGGCAAGCTGGAGTAGTCTGATTTATGAAAGGCAAGCCCGCCCGCTTCAACTTGATCTGAGGATGCCACCCTAACAGTGAAAGAATCTACTCTGCGAAGGGCACTCAAATTTCCTGGGTGCCGCAATTGTCACCGAACTCAACGAGCGGAAGTCCGAAGCGAAGACGTTGACTTTGCCTCGTCTCAATCAGTAGGCGTTCGCTTCAAGACGTATGGCGTCATTCAGTTACATGATATCGGTGGTAATTCCACGCTAAATGAAACTTCAGCCTTTCCGCTAGAAGCCACCTTGAATATTTCCCTCCAGTATATTTTGATGTTATCCTTTGCCTCTTTCTCTAGATCGATCGACTCAACGGACTTTCCATCTGCGGATACAGCATTTATCTCGTCCGCCCCAAATCCCCAAATCTTCGCTGTTCTTATTTTAAACTTCTCTACGTCAGAAACCGCTATCTTTGAATACTTTGCATCCGCGACAACGGCCGGGGATGGTGTTGGTTGAGGCGAGCTAGCCTTTCGAACAAATGGCCTCACTTCTGCCTCGATCATATTAGAAAATATGAAGAAATCACAGTCCTCTACTGTGCAATATCGTTCCGATATTTGATAAATGAGGGGAGAGATAGATGTATTCTTTTGTTCTTCTTTGCTTCTTATAAAATCCCCCACTTTTTGGACTATTTGTGTGATTGCGGATCTTCTTTTTCTGGTGCCTTCATTATAGGAGATTACTTTCGCACTTTCCTCTTCTTCGCAAGTTCGCTTATTTGGGGTGTTGGAAGGAGTAGTATGGGTGGGGGTTGCATACGCGTCGCTTGACGGTTCGCATTTTGCAATTATTGGGGCTTCTTTTGCGGTTGGTATTCCGTCGATCGATACTATTTGGCGTGCGTCGAACGCGTCCGAACCAACCGAGAATATAGAAACGTTCCCTGCTAGGGCGCAGCTTTCCTCAATGGCAGTGAACCCATCTACAAATTTTCTACTAAGGCCGGGCGACCATGGCGTTGTTTTGTCTATTATGATAATCGTGTGAGCATATGAAGCTTTGATTGCAAAAGCGCTGATCGCAGCAAAAAGACATAGATTGATCACTCTGTTCATTTCGCAACACCCTCTATCTCGGCTTCTAGTCGATTTAATATAGTTGATATATTACCTGCCTGGCGGCGTCTGAATATCGATATTATATTCCCGAAACGTCTAATTCTAGACATACGAAAGTCTTTCTGCGCTCTTTCGAGCCTAGTAACCTCAGACGATATTTGTTTTAACTGGCTTCGCAAATCTGACTCCCATCCTTGAAGTTTTAGACCAACCTTTTTCTTCTCAAAGTCAGCTTTTAGGGCGTCGAAATACGCCTCGGCGGAAGCAATTTCACCTCTTTGGGCTTTCTGCCTTTGACCTAGAGACACATACCTCTTTAGTACCGCTCCATACTCAAATACCGTGTCGTTTATCAGGAGGTTTATGATAGTTGCCGACAAGAAAAATACTGCATATATGAATGCTGATATGAAAAATTCCGTATTATGAGAGGCGTACCATGCATTTGATACAAGTTCTGTCCTCAGGCAGATGAATACTCTTCTCTCGGATTTCTCTGAGTTGCAATTATTTGGTACCTTATCACTCGATATCGATCGCTCCTGAGATGACGCCGCTTCGGCCGCATTGGTTGCTTGATCATTGAGGGTTGGTAAGGCATTTTGAAAATTATCTAGTGAGATTACATCTGAACTTTGCTTTATCTGCTCATTTAAAACTAGAACCTGACCTGTTATACTTCTGAGCGTGGCGCCAGAATATATGCCAAACGAAACCAGTGCAAGTACAAATACTATTAAAAAACAGAATGGATAGTTTATTTTGCTATCTGTTTTTCCAGTGGCGATGCTTGTGACTTTGCGTCGTGATATTAAAATCCCTGTTGAACGACCTAGGAAGTATAAAGAGAGTGTAAAGACTATTGTTGCGGATATTGCGGCGGAAAAATTTCCGTTTGCAACTGCCTCAAAGGCTGGATACGAAAAAAAAACTTCGGGAATGACTGCAATTAGGGCAATATAATTAGCTGCATTTAGGGCGGATAGCCATTTCGAAATACGTTCTAGAGCCCATGATTTGGAAGAAGAGCTATGATCGCCTACGTCGGAGTCCGAGAATACCCTCTTTATCCAGTTGTGAGCGAATTCCCATCTATCGGTGGTTGAAAAGAATAAATCGCCAATGATATGGAATATAGGTGGTCTTCCAAGCGTCGATTTCCATTTTTCATAGTCTTTCTTGGCGTCATCATATTCTTCTTCGTCCGACTTATATAGTCCTAAGAGATTATTTATTGTACTTTCTTTTAAGTTGACTATAAGTTCAATTGAAGATTGATGCATTTCAATCTCTGGTTTATTCGGATTTTCGCCGCTTTCTAATTCGAATTTGATTCTTTCAAGCTGGGAATTCAAATGCGATAGAATCGAATTTGAGATGAGGTCGACTTTTCTCTTAAATAGAACTAACTGTGATTCTATAGTTTCGCTTGGGGACAAACAGGCAATGTATGCGGAAATTGTATCTTTGAATATCAAGTAATGGCTAACGTATAGGTTGGTTTTTTCGGCCTTTTTTATTATTTCGTCGAGATAAATTGATTGTTGTTTTTTGTAAAGTACTCCTTTGTAGTCCTCTTTCTCAATCTTTATGCTGTAATTTTCTCTTAGTTTAAACAGGCGACTTGTGACGACGAGTCTGCTTTTTAAAAAGCTATTGATGTATCCAGCTATCCGGCGTATCGCAACAACACTGACAAGCGCTGCCAAACAAAGCACAGCGACTTTGGATATATAAAAGATTTGGTCCCATAAATTCTGCTGGATTAAAATCGTTTCGAATGCGTCTATTATAGAATTTTTAATCGTTGGAATAACCTCGTTTAATGCGGTTCCGAGCTCCATTCGGTGTCTCCAGAGCAATATACAGGTAACTAATAAGATGCGTATATTTTACGATATATGGTACATCAAGGTGATGCAATCTTAGCAGAAATTCTTAGTTGTGCCGATAACCTGTTTCTCGTGTCCGTTGGCAGTGTTTAAATCCGTATGACCGCGTGTATTATTATTGTCGGGGATTGAGTAAACCCCGTAATGATGGCGTAATGCGCGAGATGGTATGTGAATAAGAGCGATTTCGGTATTTATTGGTACTTTCAACCGTATTTTATTCTGCGCGTATGGAGGGGTAGGTCTAGGTAAAAAGGGATGTAAGGTCGAATTGTATTAAGGGGGCACGCTTTTGGGGCTGGATGTTGTTTTGTTGAGGTTTGGCCAGCCGATTTTCTTAACGACGATTGGCTTAGCGGTTTTGCGCATCGATACGGGGTTTCTTTTGTTGGTCCGTGGCGCCACATTTCTTCCATTGGGGCGTCGGCGCCCGATGTCGTACTGACGGATTGTTGGAGCTTGACCTTAACGGCCGTGGTGTTTCAGAACGCATGCACGAAATCGGTATTTGGGCACTAGCCCGACACAATGGACGTTTATCTAGGAATATGTCCAAAACCTCCCGCACGTTCCGTACAATCCTCCCTCCCTAACCCCTGCTACGATCGCCTCTCTTCCGCCCGCCCACGGAACCCGTTGGCCCGGCGCTCGTTCTAGTATCGCCTTGGTTTATCGATTGAATTTTGGCTTTGGACTGTCGCGTTTTCGGGGCTGCCGCAATTCGGCGCGTTTTGCGGCGGTAGGTTGAGGGGATTGGGCGGCGGGTTGGCGTCCCTTGGGTTGCCTCCGTTGCCGGCAGGAATTGCAGGAAGGTTTGGCTCATGACGGAAAGCATAGCGCATTACATCGCCCGGTTTCTTGGCGAGGCCGGCGTGAAACGCATCTGGGGCGTGACGGGCGACAGCCTCAACGGGCTCAGCGACAGCCTGCACCGGCTGAACGAGATCCGCTGGATGGGCACGCGCCATGAAGAGGCGGCCGCCTTCGCCGCCGGGGCCGAGGCGCATATCACCGGCGAGCTGGCGGTGTGTGCCGGCTCGTGCGGGCCGGGCAACCTGCACCTGATCAACGGCCTGTTCGACTGCCAGCGCAGCCATGTGCCGGTGCTGGCCATCGCCGCCCACATTCCCTCGTCGGAGATCGGCTCCGGCTATTTCCAGGAGACGCACCCGCAGGAGCTGTTCCGGGAGTGCTCGGTTTATTGCGAGCTGGTGTCCAACCCCGACCAGATGCCGCGTGTCCTCGAAATCGCCGTGCGCACCGCCATCGCCAAGCGCGGCGTGGCGGTGATCGTGCTGCCGGGCGACATCGCGCTGAAGCCGATGCCGGAGGGCGTCGATATCCGCTGGCGCAAGCCGGAGATCGGCCGGCTGGTGCCCTCCGCCGCGCAGGTGGACGAGCTGGCCGAGATGCTCAATGGCAGCTCGAAGGTGACGCTCTTATGCGGCGCCGGCTGCGCCGAGGCGCATGACGAGGTGGTGGCGCTGGCCGCGAGGCTGAAGGCGCCGATCGTCCATGCCCTGCGCGGCAAGGAGTTCGTGGAATACGACAACCCCTATGACGTCGGCATGACCGGGCTGATCGGCTTTTCCTCGGGCTATCACGCCATGGAGTCGGCCGACACGCTGTTGATCCTCGGCTCGGCATTCCCCTACCGGGCCTTCTATCCCTCGAAGGCCAGGATCGCCCAGGTGGACAGCCGGCCGGAAAGCCTCGGCGCCCACACGCAGATTGATCTCGGCATCATAGGCGACGTCAAGGCGACGGTGTCGGCGCTCTTGGAAAAGCTGCCCGAGAAGCGCGATGACGGCTTCCTCAAGACGGCGCTGGAGCATTATGCCAAGGCGCGCAAGGGGCTCGACGATCTCGCGACGCCCGATGGCGAGAAAGGCCAGATCCATCCGCAATATCTGGCGCGCCTCGTCAGCGAGAAGGCGGCTGAGGATGCCATCTTCACCTGCGATGTCGGCACGCCCACCGTCTGGGCGGCGCGCTACATTGCCATGAACGGCAAGCGGCGGCTGGTCGGCTCGTTCAACCATGGCTCGATGGCCAACGCCCTGTCGCAGGGCATCGGCGCGCAGGCCATCGACCCGAAGCGCCAGGTAGTGGCGCTCTGCGGTGACGGCGGCTTTGCCATGCTGATGGGCGACATCCTCTCCGTGCGCCAGCTGGACCTGCCGCTGAAGATCATCATCGTGCACAACCGCTCGCTCGGCTTCGTCGCCATGGAGATGAAGGCCGGCGGCTACATCTCCGACGACACCGACCTCAACAGCCCGGATTTCGTGAAGGTGGCCGAGGCGATCGGCATCAAGGGCATCCGCGTCGAGGACGCCAAGACGCTGCCGGCGGCGGTCGACGAAGCCTTCGCCACGCCCGGCCCGGTGCTGGTGGACGTGATGACCGCCAAGCAGGAACTGGCCATGCCGCCGCAGATCACCCTCGAACAGGCCAAGGGCTTCTCGCTCTACATGCTCCGGGCGATCCTGAGCGGCCGTGGCGACGAGCTGATCGAGCTGGCCAAGACGAACTGGCGGTGAGCCAGAGCAGGTTGGGCGGGTGGCGGCATTGTCGCTGCCTGCCGCTAGAGCATTGTGCGGAAAAGTGGGAGCCGGTTTTCTGCAAAAACAATGCGAAAACAAGAACCTATAGCATGCTGGCGAACCAGAGTTCGCCGGACATGCTCTAGTCGCTCACTTGATCTGGTCGGCCAGCCGCAGGGCGAGGGCGACGAGGGTCAGGCTGGGGTTGGCGGCCGGCGAGGTGGGAAACACCGAGTTGTCGCAGGCGTAGAGGTTGTCATAGGCTTCAAAACGCAGGTTGGCATCGACCACGCCGCTTTGGTTGTCCGACATGCGCAGGGTGCCGACCTCGTGCGCCACGCCGCCGAGATCCGCCGTCTGCAGATCCAGTCCATTCTCGCCGAGCACGGGTTGTGCGCCGATCGCGGCGAACAGGCCCTGCGCCAGGGCATTCTCTTCGGCGAGGTCGTCAGGGCTTGGCGGGGTGGGGGCGAAGGCAAGGTTCACCGGATCGGCCGGATTGCCGCTCACCGTCAGTGTGTTGGCTTCGTTGAGGCCCGTGTAGCTCATGAACACCAGCTCGCAGAGCATCCAGTCGGCGCGGGCGGCGCGCTCCTCGGCGAGGTTCTCCGGATCGATATAGCGGCCCTGATTGAAGTCGCTGCCGAGTTCCACCACCACGTCGAAGGCATGCGAACCGGCGGTGGCCGCCGGGTGCCGCAGGATGACCTTGGCGGATTCGCCCAGGCTGGCGTGCGGGTTGCCGGGCGGCAGGGTGAAGTGCCGATAGCGGATGGTGTGGTCGGTGATGCCGCGACCGATCTTCCCGGCGGGATCGACGAGCCCGCTTTGCAGGGCGATCTTGGCGGACTCGATGGTGCCGGCGGCGAGCACCACCTTCTTGGCGCGGAAGGTTCGTGCCGTCCGTCCGAGCATGTCCCAGCCCTGGACGCCAATGACGCGGTGCTGGTTGGCGGGGTCGGTCAGCACCTTCCAGACAGCGAAGTTGAGATTGACCGTGGGTTTGCGGCGGGCGATGTCGACATCGTCGACGAGGCGATCCTCCATCAGCAGGTCGGCGGTGGAAAAGAAGCCGGCGGGAAGCGACCAGCGGGTGGCGCCGGCATATTGCACGGCCAGGGATGCGTCCTCGGCAGCGTAGCCGGGCATGGCGGCCGCCAGGAAATTGCGCGCGTCGTTCTGATAGTTGGACAGTCCCGGCGGAACGACGTTCATCGCCGCCTCGGCGGCGGGGTAGCCCGGGCCGAGAAGATAGTTGCGAACGTCGGCCGGCCAGCCGGCCAGCTCCCAGGCCATCTGGCGGGGGACGAGACCGCCCCAGAACACCGATCGACCGCCGAGGCAGAAGGCTTGCGCCCCGGCGAAGGTCGAACCGGGGGCGTTGGCGTAGTTGACGACGCGGAAGTCGGGCCACAGCGACCAGACGTGCTTGTCGAACTTGCCGATGCGCAACCGGCGCGGCAAGTTGCCGATGTGGGTGGGAAACAGGAAGGAACCCGCCTCGAGCACCAGCACGTCTGCCCCGGCGTCGGCGAGGCGAGAGGCGAGGACGCCACCACCCATGCCGGAGCCGATAATAAGTACGTCATACTCGTGGTTGGGGTCGAGATTGCGCGCGAAGAAGCGCTGGGCGACCAGGCCGTTCTCGGTGGTCAGCGCCTGGATCGCATCGAAGACGATCTGCGGCGCGGTGTAGTCGTGCGTGCCGACAAGTTCGTTGGCTGCCAGACGGAGATTGTCTCCGGTCATCCAGCGCCCCGGCGTCAGGGCGAATTTGAACTCGATGCCGTTCGGAAAGGCAGTCTCGTCGAGATCGAACGTCCAGGCGCCATCGATGAAGACGCCGCCTCGGTCAAGGTTCCAGTTGGGAGCCCAGCGCAATGTGACGGTCTGGCCGGGCGCATATTGTTCGGTAATGAAACGGATTGTGAACACGGGGAGCCTCCTGGAGGTTTCAAGCCGTGGTTCCGCAGCCCAACGACTGCTCAAAGCTGTTGGTTTGAAAGTAATAAGCGAAATTAAACAGTGTTAAGTAGAGCAGACTTCTTTCCGGATGGCCAGCGATTTCTTCTTATCTCGCAATTTTTGGGCGTGGGGCGTGATCAGCATTGCGATAAACTCCAATACTGCCCCCGTTACGCGCCAGGCAGGCGCGGCCTTCGGTCCGGCTTGGTGCTGTCTAAATTGCAGCATCGTCCATATCGTTGCGGTACCTGTCACTACTCATCGACAGGCGGTCTGCGGTATGGTGAGGATAACGATCATGGAGGTCGCCGCGAGAAGCGGACACCAGACTTAGGGAGTTGAAAGCAGATGACGCAGCAGGCCATGGCCGCGGCGATCGCCGAGGGACGCACATCGCTGGGCATTGAGCTCGGGTCCACCAACATCAAGGCCTGCCTGATCGGGCCGGATCACGAGGTGCTGGCCACCGGCACGCACGGCTGGGAGAACCAGTTCGTCGACCGTCTGTGGACCTATTCGGAAGAGGCGATCTGGGCCGGCCTGCAGGCGTCGTTCGCAGCCCTCAGCGCCGATGTGAAGAAGCGCTACAATGTCGAGCTCAGCAAGGTCGGCGCTCTCGGCTTCTCGGCGATGATGCACGGCTATCTCGCCTTCGATGCCGCCGGCAAGCTGCTGGTGCCGTTCCGCACCTGGCGCAACACCAACACCGAGTGCGCCGCCGCCGAGCTGACCAAGACGCTGGGCTTCAACTTCCCGCTCCGCTGGTCGGCCAGCCATCTCTACCAGGCGGTGATCGACAACGAGCCGCATGTCGGCAATGTCGCCTTCATCACCACGCTGGCCGGCTTCGTGCACTGGCGCCTGACCGGCCGCAAGGTGATCGGCGTGGGCGATGCCTCGGGCATGTTCCCGATCGACGCCGCCACGCATGACTATGACGCGCCAATGATGAAGCGCTTCGGCGAGATGGTGAAGGCGCACAAACCGGGCCTCAATGCGCCGGCACTGTTCCCCGAGGTGCTGGTCGCCGGCGACGACGCCGGTTCGCTGACCGCCGAGGGCGCCAAGCTGCTCGACCCCACCGGCAAGCTCGCCGTCGGCATTCCAGTCTGCCCGCCGGAAGGCGACGCCGGCACCGGCATGGTGGCGACCAATGCCGTGGCGCCGCGCACCGGCAACATCAGCGCCGGCACGTCGATCTTCGCCATGGTGGTGCTGGAAAAGCCGCTGACCACGGTGCATGAGGAGCTCGACATCGTCACGACGCCGGGCGGCGATCTCGTCGCCATGGTTCACTGCAACAACGGCGCCAGCGAGCTCGGCACCTGGGCCGGCGTGTTCACCGAATTCGCCAAGGCGATCGGCGCCAAGTCGGACGCCAACGCGGTGTTCGGCGCGCTGTTCTCGGCGGCGCTGGAAGGCGAGGCGGATGGCGGCGGGTTGCTCGCCTACAACTATCTCGCCGGCGAGCCGATCACCGGCCTCAGCGAGGGTCGCCCGTTGGTGGTGCGCACCCCCGGCAGCCGCCTCAACCTCGGCAACTTCATGCGCACCCAGCTCTACGCCGCCTTCGGCACGCTGAGCCTCGGCATGAACGTGCTCACCGACGAGGGCGTGAAGCTCGACAGCATGTTCGCCCACGGCGGCATGTTCAAGACGGCCGGCGTGGCGCAGCGCCTGCTCGCCGCCGCCATCGGCGCGCCGGTGACGGTGGGCGACACGGCGAGCGAGGGCGGCGCCTGGGGCATCGCCGTGCTGGCCGAGTATCTCCGCAGCGGCAAGGGCAAGAACCTCGGCGCGTATCTGAATGAGCGCGTGTTCGCGGGCGCCAAGCTGGATGTGGCCAAGCCCGACGCTGAGGATGTGAAGGGCTACGGTGTGTGGCTCAAGCAGTACGAGGCGGGATTGGCGATCCAGAAGGCCGCCGTGGAAGCCATCAGCTGACCATTCGGCAAACGAGACAACAGCATCCCCGGTGGCACGCGTCACCGGGGATGTTTGCTTTTGGGGAGATCTATATCGGCGTCGCGCCCCGTTCTGCCTGAGGTCCTGCGCCTAAAGCGCAGGATGACAGGAGAATTATATATGAAACAACCGGTTAGTGCCGCGACGCCCATCTATCAAGCTGTCATCCTGCGCTTTAGGCGCAGGACCTCAGGACGGTAGGGTGAGCGGTTGATATCGGGCTCCTCGAACCCTAGGGTTGCGTCGCTTTCTCAATTCCACGATGCTCGCAGCATGAATGATGGCTGGGTCTATATCGTCACCAACAAGCCGCAGGGTGTGCTCTATGTTGGCGTCACCTCGGATTTGGAGGGGCGAATCTGGGAGCATCGCAATCATGTCTATCGCGGTTTCACCGACAGCTACAACTGCACGCGGCTGGTTTGGTACGAGGACTATGGCGACATCACCGATGCCATCCGTCGCGAAAAGCGTTTGAAGTTCTGGAAACGTGCCTGGAAGATCAGGCTGATCGAAGAGATGAATCCGGATTGGAACGATCTGTTCGAAACGCTCATGTGGTGAGTGGCGCCTGATATCGGCGTTGCGCTTCGTTCTGCCCGAGGTCCTGCGCTTAAGGCGCAGGACCTCAGGACGAGAACGCGAGCGGCTGATATCAGGCTCCCTCTCTCACTTTACCGCGGCATTTCCCCCGTCGGCGTAGAGCGCCGATCCCGTGACGAAGCTGGATTGCGGGCCAGCGAGGAACAGGGCGGCTGCCGCGATTTCCTCCGGCCGGGCGATGCGCTTCATGGCGTGGAGGCCGGCGGCCCAGTCCCTTTGGGCCTGATTGCCGGCCATGCCGGTGTCGGTGCCGCCGGGGAGCAGGGCGTTGGCGCGAATGCCGTTGGCGCCGTAATCGGCGGTGATGCCCTTCACGAGGCCCATCAGCCCGGCCTTCGCCGCGCCGTAGGCCGACATGCCGGGCAGGCCGACGCTGGTGCCGACGAAACTCGAGGTGAAGACGATGGAGCCGCCGCCGCGCTGGAGCATCGCCGGGATCTGGACGCGGCTCGCCAGGAAGGCCGAGGTGAGGTTGATGGTGAGTATCGCCTGCCAGTCCCCGGCGTGAGATCGGCCAGCGGCTTGAAGGCGCCGACCGTGCCGGCGTTGTTGAAGGCGATGTCGAGGCCGCCGAAGGCGCTTTCCGCCTCGGCCACCAGTGCCTCGTGGCAGGCGGGATCGCTGACGTCGCCGACGATGAGGCTCACCTTGCCGCCCTTGCCCTTGATGCTCTCGGCCACGGCTTCCAGCGCTTCGGCCCCACGCGCGTTGAGCACGATGGCGGCGCCCTCGGCCGCGAACAGAAATGCCGCAGCACGGCCGATGCCCGAGGACGCGCCGGTGATGATCGCCACCCTGTTGTTCAGGATTCCCATGTCGCTTCACCTTTTTTCCACGCAACTCCGGGCGCAAGATCGGTTCTCCCTTTTGCTGGAGTTGCTCTTGTTGGGGAGGACGACATAGGAAACGGGGCCGCTGCCCAGACACCCGATTTCCGCGAGGCGGCGGATATCACAGCCGAAAATGGCGAGAGCCTCTCGGACTAGGCGGAGCGGTTTCCTTTCGGCCGGTCCCGGCGTAAGCAGGGTTGTGGCAGCGGCGGATGGGCAAGATGGCGGACAAGGCACCCACGACGGAAGCATTGGCGCTCGGCGAAGAGCTTCGCCGGGTAGTGGGCACCTTCGTGCGCAGCATTCGCCGCGAGGCCGACACGCCGACCAGCTCGCAATCGGAGACGCTGGGGCTCCTCGATCGGCAGGGAGCGATGAGCGTTGCCAGCCTCGCCGCCGAACGCAAGGTGAAGCACCAGAGCATGCGCCTGGTGGTGGAGCAGCTGGAGACGGCTGGCCTCGTCACGCGCCTGCCCAACCCGGCGGATGGGCGCAGCCAGCTGATCGCGCTCAGCGATGAGGGGCGGGCGGCGCTAGCCCGGTCGCGCGAGGCGCGGCAGCACGAGATCGCCAGCCTGATCGACGCGCGCCTGAGCGAGGGCGACCGGCAGGTGCTGCGCGCCGCCATCGAGATCATCGAGAAGCTGAGCTAAGCCCTCAACGCGGCGAGCACTGATTGCAGCGTGTTGAGGCCCCAGTGTTCGCGATAACGACCGCCCTCGACACGGACGATGTCGATCACGTCGATGGCAATCTCCTTGCCTGTGGCCGGAACACCCAGGAGGTCGCCGGTGTGGCGGCCGCTGATCGTCTTGCGGGTGGTCACCTTGTCGCCCTCGGCAATCTGGTCGTGGATCGTCACAGTAAGGTTCGAGATGGCCGGCCGGAGGATGGTTTCGAAGGTCGCCCACATGCTCTCGGGACCGTTGGGGCGACCGGGCGGGGCGGCATGATTGACGAAATCCGGCGCCATCAGGGCACGGAAGGCGTCGGCGTTGCCATGCTGGATGACCTCGATGTTGAAGCGGCGGACAACGGATTTGGGGGCGTTGGAGGGCATGTGTAGCTCCTAGTATATACAGTTAAACTGTATAAATAGGCTGAAGCTAGGGAACGGGCAAGGGGGTGCTCAGGGCCGCCCCATATTGGCGCTGCACCCCTTTCTGCCTGAGCTCCTCGCTTTCGCAAGGATGACAGAATTATATTTAGGAACAAATACATAACCGCTCGCGCGTTTCCGTAAGGTTGTCACCAACTCTGTTGATCCTTGCTATCCGTCCACCTTGCTGAAGACGTTAGGCACGGTATTCGCGCATCAACAAGTTATTGAAATATATATAAGTCTGTCATCCTTGCGAAAGCGAGGATCTCAGGAAGGTAGAGCGGGTGGGTGATATCAGTTTTCAATAAGCTGTCTCATGGCAGCGCCACGTGCCCCACCGCGTAGAGCTGCGCCTCCTGCGTCATCTCCGACACCTCGGCCCACAGGCTGAAGCGCACTTGCTTCCAGCTCGTGGGATCAAAGCCAACAACGGTGGCGAGCGCGCCGGTGCCGGAGCGGGCCTCGGCGAGGGCGGTGTCACGAATCTCGGCGAGGTTGGAATACGGCGTTATGGGGGTGATCTCGCGGCTGGCATATCTCGTCTGCCTGAGGTCGTCCCCCAGCTCGGCGTGCCAGACGAGCCAGGTCTGCACG
Organism: Pseudomonadota bacterium; assembly: GCA_023436885.1. Classification (GTDB taxonomy): domain Bacteria; phylum Pseudomonadota; class Alphaproteobacteria; order Rhizobiales; family Pleomorphomonadaceae; genus Pleomorphomonas. The sequence continues at coordinate 12,917 of JAEZHI010000041.1, read as the reverse complement.
CTCGGCCAACCGAAGTCGCGCGTCAGCGCGGTAAAGCCGGGGCTCCCGAGAAAGCCGTCGATGCCCTCCGGCTCGTCCCAGAGATAGAAGGGCGCGTAGAGGTTTTCCGCGCTCTGAAAGCCGTCGTCCTTCTTGCGGGCGGCGAGGTAGGCCTTGAAACGCAGGCGCGGGAAGCCGTCGAGCAGCGGACCCTTGTCGCGGATGCGGCGGTCGATGATGGACATGTCGTAGTCGGCGGGCAGGGTGAAGCCGTATTGCATGGCGATCATGGCTGATTTCCTTGGTTCACGGGTTCAAACCAGTGGGCGGCTGTGCCGTCCTTCACCGGCTGGATGCTGATGTAGCTGAAGGCGCTGTCCTTCGTGGCGCCGTGCCAGTGCTTCTCGCCGGGCGCGAACCAGACGCTGTCGCCCTTGTGGAGCTCGACGACATCGCCGCCGTCGCGCTGGGCGAGGCCGGTGCCGTCGAGCACGTGCAGCAGTTGGCCGCGCGGGTGGCTGTGCCAGTGGGTGACGACGCCGGCCGGAACGAAGGCGCGCATTGCCGTCATCTCGCCCTCGGTGCGGCTCGACAGCAGCATCTGCACTTCGAAGGAGCCGGTTGAGACGTCGGCGGGTGAGGTCGCGATGCCGTCGTCCGAGCGCCAGACAGTCATCTTGTCGGGGCAGGCCTCGCCCATGGCGAAGGGGTTGCTCATCGCGCCGTCTCCACGGGTTTGCTGGCGGGATGGCCGGCGGCGAACGACCAGTCGTCTAAGGTGGAGTTGGCGATGACGATCATCACGTCCTCCGGTCGCACGCCCGGCGCCGCCTGAAGATTGTCGACGAGGCGGCGGAAGAAGCGGGCCGTGGTTTCGGCGGGGCGCATCCGTCCCGTGGTGATGTGGAACAGGATGAAATCATCCGAGCGCGGGCCGCCGCGATAGTTGCGGTCGAAGATCAGCTCGCCGTCGCGGTACTGGTGGATGGCGACGAAACGGTCATTTTCCGGCACCTCGAAGGCGTCGACGAGGGCGCGGTCGAGGCTGTCGGCAACGGCCCGGAGATAGGCGGGCGACTTGCCCTCTTTCAGGGAAATGCGGGTGAAGGGCATGGCAGCGCCTCCGTGATTGATGTTGACGAGGGAAGGATAGAGCGGCATCATCATCCCTAAAATCAGATTATTCAGGACTGATGATCCTGAAATTCAGGATGATGATATGCGCCTCACCAATCTCGACATGGACGCACTGCGCAGCTTCGTCACCGGTATCGACGCCGGTTCCTTCGCACGCGCCGCCGATCGGCTGGGTCGTTCCACCTCGGCGGTCAGCGCCCAGCTCAAGAAGCTGGAGGAACAGACCGGCGCGCCGCTGGTGCGCAAGTCAGGGCGCGGCCTCGCGCTGACCGACGGCGGCGAGCTGCTGCTCTCCTACGCCCGGCGTCTGCTCGCCCTCAACGACGAGGCGGTGAGTGCCTTGCGCGGCGCGGAACTGGAGGGCTGGGCGCGGCTCGGCATTCAGGAGGATTTCGGCGAGACAGTGCTGCCGCGCGTGCTCGGCCGCTTCGCTCGTGCTCACCCCAAGGTGCGGGTGGAGGGGCGGATCGCCCGCAACGCCGAGCTCAAGCAGAAGACCGCCGCGGGCCAGCTCGACCTGGCGCTCGCCTGGGACGACGGCAGCGGGCCGGCTGACGAGAGGATCGCCGCCGTGCCGCTCTGCTGGCTGGGTGCGGCGGGCGAGGCACCGGCTTGGCGGCGGGAGAGCGGCGAGCCGCTGCCGCTCGTCGTGCTGGAAGCGCCGTGTCTGTTGCGCACCATCGCCTGCGAGCACCTCGATCGGCACGGCATCCCCTGGCGCGTCGCCTTCGTCACGCCCAGCCTGGGCGGTCTGTGGGCGGCGACAGCGGCCGGATTGGGCGTGGCGGTGCGGACGTCGCTCGGGAGGCCCGTAACGGTCGGGCTGCTGGATGAGCGGCAATATGGTCTCCCATCGCTGCCGAGCCTTGGCCTCCGGCTGATCCGCTCGGACAAGGGTGGCAACCCGATCGCTGATCATCTGGCGTCGATCATCCGGGAGGCGTTCCGCGAGACCTTGCCGGCCGAGTGGATGGAACGCGAAGCGGCGTGAGGCCGCTCTCCGGGGAACAATGGGCGGATCCGTCGGTTAGGCTGTGTTGCGCTGTTCAGCGGTCAAGTCATCGCTCAGTAACGGAGGCAGGCAGCCATGTCCTACACCCGCTTTGCCGCGATGATCGTCACGTCGACGGTGATCATGTTCGGTCTGATGTACCTGAATACCTACGCCCTCGATCATGTGTTCTTCAGCCAGACGCGCACATGGATGGCCCTCTTGATGGGCGCCGTGATGGCGGTCATCATGATCGGCTTCATGTGGTCGATGTATGGAAACACGCGGGTCAACGTCGGCATCGTCGTGGCAAGCGTCATCGTGTTCGTCGTGTCGCTCTGGCTGGTGCGCAGCCAGGAGACGGTCGGCGATGTCAGTTACATGAAGGCGATGATCCCCCACCACTCGATCGCCATCATGACCAGCGAGCGCGCGCATATCCGCGATCCGCGCGTCCGCAAGCTGGCCGATGGCATCATCGAGGCGCAGGTGCGGGAGATCGGCGAAATGAAACAGCTGATCGCCGACCTCGAAGCGCATCCGGTCGCCGACAATGCGCCGGATCTGCCGTCCTATCGCCAGCGTGGCGCGCCGGCGCCGGCCCAGTGACAGGCCTTCCCCGGCAGCTTGCAGGCGGATAGGCTTGGCGGCGAGTATCGCGGCCGAGGGATGGTTGGGAATGCATGATTACGATCTGTCGGTCATATCCGAGATCGATCTGGGCGACGGGGCCGTCATGGCTTTGACGGCCTGTCCGGGGCGGAAGGGCGATTATTCAGCGTCGCTCGACATCATCGCCCGATGGAAACCCACGGCAGTCCTGTCGCTGATCGAGGATACCGAGTTTCCCTTCGATCCCGATACGTTTGCTGCGGATCTCAGGAGCAGGGGGATCGTCTGGCTGCGCTTTCCCATCCGCAACTACAGCACGCCGGAGGGCGGCGGGAACTGGTCGGCGGTGTCCCGCGAGGTGCGGGATATTCTCGACCGTAAGGGCAGGCTGCTCATCCACTGCTGGGGCGGATTGGGGCGATCCGGCATGGTCGCCGCGCGGATCCTGACCGAGAGAGGCGAGGCGGCCGGAGATGCCATCTGCCGCGTCCGGCGAGCCCGCCCGGGCGCCATCGAGACGGAGGCGCAGGAGCAATGGGTGAGGGAGGGCGAGGGGGTGGAATAGGTGTGTGTGGCGAGGAGAGAGACCGATATCACCGTTGCGTTCCATCCTGCCTGAGGTCCTCGCTTTCGCAAGGATGACGGCTTGATAGGGGGCGGTAGCCGAGCTGGAGGGAGTTTGGAAACGGGATCAAGCTGAAGGGCAAGCCGCTACCCGACTGATCCCTAATATCAATTTGTCATCCTTGCGAAAGCGAGGACCTCAGGAAGGTAGAACGGGCGGCTGATATCGGGCACCGCCTTCGCCCCTCACAACATCCCGGCTCATCCCGCCCTGTCCGTTCCGCCTTGCCTCGTGTAGGGTGCGCCGCGATTTCCACTATCGGGTACCTCCTATGCTTCCCTGGGTTCGGCATGGCGCCGTGCAAACTGAAGATGGCGTCGAGCTCAAGCTGATGCAGCGCGGCAGCGAGTTTTCCATCATGCTTGGCACCAACGAGCTGATGAACTCGCGCCTTTCGGGTTCGGAGGAGGCGCTGGCGACGTTGGCTTGCGCGGAGATCGAGGGCCGGCCACAAATTAAAACGCTGATCGGCGGCCTCGGCATGGGCTTCACGCTGCGCGCGGCGCTGAAGGCGCTCGGCGAGGATGCGCGCGTCACCGTGGCCGAGCTGATGCCGGTGGTGGTGGAGTGGGCCAAGGGGCCGATGGCCGAGGTGTTCGGCGGCTCGCTTGAGGATCCGCGCGTCACCCTGCGCGTCGAGGATGTTGGCGTGATCCTGCGCGCCGCCACCAACAGTTGGGACGCCATATTGCTCGACGTCGACAACGGCCCGGAGGGGCTTTCGCGACAGGGCAACGATGCGCTCTACACCACGGCCGGCCTCGGCGCCGCCTTCCGCGCGCTGCGCCCCGGCGGCGTGTTCACCGTGTGGTCGTCGGCGCCCGATCCGGCCTTCACCCGCCGCCTGAAGAAGGTGGGCTTCCGGGTGGCGGAGGTGCCGACGCGCGCCGGCAAGAAGCGCGGCGCGCGGCACATGATCTGGGTGGCGACGAAGTAGTCAGCCCTTCTCGCCGGCTTCCATCATCGTCTTCAGCGGCTCCTCGGCCACGTTGGCCTCGATCTCCTCATGGCCCGGCGTTTCCGGCAGGGCCTTGCGGAAGTTCTTGGCGTAGTCCGGCGGCATCTTGGGCGGCATCAGCGGCTCGTAGGCGTCGACCACCGCTTCGATGATCACCGGCCCCTCGGCGGCAAAGGCGGCATCGAGCACGCCTTCCACCTCCTCGGCGCGCGACACGCTGTAGCCGATGCCGCCCATGGCGTCGGCGGCCAGGGCGAAATCGATCGGTGCCAGCTCGCAGCCGAACTGCGGATTGCCGAGGAACATCATCTGCTCCCAGGCGATCTGGTTCAGCATGTTGTTCTTCAGCACCAGAACCTTCAGCGGGATGCCGTAGCGCACCGCCGTCGAGAACTCGCCGAGCTGCATGGCAAGGCCGCCGTCGCCGACCACCGCGAAGATCGGCCTGCCGGGAAAGGCGATGCCCGCCGCAATGGCATAGGGCAGGCCGCAGGCCATGGAGGCGAGCGTGCCGGAGACGCCGAAGGCCTGCCCGTCGCGCAGATCGATGTGGCGGGCGGCCATGGCGGTGTTCTGGCCGGAATCGGTGGTGAGGACGGCGTCGTCGGGCAGACGGCGACCGAAGGCGGCGGTGACCACCTGCGGCTTCAGCGGCACATCGGTCTTGGCTGCCGCCAGGGCCATCATGTCGCGCCAGCGCCGCATGCCGGCCTGAGCCGTCTCAAGAAAGCTGCGATCCTGCTTGCGGCCCAGCCTGCTGTTGAGCATGCGCAGGGCGGTGGCGGCGTCGCCCACGAGGCCGGTCTCGACAGGATAGCGTAGGCCGATGCGCTGGCCGTCGCGGTCGATCTGCACGCCGCGCGCCTGACCGGGCTTCGGGTAGTACTCGATATAGGGGAAGGTGGAGCCGACGATCAGCAGCGCGTCGCACTGTTCCATCGCCTCCTGCGAGGGCAGGGTGCCGAGAAGGCCGATGCCGCCGGTGGTCAGCGGATGATCGTCGGGCAGCACGGCCTTGCCGAGCAGCGCCTTGATCACCGGCGCGCCGAGCAGCTCCGCCGTCTCCTCAAGCTCCTGGCGGGCATTCAGCGCGCCGCGCCCGGCCAGGATCGCCACCTTCTTGGCGCTGTTGAGGATCTCGGCCGCCCGCGTCACTTGCGACTCGTCCGGCACGCCGCTCGATTCAAACCAGCGGTCGGGCGTGTGCTGCGGCTGGTTGCGCTTGGAGCGGCTGGCGTCGTCCAGCGTCTCTTCCTGCACGTCGTTGGCGATGGAGAGATGGGCGACGCCACGCTTGGAGAGCGCCGAGCGGCAGGCGAGGCTCGCCAGGTTTTCCATGTGGGCGGCGTCGCTGACCTCGGCGTTGAAGATCGCCACGTCGCTGAAGGCGCGCGTCAGGTTGACGTCCTGCTGGGTGAAGGTTTCGATCAGGTCGTGGAACTGCATGCCGGTGATGGCCAGCACAGGCGCCTGATCGAGCTGGGCATCGTAGAGGCCGGTGAGGAGATGGGTGCCGCCGGGGCCGGAGGTGGCGAGGCAGACGCCCAGCTTGCCGGTCCACTTGGCATAGGCCGAGGCCATGAAGGCGGCCGACTCCTCGTGCCGCACCTGGATGAAGCGGATGCGATCCTGCCGGGTGCGCAGCGCCTCCATGATGCCGTTGATGCCGTCGCCCGGCAGGCCGAAGATCACCTCGACCTGCCAGTCGATCAGCGTTTCCACCAGAATGTCGGCCGTCGTGCGCTTGTCCGAGGGCATGGCTTGCTCCTGCTTGTTCGCTTCACGCAATCCGGCCGCAAAACCGGGATGGATATGGATCGGGAGGGATCAGTCGGGCGGCAGGCGGTTGGCCGCGTGGTCCTGCTCCAGGTCGGTCTTGATGGCGTTGCCGTCCTGGCCGCGCTCCTTGGAGTGCTGCTGCTTGTCGCGGTTGGAGAGGATGTCGTTCTCGCCGACGAGATCCTTGTCGAGCTCGGTCATGGCGCCGGTGCCGTCGCCCTTGCCCTGTGATGCTCTACCGAAATGCTTGTTGTCGCCGTGTCCGTTGGCCATTTCGCTCTCCCTGGCATTTGAGGTTGAGAGCGACCAACCCCGGTTGCCGCCTTTTGTTCCGGAACATAGGGGGAGGCGGCGGGTTCCTAGGGCTCTGAAAAGCGTCAACGCGAGGAGGCCGACATGACCAGCCAGCACTTCAAGACCAAGAAGCCCACCGACAAGGATCTCGTGGAAAATCCCGGCATCGGCAGCTCGAAAGGCACCACCGGCGCCGGCGAACTCCTGGAAGACAACGGCGGCCTCGACGGCGACAACACCTTCGAAGGCGATGTGGAAAACGACGTGACGCCGGAAGGCGGCGTCGACCCCAAGCAAACCGGACGCACTAACAAATGACGGGAGGCCACCATGGCCGGCAACAAGACCCACAAGCAGCAGATCCGCATCATTCAGGAGCGGGTGAACACCAAGAACGGCGGTGAGGATTTCAACGCCGAGGAAGACCTGAAACGCTCGGACGAGGACGAGGACCTGCGGCACGGCGAACCCAAGCCGCGCGGCGACATCGTCGGCGAGAGAGATCGCTAGAGCGAGCCATCGGCAGGGCGGCGCAAGCCGGTGCCTCCCCGCCACGACGTCGTCACGCCAGCGGTTGTACCGGCTCCACGCGGAAGCGGATGGCGAAGTGGTTCAACGTACCGCGCAGTGGTTTGTCCTCCATCAGCCACGCCGGCTGCAGCACGGAATAGCTGTGGGCGGTGAGCAGCCTACGCAGAGCCTCGGCGCCGATCATCGGCACGAAATTCTTGCCCGGACAGCCCGCATCACCGGCGCTGAACGGCACGAAGGGCAAGAGATCTTCCGGGTCGCGGCCCAACCAGCGAGCCGGCTCGAACCGATCCGCTGCCGCCACCGATGCAGCCCGATGGAAGAAGGGCGTGTAGATCAGTACGCCGGTGCCCTGATCCAATTCGCCCGATTTGATCAACGCCGGTAGCGTTGCCTGGCGCAGGATGGCCGGCGTCGTCGGATAGAGGCGCAGGGTTTCAAGGATACAGGCGCGCAGGAAGGCGAGGTCATTGCCGCCGTCGTCGACTTCTTGCAGACAGTGCGACAGCGCCTCCCGGTGGGTAGCGATCAATGCCAGCGCCCGGAGGGTCGTCATGCCCGCCGGATCGAAGGCAAACAGCCACTGCGTCATCTGATGCGTGGCGGCTGCGCCGGAGGGCATGGCCGCCGCCATGGCGGCAAGGCTGCTCGGTTCCGCCCCGTTGACATAGACCCGCAGTCTGGCGTGCAATTCCTCTCGGCCATCCTCGTCCTTCGGCATCATGAAGGCCCAGTTCGCGCGACCGCGAAGCCGCTCCATCAGGTTGCTCAGCACCACGTCGCCGCGGGCAGAGGGACCGAGAACGATGCACCTGACCATGCGGAACCAGCCTTCGGCAAAGCTCGGCCAGTCGAGCTCGCCCTTTGCCGTGGCCTTCTCAAGTACCTCGCCGATTTCCCTCTCTATGATGGCTCTGAAAGCCTCTGCGTGGCTGTGAACGCGCGACGACGTTTCCAGCACCTGCTCGTTCGAATGCCGTCGTGGTGCCCGGTCCGGGCCGCGCGTGATCAGCGACAGCTCCGGCCCGAAATGGCTGAGTGCCGCAATCTTTTCATCGGATGCCGGCGAGAAGGGCTCCGGCGTGCCGGCGAGAACCGTTCCGACATCATCGCCGTTGAGCAGCACTGCCTGCGGCCGGATCGGATTGCGGACGAGGGCGCTGCGGCCGCCATATGCGCGGCAGAGCCGATCCATGGTGCGCACCGCCCTGGTGTCCAGCTCTAACCGCTCGGCCATCGCCTCGGCCCACGGGCGGCGGATGATGATGCCTTTCAGCCAGGTCGGTAGCGCCACGTTCAGCCAGAAGCTCAGCGAATGGCCAACTGACATCTTCGGCAGTGGCCCGAGCGAAGGCGTCGGCTCCAGGGCGGCGGGAAGATCGTCGGTTTCAGGTTCGCTGCCGCGTGCGCGATCCAGCCCGGACCGGAGGGGCTCACCTGCCTTGATGCTGATAGCCATGGCTTTCGCTCCCGAACAGTTTCGGGCAGAAACCGGGCGGGAGGGGGCGATGTTCCACGGGGAGGAACCGGGCCTTATATATGTGCCCGGCTACCGCGTGCGTGTTGGGGCTTCGTTTGGCCGAGGGAGGATTTTCGGCGATGGTGTTCCTCCTGGACAATCACTTCGGCACGTAAATCAGCCTGATCACGCTGTCGCCGATCCGCTCGCTTGCCACCAGACGGAGCGGCGGGCGCGCGGCGGAGAAGAAGGGCTTGCCACCGCCGAGCACCACGGGGTGGAGATAGAGGCGATACTCGTCGACGAGGGAGGCGAGGCTGGCGGCGAGCTCGGGGCCGGCAATTTCGAGCGTGCCGTCGCGCTGGGCCTTCAGGTCACGGATGGTTGCCTCGACATCGTTGCAGATGAGCGTGGCGTTGGGGCCGACCGAGGTGAGCGTGCGCGAGACGACCCATTTCGGCTGGCTGCGCCAAGCCTCCGCGAAGTCCCGGTCGGCGTTGCTCCATTCAGGGTGCTCGTCGTCCCAATAGCGCATCAGCTCGTACATGTTGCGGCCGTAGACGCAGCCGGAGAGGGAGCGCATGTCGTCGATGAAATGGCGGTACAGGGTGAGGTCGGGCTCCAGCGTCATGTCATCGACATAGCCATCAAGCGACTGGTTCAGGGCAAAGATCAGCTTGGCCATGTCGGGTTCCTCGTGACGCTGTGGGGGATTGGGTATCTGATATTGGCGGCCCGCTTTAGTCGTCCTGAGGTCCTGCGCCTTCGCGCAGGATGACAATATATGTATCTGTTTTAATTATATAAAACTGTCATTCTGCGCGAAGGCGCAGGACCTCAGGCAGGATGGAACGCAACGCCGATATCGATCTCAGGGAGTTTATGGGAGCGGCCCACATCGCTGCGGGCCGCGTCGCTCTGCGCTGTCTCACGCGGGCGCCAACTCCCCCTGCTGCTTCGCCGGGAAGGGACGGAAGCCCATCAGGATCAGCGCCGCCGCGAGGCCCATGCCGCAGGAGGCGATGTACATCAGGGCGTAGCCGTTGAAGTGGTCGTAGATCATGCCGCCCACCAACGGGCCGGTGGACATGCCGAGGCTGCCAGCCATGGCCGTGCCGCCCATGATGGTGCCCATCATCTTCAGCGGGAAGTTCTCGCGGATGATCACCGCGTAGAGCGGCATGGTGCCGGCGTACATCATGCCGACGAACATGGCGACGGCGTAGAAGCCGCCGAGTTGGCTGACGAACGAGTAGGACAGCACGCCGAAGGCCTGGGCCAGGAGCCCTAGCACAAGCACGCGCTGGGCGCCGAACCGGTCGCCGGCGAGGCCGAAGCCGATGCGGCCGAACATGCCGGCGAAGCCCTCGACGCTGTAGATCGACACCGCCGCGATCATCGGAATACCGCAGGTGACGGCATAGCTCACGGTGTGGAAGATCGGGCCGGAGTGGGTGGCGCAGCAGAAGAAGTTGGCCAGCATCAGCGTGATGAACTGCGGCGAGACCACGGCCTGCCGTACCGTCATGCCGCCCTGCGGCTCGCTGGCCATCATCTCGGGGTGGTGACCCGTGAGCGCCGGCGGCCGGCGCACCAAGAGCGACACCGGGATCATCAGCGCCGCGGTGATGGCCGCGATGATCAGCATGGAGGTGCGCCAGTCGTGGATGGTGATGAGCCAGGCCGCAAACGGCGCGATGGTGAGCGGCGCCATGCCCATGCCGGCCGAGACCAGCGACACGGCGAGGCTGCGCTGGGTGTCGAACCAGCCGGTGACGCAGGCCATCATCGGCGCGAAGACGGCGGCGGTGGCGGCGCCGACCAAGAGGCCGAAAGTGAACTGGAACTCGATCAGCGATGTCGTCCGGCTGGCGAGCGCGAGGCTCGCCGCCAGCACCACGGAGCCCGTCAGCACCACGGGGCGCGGGCCGAACCGGTCGGACAGGCCGCCCCACGCCATGCTGGCGACGGCCATGGCGAGGAAGCCGATGGTCATCGCCGTGGAAATGCCGGTGACGGACCAGCCCGTCTCCTTGGACATCGGCTGCAGGAACACCGGCAGCGAGAACATGGCGCCGATGGCAACGCAGCCGAGAAGGCCGCCCGCCGCGACGATCACCCAACGGTAGTTGTTACTCATGATGCTCCCCAAGGGCGCGCGCCCATCTGACGTTACGCAACTAACGCATTGATTTGTCCCGATTTCCGATCAGCCCTGCTTCGGCTTCCAGCCGGACGAGGGCATGACGTTGATCATCCAGGGAATGCCGAACTTGTCGACCAGCGAACCGAAGCCGGGCGACCAGAAGGTTTCGCCGAAGGGCATCACCGGATTGCCACCGGCGGAGAGCTCGTTGAACCAGCGCTGTCCCTCAGCGAGATCGTTGGTGTGCAGGGTAACATCGAAACCGTTCTTCGGCTTGTCGATGTTCTTTGCCCACTGCACGTCCATGTCGGCGCCCATCAGCGCCTGGTCGCCCACCTCCAGCCAGCAATGCATCAGCCAGCTCTTGTATTTCTCATCGGTAATCGGCATGCCCGGAGGGGCGTCGCCATAGGGGATGGCGGCGGTCACCTTGCCGCCGAGCACCTTGGCGTAAAACTCGAACGCCGCGCGGCATTGGCCCTGAAAGCTCAAGCTGGTCACGATCTTCATGGTGGTCTCCTCTCCGAAACCGGAATTCGCTTTTGCTGAAAATGCTGCTGTGAGGCGTCGTCCTTGTGCCGAACGCGGTCCTGCCTCCGCGTCCTGCTCACCGCGTCGGTATCGCCGTTGATATCCGTTGACGCGTCCTCATCTACGTTGATATCAACGTAAAAATACCCCGGATGTCAACTGCCAAATGCAAACGCCTGTCAATCCTAGCTATGAGACTACGATTCTGGTGCGCGACTGCTGCCTATGCCTGCATGCCCAGCGGGCGGCGCGGGCGCTGGCCCGCCGCTTCGATATCGCGCTGAAGCCAGCCGGCATCACCAGCGGCCAGTTCTCCTTGCTGATGTCGCTCAACCGGCCTTATCCGCCGAAGGTCGGCAGCGTGGCGGCGCTGCTCGCCATGGACCGGACGACGCTGACCGCCAACCTCAAGCCACTGGAGCGCCGCGGCTTCGTCGTCACCGAACCCGACCCTGCCGACAAGCGCGCCAAGCTGCTGCGATTGACCCCGGCGGGACGGGAAGCGCTGACCAATGCCGTGCCGATCTGGAAGGCGGTGCATGCGGAGATCGAAACGGGGCTGAAAGATCCGGATCAGCTAAGGGCGGAGCTGCTGGTGCTGAGCAGAAACGAGGAGGGCGGTGTTGCGGGGTGATCGATGGGCTCAATGTTCTCTGTGAAGGAGCCCTATATCAGCGTCGCGCTCTTTTCTGCCTGAGGTCCTCGCCTTCGCAAGGATGACAGCCTTATATTGACGGAAGCGGCGAGCGCCGAGTTAACTATCTGTTTTATATCAATTAAATGTCATCAACTCTGTTGAGCATTGAGGTCCCTCAGTCTTGCGTTGAGGATGACGATGATCTTGCGCATGAGGGCTCCTATGGCGACGATTGGCTTCTTTCCGTTCTGGATAAGGAGTTGATAGACCTCGCGTAATGGCCCTTTGGCATGGCTTGCGGCCAGTGCTGCCAGGAACAGGAGGCGTCTCACCTCGGAGCGTCCGCCTCGCATGGTTCGGTGTCCCTTGAACTGACCGCTGTCGTTGGCGTGCGGCGCGACGCCGGCGAGCGAGGCTGCTTGCCTTCGTTGCAGGCTGCCCAGCTCCGGCATGTGGGCCAGGAGGGAGGTGGCGGTGATGGCGCCGACACCGGGCAGGCTCTGCATTTCCCTGAAGGCGGCGCGGAGCTGCGGGCACTTCTCGATCAGCTTTCTGGTCTCTTCCTCGATGGCCTCGATCTGTCGCATGATGGTTCTCAGCATCGCGTCACAGGACGCCTTGATGGTTTTGCTGGCCGGTGCCCTTGATCGGTTCTGCTCGGCCACCTTGATGGCCACGAGGTCTTCGCGCCGGGTCACCAGATCGGTCAGCATCTTCCGATCCGCCTCCGGCGGCAGGAACAGGGAAAGTCCTTCCCATCGATCCTTGCCGTAGCGGGCCAGCGCCTCGGCATCGAGAGCATCGGTCTTGGCCAGAGTGCCGAAGGAGCGAATAAAAGCCTTTACCTTCAAGGCATCCACCCGGTGGCAGGCAATGCCGGCGGCCATCAGTTCGACCAGGAGGACATGCTCATGACCGCCGGTCGGCTCGCAGATGGCGAGGTCGACCCGCTTGAGGCTTTTGAGAAAGCGGCGAATGGCGGCGGCGCTATTGTCGATGACGCAAGGCTTCTGAGAGGGGCCGGAGGAGCGGACCTCGAAGACGGTCAGCGTGTCCTTTGAGACGTCGAAGCCAAGCACGATCTCGGGAGCCTGATGCAAAGTCGGCATGGTGTGCTATCCTTCCCAAGTTGGGCCACCATGAGCTTCGGATTGTTCTCGGGCGTGGGTCTGATCGGCTAGGGTCAGGCCCCAGAGACCCCATCAACTCTCCAAGCGAATGATGGAAGATGGCAGGGA
>JAEZHI010000010.1 GCA_023436885.1 Pseudomonadota bacterium | reverse complement strand
CGGAGTCGAGATCGTCATGCGCCAATACAACGACAGCCCCAGAAAGATCCTTGGCTACAAGACGCCCGCCGAGGTATTCAAAGACTTCCTCACTGTTGCGCTTCAAGCGTGAATCCATCCTCTGCCTACGCAGAGGATGACAGAATTATATATATAAAACAAATTGATAGCTCGTCGCCTCTTTCTATCAAACTGTCATCCTCTGCGTAGGCAGAGGACCTCAGGACGAGTGAAACGAGCGGTCGATATAGGTCTCCTTAGACTTTCATCCCCCGCACCTCCGCCGCCTCGATCGCTCTGTGAATGAGTGTCAGCGCTGCCGTGGCGCTTTCGGGGGTGAAGATGAGCGGTTGTTCGCCGGCGATGGCGGCGGTGACGTTGGCGTAGAAATCCTGGTGGCGGGCGGGTTCGAGGGGAACGCGCTCGCGGATCACCTTGCCGTTCATTTCGGTATGGAGCAGGGCGGTGGGCGGCTCGCCCTTGGGTTGGGCGCTGTCGTGCGGGATGATCAGCGAGCCCTTCTTGCCATGGGCGATGATCGCCGGACCGAGTTCGCGGACGAAGGTGCTGCCGCTGAGCCGCACGCGGTGATCGGGGTAGCGGAAGCGGACGTCGAAGTAATCGGTGGCGGCGCCGGGGCGGCGGAGCGAGTCCATGTCGGCGGTGACGGTGAGCGGCTCCCCGAACAGGTTCAGCATGCCATCGACCAGGTGGATGCCGAGGTCGAACCAGGTGCCGGCGCCGGGCAGGTTGTCCTCCTTCCACTGCTTGTGGCTCACGTGGGCGCGGTAGCGGTCGTAGTGCCATTCCAGCTCGACGAGATCGCCGAGGTCGCCGCTGTCGAGATGGCGCTTCAGCGTCAGGTAATCGGCGTCGAGACGGCGGTTGTGAAAGACGGCGAGGATGCGGTCGCCGCCGTGCGCTTGCTTCGCCAGGGCGTGGGCGTCCTCGAGGGTGATGGTGATGGGCTTTTCCAGCACCACGTGCTTGCCGGCGGCGAGCGCTGCGCTGGCCATGCGGAAGTGCAACTCGTTGGGTGTGTTGACCACCACCAGCTCGATCTCGGGATCGTCGAGGATCGACTGGAAGTCCGACACGAACTTCACGCCGTCGGGCTCGCTGCCATCGGGGCCGGAGCGGCGCAGCAGGGTGGTGAGTCTGAGCCGGGGCTCGGCCTCGATCAGCGGCAGGTGAAACTCCCGGCCCGACATGCCCCAGGCACACAATGCGACATTGACGGTCATTTGGCGTCCGCTCGTTCGATGGGCGGCCAGTATGTCCGCTTCGACAGTTGGCTACCAGAGGCAGATGGTCGGGCTGGGCAGGTCCTCCGCTGTTTTTGCCTCGGCAGTTTTATCCCCTGTCATTATAGACGATCATAAAATAACGGATGGCATTCCTCGTGTAAGGTTGTCGGTTCATCATGGCCTATTCTTTTTTCGCATGGTCTACTTTTGGACTAGTTCTCTACGTTAAGTTGCGATTAACCATCATGTAGCAACACTTGCTACCATGAACTGCATTTCGCCGACCTTTACGGCGACTTGGGCATGGAGGGTGACACCTTGTCTTTTGCAAACCTGTCTTTAATGGCAAAAGTCTCGTCATTGCTGGCGATGCTTGGCATCGGTGCCCTTGGCGGCGCCGGATATGCCGGCTATCAGATGGTCGGAATCGACACCAGCTACAGCGACCTTCTGGACGGCGACGCGGCGGCGACGGTCAGCATGGCGCGTGCCAACCGTTTCGTGTCTGATGTGATCGGCGCCATCTACTGGAATGCGGCCTCTACCACGGACGCTGAGAACCAGGCAGCCGTGAAGGCCCGCGAAGAGGCGCTTGCCGGCTTTGAGAAGAGTGTGGCCGCTGCAGCGGCGGTCCTTCCCGCGCGCAAGGCGGCTTTCGATGATTATAGCGCCAACCTCAAGCAACTGATCAGCGGGGTTTGCGCTGACGTCATTCAAATGGCCAACTCGAATGATCCCAGTGTCAATGCCAAGGCGCTGGCTCTGATGGGTAGCGACTGTCGCCCCAAAATTGTCGCCGTCCAACAAACTGGCGTCGACCTCAACAATGCGATTATCGCCAACATGCAGGCGGTCTCGGATGCCAATACGGCCTCGACATGGGAGGCCGTGTGGACCACGCTGATCGTCATCGGCCTGATTGTCGTCTTGGTGATCGGTGTGGCCGTGATGCTGCTGCGTAGCGGGGTTACCGCGCCGCTTCTCAAGCTGATCGACGCCATGAAGTCGATGCAGGCGGGGCATTACGACCTCAGCATCCAGGGCATCGAGCGCAAGGATGAAGTGGGTCAGATCGCCGGCGGCCTTGAAGACTTCCGCCAGGGACTGATGGCGGCCGAGACGGCCCGCAAGACGCAGGAAGCCGCCAAGGCGGCCGAGGACGCGGCGATCCGCAAGCGGGCCCAGCTGGCCGAGCATTTCGTCACCCGCATGGAAGAGCTGGCGGCCGGCTTCGGCAAGTCATCGAGCGAGGTGGCCGACGCAGCCAAGAACCTCTCCGCCACTGCCGAGGAGACGGCGCGCCAGGCGCAGGCCGTGGCCGGCGCCGCCGAGGAAGCGGCCACCAACGTGCAGACCGTGGCTGCCGGTGCCGAAGAACTGTCGGCCTCCATCCAGGAAATCTCCAAGCAGGTGACGCAGTCGTCGTCGATCGCCCGCGAAGCAGCGACCGAGGCCGAGACCAGTTCGCAGAACGTTCAGACGCTGTCGCAGGCCGCCCAGCAGATCGGTGAGGTGGTGGTGCTGATCAACAATATCGCGGCGCAGACCAACCTTCTGGCGCTCAACGCCACCATCGAGGCGGCGCGGGCGGGCGATGCCGGCAAGGGCTTCGCGGTGGTCGCCGCCGAGGTGAAGCAGCTCGCCGACCAGACCGCCAAGGCGACCGACCAGATCGGCGCCAAGATCGGCGAAATCCAGGCCGCGACCGGCGGCACCGTCGAGGCGATCTCGCGCATCGTCAAGACGGTGACCAACATCCAGGACTCCTCGGCGGCGATTGCCAGCGCGGTGGAGGAGCAGGGCGCCGCCACCAATGAGATCGCCCGCAACACCCAGCGCGCGGCGGCCGGCACGACGGACGTCACCTCGAATATCTCCGGCGTCAGCACGGCGGCCGAGATGACCGGCACCGCCTCGACCCAGCTGATGACGCTGTCGGACCGGCTGAACGGCCAGTCGGCGGCGCTGCAGAAGGAAGTCTCGGAGTTCGTGGCCTCGCTCAGGGCCGCATAAGGGATCGGATTTGGGGAATGGGGACAGCGGGCGCTCGGGGGGCTTCCTCCGGCGCCAGTTTGCTTTGGGGGAGCGGGATGTGGGGCGCCTGATAGTGGCGGCGTGCGTTCTCGTCCTGAGGTCCTCTGCCTACGCAGAGGATGACAGTTTTATATAATTAAAACAAACATATAAGATTGTCATCCTCTGCGTAGGCAGAGGACCTCAGGAAGGTAGAGCACGGGGGCCATATCAGTCTCCCTCAAACCCTCCCCCCTCGGTCCCCGTTGCAAATTGCGCGGAGATGGTGGTTCCTATCGGAGGGCGGAACCTCGGGTTCCGGAGACGGGGAGCATTGGCGATCATGACAGTCAGCACCGAGCCGCTCGGCGCGGCCCCTTCGGGCCGTCTTCGCGCCATCTGGGGCCACATGATCAGCATCCCGGCCGACGTGCCGGAGCCGCTCAGGCGCTATTACATCTACTGGAAGTTCTTCTACGCCCTGTCCGGCGTCGAACACCTGTTCATGCTGACGATCTTCCTGCGTGGCGGCGTCGGGGCCATGGTGATCTTCAACGAATACAGCATCGTCGTGTTCATCACGGCGCTGCTGCTCTTGAAGACCGGCCGATACCGGACCGCCTATTGGCTGTCGATCAGCGAACTCATCCTGCACGGCATCGCCGCGACGCTTTGCGTCGGTCCGCAATATGGCTTCACCAGCTACACCTTCCTGGTGGTGGTGCTGGCCTATGTCCAGCCGTTCTATTCCTGGCGCGTCTCGCTGGCGCTGGCGGTGTTTACATTGGCGAGCGCCACGACGGTTACCGCCTACGGGCTGTTTCACCCGCCGATCTATGAGGTGTCCGAGCACTGGACGCGGGCGATGATCATCCGTCAGGTGGTGATCTGGCCGGTGGCCGTGCTGGCGATGATGCTGCCGTTCATGCGCGCCTCGCAGGCGGCCGAGCGGCGGCTCGTGGCGGCCTTTGCCGAGAGCAACCGGTTGCTGCTCAACATCCTGCCGCAGTCGATCGCCGCCCGCCTGACCGCCGGGCAGGAGATGATCGCCGACGAGCGGTCGGACGTATCGGTGCTGTTTGTCGACATCGTCGGCTTCGTGTCGCTGTCGGGCCGCCTGCAGCCGGCAGAGCTGGTCGCCCTGCTCAACGGCATCTTCAATGCCATCGACCAACTGGTGGAAAAGCACGGCCTTGAGAAGATCAAGACCATCGGCGACGCCTACATGGCCGCCGCCGGGCTGCCCGATCCGATCGACGAGCCGGAGGAACGGATTTCCAGGCTGGCGCTCGACATCATGGCGGCGATACCCCGCTTCGCGCTGCCGGGCTCGGGCGATCCGGTGCAGGTGCGCATCGGCATCAGCTCGGGGCGCGTGGTTGCCGGCGTGATCGGCAAGCGCAAGTTCGCCTACGACCTCTGGGGTGACGCGGTCAACGTCGCCGCGCGCATGGAGGCGACGAGCCTGCCCGGCCAGATCCAGGTGACCGACGACTTCGCCAGCCGTCTCGCGGACCGCTTCACGTTCAGCGAGCCGCGCACCGTCGAGGTGAAGGGCAAGGGGCCGATGGAGACGAGGTTTTTGCTTGGGGAGAGGGTGTGAGCGGCGGGGTAGCCTGCAGGATCGTAACGGTGCCCGATATAGGCGGCTTACCGTCTTGTTTCGACGTCTCAGCCTTCGCGGGTGGACTTTTCCCTGGCGCGCGTGCCATGCTTCGGCGCAAACGACACCCTCCCGCCAACCTTCCGTTTCCAGTCCGGCAGCCCCGTGTCCCAGCGCAATCTTCCTCTCGCCACGCTCCGGACATTCGAGGCCGTCGCGCGCCATCAGTCGTTGTCCAAGGCGGCCACCGAGCTGCACCTCACCGACAGCGCCGTCAGCCACCAGATGCGCCGGCTTGAGGAAGCGCTGGCGCAAGAGCTGTTCATGCGCGTCGGGCGCGGCATCGTGCTGACCGACGCCGGCCGCACCTTCGCCCGGGCGGTCACCGCCTCGCTGCGCTCGATCGCCGACGCCGCCGATCGCCTCGGCGAGATGAACGAGCCCGGCGGGCCCTTGACCATCGCCTGCCCGCCGATGTTCGCCAACACCTGGCTCGCCAAGCACCTCAACGGTTTCTGCGACGCCCATCCGTCGATCGAATGCCACATCCGCCTGGTCGACAACCGCCTGGTGCCGGAAATCCCCGACATCGACGTGGGCATCGCTTTCGGCTCCGGCGGCTGGGCCGACCGCCGCTCGGCGCTTCTGGCGCGCGTCAACATCACGCCGGTCTGCAGTCCGCAGCTGTTCGAGCGGCTGGGCGGCGCCATGACCCATCCCTCCGACATCCGCCACAGCCGTCTCCTGCATTGGGACGACGGGTCGGAATGGCGCCGCTGGCTGGCCAAGGCCGGCATTCCCGAGGTGGAAAAGCAGGCTCGCCACCTCTATTGCAGCGATCTCGCCATGGCGATCGACCTCAGCATCCACGGCACCGGTCTGGCGCTGGTCAGCGATCCGCTGTCGTCGATCGACTTCAAGCGCGGCCTGTTGATCAAGCCGTTTCCCACCGCCATCGATGCCGTGGGCGGCTGGTACACCATCACCACCACGGCCGGCGAACGGCGGTCGGCCACGGTGCTGTTCCAGCGCTGGCTGCTCGACAGATTCCGCTGAAAACCGCCTCGACTGACCGCGCAGGCGGGATACATCGGAATATCCGTTCGTTTACCTCTGAAAATCGCGCTTTTCATTCGGATTTGCCTCCCTATCCTGCGCCTGAAGTTTTCAAGCGAGGTATCAAATGTCGCTCCGCACCATGAGCTACAGGGCTGCGCTGCTGGCCGGCGCGGGCCTTGCCTGCACGGTCGGCCTGTCGGGCACGGCGCTGGCCGCTTCCGACTGTTCGGCCCTCTCCCGACTGAACTTGCCGTCGACGCGGATTCAGCGGGCGGTCCTGCAAACCGACAAGGATCTGCAGTCCGACCCCAATTCGGCGTTGACCGGCGCCAATCCGCAAAACGTCAAGGCCGGCGCCCACTGCATGGTCGAAGGGGAAATCGATGGCCGCGAAGGGGTTGGCGGCCATTACGGCATTCAGTTCCAGATGCGCGCGCCGATCAAGTGGAACGGTCGCTTCCTGTTCCAGGGTGGCGGCGGCATGGATGGATTTCTCGCGCCGGCCGTTGGCGCCATTCCCGCCCACGACTCCACTGCAAAGACCGCGCTGGCCCGCGGCTATGCCGTCGTCAGCATGGACAGCGGCCACGAGGGGCGGGACGCGTCCTTCGCTAGGGATCAGCAGGCGCGGCTTGATCTGGCCTATGCGTCGATCGGCAAGGTGACGGATGTGGCCAAGGCGCTGATCCACGCCTTCTATGGCAAGGCGCCCAAGCACTCGGTGTTCATGGGATGCTCGAACGGTGGCCGCGAGGCGATGATCGCCGCTCAGCGTTATCCCACCGAGTTCGACGGCATCGTCGTCGGCAACCCCGGCTTTCACCTGTCGGCCGCCTCCCTGGCCCAGGCGTGGGACGTGCGTGAGCTGACGGCGGCCGCGCCGGTCGAAAATGGCGCCCCCATCCTGTCGAAGGCGCTGACGCAGGCCGATCTCGATGTGGTGTCGAAAGCGGTGCTCGATGCCTGCGACGGCTTGGACGGCGCCAAGGATGGGCTGATCAACGCCTACCGCCAGTGCCGGTTCGACCCGGAGACGCTGCGCGGCAAGTTGTCCGACGCCAAGCTCGACGCGTTGAAATCGATGGTCGCCGGGCCGCACGGCGCCAGCGGCGCGCCGCTCTACAGCGACTGGCCGATCGATGCCGGCATCAACAGTCCGGGCTGGCGGGCCTGGAAGCTCGGCAGCTCGACGACGGCTCAGCCTGACGCGCGGAACGTCGTCCTCGGTGGCGATTCCCTGCCGCACCTGTTCATGACGCCTCGCCGGGAGACGCTGGACGTCACCACCCTCGACTTCGACGAGGCGGCCCGCGACGTGGCGCAGATGGGCGCGCTGAACGACGCGGTATCGACCTTCATGACCACCTTCGCCGCCCGCGGCGGCAAGATGGTGATGTTCCAGGGCCTGTCGGATCCGGTCTTCTCGGCCAACGATCTGATGCGCTGGTACGACAAGGCGACATCCGACACCAGGGGCGATTTCGCGCGGCTGTTCATGGTGCCCGGCATGACCCATTGCGGCGGCGGCCCGGCGCTGGACGATTTCGATCCGCTTAGCGCCCTCGAAGCCTGGACCGATACCGGAACGCCACCGGCAGAGATGCCGGCAACCGGCAAAGACTTCCCGGGCGTCACCCAGCCGCTCTGCCCCTATCCGGCCGAGACGCACTATGAAGGCGGCGACGCGCTGGCCGTCACCAGCTATTCCTGCAAGAAGCCGGACTGACGCCGCCACGTCCTGAAGCCGCCAAGCCATGACACCACCTGGCATCGGCGGGCAGCAATGACGCTTTGGAACGACCGGAGGGCTCCTCGCGCCCTCCGGTCGTTTTGGCTTGTGACGGGCTGCCGGTCCGTCGTCGACTGTTCGGTAGATTCCGGCAAACTACTGACCAAATAGTGATTTAGGATCAATGATCGCTGGCTATTCCATGCGCACTATGCCGTTTTCAATAGCGTCACATGATCTCATTTCATGTATGCGGTGAAAATTCATCATTTGCGCATATTCGCGCCAGATGCATGATTGGCACAAATTTAAGCACGACTTGTGCCCTCCGCGCAGGCACAGACCAAGAAAGACCGGCATGCTGAAACTCAGCGTCAGCGACGTCCACAAGTCCTACGGTGATCACGAGGTGCTCAAGGGCATCAGCCTTGGCGCCGAGGCCGGCGACGTCATCAGCATCATCGGCGCCAGCGGCTCGGGCAAGAGCACCTTCCTGCGCTGCATCAACTTCCTTGAGCGTCCGCACGCCGGCACGATTGCCGTCGACGGCGAGGTGCTCGCCACCCGCCGCGAGCGCGACGGCATGCTCAGGGCCAGCGACTCCGCCCAGTTGCGCCGCCTGCGCAGCCGCCTTGCCATGGTGTTCCAGAACTTTTGCCTGTGGTCGCACATGTCGGTGCTGTCCAACGTCATCGAGGTTCCGATCGGCGTGCTCGGTGTGCCGCGCGCCGAGGCGATCGAGCGGGCCAAGGCCAACCTCGCCAAGGTCGGGCTCGGTTTCGACGTGCTGGACAAATATCCCTCGCATCTCTCCGGCGGACAGCAGCAGCGGGTGGCCATCGCCCGGGCGCTCAGCGTCAACCCCGACGTCATGCTGTTCGACGAGCCGACCTCGGCGCTCGATCCCGAGCTGGTCAGCGAGGTGCTGCGCGTCATGCAAGCCTTGGCCGACGAAGGCCGCACCATGGTGGTGGTCACCCACGAGATGGGCTTTGCCCGCCACGCCTCCTCCCGCGTCATGTTCCTCCACCAGGGCCAGGTGGAAGAGCAGGGGACGCCGGACGCCATTTTCGATCGGGCCGAGAGCCCCCGCCTTCAGCAGTTCCTCGCCGGACGGCTGAAACACTGATCCGGGCCAACCGGACACCACGACGACTGAGCCAGCAACCAACAACAATCCAGAGGGACCGAAACCATGAAGACCATGATCAAGGGGCTTTGCCTCGCCCTGGCGCTCGCAGCCTTCGCCGGCCCGGTGGCCGCCGCCGACGGCAAGATCGACATCGCCACCGACGCCACCTTCCCGCCGTTCGAGTCCATCGATGCCAACGGCAAGCTGGTCGGCTACGACGTCGAGCTGATGCAGGCGATCTGCGATGCCGCCAAGCTCGATTGCAATATCTTCAATGCCGCCTGGGACGGCATGATCCCCGGTCTGATCGACGGCAAGTATGACGCGCTGATCTCGCAGCTGACCGTCACCGAGAAGCGCCGGCAGGTCATCGCCTTCTCCGACATCTACGATCACCCGATCTTCCGCTTCGTTGCCAAGAAGGGCGCCACGTTCGACTTCACGCCCGAGGGCCTGAAGGGCAAGACCATCGCCGTCCAGACCGGCACGCCGATGGATGCCTACGTTACCGCCCATTACCCCGACGCCACCATCAAGCGCTACGACACCGGCAGCGCCCCCTATCTGGAGCTGACCGCCGGCCGCGCCGACCTGCACATCAGCTATCAGGCCCAGATCATCCACGGCTTCCTGAAGACCGACGCCGGCAAGGACTTCGCGCTGACCGGCCCCGAGCTGACCGGCAAGGATGCCAAGGAGTTCGGCGAGGGCGTCGCCATCGCCGTCAACAAGAAGAACCCCAAGCTGGTCGAGTCCTTCAACAAGGGCCTCGCCATCCTCAAGGACAACGGGACCCTCAAGGCGCTCAACGCCAAGTACTTCAGCGAATAATACCAAGATGCATTGAAAATGCGACTTGGTATTCCGCTTGCCGATTTCTCATGCGCTGGATGCAGATGAGAAATCGGCAATGGGTTCAATGAGCGGATGCGTCAGCATCCTTGCGAATTGGCATAGGGCCTGATGGTAGCCGACTTCATCATGACCATTCTGGCAGCGGGGTCGACGACCCTGCTGCTGGCCGTCGCCTCGCTGGTGGTGGCGACGGTGCTCGGCCTTCTCGCCGCCTTCGCCAAGCTGTCGCGGCACGGCGGGCTCAGGGCGATTGCCTCCGTCTATACCTTCGTGGTGCGCGGCATTCCCGACCTCGTGGTCATGCTGCTGGTCTTCTACAGCCTGCCGGCCCTCCTCAACCAGACCATCGACAGCCTCGGCATCGACGCCCGCGTCGAGTTCTCGCCGGAGGTGGCCGGCACCGCCACGCTCGGCCTGATCTTCGGCGCCTACATGACCGAGACCTTCAAGTCGGCCCTGCAGGGCATCCCGAAAGGGCAGATCGAGGCGGCCATCGCCTATGGCCTCAGCCGCCGCCGCATGTTCTGGCGCATCATCCTGCCGCAGATGATCCGCCTGTCGCTGCCGGGCTTCACCAACAACTGGCTGGTGCTGGTCAAGGGCACGGCGCTGGTGTCGCTGATCGGCCTGCAGGACGTGATGTTCCGCGCCAAGGGCGCCGCCGAGGCCACCGGCAAGCCCTTCAACTTCTATCTGGTCGCCGCCGGCTTCTACCTGTTCCTGACGCTCGTCTCGCTGGTCGTGCTGGGAATGGTCGCCCGCCGCTATGAGATCGGCCACCGGGAGCTGACGCTGTGAACTGGAGTGTCATCGCCGAAAACCTCGGGGCTTACGCCGAGGGCGCCCGCCTCACCGTCACGCTGACGGTGGCCTCGCTCGCCATTTCCTTCTTCGTGGCGCTGCCGCTCGCCTTTGCCCGCAACAGCCGCCGGCCGTGGCTGCGCTACGCGGTTCTGACCTACACGCTGATCTTTCGCGGCACGCCGCTCCTGGTGCAGCTGTTCCTGATCTACTTCGGCCTCGCCCAGTTCGAGTTGGTGCGCCTGAGCTTTGTCTGGCCGTGGCTGTCGAGCCCGATGGTCTGCGTGCTCGCCGCCTTCGTGCTCAACTCCGCCGCCTACACCACCGAGATCTTCGCCGGTGGCCTCCGCCACATTCCGACCGGCGAGATCGAGGCCGCCCGTGCCTACGGCATGTCGCCCTGGATCGCCGCCCGCCGCATCCTGATCCCCGCCATGTTCACCCGCTCGCTGCCGCTCTACAGCAATGAGATGATCATGATGCTGCACGCAACCTCGCTGGCCAGCACCGTCACGCTTCTGGAGACCACCGGCGTTGCCCGCAAGATCACGCTGACCGACTACATCCAGTTCGAACCCTATGTGACCGCCGCCGGCATCTATCTGGTGCTGACCGCCGTTCTGGTCTCCGCCTTCCAGCTGGCACACCGCCGCTGGGGCAGGCACCTCACGACATGCATGGGCTGACCCTCTTCCTCGCATTCCTGTTCTCCGGAGATCTATCTTGGACAGCAAGCCGAACCTCGGCGCCCTCTACGGCGCCGATGCCGAGACCACCAGCTTCCTCAACCTCGCCACCTGCGCCGATCTCGACACGCTGACGGCGCCGGTCGCCATCCTCGGCGCGCCGGCCGCCACGCCCTACGCCTCGGTCGGCGCCTATTGCCGCAATGCGCCGGAAGCGCTGCGCCAGGCCACCGGCGTGCTCACGGCCAATGTCGACCGCCACGATTTTGACCATGGCGGACCGGTGTTCCCGACGCCGGCCCTCCGGCCGGTCGATTGCGGCAACCTTGCCTTCAGCGAAACCGACAGCGCCGCCAATCGCGCCGGCATCCGCGATGCCGTCGGCCGCATCATCGGCCGGGGCGCGGTGCCGGTGCTCTTGGGCGGTGACGATTCCGTGCCGATCCCGATGATCGAGGCGGTGGGCGACCACGCTGCCGGCCGCCGCTACACCGTGCTGCAGATCGACGCCCACATCGACTGGCGCGAGACCCACATGGGCGAGCGCATGGGCCTGTCGTCGACCATGCGCCGGGCGTCGGAAATGCCGCATGTCGAGCGCATCATCCAGGTCGGCGCCCGTGGCATCGGCTCGGCTTCGACCGGCGATTACGAAGACGCGCTCGCCTGGGGCGTCCGCTTCGTCACCGCCTACGAGCTGCACAAGCGCGGCGTCGAGGCGGTGATCGAGCTGATCCCCGAGGGCAGCGACATCATCGTCTGCATCGACGCCGACGCCCTCGACCCGGCGCTGATCCCCGGCGTCATCGGCCGTGCGCCCGGTGGCCTCAGCTATTATCAGGCGGTCGACCTGATCAAGGGCGCCGCCACACGCGGCCGCATCGCCGCCATGGACTTCGTGGAGTTCATGCCCGAACGCGACGTCGACGGCATCGGCGCCTTCACCTTCGCCCGCCTGATCACCACCGCGCTCGGCGTGCTGGTCCGGCAGGCGGGGTGAGGTAGGCGCCCGATACGAACCTCAACACCTTCTTGTCCTGAGGTTCCCGCCTTCGCGGGAATGACAGAGTTATATAGAGGAAACAAAGCGGTAATCGCTGCACCAGCTCGTATCAAGCTGTCATCCTGCGCTTTAGGCGCAGGACCTCAGGCAGAAAGAGGCACGGCGCAAATATCGCTCTCCCCCAATCCCATCCCCTCAATGCCGCGCCGTCAGATGCACCCCCGCCAGCGTGCAGCGCACCGATCCACCGGCACGCTCGATGGTGGGGATGTGGAGCGGCAACAGGGTGGCGGTCTCCTCGATGGCGGCGATCTGCTTGGCGTCGAGGGCGTCGCGCGCCGTGGTGGAGAGGGCCAGCAGACGGCGGTCACGGCCCTGCAGCTCCAGCGCGTTGCCGGCGAAGCGGGCGATCTGGTCGTTGCCGAGGCCGATCACCCGCCGGCCGGACTGCTCCAGCCGGTCGACGATCTCCCGCCGCCGCGCCGGCTCGGTCATCATGTCCAAGCCGATCAGCGCGAAGTCGCTGGCGATGCACATCAAGACGTTGGTGTGGTAGATCGGCATGCCGTCGCCGTCGCGCGCCTCGAACACCATCGGCTCGAAGTTGAATTGGGTGCAGAAACGCTCCAGCGCGATCGGGTCGGTGCGGTCGGAGCGCACGGCATAGGCCACCCGGTCGATGTGGTCGAGCACCATGGCGCCCGTGCCTTCGAGGTAGAGGCCATCCGGCTCAAGGCCGGAATAGTCCACCACCTCCTGCACGCGATAGCGGCTCTTCAGCATCTCGATAACATCGGCGCGCCGCTCGCGGCGGCGGCTCGGCGCCTTCATCGGGTAGATCGCCACGTGGCCGCCGGCATGGGTGGAGAACCAGTTGTTGGGAAACACCGAATCCGGCGTGTCGGTGCCCGTGTCCTCGAACAGGTGCACGGTGACGCCGGCCGCCTCCAGCGCCGCAGCGGCGCGGGTGATCTCGGCATAGGCCAGCGGCGCCAGTCCGCCGTCGTCGCCCGTCACCTGGAAGCGGTTGTCGGCGGCGGTCTCGGTATTGACGGTGAAATGGTGCGGCCGCACCATCACCACGGCGGCCGGGGCCTGCGGGGAAAGTCTCATCGGTCGGGCCATGGTCAGCGCGCCCTCTCGACCATGCCGAACAGGTCGCGCGGGTCGTCGGGGTCGGCGATCATGTCGAGGTCGAGATAGAGCCCGGTGCCGACGATCGCCTCGCGCACATAGCGCAGCGCCGAGAAGTCCTCGATGGCGAAGCCGACGCTGTCGAACAGAGTAATCTGGTCGGTGCTTCGGCGGCCGGGCGCCGCGCCGCTCACCACCTGCCATAGCTCGGTCACCGGATGGTCGGCCGGCAGTTGCTGGATCTCGCCCTCGACGCGGGTCTGCGGCGGGTATTCGACGAAGATGTCCGAGCGCAGCAGGATGTCACGATGCAGCTCGGTCTTGCCGGGGCAGTCGCCGCCGATGGCGTTGATGTGCACGCCCGAGCCGACCATGTTGTCGCTGAGGATGGTCGAATAGCGCTTGTCGGCGGTGCAGGTGGTGATCAACTCCGCTCCCTCGACGGCCTCGCTGCCCGAGGCGCAGGCGATCACCTCGATGCCCCTGCCGGTGAGGTTGCGCACCGCCTTGGCGGTGGCGGCCGGGTCGATGTCGTAGAGTCGCACGCGCTCGATGCCCAGCACCGCTTTCATGGCCAGCGTCTGGAACTCGCATTGGGCGCCGTTGCCGATCACCGCCAGCGTGCGGGCGTTGCGCGGGGCGAGATGCCGGGCGGCCATCGCCGACGTCGCGGCGGTGCGCAACGCGGTGAGCAGCGTCATCTCCGAGACGAGCAGCGGATAGCCGGTCGGCACGTGGGCGAGCAGGCCGAGGGCGGCCACCGTCTGCAGGCCACGGCTCTGGTTGCGCGGATGGCCGTTGACGTATTTGAAGCCGTAGACCTCGCCGTCCGAAGTCGGCATCAGCTCGATCACCCCGTCGGTGGAATGCGAGGCGAGGCGTGGCGTCTTGTCGAACGACGGCCAGCGCCGATAGTCGGCCTCGATGGCATCCGTCAGTTCGATCAGCATGCGCTCGATACCGATCCGGTTGACCAGTCGCATCATGTTGTCGACGCTGACGAAGGGCACGAAGGCCTTGTCCGACGGTAACGGCGCATTCATTCGATGGGGCTCCACGGCTGTTCTTTTGCCCCATGCTAGCGCTGTCACCCCGCCTATCGAAATGTCAATTTCTTGTCATTTCGCGGGGTTCACTGTACAAATCGCTCAGCCCCGTTGAACAGAACGCCAGAGCCTTGCATGGAACCGATCATTGCCAAATATTTGCCCGACGAACTCGATCGCCGGCTGA
The DNA here is from genome assembly GCA_023436885.1 of Pseudomonadota bacterium. Lineage (GTDB taxonomy): Bacteria > Pseudomonadota > Alphaproteobacteria > Rhizobiales > Pleomorphomonadaceae > Pleomorphomonas. Next base: position 23,573 of record JAEZHI010000010.1, on the reverse strand, counting down.
TCTCCCTCTTGAGGAACGACGGCCGGGCGCCGCTGGCCAAGCTGGCCGATCTCCTGAAGGTGGCGCGCGGCACGGTGCAGAACCGATTGGAAAGATTGCTGGAAACCGGCACGCTGCTCGGCTTCACCGTGCGGGTGCGCGAGGATTACGACGACCACGCGGTGATGGCGGTGATGATGGTGGAGGTGGTCGGCAAGTCGACGACGCAGGTGATCCGCCAGTTGCGCGGCTTCCCCGAGATCTCCTCGCTGCACACCACCAACGGCAACTGGGATCTGGTCGCCAACATCCGCGCCGCCAGCCTGTCCGATTTCGACCGCGTGCTACGCGAGATCCGCCTGATCGACGGCATCGCCAACAGCGAAACCAGCCTGCTGCTCAGCAGCGTGTGAGGCGGCGGTTCGGACGGGGAGCCGGAGGTTCGCCCCTCACAGCCCCCACTTCGGCCCATCGGCGCTGAGCACCACTGGCACGGGATCGCCGGCGATTTCCACCTTGGGGCCGCCGAGGGCGTTCCAGCGGAAGAGATTGAGGTGCCAGCCGCCCTCGATCTGGCGGGAGCGGTCGATGATGCCGTCGGCGCCGGCCGCGCGGGCGAGGTCGGCGCTGCGCCAGGACGGCGGTTCGCGCCCCTCGGACAGGGCGATGCGCCAGGAGAGGTTGGAGTGGTCGCGGTCGATGCCGAGGGCAGCGCAGACGTCCTCGTCGTGCTGGTCGACCACCAGGGCGTCGCTGATCTCAAGCGGCACGACGACGCGCTTCAGGCCATCCTCGCGTATGTAGCCGGCGGTGGCCATGATGGCCCATGCGGGCTCGGCGCTGGTGTAGAGCGTCGGCTGGCCGTGCCGGTGATAGCGGCCGGCACTGTGCGGCCCCGGCGGGTCGAGCAAATGATCCAGCCGCTCCACCACCACGGTGCGGTAGAAGCGGCCGGAGATCTTGCGAAAGGGTGGTTGGGTCACGCTGTCCGTCCGAATCTTGATGACCCATCATCGGACGGCAGCATGACTTTTGGGAGACGGTTTCGGTTCAGATCGTTTCCAGCGCGCCGATCCTGAGCGTGGCGAACAGGATCAGGCCGAGCATGGCCGAGACGAGGCCGACGATGGCCGGCCAGCCGCCGAGGCTCCAAACCCAACCGCCGCCCGAGCCCATGCTGGACGAGCCGGCGTAATAGGCGAGGAGATAGAGCGAAGAAGCGTGGCCCTTGGAGCCCTTCGCCAGCCGGCCGACCCAGCCGCTCGCCACCGAATGGATGATGAAGAAGCCGCCGGTGATGCCGGTGAGGCCGAGCACGATCATCACGATGGAGGACGACAGCGTCATCAGCGTGCCGACGGCCATAATGGCGACGCCGAACAGCTGCGCCGGCATGCGGCCGTGGCGGTCGGCGAGAATGCCGGCCCAGGGGGAGGCGACGACGCCGGCGATATAGACTAGGAACATGGCGCTGATGAAGCCCGGCGACAGGCCGAAGGGGGCGGCGGTCAGGCGGAAGGTCAGGTAGTTGAACAGGGCGACGAAGCTGCCGAGCGCCAGGAAGCCGCAGAGGAACACCAGCGCCATGCCGGGCGTGCGCAGGTGGCCGAGCCAGGTGCGGGCGTGGGCGGAGAGGCTCATGCCCTTGCGGCGGACGAAGTTGCGCGAGGGGGGCAGCAGCAGGGCAAAGCCGGCGGCGGCGAGCAGGTCGAGCACGCCGATGACGGTCAGCGCGTGGCTCCAGGAGCAGAGTTCCATCAGCAGGCCGACGCCGACGCGGCCGGCCATGCCGCCGAAGGCGACGCCGCCGACATAGAGCCCCATGGCGGTGCCGAGCGAACGCGGTTCGATCTCCTCGGAGATATAGGCCATGGCGACGGCCGGCACGCCGCCGAGCACGAAGCCCTCGGCCGCGCGCAGCACCAGCAGCATGTGCCAGTTGGGCGACATCGCCGCGCCGATGTGGCAGAGCGCCGCGCCGAGCATCGACCAGAACATGACGCTGCGCCGGCCGAAGCCTTCGGAAAAGGCGCCGGCCAGGAAGATGGAGATGGCAAGGCTGCCGGTGGTCAGCGACAGCGCCAGCGAGCTTGTCGCCGGGCTGACACCATATTGGGTGGCGAGATTGGGCAGCAGCGGCTGGATGGCATAGAGCAGCGAGAAGGTGGCGAAGCCGGCGAGAAACAGCGCCAGGCTGATGCGCTTGTAGGCGGCGCTGCCCTTGACGACGAATGTCGGCGTTGCGGGCGCTTTCGGCTGCTTTTTAACTGGAATGTCAGTGGGATAGGCTTCGAGGGGAGAGGCGAGCGACATGGGTCCCGTTCCTGTTGGTGAGCGGAACCTACTCCTTTAGTCGGTATAGATCGTCGGCAATTTACTTCATGCAGCTATGCCCATAATCTATAACTCATGGACATTACTCAGCTGCGCACCTTCGCCCTCGTCGCCGACCTTGGCAGCCTCAACAAGGCGTCGGGAAGCCTGCGCATCGCCCAGCCGGCACTCTCCAGGCAGATCCGCATGCTGGAGGAGGATTTGGGCGTGCAGCTGTTCGAGCGGCATGGGCGCGGCATGCGGCTGACCGACCATGGCGTGGCGGCGCTGGAGCATGCGCGGCACATCCTCGGCGAGCTCGACGACATGCGCGTGGCGGTGGGCGCGCCGGATGCCGGTATGTCCGGCAGCGTGGCGGTCGGCCTTTCGCCGACGGTGTCGACCGCGCTGTCGGTGCCGCTGGTCGCCGCCTTCCGCGCCGCGCATCCGGCGGTCAGGGTGCGCATCGTCACCTCCTACACCGGCTACCTGCTCGACAGCCTGTTCCGGGGCGATATCGACGCGGCCATCCTCTACAACGCCCGCGCCAACCAGGTGCTGCGCACCGAGCCGATCCTGTCGGAAAACCTGTTCCTGATCGGCCCGGTCAGCGCCGATCTCAGCCCCGACCGGCCGGTGGAGTTCAGGGACATCGCCAAGCTGCCGTTCCTGCTGCCGAGCCGCGGCCATGACCTGCGCGCCGTGGTCGACGACTGCGCGCATCGGGCCGGCATCGACATCGACATCGTGGTGGAGGTGGACGGCTACGGCTCGCTGAAGGAGCTGGTGGGCGCCGGCTACGGTTACACCATCATGCCCTCCACCGCCTTCGAACACGAGCAGATGGCCGGCGAATTCCGCCTCGCCCCGCTCACCAACCCGTCGCCGGTGCGACAGCTGGCGCTCTGCTACCCGAGGGATCGCCGGGTGTCGCGGGCGGCGCTGTTCGCCGGCGAGGTGATGAAGGAGAAGATGGTCGGGCTGGTGCGGGAGGGCACGTGGAACGGGACGCTGGTGTGAAGAGGCGCGATCCGGCCTCTGTTCCCGTTCGGCTTCCACCCGTTGGTCGCGTTGACGGTGATCAGCCCTCACCACGATCCGGCACTGGCCGCTCCAGCCGTGTTCCGCGCTCAGCAAGCAAAAGATAGGTCATCAGCGCGGCGAAAGCGGCGACAATTCCGGCCACGAGGACGACCATGGTGAATCCCGATGCGAAACTCGAACGGGCAAGCGCCAGTAGCGTTGAACGCTGGTCTTCGGGGATCGACGAGGCGGCTCCGGCCAGGTCGCCGGAGATAACTCTCGAGGTGAATGCGTTAAGTTTGTCGGACGACATGCCTTGGGAACGCAATCTCTCGAGCAATGAGGCCTGCGTCGCACTTGCCAGCAAGGCTCCCAGCCCGGTAATGCCGATGACCAAGCCGACAAATCGCAGTGTCCCTCCGATCCCCGAAGCCATGCCGCCCCTCTCCGGAGGGACATGGCTCATCGAAACCTTGGCTGTCTCGCCATTGAGAAGACCGGCTCCGGCGCCGGTAAACAGCATGCCGAGCGCGACGAACGGGTAGGGCGTGTCATTCGCCACGAAGAGGGCGACTGAAATGTTGCCGAAGGCGACCGCGAGCAAGCCAAGCGTCAGCACGGCTCGCCCCGAGATGCGGTTTCCCAAGGAGACGGCGATCCTCGGGAAGACGAAGAGCGGAAGTGCGAACGGCAGCATGCCCAGCCCCGCCCAGGCGGCCGAGTAGTCGAAGCCATTCTGCAAATAGAGAGGGAGGTAGGTCATCATGACTTGCGCCGATGATGCGAAACCCAACATCGCGACGCTTCCGCCCAGGAAATAGGGATTGCGGAAAAGGGAAAGATCGACCATCGGCCGCTCTTGAAGGCGTTCGGCTACGATGAAAGCGGCCAGAAGCACAAGCGCCGCAATGAACTTGAAGGCCGTCGCCTGGCTGGTCCAGCCTGCGCTATTGCCATCGATCAGCGCCCATACCAGAAACGACAGGCCGGCCCCGAAGAACACGATGCCGGACAGGTCGAGCTTCACGACAAGCGGGTCGCGCGACTCCTCCACGGCGTTTGCCGCCAACGCCAGCAAGAAGATGCCGATGGGCAGGTTGATCAAGAATGCCCAACGCCAGCCTAGTGTCGACGTGATCACGCCGCCAACCAGTGGCCCAGCCGTGACGGCGACGCCGATCACCGTTCCCCAGAAGCCAAAAGCGCGGGCGCGGTCCGGGCCTCGGAACTCATGCCCGAGGGTGGCAAGCGCGGCGCTCAGCTGCAATGCGGCCCCCAAGCCCTGCAGCGCTCGCGCGTAGTTTAGAACGGCGGACGACGAGGCGAGGCCGCAAAGGGCGGACGCGAGAGTGAACAGGGCGATGCCGTAAAGAAGGATGCGGCGCCGGCCAAACCGATCCGCGAGCGCTCCCGCAGCCATGAGGAGAGAGGCGAACGCCAGAACGTAGGCGCTCACCACCCACTCGATATCGGAAAAGGCTGCGTTGAGGCTTCGCGCTATGGCGGGCAATGAGACGGCGACGATGTTGGAATCGAGCATGATCATGAACGAAACGCCCGATGCCGCGATCAACACCCGGGCCCGTCTCCCGGACACCCATCGCTCCGCTGCGCCGTTCGCCGATCTATGTGAAGCGGTGTTGATCATTGCGATGTCCTTGAAATCCAGAGTGTCGGTGGAGGCGAGCCCTGGGAGGTGGCTCGCCTTCCGGTGCGAGTGCGATCCGGTGTGGCCTCGGCAGCATTGCGCTGTCAGATGTGTATATGCACACATGACGGTTTGATGCGGCAGAGTTCCGGAGGCTAGGGAGGTCGCGGCCGAAGGTCTGACTCAGTCGTTCGCGGTTCCGCCGGCAATTTCGCCGACATCGATTGCATCGAGGCCCCTGCGAAGGGTTTCAATGCTGAGATCGCCATTTTTCGCCACGAAATCGGACTGAGCCTTCTGCCAGAGAGGCTGGGCCTGCTTGTGCAAGCGGCGTCCCTGATCGGTCAGCTGAACGACACGGACCCTCGCATCCGCAGGCGACGCGGTTATCTCGACAAGCCCGTCACGCTCAAGAAATCCAACCATCTTCCCCATGGCCGTTCGTTCTATATCGAGCCGTTCGGCAAGCGTATTGACGTTCGCTCCGCCGGCCTCGTTGAGCGCCGCGAGGATCAGGAACTGGGTGATGCGCAGGCCGCTGGGCTCCAGATAGGCGTCGTAGAAACGGGTGATCTGGCGGCTTGCCCGTCTCATGGCAGAACACATGCATTGATCGACTGCGAGTGGTTGGTTTGCCGTCAGCATTTCGATTACCTCTGGAGCTCACCCGGAGAACTCAGGTTCGCCGACATGCTCCATCTTCTGTTTTCATGCAACTCCGGAGGCACCGCCGGAGCTGCTTCGGCTCAGAACAAGCCTTGCGGCAAGTTGATGTAGCCAGGCTTCTCATCGGCAAGGGTGCTTTTCAGCAGCCTCGTGCCCTCGTCGGCCATGACTTCGTCTTTTCCGGCGGTCAGCGCGTCAAAGGTCTGACGGGCAACGTCCTGCGGGTCGGTCTTCGGCACATCGATGCCTTTCGTCAGGTCGGTATCGAGGAAGCCGACATGCAGCCCCAGAACCTTGATGCCGCGCTCGAGCAGATGATGGCGAAGCTGGTTGGTAAAGCTCCAGGCCGCAGCCTTGGAGGCGGCATATGGCGCCAGAATGGGGCGCGGAAGCCAGACGATGTCCGACAGCACGTTGACGATCGCCGCCTGGGCCTTGCTCGAGAGAATCGGCTCGAAAGCCTGCGTGACGCGCAGCACGCCATAGTAGTTGGTGTCGAAGATGCGCTTTGACTGCTCTTCGGCCTCGGCTGAGAGGGGACCGTCGATCAACGCGGCGATACCGGCGTTGTTGACGAGTATGTTGGTGTCGGCGGCAATTTTCGCGGCAGCTTCGATCGACGACTTGTCCGTGACGTCGATCTTGACCGGGATGACATTCGGCTCGTCGAAGCCTTCTACGTTGCGCATGCCGGCGTAGACCTTGGCAGCTCCGCGACGAACGGCTTCGCGTGCGAAAGCCAGGCCGAGGCCCCGGTTTGCGCCGGTGATGAAGACGGTGGTGTTGGCGATGTCCATGATTGAGTTTCCTTGAGGGGATTGTGAGCCAGCGCCTCTGTTCGCTTCGCCGGCTTGATGGATGAGGGCATCAGAGGAAAAGGCTTTCGGATAACGCGCCGGGCTCAAGCGAAGGCGGCGCGGTTTTGGGTAATGAACTGCTTGACCGTGAGCGCCGGGGTGCCGGTGATCCTTTCCACCGCATCATTCGTTCCGGAGAAGATGCCGTCCCGATAGTTCTGCGCGACCTCGACCAGATGCTGGATGAGGAAAGGCGGGAACTTGTAGACGGTCTCCATCTTGGTCTTGAGCGTCTCGATGGAGGTCGGCGCATAGTCGATCTTCACGCCGAGGACGTCGCTCATGACGGCCGCGATCTCGGTGTGGTTCATTTCCACCGGTCCGTGCAGCGAATAGATCTTGCCGCCATGGCCCTCCGGCTTTGCCAGCAGATGAGCGATGACCCGCCCCTGATCGTCCGACGAGATTGGCGCATGACGACCGTTTTCGAAGGGGAACTCGATCTTGCGCGTCGCCCAGATTTCCTTGGCGAAATGCGGGTAGACAAGCCAGTCGGCAAAGAACGTCGGACGCAGGTCGGTTGTCGGAACGCCCGACCAGTCGAATACCCTCTCCGAGACCCAATGGTCCTGCGCCGCATGGCTGGCCGATTCACGGCGGGCCGAGATCTGGGACATGTTCACGATGGCCGAGACGCCGGCTTCCCTGGCGGCCTGGGCGAAGTAGGCGGCCGCCCCCAGGATCCCCGGTGCGATGGGGTGAAGGAAGTAGGCGGACCGAATGCCTTCCATCGCGGCCCTGATGGCGTCGATACTGGTGAAGTCGCCGATCGCCGTTTCGATACCGCGCTTCCTGAAAGCCTCGGCGCGTTCGTCGTCCGACCTGACATAGGCGCGGACTTTTCTTCCCATCTTCATGAGTTCTTCGATCGCAGCACCGCCGGTTCGTCCGGTGGCCCCGCTGATGAGTATGTCCGCCTGCGCCATCGCACTCGCTCCTGGATTGAATAAGAGCATATGCTCTCAATAAATCCAAAATAGGAGCATATGCTCGTATCGTCAAGTCGGTTTGTTGCCCAGCTGCTCTCGAGGCGAAAATCGGCCGGGAGGATGGCGGGTTTTTGCGCCGTGGGCTCAAGTCGCGCTCGCACGCTATCAGCGGAGAGCGGTCCGCCGACGGGAGGGAACGGCGCTGTTCGCCGGTCAGATGAAGAGGAGAAGATGATCGGGCTGGTGCGGGAAGGGAGCTGGAACGGGGCGCTGGTGTAGGGGGATGGAGATCGATACCGGCCGCTGCGCCTTCTCGTCCCGAGGTCCCCGCCTGCGCGGGGATGACAAATTTATATTATAGAACAATATGTTAAGTAGATGCCCTCTCTATCAAGCTGTCATTCCCGCGAAGGCCGCTTGAATTCGCGCGCGAATTCAAGGTGAACCTCAGGAAGGTAGAGCGAGGGGGTAATATCAGATACCCCCTTCATAACTAGCCACTCTCTCCACCGCAGCCAATAAGAGAGGCCATCACAGATGTGTGCATGCCATAGCGTGCAGGCCGCTCGAATTCGCGCGCGAATTCAAGGTGGACCTCGGGCAGAACAAGGCGCGACGCCGATATAGAGCACCCATGGAAGCCGCGCGGAGCGATGGGAATTTATGAAAAGGGGACTGATACCAACCCGCTCGCCCTTGGTGGGCGGTGCCCAGGGGGGCGATGTGGGGGCAGTCGCTATTGGGTTCTTGTGCGCCCGCGCCATGGAACCCGCTGGCGCTGGCGGGAGCAGCAGCGTGGCGGCTCGGGCCTCCACCGCTCAAATCATCTCCGCCGGTCTCGGCGTGCAGACGACAAGTCGCATGCCGGGGTGGTCGCTGACATCGAGGCTCATGTATTCGAACTCGATCTGCCCGGCCGTTGGATGGCGGACGCGCTTGATGGTCGATGGCTGGTGGTGAACGTCGTGGCGTGGCCACCAGGCGCGGAACTCGGGGCTTTCCTGCATCAGGAGGTCGATCAGCCGCGCGAAATCCGGGTCGCCGGCGTAGCGGGCGCAGTCGGCCCGGAACATGGCGAGCGACAGAGGGGCGAGATCGTTCCAGTCGGCCAGAAGGCGCCGATGCCGATCGTTGGCGAACATCAGGTGCATCATGTTGCGCCTGTCGCCTTCGAGCCTGGCAAAATCGCCGAATATGTCGGTTGCCGCCGCGTTCCATGCCAATACATCCCAGCGCCGGCCCAGCACATAGGCCGGCTGTCCGGTCATGCTGTCGAGCATGCGGACGAGGGCTTCCGGCACCCGTTCGGGACCGGAAGACCTGGCTTCTGGCGGCGGGCGTCCGGCGAGCGTGAACATGTGCTGGCGCTCGAAAGCGTCCAGCTGCAGAGCCCCAGCGACGGCGTTTAGCACCTCGGCCGAGGGCCGCACGTCCCGCCCCTGTTCCAGCCAAGTGTACCAGGTGGTGCCGACACCGGCGAGAAGCGCGACTTCCTCGCGGCGAAGCCCCGGCGTGCGCCGCCTGACCCCTGACGGAAGCCCGGCGGCCGAGGGCGTCAGGCGTTCGCGGCGGGTGCGCAGGAAGTCGCCGAATTCTTGTCGGCGGGCTGTCTGGGGATCGGCTGATGTCGTCATGGTCCGCTTATCATAGCAGTACTGATACCAGGATAATACCAGAACTGGATGCCGATTTCGAAAGGGCGACAATCACCTCCGACAGCGATTTGCGAATGGAGGGACGGCATGGCCGACGGCAGCAAGACAGTTCTGATCACCGGCTCGACCGATGGTGTCGGCCGGCGCGTGGCCGAGCGACTGGCGCGTTCGGGGCATGTGGTGTTGATCCACGGGCGCGACCGCCAACGCGGCGAGGGTCTCGTGCGCGAGATCGTGGAGGCCGGCGGCAAGGCGGTGTTCTACGAGGCCGACCTTTCGTCCCTCACTGGCGTTCGGCGCCTGGCAGATGACATTCGCCGCGACCATCCCCGCCTCGACATTCTGATCAATAATGCCGGGATCGGGCTTGCCGGTGCTTATCCGGGGCGCTGCGAAAGCGCTGACGGTTTCGAGCTTCGTTTCGCGGTCAACTATCTCGCGGGCTTTCTGTTGACCCGCCTGCTGTTGCCTCTGCTTGAAGCCAGCGCGCCGGCCCGCGTGGTCAACGTCGCCTCGGCCGGCCAGCAGCCGATCGATTTTTCCGACGTGATGCTGACGCGCGGCTACAGCGGCCGTCGGGCCTATTGCCAGAGCAAGCTGTCGCAAATCCTGTTCACGCTCGATCTTGCCGAAGAGCTCGGGGAGACCGGCGTCACCGTCAACGCCTTGCATCCGGCCTCCTACATGGCGACCACCATGGTGCGCGGCGATGGCGTGTCGCCGATGAGCAGCGTCGATGAAGGCGCCGACGCCATCCTGAATCTCGCCGTTTCGCCCGATCTGCAAGGCAAGTCCGGCCTCTATTTCGATGGCCTTCGGGCCGCACGCGCCTCGGCCCAGGCCTATGACGCCGATGCCCGCCGGCGGCTCCGCGCCCTCAGCTTCGAGCTCACCGGCCTGACCGATCCAGCTCGATAAGTTTCAGAACTCCCCCAGACCATCGAAAGGGTCTCTCATGTCTTCAGAGCATATCGTCATCGTCGGCGGATCTTCCGGCATCGGCCTTGCCACGGCCCGGCTGCTTCTCGGCCAGGGGCAGAAGGTCACCATAACAGGCCGGAGCGCCAGCCGGCTCGAGTCTGCGGCCATGCTGCTGACCGGCAACCTCCACACGCAGATCATGGACGCGGCCGATCCGGCGGGGCTGCCGGCAGCCTTCGAGCGTATCGGCGCCTTCTCCGACCTTGTCCTGGCGCTGGGCAGCGGCAAAGGGGTCGGCCCCTTCGCCTCCGTTTCGCTTGCCGACGTCAAGGCGGGCTTCGAGGAAAAGGTCTACGCGCATTTTGCGACGGCGCAGGCGGCGCTGCCCTATCTTGCCAAGGACGGAAGCCTGACCTTCATCTCGGCGGTGTCGGCCGAGGCCGCCATGCCCGGTACCGCCGGTATCGGCGCGGCCAACGCGGCGGTGGCTGCGCTGGTGCCGATCCTCGCCGCCGAACTCCGCCCCTTGCGCGTCAACGGCGTGTCGCCCGGCGTCATCGACACACCCTGGTGGGATTTCCTGGCGGACGACCAGAAGGCCGGGGCCTTCGCCGACTTCGCCGCGAAAACGCCGGTGGGGCGGGTTGGAAAGCCGGAAGATGTGGCGCAGGTGATCGCGTTATTGATTGCCGACAGCTTCATCTCCGGGCAGACGATCGTCTGTGATGGCGGGTTGCGGTTGACCGCATGAGGGGGACGAGGGGCGGCAAGTGGTGCGGCAGTTTCTGTGCGGAAAGTGAGGCGCCTATGCCGCGCTGGTGCCGGAGGGCGGGTTGAACGGGTGCTGGTATAGGGGAGTATCTGGCATCTGTTCCCCTTCCGCTTTTCCGGTGCATAATGCGGCATGTTCAAGCCTCGCCTCGATAGTTTACCCGAACCTCAGCAGCGGCTCTGGCCGGAACTGGCGGCCACGCCACCGGCTTTCATCCTTTACGGAGGGACGGCCATTGCGCTGCGGCTCGGTCACCGGTTTTCGGTTGATTTCGATTTCTTCTCGACCGCGCCGTTCATTCCGGCCGAGCTGCATGAATCCCTCACGTATCTTTCGGGAGGTACGCTGCAGCAGTCCGCCGTCAATACACTGACCGTTTCGGTCGATCGAGGAGGCCCGGTGCAGATCTCCTTTTTCGGAGCGCTGCGCATCGGGCAAGTGGAAGCCGCCGAGGCCGTGGAAGGGCCTGGGTTTTCGGTGGCGTCGTTGGTCGATCTCTCCGGCATGAAGGTGGCTGTTGTCACCCAACGGGCGGAAGTTAAGGACTATCTCGATCTACATGCCTTGCTGACAGTCGCCCGCATCGATCTGCCGACCATGCTGGCGGCGGCCACCGTGATTTATGCTGAAGGCTTCAACCCGTTGATCGCGTTGAAAGCGATCAGTTATCATGACGATCCGGCGTTGGCCGAGCTGCCCGTTGCCATCCGGAGAGATCTGTTGAAAGCCGTTCGCGCCGTCGATGTGCACGCCTTGCCTCGCTTGACGGCCGTGAGGGAGCGACCTCTGCGATGAAGCCTCTGCAACATAGCGCTGACCTTCTGGCGGTTGCACCGCGCGTGGTTTGGTTCGAGGAGCCCGAGAAGGCGCTGGCCGATCCGGTGCGGTTCCTTGCCTACGTCATGACCTACGGCACGCCCGATGATCTTGCCGTGGTGCGTCGTCATGTTGACGACGAGGGCTTCAGGGAGGCATTGGAGCAGGCACCGCCCGGCATCATGGACGCTCGCTCCTGGGCTTATTGGAACGTCATGGCCGGCAAGGACGAGATTCCGCCCATGCCTTCGCGGCGTCTGCCGGCGGAATGATTCCGGACATCTTTTGCCAGCTCGACGCAGCTGTCTTCAGGCAGGGCGGGGCGAGGGACTGACATCGTCGCGTGAGAGCGGCGGCCGCCGGTGATCCGCCCCCGCGATGCGGTCGAGCCATTCGGCCATCAGCTGGCGTTCGCCGGGGGTGAGGGCGTCGAGGGTGTCGAGGTTGGCGCGTAGGGTGATGGCGGCGACTTCGGGGGCTTCGGCTGGTGCGGGGGCGGTTGCGGTGATGGCGCCGATCAGCGTTTCGCGGGCGGTGGCGGCGAGGCTCAGGTCGCGGGCCTCGGGTGGCATGGCGTTGAGCGTCAGCACGGTGCCGGTGGCGACGGCCTGGATGAGGGCGGCGGCGCGGCTTTCCTCCATCTTGAGACGACCGGCGGCGGCCAGTGCCCGCACGAAATGGCGCAGCACGTTGAGGCTGTTGTCGCCGGCAGGCACCACGCGCGGGCCGGCGAGGATGGCATAGAGGGCGGGGTTGTCGACGCCGAAGGCGACGTGCAGGTCGAAGGCGCGGCGGAAGTTTTCCAGCGGATCGGCCGATTGCTGGCGCGTCGACTTGGCCGCCACATAGGTCCAGAGGCCGTGTTCGGCGGTGGCCTCGAGCAGGCCCTGCTTGTCGTGGAACAGGCGATAGAGGGTCGGCGCCTGAACGCCGGCCGCCGCCGCCACGGCGCGCGTGGTCAGCGCCGCCGGCCCGCCGTCGCGGAGCAGTGCCTCGGCCGCCGCGAGAATGCGGGCGCGGGCGGATCTGTCGTCGGACTCGGTCTCCATGGTCGAACGTTATCACCGGAAGCGGATGACGGGTAGCGTTGATAGCGACGCCATGTTATCGTTGATATCATATTGACGTTAGCAATGATATGGAGCTGAGATCATGACCATCGCAAACAAGGTCGTCGTCATCACCGGTGCGGGAACCGGCATCGGCCGCGCCACGGCGGTTCATCTGGGGGCATTGGGCGCCAAGGTGGTTCTGGGCGCGCGACGGGAAGCGCAGATCGCCGAGGTGGCCGAGGGCATCCGCGTGGCGGGCGGCGAGGCGGAATATCGGGCCACCGACGTGACCCACGTGGAGGATGTGAAGGCGCTGGTGAGTCTCGCCGTCGAGCGGTTCGGGCGGCTGGACGTGATGATCAACAATGCCGGCGTGGCGCCGCTGTCGCGCCTTGACGAGGGCAAGGTGGACGAGTGGGAGGCGATGATCGACGTCAACCTCAAGGGGGTGCTGAATGGCATCGCGGCGGCGCTGCCGGCCTTCGAGAAGGATAGCGGCCATATCGTCAATGTGGTGTCGACGGCCGGCCTCAAGATCGTGCCGACCATGGGCGTCTATGCCGCCACCAAGAACGCGGTGCGGACGATCAGCGAGGCGCTACGGCAGGAGTCGACCACGGGCCTCCGGGTCACGGAGATCTCGCCGGGTTTCGTTTCCACCAACCTTGGGGATTCCATGCCGGAGGGGGCGGTGAAGACAGCGATGGTGGCGCGGATGAAGGAGATCGCCCTGCCGCCGGAGGCGGTGGCCAAGGCGATTGCCTATGCGATCGATCAGCCGCCGGAGGTGGAGATCGGGAGTATCGTCATCAGGCCGACGGTGCAGGATTGAGGGGATGACGGGAGACTGATCTCGGCCGAGGAGATTTCTCGTCCTGAGGTCCCCGCCTTCGCGGGGATGACAGATTTATATTATGAAGCAATACGTTATGTGGACGCCCCTCTCTATCAAGTGGACGCCTCTCTCTATCAGGCTGTCATTCCCGCGCAGGCGGGAACCTCAGGAAGGTAGAGCGAGGGGTCGATATCGGGCTCCGTGAACCTGTCGGGTGCGGTGCCCCGCGCTCCCTCTCACCAGCTCGCCTTGTCCGTTCTCAGCGGCCCGGCCGGATGCTGCCATGCCGGCCCCACACCATCGATGCGCACGGGGAATTCCAGCCGGTGGGCGGCGCCCCAGGGGGTGGATTCTAGTGTTGGGCTGCGGTCGGCGTCGGTTTCCCTGGCGGTAGCGGTGTTGAAATCGCTGGTGCCGGCGGAGATCAGGAGTGCGGCGGTGCGGGCGAGCGAGAGGCGGGCCGAGTGGGTCTCGCCGGTGTCGCGGCGCCGGCGCAGGGCGTTCAGCACCGCTGCCGCCATCAGGCAGCCGGCGGCGTGGTCGAGCGCCTGGACGGGGAGCGGCATTGGCCGGTCTGAGGCTGCCCGCCGCATGCCTTCGGCGGCGATGCCGGTGCTCATCTGCACCAGGCTGTCGAAGCCGCGCCGCTCGCGCCAGGGGCCGGTCCAGCCATAGGCGCAGAGGCTGACGTCGATCAGGCCGGGTGCGATGGCCTGTCGTTCGGCGTCGCCATAGCCGAGCCGCTCCAGCGCGCCGGGGCGGTAGCCGTGGACGAGGACGTCGGCTTCGGCAAGCAGGGCTTCGAAGGTCTGGCGGTCGTCGGCGCGGTGGAGGTCCAGTCCGGCGCGCCGCTTGCCGAGCGTGACTTCCGGCTCGACGGCCGGCTCGTTCCAGTTGGGTGGGTCGATGCGCAGCACCCTGGCGCCGAAGCCGGCGAGAAAGCGCGTGGCCACCGGGCCGGCCAGGACGCGCGTCAGGTCGAGCACCTTGATGTCGCCGAGTGCTGCGGCGCTCCGCCGCTCGCCGGTCTGCCGCCAGGCGATCAGCGGCTCGGCCGCGACGGCGATGCCTTGCGGATGGCGAGCCCAGGCGTCGAGGTCGCGCATTGCCGCCGCCGCGCCGCCAGCGGCCACCACTGCCTCTTCGAGCGGGATGATCTGCCAGCCGCGCACTGCCTCGGCGACGGCCGCCTTTTCCGGCGCCGAGCCAAGCACGGTGAGGGCGGCGTCGCGGTGGTGGGGTGCGTTGGTGTGCAGCCTGATCCAGCCATCGGCGCCCCGGTAGTCGCCGGCAATCGGGTCCCAGGCGGAGGGGAGCGACCAGCCGATCGGGCGGAGGGTGGTGCCGAACCAGTGCTGCGTCAGCCGTTCGCTTATCGTCACCTCGCGGGCGCCGGTGAAGGCGGCGAGTTCAAGGGCGGCGGCGCGCATCGAAGCGAAGGCCAGCGCCGACACGCGGAAGCAGGAGGCGAGTTCGCCGGGGTCGGTTACCGACAGGTTGATTGCCGATGTAGGCCCGAGCGCCTCGCCGATCTCACGGTCAAAATCTGCTGCCATCATGGCCTCCATCGTTGTTCATGACGCCATGAAAGCGCCGGATTGACCGGCCGTAAATCTTGATCAATATAATCAATATGAATTCCCTGGATTGGATCGATGCCGAGACCGCCTGCGCCCTGCTCGGGGTGCGGTCGCAGACGCTCTATGCCTATGTCAGCCGCAAGCTTTTGCGGGTTCAGGCCGATGCGGCGGATGCCCGGCGCAGCCTCTACGCCAGGGCGGATGTCGATGCGCTCGTCCGCCAGAACCGCCGGCCGCGCGCCCGCGCCGACGTGGCGGAGGCGGCAATCCGCTGGGGCGATCCGGTGCTGGTCACCGGCATTTCCGAGCTGCGGCAGGGTATGCTCTGGCTCAGGGAAAGGCCGCTCAGCGACTGCGCGGAGACGATGACGCTGGAGGGGATGGCCGCCCATCTCTGGCAGGTGGAGACGGTCGTGTGCCCTGACGTGGCGGGGGCGAGCCCGCTTCCCACCCCGGTCAGCCGGGCGATGGCGTTTCTGGCGCGCATGACGGCGGAGATGCCTGTCCCTGTCGATCTCGCGACCGGCGAGTTGGCGGCGGTCGGCGGGCAGTTGATGTCGGGCGCCACCAACGCGCTTCTCGGCGAGGATCTCGGCGGGCCGATCCACCGGCGCCTTGCCCGGGCGTGGCGGGCCTCGGAGGCGGCCGCCGACGATCTTCGCCGCGCGCTGGTGCTCCTCAGCGATCACGAGCTCAATCCCTCGACCTTCGCGGTGCGGATCGCCGCGTCGACGGGCGCCGGCCTGCCGGCTGCGCTGCTGTCGGGCATGGCGGCGCTGTCCGGTTCACGCCATGGCGGGGCGGTGGCGCCGGCGAGGGCGGCGCTGATGGCCGCGCTGGATGGAGAGGCGGAGAGTTTTCTTGCGGCGCGGCAGGGGCAGTCGCCCTACGGGTTCGGCTTCGGCCACCCGCTTTATCCGGATGGCGATCCGAGGGCGAAGATGCTGCTCGACCGGCTGCCAGAGGATGCTGCGCCGCTCGGCGCCGTGCGCGATCTCTCGGATCGGCTCGGCCTGCCGGCCAATATCGACACGGCGCTGGCGGCGATGGGCATGGTTTACCAGTGGCCCGAGGAGGCCCCGTTCATCATCTTCGCCGCCGGAAGGCTGGCCGGCTGGATCGCCCATGCCATCGAGCAGGCCGAGAGCGGCGAGATCATCCGCCCGAGGGCGCGGTATCGGCGGTAGGGGAGGCGACGAGAGGGGGGCGCTCCTTTCAAAATCCGCAGGCCCCATCCTTCAGCGTAGCCAGCACGGCTCTGTCAGCCCAATATAGCCGGCATCAGGGCGGACGAGGGCACACCATGACCAAGCGGGCCAGCATCGAGGAAATTCGCGGGTTTTTTGCGCGGCTGATCACGGCGGCGAACGGATCGGCCGATCCGCGCATCGAGCGGGCCTTCGCGACCATTCCTCGTGAGGCCTTCTTCCCGCCCGGTCCATGGAAGGTCATGGTCAAAAACCGTTATATCGACACGCCGAGCGCCGACCCGACCTATCTTTATCTCGACACGCTGGTGGCGCTCGACCCGGCGAAATCGATCAACAACGGCGTGCCGTCGCTGCACGCCGCCTGGATCGCCGCCGTTGCGCCAGAGCGCGGCGAAGCGGTGACGCAGATCGGCGTCGGCGGCGGCTACTACACCGCCGTCCTCGCCATGCTGGTGCTGCCGAACGGCACCGTCACCGCCTTCGAGATCGATGAGCGCCTTGCCGAAAGCGCCCGGCGCAACCTCGTCCCATTTGAAGGCGCGACGGTGATCCACGGCGACGCCACCCAACGGCCACTGCCGCCCTCAGATGTCATCTACGTCAACGCCGGCATCGCCGCGCCGCCGGCCGATTGGCTCACCGCGCTCAAGCCGGGCGGACGGATGATCTTTCCCTGGCGGCCGAGCGAGGAGATCGCGCAGACGCTGCTGATCCGGGCCGGCAGCCACGGCTTCAGTGTCACGCGGCTGATGCGGTCGTGGTTCATTCCCTGCGTCGGCGCTTCGGAAACTCCCTCGGAGATGCTGCCGAAAACCGCCGAAGACGTGCGCTCCATCCGCTCGATCTGGCGCACCGCCGACCGCGCGCCCGATGCCAGCGCCATCGCCGTCTATCCGGATGTCTGGTTCTCGTCCGATGGGGTGGCAGCACCGCGCGCCTGACTTCACATGTAGAGGGTGCGGGCCAGGCGGACGCGGTAGGCGGAGTCGATGTTGGTGACGATGCCGCCGAAGCGTTCGGCCATGATGGCGAGCGTCAGGTCGCGGCGCTTGGGCAGGCGCTCGCGTTCGGCCATGGCCAGCGCGCCGGGCAGTTCGTCGCGGGTGAGGTCGGTGCAGTAGGTCGGCGCGCCGGGCTGCTGGCGCCAGGAGGCGGCGAGCGAGCCGGCGTCGAAAGCGGTGAAGCCGGTGGCCTCGACCAGCGCCATCGCCACCTTGCGATCGCTGTCGCGGTCGGCGGAAACCGGCAGGGCGATGCGGCCGGGGCTGCCGGCCGGCTGGCCCTTTGTCTCGAAGGACGAGGCGCCGATTGAGTTCCAGGCCTTGGCGATCGGGCGGCCGAGGAGCTCGGATACCCAGACGCTTTCCGCCTCGCCGGCCTCGATGGCGTCGATCGTGCCGTCGCGATGTGGGTAATAGTTGGACGTGTCGATCACAGCCGTTTCGGTCGGCAGGGCGGAGATCAGCGGCGCCACGTCGCGAAGCCGGGCGAGCGGCATAGTGAGGATGACGGCGTCGGCCTCCTTCACCGCATCGGCGGCGGTGGCGGCGCGGGCGCCGGTGGCGAGTACGGCGGGGTCGATGGTGTCGGGGCCGCGCGAGTTGGCGACCTTCACGTCGTGGCCGGCGGCGGCGAGTTTCAGCGCCAGGGTCTTGCCGATGTTGCCGGTGCCGAGGATGCCGATTTTCATGGGGTATCTCCTGTTGAGACCGGGCGGGCGAGCGCTTCCAGTGTTTGCCTGAGGTCGTCGACGCCACGGTCGGTGAGCTGGCAGGCGGTCTTGATTTGATTGGTGACGCCGCGGATGGCCGGCTCCAGCGAGCGACCGTGCGGCGTGAGGTCGACCAGCACGCGGCGCTCGTCGACCGGGTCGCGGCGGCGGGTGACGAAGCCGGCGCTCTCCAGTCGCTTGACCAGCGGCGTGATGGTGCCGGTGTCCATGTCGAGCCGGGCGCCGAGCGCGCCGACTGAGAGCGGTGCGCCGTCGAGGAGGGCGAGGATCGCGAGGTATTGCGGGAAGGTGAGGCCGAGCGGTTCGAGGATCGGCTTGTGGAGGCGCGCCAGGCGGTTCGCCGCGCCGTAGAGCGCGAAGGAAAGCTGCGTGGCGATGGTCTGGCGTTCCGGGGTCATGTCTAGCGTCCTAGTATCTAGTACACTAGAGAATGAGAGGAGGCGGGAGTCAAGGAGGGGGAGGGACACGAAAGGGTGATGAGGAAGGGCGTTGGTGTGGCAGGGAGACCTATA
The DNA here is from genome assembly GCA_023436885.1 of Pseudomonadota bacterium. GTDB lineage: Bacteria > Pseudomonadota > Alphaproteobacteria > Rhizobiales > Pleomorphomonadaceae > Pleomorphomonas. Next base: position 5,072 of record JAEZHI010000010.1, on the reverse strand, counting down.
GAGGTCGCTGAGATTTCTCGTCCCGAGGTCCTCGCTTTCGCAAGGATGACAGCTTTATATATATGTTTCAATAAGTTGCTGGCGCGAGCGTGCTGTGGCGGAACTGTCATCCGTAAGGCCGCCGCATATCGACGCCCACAGAGTTGGTGACGGTTCGATAGGGTGGAATGCGCTATGTATTTGTCACATATATATAAATTGTCATCCTTGCGAAAGCGAGGACCTCAGGCAGAACAGAACTCAACGCGGATATAGCGCTCCAGCAGCGCGAGGGTGCCCTATAACCCCCCTCTCCCCATGGCGCGGGACTTGAAGGGACGAACGGGGGATACAAAACAAAGTGCCGCTCAAACGAACTGAGCGGCACTTCGCATTCAGACCGATGCTCTCCCACTGAGCTACGGCCCCATATTGGTGGAGCCGACGGGACTCGAACCCGCGATCTTCGGCTTATCCTCACTGTTTCTAGAATGCCGCATTATTTCGGTCATGCCAAAATAACATTTGGTATGAATACGTCTCCGTGTGGACGTATTTGTTTCGAATTAAACTGTCAAAAGGTCACGTATTATTGAATATATATTTGCCGCCAAAAGTGAAAGCTACCCCTTCGTCAGCACCACGTGCGTCGCCAGCTCCGTTGCTTCCGAGCTTGCAACCCGGAAGCCCAGCGCCGGCAGGTCGAGGCCGGTGAACATGGCTTCGCCGCGCCCGAGCATCACCGGGGAGATGACAAGGTGCATCTCGTCGATCAGGCCGGCTTGCAGGTATTGCCGGACGGTGCTGACGCCGCCGGCGATCTTGATGTCCTTGCCTGCCGCCGCCTCCCGCGCCCGCTCCATCGCCTCGCCGATGCCGCCGGTAACGAAGTGAAAGGTGGTGCCGCCTTCCATCACCAGCGGCTCGCGCTTGTGGTGGGTGAGCACGAAGGTGGGCGCGTGATAGGGCGGGTTGTCGCCCCACCAGCCTTTCCAGCTGTCATCCGGCCAGTTGCCGCGCACCGGGCCGAACATGTTGCGGCCCATGATGAAGGCGCCGAAGCCGGCCATCGCCTGCTCGGCATAGCCGTTGTCCACGCCCTCGGTGCCGCCGTCCTTGCCGACCATGGCGTGGAACATCCGCGTCGGGAACATCCACTGGTGCAGTTCCTCGCCGCGCTTGCCCAACGGGCTTTCCAGGCTCTGCTCCGGTCCCGCGCCGAACCCGTCGATCGACAGCGCAAAACCTGCAACGCGTATCTTTCCCATATCAGCCTCCTACTGATTGCGAATTGAAAGCGGTTGCAAGCTGACACGACTGATCCTAATTTGCAAGCAGTTATTGTAGAGGAGTTTTTTCGTGGATATCGAGCGTCGCTCGGGATGTCCGATCAACCTGACGATGGAGGTGCTGGGCGACCGGTGGAGCCTGGTGATCATCCGCGACATCATGTTCGGAAACCGTCGGCATTTCAGGGAGTTGCTGGGCCGGTCGGAGGAGGGGATCGCCTCCAACATTTTGGCGGCGCGGTTGAAGCGGCTGGTGGCGCTCGGCCTCGTCAGCAAGATCGACGATCCCAGCCATAGCCAGAAGGCGATCTACAGCCTCACCGAGCCGGCCATCCAACTGGTGCCGGTGCTGGCGATGATCGGCGCCTGGGGGCGGCGCCACCTGCCGGTGAGCGAAGACCTCAGCATCCGCGCCGAGCTGTTGGAGGTGGGCGGGCAGGTGCTCTGGGATGAGTTCATGGAGGATCTCAGGCGGATCCACATCGAAGACCCGATCGGCGGTTCGAATGGAACCGTGACGTCGCCGGTGCTGAAGCGGCTGACCGAGGCGTTCCTTGAGGTGCGGGGGAACATGCAGGCGGGTGAGGATCGGGAGACCTATCCGGGCCCCTGAAACTTCTCGTCCCGAGGTCCTCGCTTTCGCAAGGATGACAGAATTATATATTTGGAACAGGCGGATAGCTGGCCGCCCTTATCTATCAGGCTGTCATCCTTGCGAAAGCCGCTTGAATTCGCGCGCAAATTCATGGTGGATCTCGGGCAGGAAGAGGCGAGGGGCTGATATAAGGTGATCCATCCGATGTGAACGGCCCACGGTACGACCCTCCCGCGCCCCTTACCCCACGCGTTCCTTCACCGCCAGAATGGACCTCCCGGCATCGGCGATGGATTCGCGGATCGAACGGCCGTGCCAGTCGAGGAGATTGGCGGCTTTTTCGGACGACATGGTCTTGTGCTGGCCGAGCAGGGGGACGAGCTGGCGGAGGTCGGCGTTGAACAGGGCGATGAGGCGGGTCAGGAGGTCGGGCGCAACGCGGGTGCTGACCTTGGCGGCGCGATCGCCGAGCGCCTCGCGCAGGAACTCCGCGACCTCGGCGAACCAGACGAACTCGCTGGCGGCGATGAAGCGCTGGCCAGCCGCGCCGGGCGCTTCCATGGCGCGGACATGCAGCTCCGCGAGGTCGCGGACGTCGACCATGGACATGCCCACCCGCGGCAGCATCGGCACCTTGCCCGAGAGCATGCGCACGAGAAGGTCGGCCCAGCCGGCGAGGTCGGGCGTCAAGAGCGGGCCCTGGATGGCGCCGGGCAGGATGGTGGTCAGCGTCATGCCGCTGCGGCTCGCCTCGATGAAACCCCAGGCGGCCTGCTCGGCTAGCGTCTTGGCGCGGCCGTATTCGCTGACCTTTGGCGCGGCGGGATCGGTCCAGTCGGCTTCGGTATAGACGTGGCCCAGCGCGCGCTCGGGAAGAGAGGCCATGATGGACGAGGTGAGAACGATACGGCGGACGCCGGCCTGCTCGGCGGCGCGCAGGACGCGCAGGGTGCCCTCCCGGGCCGGCGTCAGGAGATCCTGACCGCGAAACTCGCCGACCGGCATCGGCGAGGCGATGTGCTGCACGAAGGTCGCCCCGGCCATGGCCTTGTCCCACCCGGCGTCGGCCTTGAGGTCGGCGACCACCACCTCGAGGCGGTCGGGCACGGAGAGGACATCGCCGAGCGCCGCACGCAACTCGGCTTCCCGGGCGAGGCTGCGCATGGTGGTGCGGACGCGATAGCCGCGCTCGAGCAAGGTGCAGATCACCCATCCGCCGACAAAGCCCGAACCGCCGGTGACCAGAACCGTGTTATGGGTCGACATTGCGAAGTCCCTCCGCTGGATGTAAACGGGTGTTTACTTGGTGAGGGTTCTTAAGTCAACAGGTGTTTACATGGACGAGTCCGTCCGTTCGCGGGATGCCGCCGGCACGCGCGACAGCATTCTCAAGGCGGCAAAGCAGGCCTTCTCCGACAGCGGCGCCGACGTGGGCGTGCGGGAGATCGCGGCCCGCGCCGGCGTCAATCCGTCGTTGATCAACCGATATTTCGGCTCGAAGGAGCAGTTGCTCACCGACGTCATGTGTTCGGTGCCGGTGAATTTTGCCGCCGTGCTGGGCGCCGATCGCGCCCGCTTTGGCGTGAACCTGGCGCGCGGACTGCTCGCCGGCTGCCGCAACACCGGCGACTTCGACCCGACGCTGGTCATGCTGCGCTCGCTGGGCAACGCCAGCGCCACAGCGGCGCTGTCCGCGATCGTCGAAAGCTGGCTCGATGCCCTGGCCGAGGCGCTGGGCGGCGCCGACAGCCGGCTCAGGGCCGAACTCATCCTGTCGGTCATCGCCGGCTTTCAGATCATGGGGCGGGTGTTTGCAACGCCCGGCATCGCGGGGGCCTCGGAGGAACAGGCCATCGCCATGCTGGGCGCCACCATCCAGCAGTATGTGGATCCGGCGGGGTGAGGGTGGAACGGAGAGGGGAGATGTATAGGGGCCGCTGAGACTTCTCGTCCTGAGGTACACCTTGAATTCACGTGTGAATTCAAGAGGTCTTCGCGGGGATGACGAAATTATATAATAGAAACATATAGATAACATGTCATCAACTCTGTTGAGCATTGAGTTCCCTCAGCCTTGCATTGAGGATGACGATGATCTTTCTCATGAGGGCTCCTATGGCGACGATTGGCTTCTTTCCGTTCTGGATAAGGCGTTGATAGACCTCGCGTAGTGGTCCTTTGGCATGGCTTGCGGCCAAGGCTGCCAGGAACAGGAGACGACGCACTTCGGAGCGTCCGCCGCGCATGGTTCTGTGTCCCTTGAACTGACCGCTGTCGTTGGCGTGCGGCGCGACGCCGGCGAGCGAGGCTGCTTGCCTTCGTTGCAGACTGCCCAGCTCCGGCATGTGGGCCAGGAGGGAGGTGGCGGTGATGGCGCCGACACCGGGCAGGCTCTGCATTTCCCTGAAGGCGGCGCGGAGCTGAGGGCTCTTCTCGATCAACGCCTTGGTCTCTTCTTCGATGGCCTCGATCTGTCGCATGATGGTTCTCAGCATAGCCTCACAGGACGCCTTGATGGTCTTGCTGGCCGGTGCTCTTGATCGATTCTGCTCGGCCACTTTCATGGCCACGAGGTCTTCGCGCCGGGTCACCAGATCGGTCAGCGTCTTCCGATCCGCTTCCGGCGGCAGGAAGAGGGAAAGTCCTTCCCAGCGGTCCTTGCCGTAGCGGGCCAGCGCTTCGGCATCGAGAGCATCGGTTTTGGCCAGAGTGCCGAAAGAGCGGATAAAAGCCTTTACCTTCAAGGCATCCACCCGATGGCAGGCAATGCCGGCGGCCATCAGTTCGACCAGGAGGACATGCTCGTGACCACCGGTCGGCTCGCAGATGGCGAGGTCGACCCGCTTGAGGCTTTTGAGAAAGCGGCGAATGGCGGCGGCGCTATTATCGATGACGCAAGGCTTCTGAGAGGGGCCGGAGGAGCGGATCTCGAAGACGGTCAGCGTGTCCTTTGAGACGTCGAAACCCAGAACGATCTCGGGAGCCTGCTGCAAGACGGCCATGATGTGCTATCCTTCCCAAGTTGGGCCACCATGAGCTTCGGATTGTTCTCGGGCGTGGGTCTGATCGGCTAGGATTAGGCCCCCAGAGACCCCATCAACTCTCCAAGCGAATGATGGAAGATGGCAGGGAGCCTCGATGACACCGGGTGAAAGCCCGATCCCCGCACGGTCGCCTGCCACCGGCCTCTCCGGGGCTGCTAACCGACG
>JAEZHI010000008.1 GCA_023436885.1 Pseudomonadota bacterium | reverse complement strand
CGGAGTCGAGATCGTCATGCGCCAATACAACGACAGCCCCAGAAAGATCCTTGGCTACAAGACGCCCGCCGAGGTATTCAAAGACTTCCTCACTGTTGCGCTTCAAGCGTGAATCCATCCTCTGCCTGCGCAGAGGATGACAGAATTATATATGGAACAGAGCGTTATCGGTTCGCGCTCCTCTCACCACCACGTTGTCATCCTCTGCGCAGGCAGAGGATGACCTCGGGCCGCATAGAGCGAGGGGCTGATATCAGATACCCCCTTTAGACATGGACACTCTCTCCACCTCTGCCAAACGATGGGCCGTTGGAGATGCGTGCATGCCCTAGAGCATTCGCCGACCAAATTGAAACATTTGGTCGGCGAATGCTCCCAGATTCATTTGCTGGAGCAGCCGCTTTTCGATCAGGTTGATTCAACCTGATCGGCGGGTGCTCTAGAGCGGTGGCGGCAGGCGGATCAGCCCGGCCGGAAGCGTGGCAGCGTCAGCGTGACCTGGCCGCCGCGCTCGCCCTTGCCGAGGCGGATCTCGCCGCCCTGGGCTTCGATCAGTGTGCGGGCGACGGCGAGGCCGAGGCCGGCGCCGCCGGTGGCGCGCGCCCGCGACGGTTCGGCCCGCACGAAGGGTTCGAGCAGCATGTCGGCGTCGTCGGCGGAAAAGCCCGGTCCCTCGTCCTCGATCGCCACCTTCAGCCAGTCGTCGGCGACGGTGAGGCCGACATGCGCCCGCTTGCCGTATTTGATGGCGTTGTCGACGAGGTTGCCGATGACGCGGCGGAGCGCGAGGCGGTCGGCGATGATCCAGGCTTGCCCTTCGGGCGGCGCAGTCTCCAGGTCGACGGGCAGGCCCGACTGCCTGAAATCGACGACCTCGCCGCGTATGAGTTCGGCGAGATCGAGCATTTCCTCTTCCAGCGCCCCGACCCCGGCGCGCGAGGTGAGCAGGGCGTTGTCGAGCAGGTTGATCATGTCGGTGATGTCGGCGGTGGCGCGCTCGCGCTCCTCCGGGTCGGGCAGGCGCTCGAGGCGCAGGCGCAGGCGCGTGGCAAAGCTGCGCACGTCGTGCTGGATGCCGCCGATCAGCGCCATGCGCGAGCGCGTCATCAGCCTGAGGCGGTTCTGAAGCCGGTCGAAGGCGCGGGTCAGCGACTGGATTTCCGGCGTGGTCGACCGGAAGGCCGGCAACGCCACCGGCTCGCCCGAGGGATCGATGGCGTCGACCGCCTGGGCGAGGCGGGTGAGCGGGCGAACCTCGCGGTGAAACAGCACGAAGGCGATCAGGGCGGACAGCGTGCCGACGAGGCCGGCGGCGACGCCGGCGGGCTGGCCGAAGAAGGTCACCAGAAAGGGCGTGCGCGCCTCGACGACCAGCACGGGGCCATTGCTCAACGCGACTTCGAAGATCAGCGGCTGCGCCGAGCGGCGCATCGGGCGAAGGCGCAGCGGCTTTTCGGGCGGGGGCATGAGCCGGACCGACAGCAGGCGGCCGGCGGCGAGATTGCGATAGGCAGCGAACTCCGCTTCTCCGCTGACGTCTTGGCCGGCCTCAAGGGCGGTGGCGGCGGGCGCCAGCGACACCGAGAGCAGGGAGGATTGCAGCGCCCTGAGCGCCAGCGGCCTCTCACCGGCGGGCGTCGCGGCGAGAAGCTCGGTCATGGCGCTCAGCTGGGCGGGGGGCAGGCGCGTCGCCGCGTCGGTGAGATCGCCGTTCCGGTAGAACAGGACGATGAGGACGAGCCAGAGGGCGAGCACGGCCGTGGCGCTGATGGCAAGGAAGCGCGTTGCGAGGCCGAACCTCATGAACCGCATGTCAGGGGACCTGCCGGACCGGCACGGTCAGCAGATAGCCGCCGTTGCGCACGGTGTTGATGAGGTTGCAGCCGGGGCTCAGCGCGTCGAGCTTCTTGCGCAGGCGCGAGACCAGGATGTCGACCGTGCGGTCGAAAGGGTCGGCGCTGCGGCCGTGCGTCCAGTCGAGGATCTGGTCGCGGGAGAGCACGCGGCGCGGCCGAAGCACGAAGCAGGACAGCAGATCGAATTCGGCGCTGGTGAGCGCGATGAGGTCGCCGCCGGCGCCGGTCAGCTGGCGGGCATCGAGGTCGATGACGAAGCCTTCGAAGGCAAAGCGGCGGGTGGCGGCCTGCACCGGCGCGGCCGTGGCCCGGCGCAGCAGCGCGCGGATGCGGGCCAGGAGTTCGCGCGGGCCGAAGGGCTTCACGACATAATCGTCGGCGCCGATTTCCAGGCCGACGACGCGGTCGGTCTCGTCGCTTTTCGCCGTCAGCATCAGGATGGGCATGTTGCCGGTGGTGCGCAGCCGCCGGCAGATGGAAAGGCCGTCCTCGCCGGGCAGCATCAGGTCGAGCACGGCGAGATCGGGCTGAACGCGCTCCATCACCCGGTCCATCTCGCGGCCATCGGCGGCAAGCTCCACCACGAAGCCTTCGCGGCCGAGTAGATCGGCCGTCAGGCGGCGGATTTCCTCGTCGTCGTCGACCAGAAGGATGGTTTTCGCAAGTGTTTCCATGCCGGCAAGGACGACACGAGCCGGTGCGAAAATCAACTGCAAAGCCGCGGCTTATACAAAACGCTACAAACCGGAAATCAGTTTCAACATCATGATATTAGCGGTTCAAATCCCAGCAAAGGCGTGGGTCCAGATCTGTGTTGCAAGCCGGGCGGGCGGCGCTTTCGCGACAGATCGGACCGATGAACCAGATTCCCAGACAGAAAGACGTGGACCGGGTGGCCGATACGCCCTCCGCCGTCCCACCTCCGTCCGTCCCCAAACCGGCACCGGAAAGCCCGGAAATCTCCCGGCCCGCAGCGGAGCCGCCAAGGGCGAACCGCCTTGTTCTCATAGGTCTCGGCCTCGCGGTCGCCGGCTTGGCGGTCATCGTCGGCGGGCGCTATTTCGTGCCGCGTCAGGTCGAGCTGATGGCGGTGGCTCCGGCGCCGTTCCAGGCGGAACTGTCGGGTCCCGGCACGCTCGATGCGCTCTCGAAGGCCAATGTCGGCACCAGCCTGCAAGGGGTGATCACCCGGCTCGCCGTCGAGCGCAACGATCGCGTTGCCCGAGGCGACCTGGTGGCCGAGATCGCCGCCGACGATCTCAGGGCCAATCTCGCTTCGGCGCAGGCCTCGCGCGAGGCGGCGCGCCAGAGTGCCGAGGCGGCGGCCTCGGACGTGACGCGCATGGAGGCGGCGGCGGAAAATGCCCGCTCCACCTATGCACGGCAGACCACCCTGCTGCCGGAGGGCACCACCAGCCGGTCGAGTTTCGAAAGCGCGGAGATGGCGGCCCGGCAGGGCGAGGCCGATCTTGCCAAGGCGCGCGCTGCGCTGCTTGCCGCGAAGGCGCAGGAGACGGCCGCCGACGCCGCGGTGGCCGCCAGTGAGGCGCAGCTGGAGAAATCGGTGGTTCGCGCGCCGATCGACGGCGTCGTCGTCGCCCGCAACCTCAACCTCGGCGACGTTGCCTCGCCCAACAGCGCCATCGTCACCGTCGCCGATCCCGAGAGCATCGTGCTGTCGACCCGCTTCGATGAAAGCACCATCGCCGACATCGAGCCCGGTCTCGGTGCCCGCATCCGCTTCGGCGGCGACGGCGCGCCGGTCTATCCCGGCACGGTGGTGCGGGTGGGACGCGAGGTGGACCAGGAGACGCGCGAGTTCACCGTGGATATCGCGCTGGCACAGCTGCCGCCCAACTGGGCGCTCGGCCAGCGCGGCACCACCTTCATCGGACTTGCCAAGAGCGACGGCGTGATCGCCGTGCCGGTGGCCAGCATCGCCCGCCGCGACGGCATGCCCGGCGTGTGGCTGGCGGACGACGGCCGGGCGGCCTGGCAGCCGGTCGATCTTGGCCGCATCGGCGGCGCGCGAGTGGAGGTGTTGCGCGGCCTCAAGGCCGGCGACCGGCTGATCGCCGCGCCGGACGGGGTCTATCGCGGAATGCCGGTCAAAGTCGGGCGGGACGCATCATGAATCTCGCACTGAAGGATGTGCGCCACAACTTTGGGCGCTTCGTGATGACGGCGGCGGGCATCGCCTTTCTGGTCACCGCGTCGATCGGCATGATCGGCCTTTATCGCGGCATCGTCGCCGACGCGCTGTTGGTGATCGACCGGATCGGCGCCGATCTCTGGGTGGTGCAGGGCGGCCGCGCCGGCCCGTTTTCCGAGAGCTCGGCCGTTGCGTCGGACATGGATCGGCGGGTGGAGGGCGTGGCCGGCGATGCGACCGTGCGCCGCTTCGTGCAGGTCAGCCAGCAGTTCGACTATCACGGGCGCAGCCTGCGCGCCTCACTGACCGGGCTCGACTATCCCAAGGATACCGGCGCCTGGGTGCCGCTCACGGCCGGGCGACATCTGATGAACGGCCATTTCGAGGCGATCGCCGACGCGAGCATCGGGCTCCACCTCGGCGACACGGTGCGGCTCGGCCAGGACGATTACACCATCGTCGGCGTGGCGGCCGGCATGGTGGACATGGGCGGCGACGGGCTGCTGTTCGTCACCGTCAACGACGCCAAGGCGATCGCCCAGCGGCGTTCCAGCGAGGAAGTGCTGCTGGCGCGCAGCCGCGCCGGCACGACGGTCACGGCCGCCAGTGACGGAAGCTCGGTGGCGCAGGACAGCAAGATCGCGGCCGTGCTGGTGACGCTCAATCCGGCGGCGGACGAGGCGGCGGTGCGCCGCGCCATCATGGCCTGGGGAGATGCCAACGTGCTGAGCCGGGCCGACCAGCAGAACCTGCTGCTCAACCAGCGGCTCTGGCGGCTGCGCATCCAGATCCTGGCCTTCACCGGCGTGTTGCAGGTGGTGATGGCCATCGTCATCTCGCTGATCATCTACATGCTGACGCAGGAAAAGCGCCACCAGATCGCCATGCTGAAGCTGATCGGCGCCCGCAACGGCGTGATCATCCGCATGATCGCCGGCGAGGCCTATCTGATCGGCGCCGGCGGGCTGGCGCTGGGGCTGGGACTGTCCAAGTTGATCTTTCCGTGGTTTCCGCGCCGCGTGGTGTTCGATACCCAGGATATCGCGATGCTCGGGCTGACGATCGCCGTCATCTGCGGTTTTGCCAGCCTGCTCGGCATCTGGCGGGCGCTGAAGGTGCGGGCGCAGGAGGTGCTGTCGTGAGTGCGCCGGTGCTCAGCGTGCGCGACGCCTGCCGCCACTATCCGAGCGGCGACACCATCGTGCGGGCGCTCGACGGGGTTTCCTTCGACCTTGCGGCCGGCGAGGTGGTGGGCATTCTCGGGCCGAGCGGCTCGGGCAAGAGCACGCTGCTGTTGATCGCCGGCCTCCTCGAACCGCCGACCTCGGGCGAGGTGTTCATTCGCGGCGAGCGGGTGTCGGCGCCGGGCGCCAGGCTGGACGGACTGCGCGATTTCCGCCGCCGCAACATCGGCTTCGTGTTCCAGAAGGCCAACCTCATTCCCTTCCTCACGGCGGCGGAGAATGTGGCGTTGGCCCTCGAGATCGACGACGTCGCCGCCCGCCCGGCGCAGACCTATGCGGAGCATCTGCTCGGAAGCGTCGATCTCGGCCATCGCACGGGCAACCTGCCGACCCGGCTGTCCGGCGGCGAGCAGCAGCGGGTGGCGGTGGCCCGGGCGCTCGCCAATGACCCGGCGCTGATCCTTGCCGACGAGCCGACGGCGGCGCTCGACAGCGTGCGCGGACGGCAGGTGATCGGCCTGTTCCGCAAGATCGCCGATACGCGGCAGGCGGCAGTGGCGGTGGTCACCCACGATCCGCGCGTGCTCGACCTGTTCGACCGGACGCTGGAGCTGCGCGACGGGCGGATCGTTGCCGAGAAGGCGACGGCAAGGGCGCCCTGAAACAAATCGCAACAAATCGCTACGGGGCCGAAAGACTGGAGCCACGTGGCGACAGGATGATCGCTTCCTATCCGGCCTGGCCGCACATCTTGCCCAAGTGGAGGCTTACATGATGTTCAAACGTATCTTTCTCGCGCTGGCAATTCTCGCCGGCGCGGCATCCGCTGCCTCGGCGGCGACCGGCGCGGAGGCAACCGGCAATGTCAACCTGCGCGCCGGGCCGTCAACCGGCTATCCGGTGGTCGCCATGGTTCCGGCCGGCGCGGCCATTGCCACCTACGGCTGCCTTGCCGGCTACACGTGGTGCGACATCGGCTTTGCCGGTTACCGCGGTTGGGTTTCGGCGCGCTATATCCAGATCGTCTATCAGGGCGCGCCGGTGGTGCTGACCCCGGTGGTGGCGCCGAGGATCGGCATCGTCGTGGTCGGCTTCAACCAGAGCTACTGGAATGCCCACTACGCCGCCTATCCCTGGTACGCGCGCGGCCCCGCCTATTACGGCCGTGCCGGCACGGTGACTGGCCCTAACGGCGGCACTATCTCCGGCGCGCATGGCTGCGGCCCCTATGCCTGCGCCGGCGGTGGCACCATCACCGGCCCCAATGGCGGCACCATCGAGCATGCCGGTGCCTGCGGTCCGCGCGGCTGTGTCGGCGGCTATCGGGCAGTCGGCCCGAACGGCGGCACGCGAAGCGGCGTCGGACATTTCCGTTGGTAGCAAGCTCTCCAAGCCCTTGTTTGAAAAGCATGACCCGGTCGGGGCTCGCTTCGCCCCGGCCGGATGACGCCAAGCGGAAAAACGATGCCCATCCTCCGCTCGCTGCTCATGGTTCTGTCGGCCCTGCTGATGATCGGCCTGCTGGCGCTCGACGTTTTCCCTTCCCGGCTCAGCCAGGGCATGTTGATGCCGACGCAGGCGGAGGGGCTCCAAGATTAGAGAGTTCTGGAAAGGATTTAGCGGGCTCGCTGTAGGGGTGCATGTCGTCTGTCTCAGACCGATAGGATATTTCCCTCGTCAGAACTGACAATGTCTTGGGAATTCTTGCGATAAGCGGGGCTTTGCAGCCCGGTTTTGCTTGAGGAAATAGACTTTCGACTTTGGCAACTTAACCGTATCTGTTAACGGCGGAGCAACCCAACCCGGCGCATCTGTTGGCTTATGTCAAGGCAGGAGGCTGCGATGCGGTGGGGCGGGTTTATCGGCGCGGTGGCGCTTTCAGGCGGGTGCCTCATCGGGTCGGCGGCCCTGGCGGCGGACTGGCAGGCGGCGGCGGTGAGCGGCAAGGTTTTCCGCCAGAATGGAACGGCCTGGGTGGCCGTGACGGCCGGCGAACCCATCGCGCTCGGCAATATGGTGAAGACCCTGGGCTCGGGCAGGCTGACGCTTCAGCGCGACGGCGTGACGGTGACCGTCGGCCCCAACAGCCAATTGCAGATCAAGGAACGGCTGGACGGCAAGTTCACCGACGTGCTGCAGTCGGCCGGTGCCGCCGACGTGGAGGTGGATCCGAAGAAGCATATCCGCCTTGCCGTCGAGACGCCCTACATGGCCGCGGTGGTCAAGGGGACGGTGTTCGCCGTTTCCACCCATGACGGTTATTCGGAAACCGCCGTGCGGCGCGGCCGGGTGGCGGTGATCGATGTGGCGCATCGCCTCGAGACCGATGTGACGCCCGGACAGGTGGCGACCGCCGGCAAGGGCAAGCCGCTGTCGATTGCCGGCACCGGCAAGCTTCAGAAGCCGCAAGTCTTCAAGGGCAAGGTGGTGACGCAGGCGGCCGACGGCACGCTGGTGGAAACGAGCACCGAGGTTCCCACCACGGTGACGATCAATGGCGCCGGCAAGACGGTGACCAGCCATGCCGGTGGCAACAGCAACGGCGCCGGCAATTCCGAGAATAGCAACGCCGCCGGCAACGGCAATGGTAATTCGGGCGGCAACAGCGGCTCTGGCAACAACAACGCCGGTGGCAACAGCAATGGCAACGGCAACTCCGGCAACAGCAACGCAGGTGGAAAATCGAAGTGATCCCGGCCTGGCTTGAAACCACGCTCCGGAAGGGAGCGGCGGCCTTCGGGCCCGAGACGCTGACGCGGCTTCTGCAGCTGACGGTGCGCGGCGCCATGGTGGCGGCCATCAGCATGGCGTTGTGGCTCTCCGGCGGTTTCGAGCAGCTGGACAACAAGCTGACCGACCTGCGCTTCAGCCTCAGTACCCGGCCGGTGGGCCAGTCGATCGTCATGGTGGACATCGACGCCAAGAGCCTTGCCACCATCGGTGTCTGGCCGTGGGACCGCAGCATTCACGCCCGGCTGATGGAGCTCCTGGAAGATCTCGGCGCCCGGCAGATCGCCTTCGACATCGACTTCAGCGCGCGATCCACCGTCCGGGCTGACAATATATTCTCCGAAGCGCTGAGCCGCGCCAAGGTGCCAGTGTTCCTCGCCACCTTCCGGCAGAGCCGCAGCGCCCGCGACGGCGATGTCATTCTCAACCGTCCGATGTTCGGCGATGGCTGGGCGGCGATGGTCAACGTGCGGCTCGATGGCGACGGGCTGGTGCGGCGCTTTCCGGCGCAGATGACCGTCAACGGCGAGCGGCTGGATGCACTGCCGGCGCTGATGGCCGGCAAGACCGACAACACGCGATCCATCGTCATCGACTATTCGATCGACCGCGACGGCTTCACCCACGTGTCGGCGGCCGACGTGCTCTACGGCCGGGTGAAGGCAGAGGAGATCGCCGGCAAGACGGCGCTGATCGGCGCGCGGGCGCTGGAGCTGCACGATTATTTCCTGGTGCCGCGCTGGGGCATGGTGCCGGGCACCGACATCGTGGCGATGGCCTCGGAGACCCTGAGCCAGGGGCGCGGCCTCGTCAGCCTGCCGGTGGAAGCGGTGGTGCTGCCGCTGATGGCGCTGGCGCTTCTGATGTCGCTGCTGTCGACGCGCTGGGCGCTCGCCGGCCTCGCCGCGCTGTCGATCGTGACCGAAGCAACGGCATCCGTCCTGCAGGTGCGGGAGGCGCTGGTGTTCGACACGGCGGCGCTGCATCTGACTGTGATTGCCGTGGCGGTGCTGGTGCTCGCCCATGAATATGACCTCCGCCGCATGCTGCTCACCGTGTCGCGGCGGGAAACCGTCAACGCCCGCCGCCTGTTGCAGCGGGTGGTGGACGACGGCTTCGACGGCATCGTCCTGATCGACGATCAGGACCAGGTGGTGCGCATCAATGGCGAGGCGGCGCGGCTGCTCGGCGCTTCCTTGGAACCGCCGGTCGAGCTTCCGGCGGCGCTGATCGACAGTGTCAAGGCGGTGCGCCGGCAATCGGAGGGCAATCGCGCCAGCCTGATCGCCACCTCGACCGAGGGCGAGCGCATCCTGGAATATTCGGTCACCGCCTTTCAGGTGGAGACCGGCGCCTTCGCGCAAGGGGCGACCAAGACCTATGTGTCGGTGGCGCTGCGCGACGTGACCGAGCGGCAGCGGGCAGCCGACCGCATGCGCTACATGGCGCTGCACGACGAGCTGACCGGCCTTGCCAACCGCGCCGGCCTTGCCGAAGCGGTGACCGGCACCGGCGGCGCGCTGATCTATTTCGACCTCGACCATTTCAAGACCGTCAACGACAGCCTCGGCCACAAGACCGGCGACCTCCTGCTGGTGGAAGTGGCGCGGCGCTGTGCCGTGGTGGTGGGCAATGCCGGCACGCTGGCGCGCATGGGCGGTGACGAATTCGCCGTCTACTGCCCCGGCGGGCTCGACATGGCTGGCGAGCTGACGGCGGCACTGCAAGTGGATTTCGCCACCCCCTTCGTGGTGGGCGGCCATCGGCTGACCGTGACCGCCAGCTTCGGCGTGGCCGGCGCCGACTGGGATTCCGGTGACTTGACGGTGCTGATGCGGCGGGCCGATCTGGCGCTTCACGTCGCCAAGAAGCAGGAGCGGCGGCGCGTCGCCTATTTCGAGGCGGCGATGGAGGCCAACCTGTTGCGCCGGCTGATGCTGGAGAGCGAGCTTGCCGCCGCGCTCGACCGTGACGAGATCCACGTCGCCTACCAGCCGAAGTTCGACCTTGGAACCGGCGAGGTGGTGGGCGCCGAGGCGCTGATGCGCTGGCGCCACCCGAGCCTTGGCGCCGTGCCGCCGGGCGTGTTCATTCCGATTGCCGAGGAGACCGGCCTCATCCACCGGCTGACCGCCTGGATGATGAAGCGCGCCGCGATGGATGCCGCCGCCTGGCCGCGCCCGGTGCCGGTGTCGGTCAACGTCTCCGTGCTCGACCTGCAGACCGGCGACGTGCCGGCCATGGCCACGGCGGCGCTGGAGGAGGCCGGCCTGCCGGCCAGCCTGTTCGAGCTGGAAGTGACCGAAAGCGCCTTCGTCGGCGCCGACCCGATGGTGAGCGAAAGCTTCGAGCGGCTGCGCGCCCGCGGCATTCCTCTCTCGCTCGACGACTACGGCACCGGCTACGCCTCGCTCGGCTATCTCCACCGCTTCCCCTTCACCACGCTGAAGATCGACAAGAGCTTCGTCGACGGCGTGCCGGACAACGAGGAAGCGCTGGTGATCCTCAAATCCGTGGTGGTGCTGGCCCGCGGCCTCGGCTTGAAAACCGTGGCCGAGGGGGTGGAGCACCCCGAGCAGCGCGACGCGCTGGCGGAACTCGGCTGCGACATCGGCCAGGGCTTCCTGTTCTCCCCGCCGGTGGAGAATGCCGCGATGCGGCGGATGCTGGGGAAGAAGAAGGCGGCGAAGGCGGGGTAGGGCTCTATCAGCCGCGTACCTTCATATCATGCCGTCATTCTCGCGAAGGCGAGAACCTCAGGACGGGAAGGTGGCAAGGGCCGTATAAGGCTCCCTGAGGTATTTGGCGCGCGATATGACCCGTCCGCTCTACCTTCCTGAGATCCTCGCGTTCGCAAGGAAGACAGATTTATATAAGCGATAACAGCTGGATAAGCGGGTTTTCCCTTTCCGAGCGATACCTTATATGGCGCGCCGCTAAGGGCACGCGAGCGCCACTATCATGCTGTCATCCTTGCGAAAGCGAGGATATCGGGACGAGATGTTGATGAGGGTGGTATCGGGCTCCCTCGGGTACCTGGAGACCTATATCTGCCGGGAGTTCTGTTCTGCCTGAGGTCCTCGCGTTCGCAAGGAAGACAGATTTATACAAGCGATAACAGCTGGATAGCGCGATACGCCCAACGGCTGGATAAGCGGGCTTTCCCTTTCCGAACGATACCTTATATGGCGCACCGCTGAGGGCACGCGAGCGCCACTATCAAGCTGTCTTCCTTGCGAAAGCGAGGACCTCGGGACGAGAAGATGGCGAGGGCGGTATCGGGCTCCCCTGAGGTATTTGGCGCGCTATATAACCCGCCCGCTCTACCTTCCTGAGATCCTCGCGTTCGCAAGGAAGACAGATTTATATAAGCGATAACAGTTGGATAGCGCGATGCGCCCGACAGCTGAATAGCGCGGCGCGCGCCACTTGAGCTCCGGTTCATATCACGCTGTCATCCTTGCGAAAGCGAGGACCTCAGGACGAGAAGGTGATGCGGGTTGTATCGAGCTGCCGCTAAACATTGTCGGTGCGGGCGCGTTTGCCGAGGTAGCCGCCGTGGTGGCGGAGGCCGTAGTCATGGCGGGTGATGTTCTTCTGCTCCATCACGGCGAGCGCCAGGGCGTCGCCGATGGCCATCATGACGGTGGTGGAGGACGATGGCGTCAGGCCGAGCGGGCAGCCGGCTTCCTGCACCGGGCCCATGTCGATGACGATGGGGCAAAAGTCCCGGATGCCGGAATCGACGTGGGAGGTGATGCCGATGCTGAGCGACACGTTGAGATGGCGGGCGAACTCCAGCGTTTCCAGCACTTCCACCGATTTGCCGCTGGTGGAGAAGGCGATCAGCACATCCCTGTGGTCGAGGATACCGAGATCGCCATGGGCGGCTTCGCTCGGGTGCAGGAAGGCCGACGGCGTGCCCGTCGAGCAGAGCGTCGCCGAGATCTTGCGCGCCACGAGGCCGGCCTTGCCGATGCCCGTGGTGACGATCTTTCCCTCGCACTTGCAGATGGCAAGGACGGCGGCTTCGAACTGATCGGTGACCGGGATGGCGGCGATGGCGGCGGCCTCGGCAGCGAGAACCGTGCGGATACGTTGCATGATCGGCGTCACTTCATGCTCCAATGGCAGGCGGCAACAAGCGGACTACGGCGTTGTAACCCGCATCGAAGGGTTTTGCCATGAAGCGGGGGAGTCGTCAGGGTTGAAGCGGCTGGGGCTGTATCGGATCGCCGGGACGCTTGGTGCGCGATGCCAATCGGTCCGTTGCGGTGCTCCGTATCGTCTGCTCGCTCCGCTCGTCCCCAAGCCCTGGCCGTCGCCACCAAGGGCTGGATGATCTTCGCCATCATGCCCGTGTTCGCCCTCGGCGGCCTCGGCGTGCCGGCCCTGCAAGTCATGGCCGGCCGGCAGATGAATGAGAACCAGCAAGGCCAGTTCCAGGGCGTGCTGGCGTCGGCGCTAAGCCTGGCCTCGATCATCGCGCCGCTGGGGGCGAGCATTTGCGCAAGGGTGAGGGGGAGGGGACGGGCGCGGTGTGGCGGATGGAAGGCTCTACTGGCGGGCGAGACGGAACGATGATCCGACGCATCGGTGGCTGAGGGGGCGGTGCTGGGCTGGCGGAGGAGTCGTGGGGCAGGGGAGACTAATCTCGTACGAATCTGAGTTCGTAAAAGCTGTTATGGAAATATATGTATTTCTATGGTTGCATAAATCACCGCGAACATATACAGAACATGGAGTCGATAATGTCCTGGCGTACGAGTGCTGGTCTGGAGCTATTTGCTGCCGGGTCGCTCACGGGGGCGATCATATTCACCTTTGTTTTCGCCCCGTTTCACATTGCTCATCCTGTTAGCCAGAGTTCCGACATGACGTACTCAGATTTTGTTTCGGTGATGCTGACAGGGATCACAGTATTGCTCGCGGTTGTTGCACTGGCTGTGGGCGTTCTTGCGTATTGGGGGTTTGCCGCTACAAAAGATTTGGTACAAAAGGCTACGGAAAAGCATGTAGACGAGCTAATTAACGGAACGACTTTTGATAAGAAATTCAATGATCTTGTCGAGGCGTTGGTGCGCAAGAAGATTGATTCGTCTGAATTTAATGACTATATGACAGTAGCATTAGAAAAAAGCATTCTGCAAAACGCTGAAACCCGGGCCAAAGCAATGAGCCCAAATGGCAACGAAGAGCCATTCTCAGGCTAGGGAGGCCAATATGTCCCGCCTTTGGGATCTACTTCCTGTCGATACCAGGGAAAAAATCCAAGAACTTTTGACAGAAGCGCCTGTCCGATTGACCGCGATTGCAAATATGCTTGGTGTAACCGTGATTGCAGCGCCACTACCTCAGGGCATCTCTGGAGAGATCCGTCCGGATCCGAGTGCTCCCGGCAAATTCGTGATCAAGGTGAATAAGTTTGATGCCAGCAAACGGCAACGCTTTACCGTCGCTCACGAGCTTTCTCATTTTCTTTTCCATCGCCACGAGATTGGCAGTGGAGTAACCGACGACGTACTCTACAGATCCAATCTAAGCGATGCTCGGGAAGTTCAAGCGAACAAATTTGCAGCGGAATTACTTATGCCGATGCCACTAGTTGAAGAGTGGTTAGATCGCGCAGCCACATTAAAGGTTAGCGATCCGGTTGAATTTCTCGCCAATAAGTTTAACGTCTCTGAAGCAGCAATGAGGATAAGACTCGGCCTCTAGTTGCGAATGGGGGCGCTTAAGTGTCGATTTTCGGAAAGTTTGGTTACGTTCCGCTGCTCACAGTGCGGCCTGCGGAAATGATGGCGTTGGAACATTTGTCAGCTTCGTGCAAGAACAAAATAATTCCAATGATCCCACTTAAGCCTTGGCGTTCTTTCGAAGATCTGTCCGCAACTACGGACCAAATCAAAAACTCGTTTCCAGATCGTCCAGTAATACTCGATGTGACGAAAGAACTGCTCACCCCTAAGCAAAGAAGGACGGTTCACGGCGAAATTGATGAGTTAAAAATTTCTGCTGGAGGCTACGATAGGTGGTGTTCTTTCATCGAAAGTAACGTCAATTTCATCCCGGTAATACAAATAGAGCATCTGGAGAATCTTGAGCCTCAGGTGGAACGCCTGTCTTCCCTAAATCGCGGACTGGTTGTGTATCTCACGAAGCCGTCTTTTGGCTTTTCGAGCCAGATTGCAAGGGTCGTTAAGAAATACTCAGCGGAAGAAAATGTACTATTCATCCTTGACCGTGAGCAGGCTGGTCAGGATCTTCTGATTTCAGCGATACAGTCTATCTCTCTTGTTAAACAGATCCGTGAAGTCTCACCTGGTTCCTTCATATCTGTTGCAGCGACAAGCTTTCCTCAAACATTTGTAGGTCTGCCCAATCAAGAGATCTATGAAAGATCACATTTTGAACTGGTTGCAGCGTCCGCTGGCAGAGAAAGGCTAATATATTGCGATCACGGAAGCGCAAGATGTGAGCGACAAAAAGGCGGTGGCGGTGAAGTGGCTCCGCGCATCGATAACGCTCTTGCGAACAGATGGGACTTTTTTCGAGAAACTGGCTTCGAAGACAAAGTCGACGGTTATAGGAGCGCCGCCAAAAAAGCCGTCGAGTCCGATGGTTGGTCTGATTTAAGCATTTGGGGAACACAGATAATTCAGGAAACCGCCGATGGTGCTGGTACGATTTATTATCCGGCGATGTCCACTGCAGCCCGCATTAATATACATCTGAATGTTCAGGCTGGCACCGGAGCGGCGCCGATCGAGGAAGTCTGGGAAGGGTGACGGATTTACGCCGTCATCTCGAAGAAGGAACTTGCATTCCTGTTCCACTCTTCCCAGAACTTTACGCGCTCAGTCACCGCGTTTGTTGAACGGAGACGGTCGTCAGCATATCGACTCAGATTCAGTACGTCCGTCTGTGATATTTTTCTCTGCGAAATTCCCTCCCAAAACTCACTGCTTGTCTTCTCGAAAGAATTCCTGAAATTATCCTTGACTGCTTCGGAAATCCGGTCGGACGGAAGCTGAGAACAAGCCCTAATGAGATCGGCTCGTTTTGTTCCTTTAGGTAAATTGCCAAGCTTCCTAAGCGTTGTGATAGGCAATAAGTTGAGCCGGAACTCATCGCTGAACGCGGGCGGGTTTGCACCGGCTCGCATCATCCGTGGCGTGCCAGCTCCGTCGATTATCCACACTTCCACATGGCTGGGCGCTATAGCGAGGCAAGCATCGAGGTGCTTTGCAGCCAGCACAACGACCGTTTTCTCGAAGCACCTCTCATACACGGCCATTTGCTCTTCGAGTCGGTATAGGGTGTCGAAGTCGCTTTTGATCTCAACTCCGATAAAGTTATCGGCCAAGATAGCCAGATCGGCCCGTCGCCCATTGCGAGCGAGAACATACTCTGACGCGACTACTGAGCTGCGGTCTATGACTTTATTCGCACGCATGGCCTGAAGGAAAATCGCCTTCATTGCTAGCTCGCGCCGTTCGGTCATAATCAACGCCTGTTCAGATAGATTTAGGACTTAACTTGAAATGTAAGCCGCTCTGGTTGGGTGGGCTGCGGGATATGGGCGCCCGCAAGATCCTAGATCACATCGAAACCCGTTAACGTCGACCTAACTGTTTCCTCCGAGAGAGCCTGCCGATTGGTCAGAGGACACGGCGCCTTTGAGTAGGCCTGTGCGAGAGCACAATTTCGCCAATACAGTCACGAAAGGCAATCATTTTGACAGCGGACAGTGCGAAGTTCACAGGCGAGTTTGGTCTGTCTGTGTCCCGACCGAACTCCCGCCCCGCCGAGCCGCTCTTGCCCCCACCCGCGAAGATTGGCCCGGATCCATTCTTCGGCCGTCGTCGTGTTGATGCCGTTGCGGGCGTTGAAGCTGTCGGCTTTTGGCTTGGCGACGCCTCGGCCTAGGGCGAAGACGGCGCGTATTTCTCGATGTGGTTGTCGTGGTCCTGAGCGGCTCGGATATGAGCTGGGGCGCCGTCCAATCCGGCTTGGTGGAGGGGCGGCCGAGCACGGACGCGAGCGTGTCGGCGACCTTGCGATAGGTGACCGTGTCGTCGGCGAGATGGACGATCTCGTTGCGGATAGGTTCGGCGAACTTCGCCTTGGCCGACAGGCGCCGATATCGTCGGGCGTCGTCAGGTGACCTCTGAATCGACCCTGCCGAGCGCCCTGACCACGCTGTTTTCGAGATCGACGACCTCGAAGATCGGCTCGAACCGGAAGCTGTTGAACCACAGCAGACGGTTTTGGATTTACCCTCCCGCTTTCTCATCTCATACCGTCTGGGTGTTTCCTAAGGTGTCGAGAGCCTCCGGCGTTGAGATAGGGGTGTTTGTATTCCTTGGTTTTCTGGGAGATTTGTAGTTTCTACTGCTCCAATAGAGCCCTCTTTCATACCGTACCGTCTACACCCTCCTATCTGCGATTTCCCCGAATTTGCGTTATATTCTTGCTCTCGCGCGCAATGAATCTCCGTCCCAACGTGCCTTTTTCTATACTCGCGTGAAAGGCAGACGGTTTGGGCTGGGTGGAGGGTGATGGGGCGGTGCCTCTTTCGGGCTGAGGTTCACCTTGAATTGGTGCGCGAGTTCGAGCGGCCTTCGCCAGGATGGGGGCGGATAGGGAGGGCGGTTCGGGGCGGGGTTGGCGCTATCGGCGGGAGTGGCTGCCTCATGAGCAAGCCGCTTGCCCTCTGCCGCAACTCTGCCTTGCCTATTAACATCTTGCTCGTTTTCGGCCACCCGATTGGCGCTGTTGCCGCGCAAACCTGCGGCTTCACCTCCCGTTTTGCGCGTTAACATTTCGCCGGCACCATCCTGGGTGCCCCACGACGCGCTGCGTCGGCTTCCCAACAGGAGAGCCGGCATGGCAGACCAGATGACAGCAGAGAGGCGCGCCGCTGGGCGTGCGGATGAGAGTGAGCGGGACGGCGATTGGTCGTCCGGCGGCGGGCGGTTCGAGCATGTGAGCGAGCCTCTGAACCGCGTGATCGCGGGCACCCGCCTGTTGGAGCACCCGTCGATCGGGTTGAATCAGCCGGGCCGCAAAGTGGGCGTTCCAGCCAATGAATCCGGTGTCGCCGCCGGGCGGCCGGACGCTTCAGGTGGTGGCGAGCCGCAGGCCGGTGGCGATCGACGGGTGGCGCATCGGTTGCCGGGGCTGGCCTCGGCCGATGTGCCGCCGCGCTGGAAGGGCCGGCCGGAAACGGTGGCCGATCGCACCCTCGCGGGGTTGCCCGACACCTGGTTCTCGGCAGCGCAGATGAGCCGCGACGAGGCGCGGGCGCTGTTCGATTATCGCGACAATGGCCGGCTCTACTGGCGCGAGCTGACGGGCCGTCGGCGGCCGGAGGCGGGCGGCGAGTTCTATCGCAAGAAGCTGGACGCCGGCCCGATCTGGACCATCCAGATCGGCAGCCGGGCGACCGTGACGCGCTACATGCGCCGCATGCTGGTGTGGAACTGGCACTTCGGCGGCACCGACCGGGTGCTGCTGCCAATCAACGGCGACACGCTGGACGACCGCGTCGAGAACATCCGCCTGGGGGCGCTATTCTCGGAGATGGACGCTGGGATGGGTGCAGGGTTCGAGGCGGCCGAGGCGGTGGAGCCACCGGCGCGGGAGACGGGCATCGCCTGTCCGTGCTGCGGCGGGATAGCGCCGGTTCTGTCGCCGCACCTGATCGCCCGCGCCTATGAGCTGCCGCCGCAGCAGGAGGCGATCCTCGCCCGCGTCTGGCGCGGCCGGGGCAAACCGGTGACCGGCGAGGCGATCATCAGCGAGATGTATGCCGACGACGAGGGCGGCGGGCCGGAATACGAGACGGCGCGCAAGTATTTCAAGACGCAGCTGAGCTTGCTCCGGAAGCGCATCGAGGGCTCGGGCGTGGTGATCGAGACGGCCGGCTATCAGCGCGGCTTCAAGCTGGTGCTCGGGGAAGGCGGCAAACCGGAGACGGGTAGGGTGCCGGCAGAGATGAGCGAGGAGTGATCCGTGCCGCGCAAGGGACCCGACAAGGTGGATGCCGGCTGGCTGCTCGGCCGGCTGCTCGACGAGGCGAACGCCGACATCGCCGACCTCTACGATGGCGAGGGGAAGCTGAAGCCGGTGGCCGAGTGGCCGGAGGTGTGGCGGCAGGGTCTGGTGCAGGGCGTGGAGATCGAGGAGCGGTTCGAAGGGCGCGGCAATGCCCGGGAGCAGGTGGGGTTCGTCAAGAAGATCCGCCTGAGCGACCGGCTGAAGCGGCTGGAGCTGATCGGCAAGCACATCGGGGTGAAGGCGTTCGAGGAGACCGTGCGGGTGAAGGGGCTGGAGGGGCTGGGCGAGCGGCTGATGCGGGCGCGGAAAAGGCTGGCGGAGGACGGGAAATGAGGGGGAATGAACTCGTGGGGGTATCCAGCCATTTCCCCTCACTATCAAGCTGTCATCCTTGCGAAAGCGAGGACCTCAGGAAGGTAGAGCGAGGGGTGGATATCAAGCTGCGTTGGTTCATGGAGCGTGATATCGGCCGGGAGTTTTGTTCTGCCCGAGATCCTCGCGTTCGCAAGGATGACAGCGTTATATTTAGGGGTGGCAAGCGGTTAGGTGATCGCCTCTCCCGATTGAGCTGTCATCCAGCATTGCCTTTCGATGTTTCCGCATCGAACTGCCACTCCCCGCGCTCCAGCTATCCCCCCTTTCTATCAAGCTGTCATCCTTGCGAAAGCGAGGATCTCAGGAAGGTAGAGCGAGGGGGTGGTATCATGCGCCCTCGGTTCATGAAGCATGATATCGGCCGAGAGTTCCATTCTGCCCGAGGTCCTCGCTTTCGCAAGGATGACAGCCTGATAGTATGGGGCGCCGAGCTATCCGCCTGTTTTGCATATCAAAACTGTCATCCAGCACTGCCTTTTGCTGGTTACGCATCGAACTGCCACTCCGCAGACCCCAGCTATCTCCCATCACTATCAAGCTGTCATCCTTGCGAACGCGAGGACCTCAGGAAGGTAGAGCGAGGGGGGCAGTATCATGCTCCCTTGGTTCATGAAGCCTGATATCGGCCGATCGCCCCTTTCTGCCCGAGGTCCCTGCCTTCGCAGGGATGACAGTTCATCAAAATCAAGTATTTATGGTGGAGCGAGCTGCATTGGTCACCCCTCCCGATCCCAACGAGGACCTTATCCGCCTTGCGGCCGAGTGCCGGTATGATCCTGACAGGTGGTCGGTGGCCGCTTATGATTGGGGCGAGGGGGATCTGGCCGCCCACTCCGGCCCGCGCCAATGGCAGCGGGAGATCAACCGGGAGATCCGCGATCATCTCGCCGATCCCGACAAGCGCTTCACGCCGCTGCGCATCGCCGTCGCCTCGGGCCATGGTATCGGCAAGTCGGCCGAGATGGGGATGCTTTCCAACTGGGCGATGTCCTGCTGGGCCGATTGCAAGATCGTGGTCACCGCCAACACCCGCTCGCAGATGCAGACCAAGACGGCGCCGGAGGTGGGGCTGTGGTTCCGCCGCGCCGTCACCGCGCACTGGTTCGACGCGCAGGCGCAATCGATCCGCAGCCGCGATCCCAAGCGGGCAGACAGCTGGCGGCTCGATTTCGTCACCTGGTCGGCCGAGAACACCGAGGCCTTCGCCGGCCTGCACAACCAGGGCCGCATCATCCTGTTGCTGTTCGACGAAGCCAGCGCCATCGCCGACAAGGTGTGGGAAGTGGCCGAGGGCGCGCTGACCGACGAGGGGACGGTGATCGTCTGGGTGGCGTTCGGCAACCCGACGCGCAACGGCGGCCGCTTCCGCGAATGCTTCCGCCGCTATCGCCACCGCTGGATCACCCGCCACATCGACAGCCGCAGCGTCGAGGGCACCAACAAGGCTTACCTGCAATCGATCGTCGACGATGCCGGCGGCGAGGATAGCGATGTCGCGAAATACCGTGTGCGCGGCCAGTTCCCCAGCCAATCGCCGATGCAGTTTATCGGCGAGGCGGATGTGGAGGCGGCGCGAGCGCGGCATCTCCGGCCCGAGCAATATGGCTTTGCGCCCAAGATCATCGGCGTCGACCCGGCCTGGACCGGCGCCGACAAGGTGGAGATCGTGCTGCGCCAGGGGCTGATGGTGAAAAACCTCGCGAGCCTGCCGAGGAACGACAACGACGTGGAAGTGGCCAACCTGATCGCCCGCTTTGAGGACGAGGAGGGCGCGGACGCGGTGTTCGTCGACGCCGGCTATGGCACGGGCATCGTTTCCGCCGGGCGGACCATGGGGCGCAACTGGCGGCTCGTCTGGTTCGCCGGCAAGCCCATCGACCCCGGCTATCTCAACAAACGGGCCGAGATGTGGGGCACCCTGAAGCGCTGGCTGAAGGACGGCGGCGCCATCGACCCGCAGGACCAAGGCCTCTACGACGACCTGATCGGCCCGGAAACCGTGCCCCGCCTCGACGGCAAGATCCAGCTGGAAAGCAAGGCCGACATGAAGGCGCGGGGGATTCCCTCGCCGAACCGGGCCGACGCGCTGGCGCTGACCTTTGCCGAGCCGGTGGTGAAGCGCGGGGCGGGGCAGGGCGGTGGTGGGAGAAGGGCGGCGGAGGAGCGGTATGATCCGCATGCGGGGTTGTGAGAGGCTCAGGACGCGCGGCTTGTCTTTTCCAAGGCTTCACTCATGCGTGCTCGCCAGTCGGCTCCGCCAATCGCCTTGAAGTGGGCAACCGTTTCAGGCGATAGGCGCAGGGTGACGGCTTCCTTGGCGTTGTCGGTTTTCGGGCGTCCGCGGCTGCGCTTGATGGCCTCGGCCAGATCGGGCAGTGCCACAGCCAGCGGAACGGCTTTGGCCAGTTCCTCGGACGTCAGGGGACGCTCGATTTCGGGATCAGGGCCGATCAGCTCGCCGGTCGCCGTGTGCACCCACCAACCGTCGTCGTCCTGATGGACGCCGCCAGCCGCGATCAGCGCTTTCATCTCGCGATCGTAGACCTGCCAGCGACGCGTCATCTCCGCGTCGTCCTCGGGGCTGTCGCCGAGATCCTTGGTGACGAAGCTCGGCCATTTCTTCTCAGTCATGGATCTTGCTCCTTTCCCTGCTGCTGGCCGGACGCATCGAGATAACCGAGATGGCTTCGGTGCCGAGAGGCGCGAAGACCACGGCAATGATCAGCTCGCCATTGAACTCGCCGATGGCCATCAGCCTGTGATCCTTGGCATCGATGATCTTCGCGGCAAGGAAGAAGTCTTCATTGAGGTCGGCGAAGTCCAGGCCATGCTTGGCGATGTTCGATTGCCGCTTCGGTTCATCCCACGCGATGATCATGTGAATATTCGTACACGAAAATTCAAGCCGTTTAAAGCCTGCCGTTTTAAGAGCCAAGCCCCGCCAACGATAGGGCGGGGATCTCAAGCGCCTTACCGATGGCGAGAGGTACGACCCACACGCGGGACTGTGATCGGGCCGGCGCTGGTGCGTGGGGCGCCGCCCTCAGGGTCGATCTTTTCGATGCGCATGTAATCCATGCAGATCACGACGTTGGCGTAGGTCAGCAGGAACATGCCGAACAGGGTGACGATGTACCAGTAGCCGATGCCAGGCAGATCGATGCCGCCGTTCCCCGTTGTCAGGAAGGGCACTTTCCCGGTTATGAGGCCGTATGCCGTGCCGAGGATAATCGCCACCAGAATATAGGCTGCCAGCGACACGACGAGCCGCCAGTAGACGGTTTGAATGGACATCAGCCCCCGGCCGATGGCCGCGATGAAGCCGGGGGCCTTCTGCATGATGCCGGCCGGCACCCAACTGCCCAGCAGTGTAACGACGGCCGGAATAGCCAGCACCAGAACTCCAAAGAACGCGACGTAATCGGGGTTGGTCCTCACGCCACTGTTGGCCTTGATGATCACCATTTTGAGGAGCAGGGCGGTCGTCAACCCGGCGATGATGGCGGCAATCATCGCAACCTTGAGGCCGGCCTTCAGTCTGCCGTCTCCTCTCAAACTCGCTGCGCTGGTGAGCGAAGTGCCGTGAAGGATCACGAGGGGTATGTTGGCGCACAGGTAGGAGTAGACAAAGATCACTCCGGCGTTGACGGAGTGTCCGAATGTCCCGAGGCTGCGCAGCGTTTCCAGGACAATCACGACCAGAGCCAGGAAGAAATAAAACCGCAAGTTTTCGCTGATGATGCGAACCGACCTGGTCAACATGCTGCGTCCCCTCCGATTTGTTGCGTCCAGAAATTATCCGATGCCACAAGGAAACGCTCCCTGAGATTGTGTTCTTGGTGAATCTACACGCCACGGACGCGTATTGAAGAGCCTATCCCCACCAACCGCACCCCGGAAACCTCCCCCGCCTTATTCCCTTGGGGGTACGACCCACATGCGGGGCTATGATCATGTGCCTTTCGAGATCCACACCCAAGGTGGAAGAATACAAGACATCCGCTCAGGCTCAGGAGCCGGATAACGGCGCCGTGCAGACTTCGGCGGCGCGGCGGGCGACCGACAAACTGAGGGCCGGCGCTTCAACCATCCTCACCAGTGCCAATGGGGTGTTGCAGAACGCGACCACCCAAAAAGCAACCGTTCTGGGGGTGTGATGGAAAAGCGCGAGAGTGAAACGCAGGTCCAGTATCACCGCCGCCGGGCCGAGGAGCTGAAGCGGGTTCGCCAGCCGTGGGAATCCACATGGACGGGCCTTGCCGATTTCGTGGCGCCGCACCGGCTGCGCCTTGAGGCGGCCGACGAGCGGGCGATATCGCGCAAGCGCATTCTCGACCCCTCGGGCACCTTCGCCTGGCGGACGCTGGCCTCGGGCATGCACTCGGGGCTGACGTCGCCGGCCCGGCCGTGGTTCCGTTTTGCCACCACCGATCCGGAGCTCCGCGAGTGGGGCCCGGTGAAGCTGTGGGTGGACGAGGTGGAGGCCATCGAGCGGCGGATGTTCCAGCGCTCCAACGTCTACCCGGCGTTCCACGAGGGCTATGGCGACATCGGCCTGTTCGGCCAGTCCTGCGGCATCCTGATCGAGGGCGGCGACGATCCGCTGCACATGATCCAGCTGCTGCACGGGCGCTTCTGGATCGCCCGCGATGCCGAGGGGCGGGCGACGACGCTCTATCGCATGCTCCGGTGGTCGGTGGAGAAGATCGTGCGGCGGTTCGGGCTGGAGACCATCTCGTCGTCGGTCCGCTCGGCCTATGACGCGGGCCGTTACGACCAGACCTTCGACATCTGGCACGCCATCGAGCCGCGCTTCAGTCGCGACCCGCAGAAGATCGACAAGCGCAACAAGCCGTTCCTCTCCAACTACTGGGAGGCCAATGGCAATTCCGGCGATGGGTTGCTTGAGGAAAGCGGCTTCGACAGCAACCCGATCATCTGCCCGCCGTGGCTGATCTGCGGCGACGACAGCTATGCCCAGTCGCCCGGCATGGACTCGATCGGCGATGTCAAATCGCTGCAGGCCATGGTGCGCGACAAGCTGGAGGTGATCGCCAAGCTGGCGCGGCCGCCGCTGCAGGGGCCGACCTCGTTGAACGGCAACCCGATGTCGCTGCTGCCGGGCGCCATCACCTTCGTGGATGATCCCACGGGGAAGGGATTGCGGCCGGTGATGGAAGCGAGCCCGCAGATCGGGCCGCTGCTGCAGGACATCAACGAGACGCGGCAACGCATCAACTCGGGCTTTTATGCCGACCTGTTCCTGATGCTCAGCAACATGGAAGGCGTGCAGCCGCGCAACCAGTTCGAGATCGCCGAGCGCAAGGAAGAGAAGCTCTTGGCGCTCGGGCCGGTGCTGGAGAACATCTACAACAACCAGCTGGAGCCTTGCGTCGACCGGGCGTTCGAGATCGGGTTGAAGCGCAACCTGTTCCCGCCGCCGCCGCGCGAGATCCAGAACCAGCGCCTCGCGGTGGAATACATCTCGACGCTGGCCCAGGCGCAGAAGGCGGTGGCCACCGGCGCGGTGGAGCGGCTGGTGTCGTTTGCCGGCCAGTGGGCGGCGATGAAGCCGGAGGTGCTCGACAAGCTCGACGCCGACCAGTCGATCGACGTCTACGCCGACATGATCGGCGCGCCGGCCGCCATCGTGGTGCCCGACGACAAGGTGCAGGAAGCGCGGCAGGCACGGGCGCAACAGCAGCAGGCGGCGCAGATGGCGCAGATGGCAAAGACCGTGGCGCCGGCGATCTCGGCTGGGGCGAATGCGGTGAAGGCGGGGAAGGACGCGGGCATCGATCCGGCGGCGGCGCAGGGGCTTCTCCAGCAGCTGGGGATCGGTGGGGCGTAGTGGAGGGGTTGATATAGGGCACCCCGTGAAAGGTTAGTTGGATGGCGGAATTGGAGATTGATAGGAGCCGCAGTGCCATCTCGTCCTGAGGTCCTCGCTTTCGCAAGGATGACAGATTGATAGTTGCGGGCGCCTCTCTATGCGACGGCCTGATAGTGACGGGCACCGATCTACTGACAGATTGATCGTTGCGGGCGCCCTTCTATCCGACGGCTGATAGTTGCGGGCGCCCACCTAACCGACAGCTTGATAGGGATGGGCGCCACCTATCCGCTTGTTCCTAAATATCATTCTCCTGTCATCCTTGCGAAAGCGAGGACCTCGGGCAGGACGGGGCGATAGGCCGATATAGGGCGGTTTTTGAGCAGCTCCGACATCGGGCTGCGCGAAGAAAATGCACAAGATCAAATACATAGGTGATCGATGCTCGATGAGTTCGAAGCGCGTGAGGCGCGGGAGGCCGAGGCGGTGAAGCGCGCGGCGCAGGAGGAGGCCGATCTGATCGAGGCTTTTCGCCTGCTGATGGAGAGCGGCGAGGGCAAGCGGGTTGTGTTCTGGCTGCTCGGCCGGGCGGGGCTCTACGCCAATGCCTTCGATGCCGGCAGCGAGGCGGCGGAACGCTATCGCCTGGGGCGGCAGTCGATCGGCCTGGAAATCCTTCAGAAGCTCGACCGGGTGGATGCCAGGCTCTACCCGCGCCTGCTGCTCGAACGCGGCGAGGCGAAGGAATTGGAACGGGCCGCCCGGATGGCTGGCGGCAAACCAACCGAAGATGGGGACGACCAATATGCTTGAGCGATGGACGATCGGGGCGGCGGTGTTCGCGCCCGAAGGTGACGGCATGGGCGAAGGCGGTGATGCCGGCGCGGCGCCCGAGAGCCTGATGTTCCCGAGCGAGGGCGGTTCGCAGGAGGGCGGCGCGGTACCTGAGCGCGATGGCGCGACCCATCCGCCTGAAGCCAAAACCGAGGCGAAGGGTGAAGCCAAGGACGAGGCGGATACGCCCGACCCCGCCGACGAAGTCCCCGATGACGGCCGCTATGACTTCGCTCTGCCCGAGGGCATGGCGATCGACCAGAAGCTGGCCGAGGCGATGTCGCCTGTCTTGAAGGACATCGGCCTGACGCGCGGCCAGGCGCAGGCTTTGGCCGGGGCGCTCGCCGCCCATCGCCAGGCGGAAGCGGCCAACGGCAGTCGCGAGTGGGCCGACATTCAGACCGGCTGGGTCAATTCGGCCAAGAAGGACAGCGAGATCGGCGGCGCCCGCTGGGATGCTTCCGTGGCCGTGGCGCAGGGCGCGATCGCCCGCTTCGGTACGCCGGGCCTCAAGGCGTTTCTCACCGAAAGTGGCGGCGGAAACCACCCGGAAGTTATCCGGTTCATGGCGCGCGTCGGCAACGCGATCGCTGAAGACCGACCGGAGAGCGGCGGGGCCGGGGCAGGTCGCCCCATCGATGCCGCCCACCTGCTGTTTCCGAGCGACAAGCCCAAGGGGTAAATGACACATGGCCACCGTTGGCACCTACTACCCGAACCTGATCGACGCGCAGAAGCAGAGCGCCGAGGGCACGGTTCTCGAAATCCTGTCGCAGCAGAATCCGGTGCTGGACGACGCGATGGTGACCGTCTGCAACCAGCAGGCCACCCACCGCCACATGATCCGCACCGGCCTGCCCTCCGTCGCCTGGGGCCGCCTCTACAAGGGCGTGCCGCAGTCCAAGGCCACCGTGCAGCAGGTGGACGACACCACCGGCTTCCTGGAGGCGCGCTCGGAGATCGACGTGCGCCTGCTCGCACTGGCAAAAGACGCCGCCAAGCAGCGCCTCGTCGACAGCGCGCCGTTCCTCGAAGCGATGAACCAGGAGATGGCGACCGGCATCTTCTATCACGACGTCGCCACCACGCCGGAGAAGTTCAAGGGCCTCGCCGCCCGCTACAACGCCTATTACGACGGCCCCAACGCCACCAAGCCCAACGTCGCCGCCGGACAGGTGATCGACGGCGGCGGCCGCGGCGCCGACAACACCTCGATCTGGTTCGTCACCTGGGGCGATCATGCGACGTCTCTCCTGACGCCCGAGGGCATCCCCACCGGCGTTCAGGTGGCCGACAAGGGCGAGGAAGTGACGCTCGACGCCGCCGGCAACAAGTTCTACGTCAAGTCGACGCTGTTCTCCTGGCACGTCGGCATGTTCGTCAAGGACTGGCGCTACAACGCCCGCATCGCCAACATCGACGTGAGCGACATGCTCTCGGGCTCGGTCGACATCTGGAAGCTGCTGCGCGAGGCCTACTATCGCCTGCAGTCGCGCCGGCTGAACGCCACCTCCAGCCGCATCGCCATCTACATGAACCGCGACGTGCTGGAAGTGCTCGACGCCCAGTCGAGCGATCGGTCGCTGGTGACCAACGCCGGTGCCTACAATTACTCGGCGCCCGGCCTCAAGCGCGACAACATGGAAGGCAAGGAAGTGCTGACCTATCGCGGCATCCCGATCCGCGAGACGGATGCGCTGCTGAATACCGAGGCTGCCCTCCCGGCCTTCGCCGGTTGAAATCCTACTGGGGTGGACAGCTAGCTTAGTCTTCTGCGCTTCCGGTGCTCACGGACCCTTAAGTCCGCTCCGCTCCGGTTCTCGAAGCCGTCGCCATCTGCCTCACCCCAGCGAATTTCAAGGTGCCCATTCCGGTGGGCGCTCACTCTTTTCAAAGGGACATTCCCATGATCCTGGACAATCAGGCGCTGTTCTCGGACGCTCAGCCGATCACCGCGACGGCCGCCTCCACCAACACCATCGACTTCGGCCCGATCTCGCCCGCCATCAAGACCTTCGACGCCGGCAAGGGCAGCGAAGTGGCCCTCCTGGTGCAGGTGGTGGAAGACTTCAACAACCTGACCTCGCTGCAGATCGATCTCGAGCTCGACACCACCACCGCCTTCACGCCCGACAAGGTGATCCCGATCGCCACGGCGAGCCTCGCCCAGCTCAAGGCCGGCATGCAGATCGCCCGCGATGACCTGCCGCGCGGCATCACCATGCAGTATGGCCGCCTGAAGTACACCGTATCAGGCACGGCGCCGACCACGGGCAAGATCACCGCCGGCATCGTCGCCGGCGTGCAGTCGAACGGGGTCGCCCTCTGATGCGCGTCACCGCCGTCCGCAAGGGCTACTTCGGCGGCAAGATCCGCGACGTCGGGGAGGTCTTCGATCTCCCCGACGCGCTGATGAAGAAGGGACTGCGGCCGTCGTGGGTGGAGGCGGAGGGGGAGGCGAGCGGTGTGGGTTCCGGCGAGCTGGAGCCGGACGGCGAACCGCCGACCGACGCCAAACCGGAGGCCCGCAAACGCGGTAGGAAGCCGAAGCAGGTTCCGGCTGAAGATGCTGCCCCCACTGGCAACGGCCTGACCGAAGCCTTAGGCGGTCCCCCGCCGGATTGGATTCCGGGGAATATTACAGAGTAAGCAGGCGGGCTTCGGCCCGCCTGAGTTTTTATTGGGGGAGATTGATAGGAGCCGCAGCGTCTTCTCGTCCTGAGGTCCTCGCGTTCGCAAGGAAGACAGATTTATATTTAGGGAACAATCGGATAGCGGCGTGCGTCCCTTTGTAGGTCACCGTTTTCCGCGCGCATCAGGGGCTGCCATGAGAGGGCTTTGCGAGCGGCTAACCGCTTCTTCCCTCTATATAAATCTGTCTTCCTTGCGAACGCGAGGATCTCAGGAAGGTGGAACGAGGGGGTGATATAGGGCGCATCTTCCACGGGCAACGCACGCTGCCGCAGGGAAAATTCGCGAGCGGCTAACCGCATCTCCCCTTCATATAGATCTGTCTTCCTTGCGAAAGCGAGGACCTCAGGAAGGTGGAGCGAGGGGTTGATATAGGGCGCCTAAGCCCAGGGTTGCGCTCTCCTCGTATTTCCCGGATGCTCGCTCCATGAAGCCGGGCTGGGTCTACATCGTCACCAACAAACCGCAGGGCGTGCTCTACGTCGGCGTCACTTCCGATCTCGAAGGGCGCATCTGGGAACACCGCAATCACGTCTATCGCGGCTTTACCGGCAGCTATAATTGCACGCGGCTGGTTTGGTACGAGGACAGCGGTGACATCACCGAAGCGATCTATCGCGAAAAGCAGCTCAAGCACTGGAAGCGCGAGTGGAAGGTTCAGTTGATCGAAGAGATGAACCCGGAATGGGCGGATCTCTATGAAATGCTCATGTCGTGAGGGGAGCCCGATATCACCCCCTCGCTCTACCTTCCTGAGGTCCTCGCTTTCGCAAGGAAGACAGATTTATATAGACGGGAGAAGCGGTTAGCCGCTCGCAAAGTTCCGCAGAGGCAGCATGCTGTGCCCATGCGGAAGACGCGACCTACGAGGGGGTGCGCGTCGCTATCCGATTGTTCCCTAAATATCGTTCTGTCTTCCTTGCGAAAGCGAGGACCTCAGGCAGGACGGGCGAGAGGCCGATATAGGGCACCCTCATCCGTCCGAGCCAGAGCTGGCTTCGGTCCGTCTTGATTCTGTCGGAGGCTAATATCGGGCGCTCGTTCTTCCGTCTGCCTCCGAGGTGTCCGACGCTTTGGGCCAAGCTCTGAATCTCGGGGCTTGGCATCCTTCTCGGAAGGCATTCGCGCCGTGGCGTACGTCCTCGAAGCCGAGACATATGAGGAAAAGTTTCCAAATGCCGATGTGGATACAAAGCGAAACAATATCTCGAAACTTGTGCCTTCTAGCCCGAATATACTCAGAGTATGCATCGGTTGGTGGCGAAGAAGATCGCCGGGTTGGCTGTGAGAAAAGCTTGGTGGCGGTAGATCGGCTGTCGCAATGGGCGGGCCAATCCCATGTATCGGTGTGGCTGCACTCCCGGACGTCTGGAAGATCGGCCTCACCTTCGTGCGGCAATGGCGCGGACAGGCGGTGTCTGCGCGAACGGGGTCGCGGCGGTTAGGAGATTGGCGATGTTTCGCAATGAGTTTTGCGCGCCGTTCGCGCTGATGGATGGCTGGGGAAGCTTTGTGCCGCATCCCGCGCCGACGCCGGATGGCGTCGATCCCGGCCAGGAGGTGGGCGCCAAGTTCGGTCCGGTGCGTCAGCACCGAAATGCCGATACTGAGAACCGAGTATGGAACGCGATCGCCCGGCGGATCAACGCCTATCCCTATCCGGTCAGCGATCAGTGCACCGAGAAGCACTATTGGGACGTCTTCGAGTTTCTGCGGGGAAACGTCGGCGTGGTCGACCGCGTCGCGGAGTGCGGCACGTTCGAAGGCGGGCTTTCCGTTCTGCTGGCCGGGTGCGCGGTGGCTTTCGATTTCCGGCTGGACCTGATCGAAGTGGTGCCGGCCAGAATGGCGGCCACCTATCAGCGCATTCGGCTGACCTTTCCCGACGCCCTCGACCGGGTGAACCTGTTCTTCGGCGAGGTGCCGAATTACGTCAAGGCGGTGCGGGATGATCCGACGTTCCGCAATGCGGTGCTGCACCACGACGGGTCGCACATCTTCCAGACCGTGACGCGCGATCTGGCATCGCTGTCCTTCGTCAGGGACCGCATGCACGCGGTGCTGATCCAGGACACGCATCTGCGCAAGACCGATCCCGATCTCTGCTGGTTCGTCGATGCCGCCGTGACGGCCGTGTTTGGCCACGACCCGCACTACCAGCCGCTCGGAACCACCTTTGCCGAGACGACGTCGCCGGACGAGAACGGCATCTACTTTGTCGGCGGCCGACCGGAGGGCATGCTGCTGCCGCTCGAACTCAACAGGTTTCTCTACCCGCATCCGAGCCAGACACTCGACTCGCTGATCGCCTATCCCGCGAAATGACCGGTAAGGACGCTGAGCGGCCGGGCGGGCCAACTGTACCTCTAGATATAAATCGTATATCTTGACTCCTTCCTGCCTCGCCGGAGCCGATTGAATGTGCCAGACCACCCCGATGTTTCATGCCGACTGCGCGTCTCGGCACTTTTTCGATCAGGTCGCGAACAAGTGGTCGGTCATGATCCTGACCATGCTGTGTGACTCGCCCCGGCGCTTCAACGCGATCAAGAGAGACCTGGAGGGCATCACCCACAAGGCGCTGACGGAAGCGCTTCGCAAGCTTGAGCGAAACGGCCTGGTGGAGCGCACCGTCATTGCCACGTCGCCGGTCGCCGTGGAGTATTCGCTGACTGACCTCGGGCACTCGCTGCAGGAACCGTTCACGGCCATCTATGGGTGGGCCGTCAATCACGTTCCCCAGATCCTCGAAGCGCAGGCGGCTTTCGATCAGCGCCAGAATGCGGACAAGCCAGCCGTTCGTCGCGTGGCGTGAGGCAATGGCAAGGTTGGTCGCAGGACCCTAGATCGCCCTCCGCCGGAAAGGCGCAGGACGATCTGGTTCTTTGTTATGGCATCGGGTTGTCCGAAAACCGGATTTCCCTTTTCGGTCCGATGCCCGGGGGCCTACCACGCTACGGTTTCAATTGGTGAACCGCTCTCTCAGGAATGCCATGATGTCGGACTGGCTCGTCCGGATCACGGTGAAATGGTCGTTGTCCGGGTATTCCTTGTAGGTGATCGGTGTGCCGGCGGTCTCCAAGCGCTTGACGAGCTGCTCGGTCAGGTCATTGAAGATGAACGGATCCTTGGTGCCGACGAGGATCAGCGTCGGCTTCGTCAGGCGGAAGTTCGGATCCACCGCGACGTCGTTGCGCTCAAGGAAATCCGCCATCCGGGGAGACGCAGCCCAGTTCGCCTTGTAGCCGTCGAACGCCTCACCCTTGGCCTTCACCGCCTCGGTCACGGCGCCAATCGCCGGCACGGAGCATTTCGTCTTGAAGCCGCCGAGCAGCGAGGCAAGGTCCTTGCCCATGATGGACGACGGATCGAAGGACGGATCGATGACGCTGAGGCCGGTTGCCATGAGGCCGACGTGGAAGTTGGCGAGGGCGGTGAAGTCGGCGGCGTGCGCCGGGTCATCCTTGGCCTTCTTTGCGAGTTCGCTGACGGTGGCCGCGATTGCCGTGTAGGGCGCTATGGCAACCGTTCCCAAGTAATCGAACTCAGGCGCTTCCTTGGTGAAGGCTTCGACGCCGAGGACGGCGTGGCCGCCATCGGAATGGCCGACCGAAACGTATTTCTTGGACAATTGCCCGTTGATTTCATGGGCGGCGACGACGCCGCTGATCAGCGAGCGCGACAGGCTGCTGGCATTGAAATAGGGGAGCGGAACCTCGGCCACGTCGCCCAAACCTTCGAAGTCGGGCGCGACGACGGCGTAGCCCGCGTTGACCAGGGTAGCGACCTCGTAGAGGTAGTCGCTCTTGAACCCATCGCGGGTCAGCCCGCCGTCGAGATCCAGCGTCAGGCTCGGCGCGCAACGCTTGTCGCCGGGCGTCGTCGTGCCATGAGCCCAGGCGATCACCGGCCATCCGCCGGCGGGCGCCTTGCCGTTGGGCACGAACAGCAAGGTGGAGGCCTCGGTCGGTTTCCCCGTCACCGAGGGCATGTCGTGGATGATGAGTTCCGCCTTGCCGTGGATCTCCTCAGATATCTTGTAGGGCTGGTGAGAGACGACGCTGCCGTATCCCCCAGGCGCGTCCGCCGCGGCAACGGAGCTCACCGGGGAAACAGCGAGCGCCGCCATGATCGACGCGCCGGCAATGGCTCGCCTGACTGT
The DNA here is from genome assembly GCA_023436885.1 of Pseudomonadota bacterium. Lineage (GTDB taxonomy): Bacteria > Pseudomonadota > Alphaproteobacteria > Rhizobiales > Pleomorphomonadaceae > Pleomorphomonas. The sequence continues at coordinate 28,306 of JAEZHI010000008.1, read as the reverse complement.
TGAGCTGAACATGAATTCTTCTCCACTCGTGTTGGTCAAATGACGCCTTCACCGCGTCCTGCCGCACGGAACGCGGCGCCGGAGGTGTGCGTCCGGGCCAACTCACGTCAGCCGACCGCCAAGATATATTCTGGATATCTAGGGTCAATTACGCACCTTGAAGTGCGTAGATATAGTAGAGGTAATCTGCCTGGGATGAGCGCCGTTCTGTTCGGAAAGAAATGGTTTGATCGCAGAATCTGAAGATTTTATGATGGGCAAGAGCAGCTGAATGGACGATCAGCTCGATCTTATGCTTTGTCTAAATTGGAAAGGATCAAAGACAAATCTTGTGGCGGCTCGAATCGTCTGCGCGCATCGGCGCCGGTGGCCTCGGTTTCCTCCCGTATATCTAGGCTATGACAGGTGCGTAATTGACGCCAGATACACGCTGTATATCTGTATCGGCTCCTTCTTCAGCAGGTACAGGAGCATCCCTTGGCACAATCTCAGACCACTCGGCCCGGCACGGCCATCGTCACCGGCGCCTCCTCCGGCATCGGCAAGGTCTATGCGGAGCGGCTGGCGTCGCGCGGCTACGACGTAATCCTGGTTGCCCGCCGGCAGGATCGCCTCGAGGCGATCGCCGGCGACCTCCGCGCGCGGTTCTCCGTGAAGGCCGAGGCGCTGGTGGCCGACCTTTCCGCCGAAAGCGGCGTCGCGGCGGTGGCGGCGCGCCTTTCGAGCGATGCGTCGATCTCGCTGCTCGTCAACAACGCCGGCTTTTCGGCGCTGAAGCCGCTGACCGAGACGCCCGACGACACCATCCGCAGCATGATCGCGCTCAACATCACGGCGCTGACGGCGCTGTCCAAGGTGGCGCTCATCGCCTTCAAGGGCCGCAATGCCGGCACGCTCGTCAACCTCGGCTCCGGCGCCGGCTTCAGTCCCTATCCCAACATTCCGGTCTATGGCGCCACCAAGGCCTATATCTTCCTGTTCACCCAAAGCCTGCAGAACGAGGTCGAGGGAACCGACGTGCGGGTGCAACTGGTGCTGCCGGGCGCGGTAATTTCCGAGGGCTGGGAGGTGGCCGGCGGCGACATTGGCGGCCTGCCGGAGAGCATCGTCATGACGACGGAGGACTGCGTCGACGCGGCGCTCAGCGGCCTCGACCTCGGCGAGACGGTGACGGCGCCCTCGCTGCACGATGCGGGGTTGCTCGACGACTATATCGCGCTGTCGGGCAAGATGCTGCAGTCGGTGTTCGATGCCAAGCCGGCGGCGCGGTATCGGGTGGGCAAGGCCGCTGAGTGAACGGGGGCGGCCCGCCTGGGCTTGAGCGGAGCCTGATGTGGGCCGCCCGCTCTATTCTGCCTGAGGTCCTCGCTTTCGCAAGGATGACAGCTTGATATGAACGGGAGCTCGAACGGGAGGCGCCGAGCTATCCGTTTGCCATCATTTATAAAAATCTGTCTTCCCCAGCGAAAGCAAGGACCTCGGGCAGGATGGGGCGAGGGGCTGATATAGGGCTCCTCGCGACGCCCGTTCCAATCGCAGTCGCGGGGGCTCGTGGATCGGCCGTCGCGCCGCGGAATTCGATATTCACTTCAAATTGTCGGGATCGTCTTCACCCGCCTGAAAGGACCCGGTTTCATTCTCCTCAGGGTTGTGGAGAATTCAATCCATGCTTGGCCCTTTGTTTCTGTTCTACGGAAGAATAGGCCGCCTCCAGTATTTTCTCTGGAGCGCGATCTTCGTGCCGCTGGCACTGTGCGCTGCGTGGCTGCTGCTCTATTGGCTGACGCCCGCTTCGGGCGGTGGGCTATCGACCTGGCAGCTGACTTTCTTTGCAATCTTCGGCGTACCGCTTCTGGTGTTTCTCTGGGCGGAGTTCAGCCTCCAGACGACACGGATCCGCGACATCGGGTGGCGACCGGGCATCCTTATACCGGCTCTGCTCGCCATTAATTGTGTCAATGGGTTGCTCGATTACGGCGCCGGGATCAGAATCTTCGATCTCGTCTTCTTCGCGATCAACATCATTGCCACGCTGGTCTTGCAGTTCACCCCGTCCGATGTTGGCGGGATATTCCCGCCGCGGACCGGACCGGAGCGGTCACCTGAAGGGCGCGATACGGTTGGTCGGCAATTTCGGGAAGCCCCCGCTGCGGTCGGCCGTCCGTCGTCCCCGCAACCCTTCGGCCAGCGCCGTGCCGGCTACCCGGGCGAGAAGGTGCCGTTCGGCCGCCGTGGCCTGACGTGAAGGCGGGGAGCAGCCGATGCGTCGGCTCACGCAGCTCGAGCCTCCGGGGGGGCAGCCGTCACGCCGGTAGCCATTCCCCGCCTGCCGCTGGGCTTCCGATCCTCTGATGCCCCGGGCATCGCCCTGCTGGCAAGTTGCATATCTCGCTATTTCTGACGAGGTTGGCGTCGGAAATCGGGAGGGTCAGACGTTATTTCTTAGCGGCATGGTTGTTTTACTTGAAGAGTGAAGGAAAGTATGCGAATATGGAAACATACTTAATCGTATAGCGGTGGGGGCTGACTATGCGGTGTGGTTGCTTTGCTCCATTTATAATATCGTCCGTGATTTTTTCCTGCTTCTACAGCAGGGCGCGGCAATGTTTTACTATAGTGAGCGCGTTTCTCCGGTGGTTGGCGGAACGATTTTCTCTTCTTCCTGTCCGTTATACCGGTGCTGAGGCCATGAGTTTGGCGCGGAGCCCGCGGTTGAGCTCGTGGGGCCGGTGGTTCTTGCCGAGCTTGGCGACAACCTAGCCGTCCATTTCCCCTTGCAGTCCTAGCTCAAGACATCGACCGCGCGGGTGAGCAGCCCGAGGCGCCGCTTCGGCGTGTGCGTCCTGTTGCCCGCGACTTTGTGGAGGACGAAGACGTGTCGCTGACGACTCTCCTGAGCGTGGCCATCGCGCTGTCATTTGCCTATTTCCTGCTGAGTTCACTGGCGTCGGCGATCAACGAGGCGATCGGGGCCATACTCAAAAACCGGCCCAAGGGGCTTGAGCAGGCGATCCTGACCTTGGTTGGCGGGGACAAGGGCGACCCGCAGCTCGGGCAAATCGCGCAGCGCGTCTACGATCACAGCCTCGTCTCCGGTCTTTCGTCGATCGCCAAGCCATCCTATGTGCCGGCGCGCAACTTCACGCATGCGGTCATTGACGTGCTTGTGAAGGGCGCCGATGGGTCGGTGCTGTCGTCCATCAGGCAGGCGATCGCCGATCTACCGCCCGAGCATCCGCTGACGCAGGCCTTGCGCAGCGCCGCGACGGCTGCCGGGGAGGATGTCGAGGCGTTCAGGGTGTTGGTCGACAAATGGTTCGACGATGCCATGGATCGCCTGAGCGGCGTCTACAAGCGCAACACCCAGATCCTTCTGTTCGGCCTCGGCCTTGGTCTCGCCGTTGCTTTCAACGTCGATACGCTGCACATGGTCGGCTCGCTTCTTTCCGACAAGCCGGCGTTGGCGAATGCGGTGGCTGCGGCTACCCAAACTACCGAGACGATCGCCAAGGCGAACTCGTCGGCGACTGGGTCCGTCGGCACGGCCGGGGGCACCGAAGAGAACAATCTGAAAGACGCGATCACCCAGAGCCAGCGGAACGTCCTCGACGCTGCGGATCGGTTGATCGAGGCCAGCCTGCCAATCGGCTGGCATGCTTGCCCCGCAAAGCCAGACAAATCGCAGGGCGGGGTGCTCTGTCTCGGTTGGTATAACACATCAGCCTCGCCCCACTACGATCTGCTGGTGGCCGTCCTGGGCTGGTTCGTGACCGCGCTCGCCGTGTCCTTCGGCGCGCCGTTCTGGTTCGACCTGCTCAACAGCTTCGTCAACATCCGCGCCGCCGGCCCCAAGCCGAAGGCCACCAACAAGGACGATGCTTAGACGCCGCCGCGATGAGGGGCGCGTCGGCTTGACGCGGCCTGGCCCTACGAAACTGCGAATTTCGTGAAAGGTTGGTCCAAATGCCTAAACCTGACGATGCGGCCCCAGAAGAGTGGCAGAAAGCTATCGAGGAGCGCAAGTTGGCCATCGAGGAGCGCCGCATTGCGCTTGAGGAAACATCCGCCAAGAAGTGGGCTGGTTATGTCCTACCGGTGATGGCGACGATTTCCACGGCTATCATCAGCGCGGCGGTGACTTTGACGACGACCTATGTTGCGGACGTGAGTCAGAAGATTGAGAGCGATCGTCTCGAAAGCCAGAAGCAGATCGAGAACAACCGTGCTGCCCTGGATCTTTATTTTGGAAAATTGTCTGGCAAGGAGATGGGCTTGCACGACGAGTACAAGGTGAATGCTTCGATCATCGAACTGAAGATGCTGGCAACGGTGACGGGCAGCGTAGCCCTCAACAACCTACTGAACGACTTGAGCCAAGCTGTACTTGAGTCCAACAAAAGTTCGGCTGCCCAGGATGTCAATTCGGATCCCGGAAGAAGCACGCCGGAGGCGGCACAGCTGAAGATCTCCAACGCTGCGGCCGGTCTGCCCGACTTCACACAGGCGCCGGCCAACGGCGACTACAAGGCCGCCGACTTTCTCGCCTATCCGCAGGCGCCCATAGGGACGGATGATGTGGTGGTCAGTCGCATGCTCAACGCGCTGAGCGCACTCGGTTTCAAGGTCCGAGGAGTGCAACGGATGAAGCCCGGGATATCGCCGAGCCAGAACGAGGTTCGCTACTACCTTCCTGAGCACAAGCGGCTGGCCGAGCAGATTGCCCAAAATCTTGGTCAGTCATTTGGGCAACCATTTGTCGCCAGGCCAGTCAATATTGGCAAGACGCTGCCAAATGGCATCATGGAATTTTGGCTTGCCGAGAAGAAATAGCGGCGTTCGTTTCAAGCAAGAAGTGCCGCTGGCGCGACATTTCGACTTGATCACGTCGCAGCACTGTTCCGGTCTTCATGGATAACTGAGGGGAAGGCCTTGTCCTTGTTCAACAAGACGCTGATCGATCATGTGACCGTCCATTTCCATACGCTCGGGCGACCCGCGGAGCAGGAGGGGCTGAAGGTCATCGTGACCGGTTTCGAGGCGGCATTCGAAGATTTCGAGGGGGCATTCGAGGTCGGCGACCTCCGCTGGCTCGCCTACATGCTGGCGACCAGCTTCCACGAAACGGCGGCGACCATGCAGCCGGTGCGTGAGGCCTTCTGGATGAGCGAGGAGTGGCGGCGCAAGAACCTCGGCTACTATCCCTATTATGGCCGGGGCTACGTTCCGCTGGCGCACCGGGACAACTATCGCAAGGCGGGCTGGGATATCGAACACAATCTCGGTAAGGCACTCGATCCTGCCATCGCGGCCAGGGTGATGCTCCTCGGCATGATGGAAGGCTGGTTCCGGCGGGACAGTCACGGCCCTCATACATTGGCGCGCTATTTCTCGGACGACGTGGACGACCCGGTCGGCGCGCGTAACATCATCAACGGCAAGGAAGTGAAGGTTGTCGGCGGCAAGCCGGTGACGATTGCCGAGATCATTGCCGGCTATCACGCCGACTTCCTGGAGGCGTTGAAAGCTGCGGCAGCCGTCTCGTAAGCCAGTACAAAAAAGCGAGGGAGGCGATCGAGCCTCTCTCGCTTGGGCGGCCTCTCCCACGCTTGTCCGGCAAGCGCGGTTGCGTCAGATGTTCATGCCGGCGGGCAGAGCGTTCTGCATCGACGGGGTCGCTTCCTCGCGCGGCTGCCTCACCAGGCGATAGCGGCTGCGGATATTGGTCATGTAGAAACGGCCGGCCGATTTCGCCTTCGCGAGGCGGTTAACGGTGGATTGCGGTACGTTTTTGAAGACCCTCGTCTGGCCGGTACGAAGATATAGTTCCAAGAGCTCGGTCTTCTCATCGTAAAAGTAGCCGGAGAGGACACTTGAAACGAGCGGTTGGTAAGTCGTCATCTGTGGCTCCATCATCAGTTAGGTAACAATTAACCAAGCAATTGTTGGACCAATGACGCGACAATAAGGCTCGGGTGAGGCGATGATATGACACGCCGATGGCCGCGCGCCGTCTCTATTGGTGGCTTGGCGCTATGCGGTGCGCTAACCCCTTGTCGCGGCGGGGGTTCCGATTTCGGCGATGGTCATGTCGCCCGGATCACAAAGGCGTGTCATGTCGCCTGCCGCCAGGGCGGGTGTTTGGAGTGGCTCGCCGATGCTGCTCATCGTTAGTTCTTGCAGGCTACTTAACGTTCATTTCCCATAGCTCAGAGATCGTTCGGATTTTTGATCGTACCGGGATTTTCGTTAACCAGCCGTCCGCCGGCGAGGGGCAAAGTGGGCTCCGTCGAAAGACAGCCAAACGGCCGGAGCGCAATTTCATGTTGTCCCGTCTCGTCTTATGCGGTCGCATCACGATGAAGATCGGTGAGTCCGCCAGCACCATCAAAAGCATCCTGGCAGGTGCCAGCGAATACAGTCCTGCTTCCGGCCTGACCGGCGGATTTGTGTTCAACGAGAAATTCATGATGGAGGTCGTCGAAGGCGCCCGCGACCAGGTTTCCAAGCGCCTGCACAGGCTTTTCGGGGATACTCGTTTCGAGGATCTGACGGTTGTGGCCCTGTCGTCCATCGACAAGCGCGTTTTCGAGGGGTGGGCTGTCGGCTACGCCGGTCGTACCGTCGATGCCGAACGGCTCTATCTCAAATATTCACCCACCGTGGACATCAATCCAACGAGCATGAGTGCTGTCGGCATTCTGGACTTCGTCCGGGAATTCTGCGCTCTCGACACGATCTACGTGCAGCGTACCGGCATGGCCGAGGCACGCGCGCCAGCGCATGGCGGAGGACAGCTGGGGGGCTCGTCAGCCGGTCGGAACGCGCAGTCCGAGACCATCAAGGTGTCGATCAACAAGCCGGTGGCGAACGCCTGACGGCGCCCACGGGAACCGGCTCGCGACCGAGGGTGAGCGATAGCCAGAGATGGCCGACTGGCGAGTGCGAGGGCGTCTCTGTCCTCTAGATACGCATGCCGGCCGGCAGGGTGTTCTGAATCGACAGGCTCGTTTCCTCGCGCTCCTGCTTCACCAGGCGATAGCGGCTTCTGATGTGCGTCATGTAGAAGCGGCCGGCGGACTTTGCCTTGGCCAGACGAGCAACCGTGGACTTCGGCACGCCATTGAAGACGCGGGTCTGACCGCTGCGAAGATATAGCTCGAGCTGCCTGCCCTTCTCATCGTAGATATAGCCGGACAGAACGCTGGAAATGAGCGGCTGGTATGTCGACATCTTTCCCTCCTTCGTCTGTTAGGTGAAAATTAACCAAGCAATTGTTGGACCAGAAAAGCAACGCCAGTAATTGGCGCGGTCAAACCGTGACACAGCTTGCGGCGGCTGGAGGCTTCGGGAGGCGCCGTCACGAGATCCGTTCGCACCATCTCCTTGTGGCGCCGGGCGTTTCGGCTCCAAGGCCGCACGCGACTGCAGCAGCGTGCCAGAGCCCCGCGTTGACGATAGAACCCTTGCGCCTCGCGAGGCCGGAAACCGCCTTTGCCTAGTTTGTCGCCATCAGCCTTTCCTTTGATCCGCCTGAGGAGACAGACAGCATGCCTTCCATCGCCGAGACATACATGGGGGCGCGCGGCTCGCTGCCCTTCGAGGACATGGCGCAGTCGGGCGCGGTCAACGGCGCGATTTCCGCCAACGGCCAGTCGGTGGCGGTGCCGATGGGCGCCTACAATGGCGCGGTGTTCGCATGGTGGGGCACGTTTGCCGGCATCGCGCTGGCTTTTGAGGCAGCCTACGAGCCGAGCCTTGCCAACTGGATCGCCATCTCGGCGCTGCCGGCGGCGGGCGGCTCGCCGGTGACGACGCTCACCGGCCAGAACGCCGCCAATGCCTATGAAGTCTACGCGCCGGGTGCGCTGGCCGTCCGCATCCGCGCCAGCGCCTTTACCTCGGGCACGATGAGCGTCAGGGCCATCCCCGTCGCCATGATGCAGGACATCGCGCCGGCGCTGAGCGGCGGTTCAGTCACGATCGGCAGCGGCGCGGTGACCGTCGCCGGCCAGACCACCAGCACCAACGGCGGCCTGACGCTGGTCAATCGGCTCGTCACCGCCGCCGCGTCGGTGAACGCCACGGTAGCCAAGGTTTCGCCAGGCCGGCTCTACAAGATCTACGGCTATAACGCGGCGACCAGCGTTCGCTATCTCAAGCTCTACAACAAGACGTCGGCGCCGACGGTTGGCACCGACACGCCAGTGGTGACCATTCCGCTGACACCGTCGCGCGAGTTCGACATCGATCTCGGCGTGATCGGCCAGTATTTCTCATCCGGGATTGCTTACGGGCTGACGATCGGGGCGGCCGATACGGACACGGGTGCGCTGGCGGCCGGTGACGTGGTGGGGCTGGCGATGTGGTACGCGTGAAGACCGCCGAAGAGGCGCCGGCCGGGTGGCTTTGGCTTCGGGCGGGACGGATTATACGCAACTCTAAGTAACACCTTCGCCGTATTGCATTATCAACAGGCGAGGTCTTGTCTCCCGTCGGGCGACCTTAACGGGGGGAGACGCCATGGGTTCCTACTTCGATAAATATGACCGGCACGGTGCCGTGCACTGGAACGCGACCAACTGGCTTCGCTTGAAATACAACGCGCCGCTTGTGTCGCGCTATTCCACGTTGATCAAGGAGATACCGCCTGAGGCGAAGAAGATCTTGGACATAGGCTGTGGAGATGGCTATCTGGCCTCTCGCATCGCCCTGTCGTTTCCCAGCGCAACTGTCGTTGGTGTCGATCAGGAAACTGCCGGCGTAAGAATTGCCCGCGAAAAATGCGCCGGAATACACAACGTGCAGTTCATGGTGTCGGCCGGCGAGGGACTTGAGTTCGAAGACCAGTCCTTCGACGTGGTGGTGCTCGCCGATGTCATCGAGCACCTCGGGAATCCCGACCGCATGGTGGGCGAAATTGCGCGTGTTCTTTCACGCGAGGGAACGGCCATCATCACGACGCCGAACCGGCAGGACGGCAGCAAGTGGGATCCGCGCCACGATCATGAGTATACCGGAAACGAGCTGAAGTTGGCGCTGTCAGCCCATTTTGCCAATGTGAAGATGATCGGGAGCTGGCCGATGTCCGCCGTGCGGCAGTGGAGAGCCAAAGGCGCCGGCCGGCTGTATCTGGATGTGCTTGCCAGGGCTGGCTTCAATCACTTCGACAAGGAGATGATCGATCCGTCGGTCGATTACGGGCAGCTGACGGCTGTCGTATCCGGGCCGCGGGCCGCCTCGCAGATCCATTGACGAGGTTAGCAAACCCGCTTTCGAGCGGGCTTGCCGTTTCTCGCCACCTGCAGGGGGCATGGGCGCGCGCGGTGCGGCGTCAAAAACAGCGCCTGATAGGGGCGCCGCGCCTTCTCGTCCTGAGGTTCCCGCCTGCGCGGGAATGACAGATTTATACATAGGAAACAGATCTCTATCTCTATGGGCGGACGCATCTATAACTCTGTTATTCCCGCGCAGGCGGGAACCTCAGGCAGAATGGGGCGAGGGGTTGATATAGGCCTCCCCTCCCTCCGTCATCATGGCTTCAGCAGCACGCTGCCCGTCGTCTTGCCGCCTTCGAGGGCGACGTGTGCCTGGGCGGCATCCGTCAGCGCGTAGGTCTGGCCGATGGTGGCGGTGATGCCGGAGGCCATGGCGTCGAGCACGGCGCGGCCGGCCGCGCGATAGGTATCCGTCTCCGCCGCATAGGCCATGACGCTCGGGCGCGTGAGGGCGATGGAGCGGTTGCCGCCGAGGGCGGTGATGTCGATGAGGGGCACCGGGCCGGCCGCTTGGCCGATGCTGGCCACCGTGCCGAATTTGCGCAGCGTCGTGAAGGTACGCTCCAGCGTGGTGCCGCCGATGCCATCGACGGCGAAATCGACGCCCTTGCCGGCCGTGAGATCGGCGATGAAGGCGGGAAAGTCGCTGCCGCGTCCGGCGATGACGTGGTCGGCGCCGGCCGCCCGCGCCAGTTCCGCCTTGGCGTCGCTGCCCACGGTGGCGAACACCTCGGCGCCCAAGTGCTTGGCCCAGCGCGTCAGGATCAGCCCGAGGCCGCCGGCCGCCGCGTGGACGAGGATGCGCGTGCCCGGTCCGACGGGGTAGACGCGGGTGATGAGCATGTACGCCGTCATGGCCTTGAAGAAGGTGGCGGCGGCAACGTCGTCGGGTATGTCGTCCGGCAGCCGGATGAGCCGCTCGGCGGCGATCAACCGCGTGTCGCCATAGGCGCCCACCGGCGCACCGCCATAGACCACGCGATCTCCCGGTGACAGGTCGTCGACGCCAGCACCCACCGCCTCGACGACGCCCGCCGCCTCGACGCCCGGCACGCCGCCGGACAAGGGATAAAAGCCGGTGCGGTGATAGACGTCGATGAAGTTGACGCCGATGGCGGTCTGCCGCAGCAACACCTCGCCCGCGCCGGGCGCGGCTGGGGTGAAGGTTTCGATTTGCAGGCTTTCCGGCCCGCCCGGCTGCCTGATGACGACATGCATACTCATGGGGAAAGCTCCTTTCGGTTTCGAGGGAGCAGGGTGCCACCACTTGGCTTGTTCATTAATTCCCTATATTCGATCATCGAATGGGAAAAATTTGACATGTACGACTGGGAGAACCTGCGCTTTCTGGCCGTGCTGGCGCGCGAGAGCAGCTTTTCGGCGGCGGCGCGGCGGCTGGGTGTCGAGCATGCCACGGTCAGCCGCCGTCTCGCGGCGCTGGAAGCGGAAACCGGCCTGCGGCTTCTCGACCGGCGCGGCAAGAAGGTGACGCTGACCGCCGATGGCGAGCGCATGGCGGCGGTGGCGCTTCGGATGGAGGAGGAGGCGCTGGGCGCGGCGCGGCTTGCCTCGGCGTCGCACACCGGCCTTTCCGGCAGCGTCACCGTCAGCGCGCCGCCGGCGCTGACGTCCGTGCGGCTGATCGGCCCGCTGGTGCGGCTGAGGCAGCAGCACCCCGACCTCATGATCCACGTGGTTGGCGAAACGCGGGCGGCCTCGCTCGACCGCCGCGAGGCCGATGTCGCCGTGCGTCTATCGCGTCCCGAGAAGGGCGATCTGACCATCAGCCGCATCGGCGAAGTGGTGTTTCATTTCTATGCGACGGAGAGCTATCTCCAGGCGACCCAGCCGGAGAGCTGGCAGTTCATCGCCTATGACGGCGGCCTGATGGACGACACGCCGCAATCGCGCCGCCTCAGGGAATTCGCCGCCGGCCGCCCTGTCGGCTTCTTCGCCAGCTCCATCGAACTCCACACGGTGGCGGCGGCCGAAGGCGGCGGCGTCGCCATCCTCCCCGACTTCATGGCCGAGACGCAGCCCGGCCTGATCGCCATCGATGAGGGCCGCGAACCGCTGCGTCGCGACGTCTGGCTGGTCACCCACCGCGATCTCAGCCACGCGCCGGCCGTGCGGGCGGTGATGGAGGCGCTGCGGGGCGCGATGTGAGGGGGCGGGGCGTCACCCAAGGACTTCCGAGTTCAGAATGCGTGGGCGCGGTTACCATAAACCAGTTAAGGTGCCGAGAGCGGCAATAGCTCTCTGCGCAATATTTCCGATAGCATTCTCGGCAAAAACCGTAGCCAAGAATTTGAGAGTTCCGAGGACTAGATTGTAGATCACAGAAATTCGCGCTTTTGCGCTGCCTAGAATTGTCCTTGATGCGGATATCTCTGCGAGACGGAGGTCCTTCTCCTCAGGATCGCTAAAGCTGTTTGATTTGCGAACTGCATCCTGCAATTCGTCAATGGCAAGATTAATCTCTTGATATTCTTGACTGTTGTGGTTTATCGGTACAACTCGATCCGATGCTGGTGCGTAGATCGGATCTACGTTCAAATTTGCCGATATGTAGCGGAGTAAGTCTCGAGCCAGTGGGGCAAATATCTGACGAACTATGTTGTCCATCATGTCTTGGTATCTTGTGGACGATCCGAAGTAAGTATTATCTATATCGGAGATCGATACTCGACCTTCCCTGATTGAGCGCATTGCGGAGATTTGCATTCCAAGCCTCCGCTCTTTTCCTTTTGGAAAGATAAGTTCCTCCGATCCTATCGTGCCTCCGCTGTTCTCGGCGTCTCTCTCGATCATCTTCTCGAAATCAGAGTCAGATTCCAGATGAACCAGAACTTTTGTTACATCGGGATAGGCTTCGATTACCTCAAACCAGCGCTCGAGATTCGTTGAAAATAACTGGTAATCTGAATTGGTCACATCATAAGTTGCGGCTTCATAGTCTTCTTTGAAACGAGAGAGATCTACCATTCAACTCTCCAATACGAGAACTGGAGGCGGCTCGGCGTAGTACGCTGGTTCACTGCATCGAGTCGCTTAGTTTGGGCAACTCATAGTCCGGCCAACCGAATGTCGGGGCGCAGTTTGGATAGGAAGTTACGGAACTCTAGAGCTTAATGGCTACGCTCAATTCATGCGCCATAACATAGGACGTTTTGACGCTGGAAATAGCCTTTGCTCTGCTCTATTGCGCGCAGTCGCTCTCGCACATGCCTCAGGCGATCTCGATCAGATCCAGGCGGGCGCGTGGCCGGCGGGAAACCTTGAGGCTCATGACGCGCGATGCTTCGTTCCCGCCTTGAGCTCGCGCGCTTCCCGGATGATGGCGTCCATATCCATGGGCTCGGACGGGCCGCTGTCGAGACCCTCGGCTATGTCGCGCCGCAGGGCGTCGAGCTTGGCCTGCCTGAGGTTCTCCTGCTCTTCGAGGAGGCGCAGGCCGTCGCGCAACACTTCGCTGGCGGAGGCATAACGGCCGCTGGCAACCAGTTGCTTGACGAAGCCTTCGAAGCGGTCGCCGAGGGTGTAGCTGGATGGCATGGGCAGTCTCCTTTGCCATCACTTATATCATTTTATGATAGTTGATCCAACAGCGGTGTCTCACGCCTCTGCCACCCAGCCGCACAGCGAACGGGCAAGGCCGCTTCCGACGGTGGCGTAGATCGGCGCGGCTTGCACTCAGGCGAGCATCCGCAATCCGTGCTTCTGGACGATGCCGAGCAGCTTCAGTGCCGGGCCGCTTGGCCGCTTGGCGCCGGTTTCCCACTTTTGCACGGTGGACTCGCTGGTGTTGAGATAACGCGCGAAGACCGGCTGGCTGACGCGGTTCTTTTCCCTGAGAGCCTTGATCTCTTCCGGAGAGAGGGATGCGGGGACGGAAAGACACGTTTCGTCGAAGGTCTTCATCGTTTCCTTGTCGATGGTTCCTGCCGCATACATGCCTTCCACGGCACTGTGGATGGCCTCGAAGGCGTCGCTCTTAAACTTACGCTTCGCTGTCATGGCAAATCTCCACCAATGCGCCGGTCTTCAGCTCGGCTTCCAAGTCCTTCGATGTCTTCCGGCGGTATATTTCCGCCAGCTTGCGGAACGCCTCCAACTCGTCGTCGTCAATGTTCGCCCGGTCCTGTTTGGCAAACAGGTAGGTGAACACCCAGAATTCACCAGCTTTCGCAAGAACAATGGAACGGTGTCGGTTCTCGTTGAGCCGTTTCTTGAATACGCCGCCGCCGAGATCGTCAGCCTGACCAAGAGCCACCTGCTGGATTGCCTTGGACAGATCCCGATCCGAGATCCGTGCCTTGCGGGCGGCCTTGGCAAACCAAGCCGTCTTGAACGTACGCTCGCGCATATCCTACGGTAGCACTAGGTGCTATGCGTTTCAAGGTGTGTCCGGGCATGTCCTCACGCCTCCGCCACCCAACCGCGCAGTGAGAAGCCGGCGTAGAACAGGGCGATGTTGGAGAAGCCGGCTTCGCGGAGGACGGCCTCTTCTTCCTGGGTGGTCAGGAGCGGCAGGCTCCGGGCCATGGTGGCGGCGGTATCGCGGTCGCTGCCGCCGAAGGCCTGGGAGCGGGCGAGCCACTGGCTGGGAGCTGCACCCTCGGCGGCGCTGTGATGGGCCACCACCAGCGCGGCGCCGGGCTTGAGACGGCGGTGGATCTCCTTGAGGGTTTGGAGGCGCTCGTCTCTTTTGAGAAAGTGCAGGGTGAGAAGGCAGGTGGCGCCGTCGAACGGGCCGTCTGGCGCGGCGTCGATGGTGCCTTGCCGGAGGTCGGCGCGGGGCGCGAGCGGACCGAGGATGCGGCGGGCGAGGTCGAGCATTTCGGCAGAAGGATCTACGCCCAGGAAGTGCCAGCCCGGCTGGGCCTCCGCGAAGGCCTTGATCTCCAGGCCGCCGCCGGCGCCGACCACCAGGATCTCGCTGACCGGGCGTGCGTGCTCGGCCAGCAGGACTGCCGTCATGCGGTGGAGGTCGGCATAGCCGGGGACCTTTTTCGGCGCGGTCTCGGCATAGCTGGTGACGAAGCTCGGATCGTTGAAGGGCTGCATGATCATCCAAACACAAGAGCACGGTGGGCGGCTGTGCCGGCCATCACCCCGTCGGCGACCGCGAAGCTGACGCTGTGCGGCATATGGGCGATATCGCCGGCGGCATAGAGCCCGGGAACTGTAGCCCTTTTCTCGGCGTCGGTCTTGATGATCGGGCCGAGCGGACCGTCTTCAATGGTCGTACCGAGTTCGGTGGCGAGGGGGCTTGAGAGCGTGGATTTTGGCGCGACGTAGAGGGCTTCGAGCGGGCTCTGCCGGCCGTCGTCCAGTTCGATGGCCGAGAGGGACGTCCCCGCGCCGATCAACGATTTCACCTTCGCCGGTTCCACCTGGACGCCGCGTTTTTCGAGAGCTGCGGCGCTGTCCGCATCGAGGTCGGCGCCGTTCATGTAGAGCGTGGTCGGGCCCCATTCGGCGACGAGCGCGGCCTGATGGACGGACATCGGCGTCCGCCAGAGTACGCCGAGCCGGCGGTCGCTGTACTCATAGCCGTGGCAATAGGGGCAGTGCAGCACCGACTTGCCCCAGCGCTCGGCCAGGCCGGGGATCGGATCAAGGCTGTCGCGCAGGCCGAAGGCGAGGATGGCGAGGCGCGAGGTCAGCTTTTCGCCGCTTGCGAGGGTGAAGGAGAAGCCGTCGTCGACGCGCCGTGCCGAGGTGGCCTCGCCCCTCACCAGCCGCACCGTGGGATAGGCGATGAGCTGCTCGCGCGCCTTTTTCAGGATGTCGGTGGGGTTCACGCCATCGGAGCCGAGGAAGCCGTGCGAGGCCGCGGCGAAGCGGTTGCGCGGCTCGCCCTTGTCGATCACCAGCACGTTGCGGCGGGCGCGGCCGAGATAGGTGGCGGCGGCAAGACCGGCGAAGGCACCGCCGACGATGATCACGTCATGCTGCATGGCACGTCTCCGGGGTGGGGTGGCCGCCGCGCTGGCTGAGGCGGGCGTGGAAATCGGCGCTGAGGGCGGCAAGGGTGATCTCGCCGAAGCGGTGGAGGAGCAGGGCTTCTGCGTCGGCGAAGGCGTCGCCCAGGGCGGCGTTGACGGCCTGCTCGACCAGGCAGCCGGGCGTTTCGGTACGGTTGCCGATGGAGAGAAGGCCGGGGCTGCCGAGCGCGGTGTAGACGTCGCACAGCGTCACCGCCTCAAGGTCGCAGGAGAAGGTCCAGCCGCCGCCGTGGCCCTTTTCCGAGCGGACGTAGCCGTGGTCGCGCAGTCCGGCCATGATGCGGCGGATGACCACCGGGTTTGTGCTCATGGCGCGCGCCAGCGCTTCCGAGGTGATCGGATCAGGCGTTTCCGCCATGTGCAGGAGGACGTGCAGCACGCCCGACAATCGGCTGTCTTTTCTCATGTAACTTTATATGTTGCATGAGAGGGCGAATGCAAGGGGTGGGGTTCCTCGATACTCAGGGAGGGCGCCGTAGGGGAACCAATCTTCACATTGCCTGTCTCATGTGCTTGAATGCTTTTGGAAAATTCATCCAGATGCCGGAGCGGCCGGCTCAAGTCCGGGCATTTTTTGGGGCATTCCTTTGACGAGCTGCAATCCCCGGACGCAGGTAAGCCATCTCAGGCAGCTTGAGGCGGAGAGCATCCATATCCTGCGCGAGGTGGCGGCGCAGTTCGACAATCCGGTGATGCTCTATTCGATCGGCAAGGACAGCTCGGTGATGCTGCACCTGGCGATGAAGGCGTTCTATCCGGCAAAGCCGCCGTTTCCGTTCCTGCACGTCGATACGACGTGGAAGTTCCGTGAAATGATTGCCTTCCGCGACCGACGGATGGCGGACCTCGGGCTCGACCTGATCGTCCACACCAATGGCGACGGCATTGCGGCGGGAGTGAGCCCGTTCAGCCACGGCTCGTCTGCTTATACCGACATCATGAAGACCCAGGCACTCAGGCAGGCGCTCGACCTCCACCGCTTCGACGCCGCGATCGGCGGCGCGAGACGCGATGAGGAGCGGTCGCGTGCCAAGGAGCGGGTCTTCTCCTTCCGCAGCGCGTCGCAACGCTGGGATCCGCGCAATCAGCGGCCGGAACTCTGGTCGCTCTACAACGGCCGGGTGGCGAAGGGCGAAAGCATTCGCGTGTTTCCCCTGTCGAACTGGACGGAGCTCGACGTCTGGCAATACATCCTGCAGGAGGACATTCCGGTGGTGCCGCTGTATTTCGCGGCGCGTCGGCCGGTGGTGAAACGCGACGGCATGCTGATCATGGCCGATGACGACCGCCTGCCGCTCGCCGAAGGCGAAGTGCCTGAGATGCGGCTGGTGCGGTTTCGCACCCTCGGGTGTTATCCGCTGACTGGCGCGATGGAGTCCTCGGCGGCAACGGTGCCGGAGATCATCGCCGAACTCCTCGCCGTGCGAACCTCTGAGCGCCAGGGGCGGGCGATCGACCACGACCAGGCGGCGTCGATGGAGAGAAAGAAGCAGGAGGGGTACTTCTGATGCCGTGGGAAGTGCCTGAGGATCTGGTGCAGGGCCAGCGGCCTGCCGACTTGCTGCGTTTCCTGACCTGCGGCAGCGTCGACGACGGCAAGAGCACGCTGATCGGACGGCTGCTTTATGAAACCAGCCAGATCCCGGACGACCAGATGACCGCTCTCGTGGCCGATAGTCGCCATTGCGGAACCACCGGCGATGCGGCCGATCTCGCGTTGCTGGTCGACGGCCTTCAGGCAGAGCGGGAGCAGGGCATAACCATCGACGTTGCCTATCGCTTCTTCACCACCCGGCACCGCCGCTTGATCGTCGCCGATACCCCGGGCCACGAGCAATACACCCGCAACATGGCGACAGGCGCTTCGACGGCGGACCTTGCCGTCATTCTCGTTGATGCCCGCAAGGGGATCGTGACGCAGACGCGCCGCCATGCCTTCATCGTTGCGGTGATGGGGATCCGGCATATCGTCCTCGCGGTCAACAAGATGGATCTGGCCAGTTGGAGCGAAGCACGGTTTTGCGATATCGCCGGCGCTTTCGAGGCATTTGCTACGGATATCGGTATTGCCAAGGTGACGGCGATTCCGCTGTCGGCGCTGACGGGCGACAACGTGGCCCGCGAGAGCGCGGCGATGCCTTGGTTCACCGGGCCAACGCTAGTCGGTTGCCTTGATACCACAGAGATCCCCCGGTCGAGCGCGACGACGGAATTCCGCTTTCCCGTGCAATGGGTCAACCGGCCCCACGCCGGCTTTCGCGGCTACACCGGAACGGTGCGTGGCGGCAGCGTCCGCGTCGGGGCCGCAGTTACGGTGTTGCCGTCCGGCCGGCGCTCGACGGTGGAGCGGATCGTGACCTATGACGGCGATTTGCAGGAGGCGGTGACCGGCGATGCGGTGACCCTTACACTCGCCGACGAGATCGACGTGGTGCGGGGCGATGTCATTGCTGACGCCGAGAAACCGCCATCAGTTGCCGATCAACTCGCGGCGCGGGTGATCTGGATGCATCACGAGGCGATGCTGCCCGGCCGCCGCTATCTCATGCGTGTCGGTACGGCGGAAGCTGTCGCGACGATCACCGAGCTTCGTTATCGCATCGATATCGGCACCATGGCGCACGAGGCGGCGAAGACCCTCGAACTCAACGAGATCGGCCTGTGCAATCTCAGCCTCGACCGGCCGATCGTGTTCGATCCCTACGAAGAGAACCGCGACACCGGCGGCTTCATCCTGATCGACCGCGCAACCAACGCCACGGTCGGCGCGGGAATGATCCGCTTCGCGCTGCGTCGCGCCACCAACATTGCCTGGCAGCCGATGACCATCGATCGGGCGGCGCGCGCCGCGATCAAAGGCCAGCAACCCTGCGTCATCTGGTTCACCGGCCTGTCGGGCGCGGGCAAATCGACGATCGCCGATCGCGTCGAGCAGCGGCTCAATGCGATGGGGCGGCATACCTACGTGCTTGATGGCGACAACGTCCGCCACGGGCTCAATCGCGATCTCGGGTTCACCGCCGCCGACCGGGTGGAGAATATCCGGCGCGTCGCGGAGGTTGCGCGGCTGTTCACCGATGCCGGGCTGATCGTGCTGGTGTCGTTCATCTCGCCGTTTCGCAGTGAGCGGCAGATGGCCCGCGAGCTCATGGGTGAGGGTGAATTTTTCGAGATCTTCGTCGACGCGCCGCTCGATCTCTGCGAGAGACGCGACCCCAAGGGGCTTTATCGCAAGGCGCGCGCCGGGGAGCTGCCGAATTTCACTGGAATCGACTCGCCCTATGAACCGCCCGAACAGCCCGACCTCGTGATACCCACAGCGACCATCGATCCCGACGAGGCCGCCGAACGGGTCATGGCACTGCTCGCCCGCCATGGGCGGCTGGGCTAGCCCACTCGCCCATGGCGGCAAGCGATGGCCAATCCCGCGCCCAGCAGCAAGAATGGGAATAGTGCGGTACCTCGATGAGGCGGGCCGGCGATCCTGGCGGCAGACGGCTTATGAAGGATCTGACGACATCGGCTCCGACAGTGCGGTCTTCCGCGCCGGCAAAATGAAGCTGCTCCACCGTTCCGAGGAGAGGGGCTGCATCGCGGGCAGGATCGAGCGACCCCGTGAGGGGAGCCAAGCCCTGATGTTCGGTCCAATAGGCGATGTCGAGATTGGCGGCCACGGTGACGAGCCGCACCACATCATTTCGGCGGGCGGCCAGAATGGTTGCAATGGCCCCGCCGCCCGAATAGCCAATCAGCACCAGTCTGGAAGCTCCGCTGCGAAGCTTCAGCTGGTCCAGTGCAGCGCCGATGCTGTCCACGACCTCGGGGGCATACCTGCGGTCGGTCCAGTAGGGCGTGGCGCAATTGCGGGCCCGATCCGGCAGCGTGTATTGGCAGGGGCGACCGACCCAGGCCGTCGGAGTACCGGCAGGATCAGCGAGCGCCATGCGCAGGGCCACCGGGTCGCTTGGGGTGGGGTCACTGGCCGGCTGGTCAGGACGCGCATAGGCAAGGCCGTCCCCCTCCAGGTAAACCACCAAGGTTTCGCCGGCGCTTCGCGGCGCCGTGGCGACAGCGAGGTCGAACGCGCCAGCCGGAAGGATTTCCCAGTGCCACCCGGCGGCAAGGGCCAGGTTCGGTCCCTCCGTCCTTCGCGATGACGCGCAGGCGGTCAGGAGCAACGCCAGAGCGAGCAGCAAGAGTTTCACCGATCCGTCCCGGAACCGCGGCGATGCTTCGGCCGTCGTCTGGGGCAGGATCGTGGTCATGTCGTTGCATCAATGCCGAGGGCCGAAAGCAGAGGGGCCAGGTGCGGGGCGTATCTTTTCCAGCGCCCGACGCTGCTCGTGTAGATCTTCTGACGCACCTGGGTGACGCTGGCGGTACGCACCGGGCGCTCCAGTTTATGGAACGACAGACAGGCTTCGTCCCACTCCAGGCCGCAGAATCCCACCAGACGCCGAGCTTCGCCCTCGAGATCGTCCACTACCGCCTCATAGTCCACTTCGGTCCAGCGGTCGGTGGGCAGCACCGATGCCCAATAGGCGGTCAGTCGTTCGTAGCCCCGATAGAACCGGCCCAGTTCGGCCAGGTCGTAGGTGAACGTCTGCTCGCCGGAAAAATTCTTCGTATAGCAGGACAGGCAGGTATCCACCGGATCGCGGCGGCAATGGATGATGCGGGCGTTGGGAAACAGGGCGTGGATCAGGCCGGCATAGAGGAAATTGACGGGCATCTTGTCGACGATGCGCGCCTTGCCGGGGGCCAGTACCGACACCCTTTCGAGATAGTAGCGGGCCAGCCGGGGAAGATCCTCGGGCGCGGTCGCTTCGATCAGCTGCGGATAGCCCAGGGGCACGTGATCCGGGCCGGAAATCTGGTCTACCATGCTTTGCAGCAGTTGCAGTTCCCCCGCTCCGTGTACCTCGGGGTGCGCGGCCAGGATCTGCTCGATCAGGGTGGTGCCGGAGCGTGGCATGCCGACGATGAAGACCGGCAGGTCCGATGGATCGCCATGCCCGGCCAGACGGGATAGTTGCGCCGGTGAGACGGTCCGGGCGATCGTGTCCAGCCATTCGTCCACAGCCGCTGCGTCATAGGCGAACGTCGCGCGTTTCAGCCGGTTGCCTTCGTTGAGATGCGCGAAGGCACGGTCGTCCAGGTCGGCATCCAGGCAGGCCTTGCCGAGGGCGAAGGACAGCGCGATGCGGTCGTCGTAGCCGATACCCTGGCGTTCGGCGTCGATCAGAAGCGCCTCCATCGTCGCGATGTCGGGGTCGTCCTTGGCGAATTTCTTCGCCTCGCTGCGGTTGAACCACACGGAGGCCGAACGGGGGTTGATCCTCAGGGCTTCGTCGAAGACCTCCAGCGCCTCTTTGCGTCGTCCCAGTTCCAGAAGCAGGACCGCCTTCTTTTCAACCGGGCTTTCCGGCCTGGGGATCGGCAGTTTCGCCGCCTGTTCGTACTCGGCGACAGCCTCGTCGGAGCGGTATGTCGCCTGCAAAACTTGTCCCAGTGCCTCGTGCGCCTCACCGCTTTGCGGCACCGCCGCGACCGCTCGTCGCGCCGCCTGCTCGGCCGCCTGATAGTTCTCGAGTTCTCGCTCGACGGTGGCCATGGCCAGCAATGCGCCGGGATGCCCGGGGGCGAAGGACAGAATAGTGTTGATCCAGCCGATTGCCTCGCCCGGCCGCTTCCTTGTCCTGGCGATGGCCGCGGCATTGAGATAGGCGTCGGCGTTGCGAGGGTTGATCTCGATGGCAAGACGCGCCGCCGCCATCGCTTCCTCATAAAGTCCCAGGTCGGTAAGAAGATAGGCCAGATTGCCGTGCGCCTCGGAGAAGGAGGGACGCAGGCGGATAGCCGTCTCATACTCCTCCTTTGCCTCGTTCAACCGGCCCAGACGCTTGAGCGTATTACCGAGATTATTGTGCGCCTCCGGGCTGTCGGGGGCCGCCTGGCAGACGCGGGTCAGGCAGTGCAGGCTTTCCTCCAGCTTGCCGGATTCCTGCAGGATGATTCCGAGGTTTCCCCATGCCGCCGTGGCATTGCCGTCCAGGGCGACGGCCCGGCGACCCTCCTTTTCCGCTTCGATCAGTTGGCCGCGCTGTCTGAGCATCTCCGCGAAGTTGCTGTGAAACCGGGCGGGCGCACGAGGGTCCGCGCAGGCCCGGCGCATAAAGTCGAGAGCGATGTCGAAGTTGCCGAAACCGTGGGCCATGAGCCCCAGCAGATGCAAGGCGTCGGGATGCTCCGGCCGCAGAGCCAGCACCTGCCGGCAAAGCTGCTCGGCCTGCAACGCCTGACCTGCGCCCCAGTGGTCATAGGCGGCGGCTATCGCCTGATCGATCGTCATGCCCTGCGGCGGGGAAGGGGGGTGTTGGGCTCCCTCCTTGCTGAACGTCATGACGGCGGTTCCCCTTCCAGGGCATCGTGCGGAAAGGTGGAAACCTGTTTTCCGCGAAACAGCGCAATAATAGAGAGTTATCACATGCTGGCGAACCAGCGTTCGCCGGACATGCTCTAGGGTGCGATCGACTTCAGGGCGGCGCTCAACCCGTCCAGCTTGATTGGCAGATCCAGGGGTTTTTCTTCATCTCCCATGAGATAATAGCGGACCTTCAGCACATTGCCTTTGCGAAACTGGTCGAGCGCGGCCTCGTCCATGTCGATGATCGACAGGCAGCCGCTGGAATTGCAGGTTTCGAAAGGAACGGTAAGAGGCTTCTTGTCATCGATGCCGAAAGAGATGCCCTTCGTCAGAAGGATACCGAGCGGCGCGACCAGAAGCAGGCGCGGCTTTGCCTCAGGGCCGTTATAGCCAAGTTGCGTCAACAGCAGTTGCCGGTTGCCGGGCTGAGCGATGACAAACTGCTGCAGCGCACACGTGTCCGGTTTGCCATCGGCCTGTTTCGAGCACTGCTTGCCCCAGAGCGGGTTTTCGGCTGCCGTCGCAGACGGCGCGACCGGGGGGAGAAACAACAGGGCGCAAACGAGCGCCCCCATCCACGGGGTTGGCGATGACAAGCGGGCCTCCACGGCATCGGCTCCCTAGAGCGGATCCGGCGAACCTCGGTTCGCCGAAAGCGCGCTAACTATTTATTGGCTCCAGTGGAACCTTTGAATTTGACGTTTGATCTGGAGCTGGATGTCCTGCGGGACACAAACGTCAAATTCGCTCCACTAGAACGCCCGCATCAGTTTAACCAGCCCGGCGTGGCTTTGATAGTTTTCACGGAACTCGCCGGTATATTCGGCGCGGATGGAGACCTCGTCCGAGGGGGCGAGCGTGAAGGCGAGGCCGATCTGCGCGCCGTCGGGTTTGACGCGGGCCGTCGTGGTGGAGAAGGCGGCGCCGTCGATAGAGCCGCTGTTGGTGATCGCCGCCTGCCGGTAGTCGTGGACCCATTCCATCCGGAGAGAGTATGTGAGCCGACCCAACTCGGTATTCGCCGCGCTCGAAATCTCGCCGCCCAGATTGTGGGACACGCTGTCGGTGACCTGCCGATCCACGGTCAGGTTGGCCGCGCCGGCGCCGCTTTCGGTATAGCCGTCGGTCACCCCACGCACGAAGGTGAGCCCGCCCAGGGGCGTCAGCACAACGCCGCCCGTCAGCGGAATGTCATATCCGGCTTGGCCGCGGAGCAGGTATTGCTCGCCATCGAAGTCGGCGCTGGCGGTTCGGTTCAGGAAATCGATCTCGCGCTTCTGGTGGAAGCGATTGAACCCAACCCCGGCCTGGCCGTCGATGAACAGGCGACCGGACCGCCACGTGCCATAGGCGCTGAGCTGGTAGCTGTCGAGGGTCGACGAGGCATCGGAGCTACCGGACCCGTCGGCAAAGCCTCTCACCCAGCTCAAGGCCAACCCGCCCATCAGGTTGTCGTTGATCACGTGGTCGATGCCGGAGGCAAAGCCGAACTGCTTCGTCCGATAGCCGTTGGCGTCGGCAGTGCTGTCGCGCGTAGCGCCGCCGCCCATCATCTGCCCCCACACCCCATCCCGGTACCAGTCCGAACCGGCAGCCTTGCCGACGGCGGGGTTGTAGGCCATGGCCGTCTGCTGATGCTGTTCCACCGCGCCGGATGTCAGGTTGGCGGCGGCGAAGCTCATCAGGACCGAGGGCGGCATATACGACAGGCCCAGCTCCTTGATCGCCTCGGCCTGCGCCGCTGACGAGGACATGCCGTCGATGGAGGACATGATCGACTGCATGTCGGTCGATGCGGTGCCCGCGTCGGCGATTGCGTCCAGTGCAGCGCCCATGGATCCGGCATTGTCGCCCGCCGGTCGCCCTATTGCGGTATAGCTTCGGTCGATCAGGGTGACCACCAGGTCATCGCCGCTGGTCGAGACCGATGCACCCAGTCGTGATGTGCCGCTAACCATGGCGGTGTCGTTGGTATAGCTGCTGCCGGTACCTGCCCGCACGACGGTGAAGCTGTCACCCGCGGAGAGGCCGCTGCCGGAGATCGTGATCGCAGTGTTCGTCACCGTGGCCGATCCGCTGACCGTCAGATAGGCGTAGTTCGACGAGCTGCTGGCAACGATCACCAGCCCGCCGCCGGTCTGGCTGTAATTGCCGGTGACCGAGATCGCGTTGGACAGCTTGATCGTGGCTCCAGTGTTGGTGACCGTGTGGCTCGAACCGACGTTGATGTTGTCGTTCAGCAGCAGCAGCCCCGTGCCGAATACGAGATCGGATGCCGTATTGGTGATCGTTCCCACCGATCCGTTCCAACCGGTCAGGGTGCCATAGCTGGAAGTGCCGCCGTTGATGGTCAGGTCAGACGTGCTGGTGTTGAGGATATCGCCAGCGATCACGCCGCTGTTGGTGATGGCGCCAAGGTGGATCGAGCTATTGTTGATGGCCCTGAGAGAGCCGGAAATCGTTCCGCTGTTGTCGATGCTGCCGATTGTACCGGTGTTCAGGATAGCGGTCGTGCCCGTAATGGTGCCGCTGTTGTCGATGGTGCCGATTGAAATGGCATTTTCGATGCCGGGCGCGCCCGTGATGGTGCCGCGATTGATCAGAGTGCCAATGGTCCCGATATCATTACGGATGGCACTTGAAGTAGCCGTCAGAAGCCCGCCGGTATCGTTGGTCAGGGTCGTGATCGTGCCGTGATTGTGGACAGAACGGCTCCCTTCGATGGTTCCGGCATTATAGAGGGAGCCGATGGTGCCGTAATTATAAACGGCGCCGCTGGCAGAGCCGCTGATGGTCCCGTAATTGCTGAGCGTACCGATCGTGCCGGTATTCGAGATTGCCGTCGTGCTGCTACTGACGATGCTTCCCCCGACAGCGTTGTTGATCGAGGTGATCGTGCCCGAGTTCACAAGACCGATGCCAGTGCCCGAAATCTGTCCCTGGTTGGTCAAGGTGCCGAGTGACGTACCCGAGGCGGTCAATGTAGTCACCGAACCGGTACTGGAGATAGAACAGTCGCCCGAGTTCCATGTCACCAAACCGGCCGCTGTCGTGATCGTGCTATCATTGCAAACCGGAACGGCATAGGCCGCGTTCGGAGAGGCCAAGCCAATCCCCAAAGCCAGGGCCGAAGCGCCCAGCAACAATTGGCTCTGTGATTCCATTTGCCCCTCTACTCCCCCAGATAATTAGCAACTCGCATATTCGCAGATGGTAAAATTACCAAGTAATACAGTAGATAAGCCCCCTCCCTGGGGAGATTCTAGATAGCGGAAGCCTAGCCTTGTTGACAACGGCTTGCAAGCATAGCCTCGCCGCTAACAGACAAAGAAATCGGGGACGGATTTGATCCTTTTGTCGGACCGGGCGGCGACGCGCCGACGCGCTTGAACCAGTTGAACACGCGTCCGATGCGGTTGAGATCCGCGGATACAGGGCTCCCTCACCGGTGGGGCGCAACCAGGGAGATCGGGCTCCGACATGCTGTCCGGAGCCTCTAGCCGGGCACGCATACCCTAGCTTTCCATGAAAGCCGTCGCCTTACGCCGACCTGGCTCCGTGGCACTGCTTGAACTTCTTGCCGCTTTGGCAGAAGCAGGGGTCGTTGCGCGAGGTGTAGCGCATCGAGACTTCGATGGAGAGCTGCACGTGTCGCTGGCCGAGGAAAGCCAGGGGCTGCCTGAGCGCCGGCGGAACGTGAGCCGCGGCGACGCCGGGGATCATGTTCATCAAGCGCGTCTTTTCCGCCGCCACCTTGAACAGCTCGGCAATCAGCGGGTCGTTGGTATGGGCTTTGCGGATATTGTCGCGCCGAACGCCCGGGTTGGCCGCGTCGTAGGTTGCGGTTTCATCGGGGAGGAAAAGCCGGTGGGTCTCGCCATCGGAAGGCGGCGTGACGTCGATCCAGTCGGCTCCATTGCCCGGATCGTAAACAGCGTGATGCTCGGCCTCGATATAGGCCCCCGGCCAGTCCATGATTGACCAGCCGGTACACATCTCGCCACCAAACCGCTCGATCTGCTTCTGGACGTTGCCGAAGCTGTCCTTCGGCTTGCAATCTTCCTTGGGGGCGATCCTCACGAGGACAGGGGACGAGGACGAAATCGTCTCGCAGAACGCCTTGACGTCAGCGTTCTCCGGATTGGCTGTTTTCATCGGCATGGCTCACCCCGTTTCGTGTCACTCGGCTCTGTCGGGAGCGAGAATGCACCTAGCACAAGACGGTGCCCACGTAGGAGCACCGCGTCGCCCTTTTAAACAGGAACGCGATCAACTGTCATTGACTACGGGCTGAGGTGGGGGCGGCTATTGGGTGCTTTCCACCTCTGCGCCAATCGAGCGAGAGTGGGTTTCGGCTCGCCTGATCTTTGCTGGGTGCCTGATACAGCCCTCCCCACCTTCTCGTCCTGAGGTCCTCGCTTTCGCAAGGATGACAGCATGATAGGAACGGGAGCCAGAACTGGAGGCGCTGAGCTATCCGTTTGCAATCATTTATATAAATCTGTCATCCTTGCGAAAGCGAGGATCTCAGGAAGGTTGAGCGCGCGGCTGATATAGATCGTCCCCCGATGCAGGGCACACCGGGGGACGTTGGCTTGTTTCCTGGCCGATCCTCAGGCGAGTTCGGCGAGGGAGGCCGGGTCGAAGCCCTTGAGTTTATCGGACTCCTGGCGCTGCACCTTGGAGACCCAGTGCGGGTCGCTGAGCAGGGCGCGGCCGACGGCGATCAGGTCGAACTCGTCGCGCGCCATGCGCTCCAGCAGGCGGTCGAGGCCGACGGTGTCGGAGCCCTGGCCCTGGAAGGCGCCGAAGAAATCGCCGGAGAGGCCGACCGAGCCGACGCTGATGGTGGCGGCGCCGGTGAGCTTCTTGGCCCAGCCGGCGAAGTTGAGGCCGTTTTCGCCGTCGACCTCGGGGAACTCCGGCTCCCAGAAGCGACGCTGCGAGCAGTGCAGGATGTCGACGCCGGCTTCCACCAGCGGCAGCAGCCAGTCGGTCATCTCGGCCGGCGTGAAGGCGAGGCGGGTGGCGTAGTCCTGCTGCCGCCACTGGCTGACGCGCAGGATGACGGGGAAGTCGGGGCCGACGGCGGCGCGGACGGCCGTCACCACTTCGGCGGCAAAGCGCGAGCGCTCGCGGATGGTTGCGCCGCCGTAGCGGTCGGTGCGCTTATTGGTGCCGGGCCAGAAGAACTCGTCGATCAGATAGCCGTGGGCGCCGTGGATCTCGACGACATCGAAGCCGAGACGCTTGGCGTCGGCGGCGGCTTTGGCGAAGGCGGCCACGGTGTCGGCGATGTCTTGCTCGGTCATGGCGACGCCGCGCGGCGTCGTCGGGTCGAGCAGGCCGGAGGGGCTTTCCACCGGCGCTTCGGGTTCCCATTCGCCGGAGCGGGTGGAGCCGGTGTGCCAGATCTGCGGACCCATGCGGCCGCCGGCGTCGTGCACGGCGTCGATCACCTGCTTCCAGCCATTGAGCGCCGCTTCGCCATGGAAGAAGGGGATGGTGGCCATGTTGCGCGAGGCGGGCCGGTCGATCACCGTGCCCTCCGACAGGATCAGTCCGACGCCGCCCTCGGCGCGCCGGCGGTAATAGGCGGCGTTGGCGGCGCCGGGGATGCCTTCGGGCGCCATGGCTCGGGTCATCGGCGCCATGACGATG
This sequence comes from Pseudomonadota bacterium, assembly GCA_023436885.1. Taxonomy (GTDB): domain Bacteria; phylum Pseudomonadota; class Alphaproteobacteria; order Rhizobiales; family Pleomorphomonadaceae; genus Pleomorphomonas. The sequence continues at coordinate 932 of JAEZHI010000008.1, read as the reverse complement.
CGGTTCGGCAGGGTCAAGTTCTTGATGGAAAAGGGACGAAATAGTGTTTCGGTATCGGCTGACGGCATGGAACAGGCTCCATTGATTGCAATGAGCGAGAAGGTATAATCCGTATACGTGGTGTCAATTAGGCACTTCAAATCGCCCAGGTATATCCGAGGAAACCGCCGTGCCGATCTGCAACGTCGCCCTGTTCGCGTCCGATTGCCCCAGCCGGGTACTGTTCGACCAGATTGCCGACAAATGGTCGATGATGGTGCTGACCGTGCTGGTCAAGGGGCCGATCCGCTTCAATGCCATCAAGCGGCAGCTTGGGGGCGTGACGCAGAAGGCGCTGACGCAGTGCCTGCGCAAGCTCGAGCGCAACGGCCTGATCCTCCGCCGCGTGCTGCCGGTATCGCCGGTGGCGGTGGAGTACGAAATCACACCGCTCGGTCGTACATTGGTGGAGCCTTTCGGGGAGCTCTATGCGTGGACGCTGGAGAAGCTGCCCGAGGTGGAGAAGGCACGGGAGGCGTTCGATCGGAGGATGGAGGGTGTATGAGGGAGGGATGAAGTGGGAGCGCGATATGAGCCGTTGCGCCTTCTCGTCCTGAGGTCCTCCTTGGACTCACGATCGAAGTGCAACACCTGCTAAGGTGTTGCTGCGATGGGACAACATTACTCTCAGCTCTCATTGAGAGAGCGGGTGACGGTAGAGCTTCTCCACCGGGAAGGGCTATCGGTGCGAAGCATAGCGGCGCGGCTTGAACGATCAGCATCGACGATCAGCCGCGAGCTCAGGCGCAATGCCAAGCCAACCAAACAGTGGTCCGGCCCTTACGATGGCGAGCGGGCGCACGGTTTGGCGGCCCGACGACGACGATGGGATACCCGCTTCAAGCTGGCGCGCCAGCCGGACCTTGCGGCCGACGTCAAGCAACGCCTTGCGA
>JAEZHI010000049.1 GCA_023436885.1 Pseudomonadota bacterium | reverse complement strand
GGATCGCTCGCCCCGCACTCGAAGCCATCACCAAGGACGAACTCGCCGACGCCCTCGCCTTCGGAACCAAATGCGCTGCCATCACCTGCTCGCGCGCCGGCGCCAACCCGCCATGGAGGAAAGAGCTGTAAAAGCTCCCGTCAACGTGGACGGTTGTCAACCGCAGCAGATCTCATAGCGCAGGATGATTGCAACCACAGGATTGGCGGATCACCAGCGTCGGCTTCAGACGGACGAGCTGTGGTTTCAGCGCCTCGTCACTCTGGTCGGCTGCAATGCGACGAACCAGGAGTTCGGCCGCCTTGCGGCCTATTTCCTCGACGGGTTGGGCAATGACGGTGAGGCGCGGCTCGAAGCAGTCGGCCCATTCGAAGTCGTCGAAGCCGACGATCGCCACGTCCTCCGGCACCCGTAAGCCAATCGTGCGGATGGCCCGCATGACGCCGATCATCGACATGTTGTTGCCGACGGCGAGAGCAGACGGCCGATCAGGCCGCGACAGCAGCTCGGTGGCAGCAGCCGCAGCGCCATCGATGCTATCGCCCGAGCGGATCAGGGCATCGTCGAAGGCAAGACCACGTTCGGCAAGGGCGGCCCGAAAGCCGTCGGTGCGTTCGATGGCCGTGGCAAAACCCGGCTGCCCGGAGATGAAACCGATACGTTGGTGGCCATGGTCGGCGAGATGCCCAACCACCATGCCCATGGCGTATTTGTTCTGGATGCCGACGCGATCGAACTTCGGAGAAGTCAGCCGATCGACCAGCACACATGGAATTTTGTTGGTTTCGATGTAATTCAGCGTCTCGCTGTCGCCGGTCTCCGATGGCGCGAGAATGATACCGTCGACGCGCCGGAGATGCTGAGCCTTGACGACGCGCAGCTCGTGCTCGGGATCGTCATGGGTGTCAGAGAGGAACACCATAAGTCCCAGGCGGGTGCATTCGCGCTCGATGGCGCCGATGATGTCGCCGAAATAGGGGTTGGAGATGGTAGATACGGCAATGCCGACGCTATTGGTCGTCGAGACGGCCAAGGCACGGGCGATGCCGTTGGGCGTATAGCCGACGGCGGCGATCGCTTCCTGTACCCGGCGCGCCGTCTCGGCACTGACCTTCCGCGTGCCGTTGACGACATGCGATACCGTCGATGTCGAAACCGCTGCATGACGCGCGACGTCGAAAATGGTAGCCACCGTCAGACCTCTCCTTTACTCGGCAGGGAAACCGGCGCGGCAACGATTCCTCCCGCCCCCGATCGGATCGATCTTCGCCCAAGTGCAATGTCGTCTCAAGGGCTTATACCGAGCAAAACCGCGCTGTCCGCCATCCCTGCCGGACTTGCTGGCGATCAAACTGGCGTGACGCCCTTCTTGAGGAGAATGTTGCCGTATTTGCGCGTTTCCCCGGTGGCGACGATGGCGAAGGCGCGGCGGGCGCGCTCGTAGAAGGCAAAGCGCTCCATGAAGACGATCGGCGCCGCCGTCGGTGCATGGCGGGCGATGGCGGCCCGACAATCAGCCAGAAGGTCGGGATCCACCCTGTCGCCGGCAACCGGATCGACCATGACTAAGGGATCGGCGACGTAGGTGTCGATTTCAAGGAGCGGCAGGATACCATCGAGCAGTTCCGTTACTCCGACACCGGCGGCGCTTAACACCGTGTCATTCGAGGAAAAGGAAGGGAAATGGGCGTCGGCCAGCACGATCTCGTCGCCGTGCCCCATGCGGTCAAGAACCGACAAAAGCGGTCCGTTGAGCACCGGGGAAATACCTTTCAGCATGATTTTCCTCTCAACTTGCGTCCTGCCACCGCGCTCCGGCGGCGCCATTTGCCGTCTGGTCGAGCGCGGCAAGCGCCATGATCTTTTCCTCGTCGGCATCAGCGCCCTGCAGTTCTCCCACCAGACGCCCGTCGCGCATCACCAGGATGCGGTTGGAGATGGCGATCACCTCCGGGAGGTCTGAGGAAACAACGATGATGGCAAGGCCGGCGGCAGCCAGCTCGCGCAGGAAGGCGTAGATCTGCGCCTTGCTGCCGACGTCGACGCCGCGTGTCGGCTCATCGACGATCAGCAAGCGCGGATTTGTGGCCAGCCACTTGGCCAGAACCACTTTCTGCTGATTGCCACCGGAAAGGTTGCCAACCTTCGCGTCGACGGTGGGCGTCTTGATACGCAGGCGCCGGACATAGCCATCGACCAATCGGCGTTCGGCGTTGAAATTCACAAAGCCGAAGCGAGCCTTCTGGCTGAGCGCGGCTAGGGCCAGATTGGCAGATACCGACAAGCCGAGCACCAGGCCCTGACGCTTTCGGTCTTCGGGCAGCAGCGCAATGCCCTTTGCAATGGCGGTGGCGGCGCGGTCGATGGTCACCGGCTGGCCGTCGATGCGGATTTCGCCCGCCTCTGGCGGCGGTGAACCGAACAGACCGAGCATGACTTCGGAGCGGCCTGCCCCCACCAAGCCAGCCAAGCCGACGATTTCGCCCGCCCGCACACGGAAAGAGATGTCACGATAGGATGGCTGGTGCGTCAGCCCGCGCACCTCCAGCACCACCGGCTGGCCGGGGTCGGCAGCCGGGCTGCGGCCGACATTGGAGAGATCTCGCCCGACCATCAGCCGCACCACCTCTTCCGGGCTGGTATCGGCCAGCGCCATGGTGCGCACATGACGGCCATCGCGCAGGATGGTGATTGCATCGCAAACCGAGAAGATCTCCGGCATGCGGTGGGAAATATAGAGCATGGTGACGCCGGCGGCCTTGAGATCGGCCATCACCTTGAACAGAAAGGCGGTTTCGGCGTCCGACAGGCTGGACGTCGGCTCGTCGAGGATCAGCAGGCGCGGGTTGTGGATCAGCGCCTTGCAGATTTCGATGAGCTGTTGCTGGGCAATCGAGAGATCTCCGACCCGCCGGTTAATGTCGATATCGACACTCATGCGGGCGAGTGCCTCGCGAGCCAGGCGCCGTTGGTGGGGGCGGTCGAGGAAGACCACGCCACGTGGTGGCTCGATGCCGAGGCAGATGTTCTCGGCCACCGTCATGTTGGGGGCGAGGTTGAGTTCCTGAAAGACAATGCCGATACCCTTTTCACGGGCTTGCCGGGTGCCACTCAGATGAATCTCGTGGCCATCGAGCAGCAGCCGACCACCGTTGGGCTGTTGCACGCCGGCGATGATCTGCATCAGCGTCGACTTGCCGGCGCCGTTCTCGCCGACGATGGCATGGATGCGCCCCGCCTCTATCTCGAAGCTGACGTTTTCCAGCGCCTTGACGCCCGGGAAAGTCCTGCTGACGGCATCGATGGTGAGAAGCGCGGACATGGTGTTTTCCATCAAGGGCGTTGGGGCGGCAGCCATGCGGAAGCCGCCCGTCGCCAGGTTACTTCAAGAATTTGTCGACGTTGGCCGAGGTAACGAGATCGACGCCGGTGTCGACCACTTCCGGCACGGCCGCCTTCTCGGAGAGCTTCTTCAGGATATCGATCGACTCCGTGCCCATGGCGTAGGGGCGCTGGCCGATCAGGGCAGTGGCGTAGCCGTCCTTCAGGAGCTTCAATTGCGAGGTGACGGTGTCGTAGGAGACGATGACCAGCTTGCCTGACTTGATGTCGTCATGCCGGCTGGCGAGAGCCCGTGAGAAGGCTTCGTAGGCATACATGGGCCAGCCGCCGGAAATGAAGATGCCCTTGAGGTCGGGATTTTTCACCAAAAGATCCTGGATGATCTGGATAGCCCGGTTGGAGTCGTCATCGCAGGGGAAAGGCGAACCAGATACCTCGGTGAACGCCGGCGTCAGAGCCGACTTGAAGCCGGCGATGCGGTCATTGAGGTTGGCAGCGGCGAGGCCACCGGTGATGATGGCATACTTGCCGCCCTGCGGCAGTGCACCGACGAAGGCCTTGCCACCCTCGGCGCCGCCCTGAACGTTGTTGGTGCCGACGAACAGCGCCCGCTCGGACTTCGGCGCGTCGCTGTCGAAGGTGATGACTGGGATGCCCTTGGCCTTGGCGGCAGCGATCACCGGGGTGATCGAGGCGGCGTTGTTGGGGGCGATGGCCAGGCCGTCGACGCCCTTGGTGATGAGGTCGCGGATGACGCGGGCCTGCTCGGCCTCGTCGGCCTGCGGAGAGCCGGTGAACAGGCACTCGACGCCGAGCTTCTTGGCTGCATCCTCGCAGCCCTTCTCGACCTCGGCATAGAAGGGATGGCCGATCAGCTTGGGAACCATGGCGAAGGTCTTGCCGGCAGCGTTGGCCGCACTGGCGAAGGATAGGCTGACGGCGAGAACCGCGGCCGTCGAAAGCAGAAGCTTCTTCATGTCATTTCCTCCTTGTTGTCTGCCCGGCACCTACCGGGCAGTTTTTCCAAGCGGACCGCCGATGGCGAGCCGCTCTCTCCCTCACTTGCGTCTCCACACGCCCTTGCGGAGCTGATCGATGAAGACGGCGATGATGATGACGAGGCCGACGAAAATGCCCTGCGAGTAGGCGTCGGTGCCGATGAGCACGAGGCCGTTGCGCAGGATTTCCAGGATGATGGCCCCGAAGAAGACGCCGAGGATGGTACCCTCACCGCCCATTAGGTTGGTGCCGCCGATGACGGCCGCGGCGATGACGTTGAGTTCCTTGCCGGTGCCCTGGTTGGCGATTGCCGACGACAGGTAGCTGACCTCGACAAGGCCGGCGAGGCCGGCGAACAGCGCCGACAGCACGTAGACCATGATCTTCATGCGGTCGACGTCGATGCCGGACAGGCGGGCAGCGGTTTCGTTGCCGCCGATGGCATAGAGCCGACGGCCGAAGATGGTGCGATCGAGCAATACCCACATGACAATGGAGAGGACGGCGAACAGCACGAAGGGCGTTGGCACGCCGAGGATGGAGCCGCCGCCCAGCTCGAAGAAGCTGTCGCCGATGGGACGGAATTCGTCGATGGAGCGGCCGCGGGTGATCATCAGCGCGGTAGCGCGGGCGATGCTCATGGTGGCGAGCGTCGGTACGAAGGGCGGCATGCGTAGAAGCGTAATGCAGAGGCCGTTGAACAGGCCGAACAGGGCGGCGAGCGACAGCCCGCCGACAACTGCCACCGATGTCGGGAGGCCGTAGCCCATCAGGGCAGCCGAAGCGACGGCAGTGACGCCCCAGATCGAGCCGACTGACAGGTCGATGCCGCCGATGATCAAGACTAATGCCTCGCCCAGTACGGCGATGCCGACGAAGGACATGTTGCGGGCATTATTGGAGACGTTGTCGGCACTCAAGAAGCTCGGCGCCAGAATCGCCAGCACCGCCACCATGATGACGATGGCAAGCGCGATGCCGGTTTCGCGCGAGCGCAGGATCGTGCGGATAAGGCGGCCGCCGACCGAGCCCTCGGCGTACATGTCGACCTTCGCGTCGGTGTGGACGTCGTTCATCAGTTTGATGTCCTTGAACTTCTGGAGAAGGGGTCCGCCGGCCCCGGGGGAGAGGAGCAGCGCCGGCGGACCTGCCGGGGAAGTCGCGTCGCCGCGCCCTGCCCCGGTTAAGCGATCACTTGCACTCGGGATCGTCGCCGAAGCCCTTGCAGAAGAACTGCGTGGCGTTGTCCTTCGTGACCATGTTGGAGGGGATTTCGATCTCCATGGTGCCGTCCGCGTGCTTGGTCATCTTGCCGAGCTTGTCGAGGGCAGCGGTGTCACCGGTCACCAGGGCGTGGGCGGCGATCACACCTTCTGGGGCCACGGTCGAGTAGGTGAAGGTGGCAGCAAAATCGCCCTTGGCCACGGCGCGGATGGCGCGGTTCTCGCCGTCGATACCGATGATCAGGATGCCCTCCTTGTCGCGACCGGCCGCCTTGATGGCCTTGAGGGCGCCGAAGGCCATGTTGTCGTTATGGGCGTAAACAGCCTGGATCTCGCCGGGTCCGAAGCGCTGCAGCGTGTCTTCCATGAACTTGAGGGCCTTTTCCTCGTCCCAGTCGGCATGCTGTTCGGCGATGATCTTTATTTGCGAGCCAGCGATGGCTTCATGGAAGCCCTCGGAGCGCTCGACGGCCGGCGCCACGGCCGGGTCACCCTTGATCTCGACGACATTCCCCTTGCCGCCGAGCGCCTTGACGACATACTGGCCGGCCAAGGCGCCAATCGGCTTGTTGTGCGGGCCGATGTGCAGCGTCACAGGAACGCCCTCGATGGAGCGCTCAAGTGTCACCACCTTGATGCCCTGCTTCAGCGCATCCTTGATGATGGGCGTTACGGCCGCCGAGTCCTGCGGCGAGATCATCAGCGCCTGGATGCCTTGTACCTCGAGGCTCTCGATATCGGTGATCTGCTTGGCCGATTTGCCCTCGGCATTGGTGACGATGAGCGTGGTGTCCTTGAGGTTTTCGGCGGCATAGGCCTTGTTGCGCTCGGTCATGGTGTTGCGATGAGCCGAGTTGGACGCCGCCTGCGAGAAGCCGATGATGATCTTGTCGGCGGCCAGCGCCGAGCCAGCGAAGGTGGTTGAAGCAAGCAGCAGGGCGAGCGTGGCGCCGATGGTCTTGAGCGAATTCATGTAACTGTTCCTCCGTGGGTGTTTCGCGCCGATCAGGCGCGCCTCCGCCGCCCTGCCTCCAACAGGACCGCGAATACGATGATCAGGCCCTTCACCACCTGCTGGGAGAATGGTGAGACGCCCGCGAGATTGAGGATGTTGGCCAGGATGGCGAGCACCATGGCGCCGCCGATCGTGCCGGCGATGCCACCTTCGCCACCGAACAGGCTGGTGCCTCCGATGACGGCGATAGTGATCGCCTCGAGTTCCAGACCAACGCCGGAGTTGGGGTCGCCGACCGAAAGCCGCGACAGAAAGATAAGGGCCGACAGCGAGGCGAGGCCGGCCGAGATCAGGTAGACCGAGAAGGTGACAAGGCCGACATTGATGCCAGCAAGGCGCGCGGCCTCCGGCGAAGAGCCGACCGCGTAAATGGCACGTCCGAAGGGAGAGAGGCGTAGCACGACGAAGGCGATGACGCAGACCAAAGCGAACACCCAGATCGGCGTCGGTATGCCCAGAATGAAGCCGCCCCCCAGGAAGAAGAACTCGTCACCGCGCGGCCCGAGATTGACGGTGGATCCATCGGCGATCATCAGTGCGATGCCGCGCGTCATCACCATGGAGCCGAGCGTCATGATGAACGGCGGGACTTGCCCGATGACGATGCCGAGGCCGTTGATGACGCCGATGAGCAGGCCGCCGGCCACTCCGATCAGGCAGCAGAGAAGGATGGGATAGCCCATGCCCATCAGCGTTGCCGCCACCACGCCGACGAAGCCGACGATTGAGCTGATCGACAGGTCGATACCGGCCGTCAACAGAATGAAGGTCATGCCGACACCGAGGATGCCGTAGAGTGCGACCTGCCGCAGCACATTCAGCACGTTGATCGGATTGAGGAAATGCGGCGAAATCACGCTGGCCGCGATAATGAGGGCGGCAAGTGCAATCACGAGGCCGAAACCGCGGGGCAGGTTGCGGAACGTCGGGCGGGAAGAGGTGGTGGCTGACATTTAGGGGCCTCTCGGCTCGGCTCAATTGTGGGTGGCGTAGCGCATGACTTCCTCTTCGGAGGTCTGGCGCGCATCGAGTTCGGCGGTGATCCGGCCTTCGCGCATCACGTAGACGCGGTCGCAAAGGTTGAGGATTTCCGGCAGTTCGGAGCTGGCGATAACGATGGCCAGTTGCCGCCTGTCACTCAGCTCGAACAGCAAGTCGTAGATCTCGCGCTTGGCGCCAACATCGACGCCGCGCGTCGGTTCGTCGGCCAGCATGATGGTGCATTCGGCACTGACGAGGCGGCCGATGACGCATTTCTGCTGGTTACCGCCCGAGAGGTTCTGCACGGCGGCGCGGGCATTGGGCGTCTTGACGCGCAGACGGCGGATGATGGTTTCGACAAGGGCGCTTTCTTTGGCATGCGACAGCAAGGGGCCGGCAAGCAAATGCCTCAGCGAGGAGATTGTGATATTGAATCCGACAGATTGCTTGAGAAACAGGCCCGCCACCTTGCGATCTTCCGGCACCAGACCAAGCCCGTGAGCGAGGCCGTCGCGCGGAGAAGCGAGACGAATAGTCTTGCCGTCGAGGGTCAGCACGCCGCGTGCTGCGCGATCGGCACCGAACAGCCCCTTGAGTGTCTCCGTACGACCGGCGCCGGCGAGGCCGAACAGGCCGACGATCTCACCCCGGCGGACGTAAAGACTGGCGTCTTCCACGAGACCGCCGGCCGACAGACCGGATATTCGGAGGGCCTCTTCACCGATCTTGGGCACACGTTTGGGAAAGATGTCGCCGACCTCGCGGCCGACCATGTGGCGGATCAGCGTCTCGCTGTCGATTTCCTCGGTTCGGCACTGGTGGACGACCTCACCGTCGCGCATCACCGTTACGGTGTCGGCGATGTCGAACACCTCGACGAGACGATGGGAGATGTAGACGAAGGCGACGCCGTCCTCGGCCGACAGCTTGCGGATGATCGCAAACAGCTGGGCGATCTCGGAGGCGGCGAGCACAGCCGACGGCTCGTCGAGCACGATGATGCGGGCGTTGCGCGTCAGCGCCCGGGCGATTTCCACCATTTGGCGCTTGGCTACCGAGAGCGTGTCGATGCGGGCAGCGGGATCGATGTCAAAGCCCAGCCGCTCCAGCACGGCGGCCGTCTGTCGACGCGCCTCTGCCCAGTCGACCAGTCCACCGGCCCGGCGAGGCAGCCGGCCTAGCAACACGTTCTCAGCCACCGACAGGTGCGGCGCCTGGGCCATTTCCTGATAGATGACCGCGATGCCCTTGCCGATCATGGTGGCAGGACTTGGGTTTTCAACCGCCGCGCCGAAGACGGAAATCGTGCCAGCGTCGGCGCTGTAGGCGCCGGACAAAACCTTCATCAGCGTCGACTTGCCCGCCCCATTCTCACCGACAAGCGCTCTGATCTCGCCGGCCGCAAGCGAAAAGCTGACGCTCTTGAGCGCCTTGACGCCGGGAAAAGATTTCGAGATGCCGTGAAGGGCTAACACAGGTAAATCAGGCATACACGTCGGCTCCTGCTGTCGACGGGGTAAGCCGCCGGCCGGTCGAATTGGCGTGAGGGTGCATGGCCAGGATGATTCCCGCGCCTATGCCGGCCCTTGCCGCACAAAGCCCCGCCGACCGGCGACCGTTCAGGTGTCGTCTGGTTCGGGCTCTATGAGAGTGAAATGGCGAGGCGATTGACGCTGGCGGCGACGATGGTTGCTCTTTCGGAAGCAAAGAAAACACCAGCGTCGGTCCAAAGCGTCAGCTCGACGGGCAATGCCCTAACCGCTCGTCAGGAAATACATTTTCATTGCGGGGCTTCTCCCTGTTTCTCCGCGATCTTGAATCGGATGCGAAGCAGTCTCCCGACATGATGCGGCGGTTGATTCCCCCCAACCGTCACCCCTCAGGATCGACTATGGGCGCAAAATAGCATAAGCAAGCGCTTGCGCAAGCGCTTTCCTGCCTGATAATCTTTCGACTAAGAGGAATTGTTAGAAATACTGATACCCACTGATTGCCGCCCAACCGGCACAGTGTCGGCTTGGAGGAGCTGCCTATGTTACTGGCCTGCGGCGATGCGCTGATCGATTTCGTGCCCGTAAAATCTGCCGATGGCCGGGACGCCTATGTGCCGGCTGTCGGTGGCTCGTGCCTCAACATTGCCGTCGCCATGTCGCGGCTGGGCGCGCTCACCGGGTTTGTCGGCGGTATTTCCAAAGACATGTTCGGCACCATGATCGCCGATCATTTGACCGCGTCCGGTGTCTCGCTTCGCTATGTGCGCCGCTCCAACGACGAGACCACGCTGGCCTTCGTCCGTTTCGTCAACAACGAACCGCACTACGCTTTCTATGATGAGACGACGGCGGCGCGCCTGTGGACCCATCGGCCCGACAGTATTCCCTTCCCAGCGATCGAAGCCCTGCACGTGGGATCGACGACGCTGATCAACGAGCCGGTTGCGTCGGAATACCTCGCCCTGTTCAAGGCCGCCAAAGGCAAGACGACGTTGTCGTTCGATCCCAACTGCCGCCCGA
>JAEZHI010000006.1 GCA_023436885.1 Pseudomonadota bacterium | reverse complement strand
CGATCCCCGGCGGCGCCATGGAAGAGATCGAGGAGCTGGAAGTCACCAAGCCTGAGGCGGCGCGTGAGACCATCGCCGTCCACCGCGAGGCCTTCGCCAAGGCCGGCATCGCCCAAGCCTTCGAGCGTGCGGTCGGTGCCGTGGTGCAGCCGGGCGTCGAGTTCGGCAATCATAACGTCGTCGCCTTCGATGCCGGCAAGGCCGCTTCCCTCTCGGCCGTGCTCTCGGACCTCAAGGGTTTCGTCTTCGAGGCGCATTCCACCGACTATCAGACGCCGGAGGCGCTGAAGGCGCTGGTCGACAACGGCTTCTCGATCCTCAAGGTGGGTCCGGCCCTGACCTTTGCGCTGCGCGAGGCTCTCTACGGCCTCGACCACATCGCCGAGGTGCTCTTTGCCGGCCGCCGCAAGGAGACGCTCGCCGCCACCTTCGAGCGGGTGATGCTCGCCCATCCCGACAACTGGGCGAAGTATTATTTCGGCACGCCGGACGAGCAGCGGCTGCAGCGGCACTTCAGCTATTCGGACCGCATCCGCTACTACTGGCCCGAACCGGAGATCGCCAAGGCGGCCGAGGAACTCCTTGCCCTGTTCGGGACCACCCCGATACCGGAGACGCTGATCAGCCAGTACCTTCGCGGCGTCTACGAGGGCGTCCGGCGTGGCCGGGTCGAGCCCACCGCCCATGGCCTGTCGCTCGCCATGGTCGACCTCGTTCTTCAGGACTATTTCAAAGCCTGCCTCTGAAGACAGGCCTTATGGGACAAGCAAAATGCAGGATGATTTCATCTTCACGCTGACCGACACGGCCGGCGGGCTGGAACTCGCCGATTGGTCCATCACTTCCGGCGAACTCGGCATCAAAAACGGCATGCCGTTCGAGATCGTGAAAAAGACGCTGCACGGCGGTCGCCAGGAAGGCAGCACGCTCGTCACCATCCGGTCCGGTCGGCTTGCGGTTACGGTGATTCCGACGCGCGGCATGGGTATCCTCAGGGCAAGCCTCGACGGCATCAACTTCGGCTGGACATCGCCGGTCGATGAGGTGGTGCATCCATCGTTCATTCGCCTCGGCGAGCGCAACGGTCTCGGCTGGCTCGAAGGCTTCAACGAGTTAATGGTGCGCTGCGGCTACGAATGGACCGGCCACCCGATGGTTGACGGCGACAAAGTCTACACGCTGCACGGCCGGGCCGGAAACACGCCGGCCTCCAAGGTCGAGGTGCGGATTTCGCGTGAGGCGCCACACCGCATCTCTCTCTGCGGTCTCATCAAGGAGAAGGCGTTCAAAAACATCGAGTTCGAGACCTGGACGGAGCTCGCCGTCGTTCCTGGCGATACCGGCTTCTCGCTCGACGACCGTCTGATCAACCGCGCCGATTACGCCCATACCTATGAGGTGATCTACCACACGAATGTCGGCCGTCCGGTCCTGGAAGAAGGTGCGCGCGTCATCGGTCCGTTCACCCACGTGACACCATTCAACGATGCCGCAAAACCCGACCTTGCCACCTGGGATCGCTATCGTGGCCCGACCCGCGACTTCGATGAGATGCTCTATGCCTGCGAACTCGCGGCCGGTGCCGACGGCCGCACCGAAGTGGCCCTTATCAACGCATCGGAAACCCTCGGCTTCTCCATGGCCTACCACGTCGGCGAGATGCCAGCCTTCACGCTTTGGAAGAATACGGACACGGACAAGCAGGGCTACGTCACGGGGCTAGAACCGGGCTCAAACTATCCCTATCCGTTACCCGTCGAACGCGCCGCTGGTCGGCTCAAGACGTTGGAACCAAAGGCGGAAGCCCGGTTCCGCATGCGCTTCGACTTGCTCACGGACAAATCGGCCGTTGCCGCTTGCGCTGCCCGCATCGACAAGCTCAAGGCGAGTGTCAGCGTGACCGTGCACAAGGAGCCCATCCTGCGCAGCCAGACAAAAGCCTGAGAATAAAGGGACCGCTAGCCGCGCACCCTCTCCGCGCTCGTGCGTGGGGAGGGTTTCTTTTTGAGGGTACTCAGGCAGAAGTGCGCAGCATGATTTCGGCATTGAGCAGAACACGCTCATTTGGCCGAGCCTCAACCTCTTCATCGAAGCGGGCGTTGATCTTGTGCAGAAGCAGTTCGACCGCGATGCGGCCGATCTCATTGTAATTCTGCGCCACGGTGGTCAGCGGCGGACAGGTGTAGCGCGACAGGGGATGATCGTCATGGCCGGCAACGCGAAGGTCGCAATCGTCGCCTCGGCCAACCTTCATCCCCGCCTGGTAGGCAGCGGCGAGCACACCGAACGCAATGCGGTCGTTCGCACAGAGTACGGTCTTGGTCGGAAATCCGCCCTCGCCAAGGATACGAACTGCCTCGGTGAAGCCAAAGCGTTCGAAGTCCCACGAGGTATCGGGCAACGTCGCCACGTATCGTGGTTCGAGTTTCAGCTCTTCCATGGCAAGGCGGTAGGCATCCCGGCGTTCGACGGCGTTGCGGTTGACGGACGGCATGCCGAAATAACAGGGGGTGTCACCGGACCGGGACAGGTAGTCGACGATGAGGCGAAAACTCTGCCTGTTATTGGTGCCGACAAAGGCGGATGCCGCATCGAGTTGCGAGTCGACGTAGATCAGCGGAATGCTGGCACCCAGCCGAGCCAGCTTGTCGTGGTGGGATTGCACGCCAAGCGGAGCGATCACGGCACCCGCCACATTCATCGCCTTGAATGTTTCGATCGCCCGCTCTTCAAGCTTGGGCTTGCCATCCGAGGACAGAACAAAAGCCAGGTATCCGGCCTCTTCCGCCAGCACCTCGATCCGGCGCGTCAATGCCATGTAGAAGACGTCGGTCGAGTTGGGAATGATGATGCCGAGGATATTGGTCCGGCGGCGGTTGAGGTTCACTGCAAAAAGGTTCGGCCTGAAGCCCGATTCCTTCAAGGCCTTTTCGATTGTCTCGCGCGTCTGCCGGCGCACCGAGTTGGGATCGTTGAAATAGCGGGAGACGGTCGGGCGAGACAGTCCGACGTAATCGGAAAACTCTTCCATCGTGCGGATTGTCGCGGTCACTCTGCCATCCCCGTTCCCCCACAACCGGAGCATCACAGACATTGTAGATGCTTCCATAGCGGGACGCCAATCGTCAGATCGGTGCCGCAAGCCGGCAAAACCAAGTGCGTCTTTCAACTCACGAATTTCGCAGTATGCATTTCTCGCGTCAAGCTTAAGTTTTTCGCGCGTAAAATTCATCAATCGCTTCGGGTGATATGAGGCCTAACAGAATGCAGCATGGACAGGCATGCTCATCAATCAGCATTCCAATTGGAGCCACTCAAAAATGGTGCACCGTCCACAATTGACTTTGCACTAAAACCTGCGACTTCCAATCGGCTTATTTGAGCAAACCCATTCCATAAAATTCGTCCTGGTTGAACTCACTTTGCGTTCCTTGCGTGGATCGCCGCACCTATTCCTGTTTCGCATCGATTTTGATCCGAAATTTGCATTGGACGCATTTATGCCGGGCTTTTAGGCTGACCTCGTTTTCAGCAGAGAGAGTTGGCGGCATGTCCGTCCTGAAGTCCGGAACGCTCAGTCAGGAGCGCATTGTTTTCCTGTTCGCCATCGTGTTGTTCGCCGCTTATGCCGTCTTGCTCGATGGCTTTCTGGCGCCGAACAATCTGGTGGCGATCCTGCGCTCGGTATCGGTGCTCGGCATTCTTGCCGTCGGCATGGGCATCGTGGTGATCGGCCGCGGCATCGACCTGTCGATGGTCGCCGTGATGGCCATGGCCACTGCCTGGCAACTGGCCATGATGAATGCTGGCACCTCGCCGCTTATCGCTACGGCTGTCGTTTTTGCTGGCGTTGTTGCAGTCGGCATCATCAACGGATTTCTGATTGCTTATGCCGAAGTACCAGCCGTGTTCGCCACGCTGGCAACCGCCAGCTTCGTATTCGGCCTCGTTCGCTCTCGCTTCATCGTGCAGGACGCAGTGCCAGTGCCACCATCGGCATCGTTCATTCTCGAGTTCGGCCAGGCACGGCTGGCGCACATGCCGATCGAAGTGGTGATGTTCGCCGTCGCCGCCTTCCTGAGCTTCGTCGCACTTCGCTTCACCAAGTTCGGCCGGTACGTCTATTACATGGGCGACAACTATCAGGCAGCCCGCACCATGGGCATTCCTGTGCGCCCGATGATCATCGGCCAGTACATCGTGTCGGCTCTGATCGCCTGGCTGGCCGGCCTGATCACCGCGGCCGGCCTGCAGTCGATCAATACCCGTGTGGTCAACTCGACGCTGCTCTACGACGTCATCCTCGTGGTGGTCATCGGCGGCATCGGTCTTTCGGGCGGCAAGGGCGGCATGCGCAACGTGGTCATCGGTGCCCTGCTGATCGGCATCATGCTGAACGGCATGACCATTCTTGACCTGCCGAACATCTATCAGAATCTCATCAAGGCGACGATCCTGCTCATCGCCCTGATCATCGACAGCCGTCTCAACCCGCGCGACGAACAGGTCGGACAGCAGGGAGACATATGATCCTCTTTCGGCGGGCGCAGCGCGACGCAACCTCCGGAAAACGAGCAATAATTGGAAATCCATCGCTTGGCTCGAGGGGGGCGAAGCGATGCATTCACCGGGTCGGAAACCCTTGAAAAGGAACCACTCATGACGATCAAGACAAAGCTGGCGCGGACCCTTGCCGCTGCCCTCTGCCTCGCCACCCTGCCCGCGCTTGCCCAGGAGACCGGCGACCCCGGCCCGGCCTATGTCCAGCAGTCGCTGGCCGGCAAGAAGGTGGTGCTGATCCCGCTCGCGCTCGGTTTCGACCTGGCGCAGGGCTGGAACCACTATATCGGCAGCGAAGTGCGCGGCTTCGGCGGCGTTTGGGAAACTCGTGATCCCAACTGGGATACGGCGGCTGGCGCCCAGGCGATCACCGACCTGATCTCTTCGGCCGACAAGCCGGCGGCGATCCTGGTGCATACACCAGACCTGACGTCCTATTCCAAGCTGTTCAAGCGCGCCCAGGACGCCGGCATCTTCGTCATCCAGGTGGACAACCGTTCCAACTTCGCCTCCGACGCCTTCGTCGGTTCGAACTGGGAAACGCTCGGCGAGCTCGAAGCCAAGGCGGCAGTAGCCGCCTGCGGTGACGGATCGTCGAAGAAGATCGGCCTCATCCAGGGTGACCAGGTCAACTCGTCGTCGCTCGACCAGTATGCCGGTATCGCCAAGGTGCTGAAGGATCATCCCGACTACGAGATCGTCGGCGCCCCTGACAGCAACTGGGACGTGACCACCGCCCGCAACGTCGCGACGACGCTGCTGCAGCAGCATCCCGAGGTCTGCTCGGTCATCGACTTCTGGGACAACACCGCCGCCGGTACCGCCGCGGCCATCCGCGACGCCGGCCTTCAGGGCAAGGTCAAGCTGGTTACGACCGGCGGCGGCGAAGAACTCGACTGCAAGGCGCTTGAGGACGGCACGTTCCACGCCGTCGTCATGACCGACGTCAAGGGCCAGTCGCGCGACATCTCGGCGCTCCTGAAGTTCCTGCTTCAGTCCGGCCTCAAGCCCGGCCAGGCCAAGAGCTGGATCTATACGCTCGAAACCGCAACGACCAAGGCCGACCTCAAGCCCGGCACTTGCTGGAGCCTCAAGGACGTGCAGGCCGCCGAGGCGGCGATCGCGAAGTAAGACGCCGACGGGAGTTCCTCCCCTTTCGAGCCGGGAGGACGACGCGCGTCACGCGGAGGCGGCCGAGCCAGCGGCCGCCTCCATCCTTCGTTTCCGTATACCGACTGTCCGATCCGGTCGCTCCGGCCGGATGATCGATCAGGTGGAAGTTTCATGCGCTTACCCGAGAGCTTGTCGCGCCTCATCTACAACGCGATCCCCTCCCACCTCGTCGGCGAAATCCTCACCAAGCGCTGGGCCGACAACCTTGTGCCCTTTGTGCTTCTTGCTGCGGTGGTCGCCATCTTTGGCACGGCGATCAACGGCTTCTTCGCGCCAGCCAGCCTTCTCGACACAACGCGCCAGCTTGGCGAATTCCTCATCGTCGTCATTGGCCTCACCATTGTCATGCTGGGCGGCGGCATCGACCTCTCGGTCGGTTCAATCTACGCGCTGTCCGTTTTCATGTCGGTGGTCGGCATCTATCTCTGGGATCTGCCGGCCTGGCTTTCCCTCGTTCTGGCGATTGCCACTGGCGGCCTCTGCGGCGCCTTCAACGGCATACTGATCGGCTATTTGCGCCTGCGCGCCTTCCTGACGACGCTGGTAACGCTGATCATGGGCCGGTCGCTCTACGACATCCTGATCATTGCCTGGGGCAAGCAGCTCCAGATGTCGCCAATCCTGAACGACCAGTTCGACTATATTGGCACCGGCTCGCTGGGTGGGCTGCCGGTATCGATCCTGATTGCCGGCGCATTTGCCCTGATTGCACACGTGCTGCTCAGCCGTTCGCGGCTCGGCTGGCACATTTCAGCCGTTGGCGGCTCACGTCGCTCAGCCTTCAATGCCGGCATTCCCGTTCGCCGGACGGTGTTCCTTACCTACGTCATTTCAGGGCTCAGCGCCGGTATCGCCGGCTTCCTGTTTGCCGCCCGCCTGTCGGGCGCCGGCCCTGGTACCGGCTCCGGACTTGAACTTGCCGCGCTCACCGCCGCGGTGGTTGGTGGCAACTCGCTGGGCGGCGGCCGTGGTTCGATTGCCAAGGGCCTGATGGGCGCCATCGCCGTGCTGACCATGACCAACGGCCTGATCCGCCTGGGCTACGGCACCGGCTCCAACCAATTGGTGCTCGGCTTCATGCTGGCCTTCGCCGTGGTGCTCGACATCCGCTGGGCGAAGAACAGGCACAAGGTGCTGGCCGAGGTCTATGTGGCGCCGGTTCATCACAAGATGAGCGGCGAGGAATCGGCCCTGCCCAATGGCGGCGGGGCCTATGCTCTCAACGATCACCTGTCGGAGGCCTCACCCATCGCGCTTGGCGAGGTCGAGGGTCCGGAAGATGTCATTCTGGACGAGGACGGCAATCTCTACGCCGGTACTCGCCATGGTGAGATCGTTCGCTGGTTCGGGCCGGATTACAAGCGATCCGAGGTGTTCGCACATATCGGCGGCTTCCCGCTTGGCCTTGCCATGGATCGCGACGGCTCGATCAAGACCTGCGTCGGCGCCATGGGTCTCTATTCGATTGCCAAGGATGGTGAGGTGACGCGGCTTTCCACCGAGACCAATCGCTCCTGGGCATCCGTGGTCGATGACGCTCGCCTGCGCGATCCCAACGACTGCGACATTGGCCCGGACGGTCGCGTCTGGTTCACCGATTCAACCACCCGTTACGACGCTCACGACTGGGTACTCGACTCCATCGAAAGCCGCCCGACCGGCCGTCTGCTCGTCTACGACCCGAAGACCGGCAAGACGAAGACGGTGCATGATGGATTGCGCTACGCCAACGGCGTCTGCCTCGCCCATGATGGTCGCTCTATCCTGATCGCCGAAAGCTGGGCCTGCTCGGTGCACCGTTACTGGATCGAAGGGCCGAAGGCCGGCACCATGGAATGCCTGATCGCCGACATGCCCGGCTATCCCGACAACATCAACCGCGCGTCTGACGGCTGCTACTGGATGGCCTGGCTCGGCGTGCGCACACCCACCTTCGATCTATCGCTGCGCCACCCCGGCTTCCGCAAACGCATGACGCGCCGTCTGCCGGGCGACGACTGGCTGTTTCCCAACATCAACACCGGAGGTGTCATCAAGTTCGACGAGACTGGTCGAATCGTCGGCACGCTGGGCGACCTTACCGGTAAGAACCA
Source organism: Pseudomonadota bacterium (assembly GCA_023436885.1). Lineage (GTDB taxonomy): Bacteria > Pseudomonadota > Alphaproteobacteria > Rhizobiales > Pleomorphomonadaceae > Pleomorphomonas. The sequence goes on along the minus strand of JAEZHI010000006.1, from coordinate 132,657 downwards.
TCCGATGGTCACCTCGATGCGCGAGCACAAGGGCGAACTTTTCGTCGGCGGCATCCTCAACAACCGCATTGGACGCTTCAAGATTCCGGGAGCCGATCCGAACTGGACCAGTTGGAAGTCCTATTGGAGCGGCACGACGAGCAGTGCCTCCGAAACCACTCTCGCCGAAGGGAGGGCCTGAACATGTGGTGGGACGCTCTTCTCGACCCCTTCCGCGGCAAGGCCGTTACCATCCCGCCGATGGACGGTGCCCTCCGCCCCAATACGCTTCTTGAAACCGCCGAGACCTTTGCGGAGGTGGCGCATCCCGAGGCGCTTCTCATTCACGAGGGACGGCTTCTGGTCGCCTCGGGAACCGATCTTCTCGCCTGCCCTCTGGAGGGTGGCGCGCCGACGACGCTCCGACATTTCGAGACGGCGATTTCCGCGTTGGCGGCCTTTCCGGATGGAGGTCTCGCCATTGCCCTAGTTGCTGGCGAGATTCGCTTCTTTGGCGGGCGCTTCGACGGGCGCGTCATTGCCGAGGTCGCCGGACGCCGCCTCCGCGCGCCGACTGCGTTGGCAACGGCCGGCGAAGCCATTCTCTACGTTGCCGATGGTTCGGCTCGCCTTGCCGCCGATGACTGGCAGAGCGATCTGATGGCAAAAGGCGCGACCGGCGCCGTCTTGCGGCTCGATCTTGTCGAGGGCGAAGGCCGGATCCTTGCCGACGGCCTTGCCTGGCCAGCCGGTCTTCTCGTCGAGCCTGATCGGTCGGTGATCGTTTCCGAGGCGTCCAGGCACAGGCTCCTGCGCATCACGGGCGACGGACGCACAAGGCCTCATCCGGTACTGTCCAACCTGCCCGGCTATCCGTCGCGGCTGACGCGTGCCGCTGGCGGCGGCGCCTGGCTGGCGCTGATGGCACCCCGCAATCGCCTCGTCGAACTGGTGCTGACCGAGACGGCCTATCGCGAGGATATGATGGCGACGGTTCCTCGCGAGTTCTGGATAGCGCCGCAGATGAGCTCGGGAAACTCCTTCCTCGAACCGCTGCAGTGCGGCGGCGTCGTCACCATGGGCGTGCGCAAGCCCTGGGCCCCCGGCCGATCCTATGGGCTGATCGCCCGCCTCGACGATCATCTCAGACCGGTATCGAGCCTGCATAGCCGGGCCGATGGTCGCCGGCATGGCATCCGCGACATGGCGGAAATTGGTGGCGTGCTGTTCGCCGCCTCGCGTGGCGGCAACGTCGTCCTCGAGATCGAGACAGGTGCGGCATGACGCTGATCGAGACGCGCGCCCTTTCCAAGAGCTATCGCGGCAATCTGGCGGTCGATGCTGTCGACTTCGATATTGCCGAGGGCGAGGTGCACGCCCTTCTCGGCGAGAACGGCGCCGGCAAGTCGACGCTGACCAAGATGATCGCCGGCGTGGTTCCACCGTCATCAGGCGAAATCCTGCTCGATGGCAAGCCAGTCACTTTCGGTGGACCTGCCGATGCCCTTAAGCAAGGCATCGCCATGGTGTTCCAGGAGACCTCGCTGGTGCCGTCGATGACGGTGGCGCAGAACCTCTATCTCGGCGACGAGAAGTTCCTGAACCGACTGCGCGGCGTCGCCATCTCGGCGCAGCAATTCCTGCAATCGCTGAACTTCACCGTCGACCCAACGGCGACAGTCGCAACTCTTGGTGCTGCCAAGCGCCAGATGGTTGAAATCGCCCGCGCCGTGCGCCTCAAGGCGCGGATCATCATCTTCGACGAGCCGACGGCGACACTCACTCCGGAAGAGAAGCGGCACTTCTTTGCGCTGGTTCGACGCCTCAAGGAACGCAAGGTGGCGGTGATCTTCATCAGTCATGCGCTCGAAGAGGCGTTGCAGATCTCCGACCGCATCACGGTGATGCGCGACGGTGCCCGCGTCATCACAGATGTCACCGCCAATTTCACCCGAGAGAAGATCGTCCGCGCCATGGTCGGGCGCACGCTCGCCAGTGGCGATGCGGCAAAGAAAGTCGCTGTCCGTCCGGCGGGCGACAAGGTGCTGTCGGTGCAGGACCTCTCCATGGGGGCGATCGTCAAGAACACCTCCTTCTCGGTCTTCGCCGGCCAGATCACCGGCCTGTTCGGCCTCGTCGGCTCGGGCCGTACCGAGACAGCCAAGATCATCGCCGGTGTGATGAAGCGCGATTTCAATCGCGGTGGTGAAGTGGCGCTCGATGGGAAGCCGGTGCGCTACAACACGCCGCGACCGGCCATGCAGGACGGTATCGTCTACGTGACCGAGGATCGAAAGCTTGAAGGTTTCTTCGAGACCATGTCGATCGCCGAAAACCTCTACTCGGGGCATCTCGCCGCCGGGGAGAACAAGATACCGGTGGTCAGCCGGGCCGAAATGACGCAGCTTGCCGAGAGCTGGAGCCGGACGCTCAATATCCGGGCGATCAATCCGGATGCCCGCGTGGTCGAGCTCAGCGGTGGCAACCAGCAGAAGGTGGTGATCGGCAAGGGTCTGGTGCAGAAGCCGCGCCTAGTCATCTTCGACGAGCCGACGCGCGGCGTGGACGTGGCGGCGATCGCCGAGATCCATCATCTGATCGAGAAGCTCGCCGATGACGGGCTCGCCGTGGTGGTGATCTCCTCCTACCTGCCGGAAATCCTGAAACTCTCCGACCGGATCCTGATCTGCCGCCAGGGTCGCGTGGTCGAGGAATTCTCCCCGCTGGACGCCAGCGAGGAGCGCATCATGTACGCTTCCGTCCACTAGATCATTATTTAAGTCGCAATTCCGGACGCAAAACCGCGATCCACTTTTGCTGGAATTGCTCTGGCGCCGGAAGCGCAAATACAAGAGGAAAGCCAAGACGATGTCCCGTATCTGGACCTATTATCATGGCGCCTGGCACGAGGGCGATGTCCGCGTGCTCGGGGCCAACTCGCATGCAACCTGGCTGGGCTCACTGGTGTTCGACGGCGCCCGCGCCTTCGAAGGTGTTGCTCCCGACCTTGATCTGCACTCAGCACGCGTCAATCAATCGGCCCGGAACCTCGGCCTGGAACCGACGCTCTCCGACGCTGAAATCATCGGCCTGACGCAGGAAGGCCTCAAGAAGTTTGGTCCAAACCCGGCCGTCTACATCCGTCCAATGTACTGGGCAGAGGAAGGCGACGTCTCAGTGGTTGCTGCCGACCCCGCCTCGACCGATTTCGCTCTCTGCCTTGAAGAGATGCCGATGGTCGAGCCGAAGGGTTTCACCATCACCACTACGCGCTTCCGTCGGCCGACGGTGGAGTGCATGCCGACCAACGCCAAGGCGGCCTGCCTGTACCCGAACAACGCCCGCATGATCCGCGAGGCGCGGGCCAAGGGCTTCCACAACGCGCTGGTGCAGGACTTTGCCGGCAATGTCGCGGAGCTTGCCACCGCCAACGTCTTCCTGGTGAAGGGCGGCGAGTACTTCACGCCGGTGCCGAACGGCACCTTCCTTGCCGGCATCACTCGCAAGCGCGTCATCGGTCTGCTGCGCGAAGCGGGCGAGACGGTGCATGAGATCACGCTTTCGGTCGACGACTTCCGCGCCGCCGACGAGATCTTCTCGACCGGCAATATCTCCAAGGTCGTGCCGGTGATCGGTTTCGATGACAAGACGCTGGCCTTCGGCCCCAAGGGCCGCAAGGCGCGCGAACTCTATTGGGCCTGGGCCCATCGTTGAGGACGAGATCATGACAACCGTGAAACTCTGGACCGACGCCGAAGTCGAGGCCGACCCGCGCATCAAGGCGGTGTTCGACGATATCCGCGCCACCCGCAAGTCGGACTTCGTCAATAACTTCTGGCGTGGCCTTGCCAACCAGCCGCAGCTTCTCGAGCGCACCTGGGCCAGCCTCAAGGAGGTGATGGTGGCGCCCGGCGAGCTGTCGCCAGTGGTCAAGGAAATGATCTATGTCGCCGTGTCCACCGTGAATGGCTGCAGTTACTGCATCCACTCGCACACGGCTCAAGCCAAGGCCAAGGGCATGACGGAGGGCATGCATACCGAGCTGTTGTCGGTGATCGGCATGGCCTCGGAGACCAACGCCGTCGTGCAGGCGCTGCAGATCCCGGTCGATCCGGAATTTCAGGTCTGACGGGGAAGGCAAAATGTCGAAAGCCATGCTGCTCGGCGCCCCCGGTGGTCCGGAAGCGCTGAGCTGGGAGGAGGTTGCCGACCGCGCGCCGGCAGCCAGCGAAGCCGTGGTTCGTCATACCGCGGTCGGCGTAAACTTCATCGATACCTATTACCGCTCCGGCCTCTATGCTTGGCCCGAGACTCCGCTCGTCGTGGGTGCCGAGGCGGCCGGCGTGGTGGAGAGTATCGGCACTGACGTCAAGGGGCTAAGGCCCGGAGACCGGGTTGCCTACACGACACCGCTTGGCGCCTATCGGGAGCGGCGGGTGATCGCGGCCGATAGGCTGGTGAAGCTGCCCGACGGCATTTCCGATGAAATCGCCGCCACCGTGATGCTGAAGGGCCTGACGGTCCAGTATCTCGTCACCTCAACCTTTGCCGTGAAGCCGGGAGATGTCGCGCTGGTGCACGCCGCCGCCGGTGGCGTCGGCCTCCTGATGGGCCAATGGCTGAAGGCGCTCGGGGCGATTACCATCGGCACGGTCGGCTCGCCGGAGAAGGCCGAACTCGCGCGCGCCCACGGCTATGATCACGTTATCGACTATCGCAGCGACGATTTCGTCGCGACGGCGCTCAGCGTCACCGATGGACGTGGCTGCGACGTGGTTTATGACAGTGTGGGTCGCGACACCTGGGCCGGCTCGCTCAAGTGTCTCAGGAAGCGTGGCGCCTTCGTCTCCTTCGGGCAGTCATCCGGTCCGATCGAAGGGTTTAGCCTTTCGATGCTGGCGCATGGTGGTTCGCTGAGCGCGTCTCGCCCCATGCTGTTCCACTTCATCGAAGAGCGAACCGAGCTGGAAGCGCGGGCCGCCGATCTCTTCGCCCGTCTCGCGTCTGGCGCCGTAACAGCGGAAGTACGCCAGCGCTTTCCGCTCAAGGCGGCTGCGGACGCCCATCGCGCTCTTGAGGGGCGGGCGACCACCGGCGCGTCCGTCCTCACGGTGTAGGCGTCTTCCCTTGAGGGGGACGCCGGGCGCGTGTAGGACTTATGGTTCATCCCCAATCCGGGAGCGGGCCATGGACGACAGGCTGCTGCAAAGCTTCATGACGGTTGCCGAATGCGGCAGCTTCACCATCGCCGCCGACAAGCTGTCGATCACCCAGTCGGCCTTGTCGCGGCAGATCCAGAGCGTCGAGCAGACGCTGGGGGTGGAGCTGTTCGAACGTGTCGGCAAGAAGATCCGTGTGTCGCCGGAAGGCGAGGCTCTGAGGGCCCGGATCAACGAAGTGCTGATCGCCACGAAGAACTTGCGCCTCTCGGCCGAGGAACTGAAGAAAGGCGAAGCGGGCGTTCTCAAGGTCGGCGCCTGCTCGCAGCTGATCGAGCGCTATTTCCCGGATTTTCTGCGCGAATGGCAGGCGGAACATCCGCGCGTCGATATCCGTCTTGAAGAGGGCGGTGGCGCCGACCTCGACGCCAAGCTGATGTCGGGCGTGGTGCAGCTCACCATCAATGCGTCAAGCTATGCCAGAACGCCCGAAGTCGAGGCGAAGCCGCTTTGCCATCTCGCCGTTCTGGGCATCGGTACGGCCGACCGCATTGGCAGGACGGGCTCACCGATCGACATCGCCGATGTCTGTGCCCATCCGTTGTTGCTGCTGAACCGCCGCCATGTCAGCCGCGAAATGTTCGACGCCGCCTGTCGCCTCACCGGCTTGGATCAGCGCATAGCTCTCGAGAGCGGCTCGCCCCACACGGTGTTCTCCATGGCTGCCGGCGACGTCGGTGTTGCAGTGTTGCCTTCTTCTATCCGGGCGTTGAAGACCGATCTCACGGTAAGGCCGATCGCCATTGAAGGACGACCGGTGGAGTTCGAGATTTCGGCGATCTGGTCGCGGTCGACGCCCCTGCCGGCTTACGGGCGGCGCTTTGTTGAAGCGCTCGCCTCTCATATCGCCCGCGAACAGGATCAAGGCTCAGCGGCCGCAGCCGTCGCTTGAAAACTAGATGGCCCTCTTCTTGACGCCGTAGAAGCTCAGAAAGAGCCGAACTCCACTATTGATCATGGTTTCGTATTGCTCGGGAGATGGCGGCTTGATGGCCAGCAGCCAGCTCATCGGCAAATCTGCGGCCACCAAGCCCAGAAACTGCTTCACGGCCAGCGTGACTTCAGGGATCTCCAAGAGCCCCTGACCGATTGCCTGATTGAAGAAGTCGGCAATCTCCGTCCGGTGCTGGCGGGGACCAGCGTTCATGAAGATCTCGACCACTTCAGGAAACTGATGCACGTTCGAGATTATGAGGCGATAGAACTCAAGTCCTCGATTGTCGAGAAACATGGCTGTGAAGCTGCGTGCGATATTTCCAAGGGACGCTTCGATATCCTGAATAGGGCCTGTAATTACAGGCAGCACGGCAGGACCAGATGACTTGCACTCTTCCTGGACAAGCTTGAGCAGCAGCTGTTGCTTGTTCTCGAAATACGCATAGACGGTGGCCTTCGACACACCCGCGACCTGAGCGATCATATCCATGCTGGCGCGCTCATAGCCGTGCTCGAGGAAAACGGCTCTCGCCGTGTTCAGCACATGGGCGAACTTCTCGCCCTCGCGTCCCCGCCCCTTCTTGTGAGCCGACGCCGGCGGCGATCGCCGGGGCTCAGCCAAGACTTCCATCGCTCTTCACTCCGTTTTGAAAACTAGACCGTTCAGTTTGAATTGACTCCCTTTAAGGGCGTTGTCAAATTTCGGAAAACTGAACTGAACGGTTCAGGTCAGTTAAAAAGAACCATGGACGGACCGATGCGATTGCTTGAAAAACTGCGAAAATCCGAGCCGGAGCCTGGTCACATTCTCGGATGGTCGATGGCGCTCCTGCTGGCCGGCTGTACGGTAGGTCCGGATTTCACCGTACCGTCCGCGCCTCATGCTTTGGGCTATACGGCCGACAAGCTGGGGACCACCACCGCTGTCGGAGGCATAGCCGGCGGACAGTCGCAGCAGTTCGTCTATGGCAGGGATGTCGACGCCGCCTGGTGGACGCTGTTCGGGTCCAAGCAGATCAATGCTTTCGTCGACGAGGCGATCCGCAACCATCCCGACGTGGCTGCGGCACAATATGCCCTTCGTGCGGCCCGTGAAACGGCACTGGCCGAGCAGGGCAGCTTGTTCCCGCAGGTTTCAACGAGCAATTCCTCTACGCGCGAGCGCAGCGCCGCCAGCGGAAACTCCCCTGCCTCGATCTTCAATCTTTACGACGCATCCGTGAGCGTCTCCTACGCCCTGGATGTGTTCGGCGGCGAACGACGCCAGGTCGAGGCCAAGTGGGCGGCCGCCGACTATCAGCAATATGAACTTGAGGCGACCTATCTGGCGCTTACAGCCAACGTCGTGAACGCCGCGCTGACCGAAGCCTCGCTCAAGGCGCAGATCAAGGCAACTGAAGACATCATCCGTCTCCAGAGTGATCAGCTGACCCGTATTCAGCAGCAATTCAATCTGGGCGCCGTTCCCAACTCCGACGTACTGGCCCAGCAGTCAACCCTGGCGCAAACCGAAGCCAATCTGCCTCCGCTGCAGAAAGAACTGGCCCAGGAGCGCAATGCGCTGATGGCCTATCTTGGGCGCCTACCGAGCCAGGACCGTGGCGAAAGCGTAGAGCTTTCCTCCCTCACATTGCCGCGCACGCTGCCCGTCAGCCTGCCCTCGAGCCTGGTTCGTCAGCGTCCCGACATCAAGGCCGCCGAGGCATCCCTACATGAAGCGACAGCAAGTGTCGGCGTGTCGATCGCCAACCTCTTGCCCCAGGTCAACCTCAGTGGTAGCGCAAGCACGAGTGCGGCGAAAACCGGCTCACTCTTCACCGGCGACAGCATGGCCTGGAGCGTCGCTGCCAGCGTGAGCCAAAAGCTGCTCGACGGCGGCAGCCTGTTCCATCAGAAAGAAGCATCGGTCGCGCAGTACGAACAGAGCCTCGCCCTCTACAAGAGTGTCGTGAACTCCGCTTTCGAGGACGTCGCCAACGCCCTTCGCGCAATCCAGTTCGATGCCAAGACGCTGCAATCCCAGTCGGCATCGGAAAAGGCGGCCCGTGACAGCCTCAATATGGCGCAGGAGCAATACAAGACCGGCGCTGTCGATTACCCAACCGTCTCGACCGCCCAGCAAACCTATCAGAGCGCGGTCATTGCTCGGGTCAAGGCCCAGGCCACCCGCTACACCGACACCGTCGCCCTCTACCAGGCGCTGGGCGGTGGCTGGTGGAACCGAAGCGATCAAACCGAACAATCGCAGCCCCGCACCAATCCTGGCTATTTCGCCGGCCCCACCATCGCCTCTGCCGCGCAAACCAAAGCCAATGTCCAAGACCAGAAGGAACAGGCCCCATGATCAAGCGCATGGCCATCATGCTGCTCGCGACCGGCACGGTCCTGGGCGGCCTCTACGGATTTCAGGTTTTCAAAGCCGGCATGATCCAGCAAGTCATGGCCAAGATTTCCAATCCGCCGCAAACCGTCTCGACAACCGTGGCCGACGTCACCGATTGGCAGACCAAGATCGAAGCGGTCGGAACCTTGAGAGCCGCAAATGGCGCGGATTTGGCCCTTGAGGCTTCAGGCATCGTTGAGGAGATCAGTTTCAAGTCGGGCGACACGGTCGCGGCAGGCCAGACGCTCCTGAAGCTGACGGCCCACGAGGACGTGGCAAAACTCGCTTCTCTGCAGGCGACGGCCGACAATTACCGCATCACCTTCAACCGTGACCGCGAACAGCTGAAGATCAACGCCGTCAGTCAAGCCACTGTCGACGCCGACCAGGCCAACATGAAGAATGCCCAGGCGCTCGTCGAGCAACAGCAGGCTATCATCGATCAGAAGACATTAAGGGCACCGTTCGCCGGTCGACTCGGCATTCGTTCCGCCGACCTTGGCCAGTACCTGACAGCCGGGACAACGATCGTCACGCTGCAATCGCTGGATCTGCTCTATGTCGACATGTACCTGCCGCAGCAGACAATCAGTCAGCTCAAGACAGGCCAGGCGATCACCATGACCGTCGATGCCTATTCTGGAAGGACATTTGCCGGGCAGGTATCGGCCATCAGTCCCAAGGTAGACAGTTCGTCGCGCAACGTTCAGGTGCGGGCCACGATCGACAACACGAACGGAGAGTTGCTGCCCGGCATGTTCGGTCGTGTGGAGATCGCGGTTGGGTCCAGCCAAAAGCTCGTTACGCTGCCGCAGACGGCCATCGTCTACAATCCCTATGGCAGCATCGCCTTCGTTGTCGACAAGGGAGCCGAAGGACAGACCCAGCGTGCCGTCCGCCAGACCTTCGTCAAGACCGGCAACGTACGCGGCGATAACGTCGCTGTCGTCGATGGCATAAAGCCCGGCGACGAGGTGGTGATCGCAGGCCAGATCAAGCTCCGCAACGGCAGTCCGGTCACAGTGGACAACAGCCATGTCCCGGCCGCCGAAGACGCTCCCACGATCACTGATCAATAGGCGCAATCATGAAGAGCTTTACAGATATCTTCGTGCGTCGGCCCGTTCTTGCCCTGGTGGTCAGTGCGCTGATCCTGGTGCTGGGTCTGCGGTCGATGACCTCGCTCCCCATACTGCAATATCCGCAGACCCAGAATGCGATCGTGACGGTTTCGACGACCTATGCCGGCGCCGACTCCGATATCATCGCCGGGTTCATTACCACGCCGCTGGAAAATGCGATCGCTCAGGCTAATGGCATCGACTACATGACGTCGACCAGCCAGACCGGCGTGAGCACGATCACCGTCAACCTCCGCCTGAACTATGATTCCGGCAAGGCGCTGACCGAGATCAATACCAAGGTGAACTCGGTGCTGAACCAGCTTCCGTCCGGCGCTGAGCAACCAACCTTGTCGCTCAAGGTCGGGCAGACAATCGACTCCATGTACATCGGTTTCGCCAGTACGGTGCTCAACCCAAACCAGGTGACCGACTATCTCACACGCGTCGTGCAGCCGCAGTTGCAGGCGGTTCCGGGCGTACAGACGGCCGAGATCATCGGTGGCAAGAAATTCGCGCTGAGAGCCTGGCTCGATCCCATCAAGCTTGCGGCCTACGGACTGAGTGCGGCCGACGTCTCCAAGGCCCTCACCAGCAACGATTACATTTCAGGTTTGGGAACCACGAAAGGCCAGCTGGTCCAGATCAACCTGACCTCATCGACCAATCTTCATTCTCTGGAAGAATACAGAAACCTCATCGTCAAGGACACCGACGGAGCCATCATCCGTCTGAGCGATGTGGCGAATGTCACGCTGGGCAACGACGACTACGATTCCACCATCAGCTTCAACAACCAGCCCGCAGTCGCCATCGGTATCCAGGTGGCACCCAGCGCCAACCTTCTCAACACGATCAATGGCGTCAAAGCACTGCTGCCAACTATCGAATCGCAGTTGCCGACAGGTTTGACCGGTCAGGTCATCTACGACTCCACCGAGTTCGTGAACAGCTCGATCGACGAGGTCATATCGACCCTCCTTGAAGCCGGGCTGATCGTCACGCTGGTCGTTTTCCTTTTCCTCGGTTCCTGGCGCTCGGTTCTGATCCCCATCGTAGCCATTCCCCTGTCCTTGATCGGGACGTTCGGGCTGATGCTGCTGATGGGCTTTTCGATCAATCTTCTCACGCTGCTGGCGCTCGTGCTTGCCATCGGACTGGTCGTCGATGACGCCATCATCGTGGTGGAGGGCGTCAACCGTCACATGGAAGAGGGCATGAAGCCTCTCGACGCTGCGCTGGCTGCGGCACGGGCACTTGCCAACCCGATCATCGCAATGACGATCGTCCTGATCGCCGTCTATGTTCCGGTTGGCTTCCAGGGAGGACTGACCGGCGCACTCTTCACCGAGTTCGCCTTTACACTCGCCGGCGCCGTGACTGTTTCCGCGGTGATTGCCCTCACGCTGTCGCCGATGAATTGCGCCTATCTCCTGCGTCCGATCCCGCGCGATGGCACCAATTTCGAAGCGCGTTTCGTACATCTGATCGACAGAAGCATGGAGCGACTTAGCCGCGGCTACCGACGTCTCCTTGAGGCGACGTTGAACTCGGCTCCAGTTGTCATCGTCTTCGGCGCCATCGTTCTTGGAAGCATTTACTGGCTCTATACGTCCTCGACCAGCGAGCTCGCCCCCGAGGAGGATCAGGGCGTCATCCTGGCATTAACGACAGCATCGCCCACAGCGACGCTGAAGCAACGTCAGTTCTACGCCGAGCAGACCTACCAGGCACTCAACAAGCACCCCGAAACCGATCTGGTGTTCCAGATCAATACCCCCGCGCAATCCATTGCCGGCTGGGTGCTCAAACCTTGGGATCAGCGCTCGGCGACAACCAAGACGCTGCAGCCGGAAGCTCAATCGGAACTGAATGCCATCGCTGGAGTGAAAACCGTGGCCTTCCAGCCAGCTCCGTTGCCCGGTAGCAACGGCCTGCCGATCCAGTTCGTTCTTTCAACGACCAAGGACTTCAAGGAGCTCAACGACGTTGCCGGCCAGTTCATTGCCGACGCGTTGAAAACCGGACGCTTCATTTTCCTGGACAACGACCTCAAGTTCGACCAGCCGCAGGCGCGGATCGTGTTTGATCGTGAAAAGGTCGCCCAGATGGGACTGAACATGTCCGACATCGGCGGAAGTCTGGCCACCATGCTCGGCGGCGGCAACACCGGTTATTTCAGTCTGGATGGACGATCATACAAGGTCATACCTCAGGTGCAGCAGATGTCACGCCTGAACGTGGACGACGTGCTCAACTACCATATCAAGACAAGCGACGGTCAGAGCATCCCTCTGTCAACTGTCGCACATGTCGAGACGGTCGCCACTCCTCAATCGCTCAATCACTTCCAGCAGATCAATGCAGCGACCATCTCCGGCGTCGCCATGCCAGGCGTTTCGATGGGCGATGCCCTCCAAACCTTACAGGACGTTGCCGCCAAATCATTACCATCCGGATACACGATCGATTACGGCGGGCAATCGCGGCAACTGGTCAAGGAGTCCGGCGGCTTCGTGACGACATTCGCCTTCGCGGTCATCATCATCTTCCTGTCGCTGGCGGCGTTGTTCAACAGCTTCCGCGACCCGCTGGTGATCCTCGTCTCGATCCCGATGTCGCTCTGCGGTGCGCTCATCTTCATCAGCCTCGGGTTGGGAGGTGCAAGCATCAACATCTACACCCAGGTCGGCCTCGTCACATTGATGGGGCTTATCAGCAAGCACGGCATCCTCATGCTGGAAGTCGCCAATGAGCATCGCGCTGCCGGCAAGTCCAAGCGTGAAGCCATTGCCGAAGCGGCCGAGATCCGGCTTCGACCGATCCTGATGACCACGGCGGCCATGGTTCTCGGTGTCCTGCCGCTGATCCTGTCTTCCGGCGCTGGCGCCGCCTCCCGCTTCAACATGGGTCTGGTGATCGGGACAGGCTTGACCATCGGTACGTTGTTCACGCTCTTCGTTGTTCCGACGGCCTATGTGCTGATTGCCAAGACGGACAAACCCAAGGAAGAAGCCGAGGTCGCGCCAGTACTCCAGACAACCCCGTAAATCTTTCCTGGGCAATGAAACGGCGGGCGGGCGGCCTTGTATGGGCCGACCGCCCGCCTGAACTTTATCTGCAATCATAATACGTTGCAGCCGCCCCATGTCCCTTCCGCGCACCTTGCTTGACAGTTTCAGGAATCGCCCCTAGAAAAAGTGAAACCGCTTTCACAACAAAACGGCGGGGGAACATCGGTGCGTTTCTGGCGGGTGATCGAGCCCTATATCGGTTTCCTGTTGCAGGGTTTTGCCCTGACGGTAGCCGCTTGCCTGCTTGCCATTGCTGGCGCTGTGGTTCTGGGTGCACTGACCGCCTCGATGCGCTCGTCGGGCAACAAGCTGGTTCGTGTCATCGCCAACGTCTACGGCGACGTATTTCGCAATGTTCCCTTCCTGGTCCAGCTGTTCTTCTTTTTCTACGGCCTGCCGGAACTCGGCATCTACATCGGAGCCTTCGAGACCGGCGTTATCGCCATGTCGATTGCCGGTGGCGCTTTCGTCTCCGACGTCATCCTGTCGGGCATCATGACCATCGATCCGGGTGTGATCGACGCCGCCAAGGTGTCCGGGCTCAGCCGCGTCAAGATCTTCACCCGCATCGTGCTGCCGATCGCCCTGCGCGTTTCAGTACGGCCGATGGGATCGGTGCTGATCAACCTCGTGCTGACCTCGTCGATCCTTTCGACCATTACCGTCAACGAGCTGACGGGCGCCGCCAAGATCGTTGCCGCCACCACTTTCAAGCCCTTCGAAGTCTACGCGGTGCTCTTGGTGCTCTACGCCTCGCTGACCACCCTGCTCTCCTTTGCCATCTCGGCGATTCATCATCGCCTCAACCGCTTCATGGTGGGGGGCTGATGCGCTACGCCGACTTCACGCCCTATGACATCATCCTGCTGCTGCAGGGTCTCGGCGTCACGCTGGCTCTGTTCGTCGGCACGACGCTGATCGGCCTCCTCGTAGGCCTTGTGTTAGCTATCGTCCACCACTACCGGATCCCTGGCTGCCGGCCGGTGATCGTACTCGTCGCCGAGGCACTCAAGAACTCGCCCGTACTGGTGCAGCTGTTCCTGGTGTTCTTCGGCATCCCAGCCTTCCTGCACGTCCGGATGACGCCGGTCGAAGCTGCGACACTGACCATCAGTCTCAACACCGCCGCCTTCGCCTTCGTCATCTTCCGTTCCGGCATCGAATCCATCGATCGCGATCAGATCGAGGCGGCCAAGGTGTTCGGTCTCAACAGGTCGCAGATCCTGCGCCTGATCATCGCTCCGCAGGCCGCCGCCTTCTCGGTGGGACCCTTGGTCGGCATTCTGGTCAACCAGTTGCAGGTGACGTCGCTGATCTCGGTGATCGGCGTGTTCGACCTGACCAAAATCGGCAACATCCTGAACCTCAGGACGTTACAGCCCTTCATAGTCTGGGCTGTCATCGGCCTCATCTACTATCTCGCGGCGAAGACGCTCGCCCATGTCGGGAGCCGCATCGAGGCAGCGCTCCGCAAATCCGTCAAATGGGGGGGCATCTGATGATCGTCGCCGAAAACGTCGAGAAGCGCTTCGGAGACGTCGCGGTACTGAAGCGCGTCAACCTGCGCGTCGAGCCAGGCGAGGTGGTGACCATCCTCGGTGCTTCCGGCTCCGGCAAGTCGACGCTGATCCGCTGTATCAACGGCCTTGAGACGCTGTCGGGCGGCAAGATCACCGTCGACGGCAACGACGTTTCCACCAAGGCCGGTCTCGTCGCTGCCCGCCGTGCCTCGGCCACCGTCTTCCAGCTGTTCAATCTCTATCCGCACATGACGGCGCTGAGGAATATTACTCTCGCGCCCATCGAAGTGCTGAAGCTGCCCAAGGCAGAAGCGGAGGCGCGGGCCCGCGCGCTGCTCGACAAGGTGGGGCTGGGCGCCCATGCCGACGCCTATCCGCAGCAGCTGTCCGGCGGCCAGCGCCAGCGCGTCGGCATCTGCCGGGCGCTGGCCATGCAGCCGCGCTACCTGCTGCTCGACGAGGTGACCTCGGCGCTCGACCCGGAAATGACCGGCGACGTGCTACGCATCCTTGCCGAACTCGCTGCCGACGGCACGACCATGGTGTTCGTCACCCATGAGATCGAGTTTGCCCGCCACATTTCGAGCCGCATCGTCTTCCTCGAACAGGGCGAGCTGATCGTCGACCTGCCGACGGAGAAGTTCTTCGCCGAGGATGGCGGCCTCGCCGTGCCGCGCATCCGGCAGTTCCTATCCAAGATGAAAAAGGACTGAGCCTTGATCCTGCTTGCCAATACCGAGGCTGAGCCCGGCTTTTCCCATGCGGTCGATACCCTCCTCGCCGGGGGAGCAGCCCTTGACGCCCTCGTCGAGGGCATCGGTTACGTCGAGGCGGCACCGAGCGTGCGCTCCGTCGGCTATGGCGGCTGGCCGAACATGGTCGGCGACATGGAGTGCGACGGCGCCGTGATGGACGGGACAACGCTGGGCGTCGGCTCGGTCGGCGCCGTACCGCGCACGCTGCACGTGGCCGCGCTGGCGCGCGAGGTGATGCGCCGCCTGCCCCACGTCATGTTGACCGGCGAAGGCGCTCGTCGTTTCGCAAGTGAAATCGGTTTCAGTGAAGACGACGTGCTCTATCCCGACAGCAAGCGGGTCTGGCGGGAAAAGCTCGATGGATTGCTCGACGAAAAGGCGCGCGCCGCCTTCCCGAACGTGCCGCTGATCCCGCTGTCCAACGCCATTACCGATCCCGAGCGGGTACGCGACACCACAGTCTTTCTCGGCATCGATGCTGGCGGCAATGCCGCGGTTGCCACTTCGACCTCCGGCTGGGCCTGGAAATATCCAGGCCGGCTCGGCGACAGCCCGATCCCCGGCGCCGGCTTTTATGCCGACAGCCGCTATGGCGTCGCCGCCTGCACCCACACCGGCGAGATGACCATGCGCTGCTCGACATCGCACGCCGTGGTGCAGGGACTGAAATTCGGCCTTTCCCTCGATGCGGCGGTAGAGCGCGCCGCCGAGGATCTCCTCGCCCTCAAGGGTGGCTTCATTGGCGAGGTGGTCATTCATGCGCTCGACAATAAAAACAACCATCGCGTCGTCACGCTCAGGGGTAGCAGACCGGTCTCCTATTGGTTCTGGGAACCCGGCATGCCCGCGCCCGAGCGGCGGCAATCGGAACAGCTTTGATTACAGGAGAGAAACCATGCATCGGCTTCTGAAGACAACTCTTGCCGCCGCGGCCATGTGCCTCGCGCTGGCCAGCACGGCGAGCGCCGGCTCCAAGCTGCAGGAAATTCTCGACGCCGGCACCATCCGTATCGGCGTGTCGCTGGGCGGCGAGCCGATCGGCTTCCGTGACGCCCAGAACAACCCGGTCGGCTATGACGTCGACGTCGCTACCATGCTGGCCGAAAAGCTCGGCGTAAAGCCCGAGTTCACCGATGTATCGGGTGACGCCCGCGTGTCCATGCTGGTCTCCAACCAGCTCGATCTCGTGGTTGCCAATACCTCGGCGACGCTGGCCCGCGCCAAGGCCGTCAGCTTCTCGATCCCCTACAACCGCGCTGGCCTCCGCATCATAGTGCAGGCCGACGCCGGCATCACCACGCTGGAAGGCCTCGCCGGCAAGAAGGTCGTGGTCGGTCGTGGCACCACGGGCGAAACCTTCCTGAAGCGCGCCGTGCCGACCGCCGAGCTGGTCTACACCGACAACTTCTCGCCGGATGGCGTGCTGCTGCTCAAGCAGAAGCGCGTCGACGCCGGCATCGAAGACTCGTCGATGCTCGACTACCTCGCTACCAAGGACCCGTCGCTCACCACCCTGCCCGGCCTTTACTCCAACGACCCGATCGGCATCGCCATCGCCCAGGGCGACCCTGACTTCCAGCGCTGGGTCGACATGTTCGTCTCCGACTACATCCAGTCGGGCGCCTATGAAGTAAATTACAAGAAGTGGTGGGGCGAGAAGGCCAATCCGCCGACGCTGACCCCGCTTTGGTAAGAAGGCGGGAAATCCGCCCATTGAGGACCGCAGACGCAGCTCGGCGCTGGTGAGAACCGGCGCCGAGATTTTTTCGGGGGATTGGCGTTGAGGCTCAGCCTGTCGCTCGAGCAATGAAGCGCGTGGAGATGTCGAGGCCAGTCTCCGGGAACTCGGCCGGCCCTCTCAAATAAGCCAGGATGCCGTCGACCAGCTCTGAACGATCGAAGCCGACACTCGAAATATCATAGGCAGCGAAGTTGCCCTTCTCGACGGCATCAAAACCGTAAAGGAGGTAATCGTCGGGCGGTCGTTGCCCTGCCGTCCGAAGGCCATCCATCACGCCCATCGCCATGGAGTCCGAGGTACAAAATACGGCCTCGGGAACCTCTCCGGCTATGGCCGCTGCCGCCTTGACGCCGGAAGCATAGGAATAGTCGCCGCCGATCTCCGCGATGAGCCTGATGCCAGAGTCGGCACAAGCCATCCGGTAGGCGGCAATGCGGGCCTCCTCGACCAGCGAACTGGCACGGCCGGTTACAAGCACCGCGCTGCCAACGCCTTGCACCTGCGTGTGCCGCACCAACTCGCGGATCCCAGTGGCCTCATCGATGTGGATGCGGGCGCTTTGCGCATCGGAGCGTCCGTTCAGCATCAGCACGTTGTCGCTGTGAAACAGCGCGCGCACCTCGCTGGCATCGGCGAAGTCGGAGAACACCAGCGCGGCGTGTACGTGGTAGGTCAGCGAGTTACGCAGGAAGTCATCGATGCGCTTGGTGCGGCCGACACGGATCAGGATCGCCTGCTTGCCCAGTGACTGGATGCCGTCGAGCAAAGGGTCGAAAAGATCGAGGTCGGAAAGGTCGTTCAGGTAGTTGATGATGACGGCCACAAGATCGATCGACTTGGTGGCCAGTCCCCGTGCCAGGGGATTCTGATGATAGCCGAGTTCGGCCGCGGCCTTCAGGACTCGCTCTTTTTTCTCCAGTGAAACCGGCCTGCGATCGGGTGACAGTGCCCGCGATACAATGGCCGGAGCCACCCCCGCCACACGTGCCACATCGGCAATCGTCGGGCGTTTGCCCTCGCGAGGTGGCTTGTCGGTCATCGTTGGCAGAATCCCGTTCTGGAATGGGGTGCCGCAGCTTATCGCATGACCGTAAGCAAAGTGGAAAGCATGTTTCGTCTTGTTTTTCAGTGAGGAGCAATCAGCCATGTACGCGCAAACGACTGCAGGTGGTGAACCGATATTTCACTCTTTTCTGGAATCATGAGTTCAACACAGGAGTAGAAGCGTGAATTCCGACGGTATGTCCCGCCGACCTGACCTGCGTGCGGTATCCGACCAGCTTGAGGCTGCTCGCTCGCGGATCGAGGAACGTTTCGTCGAGGGTGGCAAGGCGCTTATGGCGGCCTACGACATTGTCGCACGCCTCCTTGCGGCCATCGACGGCGTCACTGGCGCACTCGACGATCATGCCTGTGACGAGGCGGCAACGCGACTGACCGCCACGCTCAAAGGCCTTACCAATTTGGTGGAGAGCGAAGCGGTTGCCGGGAAGCGGCTGGCGTCGGTTCTTGCCAACGGCGAGGCGATCACACCGCGTACGCGCGACATGCAAAGGTCGCTGCGCTACCTGACCACCTGCGCGATGGAAACCCGGATCGCCGGCGCCGGTGTGACGGAGTTTGCTCAGTTCGCGGACGACGTCGACAAATATGTTGGATCGGCCATTGGCCAGATCGATATCTTTGCGGCCAAGGTGGGCGAGTTGAGCACGAAGCTCGCCGCTGCTTGCGAGGGCGGGAAGAATTCCAGCCTCGATGCGCAGGTATCCGCCGTTTCCTCGACGCTGAGTGACGCTCTTGACGCCTTGCACAATCGGCGCGCAGGCCTGCGGCGCCTAGCAGCCGGCACGTCCGACATCGCGAAATCCGTGCAGGAGAAGGTCGGCAAGGTATTGTCGGCACTGCAAGTCGGCGACGTCGCCCGTCAGCGGATCGAACACGTCCAGGCCGGCATTGCTATTCTGATGGATGAAGTATCGAGATGCGAGAGCGAGCAGAAGGCCGAGGCGCTTGCCGATGTCGCGATACGGCTGCTGGCGGCGCAAACCTCGGCGATGATCAAGGACTTCACCGAACAGACACGCGTTGTCGTGGCCTCCATCGAAGGGCTGGCCAAGGAAGCGGAGCGCGTTCTCACCCTGAATGACAGGGCCGGCGGTGGCGGCGATTCCATGCACGCGATCGAGGAAGGCGTGAGTATGGCCCGCAGCGTCGTGGGCGATATCGAGCGCTCGGGCGTTCTGGCAGCGGAAGCCTATGCGGCCACCAAGCAAGTCGCCACCGAGCTGCTCAGCAACATGGGCAATATCGGTAACATCCGCAGCGTCCGGGACGACATTCGTTGCCTTGCGATCAATGCCTACCTGCGTAGTAACCGCCTTGGAGCAAAGGGGCGGGCCGTCGGCGTCGTCGCAGCGGAAATGAACACCTATGCCGCACGGCTCGGCGTCGCGGCCGAGGAAATCTTGCGCCGTTTGTCGGCCATGCGCGAGGCCGCAGCCGGCATCGATGCGGAAGGAAGCGGCCAGTCAGTCGATATCGTGGGTGAGGTCGATGGCGCTGTAGCCACCCTGCGCGAAGCGAGTGCGCGTACCAGCCTGCATCTCAAGGAAGCAACCGAAAGCGGCAACGCCATTGCCGAGCGGATCGGGCATATTGCCAAGGACATCGATTTTGCCAAGGACCTCGGAGAACATCTCGAGACCTGCCGCAGGCTGTTCGGCAGCGATGGCCATCTGGGTTTAGCCGAGAATTTGAAGGACTACACGGGCTTTTCAGAACGGCTTTTCGCTGTTTATACGATGGCCGCCGAGCGCGACATTCACCGGGCGATCCTGGGAGCAGGCAATGCGCCCGCCCCGGCGGTTGCACCGGCGAAGGACAGTGAAGACCTCTTCGACGACGTGTTGTTCTAACTCCTCGCATCGTCCCGTCGTGGATTGGCCGAAGCGCCGACATGACGGGCGTTGCGCAGCCCCCTATAATCCCCCGGTCAGCAGCAATTCGACGCAGCTGCTCGATGAATTAAGCGGCAGCATTGGTTTGACGGCCGGACACTCCGATCTGGTCGACGAATGCTCCAGCGATCGGAGAGGAAAATGAAAAAGCGCCCGCTTGGCAAAACAGGCTTCGATATTGCTCCTCTGGTATTTGGCGGCAATGTCTTTGGCTGGACCATCGACGAGAAGGCCAGCTTCGATGTGCTGGACGCCTTCGTGGATCACGGCTTCGATGCGATCGATACGGCGGATGTCTATTCACGCTGGAAGCCTGGCAACACGGGCGGAGAATCCGAGACGATCATCGGACGCTGGCTAAAGGCGCGGCCTGGCTTGCGGGACAAACTGAAGATCTTCACGAAGGTCGGCTCAGACCTTGGCCGACCAGGCGAAAAAGGCCTCGGGGAAGCCTGGATACTGAAGGCAGTCGATCGGTCGCTGTCCCGGCTTGGGATCGATCGCATCGATCTTTATTTTTCCCACTGGCCTGACGCGACGCCCTACGAGGAGACGCTCGGCGCCTATGACAAGCTGATACGTGCCGGCAAGGTGCGGGCGATCGGCGTCTCAAACGTTGACGCCGAGCAGCTTGGCGCGGCTCTCGACGTCTCGCGTCGGACGCACTTGCCGTCCTATCAGGTGCTTCAGCCCAACTACAGTCTGGCAGAACGTTCGCACTTTGATGGGGCGCTGCGCGATCTCTGCATGCACGAGGATATTGGCGTCGTGCCCTACTATAGCCTCGCCTCGGGCTTCCTGAGCGGCAAGTATCGCTCGGCTGATGATCTCAAAGGCAGTAGCCGGGCCGGCGGCGTCGAGAAATACCTCAATGAGCGCGGCTTCGGTATTTTGTCGGCGGTCGACCAAGTCGCCGAAGCCCACCATGCCAAGCCGGCGGAAGTCGCGCTTGCCTGGCTTATGGCGCGACCAGGCATCACCGCCCCGATCGCCAGCGCCACCAAGGTGGCGCATGTCGAAAGCTTCGCCCATGCCGCAACGCTGCACCTCACGCCGGCAGAGATAGAGCTGTTGAACAAGGCAAGCGCCTGAGCTTCACTACCTCTTAAAATGAAAGCGCCGCGGTTCTCTTTCGAAAGTGTCCGCGGCGCGTTTGTTTGGACTCGATCTTGGACGATGGCCTAGAAGGTCGCCTCTCTCATCAATGCCATACCGCGGCTGGTACCGATCCGGTTGGCCCCTGCGCCGATCATTGCCATCGCTTCTGCAAAGGACCGGATGCCGCCGCAAGCCTTGACGCCGACGTCCGGCCCAACCGTACGCCTCATCAGCGCCACCGCCTCCACAGTGGCTCCCTTTTGGGTAAAGCCAGTAGAGGTCTTCACGAAATCGGCCCCGGCCGCCTTGGCTGCAAGCGAAGCGGCAACAATCTCATCGTCCGTGAGAAGCGCCGTTTCCAGAATGACCTTGAGCAAGGCAGGACCACAAGCTGCCTTCAACGCTCCGACTTCCTCACCAATCGGCCCGGCGCCAAGACTCTTCAGCGTGCCGATCGAGATCACCATGTCCACTTCGGCTGCCCCCTCAGAGACCGCCCATTCCGCCTCCCGAAGTTTCACCTCGGTCGGCGTTGCGCCAAGCGGAAAGCCGACAACCGAGCAAGCCTTCACCGTCGAACCACGCAGCGCCGCAACCGCGCGCGGTATGTTGATCGGGTTGACGCAAACGGAGGCGAATTTCCACTGCAGCGCTTCGGCGCAAAACTGCTCGACTTCAGCTTCAACCGCGTCCGCACGAAGAATGGTGTGATCGATAATTGCAGCCAACGACGCCGACGAAGTGATGGACATAATACCTCCCAGCTACTTCAAACTCGCGCGGCAAAAATCCGGACTCAACCTGTAGCGCCGCCGCGCGCCCTCGCCTTGTTTTGGTAGCACGCTTTGGATTTGCCTCCCATAAAACTACCGGAGTACTGGCGAAACCCTTGAAAACCCTAGATCATACCATCGTTAGCGCGAATATAGGCGAGACACTCCCGACCACCGAGGGGTTGGGAGAATAGATAGCCCTGAAAGCGCTGACAGCCGAGATCGATGAAGCGTGGCAGCTGCTCAGGTTGTTCGATGCCTTCGACCACTGCCCTGAGACCGAGAGTACGGCTGAGGTTCACGATCGACCGGATCACGTGCTCGTTGAGGTCGCCCTGGCTGGTGAATGTCAGGGAGCGGTCGATTTTCAACGTATCAAGAGGTAGTTCGCGCAAGTAGTGCAGCGAAGTATGCCCCATGCCGAAATCGTCGAGAGCGATGCGAACTCTTGCATGACGCAACCGGAGCAACGCGTCGAGCGCTTGGACCGCCGGCACCAGCGTTGTCGACTCGGTAATCTCCAGCTCGAGAAGGGCTGGATCGAGACCTTCCTCGGCCAGAATCCTGAGAATCGCTTGGTCAAAATCTGCTCTGTGCAGCTGGCGCGGCGACACATTTACCGAGACGATGAGATCGTGGGGGACCAGACCGGACCAAGCAACACGCTGTCGGCAGGCTTGCCGCAGGACGTATTCACCCAACTTGTCGATCAGCCCCGTGTCCTCCGCCAGCGCCACGGTGACCGAAGGCGGAATGCGTCCGTAGACCTCGTGTTCCCAGCGGAGCAAAGCCTCAACGCCGAAGACACGTTGTTCGTCGATGTGGACCTGCGGCTGGTACTGGAGATAGAGTGCTCCCGAACCGAAGGCATCATCAAGGTCAGACGCCAGCACACCAGCAAATCGTCCAGCCGTACCCGGCAAATCGATCAGCCGGTAGCCGTGCCCGGCATCGCCAACTTCAGACGCATCGAGCAATGCCCGCATGGCCTTGGAATTGGTTTCCAACCTGAGCCGTGCCGCAATGCGCACGAAGGGCAGATAAAGGAGCGTGCCGATTGTCAGCGCCGTGAGTTGCGCTAGGATACCTGCTGAAGAGCCGGTGGCGAGGTATCCGCTGACAAACGGGGGAACCGTCCAGGGGACGAGGTGACTGGCGAGAGGAACAAGACCGGTGACCGTTGCGTAATAGCCGACAAATGACAGTACGACTGGCGTGAAAATGAATGGGATTGCGTAGATCGGGTTGAGGATCAGCGGCAGCCCGAACACTAGGGGTTCATTGACATTGATGAGGGCCGGCAGAAGCGAAAGCCAAGCAAGTCGGCGTGCGGATGGTTCTTGGTCGGCAAAGAGAAGCGCGACAACGAGGCAGAGCGTCGAGCCCGCCCCACCCATGCCGGTGTAAATATTGAAAAAGCTCCACGTGATGATGTTGGAGGCTCCGTCTGCTTGCCCGGCAGACAGAACCAACTGCTCAAGCACCGGCATCAGCATATTGAAGCCATGGCCGCCGAAGAACCAAATGACCTGCCGTGTAAGCGAATAGGCTGCGGCGGAGAATGCCGATGGTTGAACGTTGGCGAAGGGGGCGGCAATCGCAGTCGACAGTGCAGCTGGAAGGTCCAGGCCCCCGAGACCTAGTTGAAGCTGCCTCAAAACTGCAAAAGTAATGATTGTGATTGTTGCAGCGGGAAGTACCGAGAGCAGGTCGCGGACGAGCGGGTCCGCACCGAAGCCTCGCAGCCGAAGCCCAAACGACGGTCGACGCGCAAGAAACAGAAACAGGCAGCTTGCACTGAATGCGACGAATAGTGCGGCGGGCAAACCGCGGGTCAGAGACAGTGCCTCCCGCCAACGATCCAATGTGTCGGGCGCCACCGCTATGAAAAAGCAAGACAGAGCCACGACAGCCGCACTCACCGGATTTACCGGATGATGGCTTGGCAGGCTCTCGGTCTCAAAGGCGAAGGAGTATGCAAAGCCGATTACAGAAATTAGCGCAACAAGGCCAAAGGTTCCCGCTATGGTAATGCTGCAGACAGCTCTGATGGCCTCGAGCCACTCCTTCGGAACCGCAGTGGCAAAAGGAAAGGAGGCTAAAGTACCAATGAAATGAGCGAAGGCGCCGATCAAAACCAAGGGTAGTGACATGAGCAAGGCGCGACGAATGGCAACCATGAGAGGCCAATCTGCAAAACGGCCCATCTTTTCGATGATCGGCAGTAACTGGTGGCTTGGTAATCGAATACCCTCAGATCCATTAGCGGATGGCAGTGATACGCGGATCAACCGCATATCTGCAGATCGTGCTTTTGCTTCGCTTTCGACCGGCTCATCTGCCATGGCTCTTTTCCGCTCTTGACGCTGCTGATGCCTCGCTGCCCTGACAGCTGCGCGGGCGCACATCCTTGAACAAAATCGTTGCCGAAATACTGAATAGGTAGTCGGAGGCGGTTATTGTTCAACGAAAACGAGCACTCCAACAACCAAGGCTGGTTTGTGCTCTCAGACAAAACAAAGACGGGAAACAAGGTCGTCATTTTCCGGAGAATTCTGCCATTTTGGGTCAAAAAATTGCAGTGTCCCGGCGGCGCTTTGACTCCATCTCGTTGGCGCAAAACGATGTTCCTCGTTGAGGCGCAGGACGCGAGGCAGCGGTCGCCATGCTGACGGATTTGGGGAGAATTTGAAATTAAGGTTATTGAGAGGTTGCCGTGGTAACTTCAAAATCGACTGTGGCGCCTGACTGGGTGCCATATTATTAACGTATGGTTGACTGAAAAAGCTATACGGGCCGGCTTTAGTTATTCAGCTTGATCGATCGGCCAGACACGACGAAGCAGATGCTGGCGCGGTAGGTCGTGACGCCCCGGTGTCGGAAAATGTGGAGACGCGACATGTCCGGCGGAGCAAATCTGTTCAAAGCCATAAGCCAAGCCGAACCCATCGAGGCTTTGGTTGCGGACACGCGACCGGCTTTTGTTGTGGACCGGACTGGCAGTCAACTGCTTTGGGCTAACGCTGCCGGTGCTGCCTTTTTTGGCGCTACAACAGTGGAGAAGTTGAACGCCCTCCGCTTTTCAACAGCGTCGCCGTTCGCCCGACGTATTGCTGTTTTGGACGAAACGTTGGTTGTTGGGCAGGATAGGATCGAGCGACTCCCGCTTCAGCGTGGAATGTTGCCCCGGCCAACGGTCTGCAAGGCAAGCCGGGTCGTGGTTGACGGTGTCAAGGCAGTCCTGCTGACTGTTGTCGACGGAACTGGCTCGCTCGCCGGCGATCCCGCCGCAGCGTATGCGGCGCTGGCGGCAACGTCGATGCCGAGCGCTGAGTCAACCGCCGATGCCTCCAGCGGCATTGCTCTGGCCGCCCCGCCGGCAGATGCATATGAAAGCTCGGACGAGCTGATTGTCGCGGAGTTCCCACAGCCAGATGACGCGTTAGCCGAGGAAAGCGCAACGGAACCATCGGCCTTCTCCGAGGAGCCTCTCTCCGGCACTGCCGGAGCAGAGGTTACGGAAGATATAGGCAGCGCATTGGCACAGCTCCTCAATGAGGCCGAGACCGAGCAACACCCGACCGTTTCCGACGTGGAAGACGTTGCAGAGGGAATAGCCGGGGAAACCGAATCTGAAGCGGCCGAGGTGGATCAGCTTCCGCCCGTCGGGCCAGAAGTCACAGATGCGCCGTCGGACGCAGCCGAGCCTTTGGTTGCCACAGCTGAGATCCTCCCCGACGAGACCTCCACGACAACAGAAACCGTGGCCGAAGCCGTCGACACCGAGACCATTGAAGCCACGCCGGACGCAACGGAAGCTGCATTCTCGTTTCCGGCCCACGGTAAAACAGTGCGTTTCGTCTTCGAGCTGGATCCTCAGCTCGCGTTCACCTTCGTTTCAGCCGATCTCGCTCAGACGGTTGGGCCCGGCATGGCCGACATCCTCGGGCGGACGTGGGCTGAAGTGGCTGGACGTCTCGAGTTCGATCCGGCGGGACGCATTGCCGAAGCCCTTGGCCATCGCGACACCTTCACCGGCCTTACGGTCGACTGGCCGGTGGAAGGCGAGAACCTGCGCGTGCCGGCTGATCTCGCGGGTATGCCGGTGTTCGGTCGCGAGCGGTCGTTCAGAGGCTACCGCGGCTTTGGCGTCCTGAAGACAGGTGCAACGTTTGAGGCGCCGATCCCGGCCGAACCGATTGCCCTTTCCCAACCCGACGAGGTGAACAACCTCCCTTCTGTCGATCCGGATGTGCCGGAGCAATCACTCGACGAAGCGACCGAGTTGGTCACGTCCGACGAGTTGGCCTTGGACGCGACAGATCAGGTACCGGTCATTTCGGGTGCAAGCGTCGCTGAGAATTCAGAGACGGGCGAGCTGAAAGATGAGACCGCCAACTTCGTCGGAGAGACCACGGCGCAGGATGGCGAAACGCAGATTACGCGTGCGGATCCGGATGTATCCGACACCGCTACCCCAGACGAAGCCGACCAGTCTGCAGCAACTGAAGCTTCCGGCGCCTCCGAGGCGGAGTTTCAGGCAGAGCTCGGCTCGCCGGACACCGTTTCCACGGAAGGCGCAGCTTCTCTTAAAGCCGCAGGCTTTGCCACGGAAGCCGAGACTGCCTCTTCGAACAACGATACCGAATTGCCCGAGACAGATACCTCAGGCGAGCCTGTAATCTCGGTTGAGAGTTCCGACCTAGCAGAAGAACTTCCGGCATCTGACGCCGAAGTACCTCCTTCAACGTCGATCGATGATGCCGTAAGCGGCCGGGCCGAGGCCAAGTCTTCAGCGGTCGAAGAAGACTTACGGGAGCCGCTGCCAATCGTTGCCGCTCCGATCGCGAATGAAACGGCAGAGGAAGTCGAGCCAGAGGCGCCGGCCGTCTCGGTTGACGAGACGACTGCAAAGCCAGCACCCTCCCCTTCACGTCTTGTGAATCTTGCGAGCGAAAAAGCGCAAGCGCTTTCAAAGCCGGAGCGTGACGCTTTTGACAAGATTGCCGAGGCGTTGGCTGATGCGTTCGGACCTCGCATCCTCGCGGAGCCCACCGAAAGGGCTTTGCCGGCCGAGGTTCCCGTCATAGGCCGCAAGTTCGAAGCACAAGTGGAGACGACCGGTCCGGCCGTCGACATCGCCCTGCTCGACAAGCTGCCGGTTGCCCTTGCCATCCTCAGGGGCGGCGACATCATTCATGCCAACCGAGCTTTCCTGGATCTTTGCGGATATCAGGATGTCGCGGCGATCGACGCCGATGGCGGCTTCGCCCAGGTGTTTGAAGGATCTGCACTCAACCGCGACGCCTCGATTCCTGCCATCAGACGCCGTGATGGCGTTGAAATTCCTGTCTCGGCCCGCTTGCATTCGATGCCGATGGAGGGCGGGATTGCCTCGCTACTCGTTGTCCAGGAAACCGTTGCGACGACCAGCCGCGATCGCCTTGCCACCGCAGAGCAGCGGGTAGAAGATCTTGAAGCTATTCTGGATACTGCCACTGATGGCGTTCTGGTGCTCGACCACAAGGGGCTGGTGATTGGCGCCAACAAATCCGCCGAAGCACTGTTCGGCACCGAACGCTCGCACATGATCGGCATGGCCTTTGTCGATCTGCTCGCGCCGGAAAGTCATCGTTCAGCGCTGGATTATCTCGACGGGCTCGGTCGGAACGCCCTGTCCAGCGTGCTAAACGACGGCCGCGAGGTCATAGGTCGTGTCACCGGCGGCGGCCTGGTGCCGCTGTTCATGACGGTCGGCCGGGTATCGACGACCAAGTTCTGTGCCGTTCTGCGCGATATCACCCAGTGGAAGCGCGCCGAAGAGGAGCTGACATCGGCCAAGAAGGCTGCCGAGAATGCATCCTCGCAGAAGTCCGACTTCCTGGCGAAGATGAGTCACGAGATCCGTACACCGCTGAACGCCATCATCGGTTTTTCCGAAGTCATGATGGAGGAGCGTTTTGGGCCGATCGGGAACGATCGCTACAAGGAGTATCTGCGCGACATCCATGTGTCGGGCACACACATCATGAGTCTGGTGAACGATCTTCTGGATCTCTCAAAGATCGAAGCCGGCAAGCTTGAGCTGACCTTCGAAGCGGTGGGGCTCAACGATGTTGTGCGGGAGTGCGCGGCGTTGATGCAGCCTCAGGCCAACCGTGAGCGGATCATCATCCGGACGTCGCTGTCGTCCAGCCTGCCGCCGGTTGTCGCCGACAACCGCAGCCTCCGCCAGATCATCCTCAACCTTCTTTCCAACGCCGTGAAGTTCAACTCGGCCGGCGGGCAGGTGATCGTCTCGACGCTTTATGAGGAAAGCGGCGAAGTGGTTCTAAGGGTGCGCGATACCGGCCATGGCATGAGCGAAGGCGACATCGTCAAGGCGATGGAGCCATTTCGCCAGCTGTCGACCTCACGGACTGGTGGTGGGACAGGTCTTGGCCTGCCGCTCACCAAGGCTCTTGTCGAAGCCAACCGCGCCGCCTTCCAGATCGACTCGACGCCCGGTCAGGGAACGATGATCCAGATCACCTTCCCGTCGACACGGGTCCTCGCTGAATAAATTATTGAAATATTTGAAGATAAAAACACCCGGTGAGTACTCCCGCCGGGTGTTTTTTATTGACATTCGGAAGCGTCGGGGTCGCCTCCACAGACCTGCGCCGGACGACCGGCAGACCTGCGCGGGCACCCCTCGGGTTACCACGTGCTTGAAAATGAAGTTGAGAATGATTATCAACAAGGCCGGATTGGCGTAGACGCCTATTTCTCGCCAAAGAGAAACGCGGAGCTACGGGCGCAGCAAATAGCGCCCCCGGAGTTCATCGATGATCGTCTGTCACTGCAACGTTCTGACCGTCGAAGACATCCAAGGCGCTGTCGACGAACTCCTGACCGAAATGCCGTTGCGTGTCATAACGCCCGGGCTGGTATACCGCCAACTTGGAACGCGGGGGCGCTGCTGTGGCTGCTTTCCGCTGGCGATCGACGTGATCAACGCACATATCGAAAAGCGACTGGCCACCTCCGACTTGGCCGAGCGGCGGCAGCAGATCGTCGAACAGCAGCGCGCCTATCGTGACAGTATGCAGGAACGCCGCAGGGTAGCCGCTGGCGCCTAAGCCTGCCAGCAGCCTTTACCCATGGGCTGGCCGCTTACTCGGCCTTGTCGGTGCTGGCAGCGTTCAACTGGATATAAGCGGCCTCGCCAATCTTGTCGTAGAGTGCGATCTGGGTTTCGAGGAAGTCGATGTGTCCCTCCTCGTCCTTCAGGAGATCGGTGAATAGCTCCATCGAGACATAGTCGCCCTCCTCCGCGCATAACAGGCGCGAGGCGCGGTAGGAGTTGCGTGCGTCGATCTCGCCCGCAAGGTCGGCCTCGAGAATTTCGCGGACGGTCTGGCCGATGCGAAGCGGCGGGATGGTCTGAAGATTGGGGTGTCCCTCAAGGAAGATAATGCGAGAGATCAGCTTGTCGGCGTGCTGCATCTCCTCGATCGACTCTTCACGCTCCTTCTTGGCAAACTTGGTGACGCCCATATCCTCGAGGAGGCGATAGTGCAGCCAGTATTGGTTTACAGCACCAAGCTCGAGGAAAAGCGCCTCGTTGAGCCGCGCGATGACCTTCTCATTCCCACGCATGAAAGCCTCCTTTATTAGAATACTTCTAACTTACGTTAAGTCCGAAGAATTGCAAGCCGTCTTCACGTGGGTGCCCCCGTCCGGCTCACCCGAAAGCCAATCTAGAAGCAAATGGCTAGCGATGGCAATTGACCCGAGGTCGCGACTTTCCGCACATCGAGCAGCTTGAAAGCTCGTTCCAGGGGCAGCCAGACTCGAAATCTCGCCTGTGGAAACACCAACCAATCAACCACCAAGAAAAACGGCGCGCTCGGCCTTTTCCTTCTCCACCTGAGAACGATGCGACATGACCGATGCCACAATGACGCCGACGGCAATCACCGAAATAAGAATGGTAGAGATGGCATTGATTTCAGGCGTCACCCCGAGGCGGACCATGGAGTAGATCTTGATGGGCAGCGTGGTCGCGCCGGGTCCCGTGTTGAAGGACGCGATGACCAGGTCGTCGAGCGACAGCGTGAAGGCCAGCATCCAACCGGCAACGACGCCAGGCAGGATCAACGGCAAGGTAATGAGGAAAAAGGTCTTCACGGGAGGACAGCCGAGATCAAGGGCGGCCTCCTCCAGGCTGCGATCGAGCGTGACCAGGCGTGACTGCACGACGACTGCCACAAAGCACATGGTGAGCGTCGTATGGGCGATCACGACAGACCAGAAGCCGCGATCGAAGCCAATGGCAACGAACAGCAATAGCAGCGACAGGCCGGTGATGACTTCCGGCATGACCAGCGGTGCGTAGACCATGCCTGAGAACAACGCGCGGCCATGGAACTTGCTGTACCGATCGAGAACCAGGGCGGCCATGGTCCCGAGAACCGTGGCAAACGAGGCCGAGAGGATGCCGACACGGATGGTCACCCAAGCGGCGTCGATGATCGCCTGATCATGGGCCAGCTCGACATACCACTTGGTCGACAGGCCACCCCAGACGGTCACCAGCTTCGAAGCGTTGAAGGAATAGACCACCAGAATGAGGATCGGAACGTAGAGAAAAGCAAAGCCGAACACCAGTGAGGTGACGTTGAACCAGCTCGTCGTCTTGTTCATGGCGCGCTCCTCAAGCCTTCTTCTGCTGGTTCTGGAAGATGACGATCGGCACCACCAGGATGATCAGGAGCACGACAGCTACCGCCGACGAAACCGGCCAGTCGCGATTGTTGAAGAACTCCGCCCACAGCGTCTTGCCGATCATCAGCGTCCCTGAACCGCCGAGCAGATCCGGAATGACGAACTCGCCGACAATCGGAATGAAGCACAGGAAACAGCCGGCAATGACACCGGGCAAGGAAAGTGGGAAGGTAATGACCCAGAAGGACTTGGTGGGTGGACAACCAAGGTCGGCTGCCGCTTCCAGCAGCGTCGCATCCAGCTTCTCGAGAGCAGCGTAAAGCGGCAACACCATGAAGGGCAGGTAGGAATAGACGATACCAATGAAGACGGCCGTCTCGGTATTGTAGATGTGGATCTGCTGGTCCGGCCCAAGAATTCCGAGCGCTTGAAGGGCGATCGTGATCAGTCCCTCGGGCTTCAGGATGCCGATCCAGGCGTAGACGCGGATCAGAAAGCTCGTCCAGAACGGGAGAATGACCGCCATCACCAAAGCATTGCGCACGCCCTTGGGTGCCCGAGCCATGCCATAGGCGATCGGATAGCCTACGATCAGCAGGAGTATGGTCGAGAGCAGGGCGATGCGAAGACTGGAAAGATAGGCCGAATAATAAAGCGGGTCCTCGGTGAGGAAGACGTAATTGTCGAGGGAAAAATCGGCCAGCTTGGACCAGAACTCGCCAAGGGTGTTGATGACCGGCGTATATGGCGGCATGGCGATCGCCGTCTGCGACAGCGAAATCTTCAGGATGATCAGGAACGGCGCCAGAAAGAACAAAAGGCTCCAAAGATAGGGAACCGCCACCAGGGCCCATTTTGCAAGGAAGGGCCTTACGTCCTGCGTCCAGCGCTCCGCCATGCCCGTTCCCTCACTTCAGCAGGATGACGCCGGCGTCGGCCGGCCAGGTCAGAAACACCTTGTCTTCCCAAGTGATCGGCCGTTCGACGATACGCGTCAGATTGGCAACGGTTGCCTTGACGATGGAGCCCCCCGCGAGACGAACGCGATAGACCGAAATATCGCCGAGATAACCGATGTCCCAGACTTCGCCAGTCAACACATTCGGCGTACCGGCCGGAGGCGCCTCCAGCGAAATTTGAACCTTTTCCGGCCGTATGGCGAAACCGGCATCGGCACCGAGCGCGACGTCTCCGAGCCCCGTTTCGGCGATCACGGTTGCATCGACGCTTTCACACCTGAGCGTAGCAACCCCGCCTTCGACAGCGGTCACCTTGCCCTCGATCAGATTGATATCGCCGACGAAGTCAGCGACGTAACGCGTTGCCGGCTGTTCGTAAATCTGCGAGGCGGTACCGATCTGGGCGATGATACCGTGGTTCATGACGGCGATGCGGTCTGAGACCGTCATCGCCTCTTCCTGGTCGTGAGTGACAATCAGGAAGGTCATGCCGAGCTCGACCTGGATATCCATCAGCTCGAACTGGGTCTCTTCGCGCAGCTTCTTATCCAGTGCGCCGAGAGGCTCGTCGAGCAGCAGCACCTTGGGGCGCTTGGCCAGCGAGCGGGCAAGCGCCACGCGCTGACGCTGACCACCCGACAACTGGTGCGGTTTACGCTTGGCGAACTTCTCGAGCTTGACCAGCTCCAGCATCTCGGCAACGCGGGTATTGATACTGGAGGTGTCCATGCCTTCTTGCTTAAGACCGAAGGCAATGTTGCCCTCGACCGTCATGTGCGGGAAGAGCGCATAGGACTGGAACATCATGTTGACCGGCCGCTTGTAGGGCGGAATGCCGGATAGATCCTTGCCATCGAGAAGAATACGCCCTTCGGTCGGCTGTTCGAAGCCGGCGAGCATGCGCATCAGCGTTGTCTTGCCGCAGCCCGATGGCCCCAGAAGGGCAAAGAACTCGCGCTCGTAAATGTCGAGCGTGAGATTGTCGACGGCGGTGAAATCGCCGAAGCGTTTGGTGACGTTCTCAAAGCGGATGAACGGTTTGAGCGTCGGATCGTCCCAGGGAGCAAACTTGCGCTTGATCGGCCCAACCGCCTCGATCATCTTCGGAATCCTCGTTTCCACCTAGCCTGACGTGCCACCACAACCCGTCACATGCAAGCACCCGGCCTTGTGACCGGGTGCTTTTCGACAGTTGCTTTCCGCCAGGCGTTTACATACCCGTCTTGACCGAGGTCCAGACGCGGGTCAGTACGCGCTGGGCCTTTGCGTCATAAGGCGTAGTCGAGAACAAGTTGGCCAGCGTATCCTTGTCGGGGTAGATCGACGTATCGGAGAGGATGTCCGGATCGACGAACTTCTGCGAGGCGAGGTTGCCGTTGGCGTAGGAGACGTAGTTCGTCGACTTGGCAATCACCTCGGGCTTCATGATGTAGTTCATGAAGGCGTGGGCCGCGTCAGGATGGGGCGCGTCCTTGGGGATGGTCATGATGTCGAACCACATGTTGGCGCCTTCCTTCGGGATAACATACTTGATGTTCACCCCGTTCTTGGCGTCCTTGGCGCGGTTGCGTGCCTGAAGAATATCGCCGGAATAACCGACGGCGAGACAGATATCACCGTTGGCCAGAGCGTTGATGTACTCCGACGAGTGGAACTTCTGAATGTAGGGCTTGACCGAGGCGAGCAGCTTGCCAGCCGCTTCCATGTCGGCGGCATCCTTGGAGTCCGGGTTCTTGCCGAGATATTTGAGAGCAGCCGGGATGAGTTCCTCGGAAGCGTCGAGGACCTGCACACCGCAGTCCTTGAATTTCGAGATGATCTCGGGCTTGAACACCATGTCCCAGCTATTGACGGGCGCATCCGGCATGATCGCCTTGATTTTGTCGACGTTATAGCCGATGCCCGTGGTGCCCCACATGTAGTCGATGCCATACTTGTTGCCTGGGTCATACTGGGCAACGCGGCTCATCACTTCCGGCCACATGTTGGAAATGTTCGGAAGCTTCGACTTGTCGAGCGGCTGATAGACGCCAGCCGAGATCTGGCGGGCAAGGAAGGGTCCGGTAATGACCACAACGTCGTAGCCCGAACCGCCAGCCAGCATCTTGGTCTCGACGATATCCTGATTGTCGAACACGTCGTAGACGACCTTGATGCCCGTCTCCGTGGTGAAGTCCTTCAGGACGGATTCGTCGATATAATCGGACCAATTGTAGACGTTGACGACCTTGTCCTCAGCCACGGCACCCGTCGCGAGAGCGACCGTCAGCGCGGCGGCACCCAGAAGACGCTGTCTCACCATTTTCGTCATGCTCCCTGTCCCCTGTCACGACCGCCCCTCGGGTCTCCGCTTTTGCGAAGCCGGCGGGGTTAAGTCCAGGCTCCGGCGCTTTTCCCATAGAACAGCGAAAGAATCCGGCGTTCTACGCACACGGCGGTCGGGCGCATTTATGCACAGCCACAGTGGGACGACAACTGGTTGCTGCCCATTTTTTGGCACGTGGCATTTTCTGATCACAGAACCTGCCCGTACCGGCGAAAATGCAATTGCACAGCCGCAAAAATGTCATCACAACTAAGAGGTCTGCATTTTCCGAAACACAAAGGCGTGCGTTCGGACGGGCGGGATGGAAGAGGCTCCCGCCTTCGCGTGCCAGCAACGAAAGAAAGCAATCATGAGTCTGATTTCGACCGAACCCAAGGACGCGCCGAGGGTCGGCGAACCGAAGCCGGAGCGGGGCGTCGAGACGCTCGCAGAGGCAAAAACCTGGCTCAAGGAGCGGGGGATCGAAGATATCGAATGCATCACGCCGGATCTTGCCGGTGTCGCCCGCGGCAAGCTGATGCCAGCCGACAAGTTCTTCTCCTCGACCGTCATGGCCATGCCGTCTTCGGTATTCACCACAACCATTACAGGTGAGTACCCCGAGGAGGACGACGCCTTCCAGCACGACCCCTCCGACGGCGACGTGTTCTTGAGGCCCGATTTCTCGACGCTCACCGCGGTGCCCTGGGCATCGGAGCCAACGGCCCAGATCATCCACGACGCTTTTCATCGCGATGGCCGAGCTTTCGACCTCGGGCCACGCCAGATCTTGCGAAAGATCGTTGGGCTTTACGAGCGTGAGGGATTGCGGGCCGTGGTTGCGCCCGAGATAGAGTTCTATCTCGTCAAGCAGAACCTCGACCCCGATTACCCACTTGAGCCGCCGATCGGACGCTCCGGTCGGGCCGAGGCCAGTCGTCAGTCCTATTCCATCCAGCACGTCAATGAGTTCGACGATCTGTTCGACGACATCTACGAGTTCTCGGAAAAGCAAGGGCTTGAGATCGATACGCTGATCCATGAGGAAGGCGCTGCTCAGATGGAGATCAACCTCCGTCACGGCGATCCGCTAGCCCTCGCCGACCAGGTATTCACCTTCAAGCGGACGATCCGCGAGGCGGCGCTACGGCACAAGATGTACGCCACTTTCATGGCCAAGCCGATGAGCCGCGAGCCCGGATCGGCCATGCACATTCATCAGTCGGTGGTAGACATCGAGACGGGCCGCAACATCTTCTCCGACGACGAAGGTAATCCGACGCCCGCCTTCTTTTCGTTCATTGCCGGGCTGCAGAAATATCTTCCTGCGGTGATGTGCATCCTTGCACCCTATGTCAACTCGTTCAGGCGGTTAACCCGCGGTACGGCGGCTCCGATCAACGTGCACTGGGGCTATGACAACAGGACCGTCGGCATTCGAGTCCCCAACTCCGGACCAGGGTCCAGACGTGTCGAGAACCGGGTGCCGTCGTCCGACGCCAATCCGTACCTTGCCATTGCTGCCTCGCTTGCCTGCGGCCTACTTGGCATGCAGGAGCGGCTCACGCCTGAGGAGCCAATTCCCGGATCGGCTCGCGACCTGCCCTTCGGCTTACCGCGCGGCCTTCTGGAAGCGCTCGCGCTTTTCGAAGACAGCAGCGACCTCGCCGAGGTGTTCGGTCCGCGCTTCATGGCAACCTACAGGGCCATCAAACAGCAGGAATACGAGACCTTCATGAACGTCATTTCCAGCTGGGAGCGACAGCATCTCCTGCTCGCGGTCTGATGAGATCGGGGCTGGCGCCGTGCTCATACGGCACCGGCCTTCGTTCCTCACGCTCAGCCGTCCGCAGGATTGGTCGCCTTTACCCCGAGGCTTTCATGCTCACCCACAACGCTTATCCAACCGCCCATTATCGCGCGCTTGATGCTGCGCACCATCTGCATCCCTTCTCTGACACCCGCTCGCTCAACGCCGGTGGCGTTCGCGTCATCGTCAAAGGCGAAGGCGTCTGGCTGACCGACAGCGACGGCAATCGCATTCTCGACGGAATGTCAGGCCTCTGGTGCGTCAACATCGGCCATGGCAGACCGGAAATCGCCGAGGCTGTGCAGCAGCAGATGGCCGAGATTTCCTATTACAACACCTTCTTCAAGACGACGCACCCGCCGGCCGTCGAGCTCGCTGCCCTTATCGCGGAGATCACGCCCGAGGGTTTCAACCGCGTATTTTTCTGTGGGTCCGGATCAGAAGCCAACGACACCATGCTTCGGATGGCGCGAACCTATTGGGCGACCCTCGGCAAGCCCCAGAAGCAAGTCATCATTGCCCGCCGCAATGCCTATCATGGATCGACCGTGGCCGGCGCTTCGCTCGGCGGCATGACTCCTATGCACGCGCAAGGCGGACTGCCCATTCCCGGCGTCCATCATATCGGCCAGCCCTACTGGTTCGATGAAGGCGGCGACCTCTCCCCGGCCGAGTTCGGATTGAAGGCGGCGCGGGAACTGGAAGCGGCGATCGATCAGCTCGGCGAGGACAAGGTCGCCGCCTTCATCGCGGAGCCGATCCAGGGCGCCGGCGGCGTCATCATTCCACCGGAAACCTATTGGCCGGAAGTCGCCCGCATCTGCCGCGAGCGCGACATCCTGTTCGTCTCCGACGAGGTGATCTGCGGCTTCGGCCGGCTCGGCACCTGGTTCGGCGCCGAGCACTTCGGTATGCAGCCCGACCTGATGCCAGTGGCCAAGGGGCTGTCTTCGGGATATCTGCCGATTGGCGGCGTGCTGGTCTCCGACAAGGTGGCCAAGGTGATCGAGGACACTGGCGAGTTCAATCACGGCTTCACATACTCGGCCCACCCGGTCTGCGCAGCGGCGGCCATCGCCAACCTCAAGATCTTGCGTGAGGAAAAGCTGGTCGAGCGCGTCCGCGACGACATAGGTCCGTATCTTCGCGAGCGCTGGCTAAAGCTTGCCGACCATCCACTGGTTGGCGAAGCGCGCATGACCGGCCTGATGGGCGCTCTCGAGCTGGTACCTGCCAAGCCTTCGCGGCGCCGCTTTGCTGGCGATGGCAGCGTCGGCCTACGCTGCCGCGAGCATTCGTTCAGGAACGGTCTGGTGATGCGGCATGTCCACGACAGCATGGTCATCGCGCCGCCATTCGTGCTCAGTCACGAAGAAGCGGATGAGTTGATCCGCCTTGCGACCCTCACGCTCGACATGACCTACGCCGATCTCAAGCGCGACGGATTGATGGGGTGACCATGCCCACGGCTTGGGCGGCAAATGTCGCCCTTGCCCAACTTTCGGATTCCGTGCCCATCGGTGTTTGGTCTAGGGTGCACCGACAAGACGCGGACGACGCTGAAGCAATCGGGAGGACGGCCCGTGGCGAAGGTTGACCGACCTCCACCCACGACCGGACTCTATCGTTTCCGGCGGATTTGATGAATGAGACCGATCCGCATGTTCTCCGCCCCGACCTTCATGCCCGCCGAGGGCCGAGCTCCCCACGTAGCCTCCTGGTACGCCGCGTCTGCCGGGGACATCCCAACCTACCCTGCCCTCAAGGGGCACTCTCGAGCCGATGTCGCCATTGTCGGCGGCGGCTACACGGGCCTTTCCGCGGCGCTTTCGCTGTCGCGAGCGGGGTTCAAGGTCGTCGTCCTGGAGGCCAACAAGATCGGTTGGGGCGCGTCGGGGCGCAACGGCGGACAAATTCATCCCGGTCAGCGACAGGACCCCGATTGGCTTTCGGCCCGGATTGGCGAGGGGCCGACACGCGACCTGCTAAGGCTTGCCGACGAGGCGCGTGCGCATCTTGATCG
Organism: Pseudomonadota bacterium; assembly: GCA_023436885.1. Classification (GTDB taxonomy): domain Bacteria; phylum Pseudomonadota; class Alphaproteobacteria; order Rhizobiales; family Pleomorphomonadaceae; genus Pleomorphomonas. The sequence continues at coordinate 95,295 of JAEZHI010000006.1, read as the reverse complement.
CCTGATCACCGAGCATTCCATCGACTGCGACTTCCGCCCGGGGCTCATCCACACAGTCCATAAGCCTCGCTGGGTCGACGCCGAGAAGCGTCACATCGACCATCTCAGACAGAAGTGGGGCATTGAGCGGACCTTCCTGGGCCGTGAGGAAACAGCGCGCCGCACAGGCACAGACGTCTACCACGCCGGCAGCTTCGACCCGCAGGGCGGCAAGCTGCATCCTCTGAAGTTCGCGCTTGGTCTTGCCAAGGCAGCTGTAGCTGCAGGCGCCACGCTTTACGAAGATAGCCGCGTCAAGGAAATCCGCCCCGGCGCCAAACCCATCGTTGTCGCAGCCAACGGCGAGGTGATGGTCGACACCGTGATCATTGCAGGGAACGGTTACCTCGGCGGACTCGATGCCCAGACCGACGCTCGCGTTCTGCCCATCAACAACTTCGTGGTGGCCACCGAACCGCTCGACGACATGCTGATCCCGGGCGAAGAGGCGGTAAGCGACAGTCGCTTCGTCGTCTATTACTGGCACCAGACACCTGACCGGCGCCTAGTGTTCGGCGGTGGCGAGACCTACAGCCACGACTTTCCCAAGGACATAGCCGCCTTCGTCCGCCCACATCTTGCGCGCGTCTATCCGAAGCTTGCCAATGTAGCGATCAGCCACGCTTGGGGCGGTACGCTTGGGATAACCTTCAACCGCATGCCGTTCATTCGCCGGCCGAAGCCAAATGTCTACATCGCCGCCGGCTATTCGGGACAGGGCGTCATGCTCGCACCGTTTGTCGGCCACGTCATCGCCGAGGCGGTCGCGGGCTCAATGGGCCGCTTCGACATCTTCGCCAAGGTCCCAGTACTGCCCTTCCCCGGAGGGCCGTTGTTGCGGTGGCCGACGCTGGTGGCGGCCATGACCTGGTTCAAGCTGTTGGACAGTATTTGAGCCCAGCGACCGCCATTTTCCATCGAACATAGGCTATATCATTTGTAGACTTTCAAGAAATGGGCGACAGCGGGATATTTTTTCCGCTGCCGACGTGTATTTTGAAATGAGGGCACAGGCCCCTCTTTCAGCGATCGACTATTTGTTCTCTCAGTAGATTTCCTCTTCGGACACCCGAGCCCATGCCCGAGATTCTGACAGCGAACCGACTTTCCGATGGTGACGTCGTCTACCGCACCACTGAGGGCGACTGGATCGACGATATCGATAGCGCCGAGCTCATCGATAGCCCCGAGCAGCTTGCTGCCGCCGAAGCGGCTGCGCACGCCGACGTCAAGGCTTCGAAGGTGCTTGATGTGGTGGCGATCGCCGTTGAGGTTGAGGATGGCCATATCGTGCCCAAGCGGCTGCGCGAACGCATCCGGGCATTTGGCCCGACCGTCAAATCCGATCACCGGCCCGGGGCCATCTGACGAAGGAGGTCGCCATGTACCGCTACGATGAATTCGACGCTACCTTCGTGCGCGAGCGCGTTGCCCAGTTCACCGATCAGGTTGAACGACGCCTCAAGGGCGAGATTACCGAAGACGAGTTCAAGCCGCATCGGCTCATGAACGGCGTCTATCTTCAGCTTCACGCCTACATGCTGCGTATCGCCATCCCCTATGGCACGCTGTCGTCCACCCAGATGCGACGGCTGGCCCATATCGCTCGTGCCTACGACAGGGGATACGGCCACTTCACGACGCGGCAGAACGTGCAGTTCAACTGGCCCGCTCTCAAAGACGTGCCGGCCATCCTTGGCGAACTCGCCGAGGTGGAAATGCACGCCATCCAGACGTCCGGCAACTGCATTCGCAATGTAACGGCCGACCATTTCGCCGGGGCGGCCTTCGATGAGGCCGACGATCCCCGCCCCTATGCTGAAATCCTGCGGCAGTGGTCTTCGCTCCACCCGGAATTTTCTTTCCTGCCGCGCAAGTTCAAGATCGCGGTCACCGGCGCCGCTCACGACCGGGCAGCCATCCGTCTGCATGACATCGGCCTCGAGGTGAAGCGCGGCGAAGACGGCGGCATCGGCTTTGCCGTCTATGTTGGCGGCGGTCAGGGCCGCACGCCGATGATTGCGCGCGAGATCAATGGCTTCGTTCCGGAAGCCGACATTCTCGCCTATGTCGATGCGATCTTGCGCGTCTATAACCTGTTCGGTCGCCGCGACAACAAGTACAAGGCCCGCATCAAGATCCTCGTCCATGAGACCGGCATCGACGAGTTGCGCAAGCTCGTGGAAGAAGAATTCGAGCAGATTCGAGGCGGAATGCTCGGCCTGCCGGCCGAGGAAGTCGAGCGTATCCGCGCCTACTTCGCTCCGCCGGCCCTCATCGAGCGTCCCGAAGTGTCATCCAAGCTCGATGCTGCCCGCACGTGTAATCCTGCGCTCGATCGGTTCGCGCGACAGAATCTTCATCGCCACAAGACGCCCGGCTATACCTCGCTGACAATCTCCTTGAAGCCAATCGGCGGCATCCCTGGCGATGCCTCGGCCGACCAGATGGATGCCGTTGCGGACATCGCGGAAAAGTGGGCCTTCTCGGAGATCCGCGTGAGCCACGAGCAGAACCTAATTCTGCCGCACCTAGCGCTCGACGACGTACCGGCGGTCTTTGAGGCGCTTGCCGCCGCAGGTCTTGCCACCGCAAATGCCGGCGCGATCACCGACATCATCGCCTGCCCTGGTCTCGATTATTGCGCACTGGCCAATGCCCGGTCGATCCCGATCGCCTCTCAGTTATCCGAGCGTTTCGGCGCGCCGGATCGGCAAGACGAGATCGGCCCGCTATCGATCAAGATCTCCGGCTGTATCAATGCCTGCGGACACCATCACGTCGGTCACATCGGCATCCTCGGAGTTGATCGCAAGGGCGAGGAATTCTACCAGATCAGTCTTGGCGGCAACCCCGACGAGAGCGCGTCGATCGGTGACATCATCGGCCCTGGCTTCTTCGGGGACGGGATCGTCGATGCCGTGGAGACCGTGGTCGACACATATATCAAGCTTCGCACATCGCCCGAAGAAAACTTCCTCGCCGCCTATCGCCGGCTTGGCCAAACGCCGTTCAAGGAGGCCCTCTATGGTGCTTGATGCACTCGGCCTTGCGTTCGACCCCGACCAGGGATTGGCTACGGAGGCTCGCCTCCTTTCGGCTCGCCACGAAGGAGAAGCCGCCGAAACGGTCCTGGCAGCGGCGCTTGAACTTTACGCCGGTAAGATCGCCCTGGTCTCCAGCTTTGGTGCCGACAGCGCCGTGCTACTCGCCATGGTCGCCGACATCGACCCTTCCTTGCCGGTGATCTTTCTCGATACCGGCAAGCTGTTTCCTGCGACCCTTGCCTATCGCGACGCACTGGTGGAGACGCTCGGCCTCACCGGCATCATCAATCGTGGTCCTAACGCCCTGAACCTCGCCGCTGCCGACCCGGCTGGCGCACTCTGGATGTCGGACACCGATGCCTGCTGCGATATCCGCAAGGTCAAGCCGCTCGCCGCGGCCCTCGAGCCCTACGCTGCCTGGATTTCGGGCCGCAAGCGCTATCAGGCCCAGACGCGCGTGAACCTTCCCTTGTTCGAGGCGGCAGATGGGCGCATCAAGGTCAATCCGCTGCTTGGTTGGGACCGGGCGCGCATCGAGGCCTATCGCGAGGCCCGCCACCTGCCGCCACATCCGCTTGTTGACGAAGGCTATCCGTCGATTGGCTGCCTGCCTTGTACCGACAAGGTAAGGCCCGGCGAGGACGAACGCGCCGGACGCTGGCGCGGCAAGACAAAGACCGAGTGCGGCATTCATCTTGGCCGGTCGTCCGGCACAGTCATTCCGGGGATCTGACACATGGTTGCCACCGCCATAGTGCCGCAAGGGGCCGCCACTGACGCCTCGACACATGACGTCTTTCGTGCTGGTCGATTTGAGCCGAACGACTTTGCCATCACCTCTGAGGATAATGGAAGCGACGGCCTCATACTGCCGCTTGCTGCCTTACGAGTTCTGCTCGGAGGCGAGGGGTTCGGCAACCGCCGTCTTGGCTTGCTGCTTTCACCCGCTGATCGCTTCGAAGAGGTGCTGCCGCTTCTCGGGCAAATCGCGGTCATCGCAGTCGATTTCCCGAAGTTTGCCGATGGGCGTGGCTTCAGTCATGCCGCTCGGCTGGTCCGAGCCGGGTTCAAAGGCGAGATCCGTGCGGTTGGCGACGTATTGATCGACCAAATCCCGTTGATGCGTCGCGTCGGATTCACAGCTTTCGAGGTCAAGAACAAGACGACGCGCCACTATCTTTCGGAAGGTCGAGACCCTTCGCCCAGCCTTCATTATCAGCCGGGCGCATTGCCGGAGCCCCCCGCCGGAACCCGCCCATGGCTTCGCCGCCGCGCGAACTGACGACACCAGCCCGGGTATTTGGCCCTTCGAGAGACTAGCTGATCCTGAAGCGTCTTGCCTCGGCTGGATTCGCAAACACCTCTCGGTCCAGCCGGGAGAGCATGTAGGACATAAGTCCGGTCATGATCATGTCGGTCTGCCAAGGCAGCGTCTCTATGACCGTCGACCGCCGCAAATCCTCGACCAGTGCCGATCCGATTGCGTCCTTCAGCCCCTGCTCGAATAGGGGATAGGCGCGTACCGAGCCTCCCGTCAGCACGATACGGCTCGGATTGATCAGCGCCATGAGCCGAGCGAGCCCGTAGCCAAGTGCCTCCCCCGCGCGCCGATAGATGCCCCGCATGGCTTCGTCGCCGGCGTAGGCCGCTGCTTCGTGCGCGATCAGTTCCCCTTGTGTCGGCCGCACGCTGAGGGGTGGAGCGTCTTCCGGCAAGCCAAGCGCCTGGCGATGAATGGCGTAATCGGCAATGTAGGCTTCGAGGCAGCCGCGACGGCCGCACTGGCAGAGAGCACCGTTGGGCAAATGGTTCATGTGGCCGAATTCGGCGGCCGAACCCGCCGCGCCGTGATGCAACCGGTCGCCGACGAACAGCCCCGCGCCAACGCCTTGGTCGACGAAAATCACCGCGAACGTGCCATTATAGACGTCCGGGTTGGCTTCGTGGAGAGCCTGGGCGATCATGTTGGCATCGTTGGAAAGGATGCAGTTCCTTCCCGTCAAAGTTTTGAGAGGCTCCACAAGCCGCATGTCGCTGACGCTGAAGGCGGGAGACCACATGACCGAACCGGTGTTGGTATCGACGAAGCCTTGCGCGCCGATGGCAATCTCAGCCACCTGGCGGAAGTCGATACCGTTGGCAGCGACAATACCAGTGAGAAGTCCGGCAAGCCTCACGGGAAAGCTTTCGCGCGTCTCTTCAAAGGTCGGCACCAGCGCTTCCTGACGATCGATGATCTTGCCGTCGAAATCGGCGAGCTGCAGCACGACATTATCGCGCGAAATCTTGGCAGCAAGCACATAACCAGCCGTCGGGTCGAGCCGCAGCATCACACGAGGGCGGCCGCGCCGGACAGGCTCTACCTGCGCTTCGGAGAGCTCCGCTTCGTCATCACGCGCTTCGACGAGACCTTCTGCGATCAGATCGGCGGTGATAGCGGTAATGGTCGCTGGCGAAAGGCGAGTTTCGGCCCCAAGGTCTACACGGGCAATCGGTTCGCGCCTGCGCAATGCTGACAGAACAAGTGAACGGTTTTGCCGCCGAACATGATCGCTGTCGGCCTTCCCGACCGAGACGCGCCGCGACCCATCTCCACGCACGGTCATAATACTACCTGTCCTCCCCGCCGAGGTTTTCCCTCTCTGGCGTCCGCTCTTTCGCGACCTGTTCACCAAACAAACGCATCACGCGGGCAATAACTCGCGCAAGCAAATCTAGGCGGACACTCACGGACCGATTAACCGATTCAATCGGATCCGCAAGCCCTAGATCGAAGACTGCTTCGAGGGCCTCCCTTGCCCGATCGTCGACGTGCAAGGCCCGCGATTTCATTCCGACCCCGCTCAAACCAGCCGAACACCTCCCCCGCGTCGCCTGGCTCGGAACAAGGCGAATATTGACATTGCACATCCGACCGGTCCACGCTTTTTTTGAGCTTCAAAGATATTCGTTAGAACGAACGATCAGCGGTCACGCTTCACAAAATATGGACCGGCGCGTATTGTCCGCCGCCCATGGGACGACATTCGGGGGACGTCTCGACATGCGGAGTGTGCTTCCGGCCTTCCTCTTCATGCTGGTTTGTCAAACTGTTGCAGCATCTCCGGTTATAGGAGTCAGTTGGCCGGGCGATACGACGCACCAATGGAAGACGGACTCGGAGACGATCCGCAAGGCTGTCTCAGTGAGCTCGGGAGCCGTTGTAGAAACGGACGCTCGCCTGTCAGCTGCCAAACAGATTCTCGATGTCAAAAGCCTCATAGATGCGCGCGTCGACGTGCTGATTGTTGCTGCGGTCGATCCGCGAGCCCTGGAATCCTCGATTCGGACGGCCGTGGCCGCTGGAATACCGGTCATCGGCTATGATCGCCCGATCGGTCTGGATGGGGTTCTCTCGATCGGCTTTCATCAGATCGACATAGGCCGGATGCAGGCGTTGGCCCTTTATGCTGCACGGCCGCGTGGCAATTGGGTTGTTCTGAAGGGCGATTTCGACGATCCACAGACGGCTCGTCTTTACGCGGGTCAGATGGACGTTCTGAAGGACTCCCTCAACGCCGGACTCATCCGGATTGCCGGTGAGGCCTACACGCCGGGCGGTCTGTCGCTGAACGCCAGGCGGGCCTTTGGCAATATTCTCGACGATACACATAACGCGGTTGATGCCGTGCTCACACCGGATGATGCCAGCGCCGGAGAAGCCATCTCGGTGCTGCAAGAACGGCGTCTCATCGACAAGGTTGCGGTCGTTGGCCAGGGAGGCGACCCAGTAACGCTCAATCGCATCGCCCGCGGTTTGCAGGCCGCGACCATCTGGGAAGATCATTCGGCTTTGGCTCGCAAGGCAGGCGAAATTGCCCTGCAACTTGCATCAGGCCGTTCACCGGTGGAAATTGCGATGGCCAAGCCTGCCGATGACGGACAGGGAACGACCTACGAGCTTTATCTCCAGCCGTTCACTATAACCGTCGATGCGCTTGGCCTTGCCTTGAGCGCTGGCTGGATAGATGCTCACCGCCTCTGCCAAGACGTACCGCACGGCCGCATTGCCGACTGCCCTTAAGGCGACGAGTTGTTCAAGCAAAAAGCTCCGGCTGGCGCCGGCGCAAGGCCTCGACCAGCAGACGCGTCTTGAGGTCCAGCGCGTCTCCGGAATCGGCAAGTTCGGCCAGTGAGCGCAGCGGCAGCTCGACGACCTCGATCTCTTCATTCTCTTCGGCGAGCCCGCCACCCTTACCGCGCGGCGCGGTTGGATCGATCTCACCCAGGTACAGCCACACCCGCTCGGTGAGTGAACCCGGCGACGAATAGGGGCTTCCCAGGAACTCGAGCTTGCCGACCACGCAGCCAGCCTCTTCCCAAGCCTCACGACGCACCGCGGTTTCGCCATTTTCGCCGTCGTCGACGATGCCGGCTATCGCCTCAAGCGTTATGCCATGGCCATCGGCCAAGAGCGCTGCGGCGCGGACTTGCCGCACTAGAATCGCGCTCCGCCGGATCGAGTCGTAAATCAGGACGGCAGCGCCATCTCCGTGGTCGTGAACTTCGCGGCGCACCAATCGCGGCTCGCCGTGGACAGTGGTTTCAAGCACGGCAACTTCAAGCGTCAGCCAGCCATCGTAGACAGTCCGACGTTCCTTGATCGACACGGGAGGCAAGCTGTTGCCGGTCAATTGGTCAGCCATTGAGAATCTCCCCGTCACCGTTGATGCGTTCCTTGATAGCCACCCACTTTCCGAGCGAACAGCTTTGCCTAGCTTCCAATTGCATCTCTCAGCCACGGCGCGGCCACTGCTGTCGCCCTTGAGCAACACCTGCCGTTCCCATTCCTTGGTACCGATCCGCGCTATGAGCTTGACCATGCCCCTTGGTCTCGGCCAAATGCGGCAACTATCCTTTGGGAGCCCTCAGCATGACCGATCAGTCCTGTCTCGCCGTCGTCCTCGCGGCCGGAGAAGGCACGCGGATGAAATCAGATCTTCCCAAGGTTTTGCATCCAATCGGGGGGCGTCCGCTGATCGACTCGGTGCTCGATACGGCACGCGCCGGCGGTGCGAACCATCTATGCGTCGTGATCGGCTCGGGCGCTGAGAAGGTGCGCGCCCACCTCGGCAAAGCAGCGCCCGAAGCACGGGTATTCGAGCAGCGCGAGCGACTGGGCACCGCCCACGCTGCCCTGACGGCTCGCGAGGCGCTCGCCGCACATCAAGGCCCTGTGCTTGTATTGTTCGGCGACACGCCGCTGGTTCGCCCGAAGACTATCGCATCTCTGACCGAACGCCTGTTGGCGGGCGCAGACATTGCCCTCCTCGGCTTCGAGACGGACGAGCCCACCGGATACGGTCGTTTGATCATTGAGGATGGCCGGCTAGTGGCAATCGTAGAGGAAAAAGATGCCGACGACGCAACGAAGGCGATTCGTCTTTGCAATTCGGGAATCATGGCTTTCAGATCCGGACTGTTGCCGGAGCTGCTTCAAGCCATTGGAAATTCCAACGCCAAGGGTGAGTATTACCTCACGGACGCGATCGCCGTCGGAACAGCGCGAGGCCTTCGGGCCGAAGCCGTGATTGGCAGCGAGGCAGACGAATTTGTCGGCGTCAATGACCGAGCCCAGCTCGCGGCGGCCGAAGCGATTTTTCAGAAGCGGTCGAGAGCCGACGCTATGGCCGAGGGCGTGACGCTGGTGGCGCCAGAAACCGTCTACTTTTCCTTTGACACACAGCTCGGCCGCGATGTGTTGGTTGAGCCCAATGTGATTTTTGCTCCCGGTGTACAGGTTGCTTCGGGAGCCACCATTCGCGCATTCAGCCACCTTGAGGGCGCCAAGGTCGCAGGCGGTGCGATTGTCGGTCCCTATGCCAGGCTGCGCCCGGGCGCCGAAATCGCCCAAGATGCCCACATAGGAAACTTCGTGGAGATCAAGAACGCCCGCGTCGATCAAGGCGCCAAGGTCAACCACCTTACGTATATCGGCGACGCGTCTATCGGAGCTCGGACGAACGTTGGCGCCGGGACCATTACCTGCAACTACGACGGCGTCTTCAAACACAAGACGATCATCGGCTCGGACGTATTTGTCGGCTCGAACACCGTCATGGTAGCACCGGTGACGATCGGCGATAATGCTCTGACAGCGGCGGGCTCAGTCATCACAAGTGACGTGCCCAGAGATGCAATGGCATTTGGCCGTGCCCGTCAGGAGGTCAAGGAGGGCATGGGGGCCGACAAGAAGGCGGCACTCGCAGCGAAGAAGGCTGCGGCAAAGCTCAGCGACTGATTTTAGCTACATATCGGTAGTTCATTGAGTCTCGCTCATGCCGAGCGTCGGGATTCATTCCCTTTTGCCTCATTTGCCGCGTCGCGGACCGCGCGACAGATCACATTTTGCTTGCTCTCAGAGATTTGAGAAAATCAATCCTCGGTAGGGCATTTGCATTCGATGCAGCATGCCGTGCTTGATCCGCAAAGCGCATCGACTCCATTCTCGAACAGTGGGCTAGGTCCCCTTTTCAAGCCGGTACCAGGAGGATCGGGGCTCTGCCAACGTTTTCGGAATTCTGAGCCGACCGAAACGTTCATCAAAACATGGACTATTCTGTCATTGATTTCGCAATGGAAGCGTATCCGCAGGCTAACCAGTATAGGCGATCCAAAGGCCTCGGAGCGAATAGCACGGGACACGGACCGCAAAATATACATCCTAAAGATACTTTCTTATGTTTATTTTCTTTTTTAAGTTGTGTTTTTGTATTTTACCTATAAAAATTTTGTTCGATATTCGAAATTATAATTGCCGTCTCTTTGAAAATCGCTCAAAATTCTCCTAAAGTCTGATTTTCCCTTTTAAATACGATATGTTAGGCGAGCACGCTATTCCCCTAACCCCAAAATGCAAGGGATTGCACGGATAAAAGCGGGGCTTGCAGAGTGGGGAGCGCTTGGCTAAACTATTACGTAAAGTCGAACCGGCGCCTGGGAAGAGGACCGGACATTGCGGCTGTTTTGGGGGAAAAATCAGGCATGACAGGGAGTTGCGAACGTAACGCCTGCATCAGTGCGCGGTTTGAAGCCGAGGCTGAGGCGGTGTTAGTGGCGCACCGTCCCGGCGAGATGGAAACATATCACCTTAGGCAAGGCATTTCGTCCACGGACAAAGATGTCATCACGCCCCAGGGTCAGGACAGCAAGGCGGGAGGATTTTCCTCTTCCCGTTCCTTCTCTCTGACAGCGGTTCTTGACTTTGCCGGCCCGAAGACAAATGCGGGCCGGCCATTTCCGGCAAACATCGCATTAGTCGATGGTAGGAATGGAGAAGGTCTGGACAGCGGGGTGGTTTCGGTGAAACTGCCGAGCGTAAAGCAGAAGGCATGGAATGCCCATCGGGCAGCCGCCGGCTGCGAACTCCCGGAGAACTCCGGGGCAAAAGGGATCGCTGACCTAATCAGGGCAGCTTGTCGGAGGTGGTTTCAAGGCTGTCTTCGGCATAACGGAGGTCTTTCCGTCACATGGCGTGAGCCAACGTCGACGGGAGGAGCGGATCCGGCGGCAATGCGCCTGATCCAAACAGGGAATAAGGCGGGACCTTCCTGCTTTATGAGGACGTCAGGGGCGACAAGCACCTGACGAATTTGGTCGTCAACTCACACGGAATTCCCAAAGGTAAGTGGCAGGTTGCCACCTTGCGGGATTGAAGGGGGAGAGAATGAAGCTTACCAAGATTCTGGCAGCCACGCTCGTGATCGGCGTTTCCGCCATGGCCACCGCGTCCTACGCCGCCGACAAGGGCAAGGTTGGCATTGCCATGCCGACGCAGTCTTCGTCGCGCTGGATTTCCGACGGCCATAGCATGGTCGATCAGTTCAAGGCCGCCGGCTTCGAGACCGACCTTCAGTACGCTGAAGACGATATTCCGAACCAGTTGAACCAGATCGAAAACATGGTGACCAAGGGCGTCAAGGTCCTCGTCATCGCCTCGATCGACGGCACGACCCTGACGGACATCCTGGCCAAGGCCCACGAAGCTGGCGTCAAGGTGTTTGCGTACGACCGTCTGATCCGCAACTCGCCGAACGTCGACTACTATTCGACCTTCGACAACTTCCAGGTCGGCGTGCTCCAGGCCTCGTCGCTCGTGACACCGCTCGGCCTCAAGGACGGCAAGGGCCCGTTCAACATCGAACTGTTCGCCGGCTCGCCTGACGACAACAACGCGACGTTCTTCTTCAATGGCGCCATGAGCGTCCTGAAGCCGTACATCGACAGCGGCAAGCTCGTCGTGCAGTCGAAGCAGACTGAGTTCGCTCAGGTTGCCACGATGCGTTGGGACGGCGCCACCGCCCAGGCCCGCATGGACAACATCCTGTCGGCCAACTACACCGACAAGCACGTTGACGCCGTTCTCTCGCCGTATGACGGCATCTCGATCGGCATCATCTCCTCGCTCAAGGGCGTCGGCTACGGCACCCAGGGCACCGCGATGCCGTACGTTTCCGGCCAGGACGCCGAACTCCCGTCGGTCAAGGCGATTGTCGCCGGCGAGCAGTATTCGACGATCTTCAAGGACACCCGCGAGCTCGCCAAGCAGACCGTGAAGATGGTCTCGCAGGCTCTCGAAGGCAAGGAAGTGGAAGTCAACGACACCAAGACCTACGACAACGGCGTGAAGGTTGTTCCGTCCTTCCTGCTGAAGCCGGTCCTGGTGACCAAGGACAACTACATGGACGTGGTGATCAAGTCTGGTTACTACAAGGAAGATCAGCTGAAGTAATCTTCAGCTAACAACCATTCCGCGCGGGGGCCAGTTTCCCGCGCGGTCTTCAATCTGTCCGCTGCGCGGATCGGTCACCTTAGGGTGTCCTAGCGGCAATACACCAACAACAAGACTATTCTGCCAGTCGCCCATCGGAGATCGGCGGACAAAGGAGCCTCGCGTGAGCACGAACGTGATCCTCGAGATGCGCAACATCACCAAGACGTTTCCAGGCGTCATGGCGTTGCGCGACGTCAGCTTTTCCGTTGAGGAAGGCGAAATCCACGCGCTCTGCGGCGAGAACGGCGCCGGCAAGTCGACGCTGATGAAGGTGCTGAGCGGCGTCTATCCCCACGGCACCTATGACGGCGAGATCTACTACAAGGGCGAACTGAAGAAGTTCGGTTCGATCAAGGATACCGAGGAAGAAGGTATCATCATCATTCACCAGGAACTCGCGCTGATCCCGATGCTGTCGATCTCCGAGAACATTTTCCTGGGTAACGAGGTCGCCAAGGGCGGCGTCATCAACTGGGCTGCGGCGACGCGCCGCACCACTGAGTTGCTCGCCAAGGTCGGCCTCAAGGAAAACCCGTCGACGCTCATCACCAACATCGGCGTCGGCAAGCAGCAGCTCGTGGAAATCGCCAAGGCGCTGTCCAAGAAGGTGAAGCTGCTCATCCTCGACGAGCCCACCGCTTCGCTCAACGAAAGCGACTCCAACGCCCTCCTCGACCTCCTGCTCGAGTTCAAGAAACAGGGCCTGACCTCGATCATCATCTCGCACAAGCTCAACGAGATCTCCCGCGTCGCGGACAAGATCACCGTGCTGCGCGATGGCGCCACCGTCGAGACGCTCGACTGTCATGTCGAGAAGATCTCCGAGGCGCGCATCATCCGCGGCATGGTTGGTCGCGAGCTCTCCGACCGCTTCCCCAAGCGCGTGTCGAAGCTTGGCGAGACCATCTTCGAGGTGCGTAACTGGACGGCCTATCACCCGATCCACGGCGACCGAAAGATCTCGAACGGCATCAACCTCAACGTCAAGCGCGGCGAAGTGGTGGGTATCGCCGGCCTGATGGGCGCCGGCCGCACCGAGTTCGCCATGAGCGTGTTCGGCCGTTCCTATGGCCAGAAGATCTCGGGCGACGTGCTGATCAACGGCAAGCCGGCCGACGTCTCCACCGTCGAGCGGGCGATCAAGTCGGGCCTCGCCTACGTCACTGAGGACCGCAAGCAGCTAGGCCTCGTGCTGATCAACAACGTGATGCACAATACCACGCTGGCCAACCACAAGGGCATCTCGAAGAACTTCGTCATCGACGAGCATGTCGAACGCAAGGTTGCCAACGAGTATCGCCAGAAGCTCCGCATCCGCACACCCAGCATCTACCAGGATGTCGTCAACCTCTCGGGTGGCAATCAGCAGAAGGTGGTGCTGGCCAAGTGGCTGTTCACCAATCCGGACGTGCTGATCCTCGACGAGCCGACGCGCGGCATCGACGTCGGCGCCAAATACGAAATCTACGCCATCGTCAACGACCTCGTCGCCGCCGGCAAGGCGGTCATCTTCATCTCCTCGGAAATGCCGGAACTGCTCGGAACCTGCGACCGCATCTACGTCATGAACGAAGGCGCGATCGTGGCCGAGATGCCCGTCGCCGAGGCTAGCCAGGAAAACATCATGGGCGCCATCATGCGCTCGGGGGAGAAGGTTTGATGAATACGCCCAACGAAGCCACCCAGACGGCCTCGCCGTCGCTTGCCGTCTTCCTCCGGCAGAATATGCGCGAATACGGCATTCTGATCGCTCTCGTGGTGATCATGGTGCTGTTCCAGATCATCACCGGTGGCGTGCTGTTCCGTCCGGTCAACCTGACCAACCTCGTGCTGCAGAACTCCTTCGTCGTCATCATGGCGCTCGGCATGTTGCTGGTCATCGTGGCCGGCCACATCGACCTTTCCGTCGGCTCGATCGTCGCCATCATCGGCGCCGTGGCGGCAGTGATGATGGTCAATTACAAGATCGACCCGTGGACGACGTCGCTCGTCTGCCTGATCCTGGGTGGCGCCATCGGCGCGGCGCAGGGCTACTGGGTCGCCTATCACCACATTCCGGCGTTCATCGTCACCCTGGCCGGCATGTTGATCTTCCGTGGCCTGACGCTCTGGCTGCTCGGGGGCATGAACATCGGCCCGTTCCCCGTGGAATTCCAGAAGCTCTCCACCGGCTTCCTGCCCGACCTGTTCGACATGAGCGCGATGGGGCTGCACTCCACTTCGATCATTCTGACGATCGCGATCCCGGCGCTCCTGGTGTTCCTGTCCTGGCGCAGCCGCAAGGTCAACGAGTCGCATGGCATTGAAGTAGAACCCTTCGCGTTCTTCGTCATCCAGAATGTCATCCTCGTCGCCGTGATGCTCGCCCTCGGCTATCAGCTCAGCACCTACAAGGGTTTCCCGAACATCCTGGTGATCATGGGCGTGCTGATCGCCATCTACACTTTCGTCACCACCCGCACGACCATCGGGCGTCGCATTTACGCACTGGGTGGGAATGAGAAGGCGACGCGGCTGTCCGGCATCAACACCGACCGGCTGAGCTTCTACACCTTCATCAACATGGGTGTTCTCGCCGGCTTCGCAGGTCTGATCGTTGCTGCCCGCCTCAACTCGTCGACCCCGAAGGCCGGTAACGGCTTCGAACTCGACGTCATCGCCGCCTGCTTCATCGGCGGCGCGTCGACGACCGGTGGCGTCGGCAAGATCACCGGCGCGGTGGTCGGCGCCTTCATCATGGGCGTGCTGAACAACGGCATGTCGATCATGGGCCTCGGCATCGACTTCCAGCAGATGGTCAAGGGCGCTGTGCTGCTCGCCGCCGTCGTCTTCGACCTCTACAACAAGCAGAAGGGCTGAGTTCTTCTTCAGCCGTTCCATTGACGAGCCGGGGCCTTCGGGTCCCGGCTTTTTTGTTGTCGGTCCAATCGCCTCGCGACGGGTTGCCATCGGCGATCCGATTGGATTGTCGAGACAGCGGGAATAAACGCCACGACGCGGTGTTGTTGAGGCTGGGGCATGCCGCCCCGGAGTACAGCCGATGCGACACACCCTAACGCCTGATCACGTCCCAAGCCGCTTCCGGCGGCGCCTTGCCACCCTGTGCCTTTTACCATTCCTGCTCAAAGCGGTTCCGGCGGCTGCCGCGAGCTTCGACGACCTTGCCGGCCGCTACAGCGTTGGCGAGCGATCGAGCGTTACCTTCTCGATCTCAGGGGGGCTCGTCCCGACCGTGCATGGCAGCTTCCGGAGCTTTTCGGGAACCTTCGACCTGGATCCCGTGCATGCCGAGCGATCATCAGTGACTTTCTCGGTCGTGCCGGGGTCGGTCACCACCGGGGTGACGCCGCTCGACAGCCTGCTTCGGTCGTCGACGGTATTCGATGCGGCAAACCATCCAACCATCCACTTTGCATCGACTGCGGTGCGCCGGACATCGGAGACCACCGCCGAGGTGGACGGTCTTCTGACGCTGAAGGGACAGACGCTGGCCGAGCATTTCACCGTCACGCTGACTGGTCACACCGACGGCCGACCTGTGTTTCACGTCGTCGGGCGTGTGGCGCGCTCGGCCTTCGGCATGAGCATTGGCCGGCCGTTCTATTCGGACGACGTGGTCTTCGACCTCGCTGTCGATGGTCATCGTCTGCGCGCCGGCAGTTAGCGAAAAGCCCGCGACTCTCGTCCATATAGAAGGCCGCACCCTAACGGAGTGCGGCCTTCTTATTTTGAGCTACGCAGCCTAGAATCCCGAGAAACGCCACTCGATGCGATGACGATAGGTTTCACCGGGGCGCAGTACCGAACTCGGATAGCTGGGCTCGTTGGGAGCGTTGGGGAAGGTTTGCGGCTCCAAGGCAAAGCCGGCGTTCTTCAGCTGCTCGGAGAAAGGAGCCTTGATGGCTGGCGTGAAATGCTCACCGGTATAGAGCTGGATAGCCGGCTCGGTGGTCCAGACTTCCAGCGTGCGGCCGGTCAGCGGCTCGATGGCGCGAGCGCCGAGGTGCAGGTCACCGCGTCCAGCGTCGAGAACGAAGTTATGGTCATAGGGACCGGCAATCGGACGCTTGTCGCGGAAGTCGAAGCGGGTACCCGCCACCTCGGCCAACGGACCGACAGGGATGAGATCGGCATTCACCGGTGTGTAGCGGCTCGCCGGAATCTGCAGGAGATGGCCAAGAATATCGCCCTTGCCCAGCAGGTTCCAATAGACGTGGTGCGTCAGGTTGACCACAGTCGGCTTGGTCGTGGTCGCCGTCATCTCAAGATAGAGCGTGTGGCCTTTAAGGCCATAGGCCGCTTTCACGGCCAGCACTCCCGGGTAGCCCATGTCACCATCAGGCGAATCGAGATGAAAGACCACTTCGCCGCTCGATTTTTCCTCTTTCCAGATCAGGTGTCCGAAACCGTCGGCACCTCCGTGCAACTGCTTGCCACCCTCGTTGGCCGGCAGACGGTAGGTCACGCCGTCGAGCGAAAAGCTGGCACCGGCTATCCGGTTTGCGAAGCGGCCGCAGATCGCCCCGGCCCAACCATCCCCGTCCGGCGCATTGAGCCGACCGGGCGATCCAATGACCGTTTGCACCGGCCCACCAGAGCTTGTCGGAATGTAAAGCGCGACCAATTGCGCGCCAGCGGGGCTGAAAATCGCCTTGAGGCCATCCGCCCCATCGAGCGTGATGTAGTTTTCAACCGGATGTGTCATGCCTCTCTCCCATGCTCCCTCGGAGCAACCTTGCCGATACCAGTCAATTTCGCTCAAGTTCGCGAAAAACAAAAGGTTTTTTAGCTCTTGGCCTTTCGGCCGGGTTCCAAGACCCACAGGTTGTGGCATAGTCGCACCAGACCTTGCACTCGGCCGCGCAGTCGTGATTCGCGAGGGACGCCCGGCGGTTATGCGAGGAGTTTCATGACACGACGGATGGTAGTGAAGCGCTCGCGCCAAGATGAAATCGTGCGGGAGCTAGCCCATGAAATCGTTAGCGGGCGGCGACCCGAGGGGGGGCTTCTGCCATCCGACGCCGAACTGATGACGCGCTTCGGCGTCTCGCGAACCGTGCTTCGTGAAACCCTGAAAACCCTTGCAGCCAAAGGGCTTATCCAGCCGAAAACTCGGGTAGGTACGCGAGTGGTCGAGCGGGCGAAATGGAACCTGCTCGATCCGGATATGTTGCGCTGGCATCTCGATTGCGGCATCGGCCTCGAATTGCTCTCGCATCTTTCCGACGTCCGTCTTGCTCTCGAACCGGCTGCAGCGGCACTTGCCGCCCAGCGTCGTAAGGATGCTGATGTGGCGATGCTTCATGACATCGTTGACCGAATGCAGGCTCCAGATGCCTCTCCAGCTGCCTTCGCTGCCGCCGATCTCGATTTTCACCTCACCATCGCCCGTCTCAGCGGCAATCCGTTCTTCAGAACGGCATCGGCGCTCATTGAGGTAGCACTTGCGGCTACCTTTGCGATCACGACCCCTGTCAACAATCCGGAGGCAAAGGCCGCCTCCTGTGCAGCCCATCGTCTCGTGGTGACCGCGATCGCGGATAGGGATGGCGAGGCGGCGGCATCGGCGATTGTCGAGACCATTCGGTCGGGCGCGGCGCGGGTCGCTGCGGCCGCAGCGGGCCGCTGAAGCTCCCTCTGTCTGGTCAGTGATTGTCACGCGGCGTGTTGTCCGCCACCTTCTGGTATTTGACTGCCATTTCCATGACGGCTCCGTCAGCCAGTTGGCCAACCGTTGCTCGATACAGCTCCTGCCAGGGAGTTTGGCTGGCTGGATAGACAGGCTCAAAGGCGGCTCGACGACGCTCCCATTCGTCTGCATCAACGAGAGCATCGGCGGTGCCAGCGTTGAGGTCGACCCTGATGCGATCTCCTGTCCTGAGCAGACCCAATCCACCCCCAATTGCCGCTTCCGGCGACGCATTGAGGATAGAAGGCGAGCCTGAGGTTCCCGACTGCCGGCCGTCGCCCATGCAGGGTAGCGCGCTGATGCCCCTCTCGATGAGCGCGGCAGGCGGCTGCATGTTGACCACCTCGGCCGAACCCGGCCAGCCAACCGGTCCCGCATAACGAATGACGAGGATGGTTTCCGGTGTAATGCCGAGCGTCGGGTCTTCAATTCGCTTGTGGTAGTCTTCCGATCCTTCGAAGACCACGACAGGACCTTCGAAGATGTTCTCCGCGCCAGGTTTGGACAGATAGCGCTGGCTGAACTCCTCCGAAATCACCGACGTCTTCATGATGGCGGCATCAAAAAGATTGCCCTTCAGGACAATGAAGCCGGCACGCTCCTTCATCGGCGCGTTGTAGGGCTTTATGACTTCGCCATCGGGTGCCGGATAAGGAGCGAGATTTTCCGCCACCGTTCGGCCGGAAACCGTGAGCGCATCGCCGTTCAGCCGGCCATTGTCGAGAAGCGCCTTCATCACCACGGGTAGACCGCCAGCGCGATGAAATCCCTCGGACAGGTAATTGCCAGCCGGCTGCATGTTGACCATCAGCGGGACATCGAAGCCAACCGTCTGCCAGTCCATCGGCTCGATCGGCACGCCAGCGTGCCGGGCGATGGCGGTAATATGCGGTTGTGCGTTGGTGGACCCGCCGATCGCCGAGTTGACGACGATCGCGTTCTCGATCGCTTGCCGCGTCAGGATCTTCGAGGGCCTGAGATCCTCGTCGACCATAGCCACGATGCGCTCGCCGGTGCGATAGGCCATTTGCCCACGCTCGCGATAGGGCGCAGGTATGGCCGCGTTACCGGGGAGACTCATGCCGAGCGCCTCGGCGAGGCAGTTCATGGTGGAAGCCGTCCCCATGGTGTTACAGTAGCCGTCGGACGGAGCCGAGGCCGCCGCCGCCTCAATGAATTCTTCGTAGCCGATCTCGCCGGTTGCGAGCTGAAGCCGCTTTTCCCAGACGATGGTGCCGGAACCGGCGAGCTTTCCGTTGTACCAACCGTCGAGCATCGGACCGCCTGACAGGACGATGGCAGGTAAGTCCACTGTTGCCGCCGCCATGATCAGAGCCGGTGTCGTCTTGTCGCAGCCGGTGGTCAGCACGACGCCGTCGAGCGGATAGCCGTGCAGAATCTCGACGAGGCCGAGATAGGCGAGATTGCGGTCGAGCGCGGCCGTCGGCCTCCGACCAGTCTCTTGGATGGGATGCACCGGGAACTCGAAAGCGATGCCGCCAGCGGCCCGAATGCCTTCACGCACCCGCAGGGCAAGGCGAAGATGGACGCGGTTGCAGGGCGAAAGATCGGAGCCGGTTTGAGCGATACCAATGATCGGCCGGTCGGACCGCAGCTCTTCGATGGTCAAGCCGTAATTGAGGTAGCGCTCAAGGTAAAGCGCCGTCATCGACGGGTTGTCCGGGTTATCGAACCAGAGCTTGTGGCGGCGAGGCCTGGACATCGATCATCCTCCTGTCAATGCGGCGGTTCAGCCAATGAGAACGGCAGGCTCTGGCAGCCCGCGAAACTGCCCTTCGATAAGGTAGGTCCAGCCAGCCTCGGGTTCGGCGGCACGCTTTTCCGCGTCATAGCCCTCGAAGGCCGATGTCACGATGAGACGGTCGAGTTGGGGACCAGCGAAAGCCGGGCAGCTCACCTGACGCGACGGCAAGGAAATGGACCGGATGAGATGTCCCTCGGGATTATAGGCATCGACGGCGGAACCGCCCCAACGTGCGTTCCAAAGCAGGCCATCGGCGTCAACGGTGGCACCGTCAGGGCCTCCCCCCTCGACGCGGCAAAAGATCTGCCGATCGCCAAGCGGCAAGCCGGTCGCCGGATCGACGTCCTGCCGATAGATGATGTGCTCCGGCGTATCCGAGAAATAGGCCGTGCGCCCATCAGGAGAAAACGAGATCGCGTTGGGAATGGTGAGAGCTTCGACGACCAACCTGAGTTCACCGGCGCGATACCACCAGATGCGCCCGCAACCTTGCGCGAAGCGCCAGTCCATCGTGGAGATCCAGAGTGCCCCGGACGGATGAACCGCGCCATCGTTGCTGCGGGTGCCGGGCCGATCGTCCCAGAAGGGACGGTGCTCGATCAACGTTCCGCCATCGATCGACCGGAGATGAAGACCGGCATCGCTGGCGATCAAATGCCTGTCGTCATCGACACGGGCGGCTACCGTGGCATGGAATGGCAGATCATGGACGCGAGGCGCTGAATCGTCCAGCGCCATCTCCAGCAGCTTTTTCTCCAGGATGTCGAACCAGAATGCCTTGGCTCGACCGGGATGCCAGCTTGGCCCCTCGCCCAGATGGCAGGCATGGTCGGAGAAAACGGAAACCTTCGCCATACAACTCCTCCACGTCGATCCCGACACGTCTACCTGCCAGCGAAGAGGACAATAGCTTTCCGGTTCGCGCTTTGCCAGCCCGAGACGATAAAAGTCATACTAATTACCCGGCCGCTGCCTCACTCGTAGGGCCAAGCCCTGAAGAGCGGCGTTGCCTCAGCTTTTGCGGTGAGCGCCGCCAGGTGAGGATAATCGGGCAGCGCAACCACATCCGCTACCATCTCGGAGATGAAGGTAGAG
Organism: Pseudomonadota bacterium; assembly: GCA_023436885.1. Classification (GTDB taxonomy): domain Bacteria; phylum Pseudomonadota; class Alphaproteobacteria; order Rhizobiales; family Pleomorphomonadaceae; genus Pleomorphomonas. The sequence goes on along the minus strand of JAEZHI010000006.1, from coordinate 74,848 downwards.
GCAACGACGAGCGTAATACCGGCCTCACTCGGGGGCGAGCCAAGGAGCCAATCCGCACCGGCGATTTCACTTTCAATGGAAGCCAGCGCAGCCTTGAGTTGGCCGGCGACACGATCCAACCAAGGCTGGTGCTGCTTCTCGGCCGGGCGGAGCTGGCATTCATAGACTGTCTGCACCGCCTTTTCGCAGGCGGCGAGGCCTAATCCAGTCAGGCGAACGTCCAGGGCTAGAAGCTTTGGATCGGTTGGCCCAAGCCTCTTGTCGCGAGCGAGTGCCTTCAGCGCGTATTCAATGATCAAAGTGGAATCGAGCAGGACGACACCATCATCGGTCACGGCTGTCGGCGCTTTGACAACGGGGTTGATCGCCGCAAATTCGTTGTAGTGCCGGAAAACCGACAAGGGTTCGTGGGTGAAGGGAATTTCAAGAGCGGCGAGCGTCAGCGCAGCGCGGCGGACGTAAGGGGAATCGAGCATGCCGATCAAGCGCATGGCGAACCTCGGATGAGAAGCGGATAGCGATCGCAAAGATCCGATCAGGAGCTTACGACGAAAATCCCTCTCTCTGGAACGAGCTTTCTCGCGCGCGAAGCAAAAGGGGCTGTATGCTCGGGAAGAATAGCCTCTCAGCAGCTCGCGGCCATGCGTTCCCGCTCCAGCATGCCGGATGGCGAAACGGCTTCGGGCAAGGATGCCGGTCTTCCGAAATAGTAGCCTTGGAAAACCTGGCAGCCTGCAGCTTTCATCAGCAGATACTGTTCTTCGGTTTCCACGCCTTCGGCAAGAACACGCGTGCCAAGCGCGCGCGCGAGTTCAGTGATTGCCGTCACAAAAGTCATGTCTACTTCGCTCGAACCGGCCGCGTGGACATAGCTCTTGTCGATCTTCAGGCAATCGAAGCGGAACTTCCTGAGATACTGCAACGAGGCAAAGCCCGACCCGAAGTCGTCCAGGACGATCATCACGCCGGCGGCTCGCAAGCCTTCGAGGTTTGCCCTTTCCACGGAGCCGAAATCGAGAAAGACCGTTTCCGTTATTTCGAGCACCAGACGCGAGGCGGGAAGACCGGCTGAGGCCAACTCACCGATCACGAAGTTCGCAAAGCCGGATTGCTTCAACTGCACGGCTGAAACGTTGATGCCGAACTGATACTGACCATAGCGCACGGCGTCGCGGATGACGCGGCGGATGACCCATTCGCCAACCTCTTCGATCAGCGTCGATTGCTCGGCTACCGAGATGAACTCATCGGGCGGGATCGTGCCGCGCAACGGATGATGCCAGCGGATCAAGGCTTCGAAGGCCGTCTGCTCGACACCATCGGCGGCGACGATGGGCTGATAATGCATGTCGAGCTGGTTGAGATAGATAGCGGCCCGAAGTTCGCGCGTCAGTAACCGAGTGTAGCGGTCATCCACCAGCATACGGGAATTGTAGGATAGCACAGTGCCGCGCGCCTGCTTGGCCTTGTAAAGGGCGAGATCGGCCAGATTGACCAGTTCAAGCGCGATATGCGTGTCATCAGGCGCCATGGCAATACCGGCCGTTGCTGAGAGACGCATGGTGCGGCCATTGATCTGAACCGGCAAGCGCAACCGGTCGAGCAGTGCCTTCACCGCCTGCACGACCTCGCCTCGCGAAGCGCTATCGGTAATCAGCAGTGCGAATTCATCTCCGCCCAAGCGGCCAACGAGAGCGTCCGGTAACTCATCGCGACAGATGCGGACAAGCTGGGCGAGCGCTTCGTCACCGGCGGCATGGCCAAACGTGTCGTTGAGCGCCTTGAGATGATCGAGATCCAGCATCACGTAGGCGTGGCGTTGGTCGCCTGCGGTCTGAACCCTCCGGCGCAAGACCTCAAGGAAATCGGCCCGCGTCAGGGCCTGGGTAACCGGATCGACCCTGGCCGAGCTTTCGGCACGTTCCTCGCCCTGCATCAGCGCGAGGCTCTTTCGCACCAACATGAAACCGATGACGACGATCAATAGAAGAAGCAATGTTTCCGAGACAAGGCCGGTTAACAAGCCGGCCTGCCAGGAAGTCGGCAAAGCACCGTGAAGGGCAAGCATCAGGGCTATAGCGACGGCAAGGCAGGACGCCGCAAGCGCCCCTACAAGCAACGACACGCGTCGGCTGACGCTCAGCGCAGTTTGAAGTTGTTTACCGAGCGCCATCCTTCACCTTTATGCCTAGGCAAATTTACGGCGCTCTTATGAATTTTTCGCAAATCTCGAATGGGGATTTTGAAAGACTGCGTTGTGACAAAACTCAACAACTTCAACTCGTAAAGGGAGTTAATTATGCAACGCAAAACTCGGACGGCCTCACCAAGGTAAGGCCGTCCGCATCGGTACGCGTTTCTGAGTGAGGTGGAGAATGACGCACACCGAAGTCAAACCTGCGACTCCCCTGGCTCCATCCGTCGGGTACGATCGCGGAAGGCGATCGTTACCGACCAGCGAAGTCGAGCCGGCAAAGCTTGAGGGTAGTGTCACGCCGCCTTGAGGGCTGCCTGGTTCGCAGACCCTTCGGCGATCTTTGTCAGATTGCCGTCGGTCGCTTCTTCCTCGGCGAGTGTTTCCTTCAGGAGCTTGACGGCCTGCTTCTGGCCGATCAGATCGGCCCAGCGACACATGGTGCCGTAGCGGGCAATTTCGTAATGCTCAACAGCCTGGGCGGTTGCGATCAGGCCTGCATCAATGGCATCCGAGCCGGCAAACGACTCGAGAACTTCCTCGCCCTCTTCCACGATACCGTCGATGGCCGGACATGTCTTGCCGCGCGCCGGCTTGCCGATCAGCTCGAACACTTGCTGCAGGCGTTCGATCTGGACTTCGGTCTCGTCGCGATGCTTCTCAAAGGCCGCCTTCAGCTCGGCCGACTGGGCGCCGCGCGCCATTTTCGGCAGCGTCTTCAATATCTTGCGCTCGGCGTAATAAACGTCCTTGAGCATATCCTGGAAAAGATCTTCAAGCGATTTGGTCTTCATGATTTCACCTCTGCGCTAGGAGAAAGGTTGCGGGCTACAAACCAGCGATGAGGCGAATTGTTCCCAACGACCGTGCACTGAATGTCGGGACGGGCAATATCCATCCTCCAGGAACAATTCGGGGCGCCGGGGATTTTCATCGCTTCCCCAACACATCCTGGAGATGACCATGAACGAGGCCCCCCATTATCCCAATTACCCCAAGCCGCCTTTTCCCGAACAGACCCAGGAGCTACCCGGCAGCTTCAAGGTCATGGACCCCAAGCCCGACCACGGCGAGGAAAGCTGGCGCGGTGCAGGCCGTCTTGACGGTATGGTCGCGTTGATTACCGGCGGCGACAGCGGCATCGGCCGGGCAGTCGCCATCGCCTTTGCCCGTGAGGGCGCCGACATCGCCCTCTCCTTCCTTGAGGAACGAGAGGATGCGACAGATACGGCTCGCCTGGTCACCGAATGTGGCCGCCGCTGTCTCCAGCTTCCCGGGGATATCGCCGAGCCCGCCCATTGCCGCGACCTGATCCAGCGCGTGGTCGACGAGTTTGGCCGCATCGACGTTCTCGTCAACAACGCTGCCCATCAGGATACGTTCGAGAGCCTGGAGGAGATTCCGGACGAGGAATGGCAAAAGACCTTCGCGGTCAACATCCACGCGATGTTCTACCTTGCCAAGGCCGCGGTGCCGCACATGCAGCCCGGCGCATCAATCATCAACACGGCCTCGATCAACGCAGACACGCCGAGCCCAAGCCTACTGGCCTATGCGACAACCAAGGGAGCCATCCAGAATTTTACCGGTGGCCTCGCGCAGTTGCTCGCCGAAAAGGGGATCCGAGTAAACTGTGTCGCCCCAGGGCCGGTGTGGACACCGCTCATTCCGGCGAGCATGTCGGGCGAAAAGACGTCGAAGTTCGGGTCCAACTATCCGATGAAGCGGCCTGCTCAGCCCGTCGAGCTGGCGCCAGCTTATGTCATGCTGGCGGAACCGATGTCGAGCTACGTGTCTGGCGCCACCATTGCCGTAACCGGCGGTAAGCCGCTGATCTAGGATAGTCGGTTACCGCTTTTGAGATTCGTCTGGCCCGCCCCGTTCACAACAGGGCGGGCTTTTTTGCCCGGACCGTCAACCGGAACAATCCAGCAATCCGATTGTTATGCCTGACGAGAGGGCGTGCTCCTGCAATTTCCCGGATCTGTCGCGACCCGAAAAAGGCTTGCAGGAAGGTCACACTGGCAAATTTATGAGTTGAACAGGGATTTGGCGCTTCGTCGGGTAATGCGAATTTCAGACGGTGTGCCTATGCTGGCTATCATGCGCACGAACGATCCCACTCCTGACGCCTCATGCGATACCCCTCCCGTCGAGGAGGACCTGGCAGGGCTACGCGTCGCCGCGAAACGCCTGATCGACGCCATAGCCGCCGAACCTGTACCTGACAAACTGCGCGATTTGGCCGTCGAACTAGGAAAGGCGCTTGAGCACCACAAGAAGGGTAGCTGACCCGCCTGAGCGCTTCGCCTTGGAAATGTGTTGCGCCTTTGCGCAAGAAGGACCGCCGCGATGCGCGGCGGCTTGATTTTGGCACGAGGCTCCAGCCCTCGCCGGTAGCTTATCGTCGAGCAGGCAGCCCCGCCTCGTCACGCGCCAGGAAGATACGCGTCGTCTGATCGAGGTGATCGAACAACCAGTCGGCCATGTCCTGCTCTTCGGCCAGGTTCTGCTCGAAGACCGGGATGGCGGTGGTATCTTCCAGAACGGCAGCCGTCGAGATCAGCACCTTGTAGGATGCGATCTCCATCTGCTCGAAGGTGTAGGCAGCCATCGCGCCCTTGATGACTTCGTCATCGGCAAACATGCCGCCCATAGCCTGCCCGAAGGCGGTGGCCTTGCCGAGCGTATCCTTCATCACGGAGGTGCCGCTGTCGCGGCCTTCGAGCAGTTTTCTGAGAGACTCGGCCTGGCGCTCGGTTTCAGCCACGTGCTGTTCCATGCGGGCACAGAGGACCGGATAGTTTTCGAGACGCGACAGCATGCCGCGCATCATCGTCAGGGCCTGCTCTTCCATGGCATGGGCGTCACGAAGCCACGCCACGTAATGGTCACGGATATCGTCCATCGGACTAACCTCCTCGAATATGGCGGCAACTTCCTGCCACCATGCGACTTTGGGGAAGAAAGAGAGATAGCCTCTCATTCCGCTTTCGGCGTTCAGCCACGTGGTGCGGATGCGGTTCAGACATCCTTGCGGCATGTGTGAAATTCAACCGACGACGGCGCGAGCGGTTCCATCCGCGTAACCGCCTCAGGGGAAACTTCGTCGCTAGACGTCTTCCCCCATGGCGGCGCGCAGCATCTTGCGCCCTCTGTTGATGCGGCTCTTGATGGTTCCGATATCGCAATCGAGGATTTCGGCCGCGTGGGCGTAGCTTTCCTCAAGTACCACCACCAGCACGATCGCTTCCCGATAATGAACTGGAAGCTCCTCGAGGGCCTCCTCCAGCTCCTTGATGCGGACCGTCCATTCCTGCTGGGCTGACACGGTGGGCTGCTGGGACGCACAGTCCTCGTCGCCCGTCCGCTCTCGCGCCCGTTTGATGCAATTGGAATAGAAGCGGTTGCGCATGATGGTGAAAAGCCAGGCTCTGAGATTAGTGCCGGGCGTGTAGCTTGAAATATTCTCGATTGCCCTCACCAGGGTTTCCTGGACCAGATCGTCGGCGTCCGTAGCATTGCCGCAGAGGGAACGCGCAAAAGCGCGCATGGCCGGCAAATAGGTAAGAATATCATCGGACATCATGATCGCTTTGAGTTTCGAGCCGGTATGGAACCAAGCGAGGGATTTCGACCATCCAGCTTGATTGGACGAAACACCCCCAACTGAATTCCTCAGATAGCAAACGGTTCCGTGTTCTGTTGCTTGCGGCCGAATTTGATGGCGCGCATCGGCTCGGCCTCGCGGCATGAACAATCGCATCGGGACGGACGTGGGAACTATTGCCGCAGCGGGACGTTGATCTGGCGGTGCCGGGACGCCTCAGACAGCGTCTCCGCATTCTCCAAAAGTCGCCGGCCGGTTGCCGTCTCCCGGCTCCCGTTTGACCGGCAGTGACCCCCAACGTCCGAGGAGATTCCGATGAAACTCGCCTCACTTTGCATGGCCACTGTGATCGCTTTCGGCGGCAGCGCATTTGCCCAGACGACGCCTGCGCCGTCCGATCCGGCTGCTCCGACGGCGCCCAGCGATCCCGCAACGCCTGCGCCAGATCCTGCCGCCCCGTCTGCCCCCACCACGCCGCCGGCTGAGACCAAGCCAGCGACCGGCAATCTTCAGCCCGGTGCCAACAGCTTCACTGAAGCTCAGGCCCGCTCCTGGCTGGAGGACGCCGGTTACACCGAAGTCAGCGGTCTCGTTCAATCGGAAGACGGGATCTGGCGCGGCAAGGCTAAGCATAACGGCGCGACCGTCAGCGTCGGCATCGACTACAAGGGCACCATCAGCACGGAATGAGGCGGGCCCTCTCCCGGCACGCCTCAATCCAATCATCCCAACAAATGACCGCTCAGCCGGTCAGCCAATCCCACTGGGAAGGATAGCATCATGAGCACCCATACCCGACTTTACGACAGCTGGTCCGACGCCATGGCCGTGGTGGACCGCCTGCGCGCAGCCCGCATTTCCAACGACGATATCTCGGTGATTTCGCCAGAGAGCGACGAGAACCGCGTCAGCGATGGCGCTGAAGCCACCGCCGCTGGTTCCGGCATCGGCGCCGTGCTCGGCGGTGGCGCAGGTGCGCTTGCCGGTGTCGGCTTGCTGGCCATTCCCGGCCTCGGTCCGATCGTTGCAACCGGTTGGTTCGTTTCGACCCTGGCGGGCCTCGCGGCTGGCGCGGTTGCCGGTGGCGTGGCTGGCGGCATCGTCGATGCGCTGACCAGCTCCGGCCTGTCGACCGAGGAAGCCGAGGTCTATGCCGAAGCCATCCGTCGTGGCGGCACCATGGTGACCGTGAAGGTCGATGACAGCCAGGATGCACTGGTGGCCCGCCTTCTCGACGAAACGCCGCCGGTCGATATCGAGGAGCGCGAACGCGTTTATCGTGAGGGCGGCTGGACCGGCTACGATCCCGACGTGGTTCCGCCGACCGACGACCTGACCCGTCGTCCTCCGCTGATCTGACGGACCTTGAGTCCTTCGCTAGGGCGTAGATAAGCGGACTCCCCGCGACGCCTTCCAGACACTCCCAACCGCCGTCCGCCCTGCCTTTGGCCGGTGCGGGCGGCAGTTTTGAATTGAACAGAGTAACTGCTCGATCCCAATTACAGCGGCCCTGTGAATATTTATTTAGCCGACTAATTCATGGTTTCGCCTGGAGACTTCCATGCAGCCACTCTCTCTTCTTGATCAGGCTCGCCTCGATACTATCCGGCAGGCCAACCGGCGGCGCCCGGTCTCGGTGGTCGGCATTTACAGGCTGACGCCGCACATTCAACGCGTCACGCTTAGAGAACTGGAGTCTGACGCAGCGGATGCGACCGGACCGGCCGACTGGATCAAGCTTTATGTACCGCACTCAGGCGAGGACCGAACGCATGGCCGCGCCTATACGGTCCGCGAGCGGTCTGAGGGAACCATTGTTCTCGACATGGCTGTTCACGACGGCCTCTGCGCCAGTTGGGCTCAACAGGCCCATCCTGGCGATCGCGCCGAGATTTCCGGTCCTCGCAAGGGCTTCAAGCTGGCCTGGCCATCGGGCGATGTCCTGCTGGGCGCAGATGAGACCGGCCTTCCTGCCGTTGCCAACATTGTCGCTGGATTACCTCCCAACGCGAGCGGTGCCGTTTGGCTCGAAGTTCCCGACGATGCCGATGTTCTGCCGCTTGACGCGCCCCGTCAGGTTGCCGTTCGCTACTTGCCTCGGAAAGCCGCCCCGCCCGGCCGCCTGTTGATCGAGGCCATGCGCGAGGCGCCGATATTGCCGACCACAATGGTTTGGGTGGCGGCGGAACGCACCGCCGCCCTGGAGCTCCGAGAGTATTTCGAAGCGCATCTGCCCCGCCAGCAGGTTTCCACGTCGGGCTACTGGCGGAAGCCAGCGGTCCACGCTCCATACATTGAGAGGTCAGCATGAGCGGCTCTTCGTCCGGCTTGTTCTCGCGCTTCACGTCGGCGCTCTCGAAATGGTCGGGGCGGCCGCCCATTTTCTCCCTTGCCTTGGGTCTCGTCGTCGTCTGGGCGATATCGGGTCCGCTGTTCGGCTTTTCCTCGACCTGGCAGTTGGTCATCAACACGGTGACATCCATCATCACCTTCCTGATGGTCTTCATGCTGCAGAGCTCCCAAAATCGGGATGGCAAGGCACTGCAGGCCAAGATCGACGAACTGATTCTGAGCTCACGAGCGCGCAACATGTTCGTCGGCATCGAGAAGCTTGAGGAAGATCGGCTGCATGAGGTGTGCGCCATGCTTCCCGATCAAAAACAGGAAGACTGTGGGGAAGCAATCGACGTGCCCGGTGCCGGCCTCGCCGGGTCACGGTGAGGCCGGCACCAAGGTCAGACCTGCTTCTCAGGGCTGTTCGGCCAGGCCGCGCTGACGCAGCCAATCGCGCATCTCCTGAATTTCGCGCGTTTGCGCATCGATGATCTCGCGGGCGAAATGCTGGTTCTGCGGATCCTTGCCGAACTTCAGCACCGTCTCGGCCATGTCGATGGCGCCCTGATGATGAGGGATCATGCCACGCACGAAGGCGGTATCCGGATCCGGATCGGCAATGCCGTTCATCATTGGGCCGTGCATCCGGTCCATGGCGGCGCGGTTGGCCGCTTCGGCACTGGTCGCGCTGGAGACGCCGTCGTTCATGCCCATGCTGTCGTGGGGATGCTCTGCGTTGGGCGTATGGGTGAGATGTTCGACCGGCGCCGTGCCAACCCGGCCGGCCGGGCCATAGATGGCGATGTGCAGCCCCCAGTAGCCGCTGACAAAGATCACCAGCGCCGCCGCGAGGCCAACCGGCACGCCGGCCAGGGCCTTCTTCGCCGCCGGCAGGAAGTGCACCTCACGCGTCCGATCCACCGCGATGGCGACGATGATCGCCATGATCAGCGCGTGGCCGATCAGGTCGATGCGTCCGAAGGGATAGACGGCGGCATTGAAGATGACGAACAAAGCGATGGCCGACAGGCGGCGCACCAGCGGCGTCCAGATCAGTCCGAAGCCCATGGTGAACTCGGCGACGCCGGCCATCGGAATGAACACATCGCGCGGCATGCCGAAGGTGAGGAAGGGCTTTTCCACCACCAGCGGATAGAACCAATCGGGATAGGCGAACTTCTCGAGGCTGGACCACATCAGCGCGATGGCGACACCCCAGCGCAGCACTTCGAAGCGATGCTGACGCCAGTTCGGGTTCGGCAGCGCCTCCAGCACGAGATAGGCGGCGACACCGACGCCGAGCGCCAGATAGTCCAAGAGATGGAAGATATCGTAGTCGCGCAGCGCCAGAAGCCAGAGGCCAATGATGCCGGCCGCCGCCAGCGGCTGGGTGCGGCGCGAGAAGATCAGCGCCGCGATCAGGAGCTGCATCCAGGACACCCACTCGGCAGGCGTCTTGAGGTCGGGCGTCAGGTAGACGCCGCCCGTCGCAAAGATCGCGACGAAGAAGGCGCCGATGACGACGCGAACGAAATCGTCGAGCCGGGGCCATAACGGTCCGGTCGCGCTGTCGAGCCCCCGCAGGATCACCTCGCCGGCGAGCGACCGCTCAACAAGCCGGGTGGCGATGAAGAAGACCAGAACGAGGATGATGCCGGTCCAGAACCAGACATTGGTCAGCGTTGCCGACACCGGCTGTGGCGGCGCACCGACGATGAAGGGGGCGAACCACTTGACATGTGCGGCGGCGGGCGAGGCAGCCAGTAGCGACACAGCGGCAAGAGGTAAGATGGTCTTTGTAGACAACGGCGGTCTCATCACAGCTCTCCATCGAGGCTCCGCTTGCGCCTTCAGGCGATCCGGTCAGTCGTGAAACGTCATCGTGCCAACTGGCCGCTGCTGGTTGGTCCCAGCCGAGGGCGGTCCCGACGAGCCTCGGATGCTGTAACGCCGCCCATGCATCGACTATCTTTAATATGAGAATTATTCTCAAGTTAGCATTACACCCAACTTGATTAGAACGCTTCTCAAGAGCAGACGCGGCGGTTCTATCTTTCCCGGGCAAGGAGACCAGAGGCCAACGCGCGGAAAGCATCCAGCGCCTTCGGTAAAACGTCTTCGGGATGGTCGCTGGCTGCGATCCACAGTGCGGCGTTGAGAGCGGCGCCGCTGACCAGCCGTGCGGCGGCTTCCGCATCGAGCGGCTTTACAATGCCCTCGTCGATGAGCCGTTCGATCGCCTTGGTGGTGGCTTGCAGGCAACGGCTTTGGCTTGGCCATTGCGAGGGGTCGCCGAGCGCGGCGGGACCGTCGAGCAGAACGATGCGCTGAACCTCAGGATTGAGCGCCATCTCGATATAGGCGGCCCCCTCGGCGAGCACAGCCTGCCAGCCATCGCCGGCCTCCGAGCCAACCTCCTGGGCGCGCATCGCCATTTCCGTGTCGATCTGATTGACAACGGCCGCCAGAAGTCCGCGCTTATCGCCGAAGTTATGGTAGAGCGCGCCGCGCGTCAGGCCGACGCTGGCGGTCAGCTCGTCCATCGATGCGGCAGCATAGCCTTTCTCGGCAAACGCCTTGCGGGCTGCGGCGACCAGCTTGGCGCGGTTCTCTTCCATCGTCTCAATGCGTCGCTTGGCCATGGCTCGCGCCTCAATTTCAGATACGCGCCGTATGCGAACTTGACATACGTCGCGTATGCGGATTAACTCACATACGCACCGTATATCAAATTGCGGGACGCGTTAAGCTCCCATGGCCGGCGAGCTTGCAAATCCAACCCCTCATGGAGAGACCAAATGGCCCAACGCACCGCTATCTTCCCAGCCAACAGACAAGCCCTTTATGAAGAGCACGGCTACTCCGCCGCCATCCAATCCGGCGACCTGCTGTTCGTGTCAGGACAGGTCGGCAGCCGGCCCGACGGATCGCCTGAGCCGGATTTTGCGCGCCAAGTCCAGCTCGCCTTCGACAATCTCAGGGACACGCTGGTAGCCGCCGGCTGCACCTTCGACGATATCGTCGACGTGACGACCTTTCACACCGATCCAGAAAACCAGTTCGGGGCGATCATGGCCGTGAAGCAGCAAGTGTTCAGCGAGCGCCCCTACCCCAACTGGACAGCCGTCGGCGTCAACTGGCTGGCCGGCTTCGACTTCGAGATCAAGGTGATCGCGAGGATTCCGGCTGCGGTGAGCTGATGGTCGCTTCGGAGGGCAAGGAAGAGCGGACCTCCTTGGTGACTGAGTTCGGCCCTCCCGTGAAGGCAACCATCACCTTCCGGTCAAATCAACTAGCGTGGCAGGATCGATTATCCAGGGTCGCTCATCATTTTCAAAGTATGTGGTTTCTAGCCGTCGGAGACAACATACGTACCAAGTCGGCGCGTGTGTCGCAACGAGGTAGGCTTCATCTGGGCAATCGGTACGGTTAGTCTCAGCCTCGGAAAACGCCGCTGCGATCAAAGACTCGTTCGAGAGCGCCACATCGTTGTCTTCGAAGATAATGATCGATCGAGCCCTATGCTTGTCTTTCCAAGCAGCCAACTTTCCGAATTTTTTCACGCATGCCTGCTTCAAACGATCGATGCGGCTCCTCTCGATAATGTCGGAATCGGGAGCACATTGAATATAAAAGAATGGATAGTAGTTCGGCACCGATGCAGGTTGCTTATACCGATTCAAAGCTACAGAAAAGGGTATGTTGGGTGGTCGAACCATTGAATTGCTTGCATGCAGCTGAATCTTAGTGGGTTCCTGCCTTATCCAAGCGATTAGTGCGGAACGGACACTCTCGCGGTCACCGTTCCGAATGCCGATTGACGCATCAATGGGTACGAGAAGACGGTAGTATTCATCAGCTCCCGCCAGATCCTTGAGAGATTCTACGATCGGAGCAAGCAATTCCTCATTGTGCATCCTCATTTCAATATACTTGGCAAACGGCTCGATTTCGGTGTGTTCAAATGCATAGAGCACTTCACCCAACACACAGGTCTGGTCTACGGGCGACGAGTGCCTTTCACGCTCGGGATCGCGAACGCCACGTCTTGAGACACCATCGCGTTCTTCGATGAGGCGAATTACTGCGTCGATTACCTTCCCTTCATTTGAAGCCCTCAAGCGCATTTAGAATGCCCTTTCCGGTCACACCAAGGAATTCCCACCATTCTTGAAGCGACTAAGGGGAACGAAGGAAGGTGGATGACCAATAAGCCACATGTCCCCTGAAGCGCGGTCTGTCAATTGCGAACGCCGCGGGGACGCAGACACAAAAGTACGCGACAGGACGGCACGTAATTCCCTCACCCAACCCAATGGTGAGGGACCTGATGTATAAACTCGTTTGTCTTCAAATACTTAGGGAGTAGATGGTGCCTGAGGGCGGAATTGAACCACCGACACTACGATTTTCAGTCGCATGCTCTACCAACTGAGCTACTCAGGCACTTGCCGCGATCCACCGGGCGTTTGGTTGCGTCCCAACGGCGAAGCACGGGCCTTATAGATAGTCCTTGCGGACCTGTCCAGAGGGTTTGACGGGAAAAATCAATTACGCCGGCAAGGTGGGGAAAAACCAGCCTTTTCAAGGGCGAAGCCCCACCCTTCCGAGCGGCTTTGCCTCACGTGCAGTTCAGGCGCGGCCGTCGTCGTCATCATCGGGCATGGGAAGATCGTCGAATTCGACGACCGGGATCGAATAGGATCCCTTCAGCCACCTGTTGAGGTCGACATCCTTGCAGCGCTTGCTGCAGAAGGGCTTGAAGGCCGGATCGGTCGGCTCGCCGCAGTTGGGGCAGCGGGGGCCCTTTGGCGCGACCATCAGGCGAGCGCTCCGTCGGCCCAGCGCGCTCGCACCGGGTAGCGGGCGGATTCGAGCAGGTTAGCGGTCTCGTGCAGTGGCAAGCCGACCACCGAGGAATAGGAACCGGACACCGAAGCGACGAAGGCGCCGGCGAAGCCCTGGACTGCATAGCCGCCGGCCTTGCCCTGCCATTCGCCGGAAGCGAGATAGTCGGCCATCTCATGCGACGACAAGCGCTTGAAGCGGATGCGCGTTTCGACCAGCTTCTCGCGCAAGCCGGACGGCGTTGCCAGTGCAAGGCCGGTGAAGACGCGATGGGTGCGGCCGGACAGCAGCGCGATGCAGCCTTCGGCGTCGGCAAAGGTCTCGGCCTTGGGCAGGATGCGGCGCCCGACGGCAACCACGGTGTCGGCGGCCAGCACCAGCACGTCGCGGCCAGGATAGTCTTGCAGCGGGACGCGGTGGGCAGCCACCTCGGCCTTGGCGCGGGCAAGACGACGGGCCAAGCGGCGCGGCAGTTCGGCGCGGCCCGGGGTCTCGTCGATATCGGCAGGCAACAGCAGATCGGGCGCGATGCCAAGCTGGTTGAGCAATGCCACGCGGCGCGGGCTTGCGGAGGCCAGAACCAGGACGGGACGATCGGTCATCGGGCTCACCCTAGAGGATTTTCGGCGAACTCCGGTCCGCCAGAAATTCTCCAACTGTTTTGTCACGCAGGAAGACAGCCGCCCGCATCCCGGATCGAGCCGGGGCGGCTCGCCGCCTCCTGTCACCGCTTACTTGAAGCGATAGGTGATACGGCCCTTGGTCAGGTCATAGGGCGTCATCTCGACAAGAACCTTGTCACCAGCCAGGACACGAATGCGGTTCTTGCGCATGCGGCCAGCGGTGTGAGCGATGATTTCATGGTCGTTCTCGAGACGAACGCGGAAAGTCGCGTTGGGCAAAAGTTCCGAAACGACGCCTGGAAACTCCAGGACTTCTTCCTTGGTCATGCGGGCACTGATCCGTTTTCGGGAATTGGTGGCGGATAACTATCCGAAATGCACCGCAAAATAAACCACCCCGGCTGAAAAACGCTCAGAAAAGCGAGTGTATAGGCAGGCATAGGTCTTAAGGGGCATATCGATCAGCCGTTCTCGGCCGTTGCGCCCTCCTCCACGACGCCCTCGCGGCGCGGCGCAAAGGACGGTTTCCAGCCGAGTCGCGTCTTGATGCGGGCCATCAACTGGTCGCGGACGGCGCGGTATTCGTCGAGGATATGCTCGCGCGAACCGGTGGCCAGGGTGGGGTCGGCCGTGGGCCAGTATTCGGCTTCGACCGAGTTATAGCGCGTGTATTCGATAGCCTTGTGGTGCGCTTCCGGAGCGAGCGACACGATGAGGTCGAAGTTGCTGTCCTCGAGATCTTCGAAGGTCTGGGGGCGATGGTGGGAAATATCGAGGCCGATTTCGTCCATCACCGCGACGGCGAAGGGATCGAGTTCGCCCCGGCGGGCGCCGGCGGAATCGACAAAGATCTTGCCGGGGAACAGATGACGGGCGATGGCCGCCGCCATGGGCGAGCGCACCGCATTGAACGAACAGGCGAACAGCACCGCACCGGGCTGCTTTTCGTCTGTCGCTGTGTCCACGTCGTCCGTCATGAGACCCCAACCAGGTAGCCTGGGTTCCAGCTTCAGCCTTTCCAGTGCAATACGGCGATCAGCGTGAACAGCCGCCGCGCCGTCAGCTTGTCGATGGCAATCTTGTCGGACAGCTTGTCGATGAGGATCTGGGCGCCCTCGTCGTGCATCGCCCGCCGGCCCATGTCGATCGCTTCGATCTGGGTCGGCGTCGACACCTTGATAGCCTCGTAATAGCTGTCGCAGACCATGTAATAGTCGCGAATGATGCGACGGAAGGGCGTCAACGACAGGATGTGCGTGGTAACGGGCTCGCCATCGGCCCGGAAGATCTGCAGCACAAGGCGATTGGACACCATCGACAGGCGAAGAACGAACTCGCCGCCCGAAAAGCCCACCGGCTCGAAGCAGTTCTGTTCCAGAAGATCGAAGATCGCCACCTGCCGCTCGTGCTCGACCTCCCGCGAAATCTGCCCGATCGAAGCCGGGTCGAGGGTCACCGATACAAGGCGCCCGGAAATGGTGGCGGTGTCGGTCACGACTGTCCTCCGCAAAATGACCGTCGAGCCATAGCACGACCGCCCGGCCCGACGAAGCCAGCAAAGGTCGACCCGGGCAGGAGTTTTACGCATGCCTCCGGCTACGTCCAATGATCCTTGCGGAGAGGGGCGACAGCGCTTGACTCCGGCCTTCTCCGGCAACACATAGCGGTCGCGCGCCGGCTTGCCGGCCCTTATCATTCATATGAGCGAGACCATGACGCAAACGGAACGTCACAGCTTCGAGGCCGAGGTTTCCCGCCTTCTGCACCTCATGGTGCATTCGGTCTATTCCAACAAAGATATCTTCCTGCGCGAGCTGATTTCCAACGCGGCCGATGCCTGCGAGAAGCTGCGCTATCTCTCCATCGCCGAGCCGCAGCTGGCCGGCGAAGGCGGCTTTGCCATCACGCTCTCCGCCGACAAGGACAAGAAGACGCTCACCGTGGCCGACAATGGCATCGGCATGAGCCATGACGAACTCAAGGACAACCTCGGCACCATCGCCCGCTCGGGCACGCGCGCCTTCCTCGACGGCCTTGCCGACAAGGCCGAGGGACAGGCGCTGATCGGCCAGTTCGGCGTCGGCTTCTACTCCGCCTTCATGGTGGCGAGTCGTGTCCGCGTCGTGTCGCGCAAGGCCGGCAGCGACGAGGCCTGGGCCTGGGAATCGGATGGCGCCGGCACCTTCGAGCTGACGCCGGTCGATCTCGCCGATGCGCCAGCGCGTGGCACCGTGGTGGAACTGTTCCTGACCGACGACGGGCTGACCTATGCCGAGGAGCACACGCTCGAGCGGATCGTCCACGAGTATTCGGCGCATGTGCCGGTGCCGATCCGGCTCGACAAGGGCGAGGAGACGCGCGAGCTTACCGACGGCTCGGCTCTCTGGGTGAAGTCCAAGTCCGCCGTAACGGCCGACGAGTACAAGGAATTCTATCACCACGTCGCCACCGCCTGGGACGAGCCGGCGCTGACGCTGCACTACCGCGCCGAGGGACGGCAGGAATATAACGTGCTGCTGTTCGTGCCGCGCGAAAAGCCGTTCGACCTGTTCGATCCGAGCCGCAAGGGCCGCGTGAAGCTCTACGTCCGGCGCGTGTTCATCACCGACGAGGCTGAGATCCTGCCGGCCTGGTTGCGTTTCGTGCGCGGCGTGATCGACAGCGAAGACCTGCCGCTCAACATGTCGCGCGAAATGCTGCAGAAGAACCCGGTGATCGAGACGATCGCCAAGGGCGTCACAGGTCGTGTGCTGAGCGAACTGTCGAAGCTCGCCGAAACCGATGCCGACCTGTTCCAGAAGGTCTGGTCGTCGTTCGGTGCGGTGATCAAGGAAGGCCTCTACGAGGCGCCTGACCGCCGCGACGAACTGTTCAAGGTCGTCCGCTTCAAGACCACGACGTCGGGCGACAACTGGCGGTCGCTTGCCGATGTCGTCAAGGACTTCAAGGAAAACCAGACGGCGATCTATTATGCCCTTGGCGAGGACGAGAAGCAGGTGCTGGCCTCACCGCATCTCGAAGGCTACGCGGCGCGCGGGCTCGAAGTGCTGATCCTTACCGACCCGGTGGATGCCTTCTGGGTGCGCACGGCGCTCGGCTTTGAGGGCAAGCCCTTCAAGTCCGTGACGCAGGGCGAAGCCGATCTCGATGCCGTCAAGCCGACCGAAGAGGATAAGAGCGAGAAGCCGGGCACCGAAGTCGCCGGTCTCGTCGCCACGCTGAAGGAAGTGCTGAAGGACGACGTCTCCGACGTTCGTACCTCTGCCCGCCTCGCGACCAGCCCGGTCTGCCTCGTCGCCTCCGACTTCGGCCTCGATCGCATGACCGAGAAGCTGGTGGCGCGCCAGGAAGGCAAGGCCGCCTTCGGTAAGCCGGTGCTGGAGCTCAATGCGGGCCACAGCCTGATCAAGGCGCTGGCGGCGAAGGCTGCGGCAGGCGACACTGCAACGGTGACCGCGGCCGCGCCGATCCTGGTCGGTCAGGCGCGCATCCTAGATGGCGAGGCGCCCAACGATCCGGCGGCCTTCGCTGCATCCGTCGCAACGCTCTTGGAAAAGAGCCTTCTGTAAAAGCGATTAGGGGCGGGGGAGACCTCCCGCCCCGTCAAAATTAAGTAGGTCCCGGTTTTTTATTACACCTGCTGCTCAGGTTTTTACGACTATTCATCTGCGAAGCACCGTGAGCTACCCTATATCCAGACCGAAGCTCTCAGTATTTATTTGCTGACCCGAGAAATTATTCCTTAACGTTCCAGCATTCTAATCTTCCGCGGCAATTTCTGCTTCGGGGGCATTTATGAACGTTTCCCTCAAGTCTTCGCTGATGGCGACCATTATCGCGCTTTTGCTCATGACGTGTGGCCTCGGATGGGTGGCCGTGTCGCAACTCTCGGCCGCCAACGAACGTATCAGCGAGTTCGCGGACCATAAGCTGCCACTGGTCAGAAGCCTTGGGGAGATCCGGTATGCCACCACGCGCCTGCGCGTCCGCTCCGCTCGCCTCGCACAGATCACCGACGCAGGCGAACGTCAGAAAGCCAAGGATCTCGCCGATCAGTCGATCAGCGACGTCGACAAGGCGGTCGCAACCTATTCCGGCCTGATTGCTGACCTGCCGAAGCAGCAGGAAGTATTGGCCACCTTCAAGGTGAACTGGCCGACCTACGTCCAGATGCACAACGACATCTACCAGAAGATGGTCGACGGCAAACCGGACGAGGCGTCGACAATTCTCAACAAGACGTCGCAACCACCGTTCAACGCGGTGATCGCAGCGCTGCAGACGGGCATCGACCAGATCAATGCCGACATCGCCCAGGCTCAGACCGAAGCTGTCGATGATTACAATCAAGCTTTCGTTCTTACTGCGGGTACCGTTGCCGCCGGCCTGGTGCTGGCACTTGGCGCGCTGGCCTTCGTTTTCTATGGCGTGGTCAGGCCGCTGCACCGCATAACTGCCGCCATGGGAGACGTTGCTAGCGGCGATCTCTCGGCCACTATCCCCTACGCCAATGCCAAGAACGAAATCGGCGAGATGGCATCGACGCTCAAGGTTTTCCGCGACGGCCTGATGGAAGCGGAACGGCTGCGCGTTGAGAGTATTGAGGCGGAAGCGCGCAACAAGGAACGGCTTGTCGCCGAACGTGTTGCCATCGCCGACCAGTTCGAAACGACCATGGGTACGCTGGCCGAGGGCTTTGCCCATTCGTCGAGCGAAGTTGCCGACTCGGCTCGCAACCTTGCCTCCACGGCCGAGGAAACCAGTCGGCAGGCACAAGCTGTCACCGGTGCCGCCGAGACGGCCTCTGACAATGTGGAGACAGTTGCCGCCGGAACGGAGGAGCTTTCGGCCTCGGTGCGAGAAATCACCGCACAGGTGACGAAGTCAGCCGATATCGCCCGCAACGCGGCCGGTGAAGCGCAGCGTTCCAGCGAAAACGTCAAGGCGCTCTCAGCCTCGGCCCAGAGCATTGGCGAGGTGGTGGAGTTGATCCGAGCCATCGCCGAGCAAACCAATCTCCTCGCGCTCAACGCCACCATCGAGGCAGCACGCGCCGGTGAGATGGGCAAGGGCTTCGCGGTCGTCGCCTCCGAGGTGAAGAACCTTGCCGGACAGACGGCCAAGGCGACGGAGGAGATCGCCACCAAGATCCAGGAGATGCAGGCAGCCACCACCGTCACGGTCGACAGCATCTCGATGATCGTCTCCACCATCGGCACGATCCAGGAAGTGACCCAGTCGATCGCCGGCGCAGTCGAGGAACAGGGAGCGGCGACCAGCGAGATTGCCGGCAACACCCACAAGGCGGCCAATGGTGCGCGCGATGTGACGGAGAATATCTCCGGCGTCGGCACCGCCGCCGAGATGACCGGGTCGGCCGCGACGCAGTTGATGTCGCTCTCGAATGCCCTGCAATCGCAGGCAGCCAGCCTGAAGGGCGAAGTGGCCAGCTTCGTGAAGGGCCTGCGGGCCGCCTAACCGGCACCAGGCAAAGGAACTGAAAAGGCGCGGCCAAGGTCGCGCTTTTTCATTTGAAATTCTCGCCATTTGGCGCGTTGCCGGTCGTGCTGCTCAGGTCTAGCCTTCCGTTACGGACTAAGAGCATCATCCGACCGGAGTGAAACGAGGACCGATAAGATGATGCTTCGCAAACAAAAGCCTAGAGCGCCGATCTGATTCATCCAGATCGAACTGCGCTCTAGGGTCCGCGGCAGACAGGAAGAGCACCATGATCAGGAATGTTGGTTCGACCGACCGCCTCGTCCGGCTCATCGCCGGCATCGTCCTTCTCATCATTGCCGTACCCTCACTCGCCGGCATGGCCTTCATCGGCCTCGGCGGCTGGGCATGGCTTATCGGCCTCATCGGCGTCGGTCTGTTGGCGAGCGCGCTGCTCAACTTCTGCCCGGCCTATACGCTGATCGGCGTCAACACCTGCAAAACGGGCGAGTGAGGCTTACTCAAGGCGGATCGACACGCTGCGCGCATGCCCGCCGAGCCCCTCGACTTCGGCGAGAGCGATGGCGGCAGGACCAATCTGCCTCAGCGCCGCCGGCGGCACCTTCAGGATGGACGTGCGCTTCATGAAATCGAGCACGCCGAGGCCTGACGAAAAGCGGGCCGAACGCGCAGTGGGCAGGACGTGGTTGGAACCGCCGACATAATCGCCGACGGCCTCCGGCGTATGATGTCCGATGAAGACGGCGCCGGCATTGCGGATGCGACCGAGCATGGCCTCGGGATCGGCGAGCGCGAGTTCCAGATGCTCCGGCGCAATGCGATCGCTGAGCGGCACGGCGCGATCGAGGCTCTGCACCAGAATGACGGCGCCGTAATCGCGCCAGGAGTCGGCGGCGATGCCGCCGCGCGGCAAGGCTGCCAGCTGGCGCTCCACCGCCTGCTCCACCGCCTCGGCCAGCTTGGCGTCGTCGGTGATCAGGATCGATTGAGCCGCCTTGTCGTGCTCTGCCTGGGCAAGCAAATCAGCAGCGATCCAGTCCGGATCGTTGTCGCGATCGGCGATCACCAGCACTTCCGACGGGCCGGCGATCATGTCGATGCCGACGGTGCCGAAGACGCGACGCTTGGCAGCGGCGACATAGGCGTTGCCGGGGCCGACGATCTTGGCGACCGGCTTGATGGTCTCGGTACCATAGGCGAGCGCCGCCACCGCCTGAGCGCCACCGATGCGGTAGACTTCATCGACACCGGCCAGCCGAGCCGCGGCAAGGACCAGCGGATTGATCTCACCACGCGGGGCCGGCACCACCATGACCAGCCGGTCGACACCGGCGACCTTGGCCGGCACTGCATTCATCAGCACGCTTGAGGGATAGCTTGCGGTACCGCCCGGCACGTACAGTCCCACGGCCTCGATCGCGGTCCAGAGCGAACCGAGCTCGACGCCGATGGCGTCGGTGTAGCGGTCATCCCGCGGCTTCTGCCGCGCGTGATGACTCTCGATGCGGTCGCGGGCCAGCTTCAGCGCATCCATCACCTCGGGCTTTACGGCGGCAATGGCCGCATCGATTTCCGCCTCGGAAACCCGAAGGCCACGCTGCCGCGTATCGAAGTGATCGAGCTTTTCGGTCCAGTCATGCAGCGCAGCGTCACCGCGCGACCTGACATCAGCAATGATATCTGCGACTGCGGCATCGACATCGGCCGACACCTCACGCTTGGTGGTCAGGAAAGCGGCAAAACGGGTCTCAAAATCAGGCGCGCGGTCGTCGAGGCGGATAGCCACAGCTCTCTCCAGCGAAAAGCGAGGGAAACGGGTGGATCAGTTCAGGTCGTGGCTTGGCTGATGCTCGGTGGCCCAGGCGGCGCCAAGATCGGTCAGGCTCGCTTCGATGCACTCGACATCGAGCCGCATGGAACCGCCGCCGGCAAACTCAAGGAACACCTTCCCCGAGGGATCCTCATCCTTGCCTTCGAAACGAATGGTGAGCAGGCTGACGATGGCATCGGGAAAATCGCGTCGGATATGCGCCGACTTCACTGCCTCGACGCGGGCGAAGTGGAGAAGACTGCGCCGGCGCTGCTTGGTGCGACCGCCGGCCTTTTCCCAGGCAAAGCGATTGAGCTCGATGGTGAGGCGATGCTCAGCCGGCCGCCAGACGATGTCACCAACCTTGCCCACGGCATCCTGCGTGTGGGCTGCGATCACCTTGAGATCTTCGGCGTCGAGGGCTGCAAGTTTCAGCATGTCCATTGAGGGCTGTCCGCTCCTGTCAGGGCGGCGGGATCAGAGGAAAGCTCACCCCGCCGAGGTTGCCTTGAGATAGGGCGGATGAGCCAGCGAAGCAAGGCTTTGACGGTATCCGAAGATAAGGAAACTGACCGCTTCGTCCCGATCATGCCTATTATTCGGTCCGGTGGCGGAAGCGCTTCCATTTGGAGGACGTGCCGGGACCGTCGGCGCGTCAAGGCGAGGTCGGCAGCGCGTCGAGCCAAGCAAGAATTTGCCGGACTGCAAGGTCGATGCTTGGTGTCCCAGCGACGGTCAAGCCGCTGAACGCGGGTTGATGGTAGCCCCCCGCGTACATCTCGCGAATTCGCGCCCGCTCTTCCTCCTCGAGCTTGCGATTGCCTCGGTCGCCGAGCGTCACCTCCAGCGGCGGCGCCAGGGTGACGACCAAGAGCCGAGCGTTACGAGTTCTGGCTGCGAGCAGGAGGCGCTCGTAATCTTCATCGCGCAGGGGATATGCGATGACGAGGCAGAGGGAGGGGGTGGCGACAATCTCGTCGCATAGTCTCCGGAGGGCAGCCTCTATACGGACATGAAGCGGGGCATCGTCCGGCGCATCGTGGTCATCGCCGTCGATGAAGGTGGCGCCGTCGATCGCCCTTGCCAGGGCGCGTCCAATGGTCGTCTTGCCGGCATTCACCGGCCCGCTGACGACAACAACGGTTCTCACGGCGTCAGCTTGTAGACGATCATGCCGCTCGCTGGCGCAAAGCCGTCATACAGGTGACGAGCGGGATTGTCTTCGCGCGTATGCCAATAAAGCCGGTTCCAGCCCTTCACCTTGGCGAGTGCGCGAATATCCGCGATCAGTGCCCGGCCGGCTCCACGCCCGCGGCACCGCGGATCGACAAAGAGATCCTCGAGGTAACAGTGGGGTGTCAGCGCCCAGCTTCCCTCATGCAGCAGGCAGACAGCGAAGCCGACCACCGCACCATCGGCCTCCGCGAGGCGACAGAACACCGGGCTCGCCGGATCGAGGATGCGCGCCCAGGTATGGGCCGTCACCTCGTCCGGCACCGTCGCGTCGAGATGGGCGAGATAGCCCGCCCAGAGGCGGCGCCATGCGCCTTCGTCGCTCGCCTCGGCCTCGCGGATCAAGACGTTCATGATATCAGCCACTGATCCGCTCGATCACCGCACCGCAGCGGCCGATCTTGTCTTCCAGCCGTTCAAAGCCACGGTCCAGGTGATAGACGCGATTAATGACCGTCTCACCTTCGGCGACAAGTCCGGCGATCACCAGCGAAACCGAAGCGCGCAGGTCGGTGGCCATCACCGGCGCGCCCTTCAGACGCTCGACACCTTCAACAGTCGCGACCTGCCCTTCAAGGCTGATGCGCGCACCGAAGCGGGCGAGTTCCGCCACGTGCATGAAGCGGTTCTCGAAGATGGTTTCGGTGATTCTGGCCGTGCCGCGTGCCCGCGTCATCAACGCCATGAACTGCGCCTGCAAATCGGTCGGGAAGCCGGGGAAAGGATCGGTGACGATATCTGCAGCAACAATGCCCGCGCCGTTGCGGCGAACGCGGAGGCCGCTGTTGGTCTCCTCGATCTCGGTACCGACCTGACGGAGAACATCGATCGGCGCTTCGAGCAAGGCCGCCTCGGCGCCTTCCAGCAGCACATCACCGCCGGTCATCGCCACGGCCATGGCGTAAGTACCGGTTTCGATGCGATCTGAAACAACCCGGTGACGTGCGCCGCGCAGACGGTCGACGCCTTCAATGACGATGGTGGAGGTACCTTCCCCGGAGATTCGCGCGCCCATGGCAATGAGGCAGCGAGCGAGATCGACCACTTCCGGCTCGCGCGCGGCGTTCTCGATGACTGTTTCGCCTTTGGCAAGGGTTGCCGCCATCATGATGACGTGGGTCGCGCCTACCGACACCTTGGGGAACACGACGCGATTGCCGACAAGGCCGCCGGGTGCAGTCGCGACGACATAACCGCCCTCGACGTCGATCTGCGCGCCGAGCCGTTCAAGCCCCATCAGGAACAGGTCGACCGGCCGCGTTCCAATGGCACAGCCGCCGGGCAGCGACACGCGCGCCCTGTGCATGCGGGCCAGGAGCGGACCGATCACCCAGAAGCTCGCCCGCATGGTCGAGACCAGCTCGTAGGGAGCCGTGGTATCGGTGATCGAGCGAGCGGTGAGCGAAACGGTCTGCCCGGTGAGCAGCCCTTCGCCCTGCCGCTTGCCATTGACGCCATAATCGACGCCGTGATTGACGAGAATGTTGGTGAGCTGACGGACGTCGGCAAGACGCGGCACGTTTTCCAGCGTCAGCGTCTCATCGGTCAGCAGGCTGGCGATCATCAGCGGCAGGGCCGCATTCTTGGCGCCGGAAATCGGAATGATGCCGTTGAGCGGATTGCCGCCGACGATTCTGATCTTATCCATCTTCACCTCAGGCCGGCGTTGCCGGCGATTCGTGTTCAGTTGCGTCGAGCGCGTCACTTATTGCCGGACTCATCCGGCTTGTGTTTCGCAGTCCCGGCTGCGGCCAGCCCAGCGCGTTGATCGGCCTCGCCGGCGCGGCGACCGCGCGCCTGCGCCTTGCGCTTCAGGAGATTCTCACGTAGCGCCTCGGCCAAACGCCGCTCCCGCTCTGCCTTGGCGTCGCGCGCCGCGCCGCCCTTTGCCGTGCTATCGTCGCTCGTCATGATGCCGCGTCGTCCCTTTCCGGCTTTCCTTGCGATCCTTTTCTTCACCTTTCAAGGGATTTTGTCGGCAAAGCCGGCTTTTCCCCGCGACCCAGCCGCCACGCAATCAGGTGGACGCTTTTTAGCGGTCGATTTCGTCTTCTATGGGGTTGCGTGGTGGGCAGAACTATGGCAGGAGAACGCCCGTCCACGACGACCGGCTTCGATCGGCTCCACGGACAGACGATGCTGCGGTAGCTCAGTGGTAGAGCACTCCCTTGGTAAGGGAGAGGTCGAGAGTTCAATCCTCTCTCGCAGCACCATTAATCCCCTGAAATAGCTGAGCTTTTCCTGCGAATTCCGCGGGTTTTCGGGACAAAACGGGCTAGCACGCTGTTAGCACGAGGTTGTCCTGCTTATTATTTTTCAATAAGTTAGCGGTAGCGTGCAGCGTGCTTTTAGCACGCACCTAGCACACCGACGCAGCACAGTAATTCGCTGGTGGCGACCCATGGATCAACCCAAACTGCCCTATATCGTATTTTCCCGAGTGGATAGCCCGAGCCTCTGGGTTCGATTCTCCATACCGGGCCAAGCACAGAAATCATCCGCCAACAGCGCATTCGCATCCTAGCCTATCGCAAAGGCAAGAAGCCGCGGCGGCGTGCGCCAAAACGTCGAGACCTTCGCGAGCTTCATCAAACTCTGGCAAGCCCTCACAGCTGTTCGTGGGCGGGGACCAAGAGACGACGAGCCGGGGTTCGTCAAAGCCTCTCGCGAGCGAAAGTAGTCCTACAAGAAAGCCTCAATATCCTGTTGCAAGCAGCCAAACTGAAGACCGATGTGATGGGCTAGGTTCGCTCCGCTTATAGCTTCCGGTCACAGGTACGCGACGCGGCAGCTCAGGGAGGTACGGCCGTCGATACACTGACCATCAATATACGTACGTCGGTGATCGAGATATATTATTCGAATGTGGTTCCGAAGGATCGGCGAAGCAGACGGAGGGCAACCGCGCTCGAGCAAGGGATGGCTAGCGTTGCGCGCCCGCCATCACGCTTGCGCAGAACAGACTGCCCAGTTTCGCCGAGATAGGCAAGTGTGAGGTGGCTGAGATCTTTGCCATGCTCACCGGGGCGGCCGAGAGCGGCATGGGCGATGTCCCCGCCGCGTCCTTCCCCTGAACGTGGCACAGAACCACCGTCGTTATTCCTTTCCGCCGGTGGCCGCGATCGACCTCGCGTAGAAGCGCTGCGTGACGGTCAGCATCACCATGGGAATAAGCGAAATGAACAGGGCCGCAGCGAAGATAAGGCCATAGTCGATCTGGATGCCGTTGGAGAATTGGGCAATCGCCACCGCAGCGACCTTGTATTCCGGAGCCGGCGCGATCAACAACGGCCACAGATAGGCCTGCCACTGGAAGATGAACAGGATGAGGGCGGCACTAATTATCGCTGGAACAGAAAGCGGCAGGTAGATTCTGCGATAGATCCCGAACCAACCCATGCCGTCGATCACGGCGGCCTCGCGCAGCTCCTTCGGTACGCCGAGGAAAAACTGTCGCAGCAGGAAAACGGCGAGGCCATTGCCGATGCCTGGCAGGATCAGGCCGGTAAAGGTGTTCTGAAGCGCCAGGGCCCGCATGGTACCGTAGAGCGGAACCGCGATGGCGTCGAAGGGGATCAGGAAGCTGACGACCATCAACATGAAAAGGGCGTTGCGGAAGGGAAACTCGATGACGGCCAGCGCGAAGGCCGCCGTCGAGCAGATCGCCAGACCGACCACCACCGTCACCGCGGAGACGAAGATCGAGTTGAAGATGGCCAGCCGGAAAGGGCTTTCCCAGACGCCGACGACGTTGCGCAACGTCCAGGTGTCGGGCCAGAAGGTATAGAGGCCGACCGGCGACAGATAGCGGAAGATGGAATCCGTCGGCCGCAGTGCGCTGGTCGCCATCCACCACAGCGGCAGGAAGAACAACAATGCGACCACTATGATCGCGATGGCGCGAAAGACATTGCCTCGGCTCACGAGTGATGCTCCCTTTCCATCATGCGGAACTGAATGACGACGACGAGCAGGACCACGGCGACCAGCACCACCGTCGCTGCCGAGGCGCTGCCGGTGTCGTTGATGACGAAGGCTTGGGTGTAGATCTCGTTCATGATCAGGTCGGTCGATTGCTGCGGCCCGCCTTGGGTCAGGATCTGGACCGGTGCGAAGACCAGGAAGTTGGCAACCGTGTCGGCGACGAGAACGAAGGTCAGCGGTCGGCGCAACTGCGGCAAAGTCACATAGCGAAACTGCTGCCAGCGATTGGCGCCATCGATGCGAACCGCCTCATAGAGTGATTTTGGAATGTCCTGAAGCCCGGCGAGTAGAAAGGTCATCCAATAGCCGACGCCGATCCAACTGGTGATCAGGATGATCGAACCGAGCGCTTGGTCCGGCGAGGTCAGGAAGCGCTGCGCAGGCAGACCTAGCGACGTCAGTACCGAGTTGACCAGGCCATCGGGCCTGAGAGCGACGCCCCAGATGACCGCCGAAACGCTCTGTGGGATTGCTACCGGCAGCAGCACCATGGCGCGCCAAAAGCCGATCGTCGGGATCAGCGCGTTCATCAGCACCGCCAGGCCGAGCGCGATCGCGATCTGCATCGGGTTGACGATCAGTGAGAAAACCGCAGTTACCTTAAGGCTTTGAATGAAAGTGGGGTCGGTGAAAACGTAGGTGTAGTTTTCAATGCTGTAGCCATCCTCCCCCGGTACCGCGAAGGAGTCGTGCACCGCTACGGCCGCTGGCCAAAGGCGGAGCAAGACGACCGATAGCAACGCTGGCGCCAAGAACAACAAGGCGGTGACGAGACGAGACCTGGACACCATCTCCGGAAACCCCTCTATTAAGTAGCGCCGGGAAAATGACTTATCGTCACTTTTCCGGCGCCTATTGCCGGAGGCTTACGTCAGTTGAGCCGCTTAAGCTGACGCTCCAGAGTGCGCTGCGCGGCAGCCAGTGACGACTGGGCGTCAGAACCGTTGCGGATGTCGCTGAAGGTGCGGTTCATGACCGTTTCGAAGGCGACATAGCCCTTGCTGCGCGGGCGACCAACGGCCGTCTTCTGCGATTCATAGCTAATGATATCGATGGCCGGGCCAACCTTTGGCGTCATCGCCTCAATCGTCTTGGCATATGTCTTGTACGCTTCGGCATTAGTCGGCGGCAATGGGTTGGCCGACACGGTCAGATAGGCCCCTTCGGCGTTGAGCGTCGCATACTCGGCGAAGGTGCGAGCGGCCTCGAGATTCTTGGTATTCGGGTTGATGGCCAGCGACCACGAACCGGTGGCCGTGATCGGCTTGCCGCCCTCGAAGTATGGGACGTAGGCCACGCCGTAGTTCAGCCCGTCAACGGCGTTGAAGCGGCCGAGCGCCCAGGGACCTGTCACGAAGAAGGCCACCTGCTTGTTCACGAACAGGTCCTGCGCCTGCTCGGGGGTGACGCCCCGTGGGGAAATGCCGTTGGCGAACGTATCGCCGTACCACTTGGCGATCTTGACCCAGCCTGGGTTGGTGATGTCGGGCGTCAGGTTGTCCTTGCCAGTCAGACCGGAACCGGCCCCGGCAGACTCGAACAACATCTGCAGCTGGTAATAGCGGTCGACCTGCTCGAACATCAGGCCCCATTTGGCGCCGGCCTTCTGGGCGGCGGCGGCCTTGTCGAGTAGCTCGCTCCAGGTTGCGCGGCTGTCCGCCTTGTCGGACGGCGGCGTGATATTGCCCGCCTTCAGCATGTCGCGGTTGTAAAACAGGAGCTGCGTCGAGGTCCACATCGGGTAGGCGAAGAGCTTTCCGTTGTAGCTAACCTGTTCGATGTCCACCGGATTGGGCACCGCAGCGGTGATTTCTGCCCGCCGATCGTCAAGGTTCAGCAGGTAGCCCTTGGAGGCAAAGGCCGGAATGCGCGGCGTATCCGCCGCGATAACGTCGATGCTGGTATCGCCCTTACCGATACGGGATTCGATAGCCGCGTTCAGATCGTCAAAGGGCACCGACTGGTAAACTACCTTGATGTCGGGATGCAGCTTCTCGAAGCTCTCGAGCAATGGTTTGAAGGTAGCGTCGCGCTCGGCGCTTAGGAAATTGATAGTCGTCTGCTGTGCCTGCGTCGCGCCCGAGCTAACGACCGAGGCAGCCGTCAGCAGCGCGGCAGCGATACCACGAGTAATTGGCAATTTCCCCTCCCAATACATGCCTGCACATGTGTGCAGACGCAAATGCTGTCACGCAATTGCCAACCCTGTCAAGCTTTCGCTAGTTGAAAAGAATGTTATCGCGCTCACGAGCAGGAAGATCATGCAAAAATTTGCGTTCAACCACCGCAGCACTTGCCGGACGCTCGAATCTACAATTTATTCTTATCATTCAATACCGGAGAGGCTCGCAGGCCGCTCCGATGTTGAGCAACCAGGCCCCAACGAGCGCCCCGTCTCGCGCCCGGAATGTCGACAGCGCGAATTTCATCCGGCGCCAACGCGGCGCACTCTACAGCCTTGCGCGCCGCCCCGGTCCGCCCAACCGGATTTATCAAGCTAAATCATTGTGTTACAAGACATCATTGAAAACTGAAGCTTCCATCTTCCCAGCATGATCCCAGCCGAGCGTCGATGGCCGCAGGCATAGCTGACCCGGCACCTCGATATGGCGCGTCCCGCTGTCGCCCCCATTGAGGCGCCCCATCACTTCCTCGACCGCCAGCCGCACGATTTCATCAATGTTCTGGTCAACCGACGTCAGTTCGTAGGTCGGCCAACTGGCCAGACTGGAGTTGTCAAAGCCGGCGACCCGCAGGTCGTCTGGTATCCGCAACCCGAACTTGCTGCGGGCGGTATCCATAAAGCCAAATGCCATCAAGTCGTTGGCGCAAAAAACACCGTCCGGTCTGATCCCCGCGGACAGGATGCGCATTGCCGCCTCGGCGCCGCCGTCGTGGCTGTAGTTTCCTACCTCAATAGCGACCGGCGCAATGCCGTGCAGCGCCAGGCCGCGCAGGAAGCCGGCCTCGCGATCAACACTGCTCGACGCCCCGGGCTTGCCGGCCACGAAGGCAATGCGCTTGCAGCCCATTGCCACCAGATGATTGGCGATAGACGCAGCCGCCGTCTTGTTGCCGCAGGTGATGGAGGTAACCCAATCCTGTGGAAAATAGCGGTTTACGGCTACCACCGGCAATTTCACAAGACTGAGCCGTGCCGTCAGTTCCGACGAAAGCACCGCATTCGTGACCACGATCGCATCGACTTGGTAAGACAGAAGTTGGGAAACCTGCTGATCGGTGCTGTGCTCGTCACCAAACAAAAGAAGTGAGGCCAGCCCCTGGTTCTGGAAGCTCACGCTGATTTTTTGCAGGATTGCGGCATAAAATGGATTTTCAAGATCGGTCGAAACAACGCCGACAATGCCGCTCCTGCGCGTAATCAGGCTACGCGCCAACACATTTGGGTGATAGCCGAGCACTTCGGCCGCCCGCAGTACTTTTTCCCGCGTTTCCGGGGAAACATAAGCATTCGACGTAAAGGCTCTGGACACGGCGGAACGACTGACGCCAGCCAATCTCGCCACGTCGATCGACCGTACGCGGCTACTTTTCTCTTGCCCCATGGGCACACCCCTTGATCTGCATTTTGAATCTATATTAGTCTGCACCCGTGTGCACAAAGAAAATGTCGGCTTTTGATCGGACGCTACACGAGGATTGTCCACCGACATGGACCTTGGGCCTGGGAGCGGGGAAGGTGGAGCGATGAGCCGAGTGGAGTTGCGGGAGGTCCAAAAGACCTACGGCCGGATGGAGGTCATCCACGGCATCAATCTGACCGTAGAACAGAGCGAGTTCATCGCCCTGGTGGGACCGTCCGGCTGCGGCAAGTCGACGCTGCTCCGCATGATCGCCGGTCTTGAATCGATCACCGGCGGCGAAGTGCTGTTTGACGGGCGTCGGGTCAACGATCTCGACCCGAAGAACCGCAACATCGCCATGGTCTTCCAGAACTACGCGCTTTATCCACATATGACCGTCCGAGAAAACATGTCGCTCAATCTCCGCCTATCGCACAAGCCAAAGGCGGAGATCGAAGCGCGCGTTGCCAACGCGGCGAAACTGCTCGACATCGAGGCCGTCCTAAACCGTCGCCCAGCGCAGCTTTCCGGTGGCCAACGACAGCGCGTGGCCATGGGACGGGCCATCGTGAGAGACCCGCAGGTCTTTCTCTTCGACGAACCGCTGTCGAACCTTGACGCGAAACTGCGGGTGATGATGCGGGCCGAAATCAAGGCCTTGCATCAGAAGGTCAAGACTACGGCAATCTACGTCACCCACGATCAGATCGAGGCGATGACCTTGGCCGACCGCATCGCTGTCTTGAACGCCGGGCGGATCGAACAAGTGGGTACCCCCGTCGATCTCTATCATACTCCCGCCAATCGCTTCGTTGCCGGCTTCATCGGTTCTCCGGCTATGAACTTCCTGTCTGGCCACGTCGAAAAGGGCAACGCCGTCCTCGATGGCGCGGAAGGGCGGCTGCCGCCGGTGCCCATCGGCGGTCTCCCCGATGGCACCGCGCTGGAGATCGGCCTTCGCCCCGAGCATCTGGTGCTGGCGGATTCCGGAACGGGCCTGCCGGCCACCATCCGTCACGTCGATCCCACCGGGTCTCAGACTCACATTGTTGCCGATGTTCTTGGTCAAGAGATCACCGTAGTTCTTTCGGGAATGGCATTCTTCACGACCGGCGAGCGGATCGACCTCGGTATCGCGCCCGGTGACGTCTATCTGTTTGCAAAAGACGACGGCCATGCCGTCGGCATTCGGCCCGAACCTCACAGCATGAAAGACTTGCGCCGATGACACCGCTCCCTGTCGCCGAAAGATTGAAGCTGCTCGAACCACCCGTAGGGCGGGTTCGCTGCATTTTGGATACAGATACCTACAACGAGATCGACGATCAATTTGCAATTGTGCAGATGCTGTTGTCGAGCGATCGGCTGGACCTTCAGGCCATCTACGCGGCGCCCTTCCACAATCACCGCTCCGATGGTCCGGGGCACGGAATGGAGCTCAGCTACGACGAAATATTGCGCCTGCTGAGCCGCATGGATACCGAACCCGATGGCTTTGTCTTTCGCGGCGTGACGAGCTATGTGGGCTCGGAAAAGCAACCACGCGAAGCGTCGGCGGTCGATGACCTGATCGCCCGGGCGCGCCAAGGCTCGCCGTCGGATCCACTCTACGTCGTGGCGATCGCGGCCATCAGCAACGTTGCCTCGGCTATCCTGAAGGCGCCAGACATCATCGATCGCATCGTCGTCGTCTGGCTTGGCGGCCATGCGCTGGAGTGGCCAGATACGCGGGAATTCAATCTGCGCCAAGACATCGGCGGCGCCCAGGTCCTGTTCGACAGCGGCGTGCCGGTCGTGCTGGTGCCCTGCATGGGCGTCGTCTCACACCTCCTCAGCACTGTCCCTGAAATCGAACGCCACGTCGAGCCGCACGGCGAGATCGGGCGCTTCCTTGCCCAGCGTTACAAGGAATATTCCGATGATCACGTAGGGTGGTCGAAGGAGATCTGGGATATGGCGCCAGTTGCCTGGCTGCTCGATCCGTCCTGGTGCGAAAGCGTCCTCGTCCCGACACCGATCCTGACCGACCACGCGACCTGGAGCGTCGACCGGGCCCGCCACCCGATGCGCTACGTCTACCGCATCCACCGCGATCCCATACTGAGGGACTTCTTCGTCAAGCTCAGGAAGCGGTTCGCCTGAGTCTTTGGCGCGGGGGTTGGGAACCCAAAAATCAATCAAGCCGGCCAAGGCCTTCGGTATTGCCGAAGACCGACGAGAAAGTGCCTCGCACGGCGGTGATTAGTAAAGAAGAGGTCGATAGCTAAATCCCCCTCGCAGTGCAATAGTCCTCTGAAATCGCTAATTTTCGCAAAGTACGCTGATGGGATAGTTCGGTAGTCGGCCTATGGTACCGACGATTGGCTCGAACTGCACAGTGTAATGCTCTCATGCAAGGCGGTATTAGCCCATAAGACCGAACTCGAACCAAACTTGTTGCTAGGCACCCTTGAGCGCCGTCACCTCAACCTCGACCTGGAACTCTTGGCGCGTGAATCCGGAGACGATCACGAGCGTCGAGACCGGGAACGGTGCGCGCGTGTAGCGATCACGCACTGCCATATAGACGGGGAAATCCTCGCGCCGCGTCACGAAGCCATTGATGCGGACCACGTCGCCGAAATCCATTCCGGCGTCGGTAAGGATGGCCTTGATGGCTTCGAAGCAGAGAACCGCCTGTCCTTCGACGTCTCCGGGGATGACGCCATCCGGCGAGATCGCGAGCTGGCCGGAGGTCACGAGCAGTCGCCCGGCAGCAGGCAACGACAGGCCATGGCTGTAGGCGCCGAACGGTTTTGCGACAGTATTGGGATTGTGCGGTGTCTTCATCAGGCGCTTTCCGTTCTCAGTGTCTGGCAGTTTGCCCGCCGTTCCTTGGAGCTCGGCCTTAACCGCAATCAAAGCGCCGCCATCGCTCGCGCCACGGTTTCCAGATAGCGCACGCGCGTTTCATGGGTGTTGTTGTTCATGTCGTAAAGCGGCAGCAGGCGGCAACTGCCGCGTGGATGGATCTGCGCCCGAATGACGCGCTTGACGATCTTGCCGGGCGGGTCGCCGGCGAGAAAGGTGCGCAGCGCCGTGCCGCCGTAAGTGAAGCAGGCCGCCACCTTACGAATGTGATGCAGCCGCGACTTCAGTTTGCCGTCGACGAGATCGAAGGAGACGCCCGGCAGCCAGACCCGGTCGAAGTAGCCTTTCAGGATGGCCGGGAAGCCGTAGTTCCAAATCGGTGTGACGATGACCAGCGCCTCGGCTCGATCGAGCCGATGGCAATAGTCGGCCACTAGTTCCATGTTCTCGGGGTGGTCGTGATAGGTCAGCCGGTCCCGGCGCGACATCACGGGGTCGAAGCCCTCGGCGTAGAGATCGCAATCGTCGACGTCGTGGCCGGCGGCGACCAGCGCCGCGCGGGCGGTTTCATGCACGGCGGCGCCAAAGCTCGATTCCACCGGGTGGGAGAACAGAAGCAGGACTTTCATTGGCTCGCTTCCAGCTCGGCAAGACCGGGGAACAGGAAGGGGCGACCGGAGTTGAAGTCGAAATCGGGATTTTCCCAGGCGATCATCTTGCCCGGATTGAGCAAGCCCTTGGGGTCGGTCTCACGCTTGAAGGCGAGCTGCACCATGTCAGTCCGCTTCATGCCGCCTTCCTCCAGCGTGTAGCGATGCGGATTGAAGATCGGGCAGCCGTTGTCTTCATGCAGGCGGATGATTTCCTCAAGCCTTTCCTCGGTCGTGTAACGGACCAGCGGCAAGCCGGCGCACTGGATCTCGCCGTCGAACTTGATGAATTCGAGATGGCCGATCACCTCGTCGCCAAACAGTTCCACCGTGCGCGCCACCTTGGCGAGATGATCGGGGCTGGCATACTGGACCTGAAGGTAGGTGAAGCTTGGCTCGACCTTGATCGCCCTCAGCGTCGTGTGGTTCCAGCAGAGCTCATAGATTTCCGGCACGCCCTTCAGGTCGGCTTCGAGATCGGAGCGGAACATCACCTCGGCCTTGCGCAGGACGCAGAAGGCGGCGAAGGCATCGACCGACATCGGCGCCACCATCAAGGCGACCACCGACTGTCCCTCGCGCAGCCATTTCTTGTGACGGCTGAAATAGAGATGCGGCGTCGGCGCGGCGATCACCGCCAGCTCCTTCAGCAGGATGCCGTTCTGGTGCGCGAGGAGGTCGGCGAACTTGGCGGCTTCCATGAAGTCGTCGAACCCGACCAAGGCGTCGATCCAGTCATAGGCGGGCGCCAGCGGCATCTCCACCTCGGTGATGATGCCGTTGGTGCCGTAGGCGTGGGCAACCTTGTGCAGGTCGAGCCCGGTCAGCTCCAGCACCCTTGGCTCGGCCTCCATGGTGACGATGCGCAGACGCAGGATGTTGCCGAAATCGCGCAGGCCGCCCCAGGTGATGGAGCCGACACCGCCCGATCCGCCCGCGACGAAGCCGCCGACGGTTGCCGTCTTGTGGGTGGACGGGTGAAAGCGCAGTTCCTGCCCGGAATGGGCCCGGCATTCCTCGTCTAGCTTGGCCATCACGATACCAGCCTCGCAAATGACGCGGCCGACATGGATTTCCTTGATCTTGTTCATGTTGGCCATGTTCAGCACAATTCCGCCGGAGAGCGGCATGGCCTGGCCATAGTTGCCGGTGCCGGTTCCGCGTGCGGTTACTGGTACGCCATGGGCATAGGCGACCTTCAGGACACGGATGACCTCTTCTTCGCTTTGCGGCGAGACGACGAGATCGCCGGTGACGCCGTCGAGCTGGCTCTTCAGTACCGGCGAGTACCAGTAGAAATCGCGGCTCTTCATCTGCACGAGGCGCGGATTGTCCTCGATGGCGATCCCTTCGAGCGCGGTCTTGATCGCATCATAGTCAGGCATGATCGGCTCCCAGAAGGCTGTCGAGTTCACGATAATCCGGCAGGCGGCGGTCAATGGCCCGGCCGCCGCGCAGCACCACCCGGTCGGACTGCGGCCGCGACAGGAATTCGCTCCAGCGGCGCGCCGAGAACAGGACGAGATCGGCGCCGCCCCCCTCGGCGAGACAGCCGAGTTCCGGGCGGCCGAGGATCTCTGCCGGCGATCGGGTGATCACGGCTGGCGCGTGGTCGAGCGGATGATCGAGGTGCAGGATGCGCACCGCCTCACGGAACACCTCCACCGGATCGAGGTCGCCATAGGCATAGAACGGGTCACGGGTGTTGTCAGACGACACCGCCGTGCGAACGCCGGCCGCCGCCAGTTCCTTCAGCAGCGTCACGCCGCGCCAGCGGGGCGTGCGGCCGGGGTGGCGGTCCTGCAGGTACATGTTGCACATGGGCAGCGAGACGACGCTGAGATCGGCTCTTGCGACCAGATCGATCACGTGCTCTGCGGTCTCTTCGTCCTGACGGGCGAGCGAGCAGCAATGGCCGACGTTGACAGCCCCCTTGAAGCCATGGCGCAGCTTGGCGCGGGCTATCGAGGCCAGCGTCAACACCTCCCGGTCTTCTGTCTCGTCGACATGCAGGTCGATGTCGAGGCCTGCCTTGGCGGCGGTTTCGAACAGCAGGTCGAGTTGCGCCTCGATCTTTGGATGCAGGAAGGTGACGCCGCCCAGAACGCCGCCGGCATCCCGGACGACCTCGACGAGATCGGCCGTGAAGGTGGTATCCTCGATCAAATCCAGCGGGAAGAGCGCCACCGCCTGAAGTTCAATGCGGCCACGCCAGCGCTCGCGCATGGCCTTGAATACCTCGAAGGAAATGCGGTGCTGGGGCGGCAGGCTGTCGAGATGGGTGCGGATCAGCTGGGTACCGTGGGCATAGGCGGTGCGCAGCGAGAAGTCCATGCGTGCCGCGACGTCTTCGGCCGACCAGTTGGCGGTGCGGTCGGAGCCGACGGCCTCCAGCGCGCCGGCAAAGCTGCCATCCGGATTTGACCGGCGCTCCCAGATGTGCCCCTTGTCGAGATGGGTGTGCATGTCGGTGAAGCAGGGCCAGATCTGGCCGCCTTCGAGGTCGACCTTTTCCATGTCGTAGGGGAGCGTCGTCTCGGCGGGCAATATGGCGGTGATCTTGCCTTCGTCGATGATGACATGCGCCGGGATCAATCCCTCGCGCACCGGTCCGGCCAGCGGCTTGGAAAGCAGCGCGGTCGGCAGCGTCGCGTTGGTCAGGGCGAAGCGGGGAATATCCGGCAGTGCGACAAAATCGACGGACATCAGTTTTCCCTCTTCAAGCTGCTTTCGTGCCAGCGGTGAAGCAAAAGCCATGACAGGAAGGAGGTGAGGGCGAAGATGGCGATGCCGAGCGCCGACAGCATGATGAGGGCGGCAAACAGCCGTGGAATGTTCAGGCGGAACTGCGCCTCGAGAATGCGGAAGGCGAGCCCCGACCCAACACCGCTCGATCCGGCGGAGAACTCGGCCACCACGGCGGCGATCAGCGACAGGCCGCCACCGATCTTGAGGCCGGTCATGAAATAGGGCAACGCCGTCGGCAGCTTCAGATGCCAAAGCGTCTGGAAGCGGTTGGCGCCGTAGAGCTCGAACAGATTGAGATGGTTATGATCGACGCTCTTCAGGCCCTGCACCAGGTTGGAAAGAATGGGGAAGAAAGCCACGAGATAGGCGCAGATCAGCAGGGCCGATTGCGTCGTCGGCGCGTAGATGAGGATCAGCGGCGCGATGGCGACGATGGGCGTCACCTGCAGCACGACGGCGATCGGATAGAAGATCAGTTCGAGCCAGCGGGCCTGCACCAGGAGAATGGCGAAAACCGTTCCGCCCAAGAGGGCGAGGCCCAGTGACATGAAGGTTATCTTGGTGGTGACGACGAAGGCTGGCCAGAGGGTCGGCCAGTCCTTGACGAGCGCGACGGCGACGGCAATCGGGTCGGGCAGAATATAGGGCGGAATATTCTCGACGTGGACGATCAGATACCAGATCACCAGCAGTGCCAGGACGACGCCTACGGGGATGGCTATGCGGACCAATTGGTCCAGCTGCGCGCTGCGTTCGCCGTTTTCCATCAGTGCCTCTCGCCGCCCATGGCGACACCCAATGAATGAGAAACCTTCTCGCAGGTCAGGCGATAGGACTCCGAGGTTCGGAAGTCGGCGTCGCGTTCGATGCCGACGTTGACGGGAAAGTCTTCGTGGATGCGCCCGGGGCGGGCCTTCATCACCACGATGCGCGAGGAGAGATAGGCCGATTCAAAGACGGAATGGGTGACGAAGACCACGGCGAGACCGTTGGACTTCCAGAGCTCGAGGACTTCGTCGTTGAGCTTCTGGCGGGTGATCTCGTCGAGCGCCGCGAAGGGTTCATCCATCAGCAACAGCTTTGGCCGGGTCACCAGCGCGCGGGCGATCGATACGCGCATCTTCATGCCGCCGGACAACTCGCGCGGATAGGCCTTGGCGAAATCGGACAGGAAAACGGTGGAGAGCGCCTCTTCGATCCGAGGCTGGGCCGCCTTGCGAGAGATGCCCTCCAACTGGAGCGGCAGATAGACGTTCTCGGCCACGGTGCGCCAGGGCAACAGCGTCGGTTCCTGGAAGACGAAGGAAATGTCGCCATCGGGCCGGCCGCGGCTGGTGATGCGCGAGGCCGGCCAGTCGATGTTGCCGGAAGATACGCCGCCGAGCCCGGCCATGATGCGCAGGGCGGTCGACTTGCCGCAGCCGGACGGCCCGAGCAGACTGACGAACTCCCCAGCCCGGATGGTCAGCGACACGTCGGTGAGCGCCGCGGTCCCGTTCGAAAAAGTCTTGGAGACCGAGGCCATGGTCACCAGCGGCCGTGTCGGCTGGGGAGACGTCAACATTGCTCTCTCGTCGGGTTGATCTTTCCGAAATCGCTGGGTGGCGTACATGCGGATGCCTTCAAGACAACATGAGCAAGAGACGTGCCTCGACCCGGCAATCCGCACGCGCCAGCGATTGTCGCGGGTTCTCGGCCGGCTACTTCTTCAGTGACATGCCGACGCCCTTGCAGACGAACTGCGTGGTGAAGGCCTTCTTGTAGTCGGTATCGGACTTGAACACCTTGATCGCCACCATGGTGTCGAAGAACTTCTTGTACTTGGCGTCGGTCATGCATCCGATGCCCTTGTCGAGCGCCTCGCCCGACTCCAGGATGCCGTGTTCCTTCATCTTGGCGACGGAGAAGGCGATCTGCCCGTCGGTCATCTCCGGATTGTCTTTTTTGATCAGCGCATTGGCGGCCGAGTTGTCGCCGTAGAGATAGGTGTACCACCCCTCGATCGAAGCATCGACGAAGCGCTGCACCAGATCGGGATTGGTTTCCACCAGCTTCGATTGGGCGGCAATGGTGGTGGAATAGGGCGCGAAGCCCTCATCGGCCAAGAGATAAACCTGCGGCTTGAAGCCGGCCTGACTTTCGACCGCATAGGGTTCTGAGGTCAGATAGCCCTGCTGCACGGATTTCGGATCGGCGATGAAGGGGGCGGAGCTGAAGGTGTAAGGCTTGTACTGCTCGTCCTTGAAGCCGGTGTAGTTGGCCTTCATCCACTCGAAGAAGGTCGTGTAGCCTTCCTTGCCGAGGAAGATGGTATCGGCTTTGGCGAGGTCGGCGAAGGTATCCATGCCGACGCCGGGGTGGGCCATGAGAATCTGGGGATCCTTCTGGAACATGGCGGCCACATCCATGATCGGGATGCCCTGTTCGACGGCGGAGAGCTCGCCCATGCTGCCGCCCATGTAAAAATCGATCTTGCCGGCAACAAGGAGCGCGCTGTTGGCGGCATTCGGTCCGCCCTGAACGATCGTCACATCAAGGCCGTGCTTGGCATAGGTGCCGTCGGCGACCGCCTGATAGAAGCCGCCATGCTCGGCTTCCGCCAGCCAGTTGGTACCGAAACTCACCTTGTCGGCGGCAAGGGCACCGGAGGCGGAGGCGATGATGCCAACAAGTGATAGCGTCAGAAAGCTGGTGCTGTCGCGCATTCGGAGTCGTCCCCTTACGTCCCTCCTCCCCGGAAATCAGGGGGATTGGATAACACTGCACCACTTGCATCGAGCCATGAAAAGCATCTAATTGCGCACGCTTTGATGCCTTTTTTGCACTGTTCGGTTTTTTGTTGCTGCAATAGGCAGCGTGCCTAAGCATTGCGCAGGAGGTGAACATGTTGCACTCACGCAAGCTGCTCTACATCCACGAAATCGCTCGCTCCGGTTCGATCCGCAAAGCGTCTGAACGGATGAACGTGGCCTCGTCGGCCATCAACCGGCAGATCCTCGCCTTGGAGGAGGAACTCGGCGCGCAGATCTTCGAACGACTGCCGCGCGGCCTGAGGCTGACGGCGGTCGGCGAATTGTGCATCGAGCATGTGCGTGAGGTTCTGAAAGATTACGAGAAGCTGCAGGCACGCATCAAGAACCTCAAGACGCCGCAGATGGGCAAGGTGTCGCTTGTGACGACCATCGGCCTGGCGGCCGGCCCGTTGCCGCAGGTG
This sequence comes from Pseudomonadota bacterium, assembly GCA_023436885.1. GTDB lineage: Bacteria > Pseudomonadota > Alphaproteobacteria > Rhizobiales > Pleomorphomonadaceae > Pleomorphomonas. The sequence continues at coordinate 35,706 of JAEZHI010000006.1, read as the reverse complement.
ATGGGCAAGTTCTTCGCCGAATATCCGCGCATTCGCGTGCTGCTGCGCGGCGATGGCGGCATCAGCACCTCGATGCCGGTGGTCTCCGGCGAGGTGGATCTCGGCCTGGGGCTCAACATTCCTGCCTTGCCGGGTATTCGCAGCCTCGCCAATTTCGACGTGCCGCTCGGAGCGGTTTTCTCGCCCGACCATCCACTCGCCAGCAAGAGCGTGGTGAGCCTTGCCGATCTTGTTGAGGAAAAGCTGGTTCTGGCGCTGCCGGGCACTTCGCTGCGCGACGCGATCAATCTCGCCTTGTCGCCGCTGACGATGACAGTGGAGCCGCTGCTTGAAACCAATTCGACGGAAATGATGCGGACGCTGCTGCGGCAAGGCCCCTTCGTCAGCATCCTCAACCCGTTGGACGTGCTGATGGACTGCCGGAACGGCGACCTCGTTTATCGTCCCTTGTCGGACACCCACATCAGGCCGCAGCCGATGAAGCTGCTGGCGCGTGCCAGAGCCACGCTCGATGCGGCCACTAGCATCTTCGTCGAGTTTCTGATCGCCGAACTGATCGAGATGATCCGGGAAGTGTCGGCGGGATCGGTGGGTCAGCCGGTATAGAGATTGGCCAGCGGATAGCTGATGACGTCGCCGATCAGTTCGATGAAGCCTTTTGCCACGTGCCGGCAATAGGCCTCGCCCTTCTCTGCGTTCGCATTAGCAGCGTTGCCGACCACGCCATGAGGATTGAGGTCGTGGGCCACCCAGGCCAGCGCGTGCGGCGGCAGGGGCTGCAGATACTTGCTCTGGCCCTTCATCCACTCGGCCTTGGAGACGAAGTTCTGCGCCTTGTCCATGTGCACGAGGTCGGGCCGCAGATAGAGCATCATCGACGTCTCGACGTCGCCGCCATGGATGCCGAACGCCATTTCGTGGGCGCTGAACAGGCCGTCCGGGCTGCCAAAGCGGCTCCATTGGGTGGCGACCGCGACCATGCCGAAGCGTACCCGCATCTCGCGGGCAACAATGCTCATCAGGTCGAGATTGCCGCCGTGGGAATTGACCATGACCAGCTTGCGAACGCCGGCTTCGGCCACCTTCTGGCCGATCGTCGTCCACATGCCGATCAACAGCTCAGCCGGCAGCGACAATGTGCCCGGCCCGAAGACATGTTCGTTGGCTTTGCCGATTTCCTGCGTCGGCAGCACGAGGACGTTGTAGTCCCCGGGTAGTTGCTCGCGCACCAATCCCAGCATCCCATTGGCAATGGCGACATCGGTGGCGACGGGCAGGTGCGGTCCATGCTGCTCGGTGGAGGCAAGGGGCAGGATCGCCACGGTCGTGTCGGGGTCGAGCCCGGCGAATTCGAGACTGGTCAATTCGTTCCAGTAGAACCGCTTCGCCATGGCACGCCTCCTTTGGGCTGAGTTCTTCCAACAGCTAGGCAAAGACGCGGGCATGGAAAAGCATCAATTTTCGCTCAAACGAATGCCTAATTGAGAGCACTCGAGATGCGACCGTCGCGCGCAGCAGTCACGAGAGCCGCATCAGGCATCTCGGAAGCACCCCCAACCAGAACAGGGCACGGATAAATTTAGCGGCTTAACTTTGTTCAATAAGCTGGCAGTAACTTGCTGCGTGTTATTAGCACGCAGCTTTTGCATCCACGCAGCATGTAACCCGCTGGTGCTGAAATGACCGATCGGCCTAAACCGCGACTTATCGTATTCTCACGAAAGAGCCGCCGGACGTTTAGCGATGATCTGTCTGACCCGCGCGAGGAAGCGGCCTCTTTGGCGGACTGGACACGACTGTTTGCTCGTGATCGTAGCGGCTCCACCGCCCTTATCTTTGCATTGCTGATCATCCCGCTGGTATTCGCCATTGGCTCCGCTGTCGACTACTCAATCGCGGCGCGCAGTAAGGAGCAGTTGCAGGACGCTGCAGATGCGGCAGCTGTTGGTTCCATTGCCATGAGTTCGACAGCCGTCAAGCAGGTGATCCAAACCGGCGCAACGGGTGAGATCAAGGCAGCGGAGACGGACGCACTCAATATTTCCAAGGTCAATTTCAACACCTCGACGTTCTCTCAGATCACCTCATCGACCATAACGGTCACATACCAATCCAGCGTGTTCAATTCTGATGTCACACTGACGACAGTGGTGCCGACATATTTCGTCAGGCTTTTTGGCATCAACAACATAACAATCACCGCACATGCGACAGCGCAAAACAGACCGGTCTACTATTATAACTTCTACGTTCTGGTAGATAATAGTCCGTCGATGGGACTTGGCGCCACAGCTGCAGATATCTCGTCACTTGAGGCGGTCAATGCTGGATGCGCCTTCGCCTGCCACATCACCGGCAGCACTTACGACGTCTATACCCTCGCCAAACAGCAAGGGATCACGCTTCGAATCCAAGTTGTCGCCAAGGCCGTGCAAGCCATGATCTCGCAAGCGTCGGCTACGCAGGTGGTTAGCGGTCAGTATAAAATGGCGGTTTATTCCCTGGGAACGGATGCCCAGACGGCAAAGCTTACGGCCGTTGCGGCTCTATCCTCGTCATTATCCAATGTCGCGACCACAGCTGCCACCATCGACCTGATGACCATTCCCTATCAGAATTACAACAGCGATCAGGAGACCGACCTTCTTACGGCCCTCAATTCGCTGAAAACGACAATTGGCAGTAGCGGCTCCGGCCTTTCGGCGGCCGACCCCATCAAAGTGCTCTTCATCATTAGTGATGGTGTGGAAGATGCAAATCGTCCCACAAACTGCAATCAGCCGCTCACCGGGAGCCGTTGCCAGGAGCCGATCGACACCACACCTTGCGCCTCGATCAAGTCCAACAATGTGCAGATCGTCGGCCTCTATACAACCTACCAGAAAATCCCCAGCAACAGCTGGTATAATACCTGGATCTCGCCATTCCAGTCGAGGATCGGCACCTCGATGAAAACCTGCGCTTCGGACAAATACTACGCTGAGGTCCCCCCAACCGGCGATGTAAGCGCGGTCTTGACGCAACTGTTTAGCAGCGTGGTCAGTGAGACGCATATTACACATTAATTACAATACCAAAACAGCATAACCGCATGAGTTAGCCCCCATGCGTTTAGTGTCTTGCGCGCGCAGCATCGCACCGGCCTTCACTACCCTGGAATGCATTGGCATCTGCTTTGCTCCGAATGGGAGCATGTAGAAACAATGTGTTTCAAAGGAAGGCATTTCCAATGCTTGATCGGCGTAATGAGCGTAGAGGGCGTACCTATTTGGGAGGCAAGGTCGCTTTCAACAACCGTTGGTCTACAATTGACTGCCTCGTCCGGAACATGTCCGAGAGCGGAGCAAAGCTTGAATTCGCCCATCCGGCATTTCTACCCGACGAATTCGAACTGATCATTCAGCAACGGGGAAACAGCCGACGAGCGCGCGTTGTCTGGAAGCAGGCAAAGGCGATGGGAATCTCGTTCCTCGACAAAGATTTTGGCCCCGTCGTTCCCATTGAATTGGCACGCCAGATCCGGAAGTTGAAGACGGAGCGGGACTTACTTGCCCAGCGAGTCAGAGACCTGAGCGAGTCGGCAATATGATCAGGTGGGCACTGACCTTCGTTCTGAACCGTTTGATCTTCATGCTGATCTTCCTGCTGGCTCTGAACGTCTACACGCAAAGTTCCAGCTGTCAGTATGGGTCGTCTCGGAGCCTCATGCCCGCCTTGGCTGGTATTCCAGAGGCCTTAAAAACTCTGACCCACGCGTTTCGGTAGGCTTGGTCAATCGACAGGTGCCATCACCTGCTTGCGACAAAGGCGCGCCAGCCGCCAAATTCTGAAATATCGCGGGCACCGTCGAGGGCAATCGGCTCAGCGAGGAAACCTTTGGCTGTGCGCCCATCCTCCAGTTCGACACTGCCGATGACGAGCGGCGGAGGGACGTTGTCGACAAATGTGCCGAAGGCGGCCGGGGAGAGGCGCCAGACCTCCACGTCAATACCGACACCTGAGCCCGCCGGGACGCGTCGAAGGCCGGGCTTGGCAGGGCTCTGCCCTGAGAGTTCGTAGAGACGATAGCTGGGACTGGTGCGGGCGGCTTCCACAAAGGTTGCGCCAAGATCCGCCAGTTCACGATTGAGCGGCATCCCGCGAAGATGAGCCCCGACAACCACGAGGTTGATCCCATAGGACTTACCGGCCGACTGCTGCCATCCGTCGGCGCCCGGCAACACGCCACTGGCCCGATGCAAGGCAGCAGCGACGCTCGCCGTCAGCCCATCGCGCCCGGCGGCGGCAAGCAGCGTCACGCTCATGGGCCGTCCGTCCGAGCGTCGACCGGTCGGCACGGCTATGCCGCAGAGATCGATCAGGTTGACGAAGTTGGTATATGTGCCAAGCCGGGAATTCTCACGGATCGGCTCGGCATCCAGTTCGGCCAGCGTGAAATGGCGCGGTGCCGTCGGCACGCACAGGAGATCGATGGAGGCGATCAGCGGAGCAAGCTTTCGCTTGAGCTCCTGAAGGGCATAGAGGCCTTCGAAGGCATCGGCGGCGGTCAGCGTTTTCGCACCCGAGTAGATCCGGCGTGTTACCGGATGAAAACTGTCGATCTGGTTGTCGAAGAAGTCACGGACGGCGGCGTAGCGCTCTGCCACCCAGGCGCCTTCGTAGAGTAAATCGGCAACGCGGTAGAAATCGCCAAAGGGTAACTCGACAATGTGATGCCCGAGCATCCGCAGGCTTTCGATGCTCGCTTCGAAGCCAGCCGCCATGATGTCGTCGCCAAAGAAGCGGCGATCCGCTTCCGCCGGCACGCCAATCGTCAGCGCGGAGGGGGCCGACATTGGACCAACAGAAATGTCGCGGCTGTAGATGTCCCCAGGGTCGGGTCGCGCGGTCACGCTGAAAACCCTGTAGGCATCGGCAGCTGTGAGCGCGAAAATCGACACGCAGTCGAGCGTCCGGCAGGCGGGAAGGACGCCCGCACAGGACAAAGCGCCGAAGGTCGGCTTCAGGCCAACGATATTGTTGAGACCTGCCGGGATCCGGCCGGAGCCGGCGGTATCGGTGCCGAGAGCGAAGCTGACAATCCCTTGCGCGGTGGCGACGGCAGAGCCGGAACTCGATCCGCCTGGAACCAGAGCCGGATCGATCGAATTGACCGGCACGGGATACGGCGTGCGAACGCCGACAAGCCCGGTGGCAAACTGATCGAGGTTCGTCTTGCCGACAACAAGGGCGCCGGCTGCCTTGAGCAGGGCGACAACGGTGGCGTCGGTGGCTGCCACGCGAGAAAAATCCGGACAAGCCGCGGTTATCGGCATGCCCGCCACGTCGATGTTGTCCTTGACGGCGAAAGGAATGCCCCAAAGAGGCTTGGCGACTGGGTCGAACTCCCCAAGCGCCCTTCCCTCGGCCTTGAGGGCGTCGGGCTCGGCCAGATGAAGAAAAATGCCAGGATCGCCAACCTCGGCAATGCGCCCATAGATCCGATCGATGACCGCTTCGAGGCTGCCGCCAGCGGCATAGTAGGCATGGAGCGCGGGGATTTCGAAGGCGGGAACAGACGTCATGAAGCAGTTTCCTCAAGAATGATGACCGGCAGCTGCCACTGGATCAGAACGACACAGCCGGAACGGCTCCAGACCGAATGCTCGCTGCCTTCGGCGTTGACGACGAAACTGCCGGTGCCGTAATCACCGGCCTCGTCCGATTGCTCACCTTCGAGCACGACAATGGTCTCGAGGCCCGCGTGCCGGTGCCGAGGTACGCCGGCTCCAGGCCGATAGCGCAACAGCGCAACACCGGGGCTTCCCGCCTCGAAGCGGTGGATCCAGTGAATGTCGACACCGTCGCGAAACGGCTCGAAGGCGAGCTCTTCCCAGCTTCCGCCGGCAAGAATGCGTGTCGTCTCAGGCATCAAGCGCCTCCAAAATGGCACTGACGCTCGTCGTCCAACCAACGATCGCGCCTTGTGCCCGGATCATGTCGAGCGTCGCCGCCTTGAACTGAGGGAAGTAGCTCTCGGTCGCGTCCTCGGCGAGCAGACACTCGTAGCCACGATCGTTGGCCTCGCGCATGGTTGTCTGGACGCAGACCTCCGTGGTGACACCCGCGACGATCAGTTGGCTGAGTTGACGCTTTTGCAATTCGTCCTGAAGCGAAGTGGCATAGAAGGCGCCCTTGCCCGGCTTCTCGATAACCACCTCGCCGGGAAGCGGCGCCAACTCGTCGAGGATAGCCGTTCCGGGTTCACCCGCAATCAGGATGCGGCCCATCGGACCGTCGTCGCCGATGCGCAGGCTCGGGTTGCCGCGATTGCGCTTGGCGGGCGGCAAGTCCGAAAGGTCAGGCCGGTGGCACTCCTGGGTATGGATGACCGGGATGCCAGCAGCCCGACACCCTTCTATCAGCCACTTCACCGTCGGCACGATGGCGGTGAGGCGGCTGACGTCGTTGCCGAGGCTTTCGCCAAAACCGCCGGGTTCGACAAAATCGCGCTGCATGTCGATGACGATCAAGGCCAGCTCGTTGCGCCTCAATGGGAAAGTGTAGGGAAGAGCTCGAATGCCAGCCATCAATGATGCCCCGCCATGTGGGCGCCGATCGCCGCGATGTCGGCGTCTTGCGCGTTGGTCTCGTAGACGATGCGCCCTCCGGACATGACGAGGATGCGATCGGAAAGTTCGAGAAGTTCGTCGAGATCCTCGGAAATCAGCAGCACCGCTGCGCCGGCATTGCGGGCCCGCATGATGCGTGCGCGGATTTCTGCAACGGCCGAGAAGTCGAGGCCGAAGCAGGGGTTGGCGACCACGAGAAGCTCGACTTCTCCGGTCAGCTCGCGCGCCAGAACGGCACGCTGCACATTGCCGCCCGATAGCGCTGCGATCGGCGACGCCAGCGAAGAAGTCTTGACCTTGAAGTCGGCAACGAGACTGGCCGCATGGCGGCGCATGGCTGGCTTCGACAGCCTGACGGTGCGACGCCCGCCGTTCACCCGGTCGAAGGTCCGGAAATAAAGGTTCTCCGCGACACTCATCTTGGGCGCACATGCGTTCTGCAGCGGTTCCTCGGGGATGAAACGCACCTTGTGCTCAACCGTATCGGACCGCTTCGCTCCATACGGCTTGTCGCCAACCAGGATGCGACCGGACGTGAGCGGTCGCTGGCCGGCCAGCATCTCGGCCAGTTCCTTCTGCCCATTACCCGAGATGCCGGCAATGCCGACGATCTCGCCGGCGCGTACGCCGAGGTCGGCGATTTCCACGACCTTCAGCCCGGATCGATCGGGTGCCACCGCCCGGTCGATCCTGAGAACCGGGCTGGCGACCTGACTGGTCGGCAGCCGGTCGTCCAGCTCGGCGAGCTTGACGTCGCCGATCATCATGGCCGCCATTTCAGCCGTCGAGAGATCCTCGACCCGGCCGCTACCAATCAAGCGCCCACGACGCAGAATGGCTACGGTGTCGGCAAACTTGCGAACCTCGTGGAACTTGTGGCTGATCATCAGCACCGTCAGCTCGCCACGTTCCGTCATGCCGCGCACGAGACCGAGCATTTCATCGGCCTCAGCTGGCGTCAGCACCGAGGTCGGTTCGTCCAGCACCAGGAAGCTGCGGCCGAGATAGAGCTGCTTGACGATCTCCAGCTTCTGCTTCTCTCCGGCGGCAAGATCACGGACCGGGCGGTCGAGCGGAATATCGAAGGGCATGCCGGCCATGAAGTCGGCAAGCGCACGACGTTCCTTCGCCCAGTTAATGACCGCCGGAACTTCGGCACGGCTGATCACCAGATTTTCGGCACCCGTGAGTGAGGGCACCAGCGTGAAGTGCTGGTAGACCATGCCAAGGCCGTAAACCGCAGCGTCGCGCGGCGAAGCTATGTCCACCTCGCGACCATCGACCATCAGCGATCCAGATGTCGGGTGGTAAAAGCCCATGACGCATTTGACCAGCGTCGACTTTCCGGCCCCATTTTCGCCGAGCAATGCGTGGAAGCCACCGGCAGGAAAGCGCAGGGAAACGTCATCGAGCGCAGTGAAGCCACCAAAGCGCATGGTCATGCCCAGCGTCTCAACGCTCACGGCGCGGCCTGCAACGGGTAAGGGTCTGTCGCGAATGACGGGCATTTCCGGGCTCCCTTGGCTCAGAGCAAGCGATGGTCAGTCGAGGGCTGCGATCAGCGTGGCCGAGTTGGAAACGGCCCCGAAAACTCCGCCCTGCATCTTGACCATCTTGATGGCTGCGAGGTGATTGCCGTGATCGGTGGCGCCGCAGCAGTCCTCCAGCAGCAGGCACTCAAAGCCGCGGTCATTGGCCTCGCGCATGGTGGTGTGAACGCAGACGTCCGTGGTGATGCCGGTCAGTACGAGATTGTCTATGCCCTTCTGCCTCAGGATCAGCTCGAGATCGGTGGCGCAAAAGGAGCCTTTGCCTGGCTTGTCGATGATCGCTTCGCCCGGAAGCGGCGCCAGCTCGTCAATGATCTCCCAACCGGGCTCTCCACGAACCAGGATGCGGCCACATGGGCCGACATCGCCAATGCCGGCACCAATGCGCTGCGAGCGCCAGCGCTTGTTCTTTGGCAGATCGGCGAGATCGGGCCGGTGCCCCTCGCGGGTATGCAGCACATGGAAGCCCTTGGCGCGGAAGGCGGCCAGCACTTGCGAGATCGGACCGATCGGCGCGCGAGTCAGCGACAGATCGTAGCCCATCGTGTCGACATAGCCGCCCTTGCCGCAAAAGTCGGTCTGCATGTCGATGATGATGAGCGCGGTATTCTCGGGTCTGAGGTCACCATTGTAGGGCCAGGGATACGGATCGGCAGCAAGGGTGCGTGGCGTTGCAGTCATCTCTAATTCCTCTGCAAATTCAAATCTTACGGCCCCGAATTACTTGGTCAGTGACAACGCGCCGGGCATGCCCGGTACGGGCCGATTTGGCGATGAGGTTATGATCATGATGATGAGCGTCAGCGCGTAGGGAGCTGCGTAGAATAGGTAGTAGCCCGAAGTGACGCCGACAGACTGCAGCGATGGGCCAAGAGCGCCGGCACCGCCGAACAGCAGCGCGGCGAGAAAGCAGCCCACAGGGTTCCATCGCGCGAAGATGACGAGAGCGACGGCCATCAATCCCTGACCGGAGGAGATGCCCTCGTTCCAGGAACCAGGATAGTAGAGCGACAGATAAGCTCCCCCCACCGCTGCAAACGCTCCCCCGACAGCAGTCGCCAAGAGGCGCACCCGGTCGGGATTGATGCCCATGGCGCGAGCGGCGTCGGTCGAGTCGCCGACCACACGAAGAGTCAGGCCGACGCGCGTGTTGGCGAGCACCCAGCGAAGAACAAATGCCAGCGCGGCGCCGACCAGAAACAACACGTTGATATCAAGGGCAGCCCTGATCTGCGGCAAGTCGGACCAGAAGCCGAATGGAATGGACGGCAAATGGGGCGCCGCAGGCTGGATGTATGACTTGCCGAGGAAGAAGGCGAGGCCCAGCCCGAACTGCATCATGGCAATGCCGATGGCGATGTCGTTGACCTTGGGCCAACGGCAGAGAAAGCCATGTATCAGGCCGAATACTGCGCCGGCCAGCATGGCGCCAGCCACGCCGAGCCAAGGCGATCCGGTGATGACGGCAATCGCATAAGCGGTCATGGCGCCGAAAACGAGCGTACCCTCAAGGCCGAGATTGATGCGCCCGGACCGTTCAGTAATGGTTTCGCCAAGGCTCACGAAGATGAATGGCGTCGACACCCGCACAGCGCCGGCGAGGATGGCAAGGGGCACACCCCAGAGCCCTATGGCGGAGCTATCCATCAGGAATTCCTCTTCCAGAGTTCGGGGTTGAACAGCTTGAATCGGCCGTAGAAGGTCTCGAAAGCCAGGATGATGATGAAGAGCGTCCCCTGCAGGACCAACACCGTAGCGTCGGGCAGTCCCATGCGACGCTGGATCAGCCCGCCAGACGCATCGATGCCGCCGATCAGGATCGCCACGGGAATGATGGCCAACGGATTGTGGCGGGCAAGGAAGGCAATGAGGATGCCGGTGTAGCCGTAACCGGCAATGAGCGAGCCATTGGCGCTTCCCTGAACCGCAGCCACCTCGATCATCCCGGCAAAGCCGGCACAGGCTCCCGCCAGCCCCGTGAAGCCGACGATGAGGCGCCCGACTGGCAATCCCTGCACCTCGGCGGCCTTCGTGTTGCCGCCGGCTATGCGGGCGGCGAAACCCCAGGTCGTCGTCTCGATCAGCAAATAGGCCAGCACGCAGGTAATGACGCCGATCGCAAACCCCCAGTGTACTTCCATGCCTGGCAGGGAACCGATCCGATAATCTGCCGGCAGCGGGAAGGTCGATGGTTTGTTGAGGCTGGCCGGATCGCGCAAAGGCCCCTCGACCAGCTGGTTCATGATGGCGATGGCGATATAGGACATGAGCAGCGACGAGATCGTCTCGTTGACACCGCGATAGTGGCGCAGCGCACCGACGCAACCGATCCAGACGCCACCGGCCAGCATGGCAGCAAGCGCCATGCCGACGAGCGCGGGATAAGGCGGCAGCAAGTGGGTGAGTGGCAAAGCCGCAGCTGCCGCCGCGACACCGCCCAGGGCGAGCGCCCCCTCGCCGCCGATCACGACCAGACCGAGGCGAGCCGGAAGCGCCACGCAGAGCGCGGTCAGCAACAGCGGCGCTGCCCGGCTGAGGCTGTTCTGGATGGAAAACCAGCTGCCGAAGCCGCCGGCATACATCAGTTGGAACAGCATCAGGGGCGATTTGCCGAGTGCCAGAACGAACAGCGAGAACAGCCCAAGACCGATCAGAACGGCGCCAAGGCCGATGACCACCGGCTCGAGACGCCGAGCCGACCATTCGGCAAGGCGCATAGTCATTGAGCCGCCAGTCGGGACGGCCATCATACGCATGTCGTTCGTTCCGATCGTCATCCGCGCTCTCCGTTTAGCTTGTCATTCGTGAAGATCGGAGTTCAGGAGACCGAGCCGACGACGCCCTCGACGAGATAAGACATGCTTTCAAGCTCGACAGCGTCCTCGGGATAGGCTGCGCCGGAGGCGATGACTTCGTTGCCCTTGTTGTCCTTGAGCGGACCTTTGAAGACCGAGTATTTGGTCTTCATGATCTCGGCGAGCGTTGCGTCGAACTTATTGCGGGCGTCAGCCGAGACGGCCGGACCAAGCGGGCTCATCTTGACGAAACCGTCCTTCAAGCCGCCGCGCACGAAGTTGCCGAGCTTTTCGCCGGCCAGCGCCTTCTTGGCGAAGTCAGTGTAGACATTGCCCCACGCCCACTCGGCACCGGTCAGGTACTTGTCCGGTGCAAGTGGCGACTGGTTGGCATGATAACCGCAGACGAACGCGCCGCGGCCGGCGGCGGTCTGCACAACGACCTTGGGACTATCGACGTGGCAGGTGATGACGTCGGCTCCCTGGTCGATCAACGCGTTGACCGCCTCTGCTTCCTTGACCGCTAGAGACCACTCACCGGTGAAGATCACCTGACAGGTAATGGTGGGATCGACCGAACGGGCGCCCAGCAGGAAGGCATTGATGTTCTGAAGCACCTGCGGGATCGGCTTGGCGGCGACGAAACCGATCTTCTTGGACTTGGTCGTGTAACCGGCAACGATGCCGTTGAGATACTGGCCCTGATGGATATAGCCGAAGTAGGAGCCGACATTTTCAGGATGCTTGCCCGCCTGCCACAGACCACCGCAATGGCGGAACTGGATATTGGGGTACTTGGCGGCAACGGCGAGGACGTGCGGATCGAAGTAGCCGAAGGAGGTCGGAAACAGCAGAGTCGCGCCATCAAGATTGATCATCGACTCCATTGTCTTCTGAACGTCGATGGTCTCCGGCACATTCTCTTCCTCGACGATCGTGATCCCGCCAAGCGCCTTGAGGGTGGCGGCCCCTTCGGCGTGCGCCTGGTTGTAGCCATAATCGTCCTTGGGGCCGACATAGATGAAGCCAACCGTGAGGCCATCGGCGGCCGAGGCACGCCCGGCAGCAAGGCCGGATATTGCTCCCGCCATAATCCCGGCGGCAGAAGTCTGGAGAAAGCGGCGTCGATTAAGGGACAGGCGGTCGATCATGAGCAGACACTCCCAGGTCACGTTCCCAACGAACGAGAAAGTGTATGCAACCCATGTGCCAGCAATTAACCGTTTATTTTAAATAACTAATTTCCTGAACAGAAGGCACCTCGGCATAAAGTGTATGCAATTTTCTTATACGAAGCTCATTTTGTAGCCTGTGATTATACGTAATGCATCCAAATCACCCTGCTTCGCAATCTCCGATTCTCGATGACCCGTCTCTCTGCAAATTTGTCATTTGAACCAATGGACTATTGGATCATTTGACATCTCCGCCGCGACTTTGCATGTGTATGCAGATAGGAGATCCGTGTTGAAACAGGTGCAGCGTCGCGAAATCATCCGTGCCGGAACGACCGTAGAACAAATGGTGCGAGCCATTTCCGCACTGATTGTCACGGGCAGCCTCAAGCCCGGAGAAAAGCTGGATGAGGGATCGCTGGCCAGTCGCTTCGACGTCTCGCGCACACCGGTCCGCGAGGCTTTGCGCCAGCTAAGCGCCATGGGTCTCGTCAAGCGCGAGCCGAACCGTAGCGCCGTGGTGACCACCGTCGATGCGGACCATCTGAACTCGATGTTCGAGGCAATGGCCGAGTTGGAAGGCATCTGCGCCCGGCTCGCCGCATTGCGCATGACGGTTGAGGAACGGCACAGCCTGGAGGCCGAGCACCTGGCCTCGCATCGCTTGATCCAGGAGGGGGCCGAAGAAGACTACGCGGCCTACAACACGCGCTTCCACACCGCACTCTACCGCGGTGCGCATAACGAGCACATCTACGATCTCGTCACACAAACACGAGCGCGCCTTGCCCCCTTCAGGCGGGCCCAGTTCCATCTTCCTGGTCGCCTCGTTCGCTCATTTGAGGAACACGACGCCATTGTCACAGCCATCATGCGCGCCGACGGCAATGCTGCCGGAGCGGCGGCATACGCGCATGTGGCGATCGTTCGGTCGGCGGCAGCAAGTGTCGTCGCCAATCCTCAAGTGTTCGCAGATCTGTAGGACATTCAATAAACTAGCCCGCACCGGAGAATGGTGCGGGCTGCCGAGGAAACGGCTTGAAAGGCGCGAACCGTTTAGGTGTATTTCGGTCAGGCCGCCCTGATGGTAGCCAGGAAGCTCTGGACGTTATCGCTCAGCTCTTCGGCACGGCGGGCCAGAGACGACGCCACGTTCAGCATCTGCTTGGCTTCCGTTCCGGTCTCGCCAGCGGCATGAGCCACCTGGGTGATGATGACCGTGACTTCGCCGGTCCCAGCCGAGGCTTGCGTCACCGCTTCGACGATCTCGAGCGTCGCCTTTGACTGCTGCTCGACCGTCGAGGCTATCTGGCGGGACGCCGCATCGATGACACCGATGGTCTCGGCAACGCCATTGATCGCCTGAACCGCGCGATTGGTGGTCGCCTGGATGCCGTTGATCTGCTGGCCGATCTCGCTGGTGGCCTTGGCGGTCTGGTCGGCCAGCTGCTTCACTTCCGCCGCAACCACTGCGAAGCCCTTGCCCGCCTCTCCGGCACGGGCAGCCTCAATCGTGGCATTCAGGGCGAGGAGATTGGTTTGAGCGGCGATAGAGCTGATCAGGTCGACGATGGTGTTGATACGCGTCGCGGCCTGATTGAGCTCGGTGATGATGCTTGCCGCGGCTGCAGCCTCGCCGACGGCCGATTGAGCCTTTTCGACCGAGTGCTCCATTTGCCTGGCGATCTCGTTGACCGAGGCCCCGAGTTCCTCGGCAGCGCCGGCAACGGCCGAGACGTTGGCCGATGCTTCTTCGGCTGCCGCCGAGACCGACGTCGACTGCGACAAGGTGGCAACCGCCGAGTTATCCAAAGAACGCGCCGATGCTTCCATCTGGGTCGCAGACGAGGACACTGTTGCGACGGTTGCGCCAACGGCGTGCTCAAGATCGTCAGCAAGGGTCAGCATGGCTTGGCGGCGACGCGCCTCGGATTCCGACTGCAGTTCGCGAGCATGCTGCTCGAGCTCTCTGTTGCGGACAAGGTTTTCCTTGAAGAAGGCAACCGAGCGGGCCATTTCGCCCACTTCGTCGCCGCGCTCGGTCGCAAGAACGTCGACGTCCGTATGTCCTTCCGCCAGGCTCCGCATGACACCGTTCAAGAAAGCCAGCGGCCTGCTGATCCGGTAGTGAATGACGAATAGCCCGAGAAGCACCACGAGCAGGGAACCCAAGAGAAAGGTCCCAGACATGATCAGAGCCGATGTCGCCCGTTGTGTCAGAGCGTCTGCGCTGCTCACCATGTAGTCGAGCGAGATGTTCGCGAGATCGACGATTAGTCCGCCTGCCGCCGTATGCTTGGGCTGCAAGTCCGCGATCGCCACGGCGACCGTCTGGCCGCTCGATAGCTGGGTGAAGAAAGACTTCGTCTCGTCCCAGGCGGCTCCGGTGAAATTGCCTTCGTCCGCCTTCTTGAAGGCAGCCAGAACGTCCGGGGCTATTCCTTCAGCGGCGATCGCTTCCTTGACGTTCGCCCAGACGCTCAGCGCACGGCCGCGATCCTCGAAGGCAGCCAAGGCCTCGTTGGGTTCCCATGCTCGTCCGGCTGCAATCGTTGTCTGCAGTTTGCCTTGCACGGAACCAATCTGGACGCGCGATGCCCAGGCGGCCCGCTTGATGGCTAGATACTTGTCCACCGTTCGATCGGAATTTCGGATGGAGCTGTCGACCGCGTCGGTCGTGGCCGTCAGTGCATCGAGAAGCTCCTGATAGACACTTTGGGCAAGCGCCGGAGATTGGGCCTGCCGCTTCGCCTTGTCCTGGCCGGCATCGGTATCGAGCTGCGAACGCGCTGCGGCAACCGCATCATGAGCGCGCTTCAGGCGATCAAGGGTGGCGGTCTGAGCCTCGATTCCGCTCGCCGCGATCAGCCCAACGACATCGCCATAGGAAGCCTCAAGAATTTCTCGATAACCGCGCACTTTGGAAAGCTGGTCCGAGGAAGCAGCGCCGTCCGCGCTCAGAGCGGAGTTCAGCGCGCCTCGCTCAAGGCGGGTGTTGAGCAGGGCCTTCAACAATACACGACTTGTTTCGGATGAGGAGAGAATAGAGCGAGCCTCCGCCCGCTGATTCACCGCCTTCATGAGGTCGGACACACCATAGGTAAAGACGGCTAAACCCATTACACCCAGAAAGAAGCCAAGCGTCCATTTGATGGACAGGCTGCGAATAAAGCTCATGATAGCCCCGGCTAATACACGTTTGGGTCTAAATACATGGGCCGCGCTTAATATAGAGTGAAGGTTGCGTTCCCTCCGGAGCCAATTGGGTTGCGGGAAAATTTAACAGGAAGGTCAATAATTCTACTGACCTGAATAGAACCGCGATGGCTCGTTCATCCGGCCTGCCGCTGCGGACGGCCATCACAGTTCCTTCACCACCTTTTCGAATGCAGTGATGAGTGCCTGCTAACTGCGCACAGTCCGCTACGCCCCTTGGAAGCTCTTCGCTTGGTCGACCAACGCCGGCCATCGCGCGATGATCGTAGCGGTTTTCGATGAGATACCCATCGCAACATGCGAAAGGCCGCCCAACCGGGCGGCCTTTCTCGTCTTCGAAAGTCGGAGCAGGATGCACCCCGACGAGATTTCAGTCAGACTTAGGCGTCGGCCTTCGGCTTCAGGAGGCCAAGCAGCACCGTAGTGACGATGGTACCGGCGACCAGTGCCACGAGATAGCCACCGAGATTGGTGACCGCGTTGGGGATCGGCAGCACGAACACGCCACCGTGGGGCACGCGCAACTGAGCGCCAACCGCCATCGAGACCATGCCGGCCACGGCCGAGCCCGCCATCAGTGACGGGATGACGCGGAACGGGTCCTTGGCGGCAAAGGGGATGGCGCCTTCGGTGATGAAGGAGATGCCCAGCACGGCAGCGGCATTGCCGGCCTCATGCTCGTCGGCCGAGAAGCGATTGGCGAACAGCTTGGTAGCGAGCGCCAGACCGAGGGGCGGGGTCATGCCGGCCACCATGGCAGCGGCCATCGGCTCGTAGAGCTGGCTGGCGATCAGGCCGGTGGCGAATGTATAGGCCGCCTTGTTGACCGGGCCGCCCATGTCGAAGGCCATCATCAGCCCGATGATCGCGCCGAGAACAATGGCGTTGGCGCCCTGCATGCCCTTCAGGAAATCGGTGAGCCAGGTCAGAGCCGCCGCGACCGGCTGACCGAGCACGTAGACCATCAGGAGGCCGACAATGGTCGTGCCGAGCAGCGGCAGGATCAGCACCGGCTTCAGACCGTCGAGATTGCGGCCAAGCTTGATATAGCGGTTGAGGTAGTACACCACGTAACCGGCCAGGAAGCCGGCGACGATGCCGCCGAGGAAGCCTGCACCAATGGTGCCGGCGATCACGCCACCGACGGCGCCTGGCGCAATGCCCGGCCGATCGGCGATCGAGTAGGCGATGAAGCCGGCGAGGATCGGCACCATCAGCGAGAAGGCCTGCTTGCCGATGTTGAACAGCGCCTGACCAAGCGTGCCGGCATGGGCGTCGTCGAAGACGTAGATGCCGCCGAGGGCGAAGGCGAGCGCGATCAGGAGACCGCCGGCCACGACGAACGGCAGCATGTAGGACACGCCAGTCATCAGATGCTTGTAGGGGCCGGAGCGCTGGGCAGCGCGGGCCGCCTTTTCAGCCGCCACTTCGGCAGCGAGATCGCGCTTGCCGGCAGCGGCAGCAGCGCCCTGCACAGCCGCCTCAACGAGAGCCTTCTCGACCAGCGCCTTGCCGTTGGCGATCGCGCCCTTGGTGCCGGTGGAGTAGACGCGCTTGCCAGCGAACCGCGACAGGTCGACGTTGGTGTCGGCGGCTATGATCACCACTTCGGCAGCGGCGATTTCTTCTGATGTCAGCGTGTTCTGCGCGCCGACCGAGCCCTGCGTCTCGACCTTGACGGCATAACCGAGCGCCTTGGCGCCCTGCTCGACACCTTCGGCCGCCATGAAGGTATGGGCAATGCCGGTTGGGCAGGAGGTGATGCCGACGATCAGCTTGACCGCGGCGGAAGCGGCAACGGCGCCGGTCGGATCGGCCAGGGCGGCATCGAGCGTCAGCTTGCGAAGGGTCTTGCCTGCGAAGCGGGCGTCATCGGCCACGTCGCCGACCATCAGCACCGCGTCGGCGGCGGCAATGGTCGCAGCGTCGAGAGGCGTTGCCGCGCCAGCCGGCGTTTGTGTCTCGATGTTGAGGGTGGTACCGGCGGCCTGTGCCGCCTTCTTCAGAGCTTCGGCGGCGATCAGGGGCTTGCTCCCCGTCTCCTTCGCGCCGATCACGACTGCCAACTTTGCCATTCTCATCCTCCGATAAAGAGCTTTCTCGCTGCCAGATCCCCCGGCGAGACTTCAGGGATATTCCTCGAACAGGGAACTAGAGACGGACGATTTCCGCCCGCTCGGCCAAGGCGCCGATCACGGCGCGTTCCGGCAGATGGGGTCCGACGCGCTTGAGCTTGGCGGCGGCGAAGGCGACAGCCTGTCGGGCAATGGCCTCGAGCGGCTTGTCCTCGGCGAGCGCGGTGGTAATGCCGGCCACCATGGCGTCTCCGGCACCAACGGTGCTGAGCGCCTCGACCACCGGCAGGCGCGCGGTAAGTTTCTCGCTCTCAGTGACGAACAGCGCGCCTTCCTCGCCGCAGGAAACGACGACCAGATGCACGCCGTTCTTGACGATATCCTGCGCGGCGCCGACCAGCGCCTGGAGGTTCGTCAGCTTGCGGCCGACCAGCTCCTCTAGCTCGTGCCGGTTGGGCTTCACGGCGAAGGGCAACGACTTGCCGGTTGCCGCGAGCAGTGCCTTGAGCGGCGCACCCGACGTATCGGCCACCACCTTGGCTCCAGCCTCGTTCAGCGTTGCGACAAGCGACACCAGCGCATCGGGCGCAATGCCGGCCGGCAGGGAACCTCCGATGACAACGATGGCATCGGCCTTTGCGGCATTCAGCGTTGCCGTCGTGACGCGCTTCAGGCAATCGGCGTCGACCACCAGACCGGGCGTGTTGAGATCGGTGGTCTCGGTGGAGGCGGTGTCGGCGATCTTGATGTTGGTGCGCGTGTCGCCGGGGATGCGGATGAAGCGGTCGGTGATGCCCTTCACGGCGAACAGTTCGACGAAAGCGCCGTCGTTGCCACGGCCAAGCACGCCGGTCACCGTCACCTGCCCGCCCCAATCGGCAGCGCAACCGGCCACGTTGACGCCCTTGCCGCCGGCATTGACCTGGGCACGCTCGGCGCGGTTGACACCCCCCTGAACCAAGCCGCCGACCTCAATGGTCAGGTCAACAGCCGGATTGAGGGTGACGGTTACGATCGGCTTCATGCCTCTTCTCCATGACCGAAGCCAACATCGAGTGCCCGGACTTCGTTGGCGGTGCGTGCGGCAATCGCCTTGTCGGCCAGTGCCTTGAGCTCGGTCATCGACGCCGAGCGCAGGCGCACCTTGACGGCTGGAATGTCACGCACGGTCATCGACAGTTCATTGACACCGAGGCCGGCCAGAACCGAGGCGCCGAAGGGATCGCCGGCGATACCGCCGCAGACACCCACCCAGCGTCCATGCGCGGCGGCACCCTCGACGGTCTTCCGGATCAGGCGCAGCACGGCCGGATGCAGGCTGTCGGCCTCGGCCGCGAGTTCCGGATGCTGCCGGTCGATCGCAAGCGTGTATTGCGTGAGGTCGTTGGTGCCGATCGAGAAGAAATCGACATACTCGGCGTAAATATCGGCCATCACCGCCGTCGATGGCACTTCCACCATGATGCCGAGCGGCACGGCGGGCGCGCCGAGTTCAGCCCGGATTTCCTCGGCCACGGCGCGGACGGCCAAGATCTCGTCGAGCGAGGTGATCATCGGCAGCATGATCTTGAGATTGGCGCCGGTCTTGGCAACGCGGTAGAGGGCGCGCAGTTGCGGTCGCATCAGATCCGGGCGACGCAAGGTGAGGCGCGTGCCGCGCACACCGAGGAAGGGGTTCTCCTCGCGGGGCAGCTTCAGATGCGGTGCCTGCTTGTCGCCGCCAATGTCGAGCGTACGCACGATCAATGGCCGGCCGCCGAGGTTCTCGACCATGGCGCTATAGGTGGTGAACTGCTCTTCTTCGCTCGGCGTATGACCACCGTCGAGGAACAGGAACTCGGTGCGCATCAGGCCGACACCCTCGGCGCCCTGATCGATGGCACTGGCCACATCGGCCGGCTTGTTGACGTTGGCGCCGATCTCGATGGTCCGGCCGTCAGTTGTGGTAGCGGCAAGAGCGCGGCCTTCTGCCTCGGAAGCAGCGCGGCGCACATCGGCCTCGATGAAGGCGCGGGCCGAGGCGAGATCAGCATCGGTGGGATCGAGATAGAGCCGACCGGCGGCACCATCGAGAATGGCCGTGGTTCCCGCCTTGATGTCCAGCAGGCCAGCGCCCAGCGCCACCACTGCCGGCAGACCGAGCGTGCGAGCAAGGATGGCGGTGTGCGAGGTCGGACCACCCTGCGCGGTGGCAAGACCGGCAATCAGCTTGGTATCGAGGCCGATAGTATCGGACGGGGCCAGATCGGTTGCGATCAGGATCGACGGCGTCGAGGGCAGCACGATGGCTGAACCACTGGCCACTTCCGGCGCCAGCTTGGCAAGCACGCGGCGGCCGACATCGCGAACGTCGGAAGCGCGGGCGGCGAGCAGCGCGTTGGCATTGCCCTCTAGCGAACCTGCCACCTCTTCAACGGCGGCCCGCCAGGACCAGGCCGGGCCATGGCCGCCAACCACGAGGGTCGAAGCCTTCAGCAGGATCTCGGGGTCGTTCAGGAGCTCGGCGTGCGCCTCGAAGATGGCGGCTTCCGCCTGCCCCACCTTGACGGCCGCCTCGGCAGCGACGGCCTTAAGCTCGCTGAGCGTCGCGGCAATGGCCTGATCCAGCAGCGTCGAAGCCAGGACGAGGTCCATCGGAACGTCGGCGACTTCGACGGCCGCGCTCTTGAGCACGTGCACCGGAGCAACGACGACACCAGGCGCCGCCGCGATACCAGAAAACGTTTTCAGATTAGTGGCAGGCGTCCAGCCCTTGCGGCCAACGGGGGCCAGCGCCTTGGCGGCATCAGCCTTTTCCTCGGCCGAGAGACCCTCGATCACCCGCATGAAGGTGGAAAGAGCTACGGCGGCATCGTCGCCATCGGCGGAAATCGTAACGGTTTCACCGGCGCGAAGGCCAAGCTGCAGCAGGGAAACCAGCCGGGTCGGGTCGGCGGCGTCGGCACCGCGTCGCACCTGAAGGCGCGTTCCGGCAGCCTTGGCAGCATCAACCCAGCGGCTGGCCGGGCGAGCGTGCAGGCCGTTGGGATAGTCGACGGTCCACTCGACCTTCAGCGCCAGATCGGCGGGGGTGGCGGTTTCGGCGGCGAAATTGGCGGCAGCCGCCTCATCCAGCGCGCCGATGATGGCGAGCGGATCTTCGGTATCGAACAGCTTCTCAAGCGCCGCCTCGTCCTGGAACAAGCGCGTCAGCCGACGAAGCACGGAAATATGGTCGTCGGACTGGGCGGCGATCGCCACGATTAGCTTGACGGTCTGGCCCTCGTTCCAGGTAAGACCGCCGGGAACCTGCAGGATGGCGAGACCGTTGTGCTTGATCAGCCCGCGATCGGCATTCATCCCGTGAGGAATGGCAACGCCATGACCGAGATAGGTTTCAGCCACCGTTTCACGGCGCAGCATGCTCTCGGCGTAGGCCGGATCGATATAGCCGCCAGCGGCCAGAAGGCCGCAAGCCTCGCGAATGGCGGCTTCCTTGCTGGCTGGCGCCGCCTTGATGCGGGTCAGCTGTGGCGCGAGAAGCGGTTTGGTGCTGATCGACATGGAACTTCCTCTCCTCCGCGCCTCAGAATACTGAAAACCTTTTCAGCTCGGTTGACGCAGATAACATGAGCTTGCTTTCCTGGGAAAGGTGGAAAAACCCGTATTGAACGGTGTCTTTAGACGTGATTGGTTTCGCCGTAAACGGAGAACGATTTTAGAAATGAGCGTCGGCATCAAGGATGTGGCTATCGCCGCAGGCGTTTCGCCGGCTACGGTTTCGCGGGTTCTCGCCAACCGCACGGTCAAGCCGGAGCTGCGTGAAAGGGTCGAAACCGCAATCCGCCTAACGGGTTACCGCCCGAACCTTTCGGCGCGCCGGCTGCGGTCGCAGCATTCCAACACCATCGGGCTGATCGTTCCCGACATTCGCAACCCCTTCTTCACGACGCTGAGTCGGGCTGTGGAAGACGCAGCCTACAAGGCGAACATGCGCGTCGTGCTGTGCAACACTGACGAAAATCCAACCCGCGAGACCATGTATCTGCGCCTGATGCAGGAAGAACGGGTGACGGGCGTCATCTACGCGCCCACACGCGAGACGGCGGCACAGCTCGATCGACTGAATTTCGACTTCCCCGTAGTGCTCGTCGACCGTCACGGCCCGGCCGGCAAGCACGATTCAGTGGTGCTCGATAACCGCCAGGCCTCTGCCGCGTTGGTCGAGCATCTACATGCCCGTGGCTTCACATTCATCGAAGGGCTGTTCGGTAACACGTCATCAACCGCCCGCGACCGCCTGAGCGGCTACACCGAGGCGATGCATGACCGCGGCCTTGAGCCACGCGCCGATTTCGTCGCCCCCAATCCCGACGCGGCCGCCGTTGCCGCCCGACATATCCTGTCGCGCAAGGATCGCCCCGACGCGCTGATCGCCTCCAACGGCCTCATTCTCCTGGGTGTCGCCCAGGCGATGCAGGAACTCGGGCTGCAGGCCCCGAAGGACATCGCCATCGCCGGCTTCGACAACGAGATCTGGACCGGCCTCATCGGCTCCGGCATCACCGTGATCGAGCAGCCAGTGGCCGATATTGGTCACTCGGCGATGCGCCTGCTATTCGAGCGCATCGAAACGCCGGAAATGGCGCCACGCGTCGTCATGCTCTCGGGCAAGCTGATCGAACGCAATTCGACCAGAAAGCTCGTTTGAGTGGAACTGCCGCCTAGGCTTTTGCCAGAGCTGCGCAGGCGTCGCAGCGAGATTTATCGTGCGTGAGCGATGGCGTGTCGGAACCCATGATGCCGCCCTCACCGCCAAAACAGCCAGATGCGTTGAGACATTCCCGACTGACATTACTCCAGTGGACAGAAAGCACTAGCCGCATGCGCCTACGAGCGTCTTGCCCCGACATGCTCGAGACGCCGGAAGTGCGGCCGACCGAAAGCACTGGAACACGCAACCTATCGCCCCTCGCGCGCGTTTGTCGGCCACGACCAGCAGCGACAAGGTAGTTCGACATGAAAGTTCTGATGGTACTCACAAGCCACGGCACCCTGGGCAATACTGGAAAGAAGACCGGTTTCTGGCTGGAGGAGTTCGCCGCTCCCTACTATACGTTTCTCGATGCTGGCGCCGAAATCACCGTAGCCGTCACCGGCTGGCGGACAACCTCCGCTTGATCCGAAGAGCGATCTGCCCGATTCCCAGACCGAACTCACCCAGCGCTTCAAATCCGACCCAGCAGCGCAGAAGGTGCTGGCCAACACGGTGAAACTGGAAACTGTGCGGCAGGAAGACTTCGACACGGTCTTCTACCCCGGTGGGCATGGGCCACTCTGGGATCTTGCAGAGAGCCCCGTTTCGATCAGGCTGATCGAGAGCTTCGTCCGTGCCGGCAAGCCGATTGGCCTTGTCTGCCATGCTCCAGGCGCTCTGAAGAACGTCAAGACCAGCAACGGTGAGCCGATCGTCAAGGGACGCATCGTCACCGGCTTCACCAATGCCGAGGAAAATGCCGTTCAGTTGTCGGATGTCGTCCCCTTCCTGATCGAAGACACTTTCATTGCTCAGGGAGCCGATTACCGCAAAGGTCCCAATTGGGCCCCTCATGTGGAGACCGACGGCAAGCTTGTGACCGGCCAGAACCCGGCCAGCAGCGAAGACGCCGCCAAGGCTCTGATGAAGCTGCTCGCCTAAGCGATTGGGACCGAGCGGAAGCGTCTGCTCGGTCCATTTGATAGGCCCAGCGGATTGGTACGAGAGTCAAATCGGGCATGAACCGACCGTCATGTCGGCTACATTGGTGGTGTTGGCCACACAACATTCCGAGATGTAGCCGAAGCTTCAATTTGTTGATCCAGCGTCAATACACAACGGCATCAGCTTAATATTTGATAATGGTTCCCATTATCGAAATATAAAATGCTTATTTTGGATATTATATTTCCATCGACTACCCGAAGGGGCGCAATTGCTTTACTGAGATTTCAGTACGGACCTGCTGGACAAATCCAATGACCCAAACGCTTCGACTAGCCGTAGGCAGCCTCATCGTCGGCATTGTTGTTCTCGGACTGAAGACCTTTGCCTACTGGCTCACCGGTTCGGTCGCGCTGATGTCCGATGCCTTGGAGAGCATTGTCAATGTCGCGACGGCGCTTGTTGCCCTGATCGCGATCCGGATCGCCTCGACGCCGGCCGACGCTCACCATCCCTATGGCCATCACAAGGCTGAGTTCTTCAGCGCGGTTCTTGAAGGCGTGATGATCATCGTCGCGGCCGTGCTGATCATTGAGGAGGCTTACAAGGGCTTCCTCAATCCACACCCACTCGACGCGCCGCTCGAGGGTCTGCTGGTCAACGGGCTTGCCACGGCGATCAATGGGTTCTGGTGCTGGATGCTGATCGTGCAGGGACGGCGGCACAGGTCACCGGCGCTGGTGGCTGATGGTCATCATTTGCTGTCCGACGTGATCTCTTCGGGCGCAGTCGTTCTCGGCGTCCTGCTCGCGGTGATCACCGGCTGGTATGTTCTCGACCCTCTGCTGGCCAGTCTCGTTGCCCTCAACATACTCTGGTCAGGCTGGAAGGTCGTGAAATCATCGCTGAGCGGATTGCTCGACGAAGCTGTACCGGACGACATGCTGGCCTCGATGCGCGCCGTCATATCCAAGGCGGCCACGGGCGCGATCGAAGTGCACGATTTGAAGACCCGCCACGCCGGCAAGATGACCTTCGTCGACTTCCACCTCGTTGTACCCGGAATGATCAGCGTCAGCGACGCGCACGAGATCTGCGACAAGATCGAGCAAGCCATCAAGGAAGAGTTCGGCGACGTCACCGTCACGATCCACGTTGAGCCGGACAATCAGGCTCTCCAGCGCGGCGTTTTGGTCTTGTGATGCGTCTATCGCGTGGATGATGCCTCGTCCAACGCGATGGCTTCATGTTCGCGTCAGCTAAAGTTGGTATGGACGTTTCCGAACGGTAACTGGCTTTCTGCCGCCTGCAGCGCTGACATCAAGATGCCACGGGGCCCCCTTGAATAATGTAAGGTGCGTGAACTCGGGACTGTCTTGCTCGGCGTCGGGTGTCTTTGCCATCGCCGTGACCCTGATTGCATGTCCGGCCCAAGCGGAGAACGGTCAGGTCAAACAGCCGGCAGATTCCGGGTACATTGTGACGTTGGGAGCAAATGTCGAGCTGGCCCCTGACTATCCTGGGGCTCGCCGCGCCGGACTGACCGCCCTTCCGTCGATCGATATTCGGCGCTTCGACGAAGTTGAAGAGTTGTCAGCCCCAGACGATGGTATCGACTACGGCCTTCTGGACATCGCAGGTTTTGAGCTAGGCCCTGTGATCGGATTTCGAGATCGACGCAACTCCATGGCGGCGGGTTTCCCTGGCCTTCATAACCTATCCTTCGATGTGGACGCGGGCGTTTTTCTGCAAACCTGGATCGTTCCCGATCAACTCCGCTTCCGGACGGAAATCAGGCAGGCGATCTCCAATGGAAGCGGTCTGGTCGTCGACGCCGGAGTTGATTGGTTCAAGCGTCTTGGCGATGACTGGGTGCTTGCCCTTGGGCCGCGCCTTTCGTTTGCCGATGCATCGTACATGCAAAGCTATTATGGCGTTTCGCCAAGCGAGGCAGCAGCCTCGGGCCTTTCCGCTTTCAACGCTGGCGGCGGGCTGAAATCGGTCGGTCTCGCCGCTTCGGTGAGCTACCAGATTTCTCCAACCTGGTCCGCCGAGCTTTATGATCGTCTGGACGATCTTGCCGGAAATGCGGCCCAAAGCCCGGTCACGCTTTCAGGCGCTGGCAGCCGCTGGCAGAACACACTGGGCTTTTCGCTCAATCACAGCTTCTCACTGAACTTGGGACAATAGCCTGTCCTGCCGGCGGGTCTGACGGCCATAGTTGCGACCATGACAGCCCGTCCATGAACATTCACAAAACTGAAGCCGAACTGACACATGCGTGCCCTATCCGATGCAGGCTGCCGGGGCAGTCGCAGCCGGCAATGTGCAGTTATTCGGGGGCACTCTATGGCAATCCTCAAGTCCGTCGCGCTGAAGCTTGGCGCGCTCCTCATCGGTGCAGGCATCGTGGCAGGCTCCGCCGCCGCAGCCGAGATCACCGGCGCTGGCGCCACCTTCCCCTACCCGCTCTATTCGAAGTGGGCCGAGAGCTACAAGGCCAAGACCGGTGTCGGCCTGAACTACCAGGCGATCGGTTCGGGCGGCGGCGTCAAGCAGATCAAGGCCAAGACCGTTACCTTCGGCGCTACGGACAATCCGCTGAAGAAGGACGCGCTGGCGGCGGCTGGTCTCGTTCAGTTCCCGACGGTCATGGGCGGTATCGTTCCGATCGTGAACCTCAAGGGTATCGGCCCGAACAAGATGGTTCTCGACGGTCCGACGCTCGCCGACATCTACGCCGGCAAGATCAAGACCTGGAACGACCCCGCCATCACCAAGCTGAACCCCGGCCTCACCCTGCCGGCTTCCGCGATCGCCACTGTGTGGCGTTCTGACGCCTCGGGCACCAACTTCAACTTCACCTACTACCTCTCGCAGGTCAGCGACTCTTTCAAGTCGTCGATCGGCTCGGGCAACAGCGTGAAGTGGCCGGCCGGTATCGGCGCCAAGGGCAACGATGGCGTTGCGGCCACCGTGAAGCAGACCGCCAATTCGATCGGCTTCGTCGAATACGCCTACGCCAAGCAGAACAGCGTCGCCTTCACCAAGATGGTCAATGCCGCCGGCAATGTCGTCTCGCCGGACGTCTCGACCTTTACCGCCGCTGCCGCCAGCGCCGACTGGTCCAAGGCCGTCGGCTTCTATCTGATCCTCGCCAACCAGAGCGGTGCTCAGGCCTGGCCGATGACGGCTGCGACCTTCATTCTGGTCGAAGCCCGTCCGAAGGATCCGGCTGCCACCGCCGAAGCCCTGAAGTTCTTCGATTGGGCCTATTCGAACGGCGATGCCGCCGCCAAGGCACTCGACTATGTGCCGATGCCGGCCGCCGTCAAGGCTTCGGCCCGCGCCACCTGGGTTCGCGACGTCACCGTCGGCGATAACAACGCTCCGCTTTACAAGCCGGCTCAGTAAGCAAGCCTGCAAGGCTTAGGAAGCTTAGCGGGGGCGCACCAATCGTGCGCCCCCGTCGCCACGTTCGAAAACCGTTCTCCACCTTTATGGCGGTGTTCTCCCCGATGACCGATGAAGCCCTCGAAGCGGACCTTGAAGAGCGACGGACTGCTCCGGAAATGGCCGGAACGCTGCGTCTTTATCGCCGGCAAGACGCCGTCTTTCACGCCGTGACTTTCCTGTCGGCGGCGCTTGTCGTCATCGTGCTGGCTGGCATGATTGCCTTTCTCATTCACGGCGCCATGCCGGCACTGATGGCAGCCGGCCCGTCGTTCCTCTGGTCGTCCGATTGGGACACGGTCGAAGATGTTTACGGCGCACTTGCCCCTATCACCGGCACGCTTGTGACCGCTGCTATCGCCATGGCGATCGGCATTCCCGTCAGTTTCGGCATCGCCATGTTCCTGACCGAGATCTGCCCCACCGTGCTGCGCCGGCCGATCGGAACCGCCATTGAGCTCCTGGCCGGCATTCCCAGCGTCGTCTTCGGCATCTGGGGCCTGTTCTACCTGACGCCAGTCCTGCAGGAATATATCCAACCTGCGCTGATCGACATCCTGGGGCCGCTGCCGATCATCGGCGCTCTGTTTCAAGGTCCTCCATTCGGCATCGGCATCCTCGATGGCGGTATCGTGCTTGCCATCATGGTATTGCCCTACATCACGTCGATTACCCGCGACGTGTTCATGACCGTGCCGCCACTGCTGCGCGAGTCGGCCTACGGCATGGGATGCACCACGACGGAAGTGGTTTGGAAGATCGTCATTCCCTACTGCCGCGTCGGTCTCATCGGCGGCGTGATGCTCGGTCTTGGCCGGGCGCTCGGTGAAACAATGGCGGTGACCTTCGTGGTCGGCAACACTTATCAGATCAGTGCGTCCTTGCTCGCACCGGGCACCACCATCTCGGCAGCTATTGCCAACGAGTTCAACGAGGCCTTCGAAGAGCCGCATCTCTCCGCCCTCATCGCGCTCGGTCTCGTCCTGTTCCTGATCACCTTCACGGTGCTTGCGCTCGCCAAGTGGATGCTGCTGGCACTCGACAAACGGGAGGGACGCTGATGAGCAATCGCGTACGTCGCCGCAGCGCGGTCAACGTCATCGTCCTTTCGCTTTCGGTCATCACGGCGATTGCAGGGCTTGGCTTTCTTACTCTGATTGGCTGGACGCTGGTATCGCGCGGCCTGTCGGCGATCAGCCTGGACCTCTTCAAGCTGGAAACGCCACCACCCGGCAGCAAGGGCGGACTGGCGAATGCCATCGTCGGCTCGGCGATGATGACGGGTCTTGCCATGCTGATCGCGACGCCGATTGGAATTCTGGCCGGCACCTATCTCGCAGAATACGGGCGTCATACCCGTTTTGGCAGCGTCGCGCGCTTCATCAACGACATTCTGCTGTCCGCACCGTCGATCCTGGTCGGCCTGTTCGTCTATGGTTTCACTGTTTTACCGATGCAGCACTAT
Organism: Pseudomonadota bacterium; assembly: GCA_023436885.1. Classification (GTDB taxonomy): domain Bacteria; phylum Pseudomonadota; class Alphaproteobacteria; order Rhizobiales; family Pleomorphomonadaceae; genus Pleomorphomonas. The sequence continues at coordinate 7,686 of JAEZHI010000006.1, read as the reverse complement.
TCGGCTTGGGCAGGTTCGCTCGCCTTGGCGCTCATCGCGCTACCGGTGATCGTGCGCTCGACGCAGGACATGATCGGCCTTGTGCCTGTGCCGTTGCGCGAGGCGGCAGCGGCACTCGGCGCGCCCGAATGGCGCGTGATGATGTCGATCGTCTGGCGGGCGGCAGGAAGTGGCATACTCACCGGCGTTTTGCTCGCAGCAGCCCGCATTTCGGGTGAAACGGCGCCGCTGCTGTTTACAGCTCTCAACAACCAGTTCTGGTCGACCGACCTCAACGCGCCGATGGCCAACCTGCCGGTGGTGATCTACCGCTTCGCGCTTAGCCCCTATGACGACTGGCAGCAGCTCGCCTGGGGCGGAGCCTTCCTGATCACCTTTGCGATCCTTGTTCTCAATGTACTGGCGCGACTTGTTTCTGCGCGCAGCCAACTGAAGGTTTGACGATGGCCGGCCAAACATTCGCTGCCCGCCCGAGGGTGAACTCGAAGGCTGACGATACCGAGACTGCAGGCGTCAAGGTGTTGGTCCGCGACCTCAACTTTTTCTACGACAAGTTCCAAGCACTGAAGAACGTCAACCTTGACCTTCAGGATCGGCGCGTCACCGCCTTTGTCGGCCCTTCCGGCTGTGGCAAGTCGACCCTGCTGCGCATCTTCAACCGTATCTACGACCTCTATCCCCGCCAGCGCGCCGAGGGTTCGGTCACGATCGGTGGTCGCAACATCCTCGACCGCGATCAGGATCTCAATGCGCTCAGAGCCATGGTCGGCATGGTATTTCAGAAGCCGACGCCGTTTCCCATGACGATTTACGAGAACATCGCCTTCGGCATTCGGCTCTATCAGTCGCTACCGAAGTCGGAGCTCGATGATCGGGTCGAGCATGCGTTGAAACGCGCCGCTCTTTGGACAGAAGTGAAGGACAAGCTCCGCCAGAGCGGCCTTAGCCTCTCCGGTGGTCAGCAACAGCGCCTTTGCATTGCCCGTACCATTGCCACCGAACCTGCCGTGGTGCTGCTGGACGAGCCGGCTTCAGCCCTCGACCCGATCTCGACCGCCAAGGTCGAGGAACTCATCTCGGAGCTGCGCTCGGATTACTGCATCGCCATCGTGACGCATAACATGCAACAGGCCGCGCGCTCGTCGGACTTCACAGCCTTCATGTATCTCGGCGAACTGGTCGAGTTCGGGGCCACCGAGCGAATTTTCACGACGCCCAAAGACAAGCGCACGTCCGACTATATTACTGGCCGCTTTGGCTAGATTTAAAACTTCGACGACCGCCGCAATTCAGCCGACGCGAGCTCGGTCTAACCTACGCCTGATTGTGCACTCCGGAGAGTTTATTCATCGGGGTGAACCCTTATTTCATTCTTCCCAGGCATGCTGATCAGCGGATGCCGGTCGATGCCGGTCATACTCTTGCTTCTCGGCGCCGCCGGAGGAAACGAGACTGTGCTGACTGAAGGTCAAGGTGAAACCCAGAGCACCGATGCAACCATGCGCGCGTTGATCATCGACGACAGCAAATCGGTTTTACTTTGGATTAGCGCCGCCTTGACCGAAATGCGCGACCTGCAACTCGACCTTTGCGACACGCCAGAAGAGGCTTTGACGCTGGCTGCACAGCGTCAATACGACCTCGTCATCGTAGATTACCTCATGCCGAACCTGACGGGGATCGAAGTAACCGAGGCCCTGCGCAAGTGGCCCGATTATCAGGCCGTTCCCATCGTCATGATAACTGCGGAGCAGGATAGCGAGATCAGGCTCAAGGCAATTGTCGCCGGTGTCAACGACTTCCTCAACAAGCCCTTCGACCCGATCGAATTGCGAGCGCGCGTGACCAACCTGATCTCGCTTCGGCGTACTCAGCTGGAACTGGCGGCGCACGCCCATAGGCTCGAAGAGGCCGTTCGCGAGGCGACCGCGGAGCTGGCGTCGCGCGAGAGAGAAATGATTTGGCGGCTGGCCCGCGCAATTGAAATGCGCGACGGTGGCACGGGGGCCCATGTGGCACGCGTCGCGGCCATCAGTCTGCTGATCGCGGAGGGATTGTCTCTCGGCCCCAATTTTTGCCAGATGATCTACGTTGCAGCTCCGCTGCATGACATCGGCAAGATCAGCATTCGCGATGCTGTGCTCAACAAGCCAGGCAAGCTCACCCCCGAAGAGATGGCCGAAATCCGCGAACACGTTGACTATGGCGTTCGACTTCTCGAGAATGGCACTTCCGATCTCATTCGCGTCGCAACGGCCATCATCGGTGGCCATCACGAGAAGTGGGACGGTAGCGGCTATCCGCGTGGCCTCTCCGGTACCGCCATTCCGATCGAAGCACGCGTCACGGCCATCGCGGACGTATTCGATGCATTGACCTCCGCGCGCCCTTATAAGGAAGCTTGGCCGACGCAACGCGCGTATGACGAAGTGGTGCGCTTGTCCGGAAGCCATTTCGATCCGGATTGCGTCAGGGTTTTCTGCGAACGGTGGCCGGAGATCGAAGAGATCGTCCGGACCGTTCGCGACGACGAAGAGATGCCCCAGGAGTGGCGCTCAATGAACGTCTCCGCTGGCGCCTAGAGACCGGCAAAGTCTTGTTGGCTTCCAGCGCTTGGCATGGGTGCGGCGATGTCGTTCCAGGCGCGCCTGCGTCCTGTCGTTCCGGATCAATCGTCACATGACTCGTTTTGCCGGGCTCGGAACCGGAACGCTCTTCCTGGCGCCATTTCCTACGAGCAATGCAAATTTTTCCTTTTATACGTTTTATTACGTAGTCATTTTTCTCAGGTCACCACAATCAAAAATATGCCTTGATGCGGCGCTGCCACTTCGACAACCTTTACGAGTCCGAACGCCGGCGCTGTTGGATACAGCGTCATAAAATGCTCGGGATTCCAGCACTTTCCCGCAAATTCAAGTACTCGCAATGCGAGTCTCACGACTTTCGTAGTATTAACGCATTCTCTCAGATCTTCACGAATCTATTTCAATCGCCCCAAGCCTGAATTCGTAGCAGTACGAAACAGTTTATCGAAATTTAGCAATTGTCCTCCATATTTTCGCCGTTATCAGGAGCCGTCCAATGGAGAACTCAACCGTCATCCGGATGCATCCAAATCTATGCGTTTCAGACATCCGCGCATCTTATTCTACGCTCGTAGAATCGATGGAAGGATCTTCGAGTATTCAACTGGCCATCCCGACCGACGCGATAGTTGACCTCAGTTTCCTCCAGATTATCGAAGCCGCAAGATTGCAGGCGACCGAACGGGGCAAGTCCCTTTCTCTTCTTGAGCCGGCCAGCGGCGAGCTTAGGCGCGCGCTAGACCGAAGCGGCCTTCTGACAGCCGCCACGACCGCCGATCGTTCATTCTGGCTCCATGAGGAGACCGCCCAGTGACCGCGAGTATTCTGACCGTCGACGACTCCATGTCGGTGCGCATGACGACGCGCATCGCCCTGACGGGCGCCGGCTATAAAGTAACGGAGGCGGTCGACGGTCTCGACGGCCTCAACAAGGCCCGCGCAACCCGTTTCGACCTCGTCATCACCGACCTTAATATGCCCAACATGGATGGGCTTCGCATGATCGAGGAAATGCGCCGCCTGCCGAACCAGGTTGGCGTGCCTATCCTGTTCCTCACCACGGAATCCGACGCCACTCTCAAGGGGCGCGCCAAGGCGGCCGGCGCAACCGGTTGGTTGGTCAAGCCCTTCGAGGCCGATCAATTGATCCGCCTCGTGCAAAAGGTGCTGGCCAAATGAGCAACCCCGATCCCGCGGAAATCTTCCGCATCGAAGCGGCCGAACTGCTCGAACAGATGGAGCAGGGCCTGCTCGATCTCGAGCACAATCTCGACGACCGCACGCTGGTCGACGCCGTATTTCGCGCGCTCCATACCCTCAAAGGGTCCGGCGCGATGTTCGGCTTTGACCGGCTCGCCGCTTTTACGCATCATTGCGAGACCGCCTTTGATCGCGTCCGCAAAGGCCAAGCCGAAGCAACCTCCGAGCTGGTAACGGCCGTGCTCGAAGCCCGCGACCACATGCGTGCCCTGGTCGAAGATCCCAGCGGTGACCATGCCGAGGAAGAGCGCTACCTTCTCGAGCGCCTGCATGCAGCCGTTTCCGGCGCCGCGCCCGTTTCCAGCGAGCCTATTGCCGTAGCGCCCGCCTCAGTGGAAGCGCCGGCCAAGGCAACGACTTCCAGCCCGACCACAACCTGGCGCATCAAATTCGGGCTCCCGGAAAATACATTCGTCAACGGTACGAACCCGCTGAGCTTCCTCGACGAGCTTCGGGCTATGGGCGACTGCAACGTCGTTCTCGACAAATCCGCTCTCCCGCCTCTCGATAAGCTCGATCCGACGGCTCTATATTTCGGATGGGAGGTGACGCTCACCACCGATAAAACCCGAGCGGACATCGAGGACGTGTTTCTTTTCGTCATGGATGACATGACGCTGGAAATCGAAGCCTTGACTGGCGACAACGGTGTCGCCGAGGTGCCACCTACCACTGCGCAGCAAGTTGAGGCACCAGTTGCCGCGTTGACAGCGGTGATGGCGCCCCCAGAGCCAACAACGGAGCGTCCATCAGTTCCCGAGGCTGCGGCACGCCCGGCTGCCGATGTGGTCGATGCCAAGCTGCGCCGCAAGACGGAGAGCGTTCGCGTCCCCGCCGAACGCCTGGACGAACTGATGGACCGCGTTGGCGAGCTGGTGATTGTCCAGTCCCGCCTGCAGCAGATCGCCGCCAACAGCGCCGATATCGGGCTTCGTACAGTCAGCGAAGAGATGGAGCGGCTTTGCAGTGAGCTACGCGTCACCATGATGGTGCTGCGCATGGTTCCGGTCTCGACGCTGTTCGACCGTTATCGTCGCCTCGTGCACGACCTCCAGCGCGACACCGGCAAGAAGATCGAGCTTTCGACCGACGGCGAAAGCACCGAGATGGACAAGACGGTTATCGAGCGTCTCGCAGACCCGCTCGTCCATCTGGTCCGCAATGCCGCCGACCATGGTCTGGAAAGCGGCGAAGCACGCCAGGCTGCGGGCAAGCCTGAGGCAGGCAGCATTCGCCTCTCCGCACGTCAGACCGGTGGTGAGGTGATCATTTCGGTCACCGATGATGGACGTGGCATCGACCGGGCCAGAGTTCGGGCCAAGGCCGAGGCAGCAGGTCTCATCCAGCCGGGTGCGACCATCGCCGATCAGGATCTGCTGCAGCTGATCTTCCAGCCGGGCTTCTCGACGGCCTCGTCCGTCACGAACCTGTCCGGCCGCGGCGTCGGCATGGATGTGGTCAAGAAGGCCATCGAGTCGCTACACGGCTCAATCGACCTGACCAGCCGTCCGGGAGAAGGCTCTACAGTTTCGCTGCGCATTCCCCTGACGCTGGCCATCATCGATGGCCTGCTCGTGCGAGTAGGCGAAGGTCATTACGTGATCCCGCTGCCTGCCGTCGAAGAGTGCATCGAGATCAGCCAGGAAGAAGACCTGCGGTCGCGCGGTCGCGCCTTCCTGTCGCTACGCGATACCCTGGTTCCGTTCATTCGCCTGCGCGAATTGTTTGCGACCGGGACCAAGCCCGACCTCTACCAGAAGATGGTCGTGGTCTCGACCGGAGAGGATCGTGTCGGCTTGATCGTTGACCAGATCATTGGCCACCACCAGACCGTCATCAAGTCGATGTCCAAGCTGCATGACGACGTGACCACCTTCTCGGGAGCGACCATTCTCGGAGACGGTTCCGTCGCACTCATCCTCGACGTTGCCAACCTGGTCTCGCTTGGCCAGGAGCAGGAGGCGCAGTTGCGCGCAATCGCATGAGTGAACTAGCCTTCAAAACCAAAGCCGCTCAGGACGTTTCGGCCGACGAGATCGAGGTCCTAACCTTTGAAATCGGCGGTGAAACCTTCGCTCTCGAAGCGGCCATTGTCAGGGAAATCCTTGATCTTCTACCGGAAGCTTCCGTTCCCGGCAGCCGTCCCTTCGTCAACGCGGTGATCAACTTCCGGGGCAAGGTCATCCCGCTTGCCGATATTCGTGTCGCCATGGGTATGCCAGCCGTGGCGACCACCATCGACAGCCGCATCGTTGTTGTCGAGCTCGATCTCGACGGAACGCCGTCGCTGATCGGCCTCAGAACCGACCGCGTCAACGAGGTGACTACAGTGTCAAAGGCAGCTGCCGAGCCGCCGCCCCGCGTTGGCCTCAAGTGGCCGCCGCAGTTCATCGAATGCCTTATCCAGCGGAACGGGACCTTCATCATCTTCCCGGACCTGATGGCCATCTTCGCTTCCAAGGGACGCTCCTGACAGCGGACCTGAGATCTGCGCTCGAACCGCCAACCTCACCATGTCAATCCCAGTCTGATGAACCGGGTGCAGCATAGGGAAAGAGTATCATGCGTTTCACTATCAAGCTAAAGCTTGCGCTGTCCTTCGCGTTTATCATCGCCCTGGTGGGCGGCATGGCGACGCTGGCCATCTCGAACCTATCGTCGCTGAACTCGGCCATCACCAGCATGGTGCAGGGCCCCGTTTCCGACCTCGCCGACGTCCGCTCCTTAACCCAAGTGTTCTACGATGGCATTCGCTATGAGAAGAACACGATCATGACAACCGACGATGCTGAGACCAAGCAGTTCGCAGATGTCGTTAAGAAGTCAGATCAAGCCGTTCTTGCGGGAATAGAGAAGCTCAAGGGCTCAAAAGACCCCTCAATTCGTGACATGACGGGTCAGTTTGAAACCATCAACAAGGAGCTCGCAGGCGTCCGTGGGCAGATCATCGATCTTGCGGTGCAAAACACCACTGAGAGCAATGCTGCCGCTGCCAAGCTCAGCATGGGCCAAGCCCGTGCAATAACGGCTAAGGCCATAGACTTGCTAGCGAAGATGACCGACGCGATCGGAGCGAACGTCAAGGAGACGGACGCAGAGACAAACACTCTATACGACACCTCGCGCACGGTGCTGCTGACTTTCATCACGGTTGTGACGGTCTTCTCGATCGCTATCGCCTTCTGGATGTCGCTTTCGATCGCTCGCGGATTGAAGCGCGGCGTCGAGCTTGCCGAGGCCGTTGCCATCGGTGATCTCAACCACGAAGTCACTCACAAGGCCAATGACGAGATCAAGGACCTGATCTCGGCGATGCAGAAGATGACTGCCAACCTGCGTGAAACGGCCGGCATGGCAGCTGAGATCGCCAACGGCGATCTCACGGTCACGCCGAAGCCACTTTCCGACAAGGATACGCTCGGCAAGTCGCTGCTCGATATGGTTGAGCGCCTTCGCTCGGTGGTTAGTGATGCGCTTGTCGCCTCCGACAACGTCTCGGCCGGCAGCCAGCAGCTGTCGTCGGCTTCCGAGCAGATCGCCCAGGGCGCGACGGAACAGGCCTCTTCGGCCGAGGAAGCTTCCTCGTCGATGGAGGAAATGGCCTCCAACATCAAGCAGAACGCCGACAACGCCGCCCAGACCGAAAAGATCGCTCGCCAGTCCGCCAAGGACGCCGAGATCTCCGGTCAGGCCGTGACCCAGGCCGTTGCCGCGATGCAGACCATTGCCGAGAAGATCGGCATCGTCCAGGAAATTGCCCGCCAGACCGACCTTCTCGCGCTCAACGCCGCCGTCGAGGCAGCGCGTGCCGGCGAGCATGGCCGCGGCTTCGCCGTCG
>JAEZHI010000044.1 GCA_023436885.1 Pseudomonadota bacterium | reverse complement strand
CAGACATGAGCCAGCTGTGGAAGCAGGTGTACAGCAAGCTCGAAGGCCATGGCCCTAACGATGTGGATCAGGACCTGTACAACGGCTTCATCGGCCCGGCCGACCGCCGCAGGTTGAACCAGCTGCGCGAGCTGTCGCCCCAGGAGTTGAGCGTGGACCGCACGGGCTTTGACGATGCACGCCTGCAGGAGCTGGTCTTCCGCTGGCGTGCACGCAACTGGCCGGAAAGCCTGACGGAGCAGGAGCAAGAGCGCTGGCAGCAACACTGCATGGCGGTGCTGCTGGATGGGGCAGGCGGTGCTCGCACAGTGGAGCAGCTGTTTGCGCAGATTGATGCGCTGTCGGAGACCGTGGAAGACGAGCGCGCCGAAGAGATTCTGGGGGCGCTGTATGACTACGCGGAAGCCATAGTGCCGGAGGCATAGGCGGCAGGCTGTCCCTCTCCCCAGCCCTCTCCCACAAGTGGGAGAGGGAGTCACTACGCCAGCACAGGGGCGCTTGCTCCAGGAGAGAGCGAGGGTGCATCAACTTCCCTGACTCTCACTCCTTCCCCCTCTGGGGGAAGGCGGGGCAGGGGAGCTAGACACCAGTCGGTGGTGTAGATGCATCGGGCTGGCCCCCACCCCAGCCCTCCCCCAGCGGGGGAGGGAAAGTGGCGCTTATCCCAGCCCTCTCCCACAAGTGGGAGGGGGAGTCACTACGCCAGCACAGGGGCGCTTGTTCCAGGAGAGAGCGAGGGTGCCTCAACTTCCCTGACTCTCACTCCTTCCCCCTCTGGGGGAAGGCGGGGATGGGGGCCGGGGAGCTAAACACCGGTCGGTGGTGTAGATGCATCGGGCTGGCCCCCACCCCAACCCTCTCCCACAAGTGGGAGAGGGAGTCGCTACGTCAGCACAGGGCCCTTGTTCCCTCTCCCGTTTACGGGAGAGGGTTAGGGTGACGGGGCTATGAAGCAAAAAGGAGACCGCAGTCTCCTTTTGTTGTGGGTTGGCTCAAGCCTCGGTTTAGGCAGCGAGTGGCTCTGCCATGCCCTGGTGGCGCAGCAGGGCGTCCAGCTGGGGCTCACGGCCGCGGAAGGCCTTGAAGTTGTCCATGGCGCTGCGGCTGCCGCCCATTTCCAGGATGTTGTGCAGGTACTTCTGCGCAGTTTCCTGGCTGGCGGTGCCGTCTGTGCTCTGGGTTTCTTCAAACGCTGCGTAGGCATCTGCGCTCAGCACCTCGGCCCACTTGTAGCTGTAGTAGCCAGCGGCATAGCCACCTGCAAAGATGTGGCTGAAGGTGTTGGTCGAGCGGTTGTAGTCGGTGGTGGGCAGCACGGCCACTTCATCGCGCACTTGCTTGAGCAGCGCCAGGTAGTCGCCATCTTTGGCTGCGCCGGTGTGCAGCAGCATATCGAATAGCGCGAATTCGATCTGGCGCAGCGTGCCCATGCCCGCCTGGAAGTTCTTGGCGGCAATCATCTTGTCGTACAGCGCACGGGGCAGCGGCTCGCCGGTGTCCACATGCGCGGTCATGTCGCGCAGCACGTTCCATTCCCAGCAGAAGTTTTCCATGAACTGGCTGGGCAGCTTGACGGCATCCCATTCCACACCGTTGATGCCTGACACATCACGCTCGTTCACCTGTGTGAGCATGTGGTGCAGCGCATGGCCGGATTCGTGGAACAGGGTGATCACGTCATCGTGCGTCAGCAGCGCAGGCTTGCCATCTACGCCATCGGCAAAGTTGCACACCATGTGGGCCACAGGTGTCTGCAGCACGCCGGTGTCGGGGCGCAGCCAGCGGCTGCGCACATCGTCCATCCATGCGCCGCCGCGTTTACCCTTGCGGGCGGGCTGGTCCAGATAGAACTGACCGACCAGCTGGCCGTTGCGCTCCAGTCGGAAGAACTGCACGTCCTTGTTCCAGACAGGCGCTTCGTCCTTGACGATCTTCACGTCAAACAGGCTTTCAATGATCTTGAACAGGCCAGCCAGTACCTTGGGGGCCGTGAAGTACTGTTTGACCTCCTGCTCGCTGAAGGAATAGCGCGCTTCCTTGAGCTTTTCGGAGATGTAGGTCCAATCCCAGGGCTGTGGGTCGGTAATGCCCAGCTCCTTGGCGGCAAACTCGCGCAGATCGGCCACATCTTTTTCTGCGTAGGGGCGGGCGCGGCGGGCCAGGTCACGCAGGAAGTCAATGACCTGCTGCGGCGACTGCGCCATCTTGGGCACCAGCGAAACTTCGGCAAAGTTCTGGTAGCCCAGCAGCTGGGCCTCTTCCTGACGCAGGGCCAGAATTTCCTGAATGATGGCCGTGTTGTCGTACTTGGCCAGATCACCCTCGGCCTGCTCGGAGGCGCGGGTCACATAGGCGCGGTACACGGTTTCGCGCAGCTTGGAGCTGTGCGCAAACTGCATCACGGGCAGGTAGGAAGGTATCTTGAGGGTGAGCTTGTAGCCTTCCTTGCCATCGGCTTGCGCAGCAGCCTTGGCGGCTTGGACCACATCATCAGGCACGCCGTCCAGCTCTTGTGCGGTGGCGTAGTAGGCCCAACCGTCGGTCGCATCCAGCGTGTTTTCACTGAACTTCTGCGCCAGCTCGGCGCTGCGCTCCTGAATCTTGGCAAAGCGCTCACGGTCTGCACCTTGCAGCTCAGCACCGGAGAGCACAAAGCTGCGCAGCGAATTCTCATGCGCCTTTTTTTGCTCTGGGGTAAGGGTGGCGGTGTCAATGGCCTTGTACTTGGCGTAGAGGCGTTCATCGGCCCCCAGGTTGGTCCAGAACTCGGTGACTTTGGGCAGCGCTTCGTTGTAGGCGGCACGCAGCTCAGGGCTGTCGGCCACGCTGGAGAGGTGGCTGACGGCGCTCCATTGCATGCCCAGCTTTTCGGTGGCGACGTCCAGCACTTTGGCGATGGCGTTCCAGTCTGCGGGGAAGTCCGGCGCTGTGACTGTCTCCAGCGCCACCTGGGCGCGCTCAATCAGGGTGTCGATGGCAGGGCCGACGTCTGCAGGCGTGATGCGGTCAAACAGCGGCAGGCTAGAGGGTTCAAGCAAAGCATTGGTCATAGCAAAGCATTTTGCTCCAACTGCCTGTGTTTCAAGGGCGTATAAAAACTATTTTCTTGATAGCTGCAGGTGCTGGATGGGCGTGCGGTTGGCCAGGCTTTCGATGTGTGCAGAAGATGTTGGGTCAGCAGCGCATCATCTGGTTCAGCAGGGTGGAGTCTCCTGTACTGTGATGCATGCGGTTTGGCTTGGGCTTGCGCCTGTGGAACTGTCTGGTCGGGCTGGAGATCTGTATCGCTTTCGCATTGGAGTGCGGAAGCTTTGCGCGAATTGCTGAAAACATCAGCAATTCGGCACATCTTTCGAAAATTTTTTGAGATTTGACAGCGTTTTTGATCAGAGAGGCCAAAAACTATGTGCATAATCTCGGCTTCTCTGAAGGGGAGTCGCCAAGTTGGTTAAGGCACCGGATTTTGATTCCGGCATGCGAGGGTTCGAGTCCTTCCTCCCCTGCCAGGTTTTGTAGCTGCTCTGTTTGCAGATCGGTTGCGTGTAGGGG
>JAEZHI010000031.1 GCA_023436885.1 Pseudomonadota bacterium | reverse complement strand
AAGCAAAAGCCGAGCAAATTTCCGCTTCTATCGGATGCGAAGGCGATGAGGCAGAGGCGTTGGTTCTGCAGCTCATCGCTCTAGATAAAGCAATCATGTCAGAGCCAGCAACTTGCATTGCCGACGTTGGGGTAATGGGGCAAGTCGCGAAGTATTGGCGCGATGATGATGACCAATCAACGCTCGATGGTTTTGATTTCGCGGTTGCGAATGCTGCCGCTGAATTTTGTTCAACGGAGTCGTGACGTGGCAGCAGTAAATCCGCGCGATAAGTCTCGCACCACCGGAAGGACGACCGGTGAGCCCAAGAAGGGAAAGTGGCGAACATGCTTCGTCCCTCATCGTCTCGAAATGCTGCTAAGTCCGGCATGGCAGGCGATGCCGATCCCGCTTGGTCGCATCGTTGAACGGCTCGAAATCGAACACCTTCGGCACGGAGGCCAGGAAAATGGTTACTTGTGCGTCGGGTACAATCAGTTCGTCGAGCACGGTGTATCTCGCAAAGCCATTCGGCCCGCGCTTGACCTCGGTGTTGAGCTCGGCCTGATTAGAGTGATCGTCCCCGAAGATCATCGGGGAGACCTTCGTGCCCCCAATCTCTACGAGCTTTGTTTCGAGCCTGCGAAAGGGCGTCACAATCCGACGGATGAGTGGAAGCGAGTCACGCGGGAGAAGGCAGCTGAATACCTTGCTCGCTACAAGTCACGTCGCGATCGAGCCGGCGATGAAACGGAGAGGGCGGTTGCTTGAAAACAGATTCCCAGTCCCCTTTTGTGCCGCAGCACGGTTCCCTTTCCGACCAGAATGAGCCCGCTGACGGTTCCCTTTCCTGCACCCCGCTTAGTACCCTGGCGGGAACTACCTTCTATATTCTGGGTGGGGATCGTCGGCTGAGGTCGGCGGATAGCATCACGAAGCAGTCAGGGCCGGCCGATATTGTTGCCTTCCCGCTCAGCAGGCGTGCATCCAAAGTGCTAGATGTCGCCACGAAGCTGTCGCGGGTCAGGACCCATCGTCACGAGACCTACTATCGTCGGCAAGTTTCCGTCGCCCTAGACCTGTCGATGAAACGCCAGGGCATCCCAACTGACGAGCGGTCATCCGAGATCGCTAGTTTCTGGCGGGCAGTATCCGCCGCCATCTCGAGCATTCCCGATTCTCCACAGCACCGAGCCTAGAGGTTCCCCATCCATGACGGATTCTCCATCCGACTTCGCCGTAGTGCGCGTCCACCGTACCCACGAAGCCTATCGCCTCGACTCCGGGGCAACCATTTTCGCAGAGATTGAGCCCCGAGAGCGCTGGCTTTTGCTCGCCAACGGCTCGGAAGGCGTTCAGATACTTGCCGCAGCCGACACCGAGCAGGAAGCCACCCGAGCCGCAAGCCGACTGAGAGCGGCCCATGCCCTGCTCAACGCCGAAGTGGAGGGGCAGGCATAGAGGCCGGCCCGTGTGATAGCGCCGCATTAGCCGTGCGGTCTTCACCGTGCCCTGCAATAGGGAAGGAATGGAGGGGGTGGTGAGGTCCAAGGCAGAGGAGGAAGGGGGTAGGGCAACCCCATCACCACGCACCACCCATGCCATCGCACCCCCATGCATTGGGCTTGTGACCATCATGCCACGCTGTCGCCCGCCGGCCATGTGGCGTCCGAGCACCACCCCCCCTAGGTGGGTCCTTCCGGCAACACCCCCACGCCGCGGGTGGGCGGCAGCGCAATAAACTAGCGATTTCGAAATTTCTATTTTCACGGTTCCCATTCTCGAATTTGGCGAGAAAATCGTTTGCATATGGGATCTTAGCGCTAGAACTTGGGGTTTAGCCTGTTTTCGAAATTAGACGATCCCGAGCCAATGTAGGAACGGGATGTTTCGCGGATCCGAGCCATCGGCGAACGCTTCGAATGGCTTCATCTCGGAAATTAAATCCTGAATGTCTTTAACGAGTTGAGTTGCCTCGCAACATTTTTTTTCTACGTCAGCCTCGCTCCAATCGATATCCGAGATCTTCAGTTCTCCTTTCGCCTTCACTCTATGAAACCTTACAAACTCGCCACCTCCAAAGCCATCGAAGGTACAATGTGCAGCGATATTTCTGTCGTCATTCAGCCCCGAAATACGTCCCTTAGCTGATCGCAGTTTAGCCTTACGTGCACCATCCGGCATTGCAGCGAGTTGCTTCTCGCTGGCAAAGAAAGTGTCAATTTTACTATAGATAGTCATATTAGACATTACTACAGCGGAAACCTCAGGCTTAAGGCCAAGTAGTGACGACAGGGCGTCGTCGAGTGCACTCTCCACCAACGCAAAATGTTGCAGAAATCGACCAACCAATCTGTTGGCCGCATCTGTATCGGTTGAGCGTTCTATCAACTCTGCCCCCTGATATCAGCCACCCACTTGGCTCAGCCTGTGCAATAGCGAGCGAGGGAGAGCTGTATAGCGCGAAATGCTCGCTCAATCGCTTGTCCAACTCGAGTTTCTGGGATGATATGGAAAACAGATCAAAATATACAAATTAATAGTTAAAACCTATTAATCGGCCGAAAACCATGCTAGATATGCCCTGCATTGGAGGGAATTGTTTTGCTCAGCCAAAGGCTTATGGGGGCATATTACGGAGTTAGCCAACCTGCGTTCCTGGCTTGGTTGCGCATCGCGGGTTTGAATGGCGGTCGGCTCGATACGCCCGAGATTGCCTTGCTCGCTGCGTGTGTCGGAGAGCTGACACGAGCCGGATTACCGGGGGCAAAGGCCGCCCGCTTGGTCGGGGAGATCCGCGACGAGCTCGTCTATGCCGCCCGTATCGGAGGGGCGGCCTGGATGGTTCTAGTGAACCCATGGTCCGACGCCCCGAACACCGTTGTCGTGCCCGAAGTTGACCGGCTGGGCGATATCGCCTCTTCGCATCCCCTAACCATCGTGGTTTCACTTCCGGCGCTTATCGCCGATGCTCGTGCCACACTCACCCGCCTGGAGGCCGCCAGTGTTTGACCGTGCCCCCATGAACCGAGCCGTGGGCATGGCTGTCGCTCGCTCCCGTGCCGGCCGTGCTCAAGCCCAAATCCGTGACATGCTTGAGCTTGTAACCATCGACGATGAGGGCTGCCTGACAGTGGTCCATCTCGACCCAGCAGACGCTCGCAGGCTTGCCGCAGCCCTAGAGGCTCAAGCCGACCGGGCAGATATGGGAATCCCTGCCTGATGCCCGAAATGCTGACCCGCAACGCCGCTGCTGTCGCGTCCTCGGTCGATGTCGCCGCGCGGACGGTCGAAGCAATTATCGCGTCCGAAAATCCCGTGCGCCGACGCTCGTGGGAGATAGGCCTTTACGATGAGATCCTCGTTTGCACGCCCCAAGCCGTTGACTTGTCTCGTGCGGACGCCTTGGCGGTGCTCGACAGCCATGACGCCTACTCGGTCGATACCCGCATAGGCACAGTAGTTCCCGGATCGATCCGCTTCGAGTCCGGGAAAATTCTCGCAACCCTTTTGCTCAACACAAGCGAGCGCGCCAATCAGATCCTTGCCGACCTTGAAGCAGGCCACCGGTACGGAATTTCGGTCGGCTACAGCATCACGACCGCCGAAGAAGCAGACGCACCCAATGGTGGAGTCGCAACCGTTCGCGCGATCGCCTGGAAGCTGCTCGAAGTCAGCTTGGTCAGCGTACCAGCCGACGGCAGCGCTATGACGCGTTCCTTTCCCCCCAAGGATGAAACCATGCCCGAAACCATCACGAATCCTGAAGACGCCCAGCCCTCGCACATCTCGCAGCGCGCCATCCGTGCCGAGCGCAAGCGTTCGTCCGACATTCAGGCTATCGCCGCTCTCGCCGGGCTCTCTGATGACCCCATGGTTCGCACCGCCCTCAACGGCAACACCTCCGTCGAGGAGTTCCGTGCCGCCGTCTTCGATAAGCTTATTGAGATACAGGATCGGACTCCCACGTTCCCGTATCGAACGTTTGACAACTCTCGCTCCATCGTCGACGCAATGACCGAGGCTCTTGTCTATCGCGCCGATCCGCGCCAGAAGCCTGCCGATGACGCACGGGAATTCGTTGGACTCTCACTCCCCGAGCTTGCTCGCCGGTCCCTGGAGAACGCCGGCATTCGTACGACCGGCATGGGGGCCTCGTCGGTCATGGAGCGTGCCTTGCACGGTGCGTCCGATTTCCCCACCGTGATTTCAAACGTCGGACAGCGCCTCCTGTTGGCTTCCTATAACGAAAGCCCATCGTCCCTTAAGACAGTCGCGCGCCGGGCGACAGCGGCGAATTTCAAGGGTAAGACCGGTGTTCAGTTTTCGGGATTCTCCGACCTTGAGAAGGTTTCCGAGCATGGCGAGTACCGTCGAGGAACCTTCGCGGAAGGCGCGGAGTCCTACAGGCTTGAGACCTTCGGTAAAGTGTTCGGCATCTCCCGCGTAGCACTCATCAACGATGATCTCGGCGCATTCGCCGATGTATCGCGCCAGCTTGGCGAGGCGGCCGCTCGTCTTGAGGCGAAGGTTCTGGCAGATCTCGTCATCAAGAATCCGAAGATGGCGGACGGCAAGGCAGTCTTCCACGCCGATCACAAAAACCTCTTCGAGACCGGATCTGCGCTGACCTTGGACTCACTATCTATGGCCCGCCTGATTATCGGCAAACAGGTCGGCCTAGCCGGAGAACTGATCGACATCCGGCCTCGCTATCTTGTCGTCGGGCTCGAGAACGAGACGTTTGCAGAGAAGGTACTCGCTGAAATTACCGCCACCTCTGTGACCGACGTGAACCCATTCGCGGGTAAGCTGCTTCCCGTGGTGGATCGTAGAATCGAGGATGGATCTTGGTTCTTGGCGGCCGACCCTTACGCTACTCCAAGTCTCGAATACGCCTATCTCACAGGAGTCGAGGGCCCCGAATTCATCACACGCGAGGGCTTCGACACTGATGGTGTCGAGATCAAAGTACGCTTGGACTTCGGCGCCGGCTGGCTTGACCACCGTGGTTGGGTGAAAAATCCCGGCGCCTGATCACGATTCCCGGCCGGCCCGTCACGCTGCTGGCTGGGAAATCCCCGCGGAGAAAAGCCGCGAGTGGCGCCGGAGTATCGCCCGTAATCTCCCGTTAGCCGGTCGCTCACTTCAGGCGATCGAGGCAAGGTCGACAGGCCATCCGGTCTTGAGGAAGACCAGCCGCCCTGGACCCGCCGTAAGGCGGAGTGAGGCCGGTCACGATCCGAACGACACAAGTTCCTCGAATTCACTTGCCGTGATCGATGGAGGTATCTGAGGTGCTGCTGTCAGATAGAGAGTGGAGCATCCCGACATTGAAATAGGGCAACAACTTAATTACAGCGGCTACTCCCAAAAGCCCATTGTTGAAGTAGCGTATTCGGTAACCTTCTGTCGGTCAGATCGGAAAAGCGTCGAACTCTGCAAAGGCCCTGCGCTAAACATTCGGGAAGGACTTAAATATCGGAAGCGGTGGTGTATTAAGATCTGACGCCCAGTCAAGTGACGCAAACAGAGACCTGAAATAAGAGTAAGTCGAGCTTTTACCCATATGTTCTGCGAATATTTTGATGACATCATGATCAAAACCTTTGATCTCATCAAATATCACCTCATAAGTGGCGACGCACTTCCCAATTTTTCGCCGGCCAGCCTTGAGTTCTACAGTCCAACTACAGCCGATAACACAGTATCCTTCATCCGCATCATAGCTAAACGAGCTTATATCGCCCTTGAAGCCGAGCTTTTTCGCTCCTTGCTCGGTGCGGAGAAGCTCGCGGTTCACGTTAAAGTCCACGCTCGACAGCAACAGTGAAAGCAACCGGGCGATTCTCACCACCCGGTTATATTGGTTGCGTCGGTCCTGAGCAGAAACCTTCGTTGCAACAACATCGGTCGACATCATGCGGCCTTCAGGTCGACGTCGAAGTCAACGTCATTGCAGCAAGACACGTCGATCGCTTCGATCTTCCAAGAAAGCCTCTCCAAAACATAAGGAGTGGCATAACGACGGTCGCTGACAGGCTCTTCTTTGATCTTCACACCCTTTTCCGCCTTTTTGATTTCAACGCTTTCTCCGAGAGCGTCGATAATCCTGGCGAGAACGCGCAAGGTCAAATTTGAGTTCGTGCCCATGATCTGCGAGAGGCGAGCTTTGCTCAAGCCAAGGGTCTTTGCGACGTCAGCCTTCGTCATGTTTTTTTCATTCATAAGCGACTGAATGAGGAACTGAGCGTCGATGATGAGATTTTCCTCGGCCTGGAGGCGACGGATTTCGTCCTTATCGAGCGGCATCAAATTCGTCTTCATTTCGTACCTCAATTTCCTTCGGATTAAGGTTGAAGTAGGCGTCGGCTGTACTCACAAGGAGTGCCCTATTAGCCTTATCCTGCCTTTTTGCAGGATCGACCTTAAGTCCCAGGAACACTTTTTTGTTCCCGATTTGCGTTACGACACCGTAGAAACGAGCCTTGAAAGGCTTGAACGCAAATACCGTTGCATTGTGACCACCTTTATTTTTGAACGAATCCTCTTTTTTAAACTGCTCATCGTTCAAAGCAGGTCTGATGTTTGCGCAGAACTCGCGCATGAAGCGCTCAAGCTGGGTTCGCTGTTTGACTTCCAGCTCGTTGGTGCCATTTTTGATCCTTCGATATGTCTCGTACACATCTTGCAGCAGCCATACCTCTCCAGCCTGTCCGGAGCTCACTCTTATAAAGGTAGGCACACAGCGGTTCACTGAATTGCTCCAGATTGACCCGCAAGTGTTAACATAAGCCTTAACTAAGGCATACAAACACACAGATGGCTGCGGATCAATTTATTTGTGCGGTTGAGTCTGGGCGCGATCATTGGATGCATCGTGACGTTTGTCAAATTGCGTGGTGCCCTTAATTGCTACTAATGCGATTGGAGGGTGAAGCGTCGTTTTGGAATGGCCTCCGTGCTCTGAGATAGTGGTTCCTGGCACTATGCTAGGCCACCGACAAAGCCACTCATGTCATCTAGGCGAACAAGTGAAATCCTGACTCCGCCGCCGCAATCTCGTGCTCGACATCGTCCGGCCTTTTGATCCTCGTCGATGAACTCCTGTTCGCGCCCCAACAAAGCGGCTTTCGTAAGATAGTGTAGGTGGCCGCAACGCCGGCACAAGCACTCAAGCTTTTGTCCGTCGGCTAGGTCTTGTACCTGAAACTTGGTTTGCCAGCTGCCCATGACGGTCACCAAAAATCTTCAGCACTTGGAATGCGGGTGTAGGAGATTTTTCCGCCGACGTGACCGCCGACCGGTGGCTTCCACGGCCCTAGGCTGACAACTGTTCCGCCATATCGAGCATTAAGGTCGTCAACGGCTGACGTCGCGGCTTCCCAACGGCGTCGTTGGTCGTCGTTAGCTAAAAGAAAGTCGAGCTGTCGTTCGGATGAGGGGGGACAGATCCAAGAGTGTCACACCGACGCGAAAGATAGCCGGGCGCCCACGGTGATCATCTGCGAAATGTTCCCAGAGGAGGCCGAGTGCGGCAAGAACGGCTTGGTCGTCGTTCACGACGGGCAAGGAGATCTATCGGAACCAAGAGCCGGCCCGGAGGTCTAGCCAAAGCCAAAGGCCCGCAACGTAGTAGCCTTCGCGCCGTAGCCGTCGCGCCGCCTTGGTGAGCAAGAGACGCGTAATCTCCCGTGCGGCTTTGGGGTTTCTTGCCTCTGGCGGCAAAACGCGACCATGTCCAAACATCCCGCGTTCGCTTGCCGGCGCTTGAATGTCATAGCCGTGAAGTGCGTACCAAAGGCGCTCCCCAACCACCGATCGCCGGATCTTCCGCATATGTTTCGAGGGCACGCCAGAGCGACTGGGTAACGGTCGAGATGATGAGAGCAATTTGGCTTGGCAGGTGCCCGACTGACGGCCTCTCGCGCTTCGTATCTGTGGTTGCTAAGGGCTGATGGAGGTATCGGTACCGACAAGAGGCAAGCCTTAGCTGATGGAGCCTCGGCCGGTGCTTTATGGCTGGCTGCTCGGTTAAGCTGGCTAGATCGATGAGAAGTCAACGGGAAGGGAAAGTCTATGCCGGTATGCATGGTTTGCGAGCAAACGCGTGGCCTGCTGGAAATGAAAGACGGTAAATGCCGCTCTTGCAGGGAGCGAGATGCCCTGGAAAAAGAGAGGGAGAAGGAAGAGGAAGAGCGCCAATGGCTTGCCTCGAACAGAAAAGCTGGAGTTTCAGACAAGATTCTCGATGAGGCGGCGAAGTCGATATTGCTAACTACGGGTTCCGATATTCCACAGCGCGATGTCGAAAGTATTGTCGAGATAGTGGCATCCGAAGTCGCAATCAGTACGAACATATTCAAGGATATAGCGAACAACTGGCGTGATGCGATTGGAGGTCGCAGCGAGACGGTGCAGAAAACACTCCGGGATGCACGTGAAAACTGCTTTTTGGAGCTGAGGCGGGAAGCTTACCGCGCTTCAGCCGATGCCGTCATTGGCGTTCGCCTTAGCTACGATGAGGCAACTGTGGCGGGGGGGACCGGAGGAGGTATCCTGTTTGTGGCGGCAGTCGGTACCGCTGTGCGGCTCGTGAAACGTTAGTCATCAGCCGACGAGTGGAGCAGTCCAGAACATTGCAAGGTGCGTCGTGCGAGCTTTGGACTGCCTCACATATGGAAGAGTGCGTTATGAACAGAATTATGTTCGGCGCGGACGCGATTAAGAAATATATCGATAAATCAGCGTGTTATGGGAATGTTTTGGCGCACCCGACAGGATTCGAACCTGTGACCTCTGCCTTCGGAGGGCAGCACTCTATCCAGCTGAGCTACGGGTGCGTGTTCATCGCGGACACGCGAAGCACGGTTCGTATAGCTGACTTTGCGGACAAGGCAAAGAAAAAAGCTCCGCTCTTCACAGACCGAGAGGCCTTAATGAGGCGGCACCCTCTCAAGTGAAAATGGAGAAGCCTGTGCTGCTTGGCGGCATCCTTGGGTTTATCCCTGCCGACGATAGGCCGCCTCCATGCGCGACTTCGATTACCGACTAGACAGAATGCTAAAGCAAACCGATTTCGCCGTCGCAAGACAACCCAAATCCAGAAAACAGGAGAGAAGTGGTACAGCTGGCTGGGCTTGAACCAGCGACCTTCGGAGCCACAATCCGACGCTCTAGCCAACTGAGCTACAGCTGCACACGACGGCGCGGAACCTAGTTGGATCACTCGGGCAATGCAAGCCCCTGAATGCCACTTTTTTTAGTCGGCACCAGTTGACGCACAGACACTGGCCAAATGAAATTCAGGCGGCGATCACGGCCTCAAGGAACATGTCGATTGTAGACCGAAGCCGTCCGGCTTCTTCGGCAACTTCGCGCGAATCCCGATCCAGTCTTTGCGTTGCCGTCTCTGTATCCTTGGCCGTCGCCAACACGGCACCAACGTTGGCCGCCACCTGGCGCGATCCTGCAGCCGCGGCGGTTACCGAGTGGCCAATGTTGCCCGTGGCGTTGCCTTGCTCTTCGACGGCGGAAGCAATGGCGCCGGTATGGCGGTCGACTTCCTGCATGGTGGCGCTGATGGCCTGAATTGCTTCCACCGCGTCCGCAGTCGCGTTCTGAATACTATCGACCTGAGCGGCGATTTCCTCCGTGGCCTTCGCCGTCTGGCCGGCCAGATTCTTGACTTCGGCTGCCACGACCGCAAAACCCTTGCCGGATTCGCCTGCGCGCGCGGCCTCGATTGTTGCATTGAGAGCAAGAAGGTTGGTCTGTTCGGCGATTGCACGGATCAGAGTCACGACCTCGCCGATTTTGGTGGCGCCTTCGGCAAGCCTGTTGATCTTGGCGTCGGCGTCACGCGTGCTGCGCGCCGCTTCGGCGATAATGGTCCCGGTCCGATGGATCTGGTTACTGATCTCGCCTATGGAGTGGGCGAGTTCCTCGGTCGCCGTGGCCACCGCCTGCACGTTGGTTGTTGCCTCCTCCGATGCGCTCGACGCCGAACCCGCATCCTGAACGGTCCGCAGGGCGCCAGCGCCGAGTGAACGCGTCGTCTCCAGAAGATCCTCCACCGTTTTGGTAACCGCTCCGAGTGCCGATCTGGTCGAGGCTCTGAAGGTCTCGATCAGGGCCTCAACGCGCTCATGTCGCGCGGCGCGCTCGGCTACCTCGGCACTTTTGTCTCTTTCGAGCATCAAGCGCCTGAGCGCACTCTCTTTCAGAATGACGACCGCTCTGGCGATGGCCCCAACCTCGTTTCCGAAGGCGGCTTAAGGGACCTCTTCGCGGAGGTCGTCGCGTGAGATGCGTTCCATCAATCCTGAAAGCTGGGTCACGGGTTTGATCAGGCGCGCTACCAGGAAAGACGCGCCGACTGACATGACGACCGCCAGCAAGAATCCAAGCAGTGAAATCCTGGTGACCAAGCTATCCTTCGTCGCGGCAACATCTGCCTCGGGTATGCCGGCGAAAAGGATGCCGATCACTTGACCGCCTGGGGTCTTGATTGGCGTATAGATGGTCAGGTAGGGCGCGCCGAGGATCGATGCCTGTCCTGTAAAACTATGCCCCTGTTTGAGCGGTGCGTAAGCGGGCGAGGTCTTGCCAAGATCCGTACCGATGGCACGGCTCCCATCCGCTTTCTTGATGGAGGTGGTGACTCGAGTAAAGTCATCCTTGGCGGGGTCATATGCGAAGATGGTGGCTGCGGCGCCGGCGGTTCGAGTCAGGTTGTCGATGAGATCATGCGAGGAAAAGGCTGGAATCGCCGGGACCTCGATGTGGTCGATCGTATTTCCTGACCACGCGATCGTTGTCCCTGGAATGTCTTTCTGCATCAGCAGTGCGCCTGTCCTGATGGCGGTCATCTGCTTTTCCAGCGCCCGTCGCGCCGCATCGGCCGACAAGGTCGTATAGACGACCGAAAGCAGCAGGCAAACCGTCAGCGTAATGAATATCGCTACGGATGCGCCAATGACTTTCCACAACTTGATTCGATTAAGAAACATTTCCAGCTTCTTCTTTAGCGAAATCCCAAGAGCGAGCTTTGCGCCGCCAATGGTGAACCAGGACTTAAGGTTGGAAAGTTTCACGTTGCTTCGTCTGGGCGTATCTTATCGGCACTCACCCATGGCTTGCAGCGTGCGTTGCAAACTTATTTTTGAAGGCGATGCAAGAAAGAAGCGAGGTTAAGACTGTACTTTGAATGTTAACCATCTATTCATCATCACAGCTATTTCCTGTACTTTTATTATGGCCCGCAAGGGAAGGAAAAGCTTTCCGTGCATATTTGAAGTGAAAGTATGCAGAGTTGATGGCTGGACCAGATATAAAAATGCCCTGTCTGGTCGATGTGATCGGTTCGGCATGTGGAGGATGGGCGCATAACGAAGGGAGTGGGTCATGCCGTCACGCGTCGTCGCTTCGCATCACACTTCAATCGGCGCTCCCGTCAAGAAAAAGAACGGGGCAACCCAATCCGCGACTGCACGCCGCCGCAAGGCCGGCGGGCATCAGGATACCCGATCCATTCTCATTGCAGCCTTCGTGGCCCTCGTCCTCGCCTGCATTGTCGCTGCGATCTGGGTTTATGTGAAGCCGTTCCAGGTCGCGTCCTCGGATCCCGGACCGCGTCCTCCGCCAACCGCAGCCGACCTTGAAGCCAAGAAAACGCACTCTTACTGGAAGGTCGGCAACACGACCTATCGACATTACATTACCGATACCAGTACCGGCGAAATCGTCGATGCCGGCACAGTAACGGTCAAGGAAATGCTCGATCAGGGCATTGAAGTGCCAGGTTACATCATGCCTAGCAAAAGCAATGGATCTTCGAATTCCAGTGAGTTGGCCGCGCGATTCCAGGCGATCCAGGATCACCTCAAGTAACGGCCATTTGGGCTCGGACCAGCATGCCGTAGAGATCCCGCGGTTCGTCCGGATCGGCTAGCAGGTCAAGTTCCTGGTAGAAGGACGTGCCTGCGAGCTTGTCACGCACATATCGTAAAGCCGAGAAATCCTCGATCGCAAAGCCGACCGAATCGAACAGCGTCACTTCGCTGGCTGAGGTGCGGCCCGGTGCCACGCCATTGAGGACCTCCCAGAATTCGGTGACAGGATGATCGGCATTGAGTTGCTGGATCTCGCCTTCGATCCGCGTTTGCGGCGCATATTCCACGAAGATCGATGATCGCTTCAGAATGTCCCTGTGAAGCTCCGTCTTCCCCGGACAGTCGCCACCGACGGCATTGATATGCACGCCTGAGCCGATCATGTTGTCGGTCAGGATGGTGGCATACTGCTTGTCCGCCGTGACCGTCGTGATGATGTCGGCCCCTTCGACGGCTTCCTGGCCGGATCGGCAGACCGTGATTGAAAAGCCCAGCGGAGCAAGATTGCGACGGCACTTTTCCGTCGCGGTAGGATCTATATCGTAGAGACGCAGCTTGCGAATGCCGAGAAGGGCCGCAAAAGCCAGAGCCTGAAATTCCGATTGTGCGCCATTGCCGATGATGGCCATGGTGTCGGCCCCTTGCGGCGCGAGGCGGCGTGCCGCCATCGCCGAAGTCGCTCCTGTACGAAGAGCGGTCAGCAGCGTCATTTCGGTAAGCAGCATCGGGTAGCCCGAGCCGACGTCGGCCAACACGCCGAAGGCGGTCACGGTCTGCTTGCCCTCACGCATGTTCTTCGGATGGCCGTTCACATACTTGAAGCCGTAAAGCGCGCCGTCGGACGTCGGCATCAGTTCGATGACGCCGTCGGCCGAGTGGGAGGCGACGCGCGGCGTCTTGTCGAACGTTGGCCAGCGTAGGAAGTCCTCTTCGACATAGTTGGCTAGCTCGATGAGGAAGCGCTCGACGCCGACGCTGAGAACAAGCCGCATCATGTTGTCGACCGACACGAAGGGGACGATGGCGAGCGGGGAAATGGCTTTCATGCTGCAAAGCTCCGGGTCGGCCGGTCCATGACGGTACGGCCCATAAGACTGGCGAGAAGGTCGACCATCAGCGTGGCCGTGCGGCCGCGTTCGTCGAGGAAGGGATTGAGCTCAACGAGGTCGATCGAGGAGACGAGCCCGCTGTCATGCAGCATTTCCATGATGAGATGCGCTTCGCGGAATGTGGCACCGCCCGGTACGGTCGTGCCGACGCCGGGAGCGATCGATGGATCGAGAAAGTCGACATCCAGACTGATGTGCAGCCGGCCGTTGGCTGCCGCCACGCGCTCGAGAAAACGCCAGACCAGGGCGCCGACACCATGTTCGTCGAGGGCGCGCATGTCGTGCACAGTAACGCCGGAACCAACGAGCGCACGGCGTTCAGCTGGATCGACGGAACGAATGCCGACCATGGTGACGTTGCTCGGTGGCACGCCATGAGATAGCGGCGGGTAGTAACCATCGAAGCCGCCCGCGCCGGTGAAATAGGCCACTGGCGTGCCATGCAGATTGCCGCTCTGCGTGGTGTCGAGCGTGTGAAAGTCGGTGTGAGCATCGAGCCAGAGGACGAAGAGCGGGCGTCCGCCTTCGGCGGCACGCCGTGCCACGCCTGGCACGGTGCCGGCGGCGAGTGCGTG
Source organism: Pseudomonadota bacterium (assembly GCA_023436885.1). GTDB lineage: Bacteria > Pseudomonadota > Alphaproteobacteria > Rhizobiales > Pleomorphomonadaceae > Pleomorphomonas. The sequence goes on along the minus strand of JAEZHI010000031.1, from coordinate 233,206 downwards.
GTCGCCGCCGAGGAACACCGGGAAGGCGTCACAGCTCGCGCGATAGGCGGCCTCGGACACCGTATCGATCCAGGCCGCTATCTCGGGAAGGCGCCGAAGGTGCGGGTAGGGGGGCGTGACGGACGGCAACGATCCACGGGCGACATTGCCGAGATCCTCAACATCGTGGCCGAGTTCGGTGATCGCATCGGCAATTCCCGCTGTACGATAGGCACTGGGCCCCATCTCGCAGCCCATTCGGCCCGCGCCATCTTCGATCGGAATGCCCAGAAGCTTCACCTTCATGCCCATCATCCTCACCGCTGGAGTGGTGACATGAGGCTATCAAAGGCCGGCGAAGTGAACAGAGGTGATTGGCAACTTAAACGGATTGGCTTATCAAATCGACAGTTATATCAGCCAAAATGGTAGTCCATGGATCAGCTCGATCATCAACTCGTGACACTTTTGCGTCACGATGGCCGACGATCGGTATCCGATCTCGCGCTTGAACTCGGGGTGTCGCGCGCCACCGTGCGAGCCCGCATGGAACGGCTGGAGCGGGATGGCGACATCCTCGGCTACACGGTCATCCTTCGCAATGACGCGGTCGAGGTCCCTGTCAGAGCCGTCATGATGATCGAGATCGAGGGGCATGTTCTCGACAAGGTCATTCGCCAGCTCGGAGGCTTTCCGGAAGTCGCGGCAATCCACACCACGAACGGGCGATGGGACCTTGTCGTCGAACTGGGGGCGGCCACGCTCACCGATTTCGACACCGTGCTCCGTCGCATTCGCATGCTGCCAGGCATTACGGGGTCCGACACCAGCCTGCTCCTCACGACACCTCGCACGACGCGTGCTCGCCTGAGTGGCGAGTAGGGGGCGCCATCAGCTTTGTCCGACTCATTCCTTCTGGCGACGATGGTTATCGAACACGAGACCGGTTTCGAGCGCACGCTTGCCGAACTTCTCCCTGACCTCGTCCATGGCCCGCTCGGCTGCAGCCTTGCGTGTCGCTTTCTGATCGACCAGATCGGCGGGGTCCGCAAAACGGCTTTCACAGAGATCGGCCACCGAAACGCCTAGAAGTCTGTATTTCTGGCCGTGCGCTTCTTCCGCAAGGAGAGCGTCTGCCGCGGCGAAAATCCGGTCGGCGAGCTGAGTTGGATCGGCGAGGCGCCGTGCCCGTGTCCTGAGCTTGAAGTCGGCAGTCTTTAGCTTCAGCGTCACTGTCGATCCGGCGATATCCTCGTGCTTGAGGCCAAAGGAAACGCGTTCCGCCTGCTCGCGCAGGATCGGCCTGAGATCGCGGAGCTCCGCAAGGTCCTCGAAGAAAGTTACTTCGGAGCCGACGCTCTTGCGCTTCGAGTTGGGAATCACCTGGCGGTTGTCTTCGCCATGTGAAAGCTTGGCGATCCTGAGGCCGAGTGCCCCATAGCGACTGGCAAGTTCCGTCTGGTCGGCGGCTTGAAGGTCGCCGACCGTTCGATAGCCGTCGGCCTCGAGACGTTCCGAGAAGGCGCGTCCAACGCCCCAGAGTGTCGTTACCGGCCTAGGCGCCAGAAAGGCCGCCGCCTCTGCCTGTCCGATCACCGAAAAGCCTTTGGGCTTGTCGAGATCGGACGCGATCTTTGCAAGGAACTTGTTGGCCGCCAGCCCCACCGACACGGTAATGCCGATCTCGCGCTCCACTTCCCTCGCGAAGCGGGCAAGCACCAACGCAGGGCTGGCGCGGTGCAGTTTCTCCGTTCCGGACAGGTCGAGAAAGGCTTCGTCAATGGAGAGCGGTTCCACCAAAGGCGTCAGTTCCAGCATTCGCTGCCGGACTTCCCTGCCGACGTGCGCATACTTTTCCATGTTGGGCTTGATCACCACCGCTTCGGGGCAGAGCTGTAACGCCTTGAACATGGGCATGGCCGAGCGCACGCCGCTGATGCGTGCGATGTAGCAGGCTGTCGACACGACACCCCGTTTGCCGCCTCCGATAATCAACGGCTTGGTAGCAAGTGAGGGATCGTCTCGCTTTTCGACAGAGGCATAAAAGGCATCACAATCGACGTGAGCGATGACAAGACGATGGAGATCGGGATGGCGGAGAAGGCGCGGGCTGCCGCAGGCCGTGCATCGGCGCCCATCCGGCGGGGCCGGGCTGAGACAATCCCTGCAGAAGCCAATGGCAGCTTCGAACATGCTCGACTCCTAGGATCTTCCAATCGGAAGATGCCGGTCAGAACTCCGTCTCGCCAGCCAGAACATGTCGCGCCGCCGCAACCATCGTCGGCCTGATCTGGCTTTCCTCGACGAAGGTCAGCAGCAACGACTCATCGGCGAGGAAGAATTCCAATACTCCAGCGAGAAAGCCCGGTTCGCGGGCTGCGAGCCGAAGATCGGCCGGCCCGATGCCCGAAAGTGACAGGAAGCGACCGAGCGCATCGGGGTTTCCGGCGAGGAAGCTGAGGGCGGAAATCGCGAGTTCTTCCGCCGCGTCGACGCTAAGCCTTTTACCGATTGGCATGTTCGGACCACCGTTTGGGATTGCTAAAGGAATTCGTACTATATTCGTTATACTGGAATCAGTGTGGCAACCTATCCCCCCGGAAGGCGTTCTGCGTACATGTCGAGTGCGCTGGAATGATAACCCCGCCGAGCACCTGACAATTCCGGCGCGAGGCGGAAAGAGAGTCGAATGGCCAAGACAGTTCTCATCGTCGAGGACAACGAGCTCAACATGAAGCTCTTCCATGATCTCTTGGAAGCGCATGGTTATCGCACGATTCAAACACGCAATGGCATTGAAGCGCTGGACTTGGTTCGCACTCACCGGCCTGATCTCATCCTGATGGATATTCAGCTGCCGGAAGTGTCTGGACTGGAAGTCACGAAGTGGCTGAAGGAAGATGATGAGCTTCGCTCGATCCCGGTGGTTGCGGTAACGGCCTTTGCGATGAAGGGCGACGAAGAGCGCATTCGCCAAGGCGGCTGCGAAGCCTATATTTCCAAGCCGATTTCAGTTTCCAAATTTATCGAGACGGTGCGTACTTACATCGGCGATCAGTAGCATCGTCCGGATCGGAAGAGTGAGATGACAGCGCGTATTCTTGTTGTCGATGACATCTTGGTCAACGTGCGCCTTATGGAGGCCCGTCTCACCGCCGAATACTTCGATGTTCATACTGCCACGTCCGGTGCCGAGGCACTGGCTATGCTCGATAATGCCGCTTACGACATCGTTCTGCTCGATGTCATGATGCCGGGTATGGATGGTTTTGAGGTCTGCCGCCGCATACGTGCCAATCCCAAGACCACGCAGTTGCCGGTCATCATGGTGACGGCCCTGGATCAGCCGGCCGATCGCGTTCACGGCCTCGAAGCCGGTGCCGACGATTTCCTCACTAAACCGGTGTCCGATACCCAGCTAATCACGCGCGTTAAAAGTCTGGTTCGTCTGAAGCAGCTTACCGACGAACTCGATCTGAGAGCCAACCAGGGCTCCGTCGCTTTTGACCGGGCAATGACTTACGCTGATCTCACCGCCCGTGCCCCCGGCCGCGTTCTGCTGGTCGAAGATCGACGTTCAGCCTACGTGCGTGTTTCCCAGGCTCTCGCTGCCGAGACCGCTATCGATATCGAGACGAACCCGCAAGAGGCGCTGTTTCGTGCCGCCGAAGGCGATTATGACCTCGTGCTGATATCCATGGGCCTTGAAGACTACGACGCGCTACGCCTTTGTTCGCAGTTGCGGTCGCTCGATAGGACCCGCCTGTTGCCCATTCTTCTGATTGCCGATCCGGACGAAGGCAATCGGCTGTCGCGCGGCTTGGAGCTGGGCATCAATGACTATTTGATCCGCCCTGTCGACGCGCAGGAACTGATCGCGCGCTGCCGGACCCAGATCCGCCGCAAACGCTATACCGATCGTCTGCGCGCCAGTGTGCTGCAGACGATGGAGCTCGCCATCACCGACGCGCTGACCGGACTTTATAATCGGCGCTATCTCGATTCCCATCTTGCCGCCCTCGTCGAGCGAGCCTCGGAAAAGAAGGGCGACCTGTCGCTCCTGATCGTCGACATCGATTATTTCAAGCGTGTCAACGACACCCACGGCCACGATGCGGGCGACGAAATCCTGCGTGAGTTTGCAACTCGCATCCGCCGCAATCTGCGCGCCCTTGATCTTCCTTGCCGCTTTGGTGGCGAGGAGTTCGTCATCGTCATGCCGGAAACCGATTACGGCATCGCCTCGATCGTCGCCGAGCGTCTCCGGACCAAGATTGCCCGTGATCCCTTCGCGATCCACGGTGGCGCCGAATTTGTCGACGTGACGATCTCCGTTGGGGCCGCCTACATCCTGCACGACGGCGACACGCCGGAATCCTTGCTGAAGCGCGCCGACAACGCGCTCTATCGGGCGAAGGCCGAAGGCCGGAACCGCGTCGTTCTTGCGGCGGCGTGATCCTATCTTCGCATTTCGCGCGTACATTCCTCCAAGCAGCCCAACTTTGAAATCCCGTCGCTTTCGCTTCGCTCTGAGATGAGGGAACACTTCCAGATGTCTTCTGGTTAACGTGTTCCCACACCCCAAGGCGCGCCTAGGCCAGTCAAGGTTATAGGTGTTAAGGTTACCTGTTTACGATTAACTTGCTCAATTGGCGTCGAATTCGATGATCATGTTGTAAACAAGTCGTTAAAACGTTAGAACAACATTGTTGATAGTCTAGTGATTTTGGAAAGAGTGAAGTTGCTTTCCAAACTACAACCCGGTGAGGCCAGGTCCGCCGCATCTCCTGGTCTTGACGGGTCGGTCGGTCGATGCCGGCGAGAGTGGCCTCCTCGTTGACCCGGCATCGATCGACCACTCTTAATGCTTGCTGTGACGTGTGGTCGCCGCTTTTCTTCCCATCAGTTATCTCCCACATCATCCACGCATCTCATTGCTTTCGCCGAGGCGAACACAACCGTGCATGAGTGCGTCTTTCTAGGCCGCGCCAACCTTCAGTCAGATAGATTCCCGGAACTCTTTTGCTCTCGACGAGGCTTGCGTCTTGATGCTTGGCCGCTTTAGCTGCGCGAGGTTTGTCCGAAGAAAAGAGAGAGAAAGATGTCGTCCATCGATCATGCTGCCCTTGCTGCTGCCGTGGCCTCGCTGCCAGAGCGTTTCAAGGGGCCGGGTGGTGCCGTGGGCGTCATGAAGGATGGCGAGGTTGTCATCCGCGAAGCCTGGGGGTACGCCGATCCCGACACCGGCCTTCCGATGACGCCTTCCCGCCTCCTGCCCATCTGCTCGATCAGCAAGCAGATGACATGTGGTGTCCTTCTCGATCTCCTCGGCGATCCTTCGGTGCTTGATGACAGGCTTGCCGACTTTCTTCCCAATATCGAGGAACGGCGGCCTACTGTCCGCGAACTCTGCGACAACCGCTCGGGCCTGCGCGACTATTGGGCGCTTACGGTTTTGCACGGCGCTCATCATGAGGGCGTCTTCCGGCGCGAGGATGCACGCCCCCTGTTTGCTCGGATGAAGACCAAGCACTTCGAGCCTGGTACCCAATACAGCTATTCCAACGGCAATTTCCGCATCCTTTCCGATCTTCTTGAGGAGCGGTCCGGCCGTTCGCTTGCCGATCTCTACGCCCGGCACATCTTTGGTCCGGCCGGAATGCGTGATGCCAGGCTGGCTTCGGACACGGCAGCTCCTCTCAACGGCACGGTTGGTCACGAGGGAAATGCGGCCACCGGTTGGTTCCCCGCGACGAATCGCATTTTCTGGAGCGGAGATGCTGGGGTGGCGGCGACACTCGACGACATGCTCGCCTGGGAACGCTTTATCGACAGCACTCGCAACGATGCAAATGGTCTCTATCGGCGGTTGGCGACGCCATCAGTCTTCGCTGATGGTCGTCCGGCTCGGTACGGAATGGGCCTTGCGCATGATCGAATCGAGGATATTGCCGTCACTGGGCATGGCGGTGCGTTGCGCGGCTTTCGAATTCGTCGCCTGCATGCGGCAGCCGAGCGACTTTCGGTCGTGGTCATGTTCAACCACGAGGCCGATGCACACGCCGCAGCGCTTTTTGTGATGCGCGCTGCTCTTGGTCGTCCCGCTGCGCCTCGAAGCGGCATGCCGGCCGACCAGGGCTGGGCGGGCAGTTATCTTGAGGCGTCGTCGGGCCTTTCGCTCGACGTGAGCGTCCACGGCAATGCGATTCTCGCCAGCCTTGGCGGCGGAGCTGAAGTCCTGTCCTGCGGCGAAGATGGTATCGCCCGTTCCTCCGGGATGACCCTTTCTCGCCAGGGTGATGGGCTTTGGCTTGATCGGCCCGGCGATAACTTGCATGGCTTGGCCGTGCGTCTAGGCGACATTGGCGCGAAGGACATAGCGGGCCGATACTGGTCGCCCGAAACGGAGTCGCTTTTGGAAATCGAGGCAACGGGTTCAAGCTTTGCTGGGCGTTTCGATGGCATTCTCGGTCGCGGTCCGATGCATCGGATCAGACAGTTTGCGGGTGATGTCTGGAAGCTTTCGACGCCGCGCGGCATGGATGCGCCGGCACCGGGCGATTGGACCGTCCAGATCCGCAGATCTGCCAGTGGCGCAAGCCAAGGGCTCTCTGTTGGTTGCTGGCTCGCTCGAAACGTTGTCTTTGAACGAGTTGTCTAGTTCGTTACGTTATTGAAACAATTCAATTTTCCAGGCGGAGGGGTTGCGCGCGTTGCGTTGACGCCGCGCCCGTGTCAACGCCTGACCATTCATTCTTTTGGCTGAATTGACCCCTCTGCCGATGAGTCCTAGGTTCTTCATCGTGAATTAATTAATCGAGGGAAGCGCGGGAGAACTTGCCTCGGCTGGGCGACGACGGTTGGGAGGCCGTCGTCGCCACCTTCAACAGCTGAGAAGTCGTCTGCTTCGCCTCAAGTCCGGGGGGAATCCTAATGTCGGCCCGCAAGACGCGGACCGGGCAGGGGTCAAACTCTGCTCAGGTTCGTCTCTACAATGAGCGGATCGTTCTTCAGGCGCTACGCCGGTTCGGCGAAGCGTCGAAAACCGATCTCGCCCGGGCAGCCGGCCTCACCAACAATGCCATTGGTACCATCACCACTTTCCTCGGCGCCGCAGGGCTTGTGGTCGAACTCGGCAAGAAGCGCGAGGGCCAGCGCGGCCAGCCGGCAACCATGCTGGCGCTGGCGCCGGAAGGCGCCTATTCCATCGGTGTTCGTATCGACCGCGTTGGCTGCGAGACGGTCTGTGTCGATTTCGGCGGACATATCCTGGCCAGCCGGTCACACGATACATTGCTGCCGCCGCCCAAGGATATGTTGGCCGCCGTCGTTGATGACATCAAGTCGATCGGTCAGGAGATCGGGACGGATCGCTGGGAGCGACTTGCGGGTATCGGTCTGGCTCAGCCGTATCATCTCGGAAGTTGGTTGAGGGAACTCGAACTCCCATCAAATTCTTTCCGCCTGTGGGACGATTTCGACTTTGGCGCGGCCCTCGAAGCGGAAACCGGCATTCCCGTCTTTGTCGAGAACGACGGCAATGCTGCAGCCATTGCCGAACTGTTTTACGGCCATGGTCGGGTCATTTCGGATTTCATTTACCTCTTCATCGGCGGTGCCGTCGGTGGCGGTGTCGTGCTCGATGGCGACTGTCTGCGCGGCAGCCGTGGAAATGCCGGCGATTTCGCCATGATGCCGGTGCCGGCCTCGCCGTTGCCGTCAGCACCGCGCCCCGAACGACCGTTCGATGTTTTGCTGACCCGTAGCTCGCTTGCCAGTCTGAAGCGGCATTTGCGCTGGCATGGTCACGCGGTCGAAACGCTGGGGCAGGTCGGGGACCTTTTTCGTCTTGAGCCGCGGCCAATCGCCTTCGACGAATGGATCGACGACGCGGTCGCAGCCTTTGTCCCGGCCATTCTTGCGACGACAGCGACACTCGACGTTGCCCACGTCATTCTGGAAGGCGACCTCGACTGTGGTCTCATCGAAACGATCGTCGAGCGCCTGGGGGCGGCGCTCGCAGCTGCCACACCCGAAAGCGTTCCGGTTCCCAAGGTACTCGACGGTTCATTTCGCGCCCGGGCGGGAGCGCTTGGCGCTGCCACCTTACCGCTCTTCTTCAACTTCTCGCCACGCTCGTCGATCCTGACCGGCACGGCGCCCATGTTCAGGGAGTTCAGAGACTATGCCGTCCGCGCCTGAGACGACACCTATCCTTGAGATGCGCGGCATCTCAAAGACCTTTCCCGGCGTACGAGCGCTCGGCAATGTCGAGCTGACTGTCTACCCGGGTGAAGTGCATGCCCTGATGGGCGAGAACGGCGCCGGCAAATCGACGCTGATGAAGATCCTGTCTGGCGCCTACAAGGCGGATGCCGGCGGCGAGCTTCGCATCAATGGCGAAGTGATCCATATCGATGGCCCGCTGAGCGCCAAGACCAAGGGCATCGCAGTCATCTATCAGGAGCTTAGTCTGTCGCCCAACCTGACCGTAGCGGAGAATATTTATCTCGGACGCGAAATCTCCTCGGGCGGGCAGGTCGACCGGGCTCGCATGCGCGCCGAGTGCCAGGGCGTGCTGGATCGGCTTGGCGCCACCTTCGGAGCCGCGACGGTGGTTTCAACGCTATCGATCGCGGAGCGGCAGATGGTCGAGATCGCTCGCGCCATCCATGCCAACGCCCGCATTCTGGTCATGGATGAGCCGACGACCGCCCTGTCGTCGCGCGAAACCGACAAGCTATTCGACCTGATCCGCACGCTACGGACCGATGGGCTTGCCATCATCTACATCTCGCACCGCATGGCAGAGGTCTACGAACTGGCCGATCGTTGCTCGGTGCTGCGTGATGGCAGCTATGTCGGTACGTTGATGCGCGACGAATTGTCGGCCGAAAAGCTCGTCAAGATGATGGTCGGTCGCGACCTCTCCAAGTTCTACAAGAAGGATCATGACGCCCAGGGCAGCCGGGGCGAGGTCATCCTGTCGGTTCGCGACATGAGCGACGGTCACCGCGTGCGCGGTTGCTCCTTCGATCTGCATCGTGGCGAAGTGCTCTGCCTTGCCGGTCTGGTCGGTTCCGGGCGTACGGAACTCGCCCGTCTCATCTACGGTGCCGATAGCCGAAAGAGCGGCACCGTCGAACTCGGCGGGCAACCCATCGACATCAACCGGCCGATCCAGGCCGTAGATGCCGGCATCGTCTATCTCACCGAGGATCGCAAGGGGCAGGGCCTGTTCCTCGATATGACCGTGCAGGAAAACATCAACCTGCAGGTCATTGGTCGCGACGCCGGCAAGGGTGGCCTGCTGAACCTCAAGAAGGCCAGGACGCGCGCCGTCGATGCCATCAAGGCGCTGTCGATCCGCGTTGCCGGGCCGATTGTCGAGGTTGGCTCGCTTTCAGGCGGTAACCAGCAGAAGGTGCTTTTGTCCCGCCTGCTTGAAACGCGTCCCCGCGTGCTGATTCTCGACGAGCCGACGCGAGGTGTCGATATTGGCGCCAAATCCGAAATCTACCGCATCATCGACGACCTCGTGAAAGCGGGTGTCGGCGTCCTCGTCATCTCCTCGGAAATGCCCGAGGTGGTCGGCATCGCCGACCGCGTGCTGGTCATGCGGGAAGGTCACATCGTTGGCGAAGTCGGCGGTACGTCCGGCATCGCAATCACCCAGGAAAACATTATCGCCTTGGCCGCTGGTCTCGCTCATTCGAGCGCACCCGCCGCCTGACGCCAAAGATAGAAAAGCAAGGGAACCGCCATGTCCCAGGAAACGTCGCAGGCCGCCGAACTCGTCCGGGAAAAGGCCGCCGCCAATCGTCAGGTCTTCATTCAGCAACTCATCCGCACGGTCGGCATGCTGCCGATCCTCATTCTGCTCGGCATCGCCTTCCAGCTGATGTCCGGACGCTTCATCTCGCCGCAGAACCTTTCGATCGTCACCCAGCAGGCCTCAATCAACACCGTGCTCGCCTGCGGCATGACGGCGGTGATCCTGACTGGCGGCATCGACCTCTCTGTCGGCTCCATTCTGGCCGCCTCGGCTATGGTGGCGGTGATCGGTTCGCTGTGGCCGGACATGGGCTTCATAGGCATTCCCTTCGCGCTGCTGATCGGTCTCTTGTTCGGCCTGATCAACGGTGCCCTGGTAGCCTTCGTTCGCTTGCCACCCTTCATATCGACCCTGGGTTCGCTCACGGCCGTGCGCGGCGTCGCCCGACTGCTCGGCAACGACACCACTGTCTTCAACTCGCACATGCCCTTCGCCTTCATCGGCAACGGCTATATCTTCGGCATCCCCTGGCTGGTGATCATCGCCTTCCTGTCAGTGATCGTCACCTGGGTGATCCTGCGCCGCACCGTACTCGGCGTGCACATCTACGCTACCGGCGGCAACGAAAGCGCCGCGCGCCTCTCGGGTATCAAGGTCTGGGCCGTCTTCCTGTTCGTCTATGGCTTCTCGGGCCTGATGGCTGGTCTCGGTGGCGTGATGAGCGCGGCTCGCCTGTTCGCAGCCAACGGCACGCAGCTTGGCCAGTCCTATGAACTCGACGCCATCGCGGCCGTCATTCTCGGCGGCACGTCCTTCACCGGCGGTGTCGGCTCCATCTGGGGTACGCTGATCGGTGCGCTGATCATCGCCGTTCTGTCCAACGGTCTGGTGCTGATCGGCGTGAGCGACATCTGGCAGTACATCATCAAGGGCCTCGTCATCATCATCGCTGTGGCGCTCGACCGCGTCCGTTCGCAGGGTGGTGCACGCACCTGAGCATTCACTCGAAAAGCTGGAGGCTTTTCGAACCAAGGGAATGCACAAGGGCATGGGATCGGGGCAGACACCTCTGCTCCATCCCGGAAATTCGGCGGCGGGCCGTTCCCGCCTCCGCATCTGGGGTGGCGTATCAGTCGGGGAGAACCGACAACCACGACACCCCTGAACACCAACGGCAGGACCGCTAATCGGCCGGCCACAAATAGCAGGCGTACCGGGCGGGAGGAGCTCCGCCAGGCCCAGCCGGCACCCAAGGAGGATAAAGGTTATGAAGTATCGCAGCATTCTGCTCGCCGCCGCCGCCGCTGTTGCCTTCACCGGCGCCGCCGGGGCGAAGGAACTCAACAAGATCGGCATCTCGCTCGGTTCGATGGGTAACCCGTTCTTCGTCGCCCTCGCCAACGGCGCGACGAACAAGGCTAAGGAAGCCAACCCGAATGTCGAAGTCACGGCCCTCGGCTACGACTACGACATGAACAAGCAGTTCACCCAGATCGACAACTTCATTGCCGCTGGCGTTGACCTGATCCTGCTGAACCCGGCCGATCCGAAGGCCGTGGCCCCCGCCATCGCCCGCGCTCAGGCTGCCGGCATCCCGGTTGTCGCCGTTGATACCGCCGCCGAAGGCGCCGATGCCACCGTTACCACCGACAACGTCCAGGCCGGCGAAATCGCCTGCAAGTTCATCGTCGACAAGCTCGGCGGCAAGGGCGACGTCGTCATCGTCAACGGCCCGCAGGTGTCCTCGGTCATCGACCGCGTCGTCGGCTGCAAGAAGGTGTTCGGCGCTGCCCCTGGCATCAAGGTGCTCTCCGGCGACCAGGACGCCAAGGGCTCGCGTGATGGCGGCCTGAACGTCATGCAGTCGCTGCTTACCCGCTTCGAGAAGATTGACGCCGTGTTCGCCATCAACGACCCGACGGGTATCGGCGCCAGCCTCGCCTCCAAGCAGGCCAACCGCACCAATCTGTTCATTACCGCCGTTGATGGTGCGCCGGATATCGAAGCCGAGCTGAAGGACAGCTCTTCGCTCGTTCTGGCTTCTGCGAGCCAGGACCCCTATGCCATGGCCCAGCTTGCCACCCAGATCGGCATCGACCTGATCAACGGCAAGAAGCCGGCGCAGCAGGTCACGCTGATGCCTTCCAAGCTCGTGACGCGTGACAACGTCGCCGACTACAAGGGCTGGACGGCTGCTCGCTGAATCAAATACCTCTCAGCTTTGATCTAGAATGCATCCCCGGGGAGCGCCGCTTCCCGGGGATGTGCTTTTCAAGCGGTTCGCTTGCCAGTGAGGTAAGCAATACCTGCTCGCTTTTTGATGTTGCAATTCCAACATTAATGTTGTTGCATTCCCAAACATTGCCAACACGGATATGGCTCAGCATGCTCTACGATGACGCCTTTCTCGCCCGCCTCGAAGATGGCCTGCGTTCGGCTCTACCGACCTGGAATATCGACGAAACGGCCAAGCTATCGCTGCTGACCATTTCCGAGAATGCGACGTTTCTGGTGGATGACGCTGCCGCCAGCCGTCGCCTGATCCTTCGGGTTCATCGTCCGGCCTACCACAGTGACGAGGAGATCATCTCCGAGCTCGGTTGGATCGAAGCCTTGCGGGCGGACGGTATCATCTCGACACCGGCACCGATTCACGCCCGGGACGGCAAGTTGCTCGCCACCTTCTTCGATGGCGAGACTCACCGCAACGCTGTTGCCTTCGAATTCATGAGCGGCAAGGCGCCCGACGAGGCTGGCGATCTCACGCGCTGGTATGGCCATCTCGGGGAGATATCCGCCCGGCTCCATGCTCACAGCCGGGCATGGTCCCGCCCGAAGGAGTTCACGCGCAAGACCTGGACCTTTGATACCATCATCGGCCCCAACGCCTATTGGGGCGACTGGCGTCAGGCTCTTGGTCTCGATGCCGAGGGGCGGGCAATCCTGGAGACGGTTGCCAGCCGACTTCACCGCGAAACTGTCGCCTTCGGAACCGGTCCTGATCGTTTTGGCCTCATTCACGCCGACATGCGCGCCGCCAACCTTCTGGTCGATGGTGACCGGCTCGGCGTGATCGACTTCGACGATTGCGGCTTCTCCTGGTTTGCCTACGACTTTGCCGCCTCCATTTCCTTCATGGAGACCGAGCCGTTCATTCCCGACCTCATGGCCGCTTGGTTGGCCGGCTATGCCCGCGTTGCTCCGCTCGATCCGCAACAGGCGGCGGCGTTGCCCATGCTTGTCATGTTGAGGCGGATGCAGCTTACCGCCTGGATTGCGTCTCATTCCGAAACGCCGACCGCGCAGTCGATGGGGCCGGCCTACACCGCCGGTACGATCGGGCTGGCGGAACGCTACCTCGCAGCCGATTTCCTGGAGGGTGTTGCATGAGCCCGACCAAACAAATCCTCGCCCTCAATCGCTTCGAGGCGTCGGACGGTACGGCGTTGACACCCGAGTTGGCCGCCCGCGTCGCCAAGCGACAGGCGACCTTCGGTGCCTCCTCGGTTCTCTTCTACAAGGAGCCGATCGAGATGGTGCGGGCGGAGGGTGTCTTCATGTACGACGCCCACGGCAAGCGCTACCTCGACGTCTATAACAACGTGCCGTCGGTCGGGCATTCGCATCCGGCCGTGGCCGAAGCAGTGGCAAAGCAGATCGCCGTTCTGAATATCCACACGCGCTACTTGACCAAGCCGGTCGAGGCCTATGCCGAGAAGTTGTTGTCGAAGTTTCCGGCGCCGCTCTCCAATCTCACGATGACCTGCACCGGCTCAGAGAGCAACGATCTGGCCATGCGCATCGCCGAGGCGGCAACCGGCAAGCGCGGATTTGTGGTGACTCGCACAGCCTACCATGGCAACACCCACCACGTGACGGCCATTTCGCCCTCGTCAATGAAGTCAAAGCCGGTGCCGGACTTCGTGCGCGTCATCCCGGAGCCGGATCCGGCGCTGGCGCCCGGTGGCGACGTCTCCGCTTTCTTTGCCGCCAACCTCCAGGCGGCTATCGACGATCTTGAAGAAAAAGGCATCGGCTTTGCGGCCATCATTGCCGATAGCATTTTCTCGTCCGACGGCATTTTCGCCGATCCCCCGGGCTTCCTGAAGGCGGCGGTCGAGGTCGCTCACAAAGGCGGAGGCCTCTTCATTGCCGATGAGGTGCAGCCCGGCTTCGGACGAACCGGCGGGGGGCTCTGGGGCTTCTCCCGGCACGGAATTCTTCCCGATATCGTCACCATGGGCAAACCCATGGGCAACGGATTCCCGATGGCGGGCGTTGTGACCCGTCCGGACTTGCTGTCTCAGTTCTGCGAGGAGACCGGCTACTTCAACACCTTCGGTGGCAATCCCGTTGCCGCCGCTGCCGGATCGGCGGTTCTCGATGTCATCGAGCGGGAAGGGCTCGTCGACAATGCGCGTGACGTTGGCGCTTATTTCAAGGCTGGCCTTACAAGCGTCATGGGCAACCGACGCGATATTGGCGCCGTCAGAGGGGCGGGCCTTTTCATCGGCCTGGACTTCATCGATGCCGAGGGGCGTCCCGATCAAGGGCTGGCTACCTTCGTTATCAATGCCATGAAGGAGCGCGGCATTCTGATCGGCGCAGCCGGCCTTTGGGGCAGCACGCTGAAGATCCGGCCGCCGCTCTGCTTCTCCAAGGAAAACGCCGATTTCTTCGTCGAGACTTTGAAAGCCATTCTGTCGAAGCACTGATGCAGGTCGGACAGGTTTCCCGGGCCAATAAAAGGGGACGGCGTGATGTGCCGTCCCTGCCTGCTTTCCGCTATGCCCCAAGGACACTCGTCAGCCGTCCATGGCCTCCAGCGCGCCTAGGCTTTCCGGCAGGATCTGGCCGCCATCGACGGTGATGGTTTGCCCCGTGATATAGGCGGCTTCCTCGGACGCAAAGAACAGCGCCGCATTGGCGATATCCGCCACCGTGCCCAGACGCTTCAGCGGAATGGATGCTTCCATCTTGGCGATATAGTCCGGCCCCATCCCCTCAAGCCCTTCGGTGAAGATGTTACCCGGCAGCACGGCGTTGACCGTGATGCCCTTCGGCGCCAGTTCGATCGCAGCTGTGCGCATGAAGCCGAGCTGACCAGCCTTGCTGGCGCCATAGTGCGACCAGCCCGGATAGCCGGTGACGGGGCCAGTGATCGATGACGTCAGCACGATGCGGCCACTCCCTGCCGCGGTCATCGCAGGTAACACCGCCGACACGCTCAGGAAGGTGGAGCGCAGATTGGTAGAAATCACATGATCGAAGTCGGCGGGCGTCATTTCCGAGAGTTTGGCGGCCGGAAAAATGCCGGCGTTGGCACAAAGGACGTTGATGGCGCCGTAGCGATCGATGGCTGTCTTCGCCATCGCCTCGCATCCCTCGGGTGTCGATACGTCGGCCGCGAATCCGCTGGCATGCTTGCCGATAGCCTTGGCGACCGCCGATGCGTCGGTTTCGCTGCGCGATACCACCAGCACGTTGAGGCCGGCCTCGCCAAAACGAAGGGCGATCCCCTTGCCGATGCCCCGGCTGCCGCCGGTGACAATGACCGTCCTTCCTTGTAGCGACTTCAACATTCTGTTCCACCTTCTGTTGTTGTTTGATCAAAATTCCGGCACATCGACTACACCTGCGGCAGCCCTCGAACAAAAAACGAGCGTCCGCTGGCGATCTGCGCGAAAGTCCCAGAAAACCGAGGGTTTGACGCGTATCAACGATATCAATGCAACCGCCCGGCCGTTTTTTCGTCACGTGTTTGCTCTTCGTTGTTTTCCAACATGCCCAACGAAATTGATGTTGTAAACAACACATTTTTGCGACAGACTTCCAACATAACAAGAGGGAACAGACCAACCGTCAGCAGGAAAGGATTTTCCAATGGGTCCCATGGGTCCGATGTCCAGACGCAACATGTTGCAGATGATGGGAGCGGCAGCCTTCGCAGGTCCGCTTCTATCGGCCGGTCGTGCCTTTGCCGCTCGGGAAGGCGAGCTCAACATTCTCTGCTGGGAGGGGTACAACTCGGCTCAGGTCCTGGACCCTTTCCGGGCAGCCAAGAGCGCCACGGTGAAGGCTGAGAGCCTCACCAACGACCCCACGATGATCAATCGGCTCCGCGCCGGCGAGACTAACGTCTGGGATCTCATCAACGTCAACAATCCCTGGGCGCGCAAGGTGATGGCGCCGGCCGGCCTGATCAAGCCGCTGCCGCGCGAAACCTTCGAACCTTACTTCGACAAGATGCTGCCGGAGTTCAAGGCGCCCTACCGCTGGGCGATGAGCGACGACGGCAAGGATCTGCTCGGCATGGCCCAGCGCTTCGGGCCTTACTCCTTCGTGGTCAATACCGACAAGATCAGCCGAGCCACCGCTGAGGAGCAGGGCTGGAACCTGTTCAACGACCCGTCGCTCGCCGGCAAGTACGGTATCCTTGAATCCGACGACTGGAACGTCTTCGACATCTTCCTGACGGCCGGCATCAATCCCTTCGTCGCCCACACGGATGCCGACTTCAAGCTGTTCGAAGAAACCGCCGTGCGCATCTTCAAGGGCGCCAAGATGATCGGCGACATTGCCACCATGAATCAGGCACTGATCTCCGGCGAGATCGACCTGCATTTCACCGGTGGTACCTATTCGGTGTCGCCGGCTCGTGCCGACGGCTATCCGAACCTGCGCGCCGTTACGCCGCTCAAGGGACCGATCAACGGCAAGGGCGGTGTGTCCTGGATCGAGATCACCTCGACGGTCAACAATCCGCAGCTTTCGCCGCTCGCCACCCAGTTCCTACAGTATGTGCAGGATCCCAAGGTGGCGCACACGGTGGCCTTCGCCGAGGGCACCTTCAACCCAGTGGCGCAGATGGGCAACAAGGCCTGTTTCGACCTCTTCACCAAGGAAGAGCTCGACGCCATCCAGTGGGACAGCCTCGAAGAAGAGATGGCGCGCTCGGCCGAGTACGACATCGTTCCCGACTACGACAAGGCGCTGGAAATCATGCTCGGCGCCAAGCGTCAGCGCGGCTGACCGCCATCCCTAAAAGTGCCACCCGCCGCTTGTGGCGGGTGGCTTCCCCCTGGTTTGCTTTCAGGATCGTTCGCTCATGTCGTCTGTTGCCGCCTCGTCCATGTCCGAAACTCCTGCCGTTCCGAAAACGCCGCGGCCGGTTCTGCAACTCGTCGATGTCCGCAAGGTGTTCGACGGTTTCGCAGCGGTCGATGGCATCAGCCTCGATATCGAGGAGGGGGAGTTCGTCACCATCGTGGGGCCGTCTGGGTCAGGCAAGACGACGCTTTTGAGAATGCTGGCCGGCCTAGAAAGCCCGAGCGATGGCTACATTACGCTACGCGGCGAACTGATCAACGACGTGCCGTCCAACCGGCGCCCGACCTGTCTTGTCTTCCAGTCGCTGGCGCTGTTCCCGCACATGACGGTCGGCGAAAACATCGAGTTCCCATTGCGCGTTCGCAAGTTGGCAGCAGACGAACGGCGCAAGCGGGCGCTCGAGCTGATGGCCAAGGTGCGCTTGCCGGAAGACTATTATTCGAAGAACGTCATGCTCTGTTCGGGTGGCGAGAAGCAGCGCGTGGCGCTGGCCCGCGCCTTCGCCTACGACCCCGACGTTCTTTTCTTCGACGAACCGCTGTCCGCCCTGGACTACAAGCTCAAGAAGCTCCTGGAAAAGGAGCTCAAGGACCTACACCGCGAGAGCGGCAAAACCTTCGTCTACATCACTCATTCGCTTGAAGAGGCAATGGTGATGTCCGATCGCATCGGCGTCATGCGCGCTGGAAAGGTGGTGCAGATCGGCACGCCCGAGCAGATTTACTCGACGCCCGCCGACCGCTTCGTTGCCGAGTTCTTCGGCGAAGTGAACATCGTGCCGATCCGCCGTTCCGAAGGCGGCTGGGTAAGAAAAGACGGCAAGCCAGTGGCGGTGGCGCCGGGCATCTCCATTGAGGGCGACGAAGCCAGCGTCGTCATCCGCCCCGAATACATGCGCTTCGTCACCGATGAGACAGGCGCCGACAACACGCTCTCGGGCGCCATCTTCAATGAGTATTCGCTCGGCTCGCGTCTGCAATATCAGGTGAGAAGCCGTACCGGCCGGACTTTCCTTGTCGAGGTGCCGCGCGCTGCCGCCTGGAAGGGCGAGGGCGAGGTCACGATTGGCTGGGATGCCGGGAATGCCATCGTGGTGGGAGGCTGAGATGGCCGAAAGCTCGCTCTCAGCGCCCGCGCCGAAGCTCTCTCCCGGTCTGCGGGCTTCCTTGCCGGTGCTCTTCCTTCTGGTCGCCGGCTTTCTGGCCCCGCTCCTTACCGTCGCCGCCTACGCCTTCGCGACGCCTAAGAGCTTCGACGTCTTCAGGTCCTTCACGCTTGAAAACCTCTCCGCGATCTTCGACCCCAACAATACCGTCTGGACGTCCTTCGTCTGGTCGCTGGCGCTCGCCTTCGCCTGCGTCGCCATTCTGCTGGTGGTCTGCTACCCGATCGCCTTCGGCCTCAACAAGGTATTCGGCAAGTGGTCGGGCTTTGTGTCGGTGTTGTTCGTCTTCCCGTTGTTCGTTTCCGAGAACGTCCGTCTCTATGGCTGGGTACTGTTCTTCATCAAGAATGGCGTGCTCGACGGCGCCCTGAAATGGTTCGGCTTTTCGGGCGGACCTGAACTCCTTTACACGCCGGGGATCACACTGTTCGGCATGGTCTATGTCTACCTGCCGTTCATGCTGTTCCCGATGTCGCTTGGCATCGCCATGATTCCGCGCGACTTGGTCGACGCCGCCAGCGATCTCGGGGCAGGGCGGGTGATGATCTGGCGGGAGATCGAGCTGCCGCTTGCCATGCCCGGCATCCTGATTGGCGCGCTTCTCACCTTTGTTCTGGCCGCTGGCGCGGTGGCCGAGGCCAAGATCCTCGGGGGACAGTCGGTGATCACCATCACTCAGGATATCGAGGTGGCCTTCACCTACGCCCAGAACTGGCCGATGGGATCGGCGCTAGCCCTCATCCTCGTTCTCATCGTCTCCGGTCTGGCGCTCACCGCCATGGCCCGGCTCGACCTCGACAAGATCCTTGGAAAGCGCTGAGCCATGCAGACCGTCGGACGCACCCGTACCCACTTCCTCATCCGCGCCTGGACCGCTTTCGTCGTGCTGGCGATCTACCTGCCGATTGCCTGCGGCACGCTGGCCGGTCTCTCCAAGGGGCGTTATTTCGCCTTCCCGGTCAAAATTTTCTCTACCGAGTGGTGGGGCAAGACCTGGGACTCGCTCGAAATTCAGGTTCTCGTACAGAATTCGGTGCTGATCGCGCTGATCGTCACCGTGCTGAGTGTTCTCTTTGCCTTCTTCGGCGCGCTGGCCTTTGCCCGTTACCCCTGGAAGGGCCGTCGCGCCTTCCAGCGCCTCCTCTTGCTGCCGATCTTCTTTCCGCAGCCGGTGCTCGGTCTGGCGCTGCTTCTCTGGTTCAACGCGCTCGGCATCAGTCCGACGTGGAAAACCGCCGTCGTCGCCCATCTCGTATGGATCGTTCCGGTCGTGACGTTGGTGATTGCCATCCAGGTATTCAGTTTCGACCCCGTATTGGAAGAGGCGGCAAGCGACCTCGGGGCGTCGCGCCTCTTCACTCTCCGGACGGTCACACTGCCCATCCTCTGGCCGGGCATCTGGTCGGGCGCGCTGTTCGCCTTCCTGCTGTCCTGGGGCAATTTCCCGCTGTCGCTCTATACGGCAGGTGCCGACTCGACGATCCCGAAATGGCTCTACTCCAAGATGGTCGCCGGCTACACGCCGATGGTGCCGGCGCTTGGCACCATGAGCACGCTGACGGCAGCCGCGCTTCTCTTGGGCGGCGGGCTGATCCGCTTCCTCCTTCGCAGGCGGGCCGAGCTCAGGGCGCGAGAAGGGTGAACTCCTGAGGCGAGGTAGAGGCTTTTGGTGGTGCTGCCGGCGATAGAGGCAGCTAAACAAGTACGCCTTGACCGCTATCGCCCTGAGCTGAAAACCTTGATGATCAGGAGAAGGCCGAGTCGTTACCGAACCGGTCAAACGGAAACATGGCGCGCAGCATGAAGCGGACCAAATCATCGCGGCAGACTCAGATTCTGGCCGAACTGGATTCGAGTCCGTCTCTGAGGGTCGCCGAGCTTGCACGCCGGTTGGACGTGTCCACGGAGACCATTCGTCGCGACCTCGACGAACTGACGACGCAAGGGCTGCTCAACCGCACTTATGGCGGCGCCGTGCGGCCGCTTTCGAGCGAACCGTCGGTGACCGAACGTCACCGTCTCTTCGTCGAAGAGCGCCAGCATATTGCGCGCGCCGCAGCGAAAGTGGTGGGTGATGGTCGCGTATTGATGATTGGCTCGGGTGCCACCACCGTTCACGTCGCTCGCCGCATTGCCGTGGAGATGAAGAACATCACCGTCATCACCCATTCCTTCGGTGTGGCGACGGTGCTGGCCTTCAATCCGACCATCAAGGTATTGATGCTCCCTGGCGATTACCATTCCAGCGAGGGCGCCACGGTGGGCGTGCATGCCGTGTCGTTCCTCAACAACTTCTACGCCGACTACGCCATCACCGGCGCCTCGGGCCTTGCACCGGATGGGCCATCGGAGGCTCTGCTCGAATGCGGGGCGGTCTATACGGCAATGGTCGCGCGGGCGGCCAAGTGCGTGGTGGTGGCCGACCACTCCAAATTCGACGCCATTTTCCCGTCCCGCTACGCACCATGGCGAGATGTCGATGCTCTCGTCACGGATGCTGCTCCACCGGAAAAGCTCGCGGTTGCTCTCCGGCAGTCGGGTGTTGAACTGGTGGCAGCGAGCTGAGGCTTAGCGAGAGGCGAGCTGGCGCTTTGAGCGGGTCAAAGTTTTCAACGCCGCGGCCAGGGCAATACCAACCAATGCGCCGGTGGTTGAAGCGAGCCAGTTGTCGAGGCCTGCGCTGCGGCCCGGAATGAACAGTTGCACTCCTTCGAAGGCAAGTGATGCCGAGGAGAGAAGCAACAAGGTTCGCCATCCATCCAAGCGTGGGAGTGAAGAGGCAAAGAACGCTGTGCCCGCGTAGGCGATGAAATGCTCCGTATTGCCGGACGCAAGAATGTGCGGTCGCTCGGCTCCGGGCAGAACGGACAGCACAACCACGGTCGCCAAGCAGATGAGCCCTGTGGCCCGGAAAAGCCGCCGCCCGACTCGTTCAATGTCCATAAAGCCGCTCCTGCAACGATCCGCTGCGCGCAAACCTAGACAGGCTATTTCGGCGGCAAAGGTGGCAACAGCGTGATGCCATTCTTGGAGCGTTGTTGAATTGGCGACTCCAGCAGGGCTCGAACCTGCGACCTGCCGCTTAGAAGGCGGCTGCTCTATCCAGCTGAGCTATGGAGCCTTTGATCTGGCCGAACCGGACCGACGAAAACGCGACGTCAGTGTGTCCAGGTCTCGGCCTTGGCATATTTGAAATTGTCGGAGTAGGACTGCTTCTTGGGCGTCCGTTCCTTGGGCTCCATCACCTGGTAAGCGAGGCCCTCGCGCACGGCATAAGCGATCGCTTCTTCGCGCGTGTCGAAGGAGAGACGCACCTGCTGGCGCATGTCTCCGGATGATGTATAGCCCATCAGCGGTTCGATGGTCTTGGGCTTCTCGGGCTCGAATTCCAGCAACCAGCGTTCCGTGCGGCCGCGTCCCGACTGCATGGCGGTCTTGGCAGGCTTGTAGATTCGCGCCGTCATTTGGGGCCCTTCTCCTCTGTCGCCGTCCCGACCCGCCGCCCGCGGGTCCGCGATCGAGGGCCGCCGTTTGGTCGGGGCAGCAAGATTCGAACTTGCGACCCCCTGCTCCCAAAGCAGGTGCGCTACCAGACTGCGCTATGCCCCGCGACCGAAACGTGAAGTTTACCTAGCGTTTCGGACGCCGCTACGCAATAGGCTGGATGCGTTCGTTGGCGTCATTTGAATCGGGAATGAGCGCCTCGGTCAGCTTGTCCTCAAGCGTGTGAAAGGACGGCTCTCTGAGAAGCGCGGGCGCGCGCGGCCGAACAAACGGAACCGGCACCGTTTCAACGATGCGTCCGGGCCTCGGACTCATGATCAGGACTCGGTCGGCAAGAAACAGCGCTTCATCGACGGCGTGGGTTACCATTAACGTCGTTGTCTTCGTTGCGCTCCAGATTCGTTGCAGCTCCAGGTTCATCTGCCGCCGGGTCACGGCATCGAGGGCGCCGAAGGGTTCATCGAGCAACAGCAGCTCCGGCTCAAGAACAAGAGCGCGTGCGATAGCCGCCCGCTGACGCATGCCTCCGGAGAGTTCCTCGGGGCGCGCTTTCTCGAAGCCGTTGAGGCCAACGAGGTCGATGAGCGCCGCGACCCGATCCATGTCTTTGCCAATGCCAGCAAGGCGGAAGGGCATGGCGATGTTGTCGCGAACGTTGAGCCAGGGCAGCAGGGCGGCATCCTGAAAGGCAAAGCCCAGCTTGTGGGCGCGGGTCAGCGTTTCCGGATCGCCGTCATGAACGTTCAGCTGTCCGGCGCTTGGATGGTCAAGGCCGGCTACGAGCCGCAGGATGGTGCTCTTGCCGCAACCGGACGGCCCGATCAGGGCGACAAACTCTCCGACTCCTACCTCGAGAGAGACATCGGCAAGCGCGGTCACCGTGCCTCCGGCGTCGGTGGCGAAGTGTTTGCTCACGCCGGCGAGCCTGATGGCGGGTGTTGAGGTCATACCGATACCTGACCTGTCAGACGGGCGCGTGCAATGGCTCGGTGGAAGCCGGCCCGATCGAAAAATCGGAGAACGTGACCTCAAGCCCGGCACGAGATGGAGAGCAGGTCATCGGCCCGACACGATAGCTCGGCGCCGGCTCGAAGGCAGCAACGCGAAGCATCGACCATTTCGTGCCGTCGCGCGATGCATGGATCAGCACCGACCCGTCCTTGACGGTCATGCGCAGGCGAAAATCGTCGAGCTCGCGGAAGGACTGGCAAACGGACCAATCGGAACGACCGTTGGTGACCACTACGGACAGGAAGCGATCACCGTCAGTCAGCTCCACACCGCATTTCAACCAATGCCTGTCATCGAGATAAAGCATCAGGCCAGCCTGGTCGAAGTTGGCCGTGTAGTTGGCACGGACGCGGAGCGTTGCCGTGAAGCCGTCGTCGGTCGGGACCAGGTAGGCATGCCCATTATCGTGGACGAAACCGTAGTAAGTCTCGCGCCAGAAGTCGGTCTCGTTTTCCGTCGTCACGACCAACTGGCCAGCAACAACGTTCCACTTGGAGGGGGCGTTCAGCCAAACGCCACCGTCAAATCCTGTCTTCAACATGACTGCTCCGCTTATTCGCCTTGCAAATCAGGCTGTGCGCCGTCGTGGTCGAAAACTAGGGTATCGAGGTCCTGCTCGACATCCCTGAGAAGCTGCATCAGCGTATCGAGTCGCTCCTGACCTATACGGTCGGTCATGGCCGAATAGATCGTCTCGACCCAGACGCCGGCGGCGTTGATGGTCTTCTGCCCCTCCGGAGTCAGCGAAATCAGCCAGGCGCGCAGGTCCGCCGGATCAGGGCGCCGAGTGATCAACTGCCGCCCTTCCAGATCGCGCAGAATGCGTGAGAGCGACGGCGGCAGAAGAAATGTCGCCATGGCCAAGCCTGTGGCGTCGATTTCCGGCACCGAGTCGAGAGCCCTGAGGACACGCCATTGCTGCTCGGTCAGGTCTACCGATCTCAGCGCCGGCCGAAACTGTCTCATCATCGCTTCTCTTGTTCTGAGAAGCGCCATCGGCAGTGAACGGGAAACGTCTCTGAGGCCGCCTCGATTGCGGGCGCTACCTTGTCGCCCGGCCGAGCTGCCGGACAGGGCCTCGTGGTCCCTATCGCTCATGTGAAAATCCTCGTTCACTCGTCTTGAGCCTAGCTGCTTTTGGGGCGGCAGGAAATGTCGGCTTGCAAATAGTACTAATGGCCGGGCTTACGGCATCCAAACACGGCTGTTTCCGCTTTGATTACCCCACTAGTCCAGTTTAACCGAGTTAGGATTGATCTTACGCAAATCCTCCCCAGTCGAGATCAGGCAGTGTCGTTTGCAGAAAGTGCTCCGGCGGAGGGGCCGGTGAAAGGCTGCAGAGATGACAAAGACCGAACGCATCACCTGGCTGGACGAGAACCGCATCGAGGCGGAAATTGCCGCGACGGCCGCCGGAGCCGACAGACTTCGCGTGCGGGAGATTCTCGAAAAGGCGGAGACACTCGGAGGTCTTTCGGAAGACGACGTGGCCGTTCTCTGCGCCATTACCGATCCCGATCTGATGGCCGAGCTGTTCCATACCGCCGAGAAAGTGAAGACCGAGATCTACGGCCCGCGCATCGTGCTGTTTGCGCCGCTCTATTTCTCCAACATCTGCCTCAACGAGTGCGTCTACTGCGCCTTCCGCCGGTCCAACAAGGAACTCGACCGCAAGATCCTCACCATGGAGGAGATTGAAGCGGAGACGGCAGCTCTCATCGACCAGGGACACAAGCGTGTGTTGCTGATCGGCGGCGAAGCCTTCCCCAAGACCGGCTTCCAATATCTCATCGACGCGATCGAACGCGTTTACTCGGTCAAGCGCGGCCGTGGCGAAATCCGCCGCATCAACGTCAACGTCGCTCCGCTGGAGACCGATGAGTTTCGCCGTCTCAAGGCATCCGGTATTGGCACTTATCAGCTTTTCCAGGAGACCTATAACCGCAAGGTCTACGAGGCGATGCATCCCTCAGGCGCCAAGGCGGATTTCGACTGGCGCGTCTCGGTGATGGACCGCGCCATGGAAGCGGGCATCGACGACGTGGGCATCGGGCCGCTGTTCGGCCTGCATGACTGGCGTTTCGAAGTGCTGGCCACCATGCAGCATATCAAGCATCTGGAAGACGCCTTCGGCGTGGGGCCTCACACCATCTCGGTGCCGCGCATGGAGCCGGCCGTTGGCTCGGATGTGTCGATGGCACCGCCGCATATGGTCTCCGACGCTGATTTCAAGAAGATCATCGCCGTCCTTCGTCTTGCCGTTCCCTATACCGGCATCATCCTGTCGACGCGCGAGAACCCGGAGATGCGCCGCGACGCCTTCCGGCTTGGCGTTTCGCAGATCTCCGGCGGCAGCCGCACCAATCCCGGCGGCTATGCCACGCCGGTCGAGGAACAGGCCGCGCAGTTCACCCGTGGCGATCATCGCCCGCTCGACGAAGTGGTGCGCGACATCGCCGCCAGCGGTTGCGTGCCGTCCTTCTGCACCGCCTGCTATCGCATGGGGCGCACCGGCGCCGACTTCATGGACTTGGCCAAGCCTGGTCTCATCCGCGAAATGTGCGGCCCGAACGCCCTGTCGTCCTTCATGGAATACATGATCGACTACGGCTCGGAGGACACCTGCGCCGCCGGCGAGAAGGCGGTGGCGGCCGAGGTGGCGGCCATGGAGCCGAAGATCGCCCGCTATTCCGAAACGATGATGCGCAAGGTGCGCGAGGGCAAGCGCGACGTCTACCGGTGAGGGGACGTCGCCTGGAGGCAGGCTATGGCGACGCGGCGCGAGGCCGACCTGATCGGCGATTGGGATATTCCGGCGGATGCTCTGACGGGTATCCACACCGCGCGGGCGCTGGAGAATTTTCCGCTGTCGGGCCGGCCGGCGCATTCGGAGTTGGTCAAGGCCTATGCGGCCGTCAAGATCGCGGCGGCCAAGACCAATCACCGCCTGGGCTTCCTCGCCGACGATGTCGCGGATGCCATTGTACGTGCCGCCCGCGAGATCGAGGATGGAACGCTCCTTTCGGAGATTGTCGTCGATGCCTTGCAAGGGGGCGCCGGTACCTCCCTCAACATGAACGTCAACGAGGTAATCGCCAACCGCGCCGAGGAGTTGCTGGGGGGGCGACGCGGTGAGCACGCGCGCGTCCATCCCAACGATCACGTCAATCTCAACCAGTCGACCAATGACACCTTCCCGACCGCGCTGAAGATTGCCGCCATCCGCCTGCTGCACAACCTCGAAAAGGCCATTGCCGATCTTCAGGTTGCTTTTCAGGAGAAGGAGCGGGCCTGGTCGGGCGTGGTCAAGATCGCCCGTACCGAGCTGCAGGATGCCTGCCCGATTGCCTATGGCGCGGTGTTCTCGGCCTGGGCCGAGGCGCTGTCGCGTGACCGCTGGCGCGTCTTCAAGTGCGAGGAGCGGCTGCGCGTCGTCAACCTCGGCGGGACTGCCGTCGGCACGGCCATCGCCGCGCCGCGCGACTATGTGTTCATGGTCACCGAAGTGCTGCGCGAAGTGACCGGACTAGGTCTCGCCCGCGCCGAAAACCTCGTCGATGCCACGCAGAATGCCGATACCTTTGTCGAGGTGTCCGGTATCTTGAAAGCTAACGCCGTCAACCTGTTCAAAATCTCTTCCGATCTCCGCCTCCTATCATCGGGACCGCAGGCTGGCCTCGGTGAAATCCTGTTGCCGGCCGTCCAGGCCGGTTCGTCGATTATGCCCGGCAAAGTCAATCCCGTGATCCCGGAGGCGGTCGGACAGGCGGCGATGCGGGTGATGGGAAACGACCAAATGGTCACGCTGGCCGCCCAGAACGGACAGCTCGAACTCAACGCCTTCCTGCCGCTTCTCGCCGATGCGTTGCTCGACAGCCTCAGTCTGCTGGAGGCCGCATCGACCATCTTCCGGACGCGCTGCGTCGAAGGCCTCTCGGTCGACGAGGCGGCCTGCCGCCGGCAGGTCGGCGAAAGCCGTGCCGTCGTCACCGCGCTGTTGCCGCGCCTTGGATACGAGACGGCGACCGAAGTCGCTGTTGCCGCCCGTGACAGCGGCCGTTCGGTGATCGAAATCGTCCTCGAGCGCAAGCTGATCGAGCCTTCTGATCTCGAACGCCTGCTCTCCGCCAACGCTATGACTGCCCTAGGGACGAAGTAAACAAGGAACAGACCATGCTCGCCACGCCCAAAGGTCTTCGCCTGCACATCGGCGTCTACGGTCGGCGCAACGTCGGCAAATCTTCCTTGGTCAATTTGCTGATCGGCCAGGAAGTCTCGATCGTCTCCGACGTGGCCGGCACCACCACTGATCCTGTCGAGAAGGCGATGGAACTGTTGCCAATCGGCCCGGTCCTGTTCGTCGATACGGCCGGTATCGACGATATCGGCGAACTCGGTGAGATGCGCGTCGAGAAGACTCTGAAGGCGCTCGACCATACCGACCTCGGCATCATCGTGACTGACGGTTCGATCGGAGACGATGAGATCAAGCTGATGGATGCGCTGGCCGAGCGCGAGACGCCCTATTGTGTCGTCTTCACCAAGGCTGACCTCGGCGCGCCGCCGGCGGAAGCCGTAGCGCTGGTGAAGGCACGCGACGTGCCATTTGCTTCCATCTCCACGGCGTCGAAACCCGATGCGGCGCGCGTGCGCGAAGTGATCCTGGAAGCTGCCCCCGAAAGCTCCTTCGAAGTCCCGCATCTCCTGGCCGATCTCGTACCGGCCGGCGGCCACGTGGTGCTTGTCGTGCCGATCGATCTCTCGGCGCCGAAGGGGCGGTTGATCCTGCCGCAGGTGATGGCGATCCGCGATATCCTCGATGCCGATGCGAGCTGCACGGTGGTCAAGGAGCGCGAGCTGGCTTCAACGCTGAAAATGCTTGCGAAAAAGCCCGATCTCGTTGTTTGCGATAGCCAGATTGTGTTGAAGGCAGCCGCCGACACGCCGGACGATGTGCCGCTCACAACTTTCTCGATCTTGATGGCCCGCTTCAAGGGCGACCTTATTCGCTTGGCCGAAGGCGCGGCGCGCATCGATCAGTTGAAGCCTGGGGACAAGGTGCTGATCGCAGAGGCCTGTACCCATCACTCAATGGCTGACGACATTGGCCGCGTGAAAATCCCGCGCTGGTTCCGCCAATACGCTGGCGGCGACATCGAGTTCGAGACGATGGCCGGCCGTGCCTTCCCAGAAGATCTCAGCCCCTACGCTCTGGTCGTTCAGTGCGGAGCCTGTACGGTCAACCGAAAACAAGCGCTGCTCCGGATCAGGCAGGCAGAGCGCCAGGGCGTACCGATCACCAACTATGGTGTCGCCATCAGCCGCGTGCAGGGCGTTCTCCACCGGTCGCTCGGTCCGTTTCCTTCAGCGCGCATCGCCTTCGAGAGGGCTAACGCCACTCAATAAAAGAGCGGGGCCGAAGCCCCGCTCAGTGTGAAAACCGATCTGTTGGACATCAGTGTGGCGTAGGCCATTACGGCGCTACGCAATGCTTGTTCGCCGACAAATGGGTGCCCTTGGGGCAGTGATGGTACCGCTTTTTGGATGGTGCGGGCTTCCGGTTCTCGTCGACGACAGTACCGACGGCGGCCCCGGCGACACCGCCCACGACGGCGCCTACAGGCCCGCCCACGACAGCACCGGTAACGGCGCCGCCAGCGGCACCGACTGCGGTGCCGTTCTGCGCGAAAGCCGCCGGAGTGAACGCGATACTGCCGGCGAGAAGAGAAGCTGCGAGAATCTTTTTCATCTTGGGCTTTCCTTCGGTTGATGCTCAGACAACGGGTAGCTGCTGAAAAAGTTCCCAATCGGGAATATCGGAAAGCTACGGCGATGACCGCCCTGGTGAGCGGTTCCTTAGCGCGTATTGTCTTCGCACGGGCCGACGCAGCGGCAATGAAAAAGCGGGGCCGAAGCCCCGCCCTTTCAGCCACCGATCCGTGATCAGTTGACGACCTGAAGCACTGTTCGGGTTTGCGGATCGACGATGACACGCTCGTTGTTGACGACCGTGTAATAGTAGTTGTCGTATCCAGGTACCGGACGCAGCACCACGGTAGTGGGAAGGGCCTGACCGACAACGATCGGCTGCTCGTAGACAACGGACGGCGTCGTTTGCTGAATGACGACAGTGCGCACTTCCGGCGGTGGCGGATCGAGAACGGTACCCACCGCTGCGCCGGCTACGCCGCCGACCACTGCGCCCACCGGGCCGCCGACGACAGCGCCGGTAACGGCGCCGCCCGCTGCGCCAGAGACGGCGCCTTCCTGAGCGAAGGCAGCCGGGGCGATCATGAAGCTGCCGGCGACAAGCGAAGCTGCGAAGATCTTTTTCATCTCAGACTCCCTGTTTGTTGGGTGTCCGAACAACGAGTGATCACTGGAAATGGTTCCAAACCGCAGACTGCCCCAGTCTGTTCGCTCTCGGGATAACAGTGAAAACTGCGGCAGTCCATTACCTGACCTTGATCGAGTGCCCCGGCCCTTGTCCGATCACCCGGCCGATTGACCAGACGCGGGCGGCGGCGCAGCCAGAGCACTGATGGTCGTCTTCATCGACGCAAGGCTTGTCGGGATAGAGCATGTAATTCTTGCGGAACCGACCTGGCGTCGCATTAGGCATGAAAACGTTGGCTCCACGCTGCAGCACCAGGTCGCGGCCGGCATGCGGAAAGATCGCGTCGAAAGCGGTCGTAGCCGGGATGTGGGCCCTGGGATTGACGATCCGAAGCGCCGAGACGGCGGCAAAAAACATGTCACAATCATCGGCGTAGGCGTTCGGTTGGCCCGCGAGCGGTGTATCCGGGTGGGCGATAAAGGGTCCGATGCCGATCATGTCGAGGTCGAGATCCCGGCAGAGCAGGATATTGTCGGCCAGGATATCCAGCGTCTCACCGGGCACGCCGATCATGAAGCCGGAGCCGACCTGTACGCCGAGGCTGTGCAGGTCCTTCAGGCAGCGGATGCGCTCATCGAGATCACAGTCCGGGTGCAGGAAGGCGAAAAGCTCGGGATCGGAAGTCTCGAAACGGAGAAGATAGCGGTCCATTCCCGCCGCACGCCAACGGGCGTAAGTATCGCGTGGCCGGTTGCCGGCGCTCATGGTCACCGCGAGACGGGTCTCGGTCTTGATCCGCCTGATGATGCGCTCGATCCGCTCGTCTTCCTTCTCGGCGGCAACTTCGCCCGACTGGAGAACGATGGTTGTCTGCTGCCAGCCTTCCATCCGCTTGGCTACCTCAAGGATTTCGTCTTCCTCGATACGGTAGCGGCGCACATCGTGGTTGGATTTGCGGATACCGCAATAAAGGCAGTCGTTGGAGCAGAGGTTGGAGAACTCGACGATGCCGCGCAGGAACACCTCATCGCCCATGTTGTCCTTGCGCACTGCATCGGCGCGCGCAAACAGGGTTTCACGCGGTAGATCGAACAAGGCCTTTACGGCGGCACGGTCGAAATCCTCGCCTGCGGAGAGTTGGTCCTGAAGGGCTGCGACTGTGCTCATGGACTGTCCGAAAACTTACATGTGTTGGGAAAGATATAGCCCGGCGGCTGGCTGTACACATCCCTCTGAATACTTAGGCGAAACGTTTTGGATGACTCTTAGCCAGATTTGATTTTAATTTTTACCCACGTGCGGTCCGGCGTGGGAGGAACTTGCTGGGCTTCATGTTTCATCGGTGACCCGAACGCAACAGGGAGGCGGCCGTGATTGTCACCATGGTCAAGGAAGTAGGGCGGGCACTTACGTGCCCATCTGCTGGTTTCTGCCTGCGGATCGCAGTTGCCGCGGCATTCCTGACGGTTCTCTTCGGCCTTCAAGCCATCGCCGTCGGCGTCTGATACGCGCAATAGCTCTTCATGGAAACCCCGGCCGGGCAGCGATGCCCGGCCGGTCCGTTTTTTCCCTCCTCGCGTCAGGAGTCCCATCCTTAGGCGGCGTTGGACATCGCCTTGAGGTCGGTCTCGACTTCACCGACCGGCTTCAGGCCGAAGGTGTCAACCAGTACTTTCAGAACGGCCGGCGTCAGGAAGGCCGGCAGGCGCGGTCCGATGCGGATGTTCTTGACGTTGAGGTGCAGGAGGGCGAGCAACACGCAGACCGCCTTCTGCTCGAACCACGACAGAACGATGGACAGCGGCAGGTCGTTGACCGAGCAGCCGAAGGCATCGGCCAGCGCCAGGGCCACCTTGACCGCCGAGAAGCTGTCATTGCACTGGCCCATGTCGAGAAGGCGCGGCAGACCGGCGACGGTGCCGTAGTCATGACCAAGCAGACGATACTTGCCGCAACCAAGCGTCAGGATCACCCAATCCTTCGGGATGGTGGTGCCAAGTTCGGTAT
This sequence comes from Pseudomonadota bacterium, assembly GCA_023436885.1. Taxonomy (GTDB): domain Bacteria; phylum Pseudomonadota; class Alphaproteobacteria; order Rhizobiales; family Pleomorphomonadaceae; genus Pleomorphomonas. Next base: position 202,318 of record JAEZHI010000031.1, on the reverse strand, counting down.
AGTAGGAGCGTTCGCCTTCCGAACCGTCGCATCCGCCGATGACGGCGAAGTGCTTGATTTCGCCGGCCTTGACCGCGCCGATGATCTTGTCGGCAGCGCCCAGTACCGCGTCATGGCCAAAGCCGACCAGGTGCTCGCCGGTCTTGACGCTGTCCGTGAAGCCGGGGGCTGCGAGTGCCGCTTCGATGACCGGTGTGAAGTCGCGGTCCTCGATATGGGCAATGCCGGGCCAGGCAACGAGATTGCGAGTGAACAGGCGGCCCTCATAATCGTCGAAGGGCTGCATCAGGCAGTTGGTGGTCATCAGGATGGCGCCCGGGAACTTGGGGAATTCCCGCTGCTGCAGCATCCAGGCGCCGCCGAAGTGGCCGACCAGGTGCTTGAACTTCTTGAGCTCGGGATAGCCGTGGGCCGGCAGCATCTCGCCATGGGTATAAATGTTGATCCCCTTGCCCTCGGTCTGCTCGAGCAGTGCCTGGAGGTCGACCATGTCGTGGCCGGAAACGAGGATCGCCTTGCCGGGAACGTGACCCATCAGCACTGGCGTCGGGGTGGGCTTGCCGTAGGTGTCGCAATGAGCTGCGTCGAGCAGAGCCAGAACATTGACGGTGACTTCACCGCACTTGAGGTTGAGTGCGAGCAGTTCATCGACGGTTGCGACACCGGCGTCGAGCTTGGCCAGCGCTTCGACCATGAAGGCGTCGACTACCGCATCGGCGCGGTTCATCTGACGGGCATGATGGGCATAGGCGGCCATGCCCTTGAGGCCGTAGAGCAAGAGCTCTTGCAGGCCGGTGATGTCGTCACCGAGGGTTGCCTTGCGAGAGTCAATCATCGAGGCGCGCGACCAGGAGAGCAGCGAGGCCTCGGGGGCCTCGGCGGCGATGCCAGCCGTGGTTCCTGCGGCGGCGACCACTTCGCGGATCTTGTCGAGAATGGAAGCGGTATCGAAGTTGACGTTGGTAACCGTGACGAACAGGGCATCCTCGAGCATCGGCGCGAGGCTGGCCGGGCGTTCAGCGGCGGGAACATTGGCGTAGCGGGTTGCCAGGCGCTTGGCGGCGTGGACCAGCACGTCCTGAAGATCGGAAGCCTCCGGCGACTTGCCGCATACGCCGCGCGTTACGCATCCCGTTCCGCGAGAGGTCTGTTCACACTGGTAGCAAAACATCTGTCCGTCTCCATCCTCGGGGGCTTGAAGCCCTTCTTGCCGGTCCGACCGGCGGAATGGAGGGGACACTAGGCCTCACCATGCAGGATGACGTTGTGCGGCGACAAATTTGCCAGCAGTTTCACTGGGACTTGACGTACCCGGCCCGGGTCATCTCACGAAGGGTAAGATCGTTGGCGGAGTCGAGGGCCTGTTCGACGCTCATTTGTCTAACGACGGCCGCCGCGAAGATCTGGCCAACTGCGTTGCCAATGCGTTGAAATTCCGGGATCGCCACGAACTGGCTGCCGGTGTAGGGAGCTGGCTTCACGGTGGGCTGGTCGGGGTTGGCGGTCCCAATGGCGTTGAGCGTATAGCCGGAGAACGGTGCTGCCGACCGATAGGACGGGTTGTTGTACAGCGAGGTGCGCGTCCCCGGCGGGGCATATGGCCATCCCTCATGGGCGGCAACGAGTTCTGCATATCGTCGGTCGGTGGCCCAGGCAATGAAGCGCTGGGCGGGGCCTGCCTTCGCCGTGCCGGCGGGAATGGCGAAGTTCCAGGTCCACAACCAGTTGCCGTGATTGCCGAGGGTGCCGTAGCCCGGGAAGGGGGCATAGCCGACGTGACCGACGACCTCTGACATCTGGGGATTGCTCAGCGTCGACGCTGCTGCCGTTGAGTCGATCCACATGGCGCACTTGCCAGAGCGAAACAGGTCGAGATTCTCGGTATAACCGTAGGACGCCGCGCCCGGCGGCCCTGCCGTCTGAAGCAGGTCGACGTAAAACTCCAGTGTTCGCTGCCACTCGGGGGTGTCGAACTCCGGGTGCCAGGCGAAATCGAACCAACGGGCACCGAAGGAGTTGGCGGCCGCGGTGAGCAGGGCGATGTTGTCACCCCAACCGGCCTTGCCGCGCAGGCAGATCCCGTAGCGACCGGCCGCTTTGTTCGTGAGCTTTTTGGCTGCGTCGCGCACGAAGGTCCAGGTCGGAGAGGGAGGCATCTCCAGCCCGGCTTCCTCGAAAAGGTCGGTGCGGTACATCAGCATGGCGCTTTCACCATAAAATGGCGAAGCGTAGAGTTTGCCATTATATGAGATAGCCTTCCGAATGGCCGGCAGCAGATCCTTTTCATCGTAGTCTTCGCCGAGGTCGTCGAGTGGCTCCAGCAAGCCCTGTCGAGCCCAGATCGGAACCTCATAATTGCCAATGCTTATAATGTCGAACTGACCGCCGTGGGTCTCGATGTCGGTCGCAATTTTCTGGCGCAGAACGCTTTCTTCAAGAATGACCCAGTTGAGATGAATACCCGGATTGAGGGTAGCAAAATCATCCGTGAGCTCCCGCATCCGACGCATGTCCGCATTATCGACCGCGGCAATCGTCAAGATTTCGGCAGGCATCGCAACGCCAGCCGCGCCGATCAGCATCGCCGCTCCCAGAAACGCGCTGAGGCGCATCGCCGTCTCCTCCGCCAACTCCAAGTCGGCTCTTCCCCTTTTAGGGAACTTTAAGGCAACAACGGATACGAAGATGTTAGCGAAACGCGAACTTGGATGATTGACTGTTCAAAAAGTTCCGGCCCTCGGACATCAGGGAAGTGCAGCCACGCCGCCCATATCCTCCTTGAGGTCCACGCCGGTCAGGCCGAGACGCAGAGCCTCCCGGATCAACCACGCAATCTTGTCCGCCGCGACCTCATGCGGCAGACCATCGGCGTGGATGTTGGAAATGCAGTTTCGCTCGCTGTCCCGCCGGCCCACCTTCGGACCGAAAGTCAGATAAGCGCCAAGACTGTCGGGAACGGAAAGGCCGGGCCGCTCGCCGATCAATACCACCACGATCCGGGCGCCAAGCGCTTCGCCGACCTCGTCACCGAAGGCAACGCGCGCCTGCTCGCCCAGGACGACGGGCGCAATGCGGAAGTCGCCCAGCCGACGCAGGCAGGCCGAGAGCACGGTTTCCGCGTGCGCTTCGACCGCAGCCGCCGAAAGGCCATCGGCGATGACGAAAGCGACGTCCCACTCTCCCTTTTCAATGCTGGCGAGAGCTGCAGCGTCGACCCGACGTCCGAGGTCGGGGCGCGCAAGATAGACCGAGCGGTCGCTGGCGCGAGACTTGAGCTGCAGGACTGGAAGCTTTTCGGAGAGGCGTGTGGCCATGGCAGCAAAGTCTACATGTCCGTGCACCGCATCGCGGGCACGGGCGTGAGCGAGCTGAAAATCCAGCACCGCCCGGATTGGCAGCGAGTCACCGGCCCGTCCCAGGCCGATGCGGGCGCGGGTAACGGTGCGGAAGCGAGCGAATGGATCGAGGTCGATGGGATTGTTCATGCCGACGCCCGGAGGTCAGGTCGATAATCGATGAGGTTGCGCGCAACGGAGCTGGCTTGCGGCGCCAGACGCCCCTCGCCGTCAAGCAAGCCCATGCTGTAAAGCCACGCCTCGAATTCCGGAGCCGGAGGCCGACCGAAGGAATGCCGGAGGCTGACAATGTCGTGGTAGCTGAGCGATTGGTAGTTCAGCATAACGTCGTCGGCACCGGGGACGGCGATCAGGAAATTGACGCCTGCAGAAGCGAGCAGGAACATCAGGTTGTCCATGTCGTCCTGATCGGCTTCGGCATGGTTGGTGTAGCAGACGTCGACGCCCATCGGCACGCCGAGCAACTTGCCGCAGAAATGATCTTCAAGGCCGGCGCGGATGATCTGCTTGGCGTCGTAGAGATATTCCGGTCCGATGAAGCCGACCACGGTATTGACGATCAACGGCTTCAAATGGCGCGCCACGGCATAGGCGCGCGCTTCGATGGTCTGTTCGTCAACGCCGTGATGGGCGTCGGCAGAAAGGGCCGAACCCTGGCCTGTCTCAAGGTACATGACGTTGTTGCCGACCGTGCCGCGCTTCAGACTGAGCGCTGCTTCCCGTCCTTCCCGAAGCACATTGAGGTCGACGCCGAAACCACGGTTGGCGGCTTCGGTGCCGGCAATCGACTGAAACACCAGATCAAGCGGCGCACCGGCCTCCACGGCCTTGATCGACGTCGTCACATGGGTCAGCACGCAAGACTGCATGGGGATGTCGAAACGCTGGCGCAGCCGGTCGAACAGCTCCATGAGCCGCACACAAGCTTCGAGATTGTCGCCGGCCGGATTGATGCCGATCACCGCATCGCCGACGCCATAGGTCAGGCCGTCGAGTGTCGAACCGGCGACGCCTTCGGGATCGTCAGTCGGATGGTTGGGTTGCAGACGGCTGGAAAGCCGGCCCTTGAGACCAATGGTCGTGCGGAATCCCGTGATCACGCTCGTCTTGGCCGCGACGACGATCAGGTCGTGGTTGCGCATGATCTTCGAGACTGCGGCGACCATTTCCGGTGTCAGGCCTGGCGCCAGCGCTGACAGCGCTGCGGTGGTGCACTCGTAGGACAGCAGCCAATCCCGGAACTGGCCAACGGTCATGTGAGCCACCGGCGCAAAGGCGTTGGCTTCATGGCTGTCGAGGATCAGCCGCGTGACCTCGTCCACCTCGTAAGGGATCAGCGGCTCTTCAAGAAAGGTCTTGAGAGGAATGTCGGCCAGGAGATAGCGGGCCGCGACGCGGCGCTCGTTGGTCTCTGCCGCTACGCCTGCCAGTCGGTCGCCCGATTTTTCTGGCGAAGCGGCAGCCATAAGGGCTTTGAGGTCGTCGAAAACGTGGCGCTGTCGGCCGAGGAGAATGGCATAGCTGGACATGCCGACAGTCTACCATCGCCCATGAATTGGCCAAGGCGTTTTGTTGGGCAGGCGTCGCCTTGAGCGCAGTCAGCTACGGGCTGCTACCGATGAGCCGGCTCTTCCTGGATGAACAATCGGTAAGGTCTGTTTTTGAACACGATTTCGCCAAGAATCCGATATCCCTGCTTGCCCGCCTGTGGTAGCTGCGGCCGTCAGAGGGTCCGGCGCTGCGAGGCTTCCCGGATGGAGTTTACGAACGCTGGAGGAAAAGGCATGCAACTCGTTCAGGCCAGCGGCCTGGTGAAGACGTTTTCGAGACTGCGCGCCGTCGATGGCGTCAGCCTCGAGGTGAGCCGTGGCGAGGTCGTGGGCTTTCTAGGCCCCAACGGCGCAGGCAAGTCGACGACCATGAAGATGCTGACCGGCTTTCTTGAGCCGGATGCCGGCACCGCTTCGATTGCAGGCCATGACGTATTCGCGGACCCTATCGCCGCCCGCCGTCATCTCGGCTACCTTCCCGAAGGTGCGCCGGCCTATGGTGACATGACGGTTGCCGATTTTCTTGCCTTTATCGGCCGCATGCGCGGCCTCACGAAGAACGCGCTCGGCGATCGGCTTGCCGAGATGGTGGAGCGGGTCAATCTCGCTGCGGTGTGGAACCGCCCGATCGACGCACTCTCCAAGGGTTTCAAGCGCCGCGTCGGCATTGCCCAGGCATTGATCCACGATCCGGAAGTGCTGATCCTCGACGAGCCCACCGACGGCCTCGATCCCAACCAGAAGCACGACATGCGTGAGCTGATCTCCGCCATCGCGCCCGGCAAGGCGATCGTCATCTCGACGCACATCCTCGAGGAAGTCGAGGCGATCTGCAGTCGCGTGGTCATCATCGCCGAGGGCAAGGTGGTCGCAGACTCGACGCCGTCGGCTTTGCTCGATGCAGCCGCTGTCGATGGCAAGCGACCGAGCCTTGAAACGGTCTTCCGTTCCATCACCGGCAGCAAGGCCGCCTGACGCCGCTTCCCTTCCGGAGACGATCCGAGATGAAAACCTCTTTCCGCACCATTGCCTTGGTGTTCGGCCGCGAGTTCCGCGCCTATTTCGCGACGCCGCTTGCTGCCGTGTTCCTTCTGGTGTTTCTCGCCCTTTCGGCTGGTCTCGCCTTCTTTGCCGGCGGCTTTTTCGAGCGCGGGCAGGCCGACCTTGGCCCGTTCTTCGCCTGGCACCCCTGGCTGTTCCTGATCCTGATGCCGGCCATCGGCATGCGCCTCTGGGCCGATGAGCGCCGTTCTGGTGTCATCGAGCTTTTGATGACCTTGCCAGTGCGCGCCCATGAGGTGGTGATCGGCAAGTTTCTGGCCGGCTGGGCCTTCACCGCAGTGGCTCTGGTGCTCACCATGAGCTTCTGGCTGGTGACGCTCTATCTCGGCTCGCCGGACAACGGCATCGTGGCGGCGAGCTACATCGGCTCGTTCCTGATGGCCGGCGCTTTCCTCGCCATTGCCGCCTGCATCTCCGCCATGACCAAGAACCAGGTGATCGCCTTCATCCTGGCGGCCATCGTGTCCTTCCTGCTGGTGATGTCCGGCACCAATCTCGTGCTGGCTGCTCTGCGCGGCTGGGCACCGGCCTTCGCGGTCGATCTGGTGCAGTCGCTCTCCTTCATCACCAACTTCGATCGGTTGACACGCGGTGTACTCGAGGCGCCCGCCGTCATCCTCTTCGTGTCGACAATCGTGCTCGCGCTCTGGATCAACGTCCAGGTCGTCGACGCCAAGAAAGCCGCCTGAGGTTCCACGATGTCGAAACTCAACCGGATTCCGAAGTCCCGTCTGGTCGCCGTTGGCGCCGTTCTGGCAATTATCCTCTATCTGGCCGTCAACTCGCTGTCGGCGACGCTGTTCCGCTCAACTCGTGTCGACCTGACCGACGGCGGTCTCTACTCGCTGTCTCATGGTACGGTAGCGATGCTGGACAAGCTCGACGAGCCGATCCACATGCGCCTGTTCATGTCGGCGAGCCTGCATGAGGCAGCGCCTGCGTTGTCGGCCTATGCCTCGCGCGTCCGCGCCATGCTCGACACTTACGAGAGCTTGTCGCACGGCAAGATCACCCTCGAGGTGATCGATCCCCAGCCGTACTCGGAAGAAGAGGATCGCGCCGTCGGTCTCGGTATCAACCGGATCAGTCTGGATGGCACCTCGGACCCGATCTATTTTGGTCTCGCGGCGACCAACTCGACCAACGGCTCAGCCAACATTCCGGTCTTCACGCCCGACCGCGAGGCTTTCCTGGAATATGACCTGACGCGCCTCGTTGCCGAACTCGGCCAGCCCAAGAAGCCGGTCGTCGCGTTGCTCGATGGCCTCGGGCTGGCCGGCAATCCGATGGCTGGCCAGCAGCCTGCCCAGATCCTCTCGATGCTGAAGGAAACCTACAGCGTCGAGACGGTGGGGGGCGACATCGACAAGCTGCCGGACAACACCCGCGTGGTCGTTGTGGTGCAGCCTCAGAAGCTGTCTGATCGCACCCTTTACACGCTGGATCAGTGGGTGCTCTCGGGCGGCGCGACGCTGGTGTTTGCCGATCCGTTCGCCGAGACGCAGGCAGGGCCGCAGCCCGGCGTGCCGGTGGAGAACAACGCCACCGACTTCCAGAAGATGTTCGATGCCTGGGGTGTCGGCTTCGACGCCAAGAAGGCGGTTGGTGATCCCGATTGGGCGATCCGCACCGTTCGCAATATCGGCGGACGCCAGACGGAAGTCGCCAACTATCCCTGGTTCGCCATTCATGACGATGGCTTCGACAGGGGCGATGCGGTGACCTCTAAGCTCCAGGCCGTTGTCATGACCACCGCTGGCGCCTTCACCGCCACCGGCAAGGACTCGACGCTGAAGCCTCTCATGTATGCGTCTGCGGATGCCGGCCTTCTGCCTGCAGGCGAGGCGGCCGATCCCTATGGCGATCCGCGCGCCCTTCTTTCCAAAATCGAGAAGGCTGGGGGGCGTCCCGTGGTCGCCGCCCGTCTCGACGGCAAGCTCCATACGGCCTTCCCGGATGGCAAGCCGAAGGATTCGGCGGCCGACGGCGCACCGATCAAGGAAAGTGCTTCGGCACCCAACGTCATCCTGGTGGGCGACGCTGACATGCTGTCCGATCGCAACTGGCTGCAGACGCAGACCGTTCTCGGCCGGCAGGTGGCGCAGGCCTTCGCCAACAACGGCGACTTCCTGCTCAACGCCGTCGAGCAGATGGCCGGTGGCGTAGCATTGGCCGACCTCCGCAGCCGGACGGTCTCCTGGCGCCCCTTCACGCGCATCGATGCGCTCGAAAGGGCTGCTGAAGAGCGCTTCCTTGCCAAGCAGCAGGAGCTGACGCAGCGGATTGCCGATACCGAGAAGAAGCTGAAGGATGCTTCCGCGGCCGGTGATGCCAAGGATGGCGAACTGGTCTCCAGCGAACAGGCGAAGGCGACCGAGAGCTTCAAGTCGGATCTCCTGGCGGCCCGCGCCGAATTGCGTGAGGTGCAGTACAACCTGCGTGCCGATGTCGCGAGCCTCAAGAACTGGATCATGATCCTGATCATCGGTGTCGTGCCTGCGGCCGTGGCGTTGATCGCTCTCGTCTTCGCATTGCGCCGTCGCCGCCGGCCGGTGCCGGTCCGCAAAGCCTGAGTTCAGCGAGGAGTTAAATCACATGACGCCGAAATCGCTCATCGGCCTTGCCGTCGTCACCGCTGCTGCCGTTGCGGCCGCTGTTGTGATCGCGGGAGGAAGCTCCGCTGGTAGCGCAGTTGCAGATCGCGGCCGGGTATTGCTGCCCGCCCTCGCCACCACTTCCGCGTCGGTCGACCACCTCGCCATTACCATTGGCAAGGATACCACCACGCTGACGCGTGATGGCGACCGCTTTGTAGATACATCGGGCTATCCGGCGCGCATCGACGAAGTCCGCAAGCTCGTCACATCGCTGAGCATGCTGACCATCGACGAGGACAAGACCGACAAGCCTGACCGCTATGTCGATCTCGGACTTGCCGATCCAGCCGCAGACAAGGGGGCGGCCACCAAGGTTGCCCTCCTCGACAAGCAGGGCAAGCCGCTCGCCGCCATTTATGCCGGCACCAAGGACTATTCGGTGGGTGGCAGCCGCGGCGGTCAGTATGTCCGCCTCGAAGACAACCCGCAGTCCTATCTCGTGCGTGGCTCGCTCGATATGCCGGCCACGCGTGCCGACTGGTTCAATGCTCGGCTCACCGACATCAAACCGGCAACCTTGTCCAAGGTGACCATGACCGACGCCTCCGGCGCTACGGTTGATTTCACACGCAACGGCGACAAGCTGCTGCCTGCAGCCTTGCCCGACGGCAAAGCGCCTGACGAGGGCAAGGCCAACCGTGTCACGGCCTTCCTGCAAGCGTTCGACTTCAATGACGTGCGCAAGGAGACGCCGGCCTCCATCGGCAACACGACGCGCCTGCGTTACGAGACGACCGACGGTCTTGCAGTGACCGCCACCGCTGTGCCGGCGGCCGACGAAGCCGGGAAGGGCTGGATTCGCCTCACCGCCGAGGCTATCGATCCCAAGGCTGCCGACGCGGCCAAGGCCATCAATGACAAGACGGCTGGCTACGAGTTCAAGGTCAACATCATCCATACGGAGATGTTTGGCTGGACCGTGGCGAGCCTTGCCAAGGAAGGCTGACCCAAGGGGTGGTTCCTGAAACATACGGCCGGCGGGGAAACTCGCCGGCCGTGTGCCTTTTGGAAGGAGATTAGGCGTCGATTTCCAGAATGGCCAACAGGCCGTGCGGCGGATTGTCGCCCAGCACGATGCGACCGCCATGGGCTTCCGCAACATCGCGCGCAATGGTGAGGCCAAGGCCGAAACCGGAATTCGGCAAGGAGCTACGCGCACTGTCGCCGCGCACGAAGGGCTCCAGCAAATGTTCGCGCTCGGACGCTGGAATACCGGGCCCGTTGTCGGCCACGACGATGGCGAGCTGCCGGCTTGGCCGCTTCTCGAGCGATACCAAGACCTTGTCGCCATAGCGCACGGCATTTTCGACAAGGTTGGTCACGGCTCTCAAAATGTCGCGGTGACGGACGCGAGCGGTTAGCCTGTTGGGACCTTCATAGGAAACAGCGTGGCCGAGGTCGGCGAACTGGTCGGCTATGGTTTGCAGAAGGCTCGGCAGATCGGTCTGGTCGAAAGGTTCCGGACTGTCGGTGCCGGAAAGATGCACGAGCGCCACCTGGGCAAGCGCCGCCATGTGATCGAGATCGGCCAGCATTGGCTCGCGGATCGTCTCATCCTCGATAAACTCGGCACGTAGTCTCAGACGGGTGATCGGTGTGCGGAGATCATGGCTGACGGCCGCCAACATGGTGGTCTTCTCTGCCATCAGCTTGCCGATGCGGGCGCGCATGCGGTTGAAGGCGGAGATCGCCGATCTGAGTTCTCTTGGACCGATTTCCGGGACCAGAACATCCGAGCGCATGTCGCGAAGCCGCTCGACCTCGGCCTCGAAATGTCGTAGCGGCCGAATGATGACCAGCATGGCCCAACTGACCAAGACAATAGTCGTGATCATGAGGAACGCGAGAAATATCGCATTGGGGCTAAAGAAACGCGGTGCCTTGCCCACAGGGAGGTTGAGCGAATAGCAGCTCCCATCGGAGAGCTCCAGGAAGAGGGGGCCGAACAGCTCTCTTCCGGGTCCCTCGTTTGTATCGGAAATTTTACGAGCTTTGGCGGCATTACCCAAGATCGAAGCAAGCGGGCCGAAATCAATAGTGACGGCGCCTTCTGGAACCGGCACTGAGCATTTCTGCAGCGAGGGAAGGGTGCCTTGGAGCAGCTCAACCAGTCGGGGTCTCTCGCCGGGGGAAGCATCGGCCAACAGGTGGACCGCGGAGCCGATCTCGCCTGTTATCTCGCCAGGTGATGCTGAGAAGACAGAACGTGGGTTGGCCAGGAAAAAATACGCAGTCAAAAGCCCGTGCATGGCGGCAATCGACAGGACCAGCAGGACAATGACCTGGCCTGCGACGGAACCAAAGATCAGACGCAGCGTCTTGCCGATCATGAGGCCGTTACTTCAGGTGTAAACAAGTAGCCTTCCGAACGAATGGTTCGGATGAACTCCGACCGGTCATCGTCGGGCGACAGCTTGCGCCGCAGTCGGCTTACCAGAATATCGATCGAACGTTCGAACGGACCGGCGAGCCGGCCCTGTGTCAGTTCAAGAAGTTGGTCGCGGCTCAGCGTGATGCCTGCCCGCTCTGCAAAAGCCACCAGCAGATCGAATTCCGCGCCGGTCAGCGTTGCCTTGGCTCCGGACGGCGTGGTCAAACTACGATCCCGCGTGTCGATTACCCAGCCGGCAAAGTTCAACCGGCGTGCCTCCGACCGTGTTGCCTTCGCAGCCGGCAGGCTACTTCTTCTCAAGATGGCGCGAATACGCGCCAGGAGCTCACGCGCGCTGAATGGCTTGGCGACGTAGTCGTCAGCCCCGATCTCCAGCCCGACGACCCGATCGATCTCCTCACCCCTTGCAGAAAGTATGATGATCGGAATACTCGAAGTATTGCGCAGGCGCCGACAAATGCTGAGCCCGTCTTCGCCGGGAAGCATAATATCGAGCAACACAATGTCGACGCGCGATGTCGTAAGGATACGATCCATCTCACGGCCATCACGTGCCACAGATACGCGGCAGTCATTAGCCTTCAGGTAGCGTGAGACCAGCGTATTAATGTCGTTGTCATCTTCGACCAACAGGATGTGGTTCTGCATGAAGAAAGGCCATCCCCATTCAACGGCCGAGCTTTAGCATTCGGGCGGCAGGCGCAGACAGTTATTTTGTATCCATATGTTTCTTTTTGTGACTGCCGAAACGCCTTGTTACCGCATCCCCATCTTGGTTACCACTCGTTAAGGAACGCAGCGCTTGGCTGATCGAAGGTAATGCGTAAGACTCTAGCCCGAGGGTAAAAATGACCTCGATCTCATCAACCAGCACTTATCAGTCGCCGCTTGCCCGGCTGCAGTCGACGCTTCAGTCCGACATCAGCAGCGGCAGTATCAAGTCGAGTGATCAATCCGCACTCGAAACAGCACTTGAATCCATTGACTCGACTCTGTCGAGCAGCCGCAAGAGTGAGACCTCCGGCGGCAAGCCGCCGTCCCGGGACGCAATGAAGGAGAAGATCGCCGATCTGATCCAGCAACAGGTCAGTGCCGGGACGCTGACCTCTGACCAAGCCACCGAACTCGCCTCAGTGTTCGATGACACCTTCTCCAAGGGAAAGGGTGCTCAGGGAGCAGGCGGTCCGCAAGGGGCCGGTGGCCCGCAGGGTGGCCCGCCTCCGGGGCCGCCTCCCGAGGGTGACCAATCGACCGATGCCACGGATAGCAGCTCGTCATCCAGCACTTCGATCACCGATATTCTGAAGCAGCTTCAGGATGCACTCGCTGAGAGCAATCAGAGCTCGTACAGCGCCACTGGTTCCTCGACATCGTCGAGCAACACCAGCTATCTGTTCGATCTGGTTGCTTGACATAAACAACTGATCGCATGCCGGACGGCGGGGCTTTGCTCCGCCGTTCTGCGTTATCCAAAGGGAAGTCACGCCGTGGCATGGCCGCCGCGCGAAAAAAGCACTCTTCGCTACGAAAGCACTAGTGCTATCCAAGTGCTTGTGCGCAATCTTGAACATGGCGTGCCAACCGGCCGGCGAGGGCTGTCGGCATGCCAGGTGCCGTGCCTGTTCTGACCCCCGGAGAATCGCCTGATGAATCGCCCTGCCGCCGGATGGATCGACCGCCTCCCGACTGACCACTTGATCACCGAATTTTCGATGTGGTCGTCTGATCTCCTGCGCCTCGCCGATGAAGTGGTCCGCATCGAGCCTTATGCCAACGTCATTCACATCGATGCTTCGGACGGCGTATTTGCCGATACGTTGCTGATGTTCCCGGAGATCGTTGCCCGCATTCGCTCAATCACCGACAAGCCCATCCATGTTCATTTGATGGTGGGAGAGCCGGCTCTGATCAATCAGATCAATCAGTTTGCAGCCGCCGGTGCGGACGCCATCTCCATCCACGCCGAGAATACGCTGTTGGCCGATAACGGCATTGCTCGCATCAACGAGCTCGGCTTGGTTGCTGGCATTGTGCTGAAGGTTGATACGCCGGTAGCAAAGTTGATCCGTCACTTGCCGCGCGTCGGCCTCGTAACGCTGTTCGGAGCCGGAATCGGCGAGCGCGATGGTATCGACCCGGCCGCAAAGCGCCGGCTCGAAGAGGCGCAGAAATACATCGCCGGCGTCCCCAAGGATCACCGGATCATCCTGGTGGCGGATGGAGCCATTCGCGAAGAAACCGTTCCCGTGTTGCGCAAGGCTGGAGCCGAAGCCATTGTCGCCGGCAAGCTGGTATTTGACGCTCCAGATCTTGGAAAGCGCATGGAGTGGCTTAAGAGCCTCTGAGCTGGAAACAAATCCTGCGGCGTTGAGGTTTCAGAAACGCTTTTAACAGGCCTGGAAACAACGAAGGCGCCGGAAGCCAACAGCTTCGGCGCCTTTTCCATTGCCAATCACATGGCGTCAACGCGTCGCAACAAGCCACTCTGGTCTGAACCAGCGGTCCGCCGGTCCATCGTAGGGGAGGCGGTTGATGTCCCAGTGACGAATGAAGGGCGCATACGCTTCCCACACTGCCGGACCACCGCAGACATAGACGACGCGGTCAGGAAACCGCGCTAGCACGTCTTCCGGGCGGTCACTGGAGCGAACCGGACAAAGGGTGCGGTCGAACTGCATGAACTTGGGAAGAGTGGAGGTGGTGTGCGGGCCGGCCAACATCACATGGCCGCGCGTCACCTCATAGAAACGCTCGACGTCGGCGACGAATTCTCGCTCCGGGTTGCCTTCCCAGGGAAGCTCGCCATTGAGGCCGATCTGTCCACGCTGACCGATCGCGCAGATTGCCCTCACGTCCGCCATGATGTTATCCATTTGCCATTGCTTGGGAATGGAGCATAGCAGCCTCTACGCAAAATACCCAAGTGGCTTGTCCGCCAACCTGACACTCTCAAGCAAGCCCGGCACCAGTAAACGACCAATGCGTCTGGATGATACGCCACCCATTGGCATCTTGCCGGTAGACTTCGGTACAGTTCCAGGCAACGCGCTTCCCCTCGCTGCCATTCCAGGACACGAAGCGGAAGGTCAGCACGGCAGCCTCACCGATCACCTGCACCTTGGGTTCGATCATCTCGTGGCGCGGTGCGAATATCTTGCCGCGGAGATCGTCGTACAGAGCTTTCAGAGCTGCCTTGCCATCGAGGCGCGAGTCACGGAACGGATCGAAGTAGGTGACGTCATCCGCCGACAGATCAATGAAGGCGTCAGGGTCCCCAGAGCACCACCGATCGAGCGCGCCAGCTTCAAGCTCAATAATCTTCTCGGCGATAGTCACGGCGATCCTCCCAGCTGCGAAAGCAGAATAGGATCGTCAACTGCCTGAGCCTGTCAGCATCACGCAGAGGGAAGCGCCATCAGTGCCTCTGCGGTCTCGGCATCGGTGGCAACGGCGTTGACGAGACCGCCAGCGACAGCGGCGCGGATCGCTTCCGCTTTTTGCGGCGACAAGGCAGCGGCAATGGAGAGCGGCACACGGGAGAGGCGCTCGAGTGAGATCGACATCGTCCGGTCATCGAACTCCGTGCCGACCGGTCGTCCATCCTTGCCGAAGAACCGACCGCAGATCGTGCCAACGGCGCCGTGAGCCCGGATTTCTTCAAGTTTGCCGGGAGCAACGAAGCCTTCGCGGAACACTGTGGCAGTCGCGGATATGGCGCCAACGCCGACCACCGCAACGGCGAGCCGATCCATCATGGAAAAGACGCCCCGCACAGTGCCGGTTTCTCGGAGCAGGCGCGCGGCACCTGCGTCGTCGACGATGGCCGGTACAGGCAGTTGCCAGGCTTGAGCTCCAAGTCCGGAAGCAAAGCGACGGCAAACCTCTGAGGAATGAGTGTAGTGCTCTGGCGCTCCGACACCTCCGACCAGCGCTACCACGTTGAGGTCACGCGCCGGTGAGCGGCGGGCAGCCGCTGCGACGGCAGCCACCGTGGCGCCATCGGAAACGCCCAGCACGTCGCCGCTCTTCAACGTATCTTCAATTACCCGCGCGACTGCTTTGCCGAGCGTGTCGGCCGATGTGTGAGACCCGACCCTGTTTTCGACCACGACGGCAAAACGAATACCGAGATGCGTCTTCAGGCGCTGCTCGATGGCACTGTCGCGAAAGGCTTTCGGGGTGACTTGAAACTCGATGTAGCCGAGATCGAGCGCCGATTTGAGAGACCGGCTGACAGTCGCCTCCGATATCTCGAGCAGGCGGGCGATTTCGATTTGAGGAAGGCGCTGTTCATAGCGGAGGCGGGCGATCTCGACGATCATGTCTTCGCTGCGGCGGGGCCGTGGCATGCTGCTCTCGCCTTGAACGAGAAGGAAACTCCATGTCCGACGTCCGGCACGTCGTCCATCGTCGACGTGCCGGTCCGGGGAGACGGGCTGAGAGGTACCGGCTTGATGATGCCGTCAGCCACCGGTCGTTAGGCGGCGAACCGCTTGGCGACGATCTTGCGCAGCTCGCCGAGGTCCTTGGCGAACAGGCGGATGCCCTCGGCCAGCTTTTCGGTGGCCATCGGGTTCTGGTTCATGGCCCAGCGGAAGGTCTTCTCGTCGAGGTTGACCACGGCAGGTTTCGGGCCGGGCTTGTTCGGCGACAGGGCGCGTTCGAGCTTACCGTTATCGGCAGCGAGCGCGTCGAGGAGGGCCGGCGAGATGGTCAGGCGATCGCAGCCCGCAAGGGCCTCAACTTCACCCTGTGAGCGGAAGGAAGCCCCCATCACGACGGTCGGAATGCCGTGCGCCTTGTAGTAGTCGTAGATGCCATGCACGGAAATAACGCCCGGATCCTCGGCCGGCGTGAAGGTGCGGCCCTCGGCCTTGACGTACCAGTCAAGGATACGACCAACGAACGGCGAGATCAGGAACGCCTTCGCATCGGCGCAGGCGATGGCCTGGGCGATGTCGAAGATCAGCGTCATGTTGGTGTCGATACCTTCCTTCTGAAGGATCTCGGAGGCGCGGATGCCCTCCCATGTACCGGCAACCTTAATCAGGATTCGCTCGCGATCCACGCCGTTGGCCTTGTAGGCGGCGATAATGGCGCGTGCCTTTTCAACGGTAGCAGCGGTGTCGAAGGAGAGATCAGCGTCAACTTCGGTCGACACGCGGCCTTCGACGAGTTTGGTCAGCTCTGTGCCGACTGCCACGGCAAGCCGATCGCCGATCGCCTTGATCGCCGCTTCCTGGTTGCCAGCCTGCTTCTTGCCCCAAGCAACCGCATCCGCCAGGATCGGCTCATAGGCCGGCAGGCCGATAGCCTTCAGCACCAGCGTCGGATTGGTCGTGCAATCGACCGGCTTGAACTTCTTGATGGCGTCGATGTCACCGGTATCGGCAACAACCACCGTCATTTCGCGCAATTGGTCCAGCTTGGAAGCCATATCCTCAACTCCATATCAGGCTCATGCTTCTTCGGACATGACGCCGATTTTCATCCCTAAAGACTATGGGCTTTGGACCTCCAAAATGCAAGAAAGCGATAAAAAGAAATAAATTGCATTTTCGACTTAAAAGCGAAACGAGCGGGTCCCCATGGAACCCGCCCGCTTCTCCCCCGGCTAACAATATTCAGGCTGCCATTACCCGATGGATAAAGCGCTCCACTACTTCGCGCAGACGGTTTGCCTGATCATTCATGTCGTTGGAAACGGAAAGCACCTGGCTGGCTGACTGAGATGTTTCACCAACGACACGGGTCAGAGCCAGCGCTTCCTCTGCCACCGATTTTGTCCCACCAGCTGCCTTCTGGGCGTTCAGCGATATCTCGGCGGTGGCGTGGCCCTGCTCATCGACGGCGGTCGCAATGATGTTGGTCGTGCGGTCGACTTCGCCCATGATGTCCGATATGGCGCGGATCGCGGCCACAGCCTCTCCGGTCGACAACTGGATCTGAGAAATCTGTGAAGCGATTTCTTCAGTTGCCTTGGCTGTTTGGCCGGCGAGGTTTTTCACTTCCGACGCAACGACCGCAAAGCCCTTGCCAGCCTCGCCCGCACGCGCCGCTTCGATGGTCGCATTGAGCGCTAGCAGGTTGGTCTGTTCGGCAATCGCCTTGATCAGGGTGATGACATTGCCAATCCGAGTGGCCGCGTCGGCAAGGCCCGATATGGTGGCGTCAGTCTTCCTCGCTTCTCCCGTCGCGCGCTGAGCAACCGCAGTGGCAGTGCCTGTCTGGCGGGAGATTTCCCCGATCGAAGCCGACAGTTCCTCGGCAGCCGCCGCAACCGTTTGAACGCCATCGGAAGCAAGCTCAGATGCCGAAGCGGCGGTGCCGGCGCGTTCCCGCGCCTCCTCTGCGATGGCGGCCAGAGCTCGCGCCGTCGCCTCCATCTGGTCGGCGTTTCCTGCGACGACGCCAACCAATTGTTCGATATCGAGACGGAAGTCGTTGATGACGCCTTCGATGGTTTCCTGGCGTTGGGCGCGCGCCCGCTGTTCTGTTTCAGTCTGTTCGGCGAGACGGCGACGTTCGATTGCATTGTCTCGGAAGACGCGTACTGCGCCGAACATGCCGCCAATCTCATCCTTGCGATTGGCAAGATCGAGGGCCATTTCGGTGTCGCCAGTGGCCAGCCGTCGCATCGCAGCGGTGAGGTTGGTAATCGGTCGTGTAATAAGCCGAGATAGCACTACGCCGACGATCAGCGCGAACAGCAACGCCACACCGAGTGTGCCGGACATGGTGAGAGTACTTGACGATCGATTGCGGCTGGCTGCCGCAGCGCGATCATCGACCACCGACTTGATTGCCGAGATGGCGGCGGCCGACTGGCTGCGTGTGTCCTCGCGTGCGCCGACGAAAGCCTTTGAGGCGTCGATCAGCTTCGTGAAAGCATCCTTGAAGCGGTCGATATCCTTGGAGGGATCCGCTCCTCCGGCAGCAACGATCTTCTGGCCTGTTTCCTTGGCAGCATCGGCTGCCTTGAGCATCATCTTGGTGCTGACGGCCTCGGGATCGTAACGATAGGTCGTGGTCTGCAAGGCGAGATCGTCGATCTCACCGCCGAAACTGGTGGCGAGATCTGAAAGCTCGCGCGCCTTGGCTGCGTCGCCGAGCGCTGCTTGCACGTTACTTACGGCGGTGTCGCGCTGCTCGCCTGCCAGACGAATGATCTCTTCTGTGCTTCGAGTGAGGTTGGCCAGTCGCTCCAGAACGAGAAGGCGCTTCTGCTCGACGCCGATCGGGTTGTCGGTGCTCTGCATGCCTTGCAGCAACGCTCCAAGCCCTTGAGCGGCCTCTTCGATGGTGTCGGCTTCCGCCTTGATGTCATCGGAGTTGCTGAGTGACCGAAGCTGATCGACCAGAAGACGCGCGGACGTAACCGACTGCGCCGTAAGGCTTATGTTCTTGCCATCACCATTGACGGCGAACTTGGCCAGTGCTTCGTTGGCTTTAAGTACCAAGGTTTGGATCTGATAGGCGACCACCGCGAGATCGGACGAGGCATTGGCCGTTTTCGAAGCATCCGTGGCTTTGGACTGGAAGTCCTTGGCCTTGGCAGCAGCGTCGGTTTCGATCTGGCTTGCACGGCTCTGCATGTTGGAGAGCAGTTCCATCGTCGCGGCGGCAGACGCTGCGACCCCATCCGAAGACGACGACAGCACGTTGATGGATGTGCGGAATTGATCGACCGCCGCGTAGGCGGGAGCAAGTCCCGCATCGGATTTGCCGCCGAGTTCGTCGAGGCTGGCATTGACCTGATCGAGCATATGCTCGGCTTCAGATACAGCACCATTGTCGCGATTCTGAATGAAGGTCGTAACGGCATTGCCGGCGTCATTGACGGTAGCCAGCACCGAAGCCGAGCGCGACGTCATGTCGACCGCCAAGCCTAGCTGGCTGAGCCCGAGAAAGCCGGCTGCACCGACGATGGCGGCCAACGCCGCGAGGAAAATAAGTCCTCCGCCGATTTTCATTGAAATCGAACGGTTCGACAGGAAAGCCGTGAGCGACATCTTCTCCCCCCGGATTGACGCCTGCCATAAGGCAGCGCGCTGGCTCTACGCTTGCAATCCGCGGACTCTGATGCCGTCCGGTAAAGAAAAAGTGGATACGCTAAGTTAAAGAGGTAGGAAAATTCGCTTTTGTTGAAGTTGCTTCTCGAAGTTAAAAATAAAGGACTCTCTGTTTAGCTTGCCTGTCGCAACAAGGCAAAAACTGCGCCGGGAGAATATTGTTCCGCTAAGGGGAATCCCCGATAGATGTTTGCGGCGGTTTGAACATTCTGAGTAGATCGAGGTCAAACGGCGGTCGATTTCAGATCAAGAACGACCTTGATAATCTCCGGGCTGTCTTCGTCCGGCTTCAGTACAAAGCCAAGTCGTTCGCACATGCGCAGCATCTGGCGGTTCTCAGCGAGCACCTCGCCGTGTATCCGACCGTAGTTCTCTTTTCGCGCGTACCGAATGATCTGCGTCATGAGCGCTCGACCAAGGCCAACGCCTTTGAGATCCGAGCGAACGGACACTGCGTACTCGCCATCGCCGCCTCCGGGACTGCCATGCAGCCGAACGCCGCCTAGCATGTCGCCATTTTTCGGATCGATCGCCACAAAAGCCATGGCACGTGCGTAGTCAATTTGTGTCAGGCGCGCGACGAAGGCGTGCCCGAGATCATGAACGCGCTGGAAGAAGCGCAGGCGCATGTCCTCGGCGGTCATCTTCGAGAAGAACTCAAGATAGCGACCTTCGTCTTCCGGTCTTGCCGGCCGAACAAAGACGGCCAGCCCACCCGGCAAGGTGATGTATTCTTCCCATTCGGTCGGGTAGGGGCGGATGGAGAGGCGCGGATGATGGACGGCGCTGCCTTGTTCCGACGGAGCCGCGACGAGTGTCACGCGGGCATCGACGACTTTGAGGCGATCACCCTCGGCGATGAGGGGGTTGAGGTCGACATCGCCGATGGCTGGGTTCTCCGCAACCAGTTGTGCCAGCCGCTGCAAAATCCCGGCGAGCCCATCGATGTCGACGGGTCGACGATCGCGATAGCCCTGCAGCTGGCGTGCCACGCGGGTCCGGGCGATCAGGTCACGAGCGAGGTTTGCGTCAAGCGGCGGAAGCGCCAGCGCACGGTCGTTGATGACCTCGACGGCCGTGCCGCCGCGCCCGAATACCATGACCGGTCCGAATACGGGATCGTCGGTCACGCCGGCAATCAGTTCCACTGCCTTGGGCGCCACGATCATCGGATGCAGCGTGACACCGTCGATGCGGGCGTCTGGCCGGGCGGCTCTCGCACGGGCGATAACCTTTTCGGTCGCCTGACCCACCGCATCCGGGCTGGACAGCTCCAACTCCACGCCGCCAACGTCCGACTTGTGAACGATATCCGGTGAAGCGATCTTCACCACCAGCGAACGGTATTCGGTAAGCAGACGTGCTGCGAGGGCTCTCGCTTCTGAAGGATCGGCTGCAGCGAGTGCCGGCACGATGGGAATGTCATAAGCGGCCAGCAGATCGACCACTTCGCTCGCCTTGAGCCACAAGCGACCATCGCCGAGCGCCGCGCTGATGACGTCGGCCGCGCGACGACGATCCGGTGAGAAGCCTGCAAGGACGTCGGCCGGTGTTGCAGTAAGCGCGGCTTGCGCCTCGGCATGGCGGACCAACTGCATCAGGCCTTCGACAGCGCCATGCGGCGTTTCCAAGGCCGGAATGCGCGCCCGCGAGAAGATATTGCTCCACCCATCGTCCTCGCCCAGCCAGGCGGCGATCAGCGGCTTGCCGTCATAGTGGCCCCGGCGATAATCGGCGACTGCATCCACGACCGCTTCGGCGGCGAGCTTCGAAGGGGCGATCGGTGTTGGACAGTTGATGACCACGACGGCATCGACGCCTTCGTCGGCCAGTACTGCTCGCGTTGCCGCGCCATAGCGGTCAGCTGCGGCATTACCGATGAGATCCACTGGATTGTTGCGCGACCAGCCTGAGGGCAGGACGCCGTCGAGCGAAGCTATCGTCTGCTCGGTGAGCGAGGCCATCTCGCCACCGAGGTCGATGACGCTGTCCGCAGCGAGCACCCCGGCGCCACCGCCGTTGGTGATGATGGCAATGCGCTTGCCCCTGATGCGCGGCACCAGACTGAGGGTTTCTGCCGCAGCGAACATCTCGTCGAGGTCGGCGACCCGGAGCAGGCCAGCCCGTCGGAAGGCGCAATCGTAGACGGCGTCGACACCGGCCAACGCTCCGGTATGGGAGCGCGCCGCACGAGCGCCAGCGGCATGGCGGCCGGCCTTGATCACCACGACGGGCTTCGAACGGGCGGCGGCGCGGGCTGCCGATAGGAAAGTACGCGCGTCTCGAATGCTCTCAAGATAAAGGAGGATCGCCCGCGTTCGGTGATCGAGGGCAAAGTGATCGAGCATTTCATCGAAATGCACATCGACGGCGTCTCCAAGTACGGCGATGCCCGAAAAGCCGATGCCGTGCCCAGCTGCCCAATCGAGCGCCGCATGCGTCAGCGTGCCCGACTGCGATATGAAGGCCAGGTCACCCGCGACCGCGGCCCGTTGTGCAAAACTGGCATTGAGCCCAATAGGTGGAATTTGCAGGCCCGCACTGTTCGGTCCCAGCACGCGGATGCCATGGCGGCGCGCGACGTCGGTCATCGCCTCAAGAAGACTGCCCGGCCCGTGGCCGAGCCCCGTCGTGATGACGACGGCATGGCGGATACCAGCAACGCCGATCTCCTCCATCACGCCGACGATCACCTCCGGCGGAACAGCGACCACCGCAAGATCTGCCGGTGCCGTAAGATGCGATAGCGAGGGAAGGACGGCAACGCCGTCGATCTCCGAGACGAATGGATTGATGTAGGCGACCCTGTCGAGGCCGAAGGCCGTGAGATTGCGGGTCAGCACCGAACCGACGGAGTTGGGTCGCGATGTCGCTCCGAGCAGCGCCACGCGCTTCGGCCTGAAGAAGGGGTCGAGGCTCTCAACGCTCATGGCGGACGATACTCGGCTGGGCGAGAGATGGAGCGCGGCCGAATGGCCACGCCCCTCTGTCGGGAATCAGTGCGTCATCAATGTCGGTATAGCCATCTTTTCAAGCATGTCTCGGGTGACACCGCCGAGTACGAACTGCCGGAAGCGATTGTGGCCATAGCCGCCCATGACCATCATGGTCGCGCCGCTCTCGACGGCGTGGTTGTTCAGTACCGTTGACACCTCAGAGGCCGAACGCGGCAGGGTGGTCACCGTGACCTTGTGGTCGTGCCGCGCGAGATAGGCAGCGACATCGGCACCGGGTTCGCCCGACCATTTCTTGGAGCCCGCCACCATGACGATTTCGATCGATGTTGCCACGCGCAACGCCGGAAGAGCCGCATGCACGGCGCGAGCCGCCGTCGACGAACCGTCCCAGGCTATCATCACTTTCTCGGAGGTGATCGGCTTGTTCCACCCCGCAGGGACGATCAGCACCGGCACGCCCGATTCGAACAGCAGCGTTTCGATGATCGCAGCACGCATCGGCTCACCGTGTTCGGGGTCATCCTGACCGACCACGATCAGGTCGGAAAGTTGAGCCTGACGTACGATGGCCGGTGTCCCGCCCGAATAGACAGTGGCAGTTCGAGCCTCGGCATCAACGCCGAGCTTGGCCGCTTCGGCGGTAAACGCGACAGCCGCTTCCTTGGCAGAGTTTTCGGCGTTGGTGATCGCCTCGACGAGGTACTCGGCTGGTACAGGTGATGCCAGGAAGCCCGGTGCGATCGGCTCGAGAGCCAGCGCCAGACCCGTGACATGTGCCTTGCGCCGAGACGCGAGTTCGAGCGCCGCCGTGGAGGCGTTCATCTTGTCATTGTAGATATCGATGATGGTGAAGATGTCCCTGACGGTCATGGCAGCGCCTCCTCAGCGACTTCAGAAGGGTCCAGGCGACCCGACGTCGGCGGCAAGGTCTTGTACGCGACCAGAAAACCGTCGACGTCCTAATCCTTAGATAGGTCCTGGCGCCGATCAATTCACCTCATGGCGATCTCGACCTTTCGCCTACGTCGAAACGCAGTAAGTACCGGCTCGGTATAACCGTTCGGCTGGGTGTCTCCGGTCAGAACAAGCTCCACCGCAGCCTGGAAAGCTAGCGATCCGGCGAAATCATTGCCGATGGGACGATAGTCTGGATCGTTGGCGTTCTGCCGGTCGACGACCGCCGCCATTCTTTCAAGTGTCGCCATCACTTGTTCGCGACTGACGACCCCGTGCTTCAGCCAATTGGCGATGTGCTGGCTGGAAATACGCAACGTTGCCCGGTCTTCCATTAGGCCAACGTCATGGATATCCGGCACCTTCGAGCAGCCCACGCCCTGATCGATCCAGCGAACGACATAGCCCAACAGTCCCTGGGCATTGTTGTCGAGTTCCTCGGCGATTTCCGCAGCGCTCCACGGGCGATCCGGGGCAATCGGCAAGGTCAGAAGTGCATCAAGCGATGCTCGCTCCCGATTGGCAAGTTCAGCCTGGCGGGCAGCAACGTCGACTTTGAGATAATGAAGCGCATGCAGCGTCGCGGCCGTCGGCGACGGCACCCAGGCGGTCGACGCACCGGCGCGTGGATGGCCAATCTTTTCGGTCAGCATAGCCGCCATGCGGTCGGGCGCTGCCCACATTCCCTTACCGATCTGCGCATGACCGGAGAAACCAAGAGCGAGACCCGCATCGACGTTCCCTGCCTCGTAGGCGCCGATCCAGGCTGACGACTTCATGTCGCCCTTCCTGACCATCGGGCCGGCCAGCATCGAGGTGTGAATCTCGTCGCCGGTACGGTCGAGGAAGCCTGTATTGATGAAGAAGACACGCGATTTTGCCGCGGCAATCGACGCACGCAGGTTCACGGAGGTGCGCCGCTCCTCGTCCATGATGCCCATCTTGAGGGTCAGCGGTTTGAGTCCCAACGCCTCCTCGACTGCGGAGAACAGCCGGTCGGCGAAGGCAACTTCTTCGGGCCCGTGCATCTTCGGCTTGACGATATAGACGGCGCCGGTGCGGCTGTTAGCGTGCCGTCCGTTGGGTCCGATATCGTGAAGCGCGATCGCCGACGTGACCAGCGCGTCAACCAGGCACTCGGCGGTCTCATTGCCATCGTTGTCGAGAACGGCATCGGTGGAGAGAAGCGAGCCGACATTGCGGACCAGCATGAGGCTGAGGCCCTTGAGCGAACCGTCGGTATCGTTGGGGCGAATAAAGTTGCGGTCGGAGGCGAGACGTCTCGTCGTCGTGACGCCGCTCTTCTCGAAACTTGCCTCAAGGTCGCCGCGCATCAGGCCGAGCCAGTTGCGGTAGATGGCAACCTTGTCTTCGGTGTCCACAGCAGCAACCGAGTCTTCGCAGTCCATGATGGTCGTGAGCGCACTCTCCATCAGGATGTCGTTGACACCGGCAGGGTCACTGGCACCGATCTGCAATCCACGATCGATGTGAAGATCGATATGCAGGCCGTTTTTCTTCAGCAGAATGCCGGCGGGCTCTTCCGGATCGCCACGATAGCCAACGAACAAATCGGGATCCGCCAGTTCTTCCTCATTGTCATCGGCAAAGCGCACCTTGAGTTGCTTGCCAGTCACAACATAGGCGACGACCTCTGCGTGGCTTCGGGACTCGAGCGGTGCGACCTGATCGAGGATAGTCTTTGCGCGGGCGACAACGGCCTTTGCCCGTTCGGCATCGAAGCCACCACTCGGTGCTGGACTGCCTAGGGCGTCGGTTCCATAAAGCGCATCATAGAGGCTGCCCCAGCGCGCGTTGGCCGCATTGAGCGCGTATCGGGCGTTCATGACGGGGACCACGAGCTGCGGGCCTGCGATCTCGGCAATCTCCGGATCGACGCCGGAGGTCTCGATCGAGAAGGGCTCGGGTTCCGGGACGATATATCCGATGTCCGTCAGAAAGGCGCGATAGGCGGCGGGGTCGACGGCTCCATGGTTGGATGCATGCCACGAATCGATCTGTCGCTGCAGCTCATCGCGTCGTTCGAGAAGCTGTTTGTTCCCAGGGCCGAAGCGTTCGACGATTTGGGAAAGCGCGGTCCAGAACCGGTCAGGCTCGAGGCCGGTGCCTGGTAGCGCCTCCTTCTCCATGAAGTCGGCGAGTTCCGCGGCAACCTTGAGGCCATTCAGCGTGCGATAGGCAGTCATCTTGATATGTCTCGGTTGAAAGGCAGGCGAGGCGGCTCGTCCGCGCGGGTGGCAAGCGCCCTCACGAAAACCGTTGTAGGGACCACTTGTCTAGCCCCGATAGCCTTATGGAGGTCGCAATTTTCCGTAATACATGCACAAAGGCGAAACCAAATTGAAAGAACCCGCAGAATATCCTCGTTGGATCGCCCCAAACGAACGATTGCCTCGGAGCTCGACCACTCGTGCAGCCTGCCGCCGTCATCCTGGCTTTCGTCGTTGTCGGGACGGTCTTGACCACATGGCATACCTTGCGGGTCGGCAGCTTTCCCGGGCGGACCGATTATCTGATGCTCATGGCATCCGGTTGCTGGTGGGCTATCAGCGCATTCTTTGACGTCAGTTCGAGCGATCCTGCCTCCAAGATCTTTTATTCCGAGCTGGCCTGGTACGGCATTGTTACGACCCCGATCGCGTGGATGCTGTTCATGAGCGCCTATATCCGCGGATCGGATCTGCCCAACGCTTCGCTTCACACTGGTTTTGCGATCGCTGCCGGATTGGTGGTGCTGACGATCGCCATGACCAATGATCTGCACCATCTCATTTATGTGTCGATCACGCCCGATCCGACGTCCGACTATCCCCACCAGTTGCGCTACGATCATGGCGCGTTCTTCTTCGCTACCATGATTGCCATTTACTTCTTCATGCTGATGACGGCGATCCGGACGCTATGGGCAGCCATTCACGCCCCGGCGGTCCATCGGGCTCAGTTCATCGGCCTGTTGGTTTCGGCCATGGTTCCCTGGGCTGCCAACGTAGCCTACAATCTTGCGGGTATTCGTATTTTCGGCTTTGACCCTACGCCTCTGGCCTATGTCGTGGTGCCGATGATCTACAGCGTTCTGGTCAGCCGCAACCAGTTCCTGTCACTGGCGCCGGTTGCCATCAGTGCCGTTGTGGCTGCTCATCCCGATGGCATTCTCGTCGTGTCAGGCAATGGGGTGATTGCCGAGGCCAACGCGGCGGTGCGGACCATTTTCGACGGCCGGCAGCTAGTTGGAAAATCCTTTTCCGAGCTGGGAACCATTTTCGGGCCGGCCAACCAGGAAAGTCTGTTCGATCGCAGCGAAACCGTGCGCCGCTGGCGACGCGGCGATCGAACCTATGAAGTCAGGACCGTCATCGTCGATGCCGTACGCCACTCGCAGAGCGTTGCTTATGTGCTCCGCGACATAACCGACTACTTGCGTGCCCAGGAAAGCCTCCACGTCTCGAAGCGCCTCATGGAGGAACGTCTCGAAGCCAATCTTCGTCTGCAGGAACAACTGCACGATATGGCGCACCGCGACAGCCTGACAGGTCTCAACAATCGGCGTGTCCTTGAGAATATCTCGGCCCGATTGATCGATACCGCTGACGCCATTGGAAGCTCGCTCGTCGCCGTATCGCTGGACCTCGATCACTTCAAACGGCTGAACGACACCTATGGCCATAAGGCGGGTGACGATGCGCTGGTCGCGATTGCGGGTGTCCTTACTCGGTCTTTGCGACCCGGCGAGGTTGCCATACGCATGGGAGGCGAAGAGTTTCTCGTCCTGATGCCGAGTACCGAGATCGAAGAGGCGCGCGCTCGCGCCGAAGCATGGCGGGCGGTTATCCGATCCCAGCCGGTCATGACCAGCCAGGGCGCGGCCGAAATCACTTTCTCAGCCGGCATTTCCTCCTATCCGGATACGGCCGCCTCGTTCGAGCAGTTGGTGCAGCAGGCCGACAAGGCGGTCTATTCGGCCAAAAGGGCCGGCCGCAATCGGGTGGTTGTCGTCCGACCGCCCGGCGAAGCGGGCGACGGGCGCATACGCTCGGCCTGAGGCCACCCCTCAGAAAAGATTACCCTGATTATCGGGATCCGCCTTGGTCTTGGCACGCCGATGAGCCGGCTTCACCTCGGTCGTTGCCGGCCCCTCGTCGCCGGTTCTGGCGCGGATGCGGCCGTCGGCGAACTCGATCTCTATCGCCGCACCTGCCGCGAGCTCTCCGGCTCGGAATACTGGCTTGCCGTCCCCATCACGCACCAGCGCGTAGCCGCGCCTCAAAGTGGCCATATGATTGACGGCGTCGAAGACCGAGCCCACCTGATCAAGCCGCGCCCTGCGGCGGGCAATCAAGTCGGTGATGGCGCGGCCGCTGCGCGCCGAGAGTACCGAGAGCCGTTCGGCCAGTTGTGCCTGGGTCCGAAGCAGGCTCGCCGGTGTCAGGCGAGCGGTGATCCGCTCGAACTGTCGGGCGTGCAAGGTTGTGTTAGCCGTGAGGGCCTTCGGCAGCGCATTGGCGGCCGCGTCGAACCGCTGCCGCGGCAGGGCAAGGATGTCGGAGGCACGCGGCAGGGCACGCGCTGCGGCCATGAGTCGCGTCCGCCGGAGATCGACCGCCCGGAGACTGGCGCCTGTCAGGCGACGGCCGAGGTCGTCGACGCGATCGAGGAGTTCGCGGCGCACCGGCACAACCATTTCGGCGGCACCGGTCGGCGTGGGGGCCCGAACGTCGGCTGCAAGGTCGATCAGTGTCCAGTCGGTCTCGTGGCCGACCGCAGAGACGAGGGGAATGTCGCTCGCCGCCGCAGCGCGAACGACGACTTCGTCGTTGAACCCCCAAAGGTCTTCAAGACTGCCACCACCGCGCGCCACGATGATGACATCCGGTCTCGGGATGGGCCCGTCCTCCGGCAAGGCATTGAAGCCCGCAATACCGGCCGCGACCTCGGGACCGCAGTTTTCCCCCTGCACCTTGACCGGCCAGACCAAGACGTGGATGGGGAAACGATCTGCAAGGCGATGCAGGATATCGCGAATGACCGCGCCAGTCGGCGACGTCACGACACCAACGACCCGCGGCAGATAGGGAAGCAGCTGCTTCCGGTCCGCGTCGAACAGCCCCTCGGCACCGAGCTTGCGTTTGCGCTCTTCGAGGAGCGCCATCAGCGCACCGGCACCAGCCGGCTCCAGAGCGTCGATAACGATCTGATATTTGGACGAATTGGGATAGGTGGTGAGACGCCCAGTGGCGATCACCTCCATGCCCTCTTCCGGCTTGAAGCGCAGCTTGCCCATCACGCCGCGCCACACCACGGCTTCGATACGGGCGCCCTCGTCCTTTAGGGCAAAGTAGGCGTGGCCCGACGAATGCGGGCCTCGGTAGCCCGAAATCTCGCCGCGTACGCGCACGAAGCCGAACTGGTCCTCGACGCTGCGCTTGAGCGCAAAGGAAATCTCCGAAACCGAATATTCTGCGGCGTTGGTCGTCGGGGTATCGGTCACCGAGGTTCGTCCGGCAAGGTTGAAGAGAGCCGCACGAGACGACTCAAACAGTCAATCGATCATGGCGATCGGGAGCTGGCGCGTCAAACACCGACCGCCAGCTAAACAGAGTGTCTAGAGGCAGCCGAGGTCGCTCATCGGCTGCATGTCGAGCGCGCAGAAGATGCCGTCGAGATTGTTGCCGAACTTCTCCAGCAGCACCTCGGCTTCGGTCTTGCCGCGATCGAGGATGATGTCTAGCGGGCGCAAATACTGCGTCTCATCCTGACCGCAGCGGTTGAGCCGCGCGCGTCGCGTGAGGCCGGCGCGCGACAAGGCCACAACTTCGCGGCCGATATCGCGAACGGTACGTCCGCCAATCTTGGCGTTGAGCGCCAGCGTGGGAACATCGTCGCGGAGCCGCTGCCGCTCCTCGGTGCTCCAACCCTTGACCAGATCCCAGGCCGCGTCGAGCGAAGACTGATCGTAGAGCAGGCCGACCCAGAAGGCGGGAAGGGCGAGAATGTGTTCGGTAGAGCCGGAATCGGCCCCACGCATTTCCAGATAGCGCTTCATGCGCACTTCCGGGAACAGCGTACCCAGATGATTGTCCCAGTCGCCGATTGTGGGCTCGACACCAGGCAAGTGATTGCGGAAGGCGCCGGCCATGAACTGCCGGAAGGTGATGTGAGTGGCGCGGTGGTATGTGTCGCCCCTCTTCACGAAATACATGGGCACGTCGAGCGCCCACTCGACATAACGCTCGAAGCCGAAGTTTTCCTCGAAGACAAAGGGAACCATGCCGGCGCGTGCATTGTCGGTATCCCGCCAGATCTCCGAGCGCTCCGACAGGCGCCCAGTCGCCTTGCCATCGAGATATGGCGAGTTGGCAAACAGCGCCGTGGCAATCGGCTGCAGGGCAATCGACACCTGCATCTTCCGGCGCATGTCAGCCTCGGATGCGAAGTCCAGATTCACCTGGACAGTGGCCGTGCGGAACATCATGTCGAGGCCGCGGGTGCCCACGGTCGGCATGTAGCTGGACATGATCGCATAGCGCGACTTCGGCATCACCGGCGTCTCGGGCAATGTCCAGATCGGGCTGGCGCCGAGCGCAAGAAAACCGATCTTCAGCGGCCTCGCGATCTCCATCACCTGCATCATGTGCGCTTGCAATTCGGTCGCCGTCTGATGCAGGTCGACAAGAGGAGCGCCGCTCAACTCGAACTGGCCGCCGGGCTCGAGGCTGATGGCGCCGCCGTGAGTCGGATCGACGAGACCGATGGGGCGGTCCTGATCGACGATCGGCTCCCAGCCGAGCAATCCTTCCATGCCTTCAAGCAACTGGCGAATGCCACCCGCTCCTTCATAGGGTACCGGGCCATGGCTGAACTTGCGGAAGCCGACCTTCTCGTGCTCGGTGCCGATCCGCCAGCGCTCTCTCGGCTTGCAGCCCCCGGCGATCCGTTCGACCAGATCGGCAACGGAGGTGATCGGCGTAGTGTCGGACGTATCGCGCGCCATGAAAAGGCTCCCTAGGATTGGGCGGCAACCTAGCCGCCCGGCAGGGTTTGTTCAATTGTCACCGAGCGCGCTTTGAGAAACGTTTTGCTCCTTGCGAAGGCGCGATCTTGTCAGGAGACGGAACTACCAGTCGCCGAGTGTCGCCTGAATGACCGTGAGAGCCGCTACCGCTGCCGTGTCCGCGCGAAGAATGCGGGGCCCCAAGGGGATCGTCGTCACAAAGGGGAGGGCTCTCAGGGTGCGTCGCTCCCCTTCCGAGAAGCCGCCTTCCGGGCCGATCAAAACTGCGAGAGGGCCACGCGGCAGAGCGGACAAAGTCGCAATCGGATTGGTCGTTTCCTCGCCTTCGTCGCAGAAAATCACGCGTCGATCTGGCTCGTCGCGTTCAAACCGTTCGAGTAGCCTTTCCAGCTTTTCTTCATCCTCGACCGCTGGAACGTGCAGGACGCCGCATTGCTCGGCTGCCTCTATCACATTGGCGCGCATGCGCTCGGTGTTCACCCGGCTTGTCTGGGTGTGCTGCGTCAGGACTGGACGCAGGCGACCGACCCCCATCTCCACGGCCTTCTGAACCATGTAGTCGAGCCGTGCATGCTTCAATGGGGCGAAAAGATAAAGAAGATCGGGAGCCGTTGGCTGGGGACGGCTCTGCTTGAGATCGATGAGTTCTGCGGATTTCCGGCTGGCGACGCCAAGCCGGCCGCGCCATTCGCCATCTTGACCATTAAACACCAAAACGTCGTCGCCCTCTCTGAGGCGCAAGACGTTGAGCAGATAGTTGCTTTGATCGCGGTCAAACGACACGGCGCCACCGTCGAGCGGAGACGCGACGAAAACGCGCGGTGTGCGAAAATCGGAATGGGCCATGAGAACGCCAATAGCACGTCCCGCTGCAGCAAAAAAAGAGGCGGCGCCTTGCGACGCCGCCAGGTGATCCGGCAGGGGGCCGGGATAGGTAGGGTCCGGAAGGGAGGCGGGACCGGACCCCGAGATTGGGCGCACTTGGGGTGGCAGCGTGCCCAACGAAATCATGCGTCAGGCTGCTTCGAGCTCCTTCTGTCGCTTCTTGAGCGGCATGGAGTAGTGAACCACCGGCGGCGGCTGGATGGCCGTCTCGAACGCCAGCATCGCGGCGAGGAATGTGTCGCGCGACTGACGGTCAGCAAAGCCGACGACCTTGCCCTTGTAATAGGTCAGGGCATCGGGGCTGACGGGACGGCGGGTGATGGGGCAAAGATCGTTGACGCAGTCTTCCAGTCTGGGTGCGATCATTCTTCCCTCCCCCTGACCAAGGGCGTGAAATCCACGCTCTCCGCACGGTGCGCGACAAATCTGGACATGTTCAACGAGTTGCCGTGAGCGATCGCGGCGAGCTTGAGCGACGGGTCAGCGTAAAGCGGACCGTCGAAAGCTACGCGTACGTCGGATCGGCTGAGGCCAATATCGGCCAGCTCATGCTCGGTGAAGTCGCAGAGTTGTTTGGCCATCCAGCGATTGACCAGGAGCTTCGCGACGATTCCCGTACGCTCGGCAGCGGCGCGCACCAGCGAGGTGAACGTCGAGGCGAAAGCGGCGGCAAAGGTGTTGTACGCGAGGGTCGTGGTCATGATCGGCTCCATCAAGGGGCTTGGATGGCTTTGCGCATTGCGCGTTGGGTCAGGGGTTGAGGTTGAGGGGCGGAGGCGACAACGGGGCTTCGCATGGAAGCCCCGTTGAGATTTCGTTTACCAACTTCATCAGTCTTGCGAATGTTTTGGATCGGACTGATGCGTATCTCTTATGAAATACGTACGTGTTATTCACGAAGTGCAGCAGCAGCTTCGAGAGCCTTCTCGTGCTCGGCGCGACGGGCTTCTGCGCGGCGAGCAGCCAACGTATAGCTGGGCTTGCGATTGATCGGTACGAGCAGCGCGCCTTCGACGTCTGCATGAGAAATGCCCATGTCCTTGAGCGCGTGCGCGTCGAACTCAAGCAGCTGCATTGTTTGCCGACGGTCGATTTCCGCGGCAATCAGCGCACCAAGGTGGCTGAAAAAGGCACCCGCGAGGCGCAACGCCTCGTGAACGGGGCGAAAGGCGGAGGCGCGGCGCGAGGACGCATGATCAAGGATCAGGGTCATTCTCTTTGCTCCTGCGAACTTGAACTGCCAAGAGGGCAGAACGTGGCAGCACTGCGTATCTGAGGTAGGGACGCCACTGCTCTGTTTCGATAGTGGATTTATCTCATAGGGCTATCAATCAGTCCAACGCATGTTTTTGATGCTTTCCATGACGAAACTTGATATCAATATCGTGGCAACATGACATCACGCGGGGCGATGGGACGCCACCCGAAAACCGACGAGGCGCTTTTTTCTGGGTGCCGATCGGCTACTCATCAGGATTATTGAAGATGAACGTTCTCGATCTTGATCAACTCCGGACTTTTGTCGCCATCGCCGAGGTCGGCTCGTTCACCGCCGCAGCCGATGTCGTTCACAAGACGCAGTCAGCAGTGTCGATGCAGATGCGGCGTCTCGAGGATCGAGTCGGCAAGCCGATCTTTTCCCGCGACGGTCGCCAGAGCCGGCTGACCGAAGATGGGCGCCGTCTTCTTGAATATGCGCGCAGACTCATTCGCCTGAATGACGAAACACTGGCCGCCTTTGAGGATCCTGGTCTGACCGGCTCGGTGCGTCTGGGCATTCCCGACGATTATGCCGATCGCTTGCTGCCTCCGGTCCTGGCCGGTTTCTCGCGCATCAATCCCCTGATCGAGATCACGGTCGAATGCCAGCGCTCGGTCACTGTGTCCGACATGATCCGCGATGGTCGGCTCGACCTCGGCATTATCAATCATGGCTATTACGGTTCGTTGCGCGGTGAGGTGATCCGGCGCGAGCCGTTGTTCTGGGTTGGCTCTCGCGACCACAGCGTCCACGAGCTCGATCCCGTCCCTCTCGCACTTGGCCCGGACGACTGCTGCTGGCGCGCCAATGTCGTCCGTGCGCTTGATCGTGAGGGGCGGCGCTTCCGTGTGGCTTACATTTCAAGTGCCGCGCTGGCTCTGTCGGGCGCCGTTCTCGCCGGCCTTGCCGTCTCGGTGCTGCCGGAAAGTGCGCTCAAGGCCAACATGCGTATTCTGGGCCTCCGCGAAGGATTCCCGGAACTCGAGCCTGCCGAGATCGGCTTGCTGCGGGCCGAACATGCCAAGAGCCCCATTCACGACGCGCTGGCCAAGCACATCGTCACATCGCTCGGCAATCTTGGTGCCGGCGAGCAGGCGATCAGCATGGCCGCGGAGTGATTTGTCGGGAAGTCTCGCTTACCGAGCCGCAACAGCCGCAGCCGCGCCGGCCATCATGACCCCGGCGGTGCGGTTAAGGCGTTGCATTGCCTTCGGGCTGCGGAAGAACTCGCGTGCTCCGGCTGCAGCCGCCGCGTAGATCAGGCCAACGGCCGTCAGCGTGACGATGGATACCCATATCAGCTCGAAATAGCCGGTCAGCGTGATTGTCTCGATCGGCATCAGCGACGGAAGCAGCGCCATATAGAAGACAATGGTCTTCGGGTTGCCGAGTGTCAGCGTGAATCCGCCGAGTACGGTTCGCCAGGCGCTTTCCGAGCGCACCTTGGCTGCGACTTCGGCAGGGTTAGCCTTCGAGGTCCAGAGCTTGTAGGCAAGGTAGAGAAGATAAGCTGCCCCGAGATAGCGGATGACCAGGAAGGCGAGATTGAATTCCTGCGCCAGCGAGGCAAGACCGAAGATCGCGAGCGTCAGATAGAACAGATCGCCGAACACGATACCAACGATGAACGTCATGCCGGCCCTGAACCCGCCACCGAGTGCGCGCGCCACCACGGCTGTCATGCCCGGGCCAGGAGAGGCCGCGGCAACGGCCAAGGCGCCGGTATAGAAGAGGAGCGTCAGGATCGGCATTTTTTAACCCACTACCAGGATGTGAAGGCTGCGCGGGCCGTGGGCACCGAGCAGCAAAGTTTCTTCGATATCGGCAGAACGCGACGGACCGGTGACCAGATTGACCGTTCGCGGCACCAGACCGACGCCAAAGCGGCGCCGGAGATCGTTCCATACCGTTTCATAATCACCTGCTATCGTCGAGCTGTCGACCACCACGATGTGGTGGTCGGGCAGAAAGTTGAGCGTCGTGGGATTGGCTACACCTGATGTGAGCACCACTGTGCCTGTTTCAGCCACGCCCGCATCCGCATGACTGAGTCCAACAAGGTCCTTGCCATCACTCGGTCCCACGGTAACCGCCAACTGTGCTTCCCCCTCCCAAGGCAAGCTGGCAAGGCGTGGATCTTCTCCTCGCCGGATCGCCTGCGGCAGATTGCGGCTGCGCAGATATTCGGCAACCGCAGAGGGGATGTCATTGCGGCTCTCGAGCCGTTCGACAGACGCGAATACCTCACCCGCCTTGCGAACAAACAAGGCGACGCGCTCGGCCGCCGGCAACTGGCCGCGTGCCGGAATGACGTTCACCGTATGCTCGGCAAGGCGATGGCCAACGGCTGAAAGCCGGGTGGTGTCGGTGACCGATACGCCGAGCGAACGACGAACTCGACCGAGGATGGCCTCACGGCTCGACATCACTTTCTCCCCCGTTTAGCCCATTCGGTACGGAAGGTGCCGCCTTCCGGCGCAGGCAGGTCGCGCCAGCGCGTCCAGCCGTCCGCCAAGGGAACCTGATGGAGCGCACCGTCCTTGCCGGCTATGCGAGCAAGGCCCCAGGCGGCGAGTCGCGTCGCGATGCCATAGAGGCGCGGTCGCCTGGCCATAAAGCGCCAGGCGGCAAGGCCCAGTCGTGCCTTCTTGGGGGCCAGATGTCGCTCGAACTCCTTCTCGCGCCAATGTCGCAGCATCTTCGGTAACGGGATGCGCATGGGGCAGACACTCTCGCATCGGCCGCACAGCGTCGAGGCGTTGGCGAGATGGGCGGACTTTTCAAGTCCGTAAAGCGAGGGGGTCAAGACCGAACCCATCGGTCCGGGATAAACTGAACCGTAGGCATGGCCACCGACCGAGCGATAGACCGGGCAGTGATTGATGCAGGCACCGCAGCGGATGCAGCGCAGCATGTCTTCGAATTCAGAGCCGAGCATTGCCGACCGCCCGTTATCAAGCAGCACGACGTGGAACGCCTCGGGACCGTCCGGATCATCGGCACGACGCGGACCGGTGGAGAATGTCGTATAGACGCTCATCTCCTGCCCGGTGGCAGAGCGGGCCAGAAGGCGCATGATGGTAGCGACGTCTTCGAGTGTCGGAACAACCTTTTCGATCGATGCCAGCACGATATGCGTCTTGGGCAGGATCTGGGTGAGATCGCCGTTGCCCTCGTTGGTGACAATGACCGTCGATCCAGTTTCTGCGACCAGAAAGTTGGCGCCGGTTATGCCGACATCGGCCGACAGGAAGCGCTCGCGCAGCACGCCACGCGCCTCGGCGAGCAGGGACGTTGGCTCGTCGAGATTGCGCGTCGGATCGAGCGAGGTGTGCACCCTGCGGAAATCGGCGGCCACCTGCTCCTTGTTGACGTGGACGGCGGGCGCGATGATGTGGCTCGGCGTCTCGCCGCGAAGCTGAATGATATACTCGCCGAGATCCGTTTCGACCGGCGTAATACCGTTGGCCTGGAGGAAGGCATTGAGGCCGACCTCCTCAGTGATCATCGATTTGCCCTTGGTCACCCGACGGGCTCCCGCAGCCCGGCAGATATCAAGCACGATCTGGCTGGCCTCGGCGGCATCGGCTGCCCAATGGACGAAGCCACCCGCTTCGATCACCTTCCTCTCGAAGGCCTCGAGATAGAGATCGAGGTGCTTCAGAGTGTGGGCCTTGATGTCGCGACCGGCGTCGCGCAGAGCCTCGAACTCGGGAAGCGCATCGGCAGCTCGACGCCGACCGCTGACCAGTGTCTCTTCAATGTGGGCGATGGCTTTCAGAAGAGGCGGGTTGGCAAGTGCCGCATGGGCATTCTCGGGAAACGACGAGGAGGTGAGGCCGCCGCTCATTTCCGTGTCTCCCCGATCGCCGGACCATCGGTCATTCCGGCCAGAACCTCCGCGACGTGGCGAACCTCGACGCGGCTTCCTTCCCGCTTCAACTTCCCCGCCATGTTGAGCAGGCAGCCGAGATCACCCGACAGCAACAAGTCCGCGCCGGTTGCCCGGACATCCGCGGTCTTACGGTCAACTATGGCATTGGAAATTTCGTCATACTTCACACAGAAGGTGCCGCCGAAGCCGCAACAGGCCTCCGGGTCGCGCATCTCCTTGATCTTCAGGCCATCGACCCCTGACAGCAGTTGGCGCGGCTGCCCCTTGATCCCGAGCTCTCTAAGGCCCGAGCAGGAGTCATGATATGTCGCCGCTCCTTCGTAGCTGACCGGCAGAGGCGACACCTTGAGCACGTCGACGAGGAAGGACACGAGCTCATGTGTTTTGCCAGCCAGCCGCTCGGCACGTAGCCGCCAGCCCGGCTCGCCGGAGAACAGATCGGCGTAGTGTAGCTTGACCATGCCCGCGCAGGAGCCTGATGGGATCACCACGTAATCGAAGGTCTCGAAGAGGGAGATGACCTGTTCGGCAAGCCTCCGTGCGCCAGTGCGATCGCCGGAGTTGTAGGCAGGTTGGCCGCAGCAGGTCTGAGCGGGCGGCACGAACACTTCGCACCCCGCGTCCTCAAGAAGCTTGACGGTCGCAAACCCGACTGTGGGACGGAAGAAGTCGACGAGGCAGGTCACGAAGAGTCCGACCCGTGGTTTCGGCGGCACCATGATCTTGTTCCATTTATTTCGCGGAAAAGGTGATACGCGCAACGATCGATCTTCGCAATCGGTGAGCCGTGATCGCGATAAAGTGAGGCGCTGATGCCGCACGAAGGACTCGAATGGCATGCAAAAGCCAGCTTTCGTCCGTAAAAACGGCGTGTTTTCAGGGTCAATTACCGCTCATGGCCATGCGATCTTCTCAAGGTGGCCATGGACGGACAGCTAGCTCGTGCGGTAATCTTGAGAAAAGGGGTCCGGAGCCCGGCTGCTGCCGGACTGCTCGCCGATTGGACGCCTAGGCCAGTAAGAGGACATGAGTATGAATGGGTTGGTGGCAGGTTCGAGCATCTTCGTCATGGTCTTCATGACGATGCTGGTGCTTCCCGCCAAGGCAGCTCAACCCAGTTTCGACTGCGATGGGGCCAGGGGCGAAGTCGAAAAAATGATATGCGGCGACGACGCGCTCGCCGATCTCGATCTGCGTCTTGCCAGGGATTTCGCTCGCGCTCTTGCCCGCGCCAGCGCCGATCAGGTGCCCGAGCTCAAGGCGTCGCAGCGTACATGG
This sequence comes from Pseudomonadota bacterium, assembly GCA_023436885.1. Lineage (GTDB taxonomy): Bacteria > Pseudomonadota > Alphaproteobacteria > Rhizobiales > Pleomorphomonadaceae > Pleomorphomonas. The sequence continues at coordinate 164,969 of JAEZHI010000031.1, read as the reverse complement.
CGGGCGCAAATGCTGAAATGCTCTCAGGCGGGCGATCCGCGTGGTTGCGTTCTCGACGCCTATACCAAGCGGATCGACCAATTCTAAAGCATCGGACCGAAAGTGGAATCCGGTCCTCGGATCCGATGCAATAATGAGAATCAGAACGCCTCAGCGAACCACCACGCGCGTTCCAACCTTGACACGCTCATAGAGGTCCATCGCGTCGGCATTGGCCATGCGAATACAGCCCGAGGAGGCATTGGTACCGATACTCTTGGGCTCGAAGGTGCCGTGGATGCGGAACAGCGTATCCTTGTTGCCATCGTAGAGGTAGAGCGCGCGGGCGCCGAGCGGATTGCCGATCTGACCTTCCATCATGTCGGGGATGTTGTGGCCGCGTGCGGCCTCGCGCGCGATCATCTCCTTGGGCGGGAACCAGCGCGGCCATTTCTGGCGGCTGCCAATTGCGACGGTACCCTTCCAGGCAAAGCCCTCACGGCCTACGCCCACGCCATAGCGAAGCGCCTTGCCGCCTTCCTCGACGAGATAGAGGTGCTTCTCCGATGTATCGACGATGACGGTGCCCGGCGGCTCATCAGTCTGGAAAGCAATCTCCGTCCGGCGGAACGCTTCGGGCGGTAGCTGATCGCCGGTTAGGGTGAGATCGCGCGGATCGTCGGCGGTATCATCTGGCAGGTAGGAGAGCGGCTTGACGGGCGGCGGCGCCTCGACAACGGGAGGCTTCGGCGGTTCTACCGGCTTGGTGGAAACGCAGGCGGAGAGAGCAAGACCGGCTGCAAGCGCCAACATCAGTGGGCGCGCTGGAGCGACAGATAGTTTCACCATGGATTGACCTGAAGGGTGGAAGCGCCGCCAATCGGCGCGACAAAGCGAATCACGACAATTTCGTGAAACTAAAAGGCGGCGGTCTTTACTGTCGAGACCGCCACCGCCGAAAAGGGTACGCGCAAGCTGGCCTTGAGCGAAAATCGCGCGACTGAGGCAGTTACAACACGATAACGCGTGTTCCCACTTTCACTCGTCCGTAAAGGTCGGTCACATCTTCATTACGCATCCGGATGCAGCCAGAGGAAACGGCATGCCCGATGGTCCAGGGCTCGGCAGTTCCGTGGATGCGATAAAGGGTCGATCCGAGATACATGGCGCGAGCGCCAAGCGGGTTTTTGGGGCCACCCGGCATCATCACCGGCAACCCGGGTTGGCGTTGCCGCATTTCAACGGGCGGGTGCCAGTCGGGCCATTCCGCCTTGCGCGTTATGCGATGCTCGCCTGCCCAGGTGAAGCCGGGCCGTCCGACGCCGACGCCATAACGACGCGCCTTGCCGCCATCCTCGACGAGGTACAGGAACCGGTTTACGGTATCTATGACGATGGAGCCGGGGGCTGCGGGCCCGTCATAGGCCACTTCCTGAGGGAGGAACTCCGGCGCAAGCGGGAGCGTGCGCGGATCGATCTTGCGCGCAGTCTTCGCTGAGGCTTCCGGCGGTACCGACCAGCTTTGCGGGCTCCGCGCCCGAGGGGCGTAGATCGGCACGTTGCCAGGCTGAAGCTGGCTGACCCAGGGATCGGTAAGATTGGGAGACAGGATGATTGGCGGCGGTGTCAGGTAGCGTCCCGCTTGGGCGGAGGCAGACCCCGTCATGACAACGGCGGCAAGTCCGGCGAAAAACAAGACGGCAGCTCTCATGGTGGAACCTCGGTTTGTGGGAGGCAGTACGGTTAGCAATTTCGTCTTCCGCACATCAAAAAGACGCTAGGCGCGGGCGCTCTAGGAATGGTGAACGGGATGCAACCTGTTCCGCTTCAATTTGACCGATCTGGCTTCATGGTTAAAAAAAGGTATCGAAAGCTGAGACAACTGTATGAAACACTGGGGAAATTTTGTCGGGCTCTGTTTCGGACATACGCGTTGTTAACCGCCGGGCTCTAAAGTTGCCTCACTCAGCGGGGTCGTCTGCTCTTGGCGATATTTCTGGCCGCGGATGTGAGGAGTGGAATATGGCGTTGGCTCGCAAGGCTTATCGTATAGAAGCTATGCTTGGTGTCGGCGCGGTGTCTGAGCCGACGACCGGCTTGGGCGCAGACGCAATTCTCCACGAACTCAACGAAATCAAGAAGCTGGTCAAGCCTCAACAGGAGATCAGCAAGGACATTATCGCCGACTACCATAAGCAGTTCACCGAGGCCTTCAAGCTCAAGAACGAGATGGAGACCATTCAGGAAGCGATCGTTCGTACCAAGCAGGAGATCGCCAGCCTTCACGTTTCCGGCTTCAAGGGCGAGGACATGAGCCGCGTCACGGACGAGCTCGATGCTGTGGTGAAAGGCACCGAACACGCAACCGAGAGTATCCTGTCAGCGGTTGAGAAGATCGACGACGATGCCAATAATCTGGTGGCTCACCTCAAGGGTGACCAGCAGGCTATGGCCGCCGACATTCAAGAACGTGTACTGGCGATCTACGAGGCCTGTAACTTCCAGGACCTCACCGGTCAGCGCATTACCAAGGTGGTCAATGTTCTCCGCTTCATCGAGGACCGTGTCAGCCGCATGATGGAAATCTGGGGTGGCATGGAGGCCTTCAACTCGATCGAGGCTGACGAGTCGCTCCGCCGCGTGGGCGATGCCGCGCTTCTCAATGGTCCCGCGCTGCCGACGGCCGAGCGTGCCTCCCAGGACGATATCGACGCCCTGTTCGCCTGATTGTCACCCTGCGTTACCTAAGTTTCAGGGCGGCCGCACCAACGGCCGCCTTTTTGCTGCTGTCAATTCAGGGCGTGAGCACCCGCTAGTCTCGCCTCGCCTAACGATACGATGAGGGGCGAACGAATGGACGGCATCATCACTGGCGAAGACGGCGTCAAGCGCTGCTTTTGGGCGGGCGGCGATCCGCTTTACCGCAGCTACCATGACAACGAGTGGGGCCGACCGGTTGCCGACGATACGCGTCTGTTCGAGAAGCTCTGTCTCGAGGGCTTTCAGTCCGGTCTGGCCTGGATCACCATCCTGAGGAAGCGCGAAAATTTCCGGGCAGCCTTTGCTGGGTTTGATATTCCAACGGTGGCTGCCTTCACCGATGCTGATATCGAACGACTCGTCGGCGATACCGGCATTGTGCGGCACCGCGGCAAGATCGTCTCGACGATCAACAATGCTCGGCGGGCGATGGAACTCCAGGCTGAAGCGGGATCCCTTGCTGCCTTCATCTGGCGCTTCGAACCGGATCCGGCGAGCCGTCCGGCTGTCTTCTCCATGCAGGATATCCAGCCCAAGACGGCTGAATCCACCGCGCTCTCCAAGGAACTGAGGAAGCGTGGATGGAGTTTCGTCGGACCGACGACCGTTTACGCCTTCATGCAGTCCATGGGGCTGGTCAACGATCACATAGATGGGTGCGATGTTCGCGATGCCGTCGAGAAAGATCGGACCGCTTTCATAAGGCCGAAGTGATCGGAGGGCGCGAGGCATTGTCCCCGCGCCCAAGCCCGTCAGGCCAGTTTGGCCTCAAGCTTTTCGTAGAGCGCGTTCTGCGCCTCGAACACATATTCAACTGCCGAGATGGTCACTGTCGTGGCGCCACGGGCGATGAGGGCTTCGGCTTCCGTTTGGGCGCGAGACTTTGGGGCGAGGAGGCTGAGCCCTTCATCGTGCAACGACAGAAGCGTCAGGTCTGTTCGCGCCCTGAGCTCTTCGGGCAGCACCGAAGACGGTTGCATGACCGCATCGATCCGCCGGACCGAGCGTGCCCGATCGTCGGCGGCAATCCGCGTCAGCATCCCCCGGCAGGCGGCGCGTGCAGCTTCGGTCCACGAGGCTGCGAGCGAGGCGGCAAGCGCGGCCTCTGAGCGCATGATGACGCCGTCATCGATGATCTTCAGGCCGTTTTCGACCAGAGTCTGCCCCGTCGAAGTGATGTCGACGATCAGCTCGGCAGTTCCTGCGGCCGGCGCCCCCTCGGTCGCGCCTGGGCTCTCTACGATCAGATAGTCATGGACGCCGTGGGCATTGAGGAAACGCCGCGTCAGGGCGACGTATTTTGTGGCAACCCGCATCGGCCGATAGTGTTTGAGGCGGAAGCGGGCCGCAACGTCCGCGAGATCAGCCATCGTCTGCACGTCGAGCCAGGCTTGAGGCACGGCCACGACGACATCGGCGCGTCCGAAACCGAGCCTCGTAACGATGTGAGCAGGGTAGGGCGCTTCCTCAGCGACGACACGGGCGCCATCATCGCCCCCCAGCGTCTCATGCAACAGGTCGATACCAGTTACCGCGAGATGCACGTTGCCGGCACCAATCTCACGGGCAATCTCCGAGGCGGAGCGAAACTGCACCTCGACGCCGTTCAGGCCATCTATGGTGCCAAAGTAATCCCGGGCACCACGTGCCTGCCGGATCGGCAGCCCGGATCGTTCGAAGAAGGCGAGGGTCTGCTCCTGTAGCCGTCCCTTGGACGGTACGGCAACGATCAACGGTTCGGTCATGACGCCCTCCGGAAGCGCTCTGGCCAGACGGCAAAGCCCACGGCCTTGACCGCGTCGGCGGCCTTGAAGTGACGAACGAGTCCGTCATAACGGCCACCGCCGCTCACCTGCCCCACCTCGACACGGGTGGCGTCGTGAATATCGAACACGAAGCCGTCGTAATAGCCGAGGCGCCTGCCGAAACCCGCCGCGTAGTGCAGGGTAGAAAGGTCGACGCCGAGGGCGGCTATGGCTGCGACGCGTGCCTTGAACCGGTCCACTGCGGCGCGGAACGGTGCACGATCCCCGATGCGGTTCGACAGCGCTTCGAGGCGGATGACGCCATCGGCAATCGAGAGGTCGCCGCCGTTCTCGTCCTGCATAGACATGAAATCGGAGATCGCTGCGATGGTTTCGGCCGGCACACCATCGGAGGCGGCCAGCATCGCCTGTTCGAGAACCCGCTCGGCGATTTCACCCGTGGTTCGTCCGCCAACTGTCTTTACGCCGGCGATCGACAGGATGTCTGCGAATAGCTGTCCGACCTTTTCCGCCGGAAACGCAGACAATGCTTCAATGATCTCGGCATGTGCTGCAAAACCTGGGAAACCGAAACGGCGCTGCTCAAGGCGCGCGAGCGTGTCGGCAATCTTCTCCGGCTCGCCGAACAACGCGGTAAGGCGCATCCTCCACGCGGGGGGGATGTCCAAGGCAGCAAGCAAAGCGGAAAACAAGGCGACGTCGCCAACGATGATCCGCTGACGGGGCGCACCGCAGGCCGCAGTGATCGCCACGGCATGGGCGAGGGCCGAGGCATCGGTCGCAACCGGGTCGTGATCGCCAAGGATCTCGCCGCCCACCTGCCACACCTCGTCCGCTTCGCCAGGGCGGCCGTTCCTAAAGACGCGGCCGGAATAGCAGAAGCGGCCACCGGCCGGCTCTGCTGTCAGCATGGTGCGCACGACGGGAATGGTGAACTCTGGGCGGAGGCACCAGTCGTGACCGTTGTTCGATGACGTCACGAAGATGCGGCGCCGGAATTCCTCACCGGAAATGCGGACAAAGTCCTCCATGGGCAGGAGAACCGGCACATCGACGGTGGTGAAGCCGGCCACCTTGAAGCTGTCGAGAGCGGTCTGTATGGCGTCGGTCATGCCGCGCCCCCTGCTGCTTCGACGATGGCCTTCACTTCGGCAATGAGGTCGGCGCGCGCAACTTCCTTCTGAGCCGGGCGCGAAGCGCGCCATTCGGCGTTGTCGGTGATAGCAGCAGAAAGCTCCTTGCCGAGGGCAAGGTCCTTGATCTGGACGATGCCGGCTTCACGCTCGTTGGAACCCTCGATGATGACGCAGGGCGCATTGCGGCGATCGGCGTATTTCATCTGCGCCTTCATGCCGGAAGCGCCGAGATACATCTCCGCAGCGATGCCGGCGGCCCGCAGCTCGGCCACCATCTTCTGATAACCGGCGAGCGCCTCGGTCGTCTTGTCCATCACGAGGACGCAGACAGGGCCATTCACCCTGTTGACGCCCACTTTGCCAAGCGTGCGGAGCGCTGCCATCAGGCGAGAAACGCCGATCGAGAAGCCAGTGGCCGGCACTGGCTCCTTCAGGAAGCGGCCCACAAGACCGTCATAGCGTCCGCCGCCTCCGACCGATCCGAAACGAACGGGACGACCATCGTCGCCGGTCACTTCGAAAGTGAGTTCGGCTTCGAACACCGGACCGGTGTAGTATTCGAGACCGCGTACGACGGACGGATCGATCTTGACCCTGCCAGCATAGCCAGCGGCCTCGACGAGGCTGGCAATCAACTTGAGTTCCTCGACGCCCTCGCTGCCCCGGACGCTCCCGGTTACCAACTTGCCTAGGTTGGCGACGGTATCGGCAGCCGTGTCCGCGCCACTGGCAACGAAAGCGAGAACGACATCCGCCGCGTCCGGCGGCAGGCCGGCGCCCTTGGTGAAGTCACCGGACTTCTCCTCCGGATTTTCCCAGCGGCCGGCGCCCAGAAGGTCGCGCACGCCGGATGGGCCGATCTTGTCGAGCTTGTCGATGGCACGGAGCACAGTGAGGCGAGTACCGGCCTTGTCGTCACCGGAGAGACCGATGACTTCCATCACCCCGTCGAGCACCTTGCGATTGTTCACTCGAACAACGAACTGCCCCTTGAGTCCAAGCGCCTCCATGGTGTCGGCCATCATCATGCAAATCTCGGCATCGGCAGCCACCGAGGGGGCGCCAACGGTATCGGCGTCGAACTGCATGAACTGGCGGAAGCGGCCGGGACCGGGCTTTTCGTTGCGGAAGACCCAACCGTTGCGATAGCTGCGATAGGGCTTCGGTAGCTTCTCGTGGTTCTCGGCATAGAAGCGGGCAAGAGGCGCCGTCAGATCGTAGCGCAGGGAGAGCCACTGCTCATCGTCATCCTGGAACGAGAACACGCCCTCGTTCGGCCGGTCCTGATCAGGCAGGAACTTGCCGAGCGCATCAGTGTACTCGATAAGCGGCGTTTCCACTGGCTCGAAGCCGTAGATTTCGTAAGTATGTCGGATGGTCTCGATCATGGCCTCAGTCGCCTTGAGTTCGGCGGGGGTACGATCGACGAGACCGCGCGGCAGGCGCGCTTTGAGATAATCCGACATCAGACTTGTGCCCTGGAATGACGGCCATAACAGGCCCAAAACGCGCGAAAACCCGCGAGCGGGGCGCGCGGGTTTCCAAGTAATCGATAAGCGTCGAAAGGGCAAGGCGAAGCAGGCTTGGACGCGGGACTCCAGCTCTTTCGATTATGTTATTCGTTCAGGCCTTGCCTAGCTTGGCATCAGCCGACAGAGCGCCTGCGCCGGCACCCAGCAGAGCAAGGAAGCCACCGGCAATCGTGATGTTCTTCATGAAGGCCAGCCAGTTCATCATGTCCACCATCTCCTGACCGGCGGTGCCACTGATCGCCTTGTAGTGGAACAGATAGCCGGTGAGAACGCAGAAGCCGGCCAGCAGGAAGGAAACGATACGGGTCTGGAGGCCCACGAGGATGGCGAGGCCGCCACCGAGCTCGGTCAGGATCACCAGCGGCAACAGGATTGACGGCACGCCCATGGCCTGCATGTAGCCGGCAGTGCCGGCATAGCCGACGATCTTGCCCCAGCCCGAAGTGATGAAGAGGATCGAGAGAAGAATGCGTCCGGCGAGCAGGGCCGGGGCCTTGATGCTGTCCATGTCGATTGCTCCAAAATCTAGGTTTCGCCGGCATCGACTGACGCCGTTGCTGTCCGTATAGCTACCCATCATCTTTCGCGATAGACATGAAAAAAGCGACGCATTGTTCCCGTCGGGGAGACAATGCGTCGCCTGACGCCATTTGCATGTATTAGAAGGTGACCATCAGGTGGAGGCGATAGCCTTCGCCGGCCGCAGCACAAAGGGACCTTCATTCAGTTTGTTGAGCTCGATCAGCCCATCGTGCAGGGAGCGAAGCGATGAACGGTGCCCGATCGAGATAATGGCTGCCTTGGGTAAGCGCTCGCGAAGCAATCTGTAAAGCGATGCCTCCGAGGTCTCATCCAGCGAGGCCGTTGCCTCATCGAGCAACAGGAAGTCAGGTTCTGCCAGAATGGCGCGAGCGATGGCAACGCGCTGCTGCTCACCACCGGAGAGGCGCGTAGCAAGGTTGGGCCCTTCCGATAGATCGTCGAGCCTATCGGCAAAGGCATTGAGTCCAACGGCAGCAAGCACATCTCGCACTTTGGCATCGTCGTGTGTTCCCGCCGGGTTCGGATAGGCCAGTGCTTCACGCAAGGTGCCGAGCGGAAGATAGGCAGCTTGCGGCAGAACCATGACGCGGGCACCCTCGGGAATGCCAAGTTCGCCAGCTCCGAACGGCCAAATTCCTGCCAGCGCACGGAACACGGATGTCTTTCCCGCACCCGACGGACCCGAGATCAATACCGTCTTGCCCTTCTCGAAGGACACTCCGTCGAGGCGAACAAGCGGCCTGCCATCTGGCAGCGAGACGACGGCGGCATTGGCAGTGATTGCATCTCCTCGGGTCGGCTTCAGAGCGACACCCGGCTTGACCGCGTCTACTTCCGCGGCGGACATGGCCTGCTGGAAGGTGGTTAGGCGGTCAAGGACGGCTTTCCAGTTGGCGATCGCGCCATAAAGCGTAACAAAGATTGAGAAATTCCCTTGGACCTGTCCAAAGGCCTGTGAGGTCTGCATGAGAACACCGAGCTGCATATTCGAGCCGGTAAGAAAATAGGCCGGAGCCAGCATCAGGAAGGGGAAAACGACCGAGAACTGGTCGTAGAAGCTGGTGAACGTCCGCAGATTACGGTTGGCATCCATCAAACGGTACCAGTTGGTGACGATCCGTTGGAAGGCGTGGCCGAATACTTTTTTCTCAGCCGGCTCACCCTTGAGAAGAGCAATCTCCTCGGAGTTCTCACGAAGCCGCATCATGGAATAGCGGAAGTCGGCCTCGAAATGCTGTTGCTGAAAATTGAGCTTGATCAGCGGCCGACCAATGAGATGGGTGAGATACGTTCCGAAGATCGAATAGAGGATGGCCGCCCAAACCAAATAACCGGGAATGGTTGCAAAGTTGAAGCCCCCGATCGAATAGGGAAAGGCCGAGGATATACTCCATAGCACCCTGCTGAAGGCGTAGAGCGTCAGAACGGTGTTAAAGATCTGGACGAAGATGCTGAGCGTGGTGGTTATAAAATCACTGATGTCTTCGGCGATACGCTGATCGGGGTTGTCGGTCTTCCCATAGCTCGTCTTAAGACGATAGTGATTGGAATTTGACAGCCAACGGTTGATGAAGCGCTGGGTCATCCAGTCGCGCCAGCGGATACGCAGCCAACTAGTCAGGTAGATTTCTATAACGCCTGAAGAAATCAGCAAGAAAGCGATAATCGTAAAGAAGCCGAGCTCATACCAGAAGACAGGTCCGTTGCGGTCCTGTATTGCTGTATAAAAACGGTTATTCCAGGCATTGTACTGAACATTGAGGTAAACCTGAGCGACGTTGATCGCTAGGATGATGCCAAGAAGGCTGAGGGCGATCCAGCGCTCCTGTAGATGAACCTTGAACCAACGGAAGGCGAGCTCGCCTTTTTGCTTTTCCTTGAAGTAGGGAACGGCAAGGCGCCAGGCCAGTGCGAGCGACGCTAGGAGTGCTTTCATCAGGTGTCCCCGGAACGGCGGATGCTTCGACGAACTGACGCAGAATCCCTCCGCAGACACAATGAAATTCATTGCTTCCGGCAAGGCTCTCGTCAGTTTTCTTGACGAGACAGCACGTCCCGATCACGGCGACATTGCGGCGGACGAGATGAAGCTTTTGTAAGATGAGGTTGTTAGCGAACAAAAAGGAAGGGCGCCGCTTGCGCGACGCCCCGTAGCCTTTCGGAAATCCAATCCGCCGGATCAGAAGTCCATGCCGCCCATGCTGCCGCCCGGCATGGCCGGAGCAGCTTCCTTGCGCGGAAGCTCTGCAACCATGGCCTCGGTGGTGACCAGAAGGCCAGCAACCGAAGCGGCGTCCTGCAGGGCAGTGCGCACGACCTTGGTCGGGTCGATGATGCCGGCCTGGATCAGGTCGACGTAGGTCTCGTTCTGGGCGTCGAAGCCGAAGGTGTCACCCTTCTCCAGCACCTTGGAGACGACGACCGAACCCTCGACACCAGCGTTGGTGGCGATCTGACGGATCGGAGCCTCAAGGGCGGCGAGAACGATCTTGATGCCGCGCTCGATGTCAAGGTTGTCGGACGACAGCTTGGCAACGGCAGCCTTGGCGCGCAGGAGAGCGGTACCACCGCCCGGGACGATGCCGGCTTCGACGGCAGCGCGGGTGGCGTTCAGCGCGTCGTCGACGCGATCCTTCTTCTCCTTGACTTCGACTTCGGTCGAGCCGCCGACGCGGATGACGGCAACGCCACCGGCGAGCTTGGCCAGACGCTCCTGCAGCTTCTCACGGTCGTAGTCCGAGGTGGTCTCCTCGATCTGCGCCTTGATCTGGGCAACGCGGGCCTCGATGTCGGCCTTGGCGCCAGCGCCGTCGACAATCGTGGTGTTTTCCTTGGAGATGGAAACGCGCTTGGCATGGCCGAGCATGGCGAGCGTGACGTTCTCGAGCTTGATGCCGAGGTCTTCCGAGATCACCTGGCCACCGGTCAGGATGGCGATATCCTCGAGCATGGCCTTGCGGCGATCACCGAAGCCCGGAGCCTTGACGGCAGCGATCTTCAGGCCGCCGCGCAGCTTGTTGACGACGAGCGTCGCAAGGGCTTCACCCTCGACGTCCTCGGCAACGATCAAGAGCGGACGCGACGACTGGACGACAGCCTCGAGCACCGGCAGGAGGGCCTGCAGGTTGGAGAGCTTCTTCTCGTGAATGAGGATGTAGGGGTCGTCGAGCTCGGCGACCATCTTCTCGGCGTTGGTCACGAAGTAGGGGCTGAGGTAGCCACGGTCGAACTGCATGCCTTCGACGACTTCGAGCTCGGTCTCGGCGGTCTTGGCTTCCTCGACGGTGATGACACCCTCGTTGCCGACCTTCTGCATCGCGTCAGCGATCATCTGGCCGATTTCGGTCTCGCCGTTGGCAGAGATCGTGCCGACCTGGGCGACTTCGGCCGAGGTGGAGATCTTCTTCGAACGGGCGTTCAGGTCCTTGACGGCCTCGGCGACAGCGAGGTCGATGCCGCGCTTCAGGTCCATTGGGTTCATGCCGGCGGCGACCGCCTTGGCGCCCTCACGGACGATGGCCTGGGCCAGAACGGTGGCGGTGGTGGTGCCGTCGCCAGCCTTGTCGTTGGTCTTCGAAGCGACTTCGCGGACCATCTGAGCGCCCATGTTCTCGAACTTGTCAGCAAGCTCGATTTCCTTGGCGACCGACACGCCGTCCTTGGTGATGCGCGGGGCACCGAAGGACTTCTCGATCACGACGTTACGGCCCTTCGGACCCAGCGTGACCTTGACGGCATCGGCGAGGATGTCCACGCCACGCAGCATCTTCTCGCGGGCGTCAGAGCTGAATTTTACTTCCTTGGCAGCCATGGAATTCTTCCTTGAAATGAGAGGTTAACGGAGGACGAGACGGACTGAATGGATCAGCCGATGATGCCCATCACGTCGGATTCCTTCATGATCAGGAGGTCCTGACCGTCGATCTTCACTTCGGTGCCCGACCACTTGCCGAACAGCACCTTGTCGCCGGCCTTGACGTCGAGAGCGACGAGCTCGCCCTTTTCGTTACGAGCGCCCGGACCAACGGCGACGACTTCGCCCTGCTGGGGCTTTTCCTTGGCGGTGTCCGGGATAATGATGCCACCAGCGGTGCGCTCTTCAGACTCCAGCCGGCGAACGACGACGCGGTCGTGCAGGGGACGGAACTTCATGTTCGGCTCCTCGTTTCTGAGATGCCCGCGGCCTGCGCGCTTTTGCCTCACAGACCGCGGCGAAAAATATCAGCTGTTAGCACTCACTTGTAATGAGTGCTAAGCGCGCTGGAGATAGGCGCATGTCGCTCCGCTGTCAAGGGTTCGTCCGGTGTTTTACGAACAGGCATCGTCCGCCTTGGGCAACGCGGGCGTGGAAACCGGCTGGACGACGAGGATGCACGCACCAATGATGATCATGGCGCCAACAAGAGTATAGGCGCTTGGCATCTCGGCGAAGAACAGCAGACCGAAGGTGACGGCCCAGATCAGTGCGGTGAACTCGAATGGGCCGAGCAGCGTCGCCGGCGCATGCTTATACGCCCATGTGATGGCGTAGTTGCCACCGGTTCCGAGGGCGCCGATCGCCAGAAACATCAGCAGGGTTTTCGCAGGCAAGGGCTCGAACCAATAAAGCGCAAAAGGCAGGGAGACCGTCGCGCAAATAAGGTTCTGAACTAGGATCATTTGCGGCACGCTGTCATGTGCAGTATCGCGGCGCGCCATAATCATGGAAAGGGCGTAGGCGACCGCCGAAGCGAGCGCCATGGCAAAGCCCAGAGGGCTACCGACCTCCGAACTGAACTTTTCCGCCAGCATGATCACCACGCCGAGAAAGCCAAAGGCTGCAGCGAGCAGCGACCTACGCGTCATCGGATCGCCAATCATGGCTGCTGAGATCAAGACCATGAAAAAGGGGGAGGTGAAGGTGAGTGCTACGGTCTGCGCGAGCGGCAGCCGTCCGAGCGCACCAAAGAACAGGGCTGCGCAGGAAAGGCCAGCCAAGGCCCGACCGACAGCGCGTCTGACTGTCGGCCAACTGGGCTGGAGCTGGCCCTGAGCAGCTGCCGATCCTGCCGAGAAGATGAGGCCGGCCGAATAGCGCAGGAAGACTACCATGGCCAATGGCGTTCCGAACGTGGTTGCCTTGACCAAGGCGTCCAGCCCGGAGAACAGGAGGACGGCAAGGAGAGCGGCGCCCGCCGCCCGCAGGCGCATCGACGGCTGCATGACATCTCCGAAAGGACAGCAAAACGCGGCCAGAGCGCGGCTTCTACGCTTTGGGTGCTTTGCCGGCAAGGTCATCAGGTCTGCCTAACTGGTCTCTCGGGCCAATCGTGGCAGTAGCGAGCGCGCAAAGCCGCGTCTAGCGGCTGAGTTCAAGGCGATAAGCGAATTCCCAGCCATCCGTGGCGTCAGCGAGAAAGCGAACGACGGGCTGGCGAACGAACCCGAGCTTTTCGTAGAAGCGATGGCCGGAGAAAAAGCGGGTATCGGTCCAGAGTTTCAGGGTCTTGCCGCCGCGCATCAGGACTTCGTCGAGCGCCGTCGCATAAAGACGTTGAGCCAGGCCAGAGCCCCGTTGCCGTTGCGCGAGATAAACTTTGTTGATCTCGAATATGCCGTCACTGTCCGGTGACGATATGGCGAAGGATCCCACGATCCCACCCTCATGCTCCGCGACAAAAAGGCGCCCGCCTCGCTTCTCATAATGACTGGCCGGTGCAGCTAGCTCCGGAAAGTCGGCGAGAACAAAGGGGCAGCCTTCGTACTCGCCGAACACCTCGGCGATGAGATGAGCGATGCCAACGCCATCCGCGTCCTGAGCGGGCCGAATAATGGGTTGTCCGGTCATGATCGTTCAGTTGGCCGGTTTTTCGGCAATGGTGAGCGGCAACTCGAACTCGCCCTTCTTGTTGGAATTGCGGTCGCTGAGCTTGGTCACGAGTATATAGTCGCCAGGCTTCAAGCCTTTGAAGTTGTAGACGATATAGACTTGGAATTCCTTGTTTCGCCGCCGCGAGACCATATCGAGCGAAGCAAATCCCTCTTGCGAATGCAGGATTTGACCACGTGGAGTGCGGAGCTCGAAGTCAGCCGTGAAGTCGATCTTGAACAGATCTCCTTCCTTGCCGAACCCATAACCGAATGGTTCTGCGTAAACGAGCATCTGTTCGTCGGGCTGGAAGACCGAGTTCGGGCGAGTGGCATAAATTCCGAAGCCCGCCGGCTTGCCGGTGACAAAGGTTGCCTCCGAGAAGCCGAGCGGCGCGGCATCCCAAGCCGTATTGAAGGCAGCTTCCAGTGATGCCAGTGCTTCGACAGCCTTGCCGTCGGCAAGCAATGCCTCAGCTGCCTTTGCGTCATCCAGGATCTGGCCAGCCAATGCGGTAGATGCCGCCATGACGCAGGCGGAAAAAGCAGCAAGAAAACGCAACCCGTGCATGACCGCTTGTCCTTCCCCCGGAGCTTGCGCAGCAGGCCTTGCGAGCCTGGCCTAAGCGCGAAAGCTCAAGCGAACAATCTATTTGTTCAACACCTACGTTCATTTTGGCGTCACGGAGAGCCACAGAGCAAATGACCGGTTTAGATGAGCCGCCGGTAATCCTTTGTTCCGTTAACGCTTTCGAACACTACACCCGTCTCCGCGACTTACTGTCTTCGGAGGCCAAATGTCAAATTTCTGCGCCTTTTCCTTGATCCCAACCCGCTGCCGATATCCGCCAAGGCATATAGCATGCAACGACCTGCGCTCGGCAAAACAACCGAAATTCGCCACCATCTTACTGATCCATCGGCTGTTTCCAAGCTCAGGTCGCCAGCTTCGGAAAACTACTCAGGCGCTACGAGCCACCATTGCGTCTTCAATATCACGGCGTTTGCGGTAGATGGTCGATGGGCTGATTTCCAGCGCCGCCGCGGCCTTGGCGATATTGCCATCGAAGGCGGCGATTGCCTCGTCGATGACCCTTGCTTCTTCCTGCCAAAGCGGCTTGACCTCTGCCGGCAGCTTCTTCCGCGGGGCCGCGGCGATAGCAGCGGGTGCCACGATGACTGGAACGACCATGTCGGCGGTGACCAGGTCGCCTGGATAAAGCCCCATCAGGGTTTCGAGGGCGGATCTGAGTTCGGCTACATTGCCCGGCCATGCTCGACCGGTGAGGCACTGCACCGCAGCGGCTGTGAAGCGGGTATACCGAGAGCCGCTATCTCGATTAATCTGCCGCACCATGGCGTCGACAAGGAGCGGAATGTCCTCTGCTCGGTCCCGAAGCGGCGGCACTGCCAGCGTCAGTACGTTGAGGCGGAAGTAGAGATCCTGTCTCAGGCCCGAGGGACCGCTGAGGTCATCGAGCGGGCGCCTGGAGGAGGCGATGATGCGTACGGAGAGGCGGTGCCCGCCGTCGAAGCCGGCAATTTCGCCGGTGTCCAGGAAACGCATCAAGGCAAGCTGCGCAGGGTCGGGAAGATGCCCGACCTCGTCGAGGAAAAGCGTTCCGCCGTCAGCGGAGGCAAGAGCACCGTTGGCTTCGGAAAGATCCGCCACCAGCTTGTCGACAGGTGTCCTAGAGCAGTCGATCGTGACGAACGGTCCGTTGCGACGGCGCGACCGTGCATGAACCGAGCGGGCGACCAACGATTTGCCGCTGCCGGCTTCGCCGGAAATGAACACGGGACCAAGTGATGGCGCAACGCGCTGGATCTGCTCGGAGAGCGCTCGCGTTGCCGGCGATGAGCCGATCAATCCGTCGCTCTCGTCGATTGTGTTAGCTATGCTCTCGACGAATTGACGCTCCACGCGGCGTGCAAAGGCGTTCCCGTCGATCGGCTTCTCGATGAAATCGGCAGCCCCGGCTCGAACACAAGCGACTGCCGACTGAACGTCGGTGGGATCTCCCATCGCGTAGACGGTGGTCGGCGTCAGTTGCTCAAGGAAGGAGCGAAAGGCGGCGTGGCCGCCGATGGTCTCAAGGTCGATGGCGATGACATCGAACGTCTGCTTGCCAGCCATTACGCGCGCGGCGTCGCGCTCGGCGGTTTCCAGAATCAGCATTGGACGAGCAATGCGAGCTTCAAGCGCCTTGCGTACGACCCGTCGCGACGAGACGTCTGCATCGACGATCAAAAGACGCACCGTCGATGTGCTGCGCGGGCCAACCGACATCGGAAAGCGTTCCCTGCCAGACTGTTGCAAATTGCATTACGTACAGGCGGAACTCTGCCCCGATCATGGTAAATAAAGGGTTGATAGCCGTTAACAGGCGATCATTTACCGTTCATCCGACCGGCTGGGTGGCAGCATTTCCCTTCGTTTTGTGGCTGGCTTCTGGACTCGCTATCACCGATAAAAATCGTCGATCACAGGTCAGGCTGCGACTTCGTATCCCGCCGCTTCGATGGCCTCACCGAGCGCCTTGACGTCGGCCTTCGTCTCGACGCTGACCTTCCCAGTGGGCAGGTCGATCTTGACGCTGGCGCCGGCATCAACCCGCTTGATTGCCTTCTCAACCGAGCTCGCGCATCCGCCGCACATCATACCCTTGACGTTGAGTTCGACCATGCTTGGCCTCCTAAATCTGCCGTGGGCGACGGTTCGCCGACGATCTGCGACCAACATGGGACGATGGCGATTGACGGTCAAGACCGCTGCAGGCTGGCTCACGGGTCACAGTGAAGCTGCGCAAGACGAAAAAGACGCCGAAAACCCTTGGAAAACCATTGTCTGCCTTCGCTTCCCTTCCCGAAAACGGCAACAATGCTTTGTGATTCGTTGCGTGGTTTCGTGTTGGAGTGGGCAGGCGAATGAACCGGTCGTCATCGACGATGATCCTGATCGCCATGGGCGTAATCGCCGCCTCGGCTGCGGTTGTGCTTTATTTCCAGCTTGGCCTGTCGGCCGGCTCGGCATTGGTGATCGGCATAGGTCTGATGCTGACCATGGTCACTCTGCAGCAACCGATGGAACGCCGGCGCGAGCGCGCCTGGGTTGAAGGGCGACTCGCCGAGATCGCTGCCGTCGCAGGTGACGGCGAAGCCGAGATCGAAAAGATCGCTGCCCGCCTCAATCGGCTAGAGCAGGCTCTGCCTGGTCGCGTCCGCGAGCAGACTGGTGAGCTCGCAGCCGAGGTCGAGGTTGTTGGTGAACTGCTCCGGCAGGTGACCGAGACCTTGGCTGAATTGGAAT
This sequence comes from Pseudomonadota bacterium, assembly GCA_023436885.1. Lineage (GTDB taxonomy): Bacteria > Pseudomonadota > Alphaproteobacteria > Rhizobiales > Pleomorphomonadaceae > Pleomorphomonas. Next base: position 148,096 of record JAEZHI010000031.1, on the reverse strand, counting down.
CCACGGTCGACGGACGTCTCGATGGCGTCAATGCGCGGTTTGGAGCTCTGGAAAGGCACATTCGTGAGGCAGAAGAATCTTCCGCCCGACGTCCGCGTCGGCCGCGTGCCGAAGATTATATTGATGAGGGGCGTGGTGCTCGGTTTACGGAAGCGCGGGATGGTGTTTCCGCCAGCATGAAGAACGCCTTGTTCGTCCCCGACACCGATCCGAGTTTTGAGCGAGAGGTAGAACATCTCATTCGAGACGAGCAAATCGAACTGCATCTGCAGCCGATTGTGACGTTGCCGCAACGGCTGGTTCGCTCCTACGAGGTTCTGACGCGGTTAAAGGGAGCTTCGGGCCTGATCCCGGCGGCAGAGTTCATTCCGGTTGCGGAAAAGAACCGGCTGATCGCCAAGCTCGACACCTATCAGGTGATCCGGTCGTTCCAGATACTGAAGCGCCTTACGCAGCGTAACAGTGATGTCAGCCTCTTCGTCAATCTATCGGTAGAGAGTCTTGCGTCATCAGCCTTCTTTCGCGAATTTCAGAGCTTCCTAAGTCAAAACCGCGCGGCGGCTGAGCTCGTTCAGTTCGAGTTCCGTCAGGACGCTCTCGCCGAGATGGGGCCGCTCGAAGTCGAGAGTCTTCGGGCGGTGGCCGATCTTGGTTTCCATTTCTCGATTGATAACGTCACCGACCTTCGCGTCGATTTCCGCCGTTGGTCCGACCTTGGCTTCCGCTCGGTCAAGGTCGCAGCCGATCGATTGCTCGGCAGGGCGCCGCTTGTAACAGGTGACATTCATGTCGAAGATATGGCCGGTCATCTGCAGCGGCAGGGGCTGACCCTGATCGTCGATCATGTCGAGCAGGAGGCACAAGTGATCGATCTCCTCGACTACGGTCTTGGATTCGGTCAGGGCAACCTGTTCTCCAGTCCGCGCCAGGTTCGGCCGGAAGTGCTCGGCGCTGCCCAGTCTGCCAATGGGGCATCCGCGCGGACGGCGCCTGCGGGAGGCGAGCGAGCGGGCGCGTCTCGGCGTTGACGGCTTGATCCCAGTGAAATTCAGAAGCAAGCGCACCGGCAGTCGTTAGTCGACGGAAGCTGACGCGAAGTCGGTGGCTGTGCTATTTCTCATCGTCTTTAATAAAGTCCCGGCGGGCGGGGAAGACGTTTAGGGTGTTGTTAAGTCGCTGTAACTATTATTTGCCGTTGTGGCGTGTTTTTGTCCGTCCTCAGTAAGCTTGGGGGTTGTAATGTCTTTGGATCTCTCGCTCCCGGTGCTGGTCGTTGACGACTATCGGACCATGGCCAGAATAATCCGAAATCTTCTCAAGGCTATTGGGTTTACTGACATTGACGAGGCGGCCGACGGCAGCGAGGCTCTCGGCAAGTTGGCAGAACGCGATTACGGTCTGATCATTTCCGATTGGAACATGCTGCCCATGACCGGCTACGAGTTCCTTCAGCGCGTGCGAGCCAGCGAACGCCACTCTCGTCTTCCATTCCTGATGGTTACGGCCGAGTCCAAGGCGGAGAATGTTATCGCTGCCAAGAAGGCCGGCGTGAGCAACTATATTGTAAAGCCTTTCACGGCGGAGACACTCCGGGCCAAGATTGAAGCGGTGCTCGGTGCCAGCGTGCCTACCGCGAACAAGCCTTGATTCATTTAGCCTGATCGCCGTTTGGCTGCAGGCGCTCTGGTTGAAATACTCAGGGCAAGGTGGCTACGATCACGTCGCGGCGTGTTGCCGATCAGGGCGAGCTGCATATGCTGTCCAGGCGTCGCTATTCTCTGACCGAGCCTTCCATCGCGTCGGGAACGATAGGCGTACGGCAAAACAAAAGCCGCGAAATTCGCGGCTTTCTTGTCGGGCTGAAGGTTTGTCAGATAAGCGGCCAGCCAGCTTACCAGAACTTCCACCACTTCTTCTCTGACTGCTGCTCGGGCGGCGAACCATCGTCCGTAGTCACGGGAACTCCCGCTGCGGGTTCCAAGTAGCCGACAGGCGGCTCGACTAAGGCGCGGCGAACGGGCTTGCCGTTGCTGTCATAGAGTCTAGTAGTCTTGTCGCGCGGAATGTTGCCGAGCTGACTTGGGAACACGCGCCGCCGGTCAGAATCAGTGGTTGTGACATCCGACGCCGATGCAGTCCTTGCGTCGGGAACACGAACCGCCGTCAGCTCGGACGCTGGCAGCAGATCCTTGTCTTCCCTTCCGGCATCGCGTGCCGCGGCATCAGCCAACATCTTGCGCGTCTTTAGGTCGTTGTCTTCCGGCCACGTTCCGCTTGCTTCGAGGCGCTTGGGATCCTCCGGGGCTGCCAGAGCCATTTTGCCAGGCGGAACCACCAGCGGGGCACGCGGCGTGTAGTTGATATTAGCCTGGTGCGCAGGGACTGCGCCGACGCCTTCCATCAAGGCGCGCCCCATGGAAGTGTTGGGAACTTCCGTTTCGGGATCATCGTCGGCAACGGAAGTGCCGAGCGCCGAACACGCAGAAAGACCCAAAACGGCTATGGCGAGAAGAGCGCAACGTTTGCCGGTCAGCAGATTGGTCATCGATATCGTCACTCTCGCTCTCGTCCCTAAGGTTGACAGCAGTCAAACCCTTACCCGGTCAGCGCCTAGCAGATTTTTGAGGCGTCACTGTGGCCTCAAGCGCAGAGACTCATACAGGAGTGCGCCAACCCCTGCAACGATGGCGCAGTCGGCTAGGTTGAAAACATACCAGGAAAAAGAGCCATAGTGCAGGTAGAGAAAGTCTACCACCCCACCGAACACCACCCGGTCAATGAGGTTGCCGAGAGCGCCACCGATGATGAGTGCCAAAGCCACGCAGGCTACCAGCCGATCGCGCGAGCGCCAAAGCCAGACGGTTAGGAGTACGGTAGCCAGAGCGGTAAGTCCGATCAGCAACCACCGTCCGAGGGCTTCCTGCTGTTGAAACAGGCCATAGGAAATGCCCATGTTCCACGTCAGAACCAGATCGAAGATCGGCAGCAGCGAGATGCGATCGCCATCCGGCAGGCTCGTGTGGTTCAACACCCAGTATTTGCTCGCCTGATCTATGCCAAGCGTCAGCAAAACAACGGCGAGCGCAGCAAGCCGCGTCCGCCGTATTGCGAGATGGGCTGCCGCTGCTGTCATGCGTTGGCAGCCAGTTCGCGCAACGCCTGAGCGTCGCGCAGCGTTACGTCGGGATACTCGGGGTCGCTACCGACTTCGGGCAAGATCTTCCACGAGCGGGCGCATTTGCGTCCTTCGGCGAGCTTCGGAACCACAGCGACCGGCGTGCCATCATCGAGCCTGAAGGCACCGTCAGGCGCTGGTGCGTCCGTGACAGCGATCTGCGACGTGATGCAGATCTCGGCGAAGTCGAGACCCTCAAGTGCTGCCAGCAAATCGCCGTCCTCGACATGCACCATCGGAGCCGCCTCGAGAGACGAACCGATGCGCTTTTCCCGCCGCTCGATTTCGAGGGCACCGGTAACGGCGCGACGGACCCGCTTCACCTTTTCCCACTTCTCGTCAAGTGCCGTATTCGTCCACTCTGCGGGAACTTCCGGGAACAGTTCGAGATGCACCGATGACGTGTCCCCCGGATGCCGCTCGAGCCAAGCCTCTTCGGCGGTAAACGGGATCAACGGCGCCAACCACTTGATGAGATGGTCGTAGAGCTCGGCTACCACGTAGAGGGCGGCACGGCGCTTGAGGCTCGACTTCGGATCGCAATAGAGCGCATCCTTGCGAACGTCGAAGTAGAAGGCCGAGAGTTCGATGTTCATGAAGTTGAGCACCGACGAGAACACGGCCTTGAAGTCGTACTCCCGATAGCCTTCGACCACCTGTGCACCGACTTCGGTGAGCTTGTGCAGCATCACCTTCTCAAGCTCTGGCAGGTCGGCGTAAGCTACGGCCTGACCATCGTAATGGGCGAGCGTGCCGAGCATCCAGCGCAACGTATTGCGGATCTTGCGATAGGCATCGGAGTTGGCGTCCAGAATTTTCTTGCCGATGCGCTGGTCTTCCCAGTAGTCGGTCGAAGCGACCCAAAGACGCAGGATGTCAGCGCCGGACTGCCGGATGACGTCTTGTGGCTGAACCTGATTGCCGAGCGATTTCGACATCTTGCGGCCGTCTTCGGCCATGGTGAAGCCATGCGTCACCACTGCCTTGTAGGGTGCAACGCCATTGACGCCGCAGGATTCCAGAAGCGATGAATGGAACCATCCGCGATGCTGGTCGGAACCCTCGAGATAGACATCGGCCGGCCACTTGAGATCGGGGCGCCCCTTCAGCACGAACTCGTGCGTCGATCCGGAATCGAACCAGACGTCCAGGATGTCGCGCACCTGCTCCCATGAAGCCATGTCTTCGACAAAGCCCTTGAGGAAACGTTCCTTCGCGCCTTCGGCGAACCAGGCGTCGGCGCCTTCCGCCAGGAAAGCTTCGCGAACGCGTGCCGCATAGGCATTGTTGTTTGCGAAATCCGGGCCAGGGATGAGCTGGCCGGTTTCGGTGTTACGGAACACCACAATCGGCACGCCCCAGGCGCGCTGACGCGATAGTACCCAGTCCGGACGGTTCTCGATCATCGAACGCAGGCGCGTTTGGCCGGCCGGCGGATAGAAAGCCGTTTCGTCGATGGCCGCGAGAGCCCTGTCACGCAAGGTCGTCGCATTGGAACCGGCCGCCGCTTCTCCGCCGATCGGACGGTCCATGTAGACGAACCACTGCGGCGTGTTGCGGAAGATCACCGGCTTCTTGGAGCGCCAGCTGTGCGGATAGGTATGCTTGAGTCGCCCGCGCGCCACCATCATGCCCCTTGTGGCCAGGGCGTCGATCACTGCCTGGTTGGCGTCGCCTTTCTCACCCTTGTCGGTGATGACACGGCGGCCAACGAGGCCGGGTGCCGCGTCTGTCAGGAAGCCGTTGTCGTCGACCGTGAAGGGGATCGCCGTCGAGATGCCGCGTTCCGACAGCTGCCGGCCGTAGTCCATCCACACCTCGAAGTCTTCCCGGCCATGGCCGGGAGCGGTGTGGACGAAACCGGTGCCGGTGTCGTCGGTGACGTGGTCACCCGCCAGAAGCGGAACATCGAAGGTGTATCCGCCGTCGAGGCCGCGCAGCGGATGGGCGCAGGTAAGGTTGGCCAGCACGGTTGCCGGAACGGCGGCGAGCTTTGTGTAGCCGGTCACCTTGGCCTGCTTGAACACCGCCTCGGCAAGAGCGTCGGCGAGGATGTATTTTTCGCCGGTCTTCGCCCAATTGCCTTCCGGAGCCTCGGTTACTTCGTAAAGGCCATAGGCGATCTTTGGCGAATAGCTGACAGCACGATTACCGGGGATCGTCCACGGCGTGGTCGTCCAGATCACGACAAATGCGCCGGCGAATTCCGCCGCACCGGCCGTCACCGGGAACTTCACCCAGATGGTGTCCGACTGGTAGTCCTGGTACTCGACCTCGGCCTCGGCGAGAGCCGTCCGCTCGACAACCGACCACATCACCGGCTTGGAGCCGCGATAGAGCTGGCCAGAGGTAGCGAACTTCAAAAGTTCGGTGGCGATCACCGCCTCTGAGGCGAAGGCCATGGTGGTGTACGGATTCTTGAAGTCGCCCTCGACGCCGAGCCGGCGGAACTCCTCTGCCTGGATCTTGATCCAGCCCTCGGCATATTGGCGGCACTCGGCGCGGAAGTCGTTGATCGGCACCTCGTCCTTGTTCTTGCCCTTGGCGCGATACTCTTCCTCGACCTTCCACTCGATCGGCAGACCGTGACAGTCCCAGCCCGGAACGTAGTTGGAATCGTAGCCCATCATCTGCCGCGAGCGGGTGATGATGTCCTTCAGGATCTTGTTGAGCGCATGCCCGATGTGGAGATGACCATTGGCGTAGGGAGGGCCGTCATGCAGCACGAACTTCTCGCGCCCCTTGGCGGTCTCGCGCAACTTCTCGTAAAGCTTCATCTCGTCCCAGCGGGCGATCAGCTTCGGCTCCTTCTCCGGCAGACCGGCGCGCATCGGAAAGTCGGTCGCGGGAAGATTGAGCGTAGGCGAATAGTCACGGGTCGGCGTCGCTTCGGACGTCGGGGCAGGCGTGTCGGTCATTGATTGTCTCGTGAATGCAGCAAGAATTGGGGCTGGCCGGTTGCGTTACCAGCGATCGGCCAGAGGCTCGGCTCCCGGTCCCTCGATCCCACCGCTTCAGCGGCGACCGATCGGGGCCGGGCCGATAATTCGCTCTCTGATCCGGCACGTCAGGGCGCCGAAGGCTCGGATACACATGGCCTGTTCCGACAGAATCCATAAAATGGCACGACGCGTTTCACCGTGACGCGCCGGTTCCAAACCGACCGGAACGGCCGGCTCGGCCCCGTTCATTTCTTGGAAAAGCTCTAGCGACAAAGCGCGGCAAAATAAAGAGTTCACCGGCAGATTTCTCCGGCCGGCGAACCAAGGCAGGTTCATCTGTCGCTCGGCTGCCCATCAGGCTGCGTTGACGTTGGAAATGAAATGACGCACCCGAACCGACAGGTTCGACGCTTGTTGTGACAGGTCGCCGGAGGAAGCGAGAACTTGCGTCGCAGCTCCTGAGGTTTCTTCAGCCGCCATGAGCACGTCGCCTATGCTTGCCGATGTTCGTCCGGTTTCCGAGGCCACCTCATGGATCCGGTGGGATATCTCCCGGGTCGTCACCGCTTGCTCCTCGATGGCCGAGGCAATGGAGGCGCCAATCGTGTTCACCTTGTCGATGATCTCCGAGACTCGCCGGATCGCCTCGACCGTGTTGTTTGTCGCCGTTTGGATGCGCGTGACCTGATCTCCGATCTGGGAGGTGGCGGCGGAGGTCTGTCCGGCGAGATTTTTCACCTCGGCCGCAACGATGGCGAAACCGCGCCCCGCCTCGCCGGCGCGTGCCGCCTCAATAGTCGCATTGAGGGCAAGAAGGTTGGTTTGAGATGCGATGCTGTCGATCAGCTGAATGACCTCGCCGATCTTTTCGGCTGTCGTGGCGAGATCGCCGACCGTCGAGGCTGCGTCGCGCGCTTCATCGACCGCTTGGGTCGAGATCTGGTGCGACTGAGTGATCCCGCGGCCAATCTCACCGATCGACGCGGACAGTTCCTCCGAGGCTGCGGCGACAGCCTGAACCTGCTCCGCGATCACTTCGGTGGCCTTGGCAACGCCCGTCGATTTGGCGGAGGTATTTGAGGCCGTGTCCGTCAACGTACCCGCAGCCGCTTGAAGCTCCTGCGCTGCCGACGACACGGTGGCCACGATCTCGCCGACGCTCGAGTCGAATGCCACCATCAGCGCGCGCATTTCCTCCGCGCGCTCGTGACGCCTCCGCACATCTGCTTCCGCAGCTTCGCGGCGTAGCCGTTCCGCCTCGGCAAGCTTGTCAGCGAAGTCGGCAAGGGCCCGCGCCATCGAACCGATCTCGTTGCTGGCCGTTGCGTCCGCAGACTTCGTGTCATATTCGCCAGCAGAGAGACGCCCCATCCAGCTCTCGGTGCGAGCGAGAGACGTCGATACATAGCGCCAGACCACCAGGGCGAAACCGGTGGCCGCAAACAGCGCCAGAACAATCGTCAAATAGGCCAGCCGATCGGAGGTGCGCCTACTGTTTTCCGCGGTGATTTCCAGGCTACTGCCGAGGTCTGCGGCAGCTTTGGCGACGGTCGATACCAGCGGCTCCAGCGCCGCATAGGCATCCGAGACGGCCGTCTGGTCGACCTGCATCTCTCGCGCGGCAGTCGACCAAGCCTTGAAGGACGCTGCGTAGCCATTGGCGAGCTCGGTAAGTTTTGCTTTCTGTGCGCCATCGATTGGCGCGTCCGCTATGGCGCCCAGAAACTCGGACATCATCTTGGCGTGCTTATCGAGAGACGCGTCATCCCGTCGCAGCATGAAGTCCTTCTCATGACGGCGCAGCATCAGTACGCGGATTGTCTGATCCTTGTCCTGAAGAGCATTGAAGGCGTCCTCTAAGGCATGCACTTTTTGACGCAGGCCGCCTTCAAGACCCTCATCTGGTGACAGCCCCATGGCGATGCGTGTTTTGGCAAGCTTGGCGAAGGCCGCCTGGTAAGCCGCGAGCGGAGTCTCGATCTCGTCGGTAGCGGCCTTGATGCTGGCGCTACCGAGGGGCAGCGCCTTGCTGCGTAAGGTGGCGAGTGTGCTCTGGGCGTCGGTGATCTGGGAGAGGGCTCGATCCGCGTAGCTCTTGTCGGAGCGTAAAAGGAAATCCTTCTCCGCCCTGCGGACCTGCAGCATCAGCTCCTTGAAACCAGCTGCCTCGGATTCGACTTCTCGTCCGAGACGGGCCGCAGCTGTCGCGGTATCTACCTGCCGCCCCATGTAAAGCAGATTGGCGGCTATCGCCATAAAACCAATTCCTGCAATGGCGACGCTAAGTAGAATCTGATGTCCGATGCGAATTTTACCAAGCATGCTCGTAACTCTTGCTCTGGGGTTACGAACAAAATGGCACTTACTTATTAAAATGGTCTTCTTGTGTCATTGATGCATTACTTCTTGTATTGGCGTTCCTGTTATTATCAGGAGCACGCGAGGGCTGGTCTCCACGCAGCTTCAGCCCTGCCAGATTGCGCGATCGAGAGGGGTGAAGCCATCGAACGCTGCGAGCAGGGCGCGTCCCTCCTCTGCGTCTTGGTTCATCTGCTCGATGAGCTCGGCAACGCCGTCGAATTTCAGTTCTGGCCGCAGATAAGTGATGGGCATGATGGTGATCGTCTTGCCATAGAGATCACCGGAGAAATCGAACACGAAGGTCTCGAAAACCGGCGCCCCATTGTCGAAGGTTGGCCGGCGACCCCAACTTGCGACGCCAGTGTGGCGTGTGCCGTCGATCACGGCAAATACCGCGTAGACACCCTCGGACAGGCGAACCTGCTGAGGCAGGCGAATATTGGCCGTCGGAAAGCCGATCGTGCGGCCGCGCTTGTCTCCATCAACGACCTTGCCTTCAAAGAACCAATGCCAGCCCAGGAGTCCGGCCGCCTCGGCTAGAACACCTTCGGCCAGTCGATCACGGACTTCGCTTGAAGAAACCGTATAGCCGTCCTCGGTTTCAAACGGAGGGATGACGTCCACGGTAAAGCCATGCAGCTCGCCCAGCTCGCGGAGCTTTTGCGGGGTGCCGTGCCGCCCTTGGCCGAAATGGAAGTTCCAGCCCACTACGACATGACGGATGCCGAGCTCTTCAACCAGCACCCGTTGGACGAACTCTTCGGGGCTTTGGGCGGCGAAGTCCGCCGAAAATGGAATTGAGACCAGCCCATCGAGACCGATGGCCTCGACCAACCGTGCCTTTACTGGAGGAGGGGTCAGGCGGAAGACCGGATGGTCCGGCCTGAAGACATCGCGCGGATGCGGCTCGAAGGTTACGCCGACGGCGGGGATGTCTCGCTCTCGTGCAACAAGAAGTGCGGCCTCCAAGACTGCCTGATGACCGCGATGCACACCATCGAAATTACCGATAGCGATGGCGCCACCTCGAAGGGACGGCGAAACGGACTGACGATCGACGAACTGGAACGGGGGCATGGTCTCTGGAATCTGCTGCCGCGAGGAACGCCGCCATGCCGATTTCGGACAGCGTGGGGCGCGGCGTGACCGTGCCTTCTGCTCCAGGCAAGGTCAAGCTGCTAATTGCCGGCGCTGGTCCGCGTCCGCGAGGCCAGAGAAGATGCACAATAGCTAAGGGAATCTCCGGCATGGTTGGCAAAGCGTAAACCTGAGCGCCGGAAATTTACGATAAACACATGCAAAAAACCGCCAAACAGCGCCATAAAAACGATTCATTCGAAAAATGAATTGTGAATCAAGCGTCTCAGTCCACGGCAACAGCCGAAAAACCCCGAGGCGCGAGAATTAACCGACTTTTCAGGTCCCCGTTGTATGGTTTCCTTCAAGCACGGGCCCCGGCAGGGATGTTCACCCGCCCGTGCATTGAGCTCGTCATCGAGGCGCGGGTGGCGCCGCGGCAGTGTGGAGTAAACGATGGCACTTGACACATCGATTCCGGTTCTCGTGGTCGACGATTATAAGACCATGATCCGAATCATCAGAAACCTCTTGAAGCAGCTCGGCTTCGAGGACGTCGATGAGGCGGCTGACGGCACCGAAGCCCTCGGCAAGATGAAGGAGCGCCGCTATGGCCTCGTCATCTCCGACTGGAATATGGAGCCGATGACCGGCTACGAACTGCTCAAGCAGGTCCGCTCGGACTCTTCGCTGTCGAAGACGCCGTTCATTATGGTGACGGCCGAGTCCAAGACCGAAAACGTGATCGCCGCCAAGAAGGCTGGCGTGAACAACTACATCGTGAAGCCCTTCAATGCGCCGACGCTGAAGAGCAAGATCGAAGCCGTCTTCGGCGATTGATGCCGAAGCGAGCCGGGAAAACGCGGAGCGGTGTAGGCACCGCTTACCGCGATCCCGGGCAGGCGCTCCGCCGCCGACGCATTTTCCGCGATTAGGACGTTCGCATCGCCTTTCCCTGGCGAACGCTCTCGCGTATCTGAGAAAGAGATTCCTTGATGTCTGAGATGTCTTCGGAACACGTGGCCAAGATCATCGACTTCCTCCAGAACAGCCGAAAGGCCGAGGATGTGTCGCTCGAAGACGTCATGCGCCTTGCCGAAATAATGGCAGAAAGCTTCCAATCGTTCTTCAAGACGATGGACTTGGCCATTTACTCGGAACTCGGAGAGATGGCCCGCGAAATCGCCAACATGAAGGAAGAGCTGGCTCAGCTTCGCCTGAGCGACATGCGTGACGAGCATATCCCCACTGCCGGGCGAGAGCTCGATGCCATTGTCGAGGCGACGGAAGAAGCGACGAATACAATCATGTCGGCCGCCGAGGAGATCATGGGGGCCGATACCGAGGATGCCGAAGGCTATCAGTCGCTCGTAAGCGAGAAGATCATCGACATTTTCCAGGCCTGCTCGTTCCAGGACATTACGGGTCAGCGCATCTCCAAGGTCGTCACCACGTTGAGCGCTCTCGACAAGCGTATCACCACCCTGGTGGAAAAGCTGAAGATCATGCGCATCACCGATGCCCAAGGGAAGGGAAATGAGACCGAGGCCGAGAAGCGCGCTCGCGAGCTGCTTCTGAACGGGCCTCAGTTCAAGGGTGAGGGCGTCAGTCAGGATGACGTCGACGCCTTCTTCTGAGAGAGGCGTTGAGAAACGCATAAAAAAGAGGCCCAGGCGGCCTCTTTTTGCATTTTACCATGTCAGGCGCGGGATGGCGGCACGGATGCCGAGCCCTTCGACCTTGAGGCGCGCCGCGAGCCTTGCGGGGTCTGGGGCCATAAGATCGCCGAAATCGGCCCCATGGATCCCGGCCGTCACCATCAGAACGTCGAGCCCCTGTCCCCAGGCTCCCTTGATGTCGGTCGGCAGCCCGTCGCCAATGGCGAGGACGCGACGCTTGTCCACAGGTCTGGCAAGTGCTCGGCCAAGTGCATCCAAGGCCGCGTCGTAGACGGGCTTGTATGGCTTGCCGATAATGACGGTATCGCCGCCAAGCTCGACATAGAGCTGGGCAAGGGCGCCTGCACAGTAAACCAAGCGATCACCTCGTTCGACGATGATGTCCGGATTGGCGCAATAGACCCTGAGACCCCGATCGGCGAAACGTGAAAGCATGGGCCGGTAGGTTTCCGGGCTCTCGGTCTCGTCGTCGAACATGCCCGTCAGCACAGCATATTCTGCATCATCCTCGCCGACGAGCTCAACATCGAGTCCTTCGAACAGGTTGAGGTTGTGCTCGGGTCCGACATGGAAAACGCGTCGGCGTGTCTCGTTTGCGAATGCTTCGCGCGCAACGGAACCGGAAGTGACGATCTCGTCGTAGCTCTGCGAAGTGATCGCATATTGCCGGCTGAGGAGGTCCTCGATGGATTTTGCCGGGCGCGGAGCGTTGGTCAGCAGCACGACCGCCTTGCCGAGCGCGCGAAAGCGGGTAAGCGCCTCGGCAGCGGCCGGATAGGCCGAAGCTCCGTTGTGAAGAACGCCCCAGACGTCGCAGATGACACCGTCGTAGGTCTCGGCCAGGCTCGAAAGCCCTTTGATCATTTCTATGGCTTGCATGTCTTCCCGATAAGGGCGGTACATGACAAGGTCAAGGCAATCGGGGCGAACGAAAAGGGCCTGACATCATGCAGCTTGAAGAGTTGGGTGATCGCGTCTGTATCCTCGGTCCCTCCAACAGCGGTAAATCGACATTAGCGGTCGCGATCGGCCGCAAGCGCGATTTGCCGGTGGTCCATCTCGACCAGCTGTTTCACATCCCCGAAACCGATTGGATACCACGCCCGAAAGAGGAGTTTGTCGTCCGGCACGATGAAGCAATCTCCAGGGAGAGATGGGTGATGGACGGAAACTATTCTGTGTGCATGCCGCAACGCTTCAGGCGAGCAACTGGGGTCATCCTCTTGGACGTGTCTACCACGCTTAGCCTCCTGCGTTACCTTCGGCGCACCTTGTTTCAGTCGGACCGAGAAGGCGGCCTTGCTGGCGGACGGGACAGCATCAAGTGGGATATGCTCTACCACATAGCCGTGACGACACGGAAAAACCGTCGGCGCTATTCAGACATGTTCACTGGTCTGGAGCTTCCAAAGATTCAGCTGACTTCTGCCGAAACGATCGAGCATTGCTATGCCGATTGGGGCCTGGAGCGCTGAGGACCAGCAGTCAGGAAAATCTGCCGCTCAGAAGATCGTCGACGAAAGTCGGCACGCTCTCTCCGGCCTTGCCTTCGATTTCCAGATCGAACAACCCATGCCCCTTGCGCGAGGCTTCCAGATTGAGCTCGACCGTCGCCGCTCCGGCGAGGCGGGCTTCACGCACGAAATCTGCCGCCGGATAGACGGTTCCCGACGTGCCTATGGAGATGAAAAGATCTGCCTCACCAAGTGCGCGGTAGATTTCGGGCATGTGGTAGGGCATTTCGCCGAACCAGACGATATCGGGGCGAAGTCCTCCGCTTCGCGTACAGAGCGGACAAGTCGAGCTGGTTACCATGTCGCCAACCCACGGGCCACGCCTGCCACAGGCTTCGCAGAGGAAGCCGTCTAGCGTGCCATGCATGTGAAACAGCGCCTTGGATCCCGCTTTTTCGTGCAGGCCATCAATGTTCTGAGTAACGAGGAGAAACCGCCCGGGCCAAGCCTTCTCCAATTCGGCAAGAGCCTGATGCGCAGGGTTGGCAAGCGCTGTGGCGGCTTCTCGGCGCTGCGTGTTGTAAAACTCATGCACCAGGGGCGGGTTTCGGCGAAAGCCTTCCGGCGTTGCCACATCGTCGATATCGTAGCGCGCCCAGATGCCACCCGCGTCACGAAAGGTGTCGAGGCCTGATTCCTGGGATATGCCGGCGCCCGTCAGCACCACGATCGATGTCGACGCTGAAATCTCAACCTTCTTCATTGTCACTCCTCGCCTTGCCGATTGCGACTATAGTCCGTGGACAGGACACGGTGTTGACGATTTCGTGGTCGGGTCGCTTCTCGCAGTGCCGGACGGGTTCGGTTATGGTTGCCGTTCCGATCTCTCAATGTGCAAGCGATTCCCGGCACCCATGTCCGTCATCATTCAGCTCTCTCCGGTTACCATCAACCGCATCGCCGCTGGCGAGGTGGTGGAACGGCCCGCGAGTGTGGTGAAGGAGCTGGTCGAGAACGCAATCGACGCCGGTGCCGATCGTATCGAAGTGGTCACAGCGGGCGGTGGCAAGACGCTGATCCGCGTTACCGACAACGGCAGCGGTATGACAGCCGACGATTTGTCATTGGCTGTCGAGCGGCATTGCACGTCCAAGCTGATCGAAGACGACCTCCTCGATATTCGCACCCTCGGTTTTCGCGGTGAAGCGCTGCCGTCGATCGGTTCCGTTGCGGATCTACGGATCGAAACGCGACATGCATCCGAGGACAACGGCTGGGCGATCACGGTTTCCGGCGGCACTCGCTCCGAGATAATGCCGGTCGGACTGAGCCAGGGTACTCGCATCGAGGTAAGGAACCTCTTCTTCTCGACGCCGGCTCGCCTCAAGTTCCTGAAGAGCGAACGCGCCGAGGCGGGCGCCATTACCGATGTGGTCAAGCGTCTGGCTCTGGCGCATCCCGAAATCCGTTTCTCGCTGGCGGGCTCCGATCGCTCGCCGCTCGACTATCCCGCGCTAGACGAGGGGGATTTCAGAGGACGCGCGCTTCAAGTCATGGGAGCCGACTTCGCCGATAACTCGATCGAGATCGACGCGCTGCGCGAAGGGGTTCGCCTCACGGGGCTTGCTGGCCTCGGCACGCTGCAGAAGGCAAATGCTCAGGCCCAATACCTTTTCGTGAATGGCAGGCCCGTGCGCGACAAGTTGCTACTAGGTGCCATCCGCGCGGGATATGCCGATGTCATGGCCCGGGATCGCTTTCCTGCAGCGGTGCTGTTCGTCGACCTTGATCCCCATGAAGTCGACGTCAATGTTCATCCGACCAAGGCGGACGTCCGCTTCCGGGATCCCGGACTGGTGCGGGGCTTGTTGGTCGGCGCACTTCGCCGGGCGCATGCCGATGCTGGTCACCGCGCGGCCTCGACACATGGCGCAGCTACCCTTGATGTTCTGGAGGCGGCGGCCTCTAGGCCAATGCCGGCAACCTCGTCTGTATCCTGGGGGCGAGATTATCAGAGCCGCCCCGTGGGCTTCGATTGGCGGACGGCGCCGGATCGACCTCTTTCAGGTGAGCCCTCAGCTCCACGAGGTTTTGCCGAGGACGATGTCATCTTTGACGGGACGCCGCCGCAGGCCAGCTTTTCCGTCATCAACGAGGTGGTTTCCGCGGATGCGCGTCCTGGCCTTGTCGACGCCCCGGTGGAGAGCGTGTCGCGGCCGCTCGGTGCCCCGCGCGCTCAAATCCATGAGACCTACATTGTCGCTCAGACGTCGACCGGCCTCGTGATTGTCGATCAGCACGCAGCTCACGAACGTCTCGTCTATGAGCGGCTGAAGCGCGAGATCGCCAAGGGCGTCGAGACGCAGATGCTGCTGATCCCCGATATAGTCGACATGCCTGAGGAAGATGTCGATCGGCTGATTGAGCGGGCCGATGAACTGGCCGAGTTGGGCTTCGTCGTCGAAAGCTTCGGCCCTGGCGCCATCGCCATCCGCGAGATCCCGGCGTTGTTGGGACGGACGGATACGGCAGCGCTGCTTCGCGACATTGCCGACGACCTTGCCGAATGGGATCAGGCGACCCGTTTGAAAGAGAAGCTCGATGCCATCGCCGCGACCATGGCTTGCCACGGATCGGTACGGGCCGGACGCCGTCTCCGGGTGGAAGAGATGGACGCACTCCTCCGCGAAATGGAAGAGACACCCAATTCCGGCCAATGCAACCACGGCCGCCCAACCTTCGTCGAGCTGAAACTCAGCGACATCGAGCGTCTCTTCGGGCGTCGGTGAGTTATTCTTCTCGAGTGATGGCGTAGATCGCCGTGTCCCAGCGAGCGTTGCCAACCCGTACCGAGGAGCGTCGCACACCCTCACGTATAAAGCCGAGGGATTCGTAGAGAGCGATTGCCGGTGCGTTGAAAGTGTAGACGTTGAGTTCCAACCGCGGAAAGTCTCCGACTTCCATCAGTCTGGCAAACACTTCGGCAAGAAATGGTCTCGCCAGCCCACGACCACGATACTGAGGCGCCACAGCAAAGCGAGCGAGCCGGGCAACGCCGTTCGTCCAGTCGAGAACGAATTGACAATGTGCGGCCGTTTTATCTGCGACAAGGCCGACAAAGGCCAGCCTGTGCGGTGGCTTTGTGCGCGTTTGGGCGAGCATCGCGCCGATCTGGCTGGCGTCGAGAGGAAAGCGGATTTCGCTCCCACCCCATTGGGCGAGGGCCTCCGGCGTCACAAACCATGATGGAAGAGAAACAAGCAGGTCCGGCGTTGCAGGTACGACGCGGAGTTGCGCGACCATGAGCCTTATTCGCCCTCGCCGAAGCGATCGTTGACCAGAGCCGAAATTGCTTCGATCGCCGCCTCTGCATCGTTTCCAGCGGCGCGAACCTCGATCGACGAGCCGATGCCGGCGGCCAACATCATGAGCCCCATGATGGATGTGCCTGACACGCTTTGGCCATCCTTCAACACGAAAACCTCACACTCGAAGCGGTCAACGCACTGGACGAACTTCGCAGAGGCGCGGGCATGAAGGCCCTTCTTGTTGAGGATTTTCAGTTCACGGACGATGGCGTCGCTGTCGTCTGTCATGATCCGGCAAGCACCTGGCTGGCGACAGAAATGTATTTGCGTCCTGCGTCACGCGCCTCGGTCACAGTCTCGGCGAGAGTCCGCTCCTTGCGCACGGTTGCCAGCTTGACCAGCATCGGCAGATTGACACCGGCAATCACCTCGACGTCGCCGATATCCATAACCGAAATGGCCAGATTGGAGGGCGTGCCACCGAACATATCGGTCAGAAGGATGACACCCCTGCCTGAATTGACGCGATTGACCGAGGCAATGATATCGCTCCGCCGCTGCTCCATGTCGTCTTCGGGCCCGATACAGATCGTCTCGAAATCGGCCTGAGGACCGACCACATGTTCAAGCGCCGACCGAAATTCATCGGCGAGGCGGCCATGCGTCACCAGAACCAACCCGATCATGCTGGGGTCCGATCCCTATAATTTGCGAAGATCATACGGCACGCCATGTTGGTTTCGCTCCAAGCTGGAACGGGCCACATCTTCACCAGAGCGGGATTTCTTGCAAGAGGAAATCGAATTGTGAGGCGTCCAGGGCTCTTCCGGCAATCGCCAAAGAGCAGCCATTTCGTCAGGAAAACGGACGTTTCGTCGCGGAAAAGCGCAGTCTTGCGGCACTTTAAACAAAAAGCGCGGGGATGACGGAATTAAGACCGCAATCGTTAAATCTTGTTCATTTCGGCCAGCAAGGCCTGCAGGACGGGCAGCGAGACGGACGTTTTCCGGGCCGGAATCGCTTGCCTCGGCAGGCTTACGCCGTCAACTTCGGTATGCATATCCGCGGTCTCGGGCAGACGTATGAGGCTTTCGGGCTCGACAAGATCCGCCACGAGCCGGATAACGGCGGCCGGTACGCAGTCCACCGTCTCGATGCCACGGCCCCATCGTTCAGCGAGGCCGAGAATCGTCTCCGGGCAACGCGCGATGACACGGCCATTCACCGCATGGAGTACCACGCGATCGTCGGCAACGAAGGTCGCATAAAGGCCTCTCTGACGAGCGCCTTCAACGAGCGCAAAAGCAAGCGATGATTTCCCGGACCCCGATTTACCTCTGATCAGGACGCCGGCTTCACCGATGACGACGGCACAGGCATGGACGGTTGGCTCGGTCATGCCGCAAGATCCGCCGGCAAGCATACGACAAAGCGAGCTCCGGTCACGCGATCAGGAGCGGAAGGATCGTCGGTGCGGTTGATGGCGGTGATCGTGCCTCGGTGCGCCTCGACAATCTGCTTGGAGATCGACAAGCCGAGGCCAGAATTGTTGCCGAAGCCTTCGCCTTCCGGACGGTCGGTATAGAAGCGCTCGAACACGCGCTCCAGCTTTTCGGCCCGGATGCCCGGTCCATGGTCATCGACGATGACTTTTATCGTGTCCTCGTCGCGGCACACCGTCACTTCGACACATCCGCCCTCGGGCGAGAAAGACCGCGCATTATCGATCAGGTTATTGAACACCTGACCAAGACGGCTGTCGTGGCCGAGCACCGTCAGAGGCTTGTCGCTCTCGCCAACATCGATCTTGAAATCGATGCCGATTTCCTGATGACGCCCAGTCTCTCTGGCGAGTGAGACGACGCCTTCCACCAGCCGGCCGACATCGAGCGGTGCGACATCCTCGCGCGCGAGCTCTGCGTCGAGCCGGGAAGCGTCGGAGATGTCTGTGATCAGACGATCGAGGCGGCGGACATCGTGCTGGATGATTTCGAGAAGTCTTGCCCGGCTGTTGTCGCTCTTTGCGAGTGGCAGCGTCTCGACCGCCGAGCGCAGCGACGTCAGCGGATTCTTGAGCTCGTGAGCAACGTCGGCCGCGAAGCTCTCGGTCGCGTCCATGCGATTGTAAAGTGCGTTGGTCATGTCGCGAAAGGCGCGGGCTAGGTCGCCGATTTCATCCTCGCGGTCGAAGGATGGAATTTCTTCGCGTTGCTTCACGCCGCGTCGGATGCGATCGGCCGCGGCGGCGAGCCGGCGCAGGGGGCGGGCGATGGTGCCGGCCAACAGGAATGACAAGGTAGCTGTAACGGCAGCAGCCACCAGAAAGACACGAAAAATGCCCCAACGTTCGGCCGTCACGATGGCATCGATATCGCCGCCTTCCGTCGAAAGCAGCAGCGAGCCGACGACCACATTGAAGCGTTGCACCGGCACCGCGACCGAAACGATCATCTCGCCGGCATCGGTGACCCGCACCACGGTACCCGGAGAGCCGTTGAGGGCCTGTTCGACTTCGGGATAACCGCGTCCGTTGGCGCCACCCAGTTCGCGATAGACAGGAAGATCAAACCGCCTCAGGCGAAAGGTGACCGCATTGATCGCCTGCTCGAGCAAGGAAGGCGGTTCAGGTTTGGTCGGCGGCAGGTTGAAGCGCAAAACCTGTCCGCGCGAATAAAGAAAGCGGGAATCGAGTATCAGGATACCGTCACGGTCGTAGATGCGGGCGCGCGTCTTGGTTGGCGTGATCAACCGGCGGAGCAGGGGCGCCACACGTTCCGGATTGATCGGAAAGTCCAGGCTTTCCGTGTCGCTCTGCGCTGACATCTCGCCGCCCGCCTGCATCTGAAGCAGGCGCTCTGGATCGATGGTGATGGTGTTGGAAACTGCGGAGGCCGAGGCGGCGATGGCACCGGCCATGATCTCGCCCTGGGTCAGCAAGCTTTCGACACGAGCGTCGATCAGGCCGGCTCGGAACTGGTTGAGATAAAGAATACCGGCCACGAGTGCGGCCAGCCCCGCGAGGTTGAGGACAAGAATGCGCCGGCTGAGTGAGTTCCCAATGGAGCTGGCGACAAAGCGCTTGGCACGACGGACCATGACCGGAGTAAGCCGGCGCATCGTCTGGATGCGTCCGCCATCGGCCCTGTCGGCTTCCTGGCTTCCCCTCATCGACACTACGTCCTGCTAGTGGTTAGGCGCGGACACTGGCTAAAGCAGATGCCGACGCCTACACAGGAACCATCAGTAATCGGGAGATCCTGTAATCCCTGCGAATTTGGCATGCGGCCGGAGCCTGATGCTCTGCCGAGACCGAAATGTCAAATTCGTCCGTGTGGGATCAGGCTCACATCTCCTTGAAGCGGTAGCCGACGCCGTAAAGGGTTTCGATCATCTCAAAATCGTCGTCGATAGCCTTGAACTTCTTGCGCAGCCGCTTGATGTGGCTGTCGATGGTCCGGTCGTCGACATAGACTTGGTCGTCATAGGCCGCGTCCATCAGCGCGTTGCGGCTCTTCACCACACCGGGGCGCTGGGCGAGAGCGAACAGGATCAGGAACTCCGTGACGGTCAGAACGACATTCTGCCCCTTCCACGTGCAGGTATGTCGCTCCTGGTCCATGACGAGGTTGCCGCGCTCGATATTGCGGTTGGCATCGGTCGGCTTGGGCGCGGCGGCGGTATCGCGCGGCGCGACGCGGCGGAGCACGGCCTTCACGCGCTCGACCAGCAGGCGCTGCGAGAACGGCTTGTGAATGAAATCGTCGGCGCCCATCTTGAGACCGAACAGCTCGTCGATCTCATCGTCCTTGGACGTCAGGAAGATGACCGGCATGTCCGTCTTCTGGCGCAGGCGGCGCAGCAACTCCATGCCGTCCATGCGCGGCATCTTGATATCGAGGATCGCAAGGTCGGGCTGAGCCTTGGTGAGACCGTCGAGGGCGGAGGCGCCGTCAGTATAGGTCTCCACGCGATAGCCCTCCGATTCGAGGGCGATCGAGACGGACGTCAGGATGTTTCTGTCATCGTCCACGAGCGCGATGGTCGGCATGCCCCAGGTCCCCGTCAGTTCAGAGCCAAAGCTCTTCATGTCATGTTAGGTCGGTATCGACAGCCGGACCTTTGTAGCAGAGTTGAGCAGAATCTGGGCAACAATGTAGAAAGATCAAGAATTCACTCGCTTTTCTCCGCTGTTTCGCTGCCGATGGAGTGAAATCGAGGCTGAGCCGACGAAGAGGGAACCGTTCCCGATATAGTTCGCTTCGGTTCGCTCTTGGCTGAAGGTGGCCAGCCGATGGGCTTGAGGGAGGTTTCGAATGGATGATGCTGGTTTCGATGCGCCGGGTTTGGTGCGCCAGATTGTTCGGTCGGCGGCGACTGCTTCGCTGGGAACGTTGACTGCTGAGGGCGCTCCGTTCGTCAGCTTCGTAACGGTGGCAACCGATACCGACGGGTCTCCGCTCATCCTGATTTCCAGCCTTGCGGCTCACACCCGCAACTTGGCGCGGGATGAGCGAGGCTCGCTTTTGCTCCAAGCGCCTGCCGACGAGACCAGCGATCCGCTGACTGGCGCTCGCGTTACTCTCGTTGGCCGCTTTCGACGCATAGCGCGGGAAGAAAGCGGCGCGCAGCGTCTCTTTACGCGCTTTCTCGCCCGGCATCCGAAAGCCGAGGGCTACGCAAGCTTCGGTGACTTCGCTCTCTATCACATGAGCCTTGAGACCATTCATCTGGTCGCGGGTTTCGGCAGGATCGCGCGCCTTTCCGCCGAAGAGTTTTTGGTTCTGGAGCAGGTCGCCGAGGCTTTCATTTCGGCTGAACCCGCACTGCTGGGCAATCTCAACGGCGCGGCGGCAAGGATTTTGGCTGTCGATCCCGACGGCGTCGATGTGTCCGGTGACGGTGTGAGAAGGCTGGCCTTTCTGCGCCGCGCCGAAAGTCCGTCTGAAGTGAAGTCGCTTCTGTCCGAGATCGCCTGAACACTTCGCTCAGATCCGCCGGGCGAAGATCACCTGCGTTTCGCCGTAAATCCGCTGATCGAGCTGTTCCAGGCCCTCGGGAAGCGCCACGTTCACCTTGGCACTCTCTTCGATGACGAGAAGGGTCTTGTCGGCGAGCCAGCCACCGGCGAGAAGCGAGGCGAGGGCCTTCTCCGCCAGCGCCTTGCCGTAGGGAGGATCGAGAAAGGCCAGCGTGTAGGGCTCAGCCGGACCGATCGATCCCATGGTGGTTGCATCACGACGGAAGATGCGCGTCGTTCCCATCAGGCCGAGCGCTTCTTGGTTGCGACGGATGAGACCGCGCGCTTCGGCAGCTTCTTCCACGAACAGGCAGGTCTTGGCGCCCCGGCTCATGGCTTCGAAACCCAGAGCCCCCGTGCCGGCGAATATGTCCATGACGCGAGCGTCCTCGAACACGCCCTCATAGGCGTGCTCCAGAATATTGAATACGCTCTCGCGCAAGCGGTCCGAGGTGGGGCGGATCGAAAGGCTGCCGGCGGCGGGAGTCGCCAGCGCCGTGCCCTTGTGCTTACCGGCGACGATCCGCATCGCGCCCTCTTGGCTTTCCTGCACCGCTCCGACCGCCACCATCCTTCGGTCCACGGCCTCCTTTGCCGCCTGGGGCGCTCATCGGGCTGCCATCCTGAATGCGGCTGCCCTTCGGCACGATGCCTCGCTGTGGTCGGTCGCCGCGTACGCGAGCCGGCTCATCGCCGTTGGCGCGCGGCTTTCGGTCCACCTCGAAACTCTTGCCGGACTTGTAGGCGCGCGGGGCGTCCTCGCTCTCGGCCCGGCGGCTCAACCGGCCACCGCGGCGCTCGTCGGGCGCATCGGTCTTCAGCGTCAGCGTTGCCCGCTGCGGCTTCTCGGCCTTGGCGATGCGGACCGGAGGCTTTTTCGCCGCTGTCTTGCCTGCTCGTGAGGCTGCCTGGCGCGGCGGCAAGGCGTCGAGATCGGCCTCGTGGCGCTTGCGACTGGCCGCAGCCGAGACACCGCGCGGGCGTACGGCCTGCTTCTCGTTTGGCGTTGCTGCTGCACCGGTCTTGGTGCTCTTGGCGATCACCGACTGGATCGGTGCGCGGTCGTCCTCACGCAGCTCGAAATCGGCGCCAGCCTCATCGGTCAGCCGGTCGCCGAGCTGCGAGCGCAACACCCGGCGCGGCACTTCCTCGACCGCGCCGTCTGCCAGTTCACCGAGCTGGAACGGACCGAAGGAAACGCGGATCAAGCGGTTCACGTCGAGGCCGAGATGGGCGAGGATAGTCTTCACCTCGCGGTTTTTGCCTTCGCGCAGGCCTACCGTGAGCCAGACGTTATCGCCCTGGCGACGGTCGAGTGTCGCTTCGACCGAGCCGTAAAGAATGCCGTCGATGGCAATGCCGTCCTTCAGCGCATCGAGCCGGGCCTGATCGATATCGCCATGCGCGCGCACACGGTAGCGGCGCAGCCAGCCAGTGGCCGGCAACTCCAGAACGCGGGCGAGCCCTCCGTCATTGGTCAGCAGCAGCAACCCTTCGGTGTTGATATCGAGGCGACCGATAGTCATGACGCGAGGCAGATCCTCCGGAAGGATCGAAAAGACTGTCGGTCGTCCCTCGGGGTCATATGTGGTGGTGACTGTGCCGCGCGGCTTGTGAAACAGCCAGAGGCGCGTGCGATCGCGCTCCGGGAGCGGCTGGCCGTCCACTTCGACCTTGTCGCCGGGCTTGACCGTGACGGCTGGCGTGTCGAGCACGCGACCATTCAACTTGACGCGGCCATCGGCGATCCAGGTTTCGGCTTCGCGGCGCGAGCAGAGACCGGCGCGAGCGATGATCTTGGCGATGCGTTCGGCGCCATCTTCGGTCTTGGCCGGGGACTTTTTCGCCTTGGCGGCGGGGGAGGGAGTCTTGATCATGCCGACGCTCTTAGCAGGAAAAGAAGCCGCCGTGCAGCCGGTCTATGAAACGAGCCGATCTCACGTCTATTCTCACTCTATTAGGACAGCTTCTGCCGGGTTATATGCCAACCTGGCATACCGGGGATCAGCATGTCCGACTTCATGGAAAAGGCTCTGGAAGAGGCGCGTGCCGCGGCGGCTCGTGGTGAGGTGCCCGTTGGCGCCGTCATCGTCCGCGACGGTACCGTTCTCGCCGCGGCGGGAAACCGTACCCTTGAGCTCAAAGATCCGACGGCCCATGCAGAAATCCTCGCAATCCGGGCCGCCGCCGCAACGATTGGTTCGGAGCGGCTCATTGGCTGCGACCTTTACGTCAGTCTCGAGCCCTGCGCCATGTGCGCCGGTGCCATTTCTTTCGCTCGTCTGCGCCGCCTCTATTACGGCGCCGCTGACGAAAAGGGCGGTGCGGTGGAACACAACGTCCGCTTCTTCTCTTCGGACGGCTGTCATCACGCGCCGGACGTTTATTCGGGCATTGGAGAGAGCGAGGCCGGGCAGCTTCTCAAGATCTTTTTTGCCGGTCGGCGCTGATTATGCGGCGGCATCTAGCCGGCGTCCGACTGCGGCTTTGACCTCTTCTCGCACGCTGGCTGTGGCGGCGAGAATGTCCCGCGCCTTGGTGAAGTCGAGCACGCCGATACCATCGACAGGCGGTCGGATCAGCACGTCGGGTTGTCGAGACTTGAGTTTCTCGGAGATGAGCGACTGCATCAGGATCTGGCTGGCGCCAAACAGGGCCTCGCGAGCACCGGGCAACCGACCGTTCTCGGCTCGAGTAGGCGTTCCAACCACGTCCACGGAGACGATCAGGTCCGCATCGTCCGGCAGTCGGTCGAAGGGCAATGGATTGACGACGCCGCCATCAATCAGCGTCAGGCCGCCGATTTCGACCGGCCGGAACAAGGCGGGAAGGGCAATCGAGGCTGCGACGGCCCTTCTGAGCGACCCAGCGCTGATTTCGACCTCTGCCGTGCCGTAGAAATCCGCGGCAACGGCTGAAAAGGCAACGGGGAGAGTAGCAAAATCGTCGGTAAGATGATCCGGGAGGAACTCGTTGACCACCGCCTCCGGATCAAAAAGTGGCAGGCCGCTGACGATCTCGGCGAGGTTGCGTGGACGAAGCTTCCATATCTTGCCCCAGACGTCGGCTGGTCGACCAAGCGCTACTAGGATTTCATCCTCGATCTCGGCACCCGACAATCCGGCAGCGGCGGCCGCACCAATCAGCGCTCCGATGGAACAGCCGGTGATGGCTGAAGGTTTCAGCCCGAGATCATCGAGCGCCGCGAGGACGTGGACATGAGCAAGGCCACGCGCACCGCCGCCACCGAGCGCCAAGCCGAGGCGAGGGGAGTTCGATGGCGTCGTGTTGGCAACGGTCATAACGGCGAGCTCAACTGGTTATTATGGGCTGGCATGCCGGATCGATATGGCGTCTTGACGACGCTTTCGCGAGGGCGACCGGCAAAAAACGATCTCTTCGCGTTGCGACTGCGCTTGCGACAGTGTCGCGCCGCCGCTAGAGCATTTTCAGGAAGGTGACGAGACCCTTACGTCCGGCGCCATTTTTGGGCAGGAATATCTCCGTGAAATATGTAAGCACCCGTGGCAACGCGCCTGTTCTCGGCTTTTCCGACGTCGTTCTCGCCGGTCTTGCTCGCGACGGCGGTCTCTACGTGCCCGAGACATGGCCGACGATTGATACCGCGACGATCGCCTCCTTTGCGGGCCGGCCTTACTCGGATGTAGCGTTCGAAATCATTTCGCGTTTCGTCGATGACGATATCGCCGATGCCGATCTGAGATCGATGATCGACGCGGCCTACACCGGGACGTTCCGCCATCCTGCCGTGACGCCGCTTGTTCAGATTGCACCTGATCACTTCCTGCTTGAGCTCTTCCATGGACCTACTCTCGCCTTCAAGGACGTGGCGATGCAGTTGCTCGCCCGCTTGATGGATCATGTACTGGGGCAGCGCGGCGCGAGAGCGACCATTGTCGGCGCAACATCCGGCGACACCGGTGGTGCCGCGATCGAGGCTTTCCGCGGCCGAGACAACACCGACATCTTCATCCTCTTCCCGAATGGTCGCGTCTCGGACGTCCAGCGCCGGCAAATGACGACGGTCGCCGACAGCAACGTGCATTGCATTGCCCTTGACGGCACCTTCGACGATGCCCAGAGCCTCGTGAAGGGCATGTTCAACCACTTTGCCTTCCGCGACGAGCTGAGTCTCTCCGGCGTCAACTCGATCAATTGGGGACGTATCGCCGCGCAGGTTGTCTACTATTTCGTCGCCGCCGTTGCGCTCGGGGCGCCGGCGCGCAAGGTGTCGTTCACGGTGCCGACAGGCAACTTTGGCGACATTTTCGCGGGCTACGTCGCCAAGAAGATGGGCCTGCCGATCGAGAAGCTAGTGATCGCCACCAACGTCAACGATATTCTCGCCCGCACCCTTGAAACCGGACGTTATGAAGTGACCGGTGTCGTCCCCTCGACCTCACCGTCGATGGACATCGAGGTGTCCTCGAATTTCGAACGCCTCGTCTTCGAGTCCTGTGGTCGCGACGCGACCGTCGTGACGCGTTTGATGCAGACACTGTCGCAGTCGGGCGCTTTCACGCTTCCTGACTCTGCCTACGCCGCCATCCGCAAGGAGTTCGGTGCCGGCCGCGCATCCGTCGATCAAACGGCTGCGCTCATTCGGCGCCTCAGGAGCGAGGCCGGCTATCTGATCGACACTCATGGCGGCAACGGCGCCGTGGTGGCCGAGGCCTTTACTGGCGGCACCATTCCGATGGTGACGCTGGCGACGGCTCATCCAGCCAAGTTCCCCGACGCAGTGGAAGCTGCAAGCGGCGAGCGACCGGCTCTGCCTGCCTTTCTGGGAGACTTGATGGAGCGGCCCGAACGTATGACGGTGCTGGCCAACGATCTTTCGGAGATCGAGGCTTTCATTCGACAAAGGGCACGAGTTTTGATCTGATTGGGCATTAAGCTTGGGAGCGATGCGCCGGCAAAAGTGAAGGGGCAGGCGAAACTTTGTGTTGAGTGGCGCGTCGTTCCGTGCAGAGTTCGTTGTAAAAGTTGACTTTTAGCGGCGTGGATTTGACATTTCGGTTCGGCCTGACGGCTTGTTAGGTCCGAGGCTGAGTTGAAAAGTGACGTAAGATCAATGGATTGCTTGTGGTTTTGTGGGGTTTGATATTTGCCGGGAGGCCTTCATCAGGCGACTGCAAATGTCGGAGCCAAACCACTAGGGAGGAAATGGTCGGATGGCCGTCGAAGTAACCAAGTTGGAAAACGGCATTACAGTCGTCACGCATTCCATGCCGCATCTTGCCTCGGCCGCGCTCGGCGTGTGGGTGGCCGCAGGATCGCGATCGGAGGCGGCGGACGAAAACGGCATCTCCCATCTTCTTGAACACATGGCCTTCAAGGGCACAAAGAAGCGTTCGGCCAAGGATATCGCCGAAGAGATCGAAAATGTTGGTGGTGAAGTGAACGCCGCCACCTCGATCGAGAGCACCAGCTATTACGCGCGCGTCCTTGCAGGGGATGTACCGCTCGCCCTCGATATCCTTTCGGATATCCTACAGAATTCGGTTTTCGACCCCGACGAACTTGACCGCGAAAAGCACGTCATAGGTCAGGAAATCGGCGCCGCTCTCGATGCGCCGGAAGATTTCGTCTTCGACATGTTCCAGCAGGCCGCTTTCCCCGGGCAGGCCATCGGTCGTCCGATTCTCGGCTCCATTGAAACGGTGAAGGGCTTCTCGGACGACGCGTTGCGGGGCTATCTCAACCGTCATTATACCGGCGGACGCACCGTGATCGCCGCAGCTGGCAAGCTTGGGCACCGCGAACTCGTGCGCATGGCGCGGCGCAAGTTCCAGCATTTCGGCGAAGCCGAGTCGATTGTTCCCGAGCGGGCCCTTTATGTGGGAGGCGAGGCTCGCGAAGAGCGCGATCTCATGGAAGCACAGGTGGTGCTCGGTTTCCCCGGCATTGCCTACGGTGACGATGACTACATCACCGCACAGATCGCATCGTCGATCCTCGGTGGCGGCATGTCGTCTCGCCTCTTCCAGGAAATTCGCGAGAAGCGCGGTCTTTGCTATTCGATCTATGCCTTCCATTGGGGCTTCGAGGACGCTGGCATCTTTGGCATTTCGGCCGCAACCGGAGAGCGGGATGCTGGAGCCGTCGTCGAAGAGACCATGAACGAGATTGCTCGTGCCTCGACGGAAGTCACCGAGGTCGAGGTTCGGCGTGCCCAATCGCAGTTGCGCGCCGGCCTGCTGATGGCGTTGGAAAGTCCCGTGGCACGCGCTGGACAGATCGCTCGTCACATCATGTTCCATGGCCGTACGTTGCCGCTGGATGAATTGGTCAGCCGCATCAACGCCGTGACGCCGCAGAAGGTCTGCGAGTTCCTCGAAAAGATCACCGTGGCACCTAATCCGACTCTTGCCGCCATTGGCCCGATCGCAAAGGTTCCATCGGTTGGCTCGATCGCCGCGAGCGCGGTTTCCACCAAAGCGAGCGCGGCATGACTTTTTTCGGCGTCGTGGCCTCCGGAAACTTTCCGGTGTTGGGTGACGACGTGGTCTCTTTGCGTTTGCCGGTCGTGTCGGACTATGCGGTTTGGGTCAACGAGCGATCCGAGAGCCGCGACTTTCTGAAACCATGGGAGCCGACCTGGGCAATCGATGATCTGACGCGGTCAGCTTTCAAACGCCGCGTTCGCCGTGTTCAGCGTGAGGCGGCCGAACAGACGGGCTTTGCCTTCCTAATATTCAGTCAGGACAGCGAGGGACTGCTCGGCGGCATTACCCTCTCCAACATTCGTCGCGGCGTCGCCCAGAGCTGCAGCCTGGGCTATTGGATGAGCGTTCGCCATGCAGGCAAAGGCTATATGCGCCGCGCTGTGGATCTCGTCTTGGAGTTCGCCTTTCGCGAGTTACGGCTCCATCGTGTAGAGGCGGCCTGCATCCCCGGAAACGATCGCTCGATCGGCCTTCTCGAAAAAGCCGGATTCGTTCGCGAAGGCTACGCCAAGCGTTATCTTCTGATCGACGGTCGCTGGCAGGACCATGTCCTGCTGTCGCGGATGGTTGATGACGAGGTTGTTGGCTGACGGGCTAGGTTTGCACGGTCGCCATCCTCGGCTATATCTCTGCGACGCGCTTTCGGAAGAAGCTGCGCAAAGCATGATTGGCGGGCTGGGTCTGCAGTCGCCTTATGCCCTGACAAAGCCACCGCGTATCCGGCGCGGTACACGAAAACGAACTGTTCGCCAGTCGAGCTGGAGAGTGTCCTTGGCCTTCGTCCGCGCCGCCATTGCCTTGTTGCTGCTGGTGTTCGCCGCCGGCTTCACTCCCCACCATGCCCTCGCAGCCGAGCCCATTCTTGTCGAGCCCGATGTTAAGGCGCTCGATCTGACGCATGCCGTCGAATATCGGCGCGATGCGGGCAATTCCATTCAGGTGTCAACCGCGCCCGGCCCCGATGGTGTTGTCCGCCGCATTGAAGTGCGGGCCAAGGGAATCGACTCCAACCCCTCCTGGGTCGTCTTCTCGCTGTCCAACCAATCGGACGTCCAGCTCGACCGTTTGATCGTAGCGCCGCATTTCCATCTGGTGGGCTCGCGTGTGATGTGGCCTGACCTTGGCGCATCGCGCATCGCGGCGATCACCCCGAGTTCGGGCTTTGCGCCAGAACGTCAGACCAGCCAGGATTCCGATGTGTTCCTGGTGACGCTCGATCCGGGTACCGTCGTCACGTTCGTCGTCGAGCTCAGAACGCGCGACCTGCCGCAGATCGGCCTTTGGGAACCGAACGCGTACAAGGATAGCGTCAACGCCTACACGCTCTACCGCGGTATCGTGCTGGGGATTTCGGGACTTCTGGCACTGTTCCTCACCATCCTGTTCGTCGTCAAGGGATCGATGATGTTCCCGGCGACCGCCGCCTTGGCTTGGGCAGTGCTCGCCTACCTCTGCATTGATTTCGGTTTCTGGAACAAGGTGTTCGCCGTAGGCTCGGGCACCGACCAGATCTACCGGGCCGGTTCCGAGGTGATGATCGCCGTGACCATGGTGATCTTCCTCTACGCCTATCTCAACCTTAACCGATGGCACGTGCGCTACAGTCACGTGATGCTGATCACGCTTCTGGCGCTGATCGGCCTGTTCGCTCTCGACCTCTATGATCCGTCGATCACCGCCGGCATCGCGCGCATGGTGCTGGCCGCCCTCGGAGGCATCGGCTTCGTGCTGATCGTCGCCTTGGCTCTGCGCGGCTATGACCGGGCCATCATGCTCGTGCCGACTTGGCTGGTGTTCCTGGCCTGGCTTGGCGGTACCGGCCTTGCCGTCTCCGGTCGTCTTGTCAGCGATCTTGCCCAACCGGCCTTGGCCGGAGGCCTTGTTCTTGTCGTCCTGCTTCTGGGCTTTACTGTTATGCAGCACGCCTTTGCCGGCGGCGCCATCACGCAGGGGCAGGTTGACGACAGCGAACGCAAGGCGCTGGCACTCACCGGTTCGGGCGACATGATCTGGGACTGGGACGTGCTTGCCGACCAGATCGTGACATCCGCCGAAGCCGAGGAAAGCCTCGGCCTCAAGCGTGGTCGCCTCGAGGGGCCGGCGCGCGACTGGCTCGATTATCTTCATCCTCAGGATCGTGAGCGCTTCAAGGCGACGCTCGACGCGGTTGTCGAGACGCGCAAGGGACGCCTCAGCCAAACCTTCCGCATGCGCGCCCAGGATGGCCATTATCAATGGTTCCGCCTGCGCGCCCGCCCGATCCTCGGGTCGGACGGCGAGGTCATCCGCTGTGTGGGTACTCTTCTCGACATCACCGACATGAAGCTGGCGCAGGAGCGGCTGCTCACGGACGCCATCCATGACAATCTGACGTCCCTGCCAAATCGCGAGTTGTATGTTGACCGGCTCGCATCCGACCTGGCGCGTGCAAGGGTCGATAACCAGCGCAGGCCGGCTGTTTTCCTCGTCGACCTTGATCGGTTCCGCCAGGTCAACGAAACGCTTGGCCTCTCCGTCGGCGACACCATCCTGCTGACCTTGGCGCGCAGGCTTGGCCGGCTGGTCAAGCCGCTCGACACTCTGTCGCGTCTCGAAGGGGATCGATTCGGTATCGTGCTGGTGTCCGAACAGGCGTCTGATCGACTCGCGGCCTTTGCCGATACGGTCAAGCGGGCGGTACGTGCACCGATTGTCGTCGGTGACAAGGAAGTCTTCCTCACCACCTCGATCGGCATTGCCGTGCCGGACTCCGATGACAAGGAAGCGCGGGTTCTGATTCAGGATGCCGAGATTGCACTCGCTTTTGCCAAGAAGCTGGGCGGCGACCGCATCGAGACCTTCCGCCCCGCTTTGCGTATCATGTCGGCCGATCTCACGGCGCTGGAGCAGGATTTACGCGGCGCGATCGAAAAGGGCGAGCTGACGGTACTCTACCAGCCGGTGATCCGGGCGGGTGACCGTTCCGTCGCAGGCTTCGAGGCTCTCTTGCGATGGAACCATCCGCGCAAGGGGTCGATTCCACCAGCCGAATTCATGCCGATTGCGGTTCGCTCCGGTCTGGTCAACCAGCTCGGCATGTTTTTGCTCGATCGCGCTGCGCGTCAGCTCGCCGACTGGCGCGACCATCTGCCGTTTGGCGATACGCTGACCATGTCGGTCAATCTCTCGAACCGACAAATTCTGCGGCACGAGTTGCTCAACGACGTGAAGGCAATCTTGTCGCGCACAGGGCTGCCGCGTGACGTGCTGCATATCGAGTTTTCTGAAGGGCTTTTGATGGAAAGTCCGGAATTCTCGCTGCAGATGCTGATGAAGTTGAAGGAGCTGGGTGCGGGATTTGCCGTCGATGAGTTCGGTATGGGCTTCTCCTCGTTGAGCTATCTGCAGCGTTTGCCGCCCGGCACGTTGAAGGTCGATCAGAATGTTCTGAGAAGCTCAGGCCGCCACAGGCAGGCACTTCTCAAGACCATTGCGTCGCTTGCCCACGATCTTGAGCTGGAGCTGGTGGTCGAGGGCATAGATCGCCCGGTAGATCTTGATGAGGTTGCCGACCTTGGGGCCGATTATCTCGAAGGTTATTTGTTCGGATCGCCCATGAGCGCCGACGAAGTGCGCAAGCTCATGGAGAAGGCGAAAAAGGCGGTGGCTAAGGTGGCGCCTGTGGCTGTATCCGAAGCGCCGATGCGAGTACCGGACCGTGTTCCCGGAGCTTCTGATGCCGCTCTGGGTGTCGGTGAGGTCGCTGGCGGCCCCCCGGCAGCCTAACCATTACCTTTTCGTCCAGCCGCAAGTATGGGAATAAGGATCAACCGGCGATTCGTTGCCGGTCTCCGGGGTCTGGGACGTTGACGAGAGGATCATGACCGTCATGAGGACCGTTCTTACCGCATGCCTTTGCGTGCTGCTCGCCTTGGGCTCGCTGCCGGCGACGCTCTCCGCAGCGGCGGCGCAGGAATTTGTCGATGGCAAGGTCGAGTCTACGCATGGCGATTGGCAGATTCGCTGCGATCAGCCCGTCGGCGCGCGCGATAAGCAATGCGCCATGGTGCAGAACGTTACCGCCGAGGATCGCGATAACATCGGTCTTTCGGTGTTGATCGTAAAGACCGTGGACAAGAAGTCGAAGATCATGCGGGTTCTTGCCCCGCTTGGCGTCTATCTGATGGCCGGCCTCGGCCTTCGGATCGACGACAAGGACATTGGTCGTGTTGGTTTCGTGCGGTGCCGCGCCCGTGGCTGCTATGCCGAGGTGATTCTTCAGGACGATCTCGTCGGGCAGCTCGAAGGTGGCGGCAAGGCACTTTTCATCATCTACGATTCTCCGGAAGACGGTATTGGCATCCCGATCTCGCTGAAGGGGTTCAAGGAAGGCTTTGACGCCCTGCCATAACCGGCCGCACTTGTACGGCTGTGCCGGAAACACGACATGTTGCACGTCCGGAGGCTAGAGCATCCGGACGTTTGCATTTATGGAGGAGACGATCCTCCTCTTCATGGGACGCTGCCGCCGATGACCGAACGCCATGACCTTCTCGCTCTCGCCGGACTTGATCCTGAGATGACGCAGCGCATCGTCGCAGACGCCCTCGCGGGGGCTGATGATGGCGAACTCTACCTTGAGCGTTCCGAAGGTGAGGCTCTGACCTTCGACAACGGCCGCCTCAAGACAGCGACCTACGACGTCAATCAAGGCTTCGGTCTCCGTTCGGTGGCCGGCGAGGCGGTTGGCTATGCGCATGCCGACGACCTCTCGGAAAAGGCTCTTCGCCGCGCCGCCGACGCCGTCAAGGCGGTCTCGGTTGGATATTCCGGGACGCATTCCGAGCCGCCAAGGCCGACCAACCGCAAGCTCTACGGTGACGTCAATCCGCTGCTGTCTCCGGCTTTCTCCGACAAGGTGGAACTTCTCGCGGAAATCGATGCATGGGCGCGCGCCCGCGATCCGCGTGTACGGCAGGTAACCGCCTCGATCATGACGAGTTACAAGATTGTCGAGATCATACGGGCAGACGGCATCCATTTGCGGGACGTGCGCCCGCTGGTGCGCGTCAACGTTTCGCTGATCGCCGGCAGCGGCGACCGCCAGGAAAGCGGCTCCTATGGCGAGGGCGGACGTCTGGGGCTTGAAGGCTTCATTACACCGGAGCGTTGGCAGCATGCCGTCGACGAGGCACTTCGTCAGGCGCTGGTCAATCTCGAAGCCAAGCCTGCTCCGGCCGGTACTTTCGATGTCGTGCTCGGCCCCGGCTGGACTGGCGTGCTTTTGCATGAGGCGGTCGGGCATGGCCTGGAGGGCGACTTCAACCGCAAGAAGACGTCGGCATTTGCCGGCTTGATGGGCGAGCAGGTGGCCGCCAAGGGAGTTACTATCGTCGATGACGGCACTTTGCCGGAAGCCCGTGGCTCCCTCACGATCGACGACGAAGGTACTCCGAGCCGCAAGACGGTGCTGATCGAAGATGGCCGTCTCGTTGGCTACATGCAGGACAGACAGAACGCCCGGCTGATGGGCGCCGAGTCGACGGGAAACGGGCGACGCCAGTCCTACGCTCATGTGCCGATGCCGCGCATGACCAACACCTACATGCTCTCGGGTGATAAAACGCGCGAGGAGATCATCGCCTCGATTAAGGACGGTATTTATGCCGTATCCTTCTCAGGCGGGCAGGTGGACATCACCTCCGGCAAGTTCGTTTTCGACTGTACCGAGGCTTATCGGGTGCGCGATGGCAAGGTTGGCGAGCCGATCAAGGGCGCCATGCTGATTGGCAATGGTCCGGAGGCGATGAAGCGCGTGTCGATGATTGGCAATGATCTTGAGATCGATCGTGGGATCGGCATGTGCGGCAAGGCTGGCCAGAGCGTGCCGGTCGGCGTTGGGCAGCCATCGCTTCGCATCGATGCGGTCACCGTTGGTGGTACGGCGACCTGATCCATGCCGACACCCATCCGTCTCGCCTTGTTCGACATGGACGATGTCGTCTATGCCTATAGCCGCGCCGACCGTATCGCCTATCTTGCTGGTGTTACTGGGCTCGAACCAGCGTTCATCAATGAGCGGGTTTGGGCCGAGGGGCTGGAGGCAGCCGCCGACGGCGGCGCCTTCCCGACGCCAGAGCTCTACATCAACTCATGGCGGGAGCGCCTTGGCTATCCGCTTGAGGTAAGGGATTGGGTTGAGGCGCGCCGGCTCGGTATGCGTCCCATCCCCGGCACGCTCGCACTCATCGAGCGACTGATTGCCAGGGGAACTGCGGTCGGTGTGCTGACCAACAATGGTCCGCTTGTCTACGAATATCGCGAAACGCTTGCTCCGGAACTTGCGCGCCTCGTGGGCGACCGCTTTCTAGTCTCGGCATCTTTCTCGACATTGAAGCCGGACCCTCAGGTCTTCGTCAGGGCTCTCGACCGGCTTGGCTTCTCGCCACAGGAAAGCTTCTTTACCGACGACATGCCCGAGAATGTCGAAGGAGCTCGTGCCGCTGGCCTGAGGGGAGCTGTCTTCACGACGCCCGCAGCCCTAGAAGCGGCGTTGGTCGCGCATAATCTGCTTTGAGATCGCCCTATCCGTAATAGTGGCGAGGGACGAATTCCCTATCAGGCATTGAAATTTAGGCCCACTCGCCCTACCTCACCGGCAGCCGGGAATGTACCTGGCAGGCCTCGGCGTCTCGCCGAACAAGGTTGGGACGGACGCCGTGTT
This sequence comes from Pseudomonadota bacterium, assembly GCA_023436885.1. GTDB lineage: Bacteria > Pseudomonadota > Alphaproteobacteria > Rhizobiales > Pleomorphomonadaceae > Pleomorphomonas. The sequence goes on along the minus strand of JAEZHI010000031.1, from coordinate 113,910 downwards.
CTCAATGGATTTCCTGTCGGTCGAGCTTGCCGCTCTGGCGCAGGTGGTTTTCATCGATGTCGTGTTGGCAGGCGATAACGCCATTGTCGTCGGCATGGCGGCGGCGGGTGTCGATCCAGCCATTCGACGCAAGGTGATCTTCTGGGGTATCGGCGGCGCGGTTGCGCTGCGTATCCTGTTCGCGGTCATCACCACCCATCTTCTGGCGGTCGTTGGCCTCACCTTGGCCGGCGGGGTGCTATTGCTCTGGGTCTGCTGGAAGATGTTCCGGGAGATCCGGTCGAACCGCCATGAAGAGGAGCGGGGTGTCGAGGCTGCCGAACAGGCGCTCGACAGTGCAGCATGCGACGTTACGCCTGCCCCGGCCGGTAAGACCTTTCGTCAGGCTCTGACCCAGATCATCCTGGCCGATGTATCCATGTCACTCGACAACGTACTGGCGGTGGCCGGCGCGGCGCGCGATCACATCGGGGTGCTGATCGTTGGTCTTCTTTTGTCGGTCGGCCTGATGGGCGCGGCTGCCACGCTGATCGCTCGCGTGTTGCATCGCTTCCGCTGGATTGCTTGGATCGGTCTGCTGATCATCCTTTACGTTTCTCTGGATATGATCCATCGGGGCTCTGTTGAGGTCTGCACCGGTATCACCGGTGAACAAAGCTGCCAGATTCAGGATCTCAAGGATGCTACGGACGACATGCTGAATTGAGACCGTTTGGTCTCTTCTCGCCTCGTCTATGGTGAAACGCACAAGAGGGCTCATGATGCCACAAGCCACCGGGGCGCCTGCCGACGCCGCCTATGTGGAGGGACCGGTTTTCCGCCACGTCGTGGCGCTGACCGCCCTTGGCTCATTGGGGTTGATGGCGATCTTTACCGTCGATCTCGTTAACCTTCTCTACATATCGCTCCTGAACGACGAAGTCCTGACGGCTGCCATGGGTTACGCCGGTGCAGTCCTCTTCGTCATCGTGTCGGTCGGCATCGGCTTTTCCATCGGCGTGACCGCACACACCGCCCGGCGTATCGGTGCCGGAGATCGTGCTGCCGCCCGTCGGGTCGCCTCATCAGGTCTCGTCATTTCCTTCGTTGCAACTTCGGTTGTCACCTTGCTCCTGGCCGGTGTTCTCGGCCCGTGTCTGGCGCTGCTTGGTGCCGAGGGAAGGGCATTCGAGGTCACCCGCCATTTTCTTTGGATCACCATGTTCGGCATGCCGTTGCTCGCCCTCAGCATGGCAATGGGCGGTGTCCTGATGGCCTTCGGAGCGCCGCGTATGACGCTCTGGATCAACCTGGCAGGTGCCGGCGCAACCGCCATTCTCGATCCGATTTTCATCTTCGCTCTCGATCTCGGGGTGACCGGTGCCGCGATCGTCATCGTACTAATCCGCTTCGTGGCGCTTGCCGTGGGGTGGTATGGCCTGGTGCCGCGGCTCAATGCATTGGCGCGCCCCACGCTGGCCACGGTCCGCCAAGATGCTGGTCCGCTTTTCGCCATCGCTTTCCCTGCCATCCTGACCAATCTCGCGACGCCGGTGAGCAACATGCTTGTCACCGCCTACGTTGCTCGCTTCGGTACTGAGGCGGTGGCGGGCTGGTCGATCGTCGGCCGGATTTATCCGCTCTCCTTTGCCGGCATCTTTGCGCTTACCGGCTCGGTCGGTGCCATCTTCGGCCAGAACGTCGGCGCCCGCCGCTTCGACCGGGTGCGCAAGACACTGGCCGATAGCACGCTCTTCACGGCGATCTATGTCGCGGTGATTTGGCTGCTGCTGTTTCTTGGAACCGACGCCATCAGCTGGGCTTTCCATGCAACCGGCCGCGTTGCGGAAATGATCGCCTTCTACTGTCTCTGGGTCGCTCCGACCTTCATTTTCACCGGCGCATTGTTCGTCGCCAATGCGGCGTTCAACAATCTGGGCTTTGCGTCCTACTCGACGGCCTTCAACTGGGGACGCGCGACACTTGGCACGTTACCCTTCTGTTGGCTCGGTGTTTGGCATGGCAGCGCGGATCTGGTGATCCTCTGGTGGAGCATTGGCGCTGCCCTGTTCGGCGTGCCGGCCCTCTGGTTGGCCCGACTTTCGATCGATCGACTGGCAGCGGCGCCATGATCCTCTTGCGCGGCAGGTGAGCGAAGGTTATTCAGCTCTCATGCTGAACAACACAGACACTCCATTTGGTGGCGGCGAGGCGCAAATTCGCTATCTCGACGGCGACTACCAGATCCTCCGGAACGGCAACTACGTTCGTTGCGCGATTACCGGACGGCCAATCCTGCTGCAGGACTTGAAATACTGGTCGGCAGAATACCAAGAACCTTATATCGATGCCGAGGCGGCGCTGACTGCTTATCGCAGGCACACAGGCGCTCAGTAATCCGGCCTGACTCAGCTGAAGTGCTTCGCCATCCAGCGTGTTCGGATGTCGAGGAGCAGCGAACCGACAGCTTGTTCTTCCGAGAATCGCGTGTGAACGCCGAAGATCGCGACGCGATTTCGTGACCAGTTGCTGCCGACGATCCCCCGCGGCAGACGGACGGCATCCTTTTCGGTTGTGACCGGCACCGCGTCAAGCGTATCCGCCTCATCGAGCAGGCGTGTAAGATCCGAAAAACGATAGGGATAGTGATCGGAGAAAGCCCGACGGGCTGCGAGACGATATCCCTCGTCCTCAAGGGATCTGAAGAACTTCTCCGGCCGACCGATGCCCGCAAAGGCGTAAAGCCGGCGATGCGGCGGAGCTGGGGGCGCGTTGGCAATCAGCTTGGCCCGGAATATCGGTTTGCCGGCCTTCGCCGCGGTACGGATAACGCGCTGCCCGCCCTTGCTGTCGCCATAGATGATGATGGCGTCGGCGAGAAGCATCTGGCGGCGAAGCGGAGCCCTGAGAGGTCCCGCCGGAAGCGGCAGTCCGTTGCCAACCCCCACAGCGCCATCGATGACCACGAAGCTGAAAGTCTTCTTCACGGACGGGTTTTGGAAGCCATCGTCCATGATGCAGAGGTCGGTGCCGGTCGCTCTGAGGAGAGAGAACGCATCGGCCCTTCGGCGTGCGACCACCGTGGGTGCCACTCGCGCCAGCAACAGTGCTTCGTCGCCAACGTCGCGAGCCGTGTGACGATCGACATTGACGAGCACCGGCCCCTTGAGACGGCCGCCATGACCTCTCGTCAAAAAGCATGGATCGAGACCTACCGACCGCGCCGAATGAGCCAGAGCTATGGCGGTCGGCGTCTTTCCGGCTCCGCCGGCCACGAAATTCCCGACACAAATTAATGGTAGCGGCGGCTCTGCTCCACCGGGGCGGTGCATACGACGCGCCGTGATCGCGCCATACAAGAGGCCGAGAGGGGCCAACAGCAGGGCCGTCATGCCCTTGCGTTTCCACCAAAAGGCCGGTGTCAGCATGGAGCCCCCATCAGCGGAACGATGGCCTTGATGGTTCTCTCGACGGCGCCAGCCGATCCGGCCACCACGCGTTCGCCGGCAGCTGCCTGTGCGTTCCTGAGCGCAGGATTATTCAGGAGGTCGAGCGTTACCTTAGCGAGTTCGTCAGAATCATCTGCGACCCGAAGCCCGCCCGCTTCGATAAATGCGCGGTAGATATCGAGCCAGTTCGAATAATAAGGGCCGCTCACCACCGCAGTTCCGAGTCGAGCCGGTTCGATCAGGTTGTGGCCGCCAATCCCGTCCAGGAAGGTTCCACCCATCAGCACCACGCTGGAGAGACGGAAGAACGCACCCAACTCGCCAAGCGTATCGGCCACGTACACCTCGGTTGCCGCGTCAGGCAGCTCTTCCGTGCTGCGACGCCGTGTCGCGAGACCTGCCGCGTTTGACAGCAAGGCAATATCGCTGCCGCGCACAGGATGACGCGGCACGATGACAAGCAGGGTCTCTGGTCGCTCTTCCTTGAGCCTCAGAAAGGCGGATAGAACCACCTCGTCCTCACCGGGATGAGTGGAGGCGGCAAGGATCACCGGTCTCTCGCCGATAGCTTGCCGAAGTGCATCGAGATCGGCGATCCCGACTTCGGGAAGACCTGCATCGAACTTGATATTGCCAAACGTGGCGACGTCAGGCGCACCCAGAGCCGAAAACCTGTTTCCGTCGTCTTCCGTTTGGGCCAAAACCCGCGACATGCGACCGAAAACCGCCTTGGCCGCCGGCGCAGCGCGCTTCCAGCCTCGGAATGAACGAGGCGATAATCGCGCATTGGCGATGACGAGAGGAATGCCACGGTCGGCTAGGCGGCCAATCGAGACCGGCCATATCTCGCTTTCGACGAAAACCGCGAGATCAGGACGCCAATGATCGAGAAAGCGGTCTATCGGGCCCGCAAGATCAAGCGGTGCGAATTGATGAATGAGGCCCGTTCTCAAGCGATGGCCGACAAGCGCGGCCGACGTTGTGGTAACCGTCGTCACCAGCACGCTCATGCCCTCGGCGGTCAACCGGTCAACGACCGGCATTGCCGCCATGGCCTCGCCAACACTGACGGCATGAACCCAGATCAATTGCCCCGATGGTCTGGCAACCGACGGATAGCCAAGCCTCTCCTGCGAGCGGCTGGGATCTTCTTTTCCCTTGCGACGCCGCATGCCAACGATAGTCGCGCCGACCGGACCGGCGAGCCGGGTCAGCGCGATCCAGGTCGAAAGCAGTAGGTCTCCGATATCAGCCATCGGCGGGTCGGTCTTTTCCTGATGGGCCGGGTTTGAATTTTTCGGCGATTCCAGTGCGTTGGTAGGCGTCTTGCGTGATCCGATCAAGCTCCTCGGTAAGGAAGAGTCTCAGCTTTTCGATGGTCTGGCCGTCAGCATCCACCGGAACGCGAATTGGCGCACCGTGCCTTAGCGTAGCCTGTGAGAAGGGCAGATCGACAACCATGCGGTCCCAATTGTTGAAACGCAGACCATATCGAGACACGTAGGCAATCGGAATGATCGGTCGGCCGGATAGTCTCGCCAGCTGGATGACGCCCTTGCCGGAGATCTGCGCAATCTTCGGAACGTCGGCGGTCATCAGAACCGAGTTGCCGGCCGCCAGCTCCCGCAGCGCCTGGCGAAAGCCGGTTGCTCCGCCCTTTTTCCGCTGAGAGCGAGCCCTTAGCGAGCCGGAGGCGCGTATTGTGCGGATGCCTTGGGAACCCGCGGCATCGGCTACGATCCCCGCCGCCGCGTTACGTGCAATCATCGTCACGATTGGCAGGTCGGCTGGCACGCTGCAAGGAGCCATCATCGCCAAACCATGCCAAAAGGCGAATATGGCTGGGGCTTCTCCCCGCGCCACATCAAATGCGTCCGGGGGTATAACGGTCACTTTCGCGGTGCGGCGAACCGTCAGAATATACCGGGCTAAAGTGTGAGACAGCGCGCGGCTCAGTATCGCGCTGTCAAAGATTTTTCGATCAAGTTGCAAACGGCGTCTCCGAGGACGATAGGCTGACCGCCCAGAACGCCGCGACATATTGTCCGGCCCTGTATTGCATCAGGTTGACGGGTCCATGAGGCGATGCAGATGGACAATAAAATAGCGTGTCTGCGCCTGATCGACGGTCGCTTGCGCCTTCTGCTTCCAGGCTGCATAGGCGGCGGCATAGTTTGGGAAGGCACCGACGATATCGATGGCGTTCAGGTCGGCAAACTCGGATGAATCGAGCGATTTCATCTCTCCGCCGATGACCAGATGAAGCAACTGCTTTGAGGTGACTTCGGTCGTCATGGAAACTCCACCTTCCGCAATGGGTGCCTCCCATGGGCGCCCCCACCTTCTTTTCATCAAGCCGAGGCAATTTTGCAAGGGTGGTAAGCTAGCAAGGGCCAATAGCCGCTGAAGCAGCTCGCGTCAGTGTCGGTAACCCCGCCACCAGGCTGTCGTGGCTTGCCTCGGGGAGATTGTAGATGATGGCCCCCCCATCGATAGTCTCGAGCGTCCCGCCGGCTTCAGCGACGATCAAATCGGCAGCGGCTAGGTCCCAATCGTGGGCACCGTTCCGTGCGAACGCCAAGTCGAGCGTACCATCGGCAACCATGGCGATCCTGAGAGCCAGCGAAGCCACGTAACCGCGGCTTCTGAGGCTCGGGACAGGTCGCGATAGGCGCGAGATGAGCACGGCTGGGCCCGCAACGCGTACGCCGGCAAGGCTCGGGCGCGGCTGTATGCGCAGACGGTCGCCGTCGAGATAGGCGCCTCGCCTGTGACCGGCCGTATAGAGGTGGCTGACGGACGGCTGCAGGAGTGCCGCTGCCACAGGACGCCCACGCTCCACGACTGCGAGCGAAATCGTCCATTGGTCGGATCCGGCGATGAAGCCGCGTGTACCGTCGATCGGATCCACGACAAAGATTCTTTCGCATCCAAGTCGTGCCGGATCGTCCTCCGTCTCCTCCGAAAGCCAGCCGTAGTTCGGCCGGGCGCTCAAGAGGCGCTCCTTTAGGAAGCGGTCGATTGCGATGTCCGCTTCGCTCACCGGTGAGTCGTTTTCCTTGTTCCATACGCGGGGGTCGCGCCGAAAGAAGGACAGGCCGATGCTCGCTGCCGCCAAGGCAGCGTCCGAGAGAAGCGTCGTGTCCTCGTCAACGTCAGCGGCCGGCAATCGTCAGTCCCCCGATTGCCACCGTCGGGGCGGTGAAGGCCGACCGGAATTCGATGTCGTCGGCTGGCACGAGTTCACGGAACATGTCGAGGAGATTTCCAGCCACCGTGATCTCGGCCACCGGATAGGCAAACTCTCCGTTCTCGATCCAGAAGCCCGCGGCCCCGCGCGAGTAGTCTCCGGTGATGAGATTGGCGCCATGGCCGATGAAGTCCGTCACGTAAAGACCGGTGCCGATCGACGCCATGAGCTCGGCCGGCGACTGCTCTCCTGGATGGAGAAGGACGTTTGTGGACGAGGGGCTTGGAGATCCTGTTCCCCGGCCAGCGCGACCGTTGGTCTGAAGGCCAAGCTCTCTGGCGGTGGCGCTATCAAGCAGCCAGGTCTGGAGCACTCCATTCTCAACCAGCTCAAGGGGTGCCGCACCGACACCCTCTCCGTCAAACGGACGAGAACCCGGTCCACGGCGCCTTAGCGGATCGTCGGTGATACGGATCTTCGATCCGAACAGCTGTTGTCCCAGCCGATCTTTCAAGAAGGAGGAGCGGCGGGCGATGGACGCGCCGGAAATTGCTCCGATGAGCGCACCGACCAGACTGGTTGCAACGCGTGGGTCATAGACGACAGTCGCAGTCTGGGTCGCGATCTTACGCGGGTTGAGGCGGCGAACTGCACGCTCGCCAGCCCTGCGGCCGACGACTTCCGCGCTTTCCAGGTCGCCGACGTGCGATTTCGAGGAGGAATCCCAGTCTCGCTCCATGCCGGTTCCGGTTCCGGCGATGGCCGATACCGAATGGCCATGACCAGATGACTCATAGGCACCCGAAAAGCCACTCGAGGTAACCAGCGCCATGCCGCCGCGCGCCCAGTAAGCACTGGCGCCCGTTGTGTTCGTGACGCCTTCAACCTCAAGGGCCGCCGCCTCGATCGCCCGACCACGCTCGGCCAAGTCTGTAGACGAAACGGGCGTCTCATCAAGCAGGTCCATGTCTGGCCAAGTGGTGGCAAGCAGCGAACTGTCTGCGAGACCTGCAAATCGGTCGGGCGGCGCAGCGCGAGCCATGGCGACCGCGCGCGCAGCAAGCGCCTCGACATCAGAACCTAGCGTCGCAGAAATGGTCGCATTGCGATCGCCGACGAAAACCCTCAGCCCGAAATCGTCATTTTCGGCATGTTCGATCTTTTCGACCTTGCCCTTGAGAACACTTGCTACCTGATTGACGGAGCGGACGGCAACCGCATCGGCTGCGTCGGCACCGGCGGCGCGCGCCGCCTCGACGAGGCGGGCAGCTTGCCCAGTCAGTTGATCGAGGTCAACGAGATCGCTCATTCAGATATCCGATCGGTTTCCAAAGCTCTGTGTTTAGGGCTGGGGATGGCTGACGACAAGCCGTAGGCCCGCTTTCCTCCGACAGAATTGCGGCAACTCCTTGCCGGCGTTCACCGTAAGTTTTTCGTCAACGCGCCGAGCTTGCTGGGTAACCTCCTGATAGGCAACACTTTTGTCGCGTTGAGCGAACAGAGCCTCGTCTGGAATGCAGGCGCCCCTATCAACGAAGGTTGACCGAGGGTTGACGCCTTGCTGCGATTTGGCGCTTCAGATTCCGCTAACCCTCTCAAAAATCGAGAAAAAGTTTACCCAATCCCTTAAGCCGCCGGGGATGACGTTCGTCCTATGCTCGCCATGGTTTCGAGACCGGGTGCAAAAAATGACGCCTGGCTCGACAGGGATAGTCAAAAGATATCGAGTGAGGCGAAGAGCATGATGGGAGCCACTCCCCTAGGCCTGAAAACGGCGCTTAGGCTCGATCCGGAACATCTGCCGGCCAAATGGTGTGTCAACGTCGGGCAGGTCGGCCGATCGGTTCAGGAAGCCGCCATCTATATGGATGATGACGGTGTGGTCGTTCGCCGCCAGCTGTCCGGCTTGCCGCTGACGCTGAGTATGCCGTTCACGGCATTCGAGGGCGTTTCGGTCAGGATCGAACCAAACGCCAGCGACGAACTGGTTGCCCATGTCGAGTTGCACCATCGCGACCCGGCCTTGTCGATCCCGCTCACCGTCACCAAAGATATGGAAGCAGCCGCCGCTGATTGGCAGAGCTGGTCCAGCCGGCTCGGCTTGCCGATGCTTTTGGTTTCCACATCCGGCAGCGTCGAGCGCGTCGGGCCCCGTATCACGGTCCCTGTGAGCGATCCTGCACCGCGCCGCCGTCATGCGACGATGGCCGAGCGCCGTCCGCGCTTCCTGGTTCGCAGGAAGATGGGCGCAACAGGCGAAATGCCGGTGCATCGCGATTGGCGCGAGATCATCAGCTACGAGTGAACCGGTCCAACGAGCAAAATCATAGTAGCCAGTCTCTGGACAAGAGGCTGGCTACATTGCTTTGAGAAGGCTATCCGCCACGAGGCCCACGGTCAGGATCAGACCGGCGTCGCGATTGGACTTGAACAGCCGGAGGCAGAGTTCGCCATCGTCAGCGTCGAACTTTTCTACCTGCCATGCCAGCTGACGGGCAAAGCCGGCAAGACCAACGAAGGCGACGATCCTGGCATCGGCGAGGTACATGGCAAGGCCGACAAGCAACACGGCGGCACCGTAACATACGGTCAGCAGCTTCGGCGTCGACCGTTCGAAAAAACGGGCCGTGGAGCCGAGATCGATCAGCGCGTCATCTTCCCGATCCTGGTGGGCGTAGATGGTGTCGTAGGCAAAGGTCCAAAGGATCGAAGCGACGTAAATCAGCACTGCCGGCAGATCGAGCCGGCCGAACACCACGCTCCAACCCATCAGTGCGCCCCAGGAAAAGGAAAGACCAAGCACGAACTGGGGGAAGTGCGTGATCCGCTTCATGAAGGGGTAGATTGCGACCGGCACGAGCGAGCAAAGGCCGAGCACGATCGAGAACCGGTCGAACTGCAGCAACACGGCAAGGCCGATCAAAGCTTGGGCGACGAGAAAGACAGCTGCAGCGCTGCGGTTCACACGGCCAGACGGAATGGGACGCGTCCTGGTTCGCGCCACAGCAGCGTCGATATCTCGATCGACGATATCGTTATAGGTACAGCCGGCTCCCCGCATCGCGACGGCGCCAACAAGAAACAACAATGCATACCAGGGCGATGGGTAGGCTCTTCCAGCAGTGCCACTCGCCAACGCGAGCGACCACCAGCAAGGCAGCAGCAGCAACCACCATCCAATCGGCCGGTCCCATCGCGCCAATTGTGCGTACGGCCTTACGGCCGCCGGCAAAAAGCGGTCTACCCAATTGCCCCGCTTGGCATCGGGGATGATGATCTCGTCGGAATCAGGCGTGCTCATAGGTGAAGCTTAACCTTGTCGCAGTCGTCGTGCGACAGGTTAGTCGCGCAAAACGGCCACAGCCGTCGCGCTCTGGCCTTTCGTTCCTCGGCTTGCCATGGTAAGGCGCGCGTCATCGGCTCGGCGACGTTGGAGACCCTCGGATGCACGTACTCCTTATCGGTTCTGGCGGGCGTGAACACGCCATTGCAGCCGCGCTTCGCCGTTCGCCGAAATTGACCCGTCTGACATGCGCCCCCGGAAATGCCGGCATCGCTAAGATCGCCGATTTGGCTGCCATAGACCCGGCCGATCATGCCGCGGTCATCACGTTTTGCAAGGCAGAGCACGTCGACTTCGTCGTGATCGGGCCTGAAGCGCCACTGGTTGCCGGGCTTGTCGACGATCTCGCGGAAGCCGGCGTCAAGGCCTTCGGTCCACGAAAGGAGCCTGCCCGTCTTGAGGGATCAAAGGCTTTTACAAAGGAGCTTTGCACCGAGGCGAACATTCCCACGGCCGCCTACGGCCGTTTCTCTGACGCCGAGGCTGCCCGCGCCTATGTGATCGGTCGCGGTGCGCCGATCGTCGTCAAGGCAGACGGTCTCGCCGCAGGCAAGGGCGTCGTTGTTGCCTCCTCCGTGGACGAAGCGCTTGCTGCTGTCGATGCATGCTTCTCGGGTGCTTTTGGAGCTGCAGGTGCCGAGGTGGTCATCGAGGATTGCCTGGTCGGGGAAGAAGCAAGCTTCTTTGCCATTACCGACGGCATCGACGTTCTGCCGCTCGCGGCCGCCCAGGACCACAAGCGAGTGGGAGATGGCGACACCGGCCTCAATACGGGCGGCATGGGTGCTTACTCGCCAACGCCGGTGGTCGATGAGGCGATGGAAATGCGCATCATGGACGAGATCGTTGTCCCGACCGTGCGTTGCCTCGCCAAGCGCGGAACGCCCTTCGTTGGCGTGCTTTTCGCCGGCCTCATGATCGAGGAAGATGGCCCCAAGCTGATTGAGTACAACGTACGTTTCGGCGATCCTGAAACCGAAGTGCTCCTGCCGCGCCTCAAATCGGATCTGTTGGAGTTGATGCTCGCCTCCGCTGAGGGGCGGTTGTCGGGCAACATCGCCAACTTCGACGAGCGTGCAGCGCTTACGGTCGTGATGGCGGCCAATGGGTATCCGGGCAGCTATCGGAAGGGTAGTCGGATCGAGGGGCTTGATGAAGCAGCTGCCCTGCCGGACGTGTCTGTGTTTCATGCCGGCACCGCTTCAAAGGAAGGCAATATCGTTTCGAACGGTGGTCGCGTACTCGCCATCACCGCGCTCGGCGATAGCGTGTCCAAGGCGCAGACCAAGGCTTACGAAGCTGTTGATCGTGTTCGCTGGCCGGATGGTTTCTGCCGTCGCGACATTGGTTGGCGGGCGGTCGTGCGGGAAAAATACTGAAACAAAATACAACCGATCATTTTGACGGGCCATTGGGGTCGGTCTCCCCGCGACTGTTCAATGGTGATTGTTTCCAATATAAAATTGTTGAATATCATAAACTTAACTGTAGCGTATACGTACGCAAGCAAACTGATGCCTGTGCAGCTTTTATTGCTCCCGTGAGGCGTGTACTACCTGTGCGTGCTGGTCTCTGTCGAACGGATCGTGGGGTGCCATGCCAAGGAATAGGGTTGGAGCGGAAGTGAGCCACCTCCCTCCAATCCAAAGCTAGAACCGTCGTTATAGGGCGGTCAGGGAGTTTTCATGCGTTTGGCGTCTGTTTTCGTAATCGCTTCGCTGGTCTCGACATCGGTCATGGCCGCCGATCTCGGCAACGAGTCGGTGCCCGTTCCCGCTGCTGAAGCAGTCGCTCAGGCTTTCAGCTGGACTGGGCCGGAGTTTGGTGTCTTCGGTGGTGGCGACTGGACAAACGCGGACTACAGCGCTGGTGGCCTGTCGCTTGACGGCGATCATAAGGGTGGACATCTCGGTACCTTCGGCGGCTACCAGTATCAGTTCAACAACAAGGTCGTTCTCGGCGTTGAAGGCGACGTGTCCTATACTTGGAACAGCAAGACCTATTCTGCCTTCGCCGATGAGGTCGGTACCGATTGGTCCGGTTCTGTGCGGGCCCGTGTCGGTTATGGGTTTGATCGGCTGCTGGTCTACGCAACCGGTGGCTGGGCCATGACACGCGGCTACGTCGATGTGCCCGGTTTCTCCACCGAACATCAAAACTTCAACGGCTTTACCGTCGGCGCCGGTGTCGATTACGCGATCACCGACAATATCTTTGCTCGGGCCGAGTATCGGTACACCGATTTTCAGAACGAAAAGATTCTCGACGTCATCGACACCAAGCTCGACCAGCACGTGGTCAACCTAGGTGTCGGCATGAAGTTCTGACGCCCCTAAGAACACCTCTGAATGGATGTTTGGCCGTGCAGCAAAACGCTGCGCGGCCAAATCCTTTTCAACAAAGATTCTACGCACGCCCGCTGATCGGCGACAAAGCGGCGAGATCGACACCCAGCGTGGCGAGAGCTCGACGGTAACGATCTCCGTCGGCCGCCGAAAATATGATGTCCGGGTCGGAATCGGTCGTGAGCCAGCCGTTTGCCTGGATCTCGCTCTCAAGCTGCCCCGGTGCCCAACCCGCATAGCCAAGAGTCAGCAGGGAATGTTCAGGCCCGCGCCCCTCCGCGATCGCTTTCAGGATCTCCACGGTTGCGGTGAGAGAGAGGTCTTCGGAGATCGGTAGTGTCGACGCATCGAGATGGAAATCGGAGGTGTGCAACACAAAGCCACGGCCGGTGTCCACAGGGCCGCCCTGATGCACTCGCATGGCGCGCGCTTCCGAAGGAAGGCGGATCCGCTTTTCGTCCGGTATGATTTCGAGCTGAACGAGAAGGTCCGGAAAGGACAGATGATCAAGCGGCTTATTGATCACAAGCCCCATCGCACCCTCGGCCGAGTGCGCACACATGTAAATCACCGAGCGCTCAAACTCGCCCTCGTCGAGCGCGGGCATGGCGATCAGGAACTTGCCGTCGAGATAGGTTGCCTTTCCGGCCATGGCGTATCCAGGGGTTCAGTTCATGAGGCTCCGTTTGACCAATATGAACCGCCATGGCGATTATTCAAGGTACGAAAGCGACGAGGGAGGGCACCTCCCACCACCCACTCGTCGCTAAACCAAAGTTAAGCCGCTCGCAGAGTCACCAGAAATTCGTCCATGGCCCTCCGGAGCTGGCCTGCCTGTGCGGTGAGCTCATCGGCGGCGGTGAGCACAGTGGTCGATACCACGCTTGTGTGCTCTGACGCCTTGCGAATGCTTTCGACATTCTCGGAGACCGCAGCCGTTCCGCGTGCTGCTTCACTGACATTGTGGGCGATTTCGCTCGCAGCCCCAGCTTGTTGCTCGACGGCGGTGGCAATGGCCCCGGAGATGTCATTGAGACGGTGGATGATCTCGGCTATCGCTCCGATCGAGGTGGCCGAGGTGCCGGTCGACGTCTGGATATCGCCAATCTGGCGGCCGATTTGCGAGGTGGCCTTTGAAGTTTGGTCTGCGAGTTGCTTCACCTCGGCGGCGACAACGGCAAATCCCTTGCCAGCTTCGCCGGCGCGCGCCGCTTCGATAGTGGCGTTGAGAGCTAGAAGGTTGGTCTGGCCGGCAATGCTGTCGATCAATTCGACGATGGTGCCGATCTGATCCGCTGCGGTTTGTAGGCTGCCGATGTTTTCGCGCGTTTTCGCCGCGGTATCGCGGGCTTCCGTGGCAACAGATCCGGCAGCGGCGACTCGTGCTCCAATCTCGGTAATCGAGGAGGAAAGCTCTTCGGTGGCGCCGGCGACCGTCTGGACGTTGGCTGTCGCCTGGTTGGCAGCGGCAGCGGCCGAAGCGGCCTGCATCGCTGTTTCCTCGGCATTGCCGGACAGTGTTTCGGCAGAGCTGTGCAGAAGATCAATGGCTGCGACGACCCGCTCCAGCACGCCGCCAACGGTCGTTTCGAAGGCAGCGGCCGTTTCATCACGCAACCTTTGCCGCTCGGCGGCCTCTTCGGCGTCACGCTCGGCGGCGTTGCGGGCCAACTCCCCAACGCGGATGGCGTTGGTCTTGAACACTTCCACGGCGGCGGCCATGGAGCCGATCTCATCGTTACGGCCAAGTCCGGGAATTTCGACGGTTGTATCGTTGGCAGCAAGCCGAGCCATTGCGTCCGTCATCAGGGCCATGGGGCGGCCAAGGCGGACGCGGGTGATGACCGCGGCACCGATGGCAAGCAAGACGGTGACGGCGAGCAGGATAATGTTGATGGCGAGCTGCCGCGTTGCGGCGGCGGTATAGCGATCGGCCTGCGCCTTGAGGGCGTCGATGGTCGCTGCTGCGACGTCACCAACTGCGGCGGTCGACTTTGATCCCGCCTGACGCCATTCGTCGAACTTGACGCTCGGCGGCTGCCAGGACGTCATCTTCTTGATTTGCTCGTCCTGGAGTTTCCGGAAGTCGCCGCTGAAAAAGGCTGCATCACCCGCTGCGAAACTCTGCCGTATGGCGTCGGGAAGGGTCGGCGAAGCGACCATGCTGCGCACCAATTCCCAGAGCGACTGCGCCTGTTTCAGTGCGGCGGTAATCGGCGCTGCTTCGCCATCGCGGAACGGTCGCTTCTCGGTAACGGCAGGCAGCATTCCGATGACTGCGGTTCCTGCGTAGCTGCGCGCATTCCAGGCGAGGACGCGAACATTGATCAGTGCGGCGAGCTCAGGCGCCATGACTTGGATCTTGCTTTCGATCGCCACCGTTGTCTTGTCCATGGTGGCCAGGATTTCACCGCCATCGGTGAAGTAGCTTTTCCCGAGCGCTTTATCGCGTTCTGTGAGCGGCTTGGCCAACTGGGCGTCGGCCGCTTTGCGTAACGCGTCGAGTGCATCCCTTCGCGTCTTCAGGTCGTCGAGCACCTGTCCAAGACCTGCATCGCCGATCGCATCCAAGCCGGCGATTGTCTCTTCGAGCGCGGCAGAGGTAGCAGCCCGGCGTGCCGTAATGTCCTTGATGGCGTCTGCACTCTGCTCGGGTGGCAATCCGAGCACTGAGGGCGTATCGCCTCGCTCCACACGGAAATTGGCGACCGCGTCGAACAGATTGCGCTCAACCCCGGTAAGCTTCCGCAAAGTTTCGGCTGTCGTCCAGGATCGATAGGCGGTCCATGCGCCGTTGCCGGTGAGGGCCAGAAGAGCCAAACTCAATGTCGAAATCACAAGGATTATCGACTTCTGTATCGATAGGCGCATACCATCCTCGATCGCTTATACGAAAGGTGTATCCATCAATCCCGGCAGCCCTTAAGAAACCGAAAATACTGGTGAATATGACGGTGGCTGTCCGTCATTCTACGGACAATATTTCAACCACGACAATGTGATTGGTCTCATCGAGACAAAGCGGATTTCCGTGGGGGTACGCGTCGGGCGATGCTATTTTGCCGCCACCGTTTCGCTGAACCGAGAAGACTGCATTGAAGATATCGGCCTTGCTACGACTTGCTATTCTGCTCCCCCTTTTCGGGAGTCTTCCCGCACATGCGTTCGATGTGCCGCCAGTAGAATCTCGCCTCATCGTTGCGGGGGGCATCGAGGACGGAGCCTACAAAGCTGCTCTGGAACTCGACCTTCCCGCAGGCTGGCATACCTATTGGCAAAATCCGGGCGATGCAGGCATTCCCCCCATCTTCGATGTGGCAAGCAGTTCCAATCTCAGGGACTTCACTGTCGATTATCCGGTGCCGGTCCGCCACACAGATGGCGCCGGAACGTCGATGATTTATGAAGGGCGGCTTCTCCTGCCGCTCAAGGCGGTGCCGGCTCGATCGGACGCCCCCGTAACGCTGTCGGTTCGAGTGCTCTATGGCCTTTGTGCCGAGGTTTGCGTCCCGGCCGAGGCCGACGTCACGGCCATACTGACACCGTCCGCTATCGCCGATCAGGCGACTAGCGATGATATCGCCACCTTTGCGGCACGTGTTCCGGTTAAGATCGACGATGGTCGCTTGGCCATCGAACACCTCGCCTTTGACACGAAGGCCGCACGCGGCAGCGCCGAGATCTCGGTCGCCGACGATGGGAGGCTGGTCGATCTCTTTGTTACCGCTCCAGCCAAATGGTATGCCGCACCGCCCGAGCCGGTTGGCAGCAACGAGGGAAGACGCCGCTTCTCGGTCGCACTCGAAGGGCCGGCGGGAACGAATGGCGCCGATGGAGTGAATTTGACTTTCGTTCTGGTCGAAAAGGACCGCGCCTACGAGGTCACGCGTCGCCTCGACGCTGTTACGGAATAGGTATATTCACTGATTTTCTCGGTTGCAGAGAAAAGGAAAAGGTCATGATCAAGGTCGGAGAAAAGCTGCCCACGTTCACATTCCTGACGCCGACCGCGGACGGCGGCAGGAAGGAGATCACGACCGACGAGGTGTTCGCCGGCAAGAAGGTGATTCTGGTGGCTGTCCCCGGGGCTTTCACGCCGACCTGCTCGAAGAGCCATATTCCCGGTTTCATTCAGAAGTTCGACGAGATCAAAGCGAAGGGTGTCGACACCATCGCCGTGACCTCGGTCAATGACGCCTACGTTCTCGGCGCTTGGCGCGACGCGCTCGGCGCCGGCGACAAGATCGTCTTCCTTGCCGACGGGGCCGCGAACTTCGCAAAGGAAGTCGGCCTCAGCAACGACTTCGGCGCCAGCATGGGCGTTCGCTCCAAGCGCTATGCGGCAATCGTGGAAGATGGTCTCGTCAAGGAGCTGCAGGTCGAGGAGAAGGCCAGCGAAACCACCTGCTCCAGCGCCCCCAGCATCGTCGAAAAGCTTTGATATCTAGCTGATGACTTCGATGGTTCGGCCGGCGCGGATTACCACGTCGGCCGTTTCCATTCGGTCGCCATCGATTTGCATGCGAATGCCGTCGCCGGAGAATCGCACCTCATGGACCGCGCGATCTTGAACCGCCGCGAGTTTGTCGAGGCGACCGAGGGCAAGGGCTGTGGCGGCACGCAACAGCGTGGCTGGCCGGTCGTCGGCTAGTGTCACAAGACGGAGGCCAGGCTCTGTAGCCCGCGTGTGACGCGTGATTGTAAGTGGGCCGCCATAAAAGCGCGCCGTTGTGACAACGGCGATGCGGCACCCGATCGTTTCGCCATCGGCAATAACAGCCACATCGCGCCCACTCTGGGCGAGGGCCAAAGTGAGGCCACGCCAACCGTAGGCGAGCTTGCCCCAGCGCCGCTTGAAGGGGGCATCGACGGCATGGACGATATCGGCATCGAAACCTGCCGACACCATTAGAGAGAAAGGGCGTTCCCCGGCAAGGCCGAGATAAAGCGGGGAAGTACGGCTCGCGGCAATGCGCTCGGCGAGCTTTTCCGGCGAAAACGGCAGGCCAAGTTCGTGCGCCAGAACGTTGGCCGTGCCGAAGGGCAGGATGGAGAGGGCAGGGCCGTTTGCCTCGCGCCGAACCAGACCGGAGATCGCCTCGTTGATCGACCCGTCACCACCGCCAACCACCAGTGTCCGGACCGACGGCGAAAGCTCCGCTGCAATATCGACAAGTTCCCCGGAGTAACGGGTGAGCCAGATATCCGACTTCAAGCCAAGCCGGTCGAGCCGCTCGGCCAGTCGCATCAAGTGACGATAGTTGAAGTTGCCGGCTACCGGATTGGCAACGACGCGAATTGGCGCAGCCTCATGCGGCATCCGCGCCTCCGTCTGGTGGCACGTAGCCGGGTTTGAACGGAGCCATGCCGAGGCGCGCAAGCTCGTCGGCTCGCTCGTTCATGTCATGGCCGGCATGCCCTTTCACCCAGTGCCAGTCAACGGTATGCCGCTGGCGGGCCGCTTCGAGACGCTGCCAAAGGTCGGCGTTTTTCACTGGCTTCTTGTCGGCGGTCTTCCAGCCGTTTTTCTTCCAGCCAAAGATCCAGCCGGTAATGCCGCCCTTCACATATTGGCTGTCGGTGTAGAGGTCGACGGCGCAGGGTCGCGTCAAGGCTTCGAGCGCAGCGCAGGCCGCCGTAAGCTCCATGCGGTTGTTGGTCGTCAGCTGCTCGCCGCCGCAAAGTTCCTTGCTTTTATCGCCGTAGACAAGGATGGCTCCCCAGCCACCCGGACCAGGATTCCCCGAACAAGCACCATCTGTGTAGACGGTAACGCGCTTTCCCTCGCTCATGCGCCCGTTCCAGCAAGTTCGAGGCCATAGGCGGCTGCGGTCGTGGCAGTGCGATGGAAACGTAGCTTCCTGTAGTATTCGAGCGGGTCTTTCTTGCGCACGAGCGCCCCTGGCGGGGTTTTCAGCCAGTCGTAGAGACGTGTCAGCAAGAAGCGAAGTGCCGAACCTCGGCAGAGTACCGGCAGGGCCACGATTTCCGCGTCGGTCAGCGGCCGGCCGGCGGTATAGCCCGCGAGCATCGCCCGTCCCTTGGTGATGTTGAAGGCGCCATCCGGCTCAAAACACCATGCGTTGAGGCAGACGGCGAGATCGTAGGCGAGAAAGTCATTGCAGGCGAAATAGAAATCGATGAGGCCCGATAGCTTCCCCTTGAGGAAGAAAACATTATCGGGAAAGAGGTCGGCGTGGATGACGCCTTCCGGCAGGCCCTCGGGCCAGTGCGCTTCAATGAAGGCCAGTTCGCTTTCGATTTCGCCGCCAAGTCCGGCAAGGACCTCGTCCGCGCGCTCGGCGCTGCCGGCATAAAGCGGCGGCCAGCCATCCGGTCCCAAGCCATTGCGGCGACGGATGGCGAATCCTTCGCCGGCCTTATGCAAGCGAGCGAGTGCCTCACCGACCTGTCCGCAATGGCTCACCTCGGGGCGCTTGACCCACATGCCATCAAGAAAGCTGACGATGGTCGCGGGACGACCGGCAAGGCGACCTAGGGCCTGGCCGTCGCGGTCCCGGACCGGTTGTGGACAAATGATACCGCGACCAGCGAGATGGTCCATCAGGCCGAGAAAGAACGGGAGGTCAGCCTCATTCACACGCTTTTCGTAGAGCGTCAGAATGAAGCGACCGGCATCGGTACCCAGCAGGAAATTGGAATTCTCGACACCCTCGGCGATCCCCTTGCAGGAGACCAGAGAGCCTATGTCGTAACGGATCAGGAAATCGGAAAGTTCCTCATCGGAAACATCCGTGTAGACGGCCATTCTAGAGCTCCGGGCCGCCCTGGTCGGCCATGTCGCGCAAAGGACGGGGAAGGGTGAAGGCAATGGTCTCTTCGGCAGTTCGTACCGTCTCTACTGACACGTCGTAGCGAGCTGCAAAAGCATCGATGATCTCCTCGACCAGCACTTCCGGCGCAGAGGCTCCCGCAGTGATACCCAACGTCTTGATGTTCCCAAGCGCGTCCCAATCGAGGTCTGAAGCGCGCTGAATGAGAAAGGCGTGCGAACAGCCCTCGCGAGCAGCCACTTCACGGAGACGCTGAGAGTTGGACGAGTTGGGCGCGCCGACCACGAGCATCGCCTCGACGTTTGGCGCGACCTCGCGCACCGCAGCCTGGCGGTTTGTGGTTGCATAGCAGATGTCGCTCTTATGCGGCGGCACGATTCCCGGGAAGCGGACGGTGAGCGCCTCGACGATCATTCGGGTATCGTCGACGGAGAGTGTTGTCTGCGAGGTATAGGACAGCACCGTCTCAGGGGGGAAGTTCAGTTTGGCGACGTCATCAACGGTTTCGATCAACGTCACCGCGCCCTCGGGCAACTGTCCCATGGTGCCGATGACTTCCGGGTGGCCGGCATGACCGATCAGGATGACGTGACGTCCCTTCTTGTAATGAATCTCGGCCTCGCGATGCACCTTGGTAACCAGCGGGCAGGTGGCGTCGAGCTGGAAGAGATTGCGAGCCTGCGCAGCCGCTGGCACCGAACGAGGCACGCCATGCGCGGAAAAGATGACCGGCTGTTCGGTGTCTGGAATCTCGTCGAGTTCTTCGACAAAGACGGCGCCTTTGGCCCGGAGCTCTTCGACCACGTATTTGTTGTGGACGATTTCATGCCGCACATAGACCGGCGCGCCATAGCGGGCGAGCGCCAGGTCGACGATCTGGATGGCCCGATCGACGCCGGCACAGAAGCCGCGCGGCGCACAGAGCAAGATCTTGAGCTTCGGCAGCGTCAACCGATGTCCCTCTCGTTTGAGAAGCGGAATAGAAGTGTTTGCCTTGGTGCTGTCAAGGGAAACGCGGTATTCCGGGAGGGGCGCGATTTGGGGCTTATCTTTTTCTGTCGGCCCACGTCTTGTTGCGGCATTCTTACTGGGGGTGGCTTCAACGGGCCAAAAGGCTCAACGAATTGAAGGCGCCGAGGCTGCTTGCCCCTTGTGAAATGAACAACGTGGAACGAGTCGCCAAGGCTTGGGCAGCATGCTATGGAAGCGGCGAAGCGGAGGTAACGCTCTCATGATTTCTGTCGATTTCAGCGGTAAGGTTTTCTCAGCGCTGGCACTTGCCATCACGCTTTCGGCCTGTTCCTCGATGAGTGGGTTCTCTCCCCGCATGATGCTCGCAGGCGGCGCGGATCCGAAGGCGGAGAAAGAAACGGTCGAGAAGTTTGCCCCGGTCGCGGTCTGCCCGGAAGTGCAGGTGCGCGAAGGCACGCAGATGCTTGCCGTTTTCGAGAAGGGCAAGGAAGGCGATTTCAGCGCGGTCCGCTTCCAGGGCACGATTCGCAAGTTCGCTCGCGAATGCCATACCGACGCCTCGGGCACCACCACCATCAAGGTGGGCGTTGCCGGTCGTCTTCTCGCGGGTCCCAACGGAGCCGTTGGCGCTGCGACATTGCCGGTCCGAGTCGTTCTGGTGCGAAACGGCGACGAAGTGCTTTACTCAAAGCTCTACCCGCAGAACATCACGATTGCGCCGGGCTCAGCTGCTGCGGATTGGGATTTCGTGGCGCCGGACGTCATTGTTCCGGGCGACAAGAGCCAGGGCAATTTCGTGATCTACGTCGGTTTCGACGAGTCCAAGGACAAGAAGAAAAAGTAGGTAGGCGGCGATGCCGCCCAAAGTTGCTTGAAATTCTGCCGCCGGCAGGTCATGTTGGCGGTCGTTCGGGAATGTCGTGCCCGGACGCGGGGACGCAAGTCTCCGACACGCTG
Organism: Pseudomonadota bacterium; assembly: GCA_023436885.1. Lineage (GTDB taxonomy): Bacteria > Pseudomonadota > Alphaproteobacteria > Rhizobiales > Pleomorphomonadaceae > Pleomorphomonas. The sequence goes on along the minus strand of JAEZHI010000031.1, from coordinate 92,881 downwards.
CGCGGGAGAGACCGACGGTGGTTACCGTCGGCGCCGAAGGAGCAACCGCCCCGGAAACTCTCAGGCAAAAGGACCGCTCGCAGCGGCCGACGCTCTGGAAAGCAGTCGAGGTTCACGCCTCGACTCACCGAAGGAGTAACCCGGACAAGGCGTCTGGGGAAATCTCTCAGGTTTCGTGACAGAGGGGGCGCGGATATGACGAGGCTCGTCATCCGCCCACCTCTATCCGGAGCAGACGCATGACGACACCCGTCAATGCCGACCATGACTCTCATTCCAGCGCACCGCCGCTGAAGACACCGCTTTACGACGCTCATGTTGCGCTCGGGGCGCGCATGGTGCCGTTCGCCGGTTATCTGATGCCGGTTCAGTACGAGGGCATTCTCGCCGAGCACGCTCATTGTCGCGCGGCGGCAGGTTTGTTCGATGTATCGCACATGGGGCAGGCAACGCTTCGCGGGGCCGACCATCATACCGTCGCCCGAGCCCTCGAAGCCCTCATTCCGGCCGATATCGCCAGCCTGGAGCCGGGTCGGCAGCGTTACTCCCAGCTTCTCAACGAGCGTGGCGGTATTCTCGACGACCTGATGGTGCATCGCGCTCCCGGCGCAGATGGAACCCTGGGGCTTGTTGTCAACGCGGCCTGCAAGGTCGCGGACTACGCTCACATCGCTGCGAGATTGCCGGAAGGCGTGCTGCTGGAAATCCATGAAGAACGAGCACTTCTGGCTCTTCAGGGACCGGAGGCCGTGAACGTTTTGGTGTCCCTCGGTGCGGATGTTGCTGCCTGGGACTTCATGGACGTGGGGCCGTCGACGATCGCCGGTATCCCGGTCTTCCTGTCCCGCTCTGGTTATACCGGCGAGGATGGTTTCGAGATCTCGGTTCATGCCGACACTGTTGTCGGCCTTTGGGAAGTCCTGCTGCGCGATCCGCGCGTCCGGCCCATCGGCCTCGGCGCTCGCGATTCGTTGCGCCTCGAAGGTGGCCTTTGCCTCTACGGCCACGACATCGATGAGACGACGACGCCGGTTGAGGCTGGCCTCCTCTGGTCGATCCAGAAGCGTCGCCGCGAGGAAGGCGGCTTCCCGGGCGCTGATATCGTCCGCTCGCAGATTGCTGACGGCGTCGCACGCAAGCGGGTCGGCATCCGACCCGATGGACGTGCGCCCGCACGCGACGGAGCAGAAATCGTCGACGAGAATGGCGTTACGATTGGGACCGTCACGTCGGGTGGCTTTGGTCCGACGGTCGGCGGACCGGTGGCGATGGGTTACGTCGCCGCCGTCCATGCTCGGCCTGGAACGCGCGTTGGGCTGATGGTGCGCGGCAAGGCGCTGCCGGCCGAAATCGTTTCTCTTCCCTTCGTCCCGGCGCGTTTCTATCGCGCGCCCAAGTAAAATCTCCAGAGACAGCGGAACAAGATCATGACCAAATATTACACCGAAGAGCACGAGTGGATTTCCGTGTCGGGCAATGTCGCCACGCTCGGCATTACCGATTACGCGCAGGCCCAGCTTGGGGACGTCGTCTTCGTCGAGGTCCCGGCCGTTGGCCGCAAGGTGAAAAAGGGCGAGGAGACCGCCGTCGTCGAGAGCGTCAAGGCTGCGAGCGAAGTCTACTCGCCGGTGACCGGTACGGTCGTCGCGGCCAACGATCCGCTCGCCAACAGCCCCATCACCGTCAACGAAGACCCGGAAGGCGCCGGCTGGTTCTGTCGTATCGAGATCACCGATCCTGCCGAGTTGGAAGTTCTGATGGACGAGGCCGCCTACAAGGCCTTTGTCGAAGGGCTTTAATCGCCTGCCCGTGGTGGCTTTCCCGCCGTATTCGCCGTGAAGGCAAGCAGACCAAGGTGCGTGGCGGTTCGCAGAAGCGAACCTCTACGCTTGGGACGATTGCCTATTGGCGGCAAGGGAATGCTGCTTTTCCAGAACTATCGCATCGCTTGCTCGAGCCATTGGAGTTCGTTCCATGCGCTATCTTCCGCTTTCTGACACCGATCGCGCCGACATGTTGGCTGCCATCGGTGCAGCATCGATCGACGACCTCTTCGCAGATTTGCCGGCTGCCAAGCGACTTTCCGGTTTGCCCAAACTGCCGCCACACGCCAGCGAGCAGTCGGTCATGCGCCGTCTTGGCGCCATGGCAGCCAAGAACGTTTCTGCCGGATCCGTGCCCTTCTTTGTCGGCGCTGGCGCCTATCGGCACCATGTTCCGGCGACGGTCGACCATCTGATCCAGCGCTCTGAGTTCCTGACCAGCTACACGCCCTATCAGCCGGAGATCGCTCAGGGAACGCTGCAGGTTCTATTCGAATTTCAGACGCAGGTTGCCCGCCTGACCGGCATGGAAGTGGCTAATGCCTCAATGTATGACGGTTCGACGGCTCTGGCCGAGGCGGTGCTGATGGCCCATCGCATCACCCGGCGTGACAAGGCGGTGCTTTCGGGCGGTGTTCATCCTCATTATCGCGGTGTCGTCGAAACGGTAACGCGTTTTCCAGGGCACACGGTGGAAAGTCTCGCTCCTGACCTTTCCGGCACCGAGGATATTCTTGGTGCCCTCGACGAGACCACGTCCTGCGTCGTGGTGCAGTCGCCGTCGTTCTACGGCCACCTCTATGACTTGAAGCCGATCGCCGAGAAGGCTCACGCCGTCGGGGCGCTTTTGATCGCGGTGTTCACAGAGGTGATATCGCTCGGACTGTTGGAGTCGCCGGGAGCCCAGGGCGCCGATATCGTGGTGGGCGAGGGACAGTCACTCGGCAACTCCCTCAGCTTTGGCGGCCCCTACGTCGGTCTCTTCGCGACACGGCAGAAATACGTGCGCCAGATGCCCGGCCGCCTGTGTGGCGAGACGGTCGATGCCGATGGCCGGCGCGCCTTCGTGCTGACGCTGTCGACGCGCGAGCAGCACATCCGCCGCGAAAAGGCGACGTCCAACATCTGCACCAACGCCGGTCTCTGTTCACTGGCCTTTTCGATCCATCTGACGCTGCTCGGCGGAACCGGGTTGACCAGGCTGGCACGCCTCAACCATGTCAACGCGGTGCGATTGGCCGATGCCCTGGCTGGAATCCCCGGCGTGGAGGTTATGAACCGGACCTTCTTCAACGAGTTCGGCTTGCGCCTCAAGAAGAATGCCGCCGAGGTGGTCGAGATGCTGGCTGCCAGGGGCATTCTCGCCGGCGTGCCGGCAAGCCGGCTCGAGCCGAACCGTCCGGAACTCGGCAACGTGCTGATCGTCGCCTCGACCGAGATCAATACCGACGAGGACCGGGCCGCATTGGTTGCCGCGCTGCGGGAGGTGTTGGCATGACCGATCGACGTCCCAAGGAAAGCGGCGAGCAATGGGGAGTGGAAACGCCTTCCGTCGCCCTGCGCCGCTTCTTCAGTGAGAGTCCGGCCAAGACGCCGAGCCGCTATCGCAGTTTCCTGCTTTCGACACTGTTCACCTTCGGAGGTGACCAATGACCATGAATAACGTGGGTCGTCCCACCGCGCCCGTTGCCGCCGATATTCAGACCGTTGCCCTCACTTTTACGGGCAACCAGGGACTCGCCATCGAAGAGCCGCTGCTGTTCGAAGTTGGCCGCGCCAACGTAACCGGCGTCGATATTGAAGAAGTCGATGCGTTCGAGGCCCGCCTCGGTGGACTTGGCCGGGCAGCTCCGGTCGATCTCCCCGGCCTCACAGAACCTGAGACGATGCGCCACTATGTGCGCCTCAGCCGTCAGAACTACGCGATCGATCTGGGCCTTTATCCGCTGGGCTCCTGCACCATGAAGCACAACCCGCGTCTCAACGAAGCCATGGCGCGGTTGCCTGGCTTCGGTGACGTGCATCCGCTGCAGCCGCTCTCAACTGTGACCGGTGCCGTGGAGCTGGTTGCCGAACTGGGACGCTGGCTGTTGGAGCTTACAGGCATGTCCTCGGTCGCCATGAGCCCCAAGGCTGGCGCCCATGGCGAAATGTGCGGCATGGCGGCGATCAAGGCGGCGATCGTCGATCGCGGCGAAGCACGCGATGTTGTGCTGGTGCCTGAATCGGCGCACGGTACCAACCCGGCGACCGCTGCTCAGCTCGGTTTCCGCGTTGTCGGCGTGCCGGCGCGGGCCGACGGCACCGTGGACCCGGAAGAAGTGAAGAAGCGGCTTGGTCCTGAGGTGGCAGCCATCATGCTGACCAACCCCAATACCTGCGGGCTGTTCGAGCGCGACATCGTCGAAATCGCCGAAGCAGTGCACGCTGCCGGCGCTTATTTCTACGCTGATGGTGCAAACTTCAACGCGATCGTCGGCAAGGTACGTCCGGGTGATCTCGGCGTCGATGCCATGCACATCAACCTGCACAAGACTTTCTCGACGCCCCACGGCGGTGGCGGTCCCGGTGCCGGCCCGGTGGTGCTGTCCGATCGTCTTGCGCCTTATGCGCCCGTTCCGTTCGTGCGGTTTGGCAAAGATGGCAGCGCCGAGTTCGTCGAGACCCGCAAGGCGGCCAGCGAACGGGGGCTGAAGCCCTTCGGCCGCATCACGGCTTTCCACGGTCAGATGGGCATGTTCGTGCGTGCGCTCTCTTACATGCTGAGCCACGGCGCGGACGGCCTCAAGCAGGCCTCCGAGGATGCGGTGCTCGCCGCCAACTATATCAAGGCGCGCCTCAAGGACGTCATGTCAGTTGCCTTCCCGGAAAGGCCTGCCATGCACGAGGTGCTGTTCGACGATCATTTCCTTGAGGGCACGGGGGTCACCACGCTCGATTTTGCCAAGGCAATGATCGACGAGGGTTACCATCCGATGACCATGTATTTCCCATTGGTCGTTCACGGCGCCTTGCTGATCGAGCCGACTGAGTCCGAATCTAGGGCAAGCCTCGATCAGTTCATCGGCACGCTGCGTCACCTCGCAGAGAAGGCGAAGTCGGGAGATGCCGACAGCTTCAAGGCTGCGCCTCAGCTCGCGCCGCGCCGCCGCGTCGATGAGACGCTGGCTGCCCGCCAGCCAAAGCTCGTCCATCAGTCCTGATTGAATAGCGGAACGGCAGCTCTGGCTGCCGTTCCGCCCGAAATTGGGCCAGAGCCGATGTAACGTCTTGCCAGACGGCCCGTTTCGAAGCACCCTCCCGAATGCTCCTTTTTCGGGAACACGCCCATGGCGATTGGCTCGCTGCCGCCGGTGACCAACAAAATCCAGGCGAACTCCGGTCAGCCTGGCAAAACGCTCGCCCAGCAGACCGCCGCAAGTTCGCTTCTCGATCTCCAGGCAGCGATATCGGCTGAGCCCTCGGCTGCCATCATTCCAGAAACCACATTGCTTGAGAGAGCGGTGGCCGAGGCGCTTGGTCGTCAGGGTGGGCTTGCGTCGCTCTACGCCACTTTGACCGAACTCGCCAAGGCGCCCGATTTGCCCGATAGCGTGAAGGCTGCTGTCAACACGCTGTTGTCTTTCCGCCTTGATGAGGGTGATGTGACGCCGGAAAGGATAGCCCAGGCGATCCGATCCTCGGGCGTGTTCCACGAGGCAGTCGCTGCAGGCAATATGCCCGCTGCCTTGCCGCCTGCTGTTCGCCAAGCACTTGGTGGGCCTCCGGCGGATAATGTCCAGGTGGCGGCTCGTCCCGCTATATCGTCGCCAGCGCCCGCAACGTCGACTCCTGCGACAAGGCCGGCATCTTCTCCTCAACCTCAGTCATCCAGTAACGTTGGGACTCCCGCTAGCGGCGGTACGCCAGCTGCAGCCGCTCAGGCCTACGGACGTCTTGGAGGGTTGTCGGCGCCGGCAGCGGCTTCGAGTGTTCCTGAGGCTCCGGCCACGGCGGCTGTCGTCACACCCAACACGACATCGCCTGCTGCGATACCTGAAACCGCGGCCGCTTCTTCCAGCAATCGAACAGTGCCGGCGGGGCCGGCGTTTACTCAGACCGCTGCCGCTTCGGTTCCCTTGCTGCAATCGGCTGGCGCGTTGGTTCAACAAGGCTCTGCTGGAGAGGTACCGGTGGCGGCAAGCCCCACTGCGCCATCTCCTTTAGGGAATAGTGGGCCGCCATCGCCCCCCGATACCGGGCGCGATGCGCCAGTATCGGCCCAACCACAACTTTTGCCGGCCGAACCCGTCGAAACTCTCCCGACGTCGCCGGCTGCGAAGGACGTGCTTTCGAAAGCGACCTCCTCTGTCGCGTCCGAAATACCTGCCGCCTTAGCAGAGAAGGTTGCGGCACCCGGGGCAGCGATTCCTGCTCCGACTGGGGAGCGACCGCCGGCGCTTGTCACATCCGCCCAACCGGGCACCGTCCCTGCTGGCGAGGCACCAAGTCAACAAGCTCTCCCTGCTCATCCATCAGGCGAAGCGCCAACCACCCGCTCATTCGCGCCGTGGACTCCCGGCAGGCCGCTGACGGTTGCCTCGCAGGCTCCCGCGGACACCCCTGCCGTTCCGGCTCAACAGCCTGCTCCCGCCGCGTCGTCTCCGGCCACCGCGCCGCCTGCCACCGAGGCCGGACTGTCTCGTCCGGCGGGTGATCGAGCGCCCTTTGTGCCCTCCGTCGTCGAAAGCCTTCCGAATGCGCAACCGGGAGTGGTTGCTTCGAAAGCGCCCGCCGGTCCCGCACCGGCCCTTCCGGCGCAGGTGGCTACCACGCCGGGGGTGTCCCAGCCGTCAGAGCATGTGCCGGACTCTGTCTCACCCCAAGCTCCTAAATCCTCCCTACCAACGGCCACTTCGACACAAACCTCGGCGGAGCCTGTGCAACCTGCGGCACCATCGGTCCGTATGGCAGCGGCACCACTCGGCGCAGTGCCGGAGGTACCTGCCCGGCTGAATGCGCCACAGGCTGCTGCGCCGTCGATGATACCCGCGGAGCTTGGCCTCGATCTCAAGGGGGCTCTCGATCTCTTGCGTAGGGAGCTTGTTACCTGGCTCGGCCGCAATGCAGATGTGATGGCCAGCCTTGATGGGGCGAGCGATGATGGTACGGCGCCTCGTGTCGATCGACCGCAGCCGCCGCGCAAGGGCGGGCCGGTTCGTGGCCAACCCGCTGTCGCTCCTCCGGGCAGCGAAGAGGCCGATTCGAGCTCTACGGAAACGCTGGCTGGTCGCGCTCTTGGCGAGGCTGAGCGTTCGTTGTCCCGCGTCTTCCTGCATCAGGCGGTGACTGCCGAGAGTCGGGATTCGAAAACCGCTCAGGTCGCGCAGGCGTTTGTGATGGAAATCCCCATCGCCGGGCCGAATGGAACGTCAATCGCCCAGCTCCGCATTGAGCGAGACGACCATGCGCCGAGCGAACCCGGCGCTCCGCCGCGCCGGGTATTCCAGGTGGACATAGCCTTCGACATTGCTCCCCTCGGCCCGGTCGCCGTTCGCGTGGGCTTGATGGACGGCCGCCGTGTAGCGGTGGGCGTCTGGTGTGAGAGCGATGATGGGCTGGTCCGCATGGAAGCGGAGCGGGAGAATATCGTGCTTGGCCTAGAGCAGGAAGGCATGGTGGTGGCTGGCGTTGATTTACACCGCGGGCATCCTCCCGAGGGACATGAGGATGCAACCATCGTCCCCAGTCACCGCCTGGATCTGCAGCTATGAGCGAAAAGGACATCCGGAAGGCCATAGCCCTCCAGTATGCCGCGCCCGAAGCTCCAAAGGTGGTTGCGACGGGAAAAGGCGCGGTCGCTGATGCGATCATCGAAAAGGCCAGGGAGGCCGGGGTTCCGGTGGAGGAAAATCCGGCGCTTGCCGATGCGCTTTCCACGCTGAAACTCGACGAAACGATTCCGGTCGATCTCTATAAGGCTGTCGCCGCAGTGATTGCTGCCGTGCTGCGAGCAGCAAAGAAAGCATGATCGTTTTTGCTGAGAGGTTCGCCAATTGCGCGGTCCGTTGCGAATGCTTAATGTCGCCCGGATTTCGCGCAAGGCGACGATTGGATTCCCGATGCTGAAGTACTTTCTTGTTGCCCTGTCCTTGTGTCTCGCGGGGCCGGCAAGGGCCGCTGATGTCACGTCACCGGTACACGCCGTCATGGACGTGGCAACTGCTCTCTGGTCCAACACCGATGGAGAAGCTGTCGACTATTTCGATGCCGCCCACATCGGCAACTTCAGCAAAGAGATACGAGCGCTCTACACTGAAGCGACCAAGCATCCTGCCATGGACGCAGAAGGGGTTGAAGGAAGCCCCTTCGATTATGACCCGATCATTCTTGGGCAGGACGGCTGTCCTCTGGAAGAACTGACCATTCAGGCAGGTGCCAAGGACGGAGCCGCGACCGATGTCGTTGCTCGTTTCAAGCGCTTCTCCTGCATGGAGGATGCCTCAGACGAGGAACGCAATGCCGTCTCGGAGATCCACTTCCGCGTCATTGCCGAAAGTGGCCGCCCGGTCATAGCCGACGTTGTCTCGGGCGAAGGGAGTGATCGCTATTCGCTTGCCGATGCTCTGAAGGAAATCCTGAAGCACTGAAACGTGAAGTGAGATCGGCGCTTTCAGAGCCGCGCCGATCTCTCCGGCAACTAAACGCCGCGGCCATCCCAACTGCCGAAAGCCTCGATCACAGCGAGAATGTCGGAGTGCCGCCGCACAACCGTCTCCGCCCCGGCCTCCATCAGAGCATCGGCATGGCCGGGCCAAGAGTGGGCACCACCTGTAAAGCCGATCGCTCGCATGCCGGCTCGAACCGCAGCGGTTACGCCTGCGAATGAATCCTCGATCACGATGGTGTCGGAAGGCGCCACACCGAGTTCTTGTGCGGCATACAGGAAGACATTCGGATCAGGCTTGCCTTTGCGCGTTCCGACCTCGCCGGCCGAAAACACGTAAGGCTTGAACCGATCGTAGAGCCCGGCGCTGGTGAGGGCGCGCTTGAGATAAGCCGAGTCGGCGTTGGAGCCGACGCAACGAGGTCCGTCGAGCGTATCGAGCAGGTCAGCAACGCCTGGGACTGCCTTGACGTGGACGATGCGGCGATCGAACTCCGCCTGGATGCGTTCCTTGATGCGTCCGCTCACGGGGAGTCCGGTTTCCTCGGAGAGGATCGCCTCCATCTCACCGCTGGCGAGGCCCGCGAAGCGCGATGTCACTTCTTCTGCAGTCATGGCGATACCCTCATCGTTGAGGATTTCCGCAGTGACAGTCGCGGAAATGATTTCTGAATCGATGAGTACGCCGTCGCAGTCAAAAATAGTGAGCATCAGTTCATCCGGGTTGGTGCGGCATCAAGGTTGGTTTTGCGGGATACGGAAAGGGCCTTATTGGAAGGCCGTTTCCATGAAGGAGCGTAGCTTGCGCGAATGCAGCCGTTCCGGTGCCATCTCGCGCAGCTTCTCCATGGCGCGAATCCCGATGGTCAGGTGCTGGCTGACTTGGCGGCGATAGAAGGCGCTGGCCATGCCCGGCAGTTTCAGTTCGCCGTGCAGGGGTTTGTCGGAGACGCAGAGCAAAGTTCCGTAAGGCACGCGGAAGCGGAAGCCGTTGGCGGCGATTGTCGCCGACTCCATGTCGAGCCCGATGGCGCGAGACTGCGAGAAACGCTGGACCGGCTCGCGCTGGTCGCGCAGTTCCCAGTTGCGGTTGTCGATGGTGGCAACGGTGCCGGTACGCATGATGCGTTTGAGCTCGAGGTCCCTGAGGCCGGTGACCTCGGCGACCGATCCTTCCAGTGCCACCTGGATTTCGGCGAGCGGCGGAATGGGGATCCACAGCGGCAGATCCGCATCGAGCACGTGGTCGTCGCGAACATAACCATGGGCCAGGACATAATCGCCGAGCGCCTGGCTGTTTCTGAGGCCGGCGCAGTGGCCAAGCATCACCCAGGCATGCGGGCGCAGGACGGCGACATGGTCGGTGATTGTCTTGGCATTGGATGGTCCAACACCGATATTGACCAACGTGATGCCGGAATGATCCTCGCGTACCAGGTGATAGGCAGGCATCTGCGGCAGGCGCGGCAGTTCATCGCCTTCCGTCGGTGCAGCCTCGCCGAGCGGTGTGACCTGATTGCCGGGCTCGACGAAGGCTACGTAATCGCTCTGGCCTGAAGCCATCATTTCGCGGGCGCGCGCTGCAAACTCATCGACGTAGAACTGGTAGTTCGTGAAAAGCACGAAGTTCTGGAAGAAGCGCGGCGACGTGGCTGTGTAGTGCTGCAGCCGGTGCAGCGAATAGTCGACGCGCGGCGCCGTGAATGGCGCGAGCGGAAGTGGGTCGCCTATCTTCGGGTCGAGCGTGCCGTTGACGATGGCGTCATCGGTTACCGCAAGGTCAGGCACGTCGAACATGTCGCGCAGCGGACGCGGCAGGGTATCCATCAACGCGCCTTCGACGTAAGCCCCTTCGTAGAAGGCGAAGTGCAGCGGGATCGGCAGCGAACTCTCGCCGATTTCGATCGGCGCATCGTAGTTGCGGATGATCACGGTCAATTGGTCGACGAGGTAGGCCCTGAACAACTCGGGCCGCGACACCGTTGTTTCGTAGACGCCCGGGCCGCTGAACTGGCCGTAGGAAAGGCGGGAGTCCGCGCGGCCATGGGTGTCGGTCGATACGCGGATCAGCGGGTAATAGGCGCGAATGCGGCCATCAGGAACGGAGCCCTGAACAACAGCCTCAAAGGACGAGCGAAGAAAGGCGGTATTGCGGGCATAAATCTCGATCAGACGATCAACCGCCGCTTCCGCATCGCGGAAACTCGTCATGGGCAGGCGGGGGGGACTATCGATGAAAACGGGAGCCGGGCGCTCGGATGCGATCATGTCGGTCTCTTCGGTACGTGCCCACCGGGTTGTCACCCACGGGCTAGTACCGCAAGGTCAATACCACAAGATGACGACGAAACCAGTCCGTTTGTGTTCCAAGCCGTTTGCGCCTTCAGTCGAGGTCGGGTGCGCGCGCGTTCCTTATGATCGGTACGTGCGGGCCCGCGCTCTCGTCTAGTTGCCCAAGGAGACGGGCATCGTCGTGCACCTCGACCGCCCGAGCATAGGGCTTGAAACCCAAGTGCATGTAGAAGGGGAGGGCTTGGGGACTGTCGAAATGACAGGTGTGCAGCCACAAGCGCCCTACACCCGGTCTTGCAAAGGCGATCTCGATGGCTTCCCGCATCAACCATCCACCGATGCCACCACCAACCGCATCGGGAACCAGACCGAAGAAAGATATTTCGGTCTCGTTGGGCTTGGAGATATCCATTTCAACAATGCCCATGCGGCGTCCGCCACGAACAGGGCACCAGCACCGCATATGCGATGCGGCAAGCTTTGCCTGGAGCTTCTCACGCGACATCAAGAGGCGTGAACTCCACAGCCATTCCCAACCGATCTCGCGATAGAGGTCGAGGAAATCGTCCGTATTCCAGCTTTTGACCGCTTCCAGGGAAAAGCCGACGGGGGGCTGCTTTGACGGCTTTGCCGGTCGCTCCGTCATCTCCAGGAACGTGACAAGGTTCGCAAGCTTGCCGGGGGCGAGGGCATGGTAGCCGTCAGGAAGAAAGGTCGGATCTGTCATGGCCCCCGTCTTTAGCCGAAGCGAAGGGAAGCCGGAAGTCTAGTCTCTTCAAAATCGATGAAAGTGACAGTGCCGCTATGCCGCTTGGCGCGTGATGGCACTGTAAGCGGCATTGATGGTCGCCATCCGCTCCGTTGCCACACGAATGAAATCGGCTGGCAGACCACGCGCCTGGAGCCGGTCGGGATGGTGCTCAGCAACCAGCTTACGCCATGCCTTCTTCACCGCCTCATCATCGGCATCGGGCGGAAGACCCAGAACGGCGTAGGGGCAACGCGCGTCCTCACCGACGTGCCGGGCGAACACGCGATGGAAGGCAGCCTGGGGAAGGCGGAAGATGCCGGCGACGGTCTGGAGGAAGGTCAGCTCGCCGTCATGCAGGCTACCGTCGGCCGTTGCGATCACGAACAGGCCATCCAATATATCCTCGAGCGTTTCCATGTCCTCTTGATAAAGGGCATGGATCCGCTCGGCATAATACTCGTAGCCAGCGATGTCCTGCTTGGCGAGATTGAAGAGGCGGGCAACGTGACGCTTCTCCTCAGGCGGCACCTGGAAAAGGCGCTCGACCACCGCCACTTCGTCGGCCGTCACGACGCCATCCGCCTTGGCCATCTTGGCTGAGAGGGCAATCATCGCCGACGTAAAAGCCACGCCACGGCGGGCGTCCGCAGACAGCGTTTCACGTAGCACGTCCACGACGCACTGGAATACGCAGGTGACCGCATCGGGAATGCGGGCGATGACGGCGGAGAATTGCTGCCAGAAGGTCATGATGGAATGACCATACGGCATAACCGCTATCCTGGCGAGGCCGGAGGTGGTCTATCACGCCCACAACACCAGGAATTGACCAGTTCGGTCAATGAAACCTGCAAGGTTTAGCTGCAGTTCGTCAGGGAGCGGGAACGAAATCCATCTGGCCGCTATCAAGCCGGAAGTAGCCGTCCTGCGACACCGGCAGCTTCAGCATTTCCTCGTGACTTAGCCCCCCATAAAGCCCTCGCACCAGACGACTGATGATGCCATGTGTAATGATGACTGCCGGAGCTTCGACGGTTGCGTACCATGCCCCCACTCGGGCAAGGACGGTATCAAGGGTTTCTCCGCCGGGGGCCTGGAACTGCCAATCGATTGGGCGGATGGATTTGTCTTTGCCGAAGCGCGACAGAATATCTTCGCGCGTGAGGCCCTCCCAGTCACCAAAATGAACCTCCATCAAGTTTGGCTCCTCTATGATCCTCATTGGTAGTGACCGAGCAATCAGCGATGCCGTAGCACGGGTTCGGCCAAGCGGGCTGACGTAGGCTCTAATCGGCTCGGCGCGGGGACCGATCTCCGCGGCAAGCGCCTGGCCGATGCGGGTTGCCTGACCTTTGCCGACTTCAGTGAGAGGCGAGTCATATTGGCCCTGGAAACGCGCCTCGGTGTTCCAGAGCGTTTGTCCGTGTCTTACTAAATAGAGCATTACGTGGATCCGATGCGATCCGTCAGGCAACCCTGAAGCGGTTGATGAAGTGAATGGCGATTCCGGCGATCAATCCCCAGAATGCGCCAGGGATTCCGAGGAAGCCGACTCCAGATGCCGTGACGAGGAAAGTGACGACGGCGGCCTCTCGAGTTTCAGGGGCGGACAAGGCTGTCGATGTGGAGGCGCCAAAGGCTCCGAGCAGCGCAAGACCGGCGACGGCTTCGATCAGCACCGGCGGCGCTGCAGCGATGAAGGCTGTAGCGGCCCCGGAAATCAAACCCACAATGACGTAGGCAACGCCACAGACGACGGCGGCCCAATACCGATTATCCTTATCGGGATCGGCGTCCGGTCCGGCACAAAGAGCGGCGGTGATGGCGGCGAGATTGACGGCATGCCCTCCGAACGGCGCAGCAAGAAGAGTGAAGGCACCCGTGTTCCTCAGAATGGGGCCGAACTCCGGCCGGTAGTTGTTGGCGTTCAGAACGGCCATGCCGGGAATGTTCTGAGCAGCCATGGTGACGACATAGAGCGGTAACGCCGTGCCGATCAGCGCAGCAAAGCTGAAATGAGGGACAACAAGCAGTGGCGCGGGAATCAAGCCTTGGGTTACCGCGTCCGGTATTGGTGTGGTCGCTCCTATTATAACTGCGGCGACAATGACGGCTGCCGGAACGGCGAGAACTTTGCGCCACAACCCGACGATCAGCCAAGTCAACACCACGGCGAGGCCGGCAATTGGCGAGACAGCAACAGCTTTGACCGGCGCCAGACAGAGGGAGAGCAACACGCCAGCTAGCATTGCTGAAGCTATGGGTGCTGGAATGGCAGCGACTGCGCGGCCGAGTGGCTTTATTACGCCCGAAAGCATCAGGAGAGCGCCCGTGATCAGGAAGGCGCCGACCGCATAGGAGTACCCACCGCTGACCGCGCCAGAAGAAGCAAGCAATGCTGCGCCTGGCGTCGACCAGGCAACCGATACGGGCATTCGAAACTTCAGGCTCAATATAATACCGGACAGGCCCATGGCGACGGTGACCGCCATGAGACCCGACGCGACTTCAGCAGGGGAGGCGCCCGCCGCCGAAAGCCCACGCACCACGACGGTAAAGGCACCGCCAAAGCCGACGAAGGCAGCGATCAGGCCGGCGACGACAGCCTGAGGCGAAGGACGAGAGGACATGTAGCTGTTCCGAGAGTGCGTTCAGAAAGAGGACTCCATCCAATCTGAAAGCTCTGCCGCCATCAAGACCCGGCGGGGTCGATGGTATCAAAGGACCGAGGCATCTTCGCGCGCACGCTTGGCCCATGCCTCCTGATTCCGGCATGTCGGTCTTTTCCGCGTTCCGATTCTGCCGGGAAAGATTCGCCACCCTAGTCATGTCCTGCGCTGGCTGAGGCGGTGGAAATCTCATCTGGTGCTTAGCCGTTTGATTATGAGTAGGTTCCCTGAGCTCTGTGGAAAAGCGCGGGATGCTAATGGGTTGGAAACCGACAATTTCCTTTTGAACCAGAAGCTTAACCTCTTCTTAACTCTTGCCTCCCAGGGGGTGGGGAGGTGAGTGACAAAACTGCAACATGGATTTTCGATTAGCCACGTCGAGCCGATCGGCAGCGTGTTTCCCGTTGAAGACCGGCTCAGGATCGGCCATCACTATCACCGTGAGATTTCGGGAGACGGAACTCACCGCCAAGTGAAGTCGATCTGCCTGGGGTGGTTAGGCGGCGGAGCAAGGCGGCAAAGAACCGGAACCGGTTCCACGCCAAGGATGATAACGGTCAGGCCGTTTGTTGTCAGGCAGGGAAGGGTTCTTTCTCTAGATGACTTTTGGAGGTCAGGAAATGAACATGAAGACGCTGCTCGGCACCGCCGCCGGCCTGATGGTCGCCACTGGTGCTTACGCCGCCGACCTGCCGGGCGATGCTGCTCCGGCCGCTGTTGACTACGTGAAGGTTTGCGACGCCTACGGCGCCGGCTTCTTCTACATCCCCGGCACCGAAACCTGCCTGAAGATCAAGGGCCGTATTCGTGCTGGCGTGCAGTACCACAACTACGGTGGTTCGCTGAACCCCAACTCCGACAACGTTGCCCTGCGTAACGACGCCTACGTTGGCTTCGATGCCCGTACGGCTTCCGATCTCGGCATGGTCCGTTCGTACTTCGAAATCGAAACCAACAGCGACGACAGCATCCGTGGATTCGACGTCAGCCAGGCCTTCATCCAGGTTGGTTACGTGACGGTTGGTCGTCAGGACGAAGTCGCCGATGGCGACGGCCTCTATGGCATCAACGACTCGACCTGGGCTCCTGGCGACTTCACCGCCACCGGTGCCAGCGTCCTGGTTGACAACCTTGGTGGCGGCTTCTTCGTCGGCGCCGGCTTCTACGGCAACGGCAGCCCGAACACCTCGAACTACACCGTTTGGTCGTCTGGCGAGCAGGCTGGGTACCAGGTTTCGGGTATCGTTGGTATCAACGGCCAGTCCTGGGGCAACTTCGACGTGTCGGGTGTCTACCGGACCTTCGATCATGACGACAACGATCTGTTCGGCGTCAAGGCCACTGCCAACCTGAAGCTCGTCGACAAGCTGTCGCTCCGTGCTTGGGTTGCCTACACCGACGGCGGCAACGGCGCTTCCTCGACGCTGACGAACCTTGGCGGCTTCACCGCCGACAACATCGTCGATCTGGCTCTCGCTGCCTCGTATCAGGTCACCGATCCGCTGGCCGTCTACGCTGGCGTTCGTTACCAGATCGTCGATGCTCCGGCTGCTGCCGCTGCTGACGACTACATCTACGGCAACATCGGTGTTGACTATGCCCTGGCTCCGGGCCTCAACCTGCAGGGTGAAGTCGATTACGGTCGCCAGAGCGACTACAATGACCTCACCGCCGTCACCCGCCTCGTTCGCGTGTGGTAATATCAATCCCTTCGGGGTTTGAGGGAAAGGCCCGGCTTGTCCGGGCCTTTTCTTTTTATCGATGACATCAATTTTTCTGACGACGACTTTTTTGCCTTATTGATTATTTGTTTGACGAGTGTGTTCCCAGGGTAATTGCTTTTCGTAAATGCCATTTCGTATTCTCGCTCTACGAACGGACGAGTGGGTGTCCGAACTTTCGGAGGCGCGGCGAGATGGTTCGCTGGCAGATATCCGCGATACTTGGGCTGTCTGCGGCGGTCGCCGTTACAGCGGCCGCGCTTATTACAAAAACGACGGATATAACGGCCGACATTGGTACGCGCGCCGGGCAGGTTTTGGCCGGTGAAGCTACCAGTTGGGCGTCGGTCGACGTTCACGGTCGGGACGTCTATCTGAAAGGCGCCGCACCGTCAGAAGAAAGCCGCCAACTGGCCGTCGAAAGACTGGAGCGCCTCTATGGCGTTCGCTCCGTCGATGACACCGCCTCTGGGTTGCTTCCGGAAGTTCATCCTTATGTAACGGCCCTTGAGCGCAATGGCGATTCGGTCATTCTGACGGGCGCTACGCCGTCGCTGCCGGATCGAGCTCGGATGCTGGGAGCCCTGGCTGCCGCTGCGCCTGGGCTAAATATCGTCGATCACAGCATTCTGGCGCGTGGCAAGGTGGATGATCGCTATTTCGAGACGATGCGCCCTCTCTATGGACTGTCGGCCCTGATCAGTTCCGGCAAGGTATCGCTGACCGACAGAGATGTGACCATCGAAGGCGAGGCGAGCACCAATGCCACCTATGATCGGTTAAAGACCTTTGCTCCCAAACTGCCCGAAGGATACCGTGTAGCCTCGGTAAACGTGTCGCGCCCGCTCGCCTCGCCATTTGTCTGGTCCATTGATCGCGATGACAGCGGCATAACATTGTCTGGTTTCGTGCCGGATCCGGAAGCGCGTCAAACCCTTCTTGATGCTGTTCGCCAGATCGTTGGCCCACGCAATGTCTTTGATAATCTCGATTACGCATCGGGCGCTCCGGAAGGCTTCCTTGATACGGTGGGAGAGGCCGCGGACTACCTTGATCTGCTCGCTTCCGCTCACATTGCTCTCAGCGATCATGTGCTCGTCATATCCGGTCGGGCAGCCACTCCGGAGGCCTATCGAACGCTCAACGCCTATCTTGAGACTTGGAATCCGTCAGGCTTCCTACTTCAAAAGTCCATTGATCTGCCGATCGTTGAGCCGTTTACTCTGACAGTATCGAAAAGCCACGGCCGTGTGACAGTTGCCGGATTTGTTCCCTCGGATGATGCGCGTGCCGACATCAGCGAAGCTGCCGGTGGCATTTCTGGCAGTCAGGAGTCCGATGGGTCGCCGGTTGTCGAAACAACGCTGGCCGACGGTGCTCCTGCAAACTTTGATGCCGCCGCTCGCTTTGCCATCGGTCTTTTGGACAAGCTCGGGGAGGGCACGGCCCTATTGTCCGGAACCCATTTGTCGTTGTCCGGAGCGGCTGCGACGTCTGGCGATTTTCTTGAAATCTCGGCTGCGGTTGCCAACCCACCTGCCGGATACGATGTCGTCAATAGCGTCACGCCTCCCGCAGTGTCGCCTTACACTTGGTCGATGGCCAAGGATGCCGATCAATTGACCATCGCCGGCTTTGCGCCGTCAGAGGCCGTTCGAGCCGCAATTCGTACCGTGGTCGACGGCGAAGCGAATGATCTTGGATTGGTGGATCGCTCTGGTTTGGGTACCGGGCTGGATCCGTCAGTTGATCTCGTCGCCGTGGCTCGCAAGGCATCAGATATCCTGACCGAGCTCGACGTCGGTGAGGTGCGTTTTGTCGATCACACATTGTCGGTTACCGGCAAGGCGTCAGATCCGGCTGCAAGCAAGGCCATCGCCGACGAGTTTGATAGTCTTCCGGCAACCGTCACTAAGGGAAGCGTCGAAATTTCGGCTCCCACGGCTTTTCGGTTCTTTGTCGAGCGTGGGTTCGACACCGTGACGTTGGATGGAAACATGGCCGACGAGGCCATGCGCAAGGCGGTTAGGGACGCCGCCGACCGTGCCTTTGGTAAGGCGGATATCCTTGACTCATCGGAGGTTACCAAAGGAGTGCCGGACGGAGCGCGTGATGCCGCTTTGTTTGCGGTTCGCGCCGCGTCTCTTCTTGCCAAAGGCAACGTCACCGTGGATGGGACGACGGTGAAAGTGTCGGGCAGCACGTTCACCGCGGCCGCGGCAACGCACCTTCCCTCGGAGCTTGCCTCCACAGTTCCCAGGGGGTTTACTTTGGAAGTTGGTGTCAGCGCCATGCCGACCGAGTCACCGCTCGATGCCGTCGCCTGCACTAGCGCCATCGGTGCGGTGCTCAACCGGACGCCCATATGGTTCACGAATGGTGCTGCAACCATCGCGGGAGAGAGTCAAGGTGTGGTTGATAGAATCGGCGCCTTGGCTCTTCGCTGCCCTTCGGCGCGCCTGACTTTGAACGCGACGGTGACCGGGGCTGACCGGGCTGCTTCCGAAAGCTTGGCGGAAACCCGCTCCCGCAACGTGGCTGGTTTGTTTGCCGAGATAGGTGTCGATCCGGCGCGGATTACCACGGCCGGCTCCGCCGGTGCTGTCGACGGTTTCTCTATTTCCTTGACGTCACAGTGATCTGGAGACTCCCCATGCTCTACCTTGCGATCACACTCTGGCCTTACCTCTTGATCGCCTTCGCAGCTGGCCTTGTGATCGGTTGGTTTGGTTCCGACCGCATGGAGGCTTGATACGGTCGGCTGTTTGTCGCTTCCTTCTCATTGGTGTTCACAATGACCATTCTGATCATCGAGACCTTTCTCCTGACCGCGATCGCCGTCGGCATCGGTGTGTTGGTTGGTGTTTTGGTCAAGCAATGGTTTGGCCATCGCACGGTTGGGAGCGAGCGCCTGACCGAAGTCATGGCTGCTGCCGAGATAGCGGAGGCTGAGGCGGCCAAAGGTGAAGGCGTTGTTGATGGTGCTGAGTCTCTTTCAGAAATTGCGTCAGAAGAACCTTCGCTGGCAGCGCCTCCGCCGGCGTCGCCGCCTGAGTTTGTCGAGCCGCCTGTTGCCGAGGTATTGACTGGTCCGGCCGCTGAGGTTTCTGCTGGACTTGATCGTATCGCGGCGGCCGACCGGGTTGGGGAGAGGCCGCCAGCATTGCCAAGTCCGCGTTCTGGCGCGGCCGATGACCTGAGGCTTATTCGAGGTATTGGCCCTCAGAACGCCGCTCGCCTCAATGCGCTCGGTGTTTATCACCTCGACCAGATCGCGGTCTGGACGCCAGCCGAGGCAAGGTGGATCGGCGCTTACTTGGCTTTTCCCGGGCGTATCGAGCGCGAAGATTGGATGGGACAGGCGCGGGCGCTTTTGGCGTCTGTTCGCGGTGATGGGGCTGCCGAAGCGTGAAATTTGCAGCCCGCTGTCGTAGCCCTCGAAGGCGTCTTCCCTGCATTTCTCAGTGAAATACGATCATTTTACGTTTCACTCTGCTTCAGGAAGACGCGTTGATGCCTGAACTGTCTTTGGCTTGCGAAGTAAAAATACTAGAGGCAGTGCCGCGATTGAAACGTACATCATCAGTTTAAAGTCATCAATGTAAGCTAACATTGTAGCCTGAACTGTCGTAATCTGATCGATGACTCCAGCTAGCTGGCTTGAGTTCACCACCATGCCAACGGAATGGGCGGCCGTTTGCAGTCCCGGTGAAAAGACGGTTATCCGCTCGGCAAGCTCGGCGTGGTTGATTTGGATGTTCCGTGTGAGCTCAACGGAAACTAGCGATATCCCAATCGATGAGCCGATATTCCGGACGAGACTGTAGAGAGCTGTGCTTTCGGTTCTGAGATGAGGCGGCAACGTTGCGAACCCGACCGTCGACATTGGCACGAAAACAAGTCCGAGTCCGAATCCCATCAATATGCCAGTGTAGACAACGGGCCAGGAGTCCATATCCGGTGTAAAGCCGGTCATGTCTCGCAGCCCTAGGGCGGTCAACCCGAGACCAACGACAATTATCAGGCGCGGATCGATGATCCGTAGTGCACGCCCTACCAAAAGCATCGCGATCATCGTGCCGATGCCGCGTGGAGCGAGTACGAGCCCGGTCGTGACGGTCGGAAAGCCCATGATACGCTGCAACAGAGGCGGCAGGAGGGCTGTCGTCGCCAGCAGTACGACAGAGATTGCAAAGGTGAAGATGCTGGCTGCCACGTAGTTCCTATCACGGAAGATTTGAGGAGGAATGAACGGGTGCTCGGCGGTAACTGAGTGAACGATGAAGCACCAGAGGGCCGCCGCCGATACCGCCGTTTCGACGATGATCTCCGGTGAAGAGAACCAATCTAGCTGCTCGCCTCGATCCAGCATGAGTTGCAGGGCGCCGACGAATAAGCCGAGAAAGACAAATCCGACAAAATCAAAGGATCGGCTGTGGCGCGGGGCAGAGGGCATTGCGAAAATGATGCCTAGGAAAGCAAGCAGGCCAACCGGGACATTGATGTAGAAAACCCAGCGCCAGTTAAAGCTATCGGTCAGCCAGCCGCCCAGGGTCGGGCCGAGTACCGGGGCAACCATAATGCCGGCTCCCCAAAGTGCCATTGCCTGCCCATGACGCTCACGCGGGTTGATATCAAGCAGGACGGCCTGAGATAGCGGGGCCAGCGAGGCACCGAATATTCCTTGAAGAACGCGAAACGCGACCATCTCGGCAAGACTTCCTGCCATGCCGCACAGACAAGAAGCGAGCGTGAAGCCGGCGACTGAAATCAGGAACAATCGGTCGCGCCCGATAGTATCGGCCATCCAACCGGTAAGCGGCATGACGATGGCCGAGGCGACAATATAGGATGTCAGAACCCAGTTGATTGAATCTTGCGCTGCGCCGAGGCTGCCTTGCATTGAAGGCAGTGCGACATTGGCAATTGTCGTATCCAGCACCTGCATGATCACAGCCAGCATCGTGGCCAGCGACAAAACGCCCCGATGTTGCACCTGTGTAAGGTCAGTGGCGGAGCTCATCTCTCAGCCAGTTTCTCTGTCGCTGGTGCGATGCCGATGCTATTGAGCGCGGTCCTGACGAAGCTCGGTAGCGGGCGTATAAAGCCGGTGTCGACATCCACTGCAACACTCAACCCGGCTTTGAGTGGTAGCGAACTTGACTCATCGAGAGCGATGCGAACGGGCAGGCGCTGGACAACCTTCACCCAATTCCCGGTAGCGTTCTGAGCCGGCAGTAGGGAAAAGACCGCGCCGGTGCCGCCGCCAAAACTGTCCACATGGCCCTTGATGCTTATATTGGGGTAAGCATCGAACGTCAGTTCGGCGAGTTGGCCGGGCCGCATGTGTTCAAGGTCAGTTTCCTTGAAGTTGGCTTCAACCCAGATGCTGGTTGTGTCTATGATAGCCATTACCGGGCTGCCGCTGCCGATGTATTGCCCGACTTGCAGGTTGGAGACCTGACTGACCGTGCCTGTGGTCGGCGCACGGACAATTGTTCGCTGCAGATCGAGCCGTGCGCTGTCCTGCGCGGCAAGGGCGCCGAGCACTGATGGATGCTTGTCCGTCTCTATGT
This sequence comes from Pseudomonadota bacterium, assembly GCA_023436885.1. Classification (GTDB taxonomy): domain Bacteria; phylum Pseudomonadota; class Alphaproteobacteria; order Rhizobiales; family Pleomorphomonadaceae; genus Pleomorphomonas. The sequence goes on along the minus strand of JAEZHI010000031.1, from coordinate 71,403 downwards.
TCGCATCGCCGTTCAGCGCAACCAGGGCGTCGGTAACGCCTTGTTCCGCCTCGGTTACCGCCTGATGGGCGAGATCCAGATCATGACGAGCCGTATCGTACTGAACCTCGGTGGCGTTACCGGTTTGCCTCAGCTTCTCCTGGCGTCCGAACTGTACTTCTTGAAATGCGAGTGTGTTACGAGCCGTCTCAGCTTTGACTTGTGCGTCCTTGAGGCGCGTGCGTAGCTCTTCGACCTGCAGACGGGCGAGCGCAACCGCGCCGTCAGCCTTCTCCAGGGCAATGCGATAGGATGCATCATCGATGCGAAACAGCACGTCCCCGGGCTTTACGATCTGGTTTTGATTGACGCTGACTTCGGCAATCCGTCCTTCAACTTCAGGGGCGACCAAAACCTTGTTCTGCTGAACATAGGCATTCTCAGTGGAAGCCCAGCGACTGCCGACGACCCAGTACCATCCACCCGCAGCGACGAAGGCAAGAGGTAACGCGAGCATGAGCGAGTATCGAACGATGCCGCGCGTGCGCGGCTTGCGCGGTGGCATGGCCGGCTTGGAGGGGACAGTCGTTTCTTGGGTGTCGGACATGATTATCAGTCTTTCTGGACCGGCGGAAACCTGGCAGTTTCGCTGCCGTCGGTGGCCGGAAGAAGTGTCAATGGTTGCCGGTCGTCGGGGCGCGCGACAAGATTGGTGTGAATACGGTTCAATAGTCGGAAAAGGATCGCTTCTTCTTCTGGGCTGATGCCCTCAAGCGCCTCGGCAAAGAACGCTTGTGCAACGGCCTTCATGCGTTCAAGCCCTGGACGAGCTGCCTCGGTCATATGAATGAGCCGGGCTCGACGATCGCTGGGATCTGGCCGTCTCTCTACAAGTCCGAGCGCCTCCAAACGATCGACCATTCTGCAAATCGTGATCGGCTCGACGCTGACGAGGTCAGCTAACGTGGCTTGATTGATGCCCTCACGTTTTGCAACGCGAGCCAGCACCTGCCATTGGGCTCGCGACATGCCTGTCGTTTCCGCAAAGCGGTCGAAGCGCTTTTTAATCAGTCGGTCGATTTCGTGGATGAGGCTGCCGATGGTTAGGGTCCAGCTTGTCATAGCCAATCCATATAATAAGCATGATTATAATAATAGTACGCATTTAAGATTAGATCTATGCCCTTCGACAGGGACGCTTACGGGCGGAAATGCGGGCTTTCCCTGAGTGATGAAGCATGGTTGCCTCTTGCCATGGCGGACGCTTTCCCCTATATCCCGCGCCATTCCACACGCGGGAGCCGCGGGTGCGCTTTGGCGTTCCCTCCGGTCGGTCCTGGCAATGTTGCCTTGGCTGATTCCTCCCGCGGAGGCTAAAACCGGAAAAAGGTATCCATTCTATGGCTCTTCCCGAATTCACCATGCGCCAGCTGCTCGAGGCCGGTGTCCACTTCGGTCACCAGACCCACCGCTGGAATCCGAAGATGAAGTCCTACATCTTCGGTTCGCGCGCCAACGTACACATTCTGGACCTCGCCCAGACGGTGCCGCTGATGCATCAGGCCCTGAAGGCCGTGTCGGATACCGTTGCCCGCGGCGGCCGCGTGCTGCTGGTTGGTACCAAGCGCCAGGCCCAGGAAGAGATCGCCGAGGCCGCTCATCGTTCGGCTCAGTATTATGTTAACAGCCGCTGGCTGGGTGGCATGCTGACCAACTGGAAGACCATTTCCGGCTCGATCCAGCGCCTGCGCAAGCTCGATGAGACGCTGAACTCCGAGCAGTCTGCCCGCCTCACCAAGAAGGAACGCCTGGTGATGACCCGCGAGCGTGACAAGCTGGAGCGCGCGCTTGGCGGTATCAAGGATATGGGTGGCACGCCTGACCTGATCGTCGTCATCGACACCAACAAGGAAAAGAACGCCATCGACGAGGCTCGTCGACTGGGTATTCCGGTCGCCGCCATCCTCGACTCGAACAGCGATCCGGACGGCATCACCTTCCCGGTGCCGGGTAACGACGACGCCGGCCGCGCCATTTCGCTTTACTGCGATCTGATCTCGCGCGCCGCCATTGACGGCCTGTCGCGCGCCATGGGTGCAATGGGCGAAGACATCGGCGCCGCTGAGCAGCCGCTCGAAGAGCCGGCGCTTGCCGACGACGCGGCCGCCGCCGAGGCCAATGCCTGATCCACGCTCCGGCGTGATCTTGCTCAAGCGTTTCGGGCGGGTCCCCTGTGGGTCCGCCCGACCTTTTAGGAAGCTCGCCGGTCGGCGGGCAAACGAGCCGAGAATGCCAGCCGGTGTCGGGCGGCTCATGAAGACTTGCAAGGGCACGCCTTCATCGATCCGTCAGGACGGGCCGTTATTAGTCTGGTTGCCGGTGTTCAAGGTTTCACGAGAAAAAGACGAGGGTCATATGAACATTTCCGCCACTCAGGTGAAGGATCTCCGCGAGAAGACCGGCGCCGGCATGATGGACTGCAAGCACGCCCTGGCCGAGAACAACGGGGACATCGAAGCCGCTATCGACTGGCTGCGCGCCAAGGGCCTTTCCAAGGCCGCCAAGAAGGCTGGCCGCGTTGCTGCCGAGGGTTTGGTCGGTGTTGCCGCCGGCGACAAGACAGCTGCCGTCGTCGAGGTGAATTCCGAGACCGACTTCGTTGCTCGTAACGAAGCCTTCCAGGGCTTGGTTCGCGCGGTTGCGACGGTCGCTGTCGACAAGGCGGGCGACGCCGCGGCCATTGCCGACGCTACCTATCCTGGCAAGTCCCATTCGGTCGATGCCGAGGTCAAGGAACTGATCGCCACCATCGGCGAGAACATGAGCTTCCGTCGCGCCGCTGCCCTCAAGGTGTCGGCCGGTGCCGTTGCCAGCTACATCCACTCGGCGATTGCCGATGGTCTCGGTAAGATCGGCGTGCTCGTTGCTCTCGAGTCGACTGGCAATGTCGACGAACTCGTGAAGCTCGGCCGCCAGATAGCCATGCATGTTGCCGCCACCTCGCCGCTGGCGCTTTCGGCCGATGAAATCTCGGCTGAGGTCGTCGAGCGCGAACGCGCCATCTTCATCGAGCAGGCCAAGGAGTCGGGTAAACCGACTGCCGTGATCGAGAAGATGGTCGAGGGCCGTATCCGCAAGTTCTACGAAGAGTCGACCCTGCTGAAGCAGGCCTTCGTGATCAACCCCGACCTGACCGTCGAAGCCGCCGTCAAGGCAGCCGAGGCTACAGTCGGTGCGCCGATCAAGGTCACCGGCTTCGTGCGCTTCGCTCTCGGCGAAGGCATCGACAAGGGCGAGAGTGACTTCGCGGCCGAAGTGGCTGCCGCCGCCGGTCAGGCCTGAACGATTTTCGTGTCGTAATTCTGACAAGGGCGCCGACTTGTTCGGCGCCCTTGTCATGTTTGCGGGCTGCCACCGAGATTGTATCCGCTAATAAGCTGCGGATAGGGGTTCCCATTAGCGCTGATGCGGTTTAGTTGGAACGGATTAGTATCCTCTGCCTTTCTTGGAATCGACTTTTCTCGATAATTTGGAGTTTTGCCCATGACCGAGCTCAAGTATCGCCGTGTCCTGCTCAAACTGTCGGGCGAGGCCCTGATGGGGGATCGAGGCTTTGGGATTGATTCCAAGGTTGTCGACCGCTTGGCGGGTGAGATTGTTGAAGCGCACCGGCTTGGAATTCAGATCGGCGTTGTGGTGGGCGGTGGCAATATTTTCCGCGGCGTCTCAGTGGCTGCCGACGGCGGTGACCGCACGACGGGCGATTATCTCGGAATGCTGGGAACGGTCATGAATGCGCTTGCCATGCGTTCGGCCATTGAACGACTTGGTGCTCCGGCCGTGGTGCTGTCGGCCATAGCCATCCCGGCCCTTTGCGAAACCTTTACCCAACGCGAGGCCTTGCGCCACTTTGGGGCCAATAAGGTAATCGTGTTTGCCGCCGGCACCGGCAATCCGTTCTTTACCACTGATTCCGGCGCCGCCTTGCGCGCTGCCGAGATGGATTGTGATGCCTTGCTCAAGGGCACGCAGGTTGACGGCGTTTATACGGCCGATCCGAAGAAGGATCCCACCGCTCGCCGCTATGAGCGTCTGACCCATCAGGAAGTTCTGTCCAAGAATCTGCAGGTCATGGATGCTGCGGCGATTGCGCTTGCCCGCGACAACAAGATTCCGGTAGTGGTGTTCTCGGTCCATGAGCATGGCGCATTCGTCAATGTTCTGAAGGGCAAGGGTGTCTGCACCGTTATCGATGGGTAACAATAGCGAGCGCCGGCCGCCCGCCGTCGTGATGGGCGGAGGGGTGGCACGGCGCCGGTTAGTTCTGGAAGGTTGGCAAGATGGCCGATGAAGACTACGACATCAACGACCTAAAGCGCCGGATGCAGGGCGCGCTCAGCGTGTTCAAGAACGACCTTGCCGGTTTGCGGACTGGCCGCGCCAGCGCAAGCCTTCTGGATCCGATTGTCGTCGCAGCCTACGGAAGCACCATGCCGCTCAACCAGGTTGCCACAGTGTCTGTCCCTGAGCCGCGCATGCTGTCCGTTCAGGTGTGGGACAAGGGCATGGTTCATGCGGTCGACAAGGCGATCCGTGAGTCGAATCTCGGCCTTAATCCGATCATCGAGGGCACACTTTTGCGCCTTCCGATTCCCGAGCTCAACACCGAGCGGCGTAAGGAGTTGGTGAAGATCGCCCACAAGTATGTGGAAGCGACAAAAGTGGCTATTCGTCATGTCCGCCGCGATGGTCTTGACGAGTTGAAGGATCTCGAGAAGGAAGGCCTCATTTCCGAGGACTCCCTGCGTGTTTATTCCGACCGTGTTCAGAAGATCACGGACGACTCGATTGCTGAGGCGGATCGGATGCTTGCTGCCAAAGAGCAGGAGATCATGCAGGTCTGATCCTGGAACGTCGGACTGGCCGATGATCGGGCTTTGGGAGGCAAGTCAGATATGATGCGGCTCGGAATGGCGCCGGCGAAAAAGGACAAAAGAGCAGGCTTGCCGCGCCATGTCGCCATCATCATGGACGGCAACGGTCGGTGGGCGCGCTCGCGAGGCTTGCCGCGTGCGGAGGGGCATAGGCGCGGTGTTCAGTCTATCCGCGACATCGTAAAGCATGCCACCTCTATTGACCTCGAATGGCTGACAGTTTTCGGATTTTCGTCGGAGAACTGGTCGCGGCCGGCGGATGAAGTCAATGAGCTTATGGGCCTCCTTAAACTCTTCATCCGACGTGACCTTAACGAGCTGAACCGTGGTAATGTGCGGGTGCGCGTCATTGGTGGGCGCGACAATCTGACCGGCGATATCGCTTCGCTTCTGCTTGAGGCTGAAGAGAAGACGGCCAGCAACGATGGTCTCAACCTCGTAATTGCCTTCAATTATGGCAGCCGCGACGAGATCGCTCGCGCAACTCGCCGCATTGCTTCAGAGGTCGCATCCGGCCGGCTGAAGGCCGAGGATATTACTCCCGAGCTGATTACATCAAGGCTGGATACTGCCGGGATGCCCGACCCAGATTTGATCATCCGCACCAGCGGCGAGCAGCGTTTGTCAAACTTCCTGCTTTGGCAGGCGGCTTACGCTGAGTTTGTATTTGTACCGGACTATTGGCCCGATTTTGACGGCGCCGCGTTTGATCGGGCTATCGACGAATATCTCGGCCGCGAGCGACGCTTTGGCGGTTTGCCTCAGAAGGGTGAGGCCGTATGAGCGTTCCAAGCCCAGCGCCTGGCAAGTCCAGTTCAGAGCTTGCCTTACGAGTTCTGTCAGCCATTGTTCTGGTTGCCGTAACTGTCGGTGCACTTTGGGCCGGCGGCTGGGTATTCGCAGTGCTTTGTGCGGTTGCTGCAGTTCTGATCCTGCGCGAATGGATGGCAATGAGCGGGCCGTTCGCGTTTCGTGCAGCGCCCTGGGCGCTTATGGCCTTTCTGGCCGTCACGGTAGTGATGGCTCGTGAAGAGCCTCTCCAGTCGTTAGGCTTCTGCGCACTTGTGGCGGCGGTACTCATGTTGGCTCGAGTGACAGAGCCCCGTGTAGCCTGGTTATCCATGGGCTTGATCTACGCGGGCATACCAGGCGTTGCTGCAGTCGCCCTGCGGGGGGCGGATACGTCGACGTTTGCCTCAACCGGTTCTGTTGCGGTCATTTTTGTCCTAGCCGTCGTCTGGGCAACCGATACGGCTGCCTATTTTGCGGGGCGATTGATCGGCGGCCCCAAGCTGGCGCCGCGCTTTTCTCCAAAGAAGACATGGTCAGGTGCCATCGGTGGGGCTGTAGCTGGGGTAATCTCAGGATGTCTCGTGGCAACTGTGGCGAACATTGGCTTGACCGCGCCGTTGGTTCTCATAGCTTTTCTGCTGTCTGTGGTGGGGCAGATAGGTGATCTCGCGGAGTCAGCGATGAAGCGTCACTTTGGCGTAAAGGACTCCGGTGTTCTCATCCCTGGTCACGGCGGTATCATGGACCGCGTTGATGGTCTGGTGGCCGCTTTAGCCGTTGCCGTCGCAATTGGTCTTGGACGTGATTGGCTTTCGGGAAGCGGTATCGCCGACGGCCTTCTTATCTGGTGAGAGCGATGACAGCGAAGACGGAGGCAGACCTTGTCGGCCAAACGTCGTCGGGACAAGGCCCGCGGCGGCTTTCTATTCTCGGCGCCACGGGATCGATTGGGCTCAACACACTCGACATCGTCGCAGCCGAGCCTGGGCGGTTTGTGATCGAGGCGCTTACGGCCGGTCGGAACGCTCGCGAGCTTGCCCAATTGGCGATTCGCTTCTCAGCCAAAGTGGCGGTGGTGGCCGATCCGTCCGCCTATGCCGAACTCAGGGATCGCCTCGTTGGCACGGGGATCGAGGCTGCAGCCGGGCTCGATGCCGTAGTTGCGGCTGCGACACGTCCCTCCGATATCGTGGTGTCGGCCATCGTCGGCTTCGCGGGTTTGGCACCAAGCCTTGCAGCGCTCGGCGCAACGCGCATTTTGGCACTCGCCAACAAGGAAACGCTTGTTTCCGCCGGACCACTGTTTCTGCGGACAGCCGAACGTGTCGGTACCCGTATTCTGCCGGTCGATAGCGAGCATAACGCGATATTTCAGGCTTTCGAGGCTGGGAATGCCGCTGCCGTTTCGGAAGTGATCATTACGGCTTCGGGGGGGCCATTCTTGAGGACTCCTAAGGCGGAGCTCGGCGCAGTAACGCGCGAGATGGCGCTCAAGCATCCGAAATGGAGCATGGGCCCCAAGATCACTATCGACTCGGCGACACTGATGAACAAGGGGCTGGAACTGATAGAGGCTTACCGGCTTTATCCTGTGTCGGTCGACCAACTGTCGGTGCTTGTGCATCCTCAGTCTGTCGTGCACGGCATGGTTCGCTATCAGGACGGCTCCTTGCTTGCCGAGCTTGGCGTGCCGGACATGCGCACACCCATCGGTTATTGTCTCGCCTGGCCCGAACGCCGTCCGACGTCGGTGAAACCTTTGGATCTGGCGGCGGTTGGTACGTTGACCTTTGAGGCTCCTGACCGTGATCGCTTCCCCTGTCTGCCGCTCGCCGAGGCGGCGATGCGAAGGGGGGCAGGAGCGCCCTGCGTACTCAACGCGGCAAACGAAGTCGCCGTTGAGGCCTTTCTCGCCGGGCGGATCGGTTTTCTCGATATTGCCCGCGTCGTCGAAACGACCATTGACCGCATTGATGACGAAGGAGGTCTGGTGGAGCCAGAGTCGCTCACCGACGCGACGGACCTCGACGACCGGGCTCGCAAGATTGCCACGGTGTGCCTATAGTAGCCCTGTGGCGATGCGATGCTGGGATCCGCGCCGGGCGTTGTGACACCTGGTGAGTGCGGTGCAGACTGCGGCTTCGGATTGTGGGCAACTGAGGCAAACAGAATCACGAGAGGACGAGGCCTTGGATTTTCTCACGGCGACCGGCGGCACCTTGATTGGAACAGTCATTCCTTTCCTGATCGTGCTGACCGTGGTGGTCTTCGTACATGAACTCGGCCACTTCTGGGTGGCACGCCGCGCTGGAGTTTCCGTCAGCGTGTTTTCTATCGGTTTTGGTCCCGAGCTTTTCGGCCGAACTGACCGAAAAGGAACCCGATGGAAGGTTTCTGCTGTCCCGCTTGGTGGGTATGTGCGCTTCATCGATGACGCCAATGCTACGAGCCAACCCGGCGAAAAATCCTCTGACCCCGGAGCATTTCAGTCGAAGAGTCTGGCCGCACGTGCGGCGGTTGTCGCCGCCGGGCCCGCCGCCAATTTCGTCTTCGCCATCGCAGTTCTCGCAGTTCTCTTTTACGCCTTCGGCAAGCCGATGATCGCGCCTGTTGCTGGTGCCATCGAGCCTGGAAGCCCGGCCGCCGAGGCAGGGTTCCTTCCTGGTGACCGGATTATCGCAATCGACGGCGGCGCGATTGAAAGCTTCGCGGATATTCAACGTGTGGTCATGCTGCAAAATGGCGTCAACCTCGCGATCGACATCGACCGTTCCGGGCAGAAGTTGACTCTCCATGCAACGCCGCGCTCGCGTGAAATCGTCGACGGTTTTGGAGAGAAGCAAACCGTGCCCGTGCTTGGATTGCGTCAGACGAATCCGACTGTCGAACTACGCAGCTTCGGGCCGTTCGGTGCAGTCCGCGAGGCTGCTCGCGAAACCTGGTCTATCGTCGACAGCACGCTCTCCTCGGTGGCTGGCATGTTTTCGGGACGTACATCGACTTCGCAGATCAGCGGCCCGATCGGTATAGCGCGCGTCAGTGGCCAGGTGGCCGCCATGGGTGTGATACCGCTTATTAACCTTGCTGCCATTCTATCGATTTCTATCGGTCTTATTAACCTCTTTCCAATCCCCATGCTGGACGGTGGACATCTGGTATTTTACGCGATCGAGGCGTTGCGTGGTCGGCCGCTGCCGGAGCGGGCTCAGGAGATCGGCTTTGGCATCGGATTCGCTATCGTCTTGGGGCTGATGGCCTTTGGCGTTTTGAACGATATCGCCAAAATCGCGTCTGGTTAGGCGCCGCGAGTGACCTTCGGGTCACGCGCAGCATGGAAAACGGCTCCACTCATGGCAAGGTCGCTTGCGCATCGTGGCAAAGACTGTAAAAACCTCTTGATCGGAATCTGTAACAAGGGTTCCCAATCGGCTCTGGCCGCAGAAAATCGGGTACGTGATTAAATGCGCTCATTCAAGGAATGGACGAAAGTCGCCGCCGCCTCCGCTGCATTGCTCGTTGCGGCACCTTTGTGGGGCGGGTTGGTCCCGGAGTTGGGCGCAATCTCAGCTGAAGCCGCGTCCGCGAGCGGGGTAACCGTAATTGGCAATACGCGAGTGGAGCCTGAGACCATCGCGGCTTACATCAAGGGAACCCCCGGGAGGTTGAGTGCTGCCGAGATCGACGAATCGATCAAGGCGCTTTTTGCGACTGGGATGTTCTCCGATGTTAAGGTGAGCCAGTCCGGCGGTAAGGTGATCGTAAAGGTCGTTGAAAACCCGGTCATCGCCCGCGTGGCCTTCGAAGGAAATGACGTCCAGTCTGACGAAATTCTGAAGGGCGTCGTCGAGCTGCAGCCGCGTTCGGTGTTGACGCAGGGCAAGGTCGAGTCCGATACCCAGCGCATTCTTGAGCTTTATCGCCGTAGCGGTCGATATGATGCCACGGTTGAGCCCAAGCAGGTCGACCTTGGCAAGGGGCGCGTTGATCTCATTTATCAGATTAATGAGGGTCCGCGCACCGAAGTCAGCAAGATCACATTTGTGGGCAATAAGACTTATTCAAACTATCGGTTGTCCAATGTCATATCCACCAAGGAGTCCGGTCTCTTTGGCTGGTTCAAGACTTCGGACAATTATAGCCCTGAGAAGCTGAATGCCGACCAGGAAGCGCTTCGGCGGTTCTATTATAACCACGGCTATGCGGATTTCCGGATTGTTTCGGCAACTGCCGATTTCGACCGTCAGCAGAACTCCTTCTTCCTGACCTTCACGGTAGATGAGGGCGAGCGCTACAAGTACGGTGACATCAAGGTCGAGACGACGCTCTCGGACGTGAACCCGGAAGATCTCAAGAAACTTGCACTGACGCACACCGGCGATACCTATTCCGCTGCGGAAGTGGACAAGACGCTTGAAGCAATCACGACGGCAGTTGCGGCCAAGGGGTACGCCTTCGTGCAGGTGCGTCCTCGTGGCGACCGCGACTACGCCAATCACACTATTGCCGTGACCTACTTCGTTGATGAGGGCGCACGTGCCTACATCGAACGTATCAATATCATCGGCAATGATCGCACCCGCGACTATGTGATTCGCCGTGAGTTCGATATTGGCGAAGGCGATGCCTACAATCAGGTGTTGATTGAGAAGGCCGAGCGCAGGCTGAAGAATCTTGGTTACTTCAAGACCGTGCGCATCTGGTCCGAGCAGGGTTCGTCTTCGGACAAGGTTATCGTCAATGTTCAGGTGGACGATAAGCCGACGGGTGAAGTGAGCATTGGTGCCGGCTACTCTACATCCAATGGTATCCTTGCTGAGCTCTCGATCACCGAGAAGAACTTCCTCGGCCGTGGTCAGTATGTTCGCGCTTCGGTTTCCAAGGGCATCACCACCGATGGAAAAACCGGTGACTCCTCTTACGAGTTGTCGTTCACCGAGCCGTATTTGTTCGATCGTCGTCTTGAGGGTGGTTTCGACATTTATCGGCGCAACTATACCGACGGCGACAACGGTATTCATCCGTATGATGAGACAAATACCGGTGGTAAGCTTCGCTTCGGTGTGCCTCTTAACGACGACACGACGCTGGGTCTGTTCTATGAAGGTTATCAGCAACAGATTTCGGACGTTAAGTCGAAATACAGCAGTTTTGTTACCGACGAAGATCGTTTCATCTCAATCGTTGGTACGAGCCTGACCTACAACACGATCGATGATTATGCGTTCCCGCGGAACGGCGTTTACGCCCAGATCAAGCAGGAGTTTGCCGGTGTCGGTGGTGACGCGACGTTCTTCCGCACGACGGCTCGTGTTGAATACTACAAGGAGCTTGTGGAGGACTGGGATCTGATCGGGCATGTCGGTGCCAGGGGTGGTGCCATGTTCGGTCTTGGCGATGACGTCGACTACATTGATCAGTTCCAGGTTGGTGGTTCGATCATTCGCGGCTTCGAGACTAACGGCGTAGGTCCGCGGGATCCGGCAACGGGCTATGCTCTCGGTGGAAAGTATTATGTGGCTGCATCTGCTGAAACGCTGTTCCCTATACCGATGTTGCCGCAGGAATATGGCGTGTGGGGATCGCTGTTTGCTGATGCCGGTACGCTCTGGTCTTCTGAGAATCCGACGTCAGGTACCGACAATGGCATTAACCTGCGTGCTTCAGTTGGTGCGGGTATTGTCTGGCAGTCGCCGTTCGGTCTGCTGCGTGCCGACTTCGCTCTCCCGGTCCTGAAAGAGGACACGGACAAGACGCAGGTCTTCAAGTTCTCTGGCGGCACGAAGTTCTGACGCCTTCCTCATCGAACTTTCAACCGCCGCGCCAAAAGCGCGGCGGTTTTGTTTCAAGTGTCCAGCTTGAGATTGAGTGATCGAGGCTCAATTTCGACTACGCGCAGATGCTTCAGCCGAAAGGCAATTCCGATACATCGACGCATCAGAATGTCAGTTCAACACCTCTCACAGGCGTCTTGCGGCCTCTGCTTGGTTGACACCAGAGCTATGCGATGGCTAATGCGTTCCGTTCCCGGAAGATTGCAGCCGGTCGTGACGGATAGCCTAATGGCCGTTGAGCTTGCGATTCTTCAACCGGGGAGAAGATGGAAGGCGAGCGTCAGTCTCGGAGAGCCTGGGAGTGACGATCGATTGTTGGTATGACCGATCCAGTATTCTTCGCGCCTGCCGGCCGACTGAACCTCGCCGAAGTGGCACGCATCGCCGGCGGTGAGGTGGCCCGCGGCAATGCCGATGTTTCGATCGGCCGCGTTGCCCCGCTCGATCAGGCTGGACCTGGCGATCTTTCCTTCCTCGATAATCCTCACTACATCGCGGCTTTTCGGAACACACGAGCGTCTATCGTTCTCTGTTCGGCTGCTCACGTCGCTGATGCGCCAGAAGGTGCCGCCGTGGTCGTTGCTCAGCAGCCCTACCGAGCGATGGCATTCATAATGCAAGCGCTTTTCCCAGATGCTTTTCGTCTGAAGGGGCCGTTTGGTGAAGCCGGGATATCGCCGCAGGCCAGCATTCATCCAACGGCGCGGCTGGAAGATGGCGTGACCGTCGAACCTGGAGCCGTCATCGGCGCTGATGCGGAAGTTGGAGCAGGAACAGTTGTGTCGGCCAATGCCGTGGTTGGGCATAGCGTCCGTTTCGGGCGGGACGGCTATATCGGAGCCGGTGTTACGTTGCAATACGCGCTTGTGGGCAACCGAGTGATCATTCATCCCGGCGCTCGTATTGGCCAGGATGGGTTTGGATTTGCCATGGGGCCACGTGGGCACCTGAAAGTGCCCCAAATCGGTCGCGTGGTCATTCAGGACGACGTGGAGATCGGAGCCAACGTGACCGTTGATCGGGGCTCCAACCGCGACACGGTGATTGGTGAGGGCACCAAGATCGATAATGGCGTCCAGATTGGCCACAACGTCGAGATCGGCCGGCATTGCGTGTTGGTGGCGCAGGTTGGAATTTCCGGTTCAACGCAGCTGGAAGACTTCGTGGCTATTGGTGGTCACACGGGCCTCGCCGGGCATATCCGCATTGGCATGGGGGCTCAGATTTCGGGTGGCGCTATGGTGAAGGATAGCATTCCCGCGGGAACGCGCTATGTCGGCAATCCGGCCAAGCCGATCCGCGAGTGGACGAAGGAACAGATGGCTCTGAAGCGGGCCGCAAAACAGACGACGGGAAGGGACGAAACGTGAGCGAAACCGATACCGCTGTGACAACGGCTGAGACCGGCGCTTTGGTCAAGGGAACTTTGGGCGTCATGGACATCCAGGCGCTTCTCAAGGCTTTGCCGCACCGTTTCCCCTTCATGATGATCGACCGGATCATTGAGATCGACGGCGATAATTCGGCCATCGGCATCAAGAACGTGACCATCAATGAGCCGCAGTTTCAGGGGCATTTCCCTGACGCGCCGGTCATGCCCGGCGTGTTGATGATCGAAGGCATGGCGCAGACCGCAGGTGCCATTTGTGTCAACTCGACGGATGGAGCCGCACCTAAGCTGGTTTACTTCATGACCATCGACAAGGTGAAATTCCGGAAGCCGGTGGGGCCTGGCGATGTAGTCGAGTACCACGTACGCAAACTGAAGAAACGCGCCAACATGTGGTGGTACGAGGCAACCGCCATCGTCGGTGGCGTCAAGGTCGCAGAGGCTGAACTCAGTGCCATGCTGGTGAACGCCTAACGGACCGTGATTGGGCCGGTTCTGCGTAACACGCTGAAACATAAATTGCGGCTCTTCGCCGGCAACGAAAGCTATAGGAAAGCGAGAGCGGCTACTTGCCGTATCGCCGCCGAGGATCAACCGCATGCGTAATATTCATCCCACTGCCGTCGTTGACCCGGCCGCTGAGATCGGAGAGGGCGTCAGCATCGGCCCTTTCGCTGTCGTCGGCCCAAATGTCCGGCTCGGTGACGGTGTTGTTCTCCACGCACATACGGTCGTCGATGGGCGCACGACGCTTGGCGCCGACGTAACGGTGTTTCCGCATGCTACCGTCGGCATGGTCCCACAGGATCTCAAGTATCACGGCGAGCCGAGCCGGCTCGAGGTCGGCGAGCGGACCGTGATCCGAGAGTGCGTGACCCTGCACCTCGGCACTGAGGGCGGCGGTATGGTGACGCGCGTCGGGTCAGGCTGTCTTCTCATGGCCAATGCCCATGTGGCGCATGATTGCGTGGTTGGCAATAACGTTATCCTGGTCAACTGTGCCACGCTCGGTGGTCATGTCCACATCGGCGACAATGCAATTCTCGGCGGACTGAGCGCCGTACACCAGTGGGTCCGCATCGGCGAGGGCGTCATGGTCGGCGGCATGTCCGGCGTTGAAAACGACGTTATTCCCTTCGGAATGGTAACAGGTAATCGTGCGCGTCTGGGGGGGCTGAACCTGGTCGGTCTGCGCCGTGCCAACTATCCCCGCGACGATATTCATGCCCTGCGCAATGCCTACAAGCTGTTGTTTGAGGGCGATGATCCACTTTCCGCGCGCATCGACCGCGTTGTTGAAACGCACGGAGGTAGCGCGCTTGTGGATCGCATGATCGAGTTCATTCGTGCCGGCGGCGATCGGGCCATCTGCACACCGCGCAGCCGGGACAGCGAGGCCGAATGAACTACTCGAGCGCCGTCGCGGACAAGCCGACTCTAGGTATTATCGCCGGCGGCGGTGGTGTGCCGTCTATCGTCGCGAGAGCTGCGGAGGCAGCGGGACGCCCGGTGGTCGTGTTTGGTCTCGTAGGCGAGGCTGATCTGGACATCGAGTCATTTCACCATCATTGGCTCCGCTGGGGTGAGATCGGCCGCCTGTTCGACCTGCTGTCGCGCGAGCAGGTCGGTGAGGTGGTGATCTGCGGCGCTGTTAACAGACCCGACTTTTCGGCAATTCGTGTTGATCTTGGTGCTGTGCTGAGTCTGCCCAAGATTCTGTCGCTCATGGTGGGGGGTGACGACACTGTTCTCAAAAATGTAGTCCGCTTTCTTGAGGATCGCGGCTACCGGGTCATTGGCGCACATCAAGTGGCGCCGGAATTGGTTGGAGGCAACGGCAATCTCGGACGTTACAAACCTAACGATGATGCCGAGATTGATATTGCCAAGGGTGTCGAAGCGTCTCTGACGCTGGGTCGACTCGATATTGGCCAAGCGGTTATCGCGATTTCCGGTCGCGTGGTCGCCGTCGAGGGCATCGAGGGCACTGACGAGCTCTTGCAGCGCGTCGCTGACCTCAGGAAAAGAGGGCGTCTCAAGGCAGCCCATCGCTCGGGCGTGCTCGTCAAGGCTGCCAAGCCCCAGCAGGATCTGCGCGTCGATCTGCCGACGATAGGTCCGCGCACCATTGAAATGGCCGTTGCAGCGGGACTCGCCGGCATTGCCGTTGAAGCGGGGCGGGTGATGATCGTCGATCGTCCAGCAACCATCGCTGCAGCTGATGCGGCGAGGCTATTTCTGCAGGTGCGACAGTTTTCTGGCGGTGCGTCGTGACCGAAGGCCGGCCACTCCGCGTCGCGCTTGTCGTCGGCGAGGAATCCGGCGATCAGCTTGGCGCACGTTTGATAGCGGCACTAAAACGCCTGTCCCCGCGACCGCTTGAGTTTTTCGGCGTCGGAGGCGAGCGCATGGCCGCCGAGGGCATGCCAAGCCTGTTCCCACTTCACGACATAGCCGTCATGGGCTTTGGCCCCGTGGTCAAGCGCCTGCCGCTGATCCAGCTTCGCACGGCTGAGGCGGCCGGCGCGGTGATTGCCGGGCAGCCGGACGTCTTGGTCATCATCGACAGCCCGGATTTCACACACCGCGTGGCGCGTGATGTCAGGAACGCGCTGCCGCGTCTACCCGTCATAGACTATGTCTGTCCGTCGGTATGGGCTTGGCGGCCCAACAGAGCCCGCAAGATGGCAGGCTATATAGATTATGTGCTCGCATTGCTGCCGTTTGAACCTGCCGTCCTGGCCAGGCTGAACGGACCTGAGGCCACATATGTCGGCCACCCGCTTATCGATCGGCCGGAGCTACTGACTCCGGCACCGGGCGAGCGTCCGCTACTTGAAGAGGGCAAGCGCCCGAACCTTCTGGTGCTGCCTGGCAGCCGATCTGGCGAGATCGATCGCATGTTGGCACTTTACGGTCAGGTGCTCGACGTCTTGTCCGCACGGGGAGTTGCTTTTCAACCGGTGCTTCCAGCCGTCGAGCGATTGAGGGAGCGCATCGAGCGGGAGACGGCTGCTTGGTCCGTTCGGCCCAGGATCGTTACGGGCGAAGCAGAGAAATGGGCTGCGTTTCGTTCTGGACACGCCGCGCTCGCTACGTCCGGCACGGTGACACTGGAGCTGGCGCTTGCAGGCGTGCCGAGCGTGGTCGCCTATGCACGTGATCCGCTGTTTCGCATCATCTCGGAAGTTGCGCGCCGCATTCCAGGGCTGGTGAACATTACGATGTTCGGCCTTGCCAACATCATTTTGGACGAGAAGGTTAGCCCGGAGTTTCTGGATCCGGATCTGGCGCCGGATCGGCTTGCCGACACATTGGCGCCACTCCTTTCGAGCACGCCGGCTCGTGCCGCCCAGCTCGCCGCTTTCTCGCGTCTGCGAGACGTGATGGCTTTGCCTGATGGCCGGCCGGCAGCCGAAACGGCGGCGTCAGTCGTGTTGCGGCTCGCGGGGCGCTGAACTTGTAGGTCATCCTCAACGAAAAGACCCCCGGCGTTTCCGCCGGAGGCCCATCCGTAGTTGCTTGTCAAAACTGCTTGGCTTAGCCGCGCTTGTCGAGTTCCACGTAGTCGCGCTGCGGAGCGCCGAGATAGAGCTGGCGCGGACGACCGATCTTCTGGCTTGGATCCTCGACCATTTCCTTCCACTGGGCGATCCAGCCGACGGTGCGGGCCACGGCGAACAGCACGGTGAACATCGAGGTGGGGAAGCCCATCGCCTTCAGCGTAATGCCGGAATAGAAGTCGATGTTCGGGTAGAGCTTCTTCTCGATGAAGTAATCGTCGCTGAGCGCGATCCGCTCGAGCTCGACGGCGACGTCGAGCAGCGGGTCATCCTTGATGCCGAGCGTCTGCAGAACCTCGTGGCAGGTCTGCTGCATGATCTTGGCACGCGGATCGTAGTTCTTGTAGACACGGTGACCGAAGCCCATCAGGCGGAACGGATCGTTCTTGTCCTTGGCGCGCGCGATGTATTCGGGAATACGATCGACCGTACCGATCTCGGCCAACATGTTGAGCGCCGCTTCGTTAGCGCCTCCATGTGCCGGCCCCCAAAGACAGGCGATGCCGGCGGCGATGCAGGCGAACGGGTTGGCACCCGAGGAGCCGGCAAGGCGGACCGTCGACGTCGAAGCGTTCTGCTCGTGATCGGCATGCAGAGTGAAGATACGGTCCATCGCGCGGGCGAGGATCGGGTTGACCTTGTAATCCTCAGCCGGCACGGCAAAGCACATGTGGAGGAAGTTGGAGGCGTAATCGAGGTCGTTCTTCGGCGAGATGAAGGGCTGGCCGATCGAGTACTTATAGGCCATCGCAGCGATCGTCGGCATCTTGGCGATCATGCGATGCGAGGCAATCATCCGCTGGTGCGGATCCGAAATGTCGATCGAGTCATGATAGAAGGCCGAGAGCGCACCAACGGTACCAACCATCACCGCCATCGGATGGGCGTCGCGACGATAACCCTGGAAGAAGCGGGTCATCTGTTCGTGGATCATGGTATGGCGAGTGATGTGAGCGTCGAACTGCTTCTTCTGCGCCTTGGTCGGCAGTTCGCCGTAGAGGAGCAGGTAGCAGGTTTCGAGATAGTCGCCCTCAAGGGTCAACTGCTCGATCGGATAGCCGCGATAGAGCAGCACGCCCTTGTCGCCGTCGATGTAGGTGATCTTCGATTCGCAGGCGCCGGTCGACGTAAATCCCGGATCGTAGGTGAAGTGGCCGGTCTTGCCATAGAAGGCTGAGATGTCCATCACGCTCGGGCCGATGCTGGCGTCCTTGAGCGGGAACTCATAGGTCTTGTCATCGATGGTGACGGTCGCGTTCTTCGTGGTCATTCGGTCGGATCTCCAGCAGGTGATCGGGTGGACCAGGCCAATGAGGGGCGGGAAATAGCGATTACGTTTACGTAAACTGCCGACCAACCTCCCAGTTGCATGTCGATCTTCACGTAGCGGAAAATCCCTACTCCGGCAAGCCGTCGAATTGGTGGTCTGCCTTGCCATTTCGACACAGGCGCGGAACTGGACTCTGTCGCGCGAGTTATTGTTTTGGCGAGCTTTTCTGAATTCTCTGGCGCATTTTATTGCAAAATGGCTCTGCGGAAGTTCATCCGGTTGGACGCCCCTCGCAAGGATGTGAAAACCCCGCCACAGTCAAAACCGGGCGGGGTTCAATTATCAGTGCGGATTCACGTCTCAGCCGGCGAGTGCATCCTGGATACGACCAAGCGCCTCATCGCGGCCGAGAACAGCCAGCACGTCGAAGATCGGCGGCGAAGTGGTTCGACCAGTCGCTGCAGCCCGAAGCGGTTGCGCCACCTTTCCGAGCTTGAGTCCGGTTTCAGCGGCGTAGGCGCGGACCACCTCTTCGGTTGCGGCAGCCGTCCATTCCGGCAGTGCCGTGAGACGCGGCAATAGGTCGGCAAGAGCGGCCTTGCCAGCCGTGTCCAACAAGGCAGCTGCCTTCTCGTCCGGAACAAGAGGCCGATTGGCAAACAGGAAGCCAGCGTTGTCGATCAGCTCGAGCAGCGTCTTGGCGCGCTCCTTGAGGCCAGGCATCGCTGCAACCAATTGCGCTCTCTTGCCGGCATCAAGCTTGGCCTTGAGCGCGGCACCCTCGGGAATATGGTCGAGCAGTGCAACGACATGGGCGACCAACTCTTCATCGGGGGTCTGGCGTATGTAATGGCCGTTGAGATTCTCGAGCTTGCCAAAGTCGAAACGTGACGGCGAGCGGCCGATACCCTCCAGATCGAACAGGGCAACCATCTCCTCAGGCGAGAGGATCTCGGCATCGCCGTGCGCCCAGCCCAGGCGTACGAGGTAATTGCGCAAGGCCACTGGCAGGTAGCCCATGGCGCGGTAGGCCTCCACGCCCAGGGCGCCGTGACGTTTGGAGAGCTTGGCGCCATCCGGGCCGTGGATCAGCGGAATGTGCGCCACCTTCGGCATGTCCCAGCCAAGGGCGTCGTAGATGATCTTCTGGCGGGCGGTGTTGGTGAGATGGTCGTCGCCGCGGATGATCTGGGTAACGCCCATGTCGTGATCGTCGACCACCACGGCATGCATATAGGTCGGCGTACCGTCCGACCGCAGGATGATGAAGTCGTCAAGATCCTTGTTGGGGAAGGTCACCGTGCCCTGCACGGCATCCTCGATCACCGTCTCGCCATCCAGCGGCGCCTTGATGCGCACCGAAGGCTTGACGCCGGCCGGCGCTTCGGACGGATCACGATCGCGCCAGCGACCATCGTAACGCGGCGGCAGACCGTTTGCCTTGGCGGTCTCGCGCATCTCGTTTAGCTCTTCGGGCGTGCAATAGCAGTAGTACGCCTTGCCGGCGGCAACGAGCCCGCGCGCGACGTCGGCATGACGGTCGGCCCGCTGAAACTGCGAGATCGGCTCGCCCTCCCAGGTGAGGCCGAGCCAGGTCAGACCGTCGATGATTGCATCGACTGCCGCCTGGGTGGAACGCTCGCGATCGGTGTCTTCAATGCGCAGCAGCATCTTGCCGCCATGCCGCTTGGCATAGAGCCAGTTGAAGAGCGCCGTCCGCGCGCCTCCGATGTGAAGAAAACCAGTGGGAGACGGCGCAAAACGCGTGACGACGGGCGTGGACATCGACGATAGTTCCGAAAAATATCAGGGGTGGCCCGGAAAGGGCGGCGGATCGCCGTCGGCCGGACCATTGCGTGGACGGCGTCTTACAGGAAAGCCGTGCGTTTCGCAAAATAAGATCGCGGCATGGGCAGATTAAGCAACCGAAATAGGCGGCGACTGTGACGGCTCAGACGGAGAAGGGGATAAAGCCCCGCGCTCATCGCTGGGCTGCCTTCGGCGCGGAGTGCAACCGTCAGCTATCCTCGATACGCAAGTCGTTCCAACGCGACCTGGAAGACGGGCGTGGCTTTCTTTGGTGGCCAGTGGCCATCGCTGTCGGATCGGCCGTCTATTTTGCACCAACGAGTGAGCCTTCGATATTTGAGTTGGTCACCGCGGCAATAGGAGGTGCCGTGGTGTTGGCAGTCATCGTGCGTCGCTCGACGGCCATACCATATTGGGCGATCATCTTCGGTTTGACGTGCGTTGGCTTCCTTCATGCGGCGCTGGTGACACGCCTTGCAGCCCATCCGGTGTTTCCGTTCGAGCGAACGGTGACGGTACGAGGACATGTCGTGTCGGTAGAGGATCGAGGGAAGGGCAGCGCCCGCCTTCTTGTCGTTCCGGCTGAAATCGAGCCGCGCCCGCGCAATGGTCTGCCGCCACTGATCCGCGTGACGACTAGGGGAGGGGCGCCTGAGCCGGGAGCGGCGGTCAGTATGCTTGCGCGCCTTGCCCCGCCCATGCCGCCGCCGCTGCCTGGCGGTTATGATTTTGCTCGTATGGCCTGGTTTGACGGGGTCGGGGCGAGCGGGTTTACCTATGGTCCGGTCAAGCCTTGGCCGGATGCGCCGCAAACCGGCGTCTGGCTCACCCTACTGAGCGACATTGAGACCGTTCGTATGGCGGCGGCAGGGCGAATTCGCGTGGCGCTGCCTGGTGACACCGGGGCTATCGCAGCTGCCCTGATCGTTGGCGACCGTGCGGGTATCTCGGACCCGACCAACGAGGCAATGCGAATTGCCGGTGTGTCGCATGTGCTTTCAATTTCAGGCATGCATATGAGCCTGGTGGCTGCCTTCCTGTTCGGCGGCGTCCGGCTCTTGCTGGCCCTGATCCCGCCAATAGCGCTGATCTGGCCGATCAAGAAGATTGCCGCTGTGCTGTCGTTGATCGGCACCAGTGCCTATTTCGTTGTCTCCGGCATGGATGTTCCAGCCGAGCGTTCCATGATCACCGTTGCCGTATCGCTTTTTGCCATATTGATAGATCGCCGAGCCTTGTCCCTGCGCGTCATCGCCGTCGCGGCGCTCGTCACACTGGCACTCTCGCCGGAAGCGGTCATGGAACCTGGCGCGCAGATGTCCTTTGCAGCGGTCATCGCCCTGATGGCGGGACTTGAAGCATGGCGGGCGCGGCAAGGCGAAGTGACCGATGGTGGCGACGTCAATCTTGTCGTCCGCTTGGTTCGTCGTTTCGTTCTTTGGATCGTGGCTGCCCTGGCAGCAACCGTTGTTGCCGGCCTCGCCACTATGCCAATGGCCCTCTATCACTTCGGCCGCCTGGCACCGCTTGGGATGATTGCCAACCTGGTGACGGAACCACTGGTCTCTTTTGTCATCATGCCCATGGGCTTGGTCGCCGCGCTCGTGATGCCCCTTGGACTTGATGGTTTGCCGCTCGCCGTCATGGGGGGCGGCATCGACGCAATGATTGCCGTGGCCCAAACTGTTGCCCACTGGACGCCCGGCGGTGGTCTCTATGGTCGTCCGATGGGTTGGACCATGCTTGCGGTCACTGCAGGCGGGCTCTGGATCTGCTTGTGGCGCGGCCGCAAACGCTGGTTCGGCCTCGTGCCCGCGCTTATCGGGCTGGCATGTGTTGGTGCCGGCTCGGCCCCGGCGTTGATTGTGGCCGGCGATGGCTCTCTGGCTCTTGTGCGGCTAGAGGATGGAACATGGCGCAAGGTCGGTGCCAAGGGGGGCTTTACGCTGGGGGTCTGGACGGCTGCCATCGGTATAGATTCAACCGACACGTCCGATCTTGAACGCGATGTTACCTGCGATTCCGAAGCATGCTTTCTTGTGGGCAGACCTTCCGTGTCAGTCGTCGCCGAACCTCTCGCTTTTGGCGATGATTGCACGGCCGCCGACATAGTGATTTCTGCACTGGATGCGCCGGCGTGGTGCCATCCGGGTGGTCTGCTTCTCGAAGGGCGCTCCCTTGCCAAGTCGGGCACCGTTCTTTTCGAGGCCCAGACCGATGACGATGGCAAGACCGAGCTTCGCAAGGTCAGTCAGGTACTTGGGGACCCTCGGCGAGTCTGGTTGGCCTCGCCGCGTTAATGCCCAGCGAGGTGGTGCTCGGCAATCCCAAGCCAATATCGCTATGCGTTTTCTTCCGATGACACGTCGAGCATCGCTTCCGTGCAGACTCGGTTGCGACCGGCGCGCTTGGCAAGATAAAGCGCCGTATCGGCACGCTCGATCAATGAGATGGCCGTATCGCCCGGGCGGTAGGATGCCACGCCCACCGATACAGTCACGAAGCCTAGGGTCTCCCCCGTCGCGCGCTTCTTGAGTTCCTTTTCCTTGACGCCACTTCGAATGCGCTCGGCGAGTGCCGCAGCTCGCGATAAGTTGGATCTTGGCATGATGATGGCGAATTCCTCGCCACCATAACGACAAGCCAGATGATGCCCTTTGATTGCCTGTTTGACGGACAGTGCTACCAGGCGCAGCACCTGATCACCGGTCTGATGGCCAAAGCTATCGTTGAACGACTTGAAGTTATCGATGTCCGTGATGAGCAGGGAAAGCTCGCCTTTGGTTTCGGCAGCGTTGGCAACCGCGCGTTCGAGAGACTGGTCGAAATGCTTTCGATTGGCGAGTGTCGTCAGTTCGTCGGTCAGGGTTTCGAACCGTAGGGATTCCAGGCTTTCCTTAAGCTCGGCGATCTGCTTGTGGCTGTCCGCCAACTGACCCTCGAGCTCGCGGTTGATCTTTTCCGTCTCCTGCGTGGCGACAAGGAGCTCGCCGACGATGCCGCGCAACCGGCTAAGATCAGGCCCCGCGCTCAGTTCGCTGGATGCGCCCGAAAGCGTTCCGGCGTAAGTGGCGTTGGCAGCGATTGTCTTGTTCATCGCCGTGACCACGCCTTCGATTTCGCCCGAAATACGTCCGCCAACATCCTCGATGCGATCTGAAAGGCGCGAGGGCGATATGAACTGATTATAGATGGCAATCAGCTCTGTTGTTTCGATCCGCCCTTTGCTGCGTAGAATATCGTTCACCGCTTGATTGAGGGCGTGGTTAAAACCAGCGCAATAGTTGTACCAAAGCTCATAGTTCCTAGGGTAGGCCGGGTTTTCGTTGCGCCTCAGCTGTGAAACGGCTGCTTCGCCATAGCCAATTGTCCGCAGGAATTCTTCGCGATGCGTCATCTTCTCCGCTCACTACCCTCGCGTATCTTGCACGTTGATAACGGGCAGGCATGAACCGGGCGTTAAGCAAAGGTAGACGCGTCCGGTGCAATTCGAACTATCCGCCGTTGTTCGAATGGCGGCGGCACTTTTTCCGATGAGCTGACCTGCTTCGCTACGATATGTAGAAACGAGAGCGGCGGCCCAATCGGCCGCCGCTCAACAAAATTATCGCTCTGCTGTCTGCTTAGCTCGCCGTCTTGGCGATGCGGACGGGTCGCAATAGGAACGCCGGCACGTGATCACCGAGCCCGACGACGGCAGGGCCGTCATCGACGTCGCGGCGCTGCATCGGCCGCGGACGTTCGCCCGCACGGACAGGCTGCCGGTCGGCATTTCTGTCCTGCCGAGCGTCGCGTTCCGGTCTTGCCTCGCGTTCGGGTCTTGCTTCGCGTTCTGGCCTGGATGAGCGATTGCGGTTCGGGCGCGCTGCCTCTTCCATCGTCGGTTCAGCGTCCAGCTCCGACGGAGCGGCGTCTTGGCGCGTGCGGCGTGACCGCGACGACGAGCGGGCCTCTTCCCCGTCTGCCTTGCCGCGTGGCCGGCGCTGCTCCTTGCCCTCGGCGCCCTTGCGGCCGCGCGAGCGCTTGCGAGCTTCTGGATCGAAGACGATCGGATCGCCAATCCATTCTATATCGGTCGTGATCAGCTTCTCGATCGATGCCAGGTGCTTTTCGTCATCCTGGGTGATGATCATCACGGCCGTTCCGGACCGACCGGCGCGGCCGGTACGGCCGATGCGATGGACATAGTCCTCGGCATGGATAGGCACATCGTAGTTGAAAACGTGGCTGACGTCAGGAATGTCCAGGCCGCGGGCGGCGACGTCGGAGGCAACGAGCAGTGTCAGCGTACCCTTTTTAAAGGCGTCGAGCGTAGCCATGCGGGCGCGCTGGTCCATGTCGCCGTGCAGAGCGCCGACATTGAACCCATGCCTGACAAGGCTTCTGAACACCACCGCAACGTCGCGCTTGCGGTTACAGAACACGATGGCGTTCTTGAGGTCCTCGGCGGCAGCGATCTGCGCACGAAGCGTTTCTCGCTTCTCGTAGTCTTCGGTTCCCGAAACGACAAGGCGCTGTGCCACGGTCGAGGCGGTGGTCGCAGGCTTTGCAACCTCGACCCGAACCGGGTTGTTGAGGAAGTTCTCGGTGAGCGCCTGAATTTCCGGCGGCATGGTCGCCGAGAAGAACAGGGTCTGATGGTTTTTGGTCACCAGCTTGCAGATACGCTCGATATCAGGAATGAAGCCCATGTCGAGCATGCGGTCGGCTTCATCGATCACCAGGATTTCGACGCCAGTGAGCAGCAGCTTGCCGCGCTCGAAATGGTCGAGAAGGCGTCCGGGCGTTGCGATCAGCACATCCGCGCCGCGATCAAGCTTGCGCTCCTGATCGTCGAACGAGACGCCACCGATCAAGAGGGCGATGTTCAGCTTGTTGTTGAACGAATACTTGACGAAGTTTTCCTCGACCTGCGCCGCGAGTTCGCGCGTTGGCTCAAGGATCAGTGTGCGAGGCATGCGGGCACGAGCGCGCCCACTCTCAAGCAACGTCAACATTGGCAGAACAAAAGCGGCAGTCTTGCCGGTTCCCGTCTGGGCGATACCGATGACGTCACGGCCGGTGACAGCGTGCGGAATGGCTTCCGCCTGGATCGGCGTCGGAGTCGTATAGCCAGCCGCTTCAACGGCGGCCAATACGCTGGCGCTCAGTCCGAGATCAGAAAAATTCATGTGGTGTGCGGTCTCTTGGATTGTGGGGATTCATACACAGAAGACAACGAATCCACGCGCTTCCGGTTCATCTCGGGATGATCCGGATACGGCTGGAGACCATATGTGGAATCGGCGGCATGTCAATCAATTCCTGCCACCTTCAGCGTTTATTGTTACCGCCAGCGATCAGAAAGTGGTCGCCGAAGGCTTTCCAGGTACGTTTCGTGCCGTTGCGATGCCAGATGAACATGGACTTCACATCGAAGCGTTACAGTTCACCAATCGATCTTCTTGCCCGGCACAGGAATTCTACGTGCTCTCCCCAAGCCAACATGGGCTGCTGCCCTTGCTTGGTGGGCCATAGCCTCCACTGAACTGAAGATCCCGCTCTTTTGCCCGTTCGGCCAGTGACCTGCGACCATCAGAAGAGCGAGGAACCTCAGCGCTAGATATCCAGGTCCTCGGCAAACTCGGCATTTTCCTGGATAAACTGGAAGCGGCCTTCCGGCTTGTTGCCCATCAGCCGCTCGACGGAGTCCGCTGTCTGCTCGGCTTCATCCTCCACCATGACGACACGCAGGAGCGTGCGCGTTTTCTTGTCCATGGTGGTTTCCTTCAGCTGCGATGGCATCATCTCGCCAAGGCCCTTGAAGCGGCCGATCTCCGGCTTTTTATTCTTGAAGACCGTGCGGAGCAGCTCTTCGCGGTGCGCATCATCGCGGGCATAGATCGTCTTGCCGCCATGGGTCAGGCGGTAGAGCGGCGGCACGGCGAGATAAAGGTGCCCGCCCCGGATGAGCTGCGGCATTTCGCGATAGAAAAAGGTGATGAGAAGAGACGCGATGTGGGCGCCGTCGACGTCGGCGTCGGTCATCACGATCACCTTGTCGTAGCGGAGATCGTCTTCGCGATAGTGCGAACGAGTACCACAACCGAGTGCCTGCAGCAGGTCCGACAGAAGCTGGTTGGCGGTTACCTTGTCACGACCGGCGCTTGCCACGTTGAGGATCTTGCCTCTGAGCGGCATGACCGCCTGGCTGGCACGGTCGCGCGCCTGCTTGGCCGAGCCACCGGCCGAGTCGCCCTCCACGATGAACAGCTCGGAGCCTTGTGCGGCATTCTGAGTGCAGTCCGCGAGCTTGCCGGGTAGGCGCAGCTTGCGCACGGCGCTCTTGCGAAGAACATCCTTCTCCTGGCGTCGGCGAAGACGCTCATCAGCGCGCTCGACGATCCAGTCGAGCAGGCGCCCAGACTGTTGCGGCGAGGCAGTCAGCCAATGGTCGAAGGCGTCTTTGACCGCCGTCTCGACGATGCGAGAGGCTTCCGCAGTCGAGAGTTTGTCCTTTGTCTGGCCAACAAACTCCGGTTCGCGCACGAATACCGACAACATGGCCCCAGCGGACGTCATCACGTCCTCCGGCATGACCTGCGCGACACGCTTGTTACCAGCCATTTCGCCGTAGGCCTTGAGCGAACGGGTCAAAGCAAGGCGCAAACCCTGTTCATGCGTACCGCCGTCCGGTGTCGGAATGGTGTTGCAATAAGAGTTCACGAAGCCGTCGCCCGCGAACCATGAGACGGCCCATTCAACGGTGCCATGCCCGCCGGTACCGACGCGGCCGGCGAACAGCTCATCGGAAACGCGCTTTTCGCCTTCCAGTGCCTCGGCCAGGAAGTCCTTGAGGCCACCCGGAAAGCGGAACACCGCCTCGGCCGGCGTCTTCGTTCCTTCGACCAGCGACGGATCGCAGGACCAGCGAATTTCGATGCCGCCGAACAAATAGGCCTTCGATCTGGCCATGGTGAAGATGCGCGCCGGTTCGAAGCGGGCATCCTCACCGAAGATCTGGGGGTCGGGCTTGAACCGTGTCTTGGTACCGCGCCGGTTCATCGTCTCGCCAAGGCGCTGCAGATCGCCTTGTGGGATGCCGCGCGAGAAGCTCTGCTTATAGAGCTGACGACCGCGCGCGACTTCAACGTCGAGCCATTCGGACAGGGCATTGACCACCGAGACGCCAACGCCATGCAAGCCGCCGGAGGTCTCATAAACCTTGCTGTCGAACTTGCCGCCGGCGTGCAGCGTGCAGAGGATCACTTCCAACGCCGACTTGCCGGGAAACTTCGGATGCGGATCGACGGGAATGCCGCGGCCGTTATCGTTGACGGTCAGGAAGCCGTCGGCATCGAGCCGAACTTCGATCCATGAGGCATGGCCCGCGACCGCCTCGTCCATCGAGTTGTCGATCACCTCGGCAAAAAGGTGATGCATCGCCTTGTCGTCGGTGCCGCCGATATACATGCCGGGGCGCCGGCGTACCGGTTCGAGCCCTTCCAGAACCTCGATGGCCGAAGCATCGTAGACTGCCTCCACGGGCACCGTTGCTTCAGCACGGGTACGCGCCGCCTTTGGAGCGCGAGCAGTCGCCGCCGCTGGGGCTACCGCGGTTGCCGGCGGCGGGAGGGTTCCGAACAGGTCGTCCTTTTCCATGCGTTCCGTCTTCGTCCATTGGCCGTCAGATTGAGGCCATTTCGCCGCCCGTCAGGCAACGCTGATTCGCGCGGCTCGGAGTTTGCCACGCCGACGGCGGCAGCGCCAATGTCGTTCTATATGTGTTCTGGTTCGTACACCGCCTGCCCGGATAACGTCAACGCCGTTGAGGCGTTCTTAACCCCGGTAGCGGCAAGCTCCAAAACGTTCATTGGTGGTTTGTCATGCGTCGAAACCAGTATCAAGATGCCGTGCTCCGAGAACTCGGGGCCGTCCACACTCATGCCTACGTAGCCGGCCATCGACTTGGCGGCATGCGGCGTCATTTGCAGGAAGTTGCGGCTGAACCGCCGCTGACCGACGGCGTCTTTGCCCTGCCTGCCATACTGGTACTTCTCTCGCTGACCGCGTTGGTCTTCCTGCTCGCCTGATTTTGCCGCTGGCAATCGTCGCTGCGAAGCGTTACGGAAACCGCCCCCACTTATTCGGAGAGCGGTCATGACGGCGGCAGGCCTCGATTTCGGCACGTCCAATACCACGCTCGGCGTCGTCAAGGATGGCCGTGCAGACATGGTGCGCCTTGAAGGCGACGAGGATACGCTGCCGAGCGCCACCTTCTACCATCAAGATGGCTCCATCTCCGTAGGTCGCGCAGCGATCGCCGCTTACGTTGGCGGCGAGCATGGCCGTCTGATGCGGGCGCTGAAATCCGTCCTCGGCTCCGCGCTGATGGAAGAAACGACGCTGGTCGGCAAAAGCCGCGTCAAGTTTCGCGACGTGCTGAAGCGATACCTTTCCGAGGTGAAGCGGCGCGGCGAGGCAGCTGCCGGTGCGCCACTCACCCACCTCGTCCATGGGCGGCCGGTGCATTTCGTTGATGGCAACCCCGAGGCGGATCGTCTCGCGGAGGCGACGTTGCACGCCATCGCCGAGGAACTCGGTTTCAAGGAAGTCTCATTCCAGTATGAGCCGATCGCCGCCAGCCTGGACTACGAGCAGCAACTCTCCCAGGAAGAGTTGGCGCTGATCGCCGACATTGGCGGTGGCACCTCCGACTTTTCGATCGTTCGCCTTGGACCGGAGCGTGCCAAGAAGGCGGAGCGTGCCTCCGACGTGCTCGCCAACGACGGCGTCCGCATCGGTGGAACCGACTTTGACCGTCATCTGAGCCTCGGCACCGTGATGCCACTTCTGGGCTTCAGGTCGAAGCTCGCTCGGGGCGAGATCGATGTTCCCTCGGTCTACTACCATGACCTTGCGACATGGTCGGCGATCAACCGCCTCTACGAGCCGCGCATTCATCGCGAACTCGTTGATCTGGAAAAGCGGGCGGCTGAGCCGCATCTCATCCAGCGGCTCATGCAGGTGGTCGATGACGAGCGTGGCCACACTCTGGCCATCGAGGTCGAGGCGGCGAAGATTTCGGTCGCCGAGCAGGGTGAGGTGACCGTTCCCTTCGCATGGCTGGAGCGAAATCTCTCGATCCATGTCGATCATCAGGATCTGATCAGCCACACTGGCGATCTTGCGAGCCGGGTCGGTGCGCGCGTTGACGCCTGTCTTGCGGCAGCCGGTGTTGCGGCGGGCGATATCGACGCCGTGTTCCTGACCGGCGGCTCGACGCGGCTCCAGCATGTGCGCACTGCCATTCTGGCGTCCGTTCCAGAGGCACGCGTCGTGACCGGCAATGTGTTCGGTTCGGTTGGAACAGGGCTCGCCGTGGAGGCCGCGCGCCGCTACGGCTGACGCCTGAGTCTTGCCTGCAGATGTCGCAGCTGGAGCGCGGGATGCCCGTCTAAGGTGCGCCTGTGAGCTGATGGCTCAGGCGCTGCCGGCATATATGGCAGCGTCCCTCACCTGTTCCTCGCTGGGATGAACGCCCGTATAGAGCACGAATTGCTCAAGGGCTTGCAGCACGGCGACATCGGCTCCGGAGATGCGCTTGCGGCCAGCTTTCTCAGCGGCCCGCATCAGCGGTGTCTCGATCGGCAGCGCCACAACATCAAACACTGTCTCAGCGGCTTCGATTGCCTGGGGCGGGAACGCCAAAGCTTCTGCCTCCGCGCCCCCGGCCATGCCCACCGGTGTGGCGTTGATGATGAGTGGGGCCGTAAGGCCCTCGGCAGAAGCCTCCCAATCGAAGCCATAGAGGTCCGCGAGGGCCTGTCCTGTCATCATGTTACGCGCGATGATGACCCCTGATTGGTGCCCTCGGTTTCGCAGCGCTGCGACCACTGCCTTGGCCATGCCGCCGGAACCGGCCAGCAGGAACGGCGTCGATGGCGCAATCTCCGCATCATCAAGAAGATCGAGCACGGCGCTATAGTCGGTGTTGTAGCCGGTCAGCCAGCCGTCGTCGTTGACGATGGTGTTCACGCTGTCGATGGCCGCCGCCGATCCCTCGATGTGGTCGAGAAGCGGAATGACTGCCTCCTTGAAAGGCATCGAAATGGCGCAGCCCCGTATTCCCAATGCACGGACGCCGCCGATCGCTGCAGCTAAATCCTTGGTTGTAAAGGCTTTGTAGATGTAGTCGATGCCGGTGAGTTCATAGAGCCGATTGTGGAAGCGCGAACCGAACCGTCCCGGACGTCCGGCCAGCGACATGCAAAGTTTTGTCGATGGGCCGATGGCAGGCTTGCCGGGCATGTGCTGTCTCCTCCTTAAAAGTCCAGGGATCATAAGCGCATGAGGACGGTGCTGGAAGCGCCGGAAGCTTGTCTATCCCCATGCTGCAACGAAAAAAGCCGCCCTGCCTTTCGGCGGAGCGGCTTGTGGTAACCGAGCACCCGAGGGGTGCCCGGTCTAGCTGAGGATGCACCTCAGACCGAGTAGTACATGTCGAACTCGATCGGGTGCGGCGTCATCTCGTAGCGCATGTTTTCTTCCATCTTCAGCTCGATCCAGCTGTCGATGAAGTCATCATCCATCACGCCACCGGCCTTTAGGAAGTCGCGGTCGGCATCGAGCGAGGCCAGGGCTTCGCGCAGCGAGCCGCAGACGGTCGGGATGGACTTGAGCTCTTCCGGCGGCAGGTCGTAGAGGTTCTTGTCCATGGCTTCGCCCGGATGGATCTTGTTCTTGATACCATCGAGGCCGGCCATGAGCAGCGCGACGAAGCAGAGGTAGGGGTTGGCGGCCGGATCCGGGAAGCGGGTCTCGACGCGCTTGGCCTTCGGGTTCGTCGTGTAGGGGATACGGCAGGAAGCCGAACGGTTACGAGCCGAGTAGGCGAGCAGGACCGGAGCCTCATAGCCCGGCACCAGACGCTTGTAGCTGTTGGTCGACGGGTTCGAGAAGGCGTTGATCGCCTTGGCGTGCTTCAGGATACCGCCGATGTAGTACAGGCAGGTCTCGCTGAGGTCGTTATACTGATTGCCAGCGAACACCGGCTTGCCGTCCTTCCAGATGGACTGGTGGACGTGCATGCCCGAGCCGTTGTCGCCGAACACCGGCTTCGGCATGAACGTGGCCGTCTTGCCGTAGGCATGGGCAACCTGATGGATCGCGTACTTGTAGATCTGCAGGTGGTCGGCCATGCGGGTCAGGGTCGAGAACTTCATGCCAAGCTCATGCTGGGCAGAAGCGACTTCGTGGTGATGCTTCTCGACGACGACGCCCATCTCGGCCATGGCCGACAGCATCTCGGAGCGCATGTCCTGCAGGCTGTCGATCGGCGGAACCGGGAAATAGCCGCCCTTGGTGCGGACACGGTGGCCGAGGTTGCCAGACTCATATTCGGTATCGCCGTTGGTCGGCAGTTCGACCATGTCGAGCTTGAAGCCCGTGTTGTAAGGCGTCGCCGAGAAGCGGACGTCGTCGAACACGAAGAATTCGGCTTCCGGGCCGAAGAAGACGGTGTCGCCGATACCGAGCGAGGCAACGTAGGCCTCGGCCTTCTTGGCGATCGAGCGCGGGTCGCGGCTGTAGGACTGGCCGGAGACCGGGTCGACGATATCGCAAACGATGACCAGGGTGGTCTGAGCGAAGAACGGGTCGATGAAGGCCGTTTCCGGATCGAGGATCAGCGTCATGTCGGATTCGTTGATCGCCTTCCAGCCGGCGATCGACGAGCCGTCGAAGGCGGTGCCGTTCTCGAACATGTCCTCGTCGACGAGGCCGATGTCGAACGTCACGTGCTGCCACTTGCCGCGCGGGTCGGTAAAGCGCAGGTCAACGTACTTGACGTCGTTGTCCTTGATCATTTTCAGAACGTCAGCACCAGTGGTCATTTGCCCTTCCTTTCGGGTTTTCTGGTCTTGCCGGGGAGCTCGATGGCCGCAAATTGGCCGATCTCAGTTCCCCAATTTCTGGATTGTCCTTGCCTGTGATCCGCCTTCCGGCGGCATGGCATCAGATTGCGTCGTTGCCGGACTCGCCGGTACGAATGCGAATGGCATCCTCCACCGGCGACACGAAGATCTTTCCGTCGCCGATACGACCGGTCTGGGCTGCGTTGCGGATTGCGTCGACAGCCTTGGCGACCATGTCATCGGTCATGACGACCTCGATCTTCACCTTCGGCAGGAAGTCGACGACATATTCGGCGCCCCGATAAAGCTCGGTATGGCCCTTCTGCCGACCGAAGCCCTTGGCCTCGGTCACGGTGATGCCCTGAAGCCCTACTTCCTGCAGCGCTTCCTTCACCTCGTCCAGCTTGAAGGGCTTAATGATAGCCTCGATTTTTTTCATCGACCCCTTGTCTCCGTTGCTTCTGGCGCCATGCGCGAGGCGATTTTTCACCCTGCGCCGACCGAGACGCACGCACTCAAGCATTCGACGTGCCAGTTGGGTGCTC
Organism: Pseudomonadota bacterium; assembly: GCA_023436885.1. Classification (GTDB taxonomy): domain Bacteria; phylum Pseudomonadota; class Alphaproteobacteria; order Rhizobiales; family Pleomorphomonadaceae; genus Pleomorphomonas. Next base: position 39,396 of record JAEZHI010000031.1, on the reverse strand, counting down.
TCGCAGTTCCTGGCGAAAAATGAGGCGACCATTCAGCCCGCAACGTGAAAGATGTTGGGAAATGCCCAACAACACGGCCTAAAACTTATGCAAATGGACTCTGATTAGGCAAAGCGTCGTGTCGTTAGACAAATCTTCAGGGATTTCAGAGTCGAGTTGGCACGCCGTCCTACCTTTTCGTTAGGGAATTTGTTGCTTTCCCTTCAAGGGTGTAGACCAAGTGACATACGCCGCCGAAAGAGGGCGGCTCCAAAGATCGGGAGAGAAAAGCCGATGCGTGGCGAACTGCTGCTGACCCCAGCTGAGATGGGGCGCGCCGACGCTTTGACGATCGAAGGCGGCGTATCGGGCGAGCGGCTTATGGAGAGTGCCGGCTATGCCGTCGCGGACGTCATCTGCGCCCGCTATAGCCAGGGCACGCGCGCTGTGGTCCTATGCGGCATGGGCAATAATGGCGGTGACGGTTTCGTCATCGCTAGGGTCCTGAAGCAGCGAGGCTTCATTGTTCGCGTAGCTCTCGCCTTGCCCGAAGGAATGACTGCCCGCGATCTCAAGGGCGATGCCGCCAATGCCGAGAGAGCTTGGCGGGGCGAGACGCTTCCGGCGGAGAGCGGCTTGTTTGCCGGAGCCACGGTAATCGTCGACGCACTCTATGGCGCCGGCCTCAGCCGCGACGTCTCAGGCCACGACGCAGAGCTCATTGCTGCCGTCAATGCGGCCCGGATTGAGGGCGCACGCGTTTACGCGGTCGATCTCCCGAGCGGCATCGATGGACGTACAGGCGAGATGCGAGGCGCGGCAGTCGTCGCCGACGAGACGGTGACGTTCTTTCGACGCAAGCCGGGGCACCTGCTCTTGCCCGGGCGGACGCACTGCGGTCGGTTACGCCTTGCACAGATCGGCATCGGGGCCGAGGTGCTCGAAACGATCGCTCCGAGGACAGTTGCGAACGGACCGTCATTGTGGGCCGAGGTCTGGCCCGTGGCTTCCGCCAACAGTCACAAATACAGCCGCGGCGCGGCTCTGGTGGCGTCGGGACCGCTTTATTCGTGTGGCGCTGCCCGCCTCGCTGCCGAAGCGGCGCTTCGCACCGGCGCTGGCATCGTGACCGTGGCAACTCCACCTGACGCGGCGGCCACCGTAGCGGCTTGGCGTGCGGCGTTTGTCGTCAAGCCAGCGCCCGACATGGCGGCCCTCGCAACACTCCTCGCCGAACCGAGGTTGCGCTCGGCCGTTCTTGGTCCGGGGCTGGGACTTGGCGATGAAGTTTGGTCGGCCATTCGCGCTGCACTTCAGGGAAATATCGCCTTGGTGCTCGATGCAGATGCCATCACGCAGGCTTCGCGTCATCAGGATGAAGCCTTCTCCCTGATCAAGGCGCGCACCGCTGGTGTCGTGCTCACGCCTCACGATGGCGAGTTTGCCCGCCTTTTCCCCGACATCGAGGGCTCCAAGCTCGACCGCGCGCGGTCGTCCGCGGAGCGATCCGGCGCGATCGTTCTGCTCAAGGGCGCCGACACGGTCATCGCCCACCCCGATGGACGCGCCGTGATCAACGAGAATGCAACGGCTGCCCTTGCGACCGCCGGCTCTGGCGACGTTCTGGCTGGCATTATCGGTGGCCTGATGGCAACCGGGTGCCCCGCGTTCGAAGCCGCTGCACTGGGGGCATGGATGCATGGCGAAGCAGGTCGAATCGCCGGTATCGGATCGATTGCCGACGAAATCGTCGCGTCTTTGCGGGAGGTACTCGCCAAAGGCTGCCCAGAACCGGTCGATGATTGAATTTCCAGAGTGTCTGAGAGCAGTGCTTTATTCTCTCCTATGGGAGGCGCCGGAAACCGCCTGACATGGTGATTGAGATTGTCCGGCGTTTGTTGCGAGCGAGCGAAGCTAAGATCTTTGGCGAGGAGCTCTCGCTATTCACGGAAAACGAGAACGGATAAATGCCTATTTCCCAAGGCTTTTTCGGGGAAATGGGCGGCGGTTGACACAAAAGTCCAAAAAAAAGCCGGCAAGGGGTTTCCCTTTCTCCGGCAAGTCGCTATATACCGCCCGTCGCCGCAAACACGGCGCTTGACGCGGGGTGGAGCAGCCCGGTAGCTCGTCAGGCTCATAACCTGAAGGCCGCAGGTTCAAATCCTGCCCCCGCAACCAAATAAACCCCAGTGACTCAGCGAGTTGCTGGGGTTTTGTTTTGATACATTGCGCCCAGCCGAGCTATCTCGCTTAGCATCGCGGGTTCAAATAATGTCCTACCTTCCTTCGGCGCCCTCTTCTGTGAAACGCGGCTACCGTCAATAAATCTCATATAGGATCAAGCTCGCACGGCGAACACCTCGAACTCGTCCTCAATGCCGCGCAGCTTTTCCTTGAAACTTTCCATCTCAAGCGATCTGCTACGCAGGTAGGCGCGAACGTCGCCGTCGTCCGCCAATGCCCGTGTCATCAGTATTCGATCGGACGAAATGCCCTGAAGCCGCGAAGCTATGTTTACTGTCTGACCGAAATAATCCTGGCGTTCGTTCATGACGACGGCGAGACATGGACCGGCGTGAAGGCCTATCCTTACAGACTGCACACGACCTCCACGTCTTGCGTTCAACCCCTTGAGCGCGTCCTTCATCGCCAAAGCCGCAGCGAGGCATTGGACCGGCGTTGGAAAGGTGGCCATTACAGCGTCGCCGATGGTTTTGACGACAGCGCCTCCTTGGTCGGAGACAACTTCCTGAACGAGAAGGAAATAGGCGCGCACGAAATCATAGGCCGCTAGATCACCCTCGACCTGATAAAGCTGCGTAGATTCCTTGAGGTCGATGAAAAGGAAACTGAGGCTCGTAATCTTGAAACGCTGATTTACGTCGAGGACGCCGGAGCCGTAAAGGTCACGAAACGATTGGTGGGACATCAACCGGCTGGCGGTAAGGACCGGGAGGCGTCCGGAAACGATGCGCTCAAGCGCAGGTCCCACGGCCCACAAAATCGGCAACACGCGCTGCTGCGTTCTATTGACGATCGAAAGATCGACGGCGCCTGGGGCAATCCTTATGTGCTCCGTCGGGTGGACGATGTCCTCGATCGTGATGGAGATCCGCTGAGGCTGCACCGATGCCGACCCATCCATTTGCAGAAATCGCGTGCTGTGCGTGACGAGATCGAAGAGAACGGCAGTTCCAGCGTCAAGGCGTATGCTGCGTTCGACCGAAGCGCCGGGGCCGACTTCGAATGCGTCCAAGACCGCCTCGCTGACAAATGGTTCGATGTCGTCGGGGAGATTGCTGCCTGAACTCCAGAAGCATTGCCGAGCATATTGCCAAATCGGAAGTGTGTTCGGTTCGTGGGCCTGTATCTTTCTCACTCTGGGATCGACGGTGAACGTCACTTCAACTGTCTCGTCGAGCCTCGGTTCGCAGTCTGAGCCGCAGAGCGCACAGGTGTAGTTCCCGCAATCAATGTTGGTCAACGAACCTGCCGCGTGTAGGACGCCGCCGCAACTGTTGCAGACGACGTTCCATGAAAGCTCAAACACACCTTTCTGAGTGGCGCGCAGAAACCCTGAAATGGTTTTGGCGAGGTCGAGCTCATGCTCGGCTGCGAACCGCAGGAGATTAATCCGATTCAGCCGGATATCGGGCGCCGACCGGATCGTCTGCTCTATTGCCTTCTCAACGTCCGTATCAGCGGACTGCCACGATGTCGCACTGTCGAGAATACTCGCCATCAACTGCCTCGCCGACAATAAAGCTCAAGATCCAGAATCCTGTGAGCGCCGCGTCAGACAGCTCGCATTGCTTTCCAGAACATCTCATGGACCGTATGAATTCGTCCAGCTTGATCGCTGTCGTATGGGAATAATTTCGAGGTTTGTGCAAAGTTCTTCCAGCGATCTGTCGCCTAGGATCCACGCTGCATCCCCCAGGCACCTTAGGTGGCAAGCTGACCGGAGGCTTGGAACATATTGCTTTCAGCTGAATGTTGTTGCTCGCGACCCAGCATGCTTGATCCGATATCGAAGGCTGGTTCGATACAGAAATAAGCCGGTTGCCGACCCCGCCTTAAGCTCGCAGCATGGCCTTGAGCGTATCGAGCTTGTCAGCCTCGTTTGCAGGCTTGTCTGTTCGGATGCGCGAGATGCGCGGAAAGCGCATCGCGACGCCAGAGCGGTGGCGCTGTGAGATATTCAGTCCTTCAAAGGCTACTTCGACGACCAGCTTCGGCGCCAGTTGGCGCACCGGGCCAAAGCGCTGCACGGTGTTCTTGCGCACGAAGCGGTCCAGCTCGCGCAGTTCCTCGTCGGTGAAACCGAAATAGACCTTGCCGACCGGGACCAGTTCTTCCCCTTCCCAAAGCCCGAAGGTGAAGTCGCTGTAGAAACCGGAGCGTTTCCCATGCCCGGACTGCGCATAGAGCAGTACCGCGTCGATCACCATCGGATCGCGTTTCCACTTGAACCATGGGCCTCGCGGACGGCCGGCGATATAAGGCGTGTCAATCCGCTTGATCATCACGCCCTCAATGACCGGGGCGTGAGGCTCGGCTCGTATCTTGGCGAGCTCATCCCAGCTCTTGAAGGGGAGAAGCGGGGACAGGCTTATCCGCACGCTGTCGAACTGTGCGGCTTCGAGGCACGCGCGCCGCAAGGAAAGCGGTAATGGCCGAAGATCTTCGCCCTGCCAGGTCAGGATGTCGTAGAGCATGAGCGCTGCCGGATGGCTTTGCAGCATGGTTCGGCTGATTGATTTGCGGCCAAGCCGCTTTTGCAGGTCGCCGAAGGACGCGACCTCTTCGCCGCGACGGATCAGAAGTTCGCCGTCGACCGCACCTTCGAAGGTCATGGCCTCAATGATGTCGGGGAAAGCCGCGCTGATCTCCTCGCCCGCTCGTGTGTAAAGTTTGCGCAGGCCACCCTCGGCAACCGCCTGGACGCGAATGCCATCCCATTTCCACTCGGCAATATGGTCGGCGGGATCAAGCGGCGCGAGCTCTTCCGGTGTGATCGGCGTCGCCAGCATCACCGGCCGAAACGGTGCAACTGCCACGGCAGGGGAGGGGCCGCCAGCGAGCCAGGCGAAGAACGATAGGAAAGGAGCAGTCTGCCCGTGCCAGATCTCGCCGATCTCTTCGCTGTTGCGCGGGGTACCCATCGCCAGCGCGGTGTGGACGAGCCGCACTGAGACTCCGACCCGCATGTTACCGGTTGCGAGTTTCAGGAGCGCCAGCCGCTCCGGAGGCATCAGCATGTCAAGAAGATCCGTGATCACGCCCGGCAAGTCCAGCTTGCCCGTCTCGCGCAGCAATATCACCGCCTGCGAGAGAGAAACCTCCGTACTGGTTTGCGTTTCAGTTGGCCATATCAGGGCGATGGTCTCGGCGAGATCACCGACAAAGTCATAGGATAAACGGAAAAGTTGCTCATCCACGCGCTCTGATGCCAACCGCTTCAGGAGCGATGGAGAGACTTGCCTGAGGTCCAGCGTGCCGGTTAGTGCAGCCAGGGCATAGCCGCGATCGGGATCGGCCGTCGTCTGGAAATAGTGCGAGAGAATGGTGAGCTTGGCATTGCGGGCAGGGGTGAAGGCCAGGCGCTCCAGAAGGCGGGCAAAGGCTTTCATTCCGGCTCGTCCTCATATCCGATCAGCCGAAGCGGCCGCGAAGCAATACCCTCGATCTCGCACCATCGCGTCAAACCATCTTCGGCACCATGAGTGATCCAGACTTCCTGCGGAGCCAGTTCACGGATGGTGGTGGTCAGTTGCGGCCAGTCGACATGGTCGCTGATCACCAGCGGCAGTTCCACGCCACGCTGGCGGGCATGGGCGCGAACGGTCATCCAACCGGAAGCATAGGAGAGGACCGGATCGCGGAAGCGCTGCACCCACGGAGAGGCGAAAGCCGAGGGTGGCGCCAGGATCAGTTGCGCTTCGCCTGGATCGTTCGCCGGAACGAGCGGGCCGAGGTCAATGCCCTGCTCGACATGATAGTCGCAGAGGCGTTTCAGCGCGCCATGGATGGCAATTGGGGTATCGTGACCGGCTGCACGCGCGAGCGCGATCACACGTTGAGCCTTGCCGAGTGCATAGGCGCCGACCAAGTGCGGACGGCCTGGAAACTCTGCCATGCTGGCCATCAGCCGCCCCGCCTCTGCCAAAGGACTGGGATGGCGAAAGATCGGCAGACCGAAGGTTGCCTCTGTAATGAAAACATCGCAAGCGACCGGCTCCCAGGGGAGACAGACAGGGTTCGGTGTGCGGCAGTAATCGCCAGAGACAAGGATACGCGGCCCATGATCGGGGCTGATCAGGATTTGGCTCGAGCCAAGCACATGCCCCGCCGGGTGGAAGCTTACCATGACGCTTCCGATACGGATCGGCCCATCGGCGATCTGCTGGCTTCCAGCGAAGTCTTCCCCATAGCGGATCGCCATGATGCCAAGCGTTTCGCGGGTGGCCATCACCGCGCCATGGCCGGGGCGGGCGTGATCGGCGTGGCCGTGAGTGACCATCGCGTGTGGAACCGGGCGGAGCGGGTCGATGTAGAAATCCCCCGGCGCACAATAGAGCCCGGCTTCCGTAGGATAGATGACGTCCTCAGCCCTGAGCGTCATGCCCGATCCCTCTTCTAGGCGCGAGCCTTGTCCGTTCCAGCACGCCGGCCGCCGGAACCAAGCGGTAACTTTGGAGTCCACTCAAGATATCAGCGACTGGCTGCAAACGTGTCAGTAGTCGAAACGGTTCCAGCTCAGGGTGCGCGCTTCCAATGACGGGTCTCGCCGAAGGCCGGCAGCCCCACATATCCCGTCACGCTGAGGTCATGTCCGTCCGGCGAGGGGGCCAGAATAACCCGGTAGGTACGCCCGGTTTCGGGATCGAGGATGGTACCGCCTTCATAGGTGCCACCATTGTGGCGTACGTTTTCGATCACGGTCATGCCGATGAGGGGCTGGTCCTTTCGCTTGCCGGTGCACTTTGTACATCCTGGATTTGCCGGTTCGCCCGGGTCGAGGAACAGTTTGATGATCGTGCCGCTTATGACGCCGTCCTTCTCGCGGATCTCTATCAAGGCATCGGGAGCCTTGGTGTCGTCATCGATCTCCAACCATTGCCCGACGATCGATGGACCGGCCGCCTGGGCAGAAGCCTGCTGCAGGGACAGGCCCAAGATTATTATAGCTATGGCTTCTTTCAGCACTGGCTCTCTCCCGCGCTGACAGGGAGGGGCAGGCTTGGCGCCCTGTAGATGTAGTCTCGCGTCATCGGCACAGAGCGCGACCGATGGACGATCTGGATCTGGAAGACGACCAGGTCCTCCCAGAGGAAGGCGGCCTCTGCGACGCTGAGATAAAACTCCCACATCCGGCAAAAGCGCTCGTCATAGAGAGCCGCCGCCTCGTCTCGACGCGCCATGAAGCGATTGCGCCATTCGCGCAGCGTCAGGGCGTAGTGGGTGTGCAGCACCTCGACGTCGGAAATAAGCAGCCCGGCGCTTTCGATCGCGGCGGATATCTCCGAAAGCGCCGGGATGTAGCCGCCGGGGAAAATGTATTTGTTGATCCAGGGCGTCGTGAAGCCCTTTCCGGCGGCGCAGCCGATCGTGTGCAGCAACATCACGCCGTCATCTTCAAGCAGGCGCTTGCAGGTCCGGAAATACGTGCCGAACGATGGGCGGCCGACGTGCTCGAACATGCCGACGGAAACGATGCGATCGAACCTGCCCTCGACCGCCCGGTAGTCCTGGAGCATGAACACCGGTGGCGTTGTCGCCTGGGTCTTGCGGCCTCGCGCAAAAGCCAGTTGTTCCTCCGACAAGGTAACACCGAGCACGGCTCCGGCCCCCGCTTCGGCGAGCGACACTCCGAGTCCTCCCCAGCCGCAACCGATGTCGAGCACACGATGGCCCGGCTCCAACCTCAGCTTCCTGAGGATGTGCGCTTTCTTGGCCCGTTGGGCCTCTTCGAGCGTGCTGTCCGGCGTTTCGAAGTAGGCACACGAATATTGCCGGTCAGCGTCGAGAAACAGATCGTAGAGCTTCCCACTCAAGTCGTAGTGATGGGCGACATTGCGGCGCGAACGCGACGCCCAGTTGGGAAGTTGCACATTCAGGAGCAACTCCCGCAGCCGATCTATGAATTGGGTCACCCTGGAGTGGGTGCTGTTTTGCCCCTCGCGCAGACAAAGCGACAGGAAGTCGACGAGTTGTCCCTGCTCGACCGTCAGCCGCTCGTCCATGTAGAGTTCGCCGAGCCGCATGTCGGGGTCGGTGACCATGGCCAAGACCGCCCGCCAGTCGGCAAGGCGCACGACAACCGGATTCCCGCTATTATCTCCAAACCGCAAGCGCGTTCCGGCGGGCGAGATGATCGTGAGGTCGCCACGCGTGACGATTGAGGAGAAAACACGCTTCAGAATGAGGTCAATGAAGTCCAACATGAGGCTGCCCCTCCGGCTGACCGGACAACACCGACATCAGGATTCCGGTTTTTTAAAGCCGGAACAGGGGGCGACGGGGAGAGATTTCTGCACGGGCACCCTGCCTCTTCCGTCTTTGAAATGCTAGGCTGGCCCCGAATTGCCCTGAGTATGATCCTCTGATGCTTCCCTGGCTCGATCTCGTTCTGAAGCTGCTCCAGCAGACCTGCGTCTATCTGGTCATCGCCTACCTGTTCTCGAAGACACCGCTCATCCTCCCCCTGATGCAGGTCACTGTGCGTCCGGCGCGGAGGATTGTCTGCTACGCCGTCTTTTCGACCTTCTGCATCATGGGCACCTACTTCGGCCTGCATATTGGGGAGTCGATCGCCAACACACGGGCCATCGGCGCCGTTCTCGGCGGCATTCTCGGTGGGCCGCTGGTGGGCCTTGCGGTCGGCGTTACTGGTGGTTTGCACCGCTATTCTCTCGGCGGTTTCACGGCTCTCGCCTGCGCGCTGTCGACGACGGCGGAAGGGCTGATCGGCGGGATGGCCCATTTCTGGCTGGTCCGGCAGCGCAAGGCGCATCTCCTGCTGTCGCCGCCTTTGGTGGCGATGGTCACCCTGGCGGCAGAGTTGACGCAGATGGCGATCATCCTGGCTGTCGCCCGCCCCATTGATCAGGCGGCCAGCCTGGTGGCTGACATCGTGCTGCCGATGACGGTGGCCAACACCATCGGCGCGGCCATGTTCATGACCATCCTGCTTGATCGCCGGCGTCTCTATGAGACCCATTCGGCGGTCTTCTCGGCCAAGGCCTTGCGTATCGCCGCTCGCGCCGATGGCGTGCTCCGGCAGGGCTTCAACGCGGAAAACAGCGCGACTGTCGCTCGCATCCTCTACGAGGAGGCCGGTGTCGGCGCCGTCGCCATCACGGATCGCGAGAAGGTTCTCGCCTTTATCGGCATTGGTGCAGACCATCACGTGCCCGGACGGCCCATCACGTCTGCGCAGACCAAGACGGCGATCCGCGACAACAAGGTGATGTATGCCGATGGCGACGAGGAGACCTACACCTGCTCGATCGACCCGGCCTGTCCGCTCGGCTCGGCGCTGGTTATTCCCCTTGAGGGCGAAGACGGTGGCGTGATCGGCACCATCAAGCTCTACGAACCGAAGTCTAAGCTGTTTTCCTCCTTCAACCGGGCGCTTGGCGAGGGCGTCGCCCGCTTGCTGTCGGCACAGATCCTGGCCGGCCGCTACGAGCAACAGAAGCGCAGCCTCGATCAGTCGCAGATCAAGCTGCTCCACGCCCAGGTCAATCCGCATTTTCTGTTCAACGCCCTCAACACGCTGCAGGCGGTCATCCGCATGGATCCGCCAGAGGCACGGCGTCTGGTGCAGAACCTCTCCACCTTCTTTCGCAAGAACCTGAAGCGGGGCGGTGAGGAAGTGGCCATAGAGGATGAGATCGAGCACGTCAGCGCCTATCTCGAAATCGAAAAGGCTCGCTTCCGCGACCGGCTGAAGGTGGAGATCGATGTACCGGATAACCTGCGAGGCGTTCACCTGCCAGCCTTCTCGCTCCAGCCGCTCGTCGAGAACGCCATCAAGCACGGAACGTCGCAAATCATCGGCGAGGGAAGGGTGTCGATTACCGCCCATAGCGAAGGCAGCGATCTCGTCATGACCGTCGAAGATAACGCCGGCCTTTATGCCGCTCGCGTTGGCGGCGATGGCCTGGGCATGTCGCTCGTTGACCGTCGTATCCGTGCTCGCTTCGGCAATGGCTACGGCATCTCGGTTGCCGTCGAACCGGACGAGGCTACCCGCGTGTCGCTTCGCGTTCCTCTTGGTGCGGTTGCTGCGGCCGCGACACCGAGTGTGCCTGCCGCCTGACGCTGAAGATTCTCAGGGGTGATCCGTAAAAGACTGTAAGATAACGATTTTTACGGATGATGTGATCGAACTGCCGCCGCCGCTCGGGATGATTTCGCCGCCGCTTGATCATCCAATTCAGCCGCTCGCCGGAATCGCCCTCCGCACCTGATCGCCTGGATTTAGGGTCCATCCACCTAAGGAGGACCCTAACGGTGCAAAACGCTCTGACCCTGGTGATCGCCACAGTCTGCGTGCTGGCGATCTGTTATCGCTTCTACGGCATCTTCTTCGTCCGCAAGGTTCTGGGCACCGACGATGCCGCTGTGACCCCCGCGCACGCCCTTGAAGACGGCCGCAATTACGTTCCCACTAAGAAGTGGGTGAACGCCGGCCAGCACTTCGCGGCCATCGCCGCTGCCGGTCCGCTGGTCGGCCCGGTACTGGCAGCCCAGTTCGGCTACCTGCCTGGCTTTGTCTGGCTGCTCGCCGGTTGCGTGCTCGGCGGCGCCGTGCACGATACCGTCGTGCTATTCGCCTCGATGAAGCATAAGGGCTCGTCGCTCTCCGAAGTCGCCAAGGTCGAACTCGGGCCGGTGGCTGGTTGGTGCACGGCACTTGCCATGCTGTTCATCATCACCATCACCATGGCGGGCCTGTCGATGGTCGTCGTCCATGCCCTCGAACGCAATCCATGGGGCACGTTCGCGGTGTTCATGACCATTCCGATCGCCATTCTGGTCGGTGTGTTCGAGCGCTTCGGTGGCAATGCCAAGATCGCGACCTACTTCGGCCTCGCTGCCATCCTGGCTTCGGTGCTGGCCGGTCCCTACGTCCAGAACAGCGCGCTCGGTAATTGGTTCAGCTTCCACAAGGAAACCGTGTCGCTGATGCTGCCGGCTTATGCTTTCCTGGCATCGGCCCTGCCGGTGTGGCTGCTGTTGACGCCGCGCGGCTATCTCTCCAGCTTCATGAAGATCGGCGTGTTCGGCGCGCTTGTGGTTGGCGTCGTCTTCATCAATCCCGAAATCCGCATGCCTGCCCTGACCGACTTCATCCATGGCGGTGGCCCGGTGCTCAGCGGTCCGGTTTGGCCCTTCATTTCCATCACCATTGCCTGCGGTGCAATCTCCGGCTTCCACGCCTTCATTGGCTCGGGAACCACTCCCAAGCTGACCGACAAGTGGAACGACATCCTGCCGGTCGCCTTCGGCATGATGCTGGTCGAATGCATGGTTGCCGTGCTGGCGTTGATCGCCGCCACGGCGCTGCCGATGGCCGACTATTTCGCTATCAACGCCGCACCGGAGGTGTTTGCCAAGCTCGGCATGGCCACTGTCGAACTGCCTCACTTGCAGCAGGAGATCGGCATGGACCTGGCTGGCCGCACCGGTGGTGCGGTGACGCTGGCGGTCGGCATGACCTACATCTTCACCAAGATCCCCTGGTTCTCGACGCTGGCCTCGTACTTCTTTCAGTTCGTCATCATGTTCGAGGCCGTTTTCATTCTGACGGCGGTGGACTCCGGCACCCGTGTCGCCCGCTACCTGCTGCAGGACATGATCGGCGACCTCTACGCACCGATGAAGCGGATCGACTGGTTGCCAGGCGCGCTCGTGGCCTCGGTCATCGCCTGCCTGCTCTGGGGCTATCTGCTGAACTCTGGCGACATCAACTCTGTCTGGGCGCTGTTCGGCGTCTCCAACCAGATGATGGCTTCGCTTGGTCTGATGGTCGGTGCCACCATTATCCTGCGTCTTTCGACGAAGCGGATCTACGCCCTGACCTGTCTTGTGCCGCTCGCCTATCTCTATGTGACGGTGAACTACGCTGGGTATTGGATGGTCGCGAACGTCTACCTCAACCCGGCGGTCAAGGGCTACAACCCGGTCAATGCAGCCATTTCGGTCATCATGCTGGTGCTTAGCGTCATCATTCTTGTCGGCTCACTGAAGCGCTGGAAGGCCCTTCTCGCCGCCAAGGGGGCTGATCGGCAAGCTCTGCCCGATTTCGCCGCCGCACCGGCCGAGTGAGCAAGGACTAGCGAAGAAACTAGGCGCGCCGTGACCTCCCACAGCGTGTCGGCCGGGCTCCGAAAACGGAGCCCGGTCTTTTTCGTGCAGACGGATCAGTCTATGCCGAGATTGGCCTTCAGGGGTGCGAGAAAGCGGCGGCTGACCGGGATCGTCCGGCCACCGAGCGTGTGGATGGTGGCAAGCCCACCTTCGCCGAAGGCGATATCGCGGATGCGGTCCGGGTTGACCATCACCTGTCGATGGCAGCGGACGAGCGGCGTCCGCTCATCGAGGGTGCGTAGCGTCAGCTCGGTGAAGTGCTCTTCGCCGTCGGTGCCGAGCACATAGACGCCCGAGGTTTTCGACAGCACCGCTTCGACCTCATCAAGCTTCATCAGGCGGATGCGGTTGTGTCCGATGCAGGGAATGTGACGCAACGGCTGAATCGCTTCTGGCGGAAGCACGGCACCACCCACCGGACGGCGCAGTCGGTCGAGAGTCCGCGCAAGGCGCGCCTCCTGCACCGGTTTCAACAGGTAGTCGAAGGCACTCTCTTCGAAAGCGCGTACCGCGTATTCCTCGTAGGCCGTGAGAAAGACGATGCGCGGCATGCGCTCGGGGTCGATCATGCCGACCATTTCTAGGCCGGATATGCGGGGCATCTGGATGTCGAGAAAAACAGCGTCGGGGCGGAGCCGATTGATGGCGGTAAGCGCTTCGACGGCGTTGGAACATTCACCAACGATCTCGATGTCGGCTTCGGCGTCGAGCAACAGGCGGATTTCCGCCCGCGCCAACTCCTCGTCATCAACCAGCAGAACCCGCATGTTCCCCCATCCTTGGCGCCACTAAGCCCTGTGCAACCGGCTCCACCAAAATAGCAGGAGGTCATCAGGGTGACCATCTCCAGCTGCGGGACAGGCCGAACTGAAACACGTCACGGCTTGAAGGGTTCTCCAAGCGAGGCGACGCCATTGAGCTTGAGCAGGCGTCGGTTGGAGGAGATGATGCCGAGGACGACGATCGTCACGAGATAGGGCAGGCTGGCCAGCAACTGCGACGGCAGCTCGACGCCGCCGGCTTGTGCTGTCAGGCCCGCCAGCGAGACCGCGCCGAACAGGCAGGCCCCCAGGAATATGCGGTCTGTGAGCCAGGTTCCGAAGACGACAAGGGCAAGCGCGATCCATCCGCGTCCGGCGATCATGCCATCGGCCCAAAGCGGGGTGTAGACCGTGGCGGCATAGGCGCCGGCAAAGCCGGACATAAGTCCACCGAAGGTCACTGCGGCGACCCGAATGGTGTTGACCGGGTAACCGATCGAGTGGGCAGCCTTTGGATTCTCGCCAATGGCTCTCAGCAAAAGACCGGTCTTGGTGAAGGCGAACGTCGCCCAGATGGCCACTGTTGCCGCCAGCGATAGCCAGACGACAATATCCTGGACAAACAGCCCGCCGATGACCGGCAGATCGGATAGTCCAGGAATTGACAGCTTCGGCAAACCCTTGACCGTCAGGCTCTCATAGGCTTTGCCGAACAGTGCCGAAAGGCCCTGGCCGAGGATGCCGATGGCAAGCCCCGTCGCCACCTGATTGGCCTGCAAGCCAAGCGCCGCAAAGGCAAAGATGAGCGACAGCAGCACACCGGCAAACCCCGCCGCGACAAAGGCCAGGATGTGGCCGCCACCGTGATAGACGATGATGAAGGCCACGGCTGCGCCCAGCGCCATGACACCTTCGACGCCGAGATTGAGGACGCCCGTCCGCTCGCCGACCAGTTCACCGAGCGCGGCAAGAAGAAATGGCGTTGCCGCTGCCAGCATGCCTGAGAGAATAAATTCCAAGGCGATCATGTCGCTCCTCCCGTTGCTGGTCGGGCGAACACGAGCCGGTAGCGCACGAAGGTCAGGGCCATCAGATAGGCAAGCAGAAGGCTGCCCTGAAACACTCTGACGGCAGCGATCGGCAGATCGGCCGACACCAGTGCATTGTCGCCGCCGATATATATGGCCGCCATGATCAAGGAGGAGAATATGATACCGATTGGATGCAGACCGCCGAGATAGGCGACAATGATGGCGGCATATCCATACCCGGTGGAGATCGAGCGTTGCAGCTGTCCGATTGGCCCGGCCACCTCCGCCGCTCCGGCGAGCCCGGCGGCAAATCCGCCAATCAGCAGCGACAGCCAGATGGCTCGTCCTTCGGAAAATCCGGCGTAGCCGGCGGCGCGCGGAGCAAGTCCCCCGACTGCCAGCTTGTAGCCCATGAAGCTCTTTTGCATGAACACATAGGCCGCGATTGCCAGCGCCAGTGCGATCAGCAAGGAGGCGTTCACTCGCGTTCCCGGGATGAGCAGCGGCACCATGGCGTCATACTGAAACATCACCGACTGCGGGAAGTTGAAGCCATTGGGGTCCTTCCAGGGACCGAGTAGCAGGTAGTTGAGGACCTGTGCCGCTACGAGACTGAGCATCAACGACACGAGGATCTCGTTCGCCCGCAGCCGGACCCGCCAGAAGGCAGTAATGCCTGCCCAAAGCGCGCCGCCGACTGCGCCGGCCAGAAGCATCGTCGGCCAGATCCATTGCCCCGTCGCCATCGGATACAAGACAGGCAGTGCCGAGGCGAAGATCGCACCGATGATGAATTGCCCTTCGGCCCCGATGTTGAACACCTTGGCGCGGTAGCCAATCGCCAATCCCTCTGCGATCAGCAACAGTGGTCCGGTCTTCAGCAGGACTTCCGAGAATGAGGGAAACGAGATGAAGGGTTCGAGGATCATGGCATTGAACACGGCCACGGGATCCTTGCCCATCACCAGGTAAAGCATCAAGTTGAGGAGCGTGGCGGCGACCAGCGCCAAAATTGGCGCAATGATCTTGATCGAGAGCGATGGCCGTTCGCGCTTCACCAGTTTTGGCATGGGGAGGAGGGGGACACTCATGCTGCCGCTCCTGCGCCAATCATGTAGCGGCCAATATCCTCCGGCTTCGTGGCACGTGTCTCCAGCGACGGGCTGAGACGTCCGTGGCTCAGGACCTGGATGCGATCGCAGATGTCGAACAACTCGTCGATCTCCTCGGAAATCACCAGAATGGCGATCCCCTGATTTCGGAGCGCCACCAGCTTTTGCCGGATCGTCGTCGCCGCTCCGATATCGACACCCCAGGTCGGCTGGGCGAGGAAGAACAGCTTCGGCGTCAGCATCATCTCGCGACCAACGATGAACTTCTGGAGGTTGCCGCCGGATAGGCCGCCTGCCTCGGCTTCCGGGCCGGATGTCCGGACATCATAATCGGCAATGCAGCGCTGGGTGAACGCCGTCGCATTTGCCTTGGCGATCAGTCCATGTCGCACCAAACCTTGCGAATGGGCGGTGAGAAGGCTGTTGCTGGCAAGCGACATGCCCTGCACGGCGCCGCGGCCGAGACGGTCCTCCGGTACGAAGGCAAAGCCGAGCTTCCGCCGTTCGGCGGGGCTGAGATGGCCCACCGGCTCACCCATCATCTGCACCTGTTCGCGATCATCGAACGGTAACCGAACCTCTCCGGAAATAAGCTCGGAAAGCTCGGCCTGCCCGTTGCCGGAAATGCCGGCAATGCCCAGGATCTCCCCGGCCCTCAGCGTCAAGGCAACGTCCTTCAGGGGCATGCCGAAGGGGTCGTCGGGCGTGTAGTTCAACCCGATCAGCTCCAGCATCGTCTCGCCGGGCTGTGCAGGCGTCACCGGCGGCAGCTCTGGCATGTCGCGGCCGATCATCATGCGGGCGAGATCATGGGCGTCGTGCTGGCGCGGGTCGACGTGGCCGGTAACCTTGCCGGCCCGCAGGATGGTCGCGCGGTCACAGATGGCCCGGATCTCTTCGAGCTTGTGGGAAATGAACAGCACCGACACGCCGCCGTCGCGCAGGCGCAGCAACGTGTCGAACAGCTTGCTCACCGATTGTGGTGGCAGGACAGAGGTTGGTTCGTCGAGGATCAGGAGCTTCGGATTGGTCATCAGGCAGCGGATGATCTCGACCCGCTGCCGTTCGCCGACCGACAGTTCGTGGATATGCGCAAAGGGATCGACCTCAAGCCCGAATTCGGCACCCAGTTCGCGAACGCGAGCGACCAGGGCGGCCTTGCGTCCCGGTACCACGAGGCGAATGTTCTCGATGACCGTCAGCGTCTCGAACAGCGAGAAATGCTGAAACACCATGCCGATGCCCTGCCGGCGGGCGGCCGCCGGCGAGGCCAGTGTCAACGGCGCCCCCTCCCAAAGCATCTCGCCGCTGTCCGGGGTCTCCACGCCATAGATGAGCTTCATCAGCGTGGATTTGCCCGCGCCGTTTTCGCCCAGAATTGCGTGGATGGACCGCGGCGCGACGTCGAGGTCGACAGCCTGATTGGCTCGGACCTCGCCGTAGCGCTTAGAGATGCCGCGCAATGAGAGGAGGGGCGCCACCATTTACGACCTTACTTCGGCAACGGCGACGTGACGCCCTTCACGTGCCAGTCCATGGCGACGATGGCGGCATCGTCCATGGTCGCGCCGGCGGCCACACCCTGGCTTCCGTCGGCCTTGGTGATCGGGCCGGTGAAGGGCGAGAAGCTGCCCGCGGCGATCTTGGCTTCGACATCGGTGATCTTCGCCATGGTCTCGGCCGGGATCGCCGGGTTCCAGTCGACGGTCTGCACCACCTTGTCGGAGACGCCAAGGAAGGCGCTGGCACCCTTGAATTTGCCGGTCAGGTGTGCGTCGACTTGCGCCTTGAAGTAGGGCGACCAGTCGGTGGCGACGCAACCGAGATAGGTTTTCGGCGCGTAGCTTTTCATGGAAGAGTTGAGGTTGAAGGCATAGACGCCAGCCTCTTCGCACTGCGAGATGACCGACGGGGTATCCTGAGCGTTGGAGAAGATGACGTCGCAGCCCTGGGCGATGAGCGCCTTGGCGGCTTCCTGCTCCTTGGCCGGGTCGAACCACGAGTTAACCCAGACGACCGAGACTTCGATGGCCGGATTGACCGCCTGCGCGCCCAGCGTGAAGGCGTTGATCGAGGTGATGAGCTCGGGAATGGCGAAGGCCGAGACCGAGCCGAGCTTGCCGGTCTTGGACAGCGCGGCGGCGGCCATGCCCATCAGATAGGTGCCCTGATAATAGCGCGCGGCAAACGGCGAGAAGTTCGGCGCAACCATGAAGCCGGAGGCGTGCAGAACGGAAACGCCGGGGTTTCTACGCGCAATCTGCATCGCGCCGTTCTGATACCCGAAGGAGCCGGCGATCAGGAACTTGTTCCCGTCGGCGACGGTCTTGTTCATGATGCGGTCGGCGTCGGGACCCTCGGCGATGTTCTCAAGCACAGTCACCTTGACGGCATCGCCATAGGCGGCCTTCACCGGATCGAGCGCTGCCTTGAGGGCGTGGCCCCAGCCGACATCGCCGATCGGCGAGGGCACCACCAGCGCGATGCCAAGCGGCTCGGCAGCAAAGGCGAAACGACTGCCCACTGTTGTTGCGACGCCGGCAAGCGCGGCCGTCTTGATAAGATTGCGACGGGTAATGCCTCTGGTCATTCTGCTTCGCCCTCTCTCGGCTGGATCAGAAGTCGATGGTTGCAAGGGTTGCTTCGGCGTCGGCGGCCATTTCAGCCCCGTGGACGCGTGGGTGACATTCAGGCCGTCTCCGGCGTTTCGGCTGTAACCGGTTCCGGCTTGAGTTCGTGCAAGCGGTGGATGCCCGGCATTTCGATGAAGCCTGGCAACGCGCGGATGGATCGCATCCACAGGCGGATCGACGGATAGGGATCGAATGACACGCCTCCATCCGGTGCGAGTGCGACGTAGGGAAAGCAGGCGATGTCGGCGATCGTCGGACGGTCCGCGGCCAGGAAGCCATGGCCCGCGATGCGTCGCTCGGCCAGGGCGGCTTCAAGCTCGCGAAGGTCGACCGTTCCTGCAGCCTGAAGCGCCGGCAGGTTTCCGGGCTCCACCAGCATTTCCGTTGCGCGTGCGCCGCCCAGATGTTCGGTCAGCCTCTTCGAAAAGCTGAGCCATTGCTGGACGCGGGCAGTGCCTGCCGCGTCGCTGTCACCAAGCCACTCAGGCGCCCTAAGCCTTGCGAGGTAGGCGAGCATGGCGGCGCTCTCGGTGAGGATCAGGTCTCCATCAATGAGGATCGGGATCGACCCTGCCGGATTGAGTGAAAGCAACAGCTCTGACTCATCCTCGCGGCCGGGATGCACATCGACAGCACGAAGGTCAAGCTTCACGCCGGCCAGAGCCGCCATCAGGCGCACTTTGTAGGCGTCGGGCGACAGTATGTAATCGTAGAGGATCATTGGGCCACCAGCTGTGCGCCATAGGTGAACTGATGCCGTTTCAGCCAGCGGCGATAGGCGACGGATGTGAGGTCGGCGCGGGTGGGAATTTCCTTGCCGGGATCGAGCGGCAGTAGGTGAGGGATCTGGTTTTCCAGGATCGACCGGTCCTGCAGGAAGATCATCTGCTGGAAATGGATGAGGTCGGTCAGCGGCGTTTCGTCATCGTAAAGCGCCATCCATGGCCAGACGTCGCAGAGCTCTTCAGTGAGCGGCTGAACGAACAGCGTGATGACGTCCCATTCGCCAGGGCGCGCCGGGCAAGTCTTGTAAAGCACCGTCGAGGTCGGTGCCGCTACACGGTACATGTAGTCGGTGGTGATCCCGCCGGTCGCCGATTTGGCAGCTTGCGGCTGATAGAACTGCACCTTGGTCGCCCAGACCTCATCCTCCTCATCGCGGATTTCGACGTCGTATTTGCCGACTTCGGTATGTGGCTCGGCGCCAAGAATGTCGGTGTGGACGAACGGGAAATGGGCGATATCCAGAAAGTTCTCGACCGCTCTGAGCGGCGAACACCTGACACGAACGACGCCTACCTCGACGAGGCGCCGACCGGGCTGATCGGCTTCGGGAATGTCGAACAGCGCCTTCGCTGGATCGCCGAGCGATGTCCAGACGTGGCCATAGCGAAGGGTGACGCGCAGATCGCGACCATCGTCGGCAACGACTCGAACCGGATCCCCAGGAAGAACCGTGATCGGCACCCCCATCAATTGCGTGCTGTGGCCCTCTGGCGGGAGCTGGCTGGCCAGTGCCACCGGGTACCACTGATCGATCATCGGGTGGTGGACCATCGTCATGACGCAAGCTCCTCGTGGCCGCGCCGTTCACACTCGCGGCGCCATCCCTCGACAGCTCTCAAGAGGGCAATCGAACTGTCTTTCGTGGCAGCGGCGTCGATCATAACGTGGACAAGCGTCTGGGTTTCACTGATGGCCACGACCAGCAGAAGCACGTCGATGCCGGCCATCTGCATTCGGATCGATCCGTCGGCGGCGATCGATTTGGCGGCGGCGTTGAGAGTGATGGAGCGCAGCGGCTTGAACTGCTCCAAGGCTGGCGGCGGGGCCTCCGGTGGCTCGAAGGCAATCCAGATCACGCCATTTCGCTCTTCAACGGAGTAGCTGGGAGCCTTGATGGCTGCCGGTGGCGTCAGCTCGGGATGGGCGGGAATGCGCTGGCATTGGCCGGTCTGGCCATAGCTCCACCCGTGATAGATGCAGGAAAGGGCTTCGCCGCGCACGAAGCCATAGGAAAGGCGCATGCCGCGATGTGGGCAGCGGTCGGCCAAAGCCGTGAGCTTGCCGCTCGCGCTGCGCCATAGCGCCAGGATGCCGGACGGCGTGTGCGCAGGAAGTACGGTTGCGGCCGGCAAATCGGCCGAAAGGGCCACCGGTATCCAGTCGCGCAGCATCTCAACAGGCATGGATTCGTCTCAGATCAAAGCGGTCAATAAGGGGCGGAAATCGCGAGAATGTTTCCGTCTCACCTGATCTAAGTAGATATCCTATGCACAATAATTTAGCACCTACGGGTGCGGCGTTAATTTAGGCATCCATATGGCTTGCCTGCTGATATCGGAGGCGGAAAGCCTCCGTAACGAGCACTCGGGCGATTTTGCCGATGGTTAGCAGCTCGACCGGACGGATGTGCGGTCAATGGCGTCGACCCAGACATCGATGGGGCCAAGCAGACAGCCCATTTCCATGGCGTCTATCATGCCCACGGGGCCGCTGAGATCAACGTCCACTCGGTGCGCATCGGCATGGCGTATTTCGCCATCTAGGCCAAGCCGGGCTGCGTGCCCCTTTATCCAGGGCAGGAAGCTATCAGCCTCAAGACGACCGCGAATGGTGAAGCGTTCATGCGCGGCGATCATTGGGCAGGCGTCTCCGTTCAAGCGGTTATGGGGAGGGCGGAGCACCGGTGGCTCAGTATTCATTGTTACCGCGAACTCGTTATGCCGCAAGCCCAACGCCCTAAACCAGCTACTTGAGGTGTATGGCCGGCTTCTCATGAAGATGCCCGGAGCGGGAGGATCGCTCCGGGCAAGAGACTGCTCGATGTGCGATATCAGGCGGAAGCCGCGGCCTTCAGGACCGCCTCGGTGACGACGCCGTCGTCTTCGAGGCTACGGACCGGGGAGATGCCCTTTTCCTTCAGCACGGCGTGGTAGGACCTGACGGCCTCGAGCGGCCTCAACTCGCCGTCGGCCACGGCGCGCATGTGGCGGACCATGTCGAGCTGGCTTTCGGCTAGGTTGATCTTGCGGCCGAACAGCGCGACGCGGGCGCCGTATTTCTCGGCCTGGAACAACAGTTCGAAGGTGTCGCGCGTGGTGCCTGCGCCGCCACCGAGCACGCCAACCACCAACTGCGGGTCATAGGAGGCGAGTTCCTCGAGCGCCTTGGCGCCGTTGTAGGGATACTTGAGGAATTGCGGCCGGTCGGCGCGCAGAACGCCGGACAGGCAGCGCGCCAGATTGTCGTTGACGAAGGAGCCGACGTCAGCGGGCGCGATCCCGCATTCGATGTTGGGATTGAAGACTTCGAGGAAGTACTCGATGCCGTTCTTGGCGGCGTCCTCTCGGAATTCGCTGAATGCCTCAAGCGACCTCAGGTCGGCTTCGATGTCGTTGACGAAGGTGATCGAGTAGAGGCCGAGGTTGCCGAGCTTCGCCTCGGCGATCCGCTTCAGCGACGGCGTGCGGAACGGGCGCGACGCGCCGAGCTTGCCGTAGCCGTTGGGGCGGGCGCCCCAAATATCGGTGGTGTCGTTGGCGCGGAAGGCCGGGCGAACCGGGCTGCCCTTGAAGGCGCCGGCTTCCTGCAACAGCTCAAGGTTCGAGCATGACACCAGCATGATGTCGAGCAGGTCCTGGCGGACCAGCTGGGTGATCATTTCCAGGAACTCGGCGCGCGTCCGGAAGCGAACGAACTTGCCGTCCTTGTCGCGGATCGGCCCGGTGCCGGGAATGGGGTTGGACATGTCGCCGTCCTTGGCGTCGGCGATGATGAAGTCGCCCTTGGCGTAGTTGCCGGCCCGGATCTTTGCGAGCTTGGCGTTCATGCGGAACATTGAATTCTCCTTGGGTACTTTGTTTTCTTGGGGGAGTTTGCCGCCTGCTTTCCGGGCGGCTGGCGGAAGAGGTTCAACTTTCGCCGGGAAGGGCGATGCGGCGGCCGTCCGGATCGAACAGGTGCAGTCCTCCTGGATCGATGTTCAGACGAACAACATCGCCGACAGTCACCGTAGGGCCGCCGACGGCTTGCAGGACGACAGGTGTGCCGTCGGTCAGGGTGATGTGAACAAGGTTGAGGCCGCCGAGGTGCTCGGCGAGCGTGACGCGGCCGCCAAGAACGCCATCGTCGGAAATCAGCAAAGCTTCGGGACGGATGCCGACGCTGAGGCCGCTTCCCTCGTTGAGCGGCACTTGTCGTGCCAAGGTAATGGTTGTTCCGTCGTTTAGGCAGGCCTCACCATTGGCGAGGCGGGCTGGCAGGATGTTCATCTGCGGCGAACCGATGAACCGGGCGACGAAAAGGTTCTGCGGCCGCTCATAAAGCTGGACCGGCGACGCCACCTGCTCGAGCCTGCCCTTGTTGACAACCGCGATCTTGGTGGCAAGCGTCATCGCTTCCACCTGATCGTGCGTCACGTAGATCATGGTGGTGCCTAGTTTCTGATGCAGTTGGGCGATCTCGACGCGCATCTGCATGCGCAGGGCGGCGTCCAGGTTGCTGAGCGGCTCGTCGAACAGGAAGACCTTGGGATTGCGGACGATGGCCCGTCCCATGGCTACGCGCTGGCGCTGACCGCCCGAGAGCTGCCGAGGGTAGCGATCGAGCAGGTCGGTGAGGCCGAGAATGCTGGCACTGGCTTTGATCTTCTCCGCTGCCTCGGCAGGTGGAACCTTGGCGAGGCGCAAGGAGAAGCCCATGTTCTCTGCGACGGTCATGTGGGGATAGAGCGCATAGTTCTGGAACACCATGGCGATGTCGCGATGCTTTGGCGGCACGTCATTCATGACCTCGCCGTCAATCACCACTTGGCCGCCACTGATGGTCTCAAGACCAGCGATCATGCGAAGCAGTGTCGATTTGCCGCAGCCCGAGGGACCGACCAAGACAACGAAGGCTCCATCTTCGATCTCGAGATCTATCCCGTGCATCACCTCGAGCGAGCCGTAGGCCTTGGTGACGGATTTCAGCGAAACGGGTGCCATTACGGTCTCCGGAGGTCAGCGTCTGGAGCCACGCCCACCGGCAGGGCGAAGCTGGACGAGCCTAGAATTGGGCTGTGGTTGGCGATGGAATGAACGAGAAGGCATCCGGCCGTGAAACTGTCGCCAAGGCCAACCGTCGATGCCGGGCGCTCAAGATAGGGCGCGGCGACGCAGGCGACTCTGCGTCCGTCGGGCAGGGTTGAAAGCGATGGCGCAGGGAGAGCCTCAAAGCTCGCTTTGCGCGGCACCCGCGGATTGGGCGACGGTTGCCCGGCCTCGGCGCGCGCGGCGGCAAGCAGGCAGCCCATGGCAAGGGCGTCCAGCTCCACTGCGGCGTCGCCCCTTGTGATTGCCAACGCCCAGCCATCGGCATGCACCACGAGGCGATCGACACCGAGGCGGCGCGACAGTTCGTCCGCCTGGGCAAGCGGATCGTCACCAGGCACCAGGCCGCGTAACTCGTTCTGATTGAGGCCGATCGAGGTGACTTCCGGTGCCAAGCGCGCAAGCGTGCCGTCGAGCGTTCCCGGCCAGGGATAGGCGCCAAGCTCCAGATGGATGACCGACAGGCCCGCTTTGCGCCAAGCCCGGGCGGCATCCGAAAGACGTTCAAGGACGGGGGGCAGCTCGGCAAGCGGGACTGTATTGGGGGATGACAGCAAGCCGGCCCGCAACTGGTGACCGTTTGCGGCGACCCATCGGTCGAACAATGCGTCCTCATGCAGGGCTTCGTCGGCAAAGCGGACGATGATGCGCGTCGACCTTTCCGGAAAGAAGCCGGGGAGGGGGCGACCGGCGGTGTATTCGATGATGTAATGCGCCGGCTTGTCGTGGAGCGCCGGCCAGCGACGTTTCGGCGAGCCAACCGTTGTCTCGCTTTCAGCCACCCCTATGCCGGCGTGCAATGCGGCCAGCTCTCCCGGGCCAACTTCCCCGAGGGCGAGCAGAGACGGCGCTCCGATGGCGGCGAGCGTCCAGGCGGCCTGAGCCGAGGTGCCGCCGATCGCCATGCCGCCGGGTAGCGTGTGCGGGTCAAGGAAAGCGGGGCCTCCGGGCCAATCTTCGACCAGCATTTCGCCGCCGCGACCGGCCTCCGCACGCGCCATCAATTCTGCGAAAAGATGGCGGGCGCCGACATCAGGATGGTCTGCCAGAAGGGGCGCCACGGCGTGGAGGTCGATGCGACGGTCAAGGCAGACGGCAAAGCCGGTGACGAGCCTGGTCGCCGCGGCCACGACGGCTGGAACTTCCGCAGCGAGCCGGTCATAGGCGAGGGCCCAGTTAACCGAAGGTTTTGCGATCGTCCGAGGACTGTTCATGATCGTCACTCCTTGACCGCACCCTGCGTCAGCCCCTGGATGATCCAGCGCTGGAACGCGAGCACCAGGAGAACGAGAGGCAGCGTCACCACCACGGACGCGGCGGCGAGATCGCCCCACGGGACGTAGTAGAGGTTGGTGAAGTTGGCGATGCCGACGGGAATGGTCTGGCGCTCGATGCCGGAGGTGAAGGCGAGCGCGAACATGAACTCGTTCCACGCCATGATGAAGGCGAGGAGGCCGGTGGTAACGAAGCCCGGCAGAGACATCGGCAGGATCACTGAGATCGCCAGGCGCAACGGTCCCGCGCCGTCAATGATGGCGGCTTCGTCGATTTCCCGGGGAATGGTCTGGAAGTAGCCAAACAACACCCAGATCACGAGCGGCAGGCCGAGCGAGAGGTAGATGATCACCAGGATGGTATAGGTGTTCATCAGCCCTAGCGCCGACGCGGTCAGGTAAAGCGGTGCGACGATGGCGATCTGCGGGAACATCGACACCGACAGGATCAGCGCCAGGATGCCGAAGTGATAGTAGACGCGCAGCCGGGCCAGCGCGAAGGCGGCGGCGCCGCCGATGGCCAGACAGAACAGGGTGGTGAGGCCGGCCACGATGGCCGAGTTGACGATGTAGAGGTGGAACTGCTTCTCGATGAAGATGTTGCGGAAATGATCGAGAGTGCCTGGCCATGGCAGGAAGCTGGGCGTCGGCGATGACAGCAGCCGGTCTTCCTGGAAAGAGGTAGAGACCTGCCACAGGAAGGGCGCTACCGACCAGACAACGATTAGCGCCGATGCGATGTAGAGCGCGATCCGGGTGATCAGCAGTTGGGCGCGCCAAGAGGACAGCATGGTTCCCTCCTCAACCGTTGTCGCGCCGCATGCGGCGAACGATGAAAAGACCGAAGCCCAGGGCGATGATCGCTTCGGTGATGAACATGGCGGCCGAGAGCGCGCTGCCGTAGCCGAAGTCCAGGCCCGAGAAGAGGACCTTGTAGGAAAGGGTGGACAGGACCTCGGTGGAGTCTGCAGGACCGCCGCCCGTCAGAACGTAGACGAGGTCGAAGATGCGGAAGGCGTCGAGCGCGCGGAACATTCCGGCGATCAGTAGTGTGGTGAACAGCAGCGGCAGCCGGATCGACCAGAAGCACTGCCAGGGGCCGGCGCCGTCGATGCGTGCGGCTTCGACGAGAGAGTGCGGCACAGTCTGCAAGCCGGCGAGCAGCAACAGCGCCATGAACGGCGTCGTCTTCCAGACGTCGGCGATGATGATGGTGAGAAGCGCGGTCTGACTGTCGCCATACCAGTTGATATAGCCATCGATCAGGCCGGTTTGCGCCAGCAGCCAGTTGACCACGCCATGCTGGCCGTCGAACAGCCAGCCGAACATCTTCGACGTGACGACGGTCGGGATGGCCCAGGGAACCAGCATGGCTGCTCTCACCCAGCCTCGTCCCTTGAAGGTCTCGTAGAGGACCAGCGCCATGGCCATGCCGAGCGCCGTCTCGAGGAGCGTGGAGGCGGCGGTGAACAGCATGGTGTGCTGCCAGGCCGACCAGAACTGCGGATCGCTCGACAGGCGAACGTAGTTGGAAAGGCCAACGAACGCGTCTTCCTGGGTCGACAGCATGGTGTTGCGCAAGGAAAGGCGCATGCCATCGATGACGGGGTAGACGGAGACGGTGAGGAGGATGAAGCCCGCGGGCAGGAGGAAGAGCAGAGGTGCCCACCTTTCGGCACGGCTCCTCTGCCCTAGCTGCTTGCTCCGCCGGCTGCCGACCACGAGGCCGGCCGACGGAAGCGTGGTCATGCGCCGACGATGCTCTCGATCTTTGTCTTGGCTTCCTTGAGGGCCTCGGCAACCTTGCCGTTGGTGACCGCCTTGGAGACTGCCGACTGCAGAGCCAGGGAAACTTGCGAGTATTTCGGCGTGACCGGGCGGGCCGTCGCGCCGACGAATACCGGCTTCAGCGTCTGCATGAAGGGCTGCGCCTTGCCAAGCTCAGCGCTATCGAACACGGCGGGCCGGCTCGGGGCGAGGCCGAGCTCGGTTGCAAACAGCAGCTGCGTTTCCGGGCTGGACAGCCATTTCAGGAACTCGACCGAGGCATCTCTCTTCTTGGTCGACGCGTTGACGCCATACTGATAACCGCCCAGGCAGGCTGCGCTCTTGCCCTTGGCAAAATGCGGCAGCGGCACGACGCCAACCTTGTCAACCACCGAGGAAGCCTTCGCATCCTGAGCGATGGAATAAACGTAGGACCAGTTGCGCAGGAAGGCGACGTCACCGCCGGTGAACGGCGTGCGTGACGGCTCCTCGTCCCAACTGCGGACGTCCGGCGGGCTGATCTTGTACTTCTCGATGGTGTCGTACATGAACTGAACGGCTTCAACTGCCGCATCGTCAGCAATGTGCACGGTCTTGCCGTCGTCGCCGAGGATGCTGCCGCCGTTGGAGGTGACGAACTCCACGAGGTCGCAGATGAGAACCTCGGCCTGCTTGGCTTGCCAGGAAAAGCCAATCTTCGCCTTGCCTGCCTTGACGATGTCGGTCGCCGCCGTAACCAGCTCGTCCCAGGTCTCCGGTGCCTTGGCCACGAGATCCTTGCGGTAGTAGAGCATGCCGCTGTCGACATACCAGGGTAGGGCGGTCAGCTTGCCCTGCCATTTGCAGGCAGCCAGCACGCCGGGGAAGTAGGAGGCGGCTTCGTCGGCCGTCACATACTCGTCGAGGGGAAGGGCCCAGCCGGCGCCGGCAAATTCGGCGATCCACACGACGTCCTGGGTGAAGACGTCCGGAGAGCCGTCCTTCTTTGCGAGGCGCTGCACCAGTCCCTGGTGGACCTCGGTGGATGAGCTGGGCGGCGGGAGCTCGTCATAGCGGACGAGAATACGGCTCTGGGACTGATTGAACACATCCACCATCTCGGCAACCGTGCGCTTGCCGAAGAACTTGGCGCTGGCGAATGTGATGTTGGTACGGTCGGCGGCGGAAGCGACCGAAGTGAACTTCAGGATCGCCGGGGCGGCCAGCACGCCGCCAGTTGTAATGCCCGCCACTTTCAGAAATTGACGGCGCCCGACAGCTGTGGGCTTGCCGACATGATCGTCATGGTCAGTCATGCGTTCTCACTCCCTAATGCTCGCGGATTTCGTCCAATTGGCGAAACTTCTTTCATGAGCGAGCCGATAAAAGCCGCATAAAACGGAACTGTCAAGCATAAAGCAGCATATATAGATTCGACTAAATGCGGCTTTATGCCGCTTTGTGGCGGCAAACCCGGTATGATAGGTTTCAACCAACTCCTGTGTTTGGAATAACGGGCCAAGCGATCATGACCACCGAAGATCTGGAAAAGACCAATGCGGATGCGACGTTGCCCGCACGACGTCGGGCCGATATTCTGCGGCTTGCCCAGCAGCTTGGGCAGATTACCGTGACGGACATGAGCGCTCGCTTCGACGTTTCTCTCGATACGATCCGGCGCGACCTCGATATTCTGGCTGAGCAAGGATTGGTCAGCCGAATCCATGGAGGCGCGCTCCCTGCTTCCAGCATGGCGACGGCAGACACGCCGTTCGATCTCCGCATGAAATCGCATCATGCGGCAAAAACACGCATCGGCCGGACGGCTGCGGCTTTGATCGCCGATGGTGAGACGCTGCTGGTCAATGGCGGCACCACGACCATCGCCTTCGCTGCCGCTCTGGAGATGCGGAAGCGCCTGACTATCGTTACCAACAACCTCGGCCTGCCGGCGGCGGTGCCGTCAGCCGCCATCCTCAACCTCTACCTGCTCGGCGGTGAAATCCGCAGCGGCGCGCAGGTGACGCTCGGTCCGATCGGCTTCGTCGGTACGGGCGCCATAACCGCCGATACGGCGGTGATTGGCGTTGGCGGTGTCGACGCCACCGGCTTCTGGACGAGCCATCTCTCCGAGGCCACCATGATGGCCTCGATGATCGAGGCTGCTCGGCGAACCATCGTGCTGGCCGACAGCCGCAAGTTTGGTCGTCATGCCTTCGCCAAGGTGGCCGAACTCGAGCGGGTGTTTGCGTTGGTCACCGACGCGCCGCCCCCACCTGAAATTCAGGCGGCGCTTGAAGCCGCAGGAACCCTGCTCATCGTTGTGCCGGATGACGACGAGCTGGTTTCTGTCTGAGTTCAGCCTCCTTCGACTTTGACGGCGCCTGTCATGATGGCGACGACGTCGGCCATCGTATGCGTTTTGGGAGAGACGACCGCTGCCCGCCGGCCAAGGCGCATGATGCAGATGCGGTCGGCAAGTTCGAAGACATTCGGCATGTTGTGGCTGATCAGCACCACCGGCAGCCCACGAGCGCGAATGTTGCGAATGAGTTCGAGCACTTGTCCCGTCTCTCTCACGCCGAGTGCTGCGGTGGGTTCGTCCATGATGACCAGTTTGCTGGCGAATACGGCTGCCCGCGCCACGGCGACACCTTGCCGCTGGCCGCCAGACAGGTTCTCGACGCGATTGCCGATGGAAGGCAGGCGGAACTTGAGTTCGGCCATAGCCTTCTCGGCCTCCTCTCGCATTCGCCGCTTGTCGAGGCGGCGGAAGACACTGCCAAGGAAGCCCGGCGATAACAGCTCCCGCCCGAGGAAAAGATTGCTCGGGATGTCGAGAGCCGGTGCGACGGCGAGATCCTGATAAACTGTTTCGATGCCGCGATACCGGGCATCGAGCGGCCCCTTGAAGTGCACGGGCTGTCCGTCCAACAGGATTTCGCCGCTGTCGGGCAATACGGCGCCGGTCAGTGTCTTGATCAAGGTAGATTTGCCGGCGCCATTGTCGCCGACCACGGCCAGGATCTCGCCGGCGCGCAGATCGAAATCCACGCCATCGAGGGCAACAACGTGGCCGTAGGTTTTGACGATGTTCCGCGCTTCGAGCACGTTGCGCATGGGCGCAACATCGATGGTTTCAGGTGTGGCGGTGAGTGTGGACATCAGCGCCTCCTGCGAGAAAGCTGGTCGAAGGCAACCGCGACGATCACCAGGATGCCGGTCACCAGATCCTGCCAGAGCGGATCGATACCGGCGAGCGTCAGGCCGTTGCGAAGAACGCCGACGATGAGGGCGCCGATCAGCGTCCCCACAAGGCCGCCGCGTCCGCCGAACAGACTGGTGCCTCCGATCACCACGGCCGTGATGGAATCGAGATTGGCCGTCTGAAGGGCATTCGGGTCGGCATTGGGAATGCGACCGAGCGCGAGCCAGGCTGTAATGCCGTAAATGAGGCCGGCGAGGGCGTAGACTTGCAGCAAGTGGAGCTTGACTGGGATGCCGACGAGCCGGGCGGCTTCGGGATTGTTGCCGATCGCGTAGACGTGGCGGCCCCAGCGAGTCTCGTTGAGCAAATACCAGACGACCGCATAAAGCAGCAGCATGGCAAGCACGCCGTAGGTCAGCACGAAGCTGCCGACGCGGAATGTATTGCCGGTGAGACCGAGAAAATCGTCCTGCACTGGAAACGCGCCACCTTTCGAGATGAGGCGGAGGGCTGCAGTGAGAATCCCGAGGGTACCCAGCGTGACGATGAAGGGCGGCAGGTCCAGCCGGCTCACCAGAACACCGGCAACTAGGCCCGAGAGCGTACACAAGACCCCCGCGAACAGCATCGACAGCATCGGATCGTAGCCGAGGTTGACGAGCTTTCCGGCGACGATGGTTCCCAGCACGCAGATGGCGCCGACGGCGAGATCGATGCCGGCTGTCAGAATCACCAGTGTCTGGCCGATGGCCAGCGTTCCGACGACAATGGTCTGCTGGAGGATGATCGAGAGGTTGTGGGGCGCCAGGAAACGCGGATTGGTGACGGCGAACACAAGGCAGAAAGCCAGAAGAACCAGGATTGGTCCAACCGTGGGTATGGCCTTGGTTCGCGAAAACAGGCTGGCGCTGGCCTCTGGGGCAGACGGGGTTGCGCTGCTCATGGGGACCTCGCAACTGACTGGTGGTTCGACTCCGGCATTTGCATCCGCCCGATACGAGCCTCGGAGCAAATGTCGGGGTCAAGAGACCCACCAGCAACTAATTGGTTCTAATAGAGCTTTTGAATTTGACATTTGGACTGGAGCTTGATGTCAAGCGGGACTCAAATGTCAAATTCGCTCTATTGGGATGAAGACGGACCGGCGGACGCGTATCGGTCCGCCGGCCCGGGAGGGCGTCAGTCGATCGGCTCAGGGGGTAAACCGATTAGCACTGACGCCGGACACCGTTCCCAAGTGTCGGGGGGAGGTCAGTCACCCCAGCAGTTCTTGAGACCCCACGCGCTGTCCTTGGAGTCCATGCCCGGCATCGGCTTGTCCGTGATCAGGTAGGAGCCGGTGTTGACGAAGCCGGACGGCTTCTTTCCGGAAGCTGCGTATTCGGCCACCGCATCAACGCCCATCGAGGCCATCTTGTAGGGGAACTGCATCACGGTCGCGGCAATGATGCCGGCCTTGACGTTGCGCACGCCGGCGCAGCCGCCGTCGATGGAAGTCAGGATCGTGTCCTTTTCCTTGCCGAAGGACTTGAGCGCCTGATAGCCGCCAGCCGCCGCAGGTTCGTTGATGGTGTAGACGACGTTGATATCGCCGTTCTTGGAAAGAAGGTTCTCCATGCCGACCTGGCCCTTGTCCTGCGCGCCGTTGGTAATGGCGGCACCGGCAATCGCCGGATCACCCTCTGCTACCCCAAAACCCTTCAAGAAGCCGTTGTGGCGGAAGGTGTCGACCGTGCCGCCCGGCGTGCCGTCAAGCATTGCGATGACCGGCTTCTTGTTGCCGAGTGCGGCCTTGGCATAGGCGCCCTGCTGCACGCCGGCCTGGAAGTTATCCGTCGCAAAGGTTGCGTCAACCGCGTCGGCCGGATCGGTGGCCGTATCAAGCGCGATGACCAACACACCGGCATCGCGGGCCTTCTTGATGACGCCGAGCATGCCCGAGGAGTTGTTGGGCGTGACCAGAATGCCCTTGGCGCCGGCCGAGATCAGGTCTTCGATGGCCGCGACCTGGCCTTCGTTGTCTCCGTCGAACTTGCCAGCGCGGGCAATCAGTTTGAGCCCCTTGGTCTTGGCTTCTGCCTCGGCGGCCTGGCGCATCTTGACGAAGAAGGGATTGACCTCTGTCTTCGTGACCAGACCGACGATGACCTGGTCGGCGTGGGCATAGGAAACGCCGACCGAGCCAACGAGGCCGACGGCGAGGGTAAAGACTGCGCAGCCAGCAGCGAGCTGCGAAAGTGCGTGACGAGACCTGCTGCGAAGAGAAGTCTGCATGCGTTCCTCCCGGGTTTTGTCTGGAGCCGGTTCCTCGTCGGCTCCATGGCCATCCTCCGAGGCCATCTTGATTAGACACCTATTATGGATGGAGTCAAACATAAACAAAAGATATTTGTATATTTTTATCCAAAAGTAGCCTTATGCGTAGTCGGCAGGGCCTTTGACGGTCGCATCTGCGGCATTGTCCGCGAGTGGCCCAATGCGGCGCATTGTCTCGCGTATCGGCGAAAGCCCAGACAGTTCGCGATAGGCGTAAAACAGCAGCTGGTATCGACCCGATCGCTCCGGGTCTGGGATGAATTGCCGCCGCGATCGTGCACCAAAGCGTGATGCACCTTCGGTAAAGTTGGCGACGACACCTCCCGCGACGGCTCCATGGATGGCGGCTCCGGTCGCTGTGGCATGCGCAATGACGGGCAGTTCGATTTCCTGGCCGAGGATGTCCGCCATGATGGACACCAGAAGGGGGTTGCTCTCGGCGAGGCCGGAGGTCATCACCAAGCGTCTTGCTTCAAGTCCGCCAGCGCTTGCCAGCTCGAGAATATGGCGGGCGCCATAGCAAAGCGCCTCCATCAGCGCGCGGTAGATCCCCGCTGCCGTGGTATCGAGTCCGAAGCCCATCAACAGGCCGGATAAACGAGAGTCAGCATAAGGAACGCGGTTGCCGTTCCACCAGTCGAGCCCGACGAGATGGTTGTCGCCGGGCGAAAGCTGCGCGGCCTCGGCATTGTAGGCCGCAAAACTCTCCGAGAGATTGGTGCCGCGAGGGAAGGTGCGAACGAACCAGGCCAGCACATCGCCAAACGCGGCCTGTCCCGACTCGTAGAGCCACAGGCCCGGCAGGGATCCGTCATGGGCCATACCCTCGAGTCCCGCCGGCAAGGCACGACGACGGTCGCTCAAGAAGAGATAAGCGGCCGAGGTTCCTAGCGCTCCAACGACGGTTCCGTCTTCGACGGCTCCAACCGCAGGCAGGACTGCGTGAGAGTCGATGATCGCCACCGCAACCACCGCAGGTCCCTCAATGCCGGTGATGCGACGCCAGTCCTCGGTCAGCTCGCCGGCAGGACACCCCGCCGGATAGGGCAGTGCAAGGCGTTGGTTGAGGCCGGGCACAAGATCGGCCGGATATCCTGAAGCGGCGGAATACTGAGCTTTATAGGCTGCAAAGCCAAGATTGCGGGCTTCCCGCCCGGTCAGGCGCATCACCATCCAGTCGCCGGCTTCGATGAAGCGATCTGCTGCAGCCCATACGGCCGGCGCTTCGGCTTCCACCTGCGCGGCCTTCGCTAGCATCCATTCGCCCGAGAGGCGGCCACCAAAATCGTCAAGGAATCCACCGCCGGTGGTGTTGATGGCGTCGGCATAACCTTGAGCGGCACTGTGCTTCCAAAGTTTCACATAAGCATGTGGCTCATCCGGCATCAGTTCCGAAAGCGGCGTGCCGTCCGCTTTGGCGGGGAGGGGAGACGACGCCGTGAAATCGAGGCCGATTGACAGAATGTGGCGGCCGCGTCCCAGACGTTTCAGCACTTCCAGTGCAGCGGCGAGGTAGTCCCCGGCGTCCTGCAATGCGAAGCCGGGAGCTAGCGGTGTTCCGTTCGGAAGTGCACTGCTCATCACGCCCTGACGATAGGTAGAGGCGTGGTGATCCAAGGCCGCCCCGGAATCAGCGTCAATCAGTACGCCGCGCACGGAAAGCGTCCCGAAGTCGAGGCCAATGATGTAACGCCCGCTCATGCTCAGCCCGATCCCTGCCGGCAAACGCCCGGCTTGCGAAACCTGTGGTGGTCCGCGCGTTCACGCGACGTGCCCCTTTCCAGATCTATAGCGGCTTGATATGATCAAAAGTCAATATCGTTTTGTATATTTATATACATAAGTAATAGCCCAGCTTTGCCCATGGCGCTTTATTCCTGGTCTGATATTGGCTACACGTGGCCCAGAGCACCCGCCGATCAGGTTGAATCAGCCTGATCGACAATCGGCTGCTCCAGCAAATAAACCTGGAGCATTCGCTGGACGACCAAGTGTTCCAATTTGGCGGGCGAATGCTCGAGCAGGAGAAGTTGATGCCGCTCAGAGATAGTGCCAGCGACAACGCCGCATTGACGAACGCCAGCGATATCTTTTCGCTGATCGCTACCGGTGAGGCCGTTTCTCGCTCGGCGCTACTGGAGAGGTCAGGCCTGTCGCGCGTCACCGTGACGCAACGCCTCAACGCCCTGCTCGCTGCCGATCTGGTGGAAGAATTAGCGGGGACTCTGCCGAGCGGCGGTCGCCCGACGCGTGTGCTTGCCATCAGCCCGCGGGTTGGTCACGTGCTGGTTGCCAATATCGGCGAAGCCCATTTGCACCTGGCGCTGATGTCGCCTGAGCCTGCGGTGATCGCGCAGAGCACCTTGCGCTACGAGGTGACGGAGGGGCCCTTCGCAACTCTCGACAAGATCGCCGAAGGATTTCGCCGGCTTCTATCCGATGCCAATGGCGGTGACGGCATTCTGCTGGGCATCGGTCTGAGCCTGCCGGCACCAGTGGACTACAAGCGGGGGCGCGTCGTTGGGCCATCCATCATGCGGGGATGGGATGATGTCGACATCATGGGTCCGATGTTCGAGCATTTCGGCGTGCCAGTTTACGTCGATAACGACGTCAACCTGATGACGCTCTATGAGTACCGCCGGCATTTCCAGCAGACCGACGACATGCTGTTCATCAAGGCCGGCACCGGCATCGGTGCCGGTTTTATTTCCGACGGCAAGATATTCCGCGGCGCTCACGGTGCGTCGGGCGATATCGGCCACATCCAGTTTGAATCCGAAGATGCACCGCTTTGCCGCTGCGGCAAGCTCGGTTGCGTCGAGGCGCGAGCGGCTGGCTGGGCCATTGCCCGCGATCTCCGCGTGCAAGGGTTCAAGGCCGAGAATGCACGCGATGTCGTAGCCCTGGTCGACGAGCAGATTCCAGAAGCGATCATGATGCTGCGCAAGGCAGGGCGGGTCATCGGCGAAGTGACGGCCGATGTCGTCAGCATCCTCAATCCTGGCCTGATCGTCGTCGGAGGTACCTTGGCGCGAGGCGGGGACTTTTTGCTGTCGGGCATTCGCGAGCTGGTCTATCAGCGCTGCCTTCCATTGGCGACCCGGGAGCTCTCCATCGTCCTCGCCCCGCCGCAAGCCGACATTGCCCTCTTCGGCACCGGTCAGCTGGTGATCGACAACGTGTTCTCCCGGTCCGGCGCCGCAGACCTGCTCAACCGCATCGTCTCGTCCGCATCGAGACAGGGCGCACAAGGCGGAGATCGGCCCAAGCGCCGGTTGGCGGGAGCCGTTTGACACGAATATGGGGCACTCTCTTCAGACCCTCAGCCCAGGGGCGCGCTTTCTCCCAGAGGTCTAGATGTCGTAGACATGGGGCGCGGTAATGGACGACACGAAACGCTTGGTACGTTCCTGCGTCGGTTTGCCGAAGATCTGCTGGGCCGGACCGGTTTCGACAACAAGACCGCCCTCAAGGAAAACGACATTTTTGGCGATCCGCGAAGCCAGACGCAGGTCGTGCGTGGCGATCACCATGGTCGTACCTTCGTCGGCCAGTCGGCTCAGAACGTCCACGACTTCGAGTGCCAGTTCCGGATCGAGTGCGGAGGTTGGCTCGTCACAAAGCAGCACGCGTGGTGACATGGCGAGTGCCCGGGCAATGGCCACGCGCTGTTGCTGTCCGCCGGAAAGCGTTGACGGCCAGGCATCGGCCTTCTGCGACAGGCCGACTTTTTCCAGCAACTCGCCGGCCCGCTGTCGCGCCTTGTCCTTCGGCCATTTCAGCACCGTCAGCGGCCCCTCCATGACGTTCTCGATGGCTGTCCTGTGAGGGAAGAGCTGGAAGTTCTGGAACACCATGCCGGTCTGGCGGCGAATTGCTTGAATGGCGGGCCAGCCGGGTCGGTGGCCCGG
The DNA here is from genome assembly GCA_023436885.1 of Pseudomonadota bacterium. Taxonomy (GTDB): domain Bacteria; phylum Pseudomonadota; class Alphaproteobacteria; order Rhizobiales; family Pleomorphomonadaceae; genus Pleomorphomonas. Next base: position 3,948 of record JAEZHI010000031.1, on the reverse strand, counting down.
CCTGAAAGTCAGGCTCTCGCCGCCAAGAGTAAGTGTGCCCGAGGTCGGAATCTCCAGAAGGTTGATGCAGCGCAAGAGGGTGCTCTTGCCACCACCAGACGGGCCGACCAGCGCCGTCACTGTGCCCTCGGCAATGGTGGCGCTGATGTCATTGAGTACGGTGGTTTCGCCGAACCGCTTGACGATGTTCTTGAGCTCGATCACGGGTTCGCCTCCAGGCTGCCGCCATAGCGGCCGAAGCGGTGTTCGAGCCGCTGTTGCAGATGAGACAGCACCGAGCTCAGCGCAAGGTAGATGAGGGCCGCCTCGATATAGAGGATCAGTGGCTCATAAGTCGTGGCGACGATGCGCTGGGCTGCCTGGAACAGTTCCGGCACCGTGATGGCTGCGGCGAGCGAGGTATCCTTCACCAGGGAAATGAAGCTGTTAGAGAGCGGCGGCACGGCGATCTTGGTCGCCTGCGGCAGGATGGTGCGGATCAGACATTGCCGCCAGCTCATGCCGATGGAATAGGCCGCCTCCCATTGGCCCTTGGGAACGGCCGAGATCACCGCGCGGATGGTCTCGGAACCATAGGCCCCGACGTTGAGGGTGAAGCCGATCAGCGCAGCCGGGAAAGCGTCAAGATAGATGCCGAGGCTCGGCAGGCCATAGAAGATCACGAACAGCTGGACGAGCAGCGGCGTGCCACGGAACACCCAGACGAAGAAGCGGGCGACGAGGGCGAGCGGCAGCGGCCCGAACAGGCGCACCAGCGCCGTGGCGAGACCCAGCGCCAATCCGAGGGTGAAGGACAACAGGGTCAGCGGGATGGTGAAGATGAGCCCGGCCCAGAGCAGGGAGGGCAGCGACTCCGCCATGAGATGAAGCCAGGGGGGCACCTTGGACTCCTCGAATTTGCAACAGTACACGCAGCAGAGCCGGGGCGGCAGGTTGCCACCCCGGTCAATTCAGAGCGCTTGTCGGGAAAAACGCAACGCCGATGTTTGGTTCCGATCGCGGGATCAGATTATTTCGATACGTCCTGCCCAAAATACTTGTCGGCGATCTTCTTGTAGGTACCATCGGCCTTGATGTCGTCGAGCGCCTTGTCGATGGCGGCGACCAGATCCGCCTGACCCTTGCGAACGATGATGCCGGAGGCGTCGGCCTCTTCCTTCTGGGCGACGATCTTCACCGGCGCGTCGGGCTTGTGCTTCTTGAAATCCAGGAAGGACAGGCTGTCGTTGATGGTGGCGTCGGCGCGCCGCGTCAGAACGAGCTGGATCGACTCGTCGAAGCCGGTGGTGCCGACCAGCTCGGCACCTGAAGCGGTGGCCAGAGCGCCGAAGTTGCTGGTGAGCGACTGAGCCGACTTCTTGCCCTTGAGGTCGGCAAACGTCTTGATGCTATCGTCGTCGGAGCGGACGATCAGCACGGCCTTGGAAACGATGTAGGGCTTGGAGAAATCATACTTCTCCTTGCGCTTTTCGGTGATGCCGACCTGGTTGATCACCGTGTCGTAGCGGTTGGCATCAAGGCCGGCGATCAGGCCGTCCCACTTGCCCTCGATGAACTCGGGCTTGACGCCGAGCTTGCCGGCAATCGCTTCGCCGATCTCGACATCGAAGCCCACCAGCTTGCCGCTCTCGTCGTGGTAGGTGAATGGGGCATAGGTGCCCTCCGTACCAATACGCAGAGTGCCCGCCGTCTTGATGGCAGCCAAGTCGTCGGCTCCGAAAGCAGCGCCGGCAAATGCGAAGTGGGCAGCGGCGACAACCGCCAGAAGTCGAACCGATTTCATTGTCTTATGGCCTCGTGTGGGAGGAAAAACTTTCTGATTGCCTATCTTCGCATCAATGGAGGCCGGCGTATGGGCAGGAAATGGGCGAAATTTTGCGAAATCGTAGAATTTTTTTCCAAATCCGGAGGGAGGTTGGTCGAATACGCTCAGCCGCCGGTACCAACCTGTTTGCCCGCGTGATCGACGGGCGAGGGGCGACATTGGCTGTTCCAGATTGTTCGGTTCGGTTGGCTGTCGCCTCGGCGACACCCACTTTAGTCGGCAAGTCTTGTTCGAGACAGATTTGGCCTCAGGGATGATCGAGGGTATTCCAATCGAGCGTTCCACCACGGTGCAGCCCATGCAAGTCCTCGCGGAATACCTGACGACCATAAAGCTTCAGATGGCCTTGCCTGTCGATGAGCGGCCTTTCCTGGCATGGGGGCGGTAATGCGCGCGCTTTTCTCGACACTCGCCCGTCTGGTCGAACGCGATGGTGCCGCCGCGCTGGTGACCGTTTGTGCGACACACGGCTCGGCACCGCGTGATGCCGGTGCCCGCGTCATCGTGGCCCGCGGTGGCTCTATTTCCGGCACGATCGGTGGCGGAAGGTTGGAGCACGAGGCGATTCAACGGGCAGCAAGCCTGATCGAAGGCGGACGCGATACCACCGAGTTGATGCGGATGGCACTTGGCCCATCCCTGGGGCAGTGCTGCGGCGGTGACGTCACGCTGGTTTTGGAGATCTTCGCGCAGGGACGTCTCGATCAGTTGACGGAGCTTGCCAGAGCCGAAGCCACCGGACCGTTCCGGACCACCGCCGAACTCGTTGATGGCGTGCCTATGGCCCGGGCGATCAACGACGGGCCGGTCTCCGGTACGTCGGTTTTTCTCAAGGAAAACGGCTTACTTCTCGAGGATTTCGGCAACCCCATGCGGGATTTGCTGCTGTTCGGCGCCGGGCATGTCGGCAAGGCGCTGGTGCTGGCTCTCGCGCCCTTGCCGTTCAATGTGAGCTGGATCGATAGCCGTCCGGAAATGTTCCCCAATCTGCCGTTCGCCAACCTTCGTTGCATTGTCAGCGAACAGCCGGCTGCCGAAGCTGCCAAGGCGCCCGAGGGATCCTTCGCGATCATCATGACGCATGACCACAGCCTCGATCTCAACGTCCTCGATGCATTGCTGCGCCTGGGGCACTTGCCATACGTCGGATTGATCGGCAGCGCCACCAAACGGGCTCGCTTCGAACATCGGCTGAAGGCACTGGGCCACGCGGATGCAGTCGCCAAATCCTTCGCTTGTCCGATCGGCATTCCCGGTATCCTGTCCAAAGAGCCGGCGGTGATCGCCGCGAGCGTTGCCGCCGATTTGCTGCTTCAGGATCAGAAGGCGAGGGAAGTTGCCGATCGGTTCGCTGCGTGATGAGGTCCCTGCCTGTCTTCAGAGGCAGGCTTTGAAATAGTCCTGAAGAACGAGGTCGACCATGGCGAGCGAGAGGCCATGGGCGGTGGGCTCGACCCGGCCACGCCGGACGCCTTCGTAGACGCCGCGAAGATACTGGCTGATCAGCGTCTCCGGTATCGGTGTGGTCCCGAACAGGGCAAGGAGTTCCTCGGCCGCCTTGGCGATCTCCGGTTCGGGCCAGTAGTAGCGGATGCGGTCCGAGTAGCTGAAGTGCCGCTGCAGCCGCTGCTCGTCCGGCGTGCCGAAATAATACTTCGCCCAGTTGTCGGGATGGGCGAGCATCACCCGCTCGAAGGTGGCGGCGAGCGTCTCCTTGCGGCGACCGGCGAAGAGGACCTCGGCGATGTGATCGAGGCCGTAAAGCGCCTCGCGCAGCGCAAAGGTCAGGGCCGGGCCAACCTTCAGGATGGAGAAGCCACTGTCGATCAGCGCCTTCAGCGCCTCCGGCGTCTGATAGTCGGTTGAATGCGCCTCGAAGACGAAACCCTTGAGGTCCGAGAGCACGGCCGAGAGGGAAGCGGCCTTCTCGGTATCGAAGGCGACGACGTTGTGATTGCCGAACTCGACGCCCGGCTGCACCACGGCACCGACCGCGCGCTCGAAGGCTTGGGCGATGCCGGCCTTGGCGAAGGCCTCGCGGTGGACGGCGATGGTCTCACGCGCCGCCTCAGGCTTGGTGACTTCCAGCTCCTCGATCTCTTCCATGGCGCCGCCGGGGATCG
>JAEZHI010000038.1 GCA_023436885.1 Pseudomonadota bacterium | reverse complement strand
CATGGCCGTCACCGCGACGCGACGGCGTGCCGACGGCGATGAACACCACGTCGGCATCGGCCACCGGACCGGCCAGATCGGTCGTGAACGTCAGGCGGCCCGCCTTGACGTTGCTCTCCACAAGCGCATCGAGACCCGGCTCGTAAATCGGAATCTCACCACGCTTCAGCGCGTCAATCTTGTCAGCGGCCTTGTCCATGCAGACGACATCATGACCGAAATCGGCAAAACATGTCCCCGAAACAAGACCAACGTACCCAGATCCTATCATCACGATTTTCAAAATGAACACTCCAACTTATTGTTGCGAAATCAGATCACGTTGCCGGCCGGAAAGGCCCGCATCCAGCTCAGCCTCTCGGACTACTCAACGGCGTATCCTGCCCAAGTTAAACCCGACCAGAGTTGCCGTTTCAACACAAGTCCCAGCCTCCTTCATTGACACCCGAGGACAGCGGTAGCAAAGGCCATACCAAGTTTCCCGCATCTAGACCACCCTTAGCTCCCGTCTGCGCTCCTATCCCTCTTCTGGAGATAAGGATGGTTCTTAAGCTGGATGGTGCCGAAGAGTTCAAAATGACACGAATGGGGCACATCAAGCCCAAGCCGTACAGGTTTTAGAAAGGCATCAAAGCCTAAGCATTCGAACTCAAGAAATAACAATTCTTCCTCAAAAACAGAACTTGATCACCTGTCGCGCTTTGGTCCCAGCGTACTCTGCTCCAGCAGACCTCGAGCGAAGCGAAGCCACGTCACCCTCCATCAGGGGGAACTCGTTCGATGAGAAGCGCAGCGACGTAACGCAACCTCTGCCACAAAGGGTTATTACATATATGACGGTACGTTTGTCGCTATATGACTGTCAACCGGGCTGATCTGCAACCCAGGAAGTCCCGACCTGCATTGGAGTTTGCCCTGAAACGCCAACCATCCCTCCAAGGCTCGCATATGCCGGGGCCAGCGCCTATATCTCGGGAAATGACGCCTTCTGCGGCATGGCACGCTGAAGATGAGAGGATACCAAATGCTGTTGCGACTTATCTTTAGTTCCGTTCTCTTGCTCGCGCCATTCGAGGCATCTGCCTATCAGTGCCGGACGTATGACAAGAACTGCTCGACGCAGCAATTTCGCCAGGAACTTCGACCGGGGAATGGACATTATCAGGCCGAGCAGAGACGTTATGGTATCCAAACCCAACCGGCACCTTGCGGTACGCGTCCGCAGGTTGGTGAAGGCGATTCCGTTCCCAACAATCCTGCCTGCCGCTGATCTTGCCTGCGCTTAACGGTAAAGATTCTCAATTGGTTCGGGTTTGCTTTCAGCTGGCTGCTGAAGGCCGGTATCAGACGGCTTTACTGACGGTGTTCGATGCAAGTTCGGTTTCGAAGTTAGGTGTGGACTTGCCCCGGCGCCAACAACACGCTTGAAGCTCCCGCTCGGCAACACCCCGCTCAAATCCTTGGCTCGGATAACAATGTTAAGCCGAGGCACCGAAGACCATTCGCGCGCCAACTGATAGGTAATTCCGAAATAGGAGATAGTGGCATCCTTCATTTCCTGGAGGCCACGCTCGACACTCGGTGGCAGATCCCAGCCGAATTCCGTGTGCAGACGTTTCAATACGACGAGAGCAGCGGCCTTCGTTGCGTCAGCGAATTTAGGGTTGGTCAAATTCACCTTGACGCGAAACATTTCGACTGCGTCATTGTCTGATCCTAAGGCCCAGACAAAGATTGACGAGGTGTCTGCATCGCCCGTTCCCTCGCCGATCGGAATGACGTCACTTGTACAGACCTTGCGGTCACCGGAAACTGGATTCAGGCTGATCGAAAAATGCCCTACCCCTGTTGCACCAAGCGCATCGCAGATGCTGGAAATGGAACGGACAAAGGACCGGCTAAACTGCGCCATCGATTCAACATCCTGCGACATCAGGTCTTTACGAAGATCGATCGGTAGCTGGCCGATCAGATCTGCCGGTCGCGCCACCTGAGAGGTCGAAGGGAGCTTGGCGTCGGGCACCTCCTCCCGAGGACTGAAAAGGACGCTTGTCAAGTGACGCCAGTCTGGAAATACCGTGAACAGATAAGCGCCGGATAAAGCTGTCAGGAGCAGAAATCCCAATAAAACAGGCCAATTCGACATCCAGGCCCGCAGGCGCCTAGACGGTTTGGGAAGCACTTCCGACGGAGCAAAGACGAAAGGGCGCGCCTGCTCCTTTTCCGATCCTTTGCTATCGGGCAGCTTTCTATCCATTGGCCCTATCGATCTCATCTCCGCAGCAATTTGCGGTGGATTTGACGCATGAGTTTCCATCTGCATCAAGTCATTTGCCAGAAGCAAACTTCAGGCTCTGCAACGCGGCTTATGACGCGTCACCGCCTCAGACACGCCTCTGTCACCACTAGCCGGAATCATAAGCTTTTTTTAGACATGTTTTTCGTAATGGGTGCTAGGCATATCGGAGCTTGCAAAGCGACCTTGGCCGATCACATGTTTGGTTTCGGTTAAATCGCCATAACAGGAATACGGTCAGGGGGTTCGCTTGTGGTCTATTCTCCGACATTGGTTCGGCGGCAAAAAACGCGTCCGTGTTCGGCAGAATCGTCAGCGTATCGTGCTCTCGGTTGAGAATGCACCGCTGGTGTACGCCATCGGTGACCTTCACGGCTCACTCGATCTCCTTTTGGACGCAGAAGACCGCATCAGGTTCGACGTACGCAGGTTTGATCTCCCTGCTCTGGTGCTGTTGCTCGGCGACCTCGTCGATCGCGGCCCTCGCTCGGCTCAGGTTATCGATCATATCCTCGCTAGCAAGAGCGCGGAATTCGACCGAATCGCCATCTGTGGGAATCATGACGCGGCATTTCTCGACTTTCTTCGCAATCCCAAACAGAATCTTGCGTGGCTGAACTACGGCGGATCCGAAACACTGCGTTCATATGGGATTGAAGCCAAATACATGTTGAGCGAGGGCGGAGGTTTGGACGCGCTCGTCCGGGCGGCCAGGGAGACCGTTCCGGCCGAGCATGTCTCATTTCTCAGGGAAATGCCCGTTTCCCTGCAGGTCGGCGACGTCTTGTACGTCCATGCCGGAATTTTCCCAGGGCGCCCCCTGTCGGAGCAGCGTGACGCGGATTTTCTCTGGATCCGACAACCGTTTCTGGAGCTGGGGCCTCAATTACCGCTTATCGTAGTGCACGGCCACACGCCGCAAACCGAGCCAAGTTTTCACCAAGGACGCATAGGGATCGATACAGGCGCCTATGCGACGGGTCGGCTGACCGTGCTCCGAAATTGGCAAGGCCATCTCGAGCTGCTCGCATAATTTAGATCCCAGTCCCTGAGCCCGCTTAGTTCGCTGAACGTGCGTTCAACGAGTATGGAAAGTAAAGTCACCCCCTAAGGACCCACGCAAAAAAGCCGCGCCACACCCCGTCCAGGCTTGGCGCGGCCGGTGGCGCACATGCCAGGGAGCGAAACCCTGGCGGCGCCAGCCGATCAGTACTCGTAATACATGTTCTGAATCGCCTTGGTATTGGCGGTCTTGGTGAGTGCCAGCATCAACAGGATACGAGCCTTCTGCGGGTTGAGAGTATCAGACACCACGAAATCCAGTTCGTCGTCGTTGGCCTCGCCATTGCGAGCGACGATGCCGTTGCCTACACGCGACGAGCGGACTACGACGACGCCCCTCTTGCGCGCTTCGATGAGGTCGGGCTTGATGCCCGCGCCTAGGCTGCCGTCACCAACTGCTGCGTAGACGATGCCCTTGTCGCCGGCACCGACAAAGGCGTTGAGGGCGATCGGATTGACGTTGGCATAGCCATAGACGATGTCGACGGCCGGCAGCTTGTCGAGGCTGCTGATGTCGAACTCGGCCTTGCTCGTGTGCTTGCGCAGCGACTCCCGATAGAAGTGCGGCGCATTGTTCTGCATGTAGCCGATGACGCCAAGCTCCGGCGTGCGGAAGGTGCTGGTCAGCGACGTGTTGGTCTTGGTCACATCGCGGGCTGCGCTGATCTCGTCGTTCATGGCGATCATCACGCCCTTGCCCTCTGCGTCCTTGGAGCCGGCGAGCAGAACGGCGTTATAGATATTGATCGGCCCGTCTGCAGATATCGCCGTCGATGGGCGCATGGCACCAACCATCACCACCGGCTTTTCGGATTTCACCGTCAGGTCGAGGAAATAGGCCGTTTCCTCTAGCGTGTCGGTGCCATGCGTGATGACGATGCCATCGACATCGGGTTGGGCCAGCAGAGCATTGACGCGCTTGGCCAGCTTCAGCCAGTGATCGTTGGTCATGCTTTCGCTGGCAATCTGGAAGATCTGTTCGCCCTTTACGTTGGCGACCTTCTTGATTTCCGGCACGGCGTCAATCAGCGCCTCGACGCCAACCTTGGCAGCGGTGTAGCCGACGGTGGTCGTGCTGTTGGCGCCGGTGCCGGCAATGGTACCACCCGTCGCGAGTATCGTGATGTTCGGCAGATGGCCGGCGTCGGCAGCCTCCGCGGCATAGCCAGACAATGCCAGCGACAGCGCGAATACCGGCGCAACGGCAAACTTGGTCATAAGCTCAATCTTGGTCATGCATTCCTCCGCTTGTGCTTTACAGCCCGATAAAGATCGGGGTCGGCCCCTCCTCCTCGACGGACCGATGCAAAACGGGTTCAGCAAGCCATATGCCATGGTGGAGGTCGGGATGGATTCCATCTAACTCATTGATGAAAAGTCATTTTCTTAGTATTCGCCACCGCAGCTATGTTCGGTTCTCCGAACGCCATGCCGAGGCCGTTCGGAGATCCGTATGCTCGCTAGCGCCCGGCTCGGTAAAATGGTGCGGTAAAAGTCTCCGGCGCACGGAAAGACGCCAGAGAGCAACGAATTTCCAGCTCACAAAGCAAACCACAGCGGCCCGGAGGCTGCGGTGGCAGGAATTTCGTTGACCTGAAGCACTTATTTTGCGCGTGGGCCGGTTTGCTTGAAGGGACGTTCGGATTTCCGAATGCCGCGAGCTGAGCCAAATGAACCCAGGTGGCGGCTCAGCTCAGGCTGAGTTCGGCGAAGAAATCGTTGCCCTTGTCGTCGATGACGATGAAGGCTGGGAAATCGGTGACGTCAATCTTCCAGATAGCTTCCATGCCAAGTTCGGGAAACTCGACGATCTCCACCTTCTTGATGCAGTCACGGGCAAGGCGCGCGGCCGGGCCACCGATAGAGCCAAGATAGAAGCCGCCGTGGCGGGCACAGGCGTCGCATACGACACGCGAGCGATTTCCCTTGGCCAGCATCACCATCGAGCCGCCGACGCCCTGGAACTGGTCGACGTACGAATCCATGCGCCCGGCCGTGGTGGGGCCAAAGGAACCCGAGGCATAATTCTGCGGGGTCTTGGCTGGCCCGGCGTAATAGATCGGATGGTTCTTAAAATAGTCGGGCAAGGGCTCGCCCCGTTCCAAGCGCTCTCGTAGCCTTGCGTGAGCCAGATCGCGCGCCACGATCATCGGGCCGTTGAGACTGAGGCGCGTGCGGATCGGATGGCGTGACAGCATCTTCAGAATCTCGGCCATCGGCTGGTTAAGGTCGATTTCGACCACATCTCCGCCAAGGCTGCGCTCATCGATATCGGGCAGAAAACGAGCCGGATTGTGCTCGAGTTCCTCCAGGAAAACACCGTCACGCGTGATCTTGCCTTGCGCTTGCCGGTCGGCGGAGCAAGACACACCGATGCCGATGGGCAGCGAAGCGCCATGCCGCGGCAGACGGATGACACGCACGTCGTGGCAGAAATATTTGCCCCCGAACTGGGCGCCGACGCCGGTCGCCTGCGTTGCTTTGAACACCTCGGCCTCGAAAGCCAGGTCGCGGAAGGCGTGTCCGGCGGAAGAACCGGCGGTCGGCAAACCGTCGAGCGCCTTGGTCGAGGCGAGCTTCACAGTCTTGAGATTCATCTCGGCCGAGGTTCCGCCTATCACGATCGCCAGATGGTAGGGCGGGCAGGCGGCCGTGCCGAGCGTGAGAATCTTTTCCTTGATGAAGGCCAACATGCGATCGTGGGTGAGAAGCGATGGCGTTCCCTGAAACAGGAAGGTCTTGTTGGCTGAGCCGCCGCCCTTCGCGACGAACAGAAACTTGTAGGCGTCTTCGCCCTCAGAATAGATGTCGATCTGCGCGGGCAGATTGTCGCCGGTGTTGATCTCTTCAAACAGGGTAAGTGGCGCAAGCTGCGAGTAGCGCAGGTTCTTGGCGGCATAAGCGTCGCGCACGCCTTGACCGAGCGCCGCATGATCACCGCCAGGCGTCCAGACCCGGCGGCCCCTTTTGGCCGAGATGATGGCAGTGCCGGTGTCCTGGCACATCGGCAACACACCGCCAGCCGAAATGCAGGCATTTTTCAGCAGGTCATAGGCAACGAACCGGTCGTTGTCGGTCGCCTCGGAATCATTCAAGATCGCGGCGAGCTGAGCAAGATGTGCCGGTCGCAGCAGATGGTTGATGTCGTCGAATGCCGTTGCTGCGAGCAACCTCAGCGCCTCCGGCTCGACCTTCAAGATGGTCTCACCCTCGAAAGTGGTGGTGCTGACCAGCTCGCTGGTAAGCTTACGATAAGGGGTCGTATCGTCGGCAAGGGGAAACAGGCCGTTCTTGTCATCTGACATCATGATTATCCTCCGCTGAGGAATCGGCTCGCGTAATATCGTAGCCGGAACATTTGGCGGCCTCTCTAGCGCGGCCTCATCGCAGGGCCAAGAGCGAGCGCCTCGTCCAATGGGATGAATGAAAATGGCCACGTTCTTGCCGCCGTTCGCGGGCGCGAACGGATCTATAAGGCCGTTCGGATTTCCGAACGAACGCCGGTCATTGGATACAATATCGTGTAATTCCAGTCGGTTATCCGGATGCACATAAGAACTGATCGCAATCAGATCCTTTACCCACTCATCGATTGCGCCACAATCCCGCCATATCGTTCGGATTTCCGAACGAACCAGCAATACGGCTCAAAAATATCGTTTTAAATCATACAGTTATCAAGAAGGCATCTCAGCCTTGGATGGCACACCTCTTGCCGATAGAAGCGTGCCCTCTTGGGCAAAGAGGGCTGAAAACTGGGAGAGAGTGATGCCCACTGACAAGATGAGGATCGAACACGATCTGCTCGGCGACCTGGAAGTTCCAGACAGCGTCTATTACGGGGTTCACACCCTGCGCGCCGTCGAAAACTTTCCCGTCACCGGGACGCCGATTTCACACTATCCGGACCTGGTGAAATCGCTGGCCATGATCAAGCAGGCCGCAGCGCGCGCCAATGCCGAACTCGGACTGCTGCCGCCGCCGATCGCCGAAGCGATCGTCGCCGCATGCCGCGAAATCCGGGACGGTCAGCTCAACGAACAGTTCGTTGTTGATGTGATCCAGGGAGGCGCCGGCACCTCCACCAACATGAATGCCAACGAAGTGATCGCCAACCGGGCGCTCGAGATCATGGGAGCCAAGCGCGGCGAGTACAAGCGCCTGCATCCCAATGAACATGTCAACATGAGCCAGTCGACCAACGACGTCTATCCGACGGCGCTGAAGGTGGCGACTTATGCCGGCATATACAGGCTGGTTGACGCCATGGCCCATCTCAGGGCGGCGTTCCAGCGCAAGGCGGACGAATTCCGCGACGTCCTCAAGATGGGTCGCACCCAGCTCCAGGATGCCGTGCCAATGACGCTCGGGCAGGAGTTCGCAACCTATGCCGTGATGCTGGAGGAGGATGAGGACCGCCTCAAGGAAGCGGCTCAGCTAATCCGCGAGATAAATCTCGGCGCCACCGCCATCGGTACGGGCATCAACGCCCATCCTGGCTATGCCGCGTTGGTTTGCCGCCATCTCGCCGAGATATCCGGCATACCCGTTATTACAGCGCCAAACCTCATCGAGGCGACACAGGACTGCGGCGCCTTCGTGCAGCTGTCGGGCGTCTTGAAACGCGTCGCCGTCAAGCTGTCTAAGGTCTGCAACGATCTACGCCTCTTATCGTCCGGCCCGCGCGCCGGCTTCGGGGAAATCAATCTGCCCGCCCGTCAGGCCGGTTCGTCGATCATGCCAGGCAAGGTCAACCCGGTGATCCCCGAGGTGGTCAACCAGATCGCCTTCGAAGTGATCGGCAACGACATGACGGTTTCGCTCGCGGCCGAGGCAGGTCAGCTCCAGCTCAACGCTTTCGAGCCGATCATCGCCCACAGCCTGTTCAAGTCGATTACTCACCTTCATCAGGGCTGCCATATCCTCGCCGACAAGTGCGTCGATGGAATCTCTGCCAACCGTGATCGCCTCGAAGCCATCGTCCGCGATTCGATAGGCATCGCCACCGCCCTCAATCCGTTCATCGGCTATGCCAACGCCACGGAAGTGGCGGTCGAGGCCCATCGAACTGGGCGTGGCGTCGCCGAATTGGTTCTGGAGCGCGGGCTGATGAGCGAGGAGGAGCTCGCCGACGTCCTGCGGCCCGACATTCTGACGCATCCGCGGCTCTTCAAGGCCAGGCCCGAAGCCCTCGCGAAATAAGAATCCAGAAATCCAAGGTTTACCCAAATGCACGCCGTAAACACCACGCCACAGAAAAAGTCGCGCCAGTCGACTTACATCCTTCTTGCTATGCTGCTCGGCATCTTCGCCGGATATGTCTGCAACAAGACGGCCGCCACGGCAGACGAAGCCAAGACAATCGCCAGCTACTTCGCGATGATGACGGACATCTTCCTGCGTCTCATCAAGATGATCATCGCGCCGCTGATCTTCTCGACGCTGGTCTCCGGCCTCGTCAACATGGGCGACGCCAAGACCGTCGGTCGCATTGGTGGCCGCGCCATCGGCTGGTTCCTGATGGCTTCGCTCCTGTCGCTGACCATCGGTCTCATCCTGGCCAATATCTTGCAGCCGGGCGGTAGCCTCAGCATTCCGCTGCCGGACGTCAATGCCGCCGTCGACCTCAAGACGTCGTCGTTGAATCTCAAGGATTTCCTGACCCACGTCTTCCCGCGCAACATCTTCGAAGCCATGGCCGGCAACGAGATCCTGCAGATCGTGGTGTTCTCAGTGTTCTTTGGCCTGGCACTCGGCAACGTCCGTCACATAAAGGCTGCCGACACGTTGGCAACCACCATCGAGGGCGCCGTTCCTGTCATGCTGAAGGTGACGGGCTACGTGATGCTGTTCGCTCCGATCGGCGTCTTTGCCGCCATCGCCAATGTCGTCACCACCCAAGGCCTCAGCGTGCTGGTGGTCTACGGCAAGGTCATGGGCGGTTTCTACTTTGCCCTGGTGGTCCTCTGGGCCGTGCTGATCGGTCTTGCCTACATGGTGCTGAAGAACAAGGTGTTCCCGCTGCTCAGCGCCGTTCGCGACCCGATGATCCTCGGCTTCTCGACCGCATCGAGCGAGGCCGCCTATCCGCGCGTCATGGAAGCCCTGAAGCGCCTCTGCATCTCCGAGCGTGTCATCGGCTTCGTGCTGCCGCTTGGCTACTCGTTCAACCTCGACGGCTCGATGATCTACACGACCTTCGCCGCCCTGTTCGTGGCGCAGGCCTACAACATCCCCATGGATCTCGGCACCCAGATCACCATGCTCCTGGTGCTGATGGTGTCGTCGAAGGGCATTGCCGGCGTGCCGCGCTCGGCCCTCGTCGTCGTCGCCGCGGTGATGCCGATGTTCCACCTGCCGGAAGCCGGCGTGCTCCTGATCATGGGCATCGACGTGTTCCTCGATATGGGTCGCACCGCAACCAACGTGCTCGGCAACTCGATTGCCACCGCCGTCATCGCCAAGTGGGAAAACGCCTACGACGAAGAGGACAGCGCGGAAATCGAGGCTGGCACTGCCGCTCCGGAAGCCGTCTGACATGATGACGCGCCGCCCACCAGACAGGGGCGGCGCGTCCTACCGGCCAGCGGCGGCAACAAGCAGAATTGCTTACGTCGATGGGTTCGTTCACCGGCGCGTCTGGACAAGCGGGCCGGCCGATGCCAAGCAGAGACCGTCGCAAAGACGGGAGGCCTTGCGGCCCATGCCCCTACGCTACGCGCAGCGATCGCTGGCTATCCTGCTGCCCGCCATTCTCACATTGGCGCTGGCACTGAGCTTTATCGGCTTCAAGATCAGTGAAGGCGCCAGCATCTCCCACCTTGCAGAGCGTGGACGCCAGCGTCTCGATCTCTACGAGACCAGCCTTGAACGCGAGATCGACAAATATGCCTTCTTTCCGGCGACGCTAGGCCTTGAGCGTGACGTCATCGAGCTGCTCGTCAATGGTGGCGAGGATCTGACCAAGCGGATCAACGTCTATCTTTCCGAACTCAACAAACGCGCAGGATCCCTTTCGATCTACGTGCTCGATTCCCGCGGGCATGTGGTCGCGACCAGCAACTGGGATCAGCCCGACAGTTTCATCGGCGAAGATCTCTCCTATCGCCCCTATTTTCACGCGGCCCTTAACAAACAAACCGGACGCTTCTTCGGCATCGGCACGACGCGCGGCGAGCCGGGCTACTACCTGTCATCGCCCATACTGGTTGACGACCGTTTTCTCGGAGTCGCCGTCGTCAAGGTGAGCCTGGAACAGCTCGAGAAATCCTGGTCGACGGTCGAGGCACCCGTGTTGGTGACCGACGAAAACGGTGTTGTCATTCTCGCCTCGGTTCCCTCTTGGAAATTCACCACCCTGGCGCCACTCAGCCCCGACAGGCGCAGGGAGCTTGCGCAATCGCTGCACTACAACGCCCGTCCGTTGCCGCCACTCGGCTTGCAGTCGCAAGGCGTGGTCGGTGTCGACAAAGCCGAGGTCGTACAGCTCGTTCGGCCGGAGGCCGAGGCTTTGCAGGCCTTTCCCGTGTCGGGTCTTTTCCTGTCACAATCGGAGCCGCTCAAGGGAACCGACTGGCGTCTTACCGTATTGTCGCCCTTCGGCGATCTGCGCACGGTCGCTTGGCTGAATGCCGCCTTGGCGGCCGCCGGAGGCGTCATTCTGTGCATCGCCGTAATTGCACTCTACTTGCGTCGTGTGCGCCTGTGGGAGCGGCTTCGAGCCCGAGAAGCCTTGCAACGTGCCCATGACGAGCTGGAGCGCAAGGTCGAGGAACGCACGCGGACGCTCAAGGAGGCTCAGGACGAGTTGGTGCATGCCGGCAAGCTGGCCGTGATTGGGCAGATGTCGGCTGGGCTCGCGCATGAACTTAATCAGCCACTCGCTGCCCTGCACACCCTCTCCGACAACACCGTGAAGTTCATGCAGCGTGGGCTTCTGGATGAAGCAGAGAGCAATCTGACGCTGATCTCGGAGCTGGTAACGCACATGGGTACGCTGACCAGCCAGCTTAAATCCTTCGCGCGAAAATCGGCTGGCACGCCTCGGCCCGTCGAAGTTCGGCGGTCGATGGAAAACGCCCTGTTCTTTCTCACCCGACGCCTGTCCCAGAGATCCATCCGGCCCGAGATCGACGTTGAGCCTTCAGATCTGACCATCATGGCCGACGCCAACCGGCTTGAGCAGATCCTGGTCAACCTCCTCTCCAATGCGATCGACGCGGTCGAAGGCTTGGAAAACCCGCGACTTGGCCTTTCCGCACGACATGAAGGCGAACGCATCCGCATCGAGGTCCGAGACAATGGGCCAGGATTCAGCGAAAGCGTTCGGACTCGCCTGTTCGAGCCCTTCTTCACCACCAAGGATTCGGGGGGAGGCCTCGGACTGGGACTTGCCATCTCGGCCGGAATTGCCAGAGACTTCGGAGGCTCGCTAACCGCCATCAATCTCCAGGAAGGCGGCGCGCTGTTTGTTCTCGACCTGCCTGCGGCGGCCGCTTCGGAGATCATTGATGCCTGATACGTTGAAGGTTCTGATCGTAGAAGACGATCCCAACGTGCGGCGGGGCTGCCAGCAGGCCCTGGTGCTGGAGGGAATCGTCGCCGACGCCGTGGACAGCGCCGAGAACGCTTGGCGCTACATCACCGAGAACGCACCGGCCGTGGTGATTTCAGATATTCGCCTGCCCGGCATGGACGGCATGGTCTTGATGGCCCGCATTCGGGCCTTCGATGCTGATCTACCGGTCGTGCTGATGACCGGACATGGCGACATATCGCTGGCGGTCCAGGCGATGAAGGAGGGCGCCCAGGACTTCATCGAGAAGCCTTTCTCGTCGACTCATCTGGTCGAGGTAACACGCCGGGCGCTGGAAAAGCGGCGGTTGGTGCATGAGGTCAGAGAGCTTCGGAGCCAGCTCAAGAGCGGCCAAGGCCTCGAGACCCGCATCATCGGCAATTCGCCGCAGATCCAGATGGTCCGGCGTCGCATCATCGACCTTGGCCAAGCCTCGGCGGACGTGCTGATCCATGGAGAGACGGGCACGGGCAAGGAACTCGTCGCCCAATGCCTGCACGATTCCAGCCCTCGCCGAAACGGCAACTTCGTTGCACTCAACTGCGGGGGAATGCCCGAGAACCTGATCGACAGCGAGATTTTCGGCCATGAGGTCGGCGCTTTCACGGGGGCGGCCAAGCGGCGCATTGGCAAATTCGAGCACGCCAATGGCGGCACGCTCTTTCTCGATGAGATCGAGAGCATGCCCATGCCGATGCAGATCAAGCTTCTGCGGGTGCTTCAGGAGCGCAAGATCGAGCGTCTCGGCTCCAATCAGGTGATCGACATCAATTGCCGGGTGATCGCCGCCTCCAAGGCCGACCTGCGCGATCTCTCGGACCAAGGGCGCTTCCGCGCCGATCTGTATTACCGCTTGAACGTCGCAACACTGCGCCTTCCGCCACTACGAGAAAGACGCGACGACATCGGCCTGCTGTTTGAACATTTTGCCCTTCAGGCGGCTGCGCGTTATGGTCGCCCCGTTCCTCGCGTCGACAGCGAGAAGCTCAGGACTCTCATGGCTTATGAATGGCCCGGCAACGTGCGTGAGCTGAAGAATGCGGCCGATCGCTGGGTACTCGGCGACATCGAGGGGTTTCCGCTCGACGATCCCGACGGCGAGAACCGCAGGTCGCTGACCGAAACGCTCGAAGTGTTCGAGCGGAGGCTGATTTCCGAGGCCTTGCGCCGCAACGGCATGTCGCTGTCGCGGGCCGCCGAAGACCTCAAGATGGCCAAGACGACGCTGCACGACCGCATCCGGAAATACAAACTCTCGGTGCGCTGACAAGGGGCATGCCTGAAAAACAGCGTTGAAATCGCAGACGGCGGGGCTAAGCATACTCGCCTAACCGAACTTCAGGCCCAATGTGAAACCGCGCACGACAATCCGCGACGTAGCCAGAAAAGCCGGCGTGTCCGTTGGAACGGTTTCGCGGGTGGTGAATGGTCACCCGTCCGTCACCGATGCCAAGAAACGCGCCGTCCTCGCCGTCATTGCCGAGCTGGGATTTCAGCCGGACGCTGCGGCCCAAAGCCTGAGGCGCGGGACGAACCGCACCATCGGGGTCGTCATCCCGGATCTGCGCAATCCTTTCTTCGCCGAACTGATGCAGCACATCGAGCTACGCGCCAAGGAGCGGGGCTACAGCGTTCTGTTCGCCAGCTCCGACGACCAGACCGACAGCGAGGCAGAGCTGATTACCAACCTCGCGCGCCGCAAGGTCGAGGGGGTGGTCGTCGTGCCGAGCAATCGCGCCGAAACGCTCGCCAATCCCGATGGCGTACGCCTTGTCGTCGTCGATCGCAGGATTGCAGGCCTCCCCTTCGTCGGTGCCGATCATCGAGCCGGAGCCCGTATGGCAACAGAGTATCTGGTATCTCTCGGCCACCGGTGCATCGCCTGCATCTCCGGCCCGGAGAATTCCTTCGTGGCGCGGGAGCGTCTTGCCGGCTTCATGGATGTGATGGCCGGTCGCTTCGCTGAGGCCGGCCTCGATCCAGCCACTTGCATCGCTTCCGCACCCTTCGAGTATGAGGGCGGCCGCGAGGCGGCCAATGCGTTGCTCGCCGATGACGGCCCGCGACCCACCGCGATATTCGCCTGTTCGGACCAGCAAGCGATCGGGGTACTGCGTGCCGGATTCGATCGCCGTCTCGCCATACCAGCGGACCTTTCGGTGGTTGGCTTCGACGGCATTCTGATTTCGGACCTCGTGGCGCCGCGCCTGACGACCGCAGCCCAACCGGTGTCGTTGATGGCCAATTGCGCTACCGACCTGTTGATCGATGGTGAGCCACTCGATCCCTCGGCAAGCCATGTGTTTCCCTGCGCCATGGCTGTGCGAGAAACCTGCGCCCCGCCACGCCAAGGGAGATCAGTGCAGCCACAAACTCGCAACATGTTGGAATAACTATATTTTCCTCCCGCCCCTCCTCCTTTGGTCGGAATGCTGTCTCTCGCCTTGATGCGCTTGTGCTATACTGGTAGCGTCATTTGGAAACGTTTCATCGGGCCGGTACATTGGGTCCGGCTCAAAGAAAACGTTCGCTTGGGAGGGTAAAATGACTTCATTTTCTTCGGATGGGCGGAATCTATCTGGCGTCAGCCGCCGCCAGCTGCTGTGGGCCGGTGCCGCTGGTTCGCTGGTTCTGGTTTCGGGCGGTCTTCCGGTATTTGCCGCCGGCAAGAAGCCCAAGGTCGGCCTTGTCATGAAGTCGCTCGCCAACGAGTTCTTCAAGCAGATGCAGGCCGGCGCCGAAAAATACGCCGCCGAGCACAAGGACAAGTTTGACTTCAAGGCCGTCGGCATGAAGGACGAGCGTGACTTTGCCGCCCAGGTCGATGCGGTCGAGAATTTCGTCACGCAGAAATATGACATCATCGTCGTTGCCCCGGCCGATTCCAAGGCCATGGTTACGCCGCTCGCCAAGGCCGTGAAGGCCGGCGTCGCCGTCATCAACATCGACGTCGAACTCGACAAGGAAACCAAGAAGAAGGCCGGCATCGACCTCGCCTTCTTCGGACCGGACAACCGTGAGGGCGCGCGCCTTGCCGGTGATGCGCTCGCCAAGGCTCTCGGCGAGGGCGGCAAGGTGGTTATCCTCGAAGGTAACCCGGAAGCCGACAATGCTCAGCAGCGCAAGAAGGGCTTCGATGACGCCGTTGCCGCTGGCAAGCTGAAGTTGCTCGACAGCAAGACGGCTCACTGGGAGACCGAAGAAGCCAACACGCTGATGACGAACTTCCTGACCAAGCACAACGACATCCAGGGTGTCATGGCCGCCAACGACTCGATGGCTCTCGGCGTCGTCAAGGCGCTCGACAGCGCTGGTCTGGCTGGCAAGATCAAGGTTGTCGGCTTCGACAACATCCCGGCCGTTCAGCCGTTGATCAAGAGCGGCAAGATGCTGGCCACGGTCGAGCAGTATGGCGCTCAGATGGCCGCCATGGGTATCGAATACGGTCTGCGTCAGATGGCTGGCGAGAAGTTCACCGGCTGGGTGAAGACCGACATCAAGCTGATCACCGCTGCCGATCTCTGATCGGCCGACGTTGCATCCCTCTCAGGCCCGGCACGGCTTGTCCGTGCCGGATCTCTCGTCCCTGCCGCGCCAGCATCCAGGGTGCATTTCTCCATGACCACAGACTCCAAGGAAACGGCGTCGATCGTTGATTCCGCCGCAACCGCGCAGTGCGATCAGGAACAGAGCGACGGGCCGATCCTGAAGCTTCAGGGCGTCAGCAAGCGCTTCCCGGGTGTTATTGCCCTGCGCAACGTGTCGTTCGAAATCAAGCGTGGCGAAGGTCATGTGCTGCTAGGCGAGAACGGGGCTGGCAAGTCGACACTGATCAACCTCCTGGGTGGCCTTTTCCCCCCCGATGACGGCAGTATCTGGTTTAACGGTGCGCCCTATCGTCCAGCCTCGCCGCTCGAAGCCTTTTCGCGGGGCATTCGCGTCGTCCATCAGGAGCTCAACCTTCTCTCCAACCTGACCGTCGCCGAGAACCTGCTCTTCGAACAACTGCCGAGTCGCCGCGGCCTGGTAAATTTCCGGGAGATGAACCGTCGTGCCGCCGAGCTGCTGGCGGAAGTCGGCCTCGATATCTCCCCTTCGACTGTGGTGAGCCGGCTCGGCGTCGCCCAGATGCAGCTCGTGGAGATCGCCAAGGCGCTCGCCCATGAGAGCAAGTTGCTGGTACTCGACGAACCAACAGCAACCTTGACGTCCAAAGAAGTCGACCGGCTGTTCGCGATCCTGCATCGCCTCAAGGAGCGCAAGGTCACTACGCTCTATATCTCGCATCGCCTGCAGGAGATCTACGAGGTGGGCGACCGCGTCACGGTCTTGCGTGATGGCCAGCATGTGACGACGCGGCCGCTGCAAGGCCTTGGCATCCCCGACATCGTCCGGCTGATGGTCGGACGGACCGTTGAAGATCAGGGCGTGTTTCGCGACGATATCCAGCCGACCGGCGAAGCGCTTGCCGTCGAGGATCTGCGCCTCACCGAAACCAGCCCACCGCTTAACTTCTCGGTTGGCAAGGGGGAGATCGTCGGCATCGCCGGCCTAGTCGGCAGTGGCCGGACCGAGGCCGTAAGGGCCATCTTCGGTGCTGATCCCAAGGCATCCGGCACCATCCGGGTGGCCGGTAAACCGGTCAGCATCACATCGCCCAAGGAAGCGGTTGCTGCCGGCATCTGCCTGATGACCGAGGACCGAAAGCAACAGGGCCTGCTGCTCGACATGAGCTGCGCCGAGAACATTACCATCACCGATCTCAAGCGCCTTTCGCGCCACGGGCTTCTCGACCGGACGGCAGAGAACAGTGCGTCGGAAAGATTGGTCGCCAGCTTGCGCGTCAAGACGCCGAGCATCTTCCAGAAGGTCGGGACCTTCTCGGGCGGCAACCAGCAGAAGGTGGTGATCGCCAAGTGGCTTTATCGCGGATCGAGCGCCCTGATTTGCGACGAACCGACACGCGGCATCGATGTCGGCGCCAAAGCCGAGATCTATGAACTGATGGGACGGCTCGCCGCCGACGGCAAAGGCATCCTCGTGGTGTCGTCCGATCTGCCGGAACTGATGTCCATCTGCCATCGCATCCTGGTCTTCTCCAAGGGGCGCATAGCCGGCGAAGTGCCGCGCGCGGAATTTGACCAGAGCCGAATTCTCTCGCTTGCCTATGAGGAGTATGGACGTGCCCGAGGGAACTGAACGCGCCAGCGAGCGCAAGACTGCATCCGTGTGGGACAATGTCCTGCGTATCTCTATGCGCGAGGCTGGTGTCGCCATCGCGCTGGTGATCATCGTGCTGTTCTTCTCGGCAACAGCGCCCTATTTCGCGACGCCTGAGAATTTCCTGAAGATCTTCGTGCAGATTGCCATCAACACCGTGCTGGCAGCGGGCATGACCTTCGTCATCCTGACCGGTGGCATCGACCTGTCGGTCGGCTCGGTGCTCGCCCTCTGTACGGTGGTTGGCGCAACCATCATGATTCGCGAAGACCTGTCGCCCTGGCTGTCGATCCCGTTGGCGCTGTTCGCCTGCATGGCCACCGGCGCCGCCTGCGGAGCCATCAACGGCTGGGTCTGCGAGAAGTGGAAATTGCCATCGTTCATCGTGACGCTCGGCATGCTGAACGTGGCCAGTGGCCTCGCTCGCGTCGTCTCCGACAACTCGACCATCACCGGCCTGCCGCAGCCCTTCGTCGACTTCGGCAATCAGATCTATTTCGGGGTTTTCCCCTCGATCTTCCTGATCGCGATCATCGTCATCCTGATCGGTTGGTTCATCCTGCGCTTCACGGTGTTCGGCCGCTTCGTGTTTGCCATCGGTACCAACGAAGAAGCCGTCCGTCTCTCCGGCCATAACCCGCGCATCTTCAAGATTGCCGTGTTCACTCTGAGCGGACTGACCGCCGGCATCGCCGCCATGGTGTTCCTGCTGCGTCTCAATGTCGGCAGTCCGATCGCCGGTATCGGCTACGAACTCAACGCGATCGCTGCGGTGATCATCGGCGGCACGTCGCTGTCGGGCGGCAAGGGCTCGATCATCGGAACGCTGGTTGGCGCCTGCATCCTTCAGGTCCTGGCAACCGGCCTGCAGCTGCTCGGTGCCGAAGACAACGTCAAGCCGATCGTCATCGGCACCGTGATCGTGCTGGCCGTGGTGCTGGACACCTACCGCAATCGCCTGCTGCGCAACCTGGAATCGCGGTGACAGGTTATTGGGATGCCTGCTTCCGGCTCACGGGAGGCAGGCACCCCAGGATTTGAGGTTCAACCGGCTGCTGACGCCCGCCTCACGACCGGAAGATAAGAGATGCCAAAGGTGTCTGCGAACTGCGACGCCAGCATCGGTTTGCCAATAAGGTAGCCTTGGCCCTCCGTGCAGCCTTGGCTCAAGAGGCTCTCGCGCTCCGGCTCTCGTTCGATACCCTCGGCAATCGTCTCAAGATCAAAAGCCCTGGCCATGTCGAGAATGGCCTGCACCACCGAGGCGTCCTTTTTCGACACGAGCATGCCATCGACGAAAGAGCGGTCGATCTTGATGCGCGTCAGCGGGTAGCGCTTCAAAAGACTGAGGGATGCGTAACCGGTCCCGAAATCGTCAAAGGCGATTCCAACCCCAAAGGCCCTGAGATCGCGCAGTTTTTCGAGCACGACGTCATCATGATCGAGCACGATGTTCTCGGTAATTTCGAGTTCGAGGGCGCTGGGAGGCAGCCCGTGCTTATCGAGGGTTTCCATCACTTCGGCGGCAAAGTCACCGCCTCGGAACTGCGCACCGAAGAGGTTGACGCCCATGCGGAAGGTTTCCATGCCGCTGCGGCGCCAGAGAGCTGCTTGCGCGCATGCTTCGTCGAGTACCCATGACCCGACGGTGGCGGCCAACGGGCCGCGTTCCAGAGCGGGCAGAAAGGCAGCCGGCGTCAACAGCCCGCGCACTGGATGCAGCCAGCGGATGAGGGCCTCGGCACCGGTCAACGCTCCGTCGCTTAGGCGAATCTGGGGCTGGTAGACAAGGATGAACTCGCCCTGTTTGACTGCCCGGTGGATCTCCATGCCGTAAATGCGCCGCGCCGCCGCCTCCATGCGAAGCGACGGCTCGAAAACAAGCGATCGACCGCGACCGTTCGTCTTGGCCCGACACAAGGCAAGGTCGGCGTTGCCGAGCAGTTCCACGGGATTGATGGTGTGCAGCGGAGCCAGCGCGACACCGCAGCTGGCCGCGATGCGGATCTCCTGGCCATCGATGAGCATCGGCTTAGCGACGCCCTCATTCGCGATGTTGGAGATTTTCAAGGCCTGCTGCGGGTCGGCAACTTCGTTCAGTAACAGGGCGAATTCATCGCCACCGATCCGCGCCACCACACCGGTGCTCCCGACATGACTTTCCAGTCGCTGGGCAACCTCCTGCAGAATGTGATCGCCCACAGCGTGGCCCAATGTGTCGTTAACATCCTTGAAGCCATCAAGATCGATCATGACGACCGCGACGTTGAGCGCGCGCGCCAGAGCCTCTTCCACCTCACGGAAGAATCGGCCACGGTTGGCAAGCCCGGTGAGCATGTCGAAATTTGCGAGCCGGTAGAGCTCCTTGGTTTCACCTTCATAGGTGGCCACCGCATCGTGCGAACCGTAGGGTCGGACGATCCGCTCCGCGGACACTTCGATGCGCCGGAGTTCCAGCCGGTCCGAGGCCATAGTGGCCAACTCCCGTAAGCGGGCTCTATCGTCTTCGGAAAAATCCTTGTGAGGTTTGCTGTCGAGCACGCAGAGCGCGCCCAGAGCCAATCCATTGGGTGAAAAAAGCGGAACGCCGGCATAGAACCGCACGCCGGCTGAGCCCTTGACCAAGGGATTGTCATGGAAACGCTCGTCCGAGGTGGTGTCGGGAACCACCATCACGCCGTCTTGGGCAATGGCATGAGCGCAAAAAGACGCATCCCGGCTCATATCAACCTCGCCAACACCGATGCTGGCGGCGAAGAATACATGGTCGCTTCCGATCATGTTCACCGCAGCCACGGGCATGTCGAACATGCGTGCGGCAATTCGAACCACCGAATCGAGACTAGGGAGCGCTATCTCGTCTCCCAGACCGTACTCGGAGAGCGCTTTCAGTCTTTCGGGTTCTGTCGGCAAAATCGGAGGACACTTCATAGACCTCGCTCCCGAGCGCATCCGTGAAAAAGCATCGTACCTGCGCGCCCTTTTGCCGTGCCCGTCTGCAACGCGTGCATCCGTTTCCGGGACTCAACGACTAGTCCCCATGCTGAGGAAACATCCTCCGTCCCTCAAGTAGCGCAAAAGTATTATTGCGGTATTTTTCTCAACGAATGGTTCATATGGCTGCAGAGACCGAGGCACGCAATAACGGTCCTTCTCTCGGTAGGAAGACAGGATAACCCGTTGGGAGCAGATCTCGTCTATATAAATGGCTATCCTGGAGGGTTTGCTTCTGGCGGGCTCCGTCACCCAGCCATGGCGAGATGCCGTTGGGATGGATCGGGAATTGGAACGGCGGCGATCAGCCGACGCGTGTAGTCCTGACCTGGATTTTCGAAGACGGTGCGCCGCGGTCCATATTCGACGATCCTGCCGCCATTCATCACAGCAACGTCGTGCGACATGCGCTCGATGACCGCCATGTCGTGCGAGATGAACAGGTAGGCGAGCCCCTCGGTCTCCTGCAGTTCCAGCATCAGGTCGAGCACCTTGGCCCGCACCGACACGTCGAGGGCGGCGACGCTCTCGTCGGCGACGATCAGTTTCGGCTTCAGCGACAGAGCCCGCGCGATGCAGATGCGCTGGCGCTGGCCACCGGAGAATTCGTGTGGATAGCGGCTCGCCACGTCCGGCGTCAGGCCGACGCGGCGCAGCAGCTCGACCACCCGATCGGTACGGTCTGTCCGATCTCCGATGCCGTGGATCGCCATCGGTTCGGCAATGGCGGCGCCGACCGTCATGCGACTGTCCAGCGAGGCGTAAGGATCCTGGAAAATCATCTGGGCGAGGCGCCTGACCGGTCGCATGGCCCTGACGGAGAAATCCATCAGTTCCTCGCCGTCGATGGCCACATAGCCCTCGTAGGGAATGAGGCCGAGCACAGCCTTGCCGGTGGTCGACTTTCCCGACCCGCTCTCGCCGACGAGGCCGAGGGTCCGGCCGGCCCTGAGCTCGAAGGAAACGCCGTCCACCGCAAGCTGTCCTGCCTTGCGGCCGAACAGGCTGGCGCGGGCGCCGTAGGTCACTCTGAGATTATTGACGGCCAGGACTGGCTCCGCCGACTTCTCGGCCGGAAGCGCCGCCTTTGCTTGAGCCGTGACGGCCGGTGGCCCGTCGGTACCGGCACGGGCGCCGATGCGCGGCACGGCGGCGATCAGCTCGCGGGTATAGGTCTGGGCCGGACGCTCGAACACATCGACCGCCGAACCGATTTCGACGAGGCGGCCATCCTTCATGACGGCGACCCGGTCGGCCATCTCGGCGACGACGCCCATGTCGTGGGTAATGAGGATGGTGGACGTGCCGAACTCGTCCTTCAGTTCGCGCATCAACTTCAGGATCTGCGCCTGCACGGTAACGTCGAGAGCGGTCGTCGGCTCATCGGCGATCAGTACCTTGGGCTGACAGGACAGCGCCATGGCGATCATCACCCGCTGGCGCATGCCGCCGGAAAGTTCGTGCGGATACTGGCCGAGGCGCCGTGCCGGCTCGGTGATCTGCACCGCGTCCAGCATGCGTAGCGCCTGAGCACGGGCGGAGGCTTCATTGCCACCCTGATGAATCAGGATGGGTTCAAGGAGCTGCTTGCCGATGGTCATCACCGGATTGAGTGATGTCATCGGCTCCTGGAAGATCATTGCGATGTCTCGGCCGCGCACCTCCCGCATGGCCCGTTCGCTGAGGCCGGTGAGATCGTGGTCGCCGAGCTTGATAGAACCGGAGACGATGCGTAGCGAGGCGCGGGGCAGCAGCCGCATCACGGACAGCGACGTGACCGATTTGCCGGAGCCACTCTCGCCGGCAAGACAGAGCGTCTCTCCCGCTGCCAGATCGAAGCTCACGGCGTCGAGCACGCGCTTGGCGCCGCGATCGGTCAGCGCGTCGACGGTCAGTCCGTCGACGCTAAGTACCGGCACGCCCCTGAAGTCTCCGCTCATATCGGTCACTGCAGCACGATCCTCGGGAAGTAGACGCTCACCACGACGTTGGGCATGTCGACGATCTCGGAGATGCGGAGATCGCCGGCGACCGAGCAGAGCATGTAGGCATCGGCCGGAGTGTAGCCATGCTCGGAGGCAAGAAGGTCGATCATCCGGCTGAGCGCCTCGCGTGATGCCGTCATGAGATCGGGGCCGACGCCGGTCGTGACTTCGTAACCGGCGGCATCAAGATGGCGCATGACCGGCCCTGGGGTGGTGAAGCGTGGGCTTTCCAGCTTCTGGCCCTTCAGAACGCTCAGCGTCAGCGTTACGTTCATGGCGCTTTCGATGGCCGTGCCGCAGACTTCGCCGTCCCCCTGGGCGGCATGGGTATCACCCACGGAGAACAAGGCACCTTCGACCTCAATCGGCAGGTACAGCGTCACGCCTGTCGAGAGATCGCGGATGTCGAGATTGCCGCCGACGCGGCGTGGCGGCACCACCGAGTGAACGCCAGGCTCGACTGGGACGACGCCGATGGTGCCGGCAAACGGCTTGAGCGGCACGCTGCCGCCAGGACCGAACAGCGACGGGGCCATCGAAGAGGGTTCGTATTTCCAGACATGCAGCGCCGGATCTTTGAACTGGTCGGCGAGCAGGCCGAAGCCGGGGATCACCGCCGTCCAGCCAATGCCGGACGGCACGAATTCGCGAATCTCGACTTTCAGCACGTCGCCCGGGGCGGCGCCCTCCACATAAACCGGACCGGTCACCGGATTGACCTTGGCGAAATCGAGATTGACCACATCGGCCACCGTCGATCCCGTGCCGAGCTGACCGCCGGAGCTGTCGAGACACTCGAAATGGATGGTCGAGCCGGATTTCGCCACGACGGCCGGCGTGAAATCCCGGCTCCAGCCGTAATGATGGTCGCGGCGGTGGATGGTGTAGTCGCAGGCAAGGCACATGGCGGTTTCTCCCTTTGGCTAGAGTTTTTCCGGTGAACTCGGGTTCGCCGGAAAAACTCTATCTCCTTGTTAAGACGCAGTTCCGGACGCAAAACCGGTACCCACTTTTGCTGGAACTGCTCTAGTTGGCGGGGGAGGATCGCTCTTCCCCGCGCTGGCGCGGACTTGCGGTCAAGTTCTTGTTATTGCTTCACGTAAATGGCGTCGTAATTGATGACGCGCGTCGGATCGATGTAGATGTTGCCCGGTCCGCCCATGCGCTTGGACTTGGCGACGACGCGGCGCTCGTTGAACACCGGGATCCACGGCGCATCGGCCATCAGGTCGGTGAACACCGAACCCCAGAGCTTGGCGCGCTCGTCCTTCTTGGCCGGATCCGACATCGAGTCCGCCGCGATGGCGCGCTTGTCGAGATCCTTGTTGCAATACCACGACCAGTTCCAGCCGCCCTGCACCGCGCCGGCGCAGCCAAGGATCGGGCCGTAGAAGTTGGAGGGATCGGGGAAGTCGGCGATCCAGGCCATGCCGCCCGACCAGATCATCGGCGCCTCGCCTTCGGTGCCGCCGGCGGCGATGACGTTGGCATTGGCCAACGCCTTGATTTCCGCCTTGACGCCGATAGCGGCAAAGTCCTGCTGCAGCGCCTGGGCGATACGCGGGTTGGGATCGGTCGAGGAGGCATAGAGCGCCGTCTCGAAGCCATTGGGGAAACCGGCCTCGGCGAGCAGCGCCTTGGCCTTCTTGACGTCGAAGGCGTAGCCCTTGAAGTCCTTGTCATAGCCGGGCATCAGCGGCGGCAGTGGCTGGTTGGCCGGCGTGGCGCGGCCATTGACGATGCGGGTGATGCGCTCCTTGTTGACCGCCATGTTGAGGGCCTGGCGCACCTTGACGTTGTCGAGCGGCTTGACGCGGGTGTTGAGCGCCACGTAGCCGGTTTGCAACTGCTCACCATCGACGATGATGTCGGCGGCGTCCGGGCCGTTCTTGATCTCCAGGAACTTGGCCGGTGGGATGCCATCGCCGGCGATGTCCACCTCGCCCTTCTGAAGGCGCAGCAACGCCACCAGCGGCTCCTGGCCGACCTCGACGGTAAAGCCGTCGATCTTCGGCGTGTCCTTGACGTAGAAGTTCGGGTTCTTTTCGAACACCAGCTTCTGGCCAATCACCCAATCCTTCAGCACGAAGGCGCCGGAGCCGACGGGCTTCTTGCCGAAGTCCTGGCCTTCGGCCTCGACGACTTCCTTGGGAACCACCGAGGAGAAGTTGATGGCGAGCACATGCAGGAAGGTGGCGTCGGGACGGCTCAGCTTGAAGACGACGGTGTAGTCATCGGGCGTCTCGATACCGGAAAGACCATCCGCTTTGCCGCCCGACAGATCGTCGAAGCCGACGATGGCGCCGAAGAAGCCGGCGCCGGGTCCCTGCGTCTTGGGATTGACGGCGCGTTCGATGGAATACTTGACGTCGGAGGCCACCACTTCACGACCGTTGGAGAACTTCACGCCCTTGCGGAGCTTGAAGGTATAGGTCTGGCCGTCCGGCGTGATCTCGAAGCTCTCGGCCAGCGACGGCACCAGATCGGCCGTGCCGGGCGTGTATTCCATCAGGCGGGAGAACAGGCTCTTGATCATCGACCAGTTCTGCCAGTCGTAGCCGATGGCCGGGTCGAGGGTGGCGATGTCATCCTTGTAAGTGACGACGATGGTGGCGCCCTTGACGGGCGTTTCGTCGGCCAGTGCGGCCAGTGGCGTCAGCGCCATCAGTCCGGCCAGCGCGGTTCTATGCAGCCAATGTGTCATGCGGGTTCCCCTTTGTTTAAGGTCTCTGTTGTTTTCGTTGGCCGGGCTCGCTGGCCCGGCGTCATCGGGGCCTACCGGGCCCGGATTCTGGGGTCGATCAGCGGAGCCACCAGATCAGCGATCAGATTGCCGATCACGATGGCGAGGGACGAGATGAGCGTGACGCCCATGATGATGGGAATGTCGACCTGCTGGATCGCCTGCCAGGCGAGCTGGCCGATGCCGGGCCAGCCGTAAACGGCTTCGACGACTACAACACCGCCCATGAACTGGCCGATGTCGATGCCGATCATGGCGACAATCGGCAACAGTGCATTGGGTACGGCGTGGCGGAGCACGACGGTGCGCTCCGCGACACCCTTGGCTCGTGCCGTGCGGATGTAGTCCTGATTGAGGACATCGATCATCGCCGAGCGCACCATGCGGGCGTACCAGCCGGCACCGAGCACGCCGAGGGTCAGCGCCGGCAGCACGACGTGGCTGAAGGTGCCGAAGCCGGACATGGGGAACCACTGCAGCGTCGCCGCGAACACGTAGAGCAGCAGCAGGGCCACCACGAACTGCGGCGCCGACACGCCGATGAAGGAGCCCATCATCACCAGCCGGTCGACAAAGCCGCCGCGGCTCAGGGCGGCGATGGTGCCGAGCGTCAGGCCGATGACAACCTCGACCAGAATGCCTGACACCATAAGAATAAGAGTTGCCGGCAGGCGGGCGAGGATCAGCGTCATCACCTCGGTCTTCTGGGTGTAGGAGCGGCCGAAATCGCCCTGCACCAGATTGCCGAGGTAATGGATGAACTGGACGATGAGCGGCTGATCGAGGCCGAGCTCATGTCGGATGTTGGCGACCGTCTGGGCGGTGGCGGATCGGCCGGCGAGCTGCACCGCCGGGTCGGCCGGCAGGGCATAGAGCAGCACGAAGGTGATCGCGGCGACGCCGAACAGGATCATCAGTGCGCCGCCCAATCGGCGCAGGATCAGCTCGATCATCTCACATCCTCCCGCGCTGGGTGGGGTCGAGGATGTCGCGCAATGCGTCGCCGACCAGGTTGAAGGACAGGGCGGTCAGCAGGATGGCGATGCCCGGGAAAATCACCAGCCAGGGTGCCGCCGTGAAAAAGCTCTGGCTTTCGAAGATGATGTTGCCCCAGGACGGTTCCGGCGGCTGCACCCCGACGCCGAGGAAGGACAGCGTCGCCTCGAGCAGCACGGTGGTGGCGATACCGAGCGTGCCCCAGACGATGGCCGTCGGCATTAGGTGCGGCAGGATGTGACGGAAGACGATGCGGCCATGGCCCGCACCGAGCGACCGTTCAGCCAGGATAAAGTCGCGCTCCACCAGCCCGCGCGTCTCGGTGTAGACGATGCGCGCCACCTGAACCCAGTTGACCATGGCGATCACCATGGCGACGATCCAGAGGCTCGGGTGGAACAGCGCGGCCAGAACGATGGCGAGCAGCAAGGCGGGAAAGGCCATCATCAGGTCGGTAAAGCGCATCAGGGCATTGCCGGCCGGGCCACGCAGGTAACCGGCCAGCATGCCGACACCCAGGCCGATGGCGACAGCCGTGCCGTTGGCGACGACGCCGATGATTAGCGAGGTGCGGGCACCGAACAGCAGGCGGGTCAGCAGGTCGCGACCGAGCGTGTCAGTGCCGAGCAGGAAGGCGGCATCGGGACCGATCGGTGCACCTTCAAGCGTCAAGCCATCGAAAAGTTGTTCGTCAGGCGCGTAAGGGGCGATCAGCGGCGCCGCCAGGGCACCTATCACCACCAGGAGCACCACGATCAGGCCGAAGACGGCCGTGGGGCGGCGCAGGAACTCGCGGGCGATGCGCATCAACCGGCCTCCGACAGCGGAATGACGCCGGCCAGCATTTCGGCGGCGGTCTGTTCGATGGTAATGCGGCGCTTCATGGCCGCCCGCCGCAGGGCGGCATAGGCTGCCTCTTCGTCACAGCGGGACGCCATCTCGATGGCCCGGACGGCAGCATGCACCAGGGGGCGCATGCGGAGCCTTTCTTCGAGCCGCTCCATGCGGGCGGCCGCTTCAGCGGCACGGGCGTGCGCAGTGACGGCGAGCACCAGTGCCGGATAGACAGCTGCGGGCATCACCGGCTTCGGCAGAATGGCGAGCGCGCCTTCCGAGATGGCCCAGGCAACGCGGCCGGGCGCTTCGGACTGCAGCAGGGCCACCAGCGGGATCGGCGCCGAGCCGCCCGACCATGGCAGCAGTCCCGACCAGCCCTGATCGGCATCCACCAGCACAATGTCGGCCGGCGTCGCTTCGAGATCGAGCGGCGCCCACTGGACGTGCGCCTCAAGACCCAGGAGACCGAGCTGGCGGACAAGACGCTGCACACCGTCGTCGGGACGATGGAGGATGACGGCGCGGCGGCCGACGAGGTCGGGGATCATCGTCATGACACCACCCTCAGGCTGGACCGACCGCCGTCACGCGATGCCGTCATGTAGGGGTCGGCGGTGATGGCGGGGCGGCTCGCGATGATGTCGAAGTTGCCGTCGTCGCGGATGCGGCCGAGATGGAACGGCAAAGCGGCGTGATTGGTGCGCGGGTCGATGCGCATCGGGCCGTGCGGCGTTTCAAACAGGCCGGCGTGAACCGCCGCACGGACGGTAGCCGGCTCGTCACATCCGGCCGAGCGAACCGCATCCATCATCATGCGGACGGCGACATAGGCTCCTTCGACAAAGGAGGAAAGCAGGCGATCCGGTCCCAGTGCGTTGACGGCACGGGCGCGAAAGCGCTCGTTCTCCGGCGTCGCCAGGGTGCCGAAATAACTGGCGGTCGACAGATGGCCGGTGGAAAGACCAAGGCCGATCTCGCCAATCTCAGCCTCGGTCAGATCGCAGCTCACCACCGGACGAACCTCCGGCCGAAATGCCGGATCGGTATCGCCGAGCGCCTTGTATGCCCTCAGGAAGGCATGGCTCGAGGGACCAATAAGGTTGTTGAGAATGAAGTCGGGCCGACGGGCCTGGATATCGGCAATCAGTCTGTCGACATCTGTTTCCTCAATCGGCAGATAGCGCTCGCCCACCACCTCGCCACCGGCATCCCGAAGGAGATCGCGGGCGATGCGGTTCATCTCCCAGCCCCAGACATAGTTGGCGCCGATGAGATAGGCCCGCCGACCCTGTCGCGGCAGCAGATGCTCGAACAGCGGCATCAAGTGCTGGTTGGGACAGGCACCGGTGTAGATGACGTTCTCGTTGGCCTCGAAGCCCTCGTAGGGGCAGATGTACCAGAGCAGACCATCATGCTTTTCAATGAGCGGAATGACTTCCTTGCGGGAGAGTGAGGTGATGGTGCCAATGATGAGCCGGCATCCTTCATCGCGCAGCATGGCGCGCGCCTTTTCCAGGTAGGCGCGCGGCTCGCCCTCGGGATCGGCATAGATCGGCATAAACGAGATGCCGCTCAAATCTTTGGCAGCTTCGTCAAAGGCTAGTGTCGCACCGTCGCGGCAATCGCGACCGATAGCGGCATAGGGACCGGTGCAGGAGAACAGAACACCGACTTTTACCGTGTCGACCATCGCGAACCTCACCGTGGCGGGCAAAATGCAAAAAGCCCCACGACACAGTCCGGTCCAATCGCCGGAAGGTCATGGGGCCATGCTGCCCGTAGCTCTCAAAGAGCCATGTCGAGTGAGCTGGAAGCCTAGCTTGCTGCGCCCACTTATTAGGCGTGGATGTTATCTGAGCTTTTTTGAGCCTGTCAAGGCATGCATTGCGGCGACGAAGCAGCGCACGGCACGTCTGCCGCCGCTTTTTGCGCCACTCAGTTTGCGTTTGGCCTTGAGAATCAGAAGGCCGGCCATCCCATCAGCTTGCTGCCGGTCTCGGATGCAGCGGTTCGGCGCGATGCCAATTCTCGAGGATGCGACCGTCGGTGTGGGTCTGTTTTACCCAGCGGATTCCGTTACCGATGACCTTGTGCACCATGGGGTCGTGGTAGATGGGAAAAGTCTCGTGACCCGGGCTGAAATAGAAGATGCGGCCGCGGCCACGCTGGAAGGTGCAGCCTGACCGGAACACCTCGCCACCGGAGTACCAGGACATGAAGACGATTTCGTCCGGCTGGGGAATGTCGAAGGGCTCGCCGTACATCTCGGAGGCTGCGATCTCGAAATAGGGCGGCAGGCCCTCGGCGATCGGATGCGACGGGTTGACCACCCAGACGCGCTCAAGATCGCCTTCCGGCATCTCGCGCCAAGAGAGATTGCAGTTGGTGCCCATCAACCGCTTGAACAGTTTGGAATGATGGCCGGAGTGCAGCACCACGAGGCCCATGCCTTTGAGCACGCGCTGCTGCACGCGGTCGATGAGGCCGTCGCTGACGTCGTCGTGCGCCATGTGCCCCCACCATAGCAGCACGTCGGTGTCGTCGAGAAGGCCTTGCGGCAGCCCTTCACCAGGATCGTCGAGCGTGCCGCGACGGATCTCGAAGTCGGCATGGGCTATGCCCTTGGCGATCGCGCCATCGATGCGATCGGGATAGATGTCGCTCACCGCCTTGTGGACCTGCTCGTGGCGCCCCTCGTTCCAGATAGTTACCTTGATGGACATGCGTTCCTCCGTGTCAGGTGGCCTTGGCGGGGCGAAGGATCCGCCCGTCGGTGCTGAAAATGTGACAAGCTGTGGGGTCGGCGGCGAGCGGCACCTCGTCGCCAGGCCGGAAGGTGACGTCCCCCTCGACACGCACGATGATCGGCTGCTCGATCGAACCAACAGTGAGGTAGGTCTCGACACCCAATCGCTCGACGATCGCCACCTCGGCGGTGAAATGCGCGGCATCGGGGATGACGACCTTGAGATGCTCCGGCCGCACCCCCAGTTTGACGGCGCCATTGGGAAGCGGCGCGTCCGCGTCGTGGA
The DNA here is from genome assembly GCA_023436885.1 of Pseudomonadota bacterium. Taxonomy (GTDB): domain Bacteria; phylum Pseudomonadota; class Alphaproteobacteria; order Rhizobiales; family Pleomorphomonadaceae; genus Pleomorphomonas. The sequence continues at coordinate 309,630 of JAEZHI010000038.1, read as the reverse complement.
GCGTGAAGGCCAAGCCTAGCGGTCCGGCGATGCGAATGCCGCCTGCGCCTTCTCGCGCCAATGTAACGGGCAGGATGTTCATCTTCGGCGAGCCGATGAAGGTAGCGACAAATTCGTTGTCCGGCCGATGGTAGAGCTCCAACGGCGGCCCGGCTTGGGCGACGGTGCCCTGGTTGAGCACGACGATCTTGTCGGCCATGGTCATCGCCTCCACCTGATCGTGCGTCACGTAGACGACGGTGGCGGAGAGTTCGCGGTGAAGCCGCTGCAATTCGGCGCGCATCTGCACGCGAAGCGCACTGTCGAGGTTGGACAGCGGCTCATCGAACAGGATCAGCGACGGCTTCTTGATGATAGCGCGGCCGATGGCGACGCGCTGGCGCTGGCCGCCGGAAAGAGCAGCAGGACGACGATCGAGCAGTTCGCGCAGCTGCAGGATCTCGGCCACTTCCTCGACCTGCCGACGGATCTCGGCTGGCGCGACCTTCTTGAGGCTGAGGGAGAAACCAATGTTCTCGGCCACCGTCATGTGTGGATAGAGGGCGTAGGACTGAAAGACCATGGCGATGCCGCGCTTGTCGGGCGGCACGTCATTGATGCGCGTGCCGTTGAGCACGAGATCGCCGCTGTCGATGCCCTCGAGGCCGGCGATCATCCGGAGCAACGTTGATTTGCCGCAGCCCGACGGACCGACGAAGACGGCAAACTCACCATCGTCGACGGTGACGTCGACACCCTTGATGACTTCCAGCGCGCCGTAGAACTTGCGGACGTTGTTGAGTTGGATCATTGGGTCGAACTCTTGTTTGGTTTCACCCCTTCACGCCGCCCGAGAAGGTCTGGACGAGGAAGCGGCGCGCGAAGCCGAAGGCGACGACGGCGGGAACCAGGTAGATGAAGGCAAGCGCCGTCAGAAGGCCGTAGTCGATCTCGTTGATGCGCAGGAAGGCGCGGAAGAGACCGAGAGGCAGCGTCTGCAGTTCTGGCGACGACAGCAGGATGAGCGGCAGCAGGAAGTCACCCCAGGCCGACATGAAGGCGAAAAGACCGGACGCGGCGAGGCCCGGCAGGGCCAGCGGTACCAGCACGCGGCGAATGCGCTGGATCATGGTGGCACCGTCCATCAGGGCGGCTTCCTCGTAATCGCGCGGCAAGCCGTCGAAGAAGGTCTTCATGATCCACAGCGACAGCGGAAGCTGCATGGTGGCGAGCACCAGGATCAAGCCGAGGTAACCATCGATGAAGCCGGTCCACCGCATGATGTCGCGCGTTGAACTGCCAAATATCGGCCTGAGAAGGGCACCCTCCGCATTGTTCAGCGTCAGCAGGAACTTGTAGAGCGGCACGACCAGAGCCGTCGACGGAAGCACGCGGATCAGCAGGATGGCGTAAAGGAAGGGCAGCTTCCACCAGGCACGGGTGCGCGACAGGGCATAGCCGCCGAGGCCAGACAGCACCATAACCAGGAAGGTCGCCGATCCCACGACGAACAGCGAGTTGAACAGCCACTTGGCGCCGTCTTCCTTGGTGAAGACGCGCAGATAGTTGGCGAAGGTCCAGGTCTCCGGCCAACGGAGAAAGAGCTGGGCGTTGCCATCGAACGAGGCGATCAGCAGCCAGAAGAACGGAATGGCGCAGAAGATCGAGATCAGCGACAGGCTGGCATAGGCCATCAGGTCGGCGCGGACGCGATTGGCGGATTCGCCGGGAGAAGCCACGGACATGTCAGATCTCCACCTTGGCGGCGCGAACGTAGGCGATTCCGAGCACCAGCGAGACTAGGAGAGTGATCACCGCCACCGCCGCGCCATAGCCGAGCTGATAGGCCGTGAACGACTGGTTGTAGATGTAGATGCTGATGAGTTCGGTGGCCCCACCAGGGCCGCCGCGGGTCAGCGCATAGACGAGACCGAATACGGCTATCGTCGAGACTGTCGAGATCAGCATGTAGAGCAGAATGGTCGGCATCATTAGCGGCACGGTGATGCGGCGGAAGATCTGCGCCGGCGTGGCGCCATCCATGCGGGCTGCCTCATAAATTTCCTGAGGGATGGTGCTGAGACCAGCGGTCAGCAGGATCATCGCCGTTGCAATGCCACGCCAGGTGTTGACGACGATGATCATCGTCAGCGGGAATACCTGAAGCCAGTCGGCGGTCGGCAAGCCGAAGAAGGAGACGATGCGGCTCAGCGTGGCGTGGTCGCCGCCGGCCAGCATGGAAATCCACATGAAACCGGCCACCACTTCCGGCGCCGCGTTCGGCAGCAGGATGATCGACGAAAAGACGGTCCGGAATACAAGGCGACGACGCAGGGCCATGGCCGATACGAGGCCTAGCACAAATTGACCAATGATCGCTGACCCGAGCACAAAGACGAAGGTCACGAACAGGGCGTTCCAGAACTTGGCGTCGCCAAAGAGACGTGTGTAATTTCGCTCGCCAATAAAGCGAGGCGCGCGCGCAGCTGCGCCGGTCAGCGCTTCATTGGTAAAGGAGAGGTAGACCGAATAGATGGCCGGGTAGATGACGAAGGCGACAAGCAGCAGCAATGACGGCAGAAGCACGATCATCAGCTGCCTCTCGGCGCGCCGTTCCTGGAGCGTTTTGGCCATGGAGCTCACTTGGCTTGATCGAAACACAAGGGAGACGCGGAGGAAATCCGCGTCGCCTTGCTCAATGAGGCGAGATCACTTCACCGCGTCGTCGCCGAGCGTTTCCTTGACGTAGTCGACAAGGATCCTCTGGGCGCCAGCAGCGTCGACTTCCTTGCGCAGGAGCGCATCGGTCGCGCGAGCCACGCCCTCGGCGACGGTTCCAAAGCCTGCGGCCTGTTTCAGGAAGGTGCCGTTTCCAGCGGCGGCATGGATCGGCACCAGCTCGGTGAGTTTCTTGAACTCCGGATTGCTAGCGGCATCCTTGCTCGAGGGAATGTTGCCGATGCGGGCGGCATAGGACACCTGCGTATCGACCGAACCGATCTCGAGCAGCGCCTTCTTGGCCAACTCGACGTTGGCAGACTTGGCGTTGACCGCCCAGGGCGCAGCCAGGTTGGCGAGCACGAACTGGCCGCCGGTCTGGCCCGGAACCGTCCAGGTGCCGACCACCTTGGTGACGTCCGGGATGGGGTTCTTGCTCTCGCGACCCCAATCGAAGATGTAGCACCAGGAGCCACAGGTGGTGGCAACCAGCTTGCCGGCCGGGAAGAGCTCATATTTGGGAATGACCCAGGGCTCGGGGCCGAGCAGCGGCTGCACCGGCATAAGGTCCTTGTCGATCAGCGTCTTGTAGACGTTGAACACATCCTTGACGCCCTCGCCGTTGAGGTCGAGCTTGCCGTCGTTAGTGACAATCTGCGGCGTCTTGGAGCCGACGATCAGATGCTGGAAGCCCTCGTCGAAGGCGCCCGAACCCCAGCTGACGCCGGCCGGGAAGAGAAGGCCATAAGCACCCGTCTTGGCCTTGATCTCTTCGGCACGAGCGAGCAGATCGTCCCAGGTCTTGGGCTGCTCGGTGGAAATGCCTGCCTTTTCCAGCACATCCTTGCGATAGTAGATCTCCTGGATGCCCAGCATGTAGGGCATGACGTAGGTCTCGCCATCGGGGCTGACCGCCAGCTTCTTGGCGACATCATAGAAGTTCTTGTAGCCGTCCCAGGCATTGATCTCCTTGGTTACGGGCGCGAGGTAGCCGGCCTCGACCATGTCGGCCACGGCGGCCGTCGACGGCATGGAAAACAGGTCGGGCGCGTTGCCGGCACCGAGCTCTGTCAGGAGCTTGGAAAGATAGTCCTTGTCGGGCGCCGGATATTCGACCACCTCGACCTTGACCCCGAGCTTCTTCTCGATGCGCTCGACCGTCGACTTCATCGCGTCGATACCGGCCTGACCGTGGTTGGCCAGACGAAGCGTCTCGGCCTGCACGAACGTTGACGTGCAGCCGAGCAGGATGGCGCAAAGGCCACCAAAGACCGTCTTCTTCAACGGACAATCCTCCCATGATGGATGCCCGACGCCCTCCAGCGCCGGTCGCAAGAAGTGTACACGCTTTCGCAATACCGGCAAGTGCCCCTATCCCTTTGTCTGATTCATTAGCCAACATCATGAAATATCCCGGTAAAAATTGGCTTGTCACGGAAATTCCTTATGTGTACACGTTTACACATCTGGAGGCGGGAGTTGCACGGATGGCCGCGAAGTTGAAGCTGGGAGTGATCGGCGCCGGGCTGAAGGCAGCCGAATATGCGGCGAGCTGGGTGGCCATGCCCGAGGTGGAGTTCGTGGCGATCAGCGACACAGTGCCGGCTTCGCTCGGCAGGCTTGCCGACATTTGCGCACGCGCCGGTGCCCCACGCCCGCAGCGGTTTGCGGACTATCGCGAGATGCTGGCGAGCTGTGGTGATAGGCTCGATATCGTCTATGTTTCGACGCCGCATGCTTTCCACGCCGAACAGGCGATTGCCGTTGCTGAACGCGGCATCGACCTGTTCCTCGAAAAGCCCATGGTGACCACCGTGCCTGAGGCTGAAGCGCTGATTGCGGCGCAAAAGCGGGGAAAGGGAACCATCGTCACGGCTTTTCAGGGTGGCCTGTCGCCTCTTGTGCTCGACACGCGCCGACGGTCTCTCACTGGCGAGTTCGGCGAACTTGTCGCCATTTCTGGAATGATCTGGGAGAGCTGGGCCAGCAACTACGCCGGCCATTGGAAACAGAAACCTGAGATTTCCGGCGGCGGATTCATGTTCGACACCGGCGCCCACCTGATGAACACCGTTTGCCTGCTGGCCAATGCCGACTTTGCCAGTGTCAGCGCCTACATGGATAATCGCGGTGCACCGGTCGATATCGTGACCGCGGTTTCCGCCCGGCTTGCCAACGGCGCCCTGGCGACGCTCACCGCAGCCGGCGAAGGCCCGAAGGGCTGCGCCTCGTTCATTTCGATGTTCTTCACCAAAGCGATCGTCCGTATCGACGCCTGGGGCGGCTGGCGTGAACTCATCCTTGACGGCGTGGCGCAGCCGCGCGAAACCGCCGAAATCCTCGACAACCCACTCAAAAGCTTTCTTGCCATCCGCGCCGGCAGCATGGAGAACACCGGCTCGGTGGAGATGGGGTTGAGGTTTGCACGGCTTTGGGATGCCATCAAGGCGTCGGCGCGGGCGAACGGCACCCCCGTTCGCATCGACGCGGCTGAAGGGCAGACCAGGAAATGAGCAGAAAGCGCATAACGTCGAAAGAGCTCGCCGAACTGGTCGGCGTTTCCTCGGCAACCATCTCGCGAGCTTTTTCGCCAGATGCCCGGATCGGCGAAGAGACTCGCAGCCGCATCCTGGCGGCAGCCCGAAAGTACGGCTACCAGCCGAATGCCATCGCTCGTTCGCTCAACAATCAACGGTCCCGCCTCGTTGCCGTGGTCGTCAATGCGATCGGAAACCCTTGCGAGGCGGAGGAGCAACAATTGCTCGTTCACGCTCTGCAGGCAAGGCAGCTGCTACCGATCATCCTGTGCTGCGGCGACCATAGCGACCGGTTGCAGTTGATGCGTCTGGCCGCCACTTACCAGGTCGATCACGTGGTGATCTTCTCCGACATGGTGTCGCTGCGCGACGCCGTCGACATCTTCCCGACCACCAAGCCGATCATCGTTTCCTTCGAGCCACTCGATAACGAGGAAGTCTCGGCCATTCGCATCGACGGTTCGGCAGCGGCCGATGAGATCGTCGACAGGCTGGTGGCCAATGGCAAAAGCCGCTTCACCTATCTCTCCGGCACCAGCTCGAGCTGGATCGACAAGCTCCGCCGTAAATGGTTCGCCGACGCGCTTGCCCGGCGCGGTCTTGCTTTCATAGCCGACGCCACCGGCACCTATTCCTACGACAGCGGCTTCAAGGAGGCGGTGCCGTTGGTTCATCGCTTCAAGGCCGACGCCATCATCTGCGGCAATGATGTCATGGCCATCGGCGCCCGCGACGCCGTGAAACGCGTGCTAGGCAAGTCAGCACCCGAGGACGTCGCTATCGTCGGCCAGGACGGCATCGCCATGGCGGCCTGGGACTGCAATGACCTCACGACGCTCAGCCTCGATCACGTCGCCTTCATCAATGCCGTCGTTGAACTCATCGAGAGGCACGAAGCCGGCGACGACAAGCCCGATACCATCACCCTGAATCTCACGACCCGATGGGGCGCCACGGCCTGACGCCGCCCCACCCTCTTCGCTCAACGCCTCAGAGGACAGTCGCCCCCCTCACCGACTGGAATTCAGACATGCGCCCTTATCGCGACCGCCAGAGAACACTTGAACAGCTTTCCCACTACGTCGGAACCTGGGTGGATGAACTTGAGGCTTTCGAGCTCAAGACCCGGCGGCATTTGGGCCCGTTCATGGAAACCGGGCCGGACGGAGCGCGACGGCAGGTCGCCCTCGGCGAGGGCTGGGGTGATCGTCACGGCATCCATCGCTTCGAACTCGGTGAATTGGTGACATTGCCCGAGGGACCGGGCGCCGAGCTGCGCTTTGACTTCGGCGGAGAGTCGCTGGTGCGCCTTGTCGGCAGCGACGGAACGCTGCTTGACAGTTTCTCCGCCAATCCGCGTCACCGCCGTTTCGATGCACCGCGTGGTGTTCCGTTTCGCATCGAAGTCGAAGCTGCCGCCCGTACGCTATTCGGCATTCCCAACCGCGAGCCACGTCTCGGCATGGCCGAGGTCTACGAATATTATCCTGAAGTTCGCCAACTGCGTCGTCAGCTGGCGACGCTGAAAGCGACCGCCGATGCCGTTGCCGACAAGGAACTGGCGCGATCGCTGTTCGAGGCAGCCTCTCTGGTCGTCTCCGGCCTGCGCTTGCCGACTGTGACCTCCGAAATTGGTCCACGTCTCGCTGACCGTGCCTGGGCGCGTGATATCTGGGAACGCAGTTTCGAGCCGTCATCCCAGCCGGCGGCGCTTTCGAACGAGGCTATAACTTCGGCGGTGGAGGCGAGCCGCCGGCTCGACGCGCTCATTGCAGAACTGCGCACCGCCTATCCCAAGCAGGGCAATGTGCTTGTCACCGGCCATGCCCACATCGATTACGCCTGGCTGTGGCCGCAGCCAGAAACCGTGCGCAAGATCGTCCGCACCTTTTCGAGCGTCAACTCGCTCCTGAAGCGTCACCCCGATTTCCGCTTCCTGCAATCGTCTTCGATCTTCTATGCCCATGTCGAAGAGGAAGATCCCGCCCTGTTCGAAGAAGTGCGACGCTGGGTCACCGAGGGGCGGTGGGAACCGATCGGCGGCATGCTGATCGAGTGCGACACCAACATGCCCTCCGCCGAGGCTTTCCTACGCCAGTTCGTAATGGGGCAAGGCTATTTCCTCAAGCACTTCGGGCGCATCAGCCGAGTGGCCTGGCTGCCGGATACCTTCGGCTTCACCGGTGCCATGCCGCAGATCATGCGCCATGCCGGCATCGAAGCCTTGGTGACCATCAAGGTGACGTGGAACGAGACCAATCGACTCACCGACAACCTGTTCCACTGGCAGGGCAATGACGGTTCGCAGGTGTTCGTGCACACGTTCGACGCCTCGGCGCACGAGGGTTACAACATGACCATCTCGCCGCCCGCCCTACTTGAGGTCTGGCGCAATCATGGCGGCAAGGATCTGTCCGACACGGTGATCGCCTCCTACGGCTGGGGCGACGGCGGCGGCGGACCGGATCCGGACCAGATCGAATCCCTCCCCCTTCTCAATGCCATGCCGGCAATCCCGACTGTCAGCCATGGCGCCCTTGAGCCGCATGTGCTCGGATTGGCCAAGAGTTTGGAGAGCGCCGCGCTACCGACCTGGCGGGGCGAGCTTTATCTCGAATACCATCGCGCTACGCTGACGACCCAGGCGCGGGTCAAGCAGCTCAATCGCCGCGCCGAAGCCGGTCTTGTCTCTGCCGAAGCGCTATCGGTGATTGTTGCGCTCGATGGCGGATCGACTGCGATGCCGGATCTCGCAGCCGATTGGACGCTGCTGTTGCGCAACCAGTTCCATGACATCCTGCCGGGGTCCTCCGTCCGCGAGGTCTATGAGCAGACCGAGAAGGAGCTGTCGGGCGTTGTCGATCGCGCCGCGACCATTGGACATAAGCGCTTGGCCGACATCGCCGCCCGGCACTCGGGGCCACGTGAGGGCGTGCTGGTTGCCAATATCTCGGGATCGGCCAAGACAACGCTTCAGCTCGAAAGCCAGGATCAGCTGCCGTCAGCACTCAAGCCGCAGCAGATCGAGGGCGGCTATGTTGCGACTGTCGATCGCCCGGTTGCGCCGTTGTCATTGGCCTTTGTCGGGACGGCAGGTGGGCGAACCGTCACGACCGACGGCACCGTGCTGGAGAATGACTTCGTACGGGTGACGTTGGACGAGTTCGGCCGTGTCGCCAGTCTTTTGGATAAACGCTGTGGTCGCGAACTGCTTGACGGGCCGGGCAACCGCCTGATGCTCTATCGCAACGACCTGCCGCGCCAGTACGACGCCTGGGACATCGAAGCCGGCTTCGAGCTCGGCGAAGAGGAATGGCTATCGGTCGAAAGCCGCCGGGTGACGGCTGAGGGGCCGCATCTCGCCGAAATCGAGATTATCCGCCGGCATTCGGCCAGCACCATTCGCCAACGGCTGCGCCTCTGGGCCAACAGCCCACGGCTTGAGGTGGTGACCGATCTCGATTGGCACGACCGTCGCACCTACCTTCGAGCCGTCTTCCCGGTGACCGTGCTGGCAGAGGAGGCCGTGTTCGACCAGGCGATCGGCGTCACCCGCCGGCCGACACACGACAACACCACTTGGCAGCGCGCCCAATTCGAGGCCTGCGGTCACCGCTTCGCCTCGCTGTCGGAGACCGACTGGGGCGCGGCGCTGCTGTCGGCCGATAAATACGGCTTTTCGGCCAAGAGCAATCGGCTGACGCTGAGCCTCATTCGCGGGCCGATGTATCCAGACATGCTGGCCGACGAAGGCCGGCACCACTTCGTTTATGCCATCCTGCCGCACGATGGCCGCTGGTGGAGCGAAGCCGTGCAGGCCGAGGCCGATCTTCTCGCCACGCCGCCACCCTTCGTCAGCGCCAGCAGCGATGCCGAATATGACATCGTGCCGATTGGACTTTCGGGCCAGCAGGTCCGCCTGCACGCCTTGAAACCGGCGGAGGATGGCGAGGGCTATGTCGTACGCTTGTCGGAGGCCGCTGGCCGGCGAGGGGCTTTTTCGCTCGCCTTGCCAGAGGGGAAAGCCGCAATACCGGTCGATGCGCTCGAACGGGTCAAGGCGGAGGATGACAACGCTCTCAGTCGTCCGTTCGGCCTCGCCAGCTATCGGTTCTGATGCGGTCAGTTGGCGTCCTCGTGTAGAGCGGATGCGCCTGCTCAGACCTGGATGACGAAGTTGACGCGGTTACTCGGCGTCAAGAGCAGGGAGCGCTGCAGCGGCGTGCCCGCCTCATCGAATACGACCTTCTCGACCTCGAACAGCGGTTCGCCGCTGCGGCAATGGAGATGCTCGCGCTCGTCGGGGCCGGCAAGGCGCACGTTGATCACACGACGCGCGTGGCGAACCTCGCGGCCATAACGGGTCTTGAGCAGCCGATAGATCGAGCTGGCGCCAGCGATTTCACTGGCGAGATCGGGAAACAAGGCCAGCGGAAAGTCGGAGATCTCGATGGTCATCGGCGCATCGGCGGCCATGATCAGGCGCCTGATTGTCAGGATCGGAGCGCCCTTGGCAATGGCGAGCTTCTGGGCGAGGGCGCTGTCGGCGGTACCTTCGGTGACTCCGAGCAGTTGCTTGCTGACCTTGTAGCCCTGTAGCGAATAGGTCTCGGAGAATCCGGCCAGATCGACGAGGCTGGTCTCCATGCGACGGAAGGACACGAAGGTGCCCTTGCCATGGCGCTTTTCCAGAAATCCCTCGTCCTGCAATTCACTGATCGCCCGCCGGACTGTGATGCGACTCACCGCATATTGTTCGCAGAGCTGTGTCTCCGTCGGCACCGGCTCGCCAGGCGCGTAGCGTCCGCTCCGGATCGCCTCGGTCAGGCTGTTCTTGAGCTGGAGATACAGCGGCGAAGCATCCTGCCTCGCGAGACTGTCGGCGGACTGGGACAAAGCGACTTTTCTCCTCGATTCCGGATTCTCGGTGCGTGTGACCGTGCCACATAACACCCGCCAAGTCACCGCTTCTGCGTCGCGCCAAGGGGCTATTGGGCTTGGCGATATGCCTACCTTCAAAACGTCGTTGACAGACCTCGACAAGCCATATTAGCGTATATGACGTCATAGGACGTTATCAAGGATTGAATCATGACGGAAGTGGTGAAGAACGTCGAGACGGCGGTGAAGGCAGTGGCCGCTCGCGAGGCGGTGACGGAAATCTTCTTCGTGGCCTGCGGCGGCTCCAACGCGCTGCTCATGTCCGGCCATTACGCGGTCGAACGCGAGGCCGAAAAGATCGCCAGCTTCTCTTACAGCTCCGCTGAATTCCTGGCCCGGGCGCCTAAGCGCCTCGGCAAGAGTTCGGTGGTCATCCTTTGCTCGCATTCGGGCAACACGCCCGAGACGGTGGCCGCCGCCAAATATGCCCGCGACGCTGGCGCGCTGACCATCTCGTTCACCCACGTCGAGAACTCACCGCTCGATCAGGCATCCGAGGCGGTTATCCTCTACCAGTATAATCCGCTAGCGGTATCTGAGGATCACGCGGCGCCCATGCTGATGCGCCTCGTCTTCGGCATCCTTGCCGCCCGCGAGGGTAACGGCAAGCTCGCCAAGGTCGAGCAGGCGCTGGGCGGCATGGCGAAGACCATCGAGAACGTCATCGCGCGCCACAAGCCGTCGATCTCCGCCTGGGCCGAGAGCTACAAGCGCGAGCCGGTGATTTACACCATGGGTTCGGGCGCAAACTGGGGTTCGGCCTACTCCTTCGCCATCTGCATCTTGCAGGAAATGCAGTGGGTGCATTCGGCAGCCATACACGCCGGCGAATACTTCCACGGCCCATTCGAGGTGACCGACTTCGACGTGCCGTTCATCATCCTCAAGGGCCTCGGCAATGCCCGCGAGATGGACGAACGGGCCCTCGCCTTCGCGGAAAAATACTCGAAGCGTCTTCTTGTGCTTGATGCGGCCGAATTCGGCCTTGAGGCTCAGGCGGGCGATGCCGCCGAATATCTGACGCCCATGCTGTTCACGGCGCTGCTGCGCGCCTATGCGGTGGCACTCGCCGATAGCCGCGGCCATCCGTTGACCGTTCGCCGCTACATGTGGCGCATGGAATACTGATAGCTTGCGGCGGGCGGGACGACGTGTCGCCCTGCCCGCTTTCTACGTGAGGCTGGCCGTACCGCGACGGCCGAAAGGATGAGTGATGGCTGCTTCGGAGTCCTCGCCGGCCCTGCTTGGCATCGGCGATAACGTGGTGGATTTCTATCGGGACCGCAGCGAGTTCTTCCCCGGCGGCAACGCCCTGAATGTACCGGTGCTGGCCAAGCGCTATGGTCTATCCCGAGCGGGCTATATCGGCCTGATCGGTAACGACGCAGAAGGAGCCCACGTACGCGGCAGCCTCCAGCAAGAAGGCATCTGGATCGACCGGTTGCGGCAGGCGTTCGGCCCGAACGGAAAGGCTGTCGTGTCGCTGGATGACAAAGGCGACCGCGTCTTTCTAGGCTCCAACAAAGGCGGTATTCAGCGGGCACTTGCCCTGCGCATGGACGCCGAAGACATTGAGGCCATCGAGAGCTTTGGCAATATCCATACCTCGGTGTTCAGCTACCTTGAGCCGGAGCTGCCGAAGATCCGCGCCCATGCACAAACACTGACTTTCGATTTCTCGACCCATCGCGATCCCGCTTACATTGCCTCGGTCGCTCCGCATATCACGGGTGCCTTCCTGTCCGGCTCAGGCCTCTCCGATCATGAGATCGATGACCTCATAGGTTACGTCTCAGGTTTCGGTGTCACCACGGTTGGGGTGACGCGCGGCAGCGACGGCGCCTTCTGGCTGGCGAATGGTCGCCGCTATCGCCAAGGTATCAAGCCCGCCCAGGTGGTGGATACGCTGGGAGCCGGCGATTCATTCCTGGCCGGCTATCTCACCGGCATCCTGACAGGGCGGCCCATCGGAGCTGCTCTGGATTTCGCAGCCGAATGCGCCGCGGCCACCTGCAGCTACTTCGGTGCCTTCGGCTATCCTCATCCCGCCAGCGACTGAGGCTACCTGCATGAGTACGTCCCACCAACCACACCCGGCGCTGGACCGGCAACGGTCAGGTGGCTGCCATCATGGAACGGGGAATACCGATCGAACCTCGCTCGATAAAGCGGGTGGGCAACACGCAGTGACGGGCGGGCGGCGTTTCGCCGTTGATGCGAGCAATCAGCAGTTCGGCCGCCTGGGTGCCCATATCGTAGACCGGCTGGTCGATGACGCTGATCGGTGGCGTCGTGACCGACGTCCACTCGGCATCGTAGAAGGAAACCAGGGACAAGTCGTCGGGGATGCGAAGGCCTCGCGCCCGCATCACTTTGAAGATCTCAAAGGCGACGATGCTGTCCGAGGCCAAGATAGCCGTTGGGGACTCAACGGCAGACAGGAGACGTTCGATCGACGCACGCTGCAGGCCAGTAGCAGCATTGCCGGCAAGACAAACGCCCCGTTCCGGCGCCTCGATGCCGGCGGCATGGCAGGCCGCCAGAAAGCCGTCGATTCGCTCTTTGACGGACGAGGTGTAGAGCTGCTCAGGTCCGGTAAAAATCGGCGGTTCGGCATTGAGCGCGGTGACATAGGCCAAGTGCCGGTGACCGCTCTCGATCAGGCGCGTCGTGGCGGCGAAAGCCGCGTCACGATCGTCGCTAACCACAACATCGGCAGCAAGACCTTCGATCGGCCGGTCGAACAGCACCAGCGGGCGACGCGACCGGACGATATCGCGGAGATGGGCGACGTTGCGGTTGTCGGCCGGCGTAACGATCAAGCCATCCACCCGCTTGCCGACCAGCACCTTGAGCGCCGCCTTCTCCGCCTCCACTTCCTCGCCGGAATTAGCCAGGATGACGTTGAAGCCGTGCCGGTGGGCGGTATCGGAAATGCTGCGCACCGCGATGCCGAAGAAGGCATTCTCGATATCGCCGACCACGACGCCGATGGTGCCGGACTTGCCGGTGCTCACCGAGCGCGCCAGCTCGTTGGGCCGATAGTCGAGCGCCTTGGCGGCCGCCTGGACACGCAACTTCACCTCATCGCTGACGGGACCGTAACCGCCGAGTACGCGGGCTGCGGTGGCCTTGGAGACCTCGGCGCGCCGCGCCACGTCGGCCACCGTTACGGGGCGAAAGGGAGAAGTTTTTCTGTCCATGGGCTGTAGCACTACATAGCGATTGACGTCACGTCAATGTCGCAATAACCTCCGAACTGAGACCGGTCTCACACTACATTATGACCGGCGAAGCGTTGAAGATAAGCGTGTCGAACATGGCCAAGCCAACATCGGCCATAGAGAGACGATGATCAAAAGTTCTACCGCCGTGTCGCAGGGATACGACGTGGCATGGAAACTTGTTTTGGCGAAGCTGAGTAACTTTTACTTCGCCATTCGAAGAAATCCAGACGGGAATCCAGCAGGGCATCCGTTCGGAGCGAGGGTTGCCGCCACCATGGAAGGCACGGCGGAAACAGACGAAAGCAAGCACAACAACAAGGAGAACAGCACATGATCAGCAGTGCAATGAAAGGGTTGGGCCGCCAGATCCGCAGCATTGGCCTGATGGCCGCTCTTGTCGCCACCGGCGCCTCGGCTGCCACTGCCGCCGGTGACAATCCCTACGGACTGATCGATCCTGCGACGATCAGTGTCGGCACCATGGGCGACGCCAAACCCTATGCCTTCGTCGACGCCAACGGCCAATTCAGCGGCTTCGACATTGAATTCTTCCTGAACGTCGTCTCGCGCATGGGGTTCGACAAGGATCACGTCACCTTCACCGGCCAAGACTTCTCGGCCCTGATGCCGTCGGTGGCCAACGGCCGCTTCGACGTGGCAGTTGCCGCCATCGGCACCACCGAGGCCCGCAAGAAGACGGTCGATTTCTCGGACGGCTACCTCGCCGGTTACCTGACTGTGCTGACGCCGGACGCGTCAATCACCGCGCCTGAGGGGCTCAAGGGCAAGCGCCTCGGCGTCGTGCAGGGCACCCTGCAGGAAATCTATGCCGAGAAGAACTTCACCGGCTCGGACATCGTGAAATTCCCCGACAATAACTCAGCTGTCTCGGGCCTCAACAACGGCACGGTCGACGCCCACTTCCTCGATTACGAGGCGGCCAAACAGTATAGCGAGACCTATCCGGCGCTGAAGCTTGCCGTGAATATCCCGTCCTTCGACGCACCGGCTGGCTTCGTCGTCCGCAAGGGCAATGACGCCTTCCGCGAAGCGCTCAACAAGAACCTGCATGCCGCGATGGAAGACGGTACCTGGCGTGACCTGTATCAGAAGTGGTTCCCGGGTTCGCCGATGCCCGACCAGTACCTGCCGTCGAAGAAGTAAAACGACCTCCGCGCCCGGCATCGCTCCGGGCGCGGCGACAGGTCCCTGTGAAAAGCCGTCCACGCCCCCTGCCGGACGGCCCCTTGACCGGGACGCCCCCTCGCGTACCCGGTTTCTTTTTGTCTCGCTCAGCAGCCGACTTGGAAAGTCTTCCCCAATGGAATGGTTCGAGAACGTTCGTCGCAGCTTTCTGGATTTCGATGCGATGGCGGCCGTGTTGCCGAACATGCTGTTCATCGGTCTCAAGAACACGCTCATCCTCGCTTTTGCCTCGACGATTCTCGGCATATTGGTCGGCATCGTTCTCGCCGTGATGGGCATTTCGCGATCGCCCTGGATGCGGCTGCCGGCCCGGCTCTACACCGACATTTTCCGTGGCTTGCCAGCCATTCTGACCATCCTGATCATCGGCCAGGGCTTTGCCCGCATCGGCCGCCAGCTCTTCGGCCCGTCGCCTTATCCGCTCGGCATCATCGCGCTCAGCCTGATCGCTGGTGCCTATATCGGCGAGATCTTCCGTTCCGGCATCCAGAGCGTCGAACGCGGCCAGATGGAAGCCTGCCGGGCGCTGTCGATGAGCTATGGTCAGGGCATGCGGCTCATCGTCATTCCGCAGGGCATCCGCCGCGTGCTGCCGGCGCTGGTCAATCAGTTCATCGGCAACGTCAAGGATTCGAGCCTCGTCTACTTCCTCGGCCTTCTCGCCTCCGAACGTGAGATTTTCCGTGTCGGCCAGGATCAGGCGGTGGTCACGGGTAACCTGTCGCCGTTGCTGCTTGCCGGCATCTTCTATCTCGTCATCACCGTGCCACTCACCCATCTCGTCAACTATGTCGACAACCGGCTCAGGACCGGGCGGCGCCCAACGACACTGATCTCCGGCCTGGAAGAAGTCGGCGAGCTGCAGGGCAGCGTCGCGGAAGCCAAGAATGTCGCAGACAAGCCCAGCTTCAAGGGCGGCAGCCTCACTGTGCGTGGCCTCGGCATGTGCTATGGCGACCTCGAAGTTCTGAAAGGTATCGATCTCGACGTGAAGGCGGGTACGGTGACCTGCATCATCGGCCCCTCAGGATCGGGCAAGTCGACGCTTCTGCGCTGTCTCAATCGTCTGGTGGAATTCAAAGCCGGCGACGTGACGATTGATGGCGCGTCGATCCTCACCATGAAGCCGGAAACACTGCGCCGACGCGTCGGCATGGTGTTCCAGCAGTTCAACTTGTTCCCGGATCATACCGCGCTTGAAAACGTCATGCTGGCCCTCACCAAGGTGAAAAAGATGCCGCTTGCCGAGGCAAAGCGCATTGCGGAAGCGCGTCTCTCCGATGTCGGTCTTGCCAGCCGCATGGATCACAGGCCGAGCAGCCTCTCCGGCGGCCAACAGCAGCGCGTTGCCATCGCCCGGGCGCTGGCGATGGCACCGGAAGTCATCCTGTTCGACGAGGTGACCAGCGCGCTTGACCCCGAGCTCGTCAAAGGTGTGCTTAACCTGATGTCCGAGCTCGGGCGTCGCGGCATGACCATGGTTGTGGTTACCCATGAAATGGGATTTGCCCGCAAAGTCGCCGATCAGGTCGTATTCATGGACGAGGGGCGCATCGTAGAGGCAGGCACGCCTGACGAGATCTTCGACCACCCAAAGAGCCCCCGCCTCCAGCGTTTCCTCAACGAGGTGCTGTAGGTATTAAGGCGTCGCGACTTAACGAGACATACTGCGCAGCTGGTCAGAGCAAAGGACTGACCAGCCGTGCGAGGTTCTCAGCCAGGCTCCTCACCATGGAACGGCGACGCCACTCCACCAGATCAAGGCGATCGCTCAAAGCCATGCACTGTGCCTGCTGGGCAACCAGTTCCGCCACGTGCGCCGGTTCGTAAAGGAGCATGCTGATCTCGGCATTGAGCGTGAACGACCTGAGATCGGCGTTGCCCGACCCGATGACGCCGATCCGGTCGTCGATCGAGACATGCTTGGCGTGGAGGAGATGTCGGCGATAGCGATGGATGCGCACGCCCATCGACATCAGCTCATCGTAGAAGGAGCGCTGCGCCAGGCGGACCATTCGCTGGTCAACCACTCTGGAGACGACAAGATCGATGGTGACGCCGCGATAAGCGGCGGTCTGTAGGGCGGCCAACAGCGCTTCATCGGGAATGAGATAGGGACTTACCAACGTAACCCGGGTTTCGGCCGCGTGAATCAGTGCCACCAGCAGACGTTCGAAACCGGGCACGCCATAGTCCGGACCGCTTGGCATTATCTGGACGGAGGCCGAGGCCGCCACCGGCCTTGTCGGCACGGGCAAGGCTTCGCGCGTTTCAAGGTACCAATCGCTGGCAAAAACGGCCGCCACCGCCGTGGCGACTGGCCCCTCGACACGGGCTACCAACTCATCATTGACGATGCCACGCCGGAAATTCCGGTCGACAATATTCTGCGAGCCGACGTAGGCGAGGCGACCATCCATGACGGCGATCTTGCGATGATTGCGGAGATCGGCGCGTGCCCGCCGCACCGTCGTCCACCAGCGCACAGGTAGAACGAGCCTGCAGGGAACGCCCTCGGCGGCAAGGAGTGCAAGCGTCCGCCGCTTCCAAGGGCGCGAGCCGACGGCATCGATCAGCACGCGAACATCAACGCCACGCCAAACCGCGCGCCCAAGAGCGGCCGCAACCTTACGGCCGGTCTTATCGTCGGCGAAAATGTAGGTCAGCAGGTGAACGCTAAATTCCGCCGCATCGATATCAGCCACGAGGTTGTCGATCGACAGCTCATAATCCGACAACAGGGAAAGATCAGAGGCGCCGGTCGCGGGAAACTCGCCAAGCCGTTCGGCAAGTTCGGCGATGCCGGGAACGGGATTGCCAGGCGCCGGCAATGACGAGCATGCGCGACGCCGCAAGGTCGTCGCTTCTGCAAAGCGCTGTTGCCGCCAAGCGGGAAAACGCGGGCGGCCGATCAGTCGGTAAAGAACGAGCGCTGGCACCGGCAGAAAAAACACCAGCAGCAACCAGCTGCGCGCCGCTTCCGGCGGACGGCGCAACGGTACGATCACCACCATGGCAAGACGGATCGACCATTCGACTAGCAGGTAGATGAGTGCCAGATGTTCGGACCAAACCAAGCACGCGCCCTCCGCCAGACCGTGCTTCTTCTATGGCCGAGATGCTCGCGCTTATCCAGTGCCTACTCGTCGCAGCACCATTTCAGGAGGTGACAGCCATCCCGCCGTCGACATGATCGGCGAGATCGAGACATGGGAGTAAGCCGGCTGACTGGGGCCGAACCGGCCGACCACGCAAATATGCCGCACCTGCCTTCAGGCGTGCGGCTTTTTTCTTTGAAAGCATCTGATTTCTTGGGCATTCTGCCCGCATCGTTGTATCGCTAGGATATCCACTCGGCCCACGAGCGTTTCGGGCAAGTGGAACGCGAAGACCGGGGACAGGCGATGACGGGAAATCTTAGGTCGATGACGACGCGCCTCCGGCGAGCTCCGTCGTCGATCAAGGATGGTCCAGGCATCAATCACGGCGATATTGCCGATCATAACTCCCGTATCGTCCTCGAACTCCTGCGCGTTCTGGGTGCGCTTACCCGTCGCGAACTCTCGCAAAGACTGGGACTGACCGAACCGGCGATTACCGGCATCCTCCGGCGTCTGGAGGGGCGCGGTCTCGTCACCTCCCGCAGACAGGCCGACGCGAACCGATATCCGGTGACGGAGTTCATGATCCGACCGGAGGGGGGCGTGGCGCTTGGCCTGAGACTGGCGCGCCATGCGGCGGCCGCTGTGCTGATCGACGCCGGCGGCGGCGTGATTGCCGAGCAACGAGATGTGCCGCCCGAGCAACTGATCGCAGTCGGCAGGGCACTGCTTGCCCGAAAGCCGGCTGAAGCGGAGGTGCTCGGGGTCGGCGTCGCTCTCTCGCCTGACGATGCGATCACCCTGGAAGCGGTGCAGGACGCCTTTCACCCTCTCACCGTACTGGCCAACGCCGATAGCGCCGCGGCGGCCACCGCCGAGCGGCTGGTCGGTGCCGGGGACAGGGATGGCGGCTTTGTCAGCATCCTGATCACCCGCTCCGGTGTGCGTGCCGGTCTGTCGATCGGCGGTCAACCGTTCCGCGGCATGCACGGATTTGCCGGCGGCATTGGCGCCATGCGCACTGGCCAGGATCGTGCCCCTCTGGCCGAGGGGCTGTCGCCGGAAAGGCTCAACGCAGCCATCGCGGCAGGCAATGACCGCGATGCGGCCATTCGAGAATGGGCTCGAGATGCGGCCGACCATCTTCTCGATGCCGTGGTGGCCATATCGGGCGTGGTCGTTCCTGGCCTGATCGTCATCGGCGGCGACTTGCCCGATGCGGCCATCGATGCAGTGGTATCGGAAACACTGGCGGCGCCGGTGGCAATCGGCGGTCGACCGACCACCACCTCATGGATGCCACCACTCTACCGCTCCTCGTTACCAGCCGGCGGCGTGGTCGAGGGGGCAGCCTTGCTTCCAATCGTCGAGTTCCTGCTTCCGGATCCCAAGCGACTGAGAGAAACACCGACTCAGGCCGACGTGGCATCGGCACGGGCGTGATCGTCCCTGAGGGGCACGCGCTTGAGCTGGCCGGCGTCAGCCGATGGCAGCCCAAGCCGATGTGCCAGAGGCATGGCCGCAGCCCCCAGGGCTGCCGCGTCTTCCGAACAAACCGCGCGGTGCAGCGTCACTTCGGGAAGGCCAGCGCGGAGAATCTCTCTCTGCGCCCGGATGATCAACTGGTCGATGAGCCGAACCGGCATGCGGCCGCCGATCAGCACCGCCTCGGGATCGGCAATCAGGGCAATATGAGATACCGCCTCGGCCAGCCAGCCGGCAGCCCGGTCGATCCATTCGGACACCAGCGCCCGGCCTTTTCCATCGAGAGCAGCAAGCTCCGTTGGGGTGCGAACGAGAATGCCATGGGCACGAAGGTGGTCATAGAGCAGGAACATCGAGAACAGCTCGCCCAGCTGACGGATGCGTCCGGCGCCATTGGCGTCGAGCTCTCGTACAGGCAGACAGCCGATCTCGCCGTTGATGCCTCCAGCCCCCTTGTGGCGAACTCCATCGATCACAAGGGCGCCACCAACGCAGGCATTGGCAAGAATATAGAAGAAGCTGCCGATTTCGGTTCCGAGGCCATAATCAATCTCGCCGAGCGCTGCTGCATTGGCGTCATTGTCGATGAAGACGGGATGCGGCGTCACCGCCTCGACCGCGGCGCGCAGATCGAAGTCGGTCCAGGCAGAATAGCTGTCGGGACGGCCGATGACGTCGATATCGCCGAGCCAATCGGGAACGGCAAGGCCAACACCAGCCAACCGCCCCTCATCGACCAGCTTGCGGCGACGGAAGGTCGACAGCGCATCGGAAAACAGCGCCATGAACTCGTCGGGGAGAATAAAGCTCTTCTCGTGATGCATCCGTCCGCGCACGGTGCCTGTGGCATCGACAACCACCACGGTCAGATGGTCGCGGTCGATATTGGCGCCAACCGAGAACATGCCCTCGGGATCGATCTCAAGTTCGATGGCCGGCTGCCCCCTGAGACCATGCCGGCGGCGGGCCTCCATGACCAGCCCTTCGTCGACCAAACGGTCGACGATGCGGGCAATGGCCTGCTTGGTGAGACCGCACTGCGCGGCCAGTTCGGTGCGCGAAATCGGGGCGCCGCGATGGATGGCCGCCAGTACCAACTGGCGGTTCCTCACGGCAGCCTGTTCGGCGTTCGATCCGAGAAAGTTCACCGGCGCTCCCTCCCCGTCCACCGGAAGGCCGGTGGACGGCAGGAGATTAGCGCGGCGCCTTAGGCCTTGCAAAGTCGCCAGCTCTTCACCTCGAACGGCTTCAGACCGCGCGCCGGCACGTTCATCGGCTCCTCGAGAATGGTGACGGGTTCGCCGACAGCCCAGCCATTGCTGGCCGATAGACCGAAATCGCCGCGTCGGCCGGCGGGCTCCCAAACACGCAGGACCAGACCCTCGCCCTCCTCTGCGGGCTTCAGGACCGAGAGTGCTGCCGGAATTCCCTCGGCGACGACCGGCTGGAAGACGCCAGCGGCCAGTCCATTGACCCGGCGGGCCAACAGCGGCTGATTGAGATCGTCAGCCTCCTCGCGAACACCACCGTCGTGCCAGGAGCCGGCATGTGGCATCAGCGAGTAGGTGAAGGTCTGCTCGCCCTCGTCGGCCATCGGATCGGGGTAGATCGGCGATCGCAACAGGCTCAAGCCGAGAACGTTCTCGCGGACACTGTGGCCGTATTTGGCATCGTTGAGCAGGGCAACGCCGAAGTCCGGTTCGGACAGGTCGAGGAAGCGATGGGCGGTCGCCTCGAACATCGCGGCATCCCACGAGGTATTGGTGTGGGTCGGGCGAGTGACGACGCCATAGGCGCACTCGGCCGTGGCATTGCGGCTCTTGGCATTCACGGCCGTCAGCGTCCGCAGGAACACGCGGCGGTCATGCCAATCGAGCGTCGTCTTGATATCGACGCGACGAGCAGCCGCGGCCAGACTCAGAACCTGGGTAATGATCGACGAGCGGAAATGACGCACCAGCTTGACGGCGACGCGGTGCGGCCCCTGCTCGACGACCTCAAGGCTCTGAAGATCGGTGATTTCCTCGCCACGTTCGGCGTAGTCACCTTCGATATCCCAGGCGTCCCAGTTGCGCGGCTTGTCGACCGGATAGGCCATCAGACGATTGCCATAGCCGTCGAGTGCCTCGCGACCGGTCGGCTTGTGCAGGATCGACGCGATGGAGCCATCGGCAGCCAACGTTACCCGCAGAACATCATTTTCGAGTTGCGTGCGGCTGACCGACAGCGATCCGGCGGGCTTGAGATTGGCGGCGTCAATGATGGCAACGGCGAGTGGCGGCACGGTCTCCGCCGAGGCAATGACCGTTCCATCCTCCAGCGTCACGCGAACCGGCCGCGCATCCAGGGACGGATTGGCAATTAGGATGCGCTCGCCCGCCGCCTTGGGCAGCACGCCGGCAATGGCGTCGAGAGCTGCTGCCTGCGCCTTGAGACCCGTGTCGATCACTTCGCCGAGTTCCTGGGCCGCATCGACATAGACTTCGTGGATCGAGGAGCCCGGAAGGATGTCGTGGAACTCGTTCTTCAGCACGGTGCGCCAGGCCGGTTCGAGGCTCTCCGGCTTCGGCGCGCCGAGAAGATGGGCCAGCGACGCTGTGGTTTCGGCGGTGATCAGCGCGCGCTCGGCCTTGCGGTGCAGCCGCTTGACGACGCTCTGGCTAGTCAGCGTGCCGCGATGCAGTTCGAGATAGATCTCGCCCTGCCAGACCGAGAGCTTCTTGTCCTGGGCCGTTTGATGGGCACGCTCGAAGAAGTCCTTCACACGGGTCCAACGCGCCTTCGGCAGCGTCGGGAAGACACGGAGTTGCTGTTCGCGCGCGACCATTTCCGGCGTCGGACCGCCACCGCCGTCGCCATAGCCGACGCAGAGCAGGGTTTCCGGATGCAGCGCCTTTTCGCGGAAATTCCGCCAGGTCGGCACGTGGCAATCCGGCCGGACGAAGCCATTATAGCCCTGCATCGGGTTGTCGAAGGTATGGGCGAGCACACGGCTCCCGTCTAGGCCTTCCCACCAGAACAGGTCGGACGGGATGTGGTTGGTCTCGGACCAGTTGACCTTGATGGTGAAGAAGCTGCGGATGCCGGCCTGGTTCAGTAGCTGCGGCAGCGCGCCGGTGAAGCCGAAGCAGTCCGGCTGCCAGCAGATGTCGTGGCGGATGCCAAATGTCTTCTGGAAGAAGCGCTGACCATAGAGATACTGGCGCGTCAGGCTCTCACCGGTCGGCATGTTAGTGTCCGGTTCGACCCAGCTGCCGCCAAGGGTTTCCCACGCGCCGGAGCGAACGCGCTCGGCAATCTTCTCGAACAAGGCGGGGTCGTCCTCCGCCACCTGAGCGTAGTAGTGGGCCGTCGACTGGTTGAAGCGGAAGTCCTTGGACTCCTCCATCAGCGACACGACTGTCGAGAAGGTGCGGCGGGTCTTGCGGCGCGTCTCGCCATAGGGCCACAGCCAGGCAAGGTCGATGTGAGCATGACCTGTCAGACCTATCTCGCCTTCGGGAGGGAAGCGCTTCTGCAAGGCCTCGAGACAGGCCAGGAGTGCATCGTAGGCAGCACTCACCGTTGCCAGCTCACCCTGGTTGAGGGCGACCGGCGCATCGATCAGATCGGGCAACTGCCAGATCTTCTGCTGGGCTTCGCTCTTTGCCGTACGAGCAATGTAATCGGCCGTCGAGGATGGCCAGTCGAGGCCACGCAAGGCGTCTTCTGCAGCGGCGATCAGGTGCGGCACCACGTCGTGGCCTTCGAGGACGTCCACCGCTTCAATCACCTGGGTAATCAAGAGCCACAGAGCCTCGACGGACGGCTCAGACAGCCTGAGCTCGGCGCGGTTGACGTGTGGCCGGCGCACCGGCTCGCCGAACGGCAGGCGGGCAACCGTCTCGGTGGTCACCTTGAAAGAGCGGCCGCTGAGCGCGAAGCTCTGATGGTAGGGATCGAGGCCGTAGGACACCGGCTCGCCGCCATCGCATACGACTGCAATCAGGCTTTCGCCGCCCAGGTCCAGGCTGAGGCGCGTGTCGGCGAGTGGCCAGTTCGAGGGAACCTGCCCTTCGAGCGCGAAATGGACGAGGCCATCCTTCTTCGGCCAGGGCGCGCCGATCTCGATGGGAGCGCCTTCGAAAGTGATGGCGGCAAGCGGCGCCGTCTCCCGGACTTTCCAGAATTCCAGTTCGGCGACGCGGACCTTCAAACGATCAAGACGTTGGGCAAGGGTCAGGGACATGGGAAACATCCAATTCAAACTGAAAGCGGGCGAAACTTGAGCACCTCATCCCTTGACGGCGCCGGCCGTCATGGCGCTCAGGATGAGTCGCTGAAGAGCGAGGAAGGCAACGATAGCCGGCACGACCGAGATCAGGCAGGCGGCTGCAAGGATCTGGATCGAGCTGTCGTTCTGCGTGCCGGCGTACTGGAAGATGCCGACGCCGATCGGCACCAGAGAATCCTTGGTGATCAGCAGGAAGGGCACCAAGAACTGCGACCAGCCGGCAATCACCGTGATGATGAAGGCTGACGCGACACCGGGTGTCGACAGCGGCAGAATGATGCGAACGAAGACGGAGAGGCGGTTGCAGCCATCGATCAGCGCGGCCTCGTCGAGACTCTTCGGGATGCCGTCCATGAAGCCCTTGAGGAGCCAGGTGACCATGGGAACGCCGAGGGCGATATAGACCATGACCGTGCCGAAGTGGCTGTCGATCAGTCCCAGGCGGGCCATGTAGCGGTAGAGTGGCACCATGATGACCAGCGGTGAAATCATCTGGAAGGCGAGGATGCCGAGCATCCAGGCGCCCTTGCCCTTGAACTCAAAGCGCGAGAAGGCGTAGGCGGCGGGAGCCGCGATGATCAGGCAACCGACCGCCGACAGGCAGGACAGTTTCAGCGCGTTGATCAGGTAAACGGGGAACTGGCTGGACGTCAGTACCGCCGTGAAATTGTCGAGCGTTGGGTATTTGGGGATCAGGCGGGCAACGCCGAGGAACACCTCCTTGCGCGTGCGGAGCGCCATGGACAGCAGCCAGATGAGCGGCCAGGCAAAGAAGACGAACATCAGCGCCATGAAGACGTAGCTCAGGATGTCACCGAGACGGTCGCGAGTACTGAGTTTCATGCCTTTTCGTCCTTCGGCAGGAAGGCGGCGTAGACGAGCGCCAACCCAAGGCTGATGACCAGCATGACAATCGACAGCACGCTGCCGGCCGCGAGGTCATAATTCCGGAACACCACGTTGAATGTGTAGAGCGACAGCACCTCGGTGGCGCGGCCGGGGCCGCCGCCAGTCAGAGAGATGATGGCGTCGAAGGTGTTGAGCGTCTGGATGGTGATCAGGATCATGTTGACCAGAATCGCCGGACGGAGCTGCGGCAGCGTCACGAAGAACAGCTTCTGTCGCGCACTGGCACCATCCACCTCGGCCGCCTCGTAAAGCGAGGGATCGATCGCCTTGAGCGCCGCGTACATGACCACCATCGAGAAGGCCGTACCGCGCCAGACATTTGACAACACCACCGACCACATGACGACGTCCGGGTCGGACAACCATTGCACCGGCGCCATGCCGACAAGGCGCAACAGCGAGTTGAGACCGCCGAAGGGAGCCTCGTTGAATAGCATCTTCCAGATGATGCCGCCGGCGATACCGGGGACCACCCATGCAATCAGCGCCGTCGTTCTTAGAATCGTCGTGCCGAACAGGTGCCGCTTCTCGGAACGGACGACGACCAGCGCCATGGCAAGGCCGATCACCTGCTGGCCGATGACCGAACCGGCCGTGAAGACGAAGGTCACCCAGAGGATCTGCAGGAGTTCCGGGCGCGTCAGAACGTTGGCGAAGGTGGCAAGGGTGTAGTGCCCCTCGCCGCCGAGGAGTGTCAGGTCGGTGAAGGCGTAACGGAAAACGTCGACCACCGGATAGAGATAGAACAGCCCCATCACCAGGATCACCGGCATCAGCCAGGGATAGGGCGATGGAACGCGGTTGTGCCGGCTTGCCACCCCCAGGAAGGGCAGTTTCAGCCTCACGGCGCGTGTGGACATGGGGACCTCTATTCGCTGGTTCGGCGGAATAAAAGCGGCCGCCGAAGGGCGGCCGCCCTGGTCAGGGTGGAGGCGGCTCCGAACTACCGATCGGAGCCGCCGTCCCGCCGGAAGCGCCCGTCATCAGGAGGAGGAATGACGGGCTGGGGAGTTCAAAGCCGGGCGTAGGCGTCGAGCGTCGCCTTGAAGGCTTCGTCGACGGCTGCGTCGGTGGCCGCGGCGCCGGTCAGCACCTTGCCCATCATGATCTGGATCTGGTTGGAGATTTCCGGATAGATCAGTACGCCAGGACGTGCTTGGCCGACCTTCAAAGCCTTGGCGAAGGCCTGATTTTCCGGGCTCTTGAACACGTCATACTTGTCGTAGAGATCGGCGCGGGTCGGCAGCTGCTCCTGAAGGGCGTTGGCCGGACCCATGTAGATCTCGCGAGCAAGCGCGGCGCACATTTCGACCTTTTCCGGCTCCGACGAGAAGGCGGCAACCGTCCAGCCGCCGGTACCGGTCGAACGCTGATCGGCGGTGATACCGGGCAGCATGGAGAAGGTCCACTTGGCGAATTCTTCCGGGTCCATGGAATTCTGCAGCTGGCGATACTGCCAGTTGCCACCGACGAACATCGCCGTCGTGCCGGCAGCTGCGGCGGCGTTGAAATCGTCGTAGTTGCCAATGGTGGCGACGCGCTTGGGCGCAGCGCCGGACTCGACGAGATCGCGGTAGTAATTGACGGCCTTGATGAACTTGTCACGATTAGCGGCGTCGGCAAAGACCGGCTTGCCGGCTTCGTCAACGAGCTTGCCGCCCTGGCCCCAGAAGTTGCCAAGCCAGTCAAAGGTCGTGCCCTCGTAGCGGCTGCCGTTGAACAGGATGCCTTCCATGCCGGCCTTGACCGAGGCGAGCGCAGCCGCCTTGGCGTCCGCCCATGTGTCCGGTGCGTTCGGAACGATTTCCTTGTTGCGATAGAGCACACGCAGGTCGGTCGACCACCACCAGGCATAGATCTGGCCGTCCTTGCCGGTGACACCGTCACGCACGAAGGGGAAGAGTTGGTCGATCTCTTCCTTTTTGAAATAGGGCGACAGCGACTTCAGAACCCCGGCCTGCTTGAACAGCGGCAACACGAAGCTGTCGACGGCGGCGCAATCCGGCGCATGACCAGCCTTGGCCTGCTCGAGCATGCGAGCCTGCTCCTGGCTGATATCGCCGGTCATCATCTGCAGTTCGATCTGCCAGCCGGGGTGGTTCTTGATGAAGTCGGTGTAGAGCTTGGTATAGCCGGCCGCCCAGGTCGGATCGGTGCTCGACGGGCCGTCGCCAGTCATGCGGAACACCATCTTCTTGGGGGCGTCGGACGGACCGACACGATCGCTGGTGACCAGATTTTCGGCGACCGCAGGCAGACAGCCGAGCGCCGTTGCGGCGGCAAGCGCCGCCAACAGGGATTTCCTCATCGCTTTTTCCTCCCAGGTTCGGTGGAAGCCACTCGTTGCATAAATTACGGCTTCCCAAACCAACGCCAATTAGATTAAATCACTTTGTTTTGTTGTCAAGCCGGCGTCTGGGAGGTTGCATGGCTACCGTCGAAATCAAGAATCTGCGCAAGGCCTATGGCGCGCTCGACGTGCTGCACGGCATTTCGATCGACATCGCCGACGGCGAGTTCGTCGCCCTCGTCGGACCGTCTGGCTGCGGCAAATCGACGCTGCTACGGTGCATCGCCGGCCTTGAAACCATCAACGGCGGCGACATCCTGATCGATGGGCGCGTGGTCACCGATCTTGCCCCCAAGGATCGGGACATAGCCATGGTGTTCCAGAATTACGCCCTTTATCCGCACATGAATGTGGCGGCCAACATGGGCTTCGCACTGAAGCTTTCGGGTCGCCCCAAGTCCGAGATCGACGAGCGCGTCGGCAAGGCGGCGACCATCCTCGATCTGACGCGCCAGCTCGCTCGCAAACCGGTGGCATTGTCTGGCGGCCAGCGCCAACGCGTCGCCATGGGTCGCGCCATCGTCCGCGATCCAAAGGTATTCCTGTTCGACGAGCCCTTGTCCAACCTCGATGCCAAGCTGCGCGTGCAGATGCGCGCCGAGATTCGCGAATTGCAGCAGCGGCTGGGTACCACGACCATCTACGTGACTCACGACCAGACCGAGGCCATGACCATGGCCGACAAAATCGCCGTGCTGCACGGCGGCCGGCTCGAGCAGGTTGGCGCACCGCTCGACCTTTACCGCTCTCCAGCCAACCTGTTCGTCGCCGGCTTCATCGGCTCGCCGCAGATGAATTTCATCACCGGCGATCTCGCCCGCAAGGCAAGCGCTGAGACCATCGGCGTCCGACCGGAACATCTTTCCGTCAGTCGCGATGGCGATGGCTGGAAAGGCAGGGTGGTCTCGGCAGAGCATCTCGGCAGCGACACCTTCGTCCAT
The DNA here is from genome assembly GCA_023436885.1 of Pseudomonadota bacterium. Lineage (GTDB taxonomy): Bacteria > Pseudomonadota > Alphaproteobacteria > Rhizobiales > Pleomorphomonadaceae > Pleomorphomonas. Next base: position 281,963 of record JAEZHI010000038.1, on the reverse strand, counting down.
GTGGAGGTTCCCGAAGCAGGTCGCCTGACGGCCCGCACGGTTGGCGATATGCCTGTCACAGCTGGCGACGATGTCGTATTGACGCCTGCGTCGGAATACCTTCATCGCTTCGACACCGACGGCAAGGCGCTCTGATCAGAACTAGGGGCAGGAGACGGCAGGATGTATATCGGGATCGACTGGGGCGGTACGAAGATGGAAGTCATCGGGCTTGATGCTCAAGGCGTCGAGCTGTGCCGGCACCGTATCCCGACGCCGCGTGAGGATTACGACGCCTCGATCCGGGCAGTTCTCGAACTGGTCACCCATGTCGAAACGGCAACCGGCGAAACGGGCAGTGTCGGCATCGGCCTGCCCGGCAGCCCCAACCCACTGACCGGCCTCATCCGCAACTCCAATGCCTTCTGGCTGAACGGCAAGCCGCTCGGTCGCGATCTCGAGGCGGCTCTCGGTCGTCCTGTCCGGCTCGCCAATGACGGCAACTGTCTCGCGGTATCAGAAGCGGTGGATGGCGCCGGCGCCGGGCTCGACGTGGTAGTGGGCATCATCCTTGGCACCGGGCACGGTGGCGGCATTGCGATCAAGGGCAAGAGCCACAATGGCTTCCAGGGATTGGCCGGCGAGATCGGCCACTATTCGCTGCCCTGGCCAAAGGAAGGCGAATACCCCGGCCCCAAGTGCTGGTGCGGCCGGCACGGCTGTCTCGAAATGTTCTGCTCAGGCACCGGCTTCGAGCTCGATTACAAGACAACGACCGGCGTTGCCCGCAAAGGCTCCGAGGTCATGGAACTGAAGCGAACTGGCGATGCCGCAGCCCTCGCTGTCTACGAGCGCTATGTCGACCGCCTCGCCCGGTCCCTGGCGCTGATCATCGATCTGGTCGATCCGGATGTGTTCGTGCTGGGCGGCGGCATGAGCAACGTGGACGAGCTCTACGACGACGTGCCGAAGCTTCTCGCCTCTCGCACCAACCTCTGGAATGGCGAAGGTAGCAGGCTGGTGTTCAGCGACAGTGTGGCAACACCGATCCGCAAGGCCAAGCACGGCGACAGCTCGGGCGTGCGCGGCGCGGCATTTCTTTGGAAAGAGAATTCGTAGGTTCGCGCGAACTTGGGTCGCGGTGAGCCCGCGCTATCGCATGTGCGACGGTTAACACCTTGACAGGCGTTTGCAGCGGTGGCATTGGGTAAACGATAACTCAAGTGGAAAGCCGCAGCTGGTTCGGGAGACCAGCGCGGATGTCAGGCTCTGGAGGAGAGCTGATCTTGGCCGTTTCGCTGCAGGATATCGCCAGCATTGCCGGGGTGTCGGTCAAGACCGTCTCCGGTGCACTGCATGGCGGCTCGGTCCGCATGGCCGATGAGACGCGCGATCGGATTCGCAAGATCGCCGAAGAGCTCGGCTATGTCACCAATTTTGCCGCTCGCAGCATGCGGCAGGGCTGGATGCCGCTGATTGCTATCATCGGCGATGAGCTTCTGACCTCGCCCTTTGCCACGGAGATCATCCGCGGTCTCGACAACTCCGCTCGCAAGGCCGATCTCTCGGTGTTTTTCACCACGATCGGTGGCGATCGCGACATTACCAAGGTCTATGAGGACGTCAGCCGGTTTCGGCCACGCGCCATCGGTTATGCGGCGATGTATCACAAGGAAGTCGCCCTGCCGCCGGAGCTTGCCGACCGCATTGGGGTGATGATCAACTGCCGCGATGCGTCCGGACGGGTCACCTCGCTGGTGCCGGACGAGGAGGCGGCCGGACACACGATTGCCAGCCACCTGATCGATGCCGGCCGGCGCAGGATTGCCTTCATCAACCTGCCTGGCCTTCTGGCTGGGGAGCTTCGCGAACGCGGATTTCGTGCGGCACTTGATGAGGCTGGACTGGAACCAGCAGCCGTGCTTCCGGCGGTCAAGCGCGCCGTCTACGCCGATCGGGCCCGCAGCCTTGTGGTTCAGCACGTTACCGAATTGATGGCCGGCTCCGACCGGCCCGACGCCATCCTCTGTGGCAACGATCGCGTTGCCATGGAGGTCTATGCGGCACTCCGCAAGGTAGGGGCCAGCATTCCCGACGATGTCGCTGTCGCGGGCTTCGACAACCAAGTCGATATCGCCTCGCGCCTCGACCCACCGCTTACCACCATGGCCCTGCCCCACCGGGCAATGGGCCGGATGGCAGCGGAAATACTTCAGGCGGCAGAACCGCCGGAGAGGGGGCTGAAACTGCTCCCATTCCAGCTCGTGGAGCGAGCTTCCGTCTGAGCTGGCGAGGAAACCGATGAGTGGAGGAGATGTTCAAGATGGGTAATCGTTTACTTAAGGCTCTTGTCGCTACCACCGCACTGATGGCGATTGCGACAGCTGCCGACGCCAAGACCGTCGTGCGCATGATGCACCAGGGTGATCCCGGCTGGGTGGCGCTCTACGGCAAGGTGGCCGAGCGCTTCGAGGCGGCCAATCCGGATGTCGATATCGAGCTGATCTACGCTCCTCACGACGCCTATAACGAGAAATTCTCGTCGGCCGTGATGTCCAAGCAGTTGCCCGATATCATGGAACTCGATGCGCCCTTCCTCGCCAACTACGTATGGTCGGGCTACCTCAAGCCGCTCAAGAGCTACATCGACAAGGACCTCATCGACGACATGACGGCGTCCAATGTCGCGCAGGGTACCTACCCTATCGACAAGGAGCTCTATGCCATCGGCCTCACCGACAGCTCGGTGGTGCTCTACGGCAACAAGAAATATCTTGAGAAGATCGGTGCCCGCATTCCGAAGTCGGTAGACGATGCCTGGACGCGCGCCGAGTTCGAGGACAACCTCGCCAAACTTGCCAAGGTGGATGGCGTCAAATGGCCGATCGACACATTCCGCGGCTACGGCATCAAGACCGAGTGGATCACCTATGCCTATCAGCCAATCCTCAACTCCTTCGGCTGCGACCTGATCGACCGCAAGACCTGGAAGGCCGAAGGCGTGCTCGATAGCAAGCCATGTGTCGATGCGCTGACCATGATGCAGAAGTGGGTAAAGAACGGCTGGGTTGTGCCGATGTCATCGGGCACCAATCAGTTCTATGCTGACGGTCAGCCGGCGGCGCTCGCCTGGGGCGGTCACTGGTTCTATGCCGAAGCCGCCGCCAAGATGAAGGATGACGTGGTGGCGATGCCCTTGCCGAAGTTCGGCGACAAGAGTGCCAGCCCCGACGGCACCTGGATCTGGGCGATCACAACGCAGTCTGCGCATCCCGACATAGCCGGCAAATTCCTGAGCTTCCTCTTGAAGGACAAGGACTATCGCGACTATGCGGTCAGCCAGAGCGCTTATCCGGGCCTCAAGAGCTTCGCCGCCCAGTCGCCGCTCTATGCCGAGGGTGGACCGATGGCCGTCGCCTTCGAACAGGCGTCGAAGGTCGCCGTGCCTCGCCCGCCGCACCCGGCCTATCCGACGATTACCTCCGCCTTCATGCAGGCCGTGGACCAGATCTTCAACGGCGAGGATGCCCAAAAGGCACTGACGGCCGCCGCAAAGAAGATCGACGAGGACATCGCGGACAACGACGGCTATCCGCCGTTCAACGGGAAGTGATGTTCTCGCTCCAGGCTTCCCGTTTCCTTGGAGCGGGGAAGCCTACGGCCGGAATGCCGGACGACGCTCCCCCCGCGTTTGCCCGGCACGGCCCGCCGGCGCGCGCCCGTTTCCCTTCGGGTGCGCGCCCCTTCCGCCTTTGATTACCCGGCGAGGGGTCCATGTCCGCACTCACAACCGTTCCAAAACGGCGGCGTCGTTCCGTCATTGCCCGTATCGGCTGGTCGCGTTTCCTTCAGGAAATCGGCATGCTGGCACCGGCGGTGTTGCTGATGACCGCGTTCCTGATCACGCCCTTCCTGCTGTCGTTCTGGACGGCGATGACCAACCAGCCGCTGGTCCCAAGGCCAACGCCGGTACGCTTCGTCGGCTTCGGCAACTTCCTGCGCATCCTCAGCGATGACCTGTTCTGGACATCGCTCTGGAATGTCACGCGCTTCACCATCTGGATCCTGCCGGTGCAATGCGGCCTGGCCTTCGTGACAGCGCTGATCCTGAACCAGAGGATACCCTTCCGGAATGTCTTCCGCGGCATGTTCTTCCTGCCAGCCATCACGTCGATGGTGGTGGTCTGCGTCATCTGGGGCACGCTGTTCCAGTATCCGACCGGCCCGCTCAACCATATCCTCGTGTCGCTCTCGGGCGGACACATCCAACCGATCGACTGGCTGGGCGACCCGAATTGGGCGATGTTCTCCATCGTCCTGCTGTCGGCCTGGCAAGCCTATGGCTTCCAGATGATCATCTACCTCGCCGGCATGCAGGGCATTCCCGACGAACTCTATGATGCCGCCCGTATCGATGGCGCCGGCCCGTGGGGCCGCTTCTGGCATGTGACCATGCCGGGCCTACGTCCGACCCATGTCTTCGTGCTGGTCATCACCACCATCCAGGCCTTCAAGCTCTACACGCAGGTCGCCATCCTGACGCAGGGCGGGCCGAAATCGTCGACCGAGACCGTAGTGCACTACATGGTGCGGGCAGGCTTCGAGGAGCAGAAACTCGGCTATGCCTCCGCCGTCTCGGTGATCCTGTTCCTGATCGTCCTGGTCATCGCGCTCATTCAGCGCAGGCTCATGAGGCGCTTCGATGTCTGATCTCGCCCTTTCCCCTCGCAAGCCGGCGACGCCACTCAACGGCTACCGCATCGTTCAGTCGATCTCGGTGTTCGTCATCGCGCTGGTGATCATCTCGCCGCTGTTCATGCTGTTCATCGCCTCGCTGAAGGATGACAGATTCCAGATTCTCGCCGACATGGGCTCGTTCCGGGCCTTCTGGGTGGACAATCCCACCCTCAATAACTTCCGCGAGGTCGGAAATTTTGCCGGCGAGCTGGCCTTCGGCCGCTATCTCGGCAACTCGCTGCTGATCCTCGGATCAACCGTCAGCCTCGGCCTGATCATCAATTCGATGGCCGGCTTCATCCTGGCTTGGGGCAGTTTGCCGGGACGGGCGCTGATCCTGTCGCTGATCATCGCTCTCTACGTGATCCCGCAGGAGAGCATCATCATGCCGCTGCTGATCATCGTGTCGCGGGCCGGCCTGTCCGACACCTTCACGGCGCAGATCCTGCCGTTTGTGGCGAGCCCCCTCTACACCTTCCTCTTCTATCAGTTCTTCGCGCAACTGCCGAATGAGCTGTTCGAGGCAGCCTCCGTGGACGGCGCTTCGATCTTCCGCACATGGTGGTCGATCTTCATGCCTCTGAGCCTGCCGGCACTTGCCACGGTTTCCATCCTGATGGGCATCGAGACCTGGAACCAGTATCTCTGGCCGATCCTCATCACCCAGACCGATTATGCCCGGCCGATCTCCGTCGCCATCGCCACGTTCTTCGGTCAGGACAGCATCTTCTGGGACCGAGCCATGGCCGCCTCGGTGCTGATGATGATCCCCATCCTCGTTTTTTACCTGGCGTTCCAGCGCTGGTTCATCAGCTCGTTCGTTGGCTCCGCGGTGAAAGGTTGACCATGTCCAAAGCAGTTTCGCCGAATGTCGAGACCGGCCGCATCACCGTTTCCTTTGCCCCGGTGACTCCGGGCCAGACCATCGAGCTCTTCGTCATGGCAAGAGGATCTGAACCCGCTGTCGTCACCTTGGGTAGCGGCAAGATCGTTGCCCGACGGACGGATGCCTTCGAACGGCATCGGATTGTCGTCGCCGAGCCAATCGATCATCTCAGCTGTGATCCGGCGACCACTTTGCTTTCGGCGGTCTATGCCTACGACCCTCTGAATGTGCTGGATTTTGGCATCAGCCTGTTGCACGGCGGGCCGGCCCAAACACCTAGGGAACTCGCGAGCTATCACTTCCGCCCCCCATTCGGTTGGATGAACGACCCCAACGGCTTCGGTCGCTTCGACGGCCGAGCCCATCTCTTCTACCAGCACTATCCGCATCGCCTGCGCTGGCATGCCATGCACTGGGGCCATGCCGTCTCCGACGATCTCCTGCGCTGGCGGCACCTTCCGGTCTTCCTCGAACCGGGGGATGCGGTCTACCAGGCGAACGGCGCCGGCGGCATTTTTTCAGGGTCGGCGATTTCCGTGCCGGGCGAAGGTGGCTTTCGCGCCTTCTTCACCGACCATATCGACGGCCGGAAGCCGGAGATGGAAGTTCAGTGTACGGTGCGTAGTTCGGATGGTTTCTCCATCGACGCGCTGCCGTCAACGGTGCTTGCCGGCCGACCGGAGGGGCTTGGCATCGGAGAGGACAACCGCGACCCTTACGTCTTCCGTGGGCCGGACGGGCGCCTCAAGATGCTGCTCGGAGGTCGCGATGCCGATGGCGGCATCGTCATGCTCAACGAGACGGACGACCCGACGGGTGCCACCGGCTGGCGGTTCGTCGGCCTCATTCATCGCGAACGAGAATACGGCCGTACGGTTGGCGAATGCCCGGCCATGCTGCCGCTCGACGGCCCGGTTGACTCTCCCGATACGCGCTGGCTGCTGATTGTCGGCCTGTTGCTCAGCCGAGATCCGGCAACGCGGCGTCGCAACCTGACCTTCGGGATCGTCGGGCGCTTCGACGGCAGGACGTTCTCGCCCGAGTTCCGTCAGGAGTTGGATTTCGGGACGGATGCTTACGGCTTCCAGGCTTTCGTGGATCGAGACGGTCCGGTCGGCATTGCCTGGCTGGCCAACTGGACCGATATCGTCAAGACGGCGGATTGGCCAACGGCAATGACGTTACCACGCCGACTGCTGGTCAAGGACGGCGTCTTGCTGACGCCGCCGATCGAGGCGACGGATACACTCCGACAGACTCTTGTCGACGATCAGCGGCTGGCAGCCGGTAAGACGATTGCGCTTGACGATGGCGCCGCCGAAATTGTCCTTGAGTTTGACGACGCCGGCAGCCCCTTCGAGCTTACGCTTTCACACCCGACACTTAAGCTTGCCGTCATCTCCGATAAAGACGGCCTCGCCATTCTTCATGAGGCGGCCGATCACGGGGCCAGCTCGCCGCGCTATATCGCTCAGGGCGCAAGAGTGCGCTTGGTTCGCATCTTCCTGGATCGTGGTTCGATCGAGATGTTTGCTGACGAGGGCCGTTACGTCGGCACCAAGCGGCTCGCCGACCCCGCCCCTATCACCGCCATCCGTCTCGAAGCTGCTCCGGGATGCGCCAGCGCGCGCGTCTGGCGGCTCGGTCTCTGAACAGGATCAAGGGAGGAATACCATGGCCAGCGTTTCCATCGAGAGCGTCGCCAAGTTCTACGGCAGCCATCAAGTCATTCATGGCATCAACTTCGACATCGCCGACGGCGAGTTCGTGACGCTGGTCGGCCCGTCGGGCTGCGGCAAATCGACCTTGCTCAGAATGATCGCGGGTCTAGAGGAAATTTCCGACGGCGACATCCGCATCGGCGAGCGTCTGGTCAACGATGTGCCGCCGAAAGAGCGGGACATCGCCATGGTGTTCCAGAACTACGCTCTCTATCCGCACATGACCGTGGCGCAGAACATGGGCTTTGCGCTGAAACTGAAGGGTGAAAGCCGCGCGGCCATCGATGCGCGTGTCAAGGAAGCGGCGGCCATCCTGGCGCTGGATCCCTACCTCGACAGGTTGCCCAAGCAGCTATCGGGCGGTCAGCGCCAGCGCGTCGCCATGGGGCGGGCCATCGTGCGCAGCCCGCAGGTTTTCCTGTTCGACGAGCCACTCTCCAACCTCGATGCCAAGCTACGCGTGCAGATGCGTGCCGAGATCAAGGATTTGCACCAGCGGCTCGGCACGACCACGGTCTACGTCACGCATGATCAGATCGAGGCGATGACCATGGCCGACCGCATCGTGGTGATGAAGGGTGGTGTGGTCGAGCAGATCGGCCGACCGCTGGAACTCTACGATCGACCCGCCAACCTGTTCGTTGCCACCTTCATCGGTTCGCCGGCCATGAACCTCATCAAGGGAAAAGTGGAGAATGGAGGTTTCGTTGCCGAGGGAGGTGCCGTGCTGCCGCTGCCAGCCGATGCCGTGGCTAGCCCCGTCACCTACGGGATCCGTCCCGAGCATCTGACACTCAATGAAGCCGGCTTTCCTGCCGAAGTCGTGGTGGTCGAACCGACCGGCGCCGAAACGCAGGTCTTGGCCCGTTGCGGTGGGCAGACGCTGGTCGCGGTGCTACGCGAGCGCGTCGACCTCAACCCCGGCGACATGATCGGCCTCAAGCCAACGCTCTCGGCCGTGCATCTGTTCGGCGAGGACGGTCGCCGGCTCTAGCGAACTCATTCAGGCGGCGGCGCGGGTCTGGCCGCGTGCGCCGGCCCGCCGTTCGGTGCGAAACGCCGACGGCGTCCGACCGATCAGCCGCAGGAAATTGCGATTGAAGGTCGACAGGGTCTCGTAGCCGACGTCCATGGCGATCGACGTCACCATGTCCTCGGTTTCCGACAGCAATTGGCACGCCTTGTAGATCCGGAGGTGATTGATGTACTCGGCGCAGGTGCAGCGCAAGTGCCGCTCGAACAGGCGCGAGAAAGCCGCCAGAGCCATACCCTCGGTCGCGGCAACTTCGCGGCAGGTGAGGCCGGGCCGGTTGAAGTTGGCGGCAATGTAGGCCAGCATCCGCTCCAGCCGGCGGGGCTGGGCGCATTGGTGCTCCATGCTCTTCAGCGATAGCGAGCGGCGATGACCATCCTGCTCCAGCACGCGCATCAACTCGAAGAACAGCGCCATGCGCTCGAATCCATTGGCATCGAGCAGGGCCTCCATCAGCTTGGCAGCCTCGGCTGCTGCGGCCGGCGAGAACTCGATGCCCGAGCGCGTGGCCTCCAGGAGCGCCGAGAGGCCAGCGCAATCGGAAAATTCCGCCATGCAGCGCTCGGCGAAACCGCCGCCCATTTGGAGCACAAGATCGCGGTCGCGAATGCGGCCGTCCTCGTCGCGGTCGGCGCCATCCGATACCCACATGTGCGGCAGACTGGGACCCGTCATGACGAGGTTTCCCGGCCCGAAATCGCCGGCATAGGTCCCGACGTAAAACTGTCCCGTGCTCCGGCGGATGAGATGCAGCTCGTACTCTGGATGATGGTGCCAGCCGGAATAGGCAAAGGGATAGTCGTGCGAGTATACGCGGAACGTACGCTCGAGTGGCGCCTCGATCACTTCCAGAACGGGCTTTGTCTGACCCACCTTTGCCTCCCTTTTGCGGATAGCCGACAATTCGGACCGCCAGATCTTAACGGATCGAACCGATATCCACCCAAGCCGTGCCCTTGGCCTCAAATGCTATGGAACTCGGCGCCGGAGGGGGCTGCTAGATGACCGCCGGCCAAGTCCCTCCAACGTCACGATGGTCAAGCTGAGAAAAGACCGCACGACGCCCTAATGGGACACGCGCCTATCTCTTTGATCTATATTCTCTTCCACCCCAGCTCGACCCGACCCTCCCTCGGCAGGCAATAGAGCAAGCATGCCCTTGCCGCGTCGGCGGAGCAAAGCGCGACGAACCGAAATTACTGCACCATTTTACACTCAAGCAATCGGACCTAGGTCGATGTGGTGCTTTGGGTGGCCTTTCGACGGGCATATGACCTTCATCATGATATAAGGATCTCTTTATGTCGTCGTTGCGCTCGCAGCCGACATCTCCTATAAGGCGCTGACCGGTGGCCGTTTGCCGCCCTCTCGTTTGCTCTCAACCCGCATATCTTCCCCTCGCACCCGGAGATTCCCGATGGTCGCCAAGGAATACATCGTCAAGGACATCTCGCTCGCCGAATGGGGCCGCACCGAACTCGACATGGCCGAGATCGAGATGCCCGGCCTGATGTCGGTGCGCTCCGAATATGCCGCCGCTCAGCCGCTCAAGGGCGCCCGCATCGCTGGCTCGCTGCACATGACCATCCAAACCGCCGTGCTGATCGAGACGCTGAAGGCGCTTGGCGCCGACGTGCGCTGGGCCTCCTGCAATATCTTCTCAACGCAGGATCATGCCGCCGCCGCCATCGCTGCCGCCGGCATCCCGGTGTTCGCGGTGAAGGGCGAGACCCTCAAGGAATACTGGACCTACACCGACCGTATCCTCGACTGGGGCAATGGCGAGACCGCCAACATGATCCTCGACGATGGCGGCGACGCCACGCTCCTAGTGACGCTGGGTTCCAAGGCCGAGAGCGATCCGTCGGTTCTGGCCGATCCGAAGTCCGAGGAAGAGGAAGAACTCTTCGCCACCATCAAGGCACGCCTCGCCAAGGACCCGACCTTCTATTCGCGCGCCAAGGCGAATATCCGCGGCGTTTCGGAAGAGACGACGACGGGCGTGATGCGTCTCTACCAGATGGAATCGCGCGGTGAGCTGCCCTGGCCGGCGTTCAACGTCAATGACAGCGTCACCAAGTCGAAGTTCGACAACAAGTACGGTTGCCGCGAAAGTCTGGTCGACGCCATTCGCCGCGGTACCGACGTGATGATGGCCGGCAAGGTCGCCATCGTCTGCGGTTACGGCGATGTCGGCAAGGGTTCGGCCCAGTCGCTGCATGGCGCCGGCGCCCGCGTGCTGGTTACCGAAGTCGACCCGATCTGCGCCCTCCAGGCCGCTATGGACGGCTTCGAGGTGGTCACGCTCGAGGACGACATCCATCGGGCCGACATCATCGTTACCTGCACCGGTAACCTGCACGTCGTCACCGTCGATGACATGCGCAAGCTCAAGAACATGGCGATCGTCTGCAACATCGGCCATTTCGACAATGAAATCGACGTCGCCGGCCTCCGGAACTTCAAGTGGAAGAACGTCAAGCCGCAGGTCGACCTCGTCGAGTTCCCGGACGGCAAGAAGATCGTCCTGCTGTCCGAGGGCCGTCTCGTCAACCTCGGCAATGCCACCGGCCATCCGAGCTTCGTGATGAGCGCCTCGTTCTCCAACCAGACACTGGCCCAGATCGAGCTTTGGACCCGCGGCGACCGGTACGAAAAGAAGGTGCATGTGCTGCCCAAGCATCTCGACGAGAAGGTGGCCCAGCTGCATCTCGCCAAGCTTGGCGCCAAGCTGTCCAAGCTGACCCCCGAGCAGGCGGACTATATCGGCGTCAAGTCGACCGGCCCGTTCAAGTCGGCGATGTACCGGTATTGAGGCTTACGAGTGCAAGCGCGGCCCTGGAACTTCACCTAGCCCCACCCTGCGCCAGCCCTGACATTCGTTAAGATGCCATTAACACCCGCCCGCGCTCCCCGAGCATCGGGCGGGTTTTTGTTGCCATCAAACGCTTATCCACAGCTGTTCCACACATGCGGATTTCTCCGAGGGAAGTTGCAGGGAAGTGCGAGGCCCGGAGAAAGAGATGGCCGCTAAACCGCATAAGACGAGTCCGCTCAACCCTCTGGGCGCTTCGCTCTGGTAGTTATCGACTCCGGTCTCATAGGACGGCCGGAGCGTTTTGTCTCGGAACGTTCCGCGAACATAGTTGCAGCCCGGACTCGGTCGTCGCCGATAGGGCAATAGCGCCCGCGTCGACTCTTTTTGCCCCTCATGAAAGGCGGTATTTTGGGGTGATTCGGAACGGCGGCGGGGCACGCGTCGGTCCGGGGCGGGCCTCCAATGGCGGAGACTTCGCCCTTTTTTGATTGCGGCCGGAAGGGGACAACTACATGCCGGGGCTGAGCCGGACACGATTGCCGTTTGCGGGGCAAGTCGGGAAGATCGCCCTGCTCTCGACCATCCTGTCGCCGGTCGTGGCCAGTCCGGCGGCTGCCCAGGCCATCAAGTTCGGAGCCGATGGTTCGGTCTATTTCGAACCGCTGCAGGTGGCGGCTCTCTCGGCCTTTGTTTCGGCAATCTGTATCGCCGTGGTTTCGGCCGCTGCCCTGATCAGGGCGCGCCGCATGGCGGAAGATGACCGCGAACGGCTACTTCGCGAGAATGCCGACCTGAAGCTTGCCGCCGACCGGACCGAGGCAGCCCTCAACGCCGACGATCAACGCACAGTCATTTGGGGCGCTCGCGATGAGGCCCCCAAGGTGATGGGATCGCTGCCCGAGGCTTCGGGCGTGCCGCGCAGCCAAGTAGGCTTTCTCGCCTTCGGACAGTGGCTCGAGCCGGCCTCGGCCCAGCTTCTGGAAGCCCGCACCCATTCCCTGCGCGCCGAGGGTGAAGCTTTCCTCGACGTGTTGACCACTACCAGCGGCGTCCACATTGAGGCCGCGGGCCGGGTGAACGGTTCTCGCTGCTTCATCCGCTTCCGTAATCTCACACGTGAGCGCCAGCAGTATGCCGAACTGGCCGAGCGGTTCGAGCGTCAACGGACGCTAGTCGAAACCTTCGAGGGCTTGATCGACAAGGTGCCAATGCCGGCCTGGACGCGCGACAAGACCGGCAGGCTTGTCTGGGTCAATGCGGCCTATGCCAAGGCTGCCGAGGTGGCGAGCGCCACCCAGGCCGTGGCCGTTGGCGTCGAGTTTCTTGATACCGCCGCCCGCAAGGCGATTGCCGATAGCCGACAGGAAGCGCCGGTTTTCGCCAAACGCCTTTCGTTGGTGGTCGGCGGTGCCCGTCGCGTATTCGATGTCGTCGACGTAGAGACCAGTTCCGGCAGCGCTGGCATCGCCACTGATGTGTCGGAACTCGAGCAGGCACAGACGGAGCTGCGTCGCACCATCGACAGCCACGCTCGTACGCTCGACCAGCTTGCCACCGCCGTTGCCATCTTCGGCGCCGACAAGCGGCTCAAGTTCTATAATGCCGCCTATCGCGCGCTGTTCGATCTCGACACGGCCTTCCTGGAAACTGGTCCGGATGACGCAGCCATCCTCGATCAGCTCCGGGTCTCGCGCAAACTGCCCGAGCAGGCGGACTTCCGCAGCTGGAAGCGCGAGCAGCTTTCTGCCTACCAGGCGATGGAAGCCCGTGAGAGCTGGTGGCACCTGCCCACCGGACAGACGTTGCGCGTGATTGCCAATCCGCATCCGCAGGGCGGCGTCACCTATGTTTACGAGAATGTCACCGAGCAGATCGAGCTCAAGAGCCGTTACAACGCGTTGACGCGAGTTCAGGGCGAAACGCTCGATCACCTCTCGGAAGGCGTCGCGGTGTTCGGATCCGACGGTCGGCTGCGCCTCTTCAACCCAGCGTTCGGCAGCCTCTGGAAGCTTTCCGACGAGATGCTGGCCAGCCGGCCGCACATCAACGATGTCGTCGGTCACTGCATGGCCACCCATGGCAACCGTGAAGCCTGGGATCAGGTCCGCCTCGCCGTTGCGGGCCTCGCCGACAGCCGCAATCGTCTCACCGGCCGGCTCGACCGCCGCGATGGTGGCGTGATCGACTTCACCACGGTGCCTCTGCCCGACGGCGCGACGCTGATTACATTCGTCAACGTCACTGACTCGGTGAATGTGGAGCGGGCGCTCACTGAAAAGAACGAGGCGCTCGAAGAAGCCGATCAGCTGAAGAACGCCTTCATTCAGCACGTTTCCTACGAACTGCGCTCACCGCTGACCAACATCATCGGCTTTGCGCAGCTGCTCGCCGACGACAACGCCGGCCCGCTGAATATCAAGCAGCGGGAATACACCGGCTACATCATGGATTCTTCGACCGCGCTGCTGGCCATCATCAACGATATTCTCGACCTCGCCACCGTCGATGCGGGCATCATGGAACTCGACCTCGGCGAAGTGGACATTCACTCGACGGTCGGCGCGGCAACCACCGGTCTTCGCGACCGTATCGCCGAAGCTCATATCGATCTCAGGCTCGATGTTCCCAGCGACATCGGTTTTTTTGTTGCCGACGAAAAGCGCATCCGGCAGGTTCTCTACAATCTCTTGTCCAACGCCATCGCCTTCTCCGACGATGGGGGAGCGGTCCTGCTTTCCTGCCGCCGCACGGAAGACGAAGTGTCCTTCACGGTCGAAGATCGCGGTCGCGGCATCCCGGACGAATACCTCCAGGCTGTATTCGAGCGCTTCGAGAGCCGGACCAACGGGGCTCGTCGTCGCGGCCCCGGCCTTGGCCTTTCCATCGTCAAGAGCTTCGTCGAACTGCACAAGGGCAGCGTGGAAATCACGTCCAAGATCGGCGTCGGCACACGGGTGGTCTGCAGACTGCCGATCAACCCCAGCATCGCTCAAGCGGCCGAATGAGCAGCGTCGCGATGGGCTCGTCTTTCAGCCGCACCGTCAGCGTCGCCGACGAAGCGGGCACTCTTCGCCTTGCAGACGATATCGCCGCCATCGCCCGGCCGGGTGACGTCATCGCCCTTCATGGCGATCTTGGCATGGGCAAGAGTGCGTTTGCTCGTGCGGTCATCCGGCGGCTTGCCGATGACGCGGGCCTTGAAGTGCCGAGCCCGACCTTCACGTTGCTGCAAAGCTACGAGACGGCGCGCTTTCCGGTTCACCATTTCGATCTCTATCGCCTTGCCGATCCCGATGAGCTGGTCGAAATCGGCTTTTTCGATGCGATCAGCGAAGGGCTTTCCCTGATCGAGTGGCCCGACCGCGCCGGTGACGATTTGCCAGCCGAGCGGCTTGATATCGTCATCTCGGAAGGGGACGGTCTCAACGGCCGCAATTTCGCTCTTCAAGCGCGAGGCGGTGGCTGGGCGCATCGGATCGAGGAGACATTGGCAATCCGCGATATCCTCGACCGGTCCGGCTTCTCGGGCGCCGAGCGACGGCATCTGCATGGTGACGCCTCGACGCGCAGCTTCGAGCGGGCGACCGCCAAGAGCGGCAATGCCGTGGTGATGCGCTGGCCGGCTTGGCGCGCCTATCTAAACCGTGCCGACGACGACCGCTACGAGGAAATCGTCCACCTCGCCGATAGCCTCACGGCTTTCTCCACCATTGCCGATACCCTGCGCCGTCACGGCTTTCGCAGCCCGCGCATTCTCGAGCGAGATACCGAGCGCCGGCTGATGCTTGTCGAGGACCTCGGCTCGGAGGGCATCGTACGCAACGGTGTTCCGATCAGAGAGCGCTATCTCGCGGCAGCGCGGCGGCTGGCCGACCTTGCTACTTTGGATTGGCCCGAGGTCGCCGT
Organism: Pseudomonadota bacterium; assembly: GCA_023436885.1. Lineage (GTDB taxonomy): Bacteria > Pseudomonadota > Alphaproteobacteria > Rhizobiales > Pleomorphomonadaceae > Pleomorphomonas. Next base: position 266,883 of record JAEZHI010000038.1, on the reverse strand, counting down.
CGATGATTCCGGCGAGGCTTGGCCAATGCCTCGATACGACCGGCGCGCTCTTGCGACCGAGGTCAGCCTCTTCGCCACATGGTACGTTCCGCACCTGACTGGCAAACCGCTGGCGGCCGACGCCAGATCCGAGTGGGATTCCCTCTGGGACAACCTTCTATCCCGGTTCGACGACGATCAACGGCACCTGGTGCTGCGCGACTATCACTCGCCCAACATCCTCTGGCAGCAGACCGGCGACGCCATCGGGATCATCGATTTCCAGGACGGCCTGCTCGGATCCCCAGCCTACGATCTGGCCGCTCTCGTCACCGACGCCCGCGTCGACATACCGGACGACCTCGCCTCGGCGATGATCGCCGAATATGTCGAATGCCGCAGGGCGGCCGACTCGGCTTTCGATACGACCGATTTCCTGGAGCGGGTGACCATCCTCGGCGCTCAGCGCAATGCCAAGATTCTCGGCCGCTTCGTCGAGTATGCCGCCCGCACCGGTCGTACACATCATTTGCGCTTCCTGCCGCGTGTTCGTCATAACTTCGAAAAAGCGCTCGACGATAAGGTTCTCGCCGGGGTCAAGCTCTGGTATGAACGGCTCGCCCCGCCGGCTACCCGGCCGTGAGCCCTCCTTCCGACCGTCGAGATGCCGATCGCTTCAAGATGACTGATGCTGCTTTTTCTTCCACCTTTCACCCTCGCAAGGCCATGGTGCTGGCCGCTGGCCGCGGCAAGCGGATGCGCCCCATCACCGCGACCACGCCGAAGCCGCTGGTGGAGGTCCTCGAACGCAGCCTGATCGACCGGGTGTTCGACCGGCTGGTCGAGGCAAATGTCGATACGGCGGTCGTCAATGTTCATTACCTTGCGGATCTCGTCGAGGTGCATGTCAGCAAGCGGCGCGACCTCTCGGTGATCGTTTCGGACGAGCGCGACCAGTTACTTGACACTGGTGGCGGCGTTGTCAAAGCGCTGCCCCATCTCGGCAACGACCCGTTCTTTCATCTCAATTCCGATTCCATCTGGATCGAAGGCGTCTCCGCCAATCTGCCGTTGCTGACCCGCTCCTGGGATGGCGAGCGCATGGATGGCTTGCTTCTGCTGGCTCCCACCGTTGGTTCGGTCGGCTATGCTGGCGTCGGAGACTTCGAAATGGCCGGAGATGGCCGCCTCAGCAGACGACGCGAGCGCACTGTGGCGCCTTTCGTTTACGCTGGTGTTGCCATCTTCAAGCCGGAGATCTTCGCCGACCGGCCAATGGCGCCCTTTTCGCTCAACCGCGTCTTTGATGAGTTGATCGGCAAGGGCCGACTGCATGGTGTGCGGCTCGAGGGAACCTGGCTGCATGTCGGTACGCCGGAGGCCATCAGACAGGCGGAGCGGACCATCCAGCTGTCAGCGGAGTGAGCAATGGCTGGGCGCGTCTTCACGATCCATACCGGAGCGCCCTTCCTCGCCACGCTGGCCGAAGCGCTTCTCGATGGCCGTCTGATCGACGGGCAGGTCTATCGTGATCGCCCGCTGGACCTTGCCGACGTCAACATCTACCTGCCGACGCGCCGGGCCGGCACGGCTCTGAAGCAAGCCTTCCGCGATGCTTTCGGCGGCGGAGCGGCAATATTGCCGCGTATCCTCGCCATATCCGACGTCCTGGACGCCGAGGACGATCTGCTGGCTCCAGAGGCGCTCCATCTGCCGCCGGTGATCGCTGCGGCCGAAAGGCGGCTGATGCTGGCCCGCCTCGTCAGCCACTGGCGCGAGCAGGTCAAGGCCGATCAGTTGCTGACACCGTCGGGTCAGCCGGTGGCGGTTCCAGGCTCACCGGCTGAAGCGCTCAATCTTTCCGCCGACCTGCTCAGCCTCCTCGATCAGGCAGAGCTCGAAAACGTCGATTGGAGCAAGCTCGACAGCCTGGTTCCCGACGATTACGCCGCCTGGTGGCAGCTATCGCTGAATTTCCTGAAGATTGCCATCGAGGCCTTGCCGGCCGCCATTGCGGAGCGAGGCCAGATGGGCGGCGGAGCTTTCCACCGAGCGATGGTGGAAGGCACGATTGCCCGATGGAAGGTAGCCCCTCCCTCCGGGCCGGTCATCATCGCGGGTTCGACCGGCTCGGTGCCAAGCACCGCCGATCTGATGGCAGCCGTATTGTCGCTGCCGCAAGGCGCGCTCGTGCTGCCGGGGCTCAATATCGGCGCACCGGCCGAGACGATTGCGGCCAGCATTTTCGATTGCGCTCATCCCGAGCACACCATGAACCGTCTCGTCGAACGCCTGGACGTCGAACGGGCGGCGATCGATGAACTGGGCGCGCCGACGACGACGGAAGCCGCCCGCGCCGATATCATCCGGCGGGCCCTGGTACCGGCGGCCGTCACCGACCAGTGGCCTCAACATGCGGCGGCCCTCGATGCCAACGCCGATGTAACGGACGCGGCCCTTGCGAAGGTGTCGCTCGCTATCGCCGCCAACGAGGCCGAAGAGGCGCTGGCCGCGGCCATCGCCGTCCGTCAGTGTCTCGAGAATCCGGACGCGCGGTCGATCCTCGTTACACCCGACCGCACCATTATCCGGCGCGTCGTCGCCGAACTTGAACGTTTCGGCATCGAGGTGGAGGACACCGCCGGCCAACCGCTGCCGCAAACACCCTACGGCCAGTTGGCCCTGCTGCTTGCCGAGGCGGCAACCGAGGACTTTCCGCCGGTCAAAGTGGCGGCCATTCTCGGCCATCCCGAGGCGCGTTTCGGCTGGCTCCCCACGCGGGTCAGACCAGCCGGGCGGCTGATCGCGCGCAAGGTACTGAGAGGACCACGTCTGTCGGGCGGTGCCGCCGCTATCACAAGCGCTTTGCGGGCGCTGGAAGAAAAGCAAAGGTCGTTTACCGGCGAGACGGACATCATTCTGTCGGATGCGCTGGCTCTGGCAAACGCGTTCGCCGAGGCCATGACGCCGCTCGTGACCACCGCAACCCTTCCGGCACCGACGCTTGCTGACTTCCTGCGCGCCTTGCGCGAAAGCCTGGACCAGGTCACCCGGCGCCCCGAAGAGGCGCCAGAGGAACCAACCCGGGCCGAACGAGAGTTGCTGTCGGTCGTCGACGATCACATTCGCGCGCCCGATGCCGATCTCACGCTCGCCAGCCCCGACTTTGCCCCTGTCCTGCGCGCACTAATCGGCAATGTGCTGGTGTTGACGCCGAGCCGCCATGCCCGCATCCTAGCGACGGGCCCGATTGAAGCGCGTCTTCTGCCCACCGATCGGCTGGTTCTCGTCGGGCTTGATGAGGGCGTCTTCCCGCCGGTGACCGATACCGGAGCCTGGCTGTCCCGGCCAATGCGCGCCGGTCTTGGCCTCAGTCCGCCGGAAGTCCGCATCGGTCTGTCGGCCCACGATTTTTCCGCCGCACTCGGCGCACCCGATACGGTGCTGATCCGCTCAGCCCGGCGTGGCGGCGCGCCTACCGTGCCGACGCGTTTCCTGCAACGCCTGACGAGCCTTATCGGCCCCGTGCGGACAGCCGCCATGGAGGCACGCGGCGCACGGTTTCTCGACTGGGCGCGCCGGCTCGACGACCAGCCGCAGGTTGCGCGCGCTGGCCGCCCCAATCCAACGCCACCACTTGCGGCAAGGCCGCGCATGCTGCCGGTCACCGACATCGAAACGCTGATCCGCGATCCCTATGCCATTTACGCCAAGCGGGTCCTGAAGCTGAGGCCGCTCGACGAATTCGGAGAGACGCCGGATTTCGGAACGCGCGGCACGCTCGTCCACGACGTCCTCGCCAATTTCGTAGCCGGATGGGAAGCGCCATGGGACGAGAAGGCTGTCGATGCGTTGGTCGAATTTGCCCGTGAACGCTTTTCCGAAGCGCTCGCCAATCATCCGGAAGTACATGCGCTCTGGTGGCCGCGTTTTCAGGCACTGGCCCGTTTCATCGTGCTGGAGTTTGAGGCCAAGCGGGCTCCGCTCGCCCGACATCCGGAAATCGAGGGCAGCTTCAAGGTCACGGAGCATTTCACACTGACAGGCCGTGCTGACCGGATCGACATCGAAGAGGATGGACGCGTTTCCATCATCGACTTCAAGACGGGACGAGCCCCAACGGCGGCGCAGATTGCCGCTCAGTTGACGCCGCAGCTACCGCTCGAAGCCACGATAGCCCGGCACGGCGGCTTCCAGCGGCTTTCGGGTGCGCGCGAGGCGGCGGAGCTGGTGCATGTGGTGCTGCGTGGCCTTGAGGGACGCGACGAAATCGAAAGCTATACCGGCCATGCACCGCGTGGCGGCGAACCGGTGACGCTTGAACAGACCATCGCCGAGGCCGAGGCGCGCCTTCGGGGACTCATCCGCGCCTACGCCGATCCGAACCGCGGCTACCTTTCGCGTGCAAGACCTTTCCGCAAGACGGACAAGGGCGACTACGATCACCTCGCCCGGGTCAGCGAATGGAGCATTGAGGACGACGGAGGCGAGGAATGAAGATTCCGGCCGCAACCCGCCAGGCACAGCTCCTTGCCACCGATCCGGCCGCCTCCGCCTTCGTGTCGGCCAATGCCGGCTCTGGCAAGACATGGGTGCTGACAAGGCGCGTCATCCGCCTGCTGCTCGATGGTGTCGATCCGGGCCGGATCCTCTGCCTGACCTTCACCAAGGCGGCGGCCGCGGAAATGTCCGGGCGCATTTTCGAGGAGCTCGGCCGCTGGGCCGGCTTAACCGATGAAGAACTCACGCGCGTCCTCTCGGAGCTTGAGGGAAAGCCGGTCGCGCCGAACCGACTGGCACCGGCTCGACGGCTGTTTGCACGTGCCATCGAGACACCTGGCGGCCTCAAGATCCAGACCATTCACGCGTTTGCCGAAGCCCTGTTGCAGCGCTTCCCGCTCGAGGCAGGTCTCGACGGCCGTTTCCGGGTGCTCGATGATACCAGGGCCAAGGAGCTCTACACCGAGGCCCGCGCCGAACTCCTGTCCGCCTGTTCGGCCCATCCGGACAGCCCGGAGGGACGGGCGCTGTCGGAGCTGGTCGCCATCGCCGACGATGAGGCACTTGACCGGGCGCTCCGAGCCGTAGTCTCGGCCCGAGAGGAGCTGGCCGCTTTCTTTGGCGGCGCGCCATCGGTCGATGAGGCGCTTGCATCCCTTCCTGAAGTGCTCGGTGCCCCAAAGGGCGCGAGCGCAGAAAGCCTGATCGAAGAGATCGGCAGGTCGCCCTATTTCTCAGGGCCATTCCTGAGCCAGCTTATCGATCGGCTCGACGCCTCGAAATCGAAGTCCATGCCGGCGCTTGCCGACGGTTTTCGCGCAGCACTCGCCGCCGATGCCGAAGCGAAACGCCCCCTGTGGCGAAACCTGTTTTTGACCGGCAAGGGAGAGCCGCGCAAGCGCACCTTCACCAAGGATATCCTTGATGCCATGCCTGAAGCAGCGGAGCGCTTCGAGCGAGAGGCTGAGCGGATTCTGGAGCTAGAGCGCGCCCTCTCGGCGACCCTCTGGGGAACGCGCAGCGCCGCGCTCATCCGGCTGGCAGACCGGCTGATCGGCTTGATCGAGGCTCGAAAGGCACGGCGCGGCCTTCTCGATTTCGATGATCTGATCGGCCGGGCCGCTGCGCTCCTGTCGCGCTCAGACGCCACGGAATGGGTCCAGTACAAGCTCGACGAAGGGCTCGACCACGTTCTGGTCGATGAGGCGCAGGACACTTCGCCGCGCCAGTGGCAAATCGTCGAGGCGCTGACCGGTGAATTTTCAGCCGGCGAAGGAGCTCGGTCCGGGCGTCGGCGCACTGTTTTCGCGGTCGGCGACGAGAAGCAGTCGATCTATTCCTTCCAGGGCGCGGCACCCCATCTGTTCGGCCTGACCCGGCAGACGCTGGGTCGGCGCCTCTCCGACGCGGGCCTGCCGGTTCACGATCTGCGCCTCACGCTGTCCTTCCGCTCGACGGCAGCGGTCGTCGGCGCCGTCGACGCGGTGTTCCGCTCCCCAACCGCGCACGCGGGGCTCTCGACCGACGCCGGCCCGACCGTTCATGAAACGGTGCGTGGCCGGGAGCCGGGTCTGGTGGAACTTTGGCCGGCGGTTGAAAAACTGCCTGTGCCGCCGCCAGGAAACTGGGAAGATCCCGTCGACGCCACGGCTACCGCAAGCCCTGCGGTGCGCCTTGCTGCCCGGATTGCCGACGAGGTCGCCGGGTGGTTACGGTCGGGCGCACGCATCGCTGCAACAGGTGCCTTAATCAGGCCGGGCGATGTGCTGGTGCTCGTCCGCAAACGCGGCGCCTTCGTCGAAGCCGCCAACCGGTCCCTCAAGCAGCGTGGCGTGGCAGTGGCTGGCGCCGATCGGCTCGACGTGGTTGGCCATATCGTCACCCAAGACCTGCTGGCCGCCGCACGCGTCGCGCTGATGCCGGAGGATGATCTCACTCTCGCAACCGTGGCCAAATCGCCTCTAGTCGGCCTCTCCGAGGAGGCCCTGTTCCGTCTCGCTCATGGGCGATCTGGCAGGCTCTGGGACTCAGTCGTGCAGCAGGCGGCGGGAGGGGACGCCGATGCTCGAAGGCTGCGAGCCAGCGTTTTGCTCTGGATGAGCCGTGCCGATCGTGGCGAGCCTTTTGTCTTCCTGTCACGCCTCGTCGGGCCAGACGGTGGGCGAGCCGCCTACCGGGCGCGTTTTGGACGTGAAGCGGACGAAGTCATCGACGAGTTGCTGGCACTGGCGCTCGCCTACGAGGGAGAAGAGGCCGCGGGCCTCAATGGCTTCATCGATCGGCTCGCCAAGGGAGGCGAACTCATTCGCCGCGAGCTCGACGCCGAGCGCGATGAAGTTCGCGTCATGACCGTGCATGGCTCGAAGGGCCTCGAAGCGCCAATCGTGTTCCTGGTCGACCCCGGTGACAAACCGGCCAGCGAAAAGAACCTGCCGGATGTGCTGGCCGTGAGCGACGGTCCGAATCCACCCATTGTCTGGCGGCAAAGTGGCGCTTTTCGCCCCGCTCCGGTCGAGGCTGCGGCGGGAGCCTTCATTGCGGCGCAGGAAGAGGAATATCGTCGCTTGCTGTACGTCGGTTTGACCCGCGCTCGCGACCGACTGATCGTTGCAGGCCTCAAGGGCGCCGAGGAGGGAGCCGACCGCCGTTGGCACGGGCTCGTGGAGGCAGCCCTTGGCGCGGATGCCGAAACGGTGAAGGATCAAGACGGTCATGTTCTGGCCTGGCGTTGGCGCGCAAAGGATGAAGAGCCGCCAGTTCCGGCCCAATCGGCGCTCAGCACGGTCAGGGAAGCGCCCCCCCTGCCCGACTGGCTCACGCGCAAAGCCTCCGAAGAGCAACCAGCCGTCACCAGCGTAGCGCCGTCGCGTGCCGCCATCTCCGACCAGAACGGGCTGACCGCTCAAACATTTGACCGGGAGGCTGCAGCGCGAGGTACGGTGCTGCATCGCCTTTTCGAGCTTCTTCCCGATATCGAGCCGGAGGCACGCGCAACGACTGCCGAGGCTTATCTCGCACGCTTCCTTCCTGAGTTTTCGGAGACGGATCGGAATACCCTTGCGGGAAGCATCGTCGCGCTCATGGCGAGGCACGACCTCGCCCCGCTTTTCTCGTTCGCGGCCCGCGCCGAAGCCTCGATAGCAGGAAATCTCAAGACACCAGCCGGGCGTGATGTCGCCGTCACCGGCAGCGTCGACCGCTTGCTGGTTGGGCCCGAGGCGGTGATGATCGTCGATTACAAGACGGCGGTCCGGCCACCGCCAGGCGTGCCGCAGCGTTATGTTCTGCAGCTTGCTCTTTATCGCGCCGTACTCGGCCATCTCTGGCCGGGACGCCCGGTGCGCGCAGCCATTTTGTGGACCGCGACCGCGCGGTTTGACGAAGTGGCTGCTGCCGACCTCGATGCAGCACTGGAAGCATATCTTCAAGCCGTGGACGCTGGCGCTCCGCCCGTCGATCACGAAAGCGAAATCGATGGTGGTATCTAAAACAAGAGTTCGTTGACGGTTTTGGCCTAACTCTTTGTTTTATTGGAAACCACATGCTGCCAGGAACAGTCTGTTCACGGTGGCCCCGCTTTGGCCACGCTTGACGCTTCGGGGTCCGCTCCTTAGCTTTCAGCCAACAGACGCGGTCTGGACATGAGTCGGTACCGCGTTGCTCAGCTTGAGAGGTCCGCCATGTCGACCAAGAAAGTTACCGATCAGTCGTTCCCCACCGACGTGCTTGGCTCGTCGACCCCGGTTCTCGTGGACTTCTGGGCCGAGTGGTGCGGCCCTTGCCGCATGATCGCCCCGGCCCTCGATGAGATCGCCGGCGAGCTCGATGGGAAGATCACCATCGCCAAGCTCAATGTCGACGAGAACGGCAACACGGCGATGAAGTACGGCGTCCGCTCGATCCCGACGCTGATCATCTTCAAGGACGGCGAGCCGGCTGCCATGAAGGTTGGCGCTGCCCCGAAGAGCGATCTCGCCGCCTGGATCAAGGCCGCCATCTAAGAGTCGATCTAGATAAACAAAACCCCGGCTTCGCTTGGCGTAGCCGGGGTTTTTTGTTGTCTGAAAAGGTTGCTTAGCCGACCATCCGCTGGTCGCCGACCCATTCGAAGATGTCTTCGGCCTTGCAGGAGCAACCACAGGTCCCGGCCTTGGCACAGCCGGCGCCGGCAGACAGGGCGCGTACCTTACCCTTGGCGATCCAGAGATCGATGACTGAGCGGACGGCACTCTCGCCGGCATCGAAGTGCATCGCGACATCGGAGAGTGGCGCACTGCCACGTTCCCTCAGGTAATCGCGAACGTTGGATGGTGTCATCATGGGCATTACTCCGCCGGCTGCGCGTGCGCGGCGAGCGCACGACCGCGCGCTCGGCCCGCCATCCACATGGCAGCAACACCGGCTGCGAAAATGAACGCGGCCGCAAGCAGCCAGCGTGTGGAGCTGGCCGGGTGAGAGGCGAACGTCGCCGCCTGATAGAACGAAACGGCCGCGAGATAACCGACGGCGGTGGTCCATGCCGCCGCGAAAGCCGTCCACTTGCCGCCAATCTCGTGGCGCATGGCGCCGAGGGCGGCGACGCATGGCGTATAGAGCAGGATCAGCAACATGTAGGCGAAGGCAGCAGGCGTTCCGCCGAAATGCGACTGCATCGCACCGAACACCGAGCCATCGACCTCGAGCTGCTGAGCCGCGGCGGCGCTGTCATCGACGTAACCGACATTGAGCCCGAGCGGATCCGTGAGGCTGCCTCCGAGCGCTTCAAGGTTCTTGGGGATCGTTGCGAGCGCTCCCAGAAGCTTGTCGCCGAGACCCGCTTCTTCCTTGGCAGGAGTGGCCGCATCGGCGGCAGGCGCGCCATCCTGACCAACCTGCTCGTAGAGAGCGTTGAGAGTGCCAATAACCGCTTCCTTGGCGAAGATGCCGGTGAACAGGCCGACAGCAGCCGGCCAGTTGTCCCGGGTGACGCCCATCGGCTCGAAGACCGGCACGAGCTCCTGACTCACCACCGCCAGAACACTGTCGCGGGTGTTGTCGCGGCCGATGCTGCCATCGGTGCCGATCGCCGACAGGAAGGAGAGCACCATGACGATTGGTACGATCACCTGACCGGCGCGGATAATGAACTCGCGCAAGCGTTGCCACGCCTGGAAAGCGACCGAGCGTAGGGTCGGGATATGGTAGGGCGGCAGCTCCATGACGAAGCGGGTCGGTTCGCCATCGAGCAGCGTCGATTTCAAGACAAGGCCGGTCAGCACGGCAAAGGCCAGCCCGACGATATAGAGGCCGAACACGATGTTCTGGCCGCTCACCGGGAAGAAGGCCGCGGCAAAAAGCGCGAATACCGGCAAGCGAGCACCACAGGACATGAAGGGCGCCATCAGCGAGGTCATGATGCGATCACGACGGCTTTCGAGCGTGCGCGTCGCCATGATGGCGGGCACGTTGCAACCGAAGCCGACGATCAGCGGCACGAACGACTTGCCCGGCAAACCGATGGCTCGCATGGCCCGATCCATGACGAAGGCGGCGCGCGCCATGTAGCCGGAGTCCTCAAGGAAGGACAGGAACAGGAACAGGCAGGCGATGATCGGCACGAAGGTCGACACCGTGCGGATACCAGAGCCCAGACCGACCAGCGCTGCCTCTACGATCGGCGGCGTGCCGAGAGCAGAGAGAAGCTGGCCAAAGCCATCGACGAAAACGGCACCGAAGGCTTGGTCGAAGAAATCGATGAAGGCGCCGCCCACCGAGATGGTGAAGAGGAACATCAGGTACATGGCGAACAGAAAGATCGGAACGCCCAACACCCGGTTGAGAACCACAGCGTCGATCACCTGCGACAGCGAAGCCGACAACCGTTTCGTTTGCCGGAAGACACCCGCCATGAGCTCGCCGATGAACTGATAACGGCCATCGGCGATGACGATATCGGCATCCTCGCCGGTCGCAGCCTCGATGGCAGCGCGCGCTTGTTCCACGTTGGCGGTCAGCTTCGGCCCGGCAATGGCCTCGGCCAGTGTGTCCCCTTCGATCAGCTTCAGCGCAATCCAGGCCGGATCGACCCTTGCGGCAAGAGCCTTGTCGGCGACGAGCGGCATCAGCTCGGAAATGGCCGAGGCAACCGACAGATCCTGTTCGGGCCGGGCAACCGGCTTTCTTCCGGTCCGGGCCGCCTCAACAATTGCCGCCTTGAGGGCATATCCACGTCCGTGGTGGTGATGCGCGTGATGGTGGCCGTGTTTCTGGCGCCCAAGCCCACGCGTCGCGACCGTCGGGATCACCGGACAGCCGAGCCGAGCCGACAATGCATCGATATCGATCTCGACGCCGGCCGTCTTGGCCATGTCCATCATGTTGAGGACGATCAGCATCGGCACACCAAGCTCTATGAGCTGGGTCGTAAGATAGAGATTGCGTTCGAAGTTGGAGGCGTCGACGATATTGAGGACGAGATCGGCCTCGCCGGACAGGATGAAATCGCGAGCGACGAGTTCGTCCTGCGACCCCGCATCGGCGCTTCCAATCAAATAGACGCCAGGCAGGTCAACGACGTCCACCGGCTGGTCGTCCAGAACGAAGCGACCGACACGCTTTTCGACGGTGACGCCAGGCCAATTGCCAACCTTTTGCGTGGCACCGGTCAATGCATTGAAGAGAGTGGACTTACCGCAGTTTGGATTACCGGCGACGGCAACAACGAGAGGCTTCTCCTCGGCCATCACAAGGCCTCCAGCTCAAGAATGGCCGCTTCGGACTTCCGCAAGGTCAGAGTAAAGTTGCGAACCGAGATTTCGATCGGGTCGCCAAGCGGAGCCTTGCGACGGACCTGCAATACGGCCCCCGGCGTCAATCCCATGGCAAGCAGGCGCTGCCGGTAGCCACGATCGCCGGCCATCAAGCCGGTGACGCGGGCGCTATCGCCCGGTTTCATCGTCTCGATCGAAAGCCCCATCCTAGCGCACTCCAGCAAACAAGATGTCCGGCCAAGCGGTCGGGCCATCGGCTTCGACACTGCAAATCAGTCTCAACTGTATATGTCTGCTTGCAGATGCTTCTCAATTCGTATTCGACCTTAGGCTTAATGAATGCTACTAATTCAAAGGAGTGACGCCCTGGGATTTTTTGAGTTAATCGCGCGATTGCACGCCAGTAGATTGAGGGGGAGTCTCAGCGAATAAATCTATCATTTATCCTTCAAGATAGACATATGGTGTCATCATGGACCATCGAGACCTCGATGCGATGGACGTAAACATTCATAATATGGTGAACTTTTTAGGCGCTTGTTCGAGAGCTTGTTCAAAGCGAACAATACCGCATAGATAAACCGATTAATCTCTCGACGAATACTGTTGACCCGACGCCAGCACGCGGCGCCAGTGCCGAGGCCGGACAGACCCAAAAACGCCGCTCACGACATCACGTCTTCTGAAATTCCTACTTTAAAAGCAGCGGGTTGTCGAAGATGGCAGGTTAGGGAAGCACATAGACAACCGAGCCGGTGCCCTGCAAAAAACGCATAGCAGTAAAACCTTCGCAGTTCCACGTAGTCCCCGGTTGAGTACTTACGACAAAGCTCTGCTCCACCTTTATAACGGCAGAAGGGTCTATCGGTAACAACACCGAAGCCCAAGTAAGTTTCGTATAGTTTTGACCGAAATCAAGGTCAAAACTCCATCGGCAGCTGAACATCAGCGTATCGTTGCCCGAACTTCGACCAGTGACTGATCGGTCGGGGCGGACAGGGACACCAGATGCAGCAGGACGGATGCAGCAAATGAGCGCGAAATATCCAGGTCTTCCCACGGTCATCAACGGCAACGGCGCCGTTGCCCATGTCATGGGCCACGTATGCGGTGGCGTTATCGGCTATCCGATCACGCCCTCGACTGAAATTTCGGAAATCTATGAGAGCTTCCGCGCTGGCGGCGGCTGCAACGTCTGGGGCCGTCACCCCTTCTTCTACGAGCCGGAAGGTGAGCACTCGGCCCAGTCGGGCGCCCTCGGCGCGGCGCTGACCGGTGGCAAGTTCATCTCCAACGCCTCGTCCTCGCAGGGCATTCTCTACGGCCTCGAGTCGCATTACGTGACCGTCGGCAAGAAGGCCGGCGGCTTCGTGCTGCAGGTGGCCGCCCGCGTGGTGTCCAAGCACTCGCTGAACGTCATGGCCGGCCATGACGACGTCTACTCGCTGCTGCCCACCGGCTACACCATCCTGTTCGGCGCGAACCCGCAGGAAGCCGCTGACCTCGCCGCCATCTCCTACAAGGTGTCCGCGCTGTCGCTGGTGCCGGTCGCCAACTCGATGGACGGCTTTGCCACTTCGCACATGCTGTCGGAAGCCAAGATTCCCGAGCCGGCTCTGCTCAAGGAATTCCTCGGCGACCCAACCGGCCGCATCAAGTGCCCGACCGTCGCCCAGGAAATCCTGTTCGGCGCCAAGGGCCGCGCCTATCAGCTGCGCCAGTGGCTGGTTCGCAAGAAGGACACCTTCGCCGCTGCCGATGCCACCGCTCTCAAGGCCTATATTGACGGCAACGAAGACGCCATTGAGGCCGACAACGACGGCAAGCTGGTCGAGACCGCTGCCAAATGGGTCCCGGCCGAGCTCAAGGCGCAGTTCAAGCGCCAGTGGCTGAATGCCTGGGAGAAGGGCACCCGCCAGCTCGTCCCGGCGCTCGTCGACATCCACAACCCCGGCCTGACCGGCGGCGTGCAGAACCAGCCCGACTTCCAGTCCGGCGCTGCCGACCATCGCACCCACTTCGTCGTGGACGTGCCGAAGTTCGTCAAGCAGGCCATGGACGAGTATGGTGAGCTGACCGGCCGCCACTATTCGCCGGTCATGACCTACAAGACCGAAGATGCCGACTACGTTATGATCGGCCTCGGCTCGGTCACCGACGACGTCGAAGCCGTTGTCGACTACCTGCGCTCGAAGGGCCGCAAGGTCGGTTCGATCGCCATCAAGCTGCTGCAGCCGTTCCCGGAAGCCGAGCTGATCGCCGCCATCGCCGGCAAGAAAGCCGTCACGGTGCTCGAGCGCTCGGACGACACCGCCCTGACCGGCTTCGTCACGCAGGCCCTGTTCAAGGCTCGCGAGAACGCCGACGGCGGCCGTCACGAGGGCATCCCCGCCATCGACAAGCTGCCCAAGGTCACCACGGCCATCTTCGGCCTCGGTGGTCATGACCTGCAGTCGCGTCACATCGTTGCCGCCTTCGACAACATGGAAGCGGCCCGCAACAACCCGTTCGTCTATCTGGGCTCGCAGTTCTTCTCCAAGAACCCGAATGCCCGCATGAGCGAAGTCCAGGCCAAGCTCAAGGCGGCCTATCCGCAAACCGAGTTCATGGCCCTCGAAACGGGCGAGAATCCGCGCCTGCTGCCAGACGATGCCTTCCGCGTCCGCTTCCACTCGGTGGGCGGCTACGGCACCATCGCCACGGGCAAGCTCCTGACCGACATCCTGGCCGGCGCCCTCGGCCTCTACTCCAAGGCCGCGCCCAAGTACGGCTCGGAGAAGTCCGGCGCGCCCACCAACTACTACATCACCCTGTCGCCGGAACCGGTGAAGATCACCAACGCCGAGATCGAGGACGTCGAGATCGTCATCTCGCCGGACCACAAGGTCTTTGCGCACTCCAACCCGCTGCGCGGCTTGGCCAAGGGTGGCACGTTCATCCTGCAGACCTCGAAGTCCCCGCTTGAGGCGTGGCTCGACATGCCGGCTTCGGCCCGCAAGACGATCCGCGACAAGGAGATCAAGTTCCTGGTTGTCGACGCCTTCGCCGTCGCCAGCAAGAACGCGCCGTCGCCGGAACTCGCGACCCGCATGATGGGCATTGCCTTCATCGGCGCGCTCTGCGGCCACGAGAAGCGGATCACCGCCGGTGCCGACCGCGCCGCCATCCTGGAGAAGGTGCGTCAGCAGATCTCCAAGAAGTTCGGCGCCAAGGGTGACGCCGTTGTCGCCGGCAACATGGCGGTCATCGCCGAAGGTGCCGAGGCAACCCACGAAGTCGCCTACAACGACCCGGCCTTCATCAAGGCCGAGGCTGATGCTCCGGCGACCCAGTCTCGCTCGGTGGCCATCTCTGCCTCGATGTGCAGCCTCGACGCCAACTCGCCGGCCGGTATCTTCGACGCCGAGTATTACGAGGACGTCCTCGCCGGTCCGTTCAAGGATGGCACCATCGGCGAGTCGCCGGTTCTGCCGGGTACCGGCATGTTCATGCCGGCCGGTTCTGCCGCCATGAAGGACAAGGGTCTGTTCCGTCGCCAGGTTCCAGTGTTCGACGCCGAGAAGTGCACGGCCTGTCTCGAATGTACGCTGGTCTGCCCCGACGCCGCCATGCCGTCGACGGTGCACGAGATCGACGATCTCGTTGCCACTGCCGCTCGTCAGATCGACGTCTCGGAAGCCCGCCGCAGCGAGATCGTTGCCAAGGTCCCGGCGATCGCCACTGCCATCCGTGAAGTCTACAAGGCTCAGCCGAAGGCTCGCGCCTTCCATGAGATCTTCGCTCAGGTGGCCCCGGGCGTTGCTGCCGGCGATGCCTCGCTGGCCCTCGACTTCGGCAAGATGACCGAGGTGCTCGCCAACTTCCCGGTGGCACGTACCCGCCTGTTCTTCGACCAGGCCGAGAAGAAGACCCCCGGTTCGGGCGCCCTCTACTCAGTCGGCCTCGACCCGTGGAAGTGCTCGGGCTGCCTCGAGTGCACCACCGTCTGCGGTTCCGACGCCCTGGTTCAGACCGAGCAGGACGACGCGCTCCTGGACACGCTGCAGGCTCGCTTCGAGTTCCTGACCAAGACGGCCAACACGCCGTCTCGCTTCACCGAGCAGCTGACCGGCGCCAACGCCAAGCGTCTCATCCTCGACCGTGACAACTACTATGCCATGACCGGCGGTCACGGCGGTTGCCGCGGCTGTGGCGAGGTTACCGCGCTGCGCCTGATCATGGCGGCGAACAATGCTCTCCAGGGCCGTGCCCGCAAGGAGCATATCGCCGACGTGGAAGCGCTGATCGGCAAGCTGGAAGCCAAGCTCGCCACGGTGTCCGACGAGGCCCGTGTCGCTCGCATCAAGTCGTCGCTCGAGACGATCAACCACCACCTCTTCCTTCTGGAGAGTGGCCCGACGGGTGAAGGCCCGGCGGCAGCGGTGATCGCCAACTCGACCGGCTGCTCGAGCGTGTACTCCTCGACCTTCCCGTACAACCCCTACCGCGATCCGTGGGTGAACAGCCTGTTCCAGGATGCTCCCGCACTCGCCAAGGGTATCTACGAAGGTATCGCGGCCGACGTGCTCGTGAACTTCCGTGCCATGCGCATCGCCGAGCTGGAGCTCGACGACAAGTATGATGCGGCTGTCCATGACAAGATGTTCCGCACCTTCGGTTGGGAGCAGTTCAGCGAGACCGAACTCGGCCGCCTGCCGACCGTGTTCTCGATCGGTGGTGACGGTGCTACCTACGACATCGGCTTCGGCGCGCTGTCGCGGTTGCTCTCCACCAAGACGCCGATCAAGGTGATCGTGGTCAACACCGGCGTGTACTCCAACACCGGTGGCCAGGCCTCGACCTCCTCGCTGGTTGGCCAGGACTCTGACCTCGCCCGCTACGGCGCGGCGCATGCCGGCAAGACGGACAACCGCAAGGAACTCGGCCTGATCGCTGCCTTCCACCCGGCCGTCATGGTGGTGCAGACCGCCACGTCGATCCAGGGCCACTTCCTGAAGAACGTCCTCTCCGCCCTGTCGCGGACGACGTCGCCGGCCATCATCGACGTCTACACGCCCTGCCAGGGCGAGCAGGGCATCGGTGACGACGTGTCGAGCGAGCATGCCCGCCTCGCCGTCGAGAGCCGCACCAGCCCGGTCTACGTCCACAATCCGGACGGCGGCTCGGTTCTGAAGGAGCGCTTCTCGCTGGATGGCAACCCGGACGTCGAGCAGGACTGGACGACCCTCGTCCTGACCTACAAGGACGCCGACGGCAACGAGCAGACGAAGGAAGTGCCGCTTACCCCGGCTCACTTCGCCCACCAGGAAGGCCGCTTCAAGAAGCAGTTCACCGGCAAGCCGCTTGCCGATGACGTCAACAACGCCGTGTCGATCGATGAGTTCATCGACCTCAGCGACGAAGAGCGGGTCGGCAAGATCCCGTTCATCTGGGAAGTCAAGAAGGGCAAGCTGATCCGCTTCCCGGTGCCGGCCCAGATTGTTCGCCTGGTCGAGGAGCGCCGCCGCTTCTGGCGTACGCTGCAGAACCTCGCCGGTATCGACGCTGCCAAGCTCGACGAAGCCCATCAGGCTGAACTCGATGCGCTGCAGGCCCGTTACGACGAGGCTCTTGCTGAGATCGATACGTTGAAGGGCGCTGCGACCACCGCTGCCGAGTAATCGGTAACTGGTTGAGACTAATCGGGCCGCCGGGCAACTGGCGGCCCTTTTTCATTTCCGGGCGTCGCAACGCCGGCATCTCAGTGGCGAGGAAGGACTGGCCGGTTCGACCTATCTTTCCTCACGGCCACCAAACAGAAAAGGCGCCCCCGTCAGGAGCGCCTTGCCAATCATGTCTGACGTCCGGAAGCCTCAGCCGACGAATGCGCGCTCGACAACGAAGGTATTCGGCGCGTTATTGGCCCCTTCGACGAGCCCGAAGTGTTCGAGCCGATCCTTGGTGTCCTTGATCATTGCCATTGAGCCGCAGATCATCGCGCGATCGGTCGCCGGATCGAAGGCCGGTACGCCGAGATCGGCAAACAGCTTGCCGGAGTCGATCAGATCGGTGATGCGGCCCTGGCGAGGATGCGGTTCGCGCGTCGCTGCATCGTAGAGACGAAGCTTGCCGGCGGCGAGTTCACCGAGGAATTCGTGATTGACGACATCCTCGTAAAGCTCGCGGGCGTAAGCAAGCTCAGCCACTTCGCGACAGGTCTGAATGAGGATGACTTCCTCAAATTTCTCGTAGACTTCGGGGTCGCGAATCAAACTGGCGAAGGGCGCAACGCCCGTGCCGGTCGACAGGAGATAAAGACGCTTGCCGGGTAAGAGGGCGTCGATAACCAGGGTGCCCGTCGGCTTCTTGCGCATAAGGATCGTGTCACCGACCTTCACCTTCTGAAGGTATTCGGTCAACGGGCCACCGGGCACCTTGATGGAGAAGAACTCGAGTTCGTCATCCCAGGCGGGGCTGGCCACCGAATAGGCTCGGAACACGGGACGCTCGGCATTGGGCAGACCGATCATCACGAACTCGCCCGAACGGAAGCGGAAGCTGGCCGGGCGGGTCGTCCGAAAACGGAACAGACGATCCGTGTAATGTTGAACCTCGGTTACCGTCTCGGCAAAGACGTTGTCCGGGATCGGGAAAGTCTGGGCGCCAGCGGCACCGGTCTCGACGGTCGAGCTATAGGCGTTCAATGTCGGCTTCCTCTGCCAGAGCATATCCGGCCGCGACGATGCGGAACCGCATCAGTGGGGCCCTAGGGCTCAGGTCAGCCAATCGATTGTTTCAACCGGTGTGGCTGCCACCCTAGTGAGTGCCTTTGGATAGCACTCGCTTCTTTTCTAGATGAAGCAAACCAGTTGCAAATTCCAGTCATTCCCAGGAAAAACCGCCTAAAAACTGCCGGCAAAGCTGCATGGCAGGATTGCAAGACAAGCGGCTGGGGCTGGCAATGGCAAAATCGAGCGGTTCAGAGGGAGCTGGAAGCTTCTCAACGCAGGGCAGTCGCGCCACCCTGGGGCTGAGGGGCAGACTTGGCGGGAGCCTTCTCGGCTTCGGTCACCGAACGAGAAAGGCCGACACGAACAGTCAGCGCAGCGAAGGCAGCCAGCTCGAAAACCGTGACGGCCAGAACGATGGACAGGGCAATCTGCCAGACGGGCATAGCCATGGCGGCAGCAGCAAAGCCGGCTCCGCAAGCTACAATCGCCGCCAGGACAATAAGCGGGACAAGTCGCACACGCACACCAGCGACGAACCCAACCAAACCCGACATCGCGACGATAACCAGCATGACTTTACTCCGCACAAATCCCGATAGCCGGACTATGGCAGAGCGCGCTTAGAGCCCGCTTACGAAAATAGCTCAATTTTGAAATAATTGCGTTTTTGGCGGAAACCAGGGGCGAACCCCGTCAAATTTCCGCGAGCCTGGCCAACGCAGCGTGGGGGTCGAGACGACCATCATAGAGAGCTCGACCGGTAATGGCCCCGTCGAGTACCAGGGACTCCGGCTGGCAAAGAGCTTCGATGTCGTCCATCGAGGCCAGACCGCCAGAGGCAATCACAGGAATCGACACAGCGCGGGCAAGGGACAGTGTCGCGGGCAGGTTCAGTCCCTTCAGCACGCCGTCACGATCGATATCGGTGTAGACGATCGCCGCAACACCGGCATCCTCGAAACGACCAGCGAGCTCCACGGCGGACAACTCGGCGCTCTCCGCCCAGCCCTCGACGGCAACCTTGCCGCCACGGGCATCAATGCCGACCACGATACGCCCTGGAAAGGCTTTCGCGGCAGCCTTGACCAGCCCGGGATCACGCAAGGCGACGGTGCCGAGGATGACGCGGGCGATGCCCTTGCCGAGCCAGGTTTCAATGGCTGCCATATCCCGTATGCCACCGCCCAGCTGAACTCGCATCCCCGGCGTCACAGCCTCAAGGATGGCATCCACCGCAGCGCCGTTAACCGACCGGCCGGCAAAGGCGCCGTTTAGATCGACGACATGCAGCCAGGGAAATCCGATATCCCGGAAGGCAAGCGCCTGCGCGGCAGGGTCGGCGTTGTATACCGTGGCAGCGTTCATATCGCCCAGCTTCAGACGAACGCAGGCACCGTCCTTGAGGTCAATGGCGGGGTAAAGAATCACGGGCGCCACCTCAGGAAGTTGGCAATGAGGCCAAGGCCGAGCGCCTGGCTCTTCTCGGGATGAAACTGGGTTCCGGCGATATTGTCGCGGCCAACCATGGCGGTGACCGGCCCACCGTAATCGGCCGTGGCGATCAACGCGGAGGCTTCCCGCAGTGTCATGTGGTAGCTGTGCACGAAATAGGCGTGGAGGCCCGCCTCACCGGTCGGTAGGCCCTCAAGGAGAGCATGGGGCCGCTTGAGATCGACGGTGTTCCAGCCCATGTGCGGGACCTTCAAGCTCGGATCTGCCGGCGTGATGGGCTGAACATCGCCATCGATCCAGCCAAGCCCCTCGGTCACGGTCTTCTCCAGCCCACGGCGCGCCATCAGCTGCATGCCGACGCAAATGCCCAGGAAGGGACGCCCCTTCTCGATCACCGTTTCGGTCAAGGCGTCGATCATGCCAGGAACAGCTGCGAGCCCCGCCTTGCAGTCGGCGAAGGCCCCGACACCCGGCAGGACAATCCGATCGGCAGCACGCACGGCATTCGGATCGGCAGTGACCAGAATCGTATCGCCGTTACTTTCCCGCGCAGCTCGCTCGAAAGCTTTGGCCGCCGACCGCAGATTGCCAGAGCCGTAATCAATGATGGCAACGGTCATGACCGCGCTCCGTTTTCGGGGAAGAGGCCTAGGACACCTGGAGGAACGCTCCGCGCAGGATGGATTGGGGGCGGCGGGGGCGGCGCGACAACAGCACGAGGACGAGCCAGCCAGACGTCAAAGAAACGCCGCTCTGCGGCCTCGCTGTTTTGCCCTTCGACGACGCCCTGCTCTCGGAAGCCACGCAACGCCAATGACAACCGCCTGATATCGTTGGCAACGACACCGGTGGCCAGCGCAAAGACCAGCTCCAACCCGCTGCCGCAGACCGTCCCGAGCCAACGCTCGGCAATCCCGATCAACACGGCAATCACCAGCCAGCCAACAAGACCAAGCCACTCACGATGCCTGAGGAACCAGAGCGGCCCGAACAGCACCGCCCAAAATGCGAAACCCTCGCGTACGAAAACGGCGCAATCGGCTGCGAGCCCACGTGGCACGTCGGGGATATGAACGCTGAAGATGGCCATAACGCCTCCGTCAGGCTTCAAGAACGCCCTTGGTCGAGGGCACACGGCCACCCTGGGCCGGATCGATGGCCACAGCGAGGCGCAATGCGCGCGCCAGGGCCTTGAAGCAGCTCTCGGCGATATGGTGGTCGTTCGAGCCGTAGAAGGTCTCGATATGTAGCGTCAGGCCGGCCTGCATGGCAAAGGCGCGAAACCACTCCTCGACGAGCTGGGTATCGAAGCTGCCGATCTTCGGAGCATGAAAGGCGGTCCGGAAGACGAGGTAAGGCCTACCGGAAATATCGACGACGGCGCGGGACAACGCCTCGTCGAGCGGCAGCGTCACGTCCGCATAGCGGGCGATGCCCGCCTTGTCGCCAAGCGCCTTGCGAAAGCATTGACCCAGCGCGATGCCCACATCTTCGACGGTATGATGATCATCGATATGAAGGTCACCCTTCGCCTTGATTTCGAGATCGAAAAGACCATGGCGGGCGATCTGCGTCAGCATGTGGTCGAAGAAGCCGACACCGGTAGAAATCTCGGACTCACCACGACCATCAAGGTCGAGGCGGACGGAAATCTCGGTTTCGCGGGTCGAGCGGCTGAGGCTGGCCGTGCGCATGGCTCGCTGTCTCTCCTTCGGCGGGATTAACCGGCTTCTATCAGGGGCAGGGGCAAATGAAAACGGAAAATGCCATCCGATGGCCGAGCTCAACTGGCATGACGGCTTCCCTTTTTCACCCAACAGTGATCGGAATGCTCTTCAGAATGCCTGTCCTTTTGCCGCGCAATGCCGCATGAGAAAAGCCCGCACCCCAAGCGCACCCACCATTCGGGCAACGGCCCCGACCGTGGCTTTTTATTGTCTGCCGCCCACAATTCCTTGATGACCGACTCACCTGCTCCCAGCACGACCTCCTCGTCCCGATATTCGCCCGCTGTCGCGCTGACGATGGCAGCGATCGGCTTCATGCAGATCCTCGACAGCGCCATCATCAACACGTCGCTGCCGACGATGGCACGGACGTTTGGTGTCACCCCACTGGACCTGTCGCTGGCCGTCACCGCCTACGTGCTGGCGGCGGCGGCCGCGTCCCCGCTGGCCAACTGGCTATCGGACCGGCTCGGCGCTCGCAATGTGCTGATAGCTGCACTCCTGGCGTTCACGCTGTCTTCGGTCTGGTGCGCACTTTGCCAAACCCTACCCGAACTGATCGCAGCTCGTGTTGTCCAAGGCGTGGGGGGCGCGCTTTTACTGCCGGTCGGAACTGCCGTCGTGATGCGCCGCGCCGCCAAGACGGAATTTGTTCGCGCCACGGCGCTGATGGTCTGGCCGGCGCTGATGGCGCCGATCGTCGGTCCGGTGCTGGGTGGCTTGATTACGGAGCATCTCAGCTGGCGCTGGAACTTCTGGCTGAACCTGCCACTCGGCTTCCTCGGGATACTGGCGATTATCAAACTCGTGCCGAACGAGCGCGAAGCCAATCCCCGGCGTCTCGACGTCTTGGGCTTCCTATTGTGCGCCGCCAGCCTGACGACGCTCCTCGCCGGATTTCAGCGGTCTGCAGAAGCCGGGGGGGAACGAGTAATCGCTTTGCTCATGATCGGCGTCGGTGTCCTCCTGGGAGTCCTAGCCGTTCGTCATCTCAAGCAGCGCGCAGAGCCTCTGTTGTCACTCGCTGCCCTCTCACGGCCCAGCCTCGGTTATGCCTTTCACCCTGGCGGACTCTATCGAGTGCTGTTTTCGGCCGCGCCCTTCCTGCTCCCACTCTGGTTCCAACTCGGCTTCGGATTGTCGCCATCGTCGGCAGGATTGTGGGTGCTCGTCTATTTCGTGGGCAATCTCGGCATCAAGTTCGTTACCACGCCATTGATGCGCTGGTTTGGCTTCCGCAAGCTTCTCGTCGCCGACGGTGTATTGGTAGCGCTTTCCATGGTCGCCTGTGCGCTGGTTGGCTCGCTCCAGGCGCCCATCGTGGTGGTGCTGATCTTGTTGTTCGCAGGCAGCGTCCGGTCCATTCAGCTGACGACCTTGACCACGCTGGCGTTTGCTGACGTGCCTGGTTCCGAGCGCGGCAACGCCTCGAACCTGATCGCCATGATGCAGCAAGCCACTCAAGCCGCCGGCGTGGCGGTTGCCGCCTTCAGCCTGTCGGCTTTGCAGGCCGTGACGGGAAGTGACCGTGTCGGCCTTCCGGAGCTTCAGGGAACATTCTGGATTATGGCCGCACTCGCGCTTGGCGGTGCCATCAGCGCCATGCGCGTCCCTGACGCATTCGGGCGCGAGGTCAGCGGCGCGGCTGCTCGGTGACACCAGTCATCGAACACCGGCACCAGCTTTCGTGCCTGTAGCATCCTCAGCCGACAGGCGCGCGAGGGCCCATCCGGCCGCGTCTGCCACAATCGGATCGGTATCGGCCAGAAGTGGCGTCAGGGCTTCAATCAAGGCCGGATCGCCGGAGTTGCCGATCGCGATTGCGACGTTGCGAACAAAGCGGTTACGTCCGATTCGTTTGACGGGCGAGCCACTGAAAAGCACACGGAAGGAGGCATCGTCCAGCGCCGCGAGGGCGGCGAGCGATGGCTCCGTAAGCTCAGGACGCGGGCGAAGCTTCATTTCCGCCGCCTGACTGGCGAACTTGTTCCAGGGACAAACGGCGAGACAATCATCGCAACCATAGATTCGATTGCCGATCAGCGGCCTGAACTCATCAGGAATTGGACCCTCATGCTCGATGGTCAGATAAGAGACGCAGCGCCGCGCATCGATCTGATATGGCGCGGGAAAGGCGCCCGTCGGACAGGCGTCGAGGCATCGGCGACAGGCGCCGCAATGATCGCTGGCCGCTTCACTGGCTGGCAGATCGTCCGCCGACAGGATGACACCGAGAAACAGCCAGGAGCCGAAGTCGCGCGAAACGACGTTAGTGTGCTTACCCTGCCAGCCGATCCCGGCCAGCGCGGCAAGCGGTTTTTCCATGAGCGGAGCCGTGTCGACGAAAACCTTGACGTCGGCGCCTGTCTCGCGAGCGATAAGCCCCGCGACTTCCTTGAGACGCCCTTTCAAAACATCATGGTAATCGCGATGGCGGGCATATAC
Source organism: Pseudomonadota bacterium (assembly GCA_023436885.1). Taxonomy (GTDB): domain Bacteria; phylum Pseudomonadota; class Alphaproteobacteria; order Rhizobiales; family Pleomorphomonadaceae; genus Pleomorphomonas. The sequence goes on along the minus strand of JAEZHI010000038.1, from coordinate 243,321 downwards.
TGAAATGTTGCCCACGCTGGGCTTTGCGAGGTTGCCGAGCGCATCGCTATCCGGACCGTAGTTCATGGCCAGCACGACGGCCGACCGAGCCTCCGGCCAGAGCACGCGTGGGTCAGCACGCCGGTCTAGAGTCTCCTCCATCCAGGCCATCGAGCCATGGCGGCCAAGTTCGACGAAAGCGCGCAAGCGACGCGCTGCCTCGCCCAGCCGGTCAACAGGTGCTATGCCGACCGCTGAAAAGCCGAGATCGCGGGCGCGGGTGCGCCAGCTCACAACGCACTCCCGGGATCAGAAGTCCAGATCGGTGTAGATCGGCGCAGCAGGCAGCCCCGGCAAGCGGTCGGCGAGCAGCGTGCGAAACGTGGGGCGCGACTTGATCCGGGCATACCAGTATTTGGCATTGAGATCCTCGTCCCATGGGATGTCACCGACATAGTCGATCACCGACAACTCGGCAGCGGCGGCGAGATCGGCGAATGTCAGCTGCTCGCCCGACAGCCAGTTACGCGAACCGGACAGCCAACCGATGTAGTGGAGATGATGTTTGATATTGACGCGGGCAACCCTCAGCACCTGATTGTCCGGCGAACCGCCGCCGAGCTCGCGCGGCAACTCCAGCTTCATGATCTTTTCGTGCAGGAAATATTGGACAGCCTCTTCATGGGTCTTGTGCAGAAACCAGTCGACGAGACGCCGCATTTCAGCGCGCGCTTCGGGGTGGTTCGGCATGAGGCGCCGGTCGCCCAGAGCGTAGCCACGCGTTTCGTCGACATATTCCATGATCGGGCCGGCGCCGACGATCGGTGGGCCATCATTCTCGACCAGAACAGGGACATTGCCTGCTGGATTGAGTTCCAGGAACTCCGGCCGACGTTCCCAGCTCTTCTCGACGATGAGCTCAACCTTGGCATCATGCTCGGCCAGCATCAGCCTTACGAAGCGCGACGTAGTGGAAAAAGGGTGATGATAGAGCTTGAGCATCGTAAACCCGGATCGTCGGTCACACCGACGTCAAGACAAAGGATGGGAATGGATCGCCAAGAGTATCCAGCGCTGCCTCATGTCCGTCCGATTCGGGTTGGCATGAAAGCAGCAAGGCTGGCCTATAGAGCCGACGCCATGTATGAACAACTGGTTATCAGCTTCCCCCATTCGCTCCACCTATTTTGATCGAAAGTTTCGCGACATGGATCTAACGGGTCTCATTCAAGCAGTCCTTCTCGGCGTCATTGAAGGTATCACCGAGTTCCTGCCGATTTCCAGCACCGGACACCTCATTATCGCCGAGCAATGGCTGGGTGCACGTTCCGACTTGTTCAATATCGTGATCCAGGCCGGCGCCATTCTGGCGGTGACGGTGATCTACTGGCAGCGACTGGTTGGGTTTCTGACCGGCTGGAAAGATCCGGAAACGAGAGTCTATCTTGGAAAATTGATCGTGGCGTTTCTGGTCACGTCCGTCTTGGGGCTCATCGTCAAGAAGCTTGGCTTCAAGTTGCCGGAAACCGTCGTTCCCATTGCCTGGGCGTTGGTGATCGGCGGCTTCTGGATGATTCTTGCCGAGCATTTTGCCGCCAAACGCCCGGAAAGCCGCCACGTCAGCTGGACGGTCGCCGTGGTGGTCGGCATCGCACAGGTCGTTGCAGGTGTTTTTCCGGGAACGTCGCGGTCGGCTTCGACGATTTTCGCGGCCATGCTGCTCGGCACGGGAAACCGCGCCGCGGCGACCGAGTTCGCCTTCCTGGTTGGTATCCCCACGATGTACGCGGCAAGTGCCTTTGAAATCGTGGCAACGCTGAAGGACGGAACCGCCGCTGCCGGCGAAAACTGGCTAGCGCTCGCCATCGCCTTCGTTGTCTCGGCGATCACGGCCTTCGTGTCGGTGAAGTGGCTGCTCGGCTATATCCAGACCAACCGCTTCACTGCCTTTGCCGTCTACCGCGTCATAGTTGGCGGCCTGCTGTTCGCCATGATCCTGACCGGCTGGGTCAACTGAAAGAGCGCGCCGGCTTCAAGCCGGCGCCTTGTCCCTATCGTACTGGCCGTGCGGGCGGAACCGCACGGCATATTCTGGCAGCACGGTCGCGAGCGAAGTCGGCCGAATGCCAAACGCTTCAAGCGTACGTCCCTCGCCGATTGCGGCAGCCGACACGACGCTCCCCACCTTCAAAAGTTCGACCTGATCGGCCGTCAGCGGCGCACCCGGCATCCACGAAGTGAGTCGGGCGCCAAGGGCTGCAAGACCGAAGGGAATCGTCACCAATCTCGGGGTTCGATCCGTTTCGACGAGCAGACGCTCAATGATGGCACGGAAGGTTAGAACCTCCGGCCCGCCAAGCTCGTAGATTCGGCCGCCCGCGATCTGGCCATCAACCGCACTGGCAACCGCCTCTGCGACATCTCCGACGAACACAGGCTGCAGAAGCGTCAGGCCTCCACCGATAAGCGGCAATATCGGGCTGCGCGCAGCCATTTCGCCGAACATGTTCAGAAAATGGTCTTCCGGGCCAAACACCACCGAGGGACGCAAGACGACGGCGCTCGGAACCACTTCGAGAACAGCGCTCTCACCTGCGGCTTTGGTGCGCGCGTAGACGGAGCGCGAGGCGGCATCTGCCCCGATGGCCGACACATGAGCCAGACGTGAGATGCCGGCAGCGGCGCAAGCCTCGGCAACAGCGCGAGCACCGAATGCCTGCACAGCTGCGTGCGTCTGGCGCCCCGATGCGGAGAGAATACCGACCAGATTGACGACCGCATCAGCGCCACTCACAGCGCGGTCGATCGACGTGCGATAGCGTAGATTGGCCTGCATCGGCATGATCTGGCCGACGCCGCCCAACGGTTGAAGATGAGCTGCCAGGTCGGGCCGACGGCAGGCTGCACGAATCCGCCAGCCACGCTTGGCCAGCGCCCGCACCACATGGCGACCGATGAAGCCGGAGGCGCCGAAGACGGTGACGATCGGCTTTTCTTCCCGAACGAGGGGCATGACGATCCCTTCCTGCATATGTTGCGATCCACAATCGACGCGCGCCGTGAATGGCTTCGGGCCGATCCCGCAAAACCGAATTATTACGGCAGGATGCCGCATTCTGTACAGTCCGGACCGCGTAGCATTCCGTAGCCGACGGAATTCATCGGCGATGATGGAAATGGCGGTTGACAACGTCGCGCCGACCCCGTATTCACCCCGCCAGCCGACGACCCCTGTGCCCAGGTGGCGGAATTGGTAGACGCGCACGGTTCAGGTCCGTGTGCCGCGAGGCGTGAAGGTTCGAGTCCTTTCCTGGGCACCATCGTCGATCTTCGGATCGGCGACATGTCCGCTGATAATTCGAAGATCGAGTTACAACCTGCCCTTCACGGCAGGTTTTTTTGTTGTCTGCGCGCATCGAAGCAATAGGGCGTCGGTTTGTCGCTCCCAAGCAATAGCCCCAGAGCAGGTGGCAGCCCTGTTGGTGCGCCTCAAGGCCGAAATATTGGAGCCGGTGATGGTGCCGCCTCGCGCCGAAACAAAAGACAAAATCGTCCGCTTGGCCGACCAGATCGCCGGCCTGCGTATCGCCGACGCAGCTGTCGTCTGATTTCTCTTCGCCGGACGATCTTGGCATAATTTCCTTGCACTCGACCGTGTGGCGTCCGCATATACGGCAGATCATTTCCAGAGCCGGCGGCTAGCCTGCCGGTCTCCTCCAGATGTCCGCCTTTTGGAAAGACCCTAGGCCTTTTCAAGCGGATGCTTAGCTTGCAGAGTGCCGCCATGACCATCCGCCTCCATACCGGCGATCTTCCCGACCTCGACGCTTACGGCGATGTCGTTGCCATCGACACCGAAACCCTCGGGCTCAACCCCCATCGTGACCGTCTCTGTGTCGTGCAGCTTTCGCCAGGGGATGGCTCGGCCGATGTCGTTCAGATTGCCAAGGGACAGACGGCCGCTCCCAACCTTGTGCGACTCCTAACCGACCCACGGCGCATCAAGGTCTTTCACTTTGCCCGCTTCGACATTGCCATCCTGAAGCGAACCTTCGGTATAACCGTCACGCCACTCTTTTGCACAAAGATCGCCTCGCGTCTCACGCGCACCTATACCGATCGGCATGGTCTTAAGGACGTCACCAAGGAACTGCTCGGAATCGACATTTCGAAAGCGCAGCAGTCTTCGGATTGGGGAGCGGCGACGCTGAGCCAGGCCCAGCTCGAATATGCTGCATCCGACGTGCTGAACCTACACGCTCTTCGTTTGCGGCTTCTGGCCATGCTGGAGCGCGAAGGCCGCATGGAAATGGCAGAGGCTTGCTTCCGCTTTCTGCCGACACGTGCCGACCTCGATTTGGCCGGTTGGGGCGAAGAGGATATTTTCGCCCATAGCTGAGTTGATGAGTTATCAGCGCCTGACATGCAAGCCTCTGTCTTGCAACCTAGAGGCGCATTCTGTCGATGGCTTGAATGTGATTATCGCCCACTCGTCGTGCAGCAAGCGTTAGTTTATCATTTGCGCGTACAATTTGTTGGCTGGATATAATTCTGGCCGCAGCGCGAGAGGCCGTGGTCTCACGTGCTTTGGTTGAAACTCAAGACGGAGACCCGTGCCTGAACGGGTACGAAGGATGACTGACATCGCGGCGAACCGTGCTTTCGGTGGCGGCGGGATGGAACCGTTTGACGGGTCCGCCGCGCGTGCGCCGCTGTTTGCAACCGCAGCCCGGGAAAGCCGGCGGGTTCGTCGCCTGCGCGTCTTGCTGCCGGCGATTGGTGCGCTGCTCTTCGCGCTGGTCCTTGTTGCGACGGTCATTACTCGGATTTCAATCAGCCTCAGCGTCGGCGACCTGAAGATCACGACCGATGGCCTTGCCATGGACGCGCCCCATCTCTCGGGCAGTGACGGCAAGGGGCGAACTTATAAGGTGCGGGCCGAAAGTGCGCTGCAAGACCTGAGCGACACAAAGATCATCCGCCTTAAGGGCATCGAAGCAAACGTGATCCAGGCCGATGGCAGCCAGGCCAACCTGCTCGCCGACACCGGCGTTTATGACTCCGGGGCACAGAAGCTGGTGCTGAAGGAGAACATCAGACTGGCCAACTCCGACGGCTCGGGAGGAGCGTTGAGCCGAGCGGAGATCGATTTGAACACCGGCGCTCTAACCTCCGACAGTCCCGTCGCCTTCTCGTCACGTCTCGGCGAAATCAATGCTGAAAAGATGGGCCTTGAGAAGAAGGCGGGGACAGTGACCTTCACGGGTGGGGTTCACATGACGGTCAACCCCGCCGCCCGTCAGGGCGACGCGAAAAGCACGAATTCCGGCCAAGTTGCGCCGAAAGAAAATACCACAGAGCCAACTCCTTAAGTACACTGAGACAGCTTGAGCCCAGCGACTCGAGCCAGACAGTGCAAGCCGCCTCGACGAGGCAGAAGGCAACTGAAGATGACGGTCCGTACGCCTCACTCCAGCTTCTTGCGCAAGGCCGCAATGGCCGGCGTGTTGATCACCCTCGTTTTTAGGCCGGCCTATGCCGCCGAACAAACGGCCAAGCTCCCGGCCACGACGTATCAAGGACTTGGCATGTCTTCCGACCAGCCAATCCAGTTCGAGTCGGAACAGCTCGAGGTGCACGATCAAGACAAGACAGCCATCTTCACTGGCCACGTCATCGTTCGGCAAGGGACAACGGTGCTGAAAACCGATCGGCTCGTTGTGTTCTACCAGGGGTCGCCGACGGGAGAGGGACCGCAGCAGGTCAGTCGCCTGGAAGCGAAAGGCAACGTGCTCGTCACCTCGCCGACACAAACGGCGAGTGGCGATAATGGCGTGTTCGACACGGCTGCAAACACGATCGTATTGACAGACAATGTCGTTCTCACACAAGGCGACAACGTCATTCGTGGTCCGAAGCTGCAGATCGACATCAACACCAGTCAGGCCAAGATGATCGGTGCCGGCACCCGGGTACAAATGCTGATCGCACCGAAGTCGCTCGACACCACTGGCACCGGCAAACCTAAGAGCTGACGCTCCTATTTTCCAGGATACAGATAGACTTGCTGAAGCACTTCGCCCAGGCTGAAAGCCTGCCGCCTCCAGAAGCGGCCGACACGTCCGATCTTGCTGTCTTCAATCTCGTCAAGACTTTCGGCCAGAGGCCGGTCGTCCGGGGCGTGTCCATGCAGGTCCGACGCGGCGAAGCTGTCGGCCTTCTCGGACCCAATGGCGCCGGCAAGACAACGCTGTTCTATATGATCACCGGGCTGATCCCGGCCAATGGGGGGAGCATCTTCCTCGATGGGCATGACATCACGGGATATCCGATGTTCCGTCGTGCACGGCTCGGTATCGGTTATCTGCCCCAGGAAGCGTCAATTTTCCGCGGCCTCACCGTAGAGAACAACATTCGCGCCGTGTTGGAGCTTGTCGAGCCTAACCGTGACGCTCGCGAGGCAGAACTCGACGCGCTCCTTGATGAGTTTCATCTTGCCCATCTGCGCAGGCAACCGGCAATCGCCCTGTCCGGTGGCGAGCGCCGGCGAGCCGAAATTGCCCGCGCCCTGGCCAGCCGACCGGTATTCATGCTGCTCGACGAACCGTTCGCCGGAGTCGATCCGATCGCGGTTGGCGATATCCAGGCCCTTGTGCGCCATCTCACCGGTCGAGGCATCGGCGTTCTGATTACCGACCACAACGTCCGAGAGACGCTTGGCCTTATCGATCGCGCCTATATCCTTCATTCCGGCATGCTGCTGGTTGAAGGAACGCCCGACGATATCATCGCCGATGCGGACGCACGTCGCGTTTACCTCGGCGAGCAATTTACCCTTTGAAGCTGCCCTCTGCCTAGGTTATGAAGCAAGAAGCGGACCACCTTGGTTCGCCTCGGTGACATTCATGGCTACCGCTTTCGTGCGGGGTGGACGGAGGGTGCTCGATGGCGCTGTCAGCGCGGCTCGAACTCAGACAAAGCCAGTCGCTGGTGATGACGCCGCAGCTGATGCAAGCCATCAAGCTTCTTCAGCTCTCCAACATGGATCTCGTCACTTACGTCGAACAAGAGCTGGAGCGAAATCCCCTTCTTGAGAGAGCCGACGATGGCGAGGGAGATGCTCCCACCGTCGAGCCACCCGAAGCGGATTTGCCGGCCAGAGCCGATGCTCCTGACTGGTTCGAGACCGAAGGAGCGCCAAGCTCCGAGCGGGTGGCCAACGTTCTCGACACCGACATAGGCAACGTCTACCCGGACGATACCAGCCCACAAGAGCGCCCGGCGATGGATGTCGGCGCGCTTGCCGGCGGAGACTGGTCTTCGGTCGGTCGCGGTGGTAGCGGCGAAGATTATAGCCTCGAAAGCTTCGTTGCCGGAGAAGTCAGCCTCGCCGACCATCTGGCCGAGCAGTTGGCCGTCGCCATCACCGATCCGGTCCTGCGCCTCATAGGTCATGATCTCATCGATCAGGTCGACGAGGCCGGTTACCTGCGCGCCGACCTTCCCGCTACGGCCGACCGACTGGGAGCTCCCCTTTCAGAGGTCGAAAAAGTGCTGGCGGTGCTCCAGACCTTCGAACCCACCGGCATTTGCGCCCGCAGCCTGTCCGAATGTCTGGCCTTGCAGCTTGCCGAAAAGAACCGACTCGACCCAGCGATGCAAAGCCTGGTCGATCATCTCGATCTGCTTGCACGGCGCGATCTGACAGCGCTGAAGCGCCTCTGCGGCGTCGATGATGAAGACCTCGCTGACATGATCAAGGAGATCCTGGCGCTCGACCCCAAGCCGGGGCATGCCTTCGGCTCGACGCAGGTTCAAACCGTCGTGCCGGACGTCATGGTCCAAGCGGCAGCCGACGGCGGCTGGACGATAGAGCTCAACACGGACACGCTGCCGAAGGTTCTGGTCAACCAGACCTATTATGCGGAAGTTTCAAAGACGGCACGCGAAGAAGAGAAGAGCTACCTCGGCGAGTGCTTCCAGTCGGCCAACTGGTTGACCAAGAGCCTCGACCAAAGGGCCAAGACGATCATGAAAGTCGCTACGGAAATCGTTCGTCAGCAGGACGGATTCCTGACCCATGGTGTCGCGCATCTGAAGCCGCTCAACCTCAGAATGATCGCCGATGCCATCGGCATGCATGAATCGACGGTGTCACGCGTCACGTCGAACAAGTATATGGCAACGACGCGTGGCATCTTCGAACTCAAGTATTTCTTCACCTCCTCCATTGCCTCATCAGAAGGCGGCGATGCCCATTCGGCCGAAGCGGTTCGCCATCGCATCAAGCAGCTAATCGATGGGGAAACCGCCGAAGACGTGCTGTCGGACGATACGCTGGTCAAGATGCTACGTGACGACGGCATCGACATTGCACGGCGCACGGTGGCTAAGTACAGGGAAGCACTGCGTATTCCCTCTTCGGTCCAACGCCGCCGCCTCAAGCAGCTTGCCGGCGCCTGAAATCGCTGTAACCTTTCCTCAATCGGGGCTCATCCGGAAGATGGATTGATATCCTCTCCGGCCAACGCCACATCTCAAGCAGGCGGGTGCGTCGCCCGACATCGCCAGCTCAGGGAGGTTTCAGCTTTACGCTTCACAGTCCGATCGACGCCAACCCTGGCCTCAGGGTGGGACGGCAGGTGAGGCCAAAACCATCCATCGGCGAGACGGAAAGCCGCGCCCCCGCTCGCCGGCGCCGGCGTGAGACCGCTTCCAGCGGAAGAGCCGGGGATACGGGCACCGAACGGAGCTTTCCATCGGCGTACCGGTCGTTTCAAAAGGCGCGAGAAACGAGGACTCTGATGCCGCTTCGCATTACCGGAAAGAACGTCGACATCGGCCAAGCGCTTCGCGAACACATCACCACTCGAACCGCAGAGGAACTCGGCAAATACTACGACGAAGCCTTTACCGGGCATGTCGTGGTGCAGAAAGAGGGCAAGGCCTATATCGTCGACTGCTCGATCCAGCTCGCCTCCGGCACAACATTGCAATCGCGAGGTGAGGATTTCGAGGCTTATCCGGCGGCCGAAAAGGCTATTGAGCGAATCGGCAAGCGGATGCGGCGTCACAAGCGGAAGCTCAAGAACTTCAAGGGTGGCGAATCGGCGGCGGGTGACCAGACGCCAGGCGGGCGCTCCTGGGGCGACATCAGCGCGCAAGCAACTATCTTCGCTGCGTTCGAGGACGAAGAGGTCAGCGAGGACTTCGCTCCGACCGTCGTGGCGGAAACCACCCAAAAAATCCGCACCATGAGTGTCGGCTCGGCAGTCAGCGAACTAGACTTTACGGGCGCGCCGCTGGTGATGTTCCGCAATGCCGGCAACGGCGGCGTCAATGTGGTGTACCGGCGGAATGATGGAAATATCGGCTGGATAGACCCGTCGCTCAACGAAATCGCCAGATAACCGGGCTCATCCCATCTGTCTTTTCGTTTTCTAGACCTATATGAAGGCGAGGGTCGGGCTACCGGCCCTCTGCCTAACGTGGAACAAGACGATGGATCTGAGCGACCTCTTGGTGATCGACGCGGTCCTGCCGCGGCTGAAATCAGCCAACAAGAAGCAGGCGCTTCAGGAGATGGCCGCCAAGGCTGCGGCTCTCACCGGACGCGACGAGCGTGACATCTTCGAGACGCTGATGCAGCGCGAGAAGCTAGGCTCGACTGGCGTGGGACATGGCGTAGCCATTCCCCATGGTAAGCTTGTCGGCCTCGATCGACTCGTCGGTGTGTTCGCATTGCTCGATCGCCCGATCGATTTCGATTCCCTCGACGGTGAACCCGTTGACGTCATGTTCCTGTTGCTCGCTCCGGAAAGCGCTGGGGCAGATCACTTGAAAGCTCTCGCCCGTATCGCCCGCGTTTTGCGCGACGATGCGACAGCCGCCAAGCTGAGAGCTTCCGATGACGCAGCCGCCATGTATGCGCTGCTCACCGAGAATGTTCGGTCGGACGCTGCTTGAGCCGGCCATAAAGAATCGCGCGCCCTCTGTGAGAGTCCTTACGTCGGGCGCATACACGACCCGTGTTGGCGCAGGTTGATTTTCCGAAACAAATCATGAACAATGTTGGCGGGAGACACAGCATGGCCTTGCCAACGACCGCCTTTTCATCGCCGATTGAAAATTTCGTCAACGACGGGCGTCAGTCCGAGAATGCCCGCCTGGTGCAGCGCGGGGTCGGCCGCCTGCTGGCAGGCCACGGTTTCTCAGTCATTTATGAATTACCGCTTGCCTCCGGTCGACGCGCCGACGTTACAGCACTGGGCGCAAATGGCGATATCTTCATCGTGGAGATCAAATCGTCGGTCGAGGATTTTCGGGCTGACAGAAAATGGCCGGATTATCGACTGCACTGCGATCAGCTTTTCTTCGCCACACACGCCGGCGTTCCCACCGAGATCTTTCCCGCAGATGCCGGTCTGATTGTTGCGGACGGTTATGGTGGCGCCATTCTCAGGGAGGCGCCCAGTCACCGTCTCGCTGCAGCAACGAGACGGGCGATGACATTGCGTTTCGCCCAAATCGCGGCAAGACGCATCCAGCAGCTGATAGACCCCCAATTGCCCGACATGGGTGGCTTCTAGGTCCAGTCGAGACGATTCAGACGGAAGTCTATGCCAGAATCGCCCCTTTGAGGGCTCCTTCGCGACTAAGAGCGGAGGGGCGGTAGCTTGTCGTCGCGATGGCGACCGCTATCCTTTTCACCACCGACACAGAAGCGGAGAGGAACCGGTTGGGGGGATACTGACCGCTTGGAGGACGGCGTGCCGTTTTATCACAGCTATTCCGGATCCGGGTCTCCAGACCACCTGCAACGGCCGGTGGAACGCCGTGCTCCGGCTGCATCCGGCCCCTCAGCCGAACTCTACGCTCGCATTGCGCGCCGCTATCGCCATCCGGCGTTCAATCTGGGCACGGCAATGGTATCCGGTGTACGTGGGCCTGTGTTCGAACGATGCGTGAAGGCCACTCCCTTCTGGATGCTCACTGCGTTCGACCGCACATGCATCACCCCGGAGGCAGCTGTACCCCACGTGCTCGTGGTGCCTCCCTACGCCGGGCATTGTCCAACGCTCGTTCGAGACACTGTGGCCGCTTTTCTTCCGGGGCACGCAGTGTATGTCGCCAATTGGGCCGATGCTCGGCACACGCCGCTGTCCGCAGGCGCCTTTGGCCTTGGTGAAGCGATCGAATCTATTGCCGATATGGCAACGCTGATAGACGGGCGCGTCCACATCGTAGCGATCATGGAATCCTGCCCGGTTGCCGTTGCGGCGGCAGTGCTCCTAAACAGGCGCGGTCACGCTCCGGCTACGCTGACATTGATTGGCGGCCCCGTCGACTGCAGGACAGATCACTCGGGCTTGGCAAGGGCTGCAACCGAACGCGGCCTCGACTGGTTCATGCGGACGGTGATCGCTCCGGTGCCTTCCCAGTTCGAAGGCGCTTACCGGGAGGTATTCCCAGGCTTTTTCACGCTTACCGGCTTCCTGACATCGGACCTTGATCGCTCAATGACCGATCCGAAAGACCTGTTTCTATCTCTGATTTCAGGTGACGGTGACGATGCCGACGGACATCGCGCATTTTTCGAGGAGTTTCTGGCCGTCATGGATGTGCCGGCAGAGTTCATGCTTCAGTGGATCGAGGCAGTCTTGGTCAACCGTCCTTTTTCCGGCGATTTGGATCAAGATATTCCTCCGGACCCAAAGGGACCGCTTGCCGGCATCCCTCTAATGACCGTGGAAGCGGGACACGACAGGTTTGGCGGCGGTGGTCAGACCCACGCCGCACATCAAATGACCACGACCTCCTCTGGCGGATACCGGCATACAGAAGAAAAGGTCGGCAGGTTTGCTCTCTTCAATGGAGCGCGCTGGCGGTCATCGGTTTTCCCGCGTGTCGCCGACTTCATCGCCAATAACGATAGCTCAGCGAAAGCCAGGCCTGTGCACCAGGCCGAAGACCTGCTGACATTTTCCGGCCTAACGCCGGCCCTTGTTGCGCGTTTCAACTCGCAAGGCTTCTATTTTGCCCACCAGTTCGCCCAACTGGATGATGCGGCGGCAGGGCTGTTGGATCGGAGAATGGGCCTCCATGGTCAGTGTCTGGCAGCGCAGCTCGGACGTGAAGCGCGCCTCCGGCTCCTCGAAACCAACCGGTCTTGAACGCCGTAATCGGCGAGGCCATATAGAACGCTGATCACCGGGTGCCTCAGGGGCCTGGTCAAGGTCGCTTCCTTGTGAGGACTTTGGACGATGACAAGATTGGCAGGCTTCTCGAGCCCATTCCTTCTGGGCTTCGATGAGATCGAGCGGGCACTCGACAGGGTGTCAAAAGCTACGAACGACGGCTATCCCCCCTATAACATCGAGCGAATCGAACGCGACGCTCCGGAGGGCGATGTCCTCCGCATCACGTTGGCGGTCGCCGGTTTCACACGTGAGCAGCTTGAAGTCTCCGTAGAAGAGAACCAGTTGGTAATCCGCGGACGCCAGGCCGACGACAAGTCGCGCCTCTATCTTCATCGCGGTATCGCAGCGCGGCAATTCCAGCGAACGTTCGTGCTGGCCGAGGGCATCGAGATCCTCGGCGCGGATCTTCGGAATGGCTTGCTGTCGATCGACCTGGTGCGCCCGCCATTGGAGCGCGTGATCCGCCGGATCGAAATCAATTCTGAGGACTGACGATAAACCCGCCGGTCATTTTTTCCCCCTAGACTAGTTCCAAACCCGAACGCCCTCTCAAGGCGAGCGGTGTTCTTCCCTCAGTCCGGCGAAGCCGTGCCGAGGGAAAGGAGTAAAGAGATGGCTTCTTTCATCAAGACCACTTCCGCCGAAGATCGGAAAATCATGCCAGATGCCGCATTCCGGCAGCTTGGCGGTGGCACGGTCGCCTATCTGCGGCGCGTCTCGTCCGATGACGTGATCGCAGCTCATCCTGGCTACCTCGACCTCAGGCCCGGCATGAAGCTGTGGGCTCTGCATTCAGCCGATGGGGAGCCGATCATGCTGACCGACAGCCGCGAGGCGGCGATTGCCAATGCAGCTGAGGCGGATCTCACGCCGATGCTGGTTCACTGATCGAGATTAATCCGAAGGCGCGGCGAGGGTAGCAAAACCCTCGTCGGTGGGAAAACGAACTGCGGCCTCGACTGCGACACGGTGGGCCGCGACCGTCTCTCCCACCCGACTGAGCAGTTGAATACGGCGGCGCGGGACCTGTTTCAGATATCGCTTTGCAAGGCCCGACATAACAGCGTCGGACATGATCGCCGCGTCGAGGTCTGCAAGCAGTTCTATCGCACGGTCGATGTGCCCCGATCGCTCGGCCAAATCGACCGCTAGTAACGTTAGCCCGGGGTTTCTCTCAGGCAAAAGCCCGCACAAGGCATCAAGATCGACGCTGGCGCCGGTATCAAAGGCCGATCTTGCTGCGGCAAGATTGGCGTGGGCCGGCCAGTCCACCGGCTGAGCCAGTAGTCCGCGTGCCGCCGCCTCGTCGCTAATGTCGCGGTTGAAGGTGGCGACGACCTTCCGGATGATATTCAAACTGTAGAGGTGGTCATGCACCTCGTGGCTCGATCGGAGGGGCACCAAGGTCACTGCGTCCGGAAGCTGATACGCCGCAAGGCGAGCACCGACACCGGCGTCATAGGGGTCATAAAGCGGCACGACGATCCGCCCCGCGCCTTGCCGTGCGCTCTCGAGCAAATCGCCAAGGCTGGCTTCCTGTGGATCCTCCGACAGACCTGAAGTGGCAGACTGGCTGCCCGGCTCTCCAATGCGAAAGTCCGGCGCAAAGGCGTAAAACTCGGCATCGGGGTGTCGCGCCGCTGTGGCGACCGTACCGAAAGCGCCCATCGAGCTGCCGTAGAAAATCCGGCGGTTCGCTTTCGCCGCCAAGGCGGCTCGGTCTATGAGCTCGTCGATGGCGCTCCCGCGACGGCGATACCAGTCGTTCCCAGGTTCGTTGAACAGCAGCAAGCTGTGCGTCGTGCCGGCGAACAGCCGCTCAAGACCGAACTTTCCGGTCGGCACTCTTACCTGACTGAAGATGACGACCAGCGTATCGCTCCCCTTTCGGAAACGGTACTCAAGACCGTCGATCGCGCCTTCGCACAAGGAAGCTGTCATTTTCTGAGGACCACCAGTTGCCACGAGGCCGCTGCTGCCGCACATCCGAAGGCGATGGTGGAGAGACGGAACATGGCTGATTCGCTACCTCCGATAGAGCATGACGACGATCGACCACGGCGTCTGCCACTGGTCGACGTTCTGCGCGGCGTTCTGCTGCTAGCCATGGCCTCCTATCATTTTTCCTGGGATCTCGCCAATGAGCGCCTTGTCAGCTGGGGCGTGGCGGTGGATCCGATTTGGCGAGGCTATGCAGCGGCAATTGCCGGAAGCTTTCTGCTGCTTTCCGGCCTGTCCTTCCGTCTTGCAGCACGAGGCGGATTCGACCTGCTGCGCTACGGCATCCGACTTCTGCGCTTGGCACTCGCCGCAGCGGCTGTCTCCATAGCCACCTATATCTATTTCCCGGACGCCTGGATCTTCTTTGGCATCCTGCACATGATGCTGCTCGCCAGCCTTCTGGCGCCACTGCTCGTTCGGCTGCCGAACGCCCTGCTGATCCTGCTTGCAGCCATGGCCCTTGTTCTTCCCCACCTATGGAGGTCGCCGGCCCTCGATGGCATTGGCTGGGGCTTCCTAGGGCTCGCCGAGACGCCGCCCGTCTCGAATGATCTGGTGCCTCTGTTCCCGTGGATCGCGCCCTACATCATCGGCCTCGTTCTTGGAGTTCCGCTGGCGCGTGCCACGAGGCTTACACCGCCTTTGCCGCGCGGCTCACGCTGGCTGGCATGGCTCGGACGTCATTCCCTTGCCTTTTATCTCTTGCATCAGCCGGTCCTCTTCGGCTTGGCCCTGGGCCTTGCAGCATTGATCCCCGTCGACCCGGCCGTCCAACGGACCGGCTTCATTGCCGACTGCCGCGCGGAATATGAACGTCATGGTGCGACGCCTGAAATGTCCGAGCGTTTTTGTGGATGCGTGGCCACATCGGTCGATGACACCGGAATCTGGGCGGAGCGGGGCGACGATCCTGCTTTCGAACCTCTGCTGGCAACCGCGGTTCAGGCCTGTCAAGCATCGCCATCGGGCGATCCTTCCGACCAACAGATTCCGGGCAGTGATGACTGAATGTCAATGAAAAAGGCCGGCGGAAACCGCCGGCCTTGATCCATTGGGCTGAAGTTCTCGTCAGCCAGCCGGCGTTTCGGCCGTTTCCCGACGATCCTGCTCCTTGAGCTCGTCGATACGCGGCATCGACATGATCGAGTAACCGGAATCGACGAAATGAACCTCGCCGGTCACACCAGAAGACAGGTCCGACAGCAGATAGAGTGCCGAGCGACCGACTTCGTCGATCGAAACGGTGCGCTTCAACGGCGCGTTCTTCTTCTGGAAATTGAACATCAGGCGAGCGTCGGTGACACCGGAACCGGCCAGTGTCCGAACAGGACCCGCCGAGATGGCATTAACACGGATACCGTCGCCGCCAAAGTCGGCAGCGAGATAGCGGACCGAGCTTTCCAGCGCAGCCTTGGCAACGCCCATCACGTTGTAATTGGGCATGACGCGCGTCGAGCCGCCGTAGGTCAGCGTCAACAAGGTACCGCCCTCGGTCATCATTGCCGCGGCCTTACGGGCAATTTCCGTGAAGGAGAACACCGAGATGACCATGGTGCGCGAGAAATTGGCGCGCGTGGTGTCGGCGTAACGGCCCTTCAGCTCGTTCTTGTCGGAAAAGCCAATAGCGTGCACGACGAAGTCGAGCCGACCCCACTCAGCTTTCAGAGCCTCGAATACCGCGTCGACAGATGCCTCGTCCTCGACATCGCAGGGTAAGAGCAGCTTCGCTCCTACTTCCTCCGCCAGCGGCCTGACGCGCCGGCCGAAAGCCTCGCCCTGATAGGTGAAGGCCAGCTCGGCGCCAGCTGCGGAAAGCGCCTTGGCAATACCCCAAGCGATGGAATGGTCGTTGGCGACGCCCATAACGAGGCCGCGCTTGCCGGCCATGAGTCCATTCATAGTTTTGACGTCCCGAGAATAAGAAACCGCCCGGTCTGAGCCGGGCGGACGGATCAGGCTGCGTAGCGCTGGAAGACCAGCGTGGCGTTGGTGCCGCCGAAGCCAAAGCTGTTTGAAAGCACGGTGTCGATCTTCGCATCATCGATACGGTCGCGAACGATCGGCATGTCGGCGAAGGCCGGGTCCAGCTCCTCGATATGCGCGCTCTTGACGATGAAGCGGTTGTTCATCATCAACAGCGAATAAATCGCCTCCTGCACGCCGGTCGCTCCAAGCGAATGCCCAGTCAGGGACTTCGTCGCCGAAATCGGCGGGCAGTTGTCGGCTCCGCCGAACACGGTGCGGATCGCTTCGATCTCTGGCGCATCGCCAGCCGGCGTCGATGTGGCGTGCGGGTTGATGTAGTCGATCTTCCCCTTCACCGTGGAGAGCGCCTGCCGCATGCAGCGCACGGCACCCTCGCCCGACGGAGCGACCATGTCGTAGCCGTCGGAGGTGGCCCCATAACCGACGATCTCACCATAGATCTTAGCGCCGCGCGCCTTGGCGTGCTCAAGCTCCTCGAGGACGAGAACACCGGCACCGCCAGCGATGACGAAGCCGTCGCGGTTCTTGTCGTAGGCGCGCGAGGCGGTCGACGGGGTGTCGTTGTATTTGGAGGCCATGGCGCCCATGGCATCGAACAGCACGGACAGTGTCCAGTCGAGCTCTTCACAGCCGCCGGCGAACATCATGTCCTGCTTACCGTACTGGATCATCTCGTAGGCGTTGCCAATGCAATGGTTCGAGGTGGCGCAGGCCGAGGAGATCGAATAGTTGACCCCCTTGATTTTAAACCATGTGGCCAGGGTAGCCGAAGCGGTAGAGCTCATCGCCTTGGGAACGGCGAAGGGACCAACCTTCTTGGATGAGCCGCTGTCGATGGTCTTCAGCGCCGACTCCACGATAGCACGGGTGGAAGCGCCACCCGACCCCATGATGATGCCGGTCCGTTCATTAGAAATATCGCCGGCCTCAAGGCCAGCGTCCAAAATGGCCTGATCCATGGCAACATGGTTCCAGGCCGTACCGCCGCCATGGAAACGCATGGCACGGCGGTCGACCACGGTCGCGGGGTCGAGGGTCGGTGCACCGTAAACCTGGCAACGAAAGCCGTGCTCGGCGAAGGCCGGCGCAGAGGTAATCCCTGAACGGGCGTCATGGAGGGATGCCAGCACCTCCTGCGTATTGTTGCCGATCGAGGACACGATGCCCATGCCGGTGACGACGACGCGTCTCATGGCTGTCTTTCCTTGGTTTCTGGCCTTGTTTCTTGTGCGTGTGGCGCTCAGGCAGCCTGGAACAGGCCGACGCGGAGATCCGACGCCTTGTAGATGGTCTCGCCGTCGGCCTTTAGCCAGCCGTCGCCGATACCGAGAACCAGCTTACCGCGCATGACCCGCTTGAGGTCCACCCCGTATTCAACCAGCTTGACCGCCGGGGTCACCATGCCACTGAACTTGACCTCACCGACGGAAAGGGCGCGCCCCTTGCCGGGGGAACCCGACCAACCGAGGAAAAAGCCAAGCATCTGCCAAAGAGCATCAAGACCAAGGCAGCCCGGCATGACGGGGTCACCCTTGAAGTGGCACGGGAAGAACCAAAGATCCGGCCTGATCGCCAGCGTAGCGCGGATGAGGCCCTTGCCGAATTCGCCGCCCGCTTCGGCAATTTCGGAGATGCGATCGAACATCAGCATCGGTGGCAAGGGCAGCTGGGCATTGCCCGGCCCGAACAACTCCCCGCGTCCGCAGGAAAGGAGATCCTCATACTCGTAGCTGTTCTTGCGAAGACTCATGCTGTTGTCCGTACCTTGTCCCTTCGAGCGCGCTCAAGGCAGCGCCAATCGCCGTCCATCAGGACGGTGTTCACGTTGTGGGTCGATCTCTAACACAGGCTCGCCGTCCTCGAAAGCCTTGCAACAAACGCAGCCCCGGCCTTTTTGGCGCGTTGTTGCAGTCTTCATCCACTTTGCTAATATGACGCAATCGAAAAAGTCGTCCGGTATTGCCGGCCAGTCAGGATAATAACTTATGGACCGCCTACCTCCTTCCAGCCCGTCGACTGCTGCGACGGACATGGTACGCCGTACCGGCGCTCAGCCGACCGTTGGCGCGTCCATGATGTCGAAAATTCCAGTTCGCACCCGCCTGCGCGATGCCGGCCTTCGGCCGACCCGTCAGCGCGTAGCACTTGCCGATATTCTTTTCTCGCACGGCCATCGCCACGTTTCAGCCGAGGATCTTCATGCCGAGGCTCTGACGGCCAAGGTGCCGGTGTCGCTTGCCACTGTCTACAACACCCTGAACCAGTTCACCGAAGCGGGCCTGTTGCGTGAGGTAGCTGTCGAGGGAACACGCACCTACTTCGACACTAATACCGACGATCATCATCATTTTTATGTCGAAGACGAGAACCGGGTGTTCGACATCCCCGGTCCCCACGTGGAAATCGGGGATCTGCCCCCGGCTCCAGCAGGCATGGAGATCGTTCGCGTGGATGTGGTGGTCCGCTTGCGCAACAAGCGTTGATCAGCCAGGACGTCTGTGGCTCCCAGAGCGCGGAGCGGTCTGAATGAATCAGATCGGCGCTCTAGGTATTTGTTTGCAAAGCATCGTCTTGCCGATCCCCGTTTCACTCCGGTCGGATGATGCTCCTGGCCCGTAGTTCGGACGTCATTACTGTACATATCGTCCCGGAAAGCCGCCGCGTGCGGCTTTCTTTTATGCACCGAGCTATTTTGCCGACAGTTCGGCGACGACTTCGTAGCTGTCGGCACGGCAGAATGCGCGGCTGATCTCCACCGCGCGCCCGCCGGCAGTATAACTCACTCTCTCGACGCGCATGGCCGGAGTTCCTTCCGGAAGCTCCATCAAACCCGCCTCGACCGCGCCGAGCGCCACCGCCCTGAATCGTTCGACGCCGCGGATCGCTGGCAACCCGGCCTCCGCAAGCGCTGCCGCAGGAGATTCTGTGGCGACATCCGCATCGACCGCCACGGCTGGCAATGTCGTAAGCTCCAGGATGCGGGGCCGCCCAGCTACGCAATGCAGTCTATAAAGCCGGAGCACTCGCTCGCCGGGGCCCAAGCCGAGCGTCATTGCTTCCGGGGCCGACGGTGGCCCAGTGAGGCGATCGACGAGGCGGGTCTCCACCTGTTCGCCCTTTTCGGTCAGTTCATCAGTATGGGAGCGAAGTATGGTTTTCCGCCGGCCAGCTGGCTCGGGCGATGGTGTCTCCTGGGTCGCCCCTGACTTTCCGGCTGCCACCGCCGATCCACCGCCGGGCCTCGTTATGACCAATCCATCGGCAACCAGCGGCGCAAGCGCCTGGCGCACCGTAATACGAGAAATCGAGAGACCGGCCGCGATTGCCCGCTCGGAGGGCAAGGGCGCGCCGGCCACCAGTCGTCCATCGGCGATCGCACTCCTCAACGCCACTTCGAGGCGGCGGCAAAGTGGCGCGTCTCCTTCACGCGTTCGCCAATCCTGCCCGACCACGCGGGTGAACGGTTCCATCATAGCCTCGCGTCCTTCCCGGCAAGACTAAGCGCACCATCGAGCGCATCGCCAATGGGGTCGGCAAAAGCCTGGGCAAAGCGAGACGCCAAACGAGGCCGATAGCTGGCCGCGAGCCCACCCATCAAGGCGATTTTCGTCATCCCCTCGCCAAGGAGACGATCAAGCAGAGCTTCGATCTCCGCCGTCGCCCTTGCGAGGATGTCGCAAGCGACTGGGTCCCCAGCGTCGGCATGATCAAAGACGATCGGTGCGAGCATAGCCCAGTCGACCGAACGCGCTGTCTTGCCGAAGACAGACAAAGCGGCTGCCGAACCACCCAGCCGATTGAAAATCGCTTCCGTCATTGGGGAGGTATCGGCAAGTCCTTCGTGAGCTTCGAGCACGCGGCGCGTCGCGCGCCGTCCGATCACCGCACCGGAACCGCCATCCGAAAGTAACGGTCCCCACCCTCCTATACGCAAGCGGCGCTCGCCAACCCGTCCATATGCCTGACTGCCGGTGCCGATGATCAGAATGCCACCATCTTCGCCGCCAAAGGCTCCCTCCAGCGCGATTTCCGCATCTGTGACAACCCGCAGGTGTTTAAAGCCGAACGGGGCTGCGGCAAGTTCAGCAGCTACCTTAGGGTTACCAACGCCGGCGGCGCCAATGACCGCCACGACCTCCGCCCGATCGATCGCAGACAGGCCCGCCGCCGCTAGCACCTCGCTCGCAGAAGCATCGAGCGCATCGATCGCCCCTTGTAGGTCGTTGCCAGCATTTGCCGGACCAGCAGTGCCCATTCCGAGCTGGCGACCTGCAAGGTCAGCAAGGCGGGCGCGCGCGTGACTGCCGCCACCGTCCATGCCGAGAAGAAACCGCGCCATATTTTGCTAGCCATCCCTGATCGAGGCATCGCGCCTCAACCCAAGCAAAGCTGTTTGCCGGTCGCCTGACAACTGGCATCATGGCGGTATCAACGGCTATCTCCGAGGGCCGCCCGGTAAGGTCGGATTTAGATGGTTATTTCAGGCATTTCCGCTGGTTGGAACCGGGCTTTGAGTCCAGTTTCCGAGTCCGGCTTTGAGTCCAAAACTGAGCCCGGGAGAGAGTCCAAATTTAGAGTTGGGCTCTAGATGAAGAGTCCAGTTGGTTTCCTATCCTGCGGCCTTTTGTCGAATCTTTTCAGCATCTTAACGGTCCAGGCCAGCGATTAGTAGATATTTTTTCTCAACATATTCATCGATGCCGTGGTGCGAACCCTCACGGCCATTGCCACTTTCCTTGACACCGCCAAAAGGCACAAGTTCGGACGAGATGGCTCCGGAGTTGATGCCAACCATGCCCGCCTGCAGCCCGTCGGCGACGCGGAAGATCCGACCGACGTCGCGGGCGTAAAAATAGGAAGCAAGACCAAACTCGGTGTCATTGGCCAGTTGGAGTGCCTCTTCCTCGGTTTCGAAACGGAAGACGGGGGCAAGTGGACCAAAGGTCTCCTCCTTCGCCACTGCCATCGAAGCCGTCACACCGGTCAGGACAGTCGGCTCGAAGAAACTGCCGCCAAGCGATGAGCGCGAACCGCCGGTCGCAACCTTCGCCCCCTTGGCCAACGCATCGGCGACGTGGGCCTCGACCTTTTCGACAGCCTTGGTGTTGACGAGAGGACCTTGCGTCACGCCGGGAGCGCGTCCGTCCCCAAGCTTCAGCTTTTGCACTGCGGCCGTCAGCTTCTCGACGAAAGCATCGTGAATGCCGGCCTGGGCGTAGATACGATTGGCGCAGACGCAGGTTTGGCCCATGTTGCGGAACTTCGAGATCATCACGCCTTCAACAGCCGCGTCGAGGTCGGCGTCATCGAACACAATGAACGGGGCGTTGCCACCAAGCTCGGTGTAGATTTTCTTCACCGTCCCGGCGCACTGGACAATCAGCTTCTTGCCGACCTCGGTCGACCCAGTGAAGGAAACGACACGCACCGCCGGGTGGCTGGTCAACACATCACCGACGACAGCCGATTTGCCCGTGACGACGTTGAGAACCCCATTCGGAAGACCGGCGCGAGAGGCGAGGCGCGCGAGCGCCAGGGCGGTGAGAGGCGTTTCAGAAGCGGGCTTCACGACCGCCGTGCAGCCAGCAGCCAACGCAGGAGCGACTTTACGGGTGATCATCGCGGCGGGAAAATTCCAGGGCGTGATGGCAGCGACAACGCCGGCCGCCTCGCGGGTCACCAGTACCCTGGCCCCGTCCTTCGGTGAAGGCAGTGTCTCGCCAGCGATGCGCTTGGCCTCTTCGGCATAGAACTCGACGTAGCCCGCCGCGTAATCGATCTCGCCCGCAGCCTCGGCAAGCGGCTTGCCTTGTTCGGAGGTCATGATGAGCGCGAGATCGTCGCGGTTCTCGATCATCAGATCGAACCAGCGCCGCAGAAGACGCGACCGCTCCTTGGCAAGAAGCTTCTTCCAGGCTGGCAGTGCGCGCGCGGCCGCTTCAACGGCCAGTGTCGTACCGTCCGCATCCGTCATTGGCACCCGGCCAACAACGGCTCCGGTTGCGGGATCAGTTACATCGAGGGCGGGCACCCCGACGAACTCACCATCGATCAGGCAGGCTTCCACAAGAAGCGAAGGATCTTTCAGCTTGAGCGTCACGGCAGCGGCCTTTCTTCCCAGGTTCAGGCGTTAGCTTTCTGAGTTTGCCCAACTTTGGGCAAGGCGTCATGAATTGACGTCGTCGGCTGCTGCGACAAGCGGCGCCAAATGAAGCAAGGCGCCCTGATCGTTGACGGCGCCAAGGCGACCCAGCAGGCGTAACATATGGGGTGGGACGGGCGCTCGCGCCAGGATCGGGGGCTTCTTCCGATAGTAGGGAAGCTGAAGCTCCCTCGCGTGAAGATGGAGGTTCTTGTCGACAGCGCGCGCCGGATCGCCGCCGTAAACACCGTCTCCCACGATAGGGCATCCGAGATGAGCCATGTGGACGCGTAACTGATGAGTACGACCGGTGCGTGGCATCAGGTCGACGACCGTCAGGCGGTCACCCCGGGCGACCACCCGGTAGTCGGTCACGGACGGTTGCCCAGCCGGATCAACCTTCATCCACCAGGATCGCTTCTCGTGGCTGACTTTGGCGAGCGAAGCGTCGATACGCCCCTCATCCTCGGGCAAACCGCCGAGAACCACGGCGAGATAAGTCTTCTGTGCCTTTTGGCCGGCGAAAATTTCCCCTAGTTCCCTGATCGCACGGCGATGACGGCCAAGCGCGAGGCAGCCGGACGTATCCTTATCGAGCCGATGTCCGAGCTGCGGCGGATTGGGTAATCCGAACTGCAACGCAGGAAAGTGCTGATCAAGCGTTTCGCCACCGCCGAAACCGGCGTGCACGGGGATTCCCGCCGGCTTGTCGATGATGAGAAGAGAGCCGTCACGGTAGAGAATGCGGTCGATCAACTCATCGTCGGTCATGACTGGTCCCGATATCGCGTCGGCACCATGCCGTTGCCGGTTCCTCATAGCTCGAAGGCAGAACGAAGAGAACCTAATTCGCGCTGCCGAGCAATGTCGCACCGTTACAGGCGGCGCCCGCTGCAACGACGTCCATCTTGCCCGGCACAATGCCGAAGGTAGCGAAAACGCTGGAAAGTACGGCGCCGAGAGGCTTGACACTACTGGCAATCAGTCGCGCCACTTCGTCGCGTACACCGCCCTCCGACATCGCTGCCTTCGACTTGCCGTCAAGCGAGACCAGCACTTGCGTTTCCGCTGCCAGCCTATCGAGGCGATTCCCGAAATCAATCGGCGTCCGGAGGCTTGCAATATTGTCGCCAGCCCCGGGCCGGAACACCAGTTCAACGGGGGGATCATCGGCAAAGGAGGAGCGCCCCTTACCCCATGCCGTCACGCCGTCAGCCGCGAGAAGACGTACATAGTCCGACGCTCCGGCAGGTGAGGCGCTTCCCTCAGAGGCAAGTGTCACACTGGCGCGCACGGGACGGCCTGTTACGGTAATCTCAGGGCCGGCAGAGCCACACGCAATGCGCTTGATGCGAGCGTCCCCCGAACTCACCGTGACCTCAAGCGGCAGCTCGATCGTTTCTATTCCGGGAATCGAGAGGCCACCGATGATGAAGCGCGCGCTGATCCTCATTGCAGGAATGCCCACGACACCGTTCTCGCCGCCAATCAACACCGCGGCAGCTGCACTTTCGGATTTCAAAACCATCACGGCCGCGTTGATACCCGTGACCGGAGATTTCATCTCGACCGAAATAGGAGCTATGCCCAAGCGGGCACGCATCACGGCCTGAATGAATTCGAGCGGCCTGATGGGTGCGGCCAACGTCAGATCGTTCTCCGTACCGCCGAGACTTATTACGCTCTGAAACGGAAGAGTCACGTCGTCGGATCTTCCCGCACCAGCCAACCGATTGATGATCGCAAGAAGACCGGCAGCCTCGGTGGATGTCTTCGCACTCTCTCGATAGAGGGCGCCTAGAGCGAACAAAAGCTCGCTGGATTTGAATGACGCTCCGGCCACAGCCGTCGCGCCGGTCTCGGTGCCGCCTTCACGCGCAGCAAGCGTACTGCCAAGTTCAGTGACAAGATCGGCAACCCGAAATGCCGCCTGTCCGAGCATGGCTCGCTCTCCAGCCGTGAGCGCGCCGTTGTCGCCGAAAAACTGCGCCTCGATGGCAGCGGGAACGGCAGGCAGATCCGCTATGGCAGTGGTGCGTTCCGTTAGTGCCGCAACTCCGGACCGGGTTGCCAAGGCTGACGCAGACACGGCCCTTTCACCCATGCCAATAGGTGTCCCGAGCAGACTCCGGGCGGTCATCGACACAACGACGCGCGCCACATCGCCTGGACCAGTAACAAAGACGAGACCCGCCGGACTTGGGCGCGCCGTGCCCTTCTCTGCGACCACCGCCATCTCACCGCCACCGACAAGCGCCCTCGCGGCGGCAAAAGCACTGGCGTCTGCCGTATCCGGGTTTTTCGCCGCAGCCAAGGCAGCCGCTTCAGCCGCATCCTTTGCGAGATCTTTCGCCGCCGATAGTCGCAGCCAATCGGTGGTTAGCAGAAAGGACAAGGCAATGAGCAGCACGCCACCCGCGATGAGTCCGATGAGGACCGGCATCGTTACGGAACGAAAGGCTGATAAAAGGGATCTGAGCAGCAAAACGGTGGGGACCAATGGCGGGTAGCCGACTATTGCCGGAATTGGCTTCCGAGCGGTTAATTCCCGAAAGAAAGCAATGGCCGATTGAAGTTTTCCGCCGGACGGTACCCTTGCGGACCTGACAAAACGCTCCCAACGGCCTATGGAATGTCGAGGTGCCCAACCGGCACCAAGAACCAGTCCGGAACGGCGCGCTCCGCCTACAAAAGAGAGCCCGCCCAAAATGTTATTGCGCGGCCGTCAGCTACGAAGTGACTTGTTTCGAACGGGCGCGTCAGGAGGAACCATGCTCAAGGCTATCGACCCGTTGCTCAATCCAGATCTTCTCTATGTGCTGGCTTCCATGGGCCATGGCGACACCATCGCCATCGTCGACAGCAATTTTCCCATTCACTCGGTAGCTCAGGAGACTGTTTACGGGCAACCGTTGCGCCTCGATGGCGTGTCGGCGCCACGGGCCGCGAGGGCCGTGCTGTCTGTCCTGCCGCTCGACACCTTCATCCCCACTGCAGCCTTCCGTATGGAAGTGGTCGGCGATCCCGAAAAGTGGACCGATGTACAGCACGAGTTCCAGAAGGAAGTCATTGATGCGGAAGGCCCGACCTTCAAGTTGGGGGGCATCGAGCGCTTCGCTTTCTATGAGGCTGCCAAGAAATCCTTCGCCGTATTGCAGACTGGCGAAGGCCGTCTCTACGGTTGCTTCCTGCTCACCAAGGGCGTCATTCCCCCAAAGGCCTAATGGCGCAAAGGCTGAAGACCAGCCTTGATGCTTGGGCATTGTCTCCTGCGCGATATCGCAAACGAGAAATGCCCGAGTGTCGGGGCTTAGCGACGTCAGCACATTCGCAGTCACAAGAGACAAACGAAATGACCGATACGAAGAAATCCGGCGTCGCCATTCTCGGCATATTCGCCGTTGACGTCACTTTCCTTGCCCCTCGCCTTCCGGCGATCGGCGAAACGCTGGCGGGGTCTGGCTTTGTGATGGGGCCGGGGGGCAAAGGCTCAAATCAGGCTGTCGCCGCTGCGCGCGCCGGCGGGACGGTCAGCTTCATCACTAAGATCGGCAAAGATGCCTTTGGTGATATCGGCCTCAAGACATGGGCCGACGCCGGAGCAACGGCGCGCGTGCAGCGCATCGACAGCCACCCGACCGGTTCGGCCTTCATCTTCGTCAACGACGACAATGGCCAGAATGCCATCATCGTCTATGCAGGCGCCTCCGGCACGTTGACGCCAGCCGACCTCGACCTAGAAAAGGAAACGATCGCCTCCTCGAAGGTATTCGTCACGCAACTGGAACAGCCTGTTGATGCAGCCCTGCGCGGCCTGCAGATCGCGCGTGAGGCCGGAACGATCACCGTCTTCAACCCTGCACCGGCCACCACCTTCCCGGACGAGATCTATCGCCTCTCGGACTACATTGCTCCGAACGAGACCGAGGCCGCCATGCTGACCGGCATTGCCCCGGGCACGGTGGACGACGCC
This sequence comes from Pseudomonadota bacterium, assembly GCA_023436885.1. GTDB lineage: Bacteria > Pseudomonadota > Alphaproteobacteria > Rhizobiales > Pleomorphomonadaceae > Pleomorphomonas. The sequence continues at coordinate 217,040 of JAEZHI010000038.1, read as the reverse complement.
CGCAAGGCCGGCGATGCCCTTCTTGCAAAGGGCGCGAAAAATGCCCTGATCACACTCGGTGGAAATGGTGTGCTATTGCATAACGCAACGCAGTCGGTTCATCTGCCCGCCCGGGCGGCTGGCGAAGTCATCGACACAACGGGCGCCGGCGACGCCTTCCTCGGCGGCTTCTCCGCAGCCTTATCCAAGGGCCTCGATCCGGTCGATGCGGCTCGCTATGGCTCGGCAACCGCTGGCATTTCTGTGACGCGACGCGGCGCGGCCGCTTCGATGCCGACCGCGGCCGAGATCGAAGCATTCCTCAAGAGCTGAACTCTCACCTCGGAAATAGTGGTTTCAGAGTGCGATAGAGATCGCGGTAGAGCGGCAGGCGGGCAGCAAGCTTCTCCTGCCGCTCTGCGTTTGGCAGGATGATGTCATGCAGCTCTGGCTTGACGCAAACGTCGGCAATGGCTTCGCCCGTAACGGATAGTCGAGCAAGGCGAGCAGCTCCGAACGCCGGACCGCGTTCTCCTCCGGCATAGCGCCTGATCGGCCGCCCCAGGGCGCTTGCCACCACTTCCATGACTAAGCGACCGCGGCTACCGCCCCCGACGGCCGCCAGAGTCGCCGGCACCGGGCCGGCAGTTTCAAGGGCGGCTACCGCATCGACCAGCGTGAAGGCCATCCCCTCGACGGACGCTTGCAGAAGGTCCAGACCATCGGAACCACCGTTCATGCCGAAGAAAACGCCGCGCGCGGCTGGATCGTCGTGCGGTGTTCGCTCTCCCTGGAGATAAGGCAAGAAAGTCACCGGTGAGATGGCCTGGCCGCGATCCGCCAAAGCGTCCAGAGCCGCACCTAAGTCGGCGACACCGATAATGCCCGCCGTCCAGGCCATCACGGAGGCGCCGTTCAGCATGGCGGCCATCTGGAACCAGCGGCTAGGCAATGCATGAGCGAAAGCATGCACCAAGGCTGCCGGATTGGGCCGATAATCACCTGTCGTGAGGAACAGTTGGCTCGAGGTGCCGAGCGAGATGAACGCATCGCCATCGTCGACGGCACCGATGCCGATACCAGCCGCAGCCGCGTCGCCAGCGCCGGCGACGACCGGAATACCTGCAGGAAGACCAGTGACTTCGGCAGCCTCAGAGGTAACACGACCGGAAATCTCGGGTCCTTCAAGGAGACGAGGCAGTTGCTCACTTTGCAACCCCACCGCCTCCAGAATGGCGGGAAACCATTGACGGCGCGCCTCATCGAGCAGGAGGCTGCCAGCAGCGTCGCACATGTCGGTGGCAAACTCGCCAGTCAGCAGAAAACGTACCCAATCCTTGGGCAGCAAGACGTGCTTGGTTGCTGAGAGTGTTTCGGGTTCGTGGGTCCGTAGCCAGGCAATCTTCGGAGCGAGAAAGCCAGCCATGGCGGGAACGCCAGCGACCTCTCCGAGAGACGGCAGCGCGCCATTCAGAGCGGAGGCCTCGGCTGCGGACCGGCCGTCGTTCCACAAGATGGCCGGACGAAGAGGGCGATCGTCGCGACCGATGAGCACCGCACCATGCATCTGGCCCGATAGGCCAATGGCTGAGATGCGCCCCAACACATCAGGGACGGAAGTGGCCATCTCGGAAAGTGCCTGGCGCACGGCCCGCCACCAGATATCGGGATGCTGCTCCGACCAACCAGGCGCCGGCCTATCCGTGACGAGAGCGACCTCGGCTCCGGCCACCGGCCTTTCGAGATTGTCGACCACCAGCGCCTTGACGGCCGATGTACCGATGTCGATTCCCAGGAAACATGCGCCTTCGGCCACAGCATTCTCTCCCTTACCATCCCCCCAGAAGGTCTAGCTCGCCAGAGCGGACCTCGCCAGCCCCAGCATCTTCGCCGTTGGTCGAGGCGACCATAGTTGATCGGCATCAGGCTCGCGGCACCTCTCGGGGCGTGCTATGGAATTGCCGATTGTATCGTTTCATTTCGCGGGAGGTTTAGGTGGCAAAGAGAGATATCGAGGCGCTCCTCGATGCGATGACGCTCGAAGAGCAAGTTTCGTTGCTGGCCGGCGCCGATTTCTGGACGACGGTCGCAATACCGCGCCTCGGTATTCCAGCCATCAAGGTCTCGGATGGGCCGAACGGCGCGCGCGGGGGCGGATCGTTGATCGGCGGCGTCAAGGCGGCGAGCTTCCCCGTCGGCATTGCTCTTGGCGCCAGCTGGAATCCGGAGCTGGTGGAGGAGATAGGCGGCGCACTTGCCGAAGAGGCGCGTTCAAAAGGGGCTTCGCTCCTGCTTGCCCCCACCGTCAACATTCAGCGCTCGGCCGTCAATGGTCGCAATTTCGAATGTTATTCCGAAGATCCCTGCGTGACCGCAACTTTGGCGGCCGCCTATATAACGGGTGTGCAAAGGGCAGGCGTCGGCGCAACGGTCAAGCACTTCGTCGGCAATGAATCTGAAATCCAACGGACCACCATGAGCTCCGACATCGGGGACCGGGCACTTCGCGAAATTTACCTGCCCCCCTTCGAAGCAGCAGTAAAGGCAGCCGGCGCCTATGCGGTCATGAGCTCCTATAACCGGCTCAATGGTACCTTTACCTCCGAACACAACGTCCTCCTCCGCGACCTTCTCAAGGACGAGTGGGCGTTTTCCGGTATCGTTATGTCGGACTGGTTCGGTTCGCATTCGACGGCGCCCACGGTCAATGCCGGTCTTGATCTCGAGATGCCGGGACCGTCGCGTGACCGCGGAGCCAAGCTGGTCGCCGCAGTACGGTCGGGCGAGGTGAAGGCAGAAAAGATTCAGGATGCTGCCAGAAGAATCCTCACTCTGATCGAACGGGTCGCCGGCTTTGATAACCCGACAATACCGGCAGAACAGGCTATCGACCAGCCGGCGCACCGCGCGCTGATCCGGCGTGCCGGGGCAGAGGCCATGGTTCTGTTGAAAAATGACGGCATCCTGCCGCTGGATCTGATGGGCAAAACGGTAGCCGCCATCGGGCCGAATGCCGAGGCGGCGCAGATCATGGGGGGCGGTAGTGCCCAGCTCAACCCGCATTACGCTGTGTCGCCGGCCGATGGGCTTCGCGCGTTGACCTCCAGCAACCAACTGCGGACGGCAAAGGGCGTCGAAGCCAACAGGCTGATGCCGCTGATACCCGGACCTTTCGAAGTCGATGTCTTCGCCCGACCCGATCTCTCGGGCCCCGTCGTCGAGCATCAAAGCCACGCACTCGGCGAGGTGATGTGGTTCAACGAAGTTGCGCCAGGCGTTGCCGATGCGGACTTCTCGTTGCGGGCCACAACTCGGTTCACCCCAAAGGAAACCGCCGCGCATGTATTCGGCCTCGTCAGCATCGGTCCGAGCCGCCTCATCGTCGATGGGAAAACGGTGGTCGACATACGCAACGACTGGGCTCCCGGCGACAATTATTTCGAATGTGGCAACCGCGAGGCGCGTGGAACGATTTCGCTGGATGCCGGTCGAACGGTCGATGTGGTTGTCGAATATCGCTTCGTGCAGGCCATCGCTCTCAACCTCAAGGCCATCCGTGTCGGCGTTGCGGTGCCGCTGGGCGACAGGGCCTTTGCCGAGGCCGTCGAGCTCGCGCGGGTTTCGGACCTTGCTATCGTCTACGCTGGCCGATCCGGCGAATGGGATACCGAAGGTAACGACCTGCCAGGCATCGACCTTCCAGGGCGTCAGGACGAGCTGATTGCGGCCGTGGCGGCGGTCAACGCCAATACCGTTGTCGTGCTGCAGACCGGCGGTCCTGTGGCGATGCCTTGGCTCGACAAGGTCAAAGCCGTGGTCGAGGCCTGGTACCCGGGACAGGAAGCGGGCAATGCGATAGCCGACGTACTTACCGGGGCGGCCGAGCCGGGTGGGCGTCTCGCGCAGACCTTCCCGAAACATTTGGATGACACACCGGTGGAGACAGGCGATCAGCTGACCTACCCGGGAAAAGAAGGGCATGTCATCTATCGCGAAGGCGTTTTCGTCGGCTACCGGCATTACGAGAAGGCAGGCATCGCTCCGCTGTTCCCCTTCGGTCACGGCCTCAGCTACACGACGTTCGAGTGGGGTGCTCCGGTCGTGGACCGACAAGCTTTCGATGGCCGCGGCGTTGTCACAGTCCGGGTCCGCGTAACTAATACGGGCTCCCGATCTGGCTCGGAGGTCGTGCAGCTCTACGTGGCGCCCCGGGCATCCCGCGTTGAGCGTCCGGCCAAGGAACTCAGAGCCTTTGCCAAACTCCGTCTGGAGCCGGGCGAGACATCGGAGGCAATCATGACGCTTTCCGCTCGCTCTCTCTCTTATTTCGACGCGGATCGGAACGCCTTCGTCTCGGAAAAGGGGAGCTATCGGCTGATCGCCGCGACATCGTCGACAACGCCGCGTGGCAGCATCGATATCGAGCTGACGGGGGAGGTTGTCGAGGAAGTGCCAGCCCGATTCCACTGAGCCAGCCAAAACAACGGACAAAAGAAAACCCGGACGCGGCATGGCCATGTCCGGGCTGGTAAGTCTGCAACCTTGAGGCTGCAGGAACCGAGAGGCGTGCTTTCGGAAAGTGAGCTGGGTTTCCGTCGGCTCGATGGTGTCGTTATGCAGGGCTCTCGGATTGTACGCCAGAGACAATTGCCGCCCGGACGCCGAGTCTTGACAAACCATGAACGAGACTCGCACGGCATTGTCATTTCTGACAGGGATCGTCAGACGACGTCAATCTTACCCTGGTCAATTTGCATAAACTGCAGCCCTTCAGTCGTCATATGGTTATTATCCCCTTTAGGTCTCCGTTAAAATAGAATTCCATTTAATTCATTTCGTGTTTCTCATGCTCATTTTCTGAAGCTTCATGTTTCTCGGCTAGCTTTTTGCTCAAGCAACTCCGCATGGAAACTGTCATGAAGCTCCTTCTGGTCGACGACAACCCAAGCAATCTCTTCATGCTGGGCAAATTGGCGCAGAGTTCCGGCATTGCCGACGTGCAGTCATTCCGCGACCCCCTGCAAGCGCTCGATGAAGCCCGTCGCGCTCGGTTCGATCTCATCATCGTCGACTACATGATGCCGGGGATGGATGGGCTGACACTCATCCGCGAGGTACGCAGCCTACCCGATTATGTCGACGTGCCCATCGTCATGGTGACGACCGTCGATCAGCGAGAGATCTGCTATGCCGCGCTTGATGCCGGCGCCACGGACTTCCTTACAAAGCCCGTCGACATGGCCGAGGCTAAGGCGAGACTCCGCAACCTCGCAATGCTGCGCGAGATGCAGAACAAACTCAGGGACCGCGCCGATTGGCTGCAAACCGAAGTGCAAAAGGCTTCCCACGACAGGCTAGGCCTTGAAGAAGAGGTCATCCTCCGTCTTGCGCGAGCGGTGGAGCGCCGCGATCCCTCGATCGGCACTCATCTGGTTCGCGTCGCCCGCACCGCCCGTGAGCTTGCCGAAGAACTTGGTCAGGCGGAACCTTATTGCCAAGACCTCTACATCGCTTCCCTAATGCACGACATCGGCAAGCTCGGTCTTTCCGACGAGCTGCTTCACAAGACCGGCCCCTACACGGCCGATGAACGACGCCGGATGCAGGAGCATACGCTGATCGGCGGCGAAATTCTCGAGGGGTCTCGATCGAAGGTCATCCGTCTCGCCGCGGAAATCGCCGAGACACACCATGAGTTCTGGGATGGCACCGGGTATCCGCGCGGTCTGAAGGAAACGACCATTCCTCTTGCCGGACGCATCGTCTCCGTTGCCGACGTGTTCGACGCCCTGACTTCCGAACGCCCCTACAAGGCAGCGTGGACTGCTGAAGAAGCCGCTCGCTACATCGCAGATAATGCCGGACGGCAGTTTGATCCGGAGATCGCACAGGCTTTTTCGCGACGCTATTTCAGGATCCTGAAGATCAGGGAACAGACCGGAACGCCCTTCGGTTTTGCGGCCTGACACTCTCAGGGCCCCTAGCACAAGCGCATCTTTGACGCTCCAGCCGCCTTTTGCCCGGACGAGACCACGTGACGACCGCTAACCGACCATCTCCCGGATCAGGCTCAGGAATGCGAATAGGCAAATCCGCCGGGCACGATCGCCCATTGAGGGGGACCTTACTTTACGTCGTTGTCGGGTTTCTATTTCTTGCTTCGGCGATCGCTGTCTTCGCGATCTTGATTCGTCAGCAAGCCGATACCACAGACATCGACGAGACGCGGGCGCTTGCCGCAGCTTATCGTTTGGACAGGGCGGCGGAAAAACTGCTTCACTCTGTCGAGACGGCGAGACGTATTCCCACCGAATCAGCCAGCCAGACCTTAGCCGCTCGATTTGTCCTGTTTGAAGCGGCGACTCGCGACCTTGAAGCCGCTGCACCCGGTAATTCGGACCTCAGGACGATCATGCAGGCGACCGCTGAAGCGCGACCGATCATGGAACGCCTTTCGACGTCGGCCCCAGACGAGAAAGCGCTGGAATCGCTTGGGCAACGTCTTGAATCACTGCCCATCATCACGTCCCGGATCGCGACGTTTGCCGAGGCGAGAGAAACCGCAGCTCGCTCGGATGCAAGACTACTGCGCGAGAAGCTTTATCGCGTTCTTGCGGTCCTGGTTGGCGCCCTTACTCTCTCCATGTGCATCTTCATCGTCAGCCTGATCAGGCAGATCCGCGAAATATGGAGTTCGCGCCTGCGCCTTGAAGCGATGGCGGTGGAACTCAAGGAAGCGGTGGCGGCTGCTGAGTCTGCCAATCAGGCAAAGTCGGCTTTCCTCGCGACGATGAGCCATGAGATTCGAACACCGATCAACGGTGTTCTCGGCATGGCCCATCTTTTGAAAGACACATCGCTCGACGCTGAACAACGCGGGTTTGCAACAAACATCGAAACCTGCGGGCGCAGCCTGATTGCTCTCGTCAATGACATCCTGGATTTCTCCAAACTGGAAGCCGGTTCCTTCGACGTCGATCGCGTGGCATTCGACCCGGTAAGTGCAGCGGAGGCAGCCATATCCATGGTCGAAGCCGCCGTAAGAGAAAAGGGTCTCATCGCGGTACTCGCGCCGGACATTGCCATGAGTGCCCGATATTCGGGCGACCCGACGCGTGTCCGCCAAGTGTTGATCAACTTCCTCTCAAACGCCGTCAAATTCACCGAAAGCGGCATGATCGTCGTGCGGATCTCGGAGATAAGTGGCGGCGAACAGCCTGTTCTGCGCTTCGAGGTCGAAGACACCGGAACCGGGATCTCCGAAGAGGGACAGAAGCGCCTCTTCAAGGAGTTCTCACAGGTCGATGCCTCGATCACGCGTCGATTCGGCGGGACCGGCCTTGGACTTGCCATCAGCAGGCGCATCGTTGAAGGTCTTGGAGGGACGATCGGCGCGAAGAGCCGGGAGGGGCGTGGCTCGACCTTCTTCTTCGAGCTGCCGTTCGACAGGGTTGAACCTGCCGATCTCGATCCCGCCCCGTTGCATGGCGCCTGCGTCTCGGTCCTCGGTCGCACGACAACCGAGACCCAGGCGATTGCCACCACCTTTGCCTATTTCGGAGCTGGAATAGCCCCAACGAAGGAAGAGGCGGACATATCTGCTGTCGTCACGTCTCTGCCGCCCGATCATCAACGCGCCCGGATAGACATTACATTCTCCCAGACGGCGCCCCGCATCGCCGGCAAGCTCGCCCGCCCTGCAAATACGCTCACACCTGCCATTGTGGCAGCCTCCATAGCCGATACGCTCGAAATCGAAGACAAGCACCAAGCCCAGGGCGAGGAAGCCTCCATTCCCAAAGGGCTCAGGGTGCTTGTTGTCGAAGACAATCGCATCAATCAACAGGTCGCGCTTCGCTTGCTTGCCCGTCTCGGCATCGAGGCGGCTCTTGCCGAAAATGGCGCGGAAGCCGTGGCCATGATCAACGCCCGGGAGTTCGACGTTGTCTTCATGGATATGCAGATGCCGGTGATGGATGGACTTGAGGCGACACGCGCCATCCGCCGCTCAAGCGGGCACGGCCGCAAGGTTCCTATCGTTGCCATGACGGCCAACGCCTTTGCCGCCGACCGCGAGGCCTGTCGCAAGGCCGGAATGAACGCCTTTCTGCCGAAACCGGTCGAACGCGAAGACCTTTTGGCGATCCTCGCGTCCCTCCCGGAGGGCAAGGCGCCGACAATGCGCCCAGTCACGACCGTCGACCCGACACGTGGCGAGCCGGTCAACCGGCGCCGGATCGATTCTCTTCTGAGAGAGCTTGGACCGGAAGATACGGCGTTCCTGCTCGATTCCTTTGCGACCGACGCTGCAAGCCTTCTTGCTGACCTGTCCGCGGCACTCGAGCGCGGCGATGCGGAACTCGCCAAACGCAGCTTGCACACTCTGAAGGGGGCCGCTGCCAACGTCGGCTTTGACGATCTGTCGCAGCAGGCGGCAACGCTGATGAACGGGCTACCGGACCCCGATGTCAGCGCCCTTGGCAAGCTCATGATGACCATTGCCAGCGCCGGCAGCGTCGTCGCGGGCCTCAAGGCGGATTTCGTCAAGGCGGCCAGCGAAGCGCCAGCCGCCTGAAGCGTTTTCAATCTGTCCGCTGCACTCCCAGCCGACGACGGATATCAGTAGGACTCGGTCAGCGACCGGTTCTTCGCGATGGCATCCAGCGCCTTGAGGTCGGAGAGCAGTGGCGCGATCCACGGCAACGGCAGCATGTTCGGCCCGTCCGACGGGGCGCGGTCCGGATCATCGTGTGCTTCGATGAAAACAGCCGCACAACCGACAGCCATTGCGGCGCGCGCCAGCGTCGGCGCAAAAACGCGCTTTCCACCCGACGATGCACCACGACCACCTGGTTCCTGTACCGAGTGCGTAGCGTCAAACACGACCGGGTAGCCCGTTTCCTCCATTGTCGGCAGCCCGCGAAAATCGGTGACCAGCGCGCCATAACCGAAGGACGTGCCCCGATCGGTCAGGAGAATGCGTTCATTGCCGGTCGAGGCCACTTTCTCCGCGACGTTCTGCATGTCCCAAGGAGCGAGGAACTGCCCCTTCTTGACGTTGACGGCCTTGCCGGTTTCGCCGGCCGCAATCAGAAGGTCAGTCTGACGGCAAAGGAAGGCGGGGATCTGAAGGACGTCGACAACCTCGCCAGCCCGACGCGTCTGCTCGACATCGTGCACGTCGGTCAGCACCGGGCAGCCCAGGTGATCGCGGATCTCGGCGAGAATGGAAAGCCCCGCTTCGATACCGACACCACGCGTTCCCTTGAGCGAGGTGCGATTGGCCTTGTCGTAGGAAGCCTTGAAAACGAAGGGAACGCCAGCCGCCTTGGTGGTTTCGGCCAAGAAGGCCGCGATCTTCAAAGCGTGTTCACGGCTCTCGATCTGACAGGGTCCGGCAATCAGCACGAAGGGAGCAGTGTTGTCGAAGGTGACCGAGCCGACGGTGACGGCTTTCTGCGGCGTAGCGACGGCCATGGGCGGAAACCTCTTTCTCGAAAAAAGGGACGCCCGGCCATATCACAGGCCGGGCGTTGCATGTGTATCGTTTAGCGCTGCACGTTCCGGCCGGCCAGCGATTTTTCCCAAGCCAGCGCGTGGCCGACGATGGTGTCGAGGTCATCGAGCTTCGGCTGCCAACCGGTGATAGCTCGCAGGCGGCTCGAATCGGCAACGAGGGACGGCGGATCGCCGGCGCGGCGCGGCGCCATGCGAACGGGAAAATTGACGCCGGAGACGCGTTTCACCGCATCGATCACTTCGAGAACGGAGAAGCCATGGCCGTAGCCGGCGTTGGCAACGAAGGTCTCCCCACCATCCATCAGGTGCTTCAGCGCCAGAACATGCGCCTCGATGAGATCGGAGACGTGGATATAGTCCCGGAGGCAAGTCCCGTCCGGCGTCGGATAGTCGGTACCGAACACATCCATACCATCGCGCTGGCCGAGGGCGGCCTGAGCGGCGATCTTGATCAAATGGGTCGCACGCTTGCTTGACTGGCCGGTACGCCCTTTCGGATCAGCGCCAGCGACGTTGAAATAGCGCAGCGCAGCGTAGCGGAAGCCATAGGCAAAGGCGCTGTCGCGCAGCATGATCTCGGTCATCCACTTGGACGAACCGTAAGGCGACACTGGTCCGAGCGGCACTTTCTCATCGATGAGATCGACGCCCGGTTCGCCGTAAACGGCAGCCGTCGAGGAGAAGAGGAAAGCCTTGACCTTGCCACGCACCGCCGCCGCGATCAGCGACCGCGATTTGACGGTGTTGTTCTCGTAGTATGAGAGCGGGTCAGTCACGGAGTCCGGCACGACGATGGAGCCGGCGAAATGGGCGACGGCAGTAATCCCATGATCGGCGATCAGCTTGTCGACAAGCTCGCCATCGCCGATGTCACCGACGACCAAGGTCGCGGCGCCCGGAATGACTGCGTCGTAACCCGTGGAGAGATTGTCGAGAACGACAACACTCTCACCGCGGTCGACAAGGGCATGCACCATATGGCTGCCAATATAGCCGGCGCCACCGGTCACCAGAATGGACATAGAAAACTCCTCGGGTCCTGTCGGCACCCATCGAAGGGCGTCGGGACAAAAGCCGGCAGGTTAAGCCGCTTTTGTTCCATCTCTGTTTAGGCATTCCAAAATCTGAAAAGTCTCACAACTTTTCGGCCGAATGCTCCAGAAGCGAGACACCTCTATCGCCCGTTTGGCTGCGTTTTTCCAGTGGGTGGATAACCTCAGGCGCGATTGGCCCTATGAACATCGCGAGCGAAATTCATGTGCACATTTTCAGCTGGCTGGGGAAATTAACAGCTCGTTAACTACTTTTTTCGCAGTTTCCTGCATATTTTTCAATGTCCGCGGTGAAGATACGATTCGATAGCCGGGGCCGGAGAGGGAAGAGGATCGTTCATGGCTCGACTGTCGGGGCCGTTCATTCCAGCCACCGGAGAAGCAGCAGCGCGACGTCTTCGCGTTGTCGGCGAATCCGATACGACGGCAGAACGGCGCGCGATCACCGTTCTCCACGTCGGCGATACGCCAGAGGATACGTTCCTTATTGGCCAGCTGGTTGCTGCTTTGCCGAGTTTCTCGGCGACCTTCGTCGCCGCGGGCACACGTGAGGCTGCGCTTTCCGCGTTGGCGCGGCAGCATTGCGATGTCGTGCTCTGTGAATTCTGGATGGCCGGGCAAACCACAATGGCGTTGATCGATGAGATCAAGGCGACTGCCGAAGTGCCTGTCATCCTCACTTCGTCTCTCGACAACGACGACATCGAGCTGATTGGCCGCCGGGCCGGGGCCGATGGCCTTCTCAGCAAGAACGATCTTGCAGTCCCCACGCTCGACCGGGTTTTCTCGACGCTGCTGCCACGGCGCCCCACGCAACGCCGGGATGCGGCGTCGATGCTCAGGGCCTTGATGTCGGATCTCTATGCGGTTGGTTTGGCCCTGCGTCCGGAACGAAAGAGCAAGGCACCCGCCGACCAGACGATCCGGCGGGCTGCATTGGCCCGCTCGCTCGTCGAACTCGAAGCGGCGACCAGGTTTGGCGCCGGTGTGCAACGCTTCGACGCAATTCCTTTTTTCACCGATGCGGTCAGGAAGCAGCAACTCAGGGCCGAAAGAGGCGGAGCCGTCCGCTTCCTAACTCCGTCATTCCCCCTTCTTATCGAAACCAGTCCGACGCTTTATGCCGATCTCGTCGAGGGGTTTCTCGCCGAAGCTGGCGATACGGCAGCGAACGGCGGTATTGCCACCGTGTCGCTCAGAATCGAATCCGGTCGCCTGATGGCTACTGTGCTATCACTCGGCGGGGAGGTAACACCTGGCGACGCGGAAACGCGGGCGGCGGCGGCTGAACGACGCCTACTAATCGACGGTCTGGCGCAAGCCTGTGGCGGAACGGCTACTTTCTTCACGAGGGCTGGCCATGTGCTCGACGTACCGCTACGCCTCTCTCACAGGTCTGGCTAACGGTTGGATTGCGGGCGCCCCGGATATATCGAGGCGCCCGCCTTAAGCATGGACCGGCCTTCGGATTTTCGATCTTCCGCTGGTCGTCACCTAAGCATCGGCAAGGTCGACCACTACCTCCAAAACGTGAAGGTGGTGACGTCGTTTGTCACTTCCGATCCAGTCTATATTCTGCCCTGCCGACAAGCCGATCAGGGCGGTGCCAACTGGGGTCAACACGGAAATCCATCCCTTTTCAATGTCGGCCTCGCCTGGATAGACGAGCCGGACCGTGCGCGGCTCCGCATCATCCAGGCTGAAGCGGACAACAGCGCCCATGCGTACTGTTCCCGGCGCCAGACGATCGTCAGCGACAATACGGGCCCGTTCGAGTTCCGCGGCCAATTGGTCAGCAGTGGAAACGTCGCGGTCCGCCAACGCTTCGGCGAGATTAGCAAGACGTTGGTGGTCGGAGCGAGCAAGCGTAATGGCGGGCGGCCGCCGCCGGCGCGGGGTAGAGGTCATTTGAGTTGTCCTTGAAAAGGCATTAGCCCGACATCCGACGGGCCGTTATGCAAATCTAAATTGATCTGTCGCGCAGCGCTGACGATTGGGAAACTGGCGTCAAGGCCCTCACGGCCTGCGCGCGACAAAGCGGGACCGTGAGATCAGTATCCCGTGAGGGGATAGATCCTGCAAAGCACTCGGAGATGGTTGGTCCGCGGTTCCATGCCGGGAAAGATCGGTATTCGCGGAACCAAAGTCAAGCGGACGAGCCGTTGACGGATCAGAAGGGAGTCCGCGACCGAATGGCAGCGGTGAGCGTGCCTTCGTCGAGATAATCAAGCTCGCCGCCCACCGGCACGCCATGGGCAAGGCGGGTCACCTTGACGTCGAGCCCATCGAGACGGTCGGTGACGTAATGGGCGGTCGTCTGGCCATCGACAGTGGCGTTGACCGCGAGAATGACTTCCTTGACCATTGGGTTGGATGCCCGCTCGACAAGACCGGCAATGTTGAGGTCATCGGGACCGATGCCCGACAGCGGCGACAGAACGCCGCCCAGCACATGGTAGCGGGCATTGACCGCGCCAGCCCGTTCCAGAGCCCAGAGATCGGCCACGTCTTCGACCACCACGATCACCGAACCGTCGCGTGTCGGATCCGTACATACGGCACAGGGATCGGCCGTATCGACGTTGCCGCAGACCGAACAGACGCGGACATGATCATGGACCGTGCGCATCGCATCGGTCAGCGGCGCCAGCAGTTGGTCGCGTTTCTTGACCAGCTGTAGTGCCGCGCGGCGGGCCGAACGCGGTCCAAGCCCCGGCAGACGCGCCAGTAGCTGGATCAACCGCTCAATTTCCGGTCCGGTCACGCGGCGGGCCAAGATGATCTCCATTCCAGCACGGCCTCAGAAACCGCGCAGCCAGAAGCAGCTCAAAAAGGCAGCTTGAAGCCTGGAGGCAGCGGCAGATTACCGGTCACAGCCTTCATGCGCTCGGCGACGAGGCCATCGACATGGGCCTTGGCATCGGCGAAGGCGGCAATAATCAGATCTTCGACGATCTCCGCCTCTTCCGGCTTGAGGAGCGAGGGGTCGATACGGAGACCCTTCATCTCTCCCTTGCCAGTAACGGTCACCGTAACGAGGCCACCACCGGAAGTGCCGGTGGCTTCGATCCTGGCGATTTCGTCCTGCGCCTCGGCCATGCGGGCCTGAAGCTGCTGGGCTTCCTTCATCATCTTGCCAATGTCGCCGAACATTGATGTTCTCCGGGAAAATTACCTTGCCGCCAGATGGCCGCTTGGACCGCGCTTGTCAACGGCTGTGGTCAGTCGTCGAAATCGCCGAGGCCCGGATCGGGCATTTCGTCGATAAATCCCTCGGTCCAATCGCCGGTGTCTTCGAAGCTGGGGTCGCCGCCAGCAGGCCCGGCAACGAGCTTGTCCGGCTCGTCTTCAAACTTCACGTCGACGATTTCCGCTCCGGGAAACAAGCGGAAAATGGCCGCGACGACGGGATCGGCGAGTGCATCATCCACCGCTTCGCGGCGACGCGCCTCGCGCATTTCAGCGATCGTCGGGCGACCTTCCTCGCGCGAGATCGCAACGATCCAGCGACGGCCAGTCCAGCCGGTCAGCTTGCGTCCCATTTCGCCGGCTAGGCTGGGGTTGGCCCCCTCGACCGGAGAAAATTCGATACGGCCATCCTCGAAGCGCACCAGACGAACATGGCGCTCAAGGGCGAACTTCAGGCCGATATCCCGGTTGCTTTCGGCGAGAGCCACCACCGCCTCGAAGCTATCGAGGCGGGGCCCGGCGACGGCTTCCGGTTCGGCGTGGCGAGCGATAGCGCCCGAGAATCCGTTGGCCGTACGGGCTCGCGGCCCATCGCCACCACCGGACGGACCACCGCTTGCCGGAGGTGTCAGACCGGGAAAGGTGCCCTCCTTCAGCATCTTCAACGCCTCGTCGGGCGTCGGCAGATCGGCCGCGTAGGCGAGGCGCACGAGAACCATCTCGGCAGCCGGCAGCGGCCTCGGCGCCGTCTGCACTTCCTGGATGCCCTTGAGCAAGAGCTGCCAGGCACGGGAGAGCACACGGACCGAGAGCTTCTCGGCAAAATCGCGGCCACGCGTCCGCTCGGCCTCGGTGAGCGACAGATCGCTAGCCCCTTCCGGCAGATGCTTGAGGCGCGTCACCAGGTGAACGAATGCCGCAAGGTCCGACAACACCGCCACCGGATCGGCGCCCGTGTCATATTGGTCGGCCAGGATCGCGAGAGCGTCGGCGACGCTCCCCTTCATCACCGCCTCGAACAGATCCACGACGCGCACCCGATCGGCGAGGCCGAGCATGCCGCGCACCGCGTCGGCCGACACGTGTCCTCCGCCATGGGCGATCGCCTGATCGAGAATGGTGAGGCTGTCGCGTACAGATCCCTCGGCAGCGCGGGCAATCAGCGCTACGGCCTCGGGGTCGGCGGTCACCTTCTCGGAGGCAATGATACGATCGAGATGAGCAGCGAGTTCGCCGGTCGGCACACGCCGAAGATCGAACCGCTGGCAACGCGACAGCACCGTGATCGGCACCTTGCGGATCTCGGTGGTGGCGAAGACGAACTTCACATGCTCGGGCGGCTCTTCGAGCGTCTTCAAGAGCGCGTTGAAGGCCTGCGTCGACAGCATGTGCACTTCGTCGATGATGTAGACCTTGTAACGGGCCGACACCGGCTTGTAGCGCGCCGCCTCGATGATATCGCGTACGTCATCAACGCCGGTATGAGAGGCGGCGTCCATTTCGATGACGTCGACGTGCCGGCCTTCCATGATGGCGCGGCAATGCGTGCCTTCGCGATCCATATGGACGGTTGGACGGTCGATTTCGCCGGGGATCTCATAGTTGAGAGCACGAGCGAGGATGCGAGCCGTGGTGGTCTTGCCG
Organism: Pseudomonadota bacterium; assembly: GCA_023436885.1. Classification (GTDB taxonomy): domain Bacteria; phylum Pseudomonadota; class Alphaproteobacteria; order Rhizobiales; family Pleomorphomonadaceae; genus Pleomorphomonas. Next base: position 201,657 of record JAEZHI010000038.1, on the reverse strand, counting down.
ACACCGCGTACGCCCGTCAGCATCCAGCCTTGCGCGATGCGGCCGGTCTCGAAGGCGTTTTCGAGCGTGCGCACCATGGCGCCATGGCCAATCAGATCGGCAAAGCTTTGCGGGCGATATTTGCGAGCGAGGACCCGGTAGGGCGATGCGGCCGTCTGATCGGCGGGCGTCAGAGTGTCCGGCATGCTCGCAACCTGAGAAAAGGAGGGTGGGAGGCCGACGAGTGACCCGAGCCGAAGCTCGTTGGGGCTGCTTCCTTCCGGACCTGACCCGGTTGGCGAGTGGTTCGTCCACTGCCAACCTCCCGAGCCACATATCGCGGTGTTGCCGGAAAAATGCAAGAGGCGGTTTGGGCGAATAAGCCCTGTGGATGGCTTTAGTCGGCCGCATTGACGTGAAACCATTGCCTTCGTGTCGCAATGATGAAAATTTCAGAAGGGAAACCAACGTGCGAGGACGCCTGATGATTCGACCTGTCGCCCAGAGTCTTTTGAGCCGGATCATCATTGCGGCCGTCGTTACCCTCCCGTCGCTTCTCACTGGAGCACCGGCAAGAGCGGAAGAGCCGGAATGGAAGACGGCAACGGCACTGGGCGGAGAGCCGCGTTACCCCGCCGATTTCACTCATTTTGACTACGTCAACCCGGACGCCCCCAAAGGGGGCGAAGCCCGTTTCGGTGTCGAGGGCAGCTTTGACAGCACCAATGTGTTTCTCGGCACCAAGGGAACGCCCGCCGCTGCCGTGGCGCCCGCCTATGAAACCTTGTTCACCCCGTCCCTCGATGAAGTCGACATCTCGGCGTCCTATGCCCTGTTGGCGGAGGCGATGCGTTACCCCAAGGACTTCGCCTGGGCCGAATTTCGTCTCAATCCGGCTGCTCGCTGGCAAGATGGCGAGCCGGTGACGGTGGATGACGTCATCTGGTCCTTCGATACGTTGAAGGAAATCTACCCGCTCTTTGCGAGCTACTATTCCCATGTCGTCAAGGCCGAACCGGCCGGCGAGCGCGTCATCCACTTCACCTTCGACGCCCCAGGCAATCGCGAACTGCCCAATATTCTCGGACAGCTCTATGTGCTGCCGAAACACTGGTGGCAGGGAACGGACGCTACCGGAAAGCCACGCAATATCCACGAGACGACACTGGAGCCGCCGCTGGGCTCCGGCCCCTACAAGGTTGCGGCAATCGATCCGGGCCGCAGGGTCAGTCTCGTGCGCGACCCCAATTATTGGGGCGCAAAGCTGCCAGTCTCGATCGGCACCAACAATTTCGATCGGTTGACCTACGACTATTATCTCGACCCGACCGTGATGATGGAGGCTTTCAAGGCCGACAAATACGATTTCCGGGCCGAGCGTTCAGCCAAGATGTGGGCGACTGGTTATGACTTTCCGGCCAAGAAGGAAGGCAAGGTGATGACCATCACCTTCCCGCGCAACGCCACGGGTGTCATGCAGGCGCTGGTGCCCAACCTTCGCCTGCCGAAATATCAGGACGCGCGCATCCGGCGGGCGCTCAATTTTGCCTTCGACTATGAGACCCTAAAGCGGACGGTGTTTTTCGATCTCTATGACCGCGTCGACAGTTATTTCTTTGGGACGGAACTCGCCTCAAAGGGGCTGCCTGGCCCGGACGAACTGGCCCTTTTGGAACCGCTACGCGACAAACTGCCGCCCGCCGTGTTCACCGCGCCCTACACAAATCCAGTCGGCGGCACGCCCGACGCAGTGAGGGACAATCTGCGCCAGGCCGTGGCCCTTTTCGCCGAGGCGGGTTGGACCATCCAGAACGGCAAGATGCGAAACGCCAAGGGCGAACCGTTCCGCATTGAGTTTCTCACCAACGACCAGCTCAACGAGCGGTATGTGTCTCCCTATGCGAAGGCGCTCGGCCGCATCGGCATCGACCTCGACTATCGCCTCGTCGATGATGCCCAGTATCAGAACCGGGTGCGAAGCTTCGACTTCGACATGACCGTGGAGGCCTGGGGCGAGACGCTTTCGCCAGGGAATGAACAGCGCGAGATGTGGGGTTCCGTAGCGGCCGACCGGCCGGGATCGCGGAATACCGCCGGCATCAAGGATGCAGCCATCGATGCTCTGATCGACAAGGTCATTTACGCGAGCGACCGACCCTCCCTCATCACCGCAACGCATGCGCTCGATCGAGCCTTGCTGGCGGGCAACTATGTCGTTCCGCTGTTCTATTCAAAGAACAACTTCTATGCCTACTGGAACCGATTCAGCCATCCGGAAGCCTTGCCCAAATACTCCGTCGGCTTTCCGGATGTCTGGTGGTACGACGCAGCAGGCGCGGCCGCTGCCGGCCTTTCCCGCTGATCGCGTCGAGACGAGGATTTCCGGTTCATGGCAGGTTACCTCCTTCGCCGCCTCCTCCTGATGATCCCGACGCTGATCGGCATCATGGCCATCAACTTCGCCGTGGTGCAGTTCGCACCCGGCGGGCCGGTCGAGAAGGTGATCGCCAAGCTGCAGGGTACGGATATCGGAGCCACTGATCGCTTTACCGGTGGCGGCTCAGATGTGGGCCGACAGGCGCCAGACCAGATGGGAGGCGAGGCCATAACGTCGAAGTATCGAGGCGCCCAGGGTCTCGATCCAGAGTTCATCAAGAAACTCGAGAAGGAATTCGGCTTCGACAAGCCACCGCTCGAACGTTTTGGACTGATGCTCTGGAACTATGCGCGCTTCGATTTCGGGCAGAGCTATTTCCGCTCGATATCGGTGATCGACCTGATCAAGGAAAAGCTGCCGGTCTCGATCTCGCTCGGGCTCTGGATGACGCTCCTCTCCTACGGCATCTCCATTCCGCTCGGGATTGCCAAAGCCGTGCGTGACGGTTCGCGCTTCGATGTCTGGACCTCATTCGTCATCGCGGTCGGCTATGCGGTGCCGAGCTTCCTGTTCGGCATTCTGTTGATCGTGCTGTTTGCCGGCGGTTCCTTCTGGTCGATCTTCCCGCTCCGCGGACTGACGTCCGAGGGCTGGGCGGCCATGGGCTGGCCCGAGCGCATCGCCGATTACTTCTGGCACATGGCCCTGCCGCTGCTCGCCATGGCGACGCATGCCTTCGCCACCACCACCCTGCTCGTCAAGAACTCCTTCCTCGACGAGATCCGCAAGCAATATGTGCTGACCGCCCGCATGAAGGGCCTCTCCGAGCGCAAGGTGCTCTATGGGCATGTGTTCCGCAATGCGATGCTGATCGTCATTGCCGGCTTCCCTGGCGCATTCATCGCCTCCTTCTTTGCCGGTTCACTGCTGATCGAGACGATCTTCTCGCTCGACGGTCTGGGTCTCCTGTCCTTCGAGTCGGTGATCAACCGCGACTATGCCGTTGTCTTTGCGACGCTTTATGTCTTCTCGCTGATGGGCCTCGTCATCAACATCGTCTCCGATCTCACCTACATGTGGATTGATCCGCGCATCGACTTCGAAAGCCGGGAGGTATGACGACCATGGCCGCCCTCCCCGCTGCCAAGCGCCCCTGGCTGTCGCCCGTCAATCGCCGCCGCTGGCAGAACTTCAAGGCCAACCGGCGCGGCTGGTGGTCGTTCTGGATCTTTCTCGTCCTGTTCGTGGTGACATTGCTGTCCAACGTCATCGCCAACGACCGGCCACTTGTCGTTTCCTACAAGGGCGAGATCCTGTTCCCGGTGTTGGTCGATTATCCGGAAGAGAAGTTCGGCGGTTTTCTCGCCGTCACCAATTACCGCGATCCCTACAATCGCGATGAAATCGAAAAGAACGGCTGGATGATCTGGCCGCCGATCCGCTATTCCTTTGACACGCCGAACACCGAGGCGCCGACACCGGCCCCCTCGCCTCCCGCCTTTCTGCTGACACCCACCGAACGGTGCGCCGCCTATGCGGACGGCGTGAACGACAGGGAATGCATTTTCGGCAACATGAACTGGCTCGGGACTGACGACCAAGGACGCGATGTCGTCGCCCGTGCGCTCTACGGCTTCCGCATCTCGGTGCTGTTCGGCCTGACGCTGGCCATCGTGTCATCGATTATTGGCGTCGCCATCGGCGCGGTGCAGGGCTATTACGGCGGTCTGACGGATCTCCTGATGCAGCGTTTCATCGAGATCTGGAACGCAGTCCCGACCCTTTATCTTCTGATCATCGTCTCTTCGGTGATCGCGCCCTCGTTCCTGGTGCTGTTGCTCATCCTGCTGGCCTTCTCATGGACGCATCTTGTCGGCGTCGTGCGCGCCGAATTCCTGAGGGCCCGCAATTTCGAGTTCGTGCGGGCAGCGCGCGCCCTCGGCGTCGGCAACCTCACCATCATGCGGCGGCACTTGCTGCCCAACGCGATGGTGGCAACGCTGACCTTCCTCCCCTTCATCCTCAATGGCTCGATCACCACACTGACCTCGCTCGACTATCTCGGCTTCGGTCTGCCCGCCGGCTATCCGTCGCTGGGCGAGTTGCTCCGGCAGGGAAAGACCAATGTCTTCGCCCCGTGGCTCGGAATCACCGGTTTCATGGTGGTTGCCGTCATGCTGAGCCTCCTGATCTTCATCGGCGAGGCGGTGCGCGACGCCTTCGACCCGCGCAAGACATTCCAGTGAGGCCCGCCATGACTGAAACCACCGGCGACGCCTTGCTTTCCGTCCGCAATCTCTCGGTCGCTTTCCAGCACGAGAATGGTGAGACTCTGGCGGCTTCCGGCGTCTCGTTTGACCTTCAAAAGGGCCGCACGCTGGCCGTGGTTGGTGAGAGCGGCTCCGGCAAATCGGTGACGGCGCTTTCGGTCGTCCGGCTGCTTCCCTATCCGGCAGCTCGCCACCCCTCGGGCGAGATCCTTTTCAAGGGGCGCGACCTTCTGAAGATGGACGAAGCGGAACTCAGGAAGATCCGCGGCGCCGACATCACCATGGTGTTCCAGGAGCCAATGACCTCTCTCAATCCGCTGCACTCAATCGAGCGGCAGATCGGCGAGATCCTGAAGCTGCACGGTGCCAGCGGTGAGGCGGCAGTCCGGCGCCGCGTCATCGAGCTGCTGAGCGAAGTCGGCATTCCCAACCCCGAAAGCCGTCTTTCCGCCTATCCCCATCAGCTGTCCGGCGGCCAGCGCCAACGCGTCATGATCGCCATGGCGCTCGCCAACGCGCCCGATCTCCTGATTGCCGACGAACCCACGACCGCCCTCGACGTGACAGTGCAAGCCCAGATCCTGACGCTTCTCAAAAGTCTTCAGGCGCGGCACGGCATGGCCATCCTGTTCATCACCCACGACCTCGGCATCGTTGAGCGCTTCGCCGACGACGTCGTGGTCATGACCAAAGGCGAGGTGGTCGAGACGGGGCCGACGGCAGAGGTGTTCGCAAGACCGAAGCATGCCTACACGCGCCACTTGATGGCGGCGGCCCCCAAGGGTGAGCCACCGGTCACCGCGCCAGATGCGCCTCTCGTCGTGGAGGCCGAGCAAATGCGCGTCTGGTTCCCGATCAAGGCCGGCTTCCTGCGCCGAACGGTGGGCCATGTGAAGGCTGTCGATGGTATCGACCTCAAGCTCCGCGCCGGCCAGACGCTGGGCGTCGTCGGTGAAAGCGGCTCGGGCAAGACGACCCTCGGCCTTGCTCTTCTGCGCCTCATTTCCTCGGAAGGTCCGATTGTCGTTTTGGGTCGCAGGATCGATGGGTTGGACTCGCGGGCTATGCGGCCACTGAGACGCGATGTGCAGGCTGTGTTCCAGGATCCCTACGGCTCCCTTTCCCCTCGCATGACGGTGGCGGACATCGTCGGTGAAGGCTTGTCGGTCCATGAGCCCAACCTCACGGCCGATGCCCGCGACGCGCGCGTGGTCGAAGCGCTTACCGAGGTCGGGCTCGACCCCGGAACACGCCATCGCTACCCGCATGAATTCTCCGGTGGTCAACGCCAGCGCATCGCCATTGCGCGCGCCATGGTGCTGAAGCCGAAGTTCGTCATGCTGGATGAACCGACGTCCGCTCTCGACATGAGCGTCCAAGCGCAGGTGGTCGATCTCTTGCGCGAGCTGCAGGCAAAGCACGGCCTCGCCTACATGTTCATTTCTCATGACCTCAAGGTGGTCAGGGCGCTCGCCAACAATCTGATCGTCATGAAGAACGGCAAAGTCGTTGAGGCTGGTCCGGCCAGCGAAGTGTTCGCGGCCCCCAAAGAGCCGTACACGCGCGCTCTTATGGCCGCTGCATTCCGCCTGGAAAGCGTCGGACAGGCGGCCGAAACCTAAACCGGATCATCAGGAGAACGGAATAGCGTGGCCGTGTAGCCGCTGGCGGCGATATCGCGGCAGATCGGCTGCCATTCGCAAAGGGCGCAGGCCGCTTCAAAAGCGCCAGCACGATAGGCGGTGCGCAGGCTGGCCCGGGTTTGCCGATCGAAAGCGATCTGGTCACCGACCTTGATGGGCCGACCGAGAACGCCGGCCACCAGCGCGAGTGCTCTTCGATCGCGCTCAGGCACCGTGGCTTCGTGACAATGGGGGTGTTCTTCTGATCGGCAAAGAGGGGCGCATATGTCGTCGGCGCCCTCGACGATTTCAGCGACTGCCCCGGCAATGAGCCGCTCGGCGATCGCCGTCAAGCCGAATACGAAATCCGGCGAATAACCTAAACCTTTGTAGGTCAGGAGGCAGAGGAGATGGTGTCCCCTCAGCCTCACCATGTCATCGTCGGCCACTATACGCGTCAGCTGGCCGCCTTGCGATCGCGCTCGCGGCGGCGCTCGGCCGACGGCTGGTAGGCGATGCGGGCATGGAAGGCGCAATAAGGAATGCCGACATCGGACTTGCGGCCGCAGAAGAAGAAGTCCGGCTTGCCCGGATCGCCAACCGGCCACTTGCAGGTGCTCTCGGTCAGCGAAAGAATCGTCACCTTCTCGAACACTGGCGGTTCGATCTCGGTGACCGGAGCAACGGCCATTGCCTCTTCGGCCTGGGCGTCGGCCTTGAGAGCGGTCGCACCAATCGTAATCGGCCGAACGGGCGAAACCGGCCGGCTCGCCGACTGGGTGGTTTGGGCCACGGGGCGGCTTGCAGCAGGCTTGACGCGCGGCGGAGCGGCCACGGTCGGCCGAGTTGGCTGCACCTGCGGCTTCGACCGGCCCGACAAACCAAGCCGGTGCACTTTGCCGATCACCGCGTTGCGGGTCACGGCGCCGAGCTCGGCCGCAATCTGGCTGGCGCTCAACCCTTCTGACCAGAGCGTCTTGAGGCGCTCGACGCGTTCGTCGGTCCAGGACATCTTGTCACCCTCTCTTCGCCGCATCACCCGGGGAATCCCTTAGGACACGCCCGGTCCACCCATAGGTCCGGCAACGCAAAACACATGCGATTGTATCGCTGAAGCATCCCGCCACGAGATCTCGTGGCGACGACATCTAGGCTACAATGGCCGTTCTCTTCGGCGCAATGACCACAGAGTCACGCCTTGTTGCCCTTTACGACTTTTCAACAAATATCGTGGCGCCGCTGCATCGCTTCAACCACCCATGTCAAATCTGATTCGTTTGGGACGGAAGTGCTTGGCTGGCTGCCGCAATTTCGGGCGCTGCGGCGTCAAAAACCTTGACAGTCCGGCCTTTTCCCGTGGTATAGAGCCGCGTTGCGAGAGGCCGCGCCGCCGAGAAGCCGGGGGCGCGGCCTGCTTTTTTAGACCGCCGGCCTCGCGGCAGCGGCGCCGGTGCCCGCAGGAAACCCATATCACTGAAAGGGAAACTGTCATGACCGCCCCCGGTTCCACCTCTCCGCTCTATGCGACGTTCTCGCGCGCGGACGTGGCCTTCGAACGAGGCGAGGGGGCCTGGCTCATTGACAGCCGAGGTGAGCGCTGGCTCGACTTCGGTTCCGGCATTGCAGTCAACGCGCTCGGGCACGCCCACCCGCATCTCGTGGAGACGCTGAAGGCACAGGCCGAGAAGGTCTGGCATGTTTCCAATGCCTTCCGGATTCCAGACCAAGAAAAGCTGGCCGAACGCCTCGTCGCCAACACCTTCGCGGACCGCTGCTTCTTCACCAATTCGGGTGCCGAAGCGCTGGAATGCGCTTTCAAGACGGTGCGTCGCTATCATTGGGCGAACGGTCATCCCGAGCGCTTCCGCATCATCACCATGGAAGGCGCCTTCCATGGGCGGACGCTGGCGACCATCGCAGCCGGCGGGCAGGAAAAATACCTCGAGGGTTTCGGACCGAAGGTCGAGGGCTTCGATCAGGTGCCGTTCAACGACATCGCGGCCGTCAAGGCGGCAGTGACGGCGGAGACTGCAGGCATCCTGGTCGAGCCGATCCAGGGTGAAGGCGGCGTGCGCGTTATTCCGCCGGAGAGCCTCAGGGCCCTTCGCCAGATCTGCGACGATCACGGCCTCCTGTTGATCTTCGATGAGGTTCAGTGCGGTTATGGTCGTACCGGCCGCTTCTTTGCCCACGAGTGGGCGGGCGTTACGCCTGATGTCATGGCGGTTGCCAAGGGCATCGGCGGCGGCTTCCCGCTTGGCGCCTGCCTTGCCACCGAGGCCGCGGCGGCAGCAATGAAGGCCGGTGTGCACGGCACCACCTATGGCGGTAATCCGCTCGCCATGGCCGTCGGCAACGCCGTCCTCGACGTCATTCTGGCCGACGGGTTCCTGGAGCGGGTGCGTGCCGCCAGCCTGCGCTTCAAGCAATCACTCGCCGGTGTGGTCGATCGCCATCCCGACCTCTTCGAGGAGGTGCGCGGCGAGGGTTTGCTCATCGGCCTCAAGTGCAAGCGTCCGGTGGCTGAAATGAACGCCGCCTTCCGCGACCAGCATCTGCTGACCATCGCAGCCGGCGACGGCGTCGTGCGTCTTCTGCCGCCGCTGATCGTCAGCGACGACGAGATCATCGCGGCCGTGAAGCGCATCGATGCCGCCGCGACCGCCCTTTCCGCATCTTCCGCCGCTCCTGGAGCGGCCGCCGCCAAGTCGGCCTGAACGAGACGACAGACATGACTGCCCCAAAGCACTTTCTCGACCTCACCGACCTCTCGGGCGATGAGCTTCGTTCCATTCTCAATCGCGCAAAGGACCTCAAGTCGAAGGTGAATGGCTGCCGCCCTGGCGTCGGCCCCCTCGCCGGCAAGGTTCTGGCCATGATCTTCGAGCGGCCTTCGACCCGTACGCGCGTCTCCTTCGACGTCGGCATGCGTCAGCTCGGCGGAGAGACCGTCATGCTGACCGGCGCGGAGATGCAAATCGGCCGTGGGGAGACCATCGCCGACACCGCGCGTGTCATGTCGCGCTATGTCGACGCCATGATGATCCGCATCCTCGACGTCAACGCTCTGCATGAACTGGCGGAATATGCCACCGTGCCGGTCATCAACGGCCTCACCAAGGTCAGCCATCCGACGCAGGTCATGGCCGATATCATGACCTACGAGGAGCATCGCGGCTCGGTGAAGGGCAAGACCTTCGCCTGGACCGGTGATGGCAACAACGTATTGAACTCGCTGGTGCATGCAGCTGCCCGCTTCGGCTACACCATGCGCATTGCCACCCCCAAGGAGCTCGCTCCGGCGCAAGCGCCTATCGACTGGGCGCGCGCGAATGGCGGCAAGATCGAAGTGACCAACGACCCGTTCGAGGCTGTCGATGGCGCCGATGCGATCTTTACCGATACGTGGGTGTCGATGGGTGACGAGGAAGGCGAACGCCGTCGCCACAACCTCTTGACCCCCTACCAGGTCAATGATCGCCTTATGGCAGCCGCCGACAAGGATGCCGTGTTCATGCACTGCTTGCCGGCCCACCGCGGCGACGAGGTCACCTCCTCGGTCATGGACGGGCCGCGCTCGATCGTCTTCGACGAGGCGGAGAACCGGCTGCACGCCCACAAGGGTATCCTTGCCTGGTGCTTCGGCGCGATGGAGGACTGATGAGCGCCGTCGATCGCTCCCTAACCCCTGCCGGCGATGACGCCGTGCTGCCGTTCGCCGTTGAGGCCCTCGACGTGCGCGGTCGTGTCGTTCGTCTCGGACCGGCGATCGACGCCCTGCTTGGCAGGCACGACTATCCACCCGCCGTTTCGCGCCTTCTGGCCGAAGCGGTGGCGCTGACGGCGCTGATCGGCACGTCGATGAAATTCGAGGGCCGATTCATCCTGCAGACCCAGTCGGACGGGCCGGTGAGCATGCTGGTGGTCGATTTCGACGCGCCCGACGCCATGCGCGCTTGTGCCCGTTTTGACGCCGACGCGGTGGCAGCTGCTGTCACCGCCGGGCAGGATCGGCCCGAGGATCTTCTTGGCCATGGCCATCTCGCCATGACTGTCGACCAGGGCGCGCACATGAGCCGCTACCAGGGCATCGTCGAGCTGGACGGTCGCTCCCTGGAGGAAGCTGCCCATGGCTACTTCATGCAATCAGAGCAGATCCCGACACGGGTGCGCCTGGCCGTGGCCGAGGTGCTGACGCGCGACCCCGGCAACGAGCCACACCGCACCTGGCGAGCAGGCGGATTGTTTCTGCAGTTTCTGCCGGAATCTTCCGACCGCGTTCGCCAGCGCGACCTGCATCCGGGCGATGCTCCCGAAGGTGCAGCGACGAGCGTCGATGAGGATGACGCCTGGGTGGAAGCGCAAAGTCTGGTCGGCACGGTCGAGGACTCGGAGCTCATCGACCCGTCCGTCACCGCCGAAACGCTGCTTTACCGGCTATTCCATGAACGCGGCGCACGGGTGTTCGAGCCGCAGCCGCTCGTCGAGCGCTGCCGTTGCTCTCGCGATGCCGTCAGGGCGATGATCACTTCGTTCTCGCCAGCCGAGCGTCTCGACATGGTGGAGAATGGCAGGATCGGGGTCACGTGCGAATTCTGCTCGACGCACTACGATTTCGATCCGCAGGAATTCGAGACGAGCGAGGAATAAGGCCCGAGGCGAAAACGCGAAAAGCGGATTCGCCTCGGTACCTGTCCTATCATAGTAGCTGAGCGTAATCTTCAGGCTCCAGGCCCGCGCAAAGCCAGGGTCTCGGAGCTTTCAGGTGGACGCTGGCGCTCGACTTCCGCCTTGAGACGAGCCGCCTCACGCCGGCTTTCGCGGGCCGCGCGGCGAACATGTCCCTGACCGAACCAGGACCCCACGCCGCCAACCAGCACGCCGAGCGCCAACGTGGCGAAAAACACCACGTAAAGCGGCACGGTCAGCGAGAAGAACGGCGCCGCCGGGTTGAACGGGTCAAGCACCAGGGTTACGGCCTGATTATTGACGACCGCGAGCGCCACGACCACGATGGCCAGCGGGCCGAGGACGACGATCCGGAGAAAAGTCTTCACGCGGCGTCACTCCTGCCAGCTCAACGTCAGCTGACCTTGCCGTCGTTAAGGCGCTCGCGCATTTCCTTGCCGGTCTTGAAGAAGGGCACATACTTCTCGGACACCGGCACCTTCTCGCCCGTGCGCGGGTTGCGTCCGGTGCGGGCAGGGCGGCTCTTGACGGAGAAGGCACCAAAGCCGCGCAGCTCGACGCGGTCGCCACTCTTCATGGCGTCGACGACGGTGCCGAGGATGGTGTTGACGATATTCTCGATGTCGCGCTGATAGAGATGCGGATTCTGCGCCGCGATACGCGCAACCAGTTCAGACTTGATCATGGGCGAAAAGCTCCCTGCCGGCTGAGCGAATGAAAAAAAGTCGTTGAAGGGTCTGACTTTAAGGGTGCCAAACTGACACGAGGCCGTCAAGCCGACCTTCGCTGTTCCATGCCGAAAGATCAATACCGACAAAGCGTCCGACCGCCGCCATGGCACGATCAGCAATCCCGAAGCCAGCATAGGGCTGCTCGGGCGCCCAGTCCACGACTTTCAGGTCCTTTTCGAGTCCCTTGGTGCTTTCAAGCCAAGCAATCGCGGCGTCCTCGCCGCCAATTTCGTCTACGAGCTTGAGGTCGAGCGCCTGTCTGCCTGAATAGATAGAGCCGTCGGCAAGCTTCAGAGCCTCAGGACGGGCAAGGCCACGCCGCTCGGCAACGATATCGACGAACCAGGCATAGGTGTCGTCGACGAGATGTTGGATCATGGCGGCTGCGCCCGGCTGCTCGGGATAGGTAAACGGGGAAGGCTCGGCCTTGAGCGGTGCCGATTTTATCGTCTTCACCTCGACGCCGATCTTCTGCATCAGCGCACCGACACTGCCGTACTGGAACAATACGCCGATCGAACCGGTGATGGAGGTCCGCTCGGCGAAAATCCGATCTGTTGCGATAGCCGTCATATAGCCCGCCGACGTGGCCAGGGTCCCCATCGTGGCGACCACCGGCTTCTTTTCGGCGATCCGTCGCAGGCCGTCGTAGAGCTCCTCGCCGCCCACCGTCGTTCCGCCGGGGCTATCGATGGCGACGATAACCGCCTTGACCGCACCTGAGGATGCGATGTCCTTCAGCATCTTCTGCTGCCGGACGTCGGAAAGGATCATGCCGGAAACGGTTACGCGCGCTATGTGCGGACTGCTTTTGCTGGAGATGTCACCGCCGACAAAGAGGCCCAATAAGATCACGAGCCCGACCGCAAACAACAGGGTGATGCCTCGCCAGAAATAAAGCCGGCGCTTCAATCGCCGCCGCTCGACAATGGCATCTGCTTCAAGGGTCATAAGGCACCTCACCGCTCGCCGTCCCAGAGGGACTTGAGGTAGCAGTCCTACGGCCGACGGGCAAGACAAACCGGCAAACGACAGCCGCTCGGCATGCAGCTACCATCGCAAGTTGTTTCAAAGTTTAGTTTGTTCTGGAAGCATACAGCAAAAGAAAAAGGGCGTCGTGTTCAGCGACGCCCCTGTTTCTGACCTTGCGATGCCAAGCATCGTTTGAGGTCGGCAAGCCTCGAAGGTTGAGGCCCGTCTTGACGTCCGGACTCTTGTCGAGTGGACAGTTACTAATATTGCCCCAATGCTTGCATTCGTCAAGGATACCTTGGGTGCAATGGTAATAATTCGTAGACAGAAAAAAGGCCCGCACGGGGCGGGCCTTTCGTATCGTCAGAGAATGACGCTTGGCGTCAGATCTCATTCGCCGTCTTGGCGGGCCTTAAGGGCGGCGCCGAGGATGTCGCCGAGCGAGGCACCCGAGTCGGACGAGCCGAACTGAGCAACGGCTTCCTTCTCTTCGGCGATCTCGAGAGCCTTGATCGACAGGCCGACCTTGCGGGTCTTCTTGTCGAACTGGGTCACGCGGGCGTCGAACTTCTCGCCAACAGCGAAGCGCTCGGCGCGCTGGTCGTTGCGATCGCGAGCGAGGTCGCCACGGCGGATGAAGGCGGTGATGTCAGTGTCGACGATCCGCACTTCCAGACCGGCTTCCTTGACCTCGACCACCTCACAGGTGACTACGGAGTTGCGGCGGATCTCGCCGGCCGACTCCATCGGGTCACCGCCGAGCTGCTTCATGCCGAGGCTGATGCGTTCCTTCTCGACGTCGACGTCGAGGACGACCGCCTTGACGACGTCACCCTTGCCGAACTCTTCGATGACCTGCTCGCCCGGACGGTTCCAGTCGAGGTCGGAGAGGTGGACCATGCCGTCCACGTCGCCGTCGAGGCCGATGAACAGACCGAACTCGGTCTTGTTCTTGACTTCGCCTTCGACCACCGAACCGACGGGATACTTCTCGAGGAAGGCTTCCCAGGGGTTCTGCAGGGTCTGCTTGAGGCCGAGAGAGATGCGGCGCTTGACCGAATCCACCTCGAGAACCATGACTTCCACTTCCTGGCTGGTCGAGACGATCTTGCCGGGATGGACGTTCTTCTTGGTCCAGCTCATCTCCGAGACGTGGATCAGGCCTTCGATGCCCGGCTCCAGCTCCACGAACGCACCGTAGTCGGTGATGTTGGTGACGCGACCGGAGAACTTGGCGCCGACCGGGTACTTGGCCTCGATGGCATCCCACGGATCGTTCTCGAGCTGCTTCATGCCGAGGCTGATGCGATGCGTCTCCTGATTGACGCGAACGATCTGCACCTTGACCTGCTGGCCGATCGACAGCACCTCCGACGGGTGGTTGATGCGACGCCAGGCGATGTCGGTGACGTGCAGCAGACCGTCGATGCCGCCGAGGTCAACGAACGCACCGTAATCGGTGATGTTCTTGACGACGCCGTCGACGATCTGGCCTTCCTCGAGGCTCGAAACCAGCTCGGAGCGCTGCTCGGCGCGGGTCTCTTCGAGAACGACACGACGCGACACGACGATGTTGCCGCGACGCTTGTCCATCTTCAGGATCTGGAAGGGCTGCGGCGTGTGCATCAGCGGGGCGACATCGCGCACCGGGCGGATATCGACCTGCGAACGCGGCAGGAAGGCCATGGCGCCATCGAGATCGACGGTAAAGCCACCCTTGACCTGGTTGGAGATCTGGCCGACCACCTTCTCGTTCTTCTCGAAGGCGACCTCGAGACGAACCCAGCTCTCTTCGCGGCGAGCCTTGTCGCGCGACAGAACAGCTTCACCGAGCGCGTTCTCAACGCGCTCAAGGTAGACTTCCACCGTGTCGCCGACCTTCAGCTCGCCGTCGCGGGCCTTGGCGCCAAATTCCTTGAGCGGAACGCGCCCCTCGACCTTCAGGCCGACGTCGATGACGGCAAGGTCCTTCTCGATGGCGACGATGGTGCCCTTGACGACAGTGCCCTCGGCCACATCCGAAGCGGTCAGGCTCTCGGCGAGCAGGGCGGCGAAGTCTTCACGGGTGGGATTGAGTTGAGACATTGAAACTCCTGGGGTGCCGGCAAGCCGGCGGCGTCGGCGGTAAGAGTTGCCCCGTCCCTCCGATCCGGTGAACCACCTGACCCACGGCAAAGCGTGGTGCCGACGCGACTTCGACCGAACGGACGAGGATGAATGACTTTACGGGCGGGGCCTGAGGCTCCACCCGTAAAGTCGGGCTTCTATAGCGGAGGTTGTCGGCAGCTTCAAGGCATAAAAAGGCGGAATTTCGCCCCTTTTGGCCTTTCTTAGCGAGGCGCTAGTGTCCCTGACACCATTTTTGAACGACGGATAGCGCGACCGAGAGGACCTCGCCCGGCCCTAGGGCCGATGTGTCGATGACAATTGCATCATCGGCCGGGCGGAGCGGCGCCTCGGTACGACCACTGTCGCGCGCGTCGCGCGCCTTCACTTCCGAAAGAATCGCCTCGTAATCGACCGTTCGCCCTTTGGCGAGGAGTTCGTCGGTGCGGCGGCGGGCGCGCACTTCAGCGCTCGCGGTGACGTAAAGCTTTATGTCGGCATCCGGACAGATCACCGTGCCGATATCGCGACCGTCGAGAACGGCTCCGCGCGGCCCGTGGGCGAAATCGCGCTGAAAGGCAACGAGCGCGGCACGCACACCAGGATGAATTGCAACGCGCGACGCCAGCTCGCCAGCCTCGCGTCCCCGAAGATCGGTCCGCTGAAGATCGGTCGGCGCCAGTTGCTCGGCAACTTTGGTGGCAGCGGCCGCGTCATCCAGGTCGAGCCCGGCAATCTGCATCAGCTTGCCAATGGCGCGGTAGAGAAGCCCGGTGTCGAGATACGGAAGGTCGAGCCGGGTGGCGAGACTTTGCGCCAAGGTGCCCTTTCCGGCAGCGGCTGGACCATCGATGGCGATCAGAAGCGGCTTATTCAGCGAAATATCCAAAGGCGCGTCAGGCATCAGCCGCCTCCGCCGCCTCAAAAGTCGCGCCAAGGCCGGTCATCAGCGGCTCGAAGGTCGGGAAGGAGGTGGCAATCATCGACGCGTCATCGACGGTTACGGGATTGCCCGAGACCATGCCGAGGATCAGGAAGCTCATGGCGATGCGATGATCGAGATGGGTGACGACCCGCCCGCCACCGTTGACCCGCCCTCCCCGCACCGACAGCCAATCAGGCCCCTCGGAACAGCTGACGCCATTGGCTCTGAGGCCGGCGGCGACGGCGGCGAGGCGATCGGATTCCTTCACGCGCATTTCGCCAATGCCGGGCATGCGTGTTTCGCCGGTTGCGGCGGCGGCGGCAACGGCGAGAATGGGATATTCATCGATCATTGACGGCGCCCGTTCGGCCGGAACCGTCACGCCCTTCAGCTCGGCATGCCGCACCCTGATATCAGCAAGACGCTCGCCGCCGGTCGTCCGTTCGGCGACGACCTCGATATCCGCCCCCATCTCCAGAAGCGTGTCGATAAGGCCGATGCGCGCCGGATTCATCAGAACGCCTTCAACCGTGATGTCTGACCCCTCGACCAGGGTCGCCGCCACGATCGGGAAAGCTGCCGACGACGGATCGGATGGCACATCGATCGTCTGCGGCTTCAGTTCAGGTCGCCCGACGAGAGCGATGCGGCGACCGCCAGTCGGCTCATCGGTAATCTCGATGTCGGCGCCGAAGCCCTTGAGCATGCGCTCGGTATGGTCACGGGTGAACACCGGCTCGACCACCGTGGTGATGCCCGGCGTCCCGAGGCCAGCGAGCAAGACTGCCGACTTGACCTGCGCCGAAGGGACCGGAAGCTGATAGGTTATCGGCAAAGGCAGGCGCGGCCCGCGCATCGTCAGCGGCAGGCGCCCACCTGAACGGGCGATGACCTCGACACCCATTTCAGACAGCGGCTCCAGCACGCGTCCCATTGGCCGCTTGATGAGCGAAGCATCGCCGGTGAGCGTGACCGCAATCGGCTGAGCCGCAGCAAGACCCATTGTCAGGCGTACGCCGGTCCCGGCATTGCCAAAGTCGATGATACCTGCGGGTTCGAGCAGCCCACCCACACCAAGCCCACGCACACGCCAGACGTCGTTGTCGCGGATGATCGTCGCACCAAACGCACGCATCGCAGCCGCCGTGTTCATCACGTCTTCGGCTTCGAGAAGGCCGGTGATGACGGTCTCGCCAACGGCGAGCGCGCCAAGCATCAGCGCGCGGTGCGAGATGGACTTGTCGCCAGGAACACGGACCCGCCCCTTGAGTGGGCCGGACTTCAGGGCGGTCAGCGGACGGGCAGTCGCGTGGGAAGCCATGGAAGAGGACACCTGATACGAACTCGCGAAGATGCTGGCGCATCCGCTCGGAAAGAACCGCGAACCTCTCGTTGCCATCGGGCAGAAGCGATTCGCAAATGGAATACCGGGGCCTTTTCAGACGCTCCGGCGTGACTTCTCTCATCGCGAACGATTGTCAGCGACGCTAGGCCGCTCTAGCACAGCCGAACGGCCGCGTCACTTACCCGACACTGGGTCGGCGGTCGGCCGATTGCTGGGATTGTCGCGTGATCTCCACCAATTGGCCTTTGACATGACACCCGGTTTGCCTATATGTGCCTGCCCGATTCCCTGATAAACGCGAGGCCAACCGTGGCGAAACCTGAACTTGGGCTGAAGCGTCTTTGCCCCAGCTGTGGCGCGAAATATTACGATCTCAATCGCTCTCCGATCCTCTGCCCGAAGTGTGGCACCCAATTTGACGCCGGACTGGCGGCACGGGCGCGACCGGCGACAGCCATCGATGACGAAGAGGAAAACGAGGAGGAGATCGCTGAGGTCGGCGCGATCACCCCAGAATTCGTCAGCCTTGAAGATGCCGAGGATGCCGACGGCGACGACGTGCCCGATATCGAGGATCCAGATATCGAGGACGAGACGCCGGAAGACGACGTGTTCCTCGAGGAAGAGGACGAAGACGGCGGCGACATGTCCGATCTGATCGGCGATGTCGGCGACGAGGAAGAGCACTGAGCTCTCTCTTTGTTTCTGCAACAATCAAGGCCGGCTGGCGCGCTCCAGCCGGCCTTTCTTTTTGGGGTAAGGCGGAGCAGCCCGGGACAAGCCCTTCAAAGTTCTTGGAAATCCGCCAGTTCTGCAAAAAGATGACGGAAAAATCACCTGACCTCGAAAAACCTCTTGATCGGCGAGGGAATGCTGAGTATATCCCGCCTCGTCGAGCCGGAACCCACACCGGCGGCGCCTGAAAGCGAAAGCTGAACGGCCTCTTCCGAAACCGGAAACGACGCCTGATGGGGCTATAGCTCAGCTGGGAGAGCGCCTGCATGGCATGCAGGAGGTCAGCGGTTCGATCCCGCTTAGCTCCACCAACTTCTCCACTACAGCTACAGATCGCAACGTTGGTTCGTTAAACCTCATATGCCGCGTAGCGAAGCTTCTTGACGCGATAGGTCCCAGGCTGGAGCACAGCAGTCCGAACGGAAGCCCCCATGCGCGGTACTGCGGCGTGGAACCAACATGGCTCAGTTTCGTATCGACCTAGGCGTTTATGCGCCGCGTTACCGCCCGAGCCGAACAGATGCGATTGGACTCCGCCTTTCTCGCTAGCCAAGCTCAAAGGCTCGCCAAACCGATCCAGCCGTTTCACTGGCGGCTGGGGCTGGTCGGAATCCCCGGCGTTGCGGTTGTTCTTTTACTCGGCCGGCTGATCACCGACCCGCTCCACGCTGCGATTGCCGCCGGAGCGGCCTTTTCGGTGGGGTTCGGTCTGTCGCGCGACCTATTCGGACATCGTTGGGGTGCGATGGCAGCCGCCATGCTCGGCATGGCGACGGCAGGCGTACTGGGTACTCTGGCTGGCAGCTGGTTTCCGATACTGGCGCTGGTCTCAGCCGCTTTGGCAGCGCTCTGCGCCCTCTTCGCCCTTGTCGACGAAGACCTCTGGTGGGTGACGCTGCAAATCGTGATCGCCTTCATGATGGCCGGGTATTTCCCTGGCGGACTGGATGCCTCCGGAGGCCGTGCGCTGGCCGTCATTGCCGGGGGCACGGTGGAGATTGCAACGGTGGCGGCGATCGCGTCGCTCCTTCCCAGACCTCTGCACCGTCTACCGCTTGCAACGGGCCGCCGCGACTTCAAGCGCTCGCTGGCCATTGCCCACACGATACGGGCAGCATTAGCGGTCTTGCTAAGCTTGTCGGTCGCCAGCGGAATCGGACTCGCTTTCGACTATTGGGCGCCGATCACCGCCCTCATCGTCCTCAAGCCCGGCCTTCACGACACCCGGGTTCGCGGCTGGTCGCGATTGCTGGGGACGGCAGGCGGTTGCCTATTGGCTTTGTTGTGGGCTGGAGGCTTGGCGCTGGGGCACCTCGGCCTGACGATCAGTGCCATCGTCGCCATTGCCTTCACCTATTCGGTGCAAAAGGCGAGCTACGAGATTTTCTCCGCCGCGGTGACCGTCACGGTTGTCTTTCTCGTTTCCCTGGGTCAGGGAGACGCTATCGGCAACGCCGAGCACCGACTGCTGGCGACGATCATCGGCGGTCTGGCGGCGCTCCTCGTTTCGGCGCCCCTGCCGCACCGGCGACCACAAACGGTCGAGCCGGATCGACTCGGAGAGCTACCGAAATCCTGAGCGCCGCTTCAGCCGGTTATTTACGACCGCGTCGCACGCCGGCTGCCAGATCGGCAACCAGATCGGCGACGGCCTTGACGGTCGCAGCGGTGGCCTTGCCATTGTCGAGCGAGTCCCGCACGGCGTTGACCAGCGCCGAACCGACGACGACACCGTCGGCGTGAGCAGCGATAGCGGCAGCCTGTTCACCCGTCTTGACGCCGAACCCGACCATGACCGGCAGCGACGTATGCGCCTTGATGCGCGCCACCGCTGTGGCGACATCGCCGGCCGCGGCCGATTTGACGCCGGTAACGCCGAGAACGGAGACATAGTAGACGAAACCGGACGAGTTTCTCAGCAGCACCGGCAAGCGCTTGTCGTCCGACGTCGGCGTTGCCAGGCGAATAAAGCTGACGCCCGCCCCGATTGCCGGCAGACAAAGTTCTTCGTCCTCTTCCGGAGGCAGGTCCACGACGATCAAACCATCGACGCCGGCAGCCTTGGCATCGGTGACAAAACGATCAACGCCATAGATGTAGATTGGATTGTAATAGCCCATCAGCACGACTGGCGTTTCGTTGTCCCCTTCGCGGAAGGCGCGAACCTGCTCCAGCGTCTTCGCCATGGTCTGACCAGCCGTCAGAGCCCGAATGTCCGCTGCCTGGATTGGCGGCCCCTCGGCCATCGGGTCCGAGAAGGGCATGCCGAACTCGATGATGTCGGCGCCGGCGCCCGGTAGCGCCTTCAGGATGGCGAGCGACGTTTCGGCATCCGGATCGCCGGCCGTCACGAAGGTGACCAGCGCGGCGCGCCCCTCTTCCTTGAGCTTGGCGAGACGCGCATCGATGCGGGTAACGGGAAGAGAACTCACAGGTCGACTCCCAGAATCTTGCCGACGGTGAAAACGTCCTTGTCGCCGCGACCAGACAGATTGACGACGATGATCTCGTCCTTGCCCATCTTCGGTGCGCGCTTGATCGCCTCGGCGATGGCGTGGGCGCTTTCCAGCGCCGGAATGATGCCCTCGACCTTGGTCAGCGTCTGGAAGGCGTCGAGTGCCTCCTGATCGGTGGCAGGTACGTAGGTGACCCGACCGGTATCGTTCAGCCAGGAGTGCTCGGGGCCAATGCCTGGATAGTCGAGACCGGCCGAGATTGAATGCCCCTCTAGGATCTGCCCGTCATCGTCCTGCAGTAGATAGGTGCGATTGCCATGCAGCACGCCGGGCTTGCCGCCATTCAACGAAGCAGCGTGACCGTTATAGACATGCATGCCATGACCACCGGCCTCGACGCCGACGATGCGGACTTCCGGATCATCAAGGAAGGGGTGGAAGATGCCGATGGCATTGGACCCGCCGCCGACCGCCGCGATGACGAGATCGGGCAAGCGACCTTCCACGGCAAGGATCTGCTCGCGCGTTTCGTTGCCGATCACCGACTGAAAGTCACGCACCATGGCCGGATAGGGATGAGGGCCCGCAGCCGTGCCGATCATGTAGTACGTGGTCTCGACATTGGTGACCCAATCGCGCAAGGCCTCGTTCATGGCGTCCTTGAGCGTACCGTTACCGGAAGTGACCGGGTGAACGCTGGCGCCGAGAAGCTCCATGCGGAAGACGTTGGGCTTCTGCCGCTCAACGTCGGTGGCGCCCATGTAGACTTCGCAGGGATAGCCGAAGCGAGCGCAGACCGTCGCGGACGCAACGCCATGCTGACCGGCACCGGTTTCGGCGATGATCCGCGTCTTGCCCATGCGGCGGGCGAGCAGGATCTGGCCGAGGCAGTTGTTGATCTTGTGGCTGCCGGTGTGGTTGAGCTCTTCGCGCTTCAGATAGATCTTTGCGCCACCAAGGTGTGCCGAAAGCCGTTCGGCGAAGTAGAGCGGGCTCGGACGGCCGGTATAGGTTGCGTTCAGCGCCTTGAGCTCGGCATGAAAAGCCGGATCAGCCTTGGCGGCCTCATAGGCCTGATCGAGTTCGAGGATAAGCGGCATCAGCGTCTCGGCAACGTAGCGCCCGCCAAAAATGCCGAAATGACCACGCTCGTCAGGACCCGTTCGGTAGGAATTCAGCGTCGTCGCCTCGTTCATCGTTGTCCCTCTTCATTCGCAGTGCGCGCCGCCGCCACGAAGGCGCGGATACGGGCTTCATCCTTCAGGCCAGGGCCGCTTTCGACCCCCGATGATACGTCAACACCCAGGGGATGCACCCTTCGCACCGCGTCGCCAACGTTGGTAGGGTCAAGCCCGCCGGAAAGCAAGAACGGCGAGGGTGCGCCGGCGAGCAGCGACCAGTCAAAGGTTACACCGAGCCCACCAGGACGGCTTGCCTCCTTGGGAGGTTTGGCGTCGTAGAGGAATAGATCGGCGATCCCAGCATAGGCATGCGCTGCGGCGACATCCCCGGCGCTGCCGATGCCAAGCGCCTTTATCACCGGCCGCCCGAAGCGTTTCCGTACCTCAGCGACTCGCTCTGGAGTTTCGCTACCGTGCAACTGGATAAAATCCGGCGCGATCGCCGCAACAAGACGATCGAGGAGCTCGTCATCGGCGTTGACCGTCAAAACAGCCGTCTTGACGCGCCCGGCCACCTGTTTGGCTAACGCAGCAGCAACGTCGATGGCAAGATGGCGTGGGCTCCTGGCAAAATGCACGAAACCGACGAGATCTGCCCCGGCCGAAATCGCCCATTCCAGGCTTTCGGGAGTCGAGAGACCACAGATCTTGACCAGAAATGGAGGTTTCATGCGCATAACCCGACGGGTGGCGGCGACCCAAGCCACCGCGCACCCTCAAGAACAAAGGTGGTCGACGTCAGGCTCCCGTGAACGCCCGCGGCGCTGCCGAGACGAGCGACGGCGTCGAGCCAGTCACCTCATAGACGGCCAAGCCTCGGTCGTTGGTTCCGAAGGCATTGAAGCGGAACAAGCCGTTCACCGCCGACAGGAACCCTTCAGGATTGGTGATCACCGAGAGCTGGAAACGCTGAGCACCGGCGGTCTTGGTGAGGCCAGCCGCCAGAACCACCGCGTCATAGGCGAGCGAGGCCGTCAGCGGCGGCTCGCTGCCGTAGGTCCCACGGTAGCGACTCGCGAAGGCGGAGAACCCGGAGATTTCCGGCGAGGGGAACCAGCCACCCACGAGTGCCGGATTGCTGTAAACGGCAGGATCGTTCCAGACGCCCGTGCCGAGCAGTTTGATCCGAGTGAGATCCACGCCAGCCGAGCGAAGCGACTGGGCAACGGCCGGAGCCACGCTTCCGCCTTCAGGCAGCAGGATGCAGTCGATCTGCGACGCCACAGCAGCAATCGCCGCAACCGATTTCGCCTCTCCGCCTGCAGGGAAGCGCTCGACGGCAACGACACGCATGCCGTAGCGGCCAGCTTCTTGCCGTAGCGCCGCTTCAGCGAGGTTGCCGAAGGCGCTCTGCGACATGATCGCGGCGATCGACTTGCGCCCCGACTTGGCAGCTTCAGCGACAACACGGCGTACCTGGCCATCGACAAGGAAACCAAGGATATAGACGCCGCTTGCAGCCACGGACGGATCGGACGAGAAGGCGATCACGGGCACATTGGCCGCACGAGCCACTGGTCCGACGCCACCGACTTCAGCTGCAAAGATCGGTCCGATGATCAGCTCGGCACCTTCCGAAATGGCCTGGCGTGCTGCGTTGGCAGCACCTTCGGCCGTACCGCCGGTATCTTTCACGAGAACGATAAGGTCGTTGCCGGAAAAGTCGTTGAGGCCAAGCGTCGCCGCGTTCTGCATCGCCATTGCCAGCGCAGCGCCGTTACCGGGAGCCGTCTTCGGCAGCAACAGTGCAACCTGCACCGTGCCGGTGCCCAGCACGTCGCCGGAAACGGCAGGCCCTGCCGGCGGCGGCACGAAGGTGTTACCGCCGCTTGGGCGGCTGATTGGCGAACAGGCCGCGACTGCCGCGCCGCCCATCAACAGCAATGCGAGGCGCCGGCTCAATCCGGCTGTCGTCGTGCGCCGATCACTCGCCTCCGGAGACACGGCCGTGTCGGCCGCGCCGCTCGCAACCCTGCCATCGTCACGGGTCATCATCTTAACCTTCCGCCGCAAAAACATCCGCTGCCATTTCAATGACAAACGGCCATAGATGCAACTCCTTACACGGCATTTACCGGTGGAGAGGCCAGGAAATAGCCAGGACGGCTCGATTTTCACGCCAAAGTGTGGTTTTGGGAGCTAGAAAGTGGGACTTGGGGCGCCGGTCAAGGGAAATTCATGATCAGACATATCGTCTACTTCTCCGTTCGTTCCGAAGCCGATCGTAGCAGAGTGCTCGATGGCCTCCGTCTGCTCGAATCCAACCCGCACGCCCTTCATCTCGAGGTAGGCGAAAACCTGAAGCTCGACAGCCTCGGCAATGACGTCGACTTCGTTGTCTATGGCGAATTTGCCGATGCGGCGGCCCTCGATGCCTTCAAGGCCCACGCGAGCTATGAGGCATCTATCGCTGCGGTGCGTCCCCTGCGGGAGCTCAGGATGGCGGCCGACTTCACGGCGAGGGAAGAACGGACATCGTCATGAGCGAGACAGGCGGCAAGGTAGCCACAACCGGCTACTCGATCGATGGCGCTGCCTTTGCCGGCAAGCCGGTTGAACCGGGCCTCTATCCGGTAGCGACGCCGATCGGCAATCTTGCCGACATTTCGCTGCGCGCACTGGATGTTCTGGCGGGCGCTGACCTCATCGTCTGCGAGGATAGTCGCGTCACCGCGGTCCTGCTCGATCGCTACGGCATCCGCAAGCCGCTCGCCATCTATCACGAGCACAACGCACCTCGCGAGCGGCCACGGCTTCTTGCCATGCTGCGCGGCGGGATGCGTCTCGCACTGGTGTCGGACGCCGGGACGCCTCTGATCTCCGACCCCGGCTACAAGCTTGTCGAGGAAGCGCTTGCCGAGGGTATCAAGGTGATCCCGATTCCCGGCGCGTCGGCCATACTCTCCGCGCTGGTCGCGGCGGGATTGCCCACCGACACGTTCCTGTTCCTGGGCTTCCTGCCCCACAAGGCCGGCGCTCGCCGCAATCGGCTCGGCGATTTTCGCGCAGTGCCTACAACGCTAGTCATCTATGAGTCGCCGCACCGTGCAGCCGAAACGCTGGTGGACATGGCGGAAGTGCTGGGCGCCGACCGGCCGGCGGCGCTTTGTCGCGAACTGACCAAGCGCTTCGAAGAGGTTCGGCGCGGCACGCTCGCCGAGTTGGCAGCCGGTGCCGAGGCAGATCCGCCTCGCGGCGAGATCGTCCTGGTGGTCGGTGCGCCTATGGGCGAAGAAGCTGGCGAGGACGACATCGAGGCCCTGTTGTCGGCTGCACTGGAAACCAAGGGCGCGGGCCAAGCCGCCGCCGAAGTGGCCAAAGCTACCGGTCGGCCGCGCAAGGAAGTCTATGCGCTCGCCCTCAAACTGAAAGCCGTTCTCGATACCGGCGGCAACAGCGACGGTGATTACCCACCGCCCGAAGCCTGACCCAGCAGGAGCCCGTCAATGCCGCCTATCGACCTCTTGATTGCCTTCTTGGTCTCAACGGCATTGTTCGCCTTCGTCCCTGGACCTGCAATGCTCTATGCCGCCGCGCGGACGCTGGCCGGTGGCAGGCGGGTCGGACTGATGGCAGCCCTTGGCGTGCATATCGGCGGCTATGCGCACGTGCTGGCGGCGACCATGGGCTTGTCGGTTCTGTTTCACGCCGTCCCCATCGCCTATCTCGTGGTGAAGCTAGCAGGCGCTGCGTATCTTGTTTTCATAGGATGGCGGTTGGTCAAAGGCCATCCAGCCGACACCGGTGCAAACACATCCGTCACCGCGCCGAGGCAAGCGTTCGTCCAAAGCGTCTTGGTCGAGTTGCTTAATCCCAAGACGGCGATCTTCTTCGTGGCCTTCCTTCCCCAGTTCGTCAGCGCCGACGGCGCACCCGTGTGGATCCAGTTCCTGGTTTTGGGAACGATCACCAATGTGATGTTCTCAGCCGCTGATCTTGTCGCCGTTCTCGGAGCTAGCCGTATTCTCTCCAGTTTGCGCGCTTCGCCTTCGCTTGGGCGTTGGGCACAACGCGCCGCCGGAACACTGCTCATCGGCCTTGGAGCGCGACTTGCGCTTGAACAGAGCTAGGCCGATGCAAGCAGACCATCGGACCAATTACGCTCGTGGACTGGTTGCCGAGAGCCTTGCTGCGTGGATGCTGCGTCTCAAGGGATATCGCGTGCTGGCGACCCGTTATCGAACGCCGCTTGGCGAGATCGATATCGTGGCGCGACGCGGCAAAGTGCTAGCTTTCGTCGAAGTCAAGGCACGCCCCTCGCTGGACGCCGGCCTCGAAGCCATCGCTGCCGAAGGCTATCACCGGATCGAGGCAGCAGCCGATCTCTATCTGGCCAGACATCCGCGATTTTCAGATTTCACGCAGCGCTTCGACCTCGTCGTGGTTTGTCCGCGTCATTGGCCTCACCATGTCGAGAACGCTTTTTCGTGAAGCGCTTTCCCGTTGCGCGCCGTTCGGAAGCCGCTCATAAACAGCGGCATTCCTTTCCGAAAACGAGTTGTTGCCATGAGCCTTTCCGTCGCCGTCCAGATGGACCATATCGCCTCGATCCGCCTCGCGGGCGACTCTACTTTCGCGCTGATGCTGGAAGCACAGAAGCGTGGCCACAGCCTCTTCCATTACACGCCCGACAAGCTCACGCTGCGTTCGGGCCACGTGACAGCAGCAATCGAGCCGGTGGCGGTGCGCGACGAGCCCGGCAATCACTTCACGCTGGGCTCACCCGAAAAGACCGACCTGTCGACGCTCGACGTTGTGCTGCTTCGGCAGGATCCGCCGTTTGACATGGCCTACCTTTCGACAACCTATATGCTTGAGCGCATTCATCCTTCGACGCTGGTGGTCAACGACCCTGCGGAAGTGCGCGACGCGCCGGAAAAGCTCCTGGTGATGGACTATCCCGAGCTGATGCCCGAGACGATCATCACCCGCGATCCGACCGAGATCAAAGCCTTTCGCGCGGAATTTGGCGATATTGTCCTGAAGCCGCTCTATGGCGCCGGTGGACAAGGCGTCTATCACGTGAAGCCCGACGACGACAATTTCAGCGCTTTCCTGGAACTGTTCCTGACGCAGTCGCGCGACCCGTTCATCGCCCAGCGCTATCTGCCCGCCGTCAGGGCCGGCGACAAACGTATCATTCTCGTCGACGGCAAGTTCGCCGGCCTCGTCAACCGCGTACCGGCTGAGGGGGATCTCCGTTCCAACATGGTGCGCGGCGGAGCAGCGGCCAACACCGAGGTCAGCAAGCGCGATCTCGAGATCTGTGAGACGATCGGGCCGGAACTCAGGGACCGTGGCTTGATCTTCGTCGGCATCGACGTCATCGGCGACAAGCTGACCGAGATCAACGTGACCTCTCCGACCGGCATTCGTGCCATCAAGCGGCTCGGCGGCCCCGACGTGGCAGCAATGGTATGGGACGCCATCGAATCGCACTTCTGAACGGTTGATCTAGAGCTGGGGTGGCTATAACGGCTCCTCAGCTCATTTTGGAGCAGCACGCCTCTTGAGACGTCAGAATTTCTCGTCCGGGTAAACGCCCCAAAGAGACGCCTGGGCCACCCAGCCAGAGAATCCCTTGCCGTTCAGCCGGCACCAAGTTCCATCGCATTTTTCGACCGGCGCCTGCACCTTTGGCTCGACGCGCGCGGTAACACGACTTGTGTCGTTGGGACTGGCATGAAGGTCGATCAGCTTCTTGTCGGTAGCCCAAGGCGCAACGATGGCTGTCCGGGTTCCCGAAAGCAGCGAGTGAAAGACCCAGCCTTCACCGCCCTCGAAATCGCGAATACGCCGCCAGTTTTCAAATTCCTGGGTAATTTCCACAGGCATGCCGGCGCGCACATAGCGCCAGACGACTATTTGATCGCGCGACGGCCCTTGGCGGACGTTGACGGAATCAGATTTCAAACTGACAAAACGCGGCACCGGTAGCCCTGAGCTACCGACAGTGGTGTTCTGCGCCATAGAGGAGGGCGCGAGCAGTAGTCCCACGGCCAGAATTGCCGCCGCCCCTAGCCTCGCCGCCACCATTGCCATCCCACCTTCCACGACCAACGCACTCACCGCCACGAAAAGCGACGTTAGTATAATGGTTGCCTTTTGAAGTTAACGTTGCGTCAACGCCGCCAAGTAACCAATGATCGCGGATCGAACTCAGCCGGATTGACGCCCGGAGGCGGCTGGCCGACACTTGCGGCAACAGGCTGCTGCCCATCGGCGAGCTTTTGGAAGGACGAAACGCAATATGGCCGGCAAAAAGCCTAAGGTGGTTGTGACGCGCAAGCTGCCCGAGGTCGTTGAAGCGCGCATGAGCGAACTCTTCGATGTTCGCCTCAATCCGACCGACCGACCGATGACTCAGGCCGAGCTTGTCGAGGCCAGTCGCATCGCGGACGTTTTGGTGCCGACAGTGACCGACCGCGTCGATAGCGGTGTGATTGCTCAAGCCGGTCCCGGACTGAAGCTGATTGCCAACTTCGGCAACGGCGTCGACAACATCGACGTCATCAAGGCAACCGAGCGCGGCATCGCCGTCACCAACACGCCGGGCGTGCTTACCGAAGACACTGCCGATATGACCATGGCGCTGATCCTCGCCGTGCCGCGCCACATGGCAGGTGGCATGCGTGCGCTTCAGGCGGGAGAATGGCAAGGTTGGTCACCGACCGGGATGCTCGGCAGCCGCCTTCGCGGCAAAAAACTTGGCATCGTCGGGATGGGACGCATTGGCCAGGCTGTGGCCCGCCGTGCCGTGGCCTTCGGCTTGTCGGTCTTCTACCATAACCGGCATCGCCTATCGTCCGAGGTCGAGGACAAGCTCTCGGCGACCTGGTGCGAAAGCCTCGACCAGATGCTGAATCGCATGGATATCGTCACGGTCCATTGCCCGCACACCCCGGCAACCTATCATCTCCTCTCGGCGCGGCGCCTCAAACTCATGCGGCCGGACGCATATCTCATCAATACTGCGCGCGGCGAGATCGTCGACGAGGCTGCCTTGACGCGAATGTTGGTGGCGGGAGAACTGGCAGGGGCCGGCCTCGATGTCTATGAGCAGGAACCGGCGATCAGCCCGAAGCTCGTCAAATGTGGTCGGGCGCTGTTACTGCCCCACATGGGCTCGGCAACGATCGAAAGCCGCATCGAGATGGGCGAGAAGGTGATCGTCAACATCCGCGCCTTCATGGACGAACATCATCTGCCCGACCGCGTCCTGCCTTCAATGCTTTAATTTGGGCCTCCGACCCTTAGGCTTCCGCTCCGCTTTTCGTCTTTCGAGGCTTTGCCGCGAAAGACCCGCTTCGCGCGGCACCACTGGGCGTCGGAAGCCGCTGACGCGGCTTCGGCTCAATCTGCCATCTGAAAGGCTGATCTCAGGCGGGCAGCCTCAGGCCGGAATCGCGTGCGAGCTGGGCAAGGCTGACCGCGGGGCGAGGACCAATGTGGCCGACGCACTCACCTCCGCCCAGACAGCCAAGCCGCGTGGCGTCAGCGAGTGAAAGGCCACGCGCCCGCGCAAACAGGAAACCTGCAGCGAACTGGTCGCCCGCACCGGTCATATCCACCAGCTCATCCACCTGAAGAGCAGGCGCCGACACCAGCTCGTCGCCTTCAAAGGCCAGCGCCCCTTCACCGCCCAGCGTCACCGCCGCCGCCTTACAGTCGCGCCGGAGACAGGCAACAGCGGTGTCGAGATCGTGAGTCTCGTATAGCGCCTTGGCCTCTTCCTTGTTGGCAAAGACGAGATCGACGGTGCCGGAGCGCATCAGGTCGAGGAACTCGGCACGGAAACGATCGACACAGAAACTGTCCGACAGGCTGATCGAGGCAAGACGGCCATGAGCATGGGCGATCGCAGCCGCCTTTCGGAAGGCCAGCTTGGCCTCCGGCGGATCCCAGAGGAAACCCTCAAGATAGGTATAGCGCGCTGCGGCGACTGTCTTCTCCTCAATATCATCGACCGTGAGATGATGGCAGGCACCGAGGTAGGTGTTCATGGTCCGCTCGCTATCGGGCGTGATCAGGATCATGCAGCGAGCGGTAGGCGCACCGTCGAAAAGCGGACGCGTTTCGAAATGCACGCCTTGCGAGCGAATGTCGTGGCTGAATACCTCACCGAAAGCATCCGTCGCCACCTTACCGATATAGGCAGCATGGCCTCCCAACGAGGCAATACCGGCGGCGGTGTTAGCTGCCGAACCACCTGACGCTTCTACAGCTGGCCCCATCATTTCATAGATGCGAGCGGCTTCCGCGGCATCGATCAGCCGCATCATCCCCTTGGTGACGCCCAGTTTCACCAGGATGTCTTCCTCACAGGGTGAGAGAATGTCGACAATGGCGTTGCCAATGGTCAACACATCGAAGTCGAGGCTCATCTGAAACGTCTCCTTTGCCCGTCATAGAAGCGGGCAGCTCTTTCATTTGGCGTAGACCATTCCCAACTGACCGACAAGCCGCGCCAATACGGCATTTAAAGGAGAATACCGAAGAATGTTGAATGCCGTATTGTTAGCATTGCGCGACATCCCAACTCCGCCCTTTCGGGCCGTGTTTTTGAAATCGGCCGGCCTGACTCTGGCGTTGCTCGCGGTGGTCTGGATTGGCACCTTTGCCGCCGCAGAACATTTTGCGGCAACCCTACCGGAAAACTGGCGTACGGCTGTTGATTGGCTGGCCGGCTTGCTGCTTTTCGTTGGCCTCGGGTTTCTGGTCGCGCCAGTGACCGCCCTGTTCGCCGGCCTTTACGCCGACGAGGTGGCTGAGGTGGTCGAACGAACGCGCTATCCTGCGGACAAGCCGGGCGTTTCGCAACCGTTGATGACAGGTCTCCTACAGGCACTGCGTTTCACTGCCTTCGTAGTGCTGGTGAACATCGCCATGCTGCCGCTGCTCTTCCTGCCCGGCCTCAACATTCCGGTCTTTCTGATCGTCAATGCCTATTTGCTGGGACGGGAGTATTTCGAGCAGGTCGCTATGCGCTTCCGCCCGCCGGAAGCGGCGCGAGCATTCCGAAGCGCCCATTCCGGCAAGGTTATGCTGGGCGGTCTTTCGATTGCGCTCCTGCTCGCTATTCCGATCCTCAATATCCTGACGCCGCTCTATGCGACGGCGCTGATGGTGCACGTGGTGAAACTGGCGGAGCGGCGAGAGCGGATGTGACGGGATCAGGTCGGCGGCATGCCGTTGTCGGCAAGGACTTCGCCAGCCAGATAGAGGGAGCCGCAAATCAGGATACGGGGTGCCGGCCCCGACCAAGTCTCCCGGAGATGCGAAAGCGCCGCCGTGACGTTGTTGGTAGCCATGGCGGTAACGCCAGCGCTCCTGGCATCCGCGGCCAAAGACTGAGGGTCGCGCGCCGCGTCGGATCCACGGATAGGTACGGTGTAAACACGGCGGGCAAGGCCTGCGAAAGCCTGGAAGAAGCCAACCGGATCCTTTGTGACCAGCATACCGACCACAAGAACCAACGGTCTCGCCACGCGCTCCTCCAGGTCTGCCATCGCGGAAGCAATCACTTCACCGGCGCTTGGATTGTGACCGCCGTCCAACCAGATCTCAGCGCCCTCGGGCGCAGCTTCGACAACGGCTCCCGCCGTCAAACGCTGCAAACGCGCGGGCCACTCGACCCGCTCCATGCCACGTTCAAAGGCATCCTGGCTCACGTGGAATCCAGCCGCGCGCACGGCGGCGATCGCGGTGCCCGCATTGCTGATTTGGTGGCCACCCGGAAGGCGCGGTCTTGGAAGATCAAGCAAACCGTCGATATCCTGGAAAACCAGGCGGCCGTGTTCTTCGTAAGCGGTCCAGTCCTGCCCACCAATCATAAGCGATCCGGCGCGAACTTCCGCCGCCACCCGCTCCACCACCGCGACGACGCCATCAGGATTGGGCGATAGCACGACGGGCGCACCTGACTTGATGATCCCGGCCTTTTCGAAGGCGATCTTTTCGACCGTATTGCCAAGATAAGCCTGATGGTCGAGGGAAATCGAGGTAATCACCGACACCGCGGGCCGGTCGATGACGTTCGTTGAATCGAACCGGCCACCGAGCCCTACCTCAAGCAGCAATGCGTCGGCGGGCCGCTCGGCAAAAAGCAGAAAGCCGGCCGCGGTCAAAAGTTCGAAGAGAGTGATGGCCTCATCGCCGTTGGCCCTCTCGGCACGTGAAAGCGCATCGGCCAAAGTGGCGTCGTCGACAAGGCTCGATTTGCCTGGCCTGTCGGCGAGACGGAAGCGTTCGTTATAGCGCACGAGATGCGGCGACGTGTCCGCATGGACCCGAAGCCCCTCGGCTTCCAGGATTGCCCGCAGGAATGCGACGGTTGACCCTTTGCCATTGGTGCCAGCAACGTGAAAAACGGGCGGAAGGCGCTGCTCGGGATGCCCGAGGGCACCGAGAAGCCGACTGATCCGACCGAGCGAAAGATCGAAGCCTTTCGGCCAACGCGCGGCAAGTCGATCGATAATGTCGAGCGGCGTTTCCATGGCAAAATCCGATTGCGAATAAGGTCACCAGAAAGGAACGCGCCGCCGTAACGGCGGCGCGGACAATCGCAAAAACAGAGCCGCAGTTCGGTCAGGCCGGAATAAGCGCGGTGCCCTTGGCATGGGTCAACAAGCGAACAAGTCGACCGATGGTGGCGCGCATCTCATGGCGGTGCACCACCAGATCGACCATGCCGTGCTCATGGAGATACTCGGAGCGCTGGAAGCCCTCCGGCAGCTTCTCACGAATAGTCTGCTCGATGACGCGCGGACCTGCAAAGCCGATCAATGCGCCCGGCTCGGCTATATGGACATCACCAAGCATGGCGTAGGAGGCGGTCACCCCACCAAGCGTCGGATTGGTCAGCACGACGATATAGGGGAGTCCTGCCTCGCGCAGCATTTCAACGGCGACCGTCGTACGGGGCATCTGCATTAGCGACAGGATGCCTTCCTGCATGCGAGCACCACCGGAGGCCGTGAACATGACGAAGGCTGCCGAACGGGTCACCGCCTCTTCGACGCCGCGGATGATCGCCTCGCCAGCAGCGGTGCCGAGTGAGCCGCCCATGAAATCGAAGTCCTGCACGGCAGCGACAACCGCATTACCTTCAACACGGCCGGCACCAACCAGCACGGCGTCTTCGTTGCCAGTCTTGGTCCGGGAATCGCGAAGACGATCCACGTAACGCTTCTCGTCACGAAACTTGAGAGGATCCTGCGCAACGGCCGGCGTGGCAATGGCCTCGTAATCGCTGCCATCGAAGAGCTGCACGAAGCGCTCCTTCGGCGGCATGCGCATATGATAGCCTGAGTTGGGGATCACCCACTGGTTGGCTTCGAGGTCGCGATGGAAAACCATTTCGCCGGTCTCTGGGCACTTTACCCAGAGATTCTCCGGCACATCGCGCTTGGCGGACCAGAGGGAGCGGATTTTCGGGCGGACGACGTTGTTGATCCAGTTCAAGGGAATTTCGACCTTTGCTTTCTGAATGCCGGCCGGTCTTGCCGTTTCCGGCTTGGGACCCGCCGCAGCCAAGCTTAAGGGGCGGCGCCGATCCTTCGTCGTGGCTCTCATAGCACAGCCTTCCCGAGGACCAAAGCCGTTTTGCCGGTGCGCAGACAGCAGCACAAGTGTTGCGAAAAATGCGAAAAGCAGCTTTTCGGCGGCCTGTGATCGGGTTAGCGTCGCGACCAGCAGGAGATACACCTATGCCGATGCCAATCATCGAACGCCGACGGATCGAAGCTGAAATCGTCGGCCATCTCTATCGCGAGCTCGTGGCCCGTTTCGGGGAAAAGCCCGCTCGCCAGGTCATCGACGCAGCCGTACGGAAGGCAGCAATCGCGCACGGTGAGAAATGCCGCGCCGAACTGGGCCATATGCCGGATTTCGCTGACTTCGAAGCCATCTTGCCGGCATGGACTGCTGAAGATGCCCTGACCATTGAAGTAAAGGAGGCAGGCCCAGATCGATTTTCGTATGATGTCACGCGTTGCCGCTATGCGGAGACTTACAAGGAGATGGGCCTCGCCGAAATCGGCGCGCTGCTTTCCTGCAATCGTGACGCTGCCTTCTGTGAAGGCTTTAACCCATCGATGCGGCTCGAACGCACCGAAACGATCATGAATGGTGGGCATCGCTGCGATTTTCGCTACAGCTTAAACGGGGCGAAAGATTAACGCCTCTTTGCCGATAAGGTGATGCCGAGTGATTTGCATCAAGGCGTTTACCTGGAAAACGGCCGTTTGCTGAAATTGCTGCCATCAGCCGCCGCTGGTCTTGCATCTGCCAGCCAAATCGGTTGATGAAGAACAGTCAGAAACGAAAGCTACAAAGTCAGTCGCAAAGGTCTTTGCCGGCCTTTGGCGGCATTGTTTTTGAATCCGAGCGTGGCCGATGCCATACGCGCCGCGTGGAAAGAGTGCGATGAAAGTCGGGGTTCGCGATATTGCAAGGGAGGCGGGCGTTGCTGTCAGCACCGTGTCGCATGTCCTCAATGGAACGGCCTCAATCAGCCGCGAGGTGCGGGATCGCGTACTCGCCGTCGCCCGAGAGCTTGGTTATCTCGACCAAAGGCGCGCGAAAGCGACCATTGCCACGGTCGAGCGCATCGCCGTCGCCTTCGACCGTGGCTTTGCCACTTCGGGCGAGGCTGCCTTTCGCAATCGGGCGCTCTATCAAGGTTTCAAAAAGGAGTGCGAGCGTCGATCCCTGAAAATTTCCACATTGGCTTACGACGCCAACGGATTTGACGTTCAAAAAATTGAAGAGCTGGCGCGGACCGAGAAGGCCGGCGGCGTAGTGGTTTTGGGCACCGGCGGCAAGGTCGACCTCAGCGAGCTGGTGAAGACCGGCCTTTCCCTGGTAGTAATGAACGGCGAGGAAATACTTCGCCGAGCAGACGCCGTGATGCCCGCGAACGCCTTTGCAGCGAGCTTAGCGCTACGACATCTTGCGACAATGGGTCACCAGCAAATTCTGCTGCTCGACACGATAAACTCCAACCATCTGGCAACGCGTCGGGCCGGCTTTGTCGACACCCTAACTACTTTGGGGCTTACGAGTGTCGAGCCGCTGGTAGCGAGTGAAGATAGCGTCGAGGCAGGAGAGGCTGCCGTTGCGGCGCGCCTCACCGAACCCGCAGCCCTTGATGGCGCAACTGCCATCTTCTGCCTTTCGGATCCGCTTGCGGAAGGTGCCTTGAGAGCGCTGGCCGCGGCCGGATTGAAGGTACCCGCCGACATCTCGGTCATCGGCTGCGATGGTGTTAGGGACGCCCAACCCGCCGAGCTTTCAACGGTAAGTGTGGGCTACGACCATCTCGCAAGGTCGGCACTCGCCATCATTGAATCGCGCCTAATGGTTCCGAGACCGGTCAGCCCTTGTATTCTGGTCGAGTACGGCGCCGAACTCATTGCTGGAAGCACTGTCGGACCACCGCCCGGCAGGCCAGCATCGAAGGAGCGCGGCAGCGCGTCGCGGCTGCGTAGCAGACGATATCGTTATGGCAGCATCGGCGGGGGAGGGCCGCATGCACGTCTCATTTCTGATCGATTCAACTGACCTGAGGCGCTGGCAAGCCAAAGCGATATTCGATGTTTTGACAGCCACCGGCGCCCGTGGCGCCATCGATATGGTGGCAGGCCCTCCGCGGGCCAGTCTTCTCGATCTATGCCTAGCCTTCGAAGCGCTTGCCTTCCGGAAACCGCGTAGCGAGCCTCTCGATCGTCTAGCTCCAGCCCTACTGGACCTGCCGGCAGCAAGCGGTCACCCCGATCTCGTCATTGACCTTGCCGCGTCGACGGAGACAACCGGTGACCGGCTGACGATCACCGTCGGGGGGCTGAGTGTCATCGCAGGTGCGGCGAATGCGATCATGGCCGGCGAGGAGCCATTCGTCGACCTGATCGCGGTTGTGAACGGCAAACATCGTCTGGCCGGCCGCTGGCACGTGGCCGTCGAGGACCGGCGGCAGCTGGGGTCAGGAATGACCACTGCGGCGGGTCGGGCAATCGAGATGCTGACGCTGGCAGCCAGCCGTTTGGCAGCCGGCGCCACGCTTGCCGACCTGACGTTGCCTCGCGTCGAAGCCGAACCGTCACCGAACCGCCCTGGGCAGCCGGCTCTTTTCGCCGCGGCCGCCTTCGCACGCTCCCTCGCCACCCGCCTTGAACGCTTAGTGCGAACCCCACCCAATTGGGCCGTGGCCTGGCGACACGATATGACCCGTGAGGATGCGCTGCCAGCTATTGCCGGCACCCCTTGGCGACGCCTACCCGATGACGGAGGACGCTTCTACGCAGACCCCTTCGTCATCCGGCAAAATGACCAAACATTCGTATTCATGGAAGAATTCCCCTTTGCCACCCAAAAGGGGCTGATTTCCGCTGTCGAGATGGGGCCTGACGGTCCGATCGGCACGCCCAGGCCGGTCATCGAGACAGATTGTCATCTCTCCTATCCCTTCGTCTTCGAGGAAGACGGCATACTCTACATGATTCCGGAGACCTCAGGGCGCCGCCAGGTCGAGCTTTGGCGGTCCATAGAATTTCCATCCCGGTGGGAGCGGATCGCAGTCCTGATCGACGACATTGATCTTGGCGATGCCACGCTTTTTCGCATGGAGGGCCGCCGGTATCTGTTTGGGACCGTGCGTCCACAATGGGGATCGAGTTGGGATGGGCTTACGATCTTCACCGCCGACGATCTGACCGGTCGTTGGACACCACTGTTTGCAGGTCCTGCCAAGGTGGACGTATCTTCGGCAAGACCGGCTGGGCGAATGTTCTCGCTCGGCGCGAATATAATCCGCCCCTTCCAGGATAGCGTCGGTGGGTATGGCGCCGGATTGGGCTTTGCCCGTGTCGACCGGCTCGATGCCGGCGGTTACGCAGAGACAAAATTGATGGCGCTGAGACCAGCTGCGCCGCTTTCCGGTCTTCACACGTACAATCGGGGCGCCGGATACGAAGTGATCGACGTCATAGCCGATGGTGACGCGGCCGTCGTTACGCCCTGAAGCTCCGACGCGCCCGATGAGTTCCGTTCTCCATCGGACGCGTTCGATATGCTTGACCACAGTCTCACAGAAGCGTGATTACTGCTTCCTTATGCGATTACCAGCGATGATGGCGCGGACCGCAGTCCATCACCTGGTACTGTTGGTAGCGGACAACGCGTCCCCAGGGATCAACGATGGGCCGTTGCACCCAGCGAGGGCGGCACATCGGCGGCGGACCCCAATCCCCCCGCGGCGGGCCCCAACCCGGGGCTCCCCAACCAGGAGCGCCCCAAGCCGGGCGTGGCGGCGGGCCCCATCCCCAACGCGGCGGCGGCGGTGGCATTCGAGGGCCGTCATTGTAGCCAAAGTAGAAGCCGTCAGCTGCCGCGCTGGATGCGCTTCCGGCAAGCCCGGCAGCCGCAATCAAAGCCACCGCGAAAGATGCGGCAAGAGTGGTAACGAGACGCCTGTGAAGCATGGCATGGCCCTCCTTGGAGCCCGAGGCCCATCGGTTTTCCGGCCGACGAACCATCTTGAACGTATGTCTACACCTTCTCCGTTGAACCGACCCTGAGCCTGACGTTCATCGAACATTCAGCTTTTCGGCCGACAGTTCTATTGGAAAGCGCAAGGCCAATGACCGAAACAGCTCCCCTCATCATCATGGCTCCCGATCTTGCGGCGGCGGTCGAAGAATGGCTTCGCTGGCTCGCAGATCTGAGACGCTTGAGCCCGAAAACCACCGAGGCCTACGGTCGCGATGTCGAAGACTTCGTTCGCTTCCTGACAGGACATATGGGTGCGCCGCCCACCATCGGCGACATCAGCCGGCTTTCACCGGCGGATTATCGTGCCTTTCTGGCTCGCCGGCGCCGGGACGGCCTCGCTGCGCCAAGCCTTGCGCGCAGCCTTTCCGGTATTCGCTCTCTCATCCGCTTCCTTGAGAAACGAGGGGAGACGACTAGTGCCGCCGTCGCTGCCGTTGGAGCTCCCAAGGCGCCGCGGCGCCTGCCGCGACCGCTCGGCGTGGCAGACGCCCTTTCCGTGGTCTCCGACGCCGGTGCCCTTGCCGAGGAACCATGGATTGCCGCGCGGGACAGCGCGGTGCTGGCCCTCCTCTATGGAGCCGGCTTGCGTATCTCGGAAGCCCTTTCACTGACTGCCGCCGAAGCTCCGCCGGAGACTGGCGGGGCGTTGCGCGTCACCGGAAAAGGCGGCAAGACGCGCCTTGTCCCCGTGTTGCCGGCCGTCGGGCGTGCCGTTGCGGCCTATGTTCGCCTCACGCCATTCCGTCTTGCCCCTGAAGAACCGCTGTTTCGTGGCGCAAAGGGGGGGCCTTTGTCACCCCGCATCGTCCAGCTTGCCCTTCAACGGCTGCGCGGCGCTCTCGGCCTGCCGGAAACGGCGACGCCACACGCTTTGCGGCACTCCTTCGCGACGCATCTTCTTGGCTCGGGTGGCGACCTCCGTACCATCCAGGAATTGCTCGGCCACGCGAACCTTTCGACGACCCAGGTCTATACGTCGGTCGACGCCGAACGATTGGTGGCAGCCTGGAAAGGTGCTCATCCGCGCGCCTGAAATACACGGATTCGCCTCCAGTCGGCTTTCCTTGTGGCGACTCCTGGCTTAAGCCTCGTCGCCTCATCCGATTTCCGGAGCCTTGAGGTCAGCATCTTGAACGCCTCCTCCCCTGCAGCAGGCACACCGTGGATCGGCTACGGCTTCGCCGCGCTTGGCGCCGTACTGTTCGCCGCCAAGGGAATCATCATCAAGCTTGCCTTCGCCGAGGGCGTCGACACGTTGAC
Source organism: Pseudomonadota bacterium (assembly GCA_023436885.1). GTDB lineage: Bacteria > Pseudomonadota > Alphaproteobacteria > Rhizobiales > Pleomorphomonadaceae > Pleomorphomonas. Next base: position 163,460 of record JAEZHI010000038.1, on the reverse strand, counting down.
ATTGCTCGCGCTTAGAATGGGGCTTTCCGTCCCGATCTACGTGGTGATTGGCTTCATCGCCTACGGCCGAGATCGTCAGAGAGCGATTCCGGTGCCCGCGTACGCCAAGGCGCTATTGATCGGGATGATCGGCTACTGGTTTTCGTCCTATGCCGACTTCAAGGGCCTCGAAACCCTGACGCCGCAGTTCGAACGGCTTATCCTTTTCACTTACCCACTATTCGTTCTGCTGCTCGGTGCCCTGCTGTTCCGCATGCCGCTCCGCTGGAAATCGCTCTTGGCTTTCGGCATTGCCTATCTCGGCCTCGCACTTGTTTTTCTTGCTGATTTTGAGACGGATGGCAGCGATATCGTCGTCGGTGCACTTTGGGTGCTTGGGGCGGCGGTTACCTTCGCTCTCTACCAGCTGCTTGCCGGGGGCAGCATCGCCATCCTCGGCGCGCCGCTTTTCACCTCCGTCGCCATGACAGGTGCAGCGGTGGTCGTGCTTCTTCAGTTTCTGGTGACGCACCCGCTCTCGGCGCTGGTCGTATCGGGGCGGGCGTTTGGACTTGCCGTAACGCTTGCGATCGGGGCCACGGTGCTTCCGAGCTTTCTGATGAGCGCCGCACTGTCGCGCATATCGGCGGCGGCGAATTCGACCATCGGGACTCTGTCACCGGTGGTCACGTTATTTCTCGCCGTGCTGATCCTCGGCGAGCCAGTCCGTGGTGTTGACCTTCTCGGCACGGCGCTGGTGGTTGGCGGCGTCGGTCTGTTCACGATCGCTGACCGACGCCGATAGCTTAATTCAGGCGTGGATCGCCCGCTTGTCGACGGCAAGCGCTGCTTCTTTCATGGCCTCGGACAGCGTCGGATGGGCATGGCAGGTGCGCGCGAGATCTTCGGCCGAGCCGGAGAACTCCATCAGAACGGCTGCTTCGGCGATCGCCTCGCCCGCGCCCGGCCCAATGATGTGGACGCCCAGCACCCGATCGGTATCGGCGTGCGCCAGAATCTTCACGAAGCCATCGGTCTTCAAGATGGACTTGGCGCGACCATTGGCGATGAAGTTGAACTTGCCAACCTTGTAAGGCACGCCTGCGGCCTTGAGATCTTCCTCAGTACGGCCGATCGAGGCAACTTCAGGCGAGGTATAGACCACGCCGGGAATGACGTCGTAATTGACGTGCCCTGCCTTGCCGGCCAGAAGCTCGGCAACAGCGATGCCTTCATCCTCGGCCTTATGCGCCAGCATGGGGCCGGCAACCACATCACCGATGGCGTAGATGCCCGGTACGTTCGTCGCATAGTGTCCGTCGATCTCGACACGTCCCTTGCCGTCGAGCTTCACGCCGATCTCGGCAAGGCCAAGACCATCGGTGTAGGGCTTGCGGCCAACCGCCACGAGGACCACATCGGCCGTTACCGTTTCAGCGTCACCACCGGTAGCCGGCTCGAAGCTGACAGTGCCGCCATCGACGCCCGTCACCTTGCGGCCGACCTTGAAGGTGAAGCCCTGACGCTCAAGAAGTCTCTGGAAGGTCTTGGCCACTTCACCGTCGATTCCCGGCAAAATGCGGTCGAGGTATTCGACGACCGTGACGCGGGCGCCCAACCGCTGCCACACCGAGCCAAGCTCAAGGCCGATGACACCGGCGCCGATCACCACGAGATGCTCCGGCACCTTTTCCAGCGACAGCGCACCCGTCGAGGAAACAACGGTCTTTTCATCAATGGTGATCCCGGGCAGGCTCGCAACATCGGAACCGGTGGCGATCAGAATGTTGCGCGCCTCGACAACCGACTTTTCACCGCCTTCGGCGGTCACTTCGACCTTTCCAGCACCAACGATACGCCCCGTGCCGCGATGTACCGTGATCTTGTTCTTCTTGAAGAGAAAATCGATGCCCTGAACATTGCTGCGAACGGTGGCGTCCTTGTGGCCCATCATTCCCGCGAGATCGAGCTCCGGTGCACTGACCTTGACGCCAAGCTTGGCGAAAACATGCCCTGCCTCATGGAACATCTCGGAGGCATGCAGAAGCGCCTTTGAGGGAATGCAACCGATGTTGAGGCAGGTACCGCCATGGCTGGCCCTCTTTTCAACGACGGCAACGTTCATGCCGAGCTGAGCGGCGCGGATGGCCGCGACATAGCCGCCGGGACCAGTACCGATAACAACGAGATCGAAGGACATGAAAGCGCTCCTTTGAGGGTGCGGCGGCTTGCTTCGTCTATAAAGTTCGGATCATTCGGCCCGCGACAGGGCAAGGCGGACGCCAAAGGCAATGAAGACCGCGCCGGTCACACGGTTGATCCACACACCGACGCGCGAAAAAGCGTTTCTCACCTTGGGCATGGTCAGGAAGCAAGACACTGCCGAAAACCAGAGAATGAGGCAGCTAGCCATGACCAGACCGTAGGATCCCTTGACCAGGGCCGGAGTCTCGTGACTGACCAGTACCGAAAACAGAGACAGGAAAAACAGGATCGGCTTCGGGTTGAGAGCATTGGTCACGAAGCCGAGCCCAAAGGCACGGCGATCACTCATCGGCGCCTTGGCAACACCGCTATCGGCGTCGGGCAAGGTCGGTGCCGGCGCACGCAGTGCCATGATACCCATGTAGGTCAAATAAGCGGCACCAGCCCACTTGATCACCGAGAACAGCAGCAAGGACTGGGAGACGATGAGCCCTAGGCCGAGGATGGTATAAGTCAGGTGAAACAGCAGTGAGGTGCCGACGCCGAATGCCGTGAGAATGCCGGCCCTGCGTCCGTGAACGAGGCTTTGCCGCATGACCATGGCCGTATCGGCACCCGGCGCCACGATAGCAAAGGAGAAGACGGCCATGACGCTGGCGAGTTCGCCCAGATAAGGAGACATCCGGCTTCCTTTCGATTGTCGTGATCGCTGTCGTCCGCGGGGATCGGCGTCAAGCCCCGGCAACAAATCGCCCCCCTCCGAACCGGAGGGAGACGACCAAACCTAAAGCTTCTGGAATTATAGGTCGAGAACCAGGCGCTGCGGGTCCTCGAGGTTCTCCTTGACCCGAACAAGGAAGGTCACCGCCTCCTTGCCGTCGATCACTCGGTGATCATAGGACAACGCCAGATACATCATCGGGCGGATCTCAATCTTGCCGCCGACGACCATCGGCCGCTCCTGGATCTTGTGCATGCCCAGGATGCCCGACTGCGGGGCGTTGAGGATCGGAGTGGACATCAGCGAGCCATAAACGCCGCCGTTGGAGATCGTGAAGGTGCCGCCCTGCATCTCCTCGATACGGAGCAGCCCGTCACGGGCACGCTTGCCATACTCGCCGATCTTCTTCTCGATGCCGGCGATGGAGAGGTGGTCAGCATCGCGGACCACTGGGACGACGAGCCCCTTGTCGGTGCCGACGGCCACGCCGATGTGGTAGTAGTTCTTGTAGACCAGATCCTCACCGTCGATCTCAGCGTTGACGGCCGGGATCTCTTTCAGCGCCTGCACCACGGCTTTCACGAAGAAGCCCATGAAGCCGAGCTTGACGCCGTGCTTCTTCTCGAAAAGGTCCTTGTAGGACGACCGAAGCGCCATCACGCCGCTCATGTCCACCTCATTGAAGGTAGTGAGCATGGCGGCAGTGTTCTGAGCCTCCTTGAGGCGGCGGGCGATGGTCTGGCGAAGCTTGCTCATCCGGACCCGCTCTTCGCGGCTCGCATCGTCAGCGGTCACCGGCGCGCGGGGTGCCGACGGGGCAGCCGGCGCCGGAGTGGCGGCGCGAACTGCGGCAACGGCCGCCAGAACGTCTTCCTTGAGCACCTGGCCACGCTTGCCCGAACCGCTTTCGACGCTGGTGCCGGTTTCGGCCATGACGCGTGCGGCGGCAGGCGAGGGCGGCACGGGAGCGGCAGATTTGGCCGGCTCGGCGGCCTTTACCGGGGCGGCGGCTTCCGCGGCCTTCGCTGGCTCGGCAACCTTCGGCGCCTGAGCTCCATTGGACGCAGCGCCCAGCGAACCAAGAAGCGCACCAACGCCAACAGTCTCGCCGGCTTCGACCAGAATTTCCGTCAGCGTACCGTCAACCGGCGCAGGCACCTCGATGGTCACCTTGTCGGTCTCAAGTTCGACCAGCGGCTCTTCGGCCTTCACGGCATCGCCGAGTTTCTTGAACCAGCGGCCGATGGTCGCCTCTGTGACCGACTCGCCGAGCGTCGGGACGCGGATTTCGTTGCCCATTTGAGCGTCTCTCCAGATGAGAAAGGAATGGAGGCGGCCGGTCGGCCGCCTCGAAAGCCGGTTAGCCGAGCGCCTCGTCGAGGAAGGCGGCAAGCTGTGCAAGATGCTTGGACATCAGGCCCGTTGCGGTAGCGGCCGCCGGCGCGCGACCGGCATAGCGAGCCCGCGGAACCTTGGCGCCAATCTGCTTCAGGACCCATTCGAGATAGGGGTCGATGAACGTCCAGGCGCCCATGTTCTTGGGCTCTTCCTGACACCAGACATGCTCGGCATTGGGAAAGCGGCTGAGCTCGTTGACCAGCGCCTTGGCCGGGAACGGGTAAAGCTGCTCGACGCGCAAGAGATAGACGTCGTCGACGCCGCGCTTTTCGCGCTCCTCGAGCAGGTCGTAGTAGACCTTGCCGGTGCACATCACTACCCGACGGATTTCCGCATCGGGCTTGAGGCGCACCGTCACCGTCTCAGGATCCGACTCGGCGTGATCCCAGAGCAGGCGATGGAATGAGGTCTCCGCTCCCATATGAGCGAGCTTCGATACCGCCCGCTTGTGACGCAGGAGCGACTTCGGCGTCATCAGGATCAGCGGCTTGCGGAAGTCGCGGGTCAGCTGACGCCTGAGGATGTGGAAGTAGTTGGCCGGCGTGGTGCAGTTGGCGACCTGCATGTTGTCTTCGGCGCAGAGCTGCAGCCAGCGCTCAAGGCGCGCTGACGAATGCTCCGGCCCTTGCCCTTCATAGCCATGCGGCAGCAGGCAGACGAGGCCGGACATTCTCAGCCACTTGCGTTCACCGCCAGAGATGAACTGGTCGAACACGACCTGCGCACCGTTGGCGAAGTCGCCGAACTGCGCCTCCCAAAGCGTGAGCGCGTTGGGTCGGGCCAACGAGTAGCCATACTCGAAGCCGAGCACCGCCTCTTCGGACAGCATTGAGTTTATGACTTCGAATGGCGCCTGCTCCGGAGACAGGTTAGCGAGCGGGATGTAGCGCGCCTCGGTCTCCTGATCGTAGAGCACGCTGTGACGCTGGCTGAAGGTGCCGCGCTCGCAGTCTTGGCCGGAAAGACGGATCTTGTGACCGCCGAGAGCGAGCGAACCAAATGCCAAGGCCTCGCCGAGCGCCCAGTCGATCCCCTCGCCCGTTTCGATTGCCTTCTTGCGGGCGTCGAGGAAGCGCTGAATGGTCCGATGGGCATTAAAGGTCGCCGGCACCGTGTTGATCTTGAGGCCGATCTCCCGAAGCGTCTCGATGTTGACACCGGACTGGCCGCGCCGCTGCTCGTCGAAGCTGTCGGCCACCTTGAGGCCTGCCCAGGCGCCGTCGAGCCAATCCGCTTTGTTGGGCTTGTAGGCCTGGCCCGCCTCGTACTCCTGATCGAGCCTCTGGCGGAAGGCGGCCTGCATGCCGATGACTTCGTCCTGGCTGACGACACCCTCGTCGATCAGCTTCTTGGCGTAGATCTGCAGGGTCGTCGCGTGGCCGCGGATCTTCGAATACATGATCGGCTGGGTGAAGCCCGGCTCGTCGCCTTCGTTATGACCGAAGCGGCGATAGCAGATCATGTCGATGACGACAGGCTTGTGGAACTTCTGCCGATAATCGATAGCGACCTTGGCGGCATAAACCACCGCTTCCGGATCATCGCCGTTCACATGCAGGATCGGCGCCTCAACCATCTTGGCAACGTCGGACGGATAGGGCGACGAACGTGAGAAGTGCGGGTTTGTGGTGAAGCCAATCTGATTGTTGACGATGAAGTGGATCGAACCGCCAACGCGGTGACCGCGCAGTTGGCTGAGCCCGAAGCACTCTGCGACCACGCCCTGACCGGCGAAGGCTGCATCGCCATGCAGAAGCAGCGGCAGTACCTTCGAACGCTCGCTCAGCGGGATGATGTCGCCTTCCCAGACCGTGGCGGAGATGTCCTGCTTGGCGCGCACCTTGCCGAGCACCACCGGATTGACGATCTCGAGGTGCGACGGATTGGGCGTCAGGCTGAGATGCACCTTGTTGCCGTCGAACTCGCGATCCGACGAGGCGCCGAGGTGATACTTGACGTCGCCCGAGCCTTCGACGTCGTCCGGGGCGTAAGAGCCGCCCTTGAACTCGTGGAACAAGGCACGGTGCGGCTTGGCCATCACCTGGGTCAGCACGTTGAGGCGACCGCGATGCGGCATGCCGAGGACGATTTCCTTGACGCCGAGGTTGCCACCCCGCTTGATAATCTGTTCGAGCGCCGGGATGAGGCTTTCGCCACCATCGAGGCCGAAACGCTTGGTGCCGGTATACTTGACGTCGAGAAACTTCTCGAAACCCTCGGCTTCCACCAGCTTATTGAGAATGGCCTTCTTGCCATTATCGGTGAATTCGATCTGCTTGTCTGGCCCCTCGATGCGCTCCTGAATCCATGCCTTCTCCTCCGGTGAGGAGATGTGCATGAACTCATAACCGATGGTGCCGCAGTAGGTGCGCTTGAGGATGTCGATCATCTGGCGCACGGTTGCATATTCAAGACCGAGAACGTGGTCGATGAAGATCGGCCGGTCCATGTCGGCTTCGGTGAAGCCATAGCTCGACGGATGCAGCTCCTCATGATCGAGCTTCTTGGCAACGCCGATCGGGTCGAGATCCGCATGAAGATGGCCGCGCATGCGATAGGCGCGGATCATCATGATGGCGCGCACCGAATCGAGCGTCGCCTGACGGAGCTCCTGGGCGCTGATGCCGGCCGGCTGAGCCTTTGCCTCGATCTTCTTTTCGATGATCTTGCTGGCTTCGGGCCAGTTGCCATCGAGCGCGGAGACCAGTTCGCCATTGACCTTTGGCGGCCAATCGGTCCGTGACCAACTCGCCTTGCGGGCTCCGTTGGGCTCAGTCGGTTCCGAAAGAGCGGCAAAGAAATCCCGCCATTCAGGATCCACCGATGAGGGATCGGCGAGATAGCGGGCCTCAAGCGCCTCGATATAGGCGGCATTGCCGCCGTAGAGGAACGAGGTTCCGGCGAAAGCGTCGTTGTCGTTCTGCCGTGCCATGTGCGTTTCGGAGCCGTCCGCTCCGTCCTCGCGTTCCGGCGACAGCAGGATCGCGTCGCCGTGGGTAGATGGGGACCTCGCGGTTGGCAATCAACAACCGCCGCGGGGTCCATTTGGCTGTGAAGGCGGACGCCTCAGCCCTTCAGACGCTCGGCGAGCGTACGGCCGAGTTGGGCCGGCGATGGCGACACGACAATGCCTGCAGCTTCCATCGCTGCGATCTTGTCCTCAGCGCCGCCCTTGCCGCCGGAAATAACGGCACCGGCGTGGCCCATGGTACGGCCCGGCGGGGCGGTGCGACCGGCAATGAAACCGACCATCGGCTTCATGCGACCGCGCTTGGCCTCGTCTTTCAGAAACTGCGCCGCAGCCTCCTCGGCGGAGCCACCGATCTCGCCAATCATGACGATCGACTTCGTCTCGGGATCCGCAAGGAAGAGTTCCAGAACATCAATGAATTCGGTTCCCTTCACCGGATCGCCGCCGATACCGACAGCGGTCGTCTGGCCGAGGCCTTCGTTCGTGGTCTGGAACACCGCTTCGTAGGTCAGGGTTCCCGAACGCGACACGATACCGACCGAACCACGCCGGAAGATCGAGCCGGGCATGATGCCGATCTTGCATTCATCGGGCGTCAGTACGCCGGGGCAATTGGGGCCCAGCAAGCGCGACTTGGAGCGGTCGAGCCGCGCCTTGACCTTCACCATGTCGAGCACGGGAATGCCCTCGGTGATGGTGACGATCAGCGGCATCTCGGCATCGATGGCCTCGATGATCGAGGCACCGGCCGCCTTGGGCGGCACGTAGACGACGGACGCGTTGGCGCCGGTCTTCTCGCGCGCCTCGGCAACGGTGTCGAACACAGGCAGCACCGCCTTGGAGCCGTCAGGAAGGGTACCTTCCCAGGTCGAGCCACCTTTGCCAGGGGTAACGCCGGCGACCATCTTGGTGCCGTGGTAGCCGAGCGCCTGCTCGGTATGGAACGTGCCGGTCTTGCCGGTCAGGCCCTGAACGATGACCTTGGTGTCCTTGTTGACGAGAATGGACATCGCGTCAGGCTCCCTTCACGGCGGCGACAATCTTGCGGGCGGCATCGTCGAGATCATCGGCGGCAATAACGTCGAGACCGCTTTCGGCGATGATCTTCTTGCCGAGGGCGACGTTGGTGCCCTCGAGACGCACGACCAGAGGAACCTTGAGACCAACCTCGCGCACGGCAGCGATGACGCCTTCAGCGATGACATCGCACTTCATGATGCCTCCGAAGATGTTGATCAGGATGCCCTTCACGGCCGGATCGGCGGTGATGATCTTGAAGGCTGCCGTGACTTTCTCACGCGAAGCTCCGCCGCCGACATCGAGGAAGTTGGCCGGCTCAGCGCCGTAGAGCTTGATGATATCCATGGTGGCCATGGCAAGACCGGCGCCGTTCACCATGCAGCCGATATTGCCGGACAGTGCCACGTAGGCGAGATCGTGCTTGTGCGCCTCGATCTCCTTCTCGTCCTCTTCGGTGAGGTCGCGCAACGCTTCGACATCGGTATGGCGGAACAGCGCGTTGCCGTCGAAGGATACCTTGGCGTCGAGAACGCGCAGATGGCCGTCCTTCAGCACGATCAGCGGATTGATCTCGAGGAGGCTCATGTCCTTCTCGACGAAGGCGCGATAGAGCTGCGGGAAAAGGGTCTCGGCATCCTTGGCCGCGGCACCTTCCAGCTTCAGGGCGGAGGCGATGGCTGCGACATCAGCGGCCGTTACACCGGTTTCCGGATCGATGGCAACGGTGACGATCTTTTCCGGCGTATCATGAGCGACGGTTTCGATGTCCATGCCGCCTTCGGTGGACACCACGAACGCGACACGACCGACGGCGCGATCGACGAGTAGCGAGCAGTAGAGTTCGCGAGCAATATCGGCGCCATCCTCGATGTAGAGGCGATTCACCTGCTTGCCGGCGGGACCGGTCTGCTTGGTGACCAGCGTCGAACCCAGCATCTGCTTGGTAAACTCGACGACCTCATCCACCGAACGGGCGAGGCGCACGCCACCCTTTTCACCGGCCGAGGCCTCCTTGAAACGCCCCTTGCCACGACCGCCGGCATGAATCTGGCTTTTCACGACCCAGAGCGGGCCAGGGAGGGATCGGGCAGCCGCTTCCGCTTCGTTGGCGGAAAAGACAGGCACACCAGCGGCGACAGGCGCGCCGAACCCCTTGAGCAGGGCCTTTGCCTGGTATTCGTGGATATTCATCCGGAAATCCTTGGCTTGGGAGTAGGGAAGAGAGGCGGACTGAGTGAAAATGCGGATGGATTCGCTAGAGACGAAAAGGCCGGGTCGCCGTATGGCGCCCGGCCCATGTTTTCAGACGATCAGGCCAGCGCCGGGGCGATGGTCTTGCAGGCTTCGATCAGACCCTTGACCGAGGCGACCGACTTCTCGAAGCCGGCCTTCTCTTCGGACGACAGCTCGAGATCGACGATCTTCTCGACGCCGCCGGCACCGATCATGGCGGGAACGCCAACGTAGGTGTCGTTGACGCCGAACTCGCCCTTGAGATAGGCCGCGACCGGCAGGATGCGCTTCTTGTCCTTGAGGTAGGACTCGGCCATGGAGATGGCGGAAGCAGCCGGGGCGTAGAAGGCCGAACCGGTCTTCAGCAGGGCAACGATCTCGCCACCGCCCTTGCGGGTGCGGTCGACGATCGCGTCGAGCTTGGCCTGGGTGGTCCAGCCCATCTTGACCAGTTCCGGCAGCGGCACGCCACCGACCGTCGAATAGCGGATCAGCGGAACCATGTCGTCGCCGTGTCCACCGAGGGTCATGGCATGGACGTCCTCGACCGAAACGCCGAACTCATCCGACAGGAAATAGCGGAAGCGAGCAGAGTCGAGCACGCCAGCCATGCCAACGACCATGTGGGCCGGCAGACCGGAGAACTTCTGCAGCGCCCACACCATCGCGTCGAGCGGGTTGGTAATGCAGATCACGAAAGCCTTCGGGGCGTACTTGGCAATGCCGGCGCCGACCTGCTCCATGACCTTGAGGTTGATGCCGAGAAGGTCGTCGCGGCTCATGCCGGGCTTGCGCGGCACGCCGGCGGTGACGATCACCACGTCGGAGCCTTCGAGAGCCTCGTAGCTATTGGTGCCGGACAGCTTGGCATTGAAGCCTTCGACCGGGGCGGTTTCTGCGAGATCCAGTGCCTTGCCCTGAGGCACGCCGTCCATGATGTCGAACAGGACGACGTCGCCCAGTTCCTTCTGACCGGCCAGCAGGGCCAACGTGCCGCCGATCTGGCCAGCACCAACGAGAGCGATCTTTTTCCGCGCCATTGATTATTACCTTCCCTTTACGTAAAGGTTAGTTAGATCGAAATCGATCGGCATGGAATTACAATGATCACGAGTCGCGTGCAAGCGAGACTATCGGGGAAAGTCAACTTTTCACGAAGATGATACTGCTTTGCTTGCCGACTTCTTCATGAAATGGGTGACGTAAGCGTCAGGCGATCTGTGGTTGCTGTTGGGGACCGCTGACGGCTCGATGCAGCCATGCGTCGGTTCGCATTTCCATCAGCCGTGATGCCGTGCGCGCAAACTCGAAGGCTTCGTTCCCTTCGCTCGCGCTGTAGAGATCCTTCGGTTCGGCGTCGGCCGTCAGAACAAGGGCTCGACCGGCATCGTAAAGCACGTCAATCAAAGTAATGAAGCGCTTCGCGCGATTGCGTTCGCCAGAAGAAAGGCGCGGTACGCCCGTCACCATCAGAAGATCGAAATGGCGGGCAATCATCCGATAGTCCGTGGCGCCAAGCGGCTGGTCGCAGAGCTGTTCAAAAGTGAAACGCGCGCGCCGACCAGCGGCGCGCGGCACGTGAACCAGCCGCCCCTTGACGCGAAGATCGCAAGCCTCCTCGCCACCGTTTGAAAGTGTCGCCCAAAGACGCTCAGCCGCCGCATCAGCCTCAGGGCCGAGCGGGGCGTGATAAACATCGGCCGGCGAGAGGTCTTCAAGCCGGTGGTCCGCGCCGTCCTTGAGGTGGACGATCTCGCAGCTTTCCTTGAGAAGCCCGATGAAGGGAACAAAGCTTCCCCTGTTCAGACCTTCCCAATAAAGCCGGTCGGGAACGACATTGGAAGTCGCGACCAGGGTCAACCCAAGCTCGAAGAGGCGCCCGAACAGGCGGCCGAGCAACATGGCATCGGCAATATCGGTGACGGAAAACTCGTCGAAGCAAAGCAGACGCACCTCGTCCGCAAGTGCGCGCGCCACGATTTCAACCGGATCGCGGGGATCGCCAGCAGCCATGGCCCGCCGCGCCGCCGCGATGGCATCGTGCATATCGGCCATGAACGCATGAAAATGCTGCCGCCGTTTCTTCTCGACGGGGGCGGCCGCATGGAACCGATCCATCAGCAGCGTCTTGCCGCGACCGACACCACCCCAGACATAGAGCCCCCGCACGGCCGGCATCGGTCCCACCGGAATGAGACCGAGAATGCGACGGCGAGGCCGCGGGGCGGCGAGCCGCTTGATGAGTCGGTCAAAAGCCAAGGCAGCCTGCCGCTGGGCGGGGTCAGCCTTGAGACGACCAGCTGCGACCTCGCTATCGAACCAGCGGCCGACTGGTCCGACCTGAGCTTCAGCCGTCATGCCGGCGGTCAGCTACGGAAGAATTGCACGCCACGCTTGCTGACGTCGGTCTGGCCGGAATAGCGATTAGGTGCCGCAGCATAGAGACGGGCAACCACCGCGCCGGAGGCATCCTTCAGGAGAATTTCCTTGCCGGCCACATCCCAGGCACCGATCGCCTTCAGCTCGTCGGACACGCAGCCGCGCGTCGAAGCCCTGTAGCCACCGCTCCAGGCGGTCAGATTCATCGAAAGCTGGCAGGTTTCACCAGCCGAAGCGAGCGTCCAACCTCCGATCAGGTCGGGCTTGCGGACATCAGCGGCGGTGGCCGGGTTGACTGGCGCCACGGCGGCACCTGCCGGCTGGGTCATAGCCATGTCAGTCGTCGGCTGCGCCGGAGCCACTGGAGCCGGCAAAGCCTGGCTGGCAACCGGATTGACGGGCTGGGGTGCCAACGGTGCGATGCTCGGCGGTGGCGGCGCGTAGCTGCTACAGGCGGCAAGCGTAAGGGCGGAAACGACGGAGGCGGCGGCAATGATGCGCATCAGGTTGGGCTCCCAGAGAGCAAGGAGAGAACACTGCGGCTCTCGGCGTGATTCTCCCCAAGCATATCTTCAAATGATAACCGCCTCGATCACGGAGGGAAACCGACGGCTGAAAAAACTTAGAATTTGCAGGAAATACCTATCGTTGGCGTTGCGGGACGAAGCCGGAGCCCCCAAGATATCTAGCGTGTTGGGGCGGAGGAGCACGTCTCATGTTGTCCTTTGTAGCGCGTATTCTGGGACTGGGGCTTTTCGCGATTGGCTTGGTTGCCCTCATCTCCGACGGTATCTCGTCGATCGCTGCCGACGCGGTAGTGATGACACCCTTGTCGGGCAGCCTTTCACTCATCTCACCGGACTTCGTGGATCGCCTGGAAGCGATCATGAAACCGCTCGTCGGCGAAGCCAAGTGGACGGAATGGGGATTGGCGGTCCTCGCGTGGCCAACGCTTGCCGTCGCCGGTATCTCCGGCATCTTTCTGATGCTTGCGGGCGCGCGCAGATCACCGCGTCCGACGAGGGATCATGCCGGCTTCATTACCTGAAAAGGTCGTCCTCGGCATCGATGCGGCATGGACAGCCACCAATCCGAGTGGTGTGGCGCTGGCCATCAAGGCGGGTGACGGGTGGCGCTTGATCGCCGCTGCTTCATCATTCACTGAGTTCATCGCTCATGCGAACATCTGTGAAGCGAAGGGCCTGGCATCGGTGGTTGAAGCAGCCCATCACCTGGCCGGACGGGCACCGGATCTCATCGCGGTCGACATGCCGATGATGGATGGGCCAATCATCACCCGCCGTGCAGCCGACAATGCCGTCAATCGCGCCTACGCGGGCCGCGGCGCGGGCACACATTCTCCGACGATCAGCCGCCCAGGTGCCGTTGGCAGAGCTTTGGAAAATGAATTGTCTGTTGCCGGCTATCCTCTGGCAACGCTGGAAATACGGCCGCCTTGCCGTATCGAAATCTATCCGCATCCAGCCCTGATCGAACTCTTGAAGACCGCCTATCGGCTGCCCTACAAGGCTGGAAATACCGGGAAATATTGGCCCGGGCTGTCACTTGCCGAGCGACGCCAACGCCTCTTCGAAGTCTGGGCCATCATCATCGCAGCGCTCGACGGCGTTCTGGCAGGGAGTTCGGATTTTCTCCCCCTTCCACCGGCCGACGCACGCGGCCGCAGTCTCAAGGCTTTTGAAGACCGTCTCGATGCTGTCGTCGCGGCACACGCCGGAGCCATGGCTCTTGACGGAAAGGCACGTGCCTTCGGCGATGCCGAATCCGCTGTGTGGGTACCGATAGGCGTGGGTTCAGCGGCAATATCGACCGCAGCCGAAGCAGACATATCCGAGCTCAAAACAGCGCCGGCGCCCCGATGAAATCACCGAGGCGCCGGGACTTAGCCTATATGGGCGAGGATGTATCAGACGTCCAGGTTGGCGACGGAAAGCGCGTTGGCCTGAATGAACTCGCGGCGCGGTTCAACTTCGTCGCCCATCAGGCGCTCGAAGATGTCGTCGGCCTCGACAGCCTCGCTCACCTGAACGCGCAGCAGCGAACGTGCGTTCGGATCGAGCGTCGTTTCCCAGAGCTGCTCGGCGTTCATTTCGCCGAGGCCCTTGTAGCGCTGCATCGCGATGCCCTTGCGGCCCGCCGCGTAGACGGCATCGAGCAATGTCCGAGGACCACGTACGACTGTCTCGGCCTCACGACGCCTGAGCACAGCCGATGAGCCATAGATGGCGGCGAGGTGTTCGTGATGGCCGGAGATCTTGCGCGCATCGGCCGACGACAGCAGTGCCGTGTCGATAATGCTGGTCTCGGTGACACCGCGCACGACGCGGCGGAAAGCGAGGCTTCCGTCCGGCATCGCCTCGCCCGTCCAGCCCTTTTCGAACTCGTCGGCGATGACATCGAGGCGGGCAGCCACGCTATCGGCGGCATTCTGTGCAGCCTCATGGTTTTCGAGAAGCCGAGCATCAAGCGCACCGGCAATCGCCGCCTGCTCAACAACCTCATGGCTATAGCGATGATGCAGACCCTCGATCAGGCTGCGCACGGCGCGTGCCCGATCAACGATCGCTCGCAGATCCTGGCCGGCCCGCGCCTCTCCATCGGCGAGCTTGAGCACCGCCTCATCAAGACCCTGCGTGATCAGGAAGTCTTCGAGTGCGCGCTCGTCCTTGAGATATTGCTCGGACTTGCCGCGGGTGACCTTATAGAGCGGCGGCTGGGCGATATAGACGTGGCCGCGCTCAATCAACGCCGGCATCTGCCGGAAGAAGAAAGTGAGCAACAGCGTGCGAATATGGGCGCCGTCGACGTCGGCGTCGGTCATGATGATGATCTTGTGGTAGCGCAGCTTGTCCGGAGCGAACTCGTCGGTACCGATCGACGTGCCGAGCGCCGTGATCAGCGTGCCGATTTCGGCCGATGAGAGCATCTTGTCGAAGCGCGCCCGCTCCACGTTCAAGATCTTGCCGCGAAGCGGCAGCACGGCTTGGAACTCGCGATTGCGGCCCTGCTTGGCCGAGCCACCTGCCGAGTCACCCTCGACGAGGAAGAGTTCGGTGTTGGCGGGATCGCGGTCCTGACACTCGGCAAGCTTGCCGGGCAACGAGGCCATATCGAGCGCGCCCTTGCGGCGGGTCAGTTCGCGCGCCTTGCGGGCCGCTTCACGGGCGGCAGCGGCTTCGACCACCTTGCCGACAACGGTTCGGGCTTCGGCCGGATGCTCCTCAAACCAAGTGGAGAAAGCCTCGTTGAGCGCGCCCTCGACGACCGGTCGCACTTCCGACGATACCAGCTTGTCCTTGGTCTGGCTGGAGAACTTCGGGTCGGGCACCTTGACCGACAGGACACAGGTCAGGCCTTCGCGGCAGTCATCACCGGTCAGCGTCACCTTCTCGCGCTTGGAGATTCCGGCGCTTTCTGCATAGCTGGTCACTTGGCGGGTCAGCGCAGCGCGGAAGCCGGCAAGGTGGGTGCCACCGTCGCGCTGGGGGATGTTGTTGGTGAAGCAGAGCACGTTCTCGTGGTAGCTGTCGTTCCACCAGAGTGCGACCTCGACGGTGATTCCGTCCTTTTCGGTCGACACCATGATCGGCTTGGTGATCGCCGGCTTTTTCGAGCGATCGAGATAGCGAACGAAGGCTTCAAGACCGCCTTCGTAATGCAGTTCCTCGATGCGCGGCTCGACACCGCGATTGTCTTCAAGAACGATACGAACGCCGGAGTTCAAGAACGCGAGCTCCCGCAGTCGCCGCTCCAGCGTCGCGAAATCGAATTCCGTGACACCCTTGAACGTCTCATGGCTGGGCATGAAGGTTACCTCGGTACCCTTTTCGCCAACCGATGTACCAGTGACGGCGAGCGGGGCATCCGGCACTCCGTTCGTGAAACTCATCTCATGCACCTGATCATGGCGCCAGATCTTGAGCTTCAACCAGACCGACAGCGCGTTGACCACCGATACGCCAACGCCGTGGAGGCCGCCCGACACCTTGTAGGAATTCTGGTCGAACTTTCCGCCAGCATGCAGCTGGGTCATGATGACCTCGGCCGCCGACACGCCCTCTTCCTTGTGGATGTCGGTGGGAATGCCGCGCCCGTTGTCGCGCACCGTGCAGGAGCCATCGGCATTGAGGCGCACCTTCACCACGTCAGCGTGGCCAGCCAGCGCCTCGTCGATGGCGTTGTCCACGACCTCGTAGACCATGTGGTGCAGGCCCGACCCGTCGTCGGTGTCGCCGATGTACATGCCGGGGCGCTTTCGCACCGCGTCGAGCCCCTTAAGCACCTTGATGGATTCGGCGCCGTAGTCGTCGGGGTCGTAGGCTGTGGTGTCGGTCATGGAGGCCTTCGTTTCTCGTCTCGGGAACATCCCGCCTGATGTTCTCTTAAAGGCTGGCGGGAACTGCTTCAACCACCCTCGGCGCAGAGCCGAAAAGCGTTTCTTTTCAATGGTCTTGCTGGGGATTTATGCCCGTGGATCAGCAGCGGCCGCACCATGGCGCTGCAATCGGGTGGAAATGCGGCGAATCAATCTCAAATTTCCGCGGAATTCAGCGGCGGAGCATCGGGAATCATGATGATTTCCGCTTCGCCGGAAAAACCTTCAAAGGGGGCGGCTTCCGTACCGGTCATGAAGGCCTGAACGCCGAGTGCTGCGATGAGATCGACTAGGGCGTGACGGCGATGCGCATCGAGGTGAGCGGCGACTTCATCGAGCAGGAGCACTGGCGGGCTGCCAGTGAGTTCGGTGACCAGCGCCGCTTGTGCCAGCACCAACCCGGTGAGCAGTGCTTTCTGCTCGCCCGTGGACGAGGCTGAAGCCGGCATGTCCTTGCCGGCATGGCGCACCGAAAGGTCGGAGCGGTGCGGACCGACGAGCGTTCTCCCTGCAGCCCGATCACGCGAACGCCCGGCCCGCAGATCGGCCCTCAACCAGTCCTCCACGTCGGCCGCTGCCGTGCCCTCGAGGGCCGCGTCGACGTCACCAACCAACTGGACAGCAGCCCTCGGGAAAGCACCATTGCCGTCCGGGCGCGCCTCGATTAGGCGGGCAAGGCAATGCACGGTCTCGCGACGGGCAGCGGCAATGGCGACACCAGTCGTGGCGATCTCGGTTTCGATCGCATCGAGCCAGGCCATGT
Organism: Pseudomonadota bacterium; assembly: GCA_023436885.1. Taxonomy (GTDB): domain Bacteria; phylum Pseudomonadota; class Alphaproteobacteria; order Rhizobiales; family Pleomorphomonadaceae; genus Pleomorphomonas. The sequence goes on along the minus strand of JAEZHI010000038.1, from coordinate 146,395 downwards.
CGATCTCACGCGCCTCCAGCAACCTGTTGCGAGAGGCGACAGCCTGTTCATAGGAGGAAACGCGCCGACCGTGCGCCGGATCGACAGCCAGCACCAATCGGTCGAGAAACCGCCGCCGATCGCTGGCCGCCCCCACGAAAAGACCATCCATGGCAGGGATAAGCCAGATGAGGCGCAAATGGTCCGATAGGCGCTCGCTGCCCTTTTGCGGCTCGCCGTCTACCAGAAGCTGGCGCCCCGGTTCACCGGCAATCGCGCCCGTGCCGATTCGCACGGCCCCGAAAGCCCCCTCGACATCAGCGAGGACTGAAAAGCCGCCAGAGCCTCCGAGGCGAGCCATCTCGGCAAGCGTTGCTCGACGAAATCCACGCCCAGGAGCGAGCAAGGACAGCGCCTCAAGCACGTTGGTCTTGCCGACACCATTCTGCCCCACGAGCACAACCGAGCGGCCCGAAAAGTCGAGCGTGAGATCGGAATGGTTTCGGAAATCGTTGAGGCGAAGGTGGCTCACGCGCACCTTCGCCTCCGGACGAATGTCTGTCATGGAAGTCCAGCGCTGGCGGGTCACACCCGCATTGGCATCAGCACGTAAAGCGTGGCGCCATCGCCGGCATCCTGGATCAGCGTCGGCGAGCCGGCGTCGGCGAGGTGGAACACCGCCGTCTCAGAGGTCAGCTGGCCGGCGATATCGAGCAAATAGCGAGCGTTGAAGCCGATCTCGAGCGGTGTATCGCCGTAATCGACCATCACTTCTTCCGTTGCCGTACCGGAATCCGGATTGACGACGGTGAGCACCATGCGGCCTTCGCCGAGCGCCAGCTTCACCGCACGGCCCCGTTCGGACGAGATGGTCGACACGCGATCGACAGCCTCGGCGAACTCCGCCTTGTCGACCCTGAGTTCCTTGTCGTTGCCCTGTGGGATCACCCGGCCATAATCGGGGAATGTACCGTCGATCAACTTGGAGGTCAGGACGACATTGCCGACCGTGAGTCGAATCTTGGCATCCGACAGCTCGACCTTGAGCTCGGCCTTCGGGTCCTCGATGAGGCGCTGGATCTCGCCCACCGTCTTGCGGGGAACGATGATGCCCGGCATGCCCTCGGAGCCCTTGGGGGCCGCGATATCGGCACGGGCAAGACGGTGACCGTCGGTTGCGACGGCGCGGAACAAAGCGCCCTCGGGACCATCGACGGCATGGAAGAAGATACCGTTCAGGTAGTAACGGATCTCCTCGTTGGAGATGGCGAACTGGGTCCGGTCGATCAGGCGCTTGAGATCGCCAGCTTCCAGCGTGAAGGCGTGGCTGAGATCGCCGACCGTGATATCCGGAAAATCGCTTTCCGGCAGCATCTGCAACGAAAAGCGCGAACGGCCGGAGGAAATGGACAACGTCGCCCCATCTGCCGATGCCTCCAGGGAGACCTGCGAGCCTTCGGGCAATTTGCGCACGATGTCGTAGAACATATGCGCCGGCACGGTCGTTGCGCCCGGGCGCTCGACCATGGCCGGAACCGACTCCTGCGCTTCCAGGTCGAGGTCGGTTGCCTTCAGCTTCAGCTGGCCTTCGTCTGTCCTCAGCAGCACGTTGGAGAGGATCGGAATCGTGTTCCGACGCTCTACGACGCGGTGGACATGAGTGAGAGAAGCGAGGAGGTGCGACCGCTCCAGCGTTACGCGCATCGAAAAACCCGTCTGTCTTGGCTGCCGCGCACAGGTCCGTCGCGCTGAGCGCGACCGGCGCGGCCTCCGGAAAATCTGGCGCCTGAGGCCGTTTCTCCCCGCCATCGCTCAACGAGCAACCACGGGGAAAAGCACATTACGGCAACTGCCGATTTCCGCAAGCCAGCATGCCGTTAACGAACCCAGTTTTCGCTGGCGTTTTTCGTTTCCGGATTTAGGTCAGGCCTCAAGCATGCGCTTAAGGACTTCGATCTCCTGGGTGAGCGCCTCGTCGGAGCCGATCAACTCCTCGACCTTGCGCACCGCGTGCAGCACCGTGGTATGGTCGCGACCACCGAAGCGGCGACCAATTTCAGGCAGGGAGCGCAGCGTCAGCGACTTCGCCAGATACATGGCAATCTGCCGTGGCCAGACGATCGAGCGCGTACGGCGCGACGACAGGAGATCCTGCTTGGAAACATTATAGTGTTTGGAAACGACGCGCTGGATGTCTTCAATCTTGACCCGACGCGTATCGGTGACGCGAATGAGGTCCTTCAGCGTCGTTTCGGCCATGGTGAGCGACAGTGTCAGGCCGGTCAGCTGATTGTGCCCTGCAAGACGAGTCACCGCGCCCTCAAGGTCGCGACCCGACGTGGTGACGTTGCGAACGATGAAGTCAATCACGTCGTCCGGGACGGAGAAGCCGGGCATATGTTGAGCGGTGAGGGCGATGCGGCGCTCGACAATCGACCGACGCAATGCAGCGTCGGGCGCGCCGATTTCGATCAGCAAACCGCCCGAAAGGCGGGAACGCACGCGTTCATCCATGGTCTCAAGTTCGACCGGCGGTCGGTCGGCCGCGACGATGACCTGGCGGGCACCGTCGATCAGCGTGTTCACCGTGTGGCAGAACTCCTGCTGAATCTGCTTGCCGTGCAGGAACTGCATGTCGTCAATGACCAGGAGATCGATGGTGCGGAGCGCTTCCTTGAAGGCGATCGCCGATTGGGTCTGCAGCGACTGCACGAAGCGATACATGAAGTGCTCGGCCGTCAGATAGAGCACCCGCATTTCCGGATGCTCAGCCTTGAGATGGTGGGTCAGCGCCTGCAGAAGGTGCGTCTTGCCCTGGCCGACCGAGGAATGGACGTAGAGCGGATTGAACTTGACGGCAGAAGCAGAGCCCTCGGCAACCTGACGCGCGGCAGCAAGCGCCAGACGATTGGAAGCTCCCTCGACGAAATTGTCGAAGGTGTAGCGCGGATCGAGCGGCGAGGAAATGTCATCAAAAAGCCGAGCGGAGGCAGTATCCGCAGCCTGACGCGTCGGCGTGGCGGCGCGTGGCGCCGGTGCGCTGGCCGGGCGGGACGCTTCGGGGGCGGAAAAACGAGTGGGCGTCTCGACCTTGGCTCGCATGGCCGAGCGAACGGTGACTTCGACCTTGCGGAAAGCCGCCCCTTCCGCCTGCCAGAGAGCCGAAAGCTTGTCGCGATAATGGGTGGAGATCCAGGTCTTCAGGAAGCGGCTGGGCACCGAAAGCCAAACTGTACCCCCTTCGATCTGCTCGACGTTCATGCCGGCAAACCAGCAGGAAAACACCTCTTCGCCGAGATCGGCCTTGAGGCGGCCACGAACGCGCGCCCACGCATCGGCATGACCAACTGCCGCTCCGGCGACGCCGCAGGCTTCCGCTTCCAACATATCTCGGCCTCCATTCAAAATCTAAACTGCCAGTCTTCAACTCAAGAGGAGCTTCCGCCGGGAGCGCCTCTCCTCGACCATCCGAACCTGCGTACGGATGGTTATTTCTCAATCTTCGAAAGAAACGACAGCGGACGATCTCCGCCTCTTCCGCTTCCCCCGTTGGCCCGGATCGGTACGCTTGTCTTTCGATAAGGTACCCATCCATTTTGCCGGCCGCAAAGCCGACATCAATACGCATGACGGACATAAGCCCGTCATTTGCCGGAGCGCAGCCTCCGGACTTCAGATTTTGGTCAGTGTGACAGGTCTCCCGATCTGCGCGCACCTTGCAGGCCAAATGGCCGCCTCGTCCAACGCATCCGGGTCAACTCTGGATCCAGGGCAGACCGCTCGCCTTCCAGCCATCGACACAACCCCTGTGCCGATCCGGACCGAGCGCCCCCTCGAAACCGCCTGCCACATTAAAAGCCCGCGTAAAGCCGCCGGCCGTTGCCTTGGTTGCCGCAGATCGACTGCGCGCTCCCGACCGGCAAATGAAGTAGAGGGGCGCATCCTGGCCGACGCCCAGATCGGCAAGAGCCTCACTGAGTTCATCGGCGAAGAACGGATTAACAGCCATGTCCGGGAAGCGCTGCCACTCTACGAGCAGCACCCGCTTGCCAAGACTCTCGAGATCAGGGAGCCCAACAAAGTTCCATTCCGCTACCGTACGCACATCGATCAGCACGGCAGAGGGATCGGCGACCAGCGCCTCCCAAGTCTGGCGCACATCGACGTCTCCCGCATAGCCTGGATCTTCGTTGAATGATCCCGCACCCAAGATTGCCCCACCACCCCAAAATATACTTGACAGAAAAGACAAAGAAAACCCATGCGCAGAATGCGCATATATTCTTGAACTGCCTTTCCTGGATTGAGTAGGCTAACTGCCTCGGCCATCGCACCTAAAGAATTACCGACGGCTAGCCCCCTGCTTTAGTCTCGTTTCGTGGACGAGAGCTTGTCTCGTCCGCTTCAATTGGGCTGACCATACACAGGCCCCATGGGGGGAGCAAGAGCCGAATCTTCCTATGTCGTTAACCCGGTTTTTACCGGAGAGGGCACCCCCGCGGGTGCGACCGGCGAACGCTAGGGGATTCAAAGATTTGCGCCTACGACTACGGCCAAACCCTATTTGGTCGTACGCCAGCTACCCCACCTTTCATTAGCCGCGTTTTGGTTTCCAGTGTCGCGGATTCTTCACCTTCAGAGAACGACGTATATCTAACCATTTGTTTTAAAATAATAAAATCTGACACCCGAGTCTGGCGTCTACAGCCCTTCAACACTGGGCGAAGCGAGCCGGAAAAGCAAAAGGGCCCAGCTAAAAGCCAGGCCCTGATAGACTTGTCTTAACCAAATAGACACTGGTTTGACGCCCGGAGGCATCAGGTATCAGGCGCTGATCAACTTCAGGCGAGCAGCCAGACGTGACACCTTGCGCGAGGCGGTGTTCTTATGAACGATGCCCTTGGTCGCTGCCCGCATGATCTCGGGCTCAACCGCCTTGAAAGCCTCGGTAGCGGCGCTCTTGTCACCGGAAGCAACTGCTTCCTCGAACTTGCGCACGAAAGACCGCATGCGGCTGCGACGGTTCTTGTTCACCTCGGTGCGGGCCGCGATCTTGCGGGTCGCCTTCTTGGCCGAAGACGTATTGGCCATTCTGAACCCTTTCTCTCTCCCGGCAACTCCGGGACTTGTTGTTGAGCCGCCGCGGCTGCCGAACCCGGCCACACGAACGACGTAAAACTTTCAGGCGGCCGACGACCATCGGCCACCGTCCTTGGGGCGGGCTTATAGACGTTGGAACGGCCGCCGTCAACGCCGTCAGCGCTGGCAAGCCGGACAAAAGAAGGTTGAACGGCCGGCTTGGCGGATCCGCGTCACCGTTCCACCGCAGTCCGAACGCAGGCAAGGCTCGCCTTCGCGGTCGTAGACGGCAAAGCGATGCTGGAAATAACCGAGCGTGCCGTCGGTCCGCATGTGATCGCGCAATGTCGACCCGCCAGCCTCAATCGCCTCCGCGATCACAGTCCGAATGGCCGAGGCAAGTTTTTCGGAAGCCGAGGGATCAGCGAGAACGGAGGCTGGCTGGCGTGGATCGAGCTCGGCTCGCCAGAGGGCCTCGCAGACATAGATGTTGCCGAGCCCCGTGACGATTCCCTGATCGAGAAGCGCCGCCTTCAGCGGGGTGCGACGCTCAGCCAAGGGAGCAAGCGTTTCCGCAGCAAAGAGATTGGATGTCGGCTCGATGCCCAAACCGACGAGACGTGGGTGCCGGTCCATATCGGACCGCGAGAAGAGATCCATGAAGCCAAAGCGCCTGGGGTCATTGTAAATGACCGCGGTGCCTCCCTGCAGCTCGAAACGGACATGATCATGACGCGTATCGCGAGAACGGGCGAGGGCGAAGACGCCCGGCACGGAGCCTGTCACGCCGGCCGCCTCGGGGGCTTCGATCCTGAAGGAACCGGACATGCCGAGATGGGCCAGCAGGATATCGCCGCCCTCGATATCCCAGAGAAGGTATTTCGATCGCCGGTCGAGACCAAGCACGCGGCGGCCGGCCAACCGTTCCGAAAACCGTATCGGAAATGGGTAGCGAAGGCCTTCACGAGCCAAGGTGACCTTCTTGATCGTGGCGCCTTCCAGCACCGGCTGCAGGCCACGCCGCACCGTCTCCACTTCCGGCAACTCGGGCATAAGCTGATGGTCTCCTTGTCATGACGCGCTGAGCTCATCTCTTGCGGCAACATAGCGCCCGCCGTTCTCTTCGGCTATGGTCGCCGGCGCGCCGACGGCGCAAGCTCATGGCAGAACGGGACAGACGATGACGGACAACAGCACTTCCTTCGGCTTTCGCGAGGTCAACGCGGGCGAAAAGCAGGGCCTCGTCGACAGCGTCTTTCACTCGGTTGCCGGGCGCTACGACCTGATGAACGACCTGATGTCGGGTGGTCTGCACCGGCTCTGGAAGGACGCCATGGTCTCGCGCCTTGCGCCGCCGCGCTCCGGGCGGCGCCCCTTCAAGGTTCTCGACATGGCCGGCGGTACCGGAGATATCGCCTTCCGGATCGCTGAGCGTTCGAACCGCACCGCCGACATCACTGTCGCCGACATCAATTCCTCGATGCTGGACGTCGGGCGCGAGCGGGCGCGAGCGCGCGGACTTGAAAAGCTGGAGTTCGTCGAGGCCAACGCCGAGGAACTCCCCTGGGCTGACGCCGCCTTCGATGCCTACACGATTGCCTTCGGCATTCGCAACGTGCCAAAGATCGACAAGGCGCTGTCCGAAGCCTTCCGCGTGCTGAAGCCCGGCGGCCGCTTCCTGTGCCTTGAGTTCTCGCAGGTGGACGCTCCGGTCGCCGACAAGGTCTATGACCTTTACTCCTTCCATCTGGTGCCGAAGATCGGGCGGGTGGTTGCCAAGGATGAAGAGAGCTATCGCTATCTCGTGGAATCGATCCGCCGCTTCCCCAATCAGGAACGCTTCAAGGCGATGATCGAGGCAGCGGGCTTCTCGCGGGTCAGCTACACCAATATGACGCTCGGGGTCGTGGCACTCCACGTTGGCGTCAAAATCTAGTTCCAACCTGCAAGGATGCTGGCGCGTCCGCTTGTTGAATCCATCATAAAATGTTCCAGACCCACCTGACGCCTGGAACATTCGCGAACGGAGTGTCGTGAGGTAGACCCTGCGACATGACGCCCTGCGAGGAAACTGCCTGATGCTGCCCGTCGATCTCGCCCGCCTCGTCCGCGCTGCCTGGGTGCTCGCCCGCGAGGGAGTGATCAACGCCCTGCCGCTACCCGAGCCGCGCCCCTTCGCGGTCTCTGCAGCACTACTCTTTGCAAGAGCGATCCGCCGCCGTGGCGTTGCCAGCCGGGCCGAACGGCTTTCGGTTGCCTTTTCCCGTCTTGGTCCGTCCTACGTCAAACTCGGTCAGTTTCTTGCCACACGCCCGGACGTGGTCGGCGCCTCTCTCGCCGTCGATCTGGCGGAACTACAGGACGCAATGCCGGACTTTGGGCTGTCCGGCGCCAGAGTGGTTATAGGCGAAAGCTTTGGCCTCGAGGCAGACCGGCTCTTTCCTGAATTGGCGGCGCCGATCGCTGCGGCTTCGATCGCCCAGGTGCACAAGGCGACGGTTGCGGACCGCGACGGTCGCCATCGTGATGTGGCCGTTAAAATATTGCGACCGGGGATCGACAAGCGCATCGCGTCCGATCTTGCAGGCTTCTATCTTGCCGCCAGGCTGATCGAGGCCGTGGCACCCCGTGCGCGCCGCCTCAGACCGGTCGCCATCGTCGACACGCTCGCCCGGTCGCTGACGCTGGAAATGGACCTGCGCCTTGAAGCCTCGGCTCTATCGGAGATGGCCCAGAACACCGCGAACGACGAAGATTTCCGGGTTCCGACCGTTGACTGGCGGCGCACCAGCCGATCGGTCCTCACGATGGAATGGATCGACGGCATCAAGCTGTCGGATGTCGCGGCGATCCGGGCTGCCGGTCACGACCTGCCGAAGCTCGCGGCAACGCTGCTCCAGTCCTTCCTGAGACACGCGCTACGCGACGGCTTCTTCCACGCCGACATGCACCAGGGCAATCTGTTCGTGGATGCGGCCGGGCGGATCGTCGCGGTCGATTTCGGCATTGTCGGCCGTCTCGGTCCGCGCGAACGCCGCTTCCTCGCCGAGATCCTGCACGGCTTCATCACACGCGACTATCGCCGTGTCGCCGAAGTCCATTTCGAAGCTGGCTACGTTCCGCCCGAGCAGGAGCTGGAAAGCTTCGCGCAGGCGCTACGAGCCGTCGGCGAACCGCTCCATGGCGTGCCCGCGTCGGAAATCGCCATGTCTCGACTGCTCAACCAGTTGTTCGAGACAACCGAACTGTTTGCCATGCAGACCCGGCCCGAGCTGATCCTGCTTCAGAAGACCATGGTGGTGGTCGAGGGCGTTGCTCGCAGCCTCGATCCTGATCTCGACATGTGGAAGATCTCCGAGCCGGTCGTGAGCGGCTGGATTACCCGCAATCTTGGTCCCATCGGCCGCATCGAGACAGCGGTGTCGGCGGTGGGCGACCTGCTCGCTCTCGCCCCCCGTTTGCCAAAGGTATTCGACGCCATCGAGACAATTGCGGCCCGAACCGAAGCAGCCGACGAGAATCGGCGTCGTCGCCGGTCGATTGCTCTGCCGCTCTGGATCGGAGCGCTGTCGCTGGCAGTGATCGCGGCCTCAAGCCTCGGCTGGCTCTGACCGACTTATCCTCGCGCCAGCGCGCCGAGCCGGTTCTCATCGGTGATGGCGATGCGGCGGCGAGCACTGCGAACGACGCCCTGCCCTTCCCAGGCACTGAGCAGCCGGCTTACGGTGTGCAGCGTCGTGCCCGTCATCTCGGCAATATCCTGCCGCGTCAGCGGAAAGTCGATCAGGATGCTGCCGTCGGGCTCCTTCTTGCCAGCGCGCCGGACAAGACGCTGCAGGGCATGGGCGACGCGTCGTTCCACTTCCTCGGTCGAGAGTTCACGAATGCGGGTGTGCGCTTCCTGCAAGCGCTCGCCGACCGCCTCGAGGGCGTTGACGGCGAGGACCGGATTGAGCGCCACGAAGTCCTGCCATTGGGAAGACATCCAGACGAGAACGATGCTCTCGGTGACGGCCTCGGCCGTCGCCGGATAATCGGTCCGGCGAATCGCCTTGGCTATGCCGAAGACCTCGCCGGGCAGAACGTGGCGCACGACGACCTGCTCACCCGAGGGCGTCACCTGGATCACCTTGAGATGACCGTGGAGCAGCAGAAAGAACTCGTCGGCCGGCGCGCCTTGGCTGAAAACCGGCTCGCCAGGCTCGACGGTTCGCACCTGAACGGTGGTGAGAACGGCGTCGAGATTTTCTTCCGTCATATCGCGGAACAGATCGAAGCCACGTATCAGGGATCGGTCGAGCTTGCGGGACGCCATGCTATCAAGGTCTCCTCTTGCCGCCCGTTATAGCAAAGCGTTCACCGAGCGCCAGCCAGCCGGACTTGCAAAGCAATAGCGGCGGTCCCATCTTGGTGAGCCGGTTCCTAGGGGCGGAACCATGACGGGGAGACAAGGAAAAGCCATGGCCTTTTTCGAGACGTTCCGGAAGCCGGCTGTTCTGCCGACGCCGGAGACGGCGTTGCCCGGCCGCGAGCGGCCGATCGCCACCGCCGAAACCCATTTCGTCAACGGTCGCCCGCTCAAGGGCCCGGTTCCCGATGGTCATGCCGTCGCCACCTTTGCGCTTGGCTGTTTCTGGGGAGCCGAGCGTCTGTTCTGGCAGCGGCCCGGCGTCTACCTGACGTCGGTTGGCTATACGGGCGGTATTACCGAAAATCCGACTTACGAAGAAGTCTGCTCCGGTCGTACAGGCCACGCCGAAGCGGTGGAGGTGACGTTCGACCCGAATGCCGTTTCCTATGCCGATCTCGTGCGCCTGTTCTTCGAGAGCCACGATCCGACGCAGGGCATGCGCCAGGGCAACGACGTCGGCACCCAGTATCGTTCGGCGATCTATGTCCACAACGAGGCCCAACGCGCCGTAGCCGAAGCAGCGCGCGAAGCCTATGGTCAGGCGCTCGCCAAAGCCGGGCGGACAGCCACGATCACCACGACCATCGACGAGGCTGGGCCCTACTATTTCGCCGAGGCCTACCACCAGCAATATCTCGCCAAAAACCCCAATGGTTACTGCGGGCTCGGCGGAACGGGCGTCAGTTGCCCGGTGCCCGGCGCCGGAGTCCTATCTTGAGGGGGCGGCCAGACCTGCTGGTCTTTTCCGGCTCGACGCGCGGCGGCAGTTACAATGGGCGCCTCGCGGCCCTCGCAGCGCGTGAACTCGCGCTGCGAGACGCCGAGGTGCGTCTTGTATCACTCGCCGATTACCCCATACCGCTCTACGACGGCGACAGCGAGGGAGCGCGTGGCGTTCCGGAGCCGGCGCTCAAGCTCGCAGAGCTCATGCTCGCTTCGGATGGGGTGTTCATCGCCTCGCCGGAATATAATCAGTCAGTCACACCGCTTCTCAAGAACACCATCGATTGGCTGAGCCGAATCCGGGGCGACCGTTATAGGGGGCTCTGGACAAAGCGCGTGTTCGCCATCGGAGCCGCCTCACCGGGGCATTTTGCCGGCATCCGCTCGCTGATGCACTTGAGGCAGATCCTGGAAAACGCCCTTGGCGCGCGAGTGCTGACGCAGCAGGTCGCGATACCCTATGCCGACAAAGCTTTCGACGAGAACGGCAACCTCACCAACGACAAGGCGCTGGGGCAGCTCGAGAAAGTCGTATCGGCGCTGATCGAGGAAGCCGGGCGCTTCAGCTGAGCCTCAGTCGAGCCGGGCGATGGCATGGAAGAAGCTACCGCTGACAAGGCCGCGTCGGGAACCGTCGGGAACCGGGGCGGCGCCATGGGCGTCGGCGACTTCGGCGAGCGGATCGTCGCTGCCGAGCGTCAGGATCGAAGCATAATGGAACTCATGGCCGGAGAGCACGGCGCCCGCCGGCCCGAGGGGCAAGTCGGCTACAAGTTTGGCCCGACGATACCCCAGATGCAGGCGACGTTTCTCGTAGCTGGTTTCCAGGCCCAGCAGGCCAGCCATGGCGCGACGTGTTCCGCCGGCATCGACCAGCCCCGCTCCCAGCACCATGTAGCCACCGCACTCGCCATGGACAGGCTTTCTCGAAGCAAATGTTCTGATCCCAGACAGGAACCCATCTGCTGAAGCGATCACGCCGGCATGGAGTTCCGGGTAGCCACCCGGCAGCCAGCAGACGTCGGCGGTGGGATCGGGGGCCTCGTTGGCAAGTGGCGAGAAGAGTAGGATTTCCGCCCCCGCAGCTCGCCAAGCGGCGAGATGATGCGGATAAACGAAGCTGAAGGCAGCGTCACGGGCGAGCGCGATGCGCTGACCGGGCGGTGGCAAAGGCGCCGAAGCGCCGGTAATCGGCGGTAAAGCCACCTCGCCGCAAAGTTCGAGCAAACGATCGATATCGACATGCCGCCCTACGAAATCGGCCAGGGTGTCGAGCCGCCTGCGGAGATCATCGGTCTCTTCCGCCTGCACAAGGCCAAGGTGGCGTTCGGGCAGCTCGACAGTCGTTTCGCGCGGCAGAGCTCCCAGCACGGGCAGACCGAGTGCCTCGATCGCCTCGCTTGAGAGCCGGCGGTGGCGCTCCGAACCGACGCGGTTGATCACGACACCCAGTATCTCAAGACGCGGGTCGAGGAGCTTGGCGCCAAGCGCAACCGCGGCGGCGGAGGTCGACTGGCCCGTTACGTCGAGCACCAGCAAAACCTTGAGACCAAGGGCAGCGGCAATATCAGCCGACGACCCGGTGCGGCCGGCTTCGTGACCGACACCATCAAAGAGCCCCATCAGTCCCTCGGCCACCAGCAGGTCGGCGCCCACGGCCTGGTTATTTGCGAGACCGGCCACCTGCGCCGGCGTCATGGCCCAGCTGTCTAGGTTGATGCTGGGGCGGCCGGCGGCGGCGGCATGGAAAGCCGGATCGATATAATCGGGGCCGCACTTGGCCGGCGCGACCTTCAGGCCCCGCCGCGCCAGGGCAGTCATGAGCCCCAGCGACACCGTCGTCTTGCCGGCGCCGGAACGCACCGATGCGATCAAAAAGCCTTTCATCGCCGTCTCACCTTTCCCCTTGACCCGATAGCAGACAGCGCCGACCTTGTCGCCCGAAAGGATCGGTCGGATCGATGGCGGACACGGGCAAAGAACTGGATGACGGACGGCCAAACCTGAGGCGCGGCTGGACGACCGGCTGCTGTGCCACCGCCGCGACGCGTGCCGCGTTCGAGAGTCTGGTCAGCGGTCATTTCCCAGATCCCGTGACGGTAACGCTGCCCGGCGGCCAGACGCCGGCTTTTGCGCTGGCAACCACGGCAACAGGTGCCAGGTGGGCACGGGCCGGCGTGGTCAAGGATGCCGGCGACGATCCCGACGTGACCCATGGTGCCCTCATTCTAGCGACGGTCCGGCCAGCGGCGGCCGGTCGAGGCCTCGTGTTCCGCGCCGGGCCTGGCGTCGGCACGGTGACTCGACCCGGCCTGCCACTCGCTGTCGGTGAACCGGCAATCAACCCGGCGCCGCGCGCCATGATCTCCCGGACGCTGGAAGAAGCGCGCGCACTCATGGGCGGCCCCGAAGACATCGAGGTGGAGATTTCGGTCGAGAATGGCGAGAAACTGGCCGAGCGCACGCTCAATGGCCGGCTCGGTATCCTTGGTGGGCTTTCCATTCTCGGCACCACCGGCATCGTCGTGCCCTTTTCTTGCGCCGCCTGGATCGCGTCCATACAGCGCGGCATCGATGTGGCGCGCGCTTCAGGATTCACCCACGTCGCTGCCTCAACCGGCAACACGTCCGAACAGGCGGTCAAGACCCTCCACGGGCTCAATGACATCCAGTTGATCGACATGGGTGATTTCGTTGGCGGCACGCTGAAATACCTCAAGAAAGCGCCGGTGCCCCGGGTAACGCTGTCGCTTGGTTTTGCCAAGGGCGTCAAGCTGGGGCAGGGGCTCCTCGACCTTCATTCCAAGCGCGGGTCGGTCGACCTCGCGGCGCTGTCGGCAGTGGTCGTCGACTTGGGCGGCAGCGAGGAACTCGTGCAGAGCATAGGCAAGGCAAACACGGCCCTTGAGGCACTCACGCTCTGCCGCACGGCCGGTATTCCCATTGCCCAGGCGGTGGCCGAACGCGGCTTTGCGACGGCAGCCGCAGTCATTGCCGGTCATGGCATGGAGCTGGAGGTGGTGTTGTTCGACCGCGGCGGCGGGATGCTCGCCAGCACCGGTTTCAGGCAGGTCTAGTCTTCGCCCTCTCCCGCCCGGGAATCGCGCCCGCGGAACCGGCGCTGGTAATCGACCGAGTAGAGCGCGCTCGCCCTGAAGTCCTCGGCGCCGAGTACCCGGCCGACCAGGATCAAGGCCGTCCGTTCCATTGCCGCGCCCTGAAGTTCGGCGAGAATGGTGGAAAGCGTACCCTTGACGATCCTCTCGTCTGGCCAACTCACCCGGTAGGCGACCGCAACCGGACAGTCAGCGCCATAGTGCGGGATGAGTTCATCCACGATGCGCTCGAGGACGTGGATGGAAAGGTGAAGGGCGAGCGTCGCCCCCGTGGCCGCGAAGGCCGAAAGGCTTTCCTTTTCCGGCATGGCGGAGGCGCGGCCGGACGTGCGGGTCAGTACGAGGGACTGGCCGACTTCCGGCAGTGTCAGCTCGCGGCCGAGCGCAGCGGCGGCGGCGGCAAAGGACGGCACGCCAGGTGTCACCGTGTAGGCAATCCCGTGCTTTTCAAGGAGACGTACCTGCTCGCCGAGCGCACTCCATACTGAAAGGTCGCCGGAGTGAAGCCGCGCCACATCCCGGCCGTTCCGATGCGCCCCAAGATATTCCGCCTCGATTTCCTCAAGCGACAACGGCGCCGTATCGACGATTCGTGCACCTTCGGGGCAATAGGACAGAATGGCAGGTGGAATCAGCGAACCGGCGTAAAGACAGACCGGGCAGGCGGCGATGAGATCGCGGCCGCGCAGCGTCAGAAGGTCGGGCGCGCCGGGGCCGGCACCGATGAAATGCACGGTCATTCCAAAATCTCCTCGGCCACGGCGACGGTGACCCCTTGCTCCGCACGACGCGGAACCACGAGACGAGCGCGACCTGCGAAAGCCGCCAGGGCGGCAGCTTCTGCGATCGACGGCACGCCAAAGCGGACGAGTGCGGCGGAAGACGGTGTTTTTATACGGTCGGCCATGGCCGCTAGCGCTTGACGCGACAGGAAGACGAGCGGCAGGGCGAGGCTTTCGGCCGCAGCCGTCAATCCTTCTTCTCCGCGCTTGTCCTCTATGGTGAAGAGACCGGTCACGGCCGGAAATCCCGCCATGGCCGATCCGACCAACGCGATGATCGCCTCGGCCGAAACGCCTTGTCGACAGCCTACACCGATCGCCAGCCGACCGCTCATGGCTTCACCCAAGTCCACTGCACCACTGGCAGCGCGGGCCGCAGGGCATGAAAGCCGCCGATGCGATCGAGCCTTGATATGGCAATCTGCGTCAATTCACCGCCAAGCCGTGCCTGCAAGGCAAAGACGTCGGCCGTTGTCTCCACCGTGACCGCGTTGATGACCAGCCGGCCCGCCGGCTTCAGCCGTTCGACGCAGGCGTCGGCGACACCCAGATCACCCGACCCACCGCCGATGAAGATAGCGTCGGGATCGGGAAGACCGTCAAAACCATTAGGCGCCTTCTGCTCGATGACCTGAAGGTCGGGTACGCCGAAACTCAGCGCGTTGCGGGTGACGCGCGCCGCACGTGTCGCATCTTCCTCAATGGCGAAGGCCCGAAGCGAGGGGTCCGAAAGCATCCATTCGATGGCGACCGAGCCCGAACCGGCTCCGACGTCCCAAAGCGTCTCGCCGCAAGTCGGCCTCAACGCGGCAATGGTGAGCGCCCTGACTTCCCGCTTGGAAATCTGGCCGTCGTGCTCGAACCAGTCGTCCGGCAAACCTGGCGTGAACGGAATCGTGTGGGCATTCGCCCCCGCGACAACCTCGACGGCAATCAGATTGAGCGGATCAATATCATCGATCCCGAAGGCGTCAGCCATGGCCGAGCGACGGCGCTCCCTAGGGCCACCCATAGCCTCGAGCACGGTAAGCCGGCTCCCACCAAAACCGCGAGATGCCAGCAGTTCTGCGAGCTTTGCTGGCGTCGTCCCATCCCAGGACAAGACGAGCAGACGAGCGCCGGGCTGAACATGCGGCAGGACACGCTCCAGCATCCTGCCATGGGCGCTGATCCGAGGGACATCCTGCCCCGGCCATCCGAGCCGGGCCGCAGCCAGCGCGAAAGACGAGGGCGCGGGCAACACCGTCATTTCGACAGGATCGATGATTTCGGCAAGAAGCGAACCAATGCCAAAAAAGAAAGGGTCACCGGTGGCGAGCACCGTCACCGGAGTGCCGCGCTTCGCAAGAATGGCCGGAAAAGCGCCCTTGAGCGGCGTCGGCCAAGCCAGGGAGATCATGGGATCGGCTTTGACAAGGTCAAGATGGCGACGGCCACCTACGATGAAACCCGCTTGTGCGATTGCCGAAACTGCCGCAGGAGAGAGACCGTCGAGACCGTCCTCTCCGAGGCCGACGATCGTCAGCCAGGGTGAAAGGGAGGTTTCAGCCATGGGGGACTCCGCAAGAGCGATGCGCATTCTCGTCCTGGGTGGGACCACCGAGGCCTCGCGCCTGTCCGAGCGGCTTCAGAAGCGTCCGGATATCTGGGCGCTGCTGTCGCTTGCCGGCCGTACCCATGAGCCGGCCGCGCAAGCGCTCAACACACGCGTCGGAGGCTTTGGCGGAATCGAAGGCCTTGCCGCCTTTCTGCGCGACCAGAAAATCGACCTTCTGATCGACGCCACCCATCCCTTCGCCGCCCGCATCTCGGCCAATGCCGTGGCCGCGTGCGAGATCACCGGCGTGCCGCTCATCCGCTACACCCGCGAGCCGTGGAAGCCGGTGCCGGGAGACAACTGGCTCGAGGTTCCCGATCTCGACGCGGCTTGCGCCGCCCTTGGACCTGAGCCGAAGTGCGTCTTTCTCACGGTCGGCCGGCTCGGCCTTTCCGCCTTCGAGGCGGCGCCGCAGCATCACTACGTCGTCCGCTCCATCGACCCGCCGCATGAGCTCAATCTGCCGGATTATCGGCTGTTGCTCGAACGCGGCCCGTTTGACGAGGAATCGCAGGCGCGGCTGATGCAAGCCGAACGGGTGGAGATCATGGTCACCAAGAATGCCGGTGGCGATGCCACCTACGGCAAGGTGGCGGCGGCGCGCAATCTGGGGCTGCCGGTGATCATGGTGGCACCGCCCGAACCGGTCAGCGTCACCACCTATCACGAACTCGACGAAGTGATGGCGGACATCGAGGCGCGGCTTGTTCATGCCGCTCCTCCCCTTGCCTGACGCGGGCTGAGAATCCAGGGCGTCCCACCTGGCCGATCAATCAGCCGGCTTTCAGACGAACCGATAATGACCATGGTCGCCATGTCGACGATGGACGGATCGGCATCAGCGAGTGTCGTCACCACAATCCGTTCGTCTGGCCGGCCGACGGCACGCGCGAAGGCGACCGGCGTCGAGCCAGCCTTCACGTTGCGAAGAAGACCAAACGCTTCGAAGATGCGGGTTGGTCGCGCCTTCGAGGCGGGATTGTAGAGCGCAATGACGAAGTCGCCGTCCGCGGCGGCCCGAAGTCGCTTCTCGACCAGTGCCCAGGGTTTGAGGTTATCGGACAGCGAAATCGCACAAAAATCGTGGCCGAGCGGCGCACCGAGTCGCGCTGCCGCCGCCTGCATGGCGGACACTCCGGGCATCACCGTCACGGACAGGTCGCTACCTTCTTCATCTGCCTCAACTGCTTCGACGACGGCCGCTGCCATCGCGAACACGCCGGGATCTCCGCCCGAGACAACGACGACGATACCGCCGGCGCGGGCAAGATCAATGGCAAAGCGTGCGCGTTCCAGCTCAACGCGATTGTCGCTGCCATGCCGTTTTTGGCCAGGGCGCTCGGGGCAACGGGCAACATAGGGCTCGTAACCCACGAGGTCGGTCGCCCGCTCAAGCGCCGCGCTGACCTCCGGCGTCCGCCAGTTGTCGGGACCGGGGCCGAGGCCGACCACCAGGATCTCGCCGGTTGCACTCATGGTCGCCGCCCTTCGCCGCCGATCAGGATGAGCGAAAAGTAAGGAGAGGCATCGTCCGCTTTCTCGGCGAGCGGCAGCACGACCTCGCCACTCATCGATCCACGCTCGATGTAGACGGCGCGATGGACGAGGCCAGCCCGGCCAATCGCCCGCCGGACCTTCGGGAAGTTGGTACCGAGCTTCATGATCACGGCTGCATCGGTGCCTTCGAGGCGAGCGACTAGGTCGTCCTCGCACAGCGTCCCTGGCAAGACGGACAGCACGTCATCGCCCCAGGTCATCGGCAGGCCGGCAGCCGATGCGCAGCCGGAGAAACCGGTGACGCCGGGCGTGATCCGTACCGGAAAGCGGTCTTTCAGCCGGATGTAGAGGTGCATGAACGAGCCGTAGAACAGCGGGTCGCCTTCGGCGATCAAGACCACGTCGCGTCCCGCAGCCAGATGGTTTGCCAGCATCTCGGCCGCCTCGGCATAAAAGCCGCCCACCTCGCGGACATAAAGCGGATCGGAAAAACTCATCTCCGTGGTGAGCGGATAGTGAAGCGGCAGCTCTTCAGTACCGAGCCGGACGTAGGGTTCGACGATGGTCCTGGCGTGCCCGCGTCGGCCCTTCTTGGCGAAATAGGCCAGAACAGACGTCGAACCGATCAGCTTCGCAGCCCGCACGGTGACCAACTCAGGATCGCCTGGACCGACACCGACGCCGTGAAGCGTTCCATGATGGGTCATTCTCTCTCGCTCGCCAATGCGTTGACCGCTGCGGCGGCCATGGCCGAACCGCCGTTGCGTCCGCGCACCACGATATAGGGCAGGCGCCCGTCAGCCATCAGCGCCTCCTTGGACTCGGCAGCACCCACAAATCCAACGGGCATTCCGATCACCGCGGCAGGTCGGGGCGCGCCGGCGTCGAGCATCTCGAACAGGTGGAAGAGGGCGGTTGGCGCATTGCCGATGGCGACAACCGCGCCCTTGAGACGTTCCCCCCACAGCATCATGGCCGCGGCCGTGCGGGTGTTGCCGATGGTGAGCGCCAGCGTCGGCACCGAGGGGTCATCGAGCGTGCAGATCACGTCGTTGCTCGCCGGCAGGCGGGCGCGCGTGATCCCGTTGGCCACCATGCGAGAATCGCAGATGATCGGCGCACCGGCTCCGAGCGCCGCCTTCGCCGCCGCAACGGCACCGGGACCGAAGGCAAGATCGGCCGCCACTTCGACCATGCCGGATGCGTGGATTACGCGCACGGCCACCTTTTCCTCTTCGGGTGAGAAGCGCGCGAGATCGGCTTCCGAGCGGATGATGGCAAAGGAACGGCGATAGATTTCCGCGCCATCGCGGATGTAGTCGTGCGTCATGTCTCAAATTGTCCCGGAGCGGAGAAGCGCCTCGACCGCTTCAGGCGAGAGGCTCTTGTGACAAGGAGGATCTGTTGGCCCGCCGTCTAGCACGAGGTCTAGGCCGCCGTCACGACCGACCAACGTGACGGCGTGGGCGGATGAACTCGCGCAGCCCTTTTCGCAGCCGGAAATGTGCAGCCAGACACCGTGAGCGCCTGTCTTCAGGGTGGCGAGTCGGTGGGCAAGGTCGCGCGTCTCGATGTTCGCCGAACTACAGGCAGGTGCTCCAGAACAGGCAGTGACGGAGAGCAGTGGATCGTTGGGCGAGGTAATGAAGCCGGCATCGGCAAGACTCGGCAGGACGCCTGCCGAAACGGCGGGCAACAAAACAGCCCTGAAAGGTGTCAGCCGAATATCTGACACCGCGACGTCAGCGAGGAAACGAAGCCGATCGGCATCGATCCGTCCAAAAGGCAGCCCGACACCCACATAAGCTGGGAAGGCTCCGATAAGGGGCGCGGAACCGGGATGCTCTTCCGGGATCTTGACGGTGGGCTCAAGCCCAGCGGCTGCAAAGACGGCATCGGCGCCAAGATGCTTCACCAGCGTGGCCATGCGGCGCGGCGATGGATGATCAATGCACGGTGAAAGCAAAAGGAATGCCTGCGCGAGACGAAGAGTCGCCGGTACGACCTCCTCGGACTGAACGACCGCCGCCCTCTCATCGCCAGCGACCGAAATCGTCAGGCCACCGCTGACAAAACGCAGCCGGACATCGGCCGGAACCCCAGCGAGACTGAAACGGCCACCATCGTCGATCGAGAAACCAAACTTGGCCGGCAATGCCTGAAGGGCATCATCGGCAACAAGTGCCTTTTCCAGTCGTCTGGCAACGGTCAGGACATCGCCCTTGGCCGCCTCGTCAAGATCGGAAAGCGGAGATGCGACGACATTGCGGATGGCTTCAGCCCCAGCATCGTCGTCGAGAAGACCAAGCTCGGAGAGGGCCGTCTCGACGGCGCCAAATGTCTCGTCGTGGATACCCCGAAGCTGCAAGCCGCCGCGCCGGCCGAGATCAAGCTCACCATTACCGTAGCGGGCAGCCACATCGGCTATGGCGCGCGCGACTTCTCGTGCAAGGCGTCCACCGGTGATCCGGAGGCGGAGGATCAAGCCGTCGCCGCTCCGCATGGGGCGACGGGCACCTGGACACCAACCACGCACGAGAGAGTTGCTCATCCGAGGCGCACCTCCGTCTCGGCAAGACGAGCGGCCACCGAGTTGCGCCGAAGCCTCCAGGCACCGCGATCGATCACCGCCCTGAGGCGCTGAAGCGTATCCCGGACGGCGGCCGGATTGGCCTCGATCAGGAAATCGCGGACAACGTCATCACCCAGGGTGGCGTCGAACAGCCGGTCGAAATGACGACTGTCGACAGCACTTGATAGCGTCGCGAAGGCACAAAGATTGGCCATTGCCTCGCATATCTCGGCAGCGCCGCGATGGCCGTGGCGCATCTGCCCGGCAATCCAGCGGGGATTGGCGGCCCGGCCGTGAATCACACGGCCGATTTCCTCACCGAGCGTTCGTGCCTTGGGCGCATCGCCGGCGGTGTCGACGTGATAGAGCGCCGCCTTGCCGCCAATCGCTTCCGATGCTGCCGCAAAGCCACCTTCATGAGAGGCGAAGGCGTCGTTGGAGAGCAGATCCTGGCCATCGAGATCCTGCACGTGGACGAAGGCGTCAGCCGCAGCGATTCGCTCTGCGAAGCCCTTGGCGTCGGCCTCACCGCCGCTATCCGAATAGGCGTGCGCCGAGGCGGCCAGATAGGCATTGGCCAGCACGCCTCGGTCGGCGGCCAAATCGTCCGGGGTCATTTCGCCGAGACCACTGCCGAAGGCACCGGGCGCCGCGCCATATATACGGGAGGGCGCGGGATCACCGCGGGCAGCAAGCGGGTTGGTCTCGGCATCTTCGTCGAGCTCGGCGACCGCCTTAACGGCCTGATCGAACAAAGCGATCTGCCCAGGGAAAACATCACGAAAAAGACCGGAGACGCGCAAGGTTACATCGACACGCGGCCGACCGAGTCGGGCTGGTGCCAGCACGGTGAAGCCGGAAACACGGCCGGAATTGGCGTCCCAGTTCGGGCGGACCCCCATCAGGGCCAGCGCCTGCGCAATATCGTCGCCGCCCGTGCGCATCGACGCAGACGCCCAGACATCGAGCACAATGGATTTCGGCCAGTCACCGTGATCCTCGACGTAGCGCGAAACGACCTCCTCGGCCGTGCGGGCGCCGATCTCCATGGCAGTGCGTGTCGGCACGGCACGCGGATCGATGGCGTAGAGATTCCGCCCGGTGGGCAGCACGTCGAGCCGTCTCGGTCCGGGCGCTCCCGAGGGTCCCGGTGGTACACGCCGGCCGTCGAGTGCAGCCAGAAGCCCCTCGCGCTCGATGTCGGCCGAAGCGAGGAATGAGGTGGCAGCACCGAGATCGCCACCGAGCGCCTCGAGATGAGCGGCGACTCGGGCTTCATCCGGAGCGCGCCCGTAGACGTGCAAGCCATCGGCGATGCGCATGTCCTTGACGTCGCAGATCCAGGCGTCGAGCCGCGCCAGCTTTTCGGCCGGATCGAGATCAGCGGAGAGGCCGGCCGCCTCGGCAATACCGGCGGCTTCGGCCTTGTCGGTCAGGGCGGCGGCGAGATGTTTTGCTCGACGCGGATCAAGAGCCTGAGCGTTGGCGAACTCGTCGACCATCATCTCTATGTCGGCGATGTCGCCGTGGGCGCCGGCGCGCGTCAGCGGCGGCGTCAGGTGGCCGATGGTCACGGCGGCGATGCGCCGCTTGGCCTGAGCCGCCTCGCCGGGATTGTTGACGATAAAGGGATAAATCACCGGCAAGCCGTCTGTGAGTACGGCGGGTGCACAGTCGCAGGAGAGGCCTGCCGACTTGCCCGGTAACCATTCAAGCGTGCCGTGCGTGCCGAGATGGATCATGGCATGAGCATCGAAGGAATGCCTTAGCCATAGATAGAAGGCTGCGTAGGCGTGGCGCGGGGGCAAGTTGGGATCGTGGTGGTCGGCGGCCCTGAGCTCGGCACGCCCCCGATCGGGCTGCACTGCGATGACCAGATGGCCGGCAACCATCGCGGCAAGACGGAAGGCGTCGTCCTGAACCAACGGATCAGCCTCAGGCTCGCCCCAAGCCGCAATTATGGACGCCCGGAAAGCCTCTGGCAGATTGGCAAGCCAGTTTCGATAATCGGCGAGAGGAATTGCGATTCCTGCCACGCCGTTCTCCAGCGCCGCGATCAGTTCCTTTTGCTCGGGAAGCGTTCCGACGGCATAGCCGGCGGTGCGCAAATCACCGGCGATGGCGACGAGGGAGGCCGGCCCATCGAGCCCAACCGCATAGGCGGTCCGACCGCCCTTTCCCGAGTAGTTCGAGAGAATAAGGCCGATGCGGCGGTCCGCTCGCGCCGTCCGCCTCAGCCGAGTCCAGCCTTCGACGAGGCGGACAAGACGGGCAATGCCAGCGTGATCCGGAAGGTGGTGGATCGGCGTGTATTCGAGCGCTTCGGCGCGGCCAATCGGGGCCTTGAAGCTGATGACCGGCCCATCAAGACGACCGTCGACCTCAGGAAGCACGACGCTGATGGCAAGGTCCGTAGCCGACAGCCCACGGGACGATGCAGCCCAAGCTTCGCGCGACAGGGTGGAAAGCGGGGCCTGAATCACTGGCACGCCGGCTGCGTCGAGAAGCGTCGTTCCGTCCTTGCGGCGGGCAGAAAAAGCCGTGCAGTTGACGATGATGTCAGGCTTGAAGGACGTGAGGACCTCTTTAAGCGGGGCAGCCGCTTCGGGATCCTTGAGCGAGGTGAGCCAGACCGGTTGCACCGCAAAGCCGGCTGCGGCCAGCTCTTCTGCCACCGCTTCGATCGGCGCGGCGTCACCGGCGTTGACCAAAGCGCGATAGCCGATAACGAGAACGCGTCGATCGCTGGTCCCCAACCGGGGAAAGACCCCGAAGGCCGGCTGTGGGGTCGGCTCGGTCCAGGTCGTCTTCCGTCCGAGGCGCGCAGCCACATAGGCGAGGGCAGCGGCAATGTTGTCCGGCCCACCAAAGGCAAACCAGCGCTCAAGGCGTTCAAGTTCCTCCGCCGGCAAGGTCGAGGCCTCGGCGAGGCGCGGGTCGGGTCGATTGTCGCCAGGAATCAGGGCAAGATCGATGCCTTTGGACCGGGCGAGCATGGCAAGTTCATCGACACCATAGCGCCAGTAATCGGCACCTCCCAAAAGCCGCACCAGCACGAAACGCGCCTTGGCGGCCACCTTCTCAAGGTAAAGGTCGACCGAATAGGGATGGCGCAGGGCTGCGAGCGAGGCGAGGCGGAGGGTCGGCTTATCGGGCCCCGCCCGGTCTTGGACAGCCGCGACGAGGCCGAGGTCGCTGTCGGTAAAGGACAGCACCACGATCTCCGCCGGACTCTGGCCGAGATCAACCGCCGCGACGCTGTCGTCGAGGGAGCGAATCTGTTCGGCCAGAATGTGCAAGGCGCGCCTCCTCGGGTAAATATCAGGCGAGAGCGGCGCGAATGGCCGCCTCGTCGATACCCTTTTCGCCGATTACCACCAGCGCACCACGGCGCGGGCCGGCGGGCCAGGGCCGATCGAAGGCGTGGCGGAAGCGCCCGCCCACGCCCTGCACCAACAGGCGCATCGGCTTGCCGGCGATTTCAACGAAGCCCTTGATCCTGAGGATGTCATGGGCTTCGGCCACCGCCTTCAGGCGGGCGATCAGGCTGTCCGCATCGCTGACGGCACCGACCTCGACCGCGAATGTCGAGAAGTCATCGTGGTCATGATCGCCGAGGCCATCGTGATGGCTCGGCCGGCTGGCGAGATCATCCTCGGCAGCAGCGGCAAGCCCGAGCAGAATCTCCGGGGCGATCTCGCCTTCCGAAGTCGGCACGACACGCACTGCCTTCGGCAAGGCACCAGCAATATCGCCGGAGACACGAGCCAGTTCCTCATCCGTCAGCAGGTCGGCCTTGTTGAGCACGACGAGATCGGCCGCCAGCAACTGGTCCTCGTAGACCTCTTCCAGCGGGTTGTCGTGATCGACCGAGGGATCATCCTGTCGTTGGGCAAGCACGGCTTCGGGATCGTCGGCGAAACGCCCGGCTGCAACGGCGGCTGCATCGACCACGGCGATGACGCCGTCGACGGTCAGACGAGCCCGCACATCCGGCCAGTCGAAAGCCTTGATCAGCGGCTTGGGTAGCGCGAGGCCTGAGGTTTCGACAATGATATGGTCGGGGCGTCGGGAGCCGCCGGTCAGAGCCTCGATGGCGGGCAGGAAGTCGTCGGCGACAGTGCAGCACAGGCAGCCATTGGCGAGTTCTACGATCGCGTCTTCCGGGCAATCTGCGGCGCCACATGACCTCAGGATATCGCCATCGACACCCACGTCGCCAAACTCGTTGACGATGAGCGCCAGACGGCGGCCGCCAGCCCGCTCGATGACGTGGCGGATCAGCGTTGTCTTGCCGGAACCGAGGAAGCCGGTGACGATGGTGACGGGAATCTTGGACTGGACGTTCATCGGCTGGGCTCCAGCTGTGGCGGGATGCGGGCGACGAGGCCCGATTTCAAAAGCTGCGGTCGCTCGCGCCAGGGGACGCGACCGTCCTCGCTGGCGGCGTAGCATTCCGCGGCGGCTACGACTTCGTCGGGGTCGGCAGCGTCGGCAGCGACATAGGTCCATTTGCCGGTTGCGACAAAGGCGACGGTGACTGGGCGCTTGCAAACCGAAAGACAGTCGACCCCGGAAAGACGAATATCGCTTCGTCCGTCCAGATGCTCGGTGAGCGCGGCGTGGAGACGGGCACCGGCGCGATGGTCGTCGTCATCTCCCGCCGCGCGACAGTTCAGACAGACATGCAGGGTGGCAGGATGCGCCGTCATGGCCGGCACCCCTGAAATACAGATATGCGGCGACTGGGAGCCGCCGAGGCAAGCGTCATGATCAGTCCTTTCCCGCCCCACCGGCGGTCCCGACGTTCATGCGCGGCGGCAGGTCTCCTGGCTCGCGGGTCATCGCCGAATGCGGCCTTCCCGGTCTTCCGACCAGTGGCACGCTGAGCATTCGGCTCGCCGCTCACAGTTGCGGGGGCAGCCACGGCTTTCGGAATGTCTCCCGATTCCGCGTTCCCTCTTTCGCCTTCCCCCGAAAGGAAGGACCGTCACGCGGGGCCATTTGCAGCTTGTTGCGAGACAAAGTCAACCGAGCCGGATCTGGCATCATCCTTAACGCCCCCTTAAACCGCCTCATTTAGGGTGAATCGGATGCTCTGCGGGCCGCGTGGGCCCGATCCTAGGATTGAAAGCGGGACGATGCGGGGTAACAAACGGGACACCAGACGTGAGAGGGCCGAGCCGACATTCGAGGCTCCGTCGCACGATGGCGATTTCTCTGCCCGCGATGATGACCGTTTCACACCGCCCAGAAGCCTGCCGAACTCGCGCAGTGGTCGCTCGGCGCGATCCGAGCGGGCAGAGCCGCGCTTCGAGGACGACGGTTACGAGGACGAAGAAGAGGTGGTGGTCGACAGACGGCCCCGCCGTCGCAAATCCAGCAAGCGCCAGACGAGGCGCTCCAAGCGACCGAGCATGGGGCTCTTCGGCCGCCTCATCTACTGGGGCGTCGTCTTTTGCATCTGGGGGCTGATCGGCGTGGCCGGCGTCATTGGCTACACGGTCGCGACCATGCCGCAGATCGACGACTGGAAGGTACCGCCCAGGCCACCCAACGTAGAAATCGTCGATGCCTCCGGGACAATCATCGCCAATCGAGGTGATACCGGCGGCGAGGAAGTGAAGCTGTCCGACATGTCGCCCTTCCTGCCTCAAGCGGTCGTGGCCATCGAGGATCGTCGCTTCTACCACCATTTCGGTGTTGACCCGATCGGCCTCACCCGCGCCTTGGTCACCAACCTCTTTGCCCATACGGTCGTGCAGGGCGGCTCAACGCTGACACAGCAGCTCGCCAAGAACCTGTTCCTGCAACCCGACCGCACGCTCGAGCGCAAGCTTCAGGAGGCGGTTCTCGCCCTCTGGCTAGAATGGCGCTTCTCCAAAAGACAGATTCTGGAGATGTATCTCAACAGGGTCTACCTCGGCGCAGGGGCTTACGGCGTCGATGCGGCATCGTGGCGCTATTTCGGAAAGTCGGCCCGCGACGTCAACCTTGCTGAGGCAGCCACCATTGCGGGCCTCCTCAAGGCGCCGTCGCGCTACGCGCCGACCAATTCGCCCGATCTGGCCGCTGCCCGTGCCAAGGTCGTACTCGCCGCCATGGTCGACGAAGGTTATGTCAGCCGCGATCAGGCGGCTCGGGCCACCGCCATCGGCGCGCCCTCTTCACCGACCAGGAGCGGTACGGCGGCAAACTACGTCGCTGACTGGGTGATGGATCTCTTGCCGGGGTATGTTGCTCGCTATCGCAGCGACATCGTGGTGACCACCACCATTGATGCCGGCATGCAGGCGGCGGCGGAAAACGCCGTTCGCACGACGCTCGACAAGGAAGGCGTCAAATACAAGGCGAGCCAGGGTGCACTGGTTGCAATCGACAATGACGGTGCCGTCAAGGCGCTGGTGGGTGGCAAGGATTACGCAACAAGCCAGTTCGATCGCGCTATCGAGGCGCGACGCCAGCCGGGCTCGGCCTTCAAGCCCTTCGTCTATCTCACGGCCATCGAACATGGTTTCACGCCGGACTCGATCGTGGTCGACGAACCGGTCACGATCAATGGCTGGTCGCCGAAGAACTATGAAAACGAGTACATGGGACCGGTGACCTTGACGACGGCACTGGCTCATTCGCTCAATACGGTAGCGGCTCGCCTGACCGCCACCCTCGGACCGGAAAACGTGGTGCTGACCGCGCGCCGCGTCGGCATCGTCAGCCAATTGCATGACAATCCGTCGATTGCCCTTGGTACCGGCGAAGTGACGCCGCTTGAGATCACCGCCGCCTATGTGCCGTTTGCCAATGGCGGTTGGGGCATCATTCCCTATCTGGTCGAAGACATTCGCACCAAGGATGGCAAGGTCCTGTTCCATCGACAGGGTGATGGACCGGGGCGGGTGATTTCGGATGTGGCCGTCGGAACCATGAACCGGATGCTGTCGACCGTCGTTACCGATGGCACCGGTCAGAAGGCGCTACTTCCCGATCGGCCGGTGGCGGGCAAGACCGGCACAAGCCAGGATTTCCGCGATGCCTGGTTCATCGGCTACACCAACGGACTAACGGCTGGCGTCTGGCTCGGCAACGACGATAACTCGCCGACGAAAAAGGCAACTGGCGGCGCGCTCACCGCGCTGCTCTGGAACCGCTTCATGACGGAAGCGACACGCAAACTGCCAGTTCGCCCCTTGCCTGGTGTCGAGCTGGTACCCGCGCCGACAAACGTCGGCGTCACCTTCGCGCAAACGGATGGATTGCCGGTACAAGGACCGCAGATGCCGAGCGCTCAGCCCGTGCCACCGCTCAACGTGCCGGTCACCCAGCCGAGTCCCCAGGAAAAGGGGCTGCTGCAGCGCCTGTTTGGGAATTGAGCTGACTGGCTCAGGGCAACCGGTGAAGTCCGGCACCATTCTTATTCAGCCACGCTTTGGCGGCTTCCGTTGCCGGACAGAGCCTCTCGCAAATCGCCCAAAAGCGATCCGAATGGTTCATCTCCCTGAGATGAGCCACTTCATGCGCCGCGACGTAGTCGAGCACAAAAGGCGGCGCCATGACGAGCCGCCAGGAGAATGCAAGTACCCCACGTGCCGACGCCGACCCCCAGCGAGATGTCGTGTCTTTGAGGCGGATCGCCTTAGGGCGCACGCCGAGCGTTTCGGCATGCCGCGCCACGGCTGCGGTCAGGTCGGCTCTCGCTTCCTTCCTGAGATGGTCCATCAGACGGCGTCGGACATGCGGCGCCTCGCCGGGAACCTCGAGGGCGGGACTGCCATCGAGCGTCACTAAGCGAATACGGCCTCGCAGTGAACCGGTGCTGAGTACTTGATGGACAACGCCACGGATGGGAACGGCAACAGGGACCTCCGGCATCTCCGGCCGTGCGGCAAGCCGTTCGGCGATCCATTCAGCGTGGCGGGCCACGAAAGCCTTGGCTTCGGCGAGCGATCCGCGGCGCGGAATGGTGACGACAGCGCCATCACCCCGTCGATCCAGCCGCAAGGTGTAGCGCCGAGCCCGGGCGTTTCGCCGAACCACGACATCCACCACGCGGCCGCCGGCAAGCACCGGAAAGCTCGCCGGGGCTGATCGCTTCTTCTCGGGAGTTTGCAGGAACGGCAGACGAATCGGCATCACGAGAATCTAAAGGCGACTGTGGCCACGAAAAAGCCCCCGCGTCCAACTGAGGGGCGGGGGCCGATCTACCTGTCGGTCGTGGAGGGCCCGATCAGGTTCCTGAGGTCGCAGGATTACGGCTCGCCTTGAAGCGATCAAACTCCTCCTGATCCTTAGCCCGACGCAGATTGGCAAGAAACTCGTCGAACTCGTCGCGCATCTTGTCCAAGGCGGCACGCTCTTCTTCAAGACGCTTCAATTCGGCTTCGCGGTAAGCATCGAAAGCCGTATTTCCAGTGGTCCCGCTACGGTAGTGGTTGAAACCACCGCGCTCGAAGCCAGCCCGGCGGGCAGCACGCTCGAGGTCGGGACGAAGGTCATTCCAGCGGGCGCGCATGCGATCCCCCCAAAGTATATAGGCAAGTACTGCCAAGCCGACTGGCCAGAAAATCACGAAACCGACGATCATTGCCGCAATGGATAGCGGATGAAAGCCGGGCCTCATCACGCAGCTTCTCATTTTTCTTCCCTTTCGGAGCGTTCCGAACAACGATAACGAAGTGGCCCCGGTGCAACTCGCCTTCAAGAGCTCACGAGGACTTTTTTAAAGCGGGTTGGAAACCAGGAGATCTTGCCTGCTGGACCAAGGGGTATACGGAACGATTCGATCAGTTGCCGGCAAACTCGACAGGTGGCGTCGGTTCACTGTTCAACGTTGTCATGAACGACTCGGCTTTATCTTCGCCTTTGGTCGGCGCACAGGGTGCGTCAAGCACGTAAAAAAACGCAAAAAGTGACCTGCTGAGCACCATCGGCGCGATTTTCAAGCAGCAAAAACGCTAACATCTGTGATAAGACTAGGAGTGGAGCGGTTCTGAAGTGCGGGCGGTCTGGCGTGCTATTGCGTAGGCGGTGGTGCGATGTGCCGGGTAAAAGACGAATTCGGCGGTGGAATAGCTCTCTAGAAACAAACTGGCTCGATGCAACTCTCCGCGGGCATCGGTCTGGAGCTATATTTTGGCGGAGACGAGAAGACAGAATGGGTAAGGGTAAGGATTTCCGCCCGCCGCGGCGGCGTGGCGGATTTGATGACGACATGATGCCGTCGTTCGACGTTCGTCCCGAACGGCCGGCGCGTAGTTTCGGCGGCCCCTCGCCGTACGACAGCGCCCCTCCGGCAGGACCGGTGGTCGAGGCGACGGTATCCTGGTTCAACCCAGAGAAGGGCTTCGGCTTTACCGCGCTCACCGATGGCTCGGGCGATGCCTTCTTGCACATTGGTCAGCTGCAGGCTGTAGGTCGTGACAGCGTGCCGCCGGGTGCGACGCTGAAGGTCCAGGTGGCTCAGGGCGCCAAGGGCAAGCAGGTCGTGAAGGTGGTCGAGGTCGACGAATCGACGGCGACTCCGCAGGCCCCGCGCGGCCCGCGTCCGGGTGGCTTCGGTGATCGTGGCCCGCGTCCGGGTGGCTTCGGCGGTGACCGTGGCGGCTTTGGCGGTGGTGATCGCGGTGGCTTCGGCGGTGGTGGTTTCGGTGCTCCGCGCCCGCCGCGCCGGTCGGTCGATACCTCCCAGGCGACGCCTCTCGACGGTACCGTCAAGTGGTTCAACCCCGAGAAGGGCTTCGGTTTCGTTGCTGGTGAAGATGGCGGCAAGGACGTGTTCGTCCACATTTCCGTTCTTCAGTCGGCTGGAATGGGACCGCTGACCGATGGCCAGCGCGTTGCCATGAAGATCGTTGAAACCCCGAAGGGGCGTGAGGCGGTCGAGATCAGCCTCCTTGACTGATTGAAGTCATACGGCTGAGATCCGCGTTTTTCGGGCGGCGACAGATACCCTGTGGCCGCCCGTTGTCTATTTTCCGATGTCTAGCGAGCTATCAACGCCGGGCAGAAATTGTCCGATAAGTCCTACATCCGAAAATCTCGAAGCCACTTTGCCGGGATATCCTAGGGCATGCGCACCACGAATAACTTGCGCGTGGTTTCAACCACTTCCCAAATGCCCGAGAACCCGGGCCGCAAGATGAAGCTGTCTCCGGTCCTCAGGACGCGGGGGGCCTCCTTGCCATCCTCGTGAATAATGGAAATACCCGAGACGATGGAGCAGAATTCCCACTCATCGTAGACGACGCGCCAAGCACCGGGGGTCGCCTCCCAGACGCCTGAATATAGCTTTTCAGCGTCGCGCTCTTCGACAAGCCAGGTCCGGCTCCTCGGGTTCCCCTTGATGATCCGATCGGGGTCCGGTCCACCGTCCTCCGGTTCGATGGTCGTCAGATCGAAGCCGAGGAATAGTGCATCGTCATCCATGGCGCCCCTCCTGTCGACAACTGCGACCGATAGACCCAACTCGTCAGTCGATCCTGTAGATGCGGCTGGCGTTCAGATGGAAAAGCTTCTCACGCTCCGGCTCGCTTGCCGCCTCGAACAGACGGTACGTTGCCTTGATCCAATCGGTGAGAGAAGCACGTTGAGCCGACCATGGCCAATCGCTCCCCCATACAACCCTATCCCAGCCAAAACTCTCCACGGTGGTCTCTATCACCGGCCGGAGGTCATCCAGGGTCCAACCGTCGTTGACCGTGCCGATAACGCCCGACACCTTGGCAACGATATTGGGACGGCGCGTCAGTTCCGCAAGCGAAGCCTTCCACGCGGCGAAAAGGGCAGGCTTCGACGCCGAGCCACCACCGCAATGGTCGAGGACGAACGTGACATCGGGACAGGCGTCGGCAAGCTCGGCGGCGATTCCGAGCTGGTCAGACCGCACGCAGATGTCAAAGGTGAGACCCGTACCGGCGAGGCGTCCGATATTTCTCCTGAAGGTTGGCGACCGCGAGAGATCGTCGGGCATAACGTGAAGGATACGCCGAAATCCCCGAACGAAGGGATGGGCGAGAGCATGTTCGACTTCGGCGGCGAAACCTTCTGTTTCCGGCCGGGCATTGGCAATGGCGGCGCGAATGCGGCGGTCGGGACCTGCGGCAAGCGTGTGAATGAACTCCGTCTCGCGCCCAATATCGGCCTCCGCCACATCGACTTCCATATGGAGGCAGTCTGTCACTCCGAGGGGATGAGCCTCAGCGGCGTAGAGCTCATAACTCCAATCGTGTGCGGCCAGCTTCGGCTCACTGCCAAGCCAAGCATAAGCGAGGTCATGGCGATAGATGAGATGAAGATGCGTATCGATCAGTCGCGCCGGAACGCTCATCGGTAGCCTCGATCGGAAAAATGGCAAAAACGCCTGAGCGTTGACAGTAAAGGAAAAATGCTCCGTCCGGAGTCCGACGAAGGTTGCAAGAGCGCACATAATGTGACGTAGGCGACAGCTTGCCGCCTTTCCGGCATCGTTATCCTGCGGTAGAAACCAAGCCTACCAACTTTCCAGGGTTCCTCTTCATGAAGCTCATCCGCCACGGTGCCGTCGGCGCCGAAAAGCCCGGCCTCGTCGATGCCGCCGGTCGCTACCGCGATCTTTCCGCTCACGTTGCCGATCTTTCTGGAAAAGCCCTTTCAAAGGCCTCGCTTGCGGCACTCGCCGCCATAGCCCCGGAAAGCCTGCCTCTGGTACCCGAGGGCACGCGTTTGGGCGCGCCTGTCGCCGGCACACGCAATTTCATTGCCGTGGGCATGAACTACGCGGACCACGCGGCCGAGACAGGCGCCAAGGTGCCAAGCGAACCGCTGCTTTTCAGCAAGGCGCCCAATTGCATCGTCGGCCCGAACGACAATGTCCTGATCCCGCCGGGCGCAACCAAGATGGACTGGGAAGTCGAACTCGCGATCGTCATTGGCGAGACGGCCTGGCAGGTGCAAGAAGCCAACGTATTCGATTACATCGCCGGCTTTGCGCTTTGCAACGATGTCTCCGAGCGCGCCTTCCAGATGGAGGGCACCGGCCAGTGGCTCAAAGGTAAGAGTGCGCCGACCTTCGGCCCGCTCGGCCCTTGGCTTGTCACCCCGGACGAGATCGCCGACGTGCAGGCACTCGCCATGGAGCTCGATCTCAACGGAGCGCCTCGTCAGCGCGGCAACACGGCGACCATGGTTTTTGGCGTTCGAACGCTTGTCTCCTACGTCTCGCGCTTCGTACAGCTCGATCCGGGAGATGTGATCACCACTGGTACTCCGCCCGGCGTCGGCATGGGTCGCAAGCCGCCGGAATTCCTCAAGCCCGGTGACGTGATGCGCCTTTCAGTCGAAGGCCTCGGCGAGCAGGTCCAGAAGGTGGCCGCTTATTGAGACGTGTCGGTCGCTCCCAGGGCGGCCGGCGACAACGACTGCATCAACGATAGACGCGCCGACGACAGATGGAGCCGGCAGGCAGCCTCGACGGCTTCCGATCGGCGCGTCTTGAGAGCCTCGATATAGTCAAGGTGCTCGAGAATCGCCTTGCCGTTGCGTTCGCGAGCGTTCGCCTTGTTCCACTGATAATGATAGTGGAAGACAATGGCGATGATATCGTAGAAATCGACAATGAAACGGTTGCCCGAGGCCTGCTGGATCAGCCGGTGCAGGCGATCATCCAATTCAGAGAATTCAAGGTAGCGGCTATCAATATCGGCTAGGACCTCGACGTGAGCGCGGCGCAAGTTTTCCAGCTCGCTCCAGGCTGGGTCATCGACCGGCAAGTTGATGAAAGCAGCCGCGGATTTCAGCTCGAACATCTCACGAACGTCGATCAGCTCCTCTGCAAACTGCTTGGTGAAGCCCTTCAAAACCCAGTGACTGTTGGGCCGCTTCTCAATCAGGCCGAACCGACTGAAGCGGATGAGGAATTCGCGCACCGACGTGGTGCCAACACCAATTTCACGCGCCAGCTCGAGCTCGTTGATCTGCATGCCTGGCTCCGCGCCCCCCATCAGGATGCGCTTCATGAACGTGCGTTCAATGACTTCCGATAGCGAACTGGTTTCGTGTTCGGGAAAGAAATCGATCTTGCTCGGCGAACGCTGGACGGCCTTCGAGCGCTTGTTCCATTCAATAAGGCCGGCCTCCACCATTTGCGAAAGTATGGAGCGCACCGTCGTTCGTGAGACGCCGAGCAGATTGCAGAGCTCTGGCTCCGAAGGCAAACTCTGTCCCACCACCAATAGCCGCAGGCACCTGTTATAGGCGTCTTTGAAGACAGTATTCTGCTTCGGCATGTTCACCCCATTTCCGGCAGCACCAATTGAACAGCGCAGCCCGGCCCGACCAAATAGGCCGGTCAACCCTTTACATTCTTGGCGCCTCTTTTCGGAACGCCCTTCCCAACTTTGCGATGCGGTAGACCCGACACACCGGACGTGCAGGCAGTATCCGGGCGGAAGCGTTCGCGGCTGCACATTATCGACAAAGAACACGAAACGAAATTGATCTTTACGACTGCACCCAGCGAAGGTCGTAGCCGCCAAACTCTATCAGACCAATGGCGTATCCTGTCCGACCGACCGAAGAATGGCGCAGCTACGACAGGCTGATGGCGAAAATTCTAGTTTTCGCAACCTGAAGACATCTCACTTGGATGGAAATCTCGCACCTTACTATGAGTACCTAGAGAATATCTGTTCTACGGGCGGTATTGGTCGAAAGTCGATGTCTACGCCTAAGTGATTGTAAAATATCAATTTGATGGATATTGAAACGATATGAAATGTTCTGAGAATTGGAAAATACGGAAGATGGTCTGGACAGTCGAATGGGTTCGTTTCATTTCTACATGAAATGGGATAAGAAACCATCGTCCAGCTTGGTTTATCGGTGAGTGGAATAATACAAAGGGTGTCGACCAAAGGGTCGGTGGCCTTGAGGCTGCGGGCCTTGCACCGGTGAGGAGTTTCGGATAATTGTCATCCGTCGCTGTTTTTTATCGATAAAGTCCGATGGCTGAGGAGCAAGGATCGGTCTTTATCGGAGCGGCGTTGATCTCGGGAGGATCGCATCATGAAAGCTGTTGGCATTACACGTCGCATGCTTGTGGCTCTGGCCGGCGCCGTCGCGCTGTCCGCCGTCGCTCCGGTTGCCGCGCAGGCTGAAACGCTTACGATTCCGATTATCGTCAAGGACACCACGTCCTTCTATTGGCAGATCGTGCTGGCCGGCGCCCGCAAGGCTGGCAAGGATCTCGGCGTGAACGTGCCCGAGCTCGGCGCTCAGTCCGAAGCCGACATCAACGGTCAGATCTCGATCATTGAAAATGCCGTTTCCTCTGGAGCCAATGCCCTTGTGGTGGCGCCGACGGAATTCAAGGCCCTCGGCAAGCCGATCGATGAAGCTGCCAAGTCTGTACCGGTCATTGGCATCGACTCAGCAGCCGACTCGAAGTCCTTCACATCGTTCCTGACCACCGATAACGTCCAGGGCGGTCGTATCGCCGCTGACGGCCTCGCCGCCGCGATTGCCGCTGTTAATGGTGGCAAGGCCGAGGGCGACGTTGCCCTTATCACCAACCTGCCGGGCGCCGGATCGCTCGAGCAGCGTGCCAAGGGTTTCAAGGAAGAACTGGCGGCCAAGTATCCCGGCCTCAAGCTGGTGGCTGACAAGGTTGGCGACGGCCAGGCGACCACCGCGCTCAACATCATGACCGACCTCTTGACCGCCAATCCCAACCTTAAGGGCGTGTTCGCTTCCAACCTGATTGCCGCGCAAGGCGCGGGCCAGGCGATCGCTGAGAACAAGGTCGGCGACAAGGTCCAGCTGATCGGCTTTGATAATGACGACAAGCTGGTCGGCTTCCTGAAGAGCGGCGTGATCGACGCCCTCGTCGTGCAGGACCCGTACCGCATGGGCTATGACGGCATCAAGACGGCACTGGCCGCGGCCAAGAAGGAAAAGGTCGAGCCCTTTGTCGATACTGGCGCCAACCTCGTAACGACGGCCAACATGAACGAGCCGCGTGCCCAGGAACTGCTGAACCCGAAGGTGAAGTAAGCAAGACTCAGACCGCCCGGACGACCTCAGGCCGGTCGTTCGGGCATCCTGACATATCCATGCCGGGCCTCGACATGTCCGGCATCTTCTTCATGCCGAGCCCGGTCGTGGCCCGTGCCGTTCGTACCGGCTGATGTCGGACCCTACGGCCGGATTCCCCGTCGGCTGCATGATTTGCATTTCCAACTGACGCGGGTCGATCATGGTCGAAACCAATCCCCACGGGCAGACGGCGGAAGCCGCCATAGCCGCCGCAAGCGTACCCATTCTCGAGCTGCGCGGTCTTGAAAAGCGCTATGGCGCTACTCATGCACTGAAACCTGCAGACCTCACCTTTGCCCGGGGCGAAGTTCACGCAATCGTCGGCGAAAACGGAGCCGGCAAGTCCACGCTCATCAAGCTTCTGACGGGCGTCATCACCCGCACTTCAGGTGAAGTTTTCTGGGAAGGCCAGCCGGTGGAGCTGGCTACACCGCACGAAGCCATCGGATTCGGCATCAATGCCGTCCACCAGGAAGTGGTTCTGTGCCGCCACCTGACGGTGGCCGCCAATATGTTCCTCGGGGATGAGGACGTCGGCTTCGGCTTGCTTCGCAAGAGCGAAATGACCCGAAAGGCCCAGGCCATTCTCGACGACCTGGGTTTCCAGTTGCCGGCTCACGTGCTTCTTGGTGACCTTACCATCGGTCAGCAGCAGCTGATTGCCACCGCCCGCGCCGCCATTCGCGGCACGCGTTTCCTAATCTTCGACGAACCGACCGCCTATCTCACTCGGACGGAGGCGGCCCAGCTCTTTGCATTGATCCGTCGCCTCAAGGAGCGCGGCGTTACCATCGTCTACATCAGCCACCGCCTCGAAGAGGTGTTCGAGCTGTCCGATCGTGTGTCGATCCTGCGCGACGGCACGCTGGTCGGGACGCGCATCACCTCGGAAACCAACGAGACCGAGCTGATCGCGCTGATGATCAACCGCTCCCTTGAGCAGATCTATCACAAGGAATTCTTCCAGCCCGGTGAAGTGTTGATCGAGGCAAAGAACCTCAGCGGCCCCGGGTTCAAGGACGTATCGCTCAGCGTTCGCGCCGGGCAGATCGTTGGTCTTTATGGCTTGATCGGTGCCGGCCGTTCGGAATTCGTGATGTCGCTGTTCGGACGCCATCGCAAGACGGCCGGCAGCATCTTCTGGATGGGCAAGGAAGTCGACATTCATTCCGAGCGCCAGGCGATGGACCTCGGCATAGCGCTTGCGCCGGAAAGCCGGCGCGACCAAGGCCTCTGCATCAACCTGCCAGTCGGCTTCAACCTCAACCTGCCGATCTTCTCGCACATCACGATGGCTGGCTTGGTGCCCTTCTCGGCCGATCGTCAGCGGGCTGATCGCCAGATCGCCGACCTTCAGGTGAAGACAGCCGGGCGTGGCGCACTGGTCTCCTCTCTGTCCGGCGGCAATCAGCAGAAGATCGTCATAGGCAAGTGGCTCAATCACGGCGCGCGTTTGTTCATCTTTGATGAGCCGACGGTCGGCGTCGACGTCGGAACCAAGGCGGAGATCTATCGGCTGCTC
Source organism: Pseudomonadota bacterium (assembly GCA_023436885.1). GTDB lineage: Bacteria > Pseudomonadota > Alphaproteobacteria > Rhizobiales > Pleomorphomonadaceae > Pleomorphomonas. Next base: position 110,051 of record JAEZHI010000038.1, on the reverse strand, counting down.
GCCCGCCTACTCGCCGAGGGAGCCGGCATCATCCTGATCTCGTCCTACCTCCCGGAAGTCTACGAGCTTGCCGACGAGCTGCACGTCTTCCGGCGCGGCGAGGATGTCGCACGGCACGCCTACCACTCGGCGAGCCACGAGGAAATTCTGTCCGAAGCGATCGGTGTGTGAACGGGGAGCGTTCACGGGGAGTATTTCATGTCCACGGATACCAAGACAGCGGCGGTCGCCCGCAAAAGCAGCGCCAACTGGTTGTTCGGCCTGACCCTGATAGGGTTGCTGCTCGCCATGTGCATCGTCCTCAGCCTGACGACCAAGAGCTTTTTGACCGAAACCAACATCATGAACCTGATGCGTCAGGGTTCGATGATCGCCATTCTGGCTGTCGGTGAAACCTTCGTCATCATCACCACCGGTATCGACCTCTCCGTCGGCGCCGTGGTTGGCTTCTGTACGGTTATCGCTGCCTGGCTACTGACCCACGATTTCTCGATCCTGACGACCGTGATCGTTACGTTGGCTGTTGGCGTCGCCATTGGCATGTTCCACGGCTTCGGCATCGTGCAGATGGGCCTGCCGCCTTTCATCATCACCCTGGCGACGCTTACCTCGCTACGCGGCATCGGCCTTCTCATTACCAACGGCGCCACGATCAACATTGTCAATGACACCTTCACCGAGTTCTCGCGCAATGACTTTGTCGGGTTGCCGAACCTGTTCTGGATGGTGATCCTGATCGGCATACCGGCTTACATTTTCCTCCATCACAGCCGCTACGGCCGCTACATCTTCGCGGTTGGTTCCAACATGGAGGCAGCCCGCCTCTCCGGCGTCAACGTCAAGCTGACCGTCTATCTTGCCTATACGCTGTCTTCGACCTGCGCTGCCTTCGTTGGCATTCTGCTGGCCGCCCGTATCGGCGTCGGCAATGCCATGCAGGCGGACGGCTGGGAGCTGCAGGCCATTGCTTCGTCGGTGATCGGCGGCACATCGCTGTTCGGAGCCATCGGCTCGGTGCATGGCCCGCTGATTGGCGCGTTCATTCTCGCCACCATCAACAACGGCGCCAACCTGCTGAACGTCAATTCGTTCTGGCAGCGCATTATCACCGGCCTCTTGATCATCCTGATCGTTTATTTCGATCAGTTGCGCCGCCGCCGCGGCTAAGCCGACACCGAACGCAGCCACATGAAAGACAGGCGGGACCAGATGGTTCCGCCTGCCTTTCTTTTATTCTTCTGAAATCAGGAAGCGTGGGCGACGCTGCCGCTAGCGCTCGCCTCGAGCAAAGCCTCGAGGTCTGCGGGCCTCAGAGGCTTTGACAACCAGGCATCGAACAAACCCTCTTCGCAGCGCGCTTTTGTCTCAGGCAACGCATCTGCAGTTAGTGCGGCAATAACGGGTTGGCGGCCACCGCGATCGGTAATCATCGCCCGCATGCGCCGCGCCGCCTCGATGCCATCCATCTCCGGCATGTGAAGGTCCATCAGGACCACGTCGAAACTGCCGCCGGAAGAAAGCATGGTGGCCGTCGCGGTCAGTGCTTTCTGACCATCGGAGCCAACGGTGACGGCATGACCTGCGCGCTCGACCAAAGCCCTTCCGAGTAGCAGATTGATTTCATTGTCATCACAGAGCAGCACTGACAGCCGATGGACAGGTGCAGCCTGCTCGACAGGTGCCGTTTCGGCGGCCGCTGCGAATTGGCCATGACCGAGCAAGGTATCGACAACGGCGGCGAGCGACCGTGCCCTGACCGGCTTGACTAGATAGGCACCGTAGCCGGCCGCCTGTAGCTCCGGCAGCATTGGCCTCTCGGAGGCGGTGATCAGCACGCCGACCGGCGTTGTCGAGAAGGCGCGAATGCGTTCGATAACAGCAAGGGGATCACAAGCGGCAGCATCGATAAGAACGGCATCCGGTTTCCAGGAGCCGACAACTTCCTGCTCGATATCCTTTTGGGTCGCCAGCGTGACATCAGCGCCCGCGTCAAACAGCCGGCGGATCAAGAACGGCCCCTCAATCAAGGCATGCGACACCACAAGAATGCGCCGGCCTGCGAACCTGCGGTCGGCCGGTGGCGTAGCGGTAGTCGCCGGTCCGCTGTCCTTGGCCGCAAAGCTCGCTGCGAGCAGTGCCAGAGCGGCGCGGGCGCCGACGGGATCAGCCGAAGACTGTTCGTCAGGGGCACTCTCCAGGCCGACAAGCGGAGCGATCGCGGGCGTCTCAGGACTGAGCTGAACCTCACTGTCGGAAAGCGGGAATCGTAACGTGAAGCTGAAGCTTGCGCCTTCACCCGGCTCCGATACGAGACGAATGTCGCCCCCCATCAGGCGAGTCAGCTCCCGAGCAATGGCAAGGCCGAGACCCGTGCCGCCGTGTGCCCGGGCAGGACCTGGATCGGCCTGTTCAAACTCGCCGAAAATGCGCTGCTGATCGGCCTCGGCAATGCCAATGCCGGTATCACGCACCAGGAAGGATACAGCTAGAATGCCCGGTTCCTCGGCCGCCATCTGCAATTCGATGGCGACGCCACCTTCAGCGGTGAACTTGATGCCATTGCCAGCCAAGTTGAAGAGCACCTGCCGGACCCGGATCGGATCGGCCTGAACAAGGCGATCAAGCCGCGGATCGATGTATGCCGCAAGTTCGATTCCCTTCATCTCAGCGCGCGGCGCCATCAGCTCGACGAGATCCTCAACAATGGATACCAGCGAAGTGGGCTCGGTCTGTAGTGACAGACGGCCAGCCTCGATCTTCGAAAAATCCAGAAGGTCTTCGATCAATGTGAGAAGAGCCTCGCCCGATGTCTCGATGGCGCGGGCATAGGTTCGCTGCTCGGCCGACAGCGAGGTCTTCTGCATCAAGGCCGTCATGCCAAGAATGCCGTTGAGAGGCGTCCGGATCTCATGGCTAACCACAGCGAGGAAGCGGCTTTTTGCCGCGCTTGCCGCTTCAGCCTCGTCGCGGGTCTTTTCGAGTGCAGCTTCGATCGCCTTTCGCTCGGTAATGTCACGCCCGAGGGTGCGCGTGCCAAGGACCTTGCCATCCTCGATGATCGGTGCCTCCGAGAAGGAGAACCATCGGGGACCATCGACCGTTTCGATCCGAATATCGCCGGACAGACGGCTGACATTTTGTTCGAGCGCGACGTGCCCGGACAAGGCGGCGAGGGCCGTCAGGCGCCGGCGCAACTGCTGCCAGGGATCGGCACGCGGCCGGCGAACGTCTCTGGCCAATACGTCGGAAGCGACAAACAAATCACCGGCAGCCAAGTCGGTGGCAAAAGCGGAAAAATCGAGGCCAATAAAGGCGCCGGGTGGTTGGCCCAGCAGCGAAGTTGTCGCCGTGCTCGTGGAGGTTATCCGGCCGGCGGCATCGCGGCGAATGACAAGATCCCCGATGGCGTCGCCTTCGTCGACCGGGCCGACCGCGGCGTCATAAAGCTTGCCCAGATCACGACGAGCCGAGCGGCGGCCAGCTTCGAACAGCACGGCTCCGGCGACAAGGGCACCGATGGTAGCCAACAGAAACGGTGATGACAGGAGCGAGACAACGACCGTTGCCGCGGCAGCGAGCAGTGCGACTCCTGCGGTGGTCAGGAAGAGCATACGGCGCCAACGCGGGCGTAACAGACGCCACGGTGCCGAAGGCAGGCGTGGCGACGCGTCATCGTCGAGCGAGTTCTGTTGTTGGCCGGTCATATCCGTCCCGGAGGTGCGGCGCGGTCAAACAACGCCTCCTGGGTGGGATGCGCCGACCCTGCCGCTCTCGGCGGGGCACAAGAAGGCTAGGCCGGCAAGGTTGCCAATCAGTTGATGGGCCGAATAAAACTCAGATTTAGGTAGAGTGGCGGTTGTCCGGCCTCGCTTGGCGCGTCTTGCGTCCCTCAAGCCGCTCGCAATTTCCGGTCCGGGCCAGTGCGATAGGCAAGCGCTTCACCAATATGGAGGCGACCGACGCTCTCTGCGCCATCGAGGTCGGCGAGCGTGCGGGCCACTTTGAGCACTCGATGATACCCGCGTGCCGACAATGACAAGCGCTCGGCTGCCTGCTTCAGCAAAGCCAAACCGGCATCGTCAGGCTCCGCAACGCCGTCTATCACTGCAGCAGGAGCCGTCGCGTTGGTAACCGAGCTGTCGAGACCGAGCGCGGCATAACGCTCCGACTGGATAGCTCGCGCTGCGACCACGCGCGCTGCCACCGCCGAAGATGGCTCGCCACCACGGCGGGTGCCGATGAGATCGGAAGCAGACACAGCCGGCACTTCGACTGTCAGATCGAAACGGTCGAGCAATGGGCCGGAGATACGTTCCTGATATTCGGCGACACAGGCAGGTCCGCGCCGACAAGTATGGCCGGGAGTACCGGCGAGACCGCAACGACAGGGGTTCATGGCGGCGATAAGCTGAAACCGGGCCGGATAGGTAACACGGTTGTTGGCCCGGGCGATCACTACGTCGCCGGTTTCCAGAGGTTGGCGTAGGCTGTCGAGCACCGCCGGGTTGAACTCCGGAAGTTCATCGAGGAACAGCACACCGCGATGGGCAAGCGAAATCTCGCCTGGCCTTGCCCTCACGCCCCCGCCCACCAGCGCGGCCATCGAAGCCGAGTGATGCGGCGCGCGGAACGGCCGCCGGTCGGACAACTGTCCGTCGGCCAGCGTGCCAGCGATCGACGCGACCATTGAAATCTCAAGCAGTTCCTTGGGCGTCAATGCCGGCAGAATAGAGGGCAATCGGCTCGCCAGCATCGACTTGCCGGAACCCGGCGGGCCAATCATGAGGAGATTATGACCGCCAGCCGCGGCCACCTCCAGAGCACGGCGAGCGCTTTCCTGGCCCTTGACGTCGGCGAGATCTGGCAAAGAGGCCATGGTGTCAGCCATTTTGGGCTCTGGTCGCGACAGCACCTGCGTGCCCTTGAAATGATTGACGACGGCGATCAGGCTGATTGGTGCCAGGATAGGCATCTCGGAATCAGCCCAAGCGGCTTCCGGACCAGAGGCTCGCGGACACATAAGTCCCAGACCTTCTGAATTAGCGGCAATCGCGGCCGGAAGGACGCCGGCGACCGGCGCGATGGTGCCATCGAGCGACAGCTCGCCGAGCACGACATAATCGGCCAGCGCGTCCGAGGGCAGGGCGCCCATGGCCGCCATGAGGGCGAGCGCGATGGGCAGGTCGTAATGGCTGCCTTCCTTGGGAAGATCGGCAGGCGCCAGATTTACTGTGATCCGCTTGGCCGGCAAGGCAAGCCCCGAAGCCGCCAGCGCGGCGCGGACCCGTTCGCGGCTCTCGGTGACCGCCTTGTCGCCGAGCCCTACGATGTTGAACAACACCTTGCCGGGCGCCATGTGAACCTGAACGTCGACCGGTGTCGCTTCGACACCCTGAAAACAGACGGTCCTGACATGTGCGACCATTGTACGCCCCTTTCAACAAATACAACCTAAGCGGAAGTCCGACGATGTGTCAAGAACGAGACGGGAACAAACGAAGTCTGTTTGTTCTGCTATCGACTGGAGACGAGGCCAAGGGGCCGGCCGGGTCCTTATTCGCTTTGTTTCAAAAGGGACCGCCTTCAAGAATTGTTCGGTCTCTACATGGCAGCCATGCGCAACAAAATTTCTGAAAGCGCATTCGGTTACTTAACATGACCTGCACATTCGTCTAACAGGAGGGCTCACTGCGGCACCCTCGCGGCAAATGTTAGCGTTGAGGACCGCGAAAACGACGAGAGCAAAAGCCGAAGCGCCTGAAAGGGGCTTTTGCTCCTGCCCCATGCTCCCGCATCCGCTTTGCCGAGGGACTTCAGACTTTCGGGTGGATGCCTCTGACGAACGGAAAGCCATGTCTAGTACCACCCTCGCCGGCTCGTCCGGCGCCGTCCGCACCGGCAATTCTCGGGCTCGGGTCATTCTCGCCAGCCTTGTCGGCACCACGATCGAGTTCTACGATTTCTACGTCTATGCCACAGCTGCCGTTCTGGTGTTTCCGCACCTGTTCTTCCCGGCGGGCAATGATACGACGGCGCTGCTCTCGTCCTTTGCCATCTTCGGCGCCGCCATGGTTGCGCGCCCGCTCGGCGCCGTGTTCTTCGGACACCTTGGCGACAAGCGCGGCCGCAAGGTAACGCTGGTTGCGGCCCTTCTCACGATGGGTATCGCCACGTTCCTGATCGGTTGCCTGCCGACCTACGCTTCCGTCGGATGGTTTGCGCCGCTCCTTCTGGTGCTGATGCGCCTGACGCAGGGCTTCGCCATCGGCGGCGAGTGGAGCGGAGCAGCGCTGGTCGCCACTGAAAACGCCCCGCAGGGAAAGCGCGCCTTTTACGGGACCTTCCCGCAGCTTGGTGCGCCGATCGGCTTCATCATTGCAAATGGCCTGTTCCTGATCATTTCGGCGATGCTGCCCTCTGACGATCCGACAAGGCCCTCGCTTGCCTTCCTCGACTGGGGCTGGCGCATACCCTTCCTGTTCTCGTCGGTGATGGTCATCGTCGGCCTCTGGGTCCGCTTCAGCCTTGTGGAAAGCGCCGCGTTCGAGAAGACGGTGAAATCGGGCAAGGTGCGCAAGCTGCCGATGGCCGATGCCGTTCGTCATCACTGGCGGGCGCTGATCCTCGGCACCTTTTACATGCTGGCGACCTATGTGCTGTTCTACCTGATGACCACGTTCTCGCTGAGCTACGGTCGCGCCGCGACCACGGCTCCGGTGCCGGGCCTCGGTTATGACTACCGCACCTTCGTCATGATGATGATCGTCGGTGTGGTTTTCTTCGGCATCTTCACCATGGTGTCGGGCCCCTGGGCCGACCGCTGGGGCCGTCGCCGGACGCTGCTCTGGATCACCGCAGCCATCATGCTGTTCGGTCTCGTCTGGGTGCCGGTCCTGTCACTCGGCAGCTTCGGCGTCATGGCCTTCCTGATCATCGGCTTCACGCTGATGGGCATGACCTTCGGCCCGATGGGCGCCCTGTTGCCCGAATTGTTCCCGGCCAACGTGCGCTACACGGGCTCGGGCATTTCCTACAATGTTTCGTCGATCCTCGGCGCCGCTGTGGCTCCGTTCATCGCGGTGGCGCTCTGGACTTATGGTGCCGGCAGTCCGTTCTGGGTCGGTGTCTATCTGACCGTGATGGCAGGCCTCACCTTCCTCGCGCTGGTTCTCGGCAAGGAGACGAGCGGTGTGGATATCGACGCCTGACCCAAAACACCGACTTTCATGAGCTTGGCGGTCGCTCCGAAGCGACCGCTTTTTTATTGCCATCTCTCGAATCGTCTCCTATAGGAGACGTATGGATACTTTTGAAGACGAAACAAGCGCTCGACTCGCCGCCCGTATCCGCCTCGAACGGGAAGGGCGCGGCTGGTCGCAGGCTGACCTTGCCACACGCTCAGGCGTTGGCAAGGCAACCATTTCCAAGATTGAGCGCGGCGATGCATCGCCGACGGCAGGTATTCTGGTCCGTCTGGCGGCTGCTTTCGACCTGACGCTTGCCAGTCTTCTGGTCAGGGCGGAAGCGGGAGCCGATCGCCTGATCCGTGTTGCCGATCAGGCGATCTGGCGCGATCCGGATACCGGCTATCTCAGACGGCAGGTCTTCATTCGGCCCGACCATCCGCTGGAGATCGTCGAGGTCACCATGCCCCCGGGGAAAAGCGCCGTGCTGCCGGCCGCGTCCTATGCGTTCATTCGGCAGGTGGTCTGGCTGATCGAAGGGGAGCTTAATGTCACTGACCCCGATGGCAGGCACCTTTTGAAAGCTGGAGATTGCCTCGGCTTCGGGCCTCCTGCCGACGTGACCATTTCAAACCAGAGCGACGCGCCAGCCCGTTACGTGGTGGCGCTTTCAAGGAGCTGACATGTCGGACGTTACCATTCATCCGCTTGGCTCAAATGGCGCCACCGTCGATGCACTCGCCGCGCTGATCGTCGAGACGGTAGCTGGCGGTGGCTCAGTCAGCTTCATGCACCCTTTCGCCTTGGAGGATGCCCGCACTTTCTGGCGCGGATCGCTCACTGCGGCCGACGCTGGCTTGCGGGTCGTGCTCGGCGCCTTCGATGGAGAGACGCTCGTCGGTACCCTGACCCTGCTTCTCGATTGCCCGCCCAACCAGCCGCATCGCGCAGAGTTCGCCAAGATGATGACGCGGCCGAGCCACCGTGGGCGCGGCGTTGCCACGGCGCTGATCGGCGCTGCGGAACAGATCGCCCGTGCCAAGGGGCGGACGCTCATTGTGCTGGATACGGCGAGCGACGGTGGCGCCGGGCCGCTTTACGAGCGCTGCGGCTTCCGCCTTGCTGGCGAGATTCCAAACTACGCGCTAAAGCCGCATGGTGGCTACACCGGCACGCTCTATTATTACAAGCAGCTAGCTTAGCTGGCCGCGCCGTAGCTCATAGAGCATGACGCCAGTCGCCACCGCCAGATTGAGACTGTCGGCTTGGCCGGCCATCGGAATCTTGACGCGGACATCGCAGGCTACCGTCATGTCCCCGGTCATGCCGGCCTGCTCGCTGCCCATCACCAGTACGGTCGGCTTGGAACTTTCCACCTTGCGATAGTCGTGGGTCGCCTTGAGATGCGTGCCGACAAGGCGAACGCCAGCTCCCTTGGCCCAGGCGAGGAAGGCATCGCGTCCAGCTTTTGCCAACGGAACATGGAACAGCGAACCCATGGTGGCGCGCACCGTCTCGAAGGAGAAGGGGTCGCAGGTTTCGCCGACCAGAATGACGCCCTTGGCGCCCACCGAATCGACCGTTCGGATGATGGTGCCGAGATTGCCGGGATCGCGGACCTGTTCGAGCGCGACCCAGACCTCACCCTCGCCCACCTTGACCTCGGCGAGCGGCTTCAGCTTTTGGCCGAACACACCGACCACCATCTGCGGATTATCGCGATGGGTGATCTTGGCAAGCACCGCCTCGGACATCTCCAGCACGTCGCCACCGCGTGCCCTGACGGTCGCGGCAGCCTTGGCGACATGCGGCTGATCGCGCACGGCCGGCGCATAGGCAATGGCGGCGATCGGCCAGTTCTCTTCAAGTGCATCGGTGACGAGCTTCAAACCTTCACCAATGAAGCGACCCGTCTCCTCGCGCACCTTCTTCATGGAGAGCGCTCGTATATCCTTGACGAGCGGATTGGTGAGCGAAGTGATTTGCCGGACGGCGCCGGGCGCCCTTTCCTTGTCGGCCATGGCTCAGGCTCCGAGAAAACGTGAGAACATCGAGGTCGCCAGCAACCGGCCAAGTCTTGTTGGATCGCCGGTTTCGCGAACGGCCAGCTCGCCTGAAGAAAGTGTACCGGGACGGTGACCGAGAAGATCGGCGGTGATCTCGTGAATGGACAGGAACGAGGCGCGAATGGCGTAGGCCGTCAGCACAACGAACGATGGCCCAGGGGCCAGGATCTGGCGCGTCAGGTCGAGAAGATAGGGCAGGTCGGCCTCAAGCGACCAGACCTCGCCGTCCGGTCCACGACCGAAACGCGGCGGGTCGAGCAGAATGCCGTCATAGCGCTTGCCGCGCCGAACCTCGCGTTCGGCGAACTTGACGGCGTCATCGACGATCCAGCGGATGGGAGCGGCGTCGAGCCCGGCAAGGGCCTGGTTTTCGCGTCCCCAGGCGACCGATTTCTTGGATGCGTCGACATGCGTCACTTCGGCACCGGCTTGGGCAGCGATCAGCGAAGCGATGCCGGTATAGCCAAAGAGATTGAGAAGCTTCGGGCGCTCCGAACCGCGATGCGCCTTGAGATGCTCGGCCATCCAGGTCCAGTGGGCGATCTGTTCGGCGAAGATGCCAACATGACGGAAGGAGGTCAGCTGGCAGACGACCGGCAGGTCCATGACCCGCATTTCCCAGGCGTTGCCAATGCCTGGTTCGGTTCGCCACCGCCCGGGGCCATCTTCCTCGACATCTCCGGTGAAGGCGGCGCCGGCGGCAGCCCACACCGACGGCGAAAGACGGCGCGGTCCCATGGCCTGCGGCTCGGGCCGAATAACGGTCAGTGCACCGTAGCGCTCCAGCTTCTCTCCCTCACCCATGTCGAGCAGGCGATAATCGTCCCAGCCTTCGGTGACGACCAATGAGCCCACCTCCTCTCTGACGACACGAGGACCGAGGACGGCGGGCATGGGCCGCTTGAGCGCCGCAGCGCCGGATGGACGGGCCGGCCCGCGTAGCTCATGACCGCGTGCCTCAGGACGAGCCGCTTCCTTTGCTGCGTCCGCCGGTCTTTCCGGCTTGCGAGGAGAAGGGCGGCCGGCACGGGAAGCAGGCTTTGCGGGGAAGGGCGACTTGGCCAAGGCAGATGTCCAGGGCAAATGGGATAATTTGGCCCCTTATACACGCCCCTTCGCCGGAATGAAGCGCCGCTTTCCGCCAGTTCGCCGATCACTGCCCTTTACGGAGCTTCCCCGACAGAGCTACAAGGGCGCAATCTTGCGGCGCCTATCGCTCCGCACCGCGTATTTTGGAGAAAACATGCGTCCGTCCCGTCGCGCACCCGACGAGTTGCGCCCCGTCAGCCTCGAGCGCGGCGTGTCGCGCCACGCCGAAGGCTCCTGCTTGGTCAAATTTGGCGATACCCATGTGCTCGTCACCGCCTCGGTTGACGAAAAGGTACCACCGTGGCTCAGAGGCGGCGGCAAGGGCTGGGTGACCGCCGAGTATGGAATGCTGCCGCGCGCCACCGGCGATCGCATGAAGCGCGAAGCGGCTGCCGGCAAGCAATCGGGCCGCACGCAGGAAATCCAGCGCCTCATCGGTCGCTCCTTGCGCGCCGTGGTCGACCTGATCGCGCTTGGCGAACGCCAGATCGTCATCGACTGCGACGTCATCCAGGCGGACGGCGGCACGCGGACGGCCTCGATCACCGGTGCCTTCGTGGCGCTCTACGACGCCATCGAGTGGATGCGCCGTCGCAATCTGGTGCCCGCGAACGCCAAGGTATTGCGCGATCATGTTGCAGCCATTTCCTGTGGTATCTCGGACGGCGTGCCGGTGCTCGACCTCGACTATATCGAGGATTCCTCGGCCGAAACCGACGCCAACTTCGTGATCACCGGCTCCGGTGGCCTCGTGGAGATCCAGGGCACTGCCGAGGGCGCGCCCTTCTCCGAAGCCGAGCTGCAACAGCTGCTCGCCCTTGCCAAGGGTGGCATCGCAAAGCTGATCGAGCTGCAGAAAGCGGCGCTCGCATCCTGAAAGGGCTGGATATGACCGAACAGCGCCGCATCGACGGCAAGCGCCTGATTGTTGCCACCCACAACAACGGCAAGCTCAGGGAGTTCTATTTCCTGCTGGGCGGCCTTTCCATCGAGCTCGTCTCGGCCGGAGACCTTGGCTTGCCGGTACCGGTCGAAGACGGCTCGACGTTTGTCGAGAACGCCCGGATCAAGGCGCTGGCTGCCGCCCGTGCCTCCGGTGAAGTGGCGCTTGCCGATGACTCCGGCCTTTGCGTCGAGGCTCTTGACGGCCGTCCGGGTGTATACACGGCAGACTGGGCCGGCCCGAACCGCGACTGGTCGATGGCCATGCGCCTTGTCGAGGAAGAGCTCTACAAGGCAGGGGCCACGACGCCGGAGCGCCGGAAAGCCACTTTCGTGTCGCTTCTTTGTCTTGCCTGGCCTGACGGGCATACCCAGGAGTATCTTGGCGAGCGCGATGGCACACTGGTCTGGCCGCCGCGTTCGGGCGACTTCGGTCATGGCTATGACCCCGTCTTCATGCCGGACGGCGAGACTAGAACCTTCGGCGAGATGACCGAAGCAGAAAAGCACGGCTCGATCTGGGGAGCCCCAGGCCCCCTGTCGCACCGTTCGCGGTCTTTGAAGCTGCTCGTCGAAGGTGCCTTCCCCATTGGCTTCGGGCCGCGTGAGTGAATTGATGAGCGAACGGGATCTCCTTTCGGAGGTGGAAGCTACGGCCGAGGGCACGCCGGACGTCGGTTTCGGCGTCTACATCCATTGGCCATTCTGCGCCCGCAAGTGTCCCTATTGTGACTTCAACAGCCACGTCCGTCCCAAAGGTATTGATGAGGCTGGCTATCTCGTCGCCATGGAGCGGGAAATTGCCGCCAATGCCCGTTTGACACCGGGGCGCACGGTGACATCGATATTCCTCGGCGGCGGTACGCCGTCGCTGATGAAGCCCGAGAGTGTCGACCGCCTCCTGAAGCTCATCGGCCATCACTGGCAGATATCAGCCAATGCCGAGATCACGCTGGAAGCCAATCCGTCGTCGGTCGAGGCCGAGCGGTTCCGTGGTTACCGGTCGGCGGGCGTCAACCGCCTGTCGCTTGGCGTACAGGCCCTCAATGACAAGGATCTGAAGTTCCTTGGCCGTCTGCACAGTGTCGATGAGGCGCTACGCGCGCTCGAACTGGCGCGCGACACGTTTCCGCGCCTCTCGTTTGACCTCATCTACGCCCGCCCGGACCAAAGCCCGGAAGCCTGGGAGGCAGAACTCAGGCGTGCCATCGGTTTTGCTGCCGACCATCTGTCGCTCTATCAGCTGACGATCGAGCCCGACACGGCCTTCGAGAAACTGTATGCGGCGGGCAAGCTTGTGGTGCCCGATGCGGATGCCGCCGCAGATCTCTACGAGCTGACCCAGGCAATCGCCGGGGCCGCCGGTTTGCCCGCTTACGAGATCTCCAACCATGCGACGCCGGGCGGTGAGAGCCGGCATAACCTGCTCTACTGGCGGTACGGTGAATATATCGGCCTCGGGCCCGGTGCCCACGGTCGCATCGTCAATGGCGACGATCGGGGCCGTCTCGCCACCATCGCCGAGCGCAATCCGGAAGTTTGGATGCGGCGCGTGGCTGAGACCGGCAACGGTGTGATCGAAACCGAGGAAATCTTCGGCGAGACCGCCGGTGACGAAATGCTGCTGATGGGCCTGCGTCTCGTTGAGGGTATCGACGTAGCCCGGTATAAACGGCTATCCGGCCGCAGCTTTGATCCCGCTAGAGTGTCCGATCTTGTGGCCCACGGCATGGTCGAAGTGCTGCCGGACGGCCGCATTCGCACCACGCCGGCTGGCGCCTTCGTGCTGGACGCCGTGGTCGCCGACCTCGCCGCCTGAGTTCTGTTTCTCAGAGCCGCGACGCCGGCTTCGGCTTCGACCCATCGGAGAAGCGCGACAGGCGGAAATGCGTCGGATCGACGAAAGGCGTCGTTCCCGACACAAGATCGGCCACCAGCCAGCCAGCGCCCGGGCCGATTCCGAAGCCGTGGCCCGAGAAACCGGTGGCGACCACGAGTCCGGAGAGACCATCAACTTCGGAGATCACCGGCACGACATCCGGCGTCACGTCGATGTAACCGGCCCATGCCTGAACGATGCGCGTCCCCTTGAAAGAAGGAAAGCGGCGCTTCAGCTCTGTCATGGTCCGCCGCAGAAAGCGGACGTCCGGCTTCGGGTCGAGGACGCGGGTCTTCTCGTAAGGTGACATGGCGTCCATCGGCCGAGCCGGCCAGTCGTCGATCTCCCGGAAAAACCGCGAACCGAATGATAGCGACACATGCTTCCAGTCGGCCATCAGCGCCGGCAGGAAGTCGAGTGTGAAGCGAACATGGTCGGGTGTGAGATCGGCGACATTGGCAACGCCGTTCGCCACGGTAAGGCCGCCGTCAGCGCGCTTGCGGATGCCAATGACGTCATCCCAAATGCCTGCATCAGGTCCGCCGGCCACGGGATTGGTGCGTGACACCGTCGAGCGCATCTTGAGCTGCGGCAGCGTTATGCCAAGATCTTTCAGAAAACGACGCGACCAGGCGCCTGTGGCGAGCACGACGCGTTTTGTCTTGATGATGCCGCGCTCGGTCACTACCGAGACGATCTCTCCAATGGCCGTCTCAAGGCCGCGCGCCGCGCAGTCGGTAAGGATAACGGCACCTTTGGCACGGGCGGCAAGCGCGATAGCTGGCGCCGCCTTTTGCGGTTCGGCGCAACCGTCGCTCGGGCACCAGAGTCCGGCAGGCGGGGGGGAAAGATCATCTTTCATCACCGATCGAACGGCATCGCCCTCGATTACCTCGGCGCCGATCCGGTGCTCAGCGGCTGCCTTGACCCAGGCACGATAGCCATCGACGTCACTTGCCTTGCGGGCGGCAAAGAAAATACCCGTCTCACGAAAGCCGGTATCACCAACACCATGATTGCCCAGCTCGCGCCAGAGACGCAACGCCTCGCGAATAAGATCAAATTCGCGCGGATCGCGGTCGGCCTGGCGGACCCAGCCCCAGTTACGGCTCGATTGCTCGCCTGCGACATGGCCTTTTTCGACGAGAACCACCTTGAGGCCACGCTCTGCCAGGTAAAGAGCCGATGTTGTCCCAATGATGCCACCGCCAATAATGACGACGTCGGCCTCCTTAGGCATGGCGATATCGGACGGAACGGGATCGACCTGCGGACCCATTTTACAAACTCCAGGAAGTGCCGAGCATCGCCGGCAAAGCTGCTAACGTTTTAAGCCAAAACCTCAACCAATCCAGTCCGGCAGCTTGCGAAGTGCGCCTATAAAACGAGCATTTATACCCCTAGCGTCAAACGCTTGAGTGATGGTTTTGTTGGATCGCTCGTCCTTCGCACTTTGTCTTTCCCGGAGCACCCTTCATGCTTGTTGCCGCCTTGCAGATGCAATCCCGCCCGTCGGACGTCGCCGCAAATCTCGGCAGGCTGGAGCGGGCTGCAGCCGAGACAGCCGCTGGCGGCGCCCGCCTCCTTGTGACACCGGAACTCGGTCTTGTCGGCTATGGTGCAGGCGCGGATCTGCCACTTCTCGCAGAACCGGCTGACGGACCGCTGGCCCAGAGCATCAAGGCAATTGCGCAACGCCATTCCATCGGAATCGTTGCCGGCTTTGCCGAACGCGACGGCGACTCCATCTACAATAGCGCGCTGTGGGTCTGCGGCGACAATCAGGCGATCTATCGCAAGAGCCATCTCTACGGCCCTTACGAGAGGCATTGGTTCCGCGCAGCCGCGCCTTCGGCAGTCACCTTTCAGCAGGATGGTCTGAAGCTCGGCCTTTTGATCTGCTACGACGTCGAATTTCCCGAAAATGTCCGCCGCCTTGCCAAATCCGGAGTAGACGCAGTGCTCGTCCCGACGGCCTTGCCCGTTGGTGGATCAGCCGATTTCATTGCGGCCCACATGATCGCGGTGCGAGCCTTCGAGAATCAGATCTTCGTTGCCTATGTCGACAACTGCGGCCGCGACGGCGACTTTGCCTATGCCGGCCTTTCGCGGATAGCAGCACCGGATGGTGCCATCCTCGCAGCACCCAAGGGGCGAGACGAGGCGCTGCTTTTTGCCCGCATGGAACCGCAGGCCTACGCCCGCTCCCGCGCTGAGAACACCTATCTTGCCGACCTGAGGGACTGAGCGGCGCCTTCATGCGATTGGCGAACAAAATTAAACGGCGCCCCTCCGACAGGAGACGCGCCGCTCAACAAGCTTTCCGAAGCGTTGGCCTCAGTTGGCAGCGCCCTGCTGCTGCTGCATTTGCTGCAGGCGGGCAAGATACTGCTGATAAAGGGCAACAAAATCGATCGGGTCGATCAGGAGCGGCGGGAAACCACCGCGAATGACCGCATCGGCAATGATCTGGCGCGCAAACGGGAAGAGCAGGCGCGGCCCTTCGATGTTGACGAACGGATGCAAATGCTGGTCCGGCACGTTCTGTACGGTGACGAGGCCGCCGTAGGACAGCTCGACGTTGAAGACGACTTCCTCGCCGATGGCCGCCTTGGCTTCGAGATGCAGATCGATCTCGTAGTCGCTCTGGCTGCGCTGACGCGAGTTGACGTTGACGCCGATGGAAATCTGCGGCGCGGACTCGCGAGCCCGCAAGCTGTCCGGCGCCTTAGGGTTCTCGAAGGAAAGATCCTTCACATACTGGGCGACGACGCTCATCGACGGCTGGGCTTGAGCGGCACCGTTCTCGGGCTGAACCGAACTCATTCTCGAACTCCTCCGGCCAGCCGGGGCGACACCGCCCGCAAGGGTGACCCTGTGTTTAGTGGAACCGGCAGCTCTGGGCCGTTTCCCGATTTTTTCCGCGGGTCCGAGCGCTATCAGTCTTGATGGATGAGATCAAGACCGATCGCCATCCCGGCCGGGAGGAGGGATCGGCTGACGATCCGACCATGGCGAATCGGCATCGTCACGTCTTTTCCACTCATCTTCATCGAGGTCGACAATCCCGTCTTCCGCGGGGCGTCGGTTCGAGGCTGTGGTTGATACCGTAACGCGCGCCGCGATCGCCGCAATGATCAACCGTCGGATCGGTGCAAACAGCAGCAGAAAGGCCAGCACATCGGACAGGAAACCGGGAATGATCAACAACACGCCGGCGACGAGCACTATGAAGCCTTCCAGCATGGTGCCGGTCGGCATGCGCCCCGCAGAGAGTTCGCTCTGCACGCGCTTCAGAAGGCCAAACCCGACATAACGGAACAGAGCCAGCCCGCCAAAGGCGGAGAGGAGCACCAGACCGACCGTGTTGATGACGCCCAAATGCCCGCCTACCCAGACGAAGGTCGCGATCTCGGCGATTGGCCACGCAATGAAAAGCAGGGGGATGTAGGGCGTAAAGCGCATATGGTTTCCGGTTCAGTCAGCGTGTCTTGTCATGATGCGCCCGCCAGACAGCCAGGCGCAAGTATCGCGGTTGCCCCTATATGGTCGCAGCTCCAGCGGTAGCAAGCCACGGCCCTGTCGGAGAAATCGCTATAGATTCGCCGCATGTCCGTCTTTCCCTCGCCGCCGTGGTCGCCTACATAGGCAGTCGATAGAAACCGCGATGCAGCGCCCCATTGGCGCCAACTGAGGGAACCGATGCTCGGATGAACGCCTTCCTCGATCTCACCAGCCTCATCTTCCTCGTTATTGCCGTCGTGATTTTCTGGCGCCTAAGGAGCGTGCTCGGCACGCGAACCGGCAATGAGAAGCCGCCTTTCGATCCGTTTGCCGGCCGCAAGCCGGAGGTCGAGGTGCCCCCAGCCGGCGATAATGTGGTGACCCTGCCGCGCGAAGGGCGGGCCGACCCACGCGAGGCGGTCTTCGCCCGTATTGACGAGCTGGCACCGGCCGGCAGTGCCAACACGGGTCTGAAGGCTATTGCCTCGGCAGACCGGAATTTCGAACCCGATGGGTTTATGACCGGTGCTCGCGCTGCCTACGAGATGATCGTTTCGGCCTTTGCCGCCGGCGACAAGGCAGCGCTCAAGCCGCTGTTATCGCGCGAAGTGTTCGACGGGTTCTCGGGTGTGATTACAGAGCGCGAGGGGCGGGGCGAGAAGATCGATTTTACCTTCGTCGGCATCGACAAGGCAGATATCACCGACGCCGGCATCGAGAACGGTATAGCTCAGGTAACGGTGCGGTTTTCCTCGCAATTGATCTCGGTGACTCGCGGTCGCGACGGAACGGTGGTCGAAGGCGATGCGCAAAAGGTTGCGGAGGTCACAGATGTCTGGACCTTTGCGCGCGAGGTCAGGTCATCCGATCCAAACTGGAAACTCGTCGCTACCGACGCCGAAGGCTGACAGCATCTTGGCCGACGCACTTCCCGCTGCCCGCCTCGTGGCAGTCTCCTTTGCCGATCTCATCGGGTGGGCGGACGACGACCTCGCCGCCGCTTTTGAAGCCTTCAGGCGATCTGCCGAACGCCTCATCGAAAAGGCACCGACGACCAAGTCGCTGGGACCGAACGGCACGGCGTTGGTCCAAAAGGCACAGGCAGCGCTCGCGCTTGGCGCCAATGTTGACGCAGACACCGCCAGAGCCTTCTTCGAAACCAACTTTCGGCCGTTTCGTGTCGAACCAACATCGGGCGAGGGTTTCGTCACCGGCTTTTTCGAGCCCGAGGTCGAAGCTCAACTTTCCGCTTCCCTAGAGTTTCCCGTGCCTCTCCTCGCTCCGCCCCCTGGTTTGCGCGAACTCGCCGACAGGGACGATCGTTACAATCTAGATCCAACCCTGACCTGGGCAATCCAGGACGATCAGGGACGTCTTGCCGCCTGCCCGGAGCGGGGCGCCGTGATGGCAGGCGCGCTCGAAGGGCGTGCCCGGCCGATCGCCTACGTGAAGAGTGCCGTCGAGGCCTTCTTCATCCACGTTCAGGGTGCCGCTCGACTGCGACTCCCGAGCGGCGATCTTATGCGTGTTACCTTCGCCGCCAAAAGCGGTCACCCGTATTTTTCGGTGGCGCGCCTGATGATCGAGCGCGGTGTGGTCGGGAGTCCTGCCGACGCGACAGCAGACGCCCTGCGCGCATGGCTCGAAGGGCTCGCGCCGCAGGAGCGTCGCGCGGCACTTGCTCGCAATCGCTCCTACATCTTTTTCCGCGAAGCGCAGGTGTCTGATCCGGCGCTCGGACCAATTGCCGCGGCCGGCGTACCCTTGATGCCCGGCCGTTCGCTTGCCGTCGACCGCTCGCTCATTACTTTCCATGCACCGGTATTCGTCGACGCCGATCTCGCGGCCGGGCCATTCCGCCACCTTATGGTCGCCCAAGACACCGGTTCCGCCATCCTAGGCCCTGCCCGAGGAGATATCTTCTTCGGTTCCGGTGAAGCGGCTTTCGCGCAGGCAGCGCGCGTTCGCGATGCCGCCCGCTTCACTTTGCTCGTGCCGCGGGAGGACTGACCAATGTCCCGCCGCAAAGGCCGCCCACTCGCCCCCGAGGAGGAAGAACTCTGGCGGGCGGTGCGAAAAACCGTGACGCCGCTTCGCCCCGAAAAGGTCGTCGCACCACCACCGGCCGTCGTCGCTGCGGAGCCGGAATCTCAGCGGCCACTCGTTCATCTGCCACCGGCCACAGCGCCGGCCCAGACGGCCAAGCCAGCCCTTCCAAAGCTGCACCCCTTTGGCAAACGCGAGCGGCAGGCCGTCAACCGCGGCCGCACGGCCATTGACGGCCGCCTCGACTTGCACGGCTATCGGCAGGACGAAGCCCACGCTCGCCTGTCCGGTTTTCTCTCCTATGCGCAAAGCATGGGCTGGAAAGTCGTGCTGGTCATCACGGGTAAGGGCAAGCCGGGCGGTGATTTCCAGGGCTTGCACGATCATGAGCGTGGCGTGCTGAAGCGGGTCGTGCCACTCTGGCTGAGCCTGCCGGAGTTCAGACGCGTCGTGCTCGGCTACGAGGATGCCGGGCCTGTTCATGGCGGTGGCGGCGCGCTCTACGTGCGCATCCGCAAAAGGAAATGACATGACCCCATTTGGCGCCCGCTTGCGCGAGATCCGCGAAGCGCGGGGCATGACGCTGAAATCAATGGCGGCGGCGATCGGCGTATCGCCGGCCTATCTGTCCGCTCTCGAACATGGGCGGCGTGGCAAGCCGACCTGGTACCTTTTGCAGCGCATCATCGGCCACCTCAACATCATCTGGGATGAGGCCGAGGAACTCGAGCGGTTGGCTGATCTGTCGCACCCCCGCATCGTGATCGACACCGAAGGCTTATCGCCAAAGGCGACTGAACTTGCCAATCGGCTCGGTGAGCGTATCCGGAGCCTTGACGAACCAACCCTGGACCGACTGATCAATCTCATCGGCAAGCGCTGAACCCGGCAAAGATCAGCGGCTTACAGCCCGGACCGGGAGTGTCAGCAAGTAGGCAGGCAAAGTGACCACGGCGCCGGCGGTGTTGCCGACCAGCGTGCCGAACGATCCGGTCAGCCCCTGGGCCGTTTCCGTCAGGCTACCGTTCCCGGTCGCCAGACGATCACCCTGTTTCAGGCGATCGCCGAGCCGATTCACGAAATCGGGCAGAACGACCGCGAACTTATTATGGGCGAAGGAGTCATTGGCCTTGGTGGCCGAAATATCGATCACGATGACGCCGAGGTCGGCGATTTCCTTGACATCCTGGGTATAGGCGCCGAGCCGTGGCTTCTCGCCGGCGATAAGACCGGAGAGCCAAAGCGCCTGATCGTCAGAGGACGCAAACAGCACGAAAGGATATTTCGGCCGGCCGATTGCCCGCATTTCCGACTTGAAGACATCCACGTCGATATCGGGAGCGGCGAGCACCACCGTACGAAGCTTGCCATTGAAATCGCCATGACCTGCGATCGCGGCCTGACGCAGCGCTTCGATGGTTGCCCAGTTTCCCATCGAATGGGCGAAGACAAAAAGATTCTCAACGCCGCTTTCCGAGGCAATGCGAAGCAGTTCTTCAAGGCCGTCGCGAGCGATCGTGGCGCTGTCACGATCATAGACATATTCCAGTGCCGAACCTCGCGATGCCCAAGTGAAAAGCACGGGCACACCATCGAACTTCGTATCGTGGATAATCTGCGTTGCGCGGAAAACCGCCTCGTCAAAATCCGTGTTGAATCCATGAACGATCACGGCTACCGAGCGCCGCCCTTTTGGCAGGGAAGCGACCTTGGCGGCCAGGCGCTTCTTGAAAGCGTCGGCTCCGTCGACATAGGCAAGGGAACGAGCCACAAAATGCTTGTTCGGATCACCGGGTAGGGGCGAGGGCCATTCGATTCCGCCCGACTTGTGAGTGGGCGGAACCGAGATCGAAAGATCAGCGAAATCAAGTCCGTTCGACCGCTCGCCATTGAACATGGCCGGGCCGGTCTTCACCCGTTCACGCGTCGCCGCTACCAGCAGTTCGTGTTCCGTAGCCCCGGATGCAGGCTCAGTCGTTACCTCGAGTGCGCCACCATCGGGCCGTGCCCCCGCGCAAGCGGCAAGGAAAAGCAGGGTGATGAGAAGGGCGAAGCGAAAACGCATGGCTACCCGGACCAACAAGGACGGCCTCTTCTAGACGACTCTTTGCGACAACGCCAAGCCCTGCCTCGGCGCGCTGGACAATGACCGGCAAGAAATGTCATGAAAGCAAGGAGTTCAGTCCATTGCCTCCGATTTTTTGCAGGCGCATAAACACTAGGACCTTACCGATGTCCGCCGTAAAGATCGCTGACGTAGCCGAGGCCGAGACTTTCCTCGCTGCCAACCCCGATGTCGTCCAGTTCGAATGCTTTCTGACGGACTGCTCTGGTGTTCAGCGGGGCAAACTGCTGCGTCGCTCCGAACTCCTCGGCGCCTATCGCACCGGCCGACCTCTACCCTGTTCGGTGCTGTCGCTGGACATCAAGGGAGCTGACGTGGAGGAAACGGGCCTCCTATGGGAAGTGGGAGATGCCGACCGTATGTGCCGTCCGGTGGCCGGTACGCTCGTTCGTTCGTCATGGCGCCAGACACCGACTGCCCAATTCCTCATGACGTCGTTCGAAGGTGACGGATCGGGATCAGCAAGTGATCCGCGCCATGCCCTTGGTCGTGTTGTCGATCAGGCCAATGCACTTGGTTTTAGGCCGGTCGCGGCCGTCGAGCTGGAGTTTTATCTTTTAGACGGACGAGCAGCGGTTGAGGGCAGGCTGGCTCCGCCAACAGCACCGAACGGCTTTCCCCAGACGGATCTCCAAGCCTATCTGGTTCAGGATCTCTCGGATTTCTCCGAATTCCTCGAAGCCGTTTATTCAGCAGCCGATGCTGCGGGCCTACCAGCTCGAACGCTGATCTCGGAATTCTCGCCGGGGCAGTTCGAAATCGTGCTCGAGCACCGCGACGATGCACTCCGTGCCGCCGACGATGCCATTTTGTGGAAGCGCGTCGTCAAGAGTGTTGCGGAAAGCAAGGGCTTCGTCGCGACCTTCATGGCAAAGCCTTACGCCGAGTTCGCCGGTTCCGGCGCTCACTTCCACGTCAGCCTTTGCGATGAGGCATGCCATAATCTCTTCGCTGGCAGCGAACCCGAAGGGAACGCGCTTCTTCGCCATGCCATAGCCGGCCTTGAGATCACAATGGCCGAGAGCATGGCGATCTTCGCTCCCAACGCCAACAGCTTCAGGCGCTTCAAGCCCAACTCGTACGCACCGCTGGGACCGGCCTGGTCGATCGACAATCGCTCCGTTCCGATCCGCGTCACAGGGGGGCCACCCGCCACGCGGCATCTCGAACAGCGTCTCGCCGGTGCCGACGCAAATCCCTATATCGCGCTTGCCACGGTCATTGCCGGCATGCTCGAAGGCATCGAGGAGAAGCGTGAGCCCTCGCCGCCGATCGTCGGCAACGGGTACGCGCAGGTAGCTCCGTCGCTGCCAAGGTTCTGGCCGGACGCCCTCAGACGGGCGCGCGCTTCCGACTTCCTGAAGCGGCGGCTCGGTGCGCGCTTTATCGATATTTACCTGACCATCAAGGAAGCGGAGTGCGATCGCTTCTTTGCCGAGATCAGCGACCGGGACATTCATTGGTATCTGAGGCTGGCTTGATAGCCTGGGCCTACGCCAAACTGCAAACCCACGAATTTCCCGCGCGCTAAGGCACGCGGGAAATTCGATAGCTCTCGACGCCGGGGCTTCAACCCTTCTTCTTTTCGTCCTTGATCTTCAGGAACTTGGGCCCCTTGCCAAGGATCTTGTCATCGATCTCGCCGATAGCCGCCAAGTTCTTGCGGTCGTAGTCGATCCTCGACAGCAGGTAACGGATGGCGTTGAGGCGCGCCCGCTTCTTGTCATTGGAACGAACGATGACCCACGGGCTGATATCGGAATGGCTGGCCTTCAACATACGATCGCGGGCGGTGGTATATTCGTCCCACATGGCCAGCGCCTTGAGATCGACCGGCGAGAGCTTCCAGATGCGCAACGGGTCGTGACGACGGTCGTGGAACCGCTTCAGCTGCATTTCGCGGCCGATATCGAGCCATATCTTGATCAGCACGATGCCGTCGTGGATCAACATGTTCTCGAAATTCGGCACCTCCTCGAGGAACAGGTTCGCTTCCTCTTGCGTGCAGAAACCCATGACCGGCTCGACAACGCCGCGGTTGTACCAGGAACGGTCGAAAAACACGATCTCGCCGCGTGTCGGCAGCTCTTTGACGTAACGCTGGAAATACCATTGCCCACGTTCAACATCTGAGGGCTTGGTTAGGGCAACGTGGCGGGCCGAACGCGGATTCATGTATTCAAGAAAGGTGGCGATTGTTCCGCCCTTGCCCGCGGCATCGCGGCCTTCGAGCAGCAGAACGATGCGCTGGCCAGTGTCGTTGGCCCACTTCTGCAACTTCACCAGCTCGATCTGCAGCACGCGGAGTTCTTCGAGATAGGCCTTCTCCTTGAGGCTCTCCTTGTAAGGGTAGCCACCAGAGCCCAAGGCTTCCATCTCGATCTCTTCCGGAAGATAGGGATTGTCGAGATCAAAGGTGACCTTGCCAAGCGTGATCGGCGGAGCGTCAGGTGCCTGTGTCGCGAGGACTGCGGCGCCTTCGCGGGCGGCGATCATTTCGACGCTCGACACGAAGCGACGGGTCATGTCGTTCGTCGATTTGTCTTTCTTTCCCATCGGCTTTCCCCCAGAATCGGCGTGCCAGCCATCGGTGCAGGCACGGCGAACCGCGCTACAAGCGTCATAAAAGACGTTTATCAATATGACAGAATCCGCGTCTTCGCTTAAGGACAAATGAACACGATGAGTTCCATGCCAGACAGGCCGGAAAACGACGAGACGTCGCGTGAGGCGCCAGGGCGCCTTGGTTCGGCGCTCGCCGAAGGTCGCTTGCAGATCGTGCTCGTGGCGGTGGCCGTCTTCTGGATTTCCATGGCGTTCATTGCAGACCTCAAGCCCGTTGTGGCCCTGGCAAGCTTCTTCGCAACGGTGGCTTCGGTTCTATTCGTGTTACCTTCCGGCGGGAGAGTGACGACGCCAAAGACGGCTGACCGGCTGCCGGCAAAACGCTGGCCCGACACCGGCATGAAACTGCTCCTCGACGGCATGGACGAACCGGCGTTCATAACCGATGCCGAAGGCACGTTAAGGTATCAGAACGCGGCTGCGGCTGCGGAATTCGGCCAAGCCCGGATGGGCGATCCGCTGGCGTTCAGATTGAGAGTTCCGGAAATTCTTGACGCGGTTCAGCGTGTCGGAAACGGCGAAACCCTGCCACCAGTGCGCTTTGTCGAACGCGGTGCCAGTGAGCGGCACTTCGTGGCGCGCTGCTCACCCTTGCGTTTGCCCCGCCCCGAACCACGCCGGCGCCCGGACTTTGTACTTTTACGCTTCCGTGACGAGAGCGAAGCGGTGCGGCTCGACAAGATGCGGACCGATTTCATTGCCAACGCCAGCCACGAGCTTAGAACCCCGCTTGCTTCGTTGACCGGTTTCATCGAAACGCTTCTGGGCCCGGCCCGGCGCGATGAAGCTAACCGAGAGCGTTTCCTCAGCATCATGCTCGAACAATCGCGCCGGATGGCCCGGTTGATCGATGACCTGATGTCGCTGTCCCGATTGGAGATGAAGGCGCATGTTCGTCCGACGGGTGCAGTCGATCTCGCCGAGGTGCTGCCGGCAGTGGTCGACATGCTGGGACCGGTGGCAGCAGGCCGGCAGGCGACAGTAGCCATGGAAAGCGGTCTGTCCGCAGCGCCCATAGTCGGCGATCGAGACGAACTGACGCAGGTCTTTGCCAATCTGGTCGAAAATGCCGTGAAATACGGTCGCGATGGTGGCCGCATTACGCTCACCCTCGATGAAGAAATCGGAGATGATGGCCGATCAGGCTTTCGGGCAAGTGTGTCGGACAATGGTCCCGGCATAGCCTCCGAACACCTGCCGCGCCTGACCGAGCGCTTCTATCGGGTGGATGCCGCCCGCAGCCGGGAGCAACGTGGAACCGGCCTAGGCCTTGCCATCGTCAAACACATCATCAACCGCCATCAGGGACGACTTGTGATCCGCTCCGAGGTGGATGTTGGGACCACCGTCAATGTGTGGCTCCCCCGCAAATCCAACCTGTCGGAAGCGGAGATGACAAACGAAACCGAAACCGGCGCATCTGAACGTCTTCAAGCGTAATTTCCTTATATATTTCATATATTTATATTGTCATAATCTTGTAGCGAAAACGTCATAGAAGGGTAGCGTCAGGCCGCTAGGGTCCGCGGCGTGACAGGTACGAGACAGCCAGCGGGCTTCAAGAGCTCCGACCGTCACGATCCTAACTTCTAGGAGTAAACCCGTGAAATTCTCCACCGCCGCCAGCGCGTTTGTGATCGCCCTCTCCGCCACTGGCACTTCCGCCTTCGCTGCCGAGCAGATCCACATCGCCGGCTCTTCGACCGTCCTGCCTTATGCGACCATCGTTGCTGAGGCTTTCGGCGAAGCCAACCCGAAGTTCAAGGCACCGATCGTTGAAGGTGGCGGCACCGGTGCCGGCCTCAAGGAGTTCTGCAAAGGCGTTGGCGACGACACCATCGACATCGCCGATGCTTCTCGCCCGATCAAGGCCGAAGAGCTGGATGCCTGCAAGGCTGCCGGCGTGACCGAGGTCCAGGAAATCCGCATCGGATATGACGGCATCGTTTTCGCTTCCGACATAAAGGGCCCGGACTTTGCCTTCGTTCCGGCCGACTGGTTCAACGCCATCGGCGCCAAGGTTCTGAAGGACGGCCAGCTCGTCGACAATCCCAACGCCAAGTGGTCGGACGTCAAGGCTGGCTTCCCGGACTGGGAGATTGCCGCCTACATCCCCGGAGAAAAGCACGGCACGCGCGAAGTGTTCGAGCTCAACATGCTCCTCGCCGGCTGCAAGGCGACGAAGGCTTACGACGCGTTCATGGCCTCTGGCCTAGCCAAGGCTGACGCCGAGAAGGCCTGCGTCAAGGTTCGCAAGGACGGCAAGGCTGTCGATATCGACGGTGAGTATAACGAGACTCTCGCTCGCATCGACTCCAACAAGACCGGCATCGGCGTGTTCGGTCTCGACTTCTACCAGAACAACAAGGACAAGCTGAAGGTCGCCACCGTCTCCGGTATCGCTCCGACGGTCGACACCATCGCCAAGGGCGAATATCCGGTGTCCCGTCCGCTGTTCTTCTACGTGAAGAAGGCGCACCTCGGTGTTGTTCCGGGCCTCAAGGACTATGTCGAGTTCTTCCTCGCCGATCAGATGATCGGCCCGCGCTCGCCGACAGTCGCCAAGGGACTCGTGCCTGCGCCGAAGACCGAGCGCCAGAAGGTGCTCGCCGATTTCCAGGCTGGTAAGACCCTCTGAGTCAGTTAATCGCAAACAGCAAGGGCCTCCTCCCAGAGGCCCTTGCTTCTTGTGCCGCCACCTTTGGCGGACAAACAATCCGGAGGCCGCATGGGTCCGCTCTGGCTGCTCGCGCTAATCGCGGGTCTTTCCTTCTTCGGTTTCATACTGGGGCACTGGAAATCGGTTGTCCTATCAGGCAAGGGGCGTCTTGCCGCGCGGCCCGGCTATTACGGTGCGTATGTCCTCATATGGACGGCACTGCCGGCTCTCCTCATTCTTGTTGGCCTATCGATCGCCAAGCCATTCCTGATCGAGCACACGGTGCGCGCCAATCTGCCGGAACAGGTTCTGGCAAACAAAACGCAGCTTTCGCTGGAAATTTCGGGTGTGCAGCAAGTCGCGGCCGGTCTGAAACTCGCCAATCCTGAAGAGCTCGAGAACATCCGTATCGGCGTGGTGACGGCGCGTTCAGTGTTTGCGAGCCATGGGCTTCCGCTCGGCGAGGATGTGAAGCCGTACCAGCTTATCGCGGCCAGCGCTCTCAACCTTGTCGCCGATGGAATTGATACCGCCGTAGACATCGCCGTTGTCGCGGCACTTGCCTTCGGGCTGATGTTTGCCTTCGTGCGGATCAAACCGCGACTTCGGGCACGAAACCTCGTCGAGCACACGATCCTGGCATTGCTGATTGCCGCATCGTCGGTGGCTATCCTAACAACCATCGGCATCGTTCTGAGCTTGCTGTTCCAGGCGCTGCAGTTCTTCTCGATGGTGTCCCCGATCAGCTTCTATTTCGGAAC
Organism: Pseudomonadota bacterium; assembly: GCA_023436885.1. Taxonomy (GTDB): domain Bacteria; phylum Pseudomonadota; class Alphaproteobacteria; order Rhizobiales; family Pleomorphomonadaceae; genus Pleomorphomonas. The sequence goes on along the minus strand of JAEZHI010000038.1, from coordinate 83,171 downwards.
GGTCTGGGACCCCCGCTTCGCTGCGGCTGGTTCGACGGAAAGCGGCCAGTTCGGCTTCCTGCCGCTCTTCTGGGGAACGATTTACATCTCCTTCTTCGCGATGCTCGTTGCGGTGCCGATTGGCCTGTTCTCCGCCATCTACATGGCCGAATACGCAACGTCAAAAGTCCGTTCCGTTGCCAAGCCGCTCATCGAAATTCTGGCCGGCATTCCGACCATCGTCTATGGCTTCTTCGCCCTGACCACCGTTGGCCCGCTCATCCGCGATTTCGTGGCGGTTCCTCTCGGTCTCGGTACATCGGGAAACAATGTGATCACTGCCGGTCTGGTGATGGGCATCATGATCATCCCCTACGTTTCCTCGCTTTCAGACGACATTATCACGGCAATTCCCCGATCGTTGCGTGACGGTTCGCTGGCGCTCGGAGCAACGCGCTCGGAAACCATGCGACAGGTGATCCTGCCGGCGGCGCTTCCAGGCGTTGTCGGAGCGGTACTGCTGGCCGTTTCGCGCGCCATCGGTGAGACGATGATCGTCGTTCTCGCGGCTGGCGTTGCGGCTCGCGCCTCGCTCAATCCGTTCGAGGAGATGACCACCATTACCGTGAAGATCGTCAATCAGCTGACCGGCGACCTCGAGTTCACGAGCCCGCAGACGCTGGTTGCCTTCGCGCTCGGCATCACACTGTTCGTCATCACCCTTGGCCTCAACGTCCTCGCGCTGACCATCGTCCGCAAGTACCGGGAGCAGTACGAATGACCGAAACCGCCTCCCGCCTTCCCGCTTCGCGGCTTGGCGGTCCGGAAGTCCGGACCATTTCCAAGATCGATATCGGTCTCAGCCGTCGCTATGCCGCCGAACGTCGTTTTCGCACATACGGCCTGCTGGCTGTCAGTATCGCCATTTGCTTTCTGATCGTCTTGTTCGGCTCGATTGTCGCGAAGGGCTATACCGCTTTCCAGCAGACCCGTATCACGATGATGGTCGACTTCGATCCGGCCATCATCGCGCCGGATGGAGACCGCACACCGGCTGCCATCATGTCGGGCAATGCCTTCCGCTTCGATGAACTGATCGCAGCGGCGCTTCAGAAGACCCTCGAACTCGATCCGAACGACGAAGACGCAACTTACGATGCCCTCGACCTTCTTTCTAAGGGATCGTCACCCATGCTGCGTTCGATGCTTGCCGCCGATCCTTCGCTGATTGGAACGAAGCGCAGCATCGACTTTTACGCCACCGGCGACGTCGACTCCTTCGTCAAGGGCACAATCCGCGCCGACATTCCTGAAAGCCAGCGCCTTATCAAGGACAAGCACATCGCGCTGATCGACAAGCTCGAAAAGGATGGTGCACTTCGCCTGGCTTTCAACACGGGCCTTTTCACCAACGGCGCATCAACGCGCCCTGAAATGGCCGGTGTCGGCGTGGCAGTCGTCGGTTCGCTCTACATGATGCTCGTCGTTCTTGCGCTTTCCTTGCCGCTCGGGGTCGCCGGTTCGATCTATCTCGAAGAGTTCGCGCCGAAAAATCGTTGGACCGATCTGATCGAGGTCAACATCAACAACCTCGCGGCTGTCCCATCGATCGTATACGGTCTCCTCGGTCTCGCCGTCTTCATCAACTTCGCTCACCTGCCGCGCTCGGCCAGTCTGGTCGGTGGCTTGGTGTTGACGCTGACGACGCTGCCGACCATCATCATCACGACGCGATCCGCCCTAAAGGCTGTACCACCCTCGATCCGTGAGGCAGGCCTTGGGATTGGCGCTTCGAAAATGCAGACCGTATTCCATCACGTGCTGCCGCTCGCTATGCCCGGCGTGCTCACGGGTACAATCATCGGTCTCGCCCATGCTCTCGGTGAAACCGCTCCCTTGCTGATGATCGGCATGAAGGCCTTCATCGTCGAATATCCGACCACGCCTTTCGACCCGGCAACGGCTCTGCCGACCCAGATCTACATGTGGGCCACAGAGCCGGAACGCGCCTTCACCGAACGCACGTCGGCGGCGATCATTATCCTGCTCGCCTTCCTGCTCGCCATGAACAGCATCGCCATCATTCTCCGCCGCGCCTTCGAGCGCCGCTGGTAACCGCTTCTTCGGAGTTCCGCCATGTCCGCAGTTCAGGCAGCGACCCCTTTCGAGACCGTCCGTACGCCCGATCCCACGAGCAGGCCGATCAAGATCCATACCGCTGGTGTCAAAGTAACCTACGGTCAGAAGGAAGCCCTGCATGGGGTCTCAATCGATATCGCCGAGAAGGCGGTTACTGCCTTCATCGGACCTTCGGGCTGCGGCAAGTCGACCTTCCTGCGGTGCATCAACCGCATGAACGACAGCATTGTCGGTGCCAGGGTAGATGGAACCATCACCCTTGACGACCAGGACATCTACGATCCCGATCTCGATGTCGTCGAGCTGAGGGCGCGTGTCGGCATGGTGTTCCAGAAGCCGAACCCCTTCCCCAAGTCGATCTTCGACAATGTCGCTTACGGACCTCGAATCCACGGCCTTGCCCGCTCCAAGGCCGATCTTGAGGAGATCGTGGTCACCTCTCTGCAAAAAGCCTCGCTTTTCAATGAGGTAAAGGATCGTCTCAACGAGCCGGGCACCGGCCTTTCCGGTGGCCAGCAGCAGCGTTTGTGTATCGCCCGGGCAATTGCCGTATCGCCCGAAGTGATCCTGATGGACGAGCCCTGCTCGGCGCTCGATCCGATCGCCACCGCCAAGGTCGAGGAACTCATCGACGAGCTCCGCGCCAACTTCACCATCGTCATCGTGACGCACTCGATGCAGCAGGCTGCGCGCGTATCGCAGCGGACTGCCTTCTTCCATCTCGGACATCTGATCGAAGAGGGTCCCACGGACCACGTCTTCACCAACCCGCTCGAGCAGCGGACGCAAGATTACATCACGGGCCGTTTCGGCTGACCGGAATTGGCAGGAGACTTCCATGGAACATACTGTTTCCGCTTATGACGACGACCTCAAGTCGATCGCCCGCATGGTCACCGAGATCGGCGGCCTCGCAGAACGCGCAGTCGGCAACGCCGTGGAGGCGCTGACGCGCCTCGATACGGATCTTGCCCAGCGCGTGGTCGCCGGTGACAAGGAACTCGACCGGCTGCAGCGCGAAATCGAGGAAAAGTCGATCCTCGTCATCGCCCGCCGCCAGCCAATGGCCAACGACCTCCGCGAAATCGTCGGTGCCATGCGCATCGCCAATGATATCGAGCGGGTCGGCGATCTTGCCAAGAACATTGCCAAGCGCGTCGTTGCCATCAACGGCGTCTTCCCGCACAAGCAGCTGATCACCGGTGTCGAGCATCTTTGCGAGATCGCTCTGCAGCAGCTCAAGAAGGTGCTCGACGCCTACGCCAGCCAGGACGACCAGGCAGCCAACGCCGTTCGTCAGCGCGACGATGAAATCGACGCACTCTATACGTCGCTGTTCCGCGAACTTCTCACCTACATGATGGAAGATCCGCGCAATCTCACCTTCTGCATCCATCTGCTATTCTGCGCCAAGAATATCGAGCGCATCGGCGACCACGCCACCAACATTGCTGAATCGGTGCACTATGTGGTGACGGGCCGGTCCTACGAAGACGAGCGGCCGAAGGCCGACGCTTCGATCGACAGCACCATCGCCGGATCCTGAGTTGCAGGAGCTGTAAACGACCATGGCCAAGGTGATGATCGTCGAGGACGAGGAAGCGGTATCGCTGATGCTGCGTTACAACCTCGAAGCTGAGGGTTTCGAGGTCGAGCAGGCCTTTCGTGGCGACGAGGCGGATATCCGCCTCAAGGAAATCACGCCCGACCTGCTGCTCCTCGACTGGATGCTTCCGGGTCTCTCGGGAATCGAGCTCTGCCGTCGCCTGCGGGCGCGTCCGGAGACCGAAAGATTGCCGGTGATCATGTTGACGGCGCGCGGCGAGGAATCGGAGCGGGTACGTGGACTGGCCACCGGCGCGGACGACTATGTCGTGAAGCCGTTCTCGGTGCCCGAGCTGATCGCCCGCGTGAAGGCAATGCTTCGGCGCGCCAAGCCGGAGACCGTGTCCAATCTTCTGACCGCCGGCGATATCGAGCTCGATCGCGAAACGCGGCGGGTGCGCCGCTCGTCACGCGAAATCCATCTCGGGCCGACGGAATTCCGCCTGCTGGAGTTTCTGATGCAGTCACCGGGCAGGGTGTTCTCGCGTGAACAGCTGCTCAACGGCGTTTGGGGCCATGATGTCTATGTCGACGAACGCACCGTGGATGTTCACGTCGGCCGTCTCCGGAAATCGATCAACCGCGGGCGTGTCCGCGACCCGATCCGTACCGTGCGCGGTTCAGGTTATTCCTTCGACGAGAAGTTCGCGACCGCCTGAGGCTCCGAGCTTTTACCGGCTCGCCTAAACCTCCCTGCGGTGAACTCGGATTTGAAGCCGGCGTTTGTAACAGCGAATGCTGGCTTCATGCTGCTTACCTTTGGCGCCGCGATAGTCTAGGTTCCGCTCCGGTTAGCTGAGAGAGGGCCTGACATGCTCGCGGGCAAACGCATACTGATCATCATCGGCGGCGGCATTGCGGCCTACAAGGTGCTTGAGGTCATCCGTCGTCTCAAGGAGCGCGGAGCCCAAGTGCGAGTGATCCTGACGCGCTCCGGCAAGGAGTTCGTGACGCCGATGACAGTCGGTGCGCTCTCAGGCGAGAAGGTTTTCAGCGACCTGTTTGACCCCACCGAAGAGCAGGATATCGGACATATCGTGCTTTCCCGAGAAACCGATCTTATTCTCGTAGCGCCTGCCACCGCCAATCTCATCGCCCGCATGGCCAACGGCATTGCCGACGAGCTTGCCACGGCGAGCCTCTTGGCAGCGGCGGCACCGATTATCGTTTGTCCAGCCATGAATCAGCGCATGTGGGCGCATCCCGCGACCCAGCGCAACGCGGCGCAACTTGCTAAAGACGGCGTACTCTTCATCGGGCCGGCGGAGGGGCGCATGGCCGAACGCGGTGAAGCCGGCTTGGGTCGCCTGTCAGAACCTATGGATATCGTCGCGGGCGTGGAAGCCTTCTTTTCGGAAGCCGATCAACCAAAGGCGCTAGCAGGCCGGCATGTCTTGGTCACATCCGGACCGACCATCGAGCCAATAGATCCGGTGCGCTTCATCACGAACCGCTCTTCGGGAAAGCAAGGCCACGCAATTGCCGCGGCCGCCGTACGAGCTGGAGCACGCGTCACTCTCATTTCCGGTCCGGTGTCGATTGCCGATCCGAAAGGTGTCGATGTCGTTCATGTGGAAACGGCCCGCCAAATGCTCGACGCGGTGTTCGCCGCCTTACCGGCCGATGTGGCGGTGATGACGGCCGCCGTATCGGACTGGCGTCCGGCCGACGTATCTCAGCAGAAGCTCAAGAAGTCGGCTGGCGATCCGCCGCCGCTCTCCTTCGTCGAGAATCCGGATATCCTGGCCACGCTGGGACACCATGCCAAGCGGCCAGGTTTGGTTATTGGATTCGCCGCCGAAACGACGGATGTCGCTGCAAATGCTGGCCGCAAACTTGCGGCAAAGGGAGCCGACTATATCGTTGCCAATGACGTATCGGCGAAAAACGGCGTATTCGGCGGCGACCAGAATACCGTGCATGTCCTGTCAGCGGATGGCACCGACGTCTGGCCGACGCTTCCAAAAGACGGAGTCGCTGACAGACTGATTTCACTGATCGCCGAAAGGCTCGGCTGATTTTCGATTCGCTACCGCAACGAGCTCGTTTCCCGAGGTTCTTAATGGTTGATGTTGCCCTCAAGCGCCTGCCGCATTCCGACGGCCTTCCTCTGCCAGCCTATCAGACTGAAGATGCGGCCGGCTTGGATCTTCTCGCAGCCGTAGAAGAGCCGATGACCTTGCCCCAGATGGGGCGCGCACTGGTTCCCACCGGTCTAGCTATTGCACTTCCATCCGGCTACGAGGCCCAGATACGACCACGGTCCGGACTGGCCGCCAAGCACGGCATCACCGTCCTCAACTCGCCAGGTACCGTGGACGCCGACTATCGTGGTGAAGTGAAGGTAGTCCTCATTAACCTCTCCGACACACCTTTCACCATTCATCGCGGTGAACGTATCGCCCAGATGGTGATTGCCCCGGTCAGTCGCGCCCAGTTCATCGAGACGGACGTTCTTGACGCAACGGGCCGAGGAGCGGGCGGCTTTGGATCGACGGGACGTTCCTGAGAAAATAGCATTCTATTCTTCAAATCGGCTTTCCTATGGGATCATTTTCCGATCCCATAATCCGTTACGACCTCGGTTGACTGGTAGCGTTCTGTGACCACCGGTAGAATGGCCTCAATTCCACAGGGCTTACAGCAACGAGGATCTCACATGAGCGATCTTTCCCGCCGCGGTCGCGGCAAGATCTACGCGTCGATCACCGATACCATCGGCGATACGCCGCTTGTCCGTTTCGACAAGCTCGCCAGGGAGCATGGCGTCAAGGCCACCATCCTCGGCAAACTTGAGTTCTTCAATCCGATCGCCTCGGTCAAGGACCGCATCGGCGTCGCGATGATCGAGTCGCTGGAAGCTCAGGGAAAGATCAAGCCTGGCGAATCGACCCTGATCGAGCCGACGTCTGGCAACACCGGCATTGCGCTTGCGTTCGTGGCGGCTGCGAAGGGCTACCGTCTGATTTTAGTCATGCCCGAGTCCATGTCCATCGAGCGGCGCAAGATGCTCAAGTTGCTTGGTGCGGAGCTTGAGCTGACCGAGGCCGCCAAGGGCATGAAGGGCGCGATTGCCAAGGCGAACGAACTCGCGGCCAGCATTCCGGGCGCCATCATCCCGCAGCAGTTTGAGAATCCGGCGAATCCCGAGGTCCACCGAGTCAGCACGGCCGAAGAGATCTGGAACGATACAGAGGGCAAGGTTGACATCTTTGTTGCCGGTATTGGCACCGGCGGTACGATCACCGGCGTCGGCCGTGTGCTGAAAGAGCGCAAGCCAGACGTGAAGGTCGTGGCAGTCGAGCCGAATGAAAGCCCGGTTCTTTCCGGCGGCAACCCCGGGCCTCACAAGATTCAGGGCATTGGCGCCGGCTTTGTTCCGACGGTTCTCGATACCAAGGTGTATGACGAAATTCTGCCTGTACCTTCGGAAGAAGCTTTGGCCACGGCCCGCCAGGCCGCAAAGCTCGAAGGTATTCCAGTTGGCATTTCCTCGGGCGCTGCGCTGACGGCAGCAATCAAGCTCGGACAGCGGCCGGAAAATGCCGGGAAAACCATCGTGGTAATCGTTCCGTCGTTTGCCGAGCGTTATTTGTCGACGGCACTCTTCGAAGGACTTGCCTGACCTAGAACACGTTCTCCTGCTTCCGGAGATCCTACATCGGCGGCTGGTGCCTTGAGGGTGCCGGCCGCTTTTCTTTTTGCCAGATCGACAAAGAAAGAAAGGATCAGGTCACCGACTCCAGCGTCGGACACCAGGGCGGCCGCGTCAACCGGGTTGAAAAAGCGGACTTCGCGCTGACCTTTTTCCTGCCAGACTTCGAGCTGACCTTCGACCGCGAAGGGGAAGACATCGACCAGCACTTTTTCCTGACGTTTTGGAAACTGCTTGGTGTATGTGAAGCGTCCTATGGACTTCGGCTCAGCGCTTCCAATCAGGCCGGCTTCTTCCATCGCTTCGGTTTCGGCGGCTTCGTGGCGCTTGAGCCCCTTGATCGGCCAGCCTTTTGGTAGAATCCAGCGACCACTATCTCGCGTGGTAATCAATACGACCTCGTAGCCGTGCGCCGTCAGGCGATAGGGCAGGGCGGCGACTTGCCGGAATTTCTCAAGCGTCGCCTTAGCCACAACTGACCCCTTGGGAGACTTGATAACCAAGCGCCTCTCCGTGCCTCAATAGATGGAAAGGAGCGCAAGAAGCGCTCTATGACATAATTCGCCGGCTAATAATACCCCAAGCAAACCGACTGGGAGAATTCCTGATTTATCGATGGGAACCTTCAGGCTGTTTCAGCCTGGTCCCCTTCATTCAAATACATGTTCCACAAAGCTTTTTCGCCAATAGTGGCAATGAACGCCATGTGCGCCTCAGCCTGCTCCTGACTGATACGGGACGGGAGGGGCACGGGACGTGGCCGAAGCGCAACGCGACCCCCTGTTTCCGTTGTTGACGCCGCTTGCACAGCGACATTGAGATCGAGACCGGCCTGCCGACCGCCTGTGAGCTCGAGATAAACCTCGGCAAGCAGCTCGGCGTCCAGCAAGGCGCCGTGCTTGATGCGCCTGGAACGATCGATACCATACCGATTACAGAGAGCATCGAGGCTCGCTGGTGCACCCGGATGCTTCCGGCGCGCCATCATCAGCGTGTCAACGACACGCTCGGCACCGTATGTCGTACGACCCGACGCCTTCAGCTCGAAATTGATGAAGCCCATGTCGAAGCTGGCGTTGTGGGCGACGAGCTGAGCGTCGCCGACGAAAGTCACGAAGGCATCGGCAATATCGTCGAAGCGCGGCTTGTCAGCGAGGAACTCGTCAGACAACCCGTGAACGTCGAACGCTTCCTTCGGCACAGAGCGCCCAGGGTTAATATAAACATGGAAGTTGCGGCCCGTCGGGAAGCGATTGACGACCTCAACGCAGCCGATTTCAACCAGACGGTCGCCGGTCTTGGGATCAAGTCCTGTGGTTTCGGTATCGAAGACGATTTCGCGCATGGTCGAATCCTGCCCGCCAACGACATAGATTTCAAGGAAATCAAACCGGCTTGTCCCCTGCCAATCGCTCAGGGCAGCCATTCGGCGAGCAATGCCGAAATCGAAGCCCGTGCCACGTCCACTCCGTCACCGGATGGCACGACAAAGTCAGCTCGTGCTCGCTTTTCGGCATCGGGTAGTTGCCTGGACAGAAGCGCCTCGAATTTCTCCTCCGTCATGCCCGGACGAGCAAGGACCCTGGCTCGTTGCACTTCGGCCGGAGCCGAGACTACCACCACTTTGTCGACATCCTTATGTCGCCCGGTCTCGAAGAGAAGGGGAATATCAAGCACCGCTGCCTTGACGCCCGCTACGCGCGCCTCGGCGAGAAATTCTGCCTCCATGCGCCGAACTGCTGGGTGCACAATGGATTCCAATTGGTGAAACCCATCTGCGTCTCCCGACAATCGCTCTGCAAGTTTGCGACGGTCGACGTGACCATCAATCACGGTGCCAGGGAAAGCTGCTTCGATCTGCGGTGCCAATGCCCCCTCATATAAGGCATGTACGGCCGCGTCGGCGTCAAACACCGGCAGACCTGCTTGCCGGAAGAGATCGGCGGTGGTGGTCTTTCCCATCCCGATCGAGCCGGTAAGGCCGATGACGATCAAAGATCAGCCTCTATGCGAGCTCGAAGCTCCGGCGTCACCGTCGGCTTTTGTCCAAACCAGCGGGTGAAGCCGGGTACCGCTTGATTGAGAAGCATACCGAGACCGTCGACGGTGCGGAGACCGCGCGCTGCGGCGGAGCTGAGGAAGGGCGTGACAAGGGGTACATATACGATATCTGTCACGACCGCACTCTCTGGAAACAGAGCCATGTCGATGTCGATCGTGCCGTTACCCTTCATGCCAAGTGAAGTGGTGTTCACTACAAGACTGGCCGCCGACGCATATCGATTCGCTTCCGAAAGGATGTCGGCAAACGCCTTCCCTGGATATCTCGACGCCAAGGTTTCGGCGCGTGAAAGCGTCCGGTTGACGAGGCGCACCTTGAAGCCGCGCTGAACGAGAATATCGACCACCGCCGCAGCCGCGCCGCCAGCGCCCAAGACCAAAGCCTCGCCAGGGGTACTGTCCCAACCGGAAGCGCGTTGATCAAGGTTGGCGGCAAAACCGATTCCGTCCGTGTTGTCAGCGCAAAGCTCGCCATCTCTTAGCCACAGCGTGTTTGCTGCGCCAATCCGTTCAACAACAGGCTCGCGGTACTTTGCAATACGCGCAGCAATTTCCTTGAACGGAATGGTTACATTGCAGCCAGAAAGGCCGCTCGCAGCAAAATCTCCGAGGAAGCTTTCTATCCGCTCTGGTTCGACCGCCACGCGACCATACTCACCATCAATGCCGTATTGCTTCAGCCAATAACCGTGGATCAGAGGAGAGCGCGACTGGCTCACCGGCCAGCCGATGACGGCAGCGCGGATCATTGTTCGATCATCCTTTCCTCGCGCAAAAATTCGAGCAGAGGCAGCAGGGGCAGGCCGAGAATCGTGAAGTGATTGCCTTCAACCGCTTCAAACAGCTGAACACCATATCCTTCCAGATGATAAGCCCCGACCGAACCCAAGACTGCCTCACCGACAACCGCCATGTAATGACTTATGAAACGTGGCGATAGCGGTCGCATGGTCAGCTTTGCATTGTCCACGGCGCGGTGGAGAACTTCGCCGTTCCTCGCCAGCGACAGGGCGGAGTGAAGCTCATGGGTACGACCGGAGAGGCGAGCGAGTTGCCGGCTTGCCTCTTCACGATCTCGCGGTTTGTGGAAACGTTCGTCACCGAGTGAAAGCGTTTGATCGGCGCCGATAACAAGATCACCTGGCCGACGCAGTGAAACCTCGACCGCTTTGACATCGGCCAGCGCCTGGGCAACATCGGCCGCGCAAAGCCCAACCAGATCTTCTTCAATCAGTCGTTCGTCCACGTCGGCCGGAACCCGTTTGAAGATGAGACCGGCGCCGGTGAGGAGGGCGGCGCGAGCTGCGCTCGCAGAAGCAAGGACGAGACTCATCGTTCAGCCGGCGTCGGAGAATGGATCCAGCATTTTGCCGTAGCGATGCTGATCCCATAGAGCGAGGATGGCGGCGGCCGTCTCTTCGATCGACCGACGGGTAACGTCGATCATCGGCCAACCATGTTCGGTACATAGGCGCTTGGAATAGAGGATTTCCTGGGCAATGGCCGCCTTGTCGACATAGGTCGAATTCTGGTTCTGGTCAGCGAGTGCCAGGAGACGATTTTGACGGACATGCATGATGCGTTCGGCGGTCGCGATCAAACAGACAACCAGCGGCCGGCGTGCAGCGATCACCTTGTCGGAAATGGGGATGCCTGGAACCAGGGGCACGTTCGCCGTCCGGATGCCGCGGTTGGCCAGATAGATCGATGTCGGCGTTTTCGACGTACGGCTGATGCCGATCAGGATGACATCGGTTTCCTCTATATCATCGGGCAGGGCGCCATCGTCGTGCGCGAGCGTAAAGTTCAGTGCATCGATCCGTTTGAAGTAGTCAGCGTCCATGGCGTGCTGAGCGCCGGCCTTGCCGATCGCTTGAACCTTGAAGAAGGAACGGAAGACATCGAACACCGGCCGCAAAACGTCGATGCAAGGAATGGCGGCAGCCTGGCACGCTTCTTCGAGACGAATGGCAAGGTCTTGCTGCACAAGAGTGTAAAGCACGATGCCGGGTGCCGCCTCGATATCGGCAATCACGCGTTCGATATGCCTTACCGAGCGGACCAGCGGATAGATATGTTCGATTGCCACCATCGAGTCATATTGGGCCGTTGCGGCGCGACCGACGGCCAGCAGCGTTTCGCCGGTGGAGTCGGAGACCAGATGGATATGAAAATAAGTCTGGCCGCGCTTCATGACCCCGATGCTCCGAAAGAAGGCGCCCAAGCATCTCAGAAGGCGCCCAGCTTTGCGAGCTCTTTTTTGACGCTTCTTATCAATGACTTGCCTGGGCTGACCGGGTCGAAATCCACAGGATGACGGATATCGCTTGGATGAACGTGGAGAAAATCTGCCTCAATGCGGTCGTCCATCCAGCCCTGTGGGTAAGTCATGAAACCATCAACAGGACAGACGAGCGGGTATCGCGTAAACGACGCCTGTGGGTGCTGTGCAAAAGCGAAGCCATTGCTTAACCATTCATTAACTTCTAGCAGGTCATCCCCATTAACCATCCGTTAAGAATTGCGGCATTCCGCCATCGCCGGGAGTTTTCCCCAAAAGCCACAGGCAGGTGATCGGAAAAGCCTTTTCGGACCTCAGTCCAAAGGAGGCGACGGGTTCCGATTGTGGAAGATTGATAATCCCTGCTATCCCTCGGCAATAAGAAAAAGAAAATCTCTTCAAATAGGATTCTTAACTTGGAAACGGCGAACGGCGTGACCACGACGAAGGCAGGCAAGGCTATGAGCGAGCGCCGTCTTCTCAAGGTTCTCGATGGAGAGCGGCTATGGCCACCACCGGTGTGGATGATGCGCCAAGCTGGACGCTATCTCCCCGAGTATCGAGCGACGAGAGCAAAGGCCGGATCCTTTCTCGATCTCTGCTATGCGCCTGAACTCGCTACCGAGGTGACGCTTCAGCCGATCCGGCGATTTGGCTTTGATGCGGCTATCCTGTTTTCAGACATTCTCGTTGTTCCTGATGCTCTTGGTCAGAAGGTTTGGTTTGTCGAAGGCGAGGGGCCACGCTTGGAGCCGGTGGATCTATCAGCCCTCCAACTCGAACCGGAGCGCGTAGTCGCCAGACTTGAGCCGGTCATCGAGACGGTTTCACGCATCCGCGCCGAGCTTCCCAAGGAGACGACACTTCTTGGCTTCTGCGGTGCGCCTTGGACGCTTGTCACCTACATGATTGCCGGGCGCGGCACGCCCGACCAGCTGCCGGCCAGGAAAGCGGCTCTTTCTGATCAAACTGGTGTTGATCGGCTGATCGATGTTCTCGTCGAAGGATCGATCGGTTATCTCATCGCGCAGCTGCGCGCTGGTGCCGATGCGGTTCAGATTTTTGATACCTGGGCCGGTTCGCTCGATGACGCAAGTTTCAGGCGTTTGGTGATTGAGCCGACTCGCAGGATCGTCGAGGGGGTTCGCGGTCAGGTACCGGGCGCTCGGGTTATCGGATTTCCGAAAGGGGCAGGTGGGCATCTTCCTGCGTTCGTTAGGGAGACCGGTGTCGATGCAGTGGGTATCGATTGGCAGGCATCACTTGATTTCGTTCGGGATCAGGTCCAGCCGCTTCTCCCTGTCCAGGGAAATCTCGATCCGCTGCATCTTGTCACGGGCGGCGCTGGGCTTGACGCAGCGATCGATCGGATCCTCGATCGGTTAGGCGCGGGACGGATGATCTTCAACCTCGGTCACGGCATCACGCCGGATGGTTCGATTGATAACGTTGCTCGCATGCTGGAACGGGTGCGTGGCGCTGGGGAACGGTAATGGGTCTCGGCTATGACTGGATCAAGATCGGTCACCTGTTTTCGGTGATCGCCTGGATGGCCGGCATTTTCTATTTGCCGCGGCTTTTCGTTTATCATGCCGATGCTGAGAGGGGCTCCGTGCAGTCGGAGACCTTCAAGACGATGGAGCGCCGGCTGTTCAGGGGCATCATGCGCCCTGCCATGTATGGGACGTGGGGGTTCGGTGTCTGGCTTGGAATCAAGGGGGCCTGGTTTTCCACCTCATCCTGGCTTTGGCTGAAACTTCTCTTCGTGCTCGGCCTCACCGTTTATCACTATCAGCTTGATGCCTGGCGGAAGGCTTTCGAACAGGACGCCAATCGGCGTTCTTCGCACTTCTTTCGAATGATCAACGAGCTACCGACCGTGCTGCTGTTCGCCATTCTTGTCCTGGTGGTCCTGAAGCCGTTCTAGGACGGGGGCCGTTTCCGTTGTCGCCAATATCTTGCCGTGCAGTGCGGAACAGGGTATAGCGAAACCCGTCCCTCGCTTCGCGTGCAGGCGTCTTCCGGACGAGGAGGTCCGGAAAGGTTCTCCGCGGCGGTTCCCCACCGTTGCTGCCAGCTCGCGTTTTTCGGAAAAGATCGTCGATGTGTATCCCCGGCAGGGGAGTTTTCTGTTTTCGACCTCGATTCCTATTTCCAGCCAAGAGATGCCGTGTCCATGTCGGAGATGAAACTCCAGGATCTCAAGAAGAAGACCCCCACCGAACTCCTCGCCGTTGCGGAAGAGGTCGAGGTGGAAAATGCCTCGACCATGCGCAAGCAGGAGCTGCTGTTCGCCATTCTGAAGCAGCTTGCTGAGCAAGAGGTCGATATCATCGGCGAAGGCGTGGTCGAAGTGCTGCAGGACGGCTTTGGCTTCCTGCGCTCGCCCGATGCGAACTATCTGCCCGGTCCCGACGACATCTATATCTCGCCGGCCCAGATTCGCCGTTTCTCCCTGCGCACAGGCGATACCGTTGAAGGTCAGATCCGCAGCCCGAAAGAAGGTGAGCGTTATTTCGCTCTGCTGAAGGTCAATACGGTCAACTTCGAGGATCCTGAGAAGGCGCGCCATAAGGTGCACTTCGACAACCTGACGCCGCTTTATCCGGACGAGCGCTTCCGCATGGAAGTCGAAGGCGTACCGTCCAAGGATTTTTCGGCGCGTGTCATCGACATCGTCGCGCCGCTCGGCAAGGGCCAGCGTGCGCTGATCGTCGCCCCGCCGCGTACCGGCAAGACGGTCCTGCTGCAGAACATCGCGCACTCCATCACGACCAATCATCCGGAATGCTACCTGATCGTTCTCCTGATCGACGAGCGTCCTGAAGAAGTGACGGACATGCAGCGCTCGGTGCGGGGCGAAGTTGTTTCGTCGACCTTTGACGAGCCGGCGACACGGCACGTCCAGGTGGCAGAAATGGTCATTGAGAAGGCCAAGCGCCTTGTCGAGCATGGCCGGGACGTCGTTATCCTGCTCGACTCGATCACCCGCCTCGGTCGTGCCTATAACACCGTCGTTCCCTCCTCAGGCAAGGTGCTGACGGGTGGCGTTGATGCAAACGCGCTGCAGCGTCCCAAGCGCTTCTTCGGTGCTGCCCGCAACATCGAGCAGGGCGGGTCGTTGACCATCATCGCCACGGCGCTGATCGATACCGGTAGCCGCATGGACGAAGTGATCTTCGAAGAGTTCAAAGGCACAGGTAACTCGGAAATCATCCTCGACCGGAAGATCTCCGACAAGCGCGTGTTCCCGGCCATCGACATCCAGCGGTCGGGCACTCGCAAGGAAGACCTGCTGGTGGTGCCAGACAAGCTCAAGAAGACTTTTGTGCTGCGGCGCATCCTCAACCCGATGGGCACGACCGATGCCACCGAGTTCCTGTTGGACAAGCTTCGGCAGACGCGCACCAACAGCGATTTCTTCGATTCCATGAACACCTGATAGCCAATAGTGTTTCACGTGAATCATCGACGTGCTTTCGATTCGAGTCCGTTTTGAATCGATGCTGTTCAAGAAAGGGCCCTTCGGGGCCCTTTACTGTTTTAAGACAATCAACTTGGCCACATTGCCGTTCGCTTGAAATGCGACCCCGGCCCTTCAAATTATGAATCTCTGCCGAAGGATTGAGTCGTGACCGATACGATCTTCGCACTGTCTTCGGGTGCACTGCCCAGCGGGATAGCCTTGGTCCGCGTCTCCGGGCCCATGGTTCGATTCGTGCTCGAAACAACGGTTGGTTCTACGCCTGAACCTCGCCACGCCGTTCTGAAAACGCTCAAGGATTTCAAAGGCGAACCCCTTGATAGAGCGCTGGTCCTATATTTTCCTGGGCCTGCGAGCTTTACGGGCGAGGATGTCGCTGAATTTCACCTCCATGGTGGACGGGCAGTTGTTGCAGGATTTTTGGCATTTCTCACGGGCATTGACGGCCTGCGGTTGGCCGAGGCCGGAGAATTCACCCGGCGAGCTTTCGAAAACGGACAATTGGACCTGACTGAGGCTGAAGGTCTGGCTGATCTCATCGCCGCCGAGACGGAAGCGCAGCGCAAATTGGCGTTGCGACAGGCCGGGGGAGCCTTTCGCGCAAGAGCCGAAGATTGGCGGCGGCGGCTTGTCGAACTGCGTGCGCTTGTCGAAGCCGAGCTGGATTTCGCCGATGAGGACGATGTTCCGGAAGACGCTTCTGCCGAAGTGATCTCGGGCTTGGAAACATTGCGGAGCGAGATGAGCCGTGAGCTGGAAGCCGGAAGCAGGGGCGAGCGTATAAGGGATGGGTTCGAGGTCGTCGTCCTTGGCCCCCCCAATGCGGGAAAGTCGAGCCTCGTTAATGTTCTGGCGGAGCGGGACGTGGCCATAGTGACGGACATCCCCGGGACGACACGCGATCTACTGGAAGTGCATCTCAACCTTGATGGCTATGCAGTGACCTTGGTGGACACGGCTGGCCTTCGAGATGGCACCGACGCTATCGAGATCGAAGGAATTCGCCGGGGAAGGAAGAGGGCGGCTACGGCGGATCTCATTCTCTGGCTAGATGAAAAGGGTGATGGGGCACCGCCTCATGTGGTCGAGTTGGGCAGACCGATCCTCAGCGTCAGGACAAAGGGTGATCTCCTGGAGGACGGCCCGGACGGCCAGGCTATCTCAATCCATAATCGAGTATCGATTGACCGACTTGTTGCTTCACTTTCTCGAGAGGCGGCTACAAGGCTGGGCGGGGAGTCGCCGCTCGTTAGTCGCGCGCGCCAGCGTGAATGTGTGAATCATGCGGTCGAGGCGTTGAAACGAGGAGAGGGCCGGGGACTGCCCAAGGAGATCGTCGCTGATTGCTTGCGGGAAGCGGGTGAAGCTCTCGGCCGGCTTACGGGCCGGATCGACGTTGAGGAGATACTTGGAAGCATATTCTCGACGTTCTGCATCGGAAAGTAGTCGATTCCTATCCGAAACGATTCTGCTCTGGCTTATGAAGTTTTGTTGAACCCGAGCAGCGGAAGTTAACGGCAGCTGGAAATTGTTCCGGAAAATTAACGGTGTTTCACGTGAAACACTCCACAGGCTGTGGAAAACTATTCAGATTCGCCTCCGAACCGAATGCCGGAAACTGGATGCAACGCGTTACTCACATCCGAAAAGGCGCAGAAAACGGCGCTTTCAGCTTTGACCTTGCCCCCCGAATTGCCTTATTACAGCCGCTCAGACGCCTTTGGCGGAATGTTCAGCCAAACGGAGCGAACGCGGGATGCCGCGTAGAAACGGGCATTGTGCCTCCTGCTGCCAAGTAAGCTCAGATATTGGATGTCATGGTAAGCCATCTCGACAGCTTCGACGTTATTGTTATTGGCGGCGGCCATGCCGGCGCCGAAGCCGCTCACGCTTCTGCTCGTGCTGGCGCCAGAACCGCGCTAGTAACCCATAGCTTTTCGACGATCGGTGCCATGTCGTGCAACCCAGCTATTGGTGGCTTGGGTAAAGGACACCTCGTTCGTGAAGTCGATGCGCTGGATGGCCTCATGGGCCGGGTGGCTGACGCTGCGGGCATCCAGTTCCGGCTGCTTAATCGTCGCAAGGGGCCGGCCGTTCGGGGGCCCCGCGCCCAAGCTGACCGCAAGCTTTACAAGGCGGCGATGCAGGCCGAAATTTCTTCCGCTGACAATCTAGCGGTTATCGAAGGTGAGGCGGACGATATCGAGGTCGTGGAAGGTCGCCTCAGTGCGGTGTTGATGGCTGATGGGCGGCGGTTGACCTGTGGGGCTGTTGTTTTGACCACGGGCACCTTTCTGTCCGGCCTCATTCATCTCGGAACCAAAACAACTCCGGCCGGTCGGATTGGCGAGAAGCCAGCCATGGGGTTGTCGACCACGCTAGCTCGGCTCGGGTTGCGCCTCGGTCGCCTCAAGACCGGTACGCCGCCGCGTCTCGATCGAAACACGATCGATTATGCGTCTCTCGAAGCGCAGCCGGGTGACGATGAACCTGAAGCCTTCTCAACCCTGACCAAGGCGATTATCCAGCCGCAGGTCGTGTGCCACATTACCAGGACGAGCGACGCCACTCACCGTGTCATTCGCGACAACGTCCACCGTTCACCGATGTACTCCGGCCAGATCGGGAGCCGTGGCCCTCGCTACTGCCCCTCGATCGAAGACAAGATCGTGCGTTTTGGCGATCGGGACGGTCATCAGATTTTCCTTGAGCCTGAGGGACTGGATAGCGATCTCGTCTATCCGAACGGCATTTCCACCTCGCTGCCGGAAGATGTCCAGGATGCGATCATCGCTTCAATCCCCGGCCTCGAGCGGACGCGGATCGTCCAGTATGGCTATGCCATCGAATACGACCACGTCGATCCGCGTGAGCTGCTGCCGACCCTTGAAGCCAAGAAGCTGACTGGTTTGTTCCTGGCTGGCCAGATCAATGGCACCACCGGTTATGAAGAGGCTGCAGCCCAGGGTCTGGTGGCCGGCCTTAACGCGGCCCGTCGAGCTGGTGGCCAAGATGGGGTCACCTTCGATAGGGCTGAGGCCTATCTGGGCGTCATGATCGATGATCTTGTGACCAAGGGTGTGACCGAGCCTTATCGGATGTTCACATCGCGCGCCGAGTACAGGCTGTCACTCAGGGCGGACAATGCCGACCAGCGCCTGACGGATCGTGGTTTGTCGCTCGGCCTGATTGGAGCCGAGCGGGCAGAAGCATTCAAGGCGAAGATGTCGGCCCTCGAGTCTGCGCGCCAATTGGCTCGGTCGCTGTCGCTCAGTCCTCGAGAGGCTGAAGCTCACGGTCTTGCCCTCAATCAAGACGGGGTGCGCCGTACGGCTTATGAGCTGTTGTCCTATCCGGACATGTCGCTTGCCCGGCTTGCGGCTATTTGGCCGGAGCTTGGTCGATTCGATATCGTAACGACCGAGGCTCTCCAGACCGAAGCCCTTTATGCCGTCTATCTCAACAGGCAAGAGGCCGATATCGCCGCGTTTCGGCGCGACGAAGCAAGGCCGCTGCCGACTGACCTTGATTACGCGACCGTAACCGGGCTTTCCAACGAAGTTCGGCAGAAACTCGAGGCTGTGCGACCAACAACGCTTGGCCAGGCAGGGCGTGTCGACGGCGTAACGCCTGCCAGCCTTACCTTGCTGCTGGCGCATTTGAAAAAGCAGTCTGCGCGTCCGAGAGGGGAGGTCGCGTGATGGCTAGCAAAGGCAAGGCATCGCTCATGGTTGAAACCGTGGACGACTTGGATGCTGTTCGCGCTATCCTGCCGATCGGTCCGGCAATGGAGGCTCGCTTCGTTGCCTTTGTCGATCTCGTCCGGAAATGGCAACCGGTTAAGAATCTCGTGGCACCCTCGACGCTGCCTGATATCTGGCGCCGCCACGTTGCGGACGGTGCACAGGCGTTTGCAGTACTACCAACCGCCAAACGATGGCTTGATCTCGGTTCGGGGGCGGGTTTTCCAGGCCTCGTCACCGCTATTCTGCTTGCCGATGTCGATGGGGCTTCCGTGACGCTCGTCGAGTCCAACGGGCGGAAGGCAGCCTTTTTGCAGACAGTTGCCCGGGAGCTCAAGCTACCGGCCAAAGTACTGTCTGAAAGGATCGAGTCGATACCGGAACGATTGGCTGACAATCGATTCGACGCCGTTTCGGCACGCGCGCTGGCTTCTCTCGGCAAACTTCTGGGGTATGCCGAACCCTGGTTGACCGCCGGAGCAACGGGCGTTTTCCACAAGGGGCAGGATTTTGCTTCGGAACGCCGGCAAGCCGCTCTCTCGTGGGACTTCGATCTGATAGAACATCAAAGCCGGATCGAGCCCGATAGTCGCATAGTACTCGTCGATCACGTCCGCCGGCTGTCAACTGCCGGCTTTCCAGAGCAGGATGCCCGCTGATGAACCGCCTTCCGTTAAGCCCTCGCGTGTTATCGCTGGCCAACCAGAAGGGCGGCGTCGGCAAGACCACGACCGCCATCAACCTGGGAACGGCGCTCGCTGCCATTGGTGAAGAGGTGTTGATCGTTGACCTCGATCCCCAGGGCAACGCATCGACTGGCCTCGGGATCGACCGCAAGTCGCGCAAGGTATCCACTTACGATATTCTGATTGGCGAAGCCGAGCTGCGCGAAGCACTTGTCCCGACCGCGGTGCCTCGTCTCACCGTCGCGCCTTCGACACTCGATAATCTTGGCGTCGAGCTTGAGATCGCGAGCTCGAACGATCGTGCCTACCGTCTCAGGAAGGCCATTGCCCGACATGTCGAGGCGGTCGAAGAGTTGGGCGAAAAGCACTTCACTTATGTTCTGATCGACTGCCCGCCGTCACTCAATCTTCTGACCATCAATGCGCTCTCTGCGTCCCACTCGATCCTGGTGCCGCTGCAGTGCGAGTTCTTCGCCCTGGAAGGTCTGTCGCAGCTTCTTTCCACAGTGGAGCAGGTCAAGCGTAGCCTCAATCCCGAGCTCGGCATCCACGGTATCGTGCTGACCATGTACGACGGTCGCAACAACCTCAGCGCCCAGGTGGTGCAGGATGTGCGCACGAACATGGGAGACGCGGTTTACGAGACGATCATTCCGCGCAACGTTCGCGTTTCCGAAGCGCCGTCCTACGGCAAGCCGGCACTTCTCTACGATCTCAAGTGCACGGGTAGTCAGGCTTATCTGAAGCTGGCTTCGGAAATCATTCAGCGCGAGCGTCGCTTCCGTGCCGTGGCTGCATGAAGCAGCCACTCAGCGCGCAGGGCTTAACATATGCCTCATCCCGGAGGCCGGGGTTCAGGGGCTAATGAAAGTGAAGGGGAAGTCATGAGCAGCGTCAGCGATGAGAGCGGACGTCGGCGGCTCGGCCGGGGACTTGCGGCGCTGATCGGCGACGCAAGCTCGGAGTTCGAGGTGGTTGAGCGGGTGCGCGGCATTCGGAAAGTGGCCATTGATCTCATCAAGGCCAACCCGAAAAACCCCCGTCGCTTGTTCAAGGAAGAAGATCTCGACGAGCTCGCGGGTTCCATTCGCCAGCATGGCATGATCCAGCCGGTGGTCGTAAGGCCGGCGCCGAATGGCGGCAACGGATATGAACTGATCGCCGGCGAGCGGCGCTGGCGGGCTGCCCAGAAAGCCGGCCAGCACGAAATTCCCGTTGTCATTCAGGAAGTTACTGATCGAGAGGCGATGGAAATCGCCATTATCGAAAACGTCCAGCGGCAGGATCTCAATCCCCTCGAAGAAGCCATGGGTTACGACCAGCTTATTCAGGAATTCGAGTACACCCAGAACGATCTTGCGTCGGTGATCGGCAAGAGCCGCAGCCATGTTGCCAACACGCTGCGCCTCCTCAAGTTGCCAGAACCTGTGAAACAGTATCTCAACGACGGAGCGCTGACGGCTGGTCATGCGCGCGCCTTGATCGCCGCGCCGGATCCGGCTGCGCTGGCCAAGCGTATTGTCGAAGAAGGCATGACGGTGCGTTCGGCCGAAACCATGGCCCAGGCTACCATTTCCGAGCCTCATGGCCGTGCCAAGGCAGCGAAGCCTGACAAGGATGCCGATACCCGGGCTCTTGAAAAGCGCCTGTCGGATGAACTGGGATTTGCTGTCGAGATCCGGCACAAGCCCAACGGATCGGGTGAAGTCCGGTTGCGCTATGCCAATCTCGATCAGCTCGATGATATCGTTCGGCGTCTCGAATCCGAGGTTTAATCTTCGATTCGCATCCGAAAGATTCGCAAACGAAACGCCCCGATGGAGAACCGTCGGGGCGTTGTCGTTTCGGGTGCGTTCCTTCGAATTTATTGTGAATCAGCGCTGAGATAGCGCCTTCACCATGCGGTCGATGCCTTCATCGAGCAGTGCTCGTGGGCAGCCGAAGTTCAAACGCACATGCTGGTCATCGCTGCCAAATGTCGGGCCGGGATTGAAGCCAACCCTGGCCTTGTCCAGGAAGAAGCGGTAGGCATCTCCGAGATCCAGGGCTGTGCAATCGAGCCAGGCAAGATAGGTCGCCTCAGGGGATACGATACGAATCTCAGGGATTTCGCGCTTGAGGCGAGCGACCATGTGGTCGCGGTTGGCTTCAAGATAGCAGAGCAGTTCCTGCTTCCACTGGCGACCATGACGAAGGGCAGCCTCGGTGGCAACGAGACCGAGCACGTTGGCGCCTTCGCTCATGCCGAGATTGGCCGCTGCGAAGAGGTGGCGCAGTTCGGCGTTGGGAATGATGGCGTAGGCGGTCTTGAGCCCGGCAATGTTGTATGTCTTGCTGGCCGCCATCAGGGTGATGGTGCGGTTGGCAATCTCGGGCGACAGCGCGGCTATCGGGATATGTTTGGCGCCGCCATAGACCACGTCACAATGAATCTCGTCCGAAACGATCACCGCACCCGAGGCGAGGCAAGCCTTGCCGATCGCTTCCAATTCGGATCTGGTGCGGATCTTGCCCGTCGGGTTATGCGGATTACAAAGGAGAAACGCCTTTGCGTCTGCCAGGGCTGAAGTCAGTCGTGCAAGATCGGGGCTTGATCCTTGGGCAATTGACCCGACGGGAACATCGACGCGGTCGAGCCCCCAGTGGCCGGCTGCCGCCAGAATTGGCGGATAAACCGGTGTTTCAACCACCAGCCGATCGCCCGGCTGGGTGAACGCCTTGAGTGCCTGGTTAAAGCCCGGGACCACACCGGGCAAAAAGACTATATCAGCCGGCGAAATCGACCAGCCGTATAGCTCCAGCATATCGGCTGCGATCACGTCGCGAAGCTTGGCGGGGCCTGGGCCGCCATAGCCGAACACCGGATGGTCGAGACGGTCACGCAGGGCCGCGGTAATTGGCTCGGCAACCGGAAAGTCCATGTCGGCCACCCACATCGGCAGCACACCCTCCGGATAGCGATCCCACTTGGAGGTTGGCACGCACCGTCTGTCGATGACGGCGTCGAAGTCGCAGGCAGCCATGAAGAAAATGTCCTTAGCTTGGAAACGGGTCGGGCGACACTAGACCCAAAGGCCGGAAATGATCCAGCCCTTCCAGTCAGTTCGCAGTGTCGGAAGGGGAGTGGGCGTCAGCCGGCTTGCTTCGGCTCAATGAGATCCCAGCGGTTTCCGTAGAGATCTTCAAAGACCGCGACAGTGCCATAGGCCTCATGTCGCGGTTGTTCCAAGAACTGAACGCCATGCTGCGAGAACAGGGCGTGATCGCGCGCGAAATCGTCGGTCTGCAAGAAGAGGAAGACCCGACCGCCGGTCTGATCACCGATGTGCGCCGCTTGTTCCGGCCCGTCGGCGAGGGCAAGGAGTAGGGCGGTACCACCATCGGAGGGAGCCACGCGTACCCAGCGCTTTCCGTCACCGAGCGCCGTGTCTTCAAGCAGGGAGAAGCCGAGCTTTCCGACGTAGAAGTCGATCGCCCCGTCATAATCGGCAACCAGCAAAGCCAAATTGGCGATCGCCTTGGTCATGACGGTTCCTTTTGCGCAGTCGGTTGCTCAATGGCATGGCGAGACAGAAGCGGCAGCTGGGCGATCGAAAAGACAAGGGTCAGCGGCATGATGCCCCAGACCTTGAACGCGATCCAGAATTCGGTCGTCTGAGTGCGCCAGATGGCTTCGTTGAGGATGGCCAGCAGAAAAAAGAATACGCCCCAACGAATGGTCAGTTTACGCCAACCGGCGTCGTCGAGATGAAAGGCTCCGTCGAAAACGTAGCCGAGCAGGGTTTTGCCAAACAGGAGACCGCCGAGCAACGCGCCACCGAACAGGCAGTTGACGATGGTCGGCTTCATCTTGATGAACGTGTCGTCGTGCAAGACGAGCGTCAACGTGCCGAAGATGGCCACGACGATGCCAGTGACCAGGGGCATGATGGCAAGGCGGCGATTGATGATCCAAGACGCCGCCAGTGCCACGGCCATCGCGGCCATGAAAGCGCCTGTCGCAATGAAGATGCCGAAGCGACCGTTGGCGAAGAAGAAAACAAGAAGTGGTCCGAGTTCCAGCCCGAGTTTGAGCCAGGGGTTCTCAGCCTTGCGGCCTGCGGCGGGCACGTCGGTCATCGATGACTCCTGGCTTTCAGCCATCATTTATACTTAGAATAGTTGATCTGGAACCACTCGGGATTGGTCGGATTGCCCACTTTGGTCTCGTAAATGGCGACCGTGGTATCGAGACCCTGGTCGTCGGTCACCGTCCACTGCTTCAGTTCGGTGGTCCGAGCGTCAAAATAGAGGGTGAGATGGCTGGTGACAAACGTGCCCGGGTCCTGAAGGCGAATGACGATGAAATCGGAGTCGGCGCTTACCGACTGCACGACTGCCTCTTCGAGCAGGTTGATGTTCTTGTCGAGCAGGAACCGCAACGGGGTTTCCGACAGCAGGTAGAGTGTCTGCGATTGCATCGCCTTGTCGTCAACCGCAACCGTTCGCCCATCGACTGTAATGTCGAGCTGCGCCGGCGGATAATAGCGGAAGCGCATCTTGCCGGGGCGATCGATGACGAAGTAGCCGGTGGTTTCGCCTCCATCGGGAGCCGTTTGCAGGAACTTCCCCTCGAAGGTGGTGAGGGAATTGAAATAGCGGTTGACCGCCTGCACGGTTGCGAGTTGCTCGGGTGACAGATTGGCCAGATTGGGCTTGGCCGAGGCGCTGGTCACGGCAATTGGCGTTGCAACAGCGGTGAGCGCCAACGTGAGGCCGGCAGCACCAACGCTGTGCAGGAACGCACGGCGCCCCATCCTCTGGGTTCTAGTCATTGCAGACACCTTTTCCTTTGTCGCCCCGCGCCGGCGCAGGACGTTTCGGCAAATGATCGTCTTCACTTAAAGATCAGAAGATGGCGAAACAAGGTGGAGATTTCCTCCCCATCTTGACAAGACGATGGGCGACGCGAAAGACAGGCAATGTCGACCTTGCGACGAACGAGCTCCTGCGGTTTCGATTGGTGGTCGCAGAGATCTTGGCGGATCCTGGAGGGAAGCATGACCATTTCCGAAGCGCTTGGGCGGGTACGGGCGACGATCGAGGGCGTTGAGGCAGAGGCCGGTCGGCCGGCCGGCTCGGTCACGCTGATTGCGGTCTCTAAGACATTTCCCGAAGCTGATGTTCGCTCTGCCATTGCCGCAGGGCAGTTCGTCTTCGGCGAGAATCGTGTTCAGGAGGCAGCCGCCAAGTTTCCTTCAGTAAAGGTCGATTTTCCAGCCGTCGAGCTGCATCTGATCGGACCGCTGCAGTCGAACAAAGCGCATGAAGCGGTTGCCCTGTTCGATGTCATTCATACGGTCGATCGGGACAAGATCGCTGCGGCCCTTGCCAAGGAAATGCGCGATCAGGGGCGCTTCCCGAAGCTGTTTGTTCAGGTCAACACGGGTGAAGAACCGCAGAAGGCCGGCGTTGCTCCGCGCGAGACGGTGGATTTCGTGAAACGCTGCCGCGAAGTTCACGGACTGACCATCGCCGGGCTGATGTGCATCCCCCCGGTCGGAGATCCGCCGTCGCCGCATTTCGCGCTGCTCGACGAACTGGCGAGACGAGCCGGCGTCGCTTTTCGTTCGATGGGCATGTCGTCGGATTATGAAACGGCGATCGGGCAGGGCGCGACGCACGTGCGCGTCGGCAGTGCCATTTTCGGGTATCGCGATTACGGCGCGGCCTGAGCGGTCAACGCCTTGTCGATGGCCGGCATCAGCTCGGCCGAGATCCGCTCAGGGCTCAGCGGACCTACCAGCTTGGCGGCGATGTGGCCATTTGCCACCACAAACGTCTCGGGCACGCCATAAACGCCCCAGTCTATGCCAACGCGGCCGTTCCGATCTGCGCCAATGGCGGCGTAGGGATTCCCGAGGCCATTGAGGAAACGCAGCGCCTGGTCGTCGCCATCCTTGTAGTTGAGCCCGTAGAGACGGACTCTCTGGTCCTTGGCGAGAGTGGTCAGCAAAGGATGCTCGGCCCGACAGGGAGCGCACCAGCTGGCGAAGATGTTGACGACGAATACACCTTCCGCAAGGTCACTGGCTGAAAGGCCAGGAACCGGCGCGCCGTCCTTGGTCAGGCCGGCCACTCCTTCCAGCTTGAATTCCGGTACCGGCTTGCCGATCAGGGCGGAAGGGACCTCCGAGGGATCGCCAGCGCCCAAGCGCGTATAGAACAAGACGGCCAGCGCTGCGAAAAGAGCAAACGGAATCAGCGCCAGAAACCCGACGCGGCGGCGCGACGGTGTGCTCAAGCTTGCGTCTCCAGTGGCGTTTCGGTTGCCATGCGAGCGGCGGCCCGTGCTGATCTGCGGGTAAGGCCACGGGCTTCGAGTGCCGCAAGGGTGTTCTTCAGCTGGCGATGGTCCAGGATGACCCAGAGTGTCAGACCAAAAGCAGCCAGTGCCGCCGCTGCATAGCTCAGCAGGATGAAATTGGCATAAGGACCGAGAGCGGCAATCATCGGCTGGCTCCCGCGGCAGTCAGACCGAGTGCACGGATGCGCCGGCGCAGGATCTCGTTCCGCATGGCGCCAAGATGCAGCGTCACAAGAAGAAAGGTGAACGCAATCGCCATCGCTGCCAGCGGCAATAGCATCGTCCCATCTATGGTCGGCCCGCCGACGCGGAACACCGAAGCCGGCTGATGCAGCGTGTTCCACCAGTCGACCGAAAACTTGATGATCGGCAGATTGACGGAACCCACCAGAATCAAAATTGCAGCGGCACGGGCGCCACGGGTTGGATCCTCGATGGTGCGCCACAGGGCGATGAGCCCGAGATACATGATGAACAAGACCAGGACAGACGTGAGGCGCGCATCCCACTCCCAGTAGGTGCCCCACATCGGCCGGCCCCAGAGCGAACCGGTTACCAGTGCCAGAGCGGTGAAGGTCGCGCCAATCGGCGCGGCGGCGCGAGCGGCGACATCAGCGAGCGGATGCCGCCAGACGAGGGTGCCAAGCGCGGAGACCGACATGATCGAATAGGTCAGCATCGAAAGCCACGCGGCGGGCACGTGGATGTACATGATCCTGACCGTTTCGCCCTGGAGATAGTCGGCAGGCGAGCGGGCCACCAGCGCGAGGCCGATCGCGAAAAGCACGAGCGTTATTCCGGCAAGCCAGGGAATCAGGCGACCGGCGAGAGCCAGGAAACGGGTGGGATTGGCCAGGTCGGCGAGGGACATGCTTGCCTCTGGGCGTGGGCGACGGGCGCGGCTTTGACGTATTCCAAGCTGCACACATAACGATTTCGTCGGCGACCGGCAATCCGGGCTTGTCGGGGGGAGCTTGACCGTTAGGCGTAGCCTCAGTCGGCAAGCCCCGCGATGGCGCGAGCGAAATCGCTGGCTTCGAAAGGCTCGAGATCGTCGATGCCTTCGCCGACGCCGATGAAATGTACGGGGAGCGCAAACTTCTCGGCGATGGCGACAAGGATGCCGCCGCGCGCTGTGCCATCGAGTTTTGTCATGACAAGGCCTGTGACGCCGGCCGTCCGGCCGAAGGCTTCGACCTGAGAGATGGCGTTCTGACCGGTGGTGGCGTCGAGCACGAGCAGCACGTCATGTGGCGCGCTGGGATCGATCTTGCGGATGACGCGAACAACCTTTTCGAGTTCGGCCATCAGCTCGGCCTTGTTCTGCAGGCGGCCGGCGGTGTCGATCATCAGCAGGTCGATTCCTTCGGCCTTCGCCCGAGTCAGGGCATCAAAGGCGAGGCCCGCCGAGTCCGCCCCGACCTCACGCGTGACGATCGGCACATTGGCCCGTCCCGCCCACACCTTGAGCTGATCGATGGCGGCGGCACGAAAGGTATCGCCGGCAGCCAGCATGACCTTCTTGCCTTCGGCCGTGAACTTCGAGGCGAGCTTGCCGATGGTTGTCGTCTTGCCGGAACCGTTGACGCCGACGACCAGGACCACATGCGGAGCCTTGTCGGCTTTGAGCGAGAAGGGGACTGCAACGGGGACGAGTACCTTTTCGACCTCGGCGGCCAGGATGTTCTTTACCTCTTCGTCGGTGATGTCCTTGCCATAGCGATCGGCCGACAGCTGAGCGGTGATGGCCGATGCGACGGCGACGCCAAGGTCGGCCTGGATGAGCACGTCCTCCAGTTCCTCAAGCGTTTCGGCATCGAGCTTGCGCTTGGTGAAAATGGAGACGATGCCGCCGCCAATTGCTTGAGAGGAGCGAGACATGCCGCTCCTGAGGCGATGAAACCATGACTGGCGCTCGACGACAGGAGCCGGGGCTGGTTCGCTCTGTGATTCACGTGTGTCAGGCGTTTCCCGCCCGCCACCAAACCAGCGACCGATGAGACCCGGCTTCTTGTCGTCCGACATGTCGTTCGTCCTTCGCCTCAGGCGGCCTTTGAAATGAGGGTGCGGTCGGTATGGCCCGTCACGACGGCATTCACGATTTCACCGGGTGCGCCGCGATCGATCTCGGTAAGCGTGAACTGTTCCGTGCGGCCGAGCCCATCCTTTTCTACAAGCACGGCATGATGGCGACCCGTCTCGGCCTCGAGGTGGGCGTGAAAGGCTGTCTCGCCTTTCTCACGCAATCTTGACGCGCGCGACTTTATTTCAGCACGTTCAACTTGTGGCATCCGGGCAGCCGGCGTGCCGGGGCGCGGCGAATAGGGGAAGACGTGGAGATGGGTCAAGCCGCAATCGTCAACGATGGCGAGCGAGTTCCGGAACATGTCCTCGGTCTCGGTCGGGAAACCGGCGATGATGTCGGCTCCAAACACCATGTCCGGCCGCAGGCGCCGTGCTTCGTCACAAAAGCGAATGGCGTCGGCCCGGAGGTGGCGCCGCTTCATGCGCTTCAAAATCAGATCGTCGCCATGCTGGAGGGACAGATGCATGTGGGGCATCAGTCGCTCTTCTTCGGCGATGGCTGCCATCAGATCTGGATCGGCTTCGATGGAGTCGATCGAGGAGATGCGGAGACGCGCGAGTTCCGGCACTTCCTTCAGGATGGATCGCGTCAACCGACCGAGGCGTGGCGTACCCGGCAGATCGTCCCCGTAGGACGTGAGATCGACACCAGTCAGCACGACTTCAGCGTAGCCATTCTCGACGAGGCGGCGGACCTGGGCGACCACGTCGCCCATCGGCACGGAGCGCGAGTTGCCACGACCGAAGGGAATGATGCAGAAGGTGCACCGATGGTCGCATCCATTCTGAACCTGAACGAAGGCGCGGGTGCGGCCCTCAAAACCATCTACGAGGTGCAGCGCCGTCTCGCGCACGCTCATGATGTCATTGACGCGGGTCTTTTCTTCCGCAGATACGCCGAAATCCGGAATGGCCTGATAGGCCGTCTCGCTGAGCTTATCGGCGTTGCCAACGACAAGGTCGACCTCGTCCATCCCAGCGAACAACTCCGGCGAAGTCTGGGCGGCGCAACCGGTCACGACGATGCGGGCACCCGGATTTGCCCGTCTTGCACGGCGAATGGCCTGCTTTGCTTGGCGCACCGCTTCGCCCGTGACGGCACAGGTGTTGACCAGTACGGCCTCGGAAAGTCCAGCCTCAATTGCCTTCTGACGCATCACCTCCGATTCCGCCGTGTTGAGGCGGCAGCCGAAAGTGATCACCTCGATTGCCATGCTTTCGTTCCGATGCTCGTGTTCAAACCGGCTATATGGCGGAAAGGCGCGGAAATTGCCAGAGCGGAAACGGCGAGGCAGGCCGGCTCAGTCAGGCCGCCGGGCATGCAGCACATGCGGACCGAAATCGCCGTTCTCCGTCGAAGGCTCGCCAAGGTAGCGCAGCCGAAGCGCCTGAAGGTTGAGGTCTTCGATATCGGAGAGGCCAACAGTGGCAAGCTCGGCAGCGAGCGTTGCCGGTGTAACGAGGCCGAGCCACGGTTCGCCGGTCTTGGCTGCTTCCGTCATCAGTTTTTCGGTGACGGCGCGGCCTTTGGGAGCTTGGTCTTCCGGTGGCGTCGAATAGTCGAAGACGATTTCGGCGCCTGCGAGACCGCCAACGAAGTTGAAGATCGTCTGCCTTATCGCCGTTGGAAGATAAATGACCACGCCTAGCATTTGAAAGAAGGTTGGCTCATCGGCCCGCCAGCCGGCGGCTGCAAGGGCAGCGGCGACGTCATTTTCGCCGAATATTGCCGGCACCAGAGAAAGGCCGGCCGGCAGCTTTGGTCCGAAACGCAGCAGACGACGACACTTGTCGGCTTGGGTCGCCGGATGGTCGACCTCGAAGACACGAAGCCCCGCCGCGCGGTAGGGATTGCGGAGACTGAGGGTGTCCAGGCCCGCGCCAAGCACCACCACCTGCCGACAGCCGCGACCGACCGCGTCGGTCAGCGCGTCATCGGCATATCGGCTGCGGGCTGCCATAAGGAAGCGCATCCTCCGATAGCCCAGGATAATGGGAAGACCCATCATCAATGGTGCGCCTTCCGGCCCCAACATGTCCTCGGCAAACGGGTCGCGGAATACCCGCCCGTCGTCGAAGGTCTGGTGTGCTGCCCGTATGGCAGCAGCAACTAGGGCGGTGGAGCTGGGAGTGCCGTGTTCCATGATATGCCTTAAGAGGCGAATCGCCTCAGGCGGCGGCCGGTGCGAAAATATCTTCCGTCAGCAGGCCGTCGTGTTCGAATTCGGTAGCACCGGTCATCAGGATCCGGTTTCCCGCTGTCCATTCGATGACCAGGTCACCACCGGGAAGTGTCACGCGCACCTTGCGGCCGGTGCGGCGCGTACGGGATGCCGAAACGGCGGCGGCACAGGCTGCGGAGCCGCAGGCCCGCGTCAACCCGGCACCGCGCTCCCACACCTTCAGCGTCAGTGCGTCGGACGCCGTAACATGCGCAAGCGAGATGTTGGCGCGCTCGGGGAAGATGGGGTGGTTTTCGAGCATTGGGCCGATGGCCGCGAGGTTGTAGGCCTCGACATCATCCACCCAGAAAATGGCGTGAGGGTTGCCTACGTTGACGACCGATGGGGAATGCAGGATGGGCGCGTCGATCGGTCCGATCTGCAACTCGATGGCGCGGGTATCGGCAAATGGCTCGGCGAGGGGAATGGCATCCCAGGCAAAGCGCGGCTCGCCCATGTCGACCGTCACAAGGCCCCGTTCGGCCTTTTCGACGCGCAGGAGACCGGCCCTCGATTCCAGGAAAAACGACGACGGTGCGCCGCCTTCGAATAAGCGCGTGCCGACACAACGTGTACCGTTGCCGCAGGCGAAACTCTCGGAGCCATCGATATTGAAGATGCGCATGAAGGCCAGCGTGTTCGGCGTGCGCGGAGCGTAGAGCACCATCAACTGGTCGAAGTGCTCCTGGGCGCCGATGGCACGAGCCGCCTCGGCCGTCACGGTCTCGGAACGTCCGCGCAAGTCGAGCACGACGATCTCGTTGCCGATGCCGTTCATCTTGGCGTAGGGGATGCTCATCGCTGGTCTCTCGGTTGTCGATTATCCTTATCCGATCAACAGCCGCAGCGGAAGCGGCGGATGTAGCCGTCAGCGATTGACGCCAACAAATGCCGGTTTTCCTTGACTCGATGCCATGTTGCCGGTAATGGCGCTCCATTCTCGTCCTGTTGCGACAGCCGAGCCGCCGACCGGGGCATGATCCCGGAGGTCAACATCCGCCAGCGCGTTGCGCCCGCGGATGCGCAAGGTGCTTGGGTTTCGCGGCGAACGGGGCCATATGAGCGGTCCGACAGACCGTTCGACGAGGACCGCCGATGTTTGAAAGCCTTTCCGATCGCCTTACCGGCATTTTCGACAAGCTCACCCGCCGTGGTGCGCTGTCGGAAGCCGATGTCGCGGAAGCCATGCGCGAGGTGCGCCGGGCGCTGCTTGAGGCCGACGTGGCGCTCGACGTCGTCAAGTCCTTTACCGACAAGGTGAAGAATCGCGCTGTTGGTGTCGAGGTGGTCAAGTCGGTGACCCCGGGCCAGATGGTGGTCAAGATCGTCCACGACCAGCTCGTGGAGATGCTCGGTTCGGACGCCCAGCCGATCGATCTTGAGGCTTCGGCGCCTGTTGCCATCCTGATGGTCGGTCTGCAGGGCTCCGGCAAGACAACGACCACTGCCAAGATTGCCCGCCGGCTTACTGAACGCCAGCGCAAGAAGGTGCTGATGGCGTCGCTGGATACCCGTCGTCCGGCCGCTATGGAACAGCTGAAGGTTCTCGGCGAGCAGAATAGCATCGACACCCTGCCGATTGTTGCAGGACAGTCGGCGCAGGAGATCGCGGCGCGTGCTCTGACAGCTGCCAAGCTTGGTGGCTATGACGTGGTGCTGCTCGATACCGCCGGTCGCGTCACCGTCGACGATGCCTTGATGAGCGAGGCCGCTGACGTCAAGCGTATCGCCCAGCCGCACGAAGTGCTCCTCGTTGCAGACGCGCTAACCGGCCAGGACGCCGTCAACACGGCGCGTGCTTTCGACGGGCAGATCGGCATCACCGGTATCGTGCTGACGCGTGTCGACGGCGACGGCCGTGGCGGCGCGGCGCTGTCCATGCGTGCCGTCACCGGCAAGCCGATCAAGCTTATGGGTGTTGGCGAAAAGGCCGACGCTCTTGAGGATTTCCATCCGCAGCGGGTCGCCGACCGTATTCTCGGCATGGGCGATATCGTCGCCCTGGTGGAAAAGGCAGCTGCCAACCTCGATGCCGAAAAAGCGGCGCGGATGGCTGCCAAGATGGGCAAGGGCGAGTTCGACATGAACGACCTCGCCGATCAGCTCGGACAAATGCAGAAGCTTGGTGGTATGAGCGGCATTCTTGGTCTTATGCCCGGCATGGGCAAGATGAAGAACCAGCTGGCCGCCGCCGGCTTTGACGATCGGCACCTGAAGCGTCAGCTCGCCGTCATCCAGTCGATGAACAAGAAGGAGCGGGTCAAGCCTGCCATCATCGATGCCAAGCGCCGCAAGCGCATTGCCGCCGGTTCCGGCACGGACGTTTCCGACGTCAACAAGGTGCTGAAGATGCACCGGCAGATGGCCGACATGATGAAGGCGATGGGCAAGCAGAAGGGCGGCCTGCTCGGCGGCCTCGGCAAGCTTGGCGCCATGATGGGCGGCGGCGGTCTGCCAGATCCCTCGAAGATGGATCCCGCGCAGCTTGAGAAGATGGCTCGCGACATGGGAATGGGTGGCGGTCTCGGCGGGAAGGGTGGCTTGCCGCCAGGGCTGCCTGGCACTCTGCCGCCCGGGCTCTCCGGCATGCCGGGTCTTCCCGGCGGTCGCCTACCGGGATTGCCTGGCCTTCCCGGTCTGCCGAAGGGACCCAAGAAATGACCACACTTGATCCCGTCATGGCGGAACTTCTGGAACTGCGCGGTTCGATCGACAACATCGACGCCGCGCTGGTTCATCTCCTCGCCGAGCGTTTCAAATGCACGCAGAAGGTCGGCCGTCTCAAGGCCGAGCACAATCTGCCGCCTGCCGATCCCTCAAGGGAAAAGGTCCAGATCGAGCGGCTCAGGGCGCTGGCTTCCGATGCCAGGCTCGATCCCGATTTCGCCGAGAAATTCCTGAACTTCATTATCACGGAAGTGATCAGGCACCACGAGGCACTTCGCCGCTAGGCGGTGTCTCTCATCTACCCCAAGACAAACCAAGCTGGAGTAATCTCAATGTCCCTCAAGATGCGTCTCGCCCGTGGTGGCGCCAAGAAGCGCCCGCACTACTCGATCGTGATCGCCGACGCCCGTTCGCCGCGCGATGGCCGCTTCATCGAGAAGATCGGCACCTTTGATCCGATGCTGGCTGACGATGCCGAGAACCGCGTCGTTCTCGATGCCGACCGTGCCAAGTACTGGCTCGATCAGGGCGCCCAGCCGACCGATCGCGTTCTGCGGTTCCTCGACAAGGCCGGTCTGGCCAACCGTCCGTCTCGCAGCAACCCGAAGAAGGCCGAGCCGGGCGACAAGGCCAAGGAGCGCGCCGCCGAGCGTGCCGAGAAGGCCGCTGCTGCCGAGGCCCCGACCGAGTGATTTCGGTTTGACATCACCCATAAGGGACCGTCCCGCCCTGCGGGGCGGTCCTTTTCGTTGCTGGAGACGTGCCGTGGCTGAGCCGCAAAAATCCGTTGTGATTGCTGAGATTGGTGCCGCTCATGGCGTGCGCGGCGAAGTGCGCGTCAAGGCGCACACCGCCGATCCCCTGGCAGTTGCCGATTATGGCCCTCTCCATGACAACCGTGGCAACATCTTCCGGATCAAAACGCTTCGGCATTTGAAGGATGACATGCTGGTCGTCTCCTTTGAGGGGCTGACCGACCGCAATGCCGCCGAGAAGCTCAATCGGACCTTGCTTCATGTCGACCGTTCGGCTCTGCCGCCGCCGGATGAAGACGAGTTCTATCATGCCGACCTGATCGGCCTTGCCGTCGAGACAACGACGGGCGAGACCGTCGGCACCATAGTGGCGGTGGCCAATTTCGGCGCCGATGATCTGCTCGAAGTTCGTCGGCCAGGTGCCCGATCGGTCTACGTGCCCTTCACCCGCGCCGTTGTGCCGACCCTTGATTTTGCCGGCAGCAAGGCGATCATCGATCCGCCGGAAGGCCTTCTCGAAGAAGGTGGACAGCCGTCCGAAGGGGAGGACGTGTCGTGACGGGGTTCACCGCCGATGTGTTGACCCTCTATCCGGAAATGTTTCCGGGGCCGCTTGGCGCCAGCCTTGCCGGTCGGGCGCTTACTGAGGGTGGTTGGTCGCTCAGGGCCACTCAGATCCGGGATTTCGCCGAAGGCCGTCATCGCAACGTCGACGATACGCCTGCCGGCGGTGGCCCGGGCATGGTGATGCGTGCCGATGTGCTTGCGCGCGCCATTGACGCGGTGTCGCCGCCCGACGATCCGAGGCCGCGCCTGCTGATGACGCCGCGCGGCGCGCCTCTCAAGCAATCCCGAGTCCGCGAACTTGCTGCTGGACCCGGTGTCGTTATTGTCTGCGGTCGTTTCGAGGGTGTCGACGAGCGACTGATCGGTCATCGTCGGCTGGAGGAAGTCTCCATCGGTGACTATGTCCTGTCCGGGGGCGAGGTGGCGGCCATTGTGGTTCTCGACGCGATCGTCCGTTTGCTGCCGGGTGTGATGGGTAACGACCTCTCCGGCCTTACCGAAAGCTTCGAGGGCGGCCTTCTCGAGCACGCCCAATACACCCGCCCGCCGGTTTTCGAGGACGAGGCAATCCCGCCCGTTTTGCTGTCGGGAGACCACGGAAAGGTGGATGCGTGGCGCCGTGCCGACGCCGAGCGGGTGACGCGACAGCGGCGACCCGATCTCTGGGCTGTGCATCACGCCGGCAAAGGCCGGAAATAAAGGCTTTCGTCAGGCTTTTTGGCAAAGAATCTGGGTGGAAGTGGTCGACAAACCTGTCAGCCTCGTGTAGGAACCCCGCCCATAGTTGATTGACGTATCGCCCCTCGTTCGCTGTGACGATGTTCTGGGCGCTCTGGTCGGCTCAGGAAAAAGAAGGAATCCAAAGATGAGCAAGATCATCCAGGAGCTCGAGGCCGAGCAGATGGCCGCTGTCAAGGCTCAGCGCGTGCTGCCCGAGTTCTCTCCCGGCGACACCGTTCGTGTCAACGTGAAGGTGACTGAAGGTACCCGCACCCGCGTGCAGGCCTACGAAGGCGTCTGCATCGCCCGCAAGGGTGGCGGCGTCAACGAGAGCTTCACCGTTCGCAAGATCTCCTATGGCGAAGGCGTCGAGCGCGTTTTCCCGATCTACTCGCCGATGATCGATTCGCTCGAAGTGGTGCGCCGCGGTAAGGTGCGCCGGGCCAAGCTTTATTACCTGCGCGACCTGCGCGGTAAGGCCGCCCGTATCTTCGAGGCCAACAACGCCCGCGCCCGTAAGCTCAACGACGCCGCCAAGGCCGACAAGTGAGCTCAGCCAAAGGCTGACTGATCGTTCCGGGCCCGCGTGCTTATCGCTCGCGGGCCTTTTCGCGTCTAGAGAGCCCAAAGCCCATGCCCCAGGTTAAAATCGCCACATGGAATATCAACTCCGTTCGCATGCGCCGGCTGATCGTCGAGCGGTTGCTCAACGAGGCGGAGCCCGATGTGCTTTTCCTCCAGGAGACCAAGTGTCAGGACGGTCAGTTCCCCGCGGCTGATTTTCGCAAGCTGGGTTATGAGCATGTCGCGCTGAACGGCGGTCGTGGCGGCTATCACGGCGTCGCCGTGGTCTCGAGATTGCCGCTTGGCGACATTCAAGTTCATGAGTTCTGCGAAAAGGTCGGTGATCCGCGTCACATCTCGGCGGTTGTCGGCGAAGGCAACTCGGCGTTTCGCGTCCATAACTTCTATGTGCCGGCGGGTGGCGATGAACCTGATGTCAACATCAATCCGAAGTTCGAGCACAAGCTGCGCTTCCTCGATGAGATGAAGGCTTTTCTGCCGACGGCCGGGAATGGGCTGCCTGACGTCGTTGTCGGTGACCTCAACGTTGCGCCGTATGAACACGACGTCTGGTCACACAAGGCCTTGCTCAAGATCGTCAGCCATACGCCCATCGAGTGCGAGAAGCTGGAAGCCGTCCGCTCGGCAGTCGGCTACGTCGATATTGCCCGGCGGTTCGTGCCGCCCGAGGAAAAGCTTTATTCCTGGTGGAGCTACCGCGCCAAGGACTGGCGGGCCGCCGACAAGGGGCGACGCCTCGATCACATCTGGGCACACCCGGATATGGCCGATCGGCTGAGCGATTTCCGGATTCTAAAGGATGCTCGTGATTGGGACCGTCCCTCCGACCATGCGCCTGTCATGGTTTCGATCGCAGTCTGAAGAAACCGGCGGTCAGTTTCCAAGCCGGTCAAGGCGATCGCGCACCGCCATCAGACGGGACGTGGTGTCCCGGACATTTGCCGAAAGGCGGCGGTGCAGGCCGGCGGCGATCTCGGGGAACTCGTCCAACATGCGTCGGAAAAGCGGCCGACGGATCAGGATCGTTTCCACGCGGCCGCGTGCTACGGCCGTCATGGGGCGTTCGCCGTCAACGATCAGGGCGAGGCCGCCGAGAAGCGCGCCGCGGCCTAGAACCTCGGTGACGGTTTCATTGTCTCCCGCAGGCATCAGTGCCACTTCTCCCGCGGAGATCACATGGGCGCAGTCGGCTCGATCGCCCGCCGAAAACAACCGCTGGCCATCCCGATAGTCGCGGCTTTCGGCCGAAAAGGCGAGCAGGCGCAGCTTGTCCTCCGTGAAATCGGAGAGCATGGACACCGTGCCGAGCAGCTTGATATCGGACTCTAAACTCATGGATGGCCTGGCGCGGGCGGAACAAAAGGGCGGCACAACATAAAGAGTACGCGTCGCTTGTGCGGCGCATGCCTCAAAATCCCTATCATGCCGCTTGCAGAAGGTTAACCGCCCAATCCCCAGCCCACTGGTGCAGGCTGGGTTTTCCACCCCGAAAGGCTAGGGGGCGTCAGGGAACCAGCTTGTAGCCGCCACCTTCAGTAATAAGGAGCTGAGCGTTGGCCGGGTCCTTCTCGATCTTCTGACGCAGACGATAGATGTGGGTCTCCAGCGTGTGCGTCGTGATGCCGGCGTTGTAGCCCCACACCTCGTGCAGCAACACGTCGCGGGTGATCACCTTGTCGCCGGCGCGATAGAGAAACTTCAGGATCGACGTTTCCTTCTCGGTGAGCCTGACCTTGCCACCCTTGGCATCGACGAGGAGCTTGGCCGAGGGACGGAAGGTGTAGGGACCGATCGTGAAGACAGCCTCTTCCGACTGTTCATGCTGGCGCAGCTGAGCGCGTACGCGAGCAAGAAGAACGGCAAACTTGAAGGGCTTGGCGACATAGTCGTTGGCGCCGGCTTCAAGGCCGAGGATTTGGTCGCTGTCCGTATCGTGACCGGTCAGCATGATCACAGGCGCGGCAAATCCACCTTTTCTGAGGATCTTTACCGCTTCGCGACCGTCCATATCCGGCAGTCCGACGTCCATGAGCACGAGATCGACGTGAGCGGTACGAGCAAGCTGCATACCCTTGGTCGCGGTCTCCGCCTCGATTGGCTCGAACTCGTCAAACAGGGAGAGCTGTTCGAGTAGCGCCTCGCGGAGGTCGGGGTCGTCGTCGACGATCAGAATTTTACGAGCGGTCATGTCATCCCCGTCTAAGATGATCGCCAAGAGAAGGTGCCTCTCGTCTTCGAGGTGCATCGTGCCAGCTTGGCGATTCATCCGATCTCTGCCAGATTATCACGGCAGACCGGATACTTCACAAAATTATACCGTCTGTCGGTCCTTCGCGACCATCTGTCAAGCAAGGCCGAAAATATGCACGGCAAGTTGAAATCGAAGGGCTCGAAGCTCACGCAGTTTCACGTTCATGTGAGATCGCCTCGGGCAACCGTTGGGCGGCTTGTCGGCGGCAATTGGAATCTGGCCGCAGCTATAGGTCGGTCAGGCCTGACGGCGATGAAGCGCGAGGGCGACGGGGCCAGCCCAAGGGGTCAATACCGCATTGTCGGCGGCTTCTACCGTCCAGATCGCTTTCGCACGCGGCCGCTCGCCGGCTTCCCGCTCGTTCCGCTTCGTCGGGACGACGGTTGGTGCGACGATCCGCTGGACCGTAACTACAATCGTCCTGTTCGCCGACCCTATGCCAGAAGCCACGAGGCCATGTGGCGCGATGACCATGCCTACGATGTGGTGTTGATACTGGACTTCAACCTCCGGCCACGCGTCCGAGGGGCGGGAAGCGCCATCTTCTTTCATCTCGCCCAGCCTGACTTTCGTCCGACTGCTGGTTGTCTGGCCTTGCGCCGCAAGGACATGCTGAAGATATTGCCTCGCTTGTCGACGCGAGCGGTCATCGATTTCGGCTGATCTTGCTCGTTTAGAGGGCTTCTCCGACAACGAGACGAGGAGATCGTCCCGGAGCGCCTGCGGCCGCATTCGCGAAGACCCGCTTCAGCGGTGGCGTTCTGTCGACAAGGCCAAGGCCGAAATCACGTACAAGGCGCAGCGGTCCCAGATCGTTTGAGAACAGTCTGCTCAATCCGTCAGTGACGGCGGCCATGCGCAAGGTGTCAAAGCCACGCCAGCGCTGATATTCATCGAGAACATCGACCGTGCCTGGATCGCGGCCGGCCCTGAGAGCCATGACGACCACTTCGGCTAGCGCGGCTGCGTCCTTGAAACCGAGGTTGAGGCCTTGGCCGGCGATCGGATGGATAGCGTGAGCGGCGTCGCCGATCAGGGCCAGTCGATCGGCAGTGAACCTACGCGCGAGCGTCAAGCCGAGGGGAAATGCCTGTCGCTTGCCAACGACCCGAAGCTCTCCGAAGCGATGGCCGATGCGACGAACGAGTTCTGCCTCGAAGAGGAAGGGGGTGCCGGTAACCAGGCGCTCGGCAATGTCGGTTCGTTCGCTCCAGACCAGCGACGAACGATGCCCGCCTTTGAGTGGAAGTACGGCGAAGGGGCCGGCCGGCAGGAAATGTTCCTCTGCGCGCCCCTCATGTGGCCGATCATGCTCAATTGTCGTGACGATGCCTGATTGGCCATAGCTCCAGGAGTTAACGCCGATACCGGCCTCGGCACGGAGCCGCGAACGAGCGCCATCGGCGGCTATCACGAGCGAAGCGATAAGAATCTTGCCAGATGCCAGGCTCACGCGGCGGCCCGTTGGCGTCAGCTCGGTAGCCAAGACGCTATCCGGCGTCAGAAAGCGAACGCCTGCCTGTTCGGCGGCCGCGCCGAGAACCGCCACCAGAGGCCCATTGGGGAGCATGTGAGCGAGAGGCCCGCCTTCTTCCTGGCGCTCAAAGGTCAGGAAGACGGGACGGATCAGATCGTCGAGGCGCGAGTCGGTGACGATCATCTCCCTGATCGGCTCGGCCTCGTCGGTCAGTTTCTCCCAAACGCCCAGAGCCGAAAGCATGCGGCGGCCCGCCGCCGCAACGGCAAAGGCGCGAAGATCATTCGATGCGTCGCGCCAGGGGCGAGGATCGACCAAGGCCACGCGGGCGCCGGGAACCGACGTTGCGATCGCCAGGGCCGCGGAAAGGCCGACATACCCGCCGCCTGCAACCAGAACATCCACTCGCTCGACTGTCTCGGTCATTGCGTCTGCTTTCCTTGTGATCGCAGGGGGACGAAACAGCATAGTCGGATTGCTTATATCGGCCAAGGACCGCTGGTAACTTTGTGAGCGCCTGGGCTCGTAGCAATCGACGAAAATGATCTATAAGGGCAAATACTGCCCACCAAATAGGCATTCACATGCTGCGCTTCTGGCTTCAAGATGGGCATATTCGCATTTTTGCTAGCGAATTGGTCAACGTGCCCCAGCCGCCGATCGGAAAAACCGGCGAAAACAAGGCATTTCGTTAAGGGAAAACAGAATCTGCCGCATCGGCGGTCGGCTTGGCACAAAGATTGATTCTGTTGAGGGCATCGAGTTCCGCGACGGGGCGCATCGCGGGGGTGCGCGTTCGGTCCGGGGGACCAATCGATGGAAGGAACCCCATGAAAATCGTCATGGCCATTATTAAGCCCTTCAAGCTGGATGAGGTGCGCGACGCGCTCAACGCTCTCGGCGTGCATGGGCTCACGGTGACGGAAGTCAAGGGTTATGGTCGCCAGAAGGGCCATACCGAAATTTATCGCGGCGCCGAATACGCCGTCAGCTTCCTGCCCAAGCTCAAGGTCGAAGTCGCCGTTGCAACCGATCAGGTCGACAAGGTCGTCGAAGCCATTTCGTCGGCTGCCAAGACCGGCCAGATCGGCGACGGCAAGATCTTCGTCACCTCCATCGAACACGCCGTTCGTATCCGCACCGGCGAGACCGACGGCGAGGCGCTCTGACCCATCCAGGGAGCCACGGGCTCCCAAGGCACAACCCAGTTTCCTGCCAAGCAAGACAAGAACCTGGGCGGACAGTCGATAACCGATCCAAGAGGATTTCGATGAAGTATCTCAAGCCACTTCTTGCGGCTGCGCCGATTCTGGCGCTTTCGGCCGCCGCGGCTTTCGCTCAGGACGCCGCCGTTGCGCCTGCCGCTGCCGCAGCCCCTGCTCCCGCCGTTGCCGATCCGGGACATACTGCCTGGATGCTGGTCTCCACCGTGCTGGTCGTGATGATGACCGTGCCGGCGCTGGCGCTGTTCTACGGTGGCCTCGTCCGCTCGAAGAACGTCCTGTCGATCCTGATGCAGTGTCTCATCGGCTTTTCGGTGATGGCCATCCTCTGGATCATCTACGGCTATTCGATTGCCTTCACCATGCCGGCTGCGCCGACCGCCCTGTCGCCGTTCATCGGCACACTCGACCGGGTCATGCTGGCCGGTATCACGCCTGACTCGGTATCGGGCAAGATTCCA
The DNA here is from genome assembly GCA_023436885.1 of Pseudomonadota bacterium. Taxonomy (GTDB): domain Bacteria; phylum Pseudomonadota; class Alphaproteobacteria; order Rhizobiales; family Pleomorphomonadaceae; genus Pleomorphomonas. Next base: position 42,179 of record JAEZHI010000038.1, on the reverse strand, counting down.
GAGATTGTCTTCGTCGCCTTCCAAATGACCTTCGCCTGCATCACGCCGGCACTGATCATCGGTGCTGCGGCGGAACGCGTTAAGTTCTCGGCGATCATCTTCTTCCTGATCCTGTGGTTCACCTTCGCCTATCTGCCGATGGCCCACATGGTTTGGGGCGGCACCGGTTCCTACATCGGTAGCGGTTGGGGAGCTCTCGACTTTGCCGGTGGCACCGTCGTGCATATCAATGCCGGTATCGCTGGCCTCGTGATTGCCATCATGGGTGGCAAGCGCATTGGTCTCGGCCGTGACAACTTCGCCCCGCACAATCTGGTGCTGACCTATATTGGCGCCATGATGCTGTGGGTTGGCTGGTTCGGCTTCAATGCTGGCTCGGAACTTACCGCCGACGGTGTCGCCGGCTTTGCACTGGTCAACACCATTGTCGCCACCGCCGCCGCCGGCATTGCTTGGCCTTTCGCCGAGTGGCTGACTCGTGGTCACGCCTCTCTGCTGGGTGGTGCGTCGGGCGTCGTCGCAGGTCTCGTTGCCGTCACTCCGGCTTGCGGTACCGCTGGTCCGTTCGGTGCCGTGATCATTGGTCTGGCCGCTGGCGCGATCTGCTTCTGGTCTTCGACCTGGGTCAAGTCCAAGTTCGGTTATGACGATGCGCTGGATGTGTTCGGCGTCCATGGCGTTGGCGGTATCGTTGGTGCCATCCTGACTGGTGTGTTCGCCAACCCGAGCCTCGGCGGCATCTATGCCAGCTACCCCGGGTTCGGCACCCAGGTAACCGCGCAGGTCGTTGCCGTGGTCATCTGTATTCTGGTGTCGGGCATCGTGTCGGTTATCGCTCTCACCATCGTGAAAGCCATCGTCGGCCTGCGCGTTACCGAGACGGCCGAGCGCGAAGGTCTCGACGTCACTACCCATGGCGAGCGCGCCTACAACTGAGCCTGATCTCGGTTCCCTAGAAATATGCGGCGGGCGGATTCCAGACGGAGTCCGCCCGTTGTTTTTGTTTCAGCTCCTGGCGCTTATCATCCTTTGGGTGCATTCGGCCCGGAAGTTCGCGGCGAAGATGGCCTTTGCTTTATTTCCCTCTTGGCGCATACGCTGGTCACGCTATGGTCGTACCGACCGGAGGCGAGACGCCGCCCGCAATCGCGAGACTGACTTAAAGAGGTGCTCCATGAAGATCGTGATGGCCATCATCAAGCCCTTCAAGCTCGACGAAGTTCGAGATGCTTTGACCTCACTTGGCGTCCATGGCCTGACGGTTACGGAAGTCAAAGGTTATGGCCGTCAGAAGGGTCATACCGAAATTTATCGCGGCGCCGAATATGCCGTCAGCTTCCTGCCGAAGCTCAAGATCGAGGTAGCCGTTCCCGCCAGCGAAGCCGAAAAGGTGGTCGAAACCATTGCGTCGGCGGCCAAAACGGGCCAGATCGGCGACGGCAAGATCTTCGTCTATTCCATTGAGCATGCCCTTCGCATCCGCACTGGAGAGCAGGACGCAGAAGCGCTCTGACGCGAGGACGACGGCAAGGTTAAAGAGCGTTTAACCATGCATGCCTAGAGTGGCCGGCAGAATGAAGGGTCCGGCTGCTTTCTTGGCAGCGGGCCGAATCACCCGTTGCCGAGCTCTGCTGTTCATGTCATCCCGCGTGCCGCTTCCTCTTTCTCCTTTTCAGCGTCTCGGCCGGCTGATTGCCGGTGTTGAGCCGGGCCGCCCGCCGATAGACGTATCGGTGGGCGAACCCCGTCACCCGGTGCCGGATTTCGTCGGCCCGACGCTTGCCGCGGCACTAGCCGACTTTGTGCGCTATCCGCCCATCAAAGGCACGCCTGCTTTTCGAGCCGCCGTCGCCGGCTGGGTAAGGAGGCGATTTGGCCTGCCTATTGGCGCTATCGACCAAGACAATGGCGTGTTGCCGCTCAATGGTTCGCGCGAGGGGTTGTTTCACGCAACTCTCACGGCCGTTCGGCTTGCCGGGGATACCAAAGGGCCGCGTCCGGCCATTTTGCTGCCCAACCCATTTTATGCGGTCTATGCAGCGGCCGCCGAGGCTGCGGGCGCTGAGCCTGTGTTGGTCGCGGCCAGTCGCGAAGACGGCTTCCTGCCGCACTTTGAAAAACTGCCAGCCGACCTTCTAGCTCGTACCGTCGCGGCCTTTCACGCCAGCCCGGCCAATCCGCAAGGGGCGGTGGCCGACCTCGCAAGGCTAGAGGCCCTAGTGCGGTTGGCTCGGCACTACGGCTTCTTTTTATTTTCCGACGAGTGCTATTCGGAAATATGGCGCGGCCAAGCCCCAGACGGCGTACTTTCCGCCGCGCATGGGGCCGGTGGCGACCTCAACGGTGTTGTCGCTTTCAATTCTCTTTCCAAGCGCTCGAACCTTGCTGGCGCTCGGTGTGGTTTCGCCGTTGGTGATCCGGAATTTCTGACCGCTTGGGCTGCCCTCAGGAATGTCACCGCGCCGCAAGTGCCGATGCCTATTCAGGCGGTGGCCGTCGCGGCGCTCGCCGATGAAGACCACGTCATCGAAAACCGCCGTCTCTATGATCTGAAATACGCGGTTGCGCAGCAGATACTCGGTGACCGCTTCCCGGATCTCGTTCCGCCTGGCGGCTTTTTCCTGTGGCTCGACGTTGGCAGATGGGGCGGCGGAGAAAAAGTAACGGCAAGCCTCTGGGCTGAGAAGGGCGTCAAGGTCGTGCCCGGCGGGTATCTGTCGGCAACCGATGCAGACGGGGTCAATCCGGGCGACGACTTCATCCGGATTGCCATGGTGGAGAGTCTTGAGACGAGTCGCGAGGCCCTGAGCCGCCTCTCGGAGGTTCTGTCATGAGAGCAGAAATGAGGACCAGTCCCCGCCTTCGCGAGGCTGGTGGCCGGCTGGATGGGCCTTACGAGGCGCGTCCGACCAATGCGCGGCGGGCTGCCAATCTCAAGGATCTGGATCAGCGAATGCGCCGTGCCGCGCCCAGCCGCGAGGATCGGCTGCGGCAGGCCATGCTGCGTAATATTGCCGGCGCCTCCGGTTTGTTGCTGATCGCCGGTGTCGCTGCGCTGTCAGCAGCGCTTGCCACCTGGTCAGTGGACGACCCGAGCTGGAGCCACATCGCCGATGGACCGACCCGCAACGTCATGGGATCCATAGGTGCGGTAACAGCCGATCTCATCATGCAGCTCATCGGCCTCAATGCCGCGCTGTTCCTGGCGCCGGTTGTCATATGGGGCTGGCAGCTCACCATCGGCCGGATTCCTCACGTAGCTCGCAATCGGCTGATCGGCTGGCTGGTCGGTACGCTGATCGGTGCCGCGTTCATGGGCGCCCTGCCGCCAACCACAGGATGGCCCTTGCCGACCGGCCTCGGTGGCGCGATTGGCGATCTGGTCCTGCAGCTCCCCGCTGCGTTCAACAATGGTGTTCTCACCGACACGCTGCGCCTCGTTGTGCTGATCGTGACGGGGCCATTGGCGCTTGCCGCCATGATCTATGCATCTGGCGTGCCGGGGCATCGCATCGGCACCAAGCCGGCGCCTGTCATCGAAGAAGACGAGGACGATGAGGATGAGGACACCGGGGAGAGCCGTCTGAGTGCTCTTGTTGGCATCGCCGGCCATTGGTGGCTGACCTTGCGGGCCGGCCTGTCGCGTCGTCTGTTCCGTCGTCCGGCCTTTGCCTATCCGGGCGAAGAATACGAAGATGAAGATGACTACGAGCCGCCGGTTGCACGCCGTGCCGAGCCCACCCTTGCTGGACGCCCGCGCCCCGCAACGCCCCCCGTTATGGACGATGAAGAGGACGACTACGATCCGCCGGTCGCCGAACGTCGCGGCGGTCGGGTTGAACCATCTTTTGCTCCGGCAGAGCGACAGCGCGCTGCTGCTCCCGAGCCTGCCGTGGACGACGACGAGGAGGAAGACGATGTCGCGCCCTTCTCGATGGACGATCGTTTGTCCGACTATGACGAAACGGAGCTGATCGCACCGCCGCAGCCGGTTGCCGTGGCGCCGGCCCCACGCACCTATGAAGCGCGCCCGACACCGCTTCGCGGTCCGGCTTCCCGCATCGGCAAGCCTGCCGCCGCACAACCTGAGAAGCCGGCAGCGCGTGTGAAGGCGCCTGCGCCGCCGATGCAGCCGGGCAAGCGAGCAAAGGGGGGCACCCAGCTTTCCCTGCTCGACGAGGGCGGCTTCGAGTTTCCCGACATTGAGCTGCTCGCCGAGCCCAAGGGCGGGAACGGCGTTCAGTACACGCCCGACAGTCTCGAGCAGAACGCCGGATTGCTGGAAGGCGTGCTCGAGGACTTCGGCATCAAGGGCGAGATCTTCAATGTTCGTCCCGGTCCGGTGGTGACCCTCTACGAGCTGGAGCCGGCGCCTGGTATCAAATCGTCGCGCGTCATCGGCCTTGCCGACGATATCGCTCGCTCGATGAGTGCCGTGGCAGCCCGTGTCGCGGTCATTCCTGGCAAGAATGCTATCGGTATCGAGCTGCCCAACCAGCGGCGCGAGATGGTCTATCTGCGTGAGCTGATCGCTAGCCAGGACTTCGAGAAGTTCAAGGGACGGTTGGCGCTTGCCCTCGGCAAAACCATTGGCGGCGAGCCGGTGATCATCGATCTTGCCCGCACCCCACACATGCTGGTGGCCGGTACCACCGGTTCGGGCAAGTCGGTATCGATCAACACCATGATCCTCAGCCTTCTCTACCGGATGACCCCGGAAGAGTGCCGGTTAATCATGATCGATCCAAAGATGCTGGAACTGTCGGTCTACGACGGTATCCCGCATCTCCTGACACCAGTGGTTACCGACCCGCGCAAGGCGGTGGTGGCGCTCAAGTGGACGGTCCGCGAGATGGAGGACCGCTACAAGAAGATGTCCAAGGTCGGCGTGCGCAACATCGAGGGCTTCAACGCCCGCGTTGCGCAGGCAATCGAGCGGGGCGAGAGCATCAACCGCACCGTCCAGACCGGTTTTGACAAGGAAACCGGCGAGCCGATCTTCGAAACAGAGGAGATGGAGCTCAAGCCGCTGCCGTTCATCGTCGTGATCATCGACGAGATGGCCGACCTGATGATGGTTGCCGGCAAGGAAATCGAAGGTGCGGTGCAGCGTCTCGCCCAGATGGCGCGTGCCGCCGGCATCCACGTCATCATGGCGACGCAGCGTCCGTCGGTGGACGTCATCACCGGTACCATCAAGGCCAACTTCCCGACGCGCATCTCCTTCCAGGTGACGTCGAAGATCGACAGCCGCACCATTCTTGGCGAGCAAGGTGCCGAACAGCTCTTGGGGCAGGGCGACATGCTCTACATGCAGGGCGGTGGCCGCATTCAGCGTGTCCACGGCCCGTTCGTCTCCGACGGGGAAGTCGAGGCGATCGTCGCGCATCTCAAGACGCAAGGGACGCCGGATTATCTCGACGCCATCACGGCGGACGACGAGGAAGAGAGTGGCGGCGGCGACGCGGCGCCGATCGATGAGAATGCCGATCTCTATGATCAGGCGGTGGCGCTGGTGTTGCGCGACAAGCGAGCGACCACGAGCTACATCCAGCGTCGGCTCGGGATCGGTTACAATCGAGCGGCCTCGCTCATCGAGCGGATGGAAAACGAGGGTCTTGTGGGACCGCCCAACCATGCCGGCAAGCGCGAGATTTTGATGCGCACCGAAGAAGATTGACGAAGGTCGTCAGGGACGAGACAAAGGGCGTCTTCTTATCTGGGAAGGCGCCCTTTTTGTACTAACGGTGGCACCAATGGATCGTATCCTGATTTCTGCGTGCCTGCTCGGCCGGCCCGTTCGCTACGATGGCAATGGCAAACGGCTTGACGATCTACGCCTCGACCGCTGGCAGTCCGAGGGAAGATTGGTGCCGATTTGTCCTGAACTCATGGGTGAGCTTCCCGTGCCGCGCCCTGCGGCGGAAATTGCAGGCGGGTCAGGTGCCGATGTGCTTGCCGGAAGGGCGCGCGTTATCACCAGCACCGGCGAAGATATGACGGCAGCTTTCGTGGCCGGTGCAAAGTTGGCGCTCGATCTTGCTCGCAAGAACAGTTGTGCCTACGCGCTTCTGATTGATCGAAGCCCATCCTGCGGAAGCCTTCAGATCTATGACGGTTCGTTTTCGGGACATCGTATCGCCGGAGCCGGCGTCACAGCAGCGCTGTTGTCCGAGCACGGAATTGCTGTTTACGCAGACCATGAGCTTGGGCAGCTCGCCGCAGTCATCGATACGGCTAAGAGGTGGGAACCGGGCGCCGGGTGAGGGCGTTCCTTACTCCGCCGGCTATTTGGCCGGATCGGAGTTATGACGGAGCCCTCCATGGCAGACAGCATCCTCGTTCTTGGCGCCACCGGTACCATCGGCCAGTTGGTTGTTTCCGAGTTGGTGGCAAAAGGCGAAACCGTCAAAGCGGCCGCCCTGGACGGGCAGGCGCATCCGGACGCCGAAATTCTACGCTTCGATTTTCGCGATCCGACCAGCATCGCCCCGTTGTTCGAGGGGGTGGATCGCGTTTTCGTTCTCATGCCTTCGGCACCACTCGACGTCATCGCTGCCTTGATGCCGGTGATGCGCCATGTGGTTGATCGCAAGATCAAGGCGGTGTTGCTCTCAACCATTGCTGCCGATGTGTCGGAGGATAACCCCTATCGCCGGCTCGAGCAGGTACTCGAGAACTCCGGCCTGCCATTTGTCATCCTGCGGGCCAACTGGTTTGCCGACAACTTCCGGACCGTCTGGAAGGACGATGTCAGGAAAGGCGAGTTGGCGCTGCCGACCGATGAGGGACTTATCAGCTTTGTTGATGGGCGCGATGTCGCTGCCGCTGCCGCCGTTGCCCTGACGAGCTCGGATTTCGACGGCCAGACGCTCGTTCTCACGGGGCCCGCCGCTCTTCCCCTTTCGAGAGCTGCCGAGGTGATGAGCCATGTCACGGGCCGAAAGGTCGTCTTCAAGCCAATCTCGCTTGCCGATTACGAAGAACGACTCTCTGCCGAAGGCGTGCCGGAGAAGCAAATCACCGAGCGCGCAGCCGAGTTCGATACCATTCGTGACGGTGAAGCGTCGATCGTCAGCCCGGCAGTTGAGAAGATGACGGGGCGGGCGCCCCGCTTCTTTGAAACCTTCGTCCGCGATCACGCAACCGACTTCCTCGGCGACTGATTGCCGGCTCAGCCTTGCCTGTCCTGCCGCGGTCGGACGGAAAACGCCAGCCTCGGTGTTCCAAAGCATTGACCCTAGGGACCGTTTCTGATGATGGTCATGCCATGAGTTTTTCGCGCGGCCGCGTGCCCTTGGCGCTCTCGGCCGGCGATAGGCGTGGATCAGAACAGAAGACGAGACGATGGCGACCGAGCGATACAATGCGCGCGAAGCGGAAACGCGCTGGCAGAGGGCATGGACCGAGGCCAAGGTTTTCGAGACGAAGAACGACGATCCGCGTCCCAAGTATTACGTCCTTGAGATGTTCCCCTACCCGTCCGGCCGCATTCACATGGGGCACGTGCGCAACTACACCATGGGCGACGTGGTGGCTCGCTACAAGCGCGCCAAGGGATTCAGTGTCCTGCATCCCATGGGCTGGGATGCGTTCGGCATGCCGGCTGAAAACGCTGCGATGAAGGGCCACGTCCATCCCAAGACGTGGACTTATGAAAACATCGCAACCATGCGCGGCCAGCTGAAAAGCATGGGTCTGTCGCTCGACTGGAGCCGCGAATTCGCGACCTGCGACGAGGATTACTACACGCAGCAGCAGAAGCTGTTCCTCGACTTCATGAAGGCTGGCCTGGTCGACCGCAAGAAGTCCAAGGTCAACTGGGATCCCGTCGACATGACGGTGCTCGCCAACGAGCAGGTGATCGACGGCCGTGGCTGGCGCTCCGGTGCGCTGGTCGAGCAGCGCGAGCTGACGCAGTGGTTCCTGAAGATCTCGGACTATTCCGACGAGTTGTTGTCCGCTCTCGATACGCTCGACCGTTGGCCGGAAAAGGTCCGGACGATGCAGAAGAACTGGATCGGCCGGTCGGAGGGCCTGCGGGTTCGGTTCGAGATCGACGGGCCGGCGGTGGCTGGCGATCCGACCATCGAGGTATTCACCACCCGTCCGGACACCCTGTTCGGCATGAGCTTCCTGGCGCTTTCCGCCGATCACCCAGTGGCTAGGGCATTGTCCGACAACGACCCGGCGGTCGCTGCTTTCTGCGAGGAATGCCGGCGGATCGGTACGTCTGCAGCGGCACTCGAGACGGCAGAGAAGAAGGGTTATGCGACCGGTCTTTCGGTGAAGCATCCCTTCAATGGCAAGAGCTATCCGGTCTACATCGCCAATTTCGTGCTGATGGATTATGGCACCGGCGCAATCTTCGGTTGCCCGGCTCATGATCAGCGCGACCTTGATTTCGCTCGCAAGTATGGCCTCAGCGTCACGCCGGTCGTTCTGCCGGAAGGCGCGGACCCTGCCGCGTTCGCGGTGGGCGATGTCGCCTACACCGATGACGGCAAGCTGTTCAATTCCGACTTCCTCAATGGAATGGATGTCGAGGCGGCCAAGGATCTCGTCGCGAGCAAGCTGGAGTCGACCGTGCTGCACGGCGTACCGTCGGCCAAGCGACAGGTGAACTACCGCCTGCGGGACTGGGGTATTTCCCGTCAGCGCTACTGGGGCTGTCCGATTCCGGTCATCCACTGCGAGGCATGCGGTGTCGTTCCGGTTCCTGCCAAGGACTTGCCGGTGCGTTTGCCTGAGGATGTGGAGTTCGATCGTCCGGGCAACCCGCTTGATCGGCATCCGACCTTTACCAAGTGCGTCTGTCCCGAGTGCGGCAAGCCCGCTCGGCGCGAGACAGACACCATGGATACGTTTGTCGATTCGTCCTGGTATTACAGCCGCTTCACGGAGCCGCGCGCGCAGACGCCGACGGTGCCGGATGTGGTCAATGCCTGGTTGCCGGTCGATCAGTATATCGGTGGCATCGAGCACGCCATTCTGCATCTTCTCTATTCGCGCTTCTTCACCCGTGCGATGAAGAAGTGCGGCCACGTCGGCTTCGACGAGCCGTTTCGTGGGCTCTTCACCCAGGGAATGGTGGTGCACGAGACCTATCAGTCGGAAAGCGGCGAATGGGTATCGCCGGCCGATATCGAGATCATTGAGGAAACTGGCGGTCGCAAGGCCCGGCTGCTGTCTTCCGGTGCGCCCGTAAAGATCGGCGCGATCGAGAAGATGTCGAAGTCGAAGAAGAATACCGTCGATCCGACCGACATCATCGACAGCTTCGGCGCCGATACCGCACGCTGGTTCATGCTGTCGGACAGCCCACCGGAGCGCGACGTCGAATGGACCGAAGCCGGCGCTCAAGGCACCGCCCGGTTCCTGCAGCGTGTCTGGCGCATCGTCTCCGAGGCGTCCGAGCTGGTTCCGACGGCCGAACGCGCCGACGGGGGTGACAAGCTGGCGCTATCGCTCAGCAAGGCCGCTCACAAGGCGCTCGCCGCCGTCGAAGAGAATATCGAAGGTCTGCGCTTCAATGTGGCCTTGGCCAAGATCTATGAGCTGGTCAACACGTTGGCCGGTGCACTCGCCAACGAGAAAGCGTTGTTGGCTACGGACGGCGTAGCTGCAAAGGCGTTGATTGAGGCTACGGGACTGCTGGTCCGGATGATGGCGCCGATGACGCCGCATCTTGCCGAGGAAAGCTGGGCGGCGCTGGGCAACGACGGACTGGTGGCACTCACCGATTGGCCCGTAATCGATCGATCTCTGCTTGTTGAGGACGAGGTGACGCTTCCAGTCCAGGTCAATGGTAAGAAGCGTGCTGACGTCACAGTTGCTCGCACGGCCTCGCCCGCCGAGGTGGAGGCGGAAGTCATGAAGCTCGATGCCGTGATCAAGGCGCTCGACGGCAAGAGTCCGAAGAAGGTCATCGTCGTCGCCCAGAGGATCGTCAATGTGGTCGTCTGATTTCCTTCGCCGTGGTGCTCTGGCGCTCGGAGTTGTCGCTCTTCTTGCTGCCTGTCAGGTGCGGCCAGTCTACGCGCCGGTTGGCTCGCAAGCCGCAGGTGGCAAGCCGGCTATGGCGACCGAGCTTGCCTCGATCGCCATCGAGACGCAGACGGACCGCGTGCCACAGGCTTTGATGAACGAGCTGCTGTTCCAGCTACGTGGCGGCGGCTCGTTGGTGACACCGAAGTATCGTCTGCATCTGATCATTTCCGAGAGCGTCCAGGATCTCGCCATCAGGGCAAGCGAAGATATAGCCGTTGCCAAACTGGTGTCGCTGACGACGACCTACACATTGACCGAGATCGCCACAGGGCGGGTGATCACTTCGGATAACGTCTATACGACATCCTCGTTTGACGTGACATCGCAGCGGTATGCCAATGTGAGAGCGCAGCAGGATGCTGAGGACCGAGCAGCTCGTTCAGCGGCGGCCGACATTCGTCTGCGGTTGTCCTCGGCGCTGATCAAGGGTTGACGCCATGGTAGCCGCGCGTGCTCAAGAGGCCGATCGCCTCGTCGCGCGGCCGCCGCAGGATGTCGCCTTCTATCTGGTCTATGGCCCGGATACCGGTCTTGTCTCGGAGCGCGCCAAGGCAATCGCTTCGGCCTTTTCCGATCCGGGCGATCCCTTTGCCTTGGTTCGCATCGAAGGATCTGAGCTCACGGCGAATCCGACACGACTTGCCGATGAGGCGTATGCCGTTTCAATGTTCTCGAGCCGTCGAGCCATTCTCTTGCGTGATGGCGGGCGCAGCGATCTCGCTGGTCGTTTCCGGGCGCTGTTCAAGGAGCCTCCCCCAGATACCGCGATCATCGTCGAAGCGGGCGATCTCAAGAAGTCCAATCCGCTCAGGGTTCTCTTCGAGCAAGAGAGCCGCGCCTATGCGATACCCTGCTTTGCCGACGACGAAAGGTCGATCGGCATTCTCATCGATGAAGAGGTAAGGGCTGCGGGCCTTTCGATCGCGCCAGAGGCTCGCGCGCTTCTCCTTTCGCTGCTTGGCGGCGACCGCCTGATGACGCGCGGAGAAATTCAAAAGCTTTGTCTGCACGCCTATGGAGCGGAGGCCATCACGCTGGCCGACGTTGAAACGCTGGTCGGTGACAGCTCGACCTTTGCCGTGGACGAGGTAATTGACGCGGCTGCCTGCGGCACCTTGGGTGTGCTGGTCGAGGGGCTCGCCAAGGCGCGGGCGGAAGGGGTTGACGCCGGTCAGATGGCCGGAGCTGCGCTGCGGCATTTCATGCTGCTCGACGAATTGCGTGCAGCTGTCGATTCCGGAGTTTCACCTTCGGATGCCGTCAATGGTGCTCGCCCGCCAGTGTTCTTCAAGCGCAAGGGCAAGGTTGAGACGGCCCTCGGGCTTTGGCCTCCGGCTCGCTTGGCCAGGGCGATTACCGTCCTCGGCGACGCGGCCCGCGATGCCCGCCTCAATCAGACGCTGGCCGCAGATATCGTGGGCGAAACGCTCTTGACGCTCGCTCGCGCTGCCGAACAGGCCGCAGGACGCCGCCGTCGCTAAGTCAGGCCGGACCTATATCCCCGAACATGTCGGCTACTCGTTGGTATTGCTGGCGCCGATGCATCGGCGCAATGGCTGGCAAATCCGAGAGCGAGCGCCAGCCCCATTCCAGGAACTCGGCAGGTTCGTCGGTGTGCGTCGCGGCGACCGTGATTTCGTCCTGAGCGCCGGTAAAGCGGAAAGCGACCCAGCGCTGGCGTTGGCCCCTGAATGGATAGAGTTTGTGGATCTTTGCGCCGCGAACAGGAAAATCGTAGCTCCACCATTCGTCGGTCACTGCGATCAGCTTGGCGCTCGTGACACCGGTCTCTTCCCAGAGCTCACGGCGCGCTGCCGCGACAATCTCTTCGCCAAGGTCGATTCCGCCCTGTGGAAGTGCCCAATCTGCCCCTTCGGAAAAAATCTCAGGGTCGGGCCAACCGAAGGGGTTTAAATAGGCTCGGCCGGCGAACACCAACCCCTCGGAGTTGAAAAGACAGATACCGACGTTCGGTCGATAGGGAAGATCCGGCAGAAGTGGTTCGCGTTCGGATGGAGCTGGCGGCGTGAGCGCTGCAGGAAGTCGCGCGGTCATTGGGGCACTGCCAGATTGGCAAAGGCGGCAGCGACCTTCTCGTAGATCGGTCGCTTGAAGGCGACAACCAGAGACGGAACCTCCGAAAGAGGTTTCCACGCCCAGCGGGAGAACTCTGCCGGATGGGCACCTTCAGCAGGCGATTCTATATTGATTTCACTTTCGTCGCCCATGAAGCGAAAGGCGAACCACTTCTGCGTCTGGCCGCGCCATTTCTTCTGAAAGCGCCCTGCCGCAAGTTCGTCGGGAATGTCGTAGCTGTACCAATCCGGCGCTTCGCCCAGGAACTCGACAGAGCGCACGGAAGTCTCTTCCCAAAGCTCTCTTCGGGCTGCGTCGAGCGGGCTTTCGTCCTTGTCGATTCCGCCTTGTGGCATTTGCCAAGGAGCAGCGCCGGGAGCGCCCTCAAGGTCGGCGCGGTGGCCGACGAAGACGAGGCCGGTGCGGTTGATCAGAACGGCTCCGGCGCAGGGACGATAGGGAAGATTGGCTCGAGAAGTCATCATCATCTCAGTTGCGTTGCGGCGCCGCGGTAATCGGCACCAAAGTGATGCCACGGCCGTCGAGACCGCTCGTCCAACCGGCCAGGGCCTTGATGGTCGCCGGTCTAGCACTGGCGACGCCTACCGCCATCCCTCGCGTACGGGCAATTTGTTCGAGTTGAGTGAGCCGGCCGGCAATTTCGTTTGGAGTCGGAATGACGTCGATAACCAAGTCTGCCCGCGCGAAGGTTGTTTTGAATTTTCCGGCCGACTGTTCGGCAACGCTTCGTGGCGAGCTGCCGTCGTCGAGATAGAGGAGACCGCGCAAGGATATCTCCTGCATCACAGGATCAAGCGCTGCGGCCTCGGACGTGAAACGGGCGCCCATGTAGTTGACGATGCCGACATAGGTCGTGAGGCGGCCCATGACCCGGTGCAGGTTTTCGATGTTCTGGCGTGTGTCCTTGCTGACCAACAGGGTGTTTTCACCCGGGTCGTTGTCAGGATAGTCGAACGGTTCCAAGGGCACCTGCAAAAGAAGTTCGTGGCCGTCCTGTCTTGCCTTGGCCGTCCAGCGATCGAGGCTGGCACCTGAGGGTGCGAAGCCGAGCGTAACCTGAGGCGGCAGTTTTTCCAGCGCTTCCTGCGTTCCGGTTTGGCTGAGACCCAGGTCACCGACCACGATGGCGATTTTCGGGGAGGCTCCGACAAAACCGGGAACAGGGCGAGCGTAGACATCGACCGGTCTGCGACCGTCGGCGGCAACCCGGGGCAACGGGCCGAAGGGCGAGGTTTCGGTGAGTGCGGCATCGGCTTCGATCGGCAATGCGACAGCTGCCTCCGCTCCGCTTGGGCCTTCTACCTTGACGCCGGCTTCAGGCTTGATCTCGGATGGAGGAGGGAGAAGCTCACCGGTGCCCGACTTGACACCAACTGTCGCGATGTCTGCGCGGGCGTAGCCCGTATCCGATGTTTCGATCTTAGCTCGTGCAAATGGCTCGCCACCCAGTGGATCGCTCACGACCATCAGCCAGACGGCAAGGCCGGCAAACAGGCACGCGGTAATGACCGCGGCGATGGCGCCCACCGGTACGCGGAGCCGACGACCGCTGGAGCCGCCGAAGCCGAGGGGTTTGGTCAGGTCGTTCATGGCGCGTGGGATCCGGCTGTGGGCGACCGTCCTGATTCGGTCGGTTCGAGCTTAGTTCAATCCGTGGCGGTACGGTATGCCACAGAAACGGAACGGGCCGGAGTGAACTCCGGCCCGCCTTACTCTTTGTCTCGCGTGGTTTCTCAGTTCGCGACCGGGTCGTCGCCCTTTGGCGGGAAGGCCGCATTGGCCTGCAAGCCGCGCAACAGATCGAGCGCCATATTGAGCTGCTTGTCGTTCTTGGGATCCGGCGGCACGTAGGCCTGGCTGCCGGAGCCTTCGGCACCAGCTGTTTCGCTCTTGAGATGACCCTTCAGCGAAGCCTCACCCTTGGTCTCCGTCACCTGATCCTTGAGATCTTCAGGCAAGTCCTGCATCACCTCAATGTCCGGGTGGATGCCCTTGGCCTGAATGGAGTTGCCCGATGGCGTGTAATAGCGGGCAGTGGTCAGGCGGATGGCGCCACTGGAACCCAGCGGGATGATCGTCTGAACCGATCCCTTGCCGAAGGAGCGTGTGCCGAGGATCGTCGCCCGGCGATGATCCTGCAACGCGCCTGCGACGATTTCAGACGCCGATGCCGAACCACCGTTGATGAGAACGATCACTGGCTTGTCGCCAACAAGTTCGCCCGCCTTTGCAGAGTAGCGACGCGTATCGCTGTCATGGCGGCCGCGTGTCGAGACGATCTCTCCCTTCTCGAGGAAGGCGTCGGATACAGCGATAGCCTGGTCAAGCAGGCCGCCTGGATCGTTGCGCAGGTCGAGGACATAGCCCTTGAGCTTGTCGGCAGGAACTTCAGCCGTAATCTTGTCGACCGCCGTCTTGAGACCATCGAAGGTCTGTGCGGTGAACTGGGAGATGCGGATGTAGCCGACGTCTTCCTTCACCTCGTAGCGCACCGACTGCATCTTGATGACGTCGCGCACGATCTTGACGTCGAATGGCTTGTCGGTCCCACGCACGACTGTGAGGGTGATCGACGAATTGACCGGACCGCGCATCTTGTCGACCGCATCGTTCAGGGTGAGACCCTTCACGTCGGTCCCGTCGATGGCGGTGATCAAGTCGCCGGCGCGGATGCCAGCCTTTGTTGCGGGCGTATCGTCGATCGGTGTCACCACCTTGACGACGCCATCCTCCATGGTGACCTCGATGCCAAGTCCGCCGAACTCGCCCTTGGTCTGGACCTGCATGTCCTGGTAGCTCTTGGCATTCATATAGCTCGAATGCGGATCGAGCGAACTCAGCATGCCATTGATGGCCGCTTCGATCAGAGCCGGCTCGTCGGGTTCTTCGACATAGTCCGAGCGGATGCGCTCGAAGACATCACCAAACAAGTTGAGCTGGCGATAGGTGTCGACACCAGCGGCAACGGCCGACCCAAAACCGGGCAGACGGTGCTCGAGGGTCAGGGTAGTAACGCCAGCACCAAGGACGGCGCCCGCTGCGAGTAGCGACAATTTTCTGATCATCCGCTGACCTTCCGATCCTGCGATGCGACCCACCAGGGGGAGGGATCGATCGAAGTTCCACCTTTGCGAAACTCAACGTAAAGCACGGGCTGCGTAACGCTGGCATCCAGCGCGGCGGCGCTTGCCAAGCGCTGGTTTCCCATGACACCGACGGGCTCTCCCGTCAAAACAAATTGGTCCGGCTGGACATCGATCCGCTCCATACCAGCAAGAACGATATGATAGTCGTCGCCGGCGTCGAGGATCAAGAGCTGTCCATAAGAGCGAAACGGTCCGGCGTAGACGACCCTGCCATCAGCCGGAGAGACCACGCGGGCACCGGCTCGGGTTGCGATCGACTGCCCCTGCGAGACGCCGCCTAGGCCGTTGTCATCGCCGAAAGAGAGAAGATTGACGCCTCGGACCGGCAAGATCAGCCGTCCCTTGGCATCTGCAAAGGCTATTGCCGGTCCGAGGCGCCCACTGGTATCGGGCTGTGATTTCGTGGCCTGTGCCGGCGACTCCGTTCGGGTTGACGGAGAAGCCTTCTTCATGCCAGCGATCAACTCCTCGAGGCTGCGGGCATGCTTTGCCAGATCTTCGGCACGCGCCTTTTCCGCTGCCAGATCGGCGCTTCTTGCTTCGCTTTCGGACTTTTTCTTTTCGATGAGGAGCGTCAACCGCTGCCGCTCCTCTGCGATAGCCGCCGCGTCTGCCCGGAGGCGATCTCGTTCGGCGGCCGAGCGATTTCTCTCGGCAACGAGGGCATCGAGGTCTGACTGCAGCGCTTCGGCTTCGAGACGAATCTCCGGCAAGACGGCGCCAACCACCACCGCCGACCGAACCGCCTTCAGTGCGTCTTCAGGGCTGACAACAAGTGCCGGAGGGGGCTGGCGGCCGATGCGTTGGGCGGTGGAAAGAACAGCGATCAGCACATCGCGCCGGGCGGAAAGCGATTTGCGGATGCGCGCCTCGTTGTCGGCGCCTCGAGCAAGACGTTCTTCACTGTCGGTAATTGATTGTTCTAGCGACTGAACGCGGGCCGCCGATGTGACGAGCTGATCGTTGAGCGCCTGTTGATCACGCGAGAGCCCTGCTATCTCGGCTGCTATTTCCGCCTGCTTTTCAGCGGAAAGCTCCATCGAGCTCCGCAACTTGGCGAGCTCTTGATCCTTGAGTGCCCGCTCCGATTCGGCGCGATCGCTGTCCTGCGTCGTAGTTGGGACTGGCGCCGGTCGCGCAGCAGTCGTGGCCGGCGCAAACGCCGTGGCCTCCGGAGGCAGCCCGTCCTGTGCGACGGCGTAGCACGGCAACGCCGCCAGAATGGCGGCGATGGTCAGGCGGCGGGCTCCGTGGCGTCGCATTTCGGGCGGCATGGACGATGAGGTTGTCCGGTATCTGTGCGGTCGAGCGGCCGAACCTATCGGTCTTTCCGTTAACGCTTCGTCAACCAAGGATTGGAGGATACGAAACGTCAGGGTGGATCAGGCGCGATGATAGGGATGGCCACTCAGAATAGTGACGGCACGATAGATCTGCTCTGCGGCAAGAATGCGGACGATTTGATGCGGCCACGTCAGTCTGCCAAAAGAAATACGGTGGCCGGCGCGCGACAGGAGCTCCTGTCCGTGGCCATCCGGCCCGCCTATCAGCAGAACGGTGTTCGGCGTGCCACGATCACGCGCCTCGCCCAACATCTCGGCGAATCGTTCCGAGGTTGGCGAATCACCCCGCTCGTCCAACGCGATCAGCAAGGCGCCCGGCGGAAGGTCAGACAGAAGCTCTCGTGCCTCTTCTTCCTTGCGCTGCAGGGCTTCGCGGGCACGGCTTTCGACAATCTCCCGGGCGGTGACCGAGGAGAAGCCGATCGAACGTCCCGCCTTGTCGGCGCGATCTAGGTAACGCTCGGCAAGTTCCCGCTCGGGGCCTGCCTTGAGTTTTCCAACTGCATGGATGGCAATGCGCATTCGCTTCAGTCTTTTTGGGCGCACACGCCGTACCGGCGGGGCCAGTGGCCCCGCACTTCGGGGATCAAGAGAGTCTCGTCCGAACTGTCTCAGGATCAGCCGGCCAGGAAGCCCGAGCTTTCCAGCGGAGATGGTCCTGACTGGATACGTGCAATACGCCTGAGCCAGACGCGTCCGCGACGTACTTCAGCGACGCCCGGTCTGGGGTGCCGGATCGGACGCCCACATCTTCTCTAAATGGTAGAATTCGCGTACTTCCGGCCGGAAGACATGAACAATGACCGAGTCAGCATCGATCAACACCCAGTCGCAGGCCGGCTGGCCCTCGACAGCGGCGGTACCGAAGCCGGCATCCTTCAGGTCCTTGATCAAGTGATCGGCGATGGCGCCAACGTGGCGGCTGGAGCGGCCCGTGCAGATCACCATATGGTCGGCGATCGGTGTCTTGGCGGCAACGTCGATATCAACGATTTCCTCCGCCTTGGCATCGTCAAGGCTGGCGAGAATCGTGTCGAGCAAGGATCGCGGGGAGGGGGTGACATCGCCGGAGAATGCAGCGACGTCGGCAAAGGAGTTGGCGCTGTAGGCGCTCTCGGTGAAAGGCATGCTCAGGGGGGCACCTCGTGAAGTTATCCGCAGCAACCGGCCCCATACCGGCAATAGCGGATGAATAAAAGGATGAACCTTGATGGTGACGTTTTCAAGATCGACCGGTACCAATGGCTAGGACGTTTTGCCGGTGCGACGAATTTCTGTCGATGACAGCGGAACCTTGACTCCGGCGATGAATATCCAGGCGGGCGGCCTGAGATCTGGCAAACGACGTCCGTCGGGCTCGGCGATTCGCTCCTTGGCGAATCTTCTGGCTGCAGGCGAGCTCAACGCTGCGAAGGTGGCACCGGGCCGATCGATGACGGCGATCGGCATTGTCTGCGCGATTTCCCGCCAGCCGCCCCAACGGTGAAAGGTGGCCCAATTGTCTGCCCCGATCACCAGAACGAACCGAACGCCGGGGCGCAGCGCCTTCAGCCGACGAACGAGATCGACCGTGTAGCGGGTGCGGAGACGCGCTTCGAGATCGGTTACGACAGCGCGCGGGTGCCGGGCGATCTTTCGCACCGCGGCCAATCGCTGATCAACGTCAGGCAGACCATCCGCCGATTTCAGCGGGTTGCCTGGGCTGACCAGCCACCAAATGCGGTCAAGTCCAAGGCGCTGGAAGGCCAGACGCGCCACGTGCGCGTGGCCTCTGTGCGGCGGGTTGAAGGAACCGCCGTAGAGGCCAACGTGCATGCCAGGGAACGTGGCGGGGAGGCGAGGAGGTGTCATGGCCGCGTCTGGCCGTTCCCACGCACGCGGTATTTGAACGACGTCAATTGCTCGACGCCGACCGGACCGCGCGCATGCATCTTGCCGGTGGCGATGCCGATTTCAGCGCCCATGCCGAACTCACCGCCATCGGCAAACTGCGTGGAGGCATTGTGCAGCACGATGGCCGAGTCGACATTCGCCAGGAAGCGGGCAGCGGTCGCCTCGTCCGCCGTGATGATGCTCTCCGTATGGTGCGAGCCATAGGTTTCTATGTGTTCGATGGCCGCATCGACACCGTCGACCAGTTTTACCGAGATGATCGGTGCCAGATATTCGGTTGACCAATCGGCTTCGGTTACGGGTACAGCCGCCGGAAAGCGGGCGCGAATTTCGTCCGTTGCCCTGATTTCGCAACCGCGTTCGTGAAGCGCGGTCAAGATGGGGAGCAGGTGGGTTTCGACAACCGCGCGATCAACGAGCAGTGTCTCGGCGGAGCCGCAGACACCGACGCGTCTCAGTTTTGCATTGACGGTGACATTAACGGCCATGTCGAGATCGGCCGCCTTGTCGATATAGATGTGGCAAAGGCCCTCGAGATGGGCGAATACCGGGACACGCGCCTCGGCTTGCACACGGGCAACGAGGCTCTTGCCGCCGCGCGGGACGATGACGTCAATCGATCCGTTGAGCCCCGTCAACATTTCGCCGACCGCGGCGCGATCCTTGATCGGCACCAGCTGGATGGCATCCTCGGGCAAACCAGCGGCTTTAAGGCCGGCGGCTAGTGCGGTCAGGATTGCCTGGGACGAGCGAAGCGAATCGGAGCCGCAGCGCAGAATTGCGGCGTTTCCAGCCATCAGACATAAAGCGCCGGCGTCGGCCGTGACGTTGGGGCGGCTTTCGAAAATGATGCCGATGACGCCAAGCGGTGTTGCCACCCGCTCGATGGCGAGACCATTCGGCCGGGTCCAGGCGGCAAGAACGCGACCGACCGGATCGGGTAGGGCAGCGATTTCTTCCAGTGCCTTGGCAATGGCTTCGACGCGGCTGGGATCGAGCGTGCCGCGATCCAAAAATGAGGCGATGACGCCATTTTCCTTCATCGCTGCAACATCGATGGCGTTGGCTTTGAGAATGTCGGCCTGGCGGGCGCGGACCTCTCTGGCCATGGCCGCGAGAGCTTCCACTTTTTCTCGCGTGGAAGCGCGGGCGAGGCGGCGGGCCGCAATGCGGGCGCGCCGGCCCACGTCGGCCATCAGGTCGTGAACGGAAACGTCGGTCAATGCGGTCATGGTCAGTCTCCGAGGTCGCCCTTCAGAACGAGGTCATCGCGGTGGATCATTTCGGTGCGGCCTGGCGCTCCCAGAATACTCTCGATCACCGCAGAATTCTGTCCGCGGATGCGGCGTGCATCGACGGCATCGTAGGCGACGAGGCCACGGGCCAGTTCTGCGCCGGCCTCATCCACGACGATCACCGTGTCGCCGCGATGGAAATCTCCATCGACCCGCGTGACGCCCGGTGGCAGCAGGCTACGTCCCTGTTTCAGGGCTTTCACAGCACCGGCATCGATGGTCAGGACACCGGGCGCTTCGATGTGGCCGGCGATCCAGGCCTTGCGGGCGGTGACGGGGTTGGCCTCGGCGCGGAACAGGGAATGAGGCCCACCGGCATCAATGCGCGAGAGCGGCGCGGTCACCTTGCCCGAAGCGATAATCATCGCGGTGCCGGCGACGGTGGCAATCTTGCCGGCATCGATCTTGGTCTTCATGCCGCCGCGCGACAGTTCTGACGCCGCGCCGCCGGCCATCGCCTCGATTTCAGGCGTGATGCGGTCGATCACCGGGATCAATGTGGCATTGGGATCAGATTGCGGGGGGGCCGTATAAAGGCCGTCGATGTCCGAAAGCAGAACCAGGAGGTCCGCACCCATCATGGCAGCCACGCGGGCGGCGAGCCGGTCGTTGTCGCCGTAGCGGATCTCGGTCGTTGCCACGGTGTCGTTTTCGTTGATGACCGGCACGGCACCGAGCTTCAACAGCTTGCCGATGGTCGCGCGACCATTGAGATATCGGCGGCGCTCTTCGGTGTCGCCGAGCGTGAGAAGAATCTGCCCCGCAGTGATGCCGTGATCGCCGAGGACTTCGGCCCAGGCCTTCGCAAGGGCGATCTGCCCAACGGCTGCTGCCGCCTGGCTATCCTCGAGCTTCAGCTTGCCTTTCGGCAGTTTCAGAACGCCGCGACCCATGGCAATGGCTCCGGACGAGACCAGCAGCACGTCCGCGCCGCTTGCCCT
The DNA here is from genome assembly GCA_023436885.1 of Pseudomonadota bacterium. GTDB lineage: Bacteria > Pseudomonadota > Alphaproteobacteria > Rhizobiales > Pleomorphomonadaceae > Pleomorphomonas. The sequence continues at coordinate 21,414 of JAEZHI010000038.1, read as the reverse complement.
CAATCGCGCCACATCGGTGGCAACGCTTTCCATCCAGCCGCGCTTAAGCGTTCCTGAGCGTCCCTCGACCAGAAGCGCCGAACCGATCTTGATGACCACGTGGCGATAGCCCGACAGGGGACCGGTGAAAGCTTCAATAGTCGTCATCATCGTCGTCTCTGTCGTCGTCGCTTTCGCGGTAGATGGGCTGCCAAATACGTGTGGCAGTGGCGGCTCGCGATTCATCATTTTCAGCCCGACTGGCTTCGACGGCAGTCGCCATGGCACGCAGCACGGCTTCAACGCCCGTGCCGGTAATGGCAGAGAGGAGAATCGGCGTCGCCTTGGCCGCCCGCTTCAGCTTCTTGGCCTTGGCGGCGAGCTCGTCCTCGGGCACCAACTCGCACTTGGACAGCGCAACGATTTCCGGTTTTGCACCAAGAGCCTCGTCATAGGCGTCAAGCTCGGCTCGTACCGTGCGCCATGCACCGACCACGTCCTCCTGGCTGGCGTCTACGAGGTGCAGCAGGACGCCGCAACGCTCGACGTGACCCAGGAAGCGATCGCCGAGGCCGACGCCTTCGTGGGCGCCCTCGATCAGGCCCGGAATATCGGCCAGCACGAACTCGCGGGCATCAATGCGGACGACACCCAGTCCTGGATGCAGTGTCGTGAAGGGGTAATCGGCAATCTTGGGCTTGGCGGCCGTCGTGCGGGCAAGGAACGTGGATTTGCCTGCATTCGGCAGTCCGACGAGGCCTGCATCGGCGATCAGCTTCAGGCGCAACCACAGCCACTTTTCCTCGCCGGGAAGGCCCGGGTTGGCGCGACGCGGGGCCTGATTGGTCGAGGTCTTGAAATAGGCGTTGCCGAAGCCGCCGTTGCCGCCCTTGGCGATCAGGACACGCTGGCCGATCTCGACCATGTCGGCGAGAAGCGTCTCGCCATCTTCTTCAATGATCTGGGTGCCGACCGGCACCTTCAGCACGATGTCGCCACCTTTGGCACCATGACGGTCGCGGCCCATGCCGTGACCACCGGTCTTTGCCTTGAAGTGTTGTTGGTAGCGGTAGTCGATCAGCGTGTTGAGGCCGCCGACGCACTCAGCCCATACATCGCCGCCACGGCCGCCGTCGCCACCGTCGGGACCTCCGAACTCGATGAACTTTTCTCGCCTGAACGACACGGCACCGGCACCGCCATCGCCGGATCGGACGTAGACCTTGGCTTGATCGAGGAATTTCATCGGAGCTTTCCTGGAATGGCGACCTGGGCCGCGCTTTGCGCTGCCGGCTGCCTTGGACTCGGGATGGCGGCCGCGCCGCCCGCTGTTCTCATGCGGACCGCAGCTTGCCCTTTAGAGCATCGCGCGCCGAAAATGAACGGATTTTTGGGATTAGGCCAAGCTGAGAATCACGGTCGCCACGGTCGAGCCGCATGGCGTGATCGCGTGAGACGCGTATCGACGTGATCAAGGAGCCGCTCTTCGATCAGCGAGGGACGGCGGCTCATGCCGACCACTTCAAAACCCTGGCGCGCTTGAATGGCCAGAGACGCCACATTTCCATAAAAAGCGCCCGCAGCAATGTCATCGACGTCGAGGCTGGCGTAGGCCCAGGCCAGCGTGGCGTCCACCGCTTCGCTCATCAGCCCCTGGCCCCAGAACGGGCGCCCGAGCCAGAAGCCGATCTCTGGGCGCGTGTCCAGACTGTGCAGTGCCACGATGCCCCGGACGATCGCTCTATCGTCGCCGCGGATCACCATGCCAAGCGTCGCGGCGGTACCGAGGCTCGCTGTGGCGCAGCATTGACTGATGAAATCCGTTGCGTCGTCCACGGTAAAAGGGTGAGGCACACGGACGAGCCAGCGCGCTACCTCGATATCTCCGAGGTAGGCAGCGACGGCATAGGCATCGATGGGTTCGAGTTGCCTCAGAACAAGGCGGCCAGTCTCGATGCGCGGGGAGAGAGCCGCGCGAGGACGCCACGAACCAAAGGCACCGGAAAGCAACTTCATTCCGTACTCACCTCTCTAGAGGCCCGCAATTCCTCTCAAACCCGACTAATTCGTCGGTTCTGAATGTAGGAAGCGGACCACTAGTACTCACGCTTTCAGTGGAGAATTTGGCGTCCGAGCGGCGACAAGTGCCGCCGCATCCGTTCAAATCTGCTCCACCGGAGCCGAAAGCTTTGTGCGCTCATTCCATGTTGCCTCGCCGGCCTCATGGTCGTGGACGCGCAATGGCTCCCAGGCCCTGATACTCTCCCAGGTGCTGCGATCTATGCGGAACCGATCGATTGCAACAGCCGCCCCGTTGCCGACCACCGAGGCCAGCTCCTGTGCGACCATCTGGAAACCGCATTTCTCGATCACCCGACGCCCTGTCGGGTTGGTAACCCGGCAAGCGAACAGTAATCTCTCATGCCGCTGGTGAAGAAAGGCATAATCAATTGCCGCATGACAGGCTTCCGTTGCAAAGCCCTGTCCCCAATGGCGCTCGCCTAGCCAGCAGCCGAGCCAACCCGGCCCAGCCCGGCCCCGCATGTCGAGCGTGACGATGCCGATCGGCGTCGGCGCCGCATCAAAGCCCTTGCGGCAAACGAGATGGCGCTGTCCTCTCGGATCGACTGGCTCGGCGAGCCAGGCTCGCGCGTGTTCGATGCGATAGGGATGCGGCATCCCGATGAGATTGCGAGCTACGGCTGCCGAGTTTGCCAGTCGTGCGATGGTTTCCGCATCATCGTCGACCGGAGGCCTCAGCACGAGGCGCCTGGTCTCAATGGCGGGTCTCACGGCTGCCATCAACGGCCAGCCGCAGGGACTGTCAGGTTCGTCGGTCTCGCTCAGCTCTGACATGGGGCTCTCCTAGCGCTCCAAATGAAATCAGGGGAAGTGGCGCCCCACTTCCCCTGTCACATCGCGCGCTTGGATCGCGGTCCGTCCGGGTCCGTGGGACGCCGGCGGGCCGCTTCAGCTCCATCCGGCTTACTCAGCTGCCGCCGTCGTCGGAACGACCGAAACGTAGACTCGGCCGTTGCTCTTGGTGGCGAAAGACACATTGCCTTCCGTGAGGGCGAAGATCGTATGATCGACGCCGATGCCAACGTTGGCGCCCGGGTGCCATTGGGTGCCGCGCTGACGGATAATGATGTTGCCTGGGATGACGGCTTCGCCGCCGAACTTCTTCACGCCGAGGCGTCGGCCAGCGGTATCGCGACCGTTGCGGGACGAGCCGCCTGCTTTTTTGTGAGCCATTTCAGTCTCCAGTCTGTCGTATCGTCCGGTGGCGGAGCGGTGCGGCGCTCAACACCTTTATGGACGGTTATCGGGTCAGGTTCCGGCAGCAGTCTGTCGGAAAGGAATTTCGTCAGGCGGCGTTGATCGCGGTGATCTTCACCGTGGTCAGCAGCTGCCGATGGCCGCGCTTGCGCTTGGAGTTCTGGCGGCGGCGCTTCTTGAAGGAGATCACCTTGGGACCGCGGGTCTGCTCGACCACCTCGGCGACGACGGTGGCGCCAGCAACGGTGGGGGCGCCAACGGTCACGCCAGCGTCGGAGCCAACAGCCAGCACTTCGTCGAAGGTGACGGCAGCGCCGTCCTCAAGCTCGATCTTCTCGATGTCGAACACGTCATCAACGGCAACCTTGTACTGCTTGCCGCCGGTCTTGATTACTGCGAACATGGTCGTGCCAGTCCTTCTTCAGATGGTTTTTGGCCGCGCCGCATTGGTTGCGCGCGACTGTTCAGCAAAACAAAAAACCCGGACAAATTAGCCGGGCTCCCATTAAGCCGCGTTTTCCCTACACGGAAAGCCTCTTCCGGTCAACGATGAAGGACACTTTCCACTCGCTGCCTGGCGAATGGTTTCGGATTAGGTGTTGGCGGCGGTCAAAAAACCGTTCCGATAGGCTTTTGCCCCTCTTGCCAGAGGCATTTCTCGCGGTTATGGTCCGCGCCGCTTTCGACCGGGATCACATCCTAAAAAGCACCGCGGAGAGGTGGCAGAGTGGTCGATTGCACCGCACTCGAAATGCGGCATACTCGCAAGGGTATCGGGGGTTCAAATCCCTCCCTCTCCGCCATTTTCCTGATTTAGTCTTCTCACCACTGGCGCTCGGTCCTGCGACGTTTTGCGCTCGGCTTGGCACGTTTGGTGCTTTGCTCTTAGCGTAACCGTACCGGATTTGAGGATCGAGCGCTTATGGAGCCCGTCAATGGTGCCCTCGATGTCCGCCTGATGCGGACCCTGCTGCTGCTCGTCACGGAATGCAGTGTGTCTCGTACTGCCGAAATCCTGGGTCAGACGCAACCGACGGTCAGTCTGGCTCTGAAGCGGCTGCGCGAGCTGATCGGTGATCCGATTCTGGTTCGTTCGGGTGGGGCTCTCGTACCGACCGAGCGTGGCTTGGAACTGCGAGCCGCGCTGCAGCGGTTGCTGGCCGATATCGACGCGATACTGGCGCCGCCGCCCAGTTTTGACCCATTGCGCACGGAGCGGCGCTTTCGCATAGCCGCTGCCAATTGTCTCGATGCTGCTTTTCTGCCGCGAATCTTTGCGCGACTTGCCGAGGAGGCGCCAAAGGCGTCAATCGATGTGGCAACGCTTCCCGGCCATGATGAGCTGATGGCTCATCTCGCGGATGGCTCGCTTGATCTTGTTGTCGGAAATTGGCCGCGGCCGCCTGAGCAGTTGCGTTTGGCGCCGCTGTTATCGACGCCGATCAAGTGCGTTGTCGCTGCCAATCATCGGCTTGCGAAGACCATAGGCTCGCTGGGCATGGATCTATATCTGTCCGAGCGACATCTTTCTCCGTCGGCTGACGTCATGAAGCAGTACAGCCCAATCGACGGCCGTTTGATGGAGCTCGGTCTTAGCCGGCATATCGCCGCCTCGGTGCCGGAATACGCCATTGTTCCGCATATGCTGGCAGGTTCCGATTTGGTTTTCACCACCGGAGCACCCTTCGCCGAGCGGATCGCTGACCAGGGGGACTTTGCTGTCATTAATGCGCCAGCAGAGTTTGGATTGATGGATTTTTATCTGCTCTGGCACGATTGCAAGCACCATTCCCCGGCCCACACATGGTTCCGCCATTTGGTGAAGGCTGCAGTTGCCGACTTGAAATGGTCCAGCGAAGCTGTGCCGCAAATGTTTCCTGTGGCTGCCGAGTAAGCCCGCTCAACGCTGTGCCCAAAACGATCGGTGGAGTTCTGCAGCTTCTTCTTCAAGCAGTGGGCCAACGACTTCCACCGGGCGCTGGCCACTTTCCAGAACGATCCGGCAGGGCAGGTCAAGCGTCGGGTTCTCCGGATGATTGCCGGTGATCTGCTTCAGCGTGTTTTCCGAAAGGCCATAAACAATACGGCCGATGCCTGCCCAATAGGCAGCGCCAGCACACATCGCACAGGGTTCAGCCGACGAGTAGAGCGTCGCGTTGACAAGTTCGGCTGGCTGAAAGCGCTGCGATGCACGGGTTGCGACCACACGCTCGGCGTGGCCAGTCATGTCGTGATCGGGCAGATAGGCGTTGCCCTGTTCCATCAGGATCGTGCCGTCGCCGCTCACCAGAAGAGCGCCGAACGGGTGACTTCCGTTCTTCGCTGTCTCTGCCGCAATGGCAAAGGTGCGACGGAGATATATGGCATGGTCGAGATCGGGAAGCGGCATGGCGGTCCATTTGATTGATCAGCATAAGCGATCTTAGTCGAGATTCTCGGCATGCATAAGCACCCGGCCTAGGCATGTGCCTATAGTGTCTATTGTGACCGCCATATGGACGGTGCCCGGAGGCCCAAGGCAGACTTTCCCAAAATAAAAGGGAACAGGACTGTTTTCCGCAAGCGAGAGGGGTCTCACATGCAGCGTTTCATACTCAACCGTCGCCAGATGCTCGGGGGATTGGCAGCCGGCGCAGGACTTTCGCTCCTTGGGCCGATGGGGCGGGCCTCGGCGGCCGTCTCCGAGATTGTCTGGGCAACCTGGGATTCAAACGGTCATCCCGAATATGTCGCGGCGTTCGAGAAGGCGACCGGCACCAAGGTGAAGCTGTCCTTCCTGTCCAGCGAAGATGCCCAGTTCGCGGCGCTGAAGACCGGTTCGGCTTCCGACTGGGACATCGTCAATCCCTCTTTGAACGGTGCCTGGCGGTACATCAAGGCCAAGGTACTGAAGCCGCTCGATCTCTCCAAGGTTCCGAACGTTGCGCACATGTATGATGTGTTCAAGACGACGCCGAAGGTGAAGGGCGAAGACGGCGCGACATACGCCATTCCCTATCTCTGGGGTCTCAACCCCATCGTCTACCGGTCCGACATCTATACCGAAGAGCCGACCTACTCGACGCTGTTCGACCCGAAGTTCAAAGGTCAGCTTGCCATGCGCGACTACGCGCTGGAATCAATCGCCATTGGCGCCCTGCACATCGGCATTCCGCGCGAGCGTGCCTTCCTACTGACATCCGATGAGCTGGCTGAGGTCAAGAAGGCGTTGATCGCCCAGAAGCCGCTTCTCAGGACTTACTGGCAGACCATCGGCGATCTGACCAATCTCTTCGCCACTGGCGAGGTGACGGCCGCCTTCTCCTGGCGTGTGCCCTATGACGCCTTGAAGGACAAGATGAAGGTGGCGATGGCCAAGCCAAAGGCCGGCATCATGGGTTGGTGCGATTGCTTCGGCATTCCGGCCAGCTTGCCGGACGAGAAGGTGGAAATCGCCTACAAATTCGCCGACTATCTGCTTGGCGCCGATTATGCCTCAACCATCGCCGAGATCGGCAACTACGCGACGACCTCGTCGATTATCCGCGACAAGCTCAGCCACGAGAAGCAGGAGGCGATCTTCGTTGATGATCTCTCGGTCATGCAGAACTTCATGTGGCCGGTTGCGCCGGACAATTATTCGGAGTGGCTGAAGGTCTGGAACGAGGTCAAGGCTGCTTGATCTGCCGCTCGCATCGCCCGGTCCTGGCCGGGCGGTGCGGAGTTTGCTTGTCGAACGAGGTCGGGCTTCGCAAGTCCGACCTCGGAAACCGGGGCATTGATGGTGGTGGATAGCGGTATTCAAAAGCGGACGGAGCCGGCATTGTCGCCGCTGCTTCTTGCCATGCGAGGTGTCGTCAAGAAATTCGGTCGCGCGACGGCGGTGGATGGCATCGATCTCGATGTTCCCGAACGTGCCTTCCTGACCTTGCTCGGGCCGTCAGGGTGCGGCAAGACGACGGTTCTCCGGATGATCGCCGGTTTCGAGACGCCGAATGCCGGTGATATGCTGCTCGACAACACGCCGCTCGCCGGCGTTCCGCCCGAGCGTCGTCCCGTCAACACCGTCTTTCAATCGTATGCTCTCTTCCCCCATCTCACGGTCAACGAGAATGTCGCCTTCGCGCTAAAGCTCAGGGGCGGCGTCTCCGACTTATCAGCACGCGTGCGCCGCGCTCTCGACGCTGTGCATATGGCTGATTTCGGTGACCGCTTTCCGCATCAGCTCTCCGGCGGGCAGCAACAGCGTGTCGCCGTCGCGCGGTCGATCATCGCCGAGCCGCGGCTTCTTCTTTTGGACGAACCCTTGTCCGCTCTCGATCGCAAGATGCGCGCGCATTTGCAGATCGAGCTGAAAGCCCTGCAGCGCCGCCTGGGTATTGCCTTCGTCTATGTGACGCACGATCAGGAGGAAGCCTTTGCACTGTCCGATATTGTGGTGGTGATGAACAAGGGACATATCGCTCAGAAGGCAGACCCGCAGACCATCTATAGCCGTCCCGCTGACAGCTTCGTCGCTGACTTCATCGGCAACTCTACCTTGGTCGAGGGCAAGATCCTGCAGCGCCTCGGTGACGAGGCGACCATCGAAACGGCGCTTGGAGCGATTACCGCACCCGTTGCCGATGGGCTCGTCAGCGGCGATACCGCAGTGTTGGTAATCCGACCCGAGCTGTTGTCGACGCGAGGGGACGGGACGGCGACCTTCAGCGGAACGGTCAGCAACTGTGTTTTCCAGGGCGAGCGCAGCATGATCGAGGCCGACGTGTCCGGATTGCCCCTGCGCTTCGCTGCCGAAACGCTCTATTCGCCAGGCTCGCCGGTGGCTCTCTGGTTTGATGCCGGCCGCGGCTTCATCACAAGGGTTGTCTCATGATCTTCCGCCAGCGCCATCTTGCGCTGCCGGTTGCGGCGGCGATCGTGGCGGGATGTCTTGCGCCACTCGCCGTTCTCGTTGCTTTCAGCTTTTACGAGGTGGAAGATTTCGAGCTGGTCCCGGCCTTTTCATTCAGGGCATGGGGAGAGCTGTTCGCCTCTTCGACTGACTGGTTCCTGATTGGCAAGGCCGTGCTTTCGGGTGTTGCAACCACGATGTTCACGGCCTTTCTCGGCTACCCGGTAGCGCTGGCGTTGACGCGCCTTGCAGCCTCGGGAAAGGGGCTCGCCATCATCGTACTGCTGACACCGCTCTACACTGGCGAGATCGTGCGCATCTACGCCTGGCGTATGGTGCTGGGCGGAGAGGGCCTTATCAACTCGATACTCCAGGGATTAGGCCTTATTGATGAACCATTGAAATTCCTGTTGTTTTCGCCCTTTACCATCGGCCTCGTCCTCACCTACAACAATCTGCCCTTCATGGTGCTCGCCATCTGGGTATCGGCCGAAATGATCGATCGACGGCTGATCGAGGCGGCACGCGATCTGGGCGCGCGACCGGTCGATGCCTTTTCCCGTGTCGTTTTCCCACTCACCACCCCCGGCCTTGCCGCCGGCAGCCTCACGGTTTTTGCCCTGTCCGCAGGTGAGATGCTGACGCCTAGCCTTCTGGGCGGCACGTCGGGTTCCACGGCCATGGCGCTCGTTGACAATCTGTTCGGAACGGCCTTCGACTGGCCGCTCGCTTCGGCTCTGGCCTTGGCTCTGCTCGCAACATTGTTCCTCGTGGCGTCGGCGATGGCCGGATTGCTGCTGCGCTTTAAAGGTGCGCGCGCCGTGATGGGGAGGGTTTGATGGGACGGTCCAGTCTTTCCGTGCTCATCATCGCGGCAGGATTTCTCTATCTGCCGCTCGTCGTGCTCGCCGTGTTTTCCTTCAACGATTCGGCCCTAATGGCGTTCCCGCTGTCAGGCTTCACGCTCGAATGGTATCGCGAGCTGGCGCAGAACGAGAATTTCCTCAAGGGCTTCGTCACGTCGTTCCTGATTTCCCAGCCGGTTGGCATCCTCGCCATGCTGTTCGGCCTGATGGCTTCGCTTGCCCTGACAGCGCCTGGGTTTCGTTGGCGCGGCCTCTTTGCGGTGCTGTTGCTCGTCCCATTTCTGGTTCCGAAGAGTGTCCTGTCGATCGCACAGGCGATGATCATGAGTCGCATCGGCTTCGAGCGCGGGGCGACGGCGTTGATTCTCGCCCAATCGCTGGTGGCGCTTCCCTTTGCCACCGCCTTGATATCGGCGGTCATGATCCGATTCGACCGTCGTCTGATCGAAGCGGCGCGCGATCTCGGCGCTTCGCCATGGCAGGCATTCCTGCGCGTGTTGCTGCCGCAGATCAGGCCGGCTTTGTCGGGCGCCTATTCGGTGGGTGTCATCCTGTCGCTGGCTGATCTGACCATCGCGATGTTTCTCGCCGGCCGAACACAACCGCTGTCGCTGATGGTGGCCTCCGAATTCCGGCGGGAGCTCAGACCCGATCTCAATGCCATGCAGGTCGTCGTTCTGGTCTTGACGGCGGTACTCGTTGGCCTGAGCGAGGCCTATCGCCGCCGCCGGTTGAGGCGGCTTGCTGCGAAAGCCTGAGGGATCATTGAGAAAACGCCGTGCGCCTCGTCAATCGGTCGAGATCGAAGCCTGCAACATCCCCAAGCAAGGCGACGAAAGCCGATCCGGCGCGGTCGACGATGATCCGTCCTTTTTCGGCTGTGGCGATCCTGGCATTTCCTGCGACGCCACAGGGGTGAAGATCCTGTGCCTGCCAGCCGAAACCGACAGCTCCCTCGGCGGTCAAAAGGCTGCCGGACGCCTCGATCTCGACGGTCAGCGGCACGAAGTCCTCGGCTTTCTCCATGGCAACGAGGTCGCCATGGAGATGCAGCATGACACTGGTCTCCAGGTCCCCCCCGTGGATGCCATGCGTCGATTCGGCGGCTGAAATGATGTCATCGACGGCGGTGATGCGGAACCAAGAGCAGGCGACGGCCAGCATGCCGAGCTTCACGCGAATTTCGCGGCAGACGATGTCGATCAGGGCGATCTGGCCGCCATGGGCATTGAAGAAGACCAGCTTGTGGACACCGGCCCGGTGGACGCTTTCGGCGATTTCGAACCAGATGCGCGCCAGCGTTTCGCCTGTGACGGCAATCGTTCCCGGGAAAGCGATGTGCTCGTCGGATTTGCCATAGGGCAGGGGAGGCAGGACCAGAACGTCAGTGTCGGCAGCAAGCTTCGTCAGTGCATCGGCCAGTACGCCGGCGTTGATCGCTGCGTCGACGCTGACCGGCAAATGTGGGCCGTGTTGTTCGATTGCTCCGACGGGCAGTACGACCACTGTTCTTGACAGATCGCGGCCCGCGAAGTCCGCGGTGGAGAGGTTCCACCAGGAAAAGGAGGTCATGTCGTCACTCACGCTGCGGCTTCGGCGGCAAGGGTGGCCTTGGCGATCTTGCCGGTTGGCGTCATGGGCAGGCTTGTCGCCTTGCGGATGATCAGAGGTGCCACATCGTAAGAGACGAGCGGCGCGATGGCGGCCTTGAGCGCCGCGACATCGACCGTTGCGCCCGGGCGTTCGGTTATGAAGGCGATCGGTGTGTTGCCACCCTTGGGATTGGGCACGCCGACCAATGCGGCCAGCAGCACGCCGGGTTGGGCGGCAAGAGCTTCCTCAACATCGCGAGGGAACCAGTCGATCCCTTCCACTGTGACCAGTTCGGCGAGGCGGCCACGCATCGTGACATACCCATCGGCATCGATGCTTCCGAGATCTCCGGAGTGCAGCCAGCCGCCGCGTGTTGCCTCGGCGGTTTTCTCGGGCCGGCCCCAGTAGCCAGCCATGAAGCCGCCTCTCAGGCAGATTTCACCCACCGTTCCGATGGGTGCTCTGGTTCCCGCTGTTGTGAGGATGGCCACTTCCTTGTCTGGCGTGCCGGGGCCGACACGGACAAGCTTGCTGTCGTCGGTTTCGAGTTCGGGAAAACCGAGGGCGAAGAAACCGCCAATCTCGCTCTGACCGAAACTCTCGACCAGCGGCAGCTTCAGCACGTCGCGGAATGCCTTCCGCAGGGTTGGAGGCACCGGCCCACCGCCGGAAAGGCCGAAGCGCAGCGGCGATGGCAGCCGGCCGCGTGCCTGAGATTCCTCAAGAAGTTCGGTCAGCACGACCGGATTGCCGACGAAAAACGTAGCGCCGGTTCGCTCGAGAGCCTCCCAGCCGGTCGCCTGGGTCCATTTGCCCATGACGTTGACGGTGGCGCCCGCTGCCATCGGTGGCAGCAGATTGGCGACCAGTTGATAGGAGCTCGACAAGGCCGTCGGCCCGAAAGAGCGATCGGCGGCGCGGATGCGCAACCGCTCGCCGATACAGCGTGCGGCAGTGACCGTCGGTTCGTGAGCGAGGCAGGCGCCCTTGGGTTTGCCCGTCGTGCCGGAGGTGTAGGACAGGTGGGCGATGGCGGTGGCGTCTTCGGGATCCATCGGCGGTGCGAAGCGAGCCGATAAAAGTTCGGGCAACGCATGGGCGCCTTCCTGCGGGCCATCCATGCAGATGAGGTGCGCGACGCATCCCACGGCGGCGGCCGCAGCCTTTACGGGCTTCTCCATGTCATGAGTGTAGATGATTGCCTTGGGGCGATGGTCGTCGACGTAATAGGCAAGGTCGTCTGCATATTTGACGTTGACCAACGCCGATATAGCGCCGAGCCGCCAGGTTCCCAGCATGGCAAGCAGATAGTCCATGCCGTTATGAGCGAAGACAAGCACCCGGTCGCCGGGCGCGACGCCGAGATACGCCAGTGCACCCGCCATCCTCTCCATCCCATCCACTGCCTCGGCGGCGGTGAGAGCCAAGTTGCGGTCCACCCAGTTGAGCGCAACAGCGTCTGGTGCGCGCTCGGCAGCGCGATAAAGAAGATGGTGCATCAACATGGTCGGGCGGCTCCTCAGGTGAACGGCGTCATTGTGCCGAACATGAGCAAGCCGGTGGGCGAAGGAAATTCGACGCCCGACATAGAGTTCATTGAGTCCCGCCAATTGACGATGGCGGATCGAGTGGGAACTTTCCGTCTCAGGGTAACCAGACCGAAGGCACCGCCACCTCACTTATGCCCGCAGCCTTGAGCGTCGCAGCAGCCGTCTCGACGCCTTCGCGTGGCATTGCCGCCCACGTCGCAGCCGCGCCGCGGACGCCGTGGTGCTGGAAAGCATTGAGACGGAGCCGGGTGTCCACACCGAGTTCGTTCGCCATTGCCGCGAGCGCCGCAATTTCTTCGGAACGATCGGTCTCGCCGGGAATCATCAAGAAGCGCAGCTCATAGAGTTTGCCGGCTGCCGCCAGCAATCTGGCCGAAGCAATCGAGAGTGTATTGTCAGCGCCGGTGAGACGGCGGTGGCGTTCGGGATCGAAAGCCTTGATATCCAGCATCACGCCATCGGTCAGGGGGAGTATTCTCTGCCAATCCTCGGCCGGCAAATGGCCGTTGCTGTCGATGAAGAGGGTGAGGTGCGATAGATCGGGTGCGGCCCGAACCGCCTTGAAGAGGTCGATCAGAAATTCGAGATGGATCGTTGCCTCGCCGCCCGACACGGTAAGGCCATTGAGAAAGGCTCCGTTGCGGCGGAGGAGATCGAGGATATCTGCGACCGTCATCCGCCGCACCATGGGATTGGCGCGTGTCGGGCAGGCGGCAAGGCAACTATCGCAGGAAATGCAAGGGGCCGGGTCGTGGACGACCTTGCGTCCGGTCTTGGTCAGGGCGCCCGACGGACATACGGCAACGCAGCTGCCGCAGTCGTTGCAGATGCCGATGGTGTGTGGGTTGTGGCAGGTCACGCAACGGAAATTGCACCCCTGCAGGAACAGCACGAAGCGGTTTCCCGGCCCGTCGACCACCGACCAGGTCAGGAATTTGCTGACGGCGACCACGCCGTCAGGCACCTGAACCCGCCATCAGTTCCAGCCCGACGACACGCGGCTTGCGATCGAGAATGTGCACCGTTCCAGCTGCCTCGGCGCCGAGCGCGGTGGTGTTGACGCGCGATCCTTTTGCCTCGTTGTAGAGTTTGATGTCGGAGAGCCGAACCATGAAGCCGGTCACGCGCACCAGATCGTTGCCGCTGACATTGGCGGTGAACTCGCGGAAGCCGAGCTGCAAGGCGCCTTTGGCGAGCTGGAACACCGCTTCCGGATTGCCCCGCACCGTTTCGTCGAGGGTGAGAATCTCCGAGACGCCGGAGAGATAGTACCGGTGGTGCGGCAAGAGGGCCTGCACATGGCTCACCGGATCAGGCTCGCTGCCATAGGGAATGCGCACGCCCGGCGTGGTGCCGGCATCGCTGGAAAGGCCGGCCTGGGCGTGCAGCATGGCACCCCCGCGCCAGACGTGCTCCATCGGTTCGCGCTCGACGAGTCCGGCGAGGCGCGCCGAAATGCGGTGGCCGAGTGCGTTGGCGTTGGCGTCATGTCCGTAGCGCCCGGCTCGGCCGGCCAGGTCCTGCAGATGATTGACTGCCTCGGCCATCGCAAAGATGCCGAACATCGCCGTGAAGCGATCCTTGTCGATCCAGCCTTCTTCGACCAGGAAGTTGTTCTCGAAGAATCCGGACTGACGGAACAGGTAGTCGATGCGGGCGCGCATCAGGCGGGCATTGAGCTTGACGTAGTGTGGCAGTTGGGCGTCGAGGAAATCGGTTTCGCTGGCGCTCGCCTCGGCAACCTTCTTCAGGTTGATGCGAGCCAGCGAGGCAGCCCCGCCCCTGAGCGGCAAGGCGTTGTAGCAGCTGACGATCGCATAACCGGGGTCATCGAACACCTCGCGGTGAATAGGGTGGTTGGCGATATGCGGTTTCGAGCAAGCGATGATGTTGTCGGTGCAAAGACGCAGAATGGCTTCGCCGCTGATCTCGGGATCGTAAAGGAAGGTGAGGTTGGGGGCGATCTGCTTCAGCTCGGCGTCGACCCTCAGAATGGCCCGGGCAACGCGATTGTCGGTGGGACCGATGTCGGCGTGCAGGAAGGCGTCCGGCAAAACGCGGTCGATATAGCGCCAGAACAGCTTGATCTTGCGATAGAGCTCATCATCTGAAACGCCGTCGCAGAAGGGCAGCAACAGCGCATCGAGATGGCCGATGAACACCGGCATGCCCGTCACCGAGGGAACATGGTGATAGGCAATCTGCAGCGTGTTGATTGCCTCATCGAGCGTTTCCGGCTTCGGCAGCTCGAGATGGGCCGAACCGCTTTTGAGAACAGCTTCGTAATCAGGCAGCACATATCGCGGCTTGTAGGGCGCGTTGCCCTCGTACATGTCGCAGATGATGCGCGCATCGAGTGCTGCACGGGTCTCGGCATCGAGCAGCACATAGGGAAGCATGTTCTCGGCCTCGACCGCCAGCGCATGTTCCTTCTGCTTGAAGCTCAGAGTGGGGTTCTGCGCGATCCTGCGCAGCTGGCTCAGCGTCTCGGTCATGGCGGTTCCTCGTTTTCGGACGCATCCATGATAGGCCGCTCAGGCCGATGCGACCATGATTTGGCGCATCAAGCGAGATAAACAATGCCTTGTCCAGCCGGAGGGTTACCGATGGCCGTCGGTCTTGAAAGCCCGTTCTTCCAATTGGCGCCGCCATTTTGAGGGCGAAAGATGAGTCCAGCCGTTCGGGGCGCCACCTTGCGCTTCATCGAAAGGGTAAAGGATAAGCTAACGCCGGTTTCAGATTTTCTTTGGCCCGCCTTCACTGATTACGACTTTCGTATAAGGCAATGGTGGCCTATATGAGCGGCATCGGATATGACCGTTTGTCATCAGGAAAGGAAACCGAAATGTTCGCCCAGGCTGCCCTCAACAAGACGTTCCGCGAGTCGCGCGCCGTCGAGCGGGGTACGAGCTACGTGCGCGGTTTCGGTTCGGAATTCCGCGAGCGTCAGTATGTCCGCGCTGGCAGCAGCCGAGTTGCCGGTCTCTGATACGCTTGATCTTCGGCTGATGACTTAAATATTGGCGCCCGATCCGTCAGGATCCGGGCGCATTTGCTTTTGGCGAGCCCGGCCAGCAACCCAATGGCGCTATCGATGCGGTGTTTCGGTCTTTCGGCGCGGGCGAACTGGGGTGATTCGTCGCACGGGCCGATCCATGCTTTTTCCACCTGCGGCGGTATGACCGATAAAGTCACCATAGAGAGCTGAAACCGCACTGAGCCGGGCCTCAACCGCAGGTCCGAGCTCGCCGAAGACTGCGTTGACCAGCAGCCCGATCAGGCTGGCCATGGCTGACGTTGCATCCCAGAACTGATCGAAATCGGTGCGAACGGCGAACATTTCGTCTGCGGCTTCGCGACCCCAGGTGCAATAGGGGTCAGTAATCAGCGTCACATGTGCGCCGGCTGTCCGGGCCGCGATGCCCAGGTGGCGTGCGAGTCGCGAATAGCGCCGGCCGTCGATGATGACCAGTGCGGCCTCCGACGGCGTATCAAGCAGGAGGTCGGCGAAAGTGCCGTCGGCTGTATCCATCAAATGCACGCCGGGTCGAAGATAGGAAAGCCCGTGTGCCAGATACTGGGCATGGCCGCGTTCCGTCTGAAAGCCGGCGACAAACACCGTCTTGGCATGGGCAAGCCGCGCTGCCACATCGCGAAAAGCCGGGGTCGCCGCCAGCTCATGATTGGCAACGATGGCCGCGATTTCCTTTTCGAGAGCGCGACTCTCCCCGCCACGGCTGCGCTCGGCAAAGTCGCGCAGCCGGTCGCCGATCAGAAAGGCGCGGTCGCCAAGGTCCATCCGGAGCGATCCCTTCAGGTCCTTGAAATGACGAAAGCCAATGGCGCGACAATAGCGGCCGACCGAGGCTTCCGACACGCCGATACGGCGAGCAATCGATCCGGCTGTTTCGAAGGGCAGGCTGGAAAGGTCACTCAGGAAGAAGCTGGCGATGGCTGCTTCGGTGTGGGTGGCTGAAGCAAGGCTTTCTTCGATCCGGCGCCGAAGGTCCGCGCCCGATCCCGACGTTTCCTTTGCGCCACGCGATTCCTTCACGCCCATCTCTCCGGTGTTTAGATGGACGCTGACAGGGAAATTGCCGGCTGTCAATCTTGCAAAGAAACTTGCAGGAGCCTACCGTTCGTGATCACTTCCCGGAGGTTCTGCCGATGCCGCGTCCACTTCCGCCTATTGAGCGTGCCGAGTTGAGGCTCGTCAGGTTGCCGCTCATCAATCCCTTCACGATCTCGACCGGCACCATGACCGAGCGCGTCTTTCCGCTGGTGACATTGTCCGCGGGTGGGCTTGAGGGCTATGCCGAGGGTGTCATGGATCCGTTGCCGGACTTCCTTGAGGAGACGATCGCGGGTGCCATAGATCTGATCGGCGAGACAATTCTGCCGTCCATGATGGGGCGGTCTTTCGACAATCCAGCGGCGGTAGAGAGGTTGCTTTCGCCTTGGCGTGGCAATCGCATGGCACTTGCCACGGTGGAAATGGCCTTTTGGGATCTTTGGGCCAAATGGCTAGATCTCCCGCTCAAGACGTTGATCGGTGGCTCTGGCGATGCGGTCGACGTCGGTGTCTCGCTGGGCATCGGTGCGATCGACGGGACGCTTGGGCGTGTGGAGAGCCATGTGGCGCAAGGCTACAAGCGCATCAAGCTCAAGATCATGCCGGGACATGACATTGAGCTTTTGGAAGCGGTGCGGCGATCCTTCCCTACCATCAAGCTCTCGGTCGACGCCAACAGCGCCTATCGCCTTTCGGATTGGGCGGTACTCGGCCGGCTTGATGACTTCCATCTCGAATACATTGAGCAACCGCTCGCTCACGACGATATCGTCGACCATGCGCGGCTGCAGAGCCGGCTCAAGACGCCGATCTGTCTCGATGAAAGCATCCGAAGCGTTGGCCACGCTCGGAGGGCTCTCCAGGCTGACGCGACACGCGTCATCAATATCAAGGTCGGTCGGGTGGGTGGCATCGCCGAAGCGATCCGGGTCCACGACATTGCGGCTGCCTTTGATGTTCCTGTCTGGTGCGGAGGGATGCTCGAATCGGGTATCGGACGCGCCCACAATATCCATCTCTCGACGCTGCCCAACTTCCGGAAACCCGGCGATACTTCGTCGGCAAGTCGCTATTTCCACCGCGATATCATCGTCGAGAAGCTGGAGACAATCGATGGGCGCATGCCGGTGCCTGATGGATCTGGAATCGGCGTTCACCTTGATCGCGATGCCTTGGATGGCGTCACACGCTCGGTCAGGACTTTCTCGACATGAATCCCGCCGAAACGCAGCCGATTATCCGCGACCTCGTGGGCATGAGCGAATTCCACGCTGCGGAGGATCTTCAACGCGATGTTTGGGGGCCAGACGACAAGATCGATCCCGGCGACCTGATGATGGTCATCCAGGCGGAAGGTGGCCTAGCTGCCGGCGCTTTTCTCGGTGACCGTCTGATTGGCTATGTTTTCGCCTTTCCAACGGTCACGCCGGGCGTGCAGCACTCGCACCGCCTGGCGGTGCGTGTCGAAGCGAGAGGTCTGGGGCTTGGTCTCAAACTGAAGCTCTATCAGGCAGAATGGTGCCTTCAACGCGGTATCCGGCATGTGCGCTGGACCTATGATCCGTTGCGTCTTCCGAATGCCGCTCTCAACATCGCTCGTCTTGGAGCCACGGCTTCAACCTACCATCGCGACTATTATGGGGAGATGGGGGGCATCAACGCAGGAACAGCGTCCGATCGGCTTCTGGTTGACTGGGTGCTCGATGGTGATCGCTATGCCCGCTGCCGATCGGGCGAGGCCATGCTGACGAGGGATGAGACAGCCCTTGCGCGCCGAATTGCCCTGCCGTCCGATTTCGCCAGGCTGATCAGGACCGATCCTGATACCGCCAATGCAGAGCGTTTGAGAGTTCGCAGGGAAATGGAGGCAGCTCTTGCGGCCGGCTTCACAATCGCCGGGGTCGATACTCAGGAACCCGCCTATCTCCTGGTACGTTTCTAGCTTAACCGAGTCGGGCGAGAGGCATCGAGCGGGATTGCCTCCGCCGATCCGCTAGACTACATACGATCTGTACAAAGCTTTTCCGTTCTTTCGATAGATTCCAACTACTTCTTCCGATCATCGTTCCCTCTTGATTGCGAGATGCCATGTCCGTCAGTTTTGGAACTTCGGGTCTGCGTGGCCCAGCTATTGATTTTACCGGCTCTACCACGGCTGCTTATGTGCGTGCCTTTCTGGAGGTCATTTGTTCCAGCGCTTCATCCAGAACGGTCTACCTCGGCGCCGATCTCAGAGCATCCAGTCCTGAGATCGCTGGCTATGCCGCCGCAGCGATCGCTGCGGCGGGATGGACGCCCGTTTACGCCGGCAATGTGCCGACCCCGGCCCTCGCGGCCTATTCTTTGGAGCGACAATCGCCGGCCGTCATGGTGACCGGCAGCCACATTCCCGAAGATTATAACGGCATCAAGTTCTATCGCCCCGACGGTGAGTTTCTGAAGGAGGACGAGGCACCGGCCCGTGAGCGCGCCGAGGTTCTGCTTGCCGGGAATCTTTCTGCCGGCGGCGGCAGCTTGCCGCCCGTCGATCCGGCTATCGCGGAAGCCTATGTTGCTCGTTACATCAATGCTTTCGCGGGCAAGCCTCTCAAGGGGCTGAGGGTTGGGCTCGATCTGCATTCCGCCGTCGGGCGCGATCTGACGGCTCGTATTATCGAGGGACTTGGGGCCGAAGTCTTTCCGTTCCGGCGCTCGGACCATTTCATCGCCGTTGACACCGAAGCGCTCGATCCGGCCGATCTGGCTCGCGCCAAGGCCGAGATCGCCGCTCATCGACTTGATGCGGTCGTTTCGACCGACGGTGACGGTGACCGCCCGCTGGTGATCGACGAAAGCGGCCGCCAGGTAAACGGTGACGTGCTCGGCATTCTCACGGCCCGCCGCCTCGGTGCGAAAACGGTGGTAACGCCGATTTCCTCGACGTCCGCCATCGAGATGACCGGCTGGTTCGAAACCGTTGTTCGCACCCGCATCGGCTCGCCCTATGTGGTGGCCGGAATGGCTGCCGCCAAAGCGGCGCCGGTGGTTGGTTTTGAGGCCAATGGCGGTTTCCTCATCGAAAGTGACATCACTCTTTCCGGCGGTTCGCTGAAGCGGTTGCCGACTCGCGATGCTATTCTTCCAATGGTGACGGCGCTGGTCGCGGCAGCCGAAGCCAAGCGGCCGCTGTCGGCTCTCGTTGCCGATCTGCCGCCACGTGTCATGAAGGCAGATCGCCTCAAAAAGATTGCCCCTGCCGATGGGGCAAAGCTGATGGCTGCTCTGGACAGTTCGCGCGAGGCCCGTGTTGCGCTCGACCCGCGCCTCGCTTCGCCTGTCGCCGTCGATCATACGGACGGGCTTCGCTTGGTGCTCTCGAGTGGAAATATCGTTCATTTCCGCCAGTCCGGGAATGCACCTGAACTCCGCTGCTATGTCGAAACCGATAGCGTCGAAGCGACCGACGCGTTGCTTGCCGACATGCTCGTCGCCCTCAACCGCCATTTCGCTGCCTGAGAGAACCGATGACAAAAGGATCCCCCAAGATCGTTCCCGTCATTCTGGCGGGCGGCTCCGGCACCCGTCTCTGGCCGGCTTCACGCGATGCGTTTCCCAAGCAGTTCCAGCCGCTGACCGGTGATCTGTCGACTTATCAGGAGACACTGCGACGTGTCGCCGATCCCACCCTGTTTGATGACCCGGTGGTGATCACCTCCGACGCCTTCCGCTTCTTTGCCCGTCGTCAGGCGGCGGACGTGGGTGTCAATGTGACAGTGGTTCTGGAGCCGGCTCGTCGCGACAGCGCTGCCGCCGTGGCCGCCGCTGCCGCCTATGTCGAGAAGACGCGTCCCGGCAGCGCCGTTCTGGCGCTCGCTGCCGACCATGTGGTTCTCGACGACGAGGTGTTCCGTGATGCGGTCCGCCTTGGCCTCAAGGCTGCGGAGGACGGCAAGATCGTCGTGTTCGGTCTCGTGCCGACGGAACCGAAGACTGCTTACGGCTACATTCGCCCCGGTGCCGCACTTTACGGCAACGATGACCTTTGTCTCGTCGATGCCTTTGTCGAGAAGCCCAACGCCACGACGGCGCTTGAGTATCTCAAGCAGGGCTATCTGTGGAACTCGGGTAACTTCCTGTTCAAGGCCAGCCATATGCTCGCCGAGTTCGGCAAGTATGCGGCTGACATCAGTATTTCAGCCTCCGAGGCCGTCGACAAGGCTGCGGAAGACATTGGCTTTGTCAGGCTCGATCCGGAAGCTTTCGCGACAGCGCGCAAGACCTCGATCGACTATGCGGTGATCGAAAAGACCACGGAGATTGCCGTGGTCAAGGGACGTTTCCGCTGGTCGGATGTTGGCGCCTGGGATGCGATCTGGCAGGTGAGTGATCGCGACGATGAGGGCAATGCCGTCCATGGCGACGGTGTGATACTCGCTTCGCGGGATTGTCTGGTTCACAGTCAGGGCATCCTGACGACTGTTGTCGGGGCCGAAGGTCTTCTGGTCGTCGCGACGCCCGACGCGGTAATGGTTGCGCCTCGTGAACAGGCTCAAGCGGTCAAGGGGTTGGTCGATGCCCTGAAGGAAGGCGGGCGTGACGAGGCGACGTTGCACCGTCGCGATTTCCGCCCCTGGGGCTATATTGAGTCATTGGTCGCCGGAACCCACTATGCCGTCAAGCATATCGTGGTTGATCCTGGTGGTGTGCTATCGCTGCAGCGCCACCAGCATCGGGCCGAGCACTGGGTCGTGGTGAACGGCACGGCGACGATTGAGATCGAGGGGGAGGCGCCGCGCCTTCTCGCGATCAATCAGTCTGCTTATGTGCCGCTTGGCGCCAAGCACCGGCTGTCCAACCGTGGGAAGATACCCCTCGAACTGATAGAAGTGCAGTCTGGCGCCTATCTTGGTAACGACGATATCGAGCGGATCGAGGATATTTATCAGCGCAGCTAAGGGACAAATGGCGGCTGATTGCCTGCCGTTTGATTATGTCTGAAGGGCAAGCGGCTTTTCGAGTCGCTTGCCCTTTGGTTTTCCGGCCTTATGGGAATCCGGCGTTGGAAGTTTGGCCGATGAAGCCGGCTGTGCCTGTAGTCAGGAACCTCATTACTCGGCTGCCTCCGCCACGGAGCCGGCAAGCTGTGTGCCTCTGCCGACGCTGAGGTAGCTGAAGCCGTGCTTCTCGACTTCCTCGGGACGGTAGATGTTCCTGAGGTCGATG
>JAEZHI010000029.1 GCA_023436885.1 Pseudomonadota bacterium | reverse complement strand
CCCCCGCCGCGCGCCACGCGTCCAGTGCAGCCGCCGCGCCGCGGGGACCCGGCACCTCCTGCTCGACGGGAGCGGGCAGCCCGAGCGCCTCGCACTCGCGGCGGGCTGCCTCCGCACGGTGCCGCTGCAGCCACGAGAGCCGGGCGTCGTCGGTGCAGCCGTACCCCAGCACCCGGTGACCGCGCGCCGCGAGGTGCCGGACCTGCGCCCGCACGCCCTCGCCGACCCCGGGGACGTCCTCGGGGACCTGGCCCTGCGGGCTCGCGATGACGTGCGGCACCCCGGCGGCGCGGATGGCGGCGAGCTCCTCGTCGCTGAACGGGAGCATGCCGAGGACGACCTCGGGCTGCAGGGTCTGCCACAGCGGACGCGCGAGGCCCTCGGCGTGGTGGGTCTGGGTGACGAGCGAGTACCCGGCGCGGTCGAGCAGCATCCCGGCCTCCTCCAGGTTCACCCGGAGCGCGAAGTCGACCGGCCAGTCCGGGAGCACGAGCAGTGCGACCGCGCTGCGCCCCCGCGCGAGCGCCTGGGCCGCGGCGTTCGGGCGGTAGCCCAGGCGCTGCGCCTCGGCCAGCACCCGGGCGCGCGTCGCCTCGGGGATCGTCTGACCCGGCGTGCGGTTGAGCACGAAGCCGACGGTCGCGCGCGACAGGCCGAGCGAGCGGGCGACGTCTGCCGCGGTCACCCGCCGCGTGGTGGTCGTTCCCGGCACGTCGCCCCTCTCCCCGCGTCCTGCCGTGAGGATACCCGTTCCGGCGCTCGCCGGTTGCGCGCGCTAGCGCGTCGTGCGTCGCCCGACCGGACTACTTGCCGATCGTCAAGGGGGCGTCGAGACTGAGGGCACGCCACCGCGGGCACCCCGCCCCGGGGCCCCGTTGTGAGGAGCCGCCGTGAGCACGTCCACCCCACCCCCTGGGCCTCGAGCCACCGACGCCGACGTCGATGTCCTCGTGGTCGGCTCCGGCACCGGCATGGCCGCCGCCCTCGCCGCGTCCGAGCGCGGGCTCCGTGTCCTCGTGGTGGAGAAGACGGCGTATGTCGGTGGCTCCACCGCCCGCTCGGGCGGCGCGTTCTGGATCCCCGGGAACGAGGCGCTCACGGCCGCCGGCGCCCCTGACTCCACCGAGGCGGCGGAGGAGTACCTGGACGCCGTCGTGGGCCCAGACGCCCCGCAGGCGCGCCGCCGGGCCTTCCTGGCGCACGGGCCCGAGGCGGTCGCCATGCTCGCCCGCACGACGCCGATGCGGTTCTTCTGGGCGAAGGGGTACTCCGACTACCACCCGGAGAACCCGGGAGGTTCGGCGCTGGGACGCACGTGCGAGTGCCGGCCGTTCGACGCGTCCGTGCTCGGCCCCGAGCGCGCGCGGCTCCGTCCGGGTGTCCTCGAGGCGCCCGTCCCCATGCCGGTGACCGGCGCGGACTACAAGTGGATGAACCTGATGACCCGGGTCCCGGCGCGGGCGCTGCCCAAGATCGCGAAGCGTGCCGCGCAGGGCATCGGCGGCCTCGCCCTGCGGCGGGAGTACCTCGCCGGGGGCCAGGCGCTCGCGGCCGGGATGTTCGCCGGTCTGGTGAGGGCCGGGGTGCCCGTCTGGACGAACGCCTCGCTGGTCGAGCTCGTCGAGGAGGGCGGCCGGGTCACCGGTGCGGTGGTCGAGCAGGACGGGCGCCGGGTGACCGTCACCGCACGCCGCGGTGTGGTGCTCGCCGCCGGGGGGTTCGACCACGACATGGCGATGCGGCACGAGTACCAGTCGCCCGGGCTGGGCGACGACCTCAGCCTCGGGGCGGAGGGCAACACCGGTGACGCCATCCGTGCGGGCGCGGAGCTCGGTGCGGGCACCGCGCTGATGACGGAGTCGTGGTGGTTCCCGGCCGTCGCCCCGGTCGGCGAGGCCGGGCCGCAGGTGCTGCTCGCCGAACGGTCGCTGCCCGGCTCGCTCATGGTGGACCAGACGGGGCGCCGGTTCCTCAACGAGGCGACCGACTACATGTCGTTCGGCCAGGAGGTGCTGCGCCGGGAGCGTGAGGGGGACCCGGTCACGGACATGTGGCTGCTCTTCGACCAGCGCTACCGCAACAGCTACGTCTTCGCGGGCACCGTCTTCCCCGCCATGCCGGTCCCGCGCGCCTGGTACGAGGCGGGGGTGGCGGTGCGCGCGTCCGAGCCCGAGGGCCTCGCCCGCGCGATGGGGGTGCCCGCGGACGCCCTTGCCCGCACGCTGGCGCGCTACAACCGGCTCGCCGCGTCCGGGAACGACTCGGACTTCCACCGCGGCGCCAGCGCGTACGACCGGTACTACGGCGACCCGACCGTCACGCCCAACCCGAACCTGCGGGCGCTGTCGGGCGACCTGTTCGCGGTCAAGGTCGTGCTGTCGGACCTCGGGACGTGCGGCGGCCTGACGGCGGACGAGCGCGCCCGGGTGCTCGACACCACGGGCCGGCCCATCGCGGGCCTGTACGCGATCGGCAACACGGCCGCCAACGCGTTCGGCCGCCGGTACCCGGGCGCGGGGGCGACGATCGGCCAGGGACTCGTGTACGGGTACATCGCCGCCCGGGAGCTCGCCGAGGTGGGCTGAGCGCGCGCCGGTCGCCACCGGCCGGACGCGAGGGAGGGGTCGCCCGTGGGCGGCTCCTCCCTCGCGTGCGTCCGGGGCACGACCTGCTTGCGCCGGCGGGATGAATCGTTATAACGTCGCGCATCGCTAGCGCGTGCTAGCCCTCATGCAACGGAGCAGACATGACTGTCGATGACGACGACCTCGCTTCCCCCGGCGCCGTGGCCGAGAACGTCCTGTTCCCGGTCGCCGCCCCCCTCACGGTCGAGCGCGCGACCCCGGACGCGCCCGACGACCTCCCCCCGGTCGGCCCTCGCTACATCTGGCTGCAGGTCCTGGCGCAGTTCGGCGTGTTCGTCGCGTTCATCACCCCGCTCGGGATCTCGCTCGCCATCCGGGTCAACCAGCTCGCCCCGGGCCACGACGAGTACCTCGGCTACATCACGGGCCTCGGGGCGTTCGCCGCGCTGGTCGCCGGCCCGGTGCTCGGCCAGCTCTCGGACCGGACCCGCACGCGGATCGGCCGTCGACGCCCCTTCATGATCGCCGGCATGCTCCTCGGCATGGGCGCCCTGACCCTCATGGCCACGGCGCCGTCGGTCCTGCTGCTCGGTCTGGGGTGGGTGCTCTCCCAGCTCACCTGGGGACAGACCCTGGGCAACCTGCAGTTCTCCCAGGCCGACCGCCTGCCCGAGCAGCAGCGCGGGCAGGTGGCGGGCCTGACCGGGTTCGCGACCCAGATCGCCCCGGTGCTGGGCGTGGGCATCGCGAGCTTCGTGGCGAGCGACAACCTGCTGCTCTTCCTGATCCCCGGCGCGATCGGGCTCGTCCTGAGCGCGCTGTTCGTGATCTTCGTGCACGAGCCGGACAGCCGCGGCCTGACGTTCGACGAGCCGCTGACGGTCCTCGGGGTGTTCCGCAACATGGTGTTCAGCCCCCGCCAGTACCCGGACTTCGCGTGGAACTGGCTCGCGCGCTTCCTGTTCTACTTCGGCCTGACGCTCAACACCACGTTCACCGCGTTCTTCTTCGCGCAGCGCCTCGGGGTGGCCGTCGCGGACGTCGCCCCGACCCTGGCTGTCCTGTCCCTGCTCGGCATCCTCGCCGTCACCGCCGGCGCGATCGGCGGAGGGTTCCTGTCGGACCGCCTCCGCCGGCGTCGGATCTTCGTCCTGGCAGCGGGAGTCCTCTTCGGGCTGGGCGCCGTGCTCATGGCCCTGGCGCCGTCCGTCCCCGTGCTGTTCGCGGGCTCCCTGACCAGCAGCCTCGGCCTGGGCCTGTTCTCTGCGGTCGACCAGGCGCTCGCCCTCGACGTGCTCCCGGAGCGCCACAACGCGGGTCGCTTCATGGCGATCATGGGCTACGCGACGTCGATCCCGCAGTCCGTCGCACCGCTGCTCGCCCCGCTCGTCCTGACGATCGGTGCCGGCGCCGCAGGGGAGAAGAACTACGCGCTGCTCTACGTGGTGGCGGCGGGCTGCACCCTTCTCAGCGGCCTGTCGGTCCTCCGCGTCCGCTCCGTCCGCTGACCCCGGCTTCCCTGGAGAGCTCCCGTGCCTGCCACCCCTGTGTTCATCTCGCCCGTCGCCGCCTCCGGCGGTGCCGGCCAGCCCGCGGTCTACCTGCGCCGCGAGTTCGACCTGCCCGCGCCTCCGGTGCGCGCCACGCTCCGGATCACCGGGCTCGGGATCGTCGAGCCGTGGGCCAACGGCCGGCGGGTCGGTGACGAGGTCCTCGCCCCCGGGTGGACCTCCTACCGGCACCGGGTCGCCGTCCGCAGCCACGACGTCACCGCCCTGCTGCGCGCCGGCGCGAACGCGCTCGGCGTCGTGGTCGGCGAGGGGTGGGCGGCGGGGCGCCTCGGGTGGGAGAGCCGTCGGAACCTGTGGACGGACCGGCTCGCCGCCTGGGTCGAGCTCGTCGTCGAGCACGCCGACGGCACCACCACCGTGGTGTCGGACACCGGGTTCCGGGCTGCGACCGGCGGGACGCTCGCCCACAGCATCTACGACGGTGAGACGTTCGATGCCCGCCTCGAGCCCGACGGGTGGAGCGAGCCGGGGTTCGACGACTCCTCGTGGGGTCCCACCGAGCCGGTCGACTGGCCCGCCGCGGCGCTCGTCGAGGCGACCGCCGAGCCGATCCGCCGGATCGAGGAGCTGGCACCGGTCTCGGTCACGGCACACGCCGACCGGGTCGTCGTGGACTTCGGGCAGCTCGTGACCGGCTGGGTCCGGCTCACGGTCGACGGCGAGCGCGGCACGACCGTGACGCTGCGCCACGCAGAGACGCTGATCCACGGCGAGTTCGACGTCCGGACCCTGCGGACGGCCCGGGCGACCGACACCTACGTGCTGCGCGGGGGCGGGCCCGAGACGTGGGAGCCGAGGTTCACCTTCCACGGATTCCGCTACCTCGAGATCACGGGATACCCGGGCGAGCCGGCGCCGGACGCCGTGCGGGCGGTGGTCGTGCACAGCGACATGCGCCGCACCGGGGGCTTCGAGACGTCGCACGAGCTCGTCGACCGGCTGCACCGCAACGTCGTGTGGGGGATGCGCGGGAACTTCGTCGGTGTCCCGACCGACTGCCCGCAGCGTGACGAGCGGCTCGGCTGGACGGGCGACATCAACGCGTTCGCCCCGACGGCGGCGTTCCTCTACGACGTGCGCGGCGTGCTGGGCTCGTGGCTGGAGGACCTGGCGGCGGAGCAGCAGGCCGGCGGGCAGGTCCCGTGGGTGGTGCCGGACGTCCTGTCGAACCCGAGCCCGCCCACGGCGTTGTGGAGCGACACCGCGGTGAGCCTGCCCTGGACGCTGTACCGCGAGTACGGCGACGTCGCGGTCCTGGAGCGCGCGTACCCGTCGATGACCGCCTTCGTGCGCCAGGTCGAGGGCCTGCTCGACGAGCACGGCCTGTGGAGCTCGGGGTTCCAGTACGGCGACTGGCTCGACCCCGACGCGCCTGCGGACAACCCGGCCGGGGGCAAGACCGACCGGTACCTCGTCGCGACGGCGTACTTCGCCAAGGTCGCGCGTGAGATGGCCCGGGCGGCGGGTGTCCTCGGGCGGGAGGACGACGCCGCGCACTTCGACGCGCTCGCCGACCGGGTGCGGCGCGCGTTCGCCGCCGAGTACGTGACGCCCCGCGGGCGCGTGGCGAGCGAGTCGGCCACCGCCTACGCGCTCGCCATCGTGTTCGACCTGGTGGAGCCGGAGCAGCGCCGGCTCGCGGGTGAGCACCTCGCCCGGGTGGTCGCGAAGGCCGGCTACACCATCTCCACCGGGTTCGCCGGGACGCCGCTCGTGACCGAGGCGCTGAGCTCCACCGGTCACCTGGAGGAGGCGTACCTGCTGCTCACGCAGACCCGGTGCCCGTCCTTCCTCTACCCGGTCACCCAGGGGGCGACCACCGTCTGGGAGCGGTGGGACGCGATCCGCCCCGACGGGTCGCTCAACGACTCCGGGATGACCTCGCTCAACCACTACGCGCTGGGCGCCGTCGCCGACTGGCTGCACCGCGTGGTCGGCGGCCTCGGGGCGCTGGAGCCGGGCTACGCCCGCATCCTCGTCGCCCCGCGGCCGGGGGGCGGCCTGACCAGCGCGCGCGTGTGGAACGAGACCGTGCACGGCCGCGCCGAGGTCGCCTGGCGGATCGAGGACGGGCAGATGCACCTGACGGCGATCGTCCCGCCGGGGACGACGGCGCGGGTGGAGCTCCCGCTGCACCCCGAGGAGCTCGTCCTCGAGGTGGGCCCGGGCACGCACGAGTGGAGCTACGCGCTCCCGGGGAAGGCCGGCCCGGCGCTCGACATGCAGGCGCCGCTCGCGGCTCTGGCCGCAGAACCCGCCGTGTGGCAGCGCCTGGACGAGGTCTTCCAGCGC
The DNA here is from genome assembly GCA_023436885.1 of Pseudomonadota bacterium. Taxonomy (GTDB): domain Bacteria; phylum Pseudomonadota; class Alphaproteobacteria; order Rhizobiales; family Pleomorphomonadaceae; genus Pleomorphomonas. Next base: position 1,007 of record JAEZHI010000029.1, on the reverse strand, counting down.
TACCTGCCAGGAATCCCGATCGACCCGAGCGGCCCTGAGGCGCAGGCCATCTCGCTCGACGCCCTGCTCGGCTACATCCCCGGCCCGCCGGAAGGGCTCCGAGCAGCGCTCGAGAGCGCCCTCGCGGCCGACCCGTCCGCCACGCACTGAACTGAGGTCACTGTGACGATCCACGACGCCCCCCTCGAGAACCGGGTCCGGCTGCTCTCGGGCGACTCGTTCTGGACCACCCCCGGCCTGCCGGAGCACGGGGTGCCCCCGATCGTGCTCGCGGACGGCCCCCACGGCATCCGCTTCCAGCCGCAGGACGGCGACCACCTGGGCATCAACGACAGCGTGCCCGCGACGTGCTACCCGCTCGCCGCGGCCGTCGGGTGCAGCTGGGACCCCGAGCTCGCCGAGCAGATCGGCGCCGCCGTCGGCCGCGAGGCGCGGGCGCTCGGCGTCACCGTGGCACTCGGCCCGGGGGTGAACATCAAGCGGTCCCCGCTGTGCGGGCGGAACTTCGAGTACTACTCGGAGGACCCGCTGCTGTCCGGCGTGCTGGGCGCGGCGCACGTCGCCGGCCTGCAGAGCACCGGTGTGGGCGCATCCGTGAAGCACTTCGCCGCGAACAACCAGGAGACCGAGCGCATGCGCGTCTCTGCGGAGGTCGACGAGCGCACGCTCCGCGAGATCTACCTCCCGGCGTTCGAGCGGGTGGTCACGCAGGCCGCCCCCGCGACGGTCATGTGCTCCTACAACAGGCTCAACGGCATCCCCGCCGCGGAGCACCACTGGCTGCTCACCGAGGTCCTGCGCGACGAGTGGGGCTTCGACGGGGTCGTCGTGTCCGACTGGGGTGCCGTCGGCGACCGAGTGGCCGCGCTGGCAGCCGGGCTGGACCTGGAGATGCCCGGCAACGGAGGGGCCAGCAACGACCAGGTGCTGGCCGCCGTCCGCGACGGACGGCTGAGCGAGGACCTCGTGACGGCGAGCGCCGCGCGCGTGGCCGCACTGGCCGGGCG
>JAEZHI010000035.1 GCA_023436885.1 Pseudomonadota bacterium | reverse complement strand
GGATCGCTCGCCCCGCACTCGAAGCCATCACCAAGGACGAACTCGCCGACGCCCTCGCCTTCGGAACCAAATGCGCTGCCATCACCTGCTCGCGCGCCGGCGCCAACCCGCCATGGAGGAAAGAGCTTCAGCAATAGACGCTACGCACACAGGCACGGCAAGTTGCTGTCCGGCTTCGGTAAATCTTAACCTGTCGCGGCCAAAATTCCCCTGACAGGTGGGACCATGTGCGATGTCGGTTGAGCAGCGAAAAGGGGTCAGGCGCAGAACGCTCAGGGCGGCGAAGATCGTCTATGGCGACTATCGCTATATTGTAGACTGTGTGGTGCGCGACACCAGCGCAGGCGGCATGCGGATCCGCTGCGACCATGCTCGCGAGATCCCACAAGACTTCTTTATTTTTGATCCGACCGAACAGACCCTGCGTAAAGCCGAAGTCATGTGGCGGCGAGAAAATGAGCTCGGCCTGCAGTTCACAGGCGAGCCCATCTCGATCCATGACAGCCATGATCCAAGGCACGCCCGCTTCCGTTTCATGTAAGCGGACGTTTCTCTCAGTTCTCGGTGCTGTCCGATCCGGGGGAATAAGTCTTCGTCCAGGTGTGCAGAGCATCACCAACCGTACGAAGCGCCTTGCCGGCTTCTGAAAGCTCGTATTCCACACGCGGCGGCGCCTGCTCATAGTCGTGGCGTACGATAAGGCCAGACTTCTCCAGGTCGCGGAGCTGCGCGGCGAGCATATGCTGGGTCACGCCTGGAATGCCACGACGCAGTTCGTTGAACCGCTTGGGGCCTTCCGACAGAAGGCACATGATCTCGCCCTTCCACTTGCCGGTGATGGCCTTGAGACCGCGTTGGACGACCGAAAGATACTCCTGCAGCTCGACCGAACAGTTGAGCCGGCCCGACGCCGAAGCTGGCTCAGGCCCAAGGTCGAAAGACATGGCACTCTCCAAATCACACACGAAAAGCATACCGTTGCTCCCATGAAATAGGGGCATTGCCCTTCGTTCGAAAGCGCAAACCGAAGGCGCAGTCATCACAAGAGCGTGCGTGCCTGTTCAACTGAGGCCGACCACCCTTCCCTCGGCGTCTAAGCGAATACGGTTGGCGGCGGGTACCCGCGGCAGACCGGGCATGGTCATAATCGACCCGCAGATGGCGACGATGAACTCCGCGCCGGCAGCCAGCCTTACATCACGCACCGGCAGCACATGACCGCTGGGCGCCCCCTTGCGCTGCGGGTCAGCACTGAAGGACGATTGGGTCTTGGCAATGCAAACGGGCAGCTTGCCGAAACCGCGCTCCTCATACTCGGCAAGCTTGCGAGCGGCACGGCTGTCGTACTCCACCGAACCCGCGCGATAAATCTCCCGCGCGACCGTTTCGATCTTTGCCGCGAGAGGCAACTCATCGGGATAGAGCAGACCGAATGGTTGGCTGCGCGGCGCATCGAGAACCTTGAGCACGGCCTTGGCCAAGTCCTCCGCCCCCCTGCCACCGTCCGCAAAATGGGTTGCCAGCGCCACCGGCGCTCCTGCATCGGCGCACAGCGAGCTGAGACGTGCCACCTCGGCGTCCGTGTCGCTGCCGAAGCGGTTGATGGCGACGACGACATCGAGACCAAACTTGCGCAGATTTTCGAGATGACGGGACAGGTTGGCAAAGCCAGCCTCCATCGCCGCGACATTCTCAACGTTGAGATCCTCCTTGGCGACGCCACCATGCATTTTCAGCGCGCGGATGGTGGCGACCAGCACGACTGCGTCGGGCTGAAGGCCGGTCTTGCGACACTTGATATCGAGGAACTTCTCCGCGCCGAGGTCAGCGCCGAAGCCAGCCTCAGTGACGACGACATCGGAAACACCGAGCGCCGTCTCGGTCGCAATCACCGAGTTGCAGCCGTGGGCGATATTGGCGAACGGCCCACCATGGACGAAGGCAGGTGTTCCTTCCAGCGTCTGCACAAGGTTCGGCTGCAGTGCATCCTTCAGCAGTACCGCCATGGCGCCTGCGGCACTCACCAGATCGGCCGTCGCATAAGAACGAGTATCGAGCTCTCCGATGACGATACGCTGCAGGCGACGCTCCAGATCGGCAAGATCGGTTGCCAGGCAGAAGATCGCCATGACCTCCGAGGCGACGGTGATGTCGAAGCCATCTTCGCGCGGAAAGCCGTTGGCACTGCCGCCGAGCCCGTTGACCTGATGGCGCAGCATGCGGTCGTTCATGTCGAGCGCACGTCGCCAGGTCATGCGACGCCCATCCAACCGCGGTTCGTTGCCCCAGTAAATGTGGTTGTCGATCATCGCAGAAAGCAGATTGTGCGCGGACGTTATGGCGTGGAAATCGCCGGTAAAATGCAGGTTGATCGCCTCCATCGGCACTACCTGCGAATAGCCGCCGCCAGCCGCTCCGCCCTTCACGCCAAAGCAAGGCCCCAGTGAGGGCTCACGCAAACAGACGCTTGCTTGGCGGCCGAGACGCGAAAGCGCATCACCAAGGCCAACCGTGGTGGTCGTCTTGCCCTCACCAGCCGGCGTCGGGGTGATGGCCGTTACCAGGACGAGCTTGCCGCGTGGCCTACGACGGGCCTGAGCGACGAAGTCGTGCTCGATCTTGGCGATGTAACGGCCATGCGGAATCAGCGAGTCGCTTGGAATGCCCAGACGATCCGCAACCTCCCCGATCGGCTTTAGGCGGGCGGCACGGGCAATCTCGATGTCATCAAGCATGAGCGCACTCACGGTTTCCGCCTGATGGCGGTAAGGGAAAAGATATAGTCGGCTCGGAGTTTTCTATTGTCTCGGGGGAACAACTCGTCTTTGCTGCGAGATGCAACGCATATTTGCCCTCCCTTACGGAGCCCCCTTTGACCTCTTCCGAGCGACTTCCTTCTAGCCGCACCCTGGTACGCGGCCGCGTGTTGAGCTTCAAGCGGCGCCCGCAAGGCGCAGGAGACGCGGAAGCCTATACCTATCTCGAAGATGGCCTGGTCGTGATCGAGGCCGGCAAGGTGATCGAGGTCATCGATGCCAGCGCCCTCGGCCGAGTGGAAGACCAGGCGGGCGTTCTCCACGACTTTTCCGGCAAGCTGATCCTGCCAGGCTTCATCGACACCCATATCCACTTTCCTCAGACGCAGGTGATCGCCTCCTACGGCGAGCAACTACTGGAATGGCTGACGAGGTACACCTTTCCTGCCGAGTCGCGCTACGTCGATCCCGGCTTCGCGGCGGCCCAGGCCAGCTTCTTCATAGACGAGCTTCTGCGGAACGGTACGACGACGGCGGTCTGCTACAGTTCGGTGCACAAGGAAGCAGCCGAGGCGTTGCTTGTGGAAAGCGAGAGACGCGGGACGGCGATGTTCGTCGGCAAGACGGCCATGGATCGCAATGCGCCGCCGGAGCTGCTCGACACCGCTCAATCAGCGCATGACGATACGGCGGCCCTCATTGCAGCCTGGCATGGGCGCGGGCGCCAGCGCGTGGTGATTACGCCTCGGTTCGCCATCACCTCGACGCCGGAGCAGTTGGAGGCACTCGGGAGTCTGGCTCGCGCCCATCCGGAATGCCTGATGCAGACACATCTGTCCGAGAATCGCGAAGAGATTGCCACGGTACAGCGCCTGTTTCCGGAGCGAGCCGATTATCTCGACGTCTATGATCATTACGGACTGATCGGCCCGAAGAGCCTGATGGGCCACGCGATCCATCTGACGCCGCGTGAGATTGCCCGCATGTCGGAAAGCGGTGCCGTCGCCGTTTTCTGCCCGACGTCCAACCTGTTCATCGGTTCCGGCCTGTTCGACTACAAGGGTCTGGAAGGGGGAGAACATCCCGTACGCATTGCACTGGCAACGGACGTAGGCGGCGGCACGAGCTACTCAATGCTAACCACCGCGGCTGAAGCCTACAAGGTCATGCAGCTCGGCGGGCAGAAGCTTTCCGCCCTTGAGGCCTTCCATCTGATGACGCGAGGCAACGCCGAAGCTCTCGGCGAACCGAGCCTCGGACGCATTGCTCCCGGCGCCTCTGCCGACCTCGTGGTGCTCGACAGTGCAGCCACGCCGGCCATGGCACATCGCCTGGCAGCGCGGGAATGCGACCTCGAAGAGGAACTGTTCGTTCTTATGACGCTTGGCGGCGAGCAAAACGTCCACGAGGTCTTCGTGAACGGGAAGCGGCAACGGATACGACACAACGTTGCATAAATGTCCGGCTTGGCGCAGCATGCGCCAGTTGCCTCGTTTGTTTTTTCGACCCCTATAAAGAATAGCTTGCCATCGCATCGCAGGGCGAGCTAGCATTTACGCAATCGATTGCTGAAAAGCAGAGACGTCGCCTGAGAGAGAGGCTGCGTCTGCGAGATTGCGGGGATATCAGGCCGGCGTTTGGGCCTGACGAGTTTTTCGCAACGTTTCGATTATCGTAACGATTGTCCGAAGGGGGAGGCCTTCGAACAGTCGTGGAACATATCACCTGCTCAGCTGCAATGAGCCGGTCGGGGAGGAAGACGTGGCGCGTAACTTGCCGTTTTCGATTCAGCTGCATTCCGCGCGGCTGTTTCCGCCCGTGACGGACCACTTTCCCCGTCTCGCTGCGCTTGGCTATACCAATGTCGAGCCGACCGAAATTCTCTATGACGACCCTGCGGCGTTTCGCGAGTCACTCGACGAAAGCGACCTGACGGCCCTCAGCGGTCACTTTCCACTTCACCTTCTGGAAAACGATCCCGACTCGGCCTGCCGCATCGCCGACATCGTCGGCATGCGCCTTGTGATTTGCCCATTCGTCCCCCCAGAGCTCCGCCCCACGATCACCGACGAGTGGCGTCACCTCGGTGACCGAATGGCGTCAACCGCCCGATTGCTCAAGTCGCGTGGCTTTGACTTCGCCTGGCACAATCACGACTACGAATTCCGACCGCTCTCCGACGGGTCCATGCCGATCCAGCACATTGCCGCCGATCCGATCGTGCACCTTGAAATCGACATCGCCTGGGTGGCGCTCGCCGGCATCGACCCGCAGCCGTGGCTTGAGGGATATTCGGGCCGGATCGCCGCCATTCACGTCAAGGACGTGGCGCCAAGAGGCAGCCGAACGGACGAGGATGGTTGGGCGGACGTTGGAACCGGCATCTTGCCGTGGCCAAAGCTTTGGAAGTCAGCCGTCGCTGCGGGGGCATCTATCATGGTCGCCGAGCACGACAACCCGTCGGACTTCGATCGCTTCGCCCGCAGAAGCATCGACGCGATGCGGGCCTTTACCGAGATGGCAAAAGCAGAACCAGCCCTATCCACAAGATAGACGGGAGTTCACCACCTGACCTCGGAACCAAACGGAGCAAAGCATTCTCGCCATCGGCCGACGAAATACAAAGGCCACCCGGCTTGTTGGCTTTCCACTAAGAGCTTGATTCCGCGGGAAGATTGGTCGGAGTGGAGTGATTTGAACACTCGACCCCCTGCTCCCGAAGCAGGTGCGCTACCAGGCTGCGCTACACTCCGTAACCGTCGTTGGGGCGGTGTATAGCGTCCCGTCCCTGCCTCTGCAAGCCCCAAAATCACACTTGTGGATCAGGGATTTTGCGCGTGCCGAATTAAGCCGTGAAACAGCCACGACCGGCCGATGCTGGCAGTGGATGACAGGCTTGATCCTCGCATTTTGTCTTCGCCGGCGTTGTTGCAGTCGGCTCGCGATGCGGCTATATCGTGCGAACCGCGGCCATGGCCGCCGGATGGGGTGTCGCCAAGTGGTAAGGCAGCGGATTTTGATTCCGCCATCCGTAGGTTCGAATCCTGCCACCCCAGCCACTATTTTTTTCTTCAATAATATCAATGTCTTATATTTCTGATTGTGACCTCGGATGTAGCAGTTTGACGGGCACCACCGACGTTGCAGCTACCGAGTTACCCACAGGCGCCGTTAGCAGAATCGCAATTCTACTAGTCTTGGTTGTTCACGATGGAACTCCCATTTCCGGAAAGAGGCATGCACTACCGCAGCGCCTCGACAAATCGGAGCATCCATATGGGATTAGTTAAGAGTTGGCTGGCGGAGCAGGAACAAAAAACAGCGCTAGCAGCCGACTACCTAGTTGCGAAAGGTCTTCTGAAGCGCTGCGAAGCGCACGGGGAAATTTACGACGGCGGATTTTGGGACATCGAGGACGATTTCTGGCCGAAAGCTATGGCCGATAGGAAGCGCGGTGTTAACGGACCGATTCCTTGGGCTGAGGAATTAGGGCCCAGAGAGTTCACCGACCTTCTGAAGGAAGCATACGAAGCCCATAACGGCGACGAATGCAGTAGCTGCGCCAAGATTATGGCTGAGTAAGGTGCGTTCGGTCGGCCAAGTCATATTATAAATGATGATCGCGATTTAACGGGTCATCTAAAGCTGAAAGGGCGCCGGTTTTCCCGGCGCCCTCGCTTAGTCGTTTGCTGCTGCGTCAAATCGGAGGTCTGTCCGTAGGACCTTCCGAAGATCGCTCTTTTCATCGACACGGAGCATCTGAATGTCCGTTACGATTCGGCCGAATTGCGGAAACTGCTCATCTAGGTCTCGGACCGCCATGACGCAATCAACCGCGTCCGACTCAGGGCGACCATAGAACAAGCTTCCCTGCTGGCGGCAAAAGCCGTGCGCAGCAAAAACCCGTTCAATCCTACGATAACAGTCACGCCAGTTTGGCCCGAGGACGCGCTCAGCAATCTCAGTGTTGATATCAAAAGCGATAGCATACACGCGTTCAGTCCTTCTATAGGCCGTTGTGTTGGCACTTAACTTACTTGCGCGCGGGAAATTCGTTACGGGCACGGCAAAGCTCCCCCCATTGCTACAGGGTTTTCCTGTAACTATAGACAACTGCCTGCCTATTTGCTAGGCTAGGCAAATCGGATTTATCCGATCGTCCAGCCTAACGTTGAATTCCCGCGCGCTTTTAGCGCGGAGATTATTTTGCGGCGGCTTGGCGCATGGCTTGCTCCTTTTCTCCGTTCGTCCGGGTTAGGGGTTGCTAATTGATAGAGACGACGCTGCCACGTCGTCTCCATCGGGTTCTGAGCCGCCAACGGAATAACCGTTTGGCGGCTCTTTCTCTTTAAGCGCCTCTGCGCTTGGATCGCTCACCAAAGTCCACCCGCGCCGCCCATTACTTCGCACATGGATGCTCCGGGCTAATAATGCAGAAAGCGCATTGTTCTTATCCTCACCTCGTATGCTGAGGCCCCGAGCCTCAATCATATCAACCAGCATCCGAGTCGGAATCGGAACATCGGTCGCGGCATCGGTAATTGCGTCTATAGCCGCGCTAACAATCTGCCGTCCATATTCGGAGAAGCGTTCAAGCCCGACGCGTTCCCGATTTCCTTCTGTTCTGGCGGCGCTGTGCTTAGGGCCGGCAAGCTCCACATCAGAGCGAGTGTTATCCTGGACAGAACGCATCTCTCCATAAGCGCGAAGGACGCCACGCACGGCCTCAAGCTTCCTCAATAGGTCTGCTTCTTCTGCGCGGAGCTGCTCCAAGATCGGTCGGTCCATGACTCCCCCCAACTCAACATAAATTTAGCATACCACACGCCAAATGGGAACACCACATAGCTAAGCGTCATGTTTGTTGCGGAATACGCAACACCCATTTTCATTTTTGAAAATGGGGTCTCGCCCGTATGGCTGAATTGCGGGCTAGAACCTTACTCACACGATGCTCAATAACCCTGTCAAAAGACAGAAGGCCGCAGGATGGCTAATCCTGCAGCCTATCATGCTGACGTTCGAAAGGAACAAACCTCGTCAGCGATTGTGCGCCTCGGCATCCTCCCGGATAGCTTCCGGCCAAATGTCACCGAACTCACATAGCGTTATCATGACGCCGTCGCGCTCCACCTTGCCGGTGAAAGCATCCGGCTCAACATGCCGCAGCGCGTCAATCAGACGATTGTAGGCGTCACCCTTCAAATAAACAGCACCCATAACTACCTCAATAGTTAAGAAATTCATGAAAATTTGCACCAAACCAACCAAGTGTAAAGTATTTTCTCTTCTATAGGCGTTATAACGGCGGCACAAGTCAGTACTTACTTACTATAAATCTTTCAAATTCTTCAATTCATTGAACTTATCCAAGTGAATATTGTCCGCGTAGCAAAAGGGATAGCCCTCTATCCTCTGGATGATCTTTCCCTGATAGAAGTTGATGCCAAGGACAGTTCTGCTGGTATACCCACCCATCCGGTTCTTGGCGTTCGCCTTGACACACCACGTCATATTGGCTCAAGCCGCCCGTATGCATGACGTTGGAAATCTCCGCGTCCCTCACCGAGTACGGATCATAGAGGGTGTCACGCGCCTTATCGACGATCGCAGCCCCCCAGCCTAGCGAGACCCGACCTTGTCACAGATCGGCTTCATTGCAGCCGAGCAGATTCGGTTATGATTGGATGGGCGGACGCTGCCGCCGGATTGTTGCGTGCCACGCCGAGACCGGCAATGATCACTGTCGAAATGGAAGAGGGAACTCAAGCATGGCCGACAGACAAACCGAGCGTCTCGTTGATGCGCTGCTCAGGACGATTGAGCGCCATATCCTGCCGCTTACGCGGATCGGCGTGGCGAACGGCAACAAGGTGTTCGGCGCGGCTCTTCTGGACAAGAAGGACTATTCAGTCGTGCTTGCCGGAACCAACAACGAGACGGAGAATCCGCTCTGGCACGGCGAAGTTCACACCATCAAGAAGTTCTATGAGATCAAGGACAAGCCGAACACGTCAGACCTTATTTTCCTGTCTACCCACGAGCCCTGCTCGATGTGCCTTTCAGCCATCACCTGGGCCGGTTTCGACAACTTCTCCTACTTCTTCAGCCACGAGGATTCGCGGGATGCCTTCGCCATTCCGCACGACCTGCGCATTCTCAAAGAAGTCTTCACGCTTGAACCCGGCGGTTACCGCCGCACCAATGCCTTCTGGCACAGTGACCACATTGCCGACCTGATTGCTGTCTGCGAAGGCGCAGCACGCAGGGATTTCGAAGCGCGCGCCGATTCTATTCGCGCTGAATATGCAGCGCTGTCGGGCGCTTACCAGCAAGGCAAGCAGCAGTCCGCTATTCCCCTGAAATAGCAGGCATCAGGCGTCCAAAACCTTATCGACTGAAGGGACGCCTACGGGCGTATCCTCGCTCTTGAGTTCGATGAGCCATTCGCGCCAGATGGCGACCAGAAGCGCCATCAACACCGGGCCGATGAACAGGCCAAGAAAGCCCATCGTCTTCACACCGCCAATAAGGCCGAAGAAGGTCGGCAGGAAGGGCAGCTTGATCGGACCGCCAACCAGCCTTGGCCGCAGCGTCTTGTCGACAATGAACAGCTCAACCGTTCCCCAGACGAGCAATGCCGCGCCCTGAACCAAATGACCGCTGGCTCCAAGGTAGATTGAAAGCAGCGTGAAACAGAGGGGCGCGCCACCGGGGATCAATGCCATGACACCGGTGATCACGCCGAAAATGGCCGGCGACGGGACACCGGCAATCCAATAGGCGATGCCGAGGACAATCCCCTCGCCAATGGCGATCAGCGTCATGCCGGTGACGGTAGAGCTGATGGTGGCTGGCACGATGCGCGATATGCGGCCCCAGCGCGTTGGCAGGATGCGTTCGCCGACAAGGTCGATCTGCTCGACCAGGGCACTGCCGTCCTTATAGACAAAGAACAGGGCAATCATCATGAAAAGCAGCGTCAGCACGAGCTGAAAGGCCTCGCTGCTTGCCGTCATAACGGCCCGGTAGATGTTGCCGATATTGGCACCCGAGGTCATCTGGACCAGTTCGCCGATCGCGCCAGGCGGGCCGACGTGAAGGTTCCATTGTTCGGTCAGCCACTCACCGACCATGGGAAGGGCGGCAATCCAAGGAGGTACCTCCACCCCTTGGCGGTTGGCCACGAGCAACCAGTTGAACCAGACCTTGAACTCATCGAACGCATAACCAACGGCCACCAGCATCGGCACGATCAGAAAAATCAGGATGCAGACAAGCGCGATCGAGGCGCTAAGCTTGGTATTGCCATCACAGAGCCTGGTCAGATCGCGAAACAGCGGCCAGGTAGCAAAGCCGATCACCAAGGCGGCGAGGACCGGGACCAGAAAGCCACTGAAGAAATAGATGCCGGCAATGACGACCAGCAGGAGTAGCCATCGCGCGGCGGCGATGAGCGGCACGATCGGAACGCGACCAGAAGGAACTGCACCGAGCCAACGCGGTTGGTTTTTCGTCACTGAATTTCGCTGATCGGTCACGGGGCAAGCTTCTCATCGGGCTGTCTCGGGCAGCGTGAGTTATGGGGTATCGCCGCAAGGCCCGCAACCACCGACCAGAAACCGCGCGGCTAGATCATCTCGAGAGGTGTCTCTCGCCTGGGCGGCGGAAACAGTTGATCAAGGGCCGCCCGCAGTTCACTGGTCATGCGAACATTCAGAGCTCCGGCATTATCCTCTATATGGGTGACGCGGCCTGCCTTGGGAATGGCAATGACACCGTCTCGGTCGAGCACGAAGGCGAGCGCCAGTTGCGCCACGCTGACACTATGTTCGGCGGCCAGCGCCGCGAGACGCTTGTCGCGCAAAAGCCTTGCCTGCTCGACAGGGGAGTAGGCCATCACCGGGATGCCGCGCTCCTGCATCCAGGGCAGCAGGTCCCATTCTATGCCTCTCCGCGAGAGATTGTAGAGCACCTGATTGGCAGCTACCGCATTGCCACCAGCAACCCCGATCAGTTCGTCCATGTCACCGGGGTCGAAATTGGAAACGCCCCAATGGCGGATCTTGCCATCGGCCTTGAGTTTCTCAAAAGCGGCAACAGTCTCCGCCAGCGGATACTGTCCGCGCCAATGCAGCAAGTAAAGATCGAGGCGATCGGTACCGAGGCGCTTCAGCGAGCGCTCGCAGGCGGCAACCGTGCCCTGCCGGGAGGCATTATGCGGATACACCTTCGAGACCAGGAACAGTTCGTCACGCCGACCGGCAATGGCTTCGCCGACCAACCTCTCGGAGGCGCCCTCACCGTACATTTCGGCGGTATCGATCAAGGTGAGGCCGAGGTCCATGCCCCGACGCAGGGCGGCGATTTCATCGGCCCGCCTGTTCGGATCGTCGCCGATCATCCAGGTGCCAAGGCCCAGCGCAGGCACATCTTCGCCACTTGGCAAGCGAACGGTCTTCATGGGCGTTCCTCCTGATTCCGAAAAGTATAGCAGTACAAGCCAAAGAAGGACGATTGCTGTTCGTTTTGCGGCCAGATCCGCGCAAACATACTGGAAATCATTGCATGCGTCGGCGATGATCCGAACCCGATCTCCATGCCGGCAGCGGCAGGTCTCGCTGGCCAACTGCCAACACACCCTCAGGCGCCTTCATGTCCTTCTCGTTGCGTCAGCTTCAGTATTTTTTGGCAATCGCCGAGACCGGCTCCGTCTCGAAGGCAGCGGCACAGCTTTCGACGTCGCAGTCGACCATCACCGAGGCGATGAAGGACCTTGAAGCGGATCTCGGCGTGAAGCTGCTCGAACGTCAATCGCGCGGGCTGGGCCTGACGCACAAGGGGCAGCTGTTTCGCCGTCACGCGGAACGCATCTGGCAGGACGTGGCCGACGCGCGCGGCGCGCTAGCCAATGTCGCACCTGAGGTGACCGGACGCTTGGCGCTCGGCGTGACGTCGCTTGTCGCCGGTTACGTGCTCTCCGATCTGCTGGCGCGGTTCTCGCGGGCCTTTCCCGGTGTTGCCGTCGATCTCGTGGAAGACGGGCACGACTATCTTGAACATCTGCTGCTCAATGGCGAGATCGATCTGGCCCTAGTCACCATGTCCGGCCTGCATAATCCGGAGTCGCTCGCGGCGGACGAGCTTGAAGCCTATCGCTACCGGCTTTGGGTAGCTTCGGGCCACGTGCTGGCAGAGCGCGAAAAACTGGATCTGCCCATGGTTTCGGAATTTCCGCAGATTGTGCTCAATATCGATGAAATCGAAGAACCTGTCGATCATCTCTGGCGCAGCTCCGGCTTACGACCACATATCGCGTTTCGGTCACGATCGGTCGAGGCTGTGAGATCGCTGGTGGCGAGCGGGGTCGGTATCGCCATTTTGCCCGACCTTGTGTTTCGCCCTTGGTCTCTTGATGGTCTCCGCTTAGAGGCGCGGCAGATTGCAGCGACGATGCCCACTGTGAAGGCGGCTCTGGTGCGCCGACGCGGCACCCACGACAATCTCAATGCCCGGCGATTCATCGAAGTGACGCTTTCCCATAACGCCGGACGGTTGATGTCATAGCCTGAAATATCGGAATCTCCGATATTGTTTCTTGATTTTTTGAAATTGTGAGAAGGCAAGGTTTTGTTAGGGTTTTCCCTAAGGGCGCGGCGTTTATTGATCGTGCCCATGACAAGGGGAACCGAGATGACCACTTTCGCAAAGCGCATACTTGCGTTGGGAATGGTGCCAACGCTGCTCCTGGGTGTCACGCCGTCCTATGCTCAGCTCGCCTCGATCGGCCCCGGCGAAGGGGAAGTCGATATCGTCGCCTGGGCCGGATACATCGAACGCGGCGAGACCGACAAGAATTATGACTGGGTCACCGATTTCGAAAAGCAGACCAGTTGCAAGGTCCAGGTGAAGGTGGCCGGTACATCCGATGAGATGGTCTCGCTGATGAACGAGGGCGGCTTCGATCTCGTCACGGCCTCGGGTGACGCATCTTTGCGTCTGATCGCTGGCAAGAAGGTGCAGCCGATCAACCTCGACCTTATCCCCTCCTGGAAGACGGTCGACGAGCGCCTGCAAAACGCGCCCTGGCATACGGTGGGAGGTGTTCACTATGGCGTGCCCTATCAGTGGGGCGCCAACGTCCTGATGTACAACACCGACGCCTTCAAGGGCAGCACGCCGACAAGCTGGAATGTGGTGTTCAAGGAGCAGACCTTGCCGGACGGCAAGTCGAACAAGGGGCGCGTTCAGGCCTTCGATGGCCCGATCTATATTGCTGATGCGGCTCTTTATCTAAAGGCGCACAGCCCCGAGCTCGGCATAACCGATCCATACGAGCTCACGGAAACGCAGTACAAGGCCGCCCTTGATCTGTTGCGCACCCAGAAGGATCTGGTGCAGCGCTACTGGCATGACGCCATGAAGCAGGTGGATGACTTCAACAACGAGGGCGTGGTCGCGTCATCGTCCTGGCCATTCCAGGTCAACCTGCTGATTTCCCAGAAGAAGCCGATTGCTTCCGTCGTTCCGTCTGAGGGGGCCACGGGCTGGGCTGATACCACAATGATGCACGCCAACGCCAAGCATCCGAATTGCGCCTATCTCTGGATGGAGCATTCACTGCAGGCGAAGGTTCAGGGCGACGTCGCTGCCTGGTTCGGTTCGGTGCCTTCGGTCCCCGCAGCGTGCAAGGGCAACGAACTCCTGACCGACGAAGGTTGCAAGACCAACGGCGTCGAGAACTTCGACAAGATCAGCTTCTGGCGCACCCCCGTCGCTAAGTGCACGGCAGCAGAGGGGTGCGTGCCCTATCACCGCTGGGTGTCGGATTACATGGCGATCCTAGGTGGCCGCTGACGCTGCAACTTGACGCTTGGCCCGGAACATCCTTCCGGGCCAGCATACCGGCCACACCAGCTTCATTCTATGATGGTCGCCTCGCGTTCGCGACCGAGGGGCATGGTCGATTCCGCCTTGAGTGACGCGGCGAGCGCCCAATCCTAGCCGTCGGTTGCGGCATTTGCATTCTCCAACGAGCCCTCCGTATGAAATCCACACCTGCGAGCGCAGTCCTTTTCCAGAACGTCAGCCGTCACTTCGGTGCGGTGCGTGCGGTGGATGGGGTCGATCTTGAGATCGGACAAGGCGAGTTCTTTGCCATGCTCGGACCGTCGGGGTCGGGCAAGACGACGTGCCTGCGCCTCATCGCCGGTTTCGAACAGCCTACCGAGGGCCACATTGAGATTTTCGGCGAAACGGCGGAGGGGCTGGCGCCCAACCGGCGCGACGTTAACACCGTGTTTCAGGACTATGCGCTATTTCCGCACATGACGGTGCTGGCCAACGTGGCCTACGGACTGATGGTGCGTGGTGTTCCGCGGCCCGAGCGTGAAAAACGTGCCCGGGAAGCGCTGTCGCTCGTTCGGCTTGAGGGCATGGATGCCCGGCGCCCGGCGCAACTTTCCGGCGGCCAGAGGCAGCGCGTGGCGCTCGCCCGCGCCCTAGTCAACCGACCAAAGGTATTGCTGCTCGACGAACCACTCGGAGCGCTCGATCTCAAGCTGCGCGAGGAAATGCAGGAAGAGCTGCGCCGCCTGCACAAGCAACTCGGCCTCACCTTCGTGTTCGTGACCCATGATCAGGGCGAGGCGCTGTCCATGGCGGACCGCGTGGCGGTGTTCAACAAGGGCCGCATCATCCAGGTCGGCACGCCCGAAGACATCTACCAGCGACCTACGACGCGCTTCGTGGCCGACTTTGTCGGATCGTCCAACGTGTTGACGCCCGATCAGGCGCCCCGCTTCGGCGGCACCGGCCGCTGGACCAGCTTGCGACCGGAATCGATCGTCATCGATGCGGCAGCGGAGGCCATGGACATCCGGCAAGCTGCCGAGGTGATCGATCAGCAGTTCCAGGGCGCCATGCGCAAGACGCGGCTCAGGATCAATGGGATTGAGATCTGCGCCATGGCGCCGGCCTCACAGACACTTGGCGTGGGACAAGCGGTAACGGTCGGCTGGTCGCAGAGCGACCTGCATGCCATGGATGAGGAGGGCAACGATGTCTGATCTTGCCCTGCGGCGCGGACCGTTGTCTTCGCTTGCCGACGTCGTCTATCGCCGCCCGCGCCTTTTCCTCGTGCTCCTGCTTGCCCCGCCGCTCGTGTGGCTCGGCGTTGTCTATCTCGGCTCGCTGTTCGCCCTGCTGGCGCAGAGCTTTTTCAGTCTGGACGACTTCTCGGGGGTGATTGTTCGCGAACTGACCCTGTCGACCTGGGTTCAGTTGTTGGCCCCTGCCAATCTCGACGTCATCATCCGCACGGTGTCGATGTCGGCGCTGGTAACGGTTGCCGACGCCATAATGGCTTTTCCGATAGCCTATTACGCTGCGCGCTATGCCCGAGGCCCGATGAAGGCGGCCTTCTACCTCTTGGTGATGATGCCGCTGTGGTCGAGTTATCTCGTCAAGGTTTATGCCTGGAAGTTGATCCTGGCGCGCGAGGGCATCGATACCTGGATATTGGACAAGCTCGGCCTCAAGCCGTTGCTCGACTGGTATCTGTCACTGCCGGTGATTGGCGGCCCGTCACTCTCGGCCTCTTATACCGGCACCTTCATCGTCTTCTGCTATGTCTGGCTGCCCTACATGATCCTGCCGGTGCAGGCGGCATTGGAGCGGGTGCCGAGCAATCTGATCGAGGCCAGCGCCGATCTGGGCGCCAGCCAGGGCGACACTTTCCGGCACATCATCCTGCCGCTCGCCTTTCCCGGCGTGGTGGCCGGCTCGATCTTCACCTTCTCGCTGACGCTCGGCGACTACATCATTCCACAGATCGTCGGTGGCTCGCAGTACTATCTCGGCCAGGCAGTCTATGCTCAGCAGGGCACGGCCGGCAACATACCGCTCGCGGCCGCCTTCTCGGTGGTGCCGATCCTGATCATGGGCGTCTACCTGACGTTTGCCCGCAAGCTGGGGGCGTTCGATGCGCTCTGACCAACCGTCCCTGCTGCTCAGGCTGTCGGCCATCGGCGGGCTCATCTTCCTGCATTGGCCCCTCGCCATCATCGTGGTCTACGCCTTCACGACGGAGGACAAGAGCTATCAGTTTCCGCCGCCGGGCCTGACACTGCACTGGTTTTCGGTAGCCTGGGCACGGCCCGATATCTGGGCAGCGCTGACGCTATCCTTCAACGTGGCGCTGGTCGCGACCGGCCTGGCGCTGGTGTTGGGTACGCTCGCAGCGGCGGCTCTGTCGCGGGCTCGGTTCTGGGGCCGCGACAATGTCTCGCTGCTTCTCATCCTGCCGATCGCCCTCCCCGGCATCATCACCGGCATTGCCTTGCGATCCGCCTTCAACCTGATGGATCTGCCCTTCTCGGTGTTCACCATCGTGCTGGGGCACGCCACCTTCTGCATCGTCGTTGTCTACAACAATGCGGTCGCCCGGTTCCGCCGCCTGTCGCCGTCGCTGGTCGAGGCGTCGTTCGACCTTGGTGCGGACGCTTTCCAGACCTTTCGTTACGTGGTGCTGCCCAATATCGGCACGGCGCTGCTGGCCGGCGGCATGCTCGCCTTCGCCTTGTCGTTCGACGAGGTGATCGTCACCACGTTTACCGCCGGTCAGCAGACGACACTGCCGATCTGGATGCTCAACGAACTGGTCCGGCCGCGCGAGCGCCCCGTCACCAACGTGGTGGCCGTGCTGGTGATGGCCGTCACCTTCTTTCCCATTCTCGCTGCCTACTGGCTGACCCGCGAGGGTGAGCATGTTGCCGGCGGTTCGCGCTGATATCAGACCGACAAGACCAAGACGGAGCCCCAAATGACTGTCGTCCTGCCCACCAAGATGCTGATCGGATCAGAATTCGTTGCCGGAACGGAAACGGCAGAGAATGTGCTCAATCCACGTACCGGCGAGACGCTGATTGCCATGCCGGAAGCCTCCATCGATCAGGTAGAGGCCGCCGTTGCCGCTGCTTCCGAAGCCTTCGTGAGCTATGGGCGGCTGACGCCGGCTGCCCGTTCGGCCCTGTTGCTGCAGCTGGCGAGCAGCATCGAGGCGGAAGCGGAAACCTTCGCCCGCCTCGAAGCCCTTCAGTGCGGAAAGCCCTATCACGCGGTACTGCGCGACGAGATCCCTGCTGTCGTCGATTGCTTCAGGTTTTTTGCCGGCGCGGCACGCGTGGTGCCAGCAATGGCGGCCGGCGAGTATATCGACGGGTTCACGTCGATGGTCCGCCGCGACCCCATCGGTGTCTGTGGCCAGATTGCACCTTGGAACTATCCGCTGATGATGGCGGCCTGGAAGATTGCACCGGCGCTGGCCGCGGGCAACACGGTAGTGCTGAAGCCATCCGAACAGACGCCGCTCACAACACTCAAGCTCGCCGAACTGGCGACAGGGATTTTCCCGCCGGGCGTCGTCAACGTCGTCGTCGGCCGTGGCGAAAGCGTCGGCAGCCCGCTGATCAACCACCCGCGTGTGTCGATGGTCTCGCTGACCGGCGATATCGCGACGGGCAAGAAAGTCCTCCAGGCGGCCTCCAAGACCATCAAGCGCACGCATCTTGAGCTTGGCGGCAAGGCACCGGTCATCGTCTATGACGATGCCGACATAGCTTCGGTGGTCGAGGGACTTCGCACCTTCGGCTACTACAACGCCGGTCAGGACTGCACGGCCGCCTGTCGCGTCTATGCCGGATCCAAGATCTACGACAAGTTGGTGGCCGAACTCGCTTCAGCGGTCTCAACGATCAAGTATAATGAAGCGGAAGACGGCGATAACGAGATCGGACCGCTGATCTCGGCGCGCCAGCGGGCACGCGTTGCCAGCTTCGTCGAACGTGCCATGGAGCAAACGCATATCGAGATCGCGACCGGCGGAAAGGCCGCCGATGGCCCAGGCTTCTTCTACCAGCCGACGGTGGTCGCCGGTGCCCTGCAGAGCGATGAAATCGTCCGCCGGGAAGTGTTCGGCCCGGTCGTCTCCGTCACTCGTTTCACCGACGAGGATGACGTGATCGGTTGGGCCAACGATAGCGATTATGGTCTGGCGTCATCGGTCTGGAGCAAGGACGTATCCAAGGCCATGAGCGCAGCGGCACGGCTGCAGTATGGCGCCAGTTGGATCAACTGCCATTTCATGCTGACCAACGAAATGCCGCATGGCGGCTTGAAGCAATCCGGCTATGGCAAGGATATGTCCGTCTACTCGCTGGAAGATTACTCGGTGGTTCGCCATGTCATGATCAAGCTCTAGGAGCCGACGGCAACAGAGATCATGGGAGCCGCGAGACTTGCGCGGTTCACCAGGAACCAAGACCGCAGTCCGCCACTGATCGGTGGACGAGTTCTCTCTTTGCCGGAGGCCGGTAACGCGATTATGTGACGCCCGTCATGAGAATCCTCTATTCTGCAGCCACTTCGCGCGCGAAGCGCAACAGCGGCTATTCGGAAAGGGACACTTCATGCGGCTTCTCGTGGTCGGCGCCGGTGCGACCGGCGGCTATTTTGGCGGGAGACTGGCTCTTGCCGGCCGTGACGTCACGTTTCTCATTCGCCCGAAGCGGGCGGCCGAGATCGCCAAGAATGGCTTCGTCATCGTCGACCCAAAGGGTGAAACGCGGCTGGAGCCCAAGATCGTCACGACAGAAACGCTCAAGGTGACCTACGATCTCGTCCTGATCAGCGTGAAGGCCTATTCGCTTCCAGCCGCCATTGAGGACATCGCGCCGGCAATCGGTCCGGATACGCTCATCCTGCCGGTCCTCAACGGTCTCAAGCATTTCGATGTTCTGGCCGAGCGCTTCGGTGCCGAGCGGGTCATTGGCAGCTTTTGCAAGATCAACGCCCGGCTCGACGACCATGGCCGCATCGTTCAGATGTCGCCACTGCATGACCTGATCTACGGCGAATATGATGGCAGCCGTACCCCGCGCATCGAGGCCATCGATGCGTTTTTCAAGGGAGCCGGCTTCGACGCACGTCTTTCGGCCGACGTCGGTCGCGAACTCTGGGAGAAGTGGGTTCTGCTGGCCAGCCTCGGCGCTGCCAATTGCCTGATGCGGGGCACCATCGGCGACATCGTCGCCCGCCCCGGCGGACAAGCGTTCATCGAGGCCCTTCTCGGCGAAGTCACTGCGGTGGCAACGGCCCATGGCAAGACCCCCGATCCCAATTACCTTGAAACGACGCGCAAGTTGCTAACCACGCCGGGGTCGCCAATGACAGCCTCGATGTATCGCGACCTCACCAAGGGCCTGCCAGTCGAGAACGACGAGATCCTGGACGATCTGCTCGCCCGTGCCGCCTCGGTGGGCGTCAAGACGCCATACCTGCATCTGGCGGCCATCAATCTTGGTATCTACGCTGCTAAACGCCTCGCCGAATGAAGCGCTACAATGGCATCGTGAACGTTACAGCCTCTTATGAGATGACACGCTCATAGTAAGGCTGACGGAGGATGGTGGGAGCGGTCGTTTTCCCACATCTTCCGCCAAATTTTCGCGACAAGGCGGCAAAATGCACTCGCCCTCCCCAGGGATAATCCTTATCCCCGCCAAAATTCGAAACGTTACGCTTCTGCCTTTCATCCGACTATGCTAAGAGGAGCACCGAACGCCGGCCGGACAAGCCGGAGAGGAAGCGTTCGCCTCGAATCCTCTGCCCGCGCAGGCGGGAACACAGCATCGACAAGCAGGATGCCGCCATGAAGTATGGTTATTTCGACGACAAGGCCCGCGAGTATGTGATCACCCGGCCGGATACGCCATTGCCGTGGATCAATTACATCGGTTGCCAGGGCTATTTCGGCATCCTGTCCGCCACGGGCGGCGGTTACTCCTACTATCGCGACGCTCGTCTGCGTCGTTTGACCCGCGGCCGTTACAACAACGTGCCGGCCGATTTCGGTGGCCGTTATGTCTATGTCCGCGACAACACCAGCGGCGACTACTGGTCGCCGTCGTGGATGCCGACCCAGTCGGATCTGGAGGATTTCAGCTGCCGTCACGGCATGGGCTATTCTACGATTTCTGCCAAGCGTTCGGGTATCCGTACCGCAACGCGCTACTTCGTTCCGCTCGATGAGACCCTGGAAATCTGGCAGACGACCGTCACCAACGAGCGCCTGACGCCGGCCGACATCTCTATCTTCTCGTCGGTGGAATTCTGCCTGTGGGAAGCCAACGACGACGCCACAAACTACCAGCGCAACCTCTCCACCGGCCAGGTCGAGGTTGAGGACGAGGTCATCTATCACAAGACCGAGTATCGCGAGCGCCGCAACCATTTCGCCTGGTTCTCCTGTTCGGAACCGCTCACAGGCTTCGATACGCAGCGTGAGAGTTTCCTCGGCTCGTGGCGCGGCTGGAACAAGCCGATTGCCGTCGAGGAAGGCAAATCGCGCAATTCGATCGCCCACGGTTGGTCACCGATGGGCTCGCATCACGTGAAGCTGACGCTCGCCCCTGGCGAGAGCCGTCAGATCATTTACGTGCTCGGCTATCACGAGAACCCGAACGAAGAGAAGTTCGACCCGCCGGGCTCGCAGACCATCAACAAGAAGACGGTCAAGCCAATCATTGCCAAGTATCGCGACATAAAGAACGTCGAGGCGGCCTTTACGGCGCTCGCCAAGCACTGGGATAATCTGCTCGGCGTCTATCAGGTCGCCTCGCCGGATGAGCATACCAACCGTATGGTCAACATCTGGAATGCCTACCAGTGCATGGCGACCTTCAACATGTCGCGCTCGGCCTCGTCGTTTGAGACCGGTATTGGTCGTGGCCTCGGCTTCCGCGACTCCAATCAGGACCTCCTGGGCTTCGTACACATGGTGCCGTCGCGGGCTCGCGAGCGCATCCTCGATCTCGCGGCTACCCAGCTTTCGACCGGCGGCGCCTACCATCAGTACCAGCCGCTGACCAAGAAGGGTAACAACGACATCGGCGGCGACTTCAACGATGATCCGCACTGGCTGATCATCGGCGTCGCCGCCTACCTCAAGGAAACGGGCGACTTCTCGATCCTCGACGAGCCCGTCGTCTTCGACAACAAGCCAGGCACCGAGGCGCCGCTCTACGAGCATCTTCGCCGTTCGATCCAATATGCGCTCGACCGGCTCGGTCCGCACGGTCTGCCGCTGATCGGTCGTGCCGACTGGAACGACTGCCTCAACCTCAACTGCTTCTCCGACACGCCAGGCCAGTCGTTCCAGACGACCACCAGCAAGGACGGCAAGGTCGCGGAGTCGGTGTTCATCGGCGCGCTGATGGTGCTGTCGGCTAGGGAACTATCGGCGCTGGCAGCTCAGGTCGGCAAGGCCGATGACGCCACCTTCTATGCCGATGTCGCCAAGAAGATGGACGAGACCGTCCGCACCCACGGCTGGGATGGCGAGTGGTTCGTGCGCGCCTACGACGACTTTGGCCGCAAGATCGGTTCGAAAGAGAACGAGGAAGGCAAGATCTTCATCGAATCCCAGGGCTTTGCAGCGCTCGCCGGTATCGGTGTCGACGACGGCAAGGCCCGCTCGGCGCTCGACGCGGTGCGCAAGCACCTCGCCACGCCGCACGGCATCGTGCTGCAGCAGCCGGCCTACAGCCGCTATTACATCGAGTATGGCGAGATCTCGACCTACCCGCCCGGCTACAAAGAAAACGCCGGCATCTTCTGCCATAATAACCCTTGGGTCATCATCGGCGAGGTGGTGCTGGGCAACGGTGACGCGGCCTTCGACTATTATAGCCGCATCTGCCCGTCGGCGCGCGAGAACATTTCTGACGTCCATCGTCTTGAGCCCTATGTCTACGCGCAGATGATTGCCGGCCGCGACGCGCCGACCCACGGCGAAGCCAAGAACTCCTGGCTGACCGGAACGGCCGCCTGGAACTACTATGCAATCACGCAGTGGATTCTCGGCATTCGCCCCGAATACACCGGCCTGCGCATTGCCCCGGTGGTTCCGGAGCGCTGGACCGGCTTCACGGCAAGCCGTGTTTTCCGTGGCGTAACCTACGATATCTCGATCAAGCGGAATGGAGCCGGCAACAAGGTATCGCTGACTGTAGACGGCAAGGCCATTGGCGGGGACATCGTGCCTCCGCCGGCCAAGGGCGTGAAGACCGTGAAGGTCGAAGCCACGATCGGCTAATAGTCCCCACGCTAAACAACAGATCGAAAGGGCGCCCTGCGGCGCCCTTTCTATATCTGCCAATAGAAAACAGACAAACTCGCTTTTCCGATCGACTACGCGCACCCGACATTTCAGCTAATGGAACTGCAAGTTCTTACACCTACCCAATCCAATAGGTTTATATACGTATAATTGGCCTTTCGGCACTAATTATCCGTCATAATCAGGCGGTGTTATTCTTTTTTTACGACTGATCGCCATGGTTGCGGCGTTATAGCTTGGTTCATCGAGGTGCTTCTCATGAAGCCGCGCGTTCAGCCGACGTCCGAAGAGATTACATTTCTACCGGAAGAAATCATTGTTTCGAAGACTGACCTTAGAGGTCGAATTACTTACGCCAATTCAACTTTTTCAAAAATTTGCGGTTATAGTCGGGCCGAACTCATGAACGCGCCCCACTCGATCATTCGCCATCCCGATATGCCTCGTTGCGTTTTCAAATTGCTCTGGGACCAACTTGGCGAGGAACGCGAAATCTTCGCCTACGTGAAGAATATGGCTCGCAGTGGCGCGTTCTATTGGGTTTTCGCCCACGTTACTCCATCGTTCGACAATGACGGCACCGTGGTCGGTTATCACTCGAGCCGACGGGTACCCGACCGCCGTGTGATCCGGGAAGTCATTGAGCCGCTTTATGGCGCGCTGCTTCAAACCGAAGCTTCGCATGCCAGCCCGAAAGACGGTCTCGCCGCATCGTTCGCCCAGCTCATGAACGTCGTGAAATCGAAAGCCATCAGCTATGACGAACTCGTCTTTTCGCTTTGAAGCCCTCGCCCCCGGGGTGACTTCCATCGTCATGCTTGCTGCGGCTGCGGGCGCCATCCTAATCGATCTGCCGGTAGTCGCTCTTGCTTTGATTGCAGGGGCCATCATAAGCGCAGCCGTGGGTCTGATCCTGTCACTGCGTCTCTTCTCAGCAGTCGGTAGGTCGATCAGCGTTGCGCGCGCGCTTGGAAAAGGCGACTTCGAAGTCCGCGACCTTATTTTCGACCAATGGGGCCAAGCCGGCCAGTTGGCAGAGGCCATCAACGACATGGCCGACCATATAGATGCCTTTGTGCGTGAGGCTAGCGCCGCCATGGAGGCTGTACGCCTCAACCGCTATTACCGTCGCATTCTGCCCAACGGCATGGAAGGCGCACTTCTCCGAGCGTCCACAACCATCAACGATGCGACAGACGTCATTCAGGAGCGCGTTCAAGCCTTCGAAGCTTCGACCGACGAGTTCGGCGCAACCATCAATTCGATTGTCGAGAGTCTGCTTGGTGTCTCGCGCGACATGGGGGGGGCGGCGACACGCCTTGGAGAGGGTGCCAACTCGACAGACCAGCGAGCGACCGACGCGGTTTCCAGTTCCAGCATGGCCTCGAGCGACGTTCAGCGCGTCGCCAACGCAGCGACCCAACTTACCGGTTCCGCGCGTGACGTGGGGCGGGAAATTGAGCGCTCCGCCAGCATTGCCAAGGATGCCGTCAACCGGGCTGAAGAGACCAAGCGCATTGTAGCTGGCCTGTCTGACGCGGCGGAGAAGATTGGTGCTGTCATTGGCCTGATCGAGCAAGTTGCGGGGCAGACCAATCTTTTGGCGCTCAATGCAACCATCGAAGCTGCACGCGCCGGCGAGGCCGGACGCGGATTTGCGGTCGTCGCGCAAGAAGTAAAAGCACTTGCTTCGCAAACGGCTGCGGCGACCAACGAGATTACCCAGCACATCTCGGAGGTGCAGTCGGCAACCAGAGCCGCAGTTGGCAGCATCATGGGGATCGGCGGGACCATTGCCGAGATCAACGCAATCACCGTGGAGATGCGGGGCGCGATAGATGCGCAGATCGCGGCAACCACGGAAATCGCCCATGGTGTCAGCAATGCTTCCGAGGGGACCCGACAGGTGTCCGAACGGATATCCGGTATTTCGGGTATTGCTCGCGAGACATCGACGTTGGCGCAGAGCCTGTTCTCCACTTCGGGAACATTGTCGACGGAGGGAGATCGTCTGTCCCGCGTTGTTCAGGAGTTTCTCGTGAGACTTCGTCGCGGCCCCCTCGACCGACGCCAGGCCGCAGAACGCGTGCCAGGCGGGCATACCGTCACCATCAAGGGCGCCAAGGGTACGACCAAGGCAACCTGTGTCGATATTTCCCTGACCGGGGCACGATTTGCCGGCCCGTTGCCACCGTTGCGGATCGGCGACGAAATACACATCAGCGGCGAGAAGGGCATCGACGCTCCCGCTACGGTCCGGTGGATTCGCGACAGCAACATCGGAGTTGAGTTCAAGCTCGCGGAAATGACACCTGCCGCAACGGAGCGGTTGCGCAAGCTCGTCAGCAAGGGCAAGGCGGTCGCCGCAGCCGCCTGAAACATGCATTTTCAGAGAATGGCCCGAGATTTTCCGCCGGGAGTCTTGCGAATTATGGCTCAAGTCGAAGATGCGCGATCTGCCCAAAACGCCCGACGTGTACAAGTTTCAGTGTCCGTGACTGGGCAGGTTGGAAATAAAGAGGGATTCCTTCGCCCAAAATGACGGGTACGATGAAGTGATCGAGCCTGTCGAGTGCGCGGCGATCAATAAAAGCCTGTTGCAGCCGGCCACCACCTACGACCCAAACATCCTGCTCGGCTTCCTCGCGGAGATGATCGATCAGGGCATCGACGCCTTCCGTCCAAGCCTGAGCATCTTCGGGTAAATCGGCAATTGCCGTCGATGTGACAACGAACAGCTTCTTGCCGGAGTAAGGCCACGGATGAATGGCGCGGCGACAGACATCATAGGTCGTTCGCCCCATCACCAGCGTGCCGATGCGTGCATAAAAATCCTCGTAACCGGCATCCTCGGCGGGATAGGCATCCAGGAAAGAGTAGCTATGGTCCGGCGCGGCGATAAAGCCGTCCAAGGTTGAGGCGATGTATCCGCAGATCATGGGTTCCCTCCGATTTCGAGTTCGGAAGGTACCGCCGTCCTCTTCCAGTTCACGTCAGTAGCGACAGGGGATTAACGCCGATCGCCGATAAAATCGCGATGCCTTTGCAGTCGACGCTCGAGGCCGCGTACGACCAGTGAAAGCGACACAGTCATCAGTAGGTAGACATAGGCGACGACGTTGTAGGTCTCGAAGAAGAGGAAGGTTCCCGAAGAGTAGACCTTTCCGAGCTGCGTGACGTCCTGCACACCAAGCACGGAGACAAGGGAGGAATCCTTGATCATGGCTACAAAATCATTGCCGAGCGGCGGCAACACCGTTCGGAAGGCCTGAGGGAGAATGATCAGGCGGAAAACCTTGAAACGGCTTAGGCCCAGCGCCTTGGCCGCTTCGATCTGGCCACGATCGACCGACTGCAGACCGGCTCTGAAGATCTCCGACAGAAACGCCGAGTAGGAAATGACCAGCGCCACCACCGCTCGCCACAACAGATCGAAATCACGGACACTGGCCGGACCGATAACGCCAGCAGCCTGCAAGGGCGCCGTCAGGATATTCCACAAGGCCACCAAAGCCGGGGCCGCGACGAAGGCCATGTAGAACAACAGCACCAGCACCGGCACGCCGCGGATGATCTCCACATAGAACGTGGCGGCCTCGCGCAACAATCGATGCTTTGACAAACCTGCCGACGCAATACCAAGACCGATCAGACAAGCGAACACATAGGCAATGACCGTCACGAAGACGGTCACCCAAATGCCGCTTGCGACGGCGCTGAAAATGATGCGGTAGCTTGCGCTAGAGCCGATGACCAGACCAAAGGCAATCGCAAGGAGGATCGCCGCGAGCAACCATAGGGGCAGTTCGCGGCGACGAGCATCTTTTGAACTCAAGGTCGGCTCAGTTCTGGCTCTTGTAGTCGTAGAGCCACTTCTTGTTCAGCGCATCGAACGTACCATCGGCCTTCATCGAGGCGATCGCAGCATTGATCGGGGCCGTCAGGTCTGAGCCCTTCTTCAAGATGAAACCGAACTCTTCGCGCCCGAGAGGTCCGCCAACGATCTTGAAGGCACCGGGCTGCGCGCCGATATAGCCGTCAGCCGATGTCTTGTCCATCAGCACCGTGTCGACATCTCCAGCCTTGAGCGCCTGGACCGAGGCGCCGAAGGTCTCGAACAGCTTGACGCGCGGATTTTTCTCGTCGCCGTCAAGAATGCTATAGATCGCGACGTAAAAATTCGTCGTTCCGGCTTGGGCGCCGACGAGACCATCCTTGAAGGCGGCGAATGTCGGCCCATCGCTGAAGCGCTTCTCGTCTCCGCGCACCAGCATGTATTGTTCGGAAACCATGTAAGGATCGGAGAAATCCACCTGCTGCTTGCGCTCGTCATTGATGGTGATGCCGTCCATGCCGACGTCGAACTGACCATCGCGGACTGCCTGGATCATGGCGTCCCAAGACGTCAGCTTCCACTCGACCTTGGCATTGAGACGCTTCCCGATTTCGTTGAAGGCGTCATATTCCCAACCAATTCCGGCTCCGGTTTTCGGATCGGCGAAGTTGAGAGGGACATAGGCATTTTCGGTGACCGCAATGATAGTGCGCCCCTTAAGATCGGGAAGATCGGCAGCACCAGCCTGAGATACGATAGCGGACAACACAAACGCCGCGGCCGCAGCCGCGTTCGCGAAAACCTTCATGAAAGGATCCTCCGTCGCTGAGGTAGCCAGGACGAGATCCCTCCGTCGCCGGCGCGTGAGGGCCACTATTGGCTTTTTCGCGCAAGACTGGCAAGGGGTTACTTGAACTCGGCCGGGCGAGAGCCCCCCGCGCCGGCTAATCCTTCGTCACGGGCAACCCCATCGCCCTCCAGGCACTGATACCACCACCCATATGACCCTCTACCGGTTGTCCGGCTGAGTTGCAGAGCGAAAGCGCCTGCCCGGATCGACCGCCGGAAAGACAATGGAGCACCACGGGCTTATCCTTCGGCAAATCTCCGACCCAGGAGGCCAACTCTGATAACGGTCGATGGATGGCGCCCGGAATGTGCGCTTCATTCCATTCGTGAGCTTCGCGCACGTCGACAAGATGGATGGCCTTATCAGCCAGAAGGGTATGGACTTCCTGGGGCTGCAAAGTCTTGAAAGTGCTGAAGCCCATGGCAAAACTCCGACCCGAAATATTTCTCTATTATTCGAATATACTAATGTTCGTCATATAGTCAATAACGCGTATGAGCTGGCGCCGCATTGTCCACCCGTCCTTACTAACTGCCTTTCTGACCCGTCGGGGCACAGTAGATGTCGTAAAGAAGCCCAATGAGCCGACGAGCATTTTCGGACGCAAGGCGATAGTAGATGGTCTGCGCCTCCCTGCGTGTGGCCACAATTCCAAGATCGCGGAGGCGAGCCAGATGTTGTGACAATGCCGATTGTCCAAGCCCCACGGCTTCGGCAAGCGCGCCAACCGACATTTCATTGTCGACGAGGCGACAGAGAACCATGAGCCTCTTGGTTTGGCCCAAAGCAGACAAAAGACGCGCGGCCTCTTCGGCGCGCGACTCCATCACGTCAATCGGATTGCCTAAAGTGTCGCAAAGGCTGGTTTCAACGGCCGTTACCATTATTCAGGCTCCCATACTTTATGAAAATCATAATATTCAAATATACGTAACCTGACAATTCAATTCATGAGAGGATTCTGCGGCACTAGCCGATGAGAACAGTACGGCAACCGCGGCTCGACTTAGCGAATTGTTATCGAAGAGTTGGATATCCTGAACAACCTATACGTCAGGTTGCGAGCATCGCCGTGATGAAACCGATGAAAACGTTATCGGCCGAGAGGGCTTCCGGTAATGCATCCGGCCGGACTCGTCGCGCACTATCGCTTCAGGCGATCGTTGTGGCCATTATCGGCTTCATGCTCGTGGCTCTTCAGTTGGCCGTAGGCGTAACGGAGACCGCCCGGCAGCTAGACAGTATCCAATCAGCAGCGGTGTATCGCGCAAACGCGGGGCTCGACCTTCTTGCGGCCATACCGACACGCAATGAAGAGAATGGCCGTCATATCACGAACACCGTGGCCACTCTGGAATCCCTTCGCTCGCTCGCCAGCGCCTTCTCACACAACCATCTTGGTGAGGTCCTCGCGGTCGAAACAAAGGACGATAGCAATAGCTCGGCATCGACTGGCGATCTACAAATTTGGGGCGATAGCGATCTGAACGTGCGTCGACCGTTTACGCTCGACGACGGAACAACGCGTGTTTCCGGCTTTTTCTCCGCAACGATCGACCTCAGCAGTGATTACGCCAACTGGCGGAGAAGCATCCGGGATCGAGTGCAACTCGCGGCCTTCATCGTCCTGTCGGTGCTGATGCTGGCGGTCCTGCTGATGCGCGTCACGGTCGTAAGTCCGCTGGAAAGGCTGAGCGGGCTTACGCGTCGCCTCGCGGCTGGCGAACTTGTCGAAGTTCCTGAGCCAAACGAACGCGCCAGCGAAATCAGCGACTTGACCGAGGCACTTGTCGTCTTCCGCAATAACCTCGTTCAAAAGGAAGCCTTGGAGGCAGCCAACGCAGCAGCCCTTCGCAAGCTTGAACGCGCCACAGGAAACCTCGACATGGCCCTCAGATCCATGACGCAGGGATTGGCACTGTTCGATGCGCATCATCACTTGCTGCTCGTCAACGAACGCTTCCTGGAGATCTTTGACCTTTCTGAAAAGACCTTCGCTTCGAGACTCTCCGCCCAGGATATCGAGGATATCATTGCGGGGCAGCTGATATCCAAACACACCAACTCCACCCGCCCCTCTGACTGCGAGTTATTCGGCCGCCATCTCAGTCGCCTTTTCACGCAAGCCGAACCGATCTCTGGCGAGGAGACCTTTGGCGATCAGATCATCGCATTCACCCATGTGATGACCGGAGAAGGTGGCTGGGTCACAACGGTCGAGGACGTGACCGAGCGGCGGGCACAGGAGGCGCGCCTCGCCTACCTGTCGCGCTTTGACGCGCTCACGGGTCTTCCCAACCGCACCCAGTTCAACGACCGCTTGGCCCTCGATCTGGCTTGGGCCGCCGACAACAGCATCAAGTTGGCCGCGATCGGCCTGGATCTCAATAAGTTCAAAGAGATCAACGACCAGCGCGGTCATAGTGCGGGAGATAGCGTTTTGGTGGCAATCGCGCGACGTCTTGAAAGTGCCGCGCAGGATGGCGAATTCGTCGGGCGGATCGGCGGCGACGAATATTGTGCTCTCAAGAAGTACAGAAGCCAACCGGAGCTCGGCGAGTTCATTCGTCGCATTGAAGGCTGTTTCGTCGACCCCATTCGTGTCGAGGAGAACGATATTTCCGTGAGCGTATCAATCGGCGTCGCCATCTATCCGGACGATGCGGTCGATGCGGAGCAACTTCTCAACAATGCTGATCTCGCGAAATTCCGCGCGAAGCGGTCGGTCACGCAGAACGTCTGCTTTTACGAAGCGGCCATGGACGAAGCATCCCGCGAGCGCAGAGCCATGGCACGCGATCTCTGGGACGCCCTGGAACGTGACGAGTTCCATCTGACCTATCAGGTGCAGAAGAACATCCGTTCTCGCGAGACCATCGGCTACGAAGCGCTCATTCGCTGGACACATCCGACACGCGGCGCGATCCCACCAGATACTTTCATTCCTATTGCCGAGGAATGCGGGGCGATTCTGCAGATCGGTCGCTGGGTGCTCAAGCGCGCCTGTGCCGATGCGGTCGCCTGGAACGACGGCCTCCGAGTGGCCGTCAATCTTTCACCGGTACAAATCGCCAACGACGACATCGTGAAACTGGTCCACGAGACCCTTCTTGAAACCGGCCTCGCGCCGCAGCGGCTCGAACTTGAGATCACCGAGTCCACCATCATCGGCGACAAGGCCCATGCCTTGCACGTGCTGCGGCAATTGAAGGCCCTTGGCATAACCGTGGCGCTGGACGATTTTGGAACGGGCTATTCGTCACTCGACACGCTCAACTCCTTCCCGTTCGACAAGATCAAGATCGATCGGTCCTTCCTGACCGAAGCGGAAGTGAAAGAGGACTCGCGGGCTATCGTCAAAGCGGTGGTCGCCCTCGGACGCAGCCTCGATGTACCGGTCCTGGCCGAAGGGGTCGAAACCGTCGGTCAACTGAGCATCCTTGAGCAGGAAGGCTGCGAAGAGGCGCAAGGCTTCTTGTTCGGTCGCCCTGCCCGGCTGACGATTGAAGAAGAAACAATGGCCGTGGAACGCAGTGCCTGATCGATGCTTTGCGACGTGACGCGCGGCTGTGCCGCGTACTACGCATTGGACGCGACCTGCCGGTTCGATTATTCGAAAGCCACGTTACAAACTGCCCTGAGGATCTTCCATGATCGTCGGACTTGCGGTGGTGCTGCTGTGCCAGCTCCTCGGCGAAATATTCGCCTATCTGACGCATCTTCCGGTTCCGGCCCCCGTCGTGGGGCTGGTGCTGCTGTTCGGCTTCTTTCTGGTGCGGGATCGCTGGGAATGGCTGCCCTTCTCCCTGCGTAGCGAGGAGATCGACAAGACCTGCGAGACGCTGGTTCAGCAGATGGCGCTGTTGTTCGTGCCAGCCGGTGTCGGTATCGTGCAACGGCTTGGCATCCTCGAAGCGAACATCTGGGGCGTGCTCGCCATCATGCTGGTGACCACCGCCTTTTCGATCACCGTCACGGCCTTCACCTTCCGGTTCGTTTCCCGCTGGTTCCCTGCCCCAACGGAGAGCCAGGAATGACCACGAGTGAAGGCCTTTGGGCGCATCTTAATGGCGGAGCGTTGTTCTGGCTGACGCTGACATTAGTGGTCTATTCGATCGCTGACCGCCTGTCACTGCTGGTACAACGCAACCCTCTCGCCAATCCTGTCCTGCATTCGGTCTGGGTGATCGGCATAATCCTGGTGGCCACCGGCACGCCCTATCCGACATATTTCGACGGCGCCTACTTCATTCACTTCCTGCTGGGTCCGTCCACGGTTGCACTTGCGCTGCCGCTTTACGAGAACCGTCGGGTTGTCATGCGCTCGCTGGTGCCGATCGTGATTGCCCTCCTCGTGGGGTCCGCAGCCACCATTGGCTCGGTCATTGCCTGCGCCGTCATCTTCGACCTGCCGAAGATGATCACCATTTCCTCGCTGCCGAAATCGGCGACATCGGGCGTCGCCATGGGCATTTCGCAATCGGTGGGCGGAGACGCCTCGCTGACGGCCATTATCGTCGTAGCAACAGGGATCATCGGCGCCGTGATGGCAACGCCACTCCTGAACGTGCTTCGCATAGAGGACCGACGGGCGCGTGGGTTTGCCGTCGGCCTTGCCGCCCATGGTGTCGGCACGGCCCGTGCCTTCCAGGTTCATCCAATTACCGGCACCTTTGCCGGCGTCGCCATGAGCCTCAACGGACTCATGACGGCTGTGCTGGTGCCGCTGGCGGCGACGCTGATTGGTGGCTAACGTTCGATTTAGCACATGGCCAGAGAAGACGATGCCGAATTGGTGAGGCGTGTCTTGCGCTCAATGATGGCTGTCCGTTCAAGATAGCGGCGGCATTGCTGCTCGCGATCATAGCCAAGCAGCGCGCCGAGCATGAAATCCTCTTCTGCCGTCAAATCACAAAGCGGCTTGTCGACGAAGCGGCGAACCGTTTCCACCAGTGCCGCTCTTCCAAAGAACAGGTTGACCCGACTGTCGTTCAAGCGATGGACGTAGTGATCCACGCCCTCAGTAGCCAGCCGGGCGACAACGCCCGGCAGGTCTGCCCAGGAAACGGTCAGCATGAACAGCTGCCGCACGCCCTTGTCCAATTCGTAGAGCGAATGGTTGACGATGCGACCGCTGACGGAGATCAGAGAATCTGGCTGGTCCATGATGCGATCCGCTTCTCGGACTTGGCGCCCTGGTTATCCTGATCGAGAACGAGGCCAACGAACTGACCCTCACGAACAGCGGTAGATCCTTCGAACTCATAGCCCTTGGTGTCGGTGAAGCCGACGACTTCAGCCCCCTTCTCCACCACGGCGTCATAGAGAGTGCCGATGGCGTCCACAAAGCTGTCGGGATAGGTATTCTGGTCGCCGAGACCGAACAGGGCCACTTTCTTTCCCGTGAGATCGGCTTCCGCCAGCACGTCGACACCAGCCTCCCAGTCGGTCTGCAAATCGCCCTCGCCGTAGGTGGGAGAACCGAGCACTAGAAGATCGCAATCCTCGAAGTCGGCTGTCGTCGCATCTCGAACATTAATGGTCCGGCCGTCCAGTTTGGCGGCAATCTTGCCGGCAGCCGCTTTGGTTCGACCGGAGTCCGACCCATAGATTACGTGAACGGTCATTCGCTAGTCCTCTCAGCTCGGCGTAGCCCTCGGCTTCGACCTTGATAGGAGCCTAATTGCAGTTGCGATGCATTCGCAATTAGGACAACCCCGCAGATCGCTGGAGTTCGTCTGAGCCTGGAGGAGCAAAAACGAGCTAGGCAACCTCACCAGTCGAAAGCCAAGGCAGCCGCCGTTCAGCGACGTGTCCCGCCCAGAAAAGCAAGGGAATAACCACTAGCAGCGTCACAAAAACTGCCAGAGCCGTGGCGAGTAAACCATGCGGAGTGAGCGCGCCCGTTGCGAAACCGCTGACAATCAGAAGAACTGACAAGGGTACCACGAGACAGATGGCCGTTCCGGTACCCGGCGCATAGCGGCGGAAAACCAACGTAAGCGTCAGATGAGGAACCATCGCGTTGACCATCATGACGATGGCAAATCCGGCCAGAATATTGACCGCCAGAAGGCTTCCTGCGGCTGCAAATCCAGCGATCACATACAGGCAGGCAGTCAGAATTACCAAGGCAAAGCGGAGCGCGAAGGGTGTTACGCGACCGGCAAGACGCGCCTCCGAAGCCGTGTAAGCGGGAAGGAACAGGCCCTCTTCGATGCTGTGAACCGTAAAGGCGAGTGCAAACAGCCAGTAAAGCGCAGCAGACGTCATGGCGCACCTCCTTACCAAGCGCGCCGACGACTGAGTGGAGGCGGCGGCGGCATCGTCAGTGTCAACCGATATTAGCACAAAGCGGGCCACAACGCGAACGGGACCGCAACGAAGCATCAACGTCCAAAATACGCTTTGACAACTCGGAGACGATTTGTCTAGATATCGATAATAGACAAAAATGGCGCAGGCCTGAACAGATATTGGCGGACCGCGCTATCGGGAGGATGGTTATGCGGGCGTTAAAAATCGATGGTGCGGGCGCCAGCTCGTTTCATGAGGTCGCCGAGCCGACGGTCGGGGCCGGCGAAGTTCTTATCGCCGTGAAGCACGTCGGGCTTTGCGGCAGCGATCTCAATACGTTTTCAGGTCTCAACCCGCTGGTCAGCCTGCCGCGCATTCCCGGCCATGAGATCGGCGCGGAGATTGTCTGCGTCGGAGTGGACGTACCGGCCGAGTATGCGCCCGGCAAACGGGTTATCGTCGTGCCCTATACCGCTTGCGGCAAGTGTTCCTCCTGCCGCAAGGGCCGCGTCAATGCCTGCCGCTACAATCGCACGCTGGGCGTCCAGCAGGAGGGCGGCCTCGCCGAGAAGATCGTGCTGCCCTACGGTAAGCTGATCCTCAACGACACGCTGGCGCCGCGCCATCTGGCGCTGGTCGAGCCGCTTTCGGTTGGTTTCCACGCCGTGGATCGCGGCCGCATTGAAGCGGGCGACCGGGTGGTGGTGATTGGCTGCGGCATGATCGGCATGGGGGCGGTGGCTGGTGCGGTCGCGCGCGGTGCTGAGGTGATTGCCGTCGACCTCGGTGACAAGACGGCGATGGCGCTGAAATATGGCGCCAAGCATGCCATCGACGCGGGCAAGGACGATGTCGTCGCTCGCGTGAACGAGCTCACCGGCGGCGACGGCGCCGACGTGGTGATCGAAGCGGTTGGCCTGCCGGCCACGTTCACCCAGGCAATCGATCTCGCCTGCTTTGCCGGGCGCGTCGTCTACATCGGCTATTCCAAGGCGCCGGTCACCTACGACACCAAGTACTTCAACATGAAGGAGCTCGACATCCACGGCTCCCGTAACGCCACCATCGACGATTTCCGCGCGGTGATCGCCTACCTCGAAGGCCTCGACCATGCACCCGACGACCTGATCTCAAAGGTGTTCCCCTTCAACGAGGCCGACAAGGCCCTGCCCTACTGGACCGAGGCGCGCGCCTCGACCCTGAAGATCCTGATCGAGTGCTGAGGGCGAGGGATTGATCATGAGCAATATCGACGCTTCCGCCCTCAAGGGCCGCACCCGTCCTCGGCCACGCATTTTGCAGTTTGGCGAGGGCAACTTCCTGCGCGCCTTTGTCGACTGGAAGATCGACCGCATGAACGAGGCGGGTGGGTTGGATTGGGGTGTGGTGGTGGTGCGTCCGATCGCCCAGGGCAACCCGCACTGGCTGAACGAGCAGGATGGGCTCTACACGGTGCTGTCGCGCGGCGTTGCCGATGATGGCACGGCGGTTTCCGAAGCCCGCGTGGTGGCGTCGGTTCTGAAGGAGCTCGGCGCCCATCAGCATTGGGACGAAGTGCTGGCGCTGGCCCGCTCGCCGGAGATCACCGTCGTCATATCCAACACCACCGACGCCGGCATCGCCTATGTGCCGACGGTCAAGTATGCCGATGCGCCGCAGGCCTCCTTTCCCGGCAAGATGACGCGGCTGTTGCACGAGCGCTGGAAGGCCTTCGGCGGCAAGGCGGAAGCCGGCTGGCAGATGATCGCCTGCGAGCTGATCGACCACAACGGCGACGAGCTCCGCCGCATCGTGCTGCAGCATGCCGAGGAATGGGGGCTTGAGGCAGCCTTCATCGCCTGGGTGAAGGAGGCCAACGCCTTCTACAATACGCTGGTCGACCGCATCGTGCCGGGCTATCCGCGCGCCGAAGCCGACAAGCTCGAAGCCGAACTCGGCTACCGCGACCTGTTCATGACGGCAACGGAGGTGTTCCACTTCTTCGTCATCGAACGCCAGCCCGGCCAGCCGGAGCTGCGCCTGCCGCTCGCCCAACATGATCCCGATACCATCGTGGTGCCGGATGCGACGCCGTATAAGGCACGCAAGGTGGCGATCCTCAACGGCGCGCATACCGCGCTCTGTGCCTTGAGCCTGATCTCCGGCGTCGAGACGGTGGGCGAGGCAGTGACCACCAAGGTGGGCGCAAAGTTTCTCGACCGGCTGCTGGCCGAGGAGGTCATTCCCTTCCTGACCCTTCCCAAGGATGAGCTCAAGGCCTTTGCCGACGCGGTGCTCCGGCGCTTTGCCAACCCCTATATCCGCCACCTCTGGTACGACATCTCGCTCAATGGCCTCGTGAAGTACCAGACGCGCGATCTCGACCGTCTCACGGCCTACATGGATCGGCATGGCAAGCCGGCGCCGTTGATGACGCTGGCGCTCGCCTCCTGGCTCGTCTTCTACCTCGGCCGCTTCACGGGCTCGGAGGCCTATCCGCCGCGCGATGCCGCCGAGATCATCGACAAGGTCAAGGTGATCGGCGCGCTCGACGACGGCACAGCTGGGGGACGCGAGGCGATGGTCGCGGCCTATCTCGGCGAGACCGCCTTCTGGGGCAAGTCGATCGATACGCCTCAGCTCCGGGCCGCCGTGCTCGCCGACTTTGCGGAACTGACTGCCGAGCCGATGAGCTTCGAACGTCTGGGCAAGCTGATCGACGCCCGCTGACGGGTGTCAGGCAAACTGCCCTCTGCCGGCGACGCTCCCTCCCGCGTCGCCGGCCCTTTTCTTCTCCCGGAGCGTTTCCGGTGAACAGGTTCACCGAACCCGCTCCCTCCCTTTGTCAGGACGCAATTTCGGACGCAAACCGGTCCCCACTTTTGCTGAAATTGCTCGCTCGAGAGGTACCGCCATGCCGCGTGTTCTCAAGATCCATCCCGATGACAGCGTCGCCGTCGCCCTCGAACCGCTTCAGAAGGGCACTGCTATCCCCGTCTTTGACCTGACGCTTCTCGACGAGGTGCCGCAGGCGCACAAGTTTGCGCTGAAGGACATCGCGGCAGGTGAGAAGGTGATCAAGTATGGCGCGGTGATCGGCTTGGCTCGCGAGCCAATCGCCAAGGGCGCGCATGTCCACGTCCACAATCTCAAGACCGCGCTCGGCGACATCCTCGATTACAGCTATGCCGGCAATGTCGCGGCCCGTCCGCAGAACGGCGGCCCGGTTCCAACCATCTCGGCCTACGAGCGGGTGAATGGCGACATCGGCATTCGCAACGACCTCTGGATCGTGCCGCTGGTCGGCTGCATCAACGGCCTTGCCGACAACATCGCCAAGGCGGTGGAGAAAGAGGGCATGCTGCCCGAGGGCTCGAAGGTCACCGTGCTCAGCCACCCTTACGGTTGCTCGCAGCTCGGCGACGACCTCGCCAACACCCGCGGCATCCTGCAGAACTATGCGGCCCACCCAAATGCCGGTGGCGTGCTGGTGCTCGGTCTTGGCTGCGAGAACAACACCAAGGCCTACTTCAGGGAAGGCTTGGAGCTGCCCGATCCGGATCGTGTCCGCTTCCTGACCAGCCAGGAGGCTGGCGACGAGATGGCCGAGGCGCTGGCCATCTGTCGCGAGCTCACCGCCAAGATGAAGGGTGACAAGCGCACCGAGGTTGGCGCCGACCGGCTGAAGATCGGCCTCAAGTGCGGTGGTTCTGACGGCTTCTCGGGGATCACCGCCAACCCGCTGCTCGGCGCCTTCTCCGACTGGCTGACCGGCATTGGCGGCACCACCGTACTCACCGAAGTGCCGGAGATGTTCGGCGCCGAGCAGCTCTTGATGGAGCG
>JAEZHI010000019.1 GCA_023436885.1 Pseudomonadota bacterium | reverse complement strand
CGTCGATCATCACCCTGGCCTTGGCCATGGCCTCAGTAGCGGGCAGCTTCTTCCACGGGTTGGGACCGAGGTGGTCACCGCCCAGGATGACGCGGTCGAAGGGGAAGCCGACGCTTTTTGCGATCTTCGCGACGAAGTCGCGGAAATCGGCCGGTGTCATGCCGGTGTATCCGCCGTCCTGGTTGACCTGGTTGCAGGTGGCTTCGATCAGCACCGGCAGGTCAAGGCGGACGGCATGCCGCATCGCCGCCTCGATCACCACCGGGTGGGCCGAGCAGATCGACGGAATGCCGCGCAGGCCAGACGTACGGAAGCGCCATGTGGAAATGTCGCTCAGCGGGTTCGTGGTCATGGCTTCAGCTCCTGTCTGGCGTGTCGATGCGTTGGCCGCTTGTTCGATCGAAGAGGTGCAGACCACCCGGCGCGAGGGTGATGAAAAGCTGGGCCGCCTCCATCACCCGTCCGGAATGGGCGACCACGATTTGATGGCGGCCCAGCCGGCCGAACACATGCGTTTCATGGCCGGTCGGCTCGATGAGGTCGACTGCGATCGGCAATGCGCCGGGCGCCTCTGCATCGGCAAGAGCGAGATGCTCCGGCCGGATGCCGACGGTCACCGCCGTCCCATCCGCCAGCGCGTAACCAGCGAGCGGCAGTCGCAGACCGTCGTCGGTCTCGGCGAGCAGCCGTTCTCCGTCGCGCCGCGCGGTCGCCTCGATCAGGTTCATGGCCGGCGAGCCGATGAAGGTGGCGACGAACAGATTGGCCGGCCGGTCGTAGACGTCGAGTGGAGCGCCCACCTGTTCGACGCGGCCGCCGTTCAGGATGACGATGCGGTCGGACATGGTCATGGCTTCGATCTGGTCGTGCGTGACGTAGATCGACGTGGTACCGAGCCGGCGCTGCAATGCCTTGATCTCGGTACGCATCTGCACTCGCAGCTTGGCGTCCAGGTTGGAAAGCGGCTCGTCGAACAGGAAGACGCGCGGCTTGCGGACGATCGCCCGCCCCATGGCGACGCGCTGACGCTGACCACCCGACAGCGCCTTCGGCATGCGATCGAGATAGGGTGTGAGGCCCAGGAGATCGGCGGCCTCTTTAACCGCTCTTGCGATTTCAGGCTTCGGCACGTCGCGCAGCTTCAGGCTGAAGCCCATGTTGTCGGCGACCGACAGATGCGGGTAGAGCGCGTAGTTCTGAAACACCATGGCGATGTCGCGGTTCTTCGGCGCCACGCCGTTGACCTCGCG
Organism: Pseudomonadota bacterium; assembly: GCA_023436885.1. Classification (GTDB taxonomy): domain Bacteria; phylum Pseudomonadota; class Alphaproteobacteria; order Rhizobiales; family Pleomorphomonadaceae; genus Pleomorphomonas. The sequence goes on along the minus strand of JAEZHI010000019.1, from coordinate 282,088 downwards.
GCCATCGATCGAAATGGTGCCGGCGGAAATGTCTTCGAGCCCGGCGATCATCCTGAGCAAGGTCGACTTGCCGCAGCCGGACGCGCCGATCAGCGAGATGAATTCTCCGTCGCGGATTGCGAGGTCGATGCCGTGGATCACCTCCTCGGCGCCATAGCGCTTGACGAGGTGGTGAATGTCGACGGTGGCCATGAAAGTCTCCTGAAATGGATCGTGCGGGCCGTCGGCTTCCGACGGCCCGAGGCAGCTCAACCGTGGCTCAGCCGAGCACCACCACCTTGGAGAGGTGGCGTGGCTGGGTGCTGTCGATGTTCTTGGAGTTGGCGATCCGCTCGCCGAGGATCTGCAGAGCCGCCAGCATTTCGAGCGAACGCTGCAAGCCCCTGGTGGCGATCGGCAGGCTGAGGTCGCCCGGCCCGCCGAGGCCGATCACCTTGGCGCCCTTCGCCTGGAGTTCGGCAACGAGCTTGGACTCTTCGCCCGGCTGATCTTCGCTGTAGAGCATGACGATCAGCATGTCCTCGTCGGCAAGGCTCATCGGGCCATGGCGGTATTCCATGGTGTGGAACGGCTGCGACACCGAGATGCTCATTTCCTGCAGCTTGAGCGCGCCTTCGGAGGCGATGCCGAAGTAGACGCCGCCGCCGAGCACCACGAACTTGTGCCGTCCGGCCGCCACTGCCGGCGCCTTCTCGCTCATCGCCGCCACCGCGGCGCGCGCGCCGGCGACCACGGCCTGCTCGACCTTCACGCCGGCCATGCGCAGGCCCATCAGCAGCATCAGGCTGGCCGACGACGACATGACGATGCCCTCGTCGGGATGGGTGGGCGCGAAGGCGACGATGTCGGCCGCCTTGGCCATCGAACTGTCCTTCTCGCAGGTGATCGCCACGGTGCGGATGCCGAGCGTGTGGCTCTCGCGGACCGCCTTGACCACTTCCGTCGATTCACCGCTGCGCGAGATGCCGACCACCACGGCGCCCGAAAGATCGGGCAGATAGGAGCGATGCCGCAGAGCCCATTCCGAACCGGCGACGGCGATGGCGCGCTTGCCGTTCTCGTTGAAGGCGACGGCGAGGCTCATGGCGACATAGTAGGAGGTGCCGCAGCCGACGAAGACGTAGGTGTCGGCCTCGACGGTCGGCAACGGGATGTCGATCGCCTTCTCCCAGAAGGGGAACTGCTCGACGATGACGCGTTCGGTGGTATTCATGGGAAGTTGTCCTTGTTTAGTCCGGGAGGATTACTTGGTCGCGCCGGCCATCAGCCCGCTCACGAGATAGCGGTTGAGGAACAGCACGAGCAGAACGGGCGGGATGATGGCGAGGATGCCGGCGGCATTCATCAGGCCGAAGTCGATGTAGTTGCGGGTCACGAACTCCGGAATCAGCACCGTCAGCGGCTTGGTGGCCAGCGTCGGCGAGAAAACCAGCGGCACCATGAACTGGCCCCAGGCATTGAGGAACGTGAGGATGGCGCTGGCGATCAGCCCCGGCGCCGACAGCGGCAGCACGATGTAAACCAGCGTGTAGATACGCCCGGCGCCGTCGAGCCAGGCCGCTTCCTCGAGCGAGATCGGCATGGCCTGATAGACCGACCGCATCAGCCAGAGCGCCAGCGGCAGAAAGGCCGACACGTAGATCAGCGTGATGCCGGTATAGGTGTCGATCAGCTTCAGCGAGATCATCAGCCGATAGAGCGGGATCATCACCGTGTAGGCGGGAATGGCGAGTGTCGCCACGACGGCAACGAATAGCAGGTCGCGGCCGGGAAACTCCAACCGGACGAAGGCGTAGGCGCCGAAGGCGGCGATTGCCACCGTCGCCACGGTCGCCAGCGCCGAGGTAATCAGGCTGTTGGTGAGCGCGGCCGAGAACTGCGGCCAGACCGACTGGACGGCGTTGCCCTGCGACATGCTGGTGGCGCCGAACAGCTTGGCATAGTGCTCGAGCGTGATCTCGTGCGGCCACAGCGATGGCGTGCCAAGGAGCTGGAGCGGTGGCGTCAGCGAGGTGACGAGCGACCAGTAGATCGGTCCGAGCGACCAGGCCACCAGAAGGGCCACGGCCACGGCCGTGCCGATGCGACCCGGCAGGGTTGAAAGAGCGCTGCGCATGTCAGTCGTACCTCGTTTCGCGATAGACCCTGAGCACGTAGATCAGCGACACGAGGAGCGAGGCGAGCATCGCGAGGATCGACAGCGCCATGCCGCTCGAAAAGCGCAGGTTCTGGAAGGCCGTCAGGTAGACCTGGATGATCACCGACCGTGTATCGAGGCTCGAACCGGAGAGAATCCAGGCCTCGTCGAACAGGTTGAAGGCAAACACAGTCGACTGGCTGAGAGCGATGGCAAGGCCGCTCGCGATCAACGGCAGCGTCACCAGGCGGAAGCTCTTGATCGGGCCGGCACCGTCGAGCCGCGCCGCCTCGTAGAGGTCACGCGGAATGCTCTGAAGGGCGGCGAGAAGGATGACGGCGGTCAGCGGCATCATGCGCCAGACGTGCACCAATGAGACCAGGAACAGGGCCGTCGCTCGATCGTTGAACCACACCTGGCGGGAATCGATGACGCCGAGCCACAACAGCGCATAGTTGAGCAGGCCATAGCTCGGATTGAAGATCCACATCCAGACGATGGCGTTGACCACCGGCGGCAAGCACCAAGGCAGCACGGTGATGGCGAGCAACCACTGCCTGCCGTGCTTCACCCGGTTGAGCAACAGGGCCGCGCCTAGGCCGCCGATCGTCTCCAGCACCACGGCGATCGCCACGTAGGCGAAGGTGTTGACCCAGGCCGTCTGGACGTTGCCGTCGGTCATCAGGGCGCCGTAGTTGGCAAGGCCAACGAACGGCGTTCCCGGCTTCATCGGATCGATCCGGAAGAAGCTATCGACCACCGAGGTGGCGAGCGGCCAGAACACCAGGCCGCCCATGACGACGACAATGGGAATGACGAGCGCGGCGGCAAGGGCTAGTTCGCCCGGCGTTCGGCTTCGTCTGGAAAAGGAGGAGGGCATCAGAACTCTGCGTTCTCCAGGCAGCCGGCCGGCGCGCGAGACAACGTCCCGAGCGTCAGCCTGCGCCGTGGCAGGAAGGTAGCGGTAAAGATCGGCCGTGCTCCGCCTCGGGGAAGCGATGGCGGCGGACCAGCGCCGCCGTCCGGACTGGCTTCCGGACGGCAGTCGACACCGGCGGTCAGTTGCTTTGTGCGTCCGTCGCGGCCTTGGCGATCGCCGCGATGGCATCGTCAACGCTGAGCTGACCCTTGGCGGCCTGGTTGATGGAGCTCGCAACGGCGGTCGAGAACTGCGGATACCAGCCGGGCGTGCCCTGGGCGATCAGCGGCTCGACGACAGCCGCCTGGGCGAGTAACACCTCGCCCTCCTTCAGCTTGCCCTGTTCGTTGAGCGTCTTGAGGACCGACATGCGCGGCGGCAGGTTGCCGAGCGCCTCATAGGCGGCGATTTCGTTCTGCGGCTCGGCCAGCCAGGCGATGAAGGCTTGTGCGGCCTTGGCGTTGGCCGCGCCCGTCGGGATGCCAACGGCCTCCGGCAGACCAAAGGTGCGCGACTTGCCTGTCGTCGACGGCATCAGGGCTGCGGCCACGTCGTTTGCCACCTGCGACTTGCTGGGATCGCTGTAGACGGAGAGGTTGCCGGCCCAACCGGCGACGTCAAACGTCAGCTTGCCGGCTTTGAAGACCTCCTGAACCTCGACGTCCTTGAGGCCGGTGGCGGCCGGATCGATCAGCCCGTCCTTCAATGCGCCGATCTCGAAGGCGAGGGCCTTGTAGCCGCCCGAGTTCTTGTCCGTGAACAGCGGCTTGAAATCCTTGTCGAACAGGTCGCCGCCAAAGGCCTTGGTCAGGAGATACCAGGCAGTCGATGTGCCCTCGGTCGCCGACAGCGGCAGGCCTATCGGGTATTCGGCAATGCCGGCGCTCTTCACCGCCTTGGCTGCCGCCAACAGCTCGTCGGGCGTCTTCGGAGCCGCCTTGACGCCGGCCTTGTCGAGATGGGCCTTGTTGTAGATCAGGATGCGGAAGTCGTTGCTGTAGGGCACGGCGAGCAGCTTGCCGTCATAGCGGAAGATGGAGGCGGTCGGAATGTCGGCGATGACCGCCTTGTCGATCTTGTCGTCGAGCGGTTCATACCAGTTGGCAGCGCCGAACTGGCCGACCCATGACCAGTCCACCTCGGTCGCGTCGGCCGGCGCCGTGCCGGCCACCATGGAGGTGATGATCTTGGTGCGGATGTCGTCCCAGCCGAGCGTCTGCGCATCGAGCGTCACGTCGGCATCCTTGGCGAAGCGATCGGTCATTTCCTTGGGCAAAGTGCCCCAGGGCGGCAACAGAACGGTGAGCCCGTCGGCAGCGAACACACTGCCGGCAAACGAGGCGAGGAGTGGCAAGGTCAGTGCTGAAGCAAGAAAATCACGTCTTTTCATTATCGTTCCCCTTCTTGGTCAGATTGCCTTTCAGGCGAGGGCCGTCCGGAGGCTTTCGCCCAACCGGTCGACCCAGGCGTCATCAACAGCCCAGCCGGCAAGCCGGGCTGCCCTGAGCGCCGCGCCGCCGACAGGCGGCAGGCGAGGCGACGATGGCGATGTGCCGAGGCGCAGCGTCATCTGGTCCAAAACGGCGGCGGCGTTGAACACGCCACCGGCATAACTCCAGCGGATGGGCGAGGAGCCGCCGCAACGGCGCCAGGCAACGGCGAGCTGTTCGGACAGTTCGTCGGCCGCCCTTTCGAGCAGCCGGTCGGCGACCCCGTCGCCATCGGCGGCGAGAGCGGTCACGTGGCGGGCAAGGCCGGCGATGCCCGAGCGGCGACTTTCGAGGCCGTAGCACCAGGCCATCAATCGATCCTGCGGAATGCCCATGGCAGCGAACATCCGCTCGGCGAATGCCGGCGACGGCTCGCGGCCGTCGACATGGCGCGACAACAGCGTCAGCGCCTCGCGGCCGAGCCAGTAGGCGCTACCCTCGTCGCCGAAGATGTCACCCCAGCCGCCGATCCGGATATGCGGGCTGTCGGCTTCGCCGAGGCTTGCCCAGGCCATAGAGCCGGTGCCAGCCAGGATGAGCGCACCGGCACCGCAGGCAAAGGCGCCGTCGAAGGCGATGCGGACGTCGTTCTCGACGATGGGTTTCTGCGGGAAATGCAGCCGGACGGCGGCGATCTGCGCTTCGGTATATTCGTCGACCTCGCCGTAAAACGGCAGGCCGAAGGCCGAGGCCTGGAGGTTGGCATCTCCGACTGCAGCGGCCAGCGCGGCGATCTCGGCTGCCCAGTCACCATCGGCAGTCGGGTCGAGGCTAGGCAGATGTTTCAAGGCAACGAGGCTGGCATCGGGTGCCACCAACGCCGCGACCGTCTTGGTGCCGCCACTGTCGACGCCGAGGACGAGATCGCTCATGCCGCGTCTCCGTCCATTTCCTCGGCCTCATCGGCATCGAAGCTGACCGTCCGCGTCCGGCAGCCGGCACGGGCGAGCTTGTCGAGCCATTGGGGAGCAAGGCTGTCATCGCTGATCAGATCGAGCCGTTCGTCGAGCGGCGTCACCTTGTAGGTGGCGCGCGGGCCGAACTTGCTGGCATCGGCGAGGACGGTGGTTCGCGCCGCACGGGTGATCATCTTCTCGTTGAGCCGTGCTTCGTCCTCATCCATCGTGTAGGTGCAGCCGTCGTCGCCCACCGTGCTGGCGCCGAGAAACAGGCGATCGAACCACAGCCGCTCCAGCATGCTCTCGGCCAGCGCGCCGAGCACCGAGGCATTGCGCGAGCGGAGGCGCCCGCCCAGCAGCGTTACTTGCACGTCGCGAATGTCGGTCAACACCTGGGCCACGGCCAGGCAGTTGGTGAACACGGAAATCGGCAGAGGATTCATGCGGATACGGCGCGCCACCTGCAGCACCGTGGTCCCGGCGTCGAGAAACACCGACATGTCCGGCTGGAGCTCTTCATAGGCGGCAAGGCCGATCGCCCGCTTGGCGGCGATGCAGGTCTGCTCCCGCACCTCGAAGGCTGCCTCGATCCCGGCGGAGTCGGCAATGCGGGCGCCGCCGTGCGTGCGGTGGATCGCGCCCTCCGTCTCGAGAGTGAGCAGGTCGCGCCGCACGGTCGGCAGCGAAGCGCCCACCGCCTCTGCGATCTCATGGATCGAAGCGGAGGTCTTTTCGAAGAGGTAGTGGCGGATGGCCGACAGGCGGTCGTCCTTCATGTCGTGATCCTTTGTGATCGTATGTCGCATTGACGCTCATATATCGATCAGTGTCAATCACAATTATTGTAAGTTATTGATCGTTTGCCGCAAAAGAAGGTAGCGACCGTGAACAGACGACACGGATCGATGAGGCAAGAGGCGCGCAACGATGTGCCTCGTGACGAGCCGCGTGTGGCGATGTGTAGGGATTCTGTTTTATTTACAGTTGGTTGGGGGAATTTCTGCCCACTCTCAAGATGGGCGTCCTGACCGGCGCGAAACTAACTGCCGCTAGGCAGCGGCGCCGATCGGAAAGAAGCTTCCAGCGGACAAACCTGTGCAACATGCCGGCTCTGCAACACCAGGCGGTCCGTCGATATGCTGGCGAGGAATAGCCGGATTGCGTGAATATACCTACAACCAAAGTCGCATCGCGCTCATATGAACAGGGACGGGAAGGCGAGAGAGTCCTCGTGACCTCGCCCCCCAATGTTCAGAGGTGTGAAATGAGCAATTTCGATCGTAAGAGCGCCCGCGGCGGCTTCATGTCCCGGATTTGGGAGTCCAGCAAGGCTCCGCGTGAACGGCATGCCCTGCGCATGGCTGCGCCCTACCTGCTGGATATGACCGACGAGCAGCTCAAGAACATCGGATACAGCCGGGACGATATTCGCTCGGTCCTCTGATCCCAAGCGGCTCGCCGGCCTGCAATATCGACCGGCCTGAGCTTGGTGCTGCTACGCCTCGCGAGGGGCGCTAAAGGTGTCGCGTGATCCAGTCGGCGGCAAGTTCGGGCCAGTGTGCGTGGGTCCCAGCGTGGTCGCGCAATGCGAACCCGTGTGGCGCGGTTCCGAAGATATGCGCGTCGACATCCAGGCCGGCGCCTGACGCCGTTTCGATGAAACGCAAGGCGTGTTGCACCGGCACCGACTGGTCGTGGAGAGCATAGGCGAGGAAGACCGGCACCTTCGGTATGCCATGCGGATAGTCAGCAAGCCCGATCGGCCAGTGGTCATAGAAATCCTGCTTCTCGACTGGTGGGTAGTCGGGCTTGCCGGCCGGGAACTTGTGTAGGCGATGATTGGCGTTGATCGGGGCATAAGCGACAATGGCGCCCTTTGGTGAAAGGGCGTGCGTCTGACAGGCCATGACTGCCGCAAGATGGCCGCCAGATGAAAGGCCGACATGAAAAAGCGGCAGATCCAACCGATCCTTGGCAAGATGATCCAGCGCGCTCATTCCGTCACGAAGCGCAATATCCTTGGCGAAGACGCCCGCGGCGCCATCGGATGCGCCCGGAAGGCGATGGACCAGCACATGGGCATCGATCCCCAGGCTATTGAGCCAAAGGGCGACCTCAGTTCCTTCCTTGTCATAGAAGAGCTGCGTATATCCGCCGCCCGCGTAGACCATGGCGCGCGCGTGTGGTGCGCCAATCGTGAAGCTGTGCAGCTCGGCGCGCGTCACGGTGCTCAAGATCCTGTCCGGCCACGCGCCGGAAACGCTGTTGGCCTCTCCCTCGGCGAGAACCGTTATCACCGGAGCCGGGGCGGCCGGGGATTGGGAGAGTACTGTATTCATTTCCATATTCCAGGCGAGTGGGCGGCTGCCTCAATTGCCGGGCTCGGAGCTCTACACGAGTTGCAGCCTTGATTGCGTGTTGCCTGTCTACAATGGCTACCCGCTCAGCAGAACAAAATCCCATGCAACGTCCACAGCGATCAACGAAGCTGCGGCGGCAGGACACTTGTCCGCGCCGCAGCTCTTGTTTAGGCTGATTTCGCTAGGCCGAAACGTACGGCCGCCGCCCTGAGACAATCCTCAAAGGCCGAGAGATCTGACCATATACGATCGGGCGCGACGTCGCGGCGAACCAGAATCCCTCCGAGCGTTTCGATGCCGCCGTCGAGCATCAGGTTGTCGACCATCCCGTGATCTTCCACCATCAGGCCGTCCGGACCGCGTGTTGCGCCGTCGGCTGCCTTGGCGATGGCGCCGTGGTAATAGTCATCCTTCAGCCGGTCAAAGTAGGTCCGCACCGTGTTGGTGTAGCCGTAGGCTGCCCGACCGAGGGCGCACATGAATCCCAGTTCGAAAGCCGTGCCGATGTCGGCCGAGATGCCCCGGAACGGCGTCAGATTGGCGATGATCAGGTCCGATGCGCGCATTGCCTTTTCGTTGGCGAGGCTGATCTGATGGCCGAACTCGAAAAGCGACAGCCCGGTCGGGTCGAGCTCGTCTTCGGCAATGCCGTTGGGTAGGAAGCCGTAGGCGAGCGCCAGGTCGTTCTTGGCTGCGATGACCGCCGCTCCGTCGGCCAGAAATACTTCCGGCCCTGCAAGGTAGGCACGAGGGCGGCTCATGTCAGCCTCCCGTCGGCCAGCGCCTTCAGGATCCACTCCTTGTATTTCTGATCCTTGTCCTTGATCTCCGGGATGACCTTGGATGCCTCGGACATGAAGAACAGGTAGTCGCGTCCCATCTCCTGACCGCGGCGCGTATGCATGTCGAGCGCGACGTCCGGAATTTCCGGCAAGTTATCGCCCAGCTCGATCGAACGCTTCGCCCAGCTTACCATGTCGTCGGACGTGCGGTCCTTTTCGCTTTTGGTTAAGACGCGAATGGCGTGAGCTGCGAACAGGAAGCGGTCCCCGGCCGGACGCGGATATCGCTTGTGTTGCTGATAAAGCGTTTCGATGAGGACGGGGGCATTGGGATTGCCGAGACCGATGTCTTCCACCGCCATCACGCAGAGGCGGGACCACATCATTTCCTCCATCTCGGGGCTGGTGATGAACATTTCCCAGCCGAGCAGCAAGACGTTGTCGGTCATGCCGCGCCTTGTGCATTTCTGCAGGGCGGAGATCACCTCGTCGGCGAAAAAGCCATGCTCCGTGGTCGTGCGCTGCCATGGATCGGGGGGCTGCTGAACCTTGACCATTCTATCTTCCTTTCACTGTCTTGATGCGAGCGGTCAAACCGCCCGCGGTTCGATCCAGCGCCCGTTGTGTCAAAGCGGTGTCCGGATGATCTTGGGTGCGCTGGGCTCAGGTCCAGCGGCGGAGAACGCGGCGCTCGGCGGAAAGCGCGAGGCCGAAACAGGCAACGGATGTGATGGTGGCAATGAGTGAGGTGGCAAGCGCCCGCTCGGTGTCGAATTCGCCCGCCGCCTTGCGGAACATGTAGCCGAGACCATCGGTCCCCATGAGAAACTCGGCAACGACAGCGGCGAGAACGGCTTCCGGCGCCGTCAGGCGAAAAGCCAACATCAAGTTCGGAACGGATGATGGCAAGACGAGCCGCAGGAAGCGCTGACGCCGCGAACCGCCGAAGACGCGGAACAGGTCGTCGCTGCCAGCGGGCAAGGCCCGGAGACCGGCGCCGACGTAGACGAAGGCCGGAAAGAAGCAGATCAGCGCGACGATGGCGATCACTGTTCTGACGTCATAACCCAGCAAGCGCGCGATGATCGGAATGAGCGTGACGACCGGGATGGACGTGAAGATGAGCCCGAGCGGCGTCAGCAAACCATTCAAAATGCGCGACGACCAGCTGACGACCGCCAAACCACTGCCCATTGCAAATCCGATCAACAGGCCGGCGATGGCGACGCCGAACGTTCTGGCTGCCGGTTCGGCGTAGCTTAGGGGATCGCCGACAAAGTCCTTAACGACGGCGAGCGGGCCAGGCAGGACGATGGATGAAAGGCCTGACACGGAGACCCAGATCTGCCAGCCGACGATGACCAACGCCACGGCCCAATAGCGCAGAGCTGCCCGATAAAACGAAGCGACGGGGCGAGATCTCATCGCATCCGCTCCAGAACCACGCGCTCCAGCAGGCTGAACAGGGCGAACATCGAAAGCGAGGCAACGGCTGTGATCAGAACCGCGCTCCACAACAGCGGTATCTGGAAATTTTGCATCGCCGATACGATCAGGAGACCGAGGCCGCGCGAGGCGCCGAACCACTCTCCGATGATGGCGCCAATAAAGGCGATGGGTACCGAGAGTTTCATCGCCGATGCGATAGCCGGCAGAGCGGATGGCAGATCCAGCCTGAGCGCCGTGGTTATCCGGCTTGCACCCAAAACAGCAAACAGGTCGCGATGGGAGGCGCTAGCGGTAGAAAGACCCGAGGTCGCGGCCACATAGAAGATGTAGCCGACACCGAGGCCCGAGATGATCGGCGGTGTCGCGTCGGCGCTGGCGAGGACGATCAAGAGCGGGGCCAGGGCGATGGACGGAATTGCGTGGACGACCGCCACCAGTCGATCAAGACCCGGGCGGACGTTAGCGATCAGATGACTGATGAGCGCAAGAAGCAGCCCGCCAAATCCGCCCCAGACATATCCGATTGCCACGGACACGAAACTGGCTCCGGCGGCTCGTCCGAACAGTGGCAGCTTCGCTGGCGTCGAAAGAAACACGAGCACCGTGGACAATGGCGGCCAGGTGAGACCAGCGAGTCGGTAGGTACCGATGACCTCCCAGGCCGCGAGGAACAGCAGCACGCCGACGAGTCCAAGAACGAAGGACTGGCTGCGCGCGGATGTCATGCCGCAACTCCTTCCGGCTCCAGCGCTTCCGTCAGCCGGTCGACGAGATCATGAAATGCCGGCTCGCGCATGACGGCCGGAGCACGCGGCCGTGCGAAGGGGGCGGGCAGATCGAGAATGATCCGCCCCGGTCGGCCGCTCATCACCATGACACGGTCCGCAAGGAAGAGGGCCTCGTCCACCGAATGGGTAACCAGCAGCGTCGTGATGCGATGCTGGCTCCAAATGCGCTGCAGTTCGACGTTCATTTGCCGGCGCGTCACGGCATCGAGGGCTCCAAAGGGCTCATCGAGCAGCAAGACCTCAGGCTCCAGGACTAGGGCTCGCGCTATGGAGGCGCGTTGCCGCATGCCGCCGGATAGCTGCTTCGGCCGGGCCTTTTCGAACCCGGCCAGTCCGACGAGGGCGATCAGGTCTTTGACGCGCGTTCTGTCGACCGAGCGTCCGGCAAGATGGAAGGGCAGCGATACGTTGGCTTCGATGTCGAGCCAGGGAAGGAGGGCATGATCCTGGAATGCCACGCCAAGCCGATGGCTGCGGCAGAGTTCGGCCGGCTCCCAGCCTTCGATGCTAACGCGACCGGCCGTCGCATTTTCAAGGGCAGCCACCAGACGCAGGATCGTGCTTTTGCCGCAACCCGATGGGCCCAGCAAGGCGACGAACTCGCCGGATGCAATCGTCAGGTCGATGTCGGAGAGCGCCGTTAGTTCGCGACCATCGCCGAGGCGAAAGGTCTTGCTGACGCGGTCGATGCGAATGGCAGGTTTCTCGGTCATGGCGGCCTTTGGATTGCAGGCAGGCAGCGCCGACGGCAGTCGCCGGCGGCGTATGTCGCGGGTAAGCGGATCAGCTCGCCGCGAGCGCCTCTTCAAGCGGGCCAAGGTCGATTAGATCCTTGGCCGGCGGCACGATCTTGTGCCCTGAAAGGCGGGCGACTTCGGCCATCGGGCCATCCACCAGGGCTGGGTCGAACCAGAACAGCTTGTCGGAACCGGCCGCCTTGGTCAGCGGGATCTGCAGCTCGTTCTGGCGGATCTGCTGGTCGATATCGAGGCCGAGATCAGCGCCGAATTTGTTGACAGCGAGTTCGGCCGCGACTTTCGGATCTCCGGCATTCTCCTTCCAGCCTTTGATGTAGGCCTTGAAGTAGCTGACGATGGCCGCGCGGTTGTCTTTGACAAAGGACTTGTGAGCAACGAGCACGCCGCCGGGCGCCTTGTAGCCGAGCGTATCCTGCAGAGTGACGAAAAAGTCCTTGCCCTCGACAAGACCCATCTTTTCAAGGGTGATCGGCTGATTGGTGGCAAAGCAGAAATAGGCATCGCCATCGCCGGCGAGCAGCGGTTCGGGCGAGAAACCGGTAGGCACCATGGTGAATTCCAGGGGCAGGCCGGCATTCCGCAGTATGATCTCGATGACCGTCTTGTTGGCCGGTCCCTGTCCCAGAATGCGAGCTCCGACCAGATCCTTGGCTTCGCGTATCGGCTTCTTGGCCAGCGACAGCAAGGCGGCTGGGCTGGTCGGAAAGGCCGAAGCGAGAATGACCAGATCGTTGTTCTTCTCGTAAGCGTCCATGAAAGGCAGCCAGTCGCTGGCTGCGAGCTGCGCCTTGCCCGATTCCAGAACCACGAGCGGATCGGGTGCGTTCGGTCCGCCGGGGCTGTAGCTGAAGTCGATCCCGTCTGCGGCGAAATAGCCCTTGTCCATCGCGATCCAGATACCCGCGTGCTCGACATTGGGCACCCAGCCCATCGCGAGCTTGATAGGCGTGGCTGCAAAGGCCAGCGAAGCGGGCAGCATTGTCGCAAGGCCGGCGGCTGCCGACGCTTTCAGAAGTTGGCGGCGGCTCAACATCGTCGGAAGAAGGGGATCGGCGGGCATCAGTGTGGCGTCCTTTCCTAGTCGGCGGGCTGCGCGGTCAACGATGTCTGTATTTTTTGTTACAGGAAAGGCTAGCATATGTTACTAAACTTCCAAGCACGATGAAAAGGCAACCATGCCGCAATTTCAGTCAAACCCTCTAGGACGCCTGCCCGACACGACGGTGGTGGCTCAGCGCATCGCCGGGAAGTACGGTGACATGACCGGGGCGGTGAGGCGGTTCGCCGACCTCGTGAAGGCCGAGCCGCTCAAGGTCGCGCGGATGAGCATTCATGAGGCCGTTGTCGGCGCCGACGTTTCCGTGGCGACCGCCAATCGCTTCGCACACCTGATCGGTTTCTCCGGTTACGCGGAGTTTCGGGCCGAGCTGATCCGTGGCTTTGAAAAACTGTTCGAGCCGGTCGATGCGATGAAGAAGCATCGCGCCGAAGCTGGGAGCGCCTTCGAGGTGCTGGAAGCCTCGCTTCGGGAGGATATCGCCAATATCGAGGCGACGCTGAGATCGCTCGATCCGACAACGACCGAGCGGGCGGTCGAGATGATTGCTCGCGCTGAAAAGGTATTTGTCCTGGGCTTTGAGAATGCCGCGCAGCTTGCCGGTATGCTCGCCTGCGGTCTTGAAATGACCGGGGTTCCGACACGAAGCCCTGAAAATGGGGGCGGCATGGTTGGGGTCGCGCGCCAGCTGTTCAAGTTCGGCCCAAAGGACCTGCTCATACCCGTCGCCTTCTCGCTTTATATGCGCGACACCATCGTCATGACGCGTTATGCGAAGCGGGCGGGCATCCCCATTCTGGCTATCACCGATTTCCTGGATTCGCCGCTGGTCGCGCTTTCAGATCAGACACTCTTCGTAACAGCCTACCACTCGATGCATCCACCGTCCGACACGGCGATCCTGGCTTTGATCGAGGCCCTTATCGCAGCGGTCGCGCGGCAGCGGCCGGGCGCGCCAGAAGTTGCCGAAAAGTTTGCCAGCTTCGCCTATCCTTGGATGCGCAGTACGGGACCAGACTGGTCGCCAGACGAGTAGGTTTGTTCAAGGAGCTCGATAGACGAGGCCGTTCTCCATCGTCGACGGGTCACGGATGTAGCGTCCCGTAGTCGGGCGCGCGATCCCATCGAAATCCGCCGCGAGGCGATGCAGGGCCTGCCGCATCTCTTCCCCGGCAAGTGCAGCGCCATGACCGCTTACAAGCAGGCGCGGCTCAAGCTGGGCGAGCTTTTCAACTGAACGCCTTGCGGCACTCCAGTCCGGCGTGAAGTAGCGTGGTGGTCCGTGCATCTCCGGCCGGAGCGTCAGCGCCTCGTAAGCGGACTCCTGCCCGGTGGTCACCACAGCGTCGCCGGCAATCAGTGCCCCGTCCCGCTCCCGCCAGAGCGAAACGTGCCCAGGGGCATGGCCTGGCGTATGCAGCCACTCCCACTCGGGCATGCCGGGTACCGAACCATCCTCTGGAAGCGCTTGCAACCACTGCCTGAGGTCGACGGGGCCCCGAGGATAAAGTGGTGACAGGAGCGCCATCAGACCGCCACCGACCATAGGGTCTGCCGGTGGATAGGAAGCGGAACCGTCCAGATACGGCAATTCGAACGGATGCGCGTAGATAGGGACGTTCCACTCCCTGGCCAGGCTTTCTGCCGAACCCACATGATCGAAATGCCCGTGCGTGAGAATGATCGCGGTCGGGCGCGCTCCTGCTCCGAACCGGCGCGCAGCGTGGGCTTTGATGGAGTTGGCTGAGGTCGCAAGTCCGGTGTCTATCAGTACCCAGTCCCTGGCGCCGCGTTCGCCATGGAAGACGCAATTGACGATCGACAGACGCTGATAGGCTATATCGTCGGCAACGCTGCTCAGTCCATCGCCCATGTTCGTGATCGATGCTCGGCTTTCCGGGCCAAGTGGGATTTGAACACTCATTTTCCCCTCCGGCAATGTTCTCGGAATTCTCAACGAGCTTGGAAAAGGCGTCACCGCGATGCGGCGTAGAGCTTGCTCGCTATTTCAAACATTTCTTCCGGTGCATAGTCGGGCGTGAAGGCGGAGGGTATCCCGACGAGCTGCTGGATCTTGCCGCCCTCGGGGATGCCTTCGACCACTTCGAGTTGGCCAGGCGGATCGCTTGGCAGCGCCACTTCGTCATTTGACCAGATGCCGGAAATCTCCCGATAGTCGGTGTCGCTCCATGTGTAGAGCCGGCGATGCGAGCCCTCATCCAGATATTTCTGACATTCCGGGATGTTGCTCAGCGGGATGTTCGGAACCGGCAGCATCTTCTCGATCTCGACACCCGTCAGCTTCTTGAGGGCGAGCGCATAAGAGTGCGCGTGGACCGAGCCCCGAACGAGAAGGTAGCCGCAAACCTCCCGGCCCGTCGGGTCAGACAGCGTCTCGTAGACTCTCAGCTTGTGAAGGCGGGCGCCGCATTCGAGATGGAAGTTATGCAGCAGGTCGAAGATGACGTTGCCTGTTGTCGTGACAAAGTCGTTGTTCCACGAGACGCCTTGAGAGTTGACCGGCGTAGCCCCACCGCCGTTGGACAGGAAGCCGGCTGCAAGCCGGATGTCCTTCATGGCCTCGTGTGGCGACATCGATATGTCCGGGCTCCCGACCGTGTCGCTGTAGGGCTCATCGGGGCCGTTGTTCAGCATGGCAACGCCGTTGCTGACCAGCTCCACATGGGCGAGTTCTTCCGCCGTGATGGAGGCGACAAGGCTGTAGAATGGCCGGAGCTTGCTCTTGCTGCGGAAATTGAAGCTCTGGAACATGTAGTTGCCGAGCGTCGACATTTCACCGTACTTGCCGCCCAGCAGTTCCTGGAGGGCGGCCGCGGCGTTGGGATCTGGCCGTTTGGGCTGTGGCAGCTCGGTGATCAGTCTGTCGACGCGCATGAACATGTCTGACGCTCCTTCGGCGGAAAGCCGGATCGGCGCCGGCATTTGCCCAACCATGGGATGGGGGCTTTGTTCCTTTCGGACACGGCTACTCCGAGGAGGAGCAAAGAGGGAGAGGCGCCCCTCATGGGCCGCGCGGAGGTTCGAGCGGTGAATTTAATCCTCGCTGAGGATCAAATTGATTGGGGCTTGTAGAGGCGGCGATTTTTGGTAGTTGTTTCGCTAGTCGAAAGTCTGTCATGCATCGGTCATAGACTGGAAAGTGCCAATAAATAAAAGAGAAAGTGCGCAGCTGGTGCGCGGTTCCGGCTGACGCACCGCGAGGTTGTGGCCAAGTGAGGCGATCCTGAGCAATGGATTTGAGGCCTTGGTCATTCCGGGGAAATGCCTACGAAAGACCGATGCCAAAAGTGGCTTGGCTTCGGAATGGATACTTGACAGCTTCGATATAGTCCGTGCTAAGAATTTAAGATAAGCCGAGCATGGCGCGCCAGAAGCTCAAAGAATGCCGGCTTGAGGAGTGGGAACTGGTCTTTTCGAAGACCCGTCATCAATGGCGGGCGCCTCTGGCGTGCGTCTGGAGTGGAGGTTCACATGCTGAGACGCGACTTTCTCAAGTATTCCGCAGCGGGCGCCGGTATGCTCCTGGCGGCCCCCCGTGTCGCCTTCGCGGCGCCGGGCGTTCTCGACATTTTTTTCAACAGCGACACCAACGTCATCGACTTCTGGACGCAAGTGGTCAAGCCCGGCTTCGAAGCCGCCCATTCCGGCGTGACGCTGAACCTGGTTCCCGGCGGTGGCGGTTCCGGCATCAACACATTAGCCGATCGCGCCTATGCCGCGTTCCAAGCCAAGAAGGATCCGCAGGTCGATATCCTCGAGGCCGCTTACCCCTTCTATCCGGCCGGTTCGCTTGAAGCCGGACTTTGGGTCGATTTCTCCAAGTCGGGCCTCGCCAATTACGACAAGGTCAATCCGGTTGTCGTTCAGTCACCGGCGCTGCTGCCCTATCGCGGTTCGCAGGTCGTGCTGATGTACAACGCCGACAAGGTCAAGGATGTCCCGACCACGTTTGCGGGCCTCGTCAAGTGGATCAAGGCAAATCCCGGTCAGTTTGCCTATTCGCGCCCCGATCTCGGCGATAGCGGCGCCTGCTTCATCGAACGTGCCCTGCAGGAAGTCACGGGCCAGAAGCCCGAGCTGTTCCTGCCGGAGAATTACACCGACGATTATGCCAAGCCGATGTTCGAAAAGCTCTGGCCACTTCTGAAGGACATCCAGCCGGCGCTGTTCAACGGTGGCGAATATACCTCGGGCAACACGGCTTCGATCCAGCTTCTTGCTTCCGGTGCCGTGACCATGACCGTGGCCTGGTCCGACATGGCGCTGCAGGCGATGGGGCAGGGTGTCGTTCCGGAGACAACGGCTGTGGCTCAGCTCCAGGACCTCGCCTTCACGGGCGGGTTCTCGGGCATCATCGTGCCGTCGGTGGCCGGCAACAAGGACATGGCGCTGAAACTTGCCGACTACCTGATTTCGCCTGAAGTCCAGAACCACGTCGTCACCGATCTCGGCGGCTTCCCAGGCATCAAGTGGGAGTTCTTGTCCAAGGAACTGCAGGACAAGTTCGCCAAGGTGGCGCCGAAGTCGATCCCGGTTTTCCCGGGTAACTGGGAGCCAGCCCTGTTCGAGGCCTGGTATCGCAATGTAGCCTCCGACATCAAGCGCTGAGGTCAGTGATGAGCGCGGCCGCGATGTCGTTGCGCAATGGCTGGAGGGGATTGGCGTTCATCGCCATTCCCGTCACCGCCATCGCGATATTCCTGTTTTATCCGGCCGCGCTCTCGATCGTCGGAACGCTGGTCCGCCCCAAGGATGGCGGCGGCTACACGTTCAGCCTGCAAAGCTATGTGTTCTTCTTCACCGACAGCTACAGCCTGACAAATCTGGCGCGTACGCTCTGGACCACGATCGTCACGCTGATCCTGCTCACTGCCGTGAACTTGCCGATCGCGCTCTACATGCGCTTCACCAAGGGGCCTCTGGCCTCGGTAATCCAGGCGCTGGCGCTGTTCCCGATGTTCGTTCCGGGCATCATCATCTGCTACGCCCTGATCCGCTACATGGGGCCGAACGGCTGGCTTCAGAGCCTTTTGAACCTCGTGGGCTTTCACCATTACGCGTCGCCGCACCTGACGCCCTGGGGACCGGTGATTGGGCTCATCTGGGATGGCATGCCACTGACCCTGCTGATCCTGATCTCGGGGCTATCCAATATTTCCGATGCCTCCATCGAGGCCGCCCGTGATGTCGGGGCGGGCCGGTTGCGGATCCTGGTCAGCATCATCACGCCGGAAATCACCCACTCGCTGCTGATCGTCTCTGCCTTGAATTTTCTCGGTATCTTCGGACAGGCGCTGATGCCCTTCATGCTCGGTCCGACCAATCCCGAGATGATGGGACCGTTCATGCTGCGTACCTTCTCGAGCGTTCGTGACCCGCTGCAGGCATCCACCCAGGCCACCATTACCTTCTTGATCTGTTCGCTGGCCGGTATCGCCTATGTCCGATCCATCGCCCGCCGTCCGAAGGAGGATCGCAAATGATGTTCCTCACCACGCGGCGCTTCGACTTCTTCGGTTACGGCATTCTGCTGTTCCTTATTTTCTTCATCGTCTTGCCGGTACTCACCGTCTTTCTCTGGGCTTTTGCCGAGCAGTGGTTCTATCCGGCGGTGCTGCCCACCAAGTGGGGCTTCCGCTACTGGTCATTGGTTCTAGCGCGACCGGATGTGTGGTCGGCATTCGCGACCTCGATCGAGCTGTCGCTGACGGTGACGGCACTCTCGGCGGTCATATGTCTGCCGGCCGCCTATGCCTTTGCCAGGATGGACTTTCCGGGCAAGTCGACGTTCATGATGTCCTTCCTGATGGCCAACGCCTTTCCGCGCTTTGCCCTCATTATTTCCATCGCCGTGCTGTTCCTCGCGCTTGACCTCGTCGGGACGTTCACCGGCGTGGTGATCATCCAGTTGCTGAACACATTGCTGCTGATGATCTGGCTGCCGACGGCGGCTTTCAAGGCGGTGAGCCGGGAGATGGAAGAGGCGGCTCGTGACGTCGGCGCCACCGCCTGGCAGGTATTCCGCTATGTGACGCTACCGCAGGCATTTCCGACGATCGCGGCGGCTCTGCTGATGACTTTCGTGTGGACCTTTTACGAAACGGAAGGCGCCTGGCTGGTCGGCGCGCCACGCATCCGCACCATGCCGCTTCTGATGATGCAGATGATCAACAACCAACTGGTCGTCCAGTATGGTGCCGTGCTGTCGGTCATGTTGTGGGTGCCATCGCTCGCCGCCATCCTGATGGCGCGGCGCATCATCGGCGGCGACGCCTTTGCCAAGGGACTGGGCGGCTGATCGTCCGGCCGGCCGTGGATCAAACGATAGGGTATCGATGTCAACGCTCGAGCTTGAAAACGTCAGCAAGCAGTTTGGCGCCGTGGCGGCGCTGGAGCCGCTCGATCTTCGTATCGCCGACGGTGAGCTGGTCTGCCTGCTCGGGCCATCGGGGTCCGGCAAGTCGACGCTTCTCAGGATTATTGGCGGCTTCGAGATGCCGACCAATGGCAAGGTGCTGATCGATGGTGCCGATGTTGCCCGTACACCGCCCGAGAAGCGGCCGACCGCCATGGTGTTCCAGAGCCATGCGCTCTGGGGGCATATGACGGTGGAGGGCAACGTCGGTTTCGGTTTGAAGCTGCGTGGCCTCAAGAAGCCGGATATTGCCACCAAGGTCGAGGCGGCGTTGAAGCTGGTCGGTCTCGCCGACTACGGCAAGCGCCACCCGGCCCAACTGTCGGGCGGCCAGAGGCAGCGCGTTGCCATTGCTCGGTGCCTTGTCCTGGAACCCAAGATCCTGCTGATGGATGAGCCCTTCGCCAGCCTCGATCAGCATTTGCGCGATCGCCTGCGTGAAGAAGTGCGGCAGATCCAGAGGAAGCTTGGCATTACCACGGTTTTCGTGACCCATGGCCAAGACGAGGCGCTATCGATAGCCGACCGCATCGTGGTGATGAGCATGGGGCGGATCGAGCAGGTCGGAACGCCGGCGGACATCTATACCTATCCTCAGACGCCCTTCGTTGCCGGCTTCATTGGCGACATGAACATGTTGAAAGCGACAGTATCGGGCGGTGGCGCGGAGATTGGCGGCGTTCGGCTCGACGCGCCTGTGCCGGATGGCGAGGCGCTTTTTGCTGTCCGCCCCGAGGACGTGACGCTGACGCCATCTTCCGATGGCAAAGGAGCGTGCGTCCGTCGTATCGTCAATTACGGCGCCGTTCTGAAGATCGAGGCGGAAGCGCCTGATGGCGCCGTTTGGAAAGTGCAGACCCTCAAGGACGTTCCGGTCACCGAGGGCGCCTTTTACGTTCCGACCGTGTCGCGTCACATCGTATTCCGCGACGATCGGGCCATCCATCGCGTCGATCCGCGGTGAAAGGGAAAGCGCTCAGCTCTCTCCAGGCCCTTCTTCAGACAACAGCTGCCGGAAGTAGAGGTGCCGGAAATTGTGACTGATGTTGACGAAGATCGGCAGCATGGCGGCGCCCGTCACGGCGGCATCCTCGATCAGCTTGGCGGGCAGAAGGCGCGGCAGCGACCGATCATGCCGCGCCGCCGGGGTCGGCCGTAGCGGATAAGCGCGGTCGACCAAACGCTCGACGATGGCGCGCGGCAGCGGACCGCCGACAGCGATGAAGCCAGGATCGTACATCACCTCGATGATGGCGGTAACATCGCGCAGCACATGGGCCGCATGGGCAAGCCAATCCATCAGGCGATGATCGCGCAGCGCCAGCATCTGGTCGATGGCCTCGCTGCCGAGATTCTCCTGATCGACGCCGCAGGCAGCTGCTAGCCCTTCGATGGAAAGGGGGCTGGCGCTTTGTTCACCAGCTTCCACGGTCCCATTCGACCAGACGGGATTTGAGGGAATCCCTGGAACGGGCAGCAGCCCGATTTCGCCGGCATTGCCGCCGACACCCTTGAATGGGTAGCCGTCGATGATGACGCCCGCGCCGGATCCATGACCGACGTAGTAATAGACGAAGGTCGCCTCGCTGCTGTCGGGGCGGTGAATGCGCTCGCCGATGGCAGCCGCGGTGGCATCGTTCTCCACAAGAACGGGCATGCCGGTCAAATGCTGAAGTTCTTCGGCAAATGAAACGTCCCGCCAGGCATCCCAATGCTGGATTGAGAAATCGAAGTCGTAGACCTTCGAGCCGAATGTCGGCAGCACCAGGCCAATGCCCCAGACAGTCTCGGTCGGGCGACCGTTCTCTTGAAGCAAGCCGAGGATGGCATCGGCGACGACGCGGACGGTTGTCGCCGGGCTTCTCGTGTCAAGCCGCAGTGAACGGCGGGCACGCTCCTGTCGCTTGAGATCGAAGGCCAGGATGGAGCAGTGGTTCTGGTCGAGATGAACGCCGATCGACCAGCCGGCTTCCGGATTGGGCTCGAGATAGATCTGGGGTTGCCCGCGCAGACCGGACGAGCGCCCGGCCTCGACGATCAGCTCCTGCTCGAGAAGCTCTCGGGTGATCGAGGAGATTGTCTGCGGCTTCAGCCCGACAATCCCCGATATCTCGACACGGCTGATGGGGCCGCGCTGGAAGATCGTTTCGAACACCAGCCGGCGATTGTGGATGCGAGCGTCTTCGATGCGACTGCCCGCGATCAGTTCGTCTCCGTCTCGGCTCGACCCGCCATCCAGGCGATCCAGAATCGTCACAGCCAGTCCTTCGTCATCTCGTGGTGGGCTCCGACGCGACCGCCGTCACAGGCCGAGGCGACGCAGGGCCTCGCGATTGCGTTTGGCGATCGGGAAGGGCTTGTCCGGCGGACAAGGATACATGTCCTGTTCATAGACCGCATAGCCGTCAAACCCGCGCGACGCAAGAAAATCCCGGACCTCGGCGAAATCGATCAGACCCTTGTCGAGCTCGCACATCACACCCGACTGGAAGCCGGTGATGAAGTCGATGTTCTCGCGGCGAATCCGCTCGAGAATGACCGGATCGACGTTCTTGAAATGGTAATAGGGAATGCGGTCGGCGTAGCGCTTCATGAAGGCGATTGCATCGGCCCCCGTGTAGGCGTGATGGCCAAAGTCGAAGCACAGGCCGACGGTCTCCTCCGGAGTATCTTCGAGCAGGCGGATGATCTCGGCCTCGGTCTCGACACCAGACCCGACGTGCGGGTGAAACACCAGCGAAAGTCCATGCTCGCCGCTGACATAGGCGGCGGCTTCGGTGACGTTGGCGACCATCGACTTCCAGTCGTCGGCCGACAGTTCGCGGCTCTGGCCGGCAGGCGGAATGCCGGAATCGTCCATCACTACAACCCACTCGGCGCCAACAGCCTTCAGCAGATTGCACGTGTCCTTGAGGCGTGGGCGGAGCGTTTCCATGGCGTCGCGCGGCGCCAGAAGATGGACGAGGGCTGAGCCGCAGACATCCAGCCCGCGCTGGCCGAGCTCATCCTTTATTCGAGCCGGGTCGGTGGGCAGATATCCCCAGGGGCCGGTTTCCGTCGAGGTGAAGCCAGCATCCCGCACTTCGTCCAGATAGCGGGTCCAGGGTGTTTGCTTGGGGTCGTCCGCATACCAGACACCCCAGGCGTCCGGAGCCGTGGCCAGTTTCATGATCTGCTCCATTTGCGAAATTAAATCCGTGATGACACCTTATTCCAGCTTTCTGATTTGCGAAAGACGGAAAGGCGGTTCGCCGGGATTTTTATACATTTTCATGGCTATGTCGTTCGTCCCGGCATTCCTTGCGCCCAGGCATTCCGCACCTCCTGTTGTCAATCTTGATGAGGAGTAGTCGTTTGGTCTCTTGATAAATCTATTTGGCGTATTTATTGTCGCGACGTTTGGACCACTAGGACCGCGCGGGCGGGGAACGGAATTAAAAATGCTCAAGCTTGGCCTCATCGGACTTGGCGAAGTTGCCCAGCTCATCCACCTGCCCATTCTTCAGAGGCTCGGCGGGCTTTATCAGCTTGCCGGCGCCTTCGATCCGTCGCCGTCGGTCGCCGCGGCGCTCGCAGCCCGCTGGAATATTGCGCAAACCTTCGAGAGCGCCGAGGCGCTGATCGCCTCGCCGGATATCGATGCCGTCATGGTCCTGAGCCCGGACGCCTATCATGGCCGCCACGGACGGGCCGCCCTCGCTGCGGGCAAGCATGTCCTGATTGAGAAGCCGTGCTGCCTTGCGCCCGATGATCTTGCGGAGCTGGCCAAGGTCGCAGCCGCCCATGCCGACCGCGTTGCCATGGTGGGTTACATGCGGCGGTTTGCACCCGCCTTCATCGAGGCAAAAAAGCGCCTGCCGTCCAAGTCCGACATCACCTACGTTCGCGTACGCGACGTGATCTGCGAAGGCCCCTGGTATTTCCGTCAAACGGATGGCGTCATCGTGCCGCAGGGCGATATCTCCGAGGCTTTGCTGACTGAGGGACGCGAGCTGCGCACGTCCATGCTCGATGCCGTTCTCGGTCCCGACGCTTCAGCTGAAATCAGGACCGCCTACACCGTGATGACCGGCCTGTCGTCGCACTCGCTGTCGGCCATGCGCGACCTTCTCGGCAGTCCCAGCCGGGTCATCGCCGCCGAAATCAAGCAGGGTGGTACCCAGATCACGGCACTGTTCGACTATGGCAACTTCACCGCCATCTACGAATGCATGATCGGCGATGTCGTCCGGTTCGAGGCAGGTTTCGAGATCAACACCCGTTGGGACCGCATCGCCTTCGAATATCCGACCCCCTACATCCGCAATCTGCCGATGACGCTGGAAATCCAGCACTCCAGCGATGACGACAACAGCGTCACCCGCCTTGGTCCCTTCCATCGCGATCCCTTCGAAGTCGAGCTGCGCGCATTCCACGCGGCGATCACCGAGGGAGAAGAGAACCGGACCCCGCCGGCAGAGTCGATGGCGGATCTCGCGCTCTTTGCCGACATCATCAAGGCCGCGCGTCGCTAAGGCCATCTGACCGATTTGCATTGGTGGTCGTGTTAGCGGTTTGCTGCCCTGACGACTCGGATGAACGCCTGAAGTGCAGACGGCGTGTGCCGGTTGGCGGGGTAATAGAGCATTAGTCCGGGAAGCGGTGGAGACCAGTCCTCCAGAACGACGGCGAGCTTCCCGGCTTCCAATGCTTCGTTGGCAACGGGCTCGGGCACAAAGGCGATGCCGAGGCCCTCCGTCGCTGCCTGGACCATCAATTCGCTGTCGTCCAGCGTCAGCGTGCCCGGTACGTCAACCGCCATTTCCTCGTCATACCGACGGAACTCCCAGCGATAGCGCTTCCCACTTGGCAGGCGCTGACGGATGCAGACATGCCGTTGCAGGTCGTCGGGTGTCACCGGCGGCGTGTGTTCGCTGAGATAAGCGGGCGAAGCGACGGCAATAAATCGCACTGGGCCGCCCACTGGCACAGCGATCATGTCTTGCGGAACAGCCTCGGCGAGCCGGACACCCGCGTCGAAACCATCCTTCACAATGTCGATCAGGCGACCGTCTGAAACCAGGTCGAGTTCGACCAAGGGGCACTCCCGCAGGAAATGCGGAACAACCTTGGCGGTCAGGTATCTTGCGGCGCTCTTGTTCGCGTTGATGCGCAGCCGGCCACTTGGTTCACCTGCATCGGTAGCAAGCCCGTCCAGAGCCATGTCGAGCTCGCGCAGGACGGGGCCGATGCGCTCGAGCAATCGGATGCCAGCGTCGGTCGGCGAGACACTGCGCGTCGTGCGGTTAAGGAGCCGCACGCCCAGGTTTTTCTCCAGTCCGATCAACGTGTGGCTGAGAGTTGAGCGCGAAAGCCCCAACTCGTCCGCGGCCTTTCGAAAGCTGCGGTGACGGGCAATCGTCGCGAAGATTTCGAGATCGCTCAAACCGGGTCTGGTCATTGGTGGGATTTCCACACGTAGCTATCCAATATTGGACGACTAATACCACCAATCGCCACGACCTATCTTGTATTTCTCGAAAGGAGATTTTCATGAGCAAGACATGGTTCATCACGGGCGCTTCGTCCGGCCTCGGTCGGGAAATGACCGGGCAGCTTCTCGCTCGCGGCGACAAGGTGGTCGGAACGGCCCGTCGTCTGAATGCACTGGACGACCTCAAAGGGCGATACGGCGACAACCTGGTCACACTGGCGCTGGAGCTGACGGACATGCGCGGCATTCGCGCGGCGGTCGATGAGGCGTTTCAGCGTATGGGACGGATCGACGTTGTCATTCAGAACGCCGGTTACGGTCTTGTCGGGGCAGGCGAAGAAGTTTCCGATGCCGAACTCGACAGGCAGATCGCGACAAATCTCATAGGTTCGATCCAGCTGATCCGTGCTGTTCTACCCTATTTGCGCAAACAGGGCGGAGGCCGGGTTGTCCAGGTATCCTCGGAAGGCGGGCAGATCGCCTATCCCAACTTCAGCATCTACCACGCGACCAAATGGGGCGTCGAAGGCTTCATTGAATCCGTGGCTCAGGAGACCGCCCCCTTCGGCATCGATTTCATCATTGCCGAACCCGGACCGACCGACACAGGCTTCGGGGCAAATCTCGCCCACACCAAGCCGATGGAGGAATATGACAAGACGCCGGCTGGCGACGTCCGGCGTGCCATTACCGAAGGGACCTTCGTCCTGACAGGTGACGCCAAACGCACGGCGCGCGCCATGATTGCAGCCGCCGACGAAGAGGCTCCGCCCTTGAGGCTTGTTCTGGGGAGCACGGCATACAATTCAATCTCGCGAGCGCTCTCCTCACGGCTCGCTCTCCTCGAAGCTCAGCGCGCCATAGCATTCTCCGCCGACAAGGATGAGCTGAGCCGATGATATCAGCGCCACGTGCGTGGACCGGAGTTCGCGCACACATACGCTCCGCTGCCGTAGTCGAAGCCCAGATTAGGCTTCGACGATCTCCTGCGCATGCACGATGGTGCTCGCCGTTTCGATCAGGATCACGTTGTAGGTTGGCTTCTCAAAGCCGACGGCAAAATCCTTGGCGCCAAACAGCGGCGCCGTCTGGTGGTTGGTTCCTCGTCCGGTATTGAAGGCGATGCCGTTCCATATGCCGGAACAGAGCCGATGCACATGGCCGGCAAAGATGTGTCGGACATTGCCGCGGCGACGGAGAATGTCGACGAAAGCCCGGGGCTCGGCAAGCTTCACCGCGTCGAGCGGCGGAAATCCGATATTGAAGGGCGGGTGATGCATGAAGACGAAGGCATCGCCGGCGGCTTCGCCAAGGCGCTGGTCAAGCCAGGCAAGCCGGCGTTCGCAGAGCTTGCCTGCGACCGCCCCGTCGTCGAGCGTATCGAGAAAGACAAGCCTTACGCCGCCAATGTCTTGAACTGACTGCACGAAGCCATCTTCGGCAGTCGCATTCGGAAAGACGGCGGAGAAGGCAGCCCGCTCATCGTGGTTTCCGAGCATCAGGCGCGCGGGCGGAACGAGGGTCTCGAGGATCGTGGACAGCAGGCGGTAGGACGCCGGTGAGCCGTCATCGGAAAGATCACCACTGACCACCACGAGGTCGGCATCTGAGTGGTTGCGGTTGATGTCGGCAACAGCTTTCTTGAGGTTTGCCTCTGGATCGAGGCCGCAAATCAGCCCGCCATTACCACGGAGATGAAGATCTGTAATCTGGATCAGTTTCATGTCATCTCTCCAGGACAAGTGCGGCTGGCGTCAAAGAGGTTCATGTTGAAAGCGTTGCATCGCCGTGCGGACGGAAGGTGTCGCGCACCATCAAATGGGCGGTGATGCGAAGACTGAGCGGTGCCCCGGTTGGGTCGGCGGCCCGGTCTTCAAGAAGCGCCACCGCCCGCTCAGCCATTTCGGCCGGGTCCTGACGGAAGGTCGTCAGACGATAGCCGAGCCAGGCAGCCTCGGGCAGGTCGTCGAAGCCGACGATCGCCACGTCCTCAGGGATCTGAACGCCCTGCCGAACCTTCAAATGATCGATCAGGGCGAAAGCGATCAGATCGTTGACGGCAAACACGGCGGTCGGTCTGTCGGTTGCTGCGAACAGCCTTTCGGCCGCGACAAGGCCACCGGCATAGTCCGTGTCGGGCCCGCGTTCCAAGATAACGGTCGCTCCGAGACGTCTGGCTTCTTCAAGGAAGGTCCGTTCGCGCTCGACGATGGCTGGCGTGCCGCTCCTCGATCCTGCTAGGCCGAGACGTGTGTGGCCGGCAGCAACGAAGGCCCTGGCAATGTCCCGCGCAGCACCGACGTTATCGGTCTGAACGAGATCGATGTCCGGCGCCTCCCTGCCTATGGCCACAAGCGGCAGACCGCTCGACCTTGCCAGCTCGATGAAGGACGATGGCGGCGATCCCGACAGCACGATCACCGCCTCGGCACGATGACCGAACAGGGTGCGCTGCGCCGCTTCGGTTTCCTCGGCCGTCTCGCCGGCGTTGATCAGGACCGGCACCGAACCACGCCGGATCAGCACGGCGGCGAGTGCTGCGGTGAGGTGGGCACGGAAGCCCAACTCCGGTTTGGTAGCAACAAGACCGACGATGCGGCTGCGATTAGCAAGCAGGCCGCGCGCCAAATCATTCACCTGATAGCCGAGGTGAGCGGCGGCCGTCATAATCTTCTCGCGGGTGTCCGGGGCCACCGAGGCGCCCGGCGTAAAAGCCCGGGAAACGGCTGATCGCGATACGCCGGCAAGCTCGGCAACGTCGCGGGCGCTGACGAAGCGCGGGGCGGATTGAGGTTTGCCGTTGGCAGTCATGGGCAAAGCCTACTGTCCGACCTTGGAGAGCACATCGGCGCGCAGGAATTTTTCAACCACCAGCATGAAGGCGATCGAGGGAACCAGCAGCAGCAAGGCGGTGATCGAGGCGATTTGATAATTGCCGCCCGAGCCGGCCGAATAGAGGAGCAGCGGCAGTGTCGTCACGTCGGGTGCGCCAACGAAGTAGCTTCCCGTGAACTCGTCGAGCGATTCCAGGAAGACGAAGATGGCGCTGGCCATAAGGCCAGGGGCGGCGAGCGGCAGTGTCACATCGGCAAAGGCCTTGAGGCCGGAAGCGCCAAGGTTGCGGGCGGCCAGCTCAAGGTCGCGGTCGACAGCCGAGAAGGCGGCCGCAGCAATCCACACGGCATAGACAAGACCGTGCGTCACATGCACCAGCACGACGCCGAGAACGGTGCCGTTTAGGCGAATTTCGTAAAACAGCCGGGCGATGTTGACGTAGACAGGCAGGTTGGGAAAGGCCTGCGGCAGCAGGAAAGCGAGAAGGATCAGGCCTCTCAACGGCAGCTTCAGCCGTGCAAGCGCATAGCCGGCGGGAATGGCCAGCGCCAGCGAGCCGGCCACCGTGAAAAAAGCGATGCTGATCGAGGCGACAAGCGACTGAAGGGCATTGCCGCGCGGCGCAAACACCCGTCCCCAATAGGTGAAACCGTAGTCGAGCGGTAGCGTATGCGGGAAGTACCAGCGCTCTGCTACCGTCCAGATCAGCATGTTGAGGAGCGGCCCGAAGATCACGAAGGCCAATCCGCCGAGGATGGCGGCGCGCGGTACCCACCAGATGAGAGATGAAAGCTCGATTTTACGGCGTTGGCCGAGGGAAGCGGACGGAGCACTCATCGGCCCTGCCTCATGTTGACGCGGAGATAAAACCAGGCAGCCACCGCGCTGATCGCCAGCGAGATCAGGCCGAGTGCGTTGGCGACGCCATAGTCGCGATAGGTGCTGAGGCGGAAGGCGATGTCGGCGGTTATCATGGTCGGCGCCTGGGCGTTGATCATCAGCGGTACCGACAGCACGCCCATCATAGTGACGAAGGACAACACGAGGCCGACCAGCAGCGTGGTCGTCACCTGCGGCACGACGATCTCGATGAGGATGCGAAACCTGGAGGCACCGAGGTTGCGCGCCGCCTCGATGGTGCTGCGATCGAGCGAAGCCATGGCGCCGGCCACCATCAGCGCCACGAAAGGCGTTTGCTTCCAGACGAAGGCGACGACGACGCCGCGCCAGTCGAGATAGCTGGTGGCGGTCAAGGGGTCGAGCAGGCCGAGTGCAACCATCGTGGAGTTGAAAAGACCGCTCTTGGCAAGAAAGGTGCGCAGCACCTGACCGACCACGATGAACGGAATGAACATCGGCCAGCGATAAAGCCAGCGCAGGATGGCGACGGCCTTCGGATTCTCACCCAGCGTCAGATAGCCGCCGATGGCGATGGCAAGCAGGCCGGTCAAAGCAGTCGACAGACCGACGATCACCGCCGTGAAGACGATGTCTTGTGTGTAGAAATCGTAGGCCTTGGTGAAGTTGCCGACGCCGTAAGCGCCATCCACTTCGAAAGCGCCGATCACCGACGCGGCGAGCGGCACCATGAACAGAAGGAGGATGACGATCAGTGCCGGCGAGATCAGCAGCGGGCCGAGAAGGCGTGTCATCGGCTTATCCGGAATTTGCAAGGAAAATGGGACCGCCCGGCAAGGTCGGACGGTCCCGCATTGGTTGGGCTGATCAGTTGGCGACCTTGGCCTCGTAGGCCTCGAGGATGGCCGTGTTATACGGGGCGAGCGGGAAGGGCTTGCCCTTGTCGGCGAGGTCGGCCGGGGTGATGTCGACGAACAGCTTGTTCCAGGTGGCGTCGTCGAGTTCGGCCTTCACCTTGTCGGCGTCGATGCCCGGATACCAGTTGAACTTCTTGACGATACCCTCGGCCTGCACCTTCGGCGAGGTGGCCAGCTCGACGAACTTCTCGGCGAGTTCCTTGTTCGGCGCCTTGGCGGGAACGACGTAGTGCATCGGCTGGCCGGGCATGCCGGGGGAGGGCAACAGCAGCTTCAGCTCGGGCGGCAGACGTCCGTCGGCCTGCCAGGAGTAGAACATGTCGACCCACACCGGACCCAGGGCGATTTCACCGCGCGACAGCAGGTCGAGCGTGCCGGCATTGCCCGGCGTCAGCGTGGCCGACTTGGTGAAGTCCTTCAGACTCTGAAGCGCGCCGTCCCACTTGGCCGTCTCGGCCTTGTCGAACGGGCCGTACATCAGCTTGTGCGCGTCGCTGCCGGAGAAGGCGTAGACCCAGCCCATGACGAAGCTGACGCCCGAGGCGCCGCCCTTGATGCCGTTGTAGCCGAACTGACCGGGGTGAGCCTTGGCCCACTCGGCAATCTCGGCGTAGCTCTTCGGCGGGTTCGGAACCAGCGCCGGATTGTAGGCAATGGCGGTCTGGCTGTTGAACATCGGCATGACGTAGCCCTTGACCTCGGTGCCGAGAGCGTTGTCGGCATTGGTGCGGGTCACCAGCTTGCCGGTGGCAATCTTGTCGCGGTAGGCCTCGAGATAGCCGGCCGTCACCATCGGGCCGGCGAACTTCTCATGAACGACAGCAACGTCGGTGTCCCATGTGGCGGCGCCGGCCTTGGCCTGTGCGTCGAAGCGCTCGAGAATCTTCTGCGAGCCGGCATCGCCCGGACCGGTGCCGACGGCACGGACCGTGTTGCCCGGATTCTGCTTTTCGAACAGCGGGCCGAGGTAGTTGTTGATATAGTCGACCATGTTCTGGTCGCCGGCAGTGATCACGGTCAGCTCGGCAGCGCCGGCCGGCGAGGCGATGATGGCGAGCACCATCGCGGAATTGAGCAGCAGCTTGTTCATGACGCGTCTCCGATCGCAGGTGTCAAGTTCTGGTTGTCAGGCGGTCAGTCTGGTCCGAACCGGCGAAAGATCGTCGGTTGCGGATGGCGAGCCGGCCGGCGCATTGGCCGAAGCGGCAAACAGGAAGAGGGAGTTGGTCGGGACCCGGACGAGCACTTCGGTGCCCGGTGACAAGGCTTCCGGACCATCGACGAGCACCGAACCGTCGCCGATGCGAACGGTGTGGCGCCACTCTCCACCAGGATAGACGACAGCCTCGACATGGCCGATCAGTTCGAGGGCGGTCGAGCTGTCTGGCGATGGCATTTCAAGCGGGCGGAGGTGCAGGCGCTCGGAACGGAAGCGCGCCTCCAACCTGCCGCTTTGTGGCGCCGGATGGTCGAGGGTCAGGCTGGCCGCCCGGTTGAGCGGACCGGCGGCGATGTCGACACGATTGCCGGAGCAGACCGCGTCGAGATGAACGACATTTTCAGCACCCATGAAGGCTGCGACGAAAGCCGACGCCGGTCGGGTGTAGATCGCTTCGGGCGTGCCGAGCTGGGCGATCTGGCCCTTGTCGAGGATCACGATGCGGTCCGCCATCACCATGGCTTCCTCGCGGTCGTGGGTCACATGAATGGTAGTGATCCCCAGGCGCTGCTGCAGCGCGCGGATCTCGTGGCGCACGGTCAGTCGAATGCGGGCGTCGAGATTGGAAAGCGGCTCGTCGAGCAGCAGGATGTCCGGATCGACGGCCAAGGCCCTGCCAAGTGCCACGCGCTGGCGCTGGCCACCCGACAGCTCCGACGGTTTGCGGCTGCCAAGCCCCTCAAGACCAAGCAGCGCTTCCATCTCGCCGACGCGAGCGGCAATCGCTTCGCGCGACCAGCCCTTGAGGCGCAAACCATAGCCGATGTTGCGCGCGGCGGTCATGTGCGGCCAAAGCGCGTAGGACTGGAACATCATGGCCATGCCGCGCTTATCGGGGGGCAGGCGTGTGACGTCACGAACCCCCACGCGAATGCTGCCTGCGCTTGGCAAGGCAAAGCCCGCAATGGTCCGGAGAAGTGTCGTCTTGCCGCAACCCGAGGCGCCAAGCAGGGCGACGAATTCGCCCTTGCCGATCTGAAGATCAACGCTTTTGAGCACTCGCGTCTGGCCATAACCAGCGTCGAGATCCCGAAGGTTGAGGTAAGCGTCGTCGTTCATCATTGATGCGTTGCACAGCTGTGCAAACGTCCCCGTAACCAGTCCCGTCTTGAGTTCCTCGGATAGACGGCGATCGTTACAGGCCGATGACAGGTGGATGCCGATGCGTTGCGGTTGGCGTCCGCAGTCGGGGCCGAGTTGTCTATTGATTCCATTCTGGAACGAATAAAAACAATTTTGCGCCGCTAATCGCCGAAATGTAGCGGTGGCATATATCAATGCGAAACGGCACCACACCTCGGTGCCAATCCTCGTCGCCCGGTGCGCTTACTGTCGCCGGGGCAGGTTTGGGAGACGCAGACATGCCCGATCTTGAAAAGCTGACCGTGGGCCGGGTCGCCCTGACCGTCAATGACCTCAACAAGGTTGGCGTGTTCTACGAGAAGGCGGTTGGCCTTCATCGTCTGAGTTCGGACGGCAGTGCCGCCCTTTACGGAGCAGGCGATTCCGTTCTGCTCGAGCTTAGGGAAGACCCGGCGGCCCGGCGGCGCTCTCCGCGCGAAGCCGGACTATTCCACACGGCATTTCTGCTGCCGTCGAGGAAGGATCTCGCAAACTGGACACGGTCGGCCGCGGAAAACCATACACCGGTCGTTGGCGCATCCGATCATGGCGTCAGCGAAGCCATCTACTTGGTCGATCCGGAAGGCAACGGCGTCGAGATCTATAGCGACCGTCCAATCCTCGCCTGGAAGCGCCAGGGCAACATGATCGAGATGCCCTCTGACGCGCTCGACATCGAGGGGCTGCTGGCCGATGCCAGTCCGGGACGTTGGCAAGGCTTCCCCGAGGGTTCGAAAGTCGGCCACGTTCATCTTCAGGTGGGCGCCATCGCCCCTGCCGAACAGTTCTATTCCGGGGTTCTTGGGCTCGGCGTCACCTGCCGCTATCCCGGCGGAACCTTCTTTGCGGCCGACGGTTACCACCACCACATCGCGACCAACATCTGGAACAGCCGAGGCGCCGGCGTTCGTGAGTATCCCTCGACAGGGCTGGCTTCGCTCGACATTCATGTTGGTCGGGATCGGCTGCGGGAAATTGGCGAGCGCGCTCAGGCTTCGGTAGCTTCCGCCGACCGATTTGTTCTTTCCGACCCCTGGGGAACGGAAATCGCTCTTTTGGCCTGATGCTTCATTCACGGACCGGCAGAGCCAGCCGGTACCGACAGGAGAATGCCCATGCTCGTCGATGGCAAATGGACCGCCGAATGGAACCCTGTCCAGAAGAAGGACGAAAAAGGCGGCTTCGTTCGCCAAACCTCGAGTTTCCGCAACTGGGTGACGCCCGATGGGGCAGCCGGGCCGACCGGTGAGGCTGGCTTTGCAGCCGAGGCCGGACGTTATCATCTCTACGTGGCGCTGATCTGTCCGTGGGCGTCGCGTACGCTGATCGCCCGCAAGCTCAAGGGGCTTGAGGACGTGATCTCGCTGTCTATCGTCGAACCGATGATTACCGACGAAGGCTGGCGCTTTGGAGACTATCCCGGCTCTACGACCGACTCGGTCAACGGAGCGACCTATCTCCACGAGATCTATACGAAGGCCGACCCGCACATTAACGGTCGCGCCACCGTACCGGTTCTCTGGGACAAGAAGCGCGGCACCATCGTCAACAACGAGTCCGCCGACATCCTCAGGATGCTCAACTCCGGTTTCGGCGAGCTGGCCAAATCGGATATCGATCTCTATCCGGCCGACCTCGCCACCGAGATCGACGCGCTCAACGAACGCATCTACCCGCGCCTCAACAACGGCGTCTATCGCGCTGGATTTGCCACCACCCAGGTTGCTTACGAAGAGGCGTTCGGCGAGGTGTTCGCCATGCTGGACGAACTGGAAGGTCGGCTCGCTGACGGCCGGATCTTTATTCACGGCGACCGCTTCACCGAAACCGACGTCCGCCTGTTCGTCACGCTCATCCGCTTCGACGCTGCCTATCATGGCCTCTTCAAGTGCAACCTCCGCCGCATCGCCGATTACCCCGGCCTGACGGGCTATCTGAAGCACGTCCTTGCCGTTCCCGGCGTGCGCGACACGGTGAGCATCGATCACATCAAGCGCGGCTATTACTCGATGAAGGCGCTCAATCCGCCGCGCATCGTGCCGCTTGGCCCAGACCTCAGCGAACTCGGCTTCGCCGACTGACTTACCCCTGCAACAAGGATCCCTCCGTGCCAATTTCCCTCGTCATTTTCCTGCATGGAGTCGGCAGCCGTGGCTCCGATCTCGCGCCGTTGGCAAGCGTTCTGGCGCCACATCTGCCTGGAGCTGTCTTCGTGGCGCCCGATGGCCCGTTTCCGTTCGATGGTGGTGGCGCCGGACGCCAGTGGTTCTCCATCAGAGGTGTGACCGAGGCGAACCGGCCGCAGCGTATTGTCGATGCGAGGACCGATTTCGATGCCACCTTGTCGGGGATCATTAGCGAGCATGGCCTTTCCGATCGGCTCGATCAGGTGACGCTGGTCGGCTTTTCGCAGGGTTCGATCATGGCGCTCGATGCGCTCGCCTCGGGGCGCTGGTCGCTCGGCGCGATCGTTGCCTTCTCTGGTCGCCTGGCATCTCCCGAGCCGCTCACGCCTTCGACAGCGACGCGAACCTTATTGATCCACGGCGAAGCCGACGCGATGATCCCGGCACGGGAGTCGGTGGCAGCCGAGCAGCGGCTGAAAGCAGCCGGCGGCGATGTCACCGCTCATCTTCTGCCTGCGGTCGTTCATACCATCTCGTCGGAGGGAGCCGCGCTGGCCGCCAGCTTCCTTGCGGAAAGCCCAGCCCCGCTCTGACAGGACACGCCGTCTTTCGGATAGAACCGTAAGGGGTTAGGTTTCAGGGCAAGCCAACAGCGAACCGGATCCCGACATGGACCGCCTCGATTGCGACCGCATGTTTGTCGCCGTACTCGATTTCGGCAGCTTTGCCGAGGCGGCAAAGCGTCTCGGGACCAGTCCGGGGCAGGCGTCCAAACTGGTCTCCAGGCTGGAGGCCGATCTCGGTGTGCAACTGCTCAAGCGCACGACACGGGCCTTGTCCGCAACCGAAGTCGGGCAAGCCTATTACAGTCGCCTCAAGGGGCTGATGGAGGAGTTCGACGCGCTGGATGCCTCGGTGCGCAATGCATCGGGCGCCCCGGCCGGGCGTCTTCGCGTCACAGCGCCGTTGTCCTTTGGAACCATCCGGCTGACGCCGCGCCTGCTTGATTTCGCGCGCGCCTTTCCCGACATCATACTCGACGTCAATTTCTCCGATCGCACGGTCAATCTCGTTGAGGAAGGCTTCGACATGGCGGTCCGTATCGGCCAGCCGTCAGATTCCAGCCTGATCAGCCGTAAACTTTGCGACGCGCATATTGTGACGGTCGCGGCTCCCGCCTACCTCGCCGAGCGGGGGCGCCCGGAGACACCGGCAGATCTCGTCCACCACGATTGCATCATCGACACCAACTTCCGCGATCCCTTTGACTGGTCGCCTGAGGACGGCGCCATATCCATTTCCGTGACCGGTCGCATTCGCTTTTCCAATGGGGAGGCTTGTCTTGCTGCCGCCGAGTCCGGCCTAGGTATTGCTCGCATCCCAAGCTTCATTGCCGGCCCAAGCATACGCGACGGGCGCCTTGTTGCAGTGCTGCCGGAAATGGAAAACAAGCCGCACACCATCCACGCGGTCTATCCACCGGCGCGCCACCTCGCCCTCAAGGTGCGCGTGCTGGTCGATTTCCTGGTCGACAGTTTCCGCGGGACGCCTGAATGGGATCGGGGAGTGCTCTGAATTGGAATCGGGGGCTCGCCAACTCTCCTGATATCGCTCACTGAACGGACGGCCCGGTCGCCGGACCGTCCATGTGGGTCGTTTCGATTAACTAGCCAGATCCGGCTTCACTTTGCCGGTGTG
Source organism: Pseudomonadota bacterium (assembly GCA_023436885.1). Taxonomy (GTDB): domain Bacteria; phylum Pseudomonadota; class Alphaproteobacteria; order Rhizobiales; family Pleomorphomonadaceae; genus Pleomorphomonas. The sequence continues at coordinate 246,765 of JAEZHI010000019.1, read as the reverse complement.
ACGCTGTCGACGGCGTAAGTTCCCTCGGGCGTCTGGCTGACCGTGAAGGCAACGGTCTCCCCGACCTTCAGCGCACCGAGATCGATGGAGGGCAGTACCGCGAAATCCATGGTCATGCCGGGCCAGCCGAGCGCTTCGATCGGCCCGTGGGTAAAGTTGATGGTGCGGCCTGCCGTGTCGATCGCATTGATTTTGCCCGTGGTGCCGGCTTCGCCCGCGAAAGCGGATGAGGCGAGGGCGACTAGAACGGCTGCGGCGGTGATGAGCTTTCTCATGGGATCAGTCCTTCGTTTTGACAGTGTTTGCGGGGAGTGCAGCCGCCGTGGCGGCCGGTGACGCGGTCCGATCGAGGCCGCGAACCTTGACCAGCGCGTAGATCGCCGGAATGACGAGGAGGGTGAGGACAGTGGAGGAGACCATGCCGCCGATCATCGGCACGGCGATGCGCTGCATCACCTCCGAGCCGGTGCCGTGGCTCCACATGATCGGCAGGAGCCCGGCCATGATGGCGACCACCGTCATCATCTTGGGACGAACGCGTTCGACTGCGCCTTCCATGATGGCGGCATTGAGATCGTCCCGCGTCAGCGGTCGGTTCTCAGCCGCCCGCTTCGCCTTCATCGCCTCGAACGCGTGGTCGAGGTAGATCAGCATGACCACGCCGGTCTCGGCGGCGACGCCGGCCAGCGCGATGAAGCCGACGGCCACGGCTACTGAAAGGTTGAAGCCGAGCAGATCCATGTACCAGACGCCGCCGACCAGGGCGAAAGGCAGCGAGGCCATGACGATCAGCGTCTCGGTGATGCGGCGGAAGTTCATGTAGAGGAGGAGGAAGATCAGGGCGATGGTGACCGGCACCACCACCTTCAGCTTCTCCTTGGCCCGCTCCATGTACTCAAACTGGCCGCTCCAGGTGACGTAATAGCCTGGAGGCATCTTCACCTGGGCGTCTACCGCCGCCCGGGCGTCAGCGACATAGCTGCCGATGTCGCGGTCGCGGATGTCGACGAAGATATAAGCCGAGAGCAAAGCATTCTCGGTGCGGATGGTCGCCGGTCCGCGTGCGAGGCGGACATCGGCCAGTTGGCCGAGCGGAATGGCGCCGCCGGCCTCGGGGTGGATCAGCACGTCCCTGGCGATGGCATCAGGGTCCGATCTCAGATCGCGCGGATAGCGCACGTTGACCGAGAAGCGCTCGCGGCCCTCGACGGTGGTGGTCACCATCTCGCCGCCCAGCGCGGTCAGGATCACCTCCTGCATGTCGCCGACGGTGAGGCCGTAGCGGGCGAGTTCGTCACGCCTCGGCTCGATATCGAGATAATAGCCGCCACCGATGCGTTCGGCGTAGGCCGAGGTGGTGCCCGGCACCTTCTTCACTACCGCCTCGACCTCCTTGGCGATCCGCTCCATCTCGCCGAGGTCCCGGCCGAATACCTTGATGCCGATTGGCGTGCGGATGCCGGTGGAGAGCATGTCGGTGCGGGCCTTGAGCGGCATGGTCCAGGCGTTGGAAACGCCCGGCAGCTGCAACGCCTTGTCCATCTCGGCGATCAGCCCGTCCGTGGTGAGGCCCGGCCGCCATTCCTCCTGCGGTTTGAGGTTGATCACCGTCTCGAACATCTCGGTCGGCGCCGGGTCGGTGGCCGTCGCGGCGCGACCCGCCTTGCCATAGACGCTTTCCACCTCCGGGAAGCTCTTGATGATGCGATCCTGCACCTGGATCAGTTCGGCCGCCTTGGTGATGGAGAGGCCCGGCAGCGTCGTCGGCATGTAGAGGAGGGTGCCTTCGTTGAGCGCCGGCATAAACTCGCTGCCGAGCCGGCTCGCCGGAATCACCGAGCCGCCGAGGACAACGAGCGCCAAGAGGATCGTCAGCAGCTTCGCCCTCAGTACGAGGCGGATGATCGGCCGGTAGAGCCAGATCAACGCCCGGTTCACCGGGTTCTTCTGTTCCGGCAGGATGCGGCCACGCACGAAGATCAGCATCAGCACCGGCACCAGCGTCACCGACAGGAAGGCGGCGCCGGCCATCGAGAAGGTCTTGGTAAAGGCGAGCGGCTTGAACAGCCGTCCCTCCTGATCCTCAAGGGCGAACACCGGCAGGAAGGAGACGGTAATTACCAAGAGGCTGAAGAACAGCGCCGGTCCGACCTCGACGGCGGCGTCGATCAACGTTTGAACTCGAGATGCGCCGGGTGGGGCGTGCTCCAGCCGCTTGTGAGCATTCTCGATCATCACGATCGACGCGTCGACCATGGCGCCGACGGCGATGGCGATGCCCCCGAGGCTCATGATGTTCGACGTCATACCCATGGCGTTCATGATCATAACCGCGATCATCACGCCGATCGGCAGGGTGACGATGGCGACGAGCGCCGAACGCACGTGCAGCAGGAAGACGATGCAGACCAGGGCGACGATGATGCTCTCCTCGATCAGCGTGCCCTTGAGGTTTTCGACCGCCTTCAGGATCAGTTCGGAACGGTCGTAGACGGCCTTGATCGACACGCCTTCGGGTAGGCCCGAGGCGAGCTCGGCGATCTTTTCCTTGACGTTGTCGATGACCTTGAGGGCGTTCTCGCCTGAACGCTGCAGGACGATGCCGCTCACCACCTCGCCTTCGCCGTTGAGCTCGGTGAGGCCGCGCCGCTCGTCGGGGCCGATCTCGACGCGGGCGACATCGCGCACGAGGACAGGCGTTCCGCCATCGGACTTCAGCACGATGTTCTCGATGTCGGACGGCGACTTGATGTAGCCGTGGCCGCGCACCACGAACTCGGTTTCTGCCATCTCGACGACCCGGCCGCCGACGTCCTGGTTGCTGGCGCGGATCGCCTGGCTAAGCTTTGCCAGCGGAATGCCGTAGGCCTGCAGCTTCTGCGGGTCGACCACCACCTGATACTGCTGCACGAAGCCGCCGACGCTCGCCACTTCCGACACGCCGCCGGCCTTGGTCAACTGGTAGCGGAGAAACCAGTCCTGCAGGGTGCGAAGCTCGGCGAGGGTGCGGTTTTTAGCCGTCAGCACATACTGATAGACCCAGCCGACGCCGGTGGCGTCCGGCCCCAGCGTCGGTGTCACGCCCTCGGGCAGGCGCTTGGCGGCAAAGCTCAGGTACTCGAGCACGCGCGAGCGCGCCCAGTAGATGTCGGTGCCGTCCTCGAAGATGACATAGACGAAGGAAACGCCGAACGAGGAGAAGCCTCGCACCACCTTGGATTTCGGCACCGACAGCATGGCGGTGGTGAGCGGGTAGGTCACCTGATCCTCGACGACCTGAGGCGCCTGTCCGGGATAGTCGGTGTAGAGGATGACCTGGGTGTCGGAGAGGTCGGGCAACGCATCGAGCGGGATGCGCGCCACCGAATAGATGCCGGCCGCGACGAGCAGCACGGTGCCGATCAGCACGAAGACGATGTTTCGCGCCGACCAGCGGATGAGACTGGCGATCATGACAGTTATTTCTCCCCGGCGTCGGGGGCAGTCGGCGCGAAGGCGGCGAGGGCCGAGCGCAGGTTGCTTTCGGAATCGATGAGGAAGTTGGCGCGGCTCACGACCTTCTCGCCGGCGTCGAGGCCGCCGTCGATGCGGATATAGCCGTCGGCACGCGTGCCCGTCTGCACTTCGCGCGGGGCGAAGCGCCCGTCGCCGCTTTCGACCAGCACCACCTTGCGCGTGCCGCTGTCGAGCACGGCCGAGTCCGGCACGGCGAGGACGGGCAGGCCGGTGGCGGTGGCCAGATGGACGGTGCCGTAGAGGTTGGGCCGCAGGGCACCATCGGGATTGGCGAGCTCGATGCGTACCTTGGCGGTGCGGCTCTCGGCCGCCAGCGTCGGATAGACGAAGTCGATGGTTCCCTTGAACCGCCGGTCGGGCATGGAGTTGATGGTAACGTCCGCCTGTTCGCCGACGCGGACCGCGGCGAGATCCTGCTCGAACACTTCGGCGAGCATCCAGACCTCCGAAAGATCGGCGATACGATAGAGCGTCTCGCCCGGCATGAAGCGCATACCGCGAACGGCCAGCTTCTCCAGCACGACGCCGTCCGCCTGGGCGCGGTAGGGCAGTGTCCGCATCGCCTTTCCCGTTGCCTTCAGGCGAGCGATTTCCTCGTCGGCAATCCCGAGGTTCTTCAACCGAGCGAGCGCCGCCTGAGCCAGACTCGCGTCACCACGAGCGGACAGATATTCCTCCTGCGCCAGTACGAGCTCTGGGCTATAGACCTCCATCAGCACGTCGCCGCGTCGAACCGTGGCGCCGGTGGTGTCAGCGACGAGGCGTTCGATCCACGCTTCGAAGCGCGGCGCCACTTGATACTCATTGCGTTCGTCGACCGCGACCGCGCCGACCGCCCTGACCGAGCGGGTCATCGCCCTGAGGGCCGCCGCTTCGGTTCGGACGCCGAGCGTCTGGATCTTGTCAGCGCTGACGGCGACGGTGCCGGAGGTGTCCTCGTCGGCATAAACCGGCACGTAGGTCATGCCCATGGCGTCCTTCTTCGGCACCGGCGATGTGTCCGGCAAACCCATGGGATTGCGATAGTAAAGCACGCGGCGTGCGCCCGGTGCCGGAGCGGCTGGGGCAGGAGCGGCGGGCGCAGTCGGTGTGGCGACGCCATGCTCCGCGTGGCTGGATTGCGCCAGAGCATCGACGGCGAATGGCAAGCCGGCGGCGGTGAGAATCGCCACTGTGGCGACTGCGGCTATGAAATGCGATTTCGTCATCAGAAATCTTCTCCGACGATGCGCTCGATTTCGGCGAGCGCGAGCTGTTCCTTGAAGGTTGCCTCGATGTTGTCGACCAGCATCCGGCGCAGGGCCTGTTCGGCGGCGAGAACGGAGGGGAAATCGGCCTTGCCGAGGGCATAAGCTTTGGTCGAGGCATCGAGTGCGATGCGCGCCTGCGGCAACGTGGTGCCGGCGATGACCTTCCGTCGCGTGCCGAGCGCCGCCAGATCGGAGATGGCCGAGCGGATATCGGCGTCGTTGTCGAGTCGAAGGGCGTCGAGCTTGACGCGCGCCGCCTCGGCCTTGGCTGCGGCTTCCCGTTGTTCCGCGCGCTTGGCACTCCACTGGAGAGGCACGGAGAATTCCATCATCACCTCGGCACCGTCAAAACGGTCGTTGTTGCGCATGGCGCTGACGCCGAGTTCGACGCCGGGAAGGAAATTGCGCTCGGCGAGGCGCTGTTCGCTCTTGGCGGCCTCCGCTTCGGCAAGCCCCATCTGGATCCGTGGCGAGCCGGCATTGGCGCGGCCGATCAGGTCTTCCGTCTTGATCGCCTTGACTGGCGGCACCGCGCGTGGCGAGGGGTGGGCGACAAGCGGTGCATCGGCGCTACGTCCGAGAAGCCGGTTGAGGCGGGCGGCGGCGGCTTTCTTCTCGGCGGCAAGACGGGCGATGTCGGCTCTGAGCGAACCTGCCTCGCTTTGGGCCCCGGTGGCATCCGCGATGGACGCGGCGTTTTCCGCGTAGCGGGCGCGGGCTATGCCGGCCAGGCGATCGAATGTCGCGGTGAGCTTCTGCGTCTCATCGAGCGCAAGATGCGCCGAATGGTACTCCGCATAGGCGACCTTCACGCGATACGCGATCTGTGTCTCGATATCCCTCACGGAAGCCGTCGCCTTGCTCGCCTCCCATTTGGCGATCTCGCGTTTCAATCCGGTCTGGCCCCACAGGGGCAGCATCTGCCGGATCTGATAGGTTTCCTGGGAAAGGGAGCCGAAGTCGTCGCGCGGACTTGTCAGCTCGATCTTGACCTTGGGATCGTCCCAGGCGCCGGCATAGTCGACGCGCGCTCTTGCGGCGTCGGCGTCAAGCGCCGCGGCCGCGACGTCCGGATTCATTCGGCGAGCGATGGCGAGGAGATCCGCGATTTCGGATTTTGGCTCCGCTGCGTGGGCGCCAAAGGCTATCAAGCCGGCGATTGGCACGGCGAGCCAAGCCCCGCGAGCGCGGGGCAAAACAACTGATAACATAGGGGTTCAGAGGCTTTCCGCCGACATCAGGTCGTGATGATGCCAGCCTTGCTGCCCTGTCGGTCCATCAGTCAGGATGGCATCGAAGGACGTTGAACAGGCGTCGCGACGGCGCGGCGCTACGGCTCGGCAAGGAAATGACAGCGACGCGGAACGACACCGACCGCAACCGGCGGCAGGCACAATCGACCGTATCTGGCTGTCAGGCGGAAAGGCTGGGTGGGCGGAGCCCTGGGGTCGGATCGAGCCCAAGCAATGGAGCAGCCGAAGCGATAGCAGGTTGTTCGCTCTCGGTAACACGCGGACTCGGCAGGAGGTTGACGAACATGCCGCTTGGCAGATCGGCGCAGACGCTGCCGAGCATGCAGGGGGCGCTACCCTGGTGATCTGCGAGATCGCATGCTCCGCCGGTCATCTTGGTGCTTTGCGAAGCGTGCTTCATGTCAGCCATTCCCGGGCCGCAATCTGCAGCCGAGGTGACGATCGGAGAAGAGCGCATTGACGTCATGGACGATGCGGGCATGACGGCAGCAACCAGCATCGCCAGCACATAAAGGCCGGCAATCACCAATCGCACTGTCTTTCCGAAGGCCATGCTGTGCCTCGCTTTGAACTTCAGTTCCCTACCGTCTGGGTCAGGTTTGGGTCAACAACGTGAAATCCCCTAGCAGTGTGTCCCTCCGTCGGGACAATCGAGGAACCAGCTGGCGACCGCAACGTTCTCAGGAAGAGCAAGGAGCTGGCATGTCCTCGAAGGCAGGCGTCATTCGCATTGGATTGTCCGGCTGGACCTACCCGTCCTGGCGAGGTAACTTCTATCCCAAGGGACTGAAACAAAACAGAGAACTGAGCTATGCGGCTTCGCATTTCCCGTCCCTGGAAATCAATGGCACCTTCTATGGTTTGCAGAAGCCGCGGACCTTTGATCGCTGGGCTTCGGAAGTGCCTGAAAATTTTGTGTTCGCCGTGAAAGGGCCGCGCTTCATCACGCACGTCAAGCGGCTTCAGGACATCGAGGCGCCGCTCGCCAACTTCTTCGCTTCTGGTGTGCTACGGCTGGGTGCGAAACTTGGACCGATACTCTGGCAACTGCCGGCCAGCTTCTCCCTGAACATCGAGAGGATGCGCGCCTTTCTTTCGCTGCTGCCGCACGACACCGAAGCGGCAGCGGACATGGCTCGCAAGCACGATGACCATATCGCCAGTCCTGACGAGACACGCCCGGCCAAGCAGCCAATCCGCCACGCTTTGGAAATTCGGCACAACAGCTTCATCGATCCAGCGTTCATCGAATTGCTGCGCGAGCGTCAGGTCGCTCTTGTTTGTGCCGATACGGTGGAATGGCCGCGATTGATGGATGTGACGGCAGGCTTCGTCTATTGCCGCCTGCATGGCTCGCGACAGCTCTACCGGTCCGGCTATGACGATGCCGAGCGCCGACGTTGGGCGCAGCGTATCGCCGCTTGGTCGCAGGGCGAGCCGATGAACGATGGCGATTTTGTCAGCGCCACAAGAGCTGCTGATCGACCGCGCGACGTCTACCTGTTCTTCGACAATACGGATGGTCTCCGTGCGCCTGATGATGCGCTTGCGATCATGCGTGAGCTTGGCGCCGAATGGCATCCCATCGAGACGGCCCCGATGCTGTGGGGCCGGGAACCGCCTTGGACCCAGCTGAGTTCAGGCGAAAGCTGACGCATTCGGTTGGCAAGTTGCTGCAGAGGCATCGCGATGACCGACCGGGATTTTGCAACCGTCGATGAGCTGAATGAGGTCTTGAGGCAGGCGTTCCCTCAGGAACCCGGGGTGGGACGCGTCGTGCCGGGTGAAGGGCCGGTTTCTGCCGCCATCGCCTTTGTTGGCGAACAGCCGGGCGATGTCGAGGATCGAGAAGGCCGTCCCTTCGTGGGGCCAGCTGGCCGCCTTTTCGATCGAGCGCTTGCTGCGGCGAACATCGATCGTGGCGAGGTCTACGTCACCAACGCGGTGAAGCAATTCCACTTCGTTGAACGCGGCAAACGCCGCATGCACCGCAAGCCCAGTACGTCCGAAATCGTGCACTATCGCTGGTGGCTGTGGCGGGAGATCGACTTGATACGGCCCAGCGTGGTCGTTGCTCTTGGCGCCACGGCCGGGATGGCGCTTGCCGAGCGTTCCGTCGCCGTGACGCGCGAACGCGGGCCGATGTTTTTCGGCAACCGACGTGGGTACCTCACCGTGCATCCGTCCTACCTCTTGAGAATTCCGGACTCGGAGGCAAAACGCGTCGCCTTCGATGCCTTCGTCAAGGACCTCGGACGCATCCGCGAGCTCGGCTCGTAGACGAGATCCTTCGAGCGCGGACCACGCTTAGAACCTACCTGCGCGGTTGGCAGCGCATCCTCCAAAAGCGTCGTATCGTGGAACATATGCCGCGAAAGTCTGTTCTCACTCCCGTGTTTAACGGAGAGTGAGGAGCAAGAATGCAGACTCTTGCACTGAACCCCGACGTCGCTGGCGTGAGTCCTTATGTGCTTGGCGTTCGTCAGGCATTCGACGACGACGCGGGCAAACACATCGCACGCTTCCCTCTCGGAGAGATGAGCGTCGAGCTCCGCGCCAGCATGGATTCCGTGTGGGCCTTCATACGTCGCAAGGGACACGGTGGGCTCGCCTTGCGCGCGGCTTATCTGACCAGCGAATTCGATTGCAGGGAACTCAAGCCTCAGGCGGGTGAAGCAGCGAAGCTGAGAATTCGGAGTGCGCTCGGCGAACACGTGATCACCTTCCGGACTGGCGAAGACGGGTTTGATCACCTGCGCATGACAGTACAGTTTACGCCCGCGGTGCCGATGCTGATCCCGTTCATGCCGCGTGATGTTTACCCGCTGGACAACAAAGACGATCCGCTCGGCGCCAAGGGCAATGTCGAGGCAGGTCAGCGCGGGCTCAACAGCGGTCTCCTTTATTTCCGGGTGAACGAGCCCCATTTCGGTACGGTTCTGTATTTCCAGAACCTCACCGCCATGAACGATTATTTTCGCGCCACCAAGACCAAGCCTTCAGGCGTCGTGGGTGGTAGATGGCCCGAGCTCGGCTACCTCATTCCAACCCCAACACAGAGTGGCACGCCCCCAACCGATGCCTTGGCAGCCGGTGTCGAAATCACGTTGTCCGACGCCATTCTAGCATTCTGCAAAAAAGTGCCGTCGCACGAGCGAGAGTCCGCCCTGCGTTTTGTTCAGATGCTGGGTGTCGCCTACAAGCTCATTGAGCGGCCAGACGTGGAATACCGCGACTGGATCGAGCGGTCGGAGCGGACTTTGCGCGATCTCGACGAGGCGCCTGAAGCAACCATCAAGCACTACGGGTGTCGCTACATCCATCCCTACACCGGCGCCGAGTATCCCGACATCATGGTGCAGATGTCCATCGTCGAGGCGATCCATGACTGGGGTAAGTGGTGCGGCGAGCAGCACCCGCTCGAGGCCGAGTTCAAGGCCGGGCTAGAGAGGTTCTACGATCCCAAGCTGAAATCATTGCGCCGGTATCTGCCGAACGTTGGCGAGGACAAGGACGCGGACGCAATCGACAGCTGGTATCTTTACCATCCGATGCTGAATCTCGGGATCCTGGCCTTGGATGGGGATGAACAGGCACGCGACCTGCTGATGAAGTCGATCGACTACGGCATCAAGGCAGCGCACCATTTCAAGTACAAGTGGCCGGTCCAGTACAAGATTACCGATTTCAGCATCATCACCAGAACCGCCGAGGCCGACGGTCGGGGGCAGACGGACGTCGGCGGCATTTATGCCTGGGTCATGCTTCAGGCCTTCGAACTGACGGACGACGAGCGCTTCCTGAATGAAGCGCGAGCCGCTATCGATACGGCAGTGGGTTTGCGGTTCAACCTCAACTACCAAGCCAACCTGACGGCTTGGGGAGCAGCCGCCTGCATGCGGCTGTGGCGCCTCACCAACGAAGATATCTATTTTGAGCAAAGCTACGTCTATCTCGCCAGCTTCTTCCACAACGCCGAAATGTGGGAGAGCCAAATCGATCACGCAGTCCATTATCTCAACTTCATGGGCGTTACCTGCCTGCAGGATGCGCCATATATGGCAATTTATGAATGTTTTGACTCCTTTGCGGCTTTCGAACGCTATCTGGAAGACGGTGGTCGCGACATAGATCCAACGGCGCGGATGCTGGTGTTTGAGTACTGCAAGTACGCGCTCGACCGTGGCTGGTTCTACTATCCAGATGCCTTGCCGCCGGAGGTTATCTCGCCCAAGCAACGCGAGGCCAATGGTCATATCGACCGCAAACTCTCCTTCCCGGTCGAAGATGTTTACGTCGACGGACAGCCCGCTGGCCAGGTCGGGCAGGAGATCTACGGAGCAGGGGCGGCTTTCATCTTTGCTACCCGTGCCAATCATCACATGGATGGCGCGCCCTTCCGGATCTTCTGCGATCACCTGTTGCCGACGCTGGAGCGCACCGGTCAACACAGCCTCACCATTACGCTTCACGATGGCGCGGTCTGTGCTGCCGGACTGAGCGTCGTCCGTCTGAAGCGCCACAGGCTCGGCAAGGTTGAGCTCAAGACCATTGGCGGTAACGTTCTTGATCCTCAGGAAAGTTCACCCGACCGCATCACATACAAATTGCCGGCCGACGGTCGGTTCCTACTGACCTGGGAGTGAGTTATGGACGACCAAACCAGTCTTGAAGGCAAACGGATCCTCGTCACTGGCGGCACTACGGGCATTGGCCGCGCAACTGTTGCGCTGCTGGCACGAGAGGGTGCCCACGTTCTGACCTTCGGGCGCCACCAGCCCGAGTTGGATGAGGCACTTGCCAACGCAGGCGGCGGCTCCGGTAAGGCCAATGGCCTGATCGCCGACGTAGCCAAGAAAGAAGACTTGGACAAAGTATTTGCCGCTGTGGATGATCAGCTCGGTGGCGTCGATGTTCTTGTCTCCAACGCGGGGTTGAGCGCTGGGCCGGCTCACGAGATGGCCGAAGATGAATGGCGCTACGTCGTTGAAACCAACCTGCTGGGCGCCTTTGCCAGCGCTCGCAGAGCGATCCTGAAAATGGCGAACCAAGGCGGCGGTCACCTTGTGTTCGTCGGTTCCATCAGCTCCGAAATCAAGACCGAAGGCGAGAGCGTTTACGCGGCAACGAAAGCTGGACTTCAAACCTTTGCTGAAACGCTTCGCAAGGAAGTGAGCGACAAGAATATCCGGGTAAGCGTGATCCAACCAGGTTCAGTCGCAACCCCCATGCAGCCCAAAAGTGAAGAGGAGCAGCAGGAAGCGATCGCTGAACATGAGATGCTCTACGCCGAAGAAATAGCGGAAGCCATCCGGTTTGTTCTCACCAGATCCGAACGGAACGATATAGTCAATCTTCGGATCGAGCCTCGCATTCAGCAGACCGCCTAAACTTATACGAATATCGAGGAGCGAAGATTTGTAATAGTTCGGTTCGCTCCTCGACATCCCACCCTATGTCTTCCCGGCAGTCTTCGGCAGGGTCGATGGTACACTGATCGATACCGGGTCGCTTGCGGGAAAGCTGTCTTCGAGGCCTTCATCGAGTTGCTCTTCAAGCGCCTCCCGATCTTGGCTCTCGCGCGCATCGTTCGCGGTCGGAATATCCTCTCGCGGCCCTGAGGCGAGCGTGTCGGAGAGCTCCTTGATAGCCTGTTCGGCGCGGCGCCCCGAGTCCTGAGCGGACGTCCCACTCTCTGTTGCAGGTAGCACGACGGCTACCGTAACGCCGTCGAGCATGTTGAACTCGACACGATATTGCCCGTTGTCGAGCGGCGTCACCTCCTTCACCATGACAGTCATTGTGATCTCCCTCGTTTAGGTTCGAATGGCGCTTGCCGTGACCAGATGTGCCGGCCGCTTTGGGCAACCACCGTCCCCCCGACAAGGTTCCAGAACTGTTTGAGCAGACAGCCGATACGCCCCAATCAGATCGAACCTTCACATGCAATCTGCAAGACAAGTAAGCCTCGAGATTAAAGCAAATACGGGTAGTTCCGTGATTAGCGAGGCGAGACGCGCAGTTCAAATGAAGTATCGTGATTCCTTCCGATGAAAATATTCCCTAGAAGTTTGTGTCAACGTTCGATTATCCATACTGAAAGCGTTAGTTGTTTCATTATGCGAAATAAAAAGAAGTGGAATTCAACGGAACAATTGGCGTGGCTGCGGGTTTTTATATCGCTGTCTCCAAGGCAGCGTTAGAAGATCCAAGGAGAAGAGCAATGCCCAACCAACAGAGCCACACTGGTGACACCTCCCGCCGCGGATTTGCCTCGATGGACGAGGACAAGCAGCGCGAAATCGCAGCCAAGGGCGGCCGTGAGTCCGGCGGCAACTTCAAGAACGACCCGGAACGGGCTGCGGAAGCTGGCCGCAAGGGCGGTGAAGAGTCCGGCGGTAACTTCAAGAACGACCCGGAGCGCGCCGCTGAAGCCGGCCGCAAGGGCGGTCAGGAATCCGGTGGTAACTTCAAGAACGATCCGGAGCGTGCTGCTGAGGCCGGCCGCAAGGGCGGTCAGGAATCTGGTGGCAACTTCAGGAACGATCCTGAGCGGGCTGCTGAAGCCGGCCGCAAGGGTGGCCAGCACTAAGCTGGCGCTCTTCCCAAGTCACGGCCTCCCGCAAAGGGGGCCGTGATTTTTTATGTATGGCGACTTGCGCTCCCATAGGGAGCTTCTTTTGTTTTGGAGACTTGAGGCGGCGCGTCACGCGCCGCCTTTTTCACGTCAACCAGAACAAGGCTGTGTGGCCGCCAAGAGTGTCTTCCGAGAACGTGCCCTCGCACCAAAGAGGGACGACACCCTTCCAATCGCCTTGTTGTGAAGAGACACCCAAGTTTGCAGCCATGTTGAGTGTCGAGCCATCCCCCAAGATCCAGCTCACCTGGAAAGCCTCTGCCCCCAGGATCTTGGAAGACCCGCTGTTCCCGCCCATCCCAACGAGGCGTGGTGTCAGGACTGAAGCACGCAGTCTGATCAGGTCTGCGTAGAAGGCCAGTATTTCGGCCGAGGCGGGCGATGAACGCTCGTTCCAATCGAGCTTGCAGCCTCGGAAGGCTTCCTCACTCATCGGGTCGATGTGCTTCGCCTTGGCTTCCTCCGGAAAGTCCTTGAGCTCTTCCAGCCGGCTGTTGCGGATGATGTCGCCCAGCTCCCTGATATCGGAAAAGAAGCAGAACGGAGTGGAGGCCCCCCATTCCTCGCCCATGAAAAGCATCGGGATTTGCGGTGACAGGAGATAGAGCGCGGCCATCATGCGAGCGGCTGGTCGCGGCACCAACTGGCCGATGCGCTCGCCGGCCGGCCGGTTGCCTGTATGGTCATGGTTCTGAATGAAGGAGACGAAGGCCGTTGCCGGCAGGAAAGCGCTCGGCTCGCCATGCATGCGATTTTCCCGCGCCAGGTACTCTCCCTGGTAGGCAAAGCCTTCGGCGAAGGCCTTTGCCATCAAGTCGATGCGCTTGGCATAGGGCTGATAGTACCACTGGTCTTCACCCGTCACCAATGCGTGCAGGCAATGGTGGAGATCGTCGTTCCACTGGGCCGTATAGAGCCAGGGCGTTCCATCATCGCGTCGTCTCAGCCAGCTTGCCTGGTTGTGAGAGTTTTCGGCGATGAGGTGGATGTGCCGTCCGTCGCTTGCGGCTCGCGTCTGTTCGGCCAGATCCTGGATCAGATGTTTCGGTCCGCTGTCCTCAATGGCGTGCAGCGCGTCGAAGCGCAGCCCATCGAAGCGATACTCATTGATCCAGAAGCGCGCATTGGCCAAAACCAGGTCGCGAACGACGGTTGCGTTTTCCCCGTCGACGTTGAGCCCAGGGCCCCATGGCGTATCCTTGTCATTGAGGATCGGCGCATAGAGGGGAACGTAGTTCCCCTTCGGGCCGAAGTGATTGTAGACGACGTCCAGCATCACCATCATGCCGAGCTCATGAGCCCGGTTGACCAAGGCTTTCAAGTCCTCGGGGTGACCGTAGGAGGAGTCCGGAGCGAACAGGGATACGCCGTCGTATCCCCAGTTCCATCGCCCGGCGAAGTCGGCGAGCGGCATGATCTGCAAGGCCGTGATGCCAAGATCTGCGAGATACTGAAGTTTGTCTGCCGCGGCCTTGAAGGTGCCTTCCGGCGTGAAAGTGCCGATATGCACCTCGTAGAACACGCATTCTTCCCAAGGGCGGCCGCGCCAGCCGAGGTCCGTCCATTCGAAAGCGAGTGGATCCATGACCTCGCTCGGACCATCGACGTCTTCGGGCTGATAGCGTGAGGCGGGGTCCGGCACCCTCTTGCCGTCCGGCAGGCAGAATACATAGCGGCTACCCTGACTGACGCCCGTCACCTCCACTTCATACCAGCCGCGCACGTCCTGTTTCATGGGAAGCGACCAACCGTCCACTTCCAACTCAACCGACGGCACAAGGGGCGCCCAAAGGCGAAACCGCACGCCGTTCGGGGTCATCTGCGTACCAAACTTCATTTCCTGTTCGCGACGAACGGTGCGAGTGGCCAAGGTAAGGCCTCCTTGAAGAACTGTCTGAGCGAGGGCGCTGTGAAGAAACGGCGGGCCAGCGAGGCACGCTCGCCGCCATCACCCCTGGTCCGGCACTTCGGCTGGCGGGGCTTCTGCGGGAACGGCGCTGAGCGCGCTTTGTTCCCGCCACTCAGCAAGAACGAGGGTACGCGCAGGCATGGTGAAGCAGGCGTCGCCGGCGAGGCGAGCATCCTCGAACCCGCCGTCGGTTGCCAGAATCACTTCCCAATCTCCGGGAGCGCCGGGCGGGATCTGGAATTCGACCGCAACATGCGAGGCGTTGAGCATGATCAGCAGAGGCGCTTCGCTTTCGAGCACCGGCGCAAGACGCAGGGTGAGGCATTTGGAATGCGGGTTCTCCCAATCCTCCTCGGTCATTCGCCGACCGTGATTGTTGAACCAGACGACGTCCGGCTGCCCCATCTCATTGCGGGCGCCGGTAAGAAACTCCGGTCGCGACAGGGCCGAATGGTTCTTTCTGAGGGCTGCAAGCCGAGCCACGAACTTGGGCAGTTCGGGATCGGCATCCGACCAGTTGACCCAGCCGATCTCGTTGTCCTGGCAATAGGCGTTGTTGTTGCCGCCCTGCGTGTTGGAGCACTCATCGCCGGCAAGCACCATTGGCACGCCTTGGCTCAGGAAAAGCGTCGCGAGCAGGTTGCGCTTCTGCCGACTGCGGATCGCGTTGATCTCCTTGTCGTCGGTTTCGCCTTCTGCGCCGCAGTTCCAGCTCTTGTTGTCGTCGTGACCGTCCTTGTTGTCTTCCTTGTTGGCCTCGTTGTGTTTGTGGTTGTAGCTGACGAGGTCATGCAGCGTGAAACCGTCGTGCGCCGTGATGAAGTTGACGCTCGACCACGGGCGTCGGCGTCCTTCGGCAAAGATGTCCTGCGAGGCGGCAACCCGGGTTGCAAAGCTCGGCAGAAGGCCCTCTTCGCCGCTCCAGAAACCGCGCACCTTGTCGCGATAATCGCCGTTCCACTCCGAGAAGCCAGGGGGGAACGAACCGAGCTGGTATCCGCCAGGGCCTACGTCCCAGGGTTCGGCAATCAGCTTCATACCTCCGAGCAAAGGATCTTGCAGGATGGCGTTGAAGAAGGCGTGGCCAGGGTCGAAGCCGTTGGGGCGCCGCCCGAGCGTTGTCGCAAGATCGAAACGGAAGCCGTCGATGCCATAGACCGAAGCCCACAGGCGAAGACTGTCCAAGATCATCTGAAGCACGCGCGGATGGTCGGTATTGAGCGCATTTCCGCAGCCGGTCAGGTTGTCGTAATAGCGCCCGTTGTCTGGCAAGAGGCGATAGTAGGATGCGTTGTCGATCCCCTTGAAGGACAGCATCGGCCCCAGATGATTGCCTTCGCAGGTGTGATTGTAGACAACGTCCAATATGACTTCGATGCCAGCCTGATGCAGGAGGTCGACCGCTTCGCCGATGGATTCGAGGCCGGTATCTCCGAGATAGCGGGGCTCCGGAGCAAAGAAGCCCAGCGTATTGTAGCCCCAGTAATTGGAAAGGCCGTTGTCGACGAGATGACGGTCCTGAAGGAAGGACTGAACTGGCAGGAGTTCGAGTGTCGTAACGCCAAGACCGACCAGGTATTCGACGAACTCGGGCTGACCAAGGGCAGTGAAGGTTCCGCGGACGGCTTGAGGCACCAGGGGGTGCTGCATGGTGAGGCCGCGCACGTGCCCCTCATAGATCACCGTCTTCGCCCAGGAAACATGCGGATGCTGGGTGGTGACCATCGGAGTGCCCGCAACAACCCGCGCCTTGGGCATGAAGGCTGCGCTGTCACGCTCATCCATGACGAGATCGGCGTCGTCGCCCGCGCCGATCTCATAGCCATACAGCGTGTCGTTCCAGCGAACCTCACCCACCAACTGCCGGGCATAGGGGTCGAGCAGCAGTTTGTTGGGGTTGAAGCGGTGGCCGGCATCCGGGGCCCAGGGGCCGTGAACCCGCCAGCCGTAGACCTGCCCGCGCCCAACACCCGGCAAGTAGCAATGCCAGACGCCGTTGGTGCATTCCCTGAGAGGAATTCGCTCCTGCTCGGTCACACCGAAGCGATCGAAGAGGCAGAGCGTCACGCCAGAAGCATTATCGGAAAACAAAGCGAAATTCGCGCCTTTGTCGTCGACCGTCACGCCCAGGGGAAAGGCCGAGCCAGGCAGCACTTTACGCATTCAGATGATCTCCAGGTCGCGAGTGCGGGGGAAGTGTGTTGGTCCTCGACGTCCTCGGCCACCCGTCGTCGCATCGCGCGACATCGGCTCGGCCCACCGCTTTCCTCACGGAGAGAGGCGTGGGCAAGCTTCGTTTGTCTGCCGAAACGAGAAAACATTCCAAGGGAAGCTCTGGAGATGGTGCGTCAGGACTCACTCTGTGGTTCGTGAAACTGGCCGCAGCCGGATTGGTTCCGCAGGCGTCTTCGAAGCCGCAGGTGCTGAGTGAGGTCCCCCGCGCATCTGGCGCCGAACGAAATGACGCGCGCAGTTCTGGCGAAAATAGCGGCGCGAACGAAGGCTCGCTGATAGTCGCGGCGGGCAATACGCCCTCGAGTCGTTTGAATGAGGCGAGACTGTTGATCGGAAACTTCACAATCCCTGGGTGGAGCGAGAACCCGTTCAGGTTTCAAAATGTAAAATAATGCACACAGATTTGTTGAATTGGCTTAGCGGGAATAGATTCCCACGCTCATACTTTCCCCATCAAGAGCGCGCAGGCCCGCCTGAGAATGCGGACCAAGGCTCGGGAGGAAACGCTATGAAAGTGAAAGCCGTCGTTCTCGAGGGCATTGGAGACATTCGTCTTCGCGATATCGAGGTTCCCGGCACTCTGGAGCCGGCAGCCGATGAGGTTCGGGTCGCCATCAAGGCGGTCGGTATCTGCGGCAGCGATGTGCACTATTACAAGCATGGTCGCATTGGTGACTTCATCGTCAACGAGCCGATGGTGCTCGGTCACGAGGCCTCGGGTGTCGTGACGGCGGTGGGCGCCAAGGTCAGCCACCTCAAGGTTGGCGATCGCGTCTGCATGGAGCCGGGCATCCCCGATTTCGGTTCGCGCCAGACTCTGGAAGGTCACTACAACCTCGATCCGGCCGTGCGCTTCTGGGCGACGCCGCCGATCCACGGCTGCCTGACCCCCGAAGTGGTGCATCCCGCCGCGCTGACCTACAAGCTTCCTGACAGCGTGTCGTTTGCCGAAGGCGCCATGGTCGAGCCGCTGGCGATTGGCGTCTACGCTGCCGCCAAGGGCGCCATCCGTCCCGGCGATATCGCGGTGGTGGCCGGCGCCGGCACCATCGGCATGATGGTGGCCTTCGCTGCGCTCGCTTCGGGTTGCGCCGAGGTGATCGTTAGCGACGTTGCCAAGGCCAAGCTCGACATCATCGCCAAGGTTCCGGGCGTTGTTGCCGTTGACCTGACCAAAGAGAAGCTTGCCGATGTGGTCGCCAAGCGGACGGCCGGTAAGGGCGCCGACCTCTTCTTCGAGGCGAGCGGCAGTCCGAAGGCTTTCGACGACATGCTCGACGTAGTCACTCAGGGTGGCCGGGTCGTTCTGGTCGGCATGCCGCAGGACCGGGTGCCGCTCGACGTGGTGGCGCTCGAGGTCAAGGAAATCAGCCTGACTGGCATCTTCCGTTATGCCAACGTCTGGGATCGCACTCTCGCCCTGCTTGGCTCGGGCAAGATCGATCTGAAGCCACTGATCTCCGCGACATATCCCTTCGACAAGTCGATCGAAGCCTTCGAACGGGCGGCGGAACAGAAGCCCACGGACGTGAAGGTCCAGATCACCTTTTGATTGAAAGAAGGACGCGGGACGCGGCTCGATGGGTAGGCGAGAGGCATGCATGAGGAATGCACGCCTTCGCTCCGGGGGAGCTCGGCATTCGCCAAACGGATGTCCGCGTCTTGATCGAAGGTCCCGCCTGACTGTGTTGGCCAGGCGGAACCTTAATCGTTCGAAACGGCGCGCTGCGAAGTGAACTCGATGACCGAAGGGAAGATCGGTCATCGAGAGCCCGTCGGACGATCGGCTGACTGATGCTTTGAATGGAACACCCATCGGCGGTCTTAGAGGAACGCCGGCTGCGGAGGAGAGCAGAGGATATGGAGCGCTTGGGCGGGGAAAGCCGTCTGCGCCCTGTCCTTTGGTTCGCCGCGGATGGGGCGGGAGGAGAGGATCATGTTCATTGGAGTCGACTGCGGAACGCAGGGGACCAAGGCGCTTGTCATCGATGAGAATGGAAAGGTACGTGGCCGCGGTCACGCTACCCA
Organism: Pseudomonadota bacterium; assembly: GCA_023436885.1. Lineage (GTDB taxonomy): Bacteria > Pseudomonadota > Alphaproteobacteria > Rhizobiales > Pleomorphomonadaceae > Pleomorphomonas. Next base: position 227,937 of record JAEZHI010000019.1, on the reverse strand, counting down.
CACCCTGATCGAGCGCGACAGCGGCGCCCGCGAACAGCATCCGTCAATCTGGGTGGACGCAATGATCGCCGCCGTGCGCATGGCGCTCGACGAGGCGGCTGTGCCGGCCGATGCGATCCGTTGTCTGGGCATCTCCGGCCAGCAGCATGGTCTCGCGGTGCTCGACAAGGCTGGGGCAGTGATCCGTCCGGCCAAGCTCTGGTGCGACACTGAGACGGCTCCAGACAATGAGCGTGTGGTCGCTGCCCTCGGCGGCCCGGCCGTCTGGTTCCAGAAGCTCGGTATCATCCCACTCACCGGCTACACCATTTCCAAGCTGGCCTTCCTCGCCGATCGCGAACCGGACAACTTCGCCCGTATTGCCCATATTCTTCTGCCGCACGACTATCTCAACCACTGGCTGACCGACCGCTTCGTCGCCGAATACGGCGATGCATCGGGAACCGGCTTCTTCGATGTCCGCAAGCGGGCCTGGGCGCCCGAGGCACTGTCGGTCATCGATCGCGGAGCCGGCCATCTCGCGGCCGCTCTGCCGGAGCTCGTTGCGCCGGACGCCATCGTCGGCAACCTGACGCCGGCAGCAGCCGAAGCGCTCGGCCTCACCACCAACTGTCTGGTGGCGGCTGGTGGCGGCGACAACATGATGGGCGCCATCGGCACCGGCAACGTGCGCGAAGGTGTAGTGACCATCAGCCTTGGCACGTCGGCAACGGTTTTCTCCTATTCCGACACGCCGGTGCTCGATCCGAGCGGCGCCGTGGCACCGTTCTGCTCGTCGAGTGGTGGTTGGTTGCCGCTCGTCTGCACCATGAACGCCACCAATGTCACCTCTGGTGGCGCCCATCTCCTTGGGCGCGATATCGGCTTCGTCTCCGAAGCGCTCGATGCAACCGCGCCGGGTGCCGGTGGCATCACAATGCTGCCCTTCCTGAACGGTGAACGGACGCCCGACCTGCCGACGGCGCGGGGCACCATTCTGGGCCTTTCCGCGGTCAACATGACGCCGGAAAACCTGATGCGTGCCATGGTTGAGGGCGTCACCTTCGGCGTGCTTGCCGGCCTTCACCGCATTCGTGGCAATAAGGCAGCCGAGCGCGTGTTCATGATCGGCGGTGGTGCCCGCAGCAAGCCGTGGCGCCAAATGGTCGCCGACATGACCGGCGCCGAGATCGTGGTGCCCACCGGCGACGAGGCCGGATGTCTCGGCGCGGCGATCCAGGCGATCTGGGCTTACGGACGCTCGACCGGCGCTGGCGAAGACATCGCCTCGATCGCCGATCGCTGCGTCACCCTCGATACCGACAAGACGACGAAACCGGCCGCTGACCGCAAGTCCGCCTACGGCGACGCCTTTGAGCTCTACCGGGCCAGGCTCTCCGAGATCCATGGCATGAACTAAGCCAATCGCCAAGTCGATCACACGTTGCCATCCGGCCGATCAAGGACCCGTTCGATGCAAAAAAATCTTCTCGAAGTCAGAAATATAAGCAAGTCGTTTCCGGGCGTTAAGGCGCTCGAAGACGTCTGCTTTTCTGTAAAGGAAGGTTCGGTTCACGTGCTATGCGGCGAAAACGGCGCCGGCAAATCGACCCTGATGAAGATCATCAACGGGATCTACCAGCCCGATGGCGGCGAAACGCTAATCAAGGGCGAAAAGGTCGAGATTACCTCGCCGATCAAGGCGGGCGAACTCGGCATTTCCATGATCTTTCAGGAGCTGAACTACACCCCTGAAATGACCATCGAGGAAAGCCTGTTCGCTGGGCGCTGGCCGAAGAAGCGCTTCGGACAGATCGACTGGAAGACCATCCGGCAGAAGACGCTTCAGCTGCTCAAGCAGGAGAACCTGTCCTACGATCCGGAAACCAAGCTGAAGGACCTGTCGATTTCCAATCTTCAGATGCTGGAAATTCTGAAGGCCATATCGAGAGACGCCGACATCATCATCATGGATGAGCCGACGTCGTCGATCACAAATAAGGAAATCGAAATCCTCTTCGAGAAGATCGCCGACCTTCGCGCTCGCGGCAAAGGCATCGTCTACATCTCGCACAAGATGGACGAAATCTTCCGCATTGCCGACGAAATCTCGATCCTGCGCGACGGCAAGGTGATCGAGACGCGGCCCAAGGACAAGTTTGACATCGACTCGGTGATCGCCCTGATGGTCGGCCGAGCCCTAGGCCAGGGCTATCCCAAGGAAGAGGTTCCCGTCGGGGACGTCGTGCTGGAAGTCGAAAACTTCAGCGGGCCCACCGGTTTCAGCAACGTCTCCTTCAATGTCAAGAAGGGCGAAATCGTCGGGTTCGCCGGCCTCGTCGGGGCGGGGCGGACGGAGGTGATGCGGGCGCTGTTCGGGCTCGACGAGCGTTTTGGCGGCTCGGTCAAGGTGAATGGCGCGCCCGTCAAGATCCGCAACGTCCAGGACAGCATCAAGAATGGTGTCGTGATGCTGTCCGAAGATCGGCGTCGCTACGGCATCGTTCCGATCCGCGACGTCAAGGAAAACGTGACATTGGCCTCGATGGACCAGTTTTTTCAGAAAGGTCGCCTGAACGGAAGCAAGGAGAGAAGCCGGGTCGAAGAGATCTGCAAGAAGATCAACGTGAAGATGGCATCCATCGACGTGCAGGTGAGTACGCTGAGCGGCGGTAACCAGCAGAAAGTCGTCCTGTCCAAGTGGATGCTACAGGATCCCGACATTCTCATCCTGGATGAACCTACGCGTGGCATCGACGTCGGCGCAAAGTTTGAGATCTACAAGCTGATCACGAGCCTCGCGAAGGAAGGCAAGTCGATCATCATGGTGTCCTCTGAGCTTCCCGAGCTGATCGGCATGTGTGACCGCATGTACGTGATGGCCGAGGGACGGATAACCGGTGAACTCGAGAGATCCGAATTCTCTCAAGAAGCAATCATGCGCTACGCGATGAACATGGCCAAGAAAGCGGTCTGATCGCAGACCAAGCAATTTCAGCAAAAGTGGGAACCGGTTTTGCGCCCGAAATTGCGGTGAAACAAACACTTAGAGCATTTCCGGCAAACCGGGGTTTGCCGGATCTGCTCCAGACGATGAGATTAAAAAGGGGCGGAAAATGAACAACCTGATCACCAGGGAGAAGTGGCAGACGATCAAGTCGCGATACTCCATCTATTTGGTCCTTATCGCGATGATTATCGTCTGTAATCTGCTGAACCCGAATTTCCTGTCCGCGCGGAATATATCGAATATCTCGGTTCAGATTTCGGTCACGACGATCCTGGCCTTTGGTGAAACGATCCTGATCATCGGCGGCCTCCTGGATCTTTCCTGCGGCTCGGTTCTGGCGCTGGCCGGTGTCTTCTCGGTCTATGTCTTCAAGGAAACCGGGTCGCTGTCCCTTGCCTTTGCCGTCGGTCTGCTCGTCGGTGTGCTTTGCAATTTCGTCAACGGCATCCTCGTCCGGCGCTTCAATATCCCGGCGTTCATCGCAACTCTGGCGATGATGACGGTGGCGAGAGGTATCGCTCTGCTCTTTACCAGGGGCCAGAACATCTACCAGATCGGCGACTATGTCTGGTTCGGTCAGGGCAGCATTGGGATCATCCCCATCCCTGTCATCTTCATGGTCATCATCGGCGTTCTGACCTGGTACATCCTTGGCCACACTGCCTTCGGTCGTTCGCTCTACGCGGTGGGCGGCAACGAAGAGGCGGCGCGCGCCTCCGGCATCAATATCGGCCGGATCAAGGTCGGCGCCTATCTAGTCAACGGCGTCTTCGTGGGCCTTGCCGGTATCATCCTGATGGCCCGCACCAACGTCGGCGCCCCCAACTCGGGGCAGGGCTACGAATTCGAAGCGCTGACAGCGGCCATCATCGGCGGCACCAGCTTCTCCGGCGGCCTGGGAACGGCGGGCGGCACTCTGGCCGGCGCGTTCATCGTCGGCTTCCTCAACAACATCATGAATTTGGCTGGCGTGGACTCCTATCTGCAGCAAGTCATCAAGGGCGCCATCATCGCTCTGGCTGTCGGATATGACATGTGGGCCAAGGTCAATCGCACCAGGAAGACGCTTGGTGTTGCCAAAATACCCAATGAGCGAAAGGAGGCTAAAGCTTAGTACGTTCGCGTTGGAGGAAACGTGGGGCTCTTATCTGAGGATACATGCCCCTTTGGGTAGAAAAATCTTGGAGGAGATTTAGTTATGAAGTTTCTGAAATCGATCCGCACCGTTACGGCCGTGGCCGCCCTTTGTCTGGCTGCGACGACGGTTGCTCAGGCCCAGAACTACAAGATCGCGTTCATTGCCCGCGCCCAGGCCGACTCCTTTGCTGCCTGGCTTGCCAACGGCATCATGGACGAAGTCAAGAAGTACCCGGACATGACGGTCGACGTCATGGACTCCCAGGCCGACGACGCCAAGGAGAACGCGTTCATCGAGAACTCCGTCGCCAACAAGTACGACCTGATCATCGTGCAGCCGAACAACGGCGAAGCTCAGCGTCCTTATGTCGAGCAAGCGGTCAAGGATGGCGTCAAGGTCATCACGACCAATGCGCGCATCAAGAACATCCCCGGCTCGTCGTCGGTCGACGCCGACCCGTATGAGCAGGCTGCCGTCAACGCCCGTCTGGCTCTGAAGCAGATCCCGCAGGATGCCAAGGTCGTCGTGCTGAACGGCCCGTCGGGTAACATGCACGCCGACATGCGTCGTGACGCCTGGCAGAAGGAATTCTTCGACAAGCGTCCGGATGTGAAGATCGTCGGCGAGCAGATTGCGCATTGGAACAAGGAAGAAGCCATGCGCTACATGGAAGACTGGGTGCAGGCCAACGACAAGATCGACGCCGTCGTGTCCATGAATGACAACATGGCCGCTGGCGCCCTGGAAGTCGTCAAGGACGATCCCAAGTTCTCCAAGATGCTGGCCTACGGCGTCGATGGTACGGCTGAAGCCATGCTGCTGATCCAGTCTGGCAAGATGACGTCCACAGCGCTGCAGAACGCCTATGACCTCGCTGCCAAGAACATCAGCGTCGCTCATGACCTGGTGACCGGCAAGATCAAGCAGATCGACACCGACATCGATTGCCCGCTGGTGACCAAGGACAACGTCGCCACGTTCATCGAGATCCATAAGAAGTCGGGCGCCATCAAGTAATTGATGAAGTAACCGATAAAACTTGGGGCGGGATTTTCCCGCCCCTTTTTCGTTTTGTCAGGCCGCCGTCTGGCGCAGTCGTAGCGCGTTGGCGATGACGCTCACCGACGACAGCGCCATGGCGGCGGCGGCGACCACTGGCGACAGCGTCAAGCCGAAGGCCGGATAAAGCACACCCGCGGCGATCGGAATGCCGGCGACGTTGTAGACGAAGGCGAGGGCCAGGTTCTGACGGATGTTGCGCATCGTCGCCCGGCTCAGCCGGCGCGCCTCGACGATGCCTCCGAGGTCGCCACGCAGCAGCGTCACGCCGGCGCTTTCGATGGCAACGTCGGTGCCCGTACCCATGGCGATGCCGACATCGGCGGCAGCGAGCGCCGGCGCGTCATTGACGCCATCGCCGGCCATGGCTACGACCCTGCCTTCACGACGCAAGGCTGCGACGACATCGCCCTTATCGGCTGGCAGCACTTCCGCTTTCACTTCGTCGATGCCCAGGCGGCGAGCGACGGCCTCAGCGGTGGCACTGTTGTCGCCGGTCAGCATGACGACGCGAATGCCGTCGGCCTTCAGGGCGCGCACCGCTTCCGGCGTCGACGCCTTCACCGGGTCGGCAACGGCGATGACGCCAACAGCGCGACTATCGATGGCCGCAAGAATGGCCGTGGCCCCTTCATCCCTGAGAGAGGAGGCAACGATCTCGACTTCCGCGGTATCGATCCCCGCCTCATCGAGGAGCCCCTTGTTGCCAAGCAGGACACGACGGCCGTCGATCGTGCCGGTAACGCCCTTGCCCGAGGGGGCATCGAAATCATCGGCCGACTTCAGTTGCAGGCCTCGTTCTTCGGCTGCCTTGACGATGGCAGCCGCCAATGGATGCTCACTCGCGCGTTCGAGGCTCGCGGCGAGGAAAAGCAGATCGGCTTCGTCGGTCCCGGACATGGGCTTGATGGCCGTCACCTTCGGCTTGCCCTCGGTGAGCGTGCCGGTCTTGTCGACGACGAGAACGTCAACCTTCTCCATGCGCTCCAGCGCTTCCGCGTCGCGGATCAGCACGCCTTGACCCGCCCCGCGCCCGACGCCAACCATGATGGACATTGGCGTTGCAAGGCCTAGGGCACAGGGACAGGCGATGATCAGCACGCTGACGGCGGCAACCAGACCGTATGAGAAAGCCGGCGACGGGCCGAAGGCTGCCCAAGCGACGAAGGCGACGGCGGCCGCCGCGAGAACGGCCGGCACGAACCAGGCCGAGACTTGATCGGCGAGCCGCTGGATGGGCGCGCGCGAGCGCTGCGCCTTCGCCACGGTGTTGACGATCTGAGCCAGCATGGTGTCAGCTCCGACGCGCTCCGCGCGCATGACGAAGCTGCCCTGTCCGTTGAGCGTACCGCCGATCACCTTGGCGCCGGTTGCCTTGGATACCGGCAGCGGCTCGCCGGTGATCATCGACTCGTCGACATTGGAGCGTCCCTCCAGCACCTCGCCGTCGAGCGGCACCTTGTCGCCGGGGCGGACGCGCAGGCGGTCACCGACCTGGACATGGCCAAGGTCGATGTCCGCTTCGCTGCCATCATCGGCAATCCGGCGGGCCGTTGCTGGTGCGAGGTTGAGAAGGGCCTTGATGGCGCCGGATGTTCGCTCGCGGGCACGTAGCTCGAGGACCTGCCCCAGTAGCACCAGCACGGTGATGACGGCTGCGGCTTCGAAGTAGACGGCAACGGCGCCGTCAGCATCCCGGAAGGCGGCCGGGAAAAGCCTAGGCGCAAAGGTGGCGACGACGCTGTAAATCCAGGCGATGCCGGTACCCATGGCGATCAGCGTGAACATGTTGAGCGCGCCGCTCACCACCGACCGCCAGCCTCGCACGAAAAATGGCCAGCCGGCCCAGAGAACCACCGGCGTCGCCAGCAGGAACTGCAAGATAGCCGAGAGGCGTGGACCAATGACCCGGTCGAGACCAAGGAAATGCCCCCCCATTTCCAGCACCACGACGGGGACGGCGATGGCGAGACCAACCTTGAAGCGGCGGGTCATGTCGATTAGTTCCGGGTTCGGCTCATCGCTGGCCGAGGCGACTTCCGGCTCCAGCGCCATGCCGCAGATCGGGCATGTTCCCGGTCCGGTCTGACGGATCTCCGGATGCATGGGGCAGGTGTAGATGGCACCCTTGGGAACGTCATCCGGCGCCCTGACTGAGGCCGGAGCAAGGTAGCGCTGGGGATCGGCGGTGAACTTCTTGAGGCAGCCTTCCGAGCAGAAATAGTAGGTCGCGCCGTCGTGTTCGGTCCGGTACTTGGCGGTCGCTGGATCGACGGTCATGCCGCAGACGGGATCCTTGACGGTTTGAGCGCCGGTCGCCGGTTGAGCGTGATGATGGTGATCGTGGCAATGCTCGCAGCCGCCCTGCGCCGTGGCGGGCCGCTGCCCGTGATCGTGCGGGGAGTTGCCATGGTGATGATCGTGAGTGTGCGACATATCGCGCTCCCTATCGGTTCGTTGCCGCCAGACCGGCGGCCATATTTGGCATCGAACCGAGGATCAACCTTCCCATCATGGGAAGGTCAAGCGTATAATAGTGAGCGTCTCGAAGTGCCAATCGGTCAACCGGAGCAAAGACGCATGGTTCCGAGCGGAAAGGATTTCACATGAACATTGGCGAGGCGGCCAAAGCATCCGGCGTCACGGCCAAGATGATCCGATATTATGAGTCCACCGGCCTGCTACGACCGGCGGCGAGAAGGGACAATGGCTACCGCGATTATGGTTCCGTCGACGTCCACGAACTGCGCTTCATCCGCCGGGCGCGCGGGCTGGGGTTCGACATGGCTGAAATCGCCGAGCTTCTGTCGCTCTGGCGCGATCGCGGCAGGGCAAGCCGCGATGTGCATCGGGTGGCGAGCGGCCACATCGAGGTTCTGCAAACCCGCATTGCCGAGCTGCAAGGCATGGTTGATAGCCTGTCGACGCTGGTTTCCTGCTGCCACGGCGACGACCGACCCGACTGTCCGATCCTCGCCGATCTCGGGGGCGGCGTTGTTTCCGGCCAGCCGCTGGAACCAATGAAACGCCGCCAGCACGCCTGAGGGTGGTCAGGAAACCTTTCCTCGCTCTGCGAGGAAGTCCAGGAGTGCCCGCACCCGCGAGGGGAGAGGGCCACCCTGGCCGGTATGAATGGCGTGGAAAGTCTCTCGGTCGCCGGGATTGAAAGCTTCCAGCACCGGCACAAGTCGCCCGGCGGCTATATCGTCGCGAACCGTGAAGTGGGCAAGGCGTGCAAGACCCGCCCCGCCGAGCGCCAGCTGCCGCAGCGCTTCACCGTCGCTCGCTGTCATCCGTCCCGCGGTCGGAATGACGACCGTCTCGCCATTCCGCTTCATCGGCCAGCCGTCGATCGAGCGAACGTAGCCGAAGCCGATACGATGGTGACGATCGAGGTCGTCGATTGTCTTGGGCGCGCCGAAGCGGGCCAGATAGGTGGGCGTTGCCACGATGATCATTGCGCTGTCGCCGAGCTTGCGTGCAACCAGGCTGGAGCTCTTGAGCGGACCTGCACGAACCGCCACGTCGGTACGCTCCGACAAGAGGTCGACGACCAGATCGGTCTGGATGAGGTCGAGCGTCACTGCGGGGTACCGCTCCAGGAATTCGGGCAGGATCGGCGCAAGCACGTGGGTGGCGTAGGAAGCGCTGGTGTTCAGCCGGATGCGACCGACGGGCTGCTCGCCAGCGCCGGCACTGCGTTCGGCATCTGCGATATCGGCCAGAATGCGCGTCGCGCGCTCGTAGAAGGTACTCCCCTCGGGTGTCAGCTGAAAAGCACGGGTCGAACGATTGACGAGCCGGGTTCCGAGCCGCGTTTCGAGCCGGGCGACCAGCTTGCTGACGGCCGAGGGCGTCATGCGGCAGGCGCGCGCTGCGGCCGAAAAGCCGCCTCGTTCGACGACGTTGACGAAGACTTCCATCTCACCCGATCGATTGACTTCAGAACGCGCCATTGGTCTTTCATTTCATAAGTGATGTGCCAACCGGCATTCTATATCGCTTTTGCTGCTGCGCCTATCTTCATCTCACTGATATCAACCTTGTGGGACAGATCATGCCTTTGGCCCTCTATGCCCTGACCGCCGGTGCCTTCGGCATCGGCGTCACGGAATTTGTCATCATGGGATTGCTCTTGGAGGTCGGCGCCGATTTTGGCGTGTCGATCGCCACGGCGGGCCTCCTCATTTCCGGCTACGCACTCGGCGTTGTCGTCGGTGCGCCAGTGTTGACGGTGTTGACCGCCCGCTGGCCGCGCAAGACCGTGCTGCTTACCCTGATGGCCGTTTTTATCGCCGGCAACGCTGCCTGCGCTCTGGCGCCGACCTATGGATTTCTGATGGCCGCAAGAGTGCTGACAGCACTCGCCCACGGCACCTTCTTCGGCGTCGGCTCCGTCGTTGCGACCAGCCTTGTTTCTGTCGACCGCAAGGCCTCGGCCATCGCCGTGATGTTCACCGGACTGACGGTCGCCAACATCCTGGGCGTGCCGATCGGAACCTGGATCGGTCAACAGTTCGGATGGCGGGCCACCTTCAGTGCCGTCACCTTGGTCGGGCTCGCCGCTTTCGCCGTCATCGCGCTGTTCGTGCCCAAGGGTGACCGGCCAGAGGATGCCGAGGACTGGAGCGCCGATCTTGCCGCTATCCTCCGCGCACCCGTGCTGCTTGGACTTGTCACAACGGTTCTCGGATACGCGGGCGTCTTCGCCGTCTTCACCTATATCGCCCCGATGCTGACGCGCATCAGCGGCTTCGGCGAGGCGGCGGTGTCCCCGATTCTCCTGGTCTTCGGTGGCGGCCTTGTCATCGGCAATCTGCTCGGTGGCAGGTTGGGAGATCGGGGCGTTCTCAGGGCCGTGTTCACCACGTTGATTGCGCTGGCTTTAGTACTGGTGCTCATGACGCCCGGTTTGCAATCGCCCGTCGCCGCAGTTCTGCTCACCGGTCTGCTCGGTGCCGCCGGTTTTGCCACGGTCGCTCCCCTTCAGATGTGGGTGCTGTCCAAGGCTGAAGGAGCGGGCCAGAACCTGGCTTCGTCGCTAAACATCGCTGCTTTCAATCTTGGCAACGCCATTGGTGCCTGGGCCGGTGGCGTGACGATCGACCACGGGCCTGGCCTCGTCTTTGTTCCGCTCGTCGCGAGCCTGTTTCCCCTTGCAGCAGTTGCCGTCACCGGCGTGGCCGCAGCAACCGATCGTCGTGCGACCCAGCTTGCCCGTTCAGCCTGACATTTCAATCTCGGAAAGGACCATTCCATGGACTATCGGTTTCTTGGTCGCTCTGGCCTCAAGGTTCCGGTCTTGAGCTTCGGTACCGGCACCTTTGGCGGCACAGGACCACTGTTCGGTGCCTGGGGTAACACCGACATCGATGAAGCGCGCCGCCTGCTAGATATCTGTCTGGAGGCAGGCATCAACCTGTTCGATACCGCCGACGTCTATTCCGCCGGCGCATCTGAGCAAGTGCTCGGAGCCGCCTTGAAAGGTCGTCGTGACACAGCGCTCATCTCGACCAAGACCAGCCTGCCGATGGGTGACGGACCGAACGACGCCGGCTCGTCGCGGTTTCGATTGATCCGCGCCGTCGAGGACGCGCTGAAGCGGCTCGGTACCGACTATATCGACCTTCTGCAATTGCACGCCTTCGACGCTGCGACGCCGGTCGAAGAGGTACTGTCGACGCTCGACACGCTCGTCCGCTCCGGCAAGGTTCGCTATGTCGGTGTCTCCAACTTTTCGGGCTGGCAGATCATGAAGGCGCTGGCCGTCGCCGATCGCCATGGCTGGCCGCGTTATGTTGCCAACCAGGTCTATTATTCGCTGATCGGACGCGACTATGAGTGGGACCTGATGCCGCTCGGCGCCGATCAGGGGCTCGGGGCACTGGTGTGGAGCCCGCTCGGCTGGGGCAGGCTGACGGGCAAGATCCGGCGTGGCGTGCCCTTGCCGGAGGGAAGCCGTTTGCACGACACGGCGAGCTACGGCCCGCCGGTGGACGATGATCATCTCTACCGCGTCGTTGACGCGCTGGAGGAGGTCGCCGCAGAGGTCGGCAAGACAGTGCCTCAAGTCGCGATCAACTGGCTGATCCAGCGTCCCACCGTTTCGTCGGTCATCATCGGTGCCCGCAACGAAGAGCAACTGCGCCAGAACCTTGGCGCCGTCGGCTGGACGCTTTCCGCCGAGCAGACCGCAAAGCTCGACAAGGCCAGCGCCGTCGCAGCGCCATACCCGCATTTCCCCTACAGACGGCAGGAAGGTTTTGCTCGCCTCAATCCCCCGATGGTCGGGTAGCCAAGGCCGGGGGCACCTAAGCCCCTTCGGTCCATGAGCCTCGACCTTTTGTCAGATAAATGCGAGGCTCATGGACGATGGCACCCAAAGGAGTCGGCAAAGGGCCGGTCCGCTGGAGAATGCCCCGAAGGGAGTGAAGGCCATGGCCAAGTTACGTTGGGGTATTCTAGCGACGGGATGGATCGCCGATCTCTTTGTCCAGGACCTCCTCGACAACGACATGGAAGTCGCGGCGGTTGGCTCACGTTCCATCGAGAAGGCGGTCGACTTTGCCACCAAGCACGGCATTCGCCGGTCACACGGCAGTTACGAGGCGCTTGCCGCCGATCCCGAGGTCGACGTCGTCTATATCGCGACGCCGCACCCCTTCCACGCGAGCGCGGCAGAACTCTGCATTGCCGAAGGCAAACATGTCCTCGTCGAGAAGTCCTTCACGTTGACTGGCGCGGAAGCCCGGCATCTGCAGGAACTTTCGCGTAAGCATGACGTCGTCGTGCTCGAGGCCATGTGGACCCGCTTTCTGCCGCATATGGTTCGGCTACGCGAGGCGCTGGCCAGCGGCATGATTGGCGAGATCCGCACCCTCCTGGCAACACATACCCAGGATCTGCTCGACGATCCGAACCACCGCCTCAACGCGTTGGAGCTCGGTGGCGGCGCTTTGCTGGATCTCGGCATCTATCCCATCTCCTTCGCCTTCGACATTCTTGGGCGTCCGACCGAGGTGCTGGCGTCGGGCCGTCTGAAGGCGACCGGCGCCGATGCAGAGGTGTCCACCCTGTTCCGCTATGCCAATGGCGCCAGTGCCGTGACGGTGTCCGCCAGCGACGCGCCTGGCGCCAACCGTGCCGAGATCAATGGCACCGAAGGTCACGTCGAGATCGACGGCGTTTGGTACACGCCCACCAGCTTCCGGATCTACGACAGCGAGAAAAACCTGCTTGAGGAGTTCAAGCCTGCGACCATGAAGGGGCGCGGCATGCATTTCCAGGCCGTCGAGTTGGAGCGGATGGTCGCCGCCGGCGAGCGGGTGAGCCCCATCCTGCCGCTTGAGCAAAGCGTGGCGATCATGGAAACGCTCGACGACATCAGACGACAGATCGGCGTCGTCTACCCAAGCGAGAAGACCTCAGGCTGAGCGGAAGGCCGCAAGAAAAAGCGGCCGCGACGTTTTGCCGCGACCGCCGATACTCTCAGCTTTAGTCAACCGTCAGCCGACAAAGCCTTCCAGAACCAGAACGCCGATCAGGCCGATCACCGAGACGATCGTGGAGAGAACCGTCCACGTGCCGAAGGTCTCCTTCATCGTCAGGCCGAAATACTCCTTGAACATCCAGAAGCCGGCGTCGTTGACGTGGCTGCAGATCGCCGAACCGGCGCCGGTGGCCAGCGTCACCAGGGCGAGGTTGACATTGTGCGTTGCCAGCATCGGGATGACCAGACCGGCCGTCGAGATGGCGGCCACCGTGGCCGAGCCGAGCGAGATGCGCAGCAGAGCGGCGACACCCCAGGCGAAGATCAGCGGCGAGGCGTTGGAACCGGCGAACAGGTCGGCGACATACTTGCCGACGCCACCGTCGATCAGCACCTGCTTGAAGGCACCGCCGCCACCGATGATCAGCAGCATCATGCCGATGTGGCTCGCTGCTGACGTGCAGGAGGCCATGACGTCCTTGACCGGGATGTTACGCTTGACGCCCATGGTCCACATGGCGAACAGCAGCGACACCACCATCGACACCGAAGCGTCGCCGACCAGACGGATGATGGCGAAGCCGGTGTTGTCGGCGATGCCCGCTTCGCTGCGGATGACCGCGATGATCGCGGCGACCGACATCATGATCACCGGCAGCATGGCGGTGAGCACCGAGATGCCGAAGGCCGGCGTCTTGTCGATGTCGAAGGTCTTGAAGGAGCCAATGGTGTCGAGGTCGGCCTTCTTGGCAAAGCCCGACGGCACGATCCGCTTGGCGATCGCGTTGTAGATCGGACCGGCAATGACCACCGCGGGGATGGCGATGAGGATGCCATAGACCAACACCTGACCGATGTCGGCGCCATACTCGCCGGCGATCACCGTTGGACCGGGATGCGGCGGCAGGAAGGCGTGGGTAGCCAGGAGCGCGGCGCACATCGGCACGCCGAGATGCAGCGGCGACAGCTTCATCTGCTTGGCCATGGTCAAGACGATCGGCACCAGCAGCACCAGGCCGACCTCGAAGAACAGCGCGATACCGATGATGAACGAGGCGACGACCACCGCCCACTGCACGTTCCGCTCACCGAACTTCTCAATGAGCGTGACGGCAATGCGCTGGGCGCCACCGGCGTCAGAGATCAGGCGACCCAGCATGGCGCCGAGGCCGAAGATCAGGGCGATGTGGCCGAGCGTGCCGCCGAGGCCGCTCTCGATGGATTTCACCACTTTGTCGAGCGGCAGGCCCAGCGCCAGCGCGACGCAGAAGGAGACGATGATCAGCGAAACGAATGTATTCAGTTTCAGCTTCATGATCAGAGCCAGCAGCAGCACGATGCCGGCCACGACGATGACTAAAGGCATTTCCTCTTCCCTTGATTTGGTTGGCGTTGCCGGCGCACCGGCGAAGACAACAGACCGCCCACGCCGGGTCGGTGGGTGCCGCTCCGGTGTCCATGGTCCGCTGTGATGTTCGGATGGACGGCCAGCCCCCTCAGCCGCCGTGCCCCTCCACATGCCGGCAATGAGTGCCGGCAGTTTTGTTGGAGAAGAGACGCCTCCGCCTCTTCTCCGGTTTTAATCAACTCTTCTTGGCGGCTAGCGCAGCGCGACCGGCCTCCAGCACTTCGATGATCCGGTCTGCGTCGTAGACGCAGCCCTGCCAGGTGCCACCACTCGCCGCCTGCAACGCCGCCCAGAGACGGGTGTCATCGGGCAGCTCGGCCTGCGGCGCCAGGTCGGGGTGTCGCGGACGAGCAGCCAGGATGGCAGCGCCTTCCTCGGCACTGACCGGCTTATCCTCGGAGCCGAGGAAGTTCAGCGACCCCGTCAGCTTGCGGCAGTCGACGACCATTTCCACGACGTCGCCATCGCGCAGCTTGCCGATGGGACCGCCCGCCAGCGCTTCCGGACCGACGTGACCGACGCAGGCGCCGGTCGACACGCCGGAGAAGCGGGCATCGGTGATCAGCGCCACATGCTTGCCGTAGGAAAGATGCTTCAGCGCGGAGGTGACTTGGTAGGTCTCTTCCATGCCGGTACCGGACGGCCCGGCGCCGATCAGCACCATCAGGTCTCCGGCGACGATCTTGCCGGTCTTGATGGCGTGAATGGCGTCGACCTCGGACACGAACACCTTGACCTTGGCCTTGTGGCGATAGACGCCATCTTCACCGATCACCGAGGGATCGATGGCCGTTGACTTGATGACCGACCCCTCCGGCGCGATGTTGCCGATCGGGAAGGTGATGGTGGAGGTAAGGCCTCGCGCCGCTGCCTTGGCGGGCGGCATGATCACGTCATCAGGGCTGACGCCATCCTGCTTCTCAAGCATCTCGCGGAAACGCCGACGACGTTCGGAGGTCTCCCACCAATCGAGATTGGCGCCAAGTGTCTCGCCAGTCACGGTGAGAACGTCGAGGTTGAGAAGCCCAAGCGCCCGGAGGTGCAGCATCACTTCGGGCACGCCGCCGGCCATGAAGGCACGAACGGTCGGGTGATAGACCGGCCCGTTGGGAATGACGCTGACGAGGCGCGGCACGCGCCGGTTCACCGCCGTCCAGTCATCGACCGTAGGCATCGATAGTCCGGCAGCATGGGCGATGGCCGGCAGATGCAGCAGCAGATTGGTCGAGCCACCGAAGGCGGCGTGCACCACCATGGCATTCTCGATGGCCTTGGACGTCACGATGTCCTTGGTCGTGATGCCGCGCTTTTCGAGCTCCAGCACCGCGCGGGCCGATTGACGGGCGATTTCCAGCCAGACCGGTTGGCCGGATGGCGAAAGCGCGGAGTGCGGCAGGGCGAGGCCGAGACCTTCGGAAATCACCTGCGAGGTGCCGGCAGTGCCGAGGAATTGGCACCCGCCGCCGGCCGAGGCGCAGGCGCGACAGCCGAGCTCGCTGGCTTCGTCTAGCGTCAGTTCGCCGTTGGCGAAGCGAGCACCGATGGTCTGAACCTTGCCGGCATCTTCGCCCTTGGTCGGCATCAAGGTGGCGCCGCCGGGAATGAGGATGGTCGGCAGGTCCCGCTGACCGGCCAGTGCCATCATCAGAGCCGGCAAGCCCTTGTCACAGGCGGCAAGACCGATGACCGCCTTGCGCACCGGCGTCGATCGGATCAGCCGGCGGAAGACGATGGCGGCATCATTGCGGTAGGGCAGGGAGTCGAACATGCCCGTGGTGCCCTGCGTGCGCCCGTCGCAGGGATCGCTCACATAGGCGGCGTAGGGAACGCCACCGGCCTTGGCGACTTCACGCGCCGCCGCTTCAAACTGAAGCGGCGTCTCGTAATGGCCGGTGTGGAGGCCGAGAGCGACCGGCTTGCCATCGGCGCCGCGGATACCGCCGGTGATGCCGATGATCAGCACTTCCTTGCCGGTGAGCTTTTCGGGCTCCCAGCCCATGCCGGCGTTGAGCGTCATGCCAAAAATGTCACCGCTCGGGCGGTTGATCAGCATTTCCGGCGTCAACGGCAACTTGCCGGCTGGGCCGGGTGCGTTGGTCGCCGCGACGTAAACGGCCTCGTTGCTCTCGTCGTAGATTTCCTTGATGGACATGAGGATCCTCCCTCCGAGGCTGGTTGATTATTTGGCGAGACCGGCCTGCTTCAGCAGCTCGGCGAGGCGGGCCAGCTTGTCGGCGGCCAGCGGACCGGCGGGCGGCAGGCAGTAGGTGGATATGTCGACGCCGGTGAGGCGCATCGCCTCCTTGACCACGTTCACGAAGGGCGTGTCGAGACCGTACATCGACGGAAGGCGGATCAGGCGGCTGTGCAGCTCGACGGTCTTGGCGAAGTCGCCGGCCCGGAACGCCTTGAAGATGCCGATGGAGAGTTCCGGCGCGAAGTTGCCACTGGCCGAAATGGCACCGGCGCCACCCAGCATCAGCGTGGTCAGCAGATGATCGTCATAGCCGGCAAACACCTGGAAGCCGGGGCGAACCGCGCCAACGACGTTGATCATCTCGCGGATGTGGCCGATGGAGTCCACCGTCTCCTTGATGCCGACGACATTGGGGGCCGCCTCAACGACCGACTTCACGAAGGCCGGCATCAGATCCTGACCGGTCAGGAAGGGGATGTTGTAGACCAGCACCGGCAGCTTGGTCGCGGCCGCGATATCTGTGAAGTACTTGAGAAGGCGGGGCTCGGTGACTTTCCAGTAGGACGGATTGACCGCGACGATCCCGTCGGCGCCGATCGCTTCCGCATGGACAGTCAGCTCGATGGCTTCGCGCGGGTTGTTGGAGCCGACGCCGATCAGCACCTTAGTGCGGCCGGCAGCCTGCTTCACGGCGAATTCAGCGACCGTCTTTCGCTCTGCGGTTGTCATCTGGGAGAACTCTCCGCCGGTACCGCACATGAAGAGACCGTCCACTCCGGCGGCGACCAGCTTCTCGATCACCAGAGCCTGCCCCTTCGGGTCAAAGGCACCTGCCTCGGTAAAGATGGTCGACACCGGCGGAATGATGCCTTCGAAACGCGTTGCTACCATTGGAAACTCCTGAACCTTATGTCTAGGCGTTCTACATTATAGAACGATGTTTTATAATGTCGTACGTTAACGGTGGCGCGCGGTTCGGTAAATCCGGGATGCTGTGTAGGCAAAGATCCGCACCAGCAGACTGAATGGAGCGAGTGCCGCGTGTGGTGTGGTGGCTATGCCGCTGAAAGCAAAGGATAGATTGGCGGACAGAGAGACTGGCCAGATCGAGGCGTCGCACGTCCGAGCTGGCGTCACTGATGTCTTTTCCGCTCTTGGATTGCGATCGCTGCCGCACTAATCGAACTGAGATCGAGAATCGCAGGGTCTGATCCTGCCGCCGGAGTTGCCGTAAAATGCCCCTCATTCAGGCTGTGGAGCGCGCCCTCAACATCCTCGAGCTCTTCAACGAGCAGAAGGTCGAGCTCAATCTGGCCGAGATCAGCCAGCAGACGGGGCTGCACAAGAGCACCCTTCACTCGCTCCTGAAGACGTTGCAGGCACAAGGCTACATCGAACAGACGGAAGCCAACGCCCCGTATCGCCTCGGCGTGAAGCTGCTGGAGCGCGGCTACCTCGTCCAACGCTCGCGCGATTTCATCGCCGTAGCCCGGCCCTATCTGGAGAAGCTGTCGGAGAGAACCGGCCAGACGGTTCATCTAGGGGTGCTCGACGGCAAGTCGGGCGTCTATGTCGACAAGGTCGAGGGGACGCGCTCCATCATCGTCTATTCCAGGATTGGCCGGCGCATGCCGATCCACACCACGGCCATCGGCAAGGTCCTCCTGGCCTTCCAGTCGCCCGCCGTCATCGGCAAGACGCTCGATGGCTATGATTTTGCGAGCTCGACTGAAAATACCATCACCCGGCGCGCTGATTACGAGGCGGCACTCACCAAGGTGCGGTCGGATGGTTTCGCCGTCGATGAGCAGGAAAACGTTCGGGGCTGCCGTTGCGCGGCCGTGCCCATCTGGGGACACGACCGCAAGCTCGTCGCCGCGATTTCCATTTCGACCGTGGTCGAAAATGTGTCGATGGACGAGTTCAAGTCATTCATCGAACAGCTGAAAGCGATCGGCGCCAGCGTCTCGCACGAACTCGGTTACTGACCGGCGAGACGTTACATGATCATTCCTCGGGAAAGGCTTCCTCGCCCGGAACCGTCGCGACGAGATCGTAGACATCCCATTCTCCTTGCGATGCCCGAGGCGCTTTGGCACGCAGCAGGTAGATGTCGTGCAGCATTGTGCCGTCGTCTCGAATGCGACCATTCTTCACGTACATGTCGTTAAGCGTCGTGCGGCGGAGATGCTGGACAACTGCTTGGGGATCTGTATTCCCAACGGCAGCCACTGCCGTCAGATATTGAAAGGCAACCGAATAGTCGGCGGCCTGTAGGGATGAAGGCATCCGCCCCTGCCGGACGTGGAAGCGCTCGGCCCAGGCGCGGGAGTCGGCGTCGCGCGTCCAGAACCAGCTATCGGCGAAATAGAGGCCCTGAGCCCGTTCGAGGCCCATCTCGTGGATGTCATCGATGAAGGTCAGCAGGCCGACAAGTTTCATTCTGTCGGCGAGGCCCATCCGGTCCATCGCCGCCATGGCCTTCAGAAGTTCCGCGTGGCCATTGGCGAGACCCAGCACGTCGGCCTGACTATCACGGGCAGCCTCGACGTAGGGCGTGAAATCGTCCGCTCCATGGGGATTGTGAACAGATCCTACCACAGTGCCGCCGGCGGCCTTGATCGCCTCGGAGCCGTGCGCTTCGAGCTCCAGACCGAAGGGATACTCGGCGGTGATGAAGAACCAGCGCTTCAGGCCTTGCCGGGTCAGCGCCAGTCCAGGCACCGTGCCGAGTGCCACCGTGCTATAGGCGTATTGGATGATGGTGGGCGCGGTGCGTTCGCGGGTTTGCACCGACGTGCCCGCACCGACGACGAAGATCGGCCTGCCAAATTCGGCAGCGACGGCTGTCATAGCAAGGCTGGTGTCGGAGTTGACGCCGCTGATCACCATGTCCACGCCGTCTTCGCCATACCATTGCCGAGCAATCCGGGCCGCCTCGTTCTCGTCGTTGCGGTGATCACCGAGCACCAACTCGACGGAGCGGCCGGCAACCTCGCCGATGTCCTCGATCGCCATTCGGATGGCTTCGGCTCCGGCAGCGCCGTCCACGGACTGATAGGGACCAGAAAGATCGGTCGCCAGACCGATGCGTATGGGGACGTTACTCATCGTTTCGTTCCTCCAGACGTTATGTGAGGTCAGATGGTCGGCCAGGGTGGCAAGGGCTTTCCATCCAGCGCAGCGTCGTAGGTTGGCAGGTCGAGGAAGGCGGTAGCTTCGATGACCTTCCCATTGCGCATGCGGAAGAACCAGGCATAGCTGTTGCGATAGGTCTGGCCGCCCCTCATTTCCGACGCACCGTCCCAGCGGATGATAACCTCATCACCATCGGCATAGATGCCGAGCACCTCCGGCTTCATCGGCGTGGCGAACCGCTCGGCGATCGGTCCGTATCCGCTGGCCAGGAAGGCGTTGCGGTCATGAAAGGTCTGTGCGGACGGCCCAGACCCAGCGATCGTCCATTTGGCTTCGTCATCGAGAATGTCGAAGAAGTGGGTGCTACCGTTGGCCCATTCCTCGAAGGCACGACGCACGACGGCCTTGTTCGTCTCGGCAGTATCCGTCGTCTGAGCGCTGTCGGCGCTTGATGGAAGAGACGCCATGGAAGGAGTTCCTTTCGTCGAGGACCGAGGCCACCGGCTGCGTTTTGTTCGGCGGCCGATGGCGTTCGGTTTTGGACTACGTGGGGATCTTCTCTGCCGGCGGTGGGCGTCAGGCGGCTTTCGCCGCTTTCGTCGCCTTGGCCCACCAGACCAGATCGTCGAGAGCTGCTTTTGCAGAGGGCAGGAGGTTCGCCTCGATATCCTCGATGGGCTTGTTGCCGCCCATCGGGAAGACGGCCATGAAGTCGCCACCACCGATATGGACCGCGCTGCGGGTCGGGACCATCTGCAGTTCGACACCGATCAGACGCAGGTGTTCGATAGCGCGCGCAGCGCCCAAGCCGCCATAGCCGATGGCCGTGAACGGTTTGCGGTTCCACTCCACATAGGCTTGATCGAGCGCATTCTTGAGGGCGCCGGTAATCGACCGGTTGTATTCGGCAACGACGAAAATGTAGCCGTCGAAACGGGCGATGGTCTGCTGCCAACGGACCGCCGCCGGATCCTCGCTGGGCATCCACAAGTTCGATGCCTTCTCGGCAAAGAACGGCAGGGAAAAGTCGCGCAGATCGACCAGTTCAACGTCCATATCGTCCCGAGCTTGCGCTTGCTTGAGCATCCATTGGGCGGGCTTGTCGGCAAAGCGAGTTGGACGGGTTGAACCAATGATAAGGGCGATCCGAGGCTTCAAAGTCATGGTATCCTCATGTACGCTGGTGTTAATAAGTAACTAGATTACGTTGAGTTCGCAGCCTGACAAGGAGGCACTTTCAGGGTGCCAAGGCACCTGAAGGAAACTGCCCATTGTGCCGACCCTCGAACAGGTGACTTGGCCGGTTGTTCCCGAACAAGTCCCCCGGCAAGCGGGCCGACAAGACAAGGAGACATCGTGGACGTACCGGATTATCAGGAGGAAACCGGCCGCTGTGTCCTCATCGGCAAGATGTTGTCGCAGTTTGCAGGCAAGTGGACGGTGCTGGTCGTGCGCGTCCTGGGGCGTGGCCCGCGCCGCTTCAACGCGCTACGCCGGGATGTGGGTGAGATCAGCCAGAAGGTGCTGACATCCACATTGAAGGACCTTGAGGAAAGTGGCCTTGTGTCGCGCACAGTAACACCCACCAAGCCGCCTCAAGTAGAATACGCACTGACCGATCTCGGCCGGGAATTCTTGATACCAGTGCGGTCGCTTGCGGAATGGGTCGTGGCCAACGCGGCGCGCATCGACGCAGCCCGCATTGCCTTCGCCGAACAGCAGACGGATAAGGACTAACCTCGGAGCTGGGCTTCGATGGCAGCCTTATCGATCACCGACTTCACATCCCAGATTTTGCCGTCGCGATACTCGTAGAACGCATGCTCCGCGAAGGCGACCCTTCGGCCATTGACCGGCAGGCCCATGAACACGCCCGCCGGCGTGCAATCGAACAGGAGGCGGGCAGCTATTTGGGGTGTGTTGGCAACTAGCGTCCCAATCTCAAAGCGCAGGTCGGGAATGTCGCGAACATCCGTTTCCAGCAGGTTGCGATAGCCCGAAAGCCTGAGCAGCCGGCCATTATGCCGTACATCTTCGTGGACGAAATTGCTCAAGCTGTCCCAGTCCCGGTGGTTCAGACAGGCAATGTAGTCCCGGTAAGACTGCGCGATATCTTCTGCATTCATGGCGGTCTCCCGCTTCTCCCGGGAACAGGCGGAGGGCTCCGTCAGCTGAGAGCCGTCGCCCCTTCTTCGGCCGTACCGACCGCCCGCCGTAACACGGCGAACAAACGACGGTCGCTGCTTTCGATGCCGGGTTCTGCAACGGCCTGGCGTCGAGAGTCCCATTCCTCCTGAGAAACCAGCACGTCGAGCCGGCCGGTCGCCACGTCCAGCCTGACGATGTCGCCGTCGCGAACGCGACCGATGGGGCCACCGCGGGCCGCTTCCGGTGTGACATGAATGGCGGCCGGCACTTTGCCGGAGGCACCGGACATGCGACCGTCTGTGACAAGGGCCACTTTCCGTCCGCGGTCCTGCAACAGGCCGAGCGCCGGCGTCAGCTTGTGAAGTTCGGGCATGCCGTTGGCCTGCGGTCCCTGAAAGCGGACGATTGCCACGAAGTCTTCATCGAGACCCGCCTTGAACGCAGCCAGCACTGCCTCCTGCGATGAGAAAACCCGGGCCGGCGCTTCGACGGTTTGATGTTCGAGAGCGACGGCTGATGACTTGATGACCGCCCTTCCAAGGTTCCCGGTCAGGAGATTGATGCCGCCGGTTGGCTGGAACGGGGCGTCAATGGACCGCACCACGCTTTCGTCAGCGCTCACGGCCGGCGTATCAGAGAAAACCAGTGTGCCCGTCGAATCGAGCTGAGGCGTCTTTTCATAAGGCGCCAGACCCTTGCCTAAGATGGTGAGGACATCGTCGTGCAAAAGGCCGGCACGGCGCAGTTCGCGGACCAGGAAGGGCACCCCACCGGCATCCCGGAAGCCATTGACGTCTGCCTTGCCGTTGGGGTAGGCGCGCGCCAACAGTGGTGTCGCGGCTGAAAGGGCTGCGAAGTCATCCCAATCGATGGTAAGTCCCGCTGACCGGGCCATGGCGATCAGGTGGATGGTCAGGTTGGTCGACCCACCGGTGGCGCAAAGGCCGACAATGCCATTGACGAAGCTGCGGGCGTCGAGCAATTGGCCGATCGGCAGGCTGTTCTCTCCGGTCCCGGCGATGGCGACGGCGCGAGCTACGGCGGCGCGGGTCAACGCATCACGCAGCGGCGTATCCGGCGCCACGAAGGCTGAGCCTGGGAGCATCAGCCCCATGATCTCCATCAGCATCTGATTGGTATTGGCTGTGCCGAAGAAGGTGCAGGTGCCAGGTGAATGGTAGGACTTCGCCTCGGCTTCCAGGAGATCGGCCTCGGTTGCCGTACCGGCGGCATAAGCCTGTCGGACCGCGTTCTTCTCGGCGTTGCTGAGGCCCGTCGGCATCGGCCCGGACGGAATGAACACGGTTGGCAGGTGACCGAAAGCCAGGGCGCCCATGACGAGGCCGGGAACGATCTTGTCGCAAATGCCCAGCATGATCGTTGCGTCGAACATGTCATGCGATAGTGCGATGCCCGTCGACATGGCGATGACGTCACGCGAGAACAGACTGAATTCCATACCAGTGCGGCCCTGCGTGATGCCGTCGCACATGGCAGGTGCGCCGCCGGCCACTTCGGCGACAGCGCCAAGCCGACGCGCCTCTTCGCGGATCAGCTCGGGATAGCGCTCGTAGGGACGGTGGGCCGATAGCATGTCGTTATAGGTAGTGACGATGCCGACGTTGATTGCTTCAGTTCCAGTCAGGCGCTGCTTGTCGTCGGTCTGGCAGGCGGCAAATCCGTGGGCCAGATTGGAACAGGGCAGACGGTGTCGAGCCGGACCGGCGGCGCGGATCGCCTCTCGCGCTCTCTCAATGCCATCAAGATAGGCGGTACGGCTGGCGCGGCTGCGTCGCTCGATACGCTCGGTAACGTCGGCGATGATGGAGCGAACGGTCATGACGATCTCTTTTCCGTTGATGGCACGCGTGCGCTGAGCCGGGCCATGATGTCTTCTACAATGGTGGTCGGCGGTGGCGCGATATCGACGACAATAGCGTTGTCGGGCTCTTCCAACGTGGCAAACTGGCTCGTCAGCAAATTGGGATTCATATAGTGGCCTTTGCGGGCCTTGAGCCGAGAGGCGATCGTATTCGCATCGCCCTTCAGATAGATGAAGCTCACGTCGTCATTGGGCGACAGGACGTCACGATAAGCATCCTTCAAGGCGGAACAGGCGATGACGCGGCTTTTACCAGCCGCTTGCCAATCCTCGATTGCATGCCGTAGCGCCTTCAGCCACGGCCAGCGATCGTCGTCGGTCAAAGGAATGCCAGCGCGCATTTTCTCGACATTGGCGGCTGGATGAAAATCGTCGGCGTCGGAAAACCGGCAATTCATACGATCGGCCAGGAGCTTGCCGATCGTCGTCTTGCCGCTTCCCGATACTCCCATGACGATAACGATCATTGCTTTCTCCCGGCGACGCCTCAGCGGGGGCTCTTCACCCGCACGTCATAGATACGGCCGGCTTCGATCGTGGCAAGCCTGCCACCTTCAGCGCGACGACCATCGATCTCTACCAACTGCTCCTTGAGGCCATCCTCGCGGGTGAAGGCAACGTTGAATGTTGCGCCGCGCAGGCGACGGGTAAAGGAAAAGTTTTGCCAGGCGGTGGGCGCCTGCGGCGCAATGACCGCGCCGTCTCCCTCGCCGCGCACGCCGCAAAGCTGCTCGATAACCGCCCGATAAACCCAGGCGACAGTACCGGTGTTGAAGAGATTGCTGGAACGACCGGCGGTGCGCGGAAACTGCCGATAGGCGCCACGATAGTAGTTGGGAATATAGAGCGGCAGCTGCCCGCGCGCGGCAATGTCTTCCCGATCGGGGTTGGTCATCATGGCGCGCAATACGCTAAAGCCCCGGTCCCCCTCGCCAATGTGGTAGAGCGAGGCGGCATAGAAGGCGGCGGCGTGATTGTAGACGGCTCCGTTTTCCGCAGCTCCCGGCCACTTCTGAGTCAGGCGGCCGATATCCTCACGCATGGCAGTGAAGGACGGCGCGTGGATTTCCACTCCATAGGGCGTGACCAGCTGTTCGTCGATCGCCTTGAGCATACGCGCCTTGTGCTCTTCGCTCGCCGCGCCGCAAAGAAGCGCCCAGCTCTGCGCATTGAGGAAGATGCGACCTTCCTTGTCGGTCGATATGCCGAACACCACACCGTCGTCAGTAATGCCGCGGCCGTACCAGTCGCCATCCCAGAGGTGGCGGTTGATGCTGGCGACAAGGGCGGCGGCTTCAGCCTTCAGCCAGGCTGCGGTATCCGTATCCCCCTCGGCAGCGCAGACCTCCGACCAAAGCGACATGGCATAGCTCGATGCTTCGGCCAGCCAACCGGAGACGCCCTTGCCCTTGTAGCCGACCATGTTCATCGGGTCGCACCAGTCGCCCTGCTCGATGAAGGGGAGACCTCGCTCGTCGACGGCGGACGCAAGGAAGCGCAAAGCACGCGTCACATGCTCGCGGATCGTGGAGGGCGTCGCGTCGTCGGCCCAGGCGACCGTCTCGTCCAGGATGGAGCGATCGCCGGTTTCGTCGAGATAGGCCTTGACCGTGATCGCCAGCCAGACGCCGTGGTCGGTATGCGGGATCTGATTGATATATTTAAGCTCGGCGTCCGGCCGAAGAAGAATGCCGTCGGGCATCTTGCCGCTGGCGTGCTGCTGGCTCACCGCATGCAGAATGACACCGCGCGCCGTCTCCGGTCGGATGAACAGCACGCCGAGGGCATCCTGCAGATAGTTGCGTGTCTGCGGGTCGGTGGTCAGGCGATTGGTGTCGCCGTGGTAGAATACCTGCCGCGGCAGCCAATGATTGACCATGTGGTTGAAGGTCTCGTCGGGTGACTGGATTTCCAGGCAGCCGCGGCCACTTTCCGTAACGTAGGAGTGATAATCCCGCCGAACCTTCTCGATGTCGCCATCGATATACTTTGCTCTGAGGGACGCGATCTCCGAATCATCTTTTGCCGGACCGAAGACGAAGCGAAATTCTTCGCTCTTACCGCCTGCAATCGCGAGATCCCACTGCATGATGCAGGCGGGAATTTCGTAATAGGCCTCGCCGTCGCGAAGATGGCCGCCATCGGCCAGCGCCGAGGGCGCATGCAGGCCGCCTTCGCCTTCGAAGGCTTGCTGCGCCACCTCGAAATGGTCCGGGCGACGGCTGGCAGCCAGGAAGGTCATGTCCTTCAGGTGCTGGTTTTTGAAATACTGCTCGATCTTCTGGTAGGGCGTGACGGACGTGCAAACCACCGCATTGAGGTCGGGATCGAAATGCCCGCCCAGGTTCATCCAGGACATGAATCCGACCGGGAAGAAGGGCACGAAGGACAGCTTTTTGGTCCACGCTGTCGCGTTGGTGATTTTCGCAGTCCAGAGTTCGGCAACATCATCGACCGGCAGCACAAGGCAGAGCTCGACCCGGACCCCGTCCTTCTCGATCAGCCAGCGGATATCGGACAGGCCCGGCTCGAAGGCGAAGCTGTCCAGCTGGGCGCGAACCGGCTCGTAGGGGGCCGAGAACAGACCTCCCGTTTCGTTGTCACGGATGTAGAAGAAGCGGCCGGGATGATTGGGATAGTAGCCCTGCTCCGGCAGCATGAAGATCTGCCCGGGCATGATCGGCGGGTGGGCGTATTTGCGCGGCTCCGGGTCCATGTACTGGCTGACCGCATAGCCGCGACTGTTCATCTGGATCATCATCCGGCGGTTCCAGAGGTAGCCGGCGGAGTTGGGAGCCAGCTTGGGGTCGTCCAGATGAAACCGGGTTCCGTTGTCGATGAAGGATGGCATCGTTGTCTCTCGAAAGGGAAAGGCTCGGCTAGGCGCGGGATGGCCCGGTTGACTGCCGCACGGAAAGCGATGGCTCGAAATGTTCCTGGTAAGGCAGTTCGAGGCCGTAGGTGAGGTTGAGGAGCTGGTTGCAGGCCGACTGGCTCATCTCTTCGATCGGAGCATGGATCGTGCTGAGGGCAGGGGCCGTATAGGGCGTGAAGTCGACATCGTCGTAACCGAGAACAGACACGTCGCCGGGAACCGAGATGCCCCGCTTGTGCAGCTCGGAGATCAGCACCATGGCGACCTTGTCGTTGCCGCAGAACACGGCCGAATAATCGGCTCCCGCGTTGATGAGCGCCGCGACAGCATTCTCGCCGCCGGCGTAAGAAAAGGCCCCCTCGATGATCCGCCCTGGCGCGACCGGATGGCCCAGCTTTGCCATCTCGTCGAGGAAAGCCACATGGCGCTGCCGAGCGTCCTGTGCCGATAGTCTGCCTGTGATCGTCGCGACCTTTGTGTGGCCCAACTCGACGAGGTGGCGAGCGGCCAAACGTCCGCCCAGGTCGTGATCGATCGAAAAGCAGCGCCCAGCCAGTTCGTCGGTCCGATGGTTCATCACGACGAGGTTGGCGAACTTCTCGGCATATCGCGCCAGCTCGAACTCACTCTGCAGGGAACTTGAAATCAGGATGCCATCGCAGTCGCGGTTGATCAGGTAGTCGAGGTGAGCGAGCCGGTCTTCGTTGGATTTGGCGTCCTCGGCATTGGCGAGGATCATGTGCTTGCCATGCAAACGCAGTGCGCTTTCGATCGTGCGGATCATCATGTGGTAGTAGGGCCCCTCGAGCGAAGGCACCCAGACACCAATGAGATCGGAGCGGCGCGACGACAGCGATCGGGCCATGCTGTTCGGGCGGTAGTTGAGCTGTTCGACGGCCTTGGCAATTTTCTCAGCCGATTTTTTCGAAACGGAACCGGTTCCAGAAATGTATCGCGAGACGGTCCCTGACCCCACACCAGCCAGTTTCGCCACGTCTTTTACGGTCGCCATCTCGCAACTCCGCTCACCCAAGCATTCGACACGCTATCATTTATCCTTTTGTTTTTAAATGACAGAAATTGGATTCCCACCAAATGCGTGTTTGCCCTGTGCCTCTTTTCTCGCAAGGCGCATTGACAAAATCAAGGCTCTCAGTTCAAAAATGGAACCGATCCCACTTTTGGATCAGGAGCCGTTGGATATCCAAGGTTGGTCTGTCTGGAGTGCCTTGGCATTACCCGCTTGGGAGGAACCATGATCGGAATGAAACAGATGGTCGCCGTATCGGCGATCGCCCTTATGGCCGCGACGGGCGTCGCCAAGGCGGAGGAGCCGCTCAAGGCCGAGGTTATTCATTGGTGGACGTCGGGCGGCGAATCCGCGGCCATCAAAGTGTTCGCCGATGCCTTCAATGCGGCCGGCGGCCAGTGGGTGGACAATGCCGTCGCCGGTGGCTCGGCGGCTCGTAGCGCCGCAATCAATCGCATCGTCGGCGGCGATCCCTCGACGGCAGCCCTGTTCAACACGTCGCGCCAGTATCATGAGATCATCGGCGAGGGTCTGCTCAACGACATCGACGCAGTTGCGGCCAAGAACAATTGGGACAAGGTGCTGCCGGAGCCGATCGCCAACGCGGTCAAGGTCGACGGCAAGTACTACGCCGCGCCGGTCAATATTCATATGCCGCTCTGGATCTGGTACTCGGTTGCCGCCCTCAACAAGGCCGGCGTCGAGAAGCCACCGGAGACGATGGAACAGTTCTTTGCTGCCCTCGACAAGCTGAAGGCCGCCGGCATCACCCCGCTCGCTCTCGGCGGTCAGCGCTGGCAGGAAAATTCGCTGTTCTCGGCTGTGCTCACCAATGTTGGCGGCGCCAAGCTCTGGAAGTCGGTCTATGGCGACAAGGACGAGGCGGCGATCCGCTCGCCGGAGTTCCGCAAGGTCGTCGAAACCTTCATCAGCCTGAAGCCCTATGTCGATCAGGGCTCGCCGGGCCGCAACTGGAACGACACCACCGCGCTCCTCATCAAGGACCAGGCTGGCTTCCAGGTGATGGGCGACTGGGCCAAGGGTGAATTCAAGCAGGCGAAAAAGGAAGTCGGCAAGGACTATGGTTGCATTCCGGGCCTTCGTCCTGACTCGCCTTACGTCCTTGGCGGCGACGTCTTCGTTTTCCCCAAGACCGACAAACCCGAGCAGGTCAAGGCTCAGCACCTCCTGGTCGAGATCATGACCAGCCCGGAAGTGCAGGTGAAGTTCAACAATCTCAAGGGCTCGATCCCGATCCGCTCTGACGTTGACGTGTCAAGCCTCGACGCATGCGCCCAGCTCGGCATGAAGATCATGTCCGATCCGGCCCGCCAGGTGCCCGACGCTTCCCAGATGATGGAAGAGTCCATGTATGGCTCCGTGCAAGACATCGTCACCGAGCTTTGGAACTCGCCGATGACGGTCGATCAGGCCATCGATCGCTTCGACAAAGCCCTGAAGGGCTAATCCTTCTTCAACGCGCGGGAAGGCGGTCGTCCGCCCTCCCGTCTTTTCCTCGGGAGGAGCACGTGGGAGCCGAACTTACCCGGCATGTGAAGCGCAACCTCGTTGCCTACATCGCCCTGCTACCGATGGCCGTCGTCGTCATCTTCGCCTATCTCGGCACCATGGTCTGGTCGGTCCGGCTGTCGTTTTCGAGTTCGAAGCTGCTTCCCAGAAACGACTTCGTCGGCTTGAGCCAGTACTTCACCCTGTTCGATACGCCGCGCTGGCTAACCTCGCTCGGCAATCTGGTCATCATTGCCTTCTTTTTCCTGCTGATCTGCTTCGTGCTGGGCTCACTACTGGCGATTTTCATCGACCAGAATGTCCGTGGCGAAAGCCTGTTCCGCACCGTGTTCCTGTACCCCTACGCCATGTCCTTCGTGGTGGCCGGCCTCGTCTGGCAGTGGGTTCTCAATCCGGATCTCGGCATAGAGCACACCATGCATGGCCTGGGATTCACCGGCTTTGTGCTCGACTGGGTGGTCAACCCGAAGATGGTGCTCTACGCCGTCATCGTTGCCACGGTCTGGCATGGCTCGGGTCTCGTCATGGCGCTGATTCTCGCCGGTTTGCGCGGGGTCGATACCGAAATCTGGCGGGCGACCCGTATCGACGGCATTCCCACGTGGCGCGTCTACCTGTCGATCGTCCTGCCGATGCTCCGGCCGATGATTATCACCTCGCTCGTTCTGTTGTCGATCAGCATCGTTAAGATGTACGACGTCGTCGTCGCCATGACTAACGGCGGCCCCGGTACGGCCAGCGAGGTGCCGGCCAAGTTCATCATGGATAACCTGTTCGAGCGCGCCAACATCGGCCTCGCCACGGCCGCCTCGACGGTGATGCTCGTTACCGTTCTGCTGGTGATGGCTCCCGTCATCTATTCCCAATACTTCCGCAAGAGCGGGAGGGCGTCGTAATGTCTAAACGGTCTACCGCCACCAAGCGCCCGCTCACCTATCAGGAGATTTGGGGCCGCGTCGGCGTCTACACCTTCCTGGGCGTGCTGGCGCTGTTCTTCCTGCTGCCGCTCTACGTGATGCTCGTCACGTCGTTCAAGAGCATGGACGAGATACGCCTCGGCCTAATCTTCACGCTGCCGCAACAGTTCACCATTGATGCCTGGATCAAAGCCTGGACCTCCGCCTGCACCGGTCTCGAGTGTACCGGTCTCAGGGTGGGGTTCGGCAATTCGGTGAAGATCCTGGTGCCGAGTGTCATTTTCTCCATCCTGCTCGGCGCCATCAATGGCTATGCCTTGTCCTTCTGGAAGGTGAAAGGCGCCAATGTGCTGTTTGCCTGCCTGTTGCTTGGCTCGTTCGTTCCCTATCAGGTGTTCATCTATCCGCTGGTGCGCTTCTACGCCCAGACCGGCATCTATGGGTCGCTGCCAGCCATCGTGATCACCCACATCATCTTCGGCATGCCGGTGATGACGCTCCTGTTCCGCAACTACTACTCGGGCTTGCCGGTCGAGTTGTTCAAGGCGGCGCGCATCGATGGCGCGGGCTTCTGGAAGATCTTCTTTGCGATCATCCTGCCGATGTCGGTGCCGATCACCATTGTGGCGGTGATCATGCAGGTGACGGCGATCTGGAATGACTTCCTGCTCGGCCTTGTCTTCGCGGGACGTGAGAACCTGCCGATGACGGTTCAGCTCAATAACATCGTCAACACCACCACCGGCGAACGTGCCTACAACGTCAACATGGCGGCAACCGTGCTCACGTCGCTGGTTCCGCTGATCGTCTACCTGGTGTCCGGCCGTTGGTTCGTGCGCGGCATCGCCTCCGGTGCCGTGAAGGGTTAAGCCATGAGTTCAGTTTCCCTGCAAAACCTCGAGATCAGCTACGGCAACGTGGCGATCGTCAAGAACCTCGACTTGACCATCAAGGACGGCGAGTTCCTCGTGCTGCTCGGGCCCTCCGGCTGTGGCAAGTCGACGCTTCTGAGCGCCATCGGCGGTCTCGCCGACGTCAGCGGTGGCCGCATCCTGTTCAACGACAAGGACGTCACCTGGGCCGATCCCAAGGATCGCGGTATCGGCATGGTGTTCCAGTCCTACGCGCTCTATCCGACCATGAGCGTCGAGCGGAACCTGTCCTTCGGCCTGCGCATTGCCGGCATTGATCGCGCCATCATCGAAAAGAAGGTGAAGTGGGCATCTGAGCTGCTGCAGATCACCCACCTGCTCAACCGCAAGCCATCGGCGCTGTCCGGTGGACAGCGTCAGCGTGTCGCCATCGGCCGTGCCCTGGTGCGGGACGCCGACATCTTCCTGTTCGACGAGCCGCTTTCCAACCTCGACGCCAAGCTGCGCGCCGAGTTGCGGCTCGAGATCAAGAAGCTGCACAAGACGCTGAAGTCGACAATGATCTACGTGACCCACGATCAGATCGAGGCATTGACGCTCGCCGACCGCATCGCTGTCATGAAGGACGGCATCATCCAGCAGCTCGACACGCCGCTCAACGTCTACAACAAGCCGGCCAACGAGTTCGTCGGTAGCTTCCTCGGCTCGCCGGCCATGAACAAGATCGAGGGCCAGCTTGTTGCCGAGGTTGATCGCCTGTTCTTCGTCTCTGGCGCCTTCCGGCTGGATGTCAGCCGCTATCCCTTCGCCCAAAAGCCGGAAAGCGGCCGGAAGGTTGTGCTCGGCCTCAGGCCAGAACACATCCTTCCCGCCAAGGGCGGGGTTGCAGCCATTGAGGGTAAGGTGTCATTGATCGAGCCGATGGGCAGCAGCATCCTCGCCTGGTCGACCTTCGATGGCGTCAGTCTGTCGCATCTGGTGGGACAGGATGACGGCTGCGAAGCGGATCGCCCCTTCCCGGTCACTATCGACATCCAGAAGGCGTCCTTCTTCGACGTTGGCACCGGCTGGAGGCTCTAGAATGAATCGAGCGGCGGATCGTTGCGATCCGCCGGCCTCGCCTCAGTCGGCCAGGCGACGCTTCGTCTCCGCGTCGAACAGATGCAGCGGGCCATCGTCGAACGACAGGCGCACGGCCTGCTGTTCACGGAGCTCGACGCGCTCCCTGAAAAGCCCAACCAATTCTTCGCCACCGACGTCGAACACCGCGTAGGTCTCCGAGCCCGTCGGCTCGACCACCTTGACGGTGGCGGAGAGGCCGCCGGTCTCCGTCAGGCGGATATTCTCGGGCCGTTTGCCGATGAGAACGCGCCTTCCGTCTTCGACGCCTTGGGGGAGGGAAGCGGCGATCGTACCGCCGTTGTCGAGCACGATGCCGCTTCCCTGACGCCGCCCCGGGAGGATGTTCATCGAGGGGGAGCCGATGAACTGGGCGACGAAGGTATTCTCTGGCCGATCGTAGAGTTCGATTGGTGCACCGGCTTGTTCAACCCGACCGGCTTGCATGACGACGATACGATCGGCGAGCGTCATTGCCTCCACCTGATCATGCGTCACGTAGACTGTGGTGGTGCTGAGCCGCCGGTGCAGTGCCTTGATCTCGGCGCGCATGGAAACGCGCAGTTTGGCATCGAGGTTGGAAAGCGGCTCGTCGAACAGGAAGACCTGCGGGTTCCGGACGATCGATCGGCCCATGGCGACGCGCTGCCGCTGACCGCCGGACAGTTGGCGCGGGTAGCGGTCGAGCAGCGGAGTGAGGCCAAGGA
This sequence comes from Pseudomonadota bacterium, assembly GCA_023436885.1. GTDB lineage: Bacteria > Pseudomonadota > Alphaproteobacteria > Rhizobiales > Pleomorphomonadaceae > Pleomorphomonas. The sequence continues at coordinate 195,439 of JAEZHI010000019.1, read as the reverse complement.
TCTCGGCCGCTGCCTTGACCTTCTGGTCCTTCTCGGCCGCAGGCGCTTTGGCCAGCGTCAGCGAGAAGGCCATGTTCTGCGCGACCGTCATGTGCGGATAGAGCGCGTAGTTCTGGAACACCATGGAGATATCGCGCGCCTTGGGCGGCAGGTCGTTGACCACGCGGCCACCGATGGAGATGGTGCCGCCCGAGATATCCTCCAGGCCGGCAATCATCCGGAGCAGCGTCGACTTGCCGCAACCGGACGGGCCGACCAGCACAACGAACTCGCCGTCGACGATGTTGACGGACACGCCGTGGATCACCTTGGCGGCGCCGAAGCTCTTGACCACATCGCGGATCGAGACCGAAGCCATTTTCCTGTTCTCCCTGTCGGTCTCAAGCGGCCGAAATGGTGACGGAGTCTGTCGACAGTGCACCTTCATGTATGACGAGGCCAATGCCGCCATCAGCGAAGGCGGTGTCGCTTTGGTCAGAAGCCTCAAGGCTCAAGCCACCTGCCACAACGGAGAGCGAGCTACCCTTCACGCGGACCTCCAGAGGGACAGCCTTCTCGAAAGCGAAGTCGAACGGTGTTTCGGCTAGCACGGTAACAACCTCGTCGCGCACTTTGACGATCTGCAGCCGGCCGTCACGAACCAGCCGGATGCCGTAGTAGCGACGCAAGCCCTGTACGCGCACCGCGAGGCCGCCATAGGCTCCAAGGTGCACCGTAAGATCGGTCTTCACCTTGTAATCGGTCCACTCACGGGTACCATGGCTCACCATGCCTTCGCCAACCGCTTGCGAGATGCGGAAGCTCGGCGGGAACAGCTTGGAGAAGAAGCTGACGCCATTGACCCAGGCCATGCGCCAGAAGTCGCTCTCCGCCTTGGGCCGGCGCAGCGTGACCTCCGGTTTGCCATCCCAGCGCAGCCAATCGACCAGAATACGGCCATCGGCCCGCTTCGCAGCGGTGGTGATGGCTATACCGATTTCGCCGATCGGCTGGCCATCGAACTCCGGCAGGCACCACTCGAGCACCGTTTCGCTGCCGGGCGCCAGGCTTGTAGGTTGGCCGTCGACATCGTGAAGCCGATCCTTTTCGCCGAACACCTTCAGCGTCAGTCGAACGTCGACGGCGCCCGCGTTGTCCTTCGGAGCTATAACGCGAGCACGCACCGTCTGACCTGGATAGAGCGTCGGTGTCGCCATCAGCTCATAGGTCCGCATCTCCGTGACGCCGGGCGGCACGAAGGTCGGTGTTGTCGCGGCCGCGACCTGACCGGGCGCCAGAGCTGCGTAGGCAATCTCCAGCGCGCGTCCTCGCTCGAAGAAGGTGTTGCCGACATGAAGCGCGGGATTGGCTGTCGGGCGTGCATCCGCGCAGAACCCCTGGACGCTACCCGGCAACGAGAAATGGAAGCGGGCGCCCTCCTTGGGGGAGGGCAACGGCGCTTCGCCGGCCAGCTTCCGGCCGAGGTTGGCGACGTAATAGGCGATGCGCACGGCGTCGTTGATGCTGTTGCCGCCGTCGGCTGAAGAGATCAGCAGGCGATCGGCGACCGGGCCGCGCCAGTCGGGGCCCGCCTCGATGCCGTCGAGGCCGAGCATCAGGCCAGAAAGGCAGCCGACGTTGCCGGCATTGCAGTCGGTATCCCAGCCGGCGGTGTTGACGATGCGCTGCGCCGCCTGGAAGTCATGCGGGGCATAGAGGATCGCCATGATCATCAGCGCGTGGTTGGGCACGACATGGCAGTTGCCGGGGAACTTGTCGTAGCCGTAGGTGTCCTGGATGAGCTGGCGCGTGGTCAGCCAGTCGGGGTTCTCGGCGTGCCAGCGGCGGATGTCGGCGATCAGCCGGGCGATCAGGCAATCCTTGGGAATGACCGAAAGGCCAGTGTCGATCAGATGATCGATATCGCTGGAGACGAAGGCCTCCGCCTCCATGGCCGCCCAGAGGGCGGCGGCGTGAACGGATTCGCCATCGTGGCTGACCTGACCCGCTGCGCGGGCGAGACGGGCGGCGAGTTCTGGCTGGCCCGGCGCCACCATGGCCCAGCCGTCGATGAAGATCTGGGCGCCAATCTGCTCGGCCACCGTCGCGCCGTTGACCTCGATCGAACCGGAGGCCGGCGCAGCGATACCGCGCTTGAGATTGAGCCAGGCGGTGTGCTCGGTCGAGTTGCCATTGCCGCCCCACCAGAGGATGGAGCGGTGTTCGATCAGATAGTTGAGCCAGGCCTTGCCGATATCCTCCGACGACAGGTCGGGGGAAACGCCATAATCTTCCAGCGCCCGAAGGAAGGTGAAAGTACCGGCGACGTCATCGTCGGTGACGACGAGATGCTGTCCGAGCCGCTCGTGGACGTAATAGTCGATGGGACCGAGCTTCTCCATGATCTTGGCATAGGTCCAGCCTTCGAAGGGCCGGCCGAGATAAACGCCGATCAGCTTGCCAAGGACGCCGGCGTAGACGCGCTCGAGATAGTCGGAGGGGAGGGACATGAGGAACTCTCCGGTAGGTGTTGCGGGTACGCGGCTCAGCCTTTGACCGATCCGCCGGCCATGCCTTCGATGAAGCGGCGCTGCAGGGCGATGAACAGGACGATCACCGGCAGCACGATGATGAGGGCTGCGGCCATGATCTCACCCCAGTCGGAGGTGTACTGGCCGGACAGCAGGAAGAAGGAGACGACGGCGGTGAGCCGGTCGGTCCGTTGCAGGAATGTCGTGGCGACCAGGAACTCGTTCCAGGAATAAAGGCCGATGATCAGAGCCACGGTGAGGATGCCGGGCGAGACGATCGGCAGCATGACCTTGGAAAACACCTGCCAGTGGGTGGCGCCATCGATCAGCGCCGCTTCTTCCAGCTCTTTCGGTACGGCCAGGAAATAGGTCCTCAGCAGCATGATGGCGAAGGGCGAATAGATGGCCGTATAGATGAGCGACACAGCAAAGACGTTGTTGATGAGCCCGAGCTTGGCGAAGCCGAAATAGAGCGGGAACAGGAACAGTTGGATCGGCGCCGTGGTCGTGGCGAGCAGGTAGAAGGTGACGATCTTCCAGCTCTTGATCTTGCGGCGGGCCAGCACGTAGGCGGTGAGCGAACCGGTGGAGCAGACCAGCACGATGGTCAATGTCGCCAGCATTGCCGAATTGAGCATGGTGGTGCCAAAGCGGGCATCGTTCCAGGCGCGCACGAAGTTGTCCCAGCGGTAGACTTCCGGCCAGGCAAGCGGGCTCTGGACGATCTGCGTCGCCGGCTTCAATGAGTTGAGCACCAGAAGGGCAATCGGGAATAGCGTGATCAGCAAGAGGATCGCCAGCGCCGTGTAGGTGAGGACGAAGGTCGTCCGGCTTTCGATCAGCCTCATTGGTCGAACTCCTTCGCCTGCAGGCGGATGTAGACGGCGGTGGTTGCGAGCCCGAACAGGCTGATCACCACGGCGACGGCCGCCGCCTTGCCTACGGCGAGGTCATAGAAGGCGCTGCGGTAGGCGAGCGTCGACAGCACCTCGCTTGAGAAGGCCGGACCGCCCTGGGTCAGGATGTAGACGAAGTCGAACACCAGGAAGGACCAGATGATGGTCATGATCATCATCAGAGTGATGGTCGGCCGGATGCCCGGCAGCAGCACGTAGCGCAGCATCTGCCAGAAGCTCGCCCCTTCGATGCGGGCAGCCTCGATCTGTTCCTGTGGCACCTGGCGAAGCGCGGCGAAGAAGATGACGCAGAGAAAGCCCCACCAGTGCCAGAGGTCGACCACGGCGATGCCGTAGAGGGCTGTCGATGGTTGGGTCAGCGGATTGGGAACGGGAAAGCCGACGCGGGTGACGAGACCGGCGATGCCGGTCAGCGGCGAATAGATCATGCCCTGCCAGACGCGGGCGGTGATGGCGGTGGCGATCACCATGGGCAGAAAATAGACGACCTGGAAGAAGGCACTGCCGCGGCGGGCGATCAGCATCATGGTTGCGGCGAGCAGACCCATGGCGATCGGCACCGTCAGGAAGATGGCCGTCCAGATGACATTGTTACCGAGCGCCATCCAGAAGACGCGATCGGCCAGGAGCTGCTTGAAGTTGGCGAGCCCGATGAACACCGGCATGCCGATGCCATCCCACCGGCAGAAGGCGAGCGCGATGGTCAGCACGGCGGGAATGAAGATGATGACGACGTTGATGAGCAACGTCGGGATCAGATAAAGGCGATGCATGCGGAATCTCCGGCGAGCGGAAGCGGCCTCAGCCGCTTCCAACCGTCGTGCTGGAGCATCGAGTGGAAAGGGGAAAACCGGTTTCCGCCCGATGCGAACCTGAGGTCAGCGAGAAGGCACTGCCGGCACCTTGCCGTCCGCCTTCTCCTGCTGGAACGTCGCGTCAATCTGGGCGAGGTAATCGGCGACGGTCGAGCGACCGAGCCAGACCTCTTCGATGCCGTTGATCAGCTGCGTGTCGGTGGCCGGCGGCAAGAAGGTCCACGACGTATAGCCGTATTTGTTGTCGCCCACCGCATCGGCCAGCGTCTTCATGGTTTCGGCGTAGAGGACCGGTACTTCATTGCTGATCTTGACCATGCTCAGGTCTTCGAGCGGAGCGTTCCATTCTCCCTGCCAGACGGAGTTCATCGCGCTGTAGAATTCCGGCGAGAAGACATAGTCGATGGCGGCGGCTGCACCGTCTGGGTTCTGCGAGGCGGCAGCGATCGAGAGGGTTGAGCCGACACCCAGCGCATAGACCGGCCCACCGAGACCCTCGGCGCTCGGGAAGCCAACAAAGCCGCACTGGTCGGCCTTATCCTTGAAATAGGACTGGATATATTGGAAGTGCCAGGTGCCGCTCGGCAGCATGGGTGACTTACCAGCGGCCATCTGGGCGAAGAACTGCTCGGTCTCCAGCGAGAAGTAGTCGGGGCCGAAATAGCCCTTCTGCCACCAGTCGTTCAGCTTGTTGATGGCCGTCACGAAGGGCTCTGCCGTCCAGGGAATCTCACCCTTCAGCGCCTTGTAGACATTCTCGGGTCCGGCGATCGAGTTGAAGACGATGGTGACGTAATGCTCGTTGTTGCCGCGCCAGCCGGCATTGCCGGACGCGAAGGGAACGAGCTTGGCCTTGAGCGCCTCGTCGGCCAGCGCTTCCAGTTCGGGGATGGTAGCCGGAACCTTCCAGCCGTTCTTTTCGAGTACGGCCTTGTTGTAGAACAGGCCGAGCGTTTCGTAGGTCTTGGGTACGGCGTAAAGCTTGCCGTCATATTTGCCCATTTCCAGGAAGACCGGCAGGATGCGCTTGTTCCAGCCGAGCTTCTCGGCATAGTCGTCGAGGGCCAGAAGCTGGCCGGCGCGCGCCATCGGCGCCACGTAACTTGGGCCGGCGGTGTAGACGACATCCGGACCATTGCCCGACAGGAGCGCAACGCGCATCTGCTTGTCGAGCTCGGAGCCGCGGTAGTCAATCGAAAGGCTGTAGTCGGGATGGGCGGCATTGAAGCCCGCGATCAGTACCTTGGAAATGGCCTCCTGCTGCGCCGGCGCGGCGCTCTCATACCACCAGCTCACCGGCTTGCCGGCGGCAAATGCCAAGCGGCTCATGAGCGGAACGAGGGAAGCCCCCAAGCTTCCGGCAAGAAATGTCCGTCTGTCCATTGTGTCCTCCACTTTGTTGTTCTTTCCGGCTCGACGCGCTTGCTCCTCGACTTGGCCGATCGCGTGATCCGGTCCTCTCCCGGCCGGCAGCCCGGCCCCATGCCGCACAACGCGCTCCGTGCGGCCAATTCCTCAGGCTGATGCGCGCTCCACAAGTTGGAAGCGCACTTCCTCGGTTGTTCCGTGAGGTGGTCGCAGGCCGCGCAGCCGCTGTAGCAGCGCCTCGGCCGCCAGTTGTCCCATTCGGGCCTGGAACTGGCTTACGGTGGTTAGCGGCGGTGACACCAGGCTGGCCGGCGATATGTCATCAAAGCCGACCACGGCGACGTCTTCGGGAATCCGGAGCTGTCGATCGCGCAAGGCTCGCATGACACCGATGGCCATCAGGTCGTTGGCGGCAAAGATGGCGGTCGGTTCGTAGCCGCTCTCCAGAATGGTCTGCGCGGCGGTAAAGCCGGCTTCCTCGCTGAAAGCCTCGGTAATGGTGACCGACGTTTCCTGGCCGGCAGCAGTCATGGCCTCGCGATATCCGTCGACCCGCACGCATTGCGGCCCGCCGGTACCGGCCAACATGGCGATGCGGCGATGACCGCGCTGAAGGAGATAGCCCACAACCGCGTGGGCGGCGCTATAGCTGTCAACGAAGATGTCGTCGATGGCGATATCTCCGCCCTTCTTGCGCGCCGACTCGATGCGCACGACAGGAACGCCAGCCTCGACCAGCGAGCGGAAATCGGCCGCCCTCAAGGTGAAGAACACGCCGATGACGCCGTCAACCCGTCCCTGATGCGCCCAATCCAGGAAATGTCGCTCGCGAGCCGGATCACCGTCCGTGTTGACGGTGATGACGTCATACGCGCCTTCCTGTGCCACCGCCTGCACGCCACGGATCAGCACCGGGTAGAAGGGATTGGTGATGTCCGGCACGATGCAGGCGATGGTCATTGTCCGGCGCGTTTTTAGCGCTTGCGCGAAGCGATTAGGGGCGTAGCCGAGTGCCTTGGCCGCTTCGGTAACACGCGCCCAGGTGTCGGATGAGATTGTCGGGGCACCGGTGCCGCTCAGCACCATCGAAACGGCTGCCTGCGAGACGCCTGCTAGCTTGGCAACATCCTTCTGCGTGGGACGCTTCATGGGTTGGTTTCCGCCCGTCGTTTTATTTATACGTATTACTGATACGAATAAGCTAACTCGAAAAGGTCGTCAAGCCTCCGTTCGGCAGAGTGCGTTGGAAGTCGTTATCCAGGGGGTGCTGAGCAGGAGAGCCGATGAGTGATGTTCACATTTCGTCGGCGGAGCAGTCATTGGAGATGGCCGGCCGAAGCCAAAATACCGGCAATACAAGTGGGAACATTCACCCCCTCGGGGCGTTGGGCCGTACAAGTCCCGTCCGCTAAATAGCAGTGGAAAGTGAAACGGAGAGAGGGCGATGTATCTGATGGCTGCCGCGGGCGGTTTGACGCTCTCCACTCTCCTCATGGTGGTCGACTTGCCTTATGTGCAAGAGCCGACCACTACTGGAGCTCCGCTCGTCGGAGAAAACAGCTTTACCGAAGGCCAAGCCAAGACTTGGCTCGAAAGCGCCGGCTACACGCATGTAGCCAACCTGGTCCTCGGAACGGATGGGGTGTGGCGCGCCAGTGCTCGACTAAATGGCATACCGGCTCTTGTCCGCCTCGATTATCAAGGCAACGTCACCAAGCTCTAGCGACTTTCCGATGGACTGGCGCGCCCGACGCGCAAAAAGCCGGTCAGTTATTGATCGGCGGAGCTGGTTCGCCACGTTTGCGGCGCCGAGGAATTTGCTGGTCTCCTTGATCGGTGAGAGTCGGGAACTCCCCGGCATTCTCCAGCGCTTCGATCGGCTCAGGATCCGTACCCTCATCAATCGGGAGATAGGTACTCTCCTGATTTTCCTCAACCGCGAGCGTCTCCTTTGCCGTGAACCAGTGTTGTTCGGCTCGGCCTTCAGGGCGTCCCTCCTCTTCCCAGAGCTGATAGGCGCGGGCTCGAATTTCATCATTACGATCGGCGTGTTCCATTATCATTCCTTTCTGTCTCCCGAGAGAACGCGAGGAAGGCGTGAGAAGTTCCTGAGACGGTGGGTGGCGGCGGTCGCTTGGGCGACGCGCCAGCGACGAGGGTGTTACTTCGCCCCGCCGAGCTCTTTGACGTGGGCAAGGTGCGCCTCCAGTGTCGGCAGCGTTTCGCGAGCAAATCCGGCCAGAGCCTTGTCGTCGCCCGATTGCGAGTAGCCACGGAAAAGCGCGATGGCTTCCACATGTGCCTGGGTCTGCATATCGACGTAGAGTTTGTCGAATTGCTCGCCCTGGGCTGATTTCAGCTGATCGAGCATATCCTGATGCTTGGAGGTCAGCGCAGCTGACGGCATGGACTCGTTGTTTGCGTCCAATGTTTCCTTGAGCTTTACACCGGCCGTGACGTGATCATCGATGATCATGCTGGCGAAGCTCTTGATATCGGGGCTGCTGGCTTGCTTCTTGGCCAGCTCGCTTGACTGAATTTCCCAGTCATTTGAGCTCAAAGCCGTTTTGACAAATGAGTCCCGGTCGACGGGACCAATCGAGACGGCGCTATCCGGGGGAGGGGGCGGCGTCGTTTGAGCCATCATCGGACTGGCCGAGACTGCGACTGCCAAGAGCGCTCCGCTCAAAAGGGAGTATTTCATGACGATTTTCCTTCGTTTCGGTAGGTGTCTGATGGTGAACACTTCGCACCGAGCGATGCCATTGATGTCGCCCGCTTGCTGCGCTCGGATAACGGCGTTGCGATAGGCGAAGACATCTTGGTCGGCATCGAGAGCCAGCGCGAGGATCGCCACCAAATCCGCTGCTTTTCGTCCTGGAGAACTGAATAGGCCTGCCGCACCGAAGCGCCATGGTCGTCGCGAGCGACGTGGAAAGCGCATGCGCCAAAAGCCGATTTTCCATCCGGGATCTCCTCCGACGTATGGAGGGACAACCGGCAGAAGTACGACTTGTTCCTGGAGGAAAGAATAGCGCTTGCAACCGTCGCGACAGTTGCTTCTCAGGCGCTGACCGGAGGTCTCGTGCTATCTCGGAAGATCAGGTCGACCGGCCAGATTTCCTGACAACTTTCAGGATCTTTGCCCTCCATGAGGTCGGCGACAATCTCGGCGATGCGCTCGCCGGCCCGATGGATCGATGAAAACGTGGTGGTCAATGCTGGATGGTGGGCTTCCGGCCGGATCGACGCTATGCCGTCGTCGTGCGCGATGACCGAAATGTCGGAGCCTATGGCAAGCCCACGGTCCCGAATGGCGCGACAAGCGCCGACGGCCGAAAAGACGCTAGAGCATATGATGGCTGTTGGAGGAGCTGTGCTCGCCAACATTCTGGCCGTCAGACGGTAGCCGGCCTCATCGTTCATTATGTCGGAGCCGTTGAGCATCTCGGGCGCTTCAAGGCCGGCTTGAAGCAGGGCTGAGCGCCAACCTATCTCACGATCAATCGCGAAAGACTGTCTTGCGTCGCCATTCACCAAGCCAATGCGCCGGTGACCAAGGCCGATCAGGAGCTCCGTGGCCTGCCGGAATGCGCCTTCGTTATCGATGTCGAGAAAGGCATAAGGGAGCAGCGACTTGGTGCGCCCATGTACGACACATGGAATGCCGAGCTTGTTAAGCAAGGGTACGCGCGAATCCTCCAGAAGAGGGCTGGAAAGGACGACGGCGTCAACCGATCCTCGTTGCGCAAGACGCCGATAGCTTGCCTCGGCTGTGTCTAGGCTGGCGCTGACCAGAATATCCATATGGCGCTTGGCAGCGCTGTTGGTGAGACCGGATAGAAAATCGGTGAACAGCGGGTCGAGCAGAGGATCTCTGTCGGAAGGAAAAACGATGCCGATTGCTCCGGACTGCCCGGTTGCCAAGCGGTGGGCATTGGCATTCGGCGAGTATCCAAACCGCTGTGCGGCCGCCATTACCCGTTCCCGCGTATCAGGATTGACGTCCTGATAGCCGTTTAACGCGCGGCTGACCGTGCTCTGGGAGAGACCGAGGTGACGCGCCAGTTCCTTGAGGTTCATGCGGAGCCGATGGCAGGGGAAACAGGGTATTTGTATAACGCCGGCTTTTCAGTTTGTACAGCTGACCTCGATTATCAAAAGCGCTTTCAATATTGTGGAATTATTGTTTATCAAGTTCAAGAATTTGGAAAAGTTGGCAAAACCTTAAGGATTTCTCCCGGTCATGCGAAGAATAACCGCGGCTCTTGCAATGGATAAGAGCATTGACATTCCTCTACTGACAATGTTACGGGAGCAAAAGCGCTTTTGGGAGAGATCCGGTGCCAATCGTGCAGTACAGAGGAGGAGTGCTATGAGCGCCCCCTTGTTGACGCTGGGCGACCTTCGCGCGTGGTTGGCGCTAGGGCCGGAGGGCCTTTGGGAAGTCCTGCAAGGTATCTCCAGTCGCGCTCTGACATTAGATGATACTTTCGTTCCGGCTCCTTTGGACCAGGCAGTTCGGGATCTTCTCGCCCGCTGCAGCGACCCATCAAAGCTACCCCTTTGGGGAGTCCCCTTTGTGGTTGGCGCCAACGTTGACGTTGTTGGCATGGCGACTTCAGTCGGAATCCCTGCTCTCGATTTCCTGCCGGATTACGACGCCCCCCTCGTTGAAAAACTATGTGCCGCCGGCGCCCTCCTTGTAGGCAAGACGGCCGTCGATCCTCTTTGCCTTGAGCACGCTGGGGATGGAGCGGTGTCTGCGCTAGCTAGCGGTGTGGCGGCCTTCGGTATTGTCAGTGATCGGATCGGTACGGTCTATCCCGCTGCGATCTCCGATGGGTTGCTGGCGATAAGGTCGAGCTCCGAAGGTCTCGCCGCGGAAGGCATGTTCGGTGCCGCACCGGAGCTCGATAGCGTAGTCATTCTCACCTCTGATTTGGAATGCGGTGCCGCAGTGCGTAGCGTCATCGAGAATTGTTGCGACGCGGAGCGATCATTTGAATCTCCGACAAGTCTTGGTGTGCTTGGCAGTGAAAAGAGCGCTCTTGCTCGCAATCTCGCCGATCAACTTTGCCTTGAGGTCGTCGGGATCGACACGACGCCTTTTGCCGAGGTCGCCAATCTGGTGAACGACGATGCCTGCCTCGCTCTTCGCCTCGAAGATGTTGTCGCGCCTTTCTTCGAGCTACCGGAACTGTTCCCCCAACATTTGCACGAGCGTCTATCTCGGACGTTGAACCATTCGTCCCTTGATCAGGTTCGTCGGCAGCGCCGCCTTTCGGGTCTTTGTCGGGCGGTCGAATCCTGTTTCGAGAAGGTCGACATGTTGTTCGTTCCGCACGCCAGTGAATTCATCAGCTTTGTCGGTGCTTGTCGCTTTGCGGCCGTCACTCTGCCAAGCGGCGGAATTCTGGTCGGGCCCCGTGGCTATGACGATCAGTTGGCCGCAGTCGTAGCGGCTCTCACCACTCCCACTCTACCCATGTCCACTCAGCCGATTGACACGAAACCCGTCTCGCCGTTGGCTCGTCAGTAGCTGGACCCACGCGATGTATTATCGGCAATCGGGTCTGACAGGGCCGCAGGAGCCGATGCTCGACCATTCCAAGGAGACTGAAGTGTCCTCGAACCCCTCACAAACGCTCTCGTCGATGCCCACTGATCCATGGCGTTTGGTCGAAAATCATTGGGATGCCGAAGCCAACTTGCTGCGTGAGACGCTATTCGCGTTGGGCAACGGCCATATCGGAACCCGTGGCACGCACGATGAAGCCTGGCTCGGCGTGGCAGACGGCACCATGGAGGGGACCTACGTCAACGGCTTCTACGACACCGAGGCTATTCGTTATCCCGAAAACGCCTATGGCTTCGCTCGCCTCAATGAGTTCATGCTCAACCTGCCGAATGCCAAGGGCGTCGAGATCGCCATTGACGGTGAACGCTTCAACCTCGCAACCGGCGTCATCCTTGCCTATGAGCGCAGCCTCGATTTTCGTGAGGGCGTCCTGGTCCGAAGTGTCGAGTGGAGGTCTCCCGCCGGGCGTCGCGTGCGTATCGTATCGAGGCGCTTGGTCAGCCTGTCGCGCAGTGCGATCCTCGCTCAATCCGTCGCGGTGACGCCGCTCGACACAGGTGCCTCTATCGAACTCATCTCGACGCTCAACAGCGCCGTTCGGGGGGCAGAGGAAAGTTTCGATCCGCGCCTCGGCTCAGGCGTTTCAGCGCGCGCGCTTTCGGCGGTTCAGACCTCGGCGGTCGCCGGACGTTCCGTGCTCGTATCGCGGACGCACAACAGTGGCCTGACGCTGAGGATCGAGACTCTGGCCGACATCACGGGCGGTGGAGCGTCGGAGAAAACAGCGGGGGAGCAGGATGGTGTTTTGTCCCAGCGCTTCCGCGTCACCGCCAAGGCCGGTGAGACAGTTACCCTCGATAAGATGACAGCCATCGTCACCAGCCGCGACGCTCCATCTTCGGAGCTGGAAATGCGTGCTGCTGAGGCGCTGGAAGGCGCGCGCGCCGCCGGCTTCGAAGGCCTGGCTGCCGAGCAGCACGAGTGTCTCGTGGCCTTCTGGAACAAGGCAGACATCGAGATCGAAGGCGACGACGCCTTGTCGCAGGGTCTGCACTTCAACCTTTACCACCTGTTCCAGTCGATCGGCCGCGACGGCCGTACCAACATTGCCGCCAAGGGGCTGACCGGCGAGGGGTACGAGGGGCATTCCTTCTGGGACACCGAGATTTACGTTCTGCCAGTGTTCCTGCGCACGATGCCTGAGTTCGCCCGCGCCGTGCTCTGTCATCGCATCGGTTATCTCGACAAGGCGAGGGCGAGAGCTCGCGACCTTGGCCATAGCCGTGGCGCACTCTACCCATGGCGGACGATTACGGGGGAGGAGTGCTCTGCCTACTTCCCGGCCGGCACGGCGCAGTATCACATCAACGCAGACATAGCCTTTGCCATCAAGCAATATGTCGACGCCACCGGTGATGTCTCGCTGCTCACCGACGGAGCGGCCGAACTCGTGTTCGAGACGGCGCGTGTCTGGGCTGATCTCGCCCATCTCGTCGGCAACAGCTACCACATCGACGAGGTGACGGGCCCCGACGAGTACACGGCTCTCGTCAACAACAACTTCTATACCAACGTCATGGCGAAAACCCATCTGGCCTTTGCCGCCGAAATCGCTGGCTGGATGGGACGGGAGAAGGCCGAAGCTTTTGCCAAACTTGCGGAAAAGCTTGAGCTTTCTGCCTCTGAGATCAAGCACTGGTCGGATGTCTCGGAACGGCTTCGACTGCCCTACGACGACGAGCGCGGTATTCACGCCCAGGACGACGCCTTCCTGTTGCGCAAGGTATGGGATTTCGCTGGGACGCCGGCTGAGAACTATCCGCTTCTCCTTCACTATCACCCGCTGGTCATCTACCGGCATCAGGTCTGCAAGCAGGCCGACGTGGTTCTGGCCCTCTTCCTTCGCGGCGACCTGTTCCCCAAGGCGGTGAAGCGGCGCGACTTCGACTATTACGAGGCCATCACCACCCACGATTCCTCTCTGTCCACCTGCATTCATTCCATCATCGCGGCGGAAGTCGGACTGAACGACCGGGCCTATGAGTTCTTCATGGACACTGCGCGGATGGACATCGACAACACGCACGGCAACACGTTCCACGGCGTTCATACGGCTGCCATGGGCGGAACCTGGATGAGCGTTGTGCATGGTTTTGCCGGCCTCAGGCCGCGAAACGGCGAACTGCATTTTGCGCCTTCATTGCCCAAGAGCTGGGGTCGCTATCGCTTCCGCCTGGTCGATCACGGCCGGACACTGGAAGTCACCGTATCTACTGCTGGTGTCGAGTTCCGCCTGATCGAGGGCGACGCCATCCGCCTGTTCCTCCGAGGCGAACCGATTGATCTGTCAGCGGCTGAACCGGTGCGCTCCGCGCCTCTGCCCCGTCCTTTCGCACACAAGCCATTCAAAGCCGTTGTCTTCGACCTCGACGGTGTCATCACCGACACCGCTCGATTCCATCACCTCGCCTGGAAGCGATTGGCCGACACGCTCAATATCGGCTTCGATGACGAACTGGCCGAGAGCCTGAAGGGCATAGATCGTCGCATGTCCTTGCAAATGATCCTCGACAAGGGCGGCGTCACGCTGGAACCAGCGGAATTCGATCGCCTCGCTGACATGAAGAACGTTTGGTACAAGGAACTGATCGGCACCATGACGCGGGATGATCTTCTTCCCGGCGCACTGGAGACGCTCAAGATGGTCCGCGCCGCCGGTCTGAAGACCGGTCTCGCCTCTGTCAGTCAGAATGCACCGGCCATTCTTGAGAGGCTTGGTATTGCCGATATGTTCGATACGGTCGTCGATGCGCGCCTTTTGAAGCGCGGCAAGCCGGATCCGGAAATCTTCGTGAAAGCTGCCGCTCAGCTCGGCGTCGATCCAGCCGATTGTCTTGGCGTCGAGGATGCGGTGGCTGGTGTCGCCTCAATCAAAGGCGCGGGCATGGCAGCCCTCGGCATCGGCAGGTCGTCCGTATTGACCGAGGCGGATGCGGTTATCCCCGACCTCAATGCTTTCATGCTTGGCGACTATCTCGCCTGAATCAAGAAAGGCCGGTGGCCAGGATTGGTTGGCGGCCCTTCTCGTGCCAAGGGCAAAAAACGACCCGCTGTGTCAGGCAACGTCCGTAATGGGGATGCGGATACGGCAAATCACGCCTGTTGGTTCGAAGTCGAGCGTCGTGCCGCCATGTGGCGAATAGGAGAGGCTTCGAGCGATGACCGTGTGTCCGAAGCCTTTGCGTGAGAACGATTTTACTGGAGGTCCATCTCGTTCCGTCCAGGTCACCTCGACATAAGGCTGATCTGTTTTGGGGTGGATCTCCAAATTGACTGACCCGGCTTCCTGGGAAAGAGCGCCATACTTCGTGGCATTGGTAGCCAGCTCATGGAAAATCAGCCCCACGGCAATTGCCGCTCGTGGGTAGAGGCTGTGGTCCGGACCAAGAATGTTGACGCGATCACTGCTGGTCTCAGCATAAGGTGAGACCTCTGCTCCGAAGATCTGGCGCAATGAAAGGCTTTCCCATGAGACGCTTGCAAGCAGGTTGTGGGTCGCTGCCAAGGCTTCGATGCGCCCGATGAATGACCCTTGGAAGCCTTCCAGTGTCTCCTCGCTGGCAGCGGTGCGTTTGCTGATCGACAGGACCAGAGCCAGTGTGTTTTTCACGCGATGGTCGAGCTCTCGCATCAAAAGATGCATCTGACGCTCGTCCTTCTTCCGCTGGGAAAGATCGACCAGCGTCAGCACGCAGCCTTCCGGCTCATCATCGGAAATGTTGAGCGGTGCGGCACTGACGAGCACGTCGCGCGCACCCGGCGACATGGGCGCGAAGGCTTCAATACTGCGAAGGGGTGTTCCGCGAAGGGAGGATTCAACAAGCTCGCCAATTTCAAGGATGCCGGTTGCGTCGGGAAATTTCAGGGGAATGGCAACATCGAGCCGGGACCCCACCAGTTTCCCGACTGACAGTGCCTCGGCCGCGAAGTTGGCGTGCGTAATCGTCAGGGTACGGTCGCAAACGATGACGGCCTCGTTTGCCGAAGCAATGATGGCGTTGGCCACCCGTTGCGCTCGCTCGGCGGTCTCGGCGCGGACGCGCTCCGTCAGGTCGGAAAAGGTGATGGCAAAGCCGCGTACGGTGCCAAGATGGACCGGACGCGCGGAAACGAGGTAATTGCGCTCCACGCCTCGCTCCAGGAAGGAGACCGATACCGGAGCGGATTCGCCAGTTTCAGGGCTGATCAGCCGTTCGACCATGGCATCGGCTGGCCCCGGCAGAATATCGGAGAGCGACTTTCCCTTCAGACGGTCCCAGTCTTCGTTAAAGATCTGGCGAAACCGGGCGTTGGCGTAGAGCAGGCGGCCCGCTGAATCGACCGCGACGGCACCCGGTTCCATGGCTTCCATGAAATTGCGAAACGCCAACACGTCGTCGCCGATGACCAGAACTTCGTCCTTGCCTTCCCCTCCCACAACGACGGCATCGACACTGCCATCACGAATGGCTGCCAGGGTATCCTCGGCCTCTGCCACGCGTTGGCGGAGGTCATCGATAAGGCTTTGGAGCGCCTGTTCTTGAGAGTTCTGCATCATTCGACTTTCAGATTGATCAGAACCTTCTGCTCGTCGGAAAGATCGCCGATGATCTTGCGGATGGGAATGGGAAGCTCCCGCACGAGTGTCGGAATCGCCACGATCTTATGCTCGCGGGCGAGTTGTGGGTTCTTCTTCAGGTCGATGACTTCAATCCGGTACTTTCCCGGCAGATGCTCTCGACAGATGCGCTCAAGATTCGAGATGGCCGCGAGCGACTTTGGGGTTTCGCCGGCGACGTAGAGTATCAGTTTGCGCGCAGGTGCGTCTTCCGTCGACATCGGCTCTTCCTATCGATTACCACGAGATTTGCGCATCTCGGCTTCGTCTGTTTCAACTTGTGTGCGTCGGTCGGCTTCCGTCTCGACGAGCCCTCGAAGCTCAGCCTCGTCTGCCTCGAGCTCTGAGCGCAAGATCTCGATCTGTGCCAGTGTACGGCGCCGTCGCTGTTCAATAAGGAGTTGGGCTTTCTCCGCTTCCATCTCGCGCTGACGTTCCCGTCGTCGCTCTTCAGCTTCTGCAATGCGCCTTGCAGCGCCAGTCAAAGCTTGTCCTTGTCCTGTGTAGGGCAGCAAGAGACGAATGCCGTCTCCATCCATGATGAATTCACGGACCTGATTGGAATGGCTGAGGCCCCGCGCCTTGAGTAGATAGAGCTCGCGGTTGAACTCGCCGTTGGCCTCGCGATTGAGAAGCAGGATCCAGGCGTCCATCAAAGACGAAAGCCCGGATTCGGTTTCGATAACCGTTTGGCCGCTCTGCGTAAGATGGGTGAGGACGCCGGTGATGCCCTCAGACTTCAGGAAGTCGACGATGCGCAGCAGCATGGCATGGACTTCGGTCCGGTTTCCCGTCTCCGTGAAGGCCGACAGCGGGTCGAGCACAAACACGTCCGGCTTGAAGACCAACGCTTCCCTCAGCATCAGGGCGAGGTGCATTTCCAGGCTGTAGAATGTCGGGCGCGCCGCGACGTACTTGAGCTTACCTTCGGCGATGTGTTTCCCGAGGTCGATGCCGAGAGAACGCATGTTGCGGACGCTCTGATCTTGCGATTCTTCGAACGAGAAGTAGAGCGCCTTCTGGCCCGCTTTGCAGGCAGCGTCGACGAAACTTGCCGCCAGCGATGATTTTCCCGAACCGGCCACGCCGGAAATCAGGATACTCGACCCCCGATGAAAACCGCCACCGCCAACCATGGCGTCGAGATCTGCAACGCCTGTGCTCACCCGTTCATCGAAAACCCGGTGATTGAGACCAAGCGAGGACACCGGCAGAACCGAAAAACCTCCCTGATCGATCAGGAATGGATATTCATTGGTGCCATGACTGGTCCCGCGATACTTGACGATTCTGAGCCGGCGCGTCGAGATCTGGTTCTGGACCCGATGGTCCAACAATAGGACGCAGTCCGAGACGTATTCTTCAAGGCCCTGACGTGTCAGAGCTCCATCGCCCCGTTCGCCGGTGATGACCGTCGTTAAGCCGCGATCCTTCAACCAGTCGAACAGGCGACGGATTTCCGCGCGGAGAACCGCCTGATTGGTGAAAGCGGAAAAGAGGCTCTCGATCGTGTCGAGTACGACGCGCTTGGCGCCAATTGAGTCAATGGCGAGCTCAAGGCGCAGGAAAAGACCTTCGAGATCAAAGTCGCCAATCTCCGCCACTTCCGACGGGTCGACTTCGATATGCTCGATAACCATCTTTTCCGAGGCGATGAGAGCGTCTAGCTCAAAACCGAGCGAGGCAACGTTCTCGATGATGTCGCTTGGTCTCTCTTCGAAACTTACAAAGACGCCAGGCTCATCAAGCTCGCGCGCGCCATGAACAAGGAACGTTGCCGCGAAGAGCGTTTTACCACATCCGGCGGTTCCGCAAACGAGTGTTGGCCGGCCGGTAGGCAGACCGCCAAGGGTCAGTTCGTCAAAACCTGAAATGCCTGTTGGGGACTTGGCGATGGATCTTATCGAACGGCGACTATCGAGCATGTATCATTTGCCTTAGCTGCTATGTCCGGAAGGCAAATAAGGGGTCGCCTACTTGCAAATCGGTACTATCAGTTAACCGTCAACGCCTGAGTGGCAAAGTGGTTCCCGAAAAAAGATTCGATCGCGCTTTATCTCCAAGGCGGGCAAACGGCTCTGCTGAGCGTTACGATTCGGACTGATATATTCGAAAATATTCATGTGTCGTAGCTCTATGGGACGAGTAACGACGGTGCGGTTGGGCACGGTTTTCAGAGCATTCCTGTACGATCAGGATCGATCGGCTCGCGCTCAGGCGAGTCACGGCGCTCAATCTCTTGCTTGCGAAGCTCCTGGTCAACGTTCATGAGCAGCATGACAAGCATTGAAGCTCCAAGGGATCTCGCAGCCTCGATCAGGCGCGGCAGCTCTTGGCGGAGTGTCATAGCTTTCTCGTTCATGACCGCCCCCACGGGATTACCGAAAGCAATGCTCAATTGATCCAGGTGCACTACTACAATTTATGCTCGTCGCGGAAGCCGGAAAAGAGAGAACCAAGCCCTCGCCGCTCCGCCAGATGCGCAATTTCGTCGGGCGACAGATATTGCTCCCCAAACCAGGGGTATTTTTCCTGATCGAAGGAGGATTTGATCCAGTCAATTGTCTGCCGCATATGCCGGAATTCGACGACACTGGGATGATAGCAGAGCCAAATGTCGCGCTTCAGCGAGAATTCCCTGGCAACATGGTGGAGCTTGTGCGTGACCAACTGGGCATAGGTCGGCAACGCTGTGACGCCGGCCCCATGCGTCGCGGCCAACACCTGTGCCGAGGCGGTGTTGACCCTTAGCGCAACGAAGCTCCGGGTATCGTCCTCAGGCAGCTCCTCCTTGAGCGCTGCACTTTGAATCTGCGGTGCATTGATCTCGATGAAGCGATGGCGTGGAATGTCCTGCGATGTTTCGATGATGCCGTGGCGAGAAATGTATTGAGCGGATGCGAACAATACGACGTGAAGCCAACCCAGGCGGACAACCTTGAGCCCTTCGTCGGCTGGCGGTTCGAGCTGTACGGCGATGTCCACTTCAAGACCCGAGACGTCGGGTATGCGCATCTCGTTGCGGAAGTCGACCTGAATGCCGGGCGCCTGCTCGAATAGGTCGACCAGGCGAGGAACGAGCCAGAACGCTCCGAGCCCTTCGGTGGCTCCCACGCGCACGGTCGCCCTGAGGCCCCGCTTGGATTTCGACGACAGACGCGCCAGCGCACGCGCCTGTTCGAGCATCGCCTGCGCAGTTTCTTCGACCTTGCGACCTTCCTGGGTGAGCTCAACGCCCTTGGCCGATCGGGTCAGAAGGACCGCGTTGATCTTGTGCTCGAGCGCTTCGATACGCCTACGCAAGGCATTGACGGATACACCACTTTCGATCGAGGCCGCGCGGAAACTGGAAAGGCGTGCAACCAACAGGAAGACGCGCACATCGTCCCAGTTAATGTCCAAATCCGCGGCGCCGTCACCGTGTTCCATCTGCCTCATCACCCTGCGTCAAAATCGGATGCACGGAACAGCTCCCGAATTGGTTACGTTCAAACCTCGAAAGAAAGGGTTCGTAATTACCAGAAGCGAGGGACAATATGAATTCCCATACCCGATATTACGAACAAGCGTCCAAGTTCAACTCGTCGCGCCATATTGATCGTATCGATTACTCCAGGTACGGCCGCAACCTTTCGATTTTCAGCCCTTCAAGTGAAATTATTGCAGATCTGATGAGAAAAGCGACCCCCGAAATTCAGGGTGTCGCGAGCCTCGATACGGTCATGCGTATCTATAAACGCAATCCAGACACCATTCTGGCCATTGGTCGGGGGCAATGGCGGGAACAGCCCGGAAATGGTCCGCTTGGATTCGTTTGTCTTCTGCCTCTCAATCAGGATGGTCTCGACGCCCTGTTCGATGGTCGAATGGACACCGGTGCTCCCGATAATCGCTTCATTGCCCGCCAGTGGGAAAAGCCGGTCGCTATCTATTTCTGGGGAATCTACATCTCTCCGGCGATCGCTGGCGGCATTTCACTCGTCATGGAGCGCCTCACGTCGGACAAGTTCCGTGGCCTACCCGTGTTCTGCAAGGCGGCCAACGACAAGGCGCGCCATCTCTTCGAAAGCATCGGCTTCACGATGGGAGCCCGGCATGCAGGGATTTACGCACCGGGTATCATGACCTGCCGTCGCTTGGGCGAGGAGGAACGTTGCGGAGAACCAGAACTTCCCGCTGCTCCCTACGATACCTGGCGGCCTGGCTCTGCGGCACGAGGAAACGCGATCGGCATCACGGTCGTTCACGACGTCAACCAGCTTCTGATGGTTCATGCAATCAGAGCAGCAACTTATCTTGCCGAACAATCCATTCCCTTCGCGGAGGATGTTGATGGCAACGACCTGACCGCCACGCATTTGCTTGGCTTTGTTGGCGATGAACCAGCCGGCTGTCTGCGCATTCGCTACTTTGCCGGCTTCGTCAAGCTGGAGCGATTGGCTGTGCTGCCGCGCTTCCGCAAGAGTCGGCTTGCCCTGAAACTGGTCAAGGCTGGCATCGAGCTCTGCCGCACCAAGGGATACACGCGCTTCTATGGTCAGACGGCGGCCGACGTTGCCCCGATCTGGAAGCACTTCGGCTTCGTCCTGCGCGAGGGCGATGGCATCAACTATCTCACAGACGAGACTTACTACGAGGCGGACCTCACTGTGCCGCCGGCCGACGATGCGCTGTCACCGCACTCCGGTGCCGTCGTGCTCGTTCGTCCGGAAGGACAGTGGGACAGGCCTGGCATCCTTGAAAAGAGTACGGGTGATCAATGAGCGCTGATATCGAAGACCCTGCAATGGGCAACCACACATATGCTGGCGACGTTCATCGCCCGATGAATATTCGTGCCATGATGACCATGATCGACTACCTCATGCCGCAGGCGCGTGAGGTTAGCGTCTCAGCCGCGCTCCTGCTGGGATTGGCCAGCGCCGAGCTTTCCGGGATTCTGGCGCTACAGGCGGACTCGGATATTGTCGATCTGGAGGAACACCGTCGGCGACGTCATTGAACCGACAAATGCAGGCGTCAGTCAGTTCTGCTGACTGGCGCGCGACATGGATACCACGAGGTCGAGCAGGTTCCGACGGATTGCCGGATCCTGGATGCCAAGGAAGGCATTATTGAGTTTTATGCCTTCCGAGCTCTTCACAAACTGGTCGAACTCATTGGTCGCTCCGGCGGCAGATGCGATTGCGCCTTGCACGTCAAGGCCTCCGGGGGCGGCCGTCTCAAAGAAATAGCTCACCGGAACGCCCAGATAATTGGCAATCTCCAATAGGCGGCCAGCACCAACGCGGGTCGCGCCCTTCTCGTATTTCTGAACCTGCTGAAAAGTAACGCCGAGAGTCGCCCCGAGCTTCTCCTGGGAGATCCCTAAAATCATGCGTCGCATGCGAATGCGGGCGCCGACATGAACATCAGCGGGATTCGGGACTTTTTTCTTGGCGACGGCAGGCTCCATACGTGGGTTCCCCTATCAGCGTCCGCGATCCGTTTCGAAATCAGATTCGCACGTTTATCATCGCGCTGACCGGCTTGCCATGGCGCGTATACTACAGTTTTTCTTTTTTATCGGGAACCGCCGCACTTGCAAATGAGAGTTACTGCGATCCAACTCTTGAGTTATTTTCGCCTTTTATAGCTTGTTTTAAGTAGCAATATACATTGATAAAAATACCGAACATCGATCGTTCAACATTCAGACGGTCCCCCGCAACCAAAGGGAAACGCGCCCCTCAGGAGGCGCGTCCCGTTTTGCTAATAGTAATTTGATCCTTCTAGATCATACCAGCGACGCCAGAAGTTCCTCGAGCTCGATGCTGGCAAATCCCACTGCGCTGTCGGCAATACCGTAAGGAACAAACAGCCGGCCGGCATGAGCCAGTGCGCCGCAGGTGTAGACGACGTTGGGCACGTAGCCTTCGCGCTCGGCATCCGATGGCGAAAGCAAAGGCACACGCGAACGACCTATGACGCGCGTCGGATCGTCTTTGTCGAGAAGCATGGCACCAATCGCATACTTGCGCATCGGGCCCACACCGTGCGTCAGCACCAGCCAACCTTCATCCAGTTCAACCGGCGAGCCGCAGTTTCCGATCTGAACGAGTTCCCACGGGTGGAGAGGTCCAGCAATCCGCACGCCTTCGTCCCAGTGGAAGAGGTCGCCTGAGCGGATCAGGAACAGATTCTCGTTATCCTGCCGGCCGAGCATCGCATATTCGCCGTCGATCTTCCGCGGGAAAAGAGCCATGCCCTTGTTGCGAGCCGCAGGTCCCGACAGGGGGCGGAGCTCAAACCGGCGAAAATCCCTGGTGATGAGCATTTCCGATGCGATGGCCTGACCGCTGAAGGCCGTGTAGGTACCGTACCAGAGCGGTCCTTCCTCTGCGTCGGTGAAGTGAACCAATCGCAAGTCTTCAAGGCCGTTTCGCTGAGCCGGGGTCACCGGCAGCAAGACGGTTTCATCGAGCGGTCCATCCCCGTCGCGTACGGCCCAGATCCGACCGTCCTCTCCCATCTCGGGACGGGAGGCAACGGCGAACGGGCTGTCATCGGTCAGCCGAAGTTCACCCTGATCGGAGAGAATGCCTTCTCGGAAGGTAATCGAAGATATGTGTCCTTCCCCGACCGCTCTGAGCGACAGCAGAAAGCGGATCTCGCCAGGACCAAGCCCGGACTGATCGGGGTGCGGCACGACACTGGGATTCATCAGTGCGGCTGCCTCGAAGGAATATTCGTGGCAGAAGTAGGCGCCGATTAATAACCTTTCGGTGTCACGCAACGGTTCGATCAGACCGAGATCGGCGGCGATGCCGGCGTAGCGCTCTTCGAAGAAGTGGCGCATTTCGCGGTGCCGGTTTTCAAAGTCCGCCATTACAAGCGAGAGCTCGGATTGAACCGTGCGATTGTCCATCGCTTGAACGGTTTCGACGATCCGCCGGGCTCGCGCTTGCGAGGCTGGGTTTAGACCTCTGGGTTCAACTGCCAGCTGGAAGTTACGAACCACGACACGGCTGGCATCGGGATAAAGGCGTTGGGGCAGAAGTAGCAAGGTCATTCGGCAGCCCCCGCCACCATGCCTTCAGGCCGTGCATGCGCGAGCCGCTGCAACTGCCTGATCGAACGCACCGAGAACTGGAACGCGAGAATGGATTCCGCCCCTTGATTAAGGTTGACGCGATCCACTTGCAGGCCGTCGTAGCAACCGCCGTTCGGCGTTGCGAGCCTCAGTCCCAAGTCATTGCGACCGTTGAACCAGTCGAATGCTGCCTCTGCATAGTGCTGCCAACGATGATCGCCAGTGATGTCAAAGGCAATCGTTGCGGCTTCGATCATCGCCCAGGCGTCGACTGGCTGCTGATCGAAGGGCAGGGGGCGACTGTAGAGCTTGCCGAAGCTTTCGGTACCAACCGGCCTGAAATGGCCGTCGGTGTCTGTCTGAAGCTCAGCCAGCCATTCAAGCGCCGCGATACCGTCCTGGATTATCTCTTCATTGCCCAGCCACTGGCCGGCGCGGATGAGCGCCTCGGGCAGGCGGGCGTTATCGTAGGCGAGTACCGGCTCGAACCATAGCCAGTCCGGTTGCCTCTGCTCGATCAGTTGTTCGTGCAGGCGAGCCGCGAATGTGTCGAGCAGTTGGCGCGCAGGACGATGGCCTGGGTAGACCGTCAACCAACTAACGAGACCCAAAACGGTGAATGCCGTTGCGCGCGGGCTGGTCAGGTGGGCGCTGGCCGGAATAACGCGATCGGCCAATCCGGTGGCCCACAGCTTCAGGCCATGGTCGTCAGTATGAGCGACGACGCGACCCAGCGACCAAACGGCACGCCCATGGCTGTCCTGCGAGCCCGTTTCTTCGAGCCAGTTGCGCTGGTAGCCCATGAAGTTGCGGAAGGTGGAGCGATCCTCGTCCCAAGCTGAATCCACGAAGGCGGCGCATGTGTCGGCGATCCGTGTCGCGCGATCAGTCTCAATGCCTTCCGATTTCAGCTCCACCGCCAACATCATGGCGCGCGCATTGTCGTCGAGGCAGTAACCGTGACGTCGGTCGGGTATGGTGGAACGGCTATGCTGAAGCATGCCGCAGCCATCCGTCATTCTGTTGACAGCGGCGAGTGTGGAAACCAGCGGAACACGGCGGCCAATTCTGAGGTTGCTGACCGGCGCAGGTGCCCGTCCGCCCGAACGGGCCTCGGAGAGCAGGTCGAGATACATGCGGCCAACAACTGGCCAGGTCATTTGCCGGCCAAGGTCGTAGGCGGTGCTGCGCAGGCGATCGCGGCGAGCGCCGTCGTTGAGAAGGTCGCTGATCGTTGAGGCGAGTGCCTTGGCATCGCCGAACGGGACCAGAGCACCAGCATCGTTCGCAAGCAGTTCACGGGCATGCCAATAAGGGGTGGAAACGACCGCTTTGCCCAGTCCAACAGCGTAGGACAGCGTGCCGGAGGTAATCTGCGCCTCGTGAAGATAGGGCGTTACGTAGATGTCGGCCGCCGAAAGCCAAGCCTTGAGGATCGGCGCGTCGACATATTCGTTGACGAACATCAGATGATCCGAAACGCCAAGCGCGTCCGCTTGAGCCTGCAACTTCTCGCGGTAGGTTTCGCCCTCGCGGGCGACCAGATGCGGATGGGTCGCACCTAACACGACATAAATGATGTCCGGATGGGCCTGTGCGAGATCGGGCAGGGCATCGATCATGTTCTCGATGCCCTTATTGGGCGACAGCAGGCCGAAGGTCAGCGCCACCTTGCGACCATCGAGCCCGAAACGATGCTTCTGGAATGCCGGGTCGAGGAAGGGCACATCAGGAATACCATGCGGAATGACGGCGATCTTTTCCGCCGGGAAGTTCCAATGGCGACTCAATATGGTTCTGCCCATCTCGGTCATAACCACTAGCCGAGCGGAGTGCTCGGCGAGCCGCTCCATGACACGGCGCTGATCTGGAGTCGGATCCACCAATACGGTGTGTAGCGTCGTAACTACCGGCGCGCGCAGGCGCTCGATCAGCTTGAGAAGATATTCTCCCGCTTCTCCACCGAATATGCCGAACTCGTGCTGGAGCGAAACGGCATCAGGGTTGAGCGCGTTGATGTGATCAGCCGCCGCAACATAGTCATCGGCCTCGTGCTGGTTGATTTCATAGCCTACCACCGATGGATAAGCGTGTTGCTGCCCCTCGTCGGTCACGGCTACCGTACTGATGCGAAGGTTCGGGTCGGTTTCGACCAACGCCTCGCGGAGATCGGCGGTAAAGGTGGCAATGCCGCATTTGCGGGGCGGAAAGTTTCCGATCAGAGCTACATGGCTTACGGGCGGGTTGGCGTTATCGTTGGTCATTTCGGGGCTCCGGAATTTGCTGAGCGATCCGCCGAAGGCGCAGATCGGTCTCGAAAAATGAAAGTCGTGAGCTCGGATCACATTTCTGTCTGGCATCTATTGATCGGCATCGGTCGAGTTCCAAACGCTTGATCGCATCGCATCGGATAAGCTTCTGGCAAAAAACGTATTTTCGACCCGGATGAGCCGGGAGGCGTCGATTCCAAGTGATCGGAGACTGGGAGGTGTTGCCTGGGGCTGGCGTCGATCGACCCGTCCCCCCGCGCTCCATTCGTATATCCCAAACGTCGATGAGCCTCGTTTGGTTCCCGCAGGAGAAGAGCGACGCGGATCGCGCTGGAGCAATGATTTACAAGGGCGGCTTTGAAGACCGACGGTTCTCGGTGAGTGGCGGTACCGCTCACGGCTCCGGAACAGCAACGTTCAACTGTTGCTGGAGTCCATTAGAGCGAAGGATGGCAATATAAATATTTCGTAATACAAAATATTCGATAGAAATGAATGCTAAGAGCCGTCTCTTTCAGAACTTGCTGAGTGAACGCCATTGGCGGGCCCCAACATGGCGAAGGGCAAGGTCGTTCGACAGATTGCAATCTCAACCCACAAAATAACTTTTGGGAAACCCTCCGAGCGTAAATTGCAATGAAGTGAAATGTTTGTGTCGTTGAAGTAATTAAACGACCTGTATGTTTCCTGACGAGGAGCGGTGCTTGGCGCTTGAGGAGGCGCCTGACCGAAAGTTCTGTCGGAGTGTGTTGTCAGATTGGGTGCGGGCCAGCTCGGATCGAGAGGCACGTCCGGTCGGAATGAGTTTGGGGGAGATCATGAAGCGAGGCGACGCGCCTTCCAGGCAATCCATTACCCGCAAAATCAGCGCGAGCCTTGTGCTGCTGGCACTGCTGGCAGCCGTCGTCGGCGGTGCCGGTGCATTTGGCCTCAGCAGGCTGGGAGTAGCCATCGATCTGACATCACGCTCGGCGGCTGCTGTGGCCGATGTAGGCGTAGCGGGCGATGCCGTTAGCCGCTTCATCCTGACGCGAGAACCCGCCGCTGCCCAGAAGGCGAGTGGGCTCCTCGATCAGGTGAACGGAGAAATTGCTGGCCTTGGAGCCGCGAACGATCCAGCGCTGCAGTCTGTCTCAGCTGCGCTTTCGGCGTTCAGGCAGTCTGTCGACGCCTTGGTCAAGGCCTCTGCCGACATCGCCACAGCATGGGGAAGCGTCGACAAATCTGTGTCGTCCTTGCAGTGGGTTGCTCACAAACTGCAGTCCGACGCGAAGATGAAGTCGCAGGAGATGGAACAGCTCGCAGCCACCGAGCAAGCCAAGGTTCGCGAGGCTTCGGAGTTTCTGGCTCTCGCCTATCAGGGACAGGTTCTTGCCGTTAAAGCCAGAACTTCCCTTGTGCAATATGCGGCGAGCCATGACAGCGCCGACCTTGTCTCTGCGAAGGCGGCCATTGATCAGGCGAGGACCGCCATTGGCAGCATCTACAATTTTGCCAGTTCTGATGCCATTGACGATCAGATGCGTCTCGCCTCGAAGCCGATCAACGAAATTGCCAAGCTCATGGCGACCATGGTGACGTCGACTGACGCCACCCAAATCGAAGGTCTGCGCTTGCAGATCGATGCCGGTATCGACTCCTTCGTCAAGGGAACCGAGGCCATTGTGGCGGCGGCTCGCGACCTCGGCAAGGCGTCGGAAGCAGCTGCTCAGCAGGCCGGCGACGACAAGGCCAAGGCCAACACGACCTTCGATCAAGGCATTTCCCTCGGCTACACGGCTGACGGACTTACCATTCAGACCGCCGGTTACAAGTTGGATCCAACCAGCGACAACGAAGGCAACGTTCAGACGATGCTTGGAACCGCAGTCGAAACCGGAAAGGCGATCGCCGCGAGCGGTCTCGCCGACCCATCCGGCGATATCGACGGTTTCGGCAAGGCCTTCTCCGATCTCGTGAAGGGCACGAAGGCCTTTGCAGCTGCGCGCGAGGCATCGGTCCAGCACGCTGCGACCGCCGTTGCGGCCATTCGCTCGGTCAGCGATCAGCATGCCGCATCCGCCGTCCAAAGCAGAACATCATCCTACGTCCTGATGGCGGTGATCACGGCTGCAACGCTGCTGCTCGCCTTCGCGGTCAGCGTTGGCATGTCGCGGCTCGTGTCCCGTCCCATCGTTTCCCTGACGAAAGCCATGGCGCGTCTTGCAACGGGCGACACCGACGTCGATCTTGGAGCCACGCGTCGGCGCGACGAAATCGGCGACATGCTGAAGGCCGTACAGGTGTTCCGCGATAACGCCATTGAACGTAGTCGCCTTGCCTCGGAGGCGGCTGCTGAGCAGGAAAAGCGCAGCTCCCGCCAGGAAGCGATCGAACAGCTGATCCAGGATTTCCGCAAGGAAATCGCCGCCATGCTGACGTCCGTTTCCGGCAACGCCGACCAAATGGAGGAAACGGCACGGGCGCTCGCCTCCATCGCCGAAAAGGCCAGCTCGCGCGCGACTAGCGCGGCAGAGGCCTCGGGGGATGCCTCGGTGGGCGTCCAGACAGTGGCTGCGGCCGCTGAAGAGTTATCGGCTTCCATCGCCGAAATCGCGCGCCAGACCGAGAATGCCACCCAGGTCGCCCGTCGTGCCTCTGAAGAAGCTAAGCGCACCGACGCCACCATCGTCAGCCTTGCCGAAGCAGCGGAACGGATCGGCAATGTGGTGACGCTCATCAAGGCGATCGCCGAGCAAACCAATCTGTTGGCACTCAACGCAACCATCGAGGCGGCGCGCGCTGGCGAGGCGGGCAAGGGCTTTGCCGTGGTTGCCTCGGAAGTGAAGAACCTCGCAGGTCAGACGGCGAAGGCGACCGAGGAAATTGCCACTCAAATTGCCGCCATTCAGGTCTCGACAGGTGAGGCTGTGACAGCCATTCGCTCGATTTCCGAGATTATGGTGGATGTCGACAGAACCACCATGATCATCTCCAGCGCGGTGACCGAACAGGGCACCGCCACGTCGGAGATATCGAGCAATGCGCAGCGGGCGGCAGCTGGTACGCGTGCCGCGACTGAGGAGACGGAGGCACTGACCCATGTGGTTGGAGAAACTTCGCAGTCCGCGTCAGCTGTTTCTGCTGCCTCCAACGACATGAACGAGCAGGCGGGTCGGCTGCGAGAGGCGGTGGAAAGCTTCATCAACCGCGTCATGGCGGCGTGAAGAAGCGAACTCTCTGCGCAATAGCCAGCGATAGCCAAGAAATATGGGCCGCTAGCCGTTCCGATGGGAGCGGCTCGCGGCCTCACTTTTGCGAAATGTCGCCAGGTAGCATGGGCTTTCTGGATCGTTGGCTTTCCTGCTTCCCGTCTCGAGGCCCGACAAAAGAAAAGGCCGGCCACGAGGGCCGGCCAGCAGCGCCGGAGGGAGGAGGAGAGGCGCTTGTTGTCTGTTGGGCGCGGCGGCCTGAGCCGCCGTCACCTTGGCGTCCTTAGCTGCGGGTCAGCGTGCCGTCCCAGGTGCTGACCGCCTTCTTGGCATCTTCCTCGGAGAACCAGACGGAGGTGACCGACTTGGTCTCGGTGAAGAAGGCGACGCCATCCTTGCCCAGCGTGTGCAGGTCGCCGAAGAACGACTGCTTGTGGCCGGAGAAGGGGAAGATCGAGAAGGGCACGGGAATGCCGACGTTGATGCCGACCATGCCGCCATCGGTCCGCTTGGCGAACTCGCGAGCGTAACGACCGGAGGTCGTGTAGATGCACGAGCCGTTGGCGAAGCGGTTGGCATTCATGATGGCGATGCCTTCCTCGAAGTCCTTGACGCGCTTGATCGACGTCACCGGTCCGAAGATCTCTTCCTCGCCGACGAAGGAGCCGGGTTTGACGTGGTCCAGGATGGTCGGACCGACGAAGTAGCCGTCCTCGTAACCCGGCACCTTGGCGCCACGACCGTCGAGCACCAACGTCGCGCCTTCATCGACACCGCGCTGGATGGCCTTCTCGATCGACTCCTTCTGGCCGGACGAGATGACCGGGCCGAGCTGCGAGCCGGCGACATAGGCCGGGCCGAGCTTGAGTTCCTGGGCGATCTTCTTGAACAGCGCCACGAACTCGTCGGCGATGCTCTCCTGGACGCAGACGACCGGCAGGGCCATGCAGCGCTGGCCGGCGCAGCCATAGGTCGAGTTGATGATGCCGCGAACGGTGCGCTCAAGCACGCAATCCTCAAGAACGAGCGCGTGGTTCTTGGCCTCGGTCAGCGCCTGGACACGCTTGCCGTTGGCAGCTGCGGTCTTGTAGATGTGCAGACCGACCGAGGTCGAACCGACGAAGCAGACGCCCTTGATGGCCGGGTTGACCAGCAGGCTGTCGGCCTCGACGCGCGAACAGGTCACGAGGTTGACGACGCCCTTGGGCAGGCCGGCCTCGATCAGCAGCTCCAGCATGCGGCTGGCCGTCTGCGGCACCATGGAAGCGGCCTTCAGCACGACGGTGTTGCCGGTGGTGATCGCAAACGGGATCATCCAGCCCATCGGGATCATGGCCGGGAAGTTATAGGGCGCGATGGCGGCGAATACGCCGAGCGGCTCGCGGAAGGACACGGTGTCGTAGCCGGTCGACACGTTCATGCAGGTATCACCCTGCATCAGGTAGTGCGTCGAGCAGGCGCACTCGACGACTTCGATCGCCTTGAGAACGTCGCCCTTGGCTTCCGACAGAACCTTGCCGTTCTCGGTGGCCAGCAGCTCGGTCAGCTCGTCGAGATGGGCGTCGAGCAACTGCTTGAAGCGGAACATCAGCTGAATGCGGGTCGGGATTGGCGTGTCGCGCCAGGCCGGGAAGGCGCGAGCGGCGGCGGCAACCGCGGAGTCCACCTCTTCCTGCGTGCAGCAGGGGGCCTCGGCGATCTGCTTGCCGGTCGAGGGGTCCATCACCGGCATGTACTTGGTGGTCTTGGAGACGCGCCATTCGTTGTCAACGAGGTACCTGAGACGTTCGACCTTGCCGAACTGATGCTTCAGGACTTCCATGTTCATGATCTTCTCCGTAGTTCTTGTCTCAGGATATCGATCGCCCGTTCAGCCAACCGCTGCCGGCGAGGGGATTGTCTTGAAAGGGCCGCGAGCTCTTTCGGAATTTCAGCGCGATGCCGTCGGCACACCGAGGCCGGTGAACAGCCACTCGTGAGCCGGCTCGTTGTGGAACTTCCAGATCCGCTTCGGCCCGGCCATGACGTTGAGGTAGTAGTTGTCGTAGCCATGGATGGTCGCCACCGGGTGGTAGCCTTTGGGCACCATCACCACGTCGCCGTCCTCGAGCAGAACCACCTCATCGAGGCTGCGGTCGTCGGTGTAGACGCGCTGGAAGCCGTAACCCTGGGGTGGGTTGAAGCGGTGATAATAGGTTTCCTCGAGATGGCTCTCGGCCGGGATGGCATCCTGGTCGTGCTTGTGCGGCGGATAGCTCGATGTGTTGCCACCTGGCGTGATCACCTCGACGACCAGCAGCGAATGAGCGGAACCGTCATTCTCCGGCATGATGTTGGTGACAAGCCGCGTGTTGGATCCCTTGCCGCGCGTGATCTGCGGATGCGTACCGGGCGGGATAAGCTTTGCAGAATAGCCGGCTGCGCCTGGTGCCGAGCAAACCGCCACTTCTGCTTCTGTTGTGGCAACCAGCTCATAGTTGCCGCCGGGTGGGATGAAAGCTGCCCAGGGGGCACCTTCGAACGGGCTCATCCGCTCGCCGATCTCGCCCTGATCCTTGCCGTCGATCGACAGACGGATCTTGCCGGAAACCAGCACGAGGCAGACTTCGAGCTTTCCCGTCTCCGCCTTGAGCGCCTTGCCGGGCTCAAGGCGGTGAAGTGCGAACCCGACGTAAGTCCAGCCGGCGCTTTTCGGCGTCACCTCGC
This sequence comes from Pseudomonadota bacterium, assembly GCA_023436885.1. Classification (GTDB taxonomy): domain Bacteria; phylum Pseudomonadota; class Alphaproteobacteria; order Rhizobiales; family Pleomorphomonadaceae; genus Pleomorphomonas. Next base: position 164,352 of record JAEZHI010000019.1, on the reverse strand, counting down.
TGACCAAACCATGGCCAGCCTTGGGCCGAACGCGGAGATGTGAGTTGGACATGGATGTCTCCTTTTCGGCGATGGCTCAGTCAAAAACGCGCTGCAGGCGCTTGGCGACTTCGTATGCTTCGCGCGCGCCAGCCACCTGCTTGCGCGGCGACGTTTCGGGCACTGCCACATCCCACCAGTGTCCACCGGCATCCGTCGTGATGAGCGGATCGGTATCGATCACGACCACAGTGGTGCGATCGGCGGTCTTGGCCTTGGCCAGTTCTGCTTCGAGCTCGGAAATCGAGGAAACCTTGACAGCGATGGCGCCCATGCTCTCAGCGTGAGCCCGGAAGTCAATCTGCGGCTGTTCCTGCATGATGCAGTCCTGCCAGAGATTGTTGAAGTTGGCGCCGCCGGTGGCCATCTGCAGGCGGTTGATGCAGCCGAAGCCGTGGTTGTCGAGCAGCACCACGGTCAGCTTCTGTCCAAGGCTCACGGACGTGGCCAACTCGGAGTTCATCATCATGTAGGAGCCGTCGCCGACCATGACGACGACGTCCTTCTCCGGGTTGGCCATCTTGACGCCGATACCGCCGGCGATCTCATAGCCCATGCAGGAAAAGCCATATTCCATGTGGTAGCTGCCGGGCACGGTCGGTACCCAGAGCTTGTCGAGTTCGCCGGGGAGACCGCCTGCGGCACAGACGACAACCGAGTTGGCTCCGCCCAGCGTGCGGGCCACAGCACCGATCACCTGAGCGTCGGAGGGCTTCTCGACATTGGTCGGAGCCAGTGCCTTGCCTGCGGCTTCGAGCCACTTGGTCTTTTCCTTGGCAGCACGTTCGGCAACGCGCGGCGCCTTCCAATCTCCAAGTCCCTTCGACAACAGCTCGAGGCCAACCTTCGCGTCGGCTACCAGCGGGGCAGCATTGTGCTTGGTCGTGTCATAGCTGGCGACGTTAAGCGCAATGATTTTGAGCTCGCCGCTCTTGAACAGCGCCCACGATCCGGTGGTGAAGTCCTGGAAGCGCGTTCCGATGGCCAGCACCAGATCGGCATCGGTGGCCAGCGCGTTGGCGGCCGAGGTGCCGGTCACGCCGACGGCGCCGAGCGCCAGAGGATGGGTTTCGTCGATCGACGACTTGCCAGCCTGGGTTACCGACACGGGGATGTGATGCTTCTCCGCAAAAGCGACGAGAGCGGCGGTCGCTTCGGAGTAAAGCACGCCGCCACCGGCAATGATCATTGGGTTCCTGGCAGACTTGAGAAGACTGATCGCTGTTGCGAGCTCGTTCTCGTCCGGGCGAATGCGACGCGGTACCCAGACTTTTTCCTCGAACAGGGTTTCGGGCCAGTCATAGGCCTCTGCCTGCACGTCCTGGCACATGGCCAGCGTCACCGGCCCGCATTCCGTCGGATCGGTCAGCACGTGCATGGTCCGCTGCAGGGCCGCGATCAGCTGTTCCGGGCGCTGGATACGATCGAAATAACGCGACACCGGACGGAAGCAGTCATTGGCCGATACCGTACCGTCCTGGAAATCTTCGACCTGCTGCAGCACCGGATCGGGCATGCGATTGGCAAAGACATCGCCCGGCAGCAGAAGAAGCGGCAGACGGTTGACGTGAGCGACGGCAGCGGCCGTCACCATGTTGAGGGCGCCCGGGCCGATCGAGGTCGTGCAAGCCATGAAGCGGCGACGAAAGGTCGCCTTGGCGAAGGCGATCGCCGAGTGCGCCATTGCCTGCTCGTTGTGGGCACGCAGCGTCGGGAACGTCTCGCGAACCTGATAGAGCGCCTCACCGAGGCCGGCCACGTTGCCATGGCCGAAGATCGCCCAGCAGCCGGCGAAGATCGGCAGCTTCTCGCCGTCGATGATGGTCTTCTGGTTGACCAGGAAACGCACCGTTGCCTGCGCAACCGTCAGTCGAACTGTCTTGCCTGCCATATTCGTCCTCCCGAAGTGGGCGCCGTCATCGTTGCGGCGACCCCTTCTTGATTGTCTTTTCCGTTCAGATGTCGATCAGGCCGCCCGCGACGCACCAAGCGACAACCATATCTCAACGAGCGCGCCGAACTTTTGCGCCATGTCAGCGATGGCCGTCTCGTCGTCGATTTCATTGGCCAACCAGCGCTTCGCAGCATCGGCGAAGATGGTGCGGCCGACGGCAAATCCCTTGACGCAGGGCGCGCTCTTGGCGGCTGCGAAGCCTTGCTTGAGTGTTTCGATCGGCGCCTCGAGGCCCAGAAGCACGACGCCACGGCAATGGGGGTCGTTGAGCTTGATCACGCCATCGATGGCTTTCCAGGCCACTTCCGAAGCCTGTGGCTCCAGCTTCCACCAGTCAGGCTTCAGACCAGCAGCATAGAGTTCCTTGAGCACTCTTGCCGCCGTGTCGTCGGTGAGAGGGCCGGCCTTGGAAGCGATGATCTCGATCAGGATCTCGCGGCCCACCTTGCGTGCTGCTTCATAGGCGGTCAGGAGCTTGGCGGTCTGTTCGGCCTTGAGGTCGGCGGGATCGTCGGGATGGTAGAAGCAGAGCACCTTGATGCAGTGTTCGAGCGGCCATTCGATCAGGCGGCTGCCGATATCCTGGCTGAACTCGAACTTCAGCGGACGCGAGCCGGGCAGCTCGATGGGCTTTGCGACCCACAGTCCCTTGCCGGCTCCGGCGGCAAACAGCGCCTTCTGACCATACTTGTCGTCGAGTAGCATTCCGAAGCCTGGCCGTCCCGCCGCTACCCGCTGGGCAGCTTTCACGGCCAGCACTTTGAAGTCCGGAACGCGCTTCAGCGTCGCCGCATCCTGGGCAAGGTCCTCGACCTGGCTGCGGTGATCGATGGCAAGGGCCATCATGGTGGGATACTCACCACGGCGGGTTGTCGCCCAATGGATGTGATTGAGAGAGGCATCCTTGCGGAGAGCCCGCTCGCTGCTGCCATGTGCAAGGAAGTGGCTGAGCTCTTCCCAGGTCGGGTATTCGGGCGAGCAGAGAAGGCGGGATACCGCGAAGGCGCCGCAGGCGTTGGCCCACGTAGCACAGGTGGCAAGCGTCTCACCCTTGAGCCAACCTCTGAGGAAGCCCGACATGAAGGCGTCGCCGGCACCGAGGACGTTGAATACCTCGATCGGGAATCCCTTGCCGACGATGCCATCCTCGAGGTCGTCCGAGATCGGGCCATCATAGACGATGCAGCCCATGGCGCCGCGCTTCAGCACGATGGTGGCGACCGAGTTGATCGACCGGATCAGCTTAAGAGACGCCAGCACGCTATCGGCGCCGGTGGCGATCATGATCTCTTCTTCGGTACCGACGATGAGATCGCAATCAGCAAGAACGGTGCGCAGCAGGCCCGAGACGCGGTCGGACTTCACATAGCGCTCGAAGCCCGCGTCATGGCCGGCAAGACCCCAGAGGTTGGGGCGATAGTCGATGTCGATCACCACCTTGGTGCCGTGCTTCTTGGCAAGCGCTATGGCCTTGCGCTGGGCAGCCTCGGAGTGCGGACGAGAGAAGTGCGTGCCGGTGACCACGATCGAACGGCTACGGGCGATCAACGCCTCATCAATGTCGCTTTCGGAAAGAGCCATGTCGGCGCAGTCGGAGCGATAGAAGATCATGGGCGAAACGCCCTCATCTTCCACGGCGAGCAAAACCAGAGCGGTCAGCCGGTCGCGATCGACGGTGATACCAGACGTATCGACCGCTTCGCGGGCGAGCTGCTCGAGGATGAACCGACCCATCTGCTCGTTGCCGACGCGTGTCACCAGTGCCGATTTGAGGCCGAGCCTAGCTGTTCCAACGGAAATGTTGGCGGGGCAACCGCCGACCGACTTGGCAAAGCTGCCGATATCTTCAAGCCGCGTACCGATCTGCTGGCCGTAAAGATCGACCGAAGCTCGGCCTATGGCGATCAGGTCGAGTGTTTTGGCCGCGCTGGGGGTATCCGTCATTTTTTCCTCGCAGGGCTTTCCGTCGTTACGCTGTGTCGCGTCTTGATAACAAGAATATACATTCCGATCTGAAACGTCGATGAAATTATCGTTCTAATACCATCGTAGTATCCCGGAAACGGACGCTCTGGCCGAAGCTGACCCACGAGTTTCGCTTAATTCCAATGTTTCTTCTCAGCGATGGCGACGCAGAGGGCGAGCGCCAATGTCATGGAAGAGGAGAGGGGGCGAAAGCCGCCATAGTCAGATTCGACAAGTTCGAACCAAACGTTCGAAATCGGCGCCAAGGGAGAGAATGGCGAATCCGTGAGCGAGACGAGCGCGACGCCCCGTTCCCGAAGGGCTCGGGCTTGGGCGACGGTCTCGGACGCATAAGGCGAAAAACTGACCGCAAAGGCAGCGTCCTTGGGACCGGCAAATTGCAACATGTCGTTATCGATGCCCATGGACGAGTTTGCGAGTTCGCATCGCAAACCGAGCTTGCCCAGTGCGTAGGCCATGTAGGCAACGATTGGGTAGGAGCGCCGACGCGCCAGAAGATAAATCGTCTCGCTCTCTGCGAGAACCGAGGCCGCGGCCGAGAACACGTCGTGGCTGATGGAATGCAGCGCGCCGTCCATCGACTGTCGTCCCGCGGTGAGAAAGCCTTCGAGCGTCTTGGCGGCCCCATCGTCCGGGCCGATCTCACGGCTGAGCGAGGTGAGGCGTTCTTCATATTCCGAGCTGCGTTCGCGCATTCTATCGCGAAACAGGCGCTGCATCTCGACAAAGCCATCAAATCCGAAATGCTGGGCAAAGCGGATGATGGCCGACGGAGGGACGCCAACATTCTTGGCAATCGACGACACCGTCCCGAAGGCGATCTCGTCTGGCTGGTCGAGAGCGAAGGCGGCGATCTGAAGGAGACGCTTTGGCAGCGTCTTCTGCCGCCGAACGATCTCTTCCTTAAGGGGCTGATAGCTTGTGAGAACCGCCCGTTCGGGCGCAAGATTGCCCGGCTGGTCTGCAAGACTGGGCATGCGGGATCACTCTTGGCAAGGCGGTGCCGGCGGAGCGAGCGTTCTGGCTCCGGGTGACGTCGTGCACCGGGACGGGGAATACAAGGCGCTCATCTGGAGCTGCCGAAAGAACGGCCGGCGACTGACGCCGGCCGTTCGCTTTGATCAGTAGGCGATCTCGACCTGACGGCCTTCCTTCAACGATTTCACCGCTGCGTCGGCCATGGCGAGCGCCTTGAGACCGTCTTCACCCGACGGCTGCATGGGCTTGCCGGCTTCGAGCGCCTTGATGAAGGTGGCGATCTCGTTGGCGTAGGCCTGCGTATAGCGGGTCATGAAGAAATCGAGTAGCGGCTCGCGGCGATAGCCTTCCGAGTTGGCCACTTCGACGGTCGTAGCGCGCACGTTCTCGGCATGCACCATACCCTTCGAGCCATGGACTTCGATGCGCTGATCGTAGCCGTAGGTGGCACGGCGGGAGTTGGAGATCTGGGCGATCTTGCCGGACTTGGTGGTGAGAATGACCGAGCCGCTGTCGATATCGCCGGCCTTGCCGATCTCCGGATCGACCAGGCTCGAGCCGACGGCGAACACCTTGACCGGATCTTCGCCGAGCAGGAAGGACGCCATGTCGAAGTCGTGGATCGTCATATCGCGGAACATGCCACCCGAACGTGCCACATAGGTCGCCGGCGGCGGGGAGGGGTCGCGCGAGGTGATCGACACCATCTCGACAGCGCCGATCTGGCCGGCGTCAATGCGGGCGCGCACTTCCATGAAATTGGGGTCGAAGCGGCGGTTGAAGCCGATCATCAGCGCCGCCTTTTCCTTGGCGACGGTATCGAGACAACGACGTACGCGATCGAGATCGAGATCGATCGGCTTTTCGCAGAAGATGGCCTTTTTGGCGCGCGCTGCCTGCTCGATCATGTCGGAGTGCATGTCGGTCGGCGTCGTGATCAGGACGGCGTCGATGTCCTTGGCGTTCATGATCTCATCGATCGTGCGCACTTCCGCGCCGGACGACTTCGAGATGAAGGCTGCCGCTTCCGGCAGCGCGTCGGCCACGGCCACCAGCTTGGCGCCTGCGTTGGCAGCGACAGCGCCAGCATGAACCTTGCCGATGCGCCCTGCGCCCAGCAATCCAAATCTCAGTGTCATGATTGAGCTTTCTCCCTCGACTGTTTTCCGCGGGGGTGTCGCGGATCTTCCCCGTCGGCCAAATGCTTCGGACCGTTGCCGCGCCTGTAGTGAAAACGATTCACAATCTCTTTCGGGATTGACCGCTTGAAGGCTGTTCCGTTTCGAATGCCGATGGTGTCCGTCAAGGACCTCAGTTGGATGATATGGAACAGTCTTTTTTCGAGATGGAATTTAAGTTCCATCCTGTCGACCCGTCAAGGCCTTCCTGCTCGAAAGCTCCCTCTACGCCCCGCTGAAACATAGCCATTTGGTCGAAGACCCGGGCTTAACGGACGTCAGAAGTGCCGATGGTGGATTACGGGAGGGTTCAATATTGCATAATGAAATCAGTATGATGCGACCTTCGTCTCGCAGCTTGCTGCGTTGGTCGTTGGCTTTGTCTAGCCTCTAGGGATGGGTGCCCAATGGTCGATGTGTAGCTTACCTTATTGAAAATCAGCCGAATTCCCTGACGCCAGCGAATAAAGGCAGTTAAGGTTGGTATTGGTCGGAACGGTAGAATAGGTTTGAAACATCCAATTCGATTTCGAGCGAGGCTGGGATGACGGACGAAAACGAACCGATGGATTTCGAAGACGTTGAAAGCGTAGGGGCGCCGCCGCAGGAGTTCCGCGCCTTGCGCGATCTCATCATCGAACGCCGCGAAAAGTTGCCGCGCCGGCTCGCTCAGGTCGCGGCTTACGCTGTCGAAGCTCCCGACGAAATCGCCTTTGGTACGGTAGCCAGCATCGCCACGGCTGCCAAGGTACAGCCGTCTACCTTAGTTCGATTTGCCAAGGCCATGGGATACAAGGGGTTTTCAGAGCTCCAGGTTGTTTTCCAGGAGCGCCTGCGCGATCGGCCGTCCAATTATGACGAGCGTCTCGATGCCTTTTCGACCCATTCTTCCGGCAGGCCGGTCACGGCCGCAATGCTGGATGGTTTCGGCAAGGCCGCGATCCGGTCCGTGGAGCGGGTTTGCGAGCGGATCGATCCGGTTGTCATGGACAAGGCGGCCCGCATCCTTGCCGACGCGGATACGATTTATCTCCTGGCTCAGCGACGATCCTATCCCATCACGTCCTACATGGCCTACGCCTTCGGAAAGCTGGGAATCCGCACTGTGTTGATCGGGTCACCACTTGGCATAGATCGAGAAATCCTTAACTTCGCCGGCCCCCGAGACGCAGCTTTCGCCATCAGTTTCACTCCCTATGCGTCCAGTACCGTTGATCATATGCGGCAAGCCTCCGTTCAAGGCGTGCCTCTCGTGGTCATCACCGACAGCCCGTTCAGTCCGCTCGTGCCGGAAAACGGCGCCTGGTTCGAGATCGTTGAGGCCGACTTCGAGGGGTTCAGGTCCCTTGCAGCGACCTTGACGGTGGCCATGGCACTGACGGTTTCGGTAGCCGACCTTCGTCGAGGTCGTGAAAAACAGAATTTACATACCGAATGAAATGAAATAGGGAATGATCAGATCGGAAAAGCCGGTTTGTTGGGCTTGGTTGAGGCCATCATCCCCGATTGCCTCTTCGTGTCCCAATTGGCGACTGAAACAGTCCGAATTCGTGGAAAACCATCCTTGAAGCGGGTTTGGTCCGGAACGCCTGTTCCATCACCTCTCCGATCCAAGAAGTGGCTTTTTGAATAGGCTTCAGGTCCCGTCCGATAAGTGCTTGGCAAAGAACAGCCCGGTCAGTCGAAAGAGCCTGTGCCGGTGCGGCTATTGGGAGAGAAGACATGATTCGCATTGGCGCCAACCCCATCTGCTGGTCGAACGACGACCTGTGGGACATCGGTGGTGATATTCCCGTCGAGCAGTGCCTCAGCGAAGCGCGCGACGCTGGCATCCAGGGCATGGAGAAGGGCCACAAGCTGCCCGAAGATGGCCCGGCGCTGAAGAAGCTGCTCGCCGACTACGGCATGGTCTTCGTCTCCGGCTGGTATTCCACATTCCTGCTCGAGCGCGACGCCGATGCCGAGTTCGCAGCCGCTCAGAATGACCTGAAGTGGCGCAAGGAAGCTGGCGCCGAAGTCCTGATCGTCTGCGAATGCACCCGCACCGTGCACGGCACCCAGTCGGCCCCACTCACGAGCCGCCCGGTTCTGACTGACGCCGAATGGGCCGTCTTCCTGCCGCGCATGACCCGCTTCGCCGAATTGGTGAAGGGTTACGGCCTGCAGGTTGTCTACCACCATCACATGGGCACCGTCGTGCAGACGCCGGAGGAAGTTGATCGCTTCATGGCCGGTACGGGCCCGGCCGTAAAGCTGCTGCTCGACACCGGACATATGACCTGGGGCGGTGGCGATGCCGTGGCCATGGCGCGGAAATACGCCGATCGTATCGGCCACGTTCACACCAAGGACGTTCGTACGCCGATCGCCAAGAAGGCGCTGGCTGAAGGCTGGTCCTTCCTCGATGCGGTCCTTGAGGGTGTCTACACAGTTCCTGGCGACGGCTCGATCGACTTCACCAGTGTCTTCAAGGCTCTGCCGAACTATTCGGGTTGGGTTGTTCTCGAAGCCGAGCAGGATCCCAAGAAGGCCAACCCCAAGAAGTACGTCAATATGGGCATCGCCAATCTGAAGCGCTTCCTGGCCGAGGCCGGGTGCAGCTGATCGCGGAACTTGCCCCCTGAAGCTTCGCCTTCAGGGGGCTTTTGTTTGTCCCTTCGTCGGGTAGCGTGGTACCCGACGCACAGTCGCAAAAAAAATCCCGGAGGCGGCTACACCTCCGGGATCGGATGTCTGGGAAAAGTGACGATCCTGCGCGGCAATCAGCCGACGACAAGCGCCTCGCGCATGGCGCAGGCCAGTCGGGTTGCCTCGCGAGCGTCGGTGATGCTGCTCGGCGTCGGTCCACCAGACTGGACGGCTTCGACGAAAGCGCGTGCCTCGTGCAGGAAGGCGTCACCGAACCGTTCGAAAAAGTCGACCTGTCCCTCGATTTGCCGGCAGCCACCAGTTTCCACGGCGATGGGGCGGCGCGGCACGTTTCGACCGATGTCGAGGCCGGCCTTGGTTCCGGCAATGCTCATCACCGCCTCATAGCCCCGATAAGACGTTCGCGAGACGTGGAATGTGGCGACCTGGCCGCCCTTGAAGGTGACGGTTGCAAAGCCATTGTCGACATCACCACAGCCGCCCAGAGCAGGGTACATGACGCGGCTGCCCGCCGCACTCACCGACGACACCTCGGCTCCATCGAGCATCCAGCGGACGAGGTCGATGTCATGGATGCAGCAATCAAGGAAGATGCCGCCTGAAGTTGGGGCGAAGCGCACGAAGAACCCGTCTGGATCAACCGGATCTTCGGAACGACAGCTGATGGAGAAGACGCTGCCGAGTTCGCCTGTGGCGATCAGCCGTTTGGCTTCCGCGTAAGCGGGATCGAACCGGCGCATGAAGCCGATCATGACCAACTGCCCGGGGCGCTTGTTCGCAACTTCGATCACCCTGTCGCAATCGGCCGTCTCCAGCGCAAGCGGCTTCTCGCAGAAGACATGCTTGCCCGCTTCGAGTGCCTGGATCACCTGATCGGCATGCAAAGAGGTGGGTGTCACAAGCCAGACGGCGTCAAGGCCGGGGTGGGCGAGAAGTTCCGGAAGACCGGCGTATGTCTTGACGCCGGCGAGCGTTGCCTCCACCCAGGCGCGTTCCTCCGGAATGGGGCTGGCGGCTGCTACGAGAGAAGCGCCCGGAACACGGAGCGCCAGGTTTTCGGCGTGGCGTCGACCGAGCCGGCCGAGACCAACGATGCCGATGCGGACTGAAGAGGACATGAAACGGCGTACCTCGCGATGTCTTGTCTTGAGTGCGAGAAAAACGATTCAGAATTCATGCCGACAAATCCGCCCATCGGCTGCCTGCTGCACTTTGCGGGCTAGGCAAGAAAGCGGATTATTTGCCGATCTGTCGGCCGGACATGAACCTTGAGGTCCAAGCAAGTGGCGAGGCGATTTGAATCGCCTCGCCGGAGTTTGGTTTGGCTAGGTGCCTTACGCGTCAGAGATCACTTGATCGAGGCTCGGAAGTCCACCAGCTGCTGGGCGTTTTCCTTGGTGATCAGGGTGGCACCGGAGTCGATACGCTTGTCGATCGTCTTGCCGGCAATCACTTCCAGAGCCTTCTCGACGCCAAGGCGGCCCATGTCGTAGTTGCCCTGAGCGATCGAGCCGTAGAGGTCGCCAGCCAGGATGGCCTTGAGGTTGTCGCTGTTGGCGTCGACGCCGATGATCGGAACTTCCTTGCCGCTCTGCTTGAGGGCGCGGAGGGCGCCAAGGGCTTCTTCGTCGTTGCCGGCGAACACGCCAGCGATGTCAGGCGTCGACTGCAGGACGTTCTGCGTCACAGTGTAGGCCTTCTCGCGGTCCGAGTAGGCCGGCTGGCGCGAGGCGATCACGATGCCGGCAGCTTCCAGCACTTCCTTGGCACCATCGCAGCGCTGGGTCATGCTCGGGTTGCCCGGCGCGCCGTCGAGCAGCAGAACCTTGTCGCCCTTCTTGAGCACCTTGAGCAGAGCCTCACCACCCGCCTTGCCGGCAGCGATGTTGTCGGTGCCGATAAAGGACGCGTAGTCGGTGAACTTGGCGGGCATGCCCGTGTCGACCAGCAGAACCGGGATGCCGGCCTTGCGGACCTTGGAGATGACATTGACGGCGGTGTCAGGCTGCGACGGGGAGAAGATCAGGGCGTCGGGCTTCTGGGCGAGCACGTCCTGAACCATGTTGATCTGCTGCTCGACGGCATCTTCGGTCGGCGGCCCGAGAACAATCAGGTCGACATTGTTCTTCTGGGCAGCGGCCTGCGCGCCGGCGGCAACGATTTTCCAGTACTGGCTCGACAGCGTCTTCAGGACGACGGCGATCTTCACTTTCTCAGCGGCGGCAGCCGGGCTGCTGAGGGTGGTGACCGTGGGCAACGCCGCTACGGCGAAGGCACCGGCCATCAGGGCAGCGACGAAAGTTCTCCGGTTCATAGTCTCACTCCCAATAAGGCTAGTCGGTTTCCGGTCTCGTCTCTCCTCGTGACGAGACCGTGGTACGTCCGTTCCATCAATCGGAACCAAGTGTTGGACGTAGGGCGAGTCGATCGGTCCGCGTTGGATGCTCCTCAGCGAGCGGACTTCAGGACATTCTGGCGAAGGACGTCAACGGCCACGGCAACCACGATCACTGCGCCGATGGCGAAGGTCTGGAAGGCACTGTCGACATTCAGAAGATTGAGGCCGTTGCGCAGGACGGCAATCAGCAGCACACCGATGATGGTATTGGCGATCGAGCCGACGCCGCCGAAGAAGCTGGCGCCGCCGATGATCACCGCCGCGATGGCGTCGGTCTCATAGTCGAGGCCGGCCAGCGGATAGACGGCGTTGACGCGTCCAGCGAGAACCAGGCCGGCAAGCGCAGCGGTAAAGCCTGAGATCGTGTAGACGAGGTTCAGGATGCTGTTGACCTTGATGCCTGACAGGCGAGCCGCTTCCTTGTTGCCGCCGACCGCATAGATGTAACGACCGGTCGAGGTGCGGGTCAGGAAGAAATACATGCCGATGTAGAGGATGGCGACCAGGATGAAGCTGACGGGCACCTGGCCGATCGAGTTGTTGCCGAGATACTGGATCTCGTCGGGGAACATGCTGATCGGGGCGGCGGCGGTCACGAACAGGGCGATACCACGGGCCATCTTCTGCATGCCGAGCGTCGAGATGAACGGGTGCGGCAGACGGAGCTTGGTGAGCAGCAGGCCGTTGACCAGGCCGAGCAGGGCGCCCGAGCCAAGGCAGACGAGCATCGACGGGTAGGCTCCCCAACCCCAACGATCGGAGGCGATGCCCATCATCATGGCCGAAAGGGCAAGAACAGAGCCGACGCTGAGGTCGATACCCGCCGTCAGGATGGCCAGGAACATGCCGATGGACACGATGGCGCTGACCGCAGCCTGGGAAGCGACGTTCATCAGGTTGTCCATCGTCAGGAAGCGCGGCGACAGCGCAGTCATGACCGCGCAGAGCAGGATCAGGCTGAGCAGAACGCCGAGCTGATAGAGCTTCTCCGTCATGGCGGCGTTCTTGCCGGCGGCCTTGTCGGCCGGCAGTTTGCCGTTGTTGGTCAGGACCTCGTTGGACATCAAAATTCCTCCCACGGAATTGAAAACCGGCCGCTTAGGCCGTGAAGGCTGGTCTGGTCGTAAGGGTCAGGACGCCTGCTTGAAGCCGGAGGCGGCGTACATGATCCTTTCCTGCGTCGCGTCTTGCTGCGTCATCTCGCCGGTGATCTCGCCCTCGTGCATGACGAGGATGCGATCGGCCATGCCCATCACCTCTTCCATTTCGGAGCAGATGATGATGACGCCGGCGCCGTTGGCGACCAGCTGGTTGATGAGCTTGTAGACTTCCACCTTGGCACCCACGTCGATGCCGCGGGTCGGCTCATCGAAGATGAAGATCTTGGCGTTGGAGAGCAGCCACTTGGCGATAACCACCTTTTGCTGGTTGCCGCCCGACAGCTTGCCGACGGGCATGTCCATGCCGGAGGTCTTGAGCCGCATTTCGGCGCACACCTTCCTGGCGGTATCCTTGAGGCGCCCGAGGCTGAGCCAGCCGGCCTTGCCATACTTGTGCATCTTCACGATGGTGGCGTTGAACGCCACGCTCTGGATCAGGATCAGGCCCTGTTCCTTGCGGTTTTCGGTCAGGAAGGCGATGCCCGCGTCGATGGAGTCGAGCGGCTGGCGGATCTTCACCGGCTTGCCGAACACCTCGATGCTGCCGGAGTCATAGGGGTCGGCACCGGTGATGGCGCGCGCCGTTTCGGTGCGGCCGGCACCCACCAGCCCTGCGAAGCCGAGCACTTCTCCGGCCCTGAGGTCGAAGGAGATGTCGTGCAGTACGCCCTTTCGGTTCAGGTTCTTGACCGACAGGATGACGTCGCCCTGCGGTGCCGGCTCCTTGGGGTATTTGTTCTGGATGCTGCGGCCGACCATCAACTGGATGATGTCGGCGACCGAACGCTCCTTCATGGCGAAGGACTCGATCGTGCGCCCATCGCGCATCACCGTCACGGTGTCGCAGTTGTCGCGAACCTCGTCGAGGCGGTGCGAGATGAACAGGATGGCGACGCCGCGTTCCTTCATGCGTGCCATCACTCGGAAGAGGTCATGAGCCTCCTTTTCGCTGAGGCTCGACGTGGGCTCGTCCATGATGATGAGCTTGGCGTTCGACCAGACGGCGCGGCAGATTTCGATCATCTGCTGATGGCCAACGCCCAGCGTGCCGAGTCTCGCGGTCGGCGAGACATTCAGGTCGAGGTCGGCAAGCAGTTCGGCCGCCTTCGCGTTCATCTGGGCGCGGTCGAGGATGTTCAGGGATTCCGAAAGATAGATTTCACGGCCGAGGAAAATGTTCTCCGCCACGCTGAGATGCGGGATCAGGTTCAGTTCCTGATAGATGCAGCCGATGCCAATGCCCATTGCCCGCCGCGGATCGAGGGAGGTGTAGGTGACACCGTCGAATTCGATGGTGCCGCTGTCTGGCGTATGAGCACCGGTGAGCATCTTGATCAGCGTCGACTTGCCGGCGCCATTCTCTCCACAGATGCCGTGAATCTCTCCGGCGCGTGCCTCGATGTCGACGCCGTCCAGCGCGATGACACCGGGAAACTTCTTGGTTAGGCCCTTGACTCTCAGCAGGATTCCATCGGCGACCATATCCGATTCCTCGATTGCGGTGCTGAGTAAAAGGGTCGCCGCGCCGCCACAACCGGCTTCGCTGCAGAACCATCCTCTCCTCACCTTCAGCCGGTCAGCTCCCCGCGGACCGGTCTCCTCCCAACTTCATTCGATTAAGAATGAAGCGACTGTTTTTCCGCATAGAATGGAAGATTAGTTCCACGAAGGGTCTGGGCCGTCAAGTCCTATCCGGGGCTTGCTGTCGACGAGTATTTCCCCTCTGGGTTGTGGTTAGGGATGTTGGATTTCGTTAATACGCTGATTGTAAACACTGAATCGTTGTGACCTTTGAGGGACAGGCAGCAATGTACCAGGCCTGGCTCATACTAACGTATGAAATGACCGTTTCATATGTTTACGCGGTTAATCTGCTCGTCTCGCCAGCTGTCTGGGGTGCCCGTCTGTCGATCGCTTCGGTTTGCGCTAGACGGCACATTTGTTCCAAACACAAAAAGGCCGCCCAACCAGGCGGCCCAAATTGGTCAGTCTCTGAGGCTGGCTCTCAGGAAACCGTCAGCCGCGATGATCAATGCGGGCGACCAGGCGATCCCCCAACCACTGGATACCGGACACCAGAACGATCAATACGACCACGACTGCGACCATTACCCCAGTTTCAAAGCGCTGGTAGCCATAGCGGATGGCAAGGTCGCCAAGGCCTCCAGCGCCAATGGCTCCCGCCATGGCTGATGCCCCGACCAAGGTCACCAAGGTCACTGTGAAACCTGCGACGATTCCCGGGAGCGCCTCCGGTACCAGAACTTCTCGGACGATGGTCCAGCGATTCCCGCCCATGGCTCGCGCTGCCTCGATCAAGCCGGGATCAACCTCGCGCAACGAAACCTCGGCCACCCGGGCGTAATAGGGGGCGGCGGCAATGGCCAGCGGCACGATCGCAGCCGCCGTTCCGAGCGAAGTGCCCACGAGAAGTCGCGTAATCGGGATCAGGGCCACCAAGAGAATAATGAATGGCACTGAGCGGAAGCCGTTGATCACCCAGCCGAGTGCCCGATTGACGACGAGGTTCTCGGCAATGCCACCGCGATCCGTTGCCACGAGGATCAGGGCCAGAGGCAAACCTGCGACGAAGGAGATGACGCCGGAGGCCAGCGTCATGACAACCGTCTGCCAGATCGACTGGAGCAGCAGGTTAAACAGGACGGGAGACATGACCTAGTACCTCGACGCGAGCGTTGATGGACCGGAGATAAGCGATTGCCTCATCGACGCTGCCTGCTGGCTCACGGGGAACGGTGAGGAAGAAGCGGGCGACCGGTTGATCGTGAATGTGGTCGATGCCGCCGTGCAGGAAGTGCGCCGATGCCAGATGTTTCAGAATATCGGCAAAAAGGCCGTTGCCGAGGGCGGGGTCCGTGAGATCGACGCCGAGCACGGTTTCGCGACCGTCGGGCGAGAGACGCGCCGCAATATGCGCCGGCAATTGCGGCCTGATGCCAGAGAGAAGGCTTTGAGTCAGCTCTGTCTGAGGATTGGAGAAGATATGGCCGACCTCACCCTCCTCAATGATCCTTCCGGCATCGAGCACCGCCACGCGGTCGCCAATGGTTCGAACCACCTCCATCTCATGGGTGATGAGAACTACGGTCACGCCCAGTTTGCGGTTGATGTCCCTCAGGAGCGTCAGGATGGAGCGTGTCGTCTCCGGATCGAGGGCCGACGTTGCCTCGTCGGAGAGAAGGAGGGCGGGGCGGGCAGAAAGCGCGCGGGCGATGCCGACCCTTTGCTTTTGTCCGCCTGAGAGCGCTGACGGATAGGAGATGGCCTTGTCTGCCAGGCCGACGAGATCGAGCAGTTCAAGGGCGCGCGCCCGTCGCGCAGCTTTGCTCCAGCCCGCGATCTTGAGAGGCAGCGCGACATTGTCCAGCACCGTCTTGGCTGACATCAGATTGAAGTGCTGAAAGATCATGCCGATCTTACGGCGGATCGGCTGCAACTCGTTTTCTGTGAGGCCGGCAATATCGCGCCCTTCGATCTCGATGCGGCCACTGTCGGGGCGCTCCAGACCATTGAGGCAGCGGATCAATGTCGACTTGCCGGCACCCGAACGCCCGATGATGCCGAGAATCTCGCCACGCTGAACGGTGAGGGAAAGGTCGTCGAGTGCACGCGTCGGGCCAAAGCTGCGGCTCACCCCGGAAAGCGCGACGACCGGCGTCTCGGAAGTGCTGGATGCGGTGTCCACAGCCTTGAAGGCGGTGGCGGACGGCTGCGAGGTCACGTTTCTTCCAGTCATGTCTCGTCCGGAGGTACCGCGCTCGGGCTCCCCCGATAAACGCGATCCGGCGGAATGCCGCCGGATCGCTTCTTCAACGGTTTTCTAGACCACCGGTCAATAGGCGGCGACACCGGTGCCCTTGTAAACCTTGTCGAACACAGCCTTGACGGTCGGGTTCTGATAGGCTGCCACCAGCTTGGCGACCCAGGGCTCCTTGGCGTCGGCTTCGCGTACGGCGATGAAGTTACGGTATGGGTTGTCGGCGATCGCTTCTTGGGCGATGCGGTTCTCCGGCGTCAAGCCCGCCTTCAATGCCCAGTCGGTATTGACCACGGCTCCGTCGAGGTCATCGATCGCACGGCCAACCACGCCGGCATCGAGCTCCTTGATCTCCAGATTTTTCGGGTTTTCCGAAATGTCGGCGACGGTTGCGAGAATGCCGGTGCCGTCCTTCAGCTTGATGAGGTCCTGCTGCTCAAGTACCTTCAGGGCGCGGCCCTCGTTGGATGGATCGTTCGGGACGCCGATGCTGGCACCATCCTTGAGATCGGCGACCTTGGCATGCGTCTTCGAATAAAGGCCGATCGGCCACAGACCAGTATAGCCGGCGATGACGATGTGGTAGCCGTTCTGCTTGATCTGGTTATCGAGATAAGGCTTGTGCTGGAAGGCATTGGCATCGAGTTCGCCGCGCTCCAAGGCCTCGTTCGGCTGGGTATAGTCATTGAAAGTGACCAGCTCGAGCTTGAGGCCGGCCTTTTCGGCTTCAGCCGCTGCCGCCCGCCAGACGTCCTCATCCTCGCCCGACATGATGCCAACCTTGAGCGAGGACTTGTCGGCGGCGTAAGTCGCCGTCGTGCCGAAGCCTGCAACGGAGGCCAGCGCTGCGGCGCCCACAAGGGCGGCCAATCCGGCGCGGCGCGTAAGGAGGGTGGAGAGGAGGGGCTTGGTCATCTCGAAATTCCTATGAACGATCCGGCAACCGGACTTTGAACGACGGTGTCGTCTTCGCTGCAAAATATGGCAGATGCCGATTATGTGAGCGAAGGCGTGCATAGCCGTTGCCCAGCAAGCCTATGAAAAGTTCTCCCCATAACCGCAACCACCGAGGATGAATTTTCTATTGGGATTTTTTAATGTGCGCGTTGGGAGGAGCGCCGTCCCTAAACCCTCGACCGGCGAGTCTTCAAGACCGGTGTGGTGGCCAGACTTCTGTATCGTGATCCGGATGCTGATGATTGGTGCTGCTGATACGATGCAGCATCTCCGGGTTGTCCGCGTAGGTCGGACGGTCGCCCGGCACTTTCGTCAGGCCGGCATACCAGGAGACACGACTCTCGTTGCCGTACTGGTTTTGTGGCGGCGCACGATCAGGCTCGTCGAGAGTGCCAACCAGAACGCCAAATTCATCGTCATCGGGATAGTCAAAGCTGATCGGCGTTCCGCAGGCACCGCAAAAGCCGCGCCGTCCCACATCCGAACTCATGAAATAGCTGAGATCGCCGCGTGTGACGTGAAATGCCGTTTTGGGGATGGGGCAGATCACCGCGAACGGTCCGCCAACTGCTTTCTGGCACATGCGGCAATGGCAAATGTGGACGTTCCGCGGCGCCTCATCGAGAACATAGCGAACAGCGCCGCATTGGCATCCTCCGGTCAGGCGATAGCTCATCGCTTGCTCCATCAAAGGGGATAGACGCGAGATGATATCCGTCGCTCAATAAACGAGAACGCGCGGATGATCGTTCCAATCATCCGCGCCTTCGCCTGTAAGGTCCGCTGCTTCACAGCCCGAAGATCGCAGGCCACCAGCCGAAGCCGACGAACAGGCTGCCGGCGATACCGGGGACGAGCGGCATCCAGCGCCTTCCGAGCGCCAATCCCTGTCGCCGGAGGATTCGATCGCCGAGCCAGATGCTCCAGACAACGCCGATCAGGAACAAGCCGCCGCGGATGATGTGCACGCCTTCCATGCCGACGAAGGTGTAGCGCAACGGCATCAAGAGTTCAGCGCCGAGGCCAATGATCAGGCTCATCAATGCCACAGGTGCATACTGGTAGCCGAGCTCTGTGAAAACCTGCCCGAAGCTGCCATCGGCGCCGAGCCGGTGGGCGATCGCTGCGCCAACAGCCGTGAGGCTGGCCAGAGCCGCGGTAAGGACTGCCATGGTGCCGAGCATGAAGCCGACGATCATGATGAAGTCGAGCCACATGAAGGTTTCGGCACGCGCCGGATGCACACTCATCAACCAGGCCGGTCCGATGCGGGTGATCCAGTCGATGTGGTTCTGGATCGCCCAAACGCCAAAGCTCTGGCGTAGCGCCTGGTATTGCGGCAGTACGAGCCAAAGGAAGCCGCCCAGCGCCACACCCGTATCGAGGAAAAGGAACCAGGCTTCCGCCGGATTGGCCCGATGATCGCGGATCTCCTCGACTTCGACGCCTGGACGCCGGAGTTCCAGCCGAACGCTGCCAGCCGCCTTTGGGTTGACGCAACGGAAGCATTCGATGCAGTGGCGGCTTTCGCACTTGCGCGGAAGATCGATCATGGTCGGACAGGCGCCACGCTCGGTGTAGACGTCGCCGCCGCTGAGCCTGACCTTGGGAGAGAACTGCACGGCGCCAAGCCTCGAATAAAGGCCGAGAACGCGACCGATCGGGCAGAGGTGGCGACACCAGACACGCTTGTTCCGCCCATAAAGACCGCCAATGGCAACCGCGAGCAGCATGGTGCCGCCGAAGAGCCCGGCTGCTGCTTCCGGATGGTCGCGGACGCCGATCGTCTGGCCATAGAGCGTCATGATGATGAAGCTGAGCGCCGGCGTACCTTCCCACTTGATCCAGCCGGGAATAGCGCGCTGCAGGCCGTATTTATTAGCCCATTCGGAGGCCGCCCCCATCGGGCAGAGCGTGCCGCACCAGATCCGGCCGAAAGCGATCACCGACAGGAAGACCAGCGGAAACCAGATGCCCCAGAGAAGATAGCGCAGGAAGAGGGTCGGGTTGCTGAGGATGCCGCTTTCTGCTGGCGGGTCCGGCAGCAGGAGGGGAAGGCCGATTACCACCAGGAAGACGCCGAACATCAGCACCTGGATCAGGGTAAAGTGCTTTCTCCAGCCAACAAGCAGCGCTTCGGTCTTGCGGGTGAATGCGCTGCGCGAGTCGACACCTGCTGGTTCGATCATGGACCTCACGGCCGGGCCAACGAAGTCGTCGCCACGGGCTAGCCTGTTCATTGCGTGTCCCTCCGACACCGAAGTCATAGCCGCGCCTCGCCCGTCCGCGAGGCGGCCTGATCTGCTACTTGCTCGCACTTGCATTCGCAGATCAAGCTGGTGGTTTCCCTCACGGCCGGTTCTGGTTGGCGGTAACGAAAAGCCGACTAGTATCAAATGATTAGAATGACTCTAATCAACCGTCAGGGGTTTCCCTATGATTGACCTCTATGCCATATCGCCCATACTAATGACAATCATTAGCAACTAGGACGATAAAATGCGCATCCTGACAGGACTGGCTCTGGCCTCTGTGGCCATTGGTTTTACGACGAGTGCCTTTGCCCTCGAGTATCCGATCGGTGAGCCGGAGTTCGGTGGCGGCATGGAAGTGGCTGCCGTCTATCTGCAGCCGATCGAGATGGAGCCGGTAGGCATGATGCTGGCTGCCGACAAGGCGGATATCCACCTTGAGGCCGACATTCACGCCACCAAGGACAACGTCAACGGCTTCGCCAATGGCGACTGGATGCCCTATCTCGATATCAGCTACGAGCTTACCAAGGATGGTAAGTCCGTTGCCAAGGGCCCGCTGATGGGAATGGTTGCCTCGGACGGCCCGCATTACGGCGATAACGTCAAACTCGACGGCCCTGGTGTTTATAAGCTCACCTTCAAGATCGCGCCGCCGCCCAGCACCGGCCACATGGCGATGTTCGGACGTCACGTCGACAAGGAAACCGGCGTTGCGCCTTGGTTCGAGCCATTCGAAACCAAGTACGAGTTCACCTATGCGGGTACGGGGAAGAAGGGTGGTTACTGAGCCCATCCTAGTCACGGCACACCGGCGGCGGCTCTGCCAAGCCGCCGGTTGTTTGCTCGTGGCCCTCGCGGTGGCCGCACCGGCTGCCGCCGAGGATGATCCGGTGTTTCGTGTGGAGTTCAACGACGGAACCGTATCGCCTGTGCGCATCGAAGTTCCGGCCGACACCCGCTTCGAGCTTCAGCTCGTCAATGTCGGCAAGACGCCGGCTGAATTCGAAAGCGTCCCCTTGCGCAAGGAAAAGGTCATTGGCCCGGGTGTCACCACATCGATGGTGATCAAGTATCTCGATCCGGGCGAATACTCCTTCTTTGACGACTTTCATCCGGAAGCGCCGCCCGCTTTGCTCGTCGCCAAGTGAACGAACAATCATGACGCGCCAAGACGAGGTCTAGTTCAATGTTCGGCTCTATAGCTTTCGTGGTCTGGCGTGAGAGCGTCGAGGCTTTGCTCGTCATCGGAATTCTCGATGCATGGTTACGCGCCGAAACGCGCGACACCGGGCGCGCGAGACTGTTTCTTTGGGGCGGTGTGGCTGCCGGCCTGGCTTTCGCCGGCCTGTTGGCGGCCCTGCTTGTCGGACTTGCTGACACCATCTCCGAAGATGCCCAACTTGCCTACACGACCGCCGTAGTACTGATCGCCGCTGCGCTCATCCTTCAGATGGTGTTCTGGATGCGCAAGCACGGCCGATCCATGAAGCGGGATCTCGAAACGCAGCTTTCCACGGCCATCACCCGGCAATCCTGGTGGGGGGTCTTCGTTCTGGCACTGGTTGCCGTTGCACGCGAGGGCAGCGAAACGGTGATCTTTCTTTACGGCATTCTCTCCTCAGGTGCTGCCGGAGATCTGTATTCGGGAGTCGGGGCGGGGCTATTCGGCTTTGCTCTGGCGCTTCTGAGCTACGGCCTCCTGCAGGCGGGCAGCCGTATTCTCTCCTGGAGGATCTTCTTCCGCATCACCGAGGTCATGTTGCTGTTCCTCGCCTGCGCGTTACTGATGACCGGTATCGATGGGCTCATCGATCTCGAGATATTGCCGCGTCTGTCCCGCCGTCTCTGGGACAGTGGCTGGCTGCTTTCCGACGGGGACGCAACGGGCGGCTTCATCTCGGCGCTGACCGGCTACCGGGCGACGCCCAACCTTATGGAACTCCTGGTTTTCCTCGGATACTGGGCCCTGGTCTTCTTCGTCATCTTCCGCCCAAGGCGGTCCGCAAAACCGGTCCTTGCCTAGGCATCCGCAAAGGCTTCGTCGAAAGCCCCGCGCTTCCAATGGAAGCGCGGGGCTTTTGCACGTTGATCTCCAGCTCTTCCAGCTCCGAGCCAGCCCACTTTCGTATGAAAGCTCTTCAATATTGAGTACCGAAGGGAACCAAAAGATCGCCAAAAGTGTTGTCCCCTCGAAGGTCGGATGATCGCCGAACTTTGCTTGTTTAGCCGGAGCGTTTTGACCGGCATTCAACTTGAGGAGACGTCATGAACCGTCAGATGCTTGTTGCCGTCATTGTTTTGCTCGCCGCTGGTGTCGGTGTGCTCGGATATCAGCTCTACGAAGAAAAGAAGCAGCCGGACGGCGTCGAGATTTCGATCGGTGAAAAAGGCGTGTCAGTCGAAGGAAAATAACGGTGGCCATTTGGCCGCCAAGTCTTGATGCCACCTGACTTTATGAGCGCCGTCCGCAACCGCCTGCGGTGCGGTCGGCACAAGGAAAGGACCAAACCATGGCTAATCTTGCCGCCGTCGAGCCTTCCGCTCTTTCACATCTGCCTGCGTTGAGTACACCGGAGGTCGCAAATCTGGCCGCCCAGTTCCTGGCCGTGGCGCCGTTGCTCGTGGCTGTGGTCCTTCTCGTGGCAGCATTGGCCGCTGGCGGGCGACGTGTTCCGGCCGCTGAAATCGTGCCCCGTCGCTCGGCACGCGCGCAAAAGGTCGGCAGATGAACAACACTTCCATAACGTTCCTAGGCACCTAGCCCGGCTTTTCCTAAGCCGGGCTTTTTCATTTCATGATTCCGTGCTGGATGACGGCGGCAAGACAAGCGAGTGTACGAACTCAAGCTTGGACAGGACGTCTTCCGAGAGAACGAATGGGTAGAAGTCTCGCTGACCAAGCGACCTGTTGATTTCATTGATTGCGACGGTCAACGGAGGCCATGCATTGGCCAGCGCTCGGAAATCTTTCTGACGGTAAGGCGCAAAATCAACTTCGAGGTCCAGCTGTTCCGGGGCGGCAACGCGTGGCGAAAGCGCTAGGCCGAGAGCATGAGCTGTTTCGAGCGCATCCACCATATGGATGTAATGCGCGAAGGTTTCCGCAAAGTCTTCCCACGGATGGCAAGAGGCGTAAGAGCTGACATAATGGTTCTGCCAGTCATCCGGCGGTCCTTCGCGGTAGTTTCGCTCCAAAGCCTGCGCGTAATCCTGCCGCTCGTCGCCGAACAAGCTTCGGAACGCATCGAGACGACCGCCATCGCGCACCAATCGGTCCCAGTAATAGTGTCCGATCTCGTGCCGGAAGTGGCCGAGCAATGTCCTGTAGGGCTCCCCCAGTTTGACGCGTCGCTCTTCTCGGGCAGCATCATCGGCCTCGGCGATTGCCAGGGTTATGACGCCGTCGGCGTGCCCGGTCATGACCGGTATCGGCTCGCCATTCGCATCGATCTGGTCAGCAAGAAAATCGAAGGCGAGCCCCGCGTCAGGGTCTTCGTTTTTATCCGGGACGGGCAGCTTCCAGCCGATCAGTGAGTAGAAGAGATGGCGTTCCGCTGAAAGAATCTGACGGAACGCCCCGATGTTATCATCATCCGTAAGAGCCGGAATGGTGCGGTTGTGTCGGCAGGCAGGGCAGAGTTCACCGGCGCGTTCTTGTGGTACCAGCCAGTTGCAGCCGCCGATGTCGGCATTGGCACAGAAGGCGAGGCTTTCGCCAGACGCAGTCGACGCCCAGCCGTCGCCGCTCGGATCAAGAGCAAGGATGCGCGATCGCGAAACCAGGTAACCAAGGCGCCGGTTACAGGACACGCAGGATTGATTGTCGAAGTGGACGGTATTGCCGCAACCATCACATGAATAAAGCCGCATCGTTGCTCTCCGCCGGGACGCTTGAGCTCTCTCGCGCAAAGCCGCCGGCCCCTTAACAAAGGGCCGGCGGCTTTAAGCCATACGTCAAAGATGTGAACGTGTGTCGTGCGCTCTCAAGCGCTGTCGTCAGCGATAGAGAAGAGCAATCAGAATGATGATCGGAATCGGAACGCCGAGAAACCAAAGAAGGATGCTTCGCATGATGCTGGCTCCATTATAGTTGTGAGAAGGAAATGCCCACCGAGACCGGCCTTGTCCTTGGGCTTCGTGATTTACAACGCGCTGGTGGTCCTGCGGTTCCAAGCAGGAACTGACGCTTGCAACAACAATCGCACCGAGGCGCGCTGTTTGTCGGGAACCATGTGGACGATCCGGCGTTGTTCCATCCGAAAATGTTTCAGATGGAGTTGCCGACCATGCTTTACTGGTCTCTCATCTTTCTCGTCGTCGCCTTGGTCGCCGCCGTGTTTGGCTTTTCGGGAATCGCTGCTGCGTCGGCCGGTATTGCCCGTGTTTTGTTCGGCCTATTTCTCATATTGTTCGTCGTGAGCTTTGTGTTCCAATTGCTCCACGCCTGATTGGAGCGACCGGCGAGCTCGTTATTGTTCACGTGGGGGCGTTTGGCAGGATGGACCTAGATTTTTCCCAGTCGGCAGTCAGGGCGTACCCAGAGATTTCAGGAGAGTAGGGGAAGCCTGTAGATGCTGAAATTGGGTGGAGGCCGGTTTATCGGCTACAATCTCCTGCTTCTGGCGGGCGGGGCGGTCGTCTTGTTGATGATCGTCTCGGCCGCTTTTATTTTTTCTTCTCGCTCCCAGCTCCACGCCACCGAGTCGCTTCGCGCTGCGCGCGTCGATCGATTGGTGTTGGAATTCATATCCGACTTGGTCGACGCCGAGACCGCGCAACGCGGCTTCATCATCACCAGCAACGAAGCTTATCTTGGGCCATACGAAACGGCTCTAGGTCAGTTCGCAGAGGACTCGTCGGATCTGAGACTTCGGGCTGCGGAAGTCGATGAGGGCAAGGCAATCGCGCCGGAGCCAATCGAAGAGCTGATCAAGCTCGGCCAGGAAAAGATGGACTTGGTCGGACACAACCTTGCGGAATTCAAGGCTGGACATCTCGATCAGATGCGGCTCGTCATAGCCTCGGATAGCGGTCGTGTTCTGATGGACCAAATACGTCAGAAAGGTGCGGCAATCCGCGATATCGCCGCTTCTGTCCGTATCGCTCGTGCCGCAGCCATGCGCGACGCAGCTTCCATGCTGACAACCATGATCAGCTTGGGTGTGGGGATGATTGTCGTTCTGACCGCCGGCGCGACCATGGTCATGATTCGCCACATCAAGCAGATCGATGAGGCGCGACATGAGCTGATAGAGATCAATCAGGAGCTTGAGTCTCGTGTTCGCGACCGGACTGAAGCTGTCATGCGCACTAACGAGGAATTGCAGCGCTACGCCTATATCGTGAGCCACGATCTCAGAGCGCCGCTCGTCAACATCATGGGCTTCACGGCCGAGCTCGAGTCGTCGACAGAGCGACTGTCGACCTATGTTCGCCGGATTGGTGGTGACGCTGCCGATCCCGAAAGAGCCGACGCAATTGTCGCCGTGGACGAGGATATCCCGGAGGCGTTGGGCTTCATTCGCTCATCCATGAAGCGCATGGATGGTCTCATCAACGAAATACTCAAGCTCTCCCGTGCCGGCCGCCGTGTGCTCGATCCGGTGCCGCTCAACATGCAGAACCTCGTCACTGAATGCATCGATTCCATTCGCCAGCGATTTGCTGAAGCAGGAGCCGAGGTAAGGGTTGACGGGCATCTGCCGGATGTGATTTCCGATCGCTCCGCCTTGCAGCAAATCTTCACCAACCTGCTCGACAACGCCACCAAATATCTTAAGGATGAGCGTCCCGGTCAGATTGTTATCCGCGGGCGACTCGA
Organism: Pseudomonadota bacterium; assembly: GCA_023436885.1. Taxonomy (GTDB): domain Bacteria; phylum Pseudomonadota; class Alphaproteobacteria; order Rhizobiales; family Pleomorphomonadaceae; genus Pleomorphomonas. The sequence continues at coordinate 139,200 of JAEZHI010000019.1, read as the reverse complement.
GCGTGGATCGGCCGTGTTCGAGGTGGAAGACAATGGTCGAGGCATTGCCGAGGCCGATTTCGAACGCATTTTCGAGTTGTTCCGCCGAGCTGGAACCCAAGACAGGCCTGGGGATGGAATCGGACTCGCTCATACCCGGATGTTGGCGCGCCGCCTCGGCGGCGATGTGAGTGTAAAAAGCGACGGCGCAACAGGCACGACCTTTATCGTTACCATCGCCCGTGATCTAGTACTGCGTATGGGGAGAAACGAGACTTGACCAAAGAACCCAAGCCCGTGGCCATCATCATGATCGAGGATGACGAGGGGCATGCCCGCCTCATCGAGAAGAACATCCGTCGCGCGGGCGTGACCAACGAAATCATCTCGTTTCGTAACGGCACCAGTGCCATCGATTATCTGTTGGGCTCCGACGGGTCCGGGTTGGCGGCAGTCGGCCGGCCGTCGCTTGTGCTTCTCGACCTTAATTTGCCCGACATGACAGGCATCGACATCCTGGCCCGCCTCAAGGCGAATGACTACACGCGCCGGACGCCGGTGATTGTTCTCACAACGACGGATGATGCGCGCGAGATTCAGCGCTGCTACGATCTCGGAGCCAACGTTTACATCACCAAGCCGTTGAACTACGAGAGCTTTGCCAACGCTATCCGTCAGCTCGGTCTCTTCCTGTCGGTTATGCAGATCCCGGAGCTTGACTGAATTGCCGTATGGAACCGATCTCAAGGAGGCCTTCAGGGTTCTGCATGTCGAGGACGACACAGCCCTGGCGGTGTTGGTCCGTAAGGCCTTGACCAGGCGCGGGCACGAGACGGTTCACGTTACGACTGGCCAAGATGCGCTGAGGCTGATCGCGGAGGGGGGCATCGACATTGTCGCCCTCGATCACACGCTGGCAACGGAAACCGGGCTGGATATCCTGGCTCAGATGGGGCCGCGCAGCAGCCGCCCTCCGGTGGTCTATGTCACGGGGTCGATGGATGCGCGGCTGGCCATAGAGGCGCTTAAGCAAGGGGCTGATGACTACGTCATCAAGGATGCCTCACCGGAGTTTTTCGATCTTCTGATCGCCGCCCTGGAGCAAGCTTTTGAACGCTGGCGGCTTAAAACTGCGCGCGCGCGTGACCAACAATTGATCCGCGAAGCGCGCGACCGTGCAGAAATGCTGCTGAAAGAGGTCAACCATCGCGTCGCCAATTCACTCGGACTTGTAGCGGCAATGGTAAGAATGCAGGCGGCGGCCGTCAGTGACCCGCATGCCCGGCACGCACTTGAGGAGACCCAAAGCAGGATCTCAGCAGTGGCGGGCGTGCATCGTCACCTTTACACGTCTGACAACATCGGCGAGGTCGATATCGGCGCGTACCTAAATCACCTCGTGGGCGAGCTATCTGCTTCCTTGGCGGGGAGCGGTACCGTACCGATGGTGAAGACCGAGCTTCTCAGGATATCTTTACCCACTGACAAGGCAGTGACGCTGGGCGTGATGATTGGCGAGCTGGTGACCAACGCGTTCAAATACGCCTATCCTCCTGATACGAGCGGAGAGATACGCGTCAGTTCGCATAAACTCGACAACGGTCATTTGCGCGTTTGTGTCGAGGATGATGGTGTCGGCTGGGACGGTACGGGGCCAGCTCAGGGAACAGGTATTGGTTCCAAGGTATTGCGGGCCATGGCCCGCAATCTCGATGCCGAGATATCCTACTCGTCCCTATCTCCCGGCACTTCTGTCTGCATCGAGTTTCCTATCGCCTGACTCAGTCTTTCGTGGCGCTGCGAGCAAGCCAGATACCAACGCCAACAGCAGCTGCGATCGCGGCGAGACGCGTATGGCGCGAAGCCATCGACGCAACCGTCGGAGCGAAGGCAACAAGAGTGCTCGACTGAACGGCTACCTTCATTTCCCGACTTGCTCTCGTAACCGCCATCTGCGCTATCACGACAGCCGTCAGAGCGAGAAAAAGAAGAGCTCCGGCCACGATGAGCGCTGCGATTTCCGGCTCGAACCGATGGCAAAGCGCGATGTAGGCAGAGAAGGCGGCAAAGCCAACGGCCAAGCTCGCCATGATTCCCGCCACTCCAGCCGCCGCCGCTGCAACACCCCAGCGCCGCTTGAGGCGCGGGGCGTTGAGACCGATTAGTCGAGCGAGACTCATGCGCGCGGGCCGCTGCGTGAAGCCAGGCCGACAAGCAGCCCAACACCCAAAGCAACAGCCAGGGATGTAATGGGACGCTTGGCGACGGCGTCGGCCACGCCATCAAGACCTTCCTTGCCAAGCGCTCCGGCACCATTCAAGGCTGCGCCGATATGATCGGCCGTCTCGGCGCCTCGCGCCTTGACACCTTCCATGGCTTCGGAAGCGGTGACGCCGGTCCTACTTGCGAACTCGTCCATGATGCGGCGCATTTCGCTCATTGCTGCTTGAGCCGCAGCGGCCACTTCCCCAGCCTTGCCGGCCAGTTCGCTACCGGCGTTGCCGAGATCATTCTTTATCTTGGCCGCGTTTTCCGCGACGGTCTTTGCACCGGAAGTAGCTGACATACTAAGATCCTTCTTGATCGAATCTGCCGTGTCGTTCACCGCGGCTTTGGCTGCCGCAGCGGCTGAAGCCACGTCTTTCTTGATTTTGTCCGCAGTGTTGGCGGTGGATTTTGCAGGGTCAGGAGACAGCATCGCTTTGTCCTTCGTCTCGTGAGGTTCGGGCAGGCCGGGAAAGGCAACAAGCCTGCGTCCGGTTAGTGCGTATCTGGTCCATCAACGTTCCAAAAAGCGTCGGGTTCCGTTTGCCTATGACGTGATGACAAGGAACCGGAGGGCTACTGGTGCATTGGTCGGAGTATTCTCCGCAGTCCCGAGGGTGCGGTGCTCATGCGACGGAGCGTGACCGTGAAATATATCGTGCGCCGAACGCCCTTCGAGGCACAGTTGTCTGATCAAGCTACAGGCGCAAAGGAAAGCGGATGGCTTGAGACGCGCCAAACTTTGACCGATTACTCGACGATCGGACTGTTTGTGTTGGCTCTTCTCGTGGCCTTGCACTCAGCCGCTTCGCTTGTCGTGCCAATGGTTGCGGCGGTCATTGTGGGCAGCGTCATCGCTCATGTTGGCGATCGCGGTCAGCGCATTGGGATATCGCCTCTGGTCGCCGGCCTTGCTCTGACCGGCATGCTGGGCGCCGGCATGTTCTTGTTGATCGAGGCAATTGCCGAGCCGCTTTCCACCTTGGTCGAGCGGCTCCCCCAGGTGCTGCCGCGCCTCGCCGGTGTCGTGGGGGACTTATTGGCGCCATTCACTTCTCTGCAGGCTCGCCTCACAGGAGGCGGGGCGACGCCGGACGAAGGCATTGCCAGCTTTGAAAAGATGCTGGGATCACTTGATCTTGGTATGGTGGCGAGCTTTCTGGGAGGCCTCACGCCAGCGTTCGGCGAGTTTCTGATTTTTCTTGCTACCCTGTTGTTCTATGTGGCCGGCCGCGCACAGCTTCGGCGGCAGTCCATTCTTGCCTTTGGCGGGCGCGAAGGCCGCCTGGCGGCCATCCGCATCTTCAATGCAACGGAAGCGTCGCTGACGCGCTATTTCGGAACGACGTCGGTGATCTACGCCGGAGTTGGCTTTGCCACCGGCCTGATAGCCTGGTCTGCGGGACTTCCGGCTCCGATCCTATGGGGCTTGTTCGCTTTCGCCATGAGTTTCGTTCCGTTTCTCGGGCCAGCCGTCGTGTCGCTGGCCATCGCTTCCAGCGGCTTGCTGCTCGATTACGGTCTTTTTTCCGTCCTCTGGCCCGTTGGTGCTTTCATGGTTGTTCACTTGATATGCGAAAACGCGGTTGTTCCGGCGGTTCTCGGGCGCCGCTTCGAAATCAACCCCTTCCTCGTCTTCGTTTCGATTATCTTCTGGGCTTGGATGTGGGGCGCGATCGGTGCCGTGCTTGCCGTGCCTCTACTGCTGATTGCCAGGACAATCCGTAGCGAGCTCAAAGCAGAAAACCGCGTGACGCTTCCCTCGTGATTAATAAAATGGCCGGCGCAAAACAGCGTCGGCCTATAGCGTAGATAACGACACAAGATGGCAGAATCTAAAGATCTGCTGTGCTTTGCATGGCCATCAGCTGCAGTAGCTTTTGTCGCGCTCGATTGACGCGGCTCTTGATGGTGCCTACAGCGCAGCCACAAATCTCGGCAGCTTCCTCGCAGGAAAAGCCGGAGGCGCCAACGAGAATGAGGGCTTCACGCTGGTCGTCTGGCAGCTTGTCCAGAGCAGTGCGGAAGTCCGCAAGATCGAGATGACCATCTTGAGCCGGTGCAGAGACCAGACGGGCCGCAGCCTCTCCGTCGCTGTCCTGCACCTCGCGGCGGGCCTTGCGGTATTGGCTGAAATAGGTGTTCCGCATGATGGTGAACAGCCAAGCCCTGAGGCTTGTGCCCGGTATGAAGCTGGCGTGCGCTCCCCAGGCCTTCATGACTGTTTCCTGGACGAGATCGTCTGCGTGGTCATGGCTGCCCGACAGCGAAATTGCGAAGGCGCGCAAAGAAGGAAGCTCTGCCAGGAGAGCGGATTTGAAGGCCGCTATCTCCGTCATTGATCTCCACTCCCATCGGCGGTTCCCGACAGGCTTTCGCGTTCCTTTCTCTCGGCTTTTTCAAGCTGGTCGAGAAGCAGCGTGAGTTTTTCCGGGATCGGCTCGGAAAGGATCGATCCATAAAGCTTTTTAAGCTGGTCGCCGAGATGGGCTTGAATAGGTGGTTCTAACGCGGGACGCTCAGGAGTTTCTTTCTTATCTGACATGGCGGCTCTTTCAGACGGCTACACAACAACAGTCCTATCGACGTCTCGCGGCGACGGCTGCAAATACGCATCTTGCGGTGAACGCGGCTCACGAGTTCCGGTTCCGGTCTGGCTGCAAAAATAATACGGTTCCGGGGGAACCGACCATATTCTTGGGCGTTTTCACGCAGGATAGCACTTTGTTGTTTATTGCTCGCTTACGCGTTGGAAAGGCTTCTCATGTCTCTCACGTCCCTGATCGCACCGCAGCTTCCCCTCCTGCGCCGCTATGCGCGGGCTCTAAGCGGGAGCCAGGCGAGTGGTGACAGCCACGTTGTGGCTATGCTCGAGCATTTGGTGGCGGACCCCGATGGCTTCGACAAGACTCTCGATCCGCGGCTCGGGGTCTACAAGCTCTTTTCGGCGGTTTGGAACGCCAACCCGATGAATTACATGCGGCTCGACGAAGGGGAGAGGCCAGCGGCGGATCGCCGACTTGATGCGATCACGCCACTGCCTCGGCAGGCCTTTCTTCTTACCGCCATGGAGGGGTTCTCGCCTTTCGACGCCTCACGAATCCTCGACGTGGGCCCGGAGGCTTTTTCGGCGTTGCTGTCGGAAGCGGCAAGACAGATCGGTGAGCAGGTAGCCTCGCGTGTCCTCGTCATCGAGGATGAGCCGTTGATCGCCATGGACCTCGAGGGGCTTGTCGAGGGGCTTGGCCACACCGTTGTGGGCAATGCGCGCACCCGCGACGAAGCGGTCGTCATGGCCAACCGCGAGCGCCCGGGCCTCATCCTGGCGGACATCCGCCTTGCCGACGGTTCGTCGGGGCTTGATGCCGTCAACGACATTCTGACGAGCTTCGAAGTGCCGGTGATCTTCATCACCGCCTATCCGGAGTCCCTTTTGACGGGCGAGCGGCCAGAGCCGACATTCCTGATCGCCAAGCCATTCCGTGAGGAGATGGTCAAGGCCGTCATCTCCCAGGCGTTGTTCTTCGACAAGGTCGCGTCGTTGCGGCTAAAGGACAACGTGTGACGGTTGGCCGACCATCGGTGAACTTTCCGAACGTCGGCCATCTGACGCGGAGGGCATGGTGCAGCCCGTTGACATTGAAACACTGACGACGCTGGCTAGAGTGATGACCGTCGCCGCTTGCGTTTCCGTGTCGGTGGGGCTGGTGACCTATCTGTTTCGAATGCGTCACCGCAGCGGCGGCCTTATAGGCACTTCCGCCCTGCTGTGCGTATTCGTGCTGGCTCTGGCTATCGGCGCCGTTGTTCGGTCTCTGCCTGAAGGCGGCGCCAGCGGTATCTTCGCCCTGGTGGAAATGATAACCGCCGTTGCCGCCTTCGCGATGGGGATTGTCGTCTGGCCGATGATTCCGAAGCTGGTTGGCCAACCGACACGCCAGGAGGCCAAACAGGCCAATGCCTTACTGATGGAGGGGCAGTCAGCAAACAAGATTCTGATCGACCAGCTCAGCGACCTCAATCGCGATCTAGAAAGCCGGGTTGCTGGTCGCACCGCCGAGCTTGAAACGGTCCGCCATAGATTTGAAATGGCGCTGGACGGCTCGGATATCTCCATTCTGGAACTCAACGCAGAACTTATCTTCATCTGGGCCTATAACCCGCCGCGTCCCCTTACGCAGGCAGATGTTGTCGGCCGACGTCCCGGGGAGCTTCTTCCCCCCAACGAGGCGGCCGAACTTACCGGAATTGCTCAGCGTGTTCTCACGGGCGGCGCGGCTGAACGTTTCGAGATTTCCTTTGCTCTGGGAGGACGGCAGCGCTGGTTCGAAGGATTCGTCGAGCCGGTGATCGACAACTCGAAGATCACGGGCGTTCTGACGGCTACCATCGACGTCTCTCGCTACAAGGAACACGAGCGGGAGATGCGGGATATTCTGCGCGAACTTACCCACAGATCCAAAAATCTTCTTGCTGTCGTACAGGGTATAGCAAGGCAAAGTGCAGAAGGCGTTCCTGAAGCAACCGGCTTTCTGGTGCCTTTTGGCGGTCGGCTGCTGGCTTTGTCGGCGGCACACGAACTTCTGGTCCAGAATGGATGGCGCGGCGTTCTCTTGCAGGAAGTCCTCGTGCGAGCATGGACGGATGTCGAGGGAACCTCCAGCATCCATGTGGAACTCGATGGCCCGCAGGTTCTGCTCGGACCGGACGTTGCCCAGAATGTCATGCTGGGCGCCCACGAGTTGGTTACAGCGGCGGCTGCCGCAGAGCGCCGGCCGGAAAGAGTGCTGGTGTCCTGGGCGTTATTGCCTGATGGCGCTTTCCGCCTCGACTGGCGAGTTCTCGGGGTCTCCTCAATGGAGGTGAGCGCCTTCGGTCAGCGTCTGTTGCGCACCGTTTTGCCGGTCGTGCTCGGCGGAGAGGTGACGGCACTCGGCATTTCCGAGGTTGGCTTCGTCTATGGGCTACGTGGACGCGTTGGCCCGCAGCTTCAGCTCGTCCAGCGATCCGCGTAATTATGAAGGCCGCCGAGATCATATGTGCTGACAACAGGACAGTTGGGTGCGAGCTTCGGATGTCCGTCTGGGTCAAGAGCCAGCATGGCCGCGCCCGTTGATGTCCCGGTCGCGCCAGCGGCGATGGAAACGGGTCGCTCCGAAAGTGACTGCAAGGCTTCCGCGAAAAGAGCATCGCGTCCGAAGGGGCCTTCTATGATGATGGGTCCCGCCGCGCCTGCGACCGCCATGGCAGCATGTGCCACGAGTGCCAGATAAAGGCTGGCAGCGGCCGTGCGTACCCCGGCAGACAAGGTGTCCGGGGCAACGCTCCAGCTTCCCTCGTCCGTTGGAAAAGGTCCGCATCCCGGCACGAAGGACGGCCGAACCATGATGCATTTGTCGAGAACAGTCCGCACATCCTCAATAGTCGGTTTTTTTGCTTTGCCATCCGTGAGCAGGTCAAACTCGCGACCGCCCATGAAGCGCGATGAGGGTACCGGGTTGCCGTAGGCATCCACATTGCAAAGACCGTCGCGCGCCGCATCAAGTGACGAGGCATCGCCTCCCACTGCGAAGATGATGACCCAGGTCCCTGTAGAGAGCACCGTGAAAGGCGCATCATGGCTGAGAAGATGCGGCAGCAATGAAGCGTTGGAATCGTGAATGCCGCAATAAACCGGCGTCTCTGGCGGCAAGCCTGTCTGGGCCGCTATGTCCGTAGTCACGGTACCGAGCCGGTCGAAAGCGGATCGTTGAGGCGCGAACAACCTGTCCCAGCCTTCAGCTTTGGCGAAGGACGAATATGTGTGGCTTTGCGGTGCCCAGAGGTCTGTGTGGACGCCGAATGAAGATGGCTCGCTGGCCAGCACGCCGGTGAACCGGAACGCCCAGTATTGTGGATAGGGAACGATGGCCGTGACGGTCGAAAAGACTTTGGGAAAGGACCGAGCCTGCCAGTAAATTTGGGCACCTGCATTGAGTCCGCCCGGCAGGCGCGGCGTAAAGCTCTCGGCGAATGTCGGACGTGCGGCGGCATAGGCCACATTGAGCGCATCCGGCCCCCGGAATTCATAGTCTAGTACCGGAAGCGCCAGTTGATCTCCAGCAAGCAGGGCAAAAGTAGCGCCGTGGGTGGTGAAGGAGAGGGCATCGATCCGATGATTTGCAGTGGCTTCTCTCAGTGTGGCAAGGAAGAAGGACCACATGCCCTCGATGTCGTAATGTGGGTATGGAGGCGCGTCGACGACGGCATTGGGGCGCGTACGGACGAAAACGTCCTCGCCGGTTCCGAGGTCGTGCACCACCAGCTTGACGTTGGTCTTGCCCACATCGAGAACCGCAATGAACCTCGGCGTCGTCGGCATCACCTTCTCCTAATCTTCGATCGGCTTCAGCGAGCGACGCGGCGGCGGTAATTGATCCGCTGCACCACGAGCGGCAGGGCAATCACCAGGATCAGCATCAGGCCCATGAAGATGCTCATGACGATGCCCGGCACGTTGAGAAGACCGAGGCCGAAGGTGACGAGACCCATCACGAAGGCGGCAATGACAACACCGAGGATATTGCCAGTACCGCCGTTGATGCCCACGCCGCCGAGTACCGCCATGGTCACCGCGTCGAGTTCCCAACCGACGGCGATGGACGGGCGGGTCGACCCGAGCCGCGAGGTCAGCATCACCGAGGCAAGGCCCGCGGCGACGCCAGTCATCAAGAAGACGATGAACTTGATGCGCTGTACCCTGACGCCCGAAAAGCGAGCTGCCAGCGCATTGTTGCCGACGGCATAGACCTGGCGTCCGAAGATCGTCTTGTGCAGCACCACACCGGCAATGACCGCAAGTCCCAGGAAGGTGACGAACTCGATCGAGAAGATCCAGAAGGCATATCCCTGACCGAACACGGCGAAGTTGGCTGGATAGTTTTTGTAGACCTGGTCGCCGAGCACGACGTAGGCGATGCCGCGATAGAGGCTCATGGTACCGATCGTCGCCACGATGGCCGGCAGGCCGAGTTTGGCCACCAGGAAGCCGTTGAACAGGCCACAGCACAGCCCGACGCTGATACCGATCAGGAACAGCACCGGGGTGTCGGCTCCGGCTTCGGCGGCGGCACCCATCGCTGTCGACGCTAAAGCGATGATCGAAGCCACCGAGAGGTCGATCTCGCCGGTGATGATAACGAAGGTCATCGCCAGCGCGAGTATGGCCTTTTCGGTGAAGTTGAAGGTGGCGTCGGAGAGGTTCCACGGATCGAGGAAATAGGGCGAAGCCAACGAGTTGGCGATGGCGATGGCGACGGCCACGGCGAGCAGCAGCGTTTCCCAGCTTTTCAGCGCCCGCTTCAGCGGACTGTCGAGACGATCGGGAATATGGCGCGGCGAAAGGACTGCGGATTGATCGCTCATAGCGGAAGCTCCTTGCGGCGGAGGATGACCCGGCCCTTGACGCGTTCGCCGCGGGCATTGATGACGACGGCCACGATGATGATGGCGCCAGAGATGGCCATCTGCCAGAAGGGCGAGATGCCGATCACCGGCAGGGCATTCTTGATGATGCCAAGGAAAAGTGCGCCGAGAACGACGCCACCCACAGTGCCTACGCCGCCGACGGTTGAGACGCCGCCAATGACGCAGGCGGCGACTGTGTCCAGTTCGAAGCCGGAAGCGACATCGACATAGGCGACGGCATAGCGCGATACCCAGAGATAACCGCAGAGACCGGAGATGGTGCCTGACAGGACGAAGGCCAGGAAGCGCGTCTTGCCGATGTCGATGCCGGTATAGACGGCTGCCACGGCATTGCCGCCTGTCGCATAAAAGGCGCGGCCGACACCGGTGCGGGTGAACAGCAACGTGGCGAGGATAATGGCGAGGATCCCGATCCACGACAGAACCGGCATGCCGAGGATCAGAGTGCGCGGCAATTCGAGGAAGGCCGGCGACATCTCGTGGGCATTGACCCAGGCACCGCCCGACTCAACGAAAGCGAGCCCACGAAAGATCGTCATGGTTCCAAGCGTCACGACGATGGCTGGGATATCGAGCCACCAGACCAGGAAGCCGTTGATGGCGCCGAGCAGCATCCCAATGCAGATGGCAAGCAGGATCAGAACGATGAGAGGCAATCCCGGAGCGAGGTGGTTCAACATCGCCACCGTCATGCCGGTCAGCGCCACGTTGGCGGCAACCGACAGATCGATCGACTTTGTCAGAATGACCGCCGACTGACCGAGCGCCATCATGATCAGGATGGACGTGTCGTTGAAGACACCGGCGAGGTTACGGGGCGTCGAAAAGGCGGGGAAGCGGGCAGTGATGGCGGCAAGCAACAGAAGGCAGGCCAGCACCAGGAGCGCTTCGCGCCGCGCGATAAGGCTGCGGATAGTATTCATCGGATAAGCTCCGGAGCGGGAATGACGAGACAGATCGAGAGGCGGATCACGCGGCCGCCTCCTTGTTGCCAGTTGCGGCACGCACCAGCGTCTCAGGCGTCAACCCCTCACGCTCGAACACGCCGGCCATCCGTCCCTCGCGCATGACGATGACGCGGTCGCTCATGCCCAGGATTTCGGGGATCTCGCTCGACACCATGATCACGGCAAGGCCCTCGACGGCGAGCTGGCTCATGAAGGCGTGCACGGCGGCCTTGGAGCCTATGTCGATGCCCTTGGTCGGTTCGTCGAGAATGATCACCTTCGGCAGCGTTGCCAGCCATTTGCCGATCACCACCTTCTGCTGGTTGCCGCCCGAAAGCGTGCCGACTGGCTGACTGAGCGAGGCGGCTCTGAGGTCGAGCCGCTCGGCATATTTGCGGGCGAGATCGAACTCCTCGGCCATGCGCAGGAAGTTACGCCGGCTCGTGACCTTGAGTGACGGCAGCGAGATATTCGTGACGATCGACATCGCCGTTATGGCGCCATGGCGACCGCGCTCTTCCGGCACGTAGACAATGCCGGCGTCGATGGCATCAGACGGTGACCGCACCTGGATCGGCTTGCCGGACAGCTCCACCGTTCCTGCCGAGGGGTGCGTTACACCAAACAAGGCCTGGCAGAATTCCGAGCGGCCCGCCCCCACGAGGCCATAGAGGCCGAGGATCTCGCCGCGCCGAAGCTCCAGGGACACCTGATCGAACTCGGTCGGATGGCAATAACCGTCGACCTTCAACACTACGTCGCCGATGTCGGCGGGCAGTTTGGGAAAGGCCTGCGTCACATCGCGACCGACCATCAGCTTGACGAGATCGTTGTGCGATACGTCGGCGAGCCGGCCGGCACCGACCTGGCGGCCGTCGCGGAACACGGCGAAATAGTCGCAGATCTGCCAGACTTCCTCGAACTTGTGGCTGATGAACAGGATGGCCTTGCCGGCCTTCTTCAGGCGGTCGATGATGCCGAACAGCTCCTCGACTTCCTTGTAGGAGAGGGCGGCCGTCGGTTCGTCCATGATGACGATTCGGGCGTCGATCGACAGCGCGCGGGCGATCGCCACCAGATGGCGCTGGGCGATGGATAGATCCTTGAGGCGAATGCGCGTGGAGATCGGCGCGTCGATGCCATGCAGGATGGCGGCGGCACGGGCATGCATTGCCGCCCAGTCGATCAGGCCATAGCGGTTGCGCGGCTGATGGCCGATGTAGATGTTCTCGGCGACGGTCAATTCATCAAACAGCACGGTTTCCTGGTGAATGGCCGTGATGCCGAGTTCCTGGGCCGCATCTGCGGTGGGAAGCGTTACTTCCTTGCCGTCGATCTGGATGCTACCTCCATCGGGCTGGTAGATGCCGGTCAGGATCTTGACCAGCGTCGATTTGCCGGCACCGTTCTCACCGATCAGCGCGGTCACATGGCCAGGGCGCAGCTCGAGGGCCACGTCCGAAAGAGCCTTGACGCCAGGGAAGGTCTTGGAGATGCCCGTCATTTTCAGGATGGGCTCTGGGGTGATCGTATCAGTTGGAAGCATGACGTTGTCAGACGCTTTTTGCTGCTGAGGGCTTGTGACCCGAGATGTCGGGAGGCGATCGGATAGGTGCCGTCGGAGCGACCATCTTGCCGTGAAGGCTCGGCTTGGATCGGGGCGACGGAGTTACCCCCTCTCCCTGTCCCTCCCTTGCAGGAGGCGGAGGGAACCCTGCCATGAGCCGCAGATTGCGCTGGAGGAGGCGCATCGGGTTGGACGTCGGAAGCCGGGAGGAGGGAGCTCCGGTCATTGGCAACCGCGTCCCCTTGCCGCACCTGCGGGAGGGACAGGGAGAGGAGGCTTGTCGCGATCTCTTTGAGAGCCGGACCCGGCGACGGCCGGGTCCGGACGTTTGGCGATGATCAGAAGATCTTGGCGAATTCCGCGACGTTGCCGGCGTCATAGACGAACGGGTCGGCCATGGCGGCTTCCTTGTTGGCGTCCAGCTTGATCTTGCCCATGCGGCCGATGGCGATCTCGGCATCCGGCTTGGCTTCGGCCTTGCCCGTCTTCAGCTCGTAGGCGATGTAGGTCGCCGAGTATCCGAGGTCGATCGGATTCCAGATCGCGAAGGCCTTGGAAGAACCGGCCTTGACGTGACCGGCCATTTCGGAGGGAAGACCGAGGCCCGTCACGTTGACCTTGCCAACGAGGCCAGCATCTTCAACCGCCTGGGCGGCAGCAACGATGCCGACCGACGTCGGAGCAATGATCGCCTTGAGGTTGGGATACTTGGCGATCAGGCCCTGCGTCTCGCGATAGGACTTGTCGGCGAGATCGTCACCATAGACGGTGTCGACGAGGTTGACATTCTTGTAGTTGGGCAGGACCTTCTTCATCTCCTCAATCCAGATGTTCTGGTTGGTCGCCGTGGAGGCGGCCGAGAGGATGGCGACATCGCCCTTTTCAGAGCCGAGGCCGTCGGAGGCCAGCTTCACGCACATGTTGCCGATCAGCGGGTTCGACGACGGGTTGAGGTGCATCAGGCGGCCTTCAGGGGCCACGCCCGAGTCCCAGGAGATGACGGTGATGCCGCGCTGCATGGCCTTCTTGAGAGCCGGGACAAGGGCGTCCTTGTCATTGGCAGAGATGGCGATGGCATCAACCTTCTGGGCGATCAGCGAGTTAACGACGTCGATCTGCGCCTCAGCGGTCGAAGTGGTCGGGCCGGTGTAGATGATGTCGACGTTACCGAGCTCCTTGGCCGCTTCCTCGGCGCCCTTGTGGGCCGCGTCGAAGAAGCCGTTGCCGAGCGTCTTGACCACGAGCGCAATCTTGACGTTCTCGGCGCTGGCCGGGCCGGCCATCAGGGCGATGGCGGCAGCCGTGGTAACGATCATTTTCTTGAACAGGGTCATTTGGGGTCTCCTCCCGTTGCGACCTTCCGTCGACCCTCGCCTCACTCCTCTGTCAGGCGATGGTCGGGGATTTCTGGATGTCCTCTTTTTTGTCCGTGGCTGCGACGATCAGCTCGATACCAGCGGTCTCCACCATCCGCCGGTCGTGCTCGTCGATGCCGTCGTCCGTGATGATCGTGCTGACCCGCTCAAGGGGGCATAGGATCAGGCTGGACCGTGTCTTGAACTTGGAACTGTCAACCAGAACGACCAGTTCGTCGGCCTGGCGCATCAGGCGCTGTTCGGACTGGATGATCAGCGAGTCCGATTCCATGACGCCGAGCGGTGATACGCCCCGGGCACCCATGAAGAAGCGGCGGGCATAGAAATGCCCGGTGCCGTCGCTGTCGAAGGGCGACAGAATGATGTTCTGCTCGCGATAGACGGCGCCGGCCGGCAGCATCACCGTGCATTTGGAATGCTTGATCAGATGCTCAGCGATCGGGAACGAATTGGTCATCACCTGTAAGCGCATCTGCGCGAGGAAGTGCACCATTGGGAAAGTCGTTGTGCCACCGTTGATGGTGATGGCTTCGCCATCGTGACACAGCTTCACGGCTTCCCGCGCGATGGCACGCTTCTGGGCTGAATTGACCGTCTCGTCGGCTCGGAACGAACGGGCGGCGAGAACGCCGATCTGAGGTGGATGCAGTGCCTCGGCGCCACCACGCACTTTCTTTAGCCGGTTCTGGAGCGCCAACGCGCTGATATCGCGCCGGATCGTCGCCTCCGAGGCGTCCGTCAGTTCGACGATGTCCTGCACCGTCAGAATAGGGCGTTCCTGGACGGCGGAAAGGATGATGCGGTGGCGTTCGCGTTCATGCATGGGACTGTCTCGGCTCCTAGTGGGGCTGGGACGATGGCGTGCCGGCGCCGCTGGAGCAAGCGCCGGCTTCGATTGCGTTAACCGGGCTTGCGGTCTGTGAGCTTCCAGCCGTCAAGCGCCATGGCTTCGGGCTGCGGTACCACCTTGAAGCGGGCGGCGAGGTCGACGAGATCCTGCGTGGTCATTGACTGGCGCGGTCCGCCCATCGACACCACCTTCACAAGGATCTCGGCTGCCTTCTCGGCGGTGTCGACCAGACCGAAGGCGTCGTCGAGCGTCGGGCCAACACCGAACACGCCGTGGAACGGCCAGAGCACCAAGGGGCGCTTGGCGAGCAGACGGCACGTGGCATCACCCATTTGGTCGGTTCCCGGCACCAGCCAGGGCATGGTGCCGACCCCATCTGGGAACACCACCAGACACTCGGTGGAGCCTTCCCACAGAGCACGCGTCACATTGGCGTCGCTCCAGTCCAGCACGTAGGTCAGCGCGATCAGGTTGGTGGCATGGCAGTGCAGAACGACGCGGTCGCTGCCGTTGGTCGCGTTCTGGCGGGCGATGTGGCCCTTGAAGTGACTTGAGTATTCCGACGTTGGTGCACCGCCATCCCGATAGCCCCAGAGCACTTCCAGGAAGCTACCGTCGGCACCGACGCGCACCACGCCGAGGTTGTTCTCCGGATCGAGCTGGACGTTGCGGAAGAACTTGCCCGTGCCGGTGACGATGTAGCTCTGCCCAGCTATGGCGGGCAGGGGCTCCGTCATCGGAATGCGGCGTGGCTCGCGAATGCTTGCGAGATACGGCGCGAGATCTTCATCTGTGAGCCGCAAGCTGATGTTGCCGCCGTTGCGCTCGTCCCAGCCCTTTTCCCAGCAGTCCGTCGTGGCCTTTACCATGGCCTTGACGAACCAGGAATCGATCATATTCGCAGTCATAGTGGCTCAGGACTCCCGCTTGGCGAGCACGTCGCGCTCGTAGGCCTTGACGACGTCGAACCAGGCGGTGCCGACCGGCACGTTCCGGCTTTCACAGTAGTGATCCCAGACGGCCGCCCACGGGCTCGTCTTGTGTTCTTCGAACAGCGCCATCCGTAGGGCCAGATCGCCCGAGGTCTCGGCCGCCTTGAGTTTGGTTGCCGGCTCCAGCATGGCCTTTAGAAGAGCCTTGCGCATATTGCGCATCCCGACGACCCAGGCCGCGATCCGGTTGATCGATGCGTCGAAGTAATCGAGACCAATGGCTGTACGATTGAGCATATTGCCGCGTACGAGCTCATTGGCGATCGCTTGCAGTTCGTCGTCGAACAGCACGACATGGTCGCTGTCCCAGCGCATCGGCCGCGAGACATGCAGCAGCACACGATCGACATACTGGAAGACAGCCGAAAGCTTGTCGGACACCACCTCGGTCGGATGGAAGTGACCGGCGTCGAGGCAGAGCATGGTACCGCGCGTCGCCGCGTAGCCCATGTAGAACTCGTTGGACCCGACCGTGTAAGCTTCGGCACCGATGCCGAACAGCTTGCTCTCGACGGCGTCGTAATGGAATTCCTTGGAAATCTTCTCGGAGATCACCTCGTCGAGCGCTGCTTTCAGTGTCTCGCGTGGTCCATAGCGATCGAAGGGATAGTCCTTCGAGCCGTCAGGGATCCAGATGTTCATCACCGAGGCCGTGCCGAGCGAGCGGCCGAAATGCTCGGATACCTTGCGGCTCGCCTTGCAATGATCGATCCAGAACTGGCGGATGCCGGCGTCGGGATGGCTGAGCGTACGGTTGTCGGCGCTCTTCGGATGCGAGAAGCAGGACGGATTGAAATCGAGGCCGAGGCCACGTTCCTTGGCCCAGTCGACCCAGCGCTGGAAGTGCTTTGGCTCGATGGCGTCACGTTCCACCTTGCGATCCGCTTCGAGATAAAGCGCGTGCAGATTGAGCCGCTTGGCACCCGGGATCAGCGACATCGCCTTTTCGAGGTCGGCGCGCAACTGGTCTGCATTGCGAGCGCGGCCAGGGTAGTTGCCCGAGACCTGGATGCCACCGGTGAGTTCACCATCGGGGTTTTCGAAGCCTTTGACGTCGTCTCCCTGCCAGCAGTGCATCGACACCGGAACGGCGTCGAGCTTGCCGAGAACGGCTTCGGTATCGATGCCGTCGCGAGCAAAATGCTCGCGGGCCAGTTCATAGGCTTTGGTGATCGGCGATTTATCAGACATGACCCGCGGCTTCCTCCCACTGGCTCCGCTGCCAGCACATGCTTTGTGGTGTTGGCACTATCAATCATATTCCATCACTAACGATCAAGTATGATCATCGGTGCAGACTGGGAAGAGTGTCGGGAACGTAGCTAGGATTTTTGACTGCATCGTCTACCTAATGACTGAAATAAAAGAGGAAATATGAACCACGACAGGCCGGTGGCGTGAAATTGCGTATCGCCAAAAGTTCTAGTTCGCTGTGCAGGCGGCCTGAAGATTAATCGCGAGTTCAAGAAAAGATTGAAAATGATTGGATTTGAGTAATATTCCTAGTTTGGGTGATTGAATGGGATCAAATATGATCTCTCTAGGCGCGTGTGCGCGAAAACCGTCTGGGAGGACGTCGTGATCAGAAAAGCCTTCGTCATGTGGGTGAACCCGGAAGCTCACGCGGAATACAAGCGTCGCCACGATGAGATCTGGCCCGAGTTGTCAGACGTCCTCAAGGCGCACGGGGCGCATAACTACGCCATTTACCTCGAACCCACGACCTCGACGCTCTTCGCGGCTATCGAGATCGAGTCGGAGGAGCGCTGGAACGCGGTGGCGTCGACTGAAGTCTGCCAAAGATGGTGGAAGTACATGGCCGACATCATGCCTTCGAATTCGGACAACAGTCCGAAGTCGGCGGATCTCCGCGAGGTGTTCTTCCTTGCCTGATTGTCAGGCGCTCTTCGGGGCGGGACCGGTTGAGCCCTTGATGTCGAGGCGCGGTGGCAAGATGATGTGCCGGTCCGTCTGCCACCCTTCGATCCGCTCTATGAGGAGCTTCATCGAAAAGCCAACCCGTCGAGTAGCACGGAGACCGAAGCCTTGACCCATTCCCTTTGCTCATCTGCGGTCAATGGATCTCTAAGGCCCAACAGGATTTGTCTCTGAACCTCGTTTATCGTTCCGCGAAGCAGGTGGGCAAAAGTCTCGGCTCTTCCTTCTTGGATAAAGCGGCTTTTCTGCTGTTCGAGCACCCACGCCTCGAACACTCCGGTAATGCGCGCGGTTGCCTGCCGATAACTTTCGGCCAATGCAGGAACTTCATGGCGTTCGGCGGCGACAAGTCGGGTGAGGCGTATGGCCTCGTCCGAAAGGGCGAGTCGCGCGTAGCCCAAGAGCAATGCCTCGAGGCTTGCACGTGGATCGGTATCGGAAGTGCGCGCTGCGTCCAGACTTCCAAAGGCAGCGCCGATCCGGGCCTCCATGGCCTCCTTGAGGAGGTCCTCCTTCGCCGCGAACAGCTTGTAAAGCGTTCGCGTCGACACGCCTGCATCGCGAGCAATGGTGTCAATTCCAGTGCGAATATAGCCGTTCTCAAGAAAGGCATGTGCCGCTGCCGAAATGATCAAGGCGCGGGTCTCATCCTCGCTTCTGAGAGGTGGTCTCCCCGGACCGCGCGGTAGGGGCTGATTGCTGTCGGCCATTCTGTTCTCTCTTCCTTGGAATAGCGTGGCTTCCGGAAATAAAGAAAACAACCATCTTATAAATTGTCGCGAGCAGAACTGGGTTTTGAGCCGGATTCGATACTTAAGGATGAGACCCAGGTCCGCTTGGCTTCCCCTTAACGACGCAAGTGTCAGTGGGATCCTCGACTTTTGACATGGTAGAAAATGACCGACGGGAACGCTTGCGGCTTCGGGCGGCTTGCCGAGCGCTTCGTGTCGGCATCGCTTATACAGTCGATGGTGAAGCGCAGGCTTCCCGCCCGAGGCCGCTTGCGTGCGACATGGGTTTCGGACCACACTCGGGAAAGTACAGATGCGAGGTGTGGCATGGCGGCGGGTCTCGGGGCGACGATAGGCCCGGTAGTAGTGCTTCTCTCGGCCGGTGTTCTGGCCGTGCCGCTGTTTCGCAGGCTCGGTCTCGGTTCGGTGCTGGGCTATTTTGCGGCTGGTGCCTTGGTTGGGCCTTCGGCATTTGGAGTGTTCGCCGATCCTGCGGCCATTCTGCATGTCTCCGAGCTGGGCGTGGTCATGTTTCTGTTCCTGATCGGGCTGGAACTCAGACCGCAGAAGCTATGGGCGATGCGCGTGCAAATCTTCGGACTCGGACTTGCTCAGGTCGTCGTCTGCATCGCTCTTCTCGCGATTGTCGCTCATTTGCTGTTCGGCCTTTCTCCGATACCCGCTTTCATCGCGGCAGCCGGCTTCGTCATGTCATCGACGGCGGTGATCATGTCGATGCTGCAGGAAAAAGGGGAACTCGCCAGCCCCGATGGACAGAAGGCTGTTTCGGTTCTCCTGTTCGAGGATCTTTCCATCGTGCCGCTTCTAGCAATCGTGGCGTGGTGGGCGCCCGATCCTCATGGCGGAGGAGGATGGACAGGCGTCGGGCTCGGCCTTGGTGCCGTGGTGGCGCTGCTTCTGGCCGGCCGCTTTCTCATCGATCCATTTTTCGGTCTGCTTGCTCGGGCGCGCACGCGCGAAGTGCTGACGGCGGGGGCTCTTCTAGTTGTGCTTGGCGCCGCGCTTCTCATGGAGGCGGTCGGGCTTTCCATGGCTATGGGCACGTTTCTCGCCGGCGTCATGCTGTCAGGCTCCAGCTACCGTCATCAGGTCGAGGCCGACGTCGAGCCATTCAAGGGCCTGTTGATGGGCCTGTTCTTTCTCGCCGTTGGCATGTCGCTCGACGTCACGGTCGTGATCGAGCGCTGGCCATTACTGTTCGGTCTCCTCCTGACTTTCGCCGTGGTCAAGGCGCTTGGAATCTACGCCGTGGCGCGCCTGTTCGGAACGAGCCATCAGCCCGCTTTTCGGCGAGCCTTGATGTTTGCCCAAGGCGGTGAGTTCGCCTTCGTGCTTTATACGGCAGCCGCGGGCGGCGGCGTCATTCCAGCCGGCGACGCTGCCTTGTTCTCGACTGTCATCATTCTGTCGATGGCACTCACCCCGTTGGTTCTCGCCGTGGCCGGGCATTTTCATCGCGAGGAGGAGAAGTCACTCGACGGTGTCGAGGAAGCCCGCGATCTCCACGGCAGTGTATTATTGATCGGCTTCGGCCGCTTCGGACAAGTCGCCGCCCAGCTGCTTTTATCGCGCGGCGTTGACGTCTCGATGATCGAAAACGACCCCGACCGCATTCGCGAGGCGGGGCGTTTCGGCTTCCGCATCTTCTATGGCGACGGGACCAGACTTGATACGCTTCAGCACTCCGGAGCAGCAGAGGCGGAAGTCATCATGGTTTGCGTCGATGATCGCAAGGCCGCGAACCGCATCGTCGAGCTGGTCAAGACCAACTTCCCGCTGGCGCGTCTCTTGGTTCGATCGTTCGACCGCATCCATTCTATCGAGCTGATCCGGGCCGGCGTTGATGTCGAGATCCGAGAAACCTTCGATGCCGCCTTGCACATGGGAGTCGAAGGATTGCGTGCGCTTGGGTGCAGCCAAGAACGCACGGAAGAGGCACTTGCCACTATTCGCCGTCTCGACGCTGAGCGATTACTTGCACAGGTTCAGGGTGACGTGATGGCCGGCCGCGATCGGCTGACGACGCGGCCGGTACCGGAACCTCTCACGCCGCCGAAGAAGCTGGCGGTCGAGGAGAGCTGATCAAACCTGTCGAATGGCTGCGTTGGCTTCAAGACCGGCGAGATCGAGAGCATAGAGCGCGTCGCAGAGTTCCTGCGGCAGGAAGCCGGGGCCTTTGACACGCTTGCCGGCAATTGCGCCGGCCGCTGCGTAAACTGCGAGCGCTGCCACCGTACCCTCGAACGCCGGTGCAACGGCAACGAAGGCACCAACGAGACCGGTCAAAGAACAGCCGAGCGCCGTTGAGAGCGGCATCAACGCATGGCCGCCTTCGATGGCAATCGTACGAGTGCCGTCGGTGACATAGTCGGTTTCGCCCGTTACCGCGACTACGGCGCCGCTCGAACGAGCCAGCGCAATGGCGCTATCAAGGGCAGCATTGGAGCTGGCCGAACTATCGACGCCCTTCGAGGCGACGCCGGCGACACCAGAAAGGGCCATGATCTCCGATGCGTTGCCTCGGATTACGGTCGGACCAATAGCAACCAGATCGGCGGCTGCGGCGTTGCGGAGACGTGTCGCCCCTACGGCCACAGGATCGAAGACGATCGGCTTGCCGGCTGCCTTGTACACGCCGGCCGCAAGCTTCATGCCGGCGATCCAGTCTGACGATAGCGTCCCGATGTTCAGCGTCAGAGCCCGCGCAATGTGGCCGAAATCCTCGACCTCATCCATCGAGTGCACCATGGCTGGCGAGGCGCCGGCCGCGAGCAGCACGTTGGCGGCTATATTCATTGCCACGAAGTTCGTGATGTTGTGCACGAGTGGACGTTCGGCACGCACCTTTTCATGAAGGGCGTGAACATCGGCAAGTGTGAGGGTCGTCATCGCGTGCTCCTTGCGCGAAGATCGCCCGCGGACAAGAAGACGTTTGGCCGCCGGTAGTCCGGGCCACTCGCCTCAATCCCTCCGCCGGCATGATCCGGATCAGGTTCGTGGGGTTGGATCACTCCTCTCAGTCCGGCCTGCCGGACACCCCCTTGAGACGGCGCGAGCATAGGCGGGGGACGAAGGAAGCGCAAGAGAGAGCACCGTCCAGAGAAGCCTTGAAGGTCTCGCTGGACACGTTCTACGCCCTATTCAACATTATAAATTGACTAAAAATGCAATCAAAGAGAAGCAGTCTTGAGTACTACATCCGAAATATTCAAGACGATGATTTATTTACCCACCGCACGTAGGATCATGTTTGCCTGCAGCTGTTTAGCTAGGTGATCTGTTCTGGGCTGTGGAATGACATATGCGGATACGGCTCGCCATATTTGCGCTGATCGGTCTTAGTCTGGCGCCGTTTCTGGTCAGCCAGGTTTTGGTTGCTGAAAAGAACATGCATGTCGCGCTTGCGACGGCGGAGCAGAGCGTCCAGCTTTCGCTGGCGCGGACGGAGGATTTGTTCGCCGACGCAAAGGCTGAGCTCGAAAACCTGTCAGCCACCGTCGCACTGATCGACTCCTTGCGCTTCAGCCCGCCTGAGCAGTGCAACCAGACCCTGGAAAAGATTGTTCGAACCCACGACAGGATAAAAGCCGCCGCTCTGCTTTCCCCACAGGGCGTCGCCTATTGTGGGTCCGAGGCTAAGGGCCTTGGCCTCTCTTATTCTGAGCGACAGTATTTCCGGGATAGCCTGCGTTCGGACGGAATCGTCTGGGGCGATCTCCAGATGAGCAAGGTGAATAGCCGGATCACCGTCGTTTCGGCCCGCGCCGTTCGCTTTCAGGGCGAAGTCGCTTTCGTGGTCCTCGTAACGCTCGATGTTGCGTCTATGAAGCAGCAGACTTTCGAGCAATTCCAGCTTCAGGTCGCTCAGGCGATTCTAATGAATGGACGGGGTGAAGTTCTCGATAAGGTTGTCTTCGACAAGAACGCGTCCCCCTTTGATGAACAGACGCTCGACCGGGCACGCTTGATGAATACGGGTATCATCGCCTCGGATACTCATGACCAAACCTCCAATCTGATTGGAGTCATAAAGCTGCCGATGGCTCCCGGGCGTCTCGTGTTCGCCATTCCGATCGGCCAGATCTATGCGGCCGCCCATCGTGAAATGGTTGCTGCGGTCGCCTTGGTATGTCTGGAAACTTTGCTGATCGCCGCGTTCGTTCTGGCTGCTTTGGAGCTCCTCATCCTGCGGAGCCTGCGTCGGATGACCGATTTTGCGAGTCGCATCACAGCCGGCGACCAGACCCACCGTGTGGCTGTCCAATCACCGTTTCCAGAATTCACGATCCTATCGTCGGCGTTGAATATGATGGTCGAAAAGCTCGAAAGCGTGAGCTGTACAGACTCATTGACGGGGTTGGCCAATCGGCGCGCGCTTGAAGCTCATCTTGACCGCTGCGACGAGCGTCTCGAAGACGCCGGCGTCGAATGCTCCGTCTCCATGATCGATATCGACCATTTCAAGCTGTTCAACGATCGGTTCGGCCACGGCACGGGCGACTCGGTGTTGCAGATGGTTGGCGAAACGCTACGAAGCTTTGTCCCCTCAGGTGAGGAGATGGCCGCGCGTTACGGCGGCGAGGAATTCACGCTGATTCTGTCGGACACCAACGTTGAGAGCATCACCAGACGTCTCGATGCGTTGCGCCGATCGATTGAAGCGCTGGATATTCCTCACCCGGATTCGACATACGGCCGGCTCACCATCAGCATCGGCTTTGCGCTGGCGCGGTTCGGCGGCAATATGCAGCAAACTCTTTTGCGCGCCGATCTCGCCCTTTATGCAGCCAAGGAGCGCGGGCGCAATCGGGTGAAAGGTGAACAGCTGCCGGTCTCGCTTGTCACCGAAGAGCGCTCTTTAGCGGATGCATCGGCCTGAAAGCGATCACGGCACCGCCACCTGGCCTCACTTGTCGGCGAGCCAGCGGCCCGATTTGCCGCCATCCTTCTCAAGAAGGCGAATGGCATCGATGCGCACGCCTTTCTCAGCCATCTTTACCATGTCGTAGATCGTGAGGCAGGCAACGGAAACGGCGGTCAGAGCCTCCATCTCGACGCCGGTGTTGCCTGTACAACGAACAATGGCCATGATCTCAAGACCGGGGAGAGTTGGGTCTGGCGAGATATCGATAGCCGCTTTGCTGATGGGCAGCGGATGGCACAACGGAATGAGATCAGATGCCTTCTTGGCGGCCATGATGCCGGCAATGCGTGCAGTGGCGATGACATCGCCCTTGGGTACGCGGCCGTCAATGATCAGGGCCAGCGTTTCGGATTTCATCACGACCTTACCGGCCGCTATCGCCGTGCGCGCCGTGCTCGTCTTGTCACTGACGTCGACCATGTGGGCGGCGCCCTTTTCGTCGAGATGACTGAGGGTAGAGGCCATCTCAGGCGCCCTTCGGCAGAGATTCAAGGAAGCGAACGGGTTCGCCTATCGACGGGGTCACGATGTCGCCGTCCCACATCACCTTTCGCCCGCGCACGATGGTGCCAACAGGCCAGCCTGTGACTTCAACACCGTCATAAGGTGTCCAACCACACCGCGATGCAATCCAGCTGTTGCGGATGGTTTCGCGGCGCTTCATGTCGACGATGGTAAGGTCGGCGTCGTAGCCAACGGCGATCCGCCCCTTGCGTGCCATCCCAAAGATGCGCGCCGGACCGGCCGAGCTCAGGTCGACAAAGCGCTGCAGCGTGAGCCGGCCGGCATTGACGTGATCAAGCATGACCGGCACCAGCGTTTGCACGCCGGTCATTCCCGAAGGGCTGTCGGGGTAGGGCTTGGCCTTTTCCTCGAGCGTGTGTGGTGCGTGATCGGAGCCGAGCACATCCGCAATACCCTGCGTCAGGCCCTGCCAGATGCGGTCGCGATGGGCGGCCGACCGGACCGGTGGGTTCATCTGAACGAGGGTGCCGAGCCGCTGATGATCGGCTTCGGTCAGCGTCAGATGGTGCGGTGTTACCTCGACGGTTGCCACATCCTTGTGGTTTCTGAGAAAATCGATCTCGTCGCCGGTGGAGATATGCAGCACGTGGATCCGTGCGCCCTTTTCGCGGGCAATACGAACCAAGCGCTGTGTCGACTTTAGCGCTGCCTCGACATCGCGCCAGACCGGGTGACTGGACGGATCGCCTGCGACACGCAAATGCTTGCGCTCGATCAGCCGAGCTTCGTCTTCGGAGTGGAAAGCGGCACGGCGACGTGTAGCACCCAGGATGGCCGCGACGCCTTCGTCATCGGCGACCAGAAGATCGCCGGTCGACGAGCCCATGAACACCTTAATTCCGGCGGCTCCTGGAAGTCGCTCGAGCTCTGGGATGTCGCGCACGTTGCCGTGCGTGCCCCCGACCCAGAAGGCAAAATCGCAGTGCATGCGGTGGGTGCCGGCTGAAACCTTGTCGGCGAGACGCTCGGCGGTCGTCGTCAATGGATTGGTGTTGGGCATCTCGAAGACGGCGGTCACACCGCCCATGACGGCTGCACGGGAGCCTGTCTCGAGGTCTTCCTTGTGCGTAGCCCCCGGCTCACGGAAGTGCACCTGACTGTCGATGACGCCGGGCAATATGGTGAGGCCGGAACAGTCGATCGTCTCACCGGCCGATGCCCGGGAGAGATCGCCGATCTCGGCAATCCGCCCGTCAAGAAGTCCTATGTCGCGCTCGCCAATGCCATCGTGGTTGGCGACAGTTCCGTTTCTGAAGACGGTGTCGAAAGTCATGGGGGCTTGGGTCCTGTGCGAGTGGCCTGAGGCCGACTGGAAGACCTATTATCGGTCTTTCCACTTATTCGCTAGATGACCCCCTCTTCGCCTCTTCCCGTGTCAGGAAGTGCTGCAGCCCGCGCTCCGGCGAGCCCGACTGCCAATCCCTCGGGCCATCCCGCGTGGGCGACGGCTCTCGGCATCGGCTTGCGCTCTTCCCATTCTCGGAAAAGCTGGAGAGAGGGGTGGTGGCCCGCCCTCCTGGCGGCATTCAACTCATAGCGATTCCGGCGCGCCCTTGCTAGGTGCGCGCCGGAACCGTTTGCATCACTTGTAGGCAGCAGCGATGCCGAGGAAATCCGAGGCCTTCAGCGAGGCGCCACCGACGAGAGCGCCGTTGACATCTTCTACGGCCATCAACTCGGCCGCGTTCGACGGCTTTACCGAGCCACCATAGAGAATCCGGATACCGTTGGCGTCGGCGCCGAAGCGCTTGACCAGCTCCTTGCGGATGAAGTTGTGCACTTCCTTGACGTCGGCAGCGGTCGGCGTCAGGCCGGTGCCGATGGCCCAAACCGGCTCATAGGCGACAACGGTGTTGGCGGCAGTGGTGCCTTCCGGCAGCGAGCCGGCGACCTGCGTGCCGACGACGTCCAGCGTCTTGCCGCCGGTGCGCTCGGCATGGGTCTCGCCGACGCAGACGATGGCCACAAGGCCAGCACGCCAGGCGGCTTCAGTCTTGGCCTTGACGACAGCGTCGGTCTCGGCATGGTCGGTGCGGCGCTCGGAGTGACCAACGATGACGTAGGTGGCGCCGGCATCCTTCAGCATCTCGGCCGAGGTGTCGCCGGTATGGGCGCCCGAAACCTTGGCATGGCAGTCCTGACCGCCAACCGGCAGCAGGCCCTTCTGAGCAAGGGTGGCGACGAGTGTGAACGGCGGGCAGATCGCGAGCTCGGCCTTGGCCTTGAGGGCGGCGTCATAGCCGGCGGCAATGGCTTCGAATTCGGCGACGGAGGCCTTGAGGCCGTTCATTTTCCAGTTTCCGGCAACCAGCGGCTTGACCGACATGCTCTCGTTTCCTTCGATATGCGTTGCGTGGGGCGTGGATCATCCCGAACCCTGGCCCGGCCTGAATCCTCTGAGCGGCCTGGAAGATGATCTTGTAGGCGAAAACCCGCAAGCGCATTTATATCCGGCAGATGCAAAACGCTAGCAAGGGCTATTGACTATGAAGGCACTCGAAACGGTCGTGGAGCGGATCATTCTGGGAAGCCGATGGATTCTTGTCGTCTTTCTCATCGGGCTTTCGGTCGCTCTCGCCGTCTACGGCCTTTCCTTCTGCGTCAAGCTCTGGAAAGTCATCGGCAACGTCTTCATCTATGAAGAGTCGGAGATGATTCTGGCCATGCTCGCTTTGATCGACGCTGCGCTTGTTGCCAGCCTGCTCGTCATGGTCATGATCGCATCCTACGAAAACTTCGTCGGGCGCTTTGACGACCACAATGCCGAGATCCACTGGCTCGGCAAACTCGACAGCGGCAGCCTGAAGATCAAAGTTGCCTCCTCGATCGTCGCCATCTCCTCCATTCATCTCCTGCAGGTGTTCCTGAACGCCAACGAATACACGGACATGCAGATCATGTGGCAGGTGATCATGCATCTGACCTTCGTGGTGTCGGCCCTGATGCTGGGTGTCCTCGACAAGATCATGGGCAAGCATTGATCCGAGGGCGATTTTCGGCGCTTTATCAGGCAAAACCGGCGCTTGCGGCATGAGGCCGCCGCCCCTATGATCCCGCGCGCCGAAGCGGTCCCTGCGAGACCGGTGGTGTGACTGGGATGGATGGGCGCGTGCGCCCCCGAGACGGACGACACAATGCTTGATTCAATGCGCCGCGGGGCGAACACGCTTCCCGCGAAGATCTTTCTGGGCCTGCTGACACTGTCCTTTATCGGCTGGGGCGTCGGCTCCCGCCTCGGGGCCTCGCATTCCGACACACTAGCGACCGTAGGTGGCACCAAGATTACGCTCGGCGAATTTCAGCGGGCCTATCAACGTCAGTCGCAGGCGCTGTCGCGCCAGATTGGTCAGGCACTGACGCCCGACATGGCTCGCTCGATCGGCCTGCCGCAACAGACGCTTGGGACCCTGATGGCCGACGCGACCGTGACCGACATGTCCAGCGCGCTTGGGCTTGGTGTGTCCGATGAGCGCCTTGCTCAGGGCATCGCCGACGATCCCCAGCTGAGAGCGCCGGGCGCCCAGACCTTCAACCGCGATTATTTCACCCAGCTTCTCAGCCAGAACGGCCTCAATGAACCAATGTTCATCGCCCAGCGGCGTAAGGAAGAGCTGAGCCGGCAGCTTTCGCTCGGCCTCGTTGGCGGTATCACGGTACCCAAGACCATGGTTGGCGCCATTTATCGCTACCAGAATGAGGCGCGCGACATTCGCTATCTGACGCTTGCCCGCGCCCAGGTCGAGCCGATCAGCAAGCCAGCCGATGACGTGCTGGCCAAATGGTACGACGACCATAAGGCCGAGTTCCGGGCGCCGGAGTTCCGTTCCATCGAAGTGGTGGCCTTGACGCCCGACGCCGTTGCTGATCCCTCGACTGTGACCGACCAGGACGTGTCCCGCGAGTATGATCGCACCAAGGATCAGTATGGCGCGCCTGAGCAGCGTCGCATCCAGCAGCTGTTCTATTCGACGCCGGAAGAAGCAGCTGCTGCGGCTGCCAAGCTCAAGGCGGGTACGAGCTTCGATCAGCTCATCACTGATTTGGGTTCCAAGCCGGAGGACGTCGATCTGGGCCTGCTGGCACGCGACAAGGTTCTCGATCCGGCCGTTGCCGAAGCTGCCTTCGGCCTTGCGCTCAATACGCCGAGCGAGCCGGTGAAGTCGTCGTTTGGTACCGTGCTGCTGCGCGTGACGGAAATTCAGCCCGCTCACACCAAGACGCTAGCCGAAGTGGCTCCTGATATCCGCAAGGCGATCGCCACCAAGGCCGCCGAGCGTTCCGTGCTGGAGATTCACGACGAAGTCGAAGACGCACTGGCTGGTGGAGCGACACTGCAGGAAGTGGCGAACCGCTTCAAGCTGAAGCTCATCACGGCCCAGGTCGATCCGGAAGGAAACGGCACTGACGACCAGCCCGTCACCGGGTTGCCCAGTCAGGCCGAGCTCCTCAAGGCAGCATTTTCGGCTGACGAGGGTGGCGAGAACGAGCCGCTCTCCATCAACCACGGCTTCATCTGGTATAATGTGTCGAAGGTCACGCCGGGCCGCGAGCGCACGCTCGATGAGGTCAAGGACAAGGCGATTGTCGCATGGACCGACGCTGAAGCGCAGGTTCGCTTGACCGCCAAGGCTGACGAGATGGTCAAGGCACTGAAGGCGGGCACATCGATCGACGATCTTGCCAAGTCGGCTTCCGTCGAAGTCGAAACGGCCTCGGGGGTAACGCGCCAGGCCGGCGATGCCGGCCTCGGAGCCGAGGGCGTCAACGCCGCTTTTGCTGGCCCCAAGGGACATGTTGCGGCAATCCCTGGCCCAGACGGCACACGTGTCGTGCTCTCGGTGGCCGATGTCGTCAACCCGCCGATGCCTGAGGGCGCCGGCGAGGCCATCGATATCGCCGACAAGATCGCGTCCGCCGTGGGGCAGGGCCTCTACGGCCAGTATCTTGGCGCGGCTCAGGAGGAGTTCGGCACGTCGGTCGATCAGTCGCTGCTTAACGCTGCGATCGGAGCTGGTAGCGCCAACTAACAAGAAGTCCGGCCTTTGGGCCGGACTTTCAGATCCTCTAGAGTCTCCGCCGACCAAATTGAGACTTTGGTCGTCCAGCGAAGGCTCTAGGCCCAGGGCGACGTGGGATCGGAATTTCCGGAAACTGCGGGACGGGTGGGAACGAACCATGGCCGACTTCAAGACTCTGATCGCCAAAGTGGCCTCCGGCGCCAGCTTGAGCCGAGAGGAGGCGACATCGGCATTCGACATCATGATGACCGGCGAGGCGACACCGTCCCAGATCGGCGGCTTCCTGATGGCCTTGCGGGTTCGCGGCGAGACCGTCGAGGAAATCGCCGGCGCCGTGTCATCGATGCGGTCGCGGATGCTGAGGGTGGATGCGCCAGCCGACGCTGTCGATATCGTCGGCACCGGCGGCGACGCCTCCGGCAGCCTTAACATATCCACCGCCTCGGCCTTCGTGGCGGCAGGTGCTGGTCTCACGATCGCCAAGCACGGCAACCGCGCTCTGTCTTCGAAATCGGGCGCTGCCGATGTGCTGATGGCGCTCGGCGTGAAAATCGACATCGGACCTGAGACGATCGCTGCCTGCATCCGTGATGTGGGCGTTGGCTTCATGTTCGCGCCGGTACACCATTCGGCGATGAAGCACGTCGGCCCGAGCCGCGTCGAACTGGGTACACGCACTATTTTCAATATTCTGGGGCCGCTCTCCAATCCGGCCGGGGTGAGGCGTCAGCTGGTCGGGGTTTTCGCACGTCAGTGGCTTCAACCTGTCGCGGAAACGTTGGCTGCCTTGGGCTCCGAGGCGGTCTGGGTCGTGCATGGCTCAGACGGTCTGGACGAAATGACGCTGTCGGGCCCGACCTATGTTGCGGAGATGAAGAATGGTGTGGTGCGCAGCTTCGAGGTGACGCCTGACGACGTCGGCCTGCCTCACCATTCGCCCGAGTCCGTTCGCGGTGGTTCCGCCGAAGATAACGCGCGGGCGCTCCGGGCTCTGCTCGACGGTGCGGCCGGAGCCTATCGCGACACGGTGCTCCTCAACGTCGCTGCGGCGTTGCTGATTGCTGATCGCGTTCCGACGCTGAAGGACGGTGTGACGCTTGCTGCCGATGCCATCGACAGCGGTCGCGCTCTTGCCGCGCTCAACCGTCTCGTTGAACGCTCCAACGCTTGAGGAACCCGTCGTGGCTGATATTCTTGCTCGCATCGAGGCGTATAAGCGCCAGGAGATCGCCGCCGCTGAGGCCGCGGTCCCTCTTGCGGAGATTAAGGCGCAGGCCGCAGATCAACCGCCCGCGCGCGGCTTTCGTGCTGCCATCGAGAAGAAGCTCGCCGAGGGGCGCTACGCGCTGATTGCCGAGATCAAGAAGGCCAGCCCGTCGAAGGGACTGATCCGCGCTGATTTCGATCCGCCGTCTCTTGCTCATGCCTACGAGGTGGGTGGCGCGGCCTGCCTCTCGGTGCTCACCGATGCACCGTCCTTTCAAGGGCATCCGGGCTACCTCAAGGCCGCTCGTGCTTCTGCTTCGTTGCCGGCGTTGCGCAAGGATTTCCTGTTTTCGACCTATCAGGTCTACGAGGCACGTGCCTGGGGTGCCGACTGCATCCTGATCATTCTGGCCGCGGTCGACGACGATACGGCCAAGGGCCTTGAGGACACAGCCTTCGAACTTGGAATGGACGTGCTTCTCGAGGTTCACGATGCTGCTGAGCTTGAGAGGGCGCTGAAATTGCGGTCGCCGCTTCTTGGCATCAACAATCGCAACCTTCGTACCTTCGAAACAAGGCTCGAGACGACCGAAGAGCTGTCGAAGAGCGTGCCGAACGACCGAATCCTGGTGGCTGAGTCAGGCGTGTTCACGCCAGCTGACCTTGCCCGTCTAGCCCGTGTCGGAGCCAAGACCTTTCTGATCGGGGAGAGCCTGATGCGTCAGGATGATGTGGCGGCGGCAACCAAGGCTCTGCTCGCCTGATCTCACTGGATAAGCAAGTCCGGAGCCCGCGTAGACGGGCCCCGGAGTACTTATTCATGACCCCGACAGCACCATGTGCGGCCGACCATTAGATGTTTTCGACGGGCTGACGCCCTCTTCGTCGATGGTGGCCGTGACACGCTTGCGGAAGGCCGAGAAACTCTCGAACTCCACCACGTCCACCGGTTCGTCGAAGTCGACCGTGATCGTGTAGTAGCCGGGAACCGAAGTGGCCGCTTTCAGCGCTAGGACGGTTCCTTCGAAAGCCTTGCCGAGATAGCTTCCCTTCACGCGATCGCCCGGGTTCCAGGAGCGCCGTGGTGGCTCGTTGCCGACCTTGGCATGAAGCGTATTCCAATCCGCAAAGCCATATTGCTTGGCGATCAGCTCAAGGGATTTCGAATGGGTGATCTCGCTGCCGGTTTCGGCGAGAGAGGTCCTGAGACGGCGAGCTTGGGCTTTCAGCTCGTCGAGCGTTGGTAGTGGGGACGACATGACCGTTCTCCGTGTGGCATCGGACATGACCGTAAACAGGGTGCCCGCATTGCCGAGAGGTCGCGATGCCGTGTAACGGAAGCGATCGACGGGAACTTCACCAAGGCTTGCGCCGGCGGGCGGCTGGGGTCCCTCACCCATGGCGGCTCATCTAGGAGCGGCGAGCGCCTTTGTCAAGGAAAGGTCGGGGCACAAAAAAGCCGGGCTTTCGGCCCGGCTGCTTTGACGTATCAGGTCTCGGCTCAGTCTTTCACCACCGAGATGTCTGGCGCATCCACCGCCTTCATGCCGACCGTATGATAGCCGCTGTCCACGTGCAGAACCTCGCCGGTGACGGCACGGCTGAGGTCGGACAGCAGGTAGAGCGAGCTGTCGCCCACTTCCTCGATGGTGACCGTACGGCGCAGCGGCGCGTTATACTCGTTCCACTTGAGGATATAGCGAAAATCGCCGATGCCGGATGCGGCGAGCGTCTTGATCGGGCCAGCCGAGACGGCGTTGACGCGGATATTCTGCGGTCCGAGGTCAACGGCAAGATACTTGACCGACGCTTCCAGAGCGGCCTTGGCAACGCCCATCACGTTATAGTTGGGCATGACCTTCTCGGCGCCGTAATAGGTCAGCGTCAGCATGGAACCGCCATCGGTCATCAGCTTCTCGGCGCGCCGGGCGACCGCAGTGAAGGAATAGACCGAAATCAGCATGGTCTTCTGGAAATTGGCCTCGCTGGTGTCGACGTAGCGGCCGGTCAGCTCATCCTTGTCGGAGAAGCCGATCGCGTGCACCAGAAAGTCGATCTTGCCCCACTTTTCGGCCAGCGTCGCGAAGACCGCATCGATCGTATCGGCTTCCGCCACGTCACAGTGGCCGACCACGAGCGCATCAAGCTCGGCGGCCAGGGGTTCGACGCGCTTCCTCAACGCATCGCCCTGATAGGTCAGCGCGATTTCAGCACCAGCGGCGTGAAGCGACTTGGCAATTCCCCAGGCGATGGAACGGTTGTTGGCCAATCCCATGATCAGGCCACGCTTGCCCGCCATCAGACCCTCAGCACCTGCCATTTTGTAACCCCGCCTAATCAAATCCGGATGTCGTGCTCGTATGACACAAGGATTATGACAATAGCAAGTCGAGGAGAGGGCTCTGCGGCGGGCCCTTCGTGACCATGGCGGCCTCTCGACGAGGGCAGGCGGGGGCTGTAGGTTCCGCCCCATGAAAACAGCCCCGACGTCGGATCTCGTAGCCCGCTTTGCCGCTCTTGTCGGTCCCGGTCATGCGCTCGCCGAAGCCGCAGATCAGGCCCGCTATCTCGTCGAGTGGCGCGATCTTTATAAAGGCGAAACACCGCTCGTTCTTAGGCCCGCGAACACTGCGGAAGTTGCCGCGATCACGCGCCTTGCCCACGAGACCAGGACGGCAATCGTACCGCAGGGAGGCAATACCGGTCTCGTCGGCGGTCAAATCCCTACGCCAGGGAAAGCGGAAATTGTCGTTTCGCTGGAGAGGCTTGACAAGGTTCGCTCGATCGATCCGCTCGGCAACAGCATGGTTGTGGAAGCCGGTATGCCGCTCGCGTCCGTACACGCGGCTGCCGAGGCGGTGGATCGCATGTTTCCGCTGACGCTCGCTTCGCTTGGCTCATGTCAGATCGGCGGCAACATCGCGACCAACGCTGGCGGCACTGCCGTGCTTGCCTATGGCAACGCGAGAAACCTGGTGCTGGGCCTCGAGGTGGTCCTGCCCGACGGTCGCGTTTGGAACGGTCTAAGGAAGCTCGGAAAAGACAACGCTGGTTATGATCTGAAACAAATCTTTATCGGTTCCGAAGGGACTTTGGGCATCATCACGGCTGCTGCACTGCGCCTTCATCACCGCCCCAGAGGCATTGCCGTAGCGATTGCGTCGGTCTCCTCACCAGCCGCGGCACTCGATCTGTTCGCCCGTGCCCAGGCCACGGCGAGATTCGGTTTGACCGGCTTCGAACTGATGTCGGGTCTCGCGATGGAGTTTGCACTGCGCCACATTGCCGGTGCCCGCCTGCCGACCGCCACCGCGCCTTGGTACGTACTCGTCGAGGTCAGCTCCGGGCGCTCGCATGAAGAGGCGAACGCGATTATTCTCGACATCCTGAGTGGAGCCATTCAGTCCGGGGAGGCGCTTGAGGCGGCGGTCGCGCAATCGCTCGCCCAGGCAAATGACTTCTGGCAATTGCGCCACGGCATGAGCGAAGTGCAAAAGCACGAGGGTGGGTCGATCAAGCACGACGTGTCCGTGCCGATCGGCGATTTACCGGCCTTTCTGGACGAGGCGATGGCCGCAGTGAAAACAGCGTTTCCCGGCTGCAGACCAGTGCCCTTCGGCCACATGGGCGACGGCAACATTCATTTCAATGTCAGTCAGCCCGAAGGCGGCGATCGCCAGGCTTTCCTCGACCGATGGGACGAGATGAATGCGGTCGTCCATGCGGTCGTGCGCAAGTATGATGGCTCTGTCGCCGCCGAGCATGGGGTTGGCCGGCTCAAGGTCGATCTTCTGTCGGGGACGAAGCCAGCGCTGGATCTGGAGATCATGGGGCGCCTGAAGGATGCGCTCGATCCCGATTGCATCCTCAATCCCGGCAGGGTTATTCGCCGGCCATGAACATCAGCCAACGGCCGTCTGCGCCGATTTCCAGGCGATAGAATTCGTAGGAACCAACCGCGCGCATTTCCTCGAAATCACCCGCTGTCAACACACGGTAGACCTCGACGAGCTGCTGTCGTGTCAGCGCGTTCGGCGGAAACTCCGCAAAATACGGCCAGATATAGCGAACCTGCGGCGTTCCCTCGTCCTTCACCACCCAACCGGCGTCGAGCACATCGAGCAGAATGGCTCTGACCTCGAGGCCGAGGCCATCGCCAGACGCTGCCTTCAGGATGTCGATCGGATCACCGTCGCCTGTGGACGAGAACACCGGGGCAGGCTTGGAAAGGCCTATGACCGCCCGCATCTGAGCGTCGTCGCCGGAACGCGCAGCTGCGACGATCTTTTCGCGCATGGCTGCGACCGGGGGCGGCAGCGTCGACAGATCATAGTGAACTTCCGGAAGGGGGCTCGGCGTCTCCTCGCCTGTGGCCCCTTGTCTGTCTTCGCTCGGTATCGTGAAGCCGTAACCATTACCCGGAGATCGGCCCGGAGATCGGTTTAGCTCCGACGACGCATCTGGCCCAAAGGCAAATGCCATCGTCGTAGCGGCGCATGGCACAAACCCGACCGCCAACGCAGCAGAGAGCAGCAACGCCCTGATGGAAATCCGCATGTCTTCCCCCGGACGCAGACGCCAACCTGCAGCAGTTTTACTGCAGAGTACGAAGCAGGGTATAGCCGCCCGAAGTGATCTTGTCCGGTAGTTCAGAAACGAGCCTGGCAACGCTTTCCTCGCCAAAGCACTCGACGAGCGTTGTCAGCGCGGCAAAGAGGGCGGCATGAGCAACAGCGTCCACCGGAATGCCATCGTCATCGGCGTCGTCGAAAGCCCGCTCCATATGCGTCATGGCGCGATGTTTGAAATTATCGCTTACAGTGGCCTCAACCGGCTCAAGCAGCTCGTCCCGCATATCCGACATTGGCCCCATCCGCACCTTCGGGAGCCAGCCCCAGCATCCGTGCTGTTCGCTGCTCCTCATCTTCGACAGAGGCACAGTACCATCCTTCAGCCAAGACGCAACGCCAACCGTTAAAGAGCGTTAACGACTTTGAAGAACCGCCATTAACGAAGCGGTAACCATCAATGGCCAGGAGGCGCGGGCGAGTCGCTGGCTCGACCGAAGCGCTGATCGAGTCGATCTGAGAGCTGCGCGCCTTCGGCAAAATACCGTTGCAGAACGCTACGTGCCGCAGCCGAACACGTACGATGAGCCACCGAGAAAGTCCGCTGGCCGCGGTTGAAGGCTTCGACATAGGGCCGACGTGCCGGTCCGTCCAAGCCTTGAGCATCAAGGACGGAGGCCATTTTCGAGCGCCAGTCCACTACACCCGCCCCGCCGCAAAGGTTGTCGAGATAGGCGGCCGCACCAAGCACTTCGGACAGACGAAGCATGTCGGCTTGGTAAGGCGGGGGAGACGCCGCCGTGTCGGCAGCCAGAACTGGTGTTGCCGAGGCAAGCGTCAGGAACACGGCCAAAACCTTCAGCAAGAAACGCTCCCGTCGCGCCAATTCATTCCGCCATTCTGGACCGTTGCATGCCCCGGAGCAAGAACGGTGGCTCAGCCTTCGACAAGCACGCGCGTGCGATCAATGAACTCGGCAAGTTTCGGGGTCAGGCTGAGGTCGCCGAGTTGAGCCGGCAGGACGAAACGGGCGGAAAGCGCGTCCGAGGCGGCGACAGGCTCGGCATTGGCCGCAGCTTTGGCCGCGAAAACGATCAGCACATAATGGCGAAAGGTGTTGCCGTCGCCACCGGAGAGAATCACCTCGTGAACGAGCGGGACGCCTGCGAGTGTGATTCTGAGCCCGGTCTCCTCGAACACTTCGCGACGAGCGGCGTCTTCTAGGGTTTCGCCCCATTCGAGATGACCGCCAGGAAAGCTCCAGAGGCCGCCCGAAGGATCGCCTGATCGTTCCACGAGAAGAACTTCACCACCGCGCCAGACGCCGACACTGACGCCGACGCGAGGCTGCCGGACAGGGGGGGAGGAAGACATAGGCTCAGCCGAACAGCGCGTCGACGGCCGACTGCGCGTCTCCGGTGTCCTCGGTGACCATGGCCGCCACAGGTGCACCGTTGATGAGGCCCATGGCATGGGCGAGCAGGGGCTTGATGCGCATTTCCGAGAGATCGGTCAGCGCCTCGATCGGCAGAGCGTCCATCGGCGCGTCGATAATCATCCGCTGCAGGTTGATCATCGCGGCATCGATGCGGGCGACGGTGTCGTCGAAGGCCTTGCGACGCTCGGGGTCGGCAGCTTCATAAGCGGCAATTGCGAGATCGCGCTCTTTGAAATGGGACAGTCGGAAATGGTCGGGATAGGAACGTGGCTGCCAGTCGACGACATCTGGTGCGCAATCGGGCATCATCGGAAGCATGTCGATCAGCATCACCACTTCATTGAAATGGTTGAGGTAATCGGTGGCAAGCCGCGTATCAGGATGGATATTGGCAGCAGCAAGACGCTCCGGGGAAAAGTCGGTCTCCGGTCTCACGAGCTCTTCCGTGCTAGCCGCGCCCCCCAATTCGTCCCCCGTCAGAAAATTCGCTTTCGAAAACATACCTCGGTCAAGGTTGCCAAATACCTTACGCCGGCATTTGTTTCGCGAGAAGCTAAACTGCTATCACGGACTTCCCCAAACAGTTGGTTATCGAGGTCGATTCATGTGCGGTCGATTTGTCCTCATCGAGTCGCTGAGGATGATGCAGAACATGTTCGGATACCGCTATGACGAGCGGTATCCCGAGCGCCTGGGCGACATGGGGCACCGCTACAATATTGCCCCCACGCAACCCATTGCCATCGTTGATGCCGGGCTCGATGGCATCCGGCATGCACGTCTCGTGCGGTGGGGGCTCATTCCTGGCTGGGCCAAGGACGCCCAGACACAGTCGCTACTTTTCAACGCCCGTGCGGAGACGGCGGCCGACAAACCGTCCTTTCGAACCGCGATGCGCCATCGCCGCTGCCTTGTTCCTGCATCCGGTTTCTATGAATGGCGACGCGTCGGAACGACCAAGATGCCATACTACATTCGCCCGCGTGATGGCTCGACAATGGCGTTCGCCGGCTTGAGCGAAACATGGCTCGGGTCGGATGGCAGCGAGATCGACACCGGCGCGATTCTGACCACGTCGGCCAATGGACTCATGTCGATGTTGCATGATCGTATGCCGGTCATCCTCGATCCCAGGGATTGGGACGAATGGCTCGACTGCGGCAACCGCCGTCCACGCGACGTCGCCCACCTTCTCAAGCCTGCATCCGATAAGCTGCTGGAAGCGATTCCCGTCAGTGAGCGTGCCAACAGCGTGGCCAGCGATGACGAAGGGCTGATCGCACCACTCGCGGAGCCGCTGACGATCGATGACCTAGCTGCGGCGCAGAAAGGGGCTGATCCAGAGACGGACAACTACGATGAACCGCCGGCGCAGGGCAGCCTGTTTTGACGGCTCAACCGGCTGAGAACAGGCGCGCCGTTCCGTCGACCGCCTCGGGGGCAATCTCGACCGTCTCGCCATTCACCGTCGCTTTGCCTTCGGCGATCAGACGCAATGCAAGAGGGTAAAGCCGGTGCTCGGCAGTTAGCGTGCGCGCAGCGAGACTGTCCGGTGTGTCACCCGTGAGGACCGGCACGGCAGCCTGGGCGACGATCGGTCCGACATCCATCTCGGCGCGTACGAAATGCACCGTGCAGCCGGCGAGTTTCACGCCATCGGCGAGTGCGCGCTCGTGGGTGTGCAAGCCCTTGTAGGACGGCAGCAGTGAGGGATGGATATTGATCAGCCGATTATGCCAGCGCTCGATGAAGACCGGTGACACGATCCGCATGAAGCCGGCAAGGCAGACGAACTCCACTCCGTGGGAGACCAATGCATCGGTAACAGCCGTTTCGAATTCGGCTTTCGATGCGTAAGACTTGTGGTCGATGAGCAGGGCGGCAATGCCGTGTTCACGGGCGAAGTCCAACCCCTTGGCGTCGGGGCGGTTGGCGATGACGCAACAAACCTCGGCCGGAAAGGCCGGATCACGCGCAGCTTCCACCAGCGCCGCCATATTCGAGCCGCGCCCGGAAATCAGAACGCCAACCTTGAGCTTACTCATTACGCGTCCCTTAAAGCTCCAGTGCGCCGTCGAACAGAGTGCGCGGCCCTTCGGGGTCGGCGACCATCTCGCCGAAGCGAACAACCGTTTCACCTGCCGCCGAGAGCGCCGCTGCAACCCGGTCGGCATCGGTCGGCGCGACCACGGCGATCATGCCGATGCCGCAGTTGAAGGTCCGAACCAATTCTGCCTGATCGAGACCGCCGATTTCAGCGAGCCAGCCAAATACCTTCGGCGCCTTGACGGCCGAGAGGTCAACGCGTGCCGACAAGCCTTCCGGCAGCACGCGCGGGATGTTGTCGACGAAGCCGCCGCCGGTGATGTGAGCAAGCGCTTTGATGGCACCCGTCTCTTTCTGAACCGCTAGAACTGGCTTTACATAGATGCGGGTTGGGACTGTCAGAGCCGCGCCCAGAGTCTCGCCGTCGGAGAATGGTGACGGATCGGCGTAGGAAAGGCCGGAACGTTCGACGATCTTTCTGACCAGCGAGAAGCCGTTGGAGTGAACGCCCGACGAGGCGATACCGAGGATGACGTCTCCGGCTTGTACGTTGTTGCGCGGCAGCACGCTGTCGCGTTCGACCGCACCTACCGCAAAGCCTGCCAAGTCGTAGTCGCCGTCCTTGTACATGCCGGGCATTTCGGCCGTTTCCCCGCCGATCAGGGCGCAGCCGGCCATCTTGCAGCCTTCGGCGATACCGGCGACCACCTCGGTCGCAGTGTCGACCGACAGGCGCCCGGTGGCAAAGTAGTCGAGGAAGAACAGTGGCTCGGCGCCCTGGACCACCAGGTCGTTGACACTCATTGCCACGAGATCGATGCCGACGAAGCCGTGAATGCCTGCCTCGATGGCCACGGCAAGCTTGGTTCCGACGCCGTCGTTGGCCGCAACGAGGACAGGGTCGCGGAACTTGCAGGCCGCCAGATCGAACAGTCCGCCGAAGCCGCCAATGTCGGCATCGGCCCCAATCCGCCGTGTTGCCTTGACCAGTGGCTTGATGCGATCGACCAGGGCATTTCCAGCGTCGATGTCGACACCGGCGTCGCGATAGGTGAGCCCGTTCTTGCCGTCCATGGAGCCTCGCGCCTCCCCTGTGATGAATATCCGGCAAGAAGCCGAAACGCGGCGAAATGACAAGTCCAATCTGCGTCTTTCCCGCCTCTATTGGCGTGAATTCGGCCGATATGACCGGAGGTCGGTCTTGGAAAGCATGTTCTCGATGCTCAAATGACGGAGACTGTATGCGCGTGGGGCAGGTTTTCCCGCTCGGGAAAGAAGGCCCTGGCAAGCAATGAGGGCAGCCGCTCCGAGACTGAACGGTCAGATCAGGCCAGTAGCGGCGCGCCAGATGATCTTCCGCCGGGGACCATTTTTGACGATACCCAATCTCATAACACTGGCTCGTCTGATTGCCGTTCCCGCCATCGTTCTTCTCCTTCTCGATGGTGCTTTTGGCTGGGCTTTTACGGTGTTTGTGGCTGCAGGCATTTCCGACGGTGTCGATGGCGCTATTGCCCGTCACGTCCCGGGGCAGGCGAGCGAGTTAGGGCGCTTTCTCGATCCGATTGCCGACAAGGCGCTGCTGGTCTCGATCTTCATCGTTCTGGCGGCAACCGGATATGCGCCCCTTTGGCTCGCTGTGCTGGTAGTCAGCCGCGATGTGCTGATTGTCGGCGGCGTAATTATTTCGTGGCTCGCATCCAGGCCTGTCCCGATCGTTCCGCTGATGATTTCCAAGGCGAACACCGCGGCGCAGATTCTCTATGCGGCCTTGATGCTCGGAGATCTCGGCCTGGCATGGCAGTTGGCAACGCTTGTGGATATCATGGGCTGGCTCGTGGCGGTCTTGACCCTGATCTCGGCTGCCGCCTACGTCAGAGGCTGGCTTGCGTTCATGCAAGGGTGAGGACGGCGCGTGAAGCTCAGGAATGCAGTCTTGTTCTGGACGGGTGCGGCATTGGCCTTCGGCCTGCTGCTCTTTGTCTTCTCCTCCATCCTGCTGCCTTTCGTCGCAGGAATGGCGCTTGCTTACCTCCTCGACCCGGTCGCTGATCGTCTCGAGCGCTTGGGGTTGTCGCGAACCCTAGCGACGGCGCTGATCCTCGTTCTCTTCATCCTGGTTGCGTTGCTGGCGCTGATGATCATCGTCCCGGTGCTGGGCAGCCAGCTGCAGGGATTGATCGCCAACATGCCGGCCTATCTAGACGCTGCTCAGCGCTGGCTGAGCCACGAGGCGGGAACGCGCCTTTTCAAGGCCTTGCGCATTTCGGCGACCGATATCAGGGGATCGCTGGGCGCCTTGTTCAGCGACGGTTCGGCCATCATGAGCACGCTGATCTCGTCAGTGTGGAACGGTGGTCAGACGCTGATCTCGGTCATCTCGCTTCTGGTGGTCACCCCGGTCGTCGCCTTCTACATGCTGCTCGACTGGGACCGCATGGTGGCGACCGTCGATGACAACCTGCCGCGTCATCACCGCGAGACCATCAGGGCTCTGGCCCGGGAGATGAATATCGGCGTTGCCAATTTCGTGCGTGGGCAGGTCTCAGTGTCGGCGCTGCTCGGTCTCTTCTATGCAGTGTCGCTGTCGCTTGCCGGACTTTCCTTCGGCCTGCTGATCGGCCTCGTCGCAGGCCTCATCAGCTTCATTCCCTATCTCGGTTCGATCGTCGGCGGCGGACTGGCCATCGGTGTCGCGCTCTATCAGTTCTGGCCGGACTGGACCTGGATCTCGGTCATCGTCGCCATTTTCGCGGTCGGTCAGTTTATCGAGGGCAATATTCTCCAGCCTAAACTCATCGGCTCGTCCATCGGGCTTCACCCGGTCTGGCTGATGTTCGCGTTGTTTGCCTTCGGCACCTTGTTCGGGTTCGTCGGACTTCTGGTTGCCGTGCCCGCTGCTGCCTCGGTGGCTGTTCTGGTGCGGTTTGCCTTTGCCAAGTATCGCGAGAGTCCATTCTACGACCTCGATCCCGGCAAGGCCGAAAAAAGCCCATCCAATGAGACGGTTGTTTCCTTCAAGGATGCTCCATGAGCCGTTCGAAACCGCGCCAATTGCCGCTCGCCATGCCGCATCGGCCCTCGATGAATCGCGAAGACTTCCTGGTCGGCGAGGGCAATCGTGAGGCTGCTGCCTTTATCGATGCCTGGCCGGACTGGCCGGCGTCGGTGGTCCTGCTGATCGGCCCCAACGGATCTGGCAAGACGCATCTCGTCAACATCTGGGCCGCCAAGAGCCGCGCTGCCATCGTCGAGGCGGCTGACCTGGCATCGGCGGATCCAACGGCACTTGTCGGGACGGGGGCCGTTGCCATCGAGGACGCTGACGACCCCGCGCTCGACGAGGATGCGTTGTTCCACTTGTTCAACGCTGCGCGCGGGCGTGGCGCCTCGGTGCTGATCACGGCGCATTCGGTGCCTGCGTCGTGGGGCGTGACGCTTCCCGACCTTCTGTCGCGCCTTCGTGCCGCTCAGCCGGCATTCCTCGGCCCGCCCGATGATCAGCTTCTCGAACAGGTGATGGTCAAGCTTCTGGCGGACCGTCAGCTGACTATCGACGCCGGTGTGCTCGACTATATCCTGCTCCGTATGGAGCGATCCTTCGCGGCCGCTTGTGCTCTGGTTGATGCTCTCGATCGGGAGTCTCTGGCGCGCGGCCGCCGCATTACCAAGGCAATCGCTGCCGAAGTCCTGGCTCCCGAAAGAGAAAGTTGACGCTGGCAAAGCGAAGCCGGCGAAAAGACTTTGGTTGTGGTGGGAAGCCGTAGACAAACTGTCACATAGCTGGTGCATGGATTTGGTCCGTAAGCTAGACTGATCGCAAGCGGTCGGTCTTGCCGGGAACCCGGGCGTACCAGCCCCGCGAGCGTGAGGTCGTGGAGATGAGCGAAGCGGATGCAGCCTTGAGCGAGACGATAGAGGCCGCCGCCGGAC
The DNA here is from genome assembly GCA_023436885.1 of Pseudomonadota bacterium. Taxonomy (GTDB): domain Bacteria; phylum Pseudomonadota; class Alphaproteobacteria; order Rhizobiales; family Pleomorphomonadaceae; genus Pleomorphomonas. Next base: position 97,409 of record JAEZHI010000019.1, on the reverse strand, counting down.
ATGCGCCGGCCATGACCATGGAATCGCCCGAGCGGTTCGTGAATCGCGAAATCTCCTGGCTGGGATTCAATCGCCGTGTGCTCGAGGAATCTCAGAACCCCAGCCACCCGCTGCTGGAGCGCCTGCGCTTCTTGTCGATCTCGGCTGGTAACCTCGACGAATTCTTCATGGTGCGCTTCGCTGGCATCAAGGGGCAGGTGCGCGAGCGCGTCACCACGCGGTCCGATGACGGACTGACCCCTGCCGAGCAACTGACCGTCATTTCCGAAGCCGCTGCCCGGTTGGCCGATTCCCAGCAGGCCCGCTGGCGCGATCTCAGGACCGAAATTGAGAAGGCCGGCATCGTTCTGGTCGAGCCCGGAAAGCTCAAGAGTGGCGATGAGGTCTGGCTGGAAGATTATTTCCTGTCGTCGATCTTCCCGGTCTTGACGCCGCTCGCCGTGGACCCGGCACATCCCTTCCCGTTTATCCCCAATCTCGGCTTTTCAATCGTTCTTGATCTCGTCAGGGTCAGGGGCAACGAGAGCATGGTGGCCCTTATCCGCATGGCCGCCAAGATCGATCGCTTCGTCCGGCTGCCCGACGATGGCGCCCATCCCGGCGTGACGCGCTTCATTCTGCTGGAGCAGGTGGTGACCATGTTCATCGGTCGCCTGTTCCCCGGCTATACAGTGCGCGGGCAGGGTAGCTTCCGCATCCTGCGTGACAGTGATCTCGAAGTGGAAGAAGAGGCGGAGGATCTCGTTCGCCTGTTCGAAAGCGCGCTGAAGCGCCGCCGCAAGGGCTTGGTTATCCGCGCCGAGTTCGAACGCTCGACACCGGTGGCGCTGCGTCAATTGGTCACCGAAGCGGTCGGCTGCATGCCCGACGAAGTGCAGCTTCTCGATGAGCTGCTGGCTCTCAACGACCTGAGCCAGCTCGTCGGTCTCGACCGCCCGGATCTGAAGTTCGAGCCTTATGCGCCACGTTATCCGGAACGCATCCGCGAGCACGCAGGCGACGCCTTTGCCGCCATTCGCCAGAAGGATCTCATCGTCCACCACCCCTACGAGTCCTTCGACGTAGTGGTGCAGTTTCTGCGGCAGGCAGCGGCCGATCCTGACGTGGTCGCCATCAAGCAAACCCTTTATCGCACGTCCAACGACAGCCCGATCGTCCGGGCTCTGATCGAAGCGGCCGATGCCGGCAAGTCGGTGACGGCGCTTGTGGAACTAAAGGCGCGGTTTGACGAAGAGGCCAACATCCGCTGGGCGCGCGACCTCGAGCGAGCTGGCGTGCAGGTTGTCTTCGGCTTCTTCGAGCTCAAAACCCACGCCAAGATGTCGCTGGTGGTCCGCCGCGAGGGACAGCAGCTTACGTCCTACTGCCACCTCGGGACGGGCAACTATCACCCGATCACCGCGCGCATCTACACCGACCTCAGCTATTTTACAGCCAACAAGATCATCGCGCAGGACGTAGCGCGCATCTTCAACTTCATCACTGGTTATGCAGAGCCGCAGTCGCTCAACGCGCTGGCCATGAGTCCGCTGACGTTGAGGAAGACCATCATCGACTGCATCGGCCGGGAGATCGAGCACGCCAAGGCCGGCCGTCCGGGGCAGATCTGGATGAAGATGAACTCCCTTGTCGACGCAGACATCATCGACGCGCTCTACGAAGCGAGCCAGGCCGGCGTGTCGATAGATCTCGTCGTGCGCGGCATTTGCTGCCTCAGACCCGAGATTCCGGGCTTCTCCGACAATATCCGGGTGAAGTCGATCGTCGGCCGCTTCCTCGAGCACAGCCGAATCTTCTGCTTTGGCAACGGGCAGCCATTGCCCAATCCCCGTGCCACGGTGTACATCGGCTCAGCTGACATGATGCCGCGCAATCTCGACCGTCGAGTCGAGGTTCTGGTGCCACTGACCACGGAGACCGTGCACGCCCAGACCGTCGATCAGATCATGGTGGCCAATCTCCGCGACAACCAGCAAAGCTGGCGCCTGTTGCCCGATGGCGGCCACGAACGCATTGTGCCGGAGCCGGGCGAAGAGCCCTTCAACGCGCACCGCTATTTCATGACCCATCCATCTCTATCGGGACGTGGACACTCGCTTGAAAACGACGCACCCAAGTCTATTGCCGAACGGAACGAAAAGCACCTGCCGGTGTGAAGCTCCAGGACGGCTCCCGGGCTATGGCCCGGTGTCGGTCATTGATATTGGCTCCAACTCCGTTCGTCTTGTTGTCTACGAGCGCCTGTCGCGAGCGCCGACTATGCTGTTCAACGAAAAGATGCTGGCCGGCCTCGGCAAGGGCCTGGCGGCAACCGGTCGTATGAATCAGCAGTCTGTGGATCAGGCCCTGAGCGCTATTCGCCGCTTCAAGGTTCTGGCCGAGCAGAGCGGTTCTGTCGAAATCTACATTCTCGCCACGGCAGCGGCGCGCGATGCGGCCAACGGCCCGGAGTTTCTGGCCGCCGTAGAAGAGATCTGCGGTGTGAAGGTCAACCTTCTGTCGGGTGCTGACGAGGCTCGATTGTCTGCGCTGGGCGTCATGTCCGGCATGCACGGCTCTGAAGGCGTCGTCGGTGATCTCGGCGGCGGCAGCTTGGAGCTAGTCCGTATCGAGAATGGCGCGGTGGGCACCGGGCGAACCTATCCGCTCGGCGGTATCCGCCTGTGGGAGGCTTCGGAAGGATCGATCCGCAAGGCCGAGAAGATCGTTGCCGATGCGCTGGAGCCGGCCATCGTTCAGATGCCGTGCGCCGGATTGCCCTTTTTTGCCGTCGGCGGAACCTGGCGTTCCCTCGCGCTTCTCCACATGTACGAGACCGGGTACCCGCTGCATGTGATGCACAACTATTCCATTAGGGCCGAAGAGGCTCTGGAGTTCGCGCGGGTTGTTGCCCGGCGCGACCCGGAAAGCGTCGACCGGATAGAGGTGGTCTCTCGATCACGGCGCAGTTTGCTGCCCTACGGTGCTTTGGTTCTTGAACAGGTCATCCGGGCCATTCGTCCGTCGCATGTGGTGATTTCAGCCCTGGGGGTTCGGGAGGGCTACCTCTACGAGCGCCTTTCCGCCGAGGAACGTGCCAAGGATCCTCTGCTTGAGGCGGCATCCGAACTCAACTGGGTGCGCTCGCGCTCGCCCCGGCATGCCAAGGAACTGGTGGCCTGGTCGGAGGCAGCCTTCTCGCTGCTCGGCATTGAAGAGACCGAGGACGAAAAGCGCCTGCGCGCTGCGGCTTGCTTGGTGTCGGATATCGGTTGGCGCGCTCATCCCGATTATCGCGGCGAGCAGAGCCTCGGCATTCTCTCTAATGCGTCCTTCGTCGGAATCGATCATCCTGGACGCGCCTACCTGGCGCTCGCGGTGTTCTACCGGCATGTCGGCCTGATCGATGATGCCGTGTCACCCCGCATTCGCGAGCTGGCTTCGACGCGTCTCAAGGAGCGGGCGCGGACATTGGGCGCTGTGTTGCGCGTTGCCTACCTCGTCAGCGCGTCGATGCCTGACGTACTCCCACGCACCGGACTTTCGCTGGATGGCGACCAACTGATCCTCAACCTGCCGGGAGAACTGGGAGATCTGGCAGGCGAGCGTCTTTTGAAGCGGGTCGTCCAGCTTGCCAAGGTTGGCGGTTTCAAGGATGGCGTGATCCGCGTCGTGGGTTAGCCGAGCCGAAAAAAAAAGGGCGCTCACTGGGCGCCCTTCTTTAAGCCATTCAAAGCACTAACGATCTGACGGCTTTACCGCTCAATTGCAATGATCTTTTTGCCATCGAAAGTGATGGCCAGCTGGCCGCGCTTCAGCTTCAGCGCCTGTTCGCCGAACATCTCCCGCCGCCAGCCCCGCATGGCCGGAACGTCGGCGTCGTCAGACACGGCGATGTCTTCCAGGTCGTCGGTGGTGGCGATCACTTTGGCTGCTACACCTTCAGCTTCCGATACCAGCTTGAGGAGGACCTTCATGAGATCGACGGCGGCACCGCTGCCTTCCGGCATCTGGCGGTGGCGCGGCAACTTTGGCCAGTCTTCCTTGGGCGTGTCGAGGGCACGACGCACCGCAGCCAGGATTTCCTCGCCCGAGCGTGAGCGTTCCCAGCCCTTGGGAATGGTGCGAAGCTGCCCCAGTGCTTCGGACGTTATCGGCGCCTGAGTGGCGATCTCGTAAATGCAGTCGTCCTTGATGACACGCGAACGGGGGACGTCACGGCCCTGAGCCTCGCGCTCACGCCAGGCGGCAACCTCCTTCAGGATGATCAGCTCGCGCGGCTTCTTGACGCGCATCTTGAGCCGCTGCCAGACCTCGTCCGGGTCGGTGTGGTAAGTATCCTCCGAGGTCAGAACTCGCATTTCCTCGGCCACCCAGTCGGTGCGGCCGGCCTTGGCGAGGTTGTCTTTCAGATGACGATAGACATCGCGGAGATGGGTGACGTCGGCTTCGGCATAGTCGATCTGGCTCTGGCTCAGCGGACGGCGCGACCAGTCGGTGAAGCGGTTCGACTTGTCGAGGACGACACCGGTTACCCGCGACACAAGCTGATCGTAGGAAATGGAATCGCCGAAGCCGCAAACCATGGCGGCCACCTGGGTATCGAACAGCGGCACGGGCACGAAACCCCCGAGGTGCCAGACGATCTCTATGTCCTGCCGGGCGGCATGGAACACCTTCATCACCGCCTGATTACGCATCAGCTCGAAAAAGGGCGCTAGATCGAGGCCGGGCGCCAGCGCATCGACCACGAACACCTGTTCGGGGCTGGCAAGCTGAACAACGCACAGCTTGGGCCAGAACGTGCTTTCCCGGAGAAATTCGGTATCGACGGTGACAAAGTCGAAACGGGCGAGGTGAGCGCACGCGTCGGCGAGCGCGGCAGTGGTTGTGATCATCGACATGAACACCGTCTATAGCGCAGCCCAAGCGCTTTGTCGCCCGCTCTGGCTTACGAAATGCAACCGATCCACGAAGGCCTATCCACGCTCGGCAAAGGCTGCGAGGGCGCGCTTTCGTCCTTCCTCGTGGTCGATGATGGGAGGGGGGTAATCGCTCGCCGATGGTCGGAGCAGCGGCGGTGCTTCCCATGGGCGATGCAGGAGCTTGTCAGGCAGGCCAGAGACTTCCGGCACGAAGCTTCTGGTGTAGGCGCCGCTGGGATCGAACTTTTCTCCCTGTGCAATCGGATTGAAAACGCGGAAGTAGGGAGCGGCATCGGCACCCGTTCCGGCCGCCCACTGCCAGCCGAACGGATTGGCGGCGAGATCCGCGTCCACCAGCGTATCCCAGAACCATTGTTCGCCCTGCCGCCAGTCGATCAGCAGGTGTTTGATCAGGAAGGATGCGGCGACCATGCGGATTCGGTTATGCATGAACCCGGTCTGCCAAAGCTCGCGCATGCCCGCGTCGACGATCGGATAGCCCGTTCGACCTGCGGTCCAGGCCTTCAGGGCTGCTTTATCATCTCGCCAGCCAAAGTGTTCGAAGCCTGACTGGAAGTTGCGCGTCGCGAGATCCGGAAAGATCGTCAGCAGATGCCAGGCGAACTCCCTCCAGCCGATCTCGGCCAGAAACTTCTCCGCAGCCTCTGTAGGGACGGCGCCGGCGGCTTCCGCTTTCATCACTTCATGGGCAACGCGAGAAACCGCGATCTCGCCGAAGCGGAGGTGAGGTGACAGGCGGGACGAGGCTGCCGCCGCCGGAAAGTCGCGCTCTGCTGCATAGCGGGAAAGACCATGATCAATGAATGACAGGAGCCGTGCTTTGGCGCCGGCTTCGCCAGGTGTCCACGCGGCGGCGAGCCCGCCCGACCAGTCAGGAGCCGTCGGGTGAAGGCCCAGGGCAGCCAGTGGTTCGCTGGCAATCTTTCCTCCGAAGAACACGATGGTTTCCGGACGGCGATGAAGTCTGGATTTGGGAGCAAGGTGCGGTCGATGCGCTTTCCAGAAGGGCGTAAAGACGCGGAAGGGACCGCCCGTCTTGGTCTGGATCGCGCCCGGCTCAAACAACAGCCAAGCTGGGTGGCTTGAAACCGTGAGGTTCGCCCGACGCAGCTTTGCAGCCAGTCCGTCGTCGATGGCGCACCCCAACCGATCATAACGACGGTTGAAGTGCAGGGCGGAGGCCCCGATTTCGTCAGCGATTTCCGGCAGGATGTGGCGCGGATCGCCGCGCCTCAGGATCAGCCGGCCGCCAAGCCGGCGAAGGTCACCGTCGAGAGAGCCAAGGCTTTTGTCTAGCCACCAGCGACTGGCAGCGCCCAACGAACGCTGTTCGGTTCCTTCCTCGAGTACGAAAAGGCAAACCACAGGTCTTCCAGATGCGATTGCCGCGTCGAGAGCCGGGTGGTCAACGAGCCGCAGATCATCGCGAAACCAGACGATCACCGGCGCCTTAACGCTTTCGTCGTCGCTCATGAGGCACCCTTTGTTCGCTCTTGCCAGTCGATGGCAAACCACCCCATATGGCTTGGAATCTCTGGCCCCGACAAGGCGCCCAATGACGGAGACCGAAGTCCTTGCTCTCGCCGACAGACATCATCCCGGCTGCCACGGACGATCGCCAGCCGGCCGCCTTTGGCGAGCTCTTCAAGGTGGGCATCGGACCGTCCTCCTCGCACACCGTTGGACCGATGCGTGCGGCCTTTGTCTTCATGCAGCACCTTGCGCCCAAGTTTTCGGAAGTTGCTCGCGTGACGGCGACCGCCTTCGGCTCGCTGGCTTGGACCGGCAAGGGGCACGCCACCGACAAGGCACTGATTCTGGGGCTAGCCGGCTTCAAGCCCGATGATATCGATCCTGATCTTGCTGACGGGAATCTTGCGGGCATCGTCGCGAACCGAAGCCTGACGCTGCCCGATGGCCGGGCAATTGGCTTCGACCCGGATCGCGATGTTGTCTTCGATTGCGTCGCTACTTTCGAGCGCCATCCCAACGCCATGCGCTTTGCCGCTGAGGACGCTTCTGGCTCGGAGCTTCTCGCCGAAGTCTGGTACTCGGTTGGCGGTGGTTTCGTTCTGCGCGAGGGCGACTTGGAGGGCGGCGCTGGCAACGTGGTGCTGCCCTGGCGCTACGGCACGGCCGCAGAACTCTTGGCCTTGTCGGCTGCGACCGGCCGATCTTTCGCTGATATCGCCCTCGACAACGAGCATGCCCGCAAGCCGGACGAGAACTGCCTCGCTGCTGTCGATCATATCGCCGAAGCCATGTTCGCCTGTATCGATCGCGGCCTTGAACGAGATGGCGAACTGGCCGGTGGTCTCGGTGTGCGCCGGCGGGCGCGTCAGCTCTACGAGCGCATCCAGGCGCGCGAGGCTGGCAACGATCGCTCTCCGATGGTCGTAATGGACTATGTTTCCTGCTTCGCGATCGCGGTGAATGAGGAGAACGCCGCCGGCGGGCGGATCGTCACCGCACCGACCAACGGTGCAGCTGGCGTCGTGCCGGCTGTGCTGCGCTACTACCGCGATTTCTGCGGCGGCGAGCGGGATGGTATCCGTACCTTCCTGCTGACCGCAGCTGCGATCGGCGGCCTCATCAAGCGCAACGCATCGATCTCAGGCGCGGAGGTTGGATGCCAAGGCGAGGTCGGTTCGGCGGCAGCCATGGCCGCTGCTGGGCTTTGCGCCGCCCTCGGAGGCAGCCCGGCCCAGGTGGAGAACGCAGCCGAGATCGCCATCGAGCATCATCTCGGCATGACCTGCGATCCGGTTGGCGGCCTCGTGCAAATACCCTGCATCGAGCGCAACGCTTTCGGAGCGATCAAGGCGATCAACGCAGCGTCGCTCGCGCTCGCCGGCGATGGTCGTCACATCGTCAGCCTTGATGCGGCGCTGGAGACGATGCGCCAGACCGGCCTCGACATGCAGTCGAAGTACAAGGAAACGTCGCTCGGCGGCTTGGCGGTCAACGTCACGGCCTGCTGACCCCAAAGGAGCGCGCCTTGGATTTGTGTTTCGTCGACTCCTATGTCCCGTTTGAGATGATCGCTTAGCGCGGCGACGTTGACGAACGCTGCGGATTGTCGGCTGCGGCTGTCCAGCAACCAGCGAATGGCATGAAAATGCATGATGCGCTCTCCTGCAGGGTTGTTGCCTGCAAGCGGAGTTTGTCATTCCATGCCAATGGACTAAAATGAAACGTCGTCCGGCATTGTATGAAGGAATTTCATGGATAATCGCCCGCTCCCATCCATAGTCGCGCTGAAGGCGTTTTGTGCCGTCACAGAGACTGGCGGGTTCAGCCGGGCCGCCGAGCGCTTGGGTTCAACTCAGACCGCTGTCAGCCATCAAATTGCCCAGCTCGAAAAATGGATCGGTGGTGCACTTCTCGAGCGTGGCCGCAACGGTGCCAGCCTGACTCCAATGGGAGCACGGCTTTATCCTCCGGTGACCGAAGCGTTGCGCAGTCTTGAACGAACTCTGCGAAGCGTCCGTGCCGATGCCGGGCGTGAACGTGTCGAATTGTCGGTGACGCCCGAGTTCTCGAGCCAGTGGCTGGCGCCTCGGCTGGCTGGCTTTGTCCAACTTTTTCCGAACATCGAGCTGGTGCTGTCGGTTGGCTATCAGACTCCCGATTTCTCCACGGGGCGCGCCGACATGGCCATTCGACTGGGCGGCGGAGGTGCGGACCTTGTGAGCGAATCCCTGACCGTCGACGAAGAGTTTGCCGTTTGCGCTCCGTCGTTGGCGGCGCGGCTGCCCCAGCGCCAAGCCTTCCTCGCTGCACCTTGTCTGACTTACGAGGGCGTGCGGCATACCTCGCTCGATTGGCGGCGGTGGTTTGAACAGGTGGATGCCGAGGCCATCACCAAGGGCTTCATCGATCGGATGTCGGCACCGACTTCCTATCCGACCTTCGCCGATATGCTCGCAGCATGTCGGCGCGGCGAAGGTTTCGCACTGGTCAGAACATCGCTGATAGAAGCCGATCTCAAGGCCGGCAGCCTGGTCCGTGCCTTTGTCGAAAGCCAGCCATCTCCCTTCAACTACAGCCTGATCTATCCGCGCTCTTCCGTGGAGAGCAACGCTGCGCGCAGCTTTCGCGACTGGGTAATCGGCGCGGCACAGACGAAACTCCAGCCCGATCAGTAAAGGCGAAGGTTGAGCGAGAGGTCAGCCGCCATCGTTCTTGCTCGATGCCGGTGGTCCTTCAGCAATGGCGTCGGCAAACTTGCGCGTCAATCTGACGAATTCATCGAGCTCCCCGTCGGGCCAATTCTTGAACACGGCCCTGCCCATACGCTCGCGCGCCGCATCGAGAAGATTGGTGGTCGTCTTGCCCTTGTCTGTCACCACAGCCTCGTGGACCCGACGATCGGTAGCGCTGGGTTGCCGTGCCACCAAGCCGAGACTTTCAAGTTTTGCCACTTGACGACTGACGGTGGTGTAGTCGCGGCCGGCCCGTTCGGCGAGATCGACGACGCCGATCGGCCCGAAACGCTCGATGCCGACCAGAAGCGGAAACAGTGCCCGATCAAGCGGAATGCCCGCTTCTCGGATCAGTGCTTCGTCGCGCTGTGGCCGGTTCATGGTGCTGATGATGTCGAGCAGGGCGACGTGCAACAAGCGCAGCTGCTCGGAATTGGGTGTATTTTGCACTCTTTTATTGACCGTGTGTGCGAGATGGGATATATGCGCATTATGCACATAATAACGCTGAAAGGAACGCCGTTATGCGCGTTGCCGGACTTCCCCTGCGTCGATGGGCGACGCCCCTCATTATCGGCGCTTTTCTGCTGATGAGCGTTACCGGCGTTCTGATGTTCTTTGAGATCGATGCTGGCCTCACCGCCGTTGCCCACAATGGTTCTCCTGGATCTTCTTGATTGGCGCCGGCAGCCACATTGCCCTTAATAGCCGGCTGTTTGGCCGCCATTTGAAATCCGCCTGGGGTAGGGCGAGTGTCGCAGCCGGCGTGGCTCTGACAATCGCCGCACTCTTTTCCTGGGGGCAAGTCACTGGCCCGCAGATCAAGCGACCGATCGAGGCGGCGCTTGTGGAAGCGCCGATCGCTGCGCTGGCGGCGGTGACGCGCAATGCGCCGCATGCCGTGATCGACCGCCTTGCCGGCCAAGGTATCGCCGCCAACGGTGGCGACAGCATCCGCGATATCGCTCTGAGGAGCGGCATCGACGAGAACCGGTTGCTGGCGACCGTTTTCTTTCTCGATTGAGTCCCAACCCTCAGGAGCAAACGCCATGAAGGCCGCCATTGTCCGGGTTCTTGGAGCCACACCCGTCTACGGTGACTTCGCCGAGCCACAGCCGGCCGACACGTTGGTCCGCGTCACCGTTACGGCTGCCGCGCTCAACCACGTCACCCGCGCTTGCGCCGTCGGTCGTCACTACAGCTCGTCGGCCGACTTTCCCTTCGTTCCGGGAATTGATGGCGTCGGTCTCGCCGACGATGGCCGTCGGGTTTACTTCGTCCTGCCGGAAGCGCCGCATGGTGCATTAGCGGAACAGACCTTGGTGAGAGCCGACCATTGCGTTGACCTGCCGGACGGTGTCGACGGCATCCTGGCGGCGGCGATCGCCAATCCCGGCATGTCGTCCTGGGTGGCGCTGACCGAGCGGGCCGGGCTGAAGTCGGGCGAAACGGTGCTGATCAACGGTGCGACCGGCGCATCGGGACGTCTGGCGGTGAAGATCGCAAAACATCTCGGCGCGGGAAGGGTGATCGCCACCGGCCGAAATGCCGCTGCCCTTGCCGAGGTCGGCGCCGATCAAGTCGTCCTTCTGGAAAGCGACATCGAGACATTGGAGCCCCGCCTGATGGAGATCTTTGCCAAGGGCGTCGACGTCGTGATCGACTATCTCTGGGGGGCAAGCGCCGAGCGTCTGCTAATTGCTGCCGCCAAGGCAGGCCGTGATGCCGTGCCTCTCCGCTTCGTTGAGGTGGGGTCGATGAGCGGTGAGACGATCAATCTGCCAAGCGCGGTATTGCGCGCCTCGGCCATCGAATTGATGGGGAGCGGCGTCGGGTCGGTGCCTTTCGATCGGTTGCTGAAAGCTGCCGATGGCGTGCTCAGGACGGCAGTCCCGGCCGGGCTGACCATCCCAATGCGGCCACTGCCGCTAAGCGGAATCGAGCAGGCCTGGGAAGCGCCCGACGATGGTCGGCGCGTCGTATTCACCCCCTGAGCGCCTCGACCGGCGATTGACGATAGGCGAGGGCTGCGGGCAGCGCTGCCATCAGCGCGGCGACGGCGAGGAACGTTGCAGCCAGTGCGGCATCGGATGAGGTGAACTCAACCGGCATCCGAACGCCGCTTTGCGCCGTGAACAGGCCGGCCAGAAACTCCGCTGCGCCATAGCCCAGGCCGAAGCCGGCACCGACACCGATCGCCACGAGCAACAACAGTTCCAGCCAGACAATGCCGAAGACGGCAAGACGTGGCGCGCCGAAAGCCCGGAGTGCTCCAATCTGCTTGCGTCGCTGGGCGACGTGGATGACGGCGATCAACATCAATGCCGCCGCGACCAGGATTTGCGCTCCGTAGGCGACATACATCAATACGGTGCGAGCATCGCCAAGTGTCGCATAAAGCGAGGTCAGGACTTCGGCCGGGAAGACCGCGCGTGTCCCCTCCGTCGTGCGATAGGTTTGCCTCAGCGTGTAGGCATCACCGATGGTCTTCGGCTTGATAAGCAACGCCGGCAGGCCAGGCACATCGTGGCTGAAATCCTCATTGAGCGCAGCATCGGCGTCGATATGGCCGTGGTGATGATGCACTTCAGCGTCCTCGTCGGCTCCGTGCCCAGAGGTCGCAGCGGAAGCATCCTCATGATGCTCGGACGAGGAGGCTTCGCCTTCATGATCGTGATCGTCACCGAGGCCGTGAATGTGCCAAACCGCCTGGATAGGAACGAGAATGGCTCGATCCCAGGCCGTTCCGGTCGGCTGAAGCTTGCCGACAACGTGATAGGCACTGTCGGCGTGCGTCTCTCCGCCTTCGCCGGCTGCTCCATGCATCGGCTTCACGTCGGCGCCGATTGTGAGGTCGACGGCCGAACCGACAACTGCGTCACCTTCGAGGGTAAACATCTTGCCCTCAAGGAAGCCCGTTGTCGTGCCTGAGATGAGAGCCCTTGTAGTTCCGACAATCGGGTATCCCTTGAAGTTATCGCCAAACCCGATCGGAGCAGCCCAGGCGACCCTCGGATCGGAGGCCAGCTTGGTCAACACCTCTCCCGACATCAGCGGCAGCGCGGCAGGCTGAAGGAACACCGAGGAAAGGACGAGCTGAGTTTCCGATCCTGGCGCACCAACGATCAGGTCGAATTTGTCGGCGGCCCGTGCTGAACCAAGGCGCAGCGCCCGCTCCTGAAGCGTGACGGCGACGCCTAGCGCGGTTGCCAGCGCCACGAGAAGCATGATCACCAGAGAGGCAGCCCAGAGTCGGCGAAGGTCGGCAAAAACGAAACGGATCACGGCGAGACCTCCGCGGCTGTGTCGTCAACAATGCGACCGGATGCCAGCCGGATGCGCCTATCGAGCCGTTCGGTCAGCCGTTCGTCATGACTGACGACGATCAGAGTGGCACCTTCCTGTTCGGCCAGCTCGAGAAGCAGCTTCCCGACTTCAGCACCAGCTTCAGCATCGAGACTGGCGGTCGGTTCATCGGCAATGATCACGCCGGGCCGGCGAAGGAGCGCGCGCGCGACGGCAACGCGCTGCATCTCGCCGCGCGACATGGTCTCTACGGACTGGTTGGGTCGAGAGAGACTGACACGGGAAAGGAGTACGAGCGCGCGTGCCTTGACTTCGGCTGTGGCGGCACGGGCGAGGCGAGCCGGCAACAGCACGTTGTCGATGGCGGTGAGACCTGGAAACAGGTGAAAGTCCTGCATGACCAGACCGACATTCGTGGCACGCCAGCGATCGCGTCGACTTTCCGAGAGACTGGCAATGTCGGTGTCCCGCCAGCGGATCGTTCCGTTGTCGGGACGCTCCAGGCCGGAGATGAGATTGACGAAGGTGCTCTTGCCCGAACCGGACGCACCGGTGACGGCGAGCCGTTTACCGGCCGGAACCGTCAGGTTGTCGATCGCAAGCACCGGCTGGGCGAGGCCTGGAAAGGAGATCGAGACATCGGAAAGGGCAAGCGGCAGCATGGTTCACACCGTCTCGAATGAGGAGTGAACGAGGCGCAGCAGGCTGACGAATCCGGTCTCCGGATCCGTCCAGGATCCGACTTCCAGCGTGCCGGTCACCTCGATCAGCTTTGACGGTGGGACGAAGGTGGTCAGCTCATCAATGTAGACGACCACGATGTTGCTCGGCCAGTCGGCGTCCGACGAGCAGAACGGGCAGAGCGCCATCGGAATTTCAGTCAGAACGAAGAACTTGGCTTCCGCCTTTAGCGGCGGCGCCATGAAGCCACGCATCGAAACCGTCTTGCCGCCAAGCGCTTTCACCTTGTCCGAGAAGGCGAGGCCGAGGACCGACACCTTGCCGTAAAGTTCGTCGAAGGTCAGCTTGTCGCCCGCCTTTGCAACTCCGGCAAAGGAGAGGGCCGCAACACCGGCCAGGAATATTCGGCGGTTCATCCTCGTGATTGCCGTAGCGGCCATGGAAGGCTCCATCTGTAAAAAGCTGCGGGCCGGACGGCCGTCGACCGTCCGGCCCGCGATGTTTCCGTGGGGAGCTTACTGTTTCACGCCAAGGGCGAAAGTATCGGCGAGCACCTTGTAGACGTCGCTTTCTTCCATGTAGCCCTTGAACTCTTCGGCGCCGGGGCCGGCAGCCTGCAGCACGACGTCGTCAACGGCATGGACACCGGTGTCCTCATCGCGGGGGATATTCCCCTCGACGAACACGGCGCTCGGCACGTCCTTGTACTTCTCGTTGGCGACGTAAGCGCCATCCTGGTTCTTCACGGCCGGCTCGAACGGGCCATCAAGCTTCGGCTCGAAGGTCTCGTAGTGATCCGGGCCATTGTTGGCGAACATGGCGAGGTGGCGGGACACGGCGATGCTGTCCGGATAGCCGTCGCCATCCTTGTCTTCGTAGTTCGGGAAACCGGCCTTGTCGTAGGTGCCGACCTTTTCGCGGCCTTCCTTGACATTCAGGGTGTCGTCGATGGTGCCGATCAGCGAAACGCCATGCGTATGGTCGCCGGTGACGACGATCAGCGTGTCGGGGTTCTTGGCCTGGAATTCGCGAGCCAGCGCGATGGCATGGTCGAACTCGATTGTGTCGAACACAGCGCGATCGAAGTCGAGCGGGTGGCTCGCCTTGTCGATGTCGGAGGCCTCGACCATCAGGAAGAAGCCTTCAGGATTCTTCGAGAGATTGTCGAGGGCAACTTTGGTCATCTCGACGAGGCCCGGCTGCTTCGGGAACTTGTCGACAGTGCCCTTCTTGAGCTGCATCCGGTCGACGGCATAATCCATGTTGCTGGGGTGGAAGAGGCCGAGAATCTTGTCGGAACCTGCCGCCTTGGCCAGTTCGTCCTTGTCGGTCGCGAGCTTGTAGCCGGCGTCCTGGAACAGCTTGATATAGTCCTTGTCGTCCTTGCGCTTGGAGCCGGGCACGTCCTTGCTGAGGAAGTAGGCCGAGCCGCCGCCGAGCATGACCTCGGGCTTGACGTCATAGAACATGCCGACGATTTCGGCCTTATCGGCGCGGCGACGCGTGTGCGAGACGACCGCGGCCGGCGTGGCATCTTCGAGTTCTGACAGAACGACCACGCCGAGCGATTTCTTGGTCTGGCGGCGCAGGGCCTCGGCGATGTTCTCGACCTTGGGATCATCCAGCGACGACGGCGTGCGGTCGGCATAGACGCCGAGGGCGTTGATGGCCGACTTGTGGCCGGTCATGTAGGCGGACATGGTATTGGCCGAGTCCGTGGCAATCGCTCCGGTCGACGACGTGCCGATGAACGCCATGTGGTCGAGGTCGTCCATGGCGAGACGGCCGTTGGCCTTGCCCTCGGTCATGCCCTTGGACATGATGCGTGCGGCGGTCCGATGGGCGACCGACAGGCCGTCACCCAGCATGAAGATGATGTTCTTTGCCTTGGGAGTCGCCGGCGTCGCATAGACGTTCCAGGTGACCGACTTCTTCTCGTCACCGGCGGCGACTTCCACCTTGTAGGCGCCGGCCTTGTCGATCTTCACGCCGCGCAGCAACACGGCTGAGCCGAGGGGTGCATCGTCCTTGCCCTTTTCGCTCTCGACGAACTGAACTTCGTGTCCGAGCGTGGCCTTGTAGTCGGCCCCATTGACGGTGATCTTGACGTCGTCCGCCTTCACCGTGCCCTTGAACTCCACCTTGAAATCAAAGGGAGAGCCGGCGAGGATGGTCGCCCGGTCGAGCGGATAAACGGTGGCTGCACCGGCCGCCCCGATCAAAGCCGTGCTGGCGGTCAGCGCCAGAAGAAGAGTGCGCATTATTTGCCCCTTGAAAAATGGATCGCGTCGAAAAGCGCGCAGTCCTTGGTAGGCAGGGGGCATGACGCAAGCGTGACAGTTGTGTGAATGCCTTATGACATGTAAGTGGCTGAAAAATATTCATAATTTAACAGGTTGGTTAGCCGCCGGTCCTGAGTTGTCGGGCCGGCGGCTTGATGTTCAGAAGCGCTCGCCGACTAGCTCTTCGCTCTTGGCCCACAATGCCCTGGCGCGGTCGGGATCGACGGCGTAGGAGCGGACGCCTCCGGTATCGGGGCTGATCGGCCCCTCGGTGATGTCCGAAACATGGCAGTTCTCGCAATAGCGTCCGCCGATTTCGTCGCCAGACGCTACAATCCCAGCCCAGACCGAAGTGGCCGCGCCCTGCGGTATGGTTTTCAGCTTGATGGGCGGCTTGCCGGCGGCGGCCAGTTCGGCGTTTATGGTTTCGACCCGGGCTTTCATTCCGCCCGCACCAAGATGACGGCTGAGTTCGGTGTCGATCCCGCCTGGATGCACGGCAGTCGCCCTGATGCCGCGCTCCCTGTGCCGGCGGTCAAACTCTACGGCAAATAGGACATTTGAGGTCTTCGAGCGGCCGTAGGCGACCCAGGGATCGTAGGATGTACGTTCGAAGTTCGGATCATCAAGGTCTACGTCGGCATAGCGGTGGCCGGCGGAGGAGAGGTTGACGAGCCGCCCGCCCGGCGCGATCAGCCCGGCGATGCGGTTGACGAACAGGAAGTGGCCGAGGTGGTTGGTGCCGAACTGTGTCTCGAAGCCATCGGCGGTACGGCCGAATGGCGTGGCCATGACGCCGGCGTTGGCGATGACAACATCGAACGTCCTGCCATCGGCAACGAGTTTGTCCGTGGCCGCGCGAATACTGGCGAACGAGGCAAGGTCCAGCTCGATCAGCTCAAAAGCGCCGTTGCCTTCGGTGATCGCAGCGCGCACCGGCGCCGTTGCCGCTTCGGCTTTCCTGAGGTCGCGCGCCGCCCCGACCACCGAAGCGCCGTGAGCGACCAGCGCACGCGCCGTTTCGACGCCGAGGCCGGCCGAAACGCCGGTAACCAAAATCCGCTTGCCGGAAAGATCGACGCCGGCGAGCACCTCGTCGGTGGTGGAGGTTGCGCCGAATGTTACGGTCATATCTGTCTCCTGTGTCGAGATTGCCCCAGCGAAACCGGGCGAACCATTGCTCGGCGGCCAGTTTCAGAATAAAAGAGGAGGTTGTCTCCGCTTTTAAAATACGGAGGCATCCTCCGTTTATCAATGGGTTCACACGGACGTGATCGACAGCGCCGAAAAGCCGCCTCGCAAACCGCGCGCCGATGCCGAGCGCAACCGCTCCCGGCTGATCGACGCGGCGAAGGCGGTATTCGCCGAGAGGGGAGGGGCTACCAGCCTTGAGGAAGTGGCCCGGACGGCTGGTGTCGGCATCGGTACGCTCTACCGGCATTTCCCGACGCGCGACGCCCTGATCGAGGCCGTCTATCGCAACGAAAGCGACCAACTGGTGCGGGCGGCTTCTGAGCTTGCAGCCAGCCGGCCGCCGGTCGAAGCGCTGAGAGAATGGATGCGCCTGTTCTTCGGCTACCTGTCCGTCAAGCACGGCATGATGGAACTCTTGGACTCACTTGCCGACGGCAAGTCGGCGCTCTTTGCCGCTTCCGGTGCCGCGACCAAGCGGACGATCGATCTCTTGGTGGGGAACGCCGTCGCCGCCGGCGATATCGGCATCGATACCGAGCCGATCGACCTGCTGCGGGCGCTCGCCGGCATGGTCCGGTTCAGCGGTGGGCGCGACAACGAAGAGGCTGCGGCAGCAGCCATCATCGACATCATGATTTCAGGTCTGCAGGCGAAGCGGCCAGGCTGATCGGGCTAAATGCGCCGCTCGGTTTGAGCGTCGAACACCGACAGGCGACTGAGATCGAAGCTCACCGTGACGGGCTCTCCGAGCTTTGGCAGCGTGTCGGTGGGGAACTTACCGACGATCTCTTGCTCGCCCATCGCCATCACCACCAGATTGTCCGAACCTGTGTGCTCGGTGAGCGTTGGTTTGAGCGTGAGGGTAAAGGTCTCGCTGCCGGTTGCCGGCTGCACGGACTCCGGACGGAGACCGACCACCACGGCTTGCCCGTCGACCGGTGGCGTTTCAAACCCATAGCCATTGAGCGGTATGGTCGCGGCGTTGACATCGGCCGATACCCGATCGCCGTCGACACGGAGATGCCCCTTCATGAAGTTCATACCGGGGTTGCCGAGAAAGTCGGCGACGAACAGGTTGACGGGGCGGTGATAAACCTCTTCCGGCTTGCCCACCTGCTGGATTTCGCCGGCTTTCATCACCACCAAACGTGTGGCCAGCGTCATCGCCTCCAGCTGATCGTGGGTCACATAGATCGCCGTGGTGCCCAGCGAGAGGTGCAGCTTCTTGATCTCAGTGCGCATACTGGCGCGCAGCTTGGCATCCAGGTTTGAGAGTGGCTCGTCGAACAGGAAGACCTTGGGGTCACGAACCAAAGCCCGGCCGATCGCGACGCGTTGCCGCTGACCTCCGGAAAGCTGGCTCGGCCGCCGGTCGAGGAGATGATCGATGTGCAGCATGCGGGCCTTTTCCTCGACCAGCGGACGGATTTCCGCCATCGGCTTGCCGCGCATCCTGAGGCCGAATTCCATGTTGTTGCGCACGCTCATGGTCGGATAGAGCGCGTAGGACTGGAACACCATGGCGATGTCCCTGTCCTTGGGTTCGACGTCGGTGACATCGCGTCCGCCGATCTCGATCTCCCCCGAGCTCAGCCGGTCGAGCCCTGCCACGATATGCAAGAGTGTCGACTTGCCGCAGCCCGACGGCCCCAGGAGCACGATGAACTCGCCCTGCTCGATCTCGAGGTTGATGTCCTTCAGTACCCTCAGCGAACCGTAGTTCTTGTTGCAGTTGGAAATCCGGATGTCGATCATGACGGTCAACCCTTGACGGCCCCGGCGGTCATGCCACGTAGGAAGTAGCGGCCGAGCAGGATGTAGAGGATGAGGGTGGGGGCGGCGGCGATCACCGTCGCGGCCATGTGCACGTTGTATTCCTTCACCCCGAAGTTGGAGTTGACCAGGTTGTTGAGGGCCACCGTCATCGGTGCGCTCGACGGGTTGGAGAAGGAAACGGCAAACAGGAAGTCGTTCCAGATACCGGTGAACTGCAGGATCAACGCCACCACGATAACCGACGGCGACAGGGGCAGCACGATGCGAAAGAAGATCCAGAAGAAGCCGGCGCCGTCGATGCGCGCCGCCTTGATCAGGTCGTTGGGCACTGACAGGAAGAAGTTGCGGAACAGCATGGTGGTGATGGGGATGCCGTAGATCACGTGGATCAGGATCAGCCCCTCGACCGAGCCGAACAAACCAAGCGTGCGTAGCGTTACCGCCACTGGCGCCAGTACCACCTGGAACGGCACGAAGTTGCCGGCCACCAGGGCGGCGAAGACGAAGCGGGCGCCCGGAAACGGCCATT
Source organism: Pseudomonadota bacterium (assembly GCA_023436885.1). Classification (GTDB taxonomy): domain Bacteria; phylum Pseudomonadota; class Alphaproteobacteria; order Rhizobiales; family Pleomorphomonadaceae; genus Pleomorphomonas. The sequence continues at coordinate 78,511 of JAEZHI010000019.1, read as the reverse complement.
TGGCCAGGGCATAGCCGTTGATGGCGCCGATCATCACCGAAATCAGCACGGCAGGGATGGTCATCACCATCGAGTTGCCGAAATAGCCCTTGAGGCCGCCGCAGGTGATGCCGATGCAGGCTTCGCCCCAGGCGGTGACCCAGGGCTGCACCGTGGGATCGTGTGGCAGGCTCATCAGCCCGCCGGACTGGATTTCCGGCATCGTCTTGAACGACGTGCTGAGCAGAATGTAGAGCGGGCCGGCAAAGAACACGGCGATGAGGGCGAGCAGCAGATAGAGCACTCCTCGCGCCAGGATGGCCTTGCGGCGCCGGGGCGTCAGCCAACCGGATCGAGCTTTCCGGGATGGGGCTTCTGTCGGGACCGACATCAGGCGCGCTCCCTCGTTTCGACGTAGAGATAGGGGATCAGGATCGCCAGCACGGTGCCGAGCATGACCACCGCCGATGCTGCCGACAGGCCGAGGTTGGTGCGGCGGAAGGCCATGTCGAACATGAACACCGACGGCAGATCGGACGACACGCCGGGGCCGCCGTTGGTCAGTGCGACCACGAGATCGAAAGCGCGGACGATCGACAGTGACAACAGCACCACGACGGTGAGGAACACCGGTGCCAGCATCGGTATGACGATGAAGACGTAGACCCGCCAACTGGGAATGCCGTCGACCGCAGCGGCCTTCCAGATGTCTTCGTCGATGCCGCGCAGGCCGGCGAGAAACAGCGCCATGACGAGACCGCAGCCCTGCCAGAAGGCGGCGACCACCAAGGCCCAGATGACGGTATCCGGGTTGGTCAACCAGTCGAGGAGGAAGCTCGTGAAGCCGAGCTGATGCACCATGACCTCGATGCCGAGGGTGGGGTTGAGGAGCCACTGCCAGATGATGCCGGTCACAACGAAGGACATCGCCATGGGATACATGACGATCGACCGGAAGAAGCTCTCGGCGCGAATGCGCTGATCGATCAGGATGGCGATGACCAGGCCAAGCGAGATGGTGACCAGCAGGAACAGCCCACCGAACAGGAACATGTTGGTGAAGGCGACGTGCCAGCGAGGGGTGTGAAAAAGGCGCCAGTACTGCTCCAGGCCGACGAAGCTGTCGAAGCGCGGGAAGGCCTTGCTGTTGGTCGTGGAGACGGCGGCTGTGTACGCGATGAAGCCGTAGAGAAAGATCGCGATCAGCGCCAGGGACGGCGATAGGGCGACCTGCGACACGTGCCGCTGGAGAAATCTGCGCATGATCGTGCCTTCGCTTCGCGGATCGGAGGCGTGCCGGCGGTTTCCCCGCCGGCCCATCTTGTCGAAATCCTATCAGCGGGTCGCGGCTATGGCATCGGCCATGGCCGTGACGCCTTCCTGCGGCGTCATCTTGCTGTGCAGGAAGGTGGTCATCTGATCGACCAGCGCGCCGATGCCGGTGGCGTCGGTCACGTTGTCCGGGACGAGGAACAGATGGCCCTCGGCCGCTTCGCCCATGGCGATCTGGGCGCAGGGATCGAAACCTGTCTTGTCGATGTCGAGACGCGGCGGGATCGAACCCTTGCGCAGGCTGAATTCCTTCTGCACCACCGGATCCATGATGGTCTTGGCAAGGGCCAGCTGCGCTTCGCGAGCGGCCGGATCCTTGACGGCGGTCATGGCGAAGGCGTCCGTGCCGAACACCAGCGTCTTGCCGCCAGCCGGGAAGACCTCGCAGGCGATGTCCTTGCCGGGCGCCTTGTTGGCCGCCACGAACTCGCCCTTCAGCCAGTCACCCATGATCATGTAGGCCGCCTTGCCGTTGATCAGCAGGCCGCCGGTGATGTTCCAGTCGCGGCTCGGGCTGCCGGGGTCGACGAGGTCGCGCACTTTGGCGAAGATCTCGAAGGCCTTCAGCATTTCCGGGCTGCGGAGCGCCGTATCATCGAGGTCATATGTGATCTTTGTCAGGAAGTCGCGTCCGCCGACATCGAGCAGGATGCTCTCGAAGACGAAGATTTCTTGCCAGGACTGGCCACCGAGAGCGAGGGGAATGTAGCCCTTAGCGCGAATCTTGTCGGCAGAGGCGATCAGCTCTTCCCAGGTCTTGGGCATGGGAATGCCGACGTCATTGAGGACGGCCTGGTTGCCCCACAGCCAGTTGTGGCCGTGAATGTCCATGGGTGCGGTGACGTATTTGCCTTTGAACTTGGCGTTGTCGGCGATCACCTTGGGCAGCAGCTTGTCCCAATCCTGAGCCACAGCGTCGATGTCGTTGAGCTGACCTTCCTCGGCCAGTGCCATCAGCGGCGCGCCGACTTGCCACTGCATCGAGGTCGGCGGATCGCCGCCGAGAATGCGCGTCCGCGCCACCATGCGAGCTGCCTCGCCACCAGCCACCGGATTGTCTTTCCAGGTGTTGCCAGTTTTTTGGTAGGCGTCGACAAGAATTTTCAGCGCCGCCGCTTCGCCGCCGGTGGTCCACCAATGAATGACCTCGGCGGTGCCGGCAAATACCGGCGTGGTGGTCGTCAGGGCGAAGGCCATGACCGAGCCAAGCACTCCAAGTTTCGTGAACATTTTCTCCTCCTTCTTCGCGGCCCGATACTCTCCCTTCGGGCCCCTCCAACACTTTTCGGCTTGGGCTGGTTCAGCCTTTCAAGAAGCTGGCGAGCCAGTGGCCGCTGTCCTTCATGGTCCGCTTCTGGGTTGCGAAGTCGACGTGAACCAAGCCGAACCGCTTGGAATAGCCTTCCGCCCATTCGAAGTTGTCGAGCAGGCTCCAGACGAAATAGCCAATGAGATCAACGCCGCCGTCCATTGCCCCGCGCAGCGCATCGATATGGCGATGGATGTAGAGGGCGCGCTTTTCATCATGGACCGCGCCATCGGCGCTCATCTCGTCAGGATAGGTGGCGCCATTTTCCGTGATGGCGATAGGAGCGGGCTGATAGTCCCGCGTGACACGCTGAAGCAGTTCTGTCAGTCCCGCGGGATAGACCTCCCAGCCAAAGCCAGTGACATCTGCCGTCTCGGCTTCGACAACGCGTGACCGCATCGGGCCGCCCTTGGGATCGTCGGCAACGATCTCGCGGAAATAGTAATTGATGCCGAGAAAGTCGGTTTTCCCGGCGATGGCTGCGAGATCTCCCTGCTCAATCTTCGGCGCGGCAATGCCGAGTTCGCGCAGAACATCTTCCGGATAGCCTCGGCCGTGCAGCGGATCGAGGAACCAGCGGTTTCGAAGGCCATCATGGCGGATGGCTGCGAGGCGGTCGGCTTCGGAATCCGATGCGGTATGGATCGGATGCAGGCTCAACGCGATGCCGCACTGCGCATCGGCGACATTGTTTCGGAGCACCGGCAACGCCAGACCATGCGACAGCAGGACATGGTGGGTGGCCTGAATGGCTGCCGCAAGATCGCGCTTTCCGGGCGCGAATTCACCCTCATAGTATCCCTTTATGGTGCTGCACCAGGGCTCGTTATGAGTGATCCAATGCTTGACGCGGTCGCCGAGGCGGCGGGACACCACGTCGGCAAAATTGGCGAAGGCGAGGGCGGTCTCCCGGCGAGGCCAGCCGCCGACATCTTCGAGCGGCTGCGGCAGGTCCCAATGATAGAGTGTTAGCCAGGGTTCGATGCCGCGCTCCAGCAACCCGTCGACCAGACGATCGTAGAAGGCAAGGCCAGCCTCGTTCACCGCGCCAGTTCCTGTTGGCAGGATGCGCGGCCAGGAGACGGAGAAGCGATAGGCACCAACCCCCAGCGCTTTGATGAGATCGAGGTCTTCCGGGAGATGATGATAGTGGTCGCAGGCCTGCGTCGGTCTGTCACCATTCCGAATGCGACCTGGCTCGGCTGCAAACGTATCCCACACCGACGGACGGCGACCGTCGATGTTTGAAGCGCCTTCGATCTGCAGGGCGGAGGTGGATACGCCCCACCTGAAATCTCCGGGAAATTGCGCGCGAGTGGAACGAGGCATTCTAACAACCGCCGTTGATGACTGGATACGTTTCAATTAATTAAATGAAATGTACATCGAGTCAAGGATGATAATTTTGAAGCCCAAAATTTATTCGTGGCGATCTGGGATATTCATGCGAAAGAGCAGGAAAGGAGGCGGATTTCAGCCGCCTGCGCTCCATTTCACAATGTTGATAAGGCTCCGCTATTACGCCTTTCCAACCATCCGGAAACAACCGAGCTGTTGAATTACATGGTCTTTCATTTCTATAAGTGAAACGAACGGAGCCCAAATGCTCCTTGGAACGGAAGCGTCTTCATGCCCTCGCTGAAGGGGAACCAGAGCACTTCGCGCACCCTCAACCGGTTGCTGCTCCTCAATCATTTGCGCCGGCATGGCCCTACGGCACGCTCCGATATCGCTGCCGCCACGGGGCTTAGTCCGGCGGCGATCTCCTACGTTTCGTCGGAGCTTCTGGAACAGCAGGTCATCACTGAGCGCGACACCGTCGCCGACGGTGGCCGACGCCGAATGACGAGGCTCGATCTCAACTACGCTGGTCATGTATCTCTCGGCGTCAAGCTGATGGAGCATAACCTCAGGGCGACGCTTACCGATCTCGGCACCAACGTGATCGACACCCTCACATCTGAAGTCGATGCGCGCTCGCCGGACGCTGTTGCCAAGGCTATCGCCGACGCGCTCGCGGTTCTTCTCGAACGCTCAGGTCAGGACAAGGGGCGGTTGATCGGTATCGGTCTTGCCATGCCTGGCCAGCACGACGCCGAACGAGGTGTCTGCCTGCGATGCGATCGCTTTGGCTGGAAGGATGTTCCGATCGCCGTGCTGATCTCGGACCTGGCCGGAACGCCCGTTTGGGTCGATAACGACGTCAACGCCTTTGCGCTCGCTGAACATCTGTTCGGCGCAGGACGACAGGCTTCGTCGCTGGCGGTGTTCTCATTCGGTCGCGGTATCGGTGCGGCGATGATCGTCGATGGCCAGCTTTTGCGCGGTCGCTACGGCGGCGCAGGCGAAATCGGTCACCTTACAGTGGTCGAGGGCGGTCCGCGTTGCGAGTGCGGCCGGCTCGGCTGCCTCGAGGCCGTGACATCTCTACCGGCCATACTGAATGCCTATGGCATCGTGCGACCCTCGGATCGAAGCATCGACCCACCGTCGCTTGCCAGATTGGCTGGGGAGGGCGATCCGGTAGCCCAAGAGATTCTCGATACCGCCGGTCGACGACTTGGCGCGGCGGCGGCTACCTTTGCCAGTCTGTTTGATCCGGAGACGATGGTGATCGGCGGCGAAGGGGTGCAGTTCGGCCCGGCTCTGCTCGATCCCTTGGTAGCCACGCTCAAGGAAAAGAACTTCCAGCGCAACACCGAGGTGTTCGTTGAGTTCTGGAACGATGACGCCTGGGCACGCGGAGCTGCGGCGCTAGCCATCGACAGCTTCTTTTCGATCCCGATGTAAGGAAAAACCGCAGACGCACAACGTCGCAAATACAACACGACACTGCGACTCTATTACATTGATTTTCTTGGGGAACCGATGGCTCCGCGAGTAGGACTCGAACCTACGACCCGGTGATTAACAGTCACCTGCTCTACCAACTGAGCTATCGCGGAACAGCTTCGGTGGCGGTGCGTATAACAAAGCTGTTTCGGTTTGCAAAGCCCCTTCGAAAAGAAAATGCAGTGGTGAAGCGAAAAGCCTGAGAAACGTGGATATCTCGTTCCTAACGTTATGAGCGGGAAAGGATTTTTCCTTCGCTGGGCAGCATTTCCCCGTAGATCCGGGTCGGGATCTTTGAAAACAGATGCGCGCTTTCCTATCTGTTCCGGACCGGTTCGCGGAGGAAACTCAACGGACACGAAAGGTAGCCTATGTCGAAGGTAAAGCTCTGGGGGCGAACGGTCCGGCTGCCGAAAAGCCGGTTTCTCCGCGTCGCCATGGGCTTTGCATTCATTGCCATGGGGCTTGTTGGCTTCCTGCCTGTGGTCGGATTCTGGATGATTCCGGTCGGTCTCGTCATTCTCTCAGTCGATTCGCCCTTGGCTCGTCGATTGAGGCGCCGGGCGGAGGTTTGGGCGTTACGTCGCTACAATCGCTGGCGACGGCATGGGGCGTGATCGTCGTTGGGAGAGTGGTCTCCATGGCTGGCTCGTGCTGGTTGCGTAGGATCCGGGGAATCCCTTCACGCGAATGTGCCTGACTTTGATATTTCGTTCCTGGAGCGTCGACTCCACTTATGGCATGTTAACTACAAGACAAGCGGGATTGGTTCGCGACGTCTTGGGAATGAGACCAAAGCCTAATTGGATGGCGTCACATTTCGGTCGTTGTTGATCAGTATCGGTTTGTCCCAGAGAGAAATGCTCTCTCGTTCCTGGGAAAGGAGGTCAAAATGACAAACATTTCGAACACGCGGACCGCGCGAACGAATGTATGCCGTTCGACGATCCGTCCCAATCATCTTGGCTCGAAACGCCAATGGCGAATGTGTCTTTGCTGAGCATCTGACACTTTTCACGAAAAACGTAATCGACAGGATGATGGTCTCGCCACAGGCGCTAGGCCAGGAGAGCTTTGCTATGTCTAAGCCAATTGTTATTGAAGTGGCCGGAAGGGCCGTTGCCGTTGCTGCGCCGGTCGGCGATCAGGTGCGTTTCGTTGCCGTCAAGTACGACGTCTGGGATCTCGATGGCGAACTCTACGGTTCGGTTGCTGAGGCCCAGAGAGCTGCGGCTCGTCATGTTGCCAGCCAGAAGGATCTGGGGCCGCGTCTCAGCCAGAGCGGTCTGAGTTCCGATTTGGCAGTTGCCGTCTGAATGATGGCAGTTGCCCCTCGCGCACACTTCGACAGGTTGGCCGCTACCAGTCGAGCCGATTGGTGGCGGCGACACGACTGAACCATAACCCCGAGTCTTTGATCGTGCGCTTCTGACTACGGAAATCGGTGTAGATCAGCCCATATCGCTCGGTGTAGCCTTCTCCCCATTGGAAATTGTCGAGCAATGTCCAGGCGTGAAACGCGCGGACCTTTGCGCCGTCCTTGATCGCTCGCGCGAGTTCCGCGAGCACCTGCCGATACCATTCAATGCGCCTGATGTCGGGAATGCGACCGTCGGCTTCGTCGTAGGGTGCATCAAGATAGCTGCATCCGCTCTCGGTGATCTCGATCGGCAATCCTTTGTATTCTTGAGAGATCTGGGTCACCAGATCATAGATGCCGCGTGGCCAGATTTCGAGGCCCGCTTCGGTGAGCGGCCCCTCTTTGGGCATCTCTGCGTTGAAGCGAGTGTAAGGGTCGCGGCCCCCGGGCCCGGCCGATTCGATCTCCGTGCCGCTGAAGCTGCCGCCGCCGAAGTGCTGTTCCTGGCTGGCGTCGGAGACGACGCGACGTGTGTAGTAGTGAAGGCCGATCCAATCGAGCGGCGCCTTCAGGATGTTCTCGTCGCCGGGGCGGAACCCCATCAACTCCAGCGGTGGTTCTCCCACGAAGGCGTCTGGATAACGACCGGTCATGGCCGCTTCGAGGAAGAACACATTGTTCATGGCGTGATAGCGCGCTGCCGCCGCCCGATCCGCTTCACTGTCCGTCTTCGGATAGGCGGGCGCCATCTCGTAGGCGCTACCAAAGCTCGCCTTTGACGAGGCTGCCTTGACGGCGCGATGCGCCTCACCCTGTGCAAGCCCGAGCGTGTGAGCCGCTTTGAGAAAATCGGGCAAACTGGTCCGACATGGCGGAAAAGCTCCGGCCGCATATCCCATATACGCGATGGCCCAAGGCATGTTGAACGGCGCCCACGTCGTGATGCGGTCGCCGAGGTGCTTTGCCAGAATGCCGGCATAATCAGCAAAATAGCTCGCAAGATCGCGATTGGGCCATCCACCGCGGTCCTCCAGCGCCTGCGGCAGATCCCAATGATACATCGTGCACCACGGACGAATGCCAGCGGCGAGCAGCGCGTCGACGAGCCGGCTGTAATAGTCGAGCCCCTTCATGTTTGGCTCGCCTGTACCGTTGGGCTGGATGCGGGGCCAGGATATGGAGAAGCGATAGCTCTTGAGGTTGAGCTTTCGCATCAGCGAAACGTCTTCCTCATAGCGGTGATATTGGTCTGAGGCGACATCGCCGGTCACCCCGCCCCGCACCTTGCCAGGGGTGTGAGCGAATCTATCCCAGATGGACTCGCCCTTGCCGTCTTCGTTCCAGGCGCCCTCAACCTGGTAGGCGGCAGTGGCGGCGCCCCAGATGAAGTTCTCAGGAAATTGAGCATTACGAATGTCTGTCTCGGCAATGGCACCGGGGGCTGCGTTCCCAGCGGCCGAGGTCAGGATGGGTGGGAAGGTCAGATGGTCCACGGTCCATCCTTTCTGTCGGTGCGGTTTGATAGGCTCCGGCTATAAGTAAAATAGCTTACTCCTGGTTGCGGCTTCTGTCATCTCTATATCGCCAGGGAAAATTGCCGCGAAGGTTTTCTCCCTATGCTTTTTCGCCTGTTGCCCCCTTGTCTAGGCCGCTGTGCTCGCTTATGAAGCCATCCCCATGGGGCCACGTGGCGGAGTGGTGACGCAGCGGATTGCAAATCCGTGTACGGGGGTTCGATTCCCTCCGTGGCCTCCATGCTTCTCAAGAATGCGTAGACATTTGACCGTCAGGTGAGGTTGAGGGAAGCGCAAGCTGCGATCCCGTGGATATGGAGCGAGTTATCCGGTCGTTGGCACCGTTACTCCGCAAAGCTGCGTAGAAGCTCTTGTTTCGGAAGAGGGGGGCGGCTATTGGAGAAACTGGAAGAGAATTCCGGCAGAGGACTCGGATCCATGGTCGATTTTTCGGCGTTGCGCACCAAGATGGTCGATGGTCAGGTTAGGCCGAACGACGTCACAGATCTCCGTATCATTGATGCGATGGGCGAGGTTGCCCGTGAGGAATTCGCGCCCGAAAGCCAAAAGCCCCTTGCTTATCTCGATCGCGACTTGCCGCTTGGCAACGGGCGAGCAGCTCGCGTTTTGATCCAGCCGATGGTTCTGGCGCGCTTGCTGCAATTTGCTGGCATCAAGTCAACCGACAAGGTGCTGGAAGTTGGTAGTGCGTCGGGCTACGGCGCCGCCGTTTTGGCCCGTCTCGCCGGCTCCGTTGTTGCTCTTGAGCAGGATTCCGAGCTCGCCGCGATTGCCCGCCGTCAGTTGGCGGGGCTCGCGAATGTCGCCGTCGTCGAGGCATCGCTCGTCAAGGGTGCCCCGGATGCGGCGCCGTTTGACGTCATCATCTTCAATGGCGCGGTCGCCACATTTCCCGAAGCAATAGCCAACCAACTCGCCAAGGGTGGCCGTATGCTTGTGGTCGAGGAGGGCGGAAGCGCCCCGAAAGCCAAACTCTATACCCGCGGGGACGCTGGTGTTTCAGGCCGGGCTCTATTCGATGCGTCGGTTCCGTTGTTGCCAGGCTTCCAGGCTGAAGAAGTTTTTGCGTTTTAAGGGTTTGATCTCCCGGTGTTTATCGCTTCTTGAGCGAACCATACGGGCAACACAGAGTCACGCTCTTGTTCTGATGGCTGTGATTTCTGTGCATCGACGCGACTGAATTTTTCGCCTCACCGTTGCGGACGCTTCCGTTCGCCGGTCCGTTGGTTATAGTCGTATGACTAAGGGTTAACGTTTTTTTAGCGAATAGCGATTAACGTTTTGTTAGCGAACATGGCAATCAGGCGGCTTTTTCGCGCGTGTGTGAAAAGACCGAGCTTCGAGCGCAGGTTACAACGCGTTTGTCCGCAACGAGAATGAGGTGTGCCTTGGCGTTCCGTTCGTCTCTTTATCTCTCAGCAGCCATTGGCCTCCTCCTCACAATGGGCGGAGTCGCATCGGCGGAAACGCTGCAAGAAGCCATGGGCGCAGCTTACGCGAACAATCCCACTCTCAATGCAGCAAGGGCGGGGACGCGTGCAGCCGATGAGAACGTTTCTCAGGCAAACGCCAGCTACCGGCCAACAATTACCGGGCAGGTTTCCGCCGGAATCAGCGCGACTGATACGCGAGGGGGCAATGCCGGCTCTACGTCGAACTGGGCGAGCAGTTATACCGACACCGGTTCCGTACAGGCGGCAATCAAAATTGTTCAGCCGCTCTATATGGGTGGCCGCATAGAAAGCAGTGTCAATAAAGCCGAATCATCGGTCAAGGCATCTCGTGAGCAACTGCGTAGCACTGAGCAGTCCACCTTGCTTGACACGGCGTCCGCCTACATGAACGTCATTCTGTCAGGACAGGTACTTGAGCTTCGTCAGTCTAACGTCGCCTTCTTGCGGGAGCAGGTGCGAGCGGCCAATGACCGCTTCTCCGTCGGCGAAGGCACGAGAACCGACGTATCGCAGGCTGAGGCCGCGCTGGCCGATGCGACGTCCAAGGTTAGTGTGGCGCAGGCTGATTTGCTGACGGCAAAGGCGAATTATATCAAGGTTGTTGGCCATGAGCCGAAGGAGCTCAAATCGCCCGGCCCCATCACCAAGCTGTTGCCGAGCAAGCTGTCGGTTGCGGTGGATGCGTCACGCACGGAGCATCCGGCAATTCGTTCGGCGATGTATAATGCCGACACGGCGGCCTTTAACGTCAAGTTTGAAGAAGGCGCTCTTCTTCCAAATTTGGTCTTGCAGGGAAGCGTTGGAAGCGCCTTCGCCGGCAACGTCACGAATAGCATAACAACGCCCGAACGGGGGCGGACGCTTGATGGCTCTGTTGCAGCAGTTCTGACGATTCCTATTTACCAAGGTGGCGTTGAGTACTCTAACGTTCGGCAGGCCAAGGAAGAACTGGGCCAGGCCAAACTGCAGATCGACGTGGCTCGAATGGCTGTGGATGCGTCTCTTACTCAGGCTTGGAGTACGCTGGAGTCGGCAAAGGCGCAGATTGTTGCTGCTCAGGCTGCTGTGAAGGCCAGTCAGCTGGCTCTTGAAGGCGTTGTCGAAGAGCAGAAGGTCGGTCAGCGGACGACACTCGATGTCTTGAACGCTCAAAGCACCCTCATCGACGCTCGGTTGGCGGAAGTGAGCGCGCAGGCCCAGTATGTCGTCGCCAGCTACAGCGTGGTGGCTGCAATGGGGCGTCTCGACCGCGAGCGTCTTGGCCTGAAGGTCACGGCCTATCGGCCCGAGGTGCACTACGAGCAGGTGCGCGACAAGTGGATCGGACTGCGGACTCCGGACGGTCGCTGATCCCATTGTAGTTGAGGCGCCGGGGATAAACCCCGGTTTGCCTGCGCAAGCCGTTTTCAGGCGCGTTAACTAATCTATACTTTGGGTGTCGAATCAGGCGTTTCGCTGGCGTTTGCCGGCGTTCGACGTGTATGCTGGTTGTCCGTTCTTTCGCGTGAGGCGATCTTTGGGCTGGGCGGCTGTTGAGCAAAGCGTGGGATCGGCCGTGATCGATAGCGTGAAAGTCAGCGAGGAAACTCGCTCGGAGTAGAGAGCAATGGCCAAGGCAGCTGCGTCCGCCGAACCTTCAATGGAAGAGATCCTCGCTTCCATCCGGCGGATCATTGCCGATGAACCTGATGCCAAGGAGGAGGCCCCCAAGCCTGCTCCGGCCAAGGCGGCTGCTGCGAAACCGGAGGTCGAGACCATGGCCGAACCGGCCCTCGACGAAGACGAACATATCTCCGAAGAAGACCTTGATAAGTTGTTTGCCCAATCGGCTGACGATGACGAGCCGGAAATGGACGTCGACGATGCCGACGAAGGCGAAGAGCCGGAAGTCCTCGATCTCGCCGAAGTGGCCATGGTCGACGAGGCCGAGCCCCTTGAGCTGGTCGAAGGCTTGAAAGACGACGAGGCCGAAGTCGCGTTTGCTGATCCTGAGCCGCCGCGGCGTGCAGAGGCGCCAAAGGGCGAGATGCCGCGCTCCCGTCCGGCACCAGAGCCCGATGTTCCCGATGAGCCCCTTGTGTCGGCGGCTGCCAGCGCCAGCGTGCAGTCAGCCTTTGGTCAGCTGAGCCACACGGTTTTGGCGGCCAATGCTCGAACTCTGGACGACCTCGTCAAGGAAATGCTCCGCCCAATGCTGCGGGCTTGGTTGGATGAAAATCTGCCGGTGATCGTGGAACGGCTGGTGCGCGCCGAAATCGAGCGCGTGTCGCGCGGACGCTGAGCGGCGTGAAATCCATCCTTCTCCAGGTTTTTGCTGCCTTTTTTGAGATAGCTGGATGCTTCGCCTTCTGGGCTTGGCTTCGGTTGGAGAAGTCTGTGCTCTGGGCACTCCCGGGTGTGTTGTCGCTGATCGCCTTCGCACTCGTCCTGACGCGCATCGAGAGCGCAAATGCCGGTCGGGCTTTTGCTGCCTATGGCGGCGTTTATATCGCCGCTTCGCTTGTTTGGCTCTGGGTTGTCGAGCGGCAGGTGCCCGATCGCTGGGACATCTTTGGTGCAGCCGTCTGCCTTGTCGGCGCGGCCATCATTCTTCTCGGCCCGCGTTCAGTAGCGGGATGAGGGTCTATCAGGCTGCTACGCCGGCGGAACCCATGGCGGCGGCGCTGTTCGCTACGCTCGAATAGAGGTTGCTCACCGTCTGCGCGAGGTTGGCCGCGCTGTTTGCGACGCCATTTCCTGCGCCCATGCTGTAGGGCAGATTCGAGCCGGAAGAGTCGGGTGCTGACCCAGACTGTCCCTGGCCGCCGGTCGTCGACACGCTGGTCGACCCATCGGAGTAGGTGACAGTGATCGTGGTGCTGCCGTCGGGATTGTCGAGATAGCTCGTGCTGACGACCTCCTTGCTCTTGCTCGTACCAGAGGCGGCCGACGTCTTGTCACTCGATGACGATGAGCTGCTATCAGTCGAGGAGGTTGTATCGCTCGACGATGCCGTGCTTGAGGATGAGCCTGTGCTGCTGGAAGATGAAGCCGCCTCAACCGACGAGCTGTCTGTGTCAGTATCTGAAGACGACGCAACTGGAGGCGGTGGCGGTGGAGGTGCCATAGCGGCGGTCATTTGATCAGATGACGTGTCAGTCGCGCTGGAAGATGTGCTGCGCGTCGTGCTGGTCGTGTCCGGCGACGATGATTGCGAGGCCGAGTCAGTCTGCGGCGGGGGCGGAGGAGTCATTTCGCCGTTGGCGTTTCCCAACTGCTCCTGAAGCGACAGCAACGTTGACTGCATGTCGCTGGCGAGCGCGGAGAAGCCGGTGCTGGACGATCCGGTGTTGGATGTCGATGGCGTTCCCGATGTCGAGGAACCGCTGCTTGCTCCGTCCGGCGGTGGCGGCGGCGGAGCAAAAGCGGTTGTCGCGGATGTTCCCGAGCCACCCGAAGAGCCGAACAGGCCGCTAAGGCTGCTGGTGTTGCTGGTCAGGGCCGAAAGGGATGACATCTGCTGCCTCCGGGAAAAACTCCCTCTGCAGCTTTAGACGTGGCATTTTGCAAAATCAGGCGCGGAAATCTCAGAAGAATGAGGTTAACAGGACGGGCGATTTTGTTAACGAAGAAGGCCGTTATGGTGGGTGCTTCTCTATGTCGCTCAATAGCCAGTCTCGAAAGGCGCGAATCTTTGGCTGACTGCGCCGGCTCTCGGGATACACCAGCCAATAGGCGGAGCTGTCACTGACGACGAGGTCGAAAGGCATGATGAGCCGCCCGCTTGCCAGCTCGTCGCGATAGAACGCCGGTGTCAGGATGGCGACGCCATGACCGGCGATAGCCGAGCTCGCCTCCAGCGTCTGAGAACCGAACAAGTTGCGTTGCCGGCCCTCCAGGTCGGCGTCGTAGACGCCTGCGGCCTGGAACCAAAGCGGCCACCATGGGTCGCCGGGGTCGATGATCTTGCACTTGAGAAGATCGCGCGGAGTGTCGAGTGGTTTGACCCATTCGAGTAGCGCAGGGCTCAGCATCGGGGCAAAGTCGAGATCCATGACGTGATGAGCGACAAGGCCTGGCCAGTCGCCCTTGCCAAACCGAATGGCCACGTCGCCGATATCACGATTGAAGTCCATCGGCGTGTTGTCGGTTATCAATCGCACGGCAATGTGTGGCGCGCCGAGCTGGAAGTTGCCGATGCGGCTCGCCAGCCAGTGAGCCGCGAAGGTCGATGTTGTGTTGATGACCAGTTGCTCATCGGCGACCATTCGGGCGGCCGCCATGGCTTCCTCAAGCAGCACAAAGGCCTCAAGAACCTTTGGCATCAGTCGTTCGCCGGCTTCGGTCAGTTCGATCCGTCGCGGTAGCCGCCGAAACAGCAACTCGCCCAGAACGCCTTCGAGCAGCTTGATCTGATAGCTGACCGCCGTCTGCGTCATGCCGAGCTCTTTGCCGGCGCGGGTAAAGCTCATCAGGCGGGATACGGCTTCGAAGACCCGGAGCGCGTTGAGCGGTATCTGTCGGCCCAGCTTCATGCATAAGTTCTCTTTATGGGTCGAGCCGAATGTTCGATTGGAAAAGCGCGCCTTTCTGTCGGAGATTGCTCCTACAGGATCAACACATCAAGGGGTAAGGCAATGACTTGCTTGGATCATACCATGATCCGGCGCGAGCGCTCGCGCGCCGGATTTGTCGCGGTTCTTGCTGAGTTCGCTGCCGCCTTGAGCATCTTTGCTCGCCGGCGGAGAGGCAGGGTCGAGGATCTCAATGACTACATGTTGCGCGATATTGGCTTTTTCGACGGCCGGGTAACTGAAGCCGCCATGCGACGAGCAGCCAATTGTCGGGATGATCTGGATCGGTTTTGACGGCGGAAAGGGCGCTTCTTGTTGATTTTCGAGGGCGTAGCGGCTAACCGTCGCTCACCCAAAGACGACAGGAAAAGACGTCGGATCATGCTGGATAAGACATTCGAAGCGGCGGACGTGGAGCCGCGCATCGCCAAGGCCTGGGAAGATGCGAAGGCGTTCGCCGCCGGCGCCGGCAAACAGCCGGGCAAGGACACCTTCACCATCGTCATTCCGCCGCCGAACGTCACCGGTTCGCTACATATGGGCCACGCGCTCAACAATACGCTGCAGGACATTCTGGTGCGTCTGCAGCGCATGCGGGGGCTTGACGTGCTCTGGCAGCCTGGTCTCGATCACGCCGGCATTGCTACGCAGATGGTCGTGGAACGCCAGTTGGCAGAGAGGCAGATCCATCGTCGCCAGATCGGTCGCGAAGAGTTCGTGAAGCGCGTCTGGGAGTGGAAGGCCGAGTCGGGCGGTACGATCGTTGGCCAGCTGAAGCGTCTCGGTGCCTCCTGCGATTGGTCGCGCGAGCGTTTCACCATGGACGCCGGGCTGTCCAAGGCCGTGCTGAAGGTGTTCGTCCAGCTTTATCGCGAGGGCCTGATCTACAAGGACAAGCGCCTCGTCAACTGGGATCCCAAGCTGCTCACCGCCATCTCCGATCTTGAGGTCGTGCAGACCGAGGTGAAGGGCAATCTCTGGCACTTCCGCTATCCGCTGGCCGACGGTGTCACCTATCAGTATCCGATCGCCTTCGACGAAGCCGGCAAGCCGACCGAGTTCGAGACTCGCGACTACATCGTCGTTGCGACTACGCGCCCGGAAACCATGCTGGGTGACACGGCTGTTGCGGTGCACCCGACCGATGAGCGCTACAAGGCGATCGTCGGCAAGAAGGTGAAGCTGCCGCTGGTCGGCCGCCTGATCCCCATCGTCGCTGACGAATATTCCGATCCCACCAAGGGCACCGGCGCGGTTAAGATCACCCCGGCGCATGACTTCAACGACTTCGAGGTCGGCAGGCGGCACGGCTGCAAGCCGATCAGCATCCTCGACGTCGAGGCGGCTGTAACGCTGAAGGATAACGCCGACTTCTTCGAGGGTGTCGCGCCATCGGCCGAACTCGATCAGACTGTCGAAAGCCTGCATGGCAAGGATCGCTTCGAGGCGCGCAAGCTGGTGGTTGCCGCCTTCGAGGCTGCCGGCCTGCTCGACAAGATCGAGCCGCACACCCACCAGGTGCCGCACGGCGATCGCGGTGGTGTGCCGATCGAGCCTTTCCTGACCGACCAGTGGTACGTCAACGCCAAGGTTCTGGCCGAGCCGGCGCTCGCCTCCGTCAAGGAAGGCCGCACCAGCTTCGTGCCGAAGAACTGGGAAAAGACCTATTACGAGTGGATGGAAAACATCCAGCCCTGGTGCATCTCGCGCCAGCTCTGGTGGGGTCATCAGATCCCGGCCTGGTATGGTCCCGACGGCAAGGTGTTTGTTGCCGAGAGCGAGGCAGCGGCTGCCGAGGAAGCCAAGGCTCACTACGGCAACGCGGTCGAGCTGAAGCGCGACGAGGATGTGCTGGACACCTGGTTCTCGTCGGCGCTCTGGCCGTTCTCGACGCTGGGCTGGCCGGATGAGACGCCGGAGCTCAAGCGCTACTATCCGACCAACGTGCTGATCACCGGCTTTGACATCATCTTCTTCTGGGTTGCCCGGATGATGATGATGGGCAAGCACTTCATGGGCACCGAGCCCTTCAAGGACGTCTACATCCACGCCCTCGTCCGTGACGAGAAGGGCGCCAAGATGTCGAAGTCCAAGGGCAACGTCATCGATCCGCTCAATCTGATCGATGAGTTCGGCGCCGATGCCCTGCGCTTCACGCTCGCTGCCATGGCTGCTCAGGGCCGCGACATCAAGCTGGCGACCAGCCGTGTCGGTGGCTATCGCAACTTTGCGACCAAGCTCTGGAACGCCGTCCGCTTCTCGGAGATGAACGGCTGCGTCCGTGTCGCCGGTTTCGATCCCGACAAGGTGACGGAGACGCTCAACCGCTGGGTCGTCACCGAGCTGCGCAAGACGCAGGCCGAGGTTTCTGAAGCGCTCGACGCCTACCGCTTCAACGATGCGGCCGGCGCCATCTACCGTTTCGTCTGGAACTCCTTCTGCGATTGGTATCTCGAGTTCACCAAGCCGGTGCTGACGGGCGAAGATGGTTCGGCCAAGGACGAGACGCGCGCCACCTGCGCCTGGGTGATCGACGAGATCTTGAAGGTGCTGCATCCCTTCATGCCGTTCATCACCGAGGAGCTCTGGACCAAGACCGGCGAAACCGGTCCCGCTCGCGAAAACCTGCTGGTGCTGACCGCTTGGCCGGAAGGTAGTCGCGAGACGACAGACGCTGCCGACGAGATTAACTGGCTGATCGACGTCATCACCGAAATCCGCTCGGTTCGCGCCGAGATGAACGTCGCGCCAGCGACGTTGCTGCCGCTGGTTCTGGTTGGTGCTTCGGACAAGGTGAAGAGCTGGCTTGGCACTCACACGCCGGCCATCCTGCGTCTTGCCCGCGTGTCGGAAGTCTCGACGGCCGATGTGGCGCCGGGCCAGTCTGCCCAGATCGTCACCGCCGACGGCGTCATCGCCCTGCCGCTCTCCGGCGTGGTTGATCTCGATGGTGAGCGTGCCCGCCTCGGCAAGGAAGAGGGCAAGCTGGTGGGCGAAATCGAGCGCATCGAGAAGAAGCTGGGCAACGCCGCCTTCGTTGCCAAGGCCCCGGAAGAGGTGGTCGAGGAAGAGAAGGCCAAGCGCGATGGTTACGCCGAACGCTTGGTCAAGGTGCGTGAAGCGCTGGCGCGACTGGCATAACCACCCAGCCTGATTGGTTGTAGAATTGGGCCTCGCGGGCAACCGCGGGGCCTTTCGTTTGTCATGCGTGTTTGCCTGCGGCTAACTTTCGCTCAAGGCGAGGAGTTGGCCAGCTATCTCAAGTCGGCTAAGAGTTGCGAGTGATTCTCAGGAAGCTCTCATGCGTATAGCCATACTCTCCGACATCCACGGTAACGCCGATGCGTTGGCGGCCGTGCTTGATGACCTCGCAGACCGTTCGGTCGATGCCACCATTTGCCTTGGCGATCATCTTTCTGGACCGCTTGAAGCGCGGCGGACCGCCGAGATGCTGATGACCTCATCGATTGCCTGCATCGCGGGGAACCATGATCGTGCGCTGGTGACGACGCCGCGCTCGGAGATGGGGCTCTCGGACGGCCATGCCTATGATCAGCTTTCCGGTGCGCACTTTGCCTGGTTGAAAGGCCTTCCCGCCTCTCTCTCGGTCGGGCCGGTCATCGCGTGGCATGGCACACCGGCTTCAGATGTCGAGTACTGGCTGGAGACCGTCGAGGGCGGCCGCATGCGACTTGCTGATCGCGATCTTGTCGAGGAGCGCTCACACACACCCGCAGCCGCCATTGGACCTTCAAGCCTGCTTCTTTGCGGTCACACCCACATGCCGCGCATCGTCAGGCTCAAGTCGGGCGCCGTCGTGGTCAATCCTGGCAGCGTCGGCTTGCAGGGCTACACCGACGATGCGCCATTGCACATCATGCAGGTCGGCGCGCCCGAGGCCCGCTATGCGGTTGCCGAAAAACGTTATGCCGGCTGGGCAGTCGTGCATTATGCCGTGCCTTACGACACGACCAACGTCGTCCGCCTCGCGCGCGAAGCTGGGCGGCCGGAGTGGGCATCGGCTCTCGAAACCGGCTGGATCGCCTGAACGATCGCTCAGGCTTCAGGCGACACGTGAGCGGCGTGGATCGCGAAGGCGGCGGCAACGGCGCGGATGCGGGCCGGATCGAGCGGCTTGGCCGGATCCTCATCCTCTGACACCGCAGCGCGGAAGCCCAACTGATCGGGCCGGAGCGGCAGCAGGGTTCCCACGTCAACGACGCGCAAGCCACCCGACAGACTCACGGTCAGCTTTGATCGGCGAGCTGCCGCGATGAAGCGAGCAATATCGCAAATCTTGACCGCTTTGGTCAGGCCGTCCGTTGTTTCGGGCGCCGAAAGCCAGACGCCGGAGAAGCCTGCGATGGCTGCCACCGGCATGAGATCGAAATCCGGACCTGCCTCTGGCCGAAAGGCGGCGGTCAGTCTGACGCTCATGGCCATGGATCGCCCAACCCTGGCAACCATCGCTGCGCCGGCGTCGCCTTCCGGGACCTCGATGACCAGGGCGCTGACACCGGTCGCCGCAAGGTCGGCAAGGCTGTCTGGGTTCATGCCGTCGGCCGCCGCGACCACCTCCGCTCGTTCGCCGGCGATCGCGAGAATGGAACGCAACTCATCGACCGAGAGGGGAGAGGGCAATCCTTGCTTGCTCGCGGCTGCGAAGAGCTTTGTCACCCCGGCTGCGATGGCGGCCTGCGCCTCGTCGGTGTTGGCGACAGTCACCTGAAGAGCGGTCATGACGGACCTCCGGGGCGCCCGAGTCTTTCGACCGGATCATTCGCGAATCGGGCCGCCAGTTCTGCGACGGTCCTGTCGCCAATCAAGAGGTCCGGCGCGATTTCGGCAAGAGGTATTAGGACGAAGCCACGCTCGTGGGCATGGCGATGCGGCAGCGTCAGCTCTGCTGTTTCCATGCGCACGCCATCGTAGCTAATCAGGTCGATGTCGATGACCCGCGGTCCCCAGCGCTCGTGGCGAACCCGGCCGAGCTGGCGTTCCACATCCAGACAGGTGGCCAGCAGTTGCAGTGGGGGCAGGGCCGTCTCGACGACAGCCGAGACGTTGGTGAAATCAGGCTGGTCCGTCTTCCCCCATGGACGGGTGCGGTAGTCTGACGACCGGGCGACGACACGGACGCCAAGTGTCTCGAGAAGGCTCAGGGCGCTGGCTATCGTGGCCCGCACGTCGCCGATATTTCCACCGAAGCTGAGCGCGGCTTTAGCCATCGGCGCGTCTCCGTGTGATCTCCACGGAGACGTTTTCGAGGACTTGCTGCACCGGTGCAGATGGCTTGTCGATCCGGACTGAGATCGCCTCAATCAGCGGGAAGCTTGCGAGAAGCGCCGTCGCAATCGCCTCCGCGAGCGCCTCCAGAAGCTTGAACCGGCGGTGGGTGGCGATATCGACCGCAACGTCGGCCATGTCGGCATAGGAGACCGACTTTGTCAGATCGTCTGTCGCGCCAGCGGCCCGCGTATCCACTGTCGCATCGAGTGAAATGAAGAAGCGCTGCCCCATGACTGCCTCTTCCGGCAGTACCCCGTGACGGGCGAAGACGGCCAGCCTGTGAACGCGGATATGGTCGCTCATCGCATTTCCTTCCGGATGGCATCGGCAACGGCGGCGGCGTCGCGGTGGGCAGCTACATCATGGACTCGAACGATATCGGCGCCCGCCAGGATCGCTGCGACGTTTGACGCGACGGTGCCGATCAGTCTCTCGGTTACAGATCGTTCTGCCCCGATGAGCGCACCGATCATTCGCTTGCGGGACGTACCCATCAGCACGGCATGGCCCAAGGCCTTCAGTTCGCCGACGCGGGTCACAGCCTGAAGGTTCTGCTCGAATGTCTTGCCGAACCCGACGCCGGGATCGAGAATGACGTGGTCGTCCGGAATGCCGGCCTTGTGGGCGATGCTCAGCGAGCGGCTGAAGAACGCTTTCATGTCGCCAATGATGTCGATCGACGGATCGATGTCGGTTCGATTGTGCATGACAATCACCGGCGCTCCATAGGCGGCGGCGACGGATGCGATGTCCGGCTCCCGCTGCAACCCCCAAACGTCGTTGACGATGGCGGCGCCGGCCTTGAGCGCTGCCTCGGCAGTTGCGGCCTTGTAGGTGTCGATCGAGATCGGCGGAACGCCGTTTGAGACAAGGCTTTCGATCACCGGCAGGACGCGGGCAAGCTCCTCTTCGAGCGACACTTCGGTTGCCCCCGGTCGTGTCGACTCCCCGCCGACGTCGAGAATGTCGACGCCCTCTTCGATCATGCGGCGAGCATGAGTGAGCGCGGCTTCGATGGATGTATAGCGCCCACCGTCGGAGAAGCTGTCGGGCGTGACATTCAGGATGCCCATCACCAGCGTGCGCTTGCCGAGGTCGGGCAGGAGAGAAAGGACCATGGGCTTGCTCGCGTGATGGATCGGGTCTCTGAGGTAGACTGCCTCTCGGCCGCTGGCAAGCGGCTGTTGATTCAGAACATCAGAAGGACTTCACCCTGATTCAGATCATGAAGTGAGGCCTGCTTGAATCAATATATGAAGTTCCTCATTCTCGGTTGAAATCAATGGGTTGTAAGGAGTTCCGGAATCTCTTGCAGAAGCTTCCATTGGCCGCGGACATAGCGATCATTTTCCCACGCTGTCGGCAAGACACTCGCTAGCCGACAGGTGAGATTCGCTTTTTTGCTGCTACTCGGCCGCGTTGCGCCGCTGTGGGCGACGATCGAGAAGTTCACGCAGATAGCGGCCGGTGTAGCTGGCATCCACCTTCATGATCTCCTCCGGCGTGCCGGCGGCGACGATGCGACCACCACCGTCACCACCCTCGGGGCCGAGGTCGACAAGCCAGTCGGCGGTTTTGATCACCTCGAGATTGTGCTCGATGATCACCACCGTGTTGCCCTGCTCGACAAGCTCATGGAGCATTTCGAGGAGCTTGGCCACGTCGTGGAAGTGGAGGCCGGTTGTCGGTTCATCAAGGATATAGAGCGTACGGCCGGTGGCCCGGCGTGACAGTTCCTTGGCCAGCTTGACGCGTTGCGCCTCGCCGCCGGAGAGCGTCGTCGCCTGCTGACCGACCTTCACATAGCCGAGGCCGACGTCGCGCAGCGCCGTCATCTTGTCGCGGATGGCAGGCACCGCCTGGAAGAAGTCGCAGGCTTCCTCGACCGTCATGTCCAGCACGTCGGCAATCGACTTGCCCTTGAAGTGGACCTCAAGCGTTTCGCGATTATAGCGATGGCCCTTGCAGACGTCGCAAGTCACATAGACGTCCGGCAGGAAGTGCATCTCGATCTTGATCACGCCATCGCCCTGACAGGCCTCGCAGCGGCCGCCCTTGACGTTGAACGAGAAGCGACCGGGACCATAGCCACGCGCCTTGGCCTCCGGCAGACCGGCAAACCAATCGCGGATCGGCGTGAAGGCTCCGGTGTAAGTGGCTGGGTTGGAACGCGGCGTGCGTCCGATCGGCGACTGGTCGATGTCGATCACCTTGTCGAGCATCTCCAGCCCTTCGATGCGGTCATGCGGCGCCGCCTGCTCGCGGGCACCGTTGAGACGCCGCGCCGCCGCCTTGAACAACGTATCGATCAACAAGGTCGACTTGCCGCCGCCCGACACGCCGGTGACGCAGGTGAACAGGCCGATCGGGATGTTGGTGGTCACATCCTTGAGGTTGTTGCCCCGGGCACCGACGACACGAAGATACTTGTTCTTTTGTGGCTTGCGGCGCTTGTCCGGCAGTGGGATGGCGAGCGCGCCGGAAAGATACTGCCCGGTGAGGCTGGCCGGGTCGGCCATGATCTCGGCCGGCGTACCCTCCGAGACGATCTTGCCACCGTGCACACCGGCACCTGGTCCGACATCCAGCACATAGTCGGCCGCAAGGATGGCATCCTCGTCATGCTCGACAACGATCACCGTGTTACCGAGATCGCGGAGATGCTTCAGCGTCTCGATCAGCTTGTCGTTGTCGCGCTGGTGCAGGCCGATGGAAGGCTCGTCGAGCACGTAGAGCACGCCGGTAAGGCCCGAGCCGATCTGGCTCGCTAGGCGAATGCGTTGGCTCTCACCGCCCGACAGCGTGCCGGACGAACGCGACAGTGTCAGGTATTCCAGGCCGACGTTGTTGAGGAAGCGAAGGCGCTCGCGAATCTCCTTCAGGATGCGAACGGCGATCTCGTTCTGCTTGGCCGTGAGCTTCTCCGGCAGGTCCGAGAACCAGGCCCCTGCCTCGCGGATCGACATCTGCGTGACCTGGCCGATGTGCAAGGTCGCAATTTTGACGGCAAGCGCTTCCGGCTTCAGGCGGTAGCCATTGCAGGTCTCGCAAGGATGGTCCGATTGGAAGCGGCCGAGTTCCTCGCGCACCATGTCGGAGTCGGTCTCCTTCCAGCGCCGCTCGATGTTGCCGACCACGCCCTCGAACGGCTTCGTGGTGGTGTAGGTTCTGACGCCGTCGTCATAGGTGAACGAGATTTCCTCGCCCCCTGAGCCGGTCAGAATGACGTCACGCACTTTCTGTGGCAGGTCCTTCCAGGGCGTTGTCATCGATGCCTTGAAATGACGACAGATCGCTTCGAGCGTCTGGGCATAATAGGGCGAGGAAGAGCCCGTTTTTGCCCAAGGGAGAACGGCACCGCCACGCAAAGACAGGCTGTCGTCGGGCACGACCAACTCAGCTTCGAACTTCAGCTCGGTACCCAAGCCGTCGCATTTCGGGCAGGCGCCGAACGGATTGTTGAAGGAGAACAGGCGGGGCTCGATCTCCGGAATGGTGAATCCGCTGACCGGACAGGCGAACTTCTCCGAGAAGGTGATGCGGCGCGGCTCGCTCTCGCCCTCGGCGACATTGGCGAACTCCAGCACGGCGATGCCATCGGCAAGCCCAAGGGCCGTCTGGAAGCTGTCGGCGAGGCGTGCAGCAAGGTCCGGCTTGACGACGATACGGTCGACGACGATATCGATGTCGTGCTTGATCTTCTTGTCGAGTGCCGGCACCTCCTCGATCGGGTAGAAGTTGCCGTCCACCTTGACGCGCTGGAAGCCCTTCTTCTGGAGGTCGGCGAACTCCTTGCGGTATTCGCCCTTGCGGCCGCGGATCATCGGCGCCAGCAGGTAGAGGCGCGTGCCCTCAGGCAGTTCGAGTGTCCGGTCGACCATCTGGCTGATGGTCTGGCTCTCGATCGGCAGGCCTGTCGCTGGCGAATAGGGGACACCGACACGCGCAAACAGCAGGCGCATGTAGTCGTAGATTTCGGTGACGGTTCCCACCGTCGAGCGCGGATTGCGCGAGGTGGTTTTCTGTTCGATGGAAATGGCTGGCGACAGGCCGTCGATCTGGTCGACGTCCGGCTTCTGCATCATGTCGAGGAACTGGCGCGCATAGGCCGACAGGCTCTCGACATAACGGCGCTGGCCCTCGGCATAGATGGTATCGAAGGCGAGCGACGACTTGCCAGAGCCGGAGAGGCCGGTCATGACGATCAGGCTGTCACGCGGCAGGTCGACGTCAATGTTCTTGAGGTTATGCTCGCGCGCACCGCGCACCGAGAGGGAGCGCCGGGCCTGATCGAAAACGCTGGTCGGCTTGTTCGGCATGTCTGTCGTCGTCCTTGTCGCGTTTCCCGGGAAGGTCGGGAAGCGTAAAATCTGTTGCCCGGAGCGCATGGGCTAGCGGCTTTGAGGCGCGCCAAGTTAGTCCGGGTCTGCTGACGTATCCTGTCAGGATATGTCATCAGCCCGCAAGAGTGTTGGCAAGCGCGGCTGCCATGCCGCATGTCCGGAGAGGAAAACGCCGGAACTCCAGAAATTCGGTTGCGGCATTCTCATGAAACGTCTAGAACGTATCAGGAACACAACGCCTGCGCCAGCCCTTTTCTCATTGTGGAAAAGGGACCACGGCAACCGTGGCGGGGTATCGGACCATCTGTGTGGGCGTTAACGTGCGGCCGAGTTGCCGGACGAAAGTGCCGGTGGGCCGAGCGCATCGATGCATCGACCGAACGAAGCGAGTTTGAGGGAAGAAAGCCATGGCAGGCAGCGTCAACAAGGTCATCCTGGTCGGCAATCTCGGGCGCGATCCTGAGGTGCGGCGGATGGGATCGGGCGATGCCGTGGTCAATCTGCGCATTGCCACCTCCGAGAACTGGCGTGATCGCCAGAGCGGCGAGCGCAAGGAACGCACGGAGTGGCATTCCGTTGTGATCTTCAACGAGAACCTCGCCAAGGTGGCCGAGCAGTATCTGAAGAAGGGCTCGAAGGTTTATATCGAGGGCCAGCTTCAGACCCGCAAGTGGACAGATCAATCCGGTCAGGAGCGCTACAGCACTGAAGTGGTGCTTCAGCGCTTCCGCGGTGAACTGACCATTCTCGACAGCCGCGGCGAAGGTGGCGGTCGCGGCGAGGGCGATTTCGGCGATGGCGGTTCGGACTATGGTTCTTCCGGCCCGATGGATCGCGCTCCGGCTCGTTCCGGCGGTGGCGGCCGCAGTCAGGGTGGCGGTGCTCCGGCGTCCAACTTCTCGTCGGATCTCGACGACGACATTCCGTTCTGAGGCGAGGCATGACGCTCGCCCTTCTCTTCCGATTGGACACTGCGGGTTGAGCCGCGCCTGAGCCATTGGTCCAGGTTCGGCTCGTTCCGAAGCATTGTCGGTGCATCAGGGCTCAGGCGAGCTTGTTGCGCCGTTGTCCTGCAATCGGAAAAGATGAAAATGAGCTTTGTCATCCGCAAGGAAGCGGCGGCTGATCATGTCGCCATTGCCGAACTTACAACGGCCGCCTTTCTGACCGCCGCCCACGCCACCGGCAACGAGGCGGCAATTGTTCGCGAACTTCGGGGCGCCGGTGTGCTCACCCTGTCGCTCGTCGCCGTTGACCGTGCATCAGGCGAGGTCGTGGGGCACGCCGGATTTTCGCCTGTCGAAACGGATATGCCGGGGCGCTGGTTCGGACTGGGGCCACTGTCTGTGATACCTAACCGACAACGCTCCGGAATTGGGTCGGCTTTGGTCCGATCGGGTCTCGCACAGCTTTTGGAGATCGGCGCTGTAGGCGTCGTCCTGGTCGGCGACCCAGCCTATTATGGCCGCTTGGGTTTCTCTGCCCGACCCGGCCTGACCTGCGAAGGCGTGCCCTACATTTATGTTCAGGCCTTGGCTTTCGACGAGCCGCCCGCTTGGCGGCCCATCGCCTTCCATCGGGCATTCTTCACAGCAAAATAGAGCATCGGGCAGAAAAGCCGGCTCCGGTGTTTTGGAGGATCCGACTCGGCTGCGAAGAACTCGACCGTCGGACTTCCTTCAGGACGAGCGACGGTCTGCCCCTCAGTCAAATCGAGTGATGACGTTGATGCCTGTTTCCTGGGATCGATCCATGCCGATGAGCAGGTCGATCGCCTCCTCAAGTCCGACGTGGCGGTTGATCAGTTTCTGTGGTGCGAGCTTGCCGGCTGCGATCATCCAGAGCATGTCGTCGTAACGCCAGGCCTGCATGCCGTGGCTGCCATAGACTTCGAGCTCCCATCCAATGACGCGTGCCATGGGAATGGGGGCTTCGGCATCGTCGCCGAGCATCAGGCCCACCTGGACATGACGTCCGCGTCGCTTGAGGCCGAGGATTGAGTTGCGGGCCGTTACCCGGTGCCCAAGCGCGTCGATCGAGAGGTGAGCCCCACCGCCTGTCAAGTCACGGACGGCACCGGCAACATCGGGTGTGGTGCGTCCGTTGATGGTCGCTGTCGCACCAATATTCCTGGCAAACTCCAGCTTGTCATCGGCGATGTCGATGGCGATCACGTTGGCGCCCATGGCCGCAGCAATCGTGATCGCCGAGAGGCCTACGCCGCCACATCCGTGTACGGCAACCCATTCGCCGCCACGCACTCGACCCTGGTCGACGACAGCGCGGAAAGAAGTAGCGAAGCGACAGCCCAGGCTGGCGGCTGTCGGGAAGTCGATTTCATCGGGCAGGGCTACGACGTTATCGTCAGCGTGATGCACCCCAACATACTCGGCAAACGACCCCCAATGGGTGAACCCGGGCTGTGTCTGGTTGCGGCAGACCTGTTGATTGCCGGATCCACACTCAGGGCAGCGCCCGCAGCCGGCAACGAAGGGCATGGTGACCCGGTCACCCGCCTTGAAGCGGCGAACGTCGCGGCCCACGGCGACGACACGCCCGGCGAACTCATGGCCTGGCACGTGCGGCAGGGCGATGTCGGGATCGTGTCCCATCCAGCCGTGCCAGTCGGAGCGGCAGATGCCGGACGCCTCAACCTTAAGGACAAGACCGTGCGGCTCGGGCGTCGGATCAGTCAGGGTGCGGATTTCCGGCCGTTGGCCGAACAGCTCGTAGAAAATGGCGCGCATGCTGAATCTCCCGACAGTCGACCACCATCCGGCGATAGCATGGACGTTGCGAGGGAAAAAGCGTGGGATTGCCGATGTCTGCGCTGTTAGCCCGCCGTTGCCGCGTCATAAGCCGCTTGAGCGGCAAGCACCGCGCCCATGTTGCTTTCGGCCCAATGAGCAAAGGCAGCTACGGTTTCTGTCAGCGTTTGGCCAAGGGGTGTCAGCGCGTAATCGACGCGGACGGGAACGGTCGGGCGAACGGTGCGTTCTATGAGACCGTCTCGCTCCAACCGTTTCAGCGTTTGTGATAGTACTTTCTGAGTTAGTCCCCTGATGTCACGCCGAAGATTGTTGAATCTGACAGGGCCGTCGCGTAGTCGATCGAGCACCAGCAGCGCCCATTTGTCGGCCAGACGATCGAGAACCATCCGGGTGGGGCAGCGATCATCGAAGACGTTGTAAGCGTATTCCATCTGCATCCTTTCCATGGGTTTCCACGAGGAAACCTGGTCACTGGAAACTGCCTTCTTTTTTTGCCGCTCTGGATCGACTAGGTTTCCAGTTGAAATGTGGTTTCTGCTAGATACTAGGGAGAATTGATATGGCTGGCAAGATTCTTGTCCTCGGCGCTACTGGCAACGTCGGGCGCCCCTTGGTGAACGCACTGCTGGCGCGCGGCGAAGCGGTCAAGGGGGCTTCCCGCAGCGGCAAACCTGTTGATGGTGCCGAAGGCGTCGTATTCGACATCGCTGACCCCATGACCTTCCCGCATGCCTTCGAGGGCGTCGATCGAGCCTTCGTCATGCTGCCGGGCGGCTATACCGAGGCCAAGGCGCTACTGCTGCCAGTCATCGAGGCGGCTGCGACACGCGGCGTGAAAGTGGTGCTGCAATCGGTGCTTGGCGTCGATGCCGACGATTCCATTCCCTACCGCCAGGCGGAAATTGCCCTGGAGAAGTCAGGCGTGCGCTGGGTCGTTCTGCGTCCCAACTGGTTCACCGACAATTTCATCAACTACTGGAAGCCGGGTATTGATGCCGCTGGCGTCATTGCCGTGCCCGCCGCCGACGGCAAGTCGAGCTTCATCGACGTCCGTGACATCGCCGATAGCGCCGCCGCCGCGCTGACCTCCGATCGTTTTGACGGCAAGGCCTTCAACCTGACCGGTCCGGAAGCGCTCGGCTATTCCGAAGCCGCCGCGTTGATTTCGGATGCCATCGGCAAGCCGGTTGCTTATCAGGCGATCGATGATGAGACGTTTGTCGGGATTCTCGTCGGCGCCGGCGTGCCCGAGGTTTACGCCCGCTTCCTTGCTTCCATCTTCTATCCCGTGCGGGAGGGCTGGACGGCCGTCGTGACTAACGATGTGCAAACCCTCGCCAGCCATCCGGCACGCAGCGTTGCCGCCTGGGTGAAGGAAAACGCGGCCGCCCTCAAGGGCTGAGGATGGGCGCGGCGGTGAGGGCTAAAGCCCTGCCGCCGCGAGCGCCTTGAGATTGGCTTGGTGAACCGCTTCGTAAGGCTCGAAATAGCCGATCCGGCCGGCCGTCACATCGTCAGCGATGAAGGCGGAAAGGGGCGTTCCGTCACGTCCCTCGCCGGCCACCAGCCGTCGCAGATAATCCCGGTTGGCAGTAATGACCCCGCCATCATAACCGCCGGACACGATGCGTTCGGGTGCGCCGTGGGCCGGCAGGATGCGAACGAAGGGCAGGGAGGCAAGCCGATCGAGTTCCTTGATGTGCTGGGGCGTATGTTCCGCCTCGGAAATATAGGTGACGGTGTCCTCGACCACGTCACCGGCCAGAAGAAGCCCGGTATCGGATAGCCAAAGCACGACGCCATCGGCACTGTGAATGGCAAAATGCAGCGCCTCAACGAGGCGATTGCCGACCTCGATAGTTAGCCTGTCCTCGAAGATCTCGGTTGGCAGGACCAGCGGGTTGATTGCCGGATCGCCAGTCTCAAGTTTCGCACGGTTGGCAATCAGCGCCTCCAACGTCAGGCGGTGGGCGATGATCGGTCCGTCGGCGAAGACCTCATTTCCGGCGATGTGGTCGTCGTGCCAATGGCTGAGCACCAGCCTGAATCGGGTGACGCCCAGCCCTTCGAGATGACGGCGAATGGCGCGGGCATGATCGAGCGAAATGTGACTGTCGAAAACGATCGCCTCGCTGCCTCCAACGATCGCATAGGAGGCAATGCCAAGACTGTAGGCGCCGTCGTCAAGCCAGTTTCTGGCTTTGGAATGCAGGCGTACGCCAGTGATGCGTCCGTCATAATAGGCGAATACGCCCGGCGATGGCTCGAGGATGCGGAGCGTCCTGGTATCAGTCATGGCTCGTTGTCCTCTATACCGTACATGTCATCGTCACTGAGGCCAAAATGGTGGCCGATCTCGTGAACCAGCACATGGGTGACGATATCGCCCAGCGTCTCTTCGTGCTCGGCCCAGTAGTCGAGGATCGGGCGGCGATAAAGCCAGACACGGTTTGGCAGGCGCCCGGTTTCCGGCACAGCTGCGTCGTGCGCTACACCTATGCCCGAGAACAGCCCGAGAATGTCGAAGTCGCTCTCAAGCTCCATCTCCTTCACGACCTCTTCGTCGGGAAAGTCGGCCACACGGATTTCGATCTCGCCGGTGAGTGCCCGAAAGTCAGCCGGCAGCGCCGCATAAGCGTCAGCGGCCATAGCCTCGAAGTCGTCGAGTTCCGGCGCCTTGAGGTCCTTCCAGTCGAACTTGGCGCTACCGCCGAAAAGTTTCATCGCCGTCTCCCTCCGAGCCTTTCGTCCGGCTTCAGAAGTGTCGGTGTCAGGGAAGACCGTCAAGGGGAGGGGGATGGCGAATATTTCAGAACAGGCTCAGCTGGACGCCACCGTTGCCCGGCTTCAGGAATTTCTCGGTATCGAGCTTCAGCCTGTGCTTGTTGAGACCGAGGCGCTTGGTCGTCAGCTCGAAGCGCCGACCGATCTGCCAGGCATAGGGGCCAGTTCCGCGCATGCGCTTGCCCCACTCGGCATCATAGTCCTTGCCGCCGCGCATCGACTTCAAGACGTTCATGACGTGACGATATCGATCGGGCAGCTCGCGCAGCAGGAACTCCCGGAAGATCTCGGAGACTTCGAGCGGCAGGCGCAGCAGCACATAGCCAGCCTCGCGGGCGCCGAACGTATGGGCGGCCTCAAGAATGCGCTCGATCTCGCTGTCGGTTACCGCCGGAATGATCGGCGCCATCATCACACCCACCGGAATACCGGCTTCCGTCAGCTTCTGGATGGCTTCGAGGCGCCGTTGCGGACTGGAAGCGCGCGGCTCCATGGCGCGTGCAAGACGTCTGTCGAGCGTCGTAATGGAAATGGCCACCTTGACCAGGCCTTCGGCGGCCATGGGCTTGAGGATGTCGATGTCGCGCAGGACGAGGGCCGACTTGGTGATGATCAGTGCCGGATGTTGGGTCTTCGCCAGCACTTCCAGCACGCGGCGGGTTATCTTCTGTTCCTTCTCGATCGGCTGATAGGCATCGGTGGCTGTTCCGATGGCGATCACCTTTGGCTGATAGGACGGTGCCCCGAGCTGGCGCTCCAGGACTTCCGCCGCATTGGTCTTGGCATAAAGCTGGGTTTCGAAATCCAGCCCTGGCGATAGACCGAGATAGGCGTGGTTCGGTCGGGCATAGCAATAGACGCAGCCATGCTCGCAGCCACGATAGGGATTGAGTGAACGGTCGAAGGCGATATCCGGACTTTCGTTCCGCGTGATGATTGTCCGCGCCGGTTCGACCTGCACCTTTGTCTTGAACGGCGGCAGCTCTTCGCTGTCGCTCCATCCATCGTCGAAGGTGGTTCGGGCATAAGCTTCGAACCGACCCGAAGGATTGATGCCCGCGCCCCGACCGCGCCGACGTTCGGCGCTGACCGCCGTGTCGGCGATCTCCGGTGCCGTGGTAGGCTCGATGAGAGGGCGGACTGCGATGTTCATGGTTTGATCTTATGCAGGAATGAGAACAGGTCAAGAACATTCTTTCGTTGTCCACCTCGCCGTGGCGTGTGGTGTGCGCCGATGGTGAGATTATTTGGCCAGCGCACGTCCGCGTTCGGACGGGCTCGCGCTCGCCTGCAAAACCGGCTAGAACAAAAGTATGATTTCTGTCGTCATCCCCACCAAAAACAGCGAGGAAGCCCTCGTCCGCACGCTGGCCACGTTGGTCACAGGTGCCGCAGACGGTACGGTGCGTGAGGTGGTCGTTGTCGATGGCGGCTCTGAAGATCAGACGCGCCTTGTTGCTGAAGGGACGGGCTGCGACCTGGTATCCGGTGCCGGCGATGCCTGGGCGCGCTGTGCCATCGGAGCGGCCGCCGCCCAGCGGGGGGAGTTCCTGATGTTCCTGCGCCCGGGCGTTTTGCTCGATCCGGGCTGGGAGAGTGATTTTCAGGCGGCTGCCGAACGAAGGCTTCGACACGGCGACAGTCGTTTTGCGGCCGTCTTCCGCCTCGCTTCCGACGATGACACGCTGGCTGGCAGCCTGAAGCATTATTTGCTTCGGTTTTTTGGCCGTTGTGCCAAGGTGACCTATCCGGATCAGGGGCTGATCATTTCGCGCAGCTACTTCCGTGAACTCGGTGGTTTTACCCGCCGCGATGGTCTGGCCGGCGTTGACCTCGTCCGTCGTGTCGGACATCGCCACCTTGTTCGGCTTCGCACCCCCGTGGTGCGCGTGATTGCCGACGGCCAGGACGGCACCGTTACCGGCGGTGGCGCCTTTGGCGCTTTGGCCGGGCTGCTGCTTGCCGCGCGCGTGCCCGTTTCGATGGTTGCCGGTATGACCGGACGCCGCGGCTGATTTCTCTCCGAGAGTTGAATGGTTTGCCTGCTCGCCTCCGGCTAATGAGGCGCGTGCAGAGCAGGGACACCATTTGGAAGTGTCCCGCCAGCCGGAAGGACACCTCATGACCATCGAGCTTCATGCCATCGCGGCGCCGGTCTTTACCGCCCGCCTCAAATCGCTTGTCCACGTTCTGAAGATCGGCGAGAAGGAAGGGGCGGCGCGCGGCCTCTCGGAGGATGCCATCCTCGGTACTCGACTTGCCGCCGACATGTTCGACCTGAAACGGCAGGTCCAGATCGCCACCGACCACGCCAAGGGTGCGATGGCCCGCCTGGCGGGCATCGATCTTCCGTCGTTCCCGGATACGGAGCAAACCTTCGCGGAGCTCTACGCGCGCATCGAAAAGACGCTCGCTTTCGTTGCATCCGTGTCTGCCGCTGCCGTCAATGGCCGCGAGGATACGATCGTCACGCTGAAGCTCCGTCAAGAGACCAGGGAACTGAAGGCGGTCGACTACCTGCAGGGTTTCGCCATTCCAAACTTCTACTTCCACCTGACAACCGCCTACGACATCCTGCGCCATCTCGGCATGCCGGTCGGCAAGCGCGATTTCCTTTGGCAAGAGTGAAGCTGAAGCACCAGGAAGAACCTTGGCCCTTTCTATGGTTAACAAAGCATTGAAATAATTAATCAATGCGGACTCGAGCGGCTTAACCTCGAATTTACCCTGTCGGAGGAGATTGGTCTCCGGCAGGGGCGTGAAGACCCCCTCCTGTTTGTTTTGCGTCGGAGTGGGAGAGCCATGAGTGTACTGCGTCAGCGGACGACCATGTCGTCGTTCGAGGTTTCTCTCCACTCCCCTGCCGTCTCCTCACAGCCGGAATGGCTCGACAGCGTCATCGTCGGCGATTGTGTCGCTGCACTCGAACGCCTGCCCAAGGCTTCGGTCGATCTGATTTTTGCCGACCCGCCCTACAACTTGCAGCTCGGCGGTGATCTCACCCGTCCAGACCAGTCGAAGGTCGACGCGGTGGATGACGACTGGGATCGTTTCGACAGCTTTGACGCCTATGATGCCTTCACCCGAGCTTGGCTCCTCGCATGCCGGCGGGTGCTGAAGCCGACCGGGACCATCTGGGTGATCGGCTCCTACCACAACATCTTCCGGGTCGGTTCGATCATGCAGGACCTCGGATTCTGGGTGCTCAATGACATCATATGGCGCAAGGCAAATCCGATGCCCAACTTCAAGGGCAAACGCTTCACCAACGCGCATGAGACGCTGATCTGGGCGTCGCGCGACCGGGAAGCCAAGGGCATCACTTTCAATTACGAGGCCATGAAGGCCTTCAACGATGACCTTCAGATGCGGTCCGACTGGCTGCTGCCCATCTGCACCGGTGGCGAGAGGCTGAAGACTGCCGACGGTGAGAAGGTCCATCCGACACAGAAGCCGGAGTCCCTGCTCTGGCGTGTGTTGATGTCGTCATCCAAGCCCGGCGACGTTGTCCTGGATCCGTTCCTTGGTACTGGCACTTCGGCGGCCGTCGCCAAGCGGCTCGGTCGTCATTATGTTGGTGTCGAGCGCGACAGCACATATGCCAATTATGCCAGGGAACGGATCGCTTCAGTGGAGCGGGCGCCGGACGACGGCCTCGCCGTGGTGACGCCGAAGCGTGCCGAGCCCCGCATTCCCTTTGGTTCGCTCATTGAGGCTGGACTGATCCGGCCGGGCGACCGGCTGTGCGATGCCCGTCGCCGCCATGTCGCCACCGTGCGGGCCGACGGTTCGATCTCCGCAGGTACCGTTGCCGGATCCATTCACAAGGTCGGCGCATCCCTACAGGGGCTGGAAGCCTGCAACGGCTGGACCTACTGGCATGTTGAAAAGCAGGGCGCACTCGTTCTGATCGACGAGTTGCGTGGCCTTCTGCGTAGCGAACTGGCTGCCGCAGGCGCCTGAGATTAGGACCAGTTAAAAAAGAAGGCTCTCCGGACGTTCGGAGAGCCATTTCTTTTATAGGCGCCCAGTTTTTCTAGCCGTGCCGTTCGGCACTTTGGCTGGCCTGCCTCAAACTTATGTCGCTCAAACCCATCTGCGCTCGATTAGCCCAACCCAGCGCCGGGTCGACAAATGACTTTCGGGCTTTGCCCCCTATGCCACGATTATCGCACCGGGGACGTTAACTCCCAAGTAACGTTTGATGCGACTATGGTCGCAAAATGACTGGTTTCCGCCAATCAAAAGGTGCGGCCAATCGTTTAATGCCGCGCTCTAGATGTGTCGTCCCTTGGTTTTGCCTTTGGCTGTCCGCCCTGCAGCCGCGTCCACCACCTTGTGCATGACCGATGGAAGAGCCTCGCCGGCTACTGCATCCGCGTCGAGCCAGAAGCAGCCATCGGTGGGAACGCGATCGCCGACTTCGGCAGCCTTCACCGACAAGACAAGGTGAAAGTGAGTAAAGGTGTGTTCGACGGTTCCCGCGGTTTTCCAATCCGCGGTGAAAGGCGGCAAAGCGGAAGGTGGCGCCGTCTCCTGCCAGTCGCTGCCGGGCACTTCCAGCATTCCGCCGAGCAGACCCTTGTCAGGCCGTCTGCGAACCAGAAGAGCACCGTCGAAGCGCCGCGCGACGAAGGCAGTTCCATAGCGTGTCGGCCGTTCCGCTTTGGGTTTTCGGCGTGGCAAGGTCTCGGCGTCGCAGCGTTTGCGGGCAAGGCATGGCTCCGACCATGGGCAAAGCGCGCAGGCGGGGCGCTTCGGCGTGCAAATGGTGGCGCCGAGATCCATCATTGCCTGGGCGAAGTCACCTGGGCGCTTTTCGGGCGTCAGCGTGGCCGTCAGTCGGCGGATCTCTGGCTTGACGTCCGGCAAGGGCGTCTCGAGTGCGAACAGTCGGGCCACCACCCGTTCCACGTTGCCGTCAACGACGGCGGCAGGTACGTCGAACGCGATGGCAGCAATCGCCGCGGCGGTGTAGGGCCCGATTCCGGGCAGGGCCGCGAGCCCTTCCAGCGTTTCGGGAAAGCGGCCGTCATGGCCTCGGGCCACGGCCTCGGCGCAAGCCTTGAGATTGCGGGCGCGGGAGTAGTATCCAAGCCCTGCCCAGGCCGCCATCACATCGTCGCGCGGCGCTGCGGCAAGCGCCTGCAAGGTCGGCCAACGGCTTAGAAAGTCGAGGAAATAGCTTTTGACTGCCGCCACGGTTGTCTGCTGCAGCATCACCTCTGAAAGCCAGATGCGGTAGGGATCTGGCAGAATGCCCAGCTTCCGGTCTTCCGGAGATATCCGCCAGGGCAGCCGGCGGGCATGGACGTCGTACCAGTCGAGAAGGGCTGTGGCGGACGGCGCCAGCATGTGGGATAACCTCGGTTCAAGAACGGAACGCTGGAGGTTCCATAGCAGATGGCGCGCTTGATAAAACCGGCTTTTGTTTACAAAGGGGTGCGGCCGCTCGCCGACATCATCGCCGCGCCGCTGTCCGCCGCTTGCCGCAAACGCGGGTTTGCCACGCTCGATCTCGTCGCCCATTGGCCGGATATCGTTGGCCCGGCCTATGCCGAGACGACGGCGCCCGATCAGTTGTCTTGGCCGCGCCGGCCGAAGGGGCTCGTTGACGAAGAGGAGCACGAGCCGGCTGTTCTGACCGTCCGGTGTTCCGGGGCTGCGGCCATGCGATTGTCGCTGGAAGCGCCGCAGCTGATCGAACGCATCAACACCTTCTTTGGCTACCGTCTGGTCGGACGCCTGAAGCCACTGCAACTGCCGCCGGTCAGAATTGGACCAAAGCCTAGGCCGAAATCGGTGCGCCTTTCGGCCGAGGAAGAGGCCAGGGTCAAGACGCTTGCCGCCGGCATAGCCGATGACGGCCTCAAGGCGGCTGTCGAGCGCCTCGGGCGCGCCGTCAGTGGCGACCCGCGTGGGCGCCGTTGACGTCGAACCGGCGTCCTCACGCCATGATTTGCGGCAGCCAGGGGGCAGAGAATACATCCTCTTCCCAATGACGTGTCATTGCCATAATTTGCCGCCACTGACTTGCCCCATAAGGCCGGTTATCCGAAAGGGAACGACATGTTGACTCGCCGCCGCTTCCTCCAGACCACTGCAATTGCTGCGGCCGGCTTAGCCGCCATGGCGTCTTTCCCGGAACTGGCTTTCGCCCAGACGCCGGCGGCTACCGTTGATGTGGCCGAACTCATGAAGCCGGGCGTGCTACCAGAAGAGGCCCTCGGCAATCCCGACGCCAAGGTGAAGATCGTCGAATACATGTCGATGACCTGCAGCCACTGTGCCGACTTCCATAACAAGACCTTCGACGCGTTCAAGACGAAGTACATCGACACCGGCAAGGTCTACTTCATCGTCCGCGAGTTCCCGCTGGATCCGCTGGCCGCCGCCGGCTTCATGCTGGCGCGCAACGCGCCTGGCGGCAAGTATTT
Organism: Pseudomonadota bacterium; assembly: GCA_023436885.1. Taxonomy (GTDB): domain Bacteria; phylum Pseudomonadota; class Alphaproteobacteria; order Rhizobiales; family Pleomorphomonadaceae; genus Pleomorphomonas. The sequence continues at coordinate 42,533 of JAEZHI010000019.1, read as the reverse complement.
CGACGTCGTGGCCTATCTGTTCAAGACGCAGAGCCAGTGGGCCTTCGTCGATGATCCGCTTTCCGGCCTGCGCAATGTATCCAAGCAGTTCGGCTATTCGCCGTCGACCTTCGAAGCGACGCTGACCGATCAGAAGCTGCTCGACAACATCAACGAGACGCGCAAACGCGGCGCCGATGCTTTTGGCATCACCGGCACGCCGACGTTCTTCATCAATGGCCAGCGGGAAGTCGGCTTCATGACGATCGACGAGCTGTCGGCGAAGATCGATCCGCTGCTCTGATTCTCAACTGGTGATAACTGACGAATATCAACAGGGCCGCGACGCCACACCTCTTGCCGGAGGCGCGTCGCGGCCTTCATGATATGGTGGTCCATGGTAGGGTCACACTCTATGAATAGGGTGGTGCCGAAGCGGATCGCCAATGCAGTTCGAACGACTGAAGATACAAGGCTTCAAGTCCTTCGTGGACTTCTCCGAGTTCGTGATCGAACCCGGATTGACGGGCGTTGTCGGTCCCAACGGCTGCGGAAAGTCCAATCTTGTCGAGGCCATGCGCTGGGTGATGGGCGAAAGCTCATACAAGGCGATGCGCGCCTCCGGGATGGACGATGTTATCTTCTCCGGTTCGGGAAAGCGGCCTGCGCGCAATGCTGCCGAGGTGACGCTTGTTCTCCGGAACGATCAGCGCACGGCGCCGCCGGCCTTCAACGAAGCCGATCTTCTGGAGGTCACCCGTCGTATCGAGCGTCAGGCCGGCTCTTCCTATCGCATCAACGGCAAGGAAGTGCGTGCTCGCGATGTGCAGCTTTTGTTTGCCGATGCTTCAACCGGCGCCCGCTCGCCGGCCATGGTGCGCCAGGGACAGATCGGCGAACTGATCGCCGCCAAGCCGACGCAGCGCCGCACTATTCTCGAAGAGGCGGCCGGTATCTCCGGTCTGCATTCCCGCCGTCATGATGCTGAACTGCGCCTCAAGGGCGCCGAGACCAATCTCACGCGCATGGAAGATGTGCTGCGCGAGATCGAGGCGCGTCTCGAAGGCTTGCGCAAGCAGGCAAGGCAGGCGGCGCGCTACCGCAATCTTTCCGCCGACATCCGCAAGGCGGAAGCCACCGTCGCTTTCCTGCGCGTCGGCGATCTGATGACCCAGGTCGAGGAGGCCGAGGCGCAGATGACCGACAGCTTCGGCGCCGTCGCCGATGCCCAAGTCGCTCAGACCGAAGCCGTCCGTCGTCAGGCAATCATTGCGCACGAGCTGCCCGGCCTGCGTGATCGTGCGGTGGAAACGGCCGCCGCCTTGCAAAGGCTTCGGATTGCGCTTGCTGAATCCGAAGCCGAAGAGCGGCGCGCGCGCGAACGGTTGGCCGAACTCACGCGCCGCGCCGAGGAAATCGCCCGCGACCGCGCTCGCGAGGCCGCATTGGTCGCCGAAAACGACGAACGCCTGGCCGCTCTAGCTGACGAAGCGGAGACATTGGCCGCGGAAGAACTCGGCGAGGAGGAGCGTCAGGCTGAAGCAGAGGCGTTTGCCTCCGATATTGCCGCCCGCCTCGCCGAAATCGATGGCGAACTTGCCACGGCAACCTCGGCCGAAGCTGAGGCTGCGGCTCTGAAGGGCGCGTTGGAGCGCGAAATCCGCGATGCCGGCGTCCGTCTCGATCGTCTTATAGCCGATCTCGGAAAACTGGATGGCGAGCTCTCCGAGCTCGACGAGAGGCTTGACGCCGACGACGCGATTGCGGCGGCGCGCGAAGAGATTGAACTTGCCACCGCCATGGTATTCGAGGCCGAGACCGAGGTCGGCGATGCCGAGGCGAGCCGCCGCGCCGCCGAAGAGGAGCGCCTTGCTGCCACCGGTCCGCTGGCCGAGGCCGAACGTGAGCTTCAAAAGCTTGATACCGAAGCTCGGACGCTGGCCAAGATGCTTGACATCGAACACGGTCAGCTGTTCCCGCCGCTCGTCGATCGCCTGACGCCGCAGAAAGGCTTCGAGACGGCCCTTGCTGCCGCTCTCGGCGAGGATATCGAGGCGCCGATGGACGATCGCGCCCCGGCCCATTGGACCATGCCCGGTAACGGCGATGCCGACCCGGCGCTGCCAGACGGGGTGCCGCCCCTCTCGAAATACGTTGATGGCCCCGATCTCATTGCGCGTCGGTTGCGCCAGATCGGCGTGGTCAAGGCTGAGGACGCCGCGCGGCTGCAACCGCTTCTCGCCTCGGGACAGATGCTGGTGAGCCTCGAGGGTGCGGTCTGGCGTTGGGACGGCTATGCCGCTGCCGCCGATGCGCCGACGGTCGCCGCCCGGCGGCTTGCGGCACGCAACCGTCTGGCCGAAATCGATGCCTTGCGGGAGACGGCGGGCGAGCTTTGCAACAGTCGCCGCCAAGTACTTGATGGCGCCGAAACGCGCCTTCGCGATGCCGAGGCCGAGGAGCGCGCCGCCCGCGAAGCGGTCAAGGCTGCCGAGCGTGCAGCATCCGTGGCGCGCGATCAGCTGATGGTGGCCGAGCGTGCCTTGGCCGAAACGGTTGCCCGCCGTGCCGCCGCGGCCAGCCAGCGCGAACGCCTCGCCACCGATGCCGAGGAGCTCGCCGCCCGCAAGGCCGAGGCGGAGGAGCGGCATGCCGAACTCGAAGACATCTCGGAACTGACTGCGCGCGTCCAGACTATAAGGAATGAGGCTGCGGATACCCGCGCCCGTTTCTCGGAAGCGCGGGCCGCCGTCGACATGATCCGGCGTGAAGGTGAACTGCGCAAGCGTCGGATGGAAGCCATCGAGCGCGAACGGGCAGGGTGGGGCGATCGCGTCCGTCACGCTGCGGCCCATCTCGATGAGCTCGATGAGCGCCTTGCCCAGGTCGAGGACGAGCGAGCCGAATTGATTGACCGTCCCGATGAGATCGTCGAGGCACGGCGCGGCCTCATGCGCGCCATTGCCGAATCCGAAGCGGCCAGCAATGAAGCTTCGGATCGGTTGCGCGAGGGCGAGCGGCAGGCCAGCGAAGCCGACCGTGCCGCCGCCGAGGCGCTCGCCAAGCTCTCCACCATTCGCGAGGGACGGGTGCGGGCCGAGGAACGGCTCAATGCTGCCAAGTCCCGCCTCGAAGAATATGCCGGCGAGATCCGCGATCGCTTCGATGCCCCGCTTTATGCCTTGCGTCAGCTCGCTGAAATCGACGAGGAAGCCCCGCTTCCCGATATCGCCGGCGTCGAGACGCGGCTGGAGCGGCTGAAGGTCGAACGTGACAAACTCGGCGGCGTCAACCTTCAAGCCGAAGCGGAACAGGCGGAACTTGAAGAGCGGCTCGATACCCTCGTCAACGAGCGCGAGGATCTGATCGAGGCGATCCGCCGACTACGCCAAGGCATTCAGAACCTGAACCGTGAAGCGCGCGAGCGTCTCCTCAACGCCTTTGGGATCGTCAACGCCCACTTCCAGCGCTTGTTCGTCCACCTCTTCGGTGGGGGTACGGCCGAACTGCAGCTGGTTGATGCCGAGGATCCGCTGGAAGCTGGCCTTGAAATCCTGGCGCGCCCGCCGGGCAAGAAGCCGCAGACCATGACGCTGCTATCGGGCGGTGAACAGGCCCTGACGGCGATGGCATTGATCTTCGCAGTCTTCCTGACCAACCCGGCCCCGATTTGCGTGCTGGATGAGGTGGATGCTCCGCTCGATGATGCCAATGTCGAGCGCTATTGCGATCTACTCGAGGAAATGGCTCGCTCGACCGAGACGCGCTTTGTGGTCATCACCCACAATCCCATCACCATGGCACGGATGAATCGCCTGTTCGGCGTGACCATGGCCGAGCGCGGCGTCTCGCAACTGGTTTCTGTGGACCTCCAGACGGCCGAATCCTTTCGTGAGGCAAGCTGAACGAAGGCGCCTTTTTCGGGGCTATTGCTAAGCACTTGCAGCTTAATCGATTATGCCCACTTCGACTAAGGTCGTAGTCCGTGGAAGGGCGTAATTCTGACAAGAGAAAAAGCATATAAATCAATGGAATATTAAGGTCCGTGCAAATCTTGACAGGCATCCGTGTGAACACTATGGTGCCCGCCAAATCAGGGATTACCCCGATCTTGCAGGGCCTTGGCGACTGCGTTCTCGAGGATGCCGCCGATGGGTCAGGATGACGAACGGCCGGAAGATGCCAGCAGCGATCCCCGCCTCAAGGCGTTGGGAGAGAAGTTGGTTGAAGCGCGGCGTGCTCCGTCCGAACCCGTGGGCAGAGGACCGCAAGCGTCAGGGCTGTCGGGCATTGGGCAGGCTTTGAAAGTCGGTTCCGAGTTCGTTGCCGGGGTGATTGTTGGCTTCGTGATAGGCTACACGATCGATCGGCTTTTCGGGACTGGTCCTTGGGGCATGATTGTGTTCTTGTTGCTTGGCTTTGCCGCGGGCACGCTGAACGTGATGCGTTCTGCGGGCGTGGCGAAGGATCCGTTTGCGACTGGATCGGATAAGCTGTCCGGTCGGGACAAAAGCGGAAAAAACTGAATTTGAGCGGCTGTTTGGCAAGACCATAAGCCAGGTTGCGGGCGAGATCGAGCGAGGGAGCTCATCAAGGTGGCTGACGTAAGAACCGATCCCATCCATCAGTTTGGCATCCATAAACTGGTGGACATCAACATCGATGGCTACGACGTCTCGTTCACCAATTCATCGCTGTTCATGGTCCTGACGCTGGCGGCGATTGCCCTCATTCTGCTCTGGGGTAGCTCCTCTCGTGCCGTCGTGCCTGGCCGTGCGCAGACCGTGGCCGAGCTATCCTACGAGTTTGTTGCCAACACACTGAAAAGTACGGCTGGCGAAAGTGGTATGCGCTTCATGCCACTGGTCTTTTCGCTGTTCATGTTCGTGCTCACCGCCAACATCTTCGGCATGGTGCCATATTTCTTTACTGTTACATCGCACATTATCGTGACCGCAGCGTTGGCGCTGCTGGTGATCTTCACGGTGACGATCTACGGCTTCTACAAGAATGGCACCCATTTCCTGAAGCTGTTCGTTCCCTCGGGCGTACCCGCCGCGATCGTCCCGCTCGTCACGGTGATCGAAATCATTTCCTTCCTGTCGCGCCCGCTCAGCCTCGCCGTTCGTCTGTTCGCCAACATGCTGGCCGGCCATATCACCCTCAAGGTGTTCGCTGGCTTCGTTGTGACGCTGACCGGCCTTGGTGCCTTCGGCTTTCTCGGCGCTCTATTGCCGCTGATCATGGTCGTTGCGCTGACAGCCCTCGAATTCCTGGTGGCTTTCCTCCAGGCTTATGTCTTCACGATCCTCACCTGCATGTACCTCAACGACGCCCTGCATCCGGGGCATTGAGGACGGATCGACGAAGTTAAACCGCATCCCGAATATCGAAGTGTCTGCTTTTTCAAGGAGCTTGAAATGGATCCCATCGCAGCGAAGTACATCGGCGCTGGCCTTTCGACCATCGGCATCGCCGGTTCCGCCATCGGCCTCGGCAGCATTTTCGGCAACTACCTGTCGAGTGCCGTCCGTAATCCTTCGGCCGCTGACGGTCAGTTCGGTCGCCTGATCCTCGGCTTTGCCGTGACCGAAGCGCTCGGCATTTTCTCGCTGCTGATCGCCCTGCTGCTACTGTTCGCCGTCTGATCGCGAGACAGTCGAAGTGAGCTCTTCTGGTAGAGCTCGCTGCATGTTGCCGGCCGATTATCGGCCGGCCGTGACGAGCCGGCGCCTCGCAAGGTGATATTCGCCTTGAGGCGCCGCTTGATCATCATCATCCATGGAGCCTGAGCGTCGATGAGCTGGTTTATCAGCCAAGCCAACGCACAAGAGCCGGCAAGCGTTCCGGCAGACGGCGGCCACGCGCCGACGGAAGCCACCGGTACGACTGTGGCGCACGAGGGTGGTGAGCACGGTGGAACTTTCCCGCCGTTCGACCCTTCGACATTCCCCTCGCAGCTGTTCTGGCTGGCCATCGTCTTCATCGCGCTCTACGTCCTGATGGCCAAGAAGGTCATCCCACAGATCAGCGCCATCCTTGAGACGCGTGCCGCCAAGATTGCCAGCGACATCGTTTCGGCCGAAAAGGCCAAGGCGGAGACGGATGCGGCCATTGCTTCCTACGAAGCCTCGCTCGCCGCAGCCCGCAACAAGGCCAATGCCATCGCCCATGAGACCCGTAGCAAGGTTGCCCATGAGATCGATGGCCGTCGTCATGAAGCCGAAGCGCAACTGAACGCCAAGCTTGCGGATACCGAACGCCACATCAACGACGTCAAGAAGATCGCTCTCGATCATGTCGCGACGATAGCCACCGAAACGACCGAGGCGGTTGTCGAGGCTCTGATCGGCAGGGTTGGTCGCGATGAGGCTGCCGCGGCCGTTGCTGCGGTCTCGTCGGCCAAGCACTGAGGAGACCCAAATGCTTGATAACACCACTTGGGCCTTCGTCGGTCTGGTTCTCTTTTTCGGCGTGCTGGCTTACTACGGTGTGTTCGGCATGGCCGGCCGCATGCTCGACAAGCGCGGCCAGGATGTGACTGCCGAACTCGAAGCAGCTCAGCTCCTGCGCCGCGAAGCTGAAGCTCTGCTTGCCGAGTACCAGCAGAAGCGTGCCGCCGCTGAAAAGGATGCCGCCGAGATCATTGCCCATGCCGAAGCCGAGGCGAAGCGCATGACGGCCGATGCCGAGGTGGCTCTCAAGGAACTGATCGAACATCGTACCCGCACCGTCGAGGCGAAGATTGCTCATGCCGAAGCGGCTGCCGTCGCTGAAGTTCGTGGCGTTGCCATCGACATGGCGATTGCCGCCTCGAAGCGTCTTCTTGCCGAGAAGGTGCAGGGTGAAGTTGCTGCCGATCTCATCTCGAAGGGCGTCGACGAGGTCAAGGCCCGCTTCAGCTGAGACCAAACCTGCAGATGTTGACGGAACGAGGGGCCCCCAAAGGCCCCTTTTTCATGTCGAGTATTTGATTACAATCCTGGCCTCGATGCACTCTCGGACCGGTCGGAAGCTGCGCCTGTGGATCGGAGTCGGACCGAGCTCGCTCAGCGCCTTCAAATGCTTGGCCGAGCCGTAGCCAACGTTGGTCTCAAACCCATATCCGGGAAACTCGGCCGCATGGAGTTCCATCATGCGATCACGAGTCACTTTCGCAACGATCGAAGCCGCGGCGATGGCGGCTACGCGGGCATCGCCCTTGACGATGGCGGCGCCACGATAGCCAAAATCTGTCAGAGCGCTGGGTACGTCGCGACCATCCACCAGAACACCGACCGGCTGCAAGGAGAGTGATCGAACCGCGCGGTTCATCGCCCAGAGATTGGCGGCCAGAATGTTCATGGCATCGATGCGGGCAGCCGACGCAGAGGCGACGGCCACGATATGGTCGCGACAAATCGCTTCGAACATCTGCTCGCGCACGCCGGGTCGGAGCTGCTTGGAATCGGTAAGCCCTTCCGGCAGGGGGGCGTCGGTCAGGATGACGGCCGCCGTGACCACCGGGCCGGCCAACGGGCCGCGTCCGACCTCGTCGACACCGGCCACAGGGCCGCCCCAACGGCGTGCAAAATCCTCCTCCATACGGCGGTCGCAAGCCTCGATGATGAGGCCGGAAAAAAGATCGACGGAAGGAGACGGCGTTACACGGGACATGAGCTTGGCGAGTGACGAATCGATGCGCTGACCATGATACGGCAGTTTGGCCAACGTTGGTCATTTGACGTCGGCGTCTGCGCCCCATAAGAGAAATCCCAGATCGTCGCGGTTGCGGCCGCTCACTCATTGCCGGGCTATTCGATGTCGCACAACAGTTTCGGACATCTCTTCCGCATCACCACCTGGGGCGAAAGCCATGGTCCCGCTCTGGGCGTGGTTGTCGATGGTTGTCCGCCGGGACTGCCTTTGACGGCCGAGTTCATCCAGACCTTCCTCGATCGCCGCAAGCCGGGGCAGTCGCGCTTTGTGACGCAACGTCGCGAGGATGATCTCGTCGAGATCCTGTCAGGTGTGTTCGAGGACGACCGCACCGGCGGTCCGGTGACAACCGGGACTCCGATCTCCCTCCTGATCCGCAACACCGATCAGCGGTCCAAAGACTACGGCGATATTCGCGACAAGTATCGTCCGGGCCATGCCGATGTTGCCTACGATCTCAAATATGGCATTCGCGATTACCGTGGCGGTGGCCGTTCATCGGCCCGCGAGACGGCGGCGCGCGTTGCCGCTGGCGCGGTGGCGCGCCAGGTGATCGAAGGCGTCACCATTCGTGGCGCGCTTGTTCAGGTTGGCACCGAGAAGATCGATCGTGCCAACTGGGATTGGAACACTGTCAATGACAATCCCTTCTTCTGCCCTGACCCTCAGGCCGTGCCGCGTTTCGAGGCCTATCTCGACCGCATCCGCAAGGCCGGGTCCTCGGTTGGTGCTGTGATCGAGGTGGTGGCCGAGGGCGTGCCGGCCGGCTGGGGCGCGCCGATCTATGGCAAGCTCGACCAGGACCTTGCTTCGGCGATGATGTCCATCAATGCGGTGAAGGGTGTCGAGATCGGCGAGGGTTTTGCGGCTGCCGAACTGACCGGCGAGGCTAACGCTGACGAGATGCGCATGGGCAACGACGGCACCATCCTGCATATGTCCAATCATGCCGGCGGCATTCTCGGCGGCATCTCGACCGGCCAGCCGGTCGTCGCACGCTTTGCCGTCAAGCCGACCTCGTCGATCCTCACGGACCGTCATTCCGTGTCGTCGGCTGGTCAGGATGTCGAGGTCATGACGCGTGGTCGTCATGACCCTTGCGTCGGCATCCGTGCCGTACCGGTGGGGGAAGCCATGATGGCGCTGGTGCTGGCAGATCACAAGCTTCGCCACCGCGCTCAGACCGGCCGGGACGGGGCGATTGCCTTCCCACTTCGCTGACAACCTCTCCATGTCTGCCATTGCTCTGGAGCCGCTCGATCGGGAACGCGACCTTGGTGCCGTGGCTGCTATCTACGATCGCGCGGCCGACTATCTCGCCCTTGAGAGCGGGCTTTGTCCGGATTTAGCCGCGCAGGCTTTCTTCGATGACCAGCCGCCGGCGGGATCGGAAGCGCCTTTCAAGTTTGGCGTCACCGACAACGATGGTGGGCTCGTCGCCATCGGCGATCTGGCTTACGGATACCCCGATCCCGACGACGCCTATCTTGGCCTGCTTCTTCTGGTTCCAGAGTCGCGTGGCAGAGGCTTGGGCGAGACCATCTTCGCAGAGGTGCAGCGTATTGCCCGCTTGCACGGCGCCTCGCGTTTGCTGGTCGGCGTCATCGAAGCCAACACGCGGGCGCGTGCCTTCTGGGAAAGGCAGGGCTTCACGCTCACACGGACGAGCGGCCCACACGTATTCGGTCAGCGGCAGCACGTCGTGCATCGTTTTGAGCTGTCGCTTGCTGGCCCATGCGAGAAATTTCCGTAGAAGCTTTGCAATCTTCTGGATATCGCGAAATCTTCATACTCGCTTTACGGCTTGTTTACGGGCCACCGCGCACAAACCAAGACGAAAGTATCAGTGAGGCGGGGACCAGTTGCCGGCGAAAGCCGAGCCGGTCTGCCGGTCATGACGGGCGATCAAATGTCCGATCAGAGATCCGGTATCGCGAAAACAGGCGGTCCCGCGCCAACTTAGCGGGGACACGCATGCTGAAGTCGTTCACGGGGAGAATAGTTTTCGTCGTGCTGGCGTCCGCGCTGGTGCTGGCCGCGGCGTTGACATTCGCCACGCAGCGGATGGCCGAGCAGACCGTCACGGATCTCTCGGGCGAAGCCATCGTCACGGCCGCCGGTGCACGCGCCGCTGCGTTGCAAGCCTGGATGGATAGCCTTTCCAGTCAGGCTGCCGCCGTTGCCTCAGCCTCGGCCCTTCAGGAGTCGGCCCGCGAGTTCAGCAGCGCCTGGAACCAGCTCCTCGACGACGACCCGGGCGCTCGCCTACGGCAGGTGTTTGTCGACGGCAACCCCAACCCGCAGCATCGCGAAGAGATGACGTCCGTCAACGACACGTCGGAGCGCTATTTCATCTACCACGCGACGGGTCACAAGGCGGTTGCTTCAGCTCTCCGCGACACGGGCTTTGACGATCTCGTGCTGTTCGATGACGGCGGCAGAGCCTACTATTCTTACGCCAAGGATGATCTGTTCGGCCGCCGCATCACGGACGCCAAGGGCAAGCCGGCGTTGGTCGACGTAGTCAAGGCGATGATTCCGGCACCAGGTGCCAAGCCTGCCGCGCTCAAGCCGGCCTTCACTAGCTTCATGCCCGATCCGTCGAACTCCGTCGGCCTCAGCAGTTACTTCGTCGCGCCGGTGATCATGGAAGGCCGCTTCGTTGCCGTGGTGGCGCTGCGCGTCAACATGGGGCAGGCCGCCAAGCTTCTGACCGACAAGACTGGCCTTGGCGAAACCGGCCGTTCGCTCCTCGTGTCAAAGGAGTCCGGCTCGGCCTTCACCTTCGGCCAGACCTCCAAGGGAGAGATGCGCATCGATCTCGCGTCGAGCCTGAACAAGGCTACCGAGGGCCAGGTATTCGCGGCGGAAATCGATCCTGGCGTCGTGGAGCTTGCCGCTTTGGCTGAGGTGCGCCCCGGCTGGGAGGTTCTCTCTCTGCATGACCGCACGGCCGCCTTGGCCCCGGTCAAGCGGCTGACGCTCATCCTCGTCGCCGTCGCTGCTGCGGTTTTGGTCTTGGTCGGTGGAGTGGCGGTGTTTCTGACGCGTCGACTGACGAAGCCTCTGGCGACACTGGCCACAGATGTTCGGCGCCTGGGCGCCGGCGAACTCGATACCGAGCTGTCTGGCCGCGATCGCAAAGATGAAATCGGCGATCTGGCGCGCGCCGTCGACGTGTTCCGCATTGCTGCGATCGAGCGCTTGCGGCTCGAGGAACAGCAGATCGAAGAAGGGCGTCGGCGCGAGAACCGCCAGCAGGAGGTCGATCGCCTGGTCACCGAGTTCCGAACCGAGGTTCACAAGACCATCGAAGCGGTTGCTCGCCGCATGGCCGACATGACCGCCACCGCCGCCGACCTGACGCAGGTTGCCGAGGAGACGACGGTTCGCACTGGCGAGGCCGCGCATGCTTCTTCGACGGCGTCCGGTTCGGTCGGTTCGGTCGCTGCCGCTGCTGAGGAGCTGGATGCATCGATCCGCAACCTCGGTACGCAGGTCAATGCTGCCCGCGATGTGGTAGAGAGCGCCACCCAAGGCGCCAATGCCGCCAATGCCAAGGTGGGCGGCCTTCGCGTGGCGTCCGAGGAAATCGGCAAGATCGTCACGCTGATCCAGTCGATCGCCGGCCAGACCAACCTTCTGGCGCTCAACGCCACCATTGAGGCGGCGCGGGCTGGCGATGCCGGCAAGGGCTTTGCCGTGGTCGCCTCCGAGGTGAAAAACCTCGCTGGTCAGACCGCCAAGGCGACCGAGGAAATCTCCCATCAGATCGCCGCCATCCAGACCTCATCGGAAGAGGCTGCCGAGGCCATCCAGGCGATCACCGACACCATGGCGACCGTCAATCGCTATACCGTCGCCATGGCCGACGCCATGGGCCAGCAGAGCGAGGCAACCACCTCGATCAGTGGCAACGTCCATGCTGCCGCCTCGGCTACAGGTTCGGTGCTCGGCATTGTCGAGCGCGTGGCGAGCGCCGCCGATGCAACGACCCGCTCGGCGCAGTCGGTGAAGGACAGCGCGTCGGATGTCGAACGGGAGACCAAGGCGCTGGAGGGCTTGCTCGCCGATTTCCTTCAACGGGTGACTGCAGCCTGAAACCTCGCCACATCCAAAGCCCGAAAGCCGGTCCTTGCGATCGGCTTTTTGCTTTAAAGGGCTCGTTTCAGATTGGAAGCTTGGTCGATCGCTTCACGGTCCGGAGCGTCAGTTGCGACTGAACGCGCACGACGCCCGGCAAGGGCGTCAATATCTCGCTGTGGATGCGCTCGAGATCGGCTGCGTCTCGATAGACGACGCGCAGCAAGTAATCGTGCTGACCGGCCAGAAGATAGCACTCGGTGATTTCGGGTATCACGCGCACGGCGGCCTCGAACTTGTCCAGCGAGGCCCGTCCCTGGCTATCGAGCGTTACGGAAACATAAGCGGTGCCGGGAACCCCGGCTATTCGCGGGTCAAGCAGCGCGACGATACGGGCTATCAGTCCGCTTTCCTCCAGAAGGCGCGTGCGCCTTAGGCATGCCGAGGCTGAGAGGTGGACCCGATCCGCGAGCTCGGCGTTGGTCGGTCGGGCATTGTCTTGCAAGGCGGTCAGGATCGCACGATCCGTCACGTCGAGGCGCATGGGTGAAATTTCCTGCGTTTCAAGGGGCGAAGGACGAAATATTATGCCGTTTTTCGACCATAGTCTGCTGAATCAGTGCAAGAAATTGCGTCAAGATTGGCCAAATATGCGCCATCACGCCAAGCCGGGACCAAACCCGGTGGCGGATCCAGCAGGGGATAACAAAAATGCTCGTCGGTACGCCGAAAGAAATCAAGGATCATGAGGACCGCGTCGGCCTCGTTCCCTCATCCGTTCGCGAACTCGTCGCTGCCGGACACAAGGTCATCATCGAAAAGAACGCTGGCGCCGGTATCGGTGTCGCTGACGCTGCTTACGTGAAGGCCGGCGCTGCCATTGTCGACAGCCCCGACGAAATCTTCGCCAAGGCCGACATGATCGTCAAGGTGAAGGAGCCCCTCGCTATCGAGCGCAAGAAGCTGCGCGAAGGCCAGACGCTCTTCACCTATCTCCATCTCGCTCCCGATCCGGAACAGGCCGAAGATCTGGTCAAGTCCGGCGCCACCTGCATCGCCTACGAGACGGTGACGGCGGCCAACGGTTCGCTGCCGCTATTGGCCCCGATGTCGGAAGTCGCCGGTCGCATGGCTCCACAGGTGGGCGCCGCCGCGCTCGAGAATGCAGCTGGCGGCAAGGGCATTCTGCTCGGCGGCGTGGCTGGCGTCGCTCCGGCCAAGGTGGTGATCCTGGGCGCTGGTGTCGCCGGCACCAATGCCACCCACGTTGCCCTCGGCATGGGAGCCGACGTGACGCTGGTCGACAATTCGATCGACGCACTGCGCCGCGCCGTCGCCACCTTCGGCGTGCGCATCAAGACGGCTCACTCCAACAAGGACGCTGTGGCCGATCTCGTCACCGGCGCCGACCTTGTCATATCCACCGTTCTGGTTCCGGGTGCCGGTACGCCCAAGCTGATCAGCCGCGAGCTGATCGCCGCAATGTCCAAGGGATCGGCTTTTGTCGATGTCGCCATCGACCAAGGCGGTGCTTCGGAGACTTCGCGCGCCACCACCCACTCCGATCCGACCTACATCGAGAGCGGTGTCGTGCATTATTGCGTCGCCAACATGCCAGGTGGCGTCGCGCGCACGTCGACCTTCGCTCTCAACAATGCCACGCTGCCCTTCGCTCTGGCGCTGGCCAACAAGGGCTGGAAGCAGGCCTGCAAGGACGACATTCACCTTGCCCATGGCCTCAACGTCCACGCTGGCAAGATCACCTACAAGGCAGTGAGCGACGCTCTCGGCCTGGCCTACCTCGACCCGGCCAAGGCGCTCGCCTGACGGTAACATCTGCCAATAGAAAAGGGCTGGAGCGGAAGCCGCTCCGGCCCTTTTCATGTCTCTATTGCGTCTGCGCCTATTTCAACGTTTAAGGACCGCGACCACCTCCACATGGCTCGACCAGAGAAATTGGTCTACCGGTGTGACTGTCTCGATGCGATAGCCGCCGTCGACCAGCGTCCTGAGGTCGCGGGACAGCGTGGCCGGGTTGCAGGACACGGCCACAATGGTCGGTACTTTCGATCGCGCCAGCCATTGGCTCTGTTCGGCGGCTCCAGCCCTGGGCGGATCGAACACGACGGCGTCGATCTTCTCGAGCTCCTTTTCGAGGAGCGGACGGCGGGCAAGATCTCTCTTCTCGGCTGTAATCCGATGACGTCCGGTCATGCCGCGCGCCGCGCGGTCAAGGGCAGCCACGGCGCCGGCCTCGCCTTCCGCGGCCAGGACTTCAGCCTTTCGCGCGAGACGCAATGCGAAGGTGCCTACGCCGGAGAATAGATCCGCTACCCGCTTTGCCTTGGCTGGAATGGCGGCCGTCACCAGTTCGCCCATGATCGCTTCGGCCTCTTCGGACGCCTGCAGGAAGCCTCCGGGCGGTAGCGTGACGGCGACGCCATCTATGTCGAGCACCACGGGGCGACGTTCAACGATAGCTTCGCCGCCTGCGGACAGACGGGCAAGATCAAAGCGCGCAGCAAGTTCGATGAGCGGCAGGCGCAGCCGATCGACATCGCGCGCCGCAATGCCTGCGACCGACACATCAAGACCGCCGGTGGTAAGTGTCACAGTCAAATCGAGCCCGCCCTTGCGCAGAGCGACAAGACCGGTCAGTGCGGTCAGCGCCGGCAGGGCGGCGAGAAGCTGCGGCTTTAGCACCGGACACTCCTCAAGGCTCACGAGGCGGTGGCTGGCGCGCTCATTGAATCCGACGAGTGGGTGGCGACCGGCCATGATGCCGGCGAAGGTGGCCCGACGACGGGAGTGCGTGGGGACGACGCGCGTCTCGCCGACCTCTGGCGAAAGCCCGCGATCGGCCAGCGCATCGACAACGAGTCGCCGCTTGAAATCGGCGTAAGGTGCCGGTGCGACGTGCTGTAGCAGACAGCCTCCACAGGTGCCAAAATGCCGGCAGGCCGGCTCGATCCGATCGGCAGATGGTGTGACCACGCGGCTGAGCCGCGCCGCCCCGCCTTGGAGGTCGACGTCGACGGTTTCGCCCGCCAAGGTGTAGGGCACGAATAGCTGACGCCCGTCCGGCTGGACGACAACGCCGTCACCGCGGTGGCCGAGGCGGTCGATCACAAGTTCAGTCAAGGCTCGCTCCGAGAAGATATTCATGGTTGCCGTCGCCGCCGAGAATGGGCGACGGGACGAGGTCATGGACACGCCAACCATCGCGACCGTCGAACCAGTCTCGCACGCGGTCGGCAGAAGCGCGCCCGACGGCTTCGTCAACGATCCCGCCTTTGCCGATGGCCTGCCGTCCCGCTTCGAATTGAGGCTTGACGAGGAAAACACCAAGGGCAGGGCGCCGCGCCAAGCTGAGCGCCGGCGGCAGCGCCAAGGTCAGCGAGATGAAGGATACGTCGGACACGATGATATCGGGCTGAAAGGGCAGGTCGGCCAAGGTGAGGTCTCGGGCGTTGAGACCCTCAATGTTAGTCACGCGCGGATCTTCAGCGATCCGCGGATGCAACTGACCATGTCCGACGTCGAGCGCCACGACCCGGGCGGCGCCCCGCTGAAGCAGGACCTCGGTAAACCCACCGGTCGACGCCCCCACATCCAGGCAGTCCCGGCCGCTGACATCAAAGCCGAAGTGGTCGAGACCGGCCACGAGTTTTAGCGCGGCTCGCGAAACATAGGCGGCAGCCGGATCGGATATCGAAAGCTCGGCATCCTCTTCGACAGTGAGGCCCGGCTTGTCTGCCGGCCGACCGGCCACGGTCACATGGCCGCGCAAAATGGCGTCGCGCGCACGAGCGCGACTGTCCGTGAGGCCACGGGCAACGAGAAGCTGGTCGAGGCGGATCCTTGCCATGGGCCTGCTTTTGCGGCAGGCGTCCGGTTTTGGCAAGCTCTGTCAGTGCATCGGACCGAAAAGTGGAATCCGGTTTTCGGACAATCCGATGCAATAACAAAAACTGGATCACCGGCCTGCGTCCATTGGGACGAGCGATCTAGGGAGAATCGGCTTCAGCCGGGGCTTTTGATTCTCTTGTCGGCACCACTGGCGTCTGAAGGATGGGGTCGTCGTACGCGGGTGCCTCCGGCGGGATAGCGCCTCCGACCGGCGCGGTAGCAAATATCTCGTAGGAGTCCTTGGGATCGTCCGGACGAGTGGGACGTATCCGCCAGCGCAGTGCGATGAAGCCGGCAAGCATCAGCTCGACGGTGGCCATGAAGACGAACAGCAAGCTGTTCCCCCAGCTCTCCATGGCGAAGGATGCGATCAACGGTCCAAAGACGGCTCCGACACCGTTGGCGAGCAGGACGCCGGTCGCCATTTCCACATAGGCCGACTTTTCGGCACGGTCGTAGGCATGGGCGGCGGCCACCGAATAGCCGGTGAGCACCATCGTTCCCAAGAGGAAGGCCATCACAAACAGGCCGTCGACGCCAAGCGGCAAGAGAACAGTAAGAAGGCTGGCCAGAGCTGCCAGAACCATGACGCCCGCAAGCACCAGGCGGCGGTCGTAAGCGTCGGAGAGCCTGCCGACGGGCCACTGCATCAGGGCGCCACCGATCACGGCGATGGAGAGGAAAATGGCCGCTCCGTTTGCCGACAGACCGCGTCCAATGGCGAATACGGTCACCAGCGACCAGAATGCGCCGTTTGCAACACCGATCATGAAGGTACCGACCAACCCGACCGGTGCGACTTTCATAAGGCGCAGCGGCCGGAATTGCACGATGGCAATGGGCGCGGGCTGCGCCGATGTTGTGAGCGCCACCGGGACGACGGCCAGCGAAACCAACAGGGAGGCCGCGGCAAACAGCTCAAAATTCTGAATCGGGGCCAGCAATATCATCAGTTGGCCGGCGGTGGTCGTGAGGAAGTTGACCACAATATAGACGCTCATGATCAGGCCACGGTTATCGTTGGTGGCGCGATCGTTGAGCCAGCTCTCAATGATCAGATAGAGACCGGCAAGACAAAAGCCGGTAATCGATCGGGCGCCGATCCACACCCACGGGTCCACGACCATCGGGTGGACCAGCGTCGTGGCAGCGGCAAGTGACACTAGCGTCGAATAGGCGCGAATGTGCCCCGCCCGCAAGATGAGGTAAGGGCAGGCAAGGCAGCCGACGACGAAGCCAAGATTGTAGGACGAGCCCATCAAGCCAATGGTGACCGGCGTGAAATGCTCGTAGAGACCCCGCAAGGGGATCACTGTGCCGAGTAGCGCGTTGCCGCACAAAAGGAAGGCGATGCCGGTCAATAACGATGCGAGCGGGGCGAAGGTCTTGGACAAGGAAGGTCTCGTAAAAGCGGTCGCAAGGATAAAGATCGCCGGCCAAACCCAGCCACGATAAATGGCTCGATATCAGTCCGCCCGGCTTCTTGATGCGGAAGGTCGCGAACCTCTACGGCATTTCCATGAACTTTGTATTTGAATCGGTTTGAGGCAGTTCGTCTGGAAATGCAAGCTGGGCCCGGCCATATTCCCAAGTGGCTGGGAGAATGCGGCATGGCGGCGACTCTGGACGCGAAGGCAGACGGTGTTTTTGAAGCTGGTGATGGATCGCAGCGCGATGCGACGGCCGAGTTGACGAAGAAGGGGCTGGCCATCATTGCCACGGGCGGAGAACAGCTTGCACTTTGGAGCCCTCACTCACTTCAGCGAACCATGGCTCCTGGAGGCTTTCGGATTGGTGCCCCACAACGAACTGGTGCATTCATTTTTGATCCTGTCGCCGGCAGCGACCTGATCCGGGCTTTGGCTGCCTTTCCCGAGCCCGGTGCGCCCGCTACGCCTCGTGCTTTGGCCTCGACAATGGTGACGATCGTCACGATCTTGCTCGTGGCGCTGGTTGGCTTGGCTTGGGGCTTCTTTTGGCTGGCAGAATGGCTGATGAAGTCTGGCGCTGCCTAGAAAAGCGGTAGATGATGGAGTCCATGTTGGCTCATCGGGATTCAGAGCGATTCATGCGGCCTCGCCATGACTCATGTGATTCCATGGACAATCATGGCGTGGCATTCCCTATCGGGAGCGTAGCGTGACTGCCGGTTCGCCTTTGGATTTCATGCCGATCTACGGCACTGCCGAGCAGGTGGCCCCAGGTGTTCGCCGGCTGACGGCCGGCAATGCCGGTCCGCTGACATTCCGCGGAACCAATTCCTACCTCTTGGGCTTTCGAGAAATCACAGTCATCGATCCCGGCCCAGACGACGAGGCGCATGTCACCGATCTCCTGGCAGGCGCCGGCGCGCCGATCAGGCTGATCGTCGTTACCCATGATCACGCCGACCACTCGGGAGCCGCGCATCGGCTAGCAGATCGGACTGGGGCTGAGATCGTCGGTGCTGCGCCGAACCCTTCTCGTCCAAACTACAAACCGCATCGTATACTCGCCGGCGGCGATGCCATCGTGACGGATGCCGGCGAGCTCCGGGCGATTGAAACGCCGGGACACACGGCCGGTCATCTTTGCTACGATCTCCTTGGGTCCGGATTGTTGTTCTCCGGCGACCACGTGATGGCTTGGTCAACAACTGTCGTGGTGCCACCCGATGGCCGCATGGCCGACTATATGAGTTCCCTTGATCGCCTCGCGGTTATCGGTCCACGTTGCTATCTGCCGGCTCACGGCGGCCCTGTCGTTGACGGTTTGGCGCGCGTCGACGAACTCAAACGGCATCGGCAGGCGCGTGAAGCAGCCATTCTGAGGGCGCTGGACGGGGGCGAACGCACCGTCGAACAGATTGTTGCCGCGGTCTACGTCGGCCTCGACCCGGCACTTTTCTCGGCGGCTGCGCTGTCGGTCAAGGCGCATACCGATTGGCTTGAAGAGCGCGGGCTCGTTGAAATGCGCGGCGACTTAGTTTGCCGCCTGCCGTCGTGACACTTCCGAGAAGCGGGCTATGAAATCGCTGATATGACGCGCGTTGGTACCGAGATCCGGCATCGCTACTCGACTCAATGAGCGGATGTCGATGCGGCTGCCGTTGTCGCCCGGACGGATTCGAACGACGACGTCCTCTTGTGTGCCCAATATCAGGGACCGCGCTTCCGCCTCTATCCTTCCGTTGGCCGCTTCAGTGTCTGGCTCCTCGGCCAGCCTGATCGTCCAGCCCAGGTCATCGACCGTTTGGCGCGCCAGCGCATAGGCTTCAACGGTGGAGAGTTCCGTGGCCTGGGTGGTGAGATCCGGATAGGCGTCCTCCTGCAGGGCTGCTGCGTCATCGGCCGCCGCGCGAAGGTCGATCGGGAAGGTCATCTGAGAGAAGCCCGCTGGCGGAGCGGGCGGGTCATCGGTATCGGTCGAGACACTGTCGAGCGATGGGTAGGCAATGTAAGCGGCGCAGCCGGCGATCAGGGGTGAAAAGGCTGCGATGATCAGCAGTATCGTGGCAAAGGCGCTGTTGGCGCCTCTGCGACCCTCCAGCCAGACATCGCGCACCGTTATCGAAATGACGGCCAAAGCGCCCACGCCGAGCACGATGCTGGAGACGACCGCGGCGTACATGGTGGCGGTGGATATAAAATCGAGGTGGCGGGAACCGATCCCCACCACCATCAACATGAACGCCAGACTGGCCAGAAATCGTGCTGGCCGCGCGCCGCGTGCCGGCGGCAAGGGCAGCGGCGGCAGGCGGCTCATGAAGAGAATTCCGGCCCGCGTACGTCGTAGGGACGCACCTCGCGCCAACGCTCCATCAGTTTCTCAAGCCCCGCATCGGCTCCATCCGGCAGAACGATACGCGGGGTCACGAAGATGTCGCCTCGCGTTCCCGCCTTGTCCGGCAGCCCCTTGCCGCGCAGACGAAACGCCTTCGAGCCTGTGACGCCGGCGGGAATGGTCATGTCAACAGCGCCTTCCAAGGTCGGCACGCGCACCTTTCCGCCGAGCACCGCCTCATCGAGTGTGATCGGCAGATCGAGGCGCAGATTGTAGCCATCGGGACGGAACAGGGCGTGTGGCTCGTAGACTAGAATGGCTATGGCGTCACCCGGCGGCGTACCATCGCCACCCTGGCCCTTGAGGCGGAGCTGCTGGCCAGGCTCGAAGCCCGCGGGAATCTTGGCATCGAGCGACTTGCCGCTCGGCAGCGTAATGCGCACCTTGCCGGAGCCAACGATATCCTCGAGGCGAACCCGAGCCGTCACCATGACGTCAGCTCCCTTGGCAGCCGGCGAGCCGCCGCCAAAGCCCGCACCCGCGCCGCCCCCAGAGAAGCCCTCGAATCCAGAGAAGCCGCCCCCGCCGCGCCGCGCCCCGCGAGTCCCGCCTCGGGTTGCGCCGCTCGCAAAGCTGGAGAACGCGTCGCCGAAAATGTCGTGCAGAATGTCATCGGTAGCCCGTCCACCGGCTTGGTGGAAGCCGCCACCCATACCACCCATGCCGCCCGCGCCGCCGAAGCCCTCGAAACCGGTAAAGCGCGGCTTGCCGTCAGCGTCGATTTCACCGGCGTCGAACTGGCGGCGCTTGTTCTTGTCGCCCAGGATCTCATAGGCCGAGTTGACCTCGGAGAAACGTTCCTTGGAGCGAGGATCGTTCTTGTTGGCATCGGGATGATGCTGCTTGGCAAGCTTACGAAAAGCCTTCTTGATAGTCGCTTCGTCCGCACCCTTGGGCACGCCAAGGACCTCATACGGATCACGCATGCTGGTTGGCCCTCTTCAATTGGATGATGGTGTTCATAGTCACCAAGGTTCTGCCAAGCATGTAATGGCCGATCACGTTCCGTTCCAGAGTGTGCCATTATACGGGTCGTCCGGATTTGACAAAATCTTTTCGAAGGACCGCGTGGGAGGTTGTCGCCGGCCGGGATGTAGCTATATGCCGGTCGGACGCTTGCGCGAATCTGGCCGATGGCCAGCCATCATAACGAGGCGCCAAAGACAATGGCCAGTTCAGAACCCGACTTCACCGAAGCGTCTGAGCCCTATCAGTTGTTCGTCAGCTGGATGAAAGAGGCGGAGAAGAGCGAGCCCAACGATCCCAATGCCATGGCGTTGGCAACCGTCGATGAGGATGGATTGCCGGATGCGCGTATGGTGCTCCTCAAGGGCTTCGATGAGCGCGGCTTCGTCTTCTACACGAACTTCGGCTCGGCCAAGGGCGAGCAGATTCTGAAGACCGGCAAGGCGGCGCTGCTGTTTCATTGGAAAAGCCTGAAACGGCAGGTCCGTGTGCGTGGCACGGTGTCCGAGGTTTCCAAGGAAGAGGCGGACGCCTATTTCCAGAGCCGCGATCGCGGCAGTCGCATCGGCGCCTGGGCTTCAAAGCAATCGCGCCCACTCGAAAGTCGCTTTGCCCTTGAAAAGGCGGTTGCCGAATGGGGGCTCAAGTTTGGCGTTGGCACGGTGCCGCGTCCCGATTACTGGTCGGGCTTGCGCGTGTCGCCGACAGCTATCGAGTTCTGGCGTGACGGCTTGTTCCGACTTCACGACCGTGTCCGCTTCCTGCCTGACGGCAACGGCGGCTGGACGCGGACACGCCTTTATCCCTGATCGACGAAAGGTTGCCGAGCATGACCAACGCCATCGACGTCAGCGCGCTGAGTTTCGAGCAGGCCCTCAAGGAACTCGAGGGCATCGTTGCGCGACTGGAGCAGGGCTCAGTTCCCCTTGAGGAGAGCATCTCCATCTATGAGCGCGGCGACGCTTTGCGAAAGCACTGCGACGGCCTGCTGAAGGCAGCCGAAGCCAAAGTCGAAAAAATCCGCATCGCCGGCGATGGAACTGCCGCAGGGACCGAGCCGCTCGATCGCGAGTAGAGGAGCTAACGTCCGTCGATTTTGAATTTTTGGGTGGCTCGGAAACATGCTCCCTGCATTTGCCGTTATTGCCTTTCATAAAGAGCACGCTTGCGAATTGAAGAGATTGTGATTGACTGATATCTGGGGGTGAGGGATTTGCCCTCGTAATTTCACGGATTTTTGGATTGCAACGTCCCGACACTCCGCTTCTCGACAAGGTATCGTCACCTGATGATCTCAAGGTGTTTTCGGTAGCCGAGCTTGAACAGCTCGCTTCCGAGGTGCGCGCCGAGATGATCGATGCCGTGTCGGTAACCGGTGGGCATCTCGGTGCCGGGTTGGGCGTTGTCGAGCTGACCGTGGCTCTCCATGCCGTGTTCGACACGCCGCGTGATCGACTGATCTGGGACGTTGGCCACCAAGCCTATCCCCATAAGATCCTCACCGGGCGTCGCCACGAGATTCGTACGTTGCGCCAAGGTGGCGGTCTTTCCGGCTTCACCAAGCGGGCCGAGAGTGCCTACGATCCCTTCGGTGCCGGTCATTCGTCCACCTCAATTTCCGCCGGCCTTGGCATGGCGGTGGCGCGCGATCTGAAGGGCGAGGATAACCAGGTCATTGCCGTCATCGGCGACGGCGCCATGTCGGCTGGCATGGCCTACGAGGCGATGAACAACGCCGGCGCGATGGACAGCCGACTGGTTGTAATCCTGAATGACAACGACATGTCCATTGCCCCGCCGACCGGAGCCATGAGCGCCTATCTGGCGCGGCTTGTTTCAGGCCCGACCTACCTGACACTGCGCGAGGCGATGAAGCAGCTCGCTTTCAATCTCCCGCAGAGCCTGCGCAAGAAGGCACAGCGCGCCGAGGAATATGCGCGCGGATTCCTGACCGGCGGTACGCTTTTCGAGGAGCTCGGCTTCTATTACGTCGGCCCGATCGATGGCCACAATCTGTCCCACCTGCTGCCGGTGCTGCGCAACCTTCGCAACGCCAAGGATGGCCCGGTTCTGCTGCATGTCGTGACAAAGAAGGGCAAGGGCTATCCGCCCGCTGAGGCAGCGGCTGACAAGTATCACGGCGTCAGCCGGTTCGACGTGGTCACGGGTGCCCAGGTGAAGCCTAAGGCCAATGCACCGAGCTACACCCAGGTGTTTGGCGAGACGCTGGTCGACGAGGGACGACGCGACGAGCGCATTGTCGGGATCACGGCCGCGATGCCGTCCGGCACCGGGCTCGATCTGTTCGGAGAGGCTTTCCCGCAGCGCATGTTTGATGTCGGCATTGCTGAACAGCATGCCGTGACCTTCGCCGCCGGCATGGCGACTGAGGGGCTGAAACCGTTCTGTGCCATCTACTCGACATTCCTGCAGCGCGCCTACGATCAGGTCGTGCATGACGTCGCCATTCAGAATCTGCCGGTCCGGTTGCCGATCGATCGCGCCGGTTTTGTCGGTGCCGATGGTGCGACGCATGCGGGCGCTTTTGACACTGCCTTTCTCACCTGTCTGCCGAACATGGTGGTGATGGCGCCGGGAGACGAAGCGGAACTCCGCCACATGGTTGCGACCGCCGTTGCTTATGACGAGGGCCCTGTCGCTTTCCGTTATCCGCGCGGCGAGGGCGTTGGTGTCGAAATGCCGGCCCGCGGGCAAATCATTGAGATCGGGCGTGGCCGCATTGTCAGCGAAGGCAGCAAGGTCGCCATTCTCTCCTTTGGCACCCGCTTGAGCGAGGCCTTGAGGGCGGCTGAGGAGCTGGCGACATTCGGCCTCTCGGCTACCGTGGCCGACGCCAGGTTTGCCAAGCCGCTGGACCGTGCCTTGATTCGTCAGCTTGCCGCGCATCATGAACTGCTGATCACCGTCGAGGAGGGCTCAACGGGTGGCTTCGGCAGCCAAGTTGCGCAGGCGCTGATCGACGATGGTCGTTTCGATCATGGCTTCCGTTTCCGTTCGTTGACGCTGCCCGATCTCTTCGTCGATCACGACAAGCCTGAGCGCATGTACGCAAATGCCGGCCTCGACGCGCGAGGAATCGTTCAGGCCGTGCTCACGGCGCTCGGACGAAACAGGGTCGAGTTTGCAGGCGTGGTCGGCAAATAAGGCCGAAGCGGCCGGAGGAGTGAAAAATGGGCGTGAACGAGCTCGACCGAAACGGCAATCCCGTAGGGCCGGTGGTCGAGGGCTGGACGCCGCGCCAGCGGCCTTCGCACCGGGTGCTGGAAGGGCGAACTGTCAGGCTTGAGCCTTTAGCTCCTCACCATGCCCATGATCTCTTCGTAGCCTATTCTGCCGATACAACCGGTCGCATGTGGACTTACCTGTCGGTCGGACCTTTCGCTTCCGAGGCCGAGTTTATGGTCTGGT
This sequence comes from Pseudomonadota bacterium, assembly GCA_023436885.1. Lineage (GTDB taxonomy): Bacteria > Pseudomonadota > Alphaproteobacteria > Rhizobiales > Pleomorphomonadaceae > Pleomorphomonas. The sequence continues at coordinate 18,647 of JAEZHI010000019.1, read as the reverse complement.
TCGAAGGACTCCTGCCATCGCAAGATCCCTTGTTCTTCGCGGCGGTGGACACGGCGAGCGGTCGGGCGGTTGGCATCGTCTCATATCTGCGCATCGATCCGGCGAACGGTTGCATTGAAGTCGGCTGGGTAACCTGGTCACCGCTGATGCAGCGCTCTCCGATCTCCACCGAAGCGCACTATCTTCTTATGAGGCATGTCTTCGAAGACCTCGGCTATCGCCGCTACGAGTGGAAGTGCAACGCCCTCAACGCACCGTCGATGAGAGCCGCTGAACGGTTGGGTTTCAGCTACGAAGGTACTTTTCGCCAAGCCGTCATAGTCAAGGGACGCAATCGTGATACGGCGTGGTTCTCCGTGGTCGATACGGAGTGGCCGGCCTTGAAGGCCTCGTTCGAAGCTTGGCTGAAGCCAGACAATTTTGGTGCCGATGGGCAGCAGAAAAGGCGTCTCGAAGACTTTCGCTAGCCGCAGCTTGCGGAGGTCGTCGACACTTTTCGCCCGGCAAAGGATATTCGTTCAGGAGACACGACGTCATGCCGATTCACCGTCTCAGCCGCCGCCAACTGTTGCTGGCTACCGCTGCGAGCGCGCTTGTCGCTTTCGTTCCGACCATAGCGGCCGCTGCTGAGCCGACCGTCCGCCTGCGCCTGATGGCGACATCGGATCTTCACGTCAACATCTATCCCTACGACTATTATCGCGATAAGCCCGACGATACCGTCGGACTTGCCAAGACGGCGGCATTGATTGCAGCTGCCCGGGATGAGGTGCGCAACGCTATCCTGTTTGACAATGGTGACCTCATTCAGGGCAGCCCCCTCGGCGATTATATCGCCTATGAGAAGGGGCTCGACGGCGGCAACAAGCATCCGATCGTCGCGGCCATGAACGGCCTCAACTATCTTTGTGGCACGCTTGGCAATCACGAGTTCAATTACGGCCTCGATTTCCTGGGCAAGGCGCTGTCTGGCGCCGAGTTCCCCGCTGTCTGCGCCAATGTTCTCAAGCCGGATGGCACTCCCCTGATCGAGCCCACGCGTATCTTCGACGCCAAGGTGGTCGATGCAATGGGCGCCGAGCACGTGCTGCGCATTGGCGTCATCGGTTTCGTCCCGCCGCAGATCGTCCAGTGGGACAAGGACAATCTCCAGGGCAAGGCGACCACCATCGACATCGTCGATGCCGCGACGAAGTACTTGCCGGCGCTACGCAAGCAGTCGGATATCGTCGTCGCTCTCTGCCACTCTGGCATTGCCGGCGGCGAGCGGGCCGGCGGCGAGGAGAACGCGGCGCTGTTCCTGTCCAAGGTCCCGGGCATCGATGCCATCTTCACCGGTCACCAGCACCTCGTGTTCCCCGGAAAGGACTTTGCCGGCATCGACGGTGCCGACATCGACAAGGGGACGCTGAACGGCGTTCCCACCGTGATGCCTGGTTTCTGGGGCAGCCATCTCGGCGTCATCGATCTTGACCTGACCAAGGATGGCGAAGGCTGGAAGGTTGGCGGCTTCAAAGTCGAGGCTCGTCCGATTTACGAGCGGACACCGGACAAGAAGATCGTTTCGCGCGTCGATGCCGTGCCCGCCGTCCTGGCTTCCATCAAGAATGACCACGAAGCGGCACTTGGCTACGTCCGCCGCCCGGTTGGCGAGACTTCGGCGCCGATTTCCAGCTATTGGGCTCTCGTTGCCGACGACCCCTCGGTCCAGATCGTCAGCCAGGCGCAACTCTGGTACGGAGCCGCCCAGGCGAAGGCCGCAGGCTTGCCGGATTTGCCGATCTTGTCGGCCGCGGCTCCCTTCAAGTGCGGTGGCCGCTCCGGTCCGGACTATTACACGTTCGTTCCGAAGGGCCCGATCGCCATCAAGAACGTCGCCGACATCTACCTATACCCCAACACCATTCGCATCGTAAAAGTCACTGGCGAGCAATTGAAGGAATGGTTGGAACGTTCGGCTGGCATCTTCAATCAGATAGATCCGAAGAAGAAGGACGAGCAGCCGCTCATCGACACGTCCTTCCCGTCCTACAATTATGACGTTATCGACGGCGTCACCTATCGCATCGATGTGACGCAGGCCAAGCGCTACGACAACGACGGTAAAGTGGTCGCGCCCGACGCCCATCGCATCGTTGATCTTGCCTATCAGGGCAAGCCGGTTCAGCCAAACCAGGAATTCCTGGTGGTGACCAATAACTATCGCGCGGGAGGTGGCGGCCATTTCCCGGGTGCCGATGGCAGCACGGTGGTGTTCCAGGGGCCGGACAGCAATCGCGACGTCATCGTCCGCTATATCGTGGCGAACAAGACCATCAACCCGTCCGCTGACGGTAACTGGTCGATTGCCAAGCTGCCGGACGGCGTCAATGTCGTGTTCCCTGATTCACCGAACGCAACGCTGGAAACTGTTCCTGCCGGGGTGAAGGTCGAGAAGGTTGGCGATGCTGGAGAGGGCTTCGCCAAATATCGCCTGACGGTCTCCTGAGACCTACTCACAACTTTGCGCACGCAACGCCCGGCGAAAGTCGGGCGTTGCCGTCTTGAGCATTTGAGGCTAGTGGCTGGATCGCGCAAATGCTTGATGTTGCGCACTTGCCCTATATAAGTAGTGAACCAGATTGTCGCGCCGTGAGCGCGAAGACCGGAGCGCCCGATTTGAAATGAGCGCCGTTTCCTCCGACTCCAAGCTCCCCCGCTCATATTTCGACAGCCGCGCCTTGCCGGCCCATCTAGCGCAACCGGCCTGGAATGAAGCCATTGGCGTGTTGTTTGACTCTCGTTCCCGCAAAAGCGTGGAAGAAGGCTTTTTCGCCCATGTCGAGGCGGCCTTCATGGGTGACGTGGCACTGGGGCGGCTCAGGAGCACCGCCCAGGATTTCGATCGTTCCCGCTACAAGATCGCTCGCGACGGAATGGACGGCTTTCTCCTGCAATTCTACCTCAAGGGGCGAAGCGCCTCGCGGGGAGGAAGCAATTTAGAGGTGGCAGGGGAAGGCGATCTCTACGTGATCGATATGGCGCAGCCTCTGTCGACCACAACGACCGATCTTGACCAGATCAGCCTTGTCGTACCGCGCCGGCTGATATCGACCCGGCTCGACAGTCCGGACGCTTCCCACATGCGGGTTATCCCCGCAGGCTTGCCATTGGTTGCGCTGTTTCGTGAAAGCCTCAAAAGCTTCCATGCCCAGGCAGACAATATGACGCGCGGTGAGGCCGAAGCAGTGATCGGTCCGCTTCTCGATCTTGCCGCGGCCGCAATCAATGGCCACGCGGACGAGCGGAGCGCTGCCGGTGTCAACCTGGCGCATTTTGTTGGCTTGAGACGCCATGTCGAAGATAATCTCCTCGACCCCAATCTTACGCTCGACAGGTTGCTCACGACGTTCGGCCTTTCTCGACGCAAAGCCTATCGCTTGTTCGAGCCAGTTGGCGGCTTTGCCAGCTACGTCAACCGCCGCCGCTTGCAACGTGCCTTACAGGCGCTTCGCTCAGCAGAGTGGCGACACGTCTCGATTTCGGAGATTGGCACGGCCCATGGATTCCTCAATCCGGAGAATTTCAGTCGGGCATTCCGCCGCGAGTACGGCTTGTCGCCTCGCGAGGTTCGCCAGCTTGCCGACTCGGGTCGGAGTCCTCCTGACATCGTGACTAGGCTTTCGGAGAGCGGATGGTCGCGGTGGATCGAAACCATCGGCCGGTAAGGCGATGACTCTGCCCGACCCGCACCCTTAACGTGCGAAGGGGTGACACGGATTGCGGGGTGGCTGGCACAAAATGACCATTTCCGGTTCGCTACGTATTCGGGCGTAGAAATCCGACGTCCTGCGTGCGAATGAAATCCGGCCCCGAGACATCGGGGTCATCGAGGCGACTTAACACTTGGCGATCTCATACGAAGCAGTTTGTTCTAGTTTTAGTTGGATCATATTTCAATACATTACAGTCAAATTCAAGTTTAATAATAGGATCGATCAAGTTTAGCCGTCTCGGTATATTGTTAGTGTATTCTGATAGAGGCAGATTTTCAAAATGTCAGCACCTTGCCACTTAGCAGTGGCAGGGTGTTTATTTTTACGGCGACATTGGAGCCCCAAAGGCTGGGCGACAGATAGGCGATCTACGGCGCGCGAGCCGACTTGCTACTCACCTCACAATCGCCGGCCTTAAAGCCATCTCTTCCAGCGGAAGAGGCCGTAAGTGCCAACGGCCGACAGGATCATGACGGCGATGCCCCACAGGTAGCCGAAGGACCAGTCGAGCTCGGGCATGTAGCGGAAGTTCATGCCGTAAAAGCTGGCCACTAGCGTCGGCGGCATGAAGATCACCGCGAGCACCGAGAAGATCTTGATGGTGTCGTTCTGTTGGATCGAGATGAGGCCGAGCGTCGCATCGAGCAGGAAGGTGATGCGTTCCTCCTGGCCTCGGCAATGATCGGCCAGTGCCGTGACGTCGCTCTTCATTGGCTTCAGTCGGGCGACGTCTTCCTTGGAATAGCGCGGCCCTTCCATCTTGGCTGTGAGAAACAGAAGAAGGCGGGAAAGCGAGATCAAGCTTTCCTGGAAGTGTCCGAGACGCAAGCCCTCGCGGCCGATGCGGCGGAGCGAACTCTTGTAGCGGTCGCCAGCCGGTGCTGCACGCGAGTCGTCTTCGAACACCCGGCGCGCGATCGTCTCGATACGAGCACCGGATTGTTCGATCACGTCGGCCAGACGATCGATCGCGGCTTCCAGAATCGTTAGTAGGGCGCCGTGCGACGTTGTCACATTGGCGCCCGCCGTCGTCACATTCTTGATCGCGAGCGGAATGGTGCCCGGCTCGTCATACCGAACGGTGACAAGATGCTTCTCGGTAAGCACGAAGGTAACGACCGTGATGCCTGGATCGTTGCTGCCGGCGCGACAGGGCAGGGCGGCTGTGAGGTAGAGCACGTCGTTTGCCACGGACAACCGGCTCGACGGCTCGATCTCTTCCATCTCCGCCCGCGTGGGCAGCTCTGCACCGATGAACTTCTCGATCGCCAGCTCTTCGGCTCGCGTCGGCGTCATCAGGTCGATCCAAAGCGTCTCTTGGTCTGGCACCAGGGTGCCGCAATTGGGGGCGTATTCGAGTTTGTCGCCGACGGGGTGAAACGCATTGAGCATGGGCGGCGTCCAGAACTCAGGCCTTCTCGAGGCCGGTTCGCTTGGCGATGGGCAAATTCTCCGAGCGCGGCGACTCTCCCCCAAGAAGCAGGAAATGTCACCGTCCGCCGCCTGTCTATACGCGGGCGCGTCGGCGGTCGAGTCCTTCTCGTTCGACATTGCACCGTCTCGGCAATCTGCTAAGTGTTTGGTCGGATATGTTGCGTGGGGAGGCCATGAAACGTAGCGGCTGGCGGCAAGGGCTTGGAGATCTGGTGCGCGACGTGACGCGCGTCCTGTTCGTCTACGCTCTTGTTCTGCAGACGCTGGCGCCTGTTGCCATTGCCAGGGCTGAAGCAAGCAATGGCTTCGCGAATTACGGCGTCCTCTGCGTCGCCATGGTTGGTGACAGTGCTGAAAAGCCGGCCAATCTGCCGCTACAGATCGTCCACAACTGCCTTTCCTGTTGTCTCGGAAGCCCCGTCGCCATTTTGTCGGCTCCAGCGGAATTGCCCCGAGCAACCAGCTATGGACTTCTGCGGTCGCCCCCAGTCCCGAAGAGCATGGTTTGGTTGGCGCGGGGTGATGTGCCGCCTCCGCAACGAGCTCCGCCTGTCCGGGCCTGATTGGTTGTCATCCTCGACGACGAGCGATGGCGTTACTCATTCTACCCATGAATCTGCCCGCAAGGCGGGAGCGTCGACGCCATGCAGCGGTCGATAACCAATTCCGAGGTTTCCATGTCCAGGATTCTCAACATTCTTCTCCATACGGCTTTCGTTGCCGGGCTCATGACCGCTTTACCGGCAGTTTCCGGGCTGGTCGTCGTGTCCGTCGCAGCGCATGAGTTCAAGGCAGGCGACCTCCTCCTGAAGCACCCCTGGACGCGCGCCACGGCGAAAGGCGTCGAGATGGGCGGCGGCTTCGTCACGATCGTCAACACCGGCAGCCAGGCCGACAAGCTCGTCGGTGCTAGCTTCGCTCTCGCCGGGCGCGCTGACGTTCACGAAATGAAGATGGAGGGAGACGTCATGAAGATGCGCCAGCTCGAAGGTGGGCTTGATATTCCCGCAGGCGCCACCGTCGAACTGAAGCCGGGCTCGTCCCATCTGATGTTCATGAAGCTGACGGCGCCGCTCGAAGCCGGCACCAAGGTCAAGGGATCGCTGATCTTCGAAAAGGCCGGCGAAGTGCCTGTTGAGTTTGCCGTCGAGGCGATCGACGCCAAGGCAATGGGCCACAACGCCGGTGGCCACGATTCGATGCAGATGGATGGCGCCGACAACGGGCACAAGGCGAACGGCGGCTGAGCGTCGTCCGTGTATTCTCTTCAAAAACGTCGAAGGCCGGGGCGCTTGCGCCTCGGCCTTCGACGAATTCAGCTCATCTGTACAGAAACACAAACCCTTCCTCACGCACAGACCAAAGCCGGCGCGTCGTGTCTCTGAGAAGGTCTGAAGGGATCATCACCGGGCCGGCCGCGATACGCGCCAGCCACGGAAGGTCTTGTTATCAGTCCTCGTAGGAGAACATCGGCGCCGTCTGCTGGGCCGTGGTGTAGTCTTTCTGCTGGACCTGACGGCGCATGGCGCGCGCCGCGGCATTCACTGCGGGAATGCCGATCTCATGATACTGGGCATCGAGTTCCGTCTCGCTGCCTTGTTGGATTTGGCCCTTGTTAACAGCGTCAGCCTGTTTGACCATCTGGGTACCGTCCTACCCCGTTGCCGGGTACGTGGTTTGTCTTATGTATTCGTTTGGGAGTTTCGTGTGTAAATCACGTCTTCCACGTTCATATATTATGCCTATAAATGCGGCTGAACAAGGGCGGGCAGCATTCGTGCGGTTCGGATTTCTTCCTATGTCGATTTAGATTTTCAGCTGCGTGGCTAAAATGCGACATTTGCTTTGGCTTTGATTGAGACCAAAAGCTAATCAAATATTTGATGTGGCGCAAAGCAAATGATCATCTCAAGAAAATCTTAATCAGTCATTAAGCAAAAGTAACGTCGGCATTTGGATTGTCTGCCTTATAACAGGGAGGGCAACGAAGATGCCGCGTCTCGGTTGCGCTGAGCTTGATAGTCTCTGGCATTCAGGACCGCACCAAATCAGCGTGCATGGCTCCGAACACTGGGCCGTACCGGCTCGGTTACCAAGGCGAGAAATGAAAGCCTTTTCAGTTACAAGCGACTCAGTGGCCCATCAGTGCTGAAACATGGGCTGCGACGGAAAGGCCCAGAGCATCGACATCGTAGCCGCCTTCCAGCAGCGAGACGATGCGCCCACCACAGACGCGATCGGCGACCTCCATGATCGAGCGGGTGAGGTTGGCATAATCGGCCTCGACCAGATTGAGGTCGCCGAGTGGATCGCGATAATGCGCGTCAAAGCCTGCCGAGAGCACCAGGAGATCGGGGCGGAACGCCTCAACGGCTGGCAATATCGTCTCGGTCATTGCCCCAAGCACAACCGATCCGTTTGCCCCCGCTCCAACCGGAACGTTCAGGATATTGCTGTCGATGCCGGTCTCTGACGCCTCCCCCGTTCCCGGAAACAGCTGCGACTGGTGGATCGAAGCGTAGAACACGCTCTTGTCAGAATAGAAGATGTTCTGCGTGCCGTTGCCGTGGTGAACGTCGAAATCCACGATTGCAACGCGTTCTGCTCCGTGTTCCGCCTGGGCATGGCGCGCCGCGATCGCGGCGTGATTGAAAAAGCAAAAACCCATGGCCTGGCGGGCGCTGGCATGGTGACCGGGTGGGCGAGCCGCCGAGAAAGCATTGTCGACAAGGCCGCCCATCACCTCATCGACGGCAAGGCAGGCGGCACCCGCTGCGAGCCGCGCCGCCTCATATGTGCCGTTTGATAGGATGGTGTCGCTGCTGATCGACAGGAGGCCGTCGTTCGGCGCCTGGATGCGGATGTGATCGACGTAGCCCGAAGGATGGACGCGCTGGATTTCGCTGTCTGAAACCGGCCGCGCCATGTCGCGGATCAGGTTCTGGAAAGCTTCCCCCTCGAGCCTCTGTTCTATGGCGGCCATGCGCTCCGGCTGCTCTGGGTGGTTCTCGGGGGCAAGATGATCGCGATAGCGCGGGTGGCTCAGGAAAAGTGTCCGCATGCGACCCTCTCCGGGAGACGCTTTGTAGCGTCCGTGGAAATCCTGAGACAGAGGATGCCGCTATGGCCTCGCCGTCAAGTGGCAGGAAGGCTTAGCATAATTTTAGCGAGGGGCTGCTGCGCGAGTCAGTCGGTCGCGGATTGCTTCGCCAAGGCCGCGCAGCGGGATGGGGGCGACCGCGATGCCGACGATGTCGTCGCCATCGGCGCGGCGCAGCATGTCGAACAGATTGGCTGCCGCTTCCCTGAGATTGCCGGATGGGCTGAGGTTGAAGACGCGCGCCGCCTCCGATGCGCCGTGGATGGATGCCCCGCCGAAGGCGAGAAGCGCCTCGCCGGGCTCGACGCGGCGAGCGTCGAGCCGAACGCGCGCGTGTGGCGCATAATGGGAGGCCAGCATGCCGGGCGCCACCGGTGCGGTGGACGGGTCGCCTTCCGAGCGGATGATAGCAACACCGACCGCCGCTTCGATGTCCTCGCGCGCCAAACCACCTGGACGAAGGAGATAGGGGGTATCGTCGCGAATCTGCAGAATGGTCGATTCAAGGCCCACCTCGGTGCGCCCGCCGTCGAGGATCAGGGGAACGCGCCGGGAAAGGTCGCCATAGACATGGGCTGCCGATGTCGGGCTGACGTGGCCGGAGGTGTTGGCGCTGGGCGCAACGATTGGCACGCCTGCGGCGCGGATCAGCTCAAGCGCGACTTTATGCGCCGGCATGCGCACGGCGAGCGTATCGAGGCCGGCGGTGGCCAAGGAGGAGACCGGACAATCCGGTTTGGCCGGCAACACCAGCGTCAGCGGTCCAGGCCAGAAGGTTTCGGCGAGCCGCCGTGATAGCGGGTCGAAGGTCACCAGCGTCTCGGCCATGGCGATACTGTCGACATGGGCAATCAGCGGATTGAAGGAGGGGCGCCCCTTGGCCTCGTATATGGCGGCTACGGCCTGACCTTGTGTTGCATCAGAACCGAGGCCGTAGACGGTCTCGGTCGGAAAAGCGACGAGGTCGCCCCGCTGGATGTATTCGGCAGCGAGGCGGATAGCTTCGTCAGTCGCCGTTTCGATACGGGCGAGTTCTTTGGAGCGGTTGGGCACGGAGGATCCCGGAGATGGACTGTCTCGGCGGTGCACCGGACCGGGCTTGTGTGAAACCAATCCGTGGCAAGGTCAAGGCAGTGAAGGCATCAGGTGCTAACGCCCGGCACATCCTCCAGCCGATAATAGACGGCCAAACCTCTTTCCTTGGCGATGCGGACGTCGTTGTCCGCGCCTTTGGAGTCTCCGGGCAGGCGGAGGACGGCTTCGCAGAGCGCGAGCAGGCGCTCGGCGGTTGGGTAGAAGATCTGGTCGTAAAGCACGTCGCCGAGTGTCTTTCCGCCGGCGGCCTGCCAGACGGGAAGCGCCACCCATTCCCCGATCATCGGCACATGTCCCGCCTTGAAGAGCGGCCAGGAAGCTTCCTCCAGATGGCGGAGATTGGCTGCCATCTTTTCCGGATCATCCCCGGTTCCGGAACGATAGGGGCCGGCGATCAGGATCAGCATGAGGCGGGTTCCTTGTTCTGCGTGGTTTGCGGAAAGAGGTTCAGGGCGGCGTATTGCAGGAGCATGATCGTCTTGCCGTCACGGATGGCGCCCGACCTGATCATCGCCAGCGCCTCGTCGATCCCGACTTCCAGCACGGTGATGTCCTCGCCTTCGGTTTCGTTGCCACCGCCCGACGAGGCTCGATCCTGGGGCTCGTATTCGCCCACGAAGAAATGCAGTCGTTCTGTAACCGAACCGGGGCTCATGAAGGCGTCGAAGATCGGCCGTACGTCGCGCACCCGGAAGCCGGTTTCCTCTTCCGTTTCGGCGCGTATGCGAGCCTCGGGCTCGGCATTGTCGAGAAGCCCTGCCGGCGTTTCGATCAACAGGTCGTCGTGGCCATTGACGAAGGCTGGATAACGAAACTGGCGGGTCAGGATCACGGTGCGGCGCTTTGGATCGTAGAGCAGGATTGTTGCGCCGTTTCCCCGATCGTAGGTCTCACGCGACTGGCGCTGCCAGCTTCCGTCGCTGCGTTGGAACGAAAAGGTCGTCTTCTTCAGGAGGTACCAATCATCAGAGAGGACGGTGACATCCTCGACTCGAACGCGATGGGCTATGCTCAAGATCCGTATCCTTGGAATGACAGCTCTCTGGATATGTCGATAGTTTCGTGCAATATCGTGTATAGTCAAGTAATTTCGTGCAATCGAGGAGCCCATGCTCACGTCGGAACGCAAAGCACTGATTCAACGAGTTCTTCGGCAGGATGGCCGACTGGTCGCCAAGGATTTCAGCCAGAAGCTTGGCGTGTCCGAGGATACGATCCGCCGGGATTTGCGCGAACTTGCCGCTGAAGGCCTGCTGCAACGTGTGCATGGAGGAGCCTTGCCGGCCTCACCGGCCGTCGCCGATTTCGCTGCACGCGAGCAGGTTGGCTCGTCGGTAAAGGCTCGGCTGGGAGAGGCGGCGGCTCGCATGATCCAGCCCGGTCAGATCGTGTTTCTCGACGGCGGCACCACCAACGTTCAATTGGCCCGTCATCTGCCTCTGGATCTCCAAGCCGTTGTCGTCACCCATAGTCCGAGCATCGCGGTGGAGCTGGTTCGGCATCCATCTGTGGAGGTCGAGATGATCGGCGGGCGACTTTTCAAGCATTCCATCGTGGCGGTGGGAGCGACGAGTGCCGAGGCCATTTCGCGGATCCGGGCCGACCTCTTCTTTATGGGGGCGACCGGTGTTCATCCGGAGACCGGCATCACGACCGGCGACCGGGAAGAAGCGGCCATCAAGGCGCTGATCGCTCGCCAGTCGGCGGAGACGATTGTATTGGCGACAAAGGAAAAACTGGGAGCGGCCTCGCCCTACCAGATCATGTCGCTCACCGACATTGGAACCCTTGTCACGGTAAAAGGGCTTCCTGAGGAAACCTTGCGCGCCTTCAGATCGCCCGGCTTGACCATCGTCGAGGTTTGATTGCCCCGCTGGGCTGTAGCCATTTCGTGAGTCCAAACAGGAAGATCCGCAGAGGTCGGCCTCAGCCCGTTCTTGACTCTTTGGATGCCGCTTCTATACTGGAACATATAGAGAACAAAGACCACGGAAACGGGGGTATGAACCGTGCTCGCGAGCGAGTCGACGGACAGGATTGCTATGCTTCGACGGCAAGTCGCCCAACTGGAACGGGCGCGCGGCCGAAGTGAGGAGCGTGCTGATCCTGCTCAGGCAGAAGAGCTTGCTGGTGTGCCGGTGCACGATATGGTGCCTGCCATTAGCCGCGCTGCGCCAGCCTCCGTTTTTCGCAGCGGACGCACGACAAATGCGTGGGCAGGGCCGGAGACGACGGCCGTCCCCTTTGGTCACCCCAAGGTCGACGCGGCAACTGGAGGTCTTAGCCGCGGTGCGCTGCATGACGTGAGCCCGGCGGGCGCCCCCGATATGGCAGCTGCCACTGGCTTCGCTCTGGCCTGTGCCGGGTTGCTGCTGGCGGCCGCTGGGCGGAATAGTCTCTGGCTCTGGGTGCGGGCCGAAATGGCCGAACACGAGGCGGGCGAGCCTTACGGACCAGGTCTTGCCGCCTTCGGCCTCGATCCGTCACGCCTCGTTGCGGTCACCGCTCGTGATACGGCCGATGTGTTGCGTGCCGCCGAGGAGGGGCTTGCCGCCCGCGCTTTTGCCGCGGTGCTGATTGAGCCTTTCGGTGATGACCGTCGCCTCGATTTGACGGCCTGCCGCCGCCTGTCACTGATCGCCGAGAACGGTCGCTCCACTGGCATCTTGCTGAGAACCGGCGGTGCTCCAGGCCCGACCAGCGCCATCACGCGCTGGCGAATTGCGGCTTCCCCCAGCAGTGGCGGTGGTCGACATCCGGGCAATCCGGTTTTCGCGGCAGACTTGGCGCGCAACCGCCTTGGTCAGATTGGCATGTGGATGATGGAGTGGCGTAACGATGAGCAATCCTTCCGAGCTCCGCGCATTGGGTCCCTCAAAGCGGAAGGATCCGACTCCCTGGCAGTCCCGTTATCTGGTCGCCTGGCTGCCGCATCTGGCGACCGATCGTCTCGCTCGGCTGGATCGGGAACGGTTGTCCCCTTCCGCGTCCGCTGAGGGCAAGGCGCGTCCATCCATGGTACTGACGGCCAAGCACCGTGGTGCCGCCCGTCTTGCCCACGTCGACGGACAGGCGGTACGGCTCGGACTTCAGCCGGGGCTCGGCCTTGCCGACGCCCGCGCCCGCGTGCCCGGTCTCGATGTGCGTGCCGCCAATCCGGAGGCCGATGCCACCTTCCTTGACCGGCTGTGCGACTGGGCGCAGCGCTATACGCCGCTCGCCGGTCGACGCATCGGTACGTCGTCCATCGACCCGGAATTTCCTTATCCGGAAGATTTCACGCTGGTACTCGACATTGCCGGCTGCGCCCATCTGTTCGGTGGCGAAGAGGCATTGGCCGCCGACATGGCGCGACGGCTCGAACGGCAGGGGGTGACGGTTTTTATCGGCATTGCCTCGACCATCGGCGCTGCTCATGCCTTGGCCGCCTTTGCCCGGGGTGGGCGCCTGCAGGCTGGCGAGGAGCGACGAGCGTTGGTTGGTCTGCCGGTGGCGGCATTGCGGCTCGACGCGGGCACCGTCGATGCACTCGCCCGCGTGGGCCTGAAGCGCATCGGCGACCTCATCGATGGTCCGCGCGCACCGCTCACCGCTCGCTTCGGCCGGACCGTGCTCGTCCAGCTCGATCGGGCTCTGGGGCTCGCTGAAGAGGCCTTCTCGCCACGATTGCCGGTGGCGCCTTATTGTGCCGAGCGACGCTTCTTTGAACCGATCGCCCGCCAGGAGGATGTGCGCGCTGTGGCCCTGTCGCTGATCGGTACGCTGGCCGAACGGCTGGAAGCCGCCGGTGAGGGCGCCTTGCGTCTTCGCCTCAGCCTCTGGCGCGTCGATGGCGCCCTCTCTCATATCGAGGCGGGCCTCAGCCGGCCAAGCCGCGAGGCGACGGTCATGCAGGACATTCTCTGCCGCCGGCTCGATAGCCTCGCCGAAGATTTCGACGCCGGTTACGGTTTCGACTGCGTCACCGTCGCCGTCACCGAGGCGAGCCGCCGTGATGCCGAGGTGCTGTCGCTTGCCGGCCCCGATACGGCTTTGGAGCTGACACGCTTCGTCGACCGGGTCGGAGCCCGCATCGGTCGGGGACGGGTGCGGCGTATCAAATTCTATGCGGGCCACATTCCCGAGCGGGCGAGCCGCACCGTGCCGGCTCATGTGGCAGGGGAGGGCAGCTTTCCGGCAACAGAGACACTGCCCGGTGATCCACCTGAGCGGCCGATCCGTCTGTTCGCCCAGCCGGAACTGGTGGAAGCGATCGCTTCGGTGCCGGACGGCCCGCCGCTACGCTTCCGCTGGCGGCGCGTTACCCACGAGGTGAAGCGCGCCGAGGGGCCGGAGCGGATCGCCGGCGAGTGGTGGCGGCAGGAGGCGCCGACGCGTGACTATTTCCGCGTCGAGGATGCGGAAGGGCGGCGCTTCTGGATGTTCCGCGAGGGCCTCTTCCAAGTCGAAACCACCTACCCGCGCTGGTTCGTGCACGGACTGTTTGCCTGAGGAGCGGAGGCGATCATGACCGCCTATGCCGAACTTGCTGCCGTCACCAACTATTCCTTCCTGCGCGGGGCCTCCCATCCCCTGGAGATGGTCGGTACGGCGAAGGATCTGGAGTATGCCGGCATCGGTATTGCCGACCGCAACACGCTGGCCGGTGTGGTACGCGCCCATGTGGCGGCCAAGGAATATGGCGTGCGGCTCGCCGTCGGCTCCCGCCTCGTCTTCACCGATGGTACGCCTGATATCCTTGCCTATCCCAAGGATCGCGCCGCCTATGGCCGGCTCTGCCGGCTACTCACCACCGGCAATGGACGAGCTGAAAAGGGCGACTGCATTCTGACGGTCACTGACCTCCTTGAGTTTTCCGAAGGGCTCCGGCTGATCGTCGTGCCGTCGCGTCGCCTGCTGCCGGCTTTCAGCACCCATGTGAAAAAGCTCGCCACCGATTTTCACGACCAACTCTGGCTCGGCATCACTATGCCGCGGCTCGGCGACGATCGCCGGAGGCTCGCCGCCTTCGCGGCGCTGGCGAAGAACACCGGCCTCAAGCCGATCGCTCTCGGCGATCCGCTCTATCACACTCCGGAACGGCGACCGCTGCAGGACATTGTCACCTGCATTCGCGAACACGTCACCATCGACGAAGCTGGCTTCCGCCTAGAACAGAATGCCGAACGCCATCTGAAACCGCCGGAGGAGATGGAGCGCCTGTTTGCTGACCTACCGGAGGCCGTGAGCGAAACGGTGCGCTTCCTCGATGGGCTCGACTTCTCGCTCGATGAACTCAAGTACGAATATCCCCGCGAAGCCTTCGCAGGCTACGCCACGGCGGCTGAGGCATTGAGAGCGCTGGTCGAAGAGGGGGTAAAGCGACGCTTCCCCGAAGGAGCCGACGAGCGAATTCGCAAGACCATCGAGCATGAGCTCGCCATCATCGCCCACAAGGAATACGAGCCTTATTTCCTCACCGTCTACGACATCGTCCGCTATGCGCGATCCCAAGACATCCTCTGCCAGGGGCGTGGGTCGGCCGCCAATTCCGTCGTCTGTTATTGTCTCGGAATTACCGACGTAGATCCGAGGCGCGGTGACCTGCTGTTCGAACGCTTCATCTCGGTTGAGCGCGACGAGCCGCCGGATATCGATGTCGATTTCGAGCATGGTCGACGCGAGGAGGTGATGCAGTACATCTACAAGCGCTATGGTCGGGAAAAGGCCGGCATCGCTGCCACGGTGATTTCCTATCGCGGACGTAGCGCGATGCGCGAAGTGGGGAAGGTGTTCGGTCTCACCGATGATGCGGTGACGGCGCTGTCCGGTTCGGTCTGGGGCTCGCCATCGAAGGGATTGAAGGACGACGACGCTCGCCGCACCGGTTTCGATCCCGCCGAAACGCGTCTCGCCATGGTGCTGAAATATTCTCGCGAACTCTCGGGCTTTCCACGTCATCTCAGCCAGCACGTCGGCGGTTTCGTACTGACGGCTGGCCGGCTCGACGAGGCCGTGCCGATCGGCAATGCCGCCATGAAGGATCGCACCTTCGTCGAATGGGACAAGGACGACCTCGACGCGCTCGGCATGCTGAAAGTCGATATCCTCGCCCTGGGCATGCTGACGGCGCTCGCCAAAGCCCTGAAAATGCTCGGCGAACATTATGCTCGCCACTGGACGCTCGGCGGATTGCCTCCTGAGCGAAAGGCGGTCTACGCCATGATCCAGCGCGCCGATACGCTCGGCGTCTTCCAGATCGAGAGCCGGGCGCAAATGAGCATGCTGCCGCGCCTGAGGCCAAACCATTTCTACGATCTTGTCATCGAAGTGGCGATCGTCCGGCCCGGTCCCATCCAGGGCAATATGGTGCATCCCTATCTCAGGCGACGACAGAAAATCGAAGACGTGCATTATCCGTCACCTTCACCTGAACACGGCCCGAAGAATGAACTGGAGCAGGTGCTTGGCAAGACGCTGGGCGTGCCGCTGTTCCAAGAGCAGGCGATGCGTATCGCCATCGTTGCCGCCGGCTTCACGCCGGGCGAGGCAGACAAGCTCCGACGCGCCATGGCCACCTTCCGACGCATGGGCACCATTAAAAACTTCCGTGACAAGATGGTCGAGGGAATGGCCAAACGTGGTTACGACCGCACCTTCGCCGAAAACTGCTTTCGCCAGATCGAGGGCTTCGGTGACTATGGGTTTCCCGAGAGCCACGCGGCAAGTTTCGCCTTGCTGGTCTACGCCTCGGCTTTCATCAAATGCTATTATCCGGACGTCTTCGCCGCTTCGCTGCTCAATGCCCAGCCGCTCGGCTTCTACGCGCCGGCGCAGATCGTCCGCGACGCCCGCGATCACGGCGTCACCGTTCGGCCGCCGGACATCAACCTCTCGGGTTGGGATGCGACGCTGGAGCCGGACGCACCGGAGGTGATCCCGCATCCGCGCCATGCCTCGATGGCGGGACATATTCGCACGACCCATGCCCTCCGCCTCGGCTTCCGCGAGGTGAACGGTCTCAAGGAGGCGGATGGCCGACGGATCGCCGAGCGGCGGGGCGAGGGATATGATTCCATCCGCGACGTCTGGCTCCGCACCGGCCTGCCGAGCTCGACGCTGGAACGGCTCGCCGACGCTGACGCCTTCGCCTCGCTCGGGCTCAGCCGCCGCGATGCACTCTGGGTAGTGCGCGGCCTTGGCCGCTCCGGCGACAAGGACGACCTGCCGTTGCTCTTGGCAGCCGAGGAAGCAGGGCGCGAAAGCGAGGCGGACATGCATCTTCCGCCCATGCCGCCGGGCGAGGAAGTAGTGATGGACTATCGCCATCTTCGGATGTCGTTGCGTGCCCATCCGGTGAGCTTCCTGCGATCCCATCTCGATCGGCTGCGCGCCATGCCCTGCGACGATCTGACGCGCACTGCCGATGGCCGCCGCGTCACCGTGGCCGGCCTCATTGTGGTGCGCCAGCGACCGGGTACGGCCAAGGGCACCATTTTCCTGACGCTGGAAGACGAGACCGGCATCGCCAACATCATCGTCTGGGCGAAGGTATTCGAGGCGCACCGGGCCATCGTGCTCGGCTCGCGCATGGTGTCGGTGACCGGTCGCATGCAATCGGAGAGCGGTGTCATTCACGTGGTGGCCGACCGTATCATCAACCTGACGCATCTGCTCGGCCACCTCGCGGCCGACGATGCCGCAGGTGCCCTGACACCTCCCGGTGAAGCGGTGCGCGCCACCGACAAGGGTGGTGGCTTGCCCGGTCTCATCGATCAGGCGCCACGCCCGGCCAATGCACCGCTGCCACTCGAACCAGAGGTGGCCGCCGACCTCGATGTACCCGCCCGGGCGACGCGGCACGTCCCGGCGCGGCGGCGAGCTTGACGGCATTTTCACATGCATTGCTGGCGCTGAACCGCTAAAGCAGAACCATCACGCCGAGGGGATGAACATGCTGGGCTACGACTGGGCGCACTGGGCGACCTTCTTTGCGGCGGCCTTTCTGCTGAATGTGTCGCCGGGGCCGGATATCGCCTTCATCCTCGGTCATACGGCGCGCGGTGGCCGCCGACAGGGTCTCGCTGCCATGTTCGGCCTATGGGCTGGCGCTTTCTGCCATGTGATCTTTGCCGCCATCGGCTTGTCGGCCATCGTCGCCACCTCGGCCACTGCCTTCTCGCTGGTGAAGTGGGTCGGCGTTGCCTATCTTGCCTTCCTCGGCATCTCGACCCTGCGTTCGAAGACGAGCGCCTTCGACGTCAAGACGGCGCAGGTCGAGAGCCGCCTGTCGGCCGTCTTCCTGCAGGGCATGTTGGTCGACATCCTGAATCCCAAGGTGGCGATCTTTTTTCTCGCCTTCCTGCCGCAGTTCGTCGTCGAGGGCGCCGGTCCAGTTCCGCTGCAGCTCTTGCTGCATGGCGTCCTGATCATCGCCGTTGCCGCGATCGTCGAACCTCTTGTGGTGCTCGGCGGTGCCTGGCTGACGACGCGACTGCGCGCCAGTAATCGACTCGCCCTGTGGCTCGATCGATCGCTGGCCGCGCTGTTTCTCGGCCTCGCTGCAAAACTCGCGGCCTTGCAGCGATAAGCCTCACCTCACAGTGTGACGCCTGTTTTGAAGATGACGATTTCGCCGATGTCGTTGGTCTCGTTACGGGTGGGTTTGCCCGAGGCGATATCGAGGACGGCTTGGGCGAAGCTGTCGCGGAGACCCGATACGGTGGTCTCGCCGGTGGCGATCGGGCCGGCGTCGAAGTCGATCCAGTGTGGCTTGCGGGTGGCAAGGTCGCTGTTGGTGGCGATCTTCATGGTGGGGACGACACCGCCGAGCGGCGTGCCGCGGCCGGTGGTGAACAGCACCATGTGACAGCCGGAGGCAGCGAGCGCGGTAACCGCGACGCCGTCATTGCCCGGCGCCGACAGGAGGTTGAGACCGGGCTTGGAGATGCGGCCGGTGTAACCCACCACGTCGCGCACCGTGGAAAGGCCAGCCTTCTGGGTGCAACCGAGCGACTTCTCCTCCAGCGTCGAGATGCCGCCCGCCTTGTTGCCCGGCGACGGGTTCTCATAGATCGGCTGGTTGTTGTCGACATAGTAGCGCTTGAAGTCGTTGATCAACGCCACCGTCTTGTCGAACACCTCGCGGTTCTCCGACCGCTCCATCAAGAGCTGCTCGGCGCCGAACATCTCCGGCACTTCGGTGAGTACGGTGGTGCCGCCAATGCCGGTCAGCCAGTCGGAGAAGGCGCCGAGCAGCGGGTTGGCGGTGATCCCCGAGAAGC
>JAEZHI010000046.1 GCA_023436885.1 Pseudomonadota bacterium | reverse complement strand
GTGCCGGTCCGGGCCGTAGACCCGGACCGGCACGTCGCCGTGCGGGCCGGGCGCGACGGTGTCCAGCGTGGAGATCATGCCGGCTCGGGCCGGGCGGCCCCCTCGGCGTCGGCGAAGTCGTCGGGGCTCCACTCGTCGACCCACTCGATCCGGGGGATGTCGCCGTCGAACCGGATGGGGAGCCACACGTAGTCGGCGATGGCGGTGTTGTCCCCGCCGGCCGCGTCCATCATCGCGCTGGACCCACCGTCGTCGGACGGTGGCGCAGCCTGCTCGCCCCGGCTGATCGCCGCGATGGCGTCGTAGATGTTCGGCATGTCCGCCGGCAGCCGCGGCAGCCAGCGGTCGGCGAGGGCGATGTAGAGGTCCTGCTTCAACGGGTGCCGGAACACCGAGCTGATCTGGGACCGGAACGAGGTACGGGACGCGTCGCCGGGGTGCAGGTCGCCGAGGACCTCGAACGGGCCGTGGTAGGTGGGACCGGCCGCGATCTCGGAGAAGTTCGGGAAGTACCACGTCGTTCCCGACGTCACGAGGAAGTGCGTCCCGTTCCGCTCGAAGTGAGCGGGCGCCTCCCGGGTGAACGGCGGGCCGGGATGCGGGAAGTGGCTGGAGAACACTCCCGTCACGTCGGTGAAGTCGTCGGTGAGCTCGGCGCAGATGAGGTCGGTGTGGACCTTCTCGAAGTAGTAGAACCCCTTCCCGGTGGTCGGGTCGACGACGAGGTCGAAGTCGCCGGCGTTCATGCCCAACGGCTGCAGCCCGGTGCGCACCGTCTCGTACGGCCCGAGCAGGCTGTCGGCGACGAGGACGGTCGAGCGCTGCTCGTCCCCCTCCATCATCACCTTGAGCCAGCAGACGTACTTCCCCGTGCCGGGGTGGCGGACGATGTGGGGCCGGTCCATCTTCTGCGCCGGGTGCAGCGGCGAGCTCGGGTCGTCGAGGACCGGCGGGATGATGAGCCCCCGGTCCTCCCAGTTGACCAGATCCGTGGACGTGTAGGCCCGCACACCCCAGTGCCAGTTCCCACTCCCGGGCGTGGTGTGCTCCTTGTTCTCGCCGTACCAGGTGAAGACGCCGTCCTCGTAGAGGATCGACCCGCCGTGGGCCTGGATGCGCTCCCCCTTGGTGTCGAGCCACACCTGGCCGGGTCGGATCGTGTTCCGGTGCATCTCCTGCTCCTTCTCGCAGCTGACGTGGTTCCCCGACGGCCCGGCGGTCATGCCAGCTCGATCTGGGCGAGGAACGGGTTGCGCTCGGCCTGCTCCCGGTAGCGCGCGCTGTCCCGCACGCAGACCGGGCACCAGTGGCCGCCCCGGAGCACCAGGAAGGGGCTGGCGACGAACGTGTGCCCCTCGGCGCACCGCCACTCCGCCTGGTCGCGCGCGGCGACCGGTCCCGGGGACAGGAGCTCACCGCCGCGGAAGTCCGCCGCGCCCGCCAGGTCGTCCCGCTTCCACTCGTCGGGAGCGAGCGACTCGTCGTAGCCGTGGTCGAGCCTCGACGGGACGCGGGACGGCGTCGGGATCTCGAACGTGCTCCAGTCGCCGATCGCCCGCCACGCCTCGCGCGAGCCGAAGAACGCGCGGATCCCCTCCTCGTCGTCGGCGGCCAGGTACGCCATGGTGCCGCGCGGCTTGCGCGTCAACGGCGCCATCACGAACCGGCGGATCAGCCACGCCGGGACGCGCCCGGCCGACCGGACCACCGCGGGCTGCGCCGCACGTGCGCGCCGCAGGGCGTCCGCGAACGAGTCCTGCCGGAACGGCACCCGCTCGTGCAGCGCGTCGGAGTCGGCGTACCACTGGCCGTGGAAGTTCTGCGTGGCGAACCAGTTCCGGTCGTACCAGCGCCGGATGTCCTTCACCCCGAGAGCCCCGCCGATGGCGGTCTGCAGCTCCCAGTTCGTGAGCCGCCAGTCCTCGCCGCCACCGATGTTCCAGATGTCGCCCCAGATGTCCTCGGGGACCGCCGGGTCGCACATGCTCACGAGGAGGCGTGCCGCGTCCTCGGCCGAGACCCACTCCATCACGCCGCCGAACGGCGAGTGGGTCATGATCGGGTCCCTGATCTGCAGCATCGCCGGGTGGAAGATGCCCGTCTGCCGCAGCCAGGTCCACCGGGGCAGGCCGCTGTCGACCAGGATGCGCTCGGCCTCGACCTTGGTCTGGCCGTACTCGTCGAAGTGCGACACCCGGATCGGGTCACCGACCCGGCCCCAGTGCACCGGAGGATTCCGGTTGCCGGTCTCGGCGACCGAGCCCACGCCGACGACGCTGACCGCGCCGGGGTCCGGGAGGGCGGCGACTGCGCGCACGATGTTCCGCATCGCGCCGACGTTCACGGCCCGGGCGAGGTCCGGGCGCGCGTCGGCCAGCGGCGAGACGACCGCGCCCACGTGCAGCACGACGTCGGCATCCGCGACGCACCGCTCGACGGCGGCGTAGTCCGTGAGATCGCCCTCGACGACACGCAGCGCCGGCCAGGCGTGCTGGCGGACCACCTCCCGGTCCGTCTCGGTCGGCAGCACCAGCGCGGTCACGTCGAGGTCCGTCGCGCGCAGCTGCTCGAGGACGCGCCGCCCCCAGGCGCCGGTGCCGCCGGTCAGGAAGACCCTGCGCCGCTCAGTCACGGTCCACCTCGGTCCGGGTGGTGTGCAGCGTCAGCACGTACTCAGTCATCACGTTCGTCCTGTCGATCGCTCGGGTCGGGGTGGCCGCGGGGGCACGACAACCGTGCCCGCGAGACGCACCAGCCACGTCCTGCAGCGGGACCGCACCGCTACTGCGGTCGCAGTAGCCCGGCTCGTCCCTCACTCGCGTCCACCGCCGTCCCCGCGCCTCAGCGCCATCAGGTGGTCGAGCACCGGCGGCTCGAGCGTCAGCGGGCCGTCCGCGAGCACGACCGGGGGCACGCCGTGCTCCGGCAGGCTGGGGGCGCTCCAGAAGGAATCACCGGGCAGAAGGCGGACGTGGTCCGCGAGTGGCGCGTTCTCTACTAGCACGGGGTCCTCTTGCATCGTTCGAACGGAGCCGCGGTCGGCGGCGCGACTGAGGTGGCCTGGCGTGCGCCCGGTGTGCCGGGCGCCCGCGAGGGCCTCGCTGCCGGGGGTCCCGCCCCGCTGGGAGCTTGAGCACGGGAGGTCATCGCACGGCCTTGACTCTCAGGACCGATGCACCAGCGGCGATCGTGAACACGGCGGCGACGGCGTAGAGGAGGACGTAGTTCTTCTCGCCCCCGGCGACGACGCCGATCGTCAGGATCGACGGGGCGACGAGAGGGGCGACCGCCTGGGCGATGGCCGTGGCGATGTTCATGATCGCGATGAACCGTCCGGCCTGTGCGCGGTCCGGCAGCACGTCGAGCGCGAGGGCCTGGTCGACCGCGGAGAACATCCCGATGCCCAGGCTGGTGGTGAGCGAACCGGCCATGAGCAGGGGCAGCGAACCGGCGACGGCCATGACGACCGCGCCGACCCCGAACAGGATGCCTGCGGCGAGGACGAACACCCGGCGGCGCTGGAGACGGTCGGACAGGAAGCCGCCGCCGATGGCGCCGGCGGTCACCGCGACGATCCCGAAGAGGGCCAGCACCGACAGCGTGGGTGCGACGTCCGCCACGTCGACGTCCAGCTTGGAGGCGAAGAAGAACGCGGTGAACGTGGTGTTGAGCGTGAGCCCGAAGTAGAAGAGGAACCGGGCGAGCCAGTTCCAGGCGAAGTCGGGGTACGTGCGCGGGTCGAACGCCATGTCGCGGAACGTGCCCAGCAGCGTCATGCGTCCGGCGAACGTCGCACCGCGGCTGTCCGGCTCCGGGATGAGCGCGACGAACAGCGTCGTGCAGAGGAGCCCGATCGCACCAGGGATCAGGAACAGCATCAGGTTGTCCGAGGACACGACGCTCGCGATACCCACGCCCAGGACCGGCGCGATCTGCGTCGCGAACCCGGTCAGGCCGGCGACCCGACCTCGCTGGTGCTCAGGGAGCTTGTCCGCCTGGGAGAACTGCAGGGCACCGAGCACCGTGCCCCACGTCATCTGGCTCAGGACCCAACCCAGCCCGAGGATCCAGATGGTGGGCGCCGTCGCCATCACGGTGAGTGCCAGGGTGCCGAGCAGCATGCCGGCCACCATGAAGGGCCGTCGACGCCCCCACCGGGATCGCGTGCGGTCCGACAGCTGCCCCACGACCGGTCCGGTGAACAGGGCGGCGAACGCCCCGGCACCGGTGATGTACCCCAGGTACTCGTCGTGCCCGGGTGCGAGCTGCCCCACGCGGATGGCAAGGGAGATGCCCAGGGGGGTGATGAAGGCGACGAAGACCCCGAACTGCGCCAGGACCTGCAGCCAGATGTATCGCGGGCCGACGTCGGGCAGCCCGGCAGGGCTTTCCGCGGCGCTGGCCGGAGGGACTGCCGCTGCGGCGGGTGTTGCGACCGGTGCGCCTGCGATCGCGGGCCCGGGAACTGCGGACTTGTCGTCGTCGACGGTCATCTTGTGCTCCGTTGCATGGACCTAGCACGTGCTAGTGGCCCGACTTTAGAACGATTCAACCGAGCCGCGCAAGGCACGTGCATGTCGTGCGCCCGCGCCAGGTCTCACCCCGATGGCTACCGCCCTTCCGCCCAGGACCAGATGTCGTCACCTCGCAGGACCGCATCCGCACCCCCGTCGCAGTAGATGGTCCGCCCCGCGCAGTGCGTGTTCTGCTCCGACGTCAGCCAGATCAGCAGGTCGGCGATCACCTCGGGCCCCTGGTGGGAGTTCAGCGGCATCGGGACGGCCGAGTCCACCATCGCCCGCCCCCGCTCGGTGGCAAGCAGCTCGGTGGTCATCGGCGTGAGGACGGTGCCCGGTGCAACCGCGTTCAGGGGAATGCCTGCGCCCGCCCATCCGGGAGCAACTGCCGCTCGTCGCACCCACCTCGAAACGGCCCGCTTGGACGACGAGTAGTTCGCGAAGCCGACCTCAGGGCCCTGGTCGGCCAGTTCCTGACCGAGCTTCAGCGCGGTCGGTTCGTCGCCGGCCAGACACGCCTCGACCAGTGCAGGCTCCGTCCGCTGGAGCGATGCCATGGACGACACGACCGCGGCGCGCGGCGCCGAGGACGAGGCCAGGGCAGGAAGCAGCCCAGTGAGGACGTCGACCACGCCGAAGTAGTTGATGGCGATGGTCGCGGGGACGGGGGCCGAGATCCCGGCGCAGGCGATCACGGCATCTACCTGCCCGCCGGTCACATCCAGCACTGCGTCGATCGCCGACCTGCGGCCCGCGGGGGTGGACAGGTCGGCGGAGACGTCGGCGTTGCGCAGATCCACGCCGACGACGCGGGCCCCTTGCGCCAAGAGCGCGGCGCGGGTGGCGGCGCCGATACCCGAGGCGCTACCGGTGACGACATAGGTGCGGGTCATCTGTACGGCTCCTTCGTCAACGGCAAGCAGGACACTGCGAAGTTGCCGTGCCTTGCCGATCGGCTAGTACGCCTAGTGTGCGCCTGTCGCCCGGGTTCGTGTGCGGCCTAGGTCCCGGGTTGCCGCGGGAACCCACCGCCGGGTATCGGCGCGATCACAAGGTGATGTGCCCGACGAACGACCGGTCAGCCGCCGAGGTCCCGGCGGTGAAGACGTGAGAGCCGCGCGTGGCCACGACCACACCTTGCGAGGCGGACACCCCAGGGTGGCCCACGCACCACCACCAGTCTGCCGCGGTTCCGCAATCGGACGGGGGTCAGGAGTCGACGAGGCCGGCCCGGTGCGCGAGGACGACGACTTGTGCCCTGTCGCGGGCGTCGAGCTTCGTCATGGCGCGGTTCAGGTGCGTCTTCACCGTGAACGGGGAGATGTGCAGGCGAGCGGCGATGGCGAGGTTGTCCGAGCCCTTGGCGGCAGCTACGACCACGTCCCGTTCGCGGGCCGTGAGGCTCCCGATCC
>JAEZHI010000037.1 GCA_023436885.1 Pseudomonadota bacterium | reverse complement strand
CGTCGATCATCACCCTGGCCTTGGCCATGGCCTCAGTAGCGGGCAGCTTCTTCCACGGGTTGGGACCGAGGTGGTCACCGCCCAGGATGACGCGGTCGAAGGGGAAGCCGACGCTTTTTGCGATCTTTTCGACAAAGTTGCGGAAGTCGGCCGGCGTCATGCCGGTATAGCCACCGTCCTGGTTGACCTGGTTGCAGGTGGCTTCGATCAGCACAGGTAGGTCAAGACGGGCGGCATGTCGCATCGCCGCCTCGATCACCACTGGATGGGCCGAGCAGATCGACGGAATGCCGCGCAGGCCCGACGCACGGAAGCGCCATGTGGAAATGTCGCTCAACGGGTTCCTGGTCATGGCTTCAGCTCCTTTGTTCTGCAATGAGCGCATCCAGCTCGGCGCGCGTTGAAGCGCCTTCCATCGGGCCAGATCGGGTAACGGCCTTGGCGCCTGCTGCGTTGGCATAACGAAGCGCCGTCTCGGGATCGGCTCCCGCCAGCCAGAACGTGACGAAGGTGGCTCCGAAACAGTCGCCGGCGCCTGTGGGGTCGATCTCCGTCACCTTGAAGCCCGGCAGGCTGATCTCTCCGTTGGCGTCGAAATAGCTGGCGCCGGCCGCACCGCGCTTAAGGACAACGGCCTTGATGCCACTGTTCAAAAGATTGGCGATGGCTTCCTTCTCGCTGTCGGCCGGTGAGAACAGGAACAGTTCTTCGCCGCTCGGCAGGAACAGGTCGGTCTCTCCGAGAACCACGGCGAGGGCTTCGCGCATGCCCGGGCTGTTCAGGATCTCGGCACGAAGGTTCGGGTCAAACGACACCGTGCCACCGTTGGCCTTGATCTTGCGGGTTGCCGTCAGGACCGCCTCGACGACGCTTGGCGCATAGAGAGATGAGCCCATGACATGCATGTGGGTGCAGGTCTCGGCCAGGGCCGCAGCCGGCCCCTTGAGCTCGATGGTGCCGCAGGCGCTGTGGCGAATGTTGAAGACGAAGTTGCGGCCGCCATCCTCGCGATAACGCACGAAGGCGCTGCCGGTGGTTCCGAGCGGATCGACTTCGATGCCGGAGACATCGACGCCGTCTCGCTTCAACCGCTCAAGATTGACGTGACCGAAGTCATCATCGCCAACCCGCGAGATGATGGCCGCCGCCTGCCCGAGCTTGCCGACCTGATCGATGAAGATGGCCGGCGCGCCGGAGGGGAAGGGGCCGATCAGCTTGACTGGCTCGCGAAAGCCATTGCCACGTTCGGTCGCGACGATCTCCACCAGTACTTCGCCGATGGTAAGAACCTTACTTTGACGCATTATTGCCTGGCCCGCTTGGAACGAACGTCGAGCCAGACGGCCAGCAGAATGACCAAGCCCTTGACGATCAACTGGTAGAAGTAGGGAACGGAGAGCATGTTCATGCCGTTGTTCATGATGCCGATGATCAGCGCACCAATGAGTGTGCCGATCATGGTGCCGACGCCACCGGAAAGACTGGTGCCGCCGAGCACCGCCGCCGCGATGGCATCCAGCTCGTAGCTCGTGCCGGCGTTGGTCTGCGCTGAGTAGAGGCGGGACGACAGCAGAATGCCGGAGACCGCCGCCATGATGCCGGAGATCATGAAGATGGTGATCTTCACCCGGTCGACCTTGATGCCCGAGTAGACCGCCGCCTCACGGTTGCCACCGGTGAGATAAGCGCGACGGCCGAAGGTTGTCTTCGACAGGAGCACGTGGTTGAACACGAAAAGCACCACGACGATCCAGATGATGATCGGCAGGCCGACGAAGCTGTTGGCGCCGATAGCAATCCAGGTCGGGTCCTCGATCATCGCCGGTGCGCCGTTGGTCGGCAGGCTGACGAGGCCGCGGAAAATGCCCATGGTCGCTACCGTCACGATGAACGACGGCAACCCGAGCTTGGCAGTGAGCACGCCATTGGCAAGACCCATCGCCGCGCCAGCCAGCAATGTCAGCAGAAGGGTTGGCATGAAGCCAAAGCCGACGAGGAAGGCCTGCGCCGCAGCCATGCCGGCGACAGCGATGATCGATCCGATCGAGAGGTCGATCTCACCAAGCAGGATCACCCAGGTCATGCCGAAGGCCGCGATGGCGATCACCGCGATCTGCTGCAGCACGTTCATGAAGTTGGCAACCGTCATGAAGCGCGGGTTCATCACCGAAAAGATGATGCAGAGGATCACCAGGGAGACCAGGATGCCGCCATACTGACGGAGCAGCTTGGCATAAGGATTCTGGGCGGAGCTTGTGCGTTTTTCGTCGCTCATGACGTGATACCTGTCGCGTGGGCCATGACCGTTTCGGGAGTGGCGCCGCCTGGCAGCGTGGCGCTGAGCCGGCCTTCGTGCATGACGACGAGGCGATCACTCATCCCGAGGACTTCCGGCAGCTCGGAGGAGATCAGCAGGATTGCCGTTCCCTCGGCCACCAGTTGGCGGATGATCTTGTAGATTTCGAACTTGGCGCCGACATCGACGCCGCGCGTCGGCTCATCGAGGATCAGGATGCGCGGCTGGGTCAGCAGCCACTTGGCGAGAACCGCCTTTTGCTGATTGCCACCGGAGAGCGAGCCAACCGGCGTGTCGACCGATGCGGTCTTGATGGTAAGCCGGCTGACTTCGTCGGTTGCCGCCTTGCGTTCTGCGCGCTTGCGCATGAAGCCGAGCGACGCGGCGAAGCGGCCGAGCGCTGCCATCGAGATGTTCCACTCCACGCTGTGGGCGAGAACGAGGCCCTCTTCCTTGCGGTTTTCGGTGACGAACGCAATGCGCCGGCCAATGGCATCAACCGGGGAGGCAATGACCGCCGGCTCGCCGTCGATGCGGACGGTACCAGAAGCCGCTTTCATACCGAACAGCGCGTTCATCATCTCCGAGCGGCCGGAACCGATCAGACCGAAGAAGCCTAGAATCTCGCCTTTTCGCACTTCGAAGGAAACGTCCTCGAATTCGCCGCTTCGGCTGAACTTTTCGACGGACAGGATCGGCGCTTCACTTGTTGCAGGGGCTGCTGAAAGGCGCGGCGGGTAGATCTCGTTCATCTGCCGGCCCACCATCATGGCGATCAGTTCGTCGATGGTGACGGTCTCGCGCTGGCGGGTGGCGATATATTCACCGTCGCGGATGACGGTGATGTCATCGGAAAGCCGCATGATTTCTTCCATGCGGTGCGAGATGTAAATGATGGCAACGCCCCTCGCTTTGAGGCGGTCGATGATCGAGAACAGGATTTCCGTCTCGGCATCGGTGAGCGAAGACGTCGGCTCATCGAGAATGACGAGGCGCGGCTCGGGGATCGACAGGCCCTTGGCGATCTCGACGAGCTGGCGCTGGGCCATCGAGAGATTGCCGACCTTTTCGGTCACGTCGATGGGCAGCCCAAGGTCGCGGACGATCTCGGCGGCGCGACGCTCCAGCGCCTGATCATTGATGAAGCCGTAGACGGATGGCTCGCGCGTCGCCAGGATATTCTCGGCCACCGTCATGTTGTTGCAGAGGCTGAGTTCCTGGAAAACGATGGTGAGGCCGCGGACGGCTGCCTCCTGAGGATTCTCGGGCTTGTAGGGTGTGCCGCAGAATTCCACTTCGCCTGACGTGGCATGATAGACGCCTGCCAGGATCTTCATCAGCGTCGATTTGCCAGCGCCGTTCTCGCCGAGCAGCGTATGAACGCGGCCGGCCCGCACCTCAAGGTGCATGTTCTTCAGCGCGGCGACCGGGCCGAACAGCTTGGATACGTTATTAATCTTGAGAATGACGTCGCTGGTCGCGGCCGACATGCCCGCCTCCTTTCCGACGTGAAACCCCTCGGCCGCGACAAATATCGGACCGACCGAGGGAGGGAAGACGCGGGACCGCTCGCCATCAAGGGTGTACCGGACGGGGCGGCCCCTTGCTCTCATGCGGCCGCCTGTTCTGAAAAGTCTATCGACCTTTCGGCGGATGCGATCCCGCGTGCTCTCGGTTTACGTCACTTGCGGGTGTAGACGCCCGGCTCGATCGGCTGCTCGGCCGGCACTTCCTTGCCGGCGATGACGTCGATCGCCGTATCGACGGCGCGCTTGCCCATCTCACCCGGGAACTGCTGGATGACGCCAACCATGACCGGGTTGGTGTCGACAGCCTTGCGGGCCTCTTCCATGCCATCGAAACCGATCACCTTGACCTGGTTCTCGAGACCGGCCGACTTCACCGCCACTGCGGCAGCCAGCGCGGCATCGTCGCCGAAGCCGAAGATACCCTGGATGTCTGGGTTGGCCTGCAGCATGTTCTGAGCGGCAGCCAGCGCCTCGGCGCGGGTGATGCCGGTCTGCTGGGCGACGATCTGAACGTCCTTGTGCTCGCCAATGGCCTTCTTGAAGCCGTCGATGCGGTTCACCACCGACTGCACCGTCGGATAGTCGATGATGGCGACCTTGCCCTTGTCACCGAGTTCCTTGGCCATCAGCTCGCCAGCCTTGACGCCGCCGGTGTAGTTGTCGGTGCCGATATAGGACGTGACCTTCACGCCGGTTGCCGGCACGTCGACGGTGATCACCTTGATGCCGGCCTTCTGAGCCTTCTCGATGACCGCCTTCACGCCCTTGCTGTCGACCGGCGACAGCACGATCACATCGACGCCCTTGACAATGAAGTCTTCGACGTCGGCGAGCTGCTTGTTGAGGTCCTGGTTGGCGATCGCCACTTCGAGCTTGACGTTCTTGGCGGTGGCCTCGGCCTTCATGGCGTCGGCAAGCTCGATGTAGAACGGATGCTGCTGGGTGAGCAACGAAGCGCCAATGCCGTCGGCCATGGCCGAGGTGGCCAGGAAAGCAAAGGCGGAGCCGGCGAGAGCCAGGCGAGCAAGCGAACGAATGGTCATTGTGTTCCTCCCACATGGCCGCCGCTCCGACCCATCCTCAGGATCAGGAGACATGTCGGCCGGTGTTGAACTGTCGGGCGAACAGGCTCGCGTCAGACGGAACCTCGCCCATTGGGCCCTCAACGGGCCTTGCGGCAAACACGCCTCGACGGAGGTCTCCCTGCGTCTCAGCGAGGCCAACACATCATGGAATGTTATCGCATGTCAACATAGAAATTTTACGCGCGTAATAATTTCGATCGCCGTACGAAATGTTCGGCCGGGTCCCCTTCAAGACCTCACCCAACGACTTCCGGGTATGGCTTGTTCCTCAAAATTGGCTGGATGCGCGAACGGCCGGTGCATGCACACCGGCCGTTCGCAGATGGATCGGGAATTTCGAATCCCGCCTCACCCGATGCGGTTCGTCGTCTCGCGATCGAAGACATGCAGCCGGTTGCTGTCGAGGGCGATGTGCAGCGGTTGCCCCACGGCTGCCACGCCACGTTCCAGCGTGTAGATTTTGAGATCCTGGCCGAGCAGGCGGACGTGCACGATGGTGCCGAAACCGGTGGGTTCGACCAGATCGACGCGCGCCGTATAACTGCCAGCCTCCGGACCGGCGACGATGCGCACATGCTCCGGCCGGATGCCGATGGTCACCGCCTGCCCCTCGGTGAGGTGGATTCCCTCGGGGATGGCGACCTTGCTGCCGTCGTCGGTCTCGATGGTGCCGCCACGGCAGTGCCCCTCCACGAAGTTCATGGCCGGCGAGCCGATGAAGCCGGCGACGAATAGGTTGGCGGGGCGATCGTAAAGATCGAGCGGGTTGCCGACCTGCTGGATGATGCCGCCATGCATGGCGACGATGCGGTCGGCCAGCGTCATCGCTTCGATCTGATCGTGGGTGACGTAGACGGACGTGGCGCCGATCGATTTGTGCAGGCGCTTGATCTCGGCCCGCATCTGCTCGCGCAGCCGCGCGTCGAGATTGCTGAGCGGCTCGTCGAACAGGAAGGCCTTGGGGTGGCGAACGATGGCCCGGCCCATGGCGACGCGCTGGCGCTGTCCGCCAGAGAGTGCCTTGGGCCGCCGGGCCAGGAGTGGATCGAGCCCCAGCTTGCCGGCCGCTGCCCCGACCGCCTCGGCGATCCTTTCCCTGGCGGTCTTTCTGAGCTTCAGGCTGTAGCTCATGTTGTCGGCCACGGTCATATGCGGATAGAGCGCATAGGACTGGAACACCATGGCGATGTCTCGGTCCTTGGGTGCGACTTCGTTGATGCGGCGATCATCGATGCGAATTTCGCCGGCGGTGATGTCTTCGAGCCCGGCGATCATCCGGAGCAGCGTCGACTTGCCGCAGCCGGATGGACCGACCAGCACCACGAACTCGCCGTCGCCGATGGAAAGGTCGATGTCGTGCAGCACCGGCACGGCGCCGAAGGTCTTGGTGATCGCCTCAATGGTGATGGAAGCCATGGAAATGCTCCTCAGCCCTTCACCGCGCCGGCCGTCAGGCCCTGCACGAGATAGCGCTGGATCAGAAGGAAGAACAGGCAGGCCGGGATCAGTGCCAGAACGCCAGCGGCCATCATCTGTCCGAAGTCGACCGAGAACTTGGAGACGAAGGACAGGAGACCGACTGGGAAGGTGGTCGCCTTTTCGCCGGATATCAGCATCAGCGCGAACAGCAGCTCGCTCCAGGCGGCCG
Organism: Pseudomonadota bacterium; assembly: GCA_023436885.1. Classification (GTDB taxonomy): domain Bacteria; phylum Pseudomonadota; class Alphaproteobacteria; order Rhizobiales; family Pleomorphomonadaceae; genus Pleomorphomonas. Next base: position 55,232 of record JAEZHI010000037.1, on the reverse strand, counting down.
TGAATACGAAGCCCAGCGTCGCGGCAATGCCCGGCAGCGTCAGCGGCAGGATGATCTGTCGGAAGGCGGTGAACCGTGTGGCGCCGTCGATCATCGCCGCGTCCTCGAGATCCTTCGGGATGCCGTCGAAGAAGGACTGCATCAGAAAGGTGGCAAAGGGCACGTTGAAGGCGACGTAGACGATCACGAGGCCGGTGAGACTGTTGGTCAGCCCGAGCGGCGACAGCATCTTGAACATCGGCGCGATCAGCATGACCAGCGGGAACATCTGGGTCAGCAAGAGCAGGGCGACGATCCAGTATTTGCCGCGAAAGAAGAAGCGCGACATGGCGTAGCCGGCCAGCGAGGAAACGATGGTGACGATCACCGCCGTCGACGCCGAAACGATGGTCGAGTTGAGGAAGAAGGTCGGGAAGTTCGAGTGGGTCAGGACGAACTGATAGTGCTCGAGGCTCGCCCGCGACGGCCACAGCCGGATTCCCTCGGTATAGAGCAGGCTCGTCGGCGTCACCGACACCTTGAGCAACCAGAACAGCGGGAACAGGGCGAAGGCCACATAGGCAAGGACGGCCAGCCGATGCAGCACGGTCAGGACGATGCGCTTTCTGGTCATGTCAGTGCCTCGACAGCATGGTTTGGCGCAGGATGACGATCAGCATCGAGTAGGCAAGCAACAGCACCAGCAGCACCAGGGCGATCGCCGAGGCATAGCCGAAGTCGAGCCGACGGAAGGCCTGGGTGAAGATGTAGCTCGCGACGATCTGGGTCCGGTCTGCCGGCCCGCCGTTGGTCATAACGACGATGAGGTCGGCGAAATTGGCGATCCACACCGTGCGCAGCAGGATTGAGATCGCCATGGTCGGCGCCAGGAAGGGGACGGTGATCGAGCGAAAGCGTTCGATCGGTCCGGCGCCATCGATCTCGGCCGCTTCGTAGAGATCTTTCGGAATCGCCTGCAATGCCGCCAGCATGGTGATGGCGAAGAAGGGAATGCCCCACCAGACGTTGGCGATGACCGGCCCCCACATGGCGGTCTGTGGGTCGGAGAGGATATTGCTGGGCTCCGACAGAATTCCGAGCGCATAGAGCCAGTGCGGAATGGGGCCGACAACGGGATTGAACATCCACGCCCAGTCAAGGCCCGACAGGAAACTCGGGACTGCCCAGGGAAGGAAGCACAGCGCTTGTGCAAGTGCCCGCCCCTTGAACGGCTGGTTGAGCAGCAACGCCAGGATCAGGCCGAACAGGAACTGCAGAATGACCGAGCTGAACGTCCACCATAGCGTGTTGATCAGAGCGCCGCGAAAGGCGCGATCGCTGGCGAGTTCGTGGAAATGCTTGAGGCCCACGAAGGCACCACTGAACGGATTGAGCAACCTGATGTCGCGAAACGCATAGGAAATGCCTAGCGCCAGCGGCACCAGCATGATGGCGACGATCAGGATCAGCACCGGCGCAGAATAGAGCCATGGCTCCAGGCGTGCGGCGAGCCTTTGCTTTGTCGTTCGGCGGTCGCCGTTGGGTGGCGCGGCCGCGGAGGTTGAGGTCATCGGATAGAAACTCGCATGGGTTCGCGGGCAGGCGCTCGATGTGCAGGAGGCACGAGGGCTCGATCGCCGCCGGAACATGGAACCGACGGATCGCACTGACCTCCGGCGACGCGAGGCGCACCGGAGGTCCAAGCTCGGAGCGTTCGTCTTCCGATCTGATCAGTCAGCCTGATCGGAAGGTGCTGGCACGTCGTTACTTGGCAGCGAGGAACTTCTGCTGTGCGGCCGTCAGGTAATCCGCCCACTGCTTGGCGAGATCCTCTGGCGTGATTTCACCGAGAAGGGCCTGCTGGCTGGTCTTGATCACCAGCGAGTCCTTGAAGAAGGCGAATTCCTCAAGATGCGTCGGCATCACCGTCGGAGTGACATTGGGGTCGGCAAGTTCCTCGAACCAGCCCTTGAACTGATCGCCGGCGTAGAAGGGATCCTTCTCGGCAGCCGTGTGGATCGGTAGGGCGCCGATACGCTTGTTCCAGGCGATATTGCCTTCCGGTGCTTCAAGCGTCGAGATCAGGTTCCAGGCGAGATCCTTGTGCTCGCTATTGGCAAACATTGACCAGCCGCCGTAGCCGATGGTCGGGAAGGCCTTGCCGGCTGGCCCTTTCGGGAATGGAGCCACACCGTAGTCTTCCGGCTTCATGCGTTCGGCGATCGAGATGAGTGCGTCCGGATCCTGGTCAAGGAAGGCGCAGGTGCCCGAATAGAAGCCCCCGACGATTTCGTTGAAACCCCAGTTGACGCTGTCCTTGGGGGCGAGGCCCGACTTGTAGAAGTCGACCAGATAGCTGATGCCCTTCACCCAGCCCGGATCGGCAAATGTCGAGGTACCGTCCGGTTTGAAGAAGCTGTTGTCGCCAGCCATCGTCGCGCCGAACATCACCCAACCGTTGAGGCCGCCGGGGCCGCCGCGCAGGCAATAGCCCGACTTGCCAGGCAGTTTCGACACCTTCTCGGCTGCAGCCTTGAACTCGTTGAGTGTCTTCGGCGGCTCGCTAACGCCGGCCTCCGACAAGAGCTTCTTGTTGTAGAACATTGCCCGGAGATAGAAGCCGTAGGGCAGCATGTAGGCGGTATTCTTCACCGAGCGGCCCATCTCCAGGGCGCGCGAGGTCAAGCCTTGGGTGTACTGCCACTTGGCGAGATACGGCTCAAGATTCTCCAGCGCGCCGTTGTTGGCATAGAGCGCAAGCCACGTGTCGGGCATCTCGACCACGTCGGGCGTCTCGCCCGCCGAAACCATGGTGGCGAATTTCTCAAAGGCTTGGTTCCACGGCAGGGAGATGATCTCCACCTTGGCGCCGGGGTTGGCGTCTTCGAAGGTCTTGACGATGCCCTTCAGCGTCTCGGTACGCTCCGGGCTGGTGATCACCTCGACCAGCTTCAGCGTCGTATCGGCGAGGGCCGTGCCGGCCATGAGCAGCGTCGATAGCGACGCGATAGCCAAAATCCTATTCATGAAAGTTCCCCTTTCCTTGGTTGCCACATGAGGGCGGGTACTGGAGGCCCCGCCGTGCGGTCTTCTTTGTCCGGCCGGTTATCCCGGCCGATCGGGCATCGGCGCCCCTGTTTTTTATTTGCTCCGATGCCCTAACCGGCCCCTCCAAGCCGGAAGATCGTTGAGGAGGTTGGTTGGCCTCCTAAATGCGCGCCGCGTCGATGGCTGCGCCGAGGTCGGCCCATAGCGCTTCCGCGCCTTCCAGGCCGACATGCAGGCGTACCACGCGCGGGCTGATGCCGAAGTCGACCGCCGAGTTCGGCCCGGCGGCCTGGTTGTGAACCACGGTCGCCGGCACCACGAGGCTCTCGTGGCCACCCCAGCTGACCCCGAGTTTGAAGAGGTTCAGCTGATCGGCGAATTTCGGAATGTCGACGCCCTCGGTAAACGTGAACGAGAACAGGCCCGAGGTGCCATGAAGGCCCGGCGGCAAACTGTTGCCGAGACCGGGATGCAGAACGTTCTCTACGAGCGGATGAGCGGCAAGCTTGCGGGCAACGTAGAGCGCGGCCGCCTCGTGCGCCTTCATCCGGGCAGGCAGTGTCCGGAGGCCGCGGATCAGCAGCCAGGCGTCGAACGGCGACAGCTTGCCCCCGAGATAGGGGTAGGTCGTCGAACGGATCTTGCCGACCAGCGCCTTCGATCCCGTCACCACGCCCGCGACCACATCCGAGTGGCCGCCGATGTATTTGGACGCCGAATGGAGGACCAGATCGACGCCAAGCGACAGAGGCTGCTGGAAGACCGGCGACGCCCAGCTGTTGTCGATCGCCGTGACGACGCCATGCTTACGGGCCAGCGCGGCGAGGGAAGAGACGTCGAGCGCATCCATCGACCAGCTGGTCGGGCTTTCGAGGTAGAACAGCGCGGCGCCGGGCAGTTCGCGTGCGACCGCCGCCTCGTCGCGGCCATCCACGTAGACGGTGTTGACGCCGTACTGCTTCAAAAGAATTTCAAATAGGCGGTAGGCGTCGGGATAGACATGGCGGACGCAGAGAAGCTTGTCGCCGGGCCGGACAAACGTCATCACAGTCGAGGAAATCGCCGCCATGCCGGAAGCAAAGCCAATGGCATCTTCCCCGCCTTCCAGCCGTGCGATCATCTCCTCGAAATGGCGAACGGTCGGGTTGAGGCCGCGGCTGTAGGTCGGCCGGGTCTTCTTGCCCATGTAGGTCTGGTTCATCTCGTCATAGGACGGGAAGGTGAACAGCGACGTCTGGACGATCGGTGGCACTACGGCGTCATAGGCGTTCGCTTCGTCATGGGCGACGATCAGGCTGGCGCGCCTGATCGGGTCGGCTTCCTCACTCATCTGGACATGTCCTTGATGTCTTCCTCGACGATTTCGAGGATCGCGTAGGTCTTCTCGCGCGCCAGCACGACGTTACGGGCGACGATCGCCTCGAACAGTTCGCGATGGACCGGAAAGGACCGCCGGGCAAAATCCGGCCGGTCGAATGGCTGGTCGAAGAAACTTTCGAAGGTCTCGCGCATCTGCTCGAGCAGGCGCGGAAACAGCGGGTTGTGGGTGGCGTCGTAGATCGACAGATGAAAGGCGAGGTCTTCCCGGCCGGCCGTGCCCTTGTCGAGATGCACGCGCTCCATTTCGGCAAGCGTCGCTTCCATCAGCGGAACATCGTCGAGCGTATGCTTCAAGGCGGCGACTGCTGAGGCTTCCACCTCGATGCCGCGCCGCACCTCCAGTGTCTGGAGCAGCGCGTCTCTCAAGTGCGACATGTCGAGCGACAGCGGCACGTGGATCGTGCCGGAAGTGATCGTCCGGATGAGGAAGGTGCCGGAACCGACACGCGGCTCGGCCACGCCGAGCGCCTGCAACTGCCGGATCACCTCGCGCACCGTCGACCGGCCGACGCCAAGCGCCAGCGAAAGTTCGCGCTCGGTGGGCAGTTTGTCGCCCGGCTTCATGCCGGCCCGCTCGATGTGATCGGCAAGGGCGTTCATGACGCTGCGAACGCGATCGACCCGCGGAATTCGTTCCAGAGAGGAGAGGTCGCTGACCATGGATCCGCCGTTACTTCACCGGGCCGAGGCCCAAGAAATTGGTCTGACATCTGACATTAAGGCGGTGTGGCTCAAGACTGTCAAGTAGGCGGAGGACGTCGCGGTCAAAGGGGGATGAGTTGGCGGCGGTGACATCCATTGCGTGCCTCTAAGCCGATCCGCCGAGATTCATGCCCGGGCTGATGCCCTGTTATCGAGGTCGAGGCGCGTGCGGTCGCTCACCAACGCGATTTGTGGGGCAGACCATGGAAGACGCTGAAAATACGCCGCAAATGCAAATCGACGGCCGGGAAACCACAGAACAAAATTCAACTTCAACGTCCGAAATATACCCAACACAATCTTGAAAGCACCAAAGAGGTGACTTATGATATGGGGTATGGTCGGAAAGCTGCAATTTGCGATGGTTGTCGCCTTATCTCCGTCTCCGGAAAGCAGGGAAGCTCTTTTCGAGACGCTTGCGGCCTATCGACAAGCGATGAGAATTCTCGACGGAACCAAAGGCGCAAATCTCGTCGTGCTTCACGAGGAAGCTTACGAGGAGATCCGGGCTCAAACGGGACTTCCGTCGCGCATGGCGACTTTGGCACTGCGCGATCGAACTCGGCGTCCCGACTACGCCCCGGTCGTCGATATCCCTCTCGATTCCAAGCTGTTCTCGATGAAGGGACCGGACAGCGTCAGCATAGCGACAGTTCGGGGCAGGGTGAGTGTCCCATACGCGGTGGATGGCTATCGCAATGGCTGGGATGACTTCGCGGAGGCCCGTCTCAGCTTTGATCGAGACTCCGTTCAGCTTCTTGTTGGGGTCCAGACCGGCCCCAAATTCCAGAGAGAGAACTCAATGTCCAACGAAGGTATTCTGGCCCGTCTGGGGCGAGTGATCGCCGGTGTGCTCAACAATGCCGTCGACACGGCCGAGAACTCCAATCCAATTGCCGTGGCCCAACAGGCCCTTCGGGAAATCGACAAGATCACCGACGAGGCACGGACGGTGCTGGGGGTAGCCATCGCTTCCGGCCATCGGCTGAAGGCCAAGGCCGACGAGCTCGACGCCGAAATTCGAGATCTTGATGAGAAAATCAAGACCGGGCTTGCCAAGGGGCGAGAGGATCTTGCGCGTGCCGCAACCGGCGTGCAGATCGATCTGGAAGCACAGCGCACGGCCATCGACAAGGCCCTTGCCGAGAATGCTGACGAGGTTGCCGAAGCCGAAGCCACATTGCGCAGCATCGCCTCGGCTCGTGCCGATGCCATGAAGCGCATTGATGAGGCTGAGCGGGCCGAGCGCAAGTCAATCGCGGCCGCCACGCCGTCGCAACGTAACGACCAGCGTTTGGCTGCCGCTCTGGCAGCAGTCGAGCGCGTTACCGGAGCGCCGGCCAAGCCCGTCCACGGCGCAGCCGAACTCGAAGAACTTGGCAAGATGCAGCGTGAGGATGCAATCGAGGCCCGCCTCAAGGTCTTCCGCGAGGGGCAGCGCTGATGGATTCCATCATTCAGCCGGGCACCGAAGTCTTCTGGGAAGCGCTTCTGGTGGTGGCTGGTCTCGGCTTTGTCGAGCTTGTGTCCATGCTGCTCGGTGTGTCGGCTTCGGGGCTATTGGACCAAGGACTTGGTCATCACGGCCCTGGCGACGCAGAAGGCGGGCTGCTGGGCGGCTGGATGTCATGGCTCAATGCTGGAGGCGTGCCCATTTTGGTGCTCGCCGTGCTTCTCCTGTCGGCCTTTGCAGTGTCCGGGTTCCTCATCCAAAGCCTTGCGGCGAGCATTGTCCAGCCACTCCCCCTATTCGCAGCAGGGCCGCTGGCGCTGCTTGTTTCTGTTCCCGTGACGCGATGGTTAAGCCGCGGTCTTGCCCGGATCATGCCGCGTGACGAGAGCAACGCCGTCAGCCAGACCAGCTTCATCGGTCTCATGGGAGTGGTGACGATAGGTCCGCTCGATCAGGGGCAGCCAGGAATGGTGCGCGTCAAGGATCCGTACGACAACATTCACACGCTACGCACTCAGGCAGCGCCTGGGTACGTGATCGAGACCGGCGCCTCCGTGATCATCGTCGATGGTTCGGACGGTCTCTTCCAAGCCATTCCTGCGCCTCAGGAATTCAGTCAAGTCGACATCAAGGGGTTCTGACCATGGAGTTCTTGTCTCTGGGCATCGTCGCCGGCGTCATCGTCATGGCGATCGTTGTCATCGGCATCATCATCTCGTCGCTTTATATTCGATCGACGCGAGACAAGGCATATGTGCGAACAGGGTTCGGCGGCAAGAAAGTGGTGCTCGACGGCGGTTCGATCATACTCCCGGTCTTTCACTCCTATTCCTGGGTGTCGCTCAGCACCCTGCGTCTCGAAGTGAAGAGAGCAGAGACCGAATCCCTGATCACCAGAGATCGGATGCGGGCCGACATAACCGCGGAATTCTATGTCCGCGTGAAGCCGGACGCCGAGAATATTGCGCTCGCGGCCCAGACGTTGGGAGATCGCACCAATGATGCCGATGCACTGAAAGCTCTGGTCGAGGCCAAGTTCGTCGACGGCCTGCGCTCCGTGGCCGCCACCATGTCCCTGCGAGATCTTCAGGAACAACGTGCCGAATTTGTGAAGTCGGTCCAGGCGGCTGTGGCACACGATCTTCAATCGAACGGCCTCGAGTTGGAGTCTGTGTCGTTGACCAGGCTCGACCAGACCGACATCAAGCATTTCAACCCGAACAACAGCTTCGATGCCGAGGGCCTGACCGCTCTGACCAAAATCACCGAGGAACGCAAACGCGAACGCAATCAAATCGTGCGCGACAACGAGGTTGAAATCGCGACCAAGGATCGGGAGGCTGCGCTAAGACGGCTTACCATCGAACGTGAACAGCGTGATGCCGAGCTGACCCAGGAACGCGATATCGCCAACAAGACTGCAGAGACGCGTGCCGAGGCCGCCAAGGCCGAGCAGCTTGCACGTCTTGCCGAGGAGACTGCGCGCCTTGATGCCGAGCGTGGCATTGCCGAGCGAGATGCTGAGGCGCGGCAAGCGCGTGAATCTGCGCGCATCGCCGCCGAGCGCGGAATTGCCGAACGAGAGGCCGAGGCCAGGAAGATTTCGGAAACAGCGCGTATCGAAGCCGCGATCGCGGTCGCCCAGAAGACCGAGGAAGAGCAAGCCGCCAGGGCCAAAGCTGACGAAGCCAAGGCTGGCGCCATAACGGCGGAAGAGCAGGTCGTGACCGCTCGTGAAGTCGAGATCGCCGAGCGCGCCAAGCGCATCGCGGTAATTGCCGCCCGGAAGGAGGCGGAACAGGAGGCAACCGCCATCACGGTCAAGGCGGAGGCTGAACGGCAGGCTGCAGAGAATGTTGCGGCGGCGCTTCAGATCCAGGCAAGCGCCGAGGCCGAAGCCGCCAAGATTCGCGCTGCCGGTGTCATTGAGCTCGGCGAAGCTGAGGCCCGGGCCGAACGGGCCAAGAACGAAGCCCGCAACGCCCTTGCCGAGAGCATCATCGAGTTCGAGCTGGCGAAGGCGCGTGTCGACATCGTGCCTAAGGCGCTTGCGGAGGCGATGAAGCCGATCGAGAAGATCTCCGACATCAGGATTTTCAGCACCGGCGGGCTCGGCTCGTTCGGCGGCAAGTCCGGTGAACAGACAGGCAGCCCGATCAATGATCTGTCAAGCCAGCTCCTGAACTTCACCGCTCAAAAGCCGATCCTGGACGAGATTCTGACGCAAGCCGGCTTCAAGGGTGGAGACCCGACACGAGCTCTTCTCGATACATCGCTAGAAGCTTCAGTAGCGAAGGCTCTGCGACCGAACGACGGTGGGCTGGATACGAGCCACAGGACCTAAGCTCCCAGTTGGCAATCCGGGTGGAGGCATGCCAACCGGCTGCCCATCCATCCGGGTTTGCTTCGTGCTTTGCCCGTTGTCTTCTCCCTTCCTGGTCGTGCGAGGCTAGATTGACGAATGCCCCGAGTTGAGTCTCAATCCGTACGCCTGTGGCCCACGAGGCGCGGTCGGGCTTGCACCGGTCGCCTGCGGATGAGAAACCCAGGAAACGATAGATTCCGTCCAGGTTCTGTCGGCTGAGTTTCCGCGAGTTTATATGGCCGGCTAGGAAAGTGTTAGTTGATGAAGACGGACGATACGGTCCTCATTGATAGTCCCAGCACGCTGTCCGAAGAGGTCCGCCACGGTATGCCGGTTGGCCTTGGCACGCGCCTCAAGCTGGCGCGCCAGACGCGCGGCATGACGCTGAAGGCGCTGGCGCTGGCTGCCAACTGTTCCGAGAGCCTCCTTTCGAAGATCGAAAACGGCAAGGCGTCGCCGTCGCTACCGATGTTGCATCGGATCATCAAGGTGCTCGACAAGAACATCGGTTGGTTCTTCGAGGAATCGCACGGCGAAGAGGGGATGATATTTCGAGCCGGTACGCGGCCCGTGTTGACGCTTGATCCGCTACGACGCGGCAAGGGCATTGCTCTCGAGAGGATTATCCCCTACTCGCCCGGCCATCTCCTGCAATGCAACATCCATCACGTCGAAGTTGGGGGCGAGAGCGCCGGTCCCATCCAGCACGTGGGGGAAGAAGTCGGCTATGTCATTGTCGGCGAGGTTGAGCTGATCGTTGACGAACGAAAATTCCATCTGAAGGAAGGCGATGCATTCGCCTTCAACTCCGAGCTACCACATCATTATCGCAATGCTGGCGATTGCCGGGCCAGCATATTCTGGGTCAACACGCCAGCAACCTTCTGAACGATTACTGTCGACCTGAAGAAAGTTGTCCCTGCCTGAGCGATCTCTGATTTGGCAGGTCCAGGCGAAGGCGTCTCGTGTCCTGAGGGAATGAGAATTCGCGGCCCGGTTGCTCCGAGTTTCGATGTGCCCGTCCTGCTGTAAAGTTTCTTGAAGGATGGGCAGGGCTGCGCTTGCGAAATGGCCGGTTTGCCATCAAAAACGCCATTCAAGTTACTTGACATAAAATCAATGCTCTTGAATTATCGCGACGTGCCATCCGGCGCCAACAAGCCCCAAACGGGCAAATAAACCAAAGGGGATTCCAAATGCGTCTTTCCAGGATTCTGGCGGGTTGTGCCCTTGCGTCTGCGTTCGCCGTCGGCCTGTCGCCGGCCTCCGCTGAAACCTTCGCTCTGGTCAACATCAACCAGCAAGCGCTGTTCTTCAATCAGATCAATGACGGTGCCAAGGCCGCTGCCAAGGCGGCCGGTGTCGATCTCGTCATCTACAACGCCAATAACGTGCCCTCGGCTCAGAACGACGCCATAGAGAACTACATCACCCAGAAGGTCGATGGCATCATTCTCGTGGCCATCGACGTCAATGGCGTCAAGCCGGCCATCACCGCCGCCAAGGCGGCCGGCATTCCGGTGATCGCCATCGATGCGCAGATTCCTGACGGCGACAATGTCGCCTTCGTCGGCGTCGACAATACCAAGGCCGGCGAGGATATCGGCAAGTTCTACGCCGATTACGTCAAGGCGAAGATGGGCGGCAAGGCGACGGTTGGCGTCGTGGGTGCGCTCAACTCCTTCATCCAGAACCAGCGTCTCGACGGCTTCAAGAAGGCTGTGACGGCAAGCGGCGCCAAGGTCACTTTCCTCGACACGGTCGACGGCCAGAACGTTCAGGACGTGGCACTATCGGCTGCTGAAAACCTGATGACCGCCAACCCGACCATGAGCACTCTCTATGCCACCGGCGAGCCGGCGCTGATCGGTGCGGTCTCCGCCGTCACGGCCCAGAGCCACACCGACAGCGTCAAGGTGTTTGGCTGGGACCTGACCAAGCAGGCCGTCCAGGGTATAGAGGAAGGCTGGGTCATCGCTGTTGTCCAGCAGGATCCGGCGGGCGAGGGCAAGGCCGCCGTCGAAGCGCTCAAGACGCTCAAGAAGGGCGGCAAGGTCGATCCGATCATCAACGTTCCGGTCACCATCGTCACCAAGGACAATGTGGCCAGTTTCAAGTCGATGTTCCAGTAATCTGAGCCTGTGAAACATCGGGGCGCCAGGCTGCACGGCGTCCCGGTTCTTCGTTGCCTCCCGTCGGTCGCCGTCTCGGCCCGCCGATGGGATGCCGTTCTCAATGGAGAGCGCCGCAAGGTTGCTTCCGAGCGGACATCAGCATGACCGAAACCTCGCCTTACCGCGTTCGGATGACGGGCATCTCCAAACGCTATCACCCCATTCAGGTGCTCGACGATGTGTCGCTGACACTGAAGCCCGGCGAAGTGCTGGGACTGGTCGGCGACAATGGCGCCGGCAAGTCGACCCTCAGCAAGGTTCTCTCCGGCGCGATCATTCCCGACGCCGGTACCATCGAGATCGACGGCGAGATCGTCAGCTTCACATCACCTGCCGATGCTCGCAGCGCCAGGGTCGAGATGGTCTATCAGGACCTTTCGCTCTGCGACACGGTGGACGTCGCGGGCAATCTCTTCCTGGGCCGCGAGCCGCGTCGACGCCTTGCCGGCCTGTCCTTTCTCGACAAGACGCGCATGCATGCCGAGGCCCGCGCCATGCTCGACCGGCTCGGCATTGTCATTGCGGACACCCGCCTCAAGGTTGAAAACCTGTCCGGCGGTCAGCGGCAATCGATCGCCATCGGCCGCGCCGCCTCCTTCGATCCGCGCGTTCTGATCATGGACGAGCCGACGGCCGCGCTGGCCGTTGCCGAGGTGGAAGCCGTGCTCGATCTGATCCGTGCCGTCAGTGCCCGCGGCGTGTCGGTGATCCTGATCACCCACCGCCTGCAGGACCTCTTCCTGGTCTGCGATCGCATCCAGGTAATGTACGAGGGGCGCAATGTCGCCGAGCGGCACGTCTCGGAAACCAGCATCGAGGAAGTGGTCAATCTGATCGTCGGGCGCAAGTTCGCTGCTCGATCGGCGCGCATCGGTGACAGCACTGGAGTCCAAGCATGAGCGACAGTGCCATCAAACAACAAGCCTCATCGCGCCTCGTCAAGGCAAGCTGGCACGAAAAGGCCATCGCCCGTGGCGGAGTCGTGTCCATCGCGCTGTTTTTTGCGGTGGTCTGTATTGTCTTCTCGCTGGCGACCGATGCCTTCCTGACCACGCCCAACCTTCTCAACATCGTGCGTCAATCGGCGCCCTTGCTGATTGTCGCCTCGGCGATGACCTTCGTCATCACCACCGGCGGTATCGATCTCTCGGTCGGTTCGGTCCTGGCGCTGACCGCGACGTTGTCGGCGGTATTGCTGCAATGGGGGGTGCCCTGGCCGGTGGTGGTGATCGCGCTGCTCTGCCTTGGCGCCGCCGTCGGCGCACTGCAGGGCTTCTTCATCGCATTTGAAGGCATTCCCGCCTTCATCGTGACGCTGGCTGGCCTTTCGGTCATTCGTGGCATCGCGCTTCTGATCACCGGAGGTTACTCCATCCCGGTCGATCCGGCGAGCGGCTTCAACTTCATCGGCAGGGCTTGGTTCATCGGTATCCCGGTCCCCGCGCTGATCGCCATCGTCGTGCTGGCGATAGCCTACCTTGCCTTCAACGAGACAGCCTTCGGTCGCTATGTCACTGGTGTCGGCGCCAACGCCGAAGCTGTCCGTCGGGCTGGGGTGAATACCCGCATCGTCACGCTCATGGTCTATGTGCTGACCGGAACGGCGGCGGCGCTCGCCGGCATCATTCTCGCTTCGCGACTTGGTTCCGGTTCATCCAACTCCGGCCAGGGCTTCGAACTCGACGTTATTGCCGCGGTCGTTCTGGGCGGCACGTCGCTGTTCGGCGGTCGCGGCTCAGTGGTTGGCACCATTCTGGGCGCGCTGACCGTAGCTGTGATCGCCAACGGGCTGATCCTCGCCCACCTCTCGCCGTTTCTGACGCCGATCGTCACCGGCCTAATCATCCTCGTTGCCATCTGGCTGAACTTCCGCCTGTTCAAGGGCGGGTCCAGGAGCCGCTGATCATGGATCATCTCTTTGCAGGCAAGCCGGCCGAGCGGTCGCCGATCGGGGTGCTGTCCGGTACGGTGATGACCGTCACCGGCCCCGTTCCGGTCGGGGAGATGGGCATCACGCTAATGCACGAGCATATCCTGCTCGACGGCGCCAACGCTTGGCGCTGTCCCTGCGATATCGACGATGAGGGACGCCGCGTTTCCGAGCAGCCGGTCAACATGGAAATCATCGGCGAGCTCAGAATGAACCCCTACCTCAATAGGGATAACGTCTCGCTCGACGATGTCGACCTCGCTCTGCGCGAGCTGGATCGTTACCGCCGCTTCGGTGGCAACACGGTGATCGATGCCACCACCATCGGTATCGGCCGAGATCCCGAGGCGCTCTCCCGCATCGCCCGCCTGTCCGGCCTCAAGATCGTCATGGGCACCGGCTTCTATCTCGAGTTCAGTCACCCTGACTGGCTCAAGACGATGGACGTCGAGGCCATAGCGCAGTTCATCGTCGATGATGTTGGCGGTGGTGAGAAGCAGCCTCCGATCATGGCCGGTATCATCGGCGAGATCGGCGTGTCCAAGGATTTCACCGAGGCCGAGCGACGCTCGTTGCAAGGCGCTGCGCGGGCATCGGCCCGTACTGGCGTACCGCTGACCATTCACCTGCCTGGCTGGGAGCGCCTCGCCAACGAGGTTCTCGACGTCGTGGAATCGGAAGGAGCGGATCTTCGTCACACCGTGCTCTGCCACATGAATCCGAGCTGGGATGATACGGCCTACCAGACCTCGCTCGCCGCTCGCGGTGCCTTCATCGAATACGACATGATCGGCATGGACTATTATTATGCCGACCAGGACGCCCAGTCGCCGTCAGACGAGGACAACGCGCGCGGCATCCTCAATCTCGTCGAGAAGGGGTACGCCGACCGCGTCCTGATGTCGCAGGACGTGTTCCTCAAGATGATGCTGACCCGCTATGGCGGCTTCGGCTACGCCCACGTGCTGCGCCACTTCGTCCCGCGCCTCAAACGTCACGGTTTAGATGGCGCCGTCATCGACCGCATGCTCATCGACAATCCGAAATCGGTGTTCGCCGCCTGAAGGCGGTCTCCAGACACATTGCTGAGGAAAGCAACATGACCAAGAAGATCCTGCTGGCTGGCGAGTCCTGGGTTTCGACGGCCACCCACATCAAGGGCTTCGACCAGTTTGCGACCGTCACTTACCACACCGGGGCCGACGAACTCCTGAAGACGCTGAAGGGTGGCCCATTCGACGTCACCTTCATGCCCTCGCATGAGGCGCAACGCGACTTCCCGCAGACCATGGAAGCGCTGTCAGCCTATGACGCGGTTGTGTTGTCAGACATTGGTGCCAACACGCTGCTGCTCCATCCCGATACCTGGATCAAGTCGCAGACGACGCCGAACCGGCTGAAGTTGTTGCGCGATTACGTCGCCAATGGCGGCGGCCTCCTGATGTTCGGTGGCTACTACTCCTTCCAGGGCATCAATGGCGGCGCTCGTTATCGTAAGACTGCCGTTGAAGACGTGTTGCCGGTGACCTGCCTTCCCTATGACGATCGCGTCGAAGTGCCGGAAGGCTTTGCTGCCGAGGTGATCGGCAAACTCGATCACCCAATCCTGAAGGGCCTGGGTGGCGATTGGCCGGTACTCCTTGGCTTCAACGAAGTCGAGGTGAAGCCTGGCGCCGAAGTTCTGGCCACCGTCTCGTCCGAATATGGTGCGCTGCCACTTCTGGTCACCGGAGCCTATGGCAAGGGCCGGACGATTGCCTGGACGTCCGACGTCGGCCCTCACTGGTTGTCGCCTGACTTTGTTGCCTGGAAGGGTTACAAGACGCTGTTCGAGCAGATGCTGGCCTGGGCGACTGGGCGGGACTGACCGATGGCGCTCTACGTAGTCGGCAATGTCTGCGTCGACGACACCTTCTACGTCGAGCGGCTTCCGCGACCCGGCGAGACGATCAATGCCGTCGCCACGCTGCGCGGCGTTGGTGGCAAGGGAGCCAATCAGGCGGTGGCGGCAGCGCGAACGGGCGCGAACGTGATCTTCTCCGCCGCGCTGGGAGCCGATCCGGAGGCGGTTTTCGTCCGGGCGGCACTGACGGCCGATCTCTCGCTCAGCGGGCTCGTTGTTCTAGAGACCCCGACCGACAGATCCACCATTCTAGTTGACGCGAGCGGCGAAAATCTGGTGGTCACGGCCGCTGCCTCGGCGAGAACTTTCGATCCGACGAGCCTTCGAGATCGACCGGGACAGGGCGATTACTTGCTGATGCAGGGCAACCTGACGGCAAAAGCGACTCGCGCCGTTCTGGATCTGGCTAGGAATAAGGGCGTCGTCACCATTCTCAACCCGAGCCCGCTTGGCCCTGCCGGGATTCCAGAGGCTGACGTGGTGATCGTCAACGCCGTCGAGGCTGAGGCTCTATCGGGTGCTCCCCGCCCGGATGACGCGGCATACGCTCTGTCTCGCGGTGGGGCGGCTCGCGTGGTCGTCACCCTCGGGGCAGCCGGTGCTCTTTATCTCGACAATGGTGCCACGCGCGTCGAGCATGTCGCAGCCCCGGTGGTGGCTGCCGTCGATACCAGCGGTGCCGGCGACGTCTTCGCCGGCGTGTTGAGTGGTTGTCTTGCTCAAGGGCAATCGCTGGCGTCCGCCGTGCACATTGGCGTCAAGGCATCGGCTCTCGCGGTGACGAGGCGGGGAACGCTTGCCGCCTGTCCGAGCCGTTCGGAAATGGCCGCATTCATTCAAGGGCAATCGAGGATTTCTTCATGACAGAAGCCGCAAACCCAGTCGGCCAGACGGCCGGCGACGCCCTTCAACAATTGTTCGGCCGTACCAAGGTGGTGATCGGCGTCGTTCACTTGGCACCACTCCCCGGCGCGCCGCGCCATGGTGGTGAACCGGTTGAGGAGATCTACCAACGGGGCCTCGCCGATGCGCGGGCCTATCTTGCAGGCGGATGCGACGGCGTCATCGTCGAAAACCATGGCGACGTGCCGTTTTCGAAGCCCGACGACATTGGTCCCGAGACGGCCGCACATATGGCGGTGGTGGCCGACCGTATCCGTCGCGAGTTGGGGCGGCCGATTGGCATCAACGTTTTGGCCAACGCTGCGCTGCCGGCGCTTGCCGTGGCCAGCGCCTCGGGCGCCGGATTCATCCGCGTCAATCAATGGGCCAACGCCTATGTCGCCAACGAGGGTTTCGTCGAGGGCGAGGCAGCGCGCGCCATGCGCTACAGGGCTCATCTCCAGGCGAACGGGATTCGCATCTTCGCCGACGCCCACGTCAAGCACGGCGCGCACGCCATTGTCGCCGACCGCCCCGTGGAGGAACTGGTGCGCGATCTCGCCTTCTTTGATGCGGATGCGGTAATCGCCACCGGTCAGCGCACCGGACACGCAGCCGACCTCGGCTACATAAGGCTCATCAAGGAGGCTTCGCATCTGCCGACCCTGGTGGGAAGCGGTGTGACGCCCGATAACGCCCGCGATATCCTCGGCATTGTCGACGGCGTGATTGTCGCAAGCGCTCTCAAGCATGACGGCGTCTGGTGGAACATGGTCGATCCCGATCGCGTCAAGGCATTCATGGCCGGGCTGCGCCCATGATCGCTTATCCCTCGATCGACGGTGGTCGGTTGCTCGTCCGCCTTGATGCCTTTGCGAGGATTGGCGCGACCCCTGCCGGAGGCGTCAACCGGCCGGCGCTCAGCGCCGAGGACCGTGCCGCGCGTGCTCTTATGGCTGACCTCGCCAAGAGGCGCGGCTTTTCGGTGTTCCAGGACAAGGCAGCCAATCTGTTCTTGCGTCGATCCGGTGCGGACAATAGTCGTCCGCCCTTCCTGATCGGTAGCCACCTCGACAGCCAGCCCACCGGCGGCCGTTTCGATGGTGCGCTCGGTACGCTGGCAGCATTCGAAGTCCTGGAGACGCTGGAGGATCAAGGGATCGCCACGGCGGGGCCGGTAGAACTGGTGGCTTGGACCAACGAAGAGGGAAGCCGTTTTTCTCCTGGTGCCTTTGGCTCGCAAGTCTATGCCACGGGCGCTTTCCCTGACGGCTGGCAGGATATGATGGATGGCGGCGGCATTTGCCTTGTCGATGAACTCGCGGCGACGCTGGCAGCGCTGCCCGAGGCGTCCGAGCGTCCTTTTGCTCGTCCATTTGCCGGCTATCTGGAACTGCATATCGAACAGGGGCCGCTGCTTGAACGTGAAGGGGCGCTGATCGGCGTAGTCGAGGGCATTCAGGGAACGCGCTGGCTGGAGGTGGTCATCGAAGGACAGGTCGCTCACGCCGGAACGACGCCGCTTGCTGACCGTCGCGATGCCATGGCGGTGGCCGCGACCGTCATCGCAAAGCTGCAGGCAACGGTGATGCCCTCCGATGCCAATGCGCGTCTCACCGTTGGGCGCCTTACGCTGGCTCCCGGCGCGGTCAACGTCATACCCGGCGAAGTGACATTCTCCATCGATCTTCGTCATCCGAACGGGGCGGAAATCGATCGACTGGAGTCAGAGGTGATTGCCTTGGTATCGGATGTGGCGACGAACAGTGGCTGTCGCGCGACTGTGCGCCGCAGCATGGATGTCGCACCGGCTCGGTTTGACGAGCGTCTGCTTGACATTGTCGAAGGCGTGGCGGCTAGGCGCGCCTTCCCAAGCCGACGGATGTTCTCCGGCGCCTTCCACGATGCGCTTTTCATGGCCCGCCTCGGTCCGGCGGCAATGGTGTTTGTTCCGTGCCGAGGCGGCCTTAGTCACAATGAAGCGGAGTATGTCGAGCCGCACCAGGTGATCGCTGGCGCACAGGTGCTTTGCGACGCGACACTCGCAGCGATCAGTGGATGAAGGGACCTGTCGCTAGACGCGAACCAAGCCGGCCAGCTTCTGATTGAACGGGCGGTCCGGAAACAGCGTGCGCATCGTTTTCTCCGGATCGAGGTGCAGGCTTTCGGCAGCTACCAGCGCGATCAGGGCGTCGAGGTCGAGCGTTGGGGCCAGATCCCGGTTTTCGTAGAGATTTGCTTGCGCGAGACCGGGCCAGTCGGCAACGACCCGGCCGCCCTGGACCGCTCCGCCGATCAGCATGGCTGCCGATGCCGTCCCGTGATCGGTTCCATCTGTGCCATTGACAGCTGCTGTGCGGCCGAACTCCGTGGCCACCAGCACAGTGGTGTTCGACCAAACGTCTCCAAGGCCATCACGCAGCGCGCCAATCATCTGATCGAGGCCGCGCAACTGGTTGGCAAGGCGCTGCTTCTGGGCGTCGTGGGTGTCCCAGCCAGCCGTTTCGATCATTGCGACACGCGGACCGTTGGGGCGACCGAGGAACAAGGCTGCCGTCTTGCCGACCGTGGCCGGGTCCTGCTTCGCGCCCACGGCGGCGGCCAATCCACGGTTTTCCATCGCGCGGCTCCAGAGCGAATGAAGCTCCGGGTCGCCGTCGTAGAGGGTGTTGACCCGCATCAGGAGGTCGTCGGGCGCCTCGGGCAGGTTCGATGGCGCGTAGGAGTTGGCTGGCGCCGCACCGCGCAAGGCGAGAGGAATGGTTGGCGCGAGAGCAATCGCTTCCTCCTCGGTCTTCGGCAACAGCGTGCATAGCCTGTTCAGCCAGCCGTCCCTGAGTTGATATGGGTTCGAACCGCCGCTTTCGAGGACGTTCTGACCGTCGAAGTGCGACCGCTCCCGGTAGGGCGACGCCACGGCCTGAATGAACAGCGATTGCCCTTGTCCGTAGAAGTCGGCGAGCCGGCTAAGTGACGGGTGCAAGGCAAACATGCCGTCGAGCTTGTGCATGCTCGCCTGATCGATCGCGAGCGAGCCGCGCAGGCCGGCAAGAGCCGGGTCGGCGTAGGGAATGACGGTGTCCAGTCCGTCCGCTGCACCCCGCTGGATGACGAAGACGAAGCGGCGATCGGTCTCGACGTTGGCGAACACCATTCGCGGCGAGATCATGAGTGCGCCTGCGCCGAGCGCGGCGCTCCGAAGGAAATTTCGGCGGTCCAGCATGGTTATCTCCTCTGGAATTCCGGCGAGACAAGGAGCAGGGCGACCGCAGTTGCGGGGGATTCTGCCCGGGCGATTTCAGTGGCCGTCGTCTTGGAAAGCGACGGGCCGAGAAGTTCACCAGCTGCTACGCGCGCATCGAGGGAAGGATCTGTCTTGCGCGCCAATCGCTGCGCCACCTCGACGCGTCGAACCAGCGCATCGGGAGCAGCCCAACTGGCGGCGACGTCGTCATATCCGGCCGGTGCCTGCGGCCGCCAAACCGGCTGGCCCAACTGTCTTGCGAGTTCCGCGGTGGTCGCCGTCACATCAGGCGATGCGCCGACTGCACGGAGGGCTGAAAGACTCCATTCCCAGGGCGTCTTGAACTTGGCGGCAGTCGGATCCCAGGCTTCAGGCGCATCGATAAGTGCTCGATAGACCGTGGGAAGGTTTCCGCCGGAGTCGAGATACGCGGACTTGAGCCGTTGCACGAGTGAATCCGGCGGAGAATCGGCCACAAAGTGCCGGGCGAGTTTGGTTGCGATGTGGGTTGCCGTCGCCTCGCTTCGCGCGACATCGCGCAAAACTGTTTCAGCTTGGTCCAGTCCCAACTGATCATAGGTCTTGCCCATGATGGTGCGCGACCCCGGTTCGTGAAGCTGTTGCTTGAACTCGAACAAACCGGGAGAAGCATCGTCGTCGTTGCCGTCCTGCCCGACAATCGACCAGCCGGTCATGGCGAAAGCAAACTGCGTCACGTCGTTCTGACTGTAGCCAGTCCGCACGCCAAGCGTATGGAGCTCGAGAATTTCCCGCGCCAGGTTTTCATTGATGCCTGGCTTGCGGGATGGATCCTTTTCGGCCACACGTTTTGCACGGACGCTGTTGGGACCGATCGAGCGGTTTTGGTTGAGATACATCAGCATTGCCGGATGCTTCTCGACAGCAAACAGCATGTCCTCGAAACGGCCCAGCACGTTGGGTCGGATAGCTTCACGTTCAAACGAGCCAGCCATCGCAACGATCATCGGCTCGTCAGCGGAAATCGCGAAGTGATTGGCCCAGAAGTGGACGAGGCGTTCAACGAAGGGAGTGAGGCCGTTGAGCGCGGAGGTTGCTCTGGCCGCAACTTCGTCCTGATAGAGTTTTTGGCCTCTCTTGCGTAGCTCGTTTCGCGCTTCAGCGCGTTGCGCTTCCGGCATGGCGCGGATCTCCGCACTGTCCTCCCTGTAGGTCGTGAATATATTGGCCGATGACGGAAGATCCGCCATGGCAGCGGGTTGTGGTTCGTAAGCCTTGAACTGCGCCAACAGCCAGGCTTTCGGATCCGTGAGGCTCTTGTCGCCGAGATAGGCCCCTAGACCGAAGCGGTTCACCGCTATGAAGGAGCGTTGGGCATCAGAGGGAGTGTTCACCGAGACCTCCTTCCCCGTTGAAGATGCACCCTTGAACGAGGAAAGAACGCCGATCCGTCGCCTGCCCTTATTTTTTTGTCTCGCGCGGCAAAATCTGTCCGCGCGCAGCCAGGCCCTCATTGAGGATGGCGCGGCTTTTGGGATCGAGGCTCGCGGCGAAATCGACCACAGCCGCCTCTATTTGGGCGCGCACGCGGACATCGGCAGTCCGCGCCGTTTCCAGCGCCGCATTGATGGCGTTACGATCAAGTTCCGGCTGACTCATGAGTTGAGCGAGATCGTTTCGGGCATCGCGCGCCGTCTTGGAGTCTGTCCGCACGTCGTGTCTGGCCTTTGCCAGGATTTGCCGGAAGGCCTCTCGTTGGTTTGCATCCAATCCGTCTGCCACAGCGGCGAGACCTGGATCCGGTCGCTGCATGACCGCGGAGATCCACGGCCAAAGCCATGCACCTGCTGCCGCACCCAGAATGAACACGTTGAACATCAGCGAAGTAGCCAGAACGATTTTTGCGGTGCGTGTGCTCATTGGGTTTCGCCCAGGTCTAATTCACTGACGCCGACATCGAAGCTTGTGAGGATGGGACGTTCGTCTCGGTCGGTGAGAGAGGGCGCGGGAGGGGTATACATCATCATCAGCAATGCTCCGGCAATTGCTCCGGCCAGACCGGCGCCGATAAAACCAAAGCCCTTGAGAAGATAACCCGATGACGACTTTTGAAACGGTGGGGCCGAGGCGACGACAGCGCCGGTCAGAGCGCTGCCGGGCGACTGCACCCGATAGCGGCCCAAAAGGTCATCGAGCTCCGCTTCGCGTAAGAGCAAGGCATTGGCTTCAAGGCTCCCACGCGCAAAGTCTTCGGCAGCCGCTCGCTCGGTGGCTGGCCAACGCTGCGGTTCGGCGCCGTAGGCCTCAATGATCGCTCGGAATCTCTCAGGTGTCATGGCTGATCTCCTGAAAGGATGGCCCGCAAGTTACGTCGAGCACGCGCCAGCAGGCTTTCAAGCGCCTCGACGCTGATTCCCATGACGGCCGCCGCTTCGATATTACCGAGGTCCTGGTAATACTGCAGTACGATTGCTTCCCTCTGACGCTCTGGCAGCGCATCGATGGCTGCCTTGATGGCATCGCGCTCTTCCTGAACGGCGATCCCCCCATCGGGCAGAGGGCCGGGGTCTGGTCTGTCTGGTGGCTCAATAACATAGGTACCGCGTCGCTGGCGCAGCCTGTCGAGGCAAAGGTTGACGGCCACCTTGTGCAGCCAGGTATCGAACAGTGCTTCGCCGCGTCGCCATTGTCCGGCTCGCCGCCAGATCCGCAGGAAGACTTCCTGGGCAACATCCTCGGCGTCCCCCCGGTCACCAAGCAGGCGGTTGGCGAGACCGAGCACGCGCGGAAGCTTTCGCGCGACCATCTCCCGCACGGCGCCCTTGTCGCCGCTGGCCACGCGCGCGAGCAGCGCCTCATCTGGGTCATTGCTCTCCAAGGCTCCCGCTTCTCGCTCTGTCGTCCTGTTGATCCGAGCACTTCATTCAAAGATCTGCTTTTTACCTTAACGGAGGCAGGCCGCCGTTCCGTCGCTCGACGATGAAAGAATCTCGCGTTGATGGTGTTCGGTCAATGTGCCGGTGGCGCGAGCTTTCTCCACGCCAGAGGAACCTAGTACGAGCCGGTACATATGGGACGATAAGGGCTATTTTGTCCGTTTATGCGAGGTTTCGGACTCATTTCACCTCGGTAACTCAAATGTCATCGCGATTATCCGCGAATGAGAATCGTCTGCGTTGACAATCGGACACTAATGTCCGATTTACGATGCATGTCAAAACTCAGAAAAGATGCCGAGGAGAACCGCTCGGCCATTCTCAAGGCAGCGGACCTCGTGTTCGCGAGCCATGGCATCACTGTTCCCCTCGATCTTGTCTGCCAGGAAGCCGGGGTAGGGCGAGCGACGCTCTACAGGCATTTCCCAGATCGGCACCATCTGATCGTCGCCTTGCTGGAACAGGGCCTTGAAGAGACAGCGGCCAAAGCCGTTGAGCTCGGGGATCGGGAAGACGCTTTTTTCGTACTTTTGCGCTTTCACGCCGAGCGTATTCACGCCCGCTCATCGCTGATCGATTACTGGCGCGTGCTCGATCGCAACGCACCTGAAGTTCGGCGCGTTCGCGAACGCTTCCATCAAATCTTCTCTCCGCTGATCTTTCGCGCGGTCGAAGCCGGCACCTGTCGTCCCGATATGCAGGTCGAAGATGTCACGCTTCTGGTCAGCATGCTCGGCTCCGCATTGCGCGGACGATCGGCCGACGAGCAGGCTCGGCTTGGCCTGCGCGCCTTCGAGCTTTTGGTCGAAGGCCTGCGCCCGCGTCTGGCTGTGTCCCCGGAGGTGGTGCCGTGAACCTCCAGCCCCTGGACCCTCTACCCGATTGGGACCCCGAGGAACGCCCCCGCATTCCCGGTTCGCCAGCCTACGTCAAGCATTCGACTGGTCGCCGGATCGCTTACGGGTTGGTCGGTGGGCTGCTGGTGATTCCAACAAGCGGCCTGGGCACCGGTCTCGTTGCGGCCAATCTGCAGAATATCCAGGGGCATCTGGGACTGACGCAATCCGAGGCGGCGTGGTTGTCGGCGGTCTACGTCATGTTCAACGCCTCGGCCAACCTCATCCTGTATAAATGCCGGCAACGGTTCGGTATCCGCCATTTCGCCGAGGCCGGCATCGCGGCTTACGCTGTCATCTGCATCCTTCACCTGATGATCGCCGACTATCCCTCAGCTTTGCTGCTGCGGGCCGTGGCCGGTTTCGTTGCCGCGCCCATGAGCGCGCTCGGCATGTTCTACCTGATGCAGGCCTTTCCCATGAAGCATCTCGGCCGAGCGCTTTGTCTGGCTCTCGGGTTGGTGCAGGCGATGACGCCGCTCGCTTGGGTGCTTTCGCCATGGCTGACCGATACCGGCGACTTCCGGGAAATCTATCGGCTTGAGCTGGGCATGGCGCTTCTCAGCCTTGCCGCGATCGTCATCGTCAAGTTGCCGCAGGGCATTCGCATCCAGACCTTCGAACCACTGGATTTTCTATCCTTCGCCTTGCTGGCTCCGGCGATCGCGCTGGTCGGCGCCGTCTTTGCGCAGATGCGCTACGAATGGTGGGAAGACAATCCCTGGATGGCCTACGCGGTCATTGCCGCCTTGCTCATGACCATCGTGGCCGTGCTGATCGAGCATCATCGGGCCCACCCGATGGTAATGACGCGGTGGCTTGGAACCAGCGATGCGTTCCGCTTCGTCATGGGGGCGGTCGGAATGCGCTTTCTGCTGTCCGAGCAAAGCTATACTGCGCCGGGTCTGCTCAGGATGCTCGGTATGGGCCCCGATCAGGTTCAGCCCCTCTATGCGGTCATGCTTGCCGGTACCGTGGCCGGTGCGGTCATTTCGGCTTTGATGTTTGGCCCGAAGCGCATTCTGGCGATCCTGGGCTTCTCCGTCGCCCTGATCGTTGTCGGCAGCTATCTCGAGCACAATGCCACCAACCTCACGCGTCCCCAGGATGTCTATCTCAGCCAGCTGATGATCTCGCTCGCCACAGGCATGTTCACGGGGCCCATCCTCATGATGGGTTTCATCAAGGCGATGGCGCGCGGCGTCGACCACATCATCACTATCTCGGTTCTCTTCAGCCTTTCTCAGGGAATCGGAGGTCTGGTCGGACCGGCGGTACTTGGCACTTATCAGCTGTATCGCGAGCATGAATACTCGACCATCCTGGTGAACGAGCTCGACCCAACCGATCCTCAGGTCTCGCAGAGAATCAAGCTCTATCAAGGCGCTTATGCCAAGGCGATCGTCGATCCCTCGCGTCGCGATGTTCAGGCCCAGGCGCTGTTGGCTCAGGCTGCCACCCGCGAAGCCAACGTGCGGGCCTATAACGACGCCTCCCTGCTCAATAGCCTGATCGCCATGGGCTTTCTTCTCTGGACCTTCGCCGCCGACATTTTGCGCGTCCTGTCGGGCTTTTCGAAAAAGCGGGCCGGTTGAGCCGCCGCTAGCTTCTCCCGCGCCGACACGCACAAGAACTCAGGACCAACTGCCATGAACAAGCCTCTCCGTCCCCCTTTGCCTGAAGAGACCTCCGAGCTATCGGCGCGGACCCGCAGCATGGATGACGAAACGACTGACGCTGCGCCCATCCAGCCGTCTGCCCCGCCAAAGGTCGTCAAGGCCAGCGTTGCCACAGTGGCGGTCATGCTGTTGGTGGGGCTCGCCGGTTCGGCAGCGGTTCTTTGGGCCTGGCATCTTTGGCCCTTCACCAGCACCATCGAGGTGACCGAGAATAGTTACGTGCGCGGTCAAGTCACCGCCTTGTCGTCACAGGTCAGCGGTTACGTTACCGAGGTGCCAGTGCGTGATTTTCAGTTTGTGAAGGCGGGTGACCCGTTGGTCAGGGTCGATGACCGCATCTATCGCCAGCAGCTTGCCCAAGCGCAAGCGCAGCTCGACGTCGCCAAGGCATCGCTTGCCAACGTGGATCAGACGATGGCGCAGAACGTAGCCACTGTCGCCGTCCGCAAGGCGGCGCTCGACCAGGCAATGGCACAGCGCGACCAGGCGAAGGCCGCCTATGACCGCATCAACTCGCTCACCGAGAAAGGCATCCGTGCCGAGACAGACCTCGATAGCGCGGTTGCCAATCTCAAGGTCGCCGAGGCAGGCGTGACCTCCGCCGAGGCCAACATCAGTCTCGCTGAGGCGCAGGTGCGCGCCACCGATGTTTCGCGCTCGGGACTGGAAGCTCAAGTCCATGCGACAGAGGCTGCCGTCGACTTGGCTCGCATCAACCTTGGCAACACCGTGATCACCGCCCCCGCCGATGGACAGATCAGCGAAAGCTCGGTCCGAAAGGGGCAGTATGTGACCGCGGGTACGCAATTGATGTTCCTCGTGCCGCCCGCGCGCTGGATCGTTGCCAACTACAAGGAAACCCAGACCGCTCACATGCAGGTCGGTCAGCCGGTGACCATCGACGTCGATGGTCTGGGTGGCGCATCCGTCAAGGGTGTCGTGGAAGAACTCGCGCCGGCTGCCGGCTCCGAGTTCAGCGTTCTCAAGGCTGACAACGCCAGTGGCAACTTCACCAAGGTGGTGCAGCGTATCCCGGTTCGTATCTGCCTGCTCGATGGTCAGCCATTAGCAGAGCGCTTGAGGCCTGGGATGTCGGTCATTGCAAGGGTCGACACGGCCCCGACCGCACAGAATACTGCAGCTCCTGTTCAGACCTCGCAGAACTGAGCCGCACCGACAACGCGGTGGACATCTGTCATGGACTTGTCACTTGCCGCCATCATGACACTATGCCGATAAGGCGGGTGATGGCGGGGCAATGACAAACCGGGTGGTCGGATCAAATGCAGAGGGCACTCACGGGAACGCCGTCGAGGTGTTTCTTGCTTTCCTCAAGCTGGGGTTGACCTCCTTCGGCGGCCCCATCGCGCATCTGGGCTATTTTCGCGAGGAACTGGTGGTACGTCGCCGTTGGCTGGGCGACCAAGCCTATGCCGATCTCGTTGCGCTCTGTCAGTTCCTGCCGGGGCCGACCTCAAGCCAGGTCGGCTTCACCTTGGGGCTGATGCGAGCCGGCTGGCTCGGAGCTTGTTCGGCCTTTTTGGGCTTCACCTTGCCTTCGGCGCTCATCTTGCTGGTATTCGCGCTGGCGGCACCGACAATCGGCGGAAGCCTCGGGGCAGGTGCGCTGCATGGTCTCAAGATTGTGGCCGTGGCCATTGTCGCGCAAGCTGTCTGGGGCATGGCCAGGAGTCTCTGCCCCGATCGGGAGAGGTCGGCGATTGCCGTCGTCGCCGTGACGTTGATGGCTTTCGCTCCAGGAAGTCTCACCATGCTGGCTGCCATTGCCATGGGCGCCGTAGCAGGATGGGTTGTCGCCAGAGGAGGGGACAAGGCGCACGGCGGACATATTGCGGTTCCCGTGCCGCGATGGACGGCGGGCACTGCCGGCCTTGCTTTCATAGCCCTATTGGCCCTGCTGCCGCTGTCGGCCGAGCACTCGCAGGCGCTCTCCGTGATCGATCGCTTTTACCGCGCAGGGGCGCTGGTCTTCGGCGGCGGCCACGTGGTGTTGCCGCTCCTCGATGCTGAAGTGGTGCAAGGCGGCTGGGTCAGCCACGATGCTTTTCTCGCCGGCTATGGCGCTGCCCAAGCCGTACCGGGGCCGCTCTTCACCTTCGCAGTCTATCTCGGGGCGGTTTTGGGGCCTTCTCCCAACGGTGTCCTTGGGGCTGCCTTGGCTCTTTTTGCCATTTTCCTTCCCGGCTTTCTGGTGCTCATCGCGGTCCTGCCATTCTGGGACCAGTTTCGCACCAAATCGACTGCCCGGTTCATGATGCGGGGTGCCAATGCCGCGGTGGTCGGCATTCTGGGGGCAGCCCTTTATTCGCCTGTGTTCACAAGCGCGATCCTGAACATGCGGGACTTCGCGGTGGCGTTGGCTGGCTTCGTCGCGCTTACGGTATGGAAAGCACCGCCGTGGCTTGTCGTTGTTCTCTCCGCCATCGGTGGAGTTGCCTTGACGTTGACCCCATGAGGCAGAGTTGTTGCAGCCTCAGAGATGCTCGATTGCGTCAATCAGCAGCTTGGCAAAGACAGTCCACCCTGCTCCGGTTAGCCAAACGAGAGTGAAGGCGCCTACTACGCCCCCGACTGCTCCGGATACAATGCCGATCACCACGGCACGCCAAAAGCCGCCCCATGCAGTAAGAATGGCTGACCCGGCCGAGGATGCAGGAGCGTAATCCCGTCGAGCTGGTTTGCGCTCGACTACCGGAGAGGCGGGAGCCGACCCGATCCCATCCATCGGCCCGAATGCCAGGCTGGACTTCTTCCGATCGCGCCCGTCTAGGCTAGGTTCGGTCTTGCTGTTTCCCAACGAGTCCTGATCGGGCAGGTCGTCGGTCATGTCGAGGAGCGGGCCGAGGTCCGGCTCGATGTTGCGTGCATGCGAATTCATCGTAGCGCCCTTCTATCTCTCGGAAGGTCGATACGAGGCGTTTGCGGCATTTCTGGGGGAGTGAGCGCTATCTCTCCACGCCGGAGAAGATGACCGCGATCTCCTTGCCTGCGCCTGGTCTGGCGATTACGCCGGCAAGACCAGATGTACCGGTCGCTGAAGCACGAATGTCCGTATACTGGTTGCCGAGACGGTAAGCGGTTGAGACCTGTGCTTCGTCGACGACGAGCGTTGAGCCATCACTTGCCCGCATGCCCTTGGCAATCGCCCACCAGTCATAGGTCTCGTCGTCGAGAATGCCGTGGGCGAGGCTTACAGGCGTCGTCTCCCAAGGCCACATGAACTGCGACCGCTTTTGCGCCGCGGTCTCGAGGCCCATCTCGCCGAGGCGCTCCCAGGCGCGAGCCAACGGTGCACAGCCGGCCGTCTGCACGGCAATCAGTTTCGGCAGGACTGGGATGAGACCATTGCTCTGAGCGATCGCCAAGCCTTGCGCCAACCCACTCGCCAAGGCTCCACCACCGACTTGCACGAAGAGCGCATCCGGCGTTGCGCCAGCGCGGCCGAATTGTTCGGCCATTTCAAAGGCCAGCGTTCGGCCACCTTCGATGGCCAGCCCGTTGTCTGTGCCTTGCACGCCAAATGGAATGGCGCCTGCCGCCACTGCCTCGCGGAAACGCAGATAGCAAGGGTCTCCCGCCTCCCCCGGTCTCCGCTCGCAGATGGTGATCGCGGCCCCCAGTTCCTTGAGGCGGTCTTTCACCGCCTCATCGGCATCGGGCGGAATGAACACGTCGAGTGGCCACTCGGCGGCCCGCGCCGTCACTGCGGCAGCCAGGGCCGCATTGCCGCAGGAGGCGATCGCCAGCCGCCGCGTCTTCACGTTCTCGCCGGCCGGCAGCTTTGCCGCTTCAAGGACACGCAGATAGAGCATCACGCCCATCAAGTGCCTGGCCTTGTGCGAGCCCGACACGTTGTGGGTTTCGTCCTTGACCCATAGCGGACCGGGCAGACCGATGGCATGCGCAAGGCTTGGCTGCTTGACCATTGGCGTAACGCGGAAGCCGCGTCCATCCGCCGCGGTCAGGGCCTGATCGAGCCGCCCCACGAGATCAAACCAGGCAGAGTCCGGCAGGCCTGATGAACGCGCCAGCCGATAGGGCGAAAGCCATTGCCGATAGCGCAGGAAGGGATCGGTTTCGTTGCCCAGCGAAAGCGGCAGCGCGTCGCTGTCGGCCACCAGAACATGGTCGACATCGTCGCCCAGACCGGCATTCGGACAGGCGAAGGCCAGCCGTACGCCAGCGTCAATCTCAGCGCCACAGCCGTGGCAACGAAACCTCACGCTCATCGCCTCAGAGGCCCAGCTTCTTGGCAACGCCGCTTCTGGCGTTGACGTCGACGATCATCTCGTCCCACGCTGGCACGAGGTCGAGCAAGCCATCCCAGTAGGACTGCTTGGCCCGCGCCTTGAAGTCCTCGATGGCAACGCCCTGCTGCTCCACCCAGGTGAAGTAGCCAAGGTTGAACACCCGCTTGCGGTCGACATAAGTCATCTCGAGCAAGTCGCTGGTCGATGCCGCTGCCAGCGAACGGCCCCAGGTCTCGCCTGCGGCCACCGCATCGAAGCGATTGCCGAAGTCGCGCTTGATCACCTTGTCGACTTCGCTGCCGTACATGGCGGCGCCGTCGGTGGCCAGCGTGACGATCACATCATCCGGCCCCATGTCGTAATACTTGGCGGCCTTGATCGCCGCCAGCATGTTGCAGATCGACGACAGACCAAGGTTGCTGAGGTCGGCGACCAGCTTGGGATCGAGGCCACGCCGTTCAATCAGATAGTTGCGGCCGACTTCGGTGTTGAACAGGACGATCAGCCGGTCCGTATCGCTGTCGCTGACGCCGGCCACCATGTCGGTGTTCATGACGTTATGAATGTAGGGCACGTGCTTGTCGCCGATGCCCTGGATGTTGTGTTCGCCGAAGCCGTTTTCGAGCAGGGTCGGGCATTCGGTAGCCTCGACGACGACGATCTTGGTGCCGTGGCGCTCCTTGAGGTGATCGCCGGCCGCCAGCGTGCCACTCGATCCGGATGCGGACACGAAGCCTGCGAGCTTCGAGCCGGGGCGGTCCTTGGTAATCGCCTTGAACAGCGTCTCCAGCGCCGCGCCGGTACAGGTGCGGTGCACGAGATAGTTCCCGAACTCGCAGAACTGGTTGAAGATGATGTTGTCGGCGTCGCTGTCGAGCCGGGCGCATTCGTCGTAGATTTCCTTGACGTTGCTCTCCGAGCCGGGCGTCTTGATGACGTCGGAGCTGTCGACCACCCACTTGTCGAGCCAGTCGAAGCGCTCACGGCTCATGTTTTCGGGCAGGACAGCCACGCCATGGCAGCCGAGAATGCGGGAAATGGCCACACCACCCCGACAGTAGTTCCCAGTGGATGGCCAGACGGCCTTGTGATGGCTGGGGTCGAACTGCCCGGTGACGAGGCGGGGCACGAGGCAGCCATAGGCGGCGAGCACCTTGTGGGCGCGGATCATCGGAAAGCGGTTGCCGAGCGCCAGCACGATACGTGCCTTGACGCCGGTGAGCTCGCTCGGAAGCTCGACATGGACGGGTACGTCGGTCAGCCCGCTACGGGCCGCATCGTTGAACCAATGAACGCGAAAGAGGTTCAGGGGATCGGCGACATCGGGGTCGACGTTGGCAAGGCGATTGCGCACGCCGTCGGGAATGGTCTTGGGATTGGCGAGCTGTCCCAGCGTCGGCAGAACCACGCCTTCCTGTCCGAGGCGTGCAATGGTCCGGTCGAGAACCTGTGCATCGACGACATTCCGCTCCAAACCTAGCCGCGCCATTGTCTCTATCCCCTCGTCAAATCTTGGTGCTGGCCATGCATGTCATGGCGCTTCCCGCTTCCGTTTCTGTGGCCTGTGAGCGTTCGCCGGCATCAGTTCGGCCACTCACAAGCACACCACCCGCGCATGACAAGATGCCCCAGCGAGGGTAGGTGACCATGATCGGGCAGGTTAACCTGCCAAAATCAAGATGACTTAGTTCGGCGATCCGCGACTTGATATGCCGCAACCGCAACGAAGCTCACACCTCAGCATGGGAATGGGCACCGAGGGCAAGTGCGATATGTTCCGTATGGACTGCGCCGCGCGCGAAGCAGGGTGTGTTTCCGGCTTCATGACCGGCGGTTCTGAACAGAGCCCCTCTCGGCTGGACCTCAGGATCCAAGCATCAGGGCGGCCATGAGTTCGCGCTCGCTCGTGATGTCGAGCTTGTCATAGATGCGCAGCTTGTGGTTCTTGACGCCGCCGACGGAAAGAGCAAGCCGGCGGGCAATCGACGCATTGTGATGTCCTTCAAGAGACAGGCGGACGATCTGTGTCTGTCGCTCGGTCAGCCCGTGCTGGCGGGCAAAGCGGTCCAGCCGATCTGAAAGATCGCTAGCTTCCTTGCGGAGCAACAACACGTCGGCTCCGTCCAGAACGGCATCGGCCTCGCGGCAGTCGAGCCGAAGCAGCGACCAGCCACCGTTGGCCTGAACCATCCCGCAGTCGCCGTTCAGTACATGGGCGGGCAAGGTCTCCCGGTCGAACGCCTGGCGGGCCGCGTCCGTCCAGCCATCCGACTGGTAAAGGCGCGTCTTGCCCGGTGACAGTATCATCATTTCCGGGGGGCGTTCGCCATAGGCACACATCGCCAGCGAAACCTGTCGCTCAAGCGAGCGGATCACATGCTGTCGGTGCATTTCCTGGAGGATGTCGAGAACCTCGGAAGCGAGGCGTATCTCGCGATCGGAGAACGCCTGGCGATGCCGATCGAGACAGAGCGCCAGGAAGCTCTGGTCGTGCAGCGGCAACAGCAGCGCCAGCTCATCGGCGATGCCGAGATCGACGTCGAGATATCGCGCATATGCGCGGTGCAATTCGCCTCGTTCGCGCAGGGAGGTCAGGCTAATCGCTCGATGGCCTTCTATGGTCGCGGCCCCCTCTTGCGAAAGAGGGTCGAGATGCCAGAGGCCGTCGGCATAGGCGGATTTGGCCTGGGGCGCCATGCCGGTTTCGGAAATAATCCGGGGCCGCGCCGATGCTTCATAACGGGCGACGATCCAGAAATCGCAAGGGATCAGCGGGGCAACGACCCCAATGACCGCTTCGTAGAAATCATGGCGGCCGATGCTCGCAATCGCCCGCGCCATGCCCTGGCCAAAGCCGGTTGGGAAATCAAAATCGTGTTCCTGTTCACCCATCGCCATCGGTGCCTCGGCGCCTGTTCTTTGCAGGCAATGAAAGCAGATTCCGTGCCATTGCCGCTGGCTGGGCGAGCGGTAGCAGGCCAGCGGAACGGTGACTGCGGTCACTATGGCAGGCGCGTTCTCTATGGAACTATACTGAGCCCATAAATAAGGAGGCGATGCCTCCGAAAATGGGGAACGACCGCATGCCCGAATTTCGCTCTCGCTTCTTGAATGGCGGCGCGCTCAGCCGTCGTGACGTTCTGCGCTTTGGCGCGCAGGCGACCATGTTCGCAACCATCGCCTCGCAGGTTGATTTCACAAAGCCGGCTTATGCTGGCGACACCAAGCTGACCGGCCCACTCAATGTGCTCGCCTGGGCAGGATACGACGACCCGGACTTGATGGCCGGCTTCACCAAGCTGACCGGCGTGGAGCTCAACGTCAAGGAAGCCGAGAGCAACGGCGCCCAGTTGAGCCTGGTTCAGGCGGGTGGCACCAAGTTCGACGTGATCAACCCCGATGCTGTCTGGACCTCCAAGTTCGCGGCCGCCGGCCTGACATTGCCGATCGACACGAGCAAGCTGTCTTCGCTGAGCGAGACCATCCCGATGTTCAAGGGACGCCCCGAGACGTTGGTCGATGGACAGGTCTACAGCATTCCGACCCGCTTCGGCGTCAACGGTTTTGTCTACTGGCCGGACAAGATCTCCGCCGAAGCTGCCGCTGATGCGGAGCTCGCCTGGGATGCTTCGCTCAAGGAGCGCGTCGAGATCATCGACTGGCCCGAACTCTATCTCTGGATGGCCGGCAAGTGGATCGGACTGGCAAAGCCCGAGGAGGCCACCGGCGACGATCTCAAGAAGATCCTCGACAAGATGATGGCCTTCCGGCCCAACATGCGGGCCTTGCAGGCCGACATGGGAACCGTGAAGACCGACCTTGCCAACCGCGAGGCCTGGATGGTGTGGGGTTCATCGAGCGACAACGTTCGGACCACCGCTCGCCTCAACGGCGCCAATGTCGATCTCGCCATCCCCAAGCAGGGGGGCGCCATGTGGATGGAGACCCTGCAGATCGTACGCGGCACCGAGCATCTGGCATCGGCGCTCGCCTATATCGACTACATGACCTCGGCCAAGGCAATGAAGCAGATGGCCTGGGGTGCCGACAAGTTCGCGGTGACCAACTCGAAGGTGAAGGATCTGCTCACCGCCGAACAGGTCAAGGCCCTCGGCCTCGACATGATGGAAGAGTGGGTTTCCAAGTGCTCGATGAGCCTTGCTCCGGTTGACGAAAATGCCTGGGCCGATGCCTGGCAATCCTTCAAGATGGGCTGAGGCGGTTCGATGCATATTCGGGTCATAGTGCCGGTTCTTGACAGCAAGGAGCTGGTCGGCAAGGCGGAGATGGAATATCGCTCGTTCGCAGGCGACGGCGTCGAGATCTCCGCCGTTCCCTTGATGCGGGGAACGAACTCCATCGAGGCCGAGTTCGACTCGGCGCTTGCGGCGCCGGAAGTCATGCGCCTTGCTCGCGAAGCGGAGGCGGACGGTGTCGACGCCTGCACCATCGCATGCTTCACCGATCCGGGCCTTTCCGGCGCCCGCGAACTGGTGTCGATTCCCATCGTCGGCGAGGGGGAGGCATCGCTGCACCTGGCGGCGATGCTGTCCAACCGGTTCACGGTGTTCATCACCGAGAAGCCTTTGTTCCCGCTGATCCGCAGGGTCGTCGGCCGCTATGGGTTGGAGCGCAATCTCGCCTCGGTTCGTGCGGCAGGCGCCAGCGTGCTGGCGCTCGACAAAAGCTGCGTCGAGCACATCATCGCCGAAAGCATCGATGCGGTTGAGCGCGATGGCGCTGAAGCTTTCGTCATGGGCTGCACCGGGACGGGCTTCGACATGGCGCTTGCCGTCGAGGAGGCGTTGAAGGCACGGTTTGGCGTGTTCATTCCGGTGATCGATCCGGGCAAGGCCGCGCTGCATATCGCGCGGGCCATGGTTGCCACCGGTCTCCGTCCGTCAAAGCTCACCTATCCTCGTCCGGCGTTCGCGCGAACCGAGTACGCTTTTGCGTGATGACAAACCTTCAAGCAAATAGGCGGCCCCTGCTGCCCCGGTCGATCCTGCCCGCGGCCGGCATCCTGCCGCTCGTGCTGTGGCAGCTACTGTTCTTCGTCCTGCCGGTGCTGCTCCTCCTTGGGCTCAGCGTCTGGCGGACGCAGAACTACAAGCTGGTCCCGACCTTCACATTCGACAACTATCTCGCCATCTTTTCGCGACCTGCGGTTTGGCGGTCCCTGCTGCTGTCGGTCGAAACGGCAGCCTTCGTCGCCATCGCCTGTGCCGTGCTGGCCTATCCGGTCGCCTACTTCATTGCGAAAAAGGCCGGCCGCTGGCGGGGGTTGCTGCTGGTGGCGGTCATTGCGCCCTTCTGGGTCAGCATCGTCATGAGGGTCTCGGCATGGCGGCTGCTGCTTGGCGAGCATGGGGTCATCAACCAGGCTCTGATCGAGCTCGGAATTGTGCACGAGCCACTCGGCTTCCTGCTCTACTCGCCCATCTCGACGGCGATCGGGCTGATCTATGCCTATCTTCCGCTCTACGTGCTGCCTCTCTATGCGGCAATTGGCAACATTCATGACAGTTGGATCGACGCTGCCAAGGATCTCAACGCCAGCCCGTTTCGAGCTTTTCTTGAGGTGACGCTGCCACTATCGGTGCCCGGTCTGGTAGTCGGGGCCGTCTTCTGCTTCGTTTTTGGCCTCGGGGAGTTCGTGACGCCGGCCCTCTTGGGCGGTGGCAAGCAATTGATGCTGTCGCAGATCATTCAGGACGAGTTCCAGCGCCGGCTGGACTGGCCGAGCGGCGCGGCTATGGCCGTCATCCTTCTTGTCCTGGTACTGACAGCCCTCGCCCTGTCCATGAAGTGGATCCGCAAGGCGAGCGGGGAGGTTGGGCCATGAACCTCGCCAAGACCCCCCGCAGCGCCGCGCTGCCTGTCTACGCCGTCCTGCTCTACATGTTCCTTTATCTGCCGATGGCGGTCATCGTCCTGTTCGCCTTCGACGCAAAGGCCATTCCTGGCCTGCCGCTCGACGCCCTCACGCTGGATTGGTTCGGCACCAGCCTCGCCGACCCCAAGCTTGTCGGCTCTCTTCTCACCAGTATCAGGCTGGCGCTGATGGCAGCGGTACTTTCCACGGCGCTGGCCATGCCGGCGGCGATGGTCCTCGCCTGGCGACCGTTGAAGATGAAGTCGGCTGTCCTTTGCCTCGTCCTCGGGCCGGTGGTTCTGCCTCAGCTGGTTTTGGGCCTTGGCCTTACGGTGCTCTTTCGCTTCGCCCCCGATCTGATCGGCGAACCGGCAATCGTTCTCGCCCACACCACCATGACCTCGAGCTACGCCACGCTGATGCTCTACTCCCGGTTCCTCGGCTTCCGCCGCAGCTACATCGAGGCGGCCATGAACCTCGGCGCGGATGAGTTTGCCACCTTCCGTGAGGTGATCCTGCCCCTCGTCAGTCCGGCGCTGATCGCGGTTCTCCTTCTGGCTTTCACCGATGCCTTTGGCGAGTTCGTGGTGGCCTGGTTCCTAGCCGGATTTGCCGACACGCTGCCGATCGCCATCTGGACCTCGCTCAGGCAGGTCATCTCCCCCAAAATATACGCCCTCTCGGCGCTCGTGATCCTGGTGACGCTGACCGTCAGCGTGTCCGCTCAGATCTGGATCCTTGGCCAGCAGCGGCGCGAAACCGAGAATTGACCGATGACTGAACTTCCCCCCAACGCGGTCGAACTCATCGGCGTCAGCAAGCACTATGGCCCGTCGTCCGCCGTTCGCGATCTTTCAATGGTCATTCCGAGAGGCGCTTTCGTCACCATTCTCGGTCCGTCGGGTTGCGGCAAATCGACGCTCCTTCGAATGATCTCGGGCTTCGTGACGCCGAGTTCCGGCGATGTCCTGATCGGCGGCAAGTCGGTGGTGGGCACGCCGCCCTACCACCGCGATACGGCAATGGTCTTCCAGGACTATGCGCTGTTTCCCCACCGCACGGTGGCGCAAAACATCGCCTTCGGGCTGCGCATGCGCAAGACGCCGAAGCCGGAGATCGCGGCTCGCGTCGAAGCCATGCTGGAGCTCTTGAGTCTCAAGGGCTTCGGTGCCCGTCGCGTCGGGCAGATTTCCGGCGGGCAGGCGCAGCGCGTGGCGCTCGGCAGGGCGTTGATCGTCCGTCCCTCGGTACTGTTGCTCGATGAACCGCTCGGCGCGCTCGATCTCAAGCTGCGCAAACAGATGCAGGCCGAGCTCAAGACCATCCATAGGGACCTGGGTTTGACCTTTGTCGCCGTGACGCATGATCAGGAAGAGGCGCTGACACTGTCCGACCTCATTGCGGTGATGAACGGTGGCGTACTGGAGCAGTTCGACACTCCCGAAAATCTCTATCGCCGGCCCGCCACCCGCTTCGTCGCCGATTTTGTCGGCAACGCCAATCTGTTCGACGCTCAGTTGCGCCATGATGGCACCGTCGAGGCAGCCGGCCTTGCTTACCAAGGGCGCCTGTCGGCCGAGCAGATCGGCGCAAGACAACCCGGCGCCCGTGTCGCGTTGGTCGTTCGACCCGAGACGGTAACCGTCGGGTCGGTTCCTGCCGGCAGTTCCGACTTCCATCTCGACGCCGTCGTCGAGGAACTGCTGTTCTCGGGCGCGATCACCCAGATCGTCGGGCGTCTGCCGGACGGCCGACGCCTTGTCGCCCACCAAAGCGCCGCTCTCGATCCACCGGAGCGCGGCCGCCCTGCAACATTCTCCTGGCCGACCCAAGCGGTCTGGCTGGTCGACGCCTGATACTCGCACGACAGAATAATCACATGCGCGAAATTGAATACGAAGAGCTGGAAGCGCTGGCGATCGGTGCCGGCGTTCTAGGCACGGGAGGCGGCAATCATCCGCTGCTCGAACTGATGTGCGCCCAGGCCGAGTATCGGCGCGGCAAGCGCATTCGTCTCGTAGATCCCGACGAACTGGCTGACGACGCCAGGGTTGCCGTAGTCTGCATCATGGGCGCACCCCTCGTCACCAAGGAGCGCCTGCCCGAGCCGCAGTCGATTTGTCGGGCGGTGCGACTGATGGAAGCCCATACGGGCAAGCCCTTTGACGCCATCATGTCCATCGAGATCGGTGGGGAGAACGCCTTCTTTGCCATGCTGGTTGGCATGGAACTCGGTCTGCCTGTCGTCGATGCGGACACCATGGGGCGGGCCTTCCCCGAGGCCCAGATGGCAAGCTTCGCCATCGCTGGTCTCAAGGTGGCCCCTTTTGCCATTGCCGACATTCGGGACAACGAGGTGCTGATCACCAAGGCGGAGCACGCCACCCGCGTCGAACGCATCGGTCGCAAGACAGTGGTCGAGCTTGGCTCCATCGCCGGTACGTGCACCGCTCCTCGTTCGGGTGCCGAGGTCAAGGCGCACGCCATCCTGCGCTCGGTGACACGCGCCATTGCCATCGGCCGCTCGATTCTCGATGCCAAATCCGAGGGGCGAGACCCCGTC
This sequence comes from Pseudomonadota bacterium, assembly GCA_023436885.1. Lineage (GTDB taxonomy): Bacteria > Pseudomonadota > Alphaproteobacteria > Rhizobiales > Pleomorphomonadaceae > Pleomorphomonas. The sequence goes on along the minus strand of JAEZHI010000037.1, from coordinate 17,973 downwards.
GAGGCTCTCGTTGCCGGAGCGCTTGGGCGCTTGCTGTTCACCGGCAAGGTCGAGGATGTATCGCGGCGTACCACCGATGGCTTCGTACGCGGTCGCGTATCGCTGACCGGCGCCGGCTCCTTTGAGGGGCGTGTGCTCACCATCGATTTCCAGAACGAGTTCTCCGTCGCCCTGCTGGACGGGCAGCGCGTTGCTTCGGTTCCCGACCTCATCACCGTACTCGACGAGGAGAGTGCCGAGGCCATCGGCACCGAAGTGATCCGCTATGGCCAGCGCGTCTCCGTGATAGCGCTCGCCGCTGACCCGATCATGCGCAGCCCGACCGGCCTGAAGGTCGTCGGTCCCAGGGCGTTCGGCTACGATTTCGATTATCTCCCCTTCGAGGAGTTGCAGCCATGAAGCGTATCGGCATTGACGTCGGCGGGACCAATACCGACGCCGTGCTGCTCGATGGCAGCCGGATCGTCCGCTCGATCAAGACGCCAACGACGGCCGACGTGACGTCCGGCGTTCAGGCGGCTCTCGCTCATGTGCTCGACGGTGGTCTCGATGTTGATGCCGTGATGATCGGCACCACGCATTTTACCAACGCCGTCATCGAACGCCGCGGCCTTTCCAAAGTGGCCGTGATCCGCATCGGCTTGCCGTCCGCCACCAGTATCGAGCCGATGCAGGACTGGCCGGAGGATCTGAAGTCTGCCGTTGCCGGTCCTGTCTTCATGCTGGAGGGTGGACACGAGTTCGACGGCCGGCCGATTGTTGCCTTCGATCGCGAGGGCATGCGACGGGCGGCTCTATCGATCCGCGATAGCGGTATCACCGCCGTCGCCATCACCGCTGTCTTTTCTCCCCTCATCGCTGACTGTGAGAAGGAGGCGGCTGCCATCCTTGCCGAGGTGGCACCCTCGGTCTCCGCAACGCTTTCGTGCGATCTCGGCCGCATCGGCCTCATCGAACGCGAGAACGCCACCATCCTGAACAGCGCCCTGCACGATCTCGCAAGGCGCACCGTGGCAGCCTTCGAGCAGGCGATTGCGACGTCGGGGCTGAAAGCCCCGCTTTACCTGACGCAGAACGACGGCACGGTCATGCGGGCCGAGATGGCCCAGCGCTTTCCGGTGCTCTGCTTCGCGTCCGGCCCGACCAACAGCATGCGTGGCGCGCACCTGCTGTCGGGTATTGAAGAGGCAATAGTCCTCGATGTCGGCGGCACCACGACGGACGCCGGCATGTTGCAGGCCGGCTTCCCAAGGCAGGCCAACACGCAGGTCGATATCGGCGGCGTGCGCACCTTTTTCCGCATGCCCGACGTCGTGGCGATTGCGCTCGGCGGTGGCACCATCATCCGGAACGATCCTTTGCGCATCGGGCCGGACAGCGTCGGCTTTTGCCTGCTCGAAAAGGCGACGGTGGCTGGCGGTGACGTGCTCACGCTGACCGATCTCGGCGTCCGCCTTGGCTTGCTCGATCTCGGGGATGCCGCGCGGGTACAGGGGCTTTCGAAGGAGCTGGTTGAAAGCTGCCGCGACTGGATTGCGCTGCGCCTTGCCGATCTGGTCGATCGCATGAAAACCTCTGCGGAGCCGCTGCCGGTGATTGCCGTGGGCGGAGGCGCCTTTCTGGTACCTGACAAGCTGCCGGGCATCTCGCGGGTGATCAAGATCGAGCACGCCGGCGTCGCCAACGCGGTGGGGGCGGCCATGTCCCAGGTGAGCGGTGAGTGCGACCGCATTTATTACGGCGTCGATCGGGAGACGGCGATCCGCGAAACACGATCGCTCGCCGAGGCTCAGGCAGTGAATGCGGGAGCCGATCCGGCGTCGTTGTCTCTGCTCGACGTCGAGGATACGCCGATGGCCTATATTCCCGGCGATCCCCTGCGAGTTCGAGTCCGGGTCGTCGGCGATCTGGCGCGGCGGTTGGTGGCGGCGGAATGACAACTGGCGGCATTCCGGCCCCGTTTTAACCGGCACGCCGACAACCAGTTGCTGAGTATCGAGCAGAGTGGTAATTGCCATTCATGCATCAAGAGTCGGGGAGACGCCCGACACCAACCTGCTCCCCGAGCAAGGTGGTGCCCTTCGAAAGAGGGGGATGTGGCCAACCGGCAACCAAACGGGAAACCAGCCACGCGCGTCACTCCGTCTTCTCTGGAAGAGAGGAAGCTGACGTGACCAATACCCCCCAGCAGTTTGCGAGCGACAACTACGCCGGCATATGTCCGGAGGCTTGGGCCGAGATGGATCGGGCCAATGGCGGGTCGGCCATCGCCTATGGCGATGACGAGTGGACTGAGCGCGCCGCCGATGCCTTTCGCCGTCTGTTCGAAAAAGACTGCGAAGTCTTCTTCGTGTTCAATGGCACGGCAGCCAACTCGCTGGCTCTAGCGGCTCTTTGCCAGTCCTTCCATAGCGTCATTTGCGCGTCGTCGGCTCACGTGGAAACCGACGAGTGCGGCGCTCCCGAATTCTTCTCCAACGGGTCGAAGCTGTTGGTCGCTTCGCCGACCTCGCCCAAGCTGACGCCGGCAATCATCAGGGAATTGGCTACCAGTCGGTCCGATATTCACTTCCCAAAGCCGAGAGTGGTCACCATTACCCAGCCGACCGAAACAGGGCTCGTCTACAGCATAGAAGAGGTCCGGGCTATTTCAGCGGTCTGCCGCGAGCTGGGGCTCAAGCTGCACATGGACGGCTCCCGTTTTGCCCACGCCTGCGCGGCGCTGGGCTGTTCGCCCGCCGAGCTGTCCTGGCAGGCTGGTGTCGACGTGCTGTGCTTTGGCGGTACCAAGAATGGCATGGCGGTCGGCGAAGCCGTCATCTTCTTCGAAAAGCCGATGGCCGAAGATTTTGACTATCGCTGCAAACAGGCCGGACAACTGGCGTCGAAAATGCGCTTCCTTTCGGCGCCGTGGATCGGCATGCTGGAAAGCGGCGCCTGGCTCCGGAACGCCCGGCACGGCAATGCCTGTGCGAAGCGGCTCGCCGACGCAATCAAGGACGAGCCGGGCATAGAGTTTCTGTTTCCCGTCCAGGCCAACTCGGTGTTCCTGCAAGCCTCTGAGGCCGTTCTGGACGAACTGCGCCGCCGAGGATGGCGCTTCTATACCTTTATCGGGGGCGGAGCTCGCTTCATGTTCGCCTGGGATGCCGATCCGGCGCGCGTCGATCAACTCGCGGCTGACATAAGGGCTTCGGCAGCGTCGGCCAAGGCTTAGAAATTCTTCGGAAAAGCAACGAAGACTAGCGGTGGAGGTTCTACCGCTAGACCATGATTTGCCTCACTAGTTTTGATCCGCGACCAGCCTGTATTCCGGATTCCGATCCGGGAGTGGTTCGACGTCTATGCTGTAACCCCGAAGTCTAGCCAAAGGAGCCAGAGCTCCGAAAATAGCGCGCTGGAGCCAGAACGGCGGGCCGGCGACAAAATAGCAGTCCCGATAGACGGACAAGATGAGCGCCATCAGAAGAAAATGCGGCGCTCCATCCGATTTGAACCAGTTCGTCTTCTGGCTCACGATGGTCGCAAAATTTGCAAAGAAGCGTAACTGTTGACCGCTAGGGGAAAAGCGAATTGTGAGTTCCGTCTTGTCGTCAACGGCGTTCCGGAAACAATGTGAAGCGCCCATCGGGACTGTGAAGCTTTCACCCGCGGCGACATGATGTGAAATCCCGTTCACCGTTACGGCGATGGCTCCGCGGTGTACCGTGAAACGCTCGTCTGCGTGCGGGTGAATATGCTCCATTGCGTTGCCGCCACCTGAACCGCCGGGATCCAGGTGAACATCGAATTCTGCTATGCTGGCGTCAGCAACATCGTGCGTAAAAATGAATGTTTCCTTGTTGAATTCGTTTCTTAGCCGCATGCCGATTGTAATCGTCGAGGTCATTTCGAGTTCTTTCCGTGGAATCTAGGCGATAAGGCACTTTCCAGTGGTCGGGAAGCGCAGGGCGAACCGTATTTCTGGAAGTTCAACTCCAGGAAGTGGGCTCGTTTTTAAAATTCGGCAGTGTTAGGATCAAACTCCGATTTTGATCATACGTTCTGCAAAAGTGCATAAAGAACATGCGTGACTGGAACGATCTGAAGTACGTTCTCGAAGTCCTACGTTGCGGCTCAACGCTTTCCGCAGCGCAGGCAATGGGCACCAGCCAGACCACCGTTATGCGCCGCATCGCTGCTTTGGAAAGAGAACTCGGCGTTTCCCTCTTCGATAAACTTCGCACCGGCTATCGACCGACCGAACTGCTTAAAACCCTGGCGCCGCAATTAGAGGTGATAGAGACCGCGCATATCGGGCTGGACCGCGACCTGGCATCTTTATCGCGCGGAGTGTCAGATAGTATCCGGCTTACGGCTCCAGACCTTCTCGTAACGAACTTATTGGGTCAGGCTTTATCCCGGTTTCGCCGTGAGCATCCCAACATCAAAATCGAGTTGCTGACCTGCGACCGTTTTGTCGACCTTGAAGCCGGCGATGCCGATCTGGCTCTGCGAGCGAGTGACCCTTCACGAACGCCTCGCCTGTTCGGTCGTCGGATCGTGGGAAATGACACTTGGAGCTTTTGTTGCAATCGCGATTATGCAAGCCGCTGCGGCATACCGACTTCGGTCGATGAGCTTGGCAAGCATTCCATCGTGACTGTTCTTGAAGGATTGTTTCCCACCCCTCTTGCTCTGTGGCTGGAAAAGGTCGTTCCACCAAACGCGATCGCTATTCGCCATAACAGTCTCAGCTCAATTCACGCGAGCCTGAAGGCCGGGCTGGGAGTCGGCATCTGTCCGGATATCATCTCGAGCGGCGATACCGACTTGGTTCGCTGTTTCCCTGTCTCAGTTCCGTCGGGTAAGGAGATCTGGTTGCTGGCGCCCGAGCGCCATCGCAAGACGGAGCCGGTAAGGGTCGCGCTCAATGCCTTGTCAAAAAGTCTCACGTCCATCGTTCGACAGCGGCTAACTCAGTCCGATTGGTCGCAGATCGATTTCAAGCCCAAAGACCGAATGCAGGATCAAGCTACGTCACCAAGCCAGTAAACGAGCTCGGCGATGACAGTTATTCGAGCCCGCGCCGCAACCGAGCTAGTTCTCCAAACTGCGTGCTGACTCTCCGCTTTTGCTATGAGCATGCGAGCGCCCTTCCAATGGAGCATCCATATTCCGCCAGAGGGATATGGGCGGCATTCCGCTCAAACCGCCAAGCGTATCGCAAGGCTAATCGTTCAATTGATGCCTGCTGGCCAATTGTCATTGGCGCGCATAAACAGCACAAATTACAGCATTCCGAGTGCCTTGACGCGGGCAACAGCTTCACTGCGCGTGTTGACGGACAACTTCATGAAAATCCGCTTCATATGTGATTTCACCGTTTCGGGTGAGATTCCCAACGACCGCGCAATGCTCTTGTTTGTCTGTCCGTGGCAGACATTTTCGAGCACGGCGCGCTCGCGATCGCTGAGCGAATTCGCGACCGGTCGGGCTGCAGTGGTTGAGGGAAGTGCGTCGTTCAGAGCGCGCCAATCCGAAAGAAGGCCCTCGACGATCGGAAGAATGTCTTTATCCGTGGAGCCTCGGTCGAGCCGATCGCACGCACGTTCGAGAAGAACTCCGATCACCGGAGACGGTCGCATGAACGGCTGTGAGGACCCTGCTCGAATGGCTGATTTTAGAGCCTGATGGAATACGGCATCAGCTTCACCCAGATTGCCCTCGGAGTGAAGAAGGATCGCAAATTCCACCGATATGTTGCACAGCACGTGTGGCGACGCGGCTGCATTTATTACCAGATGCAGACGTTTGAGTTCGGCTACAGCATCCGGCGAGCCCCTTTCCGGTCCGGCTGTCCAAGACTGCATCATGGCGCGAAGAAGGAACAGCTCGCTTTGGCACGTGTCAAAGTCTGTCGCCCCGTTTGCGAGAGAACGCAGATAAAGTTCGTAGATAGGGACGCTCGTTTCGGCACATCCTGCCTCAACGAGGGGGGGCATGCGTTCGCAGGCGCAGGTCAACATCTGTCGCTTCCATCCGTGTTGCTCACCTGCGAAAGCCCCTTTGTCGATGCGCATGTGTGCTGTGCTCACAGTCGAAGAGTGCCGTATCGTTGAATTTCTTCGACGTCACTATAGGTCGGCCTGAAAGCGATGCGAGTTAGGCCTTGTTAGAACTTGTGAGTAGATCTACTCACAATTTGGCGACGAACTCACGCGGCGGATGCCCTTTCGCTGCCTTCAGTTTATTATGCCTGCTTAGTGCTGTGAGGCGCTTACGAAGGAGAAAGGTAAATGACGGCGGCCCAGATTCTGGCGGTCGCCCTCACGATGGAGGTGTCCGCCGCAAGTCGTTTCGGTGTTAACCCGCGGATCGGTTTCCAACCTCAAAGGCCGAGCACCGAACTTCATTCCGTGCCGATAATGAAACTTTGTTCGGAATTCCACGTGTCAGGAGCCGTTGACGTTGCAAACTAGACGATCCGCCCCTGTTCATTTCGGGCCCTTCAGGTTTCTGCCAGAAGAACGCCTCCTTGAGCGTGACGGGAGGCCGATTTCGCTTGGCGACCGTTCTCTGATGGTCCTGAAGGTGCTGATCGAGAATTCTGGATCGGTCGTCTCGAAGCGCGACTTGCTTACACAAGTCTGGCAGGGTGCCAACATTGAGGAGAGCAATCTTAGGTTTCAGATCGTGGCGCTCAGAAGAGCGCTTGGCGACGGTCAGGCTGGAGCGCGATACATTTCAACGATACCGGGCAGGGGTTATTGCTGGGTATCGCCCATCCACTATTCTGGCCACCCTCAAAGCTTGGGGCTCGGCCACCAGGTCAACAATCGTTCGTTCTACCTCCCGCCACGCCTGAACAGGATGGTCGGTCGGCAGGATAGCGTTAACGCGATTGCCGCCAAATTACTTTCGGATCGATTTGTTTCGATCATCGGTCCTGCGGGAGCCGGTAAAACCACTGTTGCCGTAGCCGCTGGCCACTCACTGCTCAAGGAATTTGACGGAGCGGTTTGTTTTGTCGATCTGAGCACGCTCACGGATCCGGCACTCGTGCCTAGTGCAATCGGAGCTGCCCTTGGATTGTCGGTCAGGACGCATGGTGCGCTTGCCAGCTTACTGGCCGCCTTGCCGGATGAACGGCTGCTCATCATTCTCGACAGCTGCGAGCATGTCATCGATCAGGTTGCGGTCGTTGCCGAGCGCATCTTCGCAGAAAAGAGCGCAATACATATTTTGACAACCAGCCGTGAAGCGCTCGATGTCGAAGGCGAGCAGGTTCACATCGTCTCTTCTCTCGACTTGCCACCAGAGCATACCCTAAGTGCGAACGAGGCGCTTGCCTACTCGGCTGTGCAGCTTTTTGCCTCTCGTGTCGCGTCGGCCGACAGTGGCTTTGTTCTGTCTGACTCGGATACGCCTGAAGTCGTTGCGATTTGCCGCCGCCTCGACGGAATAGCCTTGGCGATCGAGCTTGCGGCCAGTCGCGTTCCCGTTTTCGGTATCCACGGAACGGCGGCACGACTTGGCGATCGCATGGAGGCGTTCTGGCAGGGGCGAAGGACGGCGCCGACACGACATCAAACATTGTCGGCCGCATTGGACTGGAGCCACGAACTCCTCTCGCCCGCAGAACAATTGATACTGCGGCGATTGGCTATATTTACCGGCGGTTTCAGCATTGAGGCCATCGAGAGCATCGTCACGGATGGAGATATCGTTCGTGCCCGGGCGATCGATGCGATGTCGAGGTTGGTCGCCAAATCGTTGGTCTCGCTCCAACCATCTCAAGCTCCCACGCGATATCGTCTGCTCGACTGCACGCGACTTTATGCGTTCGGCAAACTTCGCGATGCCGGCGAAACGACGACCTTTCTTCGCCGTCACGCCGAATATTACCTGAGCTTGTTGGAAACGTCGGAGGACATCGATCATTCCGACGACATCGGTAACATCAGGGCCGCGCTCGATTGGGCTTTTGGAGAGGGCGGTGATCCAGCGCTCGGGTCGAGGCTCGCTGCGGCATCAGCGTCAGTTTGGATGCGACTGTCGCTTCTGACCGAATGTCGACGCTGGATGGAGCGCGCCATCGTCCACCTCGAAAGCGTTACCAAATCTTCCCGCGAAGAGCTGGTGGTTCAGGCTGCGCTCGGAAGCACCTTGATGTTCACCGCAGGACTATCGTGTGATGCTTATAGCTCGTGGGCTAGAACCCATCGGTTGGCCCGAAAACTGAACGATATCGAATATCAGCTCGCGGCCAATCTCGTTCTCTGGGCCATCCAGATCCGGCGTCCAGTCTACATCGACGCGATGCAATTGGCCGACCAATGTTATGGCGTTGCCAAGCAAACGCGTTCCGCCGGTCCGATTGCCATGGCGCGTTGGATGCAGGGCGTCACGCTGCATCATCTCGGTCAATACGATGACGCTCGACTTCATCTGCGCCAGGCGATTGACCATGACGACGAAGCTTCGCGGCAGACGCAGGTCAGGCGTTTCGGATATGATCGTTATTCCGACGCGCTGGCTGTGCTTGGAAATCTCGTTCACCAGCAGGGCAACCCAATCGAAGGCTCATCTCTGCTTCGCCAAGCGGTGGCCGAAGCGCGAAGCTTGACCAATGTCGTGCCGCTTTGCGTTGCTCTATCCTGGCAAGCATTCACTTTGATCATGGCCGGCGATCAGCAGGACGCTGCCGAAGACTGCGTCGGCGAACTGCGCGAATTGGCGGGAAAACATCGAATCGAAAGCTACGACGGACTCGCCCGTTGCTGCGCGGGTCTCGTGCTTGCGGCACGCGGCACGATCGAGCCGGCCATCGAGCAGTTGTCCGCAGGGCTTGGGCTTCTTTCCAACACGCGTTACCAGGTGTTTCATCCGATCCTGATGGGGGAACTGGTGCGCCTGAATATCCAGTCAGGTCGCTCTTTTGCCGACTGCGCGAACCTGCTGGAGTCGCCTCACATGCGGCTCGATGACGACCATTGGGCGCTTGCCGAGGTGCTTCGACTGCGCGGAGAGATCGCAAGGCTGCCAAACGGTGAGGGACCGGCGGTGGCCGAACTTCACTTCAGGCAATCGATTGCGACGGCTCGTCGCCAGAACGCGCAACTTTGGGAGCTGCGGACGAGACAGAGTTTGTCGGCGCTTCTCGCCTCCCAGCACAGGGAAGACGAGATGGCGGAGTTACGCACGGCCAACCCGCGCGCAATTTCGAAGATGCATCTTTCCAAAAGAACCGTTGCGACATGAGTTGCCAGACCCGGCCATGGCTCAGGCTGAAAGGGCGGGCGTAATCGCACGGCTGACTGGCTGGTATCAAGGCGCGACTGATTACTCGCCGCGACCGGCGATGAGAGCAATTTCAGCAAAAGTGGGAACCGGTTTGCGTCCGAAATTGCGAGGAAACAAAGCTCTGGTCGGTCACGCCGACCAGGGCGCGGGGTCGTTCGTCCTTCCATCCTCCGAGTGAATGGTCCGCTCGGCCGGACGCGATCGAATTGCTCGCAGAAAGCCAGACCGGACCCAACCGAATATTTCCGGGACCGTCCTCCCCCATCGGGGGGATAGGGACAAACCGTATGTGGAGGGGCATTTTGTCTGCGGTCCTTGAACGATCAGGGCCGCGTGGCGTGGCATCCGCGCATGACACTGGAGGACGCAGCATGAGCAAGATGGTGGCCGACATACTGGTCGAAACCCTGGAATCTGCCGGTGTGAAGCGATGCTACGGAATCATCGGCGATACCCTCAATCGTGTCGCGCAGTCCCTTGATCGCAGCACGATCGAATGGGTCCACATGCGGCATGAAGAGGCCGGCGCCTTTGCGGCTGGTGCGGAAGCGCAATTGACCGGCGGGCTCGTCGCGTGTGCCGGAAGCTGCGGTCCGGGCAGCCTTCATTTCATCAACGGTCTCTACGAGGCAAATCGCAATCGCGCACCGATCATTCTGATCGCGAGCCAGATCGTCCAGAAGGACATTGGGTTCCAGTCGGTCCAGGAAGTGGACTTTGAAAAGGTCTTCGCTGGTTGCAGCGTCTTCTGCGAAACCCTGCTGACGCCAGAGCAAGCCCGGCGAAAAACGGTGGCGGCCTGCCAGGCCGCGCTGACCAAACGCGGTGTCGCCGTACTGATCGTGCCGGCCGATGTTGCCAGCCAACCCGCCCGGGACGAATTGCCCTACTCGATCCATACCCGGCGTCCGGTCCTTCGGCCCTCAGATACCGATCTCGATGAGATTGCTGCCATCCTGAACGGCAGCTCCGCCATCACGATCTATGCCGGTGCTGGCTGCGAGGGGGCGCATGACGAACTCGTCGCCACGGCAGCCCGCCTCCTGGCGCCGACCGCACATACGTCTCGTGGCAAGGATTTCGTCGAATGGGACAACCCCTATAACGTAGGCATGACCGGCATCATCGGTCAGCCGGCCGGCTATCACGCCGTACTCGACTGCGAGGTATTGCTGCTGCTTGGCGCGGATTTCGCCTGGGCCCAATTTTATCCGGCGCAGGCCAAGATCATCCAGATCGACGCGGATTCGACGCATATTGGCCGACGTCACCCCGTAGCGATTGGCGCGGTCGGCGATATAAAATCGACATTGGAGGCACTGCTGCCACGCCTGCAACAGCATCGCGACGACCAGTTCCTCAATAACTATGTTGCGCGCCATCAAAAAGTCCGTGAGGACGCGGCGTCGGAGACTGTTTCCGGGGCAGACGCAAAGATCCCCGGCACCTATCTGGCCAAGCTGATCAACATCCACGCAGCCGAAGATGCTCTTTTTGCCGCCGACGATGGTACCGTTGTGGTCTGGACGCTGCGACACGTGGACACATACGGCAAGCGGCGGACATTTGGCAGCTTGCTGCACGGCACGATGGCGAGCGGCCTTGCGTCGGCGATCGGGCTGCAAAAATGCCAGCCGAACCGACAGGTCATCTGCATGGCGGGCGATGGCGGCTTCGCGATGTTGCTCGGCGATCTACTCACGGTGAAACAAGAGAAGCTTCCGATCAAGATTGTCGTGTTTGACAACAGCAAGCTCGGCTTTGTTGACATCGAGCAGAAGGCCGCGGGCCTCATTCCGGTCTATACCGATCTCGAAAATCCCGATTTTGGTACGATCGCCGAAGCGGTTGGGCTGTGGGGCAAGACGGTCACAAAGGCAGGCGAACTCAATGAGGCCATCGTGACTTGGCTTGCTCAGCCTGGTCCCGCACTCCTGCACGTCAAGGTCAATCCGTTGCTGCTTGTGCAGCCTCCCTCGCCTTTCGTGTCGCCAGAGGCCGTCGTCGGCATGGGCGTTTATGCTGCTAAAGCAATGCTGCACGGCAAGGGAAAAGATGTCTGGGAAATGATCATCGACAACATCCCCTGAGCCTTGGGGTCATTCTAGATCGACAGCTGAATGCCCGCGCCGCCCAATGGAGATTCCTGCCCTCGCGACGCGGCTGCGTGTTCCCTGGAAACGCGTGAACGGTTGCAACCCCATCCATTCTGCCGGCAGGGACAAGAGGATACGTGACATGAGCAACTGGCACGAAATTTATGACGGCGGATCGCCTGAGGCGGAGGAAGAAATCGTCCGCGGCCTTGCCGAGCAAATGCTGGCGATACAGGAGACCAATCGCGTCAGGGCCGGCATCGCGCATCCCTATCGAACCCTGCATGCAAAGCAACTGGTCGGGATCAGCAATGCGTCGTTGATCGTCGACCGGGAATTGCCGACGGCTTTTGCAGTCGAGCACTTCAGGGCTGGCGCCAGCCTGCCCGTCTCGGTGCGTCTTTCGAGCGCCAGTGCGTTGCCACAGCCTGACAGCCTGCCAGACATGCGTGGCGCCGCGCTTAAAATTGTCGTCTCCGAGGGCGAAGTTCACGACCTGCTCATGACGAGTTTTCCTGTTTCGCACGCGCGCAACGCACGCCAATTCGTTCAGTTCGCCGTGCTTGCCTCCGGCGATCGAGCGACATTTGTCGAACGGGCCGTCGCCGCATTTGGTGAGGCTGAGGCCAAGCGGATGCTGGGAAATATCGGACAGGGCGCACGTCCGTGCGCCAGCCTTGCGCTAGAACGGTTCTGGAGCCGGGGAGCGGTCCTCTGGGGCAACCAGCCTGTCCGCTTCAGTTTGCGGCCAGTAGCAAATGACGGCTCGACCGCACCAACTGAAGACCTCCATGCCGAATTTGCCGGGCGCCTCAAGACCGGCGACATTCGGTTCCGCTTGTCCCTCCAACCTTACCTTGACGAAGAGCGGACGCCGCTGGAGGATGGCGCAATAGAATGGCGAGAAGAGATTTCCGCGCCAATCGAAATCGCCACTTTGGTCATTCCGCGTCAGGACCTCTTCAGTGACGCTGCGACCAAGCAGGCCGAAAGCGTGAACGCCATGGCTTTCAATCCTTGGCATGCGCCTGCTGCATTTCGGCCGCTCGGCAATTTGAACCGGGCGAGGGGCATCGTCTACAAAATGAGCGCCAGCCGCTGGCAATAACCGCCTTGTAGGCCACCGTCCTTGTCCCCGGCCTTCAAGAAGAAAATTCAGTACGCTCGACCGCCTTGGGCTCGAAACAGACAGTTAATCCGCCGAACTGCGGGTCGAGTTGGCGAAGCTGCTCAACACAAGCCAGCGTTCGATTGAGGCTTTTAACGTGGCATCGCCGGATACATAAATATCGCCGTCTTCGAGCGCAGGCCGGATCGGCGACCAGCCCATCCATACACTGGTCAGGGTTTTCAACGAGCTTTCGACGAACAGGTCGACGGCAAAGCCCGGATCGCTGACGCACAGGTCCGTGTCGCAGCCGGGCCGTGCGATCAGCCAGTAGTGACGTTCGGGGACTGGCTGGTCGGGAAAGATAAACTGCACGACGCAGCGCCGGTCGGGAAACTCGTTCAGGTCGATCTTGCGCCGCACGTTCCACATCAAAAGCCGGCTGTCCAGATCACGCAGGCTAACCTCGCAATCGATATTCTCGTGCGCCCATTGGCCCAGGGCATGGACGATCGGCTCCAGCTTGCGGCCCATAGCTGTTGGATAATAGCCGGTGGTCTCGTGGTGGATCAGGCCGCTAGCCTCCATCTCCTTGAGGCGTCGCGAGAGCAGGGTCGGCGACATGCCCGGCACGCCACGGTGAATATCGTTGAAGCGCGTCGAACCCGACCACATTTCGGTCAGGATCAGCAGGGTCCAGCGCGGCTGCAATAGTTCGCACGCCTTGGCCACTGGACAAAACTGGTTGTAACCGGCATCGGCCATGCCCGCACCTTCTGTTGTACTCAGGAATTTAGCATGGATCGCCCGGCAATAACGCTACACTTCTTACAGTAGCTGCAGAACTTCTGCCGTACCATCTTTGGCTCGCGACCATAGCCAGAGGAGATCGCCAATGCCCCTCGTCACCATCGACGTTATCAAGGACGTTTTCACACCAGCGCAAAAGGCCGACCTGATCCGCGAAGTCACTTCCGCTATGATCCGCGTGGAGGGCGAAGCCATGCGCGGCGTCACCTGGGTCAAGATCAACGAGATCGCCTCGGGCGACTGGGCGATCGGAGGTACGCCACTGACTACGCAGGACGTGCAAAAGCTGGCTGCAACGCCGGTTCCCGTCTGAATGCGCGCGCCTTCCATGGCGGAGTCGCCGCGGAAGGCGCCGCATCCATAGGGACAATGGCCGCTATTGAGCCGATGCGGGGAAGACCGGAATTAGGCCAAAGTTCCGTACGTCATGTGCCGGGATGGGATGTACTTGTGGAAATTTTTCTCGGATAGCTCTGACGACCGCAATGTCCTCATGCACCTCGGTGTTGTTCTCGCCGATCAGCCAGCGAAGCATCCAGGGCTTCTCCGCGGGGATATCGATGCCTTCCATTTGAAACACGAGGTCCCCGATCAGGGCGTATCGAGTTCCCGAAGGCAGATTTATGAAGACCACAACCGAGTCCGGCGTATGAGCGGGAGCCGGGACAAGGACCACTGCCCCGTCTCCAAAGACGTCGTGACTCCGCGGAAAGCCCAGATACGGCCCGCCGTCGAAATCATACAGTTTGTAGTTGACCTCATGAAAACTGTTGATCACCTCCGTGCCTTCCGCTTTGGAGTTGATCCAGCGTCTTCCTTCGGCAGTTTCCATGACTGGAACGCCGCGAAAGTCATCAACGCCGCTGATATGGTCCCAATGACTGTGGGTCGGTATGATCGCGGCGATATCGCTGGGATGGAGGCTCCCGGCCGCCAACTGATCCACGGCCGGAACGCCCTTGTTTTGTGGCGTCCGCTGAATTCGAGGGATCAGCCGCATGTGTTCGTCGATGTTCCTGCCAAAGCCCGTGTCAATCAACAGGTCTCCCTTGGGATGCCGGACGAGGACGGCTGTCGCCGCAAGGTGACGTGTTTCGAACCATGAGCCGCCTCGATAGGTCAGGGCGGCGGGGCTGTCGTAGGTTCCCGTTGGGAGCGCACTGACAGACATGCCAACTGGTGGGGATGCGGCCGGCAAGTCGCCTACGTCAACGACCGGAAGGTCAAGCTTTGCAGGCGTAAACGTCAGAGCGAGGCCGACTGTTACGACAACGATCGCTGCCCCGAGCCCAGCGAAGACCCACAGGATAATCCTTGTGGGCCGCATCTTCGCGACGACTCTCAGCCTATCTTGAATACCAGCCATTGTTCGCTTCACCTTTCTCGTCGACGCCCATTGGACTTGGTCACAGCTTTGATGTCATGATAATGGACGTTATCTTATCGCTTAACGATACGATAGCCACCATTATCATATGGAGTCAACGAGCAGTGAAAGACTGGGCGGTGGATCACCCCAAAGCGAAGCTGATGGCTCGAAAACGGGCCGCGATCGTCGACGCGGCTCGCGAGGCCTTTCTTCGAGACGGCTATGGCGGCGCGAGCATGGAGAGAATCGCCAAGGACGCCGGGGTCTCAATCATGACCCTCTACCGTCATGCCGAGGGGAAAGACGACTTATTCTCGGCTGTCATTGCACAGGCCTGCCATCCTGCGGATCAAGCCGAACAGGCGCGCATCCAAGAGTCCCTGCAAAAATCGCTGGAGGAAATCCTGGTTTTCATCGGCGTGATGTTTCAGGAGCGAATTGCCAGCCCGACAACGACGGCCCTATTCCGAACGGTCATGGTTGAGGCCATTCGCTTCCCGCATCTCGCCGATATCGCCTATCGCGGCCTGATCGGAGCGCACGAAGACGCTCTCGATGCTTTTCTGAGCGAGAGAGCTGAAGCTGTAACACGTGACCCAGGACAGCGCCGAAAGCTCTGTGCGGCCTTCCTCAGTCACCTTGTGGGACTCGATAGCTTCCGTGTGCTGCTGGGACTTGAAGGAGCAACCGACGCCGAACGGCTGGACCGCGCCAAGTCAGCCACCGCCGAGTTGATTTCCGCACTGATCGCCCCGACAAACGGCAAGTGCTGAGCGAGAGTTTCCGACGAACCAGTAGAGGCGGACGCCAGTCGAACGATCATCCGCCTTTATCAAGCCGACGATAGCTCCGCAGTTCTGAAGGGAAATGGCGCACCCGACAGGCGCCAGTGGATTGAAAGTACTGACTTTATCGACACGTCGCCCTTGATTTTCATAACCTTAGTTCCGAAATGGTCGTCCAAGCTAACCATGCTGGAAACCTACGCGGTTATGAAAAGGGTTATGAACGTTGGCGCGACATAAACTCTCGGACTCGAAGGTCAAGAGCATTTCCAAGCCCGGTATCCACGGTGATGGAGACGGGCTTTATCTCAGGGTCCAAAGATCGGGCAGCCGCTCATGGGTGTTTGTGTGGCGCCGCTACGGAATCCGACGCGAAATCGGCCTTGGCCCATATGGCTCCGGCGCGGGGCACGTTTCCCTCGCCGCGGCCCGGACAAAGGCGCAGGAGTGTCGGGAGATCATCGGGGCAGGGGGCGACCCCAAGACCGATCTAGCCGAGCGCAAAGCGGCCGTGAAGGTGGCATCGTTTGGGCAGGTTGCCGATGAGTACATCGAAGCCATGAAGCCGAAGTGGAAGTCCGACAAGACGCTTGCCAAATGGCAGCGGTTCGCTGACGTCCACGCAAAGGATGTTCGCAAGGTTCCGATAGAGGCCTTCTCGACCGAAGATGTTCTGAAGATCATTCGGCCCCTGTGGGCTGACAAGCCTGAGACGGCAGGGAACATCCGAGAGTGCGCGAAGCTCGTACTCGATCATGCAAAGGCGCGCGGACTTCGCACAGGCGACAACCCGGCGGAATGGAAAGGGCACCTAGACCAAATCCTTCCGCCGCCGAAGAAGCTTGTACGCGGCCATCACGCCGCCATGCCGTTCGCGGCAGTGGCCGACTTTTTCAAGAAGCTTCGTTTGGTAACAGGTGTGAGCGCCAGGGCGCTC
Source organism: Pseudomonadota bacterium (assembly GCA_023436885.1). Lineage (GTDB taxonomy): Bacteria > Pseudomonadota > Alphaproteobacteria > Rhizobiales > Pleomorphomonadaceae > Pleomorphomonas. The sequence continues at coordinate 1,583 of JAEZHI010000037.1, read as the reverse complement.
GAGTTCACGATCCTGACCGCCGCCCGTTCTGGTGAGTCACGGGGAGCGACATGGGAAGAAATCGACTTTGCTGCAAAGGTCTGGACAGTGCCCGCCGAGCGCATGAAGTCGGGCCGCGAGCACCGCGTCCCGCTATGTGATCGAGCAATTGAGATCCTTGAAGCAATGCGCGATCGGGCTGTCGACAACTTGATATTTCCTGGTGCTAAACAGGGGCGCCCTCTATCCGATATGAGTCTCGCCAAGGCGCTCAAAGCCGCTGGGGGCGGTCAGTTCACGGTGCACGGCTTCCGGTCGAGTTTTCGCGACTGGGTGTCCGAGGCCACCAACTTTCCAAGGGAGCTGGCGGAGGCAGCGCTCGCGCATGCAGTTGGCGATAGCGTCGAACGCGCTTACCGGCGCGGCGATGCTCTCGAAAAGCGGCGGATGTTGATGGAGGCTTGGGCTGCAGACGCATTAGGGGCCCCCGAAGGAGTCGTTCGCCTGGAGCGTGCATCGTGACACTGTTTGTTTATAACCCGGACCAACGCGCGGCGATCCTCGCCTGCCTGCCAGGTACCGTATACTTTGGGACGGTCGCTGCGGCAGACAAAGCGGTGATTAGTGCCCTTGAAGCAGGCGCCTGCGAATACATCAGACGCGTACGCATGAGCACCCTTGATGGAGTGCAAAGGAAACTCGATGCACTCAAAATTGTCGTTGGACTCGTCAGTGGACCAGAAGATGAAGTTCACCGTGAACGATTAATTCGTGAGATAGAGCGTTGGGAGTTTGAAGTATCTCTTTTAGACCGCCCGAGAGAGCGAAGGGCGAGACAGATATTTATGATCGGGGTGTTTGAAATATTCTCCTGCGCGGAAGATTCAGGTGCGCCCTTGGTAGAGCATATTGCGCTGTCTGACAGTAACAGCCCTGCTCGGAATTTCTTTGAAGCTGCGATCGTGCCAGTGTGTGAGGCGGCCGGCGAACCTCTAAAAATTCGAGCGGCAATCAACGCATTTCGTGACTATCAACAAGAGATGCGCCTAGCGGAAATCCAGATGTTGCGAGGCTTGCACGAGTATGCAGTCAACAGCTCGGAAAGCTGATGTTCGCTGCATAGGTCAATTCGCAAGTTTGCGCGATGGTTGCCTTGTTCGATAAAGACGAGGCAGCAATGAAAGACGAACCCACCAAACTCTTGAGCTTGAACGACGCATGTGAGCTGACTTCACTCAGCCGCACGGCTCTTAACCGATACCGGTCTGAAGGGCGGTTCCCGCAGGCCGTTCCGCTTGGCGAAAAGCGCATAGCATTTGTTCGAGCCGAAGTAATCGGTTGGATTGAAGATCGTATCAAGGCCCGGTCGATCCAACTGGTGAAGTGATCGGTCTTGGCTTCGGTGCTTTTCCAAAGCACCTTGGCCGCGTGCTCAGCCGGCTGGGCATTTTGAGCTTAGCTCACACCCGCCAAGCATGGCGCCGGACCGACACCCTCACAACACATCTTTTAAAAACCGCGTTTCTGCGCGGGGGGGGGGGGCTTTATGAGCAAAATCCAAGCGCTTTACGAGGCACACAAAGCAAAAGCCGAGCAAATTTCCG
>JAEZHI010000039.1 GCA_023436885.1 Pseudomonadota bacterium | reverse complement strand
ATGTATTCCCACGCGACGCCCGTCTCGCGCATGTTGGAGCCGGCGACGCCGACTACGTGAAGAACATGATCACCGGCGCTGCCCAGATGGACGGCGCGATCCTGGTGGTTTCGGCCGCTGACGGCCCGATGCCGCAGACCCGTGAGCACATCCTGCTGGCGCGTCAGGTCGGCGTTCCGGCTCTGGTCGTCTACCTGAACAAGGTCGACCAGGTCGACGATCCGGACCTGCTCGAGCTGGTCGAGATGGAAGTGCGCGAGCTGCTGTCGAAGTACGACTTCCCGGGCGACGACATTCCGATCGTGCAGGGTTCGGCCCTGGCGGTACTGGAAGACCGTGATCCGGAAGGCATGGGCCGTGCGTCCGTCCTGAAGCTGATGGAAGCCGTTGACGCCTACATCCCGACGCCTGAGCGTCCGAAGGACCAGCCGTTCCTGATGCCGATCGAAGACGTGTTCTCGATCTCGGGCCGCGGCACCGTGGTGACCGGCCGTGTCGAGCGCGGCGTCGTCAAGGTGGGCGAGGAAGTCGAGATCGTCGGCATCAAGGCGACGCAGAAGACCACCGTCACCGGTGTCGAGATGTTCCGCAAGCTGCTCGATCAGGGCCAGGCTGGCGACAACATCGGCGCGCTGATCCGCGGTATCGAGCGAACGCAGGTCGAGCGCGGCCAGGTCCTCTGCAAGCCCGGTTCGGTCACGCCGCACACCGAGTTCGTTGCCGAGGCCTACATCCTCACCAAGGAAGAGGGTGGCCGTCACACGCCGTTCTTTGCCAACTACCGTCCGCAGTTCTACTTCCGCACGACCGACGTGACTGGCGTCGTGACGCTGCCGGAAGGCACCGAGATGGTGATGCCGGGCGACAACGTGAACATCACCGTCCAGCTGATCGTGCCGATCGCCATGGAAGAGAAGCTCCGCTTCGCTATCCGTGAAGGTGGCCGCACCGTCGGCGCCGGCGTCGTTGCTTCGATCGTCGAGTAATTGATCGTTTCGAGGTGATACGGGGCGGGGTTAGCTCCGCCCACGTCTCCTCTAGAGGTAGAGAAATGAACGGTCAGAATATCCGTATCCGTCTCAAAGCGTTCGATCATCGTATCCTCGATGCCTCGACGCGCGAGATCGTCAACACGGCCAAGCGCACTGGTGCGCAAGTCCGGGGTCCAGTTCCGCTTCCGACTCGTATTGAGAAGTTCACGGTTAACCGGTCGCCCCATATCGACAAGAAGAGCCGCGAACAGTTCGAGATGCGCACCCATAAGCGCCTCCTGGACATCATCGATCCGACCCCGCAGACCGTGGACGCGCTGATGAAGCTCGACCTCGCGGCCGGCGTGGACGTCGAGATCAAGCTCTGAGAACGAGAGCCGGGTTGAGAGAGAACGCTATGCGCTCAGGTGTCATTGCACAGAAGGTCGGCATGACCCGCGTCTATAACGACGCTGGCGAGCATGTTCCCGTGACGGTTCTCAAGCTTGAGAACTGCCAGGTGGTTGCTCACCGTACCGAAGAAAAGAACGGCTATACCGCGATCCAGTTGGGCGCCGGTACGGTCAAGGTCAAGAATGTCTCGAAGGCGATGCGCGGCCACTTTGCCGTGGCGCAGGTCGAGCCCAAGCGTGAGCTTGCCGAGTTCCGGGTTTCTCCCGAGAACCTCATCGAAGTCGGCGCCGAACTGACGGCTGACCACTTCGTTGCCGGTCAGTTCGTCGACGTTACCGGTACCTCCATCGGTAAGGGCTTCGCCGGCGCCATGAAGCGCTGGAACTTCGGCGGCGGTCGTGCCACCCACGGTAACTCGGTTTCGCACCGCGTGCTGGGTTCGACCGGTCAGCGTCAGGATCCGGGCAAGGTCTTCAAGAACAAGAAGATGCCTGGTCATCTTGGTGATGAGCGCGTGACCACTCAGAACCTCAAGATCGTGCGCACCGACGCCGATCGTGGTCTGATCCTGGTCGAGGGCGCTGTTCCGGGTGCCAAGGGCGGCTGGATCCTCGTCCGCGACGCGGTCAAGAAGAAGCTTCCGGAAGGTGTTCCCACCCCGGGCAAGTTCCGCAAGGCGGCGCCCGCTGCGACCGCGGAGGCAGGTGAGTGATGGAACTCGAAGTCAAGACCCTCGATGGCGCCGTAGCCGGGACGGTCGCGCTTTCGGATGAGATCTTCGGTCTCGATCCGCGCGCCGATATCCTGCAGCGCGTCGTGCGCTGGCAGCTCGCCAAGCGCCAGGCCGGTACCCATAAGACCCTGACTCGTACAGAGGTCACCAAGACCGGCAAGAAGATGTACCGTCAGAAGGGCACCGGTGGCGCCCGTCACGGTAACAAGGCCGCTCCCCAGTTCCGTGGTGGTGGCAAGGCCTTCGGCCCGGTCGTGCGCAGCCATGAGCATGACCTGCCCAAGAAGGTTCGGGCCCTCGGCCTGAAGCTCGCCCTTTCGGCCAAGGCCAAGGGTGCTAACATCGTCGTCCTGGACGAGGCGGTCGCCGCCGAGGCCAAGACGAAGGCCCTGAAGACGAAGCTCGCCGCGCTCGGCCTCACCAACGCGCTGATCATTGACGGAGCCAATCCGCAGGATCAGTTCCGCCTGGCGGCCCGTGCCATCCCGCAGATCGACGTGCTGCCCGTTCAGGGCATCAACGTCTACGACATTCTGCGTCGTGACACGCTGGTTCTCACCAAGGCGGCCGTGTCGGCGCTCGAGGAGCGGTTCAAATGACCAATCTGAAGCACTACGACATCATCCGCACGCCGGTGGTCACCGAAAAGGCGACCATCCAGGCTGAGAACAACAAGGTGGTCTTCAACGTTGCCAAGACCGCGACCAAGCCCGAGATCAAGGCTGCCATCGAGCAGCTCTTCTCGGTGAAGGTCAAGAGCGTGAACACGCTCGTGCGGAAGGGCAAGACGAAGCGCTTCCGGGGCATCATCGGCACCCAGTCCGACGTGAAGAAAGCGGTCGTGACCCTCGAAGAGGGCCATTCGATCGACATCACGACGGGCCTCTGATCCGAGCGGCAGGACGATTATGGCACTCAAATATTACAAGCCGACGACCCCGGGCCAGCGCCAGCTGGTCCTCGTCGATCGCTCCGAGCTTCACAAGGGCGCGCCGGTGAAGTCGCTGACCGAAGGTCTGAACAAGACCGGCGGTCGCAACAACCACGGCCGTATCACCGCCTACCATCGTGGTGGTGGTCACAAGCGCTCTTACCGTCTCATCGACTTCAAGCGTCGCAAGCTCGGCATGAATGCCGTGGTTGAGCGTCTGGAGTACGATCCCAACCGCACCGGCTTCATCGCTCTCATCAAGTATGAGGACGGCGAGCTGAGCTACATCCTGGCCCCGCAGCGCCTGGCTGTTGGCGACACCGTCGTCGCCGCCGCCGCCGCTGACGTGAAGCCCGGCAACGCCATGCAGCTGTCGGCCATTCCGGTCGGTACGCTCGTGCACAACGTCGAACTGAAGCCCGGCAAGGGCGGTCAGATCGCTCGTTCGGCCGGCTCCTACGCTCAGATCGTTGGTCGCGACCAGGGCTATACCGTGCTCCGCCTCAACTCCGGTGAGCAGCGCAAGGTGCTCGGCACATGCTTCGCCACCATCGGCGCCGTGTCGAACCCCGACCACGCCAACGTGTCGATCGGCAAGGCCGGTCGTAATCGCTGGCTGGGCAAGCGTCCGGTCAACCGCGGCGTTGCCATGAACCCGATCGACCATCCGCACGGCGGTGGTGAAGGCCGCACCTCGGGTGGCCGTCATCCGGTCACCCCGTGGGGCAAGCCGACCAAGGGCAAGAAGACGAGATCGAACAAGTCCACGGACAAGTTCATCGTCCGCAGCCGCCACGCGCGCAAGAAGTCGCAGTAAGAGAGAGGAACGACCGTGACTCGTTCGGTTTGGAAAGGCCCGTTCGTTGACGGCTACCTCCTCAAGAAGGCGGAAGTCAGTCGCGCCAGCGGCCGCAATGAAGTCATCAAGATCTGGAGCCGTCGCTCCACGATCCTGCCGAATTTCGTCGGACTTACGTTCGGCGTCTATAACGGCCAGAAGCATATCCCGGTGTCTGTGAACGAAGACATGGTGGGTCACAAGTTCGGCGAGTTTGCGCCGACCCGGACCTACTATGGCCACGGCGCCGACAAGAAGGCGAAGAGGAAGTAACATGGGCAAGCCGAAGCGTGAACGCACGCTCGCCGACAACGAGGCGCAGGCGGTGACCCGCAACCTTCGCGTCTCGCCGCAGAAGCTCAACCTTGTCGCGGCTCTTATCCGCGGCAAGAAGGTCAACACGGCCCTGGCCGATCTTACCTTCTCTCGCAAGCGTATCGCTGACGATGTGAAGAAGACGCTGGAGTCGGCGATTGCCAACGCCGAAAACAACCACGACCTCGACGTCGATGCTCTCGTCGTCAAGGAAGCTTTCGTGAGCAAGGGCCTCGTCATGAAGCGCTTCTCGCCGCGGGCTCGTGGTCGCGTCGGTCAAATCCAGAAGCCGTTTGCGAACCTGACGATCGTCGTTCGCGAAGTCGAGGAGACCGCCTGATGGGTCACAAAGTCAATCCGATCGGTCTGCGTCTCGGCATCAACCGGACCTGGGACTCGCGTTGGTTCGCGGGCAAGACCGAATACGGCGCGCTGCTTCACGAAGACCTGGCCATCCGCAACTTCCTCTTTGAGGAACTGAAGGCGGCGGCTGTGGCCAAGATCGTGATCGAGCGTCCGCACAAGAAGTGCCGCGTCACCATCCACTCGGCTCGTCCGGGCGTGGTGATCGGCAAGAAGGGTGCTGACATCGAGAAGCTGCGCAAGCAGATCGCCAAGTTCACCACTTCGGAAGTGCACCTCAATATCGTTGAAGTGCGCAAGCCCGAGACCGACGCGACCCTGATCGCCGCGTCGATCGCCCAGCAGCTCGAGCGCCGCGTGGCTTTCCGCCGTGCGATGAAGCGTTCGGTCCAGTCGGCGATGCGTCTGGGTGCCGAGGGTATCCGCATCAACGCTGGTGGTCGTCTCGGCGGCGCCGAAATCGCTCGTCTCGAGTGGTACCGCGAGGGCCGTGTGCCCCTGCACACCCTTCGCGCCGACATCGATTACGGCATTGCCACCGCCCACACCGCTTACGGCACCAACGGCCTCAAGGTCTGGGTGTTCAAGGGCGAGATCCTGGAGCACGACCCGCTCGCTTCCGAGCGTCGCGCGCTTGAGGGCGGCAATGACGGCGAGCGTTCTGGCGGCGACCGCCGTCGTGATCGCGACAATCCCCGTGGCGACCGTGAAGGCCGCGGCCGTGGCCGTGGTCGTGACCGCGACGCCGATGGTGCGCGCTAACTAGAGTTTTGGGAGAAGGAAGATGCTTCAACCGAAGCGCACCAAATTCCGTAAGCAGTTCAAGGGCCGTATCCACGGCGTTTCGAAGGGCGGCACTGAGCTGAACTTCGGCGCCTACGGTCTGAAGGCCATGGAGCCGGAACGCGTCACCGCGCGTCAGATCGAGGCGGCTCGCCGCGCGATCACTCGCCAGATGAAGCGTATCGGCCGTGTCTGGATCCGCGTGTTCCCGGACGTTCCGGTGACCGCCAAGCCGACCGAAGTCCGTATGGGTAAGGGCAAGGGTTCCCCCGAGTTCTGGTGCGTACGCATCAAGCCGGGCCGGATCATGTTCGAGCTCGACGGCGTGCCCGAGGAGGTCGCCCGCGAGGCGCTCCGTCTCGGCGCGGCCAAACTTCCGATCAAGACGCGCTTCATTCAGCGCATCGCCGAGTGATCCGGAGGGGCATCCGCCCTGGAAGGTCTTAGACCTTCCGGATCGCGGATGCCGATCGGAAGACCGGCCTTACCTTTAGGACGAGAAAACGATGAAGGCGAACGACGTTCGGGCCATGACGCCCGACCAGCTCGAGGACGAGCTGGCCAAGCTGAAGAAAGAGCAGTTCAACCTGCGCTTCCAGAAGGCGACGGGCCAGCTTGAGAATACGTCCCGCGTGCGGGTCGTGCGTCGCGACATCGCCCGCATCCAGACGGTTCTGCGCGACAAGCGCGCGACTGCGAACGCTTAAGGAGAGACGAGTTGCCGAAGCGCATCCTGCAAGGCGTCGTCGTCAGCGACAAGACCGACAAGACGGTCGTAGTTAAGGTGGAGCGTCGCTTCACCCATCCGGTGCTCAAGAAGACCGTGCGCCGGACGAAGAACTACCAGGCGCATGACGAGACGAACCAGTACAAGGTCGGGGATCTGGTTTCCATCGAGGAAAGCAAGCCCATTTCCAAGACCAAGCGCTGGGTTGTGCTCTCCACCGCAAGCGCTAGCTAAGCGGGCGAGAAAATTGCTTCCAGCACTCATCCAGGTGCTGGTGACGCAAAAATGCTGGGTCGAAGCGCTCATCTCTGGGCAAATGCTTCGATTTAGCCTCCCCGGGTCATTGACTTCCGACCCGGAGAAGCTTATGCGGCAGACGCTGGTTTCAGAACGGAATGGCAGAACCTGCCGTTCCGTTTCGGATTGTTTGTCGTGACGGCCGGAGGGCGGTCCGACTTGACGGCGAGAACGAGACATCCGGCCTTGTTTCCGGCCGCCTCACGAGGCGGTGGGGTAGGGGTTGGGCCTCCCGGGCTGCGGATACGGCCTGGGACTGGGTTGAACTCGAAATGAAGGGTCCGGCACGCCGTACTCCTATTTCCCGAGTTCCAAAACAAAGTCGCTGCCCGCCTGCGCCTTCCGGCGCCGGTGGGTGCATGCATCAAAGATAAGGCGGCCAAGTCATGATTCAGATGCAAACCAACCTCGACGTGGCGGATAATTCCGGCGCACGTCGTGTTATGTGCATCAAAGTGCTCGGCGGCGCGAAGCGGCGTTATGCCTCGGTGGGCGACATCATTGTCGTGTCCATCAAGGAAGCCATCCCTCGCGGTCGCGTGAAGAAGGGCGACGTGATGAAGGCGGTCGTGGTCCGCACGGCCAAGGACATCCGGCGCACGGACGGTTCGGTCATTCGTTTCGACAAGAATGCCGCCGTTCTCATCAACAACCAGAAAGAGCCGATCGGGACCCGTATCTTCGGACCGGTTCCGCGCGAACTTCGCGCCAAGAACCACATGAAGATCATCTCGCTCGCCCCGGAGGTTCTGTAACCATGGCCGCCAAGATCAAGAAGGGCGACAAGGTTGTGGTTCTCGTTGGTAAGGACAAGGGCAAGACCGGTGAGGTCATTGAAGTCCGTCCGACCGAGAATCGCGCCGTTGTCCGCGGCGTCAACATCGTTCGCCATCACCAGAAGCAGTCGGCCAAGTCCGAGGGTGGTATCGTCGCCAAGGAAGCGGCGCTCCAGCTCTCGAACCTCGCCATTGCCGACCCCAAGGACGGCAAGCCGACCCGCGTTGGTTTCAAGCTGCTTGACGACGGCCGCAAGGTTCGTTTCGCCAAGCGTTCCGGAGATGTGATCGATGGCTGATGCGGTCTACATTCCGCGCCTCAAGCGCACCTACGACGAGTCAATCCGCAAGGCTCTCATCGAACAGTTCGGTTACAAGAACGCGATGGAAGTGCCCGTTCTGGACAAGATCGTCCTGAACATGGGTGTCGGCGAGACCGTTGCCGACGGCAAGAAGATCAACTCTGCCGTGGGTGATCTCACTCTCATCGCTGGCCAGAAGCCGGTCATCACCAAGGCCCGTCAGTCCATCGCGACCTTCAAGTTGCGCGAGGGCATGAATATCGGCGCCAAGGTGACCCTTCGTCGTCAGCGCATGTACGAGTTCCTCGACCGCCTCATCACCATCGCGCTTCCGCGCGTTCGTGACTTCCGTGGTCTGAACCCGAAGTCCTTTGACGGCCGTGGCAACTATGCCATGGGCATCAAGGAACATATCGTTTTCCCCGAGATCGAGTACGACAAGGTCGACCAGGTCTGGGGCATGGACATCATCGTCTGCACCACGGCGAAGACCGACGACGAGGCGCGCGCGCTTCTGAAGGCCTTCAATTTCCCGTTCCGGCAGTGACGAGAGGGGTTCGGATTTAAATGGCAAAGAAAAGCGCCATCGAGAAGAACAAGCGTCGCCAGAAGCTGGTGAAGCAGTTCTCCGCCAAGCGTGAGGCCCTCAAGGCTATTGCGAGCGACAAGACGCTGACGATTGAAGAGCAGTTCGCTGCTCGCCTGAAGCTCGCTGAGCTTCCGCGCAATTCGTCCGCAGTGCGTGTTCGCAACCGCTGTGAAGTCACCGGCCGCCCGCGGTCTTATTATCGCAAGCTCAAGATGAGCCGTATCGCCCTGCGTGAGCTTGGGTCGCTCGGTCTCATCCCGGGTCTTGTGAAGTCGAGCTGGTAAGGAGAGCGGTCCCATGCCGATGACCGATCCTTTGGGTGATATGCTCACCCGCATTCGTAATGCCCAGATGCGCAAGATGTCGAAGGTGTCTACGCCGGCTTCCAAGCTGCGTAAGAACGTCCTCGACGTCTTGGTTTCCGAGGGCTTCCTGCGTGGCTACGCCGAGGTTGATACCGAAGGTCGTACCGAGTTTGAGATCGAACTCAAGTATTATGATGGCCTTGGTGTCATCCGTACGATCGAGCGCGTCTCCAAGCCTGGCCGCCGCGTTTACGCTTCGGTGAAGAACCTGCCCCGAGTTGCCAACGGCCTCGGTGTGTCGATCCTCAGCACCCCCCGCGGTGTGATGGCCGACCACGACGCCCGTGAGCAGAACGTCGGTGGTGAAGTTCTCTGCCGCGTCTTCTAACCTTCGACTGGAAACGGGTTTAAAACCATGTCGCGCATTGGCAAGAAGGCTGTTCCGGTCCCCAAGGGGGTCACAGCCGACATCGCTGGGCAGACCGTTTCGGTCAAGGGACCGAAGGGCACGCTCAAATTCGATCTGAATGAGCATGTTAACGTCGCCAAGACGGAAGACGGCTCGATCAAGGTCGAACCGAAGGATGAGTCCAAGCTGGCCCGCGCCAGCTGGGGCATGTCCCGTACGCAGATCGCCAACCTGATCAAGGGTGTGACGGTCGGCTTCGAGAAGAAGCTTGAGATTTCTGGCGTTGGCTACAAGGCGGCGCTTCAGGGCAAGACCCTGCAGCTCTCGCTTGGCTACAGCCACGACGTCGCTTATCCGGTGCCGGAAGGCATCGCGATAGCCGTTCCGAAGCCGACGGAAATCGTCGTCTCCGGTATCGACGCCCAGCGTGTCGGTCAGGTCGCCGCCGAAATCCGCAAGTACCGTCCGCCGGAGCCCTACAAGGGCAAGGGCGTGAAGTACGCGGGCGAGTTCATCGTCCGTAAGGAAGGCAAGAAGAAGTAAGGGGACGATCATGGCTCACCTCACCGGCAACGATCGCCGCCGCGCCCGCGTGCGCCGCGCGATCAAGGCGGCGGCCAACGGTCGCCTCCGGCTTTCAGTGCATCGCTCGTCGTTGCACATCTATGCACAGGTTATCGATGACGTTCAGGGTCGCACCCTGGCGTCCGCGTCGACCCTCGACAAGGACGTCCGCGACACTCTGAAGACCGGGGCCAACGTGGCCGCGGCCGCCGTGGTCGGCAAGCTCATCGCAGAACGCGCCAAGGCGGCGGGGGTGACTTCGGTCATCTTCGATCGTGGACAGTTCCTGTACCACGGCCGCATCAAGGCGCTCGCGGATGCCGCCCGTGAGGGCGGACTCGACTTCTAAGGCCGGTCCCGATCGAGAGAGATAAAGACAATGGCTGAACGTGAACGCAATAACCGGGACCGGGATCGTAACGAAGAGCGCGACAGCGAGTTCGTTGATCGCCTGGTCCATATCAACCGTGTCGCCAAGGTGGTGAAGGGTGGTCGTCGCTTCGGCTTCGCCGCACTCGTCGTCGTTGGCGACCAGAAGGGCCGTGTTGGATACGGCCACGGCAAGGCGCGTGAAGTGCCCGAGGCCATCCGCAAGGCGACGGAAGCCGCCAAGCGTGCCCTCGTGCGCGTGCCGCTGAAGGAAGGCCGTACGCTGCATCATGACGTTGCTGGGCGCTGGGGCGCCGGTCGCGTCTACGTGCGCACAGCTCCGGCCGGTACCGGTATCATCGCCGGTGGCCCGATGCGCGCCGTGTTCGAGACGCTGGGCGTCCAGGACGTGGTTGCCAAGTCGCTTGGTTCATCCAATCCCTATAACATGATCCGCGCTACCTTCTCCGCACTCGCGAACGAGGATAGCCCGCGGTCGGTTGCCGCTCGTCGTGGTCTCAAGGTTTCGGCCTTGCAGTCCCGTCGTCGCGACATCGACCCGGAAGCTGCGGCGTCGGCCGAAGGCTGATGGATCGAACGGGGGGAGGGCAGCCTCCCTCCTCATTCGTAAACTGGCTTTCGTAAGGTGAAAACCATGTCGCCCAAGAAGAAGTCTAGCAAGACCGTCACGGTCGAGCAGATCTACAGCCCCGTCCGCCGCCCGGCCGAACAGCGCGCCACGCTGATCGGCCTCGGTCTCAACAAGCTGCACCGCACGTCGACGCTGGAGGACACTCCATCCGTTCGCGGCATGATCGCGAAGGTCCAGCACCTCGTCCGCGTTGTGGACGAGGCCTGAGATACCGCCGGTCGAAAGGATCGATGAAATGAAGCTCAACGAGCTCAAGGATAACGAAGGCGCGACCAAGCCGCGCATGCGCGTCGGTCGCGGTATCGGCTCGGGCAAGGGCAAGACCTCGGGTCGTGGCGTCAAGGGCCAGACCTCGCGGTCGGGTGTCGCCATCGCCGGTTTCGAAGGCGGCCAGATGCCTCTGCATCGTCGCCTGCCGAAGCGCGGCTTCAAGAACATCTTCGCCCTCGATCTCAACGAGATCAGCCTGACCAAGGTCCAGGCCGCCGTCGACGCCAAGAAGCTCGACGCCAAGGCCCCGGTGACCGTCGAGGCTCTCGTTGCTGCCGGCCTGCTGCGCCGTCCGCTCGATGGCGTCCGCGTTCTGGGTGGCGAGATCAAGACGGCCCTGACCTTCGAGGTCGCCGGTGCTTCGGCGCCTGCGGTCGCGGCGATCGAGGCTGCTGGTGGTAAGGTGGTCGTTCCGACCGCTGCCGCCAAGGAGTGATGCGTAAGCCCCCGGAAAGCACCGATCTCGCGTGAACGTTTCGTATCGCGTGGGTGAAGTGTTGTCCGGGGGCTTATTTCGTTCGCGACTCGGGTCTATATAGCGGACGAGCCGGAGTTGGTCGGATCGGGAGTCTTTCTTCCGCTGGCCATTCGGGCAATAGAGAGGGCGCTTTGCCGAGTTGCTCGGCGGCGACCAGGCCCCAACGAAAAAGGCGGAGCAACCTTGTCCTCGATGACGAGGTGCCGCGCATCCGGGATCCCATTCGGGCGGAGTGAGACATGGCCTCTGCGGCAGAACAACTCGCTGCAAATCTGAATTTTGGCGCGCTTGCCAAGGCGGAAGAGCTGAAGAAGCGGATTTGGTTCACCCTTGGCGCACTTCTGGTGTATCGCCTCGGTACCTATATCCCGCTGCCGGGTATTAACCTGCAGGCGCTCGCCGACGCCTTCAAGCAGCAGAGCCAGGGCATTCTCGGCCTCTTCAACATGTTCTCCGGCGGCGCCGTCGGCCGCATGGCGATCTTCGCATTGGGCATCATGCCCTACATTTCCGCCTCGATCATCGTCCAGCTCCTGACCTCGGTCATCCCGGCGCTAGAAGCGGTGAAGAAGGAAGGCGAATCGGGCCGCAAGAAGATCAACCAGTACACCCGTTACCTGACGGTGCTGCTGGCAGCCGTCCAGTCCTACGGCATCGCCGTCGGTCTGCAGGGGCAGGGCTCTATAGTTCTGAATCCGGGCCCCACCTTTATTGTCTCGACTGTTCTGTCGCTGATGGGCGGCACGATGTTCCTGCTGTGGCTCGGTGAGCAGATCACCTCCCGCGGCATCGGCCAGGGCACGTCGCTGATCATCTTTTCGGGCATCATCGCCAACCTGCCGCACGCTCTCGTCGGCATGCTGGAACTCGGCCGTCAGGGCGCTCTCGCCACGCCGATCATCCTGGCCGTGCTCGTGCTGGCCGTGGTGGTCATCGGCGGCATCGTGTTCTTCGAGCGCGCCCAGCGCCGCCTGATCATCCAGTATCCGAAGCGCCAGGTCGGCAACAAGATGTTCCAGGGCGAATCGAGCCATCTGCCGCTGAAGCTCAATACGTCCGGCGTCATCCCGCCGATCTTCGCCTCGTCCATCCTGCTGATCCCAGGCACCATCACCGGCTTTGCCGGTGCCAACGCCGCCGGTGGCTGGCTGCAGACCTTCGGCACTCTGATGGCTCATGGGCAGCCGCTCTACATGCTGTCCTACGCGGCGATGATCGTCTTCTTCGCCTTCTTCTACACGGCCATCGTGTTCAACCCGACCGACACGGCCGAGAATCTCAAGAAGCAGGGTGGGTTCATCCCCGGTATCCGTCCGGGCGAGCGCACAGCCTCGTACATCGACTATATCCTGACCCGCATCAACGTCCTGGGGGCCATCTACCTCGTCGTCGTCTGTCTGCTGCCTGAGTTCCTGATCTCCACCACGGGTGTTCCGTTCTACTTCGGCGGCACGTCGCTGCTGATCGTCGTGTCGGTCACCATGGATACCGTGTCCCAGATCCAGGGGCACCTTCTGGCCCATCAGTACGAAGGGCTGATCAAGAAGAGCAAACTTCGGGGGAAGCGTAGATGAGGCTGATTCTTCTCGGACCGCCGGGCGCCGGCAAGGGAACGCAGGCGCAGAAGCTGGTCGACCGCTACGGTATTGTCCAGCTTTCCACCGGTGACATGCTGCGTGCGGCCGTGGCCGCCGGCACCGAGATCGGCAAGAAGGCCAAGGCTGTCATGGACGCCGGTCAGCTTGTGTCCGACGAGATCGTCATCGGTATTGTCTCCGACCGAATCGAAGAGCCGGATGCCAAGAACGGTTTCGTGCTGGATGGTTTCCCGCGCACCGTCGCTCAGGCCGAAGCTCTGGACAAGCTTCTTGCCGAGAAGAAGTTGAAGCTCGACGCCGTGATCGAATTCAAGGTCGACGCGGAGAAGCTGGTTGACCGAATCGTTCGGCGTGCCGAGGAAGCCAAGGCTGCGGGGCAGCCCGTCCGCAAGGACGACAACCCCGAAGTGTTCCGCAAGCGTCTCGAGGAGTTTCACGCTCTGACGGCCGCTTTGACGCCTTTCTACGCCAAGAGCGGCTTGCTGAAGCCGGTCGATGGCATGGCGTCGATCGATGAGGTTGCCGGCGCAATCCGCGCGGCCCTCGAATAAGACGAACGCCCGGCCGGAACTTCCATTCCTTAGCTGGGCGATCGGTCGCTGCTAGGTTTTCCAGTAGCGATTTCGGCGACAAACCCGTGTCCGAAAGGTTGACGGAGAGGCCGGTTCCGGCTATGAACCGCCACCTATCCACGGGTTCTTCGTGCGATGGCCTGTATTCGCTTGTCCGTGTCGGATGGAGTGTTATCGGTATCGCGAAAAAGCAACCCGGCCGGCGCAGCCTTTCTGGGCCGCCGTCTAGACACCGACCTCCACGGCTCGATCGGGGGAGGGAGCGATCCAAAAGGGTCGCGTCGACAGGAGTGAAGTGAAGTGGCCCGTATCGCTGGCGTCAATATTCCCACCGCCAAGCGCGCCTTGATCGCGCTGCAGTATATCCATGGCATCGGCCCGAAGTTCGCCGAGGAGATCCTGGAGAAGGTTGGCATCGATCAGGCCAAGCGCGTCAACGAGCTTTCGGACGCCGAAGTGCTGCAGATCCGCGAAGTCATCGACCGTGACTACGTCGTCGAGGGTGACCTCCGCCGTGAGACCGCGATGAACATCAAGCGTCTCATGGACCTCGGCTGCTACCGCGGCCTGCGTCACCGCAAGGGCCTGCCGGTCCGCGGTCAGCGCACGCACACCAACGCCCGCACCCGCAAGGGCCCGGCGAAGGCGATTGCTGGCAAGAAGAAGTAATTCCTTTTCGTCGGTCCGGTGCTATGCCGGGCTGGCGACAGGGTTCGGACCTAGCGCCGGTTCCGCGAGCGATCGCGGTCGGCGCTTTGTCCATGGTGAAAGGTCTGATAGGGCCGTTTGCCGACAGGGGAAGGGCAGGGTGCCTTTCCTGAATTCGTTCCGGTGCGCTGGGTTTCATCTAGAGGCGTGCGCTCCGGTGTAGCCGCTGGCATTACGGCGGTGACGAGATCGAAACGAGAGAGTAGAGAGCATGGCCAAGGAAGCCGCAGGCCGCGTCCGCCGTCGCGAACGCAAGAACATCACGTCCGGCATCGCCCACGTGAATTCGACCTTCAACAACACGATGATCACCATCACCGACGCTCAGGGCAACACCATCTCCTGGTCGTCCGCCGGCACCATGGGCTTCAAGGGTTCGCGCAAATCGACCCCGTACGCCGCCCAGATGGCTGCCGAGGATGCCGCTCGCAAGGCGTCCGAGCATGGCGTCAAGACCCTCGAAGTCGAAGTCTGCGGTCCGGGTTCCGGCCGTGAATCGGCCCTGCGCGCTCTGCAGGCCGCCGGTTTCCTGGTCAGCTCGATCCGCGACGTTACCCCGATCCCGCACAACGGTTGCCGTCCGCGTAAGCGTCGCCGCGTCTGACGCCGATCCGCGAACGTCCGGTCGCTTTCGTGGCACCGGGCATGGCCCGTCAAGGCGGAGGTCCCTGCGGGGGATGCGGCCCGCGGCGAACCGCTTCATATGAAAGGGTATCAACGTGAGCATCCAGAAGAACTGGCAAGAGCTCAAGAAGCCGAACAAGCTCGAGGTTATCCCGAGCCGCGATCCGAAGCGCTTCGCGACTGTCGTCGCCTCGCCGCTCGAGCGTGGCTTCGGTCTGACGCTCGGCAACGCGCTCCGTCGTGTCCTCTTGTCCTCGCTGCAGGGTGCGGCGGTGACGGCGGTTCAGATCGACGGCGTGTTGCACGAGTTCTCCTCGATCGCCGGCGTGCGTGAGGACGTCACTGACATCATCCTCAACATCAAGGAAATCGCAGTCCGCATGCAGGGCCAGGGCCCGAAGCGGATGGTCGTGCGCAAGCAGGGTCCGGGCGTCGTCACCGCTGGTGACATCCAGACCGTGGGCGATATCGAGATCCTGAATCCCGAGCTGGTCCTCTGCACCCTCGACGAGGGCGCCGAGATCCGCATGGAGTTCACGGTCGACACCGGCAAGGGCTACGTCCCGGCCGACCGCAACCGTCCCGAGGACGCTCCGATCGGTCTGATCCCGGTCGACAGCCTCTACTCGCCGGTTCGCAAGGTGTCCTACAAGGTCGAGAACACCCGTGAGGGCCAGGATCTCGACCTCGACAAGCTGACGCTGACCGTCGAGACCGACGGTTCGGTGAAGCCCGAGGATGCCGTCGCTTACGCTGCCCGTATCCTCCAGGATCAGCTGGCGATCTTCGTCAACTTCGAAGAGCCGCAGAAGGACACCAAGGTCGAGACCGTTCCGGAGCTCGCTTTCAATCCTGCGCTGCTCAAGAAGGTCGACGAGCTCGAGCTGTCGGTCCGTTCGGCAAACTGCCTGAAGAACGACAACATCGTCTACATCGGCGATCTGATCCAGAAGAGCGAGGCGGAGATGCTCCGCACGCCGAATTTCGGCCGCAAGTCGCTCAACGAGATCAAGGAAGTGCTGGCGCAGATGGGGTTGCATCTCGGCATGGAAGTCCCGAACTGGCCACCTGAGAATATCGAAGACCTGGCCAAGCGCTACGAAGACCACAACTACTGAGCATCACGCTCGCCGGAGGGCACAGCTCTCCGGCTCGTTCGAAACAATATGCCCGGCGTGAGCCGCGCGAAAGACAAATAGGAGTAGGCCATGCGTCACGGTAATGCGGGCCGTCGGTTCAACCGCACACAGAGCCATCGCAAGGCGATGCTCGCAAACCTCGCCATCTCGCTCGTCGAGCATGAGCAGATCGTCACCACCCTGCCGAAGGCGAAGGACCTGCGTCCGATCGTCGAGAAGCTGGTGACCATCGCCAAGAAGGGTGACCTCGCTGCCCGTCGCCAGCTCGTTTCGGAGCTGCAGAACAACGAAGTCGCCGCCAAGAAGCTGTTCGACGTGCTCGGCCCCCGCTACAAGGCCCGCGCCGGTGGTTACACCCGCGTCCTGAAGGCCGGCTTCCGTCATGGCGACTCGGCTGCTGTCGCCGTCATCGAGTTCGTTGATCGCGACGTTGCCGCCAAGGGTGCCGCCGACAAGGCCCGCTTGGCTGCCCAGCCGGCCGAGGCTGAGACGGTCGCCGCCTGATAGGCGCGCGTTTCGCAGAAATCTGGCAAGGGGCGGTCCATTGGGCCGCCCCTTGTTGTTTGGGCGTCCTTCCGTTGCCATATTCGGCGGCGTAAAAGACGGCATGTCGTCCATGCGCCTTCGGAGTTCCGCCATGCGATCCAACGGATTGTCCCGCTTCATCCTGGCCATCGGCCTTCTGGCTTGCGCGTCGCTGGGCGTCGCAAATGCAGCCGATCGGGCGCTTCCCACATCCGAGGCTCAGGTCAAATTGTCCTTTGCGCCGGTCGCCAAGGTTGCCGGGCCGGCTGTGGTCAACGTCTACTCCACCAAGACCGTCAAGGTTGCCTCGTCCCCCCTTATGAACGACCCGTTCTTCCGCCAGTTCTTCGGCGGCGACATTCCCGGCATGGGCGGCCAGCGGGAGCGGCATCAGCAGTCGCTGGGATCGGGCGTCATCGTCGATCCCTCCGGACTCATCGTCACCAACAATCACGTCATTGAGGATGGCGACGAGGTGAAGGTGGCGCTGGCCGACCGGCGTGAGTTCGAATGCGATGTAGTTTTGAAGGACGAGCAGCTCGATCTCGCCGTCCTGAAGATGCGTAACCCCAAGGGCGATCTGCCGACACTGCCACTCGCCAATTCGGACGACCTCCAGGTGGGCGATCTCGTGCTAGCCATCGGCAACCCATTCGGCGTCGGCCAGACGGTGACTCAGGGTATCGTCTCGGCATTGGCCCGCAGCCAGGTCGGCATTTCCGACTATCAGTTCTTCATCCAGACGGATGCGGCCATCAACCCCGGCAATTCCGGTGGCGCTCTGGTGGACATGGACGGCAAGCTGGTCGGCATCAACACGGCCATCTTCACCCGCGGCGGCGGATCCAACGGCATCGGTTTTGCCATTCCTTCCAATATGGTGAAGGTGTTTGTTGATTCGGCACGTCGAGGCGGTTCGGCCGTTGAACTGCCCTGGATCGGTGCCGAGTTGCAGCCCGTGACGTCCGACATCGCCGAGAGCCTCGGCCTCGATCGTCCCTCCGGTGTGCTGATCACCTCCATCCTTCGCAAGAGCCCCGCCGAAGAATCCGGTCTCGACGCCGGCGACCTGATCGTGGCCGTCGATGGGGTGGAGGTCAGCGATCCGCGCGTCTTCAACTACCGCCTGGCCACCAAGGGCGTTGGCAATGTGGCAAAGCTCACCATCAACCGGGCCGGCAAGATCATCGAGGTTTCCGTCAAGCTGATCACTGCGCCCGAGACGACGCCGCGCGATACCCGTGCCATTGATGCGAGTTCCCCCTTCCAGGGTGTGACGGTCTCCAACATATCTCCCGCCGTTGCAGCCGAGATCGGTCTCACCTATCGCGGCCAGACCGGCGTGGTGATC
Source organism: Pseudomonadota bacterium (assembly GCA_023436885.1). Taxonomy (GTDB): domain Bacteria; phylum Pseudomonadota; class Alphaproteobacteria; order Rhizobiales; family Pleomorphomonadaceae; genus Pleomorphomonas. The sequence goes on along the minus strand of JAEZHI010000039.1, from coordinate 218,112 downwards.
ACCGCCGTTGCCTCGGGCTCGCCGGCCGATCGCATCGGCTTGCAGAAGGGCGACATTATTGCGTCGGTCAATGGCAATGACATCACGACGACCAAGGGGCTGGCGGCTGCCGCCAACTCCGATCCCATGTTCTGGCGCGTGGCCATCGACCGCAACGGCCAAATCCTCCGCATGGCCTTCAGATGAGCGACCTGTTCGGCGTCAACACGGCGGATAATCGGGCCGGCCGACCGCTGGCCGATCGCCTGCGCCCGGCCAATCTGTCGGAAGTGGTCGGTCAGGATCACCTGGTCGGGCCAAGTGGCACCATAACCCGAATGCTGGCATCCGGTTCGCTCGGCTCGTTGATTCTCTGGGGACCGCCCGGCTCTGGCAAGACCACCGTGGCTCGGCTCCTGGCGCACGAAACCAATCTCGCCTTCGAGCAGGCATCGGCGATCTTTACCGGCGTTGCCGATCTCAAAAAGCTGTTCGACGCCGCTCGCCAGCGGAGGGCTCTCGGACGCGGCACGCTGTTGTTCATCGACGAGATTCACCGCTTCAACCGTGCCCAGCAGGACAGCTTCCTGCCGGTTATGGAGGACGGGACGGTGACGTTGATTGGCGCTACCACCGAAAACCCGTCCTTCGAGCTTAACGCGGCCCTTCTGTCGCGCGCGCATGTGCTTGTGTTCAAGGCGCATGACGAGGCCTCGATCGGTCAGTTGCTCGATCGCGCCGAGGCGGTGACCGGCAAGCCCTTGCCGCTCGACGCCGAGGCGAGGGGGGCGCTGATCCGTATGGCGGACGGCGATGGCCGTGCCGCCTTGACGCTCGCTGAGGATGTCTGGCGCGCCGCCGGCGAGAACGAGGTGTTCGACGCCAAGACGCTGCAGGAGATCGTCCAGCGCCGCGCGCCGGTCTACGACAAGGCGCAGGACGGCCACTACAATCTGATCTCGGCGCTGCACAAATCGGTGCGCGGCTCCGATCCAGACGCGGCGCTCTATTATTTCTGCCGCATGATCGATGCCGGCGAAGACCCGCTCTACGTTATCCGCCGGGTTATCCGCATGGCGGCCGAGGACATCGGCCTTGCCGACCCCCAGGCATTGTCGGTCTGCATCGCCGCCCAGGGCGCCTACGAAATGCTGGGCTCGCCGGAGGGGGAGCTCGCCATCGCCGAGGCCGTCGTCTACGTCGCGACGGCGCCGAAATCCAATGCCGTCTACACCGCCTTCAAGACGGCCATGGCGGCGGCCAAGGAATTCGGCAGCCTCGTTCCGCCACGCCATATCCTCAACGCCCCGACTAAGCTGATGAAGGGCGAGGGATATGGGGCGGGCTATCGTTACGACCACGACGAGCCCGACGCTTTTTCCGGGCAGGATTATTTCCCCGAGAAGATGGGGCGCCGGTCGTTTTATCAGCCGGTGGAGCGCGGTTTCGAGCGGGAACTCAGGAAGCGTCTCGACTACTGGGCGCGCCTCAGGCGCGAGCGTCAGGGCGAAAACTGACGTTAACAGTTGGGCTTTCTGCTTTTGACAAAATCACTAGTTCTGCGGGAAATTTGGCAGCCTGAGGGTCGCCTAAGGCTCTGACAAGCTGCCAACCGTCCCAAATGTAACCATTAACCATTTGTCTTCAATGGTTTTTTAACCCGTTCCCTTAATCTCGAAGTCGGAATTGTGGTGTACCTTTCGCCCTAAGGTAAAGCCACTGGGAGCAGGGGACGATGAGCGACAGCGGAAAGACGATAGCGCCCGACGCCGCGCCGCTCGATTCGGTCGCTCGCCTGCGCGCCGCTGTCTACGCCGATGGCCGCATCGACACCGACGAGGTTCGCCGTCTTTGCCGCATGGCGGCCGAGGAAGGCTTTCCGACGGCCGATGGCCGTCAGCTCTATATTGAGGCGCTGACCGATTACGTCGCTATGCAGACCGCTCCGAGCGGTCACGTCAGCGATGACATGGCTCGCTGGCTGATCGGGGTGATGTCGGCCGACGGCATTACCACCGATCTCGAGGTCGATCTGCTGGTCAGCATCATGCGTCGGGCCGATTCGGTGCCGGTCGAGCTTTCCGCCTTTGCGCTCGCTGAAGTGTCGCGATCCGTGCTGAGTGGTCCCGATGGCGGCATCATCTCCGCCAAGGACGTCGAGCGCCTCCGCAGCATCCTCTACGCTTTCGGCAGTGAGCGCTCCGTCGGCATCAGCCGCGAAGAGGCCGAGGTCCTGTTCGACCTCAACGATCGCAGCCGGGAGGCCGAAAATGATCCAGCCTGGTCTGATCTGTTCGTCAAGGCAATCGCTTCCTTCCTGATGGCGGCGCGTGGCTACACCGTGCTGTCACGCGAGGAAACGCTGAGCCGGGACGCTTGGCTCGACGCGCCGTCCGGCGGCATCACCTCGCTGTTCGGCGACATGCTCTCCAACATGCTGTCCAACGGCCTGCGTGGCGTCTGGTCAGCCTGGCGTCAGCCAGAGGACACATCCTCAAAGCCGATCGAAGCCGACGAGGCCCGCATCCGCGAAGCGGAAGCCGTGACCTCCGAGGAGGTGAAATGGCTGGCCGATCGCATCGGCCGCGACGGTGTGATCCACGCCAACGAAAGGGCGCTACTCAAGTTCCTGTCCGAAGAAAGTCCGGACATACATCCTTCGCTGCGTACTTTGCTCGACACCGCCGCCTGACCCGGTCGAGAGCGCTTCCCCTACGCAGCGCCCTGCGCGCGGCGCCCGGAGACACCACCCCCGGGCGCCGCGGAATTTTTTAGCCGGCCCTGTTGCCACAGCCTGCGGGGCCGTAGTTTTCAGCCCTACGGCCGAAATCCCAAGCTTTCCGTCGCCGATCCCCAGCGATCGAATTTTCGTTCCCCGAACGCCTTGACTTGACCCGCCGAGGGCCATTATATCGCGCCACCGCACCACGGTACGAGCGCGTCGCTCAGCGGAAGAGCACTTGGTTTTGCAAGTGTTGCCTTCCTTGAAAAACGAGATCGTACCCGGTAGTAGGTTGGTTGAAGGTCGCTTAGCTCAGCGGGAGAGCATCGCATTCACACTGCGGGGGTCGTAGGTTCAATCCCTACAGCGACCACCATTCACCAAAAAGGCTCAGCCGTCGCGGCTGAGCCTTTTGTGTTTTTGGCATCTCGCGCTCTGCGACGTCAGCCGGCTAGCGGCTGGTAGTCCACCTCGTAGCCGAAGTAGCGCGGCCCCACGAGTTCGATCCCCTGGGGCGTCCGCCAGAGCGGGTTGCAGGGCAGGGCGAGGACCTTGAGACGCAGGCCGTAGCGGAGGGCGTCTGCGGTCACGGGATTGCCGCTCTCTGCTTCCAGCGCCGTGATCAGGTCGGGCGTCGTCACGATGATCTCGCCGTCGCGCTCGGCCACCAGGAACTCGTTCTGAAAGTCGAGCCGGAAATCGTGGCCCTTCCACTCCTCGACGCCTTCGAAGCGGGCCTTGCCCCTGGCGAAGCCGCCGACCGTGCGCCGCTCGATATCCTTGATGCGGCCGTGGAAGATCACCTGGGCATCGAGCTCATCGACAATGGCCGTGACCGGGTCGCGATGACCGGCACGCGCGCCACGCAGCGTCTCGCCGAGCTTGGCCGTCAGGCCGAGCGTGCCGCGCACCACGCATTTCTTTGCCGTTGCGCCATCCATCGAATAGAAGGCGAGCAGGGCCGAGCCGCCCATCTCCACCGTGGCGGCACGAGCGAGGCGCTCGGTCCAGGCGTTGGAGACGGTGTCGAGCACCAGCGAGTTGCCCTTGTCGTCGCAGAGCACCATGGGCGTCGCCTTGACGCCATACATGCCGAAGGTCTCCATCTGCAACTCGGGGAAGGCCCGTCCCATGCCGTCGCCGTCGACCAGCGGCAACCCGGTCTCGGCTGCCACCACGAAGGGGGTCGTCGAGTTGACGCCGCCGGCCTCGCCGCACAGCACCGCATCGATCTTGCGGCCGAGCAGCTCTTCGAGCTTGCGGAAGGCAATGATCAGCTCGTGACCGGCCGGGATCTTCTCGGTCATCACGGTCGGGGCACCCATCATGCAGACCGGCACCACCAGTGCGTCGTCGGCGAGCTCGTCGACGTCGACAATCTTGACTGGTCCATGCCGGCGGATAGCTTCCTGGGCCATCAGCTTGCCGACATAGGGATCGCCGCCGCCACCAGTGCCGAGAATGGCGCCACCGGTGGCAATGTCCTCCATGTCCTCGACGTGAACGGTGCGCTTGATCTTCATGGCTTCATCCTTGGGTGGACGCTTGCGAGGCGGTGATGGGAACGAAGTTCAATTCGGGATAGCCGAAGGCCTTCGGGCCGACGACCTCGAGGGCCTTCTCGGTCTTCATGAGCGGGTGGACCGGCAGGCCAAGCACGGCGATGCGCTGGCCGTAGCGCAGCACCTCGGTGGTGATCGGTTCACCGGTGTCGAGGTCGAGATTGACGATCAGGTCGGGCACCATGACCTTCGGCTCGCCATCGACCCAAAGGACGAGGTTTTCGTTCTGGATGGCGATGCGCGCCTCGGACCCCGCGAAATCATTGACGCCAGAGAGGATGGCGTGACCGCGTGCAAATCCGCCGGTCAGCTCGCGCCTGACGTCGGCGATCTTGCCGGTGAAGTAGAGACCGCCGCCGGTCACCTTGAGCACGGCATCGATGACGTTGCGCCTGTCTTTGCGGGCTTCCAGCACGGTATGGCCGATCTTCAGGGCCTCGCTGACGGTGCCGGGGACGGCGGTGCGGCGAACATACTCCATGGTCATCGGCGCCGAGGCGAGTCCGGCCGTGGCGCCCATGGCCACGGCGGCATCGCGGGCGAAGCGCTCCAACCAGAACATGTCGATGACCTTGCGGAAGACGACGACGTTGCCCTTCTCATCGGCGATGGCGGCGGGAGCCGTCGGGGCGCCGTAGATGAAGAAGGTCGTCATCTGCACTTCTGGAAAGGCACGCCCCATGCCGTCGCCATCGAGCACCGGCAGGCCGGCGTAAGCGGCGGCAATGATCGGCTCGAGGCTGTTCGAGCCGCCGATCTCCGCTGAAATCAGCGCCGACATTCTGGCGCCCGCAGCCTCTTCGACCGCCCGCATGGCGTGGTAGCATTCGCGGCCTTCCTCGAACTTCTCGATGCCGACCACCGGCGCGCCAATGCCGCCGACCTCGCCGACGAGGGCGTCGTCGGGGAGCGTGTCGAGATCGATGACTTTGATCTCGTATCCGGAGCGGATCAACTCTCTCGCACGCAACATGCCGATATAGGGATTGCCGCCGCCGCCCGTACCGAGCAGCGCCGCGCCGAGCGACAGCGGATGCAGGTCGCTCTCCTTCAGAAGATAACCCTTAGGCGACATGCAGCTCTCCCACGGCCTTGACGCGAACGCGGGTTGCGTTGCCGGGCAGATAGGCGAGCGGCACGTCCTCGACGTCGACGATCTCGATGCTGTCGCGGGCGGCGCCGGCATTGACCGCCGCCTCGATCGCCTGTGCCTTGGCATCCGCAAGGGCGGCATCACGGCCGATCTCGGCCAGCGCATAGACGCGATCGACCTCGCCGGAGACCTGGGCAATGGCGGCGCCTACGGCGTTGGCGACCGCGAAGTGATCCGGCTTGATCAGTTCGAGGCCGGCGATCGGCTTGTCGACCAGGATCGACCCACCACCGACGACGATGACCGGCAGCGGATCGGGCGACAGGCGCGAGCGCTCGACGCAATCTTCCAGCATGGCGGCGATGCGCGCCTCAGCGGCAGCGATCAGCGCAGGTGAAAGGTGAGCGACCTTGGCGCGGTCGCCGAGCTCATACTTGCCGGCGGCCACGATCACATCGGAGGTCGTCAGCGTTTGCCCGCCGAAGATCAGGGCTTCGGTGATGATGCGATAGCCGACCGAGGTCGGGCCGACCTTGACGCCCTGGTCCGTCTCGACCACGTGCGAGCCGCCGCCGAGGCCGATCGAGAACACGTCGGGCATGCGGAAGTTGGTGCGGACGCCGCCGACTTCCACGGCCACCGTCGCCTGACGTGGGAAGCCCTTCTGCAGCGATCCGACGTCGGAGGTGGTACCACCGATGTCGACGACGATGGCGTCCTTGACGCCGGAGAGGAAGGCGGCGCCGCGCATCGAGTTGGTTGGTCCCGAGGCGAAGGTCAGCACCGGGAACTTCTCGGCAAAGGCCGCTTCCATCAACGTGCCGTCGTTCTGCGTCAGGAAGAACTTGCCCTTGATGCCGGCCGAGGCGATGGCGTTGCGGAAGGCCTCGATCACGTCCTTCGACAAGTCGCGCAGGCAGGCGTTCATGATCGCCGCGTTTTCGCGTTCGAGCAGGCCGATGCGGCCGATCTCCGACGACAGCGTGATGTGAACGCCCGGAATGGCCTTCGCGAAAATGGCGGCAGCCTGCTTCTCGCATTCATCGCTGACCGGCGAAAACACCGAGGTGATGGCGATGGTTTTGACGCCCTTGGCCTTGATGTCCTCGGCGATGCCGATCAGCTCAGCCTCATCGAGCGGCGAGATCTTGCGGCCATCGAACTCGTTGCCGCCATGGGCGAGATAGCTGAGATTGCCGATGGCGTCCCGGAGATCTTCCGGCCAGTCGACCATCGGCGGCAGCGAGGCGGTCGCCGGCAGGCCGAGGCGGACGGCGGCGGTCTTGGCGAGATCGCGCCGCTGCACCACGGCGTTGGTAAAGTGGGTGGTGCCGATCATCACCACGTCGATGTCGGCGGCCGCCTTGCCAGAAGCCTTCAGCACGTCAGCCAGTGCGTTGACGACGCCGGACATGACGTCGGCCGTCGTTGCTGCCTTGACGCCGGCAAGTACGCGCGCGCCATCCATCACGACGGCGTCCGTATTGGTGCCGCCGACGTCGATGCCAATTCTGATCATCTGTCAGATCCTCTTGGGAACTTCGGTTGTTCGTTGGCTCCCCCGGAGGGCGAGCAGTTTTTCCGCCGTCGGAATTTCTCCGTCGATCAAGGGAATGTGGGGCCGCATGGCCTCCTCATCGGCCGAGATCACCGGCACCGAGGCAATGAGGAGGCGCGTATAGTCATGCTCGGGATGCTCGAAGACCTTGGCTGTCGGGCCGCTTTCGACGATGCGGCCGCGGTAGAGAACCCCCACCTCGTCGGCGAAGTTGCGCATCAGGCTGAGGTCGTGGGAAATGAACAGGTAGGTGAGGTCGAGCTGGCGTCCGAGATCGGTGAGCAGCTCGATCACCTTGGCCTGCACCGATACGTCGAGCGCCGATGTCGGTTCGTCGAGAACGAGCAGTTGCGGCGTCACCGCAAGAGCCCGGGCGATGGCGACGCGCTGCTTTTGGCCGCCCGAAAGCTCGTGCGGATAGCGGTCGGCAAAGCTGGCCGGCAACTGCACCATGTCCAGAAGCTCGGAGATCCGCCGCCGCTTGTCGGCGCGCGGATGAGCGTGCGCTTCGAGCGGGACGGCGATCGACTGACCAATGGTGCGGCGCGGATTGAGCGACGAACCGGGGTTCTGAAACACCATCTGCACCTGGCGCGAGTGAGCGCGTGTACCGAGCGTGCCGGTGATGTTTTCCGAGCCGAGCAGCACGTCGCCGCCGGTCGGCGCGAGAAGCCCCATGATCATCCGGGCGATGGTCGACTTGCCCGAACCGCTCTCGCCGGCAAGACCGTAGATGCCGCCGCGCCGGATGGAGAAGGACACGTGATCGACCGCCATGAGCTCGCCCGAGCGGCTGCCGAAGGCGTTGTAGACGGGGAAACTCTTGACGAGATCAACGACCTCGAGCAGCGCGCTCTGTCTTGGATTCATGGCGCTGCCTCCATGCGTTGGGCCGGCTTGGTGCCGGTGAGGCGCGGCACCGCGTCGATCAGGGCGCGGGTGTAGGCAACCTTCGGCGCGGCGAACAGTTCGGCGGTGGAGGCCTCTTCGACCACCTTGCCCTTGTGCATGACGTATACGTAGTCCGAGGTCTCGCGCACCACGCCGAGATTATGGGTGATCATCAGGAGGGCAAGGCCGCGCTCCTCGACGAGGTCCTTGAGCAGCTTGAGGATCTGCGCCTGTGTCGTCACGTCGAGCGCCGTGCCCGGCTCGTCGGCGATCAGCAGCCGCGGTTCCGACAGCAGAGCCATGGCGATCAGCACGCGCTGTCGCATGCCACCGGACAGCATGATCGGGTGGGAGCGGGCCACACGCTCCGGCTCGCGCATCCTGACCTGGGCGAGCACTTCCAGGACGCGGTCCATGCGCTGCCGGCGCGACCGCGACCGTCCAAGGCGCTTGTCGGCATATTTCAGAATGGTCGTCATCTGATCGGCGATGGTGAAGACCGGATTGAGCGAGCTCATCGGGTCCTGGAACACCATGGACATGTCGGTACCCGTGAGCTTCAGGCGCTCGCGGTGCGGCATGGTCAGGAGATCGCGACCATCATAGTGGATGGCGCCCGAACTGATCGAGGCCGGCGGCATGTGCAGGAGGCCCATGATCGACTTCATGGTCACCGTCTTGCCGGAGCCGCTTTCGCCGACCAGCGCCACATGGCTGCGGGCGGGAATGTCGAGATTGACGCCATGCAGCACCGGCTGGGTGCGGCCGTAGGTCGTGAACTCGACCGACAGGTTGCGAACGGAGAGCAGGGCGCCGGTCATCGCACGTTTTCAACGTCGTAGAGGTCGCGCAGGCCGTCACCCAGGAGATTGAACCCGAGGGCGACGAACAGGATGGCGCAGCCCGGCAGAACCGACTCCCACCAGTAGTCGGGCAGGAAGGCGGAACCCGAGGCAACCATGGTGCCGAGATCGGGCGTCGGTGGCTGGATGCCCAGGCCGAGGAAGGAGAGCGATGCGCCGACCAGAATGACGAAGCCGCAGTCGAGCGACGTCTTCACCGCGATGGCCGACACGCAGTTGGGCAGGATCTCGCGGAAGAGAATGTGGAACTTGCTGGCGCCGAGAGTCTCGGCCGCCTCGACGAATTCCCGCGTCCTGAGCTGGCGGGTGATCGAGTAGATGAGGCGGGTATGCCAGGTCCACCAGAGGGCGGCGATGGCCAGCATCGAGTTGATCAGATCGGGCGACAGCACGGCCGCCACGGCGAGCGCCATGACAAGTGGCGGGATCGCCAGCGCAATGTCGGTGAGGCGCATGATGACGATCTCGACCCAGCCGCCGAAATAGCCGGCCATCAGGCCGAGGATCGTTCCGATCGGGATGGCTGTCCCAAGCACCACCACGGCCAGCATCAATGAGATGCGGAAGCCGAAGATCACCCGGGTGAAGATATCGCGGCCGACATTGTCCGTGCCGAACCAATAGGCGGCCGACGGTGGCAAATGGCGGGCTCGGAAGTTAACGACGGCGCCGACGTGATCGGGATGAGGCGTGATCCACGGCGCAAGGATGGCGGCGAGGACGCAGATCGTCACGATGACGAGGCCGATCATTGCCGTCGGGTTGCGCGAGAAGCGGTACCAGCTTTGGTAGGCGCTCGACAGGCGCGGCGCATCGTCGTTGAGGGACAGCTCGTCGCTCATTGGCGGCTCCCCCGGATGCGAACGCGTGGGTCGACGAGGCCGACCAGCAGGTCGATGACGAGGTTGACCAGAACGAAGAACACGCCGGAGACCATGACCACGCCCATGACGGCGTTGAGGTCCTTCTGAAGAATGGTGCGGATGCCGTAGGCGGCCATGCCCGGCCAGGCGAATACCAGTTCGACGACGAAGGCATTGCCGATCAGCGACGCGAATTCGAGGCCGAGGATGGTCAGCGGCGGCACGAAGCTCGGGCGCAGCATGTATTTGCAGACGCGCACCCACTCGGGCACGCCGAAGGCGCGGCTCGCCTCGATGTAGTCCTGGCTTGAGACATCGATCATCGAGGAACGGGTGATGCGTGCCATCTGGCCCATGGTGGCGGCGGCCAGTGCGATAGCCGGCAGCAGCAGATAGCGCAGGCCTTCCAGAAAGGCGTCCGGGCGCCCGGCGATCAGTGCATCGATCAGCACGAGGCCGGTGTGAGCGGGGGCGAAGTCGAAATTGGGCGGCAGACGACCGGTGGTCGGCAGGATGTGCAGCACGTAGCCGGCGAGGATCTGCAGCAGCAGCGCCAGGAAGAAGCTCGGGGTCACCGCCGAGAAGATGGCGACGATCCGCACCAGATTGTCCGGCCAGCGATCCTTCCAATAGGCGGCGACCACACCAAGCGGCACACCCAGCACCACAGCGATGAAGATGGTGGCCAGAACCAGTTCCAGCGTTGCCGCGAAGGTGTCGCGAATATCGTCGTTGACCGGCCTCTCGGTCAGCAGCGACCGTCCGAGGTCACCATGGGCGAGACCAGCGATGAACAGACCGTATTGCTGGATGATGGGCCGATCGAGACCGAGTTTCTTCTGCAGGTCGACGACCTGTTCCTGCGTGGCTGTCGGCCCGAGTGCCATGCGGGCGGGATCGCCCGGAACGGCACGGGCGATGATGAAGATCACCATCGACAGCCCGACGAGAACCAGCAGCGACCACAAAACACGTCGCAGAAGGAAGCGCAGGAATTCCAAGGAGTGGTCTCCGTGGCCTTGGGAAAGAAGTGGACCGGCGCGGCCTGGCTGCGGCGCGCCGGTCCAGCCGTCACGGGAGCAGGGGGTCTCCCGTGAATTCAGGATGCGAGCATGAACGCCGCTCGCATGGTCGGAACGCTTACTTGCAGGTCCAGTGATACTTGGTGAAGTCGTAGTCGAAGGACTGCATGGGCACGGCCTTGAAGCCATCGAGGCACTTGTCCATGGCGTGCTGCACGGTCTGCGTCTGCAGGAAAACATCGGCCTGCAGGTCGACCAACTTGTGCTGCAGCGTCTTGTAGAAACCCGCCTGCTCGGTCTTGTCGGTGGTCGCGCGCGCTGCGTCGATCAGCTTGTCGACTTCCGGATCCTGCAGCCATTCCATGGAGGCCCAAGTGCCGGCAGCCTTGGAGTGATACTGGGTGAAGAACATCGAGTCCGGTGACGGGTAGGTCGGCGAGAAGAAGATCTGGTTGACCGCCGGGCTGGTCTCGACCTTGCTGGCGATCTCGGTGATCCTGTTCCAGGGATCGGCCTGCTGCGTCACGACGAAGCCCAGCTGTTCGAGGTTGGCCTGCATCAGCAGGCTGATTTCTTCCTCGAACTTGGTGCCGGCGACATAGCCGAGGGTGATCGGGATCTTCTTGCCGGCATACTTGGACTTGGCGATCTCGGTCTTGGCAGCCTCGATATCGAACTTCGGCGCCGGCAGGTCGGACGCGTAGTAGTCGGCGAAGTTCTTCGGAAGCGGGCCATTCAGCTCACCGCCCGGCAGGATCACCTCGCGAATGGTGGCATAGTCGGTGGCAAGCGCGATGGCCTTGCGAATATGCAGGTCGTCGGTCGGCGCCACCTTGGTGTTGAGCTTGAGATAGAAGGCGGTGGGCGTGTCCTCGGCGACGATCTTGAAGCGTCCCATCGCCTCGAGCGCCTTGTAGGTCTCGGGCGACTGATACTGCGAGGACATGGTCAGTTCGCCCGACGCTGCGAGTGAGCGCACCGTAGCCTCATCGTTGGTAATGATCCAGCGGACCTCATCGATCGGTCCCGGGCCGAAGCCCTTGTAGTAGTTGGGGTCGCGGTCGATGGTCATCTGAGAGCCGCGGTCCCAGCTGGTCAGCGTGTAGGCGCCGGCACCGGCGACATGCGTCGCAAGATAGGTCTGGCCGTCATCACTTCCGGCGTTTGCCGCGACGACCTTGGAGTTGAGCACCATGATCGCCGGAACCGTGGAGAGGAACGGCGCAAAGGTCTTCGACAAGGTGAACTTCACCGTATGGTCGTCGACGGCGGTTACCGAACCGGGCTTCAGCACGTCGGCAAACAGGTTGGCCGGACCCTGGTTGATCTTCAGGAGACGCTCAACCGAGTAGACGACGTCGGCGGCAGTGACCGGCGTTCCATCCGAGAACTTCGCATCGGCGCGGAGCTTGAAGGTGACTTCCTTGGTGTCGGGGGAGACGGTCCAGCTCTCGGCGATCTCCGGAACGAGATTGCCGGCCGGGTCGACGTTGACGAGGCCGTCGTAGAGATTCACGGCCGCCATGTAGTCGGTGTAGTCGGAAATCTTGGCGGGATCGATGGTTCCGAAGATCTGCACGGTGTTCATGGTGACGACGGTCTTGGCCTGCACGGCACCGGCAGTCATGGCCGATGCGGCGGCGGTCGCGAAGACAGTCAGGAGGAAGCGGGACTTGCGGTTCATGGACGGGACCCCTCGTGGTTATTTTTGTCGCCGCTGTTTTTCGACGCGGGCCAGAAGGCCGACGCTTGCTCGCGGTCGTTTCGGACGATTTTCGTCTCTTGCACTTGGGTCGATGTTGCGGAAGCCGCGAATGGTTCTCAAGCGGTCCGACGGATAGGTTTTGCGCAAAAAGGTATAGGTATTGGTGCGGAGATCGCCTATCCGACCAGCCCGAGCGCCCGAGCGGCGGCAATCGCCTCCTTACGCCGGCGGCAGCCGAGCTTGCGGTAGACGTTGCCGAGATGGAATTTCACGGTGGGTTCGGAAATCTGTAGAGTCTTGGCGACGAACTTGTTGGAAGCCCCCTCGGTGACCATCATCAGCACCTTTGTTTCCTGCCGTGACAGGCCGTTGCGGCTGCCAAGGCCGGAGTTGCCGAGCCCGAAGTCGCGAAGCCTGCGGAGCACCTGCCGCGCCTCGCTCAGGGCCGAGAGAAAGTCGGCGATACGGCGGTTGGCCAGCAGATCCGATAGAAACGCCTGCTCTTCGGACAGCGAGCCGAGGCAGCCGTTGCGCGCCACCGTCTCGAAGGTCGCCTGCAATTGGGCGCGGGCCCGGGTAAGGTCGCGCTGGCGCTTGAAGACATAGGCGCTCCAGATCTGCACGCCGATCCGCTGCCGCGCCGTCAGGGCCAGGTTGGACTCGATGGCGGCGAGACATTCGACAAGATCGGGCCGGGTCGGCGTCTCGAAGACCATGTGCCGAAGCCAACAAAGTGCCACAGCGATCTCGTCGCGATGTCCGAGACGGGCGAGCGCGTGGGCGTTCGAGGCAATGGCCTGAGTCACCGGCGTAGCGAGCTGGGCCAGACGGTCGGCAGCCTCTCGCCACCGATTGCCGTTCTGCATTACCATCACTTCCCGGCTGTCGATCATCATCTGGAACTGCCGGTTCTGCACCTGATAGACCCGCCAGCGATCCAGGAAGGAGCGGGCGGCGATGGTCGAATACCGCCGCGACAGCGCCTGGCTGCCATATTGCAGGGTGAATTCGATCAGCGTCGGCCAGATCTCGCCGTGCGAGAACAGTTCAAGGTCCCGATTGAGGAACAGGATCAGTGCCTCGTCATTGCCTTCCTCATAAGCGACACAGCTCTTCAGAAGCTTGAGAAGCAACAGGTCGTGCGGACTGTCGAAGCTGAGACTGGCCATGTCGCGCTCGGCCTCCTTCGCCCATTCCCCGGCGGAGGCAGCGTCTCCCGACATAAGCCGCATGATGGCGAGGTGGAGCGAGATGTAGAAGGCGAGCAGGCTGGCGCCTGCCGCGCGATAGTGGCGCAAAGCCCTTTCTGCGACGTCTTCCGCCTCGGCGAACCGGCGTGTGCGCAGATAGAACTCAAGCATCGCGTTGTGAATGCTGCCTCGCAGCAGGTGTGACTCGATCGGCAGGTCTACGAGAATGGCGAAGGCGAGTTGCAGAAGGTCCTCGGTGAGCGGGATGTCCTCGTAGATCAGCATCACCAGGCGAAAGCTTCGGAACTCGGCCGAATAGCGTCCGCGGGCGGCAAGAACGTGTGTTGGATCGAGCGTCTCATTGCCAAAGCGGTCGGTGAGCAGGCGGCGCGCAAGAGACACTTCGCCATGCTTCAGGGCTTGCAGGGCGCGGCAGAACACTACGATGTCGCTATGGCGGCTGGCCTCTTCGGGGAAGCCGGCGAGCACCTCATCGAAGGCTGTGGCGCCATAATAGTAGAGGAAATACCAGCCGTGCTCTGCCTCAAGTAAGCGTTCGGCCGCATCAAAGGCACCGACCCTCTGCATATTGAGGATGGTTTGCCTGACAAACCCCAACCGGGCACTGACTTCAGCCAGTGGAGAACATAGGCTGGGATCGGTTAGGCGACGGCTTTGCTCCCTGGCGAGAGCCATGGCAAGCGGCTCAGCAAGACATGTGCCGCCGATGACCCACACGCCGGATGCATCAAGGCGCGCCAGGGGAAGCGGTGGTTCTCCATCGGACACCCGGTTCCCTTCGCGCATCATGGCGAGGCGGACGAGCGTTTCGGCCGGCAGGTAAGCCAGGATTTCGTCGGCGATGAAGCGGCTCAGGACATCGGGATCGACCGGTCTTTGCCCGTTGTCGTCGATTAGCAGCGGCCAGCCGCCGGTCTCAGAGGCGATCTCCTGTCCCGCTTTCTCGCCAAAGGTGGCGATCAGCTCGTCCGTTCGGTAGAGGAGCGCATCTTCGGGACAGAAATAGGCTTGGCCGAAGGCAAGGAGCCGGTCCAGACCCGGCACCTCGACATGGGGCCTTTTGGCCAGTGTCAGCCTGGAGGAAGCCACGGCGGCGCTTGGCAGCCGCTCGTGCGGTCCGTCCAACGACACGTCCCAGAACAGCTGTCGGAGCATATCGCTTCTGGCGCTATCTTGGGCCGAACTCACGGAAGTTGCTCTCAAGACGTCGAGAAGACGGCTCTTGCCCATGCCAGCCAGGGCTTCGATGACTACGACCGGCTCGGTGCGATCACCGAGGAGTCCAAGCAGGCGTTGTGTTCTGATCGCGTCGATGCGCAAGCCGCGGTTCCCTCTCTTCGCGCGCAGCAAAGATCATGTGCTCTTCGAGGGCAAGGGGCGCGTGGCATTTATGAGCTGGCGCGGCATCCCGATTGTTCCTGACTTCAACTTCGCAGTTCAAAAGATACATGACACTCGCCGGGAGTCTGGTCACCGACATACCATCTTCGCTCCCTGTCCAGTCGGTGACAGACCTGTTTCCCATTTGGGGCGATGGTGGCGCCTGAAAAGCGACAGGGAGGTCGGGATGGACCTGATAACAGCGACCGTGCGCGATTATTATGGTGCCAAGCTCCATGGCCAGCAGGATCTCAAGACCGGCGCTTGTTGCTCCACCGACCAGCTTTCGCCGCGTCTGCGGTCCATCCTTGCCACGATCCATCCGGAGGTGGTGAACCGTTTCTACGGCTGTGGCTCGCCGATCCCCGATGACGTCGACAGCCTCACCGTGCTCGATCTCGGCTGCGGAACCGGTCGCGATGTTTTCATGTTGTCGGCCCTGGTCGGTGAGGGCGGCCGAGTGATTGGCGTCGATATGACGCCCGAGCAACTGGCCGTCGGTCGCGCGCATCAGGCCGAACAGGCACGCGCCTTCGGCCATCAGGCATCCAACGTCAGTTTCCTCGAGGGACAGTTCGAAGACTTGTCGTCTCTCGGCATTGCCGACGGATCGGTCGATATCGTCCTCTCCAACTGCGCGCTGAACCTCTCCGCTGACAAGCGGCGTGTCTTCGCGGAGATTCGGCGCGTGCTGAGGCCGGGCGGCGAGTTGCTGTTCTCCGACGTCTTTGCCAGCCGCCGTTTGCCTTCAGAGGTTGCTGCCGATCCGCTGCTGGTTGGCGAGTGTCTGGGCGGTGCGCTTTACGTCGAGGACTTCCGTCGGTTGATGACCGCCACCGGTTGGCGGGATTTCCGGCTGCTCTCCAAGCGGGCCATCGCCATTGGCCATCCCTATGCCGAAACCCTGGTCGGACCAATGACCTTTTGGTCGATGACCGTGCGCGCCTTCAAGCTTGAGACGCTCGAAGATTGTTGCGAGGACTATGGGCAGGTGGCGACCTATCTCGGCACCGTTCCTGATGCCCCGGCCAGCTTCGTCCTCGACGATCATCACCACTTCATCGCTGGCAAGCCAATGCTGGTTTGCGGCAATACGGCCGCCATGGTCAGCGAGACTCGCTTCGGGCGCCATTTCCGCGTCGATGGTAACAGGACCACCCATTTCGGCCGATTTGACTGCTCTTCATCCGGGGCCGGCGCACATGACGCGGCCCCACCTTCGAGCTGTTGCTGAGCACAGCTTGGTACGCGTCATCAAGTGAAAGGTAATCGAGAATGATCCCGCAAGCTGTAACCGAAGGCATCTATTCCTACCGGGCGATTGATTGGGATCGCGAACTTTTCGATGAGCTGGTGCCCCTGCCGGAAGGCACGACCTACAACGCGTATCTTGTCAAGGGCAGCGAAAAGACCGCGCTGATCGATACCATCTACCCGCCGAAGACGGCCGAGTTCATGGCGGCGCTCCGCAAGGCCGGCGTCGAGCGGATCGACTATATCGTCGCCAATCATGCCGAGCAGGATCACTCCGGCTCCATTCCCGCTGTCCTGGAGATGTTTCCCGACGCCAAGGTGGTGACCAACGCCAAGTGCAAGCGCTTCATCCTCGATACCTTGCCGGTCAGCCGTGATGCCTTCATCAACGTCGGCGACGGCCACACCCTGTCGCTTGGCGACAAGACGCTGCATTTCCTGATGACGCCCTGGGTCCACTGGCCCGACACCATGGTCACCTACGTGCCGGAATCGCGCATTGCCTTCACCTGCGATTTCCTGGGCGCCCATCTCGCCACCACCGATCTGTTCGCCGATGACGAGGCGCGGGTCGAAACGGCGGCCAAGCGCTATTACGCCGAGATCATGATGCCCTACCGGTCTTTCTCGAAGGAGGCGTGTGACAAGGTCGGGGCGCTGGAACTCGACTTCATTGCTCCGAGCCATGGGCCGATCTACGCGCGGCCGCCTTTTATCCTCGACCTCTACCGCGCCTGGACATCCGACGCGCCCAAGCCCTTCGTCGTCATCCCCTACGTGTCGATGTACGAGAGCACCGCGTTGATGGTGGGCTATCTCACCGACCGGCTCGTTGAACGCGGCATTGGCGTCAAGCCGATGAATGTCGTCGATCTCGATACCGGCGAGTTCGCCATGAGCCTCGTCGAGGCCTCGACGGTGGTCTTCGCTTCGCCGACTGTCCTGTCGGGCCCGCACCCCAGCGTCGCCTACGCGGCGCTTCTGGCCAACGTGCTGGGGCTCAAGGCGAAATATGCAGCAGTGATCGGTTCGTTCGGCTGGGAGGGCAACCTGCCCGAGATCGTCCAGTCCATGCTGCCGAAGCTGAACGCCACCTTCTTCGAACCGGTGATGGTCAAGGGACTGCCGCGCGAAGCCGCCTTCGCCGACCTCGACCGTCTGGCCGACGATATCGCCGCCGCCCATGTCGCCACGCCCGTCGCGGCCTGAGCTCGATCCGGAGATGCCGATGGAAACGCCCAGCCGAGAGGTCCGTCTCTGCTATTTCGCCTGGGTGCGCGAGCGCATCGGCCTCTCCGACGAACGCTTGACGTTGCCCGATCAAATCCGGACGGCCGGCGACTTGATCGCCTGGCTGTCCGAACGAGGCGACAATTACGCCTATGCACTGGAAACCCCGTCGACGATCCGCGTGGCCGTCGACCAACTGCATATCGAGCAGGGCGAGCCACTCGGCGCGGCGCGGGAAATCGCGCTCTTCCCGCCCATGACCGGGGGCTGAACGCATCCCTGACTTACCCGTGACGAGAGCCTCACGGTTCCCTGCCACGCCCAAACTGAGCGGCCGCCCAATCAAGGCGAGCCGCTTTTCTTTTGACTGTGCTGCTAGGGCATCCAATGTCCCGCTTGTGCGCAAATACGCTTTGTCGCCTATCTCATGCGTGTTCGTACGCATGCTGTGTCCGGCTGGGAATGTGGTCCTAAAAAGTCCCGGAAATCCGGCGTTTTCTTTCGATTTTCCCCATTTGAATCGTCCAAAATGGTCATGCAGGCGACAGCGATTTTCGGATCGCGAGTCCTGTACCGGACAGATTTCCCCCTCGCATCGGCAGAGTCTTCTCAACATGGACAGGCCGCCACTCGTCGCCGCCCCGAGGAGGAAAATCGGGTCGGCAGAATGAAGCGAGGACGTGCCGTTCGGGATCCCTGCGTCAGGCAGGTCGCCGGAGGGCAACATGGATATCTACAAGGAACTCGTCCGTGAGCGCGATGCGGGGCGTCGCGCGGCTCTGGTTTCCATCATTACCCAATCCGGCTCCACGCCGTCGGCGACTGCCGCCAAGATGCTGGTACGGGCCGACGGCACCATAGCCGGCACGGTGGGCGGTGGTGCTGCCGAGGGCAGGGCGATCATGGTGGCGCGCGAGGTTATCGAGACGGGCCTGTCGCAGATGCTGGCCATCGACTTGCACAAGAATCCCACGCTCGATCTCGGCATGATCTGCGGCGGCAATCTTCAGTTCTACATTGAGGCGATCATGCCTAACCGCACCGTCTATATCTTCGGCGGCGGTCACGTCGGGCTGATGACCGAGGCGATCTGCCGGACGCTGGGCCTGGAGACCGTAGTCGTCGACGATCGCGCCGAGTTCGCCAACGCTGAGCGCTTCCCGGCCGCCAGCAGCACCCACGCGGGACCGCTCGCTGAGACCACCAAACAACTGACGCCCAATGCGTCGTCGCTGGTGTTCATCGCCATGCGCGGCCATGCGCTCGATCAGGAAGCGCTCGCCTGGGCGCTCGGCACGCCGGCTAGCTACATTGGCATGATCGGTTCAAAGCGCAAGGTGCTCACCGTTTACAAGAATCTCGTCGCCGCTGGCTTTGCGCCGGAAGCATTCGGGCGCGTGCGTGCGCCTGTGGGCCTCGAGATCGGGGCTGAAGGACCCGAGGAAATCGCGGTCTCGGTGACCGCCGAAATGATTGCCCACATCCGAGGTGTCGACAAGGCATGCCCGCTCACGCGGACCATGGACTGGTGTGGGTCTGTAGAGGAAGCGGCGTCTTTCGCCGCCGCCAGCTGAGTGCGGACGTCGGAACAGACAAGACGGCCTAGGAGGATGATATGAAACGCATTTCCGTGAACGTGAATGGCGTCGAGCGGTGGGTCGTTGCCGATCCCAAGTGTTCGCTTGCCGATGTGCTGCGTGAGCAGATGATGCTCACTGGGTGCAAGGTGTGTTGCGCCGATGGTCAGTGCGGCTCCTGTACGGTGCTGATCGACGGCAAGCCCATTCGCGCCTGCGTGACGCCGATGGAAAAGCTGACGGCTGGCTCGAAGATCGTCACCATCGAGGGCATCGGTACGCCAGAGAACCTGCACCCGCTGCAGGTCGCCTGGATGGCCCATGGCAGCGCCCAATGCGGCGTCTGCTCGCCCGGCTTCATCATGTCGGCCAAGGCCTTGCTGGACAAGAACCTCAACCCAACCCGTGAGGAAGTCCGCGCCTGGTTCCACCGCAACCGCAACCTCTGCCGCTGCACCGGCTACAAGCCGCTGATCGACTCGGTGATGGACGCCGCGGCCATCATGCGCGGCGAAAAGACCATCTACGACATCATGCCGAAGGCCAAGGAGGACGGCTCTATCCTCGGCACCGAATACATTCGCCCGTCGGCCGTCGCCAAGGTCACGGGTACCTGGGATTTCGGCGCCGACGTCGCGCTGAAGATGCCGGCCGGCACACTGCGCCTTGCCCTGGTGCAGGCCGAGGTCAGCCATGCCCTCATCAAGAACATCGATACGGCGGAAGCCGAGAAGATGCTCGGCGTCGAACGGGTCATCACCTGGAAGGACGTCGGCGGCAAGAACGCCATCACCGGCCTCATCACCTTCCCGACCAACAAGGGCGACGGCTGGGATCGCCCCATCCTCTGCAAGGAGAAGATCTTCCAGTTCGGCGATGCCATTGCCATCGTCGCCGCCGACACTGAGGAACATGCCCGCGCCGCCGCCAAGAAGGTCAAGGTCGAGCTCGAAGTGCTGCCGGCTTACATGTCCGGCTTCGCAGCCTTGGCGCCCGACGCCATGGAAATCCACCCAGGCGTTCCCAATGCCTATTACGAGCAGGGCGTCGTCAAGGGTGCCGACACCAAGCCGCTGATGGCCAGCGCTGCCGCCATGGTCGACATCACCACCTATTGCTCACGCCAGCCGCATCTGCATCTGGAACCCGACTGTGGCGAAGCCTTCGTCGATGACGACGGCGTGCTGACGATCCTGTCGAAGTCGATTGGCGTGCACCTGCATCACGCCATGATCTGCCCGGGCCTCGGCATTCCTCCTGAGAAGCTCCGGCTGATCCAGAACCCGACCGGCGGCACCTTCGGCTACAAGTTCTCGCCGACCATGGAAGCCCTGCTCGGCGTTGCGGCGCTGGTCACCAAGAAGCCGGTCTCGCTGGTTTATGACCAGTTCCAGAACATCACCTACACCGGCAAGCGTAGCCCGGCCAACATCAACATCCGCCTGGCCTGCGACAAGAATGGCAAGCTCACCGCCATGGAAACCGACTGGTGGCTCGATCACGGCCCCTATTCGGAATTCGGTGATCTGGTGACGCTGCGCCAGGCCCAGTTCACGGGTGCCGGCTATCATCTCGAAAACATTCGTGGCAAGGGCCGCACGGTTGCGACCAACCACGCCTGGGGGTCGGCCTTCCGCGCCTACGGCTCGCCGCAATCCTTCCTGGCCTCTGAAATCGCCATCGACATGCTGGCCGAGAAGATGGGCGAGGACCCCTTCGAGTTCCGTTACAAGAACCTCTACAACGAGAACTCGACGACGCCGACCGGCCAGAAGCCGGAAGTGCTGGTGCTGCCGAAACTGTTCGACATGATCCGGCCGAAGTATCAGGAAGCCAAGAAGCGTTGTGTGGAGTTCAATGCGGCCCATAGCGACAAGAAGCGTGGCGTGGGCGTGGCGCTGGGCATTTATGGCTGCGGTCTCGATGGACCGGACAGCTCGGAAGCCCGCGTGGAAATGACGCCAACCGGCTTCATCGTTCACTCTGGTTGGGAAGACCACGGCCAGGGTGCTGACCTTTCCGCCCAGACCATGGCGCATGAGGTTCTGCGCGTCACCGGCGTCACGCCTGAACAGATCAAGCTGGTCATGGCCGATACGTTCGGCCCGAATGGCGGCCCGGCCGGTGGCAGTCGTTCCAATGTCTTCTGCGGCAACGCCATTCGCGTTTCGGCAGAGATGATGCTCAAAGCCATGAAGAAGCCTGACGGCGGCTATCGCACCTACAAGGAGATGGTAGCCGAGAATATCCCGTTGTCTTACGAGGGCAAGTGGGTGGCGGCGGCCTGTACCGATTGTTCGCCTGACACTGCCCAGGGTAACCCGTTCCCGATCTACATGTACGAGGTGTTCCTGCCGGAAGTCGAGGTTGACCTCGAAACGGGCGAGACCAAGGTGGTCAAGTTCACCACGTCGGTCGACGTCGGCACCATCATCAACAAGGCGACGGTAGATGGCCAGATCTACGGCGGTCTCGCCCAAGGCATTGGTCTTGCTCTGACTGAGGATTTCGAGGATCTGGAGCTGCACACCAACCTCAAGGACTGCGGCATTCCGTATCCGAAGGACGTGCCCGACGACATCGAGGTCCTCTATCTCGAAACGCCTCGCCCGCTCGGACCTTTCGGTGCGGCTGGTGTCGGCGAGGCACCCCTCACCGCGCCGCATCCGGCCATCCTCAACGCCATCAACAATGCCTGCGGCGTGCGCGTGTTCCGCGTTCCTGCTCTGCCGGAGGTCATCAGGATGGGGCTTGAGGCCAAGGCTGGCAAGGTTGCGGCCAAGCCGGAACTTGAAAAGAACTAACGTCTGACAATCGGGGGGCATTTCCCGCCCGCTCCCCGAAACGCGGGCGGCCCGTCCTACCCCGGGCCGCCCGTATCCCGTTTGGGCCACCAACCAGGCATAGAGACCATCATGGATGGCGATCAGGTCAAGGCATGGGAAGCACGCTGCATTGAGGAACAACCGCCGGCCTGCTCGGCGGCCTGTCCGCTGCGTGTGGACGCGCGGGCCATGGTTGAGAGGGTGGCGGCTGGTGACTTCACCGGGGCCATTGCTCTTTATGCCCGGGTCGTTCCTTTCCCTGCCATCATTGCTCATATCTGCGAGCATCCATGCGAAAGCGTCTGCCGTCGGGCGGAAGCCGGTGGCGCGGTCAACATCGGCGCGCTCGAGCGGGCACTGATCGAAGAAGCTTATCCCACAGTGCGCCGCATCGCTCAGAAGTCGCGCAGAGTAAGGGCGGTAGCGATCGTCGGTGCCGGATTGGCTGGGCTTACCGCTGCATTCGACCTCGTCATGAAGGGGCACGCGGTCACGGTTTTTGAAGCCGAGGCTCGCCCGCTCGAACGTCTTCGCCATGACATCCCGCCATCCGTCCTGCCGCCGTCGGCGATCGAAGCCGATCTCGGTGCGCTCAGCTCGCTCGGTGTCGATATTCGCTGTCGACAGCGCGTGACCGGCGGCGAGAGTACCTTCGGGCTTGCCGAGCTGGTGGCGAACTATGACGCCGTCCTTCTCGCCATCGGTCCTGGGCCGGCCATCCAGTTTTCAGGCGCGCTCCGCCTCACGGCAGCGGGGAGGATCGATCTCGATCCGGTAACGCTTTTAACCTCGCAGCCCAATGTTTTTGGAAGCTGCGTTCATAGCGGCGAAGACGAAACCTATTCGGCCATCCTGTCTGTCCGCGATGGTCGCAGGGCAGCCGTCTCCATCGATCGCTTCCTCCAGGGCGCCTCGCTGACGGCCAGTCGCACCGACGACACCTCCACAGGTACCTGTCTTTACGTCAATACAGCCGGCCATGCGCCGGTACCGCCTGTTCAGCCGTCCGATCCGGTCGCCGGCTACACACCGGCCGAGGCGATGAGCGAGGCGGCGCGCTGCTTCCCCTGCCATTGCCTCGAATGCGTCAAGGCCTGCGCCTACCTCACGTACTACAAGACCTATCCGAAGCGGGCCGTTCGCGAGATCTACAACAACGACTCGATCATCATGGGCAATCGCAAGTCCAACCGGATGATCGACAGCTGTGCGCTGTGCGGCCTCTGCGAGACCCTTTGCCCCAACGACCTTGCCACGGGTGACGTCTGCCTCGACGCGCGCCAGAGCATGGTCGAGCGCGGCCATATGCCGACCTCGCACCACGACTTTGCCTTGCGCGACATGGCCTTCAGCCGGTCCGACGAGGTCGCCTTCGTGCGCCATCAGCCGGGACTTGACCAGAGCACGGTGCTGTTCTTCCCAGGCTGTCAGTTGCCGGCATCGGCTCCGCGTCAGGTAGAAGCCATCTATCGCCATCTCTGCGATCGCCTTCCCGGCGGCGTTGGATTCATGCTCGATTGCTGCGGCGCACCGGCCCACTGGTCGGGGCGCAAGGCGCTGCACCAGGAAGTACTCGATCACATTCGCGCGGTCTGGGAGACGCAAGGGCGTCCTCGCATCGTTACCGCCTGTTCGACCTGCCTCAAACAGATCGGCGAGTTCCTGCCGGACGTCGCCGTAACCTCCCTCTGGACGGAACTCATCGTCATTGGCCTGCCGGAACGCACGGCGCCAAATCCAGCCTTCGGTCCGCTCGCCATTCACGATCCCTGCACCAGCCGACATACCCATGAGGTTCAGGCGGCGGTGCGATCGATTGCCGCGTCGATGGGCGCGGAGGTCCGCGAACTGACAGGTGCCGAGAAGACGACCTGCTGTGGTTATGGTGGCCTCGCCGTCTTCGCCAATCCTGAGGTTGGCAACGCCTTCGTCGACCGGCGCATCACCGAGAGCGAAGACGATTATCTCGCCTACTGCGCCATGTGCCGAGACAATTTTGCCCGGCGTGGCAAGCGCGCCGTTCATCTCATTGACCTGATCTTCCCCTGTGACGACGATCCGGCGGCACGCCCCGACCCGGGATTTTCGGGGCGTCGCGATAATCGGCTTCGGTTGAGCCGGCGCATGCGCCGAGACCTCTGGGGAGAAAGCATGAGCGATCCAGCTCCAGCCGCCACTTTGATCGTCAGCGATGCCGTTCGGGCCGATATCGAACGCAAGTTGTTGTTGCTCGACGACATTGCCGAAGTCATCGCCGACGCTCAGCGGACCGGACGGCTGCTGAAGGATAAAAAGACTGGCCATTTCACCGCATCCGGCCGGATTGGGACAGTCACCACCTGGGTCGAATACGAACAGACAGACCAAGGCTTTGTCATTCATCGTGCCTACGGCCATCGCATGCAGGTCGAGGTGAAGCCATGACTGACGCTCCCGGTGGTGTTTCCGATTTCATCTGCGCTCGTTGCGACAAGCCGCTCGAAATGCGGAAGGTCGAGGCGAGCTATCTCGGGCAGACCTTTCCGGTGGAACTGCCCTGCTGCCCCATCTGCGGCTTCGTCTATGTCTCTGAAGAACTTGCCTACGGCCGGATGCTCAAGGTCGAGCAAGCGTTGGAGGACAAGTGATGGCGAAATCCGCCCCTCTTCCGGGACTGTTTGGTTGCGGTTGCATAGAAGGGGCGGGCGGGGAGTGGCTGCGCCCAGGTGATGGGGCGATCGTCAAGGAGCTGTTCGAGCGGTCGGGATTGCGCCTCGGCTCGCTCGTGCTCGATGTGGGGTGTGGTAGCGGCGAGAGCCTTGCGTGGGTCGAACGCCATGGCTTCGTCGGCATGGGAGTCGATTGCGACGAGAGAGCGCTGGCGGTCGCCGCTTCGCGGGTGGTGTCGGCGCTCTTTCATGGCGATGGTGCCCATTTGCCACTGGCCGATGCCTGCGTCGACGCGGTGCTCTCGGAGTGCAGTCTTTCATTGATGCCCGACCGCCGTGCGGCGCTCGTCGAGTGGGCGCGCGTATTGAGGCCGACAGGAATATTGCTTCTGGCCGACCTCGAATGGCCGAGCCATGACGGACGCGATCACCTCCACGAAGACCTTGTCGCGGCCGGCTTCACGGTCCTTCACGATGAAGACAGATCGAGCGTACTGGCTGGCTTCATCGCCCGCTTCATCTTTCAATACGGCTCGTTGGACGCCTTGTGGGGCGATCGCGCCTGCTGCATGCGGGCCGAGGAGCGTCTGCGATATCGCCTGATAATAGCCGAGCGATCCACCGATCCTTCATCCCCGGCAGGGGGCACACATTCATGAGCGAAGACTCCTTCCGCGTTGCCGAACTGCTGCTCGACGATTTCAAGTGCAGCCACATCCTGATGCGGCTCGCGCTTGAGGCGCAG
Organism: Pseudomonadota bacterium; assembly: GCA_023436885.1. Taxonomy (GTDB): domain Bacteria; phylum Pseudomonadota; class Alphaproteobacteria; order Rhizobiales; family Pleomorphomonadaceae; genus Pleomorphomonas. Next base: position 192,984 of record JAEZHI010000039.1, on the reverse strand, counting down.
GGGCGCGATGATCCCGATCTCGTCCGGGCGATGTCGGGCCTCGCCCTCGGCATGGGGCAGGGTTTCAATTGCGGCGCCTTGTCCGCGGGCTGTTGCGTGATCGGCTATTATGCCGGGCGCGGTGGCGACGGTGAAAGCGAACATCCCGAGTTGGGAGCCATGCTCGACGATTTCGCCGGTTGGTTCAACGCTGCGGCTACTGGCCAGTACGGCAGCATCGACTGCGCCGGGATCATGAAATTCGATGAGGCCTTGAAGCACCAGCGTTGCCCGGCGCTCATCATCGCGACTTGGGAGAAGATCAAGGAAACGCTCGCCAACCATGGCGTAGATATCACGGTAGTCCCACCGGAGGAGAAGCCGTGAACGTTCCAGGCAGGTCCACGCCGCCGAGTATTGCCGCCATCATACTTGCGGCTGGTTGGTCGTCGCGCATGGGCGCCTTCAAGCCGCTCTTGCCCTTTAGTGAGGGGACCGTGCTCGGGCATGTGATCTCGACCATAACCGAGGCTCGGATCGACAATATTTACGTGGTCGTCGGCAATGAAGCCGAGCGGATGATACCAGTTGTCGAGGCGCATGGTGCGATGGCGGTGCTCAATGCTGCCTTTGCTGACGGGATGATGTCGAGCATCAAGGCAGGCATTGCTGCTTTGCCCAATACGGTCGATGGCGCAATGATCCTTCCAGTTGATGTGCCGCTGGTGCGGACAAGCACCCTGGCGGAGATCGTTGGACGGATAGGCGCCGATGAACCTCTCATCCTGCGCCCGACATTTCGTGGCAAATGCGGCCATCCCCCCTTCATCAGCCGGCAGCTGTTCCCTGAAATTCTGGCAGCGGCACCGGAGATAACGCTGCGCGATATTCTCGATCGTCACCAGCAGAACGTGCAAAGCATCCCGGTCATCGATAGCGGCATCCTGCGCGACATGGACTATTCCGACGAGTACCTGCGTCTCGCCGCCTGCCTGCCGCATCGCCGCCAGCCTGACGAGGCGGAATGTACCGCCATGCAGGACGCCATCGGCACACCCGAGCCGACCCGCCGTCATTGCGCTGTGGTTGCCAAGCTCGCTGTCGAGATCGCAGAGCGTCTAGTCGCCAAGGGTATTGCGATCGATATCGACGCTGTCAGGGCAGGGGCGCTGCTGCACGATATTGCCAAGGTCGAACCCGATCATGCAGCCGCAGGCGCCCGCTACGTTGCTGCTTTCGGGTTTGCTGACGTTGCCAGGATCGTCGCCGATCACATGGAGCTGGCGCTTGAGCCGGGACAGCCGCTCGATGAGCGGCACGTCGTGTTCCTGGCCGACAAGCTGATCAAGGGAGAGCGGCGTGTCGGTCTGGACGAGCGATTTGCACCGGCTCTCACCGCTTTCGCGTCCAATCCTGAAGCCCTGGCCGGTGCGCTTCGCCGTCGCGGTGCGGTGGCAGCCGTGCTTGCGGCGGTGGAATCGATCATTGGGCCACTCGATCATCTGTCGGCGGTCGCCCCCGTTACTTTGGTGGAGAGCTGACGATGACCGGTCCCGTTCGCCTCTCTTTTGGCCGCACTCGCAGTGTTTGCCCGGAATGTCTCAAGACCATTCCAGCCGAGCGCTTTGCTGTTGGCGATACGGTTTATCTCGACAAGACCTGTCCCTCGCACGGCCGCGTCGTCACACCGGTCTGGCGGGGGCTGCGCAGCTACCAGATCTGGTCTGAAAGCCACCGCGCCACGTCCTCTCCGGTCAATGTTGCAACCGATATTTCCGAAGGCTGCCCGAGGGATTGCGGACTTTGTGGCGATCATCGCCAGCAGGGGTGCTGTGTGCTGGTCGAAGTGACGTCGCGTTGCGATCTTGTCTGCCCGGTTTGCTTTGCTTCGGCCGGCCGCCATGGCAAGGACATGCCCTTCGACGAGATCGGCACCGCCCTCGATAAATTGAAAGCCGGTAGTGGGCAGGTGCATATCCAGTTGTCCGGTGGCGAGCCGACGGTTCGCGACGACTTGCCCGAGATCGTGGCCATGGTCCGCGCCAAGGGCTTCGACTTCGTCCAGCTCAATACCAACGGTCTCAGGATCGGACAAGAGCCGGACTATCTCGCCGCTCTCGCGGATGCCGGCCTCGACTGTGTCTTTCTTCAGTTCGACGGCGTCAGCGACCAAGTCTACCGCAAGCTGCGCGGACGGGACATGTTCGAGGCCAAGCGCAAGGCGATCGCCAGCGCACAAGCCGCCGGCATCGGCGTGGTTCTAGTCCCGACGCTGGTGCCCGGCGTCAACACGAACGAGATCGGTGCCATCGTCGACTTCGCCAAGGCCGAGATGCCGGTCGTGCGGGCCGTGCATTTTCAGCCGGTGTCCTACTTCGGACGAAACCCGGGAACTCCCGGCGATCAGGACCGCATAACCCTGCCGGAGGTCATGGAGGCGCTGATCGATTATGCCGATGGCGCCATCAAGCTGGAGGACTTCCGTCCCGGATCGGCAGAGAATCCGTTCTGCTCCTTCAATGGCCGTTTCTCGGTTGATCGTTCCGGCCGTTTCCGCTCCGATCCGGAATCTTCGAGTGGGTGCGGCACTCAGACAGAACAGCAGACTGACAATACAGCTTGCTGCGGTGTTCCCGCGCGTCGTTCGGCCGATGTCGTGCGTGCGCAGCGCTATGTCTCCGGACAGTGGACGAAAACATTGCATGAGGAAACGCCGACGGCCGGTCTTGAAGCCCTCGATGCCTTTCTGGAACAGCAGGGCCGGCGCTTGTCGCTATCGGGAATGGCTTTTCAGGATGCTTGGACGCTGGATCTCGATCGTCTGCGTCAGTGTCATATCCACGTGGCTCAGTCCGACGGGCGTGTCATTCCCTTTTGCGCCTACAATCTGACCGACCTCGAGGGGCGATCCCTATATCGGCATCGGCGGTCGCCAGCATGATCGGGTTTGGAACGCTAGACGCTTGGGTGGGAAGGACCATTGGCACGTCGGGCCTGCCGACCCGGCAGGACGTCGATCGCTTTCAACTTCGCTGCATCAATGAGACAATTGCCTACGCGCGCAAGCAAAGCCCTTTCTACAGGCAACACGCCGATTGGCCGGCAAAGGACGAACTCGCCACGCTGAAAGATCTCGAGCGACTGCCGCTGACCGCTGCTGAGGATCTCGTGCGTGGCGATCCCTCGCTCATCGCCTTGCCGATGCGCGACGCAGTGCGTCTCGTGACCATCCCGACATCAGGCACGACAGGCCAGCAGAAGCGCCTCTTTTTCACCGAGGCCGACATCGAGGCGACGGTCGCCTATTTCGAGCACGGCATGGCGACCATCGTTCGTCCAGGTTGCTGTGTCGCGGTGGCTTTTCCCGCAGAGCGGCCGGATAGCGTCGGCGATCTTCTAATGCGTGGGTTGACCCGGCTAGGTGCGTTTCCCGTCGCGCTCCCCATCAATGATACGCTCGATACAATGGTTAGTGCATTGCGTACCTTGCAACCTGCAGCGATCGCAGGAATGCCGGTGACATTGGGGGCTGCTGCCCGACGCATGGAAAGCGACGGTGGGGTTCCGATCCGGATCGAAACGGCGTTGGTCAGCGCCGATAGCGTTTCGCCGAGCTTCAAGGCCGCGCTGGCCGTCACCTGGGGAACCGAGGTTTTCGAGCACTGGGGCATGACCGAGACTGGCTATGGTGGCGCGCTCGCCTGCGAGGCGCACGACGGCATGCATGTCCGGGAGACCGATCTTTATCTTGAGATCGTCGATCCCAATACCGGTAGCGTCTTACCAGCCGGCAGGAATGGCGAGATCGTGATCACCACGCTGCGCCGGCGCGGTTTACCTTTGATCCGTTATCGCACCGGTGACAGTGGGCGCATCATCGAAGCCCGATGCTCCTGTGGGTCGGTGCTTCGCCGATTGCGCCTTGAAGGGCGGCTTGGCGCGCCGTTCGCTCTCCGAGAGGGGGGGCGGTTGTCTGCCGAGGTTCTTGATGACGCCATTTTCGCGGTAAGGGGGATCATAGATTTTGATGTCACTCAAATCGTGGGCCGGCAACCTGGCCTTGTCGTCAGAATCCTGACCGACACTGCGTCGGCAGAGGGTGTGCGATCCGCACTTCTTCACCATTCGGTTGTGGGGGCGTTTTTGCGATCGAAGAACCTCAGCCTTACTGTCGAGTTAGCAACTGAATCTACTTTGTCTCTCTGCCGGAAGCGCAGGGTAAGGACGACTCCTGGGGAGGAGTAAATGGTTGAAAATAAACAGAAAAAAGAGTCGTTATATAGTTTGATGTTATATCGACTGAAGGATCATAACGATTTAGTTTGGCAGGGCTTATGATCGAATCCAGGACAGGAAAGCCCACTTTTACTTGAAGTCCGGCAGCATTGCTGGGTGGCTCGTCTCAGGTGGTCTCGTCGCACTGAAAAACGCGACTTGTGTCTTTGAACTTCATCGGTGGATGCACCTGGAGGGTGCTGAAATGGTCCTGCCTCAACGGCTCGAATCCGATACCTGCGCTATTCCGATGAGCGGCCCCGCCGCCTGCGGAACTTGCCGAAGCACGTCCGGTCGACATGAGCGTCCCGCGCGTCTTGGCCCCATACCCGATCAAGGTGGACTGCTGGCCGTCCGTTCGAAGTTCATGACCGACGGCGTGGTACCGGCGGGCGTGCCGTTGCCGATCCTGCGCTCGTGGGAGCGTAGCGGCATGCATGGCCTGGTGAACGGAACGCCGCGCCGCAGCGAAGCGCGCCTTACGGAAACCGCTCTCAAGGAACTGAGAGAGCGCAACGAGGACCTATTGGTCTCAGCTTGGGGCGAGATCGTCTCGCTCTGCCGTGAGACGCAGCCGCTGGGCGGTGTGGTGGTGTTGACCGACCCGAATGGTGTTGTGCTGATCCGTTTGGGCGACAGCGCCTTCAGCGACGAGGCCGAACGGCTCGGTCTCTGCGCCGGTGGCGACTGGTCCGAGCAGGCGATGGGGACCAATGCCATCGGAACAGCCCTGTCCGAACGCTTCGCGCTGTCGGTGATCGGCGCCGAGCATTTCTGCAACGGCAATACGGAGCTCAGTTGCTCGGCTGTCCCAATCATCGATCCGTGCGGCGCTCTCGCAGGCATCATCGATCTCTCCACATCAGTGTCAGTCGCTCACGATTACTCATTGCCGCTCCTGAAGCGCGCGGCCAATGAAATTGAGCGGCGCTTGTTCGAACGACGCTTTGGTCGCTGCGAGCAGATGCACCTTCATTCCAATCCACGCCTGCTGGGCAGCCCGAACGAAGGTCTGCTGGCCTTCGATAGCGATCGGCTGGTTGGCGCCAACCGAATGGCTGTGGAACTGATTGGCCTCAGCTGGTCGGCGATCGGCGTCATGCATTTCCGGCAGCTTTTCTCCGTGCAGCATGCCAGCGTGACGCGCCAGGCCTCGGCCGACGAATGCGTCGTTCAGTCCACGCAGGGATCCACCTTCTTTGCCCGCATGCAAATGCCGCGCAAGGCACAGGGCGGTGTTGAGCCGAGCAAGGTCGTGGCGCCGGAGCCAGCGCAACCAGCACTCGCTGCCCCCGACGCGAAGGACGTGCTTCCTCATGTGGTGCTGGAAGCCCTGCAAGCCGGCGGCGGGCCTAAGCTGCGCAAGATGAAGGTCGGCCAACTCGTCTATGGCGTCAATCTGATGGACGAGACGGGCGAAGCCATTCTGGTCGTCGCCTCGGGCCAGTATCGTTGCTTTGCCTCGCACGAGGGCAAGGAACTGACGCTGTTTACGCTCGGTCCAGGCGATGCCGTGCCGCTGCAGCCCGAAATGGTGGTCGAGGTCCGCAAGGAAGGCGAGGCGGCCGTCATACCGCGTGCCACCTTCCGGCGTCTGACGCGCGACCATCCCGAGTTCGGCATGTGCATCCTACCGGCTGTTGAGAAGATGCTGAACCGGTCGCTGACCATGGTCGGCGAGATGGCCTTCCGCAGCGTGCGCTACCGGCTGATCCGGTATCTCTGCGAAATGGCAGAACACGATGGTCGCCAGACTTCGGCGGGGGTCGTCATCGACTCCGCTCCGCATGGCGACGATCTGGCGATGGCCATAGGCGCGGCGCGCCAGTCGGTATCGACGGTTCTGGCCGAGCTCATCCGTGCAGGGGATGTGCAACGGCCGACGCCGCGCACGTTCGTCATCCCCAATATCGAAAGCCTCAAGGAGGAACTGCGGGTTTTACGATGAAGGCCAACGCAGCCACCGCACCGGCCCTCAAAAAACCCATGTCGGTTCCGGGTGGCTGAGTTTCAGCGATATGGGTCGGCGGACTTGCGCGTCAGCCGGCACCCTGAAGTAGCATGTCGACAAGATATTGAACGCTTTGTCCCGACTGTCCCGACAATACCAGGTCGGCAATGGCCTTCAACCTTGGGGCTGCATTGCCGACGGCCACCGCAAGGCCACACCCGCTCAGCAACTCAATGTCGTTTTCCTCGTCACCGACCGCGACCACCTGGTCCCGGCTGAGATTCATGCCAGCAAGTGCGTGGGAAAGGCCACTGGCCTTGTTGGTGCCCTTAGGCAAGACCAGCACCCGACGACCACAGGTGATAACGTCGAGATCGTAGCCGCCAAGAGCGATCGTCACTTCGACGCAACCCCTGTTTTCTGCGGCTGTTGCCAACATGGACCGGCCAACGAAGAGCGGTTCGCCGGGAAGCTCCCGCAGCATATCGGCAAGAAATCGCGTGTCGATTGGCGGCGCGATCAGTTGCGCGATTCCATTTTCCGGGTTGAAGGAAACTGCACCATTTTCCAGGACGACAGCCTCGAAAAGCTCAAGAACGCCGCAAATTTGTCGGAGGTTTTCGAGCCTTCGGCCGGATACCAGGACCAGTCGGAAGCCGGCGCGGCGCAACGATCCGAGTGCCGATTCGGTTGCATGGTCCATTCTGCCCCGGTCGGCAATCGTGCCATCATAATCGAATGCGACTGCCTTGAATCTCGAGAGGGGTGGGAGCAACGACAGATTCGGTATCATGGGCATTTGAAGCATTCTCGTGGCCTCCGCAGACCGGAACGGACAACTGGCAAACGGTGCTGTAAATGACCCGAACCCTGCCCTCATGGGAGAAGAGCACATTATGAAGGACGGTCTCAGTCATCTGGACGACAAGGGCGCTGCGCATATGGTCGACGTCGGCGAAAAAGGTGTGACCCAGCGTGCCGCCACAGCCCGCGGCCAGGTGATCATGAAGGCGGAAACTCTGGCCCTGATCGTCGATGGACGGGCACCTAAGGGCGACGTCATCGCCACCGCGCGACTGGCCGGCATCATGGGGGCGAAGAAGACGTCCGATCTCATCCCGCTTTGTCACCCGCTGGCGATCACCGGTATTACGCTCGACCTTGAACCGGAGCCGACACTGCCCGGCGTTGTCGTATCGGCCACCGTACGCTGCACCGGCAAGACGGGCGTCGAGATGGAAGCGTTGACCGCCGTTTCGGTTGCCTGCCTGACCATCTACGACATGGTTAAGGCGGTGGAAAAGGGTGTTCGCATCGAAGCTATCCACCTCGTCGAAAAGAGTGGTGGCAAGTCGGGGCATTGGCTGGCTGAAGCCTGAATGGGAGTTGTCATGACGCTGATTTCTGTCGAGGCGGCGCAGGCCGAATTGCTCTCGGCCGTCAGGCTGACGGCGAGCGAGCGGATCTCGCTCGGCGAAGCCGGCGGACGTGTCCTGGCAGCCGACCTTTACGCACGCCGAACCCAGCCACCGCTCGCCCTTTCATCCATGGACGGATATGCCGTGTCGGCGGCGCTTATGGCGGGCGAATGGCTGACGGTCATCGGCGAGTCTGCCGCTGGGCATGGCTTCGGCGGAGTGGTCGGTGCGGGCGAGGCCGTTCGCATTTTCACCGGCGCACCCTTGCCGTCGGGAGCCGACGCCGTCGTCGTCCAGGAAGAGGCCGAGCGAGACGGGGATCGTGTTCGCTTCAACGTGTCTCCCATCCGGGGTCTTAATATTCGCCCGCGCGGGTTCGACTTCAACGAAGGGGACGTCGGTCTGCGGGCCGGAACGCGTCTTGGCTTCACAAGCTTGGGGCTGGCAGCCGCCATGAACCATGACAGCCTGGTGGTTCGACGGCGTCCTCGCGTTGCTTTGATCGCCTCCGGTGACGAACTCGTACCCCCGGGGAGCGATCCGTTGCCCAATCAGATTATTGCCTCATCCTCAGTCGCGCTCTCCCATCTCATTCGCGAGGCGGGGGGCGAGCCTGTCGATCTCAGCATTGCTCCCGACGATCTCGGTTTGCTGCGCCGACGCATAAGGCGAGGTCTGGATGAGGGCGCCGACGTCGTGGTGGTGATCGGCGGTGCTTCGGTCGGCGATCACGATTACACACGCGCTGCGCTCGAGGCGGAGGGGGCCGGGATCGGCTTCTGGAAGGTCGCTATGCGTCCGGGCAAGCCGCTGATGCACGGACGCATCGAAGAGGCTGAGGTGCTCGGTCTTCCCGGCAATCCGGTTTCCACATTGGTTTGCGGCGTGTTGTTCCTGGCGCCGCTGATCCGCGCCATGCAGGGGCGGAGCGATGTTCTCCCGGAGATCTCTGCGGCCATCCTGGAAAGCGACCTCAAGCCCAACGACATGCGGCGCGACTATTTGCGTAGCCAGGTGCATATCAAGGACAGGCAGTTTCGCGTAACGCCGCTGACGCGCCAGGACTCGTCCCTGATGATGAGTTTGGCGACGGCCAATGCACTGCTCATTCGCCCCGAATATGCGCCGACGGCATCGGCTGGCGAGACGGTGGACGTCATTCGTCTTTCGTAAGACGGGACAGAGGATCAGGCCTTTGCGCTCGCCGGTTCTACGGGCGTTGGAATGACGGTGTCCCGCCGGCGCCGATAGCCGATGCTGTCGACCTGCATGTCGCGAATGTCGACCATCAGCAGGCGCCCAATCAGCGGCTTGCCGACGCCGGTGATCAGCTTGAGCACCTCGCAGGCGGCGAGGGTGCCGAGCACGCCAACGACCGCTCCGAGAATGCCTACCTGGGAACAGGTCGGTACGTCACCCTCCGGTTCGTTGGGCATCAGGCAGCGCCAGCTTGGCAGCGGCGTGCCACTCTCATCGAGCAAGTAGGGCTGGAGCGTCGTTACCGAACCGTAGAACTCTTGCACGGCGGCCGAGACGAGTGGCTTTTGCAGCGCGTAGGCTGTATCGGCCACCAGGAACCGGGTTGGGAAATTATCAGTCCCGTCTACGATGATGTCGAAGCGCTCGAAGATGCTGGCGATATTGCTGCCGTCGAGGCGAACCGGAAACAGTTCGGTCGCGACATGTGGATTCAAGGCGGCCACACGCTCGGCAGCGCTGTCCACCTTGGGCTTTCCGACGCTCGCCGTCGAGTGAACGACCTGTCGCTGCAGGTTCGATAGCGACACGACATCGTCATCGACAAGGCCAAGCGTGCCGACACCGGCGGCGGCCAGATATTCGATGATGGGGGAGCCGAGCCCTCCGGCCCCGATGCAGAGAACTCTCGCAGCCTTGAGCTTCTGCTGGCCTGGGCCTCCGACGTCCCTCAGCAGCAAGTGCCGGGAATAGCGGCGGATTTCGTCCTGGCTGAGGGAAGAAGTCATGAGTGATCCTCTATGCCCTGGGCTCTTGTAGCGCAGCACAATGCCATGATGGGCTCGGCCTTTTGAAGATGATGGCTCATCGGCACATCCGTTTCTAGCGCCATAACGACGTCTTGGCTGTCATCTCCGAGACAGCGTGGGTCGAGCTCTCGCGCCTCCCGTATATCCTGCAAAAAGAAAGCCCGCGAGAAACCCCAAGGTCTCTCGCGGGCTCGGCGTGGTTGGCGATCTCAAGCGGCCCGGACGGTTTCCAGGAAGCTTCTCACCTGTTCCTTCAGCATGTCTGACTGCTGCGACAGTTCGGCCGACGAACTGAGGACTTGCTCGGCGGCGGCGCTCGTGGCGGAGGCAGCCTGTGTCACCAGGGTGATGTTCCGGGAGACATTGGCGGTGCCCGCCGAAGCGCTCTGAACGTTCTGAGCGATGTCCTGTGTTGTTGCCGCCTGCTCTTCGACGGCCGAGGCGATCAGGGCCGCAATCTCGTCCATCTTTTCGATGGTCTTGGAGATGCTGTCGATCGCTATCACCGCCGTTCCCGTGGACGACTGGATACCCGAGATCTGGGTGCTGATCTGCGCGGTGGCCTTTGCCGTCTGGTCGGCAAGGTTCTTCACTTCCGACGCCACCACGGCGAAGCCCTTGCCGGCCTCACCGGCGCGGGCAGCTTCAATGGTCGCGTTGAGGGCCAGAAGGTTGGTCTGGCCCGCGACATTGCCAATCAGATCGACGATCTCGCCGATGCGCTGGGCGGCTTCGGAGAGCTCCTTGACCGTCTTGGCGGTACCCACGGCCTCCTGGACCGCACTGGCGGCCATGCGGGCGCTTTCGGCAACCTGACGGCTGATTTCCTGCACCGACACGGCCATTTCCTCAGACGCTGTTGCCACGGTGTTCACATTGTCTGAGGCCTTTTCCGATGCCTGCGCGACCTCAGCGGAACGCACCGATGTATCTTCAGCGGTGCCCGTTAATGTTTGGGCAGCCGACTGAAGCTGGTTCGAAGCCGAGGATACGGAACCGACGATGGCACCAACGGATCTTTCGAACTCGTCGGCCATTTTCGTCATGGCCGTCTGACGTTCGGCAGCGATCCGCGCATCATTAGCGGCTGCCTGCTCGCTGGCCTCCCTGGCGTCGACCACGGCATTGTCCTGAATGACGCCGACGGTGCGGGCCATGGCGCCAATCTCATCCTTGCGATCCGTGCCGGGTACGACGATGCCGGTCTTGCGAGCGGCAAGGCCCTCCATGGCCGCCGTGAGGCGTTGAATCGGGCGGCTCACGGACAGCGAAACCAGCCACATCACGACGATGCCGGCGAGGGCAACGACCATGGAGACCAAAATCTGGTTGCTGGTGCTGCTGCTCTGCGCCGAGGCGGTGTCCGTCGCAAGCTTTGTGACATCAGCCATCACGACGGCGCGCGGAATCCCGATGATGACAGACCAGTTCGTTCCGGTACGACCAAGTGGGACGGGAGCAAACACGCGCAGACGGTCGTTGGTCTGGTCATAGGTAATCGCCTGCTTGCCCGCGGTGATATTTGCCATATCGTCCTGCCAGGCGTTGTCGATCTTCGACAAAGGTCCGCCGATTGCCGTCGGATCGAGGCTGGATGCGACGATCAAGCCCTTGTCGGTCACAATGGTAACCGCGCCTTCGCCACCATAGATTTGCCCATCCACCGTCTCGGCCAGCTTCTGGATCGCGGAGAGGTCAAAGTCTGCACCGGCGACGCCAAGGAACTTGCCATTGACAGTAATCGGAACCGACATCGTTGAAAGGTAGACCGCCTTGCCCTGAACGATATAGGGCAGCGGCGCCAGGATGCTTTCCTTGCCGGTTTCCTGCGGGCCGATAAACCAGCCGCCCTTCATCAGGCCATTGGGATGGCTGTCGCGGCTGTCATATTCGACGAGTGGCTGAAGGGCGATCTTGCCGGCGCTGTCGCGCGTCCAGTAGGGTAGAGCCCGTCCGGTCTGATCGGAACCAACGTTTGCCTTACCTTTAAAGGCGACGTCGTTGCCATCAATGCCGTCTGCAACCCATGCGCTATAGGTTCCGTTGAAGCGAGGATTGTCCTTGAGAACGTTCAACAACGTCGCGTTCAGCTGAGCACGGCGCAACTCGATTGGCGTTGCCGACTGACCGTCGCCGACCATGACCTCGAACGTGCGTGCCATGTTGCGTGCTGCCGCGAAGGCTGTGTCAACCTCGGCGCGGATATCTCCCGCTTGCGTCGTGGCGATGGCCTGAAGAGCTTCGCGAGACTTGGCGTCAAGTAACTGCGAGACGCTCTTGTTGGTCTGTTCGTTGACCTTGGAACTGGCGAATACGCCATAGCCAACGACGGCTGCGACGGTCGTCACGAGACAGACTACAGAAAGCGCGACGATCTTGACTTTAATCGATTGAATGTTCACTGGATTCCCCCAGTATTGGCAGCACTGTCACGGATGACAGTTTCTTCTGTCTAGCCGGCAGGAGTTAACAATGAAAAAATATTCGCAAAGCAAAAACGCGTCCGACTCATCCCTTAGACTATCGTATTGTTGATATATTCAGGCTAGATAAAGTTTATGCGGTGGATACTACATCGGCATTGTTTACAGGTGTTGGGTTAGTTGCGATGCACGCAGGTGTTGTGAGCCGGGTTCTACTGAATGGACTTTTTCTAGTATCGCCAATCACTAAACTAAAAATCGTACTAACGTCCTCTCGGACAGTCGCTGTTAACGGGATGTGCATGCAAGGCGCCCGCTGGGCGGGGTGCGCAGCATCGACGTCAGGTATATCAGTACTAATACTTGCGATCTTTGGTCTTAGTGTTCCGGAACCATTTTCTCGATCTGCGCTTATCCTTTGAAATTGGGAGGGCGCGATGCTGCAAAGTCTGGTTGCAGAGTTCTCGTTTAGATTTCCGCTTCCGGTTGAAATACTTCTCCTCAGGACTCTCGGTGCGGCTTTCTTGTGTGGTCTCATCGGTCTTGAGCGTGGCGTGCACAAGAATCCGGCTGGCTTGCGAACCAATATGCTGGTTGGCTTGGCCGTTTCTACCTTCTGCATGATCACGATCTACATGATGGCGACGCTGGACACGGGCAACGCGGCATTACGCTTCGATCCGATCCGGCGCGTCGAGGCGGTTACGGCTGGCATCACCTTTCTCGCGGCCGGCGTTATCGTCTTTACGAAGGGAGACGTCAAAGGGCTGACCACCGGAGCCAGCGTGTGGCTTTCTGAGGCTATCGGCCTCGCTTGCGGCCTCGGCATTTGGTCGGTTGCCCTGATGGCCAGCCGTGCGGGTGTCGCCATTCTATGGCTGCTGCGTCAGCGGCAATATGCGACTGGTCTCAAGGACGAATGAAATCCAGGCCGGTAGATCGTGGATGCATACCTGCGGGTATCACCGGAACGGAACCGCCGAGACTGCGTTCTCTCTGAACAACACCAGTGGCCGAATTGCCAAGATGTTAGGGTTCGAATAGGGGGCGCAGGTGAGGACCTTTTTCCGTGATAACGGGCTGACGATCACCCTGCTGGCGATGTTCGTCTTCAGCACGGCCGGCATGATCTGGGCCGGCTATGTCAACCACAACGATGAACTCGCCAAACATGGCGCGTCGACCATCGGCCTTATCGCCTATCTTGAAAGTGGTCCTTTCCTATCGGCCCTTTTCGAGAACTGGGAAAGCGAATTCCTGCAGATGTCCGCTTACGTGGTCCTGACCGCGATGCTGTTCCAGCGCGGCTCGTCCGAGTCGCGCGATCCCGACGACCCTGACCGCCCCAAAGATCGGCTCCCCGCAGAGCTCTGGCGGCGCCATCCCACTCTTTCCTGGATCTATTGCAACGGGCTGGGTTTGGCTCTCGCAGTTCTCTTCGTCCTGTCTTTCCTGTTGCACTGGTCTGCGAGCTGCGCCGCAGCCAATGCGGAAATTCTTCGCCATGGCGGGATGCCCCAGTCCATGGGAAGTTACTTCTTCGATGCCCAGCTGTGGTTCGAATCTTTCCAGAACTGGCAGTCGGAGTTTCTGTCGACAGCCATCCTCGTGGTGTTGTCGATCTTCTTGCGTCAACAGGGATCTCCGGAATCGAAGCCGATCGGCGCAACAAATGCCGAAACGGGCGATTGACGGAAATCCAGGGTGGCGAACTCTACGACTGAGGCTGCAACAGCCGCTCAATCGTCCTGTCGATCTCCTCATAATGGCTGATGACGGCATCGGCGCCCAACTCGATCACCGGCCGGTCGGAGTAACCGAAATCGACGGCAATGACCGGTATGCCTGCGGCGCGCGCCGTTGCAATGTCGGTCTCGCTGTCACCAACCATGATCGCCGCGCTCGTTGTTCCGCCTGAGCGGGTAATCGCCTCGACCAGTGGCCGAGGGTGCGGTTTGTGCTCGGGCAAACTATCGCCACCGATCACAGCGGCGAAGTGGGAGGCGATGCCGGTTCCTTCCAGTACCGCATGGGCCAGCAGCTCCCGCTTGTTCGTGCAGACAGCAAGGCCGAAGCCCCTGTTGTCGAGACGGGCAATGGCATCGACAATGCCGGGGTAGGGGCGTGTTTCCGCAGCGATCTCTGCCGCGTAAAACGTAATGAACCGCTCAACCAATTCCGGCAGGCGATCCTCGGCAAGCGGTCGCTCCGAGCGTCGGAACCCTTCGCCGATCAATGCGCTCGCTCCATGCCCGAACAGCCCCGCCACATCGGCGCGTGCGACCGCGGCCAAGCCTTCGCCGTCAAGGATCCTGTTGAGCGCCCGCAGGAGGTCCGGGGCTGTGTCGAGAAGCGTCCCATCGAGATCGAAAACCACTACCGGACGCATCTTTGATCCACTTTCCCTCTGTAACGGCCCAGAGGGTTTAGCATGACTACGGGCAAGCGCCATCGTTCCTGCTTGTTTGGGCCAAACTGAGGGGCAACGAAGGTCTCGTGTTCATGCAACGGGCTTGCGGCCTGAGGCAGTTTGCGGCAAACCAGCGGGAACCGTTTTGGGGGAAATGAGGCTTGATCGCGGCAGACGCATCATTTTGCCAGAATTCGGTTTCACAGGCTGGGGCGACAGCGCTTTCGGACCTACCGGTACCGCCAACGATTCCTTTGGGATTGGTTGGTAACGGTGACGGCGGACGTGAAGTTTTGCCCCCTTTGGGGCTCATGAAGCCAACGACGAAGTCGATATCGGAGATTTGTTTATGCACCGGACCCTGAACCTTCTCCGCCGCCCGCTGGCGGCGGCCATGGTGATCGCCGCGCTGGCGTCTCCGGCTCTTTCAGAGGACTTCACCGAGTCCCACATCGCTGCAGCCCGCGAGACCATCGCCGCGGCCCATGCTTCCGAGCAGTTCAACGAAATCCTGATCACCCTGGCTGCGCAGACCAAGGCGCTGTTCCAGCGGTCTAATCCGGGCGCCGCCAAGGACATCGAGGAAGTGGTGGACTCGGTCGCTCTTGAACTCGCCAAGCGTCGTCCCGAGCTCGACCGCGAGCTGGAGAGGGTTTGGGCCGGCCGTTTCAGCGAAGACGAACTCAAGCAGATCACCGCTTTCTTCAAGTCTCCGATCGGCGAGAAATACGGCCAGCTGGCTCCGGTCATCATCCAGGACTCGATGCGCTCTGCCGGCATTTGGCGCGATGCGATCTCCACGGAGATCGTTACTCGCTCGCGCGACGAGCTGAACAAGCGTGGCTATAACTTCTAAGTGACATGGGCGGTGATTGCCACGGGCGGGCTGTGACGTGATATGAGGGCGTTGGTTCCTCAGCACGGCGGTTGGTGATGGCATCTTTCGACTATGATCTTTTCGTTATCGGCGCGGGCTCCGGCGGGGTCCGCGCCGCTCGCATTTCCGCAGGCTATGGCGCCCGCGTTGCCATCGCCGAGGAGTCTCGTTTCGGAGGCACCTGCGTTATCCGTGGCTGCGTGCCGAAGAAACTACTGGTCTACGCCTCTCGTTTCGCCGGCGAGTTCAACGATGCAGCCGGTTTCGGTTGGACGGTTGGCGACCGATCCTTCGACTGGAATGCCCTGAGAGAGGCCAAGGAGCGGGAGATTACCCGACTCGAAGGCATTTATGTCGGCAACCTCGAACGCTCCGGCGCCGAGGTCATTCGGGATCGCGCCGTCATCACCGGCTCTAACGAGATTCGCCTGGTGGCTGAAGGGCGGACAATCACCGCTGGTCGCATTCTGATCGCTACCGGCAACCGCCCGGTTCTTCCCGACGTCCCCGGCATGGAGCATGCCGTCACCTCAACGGACATGTTTGACCTGCCGACTTTGCCGGAGAAGGCCGTGGTAGTCGGCGGTGGCTACATCGCTCTGGAATTTGCCTCCATTCTCAATGGCCTTGGCGTTGCCACCACCGTGCTTTATCGCGGCGAGCAGGTGTTGCGCGGCTTCGACCGTGAATTGCGCGATAAGCTTGCCGACGCGATGCGAGCCCGTGGAGTTGACCTCAGGACCGGCGTGCAGGTGCGTCGCATCGACAAGACGGCAGTTGGCTTCGCCGTCGAACTGATGGATGGCGCCAATCTCGACACAGATCTCATTCTCGCCGCGACGGGTCGCAAGCCGAATACGACGGGGCTCGGTCTTGAGAAGCTTGGCGTAGCGCTCGATCAGGATGGCGCCGTTGTCGTCAACGCGCTATCCGAGACCTCGATATCGGGCATCTACGCGGTGGGCGACGTAACCAATCGCGCCCAACTGACACCAGTGGCCATCCGCGAGGGGCACGCCTTTGCTGACACCGTATTCGGCGGCAAGGAGAACTTAGCCGACCATTCCATACTTCCGACGGCGATTTTCACGACGCCGGAAGTTGGAACGGTTGGCCTGTCGGAAGAGGCAGCCTGTGCTGGCTACCAAGCGGTGGATGTCTACAAGACCGAGTTCCGGCCGATGCGGAACATTCTTGCGGGCCGCGACGAGCGCACCTTCATGAAGGTGGTTGTCGATGCGATCACCGATCGTGTGCTCGGCGTTCACATCATGGGGCCGGACGCCGGCGAGATGATTCAACTCGTCGGCGTTTCCATGACCTTGTCTGCGACGAAGCGAGACTTCGACCGCACCATGGCCGTTCATCCGACTGCCGCCGAGGAGCTGGTCACGCTGAGGACCCCTTCCGTCCGGCATCGGTGACATGGCCTGTCGTGTCAGGCCAAGGGTATCCAGATCTCAACTACGCCATCGCCGGTCTTCGGGTGGAAGCGCTCGTCGTAGAGCTCGAAGTCCGGCGCCTTGGCCGGCTCCAGCCCGGCATCGGGAAGGGCCTTGTTCCAGATCGTATAGACGGTCTTGTTGAAACCCGAGAGATGCCCGACATGCTCGAACACGGCATATCGGTTTGCCGGGATGTCGACGAAATCGAACCCCTCCGGAACACGTGTCGACGTGGATTCCAGCCCCGCGACGTAGCGGAAATGTCCATCAGCTTCCATGTCGCAGCAAACACCGTAGGCAGCTTGGCCAACAGGCGACGGAATTTCGCCGCAACGCGGATTGAAGTCCATCCAAAGCCGGGGAATGACGGCATTCGTCTCGAAGGTGCAGCGCGTGGAAAGGCCGATCACGCGAAATGCTCCGCGCTCGCGGATCTTTGGGGCAGCTAGATCGACGATCATGTCTTTGCGCATGGTCCATGGCTCCATCAAGTTCAGTTGGCTTGTGGTCCGGGCCTGCCGAACGGTGCTCGGCAGAACGCCGAAGCAGTTGGCAAAAGCCCGCGTGAACGCCTCATGGGAGCTGTAGCCGGCATCGAGAGCGACGGGCAGGATCTCCTGGTCACCTGACGCCAGAGCCTCGGCGGCGATAGCGAGCCGCCTGGCTCTCAAGTAGCTCATCGGTGCGAGACCGACATTAGTCTGGAAGAGACGCGCTAGGTGGCAGGGGCTGACAGAGCAGAGATCTGCCAACTCGGCGAGCGTCATCGGACGCCCGACATTAAGTTCCAGGTACCAGATTGCCTTTTCCAGGACGCCCATTTTCATCCTCGTGGGTTGAGAGGCGTCTTGTTCATGTCGCAGGATAAAAGGTACCGCTTGATCGCAATTGCTGCAGCCAAAAAGAAACGCCACCCAGAGGTGGCGTTTCGGGAGCAATGTCAGGGGACGATTGTCCTGCCGTTCTCGTCGAAGCGATGGATTTTGGCCGGATCCGGTGTCGCATAGACGATGTCATCGGCGGTATAGCGATGCTCGCCGAACAGCCTGACGGTGACGAGGCCGGCATTCTCCGTCTCGAGATAGAGGTTGGTGTCGGCGCCGAGATGTTCGGCGTGGATCACTTTGCCCTTGAACCGTCCTTCCGAGGGTGAAACGCTGAGATGCTCCGGCCGGATGCCGATGGTGGCGCCGGTCTCGCCAATCCGCGCCGCCTCGATGAAGTTCATCTGCGGCGAGCCGATGAAGCCGGCGACAAAGGTATTGGCCGGGCGATTGTAGAGTTCCATCGGCGAGCCGATCTGCTCGATGACGCCACTGTTTAGCACCACGATGCGATCGGCCAGCGTCATCGCTTCTACTTGATCGTGCGTCACGTAGATCATGGTCGCGCCGAGCTGGCGGTGCAGGCGGGCGATCTCGACGCGGGTCTGCACGCGCAATGCGGCGTCGAGGTTGGAGAGTGGCTCGTCGAACAGGAACAGCTCCGGCTCGCGCACCAACGCGCGGCCGATGGCGACGCGCTGGCGCTGGCCACCGGAAAGCTCTGCCGGTCGGCGCTTGAGGTAGGGCTCCAGCGACAGCATCTCCGTCGCCGCGGCGACGCGGGTGTTGATCTCGTCTGTCGGCGTGCCGGCCTGCTTGAGGCCCAGCGCCATGTTGTCGCGCACGCTGAGGTGAGGGTAGAGCGCATAGGTCTGAAAGACCATGGCGATGCCGCGCTTGGCGGGCGGCGCGACGGTCACGTCCTCGCCGTTGATCAGCACGGTGCCCGATGTGACGTCCTCGAGGCCAGCGATCGAGCGCAGCAGCGTCGATTTGCCGCAGCCCGACGGGCCGACGAAGATGACGAATTCACCGTCCTTCACCTGAAGGTCGATGCCTTTCAGCACGTCCTGCGCGCCGAAGGACTTCTTGATGTTCCTAAGTTCCAGCGATCCCACGGGGCGTTATCCTTGCAGTTTGACCGGCTTGCCGGTGCGAACGCTCTCGTCGGCGGCGAGGCAGACGGCCAGCGATTTCAACGCGTCATTCATGTGTTGCGTAAGGTCGATGTCCTCGACGATCGCCTTCAGCATATAGGCCTGTTCCAGCTCGCAGAGCTCCTGGTGGCCCGGTTCGCCGGTCATCGTGTAGTCGGCGTCAGGCGTAAGGAAAGCCCCGTCCGGGCCGGTCGCTGCTTTGTGAACGCGAATAGTCGAGGTGCGCGTGTGAGCATCGACGTCGTCCGACTTGCCTTCCTTCATGACGATGGAGGCCGAGCCGTTCGGCGAGATGATATCCTTCACGAAGAAGGCCTGTTCCGACATCATCGGGCCCCAGCCCGCCTCGTACCAGCCGACCGATCCGTCAGAAAACAGCACCTGCAGGTGGCCATAGTTGTACATGTCCGGCGCGATCTCACCCGAGAGCCGAAGCCCCATGCCGCGCACTTCCGTCGGCTCTGCGTCGGTCACCTGGCACATGACGTCGATATAGTGGACGCCGCAGTCGACGATTGGTGCCGTGGTTTTCATCAGCGCCTTGTGCGTCTCCCAAGTCTTGCCGGAAGACTGCTGGTTGAGGTTCATGCGAAACACGTAGGGGCCGCCGAGTGCCCGCGCCTCGGTAATGAACCGCTTCCAGGACGGGTGATGGCGCAGGATGTAGCCGATCACGAGCTTGCGCTTGTTGGCGACGGCGCAATCGATGATCCGCCGTGCGTCGGCCACCGTTGTGGCCAGCGGCTTTTCCACGAACACGTGGCAGCCCTGTTCCATGGCCATCACCGCGTAATCGGCATGGCTTTCCGAATAGGTGCTGATCGACGCCATATCCGGCCTCAAGGCCTTGAGCGCCTCCGGAAAGGAAGGGCGGATCTCGTAGCCGGCGAGTTCGTCCGGCACGTCCACCTTGCTGCGGTTGACGAGGCCGACGATCTCAAAGCCCGGATTGCGATGGTAGGCGAGGGCATGGCTTCGGCCCATGTTGCCGAGGCCGGCGGAGAGAACGCGAACGGGCGTCATTTGACCGCTCCCGAGGTGATGCCGCGGATCAGCTGCCGCGAGAAGATGACGTAAAGGATCAGAACAGGGAAGATGGCGAGCGACAGCGCCGCCAGCACGGCGTTCCAGTTGGTGACGAACTGGCCGATGAACAGCTGCGCGCCGAGCGTTACCGTCTTGGTGCTTTCGCTGGGCGCGAGGATCAGCGGGAACCACAGGTCGTTCCAGATGGGGATCATGGTGAAGACGGCCACCGTCGCCATGGCCGGCCGCACCAGCGGCAGCACCAGGCGGAAGAAGATGGCGTATTCACTGAGGCCGTCGATGCGACCGGCATTCTTGAGGTCGTCCGACACCGTCCGCATGAACTCCGACAGGATGAACACGGCGAGCGGCAGGCCTTGCGCTGTATAGACCAGGATGAGGGACGTCAGCGTATTGACGAGACCCGTCGCCACCATGCCCTGGAGCAGCGCCACCGTGCCGAGACGGATCGGGATCATGATGCCGATGGCAAGATAGAGTCCCATCATGGTGTTGCCGCGGAAGCGATATTCCGACAGTGCAAAAGCGGCCATGGCCCCGAACAGCAGAACGAGGAAGATCGAGACCACCGTGACGATGGTGCTGTTCTCAAAATAGGTGACGAAGTCGCCCTGCTTCAGCACCGTCTCATAGCCGATCAGGCTGAAGGTCGACGGGCTGGGCAGGCGGAGCGGCTGACCGAAGATCGCCTGTTTGCTCTTGAAGGAGTTGATGATGGTGAGGAACACCGGGAATAGTGCCACCAGCGTATAGGCGATGAGCGCCACATGGACAAGGCTGGTGCGCAGCGTCGATTGTCTGGCCTTGGACATCCGCCCCTCCCGTCAGAACTGGTAGCGGCGGATGCGCCGCTGGACGCCGAACAAGTAGATGCAGACGCCGGTCAGGATGATCAGGAACATGATCGTGGCGATGGTGGCGCCCATCGAGGGGTCGCCGAGCTGCAGCTGGAAGCCGAAGAAGGTACGATAGAGGAAGGTGCCGAGAATGTCGGTCGCCTTGTCCGGTCCGGCCAGAGCTCCCTGCATGGTGTAGACGAGGTCGAAGGCATTGAAGTTGCCGACGAATGTCAGGATCGAGATGATGCCGATCGCCGGCAGCACCAGCGGCAGCTTGATCTTGAAGAACTGTCCCCAGCCGGTGATGCCGTCGATCTCGGCCGCCTCGATGACTTCCTCGGGAATGTTGAGGAGCGCGGCGTAGATCAGCATCATCGGTATGCCAATGAACTGCCAGACCGAGACCAGGGACACGGCGATCAGCGCCGAACTGGGCTTGCCCAGCCAGGGCGCGAACAGCGACTTCATGCCCACGAGGTCCATCAGCCAAGGGGCGACGCCCCAGATCGGCGACAGGATCAGCTTCCAGATGAAGCCGACGATCACGAAGGACAGAAGCGTCGGCAGGAAGAAGGCCGTGCGATAGAAGGCGGCGAACCTCAGGCCGGGCAGCGACAACAGGGCCGCGAGCGCAACACCGATCGGGTTCTGCACCGCCATGTGGATCAGGAAGAAGATGAAGTTGTTACGCAGTGCGTTCCAGAAATCGGCCGACCAGCGCGGATCGCCGAATAGCGTCGAGAAATTGGCCAAACCGACGAAGACACGCTGTCCATCGACCACATTGTAGAGCGATTGCCTGAGCGTTTCGAACAACGGCAGGATCATCACGGCTGTATAGATGGCGACGGCGGGTGTAAGGAACACGAGGATATGCCAGCGGCGCGGGCGTTGCCGCGGGGCATCCTCGCCCTGTTCGGGAGCAAGGTCGGTCATGTCAGTCTCTGTGGCGCCGGCGGTCGGTCGGCGGTGGCCGATGGGCTGAGAGGTCGGCGGCGCAGAAGCCGCGCCGCCGCCGAGTTTCAGATTACTTGCCCGGCTTGTACCAGCTGTCGAGGCCGGTCTGCAGCTTCTTGGCTGCGGCTTCCGGGGTGTCGGTGCCGTTGATCACGTTGGCCGATTCCGTCCAGGTCTCGTTCTCGAGGTTGGGCGTACCGCGCGACAGGATCTGGTAGGTCGAACGGATGGTCGGCTTGCACTTCTCGCGCCAGGAGACGAACTCCTTGGCCAGCGGGTCGCTCATCTCCACCGCCGTCGAATTCAGGCTGAAGAAGCCCGGCAGCGCATTGGCGTAGATCGAGGCGAACTCGGGCGAGGCCACCCACTCGAGGAAGACCTTGGCCTGTTCCTTGTTCTTGCTGGCGGCGTTGAGGCCCATGCCGATGTCATTGTGGTCGGAGATGTAGCAAGTATCTCCATCCTTGACGACCGGCGGCGGGAAGGCGCCGAGCTTCAGGCCGGCGGTATTGAACAGCGCGATCTCCCAGGAACCGGCCGGGTAGATGGCGGCGCGGCCGAGGGTGAACAGGTTCTGGCTGTCCGGATAGGTCTGGGCTTCGAAGCCGTCGCCGAGATAGGGCTTCCACTTGGCGAGAACGCGATAGGGCTCAACCCACGGCTCGTCGGTCAGCTTCTCCTTGCCAGCGATCAGCGCCTTGCGGCCTTCCTCGCCCTTCCAGTAGGTCGGGCCGATATTCTGATAGCCCATCGTGGCGGCTTCCCACATGTCCTTGGTGCCCATGGCCATGGGGATGTAGCTGCCTTCGGCCTTGATCTTGTCGAGGACTGCGAAGAACTGATCGACGGTCTTGGGAACCTCGACGCCGACCTTCGCAAAGGCGTCCTTGTTGTAGATGAAGCCATGGATGACCGAGGCCATCGGCACGCAGAAGGTCTTCTTGCCGTCGTCGGTGCTCCAGGCGGCCTTGGCGACGTCGGAGAAGTTCTTCATGCCCTTGAGGGCCGTCAGATCCTCGAGCTTGCCCTTGTTGAACAGTTCGAGCGACGTGTCGAACGGCCGGCAAGCCACGAGATCGCCGGCCGAGCCTGCGTCGAGCTTGGCATTGAGCGCAGCGTTATATTCGGTCGGCGCGCTCGGCGAGAAAGTCACCTTGATGCCCGGATGCTTGGCCTCGAAGGCTGGAATGATCTTTTCCTGCCAGATCTGAAGGTCGTCGTTGCGCCAGCTCTCGATATTGAGCGTGACATCGGCGGCCATGGCCGTGCCGACGCCGGCGAGGATGCTCGATGCCAGCAGGACACCCTGCAACGTAGTGCGATACATCGTCCGTCTCCCTTTGCTCGCGTCGCAAAGACGCGTTGAGAACCCCGATTATGACTTCGCGACGAGCGACATCGCCCGACGCAGGTTTTGGCCGGCCTCGACGAGAGCGGCATCAGCCGCCTCGATATCTCCCGCGCCGGCGGCGAGTAGAATGGCGTGCTTGACCGAGCCGCGGCTCTCCTGAAGGAGCCCTGTCGCCGTGTCGGTCGAGATTCCGGTGATGTCGGTCACGATGCGGGCAGCGCGCACCCGGAGCTTCTCATTGTCGGCTCTGACGTTGACCATATGTCCGTCGTGCACATGACCGAGATGGACGGCCATCAGCGTCGACAGCATGTTGAGGGCAATTTTCTGGGCAGTGCCCGCGCCCATGCGGGTCGAGCCGGAAATGACTTCGGGTGGCGTCTTCAAGAGAATCGCAACGTCTGCCGCGAGCAGGAGAGGCGCCCGTTCGTTGTTGGCAATGCCAATCACCATGGCGCCCCGCTCTTTAGCCGTGCGGGCGGCAGCCAAGGTGTAGGGTGTCGATCCGGAGGCCGAGACGGCAATGACGCAGTCGCCCTTGCCAATGCCGGTCGCGATCAGGTCGGCGGTACCGGCCTCGACATCGTCCTCACCCGCTCCCAGCATATCGACCAGACTGTCGCGGCCACCGGCCAGAACGACAATCGCCTGATCGATGCCGATCCCATAGGTGCCAGGTAGCTCCAGACAATCTGCGAGGGCCATCAGACCGGAACTGCCGGCGCCGACATAGGCGAGGCGACGGCCTAAAGATAATGCGGCAGCGGCGCGGCTCGACGCTTCGGCAATGGCCGGAATGGCCGCTTCCACACTTCGGGCAGCTTCAATCTGGGCAGCGGCCAGCACCTCGAGGATTCGCGTCGGCGGCAGGATGTCGAACCCTGTCGCATGGCTATCGCGATCCTCAGTGCCGAGCTTCGTCGTCATTGTGGCCCTCCCATCCATTCAATAATGCCAAAAAGCTACCACTTGTCCAGAGGGGCAATCATAATTCATTCATCTTTGCCACGTATCGCGCTACGGTGTCGACCAGGACTTTGTGATTATTTATTGTTTTCAGCGCTCTATGGGATGATCCTCCGAAAAATGAAAGCAATACCAATATGCCAATTGGCAAATGGTATTTTTTTGGTACTTTCTGTTCAGGGAGGCGCCTCAAATGAATTTCGTGATCGGCGTCGATGGGGGCGGAACTGGCTGTCGAGCTGCCGTGGCGGGCTTGGACGGTCGCGTCATGGCCATGGCTACCGGCGGTGCGGCCAACATCCTCAGTGACCGCGCCGGGGCGCTTGCCAATATTCGTGCTGCCATTGAGGCTGCACTTGCCGCAGCTGGGTTGAACGGCGACGCCCTTCAGCATTCAGGTGTCTTGCTGGGGCTTGTCGGCAGCAATGTCGGCGATACCAGCGCCTTCATAGCCGCATCTTGGCCGGCCGCACGGGTCGAAGTCGTCTCGGACGGCCTCATCGCGCTTGAAGGTGCGCTGGGAAACCGCGACGGTGCCGTGGCCATCCTGGGAACCGGCTCGATCTTCTTTACTCGGCAAGGCGATGTCGTCAGGTCCTATGGTGGTTGGGGCTTTGTGATCGGCGACTTCGGGTCTGGCGCCAGTCTCGGCCGGGCTGCTCTGGCGGTAGCGCTGCTCGCCTACGACCGGATCATTTCTTCCTCGCCACTGACTGATCGGCTGCTCTCCGAGTTCGGCGGATCACCCGGCCCCATGGTCGAATTTGCCCGAACGGCAACTCCGGGTGATTTCGGTCGCTTCGCGCCAGCTGTCTTTTCCGCTGCCAAGGCCGGCGATGCCGTCGCACTGGACATCGTTGGGAAAGCAGCCGCGTCGGTCGATCTGGCGTTCGATCGTATCGTCGCAGACGGGGCGGAGCGCATCGCGCTCTTGGGTGGCCTCGCGTCGCTTTATCCTGCCTATCTTGCCGAGCGACATCGCTCCCGTCTGGTTCAGCCGGCCGATACGGCGTTGGCCGGAGCGGTGGCGCTGGCAATCCGACGCTTCGCCAGCCATGGAGGAGCCCCGCATGAGCGGTGACATATCCGGCATTCTATCGCCCGAGCGGCTGCAGGCGGCCGGCACGGGGCCGCTTTACCTCAGGCTCCGGCATGCCATTGAGACAGCGATTGTCGCCGGGCAGCTCAAGCACGGCGATGCATTGCCGCCGGAACGCGAAATTGCTGATTCCGCCGGCATCAGCCGCGTTACGGTTCGCAAGGCTGTGGATGAGCTTGTCGAGGCAGGGCTGCTGACGCGCCGCCACGGCTCGGGCACCTTCGTGGTCAAGCCGGTGCAGCGCGTGGAGCAGTCACTTTCCCTGCTCACCTCCTTCACCGAAGACATGGCACGGCGCGGCCTCAAAGCCAGCTCGATGTGGCTCGATCGCGGGCTGTATCTTCCCTCGCCGGAAGAGGCGATGATGCTCGGTCTGGCGGGCGGTGCACGGGTCGCGAGGCTGGAACGCCTGCGGATCGCCAATGATCTGCCGTTGGCAATTGAAAGAGCCTCGCTATCGGCCGACGTGCTTCCCCATCCCGAGGGCGTTTCGGGTTCGCTTTATGAGGTGCTCGCGCGCCGCGGCCACCGGCCTGTACGTGCGGTGCAGCGCATTTCGGCCTGCAATATCAGAAGCCAGGATGCGGCGTTGCTTGGCGTTCAGGTCGGCGATGCAGGCCTTTCCATCGAGCGTGTTTCCTATCTCGCTTCCGGCCGGGTGGTCGAATTCACCCGATCGCTTTATCGGGCCGATGCCTACGACTTCGTCGCCGAGCTGACGCTCCCCCAATCCTGACCCGTCACCATCAAGGAGACGTTCCGATGTCCGCCCTTCTCATTCGCAATGCCCGCCTGTTCGATGGCGATATCTGGCATGACAATGCGAAGATAGCCGTTGTCAACGGCCGTTTCGTCCCAGCCGATCATGCACCGGCGGGAGCCGAAGTCATCGACGCGGGCGGCCTTCTCCTTGTGCCGGGTTTCGTCGATCTCCAGGTCAATGGCGGCGGTGGCATCAATTTCAACGACGAGCCAAGCGTTCACACCATCGAACGCATCTGCGCCGCGCATGCCAGGTTCGGCACAACGGCTCTGCTACCGACCCTGATCACCGACCGCCGCGAAACGCGCACGGAAGCGATCGCTGCCGGAAAGGCGGCGCGAACGGCTGGCGTCCCGGGCTTCCTCGGTCTGCATCTCGAAGGTCCGCATTTGTCGGCCGCCAAGCGAGGCGTTCACGCGGCCGCCTACGTGAGGACCATGGAAGAGGCGGATATCAGGGAGCTCATTGGGGCGATTACCGGCGTCGGCACGACGATGCTGACGGTCGCTCCCGAGTCGACGTCCGTTGAGGCTGTGCGCAGCCTCGTTGCTGCCGGTGGCGTCGTCAGTCTCGGTCATACCGACTGCGATTTTGATACGGCGCTCGCCTATGTCGCCGCCGGTGCCTCCACCGCGACCCATCTCTTCAACGCCATGAGCCCGCTCGGTCATCGCACGCCCGGCATGGTGGGTGCAGTGCTCGACACTGGCATTTCGGCAGGGCTGATTTCCGATGGTGTCCACGTGCATCCCGCGGCCGCGCGAATTGCTCTCAGAGCAAAGCGCGGACCGGGGCGGCTGTTCCTCGTCACCGATGCCATGCTGACGATCGGCACCGACATGGCGGATTTCGAACTCAACGGCCGCACCATCTTCCGTCGTGACGGTCGGTTGGCGCTCGCGGACGGGACACTGGCCGGCGCCGATATCGATATGCTATCTTCGGTGCGCTATGCCGCCGAGCATTTCGACATCGGGCTCGACGAGGCGATTCGTATGGCAACCGTTTACCCCGCCGAGACAATGCGCATCGGCAATCGCAAGGGCAGGGTGGCCGCTGGCTTCGATGCCGATTTCCTGTTGCTGACCCCGGATTTCGAACTCAAGTCGACCTGGATCGGCGGTTCAAGAGTGCATGCCGCCTAGGGTCGCAGTCGCCGCCAATGCAAAGCGCCTTCGGCAAGAGCATCGGCTCTTTCCGGGAGCGTTTTGTTACAGCTTCCGCAGCATCACCTGCTCGATGGCATGACTGGGACTCTTGCGGAGTACCAGATCGGCTCTGAGGCGTGTCGGCTGAATGTTCTCGCGCAGATTGGCAAGATTGATCCGCGTCCAGAGACCAATGGCGGTCTCCAGGGCTTCCTCCTCGGAAATCTCCGCGTAGCGGCGGAAGTAAGACTGCGGATCGCGGAAGGCGGTCTGCCTCAGGCGCATGAAGCGCTCGACATACCAGCGCTGCAGGTCGGCTTCGTCGGCATCGATGAAGATCGAGAAATCGAAGAAGTCCGAAATGAAGGGAATGGCTCGTCCATCACGCGGCAGCTTGCCCGTCTGAAGAACGTTCAGTCCTTCGAGGATCAGGATGTCGGGCTGATCGACGACGATCCTCTCGTCCGGCACGATGTCGTAGACGAGGTGAGAATAAACCGGCGCCCAGACGTTGGGCTTGCCGGCCTTGATGTCGGTCAGGAAGGAAAGCAGGGCCGCCCGATCGTAGCTTTCCGGGAAGCCCTTCTTTTCCATCAGGCCTTCTTCGCGCAGCACGGCGTTGGGAAACAGGAATCCGTCCGTGGTGACGAGGTCGACCTTGGGGGACGACGGCCAGCGCGACATCATGGCCCGCAGAATGCGCGCCGTCGTCGATTTACCGACCGCCACCGAGCCGGCAATGCCGATGATGAACGGCTTCTTGGCATCGGAGCGGCCAAAGAATTTGCGCGTCGAGGAATGCAGCGACTGCGCCGACTCGACGTAGAGCGAAAGCAGCCGGGACAGGGGCAGGAAGATGTCGGAGACCTCATCCAGCTGCACCGGGTCGTTGAGCGCGCGCAGGCGAATGACGTCGTCGAGCGTCAACGTCAGCGGCATTCCTGCCCTGAGGACCGCCCAATCGGCGCGCGTGTAAACCTCGTATGGCGACAGTGCTTTACGCACGAACTGTTCCATTCGTCACCGTCTCCGGATCGCTTTCGAGCGACCCGCTGGTTCTGGATGCATAGCGTGAGATCGGCTGCCGGCAAGCGTCGGCACGCCATAGGGTGCCGGTCAGCCGGCCGGACGGCTTGCCTTTTCCTGAAGGCCGGACTGTGCGGTCCGGCGTTTGAGTTCGGTCAGCACTTCGTCAAGCGGTACGCCCTTGAGTGCCAGCACCACGACGAGGTGATAGAGGAGGTCGGCGCACTCGTAAGTCAGCTCTTCCGCGTCGCCGGCAACCGCGGCAATCACCGTTTCCACCGCTTCCTCGCCGAGCTTCTGCGCGGCTTTGGCGATGCCCTTGTCAGCCAGCTTGCGGGTGTAAGAGGTCGCATCTCCATTCTTCAGGCGATCGGCGACGATCGCTTCAAGGTCGGAAAGCGTGAATGTGCTGTCAGCCATGCCGTTCATCCCTGGAGGCGGACGGGAACGCCGGCCGCGGCGAGATGCGCTTTGGCCTCGCCGATGGTGAAAGTCCCGAAATGGAAGATCGAAGCGGCAAGCACGGCGCCTGCATGCCCGTCGCGAATCCCCTCGACCAGATGATCGAGCGTTCCGACGCCTCCCGATGCGATCACCGGTACGGACACTGCGTCTGCTATTGTCCTGGTCAGTTCAAGGTCAAAGCCGATTTTAGTGCCGTCTCGATCCATAGACGTCAACAGAATTTCTCCGGCGCCGAGCGAGACGACCTCCTGCGCATATTCCACGGCGTCAATGCCGGTCGCTTGACGGCCGCCGTGCGTGAACACCTCCCAGCGCGGCTTGTTGCCGTCGGTCGAGACGCGCTTGGCGTCGATCGCGACGACGATGCACTGATCGCCGAACTTCTCCGATGCTCGTCGCACCAGGTCACGGTCGCGTACCGCAGCCGACATGATCGATGCCTTGTCAGCGCCGGCAAGCAGCAGCTCGCGGATGTCTTCGACCGAGCGAACGCCGCCGCCCACGGTCACCGGCATGAAGCAACGCTCAGCCGTACGGCGAACCACGTCGAGGATAGTACCGCGATTTTCATGGCTGGCGGTAATGTCGAGGAAACACAGCTCATCGGCACCGGCCGCGTCGTAGGCAGCGGCGGCTTCGACCGGATCGCCGGCATCTATGAGGTCGACGAAATTGACCCCCTTGACCACCCGGCCGTCCTTGACGTCGAGACAGGGGATGACGCGTGCTTTCAGCATTGGGGCACCGCTATTGAAAAGGCGTCCATTTCTTATACGGCTCGACGAGCGGAAGCCAGTCCCATGGCGCCGAACAGGGGTGCGGTAGACGCGCTCCGCATATCCTCGACTATGCTTTTCAAGCCCTCACTCTCGCAAAGAAGTAAGCCAGTTGAGAATGAGTCGTAAAGGGCAATTACTTACTTCGTCACCGCAGCATCTACCGTAAACCGTCCTTAAATGAATGCCCTCTTAAGTGGAAAAAGAGGGCAACGTCGCAATTGGTCGTGAGAATATCTCCGGCCCAGGATCGTTGCAGGCGCGCAGCGAAGGAACATGCCTTTCCACGAATGGTCGTTCGGCGTCGTTGATCGTGCTGGAGGGGCAGGAGAAAAGAATCATGTGGCCTTTTTCAAGTCACGGGGCTGCGGTGCTTACGGCTCTTGATCGCTCTTTGGCTGTGGTCGAGTTTGAGCCCAGCGGAACGATCATCACGGCGAACGCGAACTTCCTAAAGGTGATGGGGTACGAGCTGGCGGAGATCGTCGGCAAGCACCACTCGATGTTCGTCGATCCCAAGGAAGCCAGGGAACCTGCCTATGCTGCCTTCTGGCGGGATCTCGTGGCCGGACAGTTCATGTCAGCCGAGTTCCGCCGTGTCGCCAAGGGCGGGCGTCCCGTATGGATCCAGGGTATCTACAATCCGCTGGTCGACAAGTCCGGAAAGGTCTACCGCGTCGGCCAGTTTGCGACGGATGTGACCGAGCGCAAGCTGGCCGATGCCAGGGTCCAGAGCCAGGTCGATGCCATCAATCGCGCCCAGGCGGTGATTTCTTTCGAACCTGATGGCACGGTCATCGAAGCCAATGAGAACTTCCTGAAGGTGCTCGGCTACCGGCTGGAGGAAATTGTCGGCAAGCATCACTCGATGTTCGTCTCGGCCCAGGAGCGCAGCAGCGCTGCCTACAAGCGCTTTTGGGACGATCTCAGGAGTGGCCAGTTCAAGTCGGACGAGTTCCACCGGATCGCCAAGGGCAATCGCGACGTCTTTTTACAGGCGACCTACAATCCGATCTTCGACGTGAATGGCAAGCTCGTTCGCCTCACCAAGTTCGCCACCGACATCACCTCGGTGATGGAGCGTCGCCGCAAGCGGCAGGCCGCCCAGTCCGACATCAATCGCGAACTGAGCGAGGTCGCCGACATGATCGCCCGCTCGAACGCGGAGGCGGCGGGTGCCAATTCGACCGCCAGCGTCACGGCCTCCAATGTCCAGGCGGTGGCGGCCGGCGCCGAAGAGTTGTTCTCCTCGGTCGCAGAAATCAGCCGCCAGGTAGGCGTCGCTTTGGCCGTGTCACAAGAGGCCGTCACGCAGGCCGATACGGCCACCAAGGTGGTCTCCGGGTTGGCTGCCGCAGCTCAGAAGATCGATCAGGTCGTCGAGCTCATCAACAACATTGCCGGACAGACCAACCTTCTCGCGCTCAACGCCACGATTGAAGCCGCGAGAGCAGGCGAGATGGGCAAGGGTTTTGCGGTGGTCGCCCAGGAAGTGAAGCAACTCGCCGCCCAGACTTCCAAGGCAACGGACGAGATCGCTAGCGAGATCGCCGCCGTACAGACGACCTCTTCGAAGGCGGTTCAGTCGATCGAGGGCATCACGTCGATCATCAACCGGATCAACGACATTTCCTCGTCCATCGCCTCCGCCGTCGAAGAGCAGGCGTCGGTGACCCAGAACATGTCCGGCAGCATGCAGACCGCCGCGAGCGGAGTCGAAGAGATCGCCCAGGCATTGGCCGGCATCAGCCGGTCCACGCAGTCGATCGATGAGGCCGCCCATAAGCTGCAGAAAGCCGCCGCGACGCTGGCCTGAAGCGCTTGATCGCCTTTTTCAAACCGCTCCCATCGCTCTGAAGATGGGAGCGGTTTGATGCTTAACGCCAGCTATCCTCGGCCCACATGCGGGCAAAAGCCGAGCGGTAGTTGGGATAGGCATAGTCAAGTCCGAGTGCGGTCTTGCTGAGACCGTTGGCCACGCGCTTGTTTTCCCCGTAGAAACTGCGGGCCATCGGCGAAAGCTCCGCCGTTTCGAAGTCCTGCTCGGGTGGCGGTGACACGCCCATCAAGCCGGCTGCGTAGGCAACGAAGTCCTGCGGTGGCGCCGGTTCGTCGTCGGTGATGTTAAAGACGCCGTTGGCTTTCCTGGCGAAGGCCCCGTCGATCGCCGCCGCGATGTCCTCGACATGGATTCGGTTGAAGACCTGTCCCGGTTTGATGAGGCGACGGGCACTGCCGTCGGCAAGGTTGACGAAGGCGTTTCGGCCCGGCCCGTAGATGCCGGAAAGGCGTAGCACCGCCACCGGAACGCCGATGCGCGCGCCAAAGGCATGCCACTCGTTTTCTGCTTTCACGCGGGCAACAGAACGCGCGCTCTTGGGGCGGCACTCGGACGTCTCGTCGACCCAGGCGCCATTGTGGTCGCCATAAACGCCAACGGTGGAAAGATAGACAATCGCGGTGAGAGACTTCTCGCCAGCTAATGCTTCAGCAAGCACCGGAAGGACCCTGTCGCCACCGTCGGCAGCCTCCGAGGGCGCGATGGAAACCAGGACGTGGGTGACACCCGACAGGGCTGGCCTCAACGCTTCGGCAGATTGCTGCGAGCCATCGAAGAGATGCATTTCGGCAAGCGAGGCGAGGGCCGAGGCCTTTGCGGACGAACGCGTCGTACCGACTGCCATTTCCGGGGCAAGGCGGCGTAGCGCGGTTTTGGCGCTGTAGCCGAGGCCGAAGGCCATGAGCTTCATTGACGGGTCTCCTGACGGTATCGGAACCGTGATACGGGCTAAGCCCAGGGCAAGTTGCATAGAGGCATTTCTGTCCTACATAAAGGTGTCATTCAGGGACGGCTTCCGCGCCTCGGGCGGACGGCCGTTGCCGCAAGGAGCATCTCATGATGGAACATACGAACCCGTCGACCTGGTACGGAACCACCATTGTATCGGTCCGCAAGGACGGCAAGGTGGTGATTGCCGGAGACGGGCAGGTGACGCTCGGCGCCACCGTCATCAAGCACACCGCCCGCAAGGTGCGTCCGCTCGGACGTGGTGATGTGATCGCCGGATTTGCCGGTGCAACGGCGGACGCTTTCACGCTCTTCGAACGCCTCGAAGCCAAGCTCGAACAATATCCGGGTCAGTTGATGCGCGCCTGTGTCGAACTCGCCAAGGATTGGCGTACCGATCGCTATCTGCGCCGGCTCGAGGCGATGATGATCGTCGCCGACGCCAACGTGACGCTGGTGCTGACCGGCACGGGCGACGTGCTGGAGCCCGAAGGCGGCATCGCCGGTATCGGCTCGGGCGGAACCTATGCGCTGGCTGCGGCCCGTGCGCTTGCCGACAGCGATAGCGACGCCGAGACGATCGCCCGCAAGGCCATGAAGATCGCCGCCGATATCTGCGTCTACACCAATGAGAACGTGGTGGTCGAAAGCCTGCCCAGGGCCTGAATTCCATCAGCCCGGATTGTCGGCCCCCGCGCGCCGCTCCGGAATGCTCCAGCCAAGGATCAAGACATGCCCGATTTCTCGCCTCGCGAAATCGTTTCCGAACTCGACCGGCATATCGTCGGCCAGAAGGACGCCAAGCGCGCCGTTGCCATTGCGCTTCGCAATCGCTGGCGTCGCCTGCAGCTCGACCCCTCGCTGCGCGAGGAAGTGCTGCCCAAGAACATCCTGATGATCGGTCCCACCGGCGTCGGCAAGACAGAAATCTCCCGTCGCCTTGCCCGACTGGCCAACGCGCCTTTCGTCAAGGTCGAAGCCACCAAGTTCACCGAGATCGGCTATGTCGGCCGCGATGTGGAGCAGATCGTTCGCGATCTTCTCGAGGTCGGTATCTCGCTCGTCCGCGCGCGGCGCCGCAAGGACGTCGAGGCCAAGGCACATCTGGCCGCCGAGGAACGCGTGCTCGATGCCCTCGTCGGCACGTCGGCCAGCCCGTCGACGCGCGACACCTTCCGCAAGAAGCTTCGTGCCGGCGAACTCGATGACAAGGAGATCGAGATCGAACTGACAGCCACGTCCAGCGGTCCGGCCGGAATGGAAATTCCGGGCATGCCGGGCGGTCAGGTCATCAATCTCTCCGAGATGATGCAGAAGATGATGGGCGGCGTGAAGAAGACGCGCCGCGTCAGTGTCAAGGACAGCCACGATCTGCTCACCGCCGAGGAGGCTGACAAGCTGATCGATCAGGACAAGATCATCGCCGAAGCCATCGAAGCCGTTGAGAACAATGGCATCGTCTTCCTCGACGAGATCGACAAGATCTGCGCCAAGGACGGGCGCGATGGTTCCGTGTCCCGCGAGGGCGTGCAGCGTGACCTCCTGCCGCTGATCGAAGGCACGACGGTCTCGACCAAGCATGGTTCGGTGAAGACGGACCATATCCTGTTCATCGCTTCCGGTGCTTTCCACGTCGCCAAGCCGTCGGATCTGTTGCCTGAGCTTCAGGGACGTTTGCCGATCCGCGTCGAGTTGAAGCCGCTCGACAAGGATGACTTCCGCCGCATCCTGACCGAGCCCCAGGCGAGCCTCATCAAGCAGTATGTGGCACTGATGCAGACCGAAGGCGTGACCCTGGCTTTCACTGACGATGCGATTGACGCGGTTGCCGAGATTGCCGTTCACGTGAATGCCACCGTCGAGAATATCGGTGCCCGACGTCTGCAGACGGTGTTGGAGCGCATCCTGGACGATATCTCGTTCTCGGCTCCGGATCGCGGCGGCGAAACCGTCACGGTCGATGGAGCGGCGGTCAGGGCTGCGCTCGGCGATCTCGCTCGCAACACCGATCTCAGCCGCTTCATTCTCTGACGGTTCGGCCAAAAAGTGTTCGACCGGCTCGGTCGGCTTCATCAGCTTTCGCTGGCTAAGGAAGCCGACCAAGGTCGACGAGTGGGCGATCATCGAGTTTTGATCGGCCGGGATCGTTGCGAAACGCAAGTTTCTTGTTGTTCTCAAGGGTTTTGCGTATATCGTTTCAACGAGATCGGTCGCATCAATTGAACTGATCGGTTAGCCGCTTGCCGGGGGGCATGGGTGGCTGACATTCCGAGCGATACCTGCTGGCCCTGCGCTGGTGGGTATCGTGCGGGTCTCGGTTGCGATCTCGGGAAGAGAGACGCCGTTGTCCCTCGTCAGTACTGCCGGATAGCCGGTGCATCGGACGGACAGATGGGTGAAAGTTCAATTCCGCAAAACAAGACCGTGAAGCTTGCAGACGTGGCGCGTGCCGCCGGTGTCAGCCAAGGAACGGTGTCCAACGTCTTCAACCGGCCTGGCCTTGTCTCCGAGCAACTGCGTGAGCGGGTGGAAGAGGCGGCGCGCTCCCTCGGCTATCGGGGCCCTGATCCACGCGGCCGCTTGCTGAGAGCGGGCCGGGTCAACGCCATCGGCGTGGTGGCGATCGGACCACTCAATTGCTTCTTCGACGATCAATATACCCGCTTGTTCCTGTCTGGCGTTGCCCGTGCCTGCGAAGCGCGCGGTGCAGGAATCTCCCTGGTGTCGGCCTCCGACGACGAGATTGCGGCCTGGAATATCCGTACGGCTCTGGTAGATGGCTTCATCCTGCACTGCCTCAACGAGGGCAACACACTGGTAGAGCTGGCCGAAAAGCGCGGTCTACCATTCGTTGCCGTCGACTTTCCGGTCGGTCCTGGCCTCGATGTCGTGAAGATCGACGATTACCGGGGAGCTCGGGAAGCCGCGCAGCATCTCGTTGATCTCGGTCACAAGCATTTCGCGGTCTTTACCTTCGAGACCGAGAAGGAAATCCGCGTCGGTTTCGTTGATGATCTTCGTGCCGAGCGGTCATCCTTCGAGGTGGTGCGCCGCCGCCTGTCCGGTTATCGCGACGTCTTCCAGGCAGCCGGGCTGCCACCGCAGCCGGTCTTCGAGACCGGGTCCGATTACGAAGGCGTCTGCACCGGTGTCGATGCGGTTCTCGCCGCTCATCCGGATACGACTGCCTTCGTCTGCACGTCGGATCGGGTCGCTCTTCACGTGATGACCTACCTGCAATCGCTCGGTCGCAAGGTGCCCGAAGATTTCTCGGTGGTTGGTTTTGATGGCATCGAGGAAGCCGCAAGTTTCCTTCCGCCGCTGACAACCATCAGACAGCCTGCAATTGGCAAGGGCGAGGCAGCGGTCGAGCTGATCCTGGGCGATAAGCCCGATGGCGTTGGTGGTCGGGTGGTCGAGCTACCGATAGAACTCGTCGTCGGCAATTCGACGGCACAGCCCCGCAAGGGCTGATCAGCTTCGAGAAATTTCGGGCCGTCGGCGATGGCTCGTCTCCGGCGGCTTTGCTTTGTCTGGTTACGGCTTCAATCCGAACAGGCTGAGATCGGCGGGCCCCAGCCGATCCTTCGCAGTCTGAAGTTGATGCCAATATGGATAGAGAACGGGCAGGGCACTCACTTCATCGAGTCGCTTTCGCTCGGCGTCCGAGAGCTTCAGTTCTGCCGCGTTGAGATTGTCGGCGAACTGCGCCTCGGTGCGGCCGCCAATCACCACTGAGGTGACACCCGGCCGTTCCAGCAGCCAGGCGAGCGCGACCTGCGCTGCGCTGACACCGCGATCGTCCGCGATCTCGACGAGAGTATCGACGATATTCCAAAGGCGGTTCTCGTCGCGAATCGGCGGCTCGGTCCATCCCGCCAGTTGGCGCGTACCTTCAGGGGCAGCCGCGTTACGGCGATGCTTGCCGGACAGCAGGCCGCCGGCAAGCGGGCTCCAGACGAGGATGCCGAGACCCTGGTCGAGCGAGATCGGCACCAGCTCATATTCAGCCTCGCGTGCCTCAAGCGTGTAGTGAATCTGCTGCGACACGAAGCGCTGGCGATGCTCGGCAGTGGCGGCGCCAAGCGCTTTCATGATGTGCCAGCCTGAGAAGTTCGAGCAGCCGACGTAGCGGACCTTGCCGGCGCGAACCAGGCTGTCGAGCGCTTCCATGAACTCTTCGACCGGGGTCAGGCCATCCCATTGATGCACCTGGTAGAGGTCAATGGTCTCGGTTTTCAGGCGCCGAAGGCTAGCTTCGCAACCGGCGACGATGTGATGGCGGCTGAGACCCCGATCGTTGGGGCCGCTACCCACGGGAAAACGAACCTTGGTGGCGATCAGGATGCCTTTGCCCTTCCGCTCCTGCATCAGGTCGCCGACGATTTCCTCGGAAAGACCTTCAGAGTAGACGTCGGCTGTGTCGATCAGGTTGACGCCGGCATCGATGCAGAGATCCATCAGGCGTGCGGCTTCGTTGAGCCCGACCGCGCCAACCTTCGCGAACGGGCCTTTGCCGCCAAATGTCATCGTACCCATGGTGAGGGTGGAGACCTTGAGACCGGAGCGCCCGAGCAGACGGTATTCCATTGGCTTTCTCCCTATGATGTTGGCCTTGAGTCTATGTCACGCCCGATGGGCTGTGAAGCCGAAGCCGAAGTGCCAATCCCCCGAAGGTTGACTCATTTTTCGCTTGGCGCTTCGGCCCGCTGGTGTAAAAGCCGGCTTGCACTGGAGGTGAGACATGCCGCTTAAGAGTATGACCGGATTTGCCCGCTTCGACGGCTCGGCGGCAGGTAATCGCTTTGCCTGGGAGTTGCGCTCCGTCAACGGCCGCGGGCTTGATCTGCGTCTGCGTTTGCCGCCAGGCTTCGACGCCGTTGAGATCGCGGTGCGTCGGAAGGCGTCCGAGGCTCTGGCGCGCGGCAATGTGACGATCAATCTGACCGTCACGCGGGAATCCTCCGAGCAGACCTTTCGCATCGACGAGAAGCTGCTCTCGGCACTGATCGACACGGCACGTCGCTACTCCGGTACGCCGGGCATTCGCGACGCCTCGCTTGATGGTTTGCTGGCAGTGCGCGGCGTTGTCGAGGCGATCGAGGCGGTACCGGACGAAGAGGGAGCCAAGGCATTCGAGGCCGAGCTGATCGCCGCATTCGACAAGGCGCTTGTCGATTTTCAGGCGTCACGCGCTTCAGAGGGTGTGGCGCTCAGCCGTATTCTCGGTGAGCAGGTCGATGAGGTCGCGCGCCTGGTCGCTGAGGCTGAAGCCCTGCCGGCCCGCACGCCCGAGGCCATCCGCGACCGCCTTGAAGAGCAGCTTGCCGTATTGCTGGCGCGCGAAGACATCGATCCGCAGCGTCTGCATGTCGAAGCAGCCTTGATTGCCACACGTGCCGATGTCCGCGAAGAAATCGATCGCCTCAAGGCTCATATCGCGCAGGCCCGCGAGCTCATGGCGAGCAATGCCGCTGTCGGACGGCGTCTCGACTTTCTCGCGCAGGAATTCAATCGCGAATCCAATACCCTTTGTTCCAAATCCAACGACACGGCCCTGACACGGATTGGCCTTGCCCTCAAGGCGGTGGTCGACCAGTTCAAGGAGCAGGTCCAGAACGTCGAGTAACGCTCATGGTCGTCACAGATCAAAAACACGTCCGCTTTCCCCGTCGCGGGCTGATGTTCGTCATTTCTTCGCCTTCGGGCGCCGGAAAAGGGACGCTGTCGCGGAACATTCTCGACACCGACCGCGATATGACGCTGTCAATCTCCGTGACGACGCGAGACCGTCGTCCGAGCGAGATCAACGGCGTGCATTATCATTTCATTTCCCAGCAGCGCTTCATGTCGATGCGCGATGGTGGCGAACTCTTGGAATGGGCGGAGGTTCACGGCAACTATTACGGAACGCCGCAGGCTCCGGTGGAAGAGGCGCTGGCATCCGGGCGCGATGTTCTGTTTGACATCGACTGGCAAGGCGCCGCTCAACTGCGCGAGAAGATGTCGGCCGATGTCGTGTCGGTGTTCATTCTGCCGCCGTCGATGGCTGAGTTGCGTTCGCGCCTGACGCGTCGTGCAGAGGACGCCCCCGAGGTCATTGAGAAGCGCCTGGTCAACGCTCGCCGCGAGATCGCCGAATGGTCGAACTTCGATTACGTCGTCGTCAATGACGATCTCGATGCCGCCTTCGCGGATCTCACTGCGATTCTCCGCGCCGAGCGTAGCCGGCGGTCGCGGGCGGCGGAGGGGATCGAGGGTTTCGTCGGTACACTGCTGGCCTGAGCGCCTACCGCATCGCCTTCCAGGCGTTGGCGAGATCGACAAAGCCCTTCACGGGGACGGTTTCGGCCCGTACCGTCGGCTCCACCCCAGCGGCAGCGCAGAGATCCGCGGGATCGACACCGAGCGTCTTAAGGCTCTGCCGCAGCATCTTGCGGCGCTGGCCGAAAGCCGCGGCAGTGACCGCTTCGAGATCGCTCTGATCACAGGGCAGGGGTTCGGGGCGTGGGGCGAAATGCACCACCGTCGAGGTCACCTTGGGCGGCGGCACGAAAGCCTTGGGCGATATATCGAACATCTGCGTGGCGTAGCTGCGCCAGCCGCAAAGCACGCCGAGGCGACCGTAGGCATCATCACCGGCAGCGGCCGTGATGCGATCGGCCACTTCTTTCTGGAACATCAGTACCATGGCCGTCCAGCGCGGCGGCCAACTTTCTGGCGAGAGCCAGCCGGTGAGGAGCGGCGTCGCAATGTTATAAGGAAGGTTGGCCATGATGATCGGTGGCTCGTCGCCAAGCGCGGCACTATCCACCTCAAGAGCGTCACCCTCGGTGATGTGCATCCGGCCAGGATAATGTGCGGCAATTTCCTCAAGCGCCGCAATCGCCCGGCGGTCTCGCTCGATCACGTGAACCTTGGCAGCGCCTGCCGCAAGAATGGCGCGCGTCAGCCCGCCCGGGCCCGGGCCGATCTCGACAACGGTCTTGCCCGCGAGGTTCCCGGCCGCACGGGCGATGCGAGCCGTAAGATTGAGGTCGAGCAGAAAATTCTGGCCAAGGCTCTTCAGCGCCGAAAGGCCGTGTCGTTCGATGACATCGCGGAGTGGTGGCAGGTCGTCGATCTGACTCATGCCCGGTCCTCTGCCTCAACCATGCGACCGGCCATCTGAAGGGCAGCAATGAAGCTAGAGGGATCGGCAATGCCTTTGGCCGCGATATCCAAGGCGGTGCCATGATCCGGTGATGTGCGGACGAAGGGCAGGCCGAGCGTCACATTGACCGTCTCGTCGAAAGCGATGGTCTTGACGGGGATCAGCGCCTGATCGTGATACATGGCCAGCACGACGTCATAAGTCTTGCGGGCCGCGGGATGAAAGAGCGTGTCGGACGGCAATGGTCCGCGCGCATCAATCCCCTCGGACCGAAGCTGCGCCACGGCCGGCGCGACGATCTCGAGATCCTCGCGACCCATCGCTCCGCCTTCTCCCGCATGCGGATTGAGGCCGGCGACAGCCAGGCGCGGTTGGGGGAGACCGAACCTTGCCTGCATTTCTCGATGGACGACGCGGCCCGTCGCAATGATCATGTCGGAGGTCAGAACTTCCGGTACGCGATGCAGCGCGATATGGACCGTTATCGGCACAGCCGCCAGTTCTGGGCCGGCCAACATCATGACGGGATCCTGCAAAGCACCGGACCAGAGTTCCCGGGCTAACGCGCCAAGGAATTCGGTATGACCTGGGAACTTGAAGCCCGCTGCATAGAGATTTGATTTTTGGATGGGGGCTGTGACGATCCCACGCGCGCGGCCCGAGTGGACATGCCGGACGGCCGTCTCGATTGCCGCAATCGTCGCCCGCGCGGTTGCCTCCGATAGCTCTCCCGCGCGATCTTCTACTTTGCAACCAAGGTCGAACACGGGCAACCCGTCGGCAAACGCTTTCATCGCCGCTTCAGTGGTCACAGTCACAACAGGAACTCGAAGCCCTAAGCGAGCAAGGCGACTTTCAACGAAGGCCGGATCCGCCAAGACATAGAAAGGCGAGAGGGCCTTCTCTCGCCTTTGAAGCCAAGCTTTCGCAATGATTTCGGCGCCAATACCTGCCGGTTCTCCGATCGATACGGCGAGCGGGCAATCATGCATGGGAGCTGAAACACCGCTCATGATCAGCGGTAGCTGATGTTGGCTTTTTGCCGCAATTCCTGCGTGAGCTTCTTGGAGGTTTCCTCACCACGCTTGTCCAATGCTTCGGCATCAAGTCCCGCCGCAACGGCCGCTTCGCCCGTGACCTCGATCTTGCTGCACACGGCATACATCTCAAAGCCAAGTTCGGAACGCTGGGGCGTTGTAAGGTGGCCCTCGGGAGTCTTTTCCAGCTCATCCTTCAGGCCCGGGGGAACTTCGCTCGCCAGCTTTCGACCGATGTTCACGACCGCAACCTCACGAAGTCCCTTGGCAAGCGCCAGCCCGTCGCTGCAACTACGGAACTTGCCACGCAGAGCGTCGGCTTCCGCCTTGCGCCGGTTGACGTCAGCGGGCGACGCGCTCCGCTGAACGGCAAAGACGACACGTTGCAGCACATAGTCACTCGCCGTTACGGCGTTGGCGTTCTTTTCGCGATTGCGCATCTGCTGAATGAGATCGGCAGATTCTGCCTTGATATCCTGCTGGATTTTCGCGCGGATAATGCGCCCCCAGACCATTTGTGCGCGGATGCGATCCTTGAATGTCTTGATCGGTACGCCACCCTTGCCAAGTGCCTGCTGGAACTGCGGCAATGTCATCTTGGAACGCGAAGCGATAGTCGTCAGCGCCGCTTCCACAGCATCTTCAGTGACGACAACTCCCCGCCTTTCGCCGTCCTGAAGCCGAAGCTGTTCGTCGATCAGTTCCTCCTGGGCGGCTTTGGTGGCTGCGCCAGGGGCAAGGTGCATTGCCAGCTGCAATAGACGGGCGCGAGACTGAATATCCAGACTGGTGATTGCCTTGTCGTTCACGACAATCTTGATGTCACTTTCCGCCAGAGCGGGAGTAATGAGGACTGCCCCATAAGGCGACAGCGAGACTCCCGCAGCGATGGTTGCAGCCAGAAGGGCGCTCCGCATGCTCCTCGCAACCGTCACGATATAGTGCATCTCAAGCCTCTCCGCCCTTTTGTTCTCATTGCGGGAATTAGCAGTAGAGTTTGTCAAGTCCGTGATCTGAGTATTGCTTCACGCGAACGAAGACAATGCTACTTATCTATGCCCATCGACGTGCCAATTTCGCCGAGCGTCTTGAAGCCCGCACGGAGATAAAAGGTCTGGTCGCTTGGTGTCGTTGTCAGATCTTTCGAATAGGAGAAGGACACTGAAAATTCTTCAGTATCATAGGCAATACCGAAGGCATGCCGAACGAACTCGTCGTTGATCAGATCGTAGCGGCTGGACGCAAAGGCGCGCCAATTTTCCGTGAGCCTCAGGCTGGTGGCAGCCTGTAGCTCGGAGCGATCTTCATCAATGCCAAGATCCGGCTGGGAGCGGATATAGGCGTAAGTCAGTGTCGCCGTCAGAGGTCCGGTAATACCGAGAATCTGGCTGTCGAAGCGGTTGACTGCGAAGCTCTCGTGATCGAGCCGCACGCCGCTGCTCATCAGAAGACCCGTCTTGGTGCTTACGCTAAGGCCGGCAACGTAGTCGGATATATCAGATTCCAGACCCGAGTAGGCGCCCGTGTCATATTGCGTTGCGATGGCATACGAGTTGGTGCCTGCGAGCTGGAAAGACTGTCCGAAAGTACCACTGACACCGAGACCGTGGCTGAACGATCCGGAATAACGAATGCCGACGTTGGCACGCGTTCCACCTTCGACGCGATCATAGCCGGAGAACTTGTCGTAATCGAAAAGACTGTTGGCATCGAAAACGAGGCTCTGGGAATCCTCGTTCGAGATATGGGTCGCTTCCATTTCATCGGGGCGAACGATCAACTGTGCTATCGGCTCGATGATCTGGTTGCCGACGGGCGAGGTGATTGCAACCGGGTAGCTGTACTCAAGACCTGCCGCTGGCATGGCTCGTCCGAGCAGGCCGCTGGACGTTTCCGGCAGAACATCACTGTTGTGCGGGTCGGAGAAAATGGCATCGCCGCGAAAATAAAGGAATGGGGTCAGCACGCCACCGGTCTGGTCGACCATTCGACGGCGCCACATCGCATCAATGCTAAGCCGGTCGAAGGTGCCAGACGCAGCACGAACGCGAGTCTTCTCACCTGGATCGAAAACGCCATTTCCGTTGGCGTCCATCTGGTAAATGTCGTCCTTGGTGCGGGTAAGGCTGGTGAAGTTGGTCGTCAGAGACGCTTCACCTCCCCAAACAGGATCCTTGGCATAAACTTTGGAATCGATGGTAGGATAAACAAAGGGCTGCTTTTCCCGAAGATCGTGATCCTGCGCGAGTTTCGAGGTCTGCGAGTCGTCCTGTTGGACGAAGAACCCATAAGCCGCCATATCGAAGCGGTTTCGGTCGCGAGCACCCGTAAGATAGATCTTGTTGACGGCAACGTCGGAATTGCCTGACTTGATGTCGTAGTCCTTCATGAAGGTCGTGTCGCTGGCAACCGCGAGGTCCCAACCCCAAGACCAGTTCCTGTTGATCGTGAACCTGCCGGTCGATTCAACCGACCCGCGCCAAAGCTCATCGCCAGAAGTTCCCGCATAGACACTAGGGTCCCCCTGATGGATGCCAGATAGGGTGACCGAATACTGCCCTGAATCGAGCCTCTGCCGCCACTCGCCTGAAAAGAGAAGTCCCTGCTTGGTGTAAACGGAAGGCGTGAGCGTCAAGCCATAGCTGGGATCAAGCGAGATATAATAGGGTACCTTGACTGAGTAGCCGAGCTTGCTGCTGCTCTGGTAGCTCGGCATCAGGATGCCGGTCTTGTTTTTCACCGAAGGATCAGGCTGGGACAATACAGGGACCCAGGCAAGCGGCACTCCGAGAAACTCAAAGGTCGCGTTCTCGAAGACGATCGTCTGATCCTTCTGCTTGTGAATGATCCGATTCGCCTTGATCTGCCAGATTGGCTTCTTGCCCTTCACACCGTTGCAATCGACGCAAGGAAGATAGGTACCATCGTCGAGCACGGTCAGATCGCCGTTGCTGCGCGTGCCATGACGTGCCGTCAATGAGACGCGGTCAGCTGTCGTCAGCTGAAGGCCTTCCATGATTCCGTTGGCGAGATCGTTATCGAGGTCAATCTTGTCGCCACGGACCACGTTTCCATCGGGGTCCGTGATGGAGACATTTCCTGTCGCCGTCACACGCTGGGTCTTGCGATTGACCAGAACCTGATCGGCCACCACCACATGATCGAGATAATAGATGACGACGCGCCCGCTGGCGGTCACCGAATCGGCATCCATGTCGTAGGCGACGG
Organism: Pseudomonadota bacterium; assembly: GCA_023436885.1. Classification (GTDB taxonomy): domain Bacteria; phylum Pseudomonadota; class Alphaproteobacteria; order Rhizobiales; family Pleomorphomonadaceae; genus Pleomorphomonas. Next base: position 149,576 of record JAEZHI010000039.1, on the reverse strand, counting down.
TGTCGGCCTCGACCATCATCTTTTCATCGCCGCTCGGCTGCTTGGCTGAGCTGATCATGCCGGTCAGCGAAGTATCCTTGACAATCTGGGCGAGAGCACCAGCCGGCAGAAAGACGAGAATAGATACAGCTACCCCGCACAAAAGGCGCGCGGCAGTTCTCGGCTCCGATGCCTGCGATACGACAGATCTACGCACGCTCACCCATCCTCGCGGAACAACAGAACCGTGGATCCCAGAAGGATGGCCACGACCGAGGGTGCCCACGCGGCGAGGACTGGCGAGACCAGCCCTTCACTGCCCAGCGAACGGGCAACCTCGATGACGACATAAAGCACGAAGCCGGCGACGACGCCACCGAGAATCATCTTCTCACCACCACCATATCTCGCAAATCCCAAGGAGACTGTTGCAGCAATGAGAACCATCGAAGCGAGCAGCAAAGGGCGAGCCAGGAGCGATTGATATTGAAGGCTGAATCTGTTTGCGGGGAGCGATGATGCCCGAGCCTGCGCGATCGCGCCGGGCAGTTGCCAGAAAGAGATACTGTCGGGTGAGCCGAGCCCGCCGGCCACCTGTTCGGCGGTTAGCGCGGTTGGCAAGGTGTAGCTGTCATGATGTTCCGGAACGCCGTTATTCTGGGTTACCGTCGCATCTGAAAGACGCCATTGGCCGGGCTCCAGCTGGCCGACGCTGGCTTCGACTCGCTCCGAAAGCATCCCGTCCGCACTGAACACCCAGAATACCGGCTCCAAGATCGTGTTGCCGCCGTTGGCGACGCCCTCGGTATGCAATACAGCGTTGCCGTTCCCGGTACGTTGCCGGGTCCAGCTTGGGGAGGCGGATCCGGACAGAAGGGCGGTCATTATGCTGGCTTTCGAACCGACCAGAAGATCGCTGGAGATGTTGCGCGCCCAGGTAGCGAACGGATTGTAAATCGTCGTCGCAGCCGTGCCGAGCACAAGGGCCAGGATCAGGGCCGGCAGCGTAAACTGCCATACCGACAGACCTGCCGCCCGTACGATCATCAGCTCTGATCCACGCGATAGCGTGACGAAGGCGGCGATCGAACCGAGCAGCACAGCAAATGGCAGTACCTGTTCCATCAGCGCTGGCACGCGCAAGGCCGAAGCGGCAACGACGACGGCGACCGAAACGTCGTCCCGTCCGCCTGTCGAGCGCAATAGCTCGATGGCGTCGATCAGGAACACCAGCAAGAAGATGCCGACGAACATGCCCAGGATCCACACCGCAAAGCGCAGTGTGAAATAGGTGGCAAGTGAACGACCGATCATTGCGCGGTCTCCTGCTTCCGGACGACTGCGCGCCAGAATTTGTCGACCAAGCGGTCCATGAAGCCGGTGGAAACCACGGGGTGGACGCCAAAGACAATCATAAGCGCGAAGGCCACGGTCAGCAGTGCCGGGGCGACGACGGCCATGATCGAGATCTCCGGCGCTCCCTTCGATATTCCCATGACGGCGAAGCCGAGTATTCGGACCAGCGAGCCCACGATGATCGCCATTGTCACGGGTAGGGTTTGTCCACGGCGATTGCTTGTCGGAAAGCCCAGGAAGAGGAAGACTGCCAATGCTTGGGCAAACGGATAGATGGGTTCCGCGAGCCTGTTCATGATTTCAGGTGCGAGTTCCGGATCGCTTTCGGTCTTTCTGAGTTCGAACAGCTCCCCCAGAGTCTGCTCCGACAATCCATAGTTTGCGGTGCCCGATTTTGCACCCAGCTGGCTGAGATCAAAAGCGTATGAGCCGAAAGTAACGAAGGTGCTTGCACCCGTAAGCTTGGTTTTTCGCTCGATGGTTCCCTGTTCCATCACGATCATCGAGCGACCGCCAACTTCGGCAACGCGACCACGCTTGGCCGTATAGGTGTAGGAGAACTCGGGATTGCGCTCATCAAGGATAAACAGGTCAAGCAACGAGCCGTCGCCATCACGATTGCGGATATGAAATGTCAGCCCCGCGTCGACCTGCGTAAACCGGCCCGGCTGGATGACGTTGGCGACGATGTCTGCTCGCACGGTTTGCATCATGTCCATGACGGAGCGCGATGCAGTCGGATTGAACCAGAAGGATAGGGCAGCAATAAAGACTGCTACCGTCAGGGCCGCGGTAATGAAGGGCAGGGCAAGGCGCCGTTGAGATACACCCGCGGCGGTGATTGCCACGATGCCGCTTTCCGCCTGAAGGCGCTGAAGAACCAGCACCAGCGCGACCACGAGGGCAAAAGGGGCCACGACACTGAGAACGCGTGGCATCGACAGCATGGTGAGGCCGAAATAGACAGCAATCGCTTGGCCCTTGGCAGTGACGAGATCGAAACGGCGCAACGCCTGGGTCACCCAGGCAATGCCGGCGAGCGTCAGCATCACGCCAAGAAAGGCGTAGATCGTACGCGAAAAAAGATAGGTGCCGAAACGCCGCATCATAAACCCGTAACAAACCCGCCGAAGGCAGGAAAACCTAGGCTAACAGACCTATAGTGAATCCTTCCTTCCCGAAAAGGGTAAATTTCTGTCCCATTTTCAAACTGTCCGATGCCCGCCAACGGCGAACGCGTCGGAAAGCAAGTCACATCTTGCTCTTATCCTCATCAAGCGCCACATTCGCGACGCAGATCCGGATCGCGCCCGCTCAGGGGTGCCCGGCAATCAGGAAGAAATCATGGCGGCTGCTCCCACTCTCTCTTTTTCCAAGACGCTCGAGGCCGACGCCCCGGTGCTGGTTGTTCTTGTCGATCCGGACAATAAGGCCGGCATCATGGGAGGCGCCGTGCTCGAACAGTTGACCGGCGGCCTTGATCGCGCAGTGGCGGCGACCGGTTTTTCCGGCAAGGCCGGCTCTTTCCTCGACATCCTCGCTCCTGCCGGACTGTCCGCCGGGCGGTTGATTCTGGCGGGCGTCGGTGACCTCGCCGAGTTCGACGACAAGGCTGCGCTCAAGCTCGGCGGTCAGGTTTATGGCAAGCTCAAAGAGGTGAAGGCCAAGACCGCCACCGTGATTCTCGAAACGAAGAACGGTTCGCTCGCGCCGGAGCTCGGTGCCGAGTTCGTGTTGGGCCTGCGTCTCCGCGCCTACGAATTCGACAAATACAAGACGGTGAAGAAAGACGAGGCACCAGCTTCTATCGCTGTCACGGTGGTGGCCGAGCATGCCGGCAAGCTCAAGAAGGCTTGGACCGACACCGAAGCTGTCGCTGAAGGCGTGGTGTTTGCCCGCGATCTCGTTCACGAAGCGCCCAACGCACTAGGACCGCAGGAATTTGCCGCTGAAGCCGAGAAGCTGAAGAAGCTCGGTGTCGAGGTCGAGGTACTTGGCGAGAAGGATCTCCGCAAGATCGGCATGGGCGCGCTGCTTGCCGTGGCGCAAGGCTCCGTCCGGCCGCCGCGCGTCGTGGTCATGAAGTGGAATGGTGGCAAAAGCGATGAGCGCCCGGCCGTGTTCATCGGTAAGGGCGTTGTCTTCGACTCAGGCGGCATCTCGATCAAGCCGGCTGCCGGCATGGAAGACATGAAGGCCGACATGGGGGGCGCCGCCGCCGTCACCGGTCTGTTCCGCGTCTTGGCTGGTCGCAAGGCAAAGGTCAATGCCATCGGTCTGCTTGGCATCGTCGAGAACATGCCTGACGGTGGCTCCTATCGCCCCGGCGACATTCTGACTTCACTCTCCGGCCAGACCATCGAAGTGGTGAACACTGATGCCGAGGGACGCTTGGTCCTTGCCGACGTGCTGACCTACGCGGCGGATCGCTTCAAGCCGGCCTTCATGATCAACCTCGCCACGCTGACCGGCGCTATCGTCGTTGCGCTCGGTGCCCAGATCGCCGGCCTGTTCTCCAATGACGATCAGTTGGCCGCCGACCTCGTCAAGGCGGGTGAAAACACCGGCGAACGCCTGTGGCGCATGCCGATGGGCCCGGAATACGACAAGCTGATCGACAGCCGCTTCGCCGACATGAAGAACTCCGGCGGCCGAAACGCCGGCTCGATCACGGCGGCGCAGTTCCTGAAGCGCTTTGTCGGCGAGACGCCGTGGGCGCATCTCGACATCGCCGGTACCGCCATGTCGAGCCCGGAGACTGACATCAACAAGGCTTGGGCCTCGGGCTTTGGTGTGCGCTTGCTCGACCGTTTGGTTCGCAACCGCTTCGAAAGCTGAGAAAAGTGGTCGGTGCCTTCGGGCGCCGACCGATCCTTTGCCGGGCGAGATGACTTATGACCGAAGCCCTCTTCTATCATCTCGACGGCCAGCCGCTCGAGCGTGTTCTGCCTCTACTGCTCCAGAAGTCGGTGGAACGCGGCTGGCGCGTGGTGGTGGAGGCCGGGTCGCCCGAGCGTCTTGCGGCTCTCGATAGTCATCTCTGGACTTTCGACGATGCCGCCTTCCTGCCGCACGGTACATCTGCGGACGGGCACACTTCTGTGCAACCGATCTACCTGGCAGCCGGCCCGGAGAACCCAAACGCCGCAACTGTTCGCTTTCTCGTTGATCGGGCTCCGGTCCCGGAGGACGCTGAAGGCTATGAGCGCTTGGTGCTGATCTTCGATGGCACTGACGAAGTTGCGCTGACGGAAGCCCGTGCAGCCTGGAAGGTCTTGAAGGGGCGGGGGCTCGAAGTTACCTACTGGCAACAGGATGGAGAGGGGCGGTGGACGCGCAAGGCATGACACTGGACCCATTGCGCTTTGCATCTGTTATCTTTCCGAAAAGCCCTCTGACATTCGCGTTTGGTCTCGGCTAGAACCATCATCATGAACACCGTCGTCCGCTTCGCGCCGTCCCCAACCGGCAATATCCACATCGGCAATGCCCGTCCGGCACTGTTCAACTGGCTGTTCGCGCTGAAAACCGGCGGCCAGTTTATCCTGCGGTTCGATGATACCGACCGTATCAGGTCGACCGAGGAGTATGCGGCCAACATCGTTGCCGACCTTTCCTGGTTGGGTATCCGGCCGCATATGTCGTTTCGTCAGTCCGACCGACTCGACCGCTACGAGGCTGCCAAGGCTGACCTCGCTGCCAAGGGGTTGCTCTATCCCTGCTATGAGACGGCGGAAGAGCTGGAATACGCCCGCAAGCGCCGTTTGGCGAGGCGCCTGCCGCCTGTCTACGACCGCGCAGCCTTGAAGCTGACCGAAGCCGATCGCGCCCGTCTGGAGGCCGAAGGACGAAAGCCGCATTGGCGATTTCTTTTGCCGAACTTCGATGGCGATCCATTGTCGCCAAGCCGGCATGTCGTCCACTGGAACGATCTCTGCCGTGGAGAAGAGACGGTTGATCTTGCGTCTCTGTCCGACCCCGTGCTGATCCGGGAGGACGGCACGTTCCTCTACACGTTGACTTCGGTGGTCGACGATATCGATACGTCCGTCACTCACATCATCAGGGGCGGCGACCACATCACCAATACCGGTGTTCAGATCGCCTTGTTCGAAGCCCTGGGTGGCGCCGTTCCGATTTTTGCTCATCACAACCTGTTGACCGATGCAACCGGCGAGGGCTTTTCCAAGCGTACCGGATCGCTGTCGCTGCGGAACCTGCGTGCTGAGGGCTACGAGCCGGAAGCGGTGGCTTCGCTGGCCGTCAACGTCGGCACATCGCACGCCGTCGAGAAGGTTGGCTCGCTCGCGGAACTGGCCGAGCACTTCGATCTTGCCGCCGTCTCCCGCTCGTCGGCCAAATTCGATCCGAGCGAACTCAAGACGCTAAACGCGCACATCGTCCATAGCCTCGATTTCGCAACCGTTCAGAAGCGGCTGACCGACTTGGGAATCCCTGCTCATCCGGCCTTCTGGCAGGCGGTCAAGGGCAACTGTATGCGGATTGCCGACGCAGCCGAATGGTGGAAGCTGGTCACCGGTCCGGTCACACCGCTCGTTGACGAGGCCGATCGCGAGTTTCTTGAATCAGCACGTGATGTTTTGCCATCAGAACCTTGGACGGACGACAGTTTTCGCGAATGGACTTCAGCGCTGAAGGCGAAGACCGGGCGCAAGGGCAAAGAGCTTTTCCTCCCGCTTCGCAAGGCGCTGACAGGGCTTGATCATGGGCCGGAGTTGGCGCCGCTCATGCCGCTCATCGGGGCAAAGGCGGTACGAGAGCGCCTTTCCGCCGCAATCGGGTAATCGGCATAATTTAGTCCAACGATCCTGAGGGGGAGGAGATGAGGCGCTGGCTTGAATGTACTTTAATCCTCGGTCTTCTCTTCGGGATGTTGGCGCCCCTTCATGCAAGTGCTGATGAGACCGCGTGCGATCCGCTCGCCATCGACCTCACTTTGACGCCGCAGCGAACGCTGATCTACGCCAGTCTCAAGGAAACCGTTCAGGTCCAGGCGGCACGCCCTGACAAGGCGAACGTGGTGTTAATCGGTGATTCCTTGCTCGCAGGATGGCGCAGCGATCTTTCCAAGGCCTTTCCGTCGACCGCCATTTACGATTTTGCCGTGGGGGGCGACCGCGTTCCTACGGTGCTGTGGCGGTTCGAGAATACGGATCTCGCGCATCTCCGACCTGCCGTCGCTGTCCTGCTGATCGGGACCAACGATCTTGGGGCCGGCACTCCGTCTTGCGCTGTTGCCACAGGCATCGAAGCGATCGTTGAGAAGCTGCGTACCCTGTGGCCGGAAACGCAGGTCCTCGTCTTGACGATCCCGCCGCGTGGACCCGACTTCCATGTGATCGATGATAGCCGTTTGGAGGTCAACAAGGCGATTGTTGCGCTGGGCAGCCGTTTCGATCGGGTGCGGGCCGTACCGATCGACGACAATGCCTTCACCTGTGGGCAATACGCAACGGCGCCTCTTACGCCGGGGACGGAACCCCGCCGTCTGTTCTGTGCAAACTACGCAGAAGACAATCTGCACTTCTCGACGGAGGGTTACGTCCAGCTCGGACGCATCCTCAAGGACGCGAGTGTCAAGAGCCTCGGCCGGGATGTCTTCCGCTGATGGCCTTGGCTCGCTTCAAAGGGTGCCTATATCTCCGACATGGCGGCCATGAAGGATCCGGCGCGCCGAAAGCGGGATGCTTTTCGAAATGCATAATGTCGCCAAGTCGCTTGTCGGGCTTGTAGCCCTCGGTCTCGCTGCCCTTTTGCCGTCGATCGCCACGGCGGCCTCAGATGATCCCGACCTCATCTTCAAACGGTCGACGGTCTGGCACTTTCTGACGCCCGATCACAAGCTGGCGGTCTACGCCATTGATGACCCGATAGTGCAGGGTGTCGCCTGTCACTTCACCTTGCCGGAAAAAGGTGGCGTTTCCGGCATGCTCGGCCTTGCCGAGGAGACGTCGGACATCTCGCTTGCCTGCCGTCAGGTCGGCCCCATCAGTTTCAAGGAAAAGTTCGAACAAGGCGAGGATATGTATCGCCAGAGCCGTTCCTTGTTCTTCAAGAAGATGCAAATCGTCCGCGGCTGCGACGTGAAGCGCAACGTCCTGGTCTATCTCGTCTATTCCGACAAGTTGATCGAGGGCAGTCCGAAGAATTCCACGTCCACCGTTCCGATCATGCCCTGGGGCGATGCGCCGGCGCTGAAGTGCGGCGACTGGCTGAAGTAGGGCCAACGGATCAATTTCAAAAGATGCCGCCCGCCATGCGTGGGCGGCGTTTTTTTATAGCTTCCCTTGACGGCGAGCGGCGTTTGAAGGCATATCGGCGGCCATGTTCCGGGACGCGCGCAACACCATTACCGCTAAGATTATTTGTGGCTGAGCTTTACGCCGGCCGCGGACGTCCCCGTCACGATCTTTCCGAAGACCAGAACGGATGATGGGTTCCCCCGGCCGGCCCGGCGATGACCTATGTGCGTTCCATGGCGAGGGGAGACGGGTTTTTGGCACTCAGGCTCTACAATACGCTGACGCGTGGTAAGGACGACTTCGTTCCCATCAATGCCGATAACGTGCGCATGTACGTTTGCGGCCCGACCGTTTACGACTTCGCCCACATTGGAAATGCCCGGCCGGTCATAGTTTTCGACGTTCTCTATCGTCTGCTGCGTCACGTCTATGGCGACAGCCATGTCACCTACGTGCGCAACATCACCGACGTCGATGACAAGATCAACGCGCGTGCCGCTCGCGACTATCCAGGCGTTCCGCCCGTCGAGGCGATCCGCGACCTGACCGAAAAGACCTACGCCCAGTTCGAGCAGGACGTGACCGATCTCGGCTGCCTCAAGCCGACGGTGACGCCGCGCGCCACCGAGCATATCGCCGAGATGATCGCCATCATCGAACGGCTGATCGCCGGCGGCTTCGCCTACGTCGCCGAGGGACACGCGCTGTTCCACGTACCGGCCATGCCCGATTACGGCAAGCTCGCCCGCCGGTCGCTTGACGACATGATGGCCGGCGCCCGCGTCGAGGTGGCGCCCTACAAACGCGATCCGATGGACTTCGTGCTCTGGAAGCCGTCGTCCGACAACGAACCCGGCTGGGCCAGCCCCTGGGGCAGGGGGCGCCCAGGCTGGCATATCGAATGCTCGGCCATGAGCTGGAAGCATCTCGGCGAAACCTTCGATATCCATGGCGGTGGTGTCGATCTCGTTTTCCCGCACCATGAGAACGAGGTCGCCCAATCGCGTTGCGCCTTCCACAAGGACGTGATGGCCAACATCTTCATGCACAACGGCTTCTTGCAGGTCGAGGGTGAGAAGATGTCGAAGTCACTCGGTAACTTCTTCACCATCCGCGAACTGCTGGACGATTGGCCCGGTGAAGTGCTGCGCTTCAACATGCTGAAGACGCACTATCGCCAACCGATTGATTTCACCGTGAAGGGGCTGGAGGAAGGCTGGAAGACGCTCGACGAGTGGTACTCGATTGCGGCGGATGTCATGCCGAGCCGTCCGTCCGATGGGTTGATCGAAGCACTGAGCGACGATCTCAACACGGCCAAGGCGATTGCTGAGCTGCACGCCGTGAAGGGAGATGCCGCTGCGCTCTCGGCTTCGCTTCGTCTTCTCGGTTTCTTGGGCGAGAGCGCAGCGCAATGGGCCTCCCGGCGCCCGGCCGCCGATATCGACGAGAGCAGGGTGCAGGTGCTGATCGCCGCCCGTCTCGATGCACGCAAGGCGAAGAACTTCGCCGAGAGTGATCGCATCCGTGATGAGCTCGCTGCCATGGGCGTCGTGCTGAAGGACACCAAGAACAAGGAAACCGGCGAGATCGAGACCAGTTGGGAAGTGAAGAGGTAAGCGGCCTCGGAACGGCGGGAGGATGGGCCATGACCATGCTTACGGGCGGCTGCCAGTGCGGTGCCATTCGCTTTGCCTGCGATGCCGGCAAGGTTTCTTCCGTGTCGATCTGTCACTGCCGCATGTGCCAGAAGGCTCTCGGCAATTACTTTGCGCCCTTTGTTGCTTTTGAGGCGGATGGTGTGCGGTGGACGCGGGGCAACCGCAAGCTCTATCGCTCGTCCAACCACGTCTCGCGTGGTTTCTGCGCCGACTGCGGGACGCCGCTCACCTACGAGGCCGATGGGTACGCACCCTCGATCGCCGCTGGTGCCCTGGACGATCCATCCGCGCTGCCACCGACGGTCCAATATGGCGTGGAGGCCGAGTTACAGTTCACGGCAAGCCTGTCCTCTCTGAAGCGCGTCCGCACCGACGAGGGTTTTGAGGGCGCCGAATTCTTGAACGACGTGATTTCCAACCAGCATCCCGACCATGACACGTCCGTCTGGCCGGAGCCGAAGGGTTGAATGATGACCGATTTGCGCAGCTACTATCCCGAGATTGAACCCTTCGAGAGCGGCACGCTCGACGTGGGCGACGGTCATCAGGTCTATTGGGAGCGTGTCGGCCGCAAGGGCGGCAAGCCTGCCGTTTTCCTGCACGGTGGACCGGGCGGCGGTTGCTCGCCCAATCAGCGCCGCTGCTTTGACCCCGCGAAATACGACGTCATCCTGTTCGACCAGCGTGGCTGTGGCCGCTCGACGCCGCACGCCTCGATCGAGGCCAACACCACCTGGCATCTGGTCGAAGACATCGAGCGCCTGCGCAAGATGATCGGCGTCGACAAGTGGCTGGTGTTCGGCGGCTCCTGGGGCTCGACACTGGCGCTTGCCTATGCCGAAACCCACCCCGATCGGGTCAGCGAGCTGGTATTGCGCGGCATCTTCGGACTGCGTGATTTCGAGCTGAAGTGGTTCTATCAATACGGCGCTTCTCTGATCCACCCGGAGAAGTTCGAGCCGTTCCGCGAACACATTCCCGAGGCGGAGCGGGGCGACCTGATCGCCGCCTATCGCCGTCGTCTGGTCTCGGAGGATCGGGCAACCCGGCTCGCTGCCGCCCGTGTCTGGTCGCTCTGGGAAGGTTCGACGCTGACGCTCTTTCCAAACGAAGAGGTCACATCCGGCTTCGTCGACGATGAGTTCGCGCTCGCCTTCGCCCGGATCGAAAACCACTACTTCGTTCACGAAGGCTGGATGCGCCCCGGACAGTTGTTCGAGGATGCCGGCAAGCTCAAGGGGATTCCGGGTGTCATCGTCCACGGCCGTTACGATATGTGTACGCCGCTGCAGAATGCCTGGGACCTCCATAAGGCCTGGCCGGAAGCCGATCTCCGCATCGTCGAAGGTGCAGGCCATTCGCTGGTCGAGCCGGGCCTCCTGCATGAGTTGATCTCCGCAACCGATCGCTTCGCGGCGTGAGTTGAAACAAACCCAAGGCGAGCAGCGGTTGCCCGCCCTTTGCCGAAACGAGTTCGCGACCATGACGGACAAGGCCCGCCTCTATCTCTACGATACAACGTTGCGCGATGGTGCCCAGACCTCTGGCATCGACTTCTCGGTTGAGGAGAAGATTATCGTCGCGCAGCTCATCGAGGATTTGGGCCTTTCCTACATCGAAGGCGGCTATCCCGGCGCTAACCCCACTGATGACGCCTTCTTTGCCGAAAAGCGCACGAAGCGAGCGCGCTTTGCCGCCTTCGGCATGACCAAGCGTCCAGGCGTCTCGCTCTCCAACGATCCCGGCATTGCCGCGTTGCTCGCTGCGCCGGTCGATGCCGTGACCTTTGTCGCGAAGTCGTGGGACTACCACGTCGACGTCGCCCTGAAGACGACGCTTGAAGACAATCTCGATTGCATTCGCCAGTCGGTCGAGGCGGCCGTGAAAGCGGGGCGGGAAGCCATCGTCGATTGCGAGCATTTCTTTGATGGCTACAAGGCCAACCCCGATTACGCGCTCGCTTGCGCCAGAACGGCTTTCGAGGCCGGCGCACGCTGGATCGTCCTCTGTGACACCAACGGCGGCTCCATGCCGCACGATGTAATGGCGGTGGTTGGGGCGGTCAGCAAGGTGGTGCCGGGTGACCGGCTTGGCATTCATGCCCACGACGACACGGGGCAGGCTGTCGCAAACTCGCTCGCGGCCGTCCGTGCCGGCGTTCGGCAGGTCCAGGGCACGCTCAATGGTATCGGCGAGCGTTGCGGCAATGCCAACCTCACCACCATCCTGCCCACGCTGGTATTGAAGGATGAGTTTGCCAGCCGCTTTGACACCGGCGTAACACACGAGCAGCTGAAGACCCTGACCCAGGTGTCGCGGGCCTTTGATGAGATCATCAATCGCGCGCCCAATCGCCATGCCCCTTACGTGGGCTTGTCTGCCTTTGCGACCAAGGCTGGTATCCATGCATCGGCAATCCTGAAGGACCCACGCACTTACGAGCACGTCACGCCCGAAAGCGTCGGCAACCGACGTCGCTTGCTCGTGTCCGATCAGGCTGGCCGGTCCAATCTTTTTGCCGAACTCGATCGGCTTGGCATCATCTATTCAAAGGATGACCGGCGGCTGACCGGTTTGCTCGCCGAGCTCAAGGAACGCGAAGCGCGCGGCTATTCCTATGAGGCTGCCGATGCCTCTTTCGAACTGCTGGCCCAGCGCCATCTTGGCGGCGTGCCGCACTTTTATGATGTCATATCCTACCGCACGATGGTGGAAAGCCGCATCAACGCCATTGGCGAGCGGGTGGTCGTCACCGAAGCTGTTGTGAAGGTCAAGGTGGACGACGAGATCCTGATGTCGGTGGCCGAAGGCAACGGCCCCGTCAACGCCCTCGATCAGGCGCTTCGCAAGGATATCGGTAAGTATCAGGCCGAGATCGCCGCCCTGGAGCTTGTCGACTTTAAGGTTCGCATTCTCAACGGCGGCACCGGTGCCGTGACCCGCGTTCTGATCGAAAGCCTTGATCGCGCCACTGGCCGGCGTTGGTCGACGGTCGGTGTATCGGCAAATATTGTCGAGGCCTCCTTCGAGGCACTCGACGACTCCATCACCTACAAGCTGCTGAAGAACGGCCACGCGGGGACTTGAGCCAAACTACATCCTGGCAATGGTCTCAGTGTCGCCGGCGACCTCGCCGTTGTCACCTGCAGCGCCGAGAACGGTCGGCAGGATGTCTGCGGCCGTCTTGGCCACGTGATAGCGAACCTCGAAGCCCTCGCGAATGAAGGATTCGCGATTCATGTGGTGGATCACCTCGACCAGCGGCTGCCAGAAGCCGCCGATGTCGGCTAGCACGATCGGTTTCTTGTGCCGGCCGAGTTGCGCCCAGGTGAGCTGTTCGACCACTTCCTCGAGCGTACCGATGCCGCCGGGCAGCGTTACGAAAGCGTCCGCTGCCTCAAACATCATACGCTTGCGCGTATGCATGTCCGGCACGACGTGCAACTCATCGACGCCATCGAGCATGCGTTCCCGGCTCACCAGAAACTCCGGGATGATGCCGGTGACCTTGCCGCCTGCGGCCATCACAGCCCGGGCAGTCGTACCCATGAGGCCCACATTGCCACCGCCATAAACGAGGCGAATGCCGTGTTCCGCCATATCGGTACCAAGCCGCTCGGCAGCGGCCACGTAGGCAGGATCGCGGCCGTTTGCCGAGCCGCAGAAAACACAAATGCTTTTGATTTTGATCATGCGGGATTTTTCGCATCACCGCCTCTCCAACGTCAAGCGTTCGTTGATCCGCTGGCTTCCCGCTACTCAAGGCAACCCGGTCGCTCTTATGGTGTCGAAACGTGAAAAAGTGCGGCTTTCTTGCATCGGTTCCATGGGAATCCGTTTTGGTCCAATTACCGGTGCGGGACGGTAAAGTGCCACACTTGTGAGGCTAACCACATGAGTATAAAGCGTTAAATAAGCTATGGCAGCTTTGCCCGGTGTCATGTCCGCAGAAGAGACGCCTTAATGGCGGCTCAAATCATTGTGTTCGATCAGTTGCGACTCGGTGGAACATCGTTGCGTGACTAATCATGACAGTTGGATCGACCGGCGCGGGGCGGTCGCGAGATTATGTGTCGGCGATGCCGATTGGGGGGCGTGGACGGGTGATGAGCAATAGACTTCGCACAATTCTGATTGGTGCCGTCGGCGTGATTGTCGTTCTTCTCGGTGGCGTGTTTTCCGGCGCGCTCGACGGTGTGCTACGCCAGCTCAACTTTCAGATCGCCGGTCATCCCGCTCCAGCGGCCGGAAAAACCGCAGCGACCGATGTCGTCGCCACGCCGATTTCCCCCAAGACCGATCCGGCTCCTGCGCCATCGGCAACGGAAGCTGTGGTCCCCACCTTCGATCTCGTTCGTGTCGAGCCGACGGGCGATGCCGTCATCGCCGGGCGAAGCGCTCCGAACTCCAAGGTCGAAATTCTTTCCGGCAAGGATGTTGTGGCCACAGGCAAAGCCAACGATACCGGCTCCTGGGCGATTGTTCTGGCCGATCCCTTGAAGTCTGGCGCACATGACCTGTCCGTTCGCGCTACCGGTCCGGATGGCAAGGTTGCAACGTCCGAACAGTCGGTTGCCGTTTCGGTTCCGGAAGGGGGCAATGGCGACGTGCTGGTGGTTTTGAACCAGCCAGGATCGCCTTCCACCGTCTTGCAGGTTCCTGGCATCGAAGAAGCACAGGCCAAATTGGCTGATGCCGGTGTTGATCCAGCGCAGGCTGTCGAAACCGCACCGCCCGTCTCCGCTGATCTCCCGAAGGCATCCGCCGGCGTGCCGACGGCTGTCGAACCGCCGACGTCGGCGAGCGCGACGGCCATGGCAATCGCCGGCAATGCGACGATGCCGGCAACCACAGCCGAGCCGGCCCCCGCCGCCATGGCTTCCGAGCCCGCTCCGACCTCAGTCGTCGTTCCGGCGCCACCAGCCGATATGCAGGCAGCCGCAGCGTCGCCAGCGCTCGCGCAGGGTGAGCCGGCTCCGACCACCAATAATGGCGCTAAGCCCGCAACACAGGCCCCTGCGGAGCCAGCATCGCCGCAAGCGACAGCCTCCACAACGCCTGCTGCGGCGCCGTCCTCGGCCCCAAAGACCGAGGCTCCGACGGTTGCCGCCGCAACGCTGGTCGTTACCATTGATGCCGTGGAACTCGAGAACGGCAAGCATTTCTACGCCGCCGGGTCTGCTGCCAACGGGGCCGTGATCCGTCTTTACGTGGACGACAAGGCCACCGGCGACGTGAAGGCCGAGAAGGGGCGCTGGCTCTATCAGGGCGAGGTCGATCTCGCCCCCGGCAAGCACCTCGTCCGCATTGACCAGATCGGCGAAAACGGCGCGGTCGTCGCTCGCGCTGAAGTGCCTTTCCAGATTGCTGAAGATGGCATGGCTACCCCGATGCTTGCCTCGGGTGTCGGCTCTGCGCAGGCCGGCGCCGGCTCTGCCGGTGAGGCCAAGCCGGCCGAACCGACAACGCTGATCATTCATCGCGGCGACAACCTCTGGATGATTGCCAGGCGCCTCTACGGCGATGGATTCCGTTACTCGACGATCTATCAGGCCAACACTGATCAGATCCGCAATCCTGACCTGATCTACCCGGGTCAAGTGTTTGTCATTCCAGAAGGCGACGCCGCCTGGAAGCCGGTCGGCCAGTAACAATCCCGCCATCGTTTGTGCTGACAATGGCAAGCGTTGGAAAAAGAGACTATCTGAGAGTTAGCAAGCCGCCCGGCGCGTTCGCGCCGGGCGGTTTTTTGAGTAACGGATTCCGGTGAACCCATGAGCCAAGTCGATTCCCGCCGCGGTGGTAAGGCGAAGATCAGTGGCGACAAGTCGCTTTGGACGACGCTTCGTCAACTGTGGCCCTACATGTGGCCCGAAGGGCGTCGCGATCTCAGGATGCGCGTCGTGCTTTCCATGGCCGCATTGGTGTTGGCCAAGGTCATCACCGTTCTGGTGCCTTATCTCTATGCCTTTGCGACCGATGCCCTGGCGCCCAAAGCCAATGTGCCGCAACCGACGCTCATGTGGCTCACTTATCCGGTTGCTATGGTGGTGGCCTATAACGTCGGGCGGATCCTTCTCAACGGCTTCAACAACCTTCGCGATGCGCTGTTCTCGAACGTCAGCCAATATGCCGTTCGTCGCCTGGCCAATCTGACCTTCACCCATATGCATCGCCTGTCGTTGCGCTTTCATCTGCAGCGGCGCACGGGCGGCCTGACCCGCGTCATCGATCGCGGCGTCAAGGGCATCGAAGCCATCGTCCGGTTCACGATTCTCAACGCCATGCCGACGGTGCTGGAATTTGCGCTATCGGCCATCGTTATCGTCGTGAACTTCGGGGTGAGCTATCTCTTGGTGATCGGCGTTACGATCTGGCTCTATGTCTGGTTCTCAATCCGTTATTCGGACAGGCGGATTGCTATTCGCCGTCGCATGAACGAGAGCGACAACGACGCCAATACCAAGTCCGTCGACAGTCTCTTGAACTTCGAAACGGTGAAATATTTCGGCAATGAGAAGATGGAAGCCGCGCGCTTCGACGTTGCCATGGAGCGCTACGAGGCGGCGGCCAACGAGACCTGGTATTCGTTGTCCTGGTTGAACATGGGGCAGGCAGTCATCTTCACGGTCGGCGTTGCCCTGTGCATGGTGATGTCGGCCCATGAGGTGGTCGCCGGCACGCAGACGCTCGGTGATTTCGTGCTGTTGAACACCCTGCTGATGCAACTCGGCATCCCGCTCAATTTCATCGGCTTCATGTATCGCGAGATACGTCAGGGCGTGACCGACCTCGAGCAGATGTTTGATCTGCTGGACGAGCCGGCCGAAATTGTTGATGCACCGAACGCTACATCGCTCAGTGTTCAGGGTGGTTCGGTCCGCTTCGAAGACGTCCACTTCGCCTACGATCCCGATCGCCAGATCCTGAAGGGCATCACCTTCGAAATTCCGGCGGGCAAGACGGTGGCCGTCGTCGGACCGTCCGGCGCGGGCAAGTCGACCCTGTCGCGCCTGCTGTTCCGGTTCTACGACGTGACCTCCGGCAGGGTCACGATCGATGGACAGGATATTCGCGAAGTAACGCAAGAGTCGCTGCGTACCGCCATCGGCATGGTGCCGCAGGACACGGTGCTGTTCAACGACACCATCTTCTATAACATCCGCTACGGCCGGCCGGATGCTTCGGCTGAGGAAGTGCGCGAGGCGGCACGACAGGCGCGCATCGCCCATTTCGTGGAAGGGCTGCCGAACGGCTATGACACACCGGTTGGTGAGCGCGGCCTCAAACTGTCGGGTGGCGAGAAACAGCGCGTCGCCATTGCCCGCACCATCCTGAAATCACCGCCGATCCTGATCCTCGATGAGGCAACGTCGGCTCTCGATACTAATACCGAGCGCGAGATTCAGGCTGAACTTGATCGGGTCGCCGAGGGGCGGACGACGATGGTCATCGCTCACCGACTGTCGACCGTGGTCAATGCCGATGAGATCATCGTGCTCGAGAAGGGGCGCATTGCCGAGCGTGGCGCCCACGCCGAGCTGATCGAGAAGGGCGGTCTTTACGCGACCATGTGGCAGCGGCAGCGCGAGGCCGACGAGGCCGAAGCGCGACTTGCTCGCGTCAAGGCGGAAGACGACCTTGGAATTCTCGGCCCGGGCAGCAAGGGCGGTCGGGCCGACCAGCCGGCCTGATCGGTTCAGTCGCCCTCGGTGATCTGCATTTCAAAGCCTCGCCGCGAACCGTTCGATTCACTCGAACGGTTCGTGCAGCACAATGCGTTGGTTTGCGTGGAATATTTGCGCGATAGGAAATCCATCACAATGGATACCTGGGCATAGCAAAATGTTCCAACAACAAGTCGAATTATCGAAGTCCATTTCAAGCCCTGCTCTGCAGGGGAGTGTCGCCCGCGCCATCCCGGGGATTGCAGCTTGCGCCGCCGTTGCCGGTCTTGCCTATGGGATAAGGATGCTGCCGGGCGTTCGCGATTTCAGCCCGATGATCATCGCCATCGCCCTTGGTATCTTGATCCGCAACACCATAGGCACACACGAGACCCTGACTGACGGCATCGGTTTCTCGATGCGCCGGCTTTTGCGTCTTGCCATCATTCTGCTCGGCGTGCAGCTGACGTTCGGTCAGGTTGCCGAGACCGGATTACGAGGCGTGGGTATTATACTCGTGGCCGTCGCCTCCACCTTCCTGTTTACCCTGGCGGTTGGTCGGGTTCTCGGCGCCGATGCCCGCCTTACGCGTCTCATTGCCGCGGGGACTTCCATCTGCGGCGCGTCCGCGGTCGCGGCTGCCAACTCTGTGGTGGACGCCCACGACGAAGATGTCGCCTACGCGGTCGCCTGCGTCACCGTGTTCGGCTCCATTGCCATGTTCGCTTACCCGTTGCTGCAAGGTTTTTTTGACCTGGCGCCCCGTGACTACGGTCTTTGGGCCGGCTCCTCCATTCATGAGATTGCCCAGGTGGTTGCAGCGACCTTTGCGGTCGGTCGTGAGGCCGGCGATTTCGGAACCGTCGCCAAGCTGACCCGCGTGATGACGCTGGCGCCGATGGTGTTCGCCATGGCCGCGTTTCTTCCTTCCTTGGGAAGCAATAGCTCCGACCGGCCGAAGGCACCGCTGCCGTGGTTTGTGCTTGGCTTCATAGCGCTCGTCGCCGTCAACAGCGTGGTCAGCATCCCGACCGTTCTCAAGGCAGATACCAGCGTGCTCAGCACCTTCCTGCTCACCATGGCGCTGGCAGCCATGGGACTTGAGACGAGCATCGCCAAACTGAAGGCGAAGGGGCTGAAGCCGGCATTGACCGGTGCGTTCGCCAGCCTTTTCATTGCCGGGGTGACCCTGATGTTGATAAGGCTGACTTGATCGTCGAGGCTTTTGCCGTCCATGACCCTAGAACAGCTTCGTATCTTCATCGCCGTCGCCGAGCGCGAACATGTCACGCAAGCCGCGCATGACCTGCATCTGACCCAGTCGGCGGTCAGCGCGGCCATTACCGCCCTTGAAGGGCGCTACGCCATCAAGCTGTTCGACCGCATCGGTCGCCGCATTGCGCTGACTGATGCCGGTCGCACCTTCCTGTCCGAGGCGAAGGCCATTCTGGCCCGCGCCAGCGATGGCGAAGCTGTCCTGTCCGATCTTGCCGACTTCCGCCGGGGCGAGTTGGCAATTGCTGCAAGCCAGACGATCGGCACCTACTGGATTCCCCGTGTTATTCAGGCTTTCCGGGCCAGTTATCCCGGCATCCGGGTAACCCTCGAGCTCGGCAATACTGAGTTTGTGGCTGGCCGCTTGCGCGAAGGCGCGGCGCTCATCGGCTTTGTCGAAGGACCGGTCGATGAACCGAGCCTGGCTGTCGATCGCCTGTTCGAAGACGAACTTGTGCTCGTCTCAGCCCCGACGGATCCCTGGCTTGCGACAACAGGGAGCATGGCTGAGCGGCTCAGCACTGCGAGGTGGGTGTTACGGGAGAAGGGGTCGGGTACGCGCTTCGCGCTTGAACAAGCGCTGACGCACTACGGTCTGTCGGCGACCGACACAGAGGCTGTGCTCGAGCTTCCATCCAACGAGGCTGTTCGTATCGCCGTCGAGGCAGGAGCAGGCCTCACCGTACTCTCAAGCATGGTGGCGCGTGTAGCCTTCGCCGCCGGCACGCTGGTGCAGGTGGAAACGCCGCTGCCCGGTCGCAGTTTTCACGCCCTTCGTCATCGCGAGCGCTATTTTGGCCGGGCAGCGGCGGCTTTTGTCGATCTTGTGCGCCCAGGCCCTTTCGGTGTGGCGACGACGCCCTAAAAGCTGACGTCGACCAAAAGGCCCATCCCCTTGCCGACGGCGGCGGGGACTGGCTTGGCGGGAACAGGCTGGACCTTCAGGAGCTTGTCGTCGCTGTCGCCGTCGTTTTCCCGTTCGGCGGGATTTTTTTCACTGGTGGCTGCTTGGCGGAGAGCGGTGGACATTGTGCTGCTCAGGGTGGCACTTCCAATGTTCATTGTTGGCCTCCTGGAACGATTGAGCAGCTCGTCTGTGAAAGCTGCCAGTTGAGAATATGGCGCGTTCGCCGAGAGGTGTTAAGCGGAGAAAATTGAAAAACATCAGTGGTTTATTTGCATTGCAAAGGACCGGTTAACAGGCTTGCGAAATTGGGTTAGGCGATGCCCCTTTTGGCCAATGGCCTTTGAGGCAACAAAAAACGCGCCCGGCGGGAAATGCTGGGCGCGCATCTTTCGAGGCTTTGTTGCAGTGGGTCTCAGGCGAGGGTATCGAGCAATTGACCTACGCCAGCGGCAACGGATGCCTTCGTGGGGGCAGCCTTCGCTCCGACGTCATCTGCATCACCATCATGGTCCGGACCCGGTCCCTCGGCAACCTCATTGGAGCGGGGCATGGCGATGGCAGGCGTAGGACGGTAGTTCACCGAAGAGATATTCAAGCGTGACCTCCAGACGGGCGAACCAATGGAGGGTGATGGAATCGCCCATCAGCATCATTGACGCGCTAACCTGTCGAACACCTGTCAGCCGTCAAGGTTCGCTCGCGACGACTTGTATCGCCCCGGCCCGCGAACCATGATAGGCGAAACGGACCTGAGGCTTTGGACATTCGGAATGCCGCTTCACATCATCAAACTTTGCGTCGGTGTCGAGACGGTCGAGGAACTCGACCAGTGGTATCGCGAGGAAGTGCTGATCCACGCTGCTCGCGGCGAGGCTTACGAACGCATGCACGTCACCCGTATGTTTCCGAAGCGGGTCGAAGAGATCCTGGATGGCGGCTCCCTCTATTGGGTGATCAAGGGCATCGTGCAAGCGCGGCAGACGATCCTTGACCTCCGCCCCATTCGTGGAAGCGATGGCATCGAGCGCTGCGGCATAGTGCTCGATCCTGAACTCCATCGCACCGAGTACAAGCCTTGCCGCGCGTTCCAGGGCTGGCGCTATTTGCCGGCGAAGGAAGCCCCCGCCGATATCCGTCATTCGGAGATCGACGGCGATATCCCCGAGGGTATGCGCAGGGCCTTGAGAGAATTGGCGTTGATCTAGAGCATCGGACCGCAAAGCGGAGTCCGATTTTCGGAAGATACGCTGTAATAACAAAGAACTAAGTCGCCATCCTGTCTCTGTTTGGGTGCCCGACGATTTCGGTCTGATGCTTATTTCCTGCAACTTTTGGCTGACTGATGCTCGAAATTTGCAGGTGGCGCCGAGCTTAACCTTTCTGTATAACCCCGGCACTTCGGATGAGGGGTATGCCCAGCTTGACCTGGCGGGCGGCTCATTCGGAAGGACGGATAAAGAGATAACCATGCCTACCACCTGGAAGCCCGATTCCTGGCGCGCTCTGCCCATCGAGCAGGTGCCCGATTATCCCGACCAGGCGGCACTCGCCGCCGTCGAGGCGCGACTCTCGAGCTATCCGCCGCTGGTTTTTGCCGGTGAGGCGCGCAAGCTCAAGAAGTCCCTTGCCAAGGTGGCCGCCGGTGAAGCCTTTCTGCTTCAGGGCGGCGATTGCGCCGAGAGCTTTGCCGAGCATGGTGCTGACAACATCCGAGATTTCTTCCGCGTCTTCCTGCAGATGGCGGTGGTGCTGACCTATGGCGCGGCCCAGCCAGTCGTGAAGGTCGGGCGTATTGCTGGCCAGTTCGCCAAGCCGCGCTCCAAGTCGACCGAAACCATCGGCGGCGTCGAGCTGCCGTCCTATCGCGGCGACATCATCAACGGTATGGAGTTCACGGCGGAATCGCGCATCCCGGATCCGCAGCGTCAGGAAATGGCCTATCGCCAGTCGGCGGCGACGCTCAATCTGCTGCGCGCCTTCGCCAGCGGCGGTTATGCCAACCTCGACAACGTCCACAAGTGGACGCTCGGCTTCGTCAAGGGCACCCAGTCGTCGCGCTACCAGGAATATGCCGATCGCATCACTGAAAGCCTCGCTTTCATGCGCGCCTGCGGCGTGCATCCGGAGAGCGTCGCCGACATGCGGACGACCGATTTCTACACCAGCCACGAGGCGCTTCTTCTCGGCTACGAGCAGGCGCTGACCCGCGTCGATTCGACCACGGGTGACTGGTACGCGACCTCGGGCCACATGATCTGGGTTGGCGATCGTACGCGCCAGCCCGATCATGCACATATCGAGTATTGCCGCGGCATCAAGAACCCGATCGGTTTGAAGTGCGGCCCGTCGCTGCAGCCGGAAGAGCTGATCCGCCTGATCGATACGCTCAACCCGGAGAACGAGCCGGGCCGACTGACGCTGATTGCCCGTTACGGTGCCGACAAGGTGGGCGACTACCTGCCGGCACTTATTCGGGCTGTTCAGCGTGAAGGTCGGTCTGTGGTGTGGTCGTGCGACCCGATGCACGGCAATACCATCACGCTCAATTCCTACAAGACACGGCCGTTCGACCGTATCCTGAAGGAGGTTGGCGCCTTCTTCGACGTGCATGCTGCCGAGGGCACCCATCCTGGCGGTATCCACATCGAGATGACCGGCAGCGATGTGACCGAATGCACCGGCGGTGCCGTGGCGATTTCCGGAGAGCAGCTGTCGGATCGCTACCACAGCCATTGCGATCCGCGCCTCAACGCCGATCAGGCGCTGGAGCTGGCCTTCCTGGTTGCCGAGCGCATCAAGAAGACACGTGACGGCCGCGAGCCAATGGAGTGGGCGATCGCCGGCGAGTGAATGCTGGTTGTCGAATACATGGATCAAAAGGAAAGGCGCCCCGAAAGGGCGCCTTTTGTCTTGCTACGCGAGTGCCTGCGACGGAGAAGACGAACCTGGGCTTTAGCGGCCGTTCTCTTCCTTCAGCGTTTCCTTCTGGGTGATCAGTCGCGCCGAATGCTGACCGGACATGAAGATCCATAGCCAGCTCCAGGCGACCGCAAAGCGGCTTCTCGTGCCGATCAGGAAGTAAATGTGGGCGATGCCCCACACCCACCAGGCAATGGCACCCTTTAGCTTGATCCAGCCGAAATCGACCACGGCGGCACTACGGCCGATGGTGGCGAGGTTTCCTTGGTGGTGATAGACGAACGGCCCCGGCGATGGCTTGCCGGCGAGCCGGCTTCGGATGATACGCGCTACATGCGAGCCCTGCTGCTTGGCGGCTGGCGCCACGCCTGGAACCGGCTTTCCTTCCCCTGTGGTAACAGACGCCGTGTCGCCGATGACGAAGATGTCCGGAGCGCCCGCAACGCTGAGGTCTCGCTCGACGATGGCTCGCCCGGCGCGATCGGCGGGCGCATCCAGCCATTGTGCGGCGCGCGATGCCTGAACGCCGGCGGCCCAGAGGACGGTCTTGGCGGGGACAAATTCCTCGCCGATGCGAACGCCCTCGGTTGAAATGTCCGTCACCGGAACGCCAGTGCGGACGGTAACGCCCAGCTTGGCAAGGGCCTTGGCTCCGTAGCCTGACATGTCCGGCGTAAAGACGGGCAGAATGCGGGGGCCTGCTTCGATCAGCAGAATGCGGGCGCTTCGCGTATCGATCGACCTGAACTCTTTGACAAGCGTTTGATGGGCCAGCTCCGCGATAATGCCGGCAAGCTCGACGCCAGTTGGTCCGCCGCCAATGATCGCGAAGGTCAAAAGGGCCTGTCGCTTTTCAGGATCGATTTCCAGTTCAGCCTTCTCGAAGGCGAGAAGTACGCGCCGTCGGATCGTCGTCGCATCTTCCAGCGTCTTCAGGCCCGGGGCAGAGGCTTCCCACTCGTCGTGACCGAAATAGGCGTGTCGCGCGCCCGTGGCGAGTACCAGCGTGTCATAGGGAACGCTGCTGCCGTCCCTCAGTTGCACGGTCTTTTCCTGTCGGTTGACACCAACGACATGCCCGAGAACGGTTTTCACCTCGGGGCGGTCGCGGAACAGGCGACGGATCGGCCAGGCAATTTCTGACGTCGCAAGCAGCGTCGTCGCCACCTGATAGAGCAGGGGCTGGAACAGATGATGGTTGCGGCGGTCGATCAGCGTTATGTCGACCGGTGCCCCCTTGAGATCGAGCACGGTTTGTAATCCAGCAAACCCGGCTCCGACGACGACGACGCGATGGTTGGCCATGAAGGGCTCCGATTCCCGATGACGATTGTTTCCAGTGCTGCGAAGTGAGGTCCAGCATGGCGAGTGGTGGGCCAAGGTCAAGAAACATCGCCTTCAACCCATTGTAAGTTCGGCTGAAAACTGGCGAAAGGCAGCCTGATGGATGAGCGACGACGTAATTTTGGCCCCAAGGCACGACCAAAGTCTCAGCTCGCCAAAAGGCTCGGACATGCGGATTGTTCCAACGAAACCCTTTGTGTCGCGCGGCAATGGCCGCCTCTTCCATTTTTGCGGCGAACGGGCATCTTCTGATGCGCGGCCAGAAGCGCCGATTCGGACCTTTGCCAAACGGTTCACCTAAACCAATTACAATCTTGACATCCGTGCCAGTTCGCATCTTTGCAGCGTCACACTGACGGTCTATAGAACGCTCGGGTTCTCTAAGGAATTCGACCCCAATCCAACTGGGAGTGCATCGCACAATGACAGCCATCATCGATATCGTCGGTCGCCAGATTTTCGACAGCCGCGGCAACCCCACCGTCGAAGTCGACGTCGTTCTGGAAGACGGCTCCTTCGGCCGCGCCGCCGTTCCGTCGGGCGCCTCCACCGGTGCCCACGAGGCGGTCGAGCTGCGTGATGGCGGCTCCCGTTACCTCGGCAAGGGCGTGACCAAGGCCGTCGCCGCCGTCAACGACGAGATCTACAAGGCGATCGCCGGCATGGATGCCGAGGATCTGCTGGCCGTCGACAAGGCCATGATCGAGCTCGACGGTACCCCGAACAAGGCCCGCCTCGGCGCCAACGCCATCCTCGGCGTCTCGCTTGCCGTTGCGAAGGCCGCTGCCGAGGCCGCTGGCCTGCCGCTCTACCGCTACGTCGGTGGCCCGAACGCCCACATCCTGCCGGTTCCGATGATGAATATCGTCAACGGCGGCGTTCATGCCGACAACCCGATCGACTTCCAGGAATTCATGATCCTGCCGGTCGGCGCCGACTCCATCGCCGATGCCGTTCGTATCGGCACCGAGGTGTTCCACACCCTGAAGTCGGGTCTCAAGAAGGCCGGTCACAACACGAACGTCGGTGACGAGGGCGGCTTCGCTCCGAATCTCGGCTCGGCCGTTGAGGCTCTGGACTTCATTGTCGCTTCGATCGAGAAGGCCGGCTTCAAGGCTGGCAAGGACGTCTATCTCGGCCTCGACTGCGCCTCGACCGAATTCTTCAAGGACGGTGCCTACCACTACGAAGGCGAAGGCAAGGTCCGCTCGATCGACGAGCAGGTCGAGTATCTCGCCAAGCTGGCTGCCGACTATCCGATCATCACCATCGAAGACGGCATGTCGGAAGACGACTGGGCCGGCTGGAAGAAGCTGACCGACAAGATCGGCGGCAAGGTTCAGCTGGTTGGCGACGATCTGTTCGTCACCAACACCAAGCGTCTCGTCCAGGGCATCAAGGCCGGCACTGCCAACTCGATCCTGGTTAAGGTCAACCAGATCGGCTCGCTGTCCGAGACCCTCGACGCCGTCGAGACCGCCCATAAGGCCGGTTACACCGCCGTCATGAGCCATCGCTCTGGCGAAACGGAAGACTCGACGATCGCCGACCTCGCGGTTGCCACCAACTGCGGCCAGATCAAGACCGGCTCGCTGGCCCGTTCGGACAGAATCGCCAAGTACAACCAGCTCATCCGCATCGAGGAAGAGCTGGGCAGCCAAGCCAAGTACGCCGGCCGTAGCGTCGTCAAGGGCGCCTGAGCTCCCAAGACTTCGGTCTAGAATGACGAAAGGCCCGGTTCTCGCCGGGCCTTTTGCATTGTTGGCGGTGAGGCAGCTCAGGCGGCTGTCGTTGCGAACGGATCTGCGCGCTCCATAGCGTCCTTGATGATCCTTGGCACATTGTCGCGCAGCGACAGCGAGGAGTCTTCAATTACCTTGGTTACCTCGGCAACTTTGTCCGAAAGTGTGTAAGTGCTTTCAACAGCTGAATTGATGGCCTCAATCCTGTGACCGACGTCGGCGACTGCGATTTGCGCTTCTCTCAGTTTGGATGAGAAGTCTGCGACGATCGCCCTCTGCCCGTCGACACGCTCCTGCATCGTATGGGTTGTTCCGCCCAGCGTTTCCACCGTCTGCCCAGCGTCCCGAAGAGCTTCGGCCACGCGCCGGGTCGTTTCCTGGATCTCGGTGATCTTGCTTGTCACTTCCAGGGTCGATTTTTCAGTCTGCGACGCGAGTGCTTTTACTTCGCCGGCGACCACCGCGAATCCTCGACCCAGTTCGCCGGCACGTGCCGACTCGATAGTGGCGTTGAGCGCGAGGAGATTTGTCTGCTTGGCGATCGTTGCGATGGTGGCGGCAATTTGGTCGATATCCGCGGCGGCTCGGGATAGATCTTCAACGGCCGATCGAGCCGTCATCATAGAAGAAAGAGCGGAACGGCCTACCTCGGCACTCTTGTGCACGTCCTCGGATATCCCGTTGATGGCGACAATGACCTGATCTGAGAGATTGGCGGCGCTCTCGTTCAACCCTTGGGAGCGCTGGGCTGCATCGGCGATTTTTTGCGAGGCATTTCTGACATCTTTGATGACTTCGGCCATGCCGATAGTCCGCTCGTGAAGTGCCTCAGCGCCGTCGATGATGCCCTAGAGTCCCGATCCCGTTGAAAGTTCTACCTCCGAGGCCATTTTTTGCAGAATCGCTCTCTTTTGGTTCGCTTCACTCAGGCGCTCTTCGTCGCGGAGCCGCTCTGCTTCTGAAAGCTCTCTGGCCTGTTCTTCAAGCTTGTTTCGGATGTCTCGCTCACTAGCCTCAGCGCGGGCGCGATTTCGGCGCAGTAGTGTCCAGATGACACCAGCTACCAGCATTGCAAATACGTCGGCGGCTAGGCCGAGCCAAAATTGGCTTGTTATGTTCTGAACGTCGGCACTTGCCGTGAACTCGGCATCCGGTGGCCCAACCCAAAGTAACCAAGGATGTTCGGCGTCGGCGGTCTCTATCGGAACGACAAATGAAGCAATCAGCGATGGGTCCGGTACTCCTTGCCTGACGAAGTCTAGCGAGGCCTCCGCCTGGCCTGGGGTCTTTGGAAGAGCAACATACCCATAGCTCGGGTTGATCAAGGCGAAATGAGCGTCGGGCAGTAATCCCTTAATGGCGTTGGACAAGATAACGGTCGAGACGGCGCCTCTGACTTGCTTGTCGCTGCCGTAAATCGGAACCGAGAAAACCAATCCCGAGCGACCCTTGTCGTCACTTGCAGATGTCATCTGCGAGTTATCGCAGGTAATTACCTCGGGACCGGCCTGTAGCGGGACAGACAGACCGGAGATCTTGGACAAGTCGGGGTATCTACTCCTAAACGATTGTATTTGCTTGACGATCAGGGCGTATTCCTGGTCCTCCTCCTCGGGTACGCCGGCGAGATCCGGAGTGGCCACTGCTTCGGACTTCGCTTTGTTGATGTTGTCGTTGATGAGTTCGTCCAGCATCAAAGCAGGAACTTGGTTTTTTCCAGTTGCGGGGTCGATCCTGTTGGGATCGAAGGGTTCCGGGATTAAATATACCTCGGAAACATCGACGCTCGTCGCCAGATTGTTGTAGATTTGTTGGATCGACGCGAGTGCATCTTCGCTAACTGTATCTCCTGGGCGCATATGCCGAACGCTCGGAAGGAAGCTGATCGTCCTGATATTGCGATATATCTCGTCTATTTTCTGGGAAATACGCTCTTGCACAGGCTCGCTATCAGCTCGAATGGACGCACGATAGCTGCTCTCAGCTGCGATTATGTCGTTTTTTTCTTTGTGAAGCAGGTATGTGAATAAGGACGCGCCTGCGAGCAAAATCAGGGCATAGCCCGCAAAAGATATTCTACTCATGTCCGCTCCTTTAATTGGTACGGGTGAGTATGAATTTCAGTTATTAAATAATTCTACTTTGTAAACATGATATATGCTAGTTAACTGGTATTTATATTTATAATATAGTCAAAAGTGACCAGCCTCTAGGGTATATTTTAATGCTTTTGGCTAATCGGTCTCTTGAATTAGCTCGAGAGACGTTGCTCTCGGAGAGCGTATTGCTGAAAGAGGCGTTTTGCGCGGCTTCGGCCGCGGGTGCCGACACAAACGAGCCCATTGCTGCGGATAGGCGACGGCAACAGCTCATTTGAAGGATAGACCATGACCGACAAGCGCATTGTCGTCGTCTTGCTCGACGAATTCGCCGACTGGGAGCATGGCCTGTTTGCGGCGGCTGCGATCGGATCTTCTGGATGGGAGGCTGCCGACGCTCCTGATCTTGGTGCCGTCATTCGGCCGGCGCTGTCATCAGGGGGTCCGATGATCTCGGCCGAGCATGGTGATGACTGACCTGTCTGCTGCCATGCAGGCCCATGGCTTTGCGTGGGCGTGTCGGTTGATCTATTGAGAGGCTATGACCTCTCCTGCCGAATCCGCTTCGCCACTGCCTCCGGCTGAACGCCGCGCCGTTCTCGGCGTGACGCGCTCCGCAACTGACCGTCCTTGGCGCGATCGGCTCGATATGCGCGGTAGTGCCCTTGCGCGCCAGATCGCCCAGGAAGTCGGGCTGCCTGACGTCGTCTCAAGGTTGCTCGCCGCCAGGGACGTTTCGGCGGAATCTGCCGAAGCCTATCTCAATCCGCAGATCCGCACCTTGCTGCCCGATCCATCGCTATTCACCGACATGGATGCGGCGGCCAGCCGTATCGCCGATGCTGTCGAGCGCGGCGAAAAGGTCGCGGTCTTCGGCGATTACGATGTCGACGGCGCGACGTCGGTTGCCGTTTTTGTGCGTTACCTGCGTGGGCAGGGGCTGGATCCTGCCATCTATATTCCCGACCGTCTGGTCGACGGCTACGGACCCAATCCCCGTGCAGTCGGTGAGCTGGCCGCGGGCGGAGCAACCTTGCTGGTAACGCTCGACTGCGGCACGTCGAGTTTCGAGGCCTTCGAGGAGGCGCGCCGGCGAGGTCTTGATGTTGTCACCCTCGACCACCATCAGGCCAGCGTCGAACTGCCGCCGACACTGGCCCTGGTGAATCCCAATCGACAGGACGATCTCTCCGGCCACGGCCACCTTGCGGCCGTTGGCGTCACCTTCGTGGCGTTGGTCGCGATCAATCGCGAGCTGAGACGGCGCGGCTGGTTCGAGCGGCGGGGCATGCCGCTGCCGGATCTGCTGGCGCTGCTCGACCTGGTGGCTCTTGGCACGGTCTGCGATGTGGTGCCGCTTATTGGCCTCAACAGAGCCTTCGTCGTGAAAGGGCTTTCCGTGCTGCGCGCACGCGGCAATCGTGGCCTTGCCGCGCTTGCCGACGTGGTCAAGCTCGCCGGACCGCCGACCCCCTACAACCTCGCCTTTATGCTGGGGCCGCGCATCAACGCTGGCGGTCGCATTGGCGACAGTGGTCTCGGCGCGCGCCTGCTGACCTCCGACGATCACGTCGCAGCCGGTCGCATTGCCGTGGAGCTCGACCGGCTCAACCGCGAACGACAGACGCTGGAGGCGGAGGCGGTGGATGCCGCCGAGCTGATGGTCACCGCCCGGTTGGGCGGCATGGCGCCGCCGGTAATCGTCGAGGCTTCAGCCGATTGGCATCCGGGTATCGTTGGGCTGGTCGCCGCCCGTCTCAAGGAACGCTACCGCTGTCCGACCTTCGCTATCGCGCTCGACGGCGAAGGGGGAGCGGTCGGCTCGGGGCGCTCGATCGTCGGCGTCGATCTCGGGGCTGTGGTGCGCCTCGCCCTTGAGCGAGGGTTGATCACCAAGGGTGGTGGCCATGCCATGGCCGCCGGCGTTTCATTGCCGGCCGAAGGAGTCGAGGCCTTCAGGGCCTTTGTTGCCGCTGCGGTCGCCGACGGAGTGGCGATCGCTCGTGCGGCCGAAGCGCTCGATATCGATGCCGCCCTGACCGCCGATGGTGCAACGCCGGACCTCGTCGAGGCCATTGCCAAGGTCGGGCCCTTTGGCTCGGCTCAGCCTGAGCCACTGTTCGTTTTTCCCGCGCACCGCTTGCTTTATCTCGATGCTGCCGGGCGCAACCATTTGCGCCTGACGCTTGCTTCCTCGTCAGGAACCCGCGTCAAGGCCATGGCTTTCCG
The DNA here is from genome assembly GCA_023436885.1 of Pseudomonadota bacterium. Classification (GTDB taxonomy): domain Bacteria; phylum Pseudomonadota; class Alphaproteobacteria; order Rhizobiales; family Pleomorphomonadaceae; genus Pleomorphomonas. The sequence continues at coordinate 120,135 of JAEZHI010000039.1, read as the reverse complement.
TGCTGCGGGCCAGCCGCTTGGAGACTTCCTGACGGCAAGCCGAGGGGCCTCGATCCATATCGCTGGGCATGTCGATCTCGACTGGTGGCAAGGGGCGCCACGCATCAGCATTCGGGTCGTCGATGCGGCCGATCCTGCCAGGGCACGGTCCTGACCGGCATCGCCGAACGGGGTGGACGTCACCTTTGGCCGAGTTGCCGGGAGCTCGTCCTGCCGCTATTGCTGGTGGCCCATTTCATACAGTTGCCTTTGATTGATAGCATTGTCCGGCACGACGGCCGGTTTCCGAGGGGGATATCCATGGTGTCCGTTCGGCGTTATGCGCGGCTTCTCGCGCTCGTCTGCGTTTCGGTGACGGGACTTGTTCTCGCCGCTCCCGGCAATGCGGCTGAGCGGCGGGCCATCGTCACCGAAGGCGCCGATTACTTCGGCGAGGATATCGACACGCTGAAGGGCGTCGAACTCGGCGACTGCGAAGCTGCCTGCGTCGCCGACAGCCGCTGTGTGGCCTTCACCTACAACACCAAGGCAAAGTGGTGCTTCAAGAAGGGCACCATGGGCGACCTTCGGACATTCGCTGGCGCTGTGGCTGGACGGATCGTCACCGCCGAGGCCGCCGATCCATCAATTGCGGCAACGCGCCGTGATGAGCTCGGCTTCATTGGGCAGAGCTTCATCGACGAGGCCCACAAGCTCGAAGGTGCCGTCGCTGATGAGCCCGCTGATGGCAACATCGATAAGCTGCTTGCCAGCAGCGACAAGGCGATTGATGCCGGCAACCACCTCAAGGCCGCTCAGGACCTGCGCAAAGCCATTCGCCTGGATCCAAGCCGCAACGATCTTTGGTGGCGTTATTCCGACCAGGCGATCTTAGTGCCCGATGGCAACGAGCACCGGGACACCTACGTTCAGGAGTCCACCGCCGCCGCCGTCAACGCCTATCTTCGTGCCGCCGATGTCGACCAGCAGGTTGCTGCGCTCAACTCGCTCGCCAATTCCTTCGTGACGCGCGAGAACTGGAACCTGGGCATCAAGACCCTGCGCCGCCGCCTCGCCTTGCAGGACGATCCGGACTGGCGCTCGGCCTTTGACGACTGGATCGCCCAGCATGGTTTCCGGATCACCGACAATTCCGTCGACACGCAGTCGTCGACGCCCCGTATCTGCGTGACCTTCTCCGATCCGATTGCCCGTAACGATCCGTCGATCACCGGCTATGTCGCCATAGATGGCGGCGACAAGCTGGAAATCGAAGCGGAAGACAACCAGATCTGCGCCGCTGGCGTCGAATATGGCAATCGCTATCACGTCACTATCCGCAAGGGACTGCCCGCCAAGGATGGCGAGGAGTCTCTGAACAAGACGGTCGAGCTCGACATCTACGTCCGCGATCGCGACCCGTCGGTGCGCTTCGTCGGCAAGGCTTATGTGCTGCCCAAGACGCCGAACTCAACCATTCCCGTGGTGTCAGTCAACGTCGATACGCTTGATGCTCGTGTCCTGAAGGTTGGCGATCGCAACCTCGTTAATTCCGTGGGCGAGGATCGATTCCTGAGCCAGCTCGACAAATGGAGCGCCGATGCGGTGGCCGCCCGCGAGGGACGCGAAGTCTGGTCCGGCAAGATCGACATCAAGCGCGATACCAATCACGAGGTCACCACAGCCGTTCCGGTCAGCGAACTGGTCAAGACGCTGGAACCTGGCGTCTATGCGCTCGTGGTTCGCGACGTGAACAAGAAGGACGAGTGGTCGGCCGACGCCACCCAGTGGTTCGTCGTATCTGATCTCGGCCTTGCCACGATGACCGGCAACGATGGCCTGCACGTGGTGATCCACGCGTTGAGTAACGCCAAGGCGGTTGCCGGCGTGGACCTGAAGCTGATCGCCGCCGACAACGAAATCCTTGGATCGGCGACGACAGACGACCAGGGCTATGCCCGATTTGATGCCGGTCTCGTCAAGGGAACAGGTGGTGCGGCGCCACAGCTTCTCCTGGCGACCAAGGACGGTGACTTCGCTTTCCTCAACCTTCAGAAGGCAGCCTTCGATCTGACCGACCGCGGTGTCGAGGGACGCGATCCGCCCAAGCCGGTCGACGTGTTCATGACCACCGAGCGCGGTGTCTACCGGCCCGGCGAAGCGGTCAACCTGACCGTGCTCGCCCGCGATCCAGCTGTGGCCGCCTCGCCCGACCTGCCGCTGACGCTGGTGGTCAGCCGCCCCGACGGCAATGAGTTCATCCGGCGTGTCGTTGCCGATGAGGGTGCTGGCGGTCGTGATCTTTCCTTCGATCTGCCCGGCGAGGCGCAGCGTGGCACCTGGCGCGCCGCCGCCTACACCGATCCCAAGGCCAGTGCGCTGCAGGAAGTGACCTTCAAGGTCGAGGACTTCCAGCCCGAGCGCATCGATTTTGCGGTGAAGACCGATGCGACGCTGCTGCACGCCGGTGACACAGTCGATGCGACGCTTCATGCCGACTGGCTCTACGGCGCCCCGGCGTCCGGCCTCGCCATCGAAGGCGAAGTCTACGTGACACCAGCGGCTGATATTCCCACTGCGCCAGGATATCGCTTCGGACTGACCGACGACGATTTCACCTCGGCCGTGCAGGATGTTCAGTCCGATGGAACCGACGAGAACGGTGACGCCAGCGTCACGCTGGTAACGCCTGAGGTCGCCGACACCACGCGCCCCCTGCAGGCCGCCGTGCATGTGCGCGTTCTCGACACCAACGGCCGCCCAGTCGAGCGCCGCATGACGCTGCCGGTGTCAACCGGCCACGAGCGGATCGGCGTCAAGCCGCTGTTCGATGGCTCGGTGGAGGAGGGCGGTAATGCCGCCTTCGACGTCGCGGTGCTCGACGCCGACTATGCCAAGGTTGGAGCCAAGGACTTGTCGTGGACGTTGTCGCGCGTCCAGACGAACTATCAGTGGTACCAGAGCGACGGCTCCTGGGACTATCACGCCGTCAAGTCGACCACCCGCATTGCCAACGGCAAGCTCGATGTCGACCCGGCCAAGCCGGCACGCATCGAGGCCAAGGTCGATTGGGGCGAGTATCAGCTCACCGTCACCAGCGGCGACGGCGCAGTCATCCCCGTTTCGACGAGCTTCGAGGCCGGTTGGTATGTGCCGGTGAAATCGGAGGAGACGCCGGATCTTCTGAAGATCACCCTCGACAAGCCGCGCTACAGCATTGGCGATACGGTGAAGGCGCATATCGAACCGCGCTATGCCGGCGTCGCCGTCGTGTCGGTGGTCGACGATCGCCTGATCGCCATGAAGACGGTGGAGGTGCCGGCCGGCGGTTCGACCATCGAGTTGCCCGTCAAGGCCGACTGGGGCCCGGGCGCCTATGTCACCGCATCGCTGTTGCGGCCGCTTGATCTGGCCGAGAAGCGGATGCCATCGCGTGCCCTCGGCCTTGCCTGGGCCGGTGTCGACCCTGGCGAGCGGCAGTTGAATGTCGCCATCGACGCGCCGATGGACATGCGTCCGCAGACCGACCTCAACGTCGCCGTCAAGGTGGACGGCGGCAAGGCCGGTGAGGACGCCTTTGTCACTATTGCGGCCGTGGACGTCGGCATTCTGAATCTCACCGAGTTCAAGGCCCCGGCGCCGGAGAGCTGGTATTTCGCCCAGCGCCAGCTCGGCATCGAGTTCCGCGACCTCTACGGCCAACTGATCGACACGACGCTTGGTGCGCTCGGCAACGTGCGGACCGGTGGCGATGGCGGCGGTATCTCCAAGCTGATGGGACCACCACCCACGGAGCGGCTGGTCGCCTTCTTCCAAGGGGTGACCAAGGTTGGGGCCGACGGCTTCGCCCATGCCTCTTTCAAGATGCCGGACTTCAACGGCACGGTGAAGATCATGGCGGTTGCCTGGTCGAAGACCGGCATCGGACATGCCTCGCGGGATGTGCTGGTGCGCGACCCGGTGGTGATCCAGGCGTCGCTGCCGAACTTCCTGGCGCCTGGCGACCGCTCGCGCCTCGCGCTCGACTTTACCCATCTGGAAGGGCCGACCGGCAACTTCTCGCTGGAGGTGACGACGGCTGGCGATCTCGTCGCTCTCGACGAAAAGCTCTCGAAAGCCACGGTCTCGCTCGCCGATAGGGGCAAGGCTCGCATTCTCATACCGATGACCGGCAAGGCCGTCGGAGACGAGACGATCACCGCCGCGTTGAAGTCGCCCGACGGCACGGTGCTGACCAAGACGCTGACGCTCGGCGTGCGCGACAATGAGCCGTCGGTCACCCGCGTCAGTGATTTCTCGTTGAAGCAAGCCAGCGGTGAACTGAAGCTTTCCGCCGACCTGTTCGCCGACCTGAAGCCGGCAACGGGCATTGCCACCGTCACCGTCGGCACGGTGGCCGGCATAGACCTGCCGGGCCTTGTCCACGCGCTCGACAAGTATCCCTATGGGTGCTCCGAACAGCTCACCAGCCGCGCCTTGCCTCTGGTCTATCTGGACGACGTCATCCTGGCGGCCGGCCTTGCTGGCGAGGCGCCGGTGCACGACCGCGTTCAGAAGGCGATCGATGCGCTTCTGGTCAACCAGGGTTCGGATGGCTCCTTCGGACTTTGGGGCCCGGGATCGGAAGATCTCTGGCTCAACGCTTATGTCACCGACTTCCTGACCCGTGCCAAGGAGAAGGGCTATACGATCCCGCCGGTCGCCTATGACATGGCGGTGACCAACCTCAAGAACCGCGTCGCCTATGCTTCGGACTTCACCGACGGAGGAGAGGATGTCGCTTACGGTCTCTATGTGCTGGCCCGCAACGGCCGCGCCTCGATTGGCGATCTGCGCTTCTTTGCCGAAACCAAGCTCGATGCCTTCGGCACGCCACTCGCCCGCGCCCAGCTCGGTGCCGCGTTGGCGCTCTATGGGGACAGTCAGAAGGCATCGGGCGTATTCCGCTCGTCTCTTGATCTGCTGGACGAGGAAAAGGATAAGGCGCGCGTCTGGCGTGCCGATTACGGCTCGGACCTCCGTGATGGCGCTGCCATCTTGGCGCTCGCCTCGGAATCCAAGCTCAGCTCCTTCGACTATCAGGGCCTTAGCCGGGAGGTCGGCAAGCTCTACAAGTCGAGCGCCTACACCTCAACCCAGGAACAGGCCTGGATGCTGTTGGCGGCCCACGCCATGCTCAAGGACGGTATGAAGCCCGAATTGAGCGTGGACGGAAGTTCGCACGACGGTGTCTTTACGGCGAAGTACCAAGCTGCCGACGTTGCCAAGGGGCTTGTCGTCAAGAATGTTGGCAAGTCCACTGTCGATGCTCGGGTTACCGTGACAGGCATTCCCGTGACACCGGAACCGGCCGGCGGCAATGGTTACGCCTTGACACGCACCTACTATGACCTCGAAGGCAACGAGATCGATCCGTCGGCGGTCAAGCTGGGCGATCGCATGGTGGTGGTACTATCCGTCGTCTCCACGCAGTCCGGCTGGGCTCGCCTTGTCCTGAACGACCCGCTGCCGGCAGGCTTTGCCATCGACAATCCGTCACTGGTCCGGGCTGGCGATGTGGCCGCGCTCGATTGGCTGGCTCCGCTCGACAGTGCGGCTCACACCGAATACCAGACAGACCGCTTCACGGTAGCCTTCGACCTGAAGGACACGTCCGAGTTCCAGTTCGCCTATATGGCTCGCGCCATAGCGCCCGGCAGCTTTAACCTGCCGGCCGCGACGCTCGAGGACATGTATCGGCCGGAGCGGCAGGCCCGCACCGACGCAGGGCATGTCGAGGTCGTCGGCCCGCTACAGTGATCGAGGGAGGGAAGGGCGGCATGGCGGCCGCCCATCTCTTCCGTTCCCGAAATACTCAGAGCGCCAGTTCCAGGATCTCGGCGGCGACTTCTGGCGTCACGTCGCGATGTTCCCCGAGCGGCACCTGCCAGTGCTGGCGCAGCTTTTCCGAGACGACCGGGATGATATCGGCGCTGAGGCCGTAGTCGGACAGCTTCGTCTTGACGCCCATGGCTTCGAAGAAGGCACGTGTCCGCTCGATCGCGGCGTCGATCCGCTGCTCCTCGCTGCCGCTGGTAATGCCGAACACTCGCTCTGCGTATTGCAGCAGCTTCTCGCGCTTCTGCGTCCGCTTCACCTTAAGCAGCGAAGGCAGCACGACAGCGAGCGTTGCTGCGTGATCGAGGCCATAGAGGCCGGTCAGCTCGTGACCGATGCGATGGGTCGCCCAATCGCCCGGCACGCCGCGTGACAACAGATCGTTGAGCGCCATGGTTGCCGCCCACATCAGGTTGGCGCGGACGGCGTAGTTGTTCGGCTCGCTGAGGGCCTTGGGACCTTCCTCCAGAATGGTCAGCAACAGTCCTTCGGCAAAGCGATCCTGCACCTTGGCGTCGACGGGATAGGTGAGATACTGCTCGAGCACGTGCATGAAACTATCAACGACGCCATTCGATGTCTGGCGCGGTGGCAGTGAGAAAGTGGTTTCCGGGTCGAGCACGGAGAAGCGCGGCATCACATGTACCGAGTTCATAGGCAGCTTGTCCTGCGTGCTGGCGCGGGTTATGACGGCGTTGCGGTTCATCTCCGATCCGGTGGCCGGCAGGGTCATCACGCAGCCAACCGGTAGCGCCGCGGCGACGTTCGTGCCGCGCTCGACGAGAATATCCCAGGGGTCGCCTTCGAACAGGGCCGCGGCCGCCACGAACTTCGTGCCATCGGCGACCGAGCCGCCGCCGACAGCCAGCAGGAAGTCGATCTTCTCAGTGCGTGCCAGATCCGCGACCTTCACCAGGGTCTCGAAATGCGGGTTGGCCTCGATGCCGCCAAACTCGAACACCGTGCGGCCGGGGAGAGCGGCGCGCACCTGATCCATGACGCCGTTCTTCAGCACCGAGCCGCCGCCGTATGTGATCAGGACACGCGCGTCAGCCGGCACCTCTTCGGAGATGCGGGCGATCTGCCCCTTGCCGAAGTGAATGCGGGTGGTGTTCCAATAGGTGAAGCTCTGCATGGCGCCCTCGTGCGGTGAGAGCGGTCGTTTTATCGCGGCACGAGCCGGTCGACAAATCGCCATTGCCGATGACACCGGTCTCTTCGGACGATGAGACTCCCGCGCGCATCAGGCCTGCCAGCTAGTGCTTTTCCGAGAGCGGCTGAACCTGCTAGGCTCGGGAAAACTTACACTGATCGAGGGCGTTCCCATGGACTTCACCAAGCTCGGCCACACTGGCCTCGATGTCTCGCGCATCTGCCTCGGCTGTATGACTTATGGTGTGCCCGAACGGGGCGCCCATCCCTGGACCTTGCCCGAGGACCAAAGTCGGCCTCTCATCAAGCAGGCCATCGAGGCGGGCATCAACTTCTTCGATACGGCGAACAGCTATTCAGATGGCACCTCCGAGGAGATCGTCGGTCGCGCTCTCAAGGATTTTGCCAGCCGTGACGAGATCGTACTGGCCACCAAGATCTATTTCCCGCTGGCCTTCAACGAGGCGAAGAAAGTGCCGAATTCTTCCGGGCTTTCTCGCAAGGCGATCTTTGCCGGCGTCGATGCCAGCCTGCGTCGCCTTGGGACCGATTACATCGACCTCTACCAGATCCATCGCTGGGATTACGGCACGCCGATCGAAGAGACCATGGAAGCGCTCCATGACGTGGTGAAGGCGGGCAAGGCTCGCTATATCGGCGCGTCCTCGATGTTCGCATGGCAGTTCGCCAAGGCCCAGCACGTCGCCGAGAAGAACGGCTGGACGCGCTTCGTCACCATGCAGAACCACCTGAACTTGCTCTATCGCGAGGAAGAGCGGGAGATGCTGCCGCTTTGCCGCGACGAGGGTATCGGTGTCATCCCGTGGAGCCCGTTGGCGCGCGGCCGTCTGACTCGCGATTGGGAAAGCGTGTCGCGCCGGCAGGAGCTCGATGCCTTCGGCAAGACGCTCTACAACGGCACCGAGGATTCCGATCGCAAGATCGTCGAGGCGGTGGCCGCCATCGCTGCGGCGCGCGGTCTTCCGCGGGCGCAGGTGGCGCTCGCCTGGGTTCTTCAGAAGTCCGAGGTGTCGGCGCCAATCGTCGGCGCGTCCAAGCCTGGCCAGATCGCCGACGCCGTGGCAGCCCTCGATGTCAAGCTCACAGCTGAGGAGATCGCTACGCTTGAGGCTCCCTACGTGCCGCATGCCGTCGCCGGGTTCAACTGAGCCGAGGCCCTAGAGGACCGCGACCGCTGCATCCGATGTCGCGCCGGCAGCCTCGGCAATCAGCGAGATCGACTTGAGCCGCTTTTGATGATCGTAGACGTCGGACACCAGCATGATCTCGTCGGCGCCGGTCTCGCCGACGAGGTCTTCGAGACCGCGTCGCACCGTTTCGGTTGATCCCACGATGGAACGCGCCAGCATGCGGCTCACTTCCGCCTTTTCGTGGGGAGCCCAGAAGCTGTCGATATCGTCGATCGGTGGCTTCGACAGGCCGCGCGCGCCACGCCGAATGCCGGTGAACGACATTTGCTGCGTCGTGAAAAGGCGGCGCGCCTCCTCGTCGGTATCAGCCGCGATGATGTTGGCGCCGACCATGGCGTAGGGACGGTCGAGCATCGCCGAGGGCTTGAAGCGGCTGCGATAGATGTCGAGAGCCGGCAAAAGCAGGTCCGGCGCAAAGTGCGAGGCGAAGGCGTAGGGCAGGCCAAGCTCGGCCGCCAGCATGGCGCCGAAGTGGCTGGAGCCGAGAATCCACAGCGGGACGCGCGTACCGGCGGCGGGCACCGCCTCGAGCCTTTGCCCTTCGGCTGCCGGCTCGAAGTAAGCCTGCAATTCCAGGACGTCTTCGGGAAAGTTTTCCGCCGCTTCCGGTGGGCGTCGGATGGCCCTGAGCGTCAGTTGGTCGGTGCCGGGTGCCCGGCCGAGCCCAAGGTCGATACGGTCGCCATAGAGACGAGCCAGCGTACCGAACTGCTCGGCTATGATGTAGGGCGCGTGGTTGGGAAGCATGATGCCGCCGGCGCCGACGCGAATGGTCGAGGTGCCCGAGGCAATGTGAGCGATGACAATCGATGTTGCCGCGCTGGCGATGCCGCGCATGTTGTGATGTTCGGCAACCCAAATGCGCTTGTAACCCAGGCGCTCGGCATGACCGGCGAGATTGCGGGCATTGTCGAGGGCGCCCTTCGCGTCGGTGTCTTCGGTGACCCGGACGAGCTCGAGGATCGAAAGCGGCGGCATGGAGGTCTCCTCACTGTGAACCTCCTATGTGCCGTCGCCTCTCAGTCGCATCAAGAGATAGAAAGGCCACCGCCGATGACAATCGCGCGAGCGAACATCGGCGGTGGCCAGAGAGCCGTCTCGCCTTATTCGGCGGGCGCGGGAACCGGCTCAGACGTCAGCTTGCTGTGGCGAGCGCCATAGGCAACGTAGATCACCGCGCCGAGAACGCTCCACAGCACAAAGCGCACCCACGTCGCACCCGGTAGGCTGAACATGATGATCAGGCTGCAGATGATGGCGAGCGGCGCGATCACCCAGGCTGCCGGGCAGCGGAACGGCCGCTTCAGGTCCGGGTGGGTCTTGCGCAGGATCAGCACGCAGGCCGACGTGACGATGAAGGCAAACAGCGTTCCGATGTTGCACATCTCGGCGACAATACCGATCGGCGTGAAGCCGGAGATCAGCGCGATCATCGTTCCGACGAAGATTGTCGCAATATGCGGCGTACCGAACTTGCGGTGCACCTTGCAGATGCCCTCGGGGATAAGTCCGTCGCGGGCCATGGCGAAGAAGGCGCGCGTCTGGGCGTAGATCAGAACCAGGCAGACCGTGGTCAAACCGGCGATGGCACCGACGCCGACGACGGCCGAGCCGAAGTTGTAGCCGATCTTGCGCAGTGCATAGGTCACCGGCTCGGCATTGTTGAGCTCGGTGTAGGGCGCGACGCCCGTCAGCACGGCCGACACGGCCATGTAGAGGACGGTGCAGGCGACCAGCGAGCCGATGATGCCGATCGGCATGTTGCGTTGCGGGTTTCTCGTCTCCTCGGCTGCCGTCGCCAGCGAGTCGAAGCCGATATAGGCCAGGAAGATGATGGCCGCGCCGGCGGTGATACCCTTCATGCCGAAAGGCAGGAATGGCACCCAGTTTTGCGGGGTGACGTGAGGCGTGGCCAAGAGCAGGAACAGGAAGATGGCGCCGAGCTTGATGAAGACCAGAATGCGCGACAGGCGCATGCTCTCTCTTACGCCGAGCACGAGCAGGAACGTCAGGAAGGCGATGATCAGAACGGCAGGCAGATTGACGATGCCGCCATCGTGCGGCACGGCGGTCAGCGCGTGCGGCAGTTCGATGCCGCCGGCTTTCAGGATGCCGACGAAGTAAGCCGACCAACCAGCGGCGACTGCCGAGGCCCCCACCGTATATTCGAGGATCAGGTTCCAGCCGACCAGCCAGGCAACGAACTCGCCAGCGGCGGCATAGCTATAGGCATAGGAACTGCCGGCGGCCGGAAGTGCAGCGGCGAGTTCGGAGTATGCCAGGCAGATGAAGGCGCAGGCTACCGCCGAAAAGGCGAAAGACAGAATGATGCCTGGCCCCGCGTAGGTAGCAGCAGCAACGCCGGTCATCACGAAGATGCCGGTGCCGATAATGACGCCGATGCCCATCAGGAACAGGTCGAAGGCGCCGAGCGTGCGCGGCAAGGTCTTGCCGCCCACCTGCGCCATCAAGTCGGCGATGCTTTTCTTTCTCGAGAGGATCAATCCAGCCCCCAGAAATATGTTTCTTGCTTGTCCGCCGGCCTGATGCCTGCGGAAAGTGGGTCTCAGCCCAGGAGCCCTCGCTATTATCTTTACCAGCCGGTCAAGAAAGCTCGGGGAAATAACTAGAAGGCTTTCGCCCCTCGCTATTTCGCAAGATTTCGTTGTAGCCCCTCCAAAAGTCTCATTTGAAAAGACAAGGTATTTTCACGAATGGGCCGTGTGGCTGCGTCGTTACCAGGTCGTTTGCTGAAACGGACATTTTGGTGTGCGTAATTGAAACTACGTAGTGCCATCCCAATATGGCAGGGATGGTGTCCGCCTGGTCGGGCCGAGTTATTCACGGAGATCCGATCAATGACGGCCGCGAGTGAGGCCCAGGGTTGCGCGTCGTCGATGCTTCACGGCATTGCCGAGGAGATATTGGATAGTGATCGCGTATCGCTGGGCGATCTCATTCAGCGTCTAGGCCAGAGCGGGTTCGGTCTGGCGCTCATCGCGTTGGCGCTGCCCGCAATGATTCCCATCCCCGGCCCATTCGGCATGATCACCGGCCTCTGTCTGGTTCTGATCGCTTGCCAGATGCTGATCGGCCGCCATCGCCTCGCCTTGCCGCACTTCCTTGCCGATCGTCACGTCACCGCGGATGTCGTGAAGGCGGTTATAGTTCGGGCGCTCCCGTGGGTGAGGCGGCTTGAGACCATTGCTCGCGCGGGGCGTTGGAGCAGCCTTACGGGGCGACGGAGCCACGTACTGGTTGGCATTCCCGTCTTTCTGCTGGCCGTGGTGCTGGCGTTGCCAATCCCCTTTGGCAACATCGGTCCGGTGGTCAGCCTTTTGGTCATAGGCCTGTCGCTGGTGGCCCGCGATGGTCTGGTCCTGATGCTCGGCCTTGTTCTTTCGATTGCGACCTTTATCTGGACAGCAGTGCTGATTGCTGCCGGTGCTCAAATCGCTGCCTATCTCGGCAGCTTCTTCGCCTGAGATCAAATGGATCGACGCGCCCTCATCATCGCCAATCCTCATAGCCGCTCGGCCGGAGCCGGTGTCGACGCCGCCGTTGCCGAGTTGCACAAGGCGGATATCGATGTGTTGCGCCCGGCGTGGCGCGAGGGAGAGACACTGGCCGCCGCGATCGAGCGCCATGCCGACCGAGTCGATTTCGTTGTTGTCGCCGGCGGCGACGGCAGCCTCAATGCGGCGGCGTCGGCGCTGATCGAACGCAAATTGCCGCTTGGTATCCTGCCGGGCGGAACTGCTAACGATCTGGCTCGAACCCTGGGACTGCCGCTCGACATGGTCGGTGCAGCCAGGATCATCGCTGCCGGCCGCACCAAGGCGATCGACGTCGGCGACGTCAACGGCAAGCCATTCTTCAATGTTGCCAGTTTGGGCCTCAGCGCACGACTGGCCGACAAGCTCAGCCGAGAGACCAAACGTCGCTGGGGGCGGTTCGCCTATGCGCTGACGGCGACCGAGGTGCTGATCGAGGCGCGCCGGTTCGGTGCCGTCATTCGCTCCGACGACGGGAATGAAACGAAAGTGCGGTCGTTGCAGATCGCCGTCGGAAATGGCCGTCATTATGGTGGCGGCATGATTGTCGAGGCGACAGCTGAGATCGACGACGGTCGTCTCGATCTCTATTCCCTGGAGTTCCGCGATGTCTGGAAGCTGCCCTTCATGGCGCTAGCCTTCCGACAGGGGCGGCACGGATTGAAGGACGAAGTGCGCACCATGAGTGGAACGCGCTTCGAGATCCGAACCCGCCGGCCGATGCCGGTCAATGCCGACGGCGAAATCGTCACCCAGACACCGGCCACATTCAGTGTTCGCCGCGCTGCGATTGAAGTGTTTGTGTCTTAGGGTGTGGGGCTGCGCTTATCCCTTGAACCATGAGAATAGCGAGGCGACCTTCGGCTCCGGCTTGTTGCTGGCGCGCGCCACGACAACCATCTGCTTGACTTCACCGCGTTTGAAGGCGGCGAGGAAGCGCGGATAGTCGCGGAAGGAGACGCATCCGTTGGACTCGCCCGGCTTGCGCAGCATGTAGGTATGAGCGAGCAGGCCGTCGCGACCGAACGGCTTCTTCCCATCTTCCGGGGTAAGCCGAATGGCTTCGACGCCATGGAACAGGCTCTCGCGCATGGAGAGCTTGTAGGTCCCCGGCGGCGTTGGGCCACGCATCTTGACGTGGATGTAGCGAATGTCGTCCATCATGTCGCCGAGGCCGGAATGGGCCTCGAGATTTTCGCCGTTCGGCATGTGAACGACGCCATTGGTGATGTCATAGACCGCGACGCCGGGACGCCGGAACGGCTCCAGGGCTGCGACCTCCGTCTTTGGCTTCGAGGCGACGATGGCAGCAGCCGGCTTTTCCTGCTTTTCCTGTTGGGGCTGAGGCGCGGCGACGACCACGGGCGGCGCAACCGCCACCACCTGAGGAGCTACGGCGGCGACCTTCGGTGGTTCAGGAGTGACTTCGACAGGCTTGGCGGGAATGGCTGGACGGGGCACCGGCAGCGGCGCTTCGACCTCCGCGACCACAAGGCGTGGTCCGGCGGTGGGAGCGGCGAGCCGATCATGACGGACGGCCAAGGCGGTACGCTTGCTGATCGAAATGTTCGACTGGAACCGCGCCTCGAACTGCTGCTGTCTGAGCGCGACGGCGGCTTCTGCAAGACGCATGGCAACCGTGGCCGTGGCTTTGTTTTGACGCGACAGCAGAATGGCGTCGGCCGAAAGCGCGCTCGTCACCGGTTCGGCCATCGACGGCAGCTTGTCGAACTTGGTCGGCTTTTTTGCCGGCGCCAAAGTTGCCGGCAATGGCCTGACGGACAGGCCGGAGTCGTAGATCGACTGGCGGGCGGCCGAAAGGTTTTCGCTCACGGTGCCGACGGCCGTCAGGCTGAGCCCGATCCAGAGGGCCGCCGCTGCAGTGACCGCCATAAAGGCGGAGGCGGCCGGCAGGCCTGTGAAACGGATCGACGCTCTGATGGAAATCGGCTCGTAACCGCTTGAATACGCTGCCAACGTCGCCATGCCAAAACTCACTCAACGCTTACCTGGACGAGGGCCGTGAAACTCGCTCGTGCCTTCTGGCACCAGCTTTGGAGCGGCTCTGTTGGAAGTCAGGATGGCAAGTTATGGTAAGGAAAGTCTTTACAACGCCGGCTTGACGAGCGCCGCAAGCGCGGTCGCACACTTTTCGACCTGGGACCAGTCAGTATATTCGACGACCGTATTGCGATCTGTGGGGCCGCCCGAGATCTTCATGATGGTCTGGATCATCATACGGTCGAACCAGCGGTAGGCCGGGTAATCGAGCCGCCCAGCAACGGCGGCGGCCATTGCCGGCTGAAGACCCGTTCGCTTCAGCCAGTTGCGAAGATAGACGTTGCCTTCGGCGGTTTGCCGTCCCAGCTTGCGAGCGGTCAGGTTGACCGAGATCACGGCAATGTGTTCGTCGGAAAGTTCGGTCCGCAGTCTTTTCAGGAATTGTCGCGCGGCGCGGAGATGGACGCCATAGCGAATGGCGGCAGCCAGAAGTACGAGATCCGCTTTCATGTCGACCGCTGGAATTGTGCCAAACGAGATATCAGTTAGGCTTGCATCGATCCCCTGTGAAGCTAGGTGTTCGGCAATACGCCCGACAATCTTGCCGGTCTGCCCGTCATGGCTGGCAAAGTAGATGGCGATTTTCGGTCGTCTTGTTGTCATGGTCGCTTCCTTGTCAGAGCCATGCACGGCACGACTCGACATGCGAAAGCCTAAAGCAAAAGCGGTACAGGGGGATCGGAACTTTACCCAACCGGTTGTTCGGAAAAGATATTCCTATCCGTCGCGCTCAGCTTTTGCCGCGTCTTTTTCCTCTGAGCTTCTGCACGAATTCGAAGATGCCTAGCCGCTGCAGCACACATTTGACCTTGGGCTTGAGGTCGTGGAGGGCGAGAGCCAGCCGACCGCGAAGCGTCATGGGTTGGCGGAGCTCCATAAGCCGGGTGCAGTCGGTTCCGAAAAACTGCTTGTAGGACTCATCGCCGATCGTCAGGTCAAAAAGTTTCAAGCCCTGCTCGGCGGCCTCTTTAATACAGCTCTCAAAGGCGAGTAGGCCTGGAGCCCAGTTGGAAAAAGCCTTGTCGTAGGCGATCGTCAGGATGAGGATGCGCTCCTGTTCAATAAGCGCGAGGCAGCCAGCGATCAGCTTGCCATCGAGGCGCAGCCGACCGACCTTGCCAAGTGTTCCCGCTTCGATCAGATGCCGGTAGAAGGTTCGCTGGATGGCGGCATCCTGTTCGCTCATCAGGTGCTGGAAACGCTTCTGACGCCAGTCGAGGAGGCAATCGAGATCGGCCAGAGCCTCGGCCCCGGCGATGAAGTCGAATGTCAGGCTTCCCTTGTTCTCAAGCTTGCGCCGGTTCTTGACCAGCCGACGCCCGGTTGATGGATCAAAGCGGCGCTCGCGGAGCGTGGTAAAATCCGTGTCGATCGGTAAAGAATGTGACGAGCATCCAGAAGCGCGCATGAGATGCGAGATGCCCAGCCGCGCCGCGTATTCCGGCGGAACGCGATCGAGCGCAAGCATGTCCGCCTTCGGCAGCATCGCGACCAGTGCACCCCAGAGCCGGTTCATGGTGGCTTGGTCGGGCGCGAATTCGGGGCTGATCAGCGCGGAATGATAGTCGCTGATGCCACGATCCGGCGGGATCAGGACGCGTATGCCGCAGCACCGCTCGCGAATGAGCGGCAGCATAAAGAGTGGTTGTCCTCCATCCGATTTCCGGATCAGACCGACGAAGCAGTCGGTCTCGGTTGGCTGGAAAACCGCAAACCAGCTCTTGAGCCAGTTCGAGGATTGAAAGGGGGATCGGTCGAAACCCTGGGCTGCGAGGAGGGTGGCAATGGCTGTAGCATCCGAGATGACTGCGATCTCGTATCCCGGCAAGCCGCCCATTTCGTCCCCACTGTCGCCAATGCAGTAGGCGATAATCTAGGTTATACAACTGACCAAACGGTTTATAAACGCACTGTATAAAACTTGATTTGGGAACGGAGGAAGCGGCGGACATGGCGGATCGGACATCGAGCGTTCCCACGCTTACGGCCGACATTTTGCTGAAGGCCTACGCCGTCGGTATGTTCCCGATGGCCGAAAGTGCCGATGATCCCAACCTGTTCTGGATCGAGCCCGAGTGGCGCGGCATCATCCCGCTCGACGGTTTCAGGATTCCCCGACGTTTGGCCCGCACCGTGCGCAACGGTGGCTTCGAAGTGAGGGTCGACGCCAACTTCTACGGCGTTATCGACGGCTGCGCCGCTCCTGCTCCTGGGCGCGAAAAAACCTGGATCAACGCCACAATCCGCAAACTCTACGGTGAGCTGTTCCGTCGCGGGCATTGTCACACCGTGGAGAGCTGGAAGGATGGCGAGCTGGTTGGCGGTCTTTATGGGGTCTCCATCGGCGGAGCCTTCTTCGGCGAGAGCATGTTCTCGACTGCGACCGACGCTTCCAAGGTGGCTCTGGTTCACCTGATCGCCCGCCTCAGGGCAGGTGGATATCGGTTGCTCGACACGCAATTCGTGACCGACCATCTCGCGCACTTCGGTACGATCGAGATACCCAAGCGTATCTATGGTCAGCGACTGGCGGCAGCCCTGGCGACGCAAGGTGACTTCCATGCCTTGCCGTCTTCGATCAGCGGAGTGGAAGCGCTGAGTTGGCTGCCTGCACCGGAGGCCACCCCGCCAACGCAAGGTGCTAGTTAAAGCGCCATCTCAGGATTATGATTCAAATCGTTGATAATTTTCAATGAAAACTTACGAGCTAAGATCTCGGATTAGTCGAGAATCTGTCCGTCTGTCCCGGTCCCGCCTTCGGCTGGCGTTTCCGCCGGCGCATCTTCCATCATCATGCTGGGTACCGCCGGCTTTTGCGGCGGAAGCGGGATGCCATCAATGAAGGTGAGGGCGACCGGCTCTCCGTCATCGACGCTGCCAGCCCCGCTGTCGGCCTGGTTCGATACGGCGACCCGTATGTCGGCATTGCTGGCAACAGGCGGCGGCACTGTACTGTCCATCCGGCAGCCGATGAGCCACACGTCGTAGACCGGGTGCTCGACGGCATTGAGACCCGGACTTGCCGCGAACATCCATCCGGAAAAGATGCGTTTGATCTGCTTATCGAGCGTGATTTCATCCACGTTGATATAGCCATCGGTCTCCGCAGCTTCGGTGGTCGGCCGGCTGTAGCAAACCTTTGGCGTGACCTGCAGGGTACCGAAACGCACGGTTTCGTCGACATAGACGTCAAAATCGATGGTCCTGCCTGTGATCTTGTCGAGCCCGGTGAAGACCGCCACCTTGTTGGCGATCTTGTCGGCTGCGGCCGGCCCGGTGAGGGCGGTCGTCAGGCCGATGGCGGCAAGCGGAACGATGAACTTGAGCGTCATGGATGGCATCTGACTGGCGTGGCTGTTGGCTCGACGTGAGCGTCGGGCACCTTGCGGCACCCAACACGCCAAATGCGGCGAGCTCTTGGCATCCCCTTATCAGGGCAGGCGCCGGAATGCTTCCAGAATCAGTTCGAAGAATCCGGCAGCGTCAATTTTGGTGATCCAAGTGGCATTCTTGGGACGATCGGTCACCGACCAGCGATCGACGACGGTCTGGCCAAAGCAGAGGCCGGGCGTGGTCTCAATCTCGACATTGACGAATTTGCCTTCGAACAGCTCCGGCTTGAGCAGATAGGCAACCGTGGTCGGATCGTGCAGCGGGCCACCATCCGACCCATACTTCCGCTCGTCGAAGCGCTCGTAAAACGACAAGAGCCCGACGAAAGCTTCGGCAGCCTTACGCTTGAGCGCAGCCAGTTCGGCGAGCCAGGCCTTGCGGATCAGTGCCTGGTGGGTGACGTCGAGGGACATCACGACGATCTCGGCGCCCGAACGGAAGACGCGCTGGGCAGCGTGCGGATCGACCCAGATGTTGAACTCGGCGGCCGGTGTCGAGTTGCCGCCTTCGATGTTGGCGCCCCCCATCAGGACGATCTTGTCGAGGCGGGTGGCAATGCGGGGCTCCTTGGCGATCGCCAGGGCGACGTTGGTCAGCGGACCGAGCGGAAGCAACGTCACCGATTTTTCCGGCCGACTCATCACCGCATCGACAATGAAGTCAGGTGCGAATTCCGGGCGGAGCGGAGTCGTCGGGTCGGGAAAGGTCCAGCCGTTGAGGCCGGTTTCACCATGTACGTATTCGGCGGTCTCCAGTTTGACGGCGAAAGGAGCCGATGCGCCGGCAAACACCGGGACGTCCGTTCGCCCGACGAGCTCAAGCAGCTTCAAGGCGTTGGCCGAGGTCTTCGATAAGCCAACGTTGCCAGCGACGGTGGTGATGCCGAGCACGTCGAATGTCTCTGGAAAGGCGAGCGCCAGCATGAAGGCGACGGCGTCGTCCTGACCGGGATCGGTATCGATGATAATCGAGCGTGGAGACATCCGAGCATTTCCTCCGTTCGCCGCCCACGTTGCGCGGCCACTAAGCTATTTGAATCGCAACCTTATCCGCTTCGGCCTGTGGGGCCAACAACGCATTCGCTGTGGCTCGCTTATCCGCAACCAATAAAAAACGGGACGGTGCGATCCGTCCCGTCCGGGTCTGTCGTGCGCTTTCC
The DNA here is from genome assembly GCA_023436885.1 of Pseudomonadota bacterium. GTDB lineage: Bacteria > Pseudomonadota > Alphaproteobacteria > Rhizobiales > Pleomorphomonadaceae > Pleomorphomonas. Next base: position 101,749 of record JAEZHI010000039.1, on the reverse strand, counting down.
AGCGTGGCCCTTGGTCAGGAGCCGGGCGTCCAGGCGTCGTAATCGCCGGTCACCACCGGACGGCCTTCTGCCGAGGCAAGCGATCCCTTGGGACGATAGGCTGCCGCAGTGCCGGTGAAGTTCGGCTGATGCGGCTTCTGCCATTCGCGCGGCCGGTAATGCTCGTTGGTCGGCGGCTCATCGACACGATGATGCATCCAGCCATGCCAGCCCGCCGGAATCTTCGAGGCATCGGCTTCGCCCTTGTAGATCACCCAGCGGCGGACACCGCCCTTGGTCTGGTAATAGACGTTGCCCTGCTCATCCTCGCCGACGCGCTGCCCCTTCCTCCAGGTATAGAAGCGGGTGCCGAGGGTCTGCCCGTTCCACCAGGTGAAGACTTCGGTCAGCAGTTCCTTGAACGTCATGATCTCTCAGTCCATCGCATCGGCGCGGCTCCAGGCCTCGCCATCCACGTAGTTGCGCGGACTATGGCGAGCTGTGGTGGTCTTGTCCAGAGCCGCCTTCGGCTTTTTACGGAACGAGGTTCACCTCCGCCGGAGCGCCGCCCAAGCCGGATTGATAGGCTGCTTTTGCTCCGGCGCTTCTTCGGGAGGCCTGAGCCCAGCCTTGCGTTCGAGCTGCTCCTTGGTGCGCAAGAACGCCTGCCACTGCTCGGCGGCCAGCGTATCCGGCTCGGGGATTTCCTGAACGACTGGCGGCGGCGGAGCTTCCGGTCTGCGAATCGGCTTGGCGGTCGCCGCCTTGCGAACGGCCATTGCGCGTTCCTTCTGGGCCATCATCGATTCGCGGACGCCTTCGATCTCGAAAGATCCGCGCGGTCCCAAAACGAGCTCACGCTGGTCGCGCTGCAGCCAGGAGATGCGTTCCTGCAGGACGGCCGGAGAAATCGGCTTGACGACAATAAGGTTTGCACCCGCAGCCATGGCCTTATCCACGATGGCCCGCGTCGGCGTCGCGGTCAGAATGATCACGGGAACGTAGCAGAGCGGCTCCATGAAGCGGGCGCGTACCATGCGCAACAGCTGATGGCCGCTGACGAGGCCCGCCCGCCATTCGCAGATGATCAGGTTCGGTGGCTCATGCAACATCGCATGCAGTGCCGCCTCGGTACTGTCGAACAGCCTGAGCCGCCGTACCTTCATGGCGTTCAACATCGAGCGGATGATGCCCTGCATGGTCTTGGAGTCGTCGATCACCACGACATCCAGCTGCTCGTTGGTAACGGCATAGGTGGCGTGATGCGTCATGACGTGTAGGCTCCAGAACTCGGTACGAAGGTGCGCACTTCCCAGGGTTGGCACACCGGTTTGGCAATGGTTCCAACCTGACCACAAAAGCCTCAAGAACCCTTGAATCGATATGGTTGAAGGGTGCTAAATCTAACCGCTAGAAGCGTAATCAAAATTCAAAAATCTATATGTGGTGTGAAATTGATCGAAAATGCCTATATGATGTTGTGACCGACGGTAGAGCGAGCTAATATCACCTCATGCCGCCAGTGAGTCTTTTCAGCCTGCAGAGGTGTGGGACAAGCTGCCGACAACTCCAGTGACCCGCCCTGATTTGCTTTCGCATCCACGCTTGGAACACCCAGGCGAATCGGTTGCCGGCAAAGCTCCGTCAAGACGGAATCACAAATGGAAGCGTGAAATCCGGACCGAGGAGTGAAGGCTGTTGAAAGCTTCCGAAGTTTGGGGAAAACGCGTTAACACTTAATTTACGGAATCGGCGGAACCCTACATGTAGGGGCCAGTTGAAGGATGTGGGCACTAGATGAAGTGCGGAGCCGGCGAATGGTCGGATTCCTCCGCCATTCGGCAAATCGCGCCTGCAGACTTAAAATGGGCCAAACAAGATCAATGGAGCACGCCTCTGCGGTGTGTTTCCGGCAAATTTCAAGGGGCTAAACAATGTTGTTCGAGCGGCGCTTTACCAAGGAAGGGCACTCGCCATACGACGGGATCGAGTTCCGTGTGGCGGTCAGTGAGATCCGTAACCCTGACGGATCCGTTGTCTTCCGCGCTGCCGACATCCACGTGCCGGCTGCCTGGAGCCAGGTGGCCAGCGACATTCTCGCCCAGAAGTATTTCCGCAAGGCCGGTGTGCCGGCAGCGCTGAAGCGCGTCGAGGAGAATTCCGTTCCCTCATGGCTGTGGCGTTCCGTGCCTGACGACGAGGCTCTTGCCAAGCTGCCGGAAGGCGAGCGCATCATCGGCGAGACCGACGCGCGTCAGGTGTTCGACCGTCTTGCCGGCACCTGGACCTACTGGGGCTGGAAGGCCGGTCATTTCTCTTCGGAAGAGGCCGCGCACGCCTTCCACGACGAGCTCCGCTACATGCTGGCCACCCAACGGGTCGCCCCGAACTCGCCGCAGTGGTTCAACACCGGTCTGCACTGGGCCTATGGCATCGACGGTCCGAGCCAGGGTCACCACTACGTCGACTTCAAGACCGGCAAGCTGGTCCGCTCTGCCTCCGCCTACGAGCATCCGCAGCCGCATGCCTGCTTCATCCAGTCGGTCGAAGACGATCTCGTCAATGAAAGCGGCATCATGGACCTCTGGGTCCGCGAAGCGCGCCTCTTCAAGTACGGCTCCGGCACCGGCTCCAACTTCTCCAAGCTGCGCGGCGAGGGCGAGAAGCTGGCCGGCGGCGGTAAGTCGTCAGGCCTGATGAGCTTCCTGAAGATCGGCGACCGGGCTGCCGGCGCCATCAAGTCGGGCGGCACGACGCGCCGCGCCGCCAAGATGGTGGTGGTCGACATCGATCATCCGGATATCGAGCAGTACATCAACTGGAAGGTCAAGGAAGAGCAGAAGGTCGCGGCGCTGGTCACCGGTTCCAAGATTTGCTCCAAGCACCTGACCGCCATCATGGCTGCGATCACCGCTGAGACGGCTGCTGGCGACGATCGCTTCGATCCGCAGAAGAACCACGGCCTCAAGCGTGAGCTGCGCGCCGCCAAGAAGGCGCTGGTGCCGGAGAACTACATCCGCCGCGTCATCCAGTTCGCCAAGCAGGGTTACACCTCGCTCGAATTCCCCGTCTACGACACCGACTGGGATTCCGAGGCCTATCTCACGGTTGCCGGCCAGAACTCGAACAACTCCGTGCGTGTCACCGACGCCTTCCTGCGCGCGGTGGAGACCGGCGGCAAGTGGAACCTGACCGCCCGCAAGGACGGCCGCACCGTCAAGACGCTCGAAGCGTCGGACCTTTGGGAAAAGATCGGCTATGCCGCCTGGGCGTCGGCCGATCCCGGTATCCAGTATCACACCACCATCAATGACTGGCACACCTCGCCGCAGTCGGGTGAGATCCGCGCGTCCAATCCGTGCTCGGAATACATGTTCCTCGACGACACGGCCTGTAACCTCGCCTCAGTCAACCTGCTGCCATTCCTCAACGCCGACAAGAGCTTCGACGTCGAGGGCTTCAAGCACGTCTGTCGCCTGTGGACGGTGGTGCTCGAGACCTCGGTGACCATGGCGCAGTTCCCCTCGCGCCAGATCGCCCAGCTCTCCTACGAGTTCCGCACCCTTGGTCTGGGCTACGCCAACATCGGCGGCCTCCTGATGTCGTCGGGCATTCCTTATGACAGCGCCGAGGGTCGCGCCATCTGCGGTGCCATCACCGCGGTGATGACCGGTGTCGCCTATGCCACCTCGGCCGAGATGGCCAAGGAGCTTGGGCCGTTCCCCGGCTACAAGAAGAACGCTCAGGACATGCTGCGCGTCATCCGTAACCATCGCCTCGCCGCCCACGGCAAGGCGACCGGCTACGAGAAGCTCAACACGCTGCCGGTGCCGCTCGACCACGCTTCGATCAAGGACAAGCCGCTGCTCGACGCCGCCGTCGCATCCTGGGATGCGGCGCTCGCCCTCGGCGAGAAGCATGGCTACCGCAACGCCCAGGTTTCGGTGATCGCGCCGACCGGCACCATCGGCCTCGTCATGGACTGCGATACCACCGGCATCGAGCCCGACTTCGCGCTGGTGAAGTTCAAGAAGCTGGCCGGCGGCGGCTACTTCAAGATCATCAACCGCGCCGTGCCGGAAGCCCTGCGCACGCTCGGCTACTCTGAAAGCCAGATCGCCGAGATCGAGGCGTATGCCGTCGGCCACGCCTCTATCGATCAGGCTCCGGCCGTCAATCCTGGCTCGCTCCGCGCCAAGGGCATGTCGGACGCTGCCATCGACAAGGTGAAGGCCAGCCTCAAGAGCGCCTTCGACATCAAGTTCGTGTTCAACCGCTGGACGCTTGGCGACGACGAGATGAAGAAGCTCGGCGTCAGCGATGCCCAGATGAACGATCCGGCCTTCGAGCTGCTCGCCCACCTCGGCTTCTCCAAGGCCGACATCGAGGCCGCCAACACCCATGTCTGCGGTGCCATGACGCTCGAAGGCGCGCCGCACCTCAAGGCCGAGCACCTGCCGGTGTTCGATTGCGCCAATCCCTGCGGCCGCATCGGCAAGCGCTTCCTGTCGGTCGAGAGCCACATCCGCATGATGGCGGCCGCCCAGCCGTTCATCTCGGGTGCCATCTCCAAGACCATCAACATGCCGAACGACGCCACCGTCGAGGACTGCAAGGAAGCCTACATGCTGTCCTGGCGTCTGGCGCTCAAGGCCAACGCCCTCTATCGCGACGGTTCCAAGCTCAGCCAGCCGCTGAACTCACAACTGCTCGCCGACGAGGACGACGAGGCCGAGGATGCCGCCGAGGCGCTGGCCGCCCTGCCGGCCGCCGCGCGCGCCGCGCTGATCTCCGAGAAGATCGTCGAGCGCATCGTCGAAAAGCACGTGCGCGACCGCGAGCAGGAGAAGCTGCCGACCCGTCGCAAGGGCTACACCCAGAAGGCCAAGATCGGCGGTCACACGCTGTTCCTGCGCACCGGCGAATATGATGACGGCCGCCTCGGCGAGATCTTCATCGACATGAACAAGGAAGGTTCGGCGCTCCGGGCTCTCCTCAACAACTTCGCCATCTCGGTATCGCTCGGCCTGCAGTGGGGCGTGCCGCTCGAGGAATATGTCGACGCCTTCACCTTCACCCGCTTTGAACCGGCGGGCATGGTGCAGGGCAACGAGATGATCAAGAACGCCACCTCGATCCTCGACTATGTGTTCCGCGAGCTCGCCGTCTCCTACCTTGGCCGTTACGAGCTGGCCCATGTGGTGCCGGACGACCTGAAGCCGTCGGGCGGCGAGGGGCGTGATACCAGTGGTCGCGGTGGCGAGGCGGTGGTCTCCAAGGGTCTGGTGCGCGGCAAGCAGCTGAAGCTGGTGTCGGCCACGCCCGATCCCAAAGGCGTGGCCAGTGCCGGTGCTACTGGCGCCAGCGTTTCGGCTTTCGCAACGGCCCGCGCCAGCGCAGCGGTGACCGGCGTCAGCGGTTCGGCCGCCACCGCCTTCCGTCGCGATGCCGAAGAGGCACCGGCACCGGCTTCCGTCGGCTCGACGCAGGCCCAGCCCGACTACGCAACGCGCGTCGCCCACGCCCGCATGAAGGGCTACGAGGGCGAGTCCTGCTCGGAATGCGGCAACTTCACCATGGTCCGTAACGGAACCTGTCTGAAGTGCGACACCTGCGGCTCGACAAGCGGCTGCAGCTGAGCCGCGCTAACAAGAAGCAAAAAACGAGCCCCGGATATCATCGGGATATCCTGACGCGTCAGCCTATTTGGCCGATGCGTCAGGGAAGATGCCGCAAACGACGCGGGAAGTTGCCGCAACTTGGTTCGAGAGGCAAAAAACAAAGCGGAGCTCGTCGAGCCTCCGCTTTTCCTTTTTCTGTCCCCTTGTCTCTAGTCTGACGCCAGACTGCCTCTGCCGCATAGGGGGGGGCTGCTTGGCGGCGCCGCATCCGGCGCAACCCCTCGCCATTAGCTAGATTGCGTCACATTCGAACATCGACCTTCGTGCCCAAGCCATGCGGTGTTATCCGGTCCGGGTTTTCTAAGAATCTGATTATTTTTGGTGAGCATCATTCCGGCTCGCCGTTCTAGTTTCCGTGCCAATACCTCGGTGCGGTATCTGCCGCAAACTTCAGCCGCCCGATTAGAGAGTTGGCGGTGTGCGAACCTCTCGTCGGTATCTGCCAAAAGGCAGATACTTGGACCGAACCGCAGCATTGCATGTCTATAAGATACTGTTTGTTCACTAGCCCAAGGTGCCAGGGGAGGCTACTTCACCGCGGAGTCGGAGGAGAGTATCCAGCATTGTAGTGAGCCACCTGCGTAATCTTAGGCCAAGCATTTCAGACGGCAATCAAATCCATCGCAGAGATTTACGTCCCCAGGCGTTCTCGCACTAGGAACCGATAGAGCGTGTCGCGCGGAAAACAATCGAGACCGTGTCCCTTATGCGCCGGTACGCCCCCTAAACTCGGTATGACGTCGCAAGAACGAACAGACGTCAACCCGAGGCACGGTTGTGAGGACAAGGAGCAGTGGAAACTGCAGCGCCGGGCCGGTACCGGTGCGTACAACCTAGTGAGCAAGTACTAATGAATGACTGGTAACCACTGACAACGAAGGAGCCCAAAGTCGAGCTACGGCGGCAAACAAACATCGCGACCATCACAGGACCCACGCTGGTCTGATAGTGCGCCAGAGATATAGCAACTCGTCTGCTCGCTGCCTTCGACGAGCGTTTCCATTTGTATTTTCTTTCAAAGAGCCACTCGATGCAGTTGGTGCCGTTTGAAAGGCAACACTCCATCAACTGTCCTCAACCTCTGAAAGCAGAAAATCTAGTTCCAGCTGCGCGCGGAAAGAACGAACACGAGACCTAAGTTCCCCGTCCTGTCCTCAGAACCACGAGAATGGAGGTCAGCGGCGAAAGAATAGCTAAACCAAATTCTCATTAGAATAAAGCCGTCGGAACGGAGGCTAATTAAATGAAATTCGCGAGAGAATACTACTTTATCAGGCATGCAAAAACCGAGAGTTTCAAAGGAATATACGGAGCGCTAGACGTACCAATAGGGGCCGTGGAGCACGAAAAAATAAGGGAGCTGGCAGATATTGTCCCGCATGGTGCCCTTTGGGTCAGTAGCCTCCTAAAACGCTGTATCCAAACCGCCGAATTAATTAGAGAACGTCTCGGCGAGACTGGTGAAGTTCAAATCTTAAACGAACTCGCGGAGCAAAATTTTGGAGAATTTGAAGGTTTAGCTAAGGAAAAATTAGAAACGAAGCCGCCCACGCCATACTGGCTGTTTAGGAGGGATTTCCGGCCACTACGTGGGGAGTCTTTCGATGATCTGGTTGAAAGAGCGACTGCCGTATTGAGATCCCTCGACAGCTTCGAATCCAATCTAATTGTGGCATTAACGCATGGGAATTTTTTAAGAGCGCTCCTAGCATCAATTCTTGATCTCAAGTCTGACGTTCCATCGAAAATCGAGATTATGAATTTATCGATTGTTCATATTGGAAGAACAAAGGAAGGGCGAATCCACTTAGTTCTTTGATTGTGCAGTAGCGTAATGACGGCACAAAAGGCCGCACGTCCGTTATTTACGCTCGCCAGCTCAACCCGAACCTTAAAAGGAAGCAACTTACGAGCTATCCGGTTCTGATGCGCGGTCGGACTGAATGGGGAATACGGGAAAATCAGAAGCACCCGACCACACTTCAAGCGTGAAAGTCGAGCTAGCTCACAAAGGCACATGCACCGAGAGCCTAGAGAAATTCAGGCGGAAAACTCGGACTTATCGTGGACTTTGGACGCCGGTAAGGACACACTTAAAAGTACAGAATCAGCCTTGATTAAATGGAGCTTAAATATGGCTATCTCCTCTGCTGCGCAGCGACAAAAGCCATCCCAAGCCGAGAACGCGCCATTAATTCCGGCGTTCACTCCAGAAGAGTTCGTCGAGGCCTTTATCGCGAAGCTCGTACAACAAGGTTTCAAGAATATCGTTCCTAGCGAACCCGGAACACGCCGCGCCCTATCAGCGGTAGTCGAAGACCTTGACGAGAAAATCAGCGAGTACCAGTCCCAAGAAGCTAAATGGTCCGATTTAGCTCCCCTAATCGAAACAGCCAATTCCCTAAGACCTTCAGAATTGGGAACCATGGAGAATTGGGAACATCAACTTCGGTCGGCACAAGGGTACCTCACAAGGGTACCCAATCCAAGTTATGAAGTGGTGGAATTTGCAATACCGCAGGCTGTCGCAGAGTTTGCGCTACAGTCCCTAACGGCTACGCAAAGACAGCTAATAGATCATCTGGCGCGACATTTGCGATAGGTGGTGAGGAAATGGGGGAGCCGTCAACAAAAATCGGGGCGCTAAAAAAGCTTCAAAAATGGTGGTATGAAGATAACGAGCTTGAGAACTCAGTAAACAGCGCATTTGATAGAATAGGCTTTACGAAAGATTACGTCGAGAGCTGCCGAGAATTTAGAACTACAAAGCATAAGTCCATTAAGGATTCTATTTGGGGGATGATTGACTTTGATCAGTTCTCGATGCGTCTGATTGACTCTCCAGTATTTCAAAGATTACGTGGTATACATCAGCTCGGATTCTCGTATGTTACCTATCCAACCGCTGAGCACACCCGTTTTTCCCATTCACTTGGGACCGCACATGTTGTCTCTCGCATCGTTGAGGCTATTGCAAAGAATTCCCATGCGAGGAAAAATACTGCTCCTTCCGCAATCACATTCGCGGGCATAGAGCAGATAGGCTATCCACGAGCATATGAGCTCGTTCATGCCGCTCTTCTTCACGATATCGGGCATTTGCCGTTTTCCCATGCAACGGAGTCTGCGATTGAAGCCTCCCAGGGAAATTTCATGTTCGCAAATCTGGATTATAGTACTTTTAAAATAGGTTCGGAGATAGCGGCCTACATTGGAAAGAAAATCTCTCTTTCCGAGATGCTATCAGTACTGTTTATCCTCTCTCCTAGGTTCTGTGAGTTTTATAACGACGTAATTAACCCGGAGCCTGAAAATGAGGATGCGATATACAGAATTGCTTGCTTAATTGCTGAGCTAAGGGTGTCCGCAGACTGCGGGAATATACAGAGTATAATCTCCTCGGCCGCTGTGGATGCCGATAAGATAGATTACATTAATCGAGATGCTCGGGCGTGTGGTATTCCCGTTGGTGTGGATGTATCCCGTGTATTTTTAGGTAGTTCAATCGTCAAATTTGACCGTTCGGTCGCGATCGACCTGGGTTATTCAAAAGATATAACATCAGTTTTCGCATTGAACGCTTCGGGTTGGGACTCATACGACGAGATAATACGTGCTCGGTCAATGCTCTACCAAAGGGTTTATCTTCACGCAGTAACACGAACTGCTGAATCTTTGCTGTCCAGAGCCTTGAAGCTTAATTCTTCTGGCGATGCGCCACTTGATAACAGCGCAAGAAAATATAAATATAAACGCGATAAAGATGTTATCGAAATATGGTCGTTTTCTGATGCTGAGCTAATTTCATATTTGAAGCGGGCCAGGAACAAGAGTGTTTCGTCTATTGCCGAGCGTATATTTCTTAGGAACTTACCCAAAAAGGCGTTTTGTATCGACCCGGATGCTGTAATGCCTGCATTTCCTGTCCGTGGAGTGTTTCCGAATACATATGGAGGGCCTGCCAATATTGTGGCGTATAGAGAAGTTCGTGGACAGTTGACGAAGCGGATCATCAGCTTTCTCACCAAAGGCGGAGCTGTCGATAGCGTGGCGCTCGAGGATGAGATCCGCGAGGAAGCCATAAAAATAAACGGGGCAATCTCCGCTGCATCAAGCGCTAAAAGACCGGTATGCGATTTCGACTTTGTGTCGTTTATTCCGATTTCCGGGATTGATCAGAAAAAGCCTAGCGCTCCGATCTTGCAGAACGGTGAGTTGCTCTCGTCGGAACACTTTACAAACGCGAGCGGCGTTTCGGATGCGACAGAGCATTTTAGAATGGTGGGGTATGTCATGGCTCCGCCTGGATGGCGTGAGATTGTGTGCGTAGCCACCTGCGCTGTTTTGAGCCGAAAGTCACTCGGCTTTGAACGTACAATTGTTGGTTTTGGGCCGGGCCCGCGATCAGGCGGTCAGAGCGACCAGTCAAGCGAAACTATATATACTGAAGAATCCCGCTCAAAGGTTCCGGTCAGTATTCCAGCCACGCATCGCGTAGGATTTGACTTATCTTACATCGTAAGAAAGTGCGGAATCAATCATGATACTATTGTAGAGATATTAAATGAACTGGATGGCAGTGACTACTCATCGCAAATTGGATCCGTTCATTTCCAGGGTCAAAACGTCAGTGACGCTGAGGATATTGTAAGACTATATGGGAAGTTCATAGGAGAGGGAGGGTGGAGCATTGACGAGAGTACGGTAGACGCATTCTTAATGCAGTTCCCCCAGTCGGTGCGCAAGGAAGTCGCTCAAAAGCTCAAAGACGGACGATTCCTGGACCGGGATCAAATCTCCAGACTATTGGATGTTGCGATCTCGGACTTGGTTAGGTCAGGTAAATACCAAAGAGTTCTCGTCGTACCCCTTTCCATGAGTAGCGGTGGTGCAACTTACAGCTCAATTAAGGCGCATTGGAAGAACAATAGTAAGGTATCACTATTTGTCAGTGTGTCTGTTGCATTAGATGAGTTGGATGATAGAGGTGTTTTGGTATTTGTTGATGATAACGCAGCATCCGGCTGCCAAGCAGCTGCGCATTTTCTAAGCATGGCTGGTATAGAGGTGGCGAGATGGCCGGCGCGCTTACAGAATGAGGGTGATATTCCCTCTTACAATCTAGACGCCTCAAAAATTGAGAAGCTCTTGTCAGCAAACATATGTCTGGCTGTCGCGTTGGGGCATGGAGATGCAGATAAGTATTTGACCGAAATTGCCGAAGAGTATGGCTATAGAAACTGCATGGGCGTGAAATATGGAGAGAGAGTGGAGGCGGGGGAGTCTTGGTCTCATTCAGCAGCTGAGTATTTGAGAGGGGTGGGCAAAGCATTAGTAGCTCAGGATCGTTTTGGAAAATCATATGAAGCGTTGAACGAAGATGAACAGGGGATATGTAACCAGAGGGCGCTGGGATATAATGATATCGGCGGAGTGACATTTTTCCCTTATACTTGTCCCACTTGGACGGTAACGGCCTTTTGGATGCCTGGCGTTGTGAATGATGTGCCTTGGCTTCCTCTCGGTTTGCGATGGGGGCGTCTTAATAAGGTTGTGCTTTGATGCGAGTTCCGAGGCGAACACCTGTATTTTGTCTGGCTGGCGCTGTTGGCGGATGCCTCATTGTCAGGTGGCCGTGTGGCTCGCGAGCTCGATCGGCTGATCGCCGAGCGCGGTAAGCCGAAGATGATCGTCTCCGACAAGGGCACCGAGTTCACCAGCAACGCCATCTTCTCCTGTGCTGAGAAGAGCAAGATCGAATGACACTAAATCGCTCCAGGCAAGCCAATGCAGAATGGCTTCAGCGAGAGATTCAATGGTCGCCTGCGCGACGAGCTGCCGCTGAATCCGAAGCGTTTTGTAAGGCCTCGGATGTTTGTCAGCAGTCTAGGCCCGCCGCCTGAACAGGCGGTTTTTTTGCACGCCCGAACATGCCGCAGTGAGGATTCTGCGGCAGTTTCTCGCGAGGAAAAACTGCGGCGCAGTGAGGTGGTGGTGAAAATTTGTGTTATAAATCAAATGATTGAACGGAGCGTGCGGCACATAGAGTGACGCGTCAGGGATATCCGGGGCTCGTCCTTTTCCTAAGGCGCGCGGGCAAGACCGAATTTGGCAACACGGTCCGCCTAAACTCCTCCCTCCGCCAGTGCCTCGGCCAGTGCTTCGACAAAGCGCCTCACGGTGCTTCCGTCTTCAGCGCCGTGATCCGGGTTCAGCTCGGTTATGGTCAAGCTTTGAAACAATGGGCTTGCAGCGAACACTGACAGGGCGGCGAAAGCCTCATTGAAAGAGATGCCGTCGTTGATCAGCGGCACATCGGCCAACGGGGCATCCACGAAGTCGATGACGTCGACATCGAAATGAACGGCAAAAGGCTTCCGGCGCGCTTCCAGCACGGCGAGCGCCTGCCGCGCTCGTTCGGTGGCGGCTCCTCTGATAGTGGCCGCCGAAAATGACGTCATCGTCTGTTTGGTTGCGAGGACGCGTGCCAACGATCCGTCTTGAGGCTCGGGTCCGTGGCCAAATAGAACGATGGCCGAAGGCTCCATCAGCGGATATCGCGGCCCGATGTAACTCAGCGCATTCGAAGTGCCGGGCTCGCCCAGCATGTGGGCGATTCCCATCGAGTCCAGAACTCCTGTCGGATTATCGACCGGTGTATAGAGATCAACGCCGCCATCGACATACATCAATCCCGGATCCTGGCCGAACGCGAGAAAACCCGAGAGAACCCCTAGCTCGATGGTGCAGTCGCCGCCCAGGACAAGCGGAATATGACCAGCCTGCAGAATGCGATGTGCTCGTTCGGCGACCGCCTCTGCGACGCCCACAACCTTGTCGAGGTTCTGCGGTCGCCTCCGATCGGGAACCATTCGGGACGGCGGAAGGTCGCCGTAGTCCTCGATCTCGATGCCGAGGGTCCTGAGTTCAGCGACGAGAGAAGCGGCACGCATCGCCGCTGGCGCTTTGTCCTGTCCGGGCCAATGCGCCCCTGCACTGGACGGCACACCCAAAAGGCCCAAAGTTCTCTTTGCCATCGCCGCCTCCTGCCACTCCTGCTCCGCTCACCCTGGGCACCATAGTGAACCGAATTAGGTGGCTTGCGTTCCAAACCGCCGACACAAACTGGCGAGGCGCTAACTCGCGACGTGGCTCGCCATGCTGGGCTCGCCGATTTGGCGCCGCGCCAAACGCAGGCTAAGTCTCGGTTGAGTTGCGCCAGCCAACGGTGTCGATATGCCGGCAACTGCATCGAGGGAGATTGCGCATGGCGTTGTTTGAAACCGTCCTTTTGCTTCTCGTGGGGGCAACCGTCCTTTCCGTGCTGGCAAGGCGCCTTGGCGTTCCCTATCCCGCGTTGCTGGCAATCGGCGGCGCGCTTCTGGCGATGATTCCAGGCGTACCGCGCCTCGATCTGTCACCCGAGCTGATCATGTGCTTGTTCGTGGCGCCTATTTTGCTCGACGCAGCTCACGATGCCTCGCTACGCGATCTTCGCACCAACTGGCTGCCCATCCTGTCGATGATCGTTGGCGCCGTGGCTCTCACCACCGTTGCGGTCGCGCTCGTCGCCCGCCTGTTTCTTCCGGACCTGCCCTGGGCAGCGGCCTTGGCCCTCGGCGCGCTCGTGGCCCCACCCGATGCTGTCGCCGCGCTCGCCGTGATGCGGCAACTGCGCCCGCCCTACCGTCTGAAGATCATCCTCGAGGGCGAGAGTTTGCTGAACGACGCCTCGGCACTCTTGATTTACAAGCTGGCGGTCGGCGCCGTCGCCGTCGGCAGTTTCAGCGTCTCGGCAACGCTCCCGACCTTCCTTATCACCGTGGTAGGCGGCGCGGCGATCGGCTGGCTCGCGGCGCGGCCGATCAGTTGGCTGACGTCTCGGTTTTCTGACGCATCCAGTTCGGTCATTTTCCAATTCGCGTCGACCTTCGGGCTGTGGATCCTGGTCGATCACCTGCAAATGTCAGCCGTTGTGGCAGTGGTTGTTTTCGGCGCTACGCTGTCCAGGCAGTTCGGTTACCGGATACCGGCCACCATACGGATACCGTCATTTGCCGTCTGGGAGACCGCGACGGTCATACTCAATGTGCTGGCTTTCACGTTAATCGGTCTGCAGATCCGACCGATCATTGAAAATCTCAATGGCGAAGAGCTGTTCGAGTACCTTACGGTTGGCGGCGCTATCCTCCTCGGTGTGATCGTGGTTCGGCTCGCCTGGGTGATGGTCCATTGCGTGGTCTTTCGCCTGATCTTCGGACTGCAAACCGAAGGCGCGACGGGCCGTTCCGGGTTGGTTGTTGGCTGGTCCGGCATGCGCGGCATCGTCACGCTGGCCGCGGCGATGGCGCTGCCAGCGGACTTTCCCTACCGCGACTTCATGCAGATGACCGCGTTCCTGGTCGTGCTGGGAACGCTCGTTCTGCAGGGCATGACGCTGAGGCCGCTCATCGTTGGTCTGCAGTTGCCTCACGACGGAACGGTGGATGAGGAGCGGCAGCTGGCCCATCGTGTCGCTTTGCAGGAAGGGCTTGCCGCGCTTGACGGTGAACCGGACGAGGCTACTCGCTCTCTGAGAACAGAGTATGAAGAGGCGCTGGCCGCGGTGTCCTCCGGCAATCATCCAAGGGAAACCCGCACCAGCGCTCTGCGCCTCAAAACGATTGCCCGGTCACGATCGGCGGTTGCCACCTTGCGCGAGGAGGCAAGGATCGGCGACGAATCCTTTCAAATGGTCGTTGCGGATCTTGACCGACAAGAGACGGCACTAAGGCCTGATGGATAAGAAAAATCCAGTTTTTCGCTCGGTACGTTCAGTATTAATACTCGATTCTAAAAATCATGTTGATGTCGGGCTGGGCGTATATAGCCTGGATCTTGGTTCTACTGGATGAACATTATATATGTGTTTATACTTGTTTTGATAAATTTCGGAAAAAACTTGGAACCATCAATATGCAGCCCAGTTGTAGTCCCGTGCGGCGTTGGTCGCATGCGAAGCGGGGCCAGGTATCTTCAAATGCATTCATCCCTGACTTTTTTATCCGAGAACCCCGCGATGAAATCGTGGAAGCCATGACCGCTGAGGAGCGAGCCAGCTTTGGCTTTGCCTATGACGACCTTCTCGAAGTCTGCCGGCACATGGAAATCAAGCAGGGTGTATGTCGGTCGGCAATCATCGGCGCACTGCTGGCGACTGTTGCGACCTTGTGTGGCAATCCGCAGAGTGTCGCCGAGGTTCTCGATTGCTTGAAGCGGTGCTAGCCCCAGGCTCGTCATTGAGCATGGGCCGGCGGCCGCGCTTGACGCCCGAAAGACATGCAAATGGTCGCCACGATATTTTGGCCATGACCATTTATCTTGAACCACCAATACTTAATTCCATTTCCCTCGACGCTTCATGCGGCGCAAGATCCGAGGCTCAGACGGGGTTGGGACAAGGCAGCGTGCGATGTCAGATCAGAAAGAGCTTCATTCTGAGCCGAGCGAGTATTCCTCTCCGGCGTGCTTCCTGCATGAGTTCGCTGCCGGTTACGGCGTCGAGCCGTTCGTTCGGAACGATTGTTCACACGCGGTCAAGGCGCAAGAACCTGACCCTAAAGCACAGAGCCGTCTGCCCAACGATGAGTGAGGTCTCGCGAACCCGAGCTCGCTCCGTTTGCCGTTGGTTGGCGGACGTGGCCGGGAACCGCAGTTCCTGCCGGTGAGTTTCTGCCTCAGCAAACGACGCTGAAAGCAGGACGATACCATGGCACCACGCGCGAACTGGAAGGGCGTGCTGAAGATCGCGGAGGTGATCTGCCCGGTCTCGCTCTACACGGCGGCGTCCACCTCCGAACGCATCGTCTTTCACACGCTGAACCGGGCGACAGGGCATCGCGTCGAGCGCCAGTATATAGACTCCGAGACCGAGAGGCCGGTCGACCGCGAAGACCAGGTCAAAGGCTATGAGGTGAGCGAAAACAATTACATCGAGCTGACACCAGATGAGGTCAGCGCCGCCGTTCCCGACAGCGACAAGACACTCTCGGTGTCCGCCTTTATCGGCTGCGGTGAGATCGATGATGTCTATTTCGACAAACCTTATTATCTCGCTCCATCCGATCGCGTGGCCGAGGAAGCCTATGCCATTATCAGGGAAGGGCTGCGGGCGAAGAAGGTCGTCGCAATTGCGCAAACCCTGCTGTTCCGCCGTGTTCGCACCCTGCTGATCCGCCCGCATGGCGACGGACTGATCGCGACGACCCTCAACTTCGATTACGAGGTCCGGGCGGCCGAGGACGAGTTTCGTGAGGTTCCGGACCTCAAGATCAAGGGTGAGATGCTGGAACTCGCCGAGCACATCATCGACACCAAGATGGGCAAGTTCGATATCACCAAGTTCGACGATCGCTACGAAGCAGCCCTTGCCGAACTGGTGAAGGCCAAGATCGAAGGCAAGAAGATCCCGCGCCGCAAGGAGCCCAAGGAAGAGAAGGTCATCGACCTCATGGCTGCCCTGCGCGAAAGTGCCAGGATCAAACCATCGAAGGAAAAATCGGCGTCGCGGTCCGGCTCGCGCAGGAAGGCAGGTTGACGATGGCCCTCGAAACCTACCGTCAGAAACGCAATTTCAAATCGACTTCCGAGCCTGAAGGAAGCGTCGCGCCGGCCGAGGGCAGGGCGTTCGTCGTCCAGAAGCACGATGCCACCCGCCTGCATTACGATTTCCGACTGGAGATGGATGGTGTTCTGAAAAGCTGGGCGGTGACGAGAGGACCAAGCCTCGTTCCCGGCGAGAAGCGCCTAGCCGTTCACGTCGAGGATCACCCGCTGGAATATGGTGACTTCGAAGGCACGATCCCCAAGGGGCAATATGGCGGTGGTACTGTGGTTCTTTGGGATCGAGGCACGTGGTCACCGATTGGTGACGCCCACAAGGGCTACGCCAAGGGACATATGGAATTCGAACTCACCGGAGAGAAGCTGACGGGGCGCTGGCATCTCGTGCGCATGCACGGCAAGCCCGGCGAGAAGCGGGAAAACTGGCTTCTCATCAAGAGCGAAGATGAGTTCGCCCGCGAGGAGACAGAGGCCGACATTCTCGAAGAACGCCCGGAATCGGTGAAAACTGGCCGCGATCTTGAGGAAGTGGCCGAGAATGCCACTCCGAAGCAGAAAAAGAAGCGCAAGCCCAGGAAAGCCACTGCAGTAGCCAAATCGTCTCCAGCCGAACCGGAGTCGAGTATTGGAACCGATGTCCCCGACCCGGCCGGTGTCAAGGGAGCCAAGAAGGCGCGGATGCCCGACTTCGTTGAGCCGATGCTGGCAACGCTGGTCTCTTCCGCGCCGACGGGCGAGAAGTGGCTGCACGAGATCAAGTTCGATGGGTATCGCCTTCTCGCACATATCGAAGCCGGACGGGTCAAGTTGTTGACCCGCAGCGGACTGGACTGGACCAAGAAGTTTGGTAAAGGCGTCCTGGCGGCCCTCCAAGATCTGCCGATGGGCTCGGCCATCATCGACGGCGAACTGGTGGTGGAGACGGCCTCGGGGGCGACGGATTTCTCGGCGCTTCAGGCTGACCTCAGCGCCGACCGAACCGATCGCTTCGTCTTCTACGTCTTCGATCTCCTCTATCTCGATGGCTACGACCTCAGAAGCATGCCGCTGATCGAACGGAAGAACCTGCTCGAAAAGCTCGTGCCGCCAGACAATGGTATTATCAGGTTCAGCAGCCATCTCGACGAAAGCGGTGCCATGGTGCTGCAGCACGCCTGCCGGCTCAGTCTGGAGGGCATCGTCTCCAAGCTGCGTGACGCGCCTTACCGTCCAGGCCGGGCAAAAAGCTGGGTGAAGTCGAAATGCTCGGCACGGCAGGAGTTTGTCATCGGCGGCTATATACCCTCGACCGTATCGCGCAAGGCCATCGGCTCGCTGGCGCTCGGCGTTTATGAGGATGGCAAGCTGCATCATGTCGGTCGGGTAGGAACGGGGTTTAGCGCCGACGTCGCCGAGGCGCTGCAGACCAAGCTGGAGCATATCAGGGCTGACGAGAATCCCTTCGAAAACACCCTGACGGCCGATGAGCGGCGTGGTGTCAGGTATGTCCGCCCCGACTTGGTGGCGGAAGTGGAATTCCGGGCGTGGACCGCCGACGGTCACCTCCGCCATGCCTCCTTCCGGGGGCTGCGCGAGGACAAACCGGCCGAGCAGATCATCCGTGAAATGCCGAAGGCCAATGCCAAAGCACCGCAGCCGCAGCATCGCACCGTCAAGCTCAGCCACCCCGATAGGCTCTATTGGCCCGAAGAGGGCATCACCAAGGAAGGGCTGGCGGACTTCTATGCCGATGTATGGCGCCTGATGGGGCCCTATATCGTCGGTCGCCCCCTGGCTCTTCTGCGCTGTCCCAACGGCATCAACGGCGAGCGCTTCTTCCAAAAGCATGCCTGGAAGGGCCTGAATCCGAATATCGTCACTGTTCCCGATCCGAAGGATCCCGGCGAAGAACCGTGGGTGAGCATCAATGACCTCGACGGGATGATGGGGTTGGTGCAGTCCGCCGCGCTGGAGATCCATCCTTGGGGTTCGACGGTCGGCGATTGGGAGCGGCCCGATACCATCATCATGGATCTCGATCCCGGCGAAGATGTGCCTTGGCAGTCCGTGCTCGATGCCGCCCGGGAAGTCCGCCAGCGCCTCGTGGACGTCGGACTCAATCCGTTCGTGAAGACCTCCGGCGGCAAGGGTTTGCACGTTGTTGCGCCGCTGAAGCCTTCGGCCGAGTGGCCGGAGATCAAGGCCTTTACCAAGTCGCTCGCCGAAGCCATGGCGTCCGACAGTCCGGACCGTTTTGTCGCGACCATCACCAAATCAAAGCGGCACGGTAAGATCCTTGTCGACTATCTCCGCAATCAGCGGGGCCAGACGGCGGTCGCGCCCTATTCGACCCGCGCGCGACCCGGCGCGGCGGTCTCAACACCGATTAGCTGGGAGGAGCTGGAGCCGGGGATCGGCCCTGCCCACTTCACGGTCGGGAACCTGCCGGCGCGACTGGCCGCCATGAAGTCCGATCCCTGGGAAGGTTTCCGCGCGGCGGCGGTGCCTCTGGAAACTGGCAAGAAGAGGCGGAAGAAGGCAGGATAAGCGAGAAGGAGCGTCCTCATCGGGACTTGCTATTCTTCTCCGACGCCACGCTTTTGCGCAGCGCGTCCATGATGTTGATGACGTTGCTCGGCTTTTCCGCGGCCTCCGGCCTCGCCTTGGCTTTGGCCGGGCGCTTGCGCTTCTTTTTCTTGGCCGAGATGATGTCGAGAAGCTTATCCTGGACCGGGTCTGAAACCATCTTGGGGTCCCAGGCCATGGTTTTCTTGTCGATCAGCTCCTGCACCAGCATCAGGGAATCCGGCTCGATCTCGTCGTCATCGATCTTGTCGAAATAGTCCTTCTCTGGCCGGACCTCGTCGCCGTAGCGCAGCGTCCAGACGACGATGCCTTTGCCGCGCGCCTCAAGCAGCACGGCCCTTTCCCGGCGGTAGAGGACGAGGCGGGAGATGCCCACCGTCTTGGTCGAAGCCATGGCCTCGCGAATGACGGCAAATGCTTCCTCACCGACCGGATCGCTTGGCAGCAGGTAGTGCGGCTTGTCGTAATAGACCCAAGGGACGGAATCGGAGGGAACGAACATCTCGACATCGAGCGTGTGCGTGCTCTCGAGAGCCACGGCCTCGATCTCGTCGTCCTCAAGGACGACGTGCTTGCCGTCCTCATCGATTGGGTAGCCCTTTACTTCGTCGTCTTCGTCGACCGGCTTGCCGGTTTCGGCATCGACATAGCGACTGATGATCCGATTGCCCGTCTTCGCGTTAAGGACGTGAAAGCGAACGCGCTCGGACTCGCTGGTGGCCGGCCGCATGGTCACCGGACAAGTGACGAGCGACAGCTTTAAATAGCCCTTCCAGAAAGTATGCGATGCCATCCGACGGTCCTCCGGCTGCCTTGAAGAAAACTGCCGGAGGAGGGCGTGGTTCCGCCCGCTATCAAGGCGACACAATGCACGGCATCAACTCAGGGAACGGTCAGCGTCCCTTCGAGAGGTAGGCTTTCGAAATCGCTGATCAGCACGTTGAGCCGGACGGTCCACGCACCACCAACTGGGAACGCAAGCCCGTCGACACGCCAGTGGCCATCCTCGATGCGTGTGGCCTGTCGCTGCAGGGGCTCAATGCCGGCGGTGGGATTGGCAAGGCTCACCCGGACATCTTGCGCCAGCAGCAGCCGGCCGTTGGCGCCGCTCAATCGGATGTCGAGGCCGTCTTGATCCGTGAGCTGGATCATAGCCATGCCCTTGGCCGCGTGAATATGCAGAATCTGACGATGATGGAGCGCCGCTTCCGCAGCCGCGATGCTGCGCGGCGGCGGTGTGAAGCGCCAGCCTGCGACAACCGCGAGGACCGCGAGCAAGACGCACACGTCCACCGCAAGCGCGCGCCGCAACTGCCGCGACGGAGCATCGCCGCCAGCGGCCGCGCGGGGCACGAGGATGCCTCGGTTCAGGGCGCCGATGGCCAGCATGCAGATCACGAGTACCAGCTTGCCGGCCAATAGACGGCCGTAAGCCGTTCCGGTCAGGCTGGCGACGGTCACCTGCTGTAAGTAGGCGAGCATCAGGCCGGACAGGGCCAACACGGCAACGGTCGGCAGCAACAGGCTGGACAGCCGAATGGCAGTTCGACCGGCAGTTTCATGGCGCGTCGCCACGAGGATCAGCAAGGGAAGCAACGAGCCACCCCATGCCATCGCCGCTGCACCATGAAAAGCGATGACAGGGCGCGCCAGCCAAATTGGAGCCGCCGTACTAGCGTGTCCACTTAGCGTCAGGGCGAACGCGATAGTGACAAGTCCGATAGACGCAGCAATCGCTGCACCCGACCGTGCGGAGAGACGAAGGGCGATGGCGGCAAGGATAAGTGCCACCATGCCGAGTCCCAGCGTTTCACCGTACGGAGACTTCAGGCCGGTCTTCCAAGCGGTTGCGTCACCGAGACCGGCTAGGCCCTTGCCGAGTTCGTCGATCCCCTGCAAGCCGAAAGACAGTGCCGTTGCAACGGCGCCGACAACGAGAAGGGCCGCAATCGCGCGATCCGCCACAACTGGGCGCTTTCCTTCGGCGACAACCGTCAGAAAGAAAACTCCGCCGACGCCGCCGATCCAGCCGATATAGACACCGATCCGCGCCGCCCAGATGAGGAACACCATCGCATCCGACATTCCACTTTCTGCAGCGACGCGATGGCTGGCGCGACCTACGGAAAATGTCGCCGTGCCTCCGATCGGATGGCCATCAGCCGAAGCGACGCGCCAGCTCAGGGCATAGGTGCCCTCACCACGAGCAGCCGGCAGCTCGATGACGATGTCGCTGTCCTGCGCCGCTGGCGTGAGGTCGATGCTCTCGCCGGCTGGGTCGAAGAGCTTGAAAGCGAGGGGCGTGACCGGCTCATTGAAGGAAAGCCTCACGGTGCCGGGCGCCGAGGCGACGATGGCGCCCTCGGCGGGTTCGCTGCCGATGAGGGTGGCGTGAGCGAAGCATTGTCCGGTCAGCATCGCACAGCCGACGACGACAAGAGCAAGCCTTGCGAGGAAGCGCAGCATCGGAGTATCCTTGAAAAAGACGGCGCGATTTTCACGCGCCGCCCGTTCAATCACTTGGCGGGTGCAGTGATCTTGAGGCCCGGCGCCGGGAACTCATAATCGTCCGAGGTCTTGCCGTCGGCTGGGATCTCGATCCAGCGCTCGACCTTGCCCCCCTCGCATTCCTGAACGACAGGGAAGTAAACCGTAGTGCCGGCGGCGAAGGCGCTGGTCAGCGTGCCGCGGAAGACAAACTCCTCATAATAGTCATCGGGCAAATTGCCGCCCCAGGAGAGTTCCTTCACGCCTTCGGTGACCTTGGCACCCCAAAGATCGTAGCTCTGCTCGTACTTGCCCCTGGAGATATCGAGCGTCCAGCCCGCCTTCGGCATTGGCTTCACGGCGATGAAGCCCTCGGGAATCTGCACCCTGACTTTCACTGTGGCAGCGCCGGCGCAGCCGTGAGGCACGCGCAACACGGCCTTGTAGGTGGAGCCGGCCGCCGCCTGCTGTGCTTCGAGAGTGATATGGGCGAAAGCAGGAGCAGAAGCGGCAAGCAACAGCGCGGCGGCTCCGAGAGCAGCCAGTTTGTTCTTTGTCATGAAATTGGTCCCTAGGGATCGAATGATGGATTGGGTCCGATCATGCGATCTTCGGCGGCGCGCGGGCTCCTAAGGGGCCGGTCCTTGGACGGCCAATATAATGAACGACGTTGGTGGTAACGTCGAAGACGTCTACCGGCGCTTCGACGCGTTGCGGCAGGGCGGCAATGCGGTCGAGCGGTCCGACGGCGGTGCCGAGCTTGCCACACAGAACGCACCAGTCGCAGCCAGCCTGGCCGGAAGGTGTGTCGTGCTTGCCGTCCGGATGGTGAGCGACCGGTGACGAATGGCAAATCGCCATGTCGTCCATTTGTGCGGCCATCGGCTGCGGCATGGGCAAGGCAATCTGGAGCGCCAAGGCCATTGCAGCCACCAGCGCCACCACGCGTCTTGCCATCTCCCCCCAGCCACCCACGATGCAATCCAACCCCAATTGCGATTTGTTCGCAATATGCCTCAGGTCGCGGCATTGTTCTTTGTTTTATCGCAAACTCAAGTTTTAACGCGCATAAGGCGGTGGCTTACCCTCGGAAAGTATTCTTGACGATTGATCCGGCTCCCCCGCCGCTCGTAAACTGGGTGCTTCGCCGGATCCTCGGATCTTTCTGCGACACGAGGTGCCTCAAAGCGGCCGGAGCCAATGAAGCTGAAGCGTTATTTCTGGCCGGTGGTGGCGACAGCAACGATTGTGCTTTCTGTCTGGCTTCTTCTCCGGGAATTGCACGGGCTTTCCCTGGAAAAGGTGGGCGACAGCCTTGCTGCGATCCCGAAACTCCACTGGGCGTTTGCCGGCGTATCGACGCTGGTCGCCTACATAGCGCTCGCTGGATACGACAGGATCGCTCTGCTGCATTTGGGCAAGCGAATCGACTGGCTGTTCATCAGCATCTGTTCGTTCACGACCTATGCGCTGTCGCACAATATCGGTGCTTCGGTCGTCTCCGGCGGTGTGGTTCGCTATCGAGCCTATTCGACCAAGGGGCTTTCGCCGGCCGAGATCGGCCTTCTCATCGCCTTCTGCTCGTTCACTTTCATTCTAGGAACTGTCACGCTGATCGGCATCGTCCTGGTGCTTGATCCGGACATCGTTCTTCGTTTCGGTGACTTGCTTCCGATCTCGGCTTCGCGGGCGACCGGTGTCGTTCTGCTTGCGGCAGTCGGCCTTTACATCTTCGGCAGCGTCATGAAGCTGCGGCCGCTTCATCTCGGTCGTTTCGCCATCGTCTATCCGTCGCTGCATGTGACTTTGTCGCAGATCGCCGTCGGAGCCTGCGAATTGCTGGGGGCAGCCGGCATCATCTATTTCGCTCTGCCTGAAGCCGGCAATCCCGGATATTTCATCGTACTCGGCATCTTTCTGATGTCGTTCTCGGCCGCCTTGATATCGCATGTGCCGGGCGGCCTCGGCGTGCTCGAGCTGGTGTTCGTGATGGGGTTGCCCGATATGGCCGATGCCGATGTGATCGCTGCTCTGCTTGTCTTCAGACTGCTCTATCTGATCGTTCCCTTCGTGATGGCCTTGGTCGTGGTTTTGTTCTTTGAAAGATCACGGTTCCGGTCAGAAAAAGCGAAGGAGAGAGTCTGAAACACATAGTCGGAACATGAAAGCCGCTTTCATGTTTCTCGTCTTCTGGTTCCGAATACGCTATCATTCATTCGCTGCGGCATGCAGCGGAGCGCAGGACGAAGGAGGCGAGACGATGACAATCTCCAGTCTACCGCTTTTGGTTCGCTTTCTCATTCGCCACGCTGCAATCGGCTTTGGTATAGCCGTTCTGTTTGTCGGGCTGCTGTTGGCCTTTGACATCGGAGGCATAGCTACATTGATTTTTGCCTCTTCGTCGGCCGTTCTCGCGCTGTTTATTCTAACTTTTTCGCTTGGCCTTACGTTCTCCAGCGTGCAGATGGGCTTTGCGGTGATGTTCCTGCGTGACGACAGTTGAACGCCTGCTGATATGCGTCTTTCCCGACTCGTTTTTCCGGTCGTCTTCTCTAGGGATGGCGGTGCCGGTGCTTGAGGCGGGCGTTAAGACGCCGTCGGGCACCGGTCGTTTTTCTCCTGACCGGATGTCCCCATGAGCTCCGCCCATTCGAACGACGCCACTGCCAATCCCGCCCCGCTTGGGCTGATGGGCTTCGGCATGACCACCGTGCTTCTCAACTTCCACAATGCCGGCTTCTACCCCATGGACACGATGGTCCTCGCCATGGGTATCTTCTACGGCGGCATCGCTCAGATGATCGCCGGCATCATGGAGTGGAAGAAGGGCAACACATTCGCGGCCACGGCTTTCACCAGCTACGGCATGTTCTGGCTGGCGCTTGTCGGTCTGATCGTTCTCCAGAAGACCTCTCTCGGTATTGCTGGGCCATCGCCGGCCGCCGCCATGCCGGCCTTCCTCGGCATGTGGGGTGTGTTCACGGCCATCCTGTTCATCGGCACGCTGCGCCTCAACCGCGCGCTGCAGGTGGTGTTCGGATCGCTGACTGTTCTGTTCGCTTTGCTGGCCATCGGTGACGCTACCGGCAACGAAGCGATCACCCGTCTCGCCGGTTGGGAAGGTCTGTTTTGTGGCGCCTCGGCCATTTATGCCGGCCTGGCGCAGGTGCTGAACGAGGTCTACGGGCGCACCGTCTGGCCGCTCGGCCCGGTAAGCCGCGCCTGATTTGACGAAGGCGGTGCGGGGAGGGCGCTCTCCCCGCAGTTTTAGCTGTCTGTTGGGGTCAGCCGACGACGATCTGCCCCGTCCCGCTGGCGTCCTGGTGGCGTATGGTAGCGCTCATCGCCTTGAAGTCCACGTCGAGCGTGGCGCTCTCGCCGCCCTTGGCCCAGCTCAGAACCAGGCGGTTGGCTGATGGTTGTTCGACTGCGAACTCACCATTGAAAGCCGGGTGGCTGTTGCGGAAGCGGGCGAGTTCGAACAGCTTCCTGACTACCGGCTTGTCGAGTGCGGCGGTCACTTCGGCCGGCGTATAGTAGTGGCGATTGATGTCGCGGCCGACCTTTGTGCGGTGCAGGAGCTCCATATTGTTCACGCCGCCGAGCAGACCGATGTAGTAGACCTGTGGGATCCCTGGTGCGAAGAACTGCAGCGCGCGGGCGATCAAATACTCGCCGTCGCGTTTGCCCAGCGCGTCGTAATAGGTGCAGTTGACCTGATAGAGATCGAGATTAGAGGCCGCGGCACCGGTGGCCTGCCGGCTTTCGCCACCGGAACGCTCATGCATCGTCTCGACCAAAGCGTCGAGCGCGGCGGGTGCGAGCAGACCCGGCCGGCCGTCGGTCGCCGCGCCGACGTCAATGACGCCGATGCCATCGTGCGTATCGAGCACGGTGATCGCGTTACGCGGACTGATCTTCAGCCATTCGGCGAGCGGTCCAGCTTCGCCGGTGAACAGCGAGTGCAGAACCAGCGGCGGCAGCGCGAAGTCGTAGACACGGTCCACCTTCTTGGCGATCTCGATCTGGTCGCGGTAGTAGCTGTGGATCTCGACCAGCACTTCCATGCCGAGGCTACGCGCCTTGTCGGCGAGCTCGCCGAGGAAGGCGTAGGTCTCCGGAATCATGAATGAACTCGTGCCCGGCTTCTTGACGGCATAACCAGCCGCATCGAGGCGGATTGCGGTGACGCCGCCTTCCTTGAAGCGTGCCAGGATAGCGTCGAGATAGGCGGCACCGTGCCGGGAAAAGACATCGATGTCAATTTGCTTCGGCGTGAATGTCGTCCAGATGAGGCGCTTCGAGCCGTCGGCAAACGACATCTTGTTGAAGGGGAAGCCGGGGCGCGGCCGATATATGGCGAGCAGGTCCTGTTCGGTGGCGCCCTTCGGAAATACCTTGCCGAAGGTCAGGAACATGTCGGCAAATTCGGAGGCATCTCCCTTCTCGAGGAAATCCTTGAAGGCTGGCGAGTCGGCTGAAACGTGATTGACGATCATGTCGGCCATGATCTCGACCGAGCCCGAAAGCGCCCGGACATCGTTCCAGTCGCCAAGCCGCGGATCCACCAGTGTATGGTCGATAGGATCGAAGCCGGCATCCGCGCCATCGATCGGATCGAAGAAGGGCAGGGGATGAACGCCGCCAACTACCCCTTTGAGCGGGCCGTCGACCAGCGCTTTGAGGTCGGAAAAGCCGCCGGCCGTCAGGCGGTCGACATAGGTGATGAGCTGGACTTGGTTCTTCACGTTGATAGTTCCCCGGGGGACCGTTCGCCTCAAGGCCCATGCCGTGCACAGCACCGGGGTGGACGTTCCAGATTGGCTTGGCGTAGCATGTTTCAGTCGACTTGGATCGACCTGCCGATGCTCTTCAGAGAATGAGCATCACCTCCGGGCGAGCCCGGAAGTGATGGATCTGCGGCCGACGCAGCAAGCGTCGGCTTTTGCCTTATTCGGGCACGAAGCGACGGGCGTAAGCGTTGCCTTCGGCATTGAACAGATGGCAATCGTCGCCGGAGAATATGAACTGACGCTGCTCTCCGGCCTTCACCGGAAAATCACCATCGAGCACGGCGATCAGCGACGTTTCATCGTTCCCCCGGTGCGCCTGCACGATGGTCTGGTGGCCGAGGCGCTCGACGAAGCTGACGGTGACGGGCAAGCCACCCTCAGTGCCGAGCTTGATGTGCTCTGGGCGAATGCCGAGGGTCATATCACTGCCGACCACCGCGCCGGTGGAATCCACCGCCACCTTGAGGGTAGGAACGCCATCGCCGGATACGGTGATGCTATCGGCATCCACTGCGCTCGCCTTCACCTTCAGGAAGTTCATCTTCGGCGAGCCGATGAAGCCGGCGACGAACAGGTTCTGCGGGCGGTGATAAAGCTCGAGTGGGGCACCTACCTGGCGAACGTTACCCGCCTCCAGCACGACGATCTTGTCGGCCAGCGTCATCGCCTCGATCTGGTCGTGCGTCACGTAGATCATGGTCGATCCCAGATCCTCGTGCAGCTTGGCGATCTCTGCGCGGGTCGAAACGCGAAGGGCGGCGTCGAGGTTGGAGAGCGGCTCGTCGAATAGGAAGATTTTCGGCTCGCGCACGATGGCGCGCCCGATGGCGACGCGCTGGCGCTGACCGCCTGAGAGTTGGCCGGGCTTGCGGTCGAGCAGGTGCTCGATATGCAGGATCTTGGCCGCCTTGGCCACCTTCTCGGCGATCTCGGCCTTGGAGAAGCCGGCGATCTCCAGAGCAAAGGCCATGTTGGCGTAGACCGACTTATGCGGATAAAGCGCGTAGGACTGGAACACCATGGCGATGCCGCGGTCCTTGGGGGCGATGTCGTTGCACACCTTGTCGTCGATCAGGATTTCGCCGGAGGTGATCTCCTCGAGGCCGGCAACCATGCGGAGCAGCGTCGACTTGCCGCAGCCGGACGGACCGACGAAGACGACGAATTCGCCGTCGCGGATGTCCATGTCGACACCCTTGATGATATCCACCCGCCCGAAGCTCTTGCGCACGTCACGCATCGTGAGGCTGGCCATTTCGTAACTCCCTTGTTCCCTTGACACCGGCGGGTTCCGTTTCCCCGGAACCGCACGCACGGGGTGTTGTCCAATGTTCAGCCGATCACTTCACCGAGCCGGCCGTCAGGCCGCGGACGAAGTAGCGCTGGAGCGAGAAGAAGACGATCAGCGGCAGCAGCATCGACACGAAGCCGCCGGCGGTGAGCAGATGCCAGTCGGAGCCGCGCGAGCCCACCATGTCGGCGAGCCGCATGGTCAGTACCTGCACGCCCGGCACGTTGCCGATGAAGATCAATGCCACCAGATAGTCGTTCCAGACCCACAGGAACTGGAAGATGGCAAAGGAGGCGAGGGCCGGCGTCGACAACGGCAGCACCAGCCGCCAGAAGATCTTGAAGTGCGATGCGCCGTCGACGATGGCCGCCTCCATGATCTCGCGCGGCAGCGTCGAGATGTAATTGTAGAGGAGGAACACCGCGAGCGGCAGGCCGAAGCCGGTATGCGCCAGCCAGACCGACATGTAGGTGCCGTTGAGCTTCAGATGGACATAGTCCGAAAGCACTGGCACCAGCGCGATCTGCAACGGCACCACCAGAAGAGCCACCATCAGCGCGAACACCAGCTTGCGACCGGGGAAGCGCATCCAGGCAAAGCCATAGGCGGCAAAAGCTGCCATCAGGATCGGGATGACCACGGCAGGGAAGGTGACGGCCATCGAGTTGATGAAGGCGTCGGACATGTCCTCGCCCTTGCGGGCCGCTTCTTCACCATTACCCTCGATGGTCACGTTCTTGCCGGCGAGCACGTCGTGATAGTTCTGCAGTGTCGTGGCCGGCAGGCCGCTCCACTCTTTCTCCTGAACCTGCACGGTGCCGGCTCGCTTGTTGCCGATCCAGACGACACGCTTCCCGTCAGGCGATTCAACGCCCTGGCGCAACTGTTCGAAGGTGCCGCTGGCACCGGCGAAGGTCATCACGTCATTGCGGTCGATCGACGGATCGGGCGTTAACTGCTCGGTGGTTACCCACACGCGGTGCGGGAGCACCGTCCACCAGCCCGACGACATGATTTCGTCGCGCGGTCGGAAGGAGGAGACGAACAGACCCAGCGTCGGGATCAGCCACAACAGGCAGATGACAGCCAGCGTCGTGTTGACGAAGACGCGGGGGAAGGGATTGCCCTTTGACTTGGCCATCACAGGGTTTCCCTCTTGTTGAACTGGCGCAGGTTGTAGACCATCACCGGAATGACGGTCAGCAGCAGGACGATGGCGATCGCCGAGCCGAGGCCGAAATTGCGGTTGACGAAATACTGGTTGTAGAACTGGGTGGCGATCACGTCCGTGCCGTATTGGCCGCCGGTCATGACCAGGACCACGTCGAAGATCTTCAGGGTAAAGATGATTACCGTGGCGGACACCGTGACGACGGTTCCCATGATCGACGGGATGATGATCGAGAAGAAGATCTTGAACTCACCGGCACCGTCAACGCGTGCAGCCTCGATGATATCGGTCGGTACGGATTTGATGGCCGCAGAGAATAGAACCATTGCGTAGCCGGTCTGCATCCACACGACGATGACGATCAGGAACAGGTTGTTCCACGGCTGCAGCATGGCGATCCAGGCCTGCGGCTCACCGCCAAGAGCGGTGACGATGGCATTGAGCAAGCCGATCTGCACGTCGCTAGGATCGCGGACGGCGTAGATGAACTTCCAGATGACACCGGCACCGACCAGCGAAATGGCCATCGGCATGAAGATGATCGCCTTGGCCAAATTCTCGAACCGGCTGCGGTCGGCGAGTGCTGCCACGACCAGGCCGAAGATGATGGTGAAACTTGCGCCGAACACGATCCACAGCACGTTGTTGCGGAAGGTAACCAGCATGAATGGCTCGGTGAACACCGTTATGTAGTTGGCGAGGCCGACGAAGTTCGAGCCGTCGCGATCAAACAGGCTGGCAATAAAGGTGCGCACGGCAGGCAGGGCCAGGAAATAGACCACGAACGCAATGGCGGGGGCCACGAAAAGGATCGGCGTCAGACGCCGTTGCCACTGCGACGAGGTGAACTCTATCAGCTGATTGGCGATCAGGTAGAGGATCGCCGTGCCACCGCCACCCCAGATCATGGCGAACAAGGCCACGACGAGCTTGGGCGCCCGGCTGTCGCGCAGCACGAAGAAGCCCTCGAACAGCACGATCGCCGCGACGATACCGGCCAATAGGGTGAAGATCGCGCGGTTCCGCCGTCGACGGGCTCGCGCAAGTTCGGCGGAGTGCTCATCCGCGTCGGGATTGAGAAGCGTCATGTCTGTCCCCCGGAGCGCGACCCCGTGACGGCCGGCTCTTCCTTATGCTCAGCGGCGTTCGAAAAATCGGGTGTCACAGCCGAGCTTTCCCAGTTCGGCATCGACCCGATCAGCGGATTCAGAACCGGCCTCCTAGAAGGAAGCTGGCTGGGACGGAAAGCTTTGTTCTGCCCGATAAATCCGCGCGCAAAGTCGGTCTGGAGGAAGACGCTTGCTGCAAGCATCATCATGTTCCGTCCCGCCTTTTGGGGTCGCGGCCCCCGCGAAATGCAGCGGGAGCGCGCTTGTCATAATTCTTAACCGAAAGTCAACGTTGTTGGCCAGTCGGATTAAGTCGATGACTTACTTCTTCGGCCAGGAGGCGTCGATCGCCTTGAGGGCGCTGTCGAGGTCCGTTGTACCCGACACCCAGGCGGTCATCTGCTTCCAGAACGAGCCGGCGCCGACTTCGCCCGGCATCAGGTCGGAACCGTCGAAGCGAACGGCAGTTGCGCCGGCCAGGATGGCGGCGACGCCCTTGTCGACGTCGTTCTTGTACCAGGAGAGGTCGGCGTCCTTCTGCGGCGCGATGGCGCCGCCCACGGCCATCCAAGACTTCAGATGCTCGGCCTTGGCGAAGTACTGCATGACGGCGCGCACTTCCGGACGATCGTTGAAGGCGCCCCAGATGTCGCCACCGACTTCAACCGGCTTGCCATAGGCAGGGTCGATGCCGGGCAGGTAGAAGAAGGAGTAGTCGATACCGGCCTTGGCCTTTTCAGGGAAGAAGGCGGTGATGAAGTTACCCTGCTTGTGCAGCCAGCACTTCGGCGGATCGGAGAACATGTTGACCGGCGAGTCACCGAAGCTGGTCGACACGATACCCTTGCGGCCACCGTAGACGTTCTTCTCGTCGAGCCAGATCTTGCCGATCAGCTCGGCAGCGTGCTTCACCTCAGGCGAGGCGAACGGCAGCTTGCCTTCGGTCCACTTGTCGTAGTTCTCAAGCGAGGTCGTGCGGAGCATGAACTCCTCGAGCCAGTCGGTCGCCGGCCAACCGGTGGCTGCACCGGATTCGATGCCAACGCACCAGGGCGTGTCGCCATCGGAAACGATCTGCTTCTGCAGGGCCTCGAGCTCGGCCCAGGTCGTCGGCACTTTGTAGCCAGCGGCGTCGAAGGCCTTCTTGGGATACCAGACAAGGCTCTTAACGTTGACGCGCTCCCACACGCCGAACAGGCCGGGCTTGCCGTCCTTGCCGGCCTTGGTGGCCATGTCGATCCAGCTTGGGATGTACTGCTGCAGGTAATAGTCCTTCTGAGCCGACAGGTCGACCAGCTTGCCGGCCTTGGCGAAGTTGGCGAGCAGACCGGGCTGCGGGAAGTCGGCGATGTCGGGCGGATTGCCGGCGTCGGAACGCGTAGCGATCGTCGCCTCGAACTGCTTCGAACCCTCGTACTGGATGTCGATACCGGTGGCTTCCTCAAAGGCCTTCACGGTATCGTTGAAGCGAACTTCGTCGCCGGCGGTGAACGGACCGAAGGCCGTGACCTTGGTGCCCTTGAACTTGCCGGCGAAGGCGTCAGCCAGCTCCGACGGGACTTTGTCCGCGGCGGCAGCGGCCGTGACGGCAGCGAAAGCGACGACGGCCGAAGCCATCAGGCAGGCGTTAAGTGATTTCAGTTTCATCCAAACCTCCCAAACTCGGGTCCCAAAGAATAATCGCGCACCGCGCGCGATCCTGACGCCTTCCCCTCGATGGAAAGCGGTGGCGTCATCAGCGTGGCGGAGCGGTCGTCCGGCGCACGATGAGTTCGACGGGCAAAGAATCGCAGACGGGTTCCCCCTCCGGCTGTTCCATTCGCTGGAGGAGGGCTTCGACGCTGCGACGCCCGGATTCGAAAAGAAGCTGACGGACTGTCGTCAGCCCAAGGAAATCAGACATGTCAATGTCGTCGTAGCCGACGATCGAAAGTTCGTCCGGGATACCGAGCCCTAGATCGCGAGCTGCTTCCATCACGCCAAGTGCCTGGGTATCGTTCGACGCGAATATCGCAGTAGGGCGCTCGGAAAGGTCCAACATCTGATGGGCTAGGTCGCGCGCTATCTCCCGGCCGAAGCGACCGTCCAGATGATAGTCGGAACGAATTGGGATTCCGGCAGCCGACAAGGCGTGACGGTAGCCGGCGAAGCGATCCTCGCCGGCGGTGAAGTTGAAGCCGGCCTGCGGAATGTCGCCTATATATCCAATCCTGCGATGCCCGAGATCGATAAGGTGCTGGGTCGCCATTCGCCCGCCCTCGACATCGTTGATAACGATACGGTCGAATGGCGCGCAAATCGGATTACTGACGTCAACAAATACAATCGGAACGGACGAACGCTGGAAGCGCGCAACGTCAGAGGCAGACGGAGGCAGCGAAATGACGATCACGCCATCCACCCGACGTGGATCTGGGACTGTACGGAAGTAGCGATCGCGCTTCTCGGTGGCGTCTACATTGTAGATGACCACGTCGTAACCATTGGCTGACGTTGTTTCCTCAATACCATGCAGACGTTCGACAAATACAGAACGTGTAAAGAAAGGCGCTATGATAGCAATGCTCTGCGTTCTGCCCAGTGATAATCCTCGGGCAGCAAGGCTTGGTACATAATTGAGATCACGGACGGCGCCCATGACTTTAGCGCGCGTCGTATCCGAGACGCGCGGATTGTCATTCAGCACTCGCGAGACGGTGCCGAGGCCAACTCCAGCTCTCTCAGCTATGTCCTTGATCGTCGGGCGCATGGTGGCAAACATGTCGTGGAAGCGTTTCCATGAGGTAGCACAGGAGGCGTCGTTGAGCAATAGACGCAACTTCGACTTATGTCCAAGGCGGTGTTCTGCGGGTTGATCGGCCTCCCGAGATCGACGCATTGAAAACGTGGCGTTCTTTCAAAACGCCAACGAAAACGATACGACTAAAGGTCTAGGCCCATTTGGGGGTCGGATGCAAGCTCACCTTGGGTTTATACTTAGAAATCGCCGGCCATGGCAACGAGGTCGGCCGGATTCTGGGCGTTTTGATACTAAACGATCCAACTCAGCTCCACGTGCAAGGGGATATGGGAGGTAGGTCTAGGTCGCAAACGATTTGGGGAAATTTGAAACGTTGGCGGAACTTGACTATCGTCGGATTGCATCTGTTTTTGACAGGTGGGTATCTGAACACGGAGGTGAACAATCAAGGGTAGCTTCCGGTGTCCCGATCAACTGAATCTAAAACAAATAGCTGAATAGTTCGGGTGTATTTCCCGGTCCGCGTTTCGGCGGCGAAAAGAGGGCCGCAGTGCGTGCTGGTGCTGTTCGAGTGAAAGTGTCCTAGCTCTCGAGGTATGGGCGCGTTCGCGACGTTCGTGCATTGCTGGGAGGCGTGCACCGAAGGGAAGGAGCGGGAGTGTGTTTGGCAATCTTGGAAGGCGCTCGCCGCCAGGGCTCAACTGGAACCGCTCGGAAATCGATCCCGACGCTCTTCGCGAATACGATGCCTTCGGACCGTGGCTCTTGCCAATCAAGTCGGCCAGCGAAATGCCGCGCAGGTTCCGGTCGGCCTATCCGGGGCTTGAGGACGCCGATTACCTTATAAAAATCCCGCGTTCCATCGATCGGCGTGACGCTTATCCGGGCGGCGAGCTATACGGGGCGGTGTTCGCGCTCGATGACGATGGCTTCACGTTCCTGACAGCCAGCGAAGATTCTGAAGGTTTTGTCAGCCGTCATGTGATCTGGGACGACGTTGCTGCCGTCCGAACCGTGAATAACCTTCTGCATGCCGATTTCGTGCTGCTTCTCAAAGAAGGCGACGCTCTGACGGTCACTTATAACTCGTCTTCGGCCGATCTCATGACACGCATTGTTGACTTTTCGCGTCAGCATTTTGTCCAGCCTGACGACTTTGCCTATGGCTCGAACAACGAGGCCGAGGAGTTCGAGGACTTCTTCTTCAATGCGATGCTGACTGAGGAGCGACATGGCGGCAGGTTCATGTTGCCGATCCATTTCGAAACACCTGGTAAGTCCTGCCGTGACGCGCAGAACCGACGGCGCGTGACGACAGGTTTGCTGATCCTTCTTTCAGGTGGCGAACTCGTCGTTATCGACCGGGATGCGCCGACGCGGAGGCGTTTCTTTGCTCACAATGTCTATCGCAGAACCTACATCGGCCTGGAGTCGATCAGGGCTTTTCGCTTGCAGGGAGCGTCCGGCGGTCTGCCCGGGCACTATACAATGCTGGAGCTCATCATAGAGCAACAGCGTCTCGGTATCCCGTGCTTCAAGGCGCCTGATCGAGTGATCGATGTTTTGAAGCGACACGGTGTGCCAAGGCTCTAGGAGCTTTGCTCACTTGGTGTTGCGCCGAACCAGGCTGCCGACCTGCAGCAGAGTTGCGACGAGCGCAAGGCTTGCGCCGATTACGGCGACGGCCGGCCAGCCAGCCTTGGGCCAGACCGCACCGGCGAGCGCGGAGCCCGCGGCGCCGCCCAGGAACATGAGCCCCATGAACAGCGTGTTGATGCGAGCTCTAGCTTCTGGACGTAGCGCATAAATGATGTGCTGATTGGAGATCAACGAGCTCTGAACCGCAAAGTCGAGCACCACGACGCCAACCACGAGACCGGCAATGGCTTGCCAAAGGCCGAACACGGCCCAGGCTGCCAGCGTCAGGGCCGCACCAAGGGCAATTACCCCGTGGGGGCCGCGGCGATCGGCGATGTGACCGGCCATTGGGGCAGCAAGAATGCCGACAAGTCCGACCACACCGAACAGGCCGGCGACGTCAGCCCCAAGGCCGAAGCGTGGATCTTCGAGGCGAAGGGCCAGTACGGTCCAGAAGGCGGAGAAAGCGGCGAACAGGAGAGCCTGAGTGATCGCCGCGAGACGCAGTTCGGAGAACTCGCGAAACAGATGGATCAGTGAAAACATGAGTTGCCGATAGCCGAGGCTGCCGCCTGGATGACTTCTGGGAAGACGAAGCCCCATCCAAAGAGCTGCGCCGGCGGCAAGCGGAACACCGAGCCAGAATACCGTCCGCCAACCGGTGTGCTCACCCACGAATCCCGCCACCGTGCGGCTGAGCAGAATGCCGGCAAAAAGGCCCGCCATGACGGTTCCCACGGTTGCGCCTCGCCGCTCCGGCGGCGCCAGATGTGCGGCGAACGGAACGACTTGTTGGGCAACCGTTGCGGCTAGGCCGACGACGAAGGAGGCGACGACCATGATGGCCGCCGTTGGCGCCATGGCGGTGGCTGCAAGCGACAAGGCAAGCAGCAGGAACTGCCCAACAATCAGTGACCGCCGCTCGAAGATGTCTCCAAGGGGGACGAGCAGGAAGAGACCAGCCGCGTAGCCGAGCTGGGTTGCCGTCGGAATATAGGCTGTGAGCGGGCTCTGTAGGTCGGCCTGCATTACGCCGAGCAATGGTTGGTTGTAGTAGATGTTGGCAACGGCGAGGCCTGCGGCTGCAGCCATGGCGAGCGTCAAGCCGCGGGAGAGCGTGGCCGGTTGGGCATCCGCTTCGGCAACTGAGGAATTCATGATCTTCTCCTGGCCCTGCGGCCATGCGCGGGCAGGGAGGATGCCTCGCAGGATTGATATTACGAATAATAACCGATTTTCGTATAGTCTGGTCATTCGATGAGGCGGCATAACGGAATTCGATACAATGGACATTGAAAGCGTTTCAGTTTTTGCCGAGGCCGCCCGCACCGGCAGTTTAGCATCGGCCGCGCGCAAGCTCGGCCTGGGTCCGATGGCGGCCTCGCGTCGGCTCGCCGCCCTCGAATCTGAGCTCGGGGTGCGCCTCGTTCATCGGACGACACGGGCGCTTGCTCTCACCACCGAAGGGGAGGCATTTCTCCCCCATGCCGAGGCGATGGTCGAAGAGGCCGCCAATGCCCGCGCGGCCATTCGTCCCTCGGTCAGCGGTGCAGCCGGTCTGTTGCGCATTACGGCGTCCGAACCGTTTGGCCGCAAAGTCGTAACGGCAATGCTGCCTGACTTTCTCAGGGCGAACCCTGAGGTTCGCGTGGATCTGCAGCTTACTGATCTGGTCGTCGACATTGTTGCCGGCGGTGTTGATCTGGCTATCCGCATCGCTCCCTTGCGCGACAACACACTGATTGCGCGCCGTCTTGCGGATAGTTCCCGACGCCTTCACGCGTCGCCAGCCTATTTGGCGGCCGCCGGCATGCCTCGCCGTCTGACCGATCTTCGCGATCATGAGTGTTTGGCACTGACGGGGGCGGCAAATTGGGCTTTCTGGGTAGATGGCCGTGTTCGCAAGGTGAAGGTGTCTGGACGATGCAGCAGCAACTCCATCGATGCGCTGCATGCCGCCTGCCTCGAAGGCATGGGGTTGGCGCTCCTGTCGGACTGGAATGTAACCGATGACGTTGCGGCGGGCCGGCTTGTTCCCGTCGCGCTGGCCGATGCGGTGCCCGAGACGCTGGGTATTTGGGCCGTCTATCCGACGACGCGATTGGTGCCGCAGAAGGTCAAGCTGTTCGTTGAGGCATTGCGGATGTATTTGGCCGAGCACGTTTAGCGGCGGCAGCGCTCCAAGTGCACGCTCAGATCATTTGGACCGCGCGGAAAGCAAGTAAGATCTGCGGCTTGCCTGCGATTGTTAAGGCGGTATCTCTACTTCGAAGGTGAGGCATGTCCGCCCAATACCGAAAACTCAAATCTGTTAGGGTGAAGTAAGAGTGATTTGCATTGTCCGAAACGCCCTACACAAAAGCATCTAATTTGATTGAAATCGCTTGCGCCCGCCGGTTTAGGGGCCTATATGCCGCCCGCCCGGGCACTT
The DNA here is from genome assembly GCA_023436885.1 of Pseudomonadota bacterium. Taxonomy (GTDB): domain Bacteria; phylum Pseudomonadota; class Alphaproteobacteria; order Rhizobiales; family Pleomorphomonadaceae; genus Pleomorphomonas. The sequence continues at coordinate 65,262 of JAEZHI010000039.1, read as the reverse complement.
CGGCCCAATGCATGACGGACACGTACCACAATGAACGACAGCCTGATCGCAGATCTCATTTTCCCTGCCATCAGGACTCGTATTCATGCCCGTTTCCATCACGCTTTCCGGTCTCAGCTATTCTACGCCTGACGGCCGGTCTCTCTTCGAAAATCTCAATATTGCTTTCGGCGCAGAACGGACGGGGCTTGTCGGCCGCAACGGCGTTGGCAAGTCCACCCTGCTGCGCTTGATTGCCGGTGAGCTGACACCGCGCTCCGGCAGCATCGGGTTTGGTGGACGCATTGGTGTCTTGCGCCAAATCGTTGCTCCGCCTCCCGACGTGATCGTTGCCGATCTGTTTGGCATTCGTGAGCCATTGGCCGTGCTTGCCCGTGCAGAAGCCGGGGAGGCTACCCTTGCGGAACTTGCCGTGGCTGACTGGACCCTCCCGGTTCGCCTGGAGGCCGCGCTTGCTCGCCTTCAGCTTTCTATCAATGCCGATACACGGCTCGATACGCTGTCCGGCGGCGAGATGACCAGGGTTGCTTTGGCGTCCCTGACGTTCGGCGAACCCGACATGCTGCTGCTCGACGAGCCGACCAACAACCTCGATCGCGATGGGCGGCGGGCAGTCGCCGACCTTCTGGCTGGCTGGCGGGGTGGTGCCGTGGTGGTCAGTCATGACCGTGAACTTCTTGAGACTATGGACAGCATCGTCGAGCTCACCTCGCTGGGCGCCAGCCGTTATGGTGGGGGGTGGAGCGCTTACCGGGCGCGCAAGGCGGTCGAGCTCGCGGCTGCCCGCCATGATCTCGACGATGCCGAGAGGCATCTGGCCGGCGAGCGGCGCGCGGCCCAGGCACAAGCGGAAAAACAGGCGCGCAGAGCAGGCGTTGGCGCGCGAAAGGCCGCGAGAGGTGACATGCCGAAGATCGTGGCGGGCGGCCTTGAGCGCAAAGCGGAAGAGACGCGTGCCGCCGATGCCAGATTGGCCGAACGACGGCTTGCAGATGCGACGTCCGCGGTGGACGACGCGCGCGGCAAACTTGAGATATTGGTGCCCTTCTCGGTCAAGCTGCCGCCATCAGGCCTTGTTTCCAACCGCCTTGTGCTGAAGCTCGACCGGCTTAGCGTGGGGTATGACGGCAGAGTGCTCTTGGAAGAGTTGTCCCTGGAAGTCCGAGGGCCGGAGCGGATAGCCATCACCGGTCCAAATGGGGCTGGAAAAACGACCCTTCTGCGGACACTCACCGGCGACCTGAAGCCACTGTTCGGCAAGGTCGGCCTTTGCGTCGACTTTGCCTTTCTCGACCAGAAGGTCTCGCTCCTCGACGAAGCGGCCACCATCCGGGACAACTACCGCCGCCTCGTCCCTGGAGCTGAAGAAGAGGCATGTCGCGCAAGTCTCGCCCGCTTCAAGTTTCGAGCCGATGCAGCGCTCAGTCTGGTCGGCAGCCTGTCGGGTGGAGAACGACTCCGGGCGGGCCTGGCGTGTGTCCTGGGGCAAGTGAGGCCACCTCAGCTTCTCATTCTCGACGAGCCGACCAACCATCTGGACATCGACTCGATCGAGACGGTCGAAGCGGGACTGCGCGCCTACGACGGGGCTCTTCTGGTCGTAAGTCATGACGAAGCTTTTCTTGAAGCAATCGGCATCAATCGCCGTTTGGTGCTTTCGAAGGCCAAGTCTTGAGGCTTCCGACGGCCGTCTGACAAGGATGGAATCAAAATCGATTAATGCCGCAAGCTAACCGTTTAGAGGCCAGAATTGCGTTCGGGCTGCTTGCCAGCGAACGAAATTCCTGCTTTCCTAGTACATAATACGTATTCGATACGTACTGGCACGTAGAACTTTGGGTGGAATTCGTAACTGGAATGTTCAGTATATGAAAAAAGCCCAGAAATTAGCCGAATTGATAGGTTGTCAGTCGCGTCGAGTACACGGATGTTCATTTTTCGTTCGTATTTTTGGTGGCCGGTTTCTCGCCGCTTGTACGGTCTTACAACGATTGATCCCTCATACTTCCGTCGATATTGTCTTTTTCAGGAACGCTAATCCGGGCCGCTCGGTTATGGGTGCCGGGCGTTGGAGAGACTGGTAGGAGAGTCGACTGTCATGGGGTTGTCTGGAGGGAACCGCATGGTTTCCCGCGATGCTCATTCATGGCTTAGCCACCAAGGCAGACGTCTCTTTCTTCAGGCTGCGAACCTTAACCACCCTGTCGGCGCATTGTCTCATAAGTCCTCTCTTGCAAATGAGACCGGAACGGGCGGCGATATGTCCATCGGAGAAAGCTGATGTTACAAACTCTTACCAAGCAGGCTCCTACCAAGAATGCCAAGCTGATTGCCTGGGTCGAAGAAGTTGCCAAGCTGACGACCCCGGACCGCATCTACTGGTGCGATGGTTCGCAGGAAGAATATGATCGCCTCTGCCAGGAACTGGTCGACGGCGGCACCTTCACTCGCCTGAACCCCGCCAAGCGCCCGAACAGCTTCCTCGCCCGGTCTAATCCATCGGACGTCGCTCGCGTCGAAGACCGCACCTACATCTGCTCCAAGACCAAGGAAGAAGCCGGTCCGACCAACAACTGGGCTGATCCGGCCGAGATGCGCGCCACCATGCAGGGCCTGTTCAAGGGCTGCATGAAGGGCCGTACGATGTACGTCATCCCCTTCTCCATGGGGCCGCTCGGTTCGAAGATCGCCCAGATCGGTGTTGAGCTCTCCGATAGCGCCTACGTCGCCGTCCACATGCGCATCATGACCCGCATGGGCCAGAAGGTGCTGGACGTGCTCGGCAATGACGACTTCGTGCCTTGCATCCACTCGGTTGGCGCTCCGCTGCAGCCCGGTCAAAAGGACGTCGCCTGGCCCTGCAACGACACCAAGTACATCGTCCACTTCCCCGAAACCCGCGAGATCATGTCGTTCGGTTCGGGTTACGGTGGCAACGCCCTGCTCGGCAAGAAGTGTCTGGCCCTGCGCATCGCCTCGGTCATGGCCCGCGATGAGGGCTGGCTGGCCGAGCACATGCTCATCCTCGGCGTCAAGAACCCCAAGGGTGAGAAGGCCTACGTCGCTGCTGCCTTCCCGTCGGCTTGCGGCAAGACCAACTTCGCCATGCTGATCCCGCCGAAGGCCTACAAGGGCTGGGAAGTCACCACCATCGGTGACGACATCGCCTGGATCAAGCCGGACGCCAACGGCGAGCTGCGCGCCATCAACCCCGAGAACGGCCTCTTCGGCGTTGCCCCCGGCACCAACGAAGTGTCGAACCCGAATGCTCTGGCCACCCTCAAGGCCAACTGCATCTTCACCAACGTCGCCCTGACCGACGACGGTGACGTGTGGTGGGAAGGTCTCGATGGCGAGACCCCGAAGCACCTCATCGACTGGACCGGTAAGGACTGGACCCCGGATTGTGGCCGTCCGGCCGCCCATGCGAACAGCCGCTTCACCGCTCCCGCTTCGCAGGTACCGTCGATCGACGCCGCTTGGGAAGATCCCGCTGGTGTTCCGATCTCCGCCTTCATCGTCGGTGGCCGCGTCTCCAAGGCCTTCCCGCTGGTCATGCAGTCCTTCTCCTGGTCGCACGGCGTCTATCTCGCCGCCACCATGGGCTCGGAAGCGACTGCCGCCGCCGTCGGTCAGGCCGCCATGCGCCGCGACCCGTTCGCCATGCTGCCGTTCTGCGGTTACAACATGGCCGACTACTGGGCGCACTGGCTGAACCTCGGCCGCAAGCTGCCGGCAGCGCCTGGCATCTTCCGCGTCAACTGGTTCCGCAAGGACGAGAACGGCAAGTTCATGTGGCCGGGCTACGGCGAGAACATGCGCGCCCTCGAGTGGATCGTCGGCCGCGTCAAGGGCACGGCTGCCGCTGTCGAGAGCCCCTATGGTCTCATCCCCCGTTACAGCGACCTGAACATGGAAGGCGTTAACTTCCCGAAGGCCAAGTACGACGAGATCGTCAAGGTCGAGAAGGAAAAGGGTCTGGCCGAGGCCGAGGACCAGGTGTCGCACTTCGCCAAGTTCGGCGATCGCCTGCCCAAGGAAATGGAGCTGGAGCGCCAGCTGCTGATCGCTCGCCTCGAGCGTTCGCCGGCCGTGTGGACTCTCAAAGACTGATCGACTTCGATCAGTCCGAGATTCTCCGAGCGCTTAGTGGGCGGCCCCTTCGTGGGGCCGTCTGCATTTATGGATACAATCCGATCATATCGTCGGTTTCTGGTAGGTTGTTCCGACATGTCCGCGGACAAGGCCCGTGCTTGGACGAGGTGCAACATGAGCAAAATCAATCGCGTTTGGCATGAGGCCAATCCCATGCCCAAGAATCCTAAGCCCGAACAACGCATGACGTGGCATGTAGGACATGCCGCCAACTGTGCTTGCCGGCCAATACCTGCCGGGGTGATCCGATTGTTCGTCGATCGTGGACTTCCTGTGCCAGATCAGCCGGTGATCGACAGTCGGGCCTCGAAGTGAAGCCGACGGACACATCTCCGCACCATCAGACGGTCACTTGCGTGATCCCTGACAATCGCGAAAATTGATTGCCGGGGTAAATGGATCGCGGAGTCGTGATCGGCCACTTCTGGCCTGTTCTGCGATTTTGTATGGAACCTTTTCGGCTTTCAGTCATATTTATGAACGGGCCGCCGACAGGTGCCGTCGTCCGTTCCTTGCGGAGGCGGTTCCGGACCGGACTTCGTTTTCGTTGTGACGATCCTCTACGGCCTCGGTTGCAGTTTCAGTTGGCGGCATCGGATTTTACGATTTCGGCCTTGTTGAAGACCGCAGGACCAATGCCGCCGCGATAGCTTAGCTGGGGGACCATACGATGGTCTGGGCGGAAAATATTCTTCGCGGCCTGCTGAACAAGCTGGTTACACGCGGTTCGCTTAAAATTGAACTTTACAATGGAACGCATTGGACGTTTGGCGACGGCAGCGGCAAACAGATTGTCGTGCGTATCGCTGATCGCAAGGTTGCGGCCGAGCTGATCCGGGATCCTGAAGTGCGCTTCGGCGAACTCTACATGGACGGCCGGCTCGATGTTGTCCAAGGCAGCCTCTATGAATTGCTGGAGCTTTTGCTTCAGCATGGCGTCGGTATGCGAAAGTTCACCGGCCGCAAACTGTTCTTGATGGCTCGCAAGCTCCGGCACTTCTTGTTTGGCCGCAATACGTTGATGCGGTCACGTCGCAACGTGGTTCATCACTACGACCTCAACGCGGCTTTCTATGATCTGTTTCTCGATACGGATCGCCAATATTCCTGCGCCTATTATGCATCCCCGGATATGACGCTGGAGGAGGCTCAGCGGGCCAAATGCCGGCATTTGGCTGCCAAGCTGCTGATCGAACCAGGGATGAGTGTACTCGATATCGGTTCAGGTTGGGGTGGGCTTGGGCTCTATCTGGCGGAAGTGGGAGAGGCTGGCCGCGTCAAGGGTGTGACGCTGTCTGACGAACAGCTCACCATTGCTCGCAAGCGAGCCGCCGACAAGGGCTACGAGCACGTCAAGTTCGAGCTTCAGGACTACCGCAACACGCGCGGCACCTTTGACCGCATCATCTCCGTTGGCATGTTCGAGCACGTCGGCCCCGAGAACTACGACACCTTCTTCCGCAAGGCATCTGACCTCCTGTCCGAAGACGGCGTGTTCATGCTACATACCATCGGCCACACATCGACGCCGGGCCTCACCAACGGGTGGATTACCAAGTATATCTTCCCGGGTGGGCATCTGCCGGCCCTGTCGGAGGTGGTCGAGGCGGTCGAAAAGTCCGGCCTGATGATGGCCGACGTCGAGGTTCTGCGCCACCATTATGCGGATACGCTGCGTGAGTGGCGCGCTCGCTTCATGGCCCAGCGCGACAAGGCACTCGCACTCTATGACGAGCGCTTTTGCCGCATGTGGGAATGCTATCTCGCACTTTGCGAGGCGGCATTCCGATTCCTGGATGTTGTCGTCTATCAGTTCCAGTTGACACACCGAAACGATGTGGTGCCGGTTACACGTGACTACATCGCCCAGCGCGAAGCCGAGCTGTTTGCCCGCGAAAAGGCCTTGGGCGAACCGACGGCTGCACGGTCCTGGCGCGATGCTGCGACTGTGATTTCTTCTCGCTGAATTCTGAAAACAAGGGATGTCCCTCGCTATGCTCAACGTCGCAGCATGGCGAGGGACATTATTTTGACGTGTCGGGCATCCTGCGCGTCAGCTCATAGAGAGCTATGCCACTGGTCGTCGCGACATTGAGGCTATCGAAGCCCCTCGCCATGTCGATGCGAACCGTTTCGGCGCGAGACATTTCTCCATCAGGTAAACCGGGGCCCTCGGTTCCGAGCATCAACGCCAATGGGCGATCAGTGGGTACCTCATCGAGCCGCATTTCACCGCGAGGGGAAAGTGCGAGTACGCGATATCCTGCGTTTGCCAGGGTATCGGCAACTCTTGCTCCCCCTTTGAGGCGCGTGAACGGCACCTTCAGCACGCCACCGACTGACACACGGATCGCTTTGCGATAAAGCGGGTCGCAACATGTGGCGTCGAGCACCATCGCACCGGCGCCAAACGCGGCCGCATTACGAAAGATGCCGCCCATGTTGTCGTGATTGGCGATGCCGACAAGCCCGACGACCAGCCGCGGTCGTTCAGATAACAACTCATCTGGAGCAGAGGAGGGCGCCCTGCGCCCCAAACCCAGCAGCCCTCTGTGAATAGGAAAGCCGACGATCGCGTCCATGACCTCTTGCTCGGCCACAAAGATCGGCAGGTCCTCGGGCGGGGACCAGCCCAGCGCCGTGTCGACCCGGTTGGCGGCGACCAACAGCGCTTCTGGCTGAAAGCGCGAGCTCTCCGACAGAAACACCGCGAGTACACTTTCCCCCTCGGCGATGAAGGCATCGCCATGTGTCTGCTTGAGGTCGCGATCGCGAACGTTCATGAAGGGCGCGAGGCGCTGATCGGTCGGATCGGCAATCGGGATCAGCATGCTTTGGCTTTCCGCTTTTTTGACAGCTATATGTGGTCACGTACCGTTATTGGTTGAGTGGCCTCGAAGCCATAGGCTCGTTTGCAGGGGATAATGCCATGGTCTCTCATCGGCTGATCGGGTTTTGCGCGGGCATTGCCGGTGCGGTCGGTATTGCCACGCTGGCGGTCGGCGCCCACGCCGTAACCGGCGCCAACCTCGATGTCGCTGGAAATGTCCTGTTGTTCCATGCAGCGGCATTGCTGGCTCTCGGTAGTGCCGAGGGGCGCCGATGGCGAGGCTTTTCTGCTTTCTTGTTCGTCGTCGGCTGTCTCCTGTTTTCCGGCGATCTGATTTTCAAGGCGGCGACGGCGAGAAGTCTCTTTCCATTGGCCGCCCCCTCTGGTGGTGTTGCGCTCATCCTGGGCTGGCTTTCGGTGGCTGTTGGCTCATTATTGCCGCGCCGGTCTTGACCCCCGCATTTCCCCGGATTTCAGCGGTGCGGCCTTGACTCTTTGGTGTCCAAATGGTCGTGTCCGCCCGAAACTATTGAGGAAAGCCAACAAAATGACCAACGCCTTCGTGTTCCCCGGTCAGGGCAGTCAGGCCATCGGCATGGGCAAGGCCCTTGCCGATCATTATGCCACCGCGCGGGCGGTGTTCGAAGAAGTGGACGATGCGCTCGGAGAGAAGCTGTCGGACATTATCTTCAACGGTCCTGAAGATCAGCTGACTTTGACCGCCAACACCCAGCCGGCTCTCATGGCTGTCAGCCTCGCCGCGCTTCGTGCTCTCGAAGCCGAAGGCATCACCATCCAGCAGCATGCCTCCTTTGTCGCCGGTCATTCGCTGGGTGAATATTCGGCGCTGGCTGCCGCCGGTGCCCTTAGCGTCACCGATGCGGCTCGTCTGCTGCGCACGCGCGGCAATGCCATGCAGAAGGCCGTTCCGGTGGGGGAGGGCGCAATGGCAGCGCTGCTCGGTCTCGACTTCGAGGCAGCTGAAGCCGTTGCAAAGGAAGCCGCTCAGGGGGACGTCTGCCAAGCGGCCAACGACAACGCTCCCGGCCAGGTTGTTGTCTCCGGCGCCAAGCTCGCCGTCATTCGCGCTGTCGACATCGCCAAGGGCAAGGGCGCCAAGCGCGCCATGCTTCTCAATGTGTCGGCCCCCTTCCATTGCAAGCTGATGCAGCCGGCGGCCGAGGCGATGGCCGAGGCGCTTGCCACGGCGACCATCAATGCGCCGATCGTCCCGATCTTCGCCAACGTGACCGCTGCGCCGACCTCCGACCCAGAGGCCATCCGCAAGCAGCTTGTCGCCCAGGTGACCGGGACGGTTCGTTGGCGCGAGAGCGTGTCGGCCATGGCCGGTGCGGGCGTCGACAAGTTCGTGGAAGTGGGTTCCGGCAAGGTGCTGTCCGGCCTCATTCGCCGTATCGCGCCTGCCGAAGGTGTCATCGACTTTGGCAAGCCCTCCGACATTGCCGACGTCAAGGCGCTTCTCGGTATCGTCTGAGAGGCAAAATCATGCGGTAAAATAGTACCACATGATTTAACATGTTGATATTAAAGAAAATCGTGCCGCCCGTTGTGCTTGACAAACGGGCGGCATTTCCATATTGGAAGTCACGACGGCGGCGCCCGGTAACGGGAGCCGCCTTTCGCATCGGAAACGGTGCGGAATATGAGACGAACCGGCCGCCTTTCCGGGCGGCCCAAACCGGAAGACGGTAACGCCCATGACGACCTATACGGCGAAGCCGGCGGACATCGAGAAGAAGTGGGTCTTGATCGACGCCGAAGGCCTCGTGGTCGGCCGCCTCGCGACTGTAATCGCGATGCGCCTCCGCGGAAAGCACAAGGCCACCTACACCCCGCACATGGATGATGGCGACAATGTCATTGTCATTAACGCGGGCAAGGTGGTTCTGACGGGCCGCAAGTATACTGACAAGACCTACTACTGGCACACCGGCTACATCGGCGGCATCAAGGAGCGCAAGGCGCGCCAGATCCTCGAAGGCCGCTTCCCCGAGCGCGTACTCGAGAAGGCTGTTGAGCGCATGATCCCCGAAGGTCCGCTCGGCCGTCGCCAGCTTTCCAACCTCCGCGTCTACGCCGGTGCCGAGCATCCCCATGCCGCCCAGCAGCCGGAAGTCCTCGACGTCAAGTCGATGAACAAGATGAACACGAGGCCTTGATCCATGGCTGAGCTCTCCTCCCTCGCTGAACTCGGCGCTGCCGACGTCGCTCCGGTGGCCGAGGCCCCGGTGCACGTTCAGAAGCTCGACAAGTTCGGCCGCGCCTATGCCACTGGCAAGCGCAAGAACGCCATCGCTCGCGTGTGGGTCAAGCCGGGTTCCGGCAAGATCATCGTGAACGACAAGGAGTTCAACGTTTACTTCGGTCGTCCGGTGCTCCAGATGATCGTCCAGCAGCCGATCTACGCCGCTGCGCGTGACGGTCAGTTCGACATCATCGCCACCGTTGCCGGCGGCGGTCTCTCCGGTCAGGCCGGTGCTCTGCGTCATGGCATCTCCAAGGCCCTGACCTACTACGAGCCGGGCCTGCGCGGCGTGCTCAAGAAGCTCGGCTTCCTGACCCGCGACAGCCGCGTTGTCGAGCGCAAGAAGTACGGCAAGCGCAAGGCGCGCCGGAGCTTCCAGTTCTCGAAGCGCTAATCCGGATTTCGGATTGGAATATGGAAAGGGCGGTGCCAATGGCGCCGCCCTTTTCGTTTCCGTATTCAGCTCGGGAAGCTGCTTCATTCAGTCTTTCATCTTGAGCCCGACCGGGTCTGGCGGCAGCGGGATGAACTCTGTCTCGCCGGCGATCTCCGGGAAGCGGCGGGCGCGCCAGTCGGCCTTGGCCGCTTCGATGCGTTCCTTGGATGAGGACACGAAGTTCCAGTAGATATGCCGTTTCTCCGGGAAAGGTTCGCCCCCGATCAGCACCAGACGCGTTGGCTCCGCTGCGGCGAGCACGACTTCGGTCCCTGGCTTGAAGACGACGAGCTGGTTCGGTGGGAAGAAGCCTTCCTGCCCCTCGATACCCACGCCACCGCTGATCACGTAGGCGGCCCTCTCAATATGATCGGCTGGCGCCTTGAAGCGTGCGCCGGCTTCGAGATGAACATCGGCGTACATGAGGTCGGAGTAGACTGGCACCGGCGAACGGGCGCCGAAGCCATTGCCAGCCACCAGTGTCATCTTGACACCGGTGTCGGACAAGACGGGGAGGGCGGCCTTGTCATGATGGCTGAACAGCGGGGCGATTTCCTCGCTCGCCTTGGGTAGCGCAACCCAGATCTGGGTGCCGAACAGGCTGCCACCAGCCCTGTGCACGGCTGCCGGAAAACGCTCGGAATGGACTATACCGTTACCCGCCGTCATCCAGTTGACTTCGCCGGCGCGGATCGTCTCCTTATGGCCTGCGCTGTCGCGATGGATCATTTCGCCATCGAAGAGATAGGTGAGGGTGGAAAGGCCGATATGAGGATGCGGACGCACGTCCTCCGCTTCCCCGGCACCGAACATCACCGGTCCCATCTGATCGAAGAAAATGAACGGGCCGACCATGCGGCGTTGAACCGATGGTAGTGCTCGGCGCACCTTGAAGCCGCCGAGATCGCGCACGTTCGGAAGAATGATCTCTTCGATGTGGCCGCTGCCGCCCTTGCCGGGAATGCTCATGGCTTATCCTTTCCAGTTGTCGGGTAGGATAAGTGGTTCCTCTGATGAACGATAGAAGCCGTTTGTTGAACGGTGTTTTCAATGCGCAGGTCAAAGAAAGCCCTGTTGCCAAGCGCCCCATATGACCACAAATAAAAAAGCAGGGCCTAAGCCCTGCTTTTAGTTCCGCGTGTCAGCCCATAAAGCCTACAGATAGAAAGACCTCCCAATCCATCCGCTGGCGGCAGCGTTTTCCGCGCCTATATGGTTTTCCCTCCCAAGACTCAGACCGCGATTACTGAACGACATTCTAATTTTGCCTATTTTGACGGCCCCATTTACTGAGGCATTTCGTCTTTTGGCGGTGCCGTCCTTGTTTATGGCGGGTACCATACACTGCGATTTTTCGTTTGTCATCCATTTGTGCATAGGCTGCATGCTTCTTCATCATGGCCGGTTAATTCAGCTTTTTCGAAGAATGAAATTTAAAAATTGAGCTTTATCAGTGACTTGCCAAAACGAACTGGATTGATTCCGAGTTGGCATTCCATCCGTGATTTGCCCCATAGACTAAAGTCATAGCGATCTGCCGGACGCCACGTTGCTTTCGATACATCGGCAACCGATCGGTCTTGTTTTTTGAGGGTCGATGCGCTTTGAGTAGCGCGCTCAATGAATAGAAGCGCGAGAGGATTCCATGCGTCTCAGCCGGTATTTCCTGCCCATTCTCAAAGAGGCGCCCAAGGAGGCGGAGATCGTCTCGCATCGCCTGATGTTGCGCGCCGGCATGATGCGTCAGCAGAACGCCGGCATCTACTCCTGGCTGCCGCTCGGCCTCAAGGTTCTGAAGAAGATCGAAGGGATCGTGCGTGAGGAGCAGGACCGCTCCGGTGCCGTTGAGATCCTCATGCCGTCCATTCAGCCGGCTGACCTCTGGCGCGAAAGCGGTCGCTACGACGCCTATGGCAAGGAGATGCTGCGCATCATCGATCGCCATGAGCGGGAGATGCTTTATGGTCCGACGGCCGAGGAGGTCGTCACGGACATCTTCCGCACCTACGTCCGCTCCTATCGCGACCTGCCGCTCAACCTCTACAATATTCAGTGGAAGTTCCGTGACGAAGTCCGCCCGCGCTTCGGTGTGATGCGTGGCCGCGAGTTCCTGATGAAGGATGCCTACTCCTTCGACGTCGATCAGGCCGGCGCTCTGCGCGCCTACCACAAGATGTTCGTCGCCTATCTCAGGACCTACAAGCGTCTCGGCCTCACCGCCATTCCGATGCGGGCCGATACCGGGCCGATCGGCGGCAAGCTCAGCCATGAGTTCATCATTCTTGCATCGACAGGCGAGAGTGCCGTTTTCTGCGACAAGGACCTGCTGGATCTGCCAGTACCCGGTGAGGATGTCGATTTCGATGGCGATCTGTCGCCGATCGTCGACATGTTCACCAGCCGCTATGCCGCGACCGACGAAATGCACGACGAAGCGGCCTTCGCGGCTCTGCCCCAAGAGCGGCGTGTCTCGGCGCGCGGCATCGAAGTCGGACACATCTTCTCGTTCGGAACCAAGTATTCCGAGCCGATGGGCGCCAAGGTGGCGATGGCCGATGGCAGCGAGCAGCCGGTGATCATGGGCTCCTATGGCATCGGTGTGTCGCGCCTCATCGGCGCCATCATCGAGGCGAGCCATGATGACGCCGGCATCATCTGGCCGGAAAGCGTCGCGCCGTTCGGCGCTGGCGTCGTGAGCCTGCGCTCGGACGACGCGGCCGTGAGCGCGGCCTGCGAGGACGCTTACGCGAAGCTCGCCGCGGCCGGCAAGGACCCGCTCTACGACGACACGGCGGCTCGCCCGGGCGCCAAGTTTGCGTCGATGGATCTGATCGGTCTGCCGTGGCAGATCATCATCGGCCCGAAGGGCTTGGCCGACGGCGTCGTCGAGCTGAAGCGTCGCGCCACTGGTGAGAAAGAACTGGTGTCGCTGGAGTCCGCTATCGCCCGCGTCACAGAAAAGGCCTGATTGTCGCTGAAGAGGGGCGGTTAAGTGCCGCCCCTTGTAGCTGCCCGATTCCGTCTGGAAAACCCGGAAACAGCAGCTTGTCAGCGGACGGAATTTGCTAGTCTCACACGTCGCCGTCCGGTGGCGTCCGCGAGTCGACCATCTGGCTTTGCGGCCATGGCGCGGAATTCCTATGTTTGGCCGGCGTTTGGAGGTCTTTGCATGAGCGAGGCGAAAGCGGGGCGGCCCTTCGCCCCCTTCGAATGGAAACTGGCCGGCCGTTATCTGAGGTCCCGTCGCAAGGAAGCTTTCATCTCGGTGATCGCGGGCTTTTCCTTTGTCGGCATCATGCTGGGCGTGGCCACGCTGATCATCGTCATGGCGGTGATGAACGGATTCCGTGGCCAGCTGATGGACAAGATCCTCGGCATCAATGGACACGCTGTGGTTCAGCCCATCGACAGCCCTCTCACTGATTACGCCTCGGTCGCCGACCGCCTTGCCGGCGTACCCGGCGTCAAGATCGCCATGCCTTTCGTGGAAGGGCAGGTGCTGGCCTCAGGTCCCTCCGGAGCCTTTGGTGTGCTGGTGCGCGGTGTGCGCAGCGCCGACCTCCAGAAGCTTCCGCTTGTCTACAATACCGTTCAGGTCGGCTCCTTCGACAAGTTCGATGACGGCGTCGGCGTCGCCATTGGCCAGCGTCTCGCCGAGAGCCTCGGCGTCACGGTCGGCGACAAGATTACCCTGGTCAGCCCGAAGGGTAATGTGACGGCGCTTGGAACGACGCCGCGCGTCAAGGCTTATCCGGTCGCCGCCATCTTCAAGATCGGCATGAGCGAATACGACGGCACCTTCGTGTTCATGCCGATCGCCGAGGCACAGAAGTATTTCATGATGGAGGACAAGGTCACCGCGATCGACGTCTTCCTCAACAATCCCGACGACATCGGATCGATCAAGGATAAGCTGACCGTCGATGCCGGTCGCCCGGTACTGATAACCGACTGGCGGCAGCGCAACGTCACATTCTTCTCGGCCCTCGAGGTCGAGCGCAACGTCATGTTCATGATCCTGACTCTGATCGTGCTCGTGGCAGCGCTCAACATCGTCTCGGGCATGACCATGCTGGTCAAGGACAAGAGTCACGACATCGCCATTCTTCGCACCATGGGGGCGAGCCGTGGCGCTATTCTGCGCATCTTCCTGATCACCGGTTCGGCGATCGGTGTCGCCGGCACGATCGCCGGGTTCGGGCTTGGTCTCGTCGTCTGCCTCAACGTCGAGAAAATCCGGCAGTTCGTGTCCTGGCTGACCTCGACGGAGCTTTTCTCGCCTGAGCTCTATTATCTCAGCCAACTGCCGGCCGACATGCAGATGCACGAGACGGTCAGCGTGCTGATCATGGCGCTGGTGCTCTCCTTCGTCGCCACCATTTATCCCGCCTGGAAGGCGGCCCGTCTCGATCCCGTCGACGCGCTGAGGTACGAGTGATGCCGGCCATGGAAACTCTCATTACCGGTGTCGAAGATCCGGTGCTGAAGCTGGTCGGCATCGAGAAGTCCTACAAGGAAGGCACGGGGACGCTGCCGATCCTTCGGGGCTGCGACTTCAACCTGTTCTCTGGTGAACTGACGGCACTTGTCGCCCCCTCAGGCGCCGGCAAATCGACGCTCCTCCATATCACGGGACTCCTTGAGAAGCCGGATTCCGGGGACATCCTTATCGGTGGCAAGGCCTGCGGCAAGCTCGACGATGCCGCTCGTACGCGTCTCCGTCGTACCGAGATCGGCTTCGTCTATCAGTTCCATCATCTCCTGCCGGAGTTTACCGCGCTTGAGAACCTGATGATCCCGATGATGATCGCCGGCCTCGACAAGAAGGAGGCCGCCAAACGCGGTCACGACCTTCTGGCCTATATGCGGCTGGAAAAGCGTGGCACCCATTTGCCGTCGCAGTTGTCGGGCGGTGAACGGCAGCGCGTTGCCATTGCTCGAGCCGTTGCCAACGCGCCCAAGGTGCTGCTTGCCGACGAGCCGACCGGCAACCTCGACCCCAAGACGTCCCATTATGTGTTCGATGCGCTGGCGGCGCTCGTCAGGGCTACCGGCCTTGCCGCGATCATCGCCACGCACAACATGGCGCTGGCCGAACGGATGGACCGGCGCATCACTCTCGATGAAGGGCGGATCGTCGAGCTTGAGTGAACCGTTGCTTCGCTGAACTGTCCCTGGAGAGTTGACCATGTCTCGCATCACCTATGTCAACGGACGCTATGTTCCGTCCAGGGAGGCGGTCGTCAGCGTCGAGGATCGAGGCAATCAGTTCGCCGATGCGGTCTACGAAGCCTGCCAGATCAAGGACGGCGCGATTATTGACCTTCGCCGCCACCTCGATCGGCTTGATCGCTCGCTGTCTGAACTCAGGATCGCAGCGCCGATGAGCCGCGCGGCCATGACCCACGTTCTGCGCGAAGTCGCTCGCCGCAACAGGGTCGAGAATGGTTACGTCTATTGGCAGATCTCACGTGGCGCAGCCCCGCGCGACCACGCGTTTCCGACAGGCGTGCAACCGACTTTCACGGCGACGGCTAAGCTATTGGATGTCGCGGCTGCGGCCCTTCGCTACGAAAAGGGAGTTGCCGTCGTTACCCTTCCCGACAATCGCTGGGAACGCGTGGATATCAAGACAGTGGGCCTGTTGCCCAACGCGCTGGCAAAGCAGGCGGCGCGTGAAGCCGGGGCTTTCGAAGCGATCTTCGTCGACGCGGAAGGCTATGTCACCGAAGGCTCATCGGCCAATGTTTGGCTGGTGGATGCCGAAGGCCGCCTTGTCACGCGGCCAGCCGAGCGCGGTATTCTGCGCGGCATTACCCGCTCGGTTCTGATGGACGTTGCGGCTGCCGAAGGCGTGCCGGTGGTGGAGCGGGGCTTCACTGTCGCCGAGATGAAAACGGCGCGCGAAGTCTTTCTGACATCGGCCGGCGCGATTCTCTGTCCCGTAGTCAGTGTCGACGGCGAGACCGTCGCCAACGGTGAGCCGGGTAGTGTCGCTGCGCGTCTGAGGCAGCGCTTTCATGACATCGCTGAGCGCACGCCTATTTGACGGCTATACCCATCCTGGGCAAAATTGTCACATGGCCGCGGAAACACGGATAAGACGAGCCCGCGAGGCGTGACACGCATTCGAAATGGACTGGTAATTTCCGACGTGCCCGGCGTAACCATAAGTCAGGGCGACGCGTGGCGTCGGTGTGACGTTTGCCCCTTACAAAAAAACGAAGTCGAAAAGGCCGAAAAAAATGGCGGACAAAGCCCAGAACCTGCAGGACACTTTCCTTAATCACGTCCGTAAGAACAAGATTTCACTCACGATTTTTCTGATCAACGGTGTCAAGCTTCAGGGCGTGGTCACCTGGTTTGACAATTTCTGTGTGCTTCTGCGCCGCGACGGGCACTCGCAGCTCGTCTACAAGCATGCCATTTCCACCATTATGCCGGCTCAGCCGCTGGCCCTTTTCGAAGGCAGCGAGGAACCGAACTGAGCGCGGTTTGTTCCGTTGTCGTCCGCTCACGGCACTCCCCGTGAGCGGGCTTTGGCGGAAACCTGAATTGGTCGCCAGCAGTGCGACTTCCGGGAGGTCAAGTGACCGACGAAGAGAGTCTTGAAGAGGGCGGCCGCTCTCGCAAGAAGGGTATTGATCGCATCGAGGAACCGGCGAGGGCGATTGTCCTTGTACCTGACCTGCGTCAGCGGGGGAGCCGGGACGAGACTGCCGCTGCCACTCAGCGCGACCTTGAAGCGCGACTTGAAGAAGCCTTCGGTCTTGCGCAAGCGATCGATCTCGATGTCCGTGCCACGCTGCCGGTTCCGGTCAGTCAGCCCAAGCCCGCGACCTTGTTTGGTGCGGGCAAGGTCGAGGAGATCGGTGAGACGGTGAAGGCCGAGGAGATCGACCTTGCTATCGTCGACCACGCTCTGACACCCATTCAGCAGCGCAATCTGGAAAAGGCCTGGAAGACAAAGGTCATCGATCGGACCGGACTTATCCTCGAGATTTTCGGCGAGCGCGCGCGGACCCGCGAAGGCCGGCTGCAAGTTGAGCTTGCCCACCTCAAATACCAAAAGTCACGCCTTGTTCGTTCGTGGACCCACCTTGAGCGGCAGCGTGGCGGCTTCGGCTTTCTCGGCGGCCCCGGCGAAACGCAGATCGAAGCCGACCGTCGTCAGCTCCAGGAAAAGATCACCCGCATCGAGGCGGATCTCGAGCAGGTCAAGCGGACGCGAGACTTGCACCGTCGGCAGCGGCGCAAGGTGCCGCACCCCGTCATCGCCTTGGTCGGCTATACCAATGCCGGCAAGTCGACGCTGTTCAATCGCCTGACGGAGGCCGACGTCTTCGCCAAGGATCTGCTGTTTGCAACCTTGGATCCGACGCTGCGCCGTATCAAGCTGCCGCACGGAACGGATGCCATCCTGTCCGATACTGTCGGCTTCATCTCCAATTTGCCGACGCACCTCGTTGCTGCTTTCAGAGCCACGCTCGAGGAAGTCATCGAGGCCTCGATCATCCTTCATGTGCGCGACATTTCGCACAAGGATACCGAAGCACAGGCAAGCGATGTGGCCGAGGTGTTGAAGCAGCTTGGGCTCGATCCCACTGACCGCACCCGCATCATCGAGGTCTGGAACAAGATCGATCTGGTGGACGAGGCTCGGCGCGATGTCCTCGTGGCTCAAGCCGCAACCGAGTCGCCCGGCGGCCAGGAGAGGTTGGTGGTCTCGGCTGTGACCGGAGACGGTTTGTCCCAGTTACTGGCGACAATCGAAGCCCGCCTTGTTGGCGCGAGGCCGGTCCATGAGGTCACGCTCGATCCTGCCGATGGCGCTGGTTTGGCCTGGCTTTACGATCATGGCGAGGTGCTGGAGCGACGCGGCGACGAAGATGGGACGCTGCACCTCAGCGTCCGCATCGCCGACAAGTCGATGGCCGCTTTTCACCAACGATATGGAGAGCGCATTCAGCTTCCGCTTACGGATAGCTGATATTTGCTCAAAGCGTTTACCAGTCCGAATGAAGTGTTGCGCGTTTATCGGGCTGTCTTGATGTGTACTCGACGATTTAGCAGAAAGTGGAGCCCATGAACCTACCGTCCAGGCGAGCTTTTCTCGCCGCGCTGCCCCTTGCCCTTGCCGCTTGCGTAACGAATCCTGGCGGGCCGGCCATGCCGCCCCTCATCGATCCCACCAAGCCGAAGCGCTATCCCCGGCCGTCCGCCGAGTATGTCGCGATGTACAGCGAGGTCGAGGACAGCGGGTTCAAGGTTCCTGCTGTCGACCTGACGCTCGTCAATCCGGCCTTCTTGCGCCGCGAAGTCGACTATACCACCGACGAACCCGCGGGCACTTTGATCGTCGATACCCCGGCTCGCTACCTTTACCTGGTGCTCGGAGATGGTCGGGCCATGCGCTACGGCATCGGCGTCGGCCGTGAGGGATTTGCCTGGTCCGGCTCTGCCGTCATTCGCCGCAAGGCAAAGTGGCCGTCCTGGCATCCGCCCGTCGAGATGCAGGCGCGCGATCCCAACTCTCGCAAATGGGCCAACGGCATGCCTGGCGGTCCAGAAAATCCGCTCGGCGCCCGGGCGCATTATCTCTACCAGGGCAACGTCGACACCCTCTACCGCATTCACGGCACGGTGGAGCCGTGGACCATTGGTAGCAACGTCTCGTCGGGCTGCATTCGCCTGATCAATCAGGACGTCATGGACCTGTTCGAGCGGGTTCCCGTCGGCACCGTCGTCAAGGTCTTGGAGCGTCCGGCGTCGCCCGCCGCTTGATTGTAGCGCCGCCTCGCCCAACGGGCGGGGCGCCCACTCCTGACTGCGGTTTCTGGCCGGTTTTCGTCAAGAGTTTGAATTCCTTCGCAGCCAAAATAGGGGGAAGACAAATTAACCCTCCCGCGCCATAGTAACCTTACGTCGAGCCAAATTGACGAAAGGACGGGCGGGGAAGAAGCGCCTGTCAGTTCATCTCTAGTTCCTTTCCGGGCCGGCATTGCCGGCTGCGCCATCGAAGGAAGCGGCCGACGGCGGGAGAAGTCGGGAGGATAGCATGATTGACAGTTCTTACAGCAATCGACGGTTGGCGCGCGAAGCGATGGCGTTCGTGCTGGCCGGAGGACGGGGAAGCCGCCTCAAGGAACTCACCGATCGCAGGGCGAAGCCTGCGGTCTATTTCGGCGGCAAGAGCCGCATCATCGATTTCGCTCTGTCCAATGCGCTCAACTCGGGCATTCGCCGTATTTCGGTGGCGACGCAGTACAAGGCGCACAGCCTTATCCGCCATCTCCAGTATGGCTGGAACTTTTTCCGCCAGGAGCGCAACGAAAGCTTCGATATCCTCCCCGCCTCGCAGCGCGTAGCCGAGGACAAGTGGTATGTCGGAACCGCCGATGCGGTAACTCAGAACATCGACATCATCGAAGCGCATAACATCGAATACATCATCATTCTGGCCGGTGATCACATCTACAAACAGGACTACGAGATCATGCTCGATCAGCATGTCTCGTCCGGCGCCGACGTGACGGTGGGCTGCATTGAAGTGCCGCGCATGGATGCCACCGGCTTTGGTGTCATGGCCATCGATGAGAACGCCCGCATCGTCGACTTCGTCGAAAAGCCCGCCGATCCGCCGGCCATGCCGGGCCGTCCGGATCTGGCGCTCGCCTCCATGGGCATCTACGTCTTCAAGACCAGCTTCCTGATCGACCTTTTGCGCCAGGATCAGGATGATCCGAACTCCAGCCACGACTTCGGCAAGGATATCATTCCCACAATCGTGAAGGGCGGCAAGGCGATCGCCCACAAGTTCTCCGACAGTTGCGTTCGCTCGTCGTCTGAGGCTGAGCCCTATTGGCGCGATGTCGGCACCATCGACGCTTTCTGGGAAGCCAATATCGACCTCACCGACTTTATCCCGGCACTCGACCTCTATGATCACAAGTGGCCGATCTGGACCTATACTGAGCTGACGCCGCCGGCCAAGTTCATCCACGACGAGGATGGACGGCGCGGCGCCGCCACCAGCTCGCTGGTGTCGGGCGGGTGCATCATTTCCGGCTCCCGCGTTGACAAGTCACTGCTGTTTACCGGTGTGCACGCTCACTCCTATTCGGATGTCGAGCACTGCGTCATATTGCCCTATGTTCAGGTCAATCGTGGCGCGCGGCTGACCAAGTGCGTCATCGACAAGGGCGTCGTCATTCCGGCCGGACTCGTGGTGGGCGAAGACCCGGAGCTCGACGCTAAACGCTTCCGTCGCAGCGAGGGCGGTATCTGCCTGATCACGCAGGATATGATCGACCGGCTGCAGCTCTGACTGCGGCATTGAAACAAGCGGTGGGGCGTGGCAAAACCCGCGCCCTGTCACGGTCTAGAGCGATTTCAGCAAAAGTGGGAGCCGGTTTTGCGTCCGAAATTGCGTCTTAACAAAGAGATAGAGCATTTCCGGTGAACCCGTGTGCACCGGAAATACTCTAAATGTCTGCGCCGCTGCCGGCAACTCGCCGAAGGCGGCGCCTCCATGTGAGGGGGCGGGCGAGCCCGTTCCCTCTTGGCCTGGAAAACACCAGGGTGCCACCAACAGGCGCCTGATGATTGCAACGAGCACATGCGTCAGCATGATCGCGAGTTGGCATAACGATCGGAGTGATCAAGTGCGCGTTCTATTCGTTGCCTCCGAATGCTACCCGTTGATCAAGACCGGCGGTCTTGCCGATGTCGTCGGCGCCTTGCCATTGGCCCTTGCCAGCCTCGACTGCGATGTTCGCGTTCTGATGCCGGCCTATCCCGGCGTTTTTGGGCATCTTGAGAATATTCAGGAAGTTGCGACCTATCCCGATGTCTTCGGTGGTCCGGGGCGGCTGTTGTCCGGCGTGACCGCCGACGGGCTCAAGGTCCTTGCGCTTGAAGCCAGCCATCTCTACGAGCGGTCCGGCAATCCCTATCTCGGTCCGGACGGTAACGACTGGTGGGACAATATCCGCCGGTTCGCTGCGCTATCCGCCATCGGCGCCGCAGTCGGGCGGTCCGGCATTGGCGATTGGAAGCCTCAGATCGTTCACTGCCACGATTGGCAGACCGGCCTCGTCGCGCCTTATCTCTTGGCCGGCCCGGCAGAAGGTCGCCCCAAGACTGTCTTCACCATTCACAACGTAGCGTTTCAGGGCATTTGCGGTCGAGCCGATTTCGATACCTTCGGTCTGCCTTCTAGCTTCTACACGCCGGCCGGACTTGAGTATTACGGCTATTGTTCATTTTTGAAGGGCGGGCTTGTCTTCTCGGATCGGCTTACGACGGTCAGCCCAACCTACGCTCGTGAACTTCGCACGCCCGAATTCGGCTTCGGCATGGAAGGGGTGCTGAATGAGCGTTCCAATGTGCTGAGCGGCATCGTCAACGGCATCGATACCAAGGTTTGGGATCCCGCGACGGATCCACTCATCGCGGTCAACTACAGCGCTCGCAAGATAGCTGGAAAGGCGGCTTGCAAGACCGAGCTGCAAAACCGCATGGGGCTGCGAGTAGACCCCGACGCGCCCTTGATGATCGTGGTCAGCCGTCTGACCGGGCAAAAGGGCCTCGACATGCTGTTGCCGGTTCTCGACGGAATCGTCCAACGGGGAGGGCAACTGGCCATCCTCGGTGCCGGCGAACACGGCATGGAGCGGGCGTTTATCGACGCCGCGGCCGCCAATCCGGGCTCTGTTGCCGTTCACATCGGATATAGCGAGCCGCTCAGCCACGCCATGCAGGCCGGCGCCGATGCCATCCTCATTCCGTCGCGCTTCGAGCCTTGCGGCCTCACCCAACTCTACGGTTTGCGTTACGGCACTGTCCCGGTCGTTGCCCGCACCGGCGGTCTTGCCGACACGGTGATCGACGCCAACGATGCCTCGGTCCGCGCGGGAACGGCAACAGGCATCCAGTTCGCCCCGGTGTCCGCCGGTGGTCTCGGTTTCGCCATCGAGCGCCTATTTGATCTCTTCCATAACAAGAAGGTTTGGCGAGCGGTGCAAGCGCGAGCGATGGCTCATCCGGTCGGTTGGGAGGATTCAGCTCCCGACTATGTTGCACTCTACCGCGACCTGACGGTCGAGGCTGTTTGAAATCCGATGACGCTGTCGATCCGGTCCGGCCGGCCGTATCCTCTGGGGGCACAGTTCGATGGTGAGGGCGTCAACTTCGCCCTCTTCTCGGCCAATGCGACTCGTGTGGACGTCTGTCTGTTTGAACCGCTGACCGGGTTTGAGCATGCGCGCCTGACGTTGCCGGAGTGTACCGACGAAGTCTTCCACGGCTACGTCTCCGGTATTGGTGTGGGCACAGCTTACGGTTTCCGCGTTCACGGACCCTACGATCCCGAGCATGGGCATCGCTTCAATCCGCACAAGCTGGTCATCGACCCCTATGCGAGGGTTCTGTCTGGCCGTCTGCGGGCCAATGATTTGATGGCCGGCTACCAGCCGGTGACGCTCGACGATGCCAGTTTCGATACGCGCGACAGTGCTCGTGTCGTGCCGAAAGCCCTCGTGACCGATTCCAAGGTCCCACCCTGCGTGGATTTCAGGCCGGCACGCCCTTGGCGTGACACGGTGATCTACGAGGCCCATGTGCGTGGGCTGACCATGCAGATGCCGCGTCTGCCGCGCGCCAAGGCCGGCACGTACGAGGGGCTAGGCGCACCAGAGACCATCGAACACCTGAAGAAGCTTGGCATTACTGCGATCGAGCTGATGCCCATCCAGGCCTTCCTTGACGATGGCTTCCTGACGCGCAAGGGACTGGTCAACTATTGGGGCTACTCGCCGCTTTGCTATTTTGCTCCCGAGCCCCGCTACGACCACGGGCCGCGCGGCGTGTCGGTGGTGGACCGCGTCCGTGACATGGTTTGCGCGCTGCATCAGGCGGGCATCGAGGTGCTGCTCGACGTCGTTTACAACCATACCGGCGAAGTCGATCAATTCGGTCCGACGCTGTCTTTTCGCGGCATCGACAACGCCAGCTACTACCGCCTCAACCCAGACCGCCCGCGTTGGTACATCAACGATACCGGTACCGGCAACACGCTGAATGCCGGGCACCCGCGCGTCACGCAGATGATCCTCGATTCGCTACGCTATTGGGTCGAAGCGATCGGTGTCGATGGCTTTCGCTTCGACCTTGCGACGTCGGTAGGACGAGAGCCGCATGGCTTTGATCCCGAGGGCCGCTTCCTCACGGCGCTTCGTCAGGACCCACTCCTGTCGACCGTTAAGCTGATCGCCGAGCCATGGGATATCGGCCCCGGCGGTTATCAGCTTGGCAATTTCCCGCCCGGATTTTCCGAGTGGAACGATCGTTTTCGCGACACGGTTCGAGCTTTCTGGCGTGGCGATGAATTGGTTGCGCCCGAATTGGCGGCACGCCTGCTGGGGTCTCCGGATCGCTTCGACCGTTCGAACCGGCGCCCTTCGGCGTCGATCAACTTCGTCACCGCTCACGACGGCTTTACCCTCAGGGACCTTGTCTCCTACGCTGCCAAGCATAACGAGGCCAATCTCGAGGATAATCGCGACGGCCATTCCGACAATCACTCGGCCAATTACGGCACCGAGGGCCCGTCGGCCGATGCCTCGATCATCGCGACGCGCAAACGCCAGATGCGCAACATGCTCGCAACCCTCCTGCTGTCGCAGGGCACCCCCATGCTGCTGGCAGGAGACGAGCTTGGGAACAGCCAACTCGGCAACAATAACGCCTACTGCCAGGACAATCCGGTTGGCTGGGTGACCTGGGGAGCGTCGGACGATGCCGAACTCGCCGAGTTCGTTGCCTATGTCGTTCAACTGCGCCAATCCAATTCTGTGTTTCGTCAAACGCGGTTCCTGCACGGTGTACCGCGTTCGGAAGATGGGCTGACCGATGTCGAGTGGATCGCCGTATCCGGCAAGCCCATGACGGCGGCCGACTGGAACAGTCGCGAGTGCAAGGCCTTCGGTATCGTGCTGCGTGATTCTGCTTTGCCGCATGTCGAGGCTGACGGCGAGGCCGTTTATCTGATGTTGAATGCCCACCGCGCCAACCGCCGTTTTCACCTGCCGCCAACGCGGGAGGGATACAGCTGGAAGCCAATTCTGAGCTCCGACATGCCTACGGGCCGCCCAGCCGCGGCAACGCCGCGTCGCGCCTGGCAGGCAGCAGAAGTGCCGGGCCGCTCCTTCCTCGCTTTCGTTGAGGTAAGAGCTTGAGTAAAGTGACATTGCCTCTCGGGGAGTGACAGGGAATGCAGATCAAGACAATCGCCACCAAGCCGATCGACGGCCAGAAGCCGGGAACCTCCGGGCTCCGCAAGAAGACACGCGTCTTCATGCAACCGGGCTATCTCGAAAACTACGTTGAAGCCATTTTTGCCGGCGTTGGCGGCGTGTCCGGCAAGGTGCTGGTGATCGGCGGCGACGGCCGCTATTTCAATGACAAGGCTATTCAGACCATTATCAAGATGGCCGTTGCCCACGGCGCCAAGAAGCTGGTGATTGGCAAGGGCGGTCTCTTTTCCACCCCCGCAGCTTCAAACGTCATTCGTAAGCTCGGCGCTTTCGGCGGCATCGTCCTGTCGGCGAGCCACAACCCCGGCGGTGAGGACGGCGACTTCGGCATCAAGTTCAATGGCTCCAACGGTGGGCCGGCTCCGGAGAACGTCACGGACGCCATCTTCGCGGCAACCAAGACCATCACCGAATATCGCATTGCCGAACTGGGCGATGTCGATCTTAATCAGATCGGCGCCTCGAAGGCTGGCGACACTGAAATCGAAGTTGTCGATCCGGTTGCCGATTACGTCGAGCTGATGGAGAAGCTCTTCGACTTCGACAAGATCGCCGCGCTGATCAAGTCCGGCTTCACGCTGCGCTTCGATGCCATGCATGCGGCCACCGGCCCCTATGCCAAGGCGATCCTCGAAGGCAAGCTCGGTGCGGCGGCGGGCAGCGTTATCAATGCCGTGCCGCTCCCGGACTTTGGTGGCGGCCATCCCGATCCGAATCCGATCTATGCCAAGGACCTCTATGACTTCATGGCCTCGCCCAAGGCGACGGATTTCGGCGCGGCTTCCGATGGTGACGGTGACCGCAATATCGTCATCGGCCGTGGCGCCGTCGTGACGCCATCGGACAGTCTGGCGCTTCTGGCTGCCAACGCTCACCTCGCAAAGGGCTATGCCAAAGGCTTGGCTGGCGTCGCTCGTTCGATGCCCACGTCGGGCGCCGTCGACCGGGTGGCAGAAAAGAAGGGGCTCGACTGCTACGAGACGCCCACCGGCTGGAAGTTCTTCGGCAACCTTCTCGACGCCGGCAAGGTGACGCTCTGTGGCGAGGAAAGCGCCGGCACCGGCTCCGACCACGTGCGCGAAAAGGACGGTCTCTGGGCTGTTCTTCTTTGGCTCAATATTCTGGCAGTGCGTGGCGAGAGTCTCAAGGACATCCAGGAGAAGCACTGGGCCGAGTACGGCCGTACCTTCTACACCCGCCACGACTACGAAGCGGTTGAAACGGCCGCTGCCGAGGGGCTGGTAAACCGCCTGCGCGAAATGTTGCCGACACTTCCGGGCACCAAGGTCGCGGGCCTCGAAGTGAAGAGTGCTGACGACTTTGCCTACAACGATCCGGTCGATGGTTCGGTGACCAAGAAGCAGGGCATTCGCATCCTCTTCAAGGGCGGCGAGCGCGTCGTGTTTCGTCTTTCGGGTACCGGAACCGAGGGTGCGACTCTTCGTGTCTATCTTGAGAGCTTCGAGCCTGATGCGAAGAAGCACGGCCAGGATGCACAGGTCGCACTCGCCAAGGTCATTGAAGCTGCCGACAAGCTGGCCGAGATCAAGGCACGTACAGGCCGCCAGGCGCCTGACGTGATCACCTGATCGGCTGGTATCCTGTCTAGAAGCCAAGGCCCGGGGGGCAATCGCCGCCCGGGCCTTTGCTTTCGCAGCGTACTAGTGGGACAAGAACACGCCGCTCGTCGTCGTGGTTGTTGTCGTCGAACCATTGGGTATCGCTGTCGCATGAGGCGACATGTTCCATGTTGTCTGGTTGAGGATCAGAGAGTCGGCGACAATGGTGACCTGATCAAGCGCGGCGGTCATGCCGGCGTTCATGGTCAGCTGCCGGCTAGGCAGATGAATGAGGCCAGTCAGCGTATGACCGGGGCTGTCGTTCCAAGGCCATTGTGAGACGTTGCTGTTGGACGTTGTCTCATACATCAGAATGTTGGCGTAGGTGCCCGTTGTCGGCGCCGCAAGATAAGTGCCAGCGCCGGAGTTGAACTGAAACTTCGACGTGTCGGCAAAATAGAAGGTGACACCAGTTCCCCTGAGCGTGCCCTGAATGTTCCAGTCGCCGCCCTTGATGATGTAGAGGCCGGGGTTGAACGTAGCGACGGTTTGCGAATTGTTGAAGTTGACACCGCCGCAGTGAACGCCCGGATCGAATGTGTAGGTCGCAGCATCGATGTTGCGGCTGTTGTAGTTGCAGTTGCCCACCGTCACTGCGGGCAAGCTCGTCGCGTAGGGATCGCTCGCCGGCGAGCAGCCTTTCTCAAGGTTGGGGTGAGAGCCGCCATTATCGATGATGCTGGTGCTCTTGATGCAGATCTTTTTTGAGTTGATGGTCGCGCCCCCGTTGAATATGGCGGCATTACTTGCGCTGGACTGGACATGAATCTCGCAGTTCGACGCGTTGACCGTAGCGCCCGAATTGACCAGCAAAGCTTGCGAATTCCTCGATGTCAGGAGAATGCAGACGGTACCTGCTGCCGCCGTGGTTGAGGTCTTTGGGGTTGCCTTTGCCGAAACTCCAACCGACATGCTGTTCTGTCCAATGAGTCCCATGAACGAGAGCGGCACGGTGATTGTAGCTGATCCGGAGACGCTACCGTCGCTGTTGCGGACGAAGCTCGAATTCAAACTCGTGTCGGCCACTCCATTGTTGGTCAAGTTCGCCGACAGCATGGCACGACCTGCGTCGGCATATCCCGAGCCTGTCGTCAAAGCAGCCCGAATAGTTGCCTGATCGAGAGCCCCTTGAAGAACCTCTCGTGCCCTTAGTGACTGTGCAAGATCCACCGCCGCGCCAACGGCCACAATCAGGGCGACCGCAGCAATTGCCATGATGACACCAATCGAGCCACGTGAATCGCCGATCAGTGCGCGAAGGCTTCGAAGCTTTATAGCTCGTCCGAAAATACGGCAGTCGGACATAACTTACCCTCATCCGGCCTTGAGTGCGGCGCCTTGGCGTCTGCAACCAAAAGAATATCGTTCGCAACCAAACACCGAAAGCTCCGGAATTGGCTGAGTTTATTGATATTGAACGTTACGGATTGACGAATTGTGTCGTCAGTTACGTAAAATTTTACGCAATTATGGAGAAATGCTACGCCGTCATGCGGGACGTGCCAACCTGACCAGGTTTTTCGCAGACTGCCCAATTCTTGGGTGACAAAGGGTTTTTGGCGGCATTAAAAGGGCGCACCAGACGAAGCCCGCTGGAGGTGAGATTGCCGTTGGAAACCATGACCACAATCGCCGGACTCCGTGAGCGGCTGCAGCTGGCGCGGCGGTCGGGAAAGACTGTCGGTCTGGTGCCGACCATGGGATATCTTCACCGCGGGCATGCGGCACTTGTCGACCGGGCGCGTGTCGAGAACGACGTGGTCGTGACGTCGGTCTTTGTCAATCCGCTGCAGTTTGGCCCGAACGAGGATTTTGCCCGCTACCCGCGCGATCTTGACGCCGATCGCAAACTGCTAGCGGCCCACGGCGCGGACTTTGTCTTTGCTCCTTCCGTCGAGGAGATGTACCCACATCCGATCGCCACGCACATTGAGGTCGAGACCCTTTCGTCTCGTTTGGAAGGTGAGCGTCGCCCCGGCCATTTCCGCGGTGTGGCGACTGTTGTCGGCAAGCTGTTCAACATCGTCCAACCCGATCGTGCCTATTTCGGCGAGAAAGACTACCAGCAGCTTCAGGTAATCCGGCGCATGGTGGCCGACCTTTCGTTCGGGTTGGAAGTGGTTGGCGTTCCGACGGTGCGTGACACCGACGGGGTGGCTCTATCATCTCGTAACGTTTATCTGTCGCCCGCAGAACGCGAGGCGGCGCCAGTGCTCAGCCGTTCGCTCGCGGCTGCGGCTGAAAGCATTGGTGCCGGAACCGTCGATCCGCAGGGGATTGAAGCTGTCATTCGAAAGACCTTGGCTGCCGAGCCTCTGGCCGAGCCGGATCTCGTTGCTGTCGCCGCAGCCGATACGCTTGAGCCCGTTGATCCAACGACCCCGCCATCGGCGATAGCGCTGATGATTGCAGTCCGCATTGGCCGTACGCGCCTCATCGATCAGCGTGTGGTCGCCGTTTCCTGAAACGACAACGCAGGGCGATTGTCCCGGAGGTCCCTCATGAGTGCTCCCGTCCGCTCCCGTCGCACATCGACTGCCGATATCAAGGCGCTCAAGGGTGTTCGCCCGATTGTCAGCCTCACCGCCTATACAGCACCGATGGCCACATTGCTCGATCCCCACGTGGATTTTCTGTTGGTCGGCGACTCCCTTGGCATGGTGGTCTACGGTTTCGAGACGACCTTGCCGGTCACGCTCGAGTTGATGATTGCGCACGGTGCGGCCGTGGTGCGCGGTTCGAAGACGTCGCTGGTTGTCGTCGATATGCCTTTTGCGTCCTATCAGGAGGGTCGCGAGCAGGCTTTCCGTTCGGCTGCACGCGTTCTGGCCGAAACCGGAGCCCAAGCGGTCAAGCTGGAAGGCGGTGAGGAAATGGGCGAGACCATTCGCTTCCTCACTGAACGGGGCGTTCCCGTCCTTGGTCACATCGGCCTCACGCCACAACTCGTGAACGTTTATGGCGGCTACAAGACGCAAGGGCGCAACCAGTCCCAAGCTGCCAAGATCAAGACGGATGCCCGTGTCGTTGCCGAGGCGGGCGCGTTCGGCTTCGTGCTCGAAGGGACCATGGAGCCGCTGGCGCGTGAGATCACGGCGGAGTCGCCTATTCCGGTGATTGGGATCGGTGCTTCACCGCAGTGCGACGGGCAGGTTCTGGTCAGTGAAGACATGCTGGGCCTCTACAACGAGTTCATCCCCCGTCACGTCAAGCGTTTCGCCGATTTGGGCGCAGCGGTATCAAAGGCCGCCGCGTCTTATGCCGAGGAAGTCAAGGCGCGGAGCTTCCCAGGCCTTGAGCACACCTTCCAGCCCAAGGCCTGAACGGCCTTATGGACCAAGTGATGAGTGCCGATTGGCACTTCGGTGGCTTGTCGGTAACCGGCTGCCGGAGAGAAAGCGCATCGTTTCGACGCCGTCGATACAGTTCAATCGTCAATGTGCTATGTCTATTTACGTATGCACTTCGACGCGATAAGTGTTGCCGGCTCCCTAAATGTGCTTCTGTGGGCAGCATAAGCGTTTATGTGACGCGCCATTGTCGGAGATCTTTGGATTTCCGAGCATTGGATAAAAATTAGTCCAGGTGCTCATTTCATAAGCGCCTTTTTGACTGCAATTTGCGCATGTGTATTTTGTGGTCAATTTCAGACGCTTGGCGATTGACCACCGGCATAATTTGTAATCTAGTAAATGCGAAGCACGCCGGTTTGGTGTGCGTGAAGTTGCCGCCGATGAGTTCTGTCCTTCAGCCTGGCTTGCTGGTGGATGGCATTTGGAGGGCGCTTCGAAGTCGGGCTGGGCAGATTGCGTGCGCCATGGCGTTTCTGCGGTCGTGTGGGTGTCTAGAATAATAAGAGCACCTGCGACGCCAAGCCTGTTTGTCACCAGGGGAGACATTCATGCGTTCCAACACAATCAAGATCCTGCTGCTCGGTGCCTCGTTCCTTGCTGGCGGGGCGGTCGCTGCGTCGGCTGGCACGCTCGACGACGTCAAGGCCAAGGGCTTCGTGCAGTGCGGTGTCAACGGCACCGGTCTGGCCGGCTTTGGTGCGCCGGATGATGCCGGCAACTGGAAGGGCCTTGATGTCGATGCTTGCCGGGCCGTGGCGGCTGCGGTTTTTGGCGATCCTTCCAAGGTGAAGTTCACCGGCCTCTCGGCCAAGGAGCGCTTCACGGCCCTGCAGTCGAAGGAAGTCGACATGCTGGCCCGTAACTCGACCGATACGATGAGCCGCGACACGCAGCTCGGAATCACTTTTACTGGCGTCAACTACTATGATGGCCAGGGCTTCATGGTGAAGAAGTCGCTCGGTGTGTCCTCGGCCAAGGACCTGAACGGTGCTTCGGTTTGCGTCCAGTCGGGTACCACCACCGAACTTAACCTCGCCGACTACTTCAAGTCCAACGGCTTGACGTTCAATGCCGTGGTCTTCGAAAAGCAGGAAGAGGCGGATGCCGCCTACGACGCCGGCCGCTGCGATGCCTACACCACGGACGCTTCGGGCCTTTATTCTATCCGTCTGAAGATGACCAATCCGGACGACAGCATGGTGCTGCCCGAGATCATCTCCAAGGAGCCGCTTGGGCCGGCCGTGCGCCAGGGTGATGATCAGTGGGAGTCAATCGTTCGCTGGACGCACTATGCCATGCTGACCGCCGAGGAGTTCGGCGTGACGCAGGCCAACGTCGACGAGATGAAGAAGTCCGACAATCCCGAAGTCCAGCGCCTGCTCGGCATTGGCGACGGCGTCGACTTCGGAACGCCGATCGGTCTCAACAAGGACTGGGCCTATAACATCATCAAGGGCGTCGGTAACTACGGCGAATCCTTCGAGCGCAATGTTGGTCAGGGATCTCCGCTCAAGATCGCGCGCGGCCTCAATGCTCTGTGGTCGAAGGGTGGTCTGCAGTACGCGCCGCCGATCCGCTGATGGCTGAAACTGCGGAAGCGCTCTAGCGCTTCCGCAACCACCTGACATGAAGTTCGCCAGGCGTTGCTGATCGGAATTGCCTTCCGGCTCGATGGCTTGCATCCGCTCAGACGGACGCTATGTGGCGTCGTCGCCTGTTGGGTGGATAGTGCTTTGTTCGTCACAAGAATGTGCGTCCGGCACCCGCTTGACGCTTTTCTCGAGGCCTAACATGACGCTCCGAGACAAAGTCGAAGAGGAATCGCCTCGATCCCTGCTCCGCGCCGTCCTTTACGATGCGACGATCCGTGGCTGGGTGTTCCAGGGCGCGGTTTTAGTCTTCCTGGTCATTTTTTCCATTTGGGTGGTCCATAATACGGCCATCAACTTGCGCGCAGCAAACATCCCGTTTGGTTTTGACTTCCTCAACATGCGGGCGGGATTTGATATATCGCAAAAGCCGATCGATTACACGATTGATTCTTTACATTCCAAGGCATTTTTGGTTGGGCTTCTCAATACTATTATCGTTTCGGTGCTGGGGATTATATTCGCGACAATCATTGGTTTCCTTGTTGGCATCTCGCGTTTGTCAAGCAATTGGTTGCTGGCGAGAGCTGCAACGTTCTATGTCGAGACGTTGCGCAACATACCGCTGCTGCTGCAACTCCTGTTCTGGTACAAGGCGGTATTGTCGGTTTTGCCCGGCCCACGCCAGGGATACTGGCTGCCCTTTTCCATAAATCTCTCTAATCGAGGCCTGACCATGCCTCGCCCCATCGTCGGTGAAGGGTTCGTGGCTGTCATTTATACGGTGCCAATCGCCGTCGGTGTTGCCTGGGCGGTTGCGCGGTGGGCCAAGCGCCGACAGGTAGCAACCGGTCAGCCGTTCCCAATTTTCCGAGCATCGCTTGGCATCATTATCGGGATGCCTTTGGTCGTTTTCCTCCTGCTTGGAGCTCCGCTCACGTTCGAATTTCCGGAGCTCAAGGGATTCAACTTTGCGGGTGGCATGGTCATTCACCCGGAGCTGACTGCAATGCTGCTCGGCATATCGCTCTACACGGCAACCTACATCGCCGAGACGGTGCGTGCCGGTATCCTCGCCGTTTCCACAGGACAAAGCGAAGCGGCATTCTCACTGGGGCTCAAGCCGAGCCAGACCATGCGTCTCATCGTGGTGCCGCAGGCAATGCGCGTCATCATCCCGCCGCTCACCAGTCAGTACCTCAACCTCATCAAGAATTCCTCGCTGGCGCTGGCCATCGGCTATCCGGATTTGGTGGCCGTCTTCGCAGGTTCTACTCTCAACATTACCGGCCATGCTATCGAGGTCATTTCTATTACCATGGCCGTCTATCTCGTATTGAGCCTCATCGCCGCCGCGCTGATGAACTGGTTCAATGCCCGCGTGGCGCTGGTCGAACGCTGAGGGGGGACGGACATGAGACGCATCGAAACCGACACCGTTTTCGTCCGCCGCGATTTTCTAGAGCCGGAGGCACCGCCACCGTCCTTGGGCGGTTTCCCGGGCTGGGCGCGGAAGAATCTTTTCTCCTCGCCTCTCAACATCGCTATCAGCCTGGCGATGCTGTTTTTGCTGGTTTGGTGGGTGCCGCCACTCTTCCGCTGGCTGTTCATTGATGCAGTGTGGACGGGTACCAATCGCGAAGCCTGTCTGCCGAAGAACGGTGAGACGGTCGGCGCCTGCTGGGCCTTCGTCAATGCCAAGCTGGGACAGTTTACCTTCGGGTCCTACCCTGCAGATCAGCGTTGGCGACCGTCTCTGGTGGTGATCGTCTTCTTCATTGGCCTTGCTTGGGTCGCCATTCCCAAGATGCCACGCCGACGCGAAGCCATATGGCTGATGCTGACCGCCTTCCCGGTCGCGACCTTCTGGCTGCTCTATGGTGGCTTGGGGCTTCCTGTCGTCGAGACGTCGAACTGGGGCGGCCTTCTGGTGACGCTGGTCGTCGCTGTTACGGGCATCGTGGCTTCGCTGCCACTCGGTATTCTCCTAGCCCTCGGCCGGCGGTCCAAGCTGCCGTTCATCAAGATCGTCTCGGTGGTCTTCATTGAGATTTGGCGCGGCGTGCCGCTGATCACCGTGCTGTTCATGGCCTCGGTGATGCTGCCGCTCTTCCTGCCGAACGGTGTGAACTTCGACAAGCTGTTGCGCGCACTGATCGGTGTCGCCCTGTTCACAGGGGCCTACATGGCCGAGACGATCCGCGGCGGCCTGCAGGCGATACCGAAAGGGCAGTACGAAGGCGCGGCATCGCTGGGGCTAAGCTACTGGCAGTCGATGTGGCTGATCATCCTGCCGCAGGCCTTGAAGATCGTCATTCCCGGCATCGTCAACAGCTTCATCTCGCTGTTCAAGGATACGTCGCTGGTGATGATCATTGGTCTTTACGATCTTCTCGGATCGATCCAGCGCAACTTCTCCGATGCCAGTTGGTCGACCCCTTCGATCGCCCCGACGGGATTGATCTTTGCCGCCGCCGTTTTCTGGGTTTTCTGTTTCTCGATGTCACGCTATTCCATGTTCATGGAGAGAAAGCTCAACACCGGACGCAAGCGTTAGTCGGCCGGAATCGCCGCGCTTCAGCCTGCCGCCAAAGGGACCTTATTCATGGCCGATACCGCCTTAGCCGCCGCACCCGCCTCCGAGACCGCCGTCGAAATGATCGGCGTCAACAAGTGGTTTGGCGAGTTCCACGTGCTGCGCGACGTCAATCTCTCCGTCAAGCGGGGCGAACGCATCGTCATTTGCGGACCGTCCGGCTCCGGCAAATCGACGACCATCCGCTGCATCAACCGACTGGAAGAGCACCAGAAGGGCAAGATCATCGTCGACGGGATCGAGCTGACCAACGACCTTAAGCGCATCGACGAGGTGCGGCGCGAGGTGGGCATGGTGTTCCAGCATTTCAACCTGTTCCCGCACCTCACGATCCTTGAAAACTGCACGCTCGCCCCGATCTGGGTTCGTAAGATGCCGAAGAAGGAAGCCGAGGAGGTGGCGATGCACTTCCTCACCCGCGTCAAGATTCCCGAGCAGGCGCACAAATACCCTGGCCAGCTCTCCGGCGGTCAGCAGCAGCGCGTCGCCATTGCCCGCTCGCTGTGCATGCGTCCGAAAATCATGCTGTTCGACGAACCAACATCGGCCCTCGACCCGGAAATGGTCAAGGAAGTGCTCGACACCATGGTTGGTCTCGCTGAGGAAGGCATGACCATGATCTGCGTGACCCACGAAATGGGATTTGCCCGCCAAGTCGCAAACCGTGTGATTTTCATGGACCAGGGACAGATCGTCGAGCAGAACGAGCCCGAGGAATTCTTCTCGAACCCGAAGCACGAGCGCACCAAGCTGTTCCTCGGCCAGATCCTCCACTGATTCTGCTGCGGGCGCCGTCGGCTGATTTGTCGCGGCGCCCGTTTTCTATCTTAATCTCCCACATTCAAGAAATTCGATATCGGTATGTATTTCCGCACTATTAGCAGTTGGGCCGTCTGAGCTTTGCCGCGGGAAAAGCGGTTCTTACCGGCTTGTTTCGGGAAATGGGCCTTCCTAAAGGCGGCAAGTCGTGCCAGACAAAACGACTGGAATACAAGCCGGCTTCGCGCCGACATCTAAGGAAGGGTTGAGCGTTGGCTGAGGGGCGTTTGACGACCCACGTGCTCGATACGGCTGCTGGCCGGCCCGCAGCCGGTCTCAGGATCGAACTCTGGGCGGTTCGCGTCGATGGTGGCCGAGACCTCTTGCGTGAGGCGACCACGAACAAGGACGGGCGCGTCGATGGTGCGTTGCTTTCGGGCGCAGCCTGCGCTGCCGGTACCTACGAGCTGATTTTTCACGCCGGCGACTACTTGCGTGGCGCGGGATATGATCTGGTCGAGCCCGCCTTCCTCGATATCGTGCCCATTCGTTTTGGTATCGCAGACGCATCGGCGCATTATCACGTGCCGCTGCTGATTTCGCCTTATGGATATTCAACCTATCGCGGGAGCTGAGCCCATGCGCGACTCCATCCGCATCGTTCGCGGCGGCCGGATCGTCGAGATCGACGACGTCCAACCGACCGAGACCTTACTCGATTATCTTCGGCTCAGAGAGCGGACGACCGGCACCAAAGAAGGCTGCAACGAGGGTGATTGCGGTGCCTGCACCGTCGTTATCGGCGAGTGGCACGACGGCCGGGTCATCTATCGGCCGGTCAATTCCTGCATTCAGTTCCTTGGCGCCATGGATGGCAAGGAGATCGTCACGGTCGAGGATATCGCCTGGCCTGACGGTCGCCTCCATCCGGTGCAACAGGCGATCGTCGACGCGCACGGAGCGCAGTGCGGATTCTGCACGCCGGGCATCGTGATGAGCCTGTTCGCGCTTTACCACCGCGAGGGACGCGATGGCCCGCCGCCGCGCGACGAGATCGTCACCGCGCTCGCCGGCAACCTCTGCCGCTGCACCGGCTATCGCCCCATCGTCGATGCGGCACTGGCTGCCATGGCCGAGCCGCCAGCTGATCGCTTTACCGAAGCGATGAGCCAGACGGC
This sequence comes from Pseudomonadota bacterium, assembly GCA_023436885.1. Classification (GTDB taxonomy): domain Bacteria; phylum Pseudomonadota; class Alphaproteobacteria; order Rhizobiales; family Pleomorphomonadaceae; genus Pleomorphomonas. The sequence continues at coordinate 30,166 of JAEZHI010000039.1, read as the reverse complement.
AGGACTGCTGCAGTTTCTGGCTGACGGGCAGGATGTGTTCATCGGCTCGAATAGCGCCTTCTTCGCGGCGCCTGCGACCTTGTCCGCTCTTGCTCAGCTTGTGGTCAAATACCCCGAGGCAACGCTTCTGGCCGGCGGTACTGACGTTGGTCTGAAGGTCACCAAGGGCATGCGCCCGATCGCGCAGGTAATCCACGTCAGCCGCGTCGCTGCACTTCGTCAGATCGAGGATGTGGGGGACGCGCTGATCCTGGGCGCCGGCGTGACCTATGAAGATGCAGCCGACGCCTTTGCCGGTCTCGACCCGGATCTCGGCGAACTCATTCGACGTGTTGGTTCGCGGCAGGTTCGTGCCGTTGGAACAATTGGCGGCAACATTGCCAATGGCTCACCCATCGGCGACATGCCACCGGCGCTGATCGCGCTGGGCGCGACGCTTGAGCTGGCGCACGGCGAGGAAGGGCGTGCACTGCCGCTCGAAGATTACTTCATCACCTACGGCAAGCAGGATCGGCAGCCGGGCGAGTTCGTGGCGGGTCTTCTTGTTCCGAAGCTGGCGCCCAATCAGATCTTCCGTGCCTACAAGATCTCCAAGCGCTTCGACGAGGATATCTCGGCGGTGATGGGAGCCTTCCGCTTCACCATCGACGACGGCGTCATTACCGAGGCCCGCATCGCCTTTGGCGGCATGGCGGCGACACCGAAGCGTGCGCTGCATGCCGAGGCACGCCTTGTTGGCGCTCAGCCAGCGCGGGCAGCAAGCTGGGGAGCGGCTATCGAAGCGCTTGGTGAGGATTACGCCCCGATTTCCGACATGCGCGCGTCGGCCGCCTATCGCATGGAAACCGCCAAGGCGCTTCTCGCCAAGGCTCTCGTGGAATGTGCTGGAGCGCCAACGAGCCGAACCCGCGTCATCGGCCGTCGCGAGGCGCCGGAAGCAGAGGTGGCCTGATGAACGCGCCTGAATCCGAGCTGCCCAAGGCGGACGTCGAACGAGTGATTCATCGCTCGACGCCGCACGATAGCGCTGTTCTGCATGTGACCGGCCGCGCCGTCTATATCGATGACATGGTCGAACCGACCGGTACGCTGCATCTTGCGCCCGGCTTTTGTCCGGACATGGCACGTGGTCGCATCCGCGATATCGATCTCAGCCGCGTGCGGCAGGCACCGGGCGTAGTCGCCGTATTGACGGCCTCGGATATTCCGGGGCGCAACGACTGGTCCACCTCGACTGGAGGAGACCCGATCATCGCCTCCAAGGAGGTCGAATTCTGGGGTGAGGTGCTATTCTGTGTCGTTGCAGAGACACGCGACGCAGCGCGGCGCGCGACGCGGCTTGCCCTGTTCGAAGGCGAGGCGGAGCCCCCGGTGCTTACCGTCGAGGAGGCAAAGTCCAAGGGGCTCCGCGTCCTCGATGACTATAGTTATGGCCGTGGCGATGTGGCCCGCTCCTTTGCCAGCGCTCAGCGCCGGTTCGATGGTTTCATCCGAAACGGGGGGCAGGAGCATTTCTATCTCGAAGGTCAGGTCGCCATGGCGATTCCCGGCGAGATGGGAGACATGCACGTCTATTCGTCGACCCAGCATCCTTCCGAAGTTCAGCACTGCGTCGCCCACATGCTTGGGCTGCCCAATGCCATGGTGACGGTGGAAGTGCGCCGTATGGGGGGCGGCTTCGGTGGCAAGGAAAGCCAGGCGAGCCAGTGGGCCTGTCTTGCGGCGCTCGGAGCGCGCGTTACCGGTCGCCCTTGCAAGCTGAGGCTCGACCGCGACGACGATATGATCATGACCGGCAAACGGCATGACATGACGACCGCCTTCTCGATCGCCTACGACAGCTCGGGCAAGATTCTCGCCGCCGATATCGACTTCATGGCGCGCTGTGGCTACTCGGCCGACCTCTCGGGTGGCGTCAACGATCGTACCCTGTTCCATGCCGACAACGCCTATTTTTACCCGAATGTGGCGCTGAAGTCGGAGCGGCTGAAAACCAACACGGTGACCAACACGGCCTTCCGTGGGTTCGGCGGGCCGCAGGGTATTCTCGCGGCCGAACGGATCATGGACACGCTGGCCATCGTAACCGGCATCGACCCGCTCGAAGTTCGAAAGCGCAACTTCTATGGTCCCGGTCGCGACGTGACCCCTTACGGTCAGAAGGTCGAAGACAACATTCTGCCGGAACTGGTCGCTGAACTTGAGCGTACCTGCGATTATTCGAAGCGGCGCCAGGAGTGTCGTGCCTTCAACTCGAAGAACCGCATTCTTCGCAAGGGGATCGCGCTGACGCCGCTGAAGTTCGGCATTGCTTTCACGCTGACCCATCTCAATCAGGCAGGCGCACTCGTCCACGTTTATGCCGACGGTTCGGTCCATCTCAACCACGGCGGCACCGAGATGGGGCAGGGCCTCAACATCAAGGTTGCGCAGGTCGCGGCCGATGCCTTTGGCATTCCGCTCGATCTGGTGCGGATCACTGCCACCAACACCGCCAAGGTTCCGAACACGTCGGCGACCGCCGCTTCGTCGGGATCTGATCTTAATGGCATGGCTGCGCTCGCTGCCTGTGATGAGATCAAGGAGCGCATGGTCGCGCACCTTGTTTCAACGACCAACGCCGCGCCGGAAAGCGTGGTGTTTGCCGGCGGGCGGGTCAGCCACTCTGCCGGGTCGGTCTCCTTCGCCGAGCTCGCCAAGGCTTGCTATGAGAGCCGCGTGCAGCTCTCCGCGTCTGGCTTCTATTCGACGCCCAAGATTCATTGGGATCGTCAGAAGGCGGAGGGACGGCCCTTCCTCTACTTCGCTTATGGCGCAGCCTGTTCGGAAGTAACTATCGATACGATGACCGGTGAGATGAAGGTCGAGCGGGTGGATATTCTTCACGACTGCGGCCGTTCACTCAACCCGGCGATCGACATCGGCCAGATCGAAGGCGGCTTTGTTCAGGGGATGGGCTGGCTGACGACCGAGGAGCTGGTTTGGGACGACAAAGGGCGGCTCTCGACGCACGCCCCATCGACCTACAAGATTCCGACGGCTGCCGATGTGCCTGCCGTTTTCAACACGCGCCTCTGGGATGGTGCCAATCGCGAGGAAACCATCCACTCCTCAAAGGCGGTCGGCGAACCGCCGCTGATGTTGGCCTGCTCAGTGTTTTCGGCGATCTTCGATGCGGTTGCCAGCCTCAAGCCTGGTGTGGTGCCACCGCTCGACGCGCCGGCGACGCCGGAATCGATCATGCGGGCTGTGTCCTTCATGCGGCGGACTGAGGCATGAAGGACGTTTTTGCCCCGCTCCATCGTCTCATCGCTCGCGACGGTGTCGCGGCGCTGGTGACGGTGATCGGGGCGAAGGGGTCGACACCGCGTGAGGCTGGAGCCCGCATGCTGGTCTCGGCCGGTGGCGCCATTTCCGGAACCATCGGCGGTGGCAGGCTGGAGCTCGAAGCCATCGAGCGAGCCGTTGCGACCCTGCAAGACGGACGCGATGGCAGCGAGCGTCTCGACCTCGCGCTAGGGCCGTCGATTGGCCAGTGCTGCGGCGGGGCCGTCAGCGTGATGGTCGAAACCTTCACGTCGGCTCGTCTAGCCACAGTCGCTCAGCTTGCCGAAGCCGAGGCAAAAGGTCCGTTCCAGACGATCGCCAGTTGGCGGAACGGAGAGCCAATCGACCGCGCGATCATCAGCCATGACCGGATGGAGCCAACCGCCGCCATTGATGCGGAAGGGCGACTCGACGAGAGCTTTGGCGCTCCCTTGCGAGAGCTCGTACTGTTCGGTGCCGGGCATGTCGGGCGGGCCGTGGTCATGGCGCTCGCGCCGTTGCCCTTCCATGTCCGCTGGATCGACAACCGGGCGACCGCATTCCCGGATCTTCCACTGGCTCGCCTTGAGACCGTGATCAGCGGCTCACCGGCAGCGGAGCTTCAGGCGGCGGCATCCGACGCCTTCATCCTGATCATGACTCACGATCATGGGCTCGACCTTGAGATCCTGCACGCCGCTCTTGCTGCAGATCGCTTTCCATACGTCGGCCTGATTGGCTCACGCACCAAGCGCGCGCGCTTTGAACATCGTCTTGCTCAACTCGGTCACACGGAGACTGCCATACGGGCTTTCACCTGCCCAATTGGTGTGCCGGGGATAAACTCCAAGGAACCGGAGCATATCGCCATATCGGTCGTGGCTGAGCTGTTGATTGTGGACGAGAAACTTCGTAGGACCCGCGTCGGAGAGTCCGAAACCAGACGATCGGCTGGCAGCTCAGAAAATGGGCAGATTGCCCAATTATTCGGACATTCCGGCTGAATCTTTTGGCGCGTCCGGTCGGCGAAATCGTGCTTGTATGCTGCACAGAAATTAGACACAGCGCGTTGAAACGGGGACAACAGCTCTGATGGGCGAGGGGACTGGGGAAAGCACCGGAGAGATGCTCCGCCGAGTTGGAGGCGACACGCCGCTGCTCGAAGTCCGACATGTCGTCAAACGTTTTGGCAGTTTCGCCGCGAACGACGACGTTTCGCTCAAGATCATGCCGGGAGAAATTCACGCTTTGCTGGGCGAGAACGGTGCCGGTAAGTCGACCCTGGTCAAGATCATCTATGGCTCCCTGCAGCCGAACGCCGGCGAGATTCTCTGGAAGGGCAAGCCGGTCACGGTTGGCTCTCCAGCCGAAGCGCGTGCCCTGGGCGTTGGTATGGTTTTCCAGCACTTTTCGCTGTTCGAAGCGATGACGGTGGCTGAAAACATCGCGCTCGCGCTGCCGAACTGTAAGGCGACTCGCGAGCTCTCCGACACCATCGCTCGCGTTTCTGCCAATTACGGCTTGCCGCTCGATCCGAACGCCCATATCGCCGATCTGTCGGTGGGTGAGCGTCAGCGCGTCGAGATCGTTCGCTGCTTGCTGCAGAACCCTGAACTGATCATCATGGATGAGCCCACCTCGGTGTTGACGCCGCAGGAAGCTGACCAGTTGTTCGTCACGTTGCGACGCCTTGCAGAGGAAGGCTGCGCCATCCTGTATATTTCGCATCGTCTGGAGGAAGTGAGGGCGCTTTGCCACCACGCCACCATCATGCGCCGCGCCAAGGTCGTGGCTGAAGCCGATCCCGCCCAGGAGACGGTGAATACGCTGGCGCAACTGATGGTCGGCAACGAAATCACCCGCGTGGTTCGCGATAAGGGCAAGCTGGGCCCGGAAGCTATTCTCCTCAAGAACCTCACCCAGATATCCCAGGAAGCCTTCGGCATCTCGCTGAAGGACATCAATCTCTCCGTTCGCTCCGGTGAGATCGTCGCAATCGCCGGCATTGCCGGCAATGGCCAGAAGGAACTCTTCGACGCCTTGTCAGGCGAGGAGCCGCTTGAGAAGGAAGATATGGTCATCTTCGCTGGCGAGGCGGCCGGCCTGATGGATATTAACGAGCGGCGTTTGCTCGGCGCGGCCTTCGTTCCGGAAGAGCGCCTCGGTCACGGCGCAGTCCCTGCGCTGAAGCTTTCCGAAAATGTCGTTCTTACACGTCATGGCACCGGCGAAGGCATTGCGCGGCGCGGCTTCACACGCTTTGGCAAGGCTGGCGTCATCGTCGAAAAGGTGACCAGCCTGTTCGATGTCCGCAAGGGGGTGGTCGACCCGGAGGCGCGCTCGTTGTCGGGGGGGAATCTGCAGAAATTCGTCGTCGGCCGCGAGGTCGAGCGCACCCCCAAGATCCTCATCATCGCTCAGCCGACATGGGGCGTCGACGCCGGTGCGGCGGCGGTGATCCGCCAATCGTTGATCGACCTGTCGCGCAAGGGCGCCGCGATCGTGGTGATCTCTCAGGATCTCGACGAAATCTTCGAGATTGCGGACCGCATTGCCGTCATGTCGCGTGGCTATCTGTCGAAAGCAGAGGATGCCGATACGCTGACGCCGGAGAAGGTCGGTCTGCTGATGGCCGGCGGCGCCGAGAAAAAGGGAGCGGCAGCCGCATGATCCGCCTCGAACTGGTTAAAAGGCCGCAGAAAAGTCGGCTGATGAGCGTGTTGTCGCCGATCGTCGCGGTAGCGCTGACGGTCGTGTTTGCCGGTGTCGTGTTCGCCGCCCAGGGGCACAATCCTTTCACGGGCATCTGGTACTTCTTCCTGGAGCCGATCACGTCCCTCTGGGGACTGGAGCAACTGATCACCAAGGCAACGCCGCTCGTCATCATCGCGCTTGGCCTTTCGGTCTGTTACCTCTCCAACAACTGGAATATCGGTGCCGAAGGCCAGCTCACCATCGGCGCCATCGTCGGGTCCATTCCGCCAATCCTTTTTCCGGACTTCGTCAATCCGATCGTCCTGCCGCTCATGCTGATCCTGTCGATGATCGGCGGTGCGCTGTTCGCGATGATCCCGGCCAAGCTGAAGACAACCTTCGGAACCAACGAGATCCTGACCAGCCTGATGCTGGTCTATTGCTCGAATCTGTTCCTCGACTGGATGGTTCGCGGCCCCTGGCGCAGCCCTCAGGGCTACAATTTCCCGATCACCATCGACTTCCACGAATGGGCCGTGCTGAATGCGGTTGATGTCGGTGGCATGTACATCAACCTCTCCGCGCCGATTGCCTTGATCCTCGTAGCAGTTCTGGCCGTTGTGATGCGCTCGACGTTGAAGGGGTTTGAGATTCGTGTGCTTGGTCAGAGCCCGCGTGCCGGTTCGTTTGCCGGCTTCTCCAATCGCCGGATGACCGTCTTCGCATTTGCCTTGTCGGGCGCTCTCGCCGGGCTTGCCGGCATGATGGTGGTCATGAGCGAGATCGGCAAACTGCAGCCGGTGATCTCGCCGGGCTATGGCTTCACGGCGATCATCGTTGCTTTCCTGGGCCGGCTCAATCCGGTTGGCATTCTGATCGCAGGTCTGGTCATTGCCTCATCCTATCTCGGAGGTGAGGCTATTCAAACTTCGCTGCAAATGTCATCCAAGCTCGCCACCGTCATTCAGGGTGTGCTGCTTTTCTTCGTACTCGCCGCCGACACGCTGATCCTCTACAAGGTTAGGCTCGTAGGCGGCCGCGAGGGGGAGGGCGCCCATGCTTGAAGCCATCATCCTCACCATCATCACAGCGGCCACGCCGCTGCTCCTGGCTGCCACCGGCGAGCTGGTGGTGGAAAAGTCGGGCGTTCTGAACCTCGGTGTCGAGGGCATGATGGTGATGGGCGCGGTTGCCGGCTTCGCCGTGACTGTCACCACCGGTAGCCCACTTCTCGGCATCGTCGGCGGCGCACTTACCGGCGTTGTGGTCTCGCTGCTCTTTGCCTTCGTTACGTTGACACTCGTCGCCAATCAGGTGGCTTCGGGATTGGCCTTGACGCTCTTTGGCCTCGGGCTTTCCGGCCTGATGGGCGAAAGCTTTGTCGGCCAGCCCGGCGTCAAACTCGCCAGTCTTGATATTCCAGGCCTCACCACGCTGCCCTTCGTTGGCAAGGTACTGTTCGGCCAGGATGTTCTCGTCTACCTATCGTTTGCGGCGGTGTTCGCCGTCTCCTGGTTCCTCAACCGCACGCGCGCCGGTCTGATCCTGCGCGCGGTGGGTGACAACCACACATCGGCCCACGCGCTCGGTTACTCGGTGGTCGGCGTCCGTTATCTGGCGGTGATGTTCGGCGGTGCCATGGCCGGCCTGGGCGGCGCCTATCTTTCGGTTGCCTATACGCCGCTCTGGGTCGAGAACATGACGGCGGGCCGCGGCTGGATTGCGTTGGCGCTTGTGGTCTTCGCCTCCTGGATTCCATGGCGCGCGGCGATCGGCGCCTATTTGTTCGGCGCGGTCACTGTGCTGCAACTTCATACGCAAGCCCTCGGCATTGGGTTCCCGTCGCAGTTCCTGGCGATGCTGCCCTACCTTGCGACCGTGATTGTTCTTGTCGCCATTTCCGGCAACCGCCGCGCGACACTGTTCAATACGCCCGCCAGCTTGGGCAAGTCCTTCGTGCCGGATCGCTGAGGCGAGCCGTCGAGCTACAAGCGTCGGCGGTACGGTCGGCCGGCGCCTCACTCAAGACCGTGACAAACCGTGGGAATGCCCACACCAGGGGAGAATGAAAATGAAGAAACTCGCGCTTCTTGCCGGTACGGCTCTGGCGCTGGCCGTTGGTGCTGTTTCCGGTGCCTCCGCCGCCGACAAGCTGAAGGCCTGCTGGGTCTACACCGGCCCGATCGGCGACTTCGGCTATTCCTATCAGCATGATCAGGGCCGTCTCGCCGTCGAGAAGGAATTCGGCAACAAGGTCGAGACCGCCTACGTCGAGAACGTCGCAGAAGGCCCGGACGCCGAGCGCGTGTTTGAGCGCTTCGCCCGCGAAGGCTGCGGCATCGTCTTCGGTACCTCCTTCGGCTTCATGGACGCCGAGCTGAAGGTTGCCAAGAAGTTCCCGAAGGTGAAGTTCGAGCATGCCACAGGCTACAAGAGCGCCCCGAACATGGGCCTCTACAATGCTCGCTTCTACGAGGGCCGCTATATCCTCGGTCAGATCGCTGCCAAGGAATCGAAGAAGGGCCTCGCCGGCTACATCGTTTCCTTCCCGATCCCTGAAGTCGTGATGGGCATCAATGCCTTCATGCTCGGCGCGCAGTCGATCAACCCCGACTTCAAGGTGAAGATCGTTTGGGTCAACTCCTGGTTCGACCCGGGCAAGGAAGCCGACGCCGCCAAGGCGCTGTTCGACCAGGGCGCTGACATCATCGTCCAGCACACCGACTCGACCGCTGCCATCCAGGTTGCCGAGGAGCGTGGCCTGAAGGGCTTCGGCCAGTCGTCGGACATGATCAAGTTCGCGCCCAAGGCCCAGATGACCGCCATCGTCGACAACTGGGGGCCGCACTACATCAAGTCGGTCAAGGCCGTTCTCGACGGTACCTGGAAGGCCAACGACGTGTGGGAAGGCATCAAGGACGGCACCGTCCATATGGCCGACTACGCCAACATGTCGGACGACACCAAGAAGCTGGCCGAGGCCACGCAGGCCAAGATCGCCGGCGGCTGGAACCCATTCACCGGCCCGATCGTCGATCAGAGCGGCAAGGAGCGTTATGCTGCCGGCGTTGTCGCGCCGGATGCCGATCTTCTCGGCATGAACTGGTACGTCAAGGGCGTCGACGACAAGCTTCCGCAGTAATCGGTCCTCCCAGAATCGAGAGCTATCGTGGGCCGCCTTCGGGCGGCCCATTTCTATTGTCGAAGTTTCTGCATGAGGCGAGTCGTTCCGATCGCTCCGATCCTGAGACCGCATACTGAGGAGTGCTTTATGCAGTGCGCCGCTCAAGTCGAATCGGCAACAATCTGCGGAAATTATTGGCAATTCATCAAGCGGGGTGCCTTGCGCGCCTCGATCTCCTCGGACTAGATTACGGCTAAATGCGTATGAATGCGCCATGCTCACTTGCTGGGCTTTGCGCGGTCCGTTTCAAGGTGCCTGATTCCAGATGTTGAGCTTTGCCATCGAGTGGCTGCACATTCTCGTCCGCTGGTTCCATCTCGTGGTCGGCATCGGCTGGATCGGCACCAGCTTCTTCTTCATTGCCCTCGACCTCAGCCTCCGCAAGCGGGCGAAAATGAATCCGGGCGTCTACGGCACGGCCTGGCTCGTTCACGGCGGCGGCTTCTACAACGTCGAGAAATACGCGATTGCTCCTGACGAGCTGCCTGACGATCTCGTCTGGTACCGCTGGGAAGCCTATCTCACCTTCGTCTCCGGCTTTCTGCTGCTCACGACCGTCTATTATTTCAACGCCCGTGCCTACCTCATCGATCCCTCGGTTGCCGATCTCGCGCCGTGGCAAGCGATAGCCATCTCGGTGCTATCGCTGCTTCTCGGCTGGCTGGCCTACGACGGCCTCATGAAGCACACGACCAACGACCATCCCGGCCTCGTGGTCCTCTGTGTCTTCCTGATGATTGTCGGCTTTGCCGCGCTATTCAGTCATGTTTTCTCAGGGCGCGGCGCCTTCATTCACGTCGGCGCGCTGGTGGGCACCATGATGGCAGCCAACGTATTCCGGGTGATCATTCCGAACCAGAAGAAGATCGCTGCGGCGATGATGGCTGGCGAAAAGCCCGATCCTGCCCTCGGGCTACAAGGACGACAGCGCTCGATCCATAACAACTATCTGACGCTGCCCGTGCTGCTGATGATGGTCTCCAACCACTATCCGCTGCTCACGGGCCACCCTCATGGCTGGCTTCTCGTGGCGCTGATCCTGGTTGTTGGCGGCATGGTGCGCCATATCCTCAACCGCCATGAGGCAGGGGATCCCTTCAGGAAATACTGGTGGGCGCTTCCGGGTGCCGCTGTCGCGCTTGTTTTGGCCATCATAGCCACGGCACCCGTTTCTCGAACCGAGACGGTAGCGGATAGCTCGGTGGTCACCGATGCCGATGTTCTGCGGCTGACCGCGACGCACTGCGTCATGTGCCATTCCGCCAAGCCCACCCATGAAGGCTTCACCGAACCGCCCAAGGGGCTCGTCTTCACCGACATCGAGCACATCCGCCGCTACGCGCCGCTCATCAAGATGCAGGCCGTCGATTCGGAAGTCATGCCGCTCGGCAACGAAACCGGAATTACCCGTCAGGAGCGTGATGCGCTCGGCGCCTGGATTGCGGCGAACGGAGGGTAACGCCGGTCGAAAATCCGTTGGCTTCCTAGTGATCGGTGCCGATGGTTTGAGTCGCATACATGCCGGTTGTCCGGAACTCCGTTGGGCTCGCTCCGAAAAAGCGGCGAAAGACCTTCGAGAAGTAATTGGGGTCTGAGAAACCGGTCAGCGTGGCGACCTCCTTCACCGAAATCTCGGTGTTGACGGCCAGCAGTTTTGCCGCCCGGCGCATTCGCTCAGCCAGAACATATTCGGATGGAGGGCGTCCTTCGGTAGCGGTGAAGACACGACTGAAATGGGCGCGGCTCAGTCCCGCGACCCCCGCCAGTTCATCGACCGACAAATCGCTCTGCAGATTGTTGAGGATGTGCCTGATGACCGGTGCCATGGGGCTTGCTTGCGTGGCATCTGAATAGGTGCCGGCAAAAACATCGTCATAGAGCGCCATGGCTGCGCGATAGGCTAGCGCCGAAGCGGCGCCCGGTGTCTCGCCTTCGCCGTCCATCATTCGGAAGCAGCAATCGGCCAGCGTTTCCACCGTCCTCGGCTTCAGGTGAAGCACCGGTCCGGTCACCGCCATAACCGAACGATGCAGGCGCAGGGCTTCCTCGCCGTTCATCGAAATCCAGAAAAATTCCCATCGGCCGCCGTCTTCCAGCCAGTACCGATGGTTATGGGGGACGAGCACCAGCATGGCCTCGCCCTCTCCGATACGATAATGCTTGTCCTCGTAGCGCAAATTTCCATGCCCGGAAATTGTGTGCTGCAGAACCGTGAAAGGCGTCTGGCCTCGCTTGCGGCCGTCCCAGGAATATTCCTTTGAAGTTTGAATATCATAGCCCGTACTTGTGGGCATTGTGTGGAGCAGATTTCGCCCACGAGGTAGCGATAGGGTCGTCATTCCCGGTCCATTTTGCCGGAGTTTCTCAAGCATAGAATTACCCATCGAAGCACAATCCTCGTCTGGCCTTGGCTGACATATTACGTCTAAATGCAGTCAACAAGAAGAACGGAACGGACAGAGCCAGGGACTTTCCCAGCGCAAGATGTTGCACACGAGTCGATAATATCGACTGCGTAATACTTTCGTATTGCCTGGGAAAACCCTTCATCCGGTCGATTTAGGCGAGTGAACGAGGACAGCATGGCAGCCTTCAAAGTTGCGATCATCGGCGCGGGCAGTGTCGGTTTCACCAAAAAGCTCTTCACCGACATTCTCTGTGTACCAGAGTTTGCCGATGTCGAGTTCGCGCTGACCGACATTTCGGAGCATAACCTGACGATGATCGCGACGATCCTGAGAAAGATCGTCGAAGTCAACAAGCTCCCCGCCAAGGTGACCGCCACCACCGATCGTCGCAAGGCACTGGAGGGCGCACGTTATGTGATCTCCTGCGTCCGCGTGGGCGGACTTGAGGCCTACCAGGACGATATCCGCATCCCGCTCAAGTATGGCGTCGACCAGTGCGTTGGCGACACGATTTGCGCTGGCGGCATTCTCTATGGCCAGCGCAACATCCCGGTCATTCTGGATTTCTGCAACGACATCCGTGAGGTAGCGGAACCTGGCGCCAAGTTCCTGAACTATGCCAATCCCATGGCCATGAACACATGGGCGGCCATCGAATATGGCAAGGTCGATACGATCGGCCTCTGCCATGGCGTACAGCATGGTGGCGAGCAGATTGCCGACATCTTCGGCGTCGACCACGACGAGGTGGATTACATCTGCTCCGGCATCAACCACCAAACCTGGTACATCGACGTTCGGGTGCGTGGCCGCAAGGTGACCAAGGACGAGATCGTCGCTGCATTCGAGGCTCACCCTGTTTATTCCAAGCAGGAGAAGGTCCGTATCGACGTGCTGAAGCGCTTCGGCGTCTACTCCACCGAGAGTAACGGGCACCTTTCCGAGTATCTGCCCTGGTACCGCAAGCGGCCCGGCGAGATCATGAACTGGATCGACATGTCGGACTGGATTCATGGCGAAACGGGCGGCTACCTGCGGTTCACCACTGAACAGCGCAACTGGTTCGAGACGGAGTATCCGGAATTCCTCAAACAGGCCGAGGAGAAGATCGATCCCAAGCGCCGCTCGAGCGAGCATGCCAGCCATATCATTGAGGCGCTGGAAACGGGGCGGGTCTATCGCGGTCACTTCAATCAGAAAAACCGGGGCGTGATTACCAATCTGCCGGCCGATTGCATCATCGAGTCGCCCGGCTTCGTCGATCGCTTCGGTATCAACATGGTGGCCGGCGTCACGCTGCCGGAAGCCTGCGCGGCCACCTGCCTGTCGTCGATCAATGTCCAGCGCATGTCGGTGCACGCCGCGGTCACAGGCGATGTCGATCTTCTGAAGCTCGCCGTGCTGCACGATCCTTTGGTGGGTGCCATCTGCACACCCGAAGAAGTTTGGGCGATGGTGGACGAAATGCTGGTCGCTCAGGCGCCCTGGTTGCCGCAATATGCGCATGCCATCGACGCAGCAAAGGAACGCGTCGCGAAATCGACGGTCAAGACACGCGACTGGCAGGGTGCGGCGCGCCGGGAAGCGCGCGGCATCGAGGAAATTCGCGAAGAGAAGGCGCGCACCAAGGTCTGAGGAGACCCTGCGGCTTCAAGAAATCTCCGACGCGGAATTCTGCGTCGGACGCGGCGGGGATGGTTCGCTGCCGCAACGGGGAAGGTCGACCGGACAATTGAGGAACCCGGTCGGCTGGGGAAGAGCGCGGGGGGATGCGTTCCGACGCTGCCCATCGCTTTGGCCGTTTGCCGGCATAGCCGGCGCTCGGCTTCATGAGGGAGGACATGACGGAATGACTTATCGGATGAAGCTGACGTCGGCTCTGATGCTCGGCGCGTCGTTTTTTGCGACCGCCGCTTTTGCGTCCGAGCTGACCGTCGTGCCTGAGGCTCCGGTGTTCCAGGGCCAAGGCAAGGTCAACTATGTCGGGCGCGGCGATCTCTGGGAGTACAAGGCACTCTCCGCCTACCATGAGCCCGAATACATCACCAAGAATTTCGTCGACAAGGGACGTCTGCCGCCGGTCAAGGACCGCTTGCCGAAGGAACCCCTCGTTTTCAAGACCGGCAACATGCCGAACGGCATCGGCGTCTACGGCGACGCGCTGCGCCATGTCATCGGCGGCCGCCCGGAAGGCTGGAACTACCAGGCCGGTCAGGTCCAGGGGTGGGGTGGCATCGACATCGGCATGTACGAGTGTCTGACGCGCACCGCGCCGCTGTTCCAGATCAAGGCCGAGGACATGGAGCCGCTTCCAAACCTCGCCAAGAGCTGGGAATGGTCGGCGGATGGTCACAAGCTGACCATGCACCTGATCGAAGGCGCAAAGTGGTCAGATGGCGTTCCCTTCACCTCCGAAGACGTGATGTTCTATTGGGAAGACAATGTCCTCGACCAGAATGTTTCGCCGACCAATGGAGCCAGGCAGGCGACTTTCGGCGAGGGAACGACACTGAAGGCGATCGACGACTACACGATCGAGTGGACCTTCAAGGAAGCTTTCCCGAAGCAGTATCTCTATAATATGGCCTACGGCACCTTCTGCCCCGGCCCGGCCCACATGCTGAAGCCTCAGCATCCCAAATATTCCAAGAACACCTACGAGCAGTACAAGAACTTCTTCCCGCCGAGCTATATGAACTGGCCGGTGATGGGGGCTTGGTCGCCGGTCATCTACCGTCCCGACGACATCATCGTTCTGCGTCGCAACCCCTATTACTGGAAGGTCGACGAGAAGGGTAACCAGCTTCCCTACCTCGATGAGGTCCATTTCAAGCTCTCGACCTGGGCTGACCGCGACGTGCAGGCTGTTGCCGGCTCGGGCGATATCTCCAACCTTGAGCAGCCGGAAAACTTCGTCGAGTCACTGAAGCGCGCTGCGCAGCCGACCGCTCCAGCCCGTCTCGAGTTTGGTCCGCGCCTCATCGGCTACAATCTTTATATGAACTTCTCGGCCAATGGTTGGGGTGATCCGGATCCGCGTGGCCAGGCAGTGCGGGAACTCAATCGCAATGAGCACTTCCGCAAGGCAGTGACGATGGGCATTGACCGGCAGAAGCTCGGGCAGGCGCTTGTGAAAGGGCCGTTTACCGCCATCTACCCCGGCGGCATCTCCTCCGGCTCGAGCTTCTATGATCGCAAGAGCACCCTCTATTATCCCTTCGATCTCGAGGGCGCCAAGAAGGAGCTGGCTGCGGCTGGTCTCAAGGACACCGACGGCAACGGTATCGTGAACTACACGGACGGCCCGATGAAGGGCAAGGATGTCGAGATCACACTGCTGGTCAGCGCCGATTACTCCACCGACAAGAATCTCGCCGAAGGCGTGATCGGTCAGATGGAAAAGCTCGGCTTGCGGGTCGTTCTCAATGCCCTCGACGGCAAGCAGCGCGACAATGCCAACTACGGTGGCAAGTTCGACTGGACGATCAATCGCCACGGACCGGAAATCACGTCGGTCGTGCAGAATACCGAACAACTGGCGCCGGTTGGTCCGAAGACCTCCTGGTTCCATCGCGCCCCGGAAAGTGGACAGCTTGATCTGATGCCGTTCGAGCAGCAGCTCGTCGATATCGTCAAGAAGTTCATCGCAACCCAGGACGTCACCGAGCGCACGAACCTGATGAAAGAGTACAACAAGGTCGCGACGACCAACGTGAACAGCGTTGGCCTGACAGAGTACCCCGGTGCCCTGATCATCAACAAGCGCTTCGACAACGTTCCTCCGGGAACCCCGATCTTCATGTTCAACTGGGCTGAAGACTCGGTTCTGCGCGAGCGTCTCTATGTCCCCGCCGACAAGCAGGGCGACTACGAGCTGGCCAAGGACTCGCTGCCCGGCAAGCCTGGCGACAAGGGTCCCGTCGAGTAATCTTCCCACTCGAATGGCCAATCGTCCCGGCGGTGCCCCCCGCCGCCGGGACTTCTCTTCCGAGACCTCCGCAGAATTGTCCGGGAGTCCGAGGGAGCCTACGATCTCAAGCTGTTCTTGACAGCGATCCAAGCCAGCCCGCTTCTATAGTGGGTCCTTCAAATCCATGACAAGAGTCAGGAAGTCTCAGATCCATGTTTCGCTTCTTGCTCATCCGTATCGCCTCGGCGATCCCGGTGCTCTTCATTCTGAGCGTCGTTACCTTTGGCATTATCCAGGCTCCGCCCGGTGATTACAGCGACTTCATCCGCTCTCAGCTGATCAACCAGGGCGGCGCTTCCTTCGAGGAAGCCGATGCGCAAGCAAAAGCCTACGCCCACGCCCATGGCCTCGATAAGCCAATCCCGGTGCAATACGTGAACTGGGTTATCGGTATGGTGACGGAAGGCGATTTTGGCCGTAGCTTCTTTTACAACCGGCCCGTTGCCGATGTCGTGGCCGAGCGCTTGCCGAGAACGCTGCTCCTGGCGCTGACCTGCCATATCCTGGCGTCGCTGATCGGCATATCCTTCGGCATCATAGCGGCGACGAAGCAATATTCCTGGATCGACAGCCTACTGTCCTTCATATCCTTCCTGGGTATGACGGTGCCGCGCTTTCTGATGGCGCTGGTCATAGTCTACATTCTTGTGTTCCACTTCAACGTCAACGAAATCAACAGCTTCTTCTCGCCGAGATATGGCGGGGCACCCTGGTCCTGGGACAAGTTCGTCAATCTCGTTCAGCATGTCTGGCCGGTCGTTGCCATCGCGACCTTCGGCGGTCTCGCCTACAACATGCGTGTCATGCGCGGCAATCTGCTCGATACGCTCAACGCTCAGTATGTCGAAACGGCCCGGGCCAAGGGCCTTTCCGAGGGGGCCGTGATCCTGCGCCATGCGGTCCCCAATGCCCTGCATCCCCTCGTCATGTATCAGGGCGTCGTCTTGCCCTACATGCTGACCGGTGAGATCGAGACGGCGATCATCTTCGCCTTGCCGACCGTGGGACCGGCCATCGTCGGATCGATGACCGTCGGCGATGTCTACGTGACCGCCACTTTCATGCTCGTGCTGTCGGCGACACTGATTGTCGGCAATATCATCGCCGATATTCTTCTGGCGCTGCTTGATCCCCGTATCCGTCTCGGTGGAGGAGCCAACTGATGCTTGTTCCTGGCGAATCCACCCTGAGCGGTGCCGGAGAGATTGTCGAAAGACACGGCAACGAAAGCTATGGCGCCCTGGTCTGGCGCCGCCTCAAGAGGTCGTGGACCGGTATGGCCGGTCTGGTGATGGTGATCATGCTGGTCTTCATCGCCCTGTTTGCCGACTTCCTGTCCCCGGTCGACCCCAAGCTTACAGACGTCGGCTACTCGGGTCCGGAAGCCATCTCCTTCACCACCAAGGACGGTGGTTGGGCGCTGACGCCTCGCATCTACCCCATGGTCGAGGGAACCGAACTCGATCCGATAACCTACCAGCCTCTCATCGGGCCCGATTATGATAACCCGCGTTACCTGGGCTTCTTCGTCAAGGGGGCACCCTACAAGCTTCTCTGGCTGATCCCGGTCGAACGCCACTTCTTCGGTGCCACAGATGGTCAGCCGGTCCATTTCCTCGGGACCGACAAGTTCGGCCGCGATGTATTGTCGCGGGCGCTCTACGGCTCGCGCATCTCGCTGATGATTGCGCTCACCGTGGTGTCGATCGTCACTGTTGTCGGTACTACTGTCGGTATGGTCTCCGGCTATTTCGGCGGGCGCTTCGATATCTGGATGCAACGCTTCGTCGAACTGGTTCTGGCCTTCCCGCAATTGCCGCTCTATCTCGCGTTGACCTCGCTGATCCCCGTGACGGCACCTACCTCGGTGTTCCTGGCTTTCGTCATCTTTGTGATGTCGGCGCTCGGCTGGGCTCAGCTCTCTCGAGAAGTGCGCGGCAAGACGCTGGCGCTCGCTCGCATCGATTATGTGCGGGCGGCGATCGCCATCGGTGCAAGAGACCGGCGCATCATCTTCCAGCATATTTTTCCGAATGTGATGAGCCATGTCATCGTTGCCGTGACGCTGGCGATCCCCAATGTAGTGCTGCTGGAGAGCTTCCTCGGCTTCCTCGGTTTTGCCGTGAAGCCGCCGCTGATCTCCTGGGGCCTCATGCTGCAGGACACGTCGAATTACTCGGCAATTGGTTCTTATCCCTGGATTCTGGCACCCGTTGCCTTCGTGTTCGTGACCGTCTTCGCTTTCAACGCGCTGGGCGACGGTCTGCGCGACGCGATCGATCCCTATTGAGGAAGCCGACAATGGAAAGAGATGAAAGCCTCGCTCCGAATGTGCGGTTCGATCATGGGGGCCGCACCGGGGAGCCGATCATAGACTGTCGCAATGTCGCCGTTCGTTTCAAGGTCGAGGACGGCGAGGTCGAAGCCGTGCGCGGCGTGTCCATGCAGCTCTACCGGGGCGAGACCATCGCCGTGGTGGGTGAGAGTGGGTCGGGTAAATCGGTCACGGCCCGGACAATCATGGGACTCCTGTCAAAGCGCGCCCGCGTTTCTCTCAACGCTAGCATTCGCTTCGATGGGGAGGACGTCTTGAAGTGGTCGTCTCGCCGCCGCCGCATGCTGCGCGGTAGCCGCATATCGATGATCTTCCAGGAACCGCTCTCGTCGCTGAACCCTGTATACTCTATCGGCGCGCAGATCGTGGAGGCCATCCGCATTCACCAGAGGCTGTCAAAGTCGAAGGCGCGCCAAAAGGCCATCGATCTTCTACGCGAAGTTCACATTCCCGATCCTGAATCCCGTATCAACCAATATCCGCACCAGCTTTCCGGCGGTCAGCGCCAGCGCGTGATGATAGCCATGGCGCTCGCCAACAATCCGGACGTGCTGATCGCAGACGAGCCGACAACGGCGCTCGATGTCACCGTGCAGGCGCAGATCCTTCAGCTGATCCGCGACCTGCAGCAGCGTCACGGTATGGCGGTGATCCTGATCACTCATGACCTCACGGTGGTTCGCAAGTTCTCGGATTACGTCTACGTGATGCAAAAGGGCGAGGTGAAGGAACACAACACCACCGAGGCCTTGTTCGGCAATCCTCAGCATCCCTATACCCGGCACCTTCTCGGATCCGAGCCGCGCGGTCACGCCAATCCGCTACCGGCGAAGTCGCCGGTCATCCTGGAAGGCAAGGATGTTCGTGTCTCCTTCATGCTGAAGAAGGGCGGTTTCTTCAATCCCCAGTTCCATGAGTTGGTCGCTGTCGACAATCTCAGCCTGACGCTTCGGCGTCATGAGACCTTGGGAATTGTGGGCGAAAGCGGCTCTGGCAAGACCACCTTCGGGCAGGCCTTGATCCGTCTGTCGAACCCCGACGGAGGCGAGATCCACTTCGACGGTCAGCCCATTCACGGCAAAAGCCGCGACGAGCTACGGCCGCTCCGCGCCCGCATGCAGGTGGTGTTCCAGGACCCGTTCTCCTCGCTCAACCCGCGCATGTCCGTCTGCCAGATTATCGAAGAGGGTCTGATCGTCAACGGCATCGGCGTGGACCGGATGGAGCGGCTCGACCGGGTACGCGAAGCTCTGACAGCGGCCGGGTTGCCGACGAACATTCTCTCCCGTTTCCCGCACGAGTTCTCGGGCGGACAGAGGCAGCGCATCGCCATCGCCCGCGCCATTGCGCTCGAACCGGAATTCATTCTGCTCGACGAGCCAACGTCGGCGCTTGATCTCTCGGTGCAGGCCCAAATCATTGATCTGCTGCGCAAGCTGCAGGATGAACGTGGGCTCAGCTATCTCTTCATCTCCCACGATCTCAAGGTCGTCCGGGCGCTTTGCCATCGCATCATCGTCATGCAGCATGGTCAGATCGTCGAGGAGGGCCCCGTCGAGGAAGTTCTGTTCAAGCCAAAGACCGCCTACACCGAAAAGCTGGTCAAGGCTGCCTTTGAAGTCGCCGCATAGGCTCGCGTAATCCGGGTTTCGCCGTTGCCCTTCTTGCGGGGCGAGGTGCAACCCGAAGGTCTTGCGGAGGTGGCCTAACAAGCCGGCTCCGAAGGACCCGACCGAAAAACATCAAACCTGTCCCCCTCGGGCGGACCGGCAACGCTGGTTCGCGTGGGAGTCCTATTTCCTGGAGGAACGCAGAAAATGGCCGCTAATCCAAAGATTACCTTCATCGGTGCCGGCTCGACGGTGTTCATGAAGAACATCATCGGCGACGTGCTGCACCGGCCCGCGCTGAAGGGCGCAACCATTGCCCTGATGGACATCAACGAGAAGCGGCTCGCCGAGAGCGAGATGGTCGTCGGTCGTCTCGTCAAGCTGCTCGACGCGCCAGCCAGGATCGAAACCTACACCGACCGGCGCAAGGCGCTGGAGGGAGCGGATTTCGTTGTCGTTGCCTTCCAGATCGGCGGCTACAAGCCGGCAACCGTCACCGATTTCGAAGTCCCGAAGAAATACGGCCTCCGTCAGACCATCGCTGATACCTTGGGTGTGGGCGGCATCATGCGTGGCGTGCGGACCGTGCCGCATCTCTGGGCCATCTGCGCCGACATGATGGAGGTTTGTCCGGATGCCGTGCTGCTTCAGTATGTCAACCCGATGGCGATCAATACCTGGGCGATTTCTGCCAAATACCCCAAGATCCGCCAGGTCGGTCTCTGCCATTCGGTGCAGCACACCGCTGATGAGCTCGCCCGCGACCTTGAAATTCCTGTGTCGGAGATCCGCTACCGGGCGGCCGGCATCAACCATATGGCCTTTTATCTGAAGTTCGAACATCGTCAGGCCGACGGCAGCTACCGCAACCTCTATCCCGATCTGGTCAAGGGCTATCGCGATGGACGTTATCCCAAGCCATCGAGCTGGAACCCGCGCTGCCCCAACAAGGTGCGCTACGAGATGCTGACCAGGCTCGGCTATTTTGTCACCGAGAGCTCGGAGCATTTTGCCGAGTACACACCTTGGTTCATTAAGGAAGGCCGCGATGATCTGATCGAGAAGTTCGGCATCCCTCTCGACGAATACCCCGTTCGCTGCGTCGAGCAGATAGCCCGTTGGGAAAGGGACCTCGCCGAGCTCAAGGCGTCGGATACCGTCGAAGTGAAGGAGAGCCACGAGTACGCTTCTCAGATCATCAATTCGGTCTGGACGGGCCAGCCCTCTGTCATCTACGGCAATGTGCGCAACAATGGCTGCATCACCTCGCTACCGGATCATTGCGCCGCCGAGGTGCCTTGCCTCGTCGATTCGTCAGGCATTCAGCCAACCTATATCGGCGATCTGCCGCCGCAGCTCACCGCACTGATCCGCACCAATGTCAACGTGCAGGAACTGACTGTGGCGGCCCTGATGACCGAGAACCGCCAGCACCTCTACCACGCTGCGATGATGGACCCGCACACCGCGGCCGAACTCGATCTCGATCAGATTTGGTCGCTGGTCGACGACCTCTGCCGCGCTCACGGCGACATGCTTCCAGGTTGGGCTCGCGTCAGCTGAGGCAGGCCTAAGGTTATAAGCTTCCCGGCGTTTGCTTCCGTTCCTCCGAAGTGACGCTGGCTCCAGCGACGCGGAGCGTCGGCATTTGCGGGCCGACGTTCCGCGTCTGCTTTTTCAGTTGCAGGCGGGTGTTTCCAGCCCGGCCGAAGCCATTTGCCATCGGCTTCATCCCTTAGTCGGGTTCGTAGCCAACGGTCATTCCTCCGTATTGCCAACCCTCAAAAACGGGCACATTCTCGCCATGTCGGGATGCCCGAGGAGGGGCATCCGATCCGAGCATGAGTGGTCCGCAGTCCCGAAAATCGGGGGCTGCGGAATTGAACAGGTGAGAACATAACGGAAACATCTGTGGAGGTCAGCCATGTCAGGACAATCTGGAACATCCGCCAACGGCAGAGCAGCCGGCCCCCGTTGCGTTGCTATCGTGGGGCCTCACGGCAGCGGCAAGACGACGCTTCTCGAGGCGATCCTCGAGCGGACGGGGGCAATTCCGAAGGCCGGCAACGTGGCGGCCGGCACCAGTGTCGGCGATAGATCCAAGGAGGCGCGTGCCCACGGGATGGGCGTTGATCTCAATGCCGCAGATGCCGAGTTCCTCGGCGATCGGTATACCTTCCTTGATTGCCCCGGCTTTGTTGAATTCGCATTTGAAATGCAGCCCGTCCTCGCTGTGGCCGATATTGCGGTCGTCGTTTGCGAGGCGGACGAGAAGAAGATCCCGGCGCTGCAACTGGTGCTGAGGCAGCTCGAAGTGGCCGGTGTGCCGCATGTGCTGTTCGTCAACAAGATCGACAAGGCCACTGCGACGCTGCGTGACACACTGAAGCTGATGCAATCGGCCTCGACAACGCCGCTGGTGCTGCGCCAGATCCCGATCTGGAAGGATGGCACCACGATCGGTACCATCGAACTGGCGCTGGAGCGCGCTCTGGTTTACCGCGAGCATGCCGAAAGCCAGGAAGTTCCCATTCCCTCCGATCATCAGGCCGACGAACTGGCTGCCCGCTACGAAATGCTGGAGCGCCTCGCCGACTATGATGACGAGTTGATGGAAGAGTTGCTGTCCGACGTTGCGCCCGACCGCAGCCAGGTTTTCCAGGATCTGCGCAAGGAAATGCGGTCTGGCCAGATCACACCGGTCTTCATCGGCTCGGCCGAGCGCGGCAATGGCATCACCCGCCTTCTGAAAGCCTTGCGCCACGACGCCGCCGGTATCGAGGAGACAAGAGCTCGCCTTGGACTTGGTGCCGGAGCGGATGCTATCGTCCAGGTCGCCAAGACCGTGCAAACATCGCACGCCGGCAAGCTGTCCATCGTCCGCGTGCTCTCGGGCAAGCTGACGGACGGCCTGGCCCTTACCGCCGCCGATGGAGCTGTGGGGCGAGTCTCTGGGCTTTATGCCCTGGGGACGGGAACGCCGGTCAAGATAACCGAGGCCACTGCCGGCGCGGTTGTCGGCATCGGCAAGGTCGACCCTGCCGAGACCGGATCGACGCTGTCCTCCGCCAAGGCGCCCCCCAAGGATCTCGCCCCGCTCGTCCCACCGCCGCCCGTCATTTCCATGGTGGTGGCGCCAAAAGAGGCCAAGGACGACGTCAAGCTCTCGACGGCCCTGAGCCGTCTTGCTGAGGAGGATCCTTCGCTGGTCGTCATTCAGGATGCCGATACCGCCGAAACACGCATTGAGGGACAGGGCGAGATGCACCTGCGCGTGCAGCTCGAACGCTTGCAGAACCGTTTCGGTGTCGCCGTGGTGACGAGAGATCCGATCATTCCCTATCGGGAGACCATTAAGTCGTCGACGACCGTTCGCGGCCGCCACAAGAAGCAATCCGGCGGTCACGGTCAGTTTGGCGATTGCGTGCTGACCATCGAACCGCAGGCGCGTGGCAAGGGCTTTACCTTTGCCGAGGTCGTGACCGGCGGCGCCGTGCCGAAGAACTTCTTCCCTGCCATTGAGGAAGGCGTCGTCGATAGTCTGAAGCGCGGCGCCCTTGGCTTCCCGCTCGTCGATGTGAAGGTCACACTTTCCGACGGGTCGTTCCACCCGGTCGATAGTTCGGATATGGCCTTCAAGACGGCGGCTGGCATCGGCATGCGGGAAGGATTGCCGCAGTGCTCGCCCGTTCTCCTGGAGCCGATCCTCAAGGTGAGGTTCTACGGTCCAAGTGACTTCACCGCCCGCGTCAATCAGATCGTTACCGGTCGGCGCGGCCAATTGCTCGGCTTCGATGGGCGCGAAGGCTGGCAGGGCTGGGATGTCACGGAAGCGCTGATCCCGCAGGCGGAGATGGGCATGCTGATCGTCGAACTGCGGTCGGCGACTGCCGGTGTCGGCACCTTCGAAGCCGCTTTCGATCACCTTCAGGAGGTGACGGGGGCTGTGGCGCAAAAGGTGGTCGACAAGCGAAAGACCGAACTTGCGGCAGCGTGACGCCATCGCGAAAACGAGAAACGAACAGGGGGCGCTTCGGCGCCCCCAGGTCTTTTCAGCTGTCTCTATCAATGTTCCCTAGCTGGCTTTCAGACCGTGGCCACGGAAGATCGAGCGCACTTGTTCGATCAGTTCGCGCGACGGCGGCTCAGTGTCGGCCAACTTGTATTCGCGACCGCATTCCTTCCACTTGAACTCGCCGAGCTTGTGGAAGGGCAGGACGTCGACACGTTCGACAACACCGAGTTCGGCTGCGAAGGCTGCGAGCCCCTCGATTTCATCGAGCTTGTCCGTGAGGCCCGGCACCAGCACGTAGCGCAGCCAGATCGTCTTGCCCTTGGCCGATAGGCGGCGGGCAAAGTCGAGCGTCGGTTGGAGCTGGGCGCCGGTCACCTCGAAATAGGTTTCCTCGGTGAAGGCCTTGATGTCGAGAAGAACGAGATCGATGTCCTCGAGCATCTCGTCAGACACGCGCTTGCCGAGGAACCCCGATGTATCCAGAGCCGTGTGCAGGCCCATCGCCTTGGCTGCGTGGAAGATCTCGGCTGTAAACTCCACCTGCGTCAGCGGCTCGCCGCCTGTGATGGTGATGCCGCCCTTGGCACGCTTCAGGAAGTTGGAGTAGCTGGCCATCTCGGCAACGATCTCGCCTACCGAGGTCTCCTTGCCCTTGCGCATATGCCAGGTATCGGGGTTGTGGCAGTACTGGCAGCGAAGCGGACAGCCAGACACGAACAGCACGTAGCGGATGCCGGGGCCATCGACGGCGCCGCCGGCTTCCTTCGAATGAACGAAACCGTGGGCCACAGGACGACGGGCAGGGTGAGCATGTCCATCGTCGGCGTGGACACCCGGGACGCGCGGAGCGTCCCGGACGTCAAGGATGTTAGTTTGATGCGCCATGGAAGGTCCGGCTGATGACATCGAGCTGCTGCTCACGCGTCAGCTTGATGAAGTTCACCGCGTAGCCCGACACGCGGATGGTCAGCTGCGGATAGAGCTCGGGGTGCTCCATGGCATCGACCAGTGTCTCGCGGTCGAACACGTTGACGTTGATGTGGTGACCGCCCTGCAGGAAGTAGCCGCTGAGCAGGCTGTCGAGGTTGTTCACCCGGTCCTCGCTGGTGGAGCCGAGAGCCGACGGCACGATCGAGAAGGTGTAGCTGATGCCGTCCTGTGCATGGGAGTAGGGCAGCTTGGCCACCGATGCCATGGAGGCGACGGCACCGTTCTTGTCGCGGCCGTGCATCGGGTTGGCACCCGGCGCGAAGGGAACGCCAGCCTTGCGGCCATCCGGCGTGTTGCCCGTCTTCTTGCCGTAGACGACGTTGGAGGTGATCGTCAGGATCGACTGCGTCGGCATGGCGTTACGATACGTCTTGTGCTTGCGGATGCAGCCCATGAACGTCTCGGTCAGCCACACGGCGATCTCGTCCACACGGTCGTCGTTGTTGCCAAAGGCGGGATAGTCACCGTCGATCTCGAAGTCGGTGGCAAGGCCACGCTCGTCGCGGATGATCTTCACCTTGGCGTGCTTAATGGCGCTGAGGCTGTCGGCAGCAACAGACAGACCGGCAATGCCGCAGGCCATGGTGCGCAGGATATCGCGATCGTGCAGCGCCATCTCGATCCGCTCGTACATGTACTTGTCGTGCATGTAGTGGATGGAGTTCAGAGCGTTGACGTAGACCCGGGCGAGCCACTCCATCATGGGCAGGAGCTTGGCCTTGACGTCTTCGAACTCGAGATAGTCACCGACCACCGGGGCGAGCGCCGGTCCAACCTGGGCACCGCTCTTCTCGTCGCGGCCGCCATTGATCGCGTAGAGCAGTGTCTTGGCGAGGTTGGCGCGGGCACCGAAGAACTGCATCTGCTTGCCGATCCGCATGGCGGAGACGCAGCAGGCGATGCCATAGTCGTCACCCCAGTAGGGACGCATCAGGTCGTCGTTCTCGTACTGGATCGACGAGGTCCGGATGGAGGTGTCGGCACAGAAGTCGCGGAAGCCCTTCGGCAGATGCTCGGACCAGAGAACCGTCAGGTTCGGCTCGGGAGCCGGCCCGAGGGTGTTCAGTGTGTTCAGCATGCGGAATGACGACTTGGTGACCAGCGGACGGCCATCGATGGCCATGCCGCCGATGGACTCGGTCACCCAGGTCGGATCACCGGAGAACAGCTGATCGTATTCTGGCGTGCGGAGGAAGCGGACGATGCGGAGCTTCATGACGAAGTGGTCGAACAACTCCTGCGCCTCGGCCTCATTGAGCTCGCCTTCGGCGATGTCGCGCTGAATGAAGATGTCCAGGAAGCTGGAGACGCGGCCGAGCGACATGGCGGCGCCGTTGGCCTCCTTCACCGCAGCGAGGTAGGCGAGATACGTCCACTGCACCGCTTCACGGCCGTTGAGGGCCGGACGGCTGAGGTCGAAACCATAGATCTCCCCGAGCTTGACGAGTTCCTTCAAAGCCTTGATCTGCTCGGCGGTTTCCTCGCGAGCGCGCAGCACGTCTTCGTCGATCGTGGCGAGCTCGTAGCTCTTGAGCTGGGTCTGCTTGTCCTCGATCAGGCGGTTGACGCCGTAGAGAGCAACGCGGCGATAGTCGCCAATAATGCGGCCGCGGCCGTAGGCATCCGGAAGGCCGGTGATGATACCGGACTTGCGGCAGGCCAGCATTTCTGGGGTGTAGACATCGAAGACCGCATCATTGTGGGTCTTGCGCAGCTTGGGGAAGACCTTGTCGAGCGAGGTATCGGCCTTGAAGCCGTAGGCCTCGAGCCCGTTCTTGACCATGCGGTAGCCGCCGAACGGCATGATGGCCCGCTTCAGCGGCGCGTCGGTCTGCAGACCGACGATCTGCTCGAGCTCCTCGGCGATATAGCCGGCTTTGTGGGAGGTAATGGAAGACGGAGTGGAAACATCGACGTCCAGCACGCCGCCCTTGTCACGCTCGGCCTTCAGATGAACCTTCAGCTTTTCCCAGAGGTCGGCGGTGCGGGGCGTGATGCCAGCCAGGAAGCTGGCATCGCCCTCGTAAGGCGTGACGTTGGCGATGATGAAGCTGCGGACATCGATCTCACGGGTCCAAGTGCCCGGAAGAAAGCCGCGCCAGGGGTCCTGGGCGGAGAGCTCCGTTTCGGTGTCGAACGGTTCGCGCGCATAGACATTCATGGCTTTCTCTCCAGTTTTATCACCAGCTCGATGGCCGGAAAGTTATGCGTCCGAGAACGTATAACATAAATCACTTACGTAGTCCTGCGAAATCAAGGTGATTTGCAAGTGCTTCGCACCCTTCATGTAATATATGAGTTCAAAGGTTAAGTAAGTAATGCTGCGCTATTGCCTGGGTTCTGAACTGGCGTTGCGCCAGTGTCCGATCAGCCTGTCTCGATATGCATGCACCCTGAGGTTGAAGTGGCCGGACGCCGCTTCGCTTCAGTGTGGGGCGCTCGCAAAAGCGGAGAGAAAATTGAAACCTTTTAGAAAAGCGCCGAATAGTGCGACTTTTAAAAACATGAAGGAAAACGGCCAATTTTGCACCGAAGAAAATGCTTCGCAACTTCATAAACCTGGGTCATTTACGACTCCAGTGTCGCAAATGGCCACAATCAAAAAGCGAGGGGCCCGTTGAGGCCCCTCTCGGTCACGTCGAACACCTTGTGCTAGCCATGCAGACCTGCGGAGCAGCGTTGCAGCACATGCAGCGCCGAGCGGCAGAACAATTCCAAGTGGTTATCCGTTACGAGAAGATCTGCCTTGCACTCGACGCGGTTCTGCGGTGGGCAGCGGCGTCAGGCCGCCAAGCGCCTTGCGGTACACCAGCCAGTAGATGCCGCCAACGAAACCTGCGCCGCCAACGATATTGCCGAGGGTTGCCGGAATAAGGTTGTGAATGATTGCGCCCAAGGTCAGGACCGACACATCCACGCCCTCGGGCGCATGACCCGTCTGAATCAACACCCAGGCATAGGGCAGGATGAACATGTTGGCGACGCAATGCTCGAAACCGGCGGCAATGAATGCTGTTACTGGCAATACCATTCCGAACAGCTTGTCGGTTACCGAACGGCCGGCATAACTGAGCCATACGGCGAGGCAGACCAGAATGTTGCAGAGTATGCCCTTGAAGAAGATTGTGATCGCATCGGGAGACACCTTGCCCACGGCGAGCTTGATCAGGCCGTTGCCGAAGCCGTCGTTATTGAGGGCCGCCGTATGCGCCATGTAGACAAGAAACACGAGACCGAGAGCGCCGACCAAATTGCCGATCCAGATGATCGCCCAGTTGCGCAGCACCTCGCCGGTGCGCAGCTGGCGGTTTGCCCAAGCCATGATGATCAGGCAGTTGCCGGTGAAAAGCTCCGCGCCGCCGATCATCACCAACGCCAGGCCCAGGGTGAAGACGAGACCGCCCAGAAGACGTTGGGCGGCAAAGCCGAGTGTCGGATCGGCCAGCACGATACCAAAGAATAGCGCGCCGAGGCCGATCGATCCGCCTGCGATGACGGCTAGCGCCAGGCTGGCCAGCATTGGCATGCGCGCCTTCTTGACGCCAAGCTTTTCGACCTTGTCCTGGATTTCGGCTGGCGCGTAGGCATCTAGGCCGAGAAGTGTATTGGCCTGTCCGGGCACATTGTCCGCCATTTGGGGTATCTCCAGTTCAACTTATTCTGGCGTCAGCGATACTGGCCGGCGTGTAAATGTAAAGAGGAGATAATTACGCAAGATTCCGCAGTGGCCGCCGGCGTGACTGTCTTCCGGTCGCGATGCCCATAAAAGTATCGCGCGCTCCGCAGGGGAGCGCGCGAACTGAAATAAACGAATGACGATCGGCGATAGGTGTCTGCGGCTCAGAACGTCGCTTCGCCGACGGTGACGATGCGCAAAACATTGGTGGAGCCCGGCACTCCCTCACCAGCGGTCACGACCAGGGTATCCCCAAGTTCGGCTATGCCGAGATCGAGGGCCAAAGTAACGCCCGTATTCACCTTGTCCTGGAAGCGACGGAACAGTGGCGTCGGAATGACGAGCACGCCGTAAGCAAGCATCAGCTTGCGCGTCTTGATGAGGTCGGGCGTCACGCAGAGCACAGGTACGCCGGGACGCTCGCGGGTGACACGCAAGGTCGTCGAACCCGTGGCGGTGTAGGTGATGATGGCCTTGGCGTCGAGAGCGCCGGCAATCTGCTTGGCGGCGTGGGTAATGGCGTCCGACGACGTCTCGGCTCCGAAGGGCAGGCGCTGTGCCTCGATGATCTGGCGATAGAGCGGATCATGTTCGACACGCTGAGCGATGCTGTCCATGATGGCGACAGCGGCGACTGGATAGGCGCCGGCGGCGGTCTCAGCCGACAGCATGACCGCATCGGCACCGTCAAACACGGCGGTGGCGACGTCGGATGCTTCAGCGCGGGTCGGCGCCGGACTGGTGACCATCGATTCCAGCATCTGGGTGGCGACGATCACCGGCTTGCCGGCCTGGCGGGATTCACGGACGATACGCTTCTGCAGCGTCGGCACGTCTTCCGGGCGCATCTCGACGCCAAGATCGCCGCGCGCCACCATGACGCCATCGGCGAGCTCGATGATCGCGCTGAGAGTGTCGATCGCCTGCGGCTTCTCGATTTTGGCCAGCAGGGCAGCGCGGTCGCCGATCAACCCACGAGCTTCGATCAGGTCCTCGGGGCGCTGGACGAAGGAGAGGGCGATCCAGTCCACGCCGAGGTCGAGCGCAAAGGCGAGGTCCTTGCGATCCTTGGGTGTCAGCGCCGACAGAGGCAGGACGACATCGGGAACATTGACGCCCTTGCGATTGGAGAGGCCACGGCCGCTCACCACCGTGGTGACGGCGTGATCCTTGGCACAACTGACGACATGAAGGCGGACACGGCCGTCATCAAGCAGCACATCGGTGTTCGGCTTCAGGGCCGCGAAGATTTCCGGGTGGGGCAAGCCGACGCGGGTGTTGTCGCCGGGCTCTTTCGACAGGTCGAGACGGAAGGTCTGTCCCTCGGCGAGCTCGATGGACCCCTCAGCGAACGTCGAGATACGCAGCTTTGGTCCTTGAAGATCGGCCATGACGGCGATGGGGCGGCCGGTCTCGGCCTCTACCTGACGCAGGATATCGAAGCGAGCCCGATGCTCTTCATGCGCGCCGTGGCTGAAGTTGAGACGGAACACGTCCGCGCCAGCGGCAACCAACTCGCGGATCACCTCGATGGTGCCGGAGGCTGGTCCGATCGTGGCGACCACCTTGGTCTGGCGCCGGCGGATCTTTGGATTGCTGCCCGTTTTCGAGGGTGCCGGCGCGCTCATGTCTGCTCCTTGACATCTATCGTCTTTGAAAAACTGGCTGGACGAAAATGCCTTCGGGGCTCGACCCCTGCGGGAAAGTCCAGATCAGCGTCGCCTTCGTATACACGTAAGGCTGAGGAAAGGGGAAGTGCCGCTTCCGTCTCGGTGCCGCAAGGCAGCCCCGCGAACAAGGCTAGGCACAAAAAAGAATCCCGCCTTGCGGGCGGGATTCCTGTGTCTTGGCTTCGGTCTGGATCAGAGGGTCTTGGCGATGGCGACGGCGGTGTCGGCCATGCGGTTGGAGAAGCCCCACTCGTTGTCGTACCAGGAGAGGATACGGACGAGGGTGCCGTTCATGACCTTGGTCTGGT
>JAEZHI010000023.1 GCA_023436885.1 Pseudomonadota bacterium | reverse complement strand
TCTCAGAAAACCCGAAGGCTCCCCGAAACCCGGCAAGCCCTAAGCGCCGGCCACGTTTCTCTTTCTTCCTATTCACTTGTCAAAGAACGGAGGAGAACCAAGCCCCTCTAACCCACCGCCCTAACCCACCAGTTCAACCGCCAGGCCCAGGCAACAGAAACTCGCCGGCACCACGTCGCCGCAGCGCCGCCGTCGATGAACGTGCTTATAGGGATCACGATCCGGGCTGTCAACACGATCTTGTGGCACGCGTCTTTGAGCCGTGAAAGTCGACTTTCGGCGCAATTCCGCGACTTTTTACCTATCCGAATGCCAAAGCCGGGTAAGTTGCCGACAATTTCAGCGAACTTTTCTGTGCCTTAATTTTCACCAGCCGGCAAAATGCCCTGGGAAGAGGGTTCTCAGTACCACGCCAAACTCCCGCCCCATTTTTCACCGACGGGGGAAGTGTCGTCGCTTTTCTCCGGAGAAGCGCCGTCTGAGGCGGAGCCGACATTGACAAGCCGCGATACCGAGCGGCAAAGTCACCGCCAAATTCACGGAAGGCGCCGAGGCCCGCCAACAGGTTGGCGGAAAAGATCCAAGCGCTCCACCAGATCAACGGGCGGAAGCAAGACACCATCCATGAATGCCGCGCGTCCCCTGCACCGGAACGATAGCGTAGAGCTCGGCGATCTGCCGCCGCTCCTGACGTCCGGCGCCCGGGGACTTCCGGACCGCCGCAGCGTTTCGTTGCGATGGCTGACCGGCACGGTCTTGGCGACGTTCGCCTCCACCTTCCTTATGGGCGGCGCGCTCTATGCCGCCTTCGATGGTCGTGAGACCATCGCGGAGCCCTC
The DNA here is from genome assembly GCA_023436885.1 of Pseudomonadota bacterium. GTDB lineage: Bacteria > Pseudomonadota > Alphaproteobacteria > Rhizobiales > Pleomorphomonadaceae > Pleomorphomonas. The sequence goes on along the minus strand of JAEZHI010000023.1, from coordinate 48,700 downwards.
AGGCACGGTGACACGTTCAGCCGTCGTGGTTCCGACGCCCGACAATGAAATGATCGCCAAGAGTGACTTCCCCGTCCAGGAAGCCAATGTCGAGCCCGCCAGACAAATCCTCAAGGTATCGACCATTGCCAAGGACGGCGAACACGACATCATCAGGCTGAAGCCATTTGCCAAGGTGTCGACGCCCCTGGTGTCGGACATGGCGGAGATCACCGATCCCATCCCGCCTTATAATCCGCTTCGCATCTTCGCCGACGCCAACGCCGGCGCCTCCGAGGGCGGAGAGGCCATGCTTTATGGCGCCGCCGTCGAAAGCGACATGATGCTGAAGGTCACCGACTTCCCGGTGAACGACCCTTCGCTCGAAGCCTCCATTCCGCTCGATATCGGCCAGACGGAGCGGATCGTGCGGGATGCGGCGAGCTTCCTCAACGGCACCAACGTAAAGACGGCCTCGCTGTCACCGATCGACCAGTCACGCTTCGACTTCGGCTTTGCCGAATCCTCTTCCCTCGACCAGTTCGGCGTTCGCATCATTCCGGAGAACGTCTCCTTCGTTCCGACGACGACCGCCGAGCCGACCCCGCAGGGCAATGCCAATGCGTTCGAGGATCGTCGCGTCCCGGTCGAGGTGGACGAACCGCTCGAACAACTGCTGACCGATAACGAAGCAACCGATGACGAGGCCGGGGATATCGTCCTCGCCTTCCACAAGGCCGATCGCCTGCGCTCGCTAAAGGCCGGCGACGAGGTTCGCATCCGCCTCGCTCCCGACCCGGATGACGAGACGGCGCGCTATCGCCCCATCCTGGTATCCGTCTATAGAGATGGCAGTCACCTGGGCTCGGTCGGTCTCGGCGACGACGGTGGCTACATAACGGTCGACGAGCCACCGGCAACCGAACAGGCGAATGCCGACGCAGACGGCGATGAGAACAGCCCGCGCCCGCGCTTGTATGAGAGCCTCTACGAGACATCGCTCAAGAACGGCGTGCCGCCGGCGCTCATCGATGAGCTGGTGCGCGTCTTCTCCTTCGACCTCGACTTCAATACCCGCATCCAGCCGGGCGACAGTTTCCAGATGGTCTACACGCTGGGTGATAACGGCGAAGAAACCGACAACGGCGAGATCGTCTTCACCTCGATTACCCTCGGTGGCAAGGAGCGGCGCTTCTATCGCTATCGTGCCCCTGACGATGGCTCGGTCGACTATTATGACGACAGCGGCAAGAGCGCGAAGAAATTCCTGATGCGCAAGCCGATGTCGGGCGGCACCTTCCGCTCGGGCTTCGGCGCCCGCAATCATCCGCTGCTCGGCGTCACCCGCATGCATACCGGTGTCGACTGGGCCGCGCCCCGTGGCACGCCGATCATGTCGGCCGGTGACGGCATCGTCACCTACGCCCGGTGGAAGAATGGCTACGGCAATTATATAGAGGTACAGCACACCAACGGTTACGCCACCGCCTATGCCCACCAGACTGGCTTCGCCAAGGGCATCAAGGAAGGTGTTCGCGTCCGCCAAGGTCAGGTGATCGGCTACGTCGGCACCACCGGCCTGTCCACCGGACCGCACTTGCACTACGAAGTGCACGTCAACGGCACACCCGTCGATCCGCTGCGGATCAAGCTGCCCCAGGGGCGCACGCTCGACGGCGACGTGCTCGCCTCGTTCCAGGCCGAGCGCAGCCGCGTCGATACGCTTCTGGCCGGCGATAGCCAGACGGCCCGCGCCACCACCGTTCCAGCAAGCGGCGGTTGAATTATCTCGCCTTCAGAGGCGATGATTGCCTCTTGAACAGCGCAAACTGCCGCCCCATTTCAGCCGAGACCCGTTAGGTCCGGGCCCCTCTGGCAGAAGCCGCCGGCGCGTCTGCGATGTCGGACCTTTGTCGACGCATTCCGCCGGCAGAGTTTTCGATCTTGGACCTGACCTTTCTCGCCACCGCGTGGCTTGGCACGCCGCTCTATCTCTGGCTGGCCTTTCTCGGCCTGGTCGCCTTCCTTCTGGCCTTTGACCTTGGCGTTCTGCATCGCAAGTCGGAGGAAATCTCCATCCGGCAGAGCCTCGTCATGTCGGCTGGCTATATCATCATAGGCCTGCTGTTCGGTGCGTTCGTCTGGTGGCACATCGGCGCAGACGCGGGGCTCGCCTATCTCACCGGTTTCGTCATCGAGAAGACGCTGGCGCTCGACAACATCTTCGTCATCGCGCTGATCTTCTCATTCTTCGCCATTCCCCGCCGCTACCAGCACCGCGCCCTGTTCTGGGGCATCCTCGGCGTCATCGTGCTGCGCGGCATCATGATCGGCCTCGGGGCCACTCTGGTCGCCGAATTCCAATGGATCCTCTATCTGTTCGCGGCCTTCCTTGTGCTGACCGGCATCAAGATGCTGTTCACCGAGGACAAGGAGCACGATCTGGCGAAGAACCCGCTGGTCGGCTTCCTGCGCCGCCGCCTCCATGTGACGGACCAGCTCGAGGGCGATCGTTTCTTCGTCAGAAGACCGCTCACCAGCGGCCGCGTGGCTCTGCATGCCACACCGCTGTTTCTCGCCCTGGCGCTGATCGAAGCCGCCGACATCATCTTCGCCGTCGACTCCGTACCGGCCATTTTCGCCATCACCACCGATGCCTTCGTCATCTACACCTCGAACATCTTCGCCATCCTTGGCCTGCGCGCGCTCTACTTCGCGCTCGCCGCGATGATCCACCGCTTCCGCTACCTTAAGCCGGCGCTGGCCCTGGTGCTGGTGTTCATCGGCAGCAAGGTGTTCATCGCCGAATTCCTCGGTCTTGAAAAATTCCCGGCCATGATCTCGCTCGGCGTTACCTTCGCGCTGATCGCCGGCGGCGTGGTGGTGAGCCTTGCCAAGACGAGGCAGGATGCCAAGACGCTGCCCGTCACCGGAAACAGCTGATAAAAATCATCAAATCGCAGTGAGCCGGCTGGCCAGCGCCAGCCGGAGGCGTATAGAGGGCCGACCCTGCGCAATTTCAGCAAAAGTGGAAACCGGCTTTGCATCCGAAATTGCGGCGACAAAAATAGTCGGAGCATGTCCGGTGCCCCCCCGGTTCGCCGGGCATGCTCCAAGCGGAACGGCCTCATGATCATCGGACCCTTTATCAACGGCGCTGCCATCATCCTCGGCGCTTTCGGCGGCGCGCTCATTGCCCATCGCATGCCTGAACGTCTCAGAACTGGCATGCCCCTCGCCTTCGGCGTGTCATCCATGGCAATGGGCGTCGTGCTGATTTCTCACGTTTCCCACATGCCTGTCATGGTAGTCGCTACCGTGCTCGGGGCCTTGATCGGCGAGCTCGCCCGCATTGAGGACGGCCTGGCGCTGGTCGGGGGCCTAGCCAAGCGCCTGGTCGAAAAGGTGGCAACGACACCGCGAGGCATTTCCCACGAAGCCTTCATCGAGAGCTTCGTGGCCATCCTCGTGCTGTTCTGCGCATCCGGCGCCGGCATCTTCGGCGCGCTCAACGAGGGGATGACGCACGATCCAAGCGTCCTGATCGCCAAAGCCTTCCTCGATTTGCCCACCGCGGCCATCTTCGCGACTGCCCTGGGCCTGTCGGTTGCCACCATTGCCATACCGCAGATGGCCATTCAGCTGGCTCTGGGGCTGGGTGCCACTCTCCTGATGCCGCTCACAACGCCGCAAATGGTTGCCGACTTCTCGGCCACCGGCGGCGTGATGATGCTGGCGACCGGGCTTCGCATCTGCGGCATCAAGATGTTCCCGGTTGGCAACATGCTGCCGGGTCTGCTGCTCGCCATGCCGGTATCAGCGTTGTGGTCCATGGTGTTTTGAAATGAAAAAACCGGCCGGGTTGCCCCGGCCGGCTCGATCTTGTCGTGAACGCCGCTTACGCCGCGACATCCCGTATTTCCGAGAACAACAGCCTGTCGCTGCCGCCCGTCACCGACACGGTGTCGCCATCGCGGACATGTCCGGCCAGGATGCGCTCGGCGAGCGGATCCTGTAGCTGGCGCTGGATGACGCGCTTTAGCGGCCGCGCGCCGTAGACCGGGTCATAGCCCTTCTCAGCCAGCCAAGCCCGCGCACTGTCGTCGAGTGACAGAGTCACCTTGCGATCCTCCAGCAGCGTTTCGAGACGCTTGAGCTGGATGTCGACGATGGCGCCCATCTCGGTCCGCTTCAGTCGATGGAACAGTACGATCTCATCGAGGCGGTTCAGGAACTCGGGTCGGAACGCCGAGCGCACCACACCCATCACCTGTTCACGCACCGCATCGACATCCTCGCCATCCTTCTGATTGGCCAGATACTCCGAGCCGAGGTTGGAGGTCAGGATGATCAGCGTGTTCTTGAAGTCCACGGTCCGACCCTGGCCATCGGTGAGACGGCCGTCATCGAGCACCTGCAGCAGCACGTTGAACACGTCCGGATGCGCCTTTTCGACCTCGTCGAACAGCACCACCTGGTAGGGCCGGCGCCGAACGGCTTCCGTCAGCGCACCGCCTTCATCATAACCGACATAGCCCGGGGGAGCACCAATGAGCCGGCTCACCGAATGCTTTTCCATGTATTCGGACATGTCGATCCGGACCATGGCGTGCTCGTCATCGAACAGATAGGCGGCAAGCGCCTTGGTCAGCTCGGTCTTGCCGACACCCGTCGGGCCGAGGAACATGAACGAGCCGATCGGCCGGTTCGGATCCTGCAGGCCGGCGCGAGCGCGGCGGACAGCAGTCGAAACGGCATGCACCGCCTCGGCCTGACCAACGACACGCTTGGCAAGTTCGTCTTCCATCCGGAGCAGCTTCTCGCGCTCGCCTTCCAGCATCTTGTCGACGGGAACGCCGGTCCAGCGTGAGACGACCTGAGCCACGTGGTCGGGCGTCACCGCCTCTTCCAGCATACCATTGCCGTCGCGACCGGCCGCCTCGATGGCTTTCAGTTCTGCCTCGATCCCCGGGATGACGCCATAGGTGAGCTCGCCGGCGCGCTGATACTCTCCCTTGCGCTGGGCAATGGCGAGATCGTTGCGGGCTTCATCGAGCTTGCGCTTCAGCTCGGCCGCATGACCAAGCTTATCCTTCTCCGCCTTCCAGCGAGCCGTCAGCGCTGCCGATTCCTGCTCGAGTTCGGCCAGCTCGTGCTCAAGACGCTCAAGACGGTCGCGCGACGCAGCATCGGTTTCCTTTTTCAGCGCTTCCTGCTCGATCCTGAGCTGGATCACCCGCCGATCGATCTCATCGAGCTCTTCCGGCTTGGAGTCCACCTGCATCCTCAAGCGAGACGCTGCCTCGTCCACCAGATCGATCGCCTTGTCAGGCAAGAACCGGTCGGTGATGTAGCGGTTGGAGAGCGTCGCTGCGGCAACGAGAGCCGCGTCGGTGATGCGCACCTTGTGGTGCTGCTCATACTTCTCCTTGATGCCACGCAGGATGGAGATGGTGTCAGGCACCGTCGGCTCGTCGACGAACACCGGCTGGAAGCGCCGGGCGAGCGCCGCGTCCTTCTCGACATACTTGCGATACTCGTCGAGCGTGGTCGCGCCGACGCAGTGCAATTCGCCACGCGACAAGGCCGGCTTCAGGAGGTTGGAGGCATCCATCGCCCCATCAGCCTTGCCGGCGCCGACCAGCGTATGCATCTCGTCGATGAAGAGGATGACGCCGCCCTCAGCGGCCGTCACTTCAGACAGCACCGCCTTGAGTCGCTCCTCGAATTCACCACGGTATTTCGCACCCGCGATCAACGCACCCATGTCGAGGGCGAGCAGTTCCTTGTCCTTCAGGCTTTCGGGCACGTCGCCATTGACGATACGCAGCGCCAACCCCTCGGCGATGGCCGTCTTGCCGACGCCCGGCTCACCGATCAGCACTGGGTTGTTCTTGGTCCGACGCGACAGGACCTGGATGGTCCGACGGATTTCCTCGTCACGGCCGATCACCGGGTCGAGCTTGCCGTCGCGCGCCGCCTTGGTCAGGTCGCGGGCGTATTTCTTCAGCGCGTCATAGCCGCTCTCGGCCGAAGCGCTGTCGGCCGTGCGGCCCTTGCGAATCTCGTTGACCGCGGCGTTGAGCGCGTTCGCCGTGACACCAGCATCCTTCAGGATCTTGGCCGTCCCAGCATCGGTCTCGATGGCGAGCGCGATCAGCAGCCGCTCTACCGTGACGAAACTGTCCCCAGCCTTGTCGGCAAGCGTCTCGGCAGTCGAGAAAACCTTCGCGGTGGGTGCCGTGAGATAAAGCTGACCATTGCCACCCGAGACTTTTGGTATCGCCTCAAGGGCCCGATCAACAGCCGAAAGCGCCCGTCCCGCGTCGCCACCAGCGGCATTGATCAGGTTCGCCGCCATCCCCTCGGGATCGTCGAGCAACACCTTTAGGAGATGCTCTGGGGCGAACTGCTGATGGCCGCGACCGAGAGCCATGGTCTGCGCCGACTGGACGAAACCACGCGCCCGCTCGGTATATTTTTCGAAGTTCATATGGACATCCTTTCCTGGAGCCCGCCTCCCCCGTCCGAAGCCCGGTGGAAGCGTCTGGATATCTTGGAGAATAGGCCACGAGCCTTGCTCCTCGCCGACCAATATGGGAACCGAAGTGGGCGCCGAAAAGGGGGGCGAGAAAAGACAAGGCCCACCGCGACGGAACCCGCCGGGTGGGCCTCATGCCGAAAGGCAAAAATCCTGATCAGGCGCTGGCGAGCGCCGGATGTAGAAGATCCTCGATCCCGAGCGCTCCGCGCAGCATCGACCGATCCTTGGCGATGTCGGCGACCGTATAGCGATCGAGAACCGCGAAGAAGGCGCCAAGCGCCTCGCGCAGCACACGATTGTATTCGCAGGACAGGATCAGCGGGCAGTCCTTATGCCCATCTTCCGAGAAGCACTCCGCCATCTGGAAGCTTTCCTCGGTGGCGGCAATGACGTCGCCAAGCTTGATCTCCTCGGCCGGACGGCCGAGCTTGAGGCCGCCATGGCGACCGCGAATGGTCTCGATGAACTTGTGGTCCACCAATACCTTCAAGATCTTGAAAAGGTGCGTCTCCGACATGTCGAAGGTCGCAGCGATATCAGCGACGCGGCTCGGGCGGTCGGGATTCACCGCGCAATAGAGCAGCACCCTGATCGAGTAATTGGTGGCTTGAGTAAGGCGCATGACACCATCTGATTAAAGAGCTGACACTAAAAGTCAAGATTAATCGTTCAGGTGTAGCATGCGCCTTTGCAGGGCCCGACATAATTCGTGCTATTGCTGATCAGCTTTTATAGCTGCGGTTTCAGGCAAGAATATCGACGAATTGTCTATGTCCTGTCGGGCCATCCGCCAGGAAAGCCAATAACTTCCCGGCGGATCGCTTGTCTGAAGACCGTCAGGCGAACTGACCGTGACAGTGCTTGAACTTCTTGCCGGACCCGCAGGGGCAAGGTTCGTTGCGGCCAACATGTCCCCAGGTAGAGGGATCGTTGGCATCGCGCTCGGCAGGAGCGGCAATGAAAGCGGAGCCCGCAGCAGCCGTTTCCTGATCGAGACCGGTCGCCGGATCGGCATGATGAGCCGAAAGCGCCCGCTCGTCGAAAGCCGGTGGCGGCGGCGGATCTTGCCGAACTTCGACGCGCGACAAGCTGGACGTCACCTGGCGGCGCAGATCGTTGAGCAGCGCCTCGAACAGCGAGAAGGCTTCCGTCTTGTACTCGTTGAGCGGATCGCGCTGGGCATAGCCTCGGAACCCGATCACCGAGCGCAAGTGGTCGAGATGCGCCAGATGCTCGCGCCAGAGATTATCCAGAGTCTGAAGCAGGATCGCCTTTTCGACGCGGCGCATCAGCTCGACGCCGAAGCGCTCCTCGCGAGCGGCAAAGTCGGCGTCGGCAGCGGCGATAAGACGCTCTTCGATTTCCTGGTCGGCGATGCCCTCTTCCTTGGCCCAGTCAGGGATCGGAACATCGATGTTCAGCGTCTCGATCACCGCATCATGCAGCCCCTTGACGTCCCACTGTTCGGCATAGGCGTTTTCGGGAATATGCTGCGCAACCAAGGCGGAGATCACCTCGCGACGCATGTCGGCCACGGTATCGGCGACACTTTCCTCGGTCATCAGTTCGATACGCTGCTCGAAGATCACCTTGCGCTGATCGTTCATGACGTTGTCGAACTTGAGCAGGTTCTTGCGGATGTCGAAGTTGCGTGCCTCGACTTTCTGCTGCGCCTTCTCGAGAGCCTTGTTGATCCACGGATGGATGATGGCCTCGCCTTCCTTCAGACCGAGCTTCTGCAGCATGCCGTCCATGCGGTCGGAGCCGAAGATACGCATCAGGTCATCCTGAAGCGACAGATAGAAGCGCGACTGGCCGGGGTCGCCCTGGCGGCCCGAACGGCCGCGCAACTGATTGTCGATGCGGCGGCTTTCGTGGCGTTCGGTACCGAGCACGAACAGGCCACCAGCAGCCAACGCCTTCTCCTTGAGGCGGGCGACGTCTTCACGGATCTTCGCCTCGCGCGCGTCGCGCTCCGGTCCCGGCGGAACATCGGCCAGGCGACGAGCGATCAGCATCTCGGCGTTACCGCCAAGCTGGATGTCGGTACCACGACCAGCCATGTTGGTGGCAATCGTCACGGCGCCGGGCAAACCGGCCTGCGAAATAATGTAGGCTTCCTGCTCGTGGTAGCGGGCGTTGAGCACCTGGAATACCGGCTTGTCGCCGTCCATCAGCACATCCGGATCGCTCTGCTGGAAACCGCGCTTGATGAGAAGCTCGGCAAGCTGCTCGGACTTCTCGATCGACGTGGTACCAACCAGGATCGGCTGGCCCTTTTCCTTGCAGGCGCGGATGGTCTCGATGATCGCCGCGTATTTCTCTTCGACCGTACGATAGACCTCGTCATGGTCGTCGATACGGGAGATCGGACGATGCGTCGGGATCTCGACGACTTCGAGATCGTAGATATCGGCGAACTCGTCCGCTTCCGTCGACGCCGTACCGGTCATGCCGGCCAGCTTGTCATACATGCGGAAATAGTTCTGGAAGGTGATCGAGGCGAGCGTCTGGTTTTCCGGCTGGATGCGCACATGCTCCTTGGCCTCCAGCGCCTGGTGCAGACCATCCGAATATCGGCGGCCCGGCATCATGCGGCCGGTGAATTCGTCGATGATGACGACCTCGTTGTCCTTGACGATGTAGTCGCGATCCCGCTGGAACAGCTTATGCGCCCGGAGCGCCTGGTTGAGGTGGTGGACAACCGAGACGTTCTCGACGTCGTAAAGCGAGCCACCCTTCAGGATACCTGCCGCCCGGAGGCGTTCCTCCATCCGCTCGGTGCCGATTTCCGAGAAAATGGCCGTGCGCTGCTTCTCGTCGATCTCGAAGTCATCCGCGGCGATGCCGGGGATGAAGGTGTCCATCGTATTGTAGAACTCGGACCGGTCTTCGAGCGGACCGGAGATGATCAGAGGCGTCCGCGCCTCGTCGACCAGGATCGAGTCCACTTCGTCGACGATGGCGTAATAATGGCCGCGCTGCACCATCTGCGCCTTCTCGTACTTCATGTTATCGCGCAGATAGTCGAAGCCGAGCTCGTTGTTGGTGGCGTAGGTGATGTCGCAGGCGTAAGCGGCACGGCGTTCGTCGTCGGACAGACCGTGGACAATGGTGCCGACGGTGAGCCCCAGGAAACGATAGACGCGCCCCATCCATTCGGCGTCGCGACTGGCGAGATAGTCGTTGACGGTAACGACATGGACGCCCTTGCCCGGCAGCGCGTTGAGATAGACGGCGAGCGTCGCCACCAGCGTTTTGCCCTCGCCCGTCTTCATCTCGGCGATGTCGCCGTCGTTTAGGACCATGCCGCCGATCAGCTGCACATCGAAGTGACGCTGGCCAAGCGCGCGCTTGGCCGCTTCCCGCACGACGGCAAAAGCCGGCTCGAGGAGCGCTTCGAGCTCGGTGCCAGCGGCGAGTTTCTCGCGGAACTCGACGGTCTTTGCGGCCAGCGCTTCATCGGAAAGCGCCTGCATTTCCTGTTCAAGTGCGCCGATCGCCTGAACAGCGGGCCGGTAGGAGCGGATCCGGCGATCATTTGCCGAACCGAAAATCTTGCGTGCTAATCCGCCGAGGCCGACCATGGCAGCCCATCCCTTCGATCAGAATTCCGTGCGCAGATGCGGGATGGGAAAGCGGCAACGCCCAGCGTTTGGTTCTGGGGCCAACCGTCCGCCCGACCTGCCGAGCCACGCTCCATCTATGGCGGGGTCGGAGATATGTCAACGCTGGCCCCTTCCGGATGGCCGGAATCAGCGCTTCCCGGAGAGGCAACCAGACGCGTTTTCAAGACCGTTAGCAGGCTGGCTGCCGCAATTCGGAAGAGCTTGTTTTTTGTCTCCAACTTCACTGAGAATTTGCCGCCGCGTCGCGAGCGCGCTATAGGGGCAGCCATCACGGTGCCGGCCCGATCTCCGGGAGCCGGACCGAAGACAGGATCGTCCCGATGAACTTTGCTCCCGCCACCGGCGCTCGCGGTCGCCTCGGTCTTCTCGCCGCCGCTCTCCTCGCGCTGCCACTGTCCGTGCTGCCAGCCTCGGCCGACGACGTCGTGGCCCGCGTCAACGGCAAGGATATCACCGCCGCCGAAGTGCAGATGGCAACCGACGTTTTCGGCGAACAGCTCGCCCAGGTCCCCGAGGCGCAGCGTCAGTCAATGGTTGTCGACGCTCTCGTCGACATGCATGTAATGGCCGATGCCGCCAAGGCCGCCGGCGTGGCCGACAGCCCCAAGTACAAGGCGCGCATGTCCTTCCTCGAGGCGCAGGCACTCCGCAACACCTATGTGGAAGATCAGGTGCAGGGCAAGATTTCCGAAGACGAAATCAAGGCCCGTTATGAGAAGGACATCGCCGGCTACACCCCGCCGGAAGAGGTTCACGCCCGTCACATCCTCGTGAAGACCGAGGACGAGGCCAACGCCATCCTGAAGCAGCTGGCCAGCGGCGGCGACTTTGCGGCCATCGCCAAGGAAAAATCTGAAGATCCCGGCTCCAAGGACAACGGCGGCGACCTGGGCTTCTTTGCCAAGGGGCAGATGGTCCCCGAGTTCGAGACCGAAGCCTTCTCGTTGAAGCCGGGCGAGACGTCGACCAAGCCCATCAAGACCCAGTTCGGCTATCACATCATCAAGGTCGAGGAACGCCGTACCCAGCCGGTGCCGACCCTCGATCAGGTGCGCGAGCAGGTCATCCAAATGGTCCAGCGCGACAAGTACCAGGATACGCTCGCCAAGATGCGCGGCGAGGCCAAGATCGAGATCCTGACGCCTGCGGCGCCGGCCGCCCCGGCTACGCCCGCGCCTGCCAAGTGATCGAAGCCAGCCCCGGCCGTTCATCGGCCGGGGCACGCTATCTCCTGATGAAGAGCTGAAGATGTCCGGAACCGTGTCCCCGCTCGCCCCGAAGTCCTACCCCGAGCTGCCGGCGCTGGAAGGCGTGCGCTTTGCGACAGCCGCCGCCGGGATCAAGTACAAGGGCCGAACCGACGTGCTGCTGGTCGCTCTCGACGAGGGGACCGAAGTGGCCGGAGTCTTCACCACGTCCAAATGCCCGTCCGCACCGGTCGACTGGTGCCGCGCCAACCTCACCGCAGGCAAGGCGCGAGCCGTGATGGTCAACTCGGGCAATGCCAACGCTTTCACCGGCAAGAAGGGTCGCGAAACGGTGGAAATGTCCGCCGCTTACGTGGCTTCCGCGCTCGGCGTGCCGGCCGGCGAAGTGTTCCTGGCCTCGACGGGCGTCATCGGCGAGCCACTCGATCCCAAGAAATTCGAATCCGTGCTCGGCGAGCTTTCGTCCCGCCTCGCGCCGGCTCCTTGGCTCGACGCTGCCCGTGCCATCATGACGACCGACACCTTCCCGAAGGTCGTCACCGCCACCGTCGATCTCGGTGGTGTTCCGGTGACGATCAATGGCATGGCCAAGGGCGCAGGCATGATCGCGCCGGACATGGCGACGATGCTGTCCTTCATCTTCACCGATGCGCCATTGGCAGCCCCGGTTCTCCAGGATCTGATCAGCAAGGGCGCCAGACAGTCGTTCAACTCCATCACCGTCGACAGCGACACGTCGACGTCTGACACCTTGCTGCTGTTCGCGACAGGCAAGGCGGCGGCCCGTGGTGCACCGCGCATCACCGAGCCGTCCGATCCGCGCCTTGCCACCTTCCGGACTGCCCTTGAAGGGCTGCTGCTCGATCTCGCCAAGATGGTGGTTCGCGACGGCGAAGGCGCTCGCAAGTTTATCGAGGTCAACGTCACCGGCGCCACCGACAATACCTCGGCCAAGCGCATCGCCTTTGCGATCGCCAACTCGCCTCTGGTCAAGACCGCGGTCGCCGGTGAGGACGCCAACTGGGGTCGCGTCGTCATGGCCGTTGGCAAGGCTGGCGAACCGGCTGACCGCGACCGCCTCGCGATCTATTTCGGCGGCATCCGCGTTGCCGTCGAGGGAGAGCGAGACCCGGCTTATTCCGAGGACGCAGCTTCTGGGGCCATGCGGAAGGACGAGATCGTCATCCGTGCCGATATTGGCCTCGGCCAGGGACAGGCGACGGTGTGGACGTGCGACCTCACCAAGGAATATGTCGCCATCAACGGCGATTACCGTAGCTGAAGCATCCGTGCGAAAAGTTGCAGACTTTTCGGATCGAGCGGATGCGTGAGAGTCAATGCCTGGAGAGACGTCGATGAAAATGGTGCTGGTCGTCGCCTGCGCACTTGTCGACGTCGATGGACGTATCCTGTTGGCCCAGAGACCGGAGGGCAAGGCACTTGCCGGTCTTTGGGAATTTCCCGGCGGAAAGCTCGAAACCGGCGAGCGGCCTGAAGACGCATTGATCCGTGAACTCAAGGAAGAACTTGGCATCACGGTAAAGCACGCCTGCCTCGCCCCGCTCACCTTCGCAAGCTACGCCTACGACGATTTCCATCTTCTGATGCCGCTCTATGTCTGTCGCCGCTGGGAAGGTGATGTTACCGGACGCGAGGGGCAGGCTGTTGCTTGGGTGCGCCCTCAAAAGCTACGCGACTATCCGATGCCGCCAGCTGACGCTCCCCTGATCCCGCATCTTCTCGATCTGCTGTCGTAGATATCGGTCACTTCTTTGTAACCGGAATATACGAAATCATCATGATTTCCGGGCAAAGATACGGATGAGGCAGCCGCGCGGCGACAACGCCGTCCTTCAAGACAGAGGAAGCAGCATGGCGGAAAAGTGTCCAGAAAAGCCGCCACGTCAGCTAAGCTCCTTCCCACGTAACACGGAAGGCGCCACCGCCGTTGAGTATGGCATCCTGCTGATGATGATCGGCTTGGCACTTCTGGGCATCATTTCGATGACCGGTGTTTCCAATCACATCAGCGACACCTTCAATTTTGTCGCCGGCAAGATGTGAGACGATCTATTCGTCTCTGCCAGGCCCCGCCTTCAGCGCATCGGCAAGCCTCATTTTCGCACTGCCCGGCTTGAGCGGTTTTTGCTGACTCTCGTGTGGCGCCCAGCCCGACAGCGATACCAGCGTCACGCTTGCCCGGACTCGCCCATCCGGATCGCCGAACATATCCTGATAGACCGCAGCGACCTCGGCTATGAGCGCTGGTCCCGTCAGGCCACGCTTGCGATCCACGAGTACGCTGGTCGCGCCCATTGTCTTGAGATCGTCCATCAGCGCCAGGGCACTGGCATAACGCAAAGTCAATCTGTCTTGGTCGGCCACCGGCAGCGCGAAGCCGGCCCGCTGCAGCAGGCCACCAAGATCGCGCACCTCGCCCATGGGTGCGACACGGGGCGACGCTCCGCCCGATCGACGGCTCTCAGCGGTGAGGAAAGCTTGCCGTAACTCGGTCAGCGTATCCCCGCCAGCCAATATACCGAGAAACAGCCCGTCCGGACGGAGCACACGACGCGCCTCGATCAGTGCGCCCGGCAGATCATTGGTAAATTGCAGAGCCATTGACGATACGACGAGGTCGAAGGCACCGCTCGAAAAGGGCAGCGCCTCATCGTCGACAACCACAACGCCACCGTCGTCCACGCCCGGAACGAGAAGATCAGCGCGAACCACCTCGCCGACCCGGCCTGCCGCGATTCGACGGGCCAGAAGGTCAGTTGGATCACCGATAACCAGCGCCCGGGAAAACTGGCGGTCCACTGCAGCGAGCCGATCGGCGAGATCATCGGCAGCGAGCGCCAGCAGGAAATCCGCACCGGTCCGCCGTTCGGCGAGCGCCCGCGCCCGACGGCGGGCGAACAGTTGACGGTCAAAAATGAGGGGCGTCATCGGCAGGCGTCCGGTTGGGCAATCGTCGGCTCAAACGACTGCAGAGAGAATGCGATGGCCTTGGATAGGCGGCAACGGAAGAACCGTCAAATGGGCGCGAGAATCCCGGCAACCTCTGGGCGAGCGAACCGAACCATGCTTAACTCGCTCTGCAACCTGCTGGACCGATGATGGCCGCGAACTCAGACCTCTGGCTCCCCATTAACTCCAAGGGATCGCGGCGATCGACCGCCGGCATTGACGCCATGGCCACGGCCAGGCGGCTTTTCCAGCGTGTCAGCGGTGAACTCGCCGATCTCGTTCTGCCTCCCGCCTGCCCGGTCTGCCGCATTCGTCTCGGCAGCGCCGGCGGTCTTTGTTCCGACTGTTGGCAGACAGTTCGCTTTCTTGAGCGCCCCTGGTGCGAACGCCTAGGCACCCCGCTTTCCATCGATCTCGGTCCCGGCATTCTTTCGGCTGCCGCGATTGCGGATCCGCCGCTGTTTGCGCGCGCAAGGTCGGCCGTATCCTACGAGGGGCCGGTGCCCGACCTCGTCCATGCCCTCAAATATGCCGATCGTACCGATCTCGCCCCGATGCTTGGGGCATGGATGGCGCGAGTGGCCCATGAGTTGGCAGCCGATGCCGATTTCTTGGTTCCGATACCGCTGCACTGGGGGCGCCTCGCCAGCCGGCGCTTCAATCAGGCTGCCCTGCTGGCGCATGAAGTGGGCAGGCTGACCGGACTGCCTGTTGAGACTCGTCTCCTGCTTCGAACGCGGCGAACGCCTCAGCAGGTTGGGCTTGGCCGCGACGACCGGGAGCGCAACATGCGCGGCGCTTTCTCCGTGCCGGATGATAAAAAGGCTGCGCTTGCCGGCCGTCGCCCTATTCTGGTCGATGACGTTCTGACCACAGGCGCCACACTCAAGGCAGCGACACGCGCGCTTCTCGCGGCAGGAGCGAAAGCTGTCGATGTGTTGACCTTGGCGCGGGTTGTGGCGCCCAACTGAAGCAAGCTATAGAATTCCCTACCCACGATCACCAAGGAGAGCCGCCATGGTTCCGGTCACCATCTACACGCGTGAAGGCTGCGGTTATTGCGTCAGGGCCAAGGCGCTTCTGACCAAGAAGGGCGCCGCCTTCAACGAGATCCACGCCGGCGCCGATCCCGCCCTCAAGGCCGAAATGGTCCAGCGGTCCGGCCGTACGACCTTTCCGCAGATCTTTCTGGGGGAAACCCATGTCGGCGGCTGCGACGACCTCTATGCGCTCGACGCCGAGGGGCGTCTCGATACCCTTCTCGCCGGTTGAGGGCACAAGATGACACGTCCGCTCTGCGTGGCTGCCGTTCAACTTCGGTCCAGCCGCGATCCTCTGAGGAACCTGCCCGAGGTGGAGGCGCTGATCCGCGACGCCGCCGGCGCTGGTGCCACCTACATCCAGACGCCGGAGATGACCAACATCATCGAGCGCGATAGAGCGGATATGCTCGGCAGCCTTGAGGTCGAGGCGAAAGACCCCTTCGTGGCTCGCGGTGCCCAGCTCGCTAAGGAACTTGGCGTTACCCTGCATTTCGGATCGTTGGCCATCCGGCGGGACGACGGCAAGATTGCCAACCGCGCCTATGTCTTCGCTCCCACGGGCAATCTGGTCGCCCGCTACGACAAGATCCATATGTTCGACGTGGATCTGCCGATGGGTGAGACGTGGCGTGAGAGCGCAGCCTATACTGCAGGCGAAAGCGCGATCATCGCCGAAGCGGCCGGCACCCGCATCGGCCTTGCCATCTGTTACGATCTGCGCTTTCCCCAGCTCTTCCGCGCCTATGGCCACGCTGGCGTGGAAATCATGGGAGCGCCAGCCGCCTTCACCCGCCAAACCGGCGAGGCACACTGGCATGTATTGCAGCGCGCCCGCGCCATAGAAAACGGATGCTTCATGGTATCCGCCGCCCAAGGTGGAACCCACGAAGACGGCCGGGAAACCTACGGTCACTCGCTGATCGTCGGTCCGTGGGGAAAGGTCATCGCCGAAGCCGACCACGCCGATCCGGGCATCATCATTGCCGATATCGACCTCGACGAGGTGGAACTCACCCGCGCCCGCATCCCTTCACTGGCAAACGAGCGCCGCTTTACGCTTTGATTGCCGGCTTCCAAAATGTAGCGCCGGACTTGCGATAACGGATCCGGCGCGCCATGTTGAAGATCATGATCCGCTATTCGCTCATTTGTTCCAACGCTCATGAATTCGAGGGGTGGTTCCGCTCCTCGGGCGATTTCGACAAGCAGTCGTCGGCTGGCCTTTGCGCCTGCCCCGAATGTGGTTCGACGTCGGTTACCAAGGCGCTGATGAGGCCGAACGTAGCCACGTCGGAGAACCGGACCTCAGTTCCCATGCCCGTCGAAGCCGCATCTGCAGAAAAGCAGCTTGTTGCCATTCCGCCAGAGGCGCGCGAGTTCATCGAGAAGCTCAAGGAAATCAAGGCAGCGCTGCTCAATGGCTCGGAAAACGTCGGCAAGCGCTTTGTTGAGGAGGCGCGGCGCATCCATTTTGGCGAGGCACCGGTCCGTGCCGTTCATGGCGAAGCCACTGCCGAGGACGCACGTGCCCTCGTGGAAGAGGGCATCGACATCCTGCCGCTACCCGTCCTGCCTGGCGAGCGGAACTGATCGTCACGCTTCAAATACCGTTTCGAAATTCGCTCCGAAGAGTCAGCTGGTGTGGCTTTCGAGAATCGGAGCGGAGCGGACTTGAAAGTCCGTGAGCACCGGAAGCGCAGACAGTCGCGCCAGACGGCCGTCGGAGTGGGATTTCAAGACGGCATTTTCGGGCGGGCCGCCAGAACCATGTAGTTCACGTCGGTGTCGTCGCTTTCCTTCCAGGCAAAGCGAAGCGGATCAAACACGACGCCACGACGATCAAGCAGAATCAGGCCAGAGTCCTGCAGAGGCGCTTCCAGCTCCTCCGGCTTGACGAACTTCTTCCAGTCGTGGGTACCGACCGGCAACCAGCGCAGAACATATTCGGCGCCGACCACCGCAAGCCCAAGCGCCTTCAATGTCCGATTGAGCGTAGCGGCAATCAACAGACCACCGGGTTTGACGAGGTCGGCAACGGTGGTGAGAAAGGCCGGGACGTCGGCAACGTGCTCGACCACTTCGAGCGCCAGCACTACGTCGAAGCGGTCACCGCTAGAGAGAATCTCTTCCGCCGTGGTGGCGCGATAGTCGACTTTCACACCGGTATCGGCGGCATGCAGGCGGGCCACTTCGATGTTGACCGGCGAAGGATCGATCCCGGTGACACTAGCCCCCAGCCTTGCCATCGGCTCGGACACGAGACCGCCACCGCAACCGATATCGAGGAAAGAAAGACCGACAAAGGCGTCAGCGGCACGTTCGTCACGACTGAAATGCTTGCACACTTCGCGCTTGATGTAGGCGAGCCGAGTCGGGCTGAACCTGTGCAGCGGCTTGAACTTGCCGTTCGGGTCCCACCACTCCTTCGCCATGGCCGAGAAGCGATCGACTTCGGCCTGATCGACGCTGTCACGCTTCATCTCGGTCATTGGTTTTCTCCGCACCGTTGTCGCCGTTCGGATCGGCAGGTGTCGACTTTTCGAGCCGACGGCTTGGCAAGTCAACCCTCAGCGTCAATCGTCAACCTTCCGTCCGAATTCTGGTCATAAGCGGAAAGGCGGCCTTCCTGTTCCTCCCATGAAGCGCTTCAATGGGAAAAATATGCCGGAGGACCGTCATGCCACTTCACCCGGAAATCGCCGCTGATCTCGCCGCCGCTGCGGCCCTCGGCGAGCCGCCACTCAGAGACCTGACCGCGAAAGCGGCCCGCGATCGCGCGGAGGCCCAGCCTCGCGTCAGCGGCGCGCCGGTGAAGGCGACCGAGACCATCAAGATTCCGGTTGAAGGCGGAACCATCGCGGCGCGCCTTTATCGACCGTTCGGCGATAGTGATGCCTTGCCGGGTATCCTCTACATCCACGGCGGCGGCTGGGTTCTGTGTTCGCTCGATACCCACGACAACGTTTGTCGCAACCTGGCCGCCAGCATCGGCGCCATCGTTGTGTCAGTCGATTATCGTATGGCGCCCGAATATCGCTTCCCGGTGGCCAGTCATGACTGCCTCGCCGCGGCCCGCTGGGTAGCTGCGCACGCCTCCAGCCTCGGCATTGATCCTGCCAAGCTGATCATCGGTGGCGACAGCGCCGGCGGCAATCTGGCCGCCGTGACCGCCCTGCGCATCCGAGACGAAGGCGGGCCGGCACTGGCCGGCCAAATGCTGATTTATCCCGTTACCAACGACATTGCCGCCGGCCATCAATCCTACACCGAGTTCGCCGAGGGGTTTGGCCTGACGTCCGATGACATGGCCTGGTTCTGGGAGCATTACGTGCCCGACCCAACTGAGCGAGCACACCCCCACGCCTCTCCCCTCCGGGCCGATAGTCTTGCCAACTTGCCGCCCGCCTTAGTGCTGACCGCTGGCTGCGACGTGCTGCGAGACGAAGGAGAGGCCTATGCCGGCCGCCTCGCTGCGTCCGGGGTCACTCTCGATTTCAAGCGTTACGAGGGCTTGCATCACGGATGCGCTGGTGACTACGGCCGGCTTCACGCCGTCGCTCCCTTTTTCGACCATATCGTAGCCTGGGCTCGCGCGATCTTCCGCCTGTAACTCACGGTGATGGGATCGAGAAAAAGTATCCGAAGCCTCGCCGGAAGCGGAAGCCGGAGCGACTGATGTCGCAACGGACGCCGAGACTGCCGAAAACTCAAGCAATCACTATCAGTCGATGGTCCGGCAGTGATTGCGAGCCGACGCACCTTCCTGTATTGAGGGCGCGGCCCTGCGGGTACCATTCGGTTCCCCGCATTTTCACCTCTCGCAACGGGGTTCCCGCCCCTCAGGAAACGACGTCGGAAAATGGCTCGATTGGTGATGAAATTCGGCGGCACTTCTGTCGCCGATCTCGATAGGATCCGCAATGTCGCGGCCCACGTGAAGCGCGAGGTCGATGCTGGCCATCAGGTCGCCGTCGTCGTGTCCGCTATGGCTGGCAAAACCAATGAACTGGTCGCGCTTTGCCGCGGTGCTTCTGCGCTGCACGATGCACGTGAGTACGACGCTGTCGTCGCCTCGGGCGAGCAGGTCACCAGCGGTCTCCTCGCCATAACGCTGCAGGCCATGGGGATTGACGCCCGCTCCTGGCAGGGCTGGCAACTTCCGATCGTGACGGACGGGGCGCATGGTGCCGCCCGCATCCAGTCGATCGACGGCAGCCGCGTCATCGAGCAGATGGAAGCCGGTCGCGTCGCCGTCATCGCCGGTTTCCAGGGCATCGGCCCGGACGGCCGCATTTCGACGCTTGGCCGCGGCGGCTCCGATACGTCGGCGGTGGCTGTGGCAGCGGCCGTGAAGGCCGATCGCTGCGATATCTACACTGACGTCGACGGTGTCTACACCACCGACCCGCGCGTCGTGCCGAAGGCACGCCGTCTCGACAAGGTCTCCTTCGAGGAGATGCTGGAGATGGCCTCTCTCGGCTCCAAGGTTCTGCAGGTGCGCTCCGTCGAGCTCGCCATGGTCCACAAGGTGCGCACCTTCGTGCGATCCTCCTTTGAAGACCCCAACAATCCCAAGACCATGCCGAACGGCGACCCGTTCGGAACGCTTATTTGCGATGAGGACGAGATCGTGGAACAGGAAGTCGTCACCGGTATCGCCTACTCCAAGGACGAGGCGCAGATCTCCATTCGCCGCGTGCCGGACCAGCCGGGCGTGGCCGCCGCCGTGTTCGGACCGTTGGCCGAGGCCAACGTCAACGTCGACATGATCGTCCAGAACATTTCGGCCGATGGCGCCGAGACGGACATCACCTTCACCCTGCCGGCCGCCGATTACGAGCGCGCCACCGCCGTGCTCAACGATAAGAAAGCCGAGATTGGCTACAAGACCTTCGAAGGCACCACCGGCATGTGCAAGGTGTCGGTGATCGGTGTGGGCATGCGCAGCCACGCGGGCGTTGCCGCCCAAGCCTTCAAGGCGCTTTCGGCCAAGGGGATCAACATCCGGGCGATCACCACGTCCGAGATCAAGATCTCGGTGCTGATCGACGAGGCTTATACCGAGCTCGCCGTTCGCACCCTGCATTCGGTCTATGGCCTCGACAAGGCCTGAGACAGCCTAGGCGCCGGAGAGGTCCCGGCGCTGATCGTTTAAGGTCGGCGCGCTCACGCCGATTTGTGAGGGGCTCAGAGAAATGGACCTCGCCGCCTGGGCGGTGAGGCCTTATCAACGTGCTGGAGCCCATTCGTTTTCGACAGCCGCCTGCAAGGGCTGGCTGCCATATTGATGGCTTCAAGCCAGCCGCAAAAAGCGCTAGGGCTGGCATAATGGAGTGAATGAACCCGTCGGCCGGCCTGGCGCCGTTCCGGCCCGCGGGAGAGAGCAGGAAGCCGACGATGCGGGGAGGCCTTTCCGGACCGCGCGTTCTGCTCCGCCGCCTCCGCGAGGTGATGGCGGAGCCGATCAGTGCCCAGGAGCGACTGGACAAGATCGTCGTCACGATCGCGTCCAATATGGTCGCTGAGGTTTGCTCGCTCTATGTGCTGCGCGCCGACGGCGTTCTTGAGCTGTTTGCCACCGAAGGCCTCAATCGCGACGCCGTCCATAAGGCTTCGCTGCGTGTCGGCCAGGGCCTTGTCGGCCTGATCGCTGCCGAAGCGGCGGTACTGAACCTCGCTGACGCCCAGGAACACCCGGCCTTCTCCTATATTCCCGGTACCGACGAAGAAGCCTATCACTCCTTCCTCGGCGTACCGATCCTGCGTTCGGGCCGCACGCTCGGCGTATTGGTGGTGCAGAACCGAGTCCGAAAGACCTACTCCGAAGAGGAGGAGGAGGCGCTTCAGACCACCGGCATGATCATCGCCGAGATCATCGCTTCCGGAGAAGTGCTCGGCCTTGCCGCTGCCCAGCAGATGGTGCTCGACCTCAACCGGCCGATGCACGTGCCGGGCATCGTTCTGTCCGAAGGTGTCGGCCTTGGCCACGTCGTGCTGCATGAACCGCGCGTGGTCGTCACCAATTTCATCGCCGAGGATCCAGAACAGGAAGTGAAGCGGCTGACGGCCGCCATTGCCAACCTGCGCCTCTCCATCGACGATATGATCGATAGCGGCGAAGTTGCTCACCACGGCGAACACCGCGATGTGCTCGAAGCCTACCGCATGTTCGCCTACGACCGTGGCTGGACGCGGCGCATGGAGGAGGCGATCGTCCGCTCCGGCCTGTCCGCCGAGGCGGCGGTGGAGCGCGTGCAGTCCGATACCCGCGCCCGCATGCAGCGGCAGACCGACCCCTACCTGCTCGAGCGCCTGCACGATTTCGATGACCTGACCTATCGCTTGCTGCGCGAGCTGATGGGCAAGGACAAGAATACCGAGCTGCCCGAAAACGCCATCGTCGTCGCCCGCTCGATGGGTGCGGCCGAGCTTCTCGATTACGACAGATCCAAACTGCGCGGCCTGGTGCTGGAAGAGGGCGCATCGACCAGTCACGTGGCGATCGTCGCCCGGGCCTTGTCCATTCCGGCAGTCGGCCAGCTGGCCAACGTCGTATCGCTGGCCGAGAATGGCGACAGTATCATCATCGACGGTGAAAGCGGCTATGTGCATCTGCGGCCGCCGGCCGACGTCGAGCAGGCCTACGTCACCAAGGTGCGCTTCCGCGCTCGTCGGCAGGAACGTTATCGTCAGTTGCGCTTCAAGGCGCCAGTGACGCTCGATGGCGTGCGCATCGCACTCAACACCAATGCCGGCCTGCTGTTCGACCTGCCGCATTTCGATGAATCAGGCGCCGACGGCATCGGTCTGTTCCGCACCGAACTGCAGTTCATGATCGCGCCGACCTTCCCGAAGATGGGACAGCAGACGGAGCTTTATTCCAAGATCCTCGACGGAGCCACCGGCCGGCCCGTCACCTTCCGCACGCTCGATATCGGCGGTGACAAGGTGCTGCCCTACCTGACCCGCTCGGTGCAGGAGGAAAACCCGGCCATGGGCTGGCGCGCCATCCGCATCGGGCTCGATCGCAGCGTCATCCTGAGAACCCAGGTGCGTGCCTTGCTGAAGGCAGCCGGCGGGCGCGAGCTGCGTGTTATGTTCCCGATGATCTCGACGGTCGACGAGTTCCTCAAGGCGAAGGAACTGGTCAAGGGCGAACAGCGCTTCCTCGAGAAGCACGGTCATGCCCTGCCCTCGTCATTGAAGCTTGGCGCCATGATCGAGGTGCCGGCACTGCTGTTCGAGCTCGACGAACTGCTGTCCGTGGTGGATTTCGTCTCGGTCGGCACCAATGACCTGTTCCAATTCATGCTTGCTGTCGACCGCGGCAACGCCAAGGTGTCGCAACGCTTCGACCCGCTCGCCCCGTCCTTCCTGCGCGCACTCCGCACCATCGCTCGCAAGTCGGCCGAATATGGTAAGCCGGCCACCCTTTGCGGTGAGCTGGGCGGCACGCCACTCACCGCCATGGCACTGATGGCCATCGGCTTCCGCTCAATGTCCATGGCCGCGACCTCAGTTGGTCCGGTCAAGGACATGATTCGCTCGGTCAACCTCGGCGAGCTCGAGGCGCTACTGGCGCCCGCTCTCAATCGTCCGGATGGTCCGCCGATCCGCAAGCTCTTGCAGGACTTCGCAGAATCTCGCGACATCCCGCTCAACTGACCCGGTTTTCAACCAAGGCATGACTCCTTTCGACGCTCGTCTCGAGGCTCTCCTCGACCGTTTCGCCATTCTTGAGGCGCGGCTTGCCGGCAATCCGGATGCCGACACCTTTGTTCGCCTGTCGCGCGATTACGCCGAACTCGAACCGCTGGTCGCCCGCATCCGCGCCTTGAAAGACGCCGATCGAGAACTTGCCGACATCGAAGCGATGCTCGCCGATCCCGACACCGATCCGGACATGCGGGCACTGGCCGAGGCAGAGCGGCCCGAGCTTGCCGAAAAGGTCGAAACTCTCAGACAGGACGTTCGCATTGCCCTGCTGCCGCGCGACCGTGCCGACGACAAGAGCGCCATCCTGGAAGTCCGCGCCGGCACCGGCGGCGATGAAGCCGCCCTGTTCGCCGGCGATCTCTTCCGCATGTACCAGCGCTATGCCGAAACCCGTGGCTGGCGCGTCGAGGTGATGAGCGTCTCGGAAGCCGAGCTGGGCGGCTACAAGGAAATCATCGCCTCGATCGACGGCGCCGGCGTGTACGCCCGCCTGAAGTTCGAATCGGGTGTCCATCGCGTGCAGCGCGTGCCGGTCACCGAAAGTTCCGGCCGAATCCACACCTCGGCGGCCACCGTGGCCGTGCTGCCGGAAGCCGAAGAGGTGGATATCGCCATCAGCGAAAGCGACCTCCGCGTCGACACCTTCCGGTCGTCCGGCGCCGGCGGCCAGCACGTCAACACGACGGACAGTGCCATCCGCATCACCCACATTCCGACCGGCATTGCCGTCGCTTGCCAGGAAGAACGGTCGCAGCACAAGAATCGCGCCAAGGCGATGAAGCTGCTGCGATCCCGCCTCTTCGAGATCGAACGCGAGAAGGCCGACACCGCCCGTGCCGCCGATCGGCGCGGTCAGGTCGGCTCGGGTGATCGCTCCGAGCGCATCCGCACTTACAATTTCCCGCAAGGGCGCGTCACCGATCATCGTATCAACCTGACGCTCTACAAGCTGCCGCAAGTCATGGAAGGCGATCTCGACGACGTCGTGAACGCGCTGATCACCGACCATCAGGCCAAGCTGCTCGCCGAAGCAGAAGCATGACCAGCGCCTCGACCCTCGGTGCTCTTCTATCCGACGCACGCCGCCGTCTTGCCGCTGCGGGCGTCGACACGGCGGCGATCGATGCAAGGATTCTCGTCGAAGCAGCCACCGGCGCCAACCGGCTTGACCTCCTTTCCAATCCAGACCGCACCGTAGCGCTGGACACCATCGAACGCCTCGACGAGTGGCTGAAGCGTCGCGCCGCCGGCGAACCGGTTGGCCGCATCCTTGGCGTTGCCTCCTTTTACGGACTTGAGTTCGCTCTCAGTCCGGACACGCTGGAGCCGCGGCCGGATACCGAAGTGCTGGTCGAAGTGGCGCTCGGCGCCGTCCGCTCAGGGCGAGTCGCCGGCGTCTCGGCGGACGGGGAAGGACTCCGCCTCGTCGACCTCGGAACCGGAACAGGCGCCATCGCCATATCCCTGTTGTCCAAACTGACGCATGCACGCGGATTGGCCACCGATCTTTCGCCTGGCGCGCTGAATATCGCGAAAAGCAACGCAATCCGCCACGGCATCGCCGACCGGCTCGACTTCGCTGAGGGAGATTTCTTCACCGCCGTCGACGGCAGCTTCAATCTTGTCCTGTCCAATCCGCCTTATATCGCAAGTGAGGTGATCGCCGGTCTTGACCGCGAGGTCCGTCTACATGACCCGATGCTTGCCCTGGATGGGGGAGCCGATGGCCTCGACGCCTACCGGACAATCTTGGCGGGCGTTAAGGCCCATCTCGCGCCCGGCGGCCTTCTTGCAGTTGAGATCGGCTGGGACCAAGGCGAAATGGTTAACGAGCTATTCCGGATGGAGGGACTGTCGGACATTCAAGTTCACCGGGACCTCGGTGGGCGCAACCGGGTGGTCTCCGGCTTCCTGTCAGCATAATTTGACTGAAATTCCTTCGGTTTATTCGCCTTGGGTACAAAAATCAGCTTGGAAAGTCGTGGCGAAGCAGTTAGGGTCCTTTCGTAGAGAATCGGCTGTATTTGACGTCACCGTCGAAAAGCCGTATTCGGGAGGCATGACCTCTTGCCCTGGCGGATGAGCAGTCGGAGCTAGCTCACAGACACCGAATGCCGACAGAGCCAAGGCGTGGGCCAGGATCCCGCTCAGACCCGTTCTCGATACGATCAAACGTAGAGGATGCTGAGACGACACCGTCATGGGCCATGCCCGAACGGACGGTCGTTTTCGATGGATGATATGTTTGCACCAGGCGCCGCGACTTCACCGGCTTCCTCGCCAGGAAAGCCGAAAGTCAACGAGACCCGCGGCCTCGCGCCTCGTGCTTTTTTGACCCGCGAAGGCAAGAGATAGCGGACATATGAGGCAGAACCAGCAGAACAAGCAACGGATGCGCGGCCGGCCCAACCGCAAGGCTCCCAATCCGCTCACCCGGTCGTTCGATTCCAACGGCCCGGACATCAAGATCCGAGGCACCGCCCTCCACATTGCCGAGAAATACACGCAGCTCGCTCGCGATGCGTCCTCGGCCGGTGATCGGGTGATGGCTGAGAACTATCTGCAGCACGCCGAGCACTATTACCGCATCATCGCCGCTGCCCAAGCCGCCCAGGCGGCTGCCGCGGCGGGGCGCGAAGACGAGAACGAGGACGACGACTTCGAGCCGATCGGCTCCGATCGTTTCGAGCCGCGCCAGATCGAAATTCGCCAGCCCGGCCAGTTCGACAACAATCGCCAGCCGAACGAGCAGCGCGATCCGCGCGAGAATGGCGGTTATCAGGGCCGCGATAACAATGGCCAACGCGACTACAATCGCAACGGCGACAACAACGGCCAGCAGCGCGACTATAACCGCAACGGCGACAACAACCGCAACGGCGATAACGCCGGCGGCGAACGCCAGCAGCAGGACCGGAACGAATACCGCCGCGATCGCCGCCAGCGCTTCGATCGCTTCGGTCGCGACAATCGTGGCGACCGGCAGGGCCAGAACCAGGACAACCGTGGCGGCGAGCGTCAGCCTCAGCCGACACCGATTCCGACATTGGCCGATGCGCCGCAGCCCGATGTGAGCTTCCCCGACGCGCCGCAGCCGGCCATCCGCCCCGAGCGTGAGCGTCCGGTCGAGCGCGAGCGTCCGGTCGAGCGCGAACGTCAGGCTCCGGCCGCAGCCGAGGCAGGCCTGCCTGCTTTCCTGCTGGAGCGTCAGCCGCGTGCGCCCGAACCCGCGCCGGTCGCAGTCGCCGAGCGCCCTGCTCCGAGCACCGAACATTCAGCACCGGCTTCCGAACGCACAGCACCGACTGCCGCAGAGCCGATGCCGGAAACCGTAAATGCCGCGCCTGCCGAAGCGGGATCCGATGAGGAAGCGCCGCGCAAGCGCGTCCCGCGTCGCCGGGCCACCACAATCGGCACCCCGATCGCTCCGACCACGCGGCCGCGCGTCCGTCGCACCAAGGCGACTGCCGAGACGGGTTCGGAAGGCGACAAGAGCTGAGATTTTATCGCTCTCAGAGTTAAGGCGATTACGGGCCGCGTCGGCAACGACGCGGCCCTTATCATTTGGCGGGCAGAAGAAAGCGCAAACGAAAAGGGCGGCGCTTTCGGCACCGCCCTTTCCAAAGATATTAGCAGACGCAGGCTCAGGCGGCCGCGTCGCGCGAACGCTCGCGCTTGCGCTCGATCGGGTCGAGCGTGGTCTTCCTGAGGCGGATCGACTTCGGCGTCACTTCCACCAGCTCGTCTTCCTGAATCCAGGCCAGCGCACGCTCCAGCGTCATGCGAATCGGCGGGGTCAGGCGCACGGCCTCATCCTTGCCGGCCGAACGAACATTGGTCAGCTTCTTGCCCTTGAGAACGTTGACCTCGAGGTCGTTCTCGCGGGTGTGCTCGCCGACGATCATGCCCTGATAGACCTTCCAGCCCGGCTCGATCATCATCGGGCCGCGATCTTCGAGGTTCCACAGCGCATAGGCGACGGCTTCGCCGATGTCGTTGGAGATCAGCACGCCATTGCGGCGGCCGGGCAGTTCGCCCTTGTGCGGCTGGTAGTCATGGAACAGACGGTTCATGACAGCCGTACCGCGCGTGTCGGTCAACAGCTCCGACTGGTAGCCGATCAGGCCACGGGTCGGCGCAAAGAATACCAGACGCAGACGATTGCCGCCGGACGGGCGCATCTCGACCATGTCGGCCTTGCGCTCGCTCATCTTCTGAACGACGACCGAGGAATATTCCTCGTCGACGTCGATCACCACTTCCTCGATCGGCTCCAGCGTCTCGCCGGTGGTTTCATCCTTGCGGAACACGACGCGCGGACGTGACACGGCCAGCTCGAAGCCCTCGCGGCGCATGGTCTCGATCAGCACGGCGAGCTGAAGTTCGCCACGGCCGGAAACGAAGAACGAATCCTTCTCCGAACTTTCCTCGATCTTGAGGGCAACGTTACCCTCGGCCTCGCGCAGCAGACGATCGCGGATCATGCGGCTCGTCACCTTGTCGCCCTCAGTGCCGGCGAGCGGCGAGTTGTTGACGAGGAAAGTCATGGTGACGGTCGGCGGATCGATCGGCTGAGCATGCAGCGGCTCGGTCACTTCGAGAGCGCAGAAGGTTTCGGCAACCGTACCTTTGGTCAAACCAGCGATCGCCACGATGTCACCGGCTTCGCCGACGTCGATCGCGGTGCGCTCAAGGCCACGGAAGGCCAGAAGCTTGGACACGCGGCCCTGATCGACGACCTTGCCGTCCTGGTCGAGCACCTTGATGGTCTGGTTGGTCTTGACCGAACCCGACGTGATGCGGCCGGTCACCAGACGACCGAGGAACGGGTTGGCCTCGAGCAGCGTACCGATCATGCGGAACGGCGCGTCCTGCTCCACGTGCGGCGGATCGACGTGACGCAGCACCAGATCGAACAGCGGCGCCATGCCGTCTCCGTCACCGCCTTCCGGCGACGTGGAGAACCAGCCGTTGCGGCCCGAGCCGTAGAGGATCGGGAAGTCGAGCTGCTCTTCGGTGGCGTCGAGATTGGCGAACAGGTCGAAAACCTCATCCACCACTTCGTGGATACGGGCATCCTGACGGTCGACCTTGTTGATGGCGACGATCGGACGAAGACCGACCTTCAGGGCCTTGCCGACCACGAACTTTGTCTGCGGCATCGGTCCCTCGGCGGCGTCGACCAGCACGATGGCACCGTCCACCATATTGAGGATACGCTCCACCTCGCCGCCGAAGTCGGCGTGGCCTGGGGTATCGACGATGTTGATCCGCACGTCCTTCCAGACCACCGAAGTCGCCTTGGCAAGAATGGTGATGCCACGCTCCTTCTCGAGGTCGTTGGAATCCATCACGCGCTCGGCGACCTTCTGGTTCTCGCGATAGGTGCCGGATTGCTTCAGAAGCTCGTCGACGAGCGTGGTCTTGCCATGGTCGACGTGCGCGATGATGGCGATGTTGCGCATTTGCATGGGCGGCGTACTCAGTTTGGAAAAGACAGACGGCCCGAAGCGAACCTTCGGACCGTCATTCTGGCGCGCACTATACAAATGAATGTGACGGTAGCAAGAAAAACCTGATTTTTGGCGCGATCATCAGCTATGCAAAGCGTCACGACACTTAACAGCGCCCGTTTCTGTCTGTTAAAAGCACCGCCTTCGCCCTTCTTTTCCGGACGCACCATGCAGCATGCCCCGATGACCGAGCGCCACGTCGCGGCGATTGGCTCTCTTCTTATTGCTCTCGGTCCGGTATCGCTCGCCCTCTACACACCAGCCATGCCGGAACTTGTGACGGCGTTCGCCACCACCTATCCGGCCGTGAAGGCGACGCTGGCCGCCTACTTTGCCGGCTTCGCCCTGGCGCAGTTGATCTGCGGCCCCCTGTCGGATGCCTATGGTCGCCGGCCTATCGCCCTAGGTTTCCTTGCGCTTTATGCGGCCGGCTCGGTCGGCGCCATGCTGGCACCCTCAATCCATGCGCTCATGCTTGCTCGCCTGATCCAGGGGATTGGCGCCGCTGTTGGTATTTCGGTTGCACGCGCCATCGTTCGCGACAACTTCACTGGCGAGCAGTCGGCGCGGGTGATGAACACCATCGGCATATTCCTCGCCATCGGGCCGGCAATCGCGCCGACCCTCGGCAGCCTCACCATGCTCGCCTTCGATTGGCGGGCCATATTCCTGCTGATGGTCGCCTATGGAGCCGTTTTGCTGGTCGCCGTCTTTCGCTTCCTGCCCGAGACCAATCGAGCGCCAGATCCGGCCCACGCCAGTCCACTGGGGCTTCTCCGCGCTTATGGCACGCTCGGCAGAGACAGCCGCTTCCTGTTTCCCGCGCTGATGCTCGGCATCGTCCTCGGCGGCTTTTACTCTCTGAGCTCGATGCTCCCGTTCCTCTTGATCGATATGGCCGGCCTCACACCGCAAGCGTTCGGCTTCGGAATGCTGGCACAGACGGGTGCCTACATTCTGGGAGGGATCGTCACGAAGGGACTGATGCGGCACATTCCCGCCCGCGATCTGGTCTTGCCGGGACTACTGCTGGCCATGACCGGCGCATTGGCGATGACCGCATCGATTGCCCTTTGGGCTCCGGCCTATCCGACGGTGATGATACCCGTCGCGCTGTTCGCCTTCTCGCTGGCCTTGGTAACGCCCGATCTGACAACCCGAGCCATGGCCGCCTTTCCGGAAAAGGCAGGTGCCGCGGCCGCCCTTCTGGGTTTCGCGCAGATGGGCAGTGGCTTCATCGACTCAGGCGCCGTCGCCTTGATCGGATCGCCTCCCCTAGCTTTCGCCACCGTGGTCCCAGCAGTGACCTTGATCGCGCTCGCACTCGGCTTCACCGAGCGGGAACGCGACTGAGCCAGACGACGTCAAGCGCGGCGGAACCCGAGAAGCCCAGGCGCCGAGTGCCAGAAGGCCTGCGCGGCAAATCCCATGAAAAGCAGCCCCGAGCCTCGGACGATGGCGAGCTCGTGCGCGCGATAAAAGCGCCTGACAGCACCGGCGCCGATGATGGCGATCATCACCACATCCGCCGCGAGAAAACCGAGGAAAGACGCGGCAAGCATGGCTGGCAGGTTCGAGAAGGAAAGCGTGTCGGCAACGCCGCCGACCAGCGCCGTAAAGGTGGCGAGAGCCACCGGATAACCCTTGGGATTGGTGAGACCGAAGATCAGACCGCGTCGAAACGGACGCTCCACGGCCATTACAGCCCGCCCTTCGGCGCTTGGACGAGCTCTGAAGGCGCGCCAACCGATGAAGGCGAGATAGGCGCCGCAGATGCAACCCAGAAGCTCGAAAACCATTGGTCCTACGACATGCGCGCCCACGAGTGCGATCAGCGCCAGGGTCGTCCACAGCGTGTCGCCCGCAAGATGCCCGACGATGAAGCGCGCGCCGGCGCCGCGTCCCTGCCCTGCACCTATGCCGAGCAATGCAATGAAGGCGGGGCCGGGAATGACGACATAAAGGAACGCAGCAACAAAGGCCGACAGAAGCAGTGAAAGCGGCATTGAGAATAAGCCTTCCGGGCAAGAGACGGCGAAGCTTCTCGCAAATCTCTGTCCCGCGCAATTGTCGTCCTGCCGATAAGCTAGGCACCTGGAAGATCAAGCTCCATCTGCGCCAGCGTCGGCATCGTTGCCATCGAGATAAGTGCCGATTCCCGTCATTTTCAGCAATGTGTTTTACGCGCAATTAATCGGCGAGCGCGATGCTACCTGAGATGGAGACCGGTCGGGAGGAGATGGCGCGCCACGCTTGGGCATGCGCCAGATCGGTTCAATGTGGGGGAGTTTCGTCGTATGCGGAAGTTCAGGTTCAAGGGATTCGCGATTGGGGCGCGTTTCCGCATTGCCACGAAGGTGTTGGCCTTCGGGCTTTTCTCGCTGCTGGCGCTGGCCGTCGTCGGCGGGCTCTACATGATGCAGGACATCAACGCTAACGCCTACCGGCAGCGCGCGGCAAGTGCCCGCATCAACGCCGACCTCGCCGGCACGCTTCAGACGACCGCGCTGCAGCTCCGCCGTTCCGAAATAGAATTTCTGTTCACCGGCAACGAGCGCTATTCGGGCTTGCACGGCGACCTGACCCGCATGACCGTCTCGACTATCCAGCAGCTCGAATCCCGCATCAAGGCGACAGATCCGTCCAAGGCGGAGAACGTCACACAGATCAAGACAGGGCTCACGGACTACGATACGGCGTTCAAAGCTATCCTGGATATCAAGAAGCAACTTGGCCTCTATCCGCAACAGGGCGTCAACGGCGCTCTTCTGAAGTCCAGCCAGGCGGTCACGGATCTCTTGACGGCCAACCCGTCGCCAGACCTTGCCGCACTGTTCGCCACCATGCGGACCCAGGAAAAGGACTTCATGCTGAAAAGCGATCCGCAGGCGTTCACCGCCTTCGGCAAGACCTCGATGGACTTCACCAGAGCGCTCGCCCGCAGCACGTTGCCCGCAGATACCAAAACCGCTCTCGGCAAGGCCATGGACGCCTATACGGCCAACGTCGGCCAGTGGGTCGCGCTACAGCAGAAGTTCCTCAGCATCTACGAGCAGCTTTCCAACGGCTACAAGACGCTTGAACCGCAGCTCGACAATCTCGTCTCGATGATCCGCAGCGTCGATACGTCCGCCTCGACGTCGGAAATCCGCGCCCGCCGCGACGCCAAGGATCAGCTGACAATCGTCTTCGGCATCATCATGGCGATGACGCTGGTGTTCGGCCTGTTGCTGGCACGTGGCATCGTCAAGCCGATCGGCCGCATTACGGCCGCCATGAAGGCCGTCGCCGCCGGCGACCGCGACGTCGTCATTCCCTACGCCGACCATCGCAATGAAGTGGGCGACATGGCTCGCACGCTCGATGTCTTCGCCAAGGGTCTTTCAGAGACCGAGCGTCTCCGGGCCGAGCAGGGAGAAAATGACCGGATCGCTGCCGAGCGGCAACTCCAGGAGCGCCAGGCTCTCGCCGACGCCTTCCAGTCGACGATGGGCGCATTGGCCGACCGCTTTGCCCGCTCGTCGGCCGAAGTGGCCGAGGCCGCCCGCGAGCTATCCGAGACTGCGGAAGCAACATCGGGCCGCGCTCAGTCGGTGACCGGCGCAGCCGAGACTGCGGCCAGCAACGTGCAGACGGTGGCAGCCAGTGCCGAAGAGCTGACGGCGTCAATCCGTGAGATCAACGTTCAGGTATCGAAGTCAGCCGGGATCGCCGAAGAGGCCGCCGCCGAAGCGTCCAGCACAGAAACCAAGGTGCGCGCGCTGACCGACGCGGCCGTCCGCATCGGCGACGTCGTGAACCTCATCCGCGCCATTGCCGAGCAGACGAACCTGCTGGCGCTCAACGCTACCATCGAGGCGGCGCGCGCCGGTGACGCCGGCAAGGGCTTTGCGGTCGTTGCCAGCGAAGTGAAGCAGCTCGCCGCCCAGACGGCAAAGGCAACCGACGAGATCGGCTCCAAGATTGGCGAGATCCAGGAAGCGACCAACGAGACGGTGACCGCCATCGGCCGCATCACCTCGACTATCTCGATGATCCGCGAGGTCACGGCCTCGATCGCTGGTGCGGTCGAGGAACAGGGTGCAGCCACCGGCGAGATCGCCCAGAACACCCAGTTGGCCGCCGAAGGCACGCAGACGGTGACAGGCTCGATCGCTGGCGTTGGCGAAGCTGCCGAGCACACCGGTCAGGCCTCGACCCATCTGATGTCGCTATCGACCGACCTCGAGCGTCAATCGGCCGACCTTCAGAGCGAAGTGAGCAAGTTCGTCGAGAGCCTGCGCGCCGCTTAAAGCCAAGGCGTAAGCGCCAAATGGAAAGGCCCGCCCCGGCAAACACCGGAGCGGGCCTTCCTTCATGGGCTATAAGCGTGCCGCTCAGCCGCGGTCCCGCTTGGCGAGCGTACGGAGACGCAGGGCATTGAGCTTGATGAAGCCGGCGGCGTCCTTCTGATCGTAGGCACCCTGGTCGTCCTCGAAGGTGACCAGCGTCGACGAGTAAAGCGTCTTCGGCGACGAACGGCCGGTGACGATGACATTGCCCTTGTAGAGCTTCAGCGTCACTTCGCCCTCGACATTCTCCTGGCTCTTGTCAATCAGCGCCTGCAGCATGTAGCGCTCGGGCGCGAACCAGAAGCCGTAGTAGATCAGCTCGGCATAGCGCGGCATCAGCTCATCCTTGAGATGGGCAGCGCCGCGGTCGAGCGTGATGCTCTCGATCGCCCGGTGGGCGGCGAGCAGGATCGTGCCGCCCGGGGTCTCGTAGACGCCGCGCGACTTCATGCCGACAAAGCGATTCTCGACCAGATCGATACGGCCGATGCCGTTGTCATGACCATAGGCATTGAGCGCGGTCAGCAACTCGGCAGGGCTCATGCGCTTGCCGTTGATCGAGACGGCGTCACCCTTCTCGAAACCGACGGTGATGATGGTCGCCTTGTCGGGTGCATCCTCAGGCGCAATGGTGCGCATGTGGACATATTCGGGCGCCGGCTGCGACGGGTCCTCAAGAACCTTGCCCTCGGATGACGAGTGCAGGAGGTTGGCGTCGACCGAGAAGGGCGCGTCGCCCTTCTTGTCCTTGGCGATCGGGATCTGGTGCTTTTCGGCAAAGTCCAAGAGGTCGGTGCGGCTCTTGAACGACCAGTCGCGCCAGGGGGCGATGATCTTGATGTCCGGGTTGAGCGCGTAGGCGCTGAGCTCGAAGCGAACCTGATCGTTGCCCTTGCCGGTGGCGCCATGGGCGATAGCGTCGGCGCCGACCTTCTTGGCGATGTCGATCAGATGCTTGGAGATCAGCGGGCGGGCGATCGAGGTACCGAGCAGATAGACGCCTTCGTAGACGGCGTTGGCGCGGAACATCGGGAAGACGAAGTCGCGGACGAATTCTTCGCGGACGTCCTCGATGAAGATCTCCTTGATGCCCAGCATCTCGGCTTTCTTGCGCGCCGGCTCCAGATCGCCGTCGCCCTGGCCGAGGTCAGCTGTGAAGGTCACGACCTCCGCGCCGAGTTCGGTCTGCAGCCACTTGAGGATGATCGACGTGTCGAGGCCGCCCGAATAGGCCAGCACGACTTTCTTGACTTCGCCCTTTTTCATGGAAACTCCGTGGAGTGAATGCCGCGGCGGTCGGCGGGAGGGTCGCCGGCGGCTCGAAAAGATCGCCGGCAATTTAACCGACTATGCCAGCCGTGCAAGGCTGGAGATTCGGCATTTGTCAGCGGTGGCCGCAGCTGATAAACCGGCCGCCTTGCCAGCCGAGCCGAACATGAACGACACCCAACCGATTTCAGACCGCACCTGGATGAGGCTGACCCTTGTGGTCATCGCCGCCTTCCTGGCGCTTCGCCTTGCTACCCTTCTCCTGAGCGGCTTCGAACTAACCTATGACGAAGCGCAATACTGGGCGTGGTCCCGGCACCTCGCCTTCGGCTACTTCACCAAACCGGGGCTGATTGCCTGGCTGATCCGAGGAACGACCGAAGTCTGCGGCAACGGCGTCGCCTGCGTACGCGCGCCTGCGCCCATCCTTCACGCGGCGGCCGGTTGGTTCGTGTTCCTTGCAGCACGCGGCCTTTACGACACTCGCATCGCCTTCTGGAGTGCGCTTGCCTACGCGGCAATGCCGGCCGTCAGTCTGTCCTCGCTGATTCTCAACACCGACGGCCCCCTGTTGTTCTTCTGGTGCGTCGGCCTGCACGCCACGG
Organism: Pseudomonadota bacterium; assembly: GCA_023436885.1. Taxonomy (GTDB): domain Bacteria; phylum Pseudomonadota; class Alphaproteobacteria; order Rhizobiales; family Pleomorphomonadaceae; genus Pleomorphomonas. The sequence goes on along the minus strand of JAEZHI010000023.1, from coordinate 13,893 downwards.
TGCTCTTTCTCGAAAAACCAACTCTATCGCGAGCTTTCTATCTGGCAGGAACCGTCGCTGTTGGCCTCAATGCCAAATATGCGATGATCTATCTGCCGGCCTCGCTGCTCATCTATTTCCTGGCGACGGCGGACAGGCGCCCGCTTCTCCGCAACGGTGCAACTTGGGTGGCGCTCCTCGGCGGTATTGCCGGTTTCCTGCCCAATCTGATCTGGAACGCCCAGAACGGCTTCGTCACCTTCCATCATACCGGCGACAACGCCGGTTGGGAATCGATCGGCTTCAAGGTGGACAAGATCGTCGAGTATCTGGTCGGTCAGTCGGTGATTCCCGGACCGATCCTGTTCATCACCGTTCTTGCTGCGGCCGTCATTGGCTGGCGGACCAACAAACCAGCCGCTGATCGCCTGATGATGTGGCTGAGCCTGCCCATCCTGATCGTGATCGGCATCAACGCCGCATTCGCCAAGCTGCATGGCAACTGGGCGGCGACGGCCTTTCCCGCGCTGATCATCTTCGCGTCCGCCTTGCTCTGTAGAGGGCGCTGGCTGGGTTGGCTGAAACTTTCAGCCGCCATCAATGTCGCTGCGGCGGTAGCCCTGGCGATCGGCGCCAGCATGGTCGGCCACGTGGCGCTGCCGAAAAATCCGAGACAGTTGCACCGTCTGTTGCATTGGGCTGACTATGGCGAAAAGCTGACCGAAGCGGCCCGGGCGGCTGGGGTTCGCACCGTGGTGACCGTCGGACGTCCGATGACGTCGGAGACGATCTACGAGTTGCGCAACAGCGGCCTGGAAGTGCGACCCTATGTCGCGCCTGGCGTAGCCCCGGCCGATCAGTTCGAGATGACCATTCCCTACCAGCCGGCCACCCATGGTCCGGCGCTTCTGGTCACCGAGATCAATCCCGCCACACTCGGCATCGCGGCGGAACGAATCGAGCCGCTGGGTGCCATCGATACCGAGATCTACAAGGCGGAAGGTGGCCGCATGCCGATCTACCGGATCGACCGTTGACAGTGGGCGCCAGGATTCCCATTTCGACGCCATGCGCAAAACCTATCATCCCGATCCTGAGATCATCGGCCCTGCCGAGGGCCATGAGGCTCGCGTCCGCTCCCGCTTCTGGAAAACGGTGAAGAAGGCGGTCGCCTCCATCCCGTTCATCGACGAGGTGGTTGCTGCCTATTACTGCGCGCTTGATCCGGAGACTCCGGCATCGGTACGAGCAACACTGCTCGCCGCCCTCACCTATTTCGTGGTGCCCCTCGATATCGTGCCGGACTTCATTCTCGGCTTCGGATTCTCCGACGACATTACTGTTCTGGTCACAGCGATCAGCATGGTCCGGCGCCATATCGGCGAGCGTCATCGCCTGGCTGCGCGAATTGCACTTGACCGACTCGCCAGCGAAAAGACCGGATAACTTGCGGAAAGAGAACAGCTTTGGGCTCGCTGGCCGCATTGTCGCCCGATTTCAGGCCAAGCTTCGCGCCGCAGCAACGTAAGAGCCCGTGGCGACCAATGCCGGCAAATCGAAACGCCGGTGCAACACTTTGGTAACCACGACGCATTAACGTTTCCCTTAGGCTTCATGCGGACCGCTTCGGTGGGCCCATCAGTGTCCCACGACGAGACCCAAGGTGATTAGATGACGAACGCACGCACCCTCGGCTTGGCCGTTGCACTGCTGCTCAGCGCTACGACCATTGCCGGCGCCCAGCAGCAGACCAAGGCGCCCTCGCAGCAGCAACAGCAGCAGCAGCAGGCCAAGGCGCCCACGCCGCTCCAGACGTTCGAGAGCTGGGCCACCTACACCTACAACAACGCTGGCGCCAAGGTTTGCTATACGGCGACGCAGCCAACCGACAAGCAGCCGGCCGGTGTCAACCGCGATCCGGTGTTCATGTTTATCACCAATCGCCCGAAGGAAGGCGTCAAGCACGAGGTTTCTGTAATCGCCGGCTATCCCTACAAGGAAGGCTCCAAGACCACCGTCAAGATCGGCGACGCAACCTTCAGCATGTACACCAAGGACCAGGGCGCCTGGGTCGACAACGCTGCCGAGGAAACGCGCTTCATCAATGCCATGAAGGGTGGTTCGACCATGGTGATCACCGGTACGTCACGCCGCGGCACCGTCACCACCGACACCTATTCGCTGAAGGGCATCAGTGCCGCCCTGAAGCGTATCGACGGCGAGTGCCAGTAAGCCCAAACGGCTGAAGCCGCTTCGGCGGCTTCCGGCGCCAAGCGGCGCCCGCGCGAAGCGCGAAAGCCAAGGGCCGGAGGCCCGCCGGCGACTGAGGCTGAAACCCCGTCTTGGGTTTTGTCCGGTTTTCTGCTATGGGTTCGCACAACCGGGAACGGTCGGGACGGTGACGTCCTCGGCCGTTCTTGCTTTTGTGGCGGACATTTTCGCCCTCCAACTCCTTCAGGATCAACCGAACGCCCATGTCGACCCTCATCGACCACAGCCCTGTTGCAGCTTCGCCCGCTACCGCGCTGGAAAAGCCTTCGCTCGTCGGCATGACGCGCGTCGAGATGGCCAAGGCGCTCCTCGCCATCGGCGTCGAGGAGCGGCAGCTCCGGATGCGCGTCACCCAGCTTTGGCACTGGATCTACGTGCGCGGCGTCCGTGAGTTCTCGGCGATGACCAACGTCGCCAAGGATCTGCGCGCGCGTCTCGATGCAGCCTATGTGGTCGGCCGCCCGGAAATCGTCGCCGAGCAGGTGTCGGCTGACGGTACGCGCAAATGGCTGATGCGCTTCCCTTCGCGCGGTGCCGGCAAGCCGGTGGAAATCGAGACGGTCTACATTCCTGAAGAAGGACGCGGCACGCTCTGCGTTTCTTCGCAGGTTGGCTGCACGCTCAACTGCGCCTTCTGCCACACTGGCACCCAGATGCTGGTACGCAACCTGACGGCCGAGGAGATCGTATCGCAGGTGCTCGTGGCCCGTGATCGGCTCGGCGACTATCCGGACGTCGCGCCCAACGCCGAGGCGGCCATCCCGAGCGAAGGGCGTTTGGTCTCCAACGTCGTCATGATGGGAATGGGCGAGCCGCTCTACAATTTCGACGCCGTCAAGCAGGCGATCCAGATCATCATGGATGGCGATGGCCTGTCGCTCTCCAAGCGTCGTGTCACGCTGTCGACCTCCGGCGTGGTGCCCAACATCGCCCGCACCGGTGACGAGATCGGCTGCATGCTGGCGATTTCGCTGCACGCCGTGCGCGACGACCTGCGCAACGTGCTCGTGCCGATCAACAAGAAGTATCCGCTGAAAGAACTGATCGACGCCTGCCGCGCCTATCCCGGCCTCTCCAACGCACGCCGTATCACCTTCGAATATGTGATGCTGAAGGGCGTGAACGATAGCCTTGAGGACGCCCGCGATCTCGTGAAGCTTCTCAAGGGCATTCCGGCCAAGATCAATCTCATCCCCTTCAATCCTTGGCCAGGCACCGCTTACGAGTGCTCGGACTGGGAGACGATCGAAGCCTTCGCCCAGTTCGTCAACGACGCGGGCTACGCCTCGCCGATCCGCACTCCACGCGGCCGCGACATCGCCGCCGCCTGCGGCCAGCTGAAAAGCGAGAGCGAGCGACTGAGAAAGACCGAACGGATCAAGCTGGAAATGAATCTGTCGGAGGCCGACCTCGCCATGCGCGCCATGGTGGCCGGCCACGGAGAGGACTGATGCGAGCCATTGGGCGGATATTTGCGGCGCTGATTGGCTTCATTCTGGCGATCATCGCCGCCGCCCTGTTCATGCTTGCCACCTCGGTCGGCATCACGCCGACTGACCCCGCCGACAACATCTGGTTCTGGGGCAACTTCGGTTTCGGCGCCGCCATGACGGCGAGCTATCTCGGCGCCATGACGCTTGCGCCCTGGGCCGTCGTGATCCTTGTGACGGAAGTCTTCCGCCTGCGTTCGGTACTCGTTTATGTCGTCGTCGGCGGATTGCTCGGCCTGCTGCCAACCTTCGGACTGGCTTCGCTGATGCGGCCAGCCAGCGGCGATCCCCACAGCACCGCCATCCTCGTCGCCACAGGCATTATCGGCGGTTTTGTCTACTGGCTGGTAGCCGGGCGCATGGCGGGCGTCGACGGTGTGTTCCTGACGAACACGTCGCGCCCTAGAGACGAGCGGTAACCAGCTTTACCGCGAAGGCACCCATCACCCCGGCGAACAGGTAATCGATGCCTCGCATCACACCCGGCCTTGCCTTGAGGAAAGCCGCAACTCCACTTGCCCCGATGATCAGGGGCAGCGTCGAGACTGTCGAGACCATCAGAAACCACAGACCGAGGAAGAGCAGCTTGCTGCGAGCCGCCGGGTCAGCGGGATCCACGAACTGCGGCAGGAAGGTCAGAAAAAACAGCACGACCTTGGGATTGAGGACATTGACGGCAAGCCCCTTGAGGTAAAGGCGAAAGAGCGGCGCCGGTGACAGCGCGCCGCCCTCTGGCGCAAAGCGACTGCCGTGACGAACCGCACCGACGGCAACGTAGAGAAGGTAAAGTGCGCCCACCACCTTGAGTACATCGAAGGCTAGCGGTGAGGCAGCAAGAAGCGCGGCAAGGCCGAAGGTCACAAGAAGCGTGTGAACGAGAATGCCGGTACTCGTCCCGAGGAACGCGGAAATCCCGGCCCGCCGCCCCCTGGTGATCGCCGTACCAACGAACATCGCCATATCTGGCCCCGGCGTATAATTGAGCGCCAGCACCGCCAGCGTATACGCGGCAAGAACGCCGCCTGTCGGCAGGAAATCCATCTCGGCACACTCCACGCCGCGAGACTAAGACCGCCCGCATCTTGACCGCAAGCTGTTCAGCGGCGAAAACCGCCGCATGCGCTCGATCCTTTTCATTTGTCTCGGAAACATCTGCCGCTCGCCCACTGCCGAAGGCTTGATGCTCAACCATCTCGAGGCCGCCGGCCTGTCTCACCTGGTTCACGTCGACAGCGCCGGCATCGGCGGATGGCATGCCGGCGATCCGCCGGATGAACGGGCGATCGCTGCTGCCCGCAAACGCGGCGTCGATCTGTCACAGCTACGCGCCCGCCAGGTGCAGAAAGCCGATTTCTCCAGCTTCGAACTGATTGTCGGCATGGACCGGCAAAACGTTGCCGACCTGCGCCGCCTCGCCCCAGCCGGCTCGACGGCCCATGTTGGCCTTTTCCTTGAGGAGGCACTCGGCATCTCGAACGAGGTACCGGACCCCTATTACGAGGACGAACGGGCGTTCGACACCGTGTTCGATCTCTGCGATCGTGCGGCCCGTGCCTTGGTGGAGAAAATCCGTGCCGCGACCTGATCAGGCGGCCAGCGGGTAGGCCTCTTCAACAAGATAGGGACCGCCGCCTACCGAGGCGCGTGACGAATAGAGCACGAAGCGGTCGACGGGGAATTTGGGCCCGATGAAATCGCCGTGCTCGGACAGCCAACGCGCGACGTCGGTCGAGGTGGTGCCCTTGAAGCGGGCCAGGGTCACGTGCGGAATGTAACGGCGCCCTTCTGCCGGCAACCCGAGACGCTGGATGATCCGCTCATGCTCGGCCTGCAGCTCGATCAACTGCTCGGTCGGCTCCACCTTGACTGCCAGGGAGTGCGGCACGCGTCCGGAGGCAAAGCAGTGCAGCCCCCTGAGGCTGAGCTCAAACGGGGGCCGATAGACCCTGTCGAGCGCGGCCGCCACCTCGTCGGCCGTGCGATGATCGATGTCGCCGATGAAGCGCAACGTCACATGATAGTTGGCCGGATCGATCCAGCGGGCGCCCGGCAGGCCGCCTTTCAGAAGCGATAGATGGAAGCCGGCCGCGGCGGGGATTTCGAGGGCAGTGAAAAGCCTGGCCATGGCAACCTCATCGTTGACGTCCGGTGGCTGGATCCCGAAACGGAATCGGGAGGCCGGACGGATGTTGCATCCTGAAGGTCGACTGAAGGCTAACCCGGATGCAAGTCCTTTTGTTCGCTTGGCCCCGCAGAAAGCGCGATTATATACAAGCGAAACCATTCCGAGCCGGCCGGAGCCATGCAGTTCGACGACCCCGCCAACGACAACGACGACCCCGACGTCATCTATGCACGCAAGATCGCCCGGGTGCTGGCCGTCGTGCTGGCGATCGGCCTTTGCGCCTATCTCGCGATCACATACATACTACCAGCCTGACGGCCACGCGCCTAATGCTGACAGAGCCTCGTTCAAGGCCCATGACAGCGGCGGCCGTTGATGATAAAGCCTCTCGGCATTCCGCCCGGCACCCCGCCGCGGCGGACTTTCTAACATGTGCCGGCATGAGCCGGCCAATTTCGGGCAACGACCATGACGCGGGCGAAGATCTACATCGACGGCGAAGCAGGCACCACGGGCCTTCAGATCCGCGATCGTCTGGCCACCCGCGACGATGTCGAGTTGCTTGCCATCGCTCCGGACAAGCGCAAGGACATGGACGAGCGCCGCCGGCTGCTTAATGCCGCCGACGTTGCCATCCTCTGCCTGCCCGACGATGCCGCCAAGGAATCGGTGAGCCTCATCGACAACGACCGGACGGCCGTGATCGATGCGTCGACCGCTCATCGCGTGGCGCCCGACTGGGCCTATGGTTTTGCCGAAATGGCCAAGGATCAGGCCGAGGTGATTGCCAAATCCAAGCGCGTCGCCAATCCCGGCTGCTGGCCACAGGGCCTGATCGCCGCCATCCGTCCGCTCATCGAGGCTGGTCTCCTGTCGGCCGATGCGGCGCTCAGCTACAATGGCATTTCCGGCTATTCGGGTGGTGGCCGCAAGATGGTCGAGGACTATCAGTCCGCCATCGACCCCGCGCCATTCATGCCATATGGCCTGACGTTCAAGCACAAGCACTTGCCGGAAATGGCCGCCTACACCGGCCTTTCGCATGCGCCCCAATTCCAGCCGTCGGTTGGTAATTTCGCGCAAGGCATGCTCACTTTCGTGCCGCTCCGCCTCTGGTCGGTTGCGCCTAGCCTCACGGCGAAAGCCATTCACGAGCTGCTGGCCGATCGCTATGCAGGCGAAACTTTCGTCAAAGTCATGCCATTTGAGGCGACTGAACGGCTTGCCAGCCTCGATCCGCGGACACTCAATGGCACCAACGAACTGCGTCTCTATGTCTTCGCCGATGCGTCCGGCGAGGAGGCGCTGATCGTTTCGCTCTACGACAACCTCGGCAAGGGCGCATCGGGCGCTGCCGTTCAGAACCTCAACCTGATGCTGGGACGGCCGGCCACCACCGGCCTCGTCCCCGCCTGATCGCTCGCTTCGGGAAAGGACAGATCATGCAGAAATTCGACGTGCTCACCGGTGTCGCCGCGCCGCTGCCGATCCTCAATATCGATACCGACATGATCATTCCGAAGCAGTATCTCAAGACCATCAAGCGCACCGGTCTTGGCAAGGGTCTGTTCTCGGAGATGCGTTATCGCGAAGACGGTTCGGAGAATCCCGATTTCGTCCTGAACAAGTCCGCTTACCGCAAGGCAGAGATCCTCGTGGCCGGCGACAACTTCGGCTGCGGCTCGTCGCGCGAGCATGCCCCTTGGGCGCTCCTCGATTTCGGCATCCGCTGCGTCATCTCCACCAGCTTTGCCGACATCTTCTACAACAACTGCTTCAAGAACGGCATTCTGCCGATCGTCGTCTCGCCGGACGACCTCAAGAAGCTGATGGACGATGCCGAGCGCGGCTCGAACGCGACGCTGACCGTCGACCTGGTCAATCAGGTCATCAAGGGGCCGGACGGCGGTCAGGTCTCCTTCGAGATAGACGCCTTCAAGAAGCATTGCTTGCTGAATGGCCTTGATGACATCGGCCTGACGCTTGAGAAGGCGCCGGCCATCGCCGCCTTCGAGGCCAAGAACGCCACCGTTCATCCCTGGGCTTGATTGAACTCTGGAAGCGCCCTCTTCGGAGGGCGTTTTCATGTGGGGCCTCTTGCATGCGTCAGCTCATTTCCACGGGTTCACCCTTCGAGAAGGTCGCCGGCTATTCGCGCGCCGTCGTCGACGGCCCCTGGTGTTTTGTCGCAGGGACGACCGGCTACGACTATGCGACGATGAGCATGCCGGATGACGTCAAGGCTCAGACTGAGAACGCCATGGCGACCATTGCCAAGGCGCTTGGCGATGCCGGCTTCTCGATGTCCGACATAGTCCGTGTCCGCTACATCGTGACCGACGCATCATTGGCTGACCCAGTATTTTCGGTGGTCGGGCGCTGGCTCAAGGATATCCGTCCAGCTGCCACGATGATCATCGCCGGCCTTATTCGTCCGGAAATGAAGATCGAAATCGAGGCGACGGCTTACCGGAATCCCGTGTGATTCCAACAGATCAACGACATGCGGCCAGCGTTGACCGATTGGTTCGGTCAAGCAGTCGTGAGTGGAACGATATGCATCTCCGTCGTATTCGTTGATCTCACAAAGAACAAACCCAAAGAGGTGGGCCTTGGATACGATACTGTGGCGGGGGACCTTAGGCGGACTTGCTCGCGGTATGGCATCGTGCTGCGTCGCACTCGCATTTGGAAGCGGCACCGCCGCAGCGGCGGACGTCGTCGAGTTGTTCACCAGCCAGGGCTGTTCGGCTTGCCCACCGGCCGACAAGGTTCTCGGCCAGCTCGCCAAGGATCCCAACACGATCGCCCTCAGCTTTGCGGTCGACTACTGGGACTATCTGGGCTGGCGCGATACCTACGCCAAGCCCGAGTTCACCCGTCGCCAGCGTGAATATGCAAAGGCGCGTGCCGATCACGCCGTTTTCACGCCGCAAGCGATCCTCAACGGTCGAACTGCTGTGATCGGTAGCCGCCAGGAAGAAATTCGCGCCTCGTTCGACGTCATGCGCGACAACGGTGAAGCGCCGGACGTCGCGGTCAACGCTCGCATTGACGGCGACCGGCTCGTTGTAACCTTGCCAGCCAAAGACCACGCCGGCGAATCTTCCGTCTGGGTAGCTGGCTATCTGCCGCCGAAGACGGTGAACATAGGCTCCGGTGAAAACCGCGATACCTCAGTCACTTATGTCAACGTCGTCGACCGCATGCAGGCGATCGGGATGTGGTCCGGCGAAGCCGCGACCCTGGAATTGCCGCTGGCCGACGTTGCGCCAGAAGGCACTGCCGGTCTCGCAGTGATTGTCCAATCCAAAAAGGGCGGACTGCCGGGTCCAATCCTCGGCGCCACACGCGTGACGCTTCAGAGCAACGGCAGCGGCAGCTGAGACCGCGGGCAAGGCTTCGTCCAGATTGCGCTCAGAAGGCCCGGAAGGTCAGCGTCGTCAGGGTCCGAACAATTCCGGGAATCGACGAGATTTTTTCGTTGATGAACTTGCCGATATCGTCGTGAGCCGACGAGTCGACGTAGACCTTCATTAAGAGATCATATTCGCCCGACGTCGAGTAAAGCTCGGAAGCAACTTCCAGGGCATAAATCGCGTCCGCCACCGCATAAGTCTGTCCGGGGGCGCATTGCAGCTGGATAAAAACGGGCTTCATGGGCTTCTTCCTCGTCGAGGGGCGCTGGACGGCGCCAGCATCGTCGCTGTCTTCAAACACCACCAAGGTTCTTACGGCAAGTCCTAATCCCAGGGACCGGTAAGAGCGGCTGTGGGTGAAGAATGGTTAAGCTAGTCCTAATTCCGTCATCCGTGTATGCTGATGAGAGGAGGGTCGACAAGACCCGATGCAACAGGTGACCCCATGGCTGGCGGCGAGGCAGGCGACAACAAGATCGGTGATGGCAAGGTCCGGCGTCTTTCAGATGCCGTGCGTCGCATGCGGATTGCCGAAAGCGAGCGGGCCGACGCCTATGCTGACCTGCACGAGGGTGATCGGGCCAGACTGTCGCTGCTGGCAGAGGAGCTTCAAGGCGTATTTAGCGAGCTACCGGTCGATGAGCCCTATTTCATCTGCGGCGTGGCAGGCTCGACGCCACCGCGCCTTTGGATCGACCCTACCGCCCACGTGGTGATGGGACGCGATCGGCGCTCCTACCGCTTCTTGAAAGACACGCGCCTGGGACGCCTGACGCTGCATGAAAGCGCCGACCTCGACGCGACCGCTGATGCTGTGACCGAATATATCGCCGAGCGGGTCGTCGAACGTGAACGGGCGCTCGAAAGCGACGCACTGCTCGAAAAGTTGCGTGGAGCTGCTTTGGAGCGCCGCGAAACTGGTGAGTCGATCACGCCGAGAAAGCCTAAGAGCGACGATCGCGGATCGCCTTTCGTCTGGGCGCTGATCATCTTCCTTGCGGGATTTGCCTTCGGCGCGCTTGGCCTCGTCGCTTATGCGTGGTTCATGGTGCCGGGCTGACAATTTCTTCGGATCGCGTTTCCGTAAAGAATCCGCTCGGTGCCATCTGCATCAGGCGATGGTGGATTCTGAATCCGGCATCGGCTCTTTCGATGTCGAACAGATTGAAGCCGCCAGCCGGATGATGGCCACCGGGCCTCTGTGTCGCAGCGGAGACGCCGATCACCGGCACGGCTCCCTTGGGACCGGGAAGCGACAGGCGGGTTGGCCGATGCGTATGGCCGTGCAAGATCAGTTCTGCACCGCAATTTACAATAACCTTCCGAAACCGCGAGGCTCCGGATAACCGCTTATGCCAAGCGGTCGCCCCCTTGACCGGCGGATGGTGGATCAGCACCACGCGGCAGAGCCCAGCCCGACCGAGCTTGTCGAGCGCTGCAGCAAGTCGCTCCTCCTGTTCCTCGGAGAAGCTGCCGGTCGCCATGAACGGTCCGGTCGCCACGGCCGACGATGCACCGACGATCGCAACATCACCTCGCCGCCGAACATAAGGCCAACCACTCGCTTCCCCTGCGTCGGCCGTCATATAGGTCGCCCAAGCCTGTCTTGCCCGTCGGGCGGCACCCGGCACATACGCATCGTGGTTGCCCGGAACAGCGCTGACAACCTCGCCGGATCCGACCAAACCAAGAAAGGCGGAAGCGGTGGCATACTCGCCGGCAAGCGCAATATTGACCAGATCGCCTGTCACAGCGATATGGTCGGGCCGCTCGGCGGCGATCGCCGCGATGAGCGCGGCCTCGATATCGTCGCCGAAGGCGCGTGACCGGTTACGCCGCCAATTGACGTAGCCAAGAATGCGCTTGGAGGCGAGGTCGCGGATGCGAGCCGCCGGTAGCGGACCAAGATGCAGGTCGGAAATATGGATGAGGCGAAACATGCTTCTTGGGTAGCCGATGCCCGCGGTCCGGTAAAGCCGGACGCTGCAAAAGCAAGGGGCGGATCGCTGCGCAGCAACCCGCCCCGAATGGTAGTCTCACGAAGTTGGTTCACGCCTCGAACCGTTGCGCGTCCGAACCGGACTAACGCCCCCAGAAGGTCAGCACAGCAGCGACGATATGGGGATTGTTCGCGTCGACGGCCGACACCCAACTATAACGCTGGGCACGGTTGAGGCGACGGCGGAAGAGGGAAAACATGATAGCCTTCTTCTGAGTTGTTGAGAGAAACCACAAGCGCTTTCTCTTTCACATGAAAGCTATAACAAATGCACAATGTTTTTGCCATGAGGCTAAACACTGAGCTTTCCTTTGAGTTAAAATTGGTTAATCCAAAGTATGACCTAGACGAAAGGCTAAAGCACCCTCGCGAAAATTTTCAACCTTTCGGGTCAAGCAGATACGCGACGGACGGCGTCGAAATTCAGATTGGGTCATGGCGCCAATCTCGCGCCTCACGGCCGTATTTGCTCCTGACTCTCACGCTTCATCCAACCACGCACCGAGGTTTTCATGAACCGCATCCAGCTGCTTGACGCGGCGCAGCCCTTTATCGCGCAGGCGCGGTCCTTGGTCAGTCGACTGTGGGGAGGAACGACCCTTGGAGTTCGCGCTCTCGTCATAGAAGACGGACGCATCCTGATGGTTCGGCACACCTATGTGTCAGGCTGGCATATGCCCGGCGGCGGCGTGAACGCCGGTGAAACGGCGGAAGCCGCTGCACGGCGCGAGCTTTTTGAAGAGACCGGGTACGAGGCTATCGGTTTGGGGCGCTTCATCGGACTCTATTTCAATCCGGCAGCAGCGGATAGAGACCATGTCGCTCTCTACCAGATACCGGCCTGCATCATGCGGCACGCCTTCAAGGCAAATCGGGAGATCGCCGAAATCGGCTTCTTCCCGTTGGATCAGCTACCGGAGACGACGACCAAAGCAACCCGGCAGCGCCTTGCGGAACTTTCCGAAGGCCTTCCCCCAGCCGAATACTGGTAACAAAAACACCCGGCCGGATTCTCTCCGACCGGGTGTTTCATATGTCAGGCTAACCCCTGAGATCAGGCGGCGACAATCGCCGCCGTCTCGACGCCAACCGCCGCCGACTCGATGATCGCGGCGAAACGAACGGCGGTCTGGACCGACGAGGCCGGCAAGCCAGCCTCGCGCACCACCTTCTCGTGGCTATCCATGCACATGCCGCAGCCGTTGATGGCCGAGACAGCAAGGCACCACAGCTCGAAGTCGACCTTGTCGACGCCCGGCTTGCCAATCAGCTGCATGCGCAAGCGCGCCGGCATGGTCCGGTATTCCGGGTTCGAGGTCAGGTGCAGGAACCGGTAGTAGACATTGTTCATGCCCATCAGCACGCCGGCACCGCGGGCCGCATCCATCGCCTCGGCGGAGAGATGGCTCGCCGCCTCCGCTTCCAGAGCCGCCGCAACTACGGCGTTACGCGTCGCATGGCCACAGGCAACGAACAGGCCGTACTTTTGCTGCTCCGTCAGGCTGTCATCCTCGGCCATGGCCGACAGATTGAGCTTCACGTCGCGGGCATAAGTGCCGAGCTTTTCCTGCAGGCTGGCGATCGACATCAGGCAGCCTTCAGCGTGTCACCGCCGACCTCACGGTTGCAGGCGCACAGCTCGTCGGTCTGCAGGGCGTCGAGAACGCGCAGCGTGTCCTTCGGGTTGCGGCCAACGTTGAGGTTGGTGCCGTAGATGTGCTGGATCGTGTTGTCCGGGTCGACGATGACCGTCACGCGGTAGGCGACGCCGGCCGGCGAACGAACGCCGAGGCCATCTACCAGCGAACCGGTGGTGTCGGCAAACGACCAGATCGGCAGCTTGTCGAGGTCTTTGTGGTCGCGGCGCCAGGCAAGCTTGACGAACTCGTTGTCGGTCGAACCGCCGAGCACGACGGCGTCACGATCTTCGAAGTCCTTGGCGAGGCGAGCGAACTCGGCGATCTCGGTCGGGCAGACGAAGGTGAAGTCCTTCGGATAGAAGAAGATCACCTTCCACTTGCCGGGGAAGCTCGCCTCGGTGAGCGTCTCGAAGGCGGATTCGCCGTTCTCCTGGTGGGCGTTGAAGCCGGGCTTCACGCCGGTCACGCTGAACGACGGCAGCTTGTCGCCGATTCCGAGCATCTCGGATCTCCTTCAAAGGCCAGATTTTCGGTACAGTCCGGGGAGGAATGGCGGCGGCGCCGAGCCGGTCGCTACCGCACCTGCGAAATCGCATGCGGCGCTGCAGCGGGTCAAAATCATAATTCCGAACAACCCGATCGGAAAAAACGATATGCTCGCCGCCGATCGACGGCTCCTTCCTCCAGCGGCGCCTCCTCCGCGCCACGCTCGGGCCGTCGCCGACATTGTGAGCCCGATGACGCCGCTGCCGACGATTCGACAGATGCAGTACTTTGCCGCGCTGGCGGAGCACCGCTCGTTCAGCCGCGCCGCGGAGATCTGCCACGTCAGCCAGTCCTCGCTGTCGGCGGCCATCCGCGGCCTCGAGGATGCGGTGGAGGCGCAGCTCGTCGATCGCTCCGGCCGGGTCGCCACGCTGACGGAGGCGGGCGAACTCGGCGATCTCGGTCGGGCAGACGAAGGTGAAGT
>JAEZHI010000052.1 GCA_023436885.1 Pseudomonadota bacterium | reverse complement strand
GCTGGCTGACGGTCAGGCCATCGTGCCGCACATCATCGGCATGCCGCCGCACATCATCATCATGGGCATGCCGCCCTGCATCATCGACATCATGCGCTTGCAGCAGTCCATGAACATGTCCATGTCGGCGCCGTCCATCGGCATCATCTCGCATGTCATGCCGTTCTTGGTCATCGTGCAGGTCATCTTCGCCATCATGACCGGCATCATCTGCGGCATCATGCCGCCCATCATCGGGTTCATCATCCCACCCATCATCGGGTTCATCATGGGCATGCCCATCATCGGCATCATGCCCATCATGGGGTTCATCATGCCGTTCATCATCGGCATCTGCATCATGGGCATCATCGGCTGCATGTTCATGGCGGTGTTCATCTCACTGTCTCCCGTCGGACGCGTTCCCGTCCGTCAATCTCCATGAACCCTGGCTAGCTCCCGCGCGAAGTCGCCTCAACGGGAAAACTCGGACGCCCGGACGATTGCTCCGTGACATTGGACGGCCCGCTAACGAAGCCGCCGCCGCCATCCGTCATCGCGGAAAACGCTCCGTCATCACGGACTCGCTCAAGGCGGGCGCCGGATGTGGCGCTTAACCCACTCTCTCCTTCGCTGACGGTCGGACATTCTCATCTGCGTCTGGGCGGCTTCACGGCAAAAGCGCCGACTCAAATCGGCAGAAACCCCGTAAGGCAAACTCAACAAATTCATTCCTCAGATTAGTACATAAAAAATATCGTATTTCTGTATTTATACCTAAGGCAATTCCACAGTTCGGCTTGTCGAAGGGGGCCAATCCGCCCCTGACCTTAGCAGGAAGCCCAGCATGAGCCGTCAGATCCATTTCAACGCCTTCGACATGAACTGCGTCGGGCATCAATCACCGGGGCTTTGGGCACATCCCGAAGACAAGTCTTGGAAATACAAGGACTTGGACTATTGGCAGGATCTGGCGAGAACCCTTGAACGCGGTATCTTCGATGGCATCTTCATCGCTGACGTGATCGGCTATTACGACGTCTACAAGGGCTCCAACTATCACGCGATCGAGCAGGCCGCCCAGATCCCCGTCAACGATCCGCTGCAGCTTGCGGCGCCGATCGCGCTGGCGACGGAGCACCTCGGCATCGGCATCACCGCATCGACCTCCTTCGAGCACCCCTACACCTTCGCCCGTCGCATCGCCACGGCCGACCACCACACCAAGGGGCGCGTCGGCTGGAACATCGTGACATCCTATCTGGAGAGCGGCGCCAAGAATGTCGGTGAAGGTGGCTTGCGCCGCCATGACAACCGCTACGAGGTGGCCGCCGAGTATCTGGAAGTCCTCTACAAGTTGCTCGAGGGTAGCTGGGAGGAAGGCGCCGTGGTGCGCGACGCGGAAAGACGCGTCTTTACTATCCCGGAAAAGGTTCACGAGATCGGCCACAAGGGCAAGTTCTTCGACGTGCCGGGCTATCAGCTGACAGAGCCGTCACCGCAGCGGACACCCGTTCTCTACCAGGCAGGAGCGTCCGGGGCGGGCAAGGATTTCGCCGCCCGTCACGCCGAATGCGTCTTCGTCGCCGCACCGACAAAGCAGGTTCTCCAGTCCTATGTCGAGGACATCCGCACCCGTGCCGCCAAGGCCGGGCGAGATCCGCGCAAGCTGTTGATCTACACGCTGGTGACCATCATCACCGATGAGACCGACGAGAAGGCGCAGAAGAAGTTCGAGGAGCTCAACGCCTACTCGTCCTATGACGGATCGCTGGTGTTCATGTCAGGCTGGAGCGGGATCGACTTCGGCCAGTATGCACCGACTGATCTGGTCAAGCATGTGGAGACCAACGCCATCCTTTCTGTCGTCGAGCATCTCGCCGGCGGCAACAAGTCGTGGACGATCGACGAACTGGCCAAGTTCGGTGGCATCGGCGGTCTTGGCCCGGTGTTCGTCGGCTCGCCCTCCACCATCGCCGACATTCTCCAGCAGTGGGTCGAGGAAACCGACGTCGACGGCTTCAACCTCGCCTATGCCATTACGCCGGGAACTTTCGAGGATGTGGTGAACCTCGTGGTGCCGGAGTTGCAGAAGCGCGGCGTCTATCCCACGGCCTATCGTCCGGGAACGCTGCGCCAGAAGCTGTTCGGCGACGGAGACTATCTGTCGGCGCCGCATCCGGCCGTCAACTATCGCGACATCGAAGCCATCAAGCGGCAGGAGTCATCGGCTCAAGCCGCTGAGTGAGCCGCGGCGCGGCGCTTGCGGGAAATGCCGGACGCACGACCGGTGGCGAGGCGAGCCAGGTCGTAGCCTGTTCGCTCGTCACCTGAGATAGGCAGCGGCCGGGTGCGGCGCCGATGGTCGTGCCCGCCCGGCGCCGAACAGTTTCTCGCGCAGCGTTCCCTCGGCATAGGCCGTCTTGTAAAGCCCGCGGGTCTGCAGCTCGGGGATCAGCAGGTCGACGACATCGACCATGGAACCGGGGCGGGTGGCGAAAGCCAAGTTGAAGCCGTCGACATCGGTCGCGTCCTGCCAGGCAACAAGGCGCTCGGCAACGGTCGCCGGACTGCCGGCGATGACCGGGCCGATACCGCCGATGGTGGCATGACGGGCAACTTCCTCCACCGTCCAGCGGCGCTGGGGATCGGCCCGCGTGATGGCTTCCAGCGCCGAGCGGCCGGCATCGTTTTCCACGTGGCGCACCTCCTGATCCGGAGGGATGGTCGAGAAATCGATGCCGGTCCAGCCGGACAACAGGGCGAGCGCGCCCTCGATGTCGCCGAAGCCGCGCAGGTCGGCCTCCTTGTCGCGCGCCTCGGCGTCGGTCGGGGCGAGGATCACCGTCATCAGCGAGAAGATCCGGATATCGCTCCCGCTCCGGCCAGCCTCGGCGGCCGCTTTGCGAATGGCGGCGACGCGCGGGGCGATCACGACTTCCGAAGGCCCCGAAATGAACACGCATTCCGCGTGGCGGCCGGCAAACGCCCGCCCGGCAGCCGACGTTCCAGCCTGGAACAGCAGCGGCACCCTCTGCGGCGACGGCAGGCAGAGGTGCGGCGCATTGAGGTTGAAGTGGTCGCCGGCATGGACGATGCGGCGCACCTTGCTCGGGTCGGCATAAAGCCCTGCCCTGTCGGCCACCACGGCATCGTCCGACCAGCTCTCCTGCCAGAGGCGGTAGACGACTTCCATGTATTCCTCGGCGACGGCATAGCGGTCGTCGTGGGCGAGCTGGGCCTTGAACCCCAGCGCCCGAGCGGCACTGTCGAGATAACCGGTAACGATATTCCAGCCGACCCGGCCGCCGGTGAGATGATCGAGCGTCGAGAACCGGCGTGCCAAAAGGTAAGGCGGCTCGTAAGTCAGGTTGACGGTGACGCCAAACCCGAGATGACCCGTGGCGGCCGCCAATGCCGGAACCAGCAACAGCGGATCATGTGCCGGAATCTGGATGCCATGGGCGACGGCGGCATCCTGGCTGCCGCCGAACACGTCGTAGACGCCCAACACATCGGCGAGGAAGAGCGCTTCGAACAAGCCACGCTCCAGCGTGCCGGCCAGCTTCAACCACGGTGCAAGGCCAGCGAATTCCGTCGAGCGATCATAGGGATGCCGCCAAAGGCCCGGAGACTGGTGGGCGAGGCAATTCATGTCGAAGGCGTTGAACAGGATCTGTCTGGGCATGGCGGTGGGCAATTTTCCAAAGGTGGCTCTCAGGCCGGTGCATGAACATCGGCGTCCGAGAACACCGGTAGGCCCTGCCGCAGTTGGTCGGCGATAAACAGCGCGTAGTCCGACACCTGGGGCAGCCCCATCAGTTCGCCGAACGTACCTCTGGCCAGCGGGCCAGCGACGAAGAGCGTATCCACGGGCCGGCCATCGGCTCCGATTGCCCGGCCTGTCCGACTGGTCGCAAGGCCGAGGGCGGCCGGATCGGCCCGCAGCCATCCGGCGTCCCGGAGATCGGCAAGATAAGGCTGGCTGTCGATGACCTTGCTGTGTGCCGGACCGGTGGCGATGACAACCACATCAACGGCCAACGACAGGGGCGCGCCCGTCCGACGGTTGAAGAGATCGACAACAAGTTCATCGCCGTCGAGCCGCGCGCCTTTCAACGATGCCGTGAGATGAACGACCTCGCCGGAAGCGAGAGCTGCCCGCAGCACCGCCTCGACCTGGGGGGCGATGCGAAAGCGATGGACGTCCCAGAAGGCTCTCAGATGCCGAAGCAGACGCCGCCGTTCGGCGATCGTCAGGCCATTCCAGACTTGGTCGCCCTGGATGCGGACAGCATCGAGAACAGCGTGCCAGCCAATACCCTCGGCGGCGGCAGCGCGAACGGCACGGCGAATGCTGACGAGCAGCTCCAGCGCAGTCGCGGACGGGGCACTCGAGAAATCGCCAAATGGCTCGACTGGCGTCGGTGACTGGCCGCGCGGCAAGAGTCCGCGCCGCGAAATCAGTGTGATCGGTCCCGAGTGACCACGCGCCTTCAGGGCAGCCACCACGTCGGCGGCGGTCAGTCCCGACCCGACCACGAGAACGCGAGCATTCCGGTCGATCCGGGCAATCGCTTCATGCTGCAGGGCATCGTCGACAACGCGCGGGTGGCCGCGCAGCGCCGCCAGTTCTGCCGGGAACCCCGGCTTCGGATGCGTACTGGCAATCACCAGCCGATCCACCTCGATGGACTGGCCATCCCCGGTCGCGACACGCCATCGGCTTGCTTCGCGGCCCACCGACCTGACGGCCTGCCGGACGTGCCGCACCTGCCCCCGACGCAGTAACGGCGCGAGATGTTCGTCGACATATTCGCCGAACAGGGACCGGCGCGGATAGGGCTGGCCATCCTCGCCATAGGCATCCGGATCGGTCGCCAGATGATTGCCCTTGTCGACCCAGCGTTGGAAATGCTCAGGATCGTCTGGCAACAAGGTCATCTTGCTGGCCGGCACATTGATGCGCCAAGCCGGATCGCCGGGGCCATAGGCAAGCCCAGCCCCCAGCGTCGCATTCGGCTCGAAGATGACAATGTTGACGGGCATCGAGGCGCGGGCCAGATGCCAGGCAACCGCCGCGCCGGAGAAGCCTCCCCCGACTATACCAACGACAGGGCGTCTGCTCACGACTGCGCGGTCCGCGCCGACGGCCGATGATCGCCGGCGATCGTCTCGCCGAACGGCCCAGTGTTGACGGTCGCCGCGTTGCCGCGAATGGGATGAGCAAGCGGCAGCTTGGGAAGGACGAGCTCGCCGAAGCGATAGGCTTCCTCAAGATGCGGGTAGCCCGAGAAGATGAAGCTGTCGGCGCCGATGCGGCGGTACTCGTCGATACGCTCGGCCACCGTGTCCGGATCGCCGACGATCGCCGTGCCGGCACCGCCGCGCACCAGACCGACGCCGGCCCAGAGATTGGGGCTGATCTCCAGCTTGTCGCGGCGGCCGCCGTGCAGCTGGCTCATGCGCCGCTGCCCTTCCGAATCCATGCGGGCAAACACCTTCTGGGCGCTGGCAATGGTGTCGTCATCGAGATAGCGGATCAGATCGTTGGCCGCAGCCCAGGCCTTTTCCGTGGTCTCTCTCACGATCACATGCAGCCGGACGCCGAAGCTGACCTCGCGGCCAGCCTTTTCGGCGCGTTCGCGGATATCGGCGAATTTCGCCGCCACATCCTTGGGTGGCTCGCCCCAGCTCAGATACTTGTCGATGGTGCGCGCCGCCACGTCGTGAGCTTCTACCGACGAACCGCCGAAATAGAGCGGCGGCGGCGACTGGACCGGCGGGAACAGCAACCGCGCATCATCCACCTTGATATACTTGCCCTCGAAGGCGACGGTCTCGCCGGCGATAAGGCGGCTGTAGACGTTGAGGAATTCTTCGGTAGCTGCGTAGCGCTCGGCATGATCCCACCAGACGCCGTCACCACGGTTCTCCGCCGGATCACCGCCGGTCACCACATTGACGAGCAAACGCCCGCCCGACAGGCGATCCAGCGTCGCCGACATGCGCGCGGCTTGTGTCGGCGAGAACACGCCCGGGCGCACGGCAACCAGGAACCTCAACCTTTCTGTCGACGAGATCAGGGCCGACGCCACCAGCCAGCTGTCCTCGCAGGACCGCCCGGTGGGGATCAGCACGCCATAATATCCAAGGGAATCCGCGGCTTGGGCGACCTGCTTCAGATAGGGGAGATCCACCGAACGACCGCCAATGGTCGTGCCGAGATAGCGGCTGTCGCCATGGGTCGGCAGGAACCACAGGGCATTGATCTTGTCTGGGACTGGAATACTCACCGCATATCTCCTGGCGGGGGAAATGAGGGCCTGATCGAAGCGGCCTTCCTGCGGCGAATGTGTCATCTCGGCCCGCTCCTAACCAAGGCAAGACGTTCCCTAGGTACATTCACTTAAGAAACAAACTTGTCCGTAATAGTCTATTATAGTTATAGTCTTTCTTGGTTTATTTTCCCGATCCCAATTACGGTTAGTGCCGTCGGATCACAGCGCCCTGTGATCGGAAGAAACGAGCACGACTCAACGCGACGGCCTGCCAGATTGGCAGCGTCCGTTCCTCGGGGAAGCTCGGAGGGGCATCCGAACCAGCAGGCCATCGTCAGGCATCGACGCGGGAAGCCCATCAAGTCGTCAATCACGGGAGAGTCGCATATGAGTGCCCTTGCCGAGTCCAATATCGACTACAGCCTGCATCCGCGGGTCAATTCATCCGATCCGTTCGCGCCGCGTCCAAGGCCGTCCCAACCCGCGCATGTCATCAAGTCGGACGACGAGGCGATTGCCGTTGCCGAGGGCCTTGCGGCTGAATTCGTCAAGGGCGCCGCCCTGCGCGACCGCGAGGGTCTGCTGCCGCTCGCCGAACTCGACGCCTACTCCCAGAGCGGCCTGTGGGGCATCAATGTGCCCAAGGCGTATGGCGGCGCCGACGTATCCTACGCGACGCTCGCCAGGGTGATCGCCATCATCGCGGCGGCGGACAGCTCCATCGCCCAGATCACCCAGAACCATCTGGCCATCAACGGCCACATCGAACTTGACGGCACCGAAGAGCAGAAGAAGGAATTCTTCGGCTGGGTTCTCTCCGGCCTGCGCTTCGGCAATGCCTTCTCCGAGCTCAACAGCAAGACGGTCGCCGCATTCGAGACCAAGGTGACCTATGACGGCGATCATGCCGTGATCAACGGCCAGAAGTTCTACACCACCGGTGCGCTGCTTTCGCATATCGTGCCGATCGTCGCCGTCGACGCCGAGGGCAAGGGCTTCCTGGCCTTCACCGATCGCGACGCCCCCGGCCTGACGGTGACCAACGACTGGTCCAGCTTCGGCCAGCGTACGACGGCATCGGGCAGCATCAAGATCGAGAATGTCCGCATTCCGCTGTCGCGCCTGCTGCCGGTCGCCGCCTTCGACCGTCCGACCATCGCCGGCCCGGTCTCGCAGATCATCCAGTCGGCCATCGACCTCGGCATCGCGCGCGGCGCCATCGAAGACACGATTGCCTTCATCCGCACGCAGAGCCGTCCGTGGATCGACAGCGGCAAGGAGACGGCCGGCGAGGACGTGTTCACTATCGCGGCGATCGGCGATCTGGAGATCAAGCTCCATGCCGCTGAGGCCCTGCTGGAGATCGCCGGCAAGGCCATCGACGTTGCTCGCGCCGATTCGACGGAAGCCAATGTCGCCGAGGCGACCATCAAGGTGGCGGAATCCAAGGTACTGACCACCGAGATCGCCATCCTCGCCACCAACAAGCTGTTCGAGCTGGCGGGCACCCGGTCGACGCTGGCCAAGCACAATCTGGATCGCCACTGGCGCAATGCCCGCGCCCATACGCTGCACGATCCGGTGCGCTGGAAGTTCTTCCATATCGGCAACTTCTATCTGAACGGCCTCAATCCGCCGCGTCACCCCTGGAACTGAGGCCGACATGACAGAAAACAGCCGCAGCCTGCACCGGCAGGCTGCCCTGGTGGCAGGGCGGCCGGCTCCCCACATCCCGCCGCGCCGCAGAGATGCCCATCGCATTGCTAGCGACCACGAAGCCATTGCGATCGCCAAGGAGCTGGCCGAGAGCTTTGCCACGGGTGCCGCCGAACGCGACCGTGAGCGTCGTCTGCCCATCGCCGAGATCGATGAGGCCTCGGCGAGAGGTCTCTGGGCGATCACCGTCCCCAAGGCCTATGGCGGCGCCGGCGTGTCGGCCGTCACGCTCGCCGAGGTGACCGCGATTCTGGCGGCAGCCGACGGCAGCATCGGCCAGATCCCGCAAAATCACTATTACATGGTCGAGGCCTTGCGGCTCGCCGGCAGCCCCGAGCAGAAGCAGCACTACTTCGCCCGCATTCTGGCCGGCGACCGGCTCGGCAACGCCTTCACCGAAATCGGTACCCGCACGCCGGTCGACTACAAGACGGCGTTCGCCCCACGCGACGGCAAATTGCTTTTGAACGGGCAGAAGTTCTATTCCACCGGCAGCCTGTTCGCTCACATCATCGTCGCTGTGGCGAAAAACCAGGACGGGCGCGTCCACATCGTCTTCCTGGATCGGTCAACACCCGGCATCGACCTGATCGACGACTGGACCTCCTTCGGCCAGCGGACGACCGGCAGCGGCACGGTCACCTTCGACGACGTGGAGATCACACCGTTTCAGACTGTCGATCATGAGATTGTCTTCGAACAGCCGACCGCCATGGGGCCGGTGGCGCAAATCATTCATGCTGCCGTCCAGGTTGGCATTGCCCGTGGCGCCCTGCGCGAGACCGTTTCTTACGTCCGCCAGTATGCCCGGCCGTTCTTCGAGCTGGACATTGCCCACGGTTACGAGGATCCGCATGTCATTCATGCGGTGGGCGACGTGGCGGTGCGCGTCAACGCCGCCAATGCTCTGCTCGTCCGTGCCGGGAAGCTGGTGGACGTGGCCATAGACCGGCCGACCGAGGACAGCGTGGCAGAGGCGTCGATCGCTGTCGCCGAGGCCAAGGCATTGGGAACCGAGGTCGCGCTCCTCGCCTCCAGCAAGCTCATCGAGCTCTCGGGCTCCCGATCGACGCTGGAAGGCTTCGGCCTGGATCGCTACTGGCGGAACGCGCGAACGCATTCGCTACACGATCCGGCCCGCTGGAAATATCATCACGTCGGCAACTACTATCTGAACGGCCAGAAGCCACCACGCCATGGAGCGCTCTAGGCCTTCAGGTCGGCCAGTCCCAACTGGCCGGTCGGAGCTGACCAATGCAGCATCCACACAAGCCCCTCGGGTTCCCTCCGGGGGCTTTTGCTCGCGAGCCGACACCGGCCCGTCGATACGCGTTGTTCAGCGTGATGCGCCTATCTTCTTCAATCTTCCTCTTTGCACGCTGTTTGCAAAAGGATCCCAAGCCACCGATGAATGCAGGAACCCAAGATGACCGTGTCCCTTCCTGACCTCGCCGTAGAGGATGTCTCTGCCAAGACATTCAAATCGGCGCTCCGCCATCTCTCCGGCGGCGTTGCCGTGATCGCGACGGGTTCTGGAGCAGATAGGGGTGGCCTCACCGCAACCTCGGCATCCGCGCTCTCGGCGGAGCCACCGACCGTGGTGGTCTGCGTCAACAAGACGGCCTCCGCCCTGCCGACGCTTCTTCGCGAGCGCAGCTTCAGCATCAACATCCTGAGCGGCGATCAGCAGGTCATCGCCGAGAGATTTTCCGGCAAGGACGGTATCAAGGGCGCGCAGCGGTTCGAGGGATCTGACTGGGCGCCGCTTGCGACGGGCGCTCCGGTTCTCGTCGGCGCCCTGGCCGCGCTAGATTGCGAGCTGGAAGAGGTGATCGAGCGCCACTCGCACGCTATCCTGATCGGACGCGTCAAGGCGACAACCGTCGGCGATCAGGAAGAGGCCCTCCTCTACTGGCGCGGCGATTACAGGCATTTGAGTTCGGTATCGGTTTGAGGTCATTGAAATGTCCCATGTAGAGCTTCCGAGACGACCGCTCGGCCGGTCAGGCTTTTCCATCACGCCCGTCGGCCTCGGCGCCTGGGCGATCGGCGGCGCCGGCTGGAGTTTCGGCTGGGGCGCCCAGGATGACGAGGCGTCGATCGCCACCATCCGCCACGCCGTGGAGCGCGGCATCAACTGGATCGACACCGCGCCGATCTACGGGCTGGGGCATTCGGAAGAGATCGTCCGCCGGGCGCTTGACGGAATCCCGTCCTACGAGCGACCGCTGGTCTTCACCAAGGCCGGCCTCGAATGGGATGACGCCAACCCGACCGCCTATCCGAAATTCATCGCCTCGCCGGAGCGCCTCACCGTTCAGGTCGAAGCCTCCCTCACGCGGCTCGGCGTCGAGACCATCGACCTCTTGCAAATCCATTGGCCGCCGCGCGACGGCACCGAAATCGAGGAATACTGGGGCAAGCTCACCGAGCTCAAGCGGTCCGGCAAGGTCCGGGCGATCGGGCTTTCCAATCATGAGGTCAAGGCTCTGGAGCGCGCCGAGAAAGTCGGTCACGTCGATACGTTGCAGCCCCCGTTCTCGGCACTGGCCCGCGATGCCGCCGGCGCCGAACTGCCCTGGAGCGCCGCGCATGAGACGGGCGTTATCGTCTACAGCCCACTGCAAAGCGGCCTTTTGACCGGCGCCTTCTCGACAGCCCGCGTAGCGTCCCTGCCCGCCGATGACTGGCGGCGAGATTCCGCCGATTTCCAGTCGCCGGCCGTCGAGCGCAGCCTCGCTTTCGTCGAGGCGATCCGGCCAATCGCCGAGCGGCATGGCACCTCGGTATCCGCCGTGGCCATCGCCTGGACCCTTGTCTGGCCGGGTGTCAGCGGCGCCATCGTCGGCGCTCGCGCTCCGGCCCAGATCGACGGCTGGATCGACGCGGCAACGCTGCAACTGACGAAAGAGGACATCGATGATATTGCCGGCGCCCTTCGCAGCACCGGCGCGGGCAGCGGGCCGCGTCATCCGTCCGAGATTTAGGCGGCCACAACAGCGTGGGGAACGGGACTTAGCATTCCATTCCCCATCCGAAAGCTCGCTGGCGCAAACATTCCAAATCCAGGGTCAAACAAAGACCGGCATTACTCTGATCGCGACAGCCATTTGCTATTCTGCCGACGGGAAAATCTTTCGCAAAATTGCTTTCCAGCGGCGCAGGCAGGTTATCGTGCTCGACAGTCCCAACAGCCACTATCGCATTCTGAATGCCGACACCCTTCCCGGCTATCTGGCCGCGCTCCAGGTGGTGCGTGACCGGCTCGGCGGCAAACCGGAAGAATGGCGGATCCGGGATGTGGCCGACGGCAATCTGAACTCGGTCTTTCTCGTCGATGGGCCATCGGGTGGCCTCTGCGTCAAGCAGGCCCTGCCCTATGCCCGCATTCATGGCGAGGGCTGGCCGCTCGACATCAACCGGGCCATCTACGAAAACGCCTACTCGGAGCGCCTCGCGCCGCATGTCGGCCCGCTCGCCCCGGCAATTTTCCATTTCGACGCCGAGCAGTTCGTCATCGTCATGGAGAAGCTGGAGCCGCATATCATTCTGCGCAAGGCGCTGATCGAAGGCGTCCATTACCCGAAGGTGCCGGCGGCAGTTGCTGAATACGTTGCCAAGGCAAGCTTCTTTACCTCCGACCTTGCCTCGTCCTTCGAGGCCAAGGCCGCCGACGTTGCCCTCTTTTCCCGCAACATCTCCCTCCAGCGCATTTCGGCCGACCTGGTCTTCACCGATCCCTACGAGACGGTGTGGCGCAACAAGGTGATCGAGCCCCATCTCTCGGCCTGGGGAGATGCCTTCCGTGCGGATCTCGATATCAAGACGGCCGTGGCACGGCTGCGCGCCCTCTACTTCGGCAAGACGCAGTCGCTGATCCACGGCGACCTGCATTCCGGCTCGGTGATGGTGACGCCCGAGGACACGCGGGTGATCGACGGCGAGTTCGCCTGGGTCGGGCCGAGCGGTTTCGACGTCGGCAACTTCATCGCCCATTATGTGATGGCCTGGTTCGCCAAGGGCTATCAGGCGGGCAATGCTACCGAACGCACGGCCTTCCGCGACGTCATCGCGGCAGACATCGTCACCTTCTACGAGACCTTTCGCCGCCGCTTCCTCGAGATCTGGCGCGCGGAAGCCAACGCGGGCGACGCTTATCCGGCAACGCACTTTGCTGGCGCGACGGGTGAGGCACGGCTTGAAAGCCTGCGTCAGGCCTATGTCGACGATATCTTCCGCGATGCCGTCGGCTTCCTGGCGCTCAAGATCATCCGGCGCGTGCTCGGCTACGCCCAGATTGCCGACTTCCTGGTGATCGAGGATCCTGAAACGCAGGCCCGCGCCAAGGCGAGCGCATTGGCCCTGGCACGATCGCTGCTGCTCCATCCCAATCGCTACCCGGATATCGCCGCCATCGTCGGCGCTCTCACGCGTTTCGACGACGTCGGTCTCGATCCGCGCCCCAGCCGCTCCTGGTAAGGCGGCCGATCAGCCGCCTGTTGCGTCGAGGACGATCTTGCCCCGCACATGACCTTGTTCGCTGAGGCGGTGCGCCGCTGCTGCCTCGGCAAGCGGGAACACGTGCTCGACGAACGGCTTGACATGTCCGCTGTCGATCAGCGTGGCGAGGTTGGCGAGTTGCGCCCCGTTCGGCTTGACCAGCCAGCGCAGGCCCCGGCGGTCGCTCGGCACGGCATCGGCGGCAAGCGCGCCATTCAGCGCCACCAGAATGCCACCGGGCTTCAACGTTGACCAGGATCGGTCCCGAACATCGCCGCCGACAGCGTCGATCACCACGTCGACCTCGCGGGCAATCGTCTCGAAGGGCGTTGCCCGATAATCGATCACCTCGGCCGCCCCGAGCGCCTCGACGAAGGCACGATTGCCGGCCGAGGCGGTCGCGATGACGCGTGCGCCCTTCCAGGCCGCGAGTTGCACGGCGAGATGACCGACACCGCCCGCCGCCGCGTGAACCAGAACGGTCTCACCGGCCTTGAGCTCCGCGGCATCGAACAGAGCCTGCCAAGCCGTCAAGGCGACGAGCGGCACGGCGCCGGCTCGCACCAGATCGAGCGCGACAGGTGCGCGCGCCAGCTCGGCGACCGGCACGACGGCGAACTCGGCATAAGCCGCCGCCGGAGCCGGAAAGCGGGACAGCGCGTAAACACGATCGCCGACGGCAAAACCACCCTCGCCTGACCCAATCGCGACGATCTCGCCGGCAAGTTCCCAGCCCAGAATGGCCGGCAACGCGCCGAATTGGCCAGCTACGCCGGCGCCCTTGCGGGTCTTCCAGTCGACCGGATTGACGCCGGCGCCATGCACCCTCACCAGTGCCTCGCCAGGTCCCGGTTCGGGCCGTGGAGCCTCTTCGTAAATGAGAACCTCCGGCTCGCCGAAGGCGTGAATGCGAGTCGCTTTCATTCTTCGCCTGTCTCCCCGCGTACGCTCAGCACGATCTTGCCGCGATTGTGCCCGCTCGCCCCCCGCTCGTGGGCGCGGCGGGCGTTCTTCAATGCATAGACCTTGTCGATCTCAACGCGGACATGTCCCTGTTCAACCAGGCTCTGGATGGTCGAGAGCTGCCGCGCGTTGGGCTGCGCCCAGATAAAGCGACCACGCACACCGTAGCGGAAAGGTGCCTCGGAAAACGCCTCGCTGCGCGTCGAAACCAGAACGCCGCCCGGTTTCAATGTCTGCCAGGACCGTTCGCGCACCTCGCCGCCGATCAGGTCGAACACCACATCAACGTCATGCACCGCGTCCTCGAAGCGCTGCTCCCGGTAATCGATCACCTCGTCGGCGCCGAGACGCTTCAGGAAAGTGCGATTATGCGACGAGGCCGTGCAGACAACGCGGGCGCCTTTCCACTTGGCGAACTGAACGGCGAGATGGCCGACGCCGCCAGCGCCGGCGTGAATCAGAATGGTCTGCCCGGCTTCCAGCGCCCCGCTGTCAAAAATGTTCTGCCAGGCGGTCAGCGCCGCCGCCGACAGTGCCGCCGCCTCGACATGCCCTAGGCCGCCACCCTTGCGAACCAGTTGGGCTGCCGGCGCCGCGACGTATTCGGCGTGCGTGCCGCCCGGCTGCGGGAAGCGGACATATCCGAACACCTCGTCGCCCTGCGCGAAGTCCGACACCCCCGTGCCAAGTGCCTCGACGACGCCCGACACGTCCCAGCCGAGCGTCAGCGGGAACGGATTCTGAAAGAAGCGCGCCGCGCCCTGGCCGGCCCGTGTCTTCCAGTCGACCGGATTGAGCCCGGCGGCATGAACGCGGACCAGCACCTCCCCTTCGCGCGGCGATGGTTTGGCAACATCGACATAGTGCAGCTCTTCCGGTCCGCCATAGGTCTTGATCTGCACGGCCTTGATGGTTTCAGTCATGACAACTCCGCAAGCTCGGGCGAGGATTCCCGGCCGATTTCGATGATGCATTTGAGGGCGTTGCCGGGTCGTTCGGCCACGGCGACGGCGGAGGCGACCTCCGCCAAAGGAAAGCGATGCGTAATCAGCAGGTTGGCATCGATGTCGCCCCGTGCCAGAAGGTCGAGCGCGATGCGCGTATCGGCTGGCCCGCTGCCGTGCGAGGCCGTCACGGTCCACTCGGCAAAGAACACGCGGCCGAAATCGAACGGCCGGGCCACTTCCGAGGGGACCGGCGTGAACAGCACGACCTCGGCGCCCTGATCGGCAAGATCGAAGGCCTGCTCGATGGCGTCGACGCTCGATGGTGTCACGATGACCTGCGTCGCCAAACCACCCAGTCCCTTGACCAGCTGCGCGCCAATGTCCGGCGCGGCGGGATCGATGGCGAGATCAGCGCCGCTGTCGAGGGCGTGCTGCCGGCGCCAGGCCAGTGGTTCGATGACCGCGATCGATGCGGCCCCGGCGAGGCGGGCAAGCTTTGCGAACACCAGGCCATTGAAGCCGCCACCGATCACCAGCACCCGCGAACTGCTGTCGATCGACAGGCGTGAAGCGGCCCGGACGCAGCAGGAGATCGGTTCGATCAGGGTGGCCTCGTCGAAACCGAACCCGTGCGGCAGCAGCAGGACATCCTTTTCGACGACGGGCGCGGCAACGCGCACATATTCGGCCATGCCACCCGGCTCGATACCGTGGCGGCGATGCTCGCGGCAAAGCGTTTCGTGGCCCCGACGGCAGAGGTCGCAGTGGCCGCATGGCGCACGGTGATGGACGAACACCCGATCCCCGGCCTTGAAGGATGTGACACCCGCGCCGACCTTGGCCACCACGCCTGCAATCTCATGGCCGAGATGAAGCGGCGCCTTTGGCCGCATGTACCACTCCAGCACGTCGGCGGCGCAGAGGCCGCAGGAAGCGACCTTCACTAGGATCTCGCCGGCGGTGATCTCGGGAACAGGAACGTCGACCACTCTGACGTCGCTGTTTGACCAGTATTGTACCGCCTTCATCTGCCTCGTTCCCGCTTCGCCGCCGCATTGCGTCCGGTCCGGATTTGCTCAAAGCTCGCGTCTTTGCCATATAATATACTAATTTTATATATTATTTTGGCAAAACCTTTCCGGCATTTTTTCCAGATGTCCGCGACTGCCGATCGTAGAAAATCACAGCCCCAAATTAGATGATAGATTTAGTAGGCTTTCGCAGGTCGGCGACGAGAAAAAATCGCATCGTCTTTTCCGGAATTTTGGAAAGTACAACCTGTCGCCAAAGAGGCCGACCCAGCATGATCCCGCAGCGATCGATCCGTCTGCTCGGGACGGATTGAGGCGCAGGGGAGCAAGCGGCCAGCGGCGCTTCGGTAGCCGGATGGCCCGGGAATGACGGTCATCCATGCAGCTAAACTCAGCGCTCGCGTCGAACGACCCGCAGGCGATCATCGATGCTGATCGTGCTCATGTCTGGCACCATCTGATCCAGCACAAGGCCTTCGAGACGGCGGCGCCCCGCATCATCGTCGAGGGCAAGGGCATGCGGGTCTGGGATATTGCCGGCAAGGAATATCTCGACGCCGTGTCCGGCGGAGTCTGGACGGTCAATGTCGGCTACGGCCGGACCTCGATCGCCGATGCCGTGCGCGACCAGCTCGTCCGCCTCAACTATTTCGCCAATACCGCCGGCTCCATTCCGGGCGCCCTGTTCGCGGAGAAACTCATCTCCAAGATGTCGGGGCTTTCCCGCGTCTATTTCTCCAACTCAGGTTCGGAAGCCAACGAGAAGGTGTTCAAGATGGTGCGGCAGATCGCCCATCGTCACCACGGCGGCCGCAAGTCCAAGATTCTCTATCGCGAGCGCGACTATCACGGCACCACCTTGGGCGCGCTGTCGGCAAGCGGCCAGAATGAACGAGCCGCCCAATACGGCCCATTGCTCGACGGGTTCGTCGCCGTGCCGCATGCCCTCGAATACCGCAGCGAGCAGCGTGGCGCCCGCTATGGCGAAGCCGCTGCTGACGCCATCGAGGAGGTCATTCTCCGCGAGGGACCAGATACCATCGGCGCCATCTGCCTCGAGCCGATCACGGCCGGCGGCGGCGTCATCGTGCCGCCCGACGGTTACTGGCAGCGCGTCGAGGACATCTGCCGCCGCCACGATATCCTGATCCATATCGATGAAGTGGTGTGCGGCCTGGGACGCACCGGCGCCTGGTTCGGCTATCAGCATTACGGCGTCAGGCCGGATTTCGTCACCATGGCCAAGGGTGTCGCCTCCGGCTACGCGGCGATCTCCTGCACCGTCACCACGGAGGAGGTATTCAACCTCTTTAAGGATGCGCCGGACGACCCGCTCAGCCATTTCCGCGACATCTCGACCTTCGGCGGCTGCGCCTCCGGTCCGGCAGCCGCGCTCGAAAACCTTCGCATCATCGAGGACGAGGCGCTTGTCCAGAACTCGGCGGTTCAGGGCGAACGCCTGATTGCCAACCTGACTGCCCTCAAGGACAAGCATCCCGCCATCGGCGATGTGCGTGGCAAGGGCCTGTTCGCCGGCGTCGAACTGGTCGCCGACCGGCAGAGCCGCGAACCCGCTGCCGAAAAGCTGGTTCAAGCCGTCGTCGCCGAGTGCAGCGCCCAAGGGGTGATCATCGGCGCCACCAATCGTTCGATCACAGGCTTCAACAACACGCTCTGTCTCGCGCCGGCACTGATCGCCAGGCCGGACGACATCGACACCATCACCGACACGATCGGCCGCGCCATCGGGCGCGTGTTCGGCTGATCGCAGGAGAGACTTGAAATGCGGATGACCACCGAGGAAGCCTTCGTCAAAGTCTTGCAGCGTCACGGTATCCGCCATGCCTTCGGCATCATCGGCTCGGCCTTCATGCCGATCTCCGACCTGTTCCCCAAGGCGGGCATCACCTTCTGGGACGTGGCGCACGAAGGCTCGGGCGGCATGATGGCCGACGGCTACAGCCGCGCCACGGGCAGGGTGTCGCTGGTCATCGCCCAGAATGGCCCCGGCGTGACCAACCTCGTGACAGCGGTGAAGACCGCCTACTGGAACCACACGCCGCTCCTGGTGATCACGCCACAATCGGCCAACAAGACCCTCGGTCAGGGCGGCTTCCAGGAAGTGCCGCAGATGGCGCTGTTCCAGGATATCGTCGCCTATCAGGAAGAGGTGCGCGATCCCAGTCGTGTCGCCGAAGTGCTCAACCGGGTGATCCTGCAGGCCAAGCGTGCCTCGGCGCCGGCCCAGATCAACATTCCCCGCGACATCTTCACCCAGGTGATCGACATCGAGCTGCCACCGATCGTCGAGCTCGAGCGTCCCTCGGGCGGCGAAGACGCGCTCGCCAAGGCCGCCGATCTCCTGTCGAACGCCCGTTTCCCTGTGATCCTCAACGGTGCCGGCGTGGTGCTGGCCGGCGCGATCGCCGACAGCGTCGCCCTCGCAGAAAAGCTCGATGCGCCGGTGGCCTGCGGCTACCAGCACAATGATGCCTTCCCCGGCAATCATCCGCTCGCCGTCGGGCCGCTCGGCTACAACGGCTCCAAGGCGGCGATGCAGATCATCGCCAAGGCCGACGTCATTCTGGCGCTCGGCACCCGCCTTAATCCCTTCTCGACCCTGCCCGGCTATGGCATCGACTACTGGCCCAAGGATGCCGCCGTCATCCAGGTGGACATCAACCCGAACCGCATCGGCCTTACCAAGAAGATTGCCGTCGGCATTGTCGGCGACGCCGGCAAGGTGGCGCGTGCGCTCGCCGACAAGGTAACTTCGCGTCTGACACCGGCCGAGCGGCAGGAGCGGCGCGGCTTCGTTGCGGCCACGCGCTCGGCCTGGGCGCAGGAGCTCACTTCGCTCGACCATGAGGATGACGATCCCGGCACGAACTGGAATGCCCGGGCGCGCGCCGCCAAGCCCGACTGGCTCAGCCCCCGCAAGGCGTGGCGGGCCATCCAGGCCGCTCTGCCGCGCGAAGCGATCATCTCCTCGGACATCGGCAACAATTGCGCCATCGGCAACGCCTACCCGTCCTTCGACGACGGGCGGAAATATCTGGCCCCGGGCCTGTTCGGCCCCTGCGGCTACGGCCTGCCCTCCATCGTCGGCGCCAAGATCGGCCGCCCCGATCTGCCGGTGGTCGGCTTCTCCGGCGACGGCGCCTTCGGTATCGCGGTCAATGAACTGACGGCCATCGGTCGGCCGGAATGGCCGGCCATCACCCAGATCGTCTTCCGCAATTACCAGTGGGGCGCCGAGAAGCGGAACTCCACGCTCTGGTACGACGACAACTTCGTCGGCACCGAACTCGACACCAACGTCTCCTATGCCGCCATTGCCCGGGCCTGCGGCCTCAAGGGTGTGGTTGCTCGTACCGCTGACGAGCTGAGCGACCTGCTTCGGCAGGCGATCACCGACCAGTTGGAGCACAAGAAAACCACCCTGATCGAAGTGCTGATCAACCAGGAACTCGGAGAGCCCTTCCGCCGCGATGCCATGAAGAAGCCGGTAGTCATCGCCGGCATCGACCCGGCCGACACGGTTGAGGCATGAGCCGAAGCTTTGCAACAGCAAGAAAACGGACGAACTATAAAAGCTATTGGAATAGTATTTTACGGTTCGCCCAACCATAGCATGGCGTTTCTTCTGAAGCCGCCTAAGCGCCTGTAGCTTAGCAATATTTTCGACAGGTCCCGGTCCGATCCCATGAGGAACACCCGTTCCCCGGGTCGGGACTTCGGTGCTGACCGAGGGAGATATTGATGACGCCAGTTGCCCAGTTCATGACCCAGATCGGCAAGACGGCCGCACTCGTCGCCATGGTGGCGACCGGGCTGTCCGCCGGCTCCGCCATGGCCGAGACGACGCTCAACATCGGCTGGCAGCAGATCGTCGAGCCGTCGCGCGTGCCACAGGCTGACGGTGCCTACGAGAAAGCCACCGGCGCCAAGATCAACTGGCAGAAGTTCGACGGCGGTGCCGACGTGATCGCCGCCATTGCCGCCGGCTCGCTGGACATCGGTTACGTCGGTTCATCGCCGCTCACCGCCGCGGCCAGCCGCGAAGTGCCGATCGAGACCATCTATGTCGTCGGCCTGATCGGCCCCTCGGAAGCGCTGGCCGCTAAGGGTGTTGACAAGCCCGAGGACCTCATCGGCAAGAAGATCGCGACGCCCTTCGTTTCCACAGCGCACTACAGCCTGCTGACGGCGCTGAAGCACTGGAACATTGATCCGAAGAAGCTCCAGATCCTCAACCTGCGTCCGCCGGAAATCGCGGCTGCCTGGGAACGCGGCGACATCGACGGCGCCTATGTCTGGGATCCGGTGCTGGCCGAAATCAAGAAAACCGGCAAGGTGGTCGCCACCTCCAGCGACGTCGCCAAGTGGGGCGGCCCGACCTTCGATGCCTGGATCGTCCGCAAGGAATACGCCGAGAAGCACCCTGACGTGGTGAAGGCCTTCGTCAAGGTGACCGGCGAGGCCTATGCCTCCTATCGCGCCGACCCGAAGAAGTGGGACGCCAAGTCGCCGGAAGCCGAGAAGATCGCCCGTCTGACCGGCGCCAAGCAGGACGAGGTTCCCGAGCTCCTGACCGGCTACTACTTCCCGACGCTTGAAGAGCAGCCGAGCGATGCGTTGCTTGGTGGCGGCACCACCAAGGCTGTGGCCGCGACCGCCGCCTTCCTCAAGGAGCAGGGCAAGATCCCGGACGTGCTCGCCGACTATTCGCCCTATGTCTCGGCACGCTGGGTGAAGGAAGCCGCGGCGAAGTAAGCCGGTTCGAACGCTGGCCGTTCGATGGAAGACCATCCCGTCCGCCTCTGTGAGGCGGGCGGGTTTCGTTCGATCTTCTGTCCCAGAGGGAGATGAAACGCTCCGTGTACAAGCTCCACATCGACAAGGTCACCTTCGCCTACGGGCCGCCGCCGCAGACGCCCGTGCTGGCGGATATCGATCTTTCCATCGGCAGCGACGAGTTCGTCGCCGTGGTCGGCCGCTCCGGCTCGGGCAAGACGAGCCTGCTGAGCCTTGCGGCCGGCTTCCTGAAGCCGACAACGGGCCGCGTCCACATTGATGGCCGCACCGTCGAGGGCCCCAGCGCCGAGCGCGCGGTGGTGTTTCAGGACGATGCCTTGTTTCCCTGGCTGACCGCTCGGGAGAATGTCGGCTTCGCCTTGAAGCTCAAGGGCGTGCCCAAGGACGAGCGTGACCGCCGCGTCGCGGAACTGCTGGCGCACGTTGATCTAGCCGCGTCCGCCGACAAGGCCATCTGGGAGCTTTCCGGCGGCATGCGCCAGCGGGTCGGC
Source organism: Pseudomonadota bacterium (assembly GCA_023436885.1). Classification (GTDB taxonomy): domain Bacteria; phylum Pseudomonadota; class Alphaproteobacteria; order Rhizobiales; family Pleomorphomonadaceae; genus Pleomorphomonas. The sequence continues at coordinate 13,134 of JAEZHI010000052.1, read as the reverse complement.
ATCGCCAGGGCGCTGGCCGCCGATCCCGAGTTCCTGCTGATGGACGAGCCACTCGGTGCGCTCGACGCGCTGACGCGCGAGCGAATGCAGGAATTTCTGCTGCACCTCTGGCAGGACAGCGGCGCCGGCGTGCTGCTGATCACCCACGGCATCGAGGAAGCGCTGTTTCTGGCGACGCGGGTCATCGTGCTCGCTCCTTCGCCCGGGCGCATCGTGGCCGACATTCCCGTCGACTTCGGCCGCCGGCTGCTCCAGGGCGATACGGCGCGCGCCATCAAATCCGACCCAGCCTTCGTCGCTGCACGCGAGAAGCTGCGCGACCTGATCGAGTTGCAGGATTTCGAGGTTTAGGATGAGCACCATCGAGGATATCTCCCGCGGCAGCGAACCAGCCGCGCCGGCGCCCACCTCTCCCCAGTTCGACTGGATCCGCCTCGTCCCTCTGGCAACGGTGGTTTTGATCCTTGCCCTCTGGTCGCTGGCTTCGAGCCAGGGCTGGGTATCCAAGGTATTCCTGCCATCGCCATTGACCGTGCTGAAGAGCGCCTATCAGGTCAGCGTATCGGGTTTTGCCGATTCCACCCTGCTGGAACATCTTCTTGCCAGCCTCGGCCGGGTGTTCGGCGCGCTGGCAGCATCCATCGTCGTGGCGGTGCCGATCGGGGCCATCATCGCCTCGTCGCGGATCGGACGCGGCATCTTCGATCCAATCGTCGAATTCCTGCGGCCTTTGCCGCCGCTTGCTTATCTGCCGCTGATCATCATCTGGTTCGGCATCGGCGAGGCGTCAAAGGTGCTGGTGATCGGCCTTGCCATGGCGCCACCGATCATTATCGCGACGGCGGCGGGCGTCAGGTCCGTCTCGCGCGACCGGCTTAACGCCGCCCGTTCGCTGGGCGCCACGCGGTTGCAGCTCCTGCGCTTCGTGGTGCTGCCGAGCGCCCTGCCCTCGATCGTCACCGGCATTCGTATCGCACTCGGGGCCGGCTGGTCGACGCTGGTCGCCGCCGAGCTGGTGGCAGCCAGCCGTGGTCTCGGCTTCATGATCCAGTCGGCAGCCACTTTCCTCGGTACCGACGTGGTCATCCTCGGCATCGCCGTGATCGGCATCGTCGCCATTCTGTTCGAGCTGTTGATGCGGGCACTCGAGAAACGTTTCGTGCCTTGGTCCAACCATTTGTGACCAGTATCAAACAAGAAGAGTGTCGCCCGTGGCCATGCGACGATCCCTGCGTGCGGGCGAGCGGCTTGCCATGTCGCCGGCCAGCGTACAGTTCAAACCCTGCCAGTGTACAAGCGACACCAGAAGCGATGCCCATGGAATTGCCGGAACACTGAGATAACTGGCGTTCAAGCGGCCGTGGATTTTCCGTTTTCGGACGGAATCGGAACGCTCTCCGCGATCAAGCCCTCGCCATGCAGCTCGGACCAGAAGGCCGCCGGGATAGGCGCAACAAAGTGGCCGACGTTGGCGCGGATTTCCTCGGGCGTAACCGCGCCGAATACAACGCTGGCGACTTCGGGAGCGGCTAGCGGGAACTGAAGCGCCGCCGCGGCCAGTGCCACGCCATGATCGGAAGCGATCGCGCTCAGACGGCGAACCCGTTCCACGACGTTCTCCGGCACCGCGCCATACTCATATTTGGCACCGTCAATCAGACCGGTGGCCAGAATTCCCGAGCTGAAAGCGCCACCCACCACGATGGAAGCCCCGCGCTTTCCTGCCTCGCGGATTTCATCGGAGTAAATCTCCTGTTCGAGAAGCGTGTAGCGTGATGCCACGAGGAAGACATCAAGGTCCGCATTGGCCAGGAAGCGGCGGATCATGCCGCGTTCGTTGATGCCGGCGCCAATCGCCTTGATTTCACCGGCCCGTTTCAGCTCTTCCAGAGCGCGGTAGCCGCCACCCTGATCGAGTTCGCGCAGCTTCGCGTCCAGCGCCTCCGGCGTGCGGAAGTAACCGCTGTCGAGATCGTGGATGTAGAGGGCGTCGACCTGGTTGATGCCGAGACGCTGCAGACTGTCTTCATAGGAGCGCAGAATGGCATCGTAAGTGAAGATATGATGCGGCTCGAACGATAGCGGCCCCTGCCAGGCGGGCGGTACGAAGGCGGCCCGATCGCGCGGTGCGCGCAAGACGCGACCGACCTTGGTGGTCAGGATGTAGGTATCGCGCGATCGCTCGTAGAGAGCACGGCCGGTGCGATGCTCGGCCTGACCGAGGCCATACCAGGGGGCGGTGTCGTAAAGCCGAATTCCTTCGTCCCATGCCGCCTCGTAGGTGGCGCGCGCAGTGGGTTCGTCAATGGCGGCATATACGCCGCCAAGCGGACAAGTGCCGAGGCCAAGAACCGGAATTTCGAGTTCGGTCGTGCCGACGCGGCGGACATCATCAACACGCAACGTCATACTCCTTTCAGCAAGTCTGCGACTTCAACCACGCACCCGGACGCGGCCGAGCGATAGGCGGCCTCGGCCAGGGCGTAGGTCTTGAGGCTGTCGGTGGCGGACGTCTCGAATTCGGCGCCCTTGCGCAGAGCATCGATGAAATGCTGCTGCGTCCGCGGCACTGAATCCTGGATCTGTGTCCAAGGCGCAGACGTCCATGTCCGGCCATCGGGCTTGATGACCTCGTCGCGCTGTCCCGCGCGCGTGTGGACCCGCAGAACTTGGCCGTCCAGGATCTGCACGGTGCCCAGCCGTCCCTCGATCTCGCCGAGCGTTTGAGGAAACGGATTGGGATTGCGATGGGTGGCGTAGCTGACGTCCACCACCGATACGGCCTTGTTGTCGTGGCGCAGCAGCATGGTCGCCGCGTCCTCCCCGGCCAGCCCTTCCTTTACCGATTGGTTGAAGCAACTGACCGACGATGCGTCGCCCAAAAGGAAGCGCGCCAGATCGAGCATGTGGATGCCGACATCCATGATCATGAAGCGTTCGGTTTTCAAAAGGTAGGGCTGGTTGGTGTAGACGTCGATGTCGTTGCGCCAGTTGAGGCGGCCGAATGTCACCTCGCCGATCTCGCCGCTGTCGAGGATTTCGCGCAGGCGGCGGAAGATTTTCTGGAAGCGGAAGTTCTCGTGCAGCATCACCCGCACCCCGGCGGCGCGGGCATGCGCCTCGATCCGGTGACAGGTTGCGATATCTGGCGCGAAGGGCTTCTGCACGATCACCGGCACACCGGCATCGACCGCCAGCCCGACCAGAGCCTCGTGTGTCTCCATCGTCGTGCAGATATCGACGAAATCGAAGTCACCGGATTTTAGAACACCAGCATCCGTGTACCAGTTGGCGATGTCGAATTCCCTGGCGGCAGCTTCGGCGCGTGACGGATCCAGATCGCAGATGGCGATGATCTCAGCCCCGTCCACCTCGGACCACGCGTGGAGGTGATTGCGCGAGAAGAACCCTGCGCCGATGAACAAACCCCTGAGTTGGCGACCCATTTGGCTCATCCTTCCTCTGCGAGTGCACAAACCGCATAGGCGTCCAGCTCGGCCGCCAGGTCTTTCGTCCCAGGTACCAGCGCTCCGGGATCGCGGCTGAAAAGTTCGACACTCGCGGCATCGAGCAAAGAAATGCGTGGCTGATTAAACTCTGCGAGCGGCAAGGCACGCGGTTGGGCCGTCAGGTTGGCGATCAGCGCCTCGCGCCGTCCACCGCGACGCCAGACGAGGCGCGCAATGCCATCTTGTAGGCTTGCCTCCAGAAGCAGACTTCCGGCGGCAGCCGAGATGCGGCTGGCAACGTGGTAGAGCGGGTAAAGCGCCCCCTCGGGCAAACTATCCCAGAAAGGGCGGGCGTAGTCCTGACGGGTCGATATCAGGCCAAACGGCCCAACCGGCGTGCCGAAGCCGAAACGCGCAGGGGCAAACCGGGCAATCGCCGTCAAATAGCCGACCGTCCACGCGGCGGCGAAAAGACCACGCTGGCGCGGATCGCGCGCCGCCATGCCTTCGCGCGCTTCTGGTGCGTTCACGACCGGGCCAGGCCCGTAGGGATTGATGCGGGCGCCGATGCCGATCGGCCCGATCGACAACGGCAGACCACCCGCGAGTGCTTTGGCCGAGGCGAGGATATGCGGCAACGACTGCAGCGTTTCGACCACCGAGGCGTCATCGGCGGCGTGCACCGTCGGTGCCGAGGCAAAGCTCAATCCCTGCCAAAGCGAGGGTGTCGGACGCTTGCGGTTGAACTCGGTGAAGAAAGCCGGCGTTCCGCCGATCCGAGCGGCGTCGGGAAAAGATCTGGCCAGACCGGAGGCTATGGCCGCCTCGGAGGGGTGAGGCGGGCGCGCCTCGCCGGGCTGAAAGCTCTGCTCGTCGATCTTGGCAAAGGCGCCAATCCGACCAACCTTAATTCCGGCACCGACGAACCGTGCCGCCAGCGCGGCGATCTCGGTGGCAACGGCATGGTCCGTCTCGCTTGCCAGGACCGCCTGCACCTCAAGGCTTGCGCCCGTCAATGCAACGAGCCTAGCAAGCGGCGACAAATCGGCATCGGCAGCTTCCCGCGTCGCATCATGGCGCAGCAGCAGCCACCCCGGCGCAAGGTGACGCAGGGCTCCGGACCAAGCGAGTGCGGCCTCGGCGTCGGCAAGCCTGTCGAGAGGCAACGCATACTCCGGCAGGCGCTGGGCATCGATGGCCGGCGTGGACACAGCCGACACCGAGAGACTGGTCGCACCATCATCGACAATGCTCACCGTCACCGACTGGCTGAGCGGCGCGTCCGGCGTCAACTTATAAGGATAAGGCAAGCCGATCGGGCGACTGTAGGTCTTGAACGACGCGTCCGACCAGTTGCGATGATCTTCCATCTCGAAGATATCGCCGTCAAAGCGCGTCTCCACGGTCAAACCGGGAACCGGCCTGTGCGTGATGGCTCGAATGTCCATCACCGGCTGGCCTGGCGAGATCTGCGCCGGGATGATCATGTCACGCGGCGGCGCGGAGGCGTGCTCGACATGCACTTCGGTGCCGGCGAACCCATCGAGCGGGTAAAGAACGACGAAGCCCGTGCGATTGGTATCGAAGGGCGCCTCGGCATGGATGGCCGCTTGGGCGCTTACCTTGCCGCCAGCCTCGCCCTTCAGCTCGATGGACGCTCGCACGCCTGCGCCCGGCGTGCCGTAATGCGCTTCGAAGGAGACGGAGAAGCCGGTCGCCTCCTCGGCAACGTCGAGCACGGTGATCACGGCCGGCGGCGTACCCCAGCCCGGTGTTCGAATGAGAAATGTAATGGAGCGCAGGACCTCGACCCCGTTCCAGCGTATCCAGCGCAAGGCACCGGCGTCGAACACGGCTTCCAGCGGGCCTGCCCGCAAAGGACGAACGGCCGCCTCGATAATGGGCGTACCGGTCAGAAGAATGTCGCGGCTCATCGGCTCTGCCTCTTTGTGAAGTGGTCAAAGGCAACGGCGGCGATGATGATCAGTCCGACCAGAATCTGCTGGGTGTAGGGCGAGACGTTGAGGATCACCAGGCCGTTGAGAAGAACGCCGGTCAACAGCGCGCCGATCACGGTTCCGGCGACGCCGCCGGTACCGCCGTAAAGACTGGTTCCGCCGATCACCACGGCGGCGATGGCGGTCAGCTCGTAGCCGCTACCGGCCACGGCTTCCGCCGAATTCAGGCGCGAAGACAGAACGAAACCGCCGAGGCCGGAGCAGAAGCCGATCAGTCCGTAAACCAGCACTGTGACCCGCTCGACGTTGATCCCGGAAAGTCGCGCAGCGTCAGGATTGGAGCCGACTGCATAAACGGAACGCCCGAATCGGGTCTGGGTCAGCACGACATGGGCGAGCAGAACGGCGACGGCCAGGATGATGACCGGCACCGGCACCGGCCCGATCATGCCTCGCCCCCACCAGCCAAAGGCATCGTCGAATCCTGAGATCGGTCCGCCGTTGCCGATAGTCAGTGCGATGCCTCGGAACACCGTCATGCCACCGAGGGTCACGACGAAGGCCGGAACGGAAAGCCATGCCACCACGGCGCCTTGCAGAAGTCCGGCAATCAAGCCGGCAAGAATGGCCGCCAGCGCGGCCAGCGCCCAATGAAAGCCCGTACCGTCGGAAGTAAGGACGAAGCGACCGTCGATCCCGCCATGGGCCACAACGGCGGCGCAGAGCCCGGACATGGCGACCAGTGCGCCGACCGAAAGGTCGATTCCCCGGATCAGGATGACGAAGGTCATGCCCACCGCGATGATGCCGTAGATGGACACCTGGCGCAGGATGTTGAACAGGTTGAGCGGCATCAGAAAGCGCGGCTGCAAACTCGCGAAGATAAGCGCGAGGACCAGCAAGAAGATGAGCGGCGCAAGCTTGCCGAGTAACGAAAATAGGCTGGTACGGGAAAAGCCATCTGTCGAGCTTCTGCTCATTGTCGGTGTTCCTTGAATTCCGGGCACATCAGTCATGGCGGGTCATGCTTGCCATCAGGCCTTCGAATGTGGCCGCTGCGGCATCCTGCTCGGATGTGGTCTCGCCCTCCCGGAGGGTGATGATCCGGTCGGACAGCGTCATGATCTCGGGCAGGTCGGAGGAGATCAGCAGCACGGCAACGCCCTGGGAGGCGATATCGCGGATCAACGCGTGGACGTCCTCTTTCGCCCCGACGTCGATGCCACGGGTGGGCTCGTCGATGATCAGGAGTTTCGGCTGGCGGGCGACCCAGCGCGCCAGGACGACTTTCTGCTGATTGCCGCCCGATAGCGTGGCAATGGTCGACTGCAGACTCGCTGCCCGAATCCCGAGGCGCTTGACAAAGCCGGACAGCACCGTCTCTTCAGAAGCCTTGTCGTTGAAGCCGAGCGCGCGAGCCGGGACCGCGCTGGCCAGTGCGAAGTTGTCGACCACCGAGCGGGTGGGCAGAATCGACAGCCCCTTGCGATCCTCCGACACGTAGCCGACTCCGGCCGCCATGGCTGCGACAGGTGAGCCCGGAACAAACGGTTTTTCCTCGAATAGGATCTCCCCTCCGCCGATCGGATCGAGACCGAAGATCATCCGTGCCGTCTCGGTTCGACCGGCGCCGATGATGCCGGCCAGCCCGACGATCTCGCCTGCCCGCACTGAAAAGCTCACGTCGCGCACCCGCTGCACGCTGCCGGCAAGATGCGGCGACGCGAGGCCGCGAACTTCGAGCACCGGCTTGCCAGGCACGCGAACCGCACTATGCCTGCCGATCTCGATGTCCCGACCGGCCATGTCGCGGATCAGCGAGGGAATGTCGGTATCCGCCACATTCCCGGACGACACGGCCCTGCCGTCGCGTAGCACGGTATAGGTCGAACAGAAGGCGCGGACTTCATCAAGACGGTGGCTGACGTAGAGCACCGCCACGCCCTCGTCGGACAGCTGGGCGATGATGTCTCCGAGATGGGCGACCTCGTTGGGGGATAGCGAGGCAGTCGGCTCGTCCATGATGACGACGCGCGACTTGCGGGTGAGTGCGCGCGCGACTTCGACCATCTGCTGCTGGGCGATCGACAGGCCCGAGACCGGAGCCCGCACATCAATGGCAAGACCAAGCCGGGACAGCGCCTGACCGGCGACCTCACGCATGCGCTTCCAGTCGACAAAACCGAGGGCGTTGACCGGTAGATGGCCGGCGAAGATGGCCTCTGCGACCGAGAGATCGGGAAACAGCGACAGCTCCTGCCTGATCACGCTGATGCCGGCCCGGTCCGCGTCGAGCGGGCGGGCGAACCTGACGTGCTCGCCATCGAAACGCAGTTCACCGCCGTCCGGCTGATGCACGCCGGAAATAAGGTTGATCACCGTGGACTTGCCAGCGCCGTTCTCGCCGAGCAGCGCGCGGACCTCGCTCGGCGCCAGCGCCAGCGACACACCGTCAAGGACTGTGACGCCGAAGAAGCGCTTTACCAGCGCTTGGGCTTCAAGCACCGGAAGCCCCAAAAGCGGGAAGCCGGGGCGATGATTTCGCCCCGACTCCTGCCCCACGGCCCACTGAACGGAGCCACCGATGGTCATTTGCCGATCAGCCCCACGCGCTCCGCCTTGTCGAGATTGCTGGCGGTGATGGCGATCGGCGCCACGAGGATGTTGTCGGACTCGGGCTTGGTGCCTTCGCGAACGAAGTTCACCAAGGTACGGACAGCCGTACGACCCTGAAGGCCGGGGAACTGATCGACCGTCGCCGCAAGTTCGCCCGACTTGACGGCCTTCAGCGCGCCTTCCGAGCCATCGTAGCCGTAGATGGCAACCTTGCCCTTGAGACCACGGGCTTCGACCGCCTGCGCGGCGCCGAGCGCCATGTCGTCGTTGGCGGCAATGATGACCTTCGGCACGTCCGGAAGGCCGGTCAGGATGTTCTCGGCAACCTCGAGGCCTTTGTCGCGGGAGAAGTTCGCGGCCTGCTCGGCAACGAAGACATACTTGGCTCCGGCAGCATCAAGCACCTTGTGGGCGCCGCCGTTGCGGTCCTTCGCGGTCTTGTCACCGGGAATGCCCTGAAGGTTGACGATGGTCGCGCCGTCCGGGAACTGCTTGACGACGGCCTCGCCCTGCGCCTCGGCGCCCTTGAAGTTGTCAGCGGCGACGTTGGCGAGCACTTCGGGCACGCCATTGACCGGCCGATCGACCGTGACAACCGGAATGCCGGCGGCGATCGCCTCCTTGACCACCGGCGCCAGAGCGTCCGCGTCGACCGGCGCCAGAATGATTCCGTCGACACCCTGAACAATGGCCGACTCCAGATCGGCGATCTGCTTGGGAGCGGACAGCTGACCATCCGCAACGACCACCTTGACCCCACCAAGCTTGCCGGCCTCGTCCTTGAGCTGGTCAGTCAAAAAGACGAAGTGCGGAAAGGCGAAGGTGAGCGGCGACACGAAGACGGTCACCGGGGCATCCTTGCCCTTGGGCCCGGCTGCGGCAGGCATGACGACTGCGCCGGCAAGGGCCGCGGCGGACACCGCAAGAAGGAAAATGCGCTTCAACATAATGACTGCTCCTGCTGTAAACTGTACTCAGTTTGCCGTTTTTGAAGAGCGCATAAAGAACGCAATTTCGCTTCTTTCCGAACTTCGGGAAAAACAACCGTCTACTTTTCACCTTTTTGCGGGAGAAAATTTCTTATAATTTCCAGCATATTAAGGTTGTATATCCCCTAAAGGCTCACCAAATTGGAATGCCTCGCCATCTTGCAGAGACGACCGTTCGGAATACAGAAAGAATGCGGAATAATTTTCTCGACGGCCCAATTTCTGTAGACACATTTGTCGGCTCAGAGCCGGGCATTTGACCGCAGAGCGCCCGCATCGACTGCTCCCGGACGGCTGCAAATAACGCAAAGGAAGACCAGGATGTCCGCCTACCTCTCAGACCTATTCTCTCTCAATGGCAAAACCGCCCTTATCGCCGGCGGCGCCGGCGCCATAGGCTCGGCGATCTCGGAAGCCTTTGCCAAGGCCGGAGCGAAGGTGATCGTCCACGATCTGTCGCAGGAGCGGATCGACCGCCTGGCCAGCAGGTTCGAAACGACGGGGCTGGAGTTCACCGGGTTACAAGCCGATTTGAGCGAGGTGGATTCGGCGGCAAAACTGGTCGATGATGCAAAGGCGGTCACCGGCCGCATCGATATTCTCGTAAACCTTCAGGGTACCAACCGCCGTAAGCCGATCGCTGACATCGCGGCAGAGGATTTCGATGCCATCGCTTCGGTCAATCTGCGTTCGGTCTATTTCCTGTCGCAGACGGTTCACAGGGTGATGAAGGCGCAGGGTGGCGGCAAGATCCTGCACTTCAGCTCGCTCTCCGCGAACATCTCTTTCGACACCATCTCGGTCTATGCGGCGACCAAGGCGGCCGTCACCTCGCTGACGCGCTCGCAGGCGCACGAGTGGGCCGGCGACAACATTCAGGTCAACGCCATCGAACCGGGCTTCGTGCAGACGGAATTCACCCGTCCACTCTGGGATGACGACTATCGCGCCGACTGGTTCGCCAACTTCATCCCGCAGGGCCGTCTGGCCGTACCCGAGGATCTGATCACGACCGCGCTTTATCTGGTCGCGCCGGCCTCCCGTTACATCACTGGCCAGAATGTGGTTGTCGATGGCGGCGTCCTGAGCGGCGCCAGCTGGGTCGAGGCTCCCCGCCGCCCCGCCATCAAGCGCTGAGGTATCATCATGAGCAAATGGCTTATCGAGACGGATGAACTGGCGAGTTTGCTGGCCAAGGAGCCCAACGCCGATCGGGTGGTGCTGGATTGCTCGTGGTACCTCCCCGACGCAGGAAAGCATGCCATTGACGACTTTCGCGCCGGTCACATCCCCGGCGCCCGGTTCATCGACCTGACCGACATTTCCGACCCTCACTCGCCCTACGTCAACATGCTGCCGACGTCGTCGGTTTTCGCCGAGCAGGTCGGTCGTCTCGGCATCGGTGAGGCGACAGACGTCATCGTCTATGACGCCGGCTATGTGTCCGCCCGACTTTGGTGGATGTTCCGGACCTTCGGACATGACCGCATCAGAATTCTCAACGGTGGCTGGCGCAAGTGGCTGGCCGAGGGGCGCGAGATCGAAACGGGCGATGCCGCGCCCGTTCCCCCACGTGACTTCCCCGCGCAAGCCGACGAAAAGCGGGTGGCCTCGATCGCCGAGGTGCGGCAGATCGTCGACCATGGCGGCGCCGCGATCATCGATGCCCGGACTGCGGCGCGCTTCGATGGTCATGAGGGATCGGGCTATCCCGGCGTCGCTTCCGGCTACATGCCGGGTGCGATCAACACCCCCTGGGCCCTGTTCTTCGAACCGGCGCCCTCGCACCGCTTTGTCAGCCCGGAGCGGGCAGCCCAGATCTTCGCCGAACGCGGCGTCGATCTCTCCGGCGAGGTGATCACCACCTGTGGTTCCGGCGTCACTGCATCCATTCTCGGCTTCATGCTGGAAGAGATCGGCCATTTCAACTGGCGGCTTTATGACGGTTCGTGGCACGAATGGGGGCAGCAGCCGGACACGCCGAAGCTGACCAAGCCGCGCTGAGAAACGGCCCGGGCCGTCGGCCCGGATCCGACAACGTAGGGTTATGGAACAGACCGGGCAGATCTGCCACTCTGTCGATGTCGGAATGAGCCGGTCGCCAACCAGTCCCAACTCCCGTCGGCAGCCATCTTCAGAACTGCGTAGCGCATCAAGTTCTTCCACCGTGCCAATCACGCTCCTCAGGCCTGCTCATTGGGACTCGATCGGCAGGCTCCGTCAGATGGATTGAGACGTTTATCGAGGAAAACAGCGAATCCGGCAGATAGTGTTTCGCCGTGCAGTGGGGTATATGGACCGTAAATGACTCTTGAAAAGCAGCCTGTTTCTGCACACAGATTACCATCCGCTCTCTCGCAAGAATTAAGCATTTCGCGACGAGATCGGGCATTTGGCGAGTCCGCGGGATTCAACGATGAGTAGTGAAACGCAACATTCCGGGTTGACGGACACTGCACCGGGCGTCCGGATGATGGACGCATATGAGCGTATCCGCTCCGCCATCCTCGAAGGCGTCCTTCTCCCGGGCAAGCGACTGTCGCAGGTCAAGATCGCCGATCAGCTTGGGCTCAGCCGAACCCCCGTTCGAGAGGCTCTTCGCCTCATCGAGAAGGAGGGACTGATCACCTCCGAACGCGGTCGCCAGATCGTCATCTCGCCGACGTCCCTTTCCGACCTCGACGAACTCTACGCGCTACGCATCAAGCTCGACACGATGACGGTGCGCTCGACCGCAGCCGATCTCACCGATGCCGACATCGCCGAAATGCGGGGCTGCATCGATGCGATGATCGCCAGCAGCTCCCCCGAGCTCTTTGTCGAGTTCGACGTAGCGCACCGGCAATTCCACATGGTCCCGATCCGGCTCGCAGGGCCGCGTCACGCCGATTATTCGGCGCGGCTCAACGAGCACGCCGAACGCTATCGCCGGCTCTATCTGGTGCAGCCCAGCTCATACCAGCAATCGCATGACGAGCACCGGGCCATTCTCGGCGCCTGCGAAAAGCGCGACGGCGAACAACTGGCCCACCTGCTGGCCGAGCACTACGCGCGGATCGCCTTGACCATCATCGCCCAGGTCGATCCCGCCTTCGAACCGCGCCAGCTACGCTTGGCGGTGCGTCAGGCCAGACAAGACCGCGAGGGAGAAGTGCATACGCCGACGTCCAGGCGACGCGCGGGGGAGTCCTCTCGGGCTTGAACGACCCCTATTGGGAAGTGTTCGCCAGAAAGAGCGCACGATTTTAAGCCAACCGGAAAGCAGTCAATGTCAGTGACCGTCAATCATACCGGTATTACCGTGAAGGATCTCGATCGCGCCGAGGCGATGTTCCGCGACTTGTTCGGCTTCGAGACTTTCTCGCGCGCGCCGCGCGATCCGGCGATCATCTCGGCGGTCATCGGCGTACCGGGCGTCACGGTCGAAATCGCCTATATGCGCAATGGAGCGACCAACATCGAGCTCCTCTGCTATTCGGTACCCGACGGGAACAACGACTATCGGCCCCGTCCCTGCGACTTCGGCTCGCTGCACATGGCGATGAATGTTACCGATATGGACGGAATGCTGGAAAAGGCCCGCGCATGGCCACTCGATCAGGTCGGCGATCTTATCGTCATTGACCAGGGGCCGAATACGGGCTCACGCATCGTCTACATGCGGACGCCCGAAGAAGGCTTGATCATTGAACTCATAGAGAAGAAAATAAAGGGCATCTGAATAGCGAAGGCGCGAGAACGGACTGAACCGACAAGCCCGCGTTTGTCGGCCTGCCATTCCTCCTTGCAACGCGGGAAATCGACCCTCAGCTATCTTCGGAGCGAAATGCATCACTTCGGACGGAGCCCGCCCGCAGCCGATCTGGTCGGCCATGAAGCGCATGTAGGCCAAAGTGCCAGTCAAAATGCACTGGCTTGAATTCAATGTTTGGGCTGAGGCAGGCAAATACCCCCACGTCCATCGCCCAATAATCGAAGACGCTCACAAACGAAAAGGCCGCGGACATGTGCCCGCGGCCCTCTCGATGATCATTGCTGGCTGACGGTCAGGCCATCGTGCCGCACATCATCGGCATGCCGCCGCACATCATCATCATGGGCATGCCGCCCTGCATCATCGAC
>JAEZHI010000045.1 GCA_023436885.1 Pseudomonadota bacterium | reverse complement strand
GGTCGCGGCGAGTTGACGGCCGAAGTGACCTCCGCCGAGCCGCTCTCGGAGACGCACGTTGCGTCCCTGAAGGCGGCCCTGTCGGAATCGACCGGCAAGGACGTGCGACTGAAGACGAGCGTGGACGCCAGCCTCATCGGTGGGCTGATCGTCAAGCTCGGCTCGCGCATGATCGACACGTCGCTCAAGACCAAGCTGAATTCCCTCAGGATCGCGATGAAAGAGGTCGGCTGATGGACATCCGGGCCGCGGAAATTTCCGCAATCCTCAAGGAGCAGATCAAGAACTTCGGCCGCAACGCCGAAGTATCCGAGGTCGGCCAGGTTCTCTCCGTCGGTGACGGCATCGCCCGTGTCTACGGTCTCGACAACGTCCAGGCGGGCGAAATGGTCGAGTTCCCCGGCGGCATCCGTGGCATGGCCCTGAACCTTGAAAGCGACAATGTCGGCGTCGTTATCTTCGGCTCCGACCGCGACATCAAGGAAGGCGACACCGTCAAGCGCACTGGCGCCATCGTCGACGTTCCCGTCGGTCGTGGCCTGCTCGGCCGCGTCGTCGACGCGCTCGGCAACCCGATCGACGGCAAGGGCCCGATCGAGTACGAGACCCGCGCCCGCGTTGACGTCAAGGCCCCCGGCATCATCCCCCGCAAGTCGGTGCATGAGCCGATGTCGACCGGCCTCAAGGCCATCGACGCGATGATCCCGATCGGCCGCGGTCAGCGTGAGTTGGTCATCGGCGACCGCCAGACCGGCAAGACCGCCATCATTCTCGACACCTTCCTCAATCAGAGGTCTCTGCACGAGGGTGACGACGAGAAGCACAAGCTGTACTGCGTCTACGTCGCCGTCGGCCAGAAGCGCTCCACCGTCGCCCAGTTCGTGAAGAAGCTGGAAGATGCCGGCGCTCTGAAGTACTCGATCGTCGTTGCCGCCACCGCCTCCGACCCGGCGCCGATGCAGTACATCGCTCCGTTCGCCGGCTGCGCCATGGGCGAATACTTCCGCGACAACGGCATGCATGCCCTGATCGCCTATGACGACCTGACCAAGCAGGCCGTCGCCTACCGTCAGATGTCGCTCCTGCTGCGCCGTCCGCCGGGACGCGAAGCCTTCCCGGGCGATGTGTTCTATCTGCACTCCCGCCTGCTCGAGCGCGCTGCCAAGCTGAACGACGACAATGGCGCCGGTTCGCTGACCGCTCTCCCGGTCATCGAGACCCAGGCCAACGACGTGTCGGCCTACATCCCGACCAACGTGATCTCGATCACCGACGGCCAGATCTTCCTGGAGACCTCGCTGTTCTACCAGGGCATCCGTCCGGCCGTGAACGTTGGTCTTTCGGTGTCGCGCGTCGGCTCTTCTGCCCAGATCAAGGCGATGAAGCAGGTTGCCGGTACCATCAAGGGCGAGCTCGCCCAGTATCGCGAAATGGCCGCCTTCGCCCAGTTCGGCTCGGACCTCGACGCCTCGACCCAGCGCTTGCTGAACCGTGGCGCCCGTCTCACCGAGCTCCTGAAGCAGCCGCAGTTCTCACCGCTGAAAACCCAGGAAGAAGTGGCCGTGATCTTCGCCGGCGTGTCCGGCTTCCTCGATCCGCTGCCGCTTTCCAAAGTGCGTCCGTTCGAGGATGGCCTGCTGCGCTACCTGCGCGAAAAGCATGCCGACATCCTGGATCGCATCTGGGCCGAAAAGCAGCTCTCCGACGAACTGCGCGGCAAGCTTCATGACGCGATCTCGAACTTCGCCAGGACTTTCGCCTGACGATAACATCCAGTGAGCCGAGGAGGGCGAAGGCCGCCCTCCTCTCCCGCGCCCCGATGCCCGCTGGGCAGGAGCCGATATGGCCAGCTTGAAAGAACTCAAGAACCGCATCGCTTCGGTGAAGGCGACGCAGAAGATCACCAAGGCGATGCAGATGGTCGCCGCGGCGAAGCTGCGTCGTGCGCAGGAGGCTGCGGTCGCAGCACGCCCCTACGCCCACCGTCTCGAAGCGGTGGTCGCCAACCTTGCCGATGCCATGGCCGGCCGCGATGACGCGCCGCGCCTTCTGGCCGGCACCGGCCGTGACAACGTGCATCTCCTCGTCGTCTGCACCGCCGAGCGCGGTCTGTGCGGTGGCTTCAATTCGTCGATCGTCCGTCTGGCGCGCGAGCACATTGCCTCGCTCCTCGCCGCCGGCAAGACGGTGAAGATCCTCACCGTTGGCAAGAAGGGCGCCGATGCCCTGAAGCGCGAGCATGGCGATCGCATGATCGACCGGGTCGAGCTGCGCGGCGTCAAGTCGGTTGGTTTCGACATTGCCGTCGACCTCGGCAAGCGGATTGTCGACCTCTATGACGCCGGCGAATTCGACGTCTGCACGCTGTTCTATTCGGAATTCAAGTCAGTCATCCAGCAGATCCCAACCGCCAAGCAGCTGCTGCCAGTGAAGGTTGACGCTCCGGTGATCGCTTCGGAAGCCGACTACGAGTTCGAGCCCGACGAGGCGGAAATCCTGAAGACGCTCCTGCCGCGCTACATCTCCGTGACGCTGTTCTCCGCACTGCTTGAGAACGCGGCTGGTGAGATGGGCGCCAAGATGAGCGCCATGGACAATGCGACGCGCAATGCCGGCGAGATGATCGACCGCCTGTCGATCACCTACAACCGCACGCGTCAGGCCAAGATCACCACTGAACTCGTTGAAATCATTTCGGGCGCCGAGGCGCTCTGACCGCAACTTTGATCAAGGACCACATCGATGGCTGACACGCATATCGGACGGATCACCCAGGTCATCGGCGCCGTCGTCGACGTCAAGTTCGACGAACACCTGCCGGCCATCCTGAACGCGCTGGAGACCAAGAACGGCGAGCATCGCCTCGTTCTCGAAGTCGCCCAGCATCTCGGCGAGAACACCGTCCGTACCATCGCCATGGACACCACCGAAGGTCTGGTCCGTGGTCAGGAAGTCGTCGATACCGGTGCTCCGATCTCGGTGCCGGTCGGTGATGGCTGCCTCGGCCGCATCATGAACGTCATCGGCGAACCGGTCGACGAAGTCGGCCCGATCGTCGGCGAGGTCAAGCGTGCCATCCACCAGGAAGCGCCTGATTACACCGACCAGTCGACCGAAGCTGAAATCCTGGTCACCGGCATCAAGGTCGTCGACCTGCTGGCGCCTTACGCCCGCGGCGGCAAGATCGGCCTGTTCGGCGGCGCCGGCGTCGGCAAGACCGTGCTCATCCAGGAACTGATCAACAACGTTGCCAAGGCGCACGGCGGCTACTCCGTGTTCGCCGGCGTCGGCGAGCGCACCCGTGAGGGCAACGACCTCTACCACGAGATGATCGAGTCGGGCGTCAACAAGGATCCGCGCGAGCACGGCGGTTCGACCGAAGGCTCCAAGTGCGCCCTGGTTTACGGCCAGATGAACGAGCCGCCGGGAGCCCGCGCGCGTGTCGCCCTGGCCGGCCTCACCGTCGCCGAGCATTTCCGTGACAAGGGCCAGGACGTGCTGTTCTTCGTCGACAACATCTTCCGCTTCACCCAGGCAGGTTCGGAAGTCTCGGCTCTGCTCGGCCGCATCCCGTCGGCGGTGGGCTATCAACCGACCCTCGCCACCGACATGGGCGCCATGCAGGAGCGCATCACCACCACGAACAAGGGCTCGATCACCTCGGTGCAGGCCATCTATGTGCCCGCCGACGACCTGACCGACCCGGCGCCGGCCACCTCCTTCGCCCATCTGGACGCGACGACGGTTCTGAACCGCGCCATCTCCGAGAAGGGTATCTACCCGGCCGTCGACCCGCTGGACTCGACCTCGCGCATGCTCGACCCGCAGATCGTCGGTGAAGAGCATTACGCGGTGGCCCGCCAGGTGCAGCAGATCCTTCAGAAGTACAAGGGCCTGCAGGACATCATCGCCATCCTCGGCATGGACGAGCTCTCCGAAGAGGACAAGCTGACGGTGGCGCGCGCCCGCAAGATCGAGCGCTTCCTGAGCCAGCCTTTCCACGTCGCCGAAGTGTTCACCGGTTCGCCCGGCAAGCTCGTCGCCCTCGAAGACACCATCAAGGGCTTCAAGGGCCTCTGCGAAGGTCTCTACGACCACCTGCCGGAAGCTGCCTTCTACATGGTCGGCACCATCGACGACGCCGTCGAGAAGGCCCAGCGCCTCGCCGCCCAGGCGGCCTGATAACCGAATGGGGCTTGGGCGGCAAAACCGCCCACCCTCTCCCGGCGCATCCGCGTCGGACCTGAAACAATGACCGGCCTCATTGGCCGCCAGAGCAATTTGAGAGCGCGACAAACACAACGCGCCCAATTGCCCCTAGACACACCGTGGGGAACGCCCGATGGCAACCTTCAAGTTCGAGCTCGTCAGCCCTGAGCGCCTGATTCTGTCGGTCGACGCCGATCAGGTGGACCTGCCCGGCAGCGAGGGCGACTTCGGCGTGCTCGCCGGCCATGCGCCTTTCCTCACCACGCTCAAGACTGGCATCGTCACCGTCAAGGCCGGTGGCGTATCGAGCCGCATCTACGTGCGTGGCGGCTTTGCCGACGTCAATGCGGCCGGTCTCAGCGTGCTGGCCGAGAAAGCCGTTCCGGAGGCCGAGTTCGATGCGACCGTTGCCTCGGCTGAGCTCGCCGCTGCCGAACTGGTTCTCGCCGAAGCCAAGACCGAAGAAGCCAAGGATGACGCCATCGCCGCCCTGGATGAGGTGAAGACTGCCGTCGCGGCGCTCGCCTGAGCGCCATGCTTCGACCTTACTCGGTGATGACCTGATCGAACCGATCGGTTGCCGCAAAGAAAGCCGGCTTGATCTTCTCGAGTTTGCTCTTGTCGATCACCAAGTAGCTCCAGCCGGCACGTGCCATCACCACCTGCTTGATTGGCACCTCGTGAAAATTAGAACAGGTCGCGCCGCGCTGCGAATGCAGGCCACCCGCTGACAGGAAGGCCTTGGTAATCCCCAGCCTTTCCACGGTCCTCAATCCCTCGTCACCGGAAAACGTCTGCGACGAAGCGTGGAATAGACCGCCGAGCAACACGAGGTTCATGTTCGCTCGTTTGATGACACGCTCGGCGACATTCATGGCGTAGGTAATGACGGTGAGCTTGCCTGAGCTTGGCAAGAAGTCGACCATTCGCGGCGTCGTCGTTCCACAATCGATGAAGATCGTATCGTCCGGCTCCACCAGTCTCGCCGCCTTGCGGCATGCAAGCTGCTTGGCCTCGGCATGCAAATCGGTTTCCGCATCAAGCCGATAGGCTGCGTTTCGCTCGCCGCCCGCCGGCAAGATATAACCGCCGAAATAACTGAAAAGGTAAGGTTCGGCCGCAAGGTCGCGGCGAACCGTCATGCCGGACACCCCAAGAAGCGCCGCTGCATCATCAAGATGCAGCGCCCCCACCTCTGCCAATTTTCCCTTGAGGCGCTCAACGCGCTCGGCTTTCTTCACGGCACCTCGCCTGTGTGGTCTTGCCTCCCTTGACTCGACAGAGGCTGCATGAAACGTTCCGAACAAATTCTGTTATGATTATAACATGAAAATTGGATGGAGTCGTTGAAATGGCAGAAATGAGACGTGACCCGCAGGTCCTGGCGGGGATGATCGACCACACGATCCTGAAACCGGAAGCAACGAGGGCAGAAGTTGCCCGCCTTTGCGACGAGGCCATCGCGCATGGCTTCGCCTCTGTGTGCGTCAACGCCGTCCACACCGGGTTCGTGGCAGAGCGCCTCAAGGGCAGCAAGGTCAAAACCTGTGTCGTCGTCGGCTTCCCACTCGGTGCTTCGGGCGCAGCGGCCAAGGCTGATGAAGCCTCGCGCGCCATCGCCGACGGTGCCGATGAAATCGACATGGTCATCGATATCGGCGCCCTCCGAGAAGGCGACCTCGATCGCTTCCGCGCCGACATTGCCGCGGTGAGGCGGGCAACGGCCGGCAAGGTCCTCAAGGTCATCATCGAGACCTGCCTGCTCGACAATGCGCAGAAGGAAACCGCCTGCCGAATAGCCAAGGAACTAGGCGTCGACTTCGTGAAGACCTCCACCGGCTTCTCAACCGGCGGCGCAACGGTTGAAGACATCACGCTGATGCGTCGGGTGGTCGGCCCCGAAATCGGGGTAAAGGCCTCAGGCGGCGTGCGCACGGCCGAAACGGCTTGGGCCATGGTGGAAGCCGGTGCCACACGCATCGGCGCCAGCGCGGGCATCGCCATCATCGGCGCCAGCAAGGACGCCGGCTCGGGATATTGATCACCTTACGCGGACGTTGGTCGGTGTCGACACCCACTGCTGGCCCCGACACGTCTTCCTCACAGAGGCCAATTTTGTCCCACGCGGTTACAGGTCCGCAGGGGAACTGGCAGCCAGGTATTGCGTTATTTCCGCATCCGCCGACGAAGGCTGCGTGACACAGCCGGAGGACGGCGCAGCTATTCGCTCGCAACGGATCGCCCGAGGTGGAACATGAATGACGCAAGTATCGGCTGGATCGCAGCCATCATTATCGGTGGCCTTGCTGGCTGGATCGCCTCAGGCCTGATGAAGACCGATACGGGAATCTTCCTGAACATCGTGCTCGGCATCATCGGCGCCGCCATTGCCAGCTTCCTGTTCGGCATGCTCGGCATCTCGTTCGGCGGCTGGATCGGCTATCTGATCGCCGGCGTCATCGGTGCGTGCATCCTGGTCGGCCTCGTCAGGGCGGTCAGAAGATAGGAATAAGTTTGAAAGTGGCGTCCCGGAAGGGATTCGAACCCCTGACCTACGGTTTAGGAAACCGTTGCTCTATCCTGCTGAGCTACCGGGACGCGGTGCGGCCGGACCTTGGGTCCGGCCGCTTCGGCTCATCTAGCAAATCGACGGCGCCTTTGACAGTCTTTTTCGAATGCATTCCATAAAGGGAAGGCAGACCTGTCAGCTAGCTGATAGGCGAGAAGCTTAGCATCGGCTAAGATCATGCCATCAGAGAGTGTCGATGCCTGTTGCCCGGTTTTTCCCAGTTGTCTCCCTGGTTGTCGCTTTGCTGGCCATCCAGCCATGCCAGGCGCAGGAGGACTGTGGCGCGAACTTCACCCCAACCCATCGCATTGAGTCTGCCCAGCCGTTGTCGGCGGGAACCGTCCGGCCCGCGCTCTCGCTAACCGGGCTTCAGCTTGCAACCCCGTCGACCGTAACCGTCGTTCTTGGTGGCATTCTTCTGCCCGCTAAAGCAGACGAAGCAACACGAGCAACATTATTCGAGACATTAGGGGGACTTGAACACGCGTCTATCATGTTCACGCCGTCCACTGAGTCCCCCGACCGTCACGGTCGCCAGCACGGCACTATCCAGCTCGAAGACGGCACAAATCTGGTCGAGCGGTTGCTCGCTGCAGGCGCCGGTCTTGCCGATGTGTCCTTTGCGCCCTGCGCGACACGCTTTCTGACCGCCGAAGCTATCGCGCGTAGTGAAAAACGTGGCATTTGGCGGCAAAGCCGGATATGGACGAACCTGAACGCGGCGGCCACGGGCCTACCCGATTTCGTGCTCGGTCGTGGCAAGGTTGTCTCGATCGGCCGGTCGGGTCGCACGACCTATATCAATTTCGGCAGCAACTTCCGGACGGATGCGACCGTGCGCATTCGCGAGGCCATGAGGTCAGAACTCGTGGCCGCCGGACGGCCACCGGAAAGCCTTAATGGTCAGGTGGTGGAGGTACGGGGCTGGGCAACGCAGCGCAACGGCCTCGATATGGAACTGGACTCGCCGCAGGCCCTGCGGCTTCCGGAGCAAGCGTTGGGCACAGGGACGGACTAGAAGCATGGCCGGACGGATGGGTGGGACAGGCAATTTCTGCTGGCTGGCGTCGCGCGCAGCGGCCCTGGCGCTTGCACTGTCGCTCGTCGGCTGCATGGGCCTTTCGAGCGACGAAGAAGGCCCGACTGCAGAGCAGTTGGCCCAGGCAGCGGTGCCGCAAGGCAAGGTCGACCCCAACGAGGTGGCCATCGCCGAGCGGGAACACCCCAAGATCCTCGCCGCGTTTGGCGGTACGTATGAAGATCGGGACGTCGAGCTGGCGATCGCCGGCGTTGTCGGTCGCCTTGTTGCAGCGAGCCCTGAACCCTGGCGCAGCTATCGCGTCACTATCCTGAATTCACCGGCGGTCAACGCCTTTGCCCTTCCCGGCGGCTACGTCTATGTAACGCGCGGCCTGTTGGCCCTGGCCAGCGATACCGCAGAAGTGGCTGCTGTTATTTCCCACGAGATGGCCCACGTCACGGCGCGCCATGCCTTCCTGCGCGCCCAGAAGGCCGAGGCGGCAGCCGTTGCCAGCCAAGCGGTCCAGGACGTTGTTCAGGATCCGGCGGTACAACGCGTGGCGCTGGCCTCGACGCAGGTTTCGCTCGCCCGCTTTTCGCAAATCCAGGAGCTTGAAGCCGACCGTATCGGCATCGCCACGCTGGCCAAGGCAGGTTTCGACCCCTACGGTTCGCCGCGATTCCTCACCTCGATGTCGCGCCTCGCTGCCTGGAAGAACGGTCTGCCGGAAGACGACACCGGGTCGATCGACTTTCTGTCCTCGCACCCATCGACTCCCGAGCGCCTTGCCCAGGCGCAGGAGGTCGCCAAGGCAACCGGAGTGACGAACGGCGAGGTCGACGGTGACGGATACCTCTCTCGCATCGACGGCATCATGTATGGCGATGACCCCAACGAGGGCTATGTCCGTGGCCGTCAGTTCTTGCATGCCAAGCTTGGCTTTGGCTTCGAGGTGCCTGAGGGCTTCCTAATCGACAATACCTCGAAGGCGGTGCTCGCCACCAACGCAGACGGTGTCGCCATGCGCTTCGATGGCGCTAACATTCCGGCCGGCGGCGATCTCGTCAGCTACCTGACATCGGGTTGGGTCAATGGCCTCGACCAACAGTCCGTGCGCACCGTGTCGATAGCCGGCTTGCCGGCAGCTGTCGCGTCCGCAGCCGCTCGAGGCTTCACCTATCGTATCGCGGTGATCCGCTTCAACGACCAGGCTTTCCGCTTCCTGTTCGCCACGCGTGGCGACGCCGCAGCGCTTGATCGAACCTTCAGCGCCACCGTTTCGTCCTTCCGTTCGCTTTCGGAAGCCGAAAAGGCATCGCTTGCCCCCCTACGCATTCGCGTCGTCACGGTCGCCGCGGGAGAAACCGCCGAGACGCTCACACGTCGCATGGTGCCGATGGATCGCGGTGTCGTATTGTTCCGCGCGCTGAATGGTCTCGCGGCAAACGAGGAGCCGCGCCCCGGTATGCGCGTCAAGATTATCGTTGACCGCTGAAACGGCCATATTGTTCACCATTGAAGAACAGTGCGGCCTCAACGCGCTATCCTGACAAAGATCGTGCAAGGTCCCATCTTCGGGTCACCAAACGGGCGATGAACGATCGCCCAATCAGGGAGACGCAAGATGATCACCATTCGCAAATCAGCAGAGCGCGGTCATACCGATGCCGGTTGGCTCGATAGCCACCACAGCTTTTCATTCGGTCATTATTTCGATCCCAAGGCGATGGGCTTCGGCCCGCTCCGCGTCATCAACGACGACCGCGTCGCTGGCGGCGGCGGCTTTCCTCCTCACCCCCATGGCGACATGGAGATCATCTCCTACGTGCTCGAGGGCGGATTGCAGCATCGCGACAGCCTCGGCACCGGCTCCGTCATTCGTCCGGGCGACGTGCAGCGCATGAGCGCCGGAACAGGCATTCGCCATAGCGAGTTCAATGCCTCTGCAACCGACCCAGTCCATTTCCTGCAGATCTGGATCCTACCCGAAGCCGACGGGTTCGCTCCTTCTTACGAGCAGAAGAGCTTCGGTGATGAACTCACCGATCGCCTGCGGCTCGTTGCTTCGAGGGACGGTAGGGACGGAGCGTTGACGATCCACCGTGACGTCGATCTTTACGCCGGCCGCCTGACAGCAGGAAGCAAGGTCGAGCATACCTTCGCAGCCGGCCGGCTCGGATGGTTGCAGGTAGCGCGTGGCAGCGTCACCGTCAACGGACAGTCCCTGGAAGAGGGTGACGGTGCGGCTATCGAACGCCAGACGGAACTCTCGGTCGTCGCTAGCGACGACGCGGAAATCCTGCTGTTCGATATGGGTCGCTAAAACATCGGACCGAAAAGTGGAATCCGGTTTTAGGAAAGCCAGAAGCGATAACAAAACGAGATCGTCCTGCGCCACCGTTTGGGACGCAGGACGATCTAGTGAGCACGACACAGGGCCGTCGCGGTTACAGGCAGCGGCCCTCATTCCGTAAAGCTTGAGTTGAAATCGTCCAACGCCGACGTGTCACCGTCGTAGCGTGTGCCATCGTAGCTGAGGCGGATCGGAAACGACTTCTTCTTGGTTTGCCGGTTGGCGTCGGCATTGGTGCAACTAGCCACATAGTCGACGGTGATGCCGATGTCCGCCAAACCGTGGTGGACCTTCTTCTGGGTCTTCAGATCGGAGATGGTCTCGTCATGGCCCTGAAGTTCACATCCGTCAGAAGCTTCGCTGAGGGAATAGAGATAGGGGCCGTCATAAAGGTCGACGAGCGCATTGCCGACCACGCCCACAATATGCAGCGCCTCGTAGCGCTCCTGCGAATTGAAGTGACTGCTGTCGGTTACCACCACCGGACTTTCCGGCGCGGCAAGCAGGAACCGATAACCATCTGTTGGCCCGCCAGGATCGGAAGCGACAAAGAGCCGTCCCAAAGGCTTATAGGCTGGCTTGATTTGGGCCACGGCCACAACGCCAGCGCTGACGGCAGCCGCATACGCAGACTGCGTCCCATCGATCACTGCGATCTCGGCCATATCCTCGCCAGCGATATCGACGACACGGTCGGCAGGATTGCCCGCATCCGGATCGCTTGCAGCCTCGACCGCGTCTGCACCAGCAAATCGACCGCCCTTTCCGTCAGCACCCAGCCCGGGATAGATGTCGCCAAGCACATCAAGCGCGTTTGTTGCCACTCCCGCGACGAGAGGCGCTCCAAGACACACCGCGTCTTCCCCTACAGTCGTGCAGTCTTTAATGGCGACCATGCGAAACGTCGCGCCGCCGTCGCCTGCAAGGGCAGCACCTGTTGGCAAGGGCAAAATCAGCGCGAACGCAATCGGCCGTACCCATGACGGAACTCGTGCCATCAACCCCATGATAATCGACCGGCGCCTCCCCAGCGCCGTCCTCCCTTACGACAAAGGCCCGGCAGGTTTCCCCGCCGGGCCTTTAAATGAAACGAACCTAAGCGCCGGCGACGCTTATCAGGCGGCTTCCGCCTCGTCTTCGCTTTCGTCGGCAACATCCTCGGCTGAGTCACCGCGCGCAGCGATGCGCTTCGGGCTCTTGTTGAGGCTGTCTTCGATCCGGCGAATAGCCTCGGTCTCGGTGATACGAGACACCGCAGAAATCTCACGCGCCATACGATCGAGCGCCGCCTCGTAAAGCTGACGCTCAGAATAGGACTGCTCGGGCTGACTGGAAGCGCGGTGCAGGTCGCGCACGACTTCGGAAATAGCCACCAGATCACCGGAGTTGATCTTGGCTTCATATTCCTGGGCGCGACGGCTCCACATGGTGCGCTTGACGCGAGCACGTCCCTTGATGATTTCCAGCGCCTTATCGACCGTATCATCCTCGGCAAGCTTGCGCATACCGACCTGCTCAGCCTTGGCCATGGGCACCCGCAGGGTCATCTTGTCCTTCTCAAAGACGATGACATAAAGCTCCAACTTCATGCCGGCGATTTCTTGTTCCTCGACGGCGACGATTTGGCCGACCCCATGGGCCGGATAGACGATGTGCTCGTTGGTCTTGAACCCATTACGGACAGCGGGTTTCTTCGCAGTGGCCATTCAGTCCATCCACTCCTCGGTGCCGGCGACGACAAAACCAACCTCTCCTGCCGGAAGGCAGCAAGTGAATTAGGGTCGATTATGAACTGCGAACCTGTACGTCCGCTACGCCGGCACGCTTTCGCGTTGTTTTCAGTCGATCCGGGGTTTCGCTTCCAGCCGCAACGTAGTTGCTGCACACATGCCAAGACCGGCACCAAGGCTTGCGCCTCCATGCAGGTCATAAAAAAGACCCCGTGCAGGGCCCCGCTGGCGACCGGAAGAATTCGTCGACTGTCAACGATAGCTATAGCACAAAAACCACAAAAAACAAAGCAATATGGAGCTTAGCGCCGCAAAAATGCGACGCCACATGGCTGCATTGCCTATTATGCGGGCTAAATGACGAGTTTTCGTCAACCACCTTTGCCGGGCTTGGGCGAGAACAGCGAAGCAAGCTTGCCCTCTACGCCATCATAATCCTTGGCTTGGGGCAGCGGATCACGACGGGCCGCGAGATTTGGCCACACGACAGAATATTCAGCGTTGAGTTTCAACCAGTTGTCCAGACCCGGCTCAGTATCGGGCTTGATCGCCTCGGCAGGGCACTCCGGTTCACAAACGCCGCAATCGATGCATTCGTCAGGATTGATGACGAGCATGTTCTCGCCTTCGTAGAAGCAGTCGACGGGACAGACCTCCACGCAGTCGGTGTATTTGCAGGCGATGCAGTTGTCGGTGACGACATAAGTCATGAGCGAATACCCTGATATCCACAGGCGGAACGCCGGATGGCGTAGCGGAGTTCCTTCAGCCGTTCAAGGGGCGATTATCAGCCGTCTCAATCCGGCTCATTCATCCTGTCAAAGCGGCGGCGATCACGTTTTGTCGGGCGGCCCTCACCGACGTCAATGGTCGGCCCTGCCCTTTCCTCTGCCGGCGGCGTCAAGTCCTCGTAGAGTTCCGAGGCAACCGAGTAGGAGCCACGTCGCTCGGCAAAATCGAGCACCTTGAGAACCTTGACCTGCCCGTGCAGACCGATGGTCAGCACGTCGCCGGCCTTTACCGGCTGGGCCGGATCATCGATCTTGCGGCCATTGAGGCGCACATGACCAGATGCGGCAAGTGCCTGACCGAGTGTGCGCGTCTTTACGATCCGCGCATAAACCAGCCACTTGTCGATCCGTTGCCGGTCAGAAGCCCGCTCGTCGGCCACCCGTCCTCCTACTTCTTTTTCTGCTGCTCAAGCGACGCCTTCAAGGCGGCAAGGGCAGCGAACGGGGAATTCGGGTCAGCGACCTTTTCCTTGCGCGGCGCCCGCTCCTGAGACCGATCGGCATTCCGATCGTTGGGGCGGCCATCGCGACGGTCCCCAAAGCGGCGCTCCTCGCGACGATCATCGCGTGGACGACGGTCCTGCCGGCGGTCTTCCTGCGAACGCGGACCACGGCCATCGGCAGCTGCTGCCTCGCCCGCCTCGGCCGGACGAGCCGTACCGCGATTTGGGCCACCACGACGCTCATTCCTCTGATCGCCCCGATGATCACCTCTGTGGTCACCATGCCGGGGACGATCGCCACGACCCGGACGCCAGACATCGACCTCGCGATCTTCGAAGACCTCGGCCGCTTCGGTCACCGCAGCATCGTCCGCAACAGCGCCTTCAGTGACGACCTCTGTAGCAGCGGTTTCGGCTGGGACTTCAGTGGAAGCCCCCTCTACAGCCGGCGCCTCAACAGAAGCTTCCGATTCCAAGTTTTCACCGACAGTCGGAGCCGCCACCTCGAGTGTAGCGCTTTCGACAAGCGCCTCAGGCTTCGCCGGCTTGACCGCCACCTTGATGGTGCGCTTCTCGGAGCGATAGCCGAGACCACGCAGGATCGACGCGAAATCCTCACCCGAGCAGCCGAGCAGCGAGGTCATCGCCACGGTCACCGTAAAGGCACCGCCCTGCGGCAACGCCCCCTCTGGTGGCGTTGCGCCATCCACGGACTTGAAAGCGATCAATGGACGGATGATGTCGGCAAGGCGCTCCAGAATATCGAGACGCACAGCCCGTTCGCCCGCAACGCGAAAGCCGACGAGGCGATAGAGCGTCTTGTCGAAAGCCGGATCGACCTTGATCGACGTACGACCGGACGCCGACAACTGGGGCAGCTCGGCCAAGCCGGCCATGTCGAGCGAGCCATGCTTCAGTGCCCAGAGCTGGGCAACCAGGGCAGCCGGTGCAGGCTTCAGCAGCGCTGGCACGTAAATATGATAGGCGCCGAAGCGAACGCCGTATTTGCGCATGACGGCCCGCTGCGTCTGATCGAGCGCCTTGACGTCATCGGCAATGTCGTGGCGCTCGACTGTGCCGAGAGCCTCGACCATGCGGAAGGCGACGCCGCGCGCAATACCTTCGAGATCGGCGGCGGTGCGCAGATCGAACAGCGGTTTCAGAAGCGTCTGGATATGCGCGCCGACCCAGAGGTCGAGCCGATCCTGAGCCTTTTCGCGGGCGGCGCCGGCAAGCTGCTCGTCGGCCAGCAGCATGACGCGCGGAGCCAGCGTATCATCGCCGGCCACCAGGCGCCCCACAGGCTCGCCGAGCCAGCGCAAGCTGCCGTCGGTGGAAAGCACGATCTCTTCGTTGGGCGCCTTGGAAATCTTCTCGGCACGCTTATCGAATTCGCCGGAAAGGGCCTGCTGGGCAGCGGCCTTCAGTGCCTTGGCTTCGGAACCATCGCCCCCAACACCCGGATCGGGCACGAAGCGGAAGCCGTGCAGCTCACCGACCGCTTGCCCTTCGACGAGCACGCCGCCGGTACTGGTGATTTCAGCTTCGAGCATGGTGTTCTCTCTCAATCTCTTCAACAATACCGATGTCCGGCGATCCACAAAGCGCTGGGTCAACCGGTCATGCAACGCATCGGACAGCCGATCCTCAATGGCGCGCGTCACTTCTCGCCAATGGCTGGGCGCGAACAGCCAGTCCGGCCGATTGGCGACAAAGGTCCAGGTCCTGATGTCCGCCAGACGCCGCGACAGCGTATCGATATCGCCATCCGTTCTGTCAGACAACCCGACTTGCCGTGCAAACCAATCGTCTGGAATCACGCCTTTTGCAATGAGGAATCGATAGAGTGCGACGATGAGATCACCATGCTGGGCAGGTGATATCTTCCGGAAGTCGGGAACCTGGCACACATCCCACAGGAGCGCCACCCGTTCACGCCCCTGTGCCGCGGCTGCAACATCCTCGGCCCTCAGGGCAAAGTCGAGTGCCCGTTGGTCGTCCGAGGGCAACGCTCGCGTCAATCCCTCGACCCCCGGCAACTTTTCAAGCGACGCTCTGAGGGCATCAACCGACGAGAAATCAAGGTTGCCGTTGCGCCACTGAAAGACCCGGACAGGTTCGAAATCGTGCCCCTCGATGGCCGTGACGATATCATCGTCAAACGGCATCACCCGACCGGTGACGCCAAATGTTCCGTCGTTGAGATAGCGGCCGGCTCGCCCGGCGATCTGCCCAAGTTCGGCGGCTGTCAGCCCGCGGTATTGATATCCGTCAAATTTACGCGCCTGGGCAAAGGCCACATGATCGACGTCGAGATTGAGCCCCATGCCGATGGCATCCGTCGCCACCAGGAAATCGACATCGCCATTCTGAAAAAGAGCCACTTGGGCATTGCGCGTACGCGGCGAAAGTGCGCCCATGACCACGGCTGCACCACCGCGCTGACGACGGATCAGCTCGGCCACGGCATAGACCTCGTCGGCCGAGAAGGCGACGATGGCCGACCGAGGCGGCAGGCGAGTGATCTTCTTCGCCCCAGTGTAGGCGAGATGGCTGAGACGCGGCCGCGAGGTCACGGCAATTCCGGGCATCAATCGCTCGATTAGCGGTCGCGCCGTCGCAGAACCGAGCAGCATGGTTTCCTGCCGGCCACGCACGTTGAGCAGGCGGTCGGTGAACACATGGCCACGTTCGATGTCGCCGGCGAGCTGAACCTCGTCGATAGCCACGAAGGCGACATCGAGGTCCTGCGGCATCGCCTCGACCGTCGCCACCCAATAGCGCGCATCGCGCGGGATGATCTTCTCTTCGCCAGTGACGAGCGCCACTGCGCCGGCGCCGACGCGGGCAACGACACGACCATAAACTTCACGCGCGAGCAGGCGCAGCGGCAGCCCGATGGCGCCGGAGCCGTGGCTCAGCATCTTCTCAATGGCGAGATGGGTCTTGCCGGTATTGGTCGGCCCCAAGACCGCCGTCACTGCCCGAGCGCGGGCGGGCGAGGACAGTGGAGCCGCTCGGACAATATTCATGGGGTCCCGTTCGGTTGCGCGATGAGGCCGTGAACTTCCCTATACGAAAAAGCGTGGCCGAGAGGCCAGAGAAAACCGGCAGAAGGATGGCGACAAACCCTCGAAAGGAATCAAACGAGAACGGATGGGGGGCGAATCGCAATTTTAAAGAGATTCTGCATTCGTTCCCTACAAGATGTGGAGAGAGCCAGAGTCTTCGCACCGCTATATTGAATCCGGAGACTCAAACGCGCGAGTCTTTCGATTCGCAGCCAGAATCGATGTCAAGAGTACATGGCGAGAAAGACTCTCAAGCAGAATTATGGTTAACCTTTTATACTAAACCGTAGAAGTACAGCAACCGGCGCATTAACCATTTCAACGGAGCGGGAACGAACACGGGGCGAATCGCTGACAGCGCGATGTTCTCGTTATGCCCCACCAAGATCTGCTACGCCGGCTGACCAGGCCCACAAAATGTCGGCCCCACGCAATCCGCGTTCTAGCTGCCGCGGGCCGATATGTTAACCAATGTGTCCAAGATCGGGACTGAAGGCCGGCCGTCATCGGTACGCGCGGTAACAAAAAAGCGCCCTTGAGGGGCGCTTCTTCAGAAACTTGGATTCCTGCTCACCTCAATTAGCGGCTTGTTCCACCTTACCCAACTTTGCGTTCTCACCGAATTGCGTCGCGACAACCATCAGCAAACCGCGCATGGTCTGCACGGAAATCTTGCTCGGAACCATCACGCGTCCCTCCGCCATTGGCACGAACCAGACATCGAGATCGCGATTGTCCCGCATATATTCTGTCGACTTCGTCCCTTCACGATGCCCCGCAACGGGCACCCAACGCGCCGAGCAGTGGACGGCGTCCCCCTTATACCCCGGAATATCGACCGGATCGGTGCTGGTGTAACTGAGGTTGATATCGTAGCGGGTCCAGCCGTCGAAAACCGGCAGCGTACGATCGCAGACGCTCTTGTCATCGCCCTCACCCCGCTCGATCGGCAGAATCGCCGCAGACAGCGGATCCACCACGCGACGTTTGGCAGCTGCCGTGACCGGCACGCGGTCGTCATACTCGGCAAGTTCCGGTATAGCCTTGAGGCTGCGAACATTGCCGCCACCCAGCGACATCGACACCTGCGTTATCGTGTCGCCTCGGCTCATCAGCTCATAAGTCGATGGCACCAACGAGCGGCCAACGTAGCCCTTGGCGTCGAGATAGCTCTCTTCGGAGCTGACGATGCGAGCGAGACCGGCCGTCGAGATATGCAGCTTGGCGGCATAAGCACCCCGCTCCACTTTGACCGACAGCGATCCCTTGGCAATGCCGATCCCCATGAAGGAAGCGGCATAAAGGGCCTGAACCTCGCCCTCACGCGCCATCGCCGCTCCGGACGGCGGCACCGCGGACAGTCCGGCAACAAACGCTGCCGCGGCCATGGCGCCCTTCATACGGCGCGGGAGAGTTTCGACACGAGCCACCACGGAACCTCCGTTTGCGGACGGCGAACCGTCCTCACCACCTGGCCGCTGACAACGACCGAAACGACGTCTGAAAGATCATCCCGAAGGGCGGCGCCAACCCGTCGGAGGGAGGCCGCCGACTTGTCAGCTGGCCACCGTCTTTAGAATGATCGGCTGTCATGGTAACTGGATGGTTAACGCAACGAAAGCCTTGTTGTTCCGGTGAAGTGAAATCTGCCGGGCTAGTGGAGATCGCTTTCATCCCTCGCAAGGGCATTTTTGCCCGCTTCCGCTCGCTTCCGGGGTTGACGCGGCCAATGTGGACCGACTATAGAAACCCGACTTGAAACGGCGCCGTCGGCAGACGCAAGCGGCGCCTTGTGTTATTTTAGTCGCGAGGAGCGGTCATTGAGGCCTTGATCCCGCGCCAACAGAGAAAAAGAGGGTGTCCCGATGGCCCGGCGCTGCGAACTTACCGGCAAGGCCGTTCTGACGGGTAACAACGTCAGCCACGCCAACAACAAGACCAAGCGTCGTTTCCTGCCGAACCTGCTGGCTGTGACGCTGCTGTCCGATACGCTCGGTCAGTCCGTGCGCCTGCGCATCTCCGCCAACGCCCTGCGTTCGGTCGAGCATCGTGGTGGCCTCGACGCTTTCCTCGCCAAGGCTGGCGACGACGAGCTGTCCCCGCGCGCCCGGTTGATCAAGAAGCAGATCGCCAAGAAGGCCGCCGAGGCCGCTGCCGCCTGATACCTTGTCGGGTAAGAAGGTCTGGAAATTCAGCCGCGATACCGGAAACGGTCTCGCGGCTTTATTTATGTGTACCTTCGGTGGTACACACCGCGTGAAATTCGGCCTGTAGACTGGATTTCGCTCCATAGCTCCAAAAGCCTGGTCTGTTCTGCCGGAGAACTTCTGGAATGTTTGATAGACGCCTCATCCCTTCGGTGATGGCGATGGTTGCGACCGTCGTCTCATCCAATATCCTCGTTCAATACCCCTTCACACCCTTCGGGCTCGGTGATCTGCTCACCTGGGGAGCCTTCAGCTATCCCTTCGCCTTCTTGGTGACCGACCTTACTAACCGTTGGTTCGGGCCGGCCAAGACTCGCCGCGTCGTCTATGTCGGCTTCGCCATCGCCGTGATCCTGTCGATCTGGCTGTCCGAGCCGCGCATCGCGCTGGCCTCCGGCAGTGCATTCCTGTGCGCCCAGCTCCTCGACATCACGGTGTTCAACCGGTTGCGCGCGGGCTCGTGGTGGCGAGCGCCTCTGGTCTCCTCGTCGATCGGCTCCGCAATCGACACGACCATCTTCTTCTCGATCGCCTTCGCCGGCTCGGGCCTGCCCTGGACCACATGGGCGCTGGGCGACTTCTTGGTGAAGATGCTGGTGGCGATTTCCTCACTGCTGCCCTACGCCAGCCTGATGAACTGGGTAAAGCCTTACCAGCCGGTTCGGAGCTGACCGTCTCTATCCCTAGTCAGAAAGAAAATCGCCCCAGTCGAGCTTGCTTGCCGTCTTGAAAGCGGCCTTGTCTCGACTGGCAATACGGGTCTCGCCAAGCGAGCCATCGCTGCGGCAAAGGCTAAAGGCGATCTCATGCTTGGAGTGATGCGGCGGTCGCAGTATGCGGCCGCCGTTTTCGTCTTGGCCTTTGGCAAAAGCCGGCGCTTCCAGGACAAGGTAGGCATATCGCTCGTCTTCGAAGGGTACCGTTCCGCCCTTGAGGCGAAGATGAGCGCGGCTCCGTTCGACCCGCACCGACGTGTGGCACCAGTCATCGGACGGTAGTGGACAAGGGCCGGCGTGCGGGCATGGCGCGAGGATGCGGGCGCCGGCATCGAGGGCCGCCCGTCGCACGGCCATCAACCGACCATGATCGCGGGGTGTGCCCGGCTCCACCACGACCACCCGATGGGCGCGAGTGACGAGATCGGCGATGAGACGCTCGGCGGCCGAAAGATCCAGTTCGGTCAAAGCATAGGCGACAACTGCAAGATCGAAGGGACCAGCCGGCAGACCGGCCGGCTGAGCGATATCGCCTTGGCGGACGTCGGCGTTCTGCAAGGCTGGCGGCCCGGACTGCGCCAAACTGGTTGCGATGAAGCGAAAATCGGCACTGGCTTCCACCATGGTGATGGAGGCAACCGAGGACCAAAGGCTCGCCGTGGCCCAGCTCGCCGTGCCCGGTCCGGCTCCGAGGTCAAGAACGGACTGCGGCTCGAAACCAGGACGGGCTGCCGCCAGACGATCGAGAGCCGCCGTGACCGCCGCATAGGTAGCCGGCATGCGGCTCGCGACGTAGGCAGCAACACCGGCGGCGTCCGGGACAGCCTGTCGCGACGTCAGGTTTGCACGATAACCGGCCGACAACCGTGCGGCAGCCGCACCAAGCTGCTCAGGCCGGATGCGCTCGGCGACGGCAGCGGCAAGGGCGGCGGGAAGGCGTCGATCGCTCATGGCGTCACCAAACGAAACTCAAGATAGAGCGTACGCTGAATGAAAGCATGGTTGTCGTCAGAGATCATTGAAATCCTGGTCTCACCGTCGTCGGCAAGCCAAATCGAGAGTCCCTCCATGTTGTCGATCTCTTCCGACAGGTTCGCCTCGAACAGTGTCACGCCATCGATCACGGCACCCGGTCGAATATCGGAAAGCAGAAAGGCTCTGAGGCGACAGCGGACTCCCCTCGTCAACGATGCATCCCGCTCCAGAACATAGAGCCGCCCGTCTGGACCGATCTTGGCATCGGTGAGATCGTAACCATCGAGACGATGAACACGAAAGGCAACTGGTTCCTTGCCGCCAATCACCCAACCCGGCTGGTCGTCCGTTGCCGCGCGTCTCTCGGCCTCTTCTCCCAGGATTATGAAACGGCCCAGATGATTATCGAACGGCAGCGCGGCCACCGACTCCAGCCCCCGATTGGGTTGAAGCCGACGGACGTCTCCAGGCAAACCGACAGCAGCTAGAGGACCTACAAAACCGTCGGCATCGACCGGTCCAACCATCACGGCCGGATGCCGCTCGAAGGAAACGACGCCAAACCGCCCCCCTGCCCCATCGGCGTAGACATCGATCGATTCGGAGTCTGAAAGAGCCTTGCTGGGCGGCAGCGGCCCCTTTGAAGTCTGCAGGCGGCGGATCAAGGCAGAGGACAGCCCAGTCGGTCGTCCGAGACTATCACGTTCGATCTTGGCCCGAACCATGAAGCCGTCGTCGCTCAGCGAAAGGAACTCGCGGCCCGCTGCCGAGACAACGAGACCGGAAAGACCTCCGATCTCTCGCCTGTCGGCCCTTATTTCAAGGCCGCCGACATACTCAAGCTGCCCAAACCGCAGCTTCGCCGGCTCGGCGATCGAAAAGCTCGGTAGCGGCCGCACCGTAATCTTGGCGTCGACGTCACCAGCCAAGGCCGGCGGCGCAATCAGGAGCAAGGCGGAAAGAACCCAGAAAAAGGCCCGTTCAGACCTCATACAAGTCCCAGCGTTGAGATACGCCGTGGGCGCGGCTTGGCGCCTGCCCGGATCGCCTTTTGCGTCGGCTGCTCTTCGAACAACGCCGCCAACTGGTCGGTCATAGCGCCGGCGAGCTCCTCGACATCAACGATGGTGACGGCGCGCTTGTAGAAACGCGTCACATCATGGCCGATGCCGATGGCTATCAACTCCACCGGCGAACGCTCTTCGATTTCTTCGATGACATAGCGCAGGTGACGTTCGAGATAGTTGCCCGGATTGACCGACAATGTGGAATCGTCGACCGGCGCACCATCGGAAATCATCATCAGGATGCGGCGATTCTCAGGCCGCGCCAGCAGGCGCTGATGTGCCCAGTCGAGCGCCTCGCCATCGATGTTTTCCTTGAGGAGCCCCTCGCGCATCATCAGGCCGAGATTGCGCCGCGCCCGCCGCCAGGGGGCATCGGCCGGCTTGTAGACGATGTGACGAAGATCGTTGAGGCGGCCCGGCCCGGCGGGCTTGCCAGCGGCGAGCCAGGCTTCGCGCGCCTGCCCGCCCTTCCAGG
Source organism: Pseudomonadota bacterium (assembly GCA_023436885.1). GTDB lineage: Bacteria > Pseudomonadota > Alphaproteobacteria > Rhizobiales > Pleomorphomonadaceae > Pleomorphomonas. The sequence continues at coordinate 204,537 of JAEZHI010000045.1, read as the reverse complement.
CCTTGGTCGTGAAGCCGAGGATTTCCACCTTGACGCCGCACCGCTCCAGCGTGCGTGCGAGAATGTCGGCGCAGGCGGCAGCCACGGTGATCGGCCGGCCACGCATTGAGCCTGAATTGTCGATCAGCAGCGTCACCACCGTGTCGCGGAAATCGGTGTCACGCTCCATCTTGAAGGCGAGCGGCGCCAGGGGATCGGTGACCACGCGGGTGATGCGCGCCGTATCGAGAATGCCTTCCTCGATATCAAAATCCCAGGAACGGTTCTGCTGGGCCATCAGGCGGCGCTGCAGACGGTTGGCGAGGCGCGCTACGACGCCGGCAAGATTGGCGAGTTGCTTGTCGAGCAACCCACGCAGCCGTTCGAGCTCGGCACCGTCACAGACGTCTTCCGGCCGCGTCACCTCATCGAACTTGGTGGTGAACATCTTGTAGTCGCTGACGGGCGGCTGATTGGTGAGCGGCAGCTCCGGCCGCTTGGCTTCGCCGGGATCGGTCGAATCGTCTTCCTCGTTGAAGTCGCCGGGATCGTCCGACATCTCCGATTCGGAATCGCCCTCGGAGGTCTCTTCGTCCTCGCCAGCCACTTCGCGCTCGCGCGCCGCCGTCTGGTCGGCTTCGGCGTCATCGGTCGGCTCGGCGGACGCGTCGCTATCCTCCGCCTCCTGCTGTTCGCCTTCCTGATTGTCGTCCTGATCGGGATCGCCCCCCAGCTCGTCGCCCATCTCGAGGTTGACGAGAAGGTTGCGCGTCGCGCGCGCAAACGCCTGCTGGCTGGATATGGAATCGGCCAGCCCCTCGAGGTCGGCGCCAGCCCGCTCCTCGATGAAATCACGCCAGGCTTCCATGAGCGCCTGGGCACTCTTGGGCGGCGGCGCGCCGGTCAGCTTTTCGCGCACCATCAGCGCGACCGCTTCGGAGAGCGGCGCATCTTCGCGGTTCTCGATGTGCTGGAGATTGGCCCGAAGATACCGCTCCTCCAGCATCGCCGCGAGATTGCCGGCGACGCCAGGCATGGCGCGAGCGCCGAGCGCTTCGCAACGAGCCTGTTCCATGGCATCGAAGACTGCCTTGGCGCGCGGTCCCTCGGGTACGAATGTGCGGTGCACCGTCTCGTTATGGCAGGCGAGGCGCAAAGCAAGCGCATCGCCGGCTCCGCGTGTTACCGCGACGTCAAACGCAGTCGGCCGACGCGGCGGATCAGGCACGCGCGCCTTGTGACCGGCGAGCGACGGCCGGTCGGCGGCAAACACCACCTCCAGCTCGCCATCGCCCGAGATGGCCCGCATGGCCGTCGTCACCGCCTTCTTGAGCGGCTCGACAGCCGGCTGGCCGCCCTTCTGCGTTTCGGGATGCGCCATTTAGCAGTCTTCCCGCAGGTCAGCTCAGGAGGATGTTCGCAGCGCTTTCTGGCAGTTCCTTGCCAAAGCAACGCTGATAGAACTCCGCCACCTGCACCCGCTCGGTTTCGTCGCACTTGTTGAGGAAGGTGAGACGGAAGGCAAAGCCAACGTCACCGAAAATCGCGGCATTCTCTGCCCAAGTCAGCACGGTACGCGGGCTCATCACGGTGGAAATGTCACCATTGATGAAGGCCGAGCGCGTCATGTCGGCAACCCGCACCATCTTCGACAGCGTGTCGCGGCCCTCGGCGCCGGTGAACGACTTGGCCTTGGCAGCGATGATGCCAACCTCGTGGTCGTGCGGCAGATAGTTGAGCGTGGTGACGATCGACCAGCGGTCCATCTGGCCCTGGTTGATCTGCTGCGTGCCGTGATAGAGGCCCGAAGTATCGCCGAGGCCGATGGTGTTGGCAGTCGCGAACAGGCGGAACGCGGGGTGAGGACGAATGACGCGGTTCTGGTCGAGCAGTGTCAGCCTGCCCGCCACTTCGAGAACGCGCTGGATGACGAACATCACGTCCGGCCTGCCCGCATCATACTCGTCGAACACCAGCGCCACGTTGTTCTGCAGCGCCCAAGGCAGGATGCCGTCGCGGAACTCGGTGACCTGCTTGCCGTCCTTCAGGACGATGGCGTCCTTGCCGACGAGGTCGATACGGCTGATATGGCTGTCGAGATTGACGCGCACCAGCGGCCAATTGAGCCGCGCGGCGACCTGCTCGATATGCGTCGACTTGCCGGTACCGTGATAGCCGGACACCATCACGCGGCGATTGTGCGAGAAGCCGGCGAGAATGGCCAGCGTCGTGGCACGATCGAACAGATAATCCGGATCGAGATCAGGAACGTGTTCGTCAGCCTTGGAATAGGCGGGCACTTCGATGTCCGTGTCGATACCGAACACCTCGCGGACCGAGACCCGGATATCGGGCAGCGGCGCGTCATACGTCTGCTGAGCCATGAAACCTCCTGGAGCGACCAAGCGGAGGGAGGAAGTCGCTCCGTCGAATCGGGAAATGGTGAGCCGATCAACAGAAACCGGCAGTCTTCAAGTAATTATAGGCTTGTATGATCTCTCGCAACCGTTCCTCTGAGGATCGATCGCCGCCGTTGGCGTCGGGATGGTGCCGCTTGACCATAACCTTGTACTGCGCCTTGATCTCTTCCTTGGTGACGCCAACCTCGAGATGCAGCGTTTCGAACGCCCGCTGAGTCATTGGCGACACGCGCCGGCGCGGCTCTTCGGGTTCGACGCGCGCGCTACCGGCCCGCGATCCATGAAAGACGCCGAAGGGGTCATTGAAGGTCGGCTCCGCAGGACGCCGGCTGTGGCCAGCGTTGGGATCGGTCTGTCCCCAGCGGTTGACCGACACCGTCCACGTCGGACGATGACCGGTCAGGGCATCCTTCTGGAACGCCATGACAGCGTCGTCACCCATGCCCGAGAAATAATTGTACGACTTGTTGTAGAGCTGGACGTGCTCCAGGCAGAAATGGTGATACTGCCCCTCGCGGCCGCGTCCCTTGGGCGCACGATAGGCGCCCGCGCTCTCGCAGCCTTCCCACTCGCAAGGTGGAAACTGGTCGCGGGCAACGCGTTCCTTGTCCGGCTTGATCCGGAGTTTGTCGAAGAGCTTGGAATATGAATCCATGGTCTGCCGATTATGGGCACTTGAATGCGCGGCGGCAAGGCGTTGACAATCGGCATTCATGGTCGCCAGATACCAGATTGCTTCGCCTTGCCCAACCGACGAGGATGCCAGATGGCTTCGATGAACCCGCCCGCTTCAGCCCGTAAGAACCGAATCGAGGCGGCGCTCCTCGCCGAACTGGCGCCAACCTACCTGAATGTGGTCGACGAAAGTGAGCGCCACCGCGGTCATGGCGGCTGGCGTGAGGGCGGCGAGACCCATTTCGCTGTAGAAGTGGTGTCTTCCGCCTTTGGCGGCAAGAGCCGTGTCGCACGCCAGCGCCTTGTCATGGATGCGCTGAAGGCCGAGTTCGAAACAGGACTCCATGCCCTTTCGGTAACGACTCGCACCCCGGAAGAACAATCGACGGATTGAGCTGAAGCCCTGCGACGCGGATCGCGTCACTCGGTCCTGAAAACGCCTTCGACGGGACCAACCTTCAACGCGGTGATCCGGTTTCTTTGCCGGCGGAGTACGCGGAACCGGAAGCCGTGGAAGGTGAAGGACTGGCCGGGGTCGGGGATCATGCGCGCCTCGTGAATGACCAGACCGGCAATGGTCGTGGCTTCATCGTCGGGAAGCCGCCAGTCCATCACGCGATTGAGGTCTCGAATCGGCACCGCGCCATCGACCGAAGCCGAACCATCGGGATAGGGCCGAACGCCCTGCACCACCACATCCTGCTCATCGGCGATGTCGCCGACGATTTCCTCGAGGATGTCTTCGAGGGTGACGAGCCCCTGAACCTCGCCATATTCGTCGACGACCAACGCCATATGGATCTTCCGCTTCAGGAAGGCCTTGAGCTGGTCCGCAGCGAGCGTCGTATCCGGCACGAACCAGGGCGGCGTCATCAGCGTCTCGACGCAAACCTTGCTCGTGTCGCCCCCAGCCCTGTCGATGGCGCGCATCAGCTCCTTGGAATGCACGACACCAACGATATTGTCCGGTTCGTCACGCCAGAGCGGATGGCGGGTGAAGGGACTGGCGATCAACGCCTTCAGAAGATCACCGACCGGCGTGTCAACGTCGAACGTGCGCATCTTGGTACGATGCACCGTGATGTCGGAGAGCGGCAGCTCGCTGAGATCGAGCACACCCCCCACCATGTCGCGATCATCCTTGACCACGCCGCCCTCGCGGTGAAGCAGGTCGACCGCTTCGCGAATCTCTTCGTGCGCCGTCCAGGCCGCCTCGCGCGGCGACTTGCTGACAAGCCGGAGTGGCGCAATGACGCCCTTCTCGATGCCGGCAATCAGCGGCTCGAGCAAGCGCGAGGACGCCTCGATGGCCGGCAGCAAGAGCAGCGCCGATCGTTCGGGCTTCAAGGACACCATGACGCGCGGAACGGCGTCGAGAAGGATGGCAAGAATGATCCCGCCGATGGCCCAAAGGACAAGACGGGTGGAATCCGTCTCGTAGGCCAGCACAGCGCGGGTTGCGAAAATGGTCAGCGCGACGGTCGACACCTGCCGCGCCAGACGAATGGCCGAGACGGCGCGCGCGCGCTCGGCGGTCAGCTCGACAAGGCGCTTGATGCGCCAGTCGCCGAGCCGCTCCATGTGATGCAGCTTGGTGCGGTTGGAAGCGAGAAGAGCAGAACCGGCAGCGGACAGGATGACAGTGATTACGACAAACAAGGCGACCGGCACTCCGGCCAGCACGAGATCGGCGATCTCTCCGCCCTGTCCGCCCATCAGGCCTGACCCTCGCTGAGCTTGTCGGTCAGGAAGGCGCGAACTGCTTCAGCCGGCACATCCTTGGCAATGAATGCCTGACCGATTCCACGACTCAGGATGAAGGTCAGCGCACCGTTCTGTACCTTCTTGTCCTGTCCGATCAGCTCCATGAAAGTGCTGACCGAGGGGGCGCCACCAGGAATATCGGACAACTTTGTTGGCAGTCCGACCTCGGCAAGGTGCGCACGGATGCGGTCGGCATCGTCGGGCGACATCTGATTGAGACGCGCGGAGAAGTCGTGAGCGAGCACCATGCCGAGCGACACCGCCTCGCCATGCACCACGGCCCCATTGTAGCCGGCCGCCGTCTCGATGGCGTGGCCGAAGGTGTGACCGAGATTGAGCAGCGCCCGATCACCGGTTTCGCGTTCGTCGCGGGCAACGATCACAGCCTTGGAACGGCAGGACACGGCGATCGCCTCGGCACGCGCCGGCCCGCCGGCGAACACGTCGCGCCAGTTCTTCTCCAGCGAGGCGAAGAAGTCGATGTTGTCGATCAGGCCGTACTTGACCACCTCGGCATAGCCGGCCCGGAACTCGCGTTCAGGCAGTGTATCGAGTACCTTAGTGTCGGCAAGCACCAGATCGGGCTGATGGAACACGCCGACCAGATTCTTGCCATGACGGCTGTTGATGCCCGTCTTGCCACCAACAGAAGAGTCCACCTGCGACAGAAGCGTCGTCGGCACTTGCACGAAGCGCATGCCGCGCCGAACCACGCCGGCCACGAAACCGGCGAGGTCACCGACGACACCGCCGCCCAGCGCCACAACAGCATCGCCGCGCTCATAGCGACCGCCAACGACCTGATCGACCACCTGCTCGAACACGTCGAAGCACTTTGAAGCTTCGCCAGCAGGAATGACGACGGCGCTGGCAGTGACGCCGGCGCGCCTCAGCGACTTCTCAAAAGCCACAAGATGGCGGCTGGATACATTGGAGTCGGTGATGATACAGGCACGCGCCTTGGGCAACGCGGCGCGGAACCATCGGCCCGCATCGGAGGCAAGCCCTTCACCGATCAGAATCTCGTAGGACCGCTCGCCAAGCGAAACGGGTATTCGGACGATGCCGTCCGCTTCCTCTTCAACCGCCATTTGAACCCCCGCCAGTTCCCCGGCCTATGCGCGGTCATCGCGCGTTTTTGTCTCGTCCAGCTTCGGCTGTAAGCCAGGCATCCAGCGCCACGACCACCGCATCGACCATCGCCTCATGCGGGACGTCGACCGATTGAACGGTCAGGTCCGCCTCAGCATAAACCGGGTAACGCGCCTCGACGAGTGCCCTCAGCGTCCCCTCCGGGTCGGCCGTCTGCAAAAGCGGACGCGTCGGCCGCCGGCGGACCCGTTCATAGAGCAACTCCCAATCCGCCTTGAGCCAGATCGACAGGCCGGCGCTACGGATGGCGGCTCTTGTCTCGGCGTTCATGAAGGCGCCGCCGCCGGTGGCAATGATCTGCCGCGGCTCACGCAACAGGCGGGCAATCACCCGCCGCTCGCCCTGGCGGAAATAATCTTCGCCGTGTTCGGAGAAGATCTCCGTGATGCTCTTCTTGGCCGCATCCTCGATGGCTGTATCGGCATCGATGAACGTCAGACCCAGACGCCCGGCAAGCCGTTTTCCCACGGATGTCTTGCCGGCTCCCATCATGCCCACCAGCACCACGGAGCGGCGTCCCAGCAGCTCGACGATGCGCGCATTGGCATTACCGCTCCGAATGGAAGCGTCGGGGGCATGGTTGCGGCTGGTCTTGACGTCGGTCATGAGAAGTCTCATGGGTTGGGGCGGCGCATCTGTCAAGTTGTTAGCGCTGCCAAGCAGCCGTCACTGGACCGGAATCCCGAACACGACCATGCCGACCATCACACGATTTCTCGGCTTCCTTCTTGTTCTTGGCGCTGCTGCCGTGGCGATCGTGCTGGCGTTTGCCTTTCTGGTGAAACCGGAGCCTCGCACCTACACCATACCGATCGATCCTTCGGTGCTTTCAGGCGCCCGACTGCTGTCGCCACCGCCGCCGCCCGTCGCCGCGACGCCTGCCGTAACCGATCCGGCCGCCCCCACCGAGCCGCAGAGCGCGACGCCATGAGCGTAGGCGATGCAACACTGATCGAAACCTACCTCGAAGCGGCCAGCATTGAAGACGCCGCGTCGGATAACACGCTCATGGCCTACCGGGCCGATCTCGACCTTTATGTCGGATTCCTGGCCGGGCGTGGGCTGAACTTGCTCAGCGCGCAGACGACCGACGTCGAAGCCTTCATTGCCGGGCTGGCAGCGGAGGGCTACGCCTCCGCCACTCAGGCGCGCCGCCTGTCTGCCATCAGGCAGCTTCACAAGTTTCTCTACACCGAGGGGCGGCGTACCGACGATCCCACCGCCCAGGTCGACCGCCCGCGTACGCGCCGTCCTTTACCGAAGGTGCTTTCCGTCGACGAAGTCGGACGGCTGATGGACGCCGTCTCGGCTGCAGCCATCGAACCCCTTGACGATCCGGCAGAGACCCTGCGCCGTAGCCGCTTCTCGGCTATGCTCGAGACCCTCTATGCGTCCGGCCTTCGTGTCTCGGAACTCGTCTCGCTGCCGGCCGGCTCCATCCGCGAGAACACCGCCGCCATCACGGTGCGCGGCAAGGGCTCCAAAGACCGTTTGGTGCCGATCGGCAACAAAGCGCGCACCGCCGTCCTCGCCTATCGGCAGCTTCTGAAGGCCAGCGGCCGCCATGCCGGCAACACCTTCCTGTTTCCGGCCAACTCCGAAACGGGCCACGTCACGCGCCAGAGCTTCGCCCGCGAGCTGAAAGATGCCGCCGCGCGGCTCGGGATATCGCCCGACAAGGTGTCGCCACACGTTCTACGCCACGCTTTTGCCAGCCACTTGCTGCAAAATGGGGCCGACTTGCGCGTCGTTCAGGAGCTGTTGGGCCACGCCGACATAGGAACGACGGAGATCTATACCCACGTCCTCGAACACCGGCTCGCAGCCCTTGTTGCCGACCATCACCCCTTGTCCGATGGGCAATAGACTTGGTAATGGCACGGAGATGACCACAGAATTGCCGGCATTTGCGGCAATTGGCGTTGACAAGGCGGTGGTTCGGAAGCCAAGTGTGCGCGGCTGCCGCACCCCAGGTTGTCTCCGGGGGGCAAGACGGTAACCGGGGTACCAGAAGAGAGCCGGATGAGAAGCTATCTCGACTTTGAGAAACCCATCGCTGACCTTGAAGGCAAGGTTCAGGAACTGAAAGCCCTGGCCGACAGCGGCAACGCCCTTTCAATCGACGATGACATCGCCAAGCTCGAGACGAGCGCTGCCCAGGCACTCGCCGATATCTACACTCGCCTCACGCCCTGGCAGAAGGCACAGGTCGCCCGTCATCCGGACCGGCCGCATGCCGTGCATTACATCGAGAAGCTGATCACCGACTGGACGCCGCTCGCTGGTGATCGCAACTTCGGTGAAGATGCGGCAATCATCGCCGGCCTCGGCAGCTTTCGTGGCCGTCCGGTGGCTGTGATCGGGCAGGAAAAGGGTCACGACACCCAGACCCGTATCCGCCATAACTTCGGCATGGCTCGCCCGGAAGGCTACCGCAAGGCCATCCGTATCATGGAGCTGGCGGACCGCTTCAACCTGCCGCTCATATCGCTGGTGGACACCGCCGGCGCTTACCCGGGCATCGGCGCTGAGGAGCGCGGTCAGGCCGAAGCTATCGCCCGGTCGACGCAAGCCTGCCTAAGGGTTGGCGTTCCCATCGTATCGGTGGTGATTGGCGAAGGCGGCTCGGGCGGCGCCATTGCCATCGCCACGGCCAATCGCGTCTTCATGCTTGAGCATTCCATCTATTCGGTGATTTCGCCTGAAGGCGCCGCGTCCATTCTCTGGAAGGACTCGGCGAAGGCCCAGGATGCCGCCATGAATATGCGCATCACCGCTCAGGACCTCGCCCGCTTCGGAATTATCGATGGCATTATCGACGAGCCCGTCGGCGGCGCTCACCGCGCTCCGGATCAAGTGGTCGAAGCGGTCGGCGGCGTTGTCGAGGCGGCACTTGCAACATTTGACGGCAAGAGCCGCGACGAGATCCGTGCCGATCGCCGCCGCAAATTCCTGGCCATCGGCCGCGACCTGAAGGTCTGATGTCGACAACCGAAGCAGAGAATTCCTGGCGCTCTGCCATGAATTTCACATTTTTTCGATGAAAAGGAACAATGCCTGACGGCATCGGCGCTCCGTCTCGCTCCCCTGAGGCAATAACACTTCGGTAACCATAACCACCGAGGATTGTCTCGTGATATGCTATTGGGCGCCGAAGGCAGCCGATCGGCTGATGCCGGTCCATGCCAAGACGCTTGTGAGTGAAACGGAGAGCATGACCTCGTTCCGCCCGACCCAGCCCTTCGAGGGGATGAAGTTCACCGGCCGGATGGCGCGCCTTGCCGGTGCGCTTGGCGTTGCCGCGCTTCTTGCTGCCTGCCAGGCCGATGAGATCGGTTATGGCTACGGCCCGAAGGACCAGCGCCCGGTTTCTCCGAAGACCATCGAGCTGATGAAGAAGCTCGACATGAAGCTCTCCTCGCCGGTGCTGATGCGCATCTTCAAGGAAGAGAACAAGTTCGAGGTCTGGAAGATGAACGCGAGCGGGCGCTATGCGCTGCTCAAGAGCTATGACATCTGCCGGTGGTCGGGAGCGCTCGGTCCGAAGGTAAAGGAAGGCGACCGTCAGGCGCCCGAGGGGTTCTATCCAATCACGCCCGGCCTGATGAATCCCAAGTCGGACTGGTATCTGGCCTTCAACACCGGGTTCCCCAACGCTTACGACCGCGCCAACGGTCGCACCGGTACCGCTCTGATGGTGCATGGCTCCTGCTCGTCGCGCGGTTGCTACGCCATGACCGATCCGCAGATCCAGGAGATCTACGCGCTGGCCCGCGAAGCCTTCCGCGGTGGCCAGAAGGCTTTCCAGCTACAGGCCTTCCCGTTCCATCTCGACGGCAAGAACATGGCCAAGCACTGGAACGACCCGAACATGCCCTTCTGGAAGATGCTGAAGGAAGGCTACGACACCTTCGAGATGACTCATCTTGAACCAAAGGTGGATGTCTGCGGCCGCAAGTACGTCTTCAATGCCAATCTGGCCCAGCCGCTCGACACGGTGGCAGCTTGCCCTGCCGACCTCGGACAGCCCAAGGACCTCGTCGCTTCGCTCGAGACGCGAGCCAAGGCCGACTACGCGGAGGCTGAAGTCCTGTTCGCCAAGCTCGAAAACGACCGGAAGGCGGAAGAGGACAAGCGTATTCAGCTGGCGCTCGCCGCCGAAAAACGCAAGGCCGACGAGGAGAAGGCCAAGGCCGACGCCGAGGCCGCCCGCATCGAGGCTGAACGCAACCCGAATGCCATTGCCCGCCTGTTCGGTGCCGAGCCCAACCCCGACGCAGGCATTACGATCGGACCCGTCATCGTGCCGCCGACCGGAGCGCCGGTTCCGGTTGCAGATCCGCGCGGGCCGCAGATCCATGCCGTTGCTCTTGCCGAGCCCATCGAGCAGGAGCGCAGTGGCGCCATCTCGCGTCTATTTTCCTTCGTGACCGGCGGAGACAAGACCGAAGTTGCCGCTCCGCAGCCGACCATCCCGATGATCGCCGCCGCCCCGGGTGCCATGCCCGCGCCCACGACCTCGGCAGCGGCAAATCCAGCTCCAGCCGGACCGGCACCGACAACTCTGATGGCCCCGATTCCACCGCTGCCCGGCAAGCCAGCAAGTGCGATCACTGCCGGCCAGCCGGCCCCGGCTGCCCAGCCGACCGCCCCACAGCCGGCGTGCGCCGCCCCGGGCGTGGCAGTGCCATCAGGCACACCGCCCTGCTCCGCGCCAACAGCTCCGCCGGCGACCACTACGGTCACGACTGCCAGCGACAAGAGCATCCTCGATCGCATTGGCAGCTGGTTCTGAGAGGTCCATCGGCTGGGATGACAGCCGTTGGCGTTTTTGTCTTCCGCTCTTGGAAGGACCGCGTTAAGCTCCCTCCATGAGCACTCTTTCGATCGACGTTCAGCGGGCTGCCCCCGAGGACGCTGCGGGCATCGCAGCAGTCCACGACGCCGCGTGGCGTTATGCCTATCGAGGAATTCTCGATGGGGTCGAGCTCGAACGCATGATTGAGCGGCGCGGTCCACGCTGGTGGGCCAAAGCCATCGCCCGCAACATCGCCATGCTGGTCATCAAAGTTGAGGGACGGGTTGCAGGCTATGCGACGCTTGGTCCGAGCCGCATGCGCGCCCTACCCTTCCGTGGCGAAATCTACGAGCTCTACCTTCATCCTGATATGCATGGCGTTGGCCTGGGACGCCGTCTCTTTGAAGAGGCACGAGCCGCGCTGGCCGATATGCGCCTCGATGGTCTGGTTGTCCGCGTGCTCGCCGCCAACGCCGTAGGTGTCGGCTTTTACGAGCACCTCGGAGGAAACGAGGTGGTCGGCTCCAGCGAAGAGATCGCCGGACGCCTCGTTCCGGTTACGGTCTACGCTTGGCCGCCGGTCGGGAGAGGCTGAAATTCGGGCAACGCGCTAACCACAACCGTCTGTGTCGCCTTGCTTTCGCCCTACCGTTACGGATAAACACGTGCTCGTGGCTTTGTTTCTATTCAAGGATTAATCATGCGCATTGACGCCGTTCCTATCGGCAGGAATCCGCCAGAGGATATTAACGTCATCATCGAGGTGCCGCTGGGCGGCGAGCCCATCAAGTACGAGATGGACAAGGCTGCCGGCGCCATGTACGTCGACCGCTTTCTCTACACCGCGATGCACTACCCCGGAAACTACGGCTTCGTTCCGCACACGCTGTCCGACGACGGCGATCCGATCGACGTGATGGTCGTCAACACCCGCGCCATCGTTCCCGGTGCCATCATGAACTGCCGGCCGATCGGCGTTCTCAAGATGGAAGACGAGAGCGGTCATGACGAAAAGATCATTGCGGTTCCCTCCGACAAGCTGACCACGCGCTATTCCAAGATCAAGACGATCCAGGATCTGCCGGAGATCACCGTTCACCAGATCGAGCACTTCTTCGAGCACTACAAGGACCTGGAGCCCGGCAAGTGGGTCAAGGTTACCGGTTGGGGCGGCGTCGATGAGGCAGCTGAGTTGATCCTCGCGGCCATCGAAGCCGGCAAGAAGTCCACCTGAGCTCAAACGGAACGGCGGCCAATCGGCCGCCGTTCTTCATTCATTCGGATGGGTGAAACTCCAGCGCTACACCGTTGATGCAGTAGCGCAATCCGGACGGCGGCGGACCATCGTCGAACACATGGCCGAGATGCGACCCGCAATTGGCGCAATGCACTTCGGTCCGTACCATGAAATGGCTTCGATCGACCGACGTCTCGACCGCCCCCGGTTCGGGCTCGTTGAAGCTCGGCCAGCCCGTGCCACTTTCAAACTTGTCGTGGGAAGCGAACAGTGGGGCGTTGCAGCCAACGCAATGGAAAACACCGCGCCGCTTCTCGTAAAGAAGCGAGCAACTGCCCGGTGCTTCGGTGCCGTGGCCGCGCATGATGCGATACTGCTCATCGGTGAGCAGGCGACGCCACTCCTCATCGGTCCGCGTAAAGGGAAAAGTCTCTGTCGTCATGGCGGGCTCCCGTAAGCGGCTTCGGCGACGATGCCGTTCCCTAAGTGGGAACCCTTAACATAGACCGCAAGTCACCGCTGGTCGACGCCCTTATCCGCCGGCTGGTCAGCAGACGGTTCGTCCGGAACGGGACCGGCGATTTCCGCCGGCTTGTCCTCGGGATCGACCCATCTGATGAGGAAGACCCAGGCGGCATAGACGAATATGCCGGCGGTGAGCACCATCCACATGGGGTCCTTGGTCCAGAAGTTCTCGTAGCAAGCCCAGGCCCCGGTCACCGCCACCAGCAGAACGCGACGCCAAAGGGGGCGATAAAAGGGGTGATTCAAGTCCGAAGCGCGCTTCATCCGTCCTCCTGCCACCATCAAATCCGGCGGCGCCCTCCATCGTAGCGCTGGACCCAGGTGTTTCCAGCGAAACTAAAGGAACGGGGGAGACGAGGCAACCTTGGGATCACGCCCTAGTCTGCTCGGCGCGGATGGTCCCGCTTCACGGATTGTTGAGGCCGTTCGACAAGTAACGCCTTTGGATTGCCGAATTCCGACCTGTATCTCACCTGCAACTTCCGCCACTCGCGTGGCATTCTTCGCGCCAGAGACAGGAGATGCGCCTTGACGAACGACCGCTCGCCATTGTTCGACCACCCCGACGGCTACGGGCTGGTCAGCCGCACCCTTCACTGGCTCATGGCTGCGTTGTTCGCCTGGCAGTTCATCTCGGCCGCTCTGCACGCCATCGACAGGGAGATGCCGTTGGCCCGCTTCTTCTGGTCGGCGCATGCGTCGATCGGTTTCATCTTGCTGGTGGCTGTCTTTCTTCGCGGCGTTTGGACGCTGATAAACTTCCATAACCGTCCTCCGTACGATCCAGGCCTTCTCGGCTTGGCAGCTCGTCTGGGACACTTGGCGCTCTATCTCCTGATGGTGATTGTCCCTCTCCTCGCAACACTCAGGGCCTACGGTGGCGGGCGCGGCCTGATGGTCTTCGGCGTTCAGGTCTTTGCTGGCGCCAGCGAGCAAATTCCAGCACTCGTCATGCCGGCAAGAGCGTTCCACGGCCTGCTCGGCTGGACACTCCTGGCCATCGTGGTCGGCCATGTCGTGATGGCTCTGACCCACACTTACCTTTGGCGCGAAGATACCCTGAGCCGCATGCTGCGCGGCCGGTCGACGCCGATTGCCGGCGGCAAATAATCTAGCCTACCGAGCCATCAACATCGGGCGGCCGCATCAATCGACGATGCGGTCGCCCGTTGTTTTGTCGAACAGATGAAATGCGCCCGGCGCCGGCTGCAATGAAACGGTGTCTCCGGGCGCGGGACGCAGCCGCTTGTCCATCACGCGAACAATAAGCTCGCCCGCAGCGGTCTCAACGTGAACATAATATTCGGCGCCAAGGGCTTCGACCAACCGGATGCGCCCAGCCAACCCAGGTGTTCCCTCATCACCGAGTCGAATATCTTCGGGTCGAACACCAAGCAGTAACGCGCCGTCGCGCCCCGACAGACGCCCACCGAGGTCGAGGCTGCCAAATGCAGGCGCCTGTCCCGGCGCGAGTTCGATCAGGTTCATCTTCGGTGAGCCGAGAAAGCGGGCGACGAACAGATTGGCCGGCCGCTCGTAGAGCTCCTCCGGCTTTCCGACCTGCATCAGGTTATGCCGGTTGCCATCCTTCAGCGGGGCGAAAACGGCGATGCGGTCGCCCATGGTCATCGCTTCGGTCTGATCGTGCGTGACGTAGATCATGGTCGCGCGAATGCGCTCGCGCAGGCGCATGATCTCGCCACGCATGGATACGCGCAGGTCGGCGTCGAGATTGGAAAGCGGCTCGTCGAACAGGAAAACATCGGGATGCCGAACGATCGCCCGCCCCAAAGCGACGCGCTGACGCTGCCCACCGGAGAGCTGAGCGGGCCGGCGATCGAGATAAGGTCCGAGATCGAGAATATCCGCCGCTTCCCGCACGCGCTGGGCAATCTCCGCGGCGGGCCTTCCGGCCATCTTGAGTGGGAACCCGATGTTGCCGGCGACCGTCATATGCGGGTAGAGCGCGTAGCTCTGAAACACCATGGCGACGTTCCGATCGGAGGGGGCGAGGCCGGCCATCGACCGCCCGCCGATCCGGATGTCGCCGGATGTCGTTTCCTCCAGCCCAGCGATCATCCTGAGTGCCGTCGATTTGCCACAGCCGGATGGCCCGACGAACACGATGAATTCGCCGTCATCGACCTTGAGGTTGAGATCGGCGATGACGCCAACCTTGCCGAAGGATTTCTCGACGGACTTGAACTCGATCTCGGCCATGATGGTTTCCCGGAAACTCTGGTAGCAATGAGGCGTTGGATCAGCCCTTGACGGCGCCTGCGGTCATCGACCGACCGATCTGGCGGTACATCAGGAGGCCGAGAACAAGCGGCGGCAGCGTTGCCAGGATCATGACCGCGGCAGCGACACCCCAGCGGACACCACCGCCCGAAGCGGCAAAGAAGAACGAGGCGCCCACCGAGACCGGCGTGGCGTTGTTGGTGGTCAGCATCAGACCGAACAGGAACTCGTTCCAGGAGTAGATGAACGCTAGCACCGACGACGCAGCGACGACATTGAGCGACATCGGCGCCACCACATAGGCGAGAAGCCTCAGTGTGCCGGCTCCGTCGACCCGCCCCGCCTCCTCGATTTCCAGCGGCAGATCGGCAATCGATGAGGCAAACAGCACCAGAACCAGGGGCACGTTGACGAGGCACAGGATCAGAGCGAGCCCGAAACGTGTGTCGAGCAGGCCAACCTGCTGGTACATGAGATAGATGGGTATGGCGAAGATGATCAGCGGCACCGCCCGAAGATTGACGGCGAGCGGCAATAGCCAGCTGCGTCCCACGCCGAAGCGGGCCATGGCATAGGCGGCGGGAAATGCCAGGACGATGGCCAGCACCGAACCGATCAGCGACGCGACGAGACTGTTCATGAGAAAATGCAGGATGTCGAAGCGGTCGGCCATGGCGAAGACGGCTGCGTAGTTCTCGAGCGTGGGCGCCTCGATGACCAGCGAGGCATTGCTCATGATCTCCGCCTCGCTCTTCAGCGAGGTCACCAGCGTGGCGATGACCGGAAAGTTCAGGATCACGACCGCCGCGATGAAAATCAGCCAGCGGAGCGCATTGATAATGGACCTTCTCATAGCGGCGCCTTTCTGGCCGTCAGCCCATTGATCACCCAAAGTACCAGGAAGGACGCGGCAAGCAGCAGCATCGAGGCGGCGACCGCAAGACCGATGTCGCCGACCTTGAAGAAGGCTTGGTAGATGTAGATGCTCATCGAGGTGGTGGAGCCGCCGGCGCCAGGGCCGACCAGGGTGTAGAGATTGTCGAACACCCGGAAACTGTCGATGAAGCGCAGAAAGAAGGTGATGCCGATGGCGGGCAGCATCAGCGGCAGATCGATGTTGAGGAACAGCCGCTGGCCACGCGCGCCATCCAAGGAGGCCGCTTCGCGAATATCCGGCGATACGGACGCGTAGGACGAATGCAGGATCAGGAGGGCAAACGGCGTCCACTGCAACGTCTCAACGATGACCAGCGTGGTGAATGCCCAGTCCCGCCCAAGGAAGGCCGGAAAATCGCCATACCACTCCAGAAGGTAGTAGGGCACCGCACCGACAAACTCATGCAGGATCAGCCGGTACATCAAGCCGACGAGGGCCGGCGCGACCATCATGGGCAGCATCAGGAAGGTGATCAGCCATGGGCGCTTGGCAAAGAGCGGCGCGAGAAACACGGCCAGCCCGAGTCCGACCACCACCTGGATGACGGCGACGATCACGCCGAAACGCAGGGAGAACCAGGCAGCGGCCCAAAACTCGGGATCAGCGGCCGCCTTGGCGTAATTCGACAGACCGATCAGTTCCGGAGCTCGGATGTTCTCGAAGCCCACCCGGGAAATCGAATAGATGATGTCGAGAACAAGCGGAAACCCCAAAAGGGCGATCAGAAAGGCCGTGAGCGGGGCGATCAGGAGGCGCCCCTCGAAACGGGAAGTCCGCGACATACGGGTCTCGTCCTCGGAAGATAGGCGGCATTGGAACCGGGCCCGCGCACCGATCGGGGGGAGATCGGTGCGCGGGAACGACGGTGCGGCGCTGCTGGCTCAACAAGATACCGCAATCCGCCGGGGCAGGAACAGCGATGGTCAGGCCACCGCTGTCCAATAGGATCACGGCTTCAGAAGATCGGCCATGCCCGCCTTGGTTGCGGAAAGCGCCTCGTCGAGCGACTTGCCACCGGACCAATAGGCGGTGAACTCCTTGGCTTGCAGTTCGTAGACCTGCAGCGCCTTGGCCGCCGTTCCGCCATGCATGACGAAGCCGTAGGAGCCCGCATACTGGCCGAGCTTGACGAGATCGGGCCGCTCGGCACTAACCTTGGCGACCACCGCATCGCTCAGCGCCGGCGAACCGCCGGCCTTGGCATAGATCTCCATCGCATCGGGCGTCCCCAGCCAGTTCAGGAACTTGACGGCGCCTTCCTTGTTCTTGGAAGCCTTGTTGATGCCGAGGCCAAGGCCGTGAATATGCGTGAAGCGGCCGGCCGGGCCGGCAGGCGGCGCCACCGTGCCGATCTTGCCGGCAACGGCCGGCGTCTTGTCCTTGTTGTCGAGATCTCCGAAGGCAGCATTCCACTGCAGCATCGTCGCGGCCTGGCCGGCTCCAAACGCCGCATTCGCTTCCGGGAACTCGTAGGTCGTCGAGTCCTTGGGCGAGGTCCCCTCGTCGTAAAGCTTCTTGTAGATCTCAAGCGCCGTCCGATAGGCCGGGCTGTCGACGGTGATCTCACCCTTGTCATTCATCCAGTCGCCGCCCTGGGCACGCGCAGCCGAATGCCAGACCATCATGTTGAACAACAGGTTCTTCATCTGCAGCACGGTGCCATAGCGGGTCGGGCTGCTCGAATTGATCGACTTGGTGAAGAACAGCGCCGTCGCCATCCAATCGTCCCAGGTCCAGGCGTCCGGATCCTTAGGCTCGAGCTTCTTGCCGAGATATTTCTCGGAGATCTCGCCGTACTTGGCTTTCCAATCGGCGTCGGAAAGCAGCTTCTTGATGAGGTCCGTACGGTAGTACATGAAGTGCAGCGACAGGTCGGTCGGGATGCCGTACTGCTTGCCGTCATATTGCATGGTCGCGAGCACCTTCTCGGGGAAGGTGGCCTTCGAGGCATCCGGCAGCGCAATGGGATCCATGAACGGCGCGTAACGGCCAAGCGCGTAGGTCGCCAAAAGATTGATGTCGAAGTCCGTCGAGCCGGCGGCAAGATCGGCGGCCAGCTTGTCGAAGAAACCGTCACGGTTGAAGAAGATTAGCTTCACCTTGTCGGCATCGGAAGCTGTGGCGTTATAGGCGTCGGCCGCCTTGCGCAGGCCAGCTTCCTCAGGCCCGCCCGGCCAACCCAGCACGGTCACCTCGGCCATGGCACCGGTTACCCCAAGCGCCGCAAACAGGGCAGCGCTGGTCAGAAGAGTCTTCAGTCGCGTCATTTTTGTCCCCTTGGATTTTATAATGTGCGACGGGCGAGATCAGCGGCACCGATCACGCCGGCGGTTTTTCCGAGAGCCGCGGCGCGGATCTCGGGCTTCAGATGTGGCGGCAAATGCGCCAGCCGCGCTTCGAGGCGCGCGCGGTAGCCATCGGCGAGACCGACGCCTCCGCCTACGACCATGACGGCCGGATCGAAAAGCAGTTGAAGGTTCTCAAGAAGGCGGGCCACCACCTCGGTCGATCGATCGAGGACGGCCGACGCCCACGCTTCGCCCCGCGCCGCGGCCGCAAAGACAGATGGTGCATCGACGTCATGTCCCAGCGCTTTGGCCGCATCTGCCAGAAAGCGGCCACTCGCCAGCGTCTCGAGAGGAGCTCCACCCGCTTCCCTGGTGAGTCCGACGGAGCCAGCGACACCACCGCGACCGATGAGCAGCCGACCGCCTGCGACAACACCGCCGCCAATACCGGTGGAAACGGTGACAAAAACGAGATCGCGACCCGCCCCGGCTCCAAAGCGATACTCACCCCATGCGGCAGCCTGGGCATCGTTGTGAAGGACAACCGGCTGGCCCAGACGACCCGCCAGTGCATCGGCCAACGGATAGTTCGACGATACGGGCAACGTTCCCGGATTCAGCGCCGACCAGCGACCATTGTGGACCACGCCCGTAACTGCGCCGCCGATGGCGCCATAACGACCTCGCCAGGGAGCGGCCAGCTCGGCGATCGCACCGCACCAGTCGTCCGGGCCGAGATCACGGCTGGTGATACTCTCGCGGGTCTCGATGACGCGGTCGCCGTCGACGAGAGCGACCAGCGTCTTGGTGCCGCCGAGATCGAAGGCCAGCGTGGGTTGCTCCGAGGCTGCCCGTGCGGTCGCAATAGCGTCGGCGAACCAGTGGGTAATGTGTTCGGGGCGCGTGATCGCTGAACCGACGACGACACCATGGGCGCCGAGTCTTATAGCTTCGGCGGCTTGTTCGGGTACCCGAATGCGCCCTTCGGCGATCACCGGCCGGCCGAGACGAACGGCAGCAGCCAAAAGCGCAAAATCCGGATCGGATGGCTCGGGGCCGCCCGTGTAGCCGGACATGGTCGTGCCGACCACATCGACACCGAGCGCTACAGCCGCCCTCGCCTCTTCGATGGTTGAAATGTCGGCCATGGCAAGCTTGCCATGGGCATGAACGGCCTTGCAAAGATCGGCAACGGCAACAGGGCGAATCCGATCGGTGGCGTCGAAGGCAATGATATCCGCGCCCGCCTCGGCCAGCGCAGCCACGTCATCAAGGAAAGGCGTGATGCGGACCGGAGAGGTATCGAGGTCGCGCTTGATAAGGCCGATGATCGGCGCATCAGTCGCCGCCCTGACCGCCTTGAGATTGGCAATGCCTTCGATGCGAAGACCACGACCACCGGACGCCAGTGCCGCCAGCGCAAAGCCAACCACCTGGTCTGGGTGGTCGAGCGGGCCTTCCGGCACCGGCTGACAGGAAACGACGAGCGATGAGGCGAAACGCTGAAGGCAGTCGGACACGATTTCCTCGCTGCTGATCACTTGCAACAGTGGTAGCAGCGTAGAGACCAGTCAGCAACCAGTTTGGACTAAAGGCCTATAATTTGCTCAACTGGTATCAAAGTGATCACATCGAGTCTTGCGCCCGCAACTCGACTAGGAAGTCGTAACGTTCGCCGCAATAATAAGTGCGGGTGAACTCCACCGGCGTCCCATCGGCAGTAAAGCAGCGGCGCTCCGCGACTAGCAGTGGCGCGCCGATCTCGAGATGCAGAAGGCGACCATCCTCCGCCCCGGCCACCGCTGCCCGCAGGCGCTGCAAGGCTCTGACAGGACGTCGATTCCGTTCGGCCAGCACATCATAGAGCGAGCCTGTGACCACCTCGGGATCGTCGAGTACATCCGCAGGTACCACGGCGTGCTCGATGGCCATAGGCATGCCATCACCAGTCCTGAGGCGCTTCAGGCGGCAGACACGGGCGCCGACCGACAGATGCAATGCCATGATCTCCGCCGGCGATGCCGGCCCGACTTCGCGGCTGATCCAGGTCATTCCCGGCTCGATGCCGCGCGAACGCATGTCCTCGGAGAAAGACGTTAGCGCCGATAGTGGCTTCTCGACGCGCTCAGCCACGGCGGTCCGAGCTCCGTGTCGGCGAATGAGCACGCCGTCGCCGACCAGCGTCTCGATGGCCTTGCGCACCGACGTACGCGAAACGTCGATCGCTTCGGCAAAATCCCGCTCACCGGGAAGAACATCGCCCGTGCCGAGCACATTCTCGGTAATGGCCTGCCTGAGCGCCGTCGCCAGGTCGCGATAGATCACCCCGCTCGTATGCCGACCGAGGGCATTGCGAAGAAACAGGATGAGCGGGGATTGGCTGAGCGCTGTGTCGGACATGGGCCTGCGGGAAGAACACTATCGGGATAGCCCGGTGTAGCAGTTCGGAGCCCAAAGAGAAACGTGACGGAAGTTTCCTGCTCCGCGAACCTGACGCGCACGAACGATCATCAATCGGTCGCGAAGAAAATTGAGCAGGATAATAAAGTTGGTGCCCCAGGCCGGACTCGAACCAGCACGTTCTCGCGAACAACAGATTTTGAGTCTGCCGCGTCTACCATTTCGCCACTGGGGCAGCGGAGGCGGAATATATCGGCCAGTGGTTGGACGTCAACGGGCGATTGGAGAAAGATCGGTTTCCGAAGAGCTTTTTGCGTTGGCAGGCATTGCTTAAGACGGTGGAAAGGTCCGCCGGGTAATGTTCATTGATCATTTTGTCAGGAAACCGACCATGCCCATGCGCCCGACCTCAGCCTATCCGTCCGCAAGCTCCGGCGGCGCCCAGGCGATCATCGGGGGACGCCGCATCGTCGGTCATCTACTCGGGCGCCGCGCAGCAACGCCAACCTCCGGCGCTGATGGCGACGGAGCCATGGCCGATGAATCCCGCCCAGTGGCTCTGGTCGTTGACGACAGCCCGATCGCCCGCATGCTGATTTCGAGCATTCTCGAATCATTCGAGGTCGACGTCTTCGAAGCTGGTGGCAGCGCCGAGGCGGTGAGCGTGGCCGCCACATGCCGGCCCGATGTGGTGATTATCGACTGGACGCTGCGCTCGGAAACGGCAAGCAACGTCCTCGATGCGCTTGAAACCCGCTTTACCGGCGGGCTGCCGCCTGTCGTCATGGTCAGTGCCTCGGCACGCATTCCTGAGGATCTGCGCGCCACTGCCACATTGCGCAAGCCCTTCACCCCACGCGAGCTCTACGCGGCGTTGACGACGGCCTTCTCTGGACAGGGAGGCGGCGCCGCCGAGGCCTGAGCCATCGGCAGCGCCCGGACTTCAGTAGCGAATCGTCAGGCTCGTCGCCGACGCGGCCCCCGCCGTCGCTCCCATCAGCGTGCCGTCCGCACTGACGATCGGCGGATGGGCGAGAATCAGACACCAGAACACCTTGTATTTGGAGTTCGGGTTGTAAGCCGTCCCGATGCCCATGAGGGTCATCTCCGGGTCCTTCATGCCACGGTCATGCGGAGGCGACTGGCGCCAACCGGAAAAGGCCTCGGCCAGCGTATGGTAGCCGGCAGCCACATTCTCCCCGGCATTGGAGAACTGATAGCCATAGCCTTTGAGGCGCGTACCCAACAGAGAATGGCCGTCGACGTCGTGGCCCATCTTGTCGGCCGCAGCCATCTTCTTTGCGTAGTCCTCGGCAATCTGGTTGAGGCGCGGATCGAGTGTCAGCGGCGCGATACCTGATTGGGCGCGATACTGATTGAGCATCGACTGAGCCTTGATCGTGTCAACGCGAGCCGTCGGAGAGGCGAGATCCTCGTAGAAGCTCGGCTTGGGCGACGGCGGTGGAGGCGCGCTCTGGCAGGCGGCGAGGAAGAGCGCCGCGCAAAGCGGCAGAAGGGCGAAAGCGCGTCCGGACACAGGGAAATCTCCATAAAGGCGCGATCGGCTCACCGACCGGCGGGTGGATTTGCCACCAAGAACACGAACGGATGGTTAAATTTCGGCAAATTTCGAGGCTTCTGCGGAGAGCGATTGCCCCTCGCCTTCGTCGTGACCGGCATGCTAGGCTGAAGCTTCTCCGCAATAGTCCGTAGAGAGGTTCCCTTTGTCCGCCCTTGAAGAGATCGCTGCTATCGCCGGAGAAGCCGTGCTCTGGCGCCGCGATCTGCATCGCCGTCCCGAACTGCTCTACGCCCTCGACGAAACCTCCGCCTTCGTGGCCCAGAAGCTCAGTTCCTTTGGCCTCGACGAAGTGGTGACCGGCGTTGGTGGCAGCGGCGTCGTCGGCGTACTCCGAGGACGCCCGGGCAATCGGGCGGTCGCGCTCCGCGCCGACATGGATGCCTTGCCGATCGAAGAGATAACCGGAGCCCCCTGGGCATCCGAGAATCCCGGCGCCATGCATGCCTGCGGGCACGACGGTCACACTGCAACGCTTCTGGCCGCGGCTCGCAGTCTTGCCTCCGACCGCAATTTCAGCGGCACTGTCATTTTTGTCTTCCAGCCAGCGGAGGAAGGTGGGGCCGGTGCCAAGGCGATGATCGAAGACGGTCTGTTTGATCGCTTTCCCGTGGACGAGATCTACGGCATCCATAACCTCCCAGGGCTACCGGTAGGTCGCTTTGCCGTAAATCCAGGCGCCATCATGGCCTCGACGGACCGGTTCTATATCGATGTGCTCGGCCGGGGCGGCCACGCGGCACGGCCACACGAGACGATCGATCCCATTCTGGCTGGCGCCCAGCTTGTCACGGCCCTGCAATCCATCGTGTCGCGCAACACCGACCCCCTCGCATCTGGCGTGGTCTCCGTGACCACCTTCCACGCCGGCAATACCGACAACGTCATCCCGCAAAGCGCCCGCCTGTCAGGCACCGTACGCGCTCTTGACAGGAAGGTTCGCGAGCAGCTGGAGGCATCCGTCAATCGTATCGCCACGGCGGTGGCCACGACATTCGGCGCCGAAGCACGCGTCACCTACGAGCGGGGCTATCCGGTCACCGTGAACCATGGCGCAGCCGCCGCCCGCGTTGGCGACGTGGTTGAAGGTTTGCTCGGGAAGAGCGCCATCGACCGCGCGGCCCCGCCGCTGATGGCTGCCGAGGACTTTTCCTATTATCTCGAGCGCGTGCCCGGCGCCTATTTCTTCATGGGAAACGGTCCATCGGCCGGGCTGCACCATCCCGCCTATGATTTTGCCGACGAGGCCATCGCCTCCGGTGCGGCCGTCTGGGCGGCACTGGCCAAAGCAAGCCTCGCGGCGGCCGCTTCGGGCCGGGCTTAAGGCTTTGAGAACCGCAGCCTCCTAACCTGCCAAGACTGCGGCCGATCCGGCCGCGCGGAGGACGATATGCTCCGTCTGCTTGGATTGGTGTTGGCTGCGGCTGTCGTCATCGGCTTTTTCGCCCCGGAACTGCAGCGAATTGCCGACATGCAGCCGGCAAAAGAGTCGTCAACCGCCCCATCTGCTACCAGATCTAAACCCGCAGCCATCATGGGTAGAGCCGAGATAGCCTCCGATAGCCGAGGCCACTTCGTTTTCACCGGGCGCGTCAACGGCCGCCCCCTTTCCATGCTGGCCGACACTGGGGCAACATTGGTGGCGCTCCGTGCCTCCGATGCGCGAACGGCAGGCTTGATCGTCCTGCCTGGGGACTATACCGCCCGGGTTTCGACTGCGGGGGGTGTTGCCGGCGCTGCGCACGTGCGCCTTCAAGAGATCGAGGTTGGCGGCATACGCCTTACGAACGTCGATGCGCTCGTCATGCCCGACGACAAACTGGGCACCAACCTTTTGGGCATGAGTTTTCTTGGACGTCTCAAGGCCTTCGCCATCCAGGACGGGCGTCTCATACTGAATGAGTAAACCGGCCGCGGACCTAATCGGCGGCTTTCACCTTCATTCCGGTGTGCATGCGTTCGGCGGCGCCGCGCAAAATCACTCGGACGATGACGCCACCATTTTCGTCCTTCTCGACCTCTGAGAGCTGACCGCT
The DNA here is from genome assembly GCA_023436885.1 of Pseudomonadota bacterium. Classification (GTDB taxonomy): domain Bacteria; phylum Pseudomonadota; class Alphaproteobacteria; order Rhizobiales; family Pleomorphomonadaceae; genus Pleomorphomonas. The sequence continues at coordinate 180,506 of JAEZHI010000045.1, read as the reverse complement.
CACGCGGGTAACGGCTGCCTTGAGAGCAGCGAGCGCCAGATTTGTGTCGGCTGTGCAAGCGCCTTTGGTTCCCACGGCGGAAGCACGCGCCTGGACCTGCAGGCCGGCCGTCTCAAAGTCTATGCCACGCACATCGACCTTCATATCCACGGGCAGGCTTCCAACTTGCGTGTAAGCGACAAACGCCGCAAAGCGCACGACAGCGCGTAAATTTTCAGCCCCTCCCGACACCTCCGGATCTTCGCCATCGACGTCGGAAATCTGAACCGCTCCAGCCTCGTCAGCTGTCTCCAGCCATTCGGTGGCGAACGAAGCAATCTGAACATGGTCCTGGCTCTTCTTGCCGCCCCCCATGAGAGCCAGACATGCCTCCAGCATCTGCTTGTATTCGAAGGTCCTTGTCGCGGCGCGAGCAACATCTTCCATCCCGGCCTTGAGCGCTGCCTCGGCGGCAACGCGCTCGCCGTAAAGCGTACTGATATCTACGCCGACAAGAACGTTGACCGGCGCCCGGCTTTCCGCGCCGAGCAGCAAGGACGCAACCATGGCCTGCTTCTGTCCGGCCGGCGTGGCAAACTCGACAGCTCTGATCCCACTCTTGTGTGTCTCGACAAAGGCCTTGAGGTTTTGGCGCGCGCCACTTGTCACATCGCGCAAGACAAGCGGCGACACCTCGTTGGTTCTGAGAATGTCTCGCCCAAGCAGGCGAGCGCAGGAAGCATTGGCAAAGAACGGATGACCGTCGCCGTTGACCTGCAGCACGGCAAATGGCGACGATTCAATGATCGTGTCGGCAACTACGACCCGAGTCCGCCAGACGTCGGCCAGCATCGACCTCAGACACTCGAAAGCAAAGGTCAATCTGCCAACTTCGCCACCCCAGGCCTTGAGCGGTTGAGTCCGGTCTGCGGACGCTGGATCCTGCTGCATAGCCTCGACGACCGAACGCAAACGACGCAGAGGCCACCAGACCAAGAGGATCATGATCAACTCGGTGATCACGGCGGCGGCTACGCCGCCTCCAAGCGCAATGGTAATCGCCCTTTCGTCTCGGACGGTTTCAAGGCTTGTGATCTCTCCGACGTTGACGCGAAGAAAGATATGAAAAGGCGTCTGCGAAGCTTCCGGCGAATAGTAGAAGTCTGCCTTGCTGCCACTTACCGATCGAAATACCGTGTGTCCCGTCCGCATGACCGCGTTGAAGCTGGCTTCGACACGTTCGCCAAACACCTGCTGCTCGTGTCCTGAACTATCGTAGAGCACGCCGCCCTGGATGGCGCCGATCACCACCAGCCGCTCCGCCACGCGCGTGATTTCATCGGCCTTGGTCTGGAAGCGGGGGTCGATCGCTGCCGACAAGATCTTGCCCACATCGGCATATCGCCGTTCGAGATACCGAGTGTCATCCTGATCCCGCACCAGAATGCTGATCGAGAGAATAGCAACGAACACCGCGCCGAAGGCGAACAGCGACGGCCTCAGGATCGTCGAAAGGTGGAACACGGGGGATGCCACTGAACGTAGTCTCTCGGGGAACGACGCAAGACCAAACTTGAATGACTTTAGCAGTCCCATGTTGCCGGCCCGTTAACTGGGACACATGCTATCAGCGAGCGGATACATTCGGCCAGGATTTGGCGATCAGTTGGTGAAGGCGATGGTCGAGCCCTGCCGTGGCTTCAGATAGAAAATGTGGTTCAGGTTATAGGTCGCGCCGCCGGTAACGCTCTGCATGATGCTGGCAAAAGGCGAGCTGAAGGCATAGGTGACGCGACCGACGACAACCTCATCACCCACCGAGGCAATGGTGCTGGGAACCACGAAAGCGGCCGGCGGCGAGGCGTTCGCTGTGGCAGCGGTATCATTGCGTGCCTTGGACCACGAAACCTTCTGGCCGGAGGACGTAATATCGACCACCACAACGACGACTTTGGCAATTGATGAATCATATGGTTCGAGGATGGATGTCGTGGCATCGAAGATATTGGTCATCAGCGCCGTGCTGACCGAGCTTTGTTGAGCGACAAGATCGGAAATCGTGCTCGCCGCCCGACTGACTTTGCGATCGATGACCAGCGCCATCGTCAACTCGCCACAACCGGCATAAATGATCAGCATGATCGGCAAGATCAGCGCAAATTCGACAGCGGAAACGCCTCCGATTTCCAGGGCAAAGCACTTAAGCAGGTAACCCACTTTCCCCAAGGCTGATCTGAGGCTCACGCCTACCATGGAAAGGGCTCCGTCTGAAAAGCGACCACTGCCCCGAGAAGCTGATCTCCGTTGGATAGTCTTGTCGTACTCCGCGCCAGGACGTCAAATAGTACGGGCCATGTGTAGAAGCTGCGAACGACAATAATCTCGCTCTTGTTCCCGGCAGTGTAACTTGTTGCTTTTATGTGTCCGCTCGCATCAAGTGGACTCGACGGCGAATAAGAGGCAAAGGTAGAATAAGACTGTACGTCAACGTACATGCGGGTATCACAATCAACAAGATTGGCCATTCCCTCGCAGACCTTGGCCTTGAACTGATCCTGAGTGATTGCCTGTGCCTTCGCTTCGCCAGTGCGGATCAGTCGGGACGCAGACACGGTCGCGGTATCCAGCACTTGGCCAACGAAAAACATGAGTGCCATTTCTAGAATGGCGAACAGCAACAGAAAGAATGGGATCGAGACGATCGCAAATTCCATGGCCACGGCGCCTCGCCGGTCAAGGAAAAAACGCGACCGCCAAGGCTCTGCTCCGACCGTGCCGGCCGGGCAGGAACGGTTGAAGGGCCAGTCCGGGTACAATGAAACTTCTCCCCGCGGCGAGTTAGCTCGCAAACTGGAGTTTGCCTGAAACACCTTACCAAGCGGTATAGTTGCCCATCGTTATTGGCTGTTTGGCGCACTCGGAGTCCAGCCGCCAGATGTGCTGTTGATTGCACCTCCAGACCCGGTGGCCGCCGTCGTCGTGCTCAGAGAACTGCCGGCACCACTATACTGCGAGGTTTGGCCGATGATGCCCGAGAAATGCTCGGCGTCATCGCCCGGCACAGCTGCCGGCTGACAATCCACCACGCAACTCAACGATTGCCGCTTTACCCCTTTGTAGACAGTGACGAGGTTTTCCGATGCAGCGAGAACGGCAAGCTGCACGTCAGTAATGGTCTCGCCCTGCCCGTCGAGAACGATCAGATTGGTCTGACCGTAGGCGCGCCCCGTCACGATAAGGGTCTGCGAATCCTGCAGTGTTGCGTCCGCAATAGCAGGATTGCCGATCACAATGGTACTTGCGGGCGCCGCCAACCGGTAGATGCGAGCCTGATCTAGTTCAACCTTCACCATCTCGGCGGCGACGGCTGGAGCAGTCATGAAAGCAGCAACGATCGAGCCGCCGATAATTGCAGCCTCTAGAGCCGAACGAACGGACCTCGTGGACATGGAACGCTCCAGTAACCTTCTGTTCACCGCAATCATCGAGGAAGTAGGTAAACAAAGCGCCAACATTATTGCGGTCACCACCTTTCCAGCGCTGCGCAAGGATAATGTGGCAAGCATGCTTCTTGAAAACGCACACTTCGAAAACGCTCGAATTCGGGCAAGGAGAAGCAATTTCCTTGGGAGAGCCTCGCCGTTTCACGTCGATGAGATGGTGAATGAAGAGTTTTTCACGCCACCATTCAGTTAACTTTAACCATCCAACGACTTCTGCAGATAGGGGCAAGTTTCATCAATCGCCTTAACTCGGTGGCAACAGCTCACGGCATAGATTGATTTCGGTTCAGACGGGTCAGGCGAAACAATTAGACCATCGAACCTGTGCTGTCAGTTAAGTGAGCTTAGGAGTATCTTGAAATGAAGGCTCTCGTGTCGCGTTTCCTGAAGGACGAGTCCGGCGCCACCGCCATTGAATACGGCCTGATCGCCTCGTTGATCGCCGTTGCCATCATCACGGCCGCCAGCACCCTGGGCACCAACATTTCCAATACCTTCAACAACGTCTCGCACAACCTGAACAAATCTTAATCAGGCTGGGTAGGCGTGTTGTTCCGGCGATCAACGTCGATCGCCTCTCGCCGATGTTGCAAGTGCCTAACGCGATAAGGCGGCTAAGGCAGCAGCTATTGCGCGTAAGTGGAATAAGAACGGCTGGTTCGCACAAAGGGAGGTCGAAAGACCTCCCTTTGCTTTTGGTGCAAACCTGTTGAGACGTCGTTTACCAACCGCATCTAGGCTTTGTCGGTCCAGTTGGGGATTCATCCGTGCTTGCAGTTTTCATCGCCGCCCTCACGGCCGTCTTCCCTGTCATCGTCACGGTCGCAGCCTGCTACGACCTCTTGACGATGCAAATCCCAAATCGATTTCCTGCAATCCTCGCAGTAACTTTTATCGTCGTCGCATTGCTGGCTGGCTTGCAGCTCCCCGCAATCGGACTTCACCTCCTCGTCGGTATCGGGGTCCTCGCAGCCACCTTCGCTCTTTTCGCCTTTGGCTTCCTCGGAGGCGGCGATGCCAAGCTCGCCTCCGCCATCGCGCTCTGGCTGGGTATTGAACAGGCCCTACCCTTTCTAGTGCTGACCGCGTTATTTGGCGGAGTGCTTTCACTGGTCATTCTGGCCTTCCGTGCGGTGCCCCTTCCGTCCTTCCTGCTCGGCTGGTCACCCGCACTTCGCCTGCATGAAAAAGGCGCCGGAGTTCCCTACGGCGTGGCGCTCGCAGCAGCCACGCTGGCAGTCTTTCCAGACACGCATTGGTTCGTCTTATTCGAAAGGATATGAGGTGGCAAAGACGCCAATTGCTGACGATTCCTGAACGCCGGATACAAACCGAGACGATTTCAAACACCTTATTAACCATAAATTCAGCGTTACCCCGTGTACTCCGACGTTGAGTGGAACGCTCGTCGTCCCAGGTCACGAGGCAACATCATGCGTCCGATCCAACTGGTCATCCTTCTCGTCGCCGTCGGCGCTGCCGCCGGTGCCGGCCTCATAGCGACACGGATCGGCGCTCGGGCCCCGGAGGCCCCTCAGGAGGTCGCCGCCCAACCCGTAGCGCCTCCCATCGACCTTGAAGACGTATTGGTTGCCGCCTCGGACATCCAGGTTGGAAAGACCGTCGATTCCGACACGCTTGTCTGGAAACCGTGGCCCAAGGACGGGCTCAACGATGGATACATACAGCGATCAAACGAGCCGGATGCCGTCACCGATCTGAAGGGCATGCTGGTGCGCAGCCCCATCCTGGCCGGAGAGCCAATTCGCAAGGCCAAGCTGGTGCGTTCCGACCGGGGATTCCTCTCAGCGGTATTGCCAGTCGGCATGCGCGCGGTGGCTGTGCGCGTCAACGCGGCTTCCACTGCCGGCGGCTTCATCCTGCCGGAAGATCGGGTGGACATCCTGCTGGTCCATCAGAAAGGTGCCAACGAGGCAGTGGCCGAGACGATCCTGACCGATGTGAGGGTGTTGGCCATCGACCAATCCGTCCAGCAAAGCGGAGACGACAAGCAACCGTCGATCGTGGCCCAAAACACGGCCACGCTTGAGCTGACACCCGACCAGACGGAGCTCGTCACCCAGGCCCAGCAGATCGGGACTATCTCGCTCGCACTTCGCCCACTGGCCGATTCCAGCCAACCTGCTGCAAAGCAACGCAAACCAACCGGCATAGCTGTCGTGAAATTCGGGGCGGTTTCACGCGTTACCGCTCAGCAAGCACCATGACCAAAGCATCTCGACCGATTGCAAATCCAGGAAACACGGTCATGAATCGCTGCCTAGCCTTGATCCTTCCCATTGCGGGCCTTCTGTTCGCCGGACTTGCGGTTCTGCCTCAGCCGGCTCGAGCGGCTGACCCTGCAGCTATCAACTCGACGGCGGATCTGGAAGGGCGGGTCGTCAACCTGGGCCTGAACAAGTCCATGGTCATTGACCTTCCGGAAGACATACGCGACGTGCTGGTGTCAAACCCGGCAGTCGCCGATGCCGTGGTGCGCAACAATCGCAAGATTTACATCATTGGCATGAGCATCGGCGAGGCCAACGTCTTTCTGTTCGGCGCTGGCAACCGTCAGATTGCCCACTTCGAGCTCGTCATTGCACGCGACACCGTCGGGCTTGAGAGCACGCTCGCCGAAGTAATCCCCGGCTCGCACATCAAGGCGCAATCGCTTGGCGACTCGCTGGTACTCTCAGGTACCGTGACTTCCCCGGAAGCTGCGGCCATGGCGGCGACCATCGCTGGAAAATTCGTCGGCTCGTCCAACCAGATTGTAAACTCGATCACGGTTTCCGGCTCGGACCAAGTCAATCTTCGCGTCGTCGTGGCCGAGGTAGCCAAGAATGCGACCCGAAATCTCGGCGTCGACATGACGGCTCTGACGACCGTAGGCGGAGTCACCTTCGCGCCCATCTCAACCCCAACGACGTCAACGACTTACAGCCTCGCCAATTTCGCCAACCGGGTGATTTCAGGCACCAACACCGGTAACACCTATAGCGTGGCAACCGGCACGACGACCGGCGCGCTTGGCATAGGATCGTCAAACTTCGCCGGTATGATCGAGGCACTCAAAACGCAGGGCGTTGTGAGAACCCTGGCCGAACCGAACCTCACAGCGGTTTCCGGCCAGGCCGCGAAGTTCGTCGTCGGCGGCGAAATTCCCTACATTGTCAGCAACGGCACGGACAACAACACCGTCAACTTCAAGGAATACGGCATAATTCTTGGGTTCACGCCGACGGTACTTTCCTCGGGACGGATCAGTCTAAAGATCAACACGGAAGTCAGCGATCCTGACACGACCTACAGCTCGACATATCCAGGCTTGAGCAAGCGAAGCGCTGAGACAACGGTCGAACTCCCCTCGGGTGGAGCCATCGCGATCGGCGGCCTGCTCAAGGACAACGTCTCCAAGACTGTGAACGGAATCCCAGGACTGTCCGATCTGCCGATCCTGGGCGCGCTGTTCAAGAGCGAAGCTTATAAACGCCAGCAGACGGAGTTGGTGATTTTCGTCACCCCGTATCTGGTCAAGCCTGTTGCTCCGTCGGAGATCACCCGTCCGGATCAGAATCTGAACTTCCAGGCCGACGCCCAAAGCTACTTCCTGAACCAGATCAATAGAATCTACCGCGTCAACGGTGCTGCTTCTGGTTCCTACCAGGGCCGCTACGGCTTCTCCTATGAGTGAGCCAGCGCATCGGAGGATTGGCATGCAGGCGATAAAGTATCTTGTCCGCTCCGAACGAGTGCCGCTCGCCGCCGTGGCACTGACCCTTGCGGTGACGCTGGCAGCCTGCAACCAGCAGGGCCAGTCGTTGACCGAGGGCACTCCGTCGGACGGCTACAGAAGCGCCTACCCGATAGCCGTTACCGAAGCCCCCCAGACGCTGGACATTCCGGTCGGAACCGGCACTGGTGGGCTGTCGGCAGACCTCAGGGCCGTCGTCGCCGACTTTGGTGCCGACGCGGCAAGGAATGCCACGGGCCCGGTCGTGGTGATGACGCCGGCCGGATCCGTCAATCAGGCAGCAGCCGATTATCTGGCGCGCCAGATCCGTGTCGTACTCAAACAGTCGGGCGTTGCACCCGCCTACATCAGGGCACAGACCTACGCCGTTGCCGATCCTCGCGTTCCCGCACCGATCCGGCTTGGATTTGCCCGCATCAAGGCAGTTAGTCCACCCTGCGGCCGTTGGACTGCCGACATCATGCCCGACAACCAGAAAGGTGACGCCGGCGCCGAGTTCGGCTGCGCCACCCAGGCCAACCTCGCTGCAATGGTCGAAAACCCGAACGATCTGATCACACCTCGCGCCGAGACGCCGGTGCACGGTTGGCAGCGTTGGCAGGCCCTTCAGAAGCTCTCAAGCACCGACACCTCTTCTACAGGCGGCAGCTAAGGCTAGGCCACCAACGTCGCCCCGTCCCGACCGGAGCGAAACACAACTTTATATCTCCGTTTGTCTTTTCAGCTTCATGCTGGAAAACTCAGGAACCGACGGCCATGACTACCGACGATCCGTTCGCGCCTCAAGCTTCCGGCCGCTCTGCCGACACAGACGGACTGAAGCCTGTGCCACGCATCTCCATTCAGGCCTTTTGCGAGACGCCTGAGGTTGCCGAAGTGCTCGAGCAGGCGGCTGCCGATCGCCGCATGGCCAGGGCCCACGTCAAGGTCCACCAAGGTGGCGTCCCCGCTGCGCTCGATTTCTATGCCGCTGCCCCGACGCCGAACCTGCTGTTCATCGAAACGCGGGAACGGCGCGAACAGGTGCTTGAGCAGGTCGATCAACTGGCAACGGTCTGCGACGCCGGCACGAAAGTGGTGCTGATCGGCCACCACAATGACGTTGCCCTCTATCGTGACCTCATGCGGCGCGGCGTTTCGGAGTATATGGTTGCCCCTTTCGATCTCTACGATGTGATCCGCGAGATCGGTGAAATCTATCTTTCGCCCGATGTGAAGCCCGTGGGCCGGATCCTTGCGTTCATCGGCGCTCGTGGCGGGGCGGGCTCATCGACTGTGGCCCACAATGTCGCCTTTGCCTTGTCACGCGCCTTCGAAGGCGGCGTGGTTCTCGCGGACCTCGATCTTCCCTTCGGTACCGCCAGCCTCGACTTCAACCAGGAACCGGCTCAAACTCTTTCCGACGCGCTCGCTGCGGGCGACCGGGTTGATGACGTGTTTCTCGACCGCCTTCTCTCCAAGTGCGCCGACAATCTGAGCTTGCTTGCGGCGCCGGCCACCCTGGATCGCCCCTTCGACCACGACGAGATGGCGTTCGAACCGATTATCGACGCGGCGCGTGTCAGCGCCCCAGCCATCATTCTCGACCTGCCCCACCTCTGGACGGCTTGGGTACGGCGGCTGCTCGGCTCGGCCGACGAGGTTGTGATCACGGCCACACCAGACCTGACCTCGCTACGAAACGCCAAGAATGTCATCGATCAACTGAAGATCGCCCGGCCCAACGACGAGCCGCCCCGTCTGGTGATCAATCAGGTGGGCTTGCCCAAGCGCCCGGAGATCAAGCCTGTCGATTTCCAGAAGGCGTTGCAGCTCGATCCAGCTGCCATCATTCCCTTTGACGCGGCCCTGTTCGGCACCGCGACCAACAACGGACAGATGATTGCCGAGCTGAACGCCCGGGCTCCGATCGCACAAATGTTCGATACGCTCGCTGCGCGCCTGACGGGACGCAGCATAACCCGCAACAGCCGCAAGTCGGCTCTCATGCCCCTGCTCGCCCGGCTTCCGCGCCTCAAGGCGCACTGACGAACAGGACGAGGAGACGTTCGATGTCCTTTGGCAAGCGCGGTTCATTCGGTACGGCACTGGAAAAGCCAGCGGCGAGCCCGGTGGCACGCGCCATCGAATCAACTCCGCCGCCGGTTGCGGCCCCGGTGGCGCCAACTCCTGCGGCAACCGCACGCCCTGCCGCGGCTCCAGCGCCCGAGATGCCGGAGCGACGCAAGTCCGACAGCTACTACGATACCAAGTCATCGATCTTCTCGGCGCTGATCGAGACGATCGACCTCAGCCAGCTCGCCAAGCTCGACGTCGAGACGGCACGCGAAGAAATCCGTGACATCGTCGGCGACATCATTTCGCTCAAGGCGGTGGTGATGTCGATCTCGGAGCAGGAAGAGCTGCTCGACGACATCTGCAACGACGTGCTCGGCTACGGTCCTCTGGAGCCCTTGCTGGCCCGCGACGACATCGCCGACATCATGGTCAACGGTGCCAATGCCACCTTCATCGAAGTGGGCGGCAAGATGATCAAGACCGGTGTTCGCTTCCGCGACAATGTGCAGCTGATGAACATCTGCCAGCGCATCGTCAGTCAGATCGGCCGCCGTGTCGACGAAGCCTCCCCGATCTGCGACGCCCGCCTTCCGGACGGCAGCCGCGTCAACGTCATCGCACCGCCGCTGGCCATCGACGGCCCGACGCTGACCATTCGTAAGTTCAAGAAAGACAAGCTGACACTGCCGCAGCTCGTCAAGTTCGGATCCATCACGCCAGAAGGGGCAACCATTCTGGAGATCATCGGGCGCTGCCGCTGCAACGTACTGGTCTCAGGCGGTACCGGTTCGGGCAAGACGACGCTGCTCAACTGCCTCACCGCCTATATTGAGCCAACCGAGCGCATCATCACCTGCGAAGACGCAGCGGAACTCCAGTTGCAGCAGCCACATGTCGTCCGCCTCGAAACTCGCCCGCCCAACCTGGAAGGCGAGGGTCAGGTGACCATGCGCGACTTGGTGAAGAACTGCCTGCGTATGCGTCCGGAGCGGATTATCGTCGGCGAAGTTCGCGGCCCGGAAGCCTTCGATTTGCTGCAAGCCATGAACACTGGCCACGACGGCTCAATGGGTACGCTGCATGCTAACTCACCGCGTGAGGCCATCTCCCGCGTCGAGTCGATGATCTCCATGGGCGGCTACACACTGCCATCGAAGACCGTGCGCGAGATGATCGTCACGTCAGTGGACGTCATCATCCAGGCAGCTCGCCTTCGCGATGGCTCGCGCCGGATCACCCATATTACCGAAGTGGTCGGCCTCGAAGGCGATGTCGTCATCACTCAGGATCTCTTTGTCTATGACATCGTCGGCGAGGAAAGCGACGGGCGGCTTATCGGCCGGCACAGGTCGACCGGCATCGGCCGGCCGAAGTTCTGGGACCGCGCTCGCTACTATGGCGAAGAGAAGCGGCTCGCCGCCGCCCTTGACGAATCCGAGGCTCCGGCACCTTCGGGCGCCTATGCCTGACCATTGGCGACCAAACGGAAGGGGGGCATGCAAATGGACGTAAGCATCCTCGCGATGATGGGCCTTGTCGGCTTTTCCATCGCGGCTCTCCTCTACGGCTTCTTTTACGGGCGGATCGAGCGGCAGGCGTCAGCAGAGCGCCGCCGGACACTGGTTGTAGCCTCCTCGGTCACCGCCGAGCGGGCCAAGGCGGCAGCGGCACCGACGACGCGGCGCCGCAACGTCCAGGAGACGCTGAAAGATCTTGAGATCAAGCAAAAGCACAAGGCGTCAAAATCCACCAATCCACCTTTGCAACTTCGCCTTCAACAGGCTGGCATCAATGTTCCCATAAGCCGATTTTATCTCTACAGCGCGATTGCCGGTATCGTCAGCGCTGCGACCTGCTTTCTGACCGGCATGCCGGTGTTGGTGGTATTGGGCGCCGGCTTCGTAGGTGCCGTCGGTCTGCCACGCTTTATCGTCAATTTCATACGCAAGCGCCGTCACGAAGCCTTCATTGAAGAGCTCGCCAACGCCGTCGAGGTCATTGTGCGCGGCGTAAAGGCGGGTTTGCCGCTCAACGACTGCCTCAGGATGATTGCCACCGAAGCCAAGGAGCCGGTCAGAAGCGAGTTCCGCATCGTCGTCGAAGCAATGCAGCTCGGTATTCCGATCGATGAAGCGGTCGTTCGCATGTACGAACGTGTGCCGTTGGCGGAGACTAACTTCTTCGGCATTGTGCTTTCCATCCAGTCGAAAGCCGGTGGTAATCTCTCCGAAGCGCTTGGCAACCTCGCCAAGGTTCTGCGCGAGCGCAAGAAGATGCGTGCCAAGATCCAGGCGATGAGCATGGAAGCAAAGTCGTCGGCTGGCATCATCGGCTCGCTACCATTCATCGTCACGACGCTCGTATACCTGACCAGCCCCAGCTACATCATGGTGTTGTTCATCACCCCCATCGGCCAGATTGTTCTGGGCATTTCGCTTCTCTGGATGATGATCGGCGTCTTTGTCATGAAGCGCATGATCGCTTTCGACTTCTGAGGGACCACCATGGGCGCGATCGTCAACACTTTGCGCGATCCGGTGGTCCTGATGGCCATCCTGGTATCGCTTGCCATCTTCGCAACGATCGTCAGTCTGGCGATGCCGCTCCTTTCGGGCGACCGTCTGCCGGCGCGCATGCGTGCCGTAGCCGACGAAAGAGAAAAAATCCGGCAACGAGAGCGCGCCAAACTAGCGGAAGAGGGACGCAGTTCGCTTCGAGGCAAAGAGTCGAAGGCTTACATGCGCGGCCTTGTCGACAAGCTGTCCCTCAGAAAGGCCCTGCTGGACGACAAGGGAGAAGAGCGGCTGAAGCAGGCAGGCTTTCGCAGCGAAGCGGCCACCACGACTTTTCTCTTTGCACGCTTTGTATTGCCCTTCGCCTGTCTGGCTATCGCGATTTTTTACATATTTGTCGTCATGAAGATCGAGCGTCCGCTCCCCTTCAAGGCGGGCATATGTCTGGTCATTGCCTACGCTGGCTTCTATCTGCCCGTGATTTTTGTCTCGAATGCGCTGCAGAAGCGGCAGCAATCGATCAAGCGCGCCTTTCCCGACTCTCTCGATCTTCTCCTGATCTGCGTTGAAAGCGGCATGTCCATCGAACATGCCTTTCGTCGCGTTTCCGAGGAAATCGGCAGCCAATCGCTACCCTTGGCAGAGGAGCTCAGCCTGACGACGGCTGAATTGTCCTTTTTGCCGGACCGCCGTCAGGCCTACGAAAACCTGGCCAATCGTACCGGATTGGACGGGGTCAAGGCGGTCTGTCTCGCCCTTATTCAATCGGAGCGCTACGGTACCCCGCTCGGCCAGACGTTGCGCATTCTCAGCCAGGAAAATCGCGATATGCGAATGAACGAAGCAGAGAAGAAGGCAGCGGCTTTGCCGCCCAAGCTCACTGTGCCGATGATCGTGTTCTTCTTGCCTGTTCTGTTTGCCGTGATCATGGCTCCGGCCATCATCAAGATCATGGCGCTACCATAGATCAAAGCCAAACAACGAGCCCCGAGCCGGCACAAAAAAGCTCCGGCCAATAACCGGAGCTTCTGAGCTTTGAGCGAATTGGGCCGCGCTTACTTGGTGCCGTACATGCGGTCGCCCGCATCGCCGAGACCAGGCACGATGTAACCCTTCTCGTTGAGATGGCTGTCGATCGCTGCCGTGAACACCGGCACGTCAGGATGAGCCTCGGTGAAATGCTTGATGCCTTCGGGCGCTGCCAGCAGGCAGACAAAGCGGATATCGCGCGCGCCGCGTTCCTTCAGCTTATCGACAGCCGCAATCGACGAATTGCCGGTGGCCAGCATCGGGTCGACGACAATGGTCAGGCGGTCCGACAGATCGGCCGGCGCCTTGAAGTAATATTCGACCGGCTGCAGCGTCTCATGGTCACGGTAGATGCCGATATGCGACACGCGAGCCGCCGGCACCAGATCGAGCATACCCTCCAAAAGGCCGTTGCCGGCGCGCAGCACCGAGGCGAATACCAGCTTCTTGCCTTCGAGCGTCGGCGCCATCATCGTCTGCAGCGGCGTCTCTATCTCGACTTCGGTCAAAGCCAGGTCGCGCGTCACCTCGTAGCAGAGCAGCGTCGAAATTTCGCGCAGCAGCCGCCGAAAGCTCGCTGTCGAGGTTTCCTGCTTGCGCATGATGGTCAGCTTGTGCTGCACCAGCGGATGATCGATGACCTTAACGCTCATGGGTTCCTCGCGGGCTTTGAGTTTGGGCGACCATAAAGACTCAAAGCCGCCTCCGAAACCGGCATTTTCCCCGATCTCCACCAGATTCCCGCTCATATCAGAGCGAAAAGCCTCGCTTTGGTCGCCTCGTCGCAGAAGGCATCCTCGATAGCGGTCCGTGTCACCGCCTTGAGCTCGACATCGGTCAGCCCGAAAGCCTCGCGCGCCGTACGATATTCATGGCCAACCGAGGTCCAGAAGAATGGCGGATCGTCAGTGTTCAGCGAGTGGCGGACACCCGCCTTCCTGAGTGCCAGTAGGGGATGGGTCGCATAATCCGGATAGACGCCAAGCGTCACGTTGGACACCGGGCAGACCTCGAGGTGGATGCCTTCTTCGGCAATGCGGCGGACGAGATCAGCGCTCTCGATGGCGCGCACACCGTGACCGATACGCTTCACCGGTATGGCGTCGAGCGTCGCCGCAACACCTTCCCAGGAGCACCACTCACCGGCGTGACAGGTCAGCGGCAGGCCTGCCTCGGCGGCAATCTCAAACGCGGGGACAAACTCATGCGGGGCATGGAGCCGCTCTTCGCCGGCCATGCCGAAACCAACGACCTCAGGAACGAGATTGTTGACGGCCATTCGGGCTGCCTCCACGCCCCGCTCAGGGCCATAGTGGCGCTCGACCAGCGGGATGACTCGGCCGATGATACCTGTCGCGGCTTCGGCTCGCCGCAGCCCCTCGACAATCCCATCGAGATAGGCGCGGTAACCAAGGCCGGAACGCTCGCCAAAATCGGGTGACACGAAAAATTCGGTATAGATCGAGCCGGCAGCGGCAGCTTCTCGCTGATAGATTTCGGCGAGCTCGGCAAAATCCTCGGGCGTGCGGAACACCGACGCTGCAAGGTCATAGGCAACGAGAAAGGCCGAGAAATCGGTCCAGAGATAGCGCCCTTCGTCATCGAATAGGCGCGACACATCGACGCCGTAACGGGCAGCATTGCGGCGAACAAGCTCAGGCGAAGCACCGGCTTCAAGATGAACGTGGAGTTCGGCCTTCGGCACCGAAGGCACGGCTGTCGGGTCGGTCATGAATTATCTCTCAGAGCAACGAGCGGCCATGCAGGCCCGGGGCAAGGCCGAGCCAATCGGCAACGGTTTCAGCCATATCGGCAAAGCTGTCGGGTCGGCCAGCCGGGCCAGGTGGCACCTTTTTCCCGGCGAACAACGCCGGCACGCGCTCGCGCGTATGGTCGCTACCGCTCCAGGTTGGATCACAGCCGTGGTCGGCGGTGACCAGCAGCATGTCGCCCTCACCCATCGCTGCTTCCACTTCCGGCAAGCGGCGGTCGAAGGCTTCGAGGCAGGCGGCATAGCCGGCAACGTCGCGCCGATGGCCATACTCGGTATCGAAATCGACGAGATTGACGAAGACGAGATCGCCATCGCCAGCCTCAGCAAGTGCGGCGATGCCAAGATCGAGATTGCCGTCGTTGGACTTGCCCTTGCGGGTGATGGTGATGTTCTGGTGGGCAAAGATGTCGCCGATCTTGCCGATACCGAAGACCTTGTTCCCAGCGGCTTCGACACGAGTGAGCAGGGTCGGCTCCGGCGGAGGCACGGCATAGTCGCGCCGATTGGCGGTGCGCTTGAAGGTGTCCTTGGTCTCGCCGACGAAGGGACGGGCAATGACGCGGCCAACCCGGTAGGAATCGACCAGCTTGCGGGCGATCTCACAATCGGCCAGCAGCTTGGCGAGCCCGAAATGCGTCTCGTGGGCAGCAATCTGCATCACCGAGTCGGCCGAGGTGTAGACAATCGGCTTGCCGGTACGAATGTGTTCCTCGCCGAAGCGGGCGATGACCTCGGTGCCGGAGGCGTGGCAATTACCGAGAATTCCTGGCACGCCCGTCTCGCGAACGTATGCTTCGATCAGTTCGGCAGGAAAGCTGGGCGGCGCCGGTGGGAAGTACCCCCATTCGAAGGGCACGGGAACTCCGGCGATTTCCCAGTGGCCGGAGGGCGTGTCCTTGCCACTCGACACCTCAGCGGGAGCGGCATAGCGCCCCGCGGCACTCGTGCGGCTGAAGCCAGCAGGTTTGCGACCCGTAGCGAGTTCAGCGGCGAGACCGAGACCGATCCGCTCGAGATTGGGCAAGGAGAGCGGTCCGGACCGCAGCCCCTCGCGATCGCCACGGCCAGCAGCACACTCGGCAGCGATGTGGCCAAGCGTATCGGAGCCTTCATCGCCGAAACGAGCGGCATCGGGCGCACCGCCGATGCCAAAGCTATCCAGAACGATGATGATCGCCCGTTTCATACTTCCTCCTCGGCGCGTCGATGGCGCTTCATCTTTATTTGCCCGAAGCCAAGGGGTAGCGCCGTCCGCAGCCGCCCCTCGAAAAGCCGTCAGCCGCCGACCCGTTCGATCACCGACGGACCGCGTTCCGGCCGGTCACCAAGCTGATAGGCGGCAACGAGGGCCGCAGCAGCGGCATCCGCTGCCGATTCGCTCGCCGCATGCACGAAGCCGAGCGGATGGTCAGGACCGACATCCTCGCCAAGACCGGCCAATGCCGAGAAACCGACCGACGGATCAATCGGGTCCTGTGGACGAGTCCGACCGCCCCCCAGCCCGACGACAGCAACGCCGATCGCTCGCGCGTTGATTGCAGCGACGGTGCCGGCTTCCGGCACGTAGACGGGCTTCACCACCGGCGCCTTGGCAAGATAGCTGTCCGCCTTGGTCACGAAGTCGATCGGACCGCCGAGCGCACTTACCATGCTGCCGAAGATTTCCGCTGCGCGACCAGAGGTGAAGGCCTCTTCGATCGCGACACGTGCTTCGGCAAGATCGGGACGAAGACCGCCGATGACCAGCATCTCGGCCGAAAGCGCAACCGTCACCTCCCACATGCGCGGATCGATGCGCTTGCCCGTCAGGAAGTCGACGGCGAGCTGCACTTCCAAGGCATTGCCAGCCGCCGTTCCAAGCGGCTCGTTCATGTCGGTGATGAGACCGACGGTCGGAAGACCGGCGCCGTTAGCGACACGAACGAGGCTATCGGCCAGCGCCCGCGAATCATCGAGGGTCGCCATGAAGGCACCTGTGCCGGTCTTCACGTCGAGGACCAGACCATTGAGGCCAGCCGCGAGCTTCTTGGACAGGATCGAGGCAGTGATCAGGTCGATGCTCTCCACCGTGCCCGTCACGTCGCGAATGGAATAAACTCGCTTGTCGGCCGGCGCGAGATCAGAGGTCTGGCCAATGACGGCGCAGCCAACTTCGCGCACCACTTTGCGGAACAAATCGTTATCCGGTTGCGTCTTGTAGCCCGGCACCGTGTCGAGCTTGTCGAGCGTGCCGCCGGTGTGTCCAAGACCGTGGCCGGAGATCATCGGCACATAGCCGCCGCAGGCGGCAATGGCCGGCGCCAGCATAAGCGAAACCGTATCGCCGATGCCACCGGTCGAGTGTTTGTCGAGAGCCGGCCCCGGCAGGTCCGACCAATCGAGCACAGTGCCCGAGTCGCGCATGGCCAGCGTCAGCGCCACGCGCTCTTCAATGGTCATGCCTTTGAAGAAGGTAGCCATGGCGAAGGCCGCTACCTGCCCCTCGGTGACCGAGCCGGCCGTCAGCCCCTCGACCATGAAGGCGATCTCTTCGCGGCTGAGCACGGCACCGTCGCGCTTGCGGCGAATGATTTCCTGAGGAAGGAAGCTCATGCGGAAGCTCCATAGGCTGCAACAACGCGCGGCAGGATGCGCCGGAGCTTCTCGGCCCCCTTGGGCGCAGCTTCCTTCACCTCTTCGTGGCTGAGCTCCTGATCGGTCAGGCCGGCAGCCGGATTGGTGACGGTGGAAACGGCAGCGACTTCAAGGCCCATGTAACGGGCCAGAATGACTTCGGGCACCGTCGACATGCCCACGGCATCACCGCCGAGAATCTTGGCCGCACGGATTTCGGCTGGCGTCTCGAAGGACGGACCGGTGAACCAGACGTAGACGCCCGAATGCAGCTTAATATCTTCGGCGGCCGCGGCTTCGCGGAACAGCTTCTGAAGACGGACATCGTAAGCTTGCGACATACCGACGAAGCGTTCGTCGCCCAGCTCGCCAACCAGCGGATTGGAGCCAGTGAAATTGATGTGGTCGGTGACCAGCATCAGCTCGCCCGGACCGACCTCAAGATGCAGGCCACCGGCCGCGTTGGTCAGGATCACCGCTTTGCAGCCGATCATCTTCAGCACTTCGATCGGCGTCTTCATGATCGCCGCTTCGCCATGCTCATAATAGTGGGCGCGGCCCGACAGCACCGCAACGGGCTGGCCGGCGATGCGGCCGATCACCAGTTCGCCCTTGTGACTGGACACCGTGGAAACCGGGAATCCAGGCAGATCGGCGAAGGAGAAGCGGACAGCGTCCTCCACGCCATCAGCGAACGAACCGAGCCCGGAGCCGAGCACCATGCCGACGATCGGCTTCAGGTCGGTCTTGGCAGCAATCATCGCCGCCGCGCGGGCAGCGTTGGATAGTTCGGACATGCTCGTTCACTCCTCCAGAACGAATCCGGCCGGCAGTAGCTCGGCCATTGTAAAGCGCTGACTGGCGCCATCTGGATCGGCGGCCCAGACTTCGGTCGCCGGCGATGCCGCGAATTCAGAGAGACGCTGACGGCAACCACCGCAAGGCGTGCAGAACCGGCCACCCGGGACGCGCTCGCCATCAATGCGGCTCGCAACCACGACAGCACGGACGATGCGCTTCGCGCCACCCATCACCATCTGGCCGATCGCTGTCGTCTCCGCACACCAGCCCTCCGGGAAGGCGGCATTCTCGACGTTGCAACCGGCGTAGATCTTGCCGTCGTCGGCAAGCAGCGCGGCGCCGACGGCATAGTTCGAATAAGGAGCATGCGCCCGACCGCGGGCGGCACTCGCCGCCGCGAACAACGCGTCAAAATCGGCCATATCAACGCTCCTTGACGTAAGGCACGCCGCCAGCCTTGGGCGGCCTCGCCACACCGATGAAACCGGCAAGCAGGACGCAGGTCAGCACATAGGGCAGCGCCTGGAAGATTTGCACCGGGACTTCGCCGATGCCGGGCACGCTCTTGCCCTGCATGAAGTTGGCGAAGGCATCGAGGAAGCCGAACAGCAAGCAGGCCAGCATCACCGGTACCGGCCGCCACTTGGCGAAGATCAACGCTGCGAGCGCGATGTAGCCCTTACCGGCCGACATGTCCTTCACGAAGCCAGCCGACTGGGCGATGGCGAGATAGGTGCCGGAGCAACCGCAGAGGATGCCGGCACAAATGGTGGCGCGATAACGCAACCAGGTGACCGAAATGCCGGCGGTGTCGACCGCTCCCGGATTCTCGCCGACCGCCCGTAGACGCAAACCGAAGCGGGTGCGGTAGAGCACCCACCAGGACGCCGGCACAGCGAGGAAGGCAAGATAGGTCAGAATGTTATGGCCGGAGATGACGTTGGCATAGAAGCGGCCGATGAAACCCGTGTCCCTGAGTTGGGCTGCATAGGGAAAGACGATCTCGGTGAAGCGCGCCGAAGCGGCGAGCGGCGGCGTGCGCCCGCCTTGGCTGAACCAGGCCTGCCCCAGTACGGCAGTCAAGCCCGACGCCAGGAAGTTGATGGCAACACCCGACACGATCTGGTTGCCACGATTGGTGATCGAGGCAAAGCCGTGGATGAGCGAGATCAACACCGACACGGTGATACCGGCGAGAAGGCCGATCCAGGGCGAGCCCGTCATGAAGGCGGCGACAGCTGCGGCAAAGGCCGAGAACAGCATCTTGCCTTCGAGACCGATGTCGAAAACACCCGCGCGTTCGGTGAAGAGGCCGGCCAGAGCAGTGAAGATCAGCGGGATCGACAGGCGAATCGTCGAGCCGAGGATCGAGATGAGGTCTAGGTTTTCCATGGATCTCCTCCTCAGGCCTTGCCGAACCGCTGCCACAACCGAACGATGGCGGGCCGGAACATGTATTCGAGGGCGCCGGCAAACAGCACCACCAGACCCTGAATGACGACGATCATGTCACGGGTGATCTTTGGCATATCGAAGGAAAGCGCATCGCCACCCTGATAGAGAACCCCGAACAGAATGGCCGCGAGCACGATGCCGATCGGGTGGCTGCGCCCCATCAGCGAGACGGCAATACCAACGAAACCGGCGCCACCCACGAATTCCACCTGCAGGCGGGCGGATGCACCGAGAACCGGATTGAGCGCCATCATGCCGGCAAGACCGCCGGAGATCAGCATGGTGATGATCACGGTCTTCACATAGGGGATGCCGGCATAGACCGCCGCTGACGGGCTGGCGCCCAACGTACGGATTTCGAAGCCGAACTTCGTGCGCCAGATCAGAACCCAGACTGCGACGCACATGACGAGCGCGATCAGGAACGACACGTTGAATGGCGCCGCTCCGATCTTGCCGCCGAACATGGCGATCAGCCAGTCGAGCTTCGGCAGCTGGCCGCCTTCAAGGAAGACGCGGGTTTCCGGCGCCATCTTGCCCGGCACGATTAGCACGTGAACCAAGAGATAGACCATCAGCGCTGCGCCGATGAAGTTGAACATGATGGTGGTGATGACGATGTGGCTACCGCGCTTGGCCTGCAGCCAGGCCGGGATCAGCGCCCAGGCGGCGCCGAAGATAGCCGAGCCGATCACGGCGAACGGCATCGTCACGTACCAAGGCACGTAATGGTCGAGGGCAAGCGAGGCGAGCGCCGCGCCAAGGCCGCCGACATAAGCTTGACCTTCAGAGCCGATGTTGAAGAGGCCGGCATGATAGGCAACGGCCACCGACAGACCGGTGAAGATGAAGTTGGTGGCGTAGTAGAGCGTGAAGCCTATGCCTTCGCCGTTGCCAAGAGCTCCCTGCAATAGCAGGTTCACAGCTTCGAGCGGGCTCTCCCCGATGAACCAGACGACAAGGCCTGAGATCAGGAAGGCAACTACGAGGTTGAGGAACGGCATCAAGCCGTAGGTGATCCAGTTCGGAAGCGGTACGGACGCGGTGCTCATCTCGGCCTCACGCGGCAATGCCGGCCATCATCAGGCCGAGGGTCTGTTCGCCGGCATCCGGCGTCTTCTCGCCAACCACATGGCCGGCGAACATCACGAGGATGCGGTCGGAAAGCGAGCGGATCTCATCGAGCTCCACCGAAACCAGCAGCACCGCCTTTCCGGCATCACGCATGGCGATCAGGCGGCGATGGATGAACTCGATGGCGCCGATGTCGACACCGCGCGTCGGCTGACCAACGATCAGAAGCGATGGATCGCGCTCGATTTCACGGGCGACGACGATCTTCTGCTGATTGCCTCCGGAGAAATTCGCAGTCTTCAGTCGGCTGTTGGGCGGGCGAATGTCATACTTCTCGATCTTGGCGTTGGCGTCCTCGCGGAAAGCATTGATGTCGAGGAAGGGGCCTTTGCCATAGCGGCTGTCGCGGTGATAGCCGAGGATCGCATTCTCGGCTTCTTCGAAGCCGAGGACGAGGCCCATATGGTGCCGATCTTCCGGAATGTGGCCGAGGCCCAGCGCCCGGAGACGGGCGGAATCGAAACCGGTCACCGGTTTGCCGTGCATCAGGATCTCGCCTGCGGCTGGCTTGCGGATGCCGGTGATTGCTTCGAGCAGTTCCGACTGACCGTTGCCGGCGACGCCTGCGATGCCGACCACTTCCCCGGCTCGAACGTCGAAGGAGACGTTCTCGACCATGGTGACGCCACGACCGTCCTTGACGGTGAGGTTACGGACCGAAAGCACCACCTCGCCCGGTGCGGCCGGTCCCTTTTCGACACGCAGCAACACGCGACGACCGACCATCAGCTCTGCAAGCTCTTCAACCGTCGTTTCGGAGGTCTTGCGGGTGGCCACCATCTCCCCACGCCGCATCACCGAAACCGTGTCGGTGATGGCCATGATCTCGCGCAGCTTGTGGGTGATCAGGATGATCGTTTTGCCCTGGTCGCGCAGCACGCTAAGAATGCGAAACAGATGATCTGCCTCGGCCGGTGTCAGCACGCCGGTGGGCTCGTCGAGGATCAAAATCTCGGCGCCGCGATAGAGAGCTTTCAGGATCTCGACGCGCTGTTGCAGGCCGACCGGCAGTTCCTCGATGATCGCATCGGGGTCGACTTCCAGACCGTAATCGGCCTCAAGGCGTTTCAGAGCTGCCCGCGCATCGGAGACGCCCTTCCCCAGCAAGGCACCGCCTTCGACACCCAGCACGACGTTTTCAAGGACGGAGAAATTCTCGACGAGCATGAAGTGCTGGTGAACCATGCCGATGCCGGCAGAAATCGCCGCCTGGCTGTCGTGGATGACAGTGTCCCTGCCATTGATGCGGATCGACCCGCCGTCGGCCTGGTAGAAGCCGTAAAGGATCGACATCAGCGTCGACTTGCCGGCGCCATTTTCACCGATGATGCCATGGATCGAGCCCTTGGCGACGGTGAGGTTGATGTTCTTGTTGGCGTGGACGGCGCCAAACTTCTTGTCGATGCCGATCAGTTCGATGGCGGGCGCTGCGGTCGGGGATGGGCTCACGGCTTGACGACTCCGGATACGAAAAAGGCGCAAGGCACGCCCGAAAACCGGTCATGCCTTGCGCCCTCACGACTGCTAGATCACTTCGGGCAGGAGTTGTCCGACATGTAGTCGTGCACCTTGACGGCGCCCGATACGATGTCAGCCTTGGCCTTCTCGACGGCCGCCAGGATCTCAGGCGTGATCAGCGGCTTATTATTGTCGTCATAAGCCCAAGCCACGCCGTCTTCCTTGATGCCCAGCGCCAGCACACCCGGGGTGAACTTGCCGGCCTTGGTGTCGGAGAAGGCGTTGTAGACGGCGAGGTCGACGCGCTTGACCATCGAGGTCAGCACCGAACCCGGGTGCAGGTAGTTCTGGTTGCTGTCGACGCCGATCGAGAACTTGCCCTGATCGGCAGCAGTCTGCAGCACACCGATACCCGAGGCACCCGCCGCCGCGTAGATCACGTCCGCACCCTGGTCGATCTGACCCTTGGCGAGCTCACCGCCGCGAACCGGATCGCTCCATGCAGCGCCCGTCGTGCCGATGAAGTTCTGCAGCACGTCGTTGCCGGCCTTGGCCGCGCGAGCGCCCTGGTCATAACCGCACTCGAACTTGCGGATCAGCGGAATGTCCATGCCGCCGACGAAGCCGACCTTGCCGGTCTTCGAGAACAGGCCAGCAACGGTACCGACGAGGTAGGATCCTTCCTCTTCCTTGTAGACCACCGAGCGGACGTTCGGCTTGTCGACAACGGCGTCGACGATCACGAACTTGGTGTCGGGGAACTCCGTCGCAACTTTCTCGATGGCCGAGGTCCAGGCGAAGGAGACGGCTACGATCGGGTTGAAGCCCTTGGAGGCAAAGTTGCGGATCGCCTGCTCACCCTGGGTGTCGCCGGTCGGCTCGAAGTCGCGGTATTGGATACCGGTCTCGGCCTTGAACTTCTCCGCGCCGCCATAGGCCGCCTCGTTGAAGGACTTGTCGAACTTGCCACCGGTGCCATAGACAAGCGCCGGCTTGATATCCGCCGCCATAGCCGTGCTCGAAAGCATGGCTGCGACAAAGGTAGCGCCGATCAGTTTGTTGATCATCGTGTTCCTCACCCCTTTTGGAAGGAGCCCCCGTTCGGGCTTGTCGGCGGAGGGGACCCCAAAATGCCCCTCCCCCGAGTGGCGCATACCTAAGCATGCTTTCCGAAGGTTTGCATCGTCTTTCTTACGTTTTTGACCAAATGGACAATATTGATGCATAGTGCTTTTGGTGAAGTCAGGCGTTGCCGGATAACGCGCCAACAACGGCGGAATCGGGCGCTCCCGGCGTCCGGCAAGTAACCGAAAGACGATGATTATCGGCGTTACAAGCCCGCCCGATTACGCATTTGCGCGTAATTTATATGTAAACAATACGTATAGAGGGCGAGACGACGGAAATTTCCATGGGGCGAGGAGCAAAAGCGATACCGTTCCCAAGGGAAAGGCGCTAAGAGCGTGCAAAGTGAGTTCCCGCTTCATCCGAAGGATACGATGACCGCGCCAATCGAACCCGCCATCGCACTCGTCGCACATGACGCCAAGAAAGATGCAATGGTCGCCTTCGCCCGCGCCCACGAGCGGTGGCTTTCCGCGTTCAGCCTCTACGCTACGGGCACGACGGGGGGACGCATTCTCGAGACCTGCCCGACCCTCAAGATCACCCGCCTGAAAAGCGGTCCGCTCGGCGGTGACCAGCAGATTGGCGCGATGATCGCCGAGGGCAGGTTGAGCGGCCTGATTTTCTTCATCGACCCGCTATCCCCGATGCCGCACGACGTAGACGTCAAGGCGCTGACGCGCCTGTCTGTCGTCTACGACATTCCGATGGCTCTCAACCGTTCGACGGCGGAGCTATTGATCCGCGCTGACGGTTTTGCCCGCCCCGCCCCGGTTTCCTCCGACTGAGCGAAGATCACGATGTCCCAGAGCGCTTCCAGCGTCGTCACCTTTCCGGTCCTGTTCGCCGATATCGGCGGCACAAATGCCCGTTTCGCCCTGCTAGCCGATGCTGAGGGCGACATTCGTCATTTTGAGACTGTCGAGACGCGACTGTTCCCAACCATCGAGGATGCTATTCAGGGCGCGGTCATCGATGTGGGCGCCCCTGTTCCGAAGTCGCTCGTGTTCGCATTAGCCGGACCGATCGGTGAAGAGAGCACCCATCTCACCAATTGCCCCTGGGTTGTCACACCGAAACGCCTGATCGAACGCTTCCGGCTCGACCATGTCGTACTCTTCAATGATTTCGAAGCGCTCGGCCTCTGCCTGCCCGGCCTCAAGTCGCAGGACCTCGTGGCAGTAGGTGGCGCTCTCCCGCCCGAGCGGGGTACGAAAGTGGTCATCGGTCCGGGCACGGGCCTCGGCGCCGCCGGCCTCGTCGATGCCGCTGGCCTCTGGGTACCGGTGCCCGGCGAAGGCGGCCACATCGACCTCGCACCGGTAACCGCCCGCGACTACGAAATTTGGCCGCATATTGAGCGTCCTGGCGAGCGCGTCACCGGCGAAACGATCATCTGCGGCTCCGGTCTGTTGCGCCTCTATAGGGCGATTGCCGCTGCCGGCAACGTCGTCGCGGCTTGCGACACGCCGGCAGCCGTCACGGGCGCCGCCGAGATGGGCGATCCGCTCGCCGTGGAAACGGTAGCCCTGTTTGCCGAGCATCTTGGCCGCATCGCCGGCAATCTCGCCCTGACTTTCCTCGCCCATGGCGGCGTTTACTTGGCGGGCGGCATTGCACCGCGCATCGTTAAGGTATTGCAGCAGGGCAGCTTCCGAGCCGCTTTCGAGGACAAGTATCCGCATCAAGGGCTGATGGCCTCCCTGCCGACCGCGATCATTGTCCACGAGCGCCCCGCCCTTGCCGGCCTTGTCGATTTCGCCCGCCGTCCAAGCACGTTCGGCCTGCGGCTTGACGGACGTCACTGGCGCGGCTGACCGCGGGGTCGCACCAACGACAATGTGAATGAGTGGGGCGTCAACGGGAGGCAGCATCTGCTATAGGATTAGCAGAGGTACGAGATGACCGACTCCGCCCAAAGCTCCGTTCGCTCCTTCGACATTCGCGGCATGACCTGTGCCGCGTGCTCGGCTCGCCTTGAGCGTGTGCTGAAGAAGACGCCGGGTATACTCGACGCACGCGTCAACCTGGCACTTGAGCGTGCCGATGTTGCTGCTATGCCCGAAATAACGCCGGAAGCGATCGCCTCCGCTGTCGACCGTGCAGGCTTCTCGGCAGCCTTGAGATCCGACGATCCCGTCATTGCGCGCGCCGAACGGGAAGCTCGTGAAGCAGAAGCGGCGACGGCTCGCCGTCATACAGCCTGGCTGCTGGGCATCTGTGCCCTTCTGACATTGCCTTTCCTCATTGCCATGGTGGCGATGACGATGGGCTTCGGCCATATCCTCCCAGCTTACACCCAGCTCGCACTTGCCACGACCGTACAGGCGCTGGCCGGTCGCCGCTTTTACCGTGGCGCCTGGAACGCCCTCCGAGGTGGCGGCGCCAACATGGACGTCCTCGTATCGCTCGGAACGACGGCCGCCTGGGGCTTTTCGGTCTACATGATGGCAACCGTCCATCACATGGTTGAGGATCATCTCTATTTCGAAGCCTCGGCCGTGGTGTTGACGCTGGTGCTTCTGGGCAAGTTCCTGGAGGAGCGCGCCAAGGCTTCCACCACCCGAGCCGTCCGGTCCCTGATGGCGCTTCGGCCGGAAACCGCAACAAAGCTGGGCGAAAATGACAGCCAGGCCTTGGTGCCGGTGATCAGTATCCTGCCCGGCGACCGCGTTCTGATCCGCCCCGGCGAGCGGGTTCCAGTCGACGGTCGCATTTTGACCGGCGAGAGCCACTTCGACGAAGCGGTCATTACGGGCGAAAGCCTGCCGGTTCGTCGAACGGCAGGCGAACATGTGGTTACCGGAGCCGTCAACGGCGAGGGCGCCATCACCGTTGAGGTCGGCGCCGTCGGCGAAGAGTCTACCCTCGGCCGTATCACCCGCCTCGTTGAGAACGCCCAGTCCGGCAAGGCACCGGTGCAGCGTCTCGTCGATCGCATCGCCGCCGTGTTCGTACCGACGGTCGTCGCGGTCGCGGTTCTGGCCTTTGGGCTCTGGCTGCTCTTTGGGAGTGATCTCGAACAGGCGCTCGCCGCCGCCGTGGCGGTTCTGGTCATCGCGTGCCCCTGCGCGCTCGGTCTTGCGACACCGACGGCATTGGTCGCGGGAACCGGCGCCGCGGCCCGGGCGGGCATCCTGATCAAGGACATCGAGGTCCTGGAGCGCGCCGCGCACATCGGTGCCGTCGTCTTCGACAAGACCGGCACGCTCACCGTGGGGCATCCGGAGCTTCAGGAGATCGTGGTTGCCGAGGGCATCGACCAAGGCAGGCTGCTGGCGCTTGCCGCTGGGGCCCAAACCGGGTCGGAACACCCCCTGGCGCGCGCGACATTGGCGCGAGCCGCAGCCGATGACGCTCACCCGCTCGCTGCGGAAAGCGTGAAGGCCATTCCGGGCAAGGGATTGTCGGCCAAGGTCGATGATGCAGATGTGCTGATCGGCACGGCCGCCCTCATGGATGAGCATGGTATCGACCACGAGGATATCGACAGATCCGGCCTTGGCCGTCTCAAGCCGGAAATGACCCTCGCCTACGTCGCCGAAAACGGCAGGGCGATCGGTCTCTTTGGTTATGCCGACACTCTGCGTCCGGAGGCACCGGCCGGCGTTGCCGAACTGCGCCGGCGGGGTATGCGAACACTACTGCTGACCGGCGACCGCGCCCCCGCCGCCCGTGCCATCGCTGGGTCAGCAGGCCTAGATGATTGGCGCGCCGACGTCCTGCCTGAAGGAAAGGCCGCTGAAGTCGAGAGCCTGCGGGTAGATATCGATGGGCGCCTTGCCATGATCGGTGACGGCGTCAACGACGCGCCAGCCTTGGCGGCCGCCGATGTCGGCATTGCCATGGGATCCGGCACTGACGTCGCGATGGAAACAGCCGGCATTACATTGATGCGGCCAGACCCTCGCCTCGTCGCCGCAGCGTTCGACATAGCCGCCGCAACGTCGCGAAAGATCCGCCAGAACCTGTTCTGGGCTTTCATCTATAACGTCATAGGCATCCCGCTCGCCGCATTTGGGCTCCTGACGCCTGCCTTGGCTGGCGCCGCCATGGCGATGAGCTCGGTATCGGTGGTGACGAACGCCGGCCTGCTCACCCGTTGGAGCCCCAAGCTACCGCCTGTCGCGCCTGCCAAGGACTGAGCTTTCCTCAGGGAATACAGCGACCGTCCCGCCCTGGCCGACAGGAAGACGCCCGCGTGCTCTCCCGCGGTGCGTTGCCGGAAGCTCGTCCAAGCGCCTGCAAATCGAGTGGTCCACCCGCGAGAACAGGAGGGCGCGGTGCCGGAGGCTGCGGCCGCAACGGCAGGATGGTGCCCGCGGGGCGAGCTAAGGGCAACGGTGCTGTCTCGACCGCAGGCGCAACGGGGGGCTCGCTGACCACGGGCGGCTGCGGACTGTCCGACATCTTGTCGATCATCGAGGTCATGGCATCGGGGCCGACCGTCTCAAGCTTCGGTGCTGCATCGCCACCTATCAGCCGAGCGAAGCCGCCATTCATGGCGCCTAGGCGCACGTATCCCGACGTCGGATCATCAGCGAGACCGGGAAGATCGGGATATAGGCGGGGCGACGAAAAAGAGCCGACAACCGCAACCGGCGCTTCAAAATCTGGATAGCCCTTAAGTCTGGGCTTGAGACGAAGGTCAAGGGCGCCGCTGCCGATCCCAACGCTACCGGAGCCAGATAGTTGAAGATCTCCTGCCCCGAATGCAAGATCATCGCTCGTCACGGATCCCTTGGCGAGTTTCAGACGGCCGGACAACCTGTCGAAGCCGACACGGCCAGGATCTGGGCCTAAGTCCGTCTGCACAGCACGCGCAAGCCTTTTCATCAGGGCCATTGGGTCGAGGCCATTCAGAAGGCCACGCACCACCGAGAAATCAATCGTCCCTGTCGCTGCCTTGAACAGGTCACCACGCTTGGCCCCCTCGGCGCTCACGTCGGCTGCAAGGCTCAGTTCACCGTCGACCATGGTGCCCACAATCGGAGCAAGACTGGCAAGGCGTGCACCATCGAGCTTGCCCGTGAGGGCGAAGATCGGTCGATCAGCCGACTTGACCGTCAACGTCGCAGCGCCATTGCCACCACCAAGCAGCAACTTGGAGAGCTCGACCTCACCTCTCTTGTCGTTGAGGCGAATATCTACCTGGCCTCCCGCCGCAGCTATCGGGCCGGCCGTGATGCGCCCCGCGTCGATATGCAGATCCGTGTCGACTGCGCCAAGCCAGCCGCCGGGAGTGGAGAGGGCATCTGCGGTTGCGCCGGCTAAAGCCACGACGTCCACGACATCACCGGTCATTCGACCTGTCAGCCGGTTGCGCTCCCCCGCGTTCGACAGATCGAGCAAACCACTGAGAGCGGTGTCGCCAAGCAGGAGGTGCGCATCAGTCAGCGTCTGGCGCCCCAAGGTCGCGTCAAGCTGGCCGTCCAGCGAAGCACTTTCGGGCAGCCCGGCAATACCGAGCAGAGCTTGCAGCCGGCGACTCGACAGGGTCAGATTTCCGGTTGCCGAAATGACAACGGGATCAATCCCGCCTTCGAAGCCTGCCGAAAATGCCGGCCCTTCAAGCTGGACGTCGACAGGTGCGGCTCCGCCTTCCATGAGCCGCCGCGGCTCGGCAGACGCTTGCAGCGTGATGATGCCAGATGGAGAAGTGGCCTGCCCGGCGAGGCGCGCCGACTTGTCGAGACCTACAATTGATAGATCGCCGGAGATGTTGGTCAAGGCGGGTAGCTTGAGGTTTCCGGCGAACGACAGACCTCCAAAAGCGCCCCCCCGCAGTGAAGCCTCACCATCTACGGCGAGCGTCGCCGCCAACTCGTCGTTCGAGCGGCCATGAGCCGAGAGGCGGAGGTCGCCGGCAATAGATCCTGTAATGGGCGACGCGGCGGCGCCAGTCGTCGCAACGAGATCCGCGGCCTCGACGTCTTTCGCGATGACGGACGCACCGAGGCGCCGACCATCCCCTTCGGAAACAAGATCGAAACGGCTTGAAAGCGTCCCCTTGCCCAGCGTGGCATCGACCACTGCGCCGAAGCTTCCCTCACGATTGACAGCGGTCAAATGAACGTTGCGCATCTGGCTCGCCGGAAGTATCAGCTCGGCAAGCTTGACCTCGAGACCGGCATCGAAAGGCGCTTTCCCAGCTAACGGATCAAATCCCAGCCAAGCGAAAAGCGCCGCCAGATCGGTCACAGAGCCCACCGTCAAGCGACGAAAATCAGTGCGGACATCGATGGAAGGGCGGGACGCTCCCAAGTCGATCGCAGCAGACAGCCGACCTCCGCTTCCTAATGCCGTTGCCGACGCATCAACCATTTCCAGCCGATCGGACGACAGTGTCATAGCCCCCTTGAGAGCAGCCTCTCCTGAGAGAGCCGAAAACGGCCCACCAAGGACCGCAACATCAGGAACTGACAGATCGAAACGGCCAGCGAAGGCGCCACCCGCAAGACCGCCATCCAGACCCGCGCTCATCGTGGGCGTGGTGAACAGGATGCGGGTTGCGCCGGAAGAGCCTGCCTCCATCGTCAGCGAAAGCGGCGTCTCGTGAAGCATCGCTTTCAGAACGAGACGATCACTGCTCTCGAAACGCCCGGCGGACGCTGTGAGCCCAGTGAGGCTGGCTTCGATACTGCCTGCCGACACGATCAGCCGACCATCGGTGGCAAGAAACCGTCGGCTGGAGGCACGGCGAGCGAGATCGGCGAAGGTGCTCACGACCCTTGCCGGATCAAGGTCGCCATTTTGCAGTTTGAGGCGAACGACGGGTCGCTCGACGGTGACGTTACCGAGCTCGGCCGAGCCAGAGAGAAAGGGTAGTGGATTGAGGTCGAGCAACAGGCGGGACGCATGAACCTCGCCAAAACCGTCAGGCAGCTCGATTGTGACGTCGGTTGCGACAACAGTTGGTGTCGGCAACAGTGTCAGGTCGGCACTGCCAAGCTTGACGACAGTTCCGGTATCGGCCTCAAAGACCGCAACGGCAGGCGCGACAAACTTGTCGAGGGGAAAGAGGGGCGCCATCGCCAGGCGCAACGCCAGGACGATCAGCACCAGCCCCGACAAGGCCGTGACGACGCGAACCATGCCTCCCGATCCCCCGATGCCTGTCAGGCAAGCGCTGAACTCCTCCACAAGCCAGCGCAAGTTTCCACAATACCAGTCCTTTCGATCTTTGACAGCCGCCTCCCGCTAGCCGATGGAAGGAGGTTTCTTTTGCGGCGCAAAAAGAAACACCTGCAAAGCAAAAGGCTTGGCTGCAGCGCACCATTACCCCTATGCTGGCGACATCGTGATAAGTGCATCGACGCGGAAAGAGTCTCCGATGTCCAAGATCAGGCAAGGCACCGTTATCCGGAAATATGCCAACCGGCGTCTCTACAACACCGGCACATCGAGTTACGTGACCCTGCAGGATCTCGCCGCCATGGTGCGCGCCAACACCGACTTCGTGGTGATCGATGCGCGCAGCGACGAAGACATCACGCATGAAGTTCTGACGCAGATCATTCTTGAGGAAGAAACGCGCGGACCGCATCTGCTGCCCGTCAATTTCCTTCGGCAGCTTATTCGCTTCTACGGGGACGAACTGCAGGCCATGGTCCCGGCTTTCCTGGAGTATTCCATCGGCCAGTTCGCGCGCGAACAAGGCAAGATGCGCGGGATCGCAGGCGAAGCCTTGGGAGCTTCGACACTCAGCGAGAAGCTCGGCGAGCAGGTTCGCCTCAATGCCGAATCATTCGAACGGGCCGTGCGCGCCGCCTTGCCCGGCGAAACATTGGAGAACGGCAGCGCCCCGTCGGAGAACCGTGCCTCCGACATCGACGCCTTGCGTGGCGAACTTGAGGCCATGCGGCGGCGACTTGACCGCCTAGCCCCCGAGAGTTGAAGCCTACGTGATCAAGTCAATGCCACGGCAAGCGGCCCGCGAAGCCAGCCTTCCTCGCCGAGCCCGTCGAGCACGGCAGTGTCCCGCCCGACCCGCAAGCGTGGCTCACCAATAAGCCGCCCCTGGAAAGCGGAAATACCCAGCTCGGCGAGAAGCACTGCCGAGGCTTCATCCTGCACGAACTCGGCGACCGTGCGAATGCCGAAGTGGCTGGCCAGCGTGGTGAGTGCCCTGACGAAGACCACTGCATCGGTGTCGCCGCCGATATCGCGAATGAAGGCACCGTCGATTTTCAACCAGTCCGGTTTTATGTCGCGCAACATCCTCAGCGAAGTGTGCCCCGAGCCGAAATCATCAATGGCAATTCGGCACCCCAGATCACGCACGGTGGCAACCATGTGCCGCAGGTCATCGATGCGCGACAGTGCTGCGGTCTCAGTAATCTCGATGGTCAATCTCTTCAATGCGTTGGCGTCTCGCCGGGCGCCGGCAACAAGCATGCTGAGCCAGGCCGGATCGGCAAGGGTTTCGGGCGACACATTGACGGAGAGCTTGAGCGAGGGACAATCCTGCAGATCGGCCATGACGAGGGTCAGCGCCCGGATGTCCAGGCGCCTGATCAGGCCGAGCTTCTCGGCCGCCTCCACATAAGGCCCTCCCGACACGATCTCGCCCGACGGCAAGACCAGCCGGCTGAGGGCCTCGTAATAAATAACCTCGCGATCGCTCGCCCTGGCGATCGGCTGATAGGCCAGCACGAACCGATCCTCCGCAAGGCCGCGCTGGATCGTCTCCGCGATTTCCACGTTGCGGCGGCGCGAGGCATCGCGCGCAGGCGACGGTTCGTAGAGACAGAGATGCCTGTCTATGTCACGCCGGGCATCCCCCAGCGCCTCTTCGGCACGGTTGGCAGCCATGGCTCCGGAGAGCGCATGCTGCGGCAGCATGACGGCGCCGATGGCGATATCGGCACGAATGGCGGCGCCATCGCAGTCGATCGCTTCCCCCCTGACCGCTTCACGAAAACGCTCGGTCGCGATGATCAAGGAATGCTCGTCACAGTCGTTGAGAATGGCGCCGAACTTGTTGCCGGAGAACGAACCGAAAATGTCGCCCTGCCGCATCCGCCGCAAGATCCGCTCGCCCGCAACATCAATGACCCGATCACCCGTCTCGTAACCGAAGTTGGCATTGATGCGGCCGATGTCGAGCACGGCCATGATCAGGAAAACCGCCGAGCCGCCTCCTGCTTCAAGCAGCTTTAGCCGATCATCCAGGCTTTGCAGCAGTTCATCGCGGTCAAGTCGGCGATCTGGCCCATAAGTACGGGCCGGAACGGTTGCCTCAAGGTCACGCGGCAGGACGCGCACCGTGCCACGCGCGCCAAGCGCTGGTTGTCCCGGAGAACCAAACCAGCTGCCGCTTTCTTCAATGCGAATGCCCTGCGGTTTGCCGCCGCGCGGCACCAAATCATAAACGAGACGGTAGTCGGGACCGATGCGGTCGGCCGGCAGCACGGGCGGCGGCGTTGCTCCGAGACGCAACGCCGCCGCTTGCGGCCCGATCAGGCGATGAAGAGCCTTACCCGACAGCGGCACTTCGTAGGCCGGCAAATCGAGGACCTCACCGGCATTGGGAGACCAGCGAATGCGATCCTCGGAATACTCGTGCTCGTAGGCGGCAACGGCCGCTGCCGCCATGGCAACGCCGATGGCGCCTGTCGCCAATCCATGTCCTTCCGGGGAAGCGAGATCGTCATCCATCTGCCGCCGTCCTCGTCGTTTTGGAACAGGTACCGCAATGCCCCCTTCACGGGAACCGGCTTTTTGAGGCTTTCCCCACTGACTATCGCCTCGAAATGCCGGAAGCATCTCGATTTTCTCGAGACCTCTCCTTGCGAATTAACCTTTTCTTAACCATTCTTAAACCATGGCCCGACGGTTGCTGCTTGTTCTTGGCGTCGGTTTCTTTTGTGCCGAAACGGCACAGCCCCTCGAAAGGCTTGCAACAATGATCGGATCGATCGGCTCCATCGGCGACACGACCAGCAGCCAGCGGCTGGGAAGGACGGTCGAGCGCGCTTCGGGTCGCTATGTCGAGCCCTCCGAGAGCGCGACAACGAGCGGCCGGCAGGACGAAAGGTTCGCCTTGGCCGACCTGCGTAGCGAGGCTGCCGCCGAGCCATTGACTCGCGGCATAAACAACGTCGTCGGCGTCTCCGCATCGGCACCGTTCATGGCCCAACTCGCTGCCCTTGGTCTCAGCGATAGCGGCGAACGGCGCGTCCGCCGCGATCCGTCGCTTGTCGCATCTAAGGCGGACGCCCTCTATCGGGACGGCTATCGTCGCGTCACGGATCTTGAGCCAGGCTTCTTCGGCACTGCCGAATACTGAGATAAAATTCCTAAACAAAAAGGCCGGCGCTAGCTAAGCACCGACCTTTTTCATATAGACCAGCCACCGAAGGCGACTGCATCAATCTCGTATCAGGCTTCCTTGGGCGCCAGGATCTGGCGGCCACGGTACATGCCGGTCTTGAGATCGACGTGATGAGGACGACGCAGCTCACCCGAGGTCTTGTCCTCGACGTAGGTCGGCTGCTTCAGCGCATCGGCGGACCGACGCATGCCCCGCTTGGACGGCGAGGTCTTTCGCTTGGGAACTGCCATTGTCTTCTACTCCATCGCCCGCTCAGAAGAGAGAACCGCAATGGTCCACCGTTCGGGCGCGCGGGCGCTCGTTCCTAAAGATGCGGCCTTATACAGACTGGCGCGCCACTTTGCCAGTGCCTGCCCGGAAAAAAGTGACTCACTCCGTCGCAATCCCGATGGAGATCTGACGAAGCAAGCCCATGATCAGGGGCCAAGGCACTCGACATAGGCACCGGACTGATTGACGCGAAGCTCGATGATCCGCGACAGCGTCTTTTGTGCCCGGCTTGGCTTCACCGGATTGCGGATGGCGGGATTGGGAAGGGTGGCCGCAATCAGCGCCGCTTCTCGCCGGCTCAACTTCGAGGCCGACTTCTTGAAGTAATACTGCGCGGCCGCCTCTACGCCGTAAACGTTCGGGCCAAGCTCGGCAATGTTGAGGTAGATCTCCAGGGTCCGCCGCTTCGACCAAATGAGGTCGGCATAGAGGGCGAGGGGGATTTCCAGCCCCTTGCGGATATATGAGCGCGACGGCCACAGGAAGACGTTCTTCACAGTCTGCATGGTGATCGTGCTCGCCCCTCGATTGGGACCGCCGTCGCGGTTCAGCACGGCACGAAGCTGCGCCCAGTCGACACCATCATGAAAACAGAATTGGCCGTCCTCACTCATGACGACGGCCTGCTTCATGCTGGGCGCAATATCATCAAGGGCGACCCATGTGCGGCTGTAGCCCTGGAAGGTCAGAAGATCCCAGGCCATCAATGTCGAGATGGGCCGCACAAAGAGATAAAGCGGCGTCAACACGAAGGGCAGAATAACGACGATGGCAGCGGCAATGGACAATCGTTTGAGCCAGATCCGCCAGCCAGCTCGTCTCACGGCCGCCGCCTCCCCGTCTTCCGCCACCGGCTCGCCTTCGGCCACTGCCTCGCCAAGATCGCTCATGCCCCACCCGCCTGTCCGTTTTCTCATAAACCAACCGCGCCGACCGGGCAAACGCGGGAAAGCTGCAGCCGGAGGCCGGACAAGAAGATCACCTGCTTTGATTTGCTAGCTTCGCGAGAGACCGCCCGAAAACGCCACCCAAAACGGCATTCGCCCGCTTTTTAAGCAGATATGCCTTTTATTTGACATGGCGCAAATTGAGGCAGCATGAGACTTTTGACTTGTGAGCGCTGCTTGTCGGTCTTCCGTCTGGGTCTTCCTCCTGATCCATCGTGGCTCTCCAGCTTTCCTCCCAGAACTCAGGCCGGCAACCCCGGCCTGTTTTTTTGCGTTCTATCCTGACGGCTTGGAAGAACCGTCACGGAAAGACAAGAAAGGCCAGAGATCGCTCCCCAGCCTTCCCCCTACCCAAGACTTTTGCTCGCCTCAGTCGTCGCCCATGGCAACCAGTGTG
Source organism: Pseudomonadota bacterium (assembly GCA_023436885.1). Taxonomy (GTDB): domain Bacteria; phylum Pseudomonadota; class Alphaproteobacteria; order Rhizobiales; family Pleomorphomonadaceae; genus Pleomorphomonas. The sequence goes on along the minus strand of JAEZHI010000045.1, from coordinate 145,357 downwards.
GCGTTGCCGCCCGCCGCGGCCGTGTTGATCGACACCACCTGCTCCAGTGCGAAGCGCGTGAGATAATTGGGGCCACCCGCCTTGGGACCGGTGCCGGAGAGTCCCGATCCGCCGAAGGGCTGCGACCCCACCACCGCTCCGATCATGTTGCGATTGACGTAGACGTTGCCGACCGGCAGACGATCGACGATACGCTTCACCGTTGCCTCGATGCGGGAGTGGATACCGAGCGTCAGGCCATAGCCGCTCTCGGCGATATCCTCGATTACCTTGTCGAGGTCCTTCGCCTTGTACCGAACGATATGTAGCACCGGACCGAACACCTCTCGATCGAGTGCCGCCGCCTCCGGAAGTTCAATGATGGCCGGAGCGAAATACGTGCCGCCGGACAAATCGCCGCCCGGTGTCTGGCCAGAAAACAGTACGCTTCCCTTGCCCTGCCAGTTCGCGACGTGAACGGCCAGCTTCTCGGTCTGCTCCCGATCGATGATCGGGCCGATGTCTGTATCCGGCTCGCTCGGGTCCCCGACCTTGAGTTCGGCCGCCGCCCCCTTGATCAACGCGACCATGTGATCGGCGACGTCGTCCTGCACGAACAGCAGCCGAAGCGCTGAACAGCGCTGGCCGGCTGAGCGGAAAGCAGAAGTAATCACATCGTCAGTGACCTGCTCGCCGAGCGCGGTGGCATCGACGATCATGGCATTGAGACCGCCCGTCTCGGCAATCAGCGGCACGATCGGCCCGCGTTTGCCAGCAAGCGTCCTGTTGATAGCGAAGGCAGTGTCGGTCGAGCCCGTGAACGCGACACCAGCGATCCTTGGATCGGCAGTCAATGCCGCTCCAGCCAAACCGTCGCCCACCAACAAGGCTAGCGCTGACACTGGCACGCCCGCCTCATGCAGCAGGCGGACAGCCATGGCACCGACGAGCGGCGTCTGCTCGGCTGGTTTGGCAACAACGGCGTTGCCGGCGGCAAGCGCCGCCACCGTCTGCCCCATGAAGATGGCGAGCGGGAAATTCCATGGCGCAATAGCCGCAAAGACACCACGCCCCCGGTAGCTGAGGCGGTTCTCCTCGCCCGTCGGCCCCGGCATTGCAAGCGGCTCCGTGAACAAGCGTCGCGCCTCTGCGGCGTAGTAACGGCAGAAGTCCACCGCCTCTCGCACCTCGGCAACGCCATCGGCCAGCGTCTTGCCGGCTTCCAGCGCCAGCACAGCCAGATAACTCGGCAGCCGGTCTTCGAGGAGGTCGGCCGCCCGCTCCAGGATAACCGCCCGCGCTCCAGCAGGCGTCTCCGACCATTGCCGGAAGCCGGCCGCTGCCGCCGCCACCGCCGCGGCGGCAATCTCGGCGTCGGCATCCACCGCTCGCCCGATCTCGGTCTTTCCATCAATCGGAGACAAAAGGCTGCGCGGCACGCCAGTCGCGACCTGACCATCAATGATCGATGCAGCTGTCCCAAAATCGTGACCAGCCGCAGCAATCGCCCTGAGCAAAGGCTCGAGAGCCTGTTCGTCGGCAAGCTCGACACCGCGCGAGTTGCGGCGGGCACCAAACAGATCGACAGGCAGCGGAATACGGGCGTGACGGGCGCGATCGCCGCCAGCCAGCACATCGGCGGGACGCTTCAACAAGGTCGAAATCTCCACTTTGGGATCGCCGACGGCGGCGACGAAAGACGAGTTGGCGCCGTTCTCAAGAAGGCGCCGAACGAGATAGGCGAGAAGATCCTTGTGGCCGCCGACCGGCGCATAGATGCGACAGGGCTGCCCGTCCTTCTCGGTGACCTCGCGGTAAAGGGTGTCACCCATGCCATGCAGCCGCTGGAACTCGAAATGCCGGTCGGCACCGGCGATTTCAGAAACTTCGGCAACAGTCAGCGCGTTGTGCGTGGCGAACTGCGGATAGAGACGCGGCCGCGCGCGCAGCAGCTTTTCCGCGCAGACGAGATAGGAGAGGTCGGTGGATGCCTTGCGCGTGAACAGAGGATATTCCGCAAGCCCCCGTTCCTGTCCTCGCTTCATCTCGGTATCCCAATAGGCTCCCTTGACGAGGCGGACCATGAAACGACGATTCAGGCTTTCGGCCAGCTCGATCATATAGTCGATCACAGCTGGCGCCCGCTTCTGATAGGCCTGAACCGCGAGCCCGAAGCCATCCCAGCCAGCGAGCGAAGAATCTCCAGCCACGGCGGCGATCACCTCGAGCGACAGCTTCAGCCGATCCGCCTCCTCGGCATCCACCGTGAGATTGAGATCGTAAGTCTTGGCCGCGCGCGAGAGCTGGAGCAGCTTCGGCACCAGTTCGGCCATGACGCGGCTGGCATTCAGCGCCTCGTAACGCGGGTGCAGCGCCGACAGCTTGACCGAAATGCCAGGCCGGGCCGGCAAAGCCTCGGAACCAGCCGACTTGCCAATCGCCTCGATCGCCATGGCGTAATCGGCGAAATAGCGCTCGGCATCGGCGGCCGTACGAGCCCCTTCGCCTAGCATGTCATACGAGTGCCGGTAGCCTTTACCGGCCAGACTACGGGCACGCGACAACGCTGCCTCGATCGAGGTGCCCAGCACGAACTGGTGGCCCATGATCTTCATGGCCTGGCGTGTCGCGGCACGTACCGGCGGCATGCCGAGCCGCTTGACGAGACCGGTCAGGACATTTTCCGGCGTCTCCCCCGGCTGCAGCACCCGCGTGGTGACGCCGAGCGCCCAGCCAGAAGCCGCCACCAGCCAGGGATCTTCACCCTTGCCATGAAATCCGAAGGCCGCGGAGGCAAGCTTGTCCTCGATCAGGCGATCCGCGGTGGCGCCGTCCGGAACGCGAAGCAGGGCTTCTGCCATCACCATGATGGCAAGCCCTTCGCGTGTCGTCAGCGAGTAAGCCTTGAGAAAATCCTCGACGCCGCCGATCGCCGACTTGCCGTCGCGAATGGCGTTGATGAGCCGGCTGGCATGCGCGTCGACACGCGCTCGCGCTTCGGCATCTTCGGGTCGCGCCGCCAGGAGACGGCGGACCACGGTGGCTTCGTCCTCTGCATAAGGCGGCGCAAAACACGGAGCCCGAAGGGGCTCGGAAAGAACTGCAGACATCGGATCTCCGGAAGGTTGCCGCCTTCAACGGGCGGCTTCTATTTATAATCCGCAGGATAGCAGCAGACTTTCGGTGACACTCTCCTTATTGAGGTATAGATTCGGGACTATTCTCGGAATGAACCGTTTGTTACCGTGAATCTTCCGGATGACCTGTCTTGGAGTATGCGATGACGGCAGCGACGAGCGGCGACCGCTCTCATCATAACAAGGATATTCCTGGACTTGACCGTATCGACCGGCGGATCCTGTCAGCGCTTCAGGAAGACGGCCGGATTACAAATCTGGAACTTGCCGAGAAGATCGGCATGTCTGCAACCGCGACCGCCGAGCGCGTCAAACGACTAGCGCGCGATGGCTTCATCATCGGATATACGGCGCGTCTCGACCCGCTCCACCTCCAGAGGGGGCTGCTTGTCTTCGTCGAGATCAAGCTCGATCGCATGAATCCCGAGGTTTTCACGACCTTTGCCGCAGCGGTGAAAAAGGCACCGGAGGTCCTCGAATGCCACCTGATCGCCGGTGGTTTCGATTATCTGGTCAAGGCGCGCGTTCGGGATATGGAGGCCTATCGCGAGTTCCTGTCCGAGGTGCTGATGACCTTGCCGGGTGTGCGCGAAACGCACACTTACCCGGTGATGGAAGAAGTGAAGAACACCACAGTGCTGCCGGTGTGAGCCGGTCCTTGACCTTGACGTGAGGCCGGCGCTACCACAGCGGCCGCCTAATTGCCCGACCGGAGCGCTGATGTCCGCCGCATTCGAAGCTGTCCTTGCCGATTTCGCCCACGCGCTCGAGACGGGGCTCGCGGGATACTTGGATGCGGCACCCCGCCCCGGAGAGATCGCAAGACCGGCAAGACTGCTAGGCGCTATGCGACATGCGGTGCTTGCCGGGGGCAAGCGCCTGAGGCCGTTCCTGCTCTGTGAAGTTGCCCGCCTGCTGAAGCCGGAGCTGAAGGTCGGTGAGCTGATGCCGGCAGCGGCAGCGATTGAGTGCCTGCACTGTTACTCGCTGGTTCATGACGATCTTCCGGCCATGGACAACGACGCGCTCCGACGTGGACAGCCGACCGTTCACATCGCCTATGACGAAGCGACCGCCATTCTGGCCGGTGACGCCTTGCTGACGCTGGCTTTCGATCTTCTCGCCGATTCCGCTTGTCACACTGATCCGACGGTGCGTGCAGCATTGGTGCTGGATCTGTCGAGAGCTGGCGGCCTCGGTGGCATGGTCGGTGGGCAGATGCTCGATCTTGCAGCCGAGGGGCGCTTCGGCGAGGGCGCAAAGCCTGACGAAAACGAGATCCGCAAACTGCAGGCGATGAAGACGGGCGCGCTGATCCGGGCCTCCACCGTGATGGGCGCGAGGCTTGGTGGCGCGAATGATGACGACCTCGGCCGCTTTGGCCGCTTTGGCGATATTCTCGGTCTTGCCTTCCAGCTTGCCGACGACCTGCTCGACGTCACTGCGACCGAGAGCGAGATGGGCAAGGCCGTGGCCAAGGACGCTGCCCACGGCAAAGGAACTTTGGTACAGCGCCTCGGTATCGATGCTGTACGCGCCGAACTTGACCGGCTCGTAGCCGAAGCCACGAACCTTTTATCCCCCTGGGGCGCCCGATCGGAAACGCTCGCCGCCACCGCCCATTTCGTGGCCGAGAGGCGGCGCTGACACCGGCCTTTACTCCGCTGCCGGCTTGCGATTGATGCCGTCGCCGAACCGCCGCTCGATATAGTCGAGCACCAGCGTCTGGAAGTCGCGAGCGATGGTCGGACCGCGCAGCGTCGCCGCCTTCTCGCCGTCGATGAATACCGGCGCCGCCGGGTTCTCACCGGTTCCCGGCAAGGAGATGCCGATATCGGCATGCTTGGACTCGCCGGGGCCGTTAACGATGCAGCCCATAACGGCCACCTGTAGCGCCTCGACGCCGGGGTAGCGCTGGCGCCACTCCGGCATGGCATCGCGAATTTGGTCCTGGATGGTCTTGGCGAGTTCCTGGAACACCGTGGATGTCGTACGGCCGCAGCCGGGACAAGCCGCCACGATCGGCACGAAGCTGCGGAAGCCCATCACTTGCAACAGCTCCTGAGCCACCATGACCTCACGGGTGCGGTCGCCACCCGGCTCGGGCGTCAGCGACACACGAATTGTATCGCCAATGCCATGCTGGAGGAGATAGCCCATGGACGCCGACGACGCGACGACACCCTTGGTGCCCATGCCGGCCTCGGTGAGACCGAGATGAAGGGCATAATCGCCGCGTGAAGCGAGCTCGCCATAAACGGCAATCAGATCCTGAACCTGGCTGACCTTGGCCGACAAGACGATACGGTCCCGGGAAAGGCCGATTTCCTCCGCACGCGCCGCCGACAGCAGCGCCGATTGCACCATGGCCTCGCGCATCACTTCCTGCGCGGTCATCGGCGAGCCCTTGGCATTGTTCTCGTCCATCAGGCGCGTCGCCAGTTCCTGGTCGAGCGAGCCCCAATTGACGCCAATCCGCACCGCCTTGCCATGACGGGCGGCGATTTCGACGATATCGGAGAAATGACGGTCGCGCTTGGCCCGGACACCGACGTTGCCGGGATTGATGCGATACTTGGCAAGCGCCTCGGCACAAGCGGGAAAATCGGCCAGCAATCGGTGGCCGATGAAGTGAAAGTCACCGATCAGCGGCACGTCGACCCCCACACGATCGAGACGCTCGCGAATGCGCGGCACTGCGGCAGCGCTCTCGTCACGATCGACGGTGATGCGCACCAGCTCGGAACCAGCGCGGGCGAGCGCCATCACCTGGGCCACGGTGGCATCAACGTCCGCTGTATCCGTGTTGGTCATCGACTGCACGACAACCGGTGCGTCGCCGCCGATCGTTACCTTGCCGACAACAACGGGAACCGAGCGGCGGCGGGGCGCCGGACCGAAGGAGTTGGACATGCGCCGATATCCTCAGCTGTGACTATGCGAATGATCGTGGTGATGGTGGCCACCGGCCCGGCAGGCGGCACAAATACCGCGCACCTCTAGCACCGATGCCGACGGCGAAAAACCATGTGCCGCTGAAATGCCGGCCAGCAGCCCCGCAAGCTCGGTCGGTTCGGCCTCGGTTGCTGAGCCGCAGGTCTCGCACAACAGGAAAACCAGCGGAGCCTCAGGACCTGAGGCCGCGTGGCCATGCTCGTCGATGCAAGCGAGGAAGGCGTTGCGGCTTTCGATGCGATGGGCGAAGCGGTGGGCGACCAGGAAATCGAGAGCGCGGTAGACCGAGATCGGGCTCGGGCGGCGTGCCCTTTCGGCAATGCGGTCCATGATCTCGTAGGCCGATGCCGGGGCGTGGCTCTCCAGCATCGCCTCCAGCACCTGCCGACGCTGCGCGGTGAGCCGTAGTCCCTCGTCACGGCAGCGCTCTTCGGCACGGGTGACGGCGCGACTGCGGCAGACCTGATGATCGTGATCGGATTCGTTGAGCAAGGTTCTCTCCAAGCGTCCAGCACAGTATATAGTCGGCCCAGCCGTCCGGAGAAAGACTGATTGTCACGCCGGCCGATCCATCTCTTCAATCGAGAGGCCAGCCATGCGATTTCCCGCCGTCGACCGCAGCATTCTGATCACCGGCGCATCCTCCGGTATCGGTCTTGCCGCTGCGACCATCATGGCAGGGCGCGGCTGGCGGGTGTTCGCAACCGTGCGCCGGGACGAGGACAAGGCAAAGCTTGCCGCCATCTCCGGCGTCACGCCACTCATCATGGACTACGCCAATCCCGCTTCGATCGCCGCGACGGCGGATGCCGTGCTGCAAGCAACCGGCGGACGACTCGGAGCGCTCTACAACAACGGGGCCTATGGCCAACCGGGCGCGCTCGAAGACCTCTCGACCGACGTGCTGCGGCATGTATTTGAAGTGAACGTGTTGGGTTGGCACGATCTGACGCGTCGCCTCATTCCGGCAATGCGCCAAACTGGCGCAGGACGCATCATCATGTGCTCGTCGATCCTGGGCTTTCTGTCGATGCCCTATCGCGGGGCCTACAACGCCTCCAAGCATGCCATCGAAGGTCTCGCCGACAGCTGGCGTTTGGAACTGATCGATGCGGGCATCCACGTCGCAACGATCCAGCCCGGGCCGATCGCCACCAGTTTCTCGTCGACGGCTATGAAAAAGTTCCATGAAAACATCGACGTCGAGGGCTCCGCCAATGCCGCCGGGTATCGCCAGAGACTGGCCGACATGCAGCGGCCGCCGGAGGCATCGTTCTTCCGTAAACCGCCAGAAGCCGTGGTGGCATGCCTCATTCACGCCTGCGAATCAGCGAGCCCCCGCCCCTATTACCGGGTGACGTGGCTGACCAAGGGTGCGGCCGTCGTAAAGCATCTCCTGCCGGCCTCTTGGTTCGTCGCCTTACTGCACCGGGCCGCCAAGGCAGGCAATTAGCCAGCACCGACAATAAATTAACACCGTGTTGAGCGGTTAAGACTGATCAAAAAACTCTTCGAGAGACGAACGGAAAACCGCCGCTTTCAGCTTCACATCACCGACATCATCAGCGTAGAGTATACGGGCGTGGGGCCGGCTCGTACGCCGCCTCGGTGAAGGAGAGCGTGAGGTGACGATCGCCGTCTCGCCGGACGCACACCCGGCGCTGGTGTTGAATGCGGATTACCGTCCGCTGAGTTATTTCCCTTTGTCGCTTTGGTCCTGGCAGGATGCGATCAAGGCGGTCTTTCTCGATCGGGTCAACATCGTGTCCCAGTACGATGTACTGGTTCGCAGCCCGAGTTTCGAGTTTAATTTGCCGTCGGTCGTCTCGCTGAAGACCTTCGTCAAACCAAGCCGTCAGCCGGCTTTCACCCGTTTCAATGTCTTTCTGCGCGACCGGTTCGAGTGCCAGTATTGCGGCAGCCACGAAGACCTGACCTTCGATCATCTGATCCCGCGTTCCAAGGGTGGGCAGACGACATGGGAAAACGTCGTTGCAGCATGCTCGGCGTGCAATCTCAAGAAAGCGGACAAGACGGTGTCGGAAGTGGGCATGACGCTCGCCGGACCGCCGTTTGCACCGACGGTGCACGACCTGCACAACAACGGCCGGCTGTTCCCGCCCAACCACCTTCACAAAAGCTGGCTGGATTTTCTCTATTGGGATGTCGAGCTCGACCCGTAATCGTACTCGATGACCAGCACATCGGGGTCGTCAGGCCAGAAGCTGGTCGACGACTTCCCGCTCACGGTTGATGCGGCGCAGGATTTCCGAGCGCACGGTCGGCGCACCGAAGTAATAGCCTTGCAGCTCATGGCAGCCGGCTCGTTTCAGAGCCTCCGCCTCCTCAGCCATCTCAATCCCCTCAGCGGTTACCTCGGCGCCGAGCGTTTCAGCCAGCGCCACCGCTGCCTGAACCAAGCTCTGCGAGGCTGGATCTCGGATGACATCGATCACCACCGAACGGTCGATCTTCACCTTGTCGAAGGCAAACCGGCGCAGATAGGCGACCGATGAGAAGCCGGTCCCAAAATCGTCAAGGGCTACCGACACGCCGAGGGCGTGCAGAGCCTCGATGCTGCGACGCGCCCGTTCCGGCTCCGAAGCCAGGAAGCTCTCCGTCACATCGAGCTCCAGGCGTTCGGGCGGCATGCCCGCATCTCTGAGGATGGCACCGAGCGTCTCAGGGAAAGCGGGGTCCCGGAACTGAGCGGCAAAGACATTGACCACCATCTTGAGGTCGCCGAATGCCTGGGCATCGCGGGCGACACGACGCAGGACGTAAGCGCCGATCAAATCACTCATTCCTGCCTCTTCGGCGATGGCGAGAAAGACGACCGGACTGATCGAACCGGCCGGCCTTATCCAGCGAACCAGCGCTTCCACAGCAGAAATACTGCCGGTCTTGGAAGAGATGACGGGCTGATAGTGAACCTGCAAGCCGTCGCTGGCCACCGCCTCGCGCAGCTCCGCCGCAAGGGTGGCCCGTGCCTGACGATCAGCATCCATGCCTTGATCGTAGAGAGCAACGCGATTCTTGCCCCCTGCCTTGGCGACATACATTGCCACATCGGCTCGTCGAACCAGTTCGCCCGACGTCAGCCGACCGTCCATGTCGGACGCTACGCCCACCGAGCAACCAACCTTTACGGTCCGCCCCTCGAAATCGAAGGCCTCATCCAGGAAATCGACGAAGCTTCCGCCGATGGCACGCGCTCGCACAGCCGAGTCTTCACCTTCGACCACCACGGCGAACTCATCACCGCCGAGTCGCGCCAATGTACCGCCGTCTGCCACAAGCGCTCGGAAACCAGCCGCCACGGCGCGGATCAACCGGTCCCCGACATCATGCCCGTATGTGTCATTTACTTCCTTGAAGCCGTCGAGATCTGCAAACAACACGGTGATGGGGTTTGGCGGCCCGGCGTAGGCAGACTCGAGGCGACGATGGAAGGATGCGCGATTGGGCAAGCCGGAAAGCGGATCATGGCTCGCCGCGTGAAGCGCCGCCTTTTCTTCCTGGCTCATGCCTCGCATCATCTTCCAGATCGTAACGACCAGAACCCCCATGATGACGAACAGCAGCGTCAATACCGCCAGTACGGGAAGACGGGCGCGCTCCATCGCCTCCGTCCCCGACACCCGAGGATCCCAAGAGATCGCGCCGAGAACGGCGCCATCCGCCGAATTTATCAAGACAGCGTCGGCTCCGGCATGAGCCGGGCCAAAAGTCAGATTTCGAATCCCGAGTGCGTCGGTGATGGCCAGAAAGCGCGCTCCCGTCACAACACGGCCAACAAGAAGATAGCGCGTGGAGGCGGCCGGTAGCTGCCCGGATGGAGAGGCAACCCGAACAAACCCGACAACGAGAGGGCCGAGGCGAGACTGGACGAAGCCAGACACTGGACGGTTTGGCTGCTCTTTCTGAGTGGCAACGAGGGCGGCAACATCGCTTGCATTGATGCCGATATTTTTCGGATCTATCGCCTGCCCGTCCAGGAAAGACAGGGTCGGCGAACCCGACGCGTCGACCACGATCAAGATATTGAAATAACGCCCACTTTCCGATGGATTCGATAACGCGCGTGGGACTGTACCCGCGCCGTTTTCAGCCAATCCGGTCTCTATAGTCCCCCATGAGGCCACCTCGACGGCGGTGGTTTTCATGCGAGCCAACGCCTCATCCTTCAACACGTCGATGACCCGCGCGATACCGTGTCGATCAATGTCGTTCACCTCGGCAGCCATGCGTGCCATGGCCAGATAAACGACGGCCGCAGCGGCGAGCGCCGTGAGCGCAGTCGGCACGACCACGCCGAACACGAACTCCAGCGAGCGACGGTTGGCAAAAATCAAGGCAATGATCCATTGGTTCAATCTTGCGCAGGTTAGTGCCATACCGTTAAAGGCTGGCAAATTCGCACGTCTTCCCTCGGAGAATTACAGACCCGATCGCTTTCAATCCGGGACTGGTTCACGAACCCCTCGAGCTATCGGGTAACCCATGTCGAACCGCGCACGTGCTACCCTGATCGGCCTGACCGCCATCCTCATGTGGTCAATGCTCGGCGTGTTCACCGGAGGCTCCGGAGCAGTACCGCCGTTCCTGCTCAACGCCTTCTGCTTCGGCCTCTCCGGCTTTGCAGCAACCATCTGGCTCGTCATGCAGGGGCGAACCCATGTGCTGAGACAGCCACCAAAGGTTTGGGCGGTCGGCACGCTCGGCCTGTTCGGCTACCATGCCCTCTATTTCACCGCCTTGCGCACGGCGCCGCTGGTTGAAGCCGGCCTGATAAATTACCTTTGGCCCCTTCTGATCGTACTCTTCTCCGGTCTCCTGCCGGGCGAGCGCCTTCGTCCTCATCACTTTGCTGGCGTTGTGCTGGGCTTCTCGGGGGCCGCACTTCTCGTGACCGCTGGCAGGTCGCTGACGCTGGATAGCGGCTACGCCTTTGGCTACCTGGCAGCCTTTCTCGCCGCTGTCGTCTGGGCGAGCTACTCGGTGGTTTCAAGACGCTTCGCCGGCGTACCATCAGAAGCGGTGGCCGGATTTTGCCTGGCCACAGCCATTTTGAGCCTCGTCTGCCATTTTGCCTTCGAGGAAACTGTCCTGCCAGTCGGACTGTTCCAGTGGCTGATGGTCTTCCTGCTGGGCGCCTTCCCGGTCGGGCTCGCCTTCTTCGTCTGGGATCACGGTGTCAAGCATGGCGACATCCAGCTGATAGGCACCGCCGCCTACGCCACTCCGGTATTGTCGACGCTGCTCCTGACCGTCACCGGCTATGGAACGCTTGGCTGGACCACGGCAATCGCCTGTGCGCTCGTCACGCTCGGCGCCATCGTCGCGGCCTGGGATGTTCTTCCCTTTCGCCGTCGAACCGCAGGAAAGATAGTCACCTGAAACTGTCTTTTCGTCGGCGGATTTCCGCGAAAACCTCCACGGCAGGTGCGCCGGCAAGACCTAGCCTTTGAGCGAGCGCCGGATCGCCAGCCCTCAGGAACGGATTGGTGGCAAGTTCACGTCCAAGCGTCACCGGGATGGATGGTTTGCCGGCGGCGCGAAGCGCTTCCACTTCCGACAGTCGTTCCGCCAAGGCAGGATTGTCCGGATCGACCGTCAGAGCGAAACGGCCATTGGACGCCGTGTACTCATGCCCAGGATAGATGTTCGTCTCGGGCGGCAGCGCCACAAGGCGAAGAAGCGAATCCCACATGTCCGCCGCGCTGCCCTCGAACAGGCGCCCGCAACCGAGCGAGAACATCGTATCACCGGAAAACAGCGCCTTGGCACCTGGCACGTAATAGACGATGTGACCGATAGTGTGGCCGGGCGTTGCGATAACGCGGAAGCCAAGCGGCCCGATTGAAAAGCTCTCCCCGTCGGCCACCGCTCGGCCAAGCGGCGGAAGGCGATGAGCGTCGGCCGCTGCGCCGACAATTTGCGCGCCGGTTCGGGCGACGATCTCGGAAGTACCCTCGATATGGTCTCGGTGATGGTGCGTCAGAAGAACGGCGTCGAGCCGACCACCGACTGCCTCGACAGCGGCAAGAATCGGCGCTGCCTCAGGAGCATCAATGACGACGGCAACGCCGCTCTCTTCGTCCCGCAGAAGATACGCGTAATTATCCGTCAGACAGGCGATGACGTCGATTTTGAAACCCATCGGTGTCTCCTTTACCGCCCTGATGAAAAAAGCGGCTCCACCCATTGCGGAGAAACGACAGTCGATCAATATGGTTGAAAGGGCAAGGGCGCCCGGGAGCCGCGCATGTTTCTCGACGTCGTCGATCTCAGGGACTTCTATTCGAGCGACCTCGGCCACGTCATCCGGCCCATCCTCGCGGACCATTTTCGAAAGATCTGGCCAAGCGTCACCGGCGACCGGCTGGCCGGCCTCGGCTTTGCCACGCCCTATCTTGCGCCTTTCCGTGACGAGGCCGATCGAACGCTGGCGCTCATGCCGGCAGCCCAGGGCGCGGTGAACTGGCCGGCAGGCGGCCCCTCGGCATCAGCCTTGGTGCTGGACGACATGTTGCCACTGCCCGATGCCTCGATCGATCGGCTGCTGATCATCCACGCCCTGGAGATGGCCAACGATCCGGCCGAGCTTTTGAAGGAAGCCTGGCGCGTACTTTCACCCGGCGGCCGCGTATTGGCCGTCGTACCCAACCGGCGGGGTCTCTGGGCGCGCGTCGACACATCGCCCTTCGGTTACGGCCGCCCCTTCTCGCGGGGTCAGATCACCAAGCTTCTGCGCGAGACGTCCTTCTCGCCCACCGCCTGGGACGAAGCCCTCTACGTCATGCCGGTGCCCCGTCGCCACTTCATGCACGCCAGCGCTCGGTGGGAGGCAATCGGCGCTCGCCTATGGCCCGCCTTCGCCGGCGTCATACTGGTCGAGGCGGCAAAGCATCTTCATCAGGGCGTACCGGTCATTCGCCGGGTCCGCTCGTCGGCCATTCGTCCGGTCTTGCTACCCTCGCCGGCCGGGCTGCCGAGCCCGCACCGCACGGGACCCGAGCTCTAAAGAGGTCTTACTTGCCGTCGCGAGACAGCAGGAACACCGCCTGCGCACCGAGAACGTTCCAGACAATCCACGGAAGGCTGAACGGCAGACGCTTGCCCGACGCGTCGAGAACGATCGCCTGATCGACGTGGGCGCCGATATCCTGCGCCAGCTCGACAAAATCGCGAATGGTGCAGAAGTGGATGTTGGGCGTGTCATACCAGGAATACGGCAGCCGCTTGCTGACCGGCATCCGTCCTAGGAACATCAGGCGGAAGCGTACGTCGAGATGGCCGAAGTTTGGCAGCGACACCACGACGCGCCGGCCGATGCGCAACATTTCATTCAGCACCTTGCGGGCGTTGCGTGTCGCCTGAATGGTATGGCTCAGCACGACATAGTCGAAGGATTGGTCGGGATACTGCACCAGATCGCTGTCGGCATCGCCCTGGATCACCGAGAGCCCTCGGCCGACGGCGGAATTGACCCCCTCCTGGCTGATCTCGATGCCACGCGCATCGACACCACGCGTGCGCTCGAGAAGTTCGAGCAGCGCGCCATCGCCACAGCCGATATCGAGCACCCTTGAGCCCGGCTCGATCAGACCGGCGATGAGTTTGAGGTCGATGCGAACGTCGGAGGCAAGGTCGGCGAGATCGGTCATCGATTGTCCTCCGCCGCCGGTCCGGCAATACCACGCGCCCGCGCCGCTCCGGTCAGGAAGCCACGCACGATGCGGAACTGCTCTGGAATGTCGAGCAGGAAGCTGTCATGACCGCGATCGCTGTCGATTTCCACGAAGCTGACCGGCGCACCGGCCGCGTTGAGCGCGTGCACCACCGCCCGGCTCTCAGACGTCGGATAAAGCCAGTCGGACGTGAACGACAGCACGCAGAAGCGTGTCTTCGTCCCCTTGAAGACATTTCCCAGCACACCACCATGATCGGCAGCGAGGTCGAAGTAATCGGTTGCGCGCGTAACGTAGAGATAGGAGTTAGCATCAAAGCGGTCGACGAAGGTCATGCCTTGATGTCTGAGGTAGCTCTCGATCTGGAAATCGGCGTCAAAGCCAAAAGCAACCGCTTCCCGGTCCTGCAGGTTGCGACCAAACTTCTGATGCAGCGAGCGGTCCGACATGTAGGTAATGTGCGCGGCCATGCGCGCCACGGCGAGCCCCTTCTTCGGGTTGCGCCCAGCCTCAAGATATCGGCCTCCACACCAGTCCGGATCGGCCATGACCGCCTGCCGGCCCACCTCATGGAAAGCGATGTTCTGCGAAGAGTGGCGGTAGCTCGTGGCAATCGCCACCGTCGAGAAGACACGGTCGGGATAACTCGCCGCCCATTGCAGCGCCTGCATGCCGCCCATCGAACCGCCGACGACAGCGAACAGCTGGTCGATGCCGAGCGCCGTAACCAGCATGGCCTGCGCACGCACCATGTCGGCAATGGTAACCACCGGCAGATCGAGGCCGTAAGGCTTGCCGGTATCCGGGTTGGTGCTGGCGGGACCGGTGGTGCCAAGGCAGCCGCCCAACACATTCGAGCAGATGACGAAGAAGCGATCCGTATCGATCGGCTTGCCGGGACCGACCATCAGGGTCCACCAGCCAGGCTTGCCGGTCACCGGGTTGGTGCTGGCAACATGTTGATCGCCCGTCAGCGCATGACAAATCAGGATGGCGTTGGAGCGGTCGGCGTTGAGCTCGCCGTACGTCTGGTAGGCAATCTGCCAAGGGGCGATGGCTGGACCGGCGTCAAGGGTGAGTGGCGCATCGGTTCCGAAACGCATGACGAGGCTCGAAGGATTGTCGGCCTCGCTACGGCGCAGGGTGGCCTGCGCGTCGGTCTCGGTAAGGGTCGCGTCCAGCATTGTTTGTCCAGCACCAGGCAGCTTTCGGGCGGCATGCGCGATGCCTGCAGCCGCGAAGGTGGTTAGCTATCGGAACGGGAGTGGCAAATGTCAAGAAAATCGGCGCTCACACGGGTCATGGACAGAACGTTACGGAGCCTTCTGGCGGATGGACCGCACGAGATCACGCGCCATGATCTTGGCTGAGTCCTGATCATCGGCAGCGAGCGGGCTGCAATCCCGATCGAAATTGTCTCGATCTTCCGCAGGGATCGGCCTGTCGCCAATCGCCGCGATCACGATACGCAGCGCACAGGACCTGACCGGATCGCGCTTGAACGCGCCGTAACAACCGTCGGCTAGACAGAAGGCGAAATTTCGCAGGGAGAAGATGTCCCCGGAAAGCGCCTTCGGCCATTGCGACTCCAGAGCCGCTTGCTGGCCGGGACAGGCAGCATCGCTCGATGCGGCGCAATCCGCGAGAAGAGCGTTGTAAGCCGGCATGCCTCCGGCGGCATGGGACGCAGAGGCGCCGGCAAGCACCAGCAGGATCGACGTGAGAAGCAACAGGCGCATGAGAACGCTCCGGAGCGTCGGATCCGCCTTACGATGGGCAGGACCAAGGAACCAATTATTTGCCCAGCACACTCCGCTGCACAAGATCGCCTTTAGCGCTTGCATGAATCAAAGCTTTCCGTGGCCGGAAGCCCGACCAGGTGGCGGACATCGGCAGGACTGAGACCCGCCGCACGCAGCGCCCCCAACGCGCGCGATCCCCTCGATTTCGAGAGCTTGCGGCCATCGTCATCGACGACCAGTCGATGGTGATGATAGCGCGGCGCCGGCAGTCCAAGCAGCGTCTGCAACAACCGATGCACCGCGGTGGCAAAATAGAGATCCCGGCCACGCACCACGTCGGTTATCCCCTGCAGCGCATCGTCAACCACCACGGCAAGATGATAGGCGGCAGGCACGAATTTTCCCGCCAGCACGACGTCCCCCCAGGCTCCAGGTTCGGCGGCAACGATTTCGCCGTTGCCGTGGAGTTCGTCGCCGAACTCATGCCAGGAAAGCGGCCCTGCAAGACGGACGGCTTTCGCCATATCGAGACGCAGGGCGAACGGTCGATCAGCTTTCGCAAGCGCCTCCGCTTCACTCGTTTGCCGGTCGCGGTCGTTCGCCGGATAAAGCGGAGCGCCATCGGGATCGCGTGGCCAATTTTTTCCGGACCGCGCCTCCTCGGCGGAGATCGCAGCGGCAATCTCCGTCCGACTTAGAAAGGACCGATAGACGAGCCCTAGAGCCCGGAGGCGGTCTAGCGCCGAGGCGTAATCACTGGCGTGTTCGGACTGGCGGCGAACGGGTTTCTCGTAAGCGATGCCGAGCCAGTCGAGATCGTCGAGAATGGACCGCTCGTGCTCGGGCCGGGCGCGCGTGACATCGACATCTTCAATGCGGACAAGCATGCGGCCGCCAGTCGCCGCAGCCATGTCGGCGTTCAGGAAGGCCGACAGCGCGTGGCCGAGATGCAGTGGTCCATTGGGCGAAGGCGCAAAGCGAAAAACGGGAACTGTCATGTTCAAAGCGGGTTGCAGGCAGGTCGGCGCTACTGCCGGCTTCTGGCAGGCCGAACAGTATACATTCATGATGCCAAAGTCTTGCACCCAAGGAGGCTCCTCGATGCGTCTCATCCTGACCGAAGCCGACATGATCGAGGGCCTCGATTATCTTGAGCGGGTCGACCCAAGGCTCGCGCCGGTCAGGGTGACGGCAGGCACGGTCGGCATCCGGTATCGCCCACCCGGCTTCGAGGGCATTGCCCGGATCGTCATGGGGCAACAGCTGTCCGTGGCCAGCGCAGATGCCATCTGGAACCGGTTCGAAGCCCTCCTCGGTGAGGCAACGGCCGAGAACTACCTCTTGCAGAGCGAAGAAAGCCTTCGGGCCGCGGGACTCTCGGGCGGCAAGATCAAGACGCTCAATGCGCTCGCCTCGGCTGCGGTCGGTGGCCTCGATCTCGAAGGTCTTGCGACTGAATCAGCAGAGACGGCAACCGCAAAGTTGACGGCCATCCATGGCATCGGTCGCTGGACCGCCGAGATTTTCCTGCTGTTTTGCGCTCGCCACGCCGATGTCCTGCCGGCAGGCGATCTTGCGCTGCAGGTGGCGGCAGCGGAGGCATTGTCATTGGAGAAGCGTCCCAGCGAAAAGGAATTGCGGGCAATTTCAGAGCTTTGGTCGCCCTGGCGCGGCGTTGCGGCAAAATTGCTTTGGGCCTATTACAAGGCAATGCGGCAGGGAAGGAATGTCCTCCCGGTCTGAACCGATCCCGGAAGGAAACTCCCATGGCCGAAATCGACGGTCCGCGCCTTGAGCCCGAAAGCGGCAAAGCCAATGCCCTCGTCGTCCTGTTGCATGGCTACGGCGCCAATGGCGAGGATCTCTACGACATCGCCGAGAGCTGGGCTCCCTTCCTGCCTGACGTCGCCTTCGTATCTCCACACGCGCCCCAGGCTTGTCCGATGGCCCCCGGCGGCCGCCAATGGTTCCCGCTGACCATGCGCGAGGAGAGCGAACGCTGGACGGGCGTCACGGCCGCAGGACCTGATCTCGAACGCTTCCTAGCGGCGGAACTCGAGCGTTGGAACGTCGCTCCCGATCGTCTGGTGCTGGTTGGTTTCAGCCAGGGCACCATGATGGCATTGCATGTCGGCCTCCGGCGCAAGATCTCTCCGGCACTCATCGTCGGATACTCGGGCTATCTGGCCGGCGCGGAACATCTGGGCGAGATCTCAGTCAAGCCGAAAGTGTTGCTCGTCCATGGAACCGCCGATCAGGTGTTGCCGGTCGACAGCAGCCGCGTCGCAGCCGCCGCTCTCACCGCAGCCGGGGTGCCCGTGTCGCTGCATCTTTCACCCGGTCTCGGCCATGGAATCGACCGGATGGGTCTGGTCTTGGGCCTTCGGACCATTGCCGAAGCGCTGGAGATCGAGCTTCCTGGTGGACCTCACTGACGAGCCCATCTTGACGGCAGCAGCCCAATGACGGATTGAGCGCCCCTCCCTTCTACGCGAATATGCTGAGGAGGGGTTTGCCAGGAGGCAGCATGGTTCGGCTCAATCGCATTTACACCCGCACTGGCGACGATGGATCGAGCGGTCTTTCAAACGGGGAGCGCCGGCCAAAAGATGATCCGCGCTTCGAGGCGATCGGTAGCGTCGACGAGACAAATGCGGCCATCGGAGTGGCCCGTCTGCATATTTCCGAGTACCCCGATCTCGACCTGATGCTGGGTGCAATCCAGAACGATCTTTTCGATCTCGGAGCCGACCTAGCGACTCCGGAAAGCAACGAGCCCCCCGCCTTCGAGCCGTTGCGCATCCTCGCTGTCCAGGTCGAGCGTCTCGAAAAGGAAATCGACTACCTCAACCGTGGTCTCGCACCACTCACCACATTTGTGCTTCCTGGCGGCAGTGCGGCCGCGGCTCATTTGCATGTCGCACGAACCATCTGCCGGCGGGCCGAGCGAGATGCGGTCGCCTTGACGCACAAGGCTGGCGAGAAGGTGAATCCGGAGGCGGTTCGCTATCTCAACCGGCTGTCTGATTTCCTGTTCGTGGCGAGCCGCTGGGCCAATGATCTCGGCGGCAGAGACGTGCTGTGGGCGCCGGGACAGAACCGGGAGTGACGTCGCACGCTTCAAGAAGTGCCGACCGGGAGTTCAGACCGGTCGGCACATGCTTTGGAAAAGACCTCTTAAACCGGACCGGAGCCAACCGGAGCCCGTCGCTCAGGCAATTTTCTCAAGCGGGGGACGCTCTACCAGCGCGCGCGCAACGGCGACGCGGATCTCTGCCAGGGTGAATGGCTTGGAGACAACATCCCTGACCAGACTATCGAGCCCAAACGCCCGCTCGCGCTGATCGGCGAAGCCTGTCATCAGCAGGATGGGAAGATCCGGAAAGTCGCGAGCAGCGGCGAGTGCCAAGGCGATGCCATCCATGACAGGCATCATGATGTCCGATAGCAACAGATCAAACGTGGCTTGACGCGCGCTGAGTATTTCAAGCGCGATGCCGCCGTCCTCAGCCTCGGTGACTTGATGTCCATCAAGTTCCAGCGCCCTCTTCACGAAGGCGCGGACAGATTCGTCGTCCTCAGTCAGCAGAATGCAGGCCATCACTGCCCCCGGGGCTATTCCCGTTGGAATCGGATCAAATTCTATTTGATTGTTACACAATTAGTCTGCGGGCACCAGATGCAGACAATCAGCCAGTGACAACCCCCACGAACGGCAACTCACGGTAGGCGTGGGCGGCATCCATTCCATAGCCAACCACGAACACATCGGCGCATGTGAAGCCGACGATATCGGCTTCGATCTCGGCCTTGCGCTTGCCCGGCTTGTCGAGCAGCACTGCCACCTTGACCTCTTTGGCGCCCCGATCCTCGGTGAGCCGACGAGCGAAAGCCAGCGTCCGGCCCGATTCCAGGATATCGTCGATGATCAGCACGGAGCGGCCGGCGACGTCCGTGTCGATGTCCCGAATGATCTTGACGATGCCGGACGACGTGGTGCCGGTGCCGTAGCTCGACAGCATCATGAACTCGACCTGCGGAGCCAACCCTTCACGATGAAGGGCACGCAGCAGATCCGCGGCAAACATGAAGCTGCCCTTGAGGATGGCGATCACCATCAGATCTTCGGGGCGCTCGGCGGCAATCTGCTTGGCAATCGCGTTAACGCGCTCGGCGATCGTCTCTTCCGAAAATAGAACGTCGATGGTCTTGCCCGTCATGCCGGTCTCCTGAGGTCGCGACGGTCGATGAGCCCCGATCCATGGCAGACCGGCGAAAAGGCGCGCATCCGGAACCGTCGCAAAGCCCCGGCGCTTTCGGCCGGAGCTATATTACGGCTGACGCAGGTCTGTAAACCGGACTTCCACGGTAACCGACGCTTCCGGTGGAGCAAGAAGCCTTGTCTTGAAGTGCACCTTGCCCATCTGATCGATGTTGAGTTGCGGCAAACTGTAGTTCCAGGCGTAGACGTCTCGTCCGGTGGACGACTTCAGCGTCACGCGAACAGCCGGCAAGCTCTTGGATTCGCTCTCGAGATTGATGATATCGCCGTCCACCACGAGTACGGGTGTGGAACCATCCATTTCCTGATGGGCCGATACATTCTCGAAGTCGAGGCCGCGCAAATTGACCTTCATGCCGATCATTTCATAGATGCCGGCAAAACTGGGGAAGGTAGCTACAACCTTTTGGCGGCCGACGATCGCAACGGCGAAAAACACCACAAGGAAGCCAATCAGCAGGATTGAAGCGACCGGCGAAGACAGGTGCCGATCAAGCATGACGAGCGCGGATGTCTTCCGCCGTGCGGGCTTGCCGCGCTTCTTGCGGCCTTCAAAGCCAGCCGGCGGCGCCTCGATGGTTGGCACTTCATCGGTGACGACCGGAGCCGTCTCAACGGACGCCTCGACCTTCTCGGTCTCCTCTTCAGCCGGTCCGGTGGCAAAAAGATCATCTATCGCCGACTGATCGTTACCTTCGGATTCGGCCTCTTCGGACGAAGTTTCCTCGGCAGCTCCCGATGCGAACAGATCGTCAATAGCCGACTGATCGTTGGTTTCGTCTCCGGCCTCGACACTTGCATCAGCGTCGAAATCGCTCTTCGGACCGGCCCCGGCTATGGCATCGCGCCACTCGTCTTCGCTGGGCTCGGGCCCGCCGATAGGTGGCCGTTCGGCGGGGGCGGCCACAATCGGCGCTTCGGGATAATCATTGGGCGTGGCATGCCATACGGTTCCGCAACGGGCGCAACGCACTTTGCGACCGGTTACACCGAGCGTACCGTCGGCAACCTGATACCCCGTCTCGCAGGCGGGGCAGACAATTCTCATCTTCGGCCCCCGATTGGCCACCGGCCGTGCGTCTCTGGGTGTGGCAAAGCACCGCCCGCACTGACGCCACGACTTATCCAAGGGATGGCGGCAACATGCTTAATGAAACGTTAAGGACAAGGGCGGCAACATCATTTATGAGGTCTGGGACAAAGAGAAAAAGTCGCAAGGCGGAAGTCGAGGCCGAGACCGGTCGGCGACCAAGACGGAAACGACAGTGAGGCGCGGCCAGTGATCAGGTTCGAAAATGTCGGTCTCCGTTACGGAACGGGGCGAGAGGTGCTGAGCGATCTGACATTTTCGATCGCTCCCCACTCCTTCCAGTTTCTGACCGGCCCGTCGGGAGCCGGTAAGACGACGCTGATTCGACTGCTGTTTCTCAATCTCAAGCCAACGCGTGGCCTGATTTCGATTTTCGGCAAGGACACGGCCCTCCTGAAACGGGCCGACATGCCGGCGCTGCGGCGCCGGATCGGCGTTGTCTTCCAGGATTTCCGCCTGCTCGACCACCTTACGACCTATGAAAACGTGGCGCTGCCCTACCGTGTGCTCGGCAAGGACGAGGCAAGCTATCGAGCCGACGTCACGGATCTCCTTGATTGGGTCGGTCTCGGAGACCGCAAGCATGTCTACCCGCCGGTGCTGTCGGGCGGCGAGAAGCAGCGCGCGGCCATCGCGCGCGCTTTGATCACCAAGCCCGAATTCCTGCTCGCCGACGAGCCGACGGGCAACGTCGATCCGCCACTTGCCCGTCGCCTGCTCCGCCTCTTCCTCGAACTCAACCGCCTCGGCACAGCCGTGCTCATCGCGACCCACGACATCGGCCTGATGGACCAGCTCGACGCACGACGCATGGTGATCGAAGGCGGGCATCTCGAGATCTACGAATGAAAGCGGCCCTCCCCAAGCGAAGCCGGACGAAGACCGAGCGCAAGAACCAGGTAGGCCAGGAGGGCCCCGGCACCTCGCCGATCGTGCCTCCGCAGGCCATCGCCGGCCGCACGTTGGTTCTGGTCATTGCCATTATGACCTTCCTGGCCGGGTTCACCATTGCAGTCGTTTCGGTGATTGACCGGGCTGCCGACGCCTGGGCATCCGACATCGGCCGAGAGGTTACGATCGAAATAAGACCGCTTGACGGTGTCTCAATAAACGCTGAGATCGACAAGGCCGTCGCGTTGGCCCAGGAATTTCCGGGCGTCGGCGGTGCCCGGGGTCTCAGCGACGACGAAACGCAAAGACTTCTGGAACCCTGGCTCGGACCAGGAACGGATCTCTCAGCATTGCCTGTCCCGCGCCTGGTTGTGGTTTCGATCGATGATGCCTCAACTTTTGACGTCAAGGCGCTCGCCGACGCGGTCGGCAAACAGATCAGAGGCGGCAGTGTCGACGACCATGCGCTCTGGGTCGACCGTCTGTCGGCCATGGCATCTTCCATGGTATTTGCGGGCATCGGCCTGATGTCCTTGATGCTTGTCGCCCTGGTGCTCTCGGTCGTCTTTGCTACGCGCGCCGCCATGGCGGGCAACCGGGACGTCATCGAGGTCCTGCATTTCTGTGGCGCCGAAGACCGCTTTATCGCCGGTCAGTTTCAGCGCCGCTTCCTTCTATTCGGCGTCGAAGGTGGAACGATCGGCGGAGTACTCGCACTCATAGCCATGGCCATAGCAGCCTGGGCGATTGGCGGTTCAGCTGGTCGGCCCGGCGCCGACCAGCTTGAGGCTCTGTTCGGCCGCTTCGAGTTGCCCGGGACGGCCTACGGTCTGGTGCTCGCGCTGATTGTTGCCGTAGCGCTACTCACTGCACTCACTTCACGCCTTGCGGTACGGCGGTCGCTTTCAGCGCTCGATTGATCCGTCGGACTTGGGGCCGCCCGCATTTGTCAACAGTCAGCCGATTTTCTACAATGAAGGCATGATGGAATCGTCCGCTCCCACGAGAGAGACGGCCGGCAAGCCCGAGCAAGCGTTCGGCGAGCGCACCCGCGCCCGCCGATCGATCGGCGTCATTCTCCTCGTGGCCATCCTCATCGGCAGCGGCTTTTTCTGCGGCGGCTTTTATCGTTTCGTCGATACGATAGTGAATTACCAGACGCCCTCGCCTCTTGCGGCAGACGGCATCGTGGTTCTGACCGGTGGCGCCGAGCGCATCACCGGCGCCATAGAGTTGATGACGGCAGGCAAGGCGCGGCGGCTGTTGATCTCGGGCGTTCATCCCGAGACATCGGCCACACGGCTGGCCCGAATGGTTGAGGCCGAGCCGGACATGATGGCTTGCTGCGTCGATCTGGATCGTCGGGCGGCCAACACCATCGGCAACGCTCTTGAGACCGCCAAATGGGCGCGGCGCAATGGATTCCTTTCATTGATCGTCGTGACATCCGCCTATCATATGCCACGCTCCATGCTGGAGCTGTCGCACGCCATGCCGGATATCCGCTTGATACCTTATCCGGTAACGCGGCCGGGCCTGACGCTCGGCCATTGGTCGGAAGATCGAGGCATGATCCTGCTTCTCCTGCAGGAATACCTGAAGTATACGGCAACGCGCCTCCGCCTGTCGCTCGGTGGCATCGACGGCCTCGCCGAGCTCATCGGTGGGGCTTTCGGTTGATTTCGCCAATCCCGGAAGACGATCCATGCTGATCCGCTCGTATCTCTACAGCTTCGCCTTCTTCTCGGTGACGGCCATCATGGCCATTCTCGGCGCTCCCTTTGCCCTGGGCGGCCACCGAGGCGTGATGATCGTCGTGAAATCCTGGACCTGGACACTGATCCGCCTGCATGGCCTGATCACAGGCACGCGACATGAATATCGCCATCTTGAGCGTATCCCCAAGGGTGGCTTCATCCTGGCCTCCAAGCACCAATCGACGTTTGAAACGCTGGCCTTGGTGCCGTTGCTGGCCGACCCAGCCTTCATCCTGAAGCGCGAACTGACTTGGATCCCCGTGTTCGGCTGGTGGTTGAAGCTCGCCGGCAATATCGCCATCGATCGTGGCAGCCCCACCGCAGCCTTGAGAAAGGTCATCGAAGGCACGCGATCGGCTGTCGCGGCAGGGCGGCAAGTGATCATTTTCCCCGAGGGAACGCGCGCCGAGGCAGGCGCCCGTCCCGACTACAAGCAGGGCATCGCTCAGATCTACAAGTCGGTTGATGCACCGGTGGTCCCTGTCGCCCACAATGCCGGCACGGTCTGGCCACGCAAGGCACGGGTTCACCGGCGCGGTACGATTGTCGTCGAGTTCCTGGAGCCAATCCCGTCCGGTCTCAAGCCGCGTGAGATGTTCCAGAAGCTTGAAAGCGACATCGAAGCGGCTTGCGACCGGTTGCTGATCGAAGCGGCGGAACGGGGTGACGATCTGCCGCCCACGGCACGTGCTCGGGTCGCCGAGCTGACTACGCCGGTCGCACCGGCGTGAGCCGCGGCGCCAAGACCGATCAGTCTTCCTTGCTTTTTTGCGCCAGCGCATCGACGACCCGTTCGAGCCACCGGTCGCGGATGCCCATGTCCTGCAACCTTTTGAGCGTAGCCGTCACGTAGTCGACATTTGGTCCCATCTCTCCGGCACTTTGACGAATGATGGTGAGCGTCTCCTCGAAATCGAGACAGCCGGCATATTGTTCATGCCCCTGGTTTGCGACATAGACGAGAGCCCCTACCGTCTCGCCAGTCGCGAGCCGGGCCGGCCGGACAACCTCATGGTAGACCATGGAGATCTGTTCACGCGCTCGCAGGTAGGCAATGACCGCCTCGCGATCAGCCTCGGCAACCTCGAAGGCAACGCCGTGACAGGAGCCGCCCCGATCAAGGCCAAATACCAGACCTGGGTTTTCAGGCGTGCCACGATAATGCGTCGAGCGGACACAGAGTGACCTGCGGACGCCATGCATCCTCGCCTGCACTGCCCTCAGATATGGAAAGCCTGGATTCCACATCAGCGAGCCGTAGCCGAATACCCAAATGCTCGCGTCCATCCACAAGCTCCGCATTGACGCTTTCAAAGGCGTAGCATCCCGCTGGACGAATGCAATGCCCGGCGAAGACGATTCCATCTTTCGCCACATTGCTCTAGTGGATGGAGGGTGAACAGTGCGTCCATGGGGACGCCCGTATCTCGCGGGGAAGCGTCATGACACGGACGGTGCGGTGGGGCTTATCGACAATCGTAGCGATCGCGATCCTCTGGACGGGCGTGTGGTTTGGCGCGCGCTGGTGGCTGGAGAGCTCGATCGCAAAATCGATGGCCGACCTGTCGTCGACAAATGGCATTACAGTGGATTGTCCGAGTGAGACGATAGGCGGTTGGCCCTTTCAGCTCACGCTCGATTGCAGCAGTGGGCTGACCGTCACGCTTCCTGATGGCGGTAAATTCATGAGCGCCAACGCCCATGGCGAAGGATCGGTCTTCGACCCGCACCAGCTCGATTTCCGCTTCATGGCTCCGATATCCTACACGGCGCCCGACAGTCGGAAGCTCGACATCACGGCCAGCGAACTGACAGCCAGCTTGAGGCTGACTGACGGGCGTGCCAACCGGGTTACTGTAAAGACTGCCGGACTTGCTGCATCTGGGCCGGTTGCCGGTCGCACGGAAGGCAAGTTGACGATTGGGCGTGGCGAGCTTTTGCTGGAACGAGCGGCTCAGCAGCCTGAAGACGGCGAGATCGCCGCCACCATCGACGGCCTTGGTGTTGCAGCCGGTCCAACGACGCTGACACCGCTTCCTGTCCGCCTGGCGCTAGCTGCCACGGTCACCAAGGCCGATATGGCCATGGCTGGTCCGACAGAACTGGCGAGTTGGCAGGCGGCTGGCGGCAAGGTAACGCTCCACCGGCTCATGGCTGACCTTGGTGGCGCCACCTTGACCCTCACAGGTGAGGGTACAGTATCCCAGAACGGCCTCGTCGAGGCCGATGGCAAGGTAACGGGCCATAATCTCAACGCGCTCGCCCTTGCCGCAGCGGCCGGCGGACACAGCCTGACACCGGAAGTGGCCGGGCTGGTCATGGCCTTCGTCTTGATGGGTTCGAGTGCTGACGACGGCGGCCGCTCCATCGGGCTGAAGATCACCGACGGTGTCGTATCGGCCAACGGTCGCAAGCTCGCCGAGATCGCTCCGCTATTCTGAGGAAGGCTTGGAAGGCGCCTTGTGAGACCGGCCAAAATCAGCTTCCGGCGCGTCCTGGCCAAGAGTCAGAATGCCGCGCCGGATAGCACGTGTTCGGCTGAACAGATCGAAGAGGCGATCACCCTCGCCCCAGCGGATCTGCCGCTGCAAGGCGAAAAGGTCCTCCTGGAAGCGACCGAGCACTTCAAGGACGGCGTCCTTGTTGTGAAGGAACACATCGCGCCACATGGTCGGGTCGGAAGCAGCGATACGCGTGAAATCGCGGAAGCCACCGGCTGAGAACTTCATCACCTCGGATTCGGTGACCTTCTCGAGATCCGCAGCCGTGCCGACGATGTTGTAGGCGATCAGATGCGGAACATGGCTGGTAATGGCTAGAACAAGATCATGCCGTTCGGCGCTCATGCACTCGACATTGGCCCCCATGCCGGCCCAGAAAGCGACGAGCCGATCAAGAGCCTTGGGATCGGTCGCTTCGTCGGGGCAGACGATCGACCAGCGATTGACGAAGAGTTCGGCAAAGCCAGCATCAGGACCGGAATATTCCGTGCCGGCCACTGGATGGGCCGGGATGAAGTGCACGTTATCAGGAAGATGAGGGTTCATCTGCCGGACGACCGAGCTTTTCACCGAGCCAACATCCGAAACGACAGCGCCGGCCTTAAGGCGTGGTGCGATCACCTCCGCCACGGCGCCGGCAGCACCGACGGGCACGCACGCGATCACGAGGTCGGCGCCCACCACGGCGTCGGCCGCTGAGGCATGGTAACTATCGCCAAGCGATAGCTCCTCTGCCCGCTTCAGGATGACGGACGACTGATCGGCGATGGCGATCTCATCGACGAGACCATTAAGGCGGGCTGCCCGGGCGATTGAAGAGCCGATCAGGCCAATGCCGATGATGGCGAGACGGGAGAACAATGCGTCGCTCATGCCGCCCCCTTCATGAAAGCGGTCAGCAGGTCGACGAGACGGCGACAGGCCTCTTCCGAACCGACGGTCATGCGAAGTGCGTTGGGTAAGCCGTAGCCGCCCACCTTGCGCACCACCACCCCCTCGGAAAGCAGCGCCTTGTCGGCGGCATCGGCGGTCTTGCCGGTCTCCGGAAAATGTACCAGCAGGAAATTGGCGACCGACGGCGTAACCGTCAGCCCAAGCTTGCCGAGTTCAGCCGTCAACCAGGCGCTCCATCGGCCATTATGCTCGACGGCCGCCTCGACGAAGGCACGATCACGCATGGCCGCAGCGCCGGCACTGATCGCAGCAGCATTGAGATTGAACGGCCCGCGGACCCGCTCCAGCACGTCGACGACGGCTTTCGGGCCGTAGAGCCAGCCAATGCGCAATGCCGCGAGACCGTGGATCTTCGAGAAGGTGCGCGTCATCACCACGTTGTCGGCCGAGGCAACCAGCTCGACACCGCTTTCGTAATCGTTGCGGCGGACATATTCGGCATAGGCGGCATCGAGGACCAGAAGGACATTGCCCGGCAGGCCCGCGTGCAGCCGCCGGACCTCAGCCATCGGAATGTAGGTGCCGGTAGGATTGTTAGGATTGGCAAGAAAAACCATGCGCGTCCGCGGCGTCACCGCAGCCAGAATGGCATCGACGTCCGTCGTGTAATGGGTCTCCTTGGCCACCACGGGCGTCGCCCCTGCAGCAAGGATGGAGATGCGATAGACCAGGAATCCGTGTTCGGAATAGATCGCCTCGTCCCCAGGTGACAGATAGCACTCGGCGAGCAGGTGCAAGAGCTCGTCCGAACCGTTG
This sequence comes from Pseudomonadota bacterium, assembly GCA_023436885.1. Classification (GTDB taxonomy): domain Bacteria; phylum Pseudomonadota; class Alphaproteobacteria; order Rhizobiales; family Pleomorphomonadaceae; genus Pleomorphomonas. The sequence continues at coordinate 117,619 of JAEZHI010000045.1, read as the reverse complement.
CCACAGATCACCCGGTCGATATTGAGCCCGTGAGTTTCGGCAATCGCCTGCCGGAGTTCGGTGGAGGAGCCGTCGGGATAAAGCTCGAGTTTGCTCGCGATCTTCCCATAGGCCTCAAGCGCCTTCGGACTCGGTCCGAGCGGCGTCTCGTTGGAAGACAGCTTGTAGAGCTTCTTGCCTGGCGCCGCTTTCGACCCGCCGGGAACGTAAAGATCGATGTCGAGAATGCCGCTGCGGGGAACGGGAACGAGCGAAATATCGGACATGGAAAGACGCCTCGAAAATACCGGCGCCCGTCATACGGCACGCATCGCAGCGGCGCAAAGGAAAAGCTGAATTTCGGTCCAGACCACAGCGCTTTCGGGCGTTCTCAGCCGAGCAGCCACGCCCAAAAGGTCGTGGTCACCACCCCGACTGCCGTGGTGATGGTGATCGAGGAAGAGGCAAGACCGTGGCCGACGCCGAAGCGATTGGCGATCAGCCATGCGTTGACGCCCGTGGGAACCGAGGACGTCAGCACCAGCGCCGCTGTCCATGTGGCACCGAGACCGAGCAGGCGGCTCGCCGTATAGACGGAAGCCGGGAGCAGGAACAGCTTGAAGACCGACGTAACCAGCGCCGGCCTTATGCCATCGGAAACCCCGTATTTCATCAATGCCATGCCAAGCGAGATCAGTGCTGCAGAGCCGGCGATATCACCAATGTCATTGACGACCGTACCGACGACACCCGTCAGCGGCAATCCGGATGTACGCCACAGCGACCCCAACACCAAGCCGACCACCAGCGGGTTGCGCACCAGATTGCGGCCAACCTGTTTCAATACGGCGGTCAGGGATTGGGCGGGTCGGCCGCCAGTCCGTCTCTCGGCTTGCTCCATCAGCACGGTGCCCGCGATCATCATCACGGGCAGGTGGGCACAGAGCAGGATTGACAGTGCCACGACACCGTCATCGCCGACGATGCGCTGAACAAGCGGCAAGCCGATGAACAAGTTGTTGGCAAAGGCAGAACTAACGCCGGCGAGGACGCCAATACGAGCATCCCGCCCGAATAGACGGGTCACCGCCAAATGCCCAGCCGTCCAGGTCACGGCAACACCCGCGAAATAAGCCACCCAGATCGTCCAGGGCGAACCGCCTTCTACATGCGCCACCGCCACCGTCTTGAACAGCAGCATCGGCATGGCAATCGTGAAGACGAAATCGGAAAGTCCATCGCCAACTTCCGGCTTCATCACTCGGAAGCGGACCAAGAGATAGCCGATCAGGATCAACAGAAAGACTGGCAGGACATCGAGAGCAATGGCAATCACGGGCGGCACCGGCTTTGGGACCGAGAGGGCCGGCGGCCTGCGCGGCGCGTCGGAAATTTGCGGAAATGGCAGACCTTTGACTACGCTGCCCATCCCGCTTCCCGCAAGGGCGAAGCAATGCGGATCAGTTCGTTCGCTTGCCACCAAAGAGCGGCGGTGACAAAATCCCACGCATGTTTGCGAGATTTGCCATGTTGAGATGCCTTGCGATTGCCGCCGCGCTGGTCGGCTTTGCGTTGCCTGCCGCCGCCTTCGAGCTGTCCTTCGCATGGGGTGCTACGCCAGCCTGCGACACAGGGCATCCCTCCGAAGTGGCAAGCCCGGAGTTTCGCCTTTCCAACGTGCCGCCGGGCACACGCGTCATTGTCTTTGAGATGACCGATCTCAACGCGCCCAATTTCCGCCATGGCGGCGGAACTGTCCCTTACGCTGGCAACGATCTGGTGCCGGCAGGCGCCTTCCGTTATTTAGGGCCGTGCCCGCCGGCCGGCCCACATCGCTACATGTGGACGGCTACGGCGAGGGATCGCGGCACTACCTTTGGCCACTCGCTCGGCGAAGCCTCAGCCACGCGCTCCTTCCCACACTGACCGAGGCGAGACCATGAACGTGGACAGCACCGAAGCGCGGATCGACGCGCTGGAGGAAAAGATCGCCTATCAGGATCAGGTGATCGACGATCTCAATACGGCCGTGACCGAGCAGTGGAAGGAAATCGACACGATGCGGCGGCTTGTGGCCAGCCTTCTCGACGAGGTCAAGGAGATGGAACTGGCCGCGCGCGCCACCGCAGGCCGTGAACCGCCACCGCCTCACTATTGATCCCGGCGGACAGCGTTTCTCAATATTGCTTCGAGGGGACCCAAAAACCAAACAGCTCCCCGCGATTTCTGTTCGCAGGGAGCTGCCATTTGTCATGAAACGCAAACTCAGGCGGCGCGCATCTCGTGCATGAGGCGGTCAACTTCGGCCTGCAACGCCTTGCTATCGCCGAGCATGCGGCGGGCCTGCGCGGCCACTTCCTGAGACTTGGAGTCCGACGCCTCCGCGTTCTCCATCAAACGCATCATGTCGGTAGCAAGGCCGCCGACGGCGGCGAGAGTTGAAGAGATCGCCCGGGTAATCTCTGCGACAGCTGCATTCTGCTGGTCCAGCGTCGCGGCGATCGAAGAGGCGACCTCGTTCACTCGTTCGATGGATTGCTCGACGGTGCTGGTCGCTGTAACAGCCTCGCCGGTTGCCGACTGGATCACGCCGATGCGACGCGAAATCTCATCGGTAGCCTTCGATGTCTGGGCGGCCAGCTGCTTCACCTCGGAAGCCACAACGGCGAACCCCTTGCCCGCCTCGCCGGCGCGTGCCGCCTCAATGGTGGCATTGAGCGCCAAGAGATTGGTCTGATCTGCGATCTCCTGGATCAGTGCCACCACCTTACCGATCTCGCTGGACGCCTCGTCAAGACCGCGGATCACTTCGGTGGCGCGAGCCGTCTCGCGAACGGCGCCGCTCGAAATCTCCGCAGCCTTGTCGACCTGAGCGACGATTTCGGAGATCGACGCCGACAGTTCCTCGGCAGCGCTGGAAACTGCCTGCACGTTATCCTTGGCCTGCCGTCCTGCCTCCGCCGAGGCCTCAGCCTGGCGGCGCGTGTGATCGGAAACGGCAAGAAGGTCCGAAGCCACCCTTTCGAAGCCGGTAGCGGTATTCTCGATGCCGGCCGACGTCTCTCGGAACGACCTGTCGAACCCATCGGCAAGCCCGGTGAGCGCGTCGCGACGCGCCCTTTCCATTGCAGCGGCGCGGGCCGCTTCGGCATCTGCTTCGGCGGCGATGCGTTCGCGCTGCAGATCGCGGAAACGGGCAACGGCTCGTCCGATCAGGCCAATCTCGTCCTTGCGCGTCGCGCCGGATATCTCCGCATCCAGGTCACCACTCTGAAGCCGATCCATCGAGCGTGTAAGGCGAGAAAGCGGGCCGGAGATGCCACGCGCCACGATAAACGACAGCGCACCAAGCAGGATCAGGCAAGTCAGTGTGATGAGACCGATCCGACGGGTGCTGGCGGAAAGCGATGCCTCGATGTCAGCAACATGGAAGCCGGTGCCCAACATCCAGTTCCAGCCTTCGATGCCGGCTGCATAGGCTAGCTTCAACGACGGGTCCTTGTCGCCGGGCTTCACCCACATATACTCGTAATTGCCGCCACCGGCCTTGGCGATAGCCAGCATGTCACGAACGATGAACTTGCCGTTCGGATCCTTCATCTCGATCAGGCTTTTTCCCTCGAGCTCGGGCTTGCCGGGCAGGAGGATGTTCTGGCCATTCTCGTCGTAGATGAAGAAATAATTCTTGTCTGGACCGAAACGCACGGGCCTCAATACAGCCTTGGCTGCGGCCTGAGCGTCGGACACGCTCATTTCGCCCTTGGCGGCACGATCACGGAAGCCTTCGATCATCGATCGGGCCGTTTCGACCTGGCTCTGGAGCTCGAGCTTTTTCTGCCCCATCAGTTCCGAACGGAGATCGGTGTAACCAAGGTAGCCAATTGCCGCGAGCCCGACGATCGCCAACAGAACGATGGCAGCGATCTTGGCAGATACGGAATGAATGCTGAACATTGATGTGCGCCTCAGCGGTATTCTCCCGCAGACTGGGGACAATTACCGTTTAGGCGCCGCCCGTTAACTTTGGCTTACAGAACATGTTCAGAACGAAGAATTATTGCCAAAAATAACTAAGCCCGGATGTCTGAGTGGAGTTAGCCTACAAGCCCGCCCTGCTCTTCGATGAAGCGGACGACGTCCGACACATTGTGGCCCCGCCGCACATCGGTGAAGACGAAGGGTCTGCCCTTGCGCATCAGCTTGGCATCGCGGTCCATCACCTCAAGCGAAGCGCCAACATATGGCGCAAGATCGATCTTGTTGATGACAAGGAGATCGGAACGGGTGATGCCCGGCCCGCCCTTGCGCGGGATCTTGTCGCCAGCCGAAACGTCGATCACGTAGATCGTCAGGTCTGCCAGCTCCGGCGAGAACGTGGCAGCAAGATTGTCGCCGCCGGACTCGATGAGGATCAGGTCGAGATCAGGGAACTTCTGGTTCATCTCGGCGACGGCGGCCAGGTTGATCGAAGCGTCTTCACGAATAGCCGTATGCGGACAGCCACCGGTCTCGACACCAGCGATACGTTCCGGCGGCAGGGCGCCTGAACGGGTCAGGAACTCTGCATCCTCGCGCGTGTAGATATCGTTGGTAATGGCAGCGATCTGGTAGCGCTCGCGAAGGATCTTGCAGAGCGCATCCATCAGCGCGGTCTTGCCGGACCCAACCGGGCCACCGACACCGATACGCAGGGGACCGTTTGCTGTCTTGGTCATGAGCGGAATAACCTTGTGTATTGGGTTTCGTGGGCCATGGAAGCGATATCGGCGCGCAGGCAGGCTCCGCCAACGTCATCAAGCGAAGCAACCAGCGCCTCGGTTGCCATCGAGGAAACGATGGGGGCAAGATCGCGGACCACCCGCTGCCCATCGGTCTGTCCGAGCGGTACGGCGCGTACCGCCGCGGAAACGAGATTGGCGACAAAGGCCGTCAGATAAGCCTCGACCGTTTCGGCAAGCGGCAGACGATGGTCGGCCGCGGCCGTTCCCACGGCAACAGCGTAAGCAACAGGATCGGGCGAAAGCCGCGTTGCGAGATCGATCAGCGTTGGGGAACCCCAGGTGTCGCCGATAGCCGTTGCAAAGGCACGCCCCTGCGCCCCGCTCTCGAGGCGCCGTTCCCTGGAGGGCTGAAGCGCGTAAGCGAGCTCCGCGACCTCATGGAGTTCATCAGTCCGTCCATCGGCCGCAGCTCGAAAGGCAGCGATGAGCAGGATGGCATCGCTGCGACCGGCACCATGACGCAAAATGGCGGAGAGCCAGTCCAACAGTGACGCTGCCGACGTCACGGTTCCATCCTCGACCGCCCATTCAAGACCGTGGCTGTAGGTAAAGGCGCCCACCGGGAATGCCGGTGAGAGCCAGGTCATCAAACGGGAGAGCGCCGTCCCGGACGGGATCTCAGTCATGCTTGTGGCTGTGCCCGTGAGCGTGATCGTGTCCATGGGCATGATCGTGGGAGTGATCATGTCCGCAGCCGCAAGCGTCGCCGTGGGCGTGTTCATGGTGGTGATGCTCCCCGGCATCGCCATGGTCGTGATGATGACGCTCCGGCCCATGTTCGTGGGTATGCTCATGCGCTCCATGATCATGATGGTCGTGCCCGTGCGTCTCGCCATAGCCATAGGCGCCACCTTCCGGATCGAAAGCGGCGAGGACCGGCATGACCGTGGCACCGAGCCCTCTCAGCATCTCCTCGATGACATGGTCGTACCGTATGCGCAGCCGATCGCCGAGGAACTGAGCCGGCAAATGCCGGTTGCCGAGATGCCAGGCGACGCGCACGAGATCGGCCGGGCTCGCGGCAGCGATCTCCAGGAGACGCTCTGGAACCGCCTGGACTAGGATCAAGCGCCCGTCCTCAAGCTCAAGGGCATCGCCGTCCTTCATCACGGCCGCCTCCTTGAGATCAAGCAAGAACACGGTCTTGCCGACGCACCGCATCACCAGACGACGGCGATGACGGTCGTCGCGCTCAAGAGCAAGCGTATCGGCCGGCGTTCCGGTCCAGGTACCGGCGGGGAGGATGCGGGTGGCAGTAATCATAGCATGTCGGTCCTGACGGACGGAGGAAGGGACGGATGGGCGAGCTTAGCCAAAAGCGCCGCCGAGGCAAGCGCCGCCATCATCAGTGCGAGGCCCAGCAGTGCCGCCGCAGGCACGCCCGCGTGGTGAATGACGGCAACGAAAACCACCGGCGCAATGGCATTGCCAATGTTCTGAGGCAATGCCAACCGACCGGATTGGCGGGAGAATTCATCCGGAGGAAAGAAGGCCAGCGGCAACACCGCGCGTGCCATGGCCGATAAACCGGCCCCAAAGGCGTAAATCGCCACGAAGGCAGGTAACAGCCAGGCGCCTTCGACACCCGAGAGAAGCAAAGCGAACGAGCCGCCCATCAGAAGTGCTGCCGCAGCTGTGGTGGCAAGCGGCCCGCCGCGCCCGTCGAGCGCGAGATCGGCGGCACGGGCGGCGATACTCACCAAAGGTCTGACCGTGCCAAGCCACAATGCATATTCAACCGAGGCACCGGCCCCGCGCAGCAGCTCGAGATAAGCGGCCGCCAAACCGAAGGTCGTGAAAGAAAACGCGACGGAGATAACCCCGATGTGGACCAGGGCACGCGAAGAACCATGCGCGTCGAGCACGACCGCTCGGCGTTGGTTCGCTTCCGGCTCCGTCAATGAGCCTGTCACCGGAGGCAGGGCAAACAGATGCAGCGGCAAGCACACCAGGAGATGCAGGCCCGCCATGATGAAGAGAGTCATGCGCCAGCCGACGAGGGCATCAACGGCGTCCAGAATGGGCCAGAAGATGGTCGAGGACACGCCGGTGAAGATCATCAGTACGCCGATGGTCCGTCGCCCGGCGGCTCCCTCGCGCTCGACCGCCGCCGCATAGGCCGGCACGGACAACGCCAGCGAACCCGCAAAACCGATCAGCGTCCAGGCCGTGAAATAGCCGACGGGTCCCTCCGCGGCAGCCAGCAGGGCAAGGCCGGCCGTGGAAGCCGCCGAGCCGAGGGCAAGCACCCTCGCGGCCCCAATCCGCCGCAACGTTTCGCCAACGACCGGTCCTGTCAGGCCGATCACCAACATCATCAACGTCAAACCGAAAAAGGTCGTGTCGATATTGAGACCGACATCGGACGCCATCTTGCGTGCCATCACGCCGGGCATGTCGAAGGTCGTTCCCCAGCCGATCACCTGCGTTACGGCAAGCACGCTGACAAGGCGGAGACGAGCCGGAGAGATACCAGGTAAGGCGGGCATGAAGAACCACTTCCGGATCGCGGTAGGGACGCGCGCCGTTCTAGTGTGAAAAAGCGCCAACTGTGCGACGCTTTCCCAATCAGAACAGGAAATACCGTTGCGCCATCGGCAAGACATCCGCTGGCGCGCAGGTCAGAAGCTCGCCATCGGCCCGGACCTCATAGGTCTCTGGATCGACCTCGATCTTGGGTGTCGCCGAGTTGTGGATCAGAGATGCCTTCGAAATGCCGCCGCGGGTGTTCTCAACCGGCAGCACCACGCGGTCGAGACCCAGCTTCTCCTTGATGCCGTTCTCATAGGCGTAGCGCGAGACGAAGGTAACCGACGAGCGGGTCATCGCCTTGCCGAAGGCACCGAACATGGGCCGGTAATGAACGGGCTGCGGAGTCGGGATCGACGCGTTGGGATCGCCCATGGCTGCCGCCGCGATGGTGCCCATCTTCAGCACCAGATCGGGCTTCACGCCGAAGAAGGCCGGCGTCCACAACACGAGATCGGCAAGCTTGCCCACTTCCACCGAGCCGACATGCTTGGAAAGCCCCTGCGCGATGGCCGGATTGATGGTCACCTTGGCGATGTAGCGCTTGACGCGGAAATTATCGGCATCCGTTCCGACGTCTTCCGGCAGAGCACCGCGCTGCACCTTCATCTTGTGCGCCGTCTGGAAGGTGCGGATGATCACCTCGCCGATGCGGCCCATGGCCTGGCTGTCGGACGAGATGATCGAGAAGGCGCCCATGTCGTGCAGGATGTCTTCCGCCGCGATGGTCTCCTTGCGGATACGACTCTCGGCGAAGGCGACATCTTCCGGGATCGAACCATCGAGGTGATGGCAGACCATCAGCATGTCCAGATGCTCGTCGAGCGTATTGCGCGTGTAGGGCCGGGTCGGATTGGTCGACGACGGCAGCACGTTGGGAAGCCCTGCCACCTTGATGATGTCGGGCGCATGACCGCCGCCGGCGCCTTCGGTGTGGTAGGCGTGAATGGTACGTCCCTTGAAGGCGGCAATGGTGTCCTCGACGAAGCCGCTCTCGTTGAGCGTATCGGTGTGGATCATCACCTGCACGTCGTAGTCGTCGGCAACGGCAAGACAGTTGTCGATGGCGGCCGGCGTGGTGCCCCAGTCCTCGTGCAGCTTGAGCCCGCAGGCACCGGCCTTGACCTGCTCGATCAGCGCTGCCGGCAACGACGCGTTGCCCTTGCCTGAGAAGGCGAGGTTCATCGGGAACCCTTCGGCAGCCTCGATCATCCGCGCAAGATGCCACGGGCCGGGCGTACAGGTGGTGGCAGCCGTGCCGGTGGCCGGACCGGTTCCGCCGCCCAGCATGGTGGTGATGCCGGCATAAAGCGCCTCGTCCACCTGCTGCGGACAGATGAAGTGGATGTGGGTGTCGAGTGCGCCGGCTGTTAGGATCTTGCCTTCGCCGGCAATGGCTTCCGTGCCGGGACCGACGATGATGGTGACGCCGGGCTGGACGTCGGGATTGCCGGCCTTGCCGATGCCTGAAATGCGGCCATCGGTAATGCCGACGTCGGCCTTGTAGATGCCCGAGTGATCGATAATCAGTGCATTGGTGATGACAGTGTCGACCGCCCCGTCGGCTCGGCTTGCCTGGCTCTGCCCCATGCCGTCGCGGATCACCTTGCCACCGCCGAACTTCACTTCCTCACCATAGACGGTGAAATCCTTCTCGACCTTGACGAACAGTTCGGTATCGGCGAGGCGCACCTTGTCGCCGACGGTGGGACCGAACATGTCGGCATAGGCAGCACGGGACATGCGGTAGGACATCTGTCAGTCTCCCGAAGAGAGCAGCTTGAAACTCAGAAAGCGGGCCGTGTCACGGCCGAACGAAAACGCGCTTATGGGCGAGGATGCTCACAGCTTCCCCATGACCGCTTGACGGAAACCGTAGACCTCGCCCTTTCCGGCGTAGGGCACCAAGGTCACCGACCGGCTCTGCCCCGGCTCGAAGCGCACGGCGGTGCCGGCAGGTATATCGAGCCGGTAGCCACGCGCCTTGTCGCGATCGAAAACGAGCGCCGGGTTGGTTTCGGCAAAATGATAGTGGCTGCCAACCTGCACCGGTCGGTCGCCTGAGTTTGCCACTTCAAGTACCAGTGTCGGCTTGCCGGCGTTGAGCTCGATATCGCCGGCAGGAGTAATGACTTCACCTGGTATCATGATCGTTCCTTTCAGGCGGCGCGCGGCGCGCAAGGCTCGCCTTTGAAGACGCGGATTGTGGAAGCTGGGTTGGCGGCAAGCTTCTCGGCCGGACGTACCGGTCGTCGCACCAACTCGCCGCCGCAATTGGGACAGACGCCATTCAGAACGTCCGCAGCGCAATCGGGGCACCAGGTGCACTCGAAGGAGCAGATGAACGCCTCGGCCGACGGCGGCAGATCGCGGTCGCAGCATTCACAATTAGGGCGAAGCTCAAGAGCCATGACTTCACCTGATCGGTTCGTGCACGGTGACGAGCTTGGTGCCGTCAGGGAAGGTTGCCTCGACCTGCACGTCGTGGATCATCTCGGCGATGCCTTCCATCACCTGCTCGCGGCGCAGCACCGTGGCGCCACCGGCCATCAGCTCGGCAACCGTGCGGCCGTCACGCGCGCCCTCGACCACATAGTCGGTGATGAGCGCCACTGCCTCCGGGTGGTTGAGCTTGACGCCCCGTTCGAGGCGATTGCGAGCCACCATGGCGGCGAGGCTGACAAGCAGCTTGTCCTTTTCGCGCGGCGTCAGATTCATCAGGTCTTCCTCGTCTCAGATCGACCAGGCGCGCGGCAGCGGCCAGCCGGTGAGGGTTTCGATCAGCGGTTCGACAATGGCGCGCAAGCGCCGCCCGTCAAGGGCAAGACAACGTATGGACAGGAGGCCATCGAAAGCCGACGCGCCAGCCTCGATGCCATCTCCCGAAAGTACCGAAATCAGCTCTCGCGCCCGTTCGAGCCTAGACACCGCATCAGACGCGGCCAACAGTACCGAGGCAAAGGCACGGGCGCCACGACCGGTAGCGCCGCCGGACAGGATGGAACGGCTGTCGCCGCGAAGTCGCAAGGCATCGGCATAGACGAGCCGTCCGTCGCGACGGACGCGCCAATGATCCGCGAGATCAACGGTATTGACCTCTTCGCCCATGGCCGTACGACCGAGTACGACGCTCTCCACGGCAAAGAGGCGAGCGTCACCGGAGAGCTCGACATCAAGACGACGACTGAGCCCGGCGCCGTCGAAGACAATCGTCTCCTGCGGCAACCAACGAGCGTTCGCGCCAGCCTCAACGACAAGCCGGTTCTCGATGCGACCAACGCCCTCGGAGCGCCGATAGATGCGTTCGGCGGCCTGCGTGGTGACGGTTGCCACCGCTCCCGCGCCGAAATGAGCTTCGAAGGTCAGATGATCGCCACCGGTCACGCCGCCGGCACTATTAAGAAAAACCGCGGCCGGTCCCGAACCATCATAGACCCTGGGGAGACGCACCTTGGCCGAACCGTCCTGAAAGAGGTCGGCAAGCCTCGTCTCTTCCCGACCAGCAACCTGCCGCAACGCAAAGGCAACGCGCGCGGATCCCTCGGCCCGTTCTAGTCGAGGCCCCTCAACTTTAAGCGGCATTGCGGCTGAAACGACGGCCAAGCTCTCCCCCACTGCCATCCCCTGCGACGACAGTAGGCAATGTGGCAAAAGGCCCGCCAGCCGGCGAGCCCAAAACTTGGGCAAATGCAGCCGCTAAATCAGCCAGTCGGGAAGATGATCGAGACCGATCAGGTCCTCGTAAGACGGACGCGGGCGCACCACCGCCCACCGATCGCCATCCACGAGAACTTCCGGCACCAGCAGACGAGAATTGTAGGTCCCGGCCTGGACCGCGCCATAGGCGCCGGCGGAGAACACGGCAAGTAGCTCGTCGGGCTGTGCCACCGGCAGGTTGCGGTCGCGCGCCAGATAGTCTCCGCTCTCGCAAACCGGGCCGACCACATCGACCTTCTCCTGCTCGGCGCCTGCCGGTCGCTCGTTGACAGGGCGTATCTCATGATAGGCGTCGTAAAGGGTGGGCCTCACCAGATCGTTCATCGCCGCGTCGACGATGACGAAAGTCTTCGCCTTACCCCGCTTCACATACTGCACTTCGGTGACGAGGATGCCAGCATTGCCGACGATGAAGCGGCCCGGTTCGATCAGCACTTCGCAGTCGAGCGACTTGGTGTGTCGGCGGATGACCTCGACATAGGCTGCCGGATGGGGCGGCGGGGTGTTGTCAGCCTTGTAGGGAATGCCGAGGCCACCGCCGAGGTCGACGTGATGAATACCATGGCCGGCGGCGCGCAGGGCGGCGACCAGTTCACCGAGCCGGGCAAAGGCGGCATCGAAGGGCTCGAGATCGGTGATCTGCGAGCCGATGTGCATGTCGATGCCGGTCACCCCAAGGCCGGGCAGCGCGGCGGCGCGCGCATAGACGCTCACGGCTTCCTTCCAGGGAATGCCGAACTTGTCCTCGGCCTTACCAGTGGAGATCTTGGCATGGGTGCGAGCGTCGACGTCCGGGTTGATGCGCAGCGACACCGGCGCCGTGCGACCGAGGCGGGTTGCCACCGCGGAGAGACGTTCGAGTTCCGGCTCGCTCTCGACGTTGAAGCACTTGATGCCCTCGGCAAGGGCGTATTCGATCTCGCGGACCGACTTGGCGACACCGGAGAAGACGATCTTGTCCGCCGGAATGCCCGCCGCCCGCGCCCGGCGCAGCTCGCCTTCCGAAACAACGTCGGCGCCCGCACCGAGACGCGCCAAGGTGCTGATCACCGCCTGATTGGAATTGGCCTTTAGTGCGTAGCAGACCAGCGAGCGATCATCCCCGAGCGCTTCGCGAAAAACCTGGAAATGGCGTGCGATCGTCGCCGAAGAATAGATGTACACCGGCGTGCCGACGGCTGCGGCAATCGAGGGCACTGCGACATCCTCGGCGTGAAGCACGCCGCTTCGATAGCTGAAATGATGCAAACGGACCCCCTCAGATCAGACCGTCGAGGATGAAGGGCTTGTCAGGCTTCACCGCGTCATTGCTCGGTTTCACGGCGCCGGGATCGGTGGAGTCGGTACTCGTCGCCTCGGCAGCGTTCGTTTTGGTCTTGGCCGCCTGGGCGGCGACCGCCCGCGGCGTTTCGAGCGTACCCTTGCGACCGCAGCCGGTGACCGCCAGACCGACCATCAGCATTATCATCCCGAGACGCAGCACCATCGTATCCTCGATCCGTTTGCTTCGAAGAAGGCCATCTTCAGCCGAGAAGCGCCGTCCAGCGTTTCACCTCAGCCCGCACGTTATCTGGCGCCGTACCGCCATACGACGTGCGGCTGCGAACCGAATTCTCGACGGTAAGAACATCGTAGACCGCTTCGGTGATGCCGTCATGCACCGTTTTCATGTCGGCAAGCGGGATCTCCGATAGTTCGATGCCGCGCTCGGCGGCGATCGCCACCAGACGCCCCGTCACGTGGTGGGCATCCCGGAACGGCAGGCCGAGGACACGCACCAGCCAGTCGGCAAGATCGGTGGCGGTCGAGAAGCCGGAGCCGGCCGCAGCAGCCATGCGAGCGACGTTCGGAACCATGTCATCGACCATGCCAGTCATGGCGGCGAGCACCAGCGACAGGTTCTCGAAACAGTCGAAAGCCTGCTCCTTGTCTTCCTGCATGTCCTTCTGATAGGCGAGCGGCAGTCCCTTCATGATGATCAGAAGCGCGTTCATGTCGCCTATGATGCGGCCGGCCTTGGCGCGTACCAGCTCGGCGGCGTCCGGGTTGCGCTTCTGCGGCATGATCGACGAGCCCGTCGAGAAAGCATCGGAGAGACGCACGAAGCCGAACTGCGCCGAAGACCAGATGACGATCTCCTCAGCGAGACGCGATAGATGCACGGCGATGATCGACGCGGCGGCCATCGCCTCGAGTGCGAAATCGCGGTCGGAGACACTGTCGAGCGAGTTGGCCGTCGGGCGATCGAACCCCAGGCTCGCCGCGGTCATGTGACGATCGATCGGGAACGAGGTGCCTGCCAGGGCCGCAGCGCCGAGCGGGCACTCGTTGAGACGCCGACGAGCGTCCTGAACGCGGCCACGGTCGCGGGAGAGCATCTCGACATAGGCCATCAGGTGATGGCCGAAGGTAACTGGCTGCGCCGATTGAAGATGAGTGAAGCCAGGCATTACCGTGCCAGCGTGCTCGCCGGCCCGCTTCACCAGCGACCGCATCAGGTCGGCGAGCTGGCCGTCGACATGGTCGAGGCTGTCGCGGACCCACAGGCGGAAGTCGGTTGCCACCTGATCGTTGCGGGAACGCGCCGTGTGCAGGCGACCGGCCGCAGGGCCGATAAGATCCTTGAGGCGCGACTCCACATTCATGTGGATGTCCTCAAGGGCTCGCGAGAAGGTGAAACTGCCGCCGTCAATTTCAGCCTTGATCGTATCGAGGCCTTCGGCGATCTTGCCGGCGTCGTCCTTGGAGATAATGCCGCGGGCGGCGAGCATTTCGGCATGCGCCTTGGAGCCTGCGATATCCTGGGCGTAGAGCTTCCGGTCGAAGTCGATGGAGGCATTGATTTCCTCCATGATCGCGGACGGTCCGGCCGAAAACCGGCCGCCCCACATGCGGTTGCTCATCGGGTACACTCCAGGAACGAGGATCGGTCGATGCCGTTCAAGCCTTCCCGCCGCGTTTTCGCCGCGATTGCGATCGTTGCGGTGGCCGCCGGTCTTGCTGCGGTATACGTGACGGACAGGGGCGCTGTCGAGAGTGCCGGTCGTTGCGCAGCAGCGACGCCGAAGGCTGCAGCCTTGAAGCCGCTCGCAACAGGGGATCTTGCCGCCCTGCTGCCAGCTGACGCTCCGACCGACTTCACCAACTTGACCTTCAAAACGGCCGACGGCGGTGAGCGACGCTTCTCGGAACTTGCCGGCAAAACGCTTCTCGTCAACATGTGGGCGACCTGGTGCGTTCCTTGCCGCACCGAGATGCCACATCTGCAAGCGTTGCAGGAAAAACGCGGCGGCGAGGACTTCTCGGTCGTGGCGCTCAACGTCGATGTCGGTCGCCCGGAAAAGCCAGGCCGTTTCCTGGCGGACATCGGCGCCACCGCACTGGTCGACCTGCGCGATCCGGAGATGCGAGCCTTCAACGAGCTGAAATCGAAGGGATTGGTTCTGGGTCTGCCCACCACTTTCGTGGTCGACCGTAATGGCTGCGCGCTCGCTTCCCTGGCAGGACCGGCGAAATGGGATTCGCCAGCGGCGCTGGCGTTGATCGACGCCGCGTCAAAACCTGACTGAAGCGAAACGGATTAACGTTATGCGTGGCTGCGACCGGCAAAGCCGAAACGCGGAAGGAAGCGTTCGAACCACTCGCCAATAAGTTCGAAGCAGTCGACGTCGCGCTCTTCGAGCCGGCTGACGGTCGCCTTGCGACGCTCGGTTGTGCTCATCGACTGAAAGCGAGCCACCGCGCGCTGATGGGAGGACTCGACGATGCGGACGACCACAGCGTGGTCTCCATCCATCCACGAAAACAGGAACGATTCCGGCTTTGTAAGGGTTGTCAGCACGTTTTCAATCCCGCCTTGGTCGGGGAGTTCGTAGCGCGCCCCACAGCGCCCGACCACTCCGGTTCCAAGCATCGAACCGATATGGTTAACGGAGCATTAACGCGATAACGATGCAAGCTTGCCGCTATTAATTCACGCCAGAAAATAGAACAAAAAAAGGTAGTTAGGCCAAGAGCATCAATTGCCCGTCGCGAGGTAACCGATCGTTAAACCTGTGGATAAGCTGTTGTAAGCTTGCTCACCAGCTTGAAACGCCAAAATTTTAGGCACCGAAGCGTGCTTCGGTGCCCATGAAAACGACCTGCCTGCTCGGAGATTTCAGATGCGCCGAGATGGCGGCGTGAAGCCCGAGAGCGCCAATGGATTGTCGGTCATCGCCCGACGATCCGGCGTGTCGGGAGCAAGCACGCCTGCGAAGGCATCGAACAGTCGCTTCACCTCGTCTTCGGGAAGACCACGCGTGATGAAGACCAGTCGCGTCCGCCGATCGGCATCAGGCCAGGCCGGAAGCCGGACCGGTGGGTGAAAGAGTTCCTGAACTGCATGAACGACCAACGGTCGGTCCGGATCCTCGGCAAGCCTCACCACACCCTTGAGGCGCAAAAGCTTCGGCCCGTGAGCGGCCCGCAAAAGCTCAAGAAACATTTCCAGCGCGCCAGCCGGCAAAGCGCCATCGGAGACCAGCGAGAAAGCATTCACGCCATCGTGCCGGGTCTCCTCATGATGGTGATCGTGTCCATCATGATCGTGGTGATGGCTCGGATGGTCACATTGGCCGCCAGCGCAATCGTGACCATGGTCATGGTCATGGTCATGATGATCATGCCCGCCCGCTTGAGCAAAGGCCTCCGCATTCAGCCAACGGCGAACGTCCGGCGCCTTGGTCGCCGGATCGAACAAGCCGCATCCCAGGAGATCCGCAGGCGCCGCCGAAGCGGCGTCGACGAGAAGAGCCCCAGGATTGAGCGCCGCGAGCCGACGCCTGAGAGCAGGAAGACGCGCAGCGCCTTCAGGAAGATCGGATTTGGCAATCACCAGTCGGTCAGCCACGGCAACCTGCTTGACCGCCTCCTCGTGCTCGTCGAGCGTCCGATCCCCATTGACCGCGTCGACCACCGTGATGACGCCATCAATGACGTAGCGCAGTGACAGGTAGGGATGCGCTGTAAGGGTCGCGAGTACCGGCACCGGATCGGCAAGGCCCGTGGTCTCAATGACGATACGGCTCAAGCTGTCGATGCGACCGTTGTCGAGGCCGCGCAGAAAATTCTCCAGCGTCGTTACCAGTTCGCCGCGCACCGTGCAGCAGAGGCACCCTGACGACAGCTCGACGATGCCATCATCGGCCGCCTCGACGAGGAGATGATCGATTCCAATCTCGCCGAACTCGTTGATGATGAAGCCCGTACCAGCGAGCGCCGGATCCCGGACGAGCCGGTTGAGCAAGGAGGTCTTGCCGGCCCCCAGAAACCCGGTGACGATCGTGACCGGAATGGCGGGTTTCGGCGTGCGAGGGCGATCGGTATCCGGCAAGACGTGGGTCCTATTCGGCTAGGACATCGGACCGAAAAGTAGGATCGGTTTTCGTGAAGTCCGATGCAGTGAAAAAAAGGATCAGCGAACTGGCTTGGGAAGTGGAAGAGGCGGAAGGCCAGCTTTCCCGGCTTCTGCCTCGACAACAACGGGCTCGACCGGGTCGGGCATGTCGCTCGCGCCACCAAGACTGATTTGCACCGGCTCCATGACCTTGAACCGCGGAACCAGATAGCTCTCCGGCTGCTCGTCGTCACCATCGCCGAGGTCCTCGCCGATCGGTGCCTTGGAACCCTTTTTACGCTTGGGACAGGCGAGATCGCGTATATCTGCGACAGTCGATGCCACGGGGCCACGCGGCGCAAGCTGGTCGATGGTGACCGATGCGGCGGTCGCCGGCGTCCGGAACGAAGCCTCGAGCAGGCTGGCCGCCAGTTCGTCGCGCTCCCGAGCCGTTTTGCCACCCAACACGATCGTCAGGATTTGACGGCCATTGCGGGTTGCAGTGGCCACCACGTTGAAACCAGCCGAGCAGATGAAGCCGGTCTTCATGCCATCCGCACCGGGATAGCGCTCCAGGAGGTTATTGTGATTCTGGATGATCTTGCCGCCGAGCGACAGCGCGGTCGTCCGATAAAGGTCGTGATAGCCCGGAAAATCCTTGAGCAGCGCGCGGGCAAGCAATGCATAGTCGCGGGCAGTCGTCCACTGATTGGGAACCGGCAAACCATTGGCGTTGGCAAAGCGGGTGTTGATCATGCCAAGCGACTGTGTCGCGGCATTCATCCGAGCAACGAACCCCTCAAGACTACCACCAACGCGTTCGGCCAGAGCATAGGCAACGTCATTGGCCGACTTCACCATGATGATCCTGAGCGCCGTATCGATGGTCAGCACCGTTCCCGGCTTGAAACCCATCTTCGAGGGCTGCTCCCGCGTCGCCTCGGGCGTCATGACGACCCCCGAATCGCCCCGGATCTCACCGGCCTTGATGGCCGAAAGCGTCACATAGACGGTCATCAGCTTGGTGATCGAGGCAGGGTACCAGGGATCGAAACTCTGATTCTCCGCGAGGACCGCACCAGTCGTAAGATCGACCGAAAGATACGGGGCAGCAACGGCACCGCCTGCAAGGGTCAGGAACAATGGCAGCGTGGCAGCGAGGCTGAAAAGGCGGCGGGCACGGCCACGCGGGCCGGAAATCGTCGGCAAGGCTTTCTTCCCGGAAAACGGTCTCTACGGACGGGGTGATCTTAGCCGAAGGTCGTGTTCTCCGCAAAGGGCGCGAGACGACCGGCGCTTCCTTCGATGTCGTTCGAAGACGGCCAGAATGCGGCAGCACTCTTATCTTCGACCCATTTACACCCTAAAGTGACCGGAACGACACAAGCGACGGGATCCCGGGGAAGGGCTTGATGAGCGAGAAACCACACCAGCCCTTGAGCCGGGAAGGCGATTTGCCGAGCGCCACCGTGCGTGCCGTGGTGCTCTCAAGGCTATCGCTGGCGTGGGAGCGGCTTTGGCCGCGCGTTTCGCTGCTGATCTCCATCCTCGGAATATTTCTGTCTTTGGCCTGGCTCGGCATCTTCGAGCGCTTGCCGGCCGCAATCAGGCTTGGTGCGGCAGGTCTTTTCGCGGCCGCATTTCTGATCGCGTTCCTTTATCTCGTAATGACCCACTGGCCGGACAGACGTCAGGGCGCCGAGCGCCTCGAGCGAGGCGTCCCGCATCGTCCGCTCAGCGCCTTTCTCGATCGCCCGGCAACCTCTGACGATGCGCAAGCGGAGGCCCTCTGGCAGGCACATCGCCGTCGTCTTGCGGCAGGTCTGCTTGCTCTCAAGCCGGCTCTGCCATCGCCCCGCCTAGACCGTGCCGACCCCTACGCCCTCAGGGCAGTGGCTTTTTTATTGGTCATCATTGGCTTCTTTTCGACATCAGAACACATGGAGTCGGTGAAGGCGGTTTTCCGGCTGCCGCTTGCAGCACCGTCCGACGTCCGCGTCGACGTCTGGGCAAGCCCACCGACATACACGGGACTTTCACCACGTGCGCTGGTGTCGACCGTCAACGGTACTGCTGCCCCACAGGACGCACAGACGATCACGCTGCCGACGGGGACAATTATCGCCGTTCGGCTGGCAGGCGTCACATCGCCCGCTGTCAACTTTGCCGCTGAAGGCAAGTCGCCGGCGGCGCTCAACGGACAAGCATCGGCTCAGAACCAAGCCGCCTACGAGCTTCGCCTGACGGCATCTGGACAGCTCTCATTGGCAGGAAACGGTTTGCAGCCAATCGAACTGCCGATCTCGGTCCGTGCCGATGCCCCACCGAAGATCCGGCTTGTCGAGCAGCCGGCAGCGACCGCGCGCGGTGCTCTCCGTCTCGCCTATTCGGTCAGCGACGACTACAGGGTCTCCGCCGCGCGAGCCATTCTTTCCCCCGAGTTGTCGGAGGGAGCCAGACCGCTGGTCGCCCTTCCCGATGTAACGCTGTCACTGCCTCGCAAGAACGAGGATCGGGCCGTAACGACCTCGGACCTGACGACCAATCCACTGGCCGGTGGCCGGGTCAGCCTTGTGCTCGAAGCGCGCGACGATGCCGGGCAGGTTGCGGAGACCCCTCCCCTCTTCATCGACCTGCCAGCCCGTCCTTTCAGAAATCCGCTGGCGGCTGCCATCATTGAACAACGACGACTGCTGGCTTCCGATGCCCGCCAGGCTAAGTCGATAGCCGCAACCTTCGAGACGCTCGGCGACCTCGGCGCCGCCTTCATCGACAAGCCGGGGCAGATCATCGGCCTGCGCGTCGCTCGCAACAGCATTCTCTCGGCGCGCAATGATGCCGAGCTCAAGCCGGTGCTCGACTATCTCTGGCAGATGGCGCTCGCCATTGAAGCCGGCGATCTGGCACCGGCGGCTGAAAGGCTCGCGGCAGCGCGCGAAGCGCTGAGGAAAGCCCTCGCCGAGGGAGCCTCGCCAGAAGAGATCGCTCGGCTCAGCGAGGAGCTGAAGGCCGCACTCGATGAATATCTAAAAGGCATGGCAGAGGCGGCGACTCAAGACCCCTCGCGCTTGGGCGAGCTCGGGCAAAAAGGCGGCGAACGCGTTACCGGCGACGATCTCAAGAAGCTCATCGACCGCATGCAACAGCTCGGTCAGCTCGGCGAGCGCGACGCGGCGCAACAGTTGCTGTCACAACTCGATGATATCCTGTCGGGCTTGCAGCTCGCGCAGCCGGGAGCCTCCGGCAACAAGGGCGACCCGACAATGGATGCCCTCGCTGATATCATTCGCCGGCAGCAAGAGCTGCAGAATCGAACTCACAAGCTGACGCCGGATGGCAATACTGGCGAAGACTCTGGCGATCAGCAGGCGCTCAACCAGCTCGAACAAGACCAGTCAGCGCTATCCCGTCGCCTCCGGCAACTTCTGTCCGACCTTTCAAAGCAGGGGAGCGGACAGGAAGGAAAGGACGGACTGGAGGGGGCTGGTCGCGCCATGCAGGACGCCGGCCGGGATCTCGGCGATGGCAACACCGAGTCTGCCGTCGAAAACCAGGGCTCCGCCCTCGAGGCGCTGCGACGCGGTGCTCGAGAAATGATGCGCGGACAGGGACAAGGAACAGCGGGAACTCGCGAAGGCGGAACAGACCCACTCGGTCGGCCAACCGGCAAGCGCGGCCCCGACTTCGGTGGCGACACCAAGATCCCCGGCGAGATCGAGGTTCAGCGGGCGCGCAAGCTCCTCGAGGAGCTCCGCCGCCGCTATGCCGATCCAAACCGGCCGGCTCCGGAACTCGATTATCTCCGCCGGCTGATCGCTCCCTTCTGACCCTGGTGGAAAGACTGCCGATTTGCCTGAGGTGTTTGCGTCCTCTGTGTTGCGGGCAACAGCCGAGGCCATCACTCCATTGCCCCGTCCTCAAAGGGAAAATGACCCGACCTGCCAGCCGTTGACGACAGGGCGGACGGTCGCTACGGTCACGCCTCGCGCTCGAAATATGCTGCGTTGCCGGCCGTTTCGGCCTTAGTTCCATTGGTCCGGAGAGATGGTCCCGATGAAGATTCTCGTGCCCGTGAAGCGGGTCGTCGACTACAACGTCAACATCCGCGTCAAGGCCGACGGTTCCGGCGTCGATCTGGCCAACGTCAAGATGTCGATGAACCCCTTCGATGAGATCGCCGTCGAGGAAGCACTACGTCTGCGCGAGACCGGCAAAGCCACTGAAGTGGTCGCCGTCTCGATAGGCCCCAAGGAAGCGCAGGAAACGGTGCGCACCGCGCTGGCCATGGGCGCCGACCGCGGCATCGTCATTGAGGCCGAAGGTACCGTCGAGCCCCTCGCAGTCGCCAAGCTTCTCAAGGCCGTTGTCGCCGAGGAAGCCCCCGGCCTTGTCATACTCGGCAAGCAAGCCATCGACGACGACAGCAATCAGACCGGCCAGATGCTGGCGGCCCTGCTCGGCTGGCCGCAGGGCACATTCGCTTCCAAGCTCGCTCTCGGCGAAGGCACCCTCGAGGTGACGCGCGAGGTTGACGGCGGCCTTCAGACGGTGCGCCTTGCACTTCCGGCCGTGGTGACCGCTGACCTCCGCCTCAACGAGCCGCGCTATGCCTCGTTGCCTAACATCATGAAGGCCAAGAAGAAGCCGATCGACCTCCGGCCCGCAGCGCAATACGGCGTCGATCTCACTCCGCGCCTAACCGTACTCAAGACGGCGGAGCCACCGGCTCGTCCGGCTGGCCGCCGGCTAGCCTCGGTTGCCGAACTGGTCGATCGTCTTAAGACCGAAGCCGGCGTGCTCTGAGAAAGGCTGGAGAACATGACCACACTTCTTCTTGCCGCCCACGACGGCGCTTCGATCAAGGACGCCACTCTGAAGGCGTTGACCGCCGCGCTTTCCCTTGGCGATGAAATCCATGTACTTGTCGCCGGCGACAGCATCTCCGGTGCCGCCGCCGAGGCTGCAAAGCTGAAGGGCGTCAGCCGCGTGCTGACCGCTGAGGCAGCTTCGCTCGCCCATGGCTTGGCCGAGCCGATCGCCGACCTTGTCGTGTCGCTCGCGCCGACCTATTCGGCTGTCCTGGCGCCCTCGACATCAACGTTCAAGAATGCCCTGCCACGTGCTGCCGCCTTGCTGGACGTGATGCAGATCTCGGACATCACTGCAGTCCTCGCGCCCGACACATTCGAGCGGCCGACCTATGCCGGCAACGCTCTGATCACAGTGCGGTCGGTCGATCCGATTCGCCTCGTCACCGTCCGAACGGCTTCCTTCCGGGCAACGCCGTCGGAAGACCGGCCACCAGCCCCCATTGAAGCCATCGCGGTTCCGGCCGACCCAGGGCTGTCGACATTCGTCGGCGAGGCCTTCTCCGAAGCCGACCGTCCCGAGCTGACCGCGGCCCGTGTCGTGGTGTCTGGGGGACGCGCGCTTGGTTCGGAGGAACAGTTCAAGGCGGTTTTGCTGCCCTTGGCCGACAAGCTGAGCGCGGCGATTGGCGCCAGCCGTGCCGCAGTGGACGCTGGCTACGCCCCGAACGATTGGCAGGTCGGCCAGACGGGCAAGGCGGTTTCGCCCGATCTCTACATCGCGGTCGGCATTTCCGGCGCTATCCAGCATCTGGCCGGCATGAAGGACTCCAAGGTGATCGTCGCCATCAACAAGGACGCCGAAGCGCCGATCTTCCAGGTCGCCGACTATGGTCTTGTTGGTGATCTGTTCGAGCTCGTGCCGGAGCTGACGAAAGCCCTCGGTTAAGCTAGAATGCCCTGATACTTGTCACAGGGGCGCACCGCGGGTGGTTGCGCCCCGAGAGGCTCGAGGACTTCCATGGTTGAAATCAAGTCGATCGGCGTCATGGGCGCGGGTCAGATGGGCTCCGGCATAGCGCATGTCTGTGCTCTCGCAGGTCTCGATGTCGGGCTCTATGACATCGCGCGCGATCGGCTGGAGGCTTGCCTCAACGTGGTGTCAGCCAACCTCGGCCGTCAGGTTGCGTCCAAGAAGATCACCGAGGAACAACGCCGCGAGGCGCTTTCGCGTATCAAGCTTCTCACGGATCTCGAAGGCTTTTCTGATACGGACCTCGTGATCGAAGCCGTCACGGAAAACGAAACCATCAAGCGCAAGGCGCTTTCCCAGCTCTGTCCCGAGCTGAAGCCCGAGGCAATGATCGGCACCAACACGTCGTCGGTCTCCATCACCCGGCTCGCCGCCTCGACCGACCGCCCCGAACGCTTCATCGGCATCCATTTCATGAATCCGGTGCCGGTCATGCAGCTCGTCGAACTGGTGCGTGGCATCGCCACCGAGGATGAGACCTTCGAGGCGGCGCGCAACTTCGTCTCGAAGCTCGGCAAAACGGTCGCCGTCTCGGAAGACTTCCCGGCCTTCATGGTCAACCGCATTCTGCTGCCGATGATCAATGAGGCGATCTACACGCTTTATGAGGGCGTCGGCACGGTCGACTCCATCGATACGGCCATGCGCCTCGGTGCTAATCACCCGATGGGGCCGTTGCAGCTCGCCGACTTCATCGGCCTCGATACCTGCCTTTCCATCATGCAGGTCCTGCACGACGGTCTCGCCGACAGCAAGTATCGCCCCTGCCCGCTCCTGGTAAAATACGTCGAAGCCGGTTGGCTCGGCCGCAAGACGCAGCGCGGCTTTTACGACTATCGCGGAGCGACTCCGGTCCCCACCCGCTGACGCGGTACTGACGGACCAAAGAAAGCCTCTGACTCGAAAGCGCCCCTGCCTTCCGGGAACGAAGGCAGCGGCGCTGTTATATTCATCCTTCCGCGTCAGGCCCTGCGAATGACGATCTCTGTCGGCCGATAACTTGAGCGCAAATCCCGAACCACGAGAGTGTCGACCGGATCGACGTCGCCAGACCTCGATGTCCAGACGATCTTGACGGGCTCTTCCGGGGTTACCAGGAGCGCGTTGGTGGCGAAGACTCCGTAGGGATCGGTCTCGAGCGACACATAAAAGGCCGGCGCGCTGACCGAGATCGTAAAACACCACTCCCCAGGGCGGAGCTTTGTGGCCTCCACCACAAGGCCGGGATCACGGAGGCGCAGCGCCTTGTAGGGTGAAACGGCATGGTGGTCGAAATGAACCCCGGTCGGATCGCTCCAGTTGAATGCCAGAACCTCGTCCGGGCTGCCGTTGGCCGGAACGGTCAGCAGCAAGACGGCCTTGTCGATCGGCACCGTCTTCATGAAATCGCCGACCGGCCGGCGAGCGCCATCGACCGACAGCCAGAAGGCACTGCCTGCCACGACCACCTCGGACGGCGTATCGTTGACGGCAAACAACCCTACCGTTGCCGTATCCGCCGAAGGGATTGCCACGACGTTGATCGGCGCGAAAAAGCGTTTCGCCATGGAATGCAAAAGCTTCCAGCGGCCGCCGTATTCGATCGACGACCAGGATGCGACCGGATAGGTGTCGTTGAGCTGCCAGTAGAGCGTGCCCATGCACTCGGGCTTGATCGATCGCCAGAAGTCGATCCCTGTCTTCATGGCAAGTCCCTGCTGGACCTGGCTCAGATAGACCACGTTCTCGAAGTTCTTCGGGAAGCGGAAATAGCGTGAAATGGTCTCGACGATGCGGGCGTTGCCGCCAGCGTTCTTCTGATGCAGTTCCATCGCCGGGGAGGCAATGTCGAGGTCCTCTTCGTCGATGTAGCGACGAAGCGTCGCCAACGACACGAAGGACTGAAAGCCGAACTCCGAAGCAAATCGCGGCCTGACCCCGCGATAGGCGGCAAAGGATTTGCCGGAATGCCAGACGTCCCACATATGCTGGTCGCCGGATCCCTCGGCTTTCCAGCCATCGCCGAAGTCCATTGGCCCCTTGGACGGTGAGGACGGCCAGAACAACCGATCGGGATCGGCGCGGTTGACTGCGAGTTCGATGGTCCGGCTCAGCCGATCGTAAGCGACGAGATAGCGGTCGCGGTTGTTTCGCGAGACTTCGAACCATGTGAGGGCACCGATCACCTCGTTGTCGCCGCAGTAAAGGGCGACCGACGGATGGCTCGATAGCCGGCGGATCTGATGCTCGATCTCCCTGTCCACTTCGGCCAGGAAGACGTTGTCTGCCGGATAAAGGGCGCAGCCGAACATCATGTCCTGCCAGATGAGAATGCCGAGCTCATCGCAGAGATCATAGAACCAGTCGGGCTCATATTGGCCGCCGCCCCAGACGCGCAGCATGTTCATGCCAACCGCAACGGCGTCTTCCAAAAGCGGCCGAACGGCCTCCGGCGTGATTCGCGATGGCAGAGCGTCGCCCGGGATCCAGTTCGCCCCGCGGCAGAAGATGTCGAGGTCGTTGACACGCACCGTCAACGGCACACCAATCGCATCGCGTTTCGTCACCACCTCAAGGCGGCGAAGACCAATGCGCTGGCGATGCGTAGCGCCCCCCAGCGTCGCCGTCAGATCGTAAAGGACTTGCGTGCCCGAACCTGCCGGCCACCAAAGGCGCGGATTTTCGATATGCAGGGTAGCGGCGGCAATCGTAGTTCCCGGCGCGCACGCGACCTGCAGGCTGACCTTTTCATCGCCCAGTTCCAGCGAAAGCAGCTCTTCGCAAGCGGCCTTTGCCTCGATCCGAACCTCGATATCGACATCGACTGCGCCGGTTGCCGCATCATGGCGTTGCCGATGCTGGACATAGGCGATGGTCGGCACGTCGGCCCGCTCAAGACGTATGCCGCCATAAAGACCGAAGGGCATCATGGCGATGTTCCAGTCCCAGCCTGCGTGGCACTGGATCTTTCTGAGCAAATTGATATGGGGGATCGGCTGCATCGAGGCGCTATAGGGCTGCTCGAACGGCTGCCTGGTAGCCGCTTCGGCCGCAGCGACGATGTTGGACCGGAAGACGATTTCGATCTCATTGTCGCCTTCGCGAAGCGCACCGCCAACGTCTGCCCGATGCGGACGGAACATGTTGGCGGCGGCCAGCACCAGCTGACCGTTGACCCGCACCTCGGCAACCGTATCGAGGCCATCGACATACAAGGCCCAAGGATGGGCAATGGCCTCGGCGTCCATCGAGAAGCTGCGGCGAGCGATCCAGTCGCGCTCGGCTGGCCAACGCACCTTCAGCTCGTTCTCACCAACATAGGGATCGGGCAGAATGTCTGCAGCTATCAAAGCCGACAGCGCATCGCCAGGCACCGGGAACGGTACGGAAATCGATTCATCGGTCGCGTGAAGGGTCCAGTTTCCCGCGAGATCTTTCGCGGAAGCGCGATTGACGAGATCAGCCATGAAAATCTCTGACATATGGAAGCCGCTGCTCCTCCGGGACAGCTGCCCCTTCCCCTCCTGAGCGGCAGATGGAGAGAAACGTGAACACAATAGCTTCGCCAACCTGAGCGAGCAACGGAAACGATTTCAAGGCTGGACGACAGGCAGTGCCGCGCGATCACTTGCGCGTCGGCACATGCATTTCGGCGACGGCGAGCTCTTGCAGCTTTGTAATGTCTGTCTCGCCTTCGAGACGACGTAACATCAGCCGGGTCAAACGGCGCCCTGCCTCCTGCAAGGGAAAGAAGAAACTCACCGGTGTCGGCTCGACATATTCGATGAGCCGAGTGGTGGTTGACGCGCAAAAGCCAAAGTCAGCCGGATCGAGGCCAATGTCGCGAAGACCCGTCATCATGCCGAGCGAGGTAATATCGTTGGCGCAGATAAAGGCATCCGGCGGGCTGTCCTGCAGCATCAGATCCTTCACTGAGGCACGCGTACGTCTCGCAGTAAGGTCCAGATCGAGCGTAAGGCGAGTGTCAAGCTCGATGCCCGCCTCGGCCAGCGCCTTCCGATACCCACGCAGCCGATACTGCGAGAACATGAATTCCGTCGGCGGGTTGATGAGACAGATGCGACGGTACCCGCTGGCCAGAAGATGACGCACCGCTCTATAGGTCGCGTCCTCGTCGTCGATATCGAACCAGGCATGCGGGGTAAAAAGCTCGGTGCGACCGAAGGTCACGAAGGGAAAATCGCGTTCCAAAAGGAAACGGACGCGCGGATCCATCGGCAGGGTGTGATCAAAGATCAGTCCATCTGCGCGTCGCCCATCGATGATTGTCTTCAAGGCCTCGATAGGATCGGCACCGGGGGCGAGCGGAACCGCAGTAACGGCGTAGCCTGCCGCCTGCGCCACTTCATGCACGCCTTGAAGCAGCCCCACCGAGCCCGTGTCGGCAATGTCGTCAGGCGACGCCGCCGACATCAGAACGCAGATCGAGTAGGAAAGGCCGGTCCTGAGCGTCAGCCCACCCACGTCCCGGACATAGCCCAGTTCGGCGGCAGCCTTCTGAACACGTTCGATTGTTTCCTTGCGAACCTCGGGTCCGTTACGCAGTGCTCGACTGACGGTCGTGATCGACAAATCGAGGTGGCGGGCCAGACTTTTCAGGTTGAGCCGAGCGCGATCATCGCCCACGTTGGGTGAACTCCGAGACTGTCAATTGCTCACGATCAATATCGATTTTGCGACACCTGTCGACAGTTTTGTTTCACCAGAACACCGCTTCACGCCGTTTAGTCGACAGGTGAGCCACCGACAACACGAACGATTACGTGATAGCGCTTAGAACACAACTTTCGGATCGTTCTCGCCTTCAAGAACGCCAACCGGCTGGGGCGGCATTGACGTAAACCGCGTAGAGCGACGACGTTGCGGTGATGTAGAGACGGTTGCGCTTCGGCCCGCCGAAACACAGGTTGGAAACCGCCTCCGGAATGTTGATGCGGCCAAGCAAGGTCCCATCCGGCGCATAGACGCGCACACCGTCACCGCTTGAGGTCCAAAGGTTGCCTGAATGATCAAGGCGAAAGCCATCGAAGAAACCAACCTCGGACACTGCGAAAACACGACCTTCATTCACTGCTTGCCCATCATGCGCAACGGAGAAGGCGTGGATTGCCGGCGTATCGGACAGCGACGTGTCAGACACATAGAGGGTGCGCTCATCCGGAGAGAAAGCCAGCCCGTTCGGACGATCGATACCGATTAGGACCGCCGTGGTATGGCCGGTATGTGGATCATGTCGATAGACGTTGCAGGCGCCGATCTCGCTCTTGGCAGCATGTCCCTCATAGTCGCTGTCGATGCCGTAGCTCGGGTCGGAGAACCAGATGCTGCCGTCTGATTTCACGATGACGTCGTTGGGCGAGTTGAGCCTTTTACCCTCGAAGCGGTCGACGATCGTCTCCCAATGCCCATCAAAACCTAATCGCGAAACGCGACGCCCGGCGTGTTCGCATGCAACAATACGGCCGAGAGCATCGAGTGTGTGGCCATTATGATAGCCGCAGGGATGCTCGAAGACGGAAACGGCTCCACTCGTCTCGTCGTAGCGCAGGATGCGGTCCTCGGGAATATCGGACCACACCACAGCCTTTGCAGCAGGCACATAAACCGGTCCTTCGGTCCATCTGCCACCGGTCCACAACCTCTCGACGGCCGCAGTGCCAATGATCAGCCCTCCGAACCGATCATCGAACTTTTCGTAACTGGCCATGCCTTCCTCCTGCGCATCACCATTCCCCCCAGAGAGGTAAGGCACTATCTTCAGACCTGTGAAAAGCGTCAAGGATGCGACGGTGCGTCCGTGAACTCGATATTCGAAACGGAGCCAATCATGTCCGCAGCCTCGTCTCCTCGCCCGAAGGTCTTGATGGTGTCCCCCATGCCGGAATGGGATCTTGCCCCGATGCGCGAGGCTTACAACCTCGTCGACTTGCCGGAAGACGACCTCACCAATCTGGACCCAGATGCCGAGATTACGGCCTTGGTTACCTCCGGAGGGCAAGGCGCCGACGCTGCGCTGATCGGTGCTTTGCCGGCACTTAAGCTCATCGCAGTCTATGGCGTTGGTTACGACAAGGTGGACCTGAAGGCGGCCGCTCGGCGGCATGTGGCCGTGACGAACACGCCGGATGTTCTCACAGCCGATGTCGCCGATATGGCGTTGGCGCTGACGCTCGCCCTCGTGCGTCGCATCACGGACGGCGACAGCTTGGTCCGTTCTGGCGCGTGGCCGGAAACCGCCATGCCGCTGACCGGAAGCGTCTCGGGAAGCAAGATCGGCATCGCCGGCCTGGGCCGCATCGGAGAGGCGATTGCTAGACGCTTTGCCGGTTTCGATACCGAAATAGGCTATTGGAACCGCTCCCCAAAGGCATCTGTGCCCTGGCGTTCGTTCCCGACGCCGATCGCGCTCGCCGCCTGGGCCGATATTCTGATCGTCGCGCTAGCCGGCGGCGACAGCACCCACGGGTTGATCGGTGCCGACGCGATGGCCACTCTTGGTCGCAAGGGCTTTCTGATCAACATCTCGCGCGGGACGACCGTCGATGAGGCCGCGCTCATTTCAGCGCTCGAAAGCGGAAGCATCGGCGGCGCCGGGCTGGATGTTTTTCTCAACGAGCCGACCATAGACCCCCGCCTTTTCCGCCTCGACAACGTCGTCCTGTCGCCTCATCGTGGCAGCGCCACCGTTGCAACGCGCAAGGCGATGGGGAAATTGGTTCGGGAAAACCTCGCAGCACACTTTGCCGGACGTGAATTACCGACACCAGTGCTTGATTGATTTGAATCGTTATGAAGATCAGGCAACCTCAGGTAATTAACCCATGTCATTTTTTACGAGAGAATAAACTGAAGCCAGCTCCTCTATTGTTTGGAAAACTTTAAGGGCGCGTCGTTATGCTCAATGGTTGCGCGGGGTTGTGCATGGCACCTGAGTCATCTCATTGGCTAGGTCGGCGCAGCCTAAGAATGGAAGTTTCCGAGCGTTGGGGGAAGAAACGATGGCTCGTGTATTCAATAATCTGTCCATCGGTTCCAAAGTATTCGTAGCCTTTGCGCTCGTCATTGCGCTGCTCATCACATGCGCCGGCCTGTCGTTATTCTCTATCAGCTCCTTCGAGCATTCCTTCGATCAGCACCGAAGTCGGGTAGACGAGGTCGAGCTTACCCGTGACATCGACTATGCCTTTCTGGACCTCAAGGGCAAGGTCGCGACCTATGTGGTAGAGGGCAGCGAGACATCCCTCTCGGATGCGAAAGCGGCTGCAGAGACCACACGAGCCTCAATTGCCAACGCCATCAGCAAGATCGACGAGGGCGCTCGCAAGGACAGCATGACGGCCATTGCCTCGCTGTTCGATAATTACAGTGCAGTATTTGGCAAGCTTATCGAGCTCAAGACCAACCAGCAGAAAATCATCCATGACAGCGTCGACCCGCTCGGAGAGAAGCTGAAGAATGACATGCTGTTCTTTTCCTCCAAGGTCGACAAGCTGGGCATGCCTGACGTCATCCCCATCGCCACCAAGGCAACCGAGCAGTACAATGCCGGTCGTCTCGCGGTCTACAAGTTGCTGAACAATGGCACGGCGGACGACCTGAAGGCGGCAGATGCTGGCTTCAATGGACTTGTCCAGCGGCTCAATCTGGTGATCAAGGCTGTCGGCGAGGGGCAGGAAGCCTCTCAGCTTGGCAAGGTTCTGAAATCCGCCACCGTCTATCAGGATGCTTATCATCAGGCCAATCAGATCTCAGCCGACCTCGGCAACCTGACATCCAAGGACCTGCTCAACGCATCGACCACGATCGCCGACAAAGTGGCGAGTGTCCGGTCGACCGCCTCGGTCGAAGCAACCGCAATCGGCGCGGCCACCACAAGCCTTCTCAACACCATCCGTCGCATGCTGCTGATCGTCGCGGGTGTGTCGGTCGTCGGCGCCGTGGTGCTCGCCATCGTGATCGGTCGTTCGATCTCCCGGCCAGTCGTGGCGATTTCGCAGGCGATGGGCAGGGTTTCCGACGGCGACCTCCGGACAGTCGTTCCTGGCCTCGGTCGCAAGGACGAAGTCGGCGTCATGGCCGAAGCGCTGGAAGTATTCAAGACGAACCTGAAGCAGGCCGAAGAAGCCCGCGCAACGCGGGAAGCGGACGCAGCTGCGCAAGCTGAACTGCGGCGCAAGGAAGTCCATCAACTCGCTGACATGTTCGAGGAAACGGTCGGAGGTATCGCATCGTCGCTTGCAGCCGCGGCCGGACAGCTCAACGGCTCGGCCCAGACCCTGTCTCAATCTTCTGCTGACGTGACACAGAAAGCCTCGACCGTGACCGCCGCTTCCGAGGCGGCCTCGGCCGGCGTCGGCACAGTTGCTGCTGCTGCAGAAGAACTCGCCTCGTCGATCGCAGAGATCGGCCGTCAGGTGAATGAATCGACCGAAGTCGCTTCCAAAGCCGTCAACGATGCGTCGGAAACCGCTGCAAAGGTGCGTGATCTCTCGGAAGCCGCCAAAAAAATTGGCGCCGTCGTCGATCTCATCAACACCATCGCCGGCCAGACCAATCTTCTGGCCCTGAATGCCACCATCGAAGCCGCACGGGCTGGCGAGGCCGGCAAGGGTTTTGCGGTCGTGGCAGCCGAAGTCAAACAGCTGGCCGACCAGACCGCCAAGGCCACCAGCGAGATTGGTGCCCAGGTCGCCGCCATCCAGGCATCGACCGCCGACTCCAGTGACGCCATCATGCGCATCACCGAGACTATCGGTCAGATCTCAAAGGTCTCAAATACGGTCGCCGGTTCCGTTCGCGACCAGGGCGTGGCAACGCAGGAAATTGCCAACTCGGTACAGAAGGCAGCCGAAGGCACGAGCACCGTCGCAAGCAATATCGTCAAGGTGGGTGAGGCTGCCGGCGAATCGGCAGAAGCGGCTCAGGAAGTGCTGCAAGCGTCCGAGGCTCTGTCGACCCAGGCCGAGCGCTTGCAGAGCGAGCTGCAGCGCTTCCTGTCGACGATCCGCGCGGCGTAATCAGTCCAACCCGTTCCGAAGTGCGGCGGCGGTGGCGATCGGCGAGATCGCCGCCGCCGTCAGCGT
Organism: Pseudomonadota bacterium; assembly: GCA_023436885.1. Lineage (GTDB taxonomy): Bacteria > Pseudomonadota > Alphaproteobacteria > Rhizobiales > Pleomorphomonadaceae > Pleomorphomonas. The sequence continues at coordinate 86,312 of JAEZHI010000045.1, read as the reverse complement.
TAGGGCGATTGTCAAAAGAAACGGTGTGCGAAAGGCAGCCGGATCATAGGCAACCGCGGTGGCCGCAGCCACACCGAAGATCAGCACCGGCACGGCGAATGGAAGCACCAGGATAGGTAACAGCAGCCCGCCCCGCCTCAGCGAGACGGTCAGGCCAGCGCCGATGGAGCCGAGCAAGGTTAGCGCCGGCGTGCCGACGAGAAGCGTTGCCACGGTGGCAAGCGTTACGTCAGCCGGCATGGCCAGAAGCAGGGACAGGAAAGGCGCCGCGATCACCAGCGGTAAGCCCGTTGCCGTCCAGTGAGCCGCGACCTTGACGATGACCAGAAGCTCCAGAGAGTGCCCTGAGGCAATCATCAGGTCGAGAGCACCATCATCACGGTCAGCTTCGAACAGCCGGTCGAGACCTAGAAGGGTGGCAAGGAGCGCGCCGATCCAGAGAATAGCGGGCCCCAGCCGCGAGAGCAGGTTGAGATCGGGGCCAATGGCGAAGGGAAAGGTCGTCACGACGATCAGATAGAACAGCACGCCCATCATCGCGCCGCCACCAATGCGGATGGCAAGGCGCAGTTCCCGAACGTAAAGCGCGGCCAACGGCGACATCAACCAACCTCTTCGGCAACGAGACGTAGCGAGCGAGCGCCGGCAAGGCCGATCGCGAGATGGGTCGCGGCGATGATGGCACCGCCAGCTTCAACGTGGGCAGCCATCAGCTGAACGAGATTCGCTTCAGAAGCAGCATCCAAGGCAGCCGTAGGCTCGTCCAGCAGCCAAAGCGGACGGCGCACGGCGATGAGACGGGCGATGGCAAGCCGACGCCTCTGCCCGGCCGACAGATAGGCCGCGGGCAAACTGGCAAGATCGAGAAGACCGACGCTTTCGAGGGCCGCGTCCACTGGCAAACCACCAGCCGCACCCAGAAAATTCTGCCAGAAAGTCAGATTTTCTCCAACAGACAGTGATGGCTTCACCGCATCGCGATGACCGAGATAATGAATGTGCGGGCCGACGTCTTCGAGGTCTTCAACATCGTCAGCGAGAAATCGCACGGTCCCGCTTGCCGGCCGCCCCAGCCCGGCGAGCGCCCGGAGAAGCGTCGATTTGCCGACGCCGTTGGGACCCGTAACCAGGACGACTTCGCCACCGGCTACCGCAAAATCGATCCCTTCGATCACACGTCGACCACCGCGGTCGACAGCGAGCGCCTCGACAACGAGGCGAAAGGATTGAAAGGGCGAGCTCACTGGGATCTCCGGCTTGGACGGCACCTTTTCCCAATAGAGCATCGCGGCTGGACACGTAAGCCGCTTTCGCTGGACAACCGGCCGATCGGGATACCGACGATGGAATGACGCCCTATGTGGTAGAATTTCGTACACAAGGTCTGGTGAGCCGCCGGCTTATTCTCTATAAGGCGCAAGGAAGTCTCCGGTCGTCATTGACCATTACGTAAACGTCAAACAGCTCGCCGGTGGCGAGGTCCTTGCCCGAGCGGATAGCGGCACCCGCCGACATCCACCCCGCCAAGGCGCCCCCGGCATCGAAAGGGGCCCGCGCATGCCGTCGCTCGACAGCTTCAAGTCCAGGAGAGAACTTCAGGTCGGTTCGAAGACCTATGTCTACTACGACCTGAAGGCGGCGGAGGAGAACGGCTTGGCCGGCGTCTCGCGCCTGCCCTCCTCCCTGAAGGTTATCCTCGAAAATCTGCTGCGCTTTGAGGACGGTCGCTCGGTGACCGAAGCCGACATCAGGGCCATGGCGGCCTGGCTCGACAACAAGGGCAAGATCGACAAGGAAATCGCCTATCGCCCTGCCCGCGTGCTGATGCAGGACTTCACCGGCGTGCCGGCCGTCGTCGACCTCGCGGCCATGCGCGACGCGATGGTCACGCTTGGCGGCGACCCGCGCAAGATCAATCCGCTCGTTCCCGTCGATCTCGTCATCGACCACTCGGTCGTCGTCGACTATTTCGGAAGCACCTCGGCGCTAGCCCAGAACGTCGCCCGTGAATACGAGCAGAACATGGAGCGCTATAACTTCCTGAAGTGGGGACAGAACGCCTTCCATAATTTCCGCGTCGTGCCGCCGGGCACCGGCATCTGCCATCAGGTCAACGTGGAATATCTGGCCCAGACGGTCTGGACCAATGAGGAGGGCAACGTCACCTACGCTTATCCGGACACCTGCGTCGGCACCGACAGCCACACCACCATGGTCAACGGCCTCGCCGTTCTCGGCTGGGGCGTCGGTGGTATCGAAGCGGAGGCTGCCATGCTCGGCCAGCCGGTTTCGATGCTGATTCCGGAAGTGATCGGCTTCAAGCTGACCGGCAAGGTAACCGAAGGCGTGACCGCCACCGACGTCGTGCTCACCGTCACCCAGATGCTGCGCAAGAAGGGCGTCGTTGGCAAGTTCGTCGAGTATTTCGGCCCTGGCCTCGACAGCCTGACGCTGGCCGACCGCGCGACCATTGCCAACATGGGTCCCGAGTACGGCGCCACCTGCGGCTTCTTCCCTGTAGATGCCGAGACGATCCGCTATCTGAAGTTCTCAGGCCGTGCCGACGACCGCGTTGCGCTTGTCGACGCCTACAGCCGCGCCCAAGGGCTCTATCGCACCGCGGAAACACCGGACCCAGTGTTCACCGACGTGCTTGAGCTCGATCTCTCGACTGTCGTTCCGTCGCTTGCCGGTCCAAAGCGCCCGGAAGGCCGCGTATCCCTCAGCGATGCCAAGGTCGGCTTCAGCGCTGCGATGGAAACCGAGTACAAGAAGGTCGCCGACATCGGCACGCGCTATCCGGTCGCCGAAGGCAACTTCGATCTTGGCCACGGCGATGTGGTGATTGCCGCCATCACCTCCTGCACCAACACCTCCAACCCGAGCGTGCTGGTGGCGGCCGGTCTCCTCGCCCGCAAGGCGCGCGAGAAGGGGCTCACCGCCAAGCCGTGGGTGAAGACATCCCTGGCGCCCGGTTCGCAGGTTGTTGCCGAGTATCTCAGCAAGTCTGGTCTGCAGAAGGATCTCGACGCCCTCGGCTTCAACCTGGTCGGCTTCGGCTGTACGACCTGTATCGGCAACTCCGGTCCGCTGCCGGAGCAGATCTCCAAGACAATCAACGACAACGGCATCGTCGCCGCTGCCGTCCTGTCGGGTAACCGCAACTTCGAAGGTCGCGTCAGCCCCGACGTGCAGGCCAACTATCTGGCTTCGCCGCCGCTGGTCGTCGCCTACGCGCTCGCCGGCAGTGTCCAGAAGGACCTCTCGACGGAGCCGCTCGGCATCGGTTCCGACGGCGAGCCGGTCTATCTGCGCGACATCTGGCCGTCGAGCCGTGAGGTGAACGAGACGATCTCCGAGTTCATCACCGCCGACATGTTCAAGGAAAAATACGCCGATGTCTTCAAGGGTGACGCCCGCTGGCGCGCCGTCGAGGCCGGCATCGGCCAGACCTATGGCTGGAACATGGGCTCGACCTATGTGCAGAACCCGCCATACTTTACCGGCATCACCATGACGCCGCCGCCGGTAACCGACATCGTCGGTGCCCGCATCCTCGGACTGTTCGGCGACAAGATCACCACCGACCACATCTCGCCGGCCGGTTCGATCAAGGTGGCGAGCCCGGCTGGACAATATCTCACCGGCCATCAGGTCCGCCCAGCCGACTTCAACCAGTTCGGCACGCGTCGCGGCAACCATGAAGTGATGATGCGTGGCACCTTCGCCAACATTCGCATCAAGAACAATATGGTGAAGGACGATGCCGGAAACGTGGTCGAGGGTGGCTGGACCATCCATCACCCGTCGGGTGACCGGATGTACATCTACGACGCAGCCATGCGCTACAAGGAGCAGGGCGTACCGCTGGTCGTGTTCGCCGGCGTCGAATACGGCAACGGTTCGTCGCGCGACTGGGCGGCCAAAGGCACCAATCTCCTGGGCGTCAAGGCCGTGATCGCCGAGAGCTTCGAGCGTATCCATCGGTCCAACCTGGTCGGCATGGGCATCGTTCCCCTGACCTTCGAGGAAGGAACCAACTGGCAGAGCCTCGGTCTCGTCGGCAACGAGACGGTGACCATCGAGGGCATTGCCAACGTCAAGCCGCGCCAGACCATGATCGCCAAGATCGTCCGGGCCGACGGCTCGGAGATCGACGTGCCGCTCCTCTGCCGCATCGATACGCTCGACGAGCTCGACTACTACCGGAACGGTGGCATCCTGCATTACGTGTTGCGCCAGCTCGCCGCCTGAAAAGGGGCAATGGCCGGCCTCGTCGCGAGACCGGCCGATTAGGCTCTGGAATGCTACTGGAAAAGAAAGGCCCATCGCGCAGATGGGCTTTTTTTCATGCCATTGAAGCCTGCTGAATGTTGCTGGCAATAGCGCCAGTGGCGCGCAACTACCATTCCGCGGCGGCGGCAATCGCGCCGGTAAATGACTCCCTGTTCTGCCAATGCTTCGACACGCGGAAGGTTTAAGTATTGACGCGAACACCCCATTGGGAGAGGGACCTAGAAACGTTGAAGCCAGAGCGTCTCCCGGCTCCGGCGACAAGGTAACTCCAGCAAACGAGCCCAATCCGTCTTGACCCGCCCTGGCCTTTCGGCCATAAAGCCCAACATTCGAGAGAGGAATGGTCCATGTCGTTCGCGAATGGTTCCCGTCAGGCCGCCGTCGAGCTGGGTATTGCCCCGGCCCGGTATGCCATGACGAAAACGGCGACGACGAAAACGACCACGACGTGATCGACGCTTCCTCGCCCCGCACCGTCGTCCTCGGGGTTGGAGGAGGCGGATGGTGGCCTCCTCGAACGTCTCCCTGACAGACTGAAGAGCGACCGGCCGCCAAGCAAGGCGGGGACGACTTTTACGGCGCAAAGCCACACTTTCAGAAGGTCAGTCCAACATGGGTTACAAGGTCGCTGTGGTCGGTGCCACCGGAAACGTGGGCCGCGAAATGCTATCGATCCTCGCCGAGCGCGGCTTCCCGGCCGACGAGGTGATTGCTGTCGCCTCGCGGCGGAGCCAGGGCACCGAGGTCTCGTTCGGCGACAAGACGCTGAAGGTGCAGGCGCTTGAGCACGTCGACTTCTCCGACGTCGACATCTGCGTCATGTCAGCCGGCGGTTCGATCTCCAAGGAATGGTCGCCGAAGATTGGCGCCCAGAAGTGCGTCGTGATCGATAACTCGTCAGCCTGGCGTTATGATGAGGATGTGCCGCTGGTCGTTCCGGAAGTGAACGCCGATGCCGCCGCCGGCTTCACCAAGAAGTACATCATCGCCAACCCGAATTGCTCGACTGCCCAACTGGTGGTGGCGCTGAAGCCGCTGCACGACAAGGCGAAAATCAAGCGCGTGGTCGTTTCGACCTATCAGTCGGTCTCGGGCGCCGGCAAGGACGCCATGGACGAGCTGTTCACCCAGACTCGTGCCGTTTTCGTTTCTGATCCGGTCGAACCGAAGAAGTTCCCGAAGCGCATCGCCTTCAATCTCATTCCGCACATCGACGTCTTCATGGAAGACGGCTTCACCAAGGAAGAGTGGAAGATGACGGCGGAAACCAAGAAGATCCTCGACCCGAAGATCAAGCTGACCGCCACCTGCGTCCGCGTGCCGGTGTTCGTCTCCCACTCGGAAGTGGTCAACATCGAGTTCGAGCAGCCGATCACTGCCGATGAAGCCCGCTCGATCCTGCGCGAGGCGCCCGGCTGCCTGGTCATCGACAAGCACGAGCCCGGCGGCTACATCACCCCCTACGAGGCCGCTGGCGAAGACGCCACCTACATCTCGCGTATCCGCGAGGACATCACGGTCGAGAACGGCCTCACCATGTGGGTGGTTTCCGACAACCTGCGCAAGGGTGCCGCGCTCAATGCCGTGCAGATCGCCGAAGTGCTGATCAATCGCGGTCTGCTGAAGCCCAAGAAGGCCGCCTGAGACCAATAGTCTTACGCATCTCGAAGCCGCCGCGACGCAATTCGCGGCGGCTTTTTCTTTGACTTAGCGAGAAAGCTCGCCCGGAGTCGAATGCTCGCCGTCGCCAATCGACCTCTGCATCAGAACCTGATCAAGCCAGCGGTCAAACTTGTAACCGAGGGCCGGCGCGACGCCGACCAGCGTGAAGCCGAGGGCCGCATGCAGCTTGCGCGATCCGACATTGCTGCTGTCGCCGATCACCGCGATCATCTGCCGAAAGCCGCGCCTCGCGCAATCGTCGATCAGCGCATGCAGCAAACGCTTGCCGATGCCCTGCCCCTGGCGCGCCGGATCGATGTAGATCGAGTTCTCGACAGTGTAGCGATAGGCCAGGCGTGGCCGATAGGCGCTGGCGTAGGAATAACCGGCCAGAGCACCGCCCATTTCCGCAACGAGGTACGGATAACCGCCGCCAGTGATCGTCTCGAAACGCTTCAGCATTTCGGCCTCGGTGGGCGGTTCGAGCTCCCAGGAAGCGGTGCCCGTGCGGACGGCCTCCTGGTAAATGGCGGCGATCGCCGGAATATCTCCAGGACGGGCAGGACGAATGGTCAGCATGATTGAATCCGGAAAACACAAGAGCGCGGCAGTACGCCGGCTCTAGATCGCACGCTCAAGCCTTCGCCTCAAATAAAAACGGCGCCGAGGATGAACCCGGCGCCGCAAAGTGTGATCAGGACGATATCGATGAACGTCAGCGACGCTCGCCCATCAGGCGAAGCAGCATGATGAACAGGTTGATGAAGTCCATATAGAGGTTGAGGGCACCCATGATGGCCTTGCGGCCGGCAGTGGTCCGGTCGTCACCCTCGTAATACATCTCCTTGATGGTCTGCGTGTCATAAGCAGTCAGACCAGCAAAGATGCCCACGCCGATGATCGAGATGGCGAACTCCATTGCAGAGGACTGCATGAAGATGTTCACCAGCGAGGCGATGATCAGGCCGAACAGGCCCATGATCAGGAACGAACCCATGGCGCTGAGATCGCGCTTGGTCGTGTAACCATAGAGGCTAAGGCCTGCAAAGGCGGCAGCCGAGATGAAGAAGACCTGCGTGATCGACTGCTGGGTGTAAACCAGGAAGATCGACGACAGCGACAGGCCCATCAGCGCGGCGAAAGCCCAGAACAGGCCCTGCGCCACCGGCATGCTCAGACGCTGGATGCCGAAGGAGAAGACAAGTACCAGACCGATGGGGGCTAGCATGACCAGCCACTGCAACGGGCTCGTGTAGAGCGCGACGCCGAAGGAGCTGAGGGTAATCGGGTCCCAGCTTGTCACAGCGGCATTTGCGGCCAAAGCCGCGACACCGCCGGTCACGGCGAGACCGATCGCCATGTAATTGTAGACCGACAGCATGTAGCTGCGGAGACCCTGATCGATCTCCGCGGAATAGGTCCGGGAACCATAACCGGAGGGGATGTTGCGTTCAGGGAATGCCATTGGGGCCTCGATCCTTCTCTAGAAAAGCGAAGAAGCAGGGAAGGAGAGCCTCCCACCGCTCGCAGAAACAATATGGGCGCATGCCCCTGAAAGCTCAAGGGCGCCCGCCGCGACTCGGGCAAACATGACGAAGATTTAAAGATTCCGCAGAACGGGCGCGGCTTTTGCCGACAACGCGCGGAAGGTTCCGAGCAAACCCAAACCGATGGTCAACAAGAGCGCCACGGCCACGGCGGCAAGCGCTACCCAGACATTGAGATCGACCGGAACGTCCATGATTCTGGTGAGCACGCCCCAGGCAGCAGCGCCTCCGGCTATCAGCGCGAACACCGCCGTAAGAAGACCAAGCGCCGCATACTCAAGCGCGAAAGCCATCAAAACACGGGCGCGTGTCGCCCCGAATGTCTTGAGGAGAACAGCGTCGTAGACGCGTTGCCGGTGGCCGGACGCAAGCGCACCGGCCAGCACGAGGATGGAGGCGGCGAGCGCAATCGAAGCGGCCGCGCGGATTGCCAGCGTCAGAGAACCAACGAGGTCATTGACCGTGGCGAGCACGTCCTTGACCCGAACCATGGTCGCCGTTGGGAAGGCGGCAACCACCGCCTTGATCAGCCGCCCCTCGGTCTGTCGGTCGCCGCCGCCGGGCAACGCCGCGGTCGACAGCACGGAATACGGCGCACCGGCAAAGGTGTTGGGCGAGAACACCATCACGAAGTTGATGCTGAGCGACTGCCACTCGACCTTACGCGTGCTGGCAACCTTGGCCGTGATCTCGCGCCCCAGCACGCTGACGGTCACCGTGTCGCCGATCTTGAGGCCGAACTCGCGCGCCAACTGATCCTCGAAGGACACAAGCGGTTCGCCCTTGTAATCTTTGGGCCACCAGGCACCGGAGGCGAGTGTCGAGTTCGCGGGAGGATCGGCGGAGAGCGTGATGCCACGATCGCCCGAAAGCGCCCAGCGAGCACTTTCAGGAGCGTCGATCTTGTCGACCGGCACACCCTTCAGCGCCGTGATGCGACCACGCAGCATCGGCACGGTTTCGAGCGTCGTGCCGGGAACCGTCGCCTTCACGAGGTTTGAAAAGGCATCGAACTCGTTTGAACGGATGTCGAGGACGAAAAATGTCGGCGCCTTCTCGGGCAAGGTCGATGTCAACTGTCGCCTTAGACCAGTATCGATCAGCGCCAGCGCGACCATCAGCGTCAGACCCAGACCAAGCGACAGCACCACCGAAAGCGTCAAACCGCCGCGCCGATGGATGTTGCGGAGGGCAAGCCGAAATTCCGCCGAACCAACCGCAGGTATCCGTCCGGCGAGCCGCCGGATCAGGCTCGCGACACCGGACAAGACCAGGAAAATCACCGCCATCGACAGGACGAAGACCATCGCCACGAAACGATCGGATGCCGCCGCAATGGCAAGCAGCGCCAGCAGTAACACCGAGATCGCTGTTGCCAAGATATAGACACGCCGAGGCAAGCGACGCTCTGGAGCCACCTTCTCCCGAAACAGGGCGCTCACCGGCACATCGTGTGCCCGGCCGAGCGACCAGATGGCAAAGGCAAAGGCGGTGAGAAAACCATAGGCGGCGGCGAGCACGAGTTCGCCCGGATAGATACCGATCTCGATGGGAAGATCGAGTGCGGAGGCAATCAGTCCCCCGGCAAAGAACGGTGGGACAAGGCCCAACGCCAGGCCAAGCACCACGCCAATCGTGGCGATCACGCCAATCTCGACCAGATAGACCGCGACCACGAATCCGCCGGGCGCGCCGACCGCCTTCAGCGTGGCGATGCTGTCGCGCTTTCGGTCGATGAAGGCTTTGACGGCATTGGTGACGCCGACACCGCCGACAATGAGCGCAGTCAGTCCGACCAAGGTTAGAAATTCCGAGAAGCGGTCGACATTGCGCTCAAGGCCGGGAGCCGCGTCCAGCCGGGTGGAAACGCGTCGCCCGCTTTCGGACTGCGCAGCTTTAAGTTCGGAAGCCACCGCCGTAACTGCAGCATCAGTCGTGCCGTCGGGTAAAGCGAGGCGAACGGTTGTCTCGACGAGGCTTCCCGGCTGAACGATATCGGTGGCGGCAAGCGAAGCCCGGCTCATCATGACGCGAGGACCATAGGCGACACCGGTGCCGACCTGATCCGGCTCCCCGGCAATCACCCCACGCACTTCGGCGGTCGCCCGGCCGATCGCGATGCGGTCGCCCACCTTCACGTCGAGCCGATCGGCGAGGATGGGCTCGACGACGACACCGATCGCGCCATCGGCAGCAGGAGCAAGGGCATCCGCAAGCTTGCCGCCCCCCTCGAGACGCAGCTCACCAGTCAGCGGATAGACATCGTCCACCGCCTTGATGCGAACCAGTGCCTGGGCCTCGCCGTCGGTGCGCCGGGCCATGGAATTGACGAGTGTTACAGTCGAAAGCCGGCCACGCGCACCAAGCGAGGCCAGCACATCCTGGGGCGGGACCTCACCGCCAAAGCGAACAGCAATATCGCCACCGAGGATTTCCCGCCCCTGCAAGGCGATACCCTCGGTGATCGCACGACTGGTCGAGCCGACAGCAGCGATGGCAGCCACACCGAGCGCGATGGCAGCGATGAAAATGCGAAACCCCGATAGCCCGCCGCGCGCCTCGCGGGCGGCAAGACGAAAGGCAGCCTTCCACCCTGGAGAACCGCCACTCACTGTGCAGCCTCCGCCTGAACATCCTCGACGATTTCGCCGGAGCGCATGACAATGCGCCGATCGCAGGCGTCCGCCAATGTCCGGTCATGGGTCACGAGAATAAGCGTCGCGCCTCGCCGCGCCCTAGCCTCGAACATCAGGCGAACGATGTCCCGACCGGTTTCGGTGTCGAGATTGCCTGTCGGCTCGTCGGCGATCAGGATGGATGGCTCCGGGGCAAGCGCCCTCGCAATCGCGACACGTTGTTGCTCGCCGCCCGAGAGCTCCGCCGGATGATGATCGAGGCGATGGCCGAGCCCAACCGCCTCGAGTTCGACCCGCGCCCGCTCGAACGCATCGCGCCGCCCGCTGAGTTCCAGCGGCACCGCAACATTCTCCAGCGCCGTCATGGTCGGCATCAGATGAAACGACTGGAAAACGATGCCGACGGAACGACCGCGAAAGCGGGCCAGTGCATCCTCGCCCATGCGGTCGAGCCGCTCACCGCCAACGGTAACCGCGCCGCTATCGACCCGTTCAAGGCCGGCCAGTACCATCAGCAGCGTCGACTTGCCCGAGCCAGATGGCCCAACGATGCCGACGCTGGTACCGGCTTCAATGGCAAATGACAGGCTCTTCAGGATATGGACACGGGCAGCGCCGCTACCGAGACTGAGATCGACCTGGGAAAGAGCGATGGCGGGATCTGGCAAGGATAGACCTTCAAATCTGGCGGTTCAGGCACACGTGAAGCCGGCGGGGCTTGCCGAAGAAAGCTTGAGCCTGTCATATGGGCGGCCCCGAAACCATTGCAAGCTAGGTCAAAAGGCCGTGAGACATCGGATATTTGCGTTCGTTCTCGCCCTCTTCGCCAGCCTTGCCAGCGCAGAGGCCAAGCCCATGCGTATCGTCGCGCTCGGCGACAGTCTCACTGCCGGCTATGGCGTTCTCAGCCAGGACGCCTTTCCCGACCGGCTGGAAGCAGCACTCAGAAAAAGCGGCCATGATGTCGAGATCATCAATGCCGGCGTATCCGGCGACACGGCCGCCGACGGCCTCGCCCGTCTCGACTGGGCGCTCGCCGACGGTGCCGATGGCGTCATCGTGGAACTCGGGGCAAACGATATGCTGCGGGGCCACGACCCAACCCTCGTGCGCGAAACATTGGACGAGCTGTTGACGCGACTTGGAGAAACGGGAGCTCCGGTCCTTCTCGCGGGCATGCGCGCCGCGCCCAATCTCGGCGCCGACTATGCCAACAGCTTCGACGCCATCTTCCCAGACCTCGCCAAGAAGCATGGCACGCTGCTTTATCCGTTCTTCCTCGATGGCGTCGCCGGCGATGCCAGCCTCAATCAGGCCGATCATATGCATCCCAACGCTGCTGGCGTCGAAATTATCGTCGGGCGAATCCTGCCGTCGGTCGAAGCCTTGATCGAGCAGATCAAGAGCAAGGGCTAGCTGCCGAACAAATGGAGCAGTCGCGAGGAGAGCCTACGCGAACGTTCGCGGCTATTTCCGTATCTGGAGCCTTGCTATGGCTGGATGAACGCAAGGTCATCGCAGTCAGATCACCACACTACTCACCCAAGCTGGAATCGATGTCGGCGTCACCGACCTCCTGGCGCTCATCCCCGACATCGAATGAACCAAGGAAAGTCTTTGTCCATGCAGAAACGCCGTCTCGGCCGCTCCGAGCTGCTTGTCACGCCCATTTGCCTGGGGACCATGACCTATGGCGAACAGACCAACGCTGAAGAGGCTTGCGCCATTCTCGATCGGTCGGTCGGCGCGGGCATCAACTTCATCGACACGGCCGAGATGTACTCGGTCCCGCCAAAGCGCGAGACACAAGGCGTGACCGAGACGATCCTTGGCGACTGGTTCCAGAAGAGCGGTCGGCGCCAAGACGTGATTCTTGCCACCAAGGTCTGCGGCCGCAGCAGCAGCGACTGGTTCCGAGATGACGGCTCACCAACGCGGCTCACCCGCGCACAGATATTCGAAGCAGTCGACAAGTCGCTGCGCCGGCTGAAGACGGACTACATCGATCTCTATCAGATCCACTGGCCGGACCGGGTCGTGTCCGACTGGGGCACGGTACCAACGCGCTTCAAGCCATTTGCGCCCGCCAGCGACGAGACGGCCATAGACGAGACAGCCGCCGCCTTTGGCGAGCTCATCACTGTCGGCAAGATCCGCCACTTTGGCCTCTCCAACGAGAGTCCTTACGGCCTGATGCGCTTCGTCTTCGCCGCGGAACGCGGCGTCGGGCCACGTCCGATCTCGGTTCAGAACGCCTACAGCTTCGTCAACCGCACCTGGGAAGGCGGCCTTGCCGAAATCGCCCTGCGCGAGGAAATCGGGCTACTCCCCTATTCGTCGTTGGCGCAAGGCTATCTGACAGGAAAATATCGGAACGGCGCCCTACCCGCTCACAGCCGGAAGGCCCTCTTCAACCGGCTGCAGCGCTATGAGAAGCCGCACTCCGACGCGGCAATCGCCGCCTACGTTGATCTCGCTCGGCGGTTTGGAGCTGACCCGGTCACCTTCGCCATTGCCTTTGCCATGAACCAGCCAACCGTGGCCTCGGTGATTATCGGACCGAGCGCCGACGCTCAACTGGACAGCAACCTAGCAGCAGCCGAGTTTGTATGGACGGCCGACATGCAGGCAGCGGTCGACGACCTGCACCAGCATTTTGGCAATCCCTGCCCCTGAGCGGGATTACTCGGCGACTGAAAGCCATGATTTGTCGATGACGCGCAGCACGCGATCCAGTTCGCCGCCGCGCTTCAGGATCATGCCGGTCTGGGCGATAACCGAATAGGCGCCCTGCCGGCGTGCGAGCTTGGGGTTCTTCTCGACCCTGTAGAGCGGCATCTCCGACGAACGCCGGAAGATCGAGAAAACGGCTCGGTCGGGAAGCAGATCTATCGCGTAATCGCGCCACTCTCCGGCCGCGACCATGCGGCCGTAGACCTTGAGGATCTCTGAGAGTTCGCGACGGTCGAAGGCAACATAGTCGAGCTCGCGCGCCTTTTGGCGGGAATCGCCAAGCGCTGGCGCCTGTTGACCGCCGCGCGCCAGCGCGACCAGATTTGCGGGCTCAGCCGCTCCTTCGTTGCTCTCGCCGCTCAAGCGCACCTCCGACCGTGATTGTCACGTCACGGTCATGATTGCCCCTGGCGACGGCGAATGCAACGAGGAAACATGCTCCCAACCCTCGTCATTCGGCCAACTCGGCCACCAAACCCGCCGCCACGGTCAGCTTGGCCACCGTTGGCGCACCGATCAGCAGGTCGCCGATGAGCTGCCGCAAACGTCCGATTCGCCCCTCCCGTGCCGTCGTCCAAAGGTCCGCGCCGCCTTCGGCGATGGCCTGGGCGACGATATGGCGGCGAGCCGTTGTAAAGGTGCGGCGGGCGATTTCCGCCGCCTGCCCCTCGTAGAGATCGACCGGACGCACCAGATCGGCAAGCCGGTCGACCAGATCGGCAGCGATCGCTTCGTCGATGGCCGTCATCACCGGCAAGACCTCGTCGACGGAACGGCCGACTTCCTCACCGATGACGATGAGATCGAGACTGCCGAGTTCCGCCGGCAGGCTGGCAAGGCGGGTCGCTAGCAGCTCGGGGACGCCGGACGAGACCAGCACTGGATCCGCCTTGGCGCCAGGTGCGCTTTCACGGAAACGGCGGACGCCGGCGGCAAGCCGCTCTATGGCTGCCGCGAGATCGCCCTCGGGCGAACCATTCTGCGCGACCCAGAGGGCCGCATCGGTCAGGAAATCGGCGACACGACGACGGAGTTCTACCCAGACGGCACCGGAGATCTTGCCTTCCAGGGTATCGATCTCTGCGGTCACTGCGTCCGTGCCGAATGCAGCGGCAGCCACGACAAGCGCCCGAACGGCTTCCTCGGCACCCACACCAGCTTCGTCTCCGAGCCGGCTGACGAAGGTCGGCCCCGCTGCGTCCACAGCAGCGCCGGCGACACGGGTTGCCAGGATATCGCGGGCAAGCCGGTGGGCGGCAATGTCTTCGGCAAAGCGAACCCGCATGGCCTGCGGGAATGCGAGCACCAGCCAGTCGTTGAGCGCCGGATCGTCGATCAGCCGGCCGACCAGCAGATCGTCGGCCAGCATCAGCTTGGCATGCGCCATGAGGATGGCTGTTTCCGGACGCGACAACGTCTCCCCAGACGCAGCAAGGCGACCAGCCGCCGCTTCGTCCGGCAATCCTTCGCGGTGTGGATCCAGCAACCCTCGCTCGGCCAGCACGGCGGAGAGGCGCATCAAGCGCGGCAGTTCGCCCGAACCGCGCGCGCGCGTCACCGACAGGGCGACAACCTGGCGCCGGCAAAGCCGCAACACGCCGGCAGCAACATCATCGGTCATGCTGGCGAGCAGCTCGTCACGCTCGGAAAGCGTCAAGCGGCCGGCTGCCATCGCCCGCCCGAGCGCAATCTTGATGTTAACCTCGGCATCGGACGTGGCGACACCGCCGACATTATCGATGGCATCGGAATTGACGCGGCCACCCCGACGCGCAAAGTCGACACGAGCCCGCGGCGTCATGCCGAGGTTGGCGCCTTCGCCAATGACGCGCGCCCTGAGGTGCTCTGAGGAGATGCGAACGCCGTCATTGGTGCGATCGCCAGCCTCGATGTTGCTCTCGCCGTTGCCGCGCACGAAGGTTCCGATACCGCCGAAAAACAGCAGATCGACCGGCGCCTTCAAAAGGGCCGAAACGAGTTCGTCGGGGCTCAGGATCGTCGCATCGATGCCGAGTGCGTTCCTCGCTTCACTGGACAGCGTGATCGACTTTTGCGACCTGAGGAAAATGCCGCCACCCGGCGAAAGTTTCGTCTGGTCATAGTCCGCCCAGCTCGAGCGCGCCAAGGCAAACAGCCGGCGCCGCTCGGCCAGCGCCGCTTCGGTATTGGGAGCGGGATCGATGAAGACATGCCGATGATCGAAAGCGGCGACGAGCTTCAACGACAGCGACAGCAGCATGAAGTTACCGAACACATCGCCGGACATGTCGCCGACACCGACAGCGGTAAACGGATCCGCTTCGGCATCGAGGTCGAGTTCGCGGAAGTGCCGCTTCACGGCCTCAAAGGCGCCGCGCGCCGTGATGCCCATCTTCTTGTGGTCATAACCGGCTGATCCACCAGAAGCGAAGGCGTCGGCAAGCCAGAAGTGACGGGACAGCGCAATCCGGTTGGCGACGTCAGAGAAGCTTGCCGTGCCCTTGTCTGCGGCCACGACTAGGTAAGGATCGTTGCCGTCGTACCTGACGGTAGAAACGGGAGGAACGACCACATCGCCGACGATGTTGTCCGTGAGATCGATCAGCGTCCCGACATAGCGCTCGTAAGCAGCGATACCCGCTGAAGCGCGATCGGCACCGGCAGCGATGCGACGGGCCACGAACCCGCCCTTGGCACCCACTGGCACGATCACCGCATTCTTGACCTGTTGAGCCTTCACGAGCCCCAGGATCTCGGTCCGGAAATCCTCCGGCCGGTCCGACCAGCGCAAGCCGCCGCGCGCCACCTTGCCGAAACGAAGATGAACACCTTCGACGTCTGGGGCGTGCAGCCATATCTCGGCGAAGGGGCGCGGTGCCGGCAAGCTGTCGATCCGCTCAGCGTCGAACTTGAAGGCCATCACCGGATGAGGCTCGCCCTCAGGGCTGATCTGGAAGAACGTCGTACGCGTCGCTGCTTCGATGAGATTGGCAAGCTGGCGCAGGATGTGATCATCGTCGAGGATCGGCACATCCCTCAACGCCGCTTCGAGTTCCTTGCGCAGCGAGCCGAGTCGAGCCTTGCGATCGCCGGAGAAAGCAGGATCGAAGCGCACCGTGAAGAGAGTGATAAGGAGGTTGGCAACGTGCGCGTTGCGCACCAGCGCTTCGGCGACATAAGCATGCCCGTGGGCGAGACCGATCTGACCGAGATAACGGGACAACGCCCTGAGCATGGCAATTTCGCGCCAGCCAAGTCCGGCGACGAGCGTCAGCGTGTTGAGCCGGTCGCTATCGGCCTTGCCGAGCCAGACCGCCATGAACAGCGCCTTCAGCCTGTTGCCTTCCCGCGCGAGATCCACATCGGCACCGTCGGCGCGCCTAAGCGCCATGTCGTGCAATACGATCACCCCGTCGGGACGATCAATTTCGAAGGTCTTCTCTTCGAGAACGGTGAAGCCCATGGCTTCGAGCACCGGTACCCGCGCCGAAAGTGGCACCGGCCCGCCCTTGCTCATGAGGCGCATGGAAACGCGCGGTGACGGCAAGCTGCCAGCGATCAGGTCGACGGCCGTCGATCGATCCCCAACGAACAGCTCAAGAAGCGTGACGTCGGCCACCGCCATGTCCGCATCATAGCTCGCCCTGTAAGCCTCGGGAAAAGCGCGGCCGTAAAGCTCGATCAGCTTGCGTCCGCGCGCCGGGCCGAACTTCGCACGGCAGGCGTCGGCAAAACCATCGACCCAATTGCGGGTGATCCGGGCAACGGCGGCCTCCAGCTCGGTCTGAGCAACGGCAGGCGTCGGCCCTTCATCGCGCCCGATGATGTAGTGGACGCGAGCCAGCGGACCTTCCGGAAAGGCCGGATAGACGGACGAGACGCGGCCATCAAAAGCTTCGGCGAGATAGTTGCCGATGGCAACCCTGGTATCGGTCGTGTAGCGGTCGCGCGGCACGTAGACCAGCAGCGAGACAAAGCGATCGAACTTGTCTCGGCGGGCGAGCACACGAATGCGCGGCCGTTCACCGAGCTCGAGAACGGCCAGCGAAAACTCCAGGAGCGTGTCGAGATCGATTTGAAACAGCTCGTCGCGCGGATAACTCTCCAGGATATTGCGAAGCGCACGCCCGGAATGGCTTTCCGGATCGAAGCCGGCGCGTGCCATGGTCGTTCCCACCTTGCGGCGCAGATAAGGGATCGAGTGGGTCGAACGCGTGTAGGCCGACGACGTAAACAGGCCGAGCAGCCGGATTTCGCTGACGAGACGTCCCTCAGCATCGTAGCGTTTGATCCCGATGTAATCGAGATAAGCATGGCGATGGACACGCGCCTTGACGTTGGCCTTAGCGACCATCAATGGCTCGGTCTGCCTTAGGAACTCGGTGATTTCCGGCGTGACCTGAACCATCTCGCGGCCTCGGCGGAGCACTTTCACCGCAGGGTCCCGCAACAGACCATAGCCGGCGCCAGCACTTAGAAGCGCCGGCAACTTGTCCCCCTTCAGGTCACCCCCGACCAGATACTCGCGCAGGCCCAGGAAGGTGAAATTGTCTGCGTTGAGCCAGTTCAAGAACTCAACAGTTTCAGCCACCGCCTCGGGTTGCAACGGCGGCGGGGTGTGCCGGTAAACATTGATCACCGACTTGATCAGCGCTTGCATCCGCGGCCAATCATCAACGGCGGCACGCACCTCGGTTAGCAAACCGTCGAGTCGCGTTTCCAATTGATCGACGGCAATAGCGTCGGGCAAGCGCGCGATGTGGATTTGGATGAAGCTCTCACGGTTTGAGTCCGGGTCGTCGCCGATCGACAGCAGGCGGCCGCTCATGCCACGCACGACCGAGAGAATCGGGTGCACCATCAGGCGCACTTCAATCCCGGCGTCGGTCAGCTCCTGCATGACGGAGTCGACCAGGAACGGCATGTTGTCGTTAAGGATATCGACGACCGTCACTTCCTTGCGGTGACTGGCATCGTCATCCCAAACCGGAGTGTAGATGCGAATGGAGTGGATACCGGGGACCCTGAGCGACAGGCTCGACATGGCCCCTTCGGCAAAGGCAATCAGTTCGCTCGACGTGTAGGCGACGACGTCTTCGGCAGCGCCTTTACCATAGAGCGCCTTTAACAGGCCGGCGAGTTCCGGCTTGTTGCTGCGGGCGACGAGGTCGGCAGCCTCATCGAGGCGTGCCTCCTTCAGCACTTCCATTACGCGCTTCATCGACAACTCCGCCGCAACCGACGGGCCGGTTTCGGCCGTTAAGCCGCTCCGGCCGATCAGAAAAAGACCCAACCGGAAAGGCGACGATCAAGATCGCCGCCTCTATGCTTGAGATCTGTAGTCAAACCGGTTCGCGAGGAAATTCCAATTCGCGCTGTTGCGGACGCGAAAAATGCCCCCTCGCGCAAACCTGACCTCACTCTTCATCGTCGAACTGATCGATATCGACGAGGAACATGATGTTGGCTCCGTCCTCGTCGAACTCGTCGCCTTCCTCGCCCTCTATATCGTCCTCGAAATCTTCGATTTCTCCGAAAACATCAATTTCCTCTTCGGTGGCCGCGCGGATGACGAAGGCGGAAACGCCGTCCCAAATCGGGGCGCCGGCGCTCGTGAAGCCGCGGATATCGTCGAGGAAGTCCTCGCTCTCAAAGATCTCGCGCGCTTCCGCCTCGTCGGCGTCGGTGGTGGCGATCGCGATGCCGGCGATTTCGAGCGTGTACATGGCTGTCTCCTGTGGTCCGGACAGGATGACCGGACGGATTCCTTGAGGGTTGGCGTACGAAGACTGCCGACCGGCTCACCAGCCGACAACAACGCAGCCTACGGCTTCCATCATGGTAGGGGGGATGTCAATGGTTCGTCCGGTGGTGAGATGACGACAGCGCGTCGCCGCCGCTCCAGAAGGGCCGCGTTGAGCATGGCACCGTAGAGCAGGATCAAAGCCATCATGTAGAGAAAGACGATCGCCGTCATCACGCCGGCCAATCCCGCATAAGTCGAGGCATAGTTGGCGAAATCGGCGAGGTAGAGCGAGAAGCCATAGCCCCCGGCAATCCAGGCTGCCAGCGTCAGACCGATGCCGGGAAGAACCTGTGCAATGCCTCGACGGCCGGCCGGCAGCCACAGATGCGCCGCGAGAAGACCGCCGCCGGCGATCAGCAACGTAAGGCCGAAGCGGAGAAAGGTCAGCGTCCAGGCGAAATTCTGAGCTGCAGGCATCAGATGAACGATGGTCGTCCAAACCACTGGAGCCAACACCACCAGAAATGCAATGCTTAGAAAAGTAACGGTACCGACGAGCACGAAACCGATGCTCTCAAGCCGAAGAAAAAGGAAATTGCGGTTCTCAACGGTGCCGTAGGCGCGATTGAGACCGACGCGCATCGCCTCGACACCGGACGAGGCGAACCAGAGCGCCAGCGCCACGCCGAAGGTCAACACGTCCCGCCGCGGCACCAGCAGCACGTTCTTCACCTCGTCGGCGATCGGCGCGGCAATCCTGGCCGGCACGCTTTCGAAGATCAAAGCCACCACAGTGGCGGAAAGCGCACTCAGATCGAAAAACGCGGCGATGGCCGTCAGGAAAATCAGAAAGGGGAAAAGTGCCATCAAGGCCGAGAGCGCCACGTGCGAGGCAATCGCCCAGCCGTCGGCAGCGTTGAAAGTCAGTGCGGCCCGCCAGAACGGGCCGAGGAAGCGTCCAATAGCCCGCACGGCTTTTCTCCGTAATTCCTTGAAGAAGGTGGGCTAAACGAAGCGAAATGCAAGAGCACGTCACGGCCGACTGTCTTGCTCCCGTCGTCCTTTGGGTGCATTGCATCTTGCAGATATTACGGAGCACGCAATGACCGTCACCCGTCAGGACATCGATTTTCTCGTCGCTACCGCCAAGGCGGCAGCGGAAACCGAGATCATGCCGCACTTTTCGAACCTCACTGCCGCCGACATCAAGACTAAGGCGCATGCCTCGGACTTCGTGACCATCGCCGACGTGGCCGCCGAGGAGTTGATCGAAAAGCGTATTCGCGCCGCCTGGGGCAACGAATTCCTATTCGTCGGCGAAGAAGTCATGGAGCGCGAGCCGGCACTGATCGATCGACTGATGGCCGCCCCGCGGGCCGTCGTCGTCGACCCGATCGATGGCACCTTCAACTATGCCAACGGCGTTCCCGCCTTTGCCGTGATCATCTCGGTGATTGAGCACGGCGAAGTTAAAGGCGGCATCATCTACGACCCGGTTCGCGGCGACGCAGCCTGCGCCATTGCCGGCAGTGGTGCCTTCCTTGCCGGCAATGGTCGGACTGACCGCCCGCTCCACGTAGCAGCGGGGGCACCGCTTTCCGGCATGCAGGGTTGCGCCGGCTGGTACTATGCTTCACCTGAAGAGCGCGACCGGCTGCTCTCGGGATTCGGGCGTGCCTGGAGCATCATGAACTACCGCTGTGGCGGGCAGGAGATGCGGCTCATGGTCGATGGCCACATTCATTTTTGCTACTATCACAAGCTGTCACCGTGGGATCATGCAGCCGGATGGCTGATCCATCGCGAGGCCGGCGGCTATTCGGCATTGCTCGACGGCTCGCCCTATCGGCCCGATCTCAGGTCCGGCGGCCTGCTGATGGCGCCGGACAAGGCGAGCTGGACTGAGCTTGCGACGGCGCTGCGCGGCTAAAGCGCGACACGTCAATACGAAGATGGCCGGCTTTCGCCGGCCATTTCTTTTCTTGTCGCCAGACCGACCGCTCTCGTTACTCCGAGAGCACGATCAGAAGATCCTTGGCATCGATCTGGGCACCAGCCGCGACCAGCACCTCGGTCACCGTGCCGCCACGTTCGGCGTGGATCGATGTTTCCATCTTCATCGCTTCGATCGAGAGCAGGATATCGCCAGCCTTGACCACCTGCCCTGGCTTAACGGCCAAGGTGGACACGACGCCCGGCATCGGCGCTGCAATATGGGTTGGGTCACCAGCATCGGCCTTGCGCCGCTGCGTCTTGGCCGAAGCAGCGCTAGACCGATCAGGCACGCGCACCATGCGCGGCTGGCCGTTGAGTTCGAAGAACACCCGAACCATGCCCTCGTTGTCGGGCTCGCCGATCGCCTGGCAGATCAGCACCAGCGACTTGCCGCGCTCGAGCTCGATGTTCAGTTCATCGCCCGCCTGCATGCCGTAGAAATAGACCGGTGTCGGCAGGACCGATGTCGGCCCATAGGTTTCCTGCGACTTGGCGAAATCGAGGAACACCTTGGGATACATCAGGTAGCTGGCAAGGTCCTGTTCACTGGGCGTCCAGGAAATCTTCTCGGCCAGCTCAGCGCGCACAGCCTCAAGGTCCACAGCCGGAATGAGCGAGCCCGGCGGCACAGTAATCGGCTCGGCGCCCTTCAGGATCTTGGCCTGAAGATCCTTCGGCCAGCCTCCCGGCGGTTGTCCGAGGTCACCGTGGAACATCTCCACCACCGAGTCCGGGAAGGCCACATCCTTCTCGGGGTCGAGTACGTCGGCCGGGGTCAGGGCCGAGGAAACCATCAGCAGCGCCATGTCACCCACAACCTTGGACGACGGCGTGACCTTAACGATGTCACCGAACAGGCGGTTGACGTCGGCATAGGTCTTGGCCACTTCGTGCCAGCGGGTCTCAAGACCAAGCGAGCGAGCCTGTTCCTTGAGGTTGGTGAACTGGCCGCCGGGCATCTCGTGGAGATAGACTTCGGAAGCCGGTCCCTTCAGATCGTTCTCGAAGGCCGCATACTTGTGACGGACAGCCTCCCAGTAGAAGGAAATGCGGCGGATGGCCTGCTGGTCGAGGCCGGTCGGTCGCGGCCCACCTTCGAGCGCCGCCACGATCGAGCCAAGGCAGGGCTGCGAGGTGTTGCCGGAGAAGGCATCCATGGCCGCGTCGACGATATCGACGCCCTCTTCCACCGCTGCCAGCACCGACGCGGCGGAGATGCCGGAAGTATCGTGAGTGTGGAAATGGATCGGCAGATCGGTCGCCTCACGCATTGCCTTGAACAGCACGCGCGCCGCAGCCGGCTTCAACAGGCCCGCCATGTCCTTGATGGCGATGATGTGGGCACCGGCGTGCTCGAGCTCGCGCGTCATGCCGACATAATACTTGAGGTCGTACTTTGCTCGATCGGGATCGAGGATGTCGCCGGTGTAGCAGATGGTGGCCTCGAGTACCTTGCCCTGATCGAGCACGGCGTCCATCGAGACGCGCATGTTCTCAATCCAGTTGAGGCAGTCGAACACGCGGAACACATCGACGCCACTGGCAGCAGCTTGCTGCACGAAATGACGCACGACATTGTCGGCGTAATTCTTGTAGCCGACACCGTTGGAACCGCGCAGCAGCATCTGCATGAGGAGGTTGGGCGCCTTGTCACGGATCTTGGCAAGGCGTTCCCATGGATCCTCGGTCAGGAAGCGCATGGCGACGTCGAAGGTGGCGCCGCCCCAGCATTCCAGACTGAACAGCCCCGGTAGACCCCTCGCATAGGCTTCGGCGATGTTGGCCATGTCATGGGTGCGCATGCGCGTCGCCAGCAGCGACTGATGACCGTCGCGCATGGTGGTGTCGGTGATCAGAACGTTGTTCTGTTCGCGAATCCACTTTGCCAGCGCCTCTGGCCCGCGCGAAGTCAGCAGGTCGCGGGTACCCGGTGTGATGCCACCGGAGAAGGTCGGCACTACTGGCTTCGGCCCTTCGCCGGGCTTCGGGCGATTGCGGGTTTCCGGATGCCCGTTGACGGTGACGTCGGCGATATAGGTCAGTAGCTTGGTGGCGCGATCGCGGCGCTTGACCAGCTGGAACAACTCCGGCGTCTCGTCGATGAACCGGGTGGTGTAGCGGTTCTGCTGGAACTTCGGATGGGAGATGATGCTCTCAAGGAAGGTCAGGTTGGTCGCAACGCCACGAATGCGGAACTCGCGCAGGGCGCGCATCATGCGGTTGATCGCCTCGATGGGCGTCGGCGCCCAGGCAGTGACCTTCTCAAGCAGCGGATCGTAGAAGCGAGTGATTACCGCGCCGGCGTAGGCGGTACCGCCGTCGAGCCGGATACCGAAACCGGTAGCGCCGCGATAGGCGGTGATGCGGCCGTAGTCCGGAATGAAGTTCTGCTCGGGATCTTCGGTGGTGACGCGACACTGCAGCGCATGACCGTGCAGACGAATCTCCTCCTGCACCGGGACGCCCGATTCGGGCGAGCCGATCTTCTCGCCTTCGAGGATGCGAATCTGCGCGCGCACCACGTCGATGCCGGTCACCTCCTCGGTGACAGTATGCTCGACCTGGATGCGCGGGTTGACCTCGATGAAGTAGAAGGAGCCGCTGTCCGCATCCATCAGGAACTCGACGGTGCCGGCGCCGTAGTAGTTGGCGGCCTTGGCAATCGTCACGCCATAGCCGGTGATTTCCGCGCGCTGGGCGTCGGTGAGGTAGGGAGCCGGAGCGCGCTCCACCACCTTCTGATGGCGCCGCTGAACCGAACAGTCACGCTCGAACAGGTGGACAATGTTGCCGTGGGTGTCGCCGAGGATCTGTACCTCAACATGACGGGCCCGCTCGACGAGCTTCTCAAGGTAGACCTCGTCCTTGCCAAAGGCGGCCATCGCCTCGCGCTTGGCAGTGACTACCTCGCGCAAAAGCGCCGCCTCGTCGCGGATGACGCGCATGCCACGACCGCCACCACCCCACGAGGCCTTCAGCATCACCGGATATCCGATGCGCTTGGCTTCCGCCTTCACCACTTCCATGTCGTCAGGCAACGGATCGGTGGCGGGCATGACCGGCACGCCTGCCTCGATGGCGAGATTGCGGGCGGCGACCTTGTTGCCCAGCTGGCGCATGGTCTCCGGTGACGGACCGATGAAGATGATACCTGCGTCGCGGCAAGCCTCGGCGAACTCGGGGCTTTCCGACAAAAGACCATAGCCAGGATGGATGGCGTCGGCCTTCGATTCCTTGGCGACGCGAAGGATTTCCGGAATGCTGAGATAGGCTTCGATCGGTCCCAACCCCGCGCCGATCTGATAGGCTTCGTCGGCCTTGAAGCGGTGCAGCGCCAGCCGATCTTCCTCAGCAAAGACGGCAACCGTCTTCATGCCGAGCTCATTGGCGGCGCGGAAAACGCGAATGGCGATTTCGGATCGGTTGGCGACAAGCACCTTGGTGATCGGCACGGCAAGCTCCAATACGGGAAACTACGTTGGTCGTTCCCTAGCAGGCTTGACGGCTAATGTCATATCCTTACGGCGCTTTTTGCTCTCGTCCTTTTGGAGAAGACCAAAAGCGACCGGCGGCGTCGAGACGATCAAACCGATTTAGATTTTGTAAGGTTTCGCCGCCACTTAGGTCCCACCACCTATCGAAATTTCAGTCGACGGCGGAATGGGCCATGCAAAAGCTGCATACCGGCTTCATGGGGCGCGCATGACGGTGGCGGCTGCCCGCCACCGTGTCTTTCAGGCCGAGCGGACCTTGTCCGCCAAGGCGTGACGATTGATCGGCTTCTGTGCCAGCGCATCAAGAATCCGCGGCGTAGCGATCAGCGTGGCGCGCTCCTTGGCGTCCAGGAAGGAAACGCCCTCCTCGATGGTCTCGGCCTCGCCGACTTTTGCCAAGGCCAAGGCCGACACCGGATCGACACGCCCCGGAGGCCGAGGCGCCATACGATCAATCAGCGCAAGGTGCTGCATCAGAAGATCAGGGTCGGCGACAATGTCGACCAGACTCGGCGTCGCGGCCACGGCTTCGATATAAGCCGGCCGAGCCTCGTCCATGCGTCCCTGGATATTGGGCCGGTGACGCTCCTCTGGGATTCTGAGAAGACCAATCCATTTCACGAAGCGACCGACGGCAGTCGAACCGGTGAAGCCGGAGATAGGCACGGCGAAGACCATGCCGAGGATCGCCGGGGACAACCAGGCAAACAGCACCCAGCTGTCGGCGATCGCCGCCCAAGCCAATGCAAGGCCGGCCAACACGTGCCAGCGATGGCGGGCGATCAGTTCGCCCAGCGGAAGGCCCCCATCGTCACGGCGCTGCGGCTTCCAACCTGCATCGCGATGCAGGACGATCTCTGTGACGGCGCCCGTTTGAATCAGCATCATGATCGGAGCGACCAGTGCCGAGACGACCATCTCAAACAGAAACGACAGGATAAGCCCGACGAACCCGCCAGATGCCTTGCGGTCGCGCGTATTGAAGAAAAACGCAATGAGGCCGAGCACCTTCGGCAGGAACAGGACGCCCATGGTAAGCGCGAACAAGGCAAGTGCGCGCTCGGCGTCGATCCGGGGCCAGGACGGGAAGAGCTGGAATTCGTCCTTGAAATACTCAGGGCGAATATAGTGAGCTTGCAGCGTCAGAGCCAAACCCGAAAGGATCAGCAGCAACCAGAGAGGCGAGGCCAGGTAGCTCATGATGCCTGTCAGGATGTGAGAACGCGACACCCAGTGAAGGCCTCTGCCCCCGATCACCTTGAGATGCTGCAGATTGCCCTGACACCAGCGACGATCACGGATGGCGAGATCGACCAGCGACGGCGGACTTTCCTCGTAGGACCCAGGAAGATCGTCGGCGATGATCACGTTCCATCCAGCACGGCGGATCAACGCCGCCTCGACAAAATCGTGGCTCATGATGTGGCCGCCAAATGGTGGCTTTCCAGACAGCTCCGGCAGACCGGCCGACGTCAGGAAAGCCTCCGTGCGGATGATCGCATTATGTCCCCAGAAGTTGCCTTCCTTCTGAACCCACCAGGCAAGCCCGGTTCCGACCACCGGGCCGTAGACGCGGCCGGCAAACTGCTGCAGCCGCGCCATCACCGTTGTGCCGTTGACGAGCGTCGGGATGGTCTGGATCAAGCCCGCGTCAGGGTCGGCCTCCATGCGGCGCGCCAGCTCGACAATCGTACTGCCTTCCATCAGGCTGTCGGCATCGAGCACCAGAAGATGGTCATAGGCGCTCGCCCAGCGCTTGCAGAAGTCCGCGACGTTGCCGGCCTTCTTCGCCGTGTTGTTGCGTCGCCGCCGGTAATAGACACGAGTGAAGCTGCCGATCCGTTCACGAGCGGCGAGCAAAGCAGCTTCTTCCTGCAGCACGACTTCCGGATCCGTCGTATCGGCCAGCACGAACCAGTCGAAGGCGTGGCTCTGGCCGAGCGCTTCGACATCGCGAGCCATTGCTTCGATCGCAGCGAAGATGCGCGACGGATCTTCATTGTAGGTCGGCATCAGCATGGCCGTGCGCTTGCGCAACGGTTCATCCGAGGGAGGCGACGGCTTTGCAAACCGCCGGCTGACGAGCTTCAGAAAACCGAATACCGACGCAACCGAAGACAGGGCGATCCATGCAAAGGTGATGGTGAACAGGCCCAGCACGACCCGCTCGATCGGCGTCAGGTCGCCCAGCGCCAGAACGGCATACATCTCGTTGACGGCGTAACCGAGCAACGCTGCCGTACCGCCAACCACCGCGAAACGCTTCAGAAAGGACGAGCGACTCTGCGGATTCACCAGGCGCCGTCGATCCTTGCGACGAAAGCGCTTCAAATCCTGGGCCGGCATGTCCGCCGGGTGCTCCGGCGGCATACCTGTAGCATATCGCCCACTGACGGCGACATCACGTACTATGCTGTCCATCGGAAGGCCCAAGTCTCAGCCGTCTGCCCCGATTCAAAGGTGAGCGCAGCCGTCAGTTCGATCAGATTCTCGTTTTGCGGGTCGAGCTCGAACGAGAGGCGCATGCCATGGGTTTCGGGATTGGCGGTCACGACAACATTCTTCACCGTGCCCTTGGAAGCCTGCACAGACGCCTTCGACGCGCCAAGCTTTGCCGGATCGACGCCGTCGAAGAAGCGGTAGTCGATGACGAACAGTCGCACAGGATTCGGACCGGCGACCCCCGCCCGACCCGACCGCGTCGCAGCAACATAAGCAGCTTCAGCCGCCAGGGTCGGATCGCCACCCCAGAACAGACGATAGGCAAAGAAATACTCGGTTCCCGCCGGGATCTTATCCTGCGGTGCCCAATAGGCAACGATGTTATCGTGGATTTCCGAGTTGGTCGGGATTTCCACCAGCGTCACGGCACCGGCGCCCCAATCACCGACCGGCTCGATCCAGAGCGAAGGGCGCCGCTGATAGTCGGCTTCAAGATCCTGGTAGGAACCGAAGGCGCGGTTTCGCTGGATGAGACCGAACCCTCTGGGGCTTCGATCCTGGAAGGCGGAAATCTGCAGCTCTTTCGGATTGGAGAGCGGGCGCCACCAACGATCGCCACGGCCGGTCACCATCAGAAGACCGTCGGAATCGTGCACTTCCGGACGGAAGTCGTCGATCTCGGTACGCCCATTGGCCGAGAAGAAGAACATCGACGTTCCCGGCGCCAGCCCGACCTTCTGAAGGTCGACGCGCGGGAAAAGCTGCGCTTCGACGTCAATGGTCGTCGGCAATCCCGGGCGCACCGTAAAGCGATACGCACCGGCCACTGACGGACTGTCGAGCAATGCGTTGACAACGCACGTCTCGGAACCGGCGACCGGAGTTTCAACCCAGAATGCGCGGAACAGCGGAAACTCTTCTCCCTCTGGATCTGCAGTCTTGAGCGCAAGACCGCGGGCCGACAGGCCGTATACCTGATCCTTGCCGAGAGAACGGAAGTAACTCGCGCCCTGGAATACAAGCACCTCGTCGAACACGTCGGGCTTATTCAGCGGAGCGTGTAACCTGAAGCCGGAGAAGCCGATATCCTCGGCCGGGATCGGCTGGGGAACCAGCGGCCCATAATTGAAGAGGGTCGGATCGTAAGGGAGATGCGTCGCCTGTCCCTTTTCGACCAGAGCCATTTCCACGGGTTCCTTGAAATAGGAGCCGCGATGGAAAAGCTGCATCTGATACGGCAAACCCTTGTCTGCCCAAATGGCAGCTTCGGGCCGGAAACGGATATCGCGATATTGATCGTAGGTCAGATTTTCCAGAATTGGCGGCAGGCTGGTATCCGGCGCCTCATAGGGCTTTTTCGCAAGCCCCCGCGCAATCTCCGCCACGGTCGAACGGGTGAATGGTCCGGTCAAAGCAAACTGATGCTGCTGCGTCGCCGCCCGCGCTACGGCCGGAATGCCCGTGGCGACAACAACGGCTCCCACAGCCGTCAACGCCCGGGCCAAAAAGTCACGACGATCAATCATGGGATTCCCAACAGAAAGGTCCACAGCGGCTCCACTCGTCATTCACTTGGGCGCGGGAACAGCGGGGGCACCATAAAGTTCCCGCTACGCCGCAACGGTGCGGCGCCGGCTCATCCGGCTTCCCTGAAATACCCTCTTACCCCGTTGGATTCCAACATGTCATGTGGATACCAGACCGACACGATGGTGCATAGAACCATACGCTGCCGGTCATCGAAATTATACAGCCTCGCCCGCATGCCCGCCATGACCGGAAGAGGTCTCAATCAGCTGAACCTCGGCCTCTGCACAGAGAGTTCTGACGCCTTCTCGAGGGCAGCGATCGGTAACGAAAACATCGACCTGCGCTATCGAACCAATCCTGACCGGAGCAGTTCGCTCGAACTTGGTCTCATCGGCCACCAGAATGACCCGCCGTGCGTTGGCAATGATCGCCTGAGCCACCTTAACTTCCCGAAAATCATAGTCATAAAGCTCTCCGTCCTCATCGAGAGCAGAGGCGCCGACAATCGCGAAATCCACCTTGAACTGGCGGATGAAATCGACAGCCGCCTCACCGATGATACCACCGTCAGAATGCCGCACCTGACCGCCGGCGATGACAACCTCAATGCCTGGGTAGGCACGCATCAGGTTGGCCACGTTGATGTTGTTGGTGATCACCATGAGTCCGGAATGCTGAAGCAGCGCCTGCGCGACGGCCTCAGTGGTCGTACCTATGTTGATGAACAGGGAAGCATCGTTCGGGATCAAGGCGGCCGCGGCCTCGCCGATCGCCCGCTTCTCGGTTGCGGCAATCTGCCGACGTGCTTCATAGCCGACGTTTTTCACCGTCGAAGCCAGCACGGCCCCACCATGAACACGTGCCAGCAAACGTCGATCGCAGAGCTCATTGAGATCCTTGCGGATCGTCTGAGGCGACACCTCGAAGCGAGCCGCAAGATCATCGACCAGAACGCGGCCGACCTCGCGGGCAAGTTCCAGAATGGCGTGTTGGCGATCGATCAGCATGGCTCTCCAACGGAACGGCAATTAGCGGGCGCAGTTTAGCGACAAATGGGGAAATCTCGCGGCGGCGAATGGCACATTAGCAAGATCTATTGCAGAGCTTCTGATATCTCTTGATCAAGCGATCGCGTTTCAGGCGCGATAGCCGCTCTATCCAGAACACCCCATCGATCTGGTCGATCTCGTGCTGCAAAACCGCAGCGTGGAAGCCTTCCGCTTCCTCTACATGGCGAGCCCCGGCAAGATCGGAATAAATAACTCGAACCGCTCTCGGCCGCTCCACCTCGGCACTGACACCGGGCATCGAAACGGATCCTTCTTCATTCACCATCATTTCATCCGAAGCCCAGTCGATTACCGGATTCACATAAACCCGGACAGTGGGCTCACCCGGCCTGCGGATAGCGATCACACAGCGAAGATCTCCGATGTGCGAAGCGGCGAGACCGATTGCCGGTGCGGCTTCCACAGCAGCAACCAGATCTTCGGCAAGCCGAGCGAGATCGTCATCGAAGGATGAGACAAATTGAGCGGGAATCCGGAGTCGAGGATCTGGGTATGTAAGCAAGCGCACGGGCGGAAATCTCGCGATGTCGTTAATAGAGCCTTACCACCTTAAAACATGAGATCCGCATACGTGAAATTAGTTAAATTCGAAGAAAACTCCATGCAAGTAGAGCGTTTTTAGCCGCAGAAATACGGATAATTACAGACCTGACAGCAACAGAAAGCCCTCGGGTCAATCATGCTTGGCCGCCGCAAGCCGAGGCTCAGCGCAGGTTAACAACACAATAATGGAAATGAAAGAATTGCCACGTCGGTCGGAACGGGGCCTTCAAGCCGCATTGTTACAACTGCGGGCAATCGCGTTCCGGAGTCCTGCAATATGCAACGCCTTCTCATCGCCACGGCAGCCGCCTCACTGCTCGTTGCCGCTTCCTCTGGCGGAGCCCTCGCGTTCAACATGAACGTCCCGAAGTCCGTCGTCATCGCGGCGTTGGCCGCTCCGGCCTCTAGTTCAGCGGAGCACAGCCTCGTTTTCCCACCCGTCACTTTTCTTTCGATCGCGGGTGACTATGCTGCACGCCTGCGCTCCGAAGTGATCGACGTGTTTGCACCCGGCCTTATCGAAAATATCGGCGCCGCTTATTCCCGAGCCCTGAGCGCATCGTCCACGCCCGACATCGTCGCGATCTGATGCTCGAACGCGTCGCTGAACGCGAGCGGTGCCGAATGCGGATTTCCGGTTGCCCCAACGGCACATCCCGTTGGGGCTTTTTGTTGGATGGCACCGCCACGCAGCGCTGCCGCCAGCTATTGCAATCTCACCGAATAGCATGTGTTAGCAGTTGAGAAACATTCCGCTTTTGCTCAAGCTGTTCCCTCTGACTGGGAAATGCTCTAGGGTCCGCTCCATTCATTCGTCGGCATTCGAGGCGAACCATGCATTACGTCGTCAGTTGCACCGACAAGGTGGGGCTTCTTCCCGTTCGGCAGGCAAACCGCGCTGCCCATCTCGAATATGTCAAGGCCAACGCCGATACCATCCTGGTCGGCGGTCCCTATCTCGATGAAGCCGGCAATATGATCGGCTCGCTGCTGATCACCGAAGCCGTCGATCTCAAGACCCTCCAGACCGTGTTGGCAGAAGACCCGTACGCCCGGGCCGGATTGTTCGAGAGCGTCGATATCAAGCCCTGGAAATGGGTAATCGGCGCCCCAGGCTGAACTGTCTCCACGCTGAAACCGGAGCGCGCATGGCCCACTGGCTGTTCAAGTCTGAACCTTTCAAGTTTTCCTTCTCCGATCTCAAGGCTCGGGGCGCAGCCGGTACCGAATGGGACGGCGTGAGAAACTATCTTGCCCGCAACAACATGCGAGCGATGCAGGTTGGCGACCAAGGGTTCTTCTACCATTCCAACGAGGGCTTGGCCGTCGTTGGTATCTGCGAGGTGATTGCCACATCTCATCCCGACAGTACCAGCGCGGATCCGCGTTGGGACTGCGTCGACCTGAAGGCGGTCCGGGATCTGAAGCGACCGGTCACGTTGGCGGAAATAAAGGCCGAGCCGTCACTTTCGAAGATGAGCCTGGTCACTTCGATGCGCCTTTCCGTGCAGCCAGTGACCGACGAGGAATGGGATTTCGTCCTCGCCATGGCTGAGCGGTGAGCGACCTTACGCGCGAGCGCACCTTCATCCTCCGCGAAACGCGGTCCAAGGCGCCACCGCTGGTGCCTGAAATCCGACTGAGACTTGCCGACGAAGCGATGGATCTCTGGCAAGCAACGGAGACGGACCTTGGCCGCGCCGGTCTGCCTCCTCCGTTTTGGGCCTTCGCTTGGGCCGGTGGTCAGGCGCTCGCGCGCCATGTGCTCGATCACCCGGAAATCGTTCGGGGCGCGCGCGTGCTCGACTTTGCTTCCGGGTCCGGCATAGTTGCCATCGCTGCCAAGCTTGCCGGCGCCCGCGAGGTGGTTGCCGCCGACATCGACACCTATGCCCGGGCCGCCATTCTCCTCAATGCCATCGACAATTGCGTTGAAGTTGCCGCACCTGAGACAGACTTCCTGGATAGCGGCGCAGTTGGTTTCGATGTCGTGCTGGCGGGCGACGTATTCTACGAGCGGCCGATGGCTGCCCGCGTCGAGCCGTTTCTGCGCGCAGCGCAAGTCACTGGCGCCGCCGTGCTGTTCGGAGACCCTGGCCGAGCCTACCTGCCGAAGAGTGGCATAGCGCCGCTTGCGAGCTACGATGTGCCGGTGCCACGCGCCATTGAGGATGGCGACATCAAGACCACGCGTATCTGGCACTTCACCTGACGGATCCGAGCTTCGCGCGAACCGAATTAGCCGGGCGGCTAATGGATTTACGTGTTTTGCCGGACCATACTGAAACCGGAAAGCGTACGGCCAAGGGGGGCCTGGCGCGAGGAGGATTCGGATGTCCGGTGAGGTGTTCGAGGTGCCGGCGGCGATTGCCGCATCGGCCTTTATCAACGAAGACAAATATCAGGAGCTCTACAAGCGCTCCATCGAAGATCCCGACGGCTTCTGGACGTCGATGGCTGGCCGCCTCGACTGGATCAAGCCGTTCACACGTGTGAAGAACGCCTCCTACGATCCGCATCACGTATTGATCCGCTGGTATGAGGACGGCGTTCTGAACGTCGCCTACAACTGCGTTGACCGCCACGCCGACCGGACCCCCGACAAGGTGGCGATCCTCTGGGAAGGGGACGATCCCGCCGAGCAGCGCGCCATTACCTATCGGGAACTTCAGGAAGAGGTCTGCCGCTTTGCCAATGTGCTGAAAGCGTCCGGCGTCAGGCGCGGTGATCGCGTCACCATCTACCTTCCCATGATCCCGGAAGCTGCCTTCGCCATGTTGGCATCGGCACGCATCGGCGCCGTTCACTCCGTGGTCTTTGCAGGCTTCTCGCCAGACAGTCTGGCTGGCCGCATCCGCGACGCCGGCAGCTCAGTGGTGATTACCGCCGATGAAGGCATACGCGGTGGCCGCAAGGTACCGCTCAAGGCCAACGTCGACGCCGCGCTGGAAAAATGTCCGGGCGTGTCCAAAGTCCTGGTCGTGAAGCGCACGGGACGACCTGTCACGATGCAGGAGGGGCGCGACATCTATTATGACGAGGCCTCCAAGGGACAGCCCGCCGACTGCCCCGTTTCGCCGATGGGAGCGGAAGACCCGCTGTTCATCCTCTACACCTCGGGCTCCACGGGTAGCCCGAAGGGCGTGCTGCATACAACCGGAGGCTACCTCGTCTACGCTTCGCTCACCCATCAATGGGTTTTCGATTGCCACGAAGACGATGTCTACTGGTGCACCGCGGACGTTGGCTGGGTTACCGGCCACTCCTATGTTCTCTATGGCCCGCTCGCCAACGGCGCGACCACGCTGATGTTCGAGGGCGTGCCGAGCCATCCCAATCCATCGCGCTTCTGGGAGGTCATCGACCGCCACAAGGTAACGATCTTCTATACGGCACCAACGGCCATCCGCTCGCTGATGGCCTCCGGCGAAGAACCGGTGAAACGCACATCGCGGGCCTCGCTGCGTATCCTCGGAACGGTCGGCGAACCAATCAATCCCGAGGCATGGCTCTGGTACCACAATGTCGTCGGTGAAACCCGCTGCCCGATCGTCGACACTTGGTGGCAGACCGAGACCGGCGGCATCCTGATCACGCCGTTGCCTGGAGCGACCCGATTGAAGCCGGGATCGGCAACGCGCCCGTTCTTCGGCGTCGAACCGGCCATCGTCGACGCGCTCGGCAACGTGCTCGAAGGTCCCACCGAAGGCAATCTCGTGATCCTCACCAGTTGGCCCGGCCAGATGCGCACCGTCTATGGTGACCACGACCGTTTCGTGCAGACCTATTTTTCCACCTACAAGGGCATGTACTTTACCGGTGACGGCGCCCGACGGGACGAAGACGGCTACTACTGGATCACCGGTCGCGTCGACGACGTCATCAACGTTGCCGGCCATCGCATGGGAACGGCGGAAGTGGAAAGTGCATTGGTCGCCCACCCGAAGGTGGCCGAAGCGGCCGTCGTCGGTTACCCCCACGACATCAAGGGACAAGGCATCTACGCTTACGTCACCTTGATGGAAGGCGAAGTCCCCACCGACACACTGGCAACCGAACTGACACAATGGGTCAGGAAGGAAATCGGACCGATCGCCTCCCCCGACAAGATCCAGTTCGCGGTGGGACTGCCGAAGACGCGTTCGGGCAAGATCATGCGACGCATCCTGCGTAAGATCGCCGAAGACGATTTCAGCTCGCTGGGCGACACTTCCACCCTGGCTGATCCATCGGTGGTGACCGATCTGATCGACCACCGGCAGAATCGTCACGCTTGAAAGCAAAAGGGGCGGCTCATGCCGCCCCAGCTTTTTCAGGATCGAGTAAAGACAGCGGCTTCGTCAGCCTCCACCGATCAAGATGCCGGCCGCCAACACCAGTGCACCGCCGATAACGACCTGGATGACCGCCCGGAAGAAGGGCGTTTCCATATAGCGATTCTGGATGCCCGCGATCGCCCACAACTCGACAAAAACGATGACCAAGGCGATCGCCGTCGCGAGCCGAAAATTCGGCACCAGATAGGGCAATGCGTGACCGAGGCCACCGAGCGCGGTCATGATCCCTGAGGCGAGACCACGCTTGATTGGCGAGCCGCGCCCGGAAATGACGCCGTCGTCGTGGGCAGCTTCGGTGAAGCCCATGGAGATGCCGGCGCCGACCGAGGCGGCGAGCGCGACCTGAAAGGTCGTCCAGGAATTCTGCGTCGCAAAGGCGGTAGCGAAGATCGGGGCCAGCGTCGACACCGAGCCGTCCATCAGTCCGGCGAGACCGGGCTGAACATAGGTGAGAATGAACTGGCGACGCGCAACCATCGCCTCTTCTTCCTGCGCAGACGGCCCGACATTGTCTTCACGGGCAATTTCCGCGCCTTCCATATGATGGCGTTCTTGCTCGGCCAGATCGCCGAGCAGACGCCGAGCCCCGGCATCGGCAACGCGCTTCGCAGCCTCCAGATAGAAGGCATAGGCCTGCGCCTCCATGCGGGCGGCCTCTTCTCGAATGCGCTCGATACCGAGATTTTCTACCAGCCATACCGGCTGGCGAGCATAATAGCCGGCGACATGCTCGCGACGGATCAGCGGAATGACCGGCCCAAACAGCCGCTCATGCTCGGCAATCAGATAGCGACGGTGACCGTCCTCATCCTTGACCATTTCGTCGAACATCGCCGCCGTTGCCGGATAATCCTTGCGGAGCTTTTCGGCGTAGCTTGCGTAGATGCGAGCGTCGTCCTCCTCGCTGGAGATGGCCAACGCCAGGATCTCCTGCTCGTTGAGGTCGGAAAACCGGCGGCGATTGCCAAGAGAGTTGAACATCGTTTCCCCATCAATGAGCGAAGGCGAAGCGGACACTGCAGCCCTCATCCGGCGAAGAGCGGATGGAAAGCGCAGCGCCGTGCAGTTCGGCAATCCGTTCGACAATGGTAAGGCCAAGGCCCAGCGACCCTGAGGCTTTCACCCGGCCGAACTCACCCTGCACTTCGCAAGCGACAAAACCCGAACCATTATCGGAGACAGTCAAACTGCCATCCTTGCCAACCGTTACGGCAATATCGACGTTGCGGCCAGCGTGCTTGAGACAGTTCTCTATCAGATTTCGCACCACGTTCTGTATCAGCGAAGGTACCAACCTCACAATGACAGGGCCATCACCATCAAACGCGATGGTCGAGCCTCGATCGATTACCAAGGGCGCCATATCGCCGACGACACCGGCGGCGAGATCGGCCAGATCCGTCTCGACGAAAGCCCCATCCTCCACCACGTCGAGACGGGCGAGAGCGGTCAGTTGCTCAAGGATGTGCGAAAGACGTTCGATATCAGCTTCAGCCCGCCTGGCACGAGGGTCGGAAATGCGATCGAGCTCAAGACGCAGAACCGCAAGCGGCGTGCGGATCTCGTGGGCCACCGCGGCCGAAAACACCTTTTGCGCCTTCACCATCTCGGAGGTACGGGCAAACAGCCGATTGATCGCCTCTATAAAGCCCGCCACTTCCTTGGGCATGGCGTCATCGATGGCCAGACGAGCTGGCGATCGAGGATCGATCGCGTCGGCGGCCCGTGCCGCCGCAGACACCGGGCGAAGCGCAGTGCTGATCGAAAAAATGGTGGCGCCGATCGTCAATGCCAGCATCAGCCCCATGGGAACGAGCATATGATCGATCAGCTCGCCTGTCAGAATGGCGGGAAGGAAGTCGTCCGGATCATGCAGAACCGCCACGTCGATGAGCACCCGTTCGCCGTCAATCACAAAGGCACGGCCGCCGGCGACACTCAGCGGCTTGCCGGGCTCGATCGTTCGCTGCCAGAAGTCGGGCGCGTCGGCAACCGGCGGAAGAAAATGCTCCTCGCACTCCTCGCCACAGTTGGAGTAGACGGCCTTGCCGCCATCAAGCCTGATGCGGACGAAGGTCGCAGGTGGCAGATGATCGACGAGATCGGCATCGTCATTCGTGACGCCCGCCTCGTCCGCCTCATCGACCACACCGCTATACCGGCGGAGGACCGGGGCCTTTGGGTCGATCTTCAGCGCGCCATCCACACGGTGGATGGATGCGGCGATCGCCGCGGTTTCTCGCTCGATCAGGATGTAGCCGAGCTGCTCGTCGTCAAACCAGTAACGGGCAAATATCTGGGCCACCTGCAGCAGCATGGCCAGTAATGCGAACAGGAGAATGCGGCGCGCCACCAGTCCGGCGAGCCGCTTGCGGCGAGGTGCGCTCATTGAGCCTCCTGGCCAGAATCTTCGGCATGGCATTCGCGCATCAGATAACCGAGGCCACGCACCGTGGCGATCTCGATCCCGCAATCGATACTTTCAAGCCGTTTGCGCAATCGCGAAACGGCGAGGTCGAGGGCGTTGGCGGTAAGCTCGCTATCGTAATTCGATAGCGTCGTCTCCAACCGACGGCGCGGCACGACGCGCCCGACGTCACGCATCAGCGCCTCGCAGAGGGCCCGTTCGCGGGGTGGTAATACAACGGTTTCTCCGCTGGCGGTCAGCAAGGCGGTCGCGGGATCATAGGACAGTTGACCAGCCACCAGAACCGGCTGCAACGCGATTGGAGACCGCCGCAGCATGGCCCGGCAGCGAGCTAGAAACTCCCGGTGATGAAAGGGCTTGACCAGATAATCATCAGCCCCGGCGTCAAGACCGGCAATCCTTTCCTCCACGGTGCCGCGAGCCGTGATGATCAGGACCGGCGTAACATCAGCGGCGCGGCGAATGGCACGCAGAAGGTCAAGCCCATCGCCATCGGGCAGCCCAAGATCAAGGAGAATGAGATCGAAGTCGGTCGCGGCGATGGCCGCTTCCGCCTCCGCCAACGTACCGACCGTGTCGAGACGCCAGCCAGCCTCGCGCACGGCTTCACCAAGCAGTGCAGCGAGGCGGGCACTATCCTCGACCAGAAGCAGACGCATCACGCACGCTTTCTGCCCGTCACCATGGACCAGACGAGATTCTCGCGGTGGCGAAGGCTTTCGACAATGGCCGCTGCCGCATGGATCAGCGCCAACACCATGATGGCGTTGCCTAGGCCTTCGTGCAACATCTCAAGCCAATCGTCTCCCCAGAAGGCGTCAAGCGTCGTCATCCAGCCAGTGATGCCGGTTGCGAGCAGCAAGGCCATGAGGGCCAGCATCATGACGGCAGCAGCCGGATTGTGGCCGATATGGCGCGGTTCCTCACCGCGGACAAGCGCCTTCAAATAAGGCATCAGGCGCGACGGCGTCGGGAAGAAATCCGAAAAGCGCGCGTGGCGGGTTCCGATAAAACCCCAAACCAGGCGAATGAGGACCGCGCCAATCACGAAATAGCCGACGTAACGGTGGTAAAGACGACCTGGCTTGAGAATGAAGAGATTGAGCGAGACGGCAACGACGACCGTCCAGTGAAAGATGCGGACGACCGGATCCCAGACCCGGACCGTCCGCGGCGGCAAACTGCCGCCAGCGGACGCATCGGCCATGGTTTTCAGTCCTGACCAGCCTCGTCACCAGCCTTCTCGCCGGTCGACGGATTGAACAGGACTTCGGCCTTCTTGCCGTTCTTGTCGAAAGCGTAAACCTCATAGCAGGTTCCTTCGACCTTCACCTTCTTGATCTTGCTGTAACCGGCAGCCTCGGCCTTGGCCTTGATGGCATCGACGGAAAGCCAGGTGTTCTTGGCGGCATCGGTGCACTTGGCATTCTCGTCATCAGCAAAGGCGGCAACCGGGGTCAGCACGACAGCAAAGGCGGCAGCGATCAGAGAGGTCTTCATGCGGGTTCCTCGAAAAACGGGCCGGCGCGTCAATCGCGCCGGCCCGCTCACCTTGGGTCGAGAAACCTGTCGGTCACCTGTCAGAAAAGGAAATTGCCCTCAGTGACGGAAGTGACGCATGCCGGTGAACACCATGGCGATGCCGGCCTTGTCGGCGGCGGCAATCACCTCGGCGTCATGAATGGAGCCACCCGGCTGGATGGCAGCGGTCGCGCCAGCGGCAATCGCCGACTCAAGACCATCGGCGAACGGGAAGAAGGCGTCCGAAGCGACCACCGAACCCTGGGCGAGCGACTCCTTGAGACCGGCGGTCTCTGCAGCCTCGGCCGCGCGGATCGCGGCGATGCGCGAGGAGTCGACGCGGTTCATCTGTCCCGCACCGATGCCGGCAGTGGCCCCATCCTTCACGTAAACGATGGCGTTCGACTTCACGTGCTTGCAGACCTTGAAGGCGAACAGGAGGTCGGCGAGCTCGGCATCGGTCGGCGCCCGCTTGGTCACCACCTTGAGGTCGGCTGCCGTGACGACGCCATTGTCGCGCGACTGGACGAGCAGCCCACCGGCCACCGTCTTTGCCGTGATGCCCGGCGCCTTGGGATCGGGCAGGCCACCGGTGACCAGGAGGCGCAGGTTCTTCTTGGCGCCAACGATGGCAATCGCTTCATCGGTTGCCGACGGAGCGATGATCACCTCGGTGAAGATCTCGACGATCTTCTTGGCCGTATCGGCGTCCAGCGTGCCATTCAGGGCAACGATGCCGCCATAGGCCGAGACCGGATCGCAGCGATGAGCCTTGGTATAGGCCTCGAGCAGCGTCGCACCGGTGGCGACGCCACAGGGATTGGCGTGCTTGATGATGGCGACGGCCGGCACCGAGCGATCAAACTCAGCCACCAGTTCGAAAGCGGCGTCGGTGTCGTTGATGTTGTTGTAGCTCAGGACCTTGCCCTGCAGTTGCGTAGCCGTGGAGACACCCGGCCGGATTTCCGTCGAGCGATAGAAGCGCGCCCACTGATGCGGGTTCTCGCCATAGCGCATATCCTCGGCAAGCTTGCCGCCGACGGCAACGAAGTCGCCGGTCTTGCCGCCGAGCACGCTGGCGAACCAGCCGGAAATGGCGGCATCGTAGGCGCCGGTCCGGGCATAGGCCTTGGCGGCAAGACGCTTGCGCATCTCGAAGGTGACGCCGCCCTGATCCATCTCGGCGAGCACGGCATCATAATCGGCCGGCTCGACGAGCACGGTGACATAGGCGTGGTTCTTGGAGGCGGCGCGGATCATCGCGGGGCCACCGATATCGATGTTTTCGATGGTCTCCTCATAGCCGGCGCCACGGGCGATGGTCTCTTCGAAGGGATAGAGATTGACCACCAGAACATCGATCGGAAGGATGCCGTGGTCGGCCATGGCCTTGGCGTGGCCTGCATCGTCGCGAACGGCGAGAAGACCGCCATGAACCTTCGGATGCAGGGTCTTGACGCGCCCGTCCATGATTTCCGGAAAACCGGTGAAATCGGCTACTTCCGTCACCGGAATACCGGCCTCGCTCAGAAGCTTCTTCGAGCCGCCGGTGGTCAGCAGCTCGACGCCGCGGTCCGCAAGGGCGCGAGCGAACTCGATGAGGCCCGTCTTGTCGGAAACGGAAAGCAGCGCGCGCTTGGGGGCGACGCGATCAGGATGGCCAGCCATGTGGATTTCTCCGGAAGTGGGGATGGCCGCGCGATAGCACGAATGGCCTTCGCGCGGAACCCGCGCCCAATCGATTTGGGTCGGCAATCAGCGCTTTCTTTGCGAATTTAGTTGATTAGCCGTCGGCGAACAGATCCGGGCCGTTTCTGGGATCCCGGGTGCGCGTGCGGCCACGCTGCCCTTCCGCAGTTCGCGTCATTGCCCAGGCGACTTCGGGAGTCACTCGAGCACGGCCGGGTAGAACGATCTGCAGGCTTTTGCGCCGGCCAAGCGTGTCGGACAGGAACACGCTGTCCTCAAGTTCCGGCGCGATAAGCCCGCAGGTGAAGGTCCAGGCCTCGCCATCCGGCGCAACCAGCAAAACATCGCCGCCGGCCGTCCGGCTTGCCCGGATCAATGGATGCAGATGGAAACGGATGGCGAAGCGATCGTGGCGCGGCTTGCGGCCGGCAAACGTCAGCCGATCAGAACCGACGATTTCACCACCGTCGATGCGCAGAACCAGACGCCGCTCGTGAATGGCGCCAAACCTGCCGGCATAGCCGTCATGGCTAGCGACCAGCGCGATTACGTCGTCGCGGTCTTCGCGAGCCACCGGCACGTTGCGCGGGCCATCGATCATCACCGAACCGAGCCGACGAACGAGGCGCGGCGTGTCAAGGAAAACACCGGACGACAAATCCTCGAGCGACAGTGTCGAATGAGCCGGCGTGGAGCGCGCGGCTGAGTGCCAGCGCGGGTCGTCGGCCGCGCCGCAGTTGACGATGAAGCGGTTGGGGCCACTCGACATTTCGAAGGAAAGACAGCCGGCGTGCGCCTTCTGGCTGACGCCAACCGGCGGAATCGGTCCCGCATCCATCAGAATCACCGTGCCGCCGGCCTCGAGCCGCTGATAGCCGGAGTGGCTGGCATTTTCGACGGGGCGCCCGTGCGTGTCGTCATAGGCATTCAGGGTCGCAAGCTGGCCGGCATGGCTGGCACTCATGCCGTTGAAATGCGGCAAGCTACCGTCCGAATGCCGGAAGAAGCGGAGCATGGGCATCATCCGATCGATGGCAACGATCAACGCCTGCGGCGGATTGACGCCTCGATTGGAATAAGCCTGACGCAACGGCAGGAGATCGGTGAGGAGATCGGCGATGACCGACGGATCGCGACTGATATGGCCGCCATCCGGCAGGATCTGTCGCCGAAGTTCCTGCTCGAGCCGAATGCCGGCCTGGCGTGCCAGACGACCCTGATTGTCGGCGGAGAGAGCGAAAACGCCAACCGCCATGGCGGCGAGCAAACGCGGGTAGCCATCGACAGCATCGCTTTGGCGCCCACGCAACCGGCGAACCTGCCTGACCAGAGATCGCAGGAAACGGCGGTAGAAGGCGCGATCGGCATCCTTCAGGATGAGCGGCGACTGGGTGATCCAGGCGATCACCCGCCGGGCCATGTTCTCCGTTTCATAAGCCTCGGGCGGCGCGTGGGCTTCCTGGGCGATCCAGTCGGCGACCAGCGCGCGCGCGTTCTGGCGAGCAAGCGCATTCTCCGCCGCCCTCAGATGCCGCAGCCAGGAAAAGCCGTGCAGCGCCTTCGTCCATTCCGAAGATGGCGACGGCATGTCAAAGGGAGAGCGCCCGCCCGTCTCCACCATCTTGCCGGCAAAGGCATAAAGGCCGGCATATATGTCTGCGGCGATGGTCGGATCGGTCGTCCGGATGTCCTGCGGGGCAATCACCAGCCGCTCCGGCGTCGAGCCGGGCCACCGCCAGCGCGAAAACGGCCCGCGTTCAAGCGAGAGCACAAGCCGGCGCAGGGCCAGTTCACCGGCGAATAGCACCAACCGGGCCGTGCCGGCGACTTGTGCGCGCATCGTCAGGCCCCCTTTCGGTGCTGGAGCAAGAATCAACTGCCCTCCGGAAAGACCGGAGGCGCTCATCACGGCATGAGACGCCAGGCTTGGTTACCAACTGGTGAGCGGGATCGATCAATTTTTTCGACAGACCAATCCTCATCCCGCTTTCATTGGCGGCGCAGACGGGCGGCAAAGAAGCCGTCGAGACCGGAAAGCCGGGCATCATCCAGTTTGAGGTGAGATGGCAGAGTGCGGATGAAACCGTCCGGCGTGACGATCTCCTCCATGCCGAACACCTCGTCCGGCGTGACCGGCACGACGTCGAGCGGCGCCTCGATCAACCTGAGGCGACGGATCTGGTCCGGGCCTTCCTCAGGTTCCAGCGAGCAGGTGGAAAACACCAGGAGACCGCCGGGCCGTAACATGCGGATCGCCTGATCGATCAGGCGACGCTGCACCGCGGCCAGCGTGGCTACGTCTGCAAGCTTCTTGCCGACCGCGCCGTCAGGATGGCGGCGTAACGTGCCGGTTGCCGTGCAGGGCGCGTCGAGCAACACCATGTCGAAGGTGCCGCCAAGCCACTCGGTCGCATCGGCCTTGACGAGGTTGGCCTTGAGCCCAAGCCGATAGAGGTTGCGCTCGAGGCGTTGCAGGCGATGGAAGGAAACGTCGATCGCCGTCACATCGGCGCCAAGGGCAGCGAGCTGCGCCGTCTTTCCGCCCGGAGCGGCGCAGAGATCGATGACCTTCTTGCCCTTCACATCACCAAGGAGATGAACGGGCAGAGTGGCGGCGGCATCCTGCACCCACCAGCCACCTTCCTCGTAACCTTCGATCTTCTCGACCGCGCCGGTCACGGGAAGTCGCACCGAGCCGTTGGGGAGCTTGATGCCACCGAGACGGGCGGCCCAGCCCTCTGGGTCCGACTTCACTGTCAGGTCGAGTGTGGGCTCAAGCGCATTCATGGCAGCGATGTCACGAGCGACATCCGCACCGTAGTTGGCGCTCCAGCGCTCCATAAGCCAGGCCGGCGTATTGAGCGCGAGCGCATCCTGTTCGGCGAGTATGGTCGCCTTATTTTCCGAGACGCGACGCAGCACGGCGTTGACCACGCCCTTGAAGGGCTGCGCCGCCTTGTCGGAACCGGCGAGCTCAACACCAAGCGCCACTGCGGCGTGATCGGCGACATCCATGAACAGGATCTGCGCGGCCGAAACAGCGATCACCGCCTTCAGGGTGCCGGCATCATCCGGCAAAGGACGTGTGAGGAAGCGCGCAACGGCGTCATCGATCTGACCGTGCCGGCGCAACGCATAGCCGACGATGGCGCGCGCAAGGCCGCGATCGCGCGGATCGAGCCGTTGGTAGCGCTCAGCGGCCGAACCCTTGTCGAGCAGGGCGTCGAGCAGCCGTCCCTTTTGGACACCATCGACCAGATCCACCGCAACCGCACGTGCCTCGATGCCCTGCGGTCGAGGCGGACGACGGCCACCCTCCGGCGGACGCCCACCTTTGAACGCGCCTTTCGGGCCGTCATGGGGGCGCGCCGGCCTGAACGTATTGCCGGCTTTTCCGCCGCCCTTGCGGCCATTGTTGTCTGCGGTCATCCCCACGGTCCACGGTTCGAAGGCCGTCCAGCTGAACCGCTCCCACCCCACGGGCCACCTTGCGGACCACGCGGCGCGGTCCAGGGACCGCTCGCCACAGGTTCAGGGGCACTCCGCCGGAAATCACCACCATCCGCCATCGCCATCAGGGCGCGGATGCGGTTGCCGGTATCCGGGTGGGTCGAAAACAGGTTGTCCATCCTGGCGCCAGACAGCGGATTGATGATGAACAGATGCGCCGTAGCAGGATTTTGCTCCGCTGTCATGTTCGGCACGCGATGGGCAGCATCCGAAATCTTGTCGAGCGCCGAGGCAAGCGCCAGAGGATTGCCGCAGATCTCGGCACCGCGCCGGTCGGCCGCATACTCGCGCGTCCGCGAGATCGCCATCTGCACCAGCATGGCGGCCAGCGGCGCAACGATGGCGGCGATAATGATGCCGACGCCACCCAGCGGGCTGCGATTCTCGCTACTGCGGCCCATCGAACCGAAGAACAATCCGAAATTGGCCAGCATCGAGATGGCACCGGCAATGGTCGCCGTCACCGTCATGGTCAGCGTGTCGCGGTTCTGCACATGCGAAAGCTCGTGCGCCATCACGCCGGCGATCTCTTCGCGATCGAGCATTTGCAGAAGCCCGGTCGAGGCGGCAACGGCGGCGTGCTCGGGATCGCGCCCGGTAGCGAAGGCATTGGGTTGCGGATTGTCGATGATGTAGACGGCTGGCATCGGCAAACCGGCATTGGCCGCAAGCCGTTCGACAATCCCGTAATATTCCGGCGCACTCGCCCGATCGACGCGGCGGGCGTTGTGCATGGAAAGGACCAGCTTGTCGGCGTTCCAATAGGAGAAAAGGTTCATGCCGGCGGCAACGACCAGCGCGATCAGCATGCCGCCTTGGCCGCCGATCAGGTAGCCGGCAGCCATGAAGATCGCCGTCATGGCGGCGAGGAGGAGGGAGGTCTTGAAGAAATTCATCTGTCCTTCCGGTCTCCGGCTGTTATTCTGAACCGGATTTCAGATGATGAAGATGGTATGCTTCCCGCCTGCCATCAAGGATAGTGCCATGACAGACACGCCGGAAAAGCCAAGCTCAGCGCCCGACAAAGTGCTGTCGCCCGCCGCTCAACGAGCCCTTGCCGAGGCGGAAGAGCGCCGACGCGCCGCAACTCCGAGCCAGCCCAAGGAATTGGGTGGCCGTGGTGGTCTCGAGCCGGCGCGTTACGGCGATTGGGAAGTAAAAGGCATCGCCGCCGACTTCTGAAGGCGATCCATCAACGAAATATCACGAAGCTCTGATCGTCTTCACAGTTTAGCCCCATTCCCGCCTTGGCGCCGCCA
The DNA here is from genome assembly GCA_023436885.1 of Pseudomonadota bacterium. Classification (GTDB taxonomy): domain Bacteria; phylum Pseudomonadota; class Alphaproteobacteria; order Rhizobiales; family Pleomorphomonadaceae; genus Pleomorphomonas. Next base: position 41,895 of record JAEZHI010000045.1, on the reverse strand, counting down.
AGTGAGCCCCGCAGGATGCCTTCGTCCCCCGGCAATGACGCTGCGGACGGGTTCCGGCTCAATCCAGCCCCCCAGCCCCCCGGAATTCGTTTTCGCTCGCGTTGCGCCTGTCAGGCGCGGCCGGGGGCGCTCGCCCACCACGGCCGGCACTTTGCGACCCAATCGACGATTGCGTGGCTCGTCCCAAGCTGTTAGGCCGGACCAGCCGCTTTCGACGATTAGGTGCTCCATGTCCGCTCCCGCCGCACTTCGCGCCCCTGGCCTCGCTTTCCTGGCCGGGCTTTTTGCCATAACCGCCGCTTGGGGCTTCCAACTCATCGGCGGCTATCTGCCGTGCAAGCTCTGTCTTCAGGAGCGTCAGTTCTATTACGCAGGCCTGCCGATCCTGTTGGTCGGCCTCCTGCTTTCCAAGCGCATGCCCCGCCTTGCCCGACTCCTCTACTTCGTTGGCGGCGCCATTTTCCTGTGCGGCTCGGTCCTGGCCGGCTATCATACCGGCGCTGAATGGAAGCTCTGGGAAGGCCCGTCTGACTGTGGCGGCGCCCCGACGGTCGTGAATAGCGCGGCCGATCTGATGGCAGCGGTAAAGGGCACCCGGCTTGTCTCCTGCTCGGAAGCGCCGGTCAGCCTCTTCGGCCTGTCGTTTGCCGGTTGGGATACGCTGTCGATGATATTCGTCGGCATCATGAGCTGGCGCGGCATCTTCGCCCGTCGCGACGCGCTGATCTGATGTGCGGCCCGTCGGTAGGTTCTGATCGGGAAATGCATTAGGATCGTACTGTCTCGGAGACTTTCCGGGCGTGCTCACAATGGGGAAAGACATGAAGGCTGTGCGCATCGTCGTATGGCTGCTGGTTGCCGTGCTTTTCGGCGCCACTGGCTGGCTGGTGTTTGGCGGACGGCTCCCCTTCATGGAAAACGCCGGCATTGCCGCAAGCGACATCGGCGGGCCGTTCAACCTTGTCGACATGAACGGCCGTGCCGTGACCGAGAAGACCTTTGCCGGGCGACCGCATGTCATCTTCTTCGGCTACACTCATTGCCCCGATGTCTGTCCGACCACGCTGGGCGAATATGCCGCGCTGAAAGAGCGTCTCGGAACTGACGCAAGCAAGGTCGACCTTCTGTTCGTGACGGTCGATCCCGAACGGGATACCCCCGAGGTGCTGAAAGACTATCTGTCGTCCTTTGGCGATGTCGTGCTCGGCCTTTCAGGCAGCCGCGAACAGATCGACGCAGCGATCAAGACCTTCCGCATCTATGCGCGCAAGGTGCCCGGCACGGACGGCGACTACGGCATGGACCACACCGCTTCCAGCTTCATGTTCGGTGCCGACGGCCGCTTCCAGGGCACGATTGCCTACATGGAAGACCAGGACAAGGCGCTCGGAAAACTGAAGACGCTGATTGCCGGGAGCTGATCGATGACGGACCGACAGGACACCCGGAAAGATAAGGCCAAGAGCGCCGGCATGTCCGATTATCTGGCCTCGATCGCCCTCCCCCTGGCCGTCATTGCCTTTGGCGTGGCATTGTCGGCCGGCTCGGAAAACCTGCGCGCCTTCGTCGATCTCTGTCGCTCGATCCTGCCCTGACAATGGCCAAACCTTTGCGCCTCGACCTCAAGGGACTGAACTGCCCCTTGCCTGTCCTTAAAACCGGCAAGGCATTACGCAGCCTTATCTCGGGCGACACTCTGATCGTCGAGGCGACTGATCCGATGGCGGCGATCGACATCCCCCATTTCTGCCGGCAAGAGGGACATCAGCTGGCGAAAGAAGAGAAGGATGGCGGCGTTCTGCGCTTCACCATCATCAGGGGTTAAGCGCCCTGAACACTTGCGGCTTTGGCCGACCAGGGATTGCAACTGGCCATCGGTGCTTGACAAGCGGCATCGAGCCGACCAACGTAAGTTATGTTATAACATAACAAGAGAAACCAATGAATCGCCTCCTCATGGCCGCTCTCGCCGCGATCCTTGTCTCAAGTCCGGCGCTTGCAGCTGATCGTCTCCCCGTCATCGCCTCCTTTTCCATTCTTGGCGATATGGTCGCCCGGGTCGGCGGCGATCGCGTGTCGGTTACGACGCTGGTCGGCCCCGACGGAGACGCTCACGTCTACGAACCGACGCCCAACGACGTCAAAGCCGTTAATCGAGCCAAGCTTCTTGTTGTCAATGGTCTGGGGTTCGAAGGCTGGATGGATCGCCTGGCCGAAGCATCAGGCTACAAGGGGCCATTGATAGTCGCTTCAAGCGGCGTGGTTCCCCGTCAAATGGCTGCGGAAGGACATCGCGACGACGACGACGTCGATGCTCATCAAGACCATGATCATGAAGGCGTGGATCCCCATGCCTGGCAAGACGTCGCCAACGCCGTGATCTACGTGAAGAATATTGCCGCTGGTCTTGACGCTGCCGATCCCGAGGGCAGGCCGGCCTACGAGGCGAATGCCGCCGCTTACATCGCCGAGCTGGAAGCACTCGACGCAGAAGCCCGCACCGCCATGACCGCGCTCCCGGCGAAACGCCGCAAGATCATAACCAGCCATGATGCCTTCGGCTATTTCGGGGCCGCCTATGGCTTGGCACTCTTCGCCCCGGAGGGTGTCAGCACCGAGTCCGAGGCGTCGGCCTCAGACGTTGCCCGCCTGATACGGCAGATTCGGGAGGATGCCATCCCGGCGATCTTCGTCGAGAACATCAAGGATCGCCGGCTGGTCGACCAGATTGCCGCCGAAACGCACGCCGTTGTTGGTGGTGAGCTCTACACCGACGCCCTTTCCCCTACCAATGGCCCGGCACCCACTTACGTCGGGATGATCCGGCATAATATCGGCACGCTCACCGAAGCCCTGGCATCGCAGCCATAGGGCATTCCTCGGCAAAAAGCCAACCCGTCTGTGATTTTGTGCTAAAAGCAGGGAATCTCAGCTCAAAATATCGATTCCCTGAAAAGCCCTCTGGAATGACTACCTAAGTACGAACTATACCGGCGAGATTACCGCGATGGAACGGCGTGGGGAATCCTGTGCCCAGACCATCGCTCTGATCTCTACTCGCGAACCGGGATTTGTCCATGCCGTCCATCCATACTCTTTCCGCCGGTCCGATTTCGCTTGCGCTCGGCCTTCCCGAGAGCGGTATGCCGGAAATCCTGGCCTTCGGTCGAGATGCGGCAGCACCGGATTTTTGGCCGGAGGTACCTCGTTCGAGCCGCATCAATGGCATGGATGTCGACGTTCCCTCGGCCGTCCTGCTCCCCGTCGCAGGGCTAGGCGCGTTCGGCTGGCCGGCGATCTCCGGTCATCGCGACGGCCGCGACTTCCTGCTCGATTTTTCAGGCTGGGCGGCCGGACGTGACGGCGCAAAGACAATTCTCTCGGCGAGCGACGACATCGCCGGAATCGACATCGAAATTTCAATCCTGACAAGTCAGACCGGTGTTTTCGGTCTTTCCACGCGCCTCACGTCGAAAAAAGACGGCGTTTACACCCTGGACCGCTGCATGGCCGGCACATTCCTGCTGCCGGCGGGCGCCGCCACTGCAACGCGCTTCACCGGCATGTGGGGTCGGGAGTTCCAAGTGCGCCGTCATCACCTCGCACCCGGCATCACCCTGCAGGAGAGCCGGCGCGGCCGTACCAGTCATGACCGCCAGCCTTATCTTGGCATTACGGTCGGCGCCACCCGCTTTGCCTTCCACCTCGGCTGGAGCGGCAACCATCTCGTGGCCGTCGACACGCTGGATGATGGGCGCCGCCTCGTCCATCTGGGCGCGCTGTTCGAACCCGGTGAGATCCGCCTATCGCGCGGCGAGAGCTACCAGAGCCCTGTTGTCTATGCCGCCGAGGATGCCGCATCGCTACACGCCTTCGTACGCTCGGAAATCCTGTCCTGGCCCAGTGGCAGCATGAGCCCTCGCCCGGTGACGCTGAATACCTGGGAAGGCAACTATTTCGATCACCGCCTCGATTCGTTGAAGGCGCAGGCCGACGCAGCGGCAGCCTTGGGCATCGAGCGCTTCGTTCTCGATGATGGCTGGTTCGGCCGCCGCGACGACGACACCACCTCGCTCGGCGACTGGACAGTCGATGCACGCAAATACCCCGATGGCCTCAAGCCGCTCGTCGACCACGTCACCTCGCTCGGCATGCAGTTCGGCATCTGGTTCGAGCCGGAGATGATCAACGAGGAGTCCGATCTTTACCGGGCTCATCCCGAATGGGCCCTGAAGGTCGAGGGACGCCCCTTCCTCCGGTCGCGCAATCAGCAGGTGCTCGATCTCACGCGGCGCGAGGTCACTGACTACCTCTTCGACAAGATGTCGGCCGTGCTGTCGTCTCTCGCCATTTCCTACATCAAATGGGACATGAACCGCGATCTCACGCATGTCGGCGGTGCCGATGGGCGGGCCGTGACGACCGCGCAGACACGCGCCGCCCATGCGTTGATGGCATGCATCCGCGCCGCCTTCCCGCATGTCGAGATCGAAAGTTGCGCCTCCGGTGGTGGCCGCACCGATTACGGCGCATTGGCCAATACCCAACGCGTCTGGACATCCGATTGCACCGACGCCCTCGACAGGCTCGAAATCCAGCGCGGCGCCAGCCTGTTCCTGCCGCCGGAAATCATGGGCGCTCATGTTTCGGCCAATCCGAGCCATCAGACCGGCCGGACGCTGTCGCTGGGCTTTCGTGCGCTCGTTGCGCTCGCCTATCATCTCGGTGTCGAGCTGAACCCGCTCGACATGAGTGCCGAAGAGCGGACCGAACTCGCCGGCTTCATCACACTCCACAAGCGACTCCGGCCATTGCTGCACGCCCCCGGCGCCAACTTCAACCTCGACCCGCGCGACGGACGTTACGTCTGGGGGGCCAGGACGCCCGAACAAGCTGCAGTGTTCGTTGCCCAAGGACCTTCGATGGTCGCCGAGCAACCGGAGCCGCTGACGCTCAGCTTGCCGGGCGCGCCGGAACGGCTGTGGCGCATTGCCGCCGTTCACGGCGATTGCCCGTCGGGCTTCATTCGCGTGAGCGACGGGCAGATGAAGCTCCTGTCTGGCGAGATGACCTTCAGCGCGGCAGCACTTGCCAGCGCCGGACTACCCCTGCCGATGCAAAAGCCGGAAACCGCCATTCTGCTCGAGCTGCGGCCGGTCGATTGATCGGCCCAAGCCAAAACTTCGTGGCTCTGTGATCTCCTGGCATTGCCCGAATGGCCGGTGGTGCTAAGACTAGAGAAAAGAAAACAGACGGGCCGAAGCACCCCGGCCCGGGAGGAGACGAAATGCCCAAGGAAACGAAATCCGCCGCCCAGAGCCGCTGGGTGGAGCGTACGCCCCATCGCCTGTGGCTGCTCGACCGCGCCGACGCGCTGTTTTCATTTTTCGAGGCCGGCTGCCGGAACCCGCTCGGTGGCTATTTCGAGCTCGATGAATCCGGCAAGCCGATGGCTCCGGGGGCCGACGGTGGCCTGCCGCCGTCGCGCAACCTCCACATCACCACACGCATGGTGCACGCCTTCGGCATTGCCTCGCTGATGGGTCGGCCCGGCGCCGCCAACGTCATCGATCAGGGCATGGACTTTCTCTGGAAAGGCCACCGCGATGCGGCGAACGGCGGCTATCACTGGGGTGTCGGCTACGGCACGCTAACCGATCCCACCAAGCAGGCCTATGGTCACGCCCACGTCTTGCTGGCAGGGTCCAGTGCCAAGGCAGCAGGCCACCCCGACGCCGATCGCTTGATATCCGACGTCACCGATATCCTGGTCTCGCGTTTCTGGGAGCCTGTCCCAGGGGCGGTCGCCGAGGAGTTCACGGCCGACTGGCAGCCCATCGGCAATTACCGGGGCCAGAACTCCAACATGCACCTCACCGAGTCGCTCATGGCGGCCTTCGAGGTAACCGACGACAACGAATATCTCCGCAAAGCCGAGAGCATCGCCTCGCTGATCGTCGAGCGCTTCGCCGCCCAGAACAGCTGGCGGCTGCCCGAGCACTTCGATGGCAAATGGAACCTCACCCTTGAATATATCGGCAACCCGATGTTCAAGCCCTATGGTTCGACGCCGGGGCATTGGCTGGAATGGGCGCGCCTTCTCCTCCAACTCTGGGAACTGGGCGGCCGCAAGCTCGACTGGCTGCCGGACGCGGCCAAGAACCTCTTCCGCATGGCCGTCAGCGAGGGCTGGGACAGCAAGCGCGGCGGCTTCTATTACACCGTGGGGTGGGACGGAAAACCGTCAGTGCCCGACCGCTTCTGGTGGCCATGCTGCGAGGGCATCGGTGCTGCCCACTTCCTCGCATCGATCACCGGCGAATCCTTCTATGAAGACTGGTATCGCCGCATCTGGGACTTCACGACGGACCGTCTGATCGACCGCACGACCGGCGCCTTCATTCCGCAGCTTGACGCAGAAGACCGGCCAGCAACTAACCCGTTCTACGGAAGACCGGACATCTATCACTCGGTGCAGGCCTGCCTCATTCCACTGCTGCCAGCTTCAGGCAGCCTGGTGCGCGGACTGATGAATGAGGGCATTCGCATCTGAACGTCGGGAGAATGAGAACGAAAATGCCGTCGGCCACAACCGGCGGCGTTTTTATGCCATCCCTACCTAGACTTGCCGAGCGATGAGGCAGCAACGGCGAGCACGATGATCGAGCCGATCAGCACGTCGCGCACATAGCTGTCGATGCTCATCTGGGTGAGACCATTACCTAGGACACCAAGGATCAGCACACCGACCAGCGTCGCCAGAACATGCGGCTCGCCCTCTTCGCTCATCGTCATGCCGAGGAAGACGGCGGCGATCGCGTCGAGCATCAGGCCCGAGCCCTGCGTCGGATTGGCCGATGCCACCCGGCTCGCGTACATCAGACCGGCCATTGACGCTCCGAGGCCGCTGAGGCCGAAGGCCAGGAAGCGCAACCGCCTGACGCGGATACCGGCAAGGCGCGCCGCCTCCTTGTTGCCGCCGATGGCGTAAAGTCGCCGACCGAAGGTCGTCTGCTCCAGCACGAACCAGACGATCAGCAGCACCAGCACCGCGACAATGGTCAGCTTGGGCAGGCTCACGTTTTCGGAAAGCGAAATGCCGAAATCGGAAGGCGAAATACCGATACGGGCAAAGTCTGAGAAGGCTGTGGGAATGTCGCGTCCGAAGATCGTCTTGCCGCCGGAGACCAGGAAGGCAAGGCCGCTATAGACGGTCAGCGTGCCGAGCGTCGCGACGAAGGGCAGGATGCCGACATAGGCCACCAGCGCGCCGTTGAGAAGACCACCCAAAAGGCCGATGACGAGCGCTAACGCCACACCGACCCATACGCCATAGCCATCACGAAAGGCCAACGCCGCCACGATACCGGCGAGCGAGGCCATCGACCCTACGGAAAGGTCGAAGTCGCCCATCACCATGACGATGGTCATCGCGAAGGCGACCACCGCCAGCATCGATACTTGCTGGCTGATATTCAGCCAGTTCTTGGCGGTCATGAAGGTGCCTGGAATTTCCATCCAAAAGAACAGGACAATGAGGACGAAGCCGATCAGCGTGCCATAGGTCTTGAGCGCGGAAGCCACGAGAAATTCCTTCAGGCGGAGGGGGTTGTCGGTGTACCGAAGCAGAGTGCGGCAAGCCCTGCCTGGTCGAGACCCTCGGTGGAAACGGTGGTCGCCACCTTGCCGTCCCGGAAGACGATGACGCGGTCGGCCATGTAGACGAGTTCGGGCAGGTCGGAAGAGGCGAGCAACACCGCTTTGCCTTCGGCCGTCAGTTCGCGGAGCAAGGCGTGGATATCATAGCGGGCGCCGACGTCGACGCCACGCGTCGGCTCGTCAAGCAGCAGCACCTCGGGCTTGCCGGCAATCGCCCGGGCAAACACCACCTTCTGCTGGTTGCCGCCGGAAAGTTCCCGCACCTTCTGCCGCGGCCCCTTGGCTTTCAGCTTGACCTGTCGGCCGAGCTCCACCGCCTGCTCGGCTTCGGCCGCTCGGTTGAGAACGAGGCCGAACCGAACGAGATCGTCGAGGTGCGGCAGCGATACATTGCCGGCAATGGAGGCAGAGGAAACAAGCCCTTCCTGGCGTCGCTCACGGGGCAAAAAGGCGAGGCCCTTCTGCCAGGCCGACACCGGCTCATCGATCCGAACAGGCCGGCCGGCGAGACTGATCGCGCCGTCATGCCCACCGTCGGCACCGACAATCGCCCGGATTACCTCACTCTGGCCCGCGCCTTCGAGACCGGCCAAACCGAGGATCTCGCCCTTGCGCACCTCGAAGGTGATATCCTGTAGATAAGCTGTGGACAGATGTTCGACGCTGAGCGCCACCTCATCCAACACCGGGGCAAGACGTGGTGGGTAGCCCTCGGCAAACCGCCGACCGATCATCAGCTCGATGACTTCAAGCTTCTGAAGCCCCTCAATGTCCTTGGTCGCCACGGTGGCGCCGTCGCGCAGCACGGTAAGACGGTCGGCGAGCTCCATGACCTCATCAAGACGATGCGACACATAGATGATGCCGGCGCCGGCGGCGCGCAGCCGGCGGATCACGGCGAACAGCCGTTGCGACTCCTCGGCAGACAGCGCCGCTGTCGGCTCGTCCATGACGTAGAGGCGTGCCGGCGAACCGCCTTCGATCCCCGCATCCTGGAAAGCCGAGGCAATCTTCACCAGCATCTGGTCGCCGACGGTGAGACGAGCCATTTTGCGCGCCGGGTTGATATGGCTGACGCCCAGCCCGGCCAGAACCTCGGCAGCGGCACGGTTCAGCGCGTCCCAGTCGATCATGACGCGCCACCGGCGGGGGTAATCGAGACCGAGGAAGATGTTCTCAGCGACCGACAGATGCGGCACCACCGAAAGTTCTTGGTGAATGAAGCGCAGACCAAGGCGAAGTGCGTCGGCCGGAGAAGCGATGGTTACCGGCACACCGTCGATCTCGATCGTGCCGGCATCAGGTTTCACCACACCTGCCAGAACCTTGATCAAGGTCGACTTGCCCGCGCCGTTCTCGCCCATCAGGGCATGAACCTCACCAGCGCGCACCTCAAGCCGGGCACCATCGAGCGCCCGAGCACCGGCAAAACTCTTGTCGAGATCGTGGATCGAAAGCAGCGTCATGACAAAACCTGCGTCGGATGGGCGGCACCCCGCCCACCCGTCTTTAGAGAACGACCGTCAGTCCTTGACGTTGTCGGCAGTGATCAGCTTGGTCGGCACATAGATGACCGACGACTTCGGCGGCTTGCCAGCCAAGGTCTGGGCAACTGCCTCGGCGGCTGCCTTGCCGATACCGTGGAAGTCCTGGGCCATCGACGCTTCGAAATTGCCGCCGGCGGCGATCGCTTCCCGCGCCTGCGGATTGGCGTCGATGCCGGTGATGACGATGCCCTCGTTCTGGCGGCCTGCCGCTTCGATCGCCTGCAAGGCGCCGAGCGCCGGCTGGTCCCAGGCCGCCCAGACGGCCGAGATCGACCCCTTGTCAGGATGGGCGGCAAGGATCGCCTCCATCTTGGCGCGGCTGTCGGCGATGCCGCCGTCCGAAACGTCGGGCGTCACGCGATCGAGGATCTTGATGTCGGGATTGTTGCCGAACACGGCGTTGGCGATCACACCGCGCACTTGTACCGGCGGGAAGGCATCGAATACGAACATGACGACATTGCCCTTGCCACCGATCCGGTTGGCAACATAGGCAGCGGTGTCGGCCGCCATGGCATAGCCGTTGGAGGTCACATTGGTGACGAGATAGGGGCTGGCGCCGGCATCCATACCGACAATCGGAATACCGGCATCCTTGACGGCAGCAAGGCCGGCCTCGACCTGCGCGGGATCGACGTTGACGACGACCGCATCGACCTTCTGCGTCGCCGCATCCTCAAGGCGGGAAATGACGGCAGCCACATCGCCCTTGGTGTCGATGACGTTGACGTCCCAAGCCTTATCCTTGGCGGCCGCTTGGAATGCCTCGACGTAAAACTGGGTACCCGGCTGGGCGAGGTAGGGCGTGATCACCGCGATCTTGCCGGCAGCAAGGGCGGTCCCGGCCCCGAACACAGCGGAAAGAAGCAGCACGGCGGCGGGAAGCCGCGTGCGGAGCAAAACTGTCATGTGTGCGTTCCCCATTATTCTCTAGGGCCGGTCGTCCAGGGCGCGCGCCCTCGTTCGTCCCGCCGGCCCGAAACAGTTAGCAGCCAGAGGGATCGCATTCAACACGAAGCCGCCGCTACCGCCGCTATCGGCACTTTCGGAGAAAGCCAAGCCTCTCGCAACGCGAACCTTTTTGATCGAAGGAAGACGAACCGCCATGGACACGTCGAGGCCGACGTGATGATCTCGGCAGCACATTTTCTGCTTCCGGACTCCCTCATGAAGACGCCTTTTCTCGTCGGCATCGACGTCGGTACCACCTCGGTCAAGGCTGCCTTGTTCGACGAAGGCGGCACGACGCTCCGAACCTATGGGGAACCTTATCGAACAGAGCGGCCACAGGCCGGTTTTGCAGAGCAGAACCCGGACGATTGGACCAGCCACGTCCTTGCCGCGCTCGATCATCTTTCGAATGGCCTGCCCGAAGGCGCTGTCGCAGGTGTCGGCCTGACCAGTCAGGTCAACACTCATGTCTTCGTAAGCGCGGACGGCACGCCTCTGGCACCGGCCATCACATGGCAGGATGGCCGAGCGGCGAGAGAAGCCGCCGAGCTCGATGCAAAGATTTCATTCGATGAGCGCATCGGCTGGTGGGGTGCGCCGCTGCCCATCGACGCCAGCCATCCGCTCGCGCGAGCGCTATGGATGAAGCGGCACCATCCCGATATCTGGGCGCAGACGCGCTGGCTGATGGCGCCGAAGGATTATTGCCTCCTGAGGCTAACCGGCGAGGCCACCGCCGACCCGATGACGGCTTTTGGGCTCATCGACCAGTCGCTGACCTATGTGCCACGTCTTGTCGAACTGGTGGATGGTTTTGCCGAGCGACTGCCACCGCTCCGAGGCTTTACCGAGGTGGCGGGATACATCCAGCCCGGCTTGCCGTTTGCCGGGCTGCCCTTGGTCACCGGCGCCATGGATGCCTGGGCCGGACTAATCGGCACCGGCGCTGTCCATGAAGGCGACTGCATGTATCTCTCGGGCACCTCGGAGATCGTTGGCCTAGTATCGAGCTCCCGCCATCCCGCCGCCGGCGTCGTCGCCTTTCCAACCTGTGAAGGCATCACCATGCATGCCGGACCGACACAATCCGGCGGCGCGTCACTCGCCTGGTTGTCGAATCTCACCGGTCGTGCGCCATCCGAACTCTCCGCCCTCGCCGCCACCAGCGCGACCCATCGCCCCACGCCGCTGTTCCTGCCGCATCTCCAAGGCGAGCGGGCTCCAATTTGGGACATCGAAGCACGCGGCGCCTTCATCGGCCTGGATGGTTCCATGGGGCCAGCCGAATTGACGCGCGCCGTCTTCGAGGGTGTTGCTTCGTCGGTACGCTGGCTATTGGAAGCACTGGAAGCATCTGCTGGGCGGACCGCTAAGAGCTTCTCAATGGCGGGAGGTGGCGCCGCGTCAGACCCGTGGTGTCAGATCCGCGCCGACATGCTGGGCCGGCCCGTCAAGCGGCTCAAAACGCTCGATGCCGGGGTGCTCGGCGCAGCGGTCCTGGCCGGGGTTGGCGCGGGATGTTTCTCTTCGATCGAGGAAGCCGCCAGTCGTCTGGTCGTTGTCGAACGCCTGTTCGAACCCGATGCGGCCCGTCGCGAGCGTATGGATTTTCTCTACGATCAGTATCGCGCGCTCTACGCGGCGCTGAAGCCTTTCAACACGGCGCGCGCAGCTTTTTCCGGCTGGTAAGCGATAAGATACCCCCGGCAGATCGCTCTGCCGGGGCCAGTTTTAGCTTCGCCACCCCCAGCTGTCCGCCAGCTCTAGCGTTTCCTGCCAGCCAACCACCGTGCCGGATGTCGTAACCGATCGGAGCGAGCAAGCCGCCGTTGCATGCGCAAGCGCAAGCGACTTCTCAAGCGGCCAGCCTTCGTGGATGCCGTAGATCATGCCCGCTGCAAAGGCATCGCCGGCTCCGTTGGCCCCGACCACAAGGTCGGGCGGAATGGCACAAGACGTCTTTTTGGCAACCGCTCCATCACGCGTCACCGCAATGGCGAGCTTGGGCCAATGCACAACCACCAGCTCCATGGCGCCGTTCTCTAGCACCTTCCGCGCCGCTGCCTCGCAAAGGTCGGCATCCGTCACGCCGTGGGAGACGGTCGGAAGACCGGCGAGCGCACCTATCTCGGTATCGTTGACCACGACATAATCGAGATGACCGAGGCAGGGCATCACCGTATCGGCAAGTACGCGGGCCTCAAGACTCGCCAGCTCGATGTTGGTCTTGAGACCGAGCGTACGCGCCTTCTTCAACACGGTCACCCAGCCGTTGTCGCCATCGGCCCAGACACAGTCGAGCTGTTTGTGAAAGCCCGGCAGCCCCAGATGCAGGATGCGTCCCGTCGTTGCCGCCAGATCGAAATGATCTGGCGTAAGCGCAGCTGCCACCCCCTTGGCGAAGATATGGGTACGGCGGTGCGTCAGCGCCGATGCATAGGCATCGGTGAACTGCGTCGGCAACGAACCTTCGACGCGCATCTGCCGATGATCGATGCCCGCTTCCTCGGCTATGCTTCTGAGAAAGCGGCCGCCCTCGTCGTCACCTACGATGGCGATGGTCTCGACCGGCATCGCCGGATCGAGATGGCGGATGTCGACAGCAAGATTGCAGCCAGAGCCACCCCCGGCCAGCTCCTGGGAGAGAATTTCGGCGATGCCGTCCTCCTCGGGCCAGAAGCTAATCAGGCGGTTGTTGTCGACGCACCAGGTTCCCCCGGTGATGATGCCGCGCCGAGCCGGCATGATCAGGCAAGCCCGGCTTTGAGCGGCTTCTCGGTCACCTCGAGGTCGGCGCTGAGCTCGCGGATCGGCTTGATACCGGCCTTGGCAAGTTCGCCGTGGTATGACTTCACCGCCTCGGAAGGTGAGAGATCGCCGCTCGCCACGGCCCGCATGTGCTTGACCATGCTGAGCGGATCTTCGGCCAGATTGATCTTGCGGCCGAACAGCGCAACACGAGCACCGTATTTTTCGGACTGGAAGAGCAACTCGTAGCAATCGCGCGTCGTGCCGGCGCCGCCACCGAGAACGCCAATGATCACGGTCGGATCGTAGGAGGCGAGCTCTTCCATTGCCTTCGGACCATTATAGGCGATCTTCAGGAACTCTGGCCGGTCTGCCTTGGTAACGCCTGCCAGGCAGCGGGCGATGCAGTCGTTGATGTAGTGCGGCACGAGATCGGCATCGATGCCAGTGTCGACATTGGGATTGAACACCTCAAGGAAATACTTGAAGCCATTCAGCGCCGCCTCGTAACGGAACTCGGTAAAGGCCTCGAGCGAGGCATAATCATGCTCGAGGTCGTTGTTGAAGGTCATCGAGTAGAGGCCAAGATCGGTACCGACAAGCGGCTTGCCGGGGGCCGGATCGATGGTGCCGGTGGTGACTCTCGACAGCGACGCGGTGCGGAACGGCCTTGACGGCTTCTTCGGATAGACACCGCCACGCACGAACCAGATATCCGTGGTGTCGTTGGCTCGGATCGCCGGCTTTACCTTCGAGTTCTTGTAGACACCCTGCTCGTTGAGCAGCTCGAAGCTGGAGGCCGACGTCAGCATGATGTCGACCACATCCTGCTCGACGATCGCCTGAACGTTCTTGAGGAATTCCGGACGCGTCTGATAGCGGCCAAGCGTTCCGTCCTTGGCTCTGAGCGGGCCGGCGCCGGGAATGGACGGCCCCATATCGGGGTCCTTGGCATCGGCGATGATGAAATCGGCACGCGTGTAGGCACCCGCCCGAATGCGGGCAAGCTTTTCGTCGAGACGGAACATCAGATCACTCCAATCCGCCGGTGCCGGGCCCTCCCCGGCCGCACGGCTCCACGTTTCCTCAAGCCTCCTTCATCGGCGAGGAGGCTGCCCTTCTTGTTGTTTTCGGGTCGCCGGCAGTTCCGCGGACTGCCACGCCCCGCAAGCCATGCTGTGACGATTCAAAGCGGGTGACAAGCCCGTTCTGGCTGGAAGAGCAAAGCTTTCAGGCGGATACGACCAAAGACGGAAGGTACGGCAGCCAGAGCAAGTGGCCCATGCTTCCGCCCATGAGGCGATCTCGATATAGCTTGAGGCCAAGCCTGCCCGCTGAGGGCTTTCAATGCGAGGGACAACAATTGAGCGATCCCATTGTCATCATTGGCGCCGGTCAGGCGGCGGCGGCCTTTGCCGGCAAACTCCGCGCACTCGGCTCGGATCGGCCGGTGACGATTGTCGGCGACGAATCCGTCCTGCCCTACCAGCGGCCGCCCCTCTCCAAGAAATATCTCGTGGGCGAGGCAACCTTCGATCGGCTGCTCCTCAAGCCGCCGGCTTGGTATGAGGCCAATGCCGTGACGGTGCTGACAGGACACAAGGTCGCCGCCATCGACAGGACGAAGCGGATCGTCAAACTGGAAGGCGGCGACGAGCTGCCTTACGCCACGCTCGTCCTCGCCACCGGCGCCACGCCGCGCCGTTTGCCGGCGGTGATCGGCGGCGATCTTCAGGGCGTCTTCACGTTGCGCGACAAGGCCGACGCCGATTCGCTGATGGCCGATTTTCAGCCTGGCCGCCGCCTCGTGGTGATCGGTGGCGGTTACGTCGGCCTCGAAACCGCAGCCGTCGCCAAAACCCGCGGCCTTGAGGTGACCGTCGTCGAACTCGCCGATCGTATCCTGAAGCGCGTCGCGGCGGCCGGAACATCCGATCTCATCCGTGAGCTCCATCGAAGCCACGGCGTCGATATTCTCGAAAGCACCGCCATTGTTCGCCTCATCGGCAAGGATGATCGCCTCACCGGCATCGAGCTGATGGATGGCCGGACCATCGATGCGGACCTTGCGGTCGTCGGCATTGGCGTCTCTCCCAACACCGGACTGGCCGAGGCGGCGGGCCTCACGGTGGACGATGGTGTGGTGGTCGACGAGTTTGCCCACACATCGGATCCCGACATTCTTGCCTTGGGCGACTGCGCGCGATTCCCCTACGCCGGCCGCATGATCCGCCTCGAATCGGTCCAGAATGCCTTCGACCAAGGCGAAGCGGCAGCAGCCGCCCTGACCGGCGCAGGCGGCGCCTACGTTCCGCAGCCTTGGTTCTGGTCAGACCAGTATGATGCCAAGCTGCAGATTGCCGGCCTCCATCACGGCTACGACGACACCCTGGCAACCGATGGGCCGCGCCCTGGCAGCCATGCCGTCTGGTATTTTGCCGAGGGAGCCATGATCGCCGTCGATGCGCTCAACTTCCCCACAGCCTTCGTGACCGCCAAGAAACTCTTGGAGGCCGGCAAGCGGGTCTCACGGCTCGACATCGAAACGAAGCCGCTCAAGGAACTGTTGTCTTAGGGGAAATGGGGCTCGGGCCGCTCTCGACGCAAGAACATTACGAGAGCGGACCCGGTGTCCATCCGGACCGGCCGGCTACGCGCGACCTGATGCCGACGGAGAGGAGTTTCGTCGATCATGGTTGCGATTCGGTTTCCGGCCGCAATTTCGCTAGCTTCAATATGTGGGGGCAGCGCCGTAAAGCGCGTTCTATATATTGATCATCTCGGCAGTGTGGCCCTGCCGCCGTTGCAAAATGCAACAACCAGACGTTTTCAGATGAAATTTTCCCGCTTCAGCGGGCGAGCCATCAGCCGATCCACGGCATCATCAACGGAGAGATGACCGGCAAGCACCTCGGCCACCGCTTCCATGATCGGCACCTCGACGGAAAACTCCGACGCTTTCTGAACGGCGATACCGACCGTCGCGGCGCCCTCGGCCAGCTTGCCGAAGCTCGCCGGTTGCTCGCCTCGCCCGATGCCGATGCCGAAGGAGAAATTGCGCGACTGGACCGATGAACACGTCAGCATCAGGTCGCCGAATCCCGACAGCCCCATCAACGTCTCCGGCTCTGCCCCGAAAGCGCCAGCCAACCGTCGCATCTCTACAAAGCCACGCGTGATGACAGCCGCCTGAGCCGAAGCGCCAAGCGCCCGGCCGGCGACGATGCCGGCGGCAATTGCCAGAACATTCTTCAACGCACCGCCGAGTTCAACTCCCGCGACGTCCGTGGCCGCGTAGGGGCGGAACGTCGGCCCGGCCAGCCGGCGCGCAATGGCATCGGCGAGGGCTGCGTCCTGCGCCGCGACGGTCACAGCCGTGGGCAGGCCGCGCGCCACATCGTCGGCAAAGCCCGGCCCCGACAACACGGCCACGCGCCGACCCGGCAGGGCCGAGGAAATGGCAACAGATGGCGGTACACCGGTTGCCTGTTCAATACCCTTGGCACAGGAAACAATAACCGTCGCCTGTCCGACAACGCTGGAAAGCGCTGTCGCGGCGGCCCGACAGGCCTGGGCCGGCACAGCCAGCAGCAATAGCTCGACTCCGGCCAACGCATTGGGATCGGCGAAGGCCTTTACCGACGACGGAAAGACGGCATCGGGAAGGTGCGAGCATTTACGCGTAGCATTGAGTTTGGCCGCTTCTTCCGCGTCACGACCGCAGAGGATGACCTCGGCGCCGGCACGTGCCGCCGTCAAGGCCAGCGCCGAGCCCCAGGCGCCAGCGCCATAAACGCCAATGGTATTGCTCATACCTTAGCTCCCAGCCGACCGTGACCGACCAGCGGTACGGCAACGTCATCGAGTGGCCAGCGCGGCCGGGCGGCTACATCAAAACCGTCGGTATGTCCCAGAGCCAGCCGTTCGGCACCGGCCCAGGCAATCATGGCGCCATTGTCCGTGCAGAGATTTCCGGGAGGAACGACAAGGCTGCCGTTCAAGTCGCTCATCAATGCATCAAGACGGCTGCGGATCGCCTTGTTGGCGGCAACGCCGCCGGCCACCACCAGCACCGGCGGACGGTGATCGGCGAGCGTTTCGGCAAAGCGCCGCACGGCGAGCCCAACGCGGTCGGCCACCACATCCGACACGGCCGCCTGGAACGACGCACAGATGTCCGCCACGTCCTGTCGGGACAGCGGAGCCAAAGCTTCCGCCTCATGGCGTACTGCCGTCTTGAGGCCGGAAAATGAGAAGTTCGGTTCGTCACGACCGATCAGCGGACGCGGCAGCGCGACGCGCTTTGGATCACCCTCGGCTGCCATTTTCTCGACGGCCGGGCCGCCGGGGTATCCTAGTTGCAGAAGCTTCGCCGTCTTGTCGAAAGCCTCGCCGAGCGCATCGTCGATAGTCGTACCGATGCGTTGGTAGTGGCCGACGCCATCGACCCGCAGGATCTGGCTATGCCCGCCGGACACGAGCAGCAGCAAGTAGGGAAACTCGACACCATGGGTCAGGCGAGCCGTCAGCGCGTGTCCTTCAAGATGATTGACAGCGACAAGCGGCTTCTTCGCGGCATAGGCCAGCGCCTTGGCCGTGGTGAGACCGATCAGCACGCCCCCGATCAGACCAGGCCCCGCCGTTGCCGCCACCGCATCGACGTCTTTGAGGGATATGTTCGCCTCCGAAAGCGCCGCTGCGACCAAACCGTCCATCACCTCCACATGGGCGCGCGCGGCAATTTCTGGAACGACACCACCAAAGGCCGCGTGTTCCTCGATTTGCGAGAACACCACATTGGAGAGAATTTCACCCGAGCCATCGGCGCGCCGCCGAACGACAGCCGCCGCCGTCTCATCACAAGAGCTTTCGAGGCCGAGAATGACGAGATCCCTGAGGTCGTCCATTCTGGTCACTCCATCTCTGCCGGGATAGACCTTCGGAAAGGCCAGACCCAAGAACACGTTGCCTCGCGGCGCTCCATGGTCCAAGTGTTGCCATGGCAAGGCGAGACGTTAGGGACGATTCGTCGCTGTCTCCGAACGTCGGCCGGCCGACGCCTTCGTTTCACGGCTCTATCACACGGGGAGCGAACCGGTGCAACCAAAACCCATCCGTCTCGGCACGCGCGGCAGCCCGCTCGCCCTTGCCCAGGCCAACGAGGTGCGCGATCGCCTGATCGCGGCATGGGGTGCGAATGCGCCGGAGGTCGAGATCATCCCGATCAGCACCGCTGGCGACCGCATCCAGGACCGCACGCTTGCCGAAGTGGGCGGCAAGGGCCTGTTCACCGAGGA
The DNA here is from genome assembly GCA_023436885.1 of Pseudomonadota bacterium. Classification (GTDB taxonomy): domain Bacteria; phylum Pseudomonadota; class Alphaproteobacteria; order Rhizobiales; family Pleomorphomonadaceae; genus Pleomorphomonas. The sequence continues at coordinate 23,693 of JAEZHI010000045.1, read as the reverse complement.
AATCGAGGCTGGGCTATTGAGCGGTGCGCTCGATATCGCCGTACACTCCTCCAAGGACATGCCGACCGTGCTCCCCGAAGGACTCGTGCTCGGGCATTTTCTGGAACGCGAGGATGCCCGCGACGCTTTCGTCTCCCTGAAATATCGCTCGCTCGCTGAACTGCCCAATGGCGCCGTGGTCGGAACTGCATCGCTGAGACGAGCCGCCATCGTGCGCCGCCTCCGGCCCGATCTTGTCGTCATACCCTATCGCGGCAATGTGCAGACACGGCTGCGCAAACTTGGCGAAGGCGTTGCCGACGCCACGCTGCTCGCGGTCGCCGGCCTGAAGCGGCTCGGCATGGTCGACGTCGCAACCGAAATTCTCGATCTCGAATCCTTCCCGCCAGCCGTCGGACAGGGCGCGATCTGTATCGAAAGCCGGATCGACGACGCGCGGATCGCCGAACTTCTGGCTCCCATCCATCACGCACCGACAGCCATCGCGCTTACCTGCGAACGGGCCTATCTCGCAAGGCTCGACGGCTCCTGCCGTACCCCGATTGCCGGCTACGCGGTCGCCGCGGAGGGTCGGGTAGATCTTCATGGTCTCATCCTGACGCCGGACGGAAGCGTCGTCCATGAGGGACGGGAAAGTGGCTCCGATCCGGAAGGCGTGGGGGATCGTCTTGGCGCCCGTCTCGCCGCGCTGGCCGGCCCCGGCTTCTTCAGCGGGAGCTAGACGATGGCTCTCCTCGTCCTTCGTCCGGAACCGCAGGCGAGCGACATGGTGGCGGTGCTCGCCACGCGAGGCGTTCCGGCCCTTGCCGAGCCGATGCTGACCATTGAACCAGCGGATAATCCCGCCGGATTGGTGCGAGCAGCGGATCCGGAAGCGGAAGCGCTCATTCTGACCTCGCGTCAGACTGTGGCCATCCTGAAAGGCGCGGAGGGCTTCGAACCGCTGACCAGACTGACCGTCATAGCGGTCGGCTCCGGCACAGCCCATGATGCCCGCGTTGCTGGCTTCGTTGACGTGCGCTCGGCCGACGGCAACGCTGACGACATCGTCGATATGGTCGCCCGGACCGGCTTTCACCGCCTCATTCACGCGGGCGGGCGCGACAAGGCTGGCGATATCGCTGGCCGGCTCTCCGGACTTGGCGTCACGGTGACCGAGATTGAAGTCTACCGCGCCGAACCACGCCAGACTCTGGCGCCGGATGTGGCTAACGCCTTCGCCGAAGGTCGCATTTCCGGGCTGATCGTCGCCTCGAAGCGCTCGGCGCAAGCTTTCGTTGATCTCCTTGTCGCTATGAACTGGGAGACGCGTCTTTCTCGTCTTGGCGTAGCCGCATTGTCGGAGGCGGCAGCGACGCCTCTGAACGGCCGCATGGCCGAACTGATCGTGGCGTCGGAACCGACCGGTCCGGCACTCGTTGAAGCCAGCGTTGCGCTCGCTGCCCGGCTGCGCGAAACTGCCAGTGGCGAGCATGAAGCGGAGGGACTAGAGACCATGGTATCCGAAGACCACCGCAAGGACGCTGCTGGCCGGCGTAATCGCCCGAAAGCTCCAGTCATCGATCTTGAAGCAACTGAAGTGACAAAGGCAGCCCAGCCGCCGAAGCCGCCTCAGGAGCCACCGCGTGAGCCGCCCGTTCCGGAGCCGCCTGCGCCCAAACCACCGGGACCGGAAAAGCCGGTAACGGAGCCGCCGGGACCGGACGTCCCGCCGATCCAGCCGCCGGAAGAACAACCACCGTTCGGCGACCCGCCGGCGCCGGATGTTCCACCGACAACGCCTCCGGACGAACAACCGCCGTTCGGCGACCCACCGTTGGACAATCCCATGCTGGGGTCCGGCAAGGCTGAAACGGCGAAGGCTGCGGAAGCCGCAGCCGCACCACGCACCGATCGTCCCAGCCAACTGAAAGCGATCCTGCCCCTTCTTGGGGCAGGTGTCGCCGGCGGCTGCATCGCCGCCGTCCTGCTACTTGCCATAATGCCGCGTTCCAGCGAGCGCCCTGCGGCCGGTAACATCGACCCGACCACGCTGGAAACCCGGCTCGGCGAAGTGGCTGATCGCCTCGCCGCCGGACAAGCAGCGACCGAGACACTCACCAGCCGGATTGCTGCCCTTGAGAGTAAGGAAGCGCCGGTGGTGGATCTCGCCCCGCTCGGTGCACGCATTGACGATCTTGCAACTCGTCTGAATGCTGCCGAGAAAGCCGCAGCCGCCAAACCGGCCGTGGACCCAGCCACTGTGACCGCCATGGAAGCCCGCCTCTCAGAGCTCGCATCACAGCTGAATGCGCTGAAGACGGAGAACACCACCGCCACCACACGGCTTTCGACAATCGAGGAGCGGATCGCCAAAGCCCCCAAGGGCGGCGAGATCGCAGCCCTTTCCCTTGCCCTGACCTCGCTGTCTGGGAAGATCGACGCCGGCCTGCCTTTTGCGACGGACCTTGCAGTCGTCTCGGCCGCAGCTCCCGATCTTCCGGGGCTTGATGGCCTCAAGGCCTTTGCCGACAAGGGCGTCCCCACGCGCGACAAGCTGCTGGCCACCCTGCCGGTCGATGCAATGCTCGCACGGCGACCGGTGGAAGCCAGCAAGGGCTGGGTGGACGGCTTCTTCGACAGCGCCAAATCCTTGGTCAATTACCGAGAGACTGGTCCGGCAACCACTGACCCTGCTTCATCGGCCGTTGAGGCGATCCGAGAGGCGCTGAAGCGCGGTGATGCCGCCTCGGCAAAGGCAGCCGCCGAAACCCTGCCGGCCTGGGCTCGCCCGCCGGCCGAGGCCTGGCTCGCCGATCTCGACGCCCGCGTCCGCGTCGATTCGGGCATAAAGGCCATATCTGCTCGTATCGTCGACCGCCTGTCGGTGCCTGCCACCAACTGATCAAGCCGCCGCTTCGGAAAGGCCCCGAGATGATCCGCATTCTTCTGTCGGTCGCCGCGCTGTTCCTCGCCGTTCTCGCCTTCGATTGGCTGGGTGGCGTGCCAGTTGCCGTCTCGGTTACCTGGCCAGGCGGCGCTGCAGCACCTCCTCTGCGGGTCGTCATCGTCGCACTGCTGGTTCTCGCCGTCGCCCTGCTCGTCGCCTGGAAGCTCATCTCTGGCCTTTGGCGCGCTCCGCGCGGCCTGCGCAGCTATTTCGCCGGACGACGCCGCGACCGTGGCTACCGCGCGCTGTCGCGCGGCATGATCGCCGTCGGTTCAGGCGACTATCGTCTAGCGCAGCGCGAAGCTGCGGAGGCCAATCGTTTCCTCGAAAGCGAGCCGCTGGTGTTGCTCCTTGCCGCCCAGGCAGCCCAGCTTGAGGGACGAAGCGACACCGCCCGGCAAGCCTTCACGCGCATGCTCAAAGCGCCGGAAACGCGGCTCCTCGGCCTCCGTGGCCTATACATTGAGGCAACGCGCGCTGGCGAAGCTGCGGCTGCCCGACAGTTTGCTGCTGAAGCGCAAAAGGAAAATCCTGCCCTGCCTTGGGCCGGTGCGGCCATGATGGACTATCTCTCGGCCGACCGGAACTGGAGCGAGGCCCTCTCGGTACTGGAGCTGAATGTTGCAGGGCGACTGATCGGCAAGGGCGACGCCCACCGCCTCAAGGCAGTGCTGCTCACGGCGCGTGCGCTCGAAATCGAAGATGGCGAACCCGACAAGGCGCGCGCCTTCGCACTCGAAGCCCATAAGATCGCGCCCGATTTCGTACCGGCCGCAACGGTCGCAGCCCGCACACTGGCTCGCCAACTCGACACGCGCCGGGCGGCCAAGGTTCTGGAAGCTACCTGGAAACTCTCCCCACATCCTGATCTCGCCGCCGCCTACCTGCATCTCAGGTCTGGCGATTCGGCGCGCGACCGCCTGAAGCGCGCGCACATGCTGGAGAATCTGGAGCCGGTTCATCCCGAGGGCGCCGTGACGGTTGCCCGCGCAGCTCTCGACGCGCGTGAATTCTCACTTGCGCGCGAGGCCCTCACCAAGGCCCTGAGACAAGCACCGACAGAACGCGTCTGCCTGATGATGGCCGAGCTTGAAGAGAGCGAGACCGGCGACATCGGCCGTGTCCGCGAATGGCTGGCCCGCGCCGTGCGGGCGCCACGCGACGCAGCCTGGACCGCCGATGGCCTGGTGCTCGATGCATGGCAGCCCTTGTCTCCGCTGTCCGGCCGTCTTGACGCCGTGGAGTGGCGGGTGCCGGCCGAACGCGAAACCGGCGAAGCGATCGATGGCGATGATCTCGCGGTCATCGCCGCCAAACCCGTACCACCGGTTGCCCACGATGCGCTGCCTGCGGTGGAAGCCGAGGAGCTGCCAGCCGCGCCGGAGATCAAGAGCGAGACGCCCCCGACACCTGCCGAACCCAGGCGGGAAGCGATCGAGACGAAAGCGAAGGCTGAGCCAACCACCATTCATGCCGCGCCGCCTGCGTCGGCCAAGCCCGCGGCAATAGCCGAACCACCCTTGGCAACCACCGGCCCAGCCATCGATCCGCTCGCCGTTCTGCCTCCGCCGCCCGACGATCCCGGCCCCGCCAACGGCAAAGGTCTCGCCAGCAGTCTCGCTCCACAATCGCCCTTCTCCTGAGGCGATGAGCGCCGGCTTCATTTTCTTCGGAAGCGGTGCTTGAAATTAGCCAGCGATGCCGGTATCAACGCCCCGTCTCGCGGGGGAAACCTCGCGCCGGCGCCGCACTAGCTCAGTTGGTAGAGCACGTCATTCGTAATGATGGGGTCGGCGGTTCGAATCCGTCGTGCGGCACCATTTCCCCAAATACTTATCGGTTTTGCCAGTGTGCTGAAGCGCGTACCCGATTGTTGTTGGGTTGGTGGCGCCACCGCCCGTCCCGGTAGCGCCAGGATCGATCACTCGACGATCTTGTAATGCTCGCCGGCGCAGGCACAGACCGGGCAGGCATCGGGGGCATCGCCGATTACGGTGTGGCCGCAGTTCGGGCAGATGCGGATGACGACATTGCCAAGATCCTTGCCCGACTTCACCGCCTCCAGCGCCTCTCCAAACAGCTCGTAATGGATCTTTTCGACTTCCATCGCCTCGGTCATCGAGCGAATGGCGCGCTTGTGTCCCTCAGCCTTGGCCGTCGCGACCATGACCGGATACATGGAGGTGAACTCGTGGCTCTCACCCGCCATGGCGTCGGCGAGATTGTCGAGCGTGCCCTTGATGGCGCCGAGCGCCCTTAGGTGGGCGTGAGCGTGGATCGTCTCGGCGGCCGCAACGGCGCGAAACAGCTTGGCGACACCCGGCTTGCCCTCGCGAACGGCGGCATCGGCATAGGCGAGATATTTGCGGTTGGCTTGGCTTTCGCCGGCGAAGGCTTCCTTGAGGTTGTCCGTGGTGGTGGGCATGGTACTTGCCTTTTTGTGATTGAACGGCGGAGGGGACGTCGCGGGTCCCCAACCATCACAAGACTAGCCCTGCGCCCCGAGGCCGAGTATCGGGACAACCCCGTGAAATGACCTACCAACTTGAGATTTTTTCTAAGTAGGAAGAAGAAGCCGGGCCACCGCCCGGCTCCTATATCGTCAGGCTTCCGAAGGGGCGGCATCGGCCAGCTTCGCATGGTCCCGCCGCCGCCGGGTCCGCCAGTCGCCGAGGAACAGCAGGATCGGCGCCGCGATGAACACCGATGACGACGCCGCAATCACGATGCCGAAGATCATCGGCACGGCAAAGCTTTCCACCGCGCTACCGCCCCAGATCGCCATGGGCAGCAGCGACAGGAAGGCGGTCATCGACGTGTAGAGGCTGCGCGCAAGTGTCTCGTTGATCGATTTGTCGATCAGCTCCCGCAGCGGCATCTGCTTGTAAAGGCGCATGTTCTCGCGCATGCGATCGTAGACCACCACCTTGTCGTTGACCGAATAGCCCACCAGGGTCAGGAGAGCGGCGATGGCGGTCAGGTTGAAGTCGAGTCCGGTCAGCGCAAAGAAACCGACCGTTTTGGTCACGTCGAGAATCAGCGTTGCGATGGCTCCCACGGCAAACGGCCACTCGAACCGCACCCAGATGTAGACCAGCATGGCAAGGCTGGCGAACACCACGGCGAGCACGCCGGCCGTCGCGAGCTCTCCGGACACCTTCGGGCCGACGACCTCGGTGCCGATGACTTTCGCCGAAGCATCGACCTTCGTCACCTCCTGCCGAAGCTGTTCGACGGCCGCCGTCTGCGCTTCTTCCCCACCCGCCTGACGCTCGACGCGCACGAGCAGATGATTGGCGTCCCCAAAAGCCTGCAGCGCCACCTCGCCAAGCCCAAGACCATTCAGACCTGAACGAAACGCCGCGAGATCGGCTGGCCCTTCCGTCTCGACTTGCAGCTGGATACCGCCGCGGAAGTCGACCCCGTAGTTGAGCCCTGGATAGATGAAGAGGCCGATGGATGCGAGCGACAGGAAGGCCGAGAAGCCGATGCCGAAGAAGCGCGCCCGCATGAAGGGAATGGCCGTACCGTCGGGGATCAGCTTAAGCGGCAGAAGCGGCCGGATGTTCATCTTCTTGAGCTTCTGCCGCCGGACGATCGACAACATCAGCACACGCACCACCGACACGGCAGTGAACATGGAGATCACGAGTCCGATGCCCATGGTCACGGCAAAGCCACGCACCGGCCCCGAGCCGAACCAGAACAACAGCACCGAGGCAATGAGAGCCGTGACGTTGCCGTCCACAATGGTGGAATAAGCCCGCTTGAAGCCGGCATCGAGAGCAGCAACGGCACTGAGACCCTTGCGTGACTCCTCGCGAATGCGTTCGTTGATCAGCACGTTGGCATCGACCGCAAGGCCGATGCCGAGCACGATGCCGGCGATGCCCGGCAAGGTCAGCGTCGCCCCGAGCAGCGTCAGGCCGGCAAAGGTCAGGATCACGTTGAGAGCGAGCGCCAGGTTGGCGAGCAGCCCCCAGGCGCCGTAGAGCACCAGCATGAAGCCAAACACTAGCGCGAAGCCGATGAGCCCCGTGACGACACCCATCTTGATGGCATCCGCACCGAGATCGGCGCCGACGGTCCGCTCCTCGATCACCGTCAGCTTGGCGGGGAGCGCACCCGCCCTCAGCATCGCCGCAAGGTCGGTAGCACTCTGGACGGAGAAACTGCCGGAGATTTGCCCGGAGCCGGCGGTGATCGGCTCGCGGATCACCGGCGCGCTCAGCACCTTGTCATCGAGCACAATGGCAAAGGGGCGGCCGACATTGGAGCGGGTGATATCGGCAAAACGCGAAGCGCCGGCGGAGTCGAAGCGGAAGGAGACGATCGGTTCGTTGGTCGTCTGATCGAAGCCGACGCGGGCGTCGGTAAGCCGATCGCCTGAAAGCTCGACCCGATCCTCGACAGGATAGGCCCGCCCCGCCTCATCCCGCAGCATGGTGACGCCCGGCGGTACGAAATCAGCTGTCGCCGCGTCGGATAGCAGATGGAAGCTCATCTTGGCAGTGGAGCCCAGCAATTCTCGAATACGCGCTGGATCCTGCACGCCGGGAAGCTGCACGAGAATGCGGTCGCTGCCCACCCGCTGGATGGTCGGCTCGGCAACCCCCACCTGGTCGATGCGTTGGCGGATGATTTCAAGGCTCTGTTCGACAGCCGCCGCTGTGCGGTCGGTGAGGCCGGCCTCGGTGAGCGCAAGCGTCACCGTGCCGCTGCCCTGGCGGATGTCGAGATCGCTGGCCGTCATCCCGAGGCCGGGGTTGCCGACCGAGGAAGCAAGCTTGCCAAGCTCTCCCGCAGCCCGGGCTGTCTCCGAGGCACTGTCGAGACTGACCACCACGGCATTGCCGGTGCGCCGGATTGAGGCAGTGCCGATCCTCGCCTCGCGCAAGACGCGGCGAGCGTCCTGCGTCAGCGTCTGCAGCCGCTCTTTCACGAGATCCGCAGCGTCTACCTCCAGGACCAGATGCGAGCCGCCCCGAAGATCGAGGCCAAGCGACACCCGATCGCGCGGCAGCCAGGAGGGAAAATTGTCGAGAACGGATTGTGGCACCACGTTCGGAAGCGTGACGATGATGCCGAGAGCGATGATGGCCGAATAGAGGGCCACCAGCCAGCGGGAAGTCTTCATTGGATTGTCCATGCCGGGCGAAACCGCCCCGCCTCGACTGAGGCGAGCGGCCGCTGATCCTGATTCTGGGTGAAGAGATCAGGCGGCTATGGGTGGAGCGCGCGGCTGATGGGCGGCAAGCCAGCGACGGGCGGGTACAACGTCGGCAACGGCGGGGAAGCGGCGGAGGACGCCGACCGGCGCCGTAATGACGGCAGCGAACACGAGGGCTGCCGGAAGCTGTGGCGGCGGCGCTGAAGTCCGATCGCCATGGTCGGCGGCAATGACCGACCTCAGCCCCTCGCGAAGCAGAACCGAATGCCTGAGCACGGCGTGATCGCCAGCACCAAGAGTGGTCGACAGCGATGAACCGATATCGCTGCCAAGCCCGAGATGCAGGACAACGACGAAAAGCAGAACCGACAGGAAGGCGACAGCCGTTCTCGGCGCCGACACGCAGCGCTTGTAGAACGGGACTGGCGCTGTATCCGACATCACGCCGCGGGCTTTCCTTCTTCCGTGTCGGTTGGCGCGGCCACATCTGTCGGCCCAGCCTCGTCGGCCACATCCTGCGATGCAGCCGGAGCATCCAGCATCTTCAACATGCCGAGCGCAATCTCGCGTTCACCCATGATGACCTTGCTGGCGCCGTGGCGCAACAGGTGCTCGACTTCTTCGTCGGAATGGGCTCGAGCCACAATCAGGAGAGTAGGGTTCATCTGTCGCGCCTGTTCGACGACCTGCCCGGCTTCAAAGCCGTTGGGGATCGCAACTAGCAGCGCCTCCGCTCGTTCGAGACCGGCAAGCGCCAGCACGCGTCCGTCGGCGGCGTTGCCCGCGATGATCTCCATGTTCTTCTCGCGCAGCCGGCGTGTGCGATCCTCAGCGTCCTCGATCACCAGCAAAGGCACACCGCGCTCCACGAGGTCATCGGCGATCACGCTACCAACCCGACCATAGCCGATCACCACGCGATGACTGGTGAGAGCTGTCGGCGTAGCAGGCTCATCGTCATCATCTTCCGTAGTGGGGGCGATTGGCGCTTCGGCGGCGACGGGAGCTACCGGCGCGGCTTCAGCGGCAGGAGCAGTCTCATGGCTTGGCTGCAGCCAAGCCTCAAGAGTCGGACGCAACCGATCTGTCAGACCGAACATCAACGGGTTGAGAACGATGGAAATCAGGGCGCCAGCCAGGATGAGATCGCGTCCCTCCTCCGGCAGGAAGCGGAGCCCAACGCCCATTTCCGCCAGAATGAAGGAAAACTCACCAATCTGGGCGAGGCTCGCCGAGATGGTGAGCGCGGTCTTCACCGGCCGACGGAACAGCAGCACAATGGCAAAGGCCGCCACCGTCTTGCCGACGAGGATGATCGCAAGCGTGGCAAGCAGAACCAGCGGCTCGTTGATCAGGATATTCGGATCGAACAACATGCCGACCGAAACGAAGAACAGCACCGAAAACGCATCGCGCAGCGGCAGGCTCTCCTGCGCGGCACGATGGCTGAGCTCGCTTTCGGACAGGACCATGCCAGCGAAGAACGCCCCGAGGGCCAGCGATGCCCCGAACAGCTCCGCCGCGCCAAAGGCAACGCCGAGCGCAATGGCCAGAACACCCAGGCGGAACAATTCGCGCGAACCGGTGTGGGCGATGCGATGCAAGATCGCCGGGATAAGGCGACGGCCGACCACCAGCATCAGCGCCACGAAAACGGCGACCTTGACCAGCGTTGCCGCGATGATGCCACCGACACCGAGATCGATGCCTATCATCCGGCTCGCCACGGCGGCGAGTGGATCGGAATAGGCGCTGGCGCCGCCGTCCGCAACGCTGGCTGCAGCCGGGATCAACACCAGCACCAGCACCATGGCGAGATCTTCGACAATCAGCCAGCCAACTGCGATCTTGCCGCGCTCGCTGTCAACGAGCCGTCGCTCTTGCAGCGCCTTCAGAAGTACCACGGTGGAGGCGACCGAAAGGGCGATGCCGAACACCAGGCTGCCGCCGGTCGACCACCCCATGCTGTGCCCCAGCAACCAGCCAAGCAAGGTGGCAATGGCGATCTGTCCGATCGCGCCGGGAACAGCGATGAAACGGACCGACAACAGGTCCTTCAACGCGAAATGCAGGCCGACGCCAAACATCAGCAGGATCACGCCGAGTTCGGCGAGCTGAGGCGCCAATTCCTGGTCGGCAACGAAACCCGGCGTGTGCGGCCCGACCAGCATGCCCGCCACGAGATAGCCGACCAGGGGCGGCAGGCGGAAACGATTGGCGATGGCGCCAAAAATGAAAGCCAGAACCAAACCACCGACAATCGTCGAAATGAGGGACGTGTCGTGTGGCATGGGGGGCCTCCGTCAGGGCTGGGTTTTCAGGGAAGTGACTCACCTCTCGGGCAGTCCAGGCCGGTAGACCTCGGATTAATATGGAGGATTTCCAAGTCCGATCAAGGGCAAACGCCGAGGAAAGTCAGCCCGGAACCTGTAAAAATGCCCGCTTCGGCGCGCTATCGCTTGCCCTCGGCTTCTCGCCACAAGAAGGCAGCGCCACGGACACCCGAACTATCGCCGTGCTTGGCCTTGCGGATTGGCGTCTCCACCCTGTCCGAAAAAACCAGCCTGCCATTCCCTTCGAAAAGATTCGTGCGCGTCCCGAGAAGCTTGGGCAGATCCTCATAGAGCTCATCGACATTGCTCATGCCGCCGCCAAGCACAAACACGTCCGGGTCGACGATATCGATGATCAACGCCAGCGACCGGGCCAGTCGATCAACATAGCGGACATAGGTTGCAGATGCTGCCGCGTCGCCGGCACGCTTGAGATCGATGATCTCCGCCGCCTTGCGCTCAACGCCGGTAGCTGTGCGATAATCGAGCTCGAACCCGGTGCCCGAGCAGAACATTTCCAGGCAGCCCTGCCGCCCGCACCAGCACCGAGGCCCGGGATAATCTCCCTCTTTGGGCCACGGCAGCGAGTAGTGACCAATCTCGCCAGCCAGGCCTTGATGCCCATTGTGGCTCTTACCATCTATGGCGATGCCAGAGCCGTGCCCCGTGCCCAGGATGATGCCGTGCACGATGTGAGCGCCGGCGCCCGCGCCATCGATGGCTTCCGACACGGCAAGACAGTTGCCGTCGTTGGCAATCCGGACCGGCTGGCCGAGCGCTGTCTCAAGATCGCGGCCGAGCGGCTAGCCATTCAGCCACCAGGCATTGGAATTACGGATCAGACCAGTCAGGGGATTGGGGCTACCTGGCAAGCCGATGCCCACCGTACCGTCGAGACCGGTTGTTTGGCGCGCGTGGCCGACCAGGTCGCAAACTGCCTGAATGGAGCCCTGATAGTCCTCGCGCGGCGTGGCAATCCGATGCCGGCACAGCTCGCGCCCGTCGCCCGAGAGGCCGATCACCTCCATCTTGGTGCCGCCCCAATCGATCCCGATGTACATGATGCCACTCGAAAAACCGAGGATCCCCGGCTGAGCAGCCGGGCATCCGTGTTGGCGATCGTTAGCGCGTAGTCCGCGAGACGGCCTGCAGCTGATAGATCAGAACGGCGCCGAGGATCAGCAGGGCACGAGCCACGTACTGCCAGTACTCGTCGATGTTGAGCAGGGTCATGCCGTTCAGGATGATCTCAAGGAACAAGACGCCGACGAAGGTTCCCCAGATGCGTCCCTTGCCGCCCATCAGGCTAACGCCGCCGATGACGCAGGCGGAGATCACCGTGAATTCCCAGGAAAGGCCGACAGTCGGATTGCCGGCCTGGATCTGGCTCGACACCATGATACCGGCGATGACGGCAAACACCGACGTCATGGCCATCACGGCCATGCGCACCTTGCCAACGCTGATACCAGAGAGGCGCGCCGATTCGGCATTGCCGCCAATGGCATAGACCGACTTGCCGAAGACCGTGTACTTGGAGATGAACCAGGTCAGGGCAAAGACGATGAGGAACACCACGGCCTGGAACGGAATGCCGCCGATAAAACCTGCGCCGAAGAAGAAGAACCAATCCGGATAGGGTGTGATGGGGAAAGAACCGGTCAGAAGATAGGCGCCGCCACGGAATGCAGCCATCCAGGCCAGCGTGGTGATGAAGGTCGGCACGGCCAGCCGATGGCGGATCCAACCGGTGAACATGCCGGCACAGATCGCGACCAAGAGGCAAGCAATCGTTCCGAGAGCAATCGCCAATTCGACCGAGTAACCCGCATCGCCGAGGGTTTCGGTGATCAGCGCCAGCAGGCAGCCGAAGAAGGCCACACCCGAACCGACGGAAAGGTCGATTTCGCCGAGAATGATGACGAAGGTCATACCGAAGGCGATGACGCCTGTCGTCGCCGCGCTTCGCAGGATGTTCATGAAATTGTCCCACGAGGCAAATCCCGGCGCAGTGAACGCCAGCAACACGACGATCGCCAGCAGGATGAGCTCGAGCACGAAATCGGAGATGCGAATGGTGGGACGGCGCGTTGCCAGGGAAGACATGACGGAAACCCTTGTAAGCGAACAGATGATGGCGATCAGGCGAGTTGCCGGGCGCTTTCGCCCATGCACATGGCGTAAAGCTCCTCGATTCCCGTCGTTTCGGGCGACGTGACTTCGCCGATGATGCGGCCCGCCTCCATGATCAGGATGCGATGGCAGACCTCGAGCAGCTCTTCGAGCTCCGAGGAAACAAAGACGACGCTGAGCCCCTTGCGCGACAGGTCCCACATGATCTGGAAGATCTGCTGCTTGGCGACGATATCGATGCCGCGGGTCGGCTCGTCGAAGAAAACGACCTTGGGGTCGGTGTTGAGCCAGTTGCCGACAACCACCTTCTGCTGGTTACCACCGGACAATGACTGAACCTCGTAGGACGGATCCGATACCTTGATGTGCAGCTGCCTCACCCACTTCTCGGCGACGGGCGCCTGCAGAAAATGGCTGATCAGTCCCCGGTGAGAAATTTCCTTCAGGCTGGCGAGGCAGAGATTGTCCTCGACAGACATGATCTGGATGAGGCCCTCTTCCTTGCGATTCTCCATGGTCATCGCGAGGCCGAGCTTCTTCATCAGTGGGATGGTCGGCTTGCGGACTTCGGTGCCGTTGATGACCACAGAACCACTGTCAATCCCATCGGCGCCAAAGATACCCCGCAGGAGCTCGCTACGGCCCGCGCCGAGCATGCCGGCGATTCCGACGATCTCCCCGGCACGAACTTCAAAGCTCACGTCCTCGAACTTGTCATGTCGGGTGAGCCCGGAAACCTGGAGGCTGACCTGATCGCCCACCTTGAGATCCTTGGGGCGCGACTGCAGCTCGGTCTCGCCGAACATCATGTCGACAATCACCTTGGGTGTCGCGACATCGATTGGCACCGAACCGATATGCCGGCTATCACGCAGAACGGTGACGTAATCGGCGACGCCCCTGATCTCGTTGAGCTTATGGGTGATGAAGATGATGACGACGCCATGGGCTTTCAGCGTACGCACCACCTCCATGAGGCTGTTGATCTCATGGCGCGCCAAGGCCGAGGTGGGCTCGTCGAGCAACAGAACCTGCGGATTGAGCGACATCGCCTTGGCGATCTCGATGACCTGACGCTGGCCAACCGACAGGTCCGACACCTTGCGCGTCACCGGAATATCGATCCTCAAGCCTTTCAGGATCTTCGCAGCAGCGGCGTTGGTCTCCTTCCAGTCGATCTTGATATTGCCCGGACCGCCGGTGGCAAAGCGGCCGAGCATGATGTTCTCGGCAACCGTGAAATCCAGGATCAGACTGAGTTCCTGATAGACCACGGCGATGCCGGCAGCATTGGCGTCGGCCGGCCCCTTGAAATCCACCTTTTGCCCATCGATGAAAATTTCGCCGGATGTGGGCATGACCGCACCGGACAGGCATTTGACGAAGGTGCTCTTGCCCGACCCATTCTTGCCAAGAAGAGCATAGACCTTGCCTCCCTCGAAGCTGGCCGAGAAATCGTCGAGGGCGACAACGCCGGGGTAAGCTTTCGTCAGATTTCTGATTTCGAGCTTTGCCGATCCCATTGATGCGATCCTTGCATTCCGGTCTGGCTGTTCCCGACGAAGCCATCATCGATCCGCGGGCCCAAAGGCCGACCGACGGGCTCTCTTGGGGAGGCCGGAGTTGTTGCGCGACTGCGGCACCACGAAGGGTGCGCAAAGCCCGCCAGAACTTGCGTGAAATTCGCCCATGATCAGGAGGACGAACTTGGCGAGAGCACCGGGCAAGACTCGGCTAACGCCGCTCGCAGAGTGACGCATGGGCTCGCAAGCTGGCGAGCCCATGCGATCGACCAATTACTTGACGGTCTTGGCGTACTCGGCAATGGCCGCCGGGTCGGTGCGGGTGAGCGTCAGCCCCGGAACGATGATCTTCTTCTCGACCGGCTCGTTCTTCAGCGCCTTGACGGCGTTCTCCATGGCGAGAGCACCGATCTTGACCGGATCCTGAGCCGTCGAAGCCTGCAAGATGTCGTCCTTGGACTGCAGGAAGCCGACCATCTGCTTGTCGAGGTCGATACCGAACACCGGGATCTTCTTGCCGGCGTTCTTGACCGCGAGCACGGCGCCGATCGTGCCACCGTTGTTGCAGGCAAAGAACAGGTCGAGATCGGGGTTGGCGGTGATGATGTCGGCTGCCTTCTTGATGGCCTCTTCAGCCACAGGTGAAGACGCTTCGGCAACGAGCTTCACACCGGGGATGTTCTTGATCTCACCCCAGAAGCCATCCTGACGCGCGTTGCTCTCCGGCGGCAGCTGAGCCTTGTAGTTGATGATGCCGACCTTGATTTCCTTCTTGCCCGCATAATGGGCCTTGATGTACTCGGCCGCGGCCTTGCCCGAGCCGGCGCCAAGCAGGCTGTTATCCGACTGCACGGTGGAGACTGGGAAGTCGGCGGCCAGCGTATTGTTGAACGAAACGATCTTGATGCCCTTGTCGGCCGCAGCCTTGACCGCCGGAATGGAGGCGGCAGCCGGGTCTAGATAGGTAATGACGATCGCGTCGACGCCACGGGCAGTATAGGTGTTGACGACCTGAACTTCCTTGGAAATCTGGTTCGACGTGTTGGACGTCAGAAGATTGACGCCTTCCTTGTCGGCAACCTGCTTCATGCCGAGCAGCGTCGATTTCATGAACTGGTCTTCCTGGAAGACGATGCCGGCAATGGTGAACTTCTTGTCGGCGGCGTGCGCCAGCGAGGCCCCGAGGCACAGAGCTGCGACGCAGACAGTTACAAACTTCTTCATGTCGATCCTCCCGAACGATGAATGGGGCACAAAGCAAGCTGTCGCAGCCACGACAGCCATCCAATGCGACCGATGACGGCGCACCTCCCATGCACCGCACGAAAAGCAACTACGACTCGTCACAATAACTGTCAAGAAAAAATTTCAAATATCAAAACAACAATCAGTAAAACTAAAGCACATAGAAAATCAACTCCGGAATTGTACATCCGAAGATTTCGGATTTAATAAATCATATCGATGTTTCTACGAAAAAATACGCGCCACAGAGGACCTGTCAACCAATTTTGCGGGAAGAACGATGGGGTGATGACTTCGATCGCCGGCCACCTTCGACAACAACAACGACACTGCTTGACGCCCAAGCTCGTAGGTGGGGCGCTGGACAACGGACAGCGGTGGCCGAAAGACGGCCAGCCATGGGGCATCGTCAAAGCCAATCAAGGAAAGATCTCGACCGACGGCAAGACCGATCTCTTCGGCGGCCGCCAGGGCGCCGAGCAGCATTTCTTCATTGCCGGCAAGGATTGCGGTGGGACGCGGAGATTGCGCCAACATGTGCCGGGCAGCCGCCAACGCTGTCGGCGCAACGGAACCGGCGTAACGAATCCAGGCGGGATTGAGCGCAAGCCCGGCATCTGCAAGTTCAGCGAATGCACCCCGCGCACGCTCGCGCACAGCCGAAACGGTGTCGTGGGGCTCGCTTTCCTGATGTCCGTGATGGGCGGCCGTGCCAAACAACAAACCGATGCGCCGGTGACCATTCGCGACGAAGAGGCGAATAGCCGCGCGAGAGGCCTCATAATCGGCCGTGATGACCGAATCGAGCGGGAGATTGTCGACAAACCGGTCAAAAAGGACAACCGGAGCGCCATGCCCTTGGCCGCTGACCAGATGATCGACATCGAGGCGCGAGGCGGGAACGACCAGCAGCCCGTCGACGCGTTTTTCCCTCAACACCCGAACCGCATCTTTTTCGCGCTTCACGTCACCATCTGTGTTCAGCACAAGGCTCTGATAGCCAGCACTCGCCGACGCATCGATGATGCCGCGGATGGAGTTGAGCGTGAAGGAGTTGGAAATGTCGGCAACCACAATGCCAATGGTCAAGGTCTTGCCCGACCGCATCGAACGCGCCAGATCGTTGACCCTATAGTCAAGCTCGCGTGCCGCCTCGGCCACCCTTTGCTGGGTTTCCTGGGTGACGACACCGTATCCTCCAAGCGCGCGGGCAGCCGTTGCTCGAGACACGTTGGCCAGGCGAGCAACGTCAATCAGCCGCGCCGCTTTCTTGGTCTTACCGTCGCTTCGAGCATTACCGGACTCGCCCATCATCTCCCCCGATCAATCGCCCCACCAGGCGTTTGACACGACATGACGCGCTTTGGGATCGATCTCATCGCAATGAGATCGATCTCTTTTCTTGCTATCAGGTTCACGCGGGATCGTCGTTAAGCATTTGGTCGCGAAGTCGCCGATGACTACAAGCCAAGCATCGCGCCGCTAGGCTTGACAGATCGCGACTTATGACGAGGTGAAATGGAAACAGCAAAACGAGGGAAAGCGGCACCAGCAAATATGCGGATTCAAATCCTGCCACTAAACACTGGAGTGTTTGGTGGAGCTGAGGGGAATCGAACCCCTGACCTCTGCAGTGCGATTGCAGCGCTCTCCCATCTGAGCTACAGCCCCATCCGGCACGGCTTTTCAGCCGAGAACCCGGCGTCGGGTGAGCCGCTTTTAGGGTGAGGGGCCGGGGCTGTCAAGCCTCTCGCGATCACCGGCGGCGAAAGCAAATTCGAGAAAACGGAGGAGCGAGATAAACAGGCTATCGCCACCTTGACGGCCTCCGCACCATAACCGCCAGGAGCTATGGAACGCATCCCTCTTTACCAAGCCGTATGATCGAGGGTGCCGGGCATCGTAAAGCGCCCTTGCGGGCCTCCTGCGTCATGGCTACATCTCGAAAACCTTGTAATGCGAAAGACCCATTCATGCAGGCCGTCCTCTACGTTCTCCTTCAGGTCCTCGATCTCTATATGTACATCCTGATCGCCTCCGCGATCATGTCCTGGCTCGTTGCCTTCAACGTCGTCAACCTGCGTAACCAGGTCGTATCGGCCATCGCGTCCTTCCTCTACACGATGACCGAGCCGCTGCTCCGTCCGATCCGTCGCGTCATGCCGAATACCGGCGGTCTCGATCTGTCATTTCTGGTGCTGTGGTTCGGCATCATTCTTATCGAACAAATCATCATCCGCTACATCTACCCCTACGTCTTCTGATCCCGATGACCGACTGCCCAATTCGTCGCGACGGCGCTGACCTCTTCGTGGAGGTGCGCCTTACGCCGCGTGGCGGCGCCGATCGAATCGATGGGATAAAGGGACTTTCCGACGGCCGTCAGGTTGTCGCCGCTCGCGTCAAGGCGATCCCAGAAGACGGCAAGGCCAATGCGGCCATCGCGACGCTTCTGGCGACGACGGCCGGCTTGCCAAAATCAGCGGGACACGTGGTCTCGGGCGCGACGGCGCGGGTGAAGACAGTTCGCCTGACGGATGCCGACCTCAGGTCCGAGCAACGGCTCAAGATGGCTTGCGGGCTCGCCAGCTGACGCTGAAACGCCACCATCACTCATCGGGATCAAGTGCGCGCGCCTCGTCGGGCAGCATGATCGGCACGCCATCACGCACCGGATAGGCAAGGCGAGCTGGGCGCGACACAAGCTCACGTCGCTCCGGATACCACTCGAGCGTCGCCTTGGTGAGTGGGCACACAAGGATTTCCAGGAGCTTGGGATCGACCTCGCCGGTCCGCCGACCATCGTTCTCCTGCATGATGATATCCTCAGTTGATGGTGGTCGGCGCGTCGTTGGCCGCGCGCGCCAGCGTGATCTCGGTAATGGCTACCAGCGTCTCGGCCCGAGTCTTGAGGTCAGGCGCTTCGAGTAAGGCCTGCTTCTCGGCGGCGCCATAGGGGCTCATCATGGAAAGCGTGTTGATCAAGGCCTCGGTGGAGGCCTTCTCGACGGCATCCCAGTCGGCTTCCATCTCGTTGGCGTCAAGATAGGCCTCGAATACCGACAGAAACGCGGCGCGGTCGACTTCTTCCTCGCCTGATCTGGGGTCAAAATCTATTGGGAAATCGC
Source organism: Pseudomonadota bacterium (assembly GCA_023436885.1). GTDB lineage: Bacteria > Pseudomonadota > Alphaproteobacteria > Rhizobiales > Pleomorphomonadaceae > Pleomorphomonas. Next base: position 5,232 of record JAEZHI010000045.1, on the reverse strand, counting down.
AGGCTATACGGCCGATGCGGTAGGGCAGACTTGCCGACTCTTCGCCGGTCAGGCGGAAACGGCAAACGCCGGTCAGGGTGACCTGATAACGACCGTCCCCCGTTTCAGCGATCGCGGTGATGCGGCCGATGGTCCCAACCTCGCACAGCGGCGCAGAGCCCTCCTCGACACCGTCCTCGACGTCGAACCTCGGCTGAATGATGCCGACCAACCGGTTGCCCGCCAGCGCTGCGTCGACCATGGCGAGGTAGCGAGGCTCGAACACGATGAGCGGCAGCAAGCCACGCGGCAACAGCAGCACCCCCTTCAATGGGAAGAGCGGCAGTTCGCCGGGAAGATCGGCGGGACCTACATAGCTTGCATTGCCGACTTGCATCGAGTGCCTTCCAACTATCAGGAGAACAGGACTGAGGACAGCTTGCGCCGCCCGTAGAGGGTCATCGGATCGGTCATGCCCCACGCTTCGAAGAACTTGACCAGTTGCTTGCGGGCCGCTTCCTCATTCCAGCCACGCTCCCGCCGAACGATCTCAACGAGCTGGTCCACGGCAGCCTGACGGTCGCCCTTGGCCGCCAGCGCCTCAGCCAACTCGAAGCGCGACTGATGATCGCCCGGGTTGGCGGCGACGGCAGCAGCAAGCGCATCGGTATCGCCAACACTTGCCGCCCGCTCTGCGAGTTCGAGCTCGGCACGCGCTCCGGCGATGGCCGCATCGCCGGACTTCAAATCCGGTACGCGGGCAAGCACGGTGCGTGCATCTTCGAGCTGGCCTGCCGCAGTCAACGCACGAACCAAGCCGGCAGTTCCGGCAAGCGACTCCGGATCCATGTCGAGAACGGCGAGGAAGGCGTCGGCAGCGGCTTGCGGATCGCCGGCGGCGAGAGCCTCCTGACCAGCCGCGATGAGCTTCTCCTGGTCGGTGGGGCCCATGGGGCCGGCAACCCGCTCGATAAACTGGCGAACCTGGCTTTCCGGCTGCGCGCCCATGAACCCGTCAACAGCGCGCCCCTTGACGAAAGCAATAACCGCCGGGATGGACTGAATGCCAAGCTGACCGGCCACCTCGGGGTGCTCGTCGATGTTCATCTTGACAAGACGGACCTTGCCCTTCGCATCTCGCACCACCTTTTCGAGGATCGGCGTCAGTTGCTTGCAGGGACCGCACCATTCGGCCCAGAAATCCACCAGAACGGCCTTATCCTTCGAGGCGTCCAGCACGTCACGGGGGAAATCGCGGGTTGTCGTCTCGATTATGTCGCTCGCGGCGGCGGGGGCCGGAGCGGCACCAGGCTGGGCGAAGCCGTTACCAAAAGTGAAGGTCGGGCTGCTCATCTTCTCACTCGACTGCTGGACGCCGGTCTCCCAAGCGGAGGCGGCGATGAGGAATTTCGCTCGCCCTATATAGGGCGGCTATGGCAAGTTTAACAGCGGCCCCGCTCAAGCAAGCAATGGCAGGTCGACAATCAGTGGCTCATGGCCCGTGGCCCTGAGAAAGGCAACGAGGCCGTCGGCGGAAACCGCCGTGGTCGCCGTGTTTTCCAGCGGATGCACATGCACAGGATTGAGATCCAGGAGCGCCTTTTCGAGCACCACGGTCACCTCGCCCGCCATGTCGTTGATGGCGCCAAATGGTGTGACCGAGCCGGGCAGGATGCCGAGATGCTCCATGAGCTGATCAGCCGTGCAGAAGGAAACCCGGCCGGAAGCACCGATCACACCTTGTACATGCTTGAGGTCGAGGGAGGCGTCCTTTCTGAGCGTGATCAGAAAAAGCCGGCTCTTCTTGTCCTTGACGAACAGGTTCTTGGCAAACCCGCCGGTCATGCCGCCCCATACCGCCATCGCGGCCTCGACGGTTGGCAATGGCGGATGTTCGATCGTGCTGTGGGCAATCCCCAAACGGTCAAGAAGGGCAAACAACTCGGTGCGCGTCGCAGCCATGGCAAACCTCATCAAACGCGGGCAATGGCCCCGCAATGGACCGATATTTCAGGGAACGGCCTTGTCCTGCAAGCCAAAACCTTAGGAAAATCCGTATCTTGGCCCGTGCGTCGCACCGTTTTCCCGGCAAAAAATCGCGCCTGACAAAAAAAGTCAAAAAAGCCTGTTGCATTCCCCGCCGTCTTGGGCGATATACCGCCTCGTTCCGGCGACGGAGCGCGCTGAAAAGCGGAGCGCGGGTGTAGCTCAGGGGTAGAGCATAACCTTGCCAAGGTTAGGGTCGTGGGTTCGAATCCCATCGCCCGCTCCATTTTCAGAAGATAAGTCAATGACTTGCAAAGCGGCCACCTTCGGGTGGCCTTTTTGCTTTTGGGTCCCCGCTGAAAAACGGCGTTGTCAGATCCGACCGGCTTTCTTTAGTTGAGCCACCAGATCGACACGTTGAGAAGCGTAGCGAAAGCAACCCAGCCGAAATACGGAACGAGAACGCCACCTGCGATTCGATCGATCGCCAGGAAGGCGTGGATCGTCGCGGCGAGCGCCGTTACGAGCATCAGAATCACCACCAGACCCGCCGCCGGTGAATGAAAGCCGAAGAAGGCGGCTGACCAGACTGCATTGAGGGTGATCTGCACGAGAAAGAGCGCGACAGCGTGTCGTCGCTCTGACCCCTTGGGACCTCTCAAAACACGGAAAAAAGCCCACGCCATGAGGACGTAAAGAACGGTCCAGACCGGACCGAACACGCTGTTGGGGGGATTGAAGGGCGGTTTGACAAGCCCTTCGTACCACGGCGAGATATTGGGAATGGTGGCAAGGTTGCCAATGGTCGCCGCGACGGCGACTGGCACCACGGCAGCGATGGCCGCCCATATCCTTCCCATTGCCGGGGACAAAGACGGTTGAGAAGCCAACAGACGTCTCTCCTTTCAAGCCGAGCAATATCTAGTTCAAGGCATCCTCGCGGACCCAGACGCTGACGCTACCGGCGTTCACCGGGAAGCTGGCTCGCCCTGCTTCGTCCGTGGTGACCACATCAGCTCGATGACCCAGATAATCACGGAAGGCGACGTTCGCCACCTCCGATCCGAGATCGACAGCCTTGGCGCTCTCGTCGCCGTTGGTCATCACCACGACAGAACCGGGCGCCTCGGAGGTACCGTGGCGAACAAACGCGATACAGTTCGCTTCGTCGAAAATGTCGGTCTGCGGGCCATGGGCGAACCGCTGGCGCGCTTCAATCAATCGCGGAAGACATTCGATCGCGGGCATTTCGATCTCATGATCCTGCCCGTCGCCGCCCTTATCGGTATAGCTCGCTCCATAAAGGTCGGGATGGAAGACACAGGGAACGCCCTGCTCTCTCAGAAGAATGAGGGCGTAGGCCAGAGGCTTGAACCAAGGCTCGACGGGAGCTTCCAGCGATTGCAGCGGCTGGGTGTCGTGGTTGGCCACGAGCGTAACGGCATGTTCGGGCATGGCACCGACCAGCGTTCCGTCAAACACGGTACGCAGATCATAATCCGCGCCAGCTTTCGACGCGTCGTGGAAATGATAGTGCAGCGCAACATCGAACAGCATCAGCTGACGGTCGACCAGGTCGAGATAGTGGCGAAGCGCCTCAAGATCCGGATGCCAATACTCTGCGACAACGAAGAGGTCCTTGCCCGCAGTCCCGCGCATATGGCCGATCCAGTCGCGAAAGAACCATGCCGGGATGTGTTTGACCGCATCCAGGCGAAAGCCGGCGCAGGGTAGTTCTCCCATCAGCCAGCGTCCCCAATGCTTGAGTTCTTCGTAGACCGCCTTGTTTCGGAACTCGATGTCAGAGCCCATCAGGTAGTCAAAATTGCCGAACTCCGCGTCGACCTCCACGCTCCAGCCATCGTCGTAATCGTTGACCAGCTTGAACACGCCGTTTTCATCGGGGTCCTCGATATGGTCGACGCCGCTGAAGCATTTGGCATCCCAAATGAACTCCGAATAGCGCCCGTTCCGCCCCGGAAAGGTGAAGCGGGTGTGCACGGTAGCCTCGAATGTTTCCGGGTCGATCTCCTCGCGATTATCGGGATTGACGCGGTGAACACGGACACGCTCTGTCTCATCGGCGCCCATCTTGTGATTGAAAACGACATCGAAGATGACGCCGATGCCTTTGGCTTCGAGTGCGTGGGCAGCCCGATCGAGTGCAGCCCGGTCACCGTACTTGGTGGCAACACTGCCCTTTTGATCGAACTCACCAAGATCAAACATGTCGTAGACATCGTAGCCAACCGACAGCCCGCCGGTGCTGCCCTTGTAGGCAGGAGGCAGCCATACATCGGTGATGCCCATCTCGGCCAACGATGTCGCCTTTTCTTCGATATCGGGCCAGAGACGACCTTCGCCGGGATAATACCAGTGGAATGCCTGCAGCAACGTTCTCTGGGCCATGCTACGATCCTTGAAGGAAAAGAAAGCGCCCTCCGCGTCCGGGCGGTCAGGGCCTCAACAAAAGACGCCACCGGTCCGCTAGGACCGGCAGCGCCTCAAGACAGTCGAGCATGGTCTGCTCAGAGCTTGTCGATGGTATCTTTCAGGGCTTCCTTGCCCTTACCAACGGCCTTCTGGGTATCACCCTTGGCTTCCTGGATATCGCCCTTGACCTTCAGTTCCGGGTCGTCGAGCGCCTCACCAGCGGCACGCTTGGCCTTGCCGACGGCCTCGTTGGTGTAGCCCTTGATCTTGTCGGTGGTGGAACTCATGACAATCTCCCTTCACGTCTCATGAATGTTTCGGTTCGGGGAACCGTATATGAAACGTGGGGTGAGCCAGCTGGTTCCGAGAAAGCTGCCAGGCTCGCTTCACCTTAGAGTGAAGTCGGACCCTTGCCCCTCCAATGGTCTCTGGGAGAACTCGGGCTGACCGTTGTTCGTTGATAGAGTCCGGTCGTTTTGTTTGTGGCTTCAGGCGCGGTCGCGGCGCCGTGCTGGCGCGTGGGCTTTTGCAGCTTCCTGCTTTCTCGGGCTGTCTGTCTGTTTTTCAGGTTTGTGGGCGAGTTTTGCCCATAACACAAAGCCCTCCGGAGATATCTCTCTCGGAGGGCTTTGTTGTGTTTGGTCTGTTCGTTTGGCTGTGTGTGTTTAGTGAAGAGGATTGATCGTGTGGTTTGGGTTGTATCTTTGTGTCTTGTCCTTTGCAGGCCTGGCAGCGACCTACTCTCCCGCGTCTTAAGACGGAGTACCATTGGCGCTGGGGAGTTTCACGGCCGAGTTCGGGATGGGATCGGGTGCATTTCTCCCCGCCATGACC
>JAEZHI010000042.1 GCA_023436885.1 Pseudomonadota bacterium | reverse complement strand
GCTGGGAGATGTGTATATGACCCCGCCACGACCCGCTTGCCGCGGAAAAAGAAGCCGTCGCAGGTGGCGCAGGCCGAGACGCCGAAGCCCTGATACTTGTGCTCCGACGGCAGGCCGAGCCAGCGCGCCTGGGCGCCGGTGGCAATGATCAGTGCATCGGTGGAGTAGGTGTTGCCGGAATCGCAGGTCAGCTGGAATGGCCGCTTGGTGAGATCAACCGAGGTCACGATGTCCGAGACAAGGCGCGTGCCCATGTGCTCGGCCTGGCTGCGCATCTGCTCCATCAGCCAGGGACCCTGGATCGGGTCGGCATAGCCCGGGTAGTTCTCGACATCGGTGGTGATGGTGAGCTGACCGCCCTGTTGCAGTCCGGCGATCAGGATCGGTTCCAGCATGGCGCGGGCGGCGTAGATGGCGGCGGTATAGCCGGCCGGGCCGGAACCGATGATCAGGACCTTGGTGTGGGTGTGCGTCATGCTCGTCTCGTTTGGTTTGCCGATCGGCCATGCGGCATCGGCTGGGCGCCGGCGGGCGGCGTCCGGAATCGGTTGAATGGTAGGTGCCCGAGGGAGCGGTTTCAAGGCGGGCAAGCTCGACGCTTGCCCCAGTGTGTCCCGTCGTCCCCTGCCAATTGGGCCTCAAGACGGAGAATGTGCCTACAGTTTGTGTGTTTCTCGCCGAAACAGGTTTCCGCCCTGAAACGCTGAGTTCACCGCCCCATGCCGTTCCGAGACCCTAAAATCCGAACTTCAGGTCGTTCAGCCAGGTCTTGGGGTCGATGAAGTCGAGATGACCCATCTCCGGCTTTTCGGTGATGACAATGCTGTTGTGCGCCTCGCCGACCAGAGCCTTGAATCGGCGGGCGCCGTCGGGAGGAACGTGCCGATCGGCCGCCCCGTTGATGAAATGTATGGGCAGGCCGGTATAGCGATCGGCATGGCTCAATGGCTCAAGAACGTCAAAAAACAGCATTGCCTTGGCGTCCGGCTCGCCCTGGTCGACGAGTTCGTCCGTCTTGAGGTCTCGCATGCCCGGGCGCTGCCAGTCCGGCGTGGCGATCACCGCGTTTACGCTGGCGATGGCATCGAAAAGCGGAGCGGCGGCCACCGCAACATCGCCGCCCATTGAAAGTCCGGTCAGATGAAGCTTCAGGTCGGAACCGAACCTGGCTCTCGCCCACGTCGCGACGCGAGGCATGTCCAGCACGGTCTCACCGATGATGGTCCACATCTCGCGTCGGAAGTTGGAGAAGACGCGTCGTGTCAGTGTCTCTCGATCCTCGGTGCCTCGTTCTCCGTGCTGGTAGGCATCGATCGCCACGGCAATCAAGCCGCGCGAAACGGCTGCCTCCAGGACCGGCGTCGCCGCTTCTTTCGCTTGGCCGAAGGCGGGAACATGGATGAGTAGTCCACCGGCGACGGGTGGGGCGACCCAGAGGAGCGGGATGCCGTCGACGAGTTCGCGCGATAGGTCCATGTCTGTCTCCATATTTCCCCCTCAGACCTGAACGAGCAGCGCGCAAAATGGTTGCTCTGCAGAAGTGCTGGTTCCGCCCGAAGACATGTGGACTTGCGGAAACGGCGCTTGAAAGGGGGCGCCCTTATAATAAGTGTTCGTCCTGCCGAAAGATGCTTTCGTCCCGGCGACCGAAAAGCTATGTTCCGCACCGAACTGAGGGCTTGTCGGTGAGTCCTACGGAGTGCGCAACATGAAGGCCCGTCTCGACGCCATCGACTGGAAGATCCTGCGCGAATTGCAGGCCGATGGACGGATGACCAATGTGGAACTGGCGAGCCGCGTCGGCATCTCGGCGCCACCATGCCTGCGACGCGTGCGCGCACTGGAAGAAGCCGGTGTCATCCAGGGCTATCGGGCGCTGATCGACGAGAAGACGCTGGGCTTCGATGTGACACTGTTCGCCTTCATCTCACTGACCTCCCAGTCGGAAGCCGAGATCCTCGCCTTCGAGGCAAGGGTGAAGAACTGGCCGCTGGTGCGGGAGAGCTGGATGCAGTCGGGTGAGATCGACTTCATCCTGAAATGCGTCGCCCCCGACCTCAAGACTTGTCAGAACTTCGTGATCGAGCAGTTGACCGCGACGCCGAACGTCGGTCAGGTGCGTACCAGCCTGACGCTCCGGCAGATCAAGAACGAGCCGGTGATCGTGTGATCGCAGTGGCTTGAGGGCGCGTTCTCTGTTCACCATGGCGGCGGCATAAGCGTTCCCCGCGCGGTTGACAGGCGCGGTCGGGCATAGCATTCCCTGCTGTCTATTTTTCGGCGGTCTTTTGTGCGAAAAGTCGCGCGAAATCGGGGCGGGCTCCTGGCCATGGCGGCCTCGAGTGGGCCAGACGTGGAGTATGCAGTGGACTTCCTGAAGAGCCGACTCGAAGGTTTCATCGGATCGGAGCAGAAGCTCGGGCCGCTCGTCCGTCTTTTCCGGGCCAATTTTCGTCCTTATGCACGACGTTATGCCTACGCTCTAGCGATGATGGTGATCGCCTCGGCGGCGACGGCGGGCAGCGCGTACATCATCAAGGAGATCGTCAACAAGATCTTCATCGAGAAGAGCGAAGGGCTGGTTTTCACAATCGCTGGCCTCATCGTCCTCATCTATCTCATCAAGGGTTTTGCGACCTACTTCTCGTCGGTGACGCTGACCAAGATCGGCAACAGCATGGTTGCCCGGCTGCAGCGTCAGCTTTACGGCGCTGTGTTGAAGCAGGACATTGCGTTTTTCCAGCAGCATGCTCTCGGCGACATCATGGTGCGCATCTCGCAGAACGCCGGAGCGGCGCGTGCGGCGATCGACCTAATCGTCATGAGCCTTGGCCGAGATCTTTTCACGCTGATATCGCTGGTTACTGTCATGGTGGTCCAAAATCCCACTATGTCCATGTTATCGCTCGTGATCGCTCCGCCGGCCATCTACGGGGTGACGCATCTTCTCCGGAAGGTTCGTACCGCTGCCCGCAGGGAGGTGATGACCACCGCCCAGATCGTCACGATCATTCAGGAGAGCGTGCAAGGTATTCGGGTTGTCAAATCCTTTGGTCTTGAGCCTCGTTTGCGCCGTGTTTTCGATGGTGCAACCTCCAATGTCGAAAAGCTCTCCAATCGCATTGCCACGCTTGGTGCGCGCTCCAGCCCGCTGATGGAGACGCTAGGCGGTTTTGCCATCGCCTTCGTGGTCATGTTCGGCGGCTACCAGATCGTTCATTACAATGCGGACCCTGGTGCCTTCTTCTCCTTCATCACCGCTCTTCTGCTTGCCTATGAACCGGCCAAGCGCCTTGCCCGCTTCAACCTCGATCTCGAAAAGTCACTGGTTGGCGTTCGCATGATGTACGAGATCCTTGATCTGGTGCCGGATTTGCAGTCCGCTCCCGATGCCGTGGACGCAAAGTTCGATAGAGCGACCGTCACTTTCGACCGCGTCGACTTTGCCTATGGCGAGGCGCCTGTTCTGCGGAGCCTCAGCTTGACGGCCCCTGCCAATTCGGTGGTGGCGCTTGTCGGCCCATCTGGTGCGGGTAAATCGACGGTATTCTCGCTGGTCGAGCGCTTCTACGATCCTAAAGCCGGTGCTGTCCTGATCAACGGCACCGACATCCGGCGCTTCACAGTTGAGTCATTGCGTCAGCACATCGCGCTCGTGACCCAGGACACTTTCCTGTTCGATGGCACTGTCGCGGCCAACATTGCCGACGGCCGGCCCGACGCCACCCAGACTGAGATCGAGGCGGCAGCGCGGGATGCCAACGCCTATGACTTCATCATGGCGATGCCGAATGGTTTCGAATCCAGCGTTGGAGCGGGCGGCGGCAACCTATCCGGCGGTCAGCGCCAGCGTATCGCGATCGCTCGCGCCATCCTGAGAAAGGCGCCGATCCTGCTGCTCGACGAGGCCACGTCGGCGCTCGATGCCCAGGCAGAGCGGGATATCCAGGAAGCGCTGGGGCGACTGATGAAGGGGCGAACGACCTTCGTGATCGCCCATCGCCTGGCCACGGTACGCGATGCCGATATCATCTACGTCATGGATAAGGGCGAGGTTGTGCAGTCCGGCAACCATGAAAAGCTGATGGCCGAAGGCGGGCTCTATGCGCATCTTCGCGCGCTTCAGTTCCGTGACGAGACGCAGCCGGACAAAGCTGTCGAAGCGGCGGCTGGCTGAAGTTTCGCTGACAGCCTAAAAACCTACCTGGCTGACGATGGCTGCGGTGACTCCTGTGTCTGCTGGCTGACCCTGCGACATCAGGCGGTAATGGCTGGAGCCCGGGATGGCCGCTTCGGCTGCAGCGACGTCTTCAGGTCGCACCTTTTCGTTGGCACATGCGCCGCTTTGGTCCCACAGTTTTAGAGCTATGGGGCTGGCGACCGCGGAGGTGATGGCCGAGCGAGCCACGTCGTTGCGCGCTACCTTGCGTTCGGCCACCAAAGTGGAAATTGCCTCGCCGAGGATGTGGTAGCTGTCTTGGAACGATAGATCGACCGCTTTGACATAGGCGGGATCGCTGTCACCATCGCGCCGGCAATGGCGCGCCACGAACATCCAGTCATGGATCATATAGGCGGGCGCGTAACCCCAGGGCGAAAGCCCGTTAAAGACTTGGGCAACGCGCGGGATCGATCCGCCATCCGTATACATCATCTCGGGGCGGATCGTTTGCTTGCCGCCGGGGCGCTTGAAGATCAGTGGGTCCTTGGGATCGGGAACGAACAGGAAACGCCCGTCGCCGCTGCGGCCACCTTCCCCTACCCACATCACGAACACCCGCCCCTTGAAAGCGCCTGGCTCCGGCTCTGGCAAAGTCGGTGTAACGCATGATGGCAGGGCGGTGAGCATAAACAGGCAAGCGAGACGGCGTGCATTCCAGCCCATGACAGCCTCCCCAAAAGCAATCCTTGCGAAAGGTCAATATGCCTGTCCGCCGGCTTCGTGGCGAGAGATTTCAATGCAGGGTAGTTACCACAAAAGGGACGACTCGCGTTCAGGTTTGTGATGTAGTATTGTGCCGAGCCATTAGTTTATTTTGAGCGCCTATATCTGCATCGTCGTCGGGTGACGACGGTGTTGTGACGCGTGTGTCTGTCTTGAGTCTTGGCCGCTTTGATATTTTGACCAAACGGACAAGTAAGAAGCGAATAAATACAATGAGCGCCGAGCTTCTCAGACGCGACTGCTGGTCAGCAGCTTTCGCTCGGTTGGCGAGCGCTGGAAGCTAGACCTCGGTTTTGGCTTGCGTCTTTGCTTTGGGGGGCACGATGGCGAACGCACGTTATCTCGCGGCGTGGCTTGCTTCGCTTTTAGCGATGGGACAGGCCTTTGGTCAGACTCCGCCGAAGGGCCGGGAGCTGGTGGTTCAGAATCCGCCTCAAACCCTGACCGAGGAATTCGCAACTCTGATCGGGACCGTAGGCCTCAAGACTGAGGTCAAGGTGGCAATGTCGATGAGCCTTGCCGATCTCGTTCGGGAGCAGTGCGGTCTGGTTCAGCCCGTCTATATCAAGGCTATTCAGGCGGCCAACGACAATCCGGAGCTTGATTTTTCCAATATCCTTTCGGTCGGACAGGAGCTGAAGCTGCCCCCTTGCCCACCGCCGTTACAGATCGGCGCAGTGCCGACCAAAGTCCGACCGGGCGATAACTTCGTCTCCTACTGGAAGGCCACCGCACCGTCCCTGCCACTCGGCAATGTCGCTATAGCGAGCGCCGACAATGGCGGGCTCAACGTGGTGAAGCCGGCAGAGACGACACCGCATATCGCAGGCGATGCCTTGATCAGCAGCGTCCTGCCGATTGGACTTGAGGTCACCGAACCCAATTCGGTCAATTTTGCCAACCTGGCGCGTATTCTCAATAGCGAAAAGCTGGCGTCGCTCAACACCATCACGACAGACGACACGGTGCTCGTGCCCAAAGTTCTGACCACCACCTATTCGCTGCCGCTCGATGCGGCAATCGCCGCCAGCCCGGATGCCGAGGCGCGGGCACGCGATAGCGCCAGCGCGGCGTCCGGTGGCGCTTCCGTCGAGGCGCGGCAGGCCTTGCGCTTCTATGGTTCCGTGGCGCCCAAGGATTGCAAGTCCGGCTATGCCGACTTCGATGAGGACTACGAGAACTATCTGTTCCGCTTGCTCGCCGAGAACCGCAACGCCGTAGGCGACAACAGCTTCGCGCCTGCCCTGGTCATGGTGCTCGACAGCGGGCTTTACGATCAGGCGGGCTTGCCGGGCCGCCCGCAGATCACGCCGCCCATTTCCCCGGCCATGCCGTCCGGCTCAATGGTGGAAGCCAAGCCCTACTGGCCGTTCGACTTCCTCTCCGAGCGCATGCACGGAACCGAAGTGGTGTCGTTGACCATCGGTGGTACGCCTATGGCCGATCTGCTGTCGGCGGTCGATATCCGCCAGAAGATCCTCCCCGTGAACATCTTCGTGTCGATGGGCGGTCCGGCGGCCTACGAGGGACGGCCGATCATCGTCAACGGTACGGTTCCGGATGTTACTCAGGAGTGGATCGCCCGCGACGTCATCATGACTCATCTGAGCACGGTGACCGCCCAAGTGGTGAACATGAGCTTCGGCGGACCGGGCGAGGTGACGCTGATCCCGCCGGCGCGTATCGGACCCACATCCGAGACGCTCTATGTCGCCGCTGCCGGTAACGATGGCTCCCAGCTCGACGACACCGATTTCTATCCGGCCCGTTCGGGCGGGCGAACTTCGCCCAACGTGCTCACCGTCGCTTCGGTGGATCGCGACGGCCAGTTGTCCTGGTTCTCCAACTCTTCGACGAGGTTCGTCGACATCGCCGCGCCCGGATGCCGGGTGCCTGTGTTGAGCTATGAAAAGGATCCGCTTGGGATGGTGCCGGCCGAGGGAACCGGAACATCGTTCAGCGCACCCCAGGTTTCCTGGGTGGCGAGCATGATCAGCGGGGCAGTGGGCAGCACGGACCGGGCGGCCAGCTCGGTCAAGAAGCGGATCCTCGCTTCGGCCGACGTTGTGCCAGAATTGGCTGACAAGGTGGCCGACGGGCGCGTTCTCAACCCGAAGAAGGCTTTGTCGCTGACCAAGGATGTGGTGGAAATAAAGGGCGATGGCGGGTCGCACCTCCGTCGCGGCATTCTTGCCGACGATGCCCGCTCGCCGTCAGTCTACTGCGATCCGGCGCCGGTGCGAAATCATTCAAAGCTTTTGAAAGTGGTGCCCCGCTTCGATGGGCGAGCCAGGGTGGATGGCCAGAATTGGCTGTATTTCGGCGATCAGGATGGCACCGTCGAAACGCTGTCCTGCAAGTCCCGTCCCTTTGAACTGAGCTTCAAGAACGCGGCGGTTTCCGACGACACCATGAAATCAGCCGATATCACAGACATCGTTTTCCGCTGGTAAGGAGGCCTCCATATGCGAAGGATTTGGCTGGTCACAGGACTGCTCTTCACCATGATCGTCCCGGCTCTGGCAGAGGATCCGGCTTGGTCCGAGGCCGCCAACGAACAACCACGCGGCGTTGAGACCGCGGCTGCGGAGGTCAAGGTCGGCGATCAGGTGCTTGACTACGTAATCACGCCCACGGGCGATGGTGTTGTCGAAGGCGACATCCTGATCGGCAATGGCCTCGACCTGCTCCGCGCCGGTGCTCTGCCATCCGTGCAGGCGGTGGAAGGCACTTCGCTGCAAGGGCTATTCCGCATCGGCAAGTTTCTTTGGCCCAAGGGCATCGTGCCCTATGTCATCGATCCAGGCCTGCCCAATCCCAGCCGCGTCAAGGAGGCCATCAAGATGTGGGAGGCGGCGACCGATATTCGCTTCAAGGAAGTGCCGGCTACCGACCCCGTATATGTCAAATTCGTTCGATCGGATGTCTGCCAATCGGCCGTCGGCTACAGCGGCGGCCGCCAGATGGTCAAACTGGCCGATAACTGTACGACCGGAAATGTTGCCCACGAGATCGGGCATGTGCTCGGCCATACGCACGAGCAAATGCGGACAGATCGTGATCACTACGTGACCATTCATATGGAAAACGTTGCCAAGGGGGCCGAAGGAAACTTCGTGCCGAAGCCCGCGATCTATGCCAACACCGACGCCTATTGCTACGACTCGATCTTCCACTACGGCGAAGACGCTTTCGCAAAGACTGTCGGTCTCAAGACCATCGTCGCTCCGGCCGGTATCCAGATTGGACAACGCCAGAAACTTGCAGCCTGCGACATCGCGACCACACAGGAAAAATACAAGGCGGAGTTCGCCAAGCGGTAAGCCGGATGTGACCGCACTTCATCGCCGCCCCCGACCTCCGTCTTGCATCCCTTGCCAGGCTGCGAGCACGGCTTCCGCGATGTCGTTTGTTGAATTGATTGGCAGGTAGCTGCCGGTCACCGGTGCGTCGGGAAAGCTGCCAATGCAGGCGTCTTGGCGGAGGAGGTCGATGAAGCTTGCGATTTTTCGATGACCGCCCGTTGGGTGGAAGATCTGAATCGGATGACCGGTGGACGCCGCCTCACCGATCATGTTCGTGGAGTCGGCCGTGACGATCAGCTCGTCGGCCAGCGCCATATAGGCGGCGAGCGGGTTGGTCCCTTCGCCATTCCAGAAAACGACGCGATCATGGTTTTCAGCCAGAGATCTCAGCGCGGCGGCCAGCACCGGTGGCGTACGCCGCGACGCGGTGATCATCAGCGCGGCGCCGTCTGCGATCCTCTGTTCCAGCCCGGCGATGAGCCGGGCAACGTCCATGGAGCTGAATTGGTGGTGACGGCTGTTTCCTCCCACAAGCACTGCAAGGCGAGGGGACGATAGAGCTACGAGATCGGCGGGAGGATCAGAGCGGATTGCGTCGAGCCGGGATGGCGTCAGGCGATTGGGTGCGGTCGTTACCACCTTGACCTGTGGACCACGCAGTTTGTCGTGGGCCTGCACGATGACGAGATCGGCCCCATGGCGGCGTGTCCGCGGGTCCTTGAACAATACGGTACAGGTGGTCGGGGACAAGCGCTTCAGCTGTCGCAAATAGGCGACGGCGCGCCGGCCGGTGGCAAGGCAGATGTCGGGATAGGGCGGGGCGATCGGCGAACCAAAACGGCTCGGCCAGTCTCGACAGTCGATCGGTCCCCAAGGCATCAGAAGGGCAAATAACCTACGCGGCTTGACACGGCGGAATTCCGGTATGACGCCCATCGCATCGGCGATGCCGGCAAGCGGTTGCTCGTCGCCGGCCTTGCCGTCGGTCAGGATCCAGACCGAAGGCGAGGGGGTCATGAAGCCGTGCCCATCAAGCGAGTGTAGGCCGAAAACTCGCGCTCCAGCATGCGTGCCGTCGTGAAGTTTTCCAACACGTAAGCGCGACCTGCCTTGCCCATTTCAGGAAGACGCTCAGGGTGCGAGAGTGCCTCGGCGATGGCATCAGCCATGGCACCCGCATCGCCGGGTTTGACGAGCCATCCGGTCCGGCCGGGCAGCACGGTCTCGCGGCTGCCGCCGTGATCGGTGGCAATCACCGGCGTTTCCATCGCTTCCGCCTCGATGACTGCACGGCCGAAAGCCTCTGGTTCCGTCGAAGCCGAGAAGGCGAGGTCGGCAGTGGCGAGCAGCACCGGCACGTCGCGGCGGCTGCCGGCGAGAATGATCCGCTCGGAAAGACCGTATCCGCGGATGCGAGCCTCGAGGTCGGCGATCGTCCGCTCGTTGCCGCTGCCCGCGAGGACGAGGCGCCAGGGGCGGTCGGTGAGGCGGGCGAGTGCATCGACAAGGACGAGATGACCCTTCCACCCGGTGACCCGGCCGACCATGACCAACATCGGCTCGCCGTCCTTGATCGCAAAGGAACGACGGATATCTGTCCTTTGCTGCCTGGAAATGCTGGCCGGTTCGAACAGCGACGGTTCGATGCCGCGCGCGGCCACCACGATGCGGTTCGCCGGAAAGCCGTAGACGGTTTCGATATGGTCTCGGATGAACTCGGAATTGGCGATCACCAGCTGACCGCGCAGCATGATCTGATTGTAGAGCCGCTTCAGCGCGTTGTTATGACCGTAGACACCGTGGAAGGTGGTGAGGAAATGACAACGGCGGCGAGCCATGTGCGATGCCAGGAAGCCGACCCAGGCCGGCGCACGGCTCCGTGCGTGGACGATGTCGATCTCTTCGCGATCGATCAGTTGGGACACCATATAGGCGTGGCGCAGGATTGCCGTTGGCGACTTGCGGCCGACCGGAATGGGGACGTGGATGGCACCGTCGGCCTGGACGCTGGAAACCAGATCGCCGCCAGCGCTGACCACAAAGTTGGGAATGCCCTTTTCGCGAAGGTATCCGACCATCTCGACAGTGGACCGTTCAACCCCGCCGTCACCAAGGGCGGGAACCAGTTGCAAGACACGTGGCAAGGTCATGGGGCATCCGGAGCTTGAGGTGATCCTTTATAGGCCGGCCGGTGGCGGCAAATCCACGATTTTAACGTTTGGAAGTGCAAAGGCATTGTGCTTTTTACCCAGCACCGGTTCGTGGGCTTCGAGGCGAGCCGTGAGCTCATCCCGTAGGCAGATAATCGCGCAGTTTCAAAGCCCAGATTTGCGAGTGTGCATGTTGCTCCGCCGCAGCCCCCAGACGTGCGCGCAGGTCAGCGTCGGAAAGAAGCCGCTCCAACGCGGCCGCAACATCGTCAAGGTTCGCGCCGTCGCAGAGCAGGCCGGTTTCGCCATCCTTGATGGCGTCAGAGGCGCCGCCATCGATGCCGCCCAGCGACGGCTTGCCGTACCAGCCGGCTTCCAGATAGACGATGCCGAAGCCCTCCACTGATGCCCCCTCGCGGCGGGTAGGCATGGCAAAGACATCCGTCAGAGCGAGAAGTGCCGCCTTTTGCCGCGCATCGACGCGGCCGAGAAAGTGGATGTTGGCCGCCGCCGGCGACGACCGGGCCAGATCTTCCAGCCGAGCCCTGTCCGGCCCATCGCCGGCGATCAGCAGGCGAGCCTCCGAAAAGGCTGGGCGCGAACCCACGGCTTCGATCAGTCGGTCAATGCCCTTGCGCGGTTCCAGGCGACAAAGAGAGGCGATGGTTGGTCCTGCGCCGAACTTTTTCCTGAGGTCGTCAATCGCGGTCGGGTCGGCGGCCGGTTGTGGTTCGATGGGCGGCGTGATGACCGCGAGACGCCCGGCGTCGACATAGGGGGCTGCCAGCGATGCCGTATACCGGGAGTTGGCGACGACGCGGGTTGCCTTGGCGAGGGCGTCGCGAATGCGTGCCGCCTTGGTCTCGGAGGGGTGAGGCGGAAACTCCATGCCGTGGGCGAGGCACACCACGTGTTGGCCGGACGGCCTAAATCGCTCTAGGCTTTTCCAGCTGTCGGCAAAGATCGTCTCTACCTTGCCGGCGCGGACCACACCTTCGGCGGCTCGCGCCTTCAGCCAGCGTCGGATTGGCTTGAATCCGCCATAGCGGCGGATCTTGTAAGCCGGCCTCTCGGGCTGGTCGGCCGTGCCGTCGGCGAGCACCAGAAGTTCGGCGCCCGATGCAGCGATCGCTTCGGCCAAGCCACCCATCATGTTCTCAATGCCCCCGAGTTTCGGCGGAAAGCACTGCGTCAGCATCAGGTGCATCCTGAACTCCTCGGGAGGTCGCTCTTTAAGTGGCTTGACTACGTCTCACTTAGCGCATCGTACTTTTGAAAAGAAGCGCTCTCCGCTTCTGTCAACCGATGGTTCCGCCCACCGGCAGCGCGTGATAGGACAGCCGCAATTTGCCCGTCGAGGATCCTTTCATGTCGCCTTTGCCCCTTTCCGTCTTTCTGATCTGCAAGGATGAAGCCGATCGGCTGGAGCTGGTGCTGCAAGCGCTCGATGGGTTGACGGACGATCTGGTGATCGTCGACAGCGGCTCGACCGATGGCACGCTTGATATCGCACGCCGCTACACAAGCCGCGTCTATCACCGCGACTGGACAGGCTTCGGCGAGCAGAAGGTGTATGCCGAGGGACTGTGTCGCTACGACTGGGTGCTGAACCTCGACGCCGACGAAGTTCTGCTCGACGAGGTTAAGGCATCGATCGCTTCGGTGTTTGCCAAGCCGGAAGCGGAACGCGTTGCTGCCTACTCGTTGCGGATCCGGCACGTGAGCCGCCTTGCGACGAGCCTTCAGCCGGGTCTGTTCAATCCGACCAATGTGACGCCGCGTCTTTATGATCGGCGCCGGGCCGGCTTCAAGTCGAGCGCCGTCCATGACAAGGTGGAGATCCGCGACGGGAGCAAGCCGGAGGTTCTGACGGGCGATGTCTCCCACATATCCATGAAATCCTTCGCCCACATGTGGGACAAGATCCGCAGCTACAGCGAGCTTTCGGCGCGTGACTGGGTCGCCAAGGGACGCAACCCATCCATCGCTCGCCTGATCGCCGATCCCGTATGGTTCTTCTTCAAAAACTATTTCATCCGCCGCCTGTTCGCCGTCGGCGCCGAGGGTTTTGTGATCGCCGTCAGCCTCAGCGCAGGGCGGGCGCTGAGGATTGCCATGACGTGGGAGGAGAGGCGTAAGCAAGTCGATTCTTGAAATTAAACGCTTCTTTGGAAATGCACTGTCATCTTAATCTGTTCCTCTACATAGAATCCCATTCCTTCGACCGTTTTTATTAGTTGATCAATAACATCTTTACCAACTATATGAGGGTGAAGCTCTGCAATGATGTGGTGAATACCTTCGAGATTGGTTTCGCTGAGCAACGAGACTTCGGCACCCTCTACATCCATAATCAAGACGTCGGGTTTTTTATTTGCGACGATGTCGCGAAAGCGAACGCTTTCAACGACAATTGGAACGGCATCCGTGTCCCTGTTGAGGAGGCTCGACGAGACGATATTGTCGTCGCGATAAAACGTTATTGGCTGTCCGTCGGACGTCACTGCCCGCATGTTGAGTGTTGGTGCGATCCTGTTCAGAGAATAGTTGTGACGAATGATGCTTTCCAGATCCGGATTAGCCTCATATGACGTAACGCTGCCGTCTCTTGCCAACCGAGCGGCAACTAACCCCACAACACCGAGTCCTGCTCCAATTTCGACAACGGCCATTCCCGGTCGAAGCACCCTTTTTACAATCGCGCGCTCAGGCCCCTCGTAGGCCTTGTCCAGAATGGCTCGAGCGATGAACTTTGGCGTGTATTCCGGTGCAATGTCGATCCGGACTCCGTCAATTCTAACCTTTGTAAGCCGCGTCAGTTTGCGCAGCCTAAGCTGTGTGCTGATCCAAAACTTCCTCATAAATGCCCCTCCGCCCAACACTTCGCTCGTGCGCGCATATAATTCTTATTCATCGTAAAACAGCGACTTGAAGAAGCCGAGTTCTCTCAGTTGCTGTGGTCCGCTGAATTCCTCGGATATGTCTGTTTGATAAAATTCCATGTCCCCTTGCTCTATTCGGTCCAAGGCCACCTTGTAATGTTTTGCTCCCTCAAAATATCGGCCTTCCTGCGCAGCGGTTCTTATGAATTTTTCGTAGTCATCAAAAAACTTGAAATGTAGTAGGTTGCCAAGGACCGGGGTCGAGTTGCCGTAGTACGGTCGCGGATAATGGATGCTTCTAAAGTAATCTCCATCCACCACATACATCAGTGGATACTTGGCTAATTCAACCCAGTTTCCAAAAACACGATAGCGGACGCCGCCGCGGATTTCCCAGTCCTTGCCCCGAAACCGAATGAAGTAGCCAGAGCGGTCGAACGCCGAAGCTACTTCCCAAGGCATTTTGGAGTCCGATCCGTCGAAGTGCGCATGCTGGATGTTGCCAGTGGGGTACATGTCGAGAAGTGGGGCGAGTAAACGTGTCAGCCGCCGCTTCTCGAGGGCGTGGATGACATCTCGCAGGCCATGTTTCTCGATGCCGTCATAGACAAGATATTCATCGATATCGACGAACACCCACCATCTGTTTCTCCCGTAGGTTCGGACGACCTCTTCCTTGAACAAGATTCCCCGGTTCGACTCCATGTAGCTAAGCCGGCTTTGGTAGAGATCGGCGTCCTCGACCGTTTCAAGGTACTCCAAGCTTCCGTCCGAGGAGCGGTCGTCTACAAAGATGAACCTGGTTACACCGAGATTTCTGTAATGCTCCAGAAACGAGGGAAGGTATCTTCGCGCATTTCTGATCTGGGTTACCAACGGTATGTCCCCCGCCTCGAGGGGTCTGAATGGCTTTTCTTTGTAGCTAAACAAGCTTGGCTGCACGTCTTCGGGGGGCCTTGCGAAGCGCTTTCCAAGCAGTAGGTACGATCGGATGAAAGCTGTTACCTTGTACCTTTGTCCAATCTCCAGGACGCCGGGATAGGGCTCCCAGTCCTTCATCTCGATGCGTTCCAAGATTCTACCTTTCGCTCCCTTTGTCGCGTCTCGATCAGCTGCTGTCGTCCGATTCTTCCAGGCCGCAGAATGATCAATTATAACATCGAGTTTTCAAGCGTAAGTTGGTAAAAGCGTTGTTCGCCTAGGGTTTGTCCAGCGGGCACACACAAGAGTTCGCCGTCAGATTTGCTCTTGGCTCCGCACTTAGGTCATAACTGTCGCCTTTTGACGCTCATCCTTACATCGTCGGTTGGAAACAAAGCCAACATGTTGAAACAATTTCGGCCAGCGTGCTAAAAGTCCGGCGGCCAGGAGGGGGCCTTTCGAGATCCTTCGAAAGCGGCGGCGACATAATGAAAGCGGTTATTCTTGCGGGCGGACTGGGTACGAGGATCAGCGAGGAGTCGCATCTCCGCCCCAAGCCGATGATCGAGATCGGCGGTCGTCCGATTCTCTGGCACATCATGAAGCTTTATGGCCAGTATGGCGTCAATGAGTTCGTGATCTGCTGCGGCTACAAGGGCTACCAGATCAAGGAATATTTCGCGAACTACTTTCTGCACATGTCGGACGTGACGTTTGATTTTTCGAACAACAACATGCAGGTGCACGAACGGCATTCCGAGCCGTGGAAAGTCACGCTGGTGGATACCGGCGAGCAGACGATGACCGGCGGGCGCATAGGCCGTGTTCGCGACTATATCGATGGCACCTTCTGCCTGACCTACGGCGACGGCGTCAGCAACGTCGACATCGGCGCCCTCGTCGACTTCCATCGCCGTCAGAAGACCATGGCGACCGTGACGGCGATCCAGCCGCCGGGGCGGTTCGGTTCGGTCGAGATTTCCGGCACCAAGGTCCAGAGCTTCGTCGAAAAGCCGAGCGGCGATGGCCGCTGGATCAATGGTGGCTTCTTCGTGTGCGAGCCGGGCGTCTTGGATCTGATCAAGGGCGACGATACGGTGTGGGAGGTCGGTCCACTCGAAAGGCTGGCAGCGCAAGGCCAGCTCTCGGTCTGGAAGCACGACGGTTTCTGGGCGGCGATGGACACCCTCCGCGACAAGAATCAGCTCGAGGCGCTGTGGAGCGCTGGAACGGCCCCCTGGAAGATCTGGCAATGAGGGCGTTCTGGCACGGCAAGCGGGTTCTGGTGACCGGCCACACGGGATTCAAGGGTAGCTGGCTGACACTGTGGCTTTCTTCGCTCGGTGCCGAGGTTAACGGCTGCGCGCTGGAGCCGGACACCGATCCTGCCCTGTTCGAGCAACTGGGCCTCTCCAGGGACATCGATCACGCCATCTGCGACATTCGCGACGCCGAGGCCCTGGCCCGCCGGCTGAGGCGCGCCGACCCCGACATCATCCTGCATCTCGCGGCGCAGCCGCTGGTTCGGCGGTCCTACCGCGAGCCTCTTGCGACGTGGCAGACGAACGTCATCGGCACGGTCAATCTTCTGGACGCTCTGCGTGGCCACCTGAAGCGGTGCGCCGTCGTGATTGTCACCACCGACAAGGTCTATGAAAACCGGGAGTGGCCTTATGGCTATCGCGAATGCGACCCTCTCGGAGGGCATGATCCCTACAGTGCCAGCAAGGCGGCGGCGGAACTTGCTGTTGCCACGTGGCGGAACGCCTATTTCCCGGCCGGATCTGCCGTGCGGATCGCCACGGCGCGCGCCGGTAACGTTATAGGCGGTGGCGACTGGGCCGAGGACCGGCTGATGCCCGACATCGTGCGGGCGCTTGCGGCGGGACGGCCGGTGCCGATCCGCAACCCGGCCTCCGTCCGCCCCTGGCAGCATGTGCTGGAATCCCTTTCCGGTTATCTCCTGCTCGCGCAGCGCCTCTATGAAGAGGACAATGCCGCCTTCGCATCCGCCTTCAATTTCGGACCGGAGCCGTCCGACGTCTGCGATGTCCGCGCAGTGATGCGCGAGGCGCTGCGACACTGGCCGGGCGAGTGGCGTGATGCGTCGGAGCCGGGAGCGGTGCACGAGGCCGGGTTGCTCGGCTTGTCGATCGAGAAAGCGCGTGCCGTGCTGGGCTGGGCGCCGCGCTGGGGCGCCGCCGAGGCGATCGAGAAGACGATTGGCTGGTATCGCGCCGTGCATGAGGGCGCCGACGCGCGTGCACTGACGTTGTCGCAGATCGAGGCTTACGCGAACGGATGAAGTTCACGCCCCTTTCCATCGCCGGCGCCTTCCGCGTCGATATCGAAAAGCGGGAAGATGAGCGCGGCTTCTTCGCCCGCACCTTCTGCGCGCACGAGTTTGCCGATCACGGCCTTGAGATGACCTTTGTGCAGATGAATACGTCCGTGACGCGCAAGGTGGGGTCGGTGCGCGGCATGCATTTCCAAAGGCCGCCGAAGGCCGAGGTGAAGTTCATCCGCTGCGTCAGGGGGGCGGTGTTCGATGTCATCGTCGATCTGCGCGAGGAATCCCCGACCTTCGGGCGCTGGCAGGCGACCGAACTCACAGGCGACAATCGGGCCATGCTCTACGTGCCCAAGGGATGCGCCCACGGTTTCCAGACCCTGGAGGACGACACCGAACTCTTCTACCTGCATTCCGAATTCTACAGCCCGGAACACGAAGGCGGCCTGCGCTTCGACGATCCCGACGTCGGCATCGTCTGGCCGCTGCCGATTGCCGAGATGTCGCCAAGGGACCGGCAGCATCCGTTCCTCAGTCAAGTGGGTTCGATACGATCATGAAGTGCCGTCACTGCGGAACGTTGTTGAAAGACGTCTTCATCGACCTGGCGACAGCGCCGCCGTCCAATGCCTATCTCACGGCTGATGAGCTCGCCGGGCCGGAGACCTACTATCCGTTGCGCCTGTTCGTCTGCTCCGACTGTCGCCTGGTACAGACTGAGGATCATCTCGCCCGGGAGGCGCTGTTCCGTGGGAATTACGCCTACTTCTCCTCAACGTCCAAAGGCTGGCTCGACCATGCCGCCGCCTATGCGGCGATGATCTCTGCCCGCCTTGGCCTCAAGGCGGACAGCTTCGTGATCGAGGTGGCGTCTAACGACGGCTATCTCCTCAAGAACTTCGTAGCCACCGGCATTCCCTGCCTTGGCATCGAGCCGACCGACAGCACCGCTGCCGCCGCCGAGGCTCTCGGCGTGCCGGTGCTGCGGAAGTTTTTCGGCGAGGAACTCGCGCGCGATCTGGTGGCGCAAGGCCGGCAGGCCGACCTTTTGATCGGCAACAACGTCTATGCCCACGTGCCCGACATCAACGACTTCACCCGTGGCATCTGCCGCGCGCTGAAGCCGGAAGGCGTCGTCACCCTTGAGTTCCCGCACCTGATGCGGCTCGTGGAGGGCAACCAGTTCGACACGATCTACCACGAGCACTTTTCCTATCTGTCGCTCCTGGCCGTGAAGCGGATCTTCGAAGCGGCGGGCTTGCGCGTCTTCGATGTCGAGCAACTTCCCACCCACGGTGGCAGCCTGCGGGTCTACGGCTGCCGGCGGGAGGCTGGCCATGTGGAGACGCCCGCAGTCAGTGACGTTCTGTCCGAAGAGATGCGGCGCGGCATGGGCGAGGCGGGTTTCTACGCAGCCTTCCAGGACAAGGCCAACGCCGTGAAGGATGCGCTGGTGGCATTCCTCGTCGAGCAGAAGCGGCTCGGCAAGAGCGTGGCCGGCTACGGCGCTGCCGCCAAGGGCAACACCATCCTGAACTATGCCGGCATCAAGGCCGATCTCCTGCCTTTCGTCTGCGACGCCGCCATTGCCAAGCAGGGCAAGTTCACGCCGGGAAGCCGCATTCCCATCCTCGCACCGGAGGCGCTGAGTGAGTGGACGCCCGACTATCTCCTGATCCTGCCCTGGAACATTGCCGACGAGGTGATGCGGAACCATGCCGCGCTGACCGAAAAGGGTATGCGCTTCGTGACAGCGTTGCCGGAGCTGAGGGTGAGATGATGGATTGCCACGGCTTCTCGGAAGAACAGGACTGTCCTAATCCCGATCCATCCCTGTCCAGATATGCGGAATGCCGATGAGATACACCATCCTGGGCGCAACCGGTGTCATTGGCAGCCACCTCGTCTCGCAGCTCCGCAAGCGTGGGGACGATGTGTTTGCCCCGCCGCGCGATTTTTCGGGCTGCTCCGAGGAAGACCTCGGGCATGTCATATATTCCATAGGTTTGACCGCTGATTTCCGCACCCGTCCTTTTGACACGATGGAAGCCCACGTGTCCAAACTGGCAGATTTTCTTAGAGCGGCTCAGTTCTCCTCGTTTCTCTATCTTTCTTCGACCAGGGTTTACGGCAACAACCTGGAGACAGCTGAAGAGTCTCTGCTCTCGGTGCGTCCAACCGATCCCTCCGATCTCTACAATATTTCGAAGCTGGCCGGAGAAAGCCTCTGTCTGCAGTCAGGCCGAGCCGATGTGAGGGTCGCTCGCCTGTCCAACGTTATCGGGTTTGATGAGACAAGGGCGGATACCTTCGTCGGGGCGCTTTGCAGGGAAGCATTGTCCGGGCATATCCATCTGCAAACCGCACTGTCTTCTTGCAAAGACTACATCTGGATCGAAGACGCGGCCTGGCTTCTCGAGAGGATCGCTGCAAGCGGTCGGCATAAGCTCTACAACGTTGCCAGCGGTGTTCAGGTACTCCATTCACAGTGGGTGCAAGCACTCTGCGACCACACCGGATGCGATATCACCGTAGCGGAAAATGCGTCTTCTACCTGTTTCCCTCCCATTTGTGTCGAGAGAGTCCGAGCGGAGTTCGGATACTCGGCGACGAATGTCCTGAGATACGTTCCCGATATTCTTGCGGCTGACCAAATACAGCAAAAAGGCTGAGGCAGCAGAGGTAGGCAAACCAATGGATCCCATCGCACAATTCAAGTCCGAGCGCGCCGCGTCCATCGAATCCTATGGACGAAACGGGCCGTTCAAAGAGCTTTCAGCCGACTGGCGTGCCACCTCAATGGCCGCTCGATATGTCTACAATTTTGACTGGCTGGGCCGGCCGATTATCCAATATCCGCAAGACATTCAGGCGGTGCAGGAACTGGTGTGGGCTACTCGACCTGACCTCATCATAGAGACGGGGATCGCACACGGCGGCTCGCTCGTGCTGAGCGCTTCGCTGTTGGCGCTTCTGGATATGTGTGATGCGATCGAGGCGGGGCAGGTCCTTGATCCGCGCCATTCCAAACGCAAGGTGATCGGCGTCGATATCGACATCCGGTCGCACAATCGCGCTGCCATCGAGAGCCACCCGTTGGCGACACGGATCGAGATGGTGCAGGGCTCGTCGATCGACGCAGACGTGATAAGTGCAGTGAAACAAAAAGCCGCTGGATATGAGCGGGTGATGGTATGCTTGGACTCCATGCATACGCACGATCATGTGCTGGCAGAGCTGGAGGCATATGCACCGCTTGTCACGCCCGGTTGCTATTGCGTCGTCTTCGACACCTTTGTGGAGGAGCTGGCGCCGGGCTTCTTTGCCGATCGTCCGTGGGATGTCGGCAATAATCCGATGACCGCGGTGCATGCCTATCTTGCCCGCCATTCGGAATTTACGATCGACAAGGCGCTCGCCGACAAGCTGATGGTAACGGTCGCGCCGAACGGCTTCCTTAAGCGTGTCTAAAAGGGGCTGGCTGATGAGCCGGACGCATTGATGCCAAATCTGGGGCACCCGAACGGAAAGCCAATTATGGATAAAGCGAAGCTTGTTGTCGCCGTCCCTGTTTATAATGGTGCGCGAACCCTGCTCGCCAGCCTTGTGAATATTGCGAGCCAGGATTACGCGAATTTCCGCGCCATTATTGTGGAGAATTGCTCCACGGACGAAACCTATGAGATCGCTCGCGCATTTTGCGAAAAAGATCCTCGATTCGAGATCCTCCGCAACGAACAGCATCTCTCGGGCATCGACAACTTCATGAATACGGTGCGCCTGGCGAGCGAGAGGGGTGAGTATTTTTGCTTGCGCGCCTGCGATGATCTCTCAACTCTGGACTATCTTTCCAAGCTTGTTGGCGCGCTCGACGAGAACCCTTCAAAGCTGCTGGCGGTTGCCGCCTCGAAGCGCTTCACTGGAGAGCAGGTGCAAACGATAAGGCCGGCTCCGGAAGCCTTGTCCTTCCTCGATAGGGTCATGGCGGGAGCGCCGCCAAAGAAGGCATATTTCCCGTCGGATTGGGTCTATGGCGTTTTCAGATCGGGGGAAGGAGCCAGGATTTTTATCGAGCGCTGGCCGGCTCTCGGTACCCCGTGGTGCGTCGCGTCCTATATGGTGTATGAGTTCGTGATGCGCGGCTTGGTTGTCTATGTGGAGGGGCCGTTCTTTCATTTCTACTACAACTCCAACTCCAAGGAACTCTACGCTGCGAAGACCCTGAAGGATCAGTTCATTCAACGCTGCCGCTACACGTTGGGGTGCTACCGCGTCCTGGATAAATTACCGCCGCTTCCATTTGCTACAAGGCTTCGAATTCTGCGCATGCTGTGGCGTGACTCGGGTTGGCGTACTGGGTATCGGCTCAGAAAGGCCGTGAAGACTTATCTCACGAACATGTTTTCTCGCCTTGGGCGCGCGAAGCCGAAGGGAACGTAGGTTTGAACACGCCGGTTGGTTCCTTGCCGCTGAGACGTTCGGTCACCAAGACTGTGTGTAGGGGACCCGTTCGGCACGCTGGACCCGCCAGGAACGGCAGCGTAACTTTGCCAGGAGTTTCCGCTCACCAGAGGCGACCCGTCACCTACGGCTTTTGCTTGTGATTGCCGAACGGTCGCAATATTTGGTCTCGTTTGTCCTGTTACCAGTGTGGCTAAAGATCCCCATGAAGTCGCCGCTAGAACTCTTCGAAACAATACTGACCATCAATGCAGTAGAGCAGGAGCTGCTCAGGCTGTTCGATACAGGCGTCCTGCGCGGAACCGTCCACACCTGTATCGGTCAAGAGGGAGTTGCTGCAGGCGTTATCGGCGCACTGGACAGTGATCGCGATATCGTCTGTTCGAATCACCGCGGCCATGGGCACTTCATAGCCCACACGAATGATTGCCGCGGTCTCGTCGCGGAGATAATGGGCCGAGAAGAAGGAGTGTGCGGTGGTGTCGGTGGCAGCCAGCATCTGCACGCAAAGAATTTTTACTCCAATGGTATCCTGGGCGGCATGGCACCTGTCGCCACCGGTATGGCTCTAGCGGAAAAGAACCGGGGCGAGGGGGGAGTTGTCGTCGTATTCATGGGAGATGGCTCTCTTGGTGAAGGTGTGATCTACGAAGCCTTCAATATGGCTGCCCTGTGGGAGCTGCCGATCCTTTTCGTTGTCGAGGCAAACAAGTACGCGCAAAGCACACCCGTTGCTTTTGAGCAGGCCGGCGAACTTGCCGATCGTGCGCGGAGCTTCGGCATCGCGTCCGAACGCGTCGATGGAAATGACGTCATCCTGACTCATCGGATGGCATGCGATATTGTTGCCGACATCCGCAAGACTTGCAGGCCACGTTTCCTTATGTGCGATACCTATCGTCTTGCGCCTCACAGCAAGGGCGACGATAACCGCGATCCGGAGGAAATACGTAAGGCGCAAGGTTTCGCGCCGATCGTTCGATTGCGGCCGTCTCTACCGGCTGAAGCGGTGAAAGACATCGAGGGACGCGTGGAGCGTCGTATCCGCGAACTCATAGCGAGCCTGTCAAACTGATGGAAACCTATCTTCAGTCTCTGAATCGTGGCCTTCAGGAGGCCATGGAGACCGATCCGCGGATTCATCTTCTCGGTGAAGATCTGCTTGATCCCTACGGCGGCGCCTTCAAGGTCGAGAAAGGCCTATCTACTCGGTTTCCTTCGCGCGTCCACACGACGCCAATCTCGGAGGCCGGTTTCACCGGGGTGGCAACGGGCATGGCGCTTAGGGGGCTGCGGCCCGTGGTCAGCATCATGTTCGGCGACTTCTTGACGCTTGTGTTTGACCAAGTTCTCAATCACATGGTCAAGTTTCAAACGATGTATGGTCAGGGGCTCGAGGTTCCTGTCTTGATCAGGACGCCGATGGGAGGGCGCCGCGGCTATGGTGCGACGCATAGCCAGTCGATCGAGAAATATTTCATGGGGGTGCCTGGGCTAGATGTGTGGGCACCTTCGCATCTTCACGATGCCGGTGGATTGTTGCGAGATCTCCTCCTGTCAAAGACATCCCCCACTTTGTTCATCGAGAACAAGTTGTTGTACTCCAAGACAATATTCAGGAGTTCAGGAAGTGTGTCTGTAGTTGCGCACCCTGATGACCCTTCAACATTGATCGCTCGGAATTATTCTTCTGGAACGCCCGACGTTACAATCATAGCCTACGGCGGCCT
The DNA here is from genome assembly GCA_023436885.1 of Pseudomonadota bacterium. Classification (GTDB taxonomy): domain Bacteria; phylum Pseudomonadota; class Alphaproteobacteria; order Rhizobiales; family Pleomorphomonadaceae; genus Pleomorphomonas. The sequence goes on along the minus strand of JAEZHI010000042.1, from coordinate 46,095 downwards.
GTCAGCCATTCTACTTCCGCTTCTCGAAGAGTATGCAGATGAGGAGATCAACCTTTCTCTTGTGCTGCCTTCGAAGATCGCGCCATTCGACGTCAGTTCGATCGTTCCAGAGGTTGAAAGATCCGGATTGGCGTTGATTGTCGAGGAGGGCACCGAGGGATTCACCTGGGGAAGTGAAGTGGCTGCTCAACTCTCCGCCAAGTGCTTTGGGCGTCTGAAAGGGCCGGTCCGGAGGGTCGCGTCGAGACCTTCCGTTATACCCTGCAGCAAGACCGGCGAGGAAAGTGCCCTCGTCAGCAAGTCCGATGTTGAAGCGGCGCTCATGGAGCTTATTGGATGATTACCCAAGTCAAAATGCCCGCCGTGAACGCCAACGAAGAGCAGGGCACGCTCGTTCGATGGTTCTTTGCCGATGGTGCCCTGCTGGGAGCCGGAAAGCCGCTCTGCGAGATTGAAACGACAAAGGCTACCATTGAAATCGAGGCTCCAGCGGACGGCTATTTGCAGCAAATCATCGAGGCTGGACAAAAGGTGCCGGTGGGTGGATTGCTCGCCGTCATAAAAACCGAAGCTTCCGAAACTTTTGTTCACGAAGTGGCTTCGGACGGCACGTCCAGCCGCAGATGGACAAAGAAGGCCTTCCTTGTCGCACGTCGCCTTGGAGTAAATATCGAAGAACTGGCAGACGCCAAGAACGATATCGTCACGGAGAATGATGTCATCCAGCGCCACGAGGCGGGTTTTTCCGTGAACACGGAGCGCCTTAAGCCGCTCGAACCTACGCCTCTCCAGGCAGGTTGGGAGCGAATCCTTCTGTTGGCGGGGGCCGGTGGCGCCGGTTCAATTGCCCTCGACGGTATCGCCCGAAGCACCGGCAAGCTGGCTGTCGCAATTGTTGACAACAACAAGCGGAGCCATGGGACTTATGTTCAGGGCGTTCCCGTTGTCGGCGGCTCGGATGTGGTTCCCGAGCTCTTGGCGAATGACGCGTTCGATGGGGCCGTTCTGCTGTTCTCGGAGGATATCGAGGAGCGCCGACGGCAGTTCGAAATGTATCGCGATATGGGGGTGCCTTTTACCAACCTAATCGACCCGTCGGTTCAGACCCGAACCGGGGTCAAGATGGGAGTCGGAAACGTCATTTTCCCGAACTGCTTCTTTGCAGTCGATGTCGAGCTTGGCGACAATAACTTCTTTGCCAGTCACAACGTTGTCGAACATCACTCTATTATTGGCAATAACTGTACTTTCGGGCCGCGAACGACCCTTTCGGGACGTGTGACGGTTGGGAATTCGGTAAAATTCGGCATGGGTGTTTGCGTCGAGCCCTATCTGACAATCGGAGAGGGCGCGATTATTGCGTCAGGCAAGGTGGTGACCGGCACTGTGGCGCCCAATGCCCGCATTCGGGACAAAATCACCGTCGGGGGATGAGCATTTCAGTGAGGTAACGTCATCGAAATGCCCTATTGCCGATGGCGCCCGGCCGTTAACGGACAAAATACGCAATGCGGCTGCAAAACGGAACGCGCTGCAGCCGAATGTCTTTCATCGGCAGTACATCCAATAAAGCGGCCGTCTCCCCGGGGTATGTACGATGCGCAAGTTCGTCGAACGCGACGATACCGCCCTTTGGCATGCGATCGAGAAGTTCCTCGAGGACATATTTAGTCGGCTCATAAATGTCCATGTCGAGATAGATGAGCGCTGGGATTATGTGGGGGTGTTGAGCCAGAAACGGCTTGAGCGTCTTGGTCACATCGCCAGGGACGAGGAACACCTTCCCGACATGCCCGATCGGCCTGTTTCGGTCAAATAACTCAATGGCCTTGGAAATCCTGGCATATGAGTCGATCTTGTAGCTGCCGTCCTTGACGATCTCCGGATGATCGGACTTGTCTTTATCGCCCACGCCAGCGAAGCCCTCAAATGTGTCAAAGCCATATATTTCGCGCGTGATGTTGTAGGGCTCCTGAATGGCACTGAAGTTAGCCCAAGAAAGCAAGCCTTGGCCATTGTAGACGCCGAATTCGAGAAAAGCCCCTGGAATATCCTTGACCATCTTGAACAGTTCGTAGCGAACCAAGAAGTCGGAGATGGTCTGCCGTGGTGTGTAGAGCGCAAACGAACGGACCTTCAGGAGGTCAGCGGCGTCATCATTTGCAAAGAAGCTCGATAGATCCTCATACCAATCGCCGATTGCTGCCGTGTTTCGCGCGGCCAGGAAGCCCTGTTTGTTGAGTTCGTCGTTGGTACCCATCTAGAGTTTCTCCGGGTTACGAATGTCAGACGCCAGGAGGGCTGGCGGACCCCAGTAGATCACATATGACTGATGTGTCGGAAGATTTGCGGTTTATTGGAAACTCTTCGAGCGGCTAATCTAGCCGACCGATTCCCCGGACAAAAACGACATATACGCATCCGCGATGGCCTTTCGCGAATGGCTTGCTTCCAGTTTCGCGCTCGCAGCCTCCACAAGGCGTGGACCCAAGTCAGGCTCGCCGATCAGGCGAGCGAAGGCCCTGGAGACAGCAGCGTCATCGTCGATGGGGGCGAGGAGGCCGTTGATGCCGTCCTGGATCAGCCAGCTTGGGCCTTCGCTGGCCGTGGCGACCACCGGTTTGCCGGCGGCCCAGGCTTCCAGGACCACGTTGCCGAGCGGCTCGTGGCGCGAGGGGATGCAGAGGGCATCGGCGGCGGCGAGATAGGGGCTGGGGTCGGTGCTCCAGCCAAGGAAACGGACGCGGTCGGCGCAGCCAAGGTCGGCGGCGAGCTGGCGCAGCATTGGCTCTTCCGGGCCTTCACCGACCAGCCAGACGGTTGCGCTCTTGAGCGGCGCCGCCGCCTTGATCAGCGTATCGAAGCCCTTGCGGTCGACGAAGCGGCCCATGCCGAGGATGGCGAAGTCGTCGGCCGGGGTGTCGAGCTTGGTCCGATCGATTGGCTCTACCTTGCGGACATCTGTGAAGTTGGAGATGACGCGGGTGCGGTTGATGTCCCAGCCGATGCCGGCGGCGGCACGGGCGATATCCGGTGTGTTGCAAACGAGGTAGTCGCAATTGACGAAATAGTCGAGCCGCTCGGGATAGTCGCCGAGGCGCGCCGCGGTCAGGATGTTGGGATCGTTGGGGATCCAGCGCGTCGCCTGCGGCATCCATGACATCATGGCATGTGGGCGGAAGGCGCGGTTGATCCTGGCGATCTTCCGGTTGGTGAAGAAGCGGGCGATATGCGACCGGCTGAAGCCCATCTCCTCGATGCCACAGACCGCCTCGATGTCCTTCTTCCAGACGCGGTCAGGGAAGATCAGTGCCTTCTGCTGGACGCCACGCTCGGCCAAGGCATTGACGAGGCTGACGAAAAAGCGCTCGGCGCCGCCCTTGATGCCGAGGTGGACATGCACCACCCGCAACGCTTCGCCTTCAGGGATCATCAGTTGCCATCCACCGTGCTGTAGTAATTGGGAAGGATCGTGAAGAGGCCGCGGAAGATGCCGAGGCCACGGGCCAGCCGGAGGCGGCCGCGATAATAGCTGTGGGTCGCCTTTTCCGAACCGGCACGCTTGCCCGGCCAGAACAGAGCGCAGGTGATCGCACCGCCAATCAAGCGGCGGAGACCTTTGAGAGTGAACTTCGCAAAGGTGCGCGGGGCGCCGCGTCGGATCTTCGATGCGAGAACCTGGGCGGCGGCGGTCGATTGCACACGAGCGATTAGCCGTTCGGGTTGCACGCGGCTTGCCGGAATCGTTTCCTCGACGAAGGCATCCGGCGACCAGACGATGCGGTAGCCGAGCTTGTGCGCTCGGGAGAAAAAGTCGATGTCCTCATAGCCGAAGGTCAGCGCCTCGGCAAAGCGCAGATTGGCACCGTCGGGGCGGATCAACCTGGCGCTCAGAAGCGTGTTGTTGGTTGGCGCCTCATTCAAAACCGTTCCGGCCGGACCGGCGACCGGCTTCAGCAGCTTCCACCAATTGGGCGGCGGCGCCTCGTAGGTGCGCCGCACCGGACCGGATACAACATCTGCCTTATGCTCGACGGCGGTCCGCATCAGCGTGGCAAGCCAGGTCGGATCGGCACGCTCGTCGTCGTCGATCAGCACGATCCAGTCGTAGCCATGGGCGAGGCCGACTTCGAGCGTCTTGTTGCGGGCGAAGGGGATGCCGCGACGCGGTTCCTGAAAGTAATGAACCTTGATGGGCGACAGGGGCGGTACGGCTTCGACGACGGCGCGCGAGTTGGGCGTCTTGTCGTTCTCTACGACGCAGACCTCGACCTGCCAATCCTCGGCCACCTGCTGGGCGAGCAGCGACTCGACACACTCCTGGAGCATGCGCGGCCGCTCAGCCGTGCAGACCATGATGCCGATCCGCGTCGCCTTGTCTGTCATCTGTTTAGGCCCTCATCCCTTTATGGACGCTAGCATACAAGTCATCGAGCTGGGCAGCCGAGCCTTGAATGGCAAAAGCGCTCTCCACTCTTTTCCGTCCCTCGGCGGCGAGACGGTGGCGGAGCGCTTCGTCCTGGATCAGGCGGCCGATGGCGCCGGCAATGGACGCGGGGTCGTCGGGATTGACGTCGAGCGAGACGCCTTCGGCGATCTCCCTGAGACCGCCCCGCAATGAGGTGATGAGCGCGGCACCGCCGGCCATGGCCTCGATGGCAGTGCGTCCGAACGGTTCCTCGAAGCGCGATGGCACGAGCGCGATGGCGGCTCGGCGGAAAGCCTCGCGCACGTCGGAGTGCGGCAGGTCGCGCAACACTTCAGCGCGTTCGCCGAGTGGCTTGAGAGCCTCCGTGACTTCGGCGGCATAGGCGGCATTGCCGTCGAGGCCACTCAGGATGAAACGGGTGCGCCATTCAGGGCTTTTGGCAAGCGCGGCTGCAGCGCCGCGAGCGGCTTCCAGCACGCCCTTTTCAGGTACGGCGCGACCGACGAACAGGACCTCCTGTTGCTCGATGTCGGTCGCTGGCCATTCGCCGAGATCGAGGCCGTTGTGCACCACATGGGTCTTTGACGCGAGGGCGGGGTAGGCCGCGACGAGGCGATCGCGCGTGAAGGCACTGATCACGATGATCCGGGCGAAGGGCGCGTATTTCCGCGCTTCCAGCCAGCGGCCAAGAAAGCCTTTCGGCGTCTTGGGATTGTTGTGCCGGTGCAGCAGCACAGGCCGGTCGCGAAAGCGGGAAGCGATGCGACGGGCCGAGGGGATGTGCTGGTGGATGACGATGACGTCAGGCTTTTCAGCCGCCGCGGCGACGGCGAGAGCGTCGGAAAACGCGGTCTGGCTTTTGCCTGCGCGGGGCACGCCGATGAAGCGAACGTCATCGTAGGGATGATCGACGGCTTCGCCAAGGACGATCGTTTCGTCGCGATAGCGGGAAAAGCGGACGAAGTCGTAGGCGCAAAGGTCGATCGCGGTGGCCTTGTCCGGGCCGAAATGCGTTCCGCGGGGCAGGATGACGGCGATTTTCACTTTGCGTCACGGTCCCGAATGGCGTCGCGCCGGAGGGCCGGCGCGACCTCGATCTTACCTGAAGACCACGTCCAGGATCTCGTAGCCGCGAGCGCCGCCGGGGGCGGTGACTTCGACGGAATCGCCGACCGTCTTGCCGATCAGGGCGCGGGCGATGGGCGAGGAAATGGAGATGCGACCGCCTTTGACGTCGGCCTCGGCATCGCCGACGATCTGATAGGTCTTCTCTTCCTCAGTGTCCTCATCGACGAGCTTTACCGTGGCGCCGAACTTCACCGTCTTGCCGGTGAGCTTGCTCACATCGATGATCTCGGAACGCGAGAGCATGTCTTCCAGCTCGGAGATGCGGCCTTCGTTATGGCTCTGCTGCTCCTTGGCAGCATGATATTCGGCGTTTTCGGAGAGGTCGCCATGGGCGCGCGCTTCGGCGATCGCCGCGATGATGCGAGGCCGTTCCTCGGATTTGCGCCGCTGCAGCTCGCTCTCAAGAGCGGCGTGCCCGCCGGCGGTCATCGGGATCTTGTCCATCGGTCTCAAGGCCTTTCAAAAAATCACAGCGCCCGGCGCCAAAGGCACCGGGCCGCGATGTTTCCTGTGCCGCCATAACGAGGCTCCTCCCGGAACCCTGTCAGCGACTCTGTGACACGGGCGCGCCGCGATATTGCGGAACGCCAATTCTGTCCCACCCGGCAGCTTAGCCGAAGTAGGATTGCAGCGGGCGGACTTCGCGTACGCCGGAGGACCAAGCCCCGATTCCGCGCGCCGCCGCGATCGACCCCGCCAAGGTGGTATAATACGGGACTTTCTGCAAGAGGGCAGCGCGACGCAATGAACGACTATCGGCGAGCGCCTGCGCGCCGTCGGTCGTGTTGAACACCAGCTGCACTTCACCGTTGTTGATGGCGTCGACGCAGTGAGGCCGCCCCTCGCGCACCTTCTTGGTGAGAACGGCGGGGATGCCGTGCTCCACCAGATACTCGTGCGTGCCGGCGGTGGCGATCACCTTGAAGCCGATCTCGACGAGGCCGCGCACCGAGTCGAGGATGCGAGGCTTGTCGTCATCGCGCATAGAGACGAACAGCGTGCCGGCGGTCGGCACCTTAGTGCCCGAGCCGAGCTGCGCCTTGGCGAAGGCCACCGAGAAGTTTCGGTCGAGGCCCATGACTTCGCCAGTCGAGCGCATTTCCGGGCCGAGCACGGTGTCGACGCCGGGGAAGCGGGCGAAGGGGAACACGGCTTCCTTCACCGCCACGTGGCCGAGCTTCTCTTCCTTGAGCGAGAAGCTCCCCAGCGTTTCGCCGGCCATGATGCGGGCGGCAATCTTGGCCACCGGCTTGCCGATGGTCTTGGCGACGAAAGGCACCGTACGCGAGGCGCGCGGGTTCACTTCGAGGATGTAGATGGTGCCGTCTTTCACCGCATACTGGACGTTCATCAGGCCGACGACGTCGAGCGCCAGGGCGAGCTTCTGGGTCTGGCGCTTCAGCTCCTCGACGGTGGCAGCCGGCAGCGAGTAGGTCGGCAGCGAGCAGGCGGAGTCGCCCGAGTGGATGCCGGCCTCCTCGATATGCTCCATCACGCCGGCGACGAACACGTCCTTGCCGTCGGAGAGTGCGTCGACGTCCACCTCGATGGCATCGCTTAGGTAGCGGTCGAATAGCAGCGGGCTCTTACCGAGCACCATGTTGATCTGGCCGGTCTTGTCGTTGGGGTACTGCGCCTTGACGTCGGCCGGCACTAGGGCCGGCAGCGTGCCAGAGAGGTAGGCGTCGAAGCCCGCCTCGTCGCGAATGATCTCCATGGCGCGGCCGCCCAACACGTAGGAGGGTCGAACCACCAGTGGGAACTGCAGTTCATTGGCCACCAGGCGCGACTGCTCGATGGAATAGGCGATGCCGTTCTTGGGCTGCTTGAGGCCGAGCTTGTCGAGGAGGCGCTTGAAGCGGTCGCGATCCTCGGCGAGGTCGATGGCGTCGGGCGAGGTGCCGAGGATGGGGATGCCGGCGCGTTCCAGCGTGTCGGCGAGTTTGAGCGGGGTCTGGCCGCCGAACTGGACGATGACGCCGTGCAGCGTGCCCTTCTGCTGCTCGACGCGCAGGATTTCCAGCACGTCTTCGCCGGTCAGCGGCTCGAAGTAGAGGCGATCGGAGGTGTCGTAGTCGGTCGACACGGTCTCCGGGTTGCAGTTGACCATGATGGTCTCATAGCCGGCATCGCTGAGCGCAAAGCAGGCGTGGCAGCAGCAATAGTCGAACTCGATGCCCTGGCCGATGCGGTTGGGGCCGCCGCCGAGGATGACGACCTTCTTGCGGTCCGAGGGCTGAGCCTCGTCGGCCGCTGCGCCGGCAAACGGCATTTCGTAGGTCGAGTACATGTAGGCGGTCGGCGAGGCGAACTCGGCGGCGCAGGTGTCGATGCGCTTGTAGACCGGATGGACGGCGAGCTTCTCGCGAAGCGCCTTCACCTCGTCCACCGGCTTGTGGGCGAGCTCGGCGAGGCGGGCGTCGGAGAAGCCCATGGCCTTGAGGCGGGTCAGCCAGCCGGCCGTTTCCGGCAGGCCGTTCTTGCGGATCTTGGCTTCGGTTTCGACGATGCCGTGGATCTCGCGCAGGAACCACATGTCGATGTGGGAGATGTCGTAGATCTCGTCCAACGTGAAGCCGCGGCGCATCGCCTCCGCGACATGGCGCAGGCGGTCGGGTGTCGGCGTGCCGAGGGCGGCGCGGATGGCTCCCCGCTCGTCACCGTCGGCTGGGATCTCGATCTCGTTGAGGCCGGTGAGGCCGGTTTCGAGACCGCGCAGGGCCTTCTGCAGCGATTCCTGGAAGGTGCGGCCGATGGCCATGACTTCACCCACCGACTTCATGGCGGTGGTGAGGTTGGGGATCGCGCCCGGGAACTTCTCGAAGGCGAAGCGCGGGATCTTGGTGACGACGTAATCGATGGTCGGCTCGAAGGCGGCCGGCGTTGCGCCGCCGGTGATGTCGTTGGCGAGCTCGTCCAGCGTGTAGCCGACCGCGAGGCGGGCGGCGACCTTGGCGATGGGGAAGCCGGTGGCCTTGGAGGCCAGCGCCGAGGAGCGCGACACACGCGGGTTCATCTCGATGACGATCATCCGGCCATCAGCCGGGTTGACGGCGAACTGGACGTTGGAGCCGCCGGTCTCGACGCCGATCTCGCGCAGCACCGCGCAAGAGGCGTTGCGCATGATCTGGTATTCTTTGTCGGTCAGCGTCAGCGCCGGTGCCACGGTGATGGAATCGCCGGTATGCACGCCCATCGGGTCGAGGTTCTCGATGGAGCAGATGATGATGCAGTTGTCGTCCTTGTCGCGGACGACCTCCATCTCGAACTCCTTCCAGCCGAGCACCGATTCCTCGACCAGCACCTCGTTGGTGGGCGAGGCCTCGACGCCGGACATGACGAGATCGTAGAGCTCTTCGAGCGTATAGGCGATGCCGCCGCCGGTGCCGCCCATGGTGAAGGACGGGCGGATGATGGCCGGCAGGCCGGTGACCTTGTAGGCCTTGAGCGCCTGCAGGCGGGCGGTGAGGTTATATTCCTCGCGGCGCGCCTTCTCGTCGGCGGCCCACTCGCCCTCGAAGGCGGCGAGCGCCTTGGCCCGCGCGTCATCCTCGGGATGGGCGGCGACGGCGGCAGCGCGGCGCGCTTCGTATTCGGCGCGGAACTGCTGCTTGAGTTGCGAGGTATTGACGAAAGCGGCCTTGGGCGTGTCGAGGCCGATGCGGGTCATCGCCTCGCGGAACAGCTCGCGGTCCTCGGCCTTGTCGATCGCCTCGGCGGTGGCGCCGATCATCTCGACGCCATGCTTGTCGAGGACGCCCATCTTCTTGAGTGACAGGGCGGTGTTGAGCGCCGTCTGGCCGCCCATGGTGGGCAAGAGGGCGAGGCGGTCGTTCGGCCGCTCGGCCCGTTCGCGCTCGATGATGCGCGCCACCATCTCCGGGGTGATCGGCTCGATGTAGGTGGCGTCCGCCATCTCCGGATCGGTCATGATGGTGGCCGGATTGGAGTTGACGAGGACGATTCGGTAGCCTTCCGCTCGCAGGGCCTTGCAGGCCTGGGTACCCGAGTAGTCGAACTCGCAGGCCTGACCGATAACGATCGGGCCGGCGCCAATGATGAGGATTGTGTCGATATCGGTGCGTCTGGGCATCTTCACTCGCGTGTAAACACGGCCGGCGCGCGGGGCACCGACCGGGGCGGGTAGCAAGAAGGGTGATCGTCGTTCGGACCGTTGCCGGGCTTATAGAGTAAAAGCGCGCGGGCGCAAACCCCGCTCCGCTTGAATCCGCGGCTTTGTTAGGCAGGTCTGCAATTGACGCTGCCCTCCGTTGTCCCGCAAGGTGAAAACGCTGCCCTCGCGGCGGATATCGGGCATCGGAAAGACCGCAAACCGGGAGGCGGACATGACTGCAAGCAGCACGACGATCTGGCGCCTCGAAGCCGCTGACGTGAATATCTTCAAGCGCATTCGCCTCGAAGCGCTCAGCGCGGACCCTTCAGCCTATGCCGCGACTTACGAGGATTGGGCGCGTCTCTCCGACGAGGAGTGGCGAGCACGTATGAGCGAACCGGTGTTCGTGGTCCTCAAGGGCGACGAGCCGGTAGGGCTCGCCGGTCTGATGCGCCAGCGTTCGAGCAAGATGGTTCATCGCGCGACCATCGTCATGGTCTACCTGCGCCAGAGCTTGCGTGGAACCGGCTTGGCGTCGGATCTGATGAAGGCTTTGACCGCGCACGCCCGTGACCTCGGCATTCGCCAGTTGGAACTGACGGTCAGCGCGGAGAACCCAGCCGCCGTCCGCTTCTACAAGCGGGAAGGCTTCATAGAGGTCGGGCGGATTCCCGCGGCTTTGCTTCATGACGGCAGAGAGATTGACGAGTTCGTCATGACGCGCCGGATCGTCTGACTGTCGCCCTCAAGATTCAGCCGGCCTTGGCCTCGCCCGATTCCTGGCCGTCGAAATCGCGGATTCCCTGGCTGATGGCCCAGCAGGCAAGGCGCACGTGCTTGGGGATCGACACCTGTCGACCGCTGCGTTCGCCCCGCTCGTAATACTGGATCATTCTTCGCTTGAGGCCGAGGTGTTGCGCTGCCTCGTCCTGCGTCAGGCCCTGGCGCTGCCGCCAGGCGCGAAACGTCTCTGCGTCCATGCCGCTTTCATACCCTTACAACCCGAAGAAGAAAGTGCCTCAAGCCAGCTGATTTGTCCATCGCGCCGAAAGCCGCGCCGGCAAATCAGATGAGGTCCATCCTCCTGCCATAAAACGGCAGTGGGTGGCATTAGGTTCCATCGCGTGACACCGGAGGTCGCAGATGGATGCCCTCGAAGATTTCATCATCCGTGCCAAGGCGGCGACATATGCCGGCGGCGGTGCCCCGGCGGTGAGCTGTCGCCCCGGCTCGCATGATCTCGGCTTTGCCGACGGGGACTTCCGTTATCTCGACAGCTATTTCGGCGGCACCGATTTTTCCGGCCAGGAGGTGGTCTGGCAGGCTGACAAGGTGGTGTGGGCCATGGGCTATCATGGCCGCGTGCTGCGTGACGACCTGATCACCGGCGCGGAAGCCGGGGCGACCATCAAGGCGGCGCTGACCGCTCTCTATGGCGAGCACCGGTTTCTCGGCGGCTTCCGCTTCCGTCAGAATGGCCATGACTTCATCGATATTGTCGATGGCGATTACCGCGCCTTCTTCGGCTTCGAGGAGATCCGGGTTCGGGATATCCGCGCCTACGGGTTGCGCTACTTTGGTGGACTCATCCGGGATTGATATTGGTTTTGTTCAATCCCCAGATGGTTTTGCTTTGTCATCAAAGTAGCGTCTATTTGTCATCTAATTGATAACTAGCCTCCCTAGCGTCCCGTGTGCGAGAACCGGTCTCTACCCCTTGAAAGGGGTTTCACAGACCGCTTCCTGGGAGAAAACCATGAACCGTCGTGAATTCCTGATGGTCAGTACGGCCGCCACTCTCGCCGCCACGACCCGCTTTGCCTCCGCCGCCACGCGTCTCGACATGTACACGTCGTCCGACGCCAACATCTCCGATTTCTTTTCCAATGTCGTGAAGCCGGCTTTCGAAGCTGCCAATTCCGGCAGCGAGATGAACGTCGTCATCGCCCGCCCGCAGGCGGCGCTCGACGCGGTGGTGCAACGCGCGCTCGCGGCCCTGTCGGCCAAGGCCGATCCGCAGCTCGATTTCATCGAGCAGTATGATCCGTTGCTGCCGGCCGGCGGCATCGACGCCGGCCTCTGGACCGACTTCAGCAAGGCCGGCCTCAAGAATTACGGCGCGCTCAACAAGCTGGCGATCCAGACCCCCTACGGTCTGCCTTATCGCGGCTCGCAGGTGCTGCTCGCCTACGACACCACCAAGCTGCCCAAGGACAAGGTGCCGAAGACCTTCGCGGACCTCCTCGCCTGGATCAAGGCCAACCCCGGCCAGTTCATCTACAACCGTCCCGACAAGGGCGGTTCGGGCAATAACTTCGTCAACCGCGTCGTGCACGAGGTGTCGGGCCGCGATCCCAAGAAATTCACGGTCGACAACTACACCCAGGCCACGGCTGATGAGGTGCTGGGCAAGGCCTGGGCGGTGCTCAACGACCTTGCGCCGTCGCTCTACGACAAGGGCGGCTATACGGCAGGCAACACCGCCTCGCTGCAGTTGTTGGCCCAGGGTGCTGTCACAATGATCCCCGCCTGGTCCGATCAGGCGCTGCAGGCGATCGCCAAGGGCGTGCTGCCGGAGACCACCGGCCTCGTCCAGCTCACCGATCTCGCGCTGTGCGGTGACTTCTCGAAGGCTGTCATACCCTCAAACGCCGCCCATCGCGACGACGCGCTGAAGCTTGCCGACTTCCTGCTGTCGCAGGAGATGCAGACGGCGATCATCGAGAAGCTGGGCGGCTTCCCGGCTGTCGACTGGTCGACCCTGCCGAAGGCGCTGCACGACAAATATGCCGACGTCATCCCGTCCTCGATCCCGACCTTCCCGCAGGGGCCGTGGACCAAGGCGGTGCAGGACGGCTGGTATCGCAATGTCGCTCCGAACATCTCGCGCACCTGACCGTTCGCGATGAGTGCTGCATCCCTTTCCAGAGCTGGGGGAGGGAGGCTTTCGGGCCTCCTTCTCGTCGCTCTTCCCGTCCTGCTTCTGATCTGGCTGGTGCTCTGGCCGGTGCTGCAGGCCTTCGTCGGTACCGTCTATTTCAAGGACAAGGGCTTCAGCCTCACGTCCTATGTCTTCTTTTTCACCGATGCCTATAGTCTCAGAAATCTATGGCTGACGCTCTGGGTCACCGCGCTCACCTCGGTGCTGCGCGTTGTCGTGGCGATGCCGATCGCGCTCTATCTGCGCTTCCGCACCGGTTCCATCGCCGCGCTGGTGCAAAGCCTTGCGCTGTTTCCGCTGTTCGTGCCGTCGGTGCTGGTCGCCTATGCCTTCATCCGCGTGCTCGGTCCGAATGGCATCATCGACACGCTGCTCGTCGCCGTGCATCTGCCGAAGCTGCCGAGCCCCTATCTGGCGCCGGCCGGTCCGATTATCGGCCTCGTCTGGGAAGGGCTGCCGCTGACGCTCCTGCTGCTGCTCTCCGGCCTCGGCCGCGTCTCCACCGCCTCGGTTGAGGCTGCCCGCGACCTCGGCGCCCGGGGGGTGACGATCTTCACCCGCATCATCCTGCCACGCATCCAGAGTTCGATCATCGTGGCGCTCGCGTTCAACGTGCTCGGCCTGTTCTCGGCTTTCACACTGCCCTACCTGCTCGGTCCCGCCTCGCCGGAGATGATGGGCCCCTACATGCAGCGCACCTTCTCAGACAACGCCGATCCGCTCAACGCCACCACCCAGGCGGTGATCACTTTCGCCTTCTGCGCGGCCTTTGGCCTGATCTATGTGCGCGCCATCGCCAAGGGCAGAAAGGGTCTGAAATGACCGATATCACCAGACTCCCGCCGGCCGGCGCCTTGTTCGACATTCGAGCACGGGTTCGCCGGCGCGAGCCGACCGATTGGACCGGCATCGCCTTCCTCGGCGGCCTTGCCATCGTCATCCTGCTGCCGCTGATCGTTACCGCCGTCTGGGCGTTCGCCGAAGTCTGGCGCTTTCCGGCCATCGTGCCGCAGCGTATGGGCCTCGGCTACTGGCAGGAGACGTTGTCGCGCAACGACGTCTGGCAGGCGATGTGGCTGTCGCTCAGCATTACCACCACGGTAACGGCGATCTCGGCGGCCATCTGTTTTCCGGCCGCCTATGCCTTCGCCCGCCTGGACTTCCCTGGCCGAAATATCCTGTTCCTCGCCTTCCTCAGCGTACAGGCCTTCCCGAAATTCGGCCTCATCGTCGCTACCGCCACCATCTTCCTGACGCTGCATCTCGTCGGGACCTTCTGGGGCGTGGTGTTGATCCAGCTGGTCGGCACGCTGCTCTACATGATCTGGATCCCCGTCTCGGCCTTCCAGGGTGTCGACCGGCGGCTCGAGGAGGCGGCGCGCGACGTCGGCGCCGGGCCGATGCGGGTGTTCTGGTCGATCACCCTGCCGCAGGCTTTGCCGACGCTGTTCGCCGCTCTGCTCATCACCTTCGTCAGCACCTTCTACGAGACCGACGCCGCCTGGCTGATCGGCCTGCCCAACGTGCGCACCATGCCGATGGTGATGATCTCCTTCATCAACAACGCCCTCGAAGTTCAGTATGGCGCGGTGTTGTTCGTCTTCCTCTGGGTACCGTCCTTCGTGCTGATGCTGGCGGCCCGCCGGGTGATGGGGGCCGACGCATTTGCCAAAGGGCTTGGCGGCTGAACCCGACCCGAAACTCTACTGGGGCGGGCATCTATGAGCATCCACTTGGTCCGAAAAAGTCTGCAACTTTTCGGGCGGATGCCTGAGCTTAGTCTTCTGCGCTTCCGGTGCTCACGGACCTCAAGTTCGCTCCGCTCCGGTTCTCGAAACTATCGCCATCTGCCTCGCCCCAGCGAGTTTCGGATCAGGCTCCCAATCAGGACGTATCCCATGGCTCAGGTTCAATTGAGCGGCATCGCCAAGACGTTCGGCAAGGTCACGGCACTCGACGCCATGGACCTCGTGATCGAGGACGGCGAACTTGTTTGCCTGCTGGGTCCCTCGGGCTCCGGCAAGTCGACGCTTCTGCGCATCATCGGCGGTTTCGAGATGCCGAGCGAAGGGACGATCGCCATCGATGGCGTGGATGTTACCGACCTGCCGCCGGAGCGACGGCCGACCGCCATGGTGTTTCAGAGCCACGCGCTCTGGAGCCACATGACGGTGTTCGGCAACATCGCCTTCGGGCTGAAGCTGCGCCACCTGCCGAAGGCGGAGATCCGCGAGCGCGTCGAGAAGGTGCTCGATCTCGTCGGCCTCTCCGGCTACGGCACGCGCCTGCCGAGCCAGTTGTCCGGCGGCCAGCAGCAGCGCGTGGCGCTCGCCCGCTCGCTGGTGATCGAGCCGAAGATCCTGTTGCTCGACGAGCCTTTCGCCAGCCTCGACCAGCATCTGCGCGAACGCCTGCGCGAGGAAGTGCGCGATATCCAACAGCGCCTCGGCATCACCGCCGTGTTCGTCACCCACGGCCAGGACGAGGCGTTGGCCATCTCCGACCGCATCGTGGTGATGGCGGACGGCCGCATGCAGCAGGTCGGCCGGCCTGGCGAGATCTACGCCGAGCCGAAGACCGCCTTCGTCGCAGGCTTCATCGGCGCCATGAACATGTTGGACGGCGTGCTGGCCGATGGCGAGATTAACGCCAGCGGCCTGAAGTTGCCCGCCGAGGGCAGCGGCCCAGCTCGCCTCGCCATCCGCCCTGAAGACATCGAGCTTGCGGAGCCGGCGGAAGGGCGCACGGTGACGGTGCGGCGGATGATCGACTTCGGCGCCCATGTGGTGATCGATGGCGCGCTCGCCGACGGCACGCACCTGCGCGTCCAGACCGACAAGGCAATCCGCGTGGAGCGCGGCGAACAGATCGGCATCCGCGTCGAGCATTGGACGGTGTTCGCGGAAGGAAGTGAGCCGCGCCGCTATCATTCCGACACGGTGCGCTCCTTTCGTGGCGTCCGCTATGCATGATCTCAACAAGCCGGGGCTCGACCTTTATCGCGACGGCCACCGCACCCGCCTCAAGTGGCACATGGGGCGTCGCATCCGCTCAGACGTGCCGTTCACGCCCAGCCGGGCGCATGAGGCAATGGCGCTGGGCGCCAGCTTCGAGGTGGATCTCAATCCGCATGCCGGTGCTGGCTTTGCCGTGCTGCACGACGACACGCTCGATCGGGAGACCGACGGTCGCGGGCCGGTATTGGCAACTGCGCCGGATGAGCTGCGGGAGCTGAAGCTGCGCCGGCCTTCGGGCGAGATAACCGAAGAGAAGGTGCTGCTTCTCGACGACTTGGCGGCGCTGGTGCGCGGCGGCTCGGTGCATCCGGAAACGCTGATCCAGCTTGATTTGAAGGTTGGCAACGACGGGATCAGCACTGAGGCTGTCGAGGCCTTTGCCAAGGTGATGGCGGGCGTCGCGCCGCACTTCATCCTCTCGGGCGGCGACAAGGACGCGGTGGCGCGGCTCGGCCGAGCAACGGCCGGCCTCAACATCGGCTTCGACCCCTGCAGCGACGATACGGTGTCCGATATCGTGGCAGGCAGTGATCTCGGCGTGTTCGTCACCAACGCACTGATGGCGATTCCAGAGGCGAGCCTCATCTATCTCAATTATCGGGCGGTTCTGGCTGCGGACCAGCGGGGCTTCGACCTGATCGGCGCCTTCCACGTGGCGGGCAAGCGCATCGACGCCTATACGCTCGATCTCCACCATCCGGGCGCCGACGACAGCCTCAAGCGTCTGCTCGAACTCAAGGCCGACCAGATCACCACCAACGAGCCCGACGCGGTGGCGCGGCGGGCAGTGGAGCTGGAGCTCGCCACGATTACGAAGTAAAGCGCTCGACCAGCCAGGGATGAACGGTGGGTGAGGCTGCCAGCACGGCGCCGGTCTTTGGAATCGCACGGCCGTCGAAGCCGCTCACCATGCCGCCGGCTTCCTCGACGATCAGCACGGATGCGGCGTAATCATGCGGCGACAGGCCATCCTCGAAGAAGGCGTCGTGCCGATTGGCGGCGACGTAGGCGATGGACAGTGCCGCCGAACCCATCCGCCGCATGGTGGCGGCGTGATCCATGACCTCCATCAGCACCTCGCGGTAGCGGGCGACATTCATCGACTTGACTTGGCCGGGGATCGGCAGGCTGGCGCCGATCACCGCGTGGTCAATGTCGCGGTCGATGCGGATGGTCAGCGGAGTGCCGTCAAGAAAGGCGCCCTTGCCGCGTTCGGCATAGAAGAGCTCATCGCGCATCGGGTCGTAGACCACGCCGGCGTCGATGCGGTCGCCATTGAGAAGCGAGATCACCACACCGAAAAACGGGATGCCCCAGGCGAAATTGGTGGTGCCGTCGATCGGGTCGATCAGGAAGCGCGGCACGTCGGGGCCGCGGTCGCGGTCGCCGGCCTTTTCCTCGCCTTCGATCGACCAGCCGGGAAAGGCGGTGCCCAGCGCGGTGGCAATCGCTTTTTCCACCGCCACGTCGGTTGCCGTCACGTAGTCGCGGGCGCCCTTCTCATCGATGTTCGTCTGACCGCAGGCGGCAAAGTGTTGGCGGGCAATGCCGCCCCCCAGGCGGGCGGCGGCGATCATGGTGGCAAGCAGCGGTGACGGGGCGTCGATCTCGGGCATATCGGGACTCGCGTAGGAAAAAGATGGATCTACATGCGCCGGCAAGACGACAGTTCCATGTCTGCCGGTGGCGGGGAACTCACTGCGCGTTCTGCTGTTGTACTTCGAGATATTCGGAGGGCCAAGCATGCTGTGGAAGGGGCGTCGCCAGAGCGACAACATCGAGGACGTCAGGGATAGCGGCGGCGGGTTTTCCGGCGGCGGCATCCAGTTTCCAAGCGGCGGCTTCGGCGGCGGCCGGCGCGGCGGTGGCCTGTCCATCGGCGGGCTGATCGTTGTCGGTCTCATTTTGTGGTTCATGGGCATCAATCCGCTGGTGCTGCTCGACGGCAGCATGGGCGGTGGCTCCAACTATGGAAGCTCCCAGGCCATCGATCGTCCGCGCGCCGGCCAGCCCGATGAGATGCGCGATTTCGTTGCCACCGTGCTGGGCGACACCGAGGATACCTGGACGGAGATCTTCAAGGCCGAGGGCAAGCGCTACACGGCGACGCCGCTCAGGCTGTTCACCGGCCAGACCCAATCAACCTGCGGCTTTGCCAGCGCGGCGACCGGGCCGTTCTATTGCCCCAATGACGGCAAGATCTACATCGACCTCGGCTTTTATGACGAGCTGAAGCAGAAGTTCGGCGCGCCCGGCGACTTTGCCCAAGCCTATGTGATCGCCCACGAGGTCGGCCACCACGTGCAGGACCTGCTCGGCCTGTTGCCGGCCTTCAACGAACGGCGCCAGCAGCTCGATCAGGCCGATGCCAACGCGCTGTCGGTGAAGGTGGAATTGCAGGCCGACTGCTATGCCGGCGTCTGGGGCCATTACGCCGAGAAGAAGGGTCTCCTCGAACGCGGCGACCTCGACGAGGCGCTCAACGCCGCCACTCAGATCGGCGACGACGCCATCCAGAAGCGGACGCAGGGCTACGTGGTGCCGGAGAGCTTCAACCACGGCACCTCGGCCGAGCGAAAGCACTGGTTCCAGGTGGGCTTCGATAGCGGCGACGCCAACTCCTGCGACACCTTCTCGACGTCGAAGCTATGACGGGGTGCCGCTCTCGCCCCTAAACCGCAAGCCCAGTACCAGTGGCACCGCGATCAGGTTGACGGCGACGGCCGACAGCCAGATCGCCCCCGGCCACTCGGGACGAACAACGAAATAAAGGGTTGAAAAGACCAGCGGTCCGATGACTGACGCAAGGCTCATGGCCGATGCCAGCACGCCCTGGAACTGGCCTTGCCGGTCTTCATCCACCAGGCGGGTGGCAAAGGACTGCAGGGCCGGCGTGCCGATGCCGGCCAGCGCAACGACTGGCATGATGGCAAACACCATCCAGCCCCGTGCGGCGAAGGCCATCGCCACCAGGGCGGTGCAGGCGCCGGCGATGCCGACGAGCACGGCGCCGCGTTCTCCCAAGAGTTTGACGGCCGGGCCCGGCAGGAAGGCCTGGGCCAGCGACTGGCAGACGCCGAAGGTGCCGAGTGACAGGCCGATCATGAGACCGTTCCAGCCGAATGCGTCACGGCCCCAGAGCGCCCAGCAGGTGCCGTAGACCTCACCGGTACCGCTCAGGACGAAAAACAGCAGGACGACCGGCGTCAGGGCTTTGGTGGATAAGGCCCAGCGCAGGGATGGCAGCGGGTTGAGCGCCGTGAAATCGACCTTTTCGCGGCTCGGCTGACGAGATTCCGGCAGGACGAACAGGGCGAGCAGCAGATTGCCGGCGTTCAGTATGCCTGCGGCGATGAAAGGAAGCCTGACCCAATAGTCACCGAGAACGCCGCCGATGACCGGCCCGAGCACGAAGCCGGCGCCGAACATGGCATTGAACAGACCGAACCGCCTGGCGCGGGTCTCCTCCGGCGAAATGTCGGTGATGTAGGCGGTGGCGACCGAGATGTTGGCGCTGGTCAGCCCGGCGATGGCACGGCCGAGCAGCAGCAGCAAGAGCGACGGTGCGACGGCCATCAGAACGTAGTTGATCGCGGCGCCAGCCAACGAGATCAGCAGCACCGGCCGCCGGCCGAGGCGGTCGCTGAGGGCGCCGAGCACCGGCGCGAAGACGAACTGCATCGCCGCATAGAGAGCGGCGAGAATGCCGATAGTGGGCGCGACGTTGGCAGATTGCGTCACGTCCTCGATCAGCCGCGGCAGGATTGGGAAGATCAGGCTGATGCCGACCGCGTCGAGGCCGATGGCTATGAAGATGACGATTAGAGGCTTGTTCATATGAGGGCCGCGCCCACCGGTTTGCCGTCGCGGAAGACGCCGCCGGTCGGCCCGCCGGCGGGGAGTGTGGCCGCCCAGATGACGCCGGTGGTTGCTTCCGTTGGTGACCGGTCGTCGGCATCGTCACCGCGTTCTGGATGGCTGGCAACGGGACCGGGGTCGACGGCGTTGACCAGGATCTGCGTATCGGCCAGTGCCGCCGCGAGGGTGGAGGTCAGAGCGTTGAGGCTGTATTTCGCGAGCGCATAGGCTGGCGAAAAGACCGGGCCGCGCTTGCCGATCTGCTGCGCCGCCTCGCTTGTGACGTTGACGATGCGGGCAGCGGGCGCTTTCCGGAGGAGGGGCAACAAGGCCTGGGTCAGGCCCCAGCAGCCGAACACGCTGACGGCGAAGATGGCGTGGAGCGCTTCGAGATCGACGTCGAGAGCGGAGCGGGTGCGGAAGTCCGGCATGGCGCTGGCGTTGTTTACCAGTACGTCGAGATGATCGAACGTGTCGGCAAGGCGTTCGGCGGCATCGCGGATGCTGACGGGTTCGGAAAGGTCGAGGCGCAAGGCGCTGGCGCTGAGGCCCGAGCGACGCAGTTCGGAAGCCAATGCTTCGGCCTGGCTCGGGTTTCTCGCTGTGAGGATGACGTGGTGATCTTGCTCGGCAAGCTGGCGAGCCACGGCAAGGCCGAGGCCAAGCGGACGGCTGACGCCGGTGATCAGGGCAATTTTGGATGTCATGAGGAGGTCTTCTCGAGCCGGTGAAGTACACGGCAGATGTGTACTGAAACCAAATTTATACCGAGTACATATATGGGCGGGTGTAAGTTGTCAAATTACGTGTACTCAGTACAGGAATCGGGCTACCAATAGCGGCATGCAGACCCCACCCGACCGCCGTTCCCGCAAGCGACTCGCCACGCGACGGGCCATTTCCGAAGTCGCTGACCGCCTGTTCCAGGAGCGGGGCTTTGACAACGTGACGGTGGACGAAATCGCCGCAGCCGCCGACGTCGGGCGGATGACCGTGTTCAACCACTTCCCGCGCAAAGAGGACATGTTCTTCGACCGCGACGAGGAGGGACGGGAGACGGTGCGCGCGGCGCTGCGGCAGCGGGAGGACGGGATTTCTCCGGTCGAGACGTTGCGCCGGCTTGCCCATCAGTTGGTCGCCGACAAGACGCCTTATCTGGAATTCTCAAACCGCAGCGAGGGCTTTATCGCCACGGTGGAGGCCAGTGCCACGTTGAAGGCGCGGGCAAGGGCGATCCGCGATGAGCTAACAGAGGTCGTCGCGGTGGCCTTGGCGGAGAGTGTCAGCAAGGCGCCTCACGATCCCGAAGTGCGAATGGCCGCTGGTCTCGTCCTTGCCACCTGGACTGTCGCCTTCCTGGAAGCGCATCGGCACTTCCGCAAGACCGGTGACAGCGTGGCGGCAGCGGCACTGTTTCTGGCACTGATCGACCGGGGAAGTTTAGGCGTGGCTGCGGCGATGGCAGACACACCCTACGCATGAGGTGGTGCAGAAGCTATGCCGATCCCTGTCCGTCGCGATCGTCTTGCCGGACCTTCAGGATGCGGTCCACCAATCCCCATTCCAGCGCCTCCTCGGCGGTCATGAAGCGGTCGCGATCCATGGCGCGTTCGAATTCTTCATAGGTTCGCCCGCAATGCTCGGCATAGAGACGTGTCATGCGATGCTTGATCTGTTTGATCTCTTCGGCATGGATGAGCATGTCCGACGCCTGTCCCTGGAAACCGCCGGATGGCTGGTGGACGAGAATGCTGGCATTGGGTAGCGTCGCCCGATGTCCGGGTTCACCCGCCATCAGCAGGAAGGATCCCATGGAGCGGGCCGTTCCCATGCAGAGCGTATGCACCGGCGCGCGGATGTAACGCATGGTGTCGTACATGGCGAAGCCGCTGGTCACCATGCCGCCGGGGGAATTGATGTAGAGGTTGATCGGCAGCTTGGGATTCTCGGCTTCGAGAAAAAGCAATTGGGCGCAGACCAGCGCGGATACGCCGTCATTCACTTCGCCGTTCAGGAAGATGATCCTTTCACGAAGCAGGCGGGAGTAGATATCGAAGGATCGTTCCCCTCGGCTCGATTGTTCGACGACCATAGGGACGAGTTGCATCGCTTCGCGCATCGGCGAATTCCAATCTTCTGGCGTTGAGGAGAAGGCTCGCCGTCAGGCGGCGAGCATGAGGCTGGTGCCGTTGCTGTTGGCGGCGGTGCCTGTCAACCGGTCGAACCGCGCGTCGCCAAGTTCATGGATGATCCTGAGGCTGGTGCCGCCCGTTGCGTTAGGGGCGATTTGAAAGGTCACCACGCTTTCGAGGAACGGCGGATCGCTTTCGCGCATCCGGTAGCGGACCTCCCGTTCCGGCACGAGGGAACTGGCCTCGGGATCGGCCAATGCCTGCTTTGGCAACCAAGCTTCCCGAAGCTCGGGAACGCTGATGGCCCGCCAGACTTTGTGTGGCGGCTCGTCCAGTTCATACGAAAGCTCGACGGCCGCTTCCCGATGGCCGATCTTTCCGTCGTTCATTGATCCATATCCTTCAGCAGGGCCTTGAGGGCGTCGACGCGCGCTGGCCAGTAGGCGCGATATTTCGCCAGCCATCCGGCGATGAGGGCCAAGCCGTCCGGGTCGACCTCGTAATTCACGAAGCGTCCCTGTCGTTCTTCCCGCACCAGCCTGGCGCTCCGCAGCACCGCGAGGTGCTGTGACATGGCGGGCTGGCTAATGTTCATACCCTCGCGCAATGCGCTGGCGTTCATGCTGCCGGTCGCCAGCTTTTCGAAGATCGCGCAGCGGGTGGGGTCGGCCAAGGCCTTGAATATGTCGTTTTCGATCATGTCAACAGATAAGCACATACTTATGTGATTCGCAAGTCATCGGCTGTTTCCATCACGACGCGCCGTCGCTGCGGAGAGAAGCCACGGGCGGGGGATGAACGCCGTCGCGCCATCCGGTTGACATCGGTTCGTTCCCGTATGTATATTTATACATTAGTACATTGCGGGATCGACGATGGCCGGACAGATTGTGGAGCGGGTGCAGACGGGCATCCGCGTCGAGAAGCGCATCCTGAAGGTATTGAAGGCGCTGGCCGAGCATGCGGACATCACGCTCGGCGATCTGGTCGAGGGCATCGTGCTGCATGCCTTCGAGGGCAAGACGCCGTTCTCACCGGAAACCCTCAAGGTGATCGCCCAGCTCAAGGCCATCTATGGCCTCGAT
This sequence comes from Pseudomonadota bacterium, assembly GCA_023436885.1. Lineage (GTDB taxonomy): Bacteria > Pseudomonadota > Alphaproteobacteria > Rhizobiales > Pleomorphomonadaceae > Pleomorphomonas. Next base: position 23,391 of record JAEZHI010000042.1, on the reverse strand, counting down.
CTGGATGCCGGCGCCAGCCACAAGCTGACCGAGCGCGGGGAGGGCGGCGGTGACTGACACGACGCTGCAAACCGGGCGGGCCAACGGCTTCCTGCTCGGTACGGCTTTTCTCGACGCGGCTGGTATCGGCATGATCCTGCCCGTGTTGCCGGTGCTGATCGCCTCGCTGACCGGCGAGGGCATGGGCGCGGCGGCTGTCGAGGGTGGACGGCTGAACTTCGTCTATGCGGCGATGCTGTTCCTGTTTTCGCCGCTTTTGGGTGGCCTGTCCGATTGGTTCGGCCGGCGTCCGCTCCTGATCCTCGCCGTCGCCAGCTTCGCTCTCGACCATCTGATCTGCGCGGTGGCACCGTCGCTGGTCTGGCTTTACATCGGGCGCCTGTTATCGGGCATTTCAGGAAGCATCAGTCCGGTAATCGGTGCCTATATCGCCGACACGACCGCCCCCGAAGATCGCGCCCGGCGGTTCGGGCAGGTCGGCATGGCCTTCGGCGCGGGCTTCGTGCTGGGGCCGGCGCTCGGTGGTCTCGTTGGCGAGCTGTCACCCCGAGCGCCCTTCTTTGCCGCCGCTCTTCTTTCCTGCGTCAACGCGTTCGTCGGCTGGGCGTTTCTCAAGGAGAGCCTGCCGGGCGAGCGCCGACGCCCGCTGGGTCTCAAAAATGCCAATCCCTTTGGCGCCCTGCGGTTCATTGCCGGTGCCACGGGCATTGGCCTGCCGATCATTATGCTGGTGCTGATGCAGATTGCTCACGACTCGCTGCCGGCCGTCTGGACCTTTTCGCTGAAAGAGCGCTTCGGCTGGGGCGAGCGGGAGATCGGCCTGACGCTGACGCTCGTCGGCGTGGTGATGACGGTGGTCACCGGCGTCGTGGTCGGCCCCATGGTGAAGCGCTTCGGCGAGCATGGAGCTGCGACAGTGGGGCTTGCCATCGCCGGCATCGGCTTCCTGGGCTTTGCCTTCGCCACATCCGGCCTGACGATCACGCCGTTCATCGCCGGCTTCGCCTTCATCGGCCTCGTTGGCCCGTCGCTCTCGGCGCTGATGAGCCGGCGCATCGCCGCCGACCGGCAGGGCGAATTGCAGGGGGCGATCGCGGCGGTCAAGGGCATCACCATGGCGCTGGCACCGATCCCGATGACCGAGCTGTTTGGCTATTTCACCTCGGAGGCGGCACCGGTTCGCTTCGCCGGCGCGCCGTTCCTGCTATCGTCGGCGCTGATGGGAATCGCGCTGGTGGTGATCGGGGTGGATCGGAGGGTACCTAAATAAAAGCTGGTCCGAATCCGCATGCTCTCGGACCGGTTCGATACCAGCACGGATGCTCGCTCACCTCTTGAGAAATGTGTCAGCTAAAAGTTGACATCCGAAAGCTGATTGCTTACATTTCCTCATGATCAAGACGTTCAAGAGCAAGGCATTGGCCGACCTGTTCGCAACGGGGCGATCAGCCAAGATCGATGCGAAAATGCAAAAGCGCATCCTGCTGCGCCTCGATCGGCTCGACGCCGCAGAGCGACCGGAAGACATGAACCTGCCCGGGTTCGATTTTCACGCCCTGAACGGCTTTAACCCAACCCGCTATACGGTCCACGTCAACGGGCCGTGGTGCATCACCTTCGAATTTGACGGGCAGGATGCCGTCCGCGTCGATTTCGAGCAGTACCACTAAGAGGTTCGACATGACCGAGTACATCGCCAAGCGGGGCTCCGATCGATGCCCGAGCCATCCGGGTGCGCTCTTGGACGAGATCATCTCCGCGACCGGCAAGACCAAGGTGGAGATTGCCTCGCTGCTCGGGATTTCCCGGCAGCAGCTCTACGATATCATTGGTGAGCGCAAGCCCGTTTCGCCACAGATGGCAGCTCGCTTGGGCAAGTTGTTCGGCGATGGCGCTGGGGTGTGGCTGCGCATGCAGGCCGCCCACGATGCCTGGATGGCCGAGCACGAGGTCGACGTATCGGCCATCCCGACGCTCAACGTGGCATGAGGCCGCGTTCTCGACAGAGATCGTAGCGCAAATAAAAACCGGCCCTTTCGGGCCGGCTCGCTATCCATTTATCGCTCGGCTCAAACCCGCTCGGGTATCGGGGCCTCGCCCTTCTTCTCGCGGATTAGGTTGACGAAGCGCTTGAAGAGATAGTGGCTGTCCTGCGGGCCAGGCGACGCTTCTGGGTGGTACTGCACCGAGAAGGCCGGCTTGTCTTTCACGCGCAAGCCGCAGTTGGAGCCGTCGAACAGCGACACGTGGGTCTGCTCGACATTGTCCGGCAGGCTGTCGGGATCGACGGCGAAGCCATGGTTCATCGAGGTGATCTCGACCTTGCCGGTGGTGTAGTCCTTCACCGGATGGTTGGCGCCGTGGTGGCCCTGGTGCATCTTCATGGTCTTGCCGCCGAGGGCGAGGCCCATCATCTGGTGGCCAAGGCAGATGCCGAAGGTCGGCACGCCCGAATCGATCACCGCCTTGATGGTCGGTACGGCATAGTCGCCGGTGGCAGCCGGGTCACCGGGGCCGTTCGACAGGAACACGCCGTCGGGCTGATGGGCGAACACTTCCTCGGCTGTCGCAGTGGCCGGCAGCACGACGACCTCACAACCCTCGTCGACCAGCAGGCGAAGGATGTTGCGCTTGATGCCGAAGTCGAGGGCGACGACCTTGTACTTCTTGTCGATCTGGTGGCCGTAGCCCTTGTTCCAGGCCCAGCTCGCCTCGGTCCAGTCGTAGCTCTGCGGGTTGGTGACCTCGATGGCGAGGTCGAGGCCCTCGAGGCCCGACCATGCCCTGGCCTTGGTCTTCAGCGCCTCGAGATCGAACTTGCCGTCCGGCGCGTGGGCGATGACGGCATTGGGCATGCCCTTCTCGCGGATCAGCGCGGTGAGCGCGCGCGTGTCGACGCCGGTGATGCCGATGATGCCGCGTGCCGTCAGCCAGGCGTCGAAGCCCTTCAGCGCCCGGTAGTTGGAGGGATCGGTGACCTCGTCCTTCACCACAACGCCGCGCACGCCGCTCTCGGCGGCCATGTTGACGGTCTCGATGTCCTCGTCGTTGACGCCGACATTGCCGATGTGCGGGAAGGTGAAGGTGACGATCTGGCCGGCGTAGGACGGGTCGGTGAGGATCTCCTCGTAGCCGGTCATGGCTGTGTTGAAGCAGACCTCGGCCACCGCCTCGCCTCGCGCGCCAATTCCGAAGCCCTCGATGACGGTGCCGTCGGCGAGCACCAGGACGGCGGTGTGCGTGGGTTCCTGCCAGGCGGCGGTGGTCATGGCGGACGCTCCTTTGGGCTGAAAAGGCATCACGAACGGCGCGGGCATTTGCGCCAAAAGGCCGGCACGGCGGACCGCCCGGCAGATCAGAGGCTACATAGGCGAGAGGGTCGGCTGCGTCAATGATTGCTGTTAGCGAAGCAGCCCATCGAGGAGCGGCAGACCGATGACCACGGCGAGCGCGATCAGGCTGAGGCAGATGCGGCGGAACGTGGCTTCCGATGCCACGCCGAACAGGCGCGCCCCACCCCAGAGGCCAATTCCATAGGCCGGCGCGGTTATCAGGCAAAGCGGCACAAGGTCCCAGACAAACAGGCCGCCCCAGAGGTAGTTGATGAGCGTCAGCGCCGTCGATACCTCGAAATAGAGGACAATGTTGGCGCGCACGATGTTGGCTGGAATGGCGCCGCCGAGCCAGTAGGCGATGACCGGCGACCCGCCGACCTGGCTCGCGCCAGAGAACAGGCCGGAGAGTGCACCGACACCGACGGTGAGTGGTGCCTTGGGACGGCCGTGGTAGCGCCAGCCAGTCAAGAGCAGCACGAGAAGCGTGGCACAGATGCCGATGATCGCCCAGCGGATCGTCAGGGGATCGAGGTGGGTGAGAAGGTATACGCCTGAGGGCACGCCGACGAAGGCGCCGATGGCCATGGTCGCCACCTCGCGCCGGTCGGCGCGGCGAAAGGCATTGGGCACCAGCCCCACGGTGGTGACGGCATCAATGATCAGGATGACCGGCGCGGCGAGGCGCGGGCCGATCAGCGCGCTCGCCACCGGCATGAAGATCAGCGCCGCACCAAAGCCGGAAAAGCCACGGGCGAGGCCTGCGACGAAGGCGGTGGCGATCAGCAGCGTCAGCGTGGCGGGCGTAAGATCGGCGGGCAGCGACATAACGGCGACTCGGAGAGGACGCCTCGGCGGCGCCTGTCTCTCCTAGAGCATTCGCCGAAGAAATTGAAACATTTGGTCGGCGAACGCTTCAGGTCAATTTGCTAGAGCGGCCGCTGTGAAAGAGGCCCCGCTTTTCGTATCAGACGATTGCGGCGATCCGCTCAGGCCATCTGGGCTGCGACCGATTGGCCGAGGGAAACCAGGATGTCGTGCGACATCTGCTGCTTCAGGGCGTAGCGGCGAAGCGTTTCGGCGCGCTTCTTCGAGGCGATCTCCTCGATCGGCCTGAAGTGCGTTTCGAGCGGTAAGGCGAAGTCGCCATCCGTTCTGAGTTCACCGCCGAGATCGGTCCAGAGATCGTCGAAGTCGGCCTTGACGAGTCCGGGTTCGTGACGGCCAGCGTAGATGTGGCGCTTTTGCGAGGGGCCGAGAATGGCCGATACCTGGAAGACCGAGGCGAACGTCTGCGCAGCCGTCATAGCCAAGTCGCGGGGACGCAACTGATGGAGATCCTTGGTGACCTCGCGGGTGAAATCCTTGGCTCCCTCACCCTTGGCACCTTGCAGGGTGCCGACAAGAAAGACCAACTGGCCGTCCCGCTGGCAGAAGGTACCGGCGATGCAGCAGACGCGGCGCTGGTCTCGGCGCAGCTCCAGCAGCACCTCTCCCTCGCGCACATGCAGCACGCCGGGACTCAGGACCAGATTGTACTCGGCGCCGGAGCGGCCGCGCAGGACCGAGATCGTTCCCTCGGAGGCGCAGAGGTCGAGGATCCGCTGCCCGGTGGGAGAGGACAGCATGAGATCGTAGTGATCGATGATGCAGTTCAGGCGGTCGCGCACACTCCAGCCGCGGCGCATGTAGCGCGAAAGGGGTTTGCCGGCGACGAAGGGGTAGCTGGCGACATAGCTACGCAGCCGTTCGTTTGCCTCGAGATAGCGAAACCAGCGCGACGCCAGGCTCTTCCACCAGAGACAGCGGAGCAGGAACTGGGTTCGCCGGCGCAGCGCGCTGCCGCGCTTTCGAGGAAAAAGTCGCACCGCGTGGTCAAGGCACACGTGAGGGAAGGGGCGTTCCAGGACTCGGAGTGTCATTTGGTTTCAGTGGTATTGGCAGGTGGTCATGCGCAAGTTGGGGCGATCCCGATGTTCCCAGAAACAATAGAGATACCTCGATCCGCAGCCGGATGGGCTTGGGTCAAGCGAGTGCCCCATAATATCTACGGTTGAGTTTAGCAACCCAAGCTGAAATGAATATCAAGTGTAACTGAAGCGAAAATGAAGTGCGTTTCTATGAACCATGCTGTCGGACAAAGGCACCGGCCTTGTCGGTCCGGGCTGGCCGCCGTTGATTGGCAACAGGGTGAATCACTGGCCGGGATGGTCCTTCCCACCGCCAGGAAGGCTGGATATGACCTCATCGAGGACGCCGCGCACTCGTTGGGGTATGTGGCGGCGAGCCGGAAAGATGGCGTGAAGGTCGGCACCCTCGACATGCCAATCGGGCAGCACCCGGACGAGACGGCCCGCGGCAAGATCGTCGGCGACATCGAGCCAGGAGCGAATTTCGAACCCCAGGCCGGCGAGTGCCCAATCGTGGATCACTTCGCCGCTGGTGGATGACAGGTGCGCTTCAAGATGCATTGTCCGTTGTTCGCCGGCCGGGCCGACGAAGGTTTGGTCGCGTCCGGCGTCGGATCCAATGAGCAGGATGCGCCAGTTGGCCAGATGTTCGGGTGCGGTGGGTGGTGCCAGCCCGGCAAGACAGGACGGCGCAGCGGCGATGATCCGCTTGTTGGCGGCAAGCCGACGAACCACAAGACCGGGCCCGCCGGCGACGCCGTAGCGAAAAGCAAGATCGATATTCTCCGCCACCAGATCGACGATGGCGTCGGTCGGGTTGAGGTGCGGCCTGAGTTCGGGATGAACGGCTGAAAGGCGAGCCAGCGCGGGCGCCACGAAGCGGCGGGCGAAGGCGACCGGAGCGGTGATGCGGATCGGGCCGGCCATGGCGCGGGCCGCGCCGCCCACCGCCGTTTCCGCCTCACTGAGATCGGCGAGAATTCTCAGCGCATCGGCATGGAAGCGCAGGCCTTCGGGCGTCGGCGCCTGTTCGCGCGAGGTGCGGGCAATCAGGCGGGCGCCGAGGCGACGCTCCAGACTGGCGAGTTCCTTGCTGACGGTGGGGACGGACCGGCCAAGCGCGCGGGCCGCCGCCGAGAGACTGCCGCTTTCGACAATGCGAACGAAGGTCTCGATCTCGCGAAGCCGATCCATCGTCATCCTTTCCGATTTCGAAAAGATCCATGTTTCACTCGCTATCTACCGCGTTCTTATCGAAAAGGCGATGCTCACTCCATCGCAACGATGGAGTTCATCATGACGCTTTCCAAAGCCCGCCTCGCCGCTGCCGGTCTCGGCCTCACCGCCATGGTCGCCTCGGCTGCGGCTGCCGATCTGCCGGTGCCCGCCATGTCCACGATTCGAGGTTCGGAGGAGGTGGTGACCGCTGCCCGCACCTATGCCGCCTTCTGGAACACTGGCGACCCGGGGCTCGCCCATGCCGCACTGTCGCCGGACTTCATCGATCGCACGCTGCCGGAGGGACGGCCGCAGGGCGTCGCAGGCCCTATCGCCGCGTCACAGACCTTCCGTGCGGCGGTGCCTGACCTCAGGGCGGAGATCGAAGACCTGATCGTCGCCGGTGATCGCGCCGTCGTCCGGCTTCATTTTACCGGCCATTTCAGCGGGCATTTTCAGGATCTCACGGGCGACGGCCGGGCGATCGACTTCCACGCCATCGACGTCTATCGCGTCGCAGATGGCCGCATCGCCGAGAACTGGCATTTGGAGGATAACCTGACGCTCCTCACCCAGCTTGGCCGGATCGGCACGTAATCTCGCAAAGAAAGACCCGAGGGCATCAGCCCTCGGGTTCGGTCGTTATGGAAGATGCCTGGCTCAGCGCGCCGTGTTGGCCGTGACGCGCCAGATGACGTTGCCGACATCGTCGGCGACCAGCAGGCCGCCGCGCCCGTCGGGGGTGACACCGACCGGCCGCCCTTGCGCCTCACCCTTGGCGTCGACGAAGCCGGTCAGCACGTCGCGCGGCTGCCCGTCCGGTTTGCCGCCGGCAAAGGGCACGAAGATCACCTTGTAGCCGGCGAGCGGCTTGCGGTTCCACGAGCCATGCTGGCCAACGAAAGCGCCAGCCTTGTAGGGTGCGGGCAGGCCGCTATTGGTGGTAATCGCCAAGCCCAGCGAGGCGGTGTGGGCGCCCAGCGCATAATCGGGGACGATCGCCTTGGCCACGAGATCGGGGCGCGGCGGATTGACGCGGCTGTCGATGTGCTGTCCGAAATAGCTGTAGGGCCAGCCATAGAAGCCGCCGTCCTTCACCGAGGTCATGTAATCGGGCACCAGATCGCTGCCGATCTCGTCGCGCTCGTTGACCGAGGTCCACAGCGTGCTGCCGGAAAAGGCGAGACCGTTGGGGTTTCTGAGGCCGGTGGCATAGGGGCGGTGGGCGCCGGTGCGGATATCCACCTGCCAGATCTGCGCCCGGTCGCCTTCAACCGCCATGCCGTTTTCGCCAACGTTGCTGTTGGAGCCGATGCTGGCATAGAGGAAGCGGCCGTCGGGACTGGCGACCAGGTTCTTGGTCCAATGGTGGTTGATGGTGCCGCCCGGCAGGTCGGTCAGCTTGGTGCCTGGCGCGGTGATGCTCGTTGCGCCCTGCTTGTAGGGGTAGCGCATGATGGCGTCGGTGTTGGCGACGTAAAGGTTGCCGCCAATAAGCGCCATGCCGTAGGGCGAGTTCAGGCCGGTGAGGAAGGTACTCCGGACGTCGGCGACGCCGTCGCCATTGGTGTCGCGCAACAGGATGATGCGGTTGGCGCTCGGTCCGCCGGCACCGGCGTGCGCCATCAGGCGGCGCATGACGAAGCCCTTGAGGCCGGGGCTGTCGTCAGGCTTGGGCGGCGCGGCCGTCTCGGCCACCAGCACATCGCCGTTGGGCAGCACCAGAATGTTGCGCGGATGGTCGAGGCCGGACGCGAAGGCAGTCACCTTCAGGCCTTGGGCCGGCGTGGGCATCCCACCCGAAGGCCAGCCGACGGCCTTTGCGACGTTGACGGTGGGGATGGCGCTCTTGACCGGCTGGACGATCTGAGGCGTCGGCCCGATGTCGGCATTGGGCGGCAGAATGGATTGTTCGGCACAGCCGGCGAGGCCAAGAGCTATGAGAGCAGATAAGCCTGGCGCGGCAACGCGCCTTGAAAGACCAAATTCGCGCATGCCCAAGCCTCCACAACATAAGGGAAACTACGCTGGGCGCTTTGAGGTGGGCTGTCAAGCTGGGCAGAGCAGGTTGCTAGTTGGCAATCGTCAACCAGGCCCATCTCGCCTTGTAGTCCTGGCACTTCGCTCGAAACGGGCCGGGCTGAGGGTTGTTGGGGTTGATCCGCAGGAAGCCGTCCCACATGTCCTCGAAGCCGTTGGGCGCGTAGATGTTGCCTGTGCCGATGTGGATGCCAAGCACGGTGCAAGCGATCAGGAAGCGATCGATCCCATCTTCCACCCTCGTCAGCCGTGGACAGGGCGCACCAAACTTCTCCGGATACCAGAGGTGAACGCGCGCCTGGTTTCTGATTTCGACCTTGTCCGCCATGTCGCCGAGCAAGTCTCTCGCTTTCTGAATGACCGCGTCTTCCGCCTCCCACGACAGGTCATCTGCGTCGAAATAGAAGACGTCGTAATCTCGGATCGCCCAATCGGGTTCGTTGCCGGACTTGAGATTCCAAATGGTTTGGAACAGGCACCCTGCGGTCAGGGTGCCTTGAGGCAACTCCATGGCCGGGAGGATTTCGAGAAGGCGGCGGCTTGTCTTGTTTTGCCGGATCAGCTCGGCGAAGCTGTGCTCGGAGAGGGACAAATCCGTCGCCCTTGCTATCGCCGACCTAGAGCGCCTTTTCGATCGCCTGGACGATGATGTCGGCGTCGGGGGCGGTGTCGGGCGAGAAGCGGTCTATGACCTTGCCGTCGCGGCCGATCAGGAACTTCTCGAAGTTCCAGAGCACTTCCGGCGCTTCGGTCGGCGTGATTCCGTAGCCGCGGAGGGCGGCGCGGAAATCGGCGCCGGGCAGGGAGCGGGCTTCCGGCTTTTCGGCGGTCAGCGCCTTGTAGAGCGGATGCTTGTCAGGCCCGGTAACGGCGATCTTGGCGAACATCGGGAAGTCGACGCCGAAAGTCGTCGAGCAGAAGGTGGCGATTTCCTCATTGGTGCCCGGCTCCTGGCCGGCGAAGTCGTTGGCCGGGAAGCCCAGCACCTCGAAGCCGCGATCCTTGAAGCGCTTGTAGAGGCTGACCAGCACCTCGTATTGCGGCGTCAGCCCGCACTTGGAGGCGGTGTTGACGACCAGCAGCACCTTGCCGAGCCAGGGCCTCAGCGTGGTGGGCAGGCCGTCGAGGGTGGCGAGTGGGGTGTCGAACAGGGCAGCGGTCATGTCACTATCCTCATGCTTCAAAAGGGTTTCACGGTCATCAGGCCATAGAGGCCGATCAGCGTCGCCACCTGGATGAACAGGCAGGCGGCGAGCGTGCCGTTGGCGCCGGCGGCCATGGCCCGGCGGCCGCGCACGCCGGCCATGCCATGCAGCCAGACGCCGGCGAAGCCGATCCAGGGGAAGAAGAAGGTGATCCAACCGCCCATCCAGGCGAGGATCAGTCCGAAGATACCGGCAAGGCCGACCGTGGCCGCAGCAGCGCTGTAGAGCGGCTTCCAGATGCGACGCTGGGGAGCTTGATGACGAAGCGCCGGCCAGAGGGCGGCGATCGCCCAGCCAACCGTGGTGAGACAGCCGATGATGGCGAGACCGCGATGAATTTCGAAGAGAGATTGGTACATCGGAGCTCCCCAGGACGATGTTTGCAAACAGATGGCGGAATCGGGCCGCCTGAATAGTGGTATTATCTGTTCAGGATGCGGCCGTCTTCGCAAGATGCCGTGACCGGGGACGACTAGCTTACCGAAGAAACTAAGTTTCCGTGCAGCTCGCCGCCCGTAGCGCATCGCGGGCGCGGTCGATTGGCACTCTAACTCCTATTTGCACGCTAACTCCTATTTGCACGCATCATCTTGTCGGTTCTCGTTGCACTCCGGTCGGATGATGCTGGTCCCTTTTCGCGCCGTGCTCAGTCCTCGTCCTGCCATCTGCGCAGATCCGTCTGGTCGTGATAGGCCATGCGGTCCGGCGTGGTGATGAATTCCATCGTCGTGCCCCAGGGCATGCGGCAGTAGCAGACCTTGTTTCCGGGACCTTTCTCGGTGGCATAGGGAATAGCGCGCGGCGCGGTGAGGGCCGTGCCTCCCGCTTTCTCGAAGCGCTCGACCGATGCGTCGATGTCGTCGGTGTAGAGAGCGAAGTGTGTGATGCCGATGTCGCTCGCCCGGATCGGCAGGGCCTGCTCGGGACCGTGCATTTCGAAGAGCTCGATATCGGGGCCGGTTCCGATCTTGACCATTGCCTGCCCACGCACGACCGTTCCGGGAAAAGCGCCGACGGCCCTCTCGAACTCGGGTCCCTGCCGCGGCGGATCCTGCGGTCCGAAAGACTGATAGATCACCTGGCCGTCGAAGGCTTCCACCAGGAACGACTTTGCTGCTTCGATGTCGGGCACCGTGATGCCGATATGATTGACGCCGCGAATGATGGGGGCAGTCATGGCTGTTTCCTTTCTCAATTTATTGAATCCGCCCGGCCCAAGACGGCGCGGGCGCAGAGTTTCAATTGGTCTTGAGGAAATCGATCAGAGCGGTGGCGACTTCAACTGGCCGCTCGTCCGCTACATAGTGGCTGCACCGCGCGATCGGGCCGCCCGTCACGTTGGTGGCGAATTCCTTGAGCATCGGCACCATTTGCGCACCGAAGCGCTGGTCTCCACCCAGGCCAAGCACCGGGATCTCGAGCGGCTGCTTCTTGTACTCGAGTGCAGCCGCATGATCGGCGGTGAGGGCGCGATACCATTCCATGCCGCCACGCGTGCGGCCAGGCATCGCCATCGCCTTGGCGTAGATCTCGATATCAGCCGGATTGAAGGTGCTGTGATCGTAGAACCGCTCGGCCATGAAGGTCGAGACATAGTCATATTCACGGCCATGGATCAGGCGCTCGGGCAGATCCCGGTTCATGTGGAAGCCGAAGTGCCAAAGCGCAGCGGTCGTCGCTTCCCATCCGGTCCAGCCGGGAAGCGGAACGTCGAGGACGGCCAGGTGGGTAACAGCGTCCCGATAGATCGCGGCCTGAGGCAACGCCACCATTCCACCAATGTCATGGCCGCACACGGCGTAACGTTCATGCCCGAGGGCAACCATGACTTCGTGCGCGTCGCGCGCCATGGTGGCCTTATCGTAGCCGTCGAGCGGGCAGTCGGAAAAGCCGGCGCCGCGTAGATCGATGGCCACCACGCTGAAATGCTCGGCGAGCAGCGGCATCACATCGTGCCATTCCCACCATGTTTCCGGCCAGCCGTGGAGCAGAAGGATCGGCGGCCCCGAGCCTCCCGTGACGGCGTTGATCTTGATGCCGTTCACCGGCACCAGTTGCTGGGTAAACCCCTTCAAGGTTGCGATCATGATCGCCTTCCAGTCAGATGTTGAGGTTCAGAGCTCGCTGCCAGCGTTCAGGGCTGGTCGAAATCGGTGGCAATCGAGACGTCGCGCCAGGCGTCGATATCGCTGCGGAAGGCAGCCAGCTTTCGCTCGGCGATTGCGTGCGCGATCGGGCCGAGCGGCAGATGAAGCGGGGCGTCATCGGCGTCGACTGCCTGCAGGATCACCGCTATCGCCTTGTCCGGATCGCCCGCCTGATTGCCGTTGCTGGTTTCGCGGTAGTGCTTGCGCGAGCTCGCGGCGTATTCCGGCATCTCGTTGGCCGCCATCCTGATCGAGCGGCCAAGGAAGTCGGTGCGAAACGGCCCGGGCTCGACGATCAGCACGCGAATGCCGAGCGGCTCCAGCTCGCCGGCGAGCGCTTCGGAAATTCCCTCCACCGCGAACTTGGCGGCGTTGTAGTAACCGCCACCGCCGCTGCCCGCGATGCCCGCGCCGGACGACATGTTGACGATCGTTCCGCCCGAACGCCGCAGGACGGGCAGGGCGGCTCTGGTGGTTTCGATCAGACCGAAGACGTTCACCTCGAACATCGGCCGATATTCTTCGGGCGTGCCTTCCTCGATCGCGCCGAACAGCCCGTAGCCGGCATTGTTCACGAGCACGTCAAACCCGCCAAAGGTTTCGACCGCCTTTGCGACCGCTGCCTGGGCCGCTGCCGCATCGGTCACGTCGAGCGGCAAGGTGATCATGCGGCCGCCGAAAGGCTCGGCCATTTCCTTGATCGTCTCGACATGGCGGGCCGTCGCGATGACACGATCGCCGCGCTGTGCTGCAGCCAGCGCGAGCCGCTGGCCGAAGCCGCTTGAGCAGCCTGTGATGAGCCAAGTTTTCATTATCTTTTCTCCGAGTTGCCATCACCTTGCGAAAAGAACCCGCCGGCGCTGACCGGCCCATAAGGCGGAGAATCCAACGAAGGAGACCGCTTCAGACGATGGCGATAATCTAGACGCTTAGATTTGTTCTTTAACTGACATGATTGTACTCTCGGCGTTCAGTTTTGTTCGGGTGGTCGCGATGGAATGGAGTGACGTCAGAATCTTTCTTGCTATTGCGCGGTCCGGCACGCTCGGCGCTGCCGCGCGTTCTCTTCAGACAAGCCACCCGACCGTCGGCCGGCGCCTCCGCGCACTTGAGCAGGCGATCGGTCACACGCTTTTCCAGCGGACTGCGGACGGTCTCGTTCTGACCGACGAGGGCCACGGGATCATCGCGCTGGCCGAGCAGATGGAAGAGGGCGCGTTGGCCATGGAGCGCCGGCTCGCTGGGGAGGAGCAGAATCTCGAAGGCAGTCTGCGCATTTCATCAGCGGATTGGTTCGGGGCTTATGTCTTGCCTCCGATCCTGGCGGATTTCTCGAAGGCCTATCCCAATGTGGATGTCGAAATCCTGACCGGCACACGCCTGTTCAACCTCGCCCAGCGGGAGGCCGACGTCGCGTTTCGCATCGTTCCGTTCGAAAATGCCGATGTCGTTCAACGGCGTCTCTTCAGGCTCGAATATGGCGTCTACATTGCCGAGGAGGCGCCTGATCCCAAATATGGCGATGGGGCTGGTTTCCGGCTGATCACCCACGACACATCCACGGGCCATTTCCCTGATATCGCGTGGCTCATCGAGAGCTTCCCCAACGCGAGACCGGTCCTGCGATCGAACAACCGCAACGTCCAGGGGCGGATGTGCAGGCAAGGTGTCGGCATCGCTGTCCTGCCCCGCGTAGTCGGCAATCAGATCCCCGGTATCCGCAGGCTGGAACTGCCGGCGCCGCCGCCAGCGCGAGACATCTGGATGGGATACCACCGGGACCTACGGCGTCTTCAGCGTCTTCGCGCGTTCATCTCGACCGTATCGGACCATCTCGTGAATGCGTCAGTGCAATAGTGCTATGGGCGCTGCCGATTTGCCAACCTCAGCCATTTCCGCTGCTAGGCCAAATTGGCTTACAGCATGATGCCAACCGCTTTCTGCCGGAATATGGGCGATGGTGGGCCTGACGCGGAAATGCAGCAGATCGAATTGCAATCTGACGTCAAAATTGCATTTCTGAAATTGCACGATTGCATTAAGCATCGCGCCTGAAAACGGCGGAGAAGCGAGGCTTCTGGTGCTCCGCTGAAAATAAACCTCCAACCGGCAATGGCGCTTGGCCGTCAGTCGACGCTATTATTTTCATTCAGACTTGCCAGATTGGCGGCCCATTTCCGGCAGTCTGATGTCTGTTTGCGTTAGAAAAGTACCGATAAAGCATGCGCTTTGAACCGTCCCTTCTCGACCAGATCCGAGCCCGGCTGCCGATCAGCCAGGTGGTGGGACGGCGCGTCACTTACGACAAACGCAAGAGCCAGCCGGCGCGCGGCGATTTCTGGGCCTGCTGCCCGTTTCACAAAGAAAAGACGTCGTCCTTCCACTGCGACGACCGGCGCGGCATCTACCATTGCTTCGGCTGCGGAGCGACGGGCGACCACTTCAAGTTCGTCACTGAAACCGAGGGGTTGACCTTCCCCGAGGCGGTCGAGCGGCTGGCCGAGGAAGCCGGCGTGACGCTGCCCAAGGCCGACCCGCGCGACCGCGAGCGCGAGGCGGTGCGGGTCGATCTGGCTGGCGCCTGCGAAATCGCCGCCAAGTTCTTCGAGCAGAAGCTGCGCTCACCCGAGGGCAAGCCGGCCCGCGAGTATATGCTGAAGCGTGGCATTCTCGAAAAGACCTCGATCGAGTTCCGCTTCGGCTATGCGCCCGACGAGCGCGATGCGCTGAAGCGGCACCTCATTCAGAACGACGTCAAGGAAGAGACGGGCATCGCCGCCGGTCTCTTGATCAAGCCGGAGGATGGGCGCGCCTCCTACGACCGCTTCCGTGGCCGGCTGATGATCCCCATCCACGACGAGCGCGGCCGCGTCGTTGCCTTCGGCGGCCGCACGCTCGACCCGGAAGGGCAGCCGAAATACCTCAACTCGCCGGAGACGCCGCTCTTCCACAAGGGGACGATGCTGTTCAACGTCCATCGGGCGCGCGAGGCGGCACACAAGTCCGGCACGATCATCGTCACCGAAGGCTACATGGATGCAATCTCGGTCTATCAGGCCGGCATCCGCAACGTCACCGCTGCCCTCGGCACTGCATTCACCGAGGATCACATCGCTCGCCTCTGGCGTTTTGCCGCCGAGCCGGTGATCTGCTTTGACGGCGACAAGGCCGGCGTGTCGGCGGCCCACCGGGCGATCGATCGCATTCTGCCGGCCTTGAGGAGCGGCTATTCCTTCAACTTCTGCTTCCTGCCCGGCGGCCAGGACCCCGACGACATCGTGCGCTCCGGCGGTGCCGACGCCTTCCTTGCCGAAGTGGCCAAGGCTCGGCCCTTGTCGGAAGTGCTGTGGGACCGCGAGGCGGCCGACGCTCGCGTCGATACGCCCGAGCGCAAGGCGGCGCTGGAAGCGCGCATCGACGAACTGGTTCGCCAGATCAAGGACGAGCGAGTGGCGCGGCGCTATCGCCTGGCGCTGCGCGTCAACATGTCCGAGCTGTTCTGGAGCCACGATCAGCGAGGACGGGGCGAGGGGCGCGGCGAGTTTCGTGGCAAGGGAAGAGGTGAGTTTCGAGGCGAAGGCCGCGGCGATTTCAGAGGAAGCGGCGAGCGCCGCGAAGGGCAGCAGGGGTTGGCCGTATCAGCTGAGATGCGCGCGCCCAACGAGCCGGATCTTGCCAATATAGAGCGCGTCTTGCTCGGCCTCGCCGTTGAATATCCCGACCTCTATGAAGCCAACATGGACCGGCTCGCCCGGCTGGACTTTCATGTTGCCGCCCTAGAGGACTTCAAGCAGGCGCTCTACCGCATTGCCGTCGATTTCGATGCCGACTCCGTTTCCGATTTCTACGAGGGGCTCGATGCCCGCTTCTACTTCGTGCTCAACGAGGTGCACGGCGACGAGATGAAGCGCGAGGACGGCGTCAGCATCGGCCGCGGCCACAAGCTCCGGGAACGGCTGCCCATCCTGCGCTTCCATCCGCCGGAGAGCTTCGTCGAGACCTGTTTCGAACTGCTTATCGAGCGTCTGTGTCTCCGGGCACTCTCCGCCGACATCGAGCGCGACATGAACACGGTTACGGCGGATACCGACGAGAACTTCACGACCTACATCTACGAGCTGACGCGCGATCTCAACCGGCGCCGCGAGGAACTGATCCGTCGCGAGCAGGAGCTGGCGGAGGAGGCGAAAGCCATCCGCAACGCCACGACTGGTGGTCCATCGTCGCAACCCGCATTGTGGAAATAGGCCTGATTCGACGAATCATTCCCGATTCGAAAGATTCTCTGACGAATCACCCTTGCGGAATCCGTTTGCGCCGCTAAATACACCTTTCCGGGGATTTTCGGCGGGTCGGCAGCGGCCCGCCTATTTGCCTATGGCCGCAGCGTTACCATGCGTTTTCCAGAACGCCAGGGTTAAGTTCGGCTTAAGGCATCCCCCCTATTGGTAAGCGCGAACCGCCGGTTGGGACCTTTTTGCCCCTTGGCGAGTTGAGCGAGCAGAGACGCGAGGCGCCCGGCGCCCGGCGGACGGCGGAGATGACTATGGCAAGCAAGGCCACCGAAAACGACGAAGTCCAGGATACCGCTGGCGAAGGGCCGGACGGTCCGCTTCTCGACCTCAGCGATGCCGCCGTCAAGCGGATGATCAAGCTCGCCAAGAAGCGCGGCTATGTAACCTATGACGAACTGAACGAAGTTCTTCCGTCGGACCAGAACTCGTCCGATCAGATCGAAGACATTTACGCCATGCTCTCCGACATGGGCATCAACGTTGTCGATTCCGAGGAGGCCGAAGAGGCTCCCGCCGGCGATGATGGTGCGTCGGATGAAGAGGGCGAGGTTGCCGAGTCCACCGGCACCGCCGTTGCCAAGACGACGACGACGCGCGAGCCGACCGACCGCACAGACGACCCCGTGCGCATGTATCTGCGCGAGATGGGTTCGGTGGAGCTGCTCTCCCGCGAGGGCGAAATCGCCATTGCCAAGCGCATCGAGGCCGGTCGCGAGGCGATGATCGCCGGTCTTTGCGAGAGCCCGCTGACGTTCCAGGCCATCATCTTCTGGCGCGATGAGCTCAACGAGGGCAAGATCCTCCTGCGCGACATCATCGACCTCGAAGCGACCTATGCCGGCCCGGACGGCAAGGGCGGCGACCTGCCGTTCGAGGGCGAGGGTGGCGAAGAGGGCGCGGAAGAAGGCGCAGAGCCTTCGGAGCGCCCAGCCCGTCCGCGCGGTGAAGACGGCGAGGAGCGGCCCGAGGGCGAGCTGCCCGAAGGCGAGATGACCGACGAAGACGACATGGAGAACAACGTGTCGCTGTCGGCCATGGAAGCCGAGCTGAAGCCGAAGGTGCTCGAAACCTTCGACCGCATCGCCGAGAACTTCAAGAAGCTGCGCCGCCTGCAGGAGCAGCACGTCGAGAACCGGCTCAAGAACACCACGCTCAGCCCGTCGCAGGAGCGCCGCTACAAGAAGCTCGAGGAAGAGATCCAGGAAGACGTCAAGTCGCTCTCCCTCAACGCGGCGCGCATCGAGGCGCTGGTCGAGCAGCTCTATGACATCAACAAGAAGCTGATGGGCTACGAGGGCAAGCTCCTCCGCCTCGCCGAAAGCTATGGCGTCGGCCGCGAGGATTTCCTGCGTCAGTATCAGGCTTCCGAACTCGATCCCAACTGGATCCGCCGCGTCGCCTCTCTGGCCTCAAAGGGCTGGAAGGAATTCGTCGCCAAGGAAAAGGAAGAGATCCGCGAGTTGCGTCAGACCATCCAGACGCTGTCGTCGGAGACCGGCCTTGAGCCGGGCGAGTTCCGTCGCATTGTCCACCTCGTCCAGAAGGGCGAGAAGGAAGCGCGCATCGCCAAGAAGGAAATGGTGGAGGCCAACTTGCGCCTCGTCATCTCCATCGCCAAGAAGTACACCAACCGCGGCCTGCAGTTCCTCGACCTGATCCAGGAAGGCAACATCGGCCTGATGAAGGCGGTCGACAAGTTCGAATACCGCCGTGGTTACAAGTTCTCGACCTACGCCACGTGGTGGATCCGGCAGGCGATCACCCGTTCGATCGCCGACCAGGCCCGCACCATCCGCATTCCGGTGCACATGATCGAGACGATCAACAAGATCGTCCGCACGTCGCGCCAGATGCTGCACGAGATCGGCCGCGAGCCGACGCCGGAAGAGCTGGCCGAGAAGCTGGCGATGCCGCTCGAGAAGGTGCGCAAGGTCCTGAAGATCGCCAAGGAGCCGATCAGCCTCGAAACGCCGATCGGCGACGAGGAGGACAGCCACCTTGGCGACTTCATCGAGGACAAGAACGCCATCCTGCCGATCGATGCGGCCATCCAGTCGAACCTGCGCGAGACCACCACGCGCGTGCTCGCCTCACTGACGCCGCGCGAAGAGCGCGTGCTACGCATGCGCTTCGGCATCGGCATGAACACCGACCACACGCTGGAAGAAGTCGGCCAGCAGTTCTCGGTGACGCGCGAACGCATCCGCCAGATCGAGGCGAAGGCGCTCAGGAAGCTCAAGCACCCGAGCCGCAGCCGCAAGCTCAGGAGTTTCCTCGACAACTGAGGACGCCGGCAGGCAGCAGAAATCAGAACGGCGGGTCGAAAGGCCCGCCGTTTTTGCTTGCGCGCTCCCAATGCTCGACGGGGCGGCTGCCGGTTCATCATGGGCCGCGATAGAAACAAGTCGTTACGATGACAGTTTTCGCCTATTCAATTTGTCGCATACTATGCAGCTTATGGGACGAAGATTCACAAGGCTCTGCTAACTTGCGCATGTTCAACGTAATTTCTCACAATTGAGGGTTTACTCAATTTTCATGCAATGAGGACACTGTTGGCTGTTACTGGGCCAACAGTTGAGGATAACGGTGAAATCCACCGCTGAAGAACGTGCCAGCCTGGAAGATGAACTGTCGCCCGATTTGGGTGGATGGCTTGACTCACCGCTATTTCCTGCGGTCTGCCTGGATGAGGCAGGCCTGATACTGGAGGTCAACGGCCTCTTTGAGCGCACCTTCGAGATTGTTGCGGCAACGGTGATTGGATGTCGTCTTGACAGCCTGGTGCCAGCGGAGGAACGAGCGCCGCTTTCCGACCTCTTTGGTGCACTGAAGACCCGAACCGAGAGCATTCGGCAGATGGATCTCTGTTTGAGTTTGCCCGGTGGCCGATCACGCTGGTTCCGCGGTGCCTTCCAGGTTCATCGCCGTAGCCGCAGACCATCCGTCCCGGTCCGTATCGTCGGTCAGTTGTGCGAGGTCGACGATCTGACGACGCGCGCCCAGGGTTTGGCCGACCTTGCCAAAAGTTGGAACGAGGCGATGGTCGCGGCCAAGATCGGGATATGGGACGCCGATCTGGTGTCGCGCGTCAACAGTTTCTCGGACATGTGGTATCAGATCAGAGGACTGAAGCGGGGAGACCCGGCCCCAACCAAACATGCTGAAATCCTTGAGTTCATCCATCCCAGCGATCGTCAGCACGTGATGGAAGAGTTTGCCCGCCAACGATTGCCCGACTTCCAGGAATGCCGCTACGAATATCGCTACAAGCATGCTGATGGCCGGTGGATCTGGATCGAGTGTCGCGGCTCGTGCGCCCAGAGGATTGACGGCAAGGTTGCTCGCATCATCGGCAGCGATATCGACATCACCGAGCGAAAGCTGGCCGAGGAGCAGCTGTCGCTGACGACCAGCCGCCTGCATCTTGCCATGGAAGCGTCGCGCATCGGTGTCTTCGATGCCGATTTCAGTACGGGCTATACCACATGGGATCCGCCCACGCGGGCGATCTACGGCGTCGAAAGCGACGAAAAGGTCAAGTTTGGCGGGCTTTGGGAGAGCATGCTGCATCCCGATGATCGCGACCGGGAGCTCAAGACCATTGACGATCACATGGCCACGCTGACGCCTTTCGACAGCCAGTTCCGGATTATCCGTCGAGATGGCGCCATCCGCCATATCCGAACGCGCACGCTACCCTTCATCGATGTCGACGGCAGCAAGCGCATGATCGGCGTCAACTGGGACGAGACCGACGATATCCTGCTGCGCCTCGATCTTGAGCGAGCCAAGACGCTGGCCGAGGCGCGCAATCGTCAGCTTGAGATTGCCAAGGCTGAAATCGAGCGCATTGCGATGCTCGATCCGCTTACCGAATTGCCGAACCGGCGGTTTCTCGATCAGCGCATGTCGGCACTGGCGGCTCAAGGGTTTGACTGTGAAGACGGTCTTGCCATCCTGCATATCGATCTCGACCGCTTCAAGCAGATCAACGACACCTTTGGCCATAGCGTCGGAGATGCCGTACTCCAGCATGTCGGCCAACTGTTGCAGGGCGAGGCAGGTGAGGACGGCCAGGTCTTCCGCATCGGTGGCGACGAATTCGTGATGGTCCGGCTGTTCGACGGCGACTATGCGGCGCTCGAAGCTCTGGCAACGCGGCTGGTCGAGGCGTTGCGGCGGCCGGTGACGATCCACGGACGCGATTGCCGTTTCGGGGGCAGCATCGGCATCGCCGTCGGTGTCGGCAAGGACATCGATCCGCATCAGTTGCTGCTCAATGCCGACATCGGCCTTTATAGCGCCAAGAGCAGCGGCAAGAACCGCTGGGAATATTTCCGGCGCGAGTCGCACGATCGCATGATCCTGACCAAGCAGGTGTCCGACGATATTCTGCGCGGGCTCGAACGCGACGAGTTCAAACCCTACTATCAGCTTCAGTTTCGCGCCGGCTCGCTCGATATCATCGGTGTGGAGGCCCTCGCGCGCTGGCAACACCCCGACCGCGGGCTGCTGTCGCCGGACAAGTTCATCGCCATCGCCGAAGAACTCGGCATCCTGAGCGAGATTGACGGCGTCGTCCTCGACAAGGCGATCGCCGATTGTCAGTGCCTCGAGCTGTCCGGGATCCACATTCCAAAATGTTCGGTCAACGTCTCAGCTGGCCGGTTGCGCGATCCGCGGTTCGCGGAACTATTGAACAGTCTTCCCGCCTCGCGTTGTCCGCTGTCATTCGAATTGATCGAGTCGATTTTTCTCGACGAACTGGAAGATCAGGTCGCGGCCAATATTGCGCGTATCCGGGACGCGGGCATTGGGATAGAGATCGACGACTTCGGCAGCGGTCACGCGTCGATCACAAGCTTGCTGCACCTGAGGCCGGACGTCATCAAGATCGACCGCCACCTTGTCGGCACCATTCCAGCCTCTGCCGAGCGGCGGTCGCTGATTGGCGCCATCATCGAGATGGGGCACTCGCTGGGGGTCAAGGTCATTGGCGAAGGCGTTGAAACCAAAGATCACGCCTATTGGCTGCATGTGTTGAAGTGCGATTACTTGCAGGGCTTCGGACTGGCGCGCCCGATGTCTGCCGACCAGCTTGCCGACTTCATCCGGGCCGAGGCCTGGCGAGACGGTTACGATGGTTCGGCCGGCTGATCGGAGGCGGGGCAGATTTCAGCGCCGTACCAGTGCGGTCAGCTCCATCACCAACGCATCGAAAACGGCGCGGCAGCGCGTATTGGCGCTGAGATCCTCGTGCATCACCACCCAGGTCTCCAGTTCCTCATGGAAGGCGGCGGGCAGGACGCGCACGAGGTTGGGGTCGTTGTCGGCAATGATAGTCTGGCAGATGCCGATGCCGAAGCCGGCCTGTATGGCCGTGAGGTGGGCGATGTTGCTGTCGACGCGCAGCGCGAAACTCGATCGATCGAGACCGGGATGGCGCTCTGCGAAGGCGCGGACAGCGGGCGTTTCGACGTCATAGCCGATGATGTCGTGCCCCTTGAGTTCTTCCATGTTCCGGGGCGTGCCGCGCCGGGCGAGATAGTCCTTGTGGGCGTGCAGGCCCACCGGGAAGACGCCGATGCGCCTGGCCAGCAGCGACTGCTGCTCGGGCCTGACCATGCGGATGGCGATGTCGGCCTGGCGCTTCAGAAGATCGTCGACGGCATTGGAAAGCGACAGCTCGATGGTGAGCCGCGGATAGCGCTGGCGCAGCCGCGTCAGGATGGCCGGCAGGTGGATGATGCCGACCACCTCGCTGGCACTGATGCGGACGGTGCCGTCCACCTCGCCGCTGCGGCCCTCGGCGGTGCGGAGCAGGGCGGCGGATGTGGAGGCCATCAGTTCGGCAAAGGGCCTCAGCTCCAGCGCCGCATCGGTGGGCGACAGGCCACGAGCGGTGCGCAGGAACAGCGAGGCGCCCACCGCTTCCTCAAGCGCGTCGATATGGCGGGCGATGCTCGGCTGCGTCAGGCCGAGCGCCCGTGCCGCGCCGGACAGCGATCCCTCGCTGAGCACGGCGTTGAAGGTGCGGTAGAGATCCCAGCTCGGTTCCTGGCTCATATATTTCCGTATAGCATATGCAGAATTTTCGGCAATTCCGTTTATGTGTCGATGGCGCCATCTTCATCCCATCAGCAGATGGAGATGGATGATGAACACCAAGATAGCTCTCGTTCTCGGCGCCACCGGCGGTATCGGCGGCGAACTGGCTTCTCAACTGGCATCGAACGGCTGGCAGGTGCGGGCGCTCAACCGCAACCCTGACAGGGCCGGCAAAGATGGCCGCTTTCAGTGGATCAAGGGCGACGCCATGCAGGCGGCCGACGTGATGGCAGCGGCCAAAGGCGCATCGCTGATCGTCCACGCCGTCAACCCGCCCGGCTATCGCGACTGGGAGAAGGTGGTGCTGCCGATGCTCGACAATAGCATTGCCGCCGCCGAGGCGAACGGTGCCCGCATCGTCCTGCCCGGCACCATCTACAATTATGGTCCCGATGTCTTCCCGGTCGTCTCAGAGGAGGCGCCGCAGAACCCGCTGACCCGCAAGGGCAAGATCCGCGGTGAGATGGAACGGCGATTGAAAGCGGCGGCGGCGCGCGGCAAGGCCAAGGTGCTCATCGTCCGGGCCGGCGACTTCTTCGGGGCGCGGGCGGGCAATGGCTGGTTCAGCCAGGTGCTGGCCAAGGCCGGCAGTCGCCCCAAGGCGATCACCTATCCGGGCAAGCGCGGCGTCGGCCATCAATGGGCCTATCTGCCGGACCTTGCCGAGACCATGCTGCGGTTGGCAGAGCACCCCGGCCTTGAGGATTTCGCCACCTTCAACTTCGGCGGCCATTGGGATGCGGAGGGCATGTCGATGATCGGGGCGATCCGTCAGGTGCTCGACGAGCCCTTCCTGCCGGTGAAGGGCATGCCCTGGCTGATCATGCGCCTCGCCTCGCCCTTCGTGCATTTCTTCAGGGAAGTCCTGGAGGTGCGCTACCTCTGGCAGGTGCCGACGCGGCTCGACAATGCCAAGCTCGTGGCGCTGCTGGGTTCGGAGCCGCACACGCCGCTTGAGGAGGCGGTTCGGACGACGCTCAAGGCGACGGGGTGCCTTGGGGATGTGGCGCAGGAGCGCGGAGCGAGCGGAGCCAAGTTGTCGAGGGTTTGAGCTGCGGTGCATTCGGATGGGAGACCTATATCGGCCTCCCATTCCATCCTGCCTGAGGTCCCCGCCTGCGCGGGGATGACAG
>JAEZHI010000022.1 GCA_023436885.1 Pseudomonadota bacterium | reverse complement strand
CGGGCCCACGCTTCGATCATGGAGTATGGTCACGCACACAATGAAATACTGGATATGTGGGCGAAGCGTGGGCTGCTGGGGCTAGTGTTGCTGCTGCTGTTTTATGCGGTGCCACTGGCCATTTTCTGGCCTACCAGGGCCCGTATTGCGCGGTTGGTGCAGGCTTGCCGTTCCCAGATGCTGGCGTTGCGTATGGCAGCAGCCCTGCTCCCCATCGCCTACTTTGGCTTTGGCTGGACGCAGGTCTTTTTTGCGCACAACAGCGGCCATATGTTCTATATGTTCGGCATTGTGTCTTTCTGGGGCGCGATTCAGTATCTTGAGCGCAGCAGCCAGCAGCCCACATAAATAAAAAAGCCAAGTGCATGCACTTGGCTTTTTTACTTTTACAGCTTCATCTCATACCCCACCGTTATCGGCGCATGGTCTGAGAACTTCTCGCCCTTGTAGATCGATTCTGCGCGGGCCAGTGCGGCGACGGCTGGCGTGGCCAGATGGTAGTCCAGGCGCCAGCCCACGTTGTTTGCATAGGCCTGGCCGCGGTTGCTCCACCATGTGTAGCACTCGTCCGTGGTGTCGGGCTTGAGGCAGCGATACACGTCCTTGATGCCTCCGGTGTCGTTGTCGGCCAGCAGCATGTCCATCCAGGCGCGTTCTTCGGGGGTGAAGCCGCTGTTCTTCTGGTTGCTGCGCCAGTTTTTCAGGTCTTCCTTGCGGTGGGCAATGTTGATGTCACCGCACAGCACAAACTCGCGTTCGCCTTTCAGGCGCATCAGGTGGGCGTGCATCTTGGCCAGAAAGCGGAACTTGGCGGCCTGGCGGTCTTCGCCGGAGGAGCCGCTGGGAAAGTAGCTGCTGATGATGGAGAACTTGCGGGTGGGCGTATCAAAGCGCGCCTCCACGTATCGTCCTTCGGCATCGAACTCTTCAGGGTCAAAGCCTGCAATCACATCGCTGGGCTCGTGGCGGCTGTAGATGCCCACGCCCGAGTAGCCGCGCTTTTGCGCAAAATGGAAGACGCCTGGCATGCCTGCCAGGGAGTCAAACTTGCCGGCGATATCCGCAGCTTGGGCCTTGACCTCTTGCACGCAAATACAATCCGGGCCGGTCGCAGCGATCCAGTCCTCCACACCCTTGGAAGCGGCAGAACGAATGCCGTTGAGGTTGAGGCTGGTCAATTTGAAAAGGGAAGCATCCATGTTTATCAGTGGCGCGCAGCAGGAACAGAACACTCAACTGGCGCAGGAATTTGTGCAGTTCGCCGTGCAATCCGGCGTATTGCGTTTTGGGGAGTTCAAGACCAAGGCCGGGCGTATGAGCCCTTATTTTTTCAATGCCGGCTTGTTCGATGATGGCGCCAAGATGGCTCGCCTGGCGGAATTCTATGCAAAAGCCATTGTGGCCAGTGGCATGGAGTTTGATATGGTCTTTGGCCCAGCCTACAAGGGCATCCCTCTGGCCGCTACCGTGGCGGTGGAGCTGGCGCGCATGGGCAAGAACGTGCCCTTTGCCTACAACCGCAAGGAAGCCAAGGACCATGGCGAGGGCGGCACGCTGGTCGGCGCGCCCATCCAGGGCCGTGTACTCATCATTGACGATGTGATGAGCGCGGGCACGGCAGCGCGTGAATCCATTGCCTTGATCCAGGCTGCGGGGGCTACGCCACACGCCGTGGCGATTGCGCTGGACCGCCAGGAGAAAGCCACCGAGAATGGCAAGGACGTGGACCACAGCGCCGTGCAGTACGTGCGCAACCAGCTGGGTCTGCAAGTCTGCGCGATTGCCAATCTGTCGGACTTGCTGGCCTACCTGGAGGCCCGAGGGGGCGAAGGAGAGATGGCGCAGCACCATGAGCGCGTGCTGGCCTATCGCCAGCGCTATGGAGTCAATGATTAAGAGTCTCTGACGGGAGAGGGCGGCAGGGGCGCAGCAGCGCTTTTGCCATATGGCTGTCAGTGGCTCTGCCCACCACAACTATGACAAGCCATGAAATTGGCCACACATCTGAGGCTCGCAATGGTGTTGAGTGCTGCGTGCTGTACCCCGCTGTGGGCACAGCCTCCGTCAGGCAGCAATATCTACACCTGCATTGATGCATCCGGCGTGCGGATCACGTCCGACCGCCTCATTCCCCAGTGCCAGGACCGCGAACAGCGCGTGCTGGGCCCCTCGGGCGTGGTGCGCCAGCGCATCGGTCCCGCCATGACGGAAGCCGAAATGGCGCAGCATCTTGAAGTACGCCGCCAGCAGCAGCTGGCGCAGCAGCGTGAAAAAGAAAAGCGCAAGGAGCAGCAGCGGCGCGATCAGGTGCTGCTGGCGCGCTATCCGGACCGAGCAGCCCACGACGCACAGCGCCGCCAGGGCATGCAGCAGCTGGAGGCATTGCTGGCCATGTCACGCCAGCGGCTGGCAGAGCAGCAGCAGCAAGAGCGTGAGTTGCAGCAGGAGCTGGAGTTCTACGCCAAAGACGCGTCCAAGACGCCTGCACGCCTGACAGCTCGCCTGCAGGATGTGCAGCGTGATATTGCTGCACAGCAGGCGCAGATCGCTGCCTATGAAACAGACCAGCGCCGTATACACGCACGTTTTGACGAAGAGCTGCAGCGGCTGGAAATGCTCTGGCGCCAGCGTGCTGCAGCCGGTGCGGGGTCTGAGTAAAAAAGTGAGCAGCTAGCGCTTGTATTTGCTTGATATCAAAGATAAATATCTTTGAAATGCTTCATTTTCAAGCGCTGGCAGCTATTTTTATGAGAGTGCCTGCCACACCGTAGCACCGCCCGTGCCCGATACTTGCGGTGCAATGCCCAGCAGGGCTGCATGGCGGCGCAGCAGTGCTTCAAAGTGCTGGGTGTCAG
>JAEZHI010000050.1 GCA_023436885.1 Pseudomonadota bacterium | reverse complement strand
GCTTCTCGGGGATCACCGCCAACCCGCTGCTCGGCGCCTTCTCCGACTGGCTGACCGGCATTGGCGGCACCACCGTACTCACCGAAGTGCCGGAGATGTTCGGCGCCGAGCAGCTCTTGATGGAGCGCTCGGAGAACCGCGAGGTGTTCGACAAGACGGTGGCGCTGATCAACGACTTCAAGCGCTACTATGTCGACAACAACCAGCCGATCTATGAGAATCCCTCGCCGGGCAACAAGGCAGGTGGCATCTCGACGCTCGAGGAGAAGTCGCTCGGTTGCACGCAGAAGGCGGGTCTTTCCACGGTGCGCGACGTGGTGGGCTATACCGGCCGGATCAAGAAGCCCGGCCTCAACCTCCTGTCGGCGCCGGGCAATGACGGCGTCGCGGTCACCGCGCTCGCTGCCTCGGGCTGCCACATGGTGCTGTTCACCACCGGTCGCGGCACGCCGCTCGGCGGTGTCGTGCCGACCATGAAGATCGCCACCAACAGCGACCTTGCCACCCGCAAGCCGCACTGGATCGACTTCGACGCCGGTCCGATCGCTACCGGTGAGACCACCGTATCGGGCCTCCGCGACAGCTTCGCCCAAGCCGTCCTCGACATCGCCTCCGGCAAACCCACCAGAAACGAGACCAACGACATCGGTGAGATCGTCATATTCAAGACAGGTGTCACACTGTGAGGGTCGAGTCGAAGCAGGCCGGTCACCTAATTGGCGATATTGCCAGCATCGGCGAGTGCATGGTGGAAATGGCGCCCGATGCAGATGGCCTTTACCGGCAGGGCTTTGCGGGCGACACACTCAATACGGCTTGGTACATCCGAGCCCTGACGTCATCCGAGCGCCGGAAGGTTCGCTACGTATCGGCGGTTGGCACCGATGCGCTGTCGCAGCGCATGACCGACTTTCTCGAGAATAATGGCCTGGATACCCAAGCCATTGCCCGGATTCCCGATCGAACCCTGGGGCTCTACCTGATCACACTCGACGGTGCCGAGCGGTCGTTCACATACTGGCGGAAGGACGCCGCTGCGCGTCTTCTGGCTTCCAATGTCGATCGCCTCCGTGCAACGCTCGATGGGGTCGGTCTCGCCTATTTCTCCGGGATCACGCTGGCGATCCTGACGCCCGAGGATCGGCAGCGCCTGTTCTCTGTGCTCGATCAGTTCCGCAAGGATGGCGGCGAAGTCGCCTTCGATCCCAACATCCGGCCGCGACTCTGGCCGGATCGGGAGACGATGGCCGCTGCAACGACCGAGGGTTACAGGGCGGCGACCATTGCCCTGCCAACCTTTCGCGATGATGCCGAGCTGTTTGGCGACCCATCGCCCGAGGCGACGGCGGATCGGATCGCTGCGCTCGGTCCCCGCGAAATCATCGTCAAGGATGGCGCCAGTCCGGCGCTGGTGCGCACGCCGGCTGGGCAGCGTTTCCTTCCTGTCGCCAACGGTGAACGCCCCGTCGATACCACCGGTGCCGGCGACAGCTTCAACGGCGGTTATCTCGCTGGCCGATCGGCAGGTCTTGATGGCTTTGCCGCGACCGAGCTCGCCCACAAGGTGGCCGCGCGAGTCATCTGCGTGCGCGGGGCCCTGGCCCCCATGTCCATGTTCGACGACCTGAGGGTCGGCTGATCGCTTCCATTCGGAGAAACATGATGATTGACGTTTCCGCCCTCAACGAGGTTCTGACGCGCGCGCCTGTGGTGCCGGTCCTGATCGTCGATCAGTTGGCAGACGCCGTTCCCCTCGGTACGGCCCTGGTCAAGGGCGGCTTGCCTGCGCTCGAGGTGACCATGCGCACGCCGGTTGCGCTCCAAGCGATCGCGGCGATGAGCGCAATCCCCGGCGGCGTGGTCGGTGCTGGCACGGTGCTTGATGCTGGCCAGGCCAAGGCGGCCGTCGAGGCCGGCGCCAAGTTTCTGGTCAGTCCGGGCATGACGCCCGAGCTGCTCGACGCCGCCGCGGCGCTTGGCGTGCCGATCCTTCCCGGGGTGGCTACGGCGTCTGAGGCCATGGTGGCGCGCGAGCGCGGTCTCCGGATCCTCAAGTTCTTCCCGGCCGGTCCCGCCGGCGGTCCCAATTATCTCAAGGCGTTGTCGTCACCGCTCCAGGAAATCCGCTTCTGCCCGACGGGCGGGGTCAGCCTCGAGAATGCCCGGGACTATCTCGAACTCCCAAACGTGATCTGCGTGGGTGGTTCCTGGGTTGCCCCCGGTAATGCTATCAAGAGCAAGGATTGGTCGCGGATCGAAACGCTGGCCCGCGAGGCGGCGGCGATCAGGGGCTGAAGCCGGCAGTTGGATTCGACGAGGGCGTCGAGCGCTTGCAAATGTCCGCTGGGCTTGCCTGCGGCGGTTCGGGAGAAACGAAATGGCTGACCTTCACCGAGAGCTCGTGACCATCAAGGGCGAGGGCGGCCTGAGAGCGATTCTCAGCCCGGTCGGCGCGAAGTTGGTGGCGCTGTACATTCCGACCAAGGACGGCGGCGAAGTGCAGGTCGTCATCGGGTCTTCGGCCCATCCGGGCGACCCCGGAGCCGATGCGTCGGGCGGTGCCATCTGCGGCCGCGTTGCCAATCGTATCGCCGGCGGCGTGTTCGAACTCGATGGACAGCGTTTTGAGTTGCCCATCAATAAGGCGCCCAACACGCTGCATGGTGGGCCGATCGGCTTTTCCCGTCGTGAATGGACTGTGGCAAAAGTCGAGGGGTCCCGTGTCGAGTTCAAGCTGCTCTCGGCGGATGGCGACATGGGTTTCCCCGGCAATCTCGACGTGACGGCCACATACGGTTTCGAAGGCGCATCGCTCTATCTCGACATGGTGGCGACGACGGATCGGCCGACACCGATCAATCTCACCAACCACGTCTATCTCAACCTGAGCGGGGCGGGCTCGGCGCTCGGGCACCAGGTTGAAATCCCTGCGTCGCACTATACGCCTTCCGACGAGACGCTAATCCCAACCGGCGAGATCGTCGATGTCGCCGGAACCCGCTTCGACTTCCGCCACCTTCGCAACATCGCCGAGGAATATGACATCAACTTCTGCCTGGATGCCGGCCGTGGTCCCCTGCATCTGGCTGCCCGTCTGGTGGAACCAAAGACTGGCCGGACCATGACGCTGACCACCACCGAAGCGGGCGTCCAGCTCTATACGGCGACCCATTTCTCCGAAGCGATCATTTCGCCCTTCTCGAAGGTCGTGAAGAACGGCGGCATAGCCCTCGAGCCGCAGACCTACCCCAATGCCATCAACGAGCCGGCGTTCCCATCATCGGTTCTGCGGCCGGGCGAGCGTTATTCGCACCGCATGGAATGGGCTTTCTCGGGCTTCTGATTACCGATAGCGGCGCTGACCGGTCAACGAGGCTCGGTCAGCGCGGCTCCCGCCAACAAGCAGGCAAAATCTTGGCGGCAACACGCAGATGCCGGTCCAGCACGAAAAGCTGCTTGATTTCGGAATCGATTGTTTCCTAAATGGGACATGTCCAGCGTCTCGTCATTTGAAGCATCAACTTCCCATCGCCTTCGTGGGCGGCCGCGTGAGTTCGATATGAACCAGGCGCTCGACCGGGCGGTGCGCGTATTTTCCGAGCGCGGCTATCACGGGACGTCCATTTCAGACCTGACGCGCGAGATGGGGCTGGCTCAGGGCAGTATCTACAAGGCATTTGGCGACAAACAGGGCGTCTTTATCGCTGGCTTCGAGCGTTATCGCGCCTTGCGCGTCGACAGGTTGTGGCAGGCTGTCGGCACTCACGGGTCTGGTTGCGAGAGGCTCCGTCGTGCGCTCGCGTTCTATGTTGAGTCTTCGCAAGGGGCGGAGGGCCTTTTGGGATGTCTGGTTGTCGGCAGTGCCGCCGAGCTGTCGACCTTCGAGCCCGAAGTGGCGCGGCATATCATCAGCGCTCTCGAAAGAAACGAGGCATTCCTGGCGGATCTCGTTCGAGCCGGTCAGGAGGACCAATCCTTGGCAAGCACCGTCGATCCGGGCGCGGCTTCGCGAATGCTCCTTTGTTTAGTCCAGGGAATGCGAATAATCGGCAAGACCGGGCGCACCCGTGAGGAAATGCAGGCGGCGGTAGACACGGCTCTCCGCGCACTCATCTGATTGTTTTGGCTAATTGGGAAGCGATCGTTTCCTATAAAGGAAGGAAAATTGTCATGGAAATCGGATTCCTCGGATTGGGTACGATGGGCAAGCCCATGGCGGCAAATCTGATAAAGGCGGGATACCGCGTGCGGGTGTGGAACAGATCTCCGGAGCCCGCCTCGGCTCTGGCGGCCGAAGGCGCACGTGTCGCCGCCAACCCTCGCGAGGCGAGCGCCGATGCCGACGTCACCATTTCCATGCTGTCCGACGACGACGCGACCCGCGCGGTAATCATCGATGATGGCGCGCTGTATGCCATGAAGCTGGGGGCCATCCACATCAACATGGCGACGGTCTCGGTTGCCTGCGCTCTTGATCTGGAGCGCCGCCACCTCGAAAGGAACGTCCGCTACGTTGCAGCGCCCGTTCTCGGCCGGGTGAACGTTGCCGAGGCAGGTCAGCTCAACATACTCGCGGCAGGCGACGCCGAAGCCCTGCAGGTTGTTCAGCCTCTCCTGGATGTTCTGGGCCAGAAGACCTGGATGTTGGGTGACCGCCCCGAGCGAGCCAATGCTGCCAAGCTGGCGGTCAACACCATGATCGCGGCCGCCATTGGCGCAATGGGAGAGGGGGTCGCGCTGGCGCAAGGCTACGGGATTGCCAAGGAAGATTTCATCGAGCTGATCACGTCCACCTTGTTTGCCGCACCCGTCTACAAGGGCTATGGCTCCGCCATTGCCGCAAATCGCTACGAGCCGGCTGGTTTCAAGCTCGCCCTCGGCCTCAAGGACGTGCGTCTCACCATGGAGGCTGCCGAAAAGGTCAAGGTACCGATGCCGATTGCCAGCGTGTTGCGGGACAATCATCTCGACAGCGTCGCCCACGGCGAAGGGCATTGGGACTGGGCAGCCTTGGCCCGTGTTTCAACACGCAGGGCGGCGCAGGAGTGAGGAAGGCTCCGCCATCGCCTGTGCTCTCGCGCGATGGCACGCCGGCCTTTGGCGAATCAAGACTGGCCTTGCGTGATCAACGGACTCAAAAGTGGAGGTACGAAGAGAGCCATTCTGATCAGAATGGCGGAGAAGGAGGGATTCGAACCCTCGATAGGGTTGCCCCTATACACGCGTTCCAGGCGTGCGCCTTAAACCACTCGGCCACCTCTCCATACGGCCGGCGCCCCGGCTCGTGGCCGCGCAATATAGCGATGTTCGGTCGAAGCGCAAGGGGGTGAAGTGGCTCTCAGAGAAAGTCCGTAAAATGAGAGGCGGCTTTTGGCTCAACCACTTGCTTTGACGGAGCTATCCCGCCCAAGAAAGTTTGCGGGCCAGCCGCAAAAGACCTAAAAATTGGTTGGTCGCGCCGTGAAAGTGGGCGCGATCAGCTCATTCACGCCCACAGCTTGGAAGCCGGCGGCTGAGCATTGTCGATCGCCTGCCTGACGCTGTCGATGCGCCGCATCAGTTCGCCCGAAATGCGGGTCTGCAGGGCATTGAGCACGGTCTCGGTCACAGCGCGGCGGTCAGCCTTGCGCTCCACCAGGGCCGGGTCGCGGAGGGGCCAGCGCAGCGTCGCATATTCCGCGAGGCGCGCGCAGTCCGGTTCGGTCCAGGTCACGGTGGCGAGGTCGACGACGATATGTGGCCGGAGCCCGCCCGGGAGGGCGAAGATCGTCCAGGATTTCGGTTCAAGCCCATCGGTTGGGATGACGCGCTGCGCGAGCGCCTGTGTCGCCTCCGGCAACAGGCCTGCGGCCGGTCGGCTACCGGCGCTGAAGGCGCGGATCCGCGTGTCGCCGCGTTGGTTGAGCAACGCCTCGGCCATCAAGCTGGTTGCGCTGTTGGTTTCGCAAAGAAACAGCACATCGACGGTCTGCATCCTGAACAAGCCCCTGACGCTCGGAGGTGTCGCCAAAGCCATCGTTCTGCCTCTCTTCGTCATGTTCCGCTCAGGCGCCTTCATCCCTTACGGGAGGAATTCGCCCAGGCACTCCTCTGCGCCTTGCCGATGGAGTCTCCATGACGTTTACGAGACAGGCCGATGACGCGCCTCTCGAAAACCCTAAATGCATAAAGCGCGCCATTGTTCCGAATTTTTTGGATGAATAGCCTAGACTTAAGTCTAACATATTCATCTAAAAGGCGGAATCGGCGTAGGACCATCCGGTAAGAGGCGAGGTATAGTGTCGAGGGGACGTGTTCAACCCCGCCTAAGGGCGAAGCCCGTCGACTGGTTCACGCAAAGTTGCGCCGTTGTTGGTGGCGGGTAGCTGCTACCGCTGATGGCTTTCTGGGCAGTGAATCGCGACAAATGCGATCAGAAGACCGACGCATCGGAAGCGACAGTCATGGCTCCCACCGTCGACATCGAGGCGGCGCTTTCCACAGCGGCGTAGTCTGCGAGGGCGGCGAGAGCTTCGGCGAAGATGGCGGCGAACAACAGGCTGACGAGGAACTTGCGGACGAACATTTTTTGGGCTTCCGGGTCACCGGACAACCCGGTGATGATGGCATTTAAGCCATCGGAAGCCGTCGGTATTGAGGAGGAAAACGGACGGAAGCGGGCCGTCTGTGCGGTCTTATCGCGGCAAGTGCCAAAAAGGCGGCCGGTTTGTGCCGAGCCGCCTTGATTGAGTCAAAAAGCCACGACGATCAGATCTGCCGCTCGACCATCATCTTCTTGATCTCGGCGATGGCCTTGGCCGGGTTGAGGCCCTTCGGACAGGTCTGGGCGCAGTTCATGATGGTGTGGCAGCGATAGAGGCGGAACGGGTCTTCGAGATTGTCGAGCCGCTCGCCGGTCGCCTCGTCACGGCTGTCGATCAGCCAGCGATAGGCCTGCAGCAGGATGGCCGGTCCGAGGTAGCGGTCGCCATTCCACCAATAGCTCGGGCAAGAGGTGGAGCAGCAGGCGCAGAGAATGCATTCGTAGAGGCCATCGAGCTTCTGCCGGTCGTCGTGGCTCTGCAGCCATTCGGTTTCCGGTGTTGGCGAAGAGGTGTGCAGCCAGGGCTCGATCGACTTGTGCTGGGCATAGAAGTGGTTGAGATCGGGCACGAGGTCCTTCACCACGTTCATGTGCGGAAGCGGGTAGATCTTGATCGGCCCGTCGATCTCATCCATGCCCTTGGTGCAAGCCAGCGTATTCATCCCGTCGATGTTCATCGCGCAGGAGCCGCAGATGCCCTCACGGCAGGAACGGCGCAGAGCCAGCGTCGGATCGACCTTGTTCTTGATCCAAAGAAGCGCGTCGAGCACCATCGGCCCGCAGTCGTCGAGATCGACGAAGAAAGTGTCGAGCCTCGGGTTGCGCCCGTCTTCAGGGTCCCAGCGGTAGATGCGGAACTCGCGAACATGCGTCGCCCCTTCCGGCTTCGGCCAGACCTTGCCAGCCTTGATCTTCGAGTTCTTCGGCAGCGTGAGCTGAACCATATCGCTTCTTCCTTCGCCGCAGTCGTTTCAACGCAGTTCGCGCCGAACCATTAGTTTCAATCCCGACCAGACCTCATCGACCGCGCAGACCTTGACGTCGACAAGGCCAATCGGTAGCGCCAGTTCTCGTATGACGTCCTCGGTAACGTTCGTTGCCACCTTCGATGCTTTCTTGGGCCATGAAACCCAGATCATGCCGTCAGGTGTTATCGAGTTCATGAGATCCTGCAGCCCGTCTTCAAGAAGCATCCGCCGGGTCGTGAACAAGTGGATCACATCCAGCGGCCGAGCCGGGCCAAACCCATCGATACCTGACTCCAGCGCTACGTTCTCAAATGCTACAACCGATGCCAGCCACCCGAGGTTCGGGGGCAAGTCGATGAAAGCGACACGCTGGCCGTCTCGCAATCCCAGTTTCCGAGGCAGCGGTGTTCCGGAATAGCCTGCCGGCATCGCCACCTCCCGTTAGTCAGTACACGCGCGCCTTCGGCTTGATGTATTCGATCTCGGAGGTCATCGTGTAGGTGTGCACCGGACGGTAATCGAGCCCGACGGTCCGTGCGCTTGTGTCGATGGTAGCCAGCGTGTGCTTCATCCACTCGCCGTCGTCACGGTTGGGATAGTCCTCGCGGGCGTGGGCGCCGCGGCTTTCCTTGCGATTGAACGCGCCTTCCATGGTCACCACCGCCTGCACGATCAGGTTCTCGTATTCGAGCGCTTCGGTGAGGTCGGTGTTCCAGATCAGCGAACGGTCGGTGGTCTTGAGGTTGTCGCCGGCTGCCCAGCAGTCGTGGATCAGCTTGACGCCTTCCTCCAGCACCTCGCCGGTGCGGAACACGGCGCAATTCGACTGCATGGTCTTCTGCATCGACAGGCGGAGTTCGGCGGTCGGTGTCGATCCCGAGGCATGGCGCACGCGGTCGAGCCGTTCAAGGGCGTTGACGCCGGCATCCTTCGGCAGGTCGGCGATGCGGCTGCCCTTGTCGATGGTCTCGGCGCAACGGTGGCCGACGGCGCGGCCGAACACCACGAGGTCAATCAGCGAATTTGAACCGAGGCGATTGGCGCCATGCACCGAGACGCAGGCAGCCTCACCGACGGCCATCAGGCCCGGCACGATCCGGTCGGGATCGCCATCGATCTTGGCGAGCACTTCGCCGTGGTAGTTCGTGGGTATGCCGCCCATGTTGTAATGGACGGTCGGCAGCACCGGGATCGGCTCGCGCGTCACGTCGACACCGGCGAAGATGCGGGCGCTTTCCGAGATACCCGGCAGGCGCTCGGCGAGGATCGCCGGGTCCAGGTGGTCGAGGTGGAGATAGATGTGGTCCTTGAGCTTGCCGACGCCACGTCCTTCGCGGATCTCCATGGTCATGGAGCGGGAGACGACGTCACGGCTGGCAAGATCCTTGGCCGAAGGGGCGTAGCGCTCCATGAAGCGCTCGCCCTCGGAGTTGGTGAGGTAGCCACCTTCACCACGCGATCCCTCGGTGATCAGGCAGCCGGCGCCGTAGATGCCGGTCGGGTGGAACTGCACGAATTCCATGTCCTGCAGGGCAAGACCGGCGCGTAGCACCATGGCGTTGCCGTCACCGGTGCAGGTATGGGCAGAGGTGCAGGAGAAATAGGCGCGGCCGTAGCCACCGGTCGCCAGCACCGTCTTGTGGGCGCGGAAGCGGTGGATAGAGCCGGTTTCCATGTCGAGCGCGACCACGCCGCGACAGGCGCCGTTCTCCATGATCAGGTCGATGGCGAAATACTCGATGAAGAACTCCGCCGAATGACGGAGCGCCTGGCCATACATGGTATGCAGCATGGCGTGACCGGTGCGGTCGGCGGCGGCGCAGGTGCGCTGGGCGATGCCCTCGCCGAAGTTGGTGGTCATGCCACCGAACGGGCGCTGGTAGATCTTGCCTTCCTCGGTACGAGAGAAGGGCACGCCCCAGTGCTCTAGCTCATAGACGGCGGCCGGCGCGTTGCGCACCAGATATTCGATGGCGTCCTGATCGCCTAGCCAGTCCGACCCCTTGACGGTGTCATACATGTGCCAGCGCCAGTCGTCCGGCCCCATGTTGCCCAGCGAGGCGGCGACGCCGCCCTGAGCGGCGACGGTGTGCGATCGGGTGGGGAACACCTTGGTGATGCAGGCGGTCGAAAGACCGGCTTCCGAGGCGCCGACCACAGCCCGAAGACCGGCGCCGCCGGCGCCGACCACCACCACGTCGAAGGTGTGGTCGATGAACTGGTAGGCGCGGCCGCCGACATTGAAGGCAGTCTGCTTGCTGCCGGTGGTCTCAGTGGCAACGGCCATGATCAGGCTCCGAAGGTGATCTTGATGAGCGCCACGGCCGAGGCAATGCCGACCAGCGCCGAGAAGAATGAATTGGCCATCAGCGCCAGAACCCGCAGCAGCGGCTGATTGACATAGTCCTCGATGATGACCTGCATGCCGATCTTCATGTGCCAGACGCTGACGCCCAGGAAGGCGAGCATCAGCACGGCGACGAAGGGGTTGCCGAGCGTGGCGATCACCGCGCCATAGCTGTCGCCCTGCAGCTTGATCAGCAGGACGACATAGACGAGCGACAACAGCAGCGCGGCGACACCGGTCACTCGCTGCTGCCAGAAATGCACGGTGCCGGATTTGCCGGAGCCGTAACCACGAACGTGCTTCAGCGACGTCTGGAAGCGGAAAGACTTGCTCATGGCGGACCTCAGGCGAACACGAAGGCTGCGACGGCGACGACGACCGTCAGCACCACCCCGGCGACGAGATTGAAGAGGGCGAGGCGATCGGCGGTCTTCGGATCAAAGCCGTAGCCGAGGTCCCAGATGAAATGGCGCACGCCACCGATCGCGTGGTGGATCAGCGACCAGACGAGGCCCAACAGGATCAGGCGACCAATCCAGGTCTGGTAGAGACCATCCACGCGGGCGAACCATTCCGGTCCGCTTGCCGCCGCCACCAGCCAGATAGCGACGAACAGCGTGCCAACGTAGAGGAAGCCGCCGGTGATGCGGTGGACGATCGACATCGCCATGGTCAGGATGAAGCGAAAGACCTGGAGATGCGGCGAGAGCGGGCGAGAAGCCGCCAGGCGGGCGTCGGCCATCGGTTGATGTTCCCTCATGAGGCGGGAGACGGACGCTCCCTTGGCACGTTCTGTTGACGTTGACGTTAACGTCAATATCCAGGAAAAGCCTGAGTCGTAAGTACCTTCTCGGACGTGGGCCGTCAAAGACAAAACACATGCGAGGCGATGCGAAACGATAAAGTGTAGGGGAAAATACGACTATATGCTTAGTGCACCCGCTCGCCAAACCCGATCTTCCGTAAACGGAAGAAGGGATTAGGCCTTGAGCGCAGTGCCTTGGCCAACTTTGTCGAGTTGACCGATGGCCTCGATGAGTTCGGCCTGGTAATCGCCCCCTTCAAGGGAATGCGAGGCTTCAGGCAATAATTGAAAGAGCGGGGGAGACGGCAGCCGCTCAACAAACTCTCGGATATTTTCCAGTGGCGCCACGATGTCGTTGCCGCCGGCAAACACCGCCACAGGCAGCGTCAGGCGATCGATGGCCGTGAAAATGTCGTGGCGAGGCCATTCCTCCAGAGCTTGGGGTACATCGCGTTTGAGATTTGCGATGCCGTCAGGATGGTATTTGGCACGCGCCTCGATCTGGCGTGCACCTGACGTAAAGGGTGACACCAGGAGCATATGGGCAACCCGACCTGCATATTCATTGGCGGCAAGACGAGCGACGGCATAGGCGCCCATCGAATGGCCGCAGAGAGCCAGGTGGGTGCCAGTCCAGCCGAGATAAGCCGCGTTGGCGAGGGCCCAGTCTATGGTCCGGCGAACGTCGCGAACGTGATTCTCAAGGAGAAAATCGGCTTCCTCGCCAGCGCTCTCGTTCCAGGCGGAGGCGCAGCAATCGGGCGAAAGGACGATGTAGCCGCGTGCCCTATAGGCGTCGATCAGCTTCAGCATGTGCGGCGCGCGAGCGGCTCCGTTCCGGCCATGCGCCGTCACCGCAAGGCAAGACGAAGCCCCTTCGCTGCGCCAGCATTCGATGCTCATCCGAGCGTCGGCCGCATCGGGATATTCCGACGCGCCGAGCCCTATGACGTCCGGGGTCATGCAACCGCGACCTTGCTGAGATGCGGGCTGGAGAAGCCCAGCCTTGTCAGGCCGGTCAGCACCTCCTGAGAGGACATGAACAGCGTCCAGATAAGGGCCGAACGGTGGTTCTCGATCATCACCACGATCGGCCCCTGATCGATGGCAAGATGGCTGCCGGCGATCCAGTTCCTTCCCGGTGAGAAGGCGTCGGCAAAGCCGCGCGGCCCGAACAACCGGCCATCCATCGTCGTCAGAAAGCCGCGCAGGGCTTCCATCGCTTCCTTCGGTACGTAAGGAAGCGAGGCCAACGCCCCGGTTGGCGTGATGACGCCGGTATCGTTGGTCGGTGAGTGGGCATTGTAGCCATCGAATGTGTCGGAAGCCGTCAGGCCCCAGGACGCTGGGCCATATCCCTCGAAGTTGCCGGGGTTGGTAATGCAGTGGGCGCGGTTAATCAGCGCATGCGCCGTGTTCTGGGCAAAATAGTCGGCATAGGTGTCGGAGAGACCGCGAGGGTCGAGGCCCATGAAGGAGTAATGGGCAAAGAACAGCGGCCCGCCGTAGTCCGGCCCGAGCGGCAGCGTCACTCCACCGTAATTGCGGCCGTTCGCAAAGTCGCGTCCCTTGGCCCAGGACTGATGATAGGTCGAGACGGGAACCGGGTGGGTTGGCGAGGCGGCCGCAAGCACATGGGTGATCAGGCACTCGTTCCAGCCAGTGATGGCATGGTTCATGGCAAAGCCGTGATTGGGGCTCCAGTGCCAGAGCAGCGCACCGTCGGCCCGCAAGTGATGGCTCCATTCGACACCGCGCCACAGGCGATCGATACGCGCGGCGAGATCGGGACGCGTCGGGATAAGCCATTGGCGAGCGGCGAGCAGGCCCGCCATCAGAAACGAGGTCTCGACGAGATCGCCCCCGTCATCCTTTTCGCCGAACGGAATGACCTTGCCGGTTTCGCCATTCATGAAGTGCGGAAAGACGCCATGGAAGCGATCGGCCGTCTCAAGAAAATTGGTGATCTTGCCGATCCGCTCGACGACTTCATCGCGTGGCAGAAAACTGCGCTCCGCACCGGCGATCAACGCCATGATGCCGAACCCGGTCCCGCCGATCGTCACCGTGTCCTCCGGCGAGTAATCGAAGGCTTTGTTATCGCGCTCACGCGCCATGCCGCTGACGGGATGGCCGTAATCCCAGAAATAGCTCAGCGTGGCCTGCTGCACGATATCGAGCAGCGCTTCGTCGCTCATCGCCGCGACGGTGGCGGCCGAGTAGGTCATGACCGCTTCCCTTCAGATTTGGGCTCGTTCCAGTAGACGCGTACCGACTGGGTATCGCGGGAGTTGGGGCCGACATGGATGTCGAAATCGCCGCTTTCCGAGCGGCGCCGGATGTCGATGATTGTCTCGGCCACCGAAAAGTCGAGATCGTCGGCGGTGACGGTGAAGCTGACCGTCTCTGCAGCATGGGCGGCGAGCGCCACCTTGCGGAAGGCTTTGAGTTCCTTCACCGGACGGCTGATGCTCGCCACGGGATCGCCGATGTAGAGCTGCACCGTTTCGCTGGTCGGCAGGTCACCGAGATTGGTCACGGTGACGGCCACTTCCAACCGATCGGCTCCGTTGAGCTTGGTGCGGTCGGCGCGGGGTGGGCTGTAGGCAATCTTGCCGTAACCGAGGCCGAAGCCGAACGGATAAAGGCCATCGTTCTGCGCGATATCGTCAGGCAGGTCGACATAACCAGACGTGAACTTCTGGAAACGACCCGGAGTCGGCCGGCCGGTTGGCCGATGCGCATAGGTGACCGGAACCTGGCCGACGGAATATGGGAAGGTCGCTGGCAAACGGCCGGATGGCTCGGCCTTGCCGAACAACACGTCGGCGAGGCCATGACCGATCTCAGTGCCGCCGAACCAGGCGACGAGCAGCGCATCGGCGAGCAGCGCCTCTTCGGCGAGCGCCAGCGGCCGGCCGGTCATGATCACGACGACGAGCGGCTTTCCCGTCGCCTTCAGGGCACGCAACAGCTTCTTCTGAGGCTCGGGAATGGAGAGGTCTGTGCGGGAAGACGATTCGCCGGAATACTCCCGCGCCTCGCCGACCACGGCCACCGCGACGTCGGCTGCCGTCGCGACTGCAACCGCCTCGGCGATCATTGCCTCGGGTGAGCGCACATCGATGACAACGGAGAGATCCCGCCAGTCATGTACGTTCAGGCGAGTGGCGAGCCACGGCTCATCGACGATATTGGCGCCCTTGGCCGTGACAACCCTTACAGCATTGCCCGCTGCCTCGCGCAGGCCATCGGCAATGGGGACGACGGTGGCAGGGGATCCGGCAACGGCCCAGGTACCGTTCATGTTGATACGATCTTCGACGAAAGGACCGATCAGCGCGATGCTGCCAATCTTGCCGCTGTCCGGCTTCGGCAGGGGAAGGAGGCTGTTCTCGTTCTTCAAAAGAACCGAAGCAGCAGCCACCGCTTCGCGGGCAAGTTTCCGGTTGGCAGCAGTCAGGATGGGCTGTGCCGATCTGCCCCAGTCGAGGCGGTGGTAGGGATCGTCGAACAGACCGAGCTTCTGTTTGGCTTCGAGCACGCGCCGACAGGCGGCAGTTATCAACGCCTCGTCGATGAGGCCGGCCTTGATGCTATCCTCGAGCGTTTCAAGATAGGTTTCCGACACCATGTCGAGATCAACCCCGGCGGTAACACCGAGGCGAGCGGCGTCGGCACGATCGGACGCCACGCCGTGGGCAATCAGTTCGAGGATGCCCGTGTAGTCGGCAACGACAAGGCCGTCGAAGCCCAGCTTTTCGCGGAACAGCTCGGTGATGATCGCGCGATTGGCGTGCATGGGCACACCGTTCAGCGTGTTGAAAGACGCCATGATCGAGCCGGCACCGGCTCGCATGCCGGCGACGAAGGGAGGCAGCACAACGTCATGCAACGTGATGGGCGACAGATCGACGGCATCGTAATCGCGGCCGCCCATGCCGCCGCCGTAGCCGCAGAAGTGCTTGAGGCAGGCCATCACCGCGTCGGGACGGGAAAGATCATCGCCCTGGTAGCCCTCGACCATCGCTTCGGCAAAGCGGCTGGCAAGATAAGGATCCTCGCCGGGACTTTCGGCAATCCGACCCCAGCGTGGATCGCGGCAGACGTCGATCATCGGCGAATAGACCTGATCGATGCCGATCGATGCCGCCTCTTGCGCGGCGACACGCGCCGTGGCGCGCACGAGGTTCATGTCCCAGCTGGCAGCCAGGGCCAGCGGTAGCGGGAAGATGGTCTTCTGGCCGTGGATCACGTCTTCGGCGAAGAACAGCGGGATCTTCAGCCGGGTTTCCTGGGCCAGATCCTGGAAGACACGCACCGCCTCGGCCGACTTGACGCCGAAGATACCGCCGATGCGGCCGGTCTTGATCTTCTCGGCGACATCCGTGTTGACCACGGTCCCGGTCAACGTCTCGCCACCGGGAGTGACGAGGTTGAGCTGACCGATCTTTTCCGAAAGGGTCATCCGGCTGAGTAGGCCGTCGATGAAGTCCTTGTCTTTATTCATGTCCGAACGTCCGCGTTGGGTCCCCGCTTCCCGGGGCTATGGTCGATGGCGCATCACCGACAGCATCGAACGGAGGCCTCCGCGCATGTCGCGCGGTGGCGGCGGGGCCGGAATGACCACCGGCTCAAGGCCGCCACGTCCGTTTTCGATGTTGAGGATGGCATGATAGAAGGGACGACCAAGGCTGTCGGTGGGCGGCGTCGGCTCGTGCATCACCGAGAGCACCGTGGCCTTGGGGCAATACTGCCGGACAAGCCGATGGAACTCGGTGCGCGCCTCGGGATCTAGCGCCGCTGTTGCCTCGTCGAGGAACAGCACGTCCGGTGTGTGCAGCAGGATGCGCGCAAGCACCACCTTCTGCTTCTGGCCACCGGACAGCACGTCATCCCAACGCCGGCCGCGATAATAGGGATTGCCCATCGAGGGAATGAATTCGCCCAGCCCGACCGCGCTCATGATGGCGGCCACCTCGAGATCGCGGTGTTCGTGCTCGTCTTCGGGCATTGCGATCAACTGCTTGAGGCTGGCTTGCGGCAGGCGCGTGTCCTGACAGGCATAGAGTGCCTTCATGCCTTCGGGCATGATCACGCGACCGCGCCCGTAGGGCCAGAGGCCGTTGAGTGCCTTGATCAGGGATGACTTGCCCGAGCCGGAGGGACCGCGCACGAAGACCCACTGGCCAGGTTTGATTGACAGACGAGCGACCCGAAGGAAGGGTTGAGCTTCCTTACCGGCGAACATCAGTTCAAGGCCCTGCATGGATAGGCCCAACTCCGGCGATTGCTGCTCGTAACGGAACTCCGAGACGCCGGTTTCCCGATAGAAGGCCTGTGCGTCCTGCACGCGCTCGATGGCGTCAGCCAGCTCGACCACCCGATTGACGTTGGCACGCAGGTTGGCGATGTCCGGCATTACCTGGATCACCCAGGAACAGTCGCTGATCAGCTCGCTGACGAGCTCCGAGCCGGTGATATAGGTCTGGAAGGAGATATTGCCCTGCATGTAGGCGGGCATGTTCGGCAGGTAGGCGACCACTTTCTGTGTGATGTAGGTGTAGCTGCCGTTGAAGGCGAGGAAGATCGCCGAGATCTTGTTTTGGACGCCCCAGGTCCGATCGATCGCTTGATATTGTCGGCGATGGATGGACGCTTGCACCTGCTCTCCGCGCGCGGCGGCGATCGGCAGCACCCGCCGCACCAGCATCGATAACTCGGCGCGGTAGCTGCCTTCATAGCGCAGCATGGCCATGTTGAGGGCTTCGATGGCCCGGCCGATCCTGAGGGCGATGGCCGTCGAGATCGGAACGTAGGTCACCGCAAGGGCGAAGACCAACGCGGCGCTGGCGTAGGATCCGAGGAAGTCGAGTCCGTGGATGGCAACCGAGGTCGACAGCAGGGTCTCGCCGACAAAATAGACAGACGTCACAACGGAGATGAGGCCCATCGCCATGCCGAGCGCATTTCCGGTCATCGCCTTGATCGAATCCTGGATGCGTTGGTCGATGTTGTCCGGAACGTTCGACCCTTCGTCGGGCGACCCCATCACCAGCAGATGGTAGTAAGGCCGGCGGTCGGACAGCAGGGCGGCATTGAACTGGCTATCTAGCCACTGCCTCCACTTGCGATGCAACGTACTGGAAAAGTAATGCCGAAAGCCGAGGAACACCGCGAACTTGAGGATTGCGAGGCCGACCAGGATGCCTGCCGCCGTCAGCACGTCGGTAATGGCTTCGACGCCGAGATCGTGAAATGAGGCAATGGTGGCGATAAAGGAGCCGGATGCCTGGGCCAGCCAGACGCCGCTCTTGCTGGCCGCGGCCGACAGGATCGCCACCGCAATCGTCAGTGCCCAAGCCTCGCGCCACTTTTCCGAGACCCAATAGGCCTTGAGCAGCCCCCAGAAGCTACGCATGGAGGAAACAGGGGTAGCCAGTGCATTCACTCCCGCGTCTGTTGCCGTAGCAGACAGTACATTTCGATAATCAAAACCTGCCTCTCAAACTTTAACGCTTCTTTAAGCCTAACTGCCGGTGGCCCCGACAAATGGGCTGATCGCGGAAAGCGTACTCCGAAGGTCTTAGCCAGCCTTGACAAGCCTGCCTTGTAAGGACGTATTCGCTGCAAACCAGCCATCTGATTGAGATGATACACCATGAAACTCTACCGCTTCCTCACCGGCCCTGACGACGCAACATTTTGTCATCGCGTCACGGCCGCCCTCAACAAGGGCTGGGAACTTGCCGGCTCGCCGGCGCTCACCTTCGATCCCGTGCAAGGACGCGTCATTTGCGGCCAGCCGGTGGTCAAGGAAGTAGATGGCGTTGAGTACACGCCCGACATCAAGCTCGGCGAGTGGTGAGATGAGCCTTGAAAGCGTCAAGGCCTTCTTTGCCGAGCACGCGCCCGACATTGAGGTGATCGAAACGGAAGCGTCGTCGGCAACCGTCACCGAAGCCGCGGCTGCCCATGGCGTCGATCCGGCCGAGATCGCCAAGACGATCTGCCTGAGGGTTGGCGAACAGGCCATGTTGGTGGTCGCTGGCGGCACCAGCCGTCTCGACAACCGCAAGGTCCGTGAGGCTCTCGGCGGCAAGGCCCGTATGCTTGGTCTTGATGAAGTCGTTGAGCTGACCGGGCACCCGATCGGCGGTGTCTGCCCGTTCGGGCTGAAATCGCCGCTTCCCATCTACTGCGACCTGTCGCTTCGACGCTTCCCCGAAGTACTGCCAGCGGCTGGTGCCACCAACGCGGCCGTGCGTATCGGCACCGAGCGTCTGGCTGAGCTCGTAGGGGCGACCTGGGTCGACGTATGCCGGTAAGGCGGATGCCTGCCAGCACCGCCTTTGCCAGCCCAATCGCCTGGTAAGCACAGGCTGCCAGTCTGATCGACAGCGAACCTCACCGCGGCCCGACGGGCGGGGCGCGATGGGGCTCAGCTTTGCAGTTTTGCTTGGTTACCAGCTGAAATGACCGGTCAGCTTGACAACACGCCCCTCACCATAGCCGCAGGAATAGGCGGTCTGGCAGGATGCGACGTAGTCGGTGTCGAAGATATTGTTGACGTTGAGATCGACGCCCCAGTTATCACGGCTATAGCCGATCCGAGCGTCGGCTAGCACAACGCTCGGCACCTTCAGAGTGTTCTCATTGTCGGCCCAGGACGAACCGACATAGCGAACCCCGCCACCCACGACGAATCCCTCGAAGGGACCGGTGGAGAAGGTGTAGTCGAGCCAGGCCGATGCCATAGTCTCGGGCACGATATAGGGCGTTTTGCCGATGATGGCGGCGTCGGCGTCCTCGGTGATGTCAACGTCCATGAAGGCGGCTGAGGTGGTCAGCTTCCAGTTTTC
Organism: Pseudomonadota bacterium; assembly: GCA_023436885.1. Taxonomy (GTDB): domain Bacteria; phylum Pseudomonadota; class Alphaproteobacteria; order Rhizobiales; family Pleomorphomonadaceae; genus Pleomorphomonas. Next base: position 163,475 of record JAEZHI010000050.1, on the reverse strand, counting down.
AGTGAGATTGAATTTGCCCTCCAGCTCGACGCCCTTCGAGTTGACCTCGCCGATCTGCGATTGGGCATACCAGGGGCCCGTCAGCACGTTCTGCTTGGTCAGGTCGAACAGCGAGAGGGTGAACAGTCCATCCACCCAGTCGGGCCGATATTTCAGGCCGGCCTCATATTGGTAGCCGGTTTCGGGCACGAACACACCGCTACCGTTGGCGCCGAGCACTGGATTGAAGAAGGTGGATATGCTGGCGTAGGGCGTGAGCCCATTGTTGAATTGATAGGCGAGGCCGGCACGGCCGCTCCACTCGCCCTGGTCCCCTGAATAGGCGGGATTACCAACGGCATCGGTCCAGACGTGATCATAGCGACCGTTCAGCGTGGCGAGCCAGCCGCTGCCAAAGGCGATTTGATCCTGAGCGTAGACGCCGAGCTGATGCTGGCGGAGCGTCTGGTCAATGTAGGGAACCGGCGTCGTTTGAGGCAAGCCGTAGACCGGATTGGTCGCGGAGATGTCAGTGCCGGAGGAGGACGCCTGCACCTGGTCGAGGTCGAACAGACGATAGTCCAGGCCGAACATCAGCTTATGGTTCAGCGGGCCGGTATCCACCGTACCTTCGACGCGGTTGTCGGTGTTGATGGCCAAGGTCTTGCTGTGGTGGGCAAAGTTGATGCGCGCCAGCGTGTCGGTACCCGCTGCCGGAGACATCAGGAACCCCGAATAACCATAGGGATAAAGCATGGCTTCCTGGACATCGCTATAGGCGATGCGTGCCGCCTGTGTCGCTTTCCAGCCATCGCCGAAGTTATGCTTCAGCTCATAGCCGAACGATCCCTGCTCGCGATCGTAGTCGTCGATGTTCGGTTCGGTATAGTTGGCCTCGCGATCGATATAACCGAATGGGGCCGCCACCACGGTTCCCACATAGGGCAGGAAGGCGTTACCGTTATGGACGCCGTCGAGGTGGGTGTAGTTGGCTAGCAGCGTCAGCTCGGTGGTGTCGCTGAGGTCGATCTTCAGCGATGGCGACACGGTGCCGCGGAAATCTTCCTCGAAATCGGTATAGCCGTTGCCGCCGGCGATCCGGCCGCTGACACGGGCCGCAACGCGATCGTTGAGCTTGTCGCCGATATCGAAGCCGAATGATGCAGTGCCGTTACTGTCGATGCCGGCCTCGATCTTGCGGATGCGCTCGCCGTTTGGCCGCTTGGAGACCAAGTTGACGAGACCACCAGGATTGCTGCCCCCGTAGAGCACGGAAGAGGCGCCGCGTAGCGTCTCGATGCGTTCAAGATCGTTGCTGTCGATCAGAAAGCCGCCGAAGGCATAGCTGTAGTTCTGCAGGCCATCGAGATAGATGCCGCTCTGCGTCGCCTGAAAGCCGCGAATGAACAGCCAGTCGGTGTCGCCGTCCGCCCCGAATGGTTGTGCAAAGACGCCCGGCGTGTAGCGCAGCGCCTCATCGACCTTGTCGGCGGCGTGAGCATCGATCTCCTCGCGTCCCATCACCGACACCGACTGAGGAATTTTCTCGATCGGCAGGTCGGTCTTCGCGCCGGCCGTGGTGGCCTTGGCGACGTAGCCTTTCACTGGTCCGGTACCCGAACCGCCTTCGCCTTGAACGACGATCTCGTCGAGCTCGACGGCCGGTTTGGTCGATTGGGCTTGCGCCAATCCGGCGAACGGCAGGGTGGCCAGTGTCAGTGCCAACGTGCGGGTGAGGGCAGTGCGGTCGGACGGCATCGATCGGTTCTCCGGTGACGTCGACCGCGGCGCGTTGTTCGCCGTTCGGGTGCAAGGCGTCGCGGTCGTTCCTGGGCCGAACCGATAGGTCAAGTCGCGATCTGCCGATTGAACGAAGTCGAGACGTTTGGAATGAAAGCGAGATGGGGTGTGCCTCTTTCCACCGCCGCACCGCCAGCAAAGCCACGCTGAAGGCGTTGTTCGCGCCGCCAAAGCGCTGGTGTTTGGCCGGTTAGCCGCCTGAAGACGCGCGTGAAGTGGGCCTGATCGGAAAAACCGGTGTCGACGGCAACCGCCGAAAGACTGGCATTCTCGCGGAGTAATATGTCTTTTGCCGCGTCAATGCGGCAATGGAGCAGGAACTGGTGCGGTGTCTTGCCGGCCGTCGTTCGGAAGGCGACGCCGAAATGGTCGGGTGATAGCCCAACCAAAGTCGCCAGTTCGGCCAGTGACACGTTGCGCGTGAGGTTGGCCCACACATAATCGACGACGCGGCTCATTTGCCGGCGCGACAGTCCGGCATCCGGCTGCATCACGACAGTTTGGCGCAAATCCAGCAACTCGGTCAAAAGAGCCAGCACAAGGCTTTCGCCATAGAGATCGTCACGCCGGCCCTCGGCGCAATCGTCGGCGATCAGGGAAGCAAGCGTGGATAACCCGGGCGATGAGAAGCCAAGCTGGGGGGAGAGGAACTGACAAGGGTGGATGCGCCCACCGGATTGAGCGGCCAGCGTTGAGACGTCGAAATGCAGATCGAGATGCCGAAGTTCGTCCAGCCGGTCTATGAAGCTCTCGATCGGATATCCGGCTGGCACAAAGCAGAGGCGTTTTTCGTTGTCGAGGCGGTGCCGACGCCCCGCTGCATCCCGGATGTCGATCCCTCCTTCGCCGACATCACCCAGCAAAACGAATAAGCGTGGAGCTTGGGATATATAGGCGCCCGACGCTCCCGTTTCGCAGCGAACGCCCCAAAGATCGGCGATGCAGCCGTTCCAGGCTCGCCAGCGCAAGTCGTCGCGCACCGTAATGCCTGAGATGCTGCTGGTCATCTGTGGGCTGAACTCGATCGCCATGGCTTTTCCCTGTCTCGTTGCCTGCCGACCGAACGCTAAGAAACTTGAAACAAAAATTCAAGTTTATAGGCACGATTACCTATGCCTGATCGCTTTGTAACGAGACGAAGCCAGCCATTTTGGCCTGAGACCGGCACTGCTCAATACATACTGAAATTTGTAGGTTCGACTACTTATGCGGGCGAAATGCTCTGACAATGGGAAGCGATTGCAGTAGATAGGGATCGGACAAAGACGTCCATGAGTTCGCTCAAGTCGGCGCGCCAACGAAGGTGCACCGAAGACCTGCGATTGTTGGGCAAGCACTGCAGGGGCCGCGTCTTTAGTCGTACTCTCCCACCATAGAAACACCAACGGAAGTTTGCGTTTCCGCAAAGTCCCCTATGCCGCGCTCTTTATATTGAGCGGCAGAGTCCACATAACGAGGCTGAAAATGAAGACGATCCTGCTCGCCGCCGCCGCTCTCGCGGTCGCCATCCTTCCCGCCACTGCCGCCGACTTTCAGGTCAAGATGCTCAACAAGGGAGCCAAGGGCATGATGGTGTTCGAACCCGATGTCGTAAAGGTTCAGCCCGGCGATACGGTCACTTTCGTTGCGACCGATCCCGGCCATGACGCCATGAGCGTGCCGGGCATGCTGCCGGACGGTGCTCAGCCTTTTGAAGGCCAGATCGGCAAGGACGTCACAGTCACCTTCACGCAACCGGGTGTTTATGGCGTCAAGTGCAAGCCGCACTATGTCATGGGCATGGTTGGTGTCGTTGTGGTCGGTGATGCAGCGCCCAATCTCGAAGCAGCCAAGGCTGCGAAGAATCCCGGCAAGGCCGGCAAGGTGTTCGCCGACCTGCTTGGCGGTCTCTGACATGTCCGCCGTCGCGGGGGGCAGGCATCTCCTGGCAGGTGCCTTCCGGCCATTCTTCCTGCTGGCCTCCCTCTGGATGGCTGGTGCGATCCTTGTCTGGGTCCCCCTTTACATGGGGCATCTGGCGCTGCCCACTGCCTTTGCCCCACGCGACTGGCATATTCATGCGATGCTGTTCGGCGGCGTGCCGCCGATCATTGCTGGCTTTGCACTGACCGCTGTATCCAGCTGGACCGGTCGGCCAACCATTGCCGGTCGACCCCTAGCGATTCTGGCTTTGATCTGGCTTGCCGGACGGATAGCCGTTTCGGTCTCGGCCCTGATCGGACCGGCTCCGGCGGGCTTGATCGACTTGGCTTTCCCGCTTGCCCTCGCCTTCGTGTTGGGCCGCGAAGTGGTGCTGGCCGGTAATTGGCGCAATCTGCGCGTCGTCGGTCTCGTGCTTTTGCTGGCGCTGGCTGACGCTGGCTTCCATGTCGAATCAATAAAGCTTGGCGTTGCCGATATTTCCATCCGTGTAGCCTTGTCGGCCATACTGATGCTCATTCTGCTGATGGGCGGGCGCATCATCCCAGCTTTCACGCGCAATTGGCTCAAGATGCGCGGCGAGGGCCGCCTGCCTGCGCCGTTCGATCGCTTCGATGCGCTGGCCATGGCGGTATCGGGGCTTGCCTTCATCGCATGGATCATTGTGCCGGATTGGATCGGAAGTGCCTTGCTTCTCGGACTCGCCGGTATGTTGACGGCGGCTCGTCTCACACGCTGGCGCGGCCTCGCCACCCAAAGCGAACCGCTACTGTTTGTCTTGCATGTTGCCATCGCCACCATCGCCGCCGGCTTTGTCCTCGAAGCTCTGGCCATTCTCTGGCCGGAGATCATCGATCGGACAGCGGCACTGCATCTCTGGACCGCGGGCAGCGTGGGACTCACGGTGTTGGGCGTGATGACGCGAGTAAGCCGCGGCCATACCGGCCGGCCACTCAAGGCCGGTCGTCTTGAGCTCGCTATCTACGCCCTGGTTTCCGTTGGTGCGCTCCTGCGTATCGCGGCTCCTTACTCTGGCGGGGCTTATGTTCATCTCATCGCCTGCGCCGGCCTGCTGTGGGCGGTGGCTTTTCTGACCTTTGCCATCGGTTACGTCAGTGTCCTCTCCGAGCCCCGTTTCGATGGGCGCGCGTGATCCGAACCAATCCAAGTTTGTGCCAGCACAACGAACACCCAAGGTGTCTCGTGAAAACATGAAGTCATAATTCATGTTGAGAAGTTTTCGGAGGGGCGGGATGGAAGATATAAATAAAGCGACGCCCTGGTTCGCCAAAATACTTGCGGCGTTGTGCCTCGCACTTGCGGTGATATTCGCCGTTGTACCCGCAAGGGCGGCAAGCCTCGCTGACTTCATCGGCAAGGTCGCGCCGTCGGACCTCGTTCCAGGCGCTGAAGCCTACGGCCCCATCCGTACCGACATGCCTGCGGTGTCTGCGCTCAAGGGCGGCACCCGTATCGGCTGGGTGTTTCTCAACACGGATTTCGTCCCGGCGACTGGCTACTCCGGCAAACCGATCAACATTCTGATCGGCGTCGACGACAAAGCTGTGATTACCGGTGCTCGTCTCGTCAAGCACTCCGAACCGATAGTGCTGGTGGGCATTCCCGAGGCCAAGATCAAGGCGGTCATCGAGAAATACACCGGTCTTGACCTCAAGAAGGAGGCGGCCGGGGCCAACCACGATCTCGACATCGTATCCGGCGCCACCGTCACCATCATGGTGATCGATGACTCGATTCGCCGGTCCGGTATCAAGGCGGCGCGTACCCTTGGGCTGGAAGGGTTTTCCGCTGCCAGCGGCCCGGCCACCGACGTGAAGGTTGTTGATCGCAGCAAGGATGCCGTCACCGACTGGACGACACTCACCGGCAATGGTTCGATCCGTCGGTTCAGCCTGTCGGTGGCCGATATTAATGCCGCCTTTGAGAAGCTGGGAGACGCGCGGGCCGCAGATCACCGCGAAGCCGGTGCCGATACCGACCCCTACATCGATATCTACGTCGGTCTGGTCAGCCAGCCTTCGGTCGGTCGTACCCTGCTCGGCGACGCTGCCTATGCCAACCTCAAGAGCAAGCTTGGCGAGGGCGATGAGGCAATCTTCGTCGCCAGCACCGGCCATTGGTCCTTCAAGGGGTCGGGCTATGTGCGCGGCGGCATCTTCGACCGCATCACGGTTCTGCAGGGCGAGACCACCATCCGCTTCCGCGACAAGGATCACCAGCGCGTGGTGCGTATGGCGCCCGGTGATGCACCGACCTTCAACGAGATGGATCTCTTCGTCATCCCGAAGGCGTCCAACTTCGATGCGGCGGTGCCCTGGCGGCTGCAGCTCTTGGTCTCCAGGGCTGTCGGCGCCATCGACAAGCTGTTCCTGACCTACGACGTCGATTACTCCCTGCCGCCGGCCTATCTGGCTGCCGCCCCTCAGCCCGCCCCTGCCGCTGCAACGCCAGCGCCTGCCCCGGCCACCCAGGAAGTCGCTTCGGCCGATGAAGCCCCGGCGCGTGATCGTCTTTGGCTGCGCATCTGGCAAGCCAAGCGGACCGAAGTGGCCATCCTCGTCGTGGGGCTGGTTGCCCTGACCGGCATCTTTTTCTTCCAGAACTTTGCGACGAAGAACGAACGGGTGTTCCGCATCATCCGTCTCTCCTACCTGGCCTTCACGCTGGTGTTCGTCGGCTGGTACGCCAATGCGCAGCTGTCGGTGGTCAACCTTCTCGCCGTGCTGTCGGCACTGGTCAGCGACTTCCGTTGGAAAACCTTCCTGATGGATCCGCTGATCTTCATCCTGTGGTTCGCGGTGGCAGCGGCCCTGCTGTTCTGGGCGCGCGGCGCCTACTGCGGCTGGCTATGCCCATTCGGCGCCCTGCAGGAATGGTCGAACCAGATCGCTCGCTGGCTTAGGGTGCCGCAGGTTCGGTTGCCCTGGGGACTGCATGAGCGCCTCTGGCCGATCAAGTACATGATCTTCCTGGGACTTCTCGGAATCTCGTTCTACTCGCTCGACATGGCCGAGCATTATGCCGAGATCGAGCCGTTCAAGACCGCCATCATCCTGAAGTTCGACCGCCCCTGGCCTTACGTGCTGATCGCACTTGCCGCGCTGACGCCGGGCCTGTTCATCGAGCGCTTCTATTGCCGCTATGTCTGCCCGCTGGGTGGTGGCCTCGCCATCCCCGCTCGGCTGCACATGTTCCGCTGGCTGAAGCGCTACCGTGAATGCGGCAATCCCTGCCAGACCTGCGCCCATGAGTGCCCGGTGCAGGCGATCCACCCGACGGGTGAGATCAACCCCAACGAATGCGTCTCCTGTCTGCATTGCCAGGTGCTCTACCAGAGCACGGCTCGCTGCCCGGTGGTCATCGGCAAGCTGAAAAAGCGGGAGCGTTTCGAACGCCAGAACGGTCTCGTCCAGACGGGGGCAGCAGCGTCCGGAGGCAAAAACACCCTCCGGAGCGAAGTGGACGGTTCGGCGCAAGCCTGAAGAAGACAACCGAGGAGAGCAATATGACTGATGAGACCAACAATCTGTCACGCCGGTCGCTGCTAGGCGGCACGGCCAAGACGGCGGTGTTCGCCGGTGTGGCGGCGGCGACCGTCGGCGGCCTGATGGCTACCAACGGCAGCAAGGCGGCCGAGCCGGCCAACAAGGCCGAAGTGAAGCCAGGTGAACTCGACGAATATTACGGCTTCTGGTCCTCCGGCCAGACCGGCGAGCTGCGCATTCTCGGCGTGCCGTCGATGCGCGAAATGATGCGTGTGCCGGTGTTCAACCGCTGTTCGGCGACCGGCTGGGGCATGACCAACGAAAGCCTGAAGGTGCTGACCGAAGGCCTTCTGCCAAAGACCAAGGAGTTTCTGGCCAAGCGCGGGCTCAAGACCTACCAGAACGGCGATCTTCACCACCCGCATATGTCGTTCACCGATGGCACCTACGACGGTCGCTACCTGTTCATGAACGACAAGGCCAACACGCGTATCGCCCGCGTGCGCTGCGACGTCATGAAATGCGACAAGATCATCGAGATTCCCAACGCTTCCGACATCCACGGCATGCGGCTGCAGAAGTATCCGCGTACCGGCTACATCTTTGCCAATGGCGAGCATGAGGCGCCGCTGGTCAACGACGGCAAGATCCTCGACGATCCCAAGCAATACGTGAACATCTTTACCGCCGTCGACGGCGACAAGATGGAAGTGTCCTGGCAGGTCATCGTCTCCGGCAACCTGGACAACACCAACACCGACTATAAGGGCCGCTACGCCTTCTCCACCTCCTATAACTCGGAGATGGGCGTCAATCTCGCCGAGATGACCGCCAAGGAAATGGATCACGTCGTGATCTTCGACATCAAGGCGATCGAAGCGGGCGTCGCCGCTGGCGACTACCAGGAGCTGAACGGCGTCAAGGTGCTTGATGGCCGCAAGGACAAGAAATCCAAGTACACGCGCTATGTGCCGATTGCCAACAACCCACACGGCGTCAACGCTTCGCCCGATGGCAAGTACATCATGATCAACGGCAAGCTGTCACCGACCGTATCGGTCATCGACGTCGAGAAGGTCGAGCCGCTGTTCACCAAGAACGCCGAGCCACGCTCCTGCATCGTCGCCGAGCCGCAGCTTGGCCTCGGTCCGCTTCACACCGCCTTCGACAACCGCGGCAATGCCTACACCACGCTGTTCCTCGACAGCCAGGTCGTGAAATGGAATATCGACAAGGCTATCCGCGCCTACAAGGGCGAGAAGGTCGACCCGATCATGCAGAAGATCGATGTCGCCTATCAGCCCGGCCACAACTCGACGTCCATGGGCGAAACCAAGGAAGCCGACGGCAAGTGGCTGGTGTCGATGAACAAGTTCTCCAAGGACCGTTATCTCAACGTCGGTCCGCTCAAGCCGGAGAACGAGCAACTGATCGACATTTCCGGCGACGAGATGAAGCTGGTGCACGACAGCCCGACCTTTGCCGAGCCGCACGACAGCATTCTGGTCCGCGCCGACATCGTCAACCCGCTGCCGGTCTGGAAGCGCGACGACCCGTTCTTCGCCGATGCTGTCAAGCAGGCCAAGGCTGATGGTGTCGATATCGAGGGTGACAGCAAGGTCATCCGCGACGGCAACAAGGTGCGCGTCTACATGACGTCGGTGGCGCCGGCCTACGGCCTCGAAAGCTTCGAGGTTAACGAAGGGGACGAGGTAACCGTTTACGTCACCAACCTCGACGACGTGGACGATCTGACCCACGGCTTCACCATCTCCAACTACGGCGTTGCCATGGAAGTGGCGCCGCAGGCCACCGCGTCGGTGACCTTCACCGCCGACCGGCCCGGCGTGCACTGGTACTACTGCCAGTGGTTCTGCCACGCCCTCCACATGGAGATGCGCGGCCGCATGCTGGTGAAGCCCAAGTCCGCCTGAGGATAGGTAAATGACGAGCGCGCTCCGTCTCCTTGTCGCTATCTTTCTTGGTTGCACCGGCGCTGCCGGTGCCGCCGAGATCGTTGTCGGCAATGGGTCGGATGCGCTCCGCAAGGCCATAGAAGCTGCTGCGCCGGGGGACATCCTCCGGCTCGGCAATGCCCGCTACGACGGGCCGCTGGTCATTGATCGGCCACTAGCGCTGATCGGTGATCGTGACAGCCAGATCGTGGGCACGGGCGAGGGCACAGTCATTTCCGTACAGGCTGACGATGTGACCTTGAAGGGGCTTTACATCACCGGCTCCGGTCGTCGCCTCGACCTGCTCGACAGCGGTATTGCGCTGGCCAAAGGCACGCACCGTGCTCGCGTAGATGGCAACCGCATCGTCATGAACCTGATCGGCGTCGACGTGCAGGGCGCAATCGACGCGACCGTCAGCGGCAATACGATCGTCGGCCGTACCGATCTCCACCGAGCGGAAATGGGCTCTGGCATCTATGTCTGGAATGCACCCGGGCTCCTGGTCGAACATAACGATATCCGCCGCGGCCGCGACGGCATCTTCGTTTCGACTTCAATGAAGGCACGCTATCGCTTCAACCGGATGCAGGAACTGCGCTTCGCCTTTCACTCGATGTACGCCAACGACATCGTCCTTGAGCACAACGTATCGCGCGGCAACTCGCTCGGCTTTGCCTTCATGTTTTCCCGCAATGTGACCGCTAGCGATAACCTGTCCGATGGCGACGCGACCCACGGCCTGTTCCTCAACTCGGTCAATGATTCGCGTATCATCCACAACGAAGTCCGCGCAGGCGGCGAAAAGTGCCTGTTCGTCTATGGGGCGACCCGTAACCGCATCGAGGGTAATCGCCTTGAAGGCTGCGACATCGGCATTCATCTGACTGGCGGGGCCGCAGAAAACGTGTTGACCGGCAATGCCGTCATCGGCAACCGCACCCAGGTCAAGTATGTCGGCACCCGTTGGCTCGAGTGGAGTGGCGCTCCTGAAGGAACGACCACTAAATCCACAAAGCCACTCGGTAATTTCTGGTCCGATCACGTCGCCTTCGACATCGATGGCGACGGCGTTGCCGACAGCCCCTATCGGCCCAACGACACGGTCGACGTGCTGACCTGGAGCCAGCCGATGACGCGCCTCCTGCTGGGCGCACCGGCCGTGCAGCTCATCCGCTGGGCTCAATCACGTTTTCCCGGTCTGCTGCCCGGCGGCGTCGTCGATAGCCACCCGCTGATGTCGCCCGAAGGTACCGGGCCACGCCCGCTGGACACCCCTTTGGCGGTCGGGTTCGCCCCGGCCGGGGAGAATTGACATGACAGACGCTGCCATTCTTGCCGTCGATGGGCTGACCATCCGCTTTGGTGCCGTCACGGCGGTCGACGGTGTCAGCCTGTCTGTGGCACCCGGCGAGCGCGTGGCGCTGCTCGGCCACAACGGCGCCGGCAAGTCGACCCTGTTCAAGACCGTTCTGGGCTTTCTGACCCCGGCTGCCGGTCACCTTTCGATCGCGGGCGCCGCTCCTGGATCGGACGTGGCGCGTCGCGCCGTCAGCTATCTGCCTGAGCAAGTGGTCTTTCCTAAAGTACTGACCGGCGCTGAAGTGCTTACTCACTTCGCCCGCCTGAAAGGCGTTGCTCCACAGACCGCGTTGCCGCTTCTCGAAACGGTGGGCATCGCAGACGCTGCAGGCCGTGCCGTAGGGACCTATTCCAAGGGCATGCGCCAACGCCTCGGGCTCGCCCAGGCGCTGATCGGCACACCGCGTCTGTTGCTCCTCGACGAGCCGACCTCCGGTCTCGATCCTGTCTCTCGGCGCGAATTCTACGACGTTCTGGAAGCCTCTGCCCGGGCCGGCACGGCGGTACTTCTGTCGTCGCACTCGCTGTCGGAAATCGAAAACCGCATTGACCGTCTCGCCATCCTGGCCAAGGGAAGGCTGCGGGCCGAAGGCTCGCTCGCCGACCTGTCGCGCCGGGCTCGCCTGCCTATCCGGATTCGTGTCGAGGCGGCGGCGGGGCGTGTCGAGGCCGTGCACGCGCGTCTCGGTGGCGAACGGGTCAATGGCCGGTCGGTAGTGATCACCTGCCGGGCCGAGGAAAAGGTGAAGGCGCTCGCTCGCCTCGCCGAACTCGGGTCGGACGTGTCCGATATCGACATCGCGCTGCCAGACCTCGACGATGTCTATCGCCATTATTCCTCTACAAGCGTGGGAGGAGACGCCCAATGAACGGCATCGACCGCATGGCGGCAGTGGCCACGACCGAGTTCCGCCTCGCCTTTCGCAATCGCTGGGTTCTGCTATCGACCTTGGCTTTCACCCTGTTTGCGTTGGCCCTCGCGTTTCTCGGTTCCGGTCCGAGTGGCGCGCTCAAGGCCGATGCGCTGACGCTGACCGCGGCGAGCCTGTCGACGCTCACCGTCTATCTCGTGCCACTGATGGCGCTGCTCGTTTCCTACGACAGCATCGCCGGCGAGATCGAGCGCGGCACGCTGGCGCTGGTATTGGCCACGCCCCTTAGGCGTGGCGAGCTGGTCGTCGCCAAGTTTTTAGGCCATCTCGCCGTGCTGGCCCTGGCCATCACCATTGGTTACGGCATCGCGGGCGCCGTGATCGCCGGTGTGCACGGGGCCGACAACGCCGGTCTCATCGCATGGGGACGGCTCCTCGCCACGGCCGTGCTACTTGGTGCCGTCTTCATCGCCCTGGGGATGGCCTTGTCCGGCCTGCCGCGCCAGACCGGCACCGCTGCAGCTTTGGCCATTGGCGCCTGGCTGATCCTGGTGGTGCTTTACGATCTCGCCCTCCTCGGGGCCGTCATCGTCGACCAGGGCGGTGCCTTTACCAAAACGGTATTCCCGGCGCTGGTTCTCGCCAATCCGGGTGACGCCTTCCGTCTTTATAATCTGGCGCTGATCGAAACCAATGCGCCGATCGCCGGCCTAGACGGCCTCGCCCACACTCTTCCTTTCCCTGTCTCCAGTGCGCTCGTCGTGCTCACGCTTTGGCTTGTCGCGAGCTTGACCGTCGCCTGGACCCTCACCCGGAGGATCCGTCCATGATGGTCAACCGCATCCTGTCCGCTCTGGTGATCTCTGCCACGCTGGCATTGCCGCTTACCGCTTGCAAGGAAGAGGCGGCGGTCAAGCCGGCCCCCGTAACCATGACCGATGAGGCGCTCGGCTATTACTGCCAGATGTATCTGGCCGACCACGGTGGTCCCAAGGCGCAGATTCATGAAAAGGGCCAGGACCATCCCCTCTGGTTCTCGCAAGTCAGCGACGCCGTCACCTATCTGCGTGGCGGCGAGAAGCGGGGCGATGTCACCGCAGTCTACGTATCCGACATGGAAAAGGCACCGAGCTGGGCCGAACCCGGCCGTGACAACTGGATCGACGCCGATGCGGCCCTGTTCGTCATCGGCAGCCGCCAGGCCGGGGCCATGGCTATGCCCGAAGCCATTCCATTCGGTAGCCAGAAGGCCGCCGACGATTTCGTGGCGCGTGAAGGCGGCGCGATCGTCAAGCTCGCTGATATTCCCGACAAGTATCTGGGCCCGGCCAATGCTGAGCCCAACAGTCACTCCGACATGCAGATGTGAGGCTCGTCATGGCAGATTTCCTCGCTCGGCCGATCTCACGGCGGCGCTTCATCCGCATCGGTGCCACTATCGCCACTGTCGCTTTCGTCCCCTCGGCACTTGCGGCCGCTGCGCCGGCTTTGCGCAGATGGTCCGGTTCGGCACTTGGCGCCCACGCCTCGATCGAACTGGTTGGTGCTGACGCTGACCTCGCCGATGCGACCTTTGTCGCGGTCGAGCAGGAAATCTCGCGTCTAGAGGCGCTCTTCAGCCTCTATCGTACGGACAGCGCTCTGTCCCGCCTGAATGCAACAGGCCGTCTCGATGTGCCAGAAGCTGATGTTCTGCAGCTCCTGGCGCTGGTCCGTAGCGTGCACGCTGAGACTGGCGGCTTGTTCGACCCGACCGTTCAGCCGCTCTTTGCCGCTTATGCCGCCCACTACACCAGCGGCCGGGAAGACCCGCTGCCCACCGCCGAGCTCGCTGAGTGTCTGAAGCTGGTTGGCTTCGATCAGGTCGCGTTCGACGAGAATGTGGTACGTTTCGCCCAGCCGGGCATGGCCATGACTCTGAATGGCGTTGCCCAAGGCTACATCACCGATCGGATTGCCGATGTCCTGCGGGCCCGCGACTTCGACAACGTGCTGCTCGATATCGGTGAGATCCAGGCTTTGGGTGTCGGACGCGATGGCAATGGCTGGAAGGTCGGCCTTGCGGCCGGTCCGAACAATGACGCGCTGTCAGCCACGCTTCGCCTCAAGGACCGGGCGGTTGCCACGTCGATGATGGACGGAACCGTCCTGGACGCCGCCGGTCGCGTCGGCCACATCCTGCATCCGAGAAAGGGCGCCGTCGCCTCCGCCTTCTCAGCCGTCAGTGTCGTTGCCCCCGAGGCCGCGCTGGCCGACGCGCTGTCGACCGCTGCTGTGTTGATGACGCAGGAGGAGTTGTCCCGCTTCAGCCGCGCCGGCGTCGAAGTGCATACGACGCCGGTTTGATCGCTTTGACCGGTCAGGCGGCGGGCGCTTCCAGCCCGCCGCAACGCAGGTCGGCGTCGGCCACGTCCTGCCGCCCGTAGACCTTGAACATTGCGAAGACGTTCTGCATTTCGGCGCTATCGAGGATCACTGGAGTGCCGATGGCGAGGGCGCGCCAATACTGTGCGGCGATGGTCTCCACCTCGACCAGCAACGAGTATGCCTTCTTGAGGTTTGCGCCGAGCACGATCAAGCCGTGGTTGGCGAGCAGGCAGGCGAGACGACCTTCCAGCGCCTTCAGCGCATTGTCCGAGAGCGCCTGCGAACCAAAGGTGGCATACTCAGCACAACGAATGTTCTCGCCGCCCGCAGCAGCCACCATGTAGTGGACGGCCGGGATTTCCCGGCGCATGCAGGAGATGACGGTCGAAAACATCGAGTGGGTGTGGATCACCGTGTCGATATCGGGCCGATGCAGCAAAATGTCGCGGTGGAAACGCCACTCGCTGGTGGGCCGACACGGGCCATAATAAGTGCCGTCGGAAGTCATCTCGACAATCTGATCCTCGGTCATACCTGCGTAGGGAATGCCTGTCGGCGTCACCAGAAAGCGATCCTTGCCGATACGCACGCTGACGTTGCCCGACGTACCCTGGTTGACACCCGAAGCATTCATCTCACGGCAGGTGGCGATGATCTCGGTTCTGAGGGCGAGATGGGAGAGGGCGGAAAGGCTGGCAGGCATTCTGGGGTCCTCGATGAAGGGGCCGGCTGGGCGTGTTCGACACGCGGAGCGAGCAATGGCACTTGGCGCGACTGAGTGCTTATGTTAACTCAGATTGTCAATTGTCGACCCGACAGGTTCATTTCGGGCGATCGGATTGGGAAGATCATGGCTCCACGCTCACGGACGAAGGACAAGGCAGACCGACCGACGGCTGCCGATGGGGACAGCCGGACGCCGCTGCCGCGGCCGGGTGAGTACCTCTCCGATCCGCTTCTTTGGGCGTCCTGGCTTTACCATCACGACGAGATGACGCAGAGCCAGATTGCGGATCTGATGGGTGTTTCCCGAGCCACGGTGGTGAACTACCTGCAGCAGGCGCGCGACCTGCATTACGTCAAGGTTGTGGTGCGGCCGGAGCTCTTGAACTCGATCGATCTGGCCCAGCAACTCAAGCAGGCCTTCGGCCTCAGCGAGTGCATGGTCATTCCATTCGACGGTGGCGTGCGGCCGCCGAGCGAGCGCATCGGCCGAGCGGGCGCCCAGTACCTCGATCAGATCCTGATGAACGGTGACGTGTTGGGCGTTGCCTGGGGGCGTACCGTTCTGGCGCTGGCTGAGAACCTGCCGGAAAAGGCCATGCCGGAGAGCTGCGTCGTACAGGTGATCGGCAGCCAGCGCTCGGCCTATGATGGCTTCACGGCTGAGGAATGCGTTGCCTTCATTGCCCGCCGTCTGCACGCCCGGTCGATCAGCCTGCATGCGCCGGCGGCGCTTTCCAATGCCGCGCTGCGAGACGCCCTGATGCGCGAGCCGACCATACAGGAGCAGTTTGCCCGCATTCGCTCTTGCAACAAGCTGCTGTTCGGTGTTTGCACGGTGAAGGCCAACAGCTTGGTGTTCGCTTCCGGCCTGATCTCCGTTGACGAGAGCAAGTATTACATCGCCAACGGCGCTGTCGGCGTCATTGCCGGTCGCTTCTACGACATCGACGGCAACTGGCTGCGCGGCACCATGGACGACCGAATGATCGGCATGACGTTGGATGATGTGCGCAGCGTGCCGACCCGCATTGCCGCGGCTGGTGGTCCCGACAAGACCGACGCGATTCTCGGTGCCTTGCGCGGTGGATACGTCACGGCGCTGATCACTGACGAGCCGACCGCCCGAAACATTCTTGGCCGGCTCTAGATCGGACGGAAGCGCGAATAATGAACGCGCCGACTGGGCGGAGCCGGCGCGTGCCCCTGCGCCGGACCGGATATCCGATACTGGGCAGGGGCGATTTGTCATTTGGACTTCTGCTCCGGATAGAGCTCGAGAAGACCTTCGCGGCTGGCGGCGGCGACGCCGCGTTCGGTGATGAGGCCAGTGACCAGACGGGCCGGCGTCACGTCGAAGCCGTAGTTGAGCGCCGGACTGCCCTTCGGAAGAATGTCCACGGTCTCGAGCCGGCCGTCTGCGGTGCGGCCGGTGATGTGGCTGAGCTCGCGGGCGTTGCGCTCTTCGATGGGGATCTGACGAACACCATCTTCCAGCGTCCAGTCGATGGTGGTGAAGGGCAGGCCGACGTAGAAGGGCACGCCATTGTCATGGGCGGCCAGCGCCTTTAGGTAGGTGCCGATCTTGTTGCAGACATCGCCGGTCGCCGTGGTGCGGTCGGTGCCGACGATCGCCATGTCGACGAGGCCGTGCTGCATCAGATGGCCACCCAAGTTGTCGGCGATCACCGTGTGGTCGACGCCATGCTGGCCCAGTTCGAAGGCGGTAAGGCTGGCGCCTTGGTTGCGCGGTCTGGTCTCGTCGACCCAGACGTGGATGGGAATACCTGCCTCGAAGGCCATGTAGATCGGGGCAAGCGCAGTGCCCCAGTCGATGCAGGCGAGCCAACCGGCGTTGCAATGGGTGAGCACGTTGAAGCGCGACGGCTTGCCCTTCTTCTCCCAGAGGTCCTTGATGATGGCGAGGCCATGCCTGCCGATCGCCTTGCAGGTCTCGACGTCCTCGTCGCAGATCTCGGCTGCGCGCCGATAGGCAAGGCCCATGCGCTCGGACGGGGCTACCTTGAGGAGGCGTCCCTTGAGGTCGTCGAGGCCCCACCGGAGATTGACGGCGGTGGGCCGGGTGGCGAGCAGGGCGGTGTAGGCCCGCTCCAGGTTCTCATTGGACGAGTCCTCGCGCATGGCGAGCGCCAGGCCATAGGCGCCGGTGGCGCCGATCAGCGGCGCGCCGCGCACCACCATGTCGCGGATCGCCGTCGCCGCTTCCTGCCAGGAACGCAGCGTCCGGGTCTTCACTTCGAACGGCAGCTTGGTCTGGTCGATAATCTCGACGCCCCAGCTGTCATCAGCCACCCAGATCGTCCGCATGGATTTGCCGTAGATTTTCATGAAAAGCCTCCGGTCGCCGTCGCGCGCCTCAGCGTCGGACGGTCCGCTTGAGCGGGCGGCACTTGGTCGCCCTGGGACAGGTCGAATGTGGCCGGCTGGCCGTTAGCGGGTGGCGTCGGCGGCAACCACGGCGGCTGCCACGGCTTCGATATTGGCAAAGCGTGCCCGGTTGACGACGAGTTCGCGGCCAAGCCTCAAGGCCCGCCGTTCGCCGCTCGCCCTCACGTCCTTGTCTGCGATGGTCTCGAAGTCGGCAACATGAGCGAGGCCGAGAATGCGGCGGATCATCTTGCAGCCAGCAAAGCCCAGTGTATCTTCGAACAGGGACCGCATGTAGCGGGCTTGCTCCTCTGCCAGTGCAGCGCGGCTCGCCGCATCGGAGAATAGCTCGGCGGTGAAGGCGTCGCCTTTGCCTTCGGTCGACCACAGCTCGACGAAACGGGCCGAGAACATGGTCCAGACGTCGACGATCTGTTTCTTGATCCACGCGCGGTAGGCGTCTCGCCCACCCTTCACTTCCTCATGCCCGACCTGACTGAGATAGGCGAGGATCAGGTTGCCGATCAGTGCGCCGACATCAAAGCCCATCGGTCCGAAGAAGGCGAATTCCGGGTCGATCACCCGAACATCCGTGCTGGTCGCCATGATCGAGCCGGAATGCAGGTCGCCGTGCACCAGTGCCTCGGCATGGCTTAGGAACTTGAGCTTCATCGCCTGGGCTGCGGCCTTCAGCGGGCCATCGGCACGGAACTCGAGTGCAATGTCGTCGAGCTGAGGCGATGTCCAGTGATTGAGCTTTGCCGCCCGATAGGGGTCTGTAAACACCAGATCCTCGGTGATCCGGCAGAGCTCGGTGTTGGCGCAGAACACCGCCATCTGCTTTTTCTTCTCGGCGGCCGGCAGGTAGAGGTCGGACGTCTTGAACAGCGATTGAGCCATGAACTCCGACAGCGTCGCCGCGAAGCGAGGGAACTCGACACCGTCGATCAACCCCTTGCGCATGATGATGTGCGGGGTGAGGAACTCCATGACCACCAACGCCTGCATGGCGTCGAACAGAACGACTTTCGGTACCAATCCTGGGGCGGCAGCGCTTTCTGTGATCAGCGCCTGGCTTTCGAAAAAAGACCTGTCGAGCGGTAATGGCCAGGAGTCGCCGACGAGGCGCACGTAAGGAAGGGCCTGCTTGACGATCAGCGATCCCTTCGGGCCGCGCACGATGAATACCAGGTTGAGATTTCCATCGCCGACTTCGGACACCTTCCATTCCCGAGCCGTGCCGCCCAGGATGGCGTTTATATCCGAAAAGCCTGCGAGATAGGGCGCCAGCGTGCTCTCGGTCATGGGCCGATAGTCGGCGCCGCCGGTGCGGGCGCTCCGAACGTCTGTCATGGGTTTCTCCATCCCTCGCTACTTGAGCCTCCGCCTCGGCGATTTGCCGCTCCTCATGCTGGCGGAGGTTGTTGGTGGCGAAAGTTGGTCCAGTTTTAGTCATTTGTCAAGATCGATTGACAATTGACATTTGCATGACTAGGTTGACCGCCAGCGGGTCTGGAGGAGGCCCTGTGCCAAACATCCGTGGAGGCGGTTTTCGGCATGACAGAACCAGGGAGGGAGGTGATCCGCATCCGTGGGCTGAACAAACGTTTCGGCAGCACGCACGCGGTCATCGACGTCGATCTCGACATTAAGCGCGGCGAAGTCCTGGCGCTGATGGGCGCCAACGGTGCCGGCAAGTCGACACTGATTAAGATCCTTTGCGGTGTGCACCCGGCCGATTCCGGAACGATGGAAATCGACGGCCAAGCAGTGGATTTCCGCTCGCCGCTCGAAGCCTGCACGGCCGGCATTCACACGGTGCACCAGATCATCAATGACGGTGTCGTGCAGCAGCTCACCGTGGCCGAGAACCTCGCCCTCGACGAAATCTGCAGACCCGAGGGGCCAGTCTTGCTGAGCCGCTCCGCCATAACGGCCCGTGCCCGAGAAATTCAGGCCATCCTTGGTCTCGACCTGCCGCTCGGAAAGGCGATGAGCGAGCTTGGTCAGGCCGAGCGGCAGTTGGTCGCCATTGCGCGGGCCCTGTCACACGACCCTAAGGTGCTGATCCTTGACGAGCCGACCTCGTCGCTGTCCGAAGCCGAAGCCGCTCGCCTGTTCGCTCTGATCGAGGACCTGAGGGCGCGTGGCGTTGCCATCATCTATATCAGCCATCGGATGTCCGACATTCGCCGCCTGGCCGATCGGGCCGTCGTCATGCGCGACGGTCGCACCCGCGCCGAGTTTGCCCGCCCGCTCGATTTCGACGGTATTGTGCATGCCATGGTGGGCCACCGGGTTCGTGAAGGCTCCCATGCTGCGGTAGAGGGTGGCCGGACGGTAGTCGAAATCCGCGATTTCGCGATCAAACCAACTTCGGCCCCCTTCGATCTCGATCTCAGGGAAGGCGAGATCGTGGTGTTGACCGGCCTGATCGGTGCCGGCAAGACCGAGTTTGCCGAATGCCTGTTCGGCACGGCAGCCGCTCACGCCGGCTCCGTGACGATCGATGGCAAGCCACTTCGCGCAAGCTCTCCGCAGGAGGCCATCGCCGGCGGCGTCTTCATGGCGCATGAGGATCGTGGCAACTCTTCGTTGGTCTCGGAATTCTCCGTCCTGCACAACATGACGCTGCCGTTCCTGAGGCATTTCTCCAAGCTCTCACTGGTCGTGCCCGACCAGGAACGGCGGGCAGCCACCGGACAGGTCTCCGACCTCGCGATCAAGTGCGCCTCCATCGACGTGCCGATCGGATCGTTGTCGGGTGGCAACCAGCAGAAGGTCGTGCTTGGTCGTTGGCTCATCCAGCCCTGCCGTCTGCTCATCCTCGACGAACCTTTCCAAGGCGTCGACATCGGCGCCCGCCAGGACATTGGCCGTCGACTGCGTGAGACGGCTGCCGGCCGGGCCACGCTCGTCATCTGTGCCGATCTCGAAGAGGCGACCGAAATTGCCGACCGCATCATCGTGATGCGCGACTTCTCGGTGGTCGGTGGTCATTCGGTCGACGGGCTGTCGCTCGATGCCCTGGTCGCCGAGATCAGCGGCGCCGGCACCCACGCAACCTTCGCCTGACGCTTCAAAGACAAAAGGCATCTCATCATGAGCACCCAGTCCCCCAATCCGGCTGCGCCGGCGGCCGCAGCGCAATCTGGCGCGCTAAAGTCATCCTTTTCCATCAAGGACTTCATCATCAAGTTCGGTCTTCTCATCATTCTGGCCGTGATGATCGTTGTGTTCTGGCGGCTTGAGCCGGCGTTTGCCAACGCCCGCAACATGTTTTCCATTCTGCAGGCTGTCTCCGTGACGGCGCTTCTGGCACTCGGCGTCACCGTCACGCTCGCCATAGCCGGCTTCGACCTCTCGATCGGCTCGACGGCTGCCATGTCGCTGATGGCTTCGAGCTACGTGATGGTGATCCTGAACCAGGGCACCGTTCTCGCTGTCATCGTCTGCCTTCTGCTCGGGATCTTCATCGGCTTCCTGAACGGCCTGCTGATTGTCAAGGGGCGCATTCCCGACCTGCTCGCGACACTTGGCATGATGTTCCTGCTGCTCGGCTTGCAGCTTATCCCGACCGGCGGCCGCTCGATCGCCAAGGGGATGACGCTGTCAGATGGCTCGGCAGCAACCGGCAGCTTCACCGATGCCTTCCTGGCACTTGGCCGTTACCGCGTGTTCGATCTGATCCCGCTGCCGGTGATCATCATGCTGATCGCCGCCGTCATCCTCTGGGTGTTCATGGAGCGCTCGCGCTATGGCCGAGTTCTCTATGCGATCGGCGGCAACGAAAAGGCCACCCGTCTCGCCGGTGCACCGGTCGAGCGCTACAAGATCGCCGCCTACATGATTTCCGGCCTGTTCGCCTCGATCGGCGGCATCCTGCTCGCTGCCCGCGTCGGTCGTGGCGACGTGACCTCCGGCTCGTCGCTGCTGCTCGACTCGGTCGCCGCCGCGCTGATCGGCTATGCCGTGCTGGGCGCGAAGAAGCCCAATGTTTTTGGTACCGCCATCGGCGCGCTGTTCGTCGGCACGCTGCTCAACGGCCTCACCATGCTCAACGCTCCCTATTACGCGCAGGACTTCGTCAAGGGTCTCGTCCTTGTCTTCGCCCTGCTCTTTACCTTCGGCTTCGCGTCCTCGCAGCGTCGCTGAGCCGGCTCCGGCCATCATGAAAACGCGAGGTAAGCCGCAGCGTGCGGAGGAGGCACGCTCGGTCAAGGACCATGGAAACGTCATTTGAGGAGTGAGAAAATGACTATCGATAGAAGGACATTTCTTGCCGGCCTTGCCACCGCTTCGGTTGCCACCGCACTGCCGCTGCGCGCCGCCTTCGCCGAGGGCGTCGCTGGCGCCCCGGGCGTTGTCGGCCAGCGCAAGATGAAGATCGCCCTTGTGCGCTATCTCTCCACCGGCGATTTCTTTCAGTTCTACCTCGCCGGCGTGACGCGCCAGGCCGAGGCGCTGGGCTTCGACCTGCACGTGCTCGACTCCCGTCAGGATGCGGCGCTGCAGGCGGAAATGCTGCAGCAGGCGATGAATCTCGGCGTCGACGGTATCATCCTGCAGCATGGCCTGACCGAGACGCTGAAGGAACCGGCCGCCCAGGCCGTGGCCGATGGCTTCAAGGTCGTCGCCTTCGACGTTAACTGCGAGAACGAAGCCATCCCGCAGATCGAGCAGAACGACCGCGAGCTCGCGCGTCTCGCCCTTGAACAGGCGATCGCCGACAACGGCGAAAGCTTCACGGCCGGTTACGTCTACGTGCCGGGTATCGCGCCGCTCGATCGCCGCGACGAGACCTGGCAGGCCTTCAAGAAGAAGTACCCGGGCATCAAGGAAGCGGCACATTGGGGCACCATGAACAACCCGATCGCCAATTCGGTCGCCGACCAGACGGCGGCGGTGCTGCGCGCCAACCCTGACATCACCGTCATCTTCGCCCCCTATGACGAGTTCGCCAAGGGCGCCAAGACTGCCGTCGACGAGGCTGGTCTCAACGAGAAGATCAAGATCTACTCGGCCGACATCTCGACGCCGGATATCTCGGCGATGGTCGAGGACAAGAGCGCCTGGGCCGCCTCGGCGGCGACGTCGTCGGCCGTGGTTGGTGAAGTCTGTGTGCGCACGCTTGCCCTGCAGCTTGCCGGCGTCGACACCGGCAAGCAGGTGGTGGTACCGCCCACCCTGATCACCCGGAAAATGCTCCTTGAGAAGGGCATCAAGAACATGGACGATCTCGCGGCCAAGCTGCCGCAGTTCTCCAAGGCCGACGTGTCGATGGCCCCGTGGATCGCCGAGCCCAAGCGCTGATCTTCGGAAAGAAGTAGACGACCGCTCCTCCGCAGACGGCTGACCCGAGCCCGGGTTGGCCAGCACCAGAAGAAGCCGACATTCCCGATGGGAGTGCCGGCTTTTTCGTTGAAGGCGGCTGAACTAGGATGCAGCTTCGAACACTTCTTGCCTCTTCGGATCTTTAGTATAGGATAGGGGGGTATCCTATCATGCACACAACAGCGAACAAACAGCCACTCCTCGCCCGTATCAGGCGCATTGCCGGCCAGGTTGCCGCCATCGAGAAGGCGCTTGAAGGCGAGGCGGATTGCGCGACGGTCCTTCATCAGGTGGCCGGCGTTCGTGGAGCCGTGCTTGGTTTGATGGATGAACTGATCGAGGGGCATCTGCGCGAGCACGTCGCCCGTCCCGGCATCGACGATGAAGCGCGATCGGCGGCGGCTGATGAGTTGATGGCCGCCATCCGCCGCTACGGAAAATGAGGTTCGGCAATGCAGTCCGCTAGCGTCGACGATCTGGCCCACGACCACGTCTTCCTGGGGCACGACCATGATCGCAATACCCGCCGTGTGTTGTGGGTCGTTGCCCTGACGCTCGGTATGATGATCGGTGAGATCGTCGCGGGCCTGCTGTTCAATTCAATGGCGCTGCTGGCCGACGGCTTCCACATGGCAACGCACGCTGGCGCGCTGACAGTGGCCGCATGCGCCTATCTGCTGGCGCGACGCTACGCCGAAGAGCGTCGGTTCACCTTCGGCACGGGCAAGATCGGTGACCTCGCGGGGTTTGCCTCGGCACTCGTGTTAGGCCTGGTGGCGCTCGGCATCGCAATCGAGTCCCTTCTTCGTTTCATCAACCCGCAGCCAGTCGCGTTTTTTGAAGCGACGCTGATCGCCGTGCTTGGCCTTCTGGTCAACCTCCTGAGCGCAGCACTGCTGGGCCCTGACCACCATCACCATGGTCATGACCACGCGCACGACCACCACGATCATGAGACAGCCGATCATGGCCACGACAACAACCTGCGCTCCGCCTATGTCCACGTGCTGGCCGATGCGCTGACCTCCGTGCTGGCCATCGCGGCGCTGCTGGGCGGCCGCTTCCTCGGCTGGACGTGGCTCGATCCGGCGATGGGGGTGGTCGGCGCTGTCGTCATCGCATCTTGGTCGTGGTCACTGATGCGGGCCGCGTCCTCGGTTCTGCTGGACATGACCGATCCGCATGTCGAGACGGAGATCCGCGAGCTGGTCGCCGAAAAGGAAGGCGCGCGGATCGTTGACCTTCATCTGTGGCGCGTTGGCCCGACAGGTCATGCCGCCATCGTCTCTGTCGTCGGTGACGACGCCGAGGACATCCGCCGTCGCCTTGGGCCGGTACACGAAATTGTTCATCTGACGGTCGAGGCGAGAGCGGATGTTCGTCAGCCGCCCGCTGCGTAAAGACGGGCATAGCCGCCATCCCGCTTGAGCAGCTCGTCGTGGCTGCCCTGTTCGGCGATGCCCTCGGCGTCGACGACCACGATGCGGTCGGCGTTGCGGATGGTACTGAGCCGATGGGCGATGACCAGCGAAGTCCGGCCTTTGGCGAGTTCGGCCAGTGACGCCTGGATCTCGCGTTCGGTCGCCGTATCCAGCGCTGAAGTTGCCTCGTCGAGGATCAGGATCGGCGGGTCTTTCAGGAACATGCGTGCGATGGCGATGCGCTGCTTCTGTCCGCCGCTGAGCTTGACGCCGCGCTCACCGACGATGGTGTCCAACCCGTCGGGCAGATCCGAGAGAAAATCGCCGAGCTGCGCCCGCTCGGCCGCGGCTGCAATGTCCGCCTCCGAGGCGTCGAGCCTGCCGTAAGCGATGTTCTCGCGAATGGTGCCGCCGAACAGGAAGACGTCCTGCTGAACGATGCCGATCTGCTTTCGCAGCGAGGCAATGGTCATGTCGCGGATGTCCATGCCGTCGATGGAGATGGCGCCATGCGTCACCTCGTAGAAGCGCGGCAGTAGTGAACATAGGGTCGTTTTGCCGACACCCGACGGCCCAACGAAGGCAATCGTCTCGCCTGCCGAGATCTTGAGATCGATGCCGGAGAATAGCGGTCGGTCGTTGCCATAACCGAAGCTGACACCGGAAAAGCGCACGTCGCCCTTGAAGGCGGGGGCAGAGACGGCGCCCGGTCGGTCGGCAATATCCGGTTCCGTACCGAGGAATTCGAGATAGCGGCGGAAGCCGGCGATGCCCTTGGGATAGGTCTCGATCACCGCGTTGATCTTTTCGACCGGGCGGAAGAACACACCGACCAGCAACAGGAAGCCGACGAAGCCACCGGCCGTCAGATCTCCCATGATCACAAGCCGGCTGCCGAAGATCAGCACGACCAACTGCACGACTCGCATCGACAGGAAGGATAGCGCATTGGTGGCGGCCATCAGCCTGTAGGCGGCGAGTTTGGTGGTGCGGTAGGCGGAGTTGTCGACGGCGAACAGCTGTCGCTCATAGTCTTCGTTGGCAAAGGCCTGCACGACACGCATGCCACCGACATTTTCCTCGATCCGCACGTTGAATCCGGCAACACGTCCGTAGAGCTGGTGCCAGTTCTGCGTCATGCGGCCACCGTAACGGGCGGTGATGAAAGCGACGGCCGGCACGATGGCTGCGGTGATCAGGGCGAGCTCGAGGTTGACCGACAGCATCAGGAGGAAGGCGCCGAGGAAGGTCATGACGGCGATGAACAGGTCTTCCGGCCCGTGGTGGGCAATCTCGCCGATCTCTTCGAGGTCCTTGGTCAGTCGTGCCACCAGATGTCCGGACTTCTGGTTGTCGAAATAGCGGAAGGAGAGCTTCTGCAGGTGATCGAAGCTGCGCCGCCTCAGCTCGGTTTCGATGTTGATGCCGAGCATGTGGCCGAAATAGACGACGATGGCGTTGAGGCCGGCGCTCAGGAGATAGATGACGAGGAGAGCCAGCGCCGCGACGACGATCAGCGTCCAGTTCGAAGACGGTAGCAGACGGTCGATGTAGACTTTGACCGCCAGAGGGAAGCCGAGCTCCAACAGGCCGGCGACGACGGCACAGCCGAAGTCGAGCAGAAACAGCGCGCGGTAGGGGCGGTAGTAGGAAAAGAAGGTTTTGAGCATGGGGCGAACAATGCCCCATCCAACCTTCAAGCGAAAGGCCCGCCCGCCCTCGTTGCGTTGGCGGCGGCGATCTGTGTCGCCGCCGCATCGGTCGGGATGCCTATACCGAAGTTCGCTTACGCGGCGTCGAGTTCGGCAATTTCAGCGCTTGTCAGCTTCAGGCTGGCGGCCGCCACGTTCTCTTCAAGGTGATCGACGCTGGACGTGCCGGGGATCGGCAGCATCACCGGGCTGCGCGCCAGAAGCCAGGCGAGGGCCACCTGTCCGGCGGTGGCGCCATGCGCCTTGGCAACGCGGTCGACGAGCCCACCGGGTTGAGCGAGCTTGCCTGAGGCCAGCGGGAACCACGGAATGAAGCCGATACCGTTTGCTTCGCAGTAGGCGAGGACGTCCTGGCTGGCGCGGTCGGTAAGGTTGTAGCGGTTCTGCACGGTGGCGACCGGGAACACCTTGCGTGCCGCCTCGATTTCGCTGACCGACACCTCGGAAAGTCCGGCGTGGGCGATGATGCCCTGATCGAGAAGCTGACGAACCGCGCCGAACTGCTCGTCACGCGGCACCTTCGGATCGATGCGGTGCAACTGCCAGAGATCGATCCGCTCGACGCCGAGTTTGGAAAGGCTCTTCTTGGCCTGACCGATCAGATAGTCCGGCTGGCCATTCGGCGTCCACTGGTCCGGACCGCCGCGAGTGAGGCCGCCCTTGGTGGCGATCAGCAATCCCTTGTAGGGATGAAGAGCCTCGCGGATCAGCTCTTCGGAGACGTCGGGACCGTAGCTGTCAGCGGTATCGATGAAGTTGACGCCAATTTCAGGTAGACGCTTGAGGGTGGCGAGAGCTGTCGTCCGGTCGGTCGGCGGACCCCAGATGCCCTTGCCGGTGATGCGCATGGCGCCGAAGCCGAGGCGATTGACCGTGAGGTCGCCGATTTTGAATTGGCCGGACTGGCCAGCATCGATCGTGCTCATCTTCTTGTCCTTTCGCATGAGGGTATGCGCGGCGGAGCCCAAGGTTCCGCCGCCTACCAAGTCTTCAGGGGACGATGTAGCCCGCTGCCGTGAACAGACGATACCATTCCTCGCGTGACAAGGTTACACCGGCACCGGCCACGCACTCGCGAACGCGATCCGGCCGGGTGGTCCCGAGCACCACCTGCATCTTCGCCGGATGCCGGGTGATCCAGGCGACCGCGATGCCAGTCGGCGTCACGCCATGGGCGGCGGCGATCTCGTCAAGTGCATCGTTGAGATCGGCGCAGTGCTCCCGATCGCCGATAAACGGGCCGTCGAAGAAACCGCGCTGGAAGGGCGACCAGGCCTGCAGGGTCATGCCTTCCTTGCGAGAATAGTCGATGAGGCCGAGGTTGCGATCGACCGACTGCTCCAGGCCGGCCATGTTGATGGCAACGCCCTGGGCGATCATCGGGGCATGGGTGATCGAAAGCTGAACCTGGTTGAACAGAAGCGGCTGCTTCACGGCCGTCTTCAGAAGCTCGATCTGGCCGGGCGTCTGGTTGGAAACGCCGAAGTTCCGCACCTTTCCGGACGACTGTAGCTTGTCGAAGGCCGAGGCGACCTCTTCCGGCTCGACCAGTGCGTCTGGGCGGTGCAGCAGCAATACATCGAGATAGTCGGTCTTGAGCGCCTTCAGCGAACCATCGACCGCCTCGAGAATGTGCGCTTCGGAGAAGTCGAAGAAGCCCTTGCGGATGCCGGCCTTGCTCTGAATGACGATCTTCTCGCGCTGGGCCGGCGTGAGCTTCATAGCCTCGCCGAAGCGCTTCTCGCAGAGATGCAGTTCGCCGCCATAGATATCGGCATGGTCGATCATGTTGATGCCGGCGTCGATGGCACCATTGACCAGCGTCTGGATCTCGGCGTCGCTCATCTTGGCGATGCGCATCAGGCCGAGAATGACAGAGGAAACCGAGAGGTCGCTTTTGGAAATCTGATAGGTTTTCATGACATGCCTTTGTTGTCGTGCGCCGCCCACGGGCTGAAGGCCGGCAAACGGGCCGGCGACGAAAAGGAACGGGCGGACGATGCGCCGCTATCGGCCATCCGTCCAACAGAATGCAGAGATGCAATTAATCGATTCAAGGAATAGCGAGCCTTTGCTGCAAAGCCCTGCGCCTCCGTGGCTGGACACGCGGAATCAGTATTCCTTTTCGAAATAGACGCCGGCCTTCGATTGTTCCTGCGTTGCTTCGGCCCTGGCCTTCACATTGTCGGTAATGTCGAGGTTGACCGAGACGCCGGT
The DNA here is from genome assembly GCA_023436885.1 of Pseudomonadota bacterium. Classification (GTDB taxonomy): domain Bacteria; phylum Pseudomonadota; class Alphaproteobacteria; order Rhizobiales; family Pleomorphomonadaceae; genus Pleomorphomonas. Next base: position 135,919 of record JAEZHI010000050.1, on the reverse strand, counting down.
TCGTCCGCCTTCACCGGCCGTGACGCCAAGATAGACGCGCTTGCTGATGTAGCGCCCTGCCGTAACCGCCGAATTGCCCTGTGCATCCGTGTTCACGTCGAGGTCATCGAGCCCGGTGCCAGCACGCAGACGGTCGAGAACGCCGTTGCCTTGTCCGCCACCGGCGAGCTGCGTCACCGCTTCTGCCAATTGGGCGATCTGGACTGCCGAGAGGTCGGACACCGAACGCTTGAACAGGAAGCGCGCAAGTATCTCATCCTGCGGCAGCTCGGGGGTTGAGGAGAGCACGATGCTTGGATTGTCGGCGTAACCCTCCACGCTCGCCGTCACTGAAACAGAATCCGATGTCGTGGTAGCCGAAAGGGACAGATAGGGGTTGAGGTCGCCTTGGAGGGTAACGGTGCCCTCATTGAAATCAATCCGCTGCCCGATGACCAAGACGCGACCGCGGATCAAGGTAAAGCTCCCCACCGGCTGTACGTCGGCGAGGGTGCCGCGTACCGTCAAATGTCCGCCAAGCTCGGCGTCGATACCGCGCCCGCGCACGAACAACTGGCGGGGCGCGTTGATGTCGATGTTGAGACCGATCGATAGATCGCCGCCGGATTTTGTCTTGCCGCCGCCAGTCGCCTTGCTGATCCGCTTCAGCGTCGCGTTGACGTCTGCCGGCGTGTTCCTGTGCTTGACGTCGATCTGAATCGGGGCACCGCCGCCGCCTTCGGGCACGGTGATTTCGGCACGTGCCACGTCGACCTTGCCCGCTATGGCAAGACCGTTGGTCATGGAGCCGGTAACGGTGAGAGCCGCCCCAAGGTCGGCAGTCACGATCCGTCCGTCGGTGACGCGCGCCTTGGTGGCGGCGATGCGAATATCGACCGGTAGGCCGCCGGCGAGACCGATGGTGCCATCAGCCGACAGCCGTCCGCCGCCCTTGACCGTGGCCGTCGCCGTCTCGATGCGAACGCTGTCTCCTGAAAACAGAAGTGCGACGTTGATGGCGTCGAGCCGCATGGTGGTCAGCGGATCGTTGATGGACGCGCCGTTGACCGCCACGCGCCCGGAGAGCTCGGGTGAGGACAGGCTGCCGGTGGCCTTGAGTGTCGCCTTGGCCGTACCGGTCACACGCGTACCCCGCGTGGCCACGAAGGATTGCGCTAGTGCAAGTGGCAGATCAGCCGTCGCATCAACGGCAAGACCGCTACCGGAAAGCGGAATGATGCCCTTTGCCTCGGCGCCCAGGCCAGAGGGGCCGGTGAGTTTGGCCGAGGCAAGATTGATCTTGTTGCCTTCCAGTCGGCCGGCCGCTGTTGCGCCAAAGCCGGTGAGGCCGGCTGCTGTTAATTGTGGGACGGCAATGCCGTCCGCCTTGACGGTAAAGGCGGTGGCATTGCCATCGCTCTTGGCGGTGCCGTCGACGCTGGCAACACTGGCCGCCGCAGCCTTCAGGCCCTTGGCGGCAAACCGGCCGTCGATCTTTGGCGCCCCGAGCAGGTCATTGATGGTCGCGTCCACATCGGCGGAGGCGATGCTGTTGCCTGCAACTGCCAGGTTCGTCGACTTGATGTTGGCTTTTGCAGTCTGTTTTCCACCTTGGGGCGCAAGGGCCACGTTGGCCGACAACTGACCGCGGAGATCGACCAGAACCAGAGGCGCCAGCGCCGAGAGGTCGGGCGAGTCGATGCCGACATGGCCGGTCATCAATGCGTCAGCCGCAAGCGTAAGGTCGCCCGCCACGCGCGTATCGGCGACCGAAAGTGCAAGGCTGTCGAGGCGACGAGTGCCGTCGGCAGCACTACGCAAACCTGCCGAGAGCGTCAGCGGCTTGCCCTTCACCCGGCCCGCTCCTGCGATCTTGCCGTCGAAAGCAGTGCCGTCCAGCTTGCCGGAAAGATCGATGCCCAGCCCATCCACGGCATTGCCGGCAAGCGTCAAGCGGTCGGAAGAAAGGCGCGCTTTCAGATCCAGCGGGCCGCGGCCGCCCTGGATCGACAGGGTGATGCCGCCAGCTCCCTTTGCCTGTGGTTCGATCCGTCCGACCTCGGGCACCGTCACGGTCGCGGTAATATTGGTGCTGTCGAGGGCACGGTGGCCATCGGCGGTCATGGTCAGAGCCGGATTGGCGACCTTGAAGTTCTGGAGTTTGAGACCTGTCGTATCTCGCGCGATGCGGCCACTGAGCTTCGTCTCGCCGCCAAGCAGGCCGTCGAGACGGGCGATGCCGGTTGACAGCGCGCCGGCATTACCGTCGAGCGTCAGGTCAAAGGCACCTGTCGTCGGGACGAGCGATCCAGTCGCCGCGAGGGTAACGCTACCCTTCAGGGTCTGGTTGGCAAGGGCCGAGAATGGCGCAAGCGAAGGCGCCGACAGCGTTTGCCGTCCTTCGATGCGGCCATCTTCGACCTTGCCGGCAAACGATGCCTCAGCTGTCGGTGTCGCCAGCTTCAGGAGGTCGATGGCAAAGGGTGTGCCGGCTGCCCAGCGTCCCGAGCCCGAGAAGGAGAGCTCACCGCCGACTGCCTTCCCGACAGCGCTATCGGAGAAGCTCAGCCCGTGCGACCCGCCATCCAGCGAGAAATCGACGCGGCGCTTGGCCGCATCGGCAAGATCCGTCGCGGCACCATGCCCGCTGATCGCAAGGCTTTCAGCGCTGAGGGTGGGTGTGGTGAGACCATTGGCGGCCAGTTCCAGGCTCCACGCACCACCATGGCCGAAGGAAAAGCGAAGACGCCCTTCGCCGAGCCGTGTCGCGGCATTGGCGCCGCCAAGCGGCAAGGCACCGTTCTGTCCGGCAAGACGACCGTCAATGTCGATGGCAGTCGGGAAATGATCGGCCGCGAGCGCCGCCGATCCCTGCAAGGTCAGCACCGGTGCCGAGAGCGTCAGCTTGTCGATGCTGATTGGGCCGGCATCGTCGATGCGGGCGGAAAGATCCAGAGTGGAGCGGCCGGCGAGATAGAGCGCATAGTCGGGCTGCACCAGCGCTGCGAGATCGCCGCTCAGCGCCGAACCGAAGCGATACCCATTGCCATCGCGGGCGATGGTGGTGTGGCCCGTGAGACGGTTGACGCCGTCGGTTGCCAGCGTCAGATCGGCGGCAAAGTTGTTGAGCGGGCCGGAGCCCTTCAGCGCCAAACTGACCGAAGGACGGCCGGGCAGGTTGAGAAGCCCGGCCATGACGCCGTCCGCGGGCTCGTCAGCCTTGAAATCGAGATCAAGCGCCTTGGTCCCGTCCGAGTAGGTCGCCTTGAGGGCGAGCTCGCCCGGCTTGCTGTCTGTCCGGCGGACGGCAAGATTTGCGTCCAGCGACCCGCTGGCCAGAGTGGCTGACGCTGTCACCCCGAGATGCGCTTCTTCCCCAAGAACGTCTGAGCCGAGAACAACATTGGGGGCTGCGAGACGACCGAGTTTTACCGATACCGGCAGCTCCGGCAGGCTGAAGCCTTCGCTGGCTGCCGGATCGACCGTCTCGGCGGGCAACGGCTTGCGGATCACCTCGATCTTGTCGGCGTCGAGGCTGTCGACATCAAGGTTGCCGCGGAGCAGCGCCAGGCGGCTCCAGACCAGGTGCACCCCTTCGATCTTGAGCCAGGCGCCCTCGCGATCGGACACGGTGATCGAAGCAAGACGGACATCCGACGACAAGGCGCCATCAATGGCGCCGAGCTCGATCTTGCGATCCGGTGTTGAGATCTTGTCCTCGACGAAGCGAACGAATGCGCCTTTTTCGGCGCTGTCGTCTTGCTGGGCGCCTGCGAGCGTCATGGCCAGCGGAGCGGCGACGAGAATGGGCAAGGCGAGGAGAGCGGCTTTGATCTTCATGACTTCGCCTCCTCAGAAACTCTGGCCGAGGCCAATGTAGACACCAACGGTCGAGTCACCTTGCTCGTGATCGAGCGGTAGGGCCACGTCGAGACGGATCGGCCCAAGACCGGTATAGTAGCGGATGCCGGCACCGGCGGCGAAGCGGAGCCCGTTGGAGAAGTCGGGATAGCTCGAAGCGAAGGCATTGCCGGCATCGACGAAGCCGACCACACCGAAACTTTCGGTCACCTTGGCTCGGAGTTCGACCGAGCTTTCGAGATGCGACAGACCGCCCGTCACGACGCCATTTTCCTTGGGGCCGAGGCTCCGGTAGGCGTAGCCACGCACCGACGATCCGCCGCCCGCGTAATAGAGACGGCCGTTTGGCATCTCGTCGATCGGGGCACCCAAGATAGAGCCCGCCGCAATGCGGCCCGCGATGACGAAGCGCCCCTCGCGATCGACCGGCAGGTAGGAGGCAACCGACGCGTCGGCGATGACGCCGGCATTGCCGAAATTCGCCTCATAGAAGGGCTCGGCGCTCGCCTTGGCGTTGAAGCCCTCGTGCGGATCGGTCTTGTCGTCGCGGCTGTCGTAAGTGAGGCCGATCGGCAACCCGGTGAACAGGAACTTGTCTGTGCCCTGGGCATCCTTATCGCGAGAGGCCGTCACGCCGAGACCTATGGAGGCCGAAAGCTGTTCGGTGATGGCGTGATCGAGGCCGACCTTTCCGGTCACTGCCGTCTCGGTATAGGTGTCGGGCGTCTCCCGCTTGGCCTCAAGTGAGGCGGTAAAGTCGGTGAACGGTGTGATGACGCCCGGTCGGGTGAAGGTCGCGCCGAGATCGTAGTTGAAGTCCTTGGGATCGACACCGGCGATACCGTTGACCGCGCCTGACAGCTTGAGGGATTCGGCGTGTCCGAAGAGGTTGCGGTGCTGCCAGTAGGCTTCGAGACCAGCGCCATCTTCCGTCGCGTAGCTCACGCCGCCGCCGAATACATGGAGCGGCCGCTCCGCAACATTGAGGGTAAGCGGAAGCTGACCATTCGGGCCGAGCTTCGTGGCTTCTTCGATGCGCTGACTGGAGAAAACCTGCAGCCGCCTTAGATTTTTTTGCCCGCGCTCAATGGCGGCCGGACTGTAGGGCGTGCCAGGTTCGATACCGGTCATCCAGGCCGTGTAGCCCGCATCCATGCGCTGCGTGCCGGTTACCGCCAGAGGGCCAAAGGTGGCAGCCGGGCCCGGATCGACTGTAATCGCCACATCAAGGGTAGAGCTGTCGTGCTGGGCAATGGTGTCGCGCTTGACGATACTGGCAAGCGGGTGGCCACGCCGGCGCCAGGCGTCGATCAGCAGCTTTTCCGAGCCGGTCACCGCACCGGCTCGTGCCGGCTCACCGGCAGCAAGGCCGATTTCTGCCGGCGTCGATTTCTTGAAGTCTGCATCTTCCGGCCCAAGCGGTGGCGCACCGGTGATCTCAACCTTCCCGAAGTGGAAAAGCGGGCCGGGAGAAACGCGCATGGCGACCTTAACCGGCTGTGGCAGGGTTGCATCGGGCGCGATCGCGTCGGGATCCTGGCCATCGACGGTGATCTCTATGGTGCCTCCATAGCGGCCTTCCCGGTAAAGGGCCGCCGTGATGCGACCGTATTCGGCGTTGACGCGGGACAGGAAGGCTGCGGTCGAAGGTGGTGGCGTATCGTCGCGGCCGGTCCAGAGCGCCGAAGCGGCGATGACCGCTGCGTGCAGCTGATCGTCTGCACCCACAGTATCAATAGCTATCGTGTAGCGCTGGGCGTCTGGCGAGATGTTGGGATCGGGCGCCGCCTCGAAGAATCTGTGTCCGAAAAGCTCGAAGGCGTATGCGTTTAGGGGGAATAGCGAGGTCGGGAGCAACGCTGCCGCAAGGGCAACGAAGCGGGCGGTCGTCGGGGGCGGTCTCTTCCCTTTGGCCCGCATGAAACCTTCCTTCCCACTCACACAACAGATGAAGCCCGGTTCGCCGCCAGACCTCCCATTCTGGAAGATTAGAATAAATTGAGGTTACCAAACAGAAAAGATGACAATCACCGCAATTCGTCCAGCTTGTGGCGAAGACAGCAAAAGGCCCGCGTGGGGGAGACGCGGGCCGAGGTGCCTCTTAGTTTCTGAAGGAGAGGTTCAGCGGATGCGGACCCCGCTTTCGTTGAACACATAGCGTCGATCCGGCGGGCAGCCGAGCGTGATCGTGTCGCCGGAGCGGACATCCGGTCCGTCTCGGTATTCAACAATTAGTGGCTGGCCATCGGTGAGCTGACAGTAGAGGTATCGCGTGCCGCCGAGGTATTCGAGCACGTCGACGCGGGCTTCGATGCCGCCTGGGGCACCGACAACGAGGTGCTCCGGCCTGAGCCCGAAGGTCACCTTCTCACCCGCCGCAAGCCCGCCGCCGGCAATCGATGCTGCCTCCATCCGACCAGCGAGCTCCACCTCGCCGTCTCCGCGCCAGACGGCGTCGAGAAGGTTCATGCGTGGCGAGCCGATGAAGCCGGCAACGAATGCGTTGTCTGGATCCTCATAGACCGTGCGGGGCGAGCCGGCCTGCTCGACGCGACCGTCGCGCAGCACGACGATAACGTCGGCGAGCGTCATCGCCTCGGTCTGGTCGTGCGTCACGTAGATCATGGTGTTGCCAAGCTCGCGATGCAGCCGGGCGATCTCGACGCGCATGGAAACGCGCAGCTCCGCGTCGAGATTGCTGAGCGGTTCGTCGAACAGGAAGACCTCCGGCTGGCGCACGATGGCGCGGCCGATGGCGACGCGCTGGCGCTGACCGCCCGACAGCTGGCCGGGGCGACGGTCGAGCAGCTGCTCGATCTTCAGGATGGCCGCCGCCGCCGCGACCCGCTCGTTGATTACCGCCTTGTCGGTGCGCTGCATCTTCAACCCGAAGGCCAGATTGTCACGCACCGTCATGTGCGGATAGAGCGCATAGCTCTGGAAAACCATGGCGATGCCGCGCTGGGACGGGTCGACGTCGGTCACATCGCGACCCTTGATGGCGATTTCGCCATCGGTCACCTCTTCCAGGCCGGCAATCATGCGCAGAAGCGTCGACTTGCCACAGCCCGACGGTCCGACGAACACCACGAAGGCGCCGTCGGGGATCGAGAGGTTGACGCCATGGATGACCTCCATGGAGCCATAGCTCTTGCGTACCTCGGTCAGTTGAACGCCACTATCGGACATGGCCGTCATGCTCCGTTCTTCCTGGGGCCGCCGCGCATCCACACCAGCATCTCGCCGGGTTCGCGATTATCCCAGAGATGATAGGGCACGAAACGCGCCTTGGCAGGTTCTGTCGTCGGCGGCGCTTCGCGATAGAGCGAGCCCTCGAAGCCGGCAGGGAGATCGCGTGTCGCGTCGAGTTCGAGCGCGACCGCTCCACCGAGCGCCTCCATCACGGTCTCGCTGGCGCGGGTCGGATCGCCTGTCACGGTGAGCGCATTGAGGCCTTCGCCATTGTCGATGCCCTCGGCACAGTAGACCAGCGGTCCGCGCATCAGCGCAAAGCGGCCGGTATCCTGGCGGACACGCGGATCGGCCCAGAGGGCGCGCGGGATCAGCGGCAATTCCAGATCGATGACTTCCTTGCCGGTCCACTCGTGCTCGATGCGCGCGTAGCCATTGACCATGACGGAGGGGAGATCCACCGCCCCTCCATCGATTGACAGTTTGGCGCCCTTTGACCAACCGGGGATGCGCAGCGAAATGGCAAAGCGTGTCGGCTTCTCCACCTTCAGCGTCAGCCGTACCGCGCCGTGCCATGGATAACGGGTGGCTTGGCTGAGCTCGATCTTGCTACCGGCCACCTCGGCCTTCACAGAGCTCTCGCCATAGAGATGGACGGCGATCTCGTCGTCGGCGACGGCATACATGTAGGACCCGACCGAGGCGACGAGGCGGGCGATATTGGGCGGGCAGCAGGGGCAACGATGCCAGATCCAGCGATGGTGCTTGCCGGCGCTCTCCAGCGGGTTCTCGTAGAAGAAGGTCTTGCCGTCGAGCGACAGGCCGCTGAGCGAACCGTTGTAAAGTGCGATCTCCATGATGTCGGCGAAGCGGCGATTGGGGCCGCGACCGAGCATGCGGTTGGCCCAGAACACCAGGCCGACCGACGCGCACGTCTCGGCATAGGCGCTCTCGTTCGGCAGATCGTAATAGTCGGTGAAGCCCTCGTTGGACGCTGCCGGTCCGATGCCACCGGTGATGTACATCTGCTTGGTGACGAGATCGTCCCAGAGGGTATCGAGCGCCGACGTCAGGGTATCGTCGTTATATTCCGTGGCGATGTCGGCCATGCCTGAATAGAGGTACATGGCGCGGACCGCGTGTCCCACGACCTTCTTCTGTTCGCGCACGGGCTGGTGAGCCTGGTTATATTCATAACTCTTCTGGATGAACTCCGAGGGGTCGCGACCATCGCGGATCGCTTCCTCGGTGAAGTAATGTGGCTCGGTGCCGCGCTCATCGATGAAGTATTTGGCGAGGTCGAGATACTTCTTCTCGCCGGTGACGCGGGAGAGCTTGACCAGCGCCAACTCCACTTCCTCGTGGCCGCAATAGCCGGCTATCTTGCCTGGGCCATGCCCGAAGACGGTAATCATGTAGTCGGCGTAGCGGCACATGATGTCGAGCAGCTTGCGCTTGCCAGTGGCCTGATAATAGGCAACGGCACCCTCCATAAGATGGCCGGCGCAGTAAAGTTCGTGAAAGTCGCGCAGGTTGGTCCAGCGGCGGCCGGGTTGGACGCGCTGGAACCAGGCATTCAAGTAGCCGTCGGCGTCCTGCATCTTCTCATAGAGGTCGATGATCTTGTCGACGCGCGCTTCCAGTTCGGGGTTCGGCTTGCGATAGAGCGAAAAGGCCACCGTCTCGATCGACTTGCCGAGATCGCTATCCCAGAACATCTGCGTCGACCCGCCCCAGGGCTGAAGGGGAAGCACGATCCCAGGGCTCGGCTGGCTGATGTCGATCGCTTTCACCATGCCAGCTTCGACACAGCGGTCGAGCAACGTTTCGGCGGTGGCGTTGCAAACGGCATCCTGGCGCGCGCCGAACAGGCCGCCGAGCACGACGGACGGCACAGGGACGGGGCGGAACTGGCGGTCTCTCTTGGTCTTGGTCATGATGGGTTTCCGGTGAGAAATGATGTCACTTCACGGCGCCGGCCATCAGGCCGCGCATGTAGTAGCGTTGCAGAAGCAGGAAGACGAAAAGGCAGGGCACGCTCATCACGGTGACGCCCGCCTGAACGGCGCCCCAGTCGATGGCGCCGAGCCGGCCGGCACGCACTGCCGAAATCAGGATTGGCAGCGTGAACTTGGAATTGTCCGACAGCAGCACCAGGGCAGCGAGGAACTCGTTCCAGGAATTGAGGAAAGCGAAGATCGCCACGGTGACGATGCCCGGCAGCACCAGCGGCAACAGCACGCGAACCAGCAGCTTGAGGTCGCGGGCGCCGTCAATGCGGGCGGCCTCTTCGATCTCCTTCGGCACCGCGTCGAAGGCGTTGCGCATCATGAAAACCGAGAAGGGCAATTGCAGCGTCACGTAGACCAGCGTCAGTCCGATCAGCGAATTGTTGAGCCCCAAGCGCGCCAGGATGATGAACAGCGGCGTCAGAATCGACTGGAACGGGATCATCAGGGTGGCGATGATCAGCACGAACAGCGCGTTCTTGAACATGAAGCGGTAGCGCGAGAAGCCGTAACCGGCGAGCAGACTCACTACCACCGTGAGGGACGCCGTGCCGATGGCCACCGCTGCCGAATTCAGCGTGTGCTGCCAGATGCCGGATCCAAAGCTGTCGAGGCCGCGGTAGGCATCGAGACTGAAGCCAGTGGTCGGCCACGGCGGGATCGGCGGCAGTCGGGCTTCCGTGCCGTGGCGGAAGGACGAGAGAATGGTGATGGCGAACGGCGCCAGAAAGAAGATGGAAAGCAGGATGCCGGTGGCGTGATAGCCGCCAGCGCCGAGCATGGTTCGCCGAGCGCGAGCCTCTTTCTTCGTTGTCATGGCCGCTCCTCCCCGACGCGCAAAAGCCAGAGCTGGAAGATGCTGATCAGGACGAGGATCACCAGCAGGCCGAGCGACATGGCCGCGCCGTAGCCGAGGTTGAACGACACGAAGGACTGGTTGAAGATGTAGTAGACGACCGAGATCATCTTGTTCTGAGGCCCACCGGCCGTCATGATGTAGAACTGGTCGAAGGCGAGGATCGAGCCGGTCACTGACAGGATGAGCGATAGAGCCATCGTCTTTCGCATCAGCGGCAGCGTGACGTAGATGAACCGCTTCCAGCGGTTGGCGCCATCAATGCGCGCCGCTTCGCCGAGCTCGGTGGGGATCGACTGCAGACCGGTGAGCAGAATGATCATCGTGAAGCCGGCCACCTTCCAGACCACCATCAGACAGATGATGAAGAAGGCGCTGTCGAAGCTGGCAAAGAAGTTGGTTTTGAGATCGATAAGGCCGAGCCAGGCAAGAAGCGGGTTGAGAAAGCCGACGTCGACGTTGGCAAACCACACCCAGAGCAGCGACGCCGAGGCGAGACCTACGACCACCGGCATGAAGATCGCCGTCCGGTAGATGCCGACCATTCGCCGCTGCCGCTCGACGAAGATGGCGAGCGGGAAGGCCAGGGCGAAAATGGCGATGGTAATGATCACGGTATAGTAGGCGGTGAAGCCAAGCGCCGAATAGAACCGTGTGTCGGATAGCATCCGGATATAGTTGCCGAGCCCGATGAACGTCGGCGCGCCAAGGAGCGGCCATTTATGAAGGCTCATCCAGAAGGTGAACAGCACCGGCAGGATGAAGAAGACGATCACCAGCGCCATGGCGGGTGCGATGTAGATAAGTCCCTTCCATTGCGACCGGCGTTTTTGCCTTGGTCGACGGGAGGGGCGGGATAGGCTTTCGGCGAGGGTCATCGCTGCCGCTCTTCTGAGACATCCGGTTCGAGACCTGGGCCTCGTGGCGGATGCGAAGTGGAAAGGGGCGGACGAACGGACGTGTCGCGCAAGTGGACGCCGCCCGGTGGGAGCCGGCCGAAGGAACGAGCCCCCGGCCGGGTCGATCACAGAAATTACTGGGCGTTGTCGATGATGCTCTGCATCTCGTCCTGGGCCTTGGCAAAGGCACCGTCGACGTCCTCGCCAAAGATCGCCGCATTGGTGAACGACGCCCATGGGCCGTTGGCGCTATTGATCAGGTCATTGAACTGCAGCGTATAGGGGGTCTTGGCCACGGCAATGGCATCGACGCCGACCTGCATGCGCGGATCGAGATCCTTGAGCACTTCCTTGGCCAGGTCGGCCCGGGTCGGCAGGCTGCCGTACTTCGCCATGACCTTCTGTCCCTCGAGCGAGTAGGCATACTCAAGGAAGTTCTTGGCGAGGGCGGCATGCGGCGATCCCTTGGTGACCACGAAATTATCGCCACCAGCAAAGGACGATGTCTTGCCATCGACGCTCGGAATCAAGGATACGCCGAAGTGGATGTCGGGATGCTCGGTGACCAGCGTACCGATGGCGAAGGCGCCTAGGTTCTGCTGGCCGATCTTGCCGTTGGTGATCGACAGGAAGTTGGTGCCGGTATCCGAGGCAGCGCCCGGCGGCACGACGCCCGCTTTGACCATGTCGCGATAATAGCCGACCGCCTTGCGCATCTGCGGCGTATCGAGCGTCGCCTTCTTGCCGTCTTCCGACAGGATATCGGCGCCGGCGCCCCAGGTGAGCGGGGTGAATGTGAAGATCATGCAGCCGCCGCAGCCACCACCCGAGAAATAGAAGCCATAGATGTCATCGCCGAGGGCGCGAATCTTCTTCGCATTCGCCGAGATCTCATCCCAGGTCTTGGGCGCCTTGTCCGGGTCGAGGCCCGCCTTCTTGTAGAGGTCCTTGTTCCAGGCAAACACCGAGGTTTCGACCGACATCGGCAGACCGTAGATCTTGCCTTCGTAGGTACCGAGCTTGACGTGGCTTGGCGACAGCGAAGAGAAGTAGGGGAGGGCCTTGGCCCAGTCCGTAAGATCTTGCAACTGGCCGGCAGCCGCGAAAGCGGGGTTGTAGATCAGGTCCAGCGAGAGTGCGTCCGGCGCTTGGCCACCCGCGATGGCAGTCGCATATTTCTGAACCAGCTCTGTCTGCGGGACTTCGGTCAGCGCGACCTTGTCCTTGTGGCTGTCGTTATAGGCCTTCACAAGGCTGGTGAACGACGCGCCGATGCCGCTGCGCACCCACATGCTCAAGGTCTCGGCACTTGCAGCGCCTGTGGCGAAAACAAACGTAACGAGGCTGGCCGCGGCCAGCAGCTTGGTGACTTTCATCGCTCTCTCCTCCTAAGCGGGTTCCTCTTCCCGCAAAATCCATAGCTCTCAGGCTGGGGCTTCGCCGCCCCGACAAGACTGGCGGATCACCAGCGAACATGGCAGCTTGCGCGTACCGGATTGCACTTCCCGGCCCTCCGACATCGCCAGCACCAGTCGGCCGGCTTCCCGACCGAGCGTCTTGAGGTTCATGTCGACCGTCGTCAGAGGCGGTCGCGTCTGCGCCGCCACGATCTCCCAATTGTCAAAGCCGACCACGGCCACGTCTTCCGGCACTCGGACGCCGCGTTCGCGCAGGCCGTCGACGACACCGCGGGCGATCTGGTCGTTGCCGCAAAAGATGCCGTCCGGCTTTTCGCCGCCACGCTCCCAAAGCTGCGCCACCGCTTCGTGTCCCCAGGCCTCTGCCCAGATGCCGTGCAGCACTTCCGGCGGCCCATCGATGGCCGTGCGATAGGCGTCGGCCCGTTCCCGCACAGACTGGAAAGTCTTGGGGCCGGTTATGTGAACGATCCGCCGGCAGCCGGCATCGATCAGACAGCGCGAAGCCAATCGGGCGCCCTGTTCGTCGTCTGAGCGAAGTGTCACACCGTCAGCCGGGCCTTTGGTGAAAGCGTAGACCACCGGGACCGAAAGGCCCGAGAGGTCGACAGGCAACTGCCGGTCGAGGCGCTTGCCGGATGCAATGATGCCGTCGACGCTTTTGTCGAGCATGGCATCGACATGAACGCGCGCCCGTTCCGGATCGTCCTCTATGGCGCACAGGAAGACCGACACGCCGTGCCCGACCAGCTCTTCTGACACGCCGGCCATCACTGGCAGAGTGAAACGGCCGTAGGTATCGTTGGTCAGAAGCCCAATGGTGAAACTGCGCTTGGTGATCAGGCCCCGCGCCAGCGCATTGGGTCGGAACCCGACCTCCTGCGCCACCTTCTTCACCCGCTCGCGTGTCTCCTCGCTCATTCGGCCGCTGCCGTTCAGCGCTTTTGACGCGGTCGATATCGACACGCCCGCCAGCGCCGCCACGGTGTGGATGGTCAACCGTCCACGTTTGCCGCCGATGCTACTCAGTTTTCCCTCCCGCTTGTTGAGCGTGAGAAAACCTTTTCTCTAATACAAAGTCAACGTGAGAAAACATTTTCTCAAGGGAGAGGCAGAATTGATGTCCTTTCGGACCAGCGCATTGCCATGTGTTTGGAGATGTTGAGATTCGGGTGCCTTATCGATGCAGGTCGGGCGAGTCAGAGCTCTCGCGAGCCGATCGCAACTAGACTAAAAGCTGACGCTGACGCTCGCCTCGACCTCTCTCGGGGGTGCGAAGCCGACAGTAAAAATGAGCGGCGGAACGATCCTCGGAATCGTTCCGCCGCCATCATTTCGTCACTGCTCGTACAGCTGTCAGGCCAGGAGATGGCCCACCGCTTTTCGCCAGCCGGCGAGATGCGCCTCCCGCGCCTCGCCCGGCATGGTCGGCATGAACAAGCTCTGCCCCTCATCGTTGGCTGTCACGGCGAGGCCGAGCCCATGGAAGGCTACCGAGGCCGCACCAAGGGCGCTGACCTCGGGGAACTTGCCGCGCTTGAGCGGACGGCCGAGGATGTCAGCCTGGAACTGCATCAGGAAGTCATTGCGCGAGGCGCCACCGTCCACCGAAAGACCGGAAAGCGCCGCTCCGATGTCTGCTTCCATCGCCGCGAATACGTCGGCCACTTGAAAGGCCACTGCCTCGACGGCGGCACGCGCCAGATGCGCCGGTTGCGTACCGAGCGACAGGCCGGATATTTCGCCGCGCACGTCGTTTCGCCAATGCGGCGCTCCGAGGCCCACCAGCGCCGGCACGAAGGCGACGCCGTTGCTGGACGGTACGGTCATCGCGAGATCGGCGAGAGCAGCGGCGTCCTTGAGGCCAAGCAGCGTGGCCATGAAGGCGACCGTCTGGCCGGACACCGAGATGTTGCCCTCGAGAGCATGCCAAACCCGATCGCCGAGGCTCCAGGCGATGGTGCCGGAAAGGCCATGGCGCGATCGAACGCGCTTGGGCACAAGCGACATCAGCGACGTGCCGGTGCCATAGGTCGCCTTGACTGTGCCCGGCTCGCGTACGCCGTGACCAAACAGGGCGGCATGCGAGTCGCCCATCATGCCATGGATCGGCACACCGGCGGGCAGGGCGGTGGTTCCGGCCGCCGTTACGCCGAACCGGCTATTGGACGACTTCACCTCGGCCAGCATTGTCTTCGGGACGTTGAACAGCGCGCAGAGCTCGTCACTCCAACGGAGCGCCTCGGTGTCGAACAGCTGGGTGCGGCTGGCGTTGGAATGGTCGGTAGCGTGAACCTTGCCACCGGTGAAGTTCCAAAGGAGCCAGCTATCGATTGTCCCAGCCCGAATGGTGCCGGTCGCTGCCCGCGCCCGCCCGTCGGGGATTCGGTCGAGGATCCAGGCGATCTTGGTGGCCGGGAACAGCGGATTGATGCCGAGGCCGGTCTTGGCCTCGACGAAGTCGCCATGCCCCGCTGCAATCAGCGCTTCGCAGGCCGAGGCGGTCCGGCGGCATTGCCAGATGATGCAGGGCGCCAGCGGCTTGCCGGTGGTCGCATCCCAGACAACGATGGATTCGCGCTGGTTTGAAACAGCAAGAGCCGCCACGTCGGTCGCCCGGGGGTGGGCAGCCAAGTCATCGACAACAGCTTTGACTGCCAGCCATATGGCACCGGCCGACTGCTCTGCCCAGCCGGGTTCGGGGTAATCGACGGCCATCGGCCGGGAGGCCGACGCAACCACCGCCCCCGAACGATCGACGAGTAGCGCCTTGGTATTCGTCGTTCCCTGGTCGATGGCCAGGACGAGAGCCTTGTCCATCATCACCCCTTGCGGCTGATCGCCTTCAATGCGGCCGAGGATATGCCGGCGACGCTCAGCCCGAAATGGTCAAACAGGAAGTCCACGGTCCCGGTGGGAACGAAGCCCGGGAAGCCGAGCATCTCCATCGGTACCGGCCGATGAAGCGCAAGCGTTTCGGCAACGGCACCGCCGAGACCACCACGCACGCTCGCCTCCTCGACGGTGACGATGGCCCCGGTGCTGGCGGCATCGATGATCGCCTCGACGTCAAGAGGGTTCATCCAAGCCATATTGACGACACGCGCCGACACGCCCTGCTCGGCCAGTACTTCGGCCGCCTGAAGCGCCTTGTGCAGCATCACACCATTGGCGAGAATGGCGACATCCTTGCCGTCGCGCATCACTTCGGCCTTGCCCGGTTCGATGCGATCGAGCTTGTGCTTGAGTGCCGGCACCGGGTAGCGGCTGACGCGGATGAATATCGGCCCGTCATAGGCCGCGGCAAAACGGACGGCCTGCTCAGTCTCCCAAGGGTCGGAGGGCACGATGGTGAAAAGATTGGCCAAGGGGCGCAACCACGCGAGATCTTCGATCGAATGATGCGTCGGTCCAAGTTCGCCGTAGCCGATGCCGGGCGACTGGCCACACAGCTTGACGTTGGTGTTGGAGTAGGCGACGTCCGCCTTCACCTGTTCCAGCGCCCGACCGGTCAGAAAGCAGGAGGCGCAGGAGACGAAGGGGATCCGACCGCCATTGGCAAGGCCGGCACCAACGCCAACCATGTTCTGTTCGGCGATACCGACATTGACGAGGCGTTCCGGCCAGCGCTTCTTGAAGCCGCCGAGCTTGGACGAGCCGACGCTGTCGTTGACGACGGCGACCACGCGTTCGTCCGCCTCGGCCAGCGCCTCAAGCGTCTTCGAGAAGGCGTCACGGCAGTCGTAAAGGCCCTCGGTTGTCTTGGTGGCGGCCGACATCAGATAAGCTCCTTCATCGCCTGGGCGAACTGTTCGTCGGTGGGAACGCCGTGGTGCCAGGCCACATTGTCTTCCATGAAGGACACGCCCTTGCCCTTGATGGTGTTAGCGATCACGCAGAGCGGCTTGTCGCGGCCTGCTGGATCGGCACCGAGCACGTCGAGCAAGGCACCGTGGTCATGACCATCGATCATCTCGACGTGGAAGCCGAAGGCGCGCCACTTGTCGTCGAGCGGGTCGAGGCCGTTGGTCGCCTCGGTCCGGTCGCCCTGCTGCAGGCGGTTGCGATCGACGATGACGGTCAGGCGGTTGAGCTTGCGATGACCGGCGGCCATGGCCGCTTCCCAGTTGGAGCCTTCCTGCAGCTCGCCATCGCCGGTCAGGACGAAGGTTCGATAGTCGTTGCCGGTGAGCTTGCCCGCAATGGCAATACCTACGGCGACCGGCAGCCCATGACCGAGCGGGCCGGTGTTGGTTTCGATGCCCGGAAGGTAGTTGCGGTTGGGGTGGCCATTCAGCTTGGACAACGGCTGCATGTAGGTCTTGAGCTGGGCTTCCGGAAAGAAGCCGGCCTGAGCGAGTACCGAGTAAAAAGCACCGGTGCAGTGCCCCTTGCTCATAACGAAACGGTCGCGATCGGGGTGGCGGGGCTCGTTCGGATCGTAGCGCATGACGCCGAAATAGAGCGCTGCCAAGATATCGGCCGCCGAGAAGTCGCCTCCTGGATGGCCAAGCTGTGCTTCGTGAACCATGGTGTAGGCGCTGCGTCGGATAGCCAGTGCCCTTGCGCGGACAATGTCGATCCTGTCGGCGCCGGAGGCCGGCGCCGAGGCGGTAGAAAGTGGCATTTCGCGTTCTCCGGGTTGCGGCCGATGGCCGTCAACAGAAGGCCTTGAGACCGAGCGTCGGCGCAGCCTCGCCATTGTGATGGTAGATGGGCAGCTTGAGGTAGCGACTGACCGCTTCCTCGACGACGCCGGCCACATGGCCACGCACCATCGCCACGTGATGCTCGAAACCGTTCTGCGTCACGACTTTCAGAAGCTGCCGCAGCTTTTCGACCTGGATCACGGCGATGCCGCCGTCCATGCCGTAGGGATCGTCAGTGAACTGGCCGTCTCCGACGTAAGCCTTGATCGTGGCGTTGAGGTCGTCTGACGAGAAGCGCAGGAAGCTCATCGGCCCCGCCTTCACCTTGCCCTTGACGGCACCGAAGCACTTGTCGCGACCGATGGTCTCGCCGAGCACGTCGAGCTCGCCGATATTGGGCGTGTCACCAAAGAAGCTCTTCGGATAGTTGCCACAGTGCGTGCCGACGCATTTCTCTGGGTCGTAGCCGTAGTTGTTGTTCCAGTCGAGAATGGCAGCCGGCTGAGCAGCCGCCAGTGTCAGCGCATACATGGAAAGCGTGCCGAGAACGTCCACTTCGCAAGCACTGGGCATCAGTTTCTCGCCCATCATGCTCATCGAAAGGCAGGTGGCGCAGCCATAGTTGTCCTGCAGCGACCGCCAGCACTGGATGGCCGAGGCATCGCAGTCGTTCTCGTTCATCCACTCGTCGATGGCGATGCCCCATTTGGCCTGCTTAAGCACCTGCTCCGGCCGGATGTGGGCGTCGATCTTTCCGTAACCGCCGATGGCCGAGAGCTTCTCCTTGACGCTGGCAGCGTTGTCGTCGAGCGCCTTTGCGCGACCGATGATCTCGGACAGATCGACCGGCACCACGGTGACGCCCATCGCCTGGAGCAGCTTCTCCGAATAGCGCATGGTCTGGAAGGGGGCGGTGCGAGCGCCGATCGCGCCGATGCGCGCATGGCGAAGGCCGCGCACCGTGCGGCATACCCGGGCAAAAGTGTCGAGATCGGCACCAAACTCCTCGCCGTCTAGGTCGGAGGTATGGCTGGTGGTCTCGGTAAACGGGACACCGTAGTTGTAGAAGTTGTTGGCGACCGAGATCTTGCCACAGAAGGCGTCGCGACGGCTTTTCACGTCGACCTTGTCGAACTCGTCGTTGCAGGCCTGCAGGAGGATCGGCACGCCGAGGCTGGCCGCCATGACCATCTCGATGATGGCGATCTCGTCGCCGAAGTTGGCGAGCGAGATGACGAGACCATCGATCTCATGCTTGTGGGCGGCAAAGAACCGGCCGTAGAGCTTGGCATCGTCGCGTGACTGCACGGCTCCATTCACCGTGGCGTCCACTGGCGGCATCAGCGTGCGAATGCCGAGGCGCTTGGCTTGGGTCTCAAGGTCGTTGCGCGCCTTGATGCAGGGGGCGCCGTTGAAGAACTGCCGGCTGCCGACCACCAGGCCAAGGGTCACTTCGCGCTTGAACTTGTCCGTCATGTCCATCCTCCCATCGGCCAATGTTCCGCCGACATGAATTCAGTTTTCGATTTTTATCGCTTTCTTTCGTTTAATGATGTTTTTTGGGGTGCGTTTTGTCAATAGGATTTTTGCCCCGAACGGCGACGGGACCGAGCTGCGAGGCGGCTTGCTCTGGCTGGTGTCGGCAAAAAGACGTGGCCGTTGGGCGAAAATCGGAGCTATAAGGATCGCAAGAAAGCGAAGGTCTCCATGGCGACAGAATCATCGAATGGTAGCGGAACGGATGCGGGTGTGGCGGGCAGGCGTGCCGCTGCGGCTGCGGAAACCACCGCTTTCACGGGTCTGCTCGCCGAGCCCAGGCGCATGAAGATTCTTGAGTGGCTGCAGGAGGAGGGAAGCGCCCGCGTGCGTGAGCTTTCTCAGGCTTTCAAGGTATCCGAGGCCACGATCCGGCAGGATCTCGAGCGTCTGGAGCAGGACGGCTATATCCTGCGCGAGCACGGCGGCGCCTACCTTAAGACGGTGCAGCAGCAGGTTGGGACCATGTCGCTGCAGCATATCGAGAACATGGATCAAAAGCGCAAGATTGGCGCCAAGGCTGCGTCGCTTGTGAAGAACAACGAGACCATCATTCTTGATGCCGGGTCGACCACCACGGAGATCGCCCAGCGCCTGACGACGCGCGAAAACCTGACTGTCATCACCAACGCATTGAATATAGCTATCATATTGGGCGCAGTTCCTGGCTATGCCGTGCATATGCCAGGCGGTCAGTTCAAAGCGCCGACGCTTTCCCTCTCCGGCGACAAGTCGGTCGAGTATTTCAGGAATATCTTTGCGTCCAAGCTGTTCTTGGCGACGGCCGGCGTATCGGTTGATGCAGGGCTCACTTACCCGAGCTTTGCTGACCTTCAGCTCAAGGAGGCAATGATCAAGGCGGCTGCCCATGTTTATCTCGTGGCTGACTCGTCCAAGATCAATCGCACCTCCTTCACGCGGCTCGGTAACCTGGACGTCATCCATTCCTTCGTCACCGACGATGGCATAACCGATAGTGACGCCAAGGAATTCGAGCGCCGCGGTATCGAGCTAATCGTCGCAACCTGAACCTTCGCATTTCCCTTGTCTTGATCGCATCGCAAGCTCTCCTACCGAGGGGCGGGCTCACTTGTGCCTTGCTGTGACCTGCCGACGATCTGCAACGCTCGACGCGAGCGGTCTCAAACTCGATACCTCTATCTCCGGTTGGTGCTTGAGCTGGGGATCGTCTCGCCTTTCGATTGCTATCGACTTTTGTCTAATTGTCGGGCTGTGGACGGTGTGACGGAGCGAAAACACTGCTTCTTCACCTTGAAACGATCGATTCCGGCGCAAGAATTGGTGAGTTAGGTCAAAAAACTCCTCCAATTATGGACGGGATGGTCAAAGGGGTGCTTCCAATCATCAATGATCCGTTGACAAACGATAGAAAACGAAAATAATCGAAATATGAGGTCCGGCGAGGAACCGGCACCCTAGGGAGGACGAGCATGCCAGATCATGCTAAGTCGCGCTGGCCATCCGCCGGCGCGGCCGATAACCGGTTGTTCGCCGCCGATGCCGGTACGGGTGGCGCGAAAATTTCAAGGCGCCTCGTTGTCGTCGGATTGTTGGCTGTTGGCCTTGCCGGCTGCAAGATCTTGCCGATCCAGAGCAAGGCCGAGGCCGAGCAGCAGAAGTTCAACGGCACCGATTACGTTGCCAAGCTTTGGGACAGCGAGGTCATTCCGGTTGTCCGCGACAAGGCATTGCCGATTGAGACGGTAATTGCCGCCATCGAAGGTGGGCTCGACAAGGCGGGGCCGGAATTCGGTCATCGTCCAGCCGAGGAAGGCAGCCCCTGGAGCTTTGTGGTCAAGGGCACGGCGGTCATCAAGGAAAAGAACACGACGTCGCGTGCCGGCACCGTGCTGGTCGACGTGGCGACGCCAAAGGGACCGGTCCCGATCACCATCCAGATAGGGCCGGTCATCAAGGGCAATTCGCTACGCGACGCCATGCCCTTCATCAACTTCCAGAACTTCACCAACCAGCTCGAATTTGCCGAGGTCGGTCGCGGCTTCAACAGCCGTGTAGTCAGCGAGCTCAAGGCGGCGGTCGACGCACTCGCTCCGGGCCAAACCATCTCTTATGCCGGCACGTTCTCGCTCAACTCGGCCACCGAAAAGATTCTTCTGACCCCGGTTCTGATCGGCCCGGCAGGAGGCGCCCAATGAGTGCCCTCGAGCAGATCGAAGCCCCTGCGATCATTCTTCGCGCCGAGAAAATGACTCGCGTATTTCCCGGCACGATTGCCCTGGAAGACGTTGACTTCGACGTCTACGAACGCTCGGTCAACGTGCTGATTGGCGAGAATGGCGCGGGAAAATCCACGCTGATGCGTATCCTCGCCGGTGTCGATCAGGCGACGTCCGGCCGTATCCTGATGGGCGGCGAAGAGGTCCAGTTCTCCTCCGTGCTCGATGCTGCGCAAAAGGGTATCGGTATCGTCTTCCAGGAACTCAATCTCTGTCCCAATCTCACGGTCACCGAGAACATCTTCCTCGGCCGCGACATGACCAAGGGTGGCGTCCACATCGACATGCCGCGCCAGCGCGAGCGTGCCAGGGAGCTGCTCGCCCGCCTCGAGCACGACATCGACCCAGACACGCTGGTCGACGATCTCCGGATAGGCGAGCAGCAGATCGTCGAGATCGCCAAGGCGCTGGCCGACGACGTCAAGGTTCTGATCATGGACGAACCGACCTCGGCCTTGTCGGCGTCTGAGGTCGAAGTGCTGTTCCGCGTCATCGCCGAGCTCAAGAAGTCCGGTGTCGCCATCATCTACATTTCGCACCGCCTCGAAGAGCTCATCCGCATCGGTGACTATTTCACGGTGCTGCGCGACGGTCATTTCCAGGCGAGTGCCCCCAAGGGAGAGGCGACGATCCCCTGGATCATCCGGCAGATGTTGGGTACCTCGGAGTTCGCCAAGCGCCAGCAACGCGAGGTGAAGGTTGGCGAGCCGGTGCTGTCGGTCAGCCACCTCAAGCTCCCTCGCGTGGGGGGCGGCTATCTGGTCGACGATGTGAGCGTCGAGTTCCGTGCGGGTGAGATTGTCGGCATCTACGGTCTCCTGGGGGCCGGTCGGTCCGAATTGTTCGAGAGCCTGTTCGGCCTGAGGGCTGATGCCCGCGGCGAGGTTTCGATAGGCACTCAGGCCATCGATCATCTGCCGGTAGCCAAGCGCATCGCCTCCGGTCTGTTCCTGGTCCCTGAAGATCGCCAGCGCGATGGCCTCGTGCAGAACCTGACGGTGGGCAAGAACCTGTCGCTTGCCAGCCTTGCCAAGGTCACGAAGCTTTTCACCGTGCAGAATGCCGCGGAAAACAAGGCGATCGACAAGCTGTTCCGCTCCCTGCGCATCAAGGCTCCGTCGCCGGAAACGCCCATCACCTCGTTGTCGGGCGGCAACCAGCAAAAGGTGGTCATCGGCAAGAGCCTGATGACCGAGCCAAGGGTGCTCCTCCTCGACGAGCCCACCCGAGGCATCGACATCGGCGCCAAGGAGGAGGTGTTCCGCACCATGCGTGAGCTGGCCGACCAAGGCCTCGCGGTGGTGTTCGCCACCTCCGATCTCAAGGAAGTGCACGCCGTGTCTGACCGCGTGCTGGTGATGTCGCAGGGTCGGATCACCGCCGACCTACCCGATCACGAGGCCACTGATGAAGTGATCGTCCGTGCCTCGACCAAGGGACACGCCGCTCCCGTTCACGACCACCAGACTCAGGATCAGTGACTATGACCAACACAGTTGCAACCCCGGCGGCCGAAGCGCCCAAAGGACAGTCGACACTGCTCCTGCTGCTCCTGAAGCTCAGGACTTTCATCGCGCTCATCGCCGTTGTCGTCTTCTTCAGCCTGATGGCGCCGAACTTCGTTACCGTCGCCAACGTGGTGATCGTTTCCAAGCACGTGGCGATCAATGCCTTCCTGGCCATAGGCATGACCTTCGTCATCCTGACCGGCGGTATCGATCTTTCGGTCGGCGCCATAGTCGGTCTCGTCGGCATGGTGGCTGGCGCCCTGGTCCTCTACGGCATCCCGCTCGAGATGTTCGGCGTGGTGATCTATCCCAACGTCTGGGAAGTGATAGGCATCGCGCTTCTGGTTGGTACCTTCGTCGGCTTCGTCAACGGCCTCTTGATTACGCGAATGCAGGTGGCGCCGTTCATAGCCACGCTTGGCATGCTCTATGTGGCCCGCGGCATGGCGCTTTTGATGTCGGGCGGTTCCACCTTCCCGAACCTCGTCGGCAAGCCGGAGTTCGGCAACCAGGGCTTCCCGGTGCTCGGCTCCGGCACCATCCTCGGCATTCCCCTGTCGATCTGGTTGCTGCTGGTCGTTGCCGGCATCGCCGCCTACGTCGCCCTCAAGACGCCGTTCGGACGTCAGATCTACGCCGTTGGCGGCAACGAGCGGGCTGCCACGCTGAGTGGCGTCAACGTCAACCGCGTCAAGCTCGCCGTCTACATGATCTCCGGCTTCTGCGCCGCCATTGCAGGCCTCGTCGTTGCCTCGCAGCTCGTCGCCTCGCATCCGGCGTCCGGCGAGACCTTCGAGATGAACGCCATTGCGGCAGCCGTGCTAGGCGGCACGTCGCTGTCGGGCGGTCGCGGTACCATCGGCGGTACCATCGTCGGCGCCTTCGTCATCGGCGTGCTCTCCGACGGTCTCGTCATGATGGGTGTTTCCGAGTTCTGGCAGATGGTCATTAAGGGCGTCGTCATCGTCGGCGCGGTCATTCTCGACCAGATGCAGCGCCGCATCGCCCGCAACGCCCGGCTTGGCTGAGGCCGGACCGAGTTTTCGGCGCTGGTCGAAATCCCGGCCGGCGTCAACGACCGCGGCCGTCGACACCCGATGTGAGCCGCACCCCGCTGAGAGGAATGCAGCGGACTTTAGTGGAGGAGAAAGACATGTCGCTTCGCAATACTCTGAGGACGGTTTCCCTCGGCCTCTTGGCAGGCATTGCCATGACCGCCTCGGCGCTGGCCGCCGATGGCAAGCTGATCGTCATCATCACCCCGAGCCATGACAACCCCTTCTTCAAGCAGGAAGCGGTGGGCGCCCAGGCCAAGGCCAAGGAGCTCGGCTACGAGGCGGCGATCTACAGCCATGACGACGACGCCAACAAGCAGAACGACCTGATCGATTCGGCCATCGCCCAGAAGGCCGCGGCGATCATCCTCGACAACGCCGGTGCCGACGCCACCGTTGCTGCCGTGCAGAAGGCCAAGGCCGCAGGCGTGCCGTCCTTCCTGATCGACCGCGAAATCAATGCCACCGGCATTGCCGTCGCCCAGATCGTTTCCAACAACTATCAGGGTGCCACCCTGGTCGCCGAGAGCTTCGTCGAGGCCATGGGCGAGAAGGGCAACTTCGTCGAGTTGGTCGGCAAGGAGTCGGATACCAACGCCGGCGTCCGTTCCAAAGGCTTCCATGACGTGATCGACCAGTATCCTGACATGAAGATGGTCGCCCAGCAGAGCGCCAACTGGAGCCAGACCGAAGCCTTCTCGAAGATGGAATCGATCCTCCAGGCCAACCCGGACGTCAAGGGCGTGATCTCCGGCAATGATACCATGGCCATGGGCGCCATGGCTGCCCTCGAGGCCGCCGGTCGCAAGGACGTTCTAGTTGCTGGTTTCGACGGCTCCAACGACGTGCGTGACGCCATCCTCGCCGGCAAGATCCATGCAACCGGTCTACAGCCGGCCTTCCGTCAGGCCCAGTATGCAGTTGAACTGGCCGACAAGTTCCTCAAGGAGGGCAAGACCGGCCAGCCCGAGAAGATCTCGATGGATTGCGTGCTGATCACCAAGGACAACGCTGCCAAGCTCGATAACTTCGCGCTCAAGGACTGATCTCTCCTCCAAAAGTCCGGGTCTCTCACCCCGGATGCCGATTATCGAGCAGCAGGCGGGCGCTTCGGTGTCCGCCTGTTTTATCTTCGGTCTTGCGTTTGAAGGCAGCCTGAACGATAAGGAAATGCTCCAAATTCAAGGGTTTGTGAGTAGTTCACAGCGCGTGACCGCTCTATTCGGAGGTCAGCGTGCTCTTGGCCTTGGGCCAACTGACATCGCCTAAAGCGGAGCGCATGACATGCCCTATCGGATGATCGCCCTCGACCTCGATGGCACGCTTCTCGATCCCGAAGGGCGGGTTCGCCCCCGCAGTATCGCCGCCCTGAAGAAAGCTCGGGATCGCGGTCTGGATGTGGTGCTCGTTACGGGGCGGCATCACTCGGTAACCCGGCCTTACTACGAGGAGCTCCAGCTCTCTGGCCCAGCCATCTGCTGCAACGGCACCTATGTCTATGACTTCGCTACGGGGCGTGTTGTCAGTGGCGAGCCCTTCGATCACCTCGACGCTCGGTATGTTGTCGCCTCTTGTCGCCAACATGGTGTCGATATGCTGATGTACCTTGACGATGTCATGCTCTTCGAAGTGCTGACGCCTCACCTTCAAAAACTGGGCGCATGGATCGATGGGTTATCCACCCAGCCGAAGCCGGAACTTCGACAGGTCGCGTCCATGGAAGCCGTTCTTGCGACGGCTCCAAACGTCTGGAAGTTCGTCGTTACCCATTCGGATGCAGGGCGTCTCGCCAAGTGGTACGCGGAAGCCGAGGCGATGCCCGCCTATGGCGTTGAATACTCCTGGCATGATCGCATTGACGTCATGCCCGCCGGGCGCAGCAAGGGCAGCCGTCTTCTCGCTTGGGCGGCCGATCATGGCGTCGATCCCTCGGATATCGTGGCCATCGGTGACAACTTCAACGACGTGGGCATGTTGACTGGTGCTGGTCTCGGCATTGCCATGGGCAACGCCCCTGAAGGCGTCAAAGCCAAGGCAGTTGAGGTGATCGGCGGCAACGACACGGATGCCATTGCCGACCGTATCGAGCGATTGCTCGCCTAATCATTCCTACGTAAATGCACGCGCATTAGGCGTGCCTGCCTATTGACCACCGTCTGGCGACCCATTACGACTTTCCCTTCAGAAACAATGCCTCCGGCCGCTTGGAGCGGCGGGAACCACCATGCCCGGATGATCCGCGCGGCTACTCGCGCTCCAATGTCGTCGGGGGTATGGTGGAAAGGCGACAGGCTCCGCTGCTTGATGCAAGACGGTGCCGAGCGACCAAAACGGCAGAGAAACTGCCGGGGTATGAAAAGGGGAACCCGAACATGACTATGCCAGTCCTGGTGAAGCATTTGAGATATTTGTCGGCAGGTGCCGCCATGGCCGCCTTCGTTGCCTGCGCCGGCCCGTCCTTCGCGGCCACGCCCGCCGACACGCTGGTCGAAGGCTTCTCCATCGACGATATCATCACCCTCGATCCGGGCGAGGCTTTCGAGCTGTCCACCGCCGAGGTGACTGCCAACAGCTATTCGCTGCTTGTACGTCTCGATCTCGCCGACACGACGAAGGTGAAGGGCGATCTGGCCGATAGCTGGACCGTTTCCGACGATGGACTCACCTACACCTTCAAGCTCAAGCCTAGCCTGAAGTTCGCGTCCGGCAATCCGGTCACTGCCGAAGACGTCGTCTTCTCGGCCGAGCGTCTCATCAAGATGGACAAGAGCCCGGCCTTCCTGTTCGGCCAGTTCGGCCTGACCGGCGACAACGTGACCGAGAAGGTCAAGGCGGTCGATCCGCTCACCGTCTCCTTCACCGTCGACAAGCCCTACGCCACATCCTTCGTGCTCAACGTCCTGTCGTCCACCGCCGGCTCGGTGCTCGACAAGAAGCTGGTCATGGAACACGCCAAGGCGATGACGCCATCGGCCGACTACAAGTGGGACACTGACTTCGGCAATGAGTGGCTGAAGACCAACTCGGCCGGCTCCGGCCCGTTCAAGGTGGTGACCTGGAAGGCCAACGAAGCGGTCGTTCTCGAGCGCAACGACAACTACTTCGGTGACAAGGCCAAGCTGAAGCGGGTCATCTATCGCCATATGAAGGAGAGCGCCGGCCAGCGTCTGGCCCTTGAGAACGGCGATATCGACATCGCCCGCAATCTCGAGCCCGGTGACCTCGACGCAACGGCCGCCAACAAGGATCTCGCCACCGTTTCGGCGCCGAAGGGAACCGTCTATTACATCTCGCTCAATCAGAAGAATCCGAACCTTGCCAAGCCCGAAGTCATTCAGGCGTTCAAGTATCTGGTCGATTATGATGCCATCGGCGCAACGCTGATCAAGGGCATCGGCGAAATCCACCAGGCCTTTCTTCCCAAAGGCCAGCTCGGTGCGATCAGCGACAATCCCTACAAGTTCGACGTCGCCAAGGCGAAGGAGCTGCTGGCCAAGGCTGGCCTTCCGAACGGCTTCACGGTCACCATGGACACGCGCAACAACCAGCCGGTGACCGGGATTGCCGAGAGTTTCCAGCAGACGTTGGGACAGGCTGGCGTCAAGCTCGAGATCATCCCCGGCGATGGCAAGCAGACCCTGACCAAGTATCGTGCCCGTCAGCACGACATGTACATTGGTCAGTGGGGCTCCGATTATTTCGACCCCAATTCCAACGCAGACACCTTCACCTCCAATCCCGACAACTCTGACGAGGGCAAGACCAAGACGCTCGCCTGGCGCAACGCCTGGGATCCGAAGGAGCTCGACGCTGAGACCAAGGCGGCGTTGCTTGAGAAGGACTCTGCCAAGCGTGCGGCCATGTACGAAGACCTGCAGAAGAAGGTGCTGGAAAGCGGCCCGTTCGTGGTGATCTTCCAGCAGACCGAAGTGGCTGCCTATTCGGCCAAGTTGAAGGGCTTCAAGCTGGGCCCGTCCTACGACACCAACTTGGTCGATTCGATCTCGAAATAACAACCTGACATCGCTTTGCGCCGCTCGCCTTGAAGGTGGGCGGCGCGAGCATCTTTTTGAAACGACAAGAAGAGTAACTGGAAATGAAAGCGCCGCTTGGGCCAAAAGCCTTCCGCGAGTTCTCCGCTGGTGTCGCACTGACCGTTCTTTTGACCTTCGGCGCTCCCACTTATGCTGCAACGCCTGCCGACACGCTGGTCGAAGGCTTTGCCATCGATGATCTGATGACCCTCGATCCTGCCGAGGCTTTCGAATTCTCGGCTGCCGAGTACATCGCCAACAGTTATAGCAAGCTGGTCAACCTCGACCCGCAGGATACCTCGAAGATCGTCGGCGAACTGGCGGATAGCTGGACGGTGTCGGACGACAGTCTGACATATACCTTCAAGCTCAAGCCGGGCCTCAAGTTCGCTTCCGGCAATCCGCTGACCGCTGCCGATGTCGCGTATTCCTTTGAACGTGTCGTCAAGCTCGACAAGTCCCCCGGCTTCCTGATCACCCAGTTTGGCATTACGGGCGACAACGTCGCCGAAAAAGCCAAGGCGCTCGATCCGCTGACTTTCCAGCTGACCGTCGACAAGCCGTATGCGCCGAGCTTTGTGCTCAACGTGCTGACCTCGATGACCGCTTCGGTGGTGGACAAGGACCTCGTGCTGCAGCACGTCAAGGCGGTGACGCCGAGCGATGAGCTCAAGTACGACAACGACTTCGGCAATGAATGGCTGAAGTCCGCCTATGCCGGTTCCGGCCCCTTCAGGCTGGTTGTCTGGAAGGCCAACGAGGCGCTGGTGCTCGAGCGCAACGATAACGCGGACGTCCACCAGTCCAAGCTGAAGCGGGTGATCTACCGCCACATGAAGGAGAGTGCCAGCCAGCGCCTGGCCCTTGAAAACGGCGATATCGACATCGCCCGTAATCTCGAGCCCGGCGATGCCGATGCCATTGCCGCCAAGGAGGGCTTCGCAACCACATCGGCGCCCAAAGGCACGCTGTATCTGCTCGGTCTCAACCAGAAGAACCAGTACTTGGCCAAGCCTGAGGTCAGGCAGGCGATCAAGTACCTCATCGACTACGACGCCATTGCCTCCACCCTCATCAAGGGCATCGGTCAGGTGCACCAGACCTTCCTGCCGTCCGGCCAACTGGGGGCTCTCGACGACAAGCCATTTTCACTGGACGTGGCCAAGGCAAAGTCGCTGCTCGCTCAGGCCGGTTTGCCCGACGGCTTCTCCGTGACACTCGACGTCCGCAACCAGCAACCAGTCGCGGGCATTGCCGAAAGCCTGCAGCAGACCTTCGCCCAAGCCGACATCAAGCTGGAGCTCATCACAGGCGACGGCAAGCAGGTGTTGACCAAGTGCCGAGCCCGTCAGCACGACATGTGCTTCAGCAACTGGGGTTCGGACTATTTCGACCCCAATTCCAACGCCGAAACCTTCACCGTCAATGCCGACAACTCGGATGCCAGCAAGAACAAGACACTCGCATGGCGCAACTCCTGGGATCCGGGCGAACTGAACCAGGTGACACGCGCCGCGCTGCTAGAGAAGGACACCGCCAAGCGCGCCGCTATGTATCAGGATCTCGAGCACAAGGTTCTCGAAACCGGACCCTACGCCTTCATCTATCAGCAGATTGAAGTCGCCGGTTACGCGTCGAAGGTCAAGGACTTCAAGCTCGGTCCCAGCTTTGACACCAACTATGTCTTCCCCATCTCGAAGGATTGATGGACGATGACGGCGATCGAAGCTTCGAAACCGGCACGACGACGGCGCGTCCGCGGTCTGGCGGTTAATCTGGGGCGGTTTGCCATCATGCTGGCGACCACCTTTCTCGGCCTCCTCGCCGTGACCTTCTTCATCGGGCGCGTGGTGCCGATCGATCCCGTATTGGCGATTGTCGGCGATCGCGCGCCTGCCTCGGTTGTCGAGCGCGTCCGCGAGCAGATGGGCTTCAACCTGCCGCTCTGGCAGCAGTTTTTCATCTATCTCAAGCAAGCTCTGACGGGCGATTTTGGTATCTCGGTCCTGACGACCAATCCGGTGCTTGAGGACGTTCTCCGCGTATTTCCTGCTACACTGGAACTAGCCACGGTCGGCACGTTGCTCGGTGCTGGTCTGGGCGTGCCGCTCGGAGTCGTCGCGGCTGTACGGCGCGGCTCCATAGCTGACCAGATCGCTCGCGTCATCGGTCTTGTTGGTTATTCGGTGCCGATCTTCTGGCTGGCGCTGTTGTCGCTGCTGTTGTTCTACGCCAAGCTCAAGTGGGTAGCTTTCCCGGGGCGCCTCGACGTCGCCTACGAATATACGTTCACGCCGATTACCGGTCTTTATCTCGTCGATGCGGCGTGGACGCGGCAGTGGGATGTTCTCTGGGACGCTTTCCGCCACATCGCCTTGCCCGGTGCGCTGCTCGGCTACTTCTCTCTGGCCTACATCAGCCGCATGACGCGCTCCTTCATGCTGAACGAACTCGGTCAGGAGTATGTCGTTGCCGCGCGGGCCAAGGGCCTTAGCGAACGCCGTATCATCTGGTTTCATGCGCTGCGCAATGCCGCCGTGCCACTCGTCACAGTTATCGCTCTGTCCTATGCCGGTCTGCTCGAAGGCTCTGTGCTGACGGAGACCGTGTTCTCCTGGCCGGGCATTGGCCTCTACATCACCAACTCGCTGCAGAACGCCGACATGAACGCCGTGCTCGGCGGAACGATCGTTATCGGTGCGGTGTTCATCACCATTAACCTGTTGTCCGATCTTCTCTACCGGCTGCTTGATCCGAGGACGCGCACGAAATGACCGATACTTCGTCCCCGGTTCAGGAAAGCTGGCGCGACTGGCTGCTGACCGCCGAGCCGCGCTCGCGCCACCAAGCCAGGCTTGGTAGGGCGTATGTCACCTGGCGGCGGTTCTCTGAAAACCGTCTCGCCGTGACGGGCCTGCTGCTCATCCTCGCGCTGGTTCTCGTCGCCGTCTTCGCCGATTTTCTGGCGCCCCACTCGGCCACTGTCGGCAATCTCGCCGGCGCTCGCCTGTTGCCGCCGGGCTCGCCGGGTTTTCTGCTCGGCACGGATGATCAGGGTCGCGACATTCTGTCCCGCCTGATCATCGGCTCGCGCATCACTCTCGCCGTGGTCGCGCTGGTGGCAATCATCGCGGCGCCGGTCGGCCTCTTGATTGGCACGGTCTCCGGTTTCGCCGGTGGCTATGTCGATGCCATCCTGATGCGCATTACCGACATCTTCCTGGCTTTCCCGAAGCTCATCCTGGCGTTGGCTTTCGTGGCGGCTCTGGGGCCGGGCATTGAGAACGCGGTCATCGCCATCGCACTCACGTCCTGGCCGCCCTATGCGCGCTTGGCTCGCGCCGAAACGCTGGGCGTGCGCAACTCCGATTACATCTCTGCGGTTCGCCTTATGGGTGCTTCGCCGGCACGTATCGTCGTTCGTCACATCATGCCGATGTGTCTCTCCTCGCTGATCGTCCGCGTGACGCTCGACATGGCCGGCATCATCCTGACGGCCGCTGGCCTTGGATTTCTCGGTCTCGGCGCCCAGCCGCCGTTACCGGAGTGGGGAACGATGATCGCTTCGGGGCGCCGCTTCATCCTTGATCAATGGTGGGTTGCCACCATGCCGGGTCTCGCCATCCTGATCGTCAGCCTCGGCTTCAACCTTCTGGGCGATGGCCTGCGCGATGCGCTCGATCCTCGGGAGGCCGGCCGATGACACCGCTTCTTACGGTCAACCAACTCTCGGTCACCTATCCGACCCGCACCGGCGTCGTCGAGGCGGTGCGCGGCATCTCCTTCGAGCTCGGCCGCGAACGCCTTGGCATCGTCGGTGAGAGCGGCTCGGGCAAGTCGCAGACTGGCCGCGCCATCATGGGTCTGACGCCACCGCCAGGCATCGTCCGCGCCGACGCGCTGTCGTTCTCCGGCGTCGATCTTCTGAAAGCCGGTGCGTCTACGTGGCGCGACATGCGCGGCAGCCGTATGGCGATGATTCTGCAGGACCCCAAGTTCTCGCTCAACCCGGTGATGACCATCGGCCGGCAGATCACCGAGACGCTGCGCCACCACGAGAATGTCACCAAGCGCGAGGCGCGCCGCCGGGCGCTTGAAATGCTGGAGGCTGTCCAGATCTCCGATCCCGAGCGCGTCTTCGGCCTCTATCCGCATGAAGTATCGGGCGGCATGGGCCAGCGGGCGATGATCGCCATGATGTTGGTTTGCGGACCGGAACTACTGATCGCCGACGAACCGACATCGGCTCTCGATGTTACCGTTCAGCTTGAGGTGCTGGGCATCCTCGATCGGCTGGTGCGAGACAACGGCATGGGGCTGATTTTCATCAGCCACGATCTCCGCCTCGTCTCCTCCTTCTGCGACCGGGTTCTCGTCATGTATGCCGGCCGCATCGTTGAGGAACTGGCGACGGCCGACCTCAGCAAGGCAACGCATCCCTATACGCGTGGTCTGCTCGACTGCACGCCGAAGATCGGCGAAAGCCGGCACCCGCTGCCGGTGCTTGAACGGCGCAAGGAGTGGGCCGCGTGACCATTCGCATCGAAAACCTGTCCGTTAGCTTCGACGGTTTCCAGGCGCTGAAGTCGGTGAGCGTCGCGGTTGAAAAAGGCGAATCCTTCGGCTTGGTCGGCGAGAGCGGCTCGGGCAAGTCCACCCTGCTGCGCGCCGTGGCCGGGCTCGCCCCGGTGAGCGGCGGCACGATTGAGGTGAATGGCGAGAAACTGTCCGGGATTCGGCGCAGTCGAGCCTTCCGTCGTGCGGTTCAGATGGTTTTCCAGGACCCCTACGCATCGCTGCACCCTCGGCAGACCGTCGATCGGCAGCTTCTGGAGCCGCTGGCCATTCACGGCATCGGGGACGGCGAGCGGCGCATTCTGAGGGCGCTCGACGAGGTGGGACTCGGCTCATCCTTCCGTTTCCGCTACCCCCATCAGCTGTCTGGTGGTCAGCGACAGCGTGTAGCCATCGCGCGCGCCCTGATCGTCGAGCCCCAAATCCTGCTGCTCGACGAGCCGACCTCGGCGCTCGATGCCTCAGTTCAGGCCGAAGTGCTGAACCTTCTGGAAGATGTGCGCAGCCGGCATGGCCTCACCTATGTGATGGTCAGCCACGACCTCGGCGTGGTCACCCATATGTGCAGCCGCCTTGCGGTCATGAAGGGGGGCGAGGTGGTCGAAACGCTTTCTGCCGATGATCTTGCCGGTAGCAGGGTCGTCTCCGACTACACGCGGCGTCTGATGGTGGCGAGCAAAGGCTTCTCGCGCGAAGCTGTGGCGGGCTGAAGCCCACGCTTTCTTTACCGGTTGCGAGCGACGCTTCAGTCTGCAGCATCGGACAACAAACAACAGCGTCGCCCGACCCAGAGCCTTGCAGTGGAAACCGACCTTTATCTGCCCGTCAAACATTACCTCGAAAGCCTTGGCTTGGCCGTTAAGGGCGAGGTGAAGGGCTGCGATCTGGTTGGTTTGTCGGATGGCGAACCTGAATTGGTGGTGATCGGCGAGTTCAAGCGTGCCTTTACGCTCGAACTGGTCCTGCAGGGAGTCGATCGTACGGCGGCGGCCGATGAGATCTGGCTCGCCATTGCCGCCTCAAAGCGCGGTCGCGGTCGCGAGGGCGATCCCCGCGTCAAAAAACTCTGCCGCTTTCTCGGCTTCGGCCTGATTGCCGTCACGCCGACCAGCCAGATCGAAGTGATCGTCGAGCCGACAGCATGGAAGCCCCGTCGTGACGGCCGCCGCCGTTCGCGGATCGTCGAGGAGTTTCGCCGGCGCCGCGGAGATCCGATCCTCGGTGGATCGACCCGACTGCCGCAGATGACAGCCTATCGCCAGCAGGCACTCACCATCGCCGATGCGCTCCGGGGCGGTCCGCTCCGACCACGAGATCTCAAGTCGGTCGCTCCAGATGCAGCCAAGATCCTGCAAGCCGACGTCTACGGCTGGTTCGAACGGGTGGAACGCGGCGTCTACAGATTGACCGATGGTGGCAGCGCCGCGCTGGTAACGTGGGCAGCCTACTTGCCCTCCGACAAGCCCGCCGCAGCCTAGCGCTCACATCATCGTGTGACACGCAACCATCCGATACATATAGCAGTTTAGTGAGGCGGCACCATATTTCGTGAACCTCAGCGTCAGTGCATCGGAGCGATTTTCCTGCATGAATCCCTATTATGATCCCGCCAAGACCCACCACACGCCGGAAGGCTTTCGTGACCCGGAAGCGGAGGCCGGTCGGGCCACCCTCCGGGATATATGGGCCTGGAAGCGTGAGGCGCGCCGCGAGGGCAAACCGCATCCGCCTGAAAGCCCGACGCCGACTGTAACCGCCGATCTCGATCGCATTACAGGCACCGAAACCTCGGCCACCTTCATCGGTCATTCGACCTTCCTGTTGCGTGTCGGCGGGCTCACGGTTCTGACCGATCCGATCTTCAGCGAGCGTGCGTCGCCCTTCAGCTTCCTTGGCCCGAAGCGCTTCGTCGCGCCGGGCATCGCCCTTGACCATCTGCCGCCGATCGATGTGGTGCTCATTTCACATGGTCACTACGATCACCTTGATCGTGCTTCGGTGCGCGGTATCAACCGCCGCTTCGGTGAACGGACGTTGTTCGTTGCGCCGCTTGGTGTCGGCGCCCTGCTTCGGCGCTGGGGTATTTCCAACGTCATCGAGCTCGATTGGTGGCAAAGCCACGTCTATCGAGGCCTTCAAATGATGCTGACGCCAGCGCGCCACTGGTCGGCGCGTAGCTTCAACGATCGCAACCGCATGCTCTGGGGTGCTTTCGCCATCTTCGCCGAGGGGTTCTCCTGTTACTTTGCCGGCGACAGCGGCTATGGTCCGCATTTCCAGGAGACTCGAAACCGCCTCGCGGAACGCGAGAGAAACGGCGTGCTGTTCGATCTCGCACTGTTGCCTATCGGCGCCTACGAGCCGAGACGCATCATGAAGGAGCACCACATGAACCCCGAGGAGGCGGTGGTTGCCCATCGCGAAATCGGGGCACGGCGAAGCATTGCCATGCACTGGGGCTGCTTCCAGCTCACCGACGAGCCACTTGACGAGCCGCCATTGCGGCTGGCCGGGGCGCGGAGTGCGACCGGCCTCGCCGACGATCAGTTCGTCGCTCTGCCCGTCGGTGGATCCTGGTGGCGTCCTTCGGCCTGATCAGTCTTCCAGTCAGTTACCTAGAGCAGTTCCAGCAAATGTGGGAACCGGTTTTGCGTCCGGAACTGCTCCTTGATAAAGAGCTAGAGCTTTTTGGGCGAACCAGAATTCACCGTAAAAGCTCTAGCGGACGAAGCCGCTCTGGCAGAAGCGCGATGGTCGTCACCGTGGCGTTGGCGAAAGCGAAGCGCAGGTAGTCGTTCTGCCCCGGACCGAAATAGCTTCCGGGCACGGTGACGACACCGGCTTTTCGAGCCAGTTCCTCGGAGACGCGGGCCGATGTTACGCCGGCAAAGGGATGCCGGACGAAGGCGAAGTAGGCGCCGACAGCGCCGATCTCCCATCCGTTCACCTCAGCGATGGCGGTCCTCAACGCTTTGGCGCGCAGTGTGATTTCCGCCCGATTGCTTTCGCGCCAAGCGCCCAGTTTCGGCAGGGCCTGGGCGACGGCAATCTGGCCGACACGCGGCGCGCAGATCTGCAGGTTGTCCATGATCTTGGCGATCTCGGCGATCACCACCGGGCTGGCCGTGACTGCTCCCAACCGGTAGCCGGGTACGCAGAAGCTTTTCGAAAACGAATAGAGCGAGATCAAGCCATCGCCCCAGCCGGGTTTCAGAAACAGGTCATGCGGTTGCTTGGCTTCTGCCGGCAGAAAGTCGCGATAGGTTTCGTCGAGGATCAACCAGATGCCGCGCCGCCGGCAGAGCTCGAGCAGGGCGGCTAGCAGGGCCGGGGGATAGACGGCGCCGGTTGGGTTGTTGGGGGAGACGATGGCGAAGGCTCGCACGTCAGGCGTGATGGCTGCATCCAGCGCCTCGAGGCTGGGAAGGAAGCCGCCATCCGCAGGGCAGTCCACGAGACCGATGCCGACGCCGAACATGCGTAGCGACGTCTCGTGATTGAAGTAGAAGGGGTTGGAAAGAAGCACCCGGCTTCCAGGCTCGGCTACCGCCAGGGCGGCGCAGATGAACGCCTGGTTGCAGCCCGAGGTGATGTGGATGTTGTCGGCTGCGATCGCTGCGCCGTAAAGGGCGCTCTCGTCGGCGGCGAGTGCTTCGCGCAAGGAGCGATCACCCTCGATAGGGCCATAGGCAGCTGCCGAAGGATCGGCTGCGGCAGCCGTCAACATGGCGATGAGGTTAGGATGCGGCGGATAGCCGGGCACGGCCTGCGACAGGTCGACGGTCGGACCATAGGCGCCGTCATAGGCACGCGCCCATGCCTGGACAGAGGGGATCGGCGGCGGGGCGAGGTCGGCAACGAGTGGATTGAGGCGCGGCATGTCGAGTATCCTGTGACGGCGCGGTTCAAAGATCAGGTGAAGAAGGCGCGGGCTGACGCTGCGGCGAACGGGGCGACAGCTTCGGCTCGGGAAGAGCGTCCGCGTCGAGCGTCGCGAAAAGCCAGTCGACGAAAGCCTTGACGATGGGGGCGGAGCGCATCTCGCTCCGGCAAGCGACAAAGAAACTGTCGTTGGCCGCCACCGAAAGATCAAAGGGCACCACGAGATCGCCATCGGCAATCAGTCGGGCGGCGGTGATGGTATCACCCACCGCGACACCCTGACCATTTACGGCAGCCTCGGTCGAAAGGCGGGCATCGCCGAGGAGGTGCTGGCGACCGCGCGGCAGGTCTGCCGCATCGGCGGCGCCCAGCCACGTTGTCCACTCGTTTCCCCTGTCGCCATGCAGCAGCGTGTGGTGCCGGAGATCGCGGACCGTGCGGAGCGGCCGACTGGCAATCAGGCTCGGCGACACGACAGGGAACAGGCGAAGCGGGCTCCAAAGGCGGCTCCAGCATCCACTGATGCTGCCATTCCCATAGAGGATGACGAGATCGACCTCTGGATCCCCGACGCGTGACGGATCATTACCGGCCGAGAGATCGAGTGTGATGCCCGGATAGGCGTCGGTGAACCCGTGAAGGCGCGGCAGCAGCCAGAAGGACAGCAGACCGGCAACGCACATCACGGTGAGCGTGCCGCTTGCTTCCGGCCGCTGCAGCCGTGCCGTTGCCGCCGCGATATCGCCGAACGCCTGAGCGACCGCGGGCAGCAGCAGGGCGCCCTGGGGGGTCAGTTTCATCCGCCGGCTGCCGCGCTCGAAAAGCGAGGCGCCGAGCGTCTCTTCCAAGGCCCTGATCTGATGACTGACGGCGCCGTGCGTGACGCCGAGCTCGCGGGCGGCCGCCGACACGGAACTGCGGCGCGCCGTCGCTTCGAAGGCACGCAACGAGTTGAGCGGCGGCAATCGGCTGGGAATTCCTGGTTCGCCCATTCGTTCTCTGCTGTGAGAAAAATTCACATATCTGGATAAATCAATGTGAGTTGCATTTCAAATGGATTTGCCTTTTGATTGGGCAAACAATGAGCGGTCATCGCTCCGGGGAACCATAAACTTCAGAATGCCGCGTTCGTTTTCGGCGTGGCGTCTGTCGCCGCCAGCGCAGAAATGCTGCGGTGCGCGTGTCGGGAAGGTCGATCGATCATGGTTTGGGATGCAGAGCGGCTGAAAGCCCTGCGCGAGAAATATACCGGCAAGCCGGGCGAGACCTATGATCCTCGCTATGCGCGGGTTGCTGCTCGTATCTTTAAGGGCGGTACGCGCGCTGCCCCATTTGCCGGCATGCCTACTTTCCTGTCGGCCCCGGCCCGCCTCATCGATTGGGCGGCTCCCGATTTTGCCGGGCTCGACGTCGCCCTGCTAGGCATGCCTATGGACCTCGGCGTGACCAACCGCCCCGGCTCGCGTTTTGGACCGCGTGCTCTCCGGGCGATCGAGCGCATTGGCCCGTACAACGAGGTGCTCGACACGGCGCCCGTCCACGACGTCGAGGTGGCCGACATTGGCGACGTGCCGTTCCGTGGCCGGTTTCGCCTTGAGCAGAGCCATGAAGACATCGAGCGCACGGTCGCCGTGATCGTGGCCGCCGGCGTGCTGCCGCTGTCGGTCGGCGGCGACCACTCAATCACCCATCCGATCTTGCGTGCCGTCGGGGCCAAGGCGCCGGTTGGGCTCATCCACATCGATGCCCACGCCGACACAGGTGCGCCCTTCGATGACACCAAGTTCCACCACGGCGGCCCGTTCCGTAACGCCGTTCTCGATGGCGTGCTCGATCCCACCCGCACCATCCAGATCGGCATTCGCGGATCGTCGGAGTACCTCTGGGAGTTTTCGCGCGACAGCGGCATGACGGTCATCGATGCCAGGGAGATTTCCGGTCTTGGCATCTCGGCCATCATCGATATGGCGCGAAAGGTGGTGGGCGATGGCCCGGCCTATCTCTCCTTCGATATCGACAGTCTCGATCCGGCATTCGCCCCCGGCACCGGCACGCCGGAAGTTGGCGGCCTTACCAGCCGAGAGGCTCTGGCGCTTGTCCGGGGCTTCAAGGGACTCAACTTCGTCGGCGGCGACGTGGTCGAGGTCGCGCCGCAGTATGACTCAACCAGCAATACGGCCCAGATCGGTGCTCAGATGCTGTTCGAGATCCTGAGTTTGATGGTGTTCAGTCCGGCGCTGAAAAAGAGTAAATAAAACCTAAACAGGGGAACGGCCGAACACGCCCAAGACGGCGGCGGCCACACATAAGGGGATCAGCCAAATGACCAAGATGACAGATATTTCCATCAGCCGCCGCGCCTTGCTCGCGGCAGGTGCAACTGGCGCCGCCGTGCTCGCCATGCCAAACGTGCTGCGCGCCGCCGATCGTACGCTCAAGGTTGGCGCCTACGGCGGCTACTTCAAGAACTCCTTCGACAAGAACATCTTCCCCGAGTTCACCAAGGCGACCGGCATTGCCGTGGAATCTGTGGCGGAGCCGACCGGCGAAGCCTGGCTGGTTCAGCTCCAGCAAGCGGCCAACGCCGGCGAAGCGCCGGCCGACGTGTCGATGATTTCGCAGACCTCGATGCTGAAGGGGCAGGCGACCGAGCTCTGGGCGCCGCTTGATGCCGCCAAGATCAAGAATCTCGACGGTCTGATCCCGACCTTCATCAACAAATACCCCGATGGCCGCATTGCCGGTATCGGTGCCGTTGCCTGGTACGTGACGCTCGTCTCCAACACCGACGTTTACAAGGAAGCGCCGACCTCCTGGGCCGCCCTGTGGGATCCCGCCAACGCCGACAAGCTCGGCCTGATGGCTCTCGTCTCCAACTCCTTCCTGCTGGAAGTCACCGCCAAGACATTCTTCGGTGGCACCAACGCGCTCGACACTGAGGAGGGCATCCTCAAGGTGTTCGCCAAGCTCGCCGAGCTCAAGGGCAACGTGCGCCTCTGGTATCGCGACGAAGCCCAGTTCGAGCAAGCTCTGAAGTCGGGCGAGATCCCGATGGGTCAGTATTATCATGACGTGACGGGCCTCGCGATCGCCGACGGCTTCCATGTCCGTTCGACCTTCCCGAAGGAAGGCGGCATTCTCGATTCCGGCTGTTGGGCTCTCTCCAAGGCGTCGAAGAAGGTCGAGGAAGCCCATCTCTTCATCGACTTCATGAGCCAGCCGTCGATCCAGGCCCTGGTGACGCGCAAGGTCGGCACCGCGCCGACCGTCAAGCGTTCGCTGACCGACCTCACGGATGCCGAGTTCGCCGCCGCCTCGTCGGAAATCGATCCGATCATCCCGCGCTATGACATGCAGGTCCAGAAGGCCGACTGGCTGAGCGAGAAGTGGACGGAGCTGATCGTCGGCTGATCGACTTCGCCATATCCGGCGCCTCGCAACTGCGGGGCGCCCCTTTTCTCGCGACGGAAATCCTCATGTCGGGACTGGTACTCAAGGGCGTCACCCGCGAATTCGGCACGGTGAAGGCGGTCAATGACGTCGATCTCGAAGTGCCCAATGGTCGCTTCGTCTGCCTGCTCGGACCATCGGGCTGCGGCAAGACGACGCTGCTTCGTATGATCGCCGGCCTCGACCTGCCCACCACCGGCACCATCTCGATCGATGGCGAGGACATCACTCGCCAGCCGACCCACAAGCGCAATCTCGGCATGGTCTTCCAGTCGCTGGCATTGTTTCCGCATCTGACCGTTGGCGGCAATATCGCCTATGCGCTTCGAATTCGCGGCCTTTCCAAGGAGGAGCAGGCCTGGCGAGTCGAAGAGCTGCTCGCCATGGTCCATTTGCCTGGCTATGCCGACCGGGCGGTTACCAAGCTTTCGGGCGGCCAACGCCAACGCGTCGCCATCGCCCGGGCATTGGCCGTCAATCCGCGTCTCTTCCTGCTCGACGAGCCGCTTTCGGCGCTCGACGCCAAGCTTCGCGAGGCCATGCAGGTCGAGCTCCGCCAGCTGCAACAGCAGCTTGGCATTACCACCATCGTCGTCACCCATGACCAGCGCGAGGCGATGACCATGGCCGATACGGTGATCGTCATGCAAAGCGGCGAGATCCGTCAGGCCGCGTCACCGGTCGAGATCTATCGCAAGCCTGCCGATACCTTCGTCGCCGATTTCATTGGCTCGACCAACCTGATCGACATTGCACGCAACGGCGATCATACCGTGCTGCTCGGGCGCCCGACGGCTATCGGAATGCCTTACGGCATTTCGAAGGCCACGCTATCGGTCCGGCCCGAGGATGTCGAACTCACCGCCCCATCTCCGGAGCTTCCCGAGGCCAAGATCACCTTTGTGCGCGATCTGGGCGGCGCAATCGAGTTCTTCCTCGACGCTGGCGGCACCCAGGTTGTCGCCGTGACCAGCCCCCGCGCCCGGCCGGAGGTGACGGTCGGCGACCGCGTCGGGCTTCGCCTCGATCCCGCCCGTTCCGTGGTACTTACCCGATGAGGCGCGAACCTGCCCGCGGCCTCGCGCAGCATCTGCCGGTGATCTTTCCCGGCCTGATGTTGACCATCTTCTTCATCGTACCCTTCGGCACCATGGTGGTGGTCAGCTTCTTTCGCCGCCAGCAGGGCGGTTTCTATGTGCCGGACTTCGTGCTGGCCAACTATGCCCGTTTCCTGACGCCGTTTTTCGGCAACGTCCTGATGTTCTCGCTCTACCTCGCCGTTGCGGTGGCGGTGGTGGCGCTGGTCATTGCCGTGCCTTTCACCTATCTGATCGCCCGCTCTCGGCGATCCACGCAGGTGATTTGGCTGGTGGCGCTTCTCTCGATCCTGTCGCTGTCGGAAGTGATCATCGGTTTCGCCTGGTCGACACTTCTGTCCCGCACCGCCGGGATCACCAACCTCCTTGTCTGGGTGGGCCTGATGCAGGCGCCACAGGCACTGGTACCCGGCTTTGGCGGAGTGCTCACCGGCATGGTCTATCAGGCGATGCCCTACGCCGTGCTGGTGCTCTATCCGTCCATGGTGCGCCTCGATCCAACTTTGACCGAGGCAGCGCGCACGCTGGGCGCTTCGCCCCTCAAGGCCTTTTTCACTGTGGTGCTGCCGGCCCTTCGGACGACCCTGATCGCCACGCTGATCATGGCCTTCATCTTCGCGCTCGGCTCCTATCTTCTGCCGCAGATCCTGGGGCGGCCGAGCCACTGGACGCTGTCGGTACTGATCACCGACCAGGCGCTTTACCAGTCGAACATGCCGTTCGCAGCCGCCATGGCGGTGTTCCTCGTGCTGGTGTCGCTGGCGCTCGTGTCGCTGACGATGTTTGCCGGCAAGAAGCTGGAGGCCTGAGATGGAGCGCTTCCTCTCCCGCCTTTATCTCGCGCTGGTCGGCATCTTCCTCGCCGCACCCATCGTTGTGGTGATCGGCGTCTCGTTCAACGAGAAGCAGAACCTGTCGTTTCCACCACAGGGCTTCTCCTTCCATTGGTTCGCCGAAATCTTCGTCGATCCCGAATGGTTCCGGGCACTCATCGCTTCCGTGCTGCTCGCCGTCACCTCGGCAGCACTTGCGGTGGTCATCGCCCTGCCGCTCGCCTGGTTCCTCTGGCGGCGAATCGCCCCTTGGGCGCAGGTCTTCCAACTGCTTGGCGTCGCTCCCTTCACGCTGCCGCCGGTCATCACCGCGCTGGGTTTTCTGACATTCTGGGCGACCTCCGGTTTTTACGGCCAGGTTTGGACGGCGGTGATTGCCCATGCCATCTTCTTCGTGACGCTGCCGCTCGTGACGCTGACGCTCGGCTTCTCGTCGATCGACCGTTCGCTGACCGAGGCTGCCGCCACCATGGGCGCGGATGATCGCACGGTGTTCCGCACCGTGGTGCTGCCGCTGATTCTGCCCTATGTCGTCTCTGGCTATGCCTTCGCCTTCGTGCTGTCGCTCAACGAATATATCGTCGCCTATATGACCATTGGCTTCGTGCGAGAGACACTGCCAATTAAGGTGTTCAACGCGCTCCGCTATGGCTATACGCCGACCATGGCGGCGGTGTCGGTGCTGTTCGTCGCCGTGACGGCGGCCGTTTTCGGCCTGATCGCCCGCTTCGGCGATCTGCCGAAGCTCATGGGCGCCATGTCGACGAGGGACTGATCCCTGGCACTCCTCAGATCACCTTGCCGGGGTTGAGGATGCCGAGGGGATCGAGCGCCGCCTTAAGGCGCTCCATAAGCGCGATTTCGGCTTTGGAGCGGCTATGGCCGAGCCAGCCGCGTTTCAGCGCGCCGATGCCGTGCTCGGCGGACACGGAGCCCGAGAAGCTTCGCGTCACGCCATAAACAACGCTTTCCACCGCGTGATGACCGATCGGGCCGGTTTCGGGCACGGAAGCCATCACGTGAATATTGCCATCAGCGGCATGGCCGAAGAACACGGCGCGGCTGGTTGGCAGTTCATGGGCAAGCGTTGAGCGACAAGCCTCGACAAAGCGCCCGACTTCACCCGGCGGCAGGCCGACGTCAAAGCTTTCGTGCTCGCCGAGCACCGGCTCGATCTCGGCCGACGCATCCCGGATCGACCAGAAGGCCTCCATGTCGGAGAGTGATTGCGCCAGCATGGCATCCTCGACGAGACCCGCCTCGAAGATACCCTCGAGAAAGGCCTCGAAGGTCGCGCCGTCGCGCGTCGCATCGCGGCCGTGACCTTCGATGAGGAGATAGAGCCCGTGCTTGTCGGCGAAGGGATCGCGGCGACCCGGGACATTCTCGGTCACCATCGTCCAGTAATCTGGCCACATCACCTCGAAGGCGGAGAGCATTGGCCCAAGATCGGCACGCGCACTGGCCAGGATGTCGGCGGCTGCTTCGAAATCCCGCAAGGCGACCAACGCCAATCCCGTCCAGCGAGGCAGCGGCTGAAGCGCGAAGACAACGCGGGTCACCACGCCGAACAAGCCCTCGGAGCCGGCGAACAACTGCTTGAGATCGGGACCGGCATTGTTCTTCAGCATCTTGTTGAGCGAGCCGATCACCGTGCCATCGGCCAGAACCGCCTCGAGGCCGAGCACGGAGGCACGTGTCATGCCGTAGCGCAGCACCCGATTGCCACCGGCGTTGGTCGAGACGATGCCGCCGGCTGTTGCGGTACCTCGTGCGCCGAAGTCGACAGGGAACAACAGGCCCTCTGCCTCGGCAGCGTGCTGCATGGTCTCAAGCGGCGTGCCGGCGCGCGCCGTCAGCGTCATGGCGCGGCCATCGATCTCTTCGATGCCGGTCAGCCGCTCAAGCGACAGGGCCAGGGTGCCAGGCGCCGGGGTCGCTCCCCCACAGAGGCCGGTGAGCCCGCCCTGGGTTGTGATGGTGAGCCGATGCCGGGATGCAATGGCCAGCGCCTCTGAAACCTCTTCGGTTGAGGCGGGGCGCAGTACTGCGAGCGGCTTCTGCGGCGGCTGCACCGATGAGTCTGACTGATTGCGGGCAGGGATATCGGAGCCTTCAAGAAAACCGGCTGGGCCGAGCACCCTCCGCAGCTCCGAAAATGCCTGTTCGCTCATCTTGCCGCCTCATCCTTCGATGAGGCCGGCATAGCATGTACGCCGACCACAGCGACAGGCGGATCGGGGCCGGATCAGGAATAAACGCGCACGAAATGCTCGGGCTGGTGTTCGATCAGGCGGCCCCCGGCCCGCGCCGTATCCTTGACGAGACCCAGGTCTTTGAGCTCCGCCTCGCTCCAGCGTTCATGCAGATGCGGTACGGCATTGAGCAGCGAGCGGGTATAGGCGTGCTGCGGATCGCCGAATACCCGGTCGGTCGCCCCCATTTCGACGATGGCACCCTTCTGGAGGATGATGATCCGGTCGGAGATGTAGTTGCCGAG
The DNA here is from genome assembly GCA_023436885.1 of Pseudomonadota bacterium. GTDB lineage: Bacteria > Pseudomonadota > Alphaproteobacteria > Rhizobiales > Pleomorphomonadaceae > Pleomorphomonas. The sequence continues at coordinate 92,328 of JAEZHI010000050.1, read as the reverse complement.
CGCAAGGTCGTGCGTCACGAAGATGATCGACAAGCCCTTTTGCTTCAGATCGCCGAGAAGGTTGAGCACGTCGATGCGCGTCGATGCGTCGAGCATCGAGATGATTTCGTCGGCCACAAGCAGGCGGATATCGAGCACAAGCGCTCGGGCGATCAGAAGGCGCTGCAGCTGGCCGCCGCTCATCTGATGCGGGAACTTGTCGAGAGCCGCCACCTCAAGTCCGACTGCGTTGAGAGCTCCGGTAAGGCGCTCTCCCCAGGCCGCCGCACCCAGATCTCCGAGGAACTCGCGGCGGATGGTCCGAAACACGCGACCGACCTTGAAGATCGGATTGAACGAACTGAAGGGGTCTTGGAATACACCCTGTACGCGCCGGTAATAAGATTTCAGATCGGCGCCCTTGAGCTTGGAGATATCCTCGCCCTCGAAGGTGATGCGCCCCTCGCTCACCGAGGTGAGGCGAAGGATCATGCGTCCGACCGTGGTCTTGCCCGAACCGCTCTCGCCGATCAGCGACACCACCTCGCCGGGCTTCACCTCGAAGTCGGCGTCGTGAATCACCTTCGCCTTCTTGCCGCCGAAAGCGCCGGAGCGGAACACCTTGGATACGTTCTCAACCTTGAGCATGGGCGTCCGCCTTCCAGCAAGCGACCTGATGGCCGGGAGCGATCTCGATGAAGGGAGGCTCTTCGACGCATTTGCCGAAGGCCAGCGGACAGCGGTCACGGAAACGACAGCCCACCGGTGGAGAGAGCAGGGACGGTGGCCGCCCCTTGATGCCGGGGAGCCGTTTCTCCTCGAAGCGGATGCCGACTTCGGGCAAGGAGCCCAGCAACAGGCGGGTGTAGGGATGGGCCGGCGCCTCGACGATGGTGCGTGTCGGCGCCTTCTCTGCCAGCTTGCCCGCGTACATGATGAGGATGCTGTCGGCGACCTGAGCCAGAATGGCGAGGTCGTGGGTGACGACGATCATCGACTTGACGTAGCCGCGGTCGCGGAACTCCACCAAGGCGCCGGCCACCTTCTTCTGCGAGGCGACGTCGAGTGCCGAGGTGACTTCGTCGGCGATCAGCAGCGACGGGTCGAGCAAGGTCGACAAGACCATCACGACACGCTGTTTCATGCCGCCGGACAGCTCGATCGGATACATGCCGAGCACATCGGGCGTCAGGCCAAGGATTGCGAGGCGCCGTTCAAGTTCTGGGCGAAGCGTCGCCCCCTTGAGGCCGCGCGATGCCAGCAGCTCGTCGATCATCCGGCCGATGCGGCGCGTCGGGTTGAGCGCGCTCATGGCATATTGCGGAACGATCGACATCTTGCGGAAACGATAGGGATTCATCGCCCGATCGTCGGCAATGGGCATTGTCTCGCCGTCGAGCGTTACCTCGCCGCCAGCATACTGCATGCGTTCTTCAAGCCGTATCAGCGCCTTGCCAAGCGTCGACTTGCCACAGCCTGACTCGCCGGCCAGCCCCATGATCTCGCCGTCGGCAACCGAGAAGCTGACGCCATCGAGCGCTTTGACGCTGCCAGCCAGCGTCCGGTAATGGATCTTGAGGTCGGATACCGCCAGCATCTCAGAGCGCCCTCAGCTTGGGATTGAACACCTCGTCGAGGCCGACGTTCATGACGTAGAGCGAGCCAACGATGGCGGTAATGGCAAGACCCGGCGGCACGAACCACCACCACATGCCGAGCTGCAGCGCGGCGTTCATCACCGAGTAGTTCATCATAAGACCGAGCGAGATGGAGTCGGTCGGTCCCAACCCAATGAAGTCCAGCGTCGCGGCGGTCAGTATGGCGCCACCGAACAGCAGGATGAAGGTCATCACCAGGTAGGAGCTCATGTTCGGCGCGATCTCGCCGAAGATGATGCGGAGCGTGCTTTCGCCATTGAGCCGGGCCATGCCGACGAAGTCACGGGACGTCAGCGAGAATGTCTGGGCGCGGATGGCTCGCGCCGCCCAGGGCCAGGAGGTCAAGCCGATGAAAGCTGCTTCCGTTCCGAGGCCGCGCACGCTGAGATAGGCTGCGACGACGAGAAGAACCGCGAATGTGGGGATTACCAGGACGACGTTGGTCAGCATGTTCAGCACTTCGTCGACGAGACCGCCGCGATAGCCGGCAAAGAAGCCGACGAACATGCCGATGACCGCCGCGGTGACACCGGCCAGGATGCCGACGATGAAGCTCGAGCGAAGGCCGTTGACGAATTGCGAGAACACGTCCTGGCCGAACAGGGTGGTGCCGAACCAATAGTCCGCCGACGGCGGCATGCCGGGCGGCGCATCGAAGGTCAGCGGCTCGTGGGTCGCCAGCATGGGCCCGAAAATGGCACCGAACAGGAAGATCGTGAAGACGACGGCGCCAATCAGCAGCTTGGTATTGCGAAGAGCAAAATAGAGAACCTCGTTGCGTCCGGCCTTGGAGGCAGGAGCGGTCGGGGCGGAGCCGGTGGTGCTGGTCATGCCGCATCTCCTTGCAGTCCGACACGGGTGCGCGGATCGACCACGACGTAGACGATGTCGACGATCAGGTTGGCGAGCAGCACGCCGACGATGATGAACAGGAACACGCCCTGAATGACGAAATAGTCCTGGTTCTGGATGCCCGAGAGCACCAGCCAGCCGAGGCCGGGGTATGAGAAGACGATCTCCGTGACCAGTGCACCACCGACCACGGCACCGAGCTGCAGCGCGAGGCCGGTGATCTGCGGCAGCATGGCGTTGCGGAAGGCGTATTTCCGGACGAGCCGCTGCGGAGCACCGAGTGCCATCAGATAGTTGGCGTAATCGCTTTCGAGCTCATAGATGATCATATTGCGCATGCCGATCGCCCAGCCGCCGAGTGCCACCATGAACAGCGAGGCGAACGGCAGGACCCAGTGGTAGAGAAGGCTGCCGAAGAATTGGAGGGACCACTCGGCCTTGAGCGACTGGTCATAGCCGAAGGCCAGCGGGAACCAACCGAGCGTCGAGCCGAGCACCCAGGCGAGCAGGATGCCGAGCCACATGTAGGGCGTGGCTGTCAACAGGTAGCCGAGCGGCAAGACACTGTTGTCGAGCAGCTTGCGCCGCGCCGCCAAGGCTCCGATGACATTCCCGACGTACCAGGACAGAAGGATCGACGGCAGCAGCAGACCGAGGGTGTAGGGCAGGGCGCGGCTGATCAGCGTCGTCACCGGCGTTGGGAACAGCATGATCGAGCGGCCAAGGTCGCCGTTGAGCAGGGCCCACCAGAAATTCAGGTATTGCTGCCAAAGCGGCTGGTCGAGATTGAAGGCCGCCATGAAGTAGGAGGTCAGGGCGGCATTGGCATCCGGCATCAAAGCGATGCGCGAGACCAGTGCATCAACAGGATTCCCGGGCATGAAGCGAGGAATCGCCCAGTCGACGGTAACTGCGACGATGAACGTCAGGAGATAGATCAGGATCTTCCGGGCAAGGTAGCGCAGCACGATCGAGGCTCCGGAACGGGAACAAAAGACCCCAGGCGGGACCCGGACGGCGACCAGCGTCGTCCGGGATCTTCGCAAAGCGTGTCGTTTGTTCGATAAGGCATGGCGTCCCGGCAGCCGCGGCTCCCGGGACGCGGACGCGACGACTTATTGGCCAGCCGGCTCCAGATGCGTGATGGTGTCGAGACCTGTCATCTGCAGCCAACCGCGCCAGGAGATTGGGATGAACTGGCGGTCGGTGCCATCTGCCGGCCAGTTCTTCCAGGTCGTGGTGCTCATCTGCGCCCAGGCCCCATTGTACCAGAGCGGGATCATTGGCAGGTTTTCCATGAAGGTGACCTGCAGCTTGCCCGTGATCTCTTTCATCTTGTCGAGATCGGTACGCGGCGTCTTGGCAAGCTGAACCGTAAGATCCCAGGCCGCCTTGTCCTCGAAGCGCGCAAAGTTGTAGTTGGTCTGCGAACTCAGGATCGGCAGCTGGTAGAGATAGCGATAGTAGGTATAGGGCGTGTCGCTAAGCGGCTGGGAATTTTCGATCATCAGATCGAAGTTGCCGGTGTTGCGCTCCGACTGGTAGGTGTTGAAGTCCGGATACTTCGGCGTGATCTTGATGCCCACGGCCTTGGCATCGGCCGAGATCATCTGCACCGCCTGCATCCAGTCCGACCAGCCCGAGGGAACCTCGATCTTCAGATCGATCGGCTCGCCCTTCGGCGTCTTGTAGAAGCCGTCGGCACCCTTCTTGTAGCCGGCCTTGTCGAGGATCTCGGCCGCCTTCTTCGGATTGTAGCTGAAGCCGTGCTTCTTCACGGCGTCCTTGTCGATGTACTTGTCCCAGGCCGGCAACAGGCCGGTGGGGCTCGCCGGCAGCACGACGTTGCCGTAGTCGACCTTGGCGATCTGGTCGGTGTTGATCGAGAATGCCAGAGCCCGACGGAAGGCCGCATCGTCGAGAGGTGCCTTCTTGGTGTTCGGCAGCAGCCAGGACGTGACGGCCGGCAGCATGTAGGGCGGCTTGTCGTAATAGGTATGCAGGCCATAACCGCCGCTAATCAGCGTCGCCACGCCCGGCAGGAAGTTGTTGTTCAGGTCCTGCTTGCCGGACAGCAGCAGGCCGAGAGCCACGTTGTTCGACGAGTTGACGATATCGATGATGTACTTCGGCTTCGGGTCTGGCGAAATGCCGGCCTTTGAGGCCCACCAACCATCCGGCGTCTTCTTCCACACGACGCGTGTCGTCGGATCGTAGCCGGCTTTGTCGAATACATAGGGACCGGTGCCGATCGGCTCATCCGGCGTCCAGGACGTGATGTCCTTTTCGTTGGCGTGATCCTTCCACTGGGAAGGCTTCATCATCGGAATGTTCCAGGTGGCGTTCGCCCAGGCTTGGTAGTTAGGCGTGCCGTCGAAGGTCACCGTCACGGTGTTGCCGGAAGCCTCGACGCTCTTGATGCTCTTGTAGAGGTCAGTCCACCAGATGGTCGGCAGCTTGCCAAGATCGATGTTCCATTTCACGTCGTCAGCGGTGAAGTCGCTGCCATCGCTCCACTTGATGCCGGAGCGGATCGTCAGCTTGTAGACGGTCGGGCTCGTCCATTCGCCCTTCTCGGCCAGCCAATCGATGTACTTGTCGGCGATCGGGTCATAACGGAACAGGGTCTCGTTGACGAGGCCGATGAGGCCATTGGCGAAGTTGCCGAAATAGGGGTTGAAGCCGACGATGTTACCCCATTGCGCGCCGCTCATGTAGAGCGTCTCGTTGCGGGGATACTCGCTCGATTGAGCGAATGCCGAGCTGGCGACCGTCGCCATCAGCGCGGCAGCCGACACGACCGTGAAGGTGCGGCGATTGATACCAAACGACATCTGGTTCCTCCCTTTCCTCCTGCGGCGAAACCTCCTCGCCGCAACCGTACACTCCCCGAAACGGGTTCACCCGTGGGTTGCATGACTTGCGAGAGGGCCATGGACGCTGACGGTCAAGAAAAGGGAATTGCCCAAACGATCCGACCGAAAGGCCGATGACGGAACAGCGGCGACTGCTGCTTCTCTCGCTCCACCCCGAACGACAAGTCACTGAACTAACGCGGAAATCTCCTCAGCTTTCCGCGATGCAACGCTCAACGGCTTGTCGGCGCGCCTGCCGCGGTTGGCCGCGGTATTCACACCTGTAACGTTACAGTAGGCTTAGCTAAACGCGCAACGATACGCAAGCCTCAGTTCTGCTTCTCGCCCAAAGGATGTAGTGTGAACGCTTGGGAGGCGCGGCGCAGCTGGCGGAGACCGGACATTTGCGCCGCAAAACAATATGATGCAAGACGACGAGACGCCTGGCGTGGGCATGACCGCGCGGCAGGGACCATCCGATCGGCCGACGCTCAAGACCATTGCTCGCCTTGCCGGTCTCGGCGTGACGACGGTGTCGCGCGCCCTGCACGACGCCCCTGACATTGGCGAAGATACCAAGGCGCGGGTCCGACTTCTGGCTGAAAGCCTGGGCTACCAGCCGAACCGGGCCGGCGTGCGCCTCAGAACCGGCCGCAGCCACGTCATTGCGCTGGTGCTGGCAACTGAGTCGGAGGAGCTGGGTATCAACTCACAGCTCATTTACGGTCTGTCCGAAGTGTTGTCTGCCACGACCTACCAACTGGTGGTCATGCTGCATGACCCAGCGTCGGATCCGCTCGGGCCGATCCGCAACATTGTGGAGGCCGGTGCTGCGGACGGCATTCTCTTCGCGCGCATCGAGCCGGATGACGCCCGTGTTCGTTTCCTCACTGAGCGCGGCGTGCCGTTCGTCACGCATGGCCGCACCGCCATGGGGATCGAGCATCCTTATTTTGATTTCGACAATGACGCTTATGCGGAAGCCGCCGTGCGGCGGCTCGCAGGTCTTGGGCGCCGCCGATTGATGCTGCTGCCGCCGCCTCAGCATCTGACCTACGCCCGACATATGACGGCTGGTTTTTATCGGGGCGTCGAACTGCTCAGTCTCGATGAAGTTTCGGCAGGGTCCGTAGACACTGACAGCCCGCACGAATTCATTCAGGCCGAGGTGTCCCGGATCATCGAAGCGGGCCGCCGGCCAGACGGATTTGTCTGCGGTAGCGCCATGGCGGCATTGGCTGCGACGGCCGGCGCGGAGGCGCTGGGCTATGTGCTTGGCCGCGATTTCGATGTCGTCGTGAAGGAGTCCTCCAACCTGTTCCGCAAGTTTCGGCCAGCCATCGAGACGGCTCATGAGGATTTCCGTGCCGCCGGACGCTGGCTGGCTCAGGCCATTGTCGGGCGCATCGAGGGCACGGTCGCGGTCAACGATCATTTCCTCGACGTGCCACGCCTTGAAGCAATCGAGTCTTCCAGGAAGGTGTTGGTGGCCGCCGGTATTTGACAGAGGCGCCATAAACGGCAAAGCGCCCGATCCGGTCAGGGAAATCGAGCGCTCGACGTCGGCCTGGGGTGGGCGGCCGCTAATTTCTGGGCCCGTAAGGTTCGGGCCGGCCTGTCAGCCAAGGGCTTGCTCGTGGCAAAAGCCGCGCGTCACCACATGGCGTTCGCGAGCTTCGAGCTCAAACCGGTTGGTGCCAGCCGTGATATAGATCAATTCGCGTTCAGCGGCGGCAGGAGCGCGGAAGGTCTTGGTAAGGTGCTTCAGGGTGCCGAACATGATCTTCTTCCTTTTCCGTTCCAGGCGGTTTCCCGGAACCTCTGTTTCTTCTCTTCTTTGCACCCTGAATATAGCGCCGCTGCTACCTTCCTCCAATAGTTTGAACCCGCCGCCGCGAATCGTATTTTCTTTGGGTATGCTTCAGTTTTCCTGAGTTCCTTAGAATCCTTCCAGCACGATCTTGCCACGCGCCTTGCCGCTTTCAATGATCGCATGGGCGTTGCGAAGATTGGCGGCATTGATCGGCCGCAGCACATCGGTGACTGTTGTCCGCAACTTGCCGGCGTCGATCAGGCGAGCGACTTCGTCGAGAAGCTTTCCCTGCTCGCCCATATCAGGGGTTTCGAACAGCGAGCGGGTGAACATCAGCTCCCAGTGCACCGATATCGCCTTGCGCTTGAAGCCGGTGATGTCGAGGCTCTCAGGATCGTCGATCAGTCCAAAGCGCCCCTGCGGCGCGATCAGCTTGGCGATTTCGCCAAGGTGCTGGTGTGTCTGAGTGGTCGAGAACACGAAGGCTGGTGCACCAAGACCGAGCGCTGCCACCTCGTCGGCCAATGGCCGCGAGTGATCGACGACATGATGGGCGCCGAGTTTCCGCGCCCAAGCGAGCGTCTCTGGCCTTGATGCGGTGGCGATGACGGTGAGGTCTGTAAGTGCCCGTGCCAGCTGGATGGCGATCGATCCGACACCGCCGGCCCCGCCAACGATCAGGATGGCGTTCGCGGCGCCTGGTATGCTACGGCGAACGTCCAGCCGGTCGAACAGCATTTCCCAAGCCGTAATGGCGGTCAGCGGGAGGGCCGCAGCTTCGGGATTTGACAGGGATTTCGGCTTGTGCCCGACGAGGCGGTCGTCGACGAGATGAAACTGACTATTGGCACCGGGCCGGGCGATCGAACCGGCATACCAGACCTCGTCGCCAGTCTTGAAGCTGGTCACCTCGTCACCAACGGCGACAACGCGACCAACCGCATCCCATCCCAGCACCTTCACATCACCGGCCGCCGGCGCAGCGCTGGCTCGCACCTTGGTATCGACCGGATTGACCGAAACGGCGGCGACTTCGACCAGAAGGTCGCGCCCAGTGGGGGTAGGTGTCGGCAGATCGATATCGAGGAGCGCGTCCGGACGATCGATGGGACCCGCATGACGATAGGCGACGGCTTTCATGGCTACTTCCTTTCCTATGGATATGAGCCATAGTTGCTCCTATGATCGGTCTCAGCCAATACGCACAAAGAGCGCAGGTAGTGCAAAGAAGGATAGTATGATGGCCAAGGTCCGGCATTCGCGTTTCGATTGCGCGCCCGGCTGTTCGGTGGAGGCGGCTATCGGCCTCGTCGACGGCAAGTGGAAATCGGTGATCCTGTTTCATCTTCTCGACAGGACGCTGCGCTTTGGCGAGCTCAGCCGCATTCTCGCGTCCGTGACCCCTCGCATGCTGACCAACCAACTGCGCGAACTCGAAGAGGATGGGTTGGTCGTGCGCACCGTCTATCCGCAGGTGCCGCCCAAGGTTGAGTATTCCCTGTCACCGCTCGGCCGATCCATGGAGCCGGTGCTGATGGCGTTGAAAGCCTGGGGAGACGCCAACATCGGCCTTTTCGGCAAGCCCAAGGGACTCGATCCGCGTGAAAAGCAAAACCCACCGGCACCGACCGGCCAGACGGCCGGTGGGCACCAGTGGGCAAAGTTCGATCCTGCTCCTATCGAGTGATCAGGCCTTCTTCGGACCGCGATCGAGAAGCGCATAGAGGAGGATGGCACCAAAGGTTGCGGTGCCGATGCCGCCCAGTGTGAAGCCGCCGATGTTGAGCGTCAGATCGCCGGCTCCGGCGATCACCGCTGCCGCAGTGGTGATCAGGTTCTTGGTCTCGGAGAAGTCCACCTTGTTTTCCACCCAGATCCGGCCGGCAGTCGCCGTGATCAGGCCGAAGATGACGATGGAGAGACCGCCGATGACCGGGCCGGGGATGGTGCCGATCAGCGCGCCGAACTTCGGCGAGAAGCCGAGCAGGATGGCGATCACAGCAGCGACCACGAAGATCAGCGTCGAGTAGATCTTGGTCACGGCCATCACGCCCATGTTCTCGGCGTAAGTGGTGACGCCGGTGCCACCGAAGGAACCCGACAGCATGGTCGCAATGCCGTCGCCAAGGAAGGCGCGGCCGACATAGCGGTCCAGGCTCCGCCCGGTCATGGCGCCGATCGCCTTGATATGTCCGAGGTTTTCGGCAACCAGGATGATTGCCACCGGCGCGATGAGGGCCATGGCACTGGTGGAGAAAGTCGGTGTGGTGAAGGTCGGCATGCCGAACCAGGGGGCAGCGTCCAGCTTGGCGAAGTTGATCGGCGCATCACCGAAGGATGCGGCGCCCAGCCAGTAGACGATATACCCAACCAGGCCACCGATCAGAACCGGGATGCGACGCAGCATGCCCGGCGCATAGACGGCCGCTGCGCCAACGGCGACGATTGTAATGAGGCCAACAACCCGGTCAAAGCCGGTCGCCGAGATCCCCTTCACGGCGATAGGCGCCAGGTTGAGGCCGATGGCGGCGACGATGCCGCCCGTGACCACCGGCGGCATCAGCTTCTCAATCCACTGGTAGCCGATCTTGACGACGATGAGGCCGATTACCGCGTAAACGGCGCCCGCCGCGATGATGCCGCCGAGCGCCACGGAGATGTTGACGTTGGCGCCGGTCCCTGAATAGCCGGAAGCCGCCATCACCACGGCGATGAAGGCAAAGCTCGACCCGAGATAGGATGGCACGCGGCCGCCGACGATCAGGAAGAAGATCAGCGTGCCGATGCCCGAAAACAGCACGGCGACGTTGGGATCAAAGCCCATGATGATTGGCGCCAGCACGGTCGAACCAAACATCGCGACCACGTGCTGGAAGCCGGCGATCAAGGTCTGCGGCCAGGGCAGGCGCTCCTCAGGCGCGACACGATCGGCGGCGGTTAGTTTCCAGTGCGGAAACCAGCCTTCGGTTGGGCTTGTTGTCATGATTTTCTCGTCTGTTGTCCCGAGGTCGTCCCCCCGTGGGCGACCGTTTGGGAAAGGCGAGATGGTCACTATCCCCAAGGCATGCGCAGGCGAAAGTGCAGCTTTCTACGATGTCTATTGTAGGCTCATGGGATGATGCACTGTTTTTGAACACTAAAATGGACATTTTGACCAGATGGTCAGAATTTAACCCATTGGTAATCCACAGAAAAATGCATCTGGTAGGAACGCCTGCTTAGCCGCGCCGCAACTGAATCGCCTTGACAGCTCCGATCGCTTGTTGACAGGTAAACGTGCGTCAGGTGTTCCGGCGGCATTCGGCCGTCGGGATGAAACGGGAACGGGGAAGGATCACGATCCGAAGCCCCGGCCGCCCCCGCGACTGTGCGTGGTGAGCCTTCGTCCACAAAGCCACTGGGATCCCCGGGAAGGCAGGCGACAGGCAGCGATCCACGAGCCAGGAGACCGGCCTTGCGCGACATATCGGATTCCGTCGGGTGAGACGGAAAAGGAGACTGACATGCATATCGAACCCGGCCTCGTGGCCGACGGTAAACTTTGGCTCAGCTATCTGACAGCTACGGGCGCGGCAGGCTACGGCCTGAAGCTCGCATGGCAGACGATCCGCGAAAGCGGCATCGTTTCACTCGGCCTGCGCAGCGCCGCGACGACGGCTCTCGTCTTTTCCTTCTTCGAAGTGCTGCCACACTATCCGGTCGGCGTGTCCGAAGTGCATCTGATCCTCGGCTCGACGCTGTTCCTCATCTTCGGGGCGGCACCGGCCGCCATTGGCCTCGCGTTGGGGCTGCTGATCCAGGGGCTGTTCTTCGCTCCCTTCGATCTTCCCCAGTATGGAATGAACGTCACTACGTTGCTTGTGCCGTTGTTCGGCCTTCTGGCACTGGCACGGGCCGTCATTGCGCCGGCCACCCCCTATGTCGAGTTGAAGTATGGCCAGGCGCTGGCTCTCTCCACCGCTTATCAGGCCGGCATCGTTGCCTGGGTCGGATTCTGGGCTTTCTATGGTCAGGGGTTCACCGTCGGCAACGTCGCGGCCATCAGCTCGTTCGGTGGCGCCTACATGCTGGTGATCCTCGTCGAGCCGCTGGTCGACCTAGCGGTCCTGGCCGGTGCCAAGGTTCTCCACGGCCTGCGGGGAAGCTTCTTCGTCGAGCGTCGTCTCTACGACGCTGCGTGACGGACACCTGAAGCTTCAACTTTTGCCGCGCCGTTCCGAAGGGAGCGGCGCGGTTTGCATTTGAAGCGATAGTCTTGAAGCAAACTTCAGCGCGTTCGGCGACGCCTGGAGCTGCTTTCGGTTGGCATGGCGGATGCCGCGCGACGTCAGGCGGTCTTGACAGTTGCGAGTCTTTCCGCATAACGTCGTAAACGTTTACGGGAGCGAGTTGGCAGGGAGGAAAGTCCTGTCCGAACGGGTGTGTTCGAGCGTCATCGTCATGTCGGCAGACATGGGTGACGAACGGTGAGCTATACCCTTCGAGATCAGGACAACTGCCGGACCGTCGTCCATCGCTCTCGGTCCCACCGGCCGCCATCGAGCCGGAACCGGTCGACCAACTGGAGGAGTAGGGAGCATGAAGACATCGGCAATCCTCGGGGCGGTGCTCTATGCCGGCGCTGCGGCGTTCGGCATGGTGGCGCAGGCTGCCGAGCCCGTTACCATCACCATCTGGTGCCAGGACAGCGAAACGCAGCCGGGCCTCAACCTTGCCAAGGAATTTGGCGAGAAGAACCCGGACATCAAGGTTGTCTATCGCCAGATCCATTTTGATGACGTGACCTCGGAAGCGATGCGCGCGTACTCCACTGGTCAGGCGCCCGACATCATCGCCATCGACAATCCAGAGCACGCGCTCTTCGCCTCGCACGGTGTGTTCCTCGATCTCACCGATCGCATCGCCAATTCCAAGGTCATCCACAAGGAAGACTATTTCCCGGGCCCGCTTGCTTCAGTCACCTGGAAAGGCAAGCTCTACGGGGTTCCGAAGGCCACCAATACGATCGCGCTCTACTACAACGTCGACATGTTCAAGGCGAAGGGCCTCGATCCGGACAAGCCGCCCCAGACCTGGGACGAACTGGTCGCCGCGGCGCGCAAGCTCAACGATCCCGCAAAGAACGTCTACGGCATCGCCTTCTCGGCCAAGGCCTCGGAAGAGGGTACCTTCCAGTTCCTGCCATGGGCGCAGATGACCGGCGGCGGTTACGACAAGATCAATACCGACGGTGCCGTCCGCGCGCTGACCATCTGGAAGACGCTGCTCGATGAGAAGCTTGCCTCGCCGGATACTTTGACGCGTGGCCAGTGGGATTCGACCGGTACATTCAACTCCGGTAACGCAGCCATGGTCATTTCGGGGCCCTGGGAGCTCAACCGGATGTCTCAGGAAGCCAAGTTCGACTGGCGCGTGGCGCTTCTGCCCGAGCCGGAAGTTGGCGCGCCGCGCTCGTCGGCAATGGGTGACTTCAACTGGGCGATCTTCAAGAGCTCCAAGCACCCCGATGAAGCCTTCAAGGCGCTCGAGTACTTCGTATCGCAGGATCCGCGCGTGTTCCCTGATTGGGGCCAACTTGCCGCTCGCGCCAACATCGAGATCCCGCCGACGGGCGACGCCAAGAAGGACGCCGCCGTCAAGGTGTTCATGGAGCAGCTAAAATATGCTCAGCCGCGCGGCCCGCATCCCGAATGGATGAAGATCTCCAAGGCCATTCAGGATGCCATCCAGTCGGCGCTCACCGGTCAGGCGAGCCCGAAGGACGCGCTCGACAAGGCTGCCGCCACGATCAAGGGCATTCTTGGCTGACACCTTTAGAAAGGCGCTCTCGCCAAAGCATCGAACCGAAAAGTGGAATCCGTTTTTCGGATCATTCGATGCACCAGCAAATGACTGGATCGTCTTGTGTCCGTCAGGACGCATGGCGATCCAGGCGGGAGCGCCAACCGTTGAGTTGACCGCACCGCCCGTTGGGGCGATGCTCTGCGCCGGCGCCCGGCCGCGCAGATGCGGGGAGGACCGATGCGACGCCTTTATTCCAGCCTCGTCGATGGCCGGGGATTTGATCTCTGCCTGATCGGCATCCCTCTCGCCTTTCTCATCGTTCTGTCGGGTGTTCCGCTCGTCTATAACGTGGTGATGAGCTTCCAGGCCGTGGACATGTTCAGCCTCGGCAGCTTCATCCGTCCCTGGGTCGGTTTTGACAACTATAGCCAATTGATCGCCCAGCCCGAGTTCTGGCCGATTATGGGACATACGGCGACCTTCCTCGCCGCGTCCATCGCCGGCCAGTTCCTGTTCGGCTTCGGGCTTGCCCTGTTCTTCTGGACAAATTTTCCCGGCGCGTCCTGGCTGCGCGGCCTGTTCCTGGTGTCCTGGGTCATGCCGGGTCTGGTGGTTGGCGCCGTCTGGAACTGGCTTCTGTCGGGCGACTTCGGTGTTTTCAACTTCGTGCTGAACCAGCTCCACATCATCTCGGGTAATGTGTTCTGGCGCTCCGACCCGGCCTTTGCGCTGTGGAGCGTGATCATCGCCAACATCTGGCTGGGCACCTCCTTCAACATGATCATGCTGTCGGTTGGCCTGTCATCGATCCCGGGCGATCTCTATGAAGCCTCCGAACTTGATGGTGCTGGCGCGCTCACCCGTTTCTGGACGATCACCCTGCCGATGATGCGCTCAAGCATTGGTGCGCTGATCTCGCTCGGCCTGATCTTCACACTCCAGCAGTTCGACCTGTTCGCCGCCATCACGGCCGGTGGCCCGAACAACTCTTCCAACGTCGCCCAGTATTGGGCCTGGGACCTCTCCTTCAAGCAATACGATTTTGCCAAGGGCGCTGCGATCTCGGTGATGATGATCGCGGTGGTGATGGTTGCCTCCGTCTATTACGTCCGGTCGACCCGTCACGAGGTGAGAGGATGAGCGAGACCAACAGGAACCGGCTGCTGCTCGTCATCGCGCTGCTGCTCGCCGCCATCTATCTCTTTCCGCTCTACTGGATGTACATCACGGCGCTAAAGACCGGCTCCGAGATGTTTGCGACGCCGCCGTCGTTCTGGCCGGACGATCCCCAGTGGTCGATCTTTCCCTTCGTCTTCCAGCTGAAGGGCATGGGACAGTTCCTCTGGAACTCGACGGTGATTGCGTTCGGCTCGGTCGCGCTGATCGCCATCCTCGGCACGGGAGCTTCCTATGTGCTGGCGCGCTATCGCAACGTCTGGGTGGACGTCGGTTTGTTCCTCGTCCTGATGCTCCAGGTACTGCCGGCCTCGCTGATGATCACGCCGATCTTCGTGCTGTTCACACTGACCGGCATCCTCGATTTTCCGCGCACGGCGGTCGTCCTCGCCATCGCTGCGAAAAGCATGCCCTTCTTCATCGTGCTGGTGCGCGCCACTTTCATGAGCGTGCCGATGGAGCTTGAGGAAGCGGCACTGGTCGACGGCAACTCGCGTGTCGGCGCCTTCTGGTCGATCGTGTTGCCGCTCGCCCGCAACGGCATCCTTGTCGCTGCCATCCTGATCTTCATGCAGGCTTTCGGCGAGTTCGTGTACTCGAAATCGCTGATCCAGGAAATCGAGCTGCAGCCAAGCTCGGTCGGCCTCAACGCATTCATGGGCCCGAACACCAACGAATGGAACCGGATCATGGCCTTTGCCTCGATCTACGTGACACCCATTCTGGCGATCTTCGTGCTGCTGCAGCGGCGCATCGTCTCTGGCCTGACCTCCGGAGCCTTGAAATGACCAAGCAAATCGAATTCACCAGCGTCAACAAGCACTACGGCGCCTACCACGCCCTGAAGGACATTAACCTGTCGATCGACAAGGGAAGCTTCGTCGCCTTGGTCGGTCCGTCCGGTTGCGGCAAGTCGACATTGCTGCGCTCGCTGGCGGGGCTTGAGAAGATTACCGCAGGCGATATCTCCATTGCCGGCGAAGTCGTGACGACCCTACCGCCTCGCAAGCGCGACATCGCCATGGTCTTTCAGTCCTATGCTCTCTATCCGCATATGACGGTGGAAGAGAACCTCACCTATTCGCTCAGAGTACATGGTGTTTCCAAGGAGGAACGGAAGAAGGCCGCGGCCGAGGTTGCCGCGACCACCGGTCTCTCGAACCTTCTTCACCGCTATCCGCGCGAACTCTCCGGCGGGCAGCGCCAACGCGTCGCCATGAGCCGCGCCATCATCCGTAACCCCAAAGCCTTTCTGTTCGACGAGCCGCTCTCCAACCTCGATGCCGCCCTGCGCGTTCACATGCGCAAGGAGATCCGCGCCCTTCACGATCGGCTGGGCGCCACCTCGGTCTATGTGACCCATGATCAGATCGAAGCCATGACCATGGCCGATCATGTCGTGGTGCTTCGCGCCGGAATCATCGAGCAGCAAGGACGCCCGCTCGATCTCTACGACAAGCCGGCAAACAAGTTCGTCGCCGGCTTCATCGGCTCGCCCGCCATGAATTTCCTGCCGGCAACCGTCACCGGCGCCGGACAGGTGGCGATCGATATCGGCAATGGTCCGCTCAATCTGGTGATTCCGATGTCCGCTCCGGTCGGTGCCAAAGTGCTGATCGGCATTCGGCCCGAGCACCTGACACTGACGGCCCCAGGCGAAGGCCGCTTCGACGTACCTGTTGCCTTCACTGAGTCGACTGGCTCAACGACATTCATCTCCACGGCAACAACGCCCGAACTGATGGTGGTCGAGACGGGGCGCCGGATCGTCGCCAATGGCGATCGGGCCGGGCTGTCGTTTGCTGACGCAGCCGTCCATGTCTTCGATGCCGAGACAGAGCGGCGCCTCTGAAGGTCACTCTGCCTACTATGCCAAGAAAAACCCCGGAAGCCGTGCTTCCGGGGTTTCTGCTTCGGATCGTCGCCTTGGAGGGCGCAGCCGTCAGGCTGGTGGGAGGGTGATCCGAAGCGGGCCGGAAGCGCGGAGGGTAACGCTGCCGGAACGCTGTTCGAAGTCTTCGCTGCCATCGACGGCCGCAACATGTCCGATGTCGGCGAGACGAAGGGCATAGGGATGGCTGTGACCGGGGACGGCTGAGATCACATTTCCATCGCGACGCACGGTCAGCGTCAGGGCTGGAGCCCCAGTGCGATAATCGGGCACGGTCGCAGTGGCACTGGCGCCGTCTGCGAGGGCATAGAGGGCGAAAGTGACGCCATCCGTATAGTCATAGTCCGGACGTTGATCGTTCTTGCCGAAGGCAATGAGGCTACCGGGCCTCACGTAAAGCGGCAGGCTCATGACGCCGTGCGTCTCGCGCCGCCAGGCCGGACCTTCCACCACTTCTCCCGTCAGCAGCTGTGTCCAGCGCCCAGCCGGAATGTACACCGCCACCTCGCCGTCCTTGTCGAATACCGGAGCGACCAGCACCGACGATCCCAGCATGAACTGGCGGTCGAGCGTCTCGGCCGCGAGATCGTCGGGGAACTCGAGCAGCATGGCGCGGAGCACTGGGACGCCCGTCTCCGAAGCCTCAACGGCAGCGGCATAGAGGTAGGGCATCAGCGAGCACTTGAGGCGGGCGAAATCACGCAGCACCGCCTCGGCTTCCTGATCGAACAGCCAGGGCACGCGGTAGGACTTGGAGCCATGCAGGCGGCTGTGACTGGAGAGCAGCCCGAAGGCGCACCAGCGCTTGTAGACGTCGGCCTCGGCGGTATTCTCGAAGCCGCCAATGTCGTGGCTCCAGAAGCCGAAGCCGGAGAGCCCGAGCGAGAGGCCGCCACGCAGCGTCTCGGCCATCGCCGGATAGTCTGAATAGCAGTCGCCGCCCCAGTGCACCGGGAAACGCTGGCCGCCGACGGTGGCGGAGCGGGCGAACAGCACGCTTTCGCCGCAGGCTTCGATCAGCGCGTCATGAACCACCTTGTTGTAGAGGAACGGGTAGTAGTTGTGCATCTTCTGAGGGTCCGAGCCGTCGTGCCAGACGACATCGGTTGGGATGCGTTCGCCGAAATCGGTCTTGAAGGCATCGACGCCCATGGCGACGAGGCGCTTCAGATGCCCGGCATACCAGGCGACCGCCTCGGGATTGGTGAAGTCGACGATGCCCTGGCCGGCCTGCCAGAGATCCCACTGCCAGATGCTGCCGTCGGGGCGCATCAGGAGATAGCCTTTTTCGGCGGCTTCATCGAACAGCCTCGACGCTTGGGCGATGTAGGGATTGATCCAGAGACAGATCTTCAGCCCTTTTTCCCGAAGGCGTGCCAGCATGCCTTGGGGGTCGGGGAAGACTTCCGGGTCCCATTCGAAATCGCACCAGTGGACGCCGCGCATCCAGAAGCAGTCGAAGTGGAAGACATGCAGCGGAATGTCGCGCTCGAACATGCCATCGACGAAGGAATTGACGGTGCCTTCGTCGTAGTCGGTGGTGAACGATGTCGTCAGCCACAGGCCGAACGACCAAGCCGGCGGCAGAGCGGGGCGCCCGGTGAGGCGCGTATAGCGCTCCAGCACCGCCTTCGGCGTGGGGCCATCGATCAAGAAGTATTCGAGCGCCTCGCCTTCCACGGCGAACTGCACCTTCGACACTTTTTCCGACGCCACTTCGAACCCGACGCGCCCAGGATCATTGACCAGCACGCCCCAGCCACGGTTGGTCAGGAAGAACGGAATGTTCTTGTAGGCCTGCGTCGTTGACGTTCCGCCATCCTGGTTCCAGATGTCGATGCTCTGACCATTCTTGACGAAGGGGGAGAAGCGTTCGCCCAGCCCGTAGACCAGGGTGCCGACCTCAAGATCGAGCCGCTCGAACACATGCGGAGGTTCGCCGGCAACGCTTGCATGGCCGGTTTCCCGGAACCCGGTACCCGTAAGCCGCTTGCCGCCCCGCGTCACCTCTGTGCGCCAGTCGCCATCCTTCGAAATGGTCAGCGTCAGACTGCCGGACGTGAAGGAAAGCGTGCTGTCGCCATCGACAATGGTCGGCCGGAAACCGTCGTCAGCAAAGAGCTCGAAGGCTGGCCCGCGCTTTGCCGTACCCTTGTGATGCTCGACACGGACGCCGATCACCCCTTCCATGGGAGCGCTCAAGGTCATTGTCAGCGTTGGCGCGTTGATCTGGTCGGCCCGGCCACGACCGCGCACGGCGAGCGCCAGGATCTCGGCCTTTCGGGCATCGGTCCGCACCGCATGCACATGATGCGGATTGAGGATGCTCATGCCTGCCGGCAGCAGCCAATTGCCGTCGCTGAACTTCATAACCGTCCTCCCAAGGCGCTCCGCCGCAAAGGGGAGACGCACAGCAACCACTCGTCGCCAAGACCTTCGCAGGGCTTGCGATTCCACGGATTTCCTCTATTCCGTAAACGTTTACGACGATAGCTTCCGCGATGCATTCTGTCAAAGGGCTTTTGTATCGGAGGATTGTCGCGGCCTGGGGCATTCGATGGGCGGATTTTCTCGACGATACCGGGCGTTCCGTCTATTGATCGCATGCCGATTTTTTTGCTGAAGACAGCAAGGTTGCCGATCGGTTCGGCGGGCTTGCTCTCGCCGCTGGCATTGGGAGGGTGTGAGGTTGGGTATCAAGGAGCTGGCGCGCCATCTCAATATTTCCATCGGCACGGTATCGCGCGCCCTCAACGGCCATCCCGAGGTTAACGCCGAGACGCGCAAGCGCGTCCTCGAAGCGGCCGCAGAGCTTGGTTACGCCCCGGATCAGGCCGGGCGCAGTCTCCGTCAGGGGACGCTCAACGTCGTCGCCCTGCTGCTGTCCACCGACCTGACATCCAAGACCGACACCATGTTCTTCATGGAACTGTCGCGCGGCATTCAGGACCAGTTCGCCGAGCATGGCCTTGATCTCGTCATCCACCTGAACAAGCCCGACCTCGACATGCTCGATCGCGTGAAGCGCATCGTCGAGCGCCGGCAGGCCGACGCCTTGATCCTTGCCGAAACGCGCGACGACGATCCTCGTCTCGATTATCTCGCCGGTCGCGGCTTTCCTTTCGCCACCATGGGGCGCTCCTGGTCGGGCGGTAGTCACCCCTGGATGGACCTCGATTTCGATTTTGCAATGCGGGCCGCCATCGACCGGTTTGTCGGCTTCGGTCACCGCCGCGTGGCGCTGGTCACCGGTGATCCCGGCTATCGGCTCGACACCATGCTGCAGGAGGCCTTCCGCCGCGAGCTTGCCGGGCATGGCCTCGCCGTCGATGAAGCCCTCATGATCAAGACCGATACCCACGAGGAGGGTGGCTACAAGGCGATGGCTGACTTCCTGGCCATGGCAGAGCCGCCGACGGCGGTGATCTTCCCGCACTATCGCGCGGTGGTCGGTGCCTATTCCTACCTTTCCGAAGCCGGACTGCAGCCAGGTCGGGACGTCGCCATTCTCAGTTGCTCTGCCGATACGGCGATTGCCCAGTTCATGGCGCCGCCTCTCACCTGTTTCAGGCTAGACCTCTATGGCCTCGGGCGTCGCCTCGCACAGGCCCTGCTCGCCTCCATGCCACGCTTCGCCGAAAGCTATGGCGGTGCCTTGATCCAGGATATCTGGCCCTGGGAGCTGGTCGGCCGCGACAGCGACAGCTTCCATCTCGGTTGAACCGGATCGGAATATGGTCGCCGTTCCGGATGTCCTCAGACAAGCGTAGAGCTTGAAGACAGGGGATCGACAGTCGATTCGCCCACGTCCGGAGACGATCATGCGTGAGGAAAGCCTGTCCTTTCCACCCTATCCGACCGAGCCGTCCGGTCGAGACGAAACGGTCGAGGTCAGGACCGGAACGACTGGGCCTACGCGTATCTTCGAGCTCACCACGACGGCTACGCGACGGGACAATCCTTCGCGTCAAAGGCGGGTCGAGGAACAGGCGGGTGCCCCAAGCGTCCACACTAGCTCTCCGCTGTTCGATGCACTCTTTGCTCAGGCGATCGAAGACGCCAGGCTCAACGCCGTCTCTTCGATCCGTGATGGCGCCTACCGCTATGGCGAGCCGATTCCCTGCGAATGCTTCCAGGCTGGCGAGAGGTGGACCTACGTCTGGACGCGCGATGTCTCCTACGCCGCTCATCTGGGCCTCGCCGCACTCGATCCCGAGCGTGCGGCAACCACGCTTCTTTATAAGGTCAGCCCCTTCCGCGATGGCATTTCCCTGCCCGAGGGGATTCCCCCGGGTAGCCTGCAGATCGTTCAGGATACCGGTTCCGGCGGCAGCTGGCCGGTCAGTACCGATCGTGTCTCCTGGGCGTTTGGGGCCGAGGCGTTGCTCAAGACCCTACATGGCGATGCCCGGCGCGAATTCGCCGAAACGGCGCTTCGCGCTCTCATCGGGACCATCGAGGCGGACCGGCTCGCGTCCTATGATCCTGTCGATGGCCTTTATCGGGGCGAACAGTCTTTCCTGGACTGGCGCGATCAGACCTATGCACCCTGGGCTGGATCCGATCTTACGACGATCGCCAGCTCCAAGGCCCTCTCGACGAATGCCTGCCATTTCAAGGCGCTCGGCCTTGCGGCGCGTCTCGCCGCCGACAGCGGCGATCAGGCGAGAGCCGATCGCTACACGACTTGGGCCACCGAGCTTCGGACGGCCATCGATCGAGGGTTCTGGATCGAGGAAAAAGGGCTCTACGCGTCGATAACGACGCCCGATAGCCCGACGCGACCGGTCGAAAAGTTCGACATGCTCGGCCTTGCCCTGGCGATCCTGGCTGGCATTGCCAATCACGACAGGGCGCGACGGATCTTGTCGAGCTATCCGCACGTTCCCTTCGGTGTGCCGGTCTATTATCCGGCCCAGCCTGACATCTTCTGCTACCACAATCGCGCCATCTGGCCCTTTGTCACTGCCTACGAACTCCTGGCGGCCGTCGAGGTGGATGCCGTTGCCGCCTTCGATCATGCCTTCGATTCCCTGGTGCGGGCCGCTGCGCTCAATCTCGACAATGTCGAGAACCAGGAATGGCTGACCGGTCGCACCTGGTTTGACGACGGCCCGCTCATTTCATCGGCCCGTCAACTCTGGTCGGTCGGCGGTTATCTGGGCATGGTGATGACCGCGCTCTTCGGCTACCGGCCGGAAGCAGGTGGTTTACAGGTTTCGCCTTTCCTGACGGCACAGGCACGGGCGCGGTTTGACGGCAATACGACTGAATTGCGTGATCTCATGCATCATGGTCGGCGCCTCACCATTGTGCTCAACTTGCCGCCGCGCGCAAGCGCGCAGGGCCGCTACGCCGTCCATGAAGTCCGTCTCAATGGGGAGCTCGTGACGGGACGTATCGCCGACGCTCAACTTGGCGGAGAGGACCGCATTGAAGTGAGTTTCGGCGAGCTGATTTCGGATCAGTCGCAGCTGTCGCTGATCCCAGTCGGCGATGCATCCACCCATGATGATCCGCGGATCTTCTCGCCGCGCGAGCCGGTCATTACCGACCTTGTCATCGAGGACGGCAAGGTGCGGATCAACTTCGAGGGGCAGTTGCCACGGTCTGGCCGAAGCGCACCCCTGGTTTATAGCGTGCTGCGGGACGGAGAGCTGGCGGCGACCGATCTGCCGGATATGGTCTGGCATGATCCCCTCCCGCTCCGACCAGGTATCCGCAGAGCCTATCGTGTCGTTGCGCGCTTCGCGGAGAGCGGCAATGCTTCGCATCCCTCGCTTGAGGCGGCGATCGAAGAAGGAGCTGTTCTTACGCTGGGAGTTGATGGTTCGGACATCGAGCGCCGCGACGACAGCCTGAGCTTTGCCAACGTGATCGTTCGCGAGACCGGTGATTACCGACTGGCGCTGCTTTATCGGAACCACAGTTTCCACATCCAGACCGGTGTCACCAACGCCGTGAAGCGGATGCGAGTCTTTGGAGAGGGCGGGCGATTGATCGGGTCTGGTATCGTGCAGATGCCGCACATGACGCCGGTCAATCCGCTTCGTCGGTCGACGATGCTGCCGATGCATTTGCCTGCGGGACGCTATCGCGTCGAAATCGATGTCTTTTTCAACATGAGTTATCTTGCATCAAACGCAACCTACATCAGCCTTGGCGGTATGACTGGTCCGCGTAACAAAGCAGATATTCGCGCCCTTGACGTCATCCGCATCGGCTGAATTTGAAGCGCGATTTCATGGATTTGCACCTATAGGTAAGACCCTCTGAAGCGCCTCAATCGCTGTGCCTAATTTTATGCCGGACGATAACTTGACAAAATTTTGAGCACTGGTACGGCTAAAAAATACAATCAAAAAGCCAGAGGGGACCACCATGGACTACCGTCTTTCCCGCCGCGCCGTGCTGGCGTCGGGCCTTGCGCTCGGCGTCGGTGGACTGATCCTGCCGGCACGTGCCGCCACGCCGCTGAAGGTGGCGGGCATCCACGCCTCGCCGGTCGAGAACGCCTGGAATTCCTGCTTGCACAAGGCCTTGCAGAATGCTGCCGCCGAAGGCGCGATCGAATACACCTTCTCCGAGGGCGTGTCTGGAACTGACTATCCGCGTGCCATGCGCGAATATGCCGAGGCCGGCAACAAGCTCATCATCGGCGAGGCCTATGCCGTCGAGAAGGAAGCTCGCCAAGTCGCTGCCGATTACCCGGAAACGGCCTTCGTCCTCGGCTCGTCCGGCGCCGCCGCTGGCGACAACTTCGGTGTGTTCGGAACCTGGAATCATGATGGCGCCTATCTCGCCGGCATGCTGGCCGGCAAGATGACCAAATCCAATATCGTCGGTTCAGTCGGCGCCATGCCGATCCCCGAAGTCAACATGCTGATCAATGCCTTCGCCGCCGGCGTCAAGGCGGTAAACCCGCAGGCCAAGCATCTCGTCAGCTTCATCGGCACGTTCTTCGATCCGCCGAAGGCGCGCGAGGCCGGCCTCGCCCAGATCGACGCCGGCGCTGACATCCTGTTCGGTGAGCGCATCGGCACTGCAGACGCCGCCAAGGAACGCGGCATAAAGGCCGTTGGATCGCTGATCGACTATACGCCGCGCTATTCCGGCACCGTGTTCGCCAACGCGCTCTGGGGCTTCCGCCCAATCCTCAATGCCGCTGTGGCCGATGCCGCCGCCGGCAAGCCGGTCGGCAAAGACTACACCGCCTTCGGCCTGATGAAGGAAGGCGGCAGCGACATCGCCTACGTCAAGGGCGTGGCGCCGGCCGATGCCGAGGCCGCCATGGAAGAGGTCCGGGCGAAGATCAAGTCTGGCGCCTTCGAAGTGCCGCGCGATACCGCAGAGCCAAAGTAAGCCGGCACATGACAGGCGATGCGACAGCTCTGGCCGAGGCGATCCGTAGCGGGCGCCTCACCGCCAGCGAGGCCATGACGGCCTCGCTAGACGCTGCCGCATCGCGTTCCGATCTCGGCGCACTCTGCCACGTTGATGCCGATCTCGGACGGCGTGAAGCTGCAGCCGCAGACAGCGAACGCAAGACCAATCCTGAGCGCTTCGCCAGCCGCCCGTTCTGCGGTGTACCGACCCTTGCCAAGGATCTCGGAGGCCCATTTGCCCATCTGCCTGTGATTGCCGGTTCGCGCCTGTTTTCCCGGGATAAGCCCGATGCGCCCGACTCTGACCTCGCTCAGCGTTTTCGTGCCGCCGGCTTGCTGCCCTTCGGTCTGACGACCGCGCCCGAATTCGGCCTATCGCTTGCCAGCGAGCCGGCAATCGGTCCACTGGCTCGCAATCCGCTTGATCCGAGGCGCACTCCCGGTGGATCCTCAGGAGGCGCGGCGGCAGCTGTCGCGGCCGGTATTGTCGCTATTGCCCATGCGACCGACGCGGGCGGCTCCATCCGTGTGCCGGCGGCCTGTTGTGGCCTGGTAGGGCTGAAACCGAGCCGCGGCGTGATGCCGGCAGGCCCCGCCTTCGGCAATCATCTCGGGGGTATTGCCTCGGAGCTTTGCGTGTCCCGCAGCGTCCGCGACAGTGCGAGCCTGCTTGCCGCGGTTTCCGGCAACACGCGCGGCCCCTTCGCGGATGTCACGCTTGTGGCACCCAAGTCCGGGTCACTGAGGGTTGGCCTTCTTTCAGAGACTGGACCAGAGTTTCCAACAAGCCCTCAACGTTCGGCTGTGGTCGAGGCTGCCGGCAAATTTCTCGAAGCTTCGGGCCATCAGCTCGTCCCGCTGGCCTGGTCCGAGGTCGCGAACATGGTTTCCGCCTCGGCGCGCCTTTTCTACGACCTCGTGTCAACCAATCTCGCCGCGCTGTCCGAAACCGATGGGATCGATATCTCGCTGACCGAGCCCATGACCCAAGCCTTTGCGAGACGGGGCAGGGGCCTTTCCGCTGCCGACTTCTGGCGGTCGCAGACATCCGGCGTCTTGGTCTCGCGCGATCTCTGGAAGCTGTTCGCCCGCGTCGATATTCTGCTCGTCCCCATGCTGGCCAAGGCGCCGCCGCCGATCGGTTCATTCCCGTCGGATCATGACGACACCGACCTCCATCTCAATCGCATGATCTCTCTGGCGCCGCTCGCCACCCTGGCCAACATCTCCGGTTTCCCGGCAATGACCATGCCTTTTGGCGCGGACGCCGACGGGTTGCCCCTTTCCATACAGATGCTGTCACCGATCGGCGCCGACCGGCAGTTGCTAGCGCTCGCTGACTTGCTCGAACGCGACGGTCGCTGGACACACCGATTTCCCATTGCAGGATTATCGTCATGACCGAAACGGTTCTTGAGATCGACCGCGTCAGCAAGAGCTTCGGCGACAACAGGGCCAACGATGCCATTTCCATGGGCTTGGCGCGCGGCGAGATCGTCGCCCTGCTTGGCGAGAACGGTGCCGGCAAAACGACGCTCATGAGCATCCTGTTCGGCCACTATATGCCAGACGAAGGCCAAATCCGGGTCGAAGGCGCCGACCTGCCGCCCGGCAAGCCGCGCGCGGCCATCCATGCCGGGATCGGCATGGTGCACCAGCATTTCTCTCTAGCGCCCAACCTGACGGTGCTCGAAAACGTCATGACCGGCACTGAGAAGTTATGGTCTTTCCGTTCGGAAGCCGGCCGTGCTCGCGCCAAGCTGAAATCGCTCTCCGAACGCTTTGGTCTCGCCGTCGATCCTGATGCCCGCCTCGGCGACCTTTCTGTTGGCGAACAGCAGCGCGTCGAGATCCTGAAGGCGCTCTACAACGAAGCGCGCATCCTGATCCTTGACGAGCCCACGGCCGTATTGACCAATCTCGAAGCCGAGACGCTGTTCGGCACGCTGAAGGAAATGGCCCGGCAGGGGCTCTCGCTGATCTTCATCTCGCACAAGCTCGATGAGGTAATGGCCGCTGCCAACCGCGTCGTTGTGTTGCGTGGCGGCAAGGTGGTAGCCGAGCGCCGGACGTCGGAAACCTCGAAATCGGAACTGGCCGAACTGATGGTGGGCCATAGAGTCGCTCGACCAGTGCGCGAAGCGCATCAGCGTGGCGACGTGGTGCTGGAGGCTGCGGCCGTTTCAGTCCGTATCGACGGTGTCGATCGGCTGAAGGAGGTCAGCTTCCGCCTGCATGCCGGTGAGGTGCTCGGTATCATCGGCGTCTCCGGCAACGGCCAGACCGTACTTGCGCGTCTGCTGTCAGGCACGCTTGCCCGAAGCTCCGGTGACATTCTGCTCTATGGCGAGGCGGTCGGGGATCTTTCGGTTGCCGACACGGTTGCTGCCGGCATCGGGCGTGTTCCGGAGGATCGCACACGCGAGGGCGCGATCGGCGAAATGGCCGTTTGGGAAAACGCCGTCCTCGAACGCATCGACGAATCTCGTTTCTCCCGTCGTGGTCTTGTCGACCGCAAGGCCGCGATTGGCTTTGCCGACAGCATCGTTCGTGATTTCGACGTGCGTGGCGGTGGGCCGCTCACGCGCACGCGTCTCTTGTCCGGCGGCAACATGCAAAAGCTGATTCTCGGCCGGAATCTGGCCGAGCGACCGCGCATCCTCATTGCGGCACAGCCGGCGCGCGGTCTCGACGAGGGCGCCGTTGCCGCCGTTCATGAGCGTATCCTCGATGCCAGAAAGGCCGGAACTGCCGTGCTGCTGATTTCCGAAGACCTCGATGAGATCCTCGGTCTTGCTGATCGCATTCAGGCGATCGTGGGCGGCCGTCTGTCCCCGCCGGTTTCGGCCGACGAGGTCGACGCGCGCGCCCTTGGCCTGATGATGGCCGGCGCCTGGAAGAAAGAGGCGGCCTGATGCGCTTTGAACGTCGCGAGTATCGTCCGCTCGCCTTGGTCATCCTGACGCCGTTGCTCGCGGTTGCCGCCGCCCTGGCGCTCTCGGGCATTCTGATTGCCGCCGCCGGTGCTCCGGTTCTCGAAGCATATTGGCGCATTCTGGTTGGCGCCTTCGGCTCTCGCCTCTCCACCACCGAGACGCTGACGCGGGCAACGCCGCTGATGCTCACCGGGCTCGCCGCTGCCGTCGCCTTCCGGGCACGGGTCTGGAATATCGGCGGCGAGGGACAGTTCTATTTTGGCGCCATTTCCGTTGCCGCTGTCGGCTCGCAGCTCCTGGCCAGTGCTCCGGGGTACCTCTCAATTCCTCTCTTGTTGGTGGTCGGTGCCGTTGCCGGGATGATCCTTTTGGTCATTCCACTGTGGCTGAGGCTTCGCTTCTCGGTCGATGAAGTCGTGACGAGCCTTCTCCTGAACTTTGTCGCCGTGCTCATCGTGTCGATGCTGATCGACGGACCGCTCAAGGATCCCCTGGCCTTTGGCTGGCCCCAGAGCCAGGCGGTGCCGGACGCGGCCATGCTGCCGAAACTGGTGTTTCGCTCACGCCTGCATTGGGGCTTTGGCATCGCCCTGATCCTCGCCTTCGTCATCCACTTCATCCAGAGCCGTACCGTCTTTGGCTTGAAGTCACGCGCCGCTGGCCTCAACCCAGAGGGAGCGGTGTTTGCAGGCGTGCCGCTTGCCCGGACGCTGCTGCTGGTCGCTTGCGTGTCCGGCGGTCTTGCCGGCCTTGCCGGGGCGATCGAAGTCATGGGCGTGAAAGGCTATGTCACGACCGATCTGTCGCCGGGTTTCGGCTACTCCGGCATCGTCGTCGCCATGCTGGCCGGTCTCAATCCGCTGGGCGTCGTGTTGGCGGCGCTATTCACCGCCACCATGTTCGTCGGCGCCGACGGCATGAGCCGTGCCCTGAAGATTCCAAGCTACATTGCCGACGTCACGGTCGCGCTGTCGCTGATCACCATGCTGGTCGCGGTGTTCTTCGCCCAATACAGGATCCGCCGATGAGCACCTTTTTCGATATCATCGCCTCGGTGGGGCTCTGGGGAGCCGTGCTCAGAATTGCCACGCCGCTGATCTTCGGCACCCTGGGCGCGTTGCTGTGCGAGCGGGCCGGTGTGCTCAATCTGGGCATTGAGGGCATCATGACCTTCGGGGCCATGATTGGCTGGCTCGCCGTCTTTCATGGGGCCGATCTCTGGACGGGCCTTCTGGTCGCGGCTCTTGCAGGCGCCGTCTTCGGTTTGCTCCACGCCGCGCTTACCGTCACGCTTGGTCTGTCGCAGCATGTTTCCGGCCTTGGTGTGACCCTGTTCGCCTCAAGTCTGAGCTACTACCTTTTCCGCCTGATCGTGCCGCTTGCCGGCTCGCCGCCGACCATCGTGCCCTTCGCCCCGGTGAACTTTCCGGGGTTTGCCGATGTGCCCTTCATCGGGCAGGTTCTGGCGGCCCAGACGCCGCCGACCTATGTGGCGCTCTTGCTGGCTCTGGTACTCGCCTATGTCGTCTTCCACACGCCAATCGGTCTCGCCATTCGCATGACGGGCGAGAACCCCCATGCTGCCGAGGCGCAAGGCGTCAACCCGATGGTCGTGCGCTATGGTTCGGTGATCGTCGGATCGGCGTTGATGGCGGTGGGCGGCGCGTTTCTGACGCTGTCGGCCTTTAACAGCTTCTTCCCGACAATGGTGCAGGGACGCGGCTGGATCTGCATCGCTCTCGTCGTCTTCGCCTCGTGGCGGCCCGGACGAGCATTGTTCGGCGCGCTGCTGTTCGCTTTCTTCGATGCCTTCCAGCTGCGCCTGCAGACCGCCGTGGACGGCGTCCCCTATCAGGTATTCCTGATGACGCCGTATATCCTCTCCATCGTCGCGCTCTGCATCATGGCGCGGCGCGCCCGCGTGCCACAGGCGCTGATGCAGCCCTATAGGCGCGGCGAGCGCTGAGCCTCAGGCGTAGCGATGGATGGAAATGGTGCGTCGCGGCAGCAGGTAGGTCCACGCCAGAGCGCCGAACAGGCTTGCTCTACGCTTGCCCTTTCGGAACTGTGGGTAGCTTGCGAAGCTGTAGCTGGAATTGAGGCGCCCGGTCCGCGACAGCCAATCCTCGAAGTCGTTGAGAATGAGCCCGCGTGCGACGTCCCGGTCGCCCTTGGCCAAGCCGAGCGCTACTGTCGCGATCTCGTCAAGGCCGTCGACGGGGCACTCGGCCGTCTGACTACGGACAAGGCTAGCATCCACTCGAGCGATGAGTTCACGCGGAAATTTCATCGACCTCTCCCTTTGCCAAGCCAACCTACGCCCCACGAAATAGCATGACTTTGCGCTATGACAACGTGGACATTTGGCCGAATCGACGAAAGAGCGGCCTTAGGTAACCGAAAAGTTGCCAACCTGGTCAGAACTTCCCAGTCCCAAAATGCCATCAGCCGCGCCAACGAGATTAAACGCTTGGCGTGTATTTGAAAACACGTACACCCAAGCTCCAAAGACTCAACGACATGCATAAGAAAGGCGCGGCTATCGCCACGCCCTTCATGAGCAGACCAACCTTTAAGGACAGATCAGAAGCTGCCACTGTCGCGAAGAGAGTGCTCGACGCGGAGGATGCGGCGAGTGAGCGTCGCCGACAGGATCAGGCCGGGAATTGCCATCACGGCAACAAAGATCACGATCGGCGTCTCGCCCAGACCGAGCATACTGCCGAGAGCCCATGCAAAAGCGATGATCGCGCCCAACATCTCCGAGACGATCAGCAACGTCGCCCCGATTGCCGAAATGACGGCGTCCGTCTTGGTGTAGCGGACTTCGTGGGGGAGATCGTCGGTCTTGACCAGCATTGTCATTACGTCCTGAGAGCAGCCGTCTGCGCGGCGCGTTTGTTGGCCGCATCAAGGGCCAGAGGTGGTCCGCTGTCAAGTGCGGAGGTCTGCAAACTGGAAAACGTTCGAAGCCAAGGCCTGGGTTTCAACGGAGATGGAGGCGAAAACGAAACGGCCGGCACAGTTCTCACCGTGCCGACCGCTGAAGTCGCTCACCTCAGAAAGAGGTCACTCGCCCTTGGACTCGGCGGGCTTCTCTTCCTGCTTGATTTCCTGGCCGGTGGCCTGATCGACCACCTTCATCGACAGGCGCACCTTGCCGCGCTCGTCGAAGCCCATCAGCTTCACCCACACCTTGTCGCCTTCCTTGACGACGTCCTTGACGTTCTGGACGCGCTGCGGAGCGAGCTGGGAGACGTGGACGAGACCGTCGCGGGTGCCGAAGAAATTCACGAAGGCGCCGAAATCGACGCACTTCACGACCGTGCCCTCGTAGATGGCGCCGATTTCCGGCTCGGCGGCGATGCCCTTCACCCAGTTCATGGCCGCAGTGATCGCCTTGAGGTCGGACGAAGCGAACTTGACGGTGCCGTCGTCCTGGATGTCGATCTTGGCGCCGGTCTTCTCGACGATCTCGCGGATGACCTTGCCGCCCGAACCGATCACTTCACGGATCTTGTCGGGGTTGATCTTCATGACTTCGATGCGCGGGGCATGCTCGCCAATTGACGAACGGGCGCCCGTGATGGCCTTGGCCATCTCGCCGAGGATGTGCTCGCGACCACCCTTGGCCTGCGCCAGGGCGACCTTCATGATCTCCTCGGTGATGCCGGTGATCTTGATGTCCATCTGCAGCGAGGTGATGCCCTGCGCCGTGCCGGCCACCTTGAAGTCCATGTCGCCGAGGTGATCCTCGTCGCCGAGAATGTCGGAGAGCACCGCGAAACGCTCGCCTTCCTTGATGAGACCCATGGCGATACCGGCAGTCGGAGCCTTCATCGGCACGCCGGCGTCCATGAGAGCCAGCGAGGAACCGCAGACGGTGGCCATCGACGACGAGCCGTTCGACTCGGTGATCTCGGACACTACGCGGATGGTGTAGGGGAACTCGTGATGGGCCGGCAGCTCCGGATGGATGGCGCGCCAGGCAAGCTTGCCGTGGCCGATCTCGCGACGGCCGGGCGAACCCATGCGGCCGGTTTCACCGACGGAGAAGGGCGGGAAGTTGTAGTGAAGCAGGAAGCGTTCCTTGCGGGTGCCTTCCAGCGTCTCGATGAACTGCTCGTCCTCGCCGGTGCCGAGGGTCGCAACCACGAGGGCCTGCGTCTCGCCACGGGTGAACAGGGCCGAACCATGGGCGCGCGGCAGAACGCCAACCTGGGCAACGATAGGACGGACCGTCTTGAGGTCGCGACCGTCGATGCGGCTGCCGGTGTCCAGGATGTTCCAGCGAACGATCTTGGCCTGCAGGTCGTGGAAGACGTTGGAGACGGTTTCCTTGTCGAAGCGCGGCTCGGCGCCTTCCGGGAACAGCTCGCCCATCACCTTGGCGCGGGCGGCGTCGACGGCAGCGTAACGCTCCTGCTTGGCGGTGATCTTGTAGGCAGCGCGGAGGTCCTGCTCGGCGATGTCCAGCACGGCCTTCTCGACGTCCGACACGTCCTTGGCAACGAACTCGCGCGGCTCCTTGGCGGCGCGCTCGGCGAGACGGATGATAGCGTCGATCACCGGCTGGAAGCCGCGGTGACCGAACATCACGGCGCCGAGCATGGTGTCTTCGTCGAGTTCCTGGGCTTCGGACTCAACCATCAGCACGGCGTCGCCCGTACCGGCAACGACGAGGTCAAGCTTCGAATCGGCCATCTTGTCGACCGGCGGATTGAGGACATAGGCGCCCTCGATCAGACCGACGCGGGCGGCACCGACCGGGCCCATGAAGGGCACGCCGGAGATGGTCAGCGCGGCGGAGGCGGCAACCATCGCGAGGATGTCGGGCGAGTTCTCCATGTCATGGCTGAGCACGGTGACGATCACCTGGGTGTCGCACTTGTAGCCATCGGGGAACAGCGGGCGGATCGGACGGTCGATCAGGCGGGAGATCAGCGTCTCATGCTCGGCCGGACGGCCTTCGCGCTTGAAATAGCCGCCAGGGATCTTGCCGGCCGCGAAGGCCTTTTCCTGGTAGTTGACGGTCAGCGGGAAGAAGTCCTGACCGGGCTTGGGCTCCTTGGCGGAGACCACGGTGGCGAGGACCGACGTTTCGCCAAGCGTCGCGAGCACCGCGCCATCGGCCTGGCGGGCAACACGGCCCGTCTCTAGGGTCAGCTTCTGGCCGGCCCAGTCGATCTCGACTTTCTTGATATCGAACATGCGTTTGTTCCGTTCTTGTCTGGTCCGGCGTGCGGCCCACGGGCAAGACGACGAGAAGCTCCTCCCCCGTCAGGGTGAAGCGTCTGGCAATCCTGCCCCAGGGTGCGGAACACGCCGGAGCGGCGCTCACCCCGGCGGGGCAAAGACGCCTGTCGTTCTTGCCCGCGTCTGCGAGCGGACCCCACGCCCTCGTATCAGGGCGGCGGGAAATCGGAGCCACCCCGGCAAGCCGGAGCGGCGGAAGGGGAGGGCAGCAAGCCGCCCATCCCCGAAAATTCCGTCAGCGGCGCAGGCCGAGGCGGTTGATCAGAGCGGCATAACGCTCAGCGTCCTTGCGCTTCAGGTAGTCCAGAAGCTGACGACGCTGGCTCACCAGCTTCAGAAGGCCGCGACGGGAATGGTTATCCTTGACGTGGCTCTTGAAGTGCTCGGTGAGGTTGGAGATGCGCTCGGAAAGGATCGCAACCTGGACTTCCGGCGAACCGGTGTCGCCTTCGAGGGTGGCGTATTCCTTGATGAGAGCGGCCTTGCGCTCGGCAGTGATCGACATCGGTGACTCCTTGTCGTTGGATAACAAAAATGGCCCGGCCGGGATGTCGTCCAGCCGGGTCGGCGCAACCTGTGTTATCAGGTTGCGGTTTCTCTACAGGAAAATGCCCTCGAAAGCCAGCGGCAATCCGGAGCCGGAAAACCAGCCTCAATCGGGCATTATCAGCCGAACCGGCTTAAGTTCGCCATGCTCAACCTTGGCGATGGCCATCAGCCGGCCACGATCAAAGACGCCGACCGCCTCTTCCTCGACCGGGGCGTCGCGACCGCGCAGCAGCACCGGATTGCCGTTCCTGAGCCGCACGGCCTGATCGGACGTCACATCGAGCTGCGGCAGGTCGGCGAGCGCGGCTTCGATTGGTGTCAACAGCGACATGGCGTCCCCATCGGCTTCAAGCGCTGCCTGCAAGGCGTCGAGGGTGACCATGTCTTCCTCGGCGAACGGTCCGACGATGAGCCGGCGAAGCTCGATGACATGACCGGCGGTGCCAAGCCGACGCCCCATGTCGCGGGCGATGGCGCGCACATATGTGCCCTTGCCGCACTCCGCTTCGAAGATGGCGGTGTCCGCATCCGGGCAGTCGATGAGATCGAGGCGATGCACGTTGACCGGGCGCGCCTCGAGCTCGACGGTCTCGCCGGCACGGGCGAGATCATAGGCACGCTCGCCGTCCACCTTGATCGCCGAAAAGGCCGGTGGCGTCTGCATGATTTCGCCCTCGAACTCGTCGAGTACACCATCGATGTCTTCCGCTGTCGGCCGGTGGTCGGAAGCACGTACCACTTCGCCCTCGGCGTCGTCGGTCGCTGTTTCCGCGCCCCACCGCACGGTGAAGCGATAGAGCTTGTCGCCATCCATCACGTAAGGAACGGTCTTGGTCGCTTCGCCCAGGGCGATCGGCAGCATGCCGGAGGCCAGCGGATCCAGTGTGCCGGCATGGCCTGCCTTGGGTGTGCCGAAGATGCGCTTCATGGCGCCGACAGCCTGCGTCGAAGTCATGCCATAGGGCTTGTCGAGCACCACCCAGCCGTGGACCGTGCCTTTTTTCTTGCGTGCCATACCTGAACCCTGAATGCACCGACCGGGGATGGAACCCGGCGTGGCGATAAAGACGGCGGACAATGCGTCCGGAAGGGGCCGCTCCTACACTGGGGCGGCACGGAAGGCAAGGCCCGGAAGATTGCGGGATCGGGACCTCCGTGAAAAGGTGAGAGCTGCTGTTTC
The DNA here is from genome assembly GCA_023436885.1 of Pseudomonadota bacterium. GTDB lineage: Bacteria > Pseudomonadota > Alphaproteobacteria > Rhizobiales > Pleomorphomonadaceae > Pleomorphomonas. The sequence goes on along the minus strand of JAEZHI010000050.1, from coordinate 59,014 downwards.
CCAGCGATTCTCCTGGAGTTCATATGTCCTTTGGCGTTTTCGTCGCTGTTCTCGCGGCTGCCCTCGTTCATGCCGGTTGGAATGTTCTCGTCAAAGGGGCGGTCGACAAACTTGCGATGACCATCTCGGTGGCCATCGGGGCGGGACTGGTCGCCGCGGTGGTCTTGCCGTTTCTGCCGCTGCCGGCTGCGGAAAGCTGGCCCTATATTGCTGTCTCAGTCCTTCTTCAGAGCATCTATTATCTGCTGATCGCCCGAGCCTATCGCATCGCCGATATGAGCCTTGCCTACCCGCTGATGCGCGGCGCCGCGCCCGTCGTCGTGGCGCTGTGTGGAGCGGCCATTTTCGGCGAGATCCTGGTTGGTGGCCAATGGCTCGCGGTGGGGCTGATCTCGGCCGGTGTCATCGCGCTCGCCCTGGGCGCTTTCCGACGGCAACCGCTGGCCATGGCCGGAGCGATCGCCGCCCTCTGCAACGCCGTGGTGATCGCGGCTTATACTTTGGTGGACGCCAGGGGTGTGCGCCTTTCAGGCTCGCCCGTTGCCTACGCCCTCTTGCTCGCCGTGCTGACGGGTGTGGTGACGGTGACCATGGCGCTCGCCGGCGGCGCTCGCCCGCGCCTCAACCCGCGTACGCTCGGCCTTGGCCTCGTTGGCGGCGCGGCGACGACGCTTTCCTACGGCGTGGCACTCTGGGCGATGACGCGGGCACCGGTGGCGCCGGTGGCCGCGCTGCGCGAGACATCGATCGTCTTCGCTCTGATCCTGTCCAAGCTGGTTTTCGGCGAGAGGGTCGGTGGTCGGCGTTTCGCCGCCGCCTTTCTGGTCATGGCAGGGGTCGCAGCTCTCCGCCTTGTCTGAACTTACTTCGCCTTGGCGTCGCGGGCCGCGACGAGCGCGGCTTCGTCGGCCTGCGCTTTCCGAAAGGCGGGGCGGCTGGTGATCCGTTCCAGATAGGCGGCGATCTCAGGCGTTTTCTCGAAGATGCCAAAGCCGGTCACCCAGGCGAGCGCCGCCCCCCAAAGTGTATCCGCCACGGTGAAACGCTCTCCGAGCCAGAAGGGAGCCGCGTTCTTGATGTGCGCGTTGACCAACGCGACGACGGTCTCGTAGTCGGCATATGGGGAGTTGTTGCGCGGCAGTGGCGGACGCTTCATGGCGTGGTCGACCAACGCGGGCTCGAAGGCCGAGCCATAGAATACCATCCAGCGCAGGTAGGAGCCTCGACGGGGATCATCGAGGGCCGGCGCAAGTCCGGCTTCGGCGAAGATATCGCCGAGATAGAGTGCAATGGCTGCCTGCTCGGTGACGACGACGCCACGATGGCTGATGGCCGGCACCTTGCCCATCGGATTGATGGCGAGATACTCCGGCTTCAGCTGATCGCCGGTACGAATATCGAGGACATGCAGATCATAGGGCACGCCGAGCTCTTCCAGCAGGAATCGGGTGCCGAAGGACCGGCTATGCGGCGCGTAGTGAAAAGTGATGCGGTCGTCCGTCATGAGCTCCCTCCCTGTTCGGCCGCGAGAGCGGCGCTGGAAGGAACTTCGCCTTTGCCTCGGTCAGGATCTGGCAGCACCGCTGCTGACAGAAACTGTCACTTGTCCTCGGTCTCGGCCGTATCAGGCGGCGTATCAAGGTCGCGCGCCACGTCTGGAGAATGCAACAGCGCGTCGATGTGAGCGGTCTCGTCGAAGCGGTCGTCGTAGCGGAAGACCAGATCGGGCGCGAACTTGAGGTTGACCCGGCGGGCCACCTGTCCGCGCAGCCAGCGCGCATTGCGAGCCATCGCCTTTTCGGCCTGCTTTGGATCACCGCCACCGAGCGGAGTGATATAGACCGTGGCGTTGCGCAGATCCGGGCTGACGCGAACCTCAGGCACGGTCACCATCATGCGGGTCACTTCGTCATCCATCAGTTCGCCGCGCGCCAGGATTTCGGCAAGCGAATGACGGATCAGTTCGCCGACGCGAAGCTGGCGTTGGGAGGGCGCGCGTGCCTGCCCCTGGCTTTGGCCGTGCTGGACCATGATGAAAACCTCGCTTGGCGCATTCCCCGGGCGGATCGCATCGATCTCGCGAAGTGAAAATGCTTCGAATTCGGTTGATGGAGCATAGCCGCACGCAACATGTTGCTTCAATGCGTACTTGATATGCTCCGGAAAGTCAGCCGGCGTGTCCCAGCGTCGCTGCGAAGGCTGTCATGTCGGCTCTGCCGTTGAAGGCGGAAAACGGCAGGATCAGCGCCGGCCGGGCTTTGGGGACGACGTAAAGATGACCGGAGTCCATCTCTATCCGCGTACCGCCCGGCGAGACGTCGACGGTCACGCCATCGATCACCCCTTCGAAGCGACCGTTGGCATATGTGAGCCGCGCCTGTCCGACTAGGTGTCGACGGGCAGCCTTGCCTCTTTCTGCTTTCAGGAAGAAACGGGCGCCTTGCCAGCAGACCAGCCCGACAACACCGAACGAAGCAAACCACACCGGCCATTCAGCGTTTCGAGTTAGCCAGGAAATCAGAACAAGCGGTGGCAGAGCGAAGGCATACCCCAGAAGCGAGCGCCAGCCGCGATCCGCCGGTTTCAAGATCGCTTCGAGCGCCATAGCATCAGCCTCCGTCGTCGTGAAGACGAAGTGGCGTTGCGTTAGCTGTTGGGATGAAGATTCGGCGGCGTCAGTCATGTCCTACCGTCGAAAGACATCCGGCGTCCCGAAGGACGCCGGATGAACCATGATCACAGCGTACGGGCGATCTCTTCGACGCGGAAGCACTCGATGACGTCGCCGGCCCGCATATCCTGGTAGGCCTCGAAGTTCATGCCGCATTCCTGACCGGCGTGGACTTCCTTGACGTCGTCCTTGAAGCGCTTGAGCGTGCCGAGCTTGCCCTCGTGGATAACCACGTTGTCGCGGATGAGGCGCACCGAAGCGCCGCGTTCCACCATGCCCTCGGTAACCCGGCAGCCCGCGACCTTGCCGATCTTGGAGATGTTGAACACCTCGAGGATTTCGGCGTTGCCGAGGAAGGTTTCGCGCCGCTCGGGCGTGAGCATGCCGCTCATCGCCGCCTTCACGTCATCCACCAGATTGTAGATGATGTTGTAGTAGCGGATCTCGATGCCGTCGCGATCGGCCGCGTCACGCGCCTGCTTGTTGGCGCGAACGTTGAAGCCGATGATCGCCGCGTCGGAGGCCGAAGCCAGCGTCACGTCGGATTCGGTCACGCCGCCAACGCCACCATGGATGACGCGCGCAGCCACTTCTTCGTTGCCGAGCTTTTCGAGCGAGGCGACGATGGCTTCGAGCGAGCCCTGCACGTCGGTCTTGACGACCAGCGGGAACTCTTTCTTGCCGGCTGTCTGCAGCTTGTTCATCATCTGCTCGAGCGAGCCGCGCGAGCCGGAGGCACGCTTGGCAACATTCTCGCGCTTCTGACGAATGCGATATTCGGTGATCTCGCGGGCACGAGCTTCGTTCTCGACCACGGCGACACGGTCGCCGGCGTCCGGTGTACCCTGGAAGCCGAGAACCTCGACCGGCATGGCAGGACCGGCGGCGTTGACGTTGGCCCCACGGTCGTCGAGCAACGCGCGAACACGGCCCCATTCGGAGCCGGCCACGACGATGTCGCCAACCTTGAGCGTACCGCGATCGACCAGAACGGTCGCAACCGGACCGCGGCCCTTGTCGAGCTTGGCTTCGATGACGATGCCCTCGGCAGCACGATCCGGATTGGCGCGGAGTTCGAGCACTTCCGACTGCAGCAGGATGACTTCGAGCAGCTTGTCGAGGTTGGTCTTGGCCTTGGCCGAAACCTCGACTTCAAGCGTGTCGCCACCCATCGATTCCACCTGCACCTCGTGCCGCAGCAGTTCGGTGCGGACGCGGTCGGGGTTGGCTTCCGGCTTGTCGATCTTGTTGATGGCGACAATGAGCGGAACGCCGGCAGCCTTGGCATGGCTGATGGCTTCGATCGTCTGCGGCATGACGCCGTCGTCGGCGGCCACCACGAGAACGACGATGTCGGTCACCTTGGCGCCGCGAGCGCGCATCGCCGAGAAGGCGGCGTGGCCCGGGGTGTCGATGAAGGTGATCTTCTGACCGTTCTGCTCGACCTGATAGGCGCCGATATGCTGCGTGATGCCACCGGCTTCGCCGGCCACCACGTTGGCGTGGCGCAGGGCATCGAGCAACGAGGTCTTGCCGTGGTCGACGTGGCCCATGATGGTCACGACCGGCGGACGCGGCTGCGTATCGCCAGCGTCGTCCGGCGCGTCGAACAGACCGTCCTCAACGTCGGCTTCCGAAACGCGCTTGACCGTATGGCCCATCTCGGTGGCGATCAACTCGGCGGTGTCGGCGTCGATCACGTCGTTGATCTTCAACATCTGGCCCTGCTTCATCAGCAGGCGGATGACGTCAACGGCGCGCTCGGCCATGCGGTTGGCCAGTTCCTGAATGGTGATCGCCTCGGGCAGCACCACTTCGCGCAATACCTTCTCGCGCGGACCGGACTGCTGGCCACGACGCTCCTTTTCGCGCCGACGCTTCAGCGCGGCGAGCGAACGGGAACGCTCACCCTCGTCGTCCGAGAGTGCAGCGGAAATGGTCAGGCGACCCTTGCGACGATCGTCTTCACCGGCCTTCTTGACCGGTGCCGGCGCCGGCACGCGCGCCTTCTTGGCGGCAAGCAGCTTGCCACGCGGATTCTCGTCGTCGTCGTTGACGGCAACCTTGCTGCGCGGAGCGGCTTCAGCCGCCGGGCGCGGTGCATTGACCGGAGCCGGCTTCTTTTCAGCAACCGGAGCTTTCGGAGCCGGAGCGGCCTCGACAGGCTTGGCCGGCGCTTCCTCGACAGGAGCCGCCTTGGCGCGCGCTTCCTCTTCCGCCTTGAGGCGAGCCTCTTCGACGGCGCGGGCGGCGGCCTCTTCGGCTTCGCGCTTGGCGCGCTCTTCTTCCTCGATCTTGCGGCGAGCCTCTTCCTCGGCGCGGCGCTTCGCCTCTTCCTCGGCGCGCTTGCGAGCCTCGGCCTCACGGGCAATGGCCTCTGCGAGAGCTGCCTGACGAGCTTCAATCTCGTCCTGGCTGAGGGTGCGCAGAACCATGCCGCCCGGCGCCGGCCGGCGCTGTTCGCGCGGCGCGGAGGGTGCAGCATCACGGCGTGGCTTCAGGCTCTCGGAGATCGACTTCTGAAGCTGCGCGGTCGGTGCCGGCTGAGGGGCCTCGGCCGGTCCACCTTCGCCGTGCTTGCGCGACTTCTTGGTCTCCACCACGACGGCCTTCGTCCGTCCATGGCTGAAGCTCTGCTTGACCGTTCCCTGCTCAACGGTGCGCCGGGAAAGGGTCAGCGTCTTCTTGGGCGCCATGGAGGTGCTCTTGTCGTCGGTGTTCTTCGTATCGCTCATACCGTGCTCTATCCTCGCGGGCCGTCGCGGCACCCTCGGAGGGCGGCGCAATGACCAATCGTATTCGCGAACCTCAGGCGAGGTCCGCTGTCCAGTCCGTGTCCGGCGCTTCACCCCTGTAACGGGCCAGCGCTGCAGCGCATTTCAGGAAGCTGGTGCTCGCCCCACCGGCGAGCAGAGCAGCATGTATCACATTTGCGCCGCCCAATGCCAAATCCATTTCGCTCGACGCGAAGATTCCGGCAATAACCTTGGGTCCGGAAAGCGGCGGTTGTTGCCTTAATGCCGCATTTCCAAGCATTTCGTCTTCATTGCCACCGCTGCTGGTGGCACGAAGACGTCGTCTTATCGCCTGCCCGACCTTGCGTCGGCCGTCTTCGGCCGCCTCGCGAGCGTGCAAGATGGCGATCACACCGCCCTTGGTAGCTGCTTCGCTCACCTGACCGAAGCCCGTGACGACAAGGCCCGCCTTGCGCGCCATCGAGAGGGCAGAGAGCGCGGCCTTGAGAAGCAGCGCCTCGACCTGGGCCGGCAGATCCTCTCCGGCCCTGGCCTCCGCCTTGAGGCCGCGCGAGAATGCCCGCTTGCGCACAGCCTCGACAACCACGTCACGGCGACAGGTCACCCAAACGCCGCGGCCAGGCAGGTTGCCGCGAATGTCCGGCACCACCGTGCCATCAGGTCCACAGACGAAGCGGACAAGGCCTTCGGGCGGTTGCGCGACACGTGTCACGATGCAACTGCGTTCCGCCGTCTCAGACCTCGGTGCCATCGTCCTCTTTCCGGTTGAGAGGCCGCTTGCCGCGGCCTCCGTCATGATCGTCAGTTAGCCTCTTCGGCGACCTCTTCCTCGGCAGCTTCCTCGCCTTCGGCCGGGGCCTCGATCCAGCCGGCGGCAACGCGTGCGGCCATGACGATGGCTTCGGCGTCGGCACGGCTGATGTCGAGATCAGAGAGGCTGCCCTTGTTACGGACGGTCTCGCCGTTCTTGCGTTCGGTCCAGCCGACGAGGTCGTCGGTGGCGCAGCCGGCGAGATCTTCCACCGTCTTCACGCCGTCCTTGCCGAGGGCCACCATCATGGCGGTGGTCACACCCGGCACGTCGCGCAACGCATCTTCGACGCCGAGCTTGATCCGCTCCTCATCGAGCTCGCGCTCCTTGGCGTCGAGATAATCCTGAGCACGCGCCTGGATTTCCTCGGCAGTCTCTTCGTCGAAGCCCTCGATGGCCGCGATCTCGTCGCGCTCGACCAGGGTGAGCTCTTCAACCGACGAAAAGCCCTCGGTGGCGAGCAATTGGCCAACCACTTCGTCGACGTTGAGCGCGTTCATGAACAGCTCGGTGCGCTCGTTGAATTCCTTCTGGCGGCGCTCGCTCTCTTCCTGTTCGGTCAGGATATCGATCGCCCAACCGGTCAACTGACTGGCAAGGCGTACGTTCTGGCCGCGACGGCCGATGGCCAGCGACAGCTGATCGTCGGGCACCACCACTTCGATACGCTCGGCATCCTCGTCCAGCACCACCTTGGCGACTTCCGCCGGCTGCAGCGCGTTGACAATGAAGGTGGCCGGATCACCGGACCACGGAATGATGTCGATCTTCTCGCCCTGTAGTTCCTGCACGACGGCCTGAACGCGGCTGCCGCGCATACCAACGCAGGCGCCGACCGGATCGATCGACGAATCCTTGGAGATGACGGCGATCTTGGCGCGTGAACCCGGATCGCGGGCCACCGACTTCACCTCGATGATGCCATCATAGATTTCCGGCACTTCCGAGGCGAACAGCTTGGCCATGAACAGCGGATGGGTGCGCGACAGGAAGACCTGCGGCCCACGCTGCTCGCGACGCACGTCGTGGATGATGGCGCGAATGCGGTCGCCGTAGCGGAAGCTTTCGCGGGGGATCAACTCGTCGCGGCGGCAGATCGCTTCGCCGCGACCGAGGTCGACGATGACGTTGCCGTATTCGACGCGCTTGACGACGCCGTTCACAACCTCGCCCGTGCGGTCCTTGAACTCATCGAACTGCCTGTCACGTTCGGCTTCGCGCACCTTCTGCACGATGACCTGCTTGGCCGACTGAGCGGCGATGCGCCCAAAATCGATCGGCGGCAGCGGCTCGGAGATGAAGTCGCCAACAAGCGCCGCCGGGTTGCGGCGCTGGGCCTCGACCAGATCGACTTCGGTTGAGAAGTTCTCGACGTTCTCGACGACCTGCAGGAGGCGCTGCAACTTGATCTCGCCGGTGCGCGGGTTGATCTCGGCGCGGACGTCCGTTTCGGAACCATAGCGCGAACGGGCCGCCTTCTGAATGGCGTCCTCCATCGCAGCGATGACGATTTGCCGGTCGATCGACTTCTCGCGAGCCACCGCATCGGCGATCTGCAAGAGTTCCAAACGGTTCGCACTGACGGCCATTGTCTTCGTCTCCTACCCTCGATGGGGTTCCTAATCCGTCCTTCGGGGGTGTCCCCGGTTTTCTTCGAGCGGCACTGCCGCCATTCTCTTTAGCTCTTGCCCGCCTTGAGCGCTTCGCGGATCAGGGCTTCATTGAGCACAAGACGGGCTTCCGACACCGTATCGAGCGGGAACTCGATATCCTTCGTGCCGTCTTCCAGCGCCTGCAGGAGGCGCATGCTGCCCTTGTCGTCCTTGACGCCGGTGAGCCAGCCACGGAATCGCTTGCGGCCCAGAAGCGGCACGGCAAGTTCCAGCTTTGCCTCGAAGCCCGACCAGCGAATGAAGTCCGAACGCCGTACCAGGATACGATCCATCCCCGGCGATGACATCTCAAGACTGTAGGCCTTGCCTATGGGATCATCGACATCAAGGAGCGGCGAGATCACGTTGCTTGCGGCCTCGCAATCCTCGACGCTCATCGTGCCATCCGCCTTCTCGGCAAAGATCTGCAGTGTCACGCCGTTGAGGCCGGACATGCGCACGCGAACGAGACGATAGCCGAGATCGATCAGAGCCGGCTCGATGATGGCGGCGACCCGCGCTTCGACACCGGTCTCGGTCACGAGACGAGGCTCGTCGAGCGTGGTTTCCACGCTCTGACCGCCAAGCGGCGGAAGGGTCGGCTGGTCCTCGGACGTCATCGGTCGGCGGTATCCTTCACGGAGCGCTCGATGTCGCAGGCAATAAAAAAGAGCGGGACCTCTCGGACCCACTCCCAACCCGCTTTATGAAGCGCATCAGAACTGATGCACTCCATATAGGCCGCTTTTGCGCGGAAATCAATGGCACGCGCCACAGTCGTCCAAACCGAGCGCTCAAAGCGCGCCGATGACGGCGAACTAACTGGCTCGCGGCAGGCGTCGGAAGGTAAGATAGGCAGAGCCGCGGCCCTCGCGACGCGCTTTCGCTTCATATCGCGTTCCGGGCCAGCCCTCCCAGGGAAGCCGCCAGTCATCAGGTGCAGAGGCAGTCCACAGGAACGCGGGGTTGGCGCGCACGTGGCGCAACGTCCAGTCGACGTAGGTGTCGATATCCGACGCAAACCAGAACTCACCGCTATCCTTCAGGACCCGGGCAAAGCGAGCGACGTTATCTGCTCCGACAAAGCGGCGTTTCCAGTGGCGCTTCTTCGGCCAGGGGTCGGGATAGAGCAAGAGAACGCGGTCAAGCGAGGCTTCAGGCAGCCAGTCGAGCACCTTGACGCCGTCCTCACCGCTGAGGCGGATATTCGTAATGTCGTCGGCAGCGATGCGCCCGAGCGCCTTGGTCATTCCGTTGATGAAGGGCTCGACACCAATGAAGCCGACATCCGGTCTTTCCTGGGCTCGATGGATCAGATGCTCGCCACCACCGAAGCCGATCTCGAGGCGAAACTCTTTGGGCTCCGACGGAAAGAGCTCGGCAAGTCGGTTGGGAGCAGGGCGCCCGAGATCAAGCGACAGCCTGGGCAGGTCCAACTCGAGCCGCTCAGCCTGGCCCTTCCTCAGCGTCTTGCCCTTGCGGCGGCCGAAGAAGGCACTCTCCCGTGGCTCGCCGGGTTTATGCTCAAGCCGATGGTCGTCGTCGCTCATCTTTGTCCGTCTTGAAAGCTCAGGCGGTGCGCTGCCCGATAAAAGAAAAACCCCGGCAGCTTGGCTACCGGGGCGCTGTCTAGCTCAATTCCTCGTCTCAGGCGAGGGCGGACTTCAGCGCATCGACGAGGTCGAGCGCTTCCCACGAGAAGCCACCATCCGCCTCGGCCGCCCGGCCGAAGTGACCATAGGCTGAGGTGCGGGCATAGATCGGCTTGTTGAGGCCAAGCCGCTCGCGGATGCCGCGCGGGGAAAGACGAATGAAGTCGCGGTCGCCGAGAACCGCCTCGATCTTCGCGGGGTCGACATTGCCGGTGTCGTGCAGGTCGACGTAGATCGACAGCGGATCGCTGACGCCGATCGCGTAGCTGAGCTGGATCGTCGCTCGGTCGGCCAAGCCGGCGGCCACGATGTTCTTGGCAAGCCAGCGGGCAGCATAGGCAGCCGAGCGGTCAACCTTGGTCGGGTCCTTGCCCGAGAAGGCGCCGCCGCCGTGCGGGGCTGCACCACCGTAGGTGTCGACGATGATCTTGCGGCCGGTGAGGCCGGCGTCGCCGTCAGGGCCGCCGATCACGAACTTGCCCGTCGGATTGACGTGCCAGATGGTCTTTTCGTCCACCCAGCCGGCCGGCAGGGCGGCGATGATATAAGGCTCAACAATCTTCCGTACGTCAGCCGAGGAAAGACCGTCGGCGTGCTGGGTCGAGAGGACGATCTGCGGTGCCCGTACCGCCTTGCCACCCTCGTAGGCGACGGTCACCTGGCTCTTAGCGTCAGGCCCGAGAAGCGGCTCCTTGCCGGACTTCCGAACCGCTGCAAGATCGCGGAGGATCTTGTGAGCGTAGTAGATCGGAGCCGGCATCAACTCCGGTGTCTCACGGCAGGCATAACCGAACATGATGCCCTGGTCGCCTGCGCCTTCGTCCTTGTGGGCTGCGGCGTCGACGCCTTGGGCGATATCCGAAGACTGCTCGTGCAACAAGATCTCGATCTGGGCGTTTTCCCAGTGAAAACCATCCTGCTCATAACCGATGTCGCGGATGGCTTGCCGCGTCAGATGCTCGATAAGCGCGTTGTCGACGGACTTTGGTCCGCGCGTCTCACCTGCGATGACGACCCGATTGGTCGTTGCAAGCGTTTCGGCTGCCACGCGAGCCTGCGGCTCGGCGGCAAGAAAGGCGTCGACGATAGTATCGGAAATGCGGTCGCAGACTTTGTCGGGATGACCTTCCGAGACAGACTCGGAGGTAAACAGGTAGTTTTGGCGAGACATAGGGTTGACCCCTCAAAGAAAACGTCGATGTGACCGACGAGAGACTTGTCCGTCGCGGTACGGTCCGTCGCGGCGTATCCTTTTCGCAAGCCGCCACGAAAAGCGCAAGCTCTGGGCCTCGGCCAACGAACGTTTGAAAAGGGCTGTGCACCGGGCGCCACGAAGAAGAACAATTCTTCTCGAGAGGACGTGTGCATGGGCAAGTCCGTTTCCTTTGAAAAGACTTTCCAAGTTATTCAAAGCTTAAAAAAGAAAAGCGGAACGCATCGATCCCAAGAGGGAGATGCGTTCCGCCGATGTTTGAAGCAACGCCTGCTCAGGCCTCGCCGTCCTCGGTGGCCAGCGTCTGAACCAAATCGACGATGCGCCGGCGTACACGGGCATCCTTGATGCGCACGAAAGACTTGTTGAGCGACAGACCCTCGGTCGAAGATAGGAAGTCAACGACGTAGGAATGGCTGGGGCTTTCTGCAAATCCGGCAGCTTCCTCGGGGGTGCCCGGCGCATCTTCAAAGAAGAAGGACACCGGAACCTTGAGAACAGTCGCGATGTGCTGAAGACGGCTGGCGCCAACGCGGTTGGTGCCCTTTTCGTACTTCTGAATCTGCTGGAAGGTAATGCCGAGCGCTTCGCCGAGCTTCTCCTGGCTCATGCCGAGCATCATGCGGCGGAGCCTGACGCGGCTGCCCACATGGACATCAATTGGATTGGGGGACTTCTTGCTGGCCATATTAGTCTCGTCTGCGGATTGTCTCCGCGGTTACCGATGAGGCTCGCAAGGCGCGGTCTTTATTTTTTGTCTTGCGGCCCATTTCTTGGCAATCGAACCACAAAAGGATCGTTGCGCGCTTGGATTGTTGTCTTGGAACGAGAAGTTGTCAACTCCTGGTTCTACGTTTTCTCTTTCCTGCGAGCGCTAACAGGATGAAGAAGACGTTGAAACCCAAGAGAAAAGGTCCTCCTACGCGACTAAAGAAAGTCTTGGGGCGTTCTGATGGTACAAAACCGTCGAGCACGCCTTCCTCTCCGAGAGGTAAACTTGCCACTTTTCTGCCATAAGCATCAATGATCGAAGATATTCCCGTATTGGCAGCTCTCACTAACGGTACACCCTCTTCGATGGCTCGCATCCGCGCCGTGTCAAGGTGCTGGTAGGGACCGGTGCTCCTGCCAAACCAACCATCATTGGTAATGTTGACCAGATATTCCGGGTGACCGCTTTCCGGCATGACTTCCCCGGAAAAGATGGCCTCGTAGCAGATCAGCACCGAAAACGACGAGTGCCCGGCAAGAGCGATAACGTTGCGATGCGGACCGGGCGAGAAGCCCCCGATGCCACGGAACAGTTCTCCTATTCCGAGCCGGCGCAAAGCCGCGCCAAACGGCATGTATTCGCCGAAGGGGACCAGATGCATCTTGTCATAGGCAGCGCGAATGGCCCCGGTGTCATCGATCGCAAACAGTGAGTTGTAGTAGCGGTTCCCGCCGTCTCCGAGATCATCGGCGGGTTCGACACGCGGTGCACCAGTGAGCAGGATTGTTCCAGGCGAGAGCAGGTCGGCGATGCGGGCCAAGGCGCCGGGCTCTTCAGTCAGGAAGAAGGGCAGCGCAGTTTCCGGCCAGATGATCTCTGAGAATGAGACGGCACCCAGGGTTTGCGGATCGGTCTTGCGGTCAGAGAGAGCGGTGAGCTTGTCGAGTGCTTCCTGCTTTTTCTCCGGCGACCACTTGGCAGCCTGATCGATGTTTGGCTGTACGATGCGAATACGGCTGTCGGCAAGCACCGCCTGGCCGACCGGAGCCGCTCCGGAAAGGCGATAGACACCCCAGCCGACGTCGGCGGCCACACATAGCAGGACCAACAGCATGCTCAGCCGTCTGAGCCAGACATGCCGACCGGGCTCATCGGCGAGCAATGCAGGCGCTGCGAACACGGCGATGCCCGCAAATGTAAGCCCGTAAACGCCGATGACGCTGGCCGCTTGCGCGGTGATGTCCGTGAAAGCAACGGCCTGGCCCAGCAAATTCCAGGGAAAACCGGTCAGAACATGACCGCGAAGCCACTCGGACGCACCAAGCCCGACGGCCAGCGCGAAAATGCGGGTCGGACTGTCACTCCAAAGCAGGCGGGCCAGCAACGTGCCGAGGGCAGTAAAGAGCGCCAGTCCCGCCGCAAGCCCGGCAACTGCGAACGGCATCAAGAGGATCAGTGCCGATTGCCCTTCGGCGAGAAAGGCAAACCCCACCCAGTGGAGGCCGGCGAGAGAGTAACCCAAGCCAAACCACCAGCCGGTTGCCGCTGCCGGCCTCAAACGGCGGACGCCGTTTGGTCCTGCTACGACGGAGCCGTCGATGAGAAGGACAAGAGCGGGCAAAGTTAAAAAGAGGATCGGGGCCACGTAAGTTGGCGCGAAGGCCAAGGCGGAGAGAGCGCCGGCCATAAAGGTGACCAGACGCCGCGGCCAACCCCAGAGGAGCAGGAGCCGATGGGCACAGGTTTCTATCATGGCGCCTTTCCCCGAACGGCGAATCGGTCGATGCGATGGAAGCAATAGCCGGTCGCCGTCGGGGAGGAAATGGCTAGAGTCTTCGCCGGCCAAATTGAACCATTTGGTCGTCCAGCGAAGGCTCCAGGCTTATTTGCTGGAGCAGCCGCTTTTCGATCAGGTTGATTCAACCTGATCGGCGGGTGCTATGGCCATCAGGCGCTTGCTTCCGAGGCCTCTATGGCTTCTGAAGGCTCCGCCGCGCGAGCAACCAGCCGAACTGTCTTGATACGGCGTGGGTCGGCATCCAGAACTTCGATTTCCCACCCCGGAAGGTCATCCGAAACGATAACCTCGCCACGCACCGGAATGCGCCCCAAGGCCGCGAACAGAAGGCCGCCGAGCGTATCTACATCTTCATCGTAATCGGCGAACGAGAAGCTGGGACCTATTGCGGCTCGCACCTCATCGAGGTCGGCGCGGGCGTCGGCGAGATAAACGCCGTCCTGCACCGTCTTGACCAGCGGACCATCCTCATCGTCGTGCTCATCGTCGATTTCGCCGACGATGGTTTCAACGATGTCCTCTATCGAAACAATACCGTCGGTGCCGCCGTATTCGTCGATGACCAGCGCCATCTGGATATGCGTCGCCTGCATCTTCTGCAAGAGGTCCGTGGCCGGCATTGAGGGAGGCACGAACAGCACCGCGCGGACCAGCCTGGCTGCTTCAAGCGTTATATCGAGATCGACCTTGCCAACATCGAGCCGGCCATCCTCTTCCTCAACGGAAGGTTCGATACGCGCCTTGCCGGTGATGTGAGTGATGAGATCCTTGATGTGAACCATGCCGATCGCGTCATCGAGCGTTTCCCGGTAGACCGGCATGCGCGAATGACCCGAGGCCTCGAAGAGGCCAAGCAGTTCGGCAAGCGTTGTGTCGGCATCCACGGCGGCGATGTCGGCGCGCGGGACCATGACGTCGGCAACGCGGGTTTCCCTGAGGCGAAGGATGTTGCGGATCAGCGTTCGCTCTTCCGGCGAAAACGCCGCATCGAGGGCATCCTCCTGGCTGAGCGCTTCCTCGAGATTTTGCCTCAGCGTTGCCGAGGTCTTGAACCCGAATGTCTCGCGCAGCCGCGCGAGCCAGCTCAATCCGGAGCCTGGTGCGCCCTCAGCCGAAGCGCTTTGCGGGGCCACCAAGGCCGTATTCTGACTGCCCGTACTATGACTGTCGCTGTCGCTCATCGTCCTTCTTCCGCGTCGCCAGCTAGCCCTCCCGGCCAGTGACATACGCCCCGATAATGCCGTCCCTCAGTGGCCGGCGCCGCCCATCGGCGCGTCGGCATAGGGGTTGGCGATCCCAAGCCGGGCGAGGATGGCCGTCTCCAGCCCCTCCATCTCCTCAGCTTCGTCGTCGTTCATGTGATCATAACCGACGAGATGCAGGAATCCATGCACGATCATGTGCAGGAAATGGTCCCGAAAGGAAATGCCTTCTTCGGAAGCCTCCCTTGCCACCGTCTCATATGCCACCACGATATCGCCAAGCAGTGGTCCATAGGCATCGGCCTCAGGATCGTCTTGCGGGAACGACAGGACGTTGGTGGGCTTGTCGAGGTTCCGGTGGTCGCGATTGAGCAGGCGGATTGCCGCGTCGTCGGTCAGCACGAGCGACAATTCCGCATCGTGGGCGATTTCGGCATCGGCAGACGCTGCCGCCATCGCGACAGCGGCCTTGACCTCGGGGCGCCAGCTTTCTTCCTCACCCCACAACGGACTTTCGGCGAGGATATCGATGGCGATCTGGCTCATGCCTTTTCCTTGCGTGTGGCAAGCCTTTCGCGACTATCATCGTCATAGGCCTTGACGATGCGCGCCACCAGCTCATGCCGAACCACATCTTCGTGGCTGAAGCGCACCTGCACGATGCCTGGGGTATCGGTCAGGATGCGGCTTGCTTCGACCAGACCGGATACCTGCCCGGCCGGTAGGTCGACCTGGCTGGGGTCGCCCGTGACGATCATCTTTGAACCGTCGCCCAGACGAGTCAGAAACATCTTCATCTGCATCGAGGTGGTGTTCTGTGCCTCATCGAGAATGACGGCCGCGTTGGCCAGTGTACGGCCACGCATAAAAGCCAGCGGCGCAATCTCGATGGCCCCCGAGGCGAGCGCCCGCTCGACCCGCTCTGGCGGCATCATGTCATAGAGCGCATCATAAAGGGGGCGCAGGTAGGGGTCGATCTTCTCGCGCATGTCGCCAGGTAGAAAGCCGAGCCGCTCGCCGGCTTCGACGGCTGGGCGAGATAGAACGAGGCGTGCCACCTCACCGCGCTCGAGCAGCGCTGCCGCATAAGCCACGGCGAGATAGGTTTTGCCGGTGCCGGCCGGCCCTAGGCCGAACACCAACGTCGAGCGCTCCATGGCGCGAATATAGGCGTCCTGAGCCGGGTTGCGTGCGACAACCGTCTTCCGACGCGTGGAGATGCCGGCCAGCTGCAGCCGAGACGCTGCGTCGATGGCCGGCAGGGGCAGCTGATCGCCCACCGCGAGAGCCATGCGAATGGCGCCTTCCACATCCGCAGCGGTGATTGTCTGGCCGGCCTGCAACCGACTGTAGAGCGCTTCCAGCACATCGCGCGCTCGGCTGGCTGCCTCGTGTGAACCGCGAATGGTCACCTGATTGCCGCGTGCCGTGGCGTCGACGCCGAGCTTCTGCTCGATCAATGCCAGATGCTGATCGAACTGACCGTAAAGTGGGCCGATCAAACGGTTATCTTCGAAGACGAGCACCAGATGGGTCAGGTCGGACGCATAGGTCATGGCGTTCCCCGGATAAGTCGCAACAGTTGCGACGATACGTACGGTGCCTTGGGCGAAAATCTCATGCCGACCGTCGAGCCGATATGGGTTCGCCTTCGAGGCGGCCGATCAGACTATGTCCGCCCGTCGACTCGATGGTCACCTCGGCGATTTCACCAATCAGCGACGACGGTGCCATGACGGCCACGGGCTGCAGATAGGGCGAGCGACCGACGAGTTGCCCCGAAAGGCGGCCGGTCTTCTCGAACAACACGGGCAAGGTCTTGCCGACGAGGCGTTCGGCGAAAGCCTTCTGCTGAGCTTCAAGCAGCGCCTGCAGGCGATGCAGACGCTCGGTTTTCACCGCCTCTGGGACCTGATCTTCAAGGCTGGCCGCCGGAGTGCCGGGACGCGGCGAATATTTGAACGAGAAGCAGGCTGCATAGTCGATGGTCCGAACCATCTCCATGGTGGCCTCAAAGTCTTCCTCGGTCTCGCCAGGGAAGCCGACGATGAAGTCACCGGAAATTGCCATGTCCGCCCTTGCTGTGCGCATGCGGCCGACGAGAGCGACATACTCCGCGGCAGTGTGGCGGCGATTCATGGCCGTGAGGATGCGGTCCGAGCCCGATTGCACGGGCAGGTGCAGATAGGGCATCAGCTTGGGATTGCTCGCGTGAGCGGCGATCAGCTCTTCATCGAGATCGCGCGGGTGGCTTGTGGTGTAGCGGATGCGTGCAAGACGTGGGAGCTCGGAGAGACGCGTCAGCAGCCCGGCAAGGCCGACCGTTCGGCCCTCCTGATCCACACCGTGGTAGGCATTGACGTTCTGGCCAAGCAGCGTGATCTCGCGGACACCGGCTGCCACCAGGGTTTCAGCCTCTGCGACGATCTTGTCCACCGGTCGTGAGGCTTCCGAGCCACGCGTATAGGGCACGACGCAGAAGGTGCAGAACTTGTCGCAGCCCTCCTGCACGGTCAGGAAGGCCGTCACGCCACGGGAGCGCACCGCCGTCTCCGAGGGAGCGGCGAGATGGTCGAACTTGTCTTCAGATGGAAATTCGGTTTCCACCACCTTCTGACGAGCCGGTGCCTTGCCCTCGGTAGCAGTCGGGCGTTCGCCCTGACGCACGCGCTCGATCAACTCGGGCAGGCGGTGATAGGTCTGGGGCCCGAACACCATGTCGACAACCGGTGCTCGGGAAATGATCTCTTCCCCTTCGGCCTGGGCGACGCAGCCGGCCACGGCAACCAGCGTTTCACGACCTTCCGCAGCCCGCTCCGCCTTCAGGACGCGCAAGCGTCCCAGCTCGGAATAGACCTTCTCTGCAGCCTTCTCCCGGATGTGACAGGTATTGAGGATGACCAGATCGGCATTCTCGGGACTGTCTGCGGGCGTGTATCCGAGCGGCGTCAGCGTGTCTGACATGCGGTCGCTGTCGTAGACATTCATCTGACAGCCGTAGGTCTTGATGAAGACAGACTTCTTATCCGTCACCGTTGCTCGCTTTCCCTCGTGGGGACAGTCAATCCAAACCGTCCCGCCAAAGATAACGGCATCTAGTGCATTTTGGGGAGCGGCGAAAGGCGGTTTTCCAACAAATTCGCGTTGGGCGTGTCGGCGGACGTCATCTTTCGCTGGAACGATTAGCTGTCGCCCGGTGCCATCCGCTGTCTTGATCGGCAGCCGGAGGGCCTTACAAAGAGGCCTCGTCCGATTTCCACGGCACAAGAGGATATCCGTCATGCCGATCTACGAACTCGAAGGAATTGCACCTGAACTGCCGGAGGATGGCAATTACTGGGTTGCCCCCGACGCTCATGTGATCGGTCGTGTAAAGCTTGGCTCGGATGTGGGAATTTGGTTCGGCGCGGTCATCCGCGGCGACAACGAGCCGATTGTTGTCGGAGATCGGACGAACGTCCAGGAAGGGGCGACGCTGCATACCGATCCTGGATTTCCTCTGACGATCGGGTCCGGTTGCACTATCGGCCATCAGGCGATCGTCCATTCCTGCACGCTCGGCGACAATGTGCTGGTCGGCATGGGCGCTACCATTTTGAATGGTGCGAAGATCGGGGCCAACAGCCTGGTGGGCGCCAATGCTCTGGTGACCGAGGGCAAGGAGTTTCCTGAGGGATCTCTGATCGTCGGTGCTCCAGCCCGGGCAGTCCGGTCGCTCGACGAAGCGACAATTGAAAAGCTGCGCCGGTCTGCGGAGAACTATGCCGCGAACTTCAAGCGGTTCAAGGCGAGCTGTCGAAAGATCGCAGATTGAAGATGTCTTCAGGCGTGAGCTTTCTCGGCCGAATCCAGAGAGAAGGCGGATGTTAGATAGGGGGCGATGTTCTGGAGCGGCAGTTGTCGCTCAACAGCGCCGATCTCGAAGGCGGCGCGTGGCATTCCATAGACCACCGACGTCGCCTCGTTCTGGCCAATCGTATGGCCACCGCCGAGCCGGATATCTAGAAGACCAGACGCTCCATCGCGCCCCATGCCGGTCAGGATGATGCCAAGGCTATTGACCGGACAAATACGAGCCATCGATCGGAACAAAACGTCCACCGATGGTGCGTGACCCGAGACGCGTTCTTCACCGCCCAGACGACAGGTAAGATGGGGGCCGGCATGGCCAAGCTCGAACTGCCGCCCCCCCGGGGCTATGTAGGCAGTGCTTGGACGCAGAACTTCACCGTCAACGGCTTCCTTCACGTGCAATGCGCAAAGGCCATCAAGCCGGCTGGCGAACGAGCCTGTGAACTGGCCGGGCATGTGCTGCACGATCAGTATCGGAGGCATGCCTGCCGGCAGTGCAGTCAGCAGGGCGCGGATGGCTTCGACCCCTCCTGTCGACGCGCCAATCCCGATAACCGAGCCGGTCCGGGAGCAACCGATAGGTTGCGGTGGCGCGGACACCTTGGCTTGGACGATCTCTGGCGCGGTGCGACGCATGCTTATATTGGCTTCTGCCGCTACCTTGATCTTGTCGATCAGCTCGGCTGCGATCTTCTCCAGATCCGCAGGACGCGCCGGTTTGCCGACAACCTCGACAGCACCGATCTCGAGCGCGCGCAGAGTTGCGGAAGCCCCCGCCTGAGTGAGGGTCGAGACCATCACGACCGGCATCGGCCTGAGGGCCATGAGCTTTTCCAGAAACGAAATGCCGTTCATCCCAGGCATCTCGACGTCAAGCGTCAGTACGTCCGGATTGAGGCGCTTGATCGCCTCGCGGGCTGCGAAGGGGTCGGCAGCAGTTCCCACGACTTCGATTGTCTTGTCATGAGAGAGGACGCCCCTCAGCATGTCGCGCATCAGCGCGCTGTCGTCGACGATGAGGACGCGGATTGGCCTGTCAGGCATGATCGTTTCTCAGAACAAATCGACCTCGCCCTCGATCTTGGTGCGGGCGAGTCGCTTCTTGAAAGAGTATTCTTCATCCACAAAGTCAGGATGAACGGCTGTTCCGAGCAGCAGCCGATGCACCACGCCCGTCGAGGGGCTGTAGTGAATGCGCCGGCCGTAGCAGCCACCGAGGTCTGCAGAGGCGATGGTGAGATCCTCTGCGTGGAGATAGTCGAGTACGAACGAGACGTTGGCCGAGCCGATCAATGCCGATCCATCTGTCAGATCGGCGCCGCCGAACAGCTTGATTTCGAGATCCCTGCGTCGGCATCCCGACTTCAGTATCTCGTTGATCAACACCTCCATGGCATAGTTGCCATAGCGCAAGGCGGCGCTAGCGCCATTCCATATGCCGGAATCGCTTTCGGGTAGCATGAAGTGGTTGAGCCCGCCAAAGCCCGTCGCGGGGTTGCGGATGCAGGCCGCCACGCAGGACCCCAGCACTGTCACGATCATCTCTCCGGCTTCGCCCGTCACATAGGCTTCGCCCGGTAACACGCGCACGGCCTTGGTTCCTTGGTGTAAGTCGTAGCTGCGCACCTCATGCCGTCGCAGAGGAGAGGTTTCGAAATCAGGAAGCTCGGTCAGTTTGGGGTGGCCGGCGCCGCGCATCGATCAGGCTCCCTTCTGGTATATGGTCGGGCCACGCAGACGGAACACCGTCTTCTGGTCGAGAATGGTCTCTGAATGTCCGATGTAGAGCCAGCCGCCCGGGGCGAGAAGGTCGGCAAAGCGCTGCACGAGTCGGGCCTTGGTCGGATTGTCGAAATAGATCATTACGTTGCGGCAGAAGATGGCATCAAACGGCCCCTTCATGGGCCATGTGTCCAGCAAGTTAAGCTGCTTGAACGCAATGAGCTGGCGAAGTTCCGGCCGGACCTGCCACTCGCCTCCGCTCTGGGCGCTGAAATGGCGGTAGCGACGACCTTTGCCAAGCTCATCCACCGAATGCGCGCTGTAGCGACCGGCGGCGCCGCGGGCCACCACCGAACTATCAATGTCCGTCGCCAATATCTTGGTGTCGCACCGTGCCCGCGACGATGCCGTCTCGGCATAGGTCATGGCGATCGAATAGGGTTCTTCACCTGTCGAACAGCCGGCGGACCAGATACGCAAGCGCGTCCTACCGTTTACACCATCGGTCGACAGGTCCGAGAGCAGGTTTTCCGCAAGATGATCGAAATGGTGCTTCTCCCTGAAAAAGCGCGTGAGGTTGGTGGTCAAGGCATTGATGAGATATTCGATCTCATCCTCGCCTTCAGGGCTTGAGTAATATTCGCAATATTCGGAAAATGCCGAGAAACCGAGCTCCCTCAGGCGCCGCGTCAATCGCGAGTAGACCATGTTGATCTTGTGGTCTGGCAAGGTAATGCCAGTCCGACCGTGGACGAAGGCGGCCAGCCGCCGGTATTCCTTCAACGTGAAGGGAAACTCGCGATGTTCGGGAACGGTGCTGAGAGCGGCCATTGATACTCCGGCTGAACTGGACCGCGGCTCTTTCGCCGCGGCCCGGTTTCAGATGCGATCAGAATTCCTTCCAATCGGCATCATTTTCGAATGCGGCGTGCAGGTCGGACTGCAAGCGCTGAGCGTTGCGTCCGCCGACGGCGGCCACTTTCTTTGGCTGGGAAGGACGAGGCGGCGTCTTGGCGACCGGACGGCTCCTGTCGCCAGCCACGGCACGAACCGGGCGGACCGCCTCGCCAAGCTGGAAGGCCGACATGCGCCCGTGCATGGCTTCGGCCTGTTCCTGCAGCATGCGAGTTGCCGAGGCATTTTCCTCGACCAGCGCAGAGTTCTGCTGGGTCATCTCATCCATCTGGGTGACCGCCTTGTTGATCTCCTCAACGCCGGCTGACTGTTCGCGGCTCGCCGCTGCGATGTCCGAGACGATATCGGCCACCTTCTTGATGGAGCCGACGATCTCGGTCAGTGCCGTACCGGCGTCGTTGACCAGCTTGACGCCGTCCTTCACCTGAGCACCGCTCTCGACGATCAGTGCCTTGATGTCCTTGGCGGCACCGGATGAGCGCTGAGCGAGCGAGCGGACTTCCGAGGCAACAACGGCAAACCCCTTGCCGGCGTCGCCGGCTCGCGCCGCTTCGACGGCGGCGTTGAGCGCCAGGAGATTGGTCTGGAAGGCGATCTCGTCGATGACCGAAATGATGTCCGAGATCTTCTGTGACGATGTCTCGATACGGCTCATGGCCTCGACCGCCTTGCCGACGACGTCGCCGCCGTCGGTTGCCGTGCCGCGCGCCGAGGCTGCCAACTGATTGGCCTGCTGGGCATTGTCGGCATTCTGTTTGACGGTAGCCGCCATCTCTTCCATCGAAGCTGCGGTTTCCTCAAGGTTCGAGGCCTGCTGCTCGGTCCGCTGGGAGAGGTCGGTGGTGCCCGACGATATCTCGGCAACCGCGTTGGAGATGGTGGTTGCAGCCTCCATCATGTCGGCGACGACGGTCGACATGGTGTCGAGTAGCGTGTTGATGCCCTCGCACAGGTTGGCGATCTCGCCGGTCTTGCCATCGAGTGGCACGCGCCGGGTGAGGTCGTTGCCACGGGCAGCTTCAATGACTTCCTTGGATTCGCGGACCGCTGCCTGCAACGCTTCGGCAGAGCGCACCTGCTCGGTGACGTCGGTGGCGTATTTCACCACCTTGAACGGCTTGCCGTTCATGTCGAGGATCGGATTGTAGGATGCCTGGATCCAGACCTCCCGGCCACCCTTGCCGATGCGTTTGTACTGGCTGGCATCATACTCGCCACGTCCGAGCTTTTCCCAGAACATGCGGTAGTCAACGGACGCGCGATAAGCCGGCTCTACAAAGATCGAGTGGTGTTGCCCTTTGATCTCGGCCAGTGTGTAACCGAGGGTGTTGAGGAAATTCTCGTTGGCATCCAGCACCTTGCCGTCGAGTGAAAACTCGATGACGGCTTGCGCCTTGGAAATCGCCGCGATCTGACCTTCAAAATCTGCAGCCTGCAGACGACGGGCCGTGATGTCGGTGGCAATCTGCACGATCTTGAACGGCTTGCCGTCGAGCCCGATGATCGGGTTGAACGATACTTCGAGCCAGACTTCTCGTCCACCCTTGGCGATGCGCTTGTACTGGCCCGCGACATGTTCGCCGCGCTGGAGACCATCCCACATCAGTTTGTATTCTGCGCTTTCACGGGCTGCGGCGTCGGCAAACATCGAGGCCGGCTTGCCGCGGATCTCGTCCACCGTGTAGCCGAAGATCTTGCAGAAGATGTCGTTGGCATCAAGGACTGTGCCATCGAGCGCGAGCTCCAGAACCGACTGCGACAGACGGATGGCATCAGCCTGCCCCTTGTAGTTGGCCGTAAGCTCGGCAATCTCCTTGCCATTCTTCTGGAAGACGGAAACTGCGCCGGCAATTGTTCCGATCTCGTCCTTCCGATCGTTCCCCTCGACCTCGAACTCATAATCGCCTTCGGTGATCCGGCGCATGTAGTCGATCATACGGCCGACACCACGCGTGATCTGCAGCGAGAAGAAGATGCTGGCCGCGAGCGCAATAGCCATGGCCGCCAACACGATTGCGAGGGTGGTGTAGAGTGCACTCCTGAGGCCCGCCGCGTGGTCGTCGAGCATGGCAACCAGCGTGTCGGCACCGCCGTGCCAAAGCGCTTGGCTCGCCTGCGACTGTGCCTTGGTGGCGTCTATGAAGCGACTGACGTCAACGCTTTGCGGCGAAGCGGACTTCTCAAAGGCGGCGGTAACGGCGTCCGCTTCCTTGACAAACTGCGGGACCGCCTCGGCGAAGGCCGAGATTTGGGCGTTGAGAGCATCGATACGACCATCGGTGCTGTGCGACTTTGCGACCTGAAGCACGTCGAGTGCGCCGCCAGAGGCATCCTCGAAAAGAGCAATCTGGGATTTGAGAAGGCTGAGATCAGCGACTGACACGGTGCTTGCCCGCGACATTTGACGAATCTTGCCGGTGATCGCAACGCGGTACCAAAGGACGCGCGGAATGCGGTTCATCAGCGCCTGACCAAGGTAGTTGTGGTCGACCTCCGTATCGACGGCAATGCCGGCACCATCGGAAACGGCGGACATCAAGCCCAGCCCAGTGTTGACCGACTGGGTCAGCCGTGCGTCGAACGGCACGTGACTGCGCGGCCAGTCATAACTTGCCAAAACATCGTTGAAAGCCTTCGCGGCCTGGCTGGTACCGAAGTCCGCGTCGTGTTCGCGTCCAAGGCCGGCAAGATCCGGAATGGTAGGAAGAACCGTAGCTGGGGTCGCTGTGTCATCGAGAGCAGACACGGCGAGGCCGCGTATCGTTTCCCACACGGCTACCGAATAGGCGACACCGCCGGCTTCTTTGCGGGCTACGGCGACGCCTTCCTCGCTCTTGCTGACGTAAAGCCAGCCGAGGATGACGATCGGCAGGCTCATCAGAGCGACGATCAAGCCGATTTTAGTACGAAGTTTCAGTGAGGTAAGTGACATGATGTCAGTTCCTGGAACGGCCGTTCAGGCGGCGACGGCGGTGTTCGCCGGGCCATGATTGGCAAAGAGGTTTTCAAGGCTGAGGAGGACGACCATGCTGTCGCCGACGGGAATGATCCCTGCGAGAAAGGCATTATCGATCGGCTGATCGACGTCCGGCACCGGGCGAATATCGGCCGAGTTGACGGTCAGGATGTCGGAGACCGCATCGACCAGAAGGCCAAGAAGGCGGCCACTGATCGCCACGATGATCACGACGTGACTGCGCGTTGCCGTGGTGAGGCCGAGGCCGAAACGGCAACGAAGGTCGAAAATCGGGACGATCGTGCCGCGGAGATTGAGCACGCCCAGCATATAGTCTTGCTGGTTCGGCAAGACGGTGGTCTCCGTCCAGCCCTTGATTTCACGGACTGCCATGATGTCGATGGCAAATTCGTCATCGCCGACACGGAAGGAAATGAACTGCCGCGTTTGCGTCGCAGCGGCGTCTGGGCCGGTGTTTGGGCCGATGCTGGATGGGTCTTGCGGTTCTGCCATGGAGTGGGCTCCGAGAGGTCAGGCGCTTGCAGCGATCGGCAGCATCGCCATATCGGCGGTGCGGGCGTTCCGGTCGTGTAGGCGGGTAAGTTCTTCGATATCGACGATGAGCGCGACGCGCCCGTTGCCGAGAATGGTGGCGCCGGAAATACCCGGAACCGGATCGTAATTGTCCTGCAGGGACTTGATGACCACCTGCTGCTGGCCGAGCAGTTCGTCGACGACGACCCCGAGCTTGGTGCCGTTGGCGAGTTCGATCAGAACGACGAGACCCTGACAGGGATCTGCAACCGCCTCTTCGACTCCGAACACGTGAGCGAGGTGGACGAGGCGGACGAATTCGCCGCGAATGGAAACAACCTCGCCACCACCCGGAATGGTGCGGATCTGGCCACGCCCCGGCCGGAAGGACTCGACGATTGAGGTCAGCGGCAGGATGTATTTTTCCCAGCCAACGGCCACCACCATGCCGTCAAGAACGGCGAGCGTCAGCGGGATCACAAGCGTGAAGCGCGTGCCCTTGCCCGGCGTTGAGGTGACCTGAACGCGGCCACCCAAAGCCAGCACGTTGCGGCGGACGACGTCCATGCCGACACCTCGACCCGATACGTCGGTAACGGCTGCAGCCGTCGAGAAGCCGGGAGCAAAGATCAGCTCGTCAATTTCCTCGCCGGAGAGTTTGACGCTCGCCGGGACAATGCCCTTCTCGATGGCCTTTGCGAGCAGACGATCGCGGTCGAGCCCGGCGCCATCATCCTCGACGTGGATCAGAATGTTCGAGCCGGCGTGCTGGGCCGAAAGGCGGATGACTCCCTCGGCCGGCTTGCCGGAGGCAAGACGTGTCGGCGTGTCTTCAATGCCGTGATCGACCGCGTTGCGGATCATGTGGGTCAGCGGGTCGGCCAGCTCTTCGATGACGGTCTTGTCGACCTCGGTCTGTTCGCCGACCATCTCGAGCCTTACGTCCTTGCCCGTCTTGTGACCGACGTCACGGACGAGGCGCGGCATGCGCGAGAACACCGATTTGACCGGTTGCATGCGGATGGCCATCACGCATTCCTGCAACTCGCGCGTCAGTCCCGCCAGATGCTCGAATCCCTGGAGCGCCGCAGGGTCATCGTGCTCGCGGCTTTCGGTGAACTGTTGGGCCAGCATGGCCTGGGCAATCACTAGTTCGCCAACCATGTTGACCAGACGATCGACGCGATAGAGGTCGACGCGGATCGAAGAGATGGCAGCTGTCTTGCCGGCTTGCTTGGCCTCGACCTGCTTATTGTCGGCAACCGGCGTTTCGGTTGTCTGAACCAGTTTTACCGGTGGGGCCGCGACCGGTGACGCTTCCTCGGACTGGATCGCTGGGTCGGCAACTTCCTCAATGGTCAGCTCGCACTCGTCGTCAACAAATTCGAAGACTTCTGAAATCGCGGCCGGCGAACAACTCCCGGTGAGTGTCATCACCCAGCCGATATAGGCGTCATCGACATTGAATGCCTCGAAGGGCGGCAGGCGGGTCAGGTCGCAGTCAACCGTCAGCTCCCCTAGCGTCTTGAGCTCGCGGATCAAGTAAAGCGGTTCGTTGGCGTGACGAAAAAGCTCTGCGTTGGGCCGGAAGATAATGCGATAGGTCTTCTCTGCAAACGCAGAGGTCGTCTCAACGGTGTGTTGGTTGGGGCTGGCTTCAGAGCGTGACGCCGCTTCGCCCTCAAGGAGCGCTTTGAGCTCATCGGCCACTTCAGCGCCAAAATCATCGGGTGGCGTGTCGCCTTGACGCGCCACATCGACCAGAGCTGAGAACACGTCGGCCGCCGCAACAAGTGCGGCGAGAGTACGATCGTCGAGCTCAGCTTTGCCGTCCCGAAGCCGGTCAAGCAGCGCCTCAAAACGATGGGCGAAGCCGACAAGCACGGTATAGCCGAAGGCTCCCGCACCAGCTTTCACCGAATGAACGGCGCGGAAGATCGCATTGAGGCTCTCGACATCGCTCGAAAAGGCGACGAGCGCCCCGAGGCGTTCCTCAAGGTCGGCGAGCAGTTCCGTGCATTCTTCAAAAAAGGTCCTGCGGAACTGTGCTAGTTCGTCGGAGCCGAAGGTCGGAGTTGACATGGTGGCCGTCCGTTAGGGTCAGGCGGGGCAGACCTTGTTGACGACGGAAAGCAGCTTCTCTGGCGCGAAAGGCTTGACGATCCAGCCTGTTGCGCCTGCTGCCTTGCCACTGGCCTTCCTGTCGTCACCGGACTCGGTGGTCAGAATGAGGATTGGCGTCGACACATGTGCCCCGCCGGCACGCACGCGCTTGACTAGCGTGACGCCGTCCATGTTGGGCATGTTGATGTCGGTGATGATCAGGTCGACGCGATGATTTGCGAGAACGCTGAGTGCCTTGAGCCCGTCCTCCGCTTCCAGGACTTCGAAACCGGCTCCTTTCAGCGTGTAGGAGACCATGTCGCGCATGGTTCTGGAATCGTCAACCGTCAGTATCTTTCTCGGCATTTACGGGGCTCCGGGCGTCGAACTCGGTCATCAGGCCGAGGTCGGCATAGGCTTCGCGAAAGGTTGGCGTGGTATTCACGATCGCGAGCCGGCCACCGTTCATTTCGAGCGCGCGGGCGGTTGCAACAAATAGCTGGACGGCCTGGGTGCCAAGACGCTCGACAGCGCCGGCATTCAGCGTCAGGAAGGTAGTCTCTGCGACGAGAGGTTCGATCTCGGCGTGCAGATCGCGGACGGCGGAAGCGTCAAGAACGGCGGCCAGATCGATGGACACTCTGTGTTGTTCGAGTGGCAGCAATTTAACGTCTCTACAATCTTAGGCGGTCGGGACACATCTGTCAGAAGACCTGTGACCCGGTAATACACGCATGGATTGGTTACTGAAGACTGAAGTCCACTTTTATTTTGACTGGCATTTTGACGGGAAAAACCCATTTGGTTTGCGTGGATCAGAGTCTACCTTGTCAATTTATGAATCAAACCCTTCCCGGGTGGCGGGGTTTAGACTTAAGTTGCTTTGCGAAAAACGTGATGCAGCGGACGGTCATGCTCGAATAAAATCTTGAAATGAATCGCAGTTTTCGTTTCACCTAGTCCGAGGGTAGGAAATAAGTCGCCTTGGTGACTCAAATTTGGTTCCGACTTGTCAACCATTGATGGAATTCGTCGGTAAGTATTTAACGGTAAGCGCTCTGTTGCGAGCTGCCTCATGATTGCGTGGTGCTTGGAGCGCATCGGATTCGATCTTCATCAGGCGGCATCTTCGTGCCCGTTTTGCGCCGCTCGGTTCAAGTGAATGACGATATATCGGGGCTTTCCGGATGATTGGATGCATGCCAGAAAGACCGGCGCATTTTGGCCGATCGGCCGCGGTTCCGGATGAGATGTTGATATGGCTCCGCTTGAATTCCTCCTCATCGCTCTCTTGGCTTTGGGCCTGGAATCGGTGATCGGCTATCCCGATCTCCTTTTCAGAAAAATCGGGCATCCGGTCACATGGATGGGTGCGCTGATCGGCTTTCTTGATCGCACGCTGAACCGAGACGAACTGGATGCAGATCGACGCCGGCTAAATGGCATCCTTGCCACCTGCGTCAATGTCATTACGAGTGCTTTGGTCGCGGCTGCGCTAGGCACGCTCGCCGGGCTTGCCGGCCCTATTGCCGGACCTTGTCTGGCTGCTGTCGTTGGTTCGACTTTGCTGGCCGCTCGTAGCCTGCATGTTCATGTCGCAGCCGTGGCTGATGCCATGCGCCAGGGAGGTCTTGAGGCAGCGCGCGCTGCTGTTGGCAAGATCGTCGGCCGCAATCCGGCTCACCTTGATGCGGCAGGCGTTTGCCGCGCTGCGATCGAGAGTTTGGCAGAAAGCTTTTCCGACGGGGTAACGGCTCCCCTGTTCTGGATGGCGGTTCTGGGGCTCCCCGGTGCTGCCGCCTACAAGGCGATCAATACGGCTGACTCGATGATTGGTCACAAGACGCCGCGCTATCTGGCCTTCGGCTGGGCGGCGGCAAGGCTCGACGATCTCGTCAATCTGCCAGCTTCGCGCCTGACCGCCTGGGCTATTGTCGCGGCGGCTCTTGCCGACGACGGCGCATCGGCAGCTGCAGCCGTCCGGGCGATGGATCGCGATGCCCGCCGCCACAAGTCGCCCAACGCCGGCTGGCCCGAGGCGGCGATGGCGGGTGCTCTCGGGCTGCGCCTCAACGGTCCCAAGGTTTATGGCGATACCCGCGTCGAGGACGCCTGGATGGGGGATGGCCGTGCCGAGGTCAATGCCTATGACATCGATCGCGCGCTACGCCTTTACCGGAGGGCTTTGTTCCTGATGGCCACTGTCCTGGGGCTTCTTTGGCTCGGTCTGGTTATCCTTGCCTTTGGCTGAGCGCCAGAAGTCCCTCCGTGTCGAGATGGGCCGCCAGATGGTCGGCGAGACCGTCGAGTACCTGTTCAATCCCGGTCTCGTAAGCTAGTGCCGATTGCGTTGCGCCTATCCAGGCAAGCAGTCTTGCACGCTGCCGATCGTCGGTGAACAGGCCATGGCAATAGCTGCCAATGACATTACCGTCACTCGAGATGGCGCCTTCCGCCTCACCGTCGGAGAGTTTGGCGAAGGGCCTCGACCGGTCGGGTCCCGAGGTGGCGCCAACATGCATTTCGTAGCCGGAAAACGGTGTCTCGTCGGGCAGTGATACGCCGCTTACCGGGAGAAGACGCTTGTCGCCGGTCATGGTGGTTTCGACGTCGAGCAGACCAAGGCCCTCCATGGCCTCAACATCGCTCTCGATTCGCTTCGGGTCGCGTAATGTCCGGCCCAGCATTTGGTAGCCGCCGCAAAGCCCGAGCACCTTGCCACCCCTCCGGGCATGCGCCCGAATGTCGATATCCCAGCCCTCTGCCTTCATGGTGAGGAGGTCGGGGATGGTTGCCTTGGACCCCGGCAGGAGGATCAGGTCAGCCGCAGGTAAGGGCTTGCCGGGCTCGGTCAGGATGACCTCAACGCCTTCTTCCTGCCGCAGCGGATCAAGATCATCGAAGTTGGCGATGCGCGGTAAAACCGGCACGACGATGCGCTTGCGCCCCTCTTCGCCCCGGACATCATATCGGTTCATGAGGCCGAGGCCGTCTTCGGCTGGCAGCCGTGACGCAGCGGAGAAGAATGGCACTACGCCGAAGGAGCGCCAGCTGGTGTGGCGGCTAATCTCGGCCAGCCCGGAATCGAAAAGCGATACGTCGCCACGGAAGCGATTGATCAGATAACCGGAAACCAGCGCCGCATCCTCTTTTGCCATGACGGCCTTGGTTCCGACGAGCGACGCGATGACACCGCCTCTGTCGATATCGCCGATCAGGATCACAGGAGTGTCGGTCGCCCTTGCGAAGCCCATGTTCGCTATGTCGCCTGCGCGGAGGTTGACCTCTGCCGGCGACCCGGCTCCTTCAACCAGGACCAGATCGGCATCTGCGGACAATTGAGCGAAGCTATCCAGCACCGCAGGCATCAGCTTGGGCTTCATGGCCTGATAGTCGCGCGCCTTCGCGTTCCCGACCACGCGGCCCTGAACCACCACCTGGGATCCGATCTCCGATTGCGGCTTCAGCAGCACAGGGTTCATGTGAACGGAAATTGGCACCCGCGCGGCCCGTGCCTGCAGGGCCTGAGCCCGACCAATCTCGCCGCCATCAAGAGTGGCCGCGGCATTGTTCGACATGTTCTGCGGTTTGAAGGGGCGGACCCTGAGGCCCTGACGGGCATAAAGACGGCACAGACCCGCGACGATCAGCGATTTGCCCACGTCCGATCCGGTGCCCTGGAACATCAGCCGCCTGACCATCAGAACTCGATCCCCGCCTGCGCCTTAACTCCGGCCGAGAAATGATGCTTCGCCGCGACCATCTCCGTAACACAGTCTGCCGCTTCGACCAGTTCCGGCTTTGCATTGCGGCCCGTGACCACAACGGTGAGATCATTGCGCCTTTGCTTCAGGCGCGCGACGACCTCCGAGAGCGACAGATGCTCATAGCGAAGGGCAATGTTGAGCTCGTCGAGAATGAGGAGACGAATTTCGGGGTCGTCCATCAGGGCTTCCGCTTTCGCCCAGGCGTTCCCGGCTGCCGCCACGTCACGCGTCCGGTCCTGCGTCTCCCAGGTAAAGCCTTCGCCGAGCGTGTACCAGGACACCCCGGGAAATCCTTCGAGAATCCGCCGCTCCCCGCTTTCCCAGCCGCCCTTACCGAACTGGACCACACCTACTTTCCATCCATGGCCCAAGGCACGGACGACAAGGCCAAAAGCGGCGGTGGATTTGCCTTTGCCCGGTCCGGTGTTAACGATCAGAAGACCCTTCTCGGCGATGGTTTTCGAGGCGACTTCGGCGTCTTGCACCGCCTTGCGCTTCGCCATCTTCAAGCGATGTCGCTCGGCCTCTGCATCAGTCATTTCGCCGTCTCCATGCTGGCCCCGTCAATGCGCTTCGTCCCAGTTCTGGGCTGCGCGGGCATCGACGACGAGAGGGACGGCGAGCTTGACCGCCGGTTCGGCTGCGTTCTCCATGACGCTGCGCACAACCGGGATCGTCGCTTCCACCTCGTCGTCCGGAACCTCGAAAATCAGTTCGTCATGGACCTGCAGCAGCATCAGCGCCGAGAGTTTGGCTTCGAGAAGGGCAGCTTCCATGCGCGCCATGGCGCGACGGATGATATCGGCGGCGGAGCCTTGGATCGGCGCATTGATGGCTGCCCGCTCCATGAAGGCACGCATCGACGGATTGGGCGATCCGATTTCCGGATAATGTGCCTTACGGCCGAAGATGGTGGTGACGTAGCCGCTTTCGCGCGCCTGCCGCTTGGTGGCTTCCATGTAGTCACGAATGCCGGGGAAGCGCTGGAAGTAGCGCTTGATGTAGTCGCTAGCTTCCTCGCGCCGGATGGACAGCTGGTTGGCGAGGCCGAAGGCTGAGATGCCGTAGATGATGCCGAAGTTGATGGCCTTGGCGCGCCGGCGGATCATCGGATCCATGCCCTCGACGGGGACCCCGAACATCTCCGACGCGGTCATGGCGTGAATGTCGATCCCCTCGGCGAAGGCGTTCTTCAGTGCCGGAATGTCCGCGACGTGGGCGAGGACGCGCAGTTCGATCTGGCTGTAGTCCGCAGAGACGAGCTTGCGCCCCACAGGCGCCACGAAGGCGCGACGAATCTTGCGCCCCTCTTCGGTTCGAACCGGAATGTTCTGAAGGTTGGGCTCCGATGAGGCGAGGCGACCGGTCGTAGTCGACGCCAGGGAATAGCTGGTGTGCACCCGCTTGGTTTCCGGATGGATATAGCCGGGTAGCGCATCGGTATAGGTCGACTTCAGCTTGGAGAGCTGGCGCCAGTCCAGGATACGACGTGGCAGCTCGTGCCCTTCTGCCGCCAAGTCTTCCAGCACATCGGCGCCGGTTGCCCAGGCCCCGGTCTTGGTCTTCTTGGCGCCGGCAAGGCCAAGCTTGCCGAACAGAATGTCGCCGATCTGCTTTGGCGATCCGATGTTGAAGGTCTCGCCGGCAACCTCGAAGATGCCGGCCTCCATTCCCGCCATCGACTGAGCGAAATCTCCCGACAGGCGGGACAGGATCTGCCGGTCGACAGAAACGCCTCGCATTTCCATGCGGGCGATGACGTCGACAAGCGGCCGCTCGGCTGTCTCGTAAAGGGCTGTCATGCCCTCTGCAGCAAGCCGCGGCTTCAGGACATGCCAGAGGCGCAGCGTGATGTCGGCATCTTCGGCGGCGTAGTGGGTGGCGCGATCGAGTGGCACATGGTCGAACGTTACCATCGACTTGCCAGATCCGCAGACGTCCTTGAAGGCGATGGGCTTATGACCCAGCAACACTTCCGATAGCTCGTCCATGCCGTGGCCCATACGTCCGGCATCGAGCGCGTAGGAAATCAGCATGGTATCGTCGCAAGGCGCAACGGTGATGCCTAGGCGCTTCAACACCACCCAGTCATACTTCGCATTCTGACCGATCTTCAGCACTGACGGATCTTCAAGAAGTGGCTTCACGATGCGTACGAAGTCGCGAAGCGTAATCTGCCCGGGCAGAAGACCGCCC
Source organism: Pseudomonadota bacterium (assembly GCA_023436885.1). Taxonomy (GTDB): domain Bacteria; phylum Pseudomonadota; class Alphaproteobacteria; order Rhizobiales; family Pleomorphomonadaceae; genus Pleomorphomonas. The sequence goes on along the minus strand of JAEZHI010000050.1, from coordinate 26,502 downwards.
CCCAGCAGATCGCCTGTGCCCGATACGTGGGCAAACGGGATATAGCAGGCACGACCAGGCGTAACCGCCAACGAAGCGCCCACGATCTCCGCCTGCATCGGATCAAGGCCCGAGGTCTCGGTGTCGAAGGCAACGCGACCGGCTTCATAAGCCTCGGCAACCCAGGCTTCGAGACAAGCGGGATCGGTAACCGTCTCATAGGCCGAGTAATCAACGGGAATCGCCTGCATCTGGGCAAGCGCTTCGGCAGCTCGGCTTGAGGGAGTGAACAACCCTGAGAGCGCCGATACGCCATTTTCTCCTTCCGCACCGATCTCGGTGGACGGCGGGCTGACGGCAATGCTTGTCGCGGAGATGTCGGTTGCCTCGGTGAGAGGGGGCGTGTCTCCCTCCGGTGGCCAGTGGATCACCGGTACGACGGCAGGCGCAACCTTGGACGGTTCCACACCCGTCGCCTCGGAGACGCGGCGGATGATGGTCGAGAACTCCATTGCCTTTGCATAGGCAATCAACTGTTCGCCGATGATCGGCCGCACACCCAGAAGATCGATCGGATGTTCCAGCGGCACATCGCGCTTCAGAGTGACAAGGCGGTGCGAGATGCGCGCCTGCTCGGCGAAGGCAATCAGGTTTTCACGCCGCTTCTGCTGCTTGATGCCAGGGGCACCGGCCAGCAGGGCTTCAAGGTCGCCATATTCGAGAACGAGCTGCGCGGCCGTCTTGAGGCCGATGCCCGGCACGCCCGGCACGTTGTCGACGGAATCGCCCGCGAGAGATTGCACCTCCACGACCTTCTCCGGAGGAACGCCGAATTTCTCGATGACTTCAGGCACGCCGATCCGCTTGTCTTTCATTGTGTCGAGCAGCACGACACGCTCGCCAACGAGCTGCATCAGGTCCTTGTCGGAAGATACGATGGTAACATCGGCGCCCACCGCAGCCGCTTGCTCGGCGTAGGTCGCAATAAGATCGTCCGCCTCAAAGCCCAGTTGCTCGACGCAGGGCACGTTGAAGGCGCGGACGGCCTCACGGATAAGGCCGAACTGCGGCCTGAGATCGGCCGGCGGCTCCGGGCGCTGCGCCTTGTAAAGCGGATAGATCTCGTTTCGGAACGTGACGGAAGAGGCGTCGAAAATGACCGCCAGATGCGTGGGTCTCACGCCGACGGCGGTCTGCTCGGTCTCCTTGAGGAGCCGCCACAGCATGTTGCAGAATCCGGACACAGCCCCTACCGGCACGCCATCCGACTTGCGGGTCAGAGGTGGAAGCGCATGGTAGGCGCGAAAGATGTAGCCCGATCCATCGATCAGGAAGACATGGTCGCCGGCCCTGACCGGACGCGAGACGGGGCTCGATGGGGATTCTGCATTCGACATGGCGCCGACTATGCCCGCCTGTCCGTCGGAAGTGAAGACGCGCCGTCGTCCCTTCCGTCGACTGCTGACGCTTTCCGGCCGATGTCCACCAAGGCTTTCCACTTGGACATACCGAGTGGATTCGAATGAGCCGATCCCCGACCAACGGTGGGGGTGACACTTTGAGCCCGCTGGGCATCATGAAGTGTGATTCGCTAGATCGGGGGCGGCCATGAAAAGCAGCGGCGGCCGATATTTTGAGGACTTTCGGGTTGGCCAGGTTTTTCGCCATGCCAGTCCACGCACAGTCAACGACGGCGATGTTGCTTTTTACCGGGCACTGACCGGCAACCGCTTTACCCTGCAGTCTTCCGACGACTTTGCGCATGCTGTGGGTCATCCCATGGCACCGATCGACGACCTCTTGGTTTTCAATATTGTCTTCGCTCAATCCGTTCCGGACGTCAGCATCAACGCCGTTGCCAATCTTGGCTACGCCGGCTGCCGGTTTCAGGCACCCGTCTACCCAGGAGAGACGATCTCCGCGGTCACCGAAGTCATCGGCATACGGGATACCGGTGGCAAGGCCGGTGTCGTCTATCTGCGCACCACCGGTCACAAGGATGGCAATGTCGAGGTTCTGGACTTTGCCCGTTGGCAGACAGTGCGAAAGGCAGAAGAGAGCGTTTCGCCCCTTTCGGAACAACTGGTCCCCACTTTGCCGGCGGCGGTCCCGGCCGACGCACTGGCAGACGGTCTCCCGGCACTCGATCTTTCGGCTTGGGATACCGGTCTTTCTGGCAGTCGCTTCCGGTGGGGCGATTATGAGCTAGGCGAACGCATAGATCATGTCGACGGCGTTTTGATCGATGAAGGTACGGCCATGATGGCCGCGCGGTTCTTTGGCAACCCGGCTCGCCAGCATCCGTTGCCCTTTTCCGACGACCGCTCTCGGGGACGATGGCTCGTGCCCGGCGGTCTCGTCATGGCGATTGCGCGCGCATTGACTTTCAATGGTCTCGCCAATGCCGTTCATGTCGCTGCGATCAATGGTGGCCGGTACGTCGGGCCTGTTTTCACAGGCTCGACTATCTATGCTTGGTCGACCATTTTGGGGAAAGAGCTGATCGAAGGTCGGGATGACTTGGGCGCTTTGCGCGTCCGTCTGGTTGCCACCCGTGATGCGCCAGCGGCGGATTTCCCCGATCGCGATGACAGCGGCGCCTATCTTCAGTCAGTCGTGCTTGATCTTGACCTATGGTTGTTGATGCCGCGGTGACCCGCCCCGCACTTCAGGCTTCAGCCCCTGAGCTCCGTCGCCAGCAGGCGACGGACGGCCGCCTCGGCGTCCCGGGATACCTGCTTGCGATCAGCACTCCGATCGAATCGTATTGGCTCCCCGAATATGATGCTGACATCGAAATCGGAGGCGGCCATCAATTCCTTGGCGTGCGGCGCCAGATCCTGATCGCCAACCCAGGAAACGACCGAACGACCCGATCGGCCAAGAGGTAGGCCAAGCATATGGGTGTAGGCGATGGCGACGGGCTGCACGAACACGGCATCGACCCCTGCTTCATCAAGAGCGGTGCGCGCGGCACCGAACAGTGAGGAGCGAAAGGGCAGGACCTGATTTCCGTCCGATGTTGTTCCCTCGGGAAACAGCACGATGACATCGCCATCTGCCAGGCGACGGCCGATGCTGTCGGCCTGATCGGCAGTCGAGCCGCGGCGGTTACGATCGACGAAGACCGAGCGTTGCAGGCGCGCGAAGAACCCGATCAACGGCCATGTGCCAACTTCGCGCTTCGCCACGAAGGAAAGCGGCGTCAACGCGCTATAGGCGGAGATATCGATCCATGACGCATGATTGGCGGCCAGCAAGAGCGGCCGTTCTCGCGACGGACGGCCGCGCACATGCAGTCTGATGCCGAGTGTCCAAAGCACCAGTCGATGAAAAATCATCTGAAGGATGCCAGCGAGACGCCAGCGAAACCGTCGCGCCGGAAGATAGATGAGAACGAGGACGAAAGCGGCCACGCAAAACAGCGGCAGCGTCAGCGCTGCCCTGACGTGGCCCGGTTTCACGCCTTGTCCTCCTTGCCGGCGTCGTCCAGCGGTACGCCATAGAGCTCGAGCCGGTGATCAATCAGCTTGTAGCCGAGCTTGCGAGCAACCTCGCGCTGCAGTGCCTCGATCTCGTCGCTATGGAACTCGACGACCGCACCGGTGCGGAAGTCGATCAGGTGGTCGTGATGCTCGTCGGGAAGCGGCTCATAGCGCGAGCGGCCGTCACGGAAGTCGAGGCGAGCGATCATGCCTGCGTCATCGAACAGTTTGACGGTGCGATAGACTGTGGAGATCGAGATGTTGCTATCGATCGCCGATGCACGCCGATAAACCTCTTCCACGTCAGGATGGTCGACAGCCTGCTCAAGCACACGAGCAATGATTCGCCGCTGCTCGGTCATGCGCATCCCACGCGCCGCGCAGGCTTCTTCCAGAGAGAGCGGAGTGGATTCCTCGGTCATCGCGGATACCCTCGAACAGCAGGCCAACGTCATTGGCCAGTTATGGGTTATTTGAGATCAGCTCGCATGACAAGGGCGTTCGCAGTTCCGCCAGCATAGTAGTTGGCACGATGGCCCACCTTGCGAAATCCCAGCCGTTTGTAGAGTCCAAGCGCCGGCCCGTTTCCTTCGTCTACTTCGAGGAACAACGAGGCGATACGCATGAAATAGAGCCGCCGTATCATCTCATCCATCATCAGGCGGCCGATGCCGCGACCGCGCCTGGCGGATGCAACGGCAACCGTCAGGACTTCAGCCTCGTCGGCTGCGGCGCGCACCATGACGAAACCGACCGGCCGGCGTGTGAATGGCGTCCTTCCTTCGCGAGCAACGATGGTGATCACGGTAGGGTCGGCGATCAGCGCTTCCATTTCTGTAGTCGGCCATCCATGCCGAAATGCCAGGGCGTGTAACGCTGCCAGCTCGTCGGCATCCGTTATGCGGCCGGGTTCGCAAATGGGGCGCAGGGGCGCAAAGAAGCGCGTCAGGCAGGAGAGCTTCATGGGGCTGTGGCTCGGGCAAGGAGACCTGGTACGGGAGCCTGCGGCTTGGCATCCGGTGCCCTGAGGTAAAGTGGGCGGGGCAGGGCCTCGACTGGATCGGCCAAACTGCCAAGCTGGGCGAGCGCCAACGGATCGGTGGCGGTCATGGCGTCGACTTGGGGAATGCTGTGACCCGAGATTGCCGCCTGCTCGGAGAGGATTGGCGCCCCCGAGCCGGCAAGCCTGGTCGCTCGGCCTCCGATGCGCGCAAGAACGGCGGCGGCATCCGCAGCAAATGGCGCTTCCAAAACATGGCCGTTGTGATCGTAGAGAGCGGCATAGACTTCTCCACGTCGCGCGTCGATAGCCGAGAGTACAGGGCCGTCCGGAGGCTCGGCGAGGGAGGCGGCAATCAGCCGAAGGGCATCGATCCCAACCACAGGAATACCGAGGGCGAGACCGAGGCCCCGTGCTGCTGCCACCGCGATTCGAATGCCGGTGAAACTGCCGGGGCCAATATTCACCGCGATCCGGGTCACATTGTCGGTCTCGGTGCCCGCTGCTGCCAATACGTCGTCAATCAGCGGAAAGAGCCGCTCGGCATGGCCCCGCGAAATGGCTTCGGAGCGTGCGATTGCCTTGCCTTCACCCTCAAGGGCGACGGCAATGCGATCATTGGCGGTATCAAGCGCAAGCGTTAGCATCGGCCCCCTTTATCCTGACCGATGCCCGCTGTCGAGCAGCCTGGCGACCCCATCCACTTCTTGCCAATCGGCAGGATTTTCAGGGCTTGCACCGCAGGGGCTTGGCGGCCAGATTAGTCATGGTCGAAAAGGAGTTTGGCTATCGTGGTGACGACAGGCCTTCACGGCGGTCTGAGAGAACTTGACGCGAGGTCGCGGGATATTTTCCGCCGTATCGTCGAAGCATATCTCGACACCGGCGATCCTGTCGGCAGTCGTAACATAGCGCGCCTTCTCGCTGCGCCCCTGTCGCCGGCATCGGTCCGAAACGTCATGTCGGATCTCGAGGCCGCCGGGCTGCTTTACGCCCCGCACACATCTGCCGGTCGCTTGCCAACCGAGTTGGGGCTGCGCTTTTTTGTCGATGCCATGCTGGAGATAGGCGACCTGACCGAGGGCGATCGATCCGCCATCGAGGGGCGGCTGAAAGCGTCGGGCACAGGTAAGAGCATGGAGGACGTGCTCACAGAGGCGTCGCAGACCTTGTCCGGTTTGACGCGGGGCGCCGGCGTCGTGCTGACGCAGAAGGCTGATCCCCGCCTCCGTCATATCGAGTTCGTTCGTATCGAACCGACGCGCGGTATCGTCGTACTGGTCGGCGACAACGGCACTGTCGAGAACCGGCTGATCGATCTCCCGCCCGATCTGCCGGCCTCCGCGCTTCAAGAGGCGGCCGCCTATCTCAACGCGCATATTCGCGGGCGCACCCTCAGCGAAACGCGCTCCGAAGTGGAGCGTCAGCGCGCCGCTCGCAAGCTTGAACTGGATACCCTGACCGCCCGCCTTGTCGATGCCGGTCTTGCCTCCTGGTCGGACGCGAGCGGCACTCGCCCGCAGACCTTGATCGTACGCGGTCGCGCCAATCTTCTGGACGATGTGCGCGCCGCCGAAGATCTTGAGCGTATCCGAGCGCTGTTCGACGAGCTGGAAAGTTCCGAGGACTTGATTGAGCTGCTCGGCCTTGCCGACGCCGGCGAGGGCGTGCGCATCTTCATCGGCTCCGAGAACAAGCTTTTCGGTCTGTCGGGTTCGTCGCTGGTGGTTTCCCCCTATCGTGATGCGGAGGCGCGGGTGATCGGCGTTGTCGGCGTTATCGGCCCGACCCGGCTCAATTATGCCCGTGTCGTACCCATGGTCGACTATACGGCTCGTGTGGTTGGTCGCATCCTCGGCTGAGAGCAGGGCATGAAAGATTCCTCAAGGGTTGATTTTCCCGCTCGAAACCCTCAAATCCGGGGCACGTTTCGCGGCGACCGCCGCCTTTGAATGTGTGAGGACAAGATGGCAGACGAAACAGCACCGACTCCCGACCCGACCGTTCCCGAGCTGGATCCGGTGGTTGATCAGGGGCTCCAGCGTATCGCCGCCCTTGAAAAGGAAGCAGGCGATCTCAAGGATCAGTTGCTTCGCACTCTCGCCGACATGGAAAATCTGCGCCGTCGCACCGAACGTGAGATTGCCGATGCCCGCACTTATGCGGTGACCAACTTTGCCCGCGACATCGTCGGCGCTGCCGACAATCTGACGCGCGCCATCGCCGCAGTTGATGCCGAAGCACGTGCGACCGGCGGTGAAGGTATGATCTCCCTGGTCGAAGGCGTTGAACTGACAGAGCGCGAGCTGATGAAGGCGCTCGAAAAGCACGGCGTCAGCCGTGTGGACCCAAAGGGCGAAAAGTTCGATCCGAACTTCCACCAGGCCATGTTCGAAGTCCCGGATCCCAGTGTTCCGAACGGAACCGTCGTTCAGGTGATGCAGGTTGGATTCAAGATCGGTGAGCGCGTGCTCCGCCCCGCCTTGGTTGGGGTCGGTCGCGGTGGCCCGAAGACGGCGCCGTCCGAAGAGTCGACGCAGCCGGATACCCCGGCCGAAAGTGGCCACAAGGTCGACAAGACAGTGTGAGCTGTAGCTACGGGAATAAAAAGGGCGCTCGTTACGGGCGCCCTTTTTCATGATCGCGGCGATAGATCATCATGCTACGTGGTTACACGTAAAAGAGACTGGCAATCGCCGGAATTGGCAACTAGCATTGTATTCGGCCCAGGAGGGGTAGTCGCCCTCGGGGCGGCAATGTCGGAACGGCCTCGCTTTACAACGAGGGACATTGCCGGCCCGTCGGCAAGCGCCGCCCGCGTAGTACTCAGTCGTCCATCTTCAGCGCGGCGATGAAGGCTTCTTGCGGGATTTCAACCTTGCCGAACTGGCGAAGCCGCTTCTTGCCTTCCTTCTGCTTGTCGAGAAGCTTGCGCTTGCGCGTCACGTCACCGCCGTAACACTTGGCCAGAACGTCTTTCCTGAGCGCCCGGATGGTTTCGCGGGCGATGATCTTGCCGCCGATTGCCGCCTGGATCGGGATCTGGAACATGTGCTGCGGGATGAGATCCTTCAGCTTTTCGCACATCGCGCGTCCGCGTCTCTCAGCCTGACTGCGGTGAACCAGCACGGAGAGCGCATCCACCGGTTCGGCGTTGACGAGGATCTGCATCTTGACGAGATCGCCCTCGCGATAGTCGCTGAGATGATAATCGAAGGACGCGTAACCCTTGGAGATCGACTTCAGACGGTCGTAAAAATCGAACACTACTTCGTTGAGCGGCAGGTCATACTGCACGATGGCTCGGCTGCCGACGTAGGAGAGATCGATCTGGATGCCGCGACGGTCCTGGCAGAGCTTCAGGATGGCGCCGAGATATTCGTCCGGCGTCATGATCGAGGCGCGGATCCACGGCTCGGAAATTTCCGAAATGCGTGTCACCTCCGGCATGTCGGCCGGGTTGTGCAGCTCAATCTCCGTACCGTCGGTGAGCTTCATCTTGTAGATGACCGACGGCGCGGTGGCGATCAGATCGAGGTTGAACTCGCGCTCGAGCCGCTCCTGAATGATTTCGAGGTGCAGAAGGCCCAGGAAGCCGCAACGGAAGCCGAAGCCGAGAGCCGCCGAAGTCTCCATTTCGAAAGAGAAGCTGGCGTCGTTGAGGCGCAGTTTGCCGACGGCGGCGCGGAGATCCTCGAAATCGGCCGCATCGACCGGGAAGAGGCCACAGAACACCACCGGCTGCGCAGGGCGAAAGCCAGGCAACGGCTCGGCAGTCTGGCGCCGCTCGTCGGTGATTGTGTCGCCAACGGCCGTATCGGCCACTTCCTTGATCGAGGCGGTGATGACGCCGACCTCGCCGGTCTCAAGCTTGTCACAGAGCTCGAGCTTGGGCGTCATGTAGCCGACGCGTTCCACCTCGTAGACAGCGCCGGTCCGCATCATCCGGACCTTCATACCCTTTTGGAGAACACCGTCGATGATGCGTACGAGGACCATGACGCCAAGGTAAGCGTCATACCAGCTATCGACCAGCATGGCCTTGAGCGGCGCATCCGGGTCACCCTTCGGCGGCGGCAGGCGCTTGACGATTGCCTCAAGCACGCCCTCGATGTTGAGGCCCGTCTTGGCGGAAATTTCAACCGCGTCGGAAGCGTCCAGGCCAATCACGTCCTCGATCTGGGTCTTGACGCGTTCCGGTTCGGCGGCCGGCAGGTCCACCTTGTTGAGGATCGGCACGATCTCATGATTGTTGTCGATTGCCTGGTAGACGTTGGCCAGCGTCTGCGCCTCGACACCCTGGCTGGCATCCACGACAAGCAGGGATCCTTCGCAGGCGGCGAGCGACCGGCTGACCTCGTAGGCGAAGTCGACATGGCCGGGCGTGTCCATCAGGTTGAGCGTGTACGTCTCACCGTTTTCAGCCTTGTAGGAAAGGCGAACGGTCTGGGCCTTGATGGTGATGCCGCGCTCGCGCTCGATGTCCATCGAATCGAGGATCTGCTCCTTCATGTCACGCTGAGCGACGGCGCCCGTCGTCTGGATCAGGCGATCGGCGAGCGTCGACTTGCCGTGATCGATGTGGGCGATGATGGCGAAGTTGCGAATATGGGAGAGCGGCTGTGTCGTCATGGCCGGCTAATACCATTACCCCGTGCCACCGCCAAGCACTCGCTTTTCTCCGAAGAGAAGGTTTTCTGGCCTCATGGTGATCCGATCGATTGTCACCAGCGTATATTATGAACGCGATAAGTGTTTTTAGGGGGCGGTACACGCTTTCACGTTCGTTTATCAATGAGAAGCGGATAGGGTTTATGACGGACGCGTTGCTCGTTGGTGCGGGGGCGCATAAAAAGAGAGGCGGACACTCGTGGACATGCACTTGCCGAATAAGTTCGCTGCTCTATCCCTTGCCGTCACTGACGCTACGCTTGGAAGCGACGACGATCTGGCTCCGACAGCCGTCGCGGCGTTGATCACCGCGGCTAACAATCCCCCAGTCAGTATAGGCGAGATCGCCGCAATCGTTGGATTGACCCATTCGGCAACAGTTCGGCTTGTGGACCGGCTGGAAGGCGACGGGCTGTTGCATCGACGCCGTCGTGTCGGACGGGAAGTGCTCGTAGAGATCACGCCGGCCGGGCGGCGGCGGGCGGACGGGCTACAAGATCGGCGTCTCGCCGTCAGCGCCAAATTTCTGTCCGGCCTCTCTTCCGAGGAAAGAGAATTTCTAGGCAAGCTGGTTGATCGAATGATGCATGACCATACGGCGCATGGACACGATCGCCGCCGTCTGTGCCGAATGTGTGCCCGAATCCACTGCAATTGCTGCTTCGGGCTGGGGTCTTCTTCGGCTGAAGAGAGCGCCCCTTCAGAACAGGTTGCCAGCGAGAAGGCGTGATCTGTAGTCACGCTCGACTAGACCGAGTCACGCTTTGCGGTAGGTCCAGACGCGGGCGGGGGGGAGGTTGCGCACGATCCAACCACTGACGTCCAGCGTCCAGCAGCCGGCCTCAGCCTGTACCGGGGGGACCCAGGCATAGGAGAACTGGATAAAAGGTCGTCCAATCTCCAGGGCGCCCATCGCTTGCTCAAGCAGGAGGCGACGGCGAGCGGGCGGTTGAGTGAACAGAGGTAATGACGACACAACCGCTGCCACCTTGCCGATCCCGGCCTCCCGCAACGTGTCCGCGAACGCATAGGCGTCGCCGACCGCGACACGAAGCCCCGGAAAGCGGCCACGGATATGTTCGGCAAAATCGGGATTGTATTCCACCGCGAGCAGGCGCTCAGCAGGGATGCCGCGCTTGATGAGAGCAGACGTTACCGAGCCGGTTCCTGGCCCAAGCTCGACAACCGTTCCATCCCAAGAGGGATCGACAGCAGCAGCCATGCTGCGGGCCAGCCACCGCCCGGAAGGACTCACCGCGCCGGTTGTGAGCGGCTTTGCCACCCAGGTCTTCAAGAATTTCAGTTCTTCCGAACACTGGCCGCGCACACGACGCGCCTCTGCAATCGCATCTTCCCGCAGTCGGTGCACGAACATTCAGATCTCCAGTTCGACAGGCAAGACCGTCGGGCCGAAACCTCTTCCCAACTCATGTCGGGATTTAGGCAGAGGAACCTCATCCGCCAAGGTTATCGAAGAAATCACGAACACGTGCAAAAAAACCCGCTGACTCGGGATTGTTTTCACCCGATGATTCACGTTCGAACTCTTCGAGCAGCTCGCGCTGGCGTCGCGTCAAGCGTTGCGGCGTCTCAACCATCACGTTGATGTACATGTCGCCGACATCGCGCGAGCGCAACACTGGCATGCCCTTTGATTTGAGACGGAACTGCTTGCCAGTCTGCGTACCCTCTGGCACGCGCACCTTGGTCTTGCCGCCCTCGATGGTCGGAACTTCGAACTCGCCGCCCAGCGCTGCCGTGGTCATGGAAATCGGAACGCGGCAATGAAGGTCGGCGCCGTCGCGTTGGAAGAAGGCGTGAGGCTTCAGCGATATGAAGATGTAGAGATCGCCGGCCGGACCGCCTCGAAGGCCAGCTTCGCCCTCGCCCGAAAGGCGAATGCGGGTGCCATCCTCAATGCCAGAAGGAACGTTAACCGAAAGTGTTCGTTCCTCAGTCGTGCGACCCGTACCCGAACAGACTTCGCAAGGGCTGGCGATCGTCTCGCCGCGCCCCTGACAGGTCGGACAAGTTCGCTCGATCGTAAAGAACCCCTGGCTCGCTCGCACCTTTCCAGCGCCGCCGCAGGTGCGGCAGGTCTGGGGGCTGGTGCCGGGCTTGGCGCCTGTGCCCGAGCATTTGACGCATGTGATCGACGTCGGGACGTGGATTTCGACTGTCTTGCCCGCGAACGCCTCTTCCAGGGTGATATCGAGATTATAGCGTAGGTCGGCGCCGCGCTCACGACCGTTTGGCCTGCTGCGCCGGCCACCGCCCATGAACTCGCCGAAAATATCATCGAAGATGTCGGCCATTGAGGCGCCGAAGCCGGCATCCGCGCCACCGCGTCCGCCGCCCATGCCGTTTTCGAAGGCAGCGTGTCCAAAGCGGTCGTAGGCAGCCTTTTTCTGAGGATCTTTTAAGACCTCATAGGCCTCGTTGACTTCCTTGAAGCGGGTCTCCGCAGTGGCATCCCCGGGATTCTTGTCCGGATGCAGCTGCATAGCGAGTTTACGGAAGGCGCTCTTCAGCTCCTTTTCATCCGCTTCGCGAGAAACGCCCAGCACTTCGTAATAGTCGCGTTTGGCCATCGTTTGTCCCGAGGTACGAGGACTTGAGCGGCGCCTCCGCTCATTTTTAACAGAAAGCGGCCCCCCGATCATTCAACCGGGGAGCCGAACACACAGAAAGCCTAGCGTCAGCTATGCTTCTTGTCGTCCTTGACCTCTTCGAAGTCGGCATCGAGAACGTCGTCACCCTCGGTGCTCGGCTTTTCCTCGGTGGCGCCCGGCTGCTGCTGGGCGGCATACATGGCCTCGCCCAGCTTCATGGCGGCCTGGGCGAGTGCATTGGTCTTGGCCTTGATGTCCTCGGCGTCATTGGAATCAATCACGGCCTTGAGGTCGGTGATCGCATTCTCAATGATCGACTTGTCCGAAGACGAGACCTTGTCGCCGTAGTCGGCCAGCGACTTCTCGGTCGAGTGGATCAGCGCCTCGGCATGGTTTTTGGCCTCGACAGCTTCGCGGCGCTCCTTGTCGGCAGCAGCGTTGGCCTCGGCGTCCTTCACCATCTTGTCGATATCGGCATCAGACAGACCGCCAGATGCCTGGATACGGATCTGCTGCTCCTTGCCGGTACCCTTGTCCTTGGCCGAAACCTGAACGATGCCGTTGGCGTCGATGTCGAAGGTCACCTCGATCTGCGGCACACCGCGCGGCGCCGGCGGCAGACCGACGAGGTCGAACTGGCCGAGCAACTTGTTGTCGGCCGCCATCTCGCGCTCGCCCTGGAAGACGCGGATGGTCACCGCGCTCTGGCTGTCCTCGGCGGTCGAGAACACCTGGCTCTTCTTTGTGGGTATGGTGGTGTTGCGGTCAATGAGACGCGTGAATACACCACCCAGTGTCTCGATGCCGAGCGACAGCGGGGTAACGTCGAGCAGCAGCACGTCCTTGACTTCACCGGCCAGAACACCGGCCTGAATGGCGGCGCCAATGGCAACCACTTCATCGGGGTTGACGCCCTTGTGCGGCTCGCGGCCGAAGAACTGCTTCACCGTCTCCTGGACCTTCGGCATGCGCGTCATGCCGCCGACCAGCACCACCTCGTCAATCTGGCCGGCGCTGAGACCGGCATCCTTGAGGGCTGCCTTGCAGGGATCGACCGTCTTTTGAATCAGGTCGTCGACCAGCGCCTCGAACTTGGCGCGGGTAAGCTTGAGGGTAAGATGCTTCGGACCCTTGGCATCGGCGGTGATGAACGGCAGGTTGATTTCGGTCTGGGACGACGAGGACAGTTCGATCTTGGCCTTTTCGGCGGCTTCTTTCAGACGCTGTAGGGCCAGCTTGTCGCCGCGCAGGTCAATACCCTGTTCCTTCTTGAACTCGTCCGCCAGATAGTTGACGAGACGCATGTCGAAGTCTTCACCACCCAGGAACGTGTCGCCATTGGTCGACTTCACCTCGAACACACCGTCGCCGATCTCGAGGATCGAGATGTCGAAGGTGCCGCCGCCGAGGTCGTAGACGGCGATGGTCTTGGAGTGCTCGGACTTGTCGAGGCCGTAGGCGAGGGCAGCAGCCGTCGGCTCGTTGATGATGCGCAGCACCTCGAGGCCGGCGATCTTGCCAGCGTCCTTGGTGGCCTGGCGCTGAGCGTCATTGAAATAGGCGGGAACGGTGATGACGGCCTGCGTCACGCTGGTGCCGAGATAGGCCTCGGCCGTCTCCTTCATCTTGGCGAGTGTCATCGCCGAGATCTGGGAAGGCGAGTATTTCTTGCCGTCGGCATTCACCCAAGCATCGCCATTGTCACCCTTGACGATGGCGTAGGGGACTAGATCCTTGTCCTTGTTGACCATCGGGTCTTCGAACCGACGGCCGATCAGACGCTTGACCGCGAAGATGGTGTTCTCGGGATTGGTAACCGCCTGCCGCTTGGCCGGCTGGCCAACCAGACGCTCGCCGCCGTCGGCGAAGGCGACGATCGATGGCGTCGTGCGGGCGCCTTCCGAATTCTCGATTACCTTGGCGTTCTTGCCATCCATGATGGCGACGCAGGAATTGGTCGTTCCGAGGTCGATGCCGATAACCTTGCCCATTTCGTCACTCCATTCAGGCAGACCGTCCGAACCCCCTTCCGAGGCATTCAGCTCAAATGCCGGATCACCGGCCGGTCCCCGTTTTTCCTATGAATGCTGACCGGGGAACTCCCCGAATTCGGCCGGTATATAGGTTGCCGGCGAAGGCGACGCAAGGCGCAGTCAACATGCTTGTCGCCCCCTCATGAACCATTCTGCGAGCGAAGCCAGATTTCCAGAGTGCCTGGCTCTTCCGGATCGCTGACAGAGCGAGCGAGGTGATAACTGGCAAAGGCCTCTGCCACGGGCGGATCTTGTCGCGCCCAGGCCAGCCAATCAAAGTCATCGCCGCGTTGCACCAGAATGATATCTGGATGGTTTTGAAGAATGTCGTGGCGGAGATAGGCGCGGTCAACCGATATCCAGTCGTCGAACGATCGACTGCGCCCCACGGAGGAAAAGCCGAGATTCTTCAGGGTGAGAGCACTCACCGTTATCCATCGTGAACTCAACGTGCCGACCCATTTGCCTCCGGCATCTCTCGTCACCGGGTGACCGTCGCCGTGCGAGGTGGCGATCGAGACAATTGTGGGCCTCTTCAGTCCAAGTTCGCGTATGGCATTGCTGACAGGAGAATAGTCGGTCCAGGTCAACAGAAGCACCTTGATCGTTCCGACAAAGACGAGTGGCATACATCCAAGCCAGACAAAAAAAACAACCCTTGAAGCCCCACCGGATTCCCCGCGCAACGTCGGCAAGGTGATGGCTAGACCAAGAAGCATGCCGGCGGCTATCGCTGGATAAATATGGTAGGGCCAGCCTTTTGCCTGCTCCAGGAAAGCGATCAAAAATCCAACGCTGCCAAGGAATAGGACAAGTGGAAAGGGGGCGAATATCTTGCCACGCAGTGGCAAGGCGGTAACCAGGAGAACGATGAGGCAGTAGCCCCCCCCGCGATATGGCATCAGAAGCGAAAGCCGCCCCATGTGATGTGGGCGATAGAGATCGTTGAGTATCGGGAGGGTTTGGGAGACGAAGCTCGGAAAAAACGCGCACACTGCTACTGCGTAGCCTGTGACGACTATGCTGGCAAAGAGAACGGCTGGGGTGAAAAGTTCAGACAGCCGGCGTCTCTTGATGGCCATGGCAAGGCCTGGCAAAGCAAAGGCAAGAGCAAACTGGGGCTTGATAATCATAGAAAGTCCAGCAAGCAAGCCTGCTAGAAGATGATCTGCCCTTGTAAATAGCTGACGGTCCGCGCTGGCGAACATGACGAGCAGCGGCAGCGAGGCGGCGAAGGCGAAATGATCCTTCTGACTGAACGCTCCCATAGGCAGCACGAACATGACGACGATAGCCGCTGTTCGGAATGCCTGTGTGGAAACCTCAAGCTTAGCCTTTTCAATGAGACGCGTGGCGATCTCACTGCACATCAGGCAGAAGGCAACGGTTTGAAATACAATAAATGTTTCTGCTCGGACGCTCGTGGCACGCTCAAAGAGAATGGCTGGAACGTAAAGCAGCACCGACATTGGCGGGTTGGTTTCGATGATGTCGACATAGAGACGCTTGCCGCTGAGCAACGCGTCCGCCACCACCAGGAGCCAGCTGATATCGTCCTTTGTCGGTCGCCAGAGGTAAAACAGGGTTGCCGCCACGACAATCAACGCACGCAGAACGCGTTGTCTGGCATCGCCGTCGAGTGATGTCATGCGTCTCGTCCTTGACGGATATTCAGGCGACCTAGCGGATATCGTCTGGTGCTTTGTCTTTGATCGCTTCGGTTCCCGGCCAGTCGCTCAACGTCGAGCGACGTTCCACATAGAGTGGACGGCCGCGCACCTCGGCGGCAATGCGGCCGATATACTCTCCCATGATTCCCAGGGCCATGAAGTTGATGCCGCCGAACGCCAGCATCACCACCATCAGGGAGGTGTATCCAGGTACGTCTGCGCCATATATCAGCCTCCGCACCACCAGAAAGAGACTGTACAAAAACGCGCTGAGTGCGACGGCGGACCCCAAATAAGTCCAGATGCGCAACGGTACGGTCGTGGATCCGGCAAAGCCGTCCAGCGCAAAGTTCCATAGCCGCCATGTGCGCCATTTGCTGGTTCCGGCTGCTCGCGGCTGACGTGCCGCGAGAACCGTTTCCTGTCGAAAGCCAACCCAGGAGATGAGCCCTTTCATGAAGCGTGCATGCTCGGGCATGTTTGATAGGGCGTTGACCACAACCCGGTCGAGCAGTCGAAAGTCACCGACGTTCTCCGGAATTGGTCGCTCGGCAAGATAATTGTAGATTTTGTAGAACCATTCGGCCGACAGCCGCTTGGATGAGGTATCGGACATGCGTTCCGACCTCTTCACGTTCACGACCTCGGCGCCGGCGAGCCAAAGGCGGACCATATCCGGCAACACTTCCGGTGGGTCCTGCAGATCGACATCCATGGGGATGACTGCCCTGCCCCTCGCTTTGCGAAGGCCAGCGGTCAGGGCCGCATCCTTGCCGAAGTTGCGCGATAGCGAAACGACCTCGATCCTCGGTTGCTTCTGGCGAGCCGCCATCAGGTAGGTGTAGGTGCCATCCGTGCTGCCGTCGTCGACGAAGATGAGCTCGTAGTCCATCTCCGGACCGCCCAGTCGGCAGGCTTCCTCAGCCGGCTCGGCTATGCCATTCAGAAACGCATCGATCGCATCTTCCTCGTTTAAAACGGGGACGACGATAGAGAGCAGGATTGTGTCAGCTTTGGCTGCCATTGGAGCGGTCGCTCATCGGGGAAAACGCGCTGCGACCATAGGCGGCGACTCGTCAAGCTTTCCTTAAGTATGCCGATCTACGGCCAAAATTAGGGTATTACCCAATCGAGTCGAGGTAGGCTTCAAACGGCATTACCGAATTGTCACATGAACGTCCGCGAAATGTCACTATCCTCACGGCAAGGATGGGATGGTGGCTATGCTTTTTGGCGGAGGGCTTACGATGTTCGGACTTCCTGGCACTTTCCCAGCGACTCAGGCGAGGCAGAACGCTTCCGGCGATGCGGTATCGCTGGGTCGTCTTGGTTCGCTAGAGGTGAGGCTTGCGCGGTCAGCGGCCGAAGTGCGCGCTGCTCAAGCACTACGCTATCGGATCTTCTACGGCGAGATGCAGGCGACGGCCGATCCTCGAACGTTCCTGCGTCGTCGCGATGCCGACGTTTTCGACCGCTATTGCGATCACCTGCTGGTTCTCGACCACGACGACGTGGAGATCAGGCCGTTCCGCCGCGCGCGTCCTCGCATCGTCGGCACCTATCGCTTGCTACGCCAGAAAGTGGCCGAGCGTCACCGTGGCTTTTACACTGCCGGCGAATTTGCCATCGAGCCGCTGTTTGTCCGCCACGCCGGCCTTGAGTTTCTTGAACTCGGGCGTTCCTGCGTCATGAAGCCTTACCGCAGCAAGCGCACGGTTGAACTGCTGTGGCAGGGCATCTGGGCCTATGTCCTCAATCATGGCATCGACGCCATGATCGGCTGTGCTTCATTCGAGGGTATCGATCCGGACGCGCTCGCCCTTCCGCTGTCCTTCTTGCATCATCACGCCTCGGCTGACGCCGATTGGCTGGTGGAAGCTCGCCCCGAGCGTGCCGTTGCCATGAACCGTCTGCCAATCGAGGCCGTCGACATGCGCGCTGCGCTTTCCGGAATGCCGCCGCTTATCAAGGGCTATCTTCGTCTGGGCGCAATGGTCGGTCGAGGTGCTGTCGTCGATCGCCCCTTCGGCACGACGGACGTCATGATTGTCCTGCCGGTCGACCGTATTTCCGAGCGTTACGTTCGTTACTACGGCTCCGATGCCGGCCGCTACGCCGCCTGATCCGCGTCATGCCTAAACACAAGGCGCGAATAACCGAAGTAGTTCATGACCATGCCTACGCCGGTGCCGGCCGCCACTGCAACAACCGGACGTAGGCTTGGCAAAAGGCTCAAGGCAGCGGCGAACGTTAGGTAATTGACTGCGATCGAAACGAGTGACACCGCAAGATAACGCGTCCGACGGCCCGGGACCGGAGCACGCCTTTCCTTCCACGTCAGATTTCGATTGATCGCATATGTAACGCTGATCGCGACCGCAACGGCGAAGACCCGGCCGACATAGGGACTGACGCCGAAGCTTGCCAAGAGCTCCGTCAGGCCAGCGTCGACGAAAAAGCCACTGAAGCCCGCTAAGGCAAAACCGCCGAGGCGTCTGGCGATAGCCCGCATCAGCCGGCCTTTCGGCGGTTCGGTTGTTCACCGAGCCGCCGTAAAAGATCGCGGAGCCCAGGGAGATTGTCGGCCGTCCCGTTTTCGAACTGCTCCTCTGGCCGCTTCAATGCGGGTATGGAGAGGTAGAGGATGCGCTTCTGCTCCACTCTGGCACGAGCCAGACTGTCGAGCACCAATCCTGCGGTGGCTAGGAGAGCGGCAAGAATCATCAAGCCCGTCGACAAGAGGGCCGTCGGCAGGCGAGGTACCAAGCCTGTCTCAAGGTAGGTCGTGAAGATCGGCACTGCGAGGCCAATTGCAGCCGAGGCGAAAAGCCCCGAGAACACGCCGAAGAATAAGCTTGGCCGCGTCTCCTTCACCAGCATCGCAAACATCATCAGAATGCGAAAGCCGTCCCGGAAGGTACGCAACTTGGACGGTGCGCCCTCGACGCGGCGGCCGTAATCAAGCGGGAGTTCCACGGTAGGGATGTGCAACTGGCCGGCATGGACCGCCATTTCCGTTTCGATCTCGAAGCCATGCGAAACCGCTGGAAAACTTTTCACGAAGCGCCGGGTGAAGGCGCGATAGCCAGAGAAGACGTCTGTGAAGTCGGGGCCGAACAGCTTTCGGTAAAGACCGTTGAATAGCCGATTGCCGAACGCATGGCCGGAGCGGCCCGCATCGACGGTCACGTTGCGGCGAACCCCGACTGCCATATCCGCACGCTCAGTGACCAAGGCGCGAACGAGATCGACCGCATCTTGTGGATCGTAGGTACCATCGCCATCGGCCATGACATAAACGTCGGCGTCGATGTCCGCAAATATGCGCCGGACCACGTGACCTTTCCCCTGACGACCTTCACGGATTACTTCGGCACCGGCCACGCGGGCTTCGATGGCGGTGCGATCCGACGAGTTATTATCGAACACCCAAATCCGCGCCTCTGGCAGAACTGTTCGAAACCCACGTACGACACTGCCGATCGTTGCGCCCTCGTTGTAGCAGGGTAGCACGACGGCGATGTCGAGGCCGGGGAATGGCGATGCGGAGCTAGTAAACTCGCTTGCGGTCATTGAAGCCATCCAAAGGATGCGGACCGCGGTCGACGGTGCGCCGCCTTTACCTTTTATCCATCGTGTTAAGGCAAAGCTAACGACGCTTCGCGTGTGCCGGGCTTTCCTGCGTTCTGTTGTCGGCTTGGTCAATGAATTCCAAACAAGGCACCTTTGGCGCCACTCAAGTTCTTTTCGGCTCCGGCCCGCTGTCCCGTCTCGTCTTTGCCGCAGCGCTGGGACTGCTGGTGCTTGGGCTGGCTGTCGTCAATCGAATGACTGACCTTGGACCGAACTGGGGTGATCCAGACGCGATGATGCGCCTTGTCGAGGTGCGGGATCTGCTTGCTGGACAAGGTTGGTTCGATCTTATCCAATATCGCCTCGACCCGCCCGGTGGCGTGCTGATGCATTGGTCTCGCTTTGTCGATGCGCCGATCGCAGCGTTGATTATTGCAGCGACGCCATTCCTGGGGCGAGCCAGTGCCGAACTGTTTGCAGTCAACGTCTGGCCGTTGCTGCTGGCCTTCCCGTTTTCGGTTGCATTGGCTTCGGCCGCTGGGCGTTTGGGTGGTGAGATCGCGCGTTACGTCACGCTGTTGATGATCTTTCTGTCGCCTCCGGTAAAGGCTCTCTTCGTACCCGGCGACATCGACCATCATAATGTTCAGGCGGTTTTGATTGCCAGCGCCCTGATGGGACTCGTCAGGGTTGACGGGTCTCGTCGATGGCCAATTCTTGCCGGCATCTTCGCGGCCTTGAGCCTCACCATCGGCATGGAAACATTGCTTGTCGTCTTGCTCGCAATCTTGGGGCTTGCCCTTGCGTGGACCGTTAACGCGGACCGCTGGCGGCTGGGTCTTCAGTGGTTTGTCGGCTCGTTGATGGTGAGTACGCTGCTGGCATTTGTTGCGACGGTTCCATCATCGCGATGGTTGGTGCCAGCCTGCGATGCACTGTCCTTTGCCTATGTTATCCCGGTTTGGGTCGGTGGCGGTGCCGTCTTCGCGCTGGCCGCGATGTTGCGCGGTCATAGTGACGGTGTGCCCGGCATCTTGATGCGGGGTGGCGCGCTGATCGCGGTTGCGTTCCTTTTGGTCACCATTGCCGCAGTGCTGTTTCCAGCCTGTCTTGCTGGTCCCTACGGCGGAATCGACCCCGCCATTCGACCCATTTGGCTCGATACTGTCGATGAAGCGCGTGGATTTATGAGCGTTCTCAGGTTGCAGCCGTTCCGGATCCCCCCGCTTTATCTCGCGCCGCTGGCAGCTTTCGTTCTTGGTCTGCTCGCTCTTAGACAGATGCCTGCTGCCGATCGTCCTGCATTTGCGATCATCCTGTCCATGCTAGGGGGTTCCCTGTTGCTTGGCACTGTCCAAGTGCGTGCGCTGATGGGAGCGCAAATCGTTGCTTCGGCTGCCGTCGGCGTCGTTGTTGGGACGGCCGTCAAGGTAACGAGTGGGCGCAATGATGCATGGGCGGTGATTCATCGCTGGAGCTGGCTCACGGCAGCGCCGATCCTTTGGGTATTAGTGGTTCAACCAGTTGCTTCCCTTTTGGGGCGACCAGATGATGCGTCCGCCGAAGAGGATGTCATGCTCGATTGTCGCTCCTTCTTCGGTAAAGTGCTAGCCGCACAGCCTCCTGGTCTCATTGTCGCCACTTCCAATTTTGGTTCCTTCCTGCTCGAGGCGACCCAACATTCAGTGCTCGCCGCCCCTTATCATCGAGGTGCGCACGGCATTCTCGCAGTGGACGCCATCTTCACTGGATCCGATCCAGAGGCGACACTGCGAGCGAGTGGGGCATCCTATCTGGCGGTCTGCACGGGGGATGTAGAGCTTCACAACATGGCTGATAGGGCGCCATCCGGCCTCGCCGCGCAGTTGATCCGGGGCGGACGACCAACGTGGCTTGCCGAACTCGCCTCCGGATCGGCTGGCACCATATTCTCGGTCAAGCCGATTGCTGAAGATATAACAGCCTCTCTGCCGGCGCTGCGGTTGCGCCCCTCGATCCGTGACTGACTGTCTCGCTCCCCGCGTTCTGGTTAATCTTCGGTTAATACGACAGGGCGCAGCATAGGCGAGTCAGTGATGTCGGAATGGTTTCATGTTGTCTCGCCTTGCCGCTCTTTTCCTTTTCGCCTCGGCTCTGCCTGCTGTTGCTGCGGATACGCCAGCCAAGCAGCTGTTCGGTGCCGTTACCGATCCAGCTCCGCTGGCAGCCCGCTCGATCGGCGCCTATGCGCGCGGCTGCCTCGCGGGCGCCCAACTTCTGCCGGTCAATGGTCCGACTTGGCAGGTGATGCGTCTCTCGCGCAATCGCAATTGGGGTAACCCGGCTCTGGTGAGCTTTCTTGAGCACTTGGCGGCCAAGGCACCGTCGGCAGGTTGGAATGGTCTTCTTGTCGGCGATATGTCGCAGCCGCGAGGCGGTCCGATGGCATCCGGGCACGCCAGCCACCAGATCGGGCTTGACGCCGACATCTGGCTGACACCCATGCCCAATCGCGAGCTCACCTATGACGAGCGCGAGCGCGTCAGCGCCGTCTCCATGCTGGCACCCGACACCCTCACGGTCGATCCCAAGAAATTTTCCGATCGCCAGTTCAACATCATTCGGTTGACGGCAAAGCAGCCCGAGGTAGAGCGCATCTTCGTCAATCGAGCCATCAAGAGGGCCCTTTGCGAGCAGGCGACCGGTGATCGCAGCTGGCTTTCCAAGGTGCGCCCCTGGTGGGGGCACGACTATCACTTCCACGTCCGCATCGCCTGCCCACGCAACTCGCCGACCTGTAAACCGCAGGCCGAACCGCCATCCGGCGACGGCTGCGGTGCCGAGCTCCAAAGCTGGTATGCTCCGCCGCCGCCCAAGCCGACGAAGCCGTCCAAGCCCAAGCCGCCCCCGCCGGAGATCACGTTGAAGGATCTGCCACCCGAGTGTTCTCAGGTGCTGGTGGCCAAATAATCAAGACTTGTCGCCGCAAGGACGGAAGGAGAGGAGGCGCAGCGGTGCCTCGCTTCAACAGCATCGAGGTGCTGCGAGCCCAACTCGAACATCCGTTCCCGGCGGCGCTGAAGGTCGTCGAATATGTGAGGCAGGTCGGGGAAAAGGTGACTCCCGATCCGGCGCGATCTCGGCCCTGCCGGCGGGGCTCTCGGAAAGCATGCCCATCGAAAGCGCGATCCGCTTTGCAGCCGCTTCCGGCGCGCTTGCCTGCACGAGAGCAGGCTCGTCGGATGCTGCCAACATGTGCCAAGGTGGAGACATTACTCGCAGGCGGCTTAGGGCGCTCTGGAGTTCTAAAAGACAAAAGGCCACGGTTTCCCGTGGCCTTCGTCTTTTTAGGACTCCGTCAACCGCGCAGGGCGGCTCCGGTCGCCTTCTGAACCGCTGCGACGATCGCCTTGGACACCTTTTCGATGTCTTCGTCGGTCAGTGTGCGGTCGCTCGGCGTGAGCGTTACGGCAATGGCGACCGACTTCTGGCCGGCAGCCACATGCTCGCCCTTGTAGATGTCGAACACGTTCACGTCGCCGATCAGCTTCTTGTCGGCTCCCTGGACGGCCTTGATGATCTTCGCCACTTCTACGCTGTCATCGACAACGAAAGCGAAATCGCGGCTGACCGGCATGAAGGCTGAGATCGCCAGGGCCGGCTTGCTGCGTCCGGCCTTGGCCTTGGCGACGGGGATGCGGTCGAGAACGACCTCGGCGGCAACGATCGGCCCCTCGGCGTCCAGCGCCTCGATGACCGCCGGATGCAACTCGCCGAAATGCGCCAGAACGGTCTGCGGACCGAGCTGGATGCTGCCCGAGCGGCCGGGATGGAACCAACTCGGCGCCGAACGCACGATTTGAACGCGCGACGTATCGACACCCAAGGCATCGAGCAGGGCCAACGCATCGGCCTTGGCGTCAAACACGGTGACGGGCGCCGCAGAGCCGGCCCAATGGCGACCGGAACCGATGAGACCAGCGCTGCCCTCACGGACCGCCGTGGCGGAAATGCTCTGATCTTGAGGACGATCGCCGGCGAAAATCTGCCCGACCTCGAACAGCGACAGATCGGCAAGTCCACGGTCGGCGTTGCGCTTCACCGCTGCAACGAGACCGGGGATCAGACTCGGCCGCATGTCGCTCATGTCGGCCGAAATCGGGTTGGCCAGTTCGAGCTCCGGCGATCCGCCGCCGAACAGGACGGCGACCGGCTTGGCGAGGAACGACCAGGTTACCGCTTCAACGAGGCCGCGCGACGCTAGCGCCCGCTTGGCGCGGCGCGTACGGATCTGAAGCGGCGTCAGCACCTTCTGGGAAACCGAGGCGATGCGCGGCAATGCCGTGGCCTTCACCTGATCGAGGCCGACGATGCGAACGACTTCCTCGACGAGGTCCGCCTTGCCGTAAACATCCGGGCGCCAAGACGGGACCGCTACGGAGCGGGTTTCACCGCTGCCGGTGACCGAGAACCCGAGCTTCTCGAGCGTCGCCGTGATGGTATCGGCCGGAAGGTCGAGACCTGAGAGACGCTTGACTTCCGAAAGCGGGAAATCGAGCACCTTGTTCGGAAGCGGCTCCTTGCCAGCCACGACCACTTCGGAGGCTTCACCACCGCAGAGGTCGAGCACCATGCGCGTCGCGAGCTCGAGGCCGTCGACGACAAAACCGGGATCGATGCCACGCTCGAAGCGGAAGCGGGCGTCGGAGTTGAGCCCCAACCGGCGACCGGTGCGAGCCGTACGGCCCGGATCGAAGTAGGCGCTTTCGATGAATACCGACGTGGTCGTTTCCGTAGAGCCGGTCGTCTCGCCGCCCATGACGCCGCCGAGGCCGAGCACGGCCGCATCATCGGCAATGACGCACATGCTGTCATCAACAGCGTAGCTCTTGCCGTCGAGCGCCAGCAGGCTCTCGCCGGCCTTGCCGAGGCGAGCGCTGATGGTACCGGTCAGCTTGTCGGCGTCGTAGACATGCAGCGGACGGCCACGGTCGAAGGTCAGGTAGTTGGTGATGTCGACCAGTGCCGAAATCGGACGAAGGCCGATGGCCTTCAGCCGGTCCTGCAGCCACTTCGGCGAGGGCCCGTTCTTGAGGCCACGCACCACGCGGCCGGCGAACACCGGGCAGGGCGTCGTGTCGCCATCGAACTTCAGTTCGATCGGCACCGGCGAGGGATAGGCTCCGGCAACTGGCGCCAGCGTGTCGGGTTTCAGCTTGCCGAGGCCACGCGCCGCGAGGTCACGGGCAATGCCGCGCACGCCGAGGCAGTCCGGTCGGTTGGGCGTGATGGAAATGTCGATCACTGGATCGGAACCGCCGCGATAGTCGGCGAACGACACACCGATTGGTGCGTCTTCTGGCAGTTCGATGATGCCGTTGTGTTCGTCCGAGAGGCCGAGCTCGCGTTCCGAGCACATCATGCCACGGCTCTCGACGCCGCGAATGGTTCCGACCTCCAGCACGTCGCCGGTGGCTGGAATGACGACGCCGGGCAGGGCGAACACGCCCTTGAGGCCGGCGCGCGCATTGGGCGCCCCGCAGACCACCTGCACCGGCCCCTTGCCGGCATCGACCGACAGCAGCTTCAGCTTGTCGGCATTGGGGTGCTTGTCGGCGGTTACGATTTTGGCCACGACGAACGGCTTGAGCGGCGCCGAGGGATCGGAAACCTCTTCCACCTCAAGGCCCACCATGGTGAGCGCCTCGACGACTTCGTCGAGCGAGGCATCGGTATCGAGATGGTCTTTCAGCCAGCTGAGGGTGAACTTCATTTTGGCAAATCCGTTATCGGAAACTCTGAATGGCTTGGTCCGGGAAGCGGACGGGATGGGAGGCGGACGGGAGCCGCCATCATCATCCCGTCAGTCCGCCGTAGAGGCTCGGCAGGTCGAGCGGACGGAAGCCATAGTGCTTCAGCCAGCGGGCATCAGCGTCGAAGAAGGCGCGCAGGTCGGGCATGCCGTATTTCAGCATTGCGATGCGGTCGATGCCCATGCCAAAGGCGAAGCCCTGGTAGACATCGGGATCGAGGCCGGCGGAACGGATGACGTTGGGATGCACCATGCCGCAGCCCAAGATCTCCAGCCAGTCGTCACCTTCGCCGATGCGGATCTCCGAACCCGAGCGCCGGCAGCCGACGTCGACTTCCATCGACGGCTCGGTGAACGGGAAGAAGGACGGGCGGAAGCGCGTCTTGACCTCGTCGACCTCGAAGAAGGCCTTCAGGAACTCCTCAAGCACCCACTTGAGATGACCGAAATGGGTCGTCTCGTCGATGACCAGCCCCTCGACCTGATGGAACATCGGCGTATGGGTGGCATCGCTGTCGCAACGATAAGTGCGACCGGGCGCAATGATGCGGATCGGCGGCTTCTGCTTCTCCATGGTGCGGACCTGCACCGGCGAAGTGTGGGTCCTGAGCAGCAGACGCGAGCCATCTTCCTTTGGCTTCAGGAAGAAGGTGTCGTGCATCTCACGCGCGGGATGGTCCGGCGGGAAGTTGAGCGCGGTGAAATTGTAGTGGTCGGTCTCGATGTCCGGTCCTTCGGCAACCGCAAATCCCATGTCGGCGAAGATGGCGGTGATCTCATCGATCACCTGGCTCACCGGATGGATGCGTCCCTCGGCCAACGGTCCCGAGCGGACCGGCAACGAGATGTCCACCGTTTCGCGGGCAAGGCGAGCATCGAGCGCGGCCGCCTTCAGCACGGCCTTGCGATCGGCGATGGCAAGCCCCACGCGATCCTTCAGGGCGTTGATCGCCGCGCCGCGCGTCCGCCGTTCGTCGGGGCTCATCGCACCGAGCGTTTTGAGCAGGGCCGACACCGATCCCTGCTTGCCGAGGGTGGCGACGCGCACGCCCTCTAGGGCGGCCTCGTCGCCTGCAGCGTGGATGTCGTCGAGAATGGAAGCTTCGAGCTGTTCGATGTCGGTCATGACGAATGTCCTGGCGGATCTGATGGCAGGCTTCTAGCCGGTCTCACCGGCGATTGCACCCCTGGAAACGAAAAGAGCGGCGCACCGACCGGCGCGCCGCTCTCGTAATGTCGGGGGCGGCCGATCAGCGATCGGCCCCGCACTGCCGCTGATTAGGCGGCAGCCTGGGCCTTCTCGACGATGGCCTTAAACGATGCCGGCTCGCTGATGGCGAGGTCCGACAGCACCTTGCGGTCGATGGCGATCCCGGCCTTGGCCAGGAGGTCGATGAAGCGAGCATATGTCAGCTCGCCACCGGTCACATCGCGCACAGCGGCGTTGATGCGCTGGATCCAGAGAGCGCGGAAATTGCGCTTCTTCACCCGGCGGTCGCGATAAGCATACTGGCCGGCCTTCTCGACGGCCTGCTTGGCGATGCGGATCGTGGACTTGCGGCGGCCGTAGTAACCCTCGGCGGCCTTCAGGACCTTCTTGTGGCGGGCGTGGGCGGTAACGCCTCTCTTCACGCGTGACATGTGTCAGCTTCCCTTCAGCGTTAGCGGTTGTACGGCATGTACCACTT
>JAEZHI010000048.1 GCA_023436885.1 Pseudomonadota bacterium | reverse complement strand
AACAGACGGAGTCGAGATCGTCATGCGCCAATACAACGACAGCCCCAGAAAGATCCTTGGCTACAAGACGCCCGCCGAGGTATTCAAAGACTTCCTCACTGTTGCGCTTCAAGCGTGAATCCATCCTCCGCCTTCGCAGAGGATGACGCGTGATAGGGAGGGGAGCCGAGCTGGAAGCCACGCTATCCGGCTGTTATCATTTATATAATTTACCTGTCATCCTCTGCGCAGGCAGAGGACCTCAGGCAGAACGAAACTCCCGGCCGATATAGATCTCCCCCTACCCCGCCTGCCTTTCCCCATAACCATACGCAATCGCCGCCTTGAACTCATCGATCCGCCCCTCGATCAGCGCCCGATAGTCCTCCAGCGAAACCCCGCGATCCTCTACCCGCGTCAACCCGCGCGACACCGGCACCAGCAGATCCCCCGGTCGCGTTCCGCGCAGCGCGTGAATGCTGGCGGCGTCGCCGCCCTGCGCGCCCAATCCGGGCGCCAGGATGATCGAGCGGGGCAGCAGTTGCCTCAGGCGCCGCCCCTCGTGCGGCACCGTGGCGCCGATCACCGCGCCGAACGGGCTGAGCCCGGTGGTACCGCTATCCGGTAGGGCGCCGATCAGGTCGGCCACCCGGTCGGAGATCTGCCGGTTGCCGGCCATCTTGTCCTGCAGCCAGCTGGCGCCAGGGTTGGAGGTTCGGCAGAGCACGAACAGCCCCTTGCCGAAGCGGTTGGCGCACTGAACGAAGGAATCGAGCGTCTCCGGCCCCATCAACGGGTTGATGGTCAGGCAATCGGCCTCGAAATCGCCGCTGCCGCCCTCGGCGGCGGGCGTCAGGTAGGCGCGGGCATAGGCAGCGGCGGTGGCGCCGATGTCGCCGCGCTTGGCGTCGAGGATCACGCCCATTCCCGCCGCCTTCGCGCGCTTCATCGCCGAGGAGAGCGCGGTCAGCCCGGCCAGCCCCAGCGCTTCGAAATAAGCCGACTGGAACTTCACGAAACCGACCCGCCCCTCCACCGTATCCAGGATGAAATCGACATAGCCGGCGATCCAGTCGTCATCGCGCGAGAGCGCCCTTGGAACATCCGGCAACGACGGGTCGATGCCGACCACCAGGTCGCCGAACCGGCCGACATTCTCTTCAACGATTTCGACCCAGGATCGGTTTTCCATGCTGGCTCCTTGTGGCAGGCGTCACGCTGGCGGTTAGCAAACCCCGTGCCGATCCGAGGTTCGGCCCGCCAGCGTAACACGGAAGTCGCCGCCATCGGCGCCAAACGAAAAGGGCGCGGCCCCGAGAGCGCGCCCTTCCCTTTCAAGCAGCCTGTTCGCCTTACAAATAGCGATTGGCCGGCTTGGAATTCCCAAACAGCCCCGACAGCTCGCGCCGCGCCGCCTCATACTGCGTCCACTTGTCGCCGTCGTGCAGGCTTGGGATGGTGACCACTTCGCCGGCGTCGAAGCCCTTCAGGGCGGCGTCCACCATGTCGTCGGCCGACATGACGATCTCAGACGGCAGGTTCTCAACCGGTTTGCCGGCCAATGCCCAGAGATCGGTGGCCGTCGCGCCGGGCAGAACCGCCTGCACCCGCACGCCGCTCGCCGAGAGCTCATGCTGAAGCGACTGGCTGAAGCTCAGCACGAAAGCCTTCGACGCGCCGTAGACGCCGTTCAGCACTTCCGTTGCGATGGCGACGATCGAGGAGATGTTGATGATCGCGCCGTTGCCCCGGGCGGCGAAGGCCGGCGCGGCGGCATAGGTCAGCCGCGTCAGCGCGGTGACGTTGAGCTTGATCATCTCCTCCATCTCATCGACCTTGCTGGCGACCAGCGGCAGGATGCCCGCGGTGCCGGCATTGTTGACCAGCGCCGTGATCGACGCGTCGGTCTTCAGGATCTCCTCGATGCGGCGGACATCCTCGCCCTTGGTCAGATCGGCCGCGACCACCGCAACCTTGCGCCCCGTCGTCTCGGTGATCTTGGCCGCCAGCGTCTCGAGCTTGTCGATCCGTCGAGCCACCAGGATCAGATCGTAGCCGCGCTTGGCGAGACGGTCGGCATAGATCGAGCCGATGCCGGTGGAAGCGCCCGTAATGAGGGCCGTGCCCTTGGAAACCTGTGTCATGATGCAATTCCCTGTCGGTGAAGCTTGCCGTCGAAGCTTGCTGCGAGAGGAAAATTACCGCCGACAGGCTGTGTCTCAAATGACGTAGAAACTTCATTTACGGACACGGGTCGTAATCCTCGCCCTAGTGTCACGCCGGAAGGGCACCCGATACAACCCTCATCACGTGCTCGTCCCGAGATCCCTGCCTTCGCAGGGATGACAACCTGATATGAAGGGGATGCAGCGTGATATGGGGGGAGCCGGAGCGGGAAGCGACGAGCTATCCTTTTGTTCTATCTATATAATTCTGTCATCCCTGCGAAGGCAGGGAACTCAGGCAGAATAAAACTCCCGGCCGATATAGATCTCCCCGAAGCGCAGAGGGCACCCGATACAACCCTCCCACCTTCTCGTCCCGAGGTCCCTGCCTTCGCAGGGATGACAACTTGATATGAAGGGGATGCAGCTCGATATGAACGGGAGCCGGAGCGGGAATCACCGAGCTATCCGTTTGTTTCCTATATATAATTCTGTCATCCTTGCGAAAGCGAGGACCTCAGGCAGGAAGGGACGCAACGCCGATATCGGTCTCCAGGAACGAGGGGCACCCAACACACGCCTGGGACAAAACGCCCGGCCCATATCGCCCCCCCTTCAATCCCCCAGCCCCGCCACCACCGACGCCAGCTCCGGCCGCACCGACAGCGCCGCCGCCGCCTCCCACACCTGCGAAATCCTCACCGGCGGTGTCTGCCTGAGATCTGCCACCACCCGCGCCGGCCGTCCCTCCAGCACCACGATGCGGTCGGCCAGGCTGACGGCTTCGGTGAGGTCGTGGGTGACGAACAGCACGGCCACGCCGGTCTCCACGGCAAGCCGCCGCACCTCCACCTGAAGATTGCGGCGGAGGCCGAGGTCGAGCGACACGAAGGGTTCGTCCATCAGGATCAGGTCGGCGCCGGTGGCGAAGGCGCGCGCCACGGCCACCCGTGCCCGCATGCCGCCGGATAGCTGCCCCGGATGCTTGCCCATGTCGGCGTCGCCAAAGCCGAGGCGACCGAGCCAGCTGGCCGCCACCGCGCCACGCCGCGACGGTTCGATCCCCTCCAGCACCAGCGCCACATTGACGAGCGCCGTTGCCCAGGGCATCAGGCGCGGCTCCTGGAACACCATGGCCGTCGAGGTAAAGCTGTTGACCACCGCGCCGGATCGCGGCCCGATCAACCCGGCCGACAGGCGCAGCACCGACGTCTTGCCGACGCCCGACGCGCCGAGCATGACCACCAGTTCGCCGGGTGACACGCTGAGGTCCAGCCCGTCGAGCACCGCCTCGCCGCCCGCCACCCAGCCCACCTTGTCGAAGCGCAGCATCAGCTCCGCTCCCGCGCGTAGCCGATGCCGACGCAGCTCGGCCCGCTCGCGTTTCCGGCCTCGGCCGGTGCCCGGCTCCCCCGGATCCAGCGGCGCAGTGGCCCAAGCAGCAGGCCGTCGGTGATGAGCAGGAAGATCACCACCAGCCAGATCCAGGCCATGGCCTCGGCAAGGTCGAGATGGGCGCGCGCGGTGGAAAAGGCGCCGCCGACGCCGCTGCCGTCGCCCAGCACCTCGGCGGTCAGCGCCACCTTCCAGGCCAGCGCGAAGGTGGTGGAAAGCGCCGGCGCCACGTGCACCGCCAGCTCGGGCAGCATCAGGCGGATGAGCCGCGCCCGGCGCGACAGGCGGAACACCTCGGCCATCTCCATCAGACCGGGGTCGCGTGCCTCGACGCCCTGCAGCGTCGCCGCGAACAGGATCGGCGCCGTGGTCACCGTCACCGTGAACAGCGGGCTCCAGAGGCCGGGGCCGAACCACAACAGCGCCAGCACCACCCAGGCCACCGGCGGAATGCCGAGAATGGCCGTTGCCGCCGGCCTGAGCGTGGCTCCGATCGGTCGCCTGAGGCCGCCGGCCAGCCCGAGGCCAAAGCCGATC
Organism: Pseudomonadota bacterium; assembly: GCA_023436885.1. Taxonomy (GTDB): domain Bacteria; phylum Pseudomonadota; class Alphaproteobacteria; order Rhizobiales; family Pleomorphomonadaceae; genus Pleomorphomonas. The sequence continues at coordinate 114,631 of JAEZHI010000048.1, read as the reverse complement.
GCCGCCCCAAGCGCCGCGCCGCCGACCGCGTGCAGCAGGGTGATCGAGAGCTCGCGGAAAACGCTGCCGGTGGAAAACAGCCCGAGGAAGGCGCCGGCGGTTTCGCTGAGCGACGGCAGCACGAACGGGCCGAAGACGCGGTTGACGAGGCTCCACCCCGCCATCAGCAGCACCAGGCCGAGGGTGCCGAACAGCCAGTCGCCGCCGCGGCTCAACTTCATCCCGCCAAATCCCTCACCCTGGAAGATCCATATAAAAATCGTCAGCCGGCAGCTTGCCGTCCAGCGAGGCGGGATCGAGATCGAGCAGCGTCTGGTAGAAGCCCACCAGCTCTTCCTTCACCGAGACGGCCGGGACCACCTCGATGTTGAAATGGTCGAACGCCTTCTCGAACACCTGCGGCTTCATCTCCATGGTCTTCTCGGCCAGCGCGGCGGCGGCCGGTCGATCGGCGAACACATGCGCCTTGGCAGCGGCAAGGCCACCACCCAGCGCCGCCACCACCTCGGGCGCCGTGTCGATCAGCTTCTGGTGCAGGGCGATGCCCACCATGGGAATGCGCGCCTTGCCCTTGTGGGCGCCCCAGACATCCTTGAGGTCGAAGGCGCGGGTCAGCATGCGCCCCTTCATGCCGGCCATCATGATGGCGGCGGTGGCCGGCGGCTCGGAGAGCACGGCGACATCCACCTTGCCGGCGGCCAGAAGCTGCGCCGCTTCCATCGGCGTCTGCACATATTGCAGGTCGAAGTCCTTGTCGGGGTCCATCCCCTCCATGCGGGCGACGGCGCGAAACACCAGATCGGGCATGTCGTGGCGGAAGAAGCACTGCACCGTCTTGCCGGCGAGATCGTGCATGCCCTTGATGGCCGGGTCGGCGGTGACCACGGCGAGATGGCCCATGCCGATGATCGCGGCGAGCTTCAGCGGCATACCGCGATTGGCCAGGTTGGCCGGCACATGGCTCGGCGTCGAGTAGAGCAGGCTGCTTTCCGAGACAATCGCCGCCCGCAACTCGTCAGTGGTGTGCCACAGGCGGAAGCTGGCGCCCGGCGCCACCTTGTCGAGCCCGCCGCTCGCCACCAGATCGGACAGGACGATCGACGCCCCATTCGGCGCGGCCAGCACCTGCAAGCCGGGCACCAAACCGGCCAGCGCCGGCCGGCCGAGCCCCAGCGCGGCCAGGGCCAGCCCACCACCCACGAAGGCGCGTCGCGTCGTCTCAACCATCACTCACTCCTCATGCGGCAGGCACGCCGATCCGATCGCGCCGACCGGCACGACAGTGCCCTCGGCGCGCAAAATCTCAGGGGAATTCGCTATATTGACAACTATATAACGCTGCAAAAATCACGGCGTCAACCGCCGGCGCACCACCTGCACCCGGAATGAAACTTCGATTGATATTCGATGGCCTGCTTGATCGGCGAACGGCCAGCGCAGCATTCCCAAAGCCATGTCTGCCCGACAGGCGCCTGATACCACCCTCATCGCCATCTCGTCTGGAGGTCCTCGCTTTCGCAAGGAAGACAGCTCGATATGAAGGGGAGCCAGAACAGGAAGCGCAGAGCTATCCGTTTGTTTCATCTATATAATTCTGTCATCCCTGCGAAGGCAGGGACCTCGGGCAGAACGAAGCTCCCGGCCGATATAGATCTCCCCAACCACCTCAACCGAAAGGACGCCCCATGACAGCAGCGTCTGCTCGGCTAAACCCACGCTCGATCAGGTAAGAGAGCAGCCAATCTTGATGACCCACAAATCACGCCGAGACCGCAAATAGAAAGTAACGAATATAAGAATCTAAATATACAGCGCAGCTGAATCGCACATGAGCCACCATAATCCAGGCGAATTCATGACTCCCATACGCATCATAAAGTCGTGATGAAAACTTGATGGCGTGTTTACGTATATATACTATACAGATACATAACAAGGCGTTATGCGGACAGGGTCCCAACTCCCAGGATCCCGCCATGACAGCAACCAACTACGGCAAGTTTGCGGCCAGTGCGCCGCGCTACGATCTGGTCCAGCGCACCCTGCACTGGGCGATGGCCGCCATCATCCTCACCGCCATCGTCATCGGGCTCTATTGCTGGACCCTGCCGCCCGGCACGCCCATCCGCGTTGTCCTGCTCGACGTGCACAAGTCGCTAGGCATGACGGCGTTGATCCTGGTCGTCGTCCGCCTGGTCTGGCGCCTCGCCAAGGGGGCGCCGGCCTATGCCGAACGGCTCAGCCCGCTCGTCCACGCCGCCGCGCATTCCGCGCATTGGGGGCTCTATGCCCTGATGCTGTGGATGCCGATCACCGGCTATATCTTTTCCGGCTCCGGCAACCACAGCCTGCCGTTTTTCGGGCTTTTCCAATGGCCGCGCCTGGTGCCCTACGACAAGGCGCTCGAACATACCGGCTCGTATCTGCACGGCGTCGGCGCGGTCGTCATCATCGGCCTTCTGGTGGCGCATCTCGGCGCCGTCGCCTGGCACCGCCTGATCAAGAAGGACGGAATCCTTTCGCGTATGCTGTGAGGGCCCACCACACCGACTGACGAGGAGTCCATCATGGATCGCAGAAGCCTTCTGGCCGGCCTGGCCCTGACCGGCTTTGCCGTTGAGGCGCTGAGCCAACCCGCCAGCGCCGAGGAAACGCCCGCCGAACCGTCGCTGGTCGATCGCTTTGCCGCAACACTGTCGGCGCATGACATCGATGCCTTCGCCGCCCTGTTCGCGGAGAGCTACGTCAACCATCAGGCCAGCGCCGCGGCACCGGCGCCGACGGGGAACCTTACCCCCAAACAGGCCAGCGTCGGCTTCTTCGCCGCCCGGCTGAAGGGCCTGCCCGATCTCAAGGTGACCGTCGAGGCGCGGGTGGCCGGCGGCGACATGATCGCGGCCAGCTTCGTCTATGAGGGCACGCACACCGGCGCCTACCTTGGCGTGCCCCCGACCGGCCGGCGCCTGCACTTCACCTCCTGCGACATCTTCCGCGTCGCCAACGGCAAGCTCGCCGAACACTGGGGCATGGGCGACATCGCCGGCATCATGGCCCAGTTGAAGGGTTGAGGGCATGACGCCGATATAGCGCAGAAGGCGCACGATGCGACCCTCCCCGCCTTCTCGTCCTGAGGTCCCTGCCTTCGCAGGGATGACGGCCTGATATGAACGGGAGCCAGAACGGGAAGCGCCGAGCTATCCGTTTGTTTCCTATATATAAATCTGTCTTCCTTGCGAAAGCGAGGACCTCAGGCAGAATAAAACTCCCGGCCCATATAGATCTCCCCGAAGCGCAGAAGGCGCCCGATACATCCCAGCCCACCTTCTCGTCCTGAGGTCCCTGCCTTCGCAGGGATGACCGCTTGATATGAACGGGAGCCAGAACGGGAAGCGCCGAGCTATCCATTTGTTCCCTATATATAAATCTGTCTTCCTTGCGAAAGCGAGGACCTCGGGCAGAATAAAACTCCCGGCCGATATAGAGCTTCCCAAAGCGCAGAGGGTGCCCGATACAACCCTCACCGCCATCTCGTCCTGAGGTCCTCGCTTTCGCAAGGAAGACAGCTTGATGTGAATGGGAGCCGGAACGGGAAGCGCCGAGCTATCCGTTTGTCCCGTATATATAAATCTGTCTTCCTTGCGAAAGCGAGGACCTCGGGCAGAAAGGAACTCCCGGCCCATATAGATCTCCCCACCTCCCCCCAAAACGAAAAGGGCGCCGCCATCACAGCGACGCCCACATTCGCGTTAATGCAGGTCTCGACGCGAGACTGGTTCGAAATTCGCTGGGGTGCGGCAGATAGTGACGAGGTCGAGAACCGGAGCGGAGCGGACATTCAAGTCCGTGAGCACCGGAAGCGCAGACCTCTAGACTAGCTGCCCGCCCCAGTAGAATTTCCAGCCAGTCTCACCACTTCATCTCGCCCTTGGCGACCTTCGCTCCGATATCCAGCGCAACGCCCATGTCGAGGCCGGGGAAGCGGGCTTCCATGGCGGCCTTCAGCGCGGCGGCATCAGTGGCCTTGGGCAGCTCTTCCTCGAAGGCCAGGAGATAGGCCTTGGTGTGGGCGACGCCCGAGAGATCGGTGGCGGCGTCCGCCACCATGTGGCCCGGCACCACGACGGCCGGCTGGCGCGCGGCGATCTCGTCGAGCGCGGCAATCCAGGCGGCGCGCTCTTCCTTGGTGGGCGTGTCGGCTGTCCAGACATGGACGCCGGAGAACACCAGAACGCCACCGAACACCGCCTTCAGCGACGGCGACCAGAGATAGCGGCGGTTGGCGATGCCCTTGACGGTGACGATCTCGATGGTCTCGCCGTCAACGCTGAGGCTGGGGCCGTCGAAGGCTTCCGGCAGCACGATGTCGGCCAGCGTCTGCGGGCCGTTCTCCTTGAGCATCGGGCCCCAGGTGGCGAGCTTGCCGTCGATGTTGCCCTTGATGGCGGCGAGCGTCGCCGAGGCGGCCGGCACCTTCGCCTCGGGGAAGGCCTCGTGGATCGGCTTCAGCGAGAAGTAATAGTCCGGGTCGGACTGGCTGATGTAGATGGCGGTCAGCTTCTTGCCGCTCGCCTTGATGGCGTCCACCAGGGCGCGACCGTCGGGATAGCTGAAGCCGCCGTCGATCAGCAGCGCCTCGGTCGGGCCGGTCACCAAAACCGGCGCGCGGAAGAAGCCGTTGGGGCCGGCAGGGAAGTGCTTGAAGGAAAGCTTGCCGGCGGCGGCATGGGCAAGATCGGCCGGCGCGAAGGCGGCGGCGGCGCCGAGGGCAAGGCCGGTCTTCATGATCTGTCTGCGGGAAAACATGGTGCGTCTCCGTAAGGCTGAAAGGGATGGCGGCGGCGGTCAGGCTGCCTTCAGGTGCTGGGCGAGTTGCTCGAAGCTGCCGAACAGGGCGTTGCCCCTCAGCGGGCGCCGGCCGGCCTCGTCCTCGACCACCAGCGAGGGCACGCCCTCGAAGCCGAAGCGCTCGAACTCGGCGCGGCCGACGGCAACGCGGACGTCATAGGCGGCGAGCAGCTCGGCATCGGGGCTGCGAACCCGGTTGGCGGCCTTGGTCAGACCGGCCTCGTCGAGGATGTCGGCGATCACGGCGCGGTCGGCGATGTCGCGGCCGTCCTGGTAGCGGGCGGCCTGGATGGCCTTCAGAATCTCGATCTCGCGGCTCTCGTCCTCAAGGCCGGCGGCGACGATGCCGAGCGTGGCCAGGGCGGAGTCGAACAGGCCGCCGCTGGCGCCAAGCACCTTGCGCCGATAGTCCTCGGTGAACGGCTGGCCGGTCAGGCGGGCGATGCGCTGGTCGTTCTGCCAGGCATAGGCGGCGAACGACGCCTCCATCGGCCGCGCCCCGGCGCCGGCGAACAGGCCGGTCGGCGCCAGCTTCACGGTGACGCCGTCGAGCTCGGCAATCCGGCCGATGGCCGGGCCGGCGCCATAGCACCAGCCGCAGAGTGGATCGAAGAGATAGGTGACCTGCATTTGGCTGAACTCCTGTTTTCTGTCAGGAGAAATACAGGATGGCACACTGTCGATAAATCAGGCCCAATATGACATACTGTATGGCACATGATTACAATCGAGCCGCCCCATGGACGCCGTCAATCTCAACCGCTTCGCCTATTTCGCCGCCGTGGTCGACACCGGCTCCTTCACCAAGGCCGCCGATCGCCTGGGCATCACCAAGGCGGTGGTCAGCCAGCAGGTGGCGCGCCTGGAGGCCGAGCTGAAGACCAGCCTCCTGGTGCGCACCACACGGCGCGTCGAGCCGACCGAGGCAGGCCGCCGGCTGCACGCCCGCTGCGTCATGATCCTGCGCGAGGCGGAGGATGCCGTCGAGGAACTGGCAGAGGCCAACGCGGAGCCGACCGGCCTCCTGCGCATCGCCGCGCCCAATGATTACGGCACCTCGACCATCGCGCCGCTGGCCGCCAAGTTCGCCGCCCGCCATTCCGGCTGTGCCGTCGATCTGGTGCTGTCCGACGCCCGGGCGGATCTGATCGCCGGCCAGTTCGACCTGTCGATCCGCGTCGGCTGGCTCGACGATTCCAGCCTGCAGGCGCGGCGGATCGGCAGCTTCCGCCAGTTGCTGGTGGCCTCGCCCGCCTTTGCCGCCAGCATCGACGCCGACGCGCCGGACGGCCTCGCCGCCCTGCCGTTCATCGCCAACAGCGCCCTGCGCGAGCCGCTCGTCTGGCACTTCACCAAGGGGGATTTCGAGCGCCACACCGTACGCATGCGCCCGGCGATCACCGTCAACACCACGCCGGCCGTGCAGGCCGCCGCGTTGGTGGATGGCGGCCTCGCGGTGCTGCCCGACTTCCAGGCTGCCGACGCGATCGCCGCCGGCCGGCTCGTTCACGTGCTGCCCGAGTGGACACTACCCTCAGGCGGCATTCACGCCGTCTACCCCGCCGCCCGCTTCCGCCCCGCCAAGGTCACCGCCTTCGTCGCCATGCTGGTGGAAGAGATCCGGGCGGCGTGAGGTGAGGCGCGACCTGCCGGAGCCGGGAGCGCGATATCAACGTCATGCCTTCTCCTGCCCGAGGTCCTCGCTTCGCAAGGAAGACAGCATGATATGAACGGGAGTCAGAACGGGAAGCGCCGAGCTATCCGTTTGTTATCATTTATATAAATCTGTCTTCCTTGCGAAAGCGAGGACCTCAGGCAGAATAAAGCTCCCGGCCGATATAGATCTCCCCGAAGGACGAGCGGCACCCGATACATCCCTCGCCGTCATCTCGTCCTGAGGTCCTCGCTTTCGCAAGGAAGACAGCTTGATATGAATGGGAGCCAGAACGGGAAGCGCCGAGCTATCCACTTGTTCCCTCTATATAATTCTGTCATCCGTGCGAAAGCGAGGACCTCAGGCAGAAAGGGACTCCCGGTCGATATAGATCTCCCCGAAGCGCAGAGGGCACCCCATACATCCCTCACCATCATCTCGTCCTGAGGTCCTCGCTTTCGCAAGGAAGACAGCACGATATGAATGGGAGCCAGAACGGGAAGTGCCGACCTATCCGTTTGTTCCCTATATATAAATCTGTCTTCCTTGCGAACGCGAGGACCTCGGGCAGAAAGGGGCGCGACGCCGATATCGGCCCCCCCCAAAACAAAAAGGGCGCCGCCATCGCTGGCCGCGCCCTCATCATCGATCAAGCAACCTGCCGATCAGGCGTTCGCTTCGACCCGTGCCTTGTCCAGCGACCAGGCACCGGCGCCGGCGGCGGCGATGTAGAGGAAGATGAAGCAGAACAGGATGGCGGATTCACCCTTGTTGATGGCCGGCCAGAAGCTCGACGGGAAGTGCGCCATGAAATAGGCGATCGCCATTTCGCCCGAGGCGAGGAAGGCGGCGATGCGGGCGTAGAAGCCGACGATGATCAACAGCGAGGCAACGATCTCGATGACGCCGGCGGCCAGGATCAGCGGCGGCAGCGGGCCATCGCCCATGCCCACCGGGAAGGCGAAGAACTTCATGGTGGCATGCTCGAGGAAGAGCAGCGCGGTGACGACGCGGAGAGCGAAGAGGGCGCGCGGGGCCCAGACGGAAGTGTCAAGCATGGGAGGTCTCCTTGGGGGGTAGGATGAGTGGGATCAGGATCGAGGTAATCAGCGCGTGGCGGCGCCTCAGGCGGCTTCGGGCAGTTGCCCGAACCTAAAGCTGGAGGCGGTCAGTCCGCCGAAGAAGTCGGTCTGGTGATAGGTGACGGCGCCGGGCTCGTGCTCGGCGGCGCCCACCACCACCATCAGCGGGATCAGGTGGTCTTCGCGGGGATGGGCGGCGCGGGCGGCCGGCGCCTTTTCCCAGGCGACAAGGCGGGCGGAACGCTCGTCATTGTTCGCCTGAACCAGCGTCTCCTGCAGCCAGGCGTCGAACCGGCGCGACGGCTCATAGCCGCTGCTGCCGCGCATGGCCGGCAGGTTGTGATAGCTGAGGCCGCTGCCGACGATCAGCACGCCCTCTTCGCGCAGCGGGGCGAGCGCCCGGCCGATGGCCAGATGGAAGGCCGGATCGAAGGCGGTGTCGATCGACAGCTGCACCACCGGCACGTCCTCGTCCGGGTAGAGCGGCTTCAGGATCGAGAAGGTGCCATGGTCGAAGCCGCGCGTCGGGTCGAGCGTGGCCTCCATGCCGCCGGCCGACAGCAACTGCTTGACGCGGGCCGCCAGCTCGGGCGAACCCGGCGCCTTGTAGGCAATGTGGTAGAGATACTCGGGGAAGCCGTAATAGTCGTAGACCATGCCCGGCTGGACGCCGGAGGAAATGGCAAGGCCGCGCGTTTCCCAATGTCCGGTCACCACCAGGATGGCCTTCGGCTTCTGGCCCAACTCGCCGCGCATGTCGACCAGCGACTTTTCCAGCACATCGAAGTTGCTGCGGAACTCACCGGTCATGTAGGGCCAGGGGCCGCCGCCATGGCTGATGAAGTAGGTGGGGAGACGGGAAGCTGACATCGGGATCGCCCTCTAGGGTCAAATCGGCCGGCGTGTGTCGGTCTGTTCTTGAAAGACAATTTGATCTTTTCCCCAATAGGGATCAATCTGCCGTCCATTGAAGAACCTTTTCCTCAATGTTGAAGATCGATGGATACGCTCGCCAGCCTCAGGGTGTTCTGCACCGTTGCCGAATTGCGCGGATTCACCGCCGCCGCCGAGCGCCTCGGCATATCGCCAGCCATGGCCAGCAAGCATGTGATGCAGCTGGAGAACCGGCTCGGCAGCCGGCTGCTCAACCGCACCAGCCGGCGCGTCAGCCTCACCGAGGCCGGCACGCTCTACTTCAACCAGATCCGCCAGGTGCTGGAGAGCGTCGACGAGGTGGAAGCGGCGATCGGCAACGCCACGCTGGCGCCGCGCGGCACGCTCAAGCTCAGCGCGCCGGTGTGGATCGCCAGCGCCCCCTTCGTCGAGCGCATGGCCGACTACAATCGCCGCTACCCCGACGTCTGCCTCGACCTCGATCTCTCGGGCCGCCTCGTCAACCTGGTCGACGAGGGCTTCGACCTTGCGCTGCGCGCCACCAACCCCGAGCGGCTCGATCCCGGCCTCGTCGCCCGGCCGATCATGGACATCGAGTTCCGCCTGATGGCCTCGCCCGACTATCTCGCCCGCACCGGCCGCCCGCGCGACATCGACGACCTCAACGGCCACGCCATGCTGCGCTTCAGCGGCATCGCCCCCGGCGACAGCATGATGCTGCGCGGCCCCGACGGCCCGCACAAGGTGACGTTCCGCATCGTCATGCTGAGCGAGAACGAAACCATCCTCCACCTCGCGGCGCTCGCCGGCATGGGCCTCGTCTTCCTACCCACCTGGATGGCCGCCGACGACATCGCCGCCGGCCGCCTCGAAATGCTGATGCCCGACGCCGCCAAACTCTCCCTCACCCTCTACGCCGTCTACCCCAGCCGGAAGTATCTCTCGGCGAAGGTCAGGACCTTCGTGGATTTCATGAGCGAGAGCGCGAAGCGGGGGACGGGGGTGTGAGGAGCGGCGGGACGGCGGCGCACCGTTCGGCGGTGCCTGCGAAAGCCTATCCGACTGTCACCTATATATAAATTCGTCATCCTGGCGAAGGCGTTACGGCATGCACAGATCTCCGAGTGTCCAGCCTTTGGCCGATGGATGGGGCTGATTTCATCCCGTCACAGGAAGCCTGATAGAGCCCTCGTCACCTTCTCGTCCCGAGGTCCTGCGCCTAAAGCGCAGGATGACAGATTTATATAAAGGAAACAAAGCGGTAATCGCTGCACCAGCTCGTATCAAGCTGTCATCCTGCGCTTTAGGCGCAGGACCTCAGGCAGAACAGCGCTCCCGGCCGATACCGTGCCTCATCGGTTTATCAAACCAATAATTTACTCAATCAAACTGAATAATTATGCCATAACTCAAACTTGAGTTCGGTTTGAGAAAATACTAAAATGCTCAACATGTCTGAGCAAAATGTATCCTTGCTAAACCAACTCGCAAACGATCTGCCCGAAGGCTTGATCGTTGACGCCGCATGGCTCGAACAACGCGGCATCGCCAGCAACTTGCGCAGCTACTACGTCAAGGCCGGCTGGCTGGAACAGCCGGCACGCAGCGTCTACAAGAAGCCGCGTGGCAAGCTGAGCTGGCAGCAGGTCGTCATATCGCTCCAGACCCTGCTCTCACACGCGCCACTTACCGTCGGGGGACGCACGGCGCTGGAGCTGCAGGGCTTTGCCCATTACCTGACGCAGGACACCAGAACCGTTTACCTCTACGGACCAGAGAAGCCGCCAACCTGGTTGCAGAAGCTCCATCTGCCTCAAAGTTTTGTCTATCGCAGCAGCACGCTCCTGTTCCGCAACGATGGCCAGAACAGCCTGACGGCCATCCCCTGGGGACAATGGGACTGGCCTCTGACTCTCTCGCAGCCCGAGCGAGCCTATCTCGAAATGCTCGACGAGTTGCCGCGCCATGAAAGCTTCCACCAAGCCGACATGATCATGCAGGGCGCCGCCAACTTCAGTCCACGACTGCTACAAACGCTTCTCGCCGACTGCCGTAGCGTCAAGGTCAAGCGCCTGTTCTTCTTCTTCGCCGATCGCCACAATCACGCCTGGCTGAAACGCCTCGACAAGTCGGCCATCGATCTCGGATCGGGCAAGCGCGCGCTCGTCCCCGGCGGCAAGCTCGATCCGGTCTACCTGATCACAGTACCCGGAGATCTCGATGCCGTTTCGTGATCCGTATCAGGCCCAGGTGCGGCTGCTGATGCGGCTCATTCCGGTCGTCGCGCAGGAGGCTTGCTTCGCCCTGAAAGGCGGCACGGCGATCAACCTCTTCTTGCGCAACCTGCCACGCCTCTCGGTCGACATCGACCTCATGTACCTGCCAACGCACGCGCGACCCAAAGCCCTGGCTGACATCAACGCCGCGATGAAGCGCATCAAGGCGAACATCCTCGCCAGCCTTCCCGGTGCGCATGTGGCCGAGAGCATCCACGATGGCGAGGTCCTCCGCCTTCTGGTCGCCGCCGACAGAACGCAGGTCAAGATCGAGGTTTCGCCCGTGCTGCGCGGCGTGGTCCACGAGCCGTCGGTGATCCCGGTTGCCGAGGCGGTCGAAGACACCTTCGGCTTTGCCGAAACCAGCGTCGTCTCCTTCGAGGACCTGTTTGCCGGCAAGCTGGTCGCCGCACTGGACCGACAGCACCCGCGCGACCTCTTCGATGTGCGCGGGCTATTGGCAAACGAGGGCCTCACCGACAGGCTGCGCGCAGCCTTCGTCGTTTATGTGCTCAGCCATCATCGGCCGATGGGCGAGGTGCTTTCCGGCCGCCTGAAGGACCTCGCCGATGAGTACCGCAACGGCTTCGAAGGCATGACCGCCGAACCGGTATCCCTGGACGAGTTGGTCGAGGCGCGGCGGGCCATGTTAGATAGCCTGATCGGCGGCATGCCAGATCATCACCGCGCGTTCCTGATCGGCTTCGAACGCGGCGAACCCGAATGGCCCTTGCTGACCATCGGCCATGTCGCCGAGCTCCCAGCCGTACGCTGGCGTCAACAAAACCTCGACAAGCTCAAGCCCGGTCAACGCGCCGCCCTGGTCGCATCGCTGCAATCTTCCCTTGAACGGCGGATGTGACAGGACCGTCCTCAAGCCCTCACTCGATCCAGGTCGTACCATCCCCCGCGGCGCAGCCATAGGGCGGCACCACGGCGCCGAAGGTGGCCTTCAGCTTGAGACAGCCCCACGTGCGCAAGGGCATCGGCATGCGGCTGTTGAGCTCGATGCCTACCTCGTCATAGGGGCTCTCGGTGTTGCTCACATAGCTGTACCAGCGCCAGCCGAAGGTGACGGCCAGGGCGACGACGATCACAAACACGATGGACAGAAGCTTCCTCACGCCGAACCTCTCCCGTTCTTTTTGCGACTCGCTCGCAAGATGAAGGCTTGCAGATCAAAACGTCTAGAGTGTTTCGGCCGGTCTGGCGAGCGTCGATGAGGGCATCACGAAGGCGTCCTCCCCACCGTCTCCATCACGAAGGCCACCCGCTCCTCCACGCTCGCTTTCGGCAGCTCGACCAACTCATACCCGAGCCCCTCGTAGGTCTCCTTCATCATCCGCCCTGTCGCCTCGGCCTCCTCGCACCCCTGCTTGCGCTCGGCGTCCTGCGCGAAGATCTCTTCCCAATAGGGCGCCAGGAACACCGTTCGGTTGTATCGATATCTTTGTGCCGCCACCTCGGCATGAACGGGCACTTGCAAATTAATCAACCTTAGGTAACCAATGACGTCGGGTATGCCGCGATCCATTACCACCGGGCCGGGCATCGTTTCGGCCTCGTGATAGGAGCGCAGCTCCCAGCCCAGCATCAGTTCGGCATAGAGCGCGCGGTCGCCCCATGGCAGCGCCGGCCCGCCAATGTTCACCTGATCGCGGATGATCGCCCGCCCCGCTTCCGGCATGTGGCCGATGCCGTGCCGCGCCAGCGCTTCGATCAACGTGCTCTTTCCCGTGCCCGGACCACCGGTCACGACAAACAAATGGTCACACATGTGCCATCCTCAAAATTGGATTTGATGGGGGAAGTGCGCCGGCGGCTAGCCCCGCGAAGGCGCGGGGTCATATGCGGCACAGGATCAAACTAACCCGAAAGGCAGCGGACGGCAATCGAAGACGCCCTCGCCCGCCGTCCCGTCATCAGGCCCTCAATCGCGCCATCACGAAATCGGCGCGCGCCTCGACGCTGGCGAGCGGCAGTTCGATCACCCGGTAGCCGAGGTCGGCATAGGTCTCGGCCATGGTCTTGCCGGTGGCGGCGGCTTCCTTCCGGCCGGGCTGCGGCTCGGTGAAGACGGCATCCCAATAGGGGGCGAGGAACACCGTCTCATTATACCGGAAGCGTCGCGCCGCCGCCTCGACATGCGGCGGCACCGGCAATCCGAACTCGCGATAGTAGCTGACGATGTCGGGCAGGCCGCAGTCCATCACCACCGGGCCGGTCATCGCCTCGGCCTCGTGATAGGATCGAAACTCCCAGCCCAGCATCAGTTCGGCATAGAGCGCCCGGTCGCCCCATGGCAGGGCCGACCCGCCGATCTTCACCTGGTCGCGGATGATCGCCCCTCCCCCGCCCTGCATGCTGGTGACGCCGCGACGGGCCAGCGCATGGATCAACTTGCTTTTCCCGGTACCGGGTCCACCGGTCACGACGAACAGATGGTCACACATGCGCATCCCCCATTGGCTCAAGAGGAAGAGGTGATCTGCCGCCCGCCAACGCCAACCACGCCATCAAGCCAGCCGGCGACGCGAAGAACGGCCATGCCTCGTTATACAAAACATGTATATAATACTCAAGTTTATTCCCGGATGAATGAGCGGACGCGCCACGGCCCCTGGCGGTTTCCAGATGAAGCAGTTGATTCAAGCTGTGAGGTTGCCGCGACCGGTGTTGAATCCGGAACTGAGCAGCGCAGACGGCGGGGCGCGCAGGATTATGCGATTACCTAATTAAAACAGCCACTTCGCAATCAAACCCGACTCATTTTCCGATGGATCTTCCATCCCGCACGAAAGCGGAATGGCCCAGCGGCAGAGCGCTGCATTCGGTCGAAAGGGACTTCAGTGCAGTGAAAACCTCACTCGTGCCATCGAATGCACCCAAGCCGAGACCCTACACCTTACGAACTAGATATAAATTACGTTGATATAACATACAGATACGCGCCTACCTTGAATCAATTTCCCATCGAAAGCCTGGCTGCGCAAGGGCGGCAAACTTTGGGATCCACAGCAACTCCCCGGCAATTGGCCGCCCCATCACGAGGCAAAAAGCCTCTTCGCGCCCGGATACCGGCCCTACCCAGAGCACTCCGCCCCTCTGAAGAGAACGATTTTGTGATTCTGAAACAATCGGATAGGCGCCAGACCTGAATCAACTTCCGATCCGCTTTAACCCTTCATTAAGAAGCACCACCCCGGAAAAGGCGGAAATCCGCTGGATATGGCGCTTCCGGGTGGTCGGGGCTTGAGCCATTTCCTCATCCCCCAGCTCCTAGAAATCACGAGCGACGGCGACTTCATGTTGATGAAACAAAGAGATAGATTCCCGCCTTGAATCATTTTCAGACCGAGAGCAGTTCCACGCGGCACCTGATATAGGCCTCGGCGCCTTCTCGTCCTGAGATCCCCGCTTTCGCAAGGAAGACAGCATGATAGGAAGGGGAGCCAAGCTGAAAATGCGTTCTATCCAGCTGTTATCATTTATATAAATCCGTCATCCTTGCGAACGCGAGGATCTCAGGAAGGTGGAGCTCCCGGCCGATATCAAGCTCCAGGCACCATCGAAACCCGATACCCCCTAACGGAGCATCGCAGGTTAATTTTGTATTGATGAACCAAGCGGATAGCCCTCCAGCTTGAATCATTTTCCGACCGGCCAGCGGCACCTGATATAGGCCTCAGCGCCTTCTCGTCCTGAGATCCTCGCTTTCGCAAGGAAGACAGCATGATAGGAAGGGGAGCCAAGCTGAAGATGCGTTCTATCCAGCTGTTATCATTTATATAAATCCGTCATCCTTGCGAACGCGAGGATCTCAGGAAGGTGGAGCTCCCGGCCGATATCAAGCTCCAGGCACCATCGAAACCCGCCCCCAACGGAGCATCGCAGGTTAATTTTGTATTGATGAACCAAGCGGATAGCCCTCCAGCTTGAATCATTTTCCGACCGGCCAGCCATTCCATGGCGCCGCCCGATACGTGCCTCAGCGCCTTCTCGTCCTGAGGTCCCCGCCGATATCACGTGCCAGCGAATGCAGGCCCGATACGCCCCCTCACCCCAGAGTCCTTGCCCTCGCGCAGGAGGTTAATTTTGTGTTGACGGAACAGGCACCTGGATTCGCGCCCTGAATCAATTTCCCACCTGACGGATATCGCCGTTGAGGCAGGATCTCCGTCGGAGCTTAACAGCCTCCTCAGCCAGAGCGCTCCTTCCCCCTTCCCCTCCCCCTTCACCTCGCCTGCGCCACCAGCTCCTTCACGAAAGCATCGATCAGCGGCTGCGGGCCGTTGGCGCGTCTGACCGCGATGAAGTGCGGGCTGTCGAAGCCGTAGCTCTCGGGGCGCAGCGCGCGCATCTCACCCTGCGCTGCCCAGGCGTCACCGATCTGGCGCGGCAGGTAGCCGATGAAGCGGCCGGAGAGGATCATCATCACCTGCGCTTCCATGTGCGCCACCGAGCCGCTGGCCCGGGGATGGTTGACCCGGTAGAGGTCGTCGAGCTGACGATACTTCCTCACCGAGAACAGCGAGCTCTCGAGCTGGGCGTGGTCGATGTCGCGGGCCGGCACGGCGAACAGCGGATGGCCCTTGCCGCAGTAGAGCGCATGCGCCTCGCGATAGAGCGGGATGTAGTTGATGCCCGGCGCCTTCTGCGAGAACGGCCCCACCACGATGTCGCGCGTGCCATACATCAGCGACTGCTCAAGCTCCGACGGCGTCGCCAGCGTCAGGTCGATGAACACCTCCGATGCGTATTCCATGTAGCGGCCGAGCGCCGTCTGCAGGCCGAGCTTGGGGTTGGTCACCACCCCGTCGACGATGCCGATCCTGAGCCGGCCCACCAGCATGGTCCGGTCGCGGCCCACCCGGTTCTGGAAAGCATCCACCTCATTGAACAGCGTCTTGGCCGCCGCATAGGTCGTCTCGCCGAACGGCGTCAGGCGGAAGCCGCCGCGACCGCGCTCGCAGAGCTGGCCGCCGAGCTTCTTCTCCAGCGCCGACAGGTGGGTGGAGAGCGTCGACTGCGACAGGTTGAGTGCAACCTGCGCGTCAGGGAAGCCACCGGCATCGACGATGGCCATGAACACCCGCAGCAACCGGAGATCGATGTTATCGAGGCGGCGCATTTCACCCTCCGGTTACATTGATACTTCTCGATGTAATGTTCCGATAATTCTAATATCCTTCCACCTAAGTATTAACAATCATGACCTCCGCCCCTCGCCAACGTGCCCATGGAGCCGTACGTCATGAAGCCCACGCTCAGTCTCGCCGCCGCCGCTGCCACCGGATTTATCGCCCTCACCGCCTCCGCCCACGCCGCCGACGTCATCCGGGCGCTGACGCCCACCTGGCCGGGCTTCGCCCCCGTGCTGGTCGCCTCCGACCTCGGCTACTTCAAGGACCTCGGCCTGACGGTCGACATGAAGTTCGAGGACGACCGCACCAACGTGCTGGCCGCCATGGCGCGCGGCGACATCGAGGTGGACATGCGCACGGTCGGCGAACACCAGGGCCGCCCGCGCAACGCCGACACCCCCGGCGTCATCATCGGCACCATCGACCGCTCGGTCGGCGGCGACGGCGTGATCGCCGACGGCTCGATCAAGTCGGTGGCCGATCTCAAGGGCAAGACGGTTGCCTCCGAGCCGAACATCCCCGCCCGCCTCCTGCTGCAGCTGGCGCTCAAGAAGGAGGGCCTCTCCTTCAAGGATCTCGACATCAAGGAGATCGCCACCGCCGACACGGTCGCCGTGTTCACCGACACCTCGATCGCCGCCGTCGCCAGCTACCAGCCCTTCATGTCGCAAGCGCTCACCAACAGCGCCAGCCGCAAGCCGACGCTGCTGATCTCCTCCAAGGACAGCGACATCATCGTCGACGTGATCACCGCCCGGCAGGACGACATCAAGGCCAACCCGGTCAAGTACCAGAACTTCCTGAAGGGCATCTACAAGGCCGTCGAGCTCTACAAGACCGACCCGGCCAAGTTCATCTCCATCGCCGCGCCGCACTACAATCTCAGCGACGCCGAGGTGAAGGACGTGCTCGACACCTCGCTCGTCTACAGCGACCTCGCCACCGCCGAGGCCGATATCGGCACGCCCGACAAGCCGGGCAAGCTCTACGGCATCTTCGACACGGTGATGCAGCTCAACCTCGAGAACGGCGCCGCCGACACCAAGCTCGATGCCGCAAAGCAGATCGACAGCTCGGTGATGGCCGCCGTCGCGGCCGGCAAATGAGCGGCGCGAGCCACCATAACGGTGAGGCCGGCTTCCAGCTGGCCGACCTCACCCGCCTGCGCGCCCCGCTGCCCGGCAAGGTGACGGCCACCATCGCCTTCGGATCGAGCTTCCTCATCCTGGCGGTCTGGGAAATCATATCGCGGTCGGGGCTCGCCAGCCCCACCTTCCTGCCGGCACCCTCGGTGGTGCTTGCCGCGCTCGGCGGCATGTTCGCCGACCAGAACCTTGCCTGGCACGCCGGCGTCTCCATCCTGCGCGTCTGGGCCGCCTTCCTCATCGCCACCGTCATGGCGGTGCCGATCGGCATGATGATCAGCGCCTATCGCGGCCTCGGCGCCGCGCTGGAGCCGGCCATCGATTTCATCCGCTACCTGCCGGTGCCGGCCCTGGTGCCGCTCTCCATCATCTGGTTCGGCGTCGGCGAGGAAACCAAGATCTTCCTGCTCTGGCTCGGTACCTTCTTCCAACTGGTGCTGATGGTGGCCGACGACATGCGCCGCGTGCCGCACGAGTATTTCGAGATCGCCGCCACCATCGGCGCCAAGCCCCGCCAGATCCTCAGCGATGTCGCCTTCCGGGCCATGCTGCCCAACCTCGTCGACAACCTGCGCATCACGCTCGGCTGGTGCTGGACCTACCTGATCGTCGCCGAAATCGTCGCCGCCAGCTCCGGCCTCGGCTTCGTCATCTGGGCGGCCCGCCGCTACATGAAGACGCCCGAGGTGATGGCCGGCGTGGTGCTGATCGGCCTCATCGGCCTCTTCACCGACCAGGTCCTGCGCCAGATCCACAAGCGCGCCTTCCGTTACTTATGAGAGCCGAACCCATGACGGCCCAACTGGAATTTTCCAAGGTCACCAAGCGCTTCGGCAAGGTCGAGGTGGTGACGACGCCCTTCGACCTTGCGATCGACAAGGGTGAGTTCGTCGTCTTCCTCGGCCCGTCCGGCTGCGGCAAGACCACGCTGATGCGCATGGTCGGAGGTCTCGACACCCCGTCTGCGGGCGAGATCCGCCTCGACGGCGCGCCGGTCGGCGGTCCCGACTGGCGGCGCGGCATGGTGTTTCAGTCCTACTCGTCCTTCCCCTGGCTGACGGTCGGGCAGAATGTCGAGTTCGGCATGCGCTACCGCACCGACCTCAGCGAGAGCGAGAAGCTCGCCCGCCGCGACCACTATCTCGATCTCGTCGGCCTCTACGAGTTCTTCGACACCTATCCCAACCGTCTCTCCGGCGGCATGCGCCAGCGCGTCGCCATCGCCCGCACGCTGGCCTGCGGCTCGGAAGTGATGCTGATGGACGAGCCGCTCGGCGCGCTCGACGCGCTGCGCCGCGAGCAGTTGCAGGTGGAGATCCGCCGCATCCAGCGCCGCGACGGCAAGACCGTGGTGTTCGTCACCCACGACGTCGAGGAGGCGGTGTTCCTTGCCGACCGCGTGGTGGTGTTCTCGCCGCGCCCCACCCGCATCGTCGCCGAGATCGACGTCCAGGCCCGCCTCGGCGAGGACCGGACGCTGGAAATGCGCGACAGCGCCGATTTCTTCGCGCTGCGTACCGAAGTCTTGCGGCTGGTCAGGGCCGCCGCCGGGAGTGAGCCATGATACTCGACGGTCTTTCAGGACGCACTGTGCTGGTCACCGGCGCCAGCCGGGGCATCGGCCTCGGCATCGCCCGCGCCTTCGCCGCCGCCGGGTCCGACCTGCACATGCTGGCCGAGGACGAGGCGATCTTCGAGGCGGCCGCCAGCCTGGGCGCCACCGGCCACCGCGCCGACATCACCAGCTCCGACCATCTCGAGGCGGTCGCTCGGGCGCTGCCCCGCCTCGACGTGCTGATCAACAACGCCGGCCTCGAGCGCATCACCCCGCTCGACGATGGCAGCGAGGCCAACGAGTCCACCTTTCGCCGCATCGTCGAGATCAACGTCGTCGGCACCTTCCTCACCACCCGCGCCCTGTTGCCGGGCATGGGGCCGGGCGGCCGCATCGTCAACACCGCCTCCATCTGGTCGCGCGGCGCCGAAGCGCTGTTCTCGGCCTATGTCGCCTCCAAGCACGCGGTGATCGGCCTCACCAAGACCTGGGCGAAGGAACTCGGCCCGCGCGAAATCACCGTCAACGCCGTCTGCCCCGGCTGGGTGCGCACCGAGGCGTCGCTGCGCTCGCTCAACGTCATGGCCGAGCGGCAGGGAACGCCGCCCGACGTGCTGCTCGACGAGATCGTCTCGGCCCAGGCCATGCCCGGCTTCATGGACCCCGACGACATCGCCGCCACCTACCTGTTCCTCGCCTCCAGCCTGTCGGCCAACATCACCGGGCAGTCGCTGGGCGTCGATCGCGGAGAGCTGCCATGGTGAACCTTCTCTCCGGCCGCCGGGCGCTCGTCACCGGCGCGGCCAGCGGCATCGGCCGCGCCATTCTCCTCGCCTTCCGTGCCGAGGGCGCCGAGGCCATCGGGCTCGACCGCGCCGCCCCGCCCGAGGCCGATGCCAACTGGGTCACCGCCGACCTGCAAATCGAGGAGGCGATCATCGAGGCGGTCGCCGGCACCGCCAAGCGGCTCGGCGGCATCGACGTGCTGGTCAATTGCGCCGGCATCCTCACGGAAGCGCCGCTCAGGGCCATCGACACCCGCGCGCTCGACCTGATGTATGCCGTCAACCAGCGGGCGCCCTTCCTGGTCGCCCGCGAGGCGCTGAAGGCGATGCCGAGGGGCGGCCGCATCATCAACATCGCCTCCGAGCTGGGCTTTCTCGGCCGGGAAGGCGCTTCCGGCTACGCGGCCACCAAGGGCGCCGTCATCGCCATGACGCGCTCCTGGGCGCGCGAACTCGCCCCCGACATCCTCTGCAACGCCATCGCCCCCGGCCCGGTCGACACGCCGCT
This sequence comes from Pseudomonadota bacterium, assembly GCA_023436885.1. Classification (GTDB taxonomy): domain Bacteria; phylum Pseudomonadota; class Alphaproteobacteria; order Rhizobiales; family Pleomorphomonadaceae; genus Pleomorphomonas. The sequence goes on along the minus strand of JAEZHI010000048.1, from coordinate 94,743 downwards.
GCTCGGCTTTGAAAAGATGACCGCCGACCAGCAGGCCGTCGAGATCCTCAACCCCATGCGCCGCATCGGCCGGCCGGAAGAGGTGGCCGCCGCCGCCGTCTTCCTCGCCTCGCCCGCCGCCAGTTTCACCACCGGACAGTGCATCAGCGTCGATGGCGGCGCGGCAATGCACTGAGCCCGCCCCGAAACTCTACTGGCGCGGACATCTAGCTTCGAATTCTGCGCTTCCGGTGCTCACGAACCCCAAGTTCGCTCCGCTCCGGTTCTCGAATCCATCGCCATCTGCCTCGCTCCAGCGAGTTTCGAGGCAGGCTCATCAAGGGGAAATATTGCCATGGTCGACAGCATCAGGATGGCCGAACTCAGCTGGCCCGAATACCAGGCCAAGGTGAAGGCCGGCGCGCCGGTGTTCCTGCCGCTCGGCAGCACCGAGCAGCACGGGCCGCACATGTCGCTCAACGTCGACGCCGTCCTGCCCGGCGGCGTTTGCGAGCGCGTTGCCGCCGAGGTGGGAGGCATCGTCGCCCCCACCGTGCAATATGGCTGCAAGTCCAAGCCGCGCTCGGGTGGCGGCGAAGCCTTCCCCGGCACCACCAGCCTCGACGCCCACACCTTCGCTCTGGTGGTGCGCGACATCATCCGCGGCCTCGGCCACGACGGCGTGCGCAAGGTGGTGGTGGTGATCGGCCATTTCGAGAACGGCTGGCCGGCCGTCGAGGGCATCGACCTCGCCATGCGCGAACTCCGCCGCGACGGCATCACCGACATGAAGGTGATCCGCCTTGAATATTGGGACTTCGTCGAGCGCGCCACCCTCGACAAGCTGTTCCCAGACGGCTTCCCCGGCACCGAGCTGGAGCACGCCAGTCTCCTCGAGACATCGCTGATGCTGTTGCTCCGCCCCGAGCTGGTCGAGATGGACAAGGTGCCGTCCGACGGTCCGGCGCAATTCCCGAGCTACGACGTCTGGCCGACACCCGCCGGCTTCGTGCCGCCGTCCGGCGTGCTCGCCGTCGCCAAGGGCTCGACGGCCGAAAAGGGCGGCTGGCTGATGGCCGACCACGTGCGGCTGATCACCAAGGCGGTGCGCGCCGAGTTCGGAATCTAGTCCTTGTGGTCGCGTCGGACTTTCCGGAAACCGGCTTCTACTTTTCGATTTGATGCTTTTAGGACGCCCATCATGACCACGTTTGAACCCCTCGATTCCGGGGCGGTGCCGCGCTATGCCGGCATTCCCACCTTCATGCGCCTGCCGCAGGCAACGCCGGCCGAGGTCGACATCGCGCTCCTCGGCATCCCCTTCGACGGCGGCGTCACCAACCGCGCCGGCACGCGCCACGGCCCGCGCGAGATCCGCAACCAGTCGGCCCTGATGCGCCGCGTCCACCACGTCACCGGCCTGTCGCCCTACGATCGCGCCCGCATCGCCGACTGCGGCGACGCGCCGGTCGATCCCTTCGACCTGATGCGCACGCTCGACTTGATCTCCGGCCACTATGCCGACGTGCGCAAGGCCGGCGCCCTGCCGCTGTCGGCCGGCGGCGATCACCTCGTCAGCCTGCCGATCCTGCGCGGCCTCGTCGCCGATGGACCGGTCGGCCTCATTCACTTCGACGCCCATTCCGACACCTACGACACCTTCTTCAACGGCAACCGCTTCAACCACGGCACGCCGTTCCGCCGCGCCATCGAGGAAGGGCTGGTCGACCCGAAGCGCCACGTGCAGATCGGCCTCAGGGGTGCCATCTCCGACGCCGCCAACTACGATTTCGCCAAGGCGAACGGCATCCGCATGATCTTCATGGAGGAGTTCGCCGCCCGTGGCGCCCTTGACGTGATGGCCGAGGCGCGCGCCATCGTCGGCGACAGGCCGACCTACGTCACCTTCGACATCGACTGCATCGATCCCTCGCAAGCGCCCGGCACCGGCACGCCGGAGATCGGCGGCTTCCTCACCCGCGAGGCGCAGGCGCTGGTCCGCCAGCTCGACGGCCTCGACCTGATCGGCGCCGACCTCGTCGAGGTCGCCCCGCCCTTCGATCCCTCCGGTCTCACCGCGCTCACCGGCGCCACCATCATGTTCGAACTGCTGTGCGTGCTCGCCGGCGTCGTCGAACGGAAAGGAAAGCTCTGATGGCCCACGGCTACGAAAGCGGTCGCCTCGACCTGCCCTTTGTCGGCATCTGCACCTTCGGCAAATATCCGCTCGCCCTCGATTGGGACAACATCGACGCCGATGTCGCCATCCTCGGCGCGCCCTATGACGGCGGCACCCAGTGGCGAGCCGGCGCCCGCAGCGGCCCGCGCGCCATCCGCGAGGCGTCGACGCTGTTCGCCTTCGGCCACGCCGGCGCCTACGACCATGAAGACGACATCGTCTACCTGCCGGCCGAGACCACCCGCATCGTCGACATCGGCGACGCCGACATCATCCACACCGACACCGTCGGCAGCCACGCCGCCATCGAGCACGGCGTGCGCAAGATCCTGGCGGCCGGCGCCATCCCCGTGGTGCTGGGCGGCGACCACTCGATCAACATCCCCTGCATCGAGGCCTTCTCCGAGGAAGAGCCGATCCACGTCATCCAGTTCGACGCCCACCTCGACTTCGTCGACGAGCGCCACGGCGTGACGCGCGGCCACGGCAGCCCGCTGCGCCGCGCCGCCGAAAAGCCCTATGTCACCGGCCTCACCCAGCTCGGCATCCGCAACGTCTCGTCAACGGCCCGCGAGGGCTATGAAGCGGCCCGCGCCATGGGCAGCGACATCCTGAGCGTCCGCCAGATCCGCAAGCTCGGCACCGAGGCGGTGCTCGCCCGCATCCCCGAAGGCAAGCGCTACTACCTCACCATCGACATCGACGGCTTCGACCCCTCGATCGCCCCCGGCACCGGCACCCCCAGCCACGGCGGCTTCACCTATTACGAAGTGCTGGAACTGCTCGACGGCATCGCCAAGCGCGGCAAGGTAGTCGGCATCGACCTCGTGGAGGTCGCCCGCGAATACGACCCCGCCGGCACCACCGGCATCCTGGCGGCGCAGGTGCTCCTCAACCTGATCGGCCGCGTGCTGCACCACAGGTAGGGGGATAGGGAGGCTCTCGAGCGGCCAAGTGTTTGTTCCCTCAATATCATGCCGTCTTCCTTGCGAACGCGAGGACCTCAGGACGAGAAGGCGCGGAGGGATGTATCAAGCTCCTGGGCTCGCTCAGAGCCCTATATCACCCGCTCGCCCCATCCTGCCCGAGGTCCTCTGCCTTCGCAGAGGATGACAGCTTGGTGGGGAGGCTCGCGAGCGGCTAAGCCTTTGTTACATCAATATAATACTGTCATCCTCTGCGCAAGCAGAGGACCTCAGGACCAGAAATTGAGCACGGCCGTATCACACTCCCGGGCTTGCTCAGGGCCTTATATCATCCGCTCGCCCCATCCTGCCCGAGATCCTCGCTTTCGCAAGGATGACAGTATTATACATAAGGAACAGGTTGTTAGCGTTCACCCTGCTCCGTCAAGCCGCTCCCTCGCACTCCCGGCCCAGGATGGCAACCTGCTAGCGAGGCTCGCAAGCGGCCAGACCTTTGTACCCCCATATCATGCTGTCATCCTTGCGAACGCGAGGACCTCAGGACGAGATATTGATGAGGGATGTATCAGGCTCCCAGCGCGCTCACAGCTCAATAATGGCAAACGATCGATATGGGGCTCCACTTTGAAACCCCATAGGTACCGCACCATCCAGCAACCGCTCACTTCGTCGGCAGGCAGGGCTTCACGTCGGCCGGCTTCACGCGCCCGACCTGGACATCCTTCCAGTAGGGAATATTGGGATCCGGGCCGCCGATGTAGGAATCGAAGACCTCCCGGCTCATTTCGATCGCATCACCCGAAGAGGTGAACTTGTACATCCGCTTGCTGTCGATGTAGGCGGAGGCAAGAAACGCCGGGCAGAAATACTTCTCGTCACCCTTGGTGAGGTTCCACCCCAGTTGCCCGGATTTGCCACGGGTCACCTTGCTGACCTTGAAGCCGTCCTGGACCAGTTTTTCCATGGTCGCCGCGCTGGCAACCGATGGCATGGCGAACAATCCGACCGCCGCCACCACCAGCAAAACACTCCGAAAACGAATATTCACACCCCACCCCCATAAGCACTTGTTACGAGAATTTACAATTTCAAATAGCACACTGAACCTTGGCGAGCAGCCCCGCCCGACTACATACTTGTGATAATCCAAGGCGCTTCTTTTCCCCACCGCTCCTCAGCTGGCGAATTTTGCCAATCCCCCGCACAACGCCCGGTTTTCCGCCATTTTCCGGCATATTTTCCGGCGGCTTTTTCGTTTCATTAAACGATTACGGCTTAACACGTATACGGCGGTCAACTTTCCCAGTTTCCCAGGCAATCGGTCGTCCCAGCCGTCGATGAAACCCCTTGTCCTGCCAGCGCATGCGTCCGGAGATTACTATGTCGTTCAAACACTGGCCGATGATTTGGAAGGTTTTCTCCTTGCTGCTGGTGCTCTCGGCGGCAAGCTTCGTCGGGATCATCTACACCACCCACCAGATCACCGTCGTAGATGCGCTCGACTCGGCGATCATCGACGGTCCCGACGTGGCGATCCTCGCCATGGCGCGCGCCAACCGCATGGCCGTCAGCTATCAGGCCGCCCTCTATGAGAACATCGTGGCGATGACCGCCGGCGCCAATGCCACCGCCACCGGCCATGCCAACGACGCCGTCGCCGGCTTCGCCGAGCAGATGGCCATCGCCAAGAAAGCCACCCCCGACGTAGCCGCCGACATCGACGGCGTCGCAAGCAAGTTCAACGCGCTGGTCAGCGGCCCTTGCGGCGAAGTGGGCCGCGAAGCCTCCGCCGCGACGACTGCCGACGATAACGCCAAGGTCGCCCAGCTGATGAACCAGAGCTGCAACAACGCACTTCAGGACGTCATCGCGGCCAACATCGAAGTCAACAAGCGCTTCACGGCCACCAAGGACCAGCAGAACCAGCTGGTGTCCGACATTGCCCTGTGGACCTCGCGCATTTCGCTAATCGGTTTCGCCCTCGTCTCGGCAGTCATTCTGGCACTGGCCTTCGTCATGGTGCGCGTCAACGTCGTCAGGCCGATCAAGACCTCCATCGGCGTGATGAGCGCGCTCGGCCGCGGCGATCTCAGCGCGCCGGTACCCGGCACCGACCGGCACGACGAGTTCGGCCACATCGCCCAGGCCCTCGAAATCCTGCGCGGACAACTCGGGGAAGCCGAGGCGGCCCGCGCCCTTCAGGCCGCCCGCGAGGAAGCCGACCGCCAGCAGCTGGCCCGCCGCGAGCAGCTCGCCAGCGCCTTCGTCGACCGCATGCAGGGTCTCGCCGGCGGTCTCGTCCAATCGTCCAGCGAAGTGGCCGACGCCGCCCGCAATCTCTCGGCCACCGCCGAGGAAACCACCCGGCAGGCCCAGGCCGTCGCCATCGCCGCCGAGCGCGCCGCCGGCAACGTCCAGACCGTCGCCTCGGCGTCGGAGGAGATGGCTGCCTCGGTCAACGAGATCAACAGCCAGGTCACCCACTCCGCCGAGGTCGCCGACACCGCCCACACGGAAGCCGCCGCCTCCAGCGAACGCATCGCCGCGCTGGCAGCGGCTGCCGCCGCCATCGGCGACGTCATCAACCTGATCAAGGGCGTCGCCGACCAGACGAACCTCCTGGCGCTCAACGCCACCATCGAGGCCGCGCGCGCCGGCGAGGCGGGCAAGGGCTTCGCCGTCGTCGCAGCGGAAGTCAAACAGCTCGCCGACCAGACCTCCAAGGCCACCGACGAGATCGGCGCCAAGGTGGCGGAAATCCAGCAGGCGACCAACGGCACCGTCAAGTCGGTGACCGAGATCGTCCGGGTGATCGGCAACATCAAGGAAACCGCTTCGGCCATCGCCGGAGCGGTGGAAGAACAGGGCGCCGCCACCGCCGAGATCGCCCGCAACTGCCAGGAAGCCTCGGCCGGCACCCATCAGGTGACGCAGAACATCACCGGCGTCGGCGAGGCCGCCGAACTGACCGGCGCCGCCTCGTCGCAGCTGATGAGCCTGTCGCAGGGCCTCTCCAGCCAGGCCACCGACCTCAGCCACGTGGTGGAAACCTTCGTCAAGGACTTCGCCGCGGCCTGAGGCCAGCCTCTAGCCTCAACAACCTCTCATCGTGGCCCGCCCTCGCGCGGGCCATGATCGTTTCAGAACTGGGCGCTGCGGAGCCTGGCTCGAAATTCGCTGGGGTGCGGCAGGTGGCGACGGCATCGCCAAGCGCAGCAAGGTGGTCGACATCGACTTCGTGGAAGTCGCCCGGGAATACGCCCCCGTCGGCACCACCGGCATCCTCGCCGCGCAGGCGCTCCTCAACTTGATCGGCAGGGTGCTGCACCACCGATAGGAAGGCTCGCGATCGGCTAAGCATTTGCTCCATAAATATAATACTGTCATCCTCTGCGCAGGCAGAGGACCTCGGGACGAGAAATTGATGAGGGATGTATCAGGCTCCCGAGCTTGCTTAGGAGCGCGATATCAGCCGCTCGCGTCATCCTGCCTGAGGTCCTCTGCCTTCGCAGAGGACCTCAGGACAAGAAATTGGAAAGGGCCGTATCAAGCTCCCACGCGCTCGAAGGGCAATAAAGGGAGCCCGCCAATATGCCCTCAGCCCTCGGCTGCCACCTTGGTGCGCTCCTCCATCTCGGCCATCGCCCGCTTCATCCGCCGACGCAAGGTGTCGTCGACTTCCGGGCTGTCGTCGATGTCGATGAACAGCTTGCCGTTGAGATGATCGTTTTCGTGCTGGACGACGCGCGCCGCCAGTCCCTCGAAGGTCTCCTCGTGCGCGCCGCCGTCCATATCGCGGTAGCGCACCGTCACCTTGGGATGGCGCAACACCTTGGCCGACCGCCAGCCGGGAATGCTGAGGCAGCCTTCCTCGCCCAGCACGTCGGCGGTGCCGTGGAATTCTACCTCCGGATTGACGAACACCGTCGACGGCAGAATGCTGCTGGCCGAGCCGATGAACAGCCGCCAGGAGATGCCCACCTGCGGCGCTGCGATGCCGACGCCGCCAGCATCGATCATGCACATCCACATTTCCTCGACGAGGCGATGCAGCGTCTCGGATCCGAACATCTCCTCGGGCACGGGCTTGGCCACCATGCGCAGAACCGAGTCCTCGATCTGCAAGGTCGTCCGGCTTCCGGTGGCGATCGATACCCGCGCTTCCCCGAAAGGAAAGTTCTCATCAAACCTGCCCATGAGCATAATCCCTGGAATAACTCATCGGCCCATTCTGACCGAGAAGCCGAGTGGATACCACAGGAGAAAGCTACGACTTAAAGGCGAGGGCCGGATGTTCCACACCAAGGCCAGAGGGAGCCTGATACAGCCCCCGGCGCCCTCTCGTTCTGAGGTACACCTTGAATTCGCTCGCGAATTCAAGCGGCCTGCGCGGGGACCTCAGGCAGAATAAAACTCCCGGCCAATATAGCGCTCCCAGAGCGCAGAGGGAGCCTGATACGACCCTCCCCACCTTCTCGTCCTGAGGTCCTCGCTTTCGCAAGGAAGACAGCGTGATGGGAACGGGAGCCAGAGCGGAAAGCGGCGCGCTATCCAGCTGTTATCATTTATATAAATCTGTCATCCTTGCGAAAGCGAGGACCTCAGGCAGAATAAAACTCTCGGCCCATATCACTCTCCCTAAAGCCGGATCGCGCGCTTCAGCACCACCGCCGACGCGGGGCACAATCCCTTGGCCTGCCGCGTATTGAGGATCGCCTCCGGCGCATCCGCCCGCTCCACCCGCTTGAACCCGATCGCCTCGAAGAACGCCGCCGCCGAAGTCGTCAGCAGCCAGGCCGTCCGCGCGCCCTCATCAAACGCCCGCCGCGTCACCCTCGCCACGATGGCCTTCCCGACGCCCTTCCCTCTCCATTCCGGCACCACCACCAGCGAGCGCAGGAACACATCCGCGCCATAGAGCTCGAACCCGGCATAGCCGACCACCTCGCCCGACAGCGTGCGATAGACGAAGAACCGCCGCCCCGGCTCGGTCAGATCATCCGTCGGCAACCCCTCGGCGGTGAGCGCGGCCACCATCCCGGCGTCGCGGTCCGCCGCTTCGCTATCCTTCAGGCAGATCTCGCCGTCATCCTTCACGAAATCGGCCATCGGCAATTCCGGCAACAGGTCCAGCACCATGTCCGAGGGACGGCAGAGCTTGACACCGCGCTCGCTCACTACGATCGGCCGATTGATCAGGATGGGGTGCGCCATCATGGCATCGAGCAACTGGTCGTCGGTAAGGTGGGGCGCATCCAGCCCAAGTTGCTCATAGGGCGTGCCCTTCACCCTGAGCACGTCACGCACCTTCATGCCCATCCGCTCGATCAGTTGCGCCAGCAACACCTTGCTCGGCGGGCATTTCTGGTAGTCGATGACATGCGGCTCGATGCCGGCATGGCGGATCAGCGCCAGCGCGTTGCGCGAGGTGCCGCAGCCGGGGTTGTGGTAGATCACGATGTCCATGATGGCTCCTGGTCAGTTATGGCGCCTCGAAGATATTCCTACATCCGGCCGATGATTTCGCGGTTCCTGGTGGCCGCTTCCAGCGTCTCGCTGTAGCGGGTCGTCAGATAGGCGGAACGCTCGCGCGTGAGATAGGTGAACTTCACCAGTTCCTCCATCACGTCCACCACCCGGTCATAAAGCGGCCCGGCTTTCATCCGGCCGGCGTCGTCAAATTCTTGAAAGGCCTTGGGAACCGACGACTGGTTGGGGATGGTGATCATCCGCATCCAGCGGCCCAGAAGGCGCAGCGTATTGACCGCGTTGAAGCTCTGCGAGCCGCCGCTTACCTGCATCACAGCGAGGGTCTTGCCCTGGGTCGGGCGGACGGCGCCGAGGCTCAGCGGTATCCAGTCGATCTGCGCCTTCATGACACCGGTGATGGCGCCGTGGCGTTCCGGGCTGACCCAGACCTGCCCTTCCGACCATTCCGACAAGGCCCTGAGTTCGGCGACTTTGGGATGATCGGCCGGTGCGTCGTCGGGAAGAGGCAGGCCGGTGGGGTCGAAGATCTGCGTCTCGCAGCCGAGATGCTCCAGCAGGCGGCAGGCTTCATAGGCCAGCAACCGGCTGTAGGATCTTTGCCGCAACGAGCCATAGAGCAGCAAGATCCGCGGTGCGTGGGTCAAGCCGTCCGGGTGCGTCAATGCCGCCACGTCAACCTCGGGCAGCGAGGCTCGATCGAGCGCCGGAAAGACCGCGAGGTCGGGAAGGTCGGTGCCGCGCATGGTGTCTCTGGTCCTCGGTTCATCTCGGTCAGGCACGCGAGGCCACATCCGGCGCTGTGGCAGGTCACGCCACCTTTTCCTGGGCGAAGTAACGCCCCCGCGTCCACAGCGCGACGTTGACCAGCGCAATCATCACCGGCACCTCGACCAGCGGCCCGATGACCGCGGCAAAGGCGGCGCCGGAATTGATGCCGTAGACGGCCACCGCCACGGCAATCGCCAGCTCGAAGTTGTTGCTGGCCGCCGTGAAGCACAGCGTCGTGCAGCGTTGGTAATCGGTACCGGCCTTCAGCGACAGCACGAAGCTCAGCGCGAACATCACCACGAAGTAGATGAGAAGCGGAATGGCGATGCGCACCACGTCGCCGGGGATGGTCAGGATCAATTCGCCCTTCAGCGAGAACATGACGACGATGGTAAAAAGCAGCGCCACCAAGGTGATCGGCCCGATCTTCGGCACGAAATGGCCGTGGTACCACTCCTTGGAAACGAAGCGCAGCATCACCACTCGCGTCAGCACGCCGGCGATGGCGGGAATGCCGAGGTAGATGAACACGCTCCTGGCGATCTCGCCGATGGAGATATCCACTTCGGAACCCGTCAGCCCGAACACCGGCGGCAGCACGGTGACGAAGAACCAGGCGAACACCGAATAGAACAGCACCTGGAAGATCGAGTTGAAGGCGACGAGGCCGGCGGCATATTCCGTCGAGCCCTTGGCGAGCTCGTTCCACACCACCACCATGGCGATGCAGCGGGCAAGACCGATCAGGATCAGCCCCACCATGTACTCGGGCTTGTCCGGCAGGAAGATGATGGCCAGCGCGAACATCAGCGCCGGCCCCACCACCCAGTTCTGGACGAGCGACAGCGCCAGCACCTTGCCGTCGGCGAACACGCGCGGCAGGTCCTCGTAGCGCACCTTGGCGAACGGCGGATACATCATCAGGATCAGGCCGGCGGCGATGGGAATGTTGGTGGTGCCCACCGTGCCCGCATTGATCACCGCCTCGACGGCCGGGAAGGCGTAGCCGATGGCGATGCCCAGGGCCATCGCCGCGAAGATCCACAGGGTGAGATAGCGGTCGAGGAAGGAAAGCCGGCTGGCGACCGAAGTCATTTGGGTTCGCCTTCGGGCTCTGGGATCTTGCAGTCGCAACTGCCATAGTCGAAGCGGTAGCCAAGCTCCGGATGGCCGGCGCAGCAGTCGTCGACGAGATAGCGCACCAAGCCGCGCACCGTCGGCACCACCGCGCGGTAGATGATCGAGCGGCTGCGGCGCTCCGAGGTGGCAAGTCCCGCTCGCACCAGAATGGCCAAGTGGGTTGAGAGCGTGTTCTGCGGCACGCCGAGCTTTTCGGCGATGTCGCCGGCCGCCAGCCCTTCCGGCTCGTAGCGGATCAACAGTTGGAACACATCGAGGCGTGTCTGCTGCGACAGCGCCGACAGGGCATCGAGGGCTTCAGTCTTTTCCATACTTCGACATTAGCCGATATGTGGATATCAGGCAAGATGCGGATAGCCACCACCTCTATATTTCGATATTCGTCGAATTATCGAATATAAACCAGAAGGACAGCGCATGAGCACCTGTTGTTCCGATGAAGCCACCGTTCGGGCCATCGCCGCCCCCTGCTGCGGCAGCGCAGCGCCTGACACCGCCTGCGGCTGTGGCACCGCCGAACCGACATCTTCCAGCGCCTCGCCCACTCGCTGGCTGATCGCCACGGCGCTCGGCGCTGTCGCCTGGATCGCCGTCTATCCCTGGCTCGAACCTCTGGCCGAAGCCCTCGTTGCCCGGTTGCCGGTCGACCGCCAGAGCCAGCTCGGCGACGCCCTCGCCTTCGTGCTCTACGACCTGCCCAAGGTGCTGATGCTGCTGGTCGCCATCGTCTTCGTCACCGGCTTTTTCCGCAGCTATTTCTCGGTCGAGAACACCCGCCGCCTTCTGGCCGGCAAGCGGGAAGGCATCGGCAACGTCGCCGCCGCCACGCTCGGCGTCGCCACGCCCTTCTGCTCCTGCTCGGCGGTGCCGCTGTTCCTCGGCTTCGTGTCGGCCGGCGTGCCGCTCGGCGTCACCTTCTCTTTCCTGATCGCCGCGCCCATGGTCAACGAGGTCGCCCTCGGCCTGCTATTCGCGCTGGTCGGCTGGCAGGTGGCGCTCACCTATCTCGCCTTCGGACTCACGATTGCCATCCTCTCCGGCCTGATCCTCGGAAAACTGCGTCTCGAGGGATGGCTGCAGCCCTGGGTGCGCGACGTGCGCATGGGCGTCACCGCCCTGCCCGACCGCCGCCTGACGCTAGCCGATCGCCTGGAAGCCGGCTGGCTGGCGGTGAAGGAGATCGTTGCCAAGGTCTGGCTGTGGGTAGCGCTCGGCATCGGCGTCGGCGCGCTGATCCACGGCTACGCGCCCACCGAGCTCTTGGTCTCCATCATGGGCAAGGACGCCTGGTGGTCGGTGCCGGCCGCCGTGGTGATCGGCATCCCCATGTATGCCGGCGCCTCCACCATCCTGCCGATCGTCGAGGCGCTGATCGCCAAGGGCGCGGCGCTCGGCACCGTGCTCGCCTTCATGATGGCGGTGATCGCCCTGTCGCTGCCCGAGATGATCATCCTGAGGAAGGTGCTCACCGTAAAGCTGATCGCCGTCTTCGTCGGCATCGTCGGCATCGGCATCCTCGCCGTCGGCTACCTCTTCAACTTCATGTTCGCCTGAGAAAGCGACAAGATCATCCTTCGCGTCAGAAGAAGAACCTCGGGCAGAATAAACCTCTCGGCCAATATCGCGCGCCAAACACGCAAGGGAGCCCGATACATCCCTCCCTAACTTCTCGTCCCGAGGTCCTGCGCCTGAAGCGCAGGATGACAGCTTGACAGGATGGGGCGCCGAGCTAACTGACTGTTTCCTTTATATAAATTTGTCATCCCTGCGCAGGCCTCTTGAATTCACACGTGAATTCAAGGTGTACCTCAGGCAGAACAAAGCTCCCGGCCGATATCGCGCTCCAATCACACGAGGGAGCTCGATTCAACCTTCCCCAACTTCTCGTCCTGAGGTCCCTGCCTGCGCAGGGATGACAAATTTATATACGAGGAACAAACACTTGGCCGCTTTCGGGCCTCTCGTTCGGATTGTCATCCGGCGAAGGCGAGAGTGCAGGCTTGAAAGGATGAAGCTCACGCTAACCGATTGTTCCCATATATAAATTTGTCATCCTTGCGAAAGCGAGGACCTCAGGCAGAATAAAGCTCCCGGCCTATATCGCGCTCCCATCCCCTGTCCCGCCGCGATCCTTATGATCGCCTTCTCACACCCTTCGTCAGCAGCCCGCAGGCGAGCCAGCGGCGGTTGAACAGCCTCCCTATCAGCATCGGGCCGATCCCCCACGCCCGAAAATATATGAAGGTAATCTTTACAGTTTACCTTCCTTGTGGGACAATGGCGCCATGAACACCCCATCGGATACCCTTGAGACAGCCCAGGCCGCCGCCCTTGCGGTGGAGATCCGGGTGCTTGTCAGCAAGCTGAGGCGGCGGTTCCGCGAACAGACCGGAACGGGCGACCTGAAGCCGTCGCAGATGTCGGTGCTCCACCGGCTGGAACGCGAAGGGCCGACGACGACGTCGAACCTCGCCCGGCTCGAGGGAATGCGCCCGCAATCCATGGGCACGGTGATCGCGCCGCTCGAGGCCGCCGGCCTGGTGAGCGGCGCCCCCGACCCGACCGACGGTCGCCAGACCCTCCTCTCGCTGACCGACACCTGCCGGACATGGATGCAGGAAACACGAGCGGCACGGCAGGACTGGCTGGCGCGCCAGCTGCGGGCGCGGCTGTCACCCGAGGAGATGGACAAGCTTCAGGAGGCCATCGCGCTGCTGGCAGAGATCGCCGACGACTGACCAACACGCGGCCGATCCCGGTCGCGAAGAGCTGGACGAAAGCAGTTCCAGCAAAAGTGGGAACCGGTTTTGTTGCCGGACCTGCGCCATAACAAAGCTCCAGAGGACACGTCCATGGCGCACGCCGCGCTCCACAGAAACATGGCGCCGACCGTCGTCGACCGGTGGAGGCAGTCATGAAGTCACCTTTTGCCGGCGCCTTCCGGTCGCTCCGAGGTCACAACTACCGGGTCTGGGCAGGCGGAGCCTTCATCTCCAACATCGGCACCTGGGTGCAGCGGACGGCGCAGGACTGGCTGGTGTTCACCGAGCTGACCCATCACGACGCCTCCGCCGTCGGCCTGGTGATGGCGCTGCAGTTCGGGCCGCAGTTTCTCTTCCTGCCCTGGACGGGCTCGGCAGCCGATCGTTTCAACCAGCGCAAGCTGTTAATCGCCACTCAGGCGACCATGGGCGCTCTCGCGCTCGTGCTGGGCATTCTCACCGTCGCCGGCCTCGTCCAGCTCTGGCATGTCTACGTCTTCGCCTTCCTGTTCGGCACTGCCGCCGCCTTCGACGGGCCGGTGCGCCAGACCTTCGTCGCCGAACTGGTCGGCGACGCGGACCTGCACAACGCGGTGGCGCTCAACTCAACCTCGTTCAACGCCGCGCGCATGATCGGTCCGGGCGTATCGGGCATGCTGATCGCCGAGATCGGCACCGGCTGGGCGTTCCTGATCAACGGCTTCTCCTTCGTCGCGGTGCTGATCTCGCTGGCCTTCCTGCGCGTCTCCGAACTTCATCCCAACGCCCGGTCGGCCCGCTCAAAGGGCGGCTTCCTCGAAGGGCTGCGCTATGCCTGGGGGCGTTCGGACCTCAAGGCCATCCTGGTCATGCTGTTCCTGATCGGCACCTTCGGCCTCAACTTCCCGATCTTCATCTCCACCATGGCGGTCGGCATTTTCCATTCCGACGCTCGTGGCTATGGACTGCTGTCGTCGATCATGGCGATCGGCACCATGTCGGGCGCCTTGCTGGGAGCCGGCCGCGACAAGCCACGCTTCCGCCTGTTGCAGATCGGCGCCGGCGTGTTCGGGCTCGGCTGTATGTTCGCCGCGCTGGCGCCCGACTACTGGCTGTTCGCGACGGCGCTCGTCATCATCGGCATCGCCGCCCTCACCTTCACCAACACCTCCAACAGCATGATGCAGCTGACCACCGAACCCGCCATGCGGGGACGGGTGATGGCGCTCCGCATGACCGTGGTGCTCGGGGGCACGCCGATCGGCGCGCCGATCGTCGGATGGGTGGCCAACCACTACGGGCCACGCTGGGGCCTAGGCATCGGCGCAGCCTCCGGCTTCGCGGCCGCCCTCGTCGGCGCCTATGCCCTTATCCATTGGCGAAAACTCGCCAAGCCGGTGTCGCAGCACGTCTAGAGGGTTTCCAATGAACCTGGGTTCACCGGAAACCCTCTATCCCCTTGTTAAGACGCAGTTCCGGACGCAAAATCGGTTCCCACTTTTGCTGGAACCGCTCTAGCCCGCAAGGCAGGCGCGGACGCGGCAAACCGGCGGGCCGACAGCGACGCTCATCCGAGCGCCAGCCGGATCACCTCCCGCACGAACCCCTCGGTGAGCGGCTCTCGCGAAAACCAGCGGCGGTAGAACAGCGGGCCGATCAGGGCGGCGACAAGGGCGGGAATGTCCGTCTCCGCCGGCAGTTCGCCCCGCGCGATGCCGCGGCCGATCACCTCCACGAAGGGCGCCGAATAGCCCTGCTGCAGGCGGCGATACATGTCGGCCATCTCGGGGTCGCGCTCGCCGGCGTCGATGATCGACGGCAGGACGGCGGTCCAGCGCGCCGTCGTCAGCATCTCCACGAATTCCCCCATCAGCGCGGCGATATCCGCCCGAAAGCTGCCGAGGTCGGGCGTCGTCAGCGGCGTGCCGACATGGGCGCAGGCGTCGCGCAACAGGTCGGTCCGGGTTGGCCAGTGTCGGTAGATGGTGGTCTTGGCCACGCCCGAGCGCCGGGCGATCTCATCGACGCTGACACCGGAATAGCCGCGCTCGAACAGCAGTTCCGCCGTGACGGCCAGCACCGCCGCCTTGGACCGCCGCACCCTTTCGTCCACGGCATCGGTCGGCGGGCCGGCATCGCCCGAGGTGATGGCGGGATCGGCAGGGGATTTATGGCGCATGATTGTCATCTGTTCTCGACATTTACGCTACGATACCGTATCGTATCTTTAAAGCAAGCATGCGACCCCACCTGCTCCAGGAGACAGCCATGAAATTCGCCTCCACCCGTCTGATCGCCCAGGACATCAAGGCCATGGTTTCCTTCTACGAAATGGTCACCGGCCTCACCGCCGACTGGCTGGCGCCGGTGTTCGCCGAGATCGTCACGCCCAGGGGCACACTGGCCATCGGCGCCGCCGAAACTGTCGCCCTGTGGCAGCCGGGCGCCGCCGAGCCGGGGCATAATCGCACGGCCATCCTCGAATTCCGAGTCGAGGACATCGACGCCGACTATGCCCGCCTGAAAGACAAGGTGCCGCTGATCCACGACTTGCGGACCATGCCCTGGGGCAACAAGACCTTCCAGTTCCGCGATCCCGAGGGCACGGCAGTGTCGCTGTTCATGCCGGTGAGCGAGGCGGCGATTGAACGCTTCGGCGGCCGCTGAGCAGCATCCGCCAGACCGAGCAGGCTGTATCACGCCCATCGTCGGCCGGCCCGGCAAATATAATCGCTCGGCTTATGCGATAGAGAGCTGAAAACTCATGAAATAATCGGTCTTTCTTTGATAGAAATGAACAAATTTAAGTCATAAATTCCATAGCGCGATCGTCAAAAAGACTTTTCAGCGCGAATACTCGATTATATTTAGTCTACTAAATACAAATTTTATCTTCATTTTTCTTGGCCTCACGGGATCTCCTGAGTTCAAAAGGCGAACAACAAAGTCATCCGGCTCGTACATCAAATGATATATGCGCCGCCGACGTCGCTCGAATATTCTACTTCGTGGGTGGCGCGTCTGCCGGGCTGGCATAAAGCTGCCGACTTGTTGATTTCGAACGAGGTCGTTTAGAATGACATCGATCTTCAGGTCCAGACATATTAAGGACGATGAAAGGTTTGCTCCGCCATTTGAGCTTAGGGCAATAAGAGAGACTTTCTCTACTCTTGTCGGATCGCTTCCCGGCTCGCATTTGATCTTGGATTTGGTGGGATCATCCAATCTTTCCGAGCCGATGACGCTGGAGACCATCTTGGTCGGGGCGGCGCTCGCTGCCGGAGCCAACGTGCTTTTTACCAAGATGCATCATTTCGGCGAGGGCGGCGGTGTCACCGGCGTCGTGCTCCTGGCTGAAAGCCACATCAGCATCCACACCTGGCCGGAAAATGAAGCGGCCTGCGTGGACATATTCATGTGCGGCACAATGCACCCCGAGATCAGCGCCAAATACATAGTCGACGCGCTGGCGCCCAGCTCGGTCGTCGCGACCGAGATCTTGCGCCACCCCGGTCACGAGGATGAGCAAGATGGCTGACACGGCGCATGACGACGTCGTTTATGACGACGCTGCGCTTCCGCGCGGCTATTTCTATCTCCCTCCCGGCTATACCAACCCGTCCGATCTGGCGAAGATCTACCAGGAAGAGTCGGCCGACCCGCACGATCGCTACGAGTTCAAGCTTTCGGCGATCTGCGCCACGCGGCGAACCGCCTTTCAGACCGTATCCATCGTCGATACCATCAGCTACGGAAGGGCGCTGTTTCTCGATGGTGCGATCCAGAGCTCGGCCTACGACGAGTCGCTTTACCACGAAACGCTCGTCCAGCCGGCCCTGCTGATGCACGACAATCCCCGGGACGTGCTGATTATCGGCGGCGGCGAAGGGGCGACGCTGCGCGAAGTCATCGCCCATTACACCGTCAGCTCGGCCACCATGGTGGATATCGACCGGGAAGCGGTGGAGCTTTGCCGCGAGCACCTACATCGCTGGCACCGGGGGGCATTCGAAGATCCACGGGTAAGACTCGTCTTCGAGGACGGACGGAAATTCCTCGAAGAAGACGACCGGCTCTACGACGTGATCGTTCTCGACGTGGTCGACATGCTTGATAACGGCCCCGCCCAGGCGCTCTATACCTACGAATTCTACGCGATGACCAAAAGGCATCTGCGGCCGGGCGGCATTCTCGCCATCCAGGCGATGGAATTCTCCCACCTCGACTATCAGCATCACGCTGCCATCGCGCGCACCCTGCGGCTCGTCTTTTCCGAGGTCCACAGCTACCGAACCAACATTCCGAGCTTCCTCTCCTCCTGGGGGTTCATTCTCGCCAGCGACGATGTGGCCCCGCGCCAATGGTCGCCGATGGCGCTCGACCGACGGATCGAGGAGCGGCTCGGCCGGGAGTGGCTTGACCATCTGACGGGCGAGTTCATCTTGTCGACCTTCACGCTCTGCGCGGAAACGCAGCGCATGATCGGCCTGCCCGGCCCGGTGCTGAGGGATGGCCTGCACTTCATAAATCCGCCCGGCGTCGACGAGATCGATCCTCTCCACGCCGAATTCCCGGCGCGGCAACCATGAGCCGCGTCGCTGGTAACGACTGGTCGGGCGCGCCGGAAATCTGGACGGTGCGCTGGCGCGAGGACATGCTGGGCGATTGGCCATCGCAGTTCTGGCCCGGCTGCGGGTACCACACCGAAACGCGCGAGCCCCTGCCGGACCCGTTGATAGTGCCCGATGGCCCCGCCGAGGCCGGCGTCCATCGCTTCTTTCTCATCGAGCGTGAGGCTTCCCTCTCGCCGGACCAGTCCGCCTTGTTGACCAACTACGTCACGGCCGTTTCGGAGGGGGCGGGGCATCTCGATGTTCAGGTCCGCTCGATCCGAGCCCTGATCGGCCGCCGTCATCTCCTGCTGGTCTGCCCGCGCCCGCTCGCAAGGCAGGCGCTTGCCGCCGTCATCCGTTATTACGAGCTGCGGCGCCTGCTGTTCGCCTGTCGCGACAAGCTGAAAAATCCGCTGGCGATGATCGGTGGCTATGGCCACCTCACCCATGCCGTGCGCGCCCGCGACCTCGGCCGCCAGAAAGACGTCAACGGGAAGACCCAGGAAACGCTGCGCATCCGGACGCAGGTGGCGATGGCCCAGTCTCTCATGGAGGCGCCCGGCACGCTGGACGATCCGCTGGCAACCCGCCTCTTTCACGAACTCGTCCAGCAGGACGGTCTGGTGGCGGAATACGCCGCGCTCGAGGATATCCTGGTCCTGCTGTCGGAAACCTGGTCCACCGCCAACGATCGGCTGACCGAATTCCGCTATTTTCTCTACGAGATGATCGCGGAAATATTGATCATCGCGCTGCTGGCCGCCGACCTGATCCTGCGCGGCCTCGACTGGGCGCCGTGAGGCGCCTCCCCTACTACCGCCAGAGCTCCGTCGTCAGCGATATCACCGCGTCCCGCAGCCACTTGTGCGCCGGATCCTCATTCCGCCTTGCGTGCCAATAGAGCCGCACGTCGGGCGCCGGCACCTCCACCGGCATGGCGTAAAGCGCCAGGCCGAGCTTGTCGGCCACTGCCTCGGCGAACTGCCGGGGCACCGCCGCCAGCGCCGTGGTCATCGCCACCGCCTCGGCCACGCTCTGGAAATGCGGCAGGGCGATGCGCACCGTCCGCTCGGCGCCGACCTTGGCGAGGGCGGCGTCCACCATGCCCGAAAGCGAGCCGTCGATGGAACGGATGGCATGCGGCAGCCCCTGGTAGATATCGAGCGGCACCGGATCGCCGGGCTTCACGCCGTGGAGCGCCGGGTGGTCGCGCCGGGCGATCAGCGTGAAGGGCGAGACGAACAGCTGCAGGCTCTCGATCGGCTCGGCCGTGTCGAGCGGTCGCTCCAGCGCCACGTCGATGGCGTCGTCCTGCAGCAGGCGCGTCACGTCACCCCCGGGGCCGGCTCTGGCGCTATCGAGAAAGCGCCAGGTGACGCCCGGGGCCACCTCGCTCCAGCGAGCGAACAGGCGCGGCATCAGCAGAAGCGAGAAGAAATCGGCGCCGAGCAGCGTGAAGGTGCGCCGCGCCGTTGCCGGGTCGAAGCCGCGCGGCGGGCCGAGCGCCGTCTCGATCGATTGCAGCGCGTCGCGCACCGGCCCGAACACGTCGTCGGCGCGTGGTGTCGGCACCATCTCGTTGCCCCGCCGCACGAACAGTTGGTCGCCGAGCAGGGCCCGCAGCCGGTTGAGCGCCGCGCTCACCGCCGGCTGGCTGAGGCCGATCCGCTCGCCGGCCCGCGTCACGCTGCGCTCGCGCATCAGCGCATCGAACACCCGGAGGAGGTTCAAGTCGAAGGCATTGAAATTCATCGCAGCAATCCGCCCCATATGATCTTTGAATTTCATGCCGAATTCGTCAGCCTGTAAAGACCTTCCTCACCGGAACGAAACATTCCGCTGTAAAAAGAGAGGAAGACGAGATCATGTTGATGAAGAAGATCGAAGAAAGCCGTGAGGATACGCTGTGGTTCGGCAATTCCAGCGTTTCCATCCTGATCTCTAGTGCCGACAGCACCGATGGCGTCGCGGTGATCGAGCATCACGTTCCCTATGGTGATGGTCCGCCGCTGCATATTCACCAGACCGAGGATGAGATATTCTATGGCCTCGCCGGCGAAGTCTTGCTGGAGGTGGCCGGCATCGCCCGCACGCTCCGGGCCGGCGATTGCGTCAACGCGCCCAAGGGCGTGCCCCACCGCTTCCGCGTCACCTCGAAATCCGGCGCCCGCTGGCTGACCATGACCAAGGGCGCCGATTTCGAAACCATGGTGCGCGCGGTGAGCCGCGTTCCGAGCCACCCCGGCCTGCCCGGCTTCACCGCACCGACGCCCGACATGATCGCCGCGCTCTCCGCCGCCTGCGCCAGGAACGCCATCGACATCGTCGGCCCGCCGCTCTCGGCCTGATCGTCCCGGTCCGGTCGGCGCCGTCGCGCAGATCGGAACGTCGAGGAAAGCGCCCAAGGCCGCCGCTTCCGGCGGCCTATTGCGCAGGCAGCGCAGCATTGATTGAGGCCGGTTGCGCCCTCAATTAGGTTGGATCAAAGAAATGGAGGCTCGCGCAACGATTGCGAGATGAACAGCCACCCAAGCCTTGAAACTGGATGGCGGTAACCTGGAAAACTCAGCTCATTTCTTGCTGTCGTCGTAACAACCGCTGCTGACGTTGACTATGTTGGTCGGTCCGGACTCACCTGGGAAATCCTTGAACAAGGCATTGACCAGGCAGCGTATGGCGGGATCGAAGTGCGAAGATGGACCGCCGTTCAGGGCGGTGCCGTCGTAAATGCGCGTCTTTGTCGCCTTCTCATCAATCCAGACCCTCAGCTTTTTGGTGTAGAGCCAGGAATGATAGTTGGCGGTGCCGGGCCTGCCGAAGTGTTGGCTACGATCGAAACCGTAGTCAAACTGGACGTCTGCCGCCGGCTTGTCGGACTTCGACCAACCTTTCTCTGTCAGCTTTTGCGCGATCAGATCTCCGTAGGCATTGGCCTCAGGGTTCCCAGCGACGGAGGGCGCCGGCCGAATGCTGAAGGTTTCCGGTTTTGTGACGTTATGGACCACCGTAACCTTATGTGTGACGGTCATGCATCCGGCCAAAGCCAGGGACACCATCAACGTAACCAACCCGCGCAGACTCAGTCGCATTTTGCACCCCCTAGTATATTTTCTGCATCTTTAGGGTGGTACGCTGCTTGTCAATGCGAGAAACGAGTGATGGAGCCCAGAGCCGGCTTCAAGCCTCGCAGCCGGCGCCGTCACACAAGTACGCCGGCCGAGCGTTCCAGGCGTTGCGGTCAGCACCAGGGCGGCGGCGGCAAAGATCATCAATGTGGAGAAATCCGGCATCTCAGGTCCTCTGGGGTTCGAGCCGGAATTCCTGTCTATCACAGTATCTTTGAGTGCAACCGGGAACGGCTCGACCTCACCTTGTTCGGAGTGCTGGTCGCCGGACTCTTCGCGCTGTCGCTCATTCCCTTCCCGAAGCGACTGCACGGTTGAGGGGGAGCCAGACCGAGGCACGTAACGACCGGGTGCCAGATTGGGGAGCGCGATAGCGGCCGCTTGCCCTTTCCGGCCTGAGGTCCTCGCTTTCGCAAGGATGACAGATTTATATATAGGAAGCGGTAGTTAGCTCGACGCCCATTCGATCAAACTGTCATCCTGATGGGGAAGATCCCGCGCGGACAAGTGATTGTTCATAAATATAAATTTGTCATCCCCGCGAAGGCGGGGACCTCAGGACGAGAAGGTGGAGAGGTTTGTATGGGGCTCCCTCTGACGTTTTGGAGCGCGCATCGGCTTACGCGCCCCACCTTGCATGAATGAAAGGAGCCGCGCTGGCCGGCCCCATCTTGTTCTGCACATCACGCGATGAACCGCCGCGCCAGCTTCCCGGTTCCGTCCTCTTCGGCGGTGGCCGCTTCCTCCCCCCCGCTACCGCCGATAGAGGATCATGCCGGCGTGGTGGAGCACGCCGTCGATGAAGTCGCCGTCGGCGGTGAAGCCGGTGTCGTCCCAGTAGTCGATGTGATCGCCGGTCACCTCGTAGCGTCCCTCGTAGGCGCGCTCGCGAGATCCGCGCGCCTCGACATAGCGCCCTGTCGGCAGCAGCTCATGGCGGATGCGGTTATCGGCGGTCACCCAGAGGCCGGCATAGGGATGGTCGCTCATTTCGCGTTTCCAATCCGCTGGTAGTAGGGTGCGATCTCCTCGGGCTTGACCGGCCAGGCGTAATTCAGCTCCTGCCGGATCTTCCAGCCGTCGCCGGTGCAGGCCCATCCGAGCTGCGAGCGACTGTTGAAGGCCAGCACGCCGCCATCGAGGCGCGTCAGCGTTCCAACGAAACCGATGGTCGTCGAGGCCACCTTGTCGCTGACGATCTGATCGTGCCCCTCGGTCAGCGCGTGACGAACCGAGCGCGCGTTGTTCTGGAGATCCTGCCAGTTGGCGCCATAGACGGCGGCGTTGTCGAACAGCTGCGTCTTGCCCGGCGCGAAGTTGTCGTAGAAGACGCCGCGCGTCGCGGTCAGATCGTAATAGCGCTTCATCTTCTCGGCGAAGACGAAGGCCGGATCGCCCTCCCGGCGCTCCCACCCCTCCAGGATCCACGATTTATGCAGCGCCAGCGGCGATGCGTCGCCGTCGGCGGGGCATGTGGCGGCGGCAGCGGGCCCGGCAAGGGCGATGAGGCTGGCCGCGAGA
The DNA here is from genome assembly GCA_023436885.1 of Pseudomonadota bacterium. GTDB lineage: Bacteria > Pseudomonadota > Alphaproteobacteria > Rhizobiales > Pleomorphomonadaceae > Pleomorphomonas. The sequence goes on along the minus strand of JAEZHI010000048.1, from coordinate 72,261 downwards.
AGCAAGGTTTTCATGGTGTCCGTCCTTTCGTCATCCGTTGACGAGCAAGAGATGGACGGAAATCGCTGTCGCGTGTATCTGTCGGCTGCTGTACCCGATGGTTAGCAGGACTGGACAATGACCTTCGACTACAACCTGCTGCCGCTGTTCCTGGCCGTCGCGGAAGAGCGCAACTTCCGCGCCGCCGCCGACCGGCTGGGCGTCACCCGCTCGGCCGTCAGCCAGGGCATGCGGCGATTGGAAGATGGCTTCGGGGCCGTGCTGGTCACCCGCACCACCCGCGCGGTGCGCCTCACCGAGGCGGGCGAGCGGCTTTACGAGACGCTCAGCCGGCCGATGACCGACATCGCCGCCGCGCTTGAAGGAGCCGACGTCGACACGTCGCCGCGCGGCAAGCTCAAGATCGCCGTCACCTCCATCGCCGAGCCGTTTCTGTCAGGTCCGCTGGTCGCCTCTTTCGCCGAGGCGCATCCGCGCGTCACCATCGACATCACCGTCACCGACGAGGAGTTCGACATCGTGGCGGCCGGCTTCGATGCCGGCGTCCGGCTGGGCGAAGTGATCGAACAGGACATGATCGCCGTGCCGCTCCGCGGCCCGGTACGCGAGGCGGTCGTCGCGGCACCCGCCTATATCGCCGCCCATGGCGCGCCCAGCCACCCGCGCGATCTCGCCCAACACCGCTGCATCGGCTGGCGCAGCTCGCCCGACATCGCGCCGCACCACTGGGACTTCGCGGAAGATGGCGTACCCTTCAAGCTGGCGATCGAGCCGCAGATCACCACCAACGACTTGCGCCTCATGCTGCGCTGCGCGCTCGCGGGCGGCGGCATCACCTTTGCCACCGAGGAGACCTTCCGCCCGCACATCGAAAGCGGCGCCCTCGTCTCGCTGCTCGAAGACTACCTGCCGCCCTTCCCTGGCTTCTACCTCTACTTCCCGAGCCGCCGGAACATGCCGCCGAAACTCAGGGCACTCATCGCCCACCTGAAAGCCAGTCCTGAGCTTTTCCGGCGAACCGGATTACACCGGAAGCTCTAGGCTGACACCGCAACGCCAGCAGCCTCATGGATAGCCGATGCAATCTCGTCTTCGCTGCGGCCTCCGTTGATGGCGATGCGCCCGCCGAAGACGAAGTGCGGAACCGACCTGACGCCGGCCGCCATCGATCGCGCCGCCTCCTGCTCGACGCGTCTGTGCTGCTCGGGATCGAGCGCTATCGCACGCGCTTCCTGGCGCTCGAACCCATGCGCCACGGCGATATCGGCGAGCACATCGGCGTCCGAGATGTTCCTGGCGTCAAGAAAATGCGCATGGGTGATGGCCACCGCGAGCTGATGCTGCGTACCGCGTGCCTGCGCTGCAAGGACCAGCCCGTGCGCCGCCTGCGTCCTGTAGGTCCAGGGCTGACGGCTCAGATCGAGGTCGAGGCCGGAGGCCCGCGCCTCCGCCTCCGGCCGGACGAACGACGCCTTCGGATCGGTCACGCCATAGCGCGAGCGGAGAAGATCGGGAATGTAGAGCCCCTCCGCCGGCGCATCGGGAAGCAGGAGAACCGGGTGCTGACGGATTTCCACCTCCAGCGCGGGGAAACGTTCCGCCAGAACCTTGTCGAGGCGGTGATGCCCGATGATGCACCAGGGACAGGTGATCTCGGTGTAAAGATCGATTTGCAGCATCATGTCATCCCTTCCGGTCCTTCGACCAAACGAGCTTGAGGTCCGCCCTCAGGCGGCCGCTTCCAGCAGCGAGCGAACCTGGGCTTCGGTGGCGGCGACGGCGGCCTTGGCCGCCTCGGGCCCGAAGACGGTGCCTTCCACGCGGACGATTTCGACGTCGGTCAGGCCGATGAAGCCCAGGAGGTGGCGCAGATAGCCGGTCTGGAAATCGAAGGGGGCCCAGTCGCCCTCCGAGAAGACGCCGCCCGAGGCGGTGACGAGATAGACCTTCTTGCCGGTCAGCAATCCCTGTGGCCGGCCGGCTTCGTTATAGCCAAAGGTCACGCGCGGCCAGGTGATGTGATCGAACCATGCCTTGAGCTGCGACGACAGACCGAAATTGATCATGCCCGACCCGAGGACGATCACATCGGCAGCCTTCACCTCATCGACCAGCTCCTGGGCGAGGCCGACCGCCTCGGCCTCATCGGGCGTGCGCGCCTCGGCGGCCGCGACCCGGCCGTGAATATAGGCCGGCGTGATATGCGGCGGCGGGTTGGCCGCGAGATCGCGCGTCGAAACGGTGCCGCCCAGGCGAGCCTTCAGGCCTTCGGCGATCTCGGTCGCAAAACGGGTGGACAGGCCTTCGGCGCCACGAGGGCTCGAGGTGACGAGGAGGATGTTGGCCATGGTTGCTCCGATGGGGACAGGGCAGTAAACTAATGTTACCGACACTATTATGGTGACTACCCAAAACGCCGCAAGAAGGCACTCCCATGACACTAGGTGACATTGATTTTCCTACCCCCACCCACGGTGAAGACTGCGGGATGGTTCGGGAAATCCTCGATCTCATCGGCGACAAATGGACCCTCTACATCATCGCGACGCTCAAGGACGGCCCGGTCCGGTTCAACGAACTGCGACGTCGGATCGACGGCATCTCACAGCGGATGCTGACGATTAACTTGCGGGGACTGGAGCGTGACGGATTGGTGAAGCGGACAATGTTCCCGACGATTCCGCCGCGCGTCGACTATGAGTTGACCGAGGTGGGACGGACGCTTCTTGCGCCGGTCATGGCCCTGGTCATGTGGGCGAGCGGCAACCAGGAAAACATCCGGGGTGCGCGTGTCCGGTTTGATGGAACAACGAAGGACTAGATCGTCGCCTTGCACCCATGGGACGCCCGACGATCTCATTGGTGTCGGCCGGCGGGAATGCCCGCCGCCCCGCCTCAAGCGAAGAACCGCCGCACCATCGCCTCGCTCTTCTCCCACAGCGTCCGCGCCGCCGACCCGTCGTCCCAGAAGGCTACCGGCATCGGCTTGCCCTTGTCGTAGACCTCGCCCGGCTGCCAGTCCTTGCCCGGCGTACCCTCGGCCAGCGCCACGAGGCGCTTCGCGCTCGTCTTGGAGCTGATGGTGAAGAGATAGCGCAGCGGCGAGTGATAGAAGTGGCGCATGACGTGGTTGGTTTCCGAGGCGAAATTCGACCGCACCACGCCCGGATGGAACGCCACCGCCGAGAGGCCCCGGTCGCGATAGCGCCGGTCGAGCTCGCGGGTGAACAGGATGTTCTGAAGCTTGCCCCGGCCATAGGCTTTGGTCGCCTCATAATCGTGCTCGTTGCCGAGATCGGAAACGTCGAAGTCCTTGCCCCAGAAGTTGGCGGCCATGCTGGACGTCTGGATCACCTTGGCCCGGCTCGCCACCAGCTTGTCGAGAAGCAGCCGGGTCAGCAGGAAGCCGGCGAGGTGATTCACCTGGAAAGTCTTCTCGAAGCCGTCGGCGGTGATCTGCCGCTCACCCATGATGCCGCCGGCATTGTTGGCCAGAACGTCGATCCGCTCGTAGGCGGAGAGCTCGTCGGCCAGCCGCTTCACATCGAGAAGGCGCGTGTAGTCGGCAACATGAAACCGCGCGTCCAGCTCCTTCGCCAGCGCCTCGGTCTTTTTCTTCGAGCGTCCGACCAGAACGACGGTATGCCCACGCGCCCTGAGCTGGCGCGCGGCAGCGGCGCCGATGCCATCGCTGGCACCGGTGATGACAATGGTCTGCATGGGTCCCCTCCCTGCCTCCACCGCCATGATACGCCCGAAAGGCTCGGCTGTAATGACAGGATTTTGGCGGAAGGCTGCAACACCGACGCCGCGTTGGCGCCGTCGCCTCCTCGTTGTGCGTTGCGCTTCGTTTCGCTAATAAGAAGCGCAGGCATTGGAGAAAAGACGGAGGCCGCGGCCTGACCAGGGCGCGGTTCCTGTGTCATCTTCCGGCATTTCTTGCGGGGGTCCAGCATGGATGAAAGCCTTCGACCGGCCTTTTCAGCCGAAGACATTCTCGCCAACCCCCGCTTTGCCGAGGCGCGCGCCGCCTACATGCAGGAAATTCTCGGCATGCACGAGAACCGCACCTCGCTCAATCGCGTGCTGATGGACGAGGGGCGCGCCTTCGTCTTCTTCACCGTCATCACCATGAACGCCGCTTATCGCCCGGAGGATCGTTCGACCTGGCCGACGGTGCAACGCCTCAAGGATCTGATCGAGGAAAACGGCATTTCGAGCGGCCGCCGCGTGCACGACATCGTGCAGCGCCTTGGCGAAACCGGCTACATCCATTTCTTCTCGGCGCCGACCGACAAGCGCGTGACGCTGCTCGAGCCGACCGAGAAAATGCTGGCGCACGACCAGAAGGCGCTGATCGCCTACTATCGCCCGCTCGACGTGATGTTTCCCGATCCCGGCTATCCCGAGCCGATGCGGCGCGATCTCGCCTTTCAGCGCGTGGCGCGGCAGATCGGCTTCAGCCTCATCAAATATTCCTACGAATTCATCAAGGCCAACGCGCCGGTCGCCCATTTCCTGCCGCGCGAAGCCGGTTTCATGATCCTGACCAAGCTGATGCAGCTCAGCCTCGAACAGGGGGCGGAACAGGGCATCGACGGGCCGGCGGACATCTCGCTGACCGAGCTCGGCGACCGTTTCGGCGTGTCGCGCAGCCACGTGCGCAAGCTGCTCAGCGAGGCCGAAACACAGGGGCTCGCCCGCCTCGTCAAGGGCCGCGCCGCCCTGACCGAGACCGCCCGCTCCGGCTTCGACCGCTTTCTCGCCGACACCATGGTGGGCAACGACATGGTCTACCGGCAGGCCATGCTGCAGCTCAGGACATCGGCGGCGGCCTGAAACGACCGCTTCTAAAGCAGTTCCAGCAAAAGTGGGAACCGGTTTTGCGTCCGGAACTGCGCCTTACCAAAGAGATAGAGCTTTTTAGGTGAACCTGAGTTCACCGGAAAAGCTCTAAATTGCATGCAAAAAGTTCCGGACGCCGCTGAAGAATACGCTGGCGGCGCCCCGAAGCCTTGGCTTATATCCGCCGCATCCGATTTTTTACGGACACCCGGCGGCCCCAGGAGGGGATCCGAAGCCGCCGGCGCTGCATGGAGCATTGATGACAGCCAAACCTCCGGCCGGTTTCCCACCGGTTTCGGATCGACCATTTTTCGCCTTAACCATGGTGCACCATCCCTGATGAAGGGGCGCCACTGTCATGGTCTTGCCTTTTCGTCAGCCCGGCGGGCGTGGTCGCCGGGTCGTCCGGATCTGTCCTCACAGACGGATCCTTCGTCGCCTCGGCCCACGCTATTTTGATCACCAATCGCTAGATGCCGAGGCGATCGAATTTCTTGAAGAGCAGCGCTCGCGGGATAAGCGTTGTAAGTTAGGCAGGCGGCCTTGATCGCCACATGGTTGCACAAGAAAACCATACGGCCTCGATTCAGAAACTTATCTTTGCGATACGCTCACTCGCAGCGCCACCTCCACTAGCGGGGCCAATGCCTCTTGGCCGTAAAATCCATAAGTTTCTCGGCAAGCGTCCTGATCGGGCGCTTCCGGTCTCTCTGGCATCGATTCCTTCATTCGCCCACCAAGATAGGGGATGCGCTCGTGATCTCGCGAAGAGACACTAAGACTTGAAAGCCTGAGGTTGCTTGGCTTGTGGCGTCAAGTATGGATTGCTGGGCGGAAGGTCCGGTCCCGAAGAGGGGCCCGAGGTCGGCCGACCCTCTGGTCCGGTGTTTGACGCAGGACTACGGCGCGAACCAGTTACGACCTGTTCGTCCCACCACACCCCCCCGTAAGCGAAAGTGAGCGGCCGCGCAAAGCTCTGGTCCAGACCTATAGAATTGCCGGTGTACGATTGCGCCGACAGACTGAAAGCGTTGCCCCCCTTGTTGGCAGCTAAAGCGGAAATGTCTTCCTGCAGGCCGTCAAGCAGTTGTTTGAGAAGAACGTCGCGGGCAGAGACGGGTTTGTTAGAATTCGCATCATCCGCGGTAGGAGTGACTAGACTGGCGGCTTTGCCAGCAAACGACTGCATACTATCAAGTCTTGCACTGACTGCGCGAGCGGCCGCGGCCGAACGAAAGATATATGTATAGTTGATGGTGCGAGTAACGTAAGCACGAGAAACCATCCTCACATACAATTTTGTCTTTGGATCTCTACCGAAACTCGCCTTGAATGCCGAGCTCATGTTCGCCTGACTGCACGGGTAGCCCGGCCGCCCGCAGAACATTCGCAATAGCTCCTGTGCGTCATAGGCCAGAACGCCATAAGTGTTGTTGTTGGACACCGATATTCTCAAGTCGGTGTTTTCTGCCAATCCGAAACCGAAGAGAAGTCCGAAGATCTGTCCAGGAAGCGAAGCCGAAAAGTCAAATAGGTGCCCACTGGCCAGTCCGTATCCAGGAAAAGCTGCAATCGGAAGCGACCGCTTGTAACGTCCGCGGAAGGGTGACGATACTCCCCCTGCCTGATCCCGGCTGAAGTCAATGGTTTTTCTATCGGTGTCAAATATGCTGGGAGGTAGCATCAGCCTCTTCGCGTATGCAGCTTCTGCAACTGTGTTGATCTCATCTGCATAGCCAATTTTGAGCGCTAGGCCTGCAGTGCCGTCAGCATTCCTCTCAATCGCATATACATCGCCTATCTGGATATCATCCGTAGGCGGATAAACTGACAGGATGTCTCCCCCGAGCCTTTGAACGCTTGTATTCCATTGATCCTGCACAAAATCGTTACCTGGATCGGAAGTGGAACACCCAACAAGGAAAATGCAGCCAGCCACACCCAAGCTAAAACTTGCGCGCATAATCAGCCCCCAATATATCCCCGTATTAATAATTTATTAATATCTATATTTGAGTCAACAAATATAAAATAGACAAAGTAATATTTCTAGATGGCATCTTATTTAAAATAATTACTTAAAATACTATTCGCCCAATGCGCAGGATTCAAGTAAACAGGCGACGGAGACCTAAATTCATCATAATAGAAAACACTAGCTGGATAGATGTATGGCGCGTCAGCTCAACCATCTAAACGACAAGCACACTCATAAATTGCATTCTTTGTAGAGTGAGTGCGATATGCTAACCTAAGTAAGTATTATGAATGATATCTAGTTTTAGATGGACATGAAGCGTCCAGCACCGAAGCGCCGAATGCCATGCCAGCAGGAACAGAAAAAACCGCACGCCGAGCTTTTGTCGGAGATCGAGGGCGCCATCTTTGATGATCGCCGCGCTCCGCTGCGGATGGACCAGCTTCGGCCATCTGACGCGCTTATCGCATCATGTTCGGCAAGTTACCCTCGGCCACAGCCAGAAGAACCCACGATTGATCGCCCGCGCTAGCGCGGACGATCCTGTGATGTTCAGATGGACGACGACCGGCCGCCCGGAAGTTCCAGCCAGAGCTTGGGATTGTCCGAGGACTCGATCTTGATCCAGCGGAGATTGGCCTGCTTCCACGGCACGATGCGCGACGTGCGGTTGTCGAGCACCAGGTCGCCGTCGGAGGTTCTCACCACCAGGATGGCGTGGCCGATGCCTTCCGGCGTGATGGCGACGGCGATGCGCAGCGCCCGCGTCGGCCAGCCGGCGGCCAGGAGCTCGTGGCGCTTGGTGATCGCATAGTCGTGACAGCTGCCGTACTTGGGGCTGACGGTCCAGGTTTCCATCCCCGGCATGATCTTCGGGATGATGGTGTTGTTGACCGTGGTGTTGATGTTCACCAGCTGATTGAACTTGGCATCGTCGAGATCGACCGTGTCAGGGCCATTGCTCGCCGCGCAGTCATCGGGCGATTTCAGGCAGAACACCACATGCGCCATTGGCGCGAGGGTATGGTCCCCGCCCTTCAGGAATTTCACCGCCGGAGCGATCTTGAAATTACGTGCGAGGCCGCCCGGCCCCGTGGCGGAGGCCGTGTTGATCGACTGCAGTATGAGCGCCAGCGCCAATAGAACTTTCAACCGCATTACAAACCTCTCAAATCGTCTGTCGAGACCGAAAACAGAGAATTTGAACTGACGCCAGTCATTCACATGGCAAACAAACCAAGGCTGCGCGCGTCAAATGCAAGAAGAAAGATACGCCGAGAGCTCCTATTTTTCGTTGAGACTACTATTCAAATCTGAGCATTCATTTGTATCAAAATTTTCGGCAGGAATAAACTAAATATTTACCATAATTTGATGATATTACATTGAAAAATATTTCCAATGATTTGAGTTGATCATGGCTCTAGTCTCATCTCGACCAATGCCAGGAGGCGCGCCGCATCGGCCGGCGCAGCAACCAGCACGATCTTCAAGCTGCCGGTGATAGGGTCGAAGGCGGTTGTGAGGTGCAGCGGCCGCGTCTCGCCGTCACCGGTCAGGGCCGTCGCGCCGAGGAAAGTCGCCATGCGTTCGGCCGCCTCCACCGTCATGTGGGGCAGCTCGACGATCACCGTGGCGCGCGCCCCGGCATCGCCCCGCGTCTCCACCGACGCGCGACCGGCGAAAGTGTCGAGCCTCGCCCGCTCGATGCGATAGGCCTTGCCCACCCGGCTCGCCACGAGCCGCCCCTCCCGGATATGCCGCAGCACGGTCTTGGGGTGCAGCTTCAATTCCTCGGCAGCCTCTTCGACGGTCAGCAGCGCCCCAGACATCTGATTGGCCATGGAAGACTCCCAATTATTCCGAATCGTTTCTATGATAGGGAATGAAATGGAGCAATAAGCGAAATGGCAGACAGCCACCCATCCCACAGTGAAACCATGAAGACGCGCCTGCGCGGCGACCTCCGCGCTGCCATGAAGCGGGGCGACAAGGCGGAAACCTCGCTGCTGCGCCAGTTGATCGCCGTGCTCGACAACGCCGAAGCCGTGCCGGCGCCCGAAGAAAGCGCCTCGCTCGTCCGCCACGTCTTCGGCGAGGGCACCAACGAGGTCGAACGCCGACAACTCGGCCACAACGACATCCGCGCCCTGCTGCAGTGGGAACTGGATGCCCGCCGGGAAGCCGCCGGCGAGCTCGCGCGCCTCGGAGCGGACGCCCGCTCTGCCGCGCTCGCATCGGAAGCGGCGATGATCGGCCGCTACCTCTCGGAGTGAGGCGAGAGCGCGCGCTCTTTCCGGCAGTATATGAAGCCGCCGTCTGTTCGTCGCCCGAGCCCACGCACTTGCTGGCTTCCCATCTCCGTCGCCGCCCGCCGGCCCGTCATCCGGCAGCGACACCGTTCTGCGCCGAACCGACCGCCTGGCGCGCCGTCATGGCCGTCGTCCGGCGCTCGGAGAAGTCGTAGGCGTCGACAACCCCCTCGAAAATCTTCACCAGATCGGGATCGAGCTTGGTACCCGCCATCGACTTGAGAATATCGAAGGCTTCGTCAGTCCTTCTGGGCGGCTTGTAGGCGCGTTTCTCCACCAGGGCGGCGAAGATGTCGCAAATCGTCAGGATGCGCGTCGGATCGTCGATCTCCGCCGCGCCGATCCCGTTGGGATAACCCGTTCCGTCGAGATATTCGTGATGGTCGCGGGCAACGCGCGCGATCTCGCCGGCCGTCTTCTCGTCGCGCATCAGGATGTCGTATCCATGCAGCACATGCCGCTTCATGAGATCCCATTCCCGCTCATCGAGCCGTCCCGGCTTGTCGAGCACTTCGAGGGGCACCATGGCCTTGCCGACATCGTGAAAGAAGGCCGCGTCGTACATGCGGTCGATGTCCTTCGGCGCAAATCCGAGCGCCTTCGCAAACAGCAGCGCAAAGCTGGACACTAGCGTGCAGTGCTGGGCCGTTCCGTCGTGGTAGTTCTGGAAGAGTTCGAGCCAGACCGACATCGGCGATTTCAACACGAGGTCGCCGATCTCCTCACGATACGCGCCGGCCGCGTTGATAGCCGACTTCATGCCCCCGCCCCGCAGTTCCCGGAAGAAGGCCAGCGAGCCATTCTCGATCACCTTTGACGTCTCGCTTCGCAAAAGGCGCAGCTTGGCGACCCGGTAAACCAGCTCGGGATCTATCAGGGAGATGAAGTAGATGACGCTCTCGACCGTGACGGCCGGCGTCGTGCTGATGAACCTGACGCCCGCCCTGGTCAGCAGGGCGTAATCCTTGGCGCGCAAATCATTGAAAAACAAGATCAGATTGTCGCCATACCGTCGGCGGAGCGAAGTAAAGTCCCCGCCGCCATTCTCCTTGCAGGAGCCGATCAGCACCACGATATCGCAGTCGTCACGGCCGCGGGTGTGCGTCTGCGGAGAATCGGCCCGCGCCGAAAAACCAACACAAAGCAACTCGTGAGCCAGCCGCAACGCATCCGCCTCACGGTCGGCGATCACCCGGATGCAAGCATCTCTCCAACGCATGGACCCGTTCCTCCTCGGGGTCGAAACTCTCGCGGCCTCGGCGCCTCCCCAGGTCGCCGGGCATTTGTCTCACGCCGACTGGCCGAGGTTTTCCGGACGACCGTTCCGGTGAGCCTGCACGGTCTCGAATATCTCGACGCAGTGGAGGTAGATCGCGTTGCGGACCCGCTCGCCCTGAGGGGTTTGGGCCGGCAGATGCGGAAGCTCGCGCAACAGATCGACCAGCGTCTCGAAGGACAAGGCGAGCGCCGCCTTGGCCTCCGTTGACACCGAGCGATCGATGATCGCGATCATCCTCGCAACGCTTTCGAGCAGCTCCACATCCAACCTCAGCAAAAGACGCTCGCGTTTCGTCTCATCGAAGGGAAAGGCACGCACATTCATCATGGTGTCCTTGTGAGCAACACGGATCGCAGCGGAGGAAAGCCGGGCGGCAGAGAAGATCGGGCAAAACGCCCGGGCGCACGGGCTCCGCGCCCCGAGGACAGCCCCCGTGCCCCACCTCACTGCCACCCAGCCCCCACTGTCCGTCGCCAGGCTCAAGCGGCAGCGAAGTCTCTCACGAAGCTTTCGACCGCAAGTCTGAGCTCGCCGGCCTTCGAAGACAGGCCGTCGGACAATGTCATCAGCTGCGTCGAGGCTGCGCCGGTCATTTCGGCTGCCTGACCGACGCCGGAGATGTTCTCGGTCACCTGATGCGTGCCGGTCGCCGCCTGCTGACAGTTGCGGGCAATCTCCGCCGTGGCGGCGCCTTGCTGCTCCACCGCGCCGGCAATGGCGGATGCGATCTCCTTCACCGAGCCGATCACCCGGACGATCTCCTCCATCGACTTGACGGTGCCGGTGGTCGCTTCCTGGATCTCGCCCACCTTGTGGGCGATTTCGTCCGTGGCCTTGGCGGTCTGGTCGGCAAGCTGCTTGACTTCGGCAGCCACCACCGCAAAGCCTTTGCCGGCCTCGCCGGCCCGCGCCGCCTCGATGGTGGCGTTGAGGGCGAGAAGGTTGGTCTGGGCGGCAATATTGTTGATCAGCCCGACCACTTCGCCGATCGCCGAGGCGGCATTCGCCAGCCCGATGATGCGACGGTTCGAGCTTGCCGCCTCGTTGTAGGCGGCGTCGGACACCTTGGCCGCATGGGTCACCTGTCCAGTGATCTCACGCACCGAGGTCGCCATTTCCTCCGAGGCGGTCGCCACCGTCTCGACGCTGCTAGACGATTCCTCGGCGGCGGAGGCCACCGACTGGGCCTGACGCGAGGTCTCCTCGGCCGTGGCCGACAGATTCCTCGCCGCGTCCGCAACTTCACCCGAAGAGGCGGCAAACCCCGCCGACAGCTCCTGCATGCGGCCAACGAAGGCATTGGCGAGCTGCTCGCGGCGAGCCAGCAGTTCGCGTTCCTGCGCCTCGCGAGCCGTCTGTTCTTGGCGCATAGCCTCGGCTGCCGCAAGGCTATCACGGAACTCGACGAGGGCGCCGCTCATCAGACCGATCTCGTCTTTGCGCTCGGTGCCATTCACCTGAACGGCGTGATCGCCACCCCGCAACCGCTCCATGACACCGACGGTCGCGCGGATCGGCACCGCGATCAGCTTGTTCAGGGCGAAGGCGGCGACGAGGGCCAGAACCAGAATGACCACCACCGACAGGGCGACAGAGAACAGAATGGTCCGCTGAGCGGAAGCCATCGCCTCGGAGCGGGCGCCGAGCAGCGACGACTCATCGCCCTTCATCTCGCCGACGATCTTGCGGATCTGGTCGAAATCCTTCTTGCCGAGACCCGAGCGTTCGATGCCGCGAGCCGCCTCCTCGGATCCGGGCTTGGCCATCAGGTCGATGGCGGCATGGGACACGGTGTTCTGCCAATGATCGATAACGCCGCGAACCGTATCGAGCCGCGCCTGCTGCGTCGGATTGTCAGACGTCAGCGTCTTCAGCTTGTTCCAGGCGTCATCGACGACCTGCTCGCCGGCTTTCAGCGGTTCGAGATTCTCCGTCTTCCCGGTTATCAGATAACCGCGCATTCCGGTTTCCTGATCGACCATGGAAGATGTCAGTCGATCCGCCTGCTCGAGGACCTGGTAAGTGTGAACTGTCCAGCCAACATTCTTGTCGACGCTCGAGTTCGACCAGAGGATGGCTCCCCCGGTGACGATATTGGCCAACAGCACAATGCCGAAAGCCACAAGTATTTTAGTGCTGATCGAAATATTCTTCAGCATTCCATTCTCCCAACTGTAGAGTTGCCGCATCCCCACAAACTGCAAAAGCCGCCATGCAATCCGCATGGGTCGAAGACAATGCCTGAACTTAAGAAGATAAAATCCGCCTGTATTTGATTCTAGTATGAATTTTTATTTTTAATGTCAAATATATAATAAATACAATCCTTCATTTCTTCTTCTATAAAACATCGATTCGCTATTATATAAATCGAAGAGAACGGAAATAATCTTCGACATTCGGATGTTAGGATTTAACAATAATCATATTAACCGTCTGAAAATCCCGTTTTTGCCTATTTCTTCGAAAAAATTCGAATCCGGAAGACGGCTGTGCAATAGTTCGCCTTGTTAGGAACCTATCGATTTAATTCGACCGCTTGAATTAAAGCGGGCGATTGTAACTTTGGATTTCTGTTTATGCTTCTCAATGGTTGTAACGATCTGGAGATCAACTCGGTCTCCGAGCTGGAAAATCTTGTCGTCACTGTTGCTTCGGGTCGCGTTTTGAAAGCGTCGAGTGCGAAACCCAGGCCTTCGTTCACGTGCCGAAGTTACTCCGGACAGACGGCGTCCCTATTCTATCTATCGAGCGACTTTTCCTCGGCGTTCGAGTTCGAACCGGTCGACTATCTTCGCTTCGTGTTTCAGCTGGAACATCATGTCGACCTGCGCATCGGCTCCACGGAGTTTTCCATCGATCCTCGCCAGGCGGGCTATGTCCTTCCCGCGGGCCTGCCCGCACGCGAAACCCATCCTGATGGCTACCGAAGCCTTGCGCTGCGTATCTGTCCGAAGAGGCTGCAACACCTCGCGGAGCGGTTGCTGGGTGACCCGATCAAGGGCCCGATCGAGTTCGAGCAACCCGACCCGCTGAATTCTTTGTTCAGCGAATTCGTGCGCGGCGCTTCTGTAACCATCGCTCGGGAATTCAAGGAAGTGGCCTTGCCCTTCCAGAAAGCTTATTGGGGAAATTTCGAGGAGGCGATTGCCATCCGGCTGCTGCTATATGGCCAGCATTCCCACGCCCACCTGTTCCGCAAGCGGGTACCGCGCAGCGGCCGGCTTGAACGCGTCGAAGACTATATCCGCGAGAACTGGAACAAGACCCTGCGCATGGAGGATCTGGCGGAGGTCGCCGGCACCAGTGGCAGAACGGTCCACAACGACTTCGTCCGTCGATACGGCGAGACGCCGCACGACTTCATCAAGCGACTTCGCCTGGAGAACGCCCGCGACATGTTGAGTCAGACGCCGGCGCCCTCGGCGATGATGGTTGCTCTCCGATGCGGCTTTACCAGCTTCGGTCACTTCGCCCGCGCTTACCGCAACATGTTCGGAGAGCTCCCGTCGGAGACGACCAGGCGCCCCCGCACCTGACCATCCGTTCCGGCACGGACAAATCACGCAACCGATCTTGTCTCTTCGACGATCCAGTCGGCGAAGGCCTGGAGCGGCCCCTCGCTCAGCCGCACCGGCTCGGGAAGCACGAGGCAGAACGTCTTGGAGATCGACCGCCCCTCCGGCCAGGGCGCGACCAGCCGGCCGGCCGCGAGATCGGCCTCGACGTAAAGGCGCGGCACCAGCGCGACACCGAGGCCGGCCAGCGCCGCCTCGATCAGCATGGCATGGAGATCGTAGCGCGCGCCGATCGCCGGGTTTCCGAGCGCAACCCCGCTCTCCTCGGCGTAGAGCTGCCAGGCCTCCGGGTTCTGGCGACGATGAAGACGCGGCAGCGCGTCGAGGGCCGTCGCGGCGTCTCGTCCGTCCAGCAGTGCCGGGTGGCAGACCGGCACCAGCACTTCGTGCAGCAGGCGATAGGTCCGCATCCCTGCCCAGGCCGGATGCTCGAAGTGGATGGCCGCGTCAAAGCCGCTGCCGGCGAGAACGAAGGGCTCCATCCGCTCGGCAAGATGCACGGTGACGTTCGGATGCCGCGCCCTGAACCGACCGAGACGGGGGATCAGCCAGCGGGTGGCGAAGGTCGGCAGGATGGCGATGTCAAGGCTCGCGCCATCCATGGGCTGGCCCATCAGGTAGTTGCTGTCGCGCTCAAGGCGATCAAGCGCCTCGCGAACCTGCGCCGCATAGCGTTCGCCATTGGGCAACAGCCGTACGCGGTTGCCGACGCGCTCGAACAGTGTGACGCCAAGGAAGGCTTCGAGGCGACCGATCTGCCGGCTGATCGCCCCTTCGGTCAGCGCCAGCTCCTCCGCCGCATGGGTGAAGCTGCCATGGCGGGCCGCCGCCTCGAAGGCCATCAGCGCCGAATGGCTCGGAATTCTGCGGCGCATCCGCCTCTCCACTCTCAATGACATTCGCTCACTGAAGCATGAGAGAATATCGATATTCGCGGCCCTAGAGTGCGACTAGCTTGATCAAAGATCAACATGAGGCAAAGGCGATGCCCGCCCGGCCGAGGAGGATCAAGTGATTTACACCGTGGAATGCAGCTTCGCCGATCCCGCAAGCGAAGCCGAGTGGAACGATTTCTACAGCCTGGAGAAGCTGCCGGCGCTGATCTCAGTCGGCGGCTTCCACACCTCGCAGCGCTTCAAGGCGCTGAGCCCCGGCTGCCCCGTCTATCTTGCTCTCCACACGATCGACGGCCTCGACGTGCTCACCGCCGAGGACTACCGCCAGAAAGGCGGCGGCAACTTTGCCCGCTGGCAGCGGCACATCACCGACTGGCACCGCAATCTCTACGACGGCATCGACCGGGCGCCCGCCGTTGGGCCCGACGAGTTGCTCGTCATGACCACCGCCGGGCCGCAACCGCTTGCCGAGCTGGGCCTTTCCCCATCGCATCTCAAGGCCGTCGAGCTGGAGAAGTTTCCTGCCGAACGCTGGCTCGCCAAGGCCGGCCACGCCCGGCTGCCCGATATCGGCGATCTACCGCCCGGCCTTCACGTCTACGAAGCCATGACCGCACAACTGACCAGCAACGGTACGGTCGCGGCCGCTCGATAGGACTACGATGCCCAACGTCACCTTCTTCATCGCCGCCAGCGAGATGCCGTCCGACGCAAGCCTTTCGGACCTGACCGATCGATGCGCCGGCCTTTGCACCGGCGTTCTCAAGGCAGCGCCGGAAAACGTCCACATCATCGCCGTGCCCGTCCGGCCAGGACGCGGCCACCCGGTGTTTGCCTCGGTCAGCTACCGGCTGATGGCTTCGCGCACGCCGGATGTCATGGAGCATTTCATGACGGAGCTCGACGCGGCCATCCGTGAGGCCACCGGCGTCACCGCGCGCATCCGCTGCTTCGGCTATGCGGCGTCTCAAATTCACGCCCGCAATTGATCCCGGAGAAAGACATGCCCGCCTCCCCACTCCCCACGCGGCAGATCGGCGATATCACGGTCACCGCCATCAGCGACGGCTACATGCCGGAAAGCCTCGGCTTCCTCTCCAACATCGACCCTGCCGACGCACGCCGGATGCAGGAGAGCACCGGCGCGCGGGACCCGACCGCCATTCACACCAGCGGCTATCTTCTGCGCATGAAGGGCCGCACCATCCTGGTCGACACCGGCACCGGCGGCCTCAGGCACGCGGGCGGCAAGCTCAGGGACAATCTGTCTCTCGCAGGCGTCGCCCCCAGCGATATCGACGCCATCCTGTTGACCCACGCCCACCCCGATCACATCGGCGGGCTGTTAAACACGCCCGACGATGCGGGCTTCCCCAATGCCGAAATCATCCTCAACGAGAGCGAGCTCGCCTTCTGGCAGGACGACGGCAATCTTTCCCGCGCCAGCGAACGGGCGCGCGCCAATTTTCTGGTCGTGCGCAAGGTCTTCGAGGAAAACCGCGACAGGCTGTGCCCCTTCATTGGCGGCGAGGTTCTGCCCGGCGTCACCGCCCTTTCCCTGCCGGGACACACGGCCGGCCACACCGGCTATCGCCTCGATTCAGGCGCCGACAGCCTGCTGATCTGGGGCGACATCGTACATTTCCCAGCAATCCAGATCGCCCGCCCGGACGTCTCCATCGCCTTCGATCTCGATGCGAACCTCGCCGCCGCCACGCGATCGAAACTCCTCGACTGCGTGGCGTCCGAACGCCTGCTCATCGCCGGCATGCATCTCGGGGAACGCGGCTTCGCGCGGATCGAGCGAACCGGCGCCGGCTACGCCCTGAACGGCTGCGCGTGACACGACGGGAAAGCCCCGGCCCTTCGCGACCCGCCCGCCGCGCTTTCGCCGCACCCGGCTTTCATTCCGACATGAAAGCAGGCTAAACGGAGGAGAGACCGCCTCTGTCAGTCCGGGTCAGCTCCTTGCGTAACGTCGTCTCCGCCCTTTCCGTCGCCGGCCTCCGCGCCCTCATCCGGCTGCGCCGCTACCGCGAACTGGGGCTGCTGGCGCTGGCCACCGGGGTCGGCTGCCTTGCCGGCGTCGTGGTCACCACCATGAGCTGGATCACCAACTTCGCCCACCGGCTGCTCTACGGCCTGCCCTCGGGCGAGCGGCTCTCCGGGCAGGAAACCCTGTCGCACCCGGCGCTGGCGCTGATCCCCATTGCCGGCGGCATCGTGCTGGCGCTGATCACCTGGCTGTTGCGCCGCCGCTTCGCCCGCCCGCCGGTCGACCCCATCGAGGCCAACGCGCTGCACGGCGGCCGCATGTCGATCTCCGAGAGCCTGCTGCTCGCCGTGCAGACCATGATCTCCTCCGGCTTCGGCGCCTCCGTCGGCCTCGAGGCCGGCTACACCCAGGCGAGCTCCGCCTTCGCCTCGCGCATCGCCGAGGCCATGCGCCTCCGCCGCCGCGACATCCGCACGCTGGTTGGCTGCGCTGCGGCCGGCGCCATTTCCGCCGCCTTCGACGCGCCGATCACCGGCGCCTTCTATGGCTTCGAGCTGATCATCGGCACCTATTCGGTGGCCCTCGTCGCTCCGGTGCTCGCCGCCTCGCTGGCCGCCAGCCTCACCGCCGGCTGGCTCGGCGCCGTGCAGACCCCCATCGAAGTCGGCCCGGTGCCGGTGCTGACCGCCGCCGATCTCACGCCCTTCATTCTGCTCGGCCTGATCGGCGGCCTCCTCGCCGTCGCCATCATGCAGCTGGTCACCGGCGTCGAGCGCGCCTTCCGCTGGGCGAAGATCCCCAACTGGGCCCGCCCCGCCATCGGCGGCGCGCTGGTCGGCGCGCTGGCGCTGATGACGCCGCATGTCCTCTCCTCCGGCCACGGCGCGTTGCATGTCGATCTCCAGTCGGATGCCGGCTGGCAGATGCTGATGGTGCTGTTCGTGCTGAAGGTGCTGGCCTCGGCCGTCTCGCTCGGCTCGGGCTTTCGCGGCGGCCTGTTCTTCGCCTCGCTCTATCTCGGGGCCCTGTTCGGCAAGGCCTATGCGCTGCTCCTCGTCGATGCCGGCATCCTGCCGCACCTGTCGCCGCTGCTCGCCTCGGTGGTCGGCATGGCGGCCATGGCGGTGGGCGTGGTCGGCGGCCCGATGACCATGGCCTTCCTGGCGCTCGAGACCACCAGCGACCTCTCGATCACCGGCGCCGTGCTCGCCGCCTCCGTCGTCTCGGCCGTGGTGGTGCGCGAAACCTTCGGCTACTCCTTCTCCACCTGGCGCCTGCACCTCCGGGGCGAGACCATCCGCAGCGCCCACGACATCGGCCGCATGCGCTCGCTCACCGTATCGAGGATGATGCGCTCCGACGTCCGCACCGTCTCCGCCACGCTGACGCTCGACGCCTTCCGCGCCATCTTCCCCCTCGGCTCCACCCAGCGCGCCATCGCCGTCGACGCCAAGGGCGCCTATGCCGGCATCGTCGTGGTGGCCGACGCCTACGCCGCCGGAACCGAAACCCGCGGCGAAATCGCCCCCCTCCTCCGCCACCGCGACGCCATGCTCACCCCCTCCATGAACGTCTCCGAAGCCGCCGGCCTGTTCGACAGCGCCAAAGCCGAAGAACTCGCCGTCGTCGACAGCCGCCAGACCAGGCGGGTGATCGGATTGCTGACCGAGCAGTATCTGATGCGAAGATATGCGGAAGAGCTGGACAAGTCGCGGCGGGATCTGATGGGGGAAGGGTGAGCGGAAAGCGCCGGCTGCATGTCGAAACTGGCCCGTTTAGGGACGATCACTTTACATCCCGCATGTATGACGGCGAGAAGAAGGAACTCAAGTTCAGTCGATCGGTGATGATTGGATAGTGGATGCGGTCCCACATTGGCCCAACAAGCATAGTATCAAGTTGTGCGTTGGGAAGCGAAAGCCACGGCAGAACGGCCTGAATAGCTTTGGTAATGGGTATCTCCGGCGGAGACGAAAACCAGCTGGCCCACCAGCTTTGCTTGGGCGTCGGCAGGATCTCGAATTCGCTTCGAATAATGCGAACGCCGGGACCAAAGCTTGTTGCCAAATCGTTCGGATCGACACGTTCCGCACTATTTGGATCGTTCAGATCGCGAAAACGTATCAAGAGCGGAAGTTGGTCAATTGATACGGCAATCTTCGGATGCGTTCCTATCAAATGGTCTGCGTAAGCCGCAAGTTGGTCGGGGTCGTAAGGTTGTGGGAACAGCCGCAAAACGAAATCCATCTGCGGTATGCTACCTCTCCACTGCACCCTTGCCGAACGCAAATAATCGGCAGTGGTCACACAGAAAAGAATACCACGATCTCCGAGATCTATAACTGTGGCCTCACCCCAGTATCCAAGCCTAATGCCTGCTGGGCTTAAGCCTGCCAGCAGCCCGTCGTTCGGACCAATGCTGTATTTCGCAACGGTTTCACCAGTCTTGGTCCCCTCCGGTGTCTCAACGTCGATCGTAAACTTCGAATACAACGTTCGTGGTGGCGTGCCACACGCAGCCAGACATAGCGCAATAAGCAATAAAGTTACCGAGTGAATACGCCGAGGTCGTTGGGCCAGCCGCATTGTTTAAGGCTCACGGGATTCACAGACGCTGCCTTTTGCTAACCGCAGCAGCAAGGAGGCGACGCGCCTCAGCAAACGCGAATACACGCATTTGATTGACAACTTATGAGTGAATACTCCAAGCGATCAACCGAGCCCATAGAACTCTGCCGCTCGCCGCTCGGTTGGTCGAACCCGTGCAAATCTTGCACATGTTGGGGGATATCGATTGGCTCACCAAAGCCCCCACGCCTCGCCAAGCGCCCTATACTACCCCTTCGCTTCACTCGTCCTGAGGTCCTCGCTTTCGCAAGGAAGACAGCTTGATATCAAGGGGAGATAGCTGGACTGCGCGGAATGACAGCGTGGTGGGAAGGGGCAACCACCTAACCGCCTGTCATCCCTATATATAAATCTGTCTTCCTTGCGAAAGCGAGGACCTCAGGCAGGATGGGGCGAGCGGCCGATATAGGGCGCCGTGAACGCACCCGTCTCACTCCAGGATCGCCGCCAACCGCGCCAACACCGCGTCCATCACTGCCTCTGGCATGCTTTCGCAGCTTGCGATCATGACGCGAACAAAGGTCAAGCGCGCGTGGTCGATCTCATCGCTCCGGTCGCTTGCCCCCTCCGCGCACCAGCGAGACGTGACACCGGTCGTAGGGGCACAGATCAATCCTCGTCGTCTCTCCCCTACCGCGCGTCATACTCCGACTGCGCCTGCCTCACCTGCTCCCAGTTTTCCTTGGCCCAGTCGACCAGCCCCTGGGTGGGCCGCAGCAGGCTCTGGCCGAGGCTCGTCATTTCGTATTCGACGCGGGGCGGCACCTCGGGGAACACTTCGCGGAGCACCATGCCGTCGCGTTCGAGGTTCTTCAGCGTGGCCGAGAGCATGCGCTGCGAGATGCCGGGCACCGCGCGCTCCAGCTCGGAAAACCGGGCGCGGCCGCCGAGCAGGTCGAGCGAGAGCACGACGAAGATCGTCCACTTGTCGCCGATCTTGGTCAGCAGCTCCCGAACGGCCAGCGGGTCCGAGGTCCGGCAAATCGCCGCCGGGTCCAACTGCCTGATCTGGTTCGGCTTTGCCATAACTTACCTCAACGTAAGTGACTGATGTCAAAGTGCCTTCTTCCGAGGAATAAGCTTCCGGATTATATGTAGCTCTCACTTGGTAAGCAACCTCGCAAACCGGAGAGAGACAGATGCCAAGCGGACAATATGCCCTCTACCAACCCGCCGCCCCCTACTTCGATCTCGTCAGGACGGCGCTCGGCGACCTCGTCGACGGCGAGCATTTCTTCGATACGCTGACCGACGAGACCGTCTATGAAGTGCTCTACGATGTGCCCGGCTGGCCGCGCATCATCACCGGGCGCGCCGATCTGATGGCCGCCTTCGAAGGCTATGTCGGCGCCATCGCGCTGCGATCGGCCGACAAGGCCGTCGTTCACAAGACGGATGGCGGCACCGTCGTGGTGATCGAATACGAGGTGCACGGAACGATCCTCGAAACCGGCGTGCACTACGACAACCGCTTCTGCTCGGTCGTCAGGATCGAGAAGCGCAAGATCGCTCACTGGCGGGACTATATGGATTCTCTCGCCGCCTGGAACGCTTTGACCGCCAGCGCATGAAGGTGATGCCATGCAGCAGATTCTGATGATTGAAATCAGCCCGAGAGGGCAGGAGTCGGCCAGCCGCGCCGTCGCCGACACGCTGGCCGGGCGGCTAACCACCCTTCACCCGTCGGCACGGCTCGTGCGCCGCGATCTCGCGAGCGAAAACCTGCCGCACCTCGACGGCACCACGCTCCGCGCCATTTCGACGAAGGATGCCGACGAGGCGGCAAGACTGAAGGCGGCGGCCGGCCTGTCCGACCAGTTGACCGACGAACTGCTGGCCTCCGACCTTCTGGTGATCTCGACGCCCATGTGGAACTTCGGCATCCCCTCGGCGCTCAAGGCATGGATCGACCTCGTCGTGCGTCCCGGCCGGACGTTTCAATATGGCGAAGGCGGCGTTCTCGGCCTTGCCAAGGGCAGAAAGGCCATCCTCATCCTCGCCTCCGGCGGCGTCTTCACGGAAGGCCCATGGCGTGCGTGGGATTTCGTCGAGCCCTACCTGCGCCAGATCCTCGGCTTCATCGGCATCACCGACGTGCAAACCGTGCGCGCCCAGGGCATGAACATTCCCGCCCTGGCGCAAGACGCGGTTCCCAAGGCCAACGAAGCGGTCGCAACGCTGGCGCTGTAATCACCCGCCGGCCAATCCTGCGACGCCGTCCCGATGAGCCTTGGTACTAGAGGGCCCCAAAAGCTTGGTCGAACCCGTGCAATTCTTGCACACGTTCGGACAAGCCCGTTGGACATCGGGAGACCATGCCCGCCAAACGCCCTATACCTCCGCCTCGCTCTACTCGTCCTGAGGTCCTCGCTTTCGCAAGGAAGACAGCTTGATATCAAGTGGAGATGGCTGGACTGCGTGGAATGACAACATGATGGAGAGAGGCAACCAACTAACCGCCTATCATCCCTTTATATAAATTTGTCATCCTCGCGCAGGCGAGGACCTCAGGACGAGAAGGCGCGGCGGCCGATATCGATCCCCTTCCGTCCCGCCAGCATCCCATTCTCCCGGAACCACGCCACCTCATCCCGCAGCGTCTCTTCCACCGGGCGAAAGCTCAGCCCCAGATCCCGCTCGCTCTTGGCGGGGTTGTAGCGGGAGCGGTCGGCTTCGCGGGCCACCGTGCGGGCCATCGCCCAGCTGATCAGCACTGGCTTGCCGGTCAGCCGGGCGTAGACTTCTGTCCCGGCGGCGATGAGATAGAGCAGGCCCTGCGGGATGCGCCGGGTCGGCGCTTTGACGCCCGTCGCCCTGGCGATCAGCGGCATCAGGTCGGCCATGGTCATGTGGCGGCCGGCGGCGAGATAGCGCTCGCCACGCCGCCCCTTCTGGTTGGCGAGGATCATCGCGCGGGCGACGTCGCGCGCATCGACCACAGAGAACGAGCCCGGCGGCACACCGGGCAGCCGCTCATGCGCCACGTCGAGCACCGTCTGCCCACCCGAGGTCGGGCCGATGTCGCCCGGCCCATGCATCCAGCCGGGCAGCACCAGCGCCGCCCAGAAATCCGGATGCGTGTCGAGAAAGTCCAGCACCACCCTGTCGGACAGGATCTTGCTGCGGTAGTAGTCGTCGGCATCGCGCTCGTGGCGCAGCATGGTCTCGTCGATTACTTCGCCCGGCGCGCCGTAAAGCACCGCCACCGAACTGGTGTGAACAAAGCGCCTGACACCGGCCTGCCAGGCGTGCTTGAGCAGAGCCCTGGTGCCGTCGACATTGGCCGCCTTCAACGCCTCCCAATGGCGACCGCCCTTGTAAGAATCGCGGAAATAGGCGGCCGTGTGAAAGATTCCGTCGACCTCTCGCAGCGCCTCGGCAAAGCCCGGCACATTCAGCATGTCGCCAGTGACGATCTCCACGTCGAGCCCGACGAACTGCCGCGCCGCCTTCTCGGGAGAACGGACCAGGGCCCGCACGCGCCATCCGCCGGCGATCAGCTCGCGCACCAGATTGTTGCCGAGAAGGCCGGTCGCCCCCGTCACGAAGGCAAGGGGGGAGGACGACGTGGTCTGAGGATCGCTCGACATGAGATGGCTCCAGGAATAAAGGAGCTCTCTTCATAAGTCTGGACCAAGGTCCATGGTCAAGGGCATGAAACAATGCTGATCGGCGAATTCGCGACGAGGACGGGCCTCAGCCAGGACACCATCCGCTTCTACGTCCGCAAGGGCATGCTGATGCCGGAACTTGGCACCAAGGGCGGGCGCAACCCCTACCAGATCTTCTCTGAACGCGACGCCTCGACCGCGCGGATGATCCGCTTCGCGCAATCCCTAGGCATGCCGCTGAAGGAGATCGCCAAGATCGCCTGGGAATTGCAGCGCGACGGCCTCTCCGAGGCGCGTGAACTCGAACTGATGGACGAAGCGCTCGCACGGCTGCAGCGCAAGGCCGCTGAACTTGCCGCCCTCACCGACTATCTAGCCGCCAAGCGCGACTGGGTGGCGCGTGGCAAACCGGGCATCGAACCCCGCTTCCTGGAAGACGCGCCCTGCCTGATGGCAGCGGTGGACGCGCCGAACTGACCCGCCTGATCTCCCTCTATCTTGCCGACACAAACCGCAGTTGAGGGAGCCGTGGGGCTCGCTTGCGCGTTCCATGATCGCTGACGGATTCCCGTTTGCTCCCACCGGACAACTGGGGCTAAACAGCAGGCCGCAAATGAGGACGCGCCGCATGGCCAACACGATCACCAATCCCGAGCTCACCGCCCAGCTCGCCGCGCTCGACCAGCTGACCAACTGGGAGCAGCGGCCGCGCGGCGGCATGCGCGTCGGGCTGGAGCCGATGCTCGACCTTGCCGGGCGCCTCGGCAATCCCGAGCGCGCCTATCGCGTCATCCACGTGGCCGGCACCAAGGGCAAGAGCTCCACCTGCGCGCTCCTGGAAGCCGGCCTCCGGCAGGCCGGCCACCGCGTCGGCCGCTACAGCTCGCCGCATGTGTCGCATGTCAGCGAGCGGATCACCCTCGACGGCCAGCCGGTCGGCGAGGCGGAGCTTGCCGCGGCGCTCGCCCTGTCGCTCGATGCCTTCCGGGCGGCGCGCGCCGAGGGCACCGCCGGGCGCGACGCCACCTGGTTCGACCTCCTCACCGCCACCGCCTTCGTCATTTACCGGCGCGCCGGCGTCGAATGGGCGGTGATCGAAACCGGCCTCGGCGGCCGGCTCGATTCCACCAACATCGTCGAGAGCGAGGCGGCGGTGATCACCAACATCGAGCTGGAACACACCGAGGTGCTGGGCAAGACGCGCGCCGCCATCGCCTCGGAAAAGGCCGGCATCATCAAGCCGGGCTCCATCGCCCTCACCCCGCTCGCTGAATCCGACGAGGCCGGCGCCGTCATCGCCTCGCGCGCCAGCCAGTTGGGCGTCCGCCTCATCCGCCCGGATATTCCCGAAGGCGCCGGCATCATGGCGCGCAACGCGGCGCTGGCCGCCGCCGTGCTCGATGCCCTCGCCATCAAGGACGGCAAGCCCGCCCTCGGCGCCGCCTGGTTCGACCCCGCCACCATCGTCTCGGCCCGCCTGCCCGGCCGCCTGCAGACGCTGACCGAAGAAATCGGCGGAACGGCGGTCCCGGTGGTGCTCGACGGCGCGCATGTACCGTTCAACCTTGCCGCCGTTCTCACCGACATCGGCGGGATGGCCGATTTCCAGGGCCCGTGCGTCGCCGTCGTCTCCTTCGCCGAGGACAAGGACGCGCTCGGCCTGCTGTCGGTGCTGTCGCGCCGGGCGTCCCACGTCATCTTCACCGTCGCCAGCGGCCGCTCGCGCTCGCCCAGTGAGCTCGCCGCCATGGCCGAACAGCTCCGCCTCCCCTCGGAGATCGAGCCCGATCCACAGCGCGCCTACGACAAGGCGCTTGAAAAGGCCGCCGACAGCAAATCCTGGGTGCTGGTCACCGGCTCCCTCTATCTCGTCGGCGCCATCGCGACCAACGGCAAGGCGTAAAATCTTTCCCCTCTCGGAACTTGCGCGCCTCTGGCCGGTTGGAGGCCGGGGCTGCGAACAACCCGAGAGGTACACCATGAATTATCGTTCCGTACTCGCCGCCACCGCCGTGGTCACCTGCTTGATCGCCGGCCCCGCCTTCGCCAAGGCCGACAAGGCCTTCCTGCGCGACGCCATCAAGGGCGACAATTCGGAAATCGCGCTGGGCAAGCTGGCCGCCGAGCAGGGCGCCAGCGACGGCGTCCGCAATTTCGGCACCACGCTGGCCACCGACCATGCCAAGGCCAAGGAAGAGGCCGCCGCGCTCGCCAGCTCGATGAACGTGCCGGTCTCCGAGGAGATCAAGCCGGCGGCACGCAAGGAAATGAACAAGCTCTCCCGCCTCTCCGGCCAGGCCTTCGACAAGGAATTCGCCATGTACATGGTGAAAGACCACGAGATGGACGTGAAGGAGTTCAAGCAGAAGGCCGCCGAGGGCAACAAGCAGGTGGCCATGCTCGCCGCCAATACGCTGCCCACCCTCGAACAGCACCTGCAAACCGCCCAGTCGCTCTCAAGCGGCCAGTAACCCACCTCGGTCAGCGGTGCGCCGGAAAACCGGCCACCGCGACCTTGAGCGGCGGGAATGGCATGGGGCGCGTGATATCGGCCGCTCGCTCCACTCGTCCTGAGGTCCTCGCTTTCGCAAGGATGACAGCGTTATAGGAACGCGAGCGTTAACCGATTGCGTCGATTATATAAATCTCCTGTCATCCTTGCGCAGGCGAGGACCTCAGGCAGAATAAAGCAATCGGCCGCTATAGATCTCCCCTGCCCACCCCTCGCCGGACTCCGCATCGAGCCACATGGAAACGAGCACCCGCGCAACGCCATCGGCGAGATACCGCTGGATCGCACCAGCGGCACCTTTGGCGCTGAACGAAGCATAGGCGCCAACCTGCCCGGAGTGATGGAGGCACCCTCCGGCGCATGCGCCGGAGCTGCAGGTGTCTCCGCGATCAACCCTTATGGTAGGAGCCGTTGGGCAAAGCTACACCGAGGGGCTTCCATATTGATTGAAGCCTATGATCGTGATGGAAGACAGGGTGTTCCCAAAGGCAATCGAGACAGAATGGCCATCCGGGGTTGCGTCCGATGCCACAAGAAAACCTTGCGACTCTCCTTGAGCAATGAAGTGCGCGAGTTGATCTGCGCTGGAAATGGTGACTGCGGCAGAGCCATCGTAGATCGCTCCTGCCAGGAGCTTGATCCGATCACCTTCGGCGAAATTCAGATCAGTGATCGTGTCATCCCCAAAGACAGATGCGGTCGACGGGGTGCCGCCGCCAAACTGGAATGTATCCGCGCCACTATCTCCCTGGAGAAGATCATCACCTTCGCCGCCGACAAGAACATCGTTGCCTGCGCCACCGATAAGAACATCGTTCCCCGATTGGCCGCTTAGCCGATCATCTCCGGCCCCGCCAAGCAATTTGTCATCGCCATCGTTGCCTTCCAGCAAATCGCCGCCCGATCCGGCCAGCAATATGTCGTTGCCGCCGCCACCAACCAGGTGGGCATTCTTTCCGTTCCCACCGATCAGAATGTCGTCGGACGAGCTGCCTGCGGCGTTACTGCTCGCTGGGTCGGCAAAGCCGAATGCGGATCCCAAACCAAGCAGGCTCAGCGTGTTGCCACCGCCGAAGTCTATCTTCGCGGACCCTGCCGCTCCCTGCAAAACGGAAGCGCCCACCTTCTGAACGAGATCCAGCAATCCAGCGAGTGAGGTGATCGTTGCATTGTGCGTGGAGTAATACGACCCCGCCGCGCCGATCGTGCCGGCGTAGAAATTCAGCTTGTCGCCTTCCGCAAAGTTCAGATCCGTGATTGTGTCGGCGCCGAAATTGCCTTTGAACTGAAAGGTGTCCGCACCTGCGCCGCCGGACAGGATGTCACGTCCGTCACCGCCCGACAGGATGTCGTTGCCCGCGCCGCCGGACAGGATATCGTCGCCGGCCCCTCCGCTGATGACGTCTGCTCCCGACCCGCCGGCAATCAAATCGTTCCCGGCGTCGCCATTTTCAGCCCCACCTTGGCTGCCGCCGAAAACGATGTCGTCGCCATTGCCGGCATTCACCGTCTGCGGAAGAGCCTGGCCGCCGGCAAAGATCCAATCACTCTGGCCAGTACCATTGATCTTCGTTCCACCGTTCGTGGCAAAAAACTCAGGCGGCCCCGACAAGGTGGAGGTCACAGTCACCTGGCCTGCATATATATCCCCATCAGGCCACGAACCATTAACCCAGACGGCACCATTGCGGCCAAAAACCACATGTTCAACACCGTCCCAGGTCCGGAAAGCCACGCCCTCGATATCGAGACCTTTGAAGCTTTCAATATCTCCCGCCCAGTCATTCTGGAAGATAGTGTTGTCGTAAGAGCCGACACTATCGTCGCTCTGCATGAGGCCGCCGACACCAACCATCCCCGTAACCTGCTGGCCGCCGAAAGTCCCGGAAACATTTAAGACGGGTAATCCAGGAGAAGTGTTATCGGGCAGTTGGACGTTAGTTTGAAATTTCCAGGTCTCAATAGTCAGCACCGTATCGGGAAGGCCTTGAAGCGTGTATTGAAAAATTCGTTCCATTTCGACCACTCCTCCACTTTGGATTGCCGTGACGAGGACTGAACCCGTCAAATCTTCGACTTCACCACCTGACTTTCCTCGCTCAATTGACTGTTGACCTACGAAAGATCGCCACACGCGTCGTTGGCGGTTACATGTATCTGGCGCGGGCGCAAAAACTCGCCTGTACAAGCTCAGCGACCACCCGCTTGACCAGGGAAGCTAACCACGGCCAGCGCCGTCCTGTCGTTCTGGATCGATGATCGTGATATCCGGCGTATTCATCGCGACCTAACGCGCCGCAGATTCAATCTCCTGAAAGTATCGATTTCGAATATGCAGTTCACAAACAGAAAACAGCTCACCCCGCTAGAACAGAGAGCTTTTCATAAAGTATGACAAACAGATTTTCTCAAAACTACCCGTGGCACTGATTTTAAACCGAAAATTCTTTACTGACAAGAGTGTTTCTAAATTGTACCGCAGCCAGGCTCCTGCGGGGCAGAGCCGCTCAGTTCTCGTAATTTCCCCGAAGATATTTGTTTGCTGTGTGAATTTATTTGAATCGATGGCGATCAACCAAAACGGAGATTGCCGCATTGAGCGCCGATTTGTTGAGCATTTTCATGAGTTTGACGGAGGTGCGGCGGCCGGATGGCCAGCGGTACCAGCAGCAGGCGCCTTGCCGGTCTGCACCCTGGCGATATAGAGCGAAACAAACTCCCATCGCAGTATGCATGACCTGATGGATCATTGCGCCCTATACAAGCCGCTCGCCTTTCGGCCCGAGATACACCTCGAATTCACGCGTGAATTCAAGCGGCCTGCGCGGCAGGACAGCCTGATCGGCCTGACGATTGCGCCCCATACAAGCCGCCCTCCCTTTTCAGACCGAGGTACACCTTGAATTCACGCGTGAACTCAAGCGGCCTGCGCGGCACGACAGCCTGATCGGCCTGACCATTGCGCCCCATACAAGCCGCCCTCCCTTTTCAGACCGAGGTACACCTTGAATTCACGCGTGAGTTCAAGCGGCCTGCCCGAGGGAAACAGCCTGATCAGAACGCGAGCGCTACCCGCTTGTTCCCTAAATATAATTCTCCTGTCTTCCTTGCGAAAGCGAGGACCTCAGGCAGAATAAAACGATCGGCCGATATAGATCTCCCTCTCCCTCCATCCGCTCACGGAACGAACTCCGTCGTCGGCCCCACATAACTGAGGCAGCCCGGCTCGAACACCACGACATGCGAGAGGTCCGGCCGCGACCTTGAGGAGTAGAGCATCGCCTCAGCGCGGGCCCGCCGCGCCGCGTCCGAAAATGCCCAGGTCGGCGCGACATCGCCGCCTTCCCGGATATCCTGCCAGACCACCGACGCCAACCGATTGCCCCGCTCGTCGGCCACCCGCTCGGCATCGAGCCACATGGGCACGAGCACCCGCGCAACCCCATCGCCAAGATAGCGCTTGATCGCAACGGCGGCGCCCTCAGCGCTGAGCGAAGCATAGGCGGCAACCTGCCCCGAATGATGAAAGCGCCCCTCGGGCGCATGCGCCGGAGCCGCAGGCGTCTCCGCGACCAGCCGAGGCAGAAGCCGCCAGACTGGCCCGCTAAACCGGATCAATGGTGCCATAAGCTCCCCCAAGCTTACGATTTGCCGACGCTGCCAGGAAAGCCTCGTTGAGGTACCACGTACAGGATGCCCGCGTGGACTCCCAGTCCGAACAAGTTGCCAATGGGAAAGCAAACGCTACAAGCAAACTGCGCATCAGCACGCCCGAGGCGTGAATGGTCTAATCGAAAGTGGTAACACCTACTTGTGCAGCGCACGACTCCCGCAGCTTAACTCCCTGTCATTCCGGCTATAAAACTGGCACGGTTCATTAGCTAGTATTTGATTCCTATGCATGTCCGATGTCCAAGATTAACCTAGTCCGCGCCAGCCGAGATGGTGATCAATTCCACTACCTGTGGGCAGCTCGCCGCTGCTTGCAGCTCCTTTCAGCACACACCGACCTGATCGCCATTAGCATTGAAGGGCCCTCACGGCAGGAGTGCGCCGATAAGCCTTCCACGATCGCAGGCGAGGAGGTAATCGATATCGCCGAGTACTTTGGCAGCGAGGAGCTGAAAACCGCTCGCCTCATCCGCTATATGCAGCTCAAGCACTCAACGCATCACGCGACCGAGCCCTGGACCGCAAGCGGCCTGGAAAAAACCATTAAAGGCTTCGCCGGGCGTTATAAGAAACTGCTGCAAACCTTCACAACCGACACACTCGCATCAAAGCTCGAGTTTTGGTTCGTGACAAACCGCCCTGTCGGTACAGACTTTACCAACGCCGTCGCTGATGTCGCTGTCGGGGCACCACCCCGTCATCCGGGCGAACTGAAGAAGCTTCAAAGATTCACAGGCCTAAAGGGAGACGAGCTCGCGGAGTTTTCCAAGCTGCTGCGCTTCGAGGGGCGGCAAGATGATTTTTGGGAACAACGAAACATCCTTTTTCAGGAGGTGCGTGGGTACCTCGCGGACGCCGATGCTGACGGGCCGTTGCAGCTGAACGAGCTGGTGAAACGCCGAGCCTTGTCCGAAGGAGAACAAAACCCGACGATCACGAAGAAGGACGTTGAGCGAGCCCTTAATACCGACGAGTCACTGCTCTTCCCAGCTCCGTGCCTAATCGAGGATTTGGATGAGGCTGTGCCCCGTGCCCAGGAAGCCCTGCTTCTAGGCGAGATCATCAAGGCAACCGCCCCCATTGTCATCCACGCCTCTGGTGGCGTCGGCAAAACGGTATTCGCCACACGCATTGCTCGCGGCCTTCCCGACGGGTCGCCGTTTGTCTTGTATGACTGTTACGGGAACGGTCTACACCGGAACCCATCTAATTATCGCCATAGGCATAGAGATGCGCTCGTACAAATCGCGAACGAACTTGCGAGCAGAGGGCTTTGTCACCTGCTAATTCCGACTTCGCGTGCCGCCCCATCGGACTACATGCGTGCGTTCCTACATCGGATCAGTCAGGCTGCCACGCTGGTGCGCCTCGCCAACCCTGATGCACTTCTGTGCATAGTGGTGGATGCGGCCGACAATGCGCAGATGGCGGCAGAGGAGGTTGGAGAGGTAAGGTCGTTTGTTCTGGACCTCATTCGAGAGCAGATGCCAGAAAATGTGCGCCTGGTCTTCCTCTGCCGCTCCCACCGTCAGAACCACCTTGCCCCCCCGGTCAACGCGATACGGCTTGAACTCAGGCCGTTTAGTCGCGAAGAGACAGCCACTTTTCTTAGGCAGCAGTTTCCGAATGCGAGCGAACACGACGTCAACGAATTTCATCGCCTAAGTTCTCAGAACCCACGCGTTCAGGCCCTAGCGCTTTCAAACAACGCTAAACTTCCCGAGACGCTACGGCTGCTTGGACCCAACCCAACGACTGTTGAGGATACGATCGGCAGTTTGTTGGACAGCGCCATTGCAAAGCTGAAGGACAACATAGGTTCCGTTGAAAAAGACCAAGTAGATAAGATCTGTGCAGGGCTGGCTGCGCTACGACCGCTCATTCCAATCTCGATTTTGTCGAAGATGTCCGGCGTCGACGACGCCGCAATCAGAAGCTTCGCAATCGACCTTGGGCGTCCCCTTCTCGTGGCCGGTGACAGTATTCAGTTCTTCGATGAACCTGCTGAAACGTGGTTTCGAGAGAAATTTAAACCGTCTGCCAACGAGATAGCCGAGTTTATTTCGAGCTTAACGCCTCTTGCCACCAAAAGCGTATATGTGGCGTCGGTCTTGCCGCAGTTGATGCTGGAGGCCGGAAAGTTTTCGGAACTTGTGGAATTGGCGCTGAACTCGGCGGCGCTGCCGGAGACGAACCAGATAGAAAAGCGGGATGTTGAACTTCAACGCTTGCAATTTGCTTTGAAGGCCGCGCTGCGGTCAAAGCGTTATCTCGATTCCGCCAAGCTGGCGCTTAGGGCAGGCGGAGAGATGGCGGGCGACGACAGGCAACGGAAGATCCTCCAAGCCAACACCGATCTCGCAGCAACCTTTCTGGAAACCAATCTCGCTCAGGAGATCGTATCCAGGCGAATATTTGGATCGGGCTGGCTCGGTTCCCATCACGCGTATGAAGCCGCCTTGCTGTCGGGTTACTCGGAACTCGCCGGTGATGCACGCAGCCGCCTGCGCATCGCCGATGATTGGCTGGAGAACTGGAGCCGCTTGCCGCCGGAGGAACGCAAGGACGAGGAGATATCGGACGAAGATATTGTCGAGTTGACACTTGCCCATATCAACATCCACGGTCCCGCCGAGGGTGCTCGCAGCCTGATCGGCTGGCGCCCGCGGGAGGTTTCGTTCCGGGTCGGTCGGGCCGTGGCGAGGCGGTTGATCGACCATGGTCGCTTTCAAGACGTGGAAGAGTTTGCCCGCGCGGCTGGGAACAATCTTTGTCTTGTGCTCGCGGTCACTGTTGAACTTCGCGAGGTTCAGCGAACCCTTCCTGCTGAAGTAACGAGCCGCGCGATGCGCCTCATATCAAGACCGCGCGTAAAACTGAGAGACGGCGACTCTTGGAACGACCGAGACTCCGCGCTGATCGCTGTCACCGCGCTCGTGGAGGCAGCGCTGCAGAAAGGGGGCTGGGCTCCTGATGACGCGGCGGCTATACTTTTAAGATACCTTCCGGACGAACCGCCGCGGGCACTATCATCAGAGTTCACGAAATCGCGCTTTCCGGTACTGCGTGCCTATTGTTTGTGCGCGGCCCTGCAGGGGCAGGTCTTGGAACTCCGTGACTTGGCGCATGCAGATCTTAGGGCCGAAATCGACGAGAAGAACAAAAATTACACTTCGGGCGACCTTATAGAATTCAAGGCAGACATTGGCGCGCTCCTTCCGTGGCATCAGTTGTGGGCGGCAACGCTTCTTGGCCGTGTGGCAACCAGATCGATCGCTGACGAGCTGGAACGTGCGCGCCAAGCGTCCATCAAAGCAGCTAGGGATTATTATCGTGAAAACCCCCACACATCCAACGAGATAGCCCTGCTATGGCTTGATATCCTCCATAAGCTCGACGCGGCGGATGCGGAAAGGTTGGCCGACTTTTCGCGCTGGAAAGACGGTCTGAAGTGGCCGCTCTTCACACGCACCCTGACTGCACTCGCGCGATTGTGTGGCCAGAAAGATGCAACGAAGGCAGCGGCCCTTGAATTTGCAGACGAGGCATTCAACCGCTCCAAAGATGAGCGATCTGATGCAGAGAATAAGTCCAATGGATACATCGATGCTGCTCGCGCAATTCTTGCAGTTAGCAGGCTAGACGCTAAAGCGTACTTCAACGAGGCCGTTGAGGTGGTGAGCAAGATTGGGGATGAAAACCTCTCGCGTTGGAATGCCATTCTGGACTTGGCTGGCCGTGCATCCAGTCTCGATCGCCCCCTACCCGAAGTGGCCTATCATTTTGCGCGATGCGCAGAGCTGACTTACGACTATGTCGACCGCGACAAACACTTTGATTGGCACGCAACAGTCGAGGCTCTCTGTGACTTATGCCCATCATCCGCATTGGCCATCCTGAGCCGATGGCGAGATCGTGGTTTCGGCTGGCACGAACGAATACTTCCGATAGCAACTCAGAGATTAATCGAGCGCGGCCTACTAGATCCGTGGGACGCGCTACCCCTGATCGCCTTTCGAGCAAAGTGGTCATACAGCCAGTTGCTCGACTGCGTATTGGCAGGAGGCAGCCAAAAGGAGGCCGCAGCGGCCCATATGTATCGCTACATGCGGCTGGAGGGGGGAGACTTTTCGAAATTCAGGAAGATTGCGTCGAAGCATGGCGTTACAATCGCAGAGCTCGATGAGGTCATCGCCTTTGAGGAGAACGAGCCTAAAGAGAACTCAGGGCGCCAGAACATTGATTTTTCTTCCGAAACGAGGTCCAAATCCGAGCGAAACTGGGACAATGTATTCGCCGATTGCGACCTGAGCACGGCTGAAGGCTTGCATCGAGCCTATACGGGGTTTAAAAATACTGCCCCCCCTTTCTATCATAAGCAGTTCTTCATCGAAGGAATTCGTCGGCTGCCGGTTGGATCTGAACCGGCCTTTATCGAAGCAGTTGGCGACATACCTGAGTTTGAACCTTACGATTTTCGAGCATTTTTGGAGCAAGTGCCCGACGCTTGGAAGAGGCGGCCCGCGATTAGGCGAGCGATAGAAACCGCATTGAACGTGTTTTGTCGCCGTTACTGCATGAGCATTAGAAAGAATCGGCATCACGAAGTGTTACCCTTCAAGCTGGCCTGTGAGGCGGCGGGGATAAGCGAAGGTAATCTTATCGGCGTGGTGCTCGACGCGGTCGGCGAAACGCCCGACCCCGCGGACTCCGACCAGCTCTTTTCCCTGGTTGGCCTGCTCGCCACTAAGCTCTCTGAAGACGAGGCGCTCGAAGCCCTCAAGTTCGGCCTCGGTCTCTTCAACTCCGTCCTGACGGACGAGGACGGGGATGGCCCATGGTCGAACAATCTACTGCCGCCCTCCGATATCAGGGTTTCGCTTGCAGGCTACATCTGGGCTTCATTGGCAGCTCCAGAAAGTGTCTTGCGATGGGAGGGTGCACACGCCGTTCTAGGAGTGGTTGCTTTGGAGCGGCGCGACTTGCTCGCCCCCCTCATGCAACTCGCAGCCGAGAGGAAAGGCGGTCCATTTGTCGATGCTAGACTGCCGTTCTATCAGCTACATGCACTACAATGGTTCCTGATTGGTATCGCGCGTTCCGCAACGGAACATCCTGCGGTGCTCACGCCATGGGTGGGACAAATTTGTGACTGGGCACTAAAGGACCAGCATCACGTCCTGATCCGACAGTTCGCTGCCCGCGCGGGACTTGCGCTCGTGGCAAGCCAGGTTTTGCCGCACGAGGACAATCTCATGGAGCGCCTCAGCGCGGTCAACATATCCCCTCTCCCCGTCATGGAGTCCAAGTTCTACGACCGCGGTCACCGAAAGCTGTTGAATGACTCAGCTACCGGCGACGATGACAGCTTCTTCTTTGGCTTTGATTTCGGCCCCTATTGGTACGAGCCTCTTGGCCGGGTTTTTGCCTTGTCGGAGAGCGAGATTGAGACGGAAGCACTAAAGGTGATCCGATCCGACTTTGGCTTCACCGCGAGGGGCCGGTGGGACGAAGATGAGCGAGGTCGGCGGAACCTCTACCGAGAGGGTCACATTTATTCCAAAGACTCGTATCCGCGCGCCGACAACCTTAATTTCTATCATGCGTACCACGCGATGATGATTGTGGCGGGCAAGCTTCTGCAAAGCACGCCCACGCATCGCGACTCCGAATATGACGCGGAAGATGAATTTGCGGACTGGCTCCAACGTCACGACCTTTCACGAAAGGACGGACGTTGGCTTTGGGACCGGCGCGATCCGGCACCGCTACAACGGTCGGCTTGGCAGGACAGAGAGAGAGACGGCAACCAGCGACGTACCATCACAAGGGGTGACTTCGACGAGGCACTGCGTTCAAGAGGCCAACTGAACGTCTGGGGAGATTGGGCTGAAGCAAATTCCGAACGCCAACAGTACGTCCGAATAAGCAGTGCTCTCGTGTCGCCCGATAACTCGCTCGCGCTGCTTCGTGCACTTGGCACTGCAAATAACACTCATCACTACGCGATCCCAAGTGCAGGGAGTCACACGGAAATCGATCAACGAGGCTTTTTGCTCAAGGGCTGGATCGTCGACTATAGTCGCGAACAGGGGATAGACGGTCAAGACCGCTGGGCCGGAGGTATCGGCTTTCCGCCACCAACGCCGACCCGAGAAATTATCGACCTTATGCGACTTCAGACCGACCCGGATAATAGAATTTGGCGAACCGATGCTGAGGCCATAGTCATGGCCTCACAGGTATGGGGCCATTATGATGAAGCCAAGCACCATGATAGCAATAATCCAGAACATGGCTGCCGGCTCCAAGCTTCGCCGGACTTTCTCACCGAGATGCTGACCAAGCTCAACCGCAAGCTGATTATCAAGGTTCAGATTGGACGCCAGCGACGACACCGCTCGTACGAAAGCAGTGCAGAAAATGATAAAGAAGATGTGCCAACAAGGGCCAGAGTGTACCTTCTCGGATCAGACGGACAACTCGTTACGATCTGATCCCATCATTGCGTTAGGTCGCCGCCTCGTGGAAGAGCTTGGGCCAGAGGATTCGGTGGACACTTTAGGACGCTGGATGGCTCACTACGTCGCTGAGCTCATCACCAAGGCTGAGAATGCAACTGGCGAAGAGAAGCGATTTGCTGAGAGGATTTGCTTCGACGCTATCCTGGCGCTTTGGAATCATCGCGCCGAACTTCCGAACGGCAAGCGTCCATTTGAAGAGCTGGAACCTATCCTTCGCGTCATCGAAAGCCTAGATCCGGACAATGACATTCCTCGCTACTTGCGTTCCGCTCGGGTGCCGTTGGGTAGCAAAGCGGAAGAGTCCGAGGCTGAGACTTGGTTGAAAGCGGTCGACGGCCTCGATTATTCGGCGAAAGTTTTGATTGGATACTGTCTTGGCCAAGCTGCTCGCGCCGCTGCTGACAAATCGAAAGAGTGGGTCAAACTGGCAGAAGCAGCCGGAGCTAGCAACGGCGTATCGGAAATCGTAATCCGCTTCATTTCATCACCGGCTGATCTCGAAGAAGAGGCAGACACTGATGAGGGGGCGCGCCGTCAGTTGGAGGAGAGGTTGGAGCGATTGGAGGACTTCACCCGGATCGCTGAAGGACTCGCCAGCAAGTGGCGAGAGCAGTTGCGGTCTTCCGTATCGCAAGGAAACTAGGGGGAGATTAGGAATCGGAGGGCGTTGCCCCCCCTACGCCACCCTCTCTCTCACCCGCTCCCCCGCCGCGCTGAACGACGCGATCACCGCTTCCGCGATCGTCACGAAATGCGCCGACGGTCCATTCGGCCCCACTGACCGCCGGTTCACCCTTGCGCCCTCGAGCAGCAGGCTCAGCGCGTCGGCCAGGCCTTCGGCCTCGGCAATCCCGGCGTCGCGGCAGAGGCCGATCAGCCTTTCGCGCTGTTCGCGCTTGAAGGCTTCCACCACCTGGCGGGCCGGGTGGTCGGGTTCGGGGAGTTCGAAGGCGGCCGTCAGGAGGTCGCAGCCGCCGCCTTCCATGCTGGCGTAGGTGGCGGCGCCGCGCACCCAGGCGTGCAGCTTATCCAGCGGATCGGTCGAACTTTTCTCGATATCGTCCCAGAATCCGTCGGCGCCGCTCGCGGTGTAGCGCAGGCATTCGGCGATCAGCTCGTCCTTCGAGCCGAAGTGCCGGTAAAGCGTCATCTTGTTGGTGCCAGCCTCTTCGGCGATGGTGTCGACGCCGACGCCGCGGATGCCGTGTTTGCGGAACAGGAGCTGGGCCATTTCAATGATCCGCTCACGAGGCCGCTTCATCACGCAGCAGCTCACCATTTCGTCATTAGCCATTATTCAGAAGCGCCTTGACGCCCATGTTACCGATCTGTAACGTCCAGGATGTTACTGACAGGTAACACCCCCTTTTCGATGCGTCAAGGCTGGCTCCCCCCGGATGCGGCATCGCCCTTATGCACCCTTTGTCTAGGGTGCCGGCCCGGAAAACCCGGCGCCTGGCGAAGGAGACAGCGCCGGATCGGAAAGAGGGCGGCGGCTGTTGGAGCATCTGACGCCCGGCAATGGGCACCGCGGCCGAATTCGTCGGCCGCTCGATCTGAAGGAGACTTGTCATGAAGAGAGAACTCACGCTGGACGAGCTCCTTGCCGATCCTCTGGTGCTGACCGTCATGCGCGCCGACCGGATCACACCTGAAAAGGTTGGCCGCCAATTGCGGCGGATCGGCGACCGTCTGAACAACACCGCCAACAGCGAAACAGTTCCCTGCTGGATGATAGCCAGCGGGAAAGGCGAGGCCTGCACATGGTAAGCTTTTTCACCGGACGCCCGATCTTCGCGTCGGCCATCGCCATCATCATGGTGATGGCTGGCGCCATTTGCTATGTGCTGCTGCCGGTCGCACAATTCCCCGAGATCTCGCCGCCGCAGGTGGTGGTCTCCGCCCATTATCCCGGCGCCAGCGCCCAGGTGGTCGCCGACACGGTGACGACGCCGCTCGAGCAGCAGATCAACGGCGTCGAAGGCATGACCTACATGTCCTCGACCAGCTCGAATGACGGCTCGTCGACCATCACGGTCACCTTCAACACCGGCTACAACATCAACACCGCCGCCGTCGACGTGCAGAACCGCGTGTCGCAGGCGTCGTCGTCGCTGCCGGCCATCGTCAACCAGACGGGCGTGTCGATCCGCAAGCAGAACCCGAACTTCGTGCTGATCGTCAACCTGGTGTCACCGGATCACTCGGTGGACCAGGTGGGCCTCAGCAACTACGCGGCGCTGCAGATCGTCGACCCGCTGAAGCGCGTGCCGGGCGTCGGCGACGTGCAGGTGTTCGGCGAGCGCCGCTATTCCATGCGCGTCTGGCTGAACCCCGACAAGCTCGCCAACCTCGGCCTCACCGCCGTCGACGTGCAGAATGCCATCTCCGAGCAGAACGTGCAGGTGGCCGCCGGCAAGATCGGCCAGGCGCCCGCCCCCACCGGCACCGCCTTCGAAATGCAGGTCAACGCCGTCGGCCGCCTGAGCACGCCGGAGGAGTTCGGCGAGATCGTCGTTCGCGCCGATGGGCCGAGCGGCGCCGTGGTGCGCCTGAAGGACGTCGCCCGCATCGAGCTCGGCGCCCTGCAATATTCGTCGAGCGCCTTCTTCGGCAAGGACCCCACCGTGGTGCTCGGCGTCTTCCAGATGCCCGGCTCCAACGCGCTGGCCCTTCAGGAAGGCGTCAAGGCCAAGATGGAGGAGCTTTCCAAGCGCTTCCCGACCGGCATCTCCTACGCCATGCATTATGACACCACCCGCTTCGTGCAGGCGGCGATGGACGACGTGCTGAAAACGCTCGGCGAAGCGCTGGTGCTGGTCATCGCCGTGGTGTTCATCTTCCTGCAAAGCTGGCGCACCACTGTCATCCCGGCCATCGCCATTCCGGTGTCGTTGATCGGCACGCTGGTGGTGATGGAGCTGATGGGCTTCTCGCTCAACATGCTCAGTCTATTGGGCATGGTGCTGGCCATCGGCCTCGTGGTCGACGACGCCATCGTGGTGGTGGAGAACGTCGAACGCCAGATTGAGGCCGGCCTCAAGCCGCTCGCCGCCACCCGCAAGGCGATGAGCGAGGTGACCGGGCCGATCATCGCCACCACGGCGGTGCTGATGGCGGTGTTCATCCCCGTCGCCTTCATCCCCGGCGTCACCGGCCAGCTCTACAACCAGTTCGCGCTCACCGTGGCGATCTCCGTCGGCATCTCCGCCTTCAACTCGCTGACGCTGAGCCCGGCCCTGTCGGCCGCCTTCCTGCGCCATCAGGGGGCGACGCGCTTCCCGCCGTTCCGCTGGTTCAATTCGGCATTCAACTGGATGTCGCATACCTATGCGGCCAGCGTCGGCCTGCTCGTCAAGCTGCGCTATGTGGTGCTCGCGCTGTTCGTGGTCGCCTTGGGCACCACCTACTGGCTCTGGAACCGCATTCCCTCCACCTTCCTGCCGGTGGAAGACCAGGGCTATTTCTTCGTGGTCGTCCAGCTGCCGGACGGCGCCTCGCTCGAACGCACCGACAGGGTGGCCGAGCAGGTGCGCGACATCCTGGAAAAGACGCCGGGCGTCGATATCGTCGGCGCCATCTCCGGCCTCAACTTCCTGACCTCGGCGGCCCAGTCCAACTCGGCCGTGGAGTTCGCCATCCTGAAGCCGTGGGAAGAGCGCGGGCCGGAACAGAACGCCTCGAAGATCGTCGAGGAAGTCCGTCCCAAGCTCCTCGGCATCCCCGACGCCTTCGCCCTCTCCTTCGATCCGCCGTCCATCCCCGGCCTTGGCGCCACCGGCGGCTTCGAATTCCAGGTGAAGGACCTCACCGGCCAGGGCAGCCAGGCGCTGAACGACGCGACGCAGGCCCTGCTTGCCGCCGCCCGCCAGCAGCCCGAGCTCAACGCCCGGCAGATGTTCTCGAGCTTCGGCACCTCGACGCCGCAGTTCATCTACGACCTCGACCGCAACAAGGCCAAGCTCCTGGGCCTCAACCTGCCGGACATCTTCAACACGCTGCAGATCTATCTCGGCTCGCTCTACGTCAACGACTTCAACCTGTTCGGCCGCACCTTCCGCGTCACCTTGCAGGCTGACCAGGACGCCCGTTCGGCGGCCACCGACCTGACGCGCCTTTATGTGAGGAACAACACCGGCGGCATGGTGCCGCTCTCCACCCTCGGCGAGCTGAAGCCCACCGTCGGCCCGGAAACCGTGCCGCACTACAACTCCAACGCTTCCGCGCTGATCAACGGCGGCCCTGCCCCCGGCTACTCGTCGGGCCAGGCGATCGCCGCCATGGAGCGGGTGGCCGGCGAAGTGCTGCCGCGCGACTTCGGCTACGAATGGACGGGCATCACCTTCCAGGAGCTGAAGGCCGGCTCGGCGGCAACCATCGTGTTCGGCCTGGCCCTGGTGTTCGTCTTCCTCATCCTGGCGGCGCAATACGAGAGCTGGACCATGCCCTTCGTGGTGCTGCTCACCGTGCCGCTGGCGCTGCTCGGCGCCATGGGGATGATCAACCTGCGTGGCATGCAGATCGACGTCTACTCGCAGATCGGCTTCGTCATGCTGATCGGCCTCGCCGCCAAGAACGCCATCCTGATCGTCGAGTTCGCCCGCAAGCGGCGCGAGGACGGGATCAGCGTCATCGAGGCGGCGAAAGAGGCGGCGCGCCTGCGTCTCCGCCCGATCCTGATGACGGCCTTCGCCTTCATCCTCGGCGCGGTGCCGCTGATGTTCGCCACGGGCGCCGGCGCGGCCAGCCGGCAGTCGCTGGGCACCGCCGTGGTCGGCGGCATGCTGGCGGCCACCATACTGACGTTGATCTTCACCCCCGTGTTCTACGTGGTGATCGAGCGTATCCGCGAGGCGATGAACCCCGCCATCGCCCACGACGCCGAAGCCCATCACCACGCCCACCATCCCGTAGCCGCCAACCAGGACTCTGAAGAAGAGCTGGCCAAGGCGGCTGAGTGATCGGAGTTTTCATCATGTCTTTCCTGACAAGACGCCCAGTCACCTCTCTACTCGCCCTCGTGGTGATCGCCGGCGGCGCCAGCCTGTTCCACCCGGCGGTGCGCAACTACGCCCTGAACACCCTGCACGTTCAGGACTTCTTCGCCACCCCGGCGGCCGCCACCGCCGCCCCGCCGGCGCCGCAGGCCATGCCGGTGCCGGTGGCCAAGGTCGAAAAGCGCACGCTGCCGGTCTTCCTCGACTATCCCGCCCGTACCGAAGCTATCCAGTCGGTGTCGCTGCAGGCCAAGGTCACCGGCTTCCTCAAGGAGCAGGTGGTCGCCGACGGCGCCGACGTGAAGGCCGGCGACGTGCTCTATCGCATCGACGACCGCGACGCACAGACCGCCCTCGACACGGCCAAGGCCCAGCTCGAGCGCGATACCGCCCAGGTCGAATACACCCGCAACAACCTCGACCGCGGTGAGGCGCTGACGCAGAAGGGCTTCCTCGCCAAGGACGGCTACGACCAGCGCACCACCTCGCTGCGCCAGGCCGAGGCGGCCATCGGCATCTCCCAGGCAGCCATACGGGCGGCCGAGCTCGACATCGAGCGCTCGACCATCCGCGCGCCCTTCGCCGGCCGCGTCGGCCGCACCTCGGCCTCGGTCGGCACGCTGGTCTCCTCCGGCCAGACCGTGCTGAACACGCTGGTGCAGCTCGACCCGATCTACGTCACCTTCAACCCGTCCGAGAAGGAACTCGCCGGCATCAAGGCAGCGCTCGCCAAGGGTGAAGTCACCGCCGACATCACCCTGCCCGGCGCCGACGGCGACGCCCAGAACGCCAAGCACTACACCGGCAAGCTGACCTTCATCGACAACCGGCTCGACCAGTCGACCGGCACGGTGGCCGCCCGCGCCACCATCGCCAACGCCGCCTTCGACCTTCTGCCCGGCCAATACGTCCACCTCCGCCTCAGCGTCGGCAGCGAGCCCGACGTGCTGATGGCCCCGCAGGTGGCCCTCGGCTCCAGCCAGCTCGGCAAGTTCGTCTACGTCGTCGGCAAGGACAGCAAGGTCGAAATGCGCATGGTCCAGATCGGCCGCACCGACGGCCCCGAGATCGCCATCCTCTCGGGCCTGACGGAAAGCGACTTGGTCATCTCCGGCAACCTCCAGAAGATCTGGCCGGGGGTTCCGGTGGCTCCGCTGCCCGCGGACAAGGTGGCGCTGAAGTGAACCACCAAGCTTCATGACGACACGCCCCGCCGCGACATCGTGGCGGGGTTTTCATATGCGGCAAGCCGTTGCCGGAACGGGGCCGTGTTTTTGGCATCCCGAGCAAAAGCGTTGACGCCCTCTGCCACTGCTTCCGCGCCGCTCGGCAGCTATTCTCCGTCCTCAAGAACATCACCAGGGAGTCACACCATGGCGGATCTTCCCCCGGGGCAACCGGAACCGTCCTCCGCAGCTTGCTTTACCGGGCGGATGTGGGGCTGCGATTTCAGGCCCTCTCCGCGCCAGCGCCGTGCGCCCCGCCCACAAGGCGACCTGCTGACGTTTCTGAAATCCTGGGCCGCCCGGCCGCTTCAGGTGGCCGCCATCGCACCATCAGGCCGCGCCCTGGCCGCCCTGATGACCCGCGAGATCGGGCCGTCCACCGGGCCGGTGATCGAACTCGGGCCGGGCACCGGCGTGTTCACCCGCAGCCTGCTGGCGCAAGGCGTGGCGCCGGAAGATCTGGTGCTTGTCGAATACGGCTCCGACTTCACGCGCCTCCTGAGGTCGCGCTTTCCCGAGCTACGGGTACTGCAGATGGACGCCGCCCGGCTGAAGGGCCTCGACATGGAGAGACCGCAAGCGGTCGGCGCGGTGGTCAGCGGCTTGCCGCTTCTCAGCATGTCGCCGCGCAAGATCATGGCCATTCTCGCCGGCGCCTTCAGCCACATACGCAGCGGCGGCGCCTTCTATCAGTTCACCTATGGCCCGCGCTGCCCGGTGCCGCGCCACATCCTCGACCGGCTCGGCCTCAAGGCCAGCGTGGTCGGCTGGACCCTCTTCAACGCCCCGCCCGCCACGGTCTACCGCATCACCCGCCGCCATCCCCTTCCCGCCTTCGGACTAGGGGATGCACGGATCTCCAAAGAGGCCCCATGGGCGCAGCGCGCAATGATGGGAACGTATGAAAGGGGCACCTGATATCAGCCCCTTCGCCCTACGCGGCCTGAGGTCCCCGCCTGCGCAAGGATGACAGCATTATATATAAGGGTGACAATCGGTTAGGTGAAAGACTCCGTCATCGGCAACGCCGCTGATGCGGCATCAAGCTGTATGGCGCGCACTCCAGCTATTTCCCCTTTCTATCAAGTTGTCATCCTTGCGAAAGCGAGGACCTCAGGCAGAATGAAACTCCCGGCCGATATAGATCTCCGCGAAGCACAGAGGGCGCATGATACATCCCCCTCACCTTCTCGTCCTGAGATCCTCGCTTTCGCAATGATGACAACTTATGTATTTGTTTTCTTTATATAAATCTGTCATTCCCGCGCATGCCGCTTGAATTCGCGCGCGAATTCAAGGTGAACCTCGGGCAGA
Source organism: Pseudomonadota bacterium (assembly GCA_023436885.1). Lineage (GTDB taxonomy): Bacteria > Pseudomonadota > Alphaproteobacteria > Rhizobiales > Pleomorphomonadaceae > Pleomorphomonas. Next base: position 28,893 of record JAEZHI010000048.1, on the reverse strand, counting down.
ACGAAACTCCCGGCCCATATAGATCTCCCCGAACCGCAGAGGGCGCGTGATACATTCCGCCGCCACGTTGGCGTGACGTGCAAAATAGATGGCGCGTCCTGCCAATGCCGTGACGCCTCGCGGCCACTAGTGTGCATCCAGAAGACGCGGCCACCTCGGACAAGGCCGCCAGAAGGAACACACTCATGACCAGCAAAGTCGCACTCGTCACCGGCGCCTCCTCGGGCATCGGCGAAGCCACCGCCCTCAAGCTCAAGGCTCTCGGCTACACCGTTTACGGTGCCGCGCGCCGCCTCGACCGCATGCAGCACCTGACGCGCTCCGGCATCGAGATCCTGTCGATGGACGTCACCGACGACGCTTCCATGCAGGCCGGCATCGACACCATCATCGCCCAGTCGGGCCGCATCGACGTGCTGGTCAACAACGCCGGCTACGGCTCCTACGGCGCCGTCGAGGACGTGCCGATGAGCGAGGCGCGCACCCAGTTCGAGGTCAACGTGTTCGGCGCCGTCCGCCTCACCCAGCTCGCCCTGCCGCACATGCGCGCCCAGCGCTCGGGCACCATCGTCAACATCACCTCGATGGGCGGCAAGGTGCACACCCCGCTCGGCGCCTGGTATCACGGCACCAAGTTCGCGCTGGAAGCGATCAGCGACTGCCTGCGCATCGAAGTACAGCCCTTCGGCATCGACGTGGTGGTGATCGAGCCGGGCGGCATCCGGACCGAGTGGTCCGGCATCGCCGCAGACAAGCTGCGCGAGACCTCCGGCCACGGCCCCTATGCGGCGCAGGCCGGCGCCGTGGCGCAATCCATGACCAGCGAGGCCAATGCCAAACGCCTGTCGCCGCCGGGACTGATTGCCGATACCATCGCCAAGGCGGTGACCGCCCGGAAGCCGAAGACGCGCTATCTGGTCGGATTCGGCGCCAAACCGCTTGTTTTCATGCGCCGCATCCTGTCCGATCGGGCCTTCGATGGCCTGATGGCGATGGTCACCGGTGTCTCCAGGGCTGTGAAGGTTCAGAGCGCGTGAGGATCGGGGGCTTGAGGGGAGTTCGGCGATGGCGCAGGTCGACAAATGCAAGGTGCCACAAGCTCTCTGGCGGGTGGCGGAACAGTTCGGCATCCGGCCGGCCGCCCTGCTGCGGCAGGCGCGACTGCCGGCGACGCTGCACCTCGGCGGGCAAGTCTTCGTCACCACGGCGCAGTATTTCGCACTGCTGCAGGCGCTGGTCGATCTTTCCGGCGACCCCGCCCTCGGCATCCGCATGGTGCAGACCGTCGACACAGGCGCGCATCCGCCATCCAGCCTTGCCGCCTTCTACGCCCGCGACTACCGCGACGGACTGAACCGGCTCGCCCGCTTCAAGCGGCTCTGCACGCCGGAGCAGTTGCGGATCGTCGAGGCCAAGGGCGACTGCCTCATCTCGGTCGAATGGCCGTTCGCCATCGAGGCCGAGCCCGCCATCTCCGTCGACATCACCTTCGCAACGCTGGTGGAGCTCGGGCGGCGCGGCACCGGCCGCGCAATCGTGCCGCGCCGGGTGGAGCTGGCCCGGCCGGGACCGGTCGGCGCCGTCCATGCCGACTATTTCGCCTGCCCGATCCGCACCAGCGCGCCGCGCGATCTTCTGGTGCTCGACGCCGCCGACCTCGACCGCCCCTTCCCCGGCCACAACCCGGAAATGCTGGAGATGCTGACGCCCGCCCTCAGCGCCGCCCTCGGCGAACTGGAGGCGCAAAGCTCGGTGGCCGAACAGGTGAAGATCGTGCTGAAGCGCAGCCTCGCCAGCGGCCAGCCCAGCCTGTCGGACGTGGCCAAACAACTCGGCCTCAGCGACCGCACGCTGCAAAGGCGCATCACCGAGGAGGGCTCCACCTTCCGCGACCTCCTGTCCGACGCCCGCCGCGACCTCGGCCGCCATCTCCTGACCGACCCCGCCACCGACATCGACGAAGTCGCCTGCCTGCTCGGCTACCAAGACACCACCTCCTTCTACCGCGCCTTCCGCGAATGGGAAGGCATGCCGCCGAACCGGTGGAGGGAGATGAGGCTGGGTGGGGGTGCGGGGCCGGAACGCTCGGGGCTGCATTGAGGGGGGGCAGCGGGGTGAGACGTGGTGAGCACGCTCAGTCGACAGCCACGCTAACCGCTCGCTCCACCATCACCAACGCCGCCTTCGACCTGTTGCCCGGCCAATACGTCCACCTCCGCCTCGGCGTCGGCAGCGAGCCCGACGTGCTGATGGTCCCGCAGGTGGCCCTCGGCTCCAGCCAGCTCGGCAAGTTCGTCTACGTCGTCGGCAAGGACAGCAAGGTCGAAATGCACATGGTCCAGATCGGCCGCACCGACGGCCCCGAGATCGCCATCCTCTCGGGGCTGACGGAGAGCGATCTCGTCATCTCGGGGAATCTGCGGAAGATCTGGCCGGGGGTTCCGGTGGCTCCGCTGCCGGCGGACAAGGTGGCGATGCAGTGAGGTAGGGGCTGAAGGTAGAGACCAGACGAATGACCGCCGCCGCCTTGAGAGAGGTTGGCGGCGGTGGTGTTTTGAGCTGAGCCTCTACCATCCGGCACCGAGCGTTCGGCTCTACCCGTTCAGGTGGCGCAACACCCGTAAAGCGTGCTACGTCTTCCCGACTGATTTCGGGAGACCGCATGAGCGGCCGCACGAAAGATGCGCGATACATCTGCAGGAATTGACACGTGGCGATGACGACGGTCAAAGGGGCAACGACAAGCCTTCCCGCCTATTGCAAGTGGCTTGGCCTTTATTACCTGATCGTCGTCGTCCTGATGGTCTTGCCCACCGTTCTCGGCGCCCTCCACATTCAATGGCTCCCGTCTCCGGCGTTCGCATATCAAGTAAGATGGCTGGCGCTGATCGTAGGTTTGGCGAACGCCCTGTCCTGCTTCCTGATGTTCCGGCATATCAAAAGAATCAGAAAAGCAGATAAGGAGAACCAGGCATTTCCGGCCTTTCTGTTTGGCTGCCTCATCCTTGCTGTCTGCGGCTATTACTCGACAATCACCACCCTGCCGATGGCTGCAGCCGTATTGGCCGGCAACGAGACTGAAATGACTTTCGTCGTCGACAAGGTCTGGCCATTCTCAATGAAATACTGCGGAAGAGCCGTTGAGCTCAGGTACTTGTCACCGCATTACGGCACGCTGTGCGATGTCGCTCCTGAGTTCGCCGAAGAGCTACACCCCGGCTCGGAGATCCTCGTTACCGGGCGCGGTACCTCATGGGGCCTGTTCGTGAAAAGCGCCCGCTTGGCCAATGCAAGTCAGGCAGGCATGCCATGAACCACTTGCTCCACACAACCGACAACCGGCTCGGCTATTGGTGGAAGGGCTTCCTCCTCCTGTGGCTGCTGCTGCCGGCCCAATACATGAACATGTTGTTCGCGCCGCAATGGTACGCGCCCAACCCTGTGTGCGACAGTGCCGGCCCGCTGATCTGGGAGATGCAGGCTTCGCTTCTCCCATGGGCCGCCATCGCAGCCATCGTCATCGCGATCATCGTCTTCGCACTGGTTCGCAGGCGCGAGCCGGGCGCGTATGTCCTCGATCTCAGGATCGGCGGCACCATCAAGAACCTGATCGTCACGGCCATCCTGACGCTGCTGGCCCTTCCGCTGGTTCTCGACATGGTTCTTTACGTCTGGGACGTCGTTCTGCCGCATAGCATCACGGGCGACTGCGGCGGCAAGGCCGAACCCGTCACGCTCTTCATGCATCTCTCGCCCTTCCAGCCCTCTCCCTTCATTGACGCAGGGCTGGTGCTCTGGCTCCTGCACGTCCGAGCGCTGCTGCTGTCGAAACGGGCGGCCTGATATTTGTCCCTCGCCCTTCCGGCTCGAGATCCTCTGCCTTCGCAGAGGAAGGCAGCTCACGAGAAAAACGATTGGCATCTCGCTACAAACGTAAGGTTTGCAGTTTTGTCTGGCCTGATTGCTTCCACGGAACTCGAAAGCTACCTTCGGCAATACGCGCTTGACCGAGGATCAGTGGCCACCAAACAACCAATTGCGCGGCTTTCAGCCAAAACTTCTTTTCCGACCATTGCCTGTCTAGAACAAAAACCGTGTGCCCGGCTCGACGGAGCGCAGCCCTTTCCGCGTCATTATTCTTAGTGAAGCGATCTATCGAAACGATTATCCAAGGCCCGTCCAACGAAGTGATCCATTCGATATCGGGCGTGTTTGGCGCGAACCGGTCACGAAGATGGATGACCGCTGAAACATCAGGTTCTACCGACGACAACTCTCTCATGGCGTGAGCCATGTGTGGAGAGAGGTTATTGTCGAAAATAACCTTCAAGCTGCCAGCCGCTCCTCAAACCGTATCGCAACCTCGACCTGTCTCGGGTCGATGCCGAAAATTCTTGCGACCGCGTTTTTATCGTCGTCCTCGGCTTTATACGCAGCATAAAGCGTATCAGTCGGTATTCCAGTCTCGCTGAGAATAGGTGCGCCGAACTGGATTGCCGGGTCCAGAACCACAGCTTTTCCCTTATCGGGGAACCATCTGCGGGCAGCATCACCTTCGTAGTCGATTCCTGCATATAGAGACGGTGTGACAATATCGGAGAAGACGTATTGCCTACCGGCCGGGTCTATTAGGTGTGTGCCGCCAGCGGCATCAATCGCTTCAGCAAAGATGCGCTTTCCGTCGGTGAGAAACCGCCTCATGGTCAAGGGGTACTCGCCACCGAATCTCTCGCGCGCAGCGTCTGCAGTTGCACGAATGACGCTGACATGAACCCCATGCTTGACGAAAGCATTCACCAACCTGAGCTCGAGCAAATCTCGAAAACCAATTGTAGGCTCAGGAAGATCCTCATCCGCAAGCTGCGTGCGCCAAAGCGGCTGTGAAATCCGACTCTCGCCATGATATTTCCGGCCGTACCCCAGCAACCAACGGCGAACAGAGCGTGGATTCGCTCCGACAAGCCGCGAGGCTTGAGGCAAGCTATATAGGCCGGTTCCAATAAGCGAGGTATCGACTGTCATTTCAGCTTTCGAGCCCATATCCTGAAACCAAAATATCGATGGGCTGGCCTTCATATGGGGGGTATCGCAAGCCCGATGCAATAGGCGAAACGGGTTGGCATGCTCACGATCAATTCAAAGGGCACATGGGAGTCCAATTAGCCAATCAGTATTCCTGGCGGGTAGGCTCAAGTTCCCTCAGAAACGCCACGAACCTTCCCCTGAACGCCCCCACCGCCTCATCCCCACACCTCAACGCCGCCTCGATCTCGATCCGCGCCCGCTTCCGTCTCTCCAGCATCCTCATGAACGCCGCCCAATCCGCCCCCGCGCTCACCTCCCCCGTCGCCACGAACTCACCGTGCATCGGGCGCTCATACTCCATCGTGTTCGACTGAATGACGATCTCCGATGGCAACCCGGCGTCGGTGAGGCGGACATGCAGGGTGGACCAGGCCGCGAGGATGGACAGCGCCGAGGCGCTGCCGCCGAACACGGTGCTCTTGTGGTTGATGTTGGGCGCGAGCGGGGCGGCAAGGGTGACGCCCCCGTCGGTGACGGTCCGCACCGACACCCCCATCGCCAGGGAAAGGGGGATCTGCTCGTGCAGATAGCTTTCGAGGTCGTGTCGTTCCATCTCGGTCCGCCTAGCCAAGCTCGATTCCCAACCTCTCCGCCACCCGCCGCGCCGTCGCCTCGCGCTGGGCGGTGATGCCGGCCATCTGGGCCTGGGCCTTGTCCCGCACGGCGGGCGGCGCGGTTTCCGGCGTGCCGCTGTCGAAGGGCGGCTCCGGCGCATAGACCATGTGAAGCTGGATGGTCTCCGCCGCCTGCTGTCCGCGCAGCTCAGCGGCGAGCGTCAAGGCGCCGTCGATACCGGCGGTGACGCCGGCGGCGAAGATCCGGTCGCCATCCTTCACCACCCGCTCGTTGATCGGGATGGCGCCAAAATATGGCAGCAGATGGAAAGAGGCCCAATGCGTGGTCGCGCGGCGTCCCTTCAGGAGGCCCGCCCCGCCAAGCAGCAGTGCGCCGGTGCAGACGGAGAAGACGCTGCGTGCCCCCGCTGCCTGCTGACGCAGCCATGTCAGCACTTCGTCATCATCCATCAGCGCTTCCTGACCGAAGCCGCCCGGCACGTGCAGCACATCGAGCTGCGGCGCCTCCGACAGCGCGGCATCGGGCAGCAGCCGCAGCCCCTTGATGTCGCGCACCGGCGCGGCCGTCTTGCCGTAGAGCCGATAGGTGGAGTTGGGAATGCGGCTGAGCACCTCGAAGGGGCCGGTGAGGTCGATCTGATCCATGTCGTCGAAGATCAGCGAGCCGATCTGCAAAGGAACGTCCTGCGGAATCATGATCCCCCTCCAAGTTGAGGACACCAATCGACCCCAAACCGCCCCGCTTGGGAAATCAACAAATCCGGCGGCGTCCGGCTGGCGGGCCGCTTCATCGGCACCGCCCGCCGCCTCCAACCCACCTCCCCCATTGACGCGACGGTCTTTCACCCCGATACGGTCAGGCCAAAGATCATGGCGGGCACCGCCACCAGTGACAGGAGCCAATTTTGAGCCAACCGACCGTAGCCGACGCCATCGAGCGGGTTTACGCATCCCTGCAGGCGGACAATGAAGAGATCGATCTGCGCATTGCCGCGCTCAAGGCAGCGCTGGCTGCGGAGGGCGTGAAGGAAGCCGTGTTCGATCCGGCCCGGCTCCCGCATGGCAACCGCTCCGGCCGCAAGCTGATGCAGGCCTACTTCCGCCAGCGCGGCGTGACGGTGAAGTTCGCGGGGGCGTGAGGCGTCGGGCCGATCGCTCCACCGCCGCTATGGCCCAGCCACCCCATCACCACTCGCTTTGGTAGCGTTTCACCCGGCAGGCGTGTTATGCCTTGCTGGCGAATGGGGTGGCTCAGCGTGCGGCGATGAACCAAGGCGATGGATCTGTGGAAAAGCGCTGGCAGGCCACGTTTAGGATCAGCCTTTCCGGCTTCCTGCTCTTCGCGTTTCTGTTCCTGCCATACAGTTTCGCGCCGCACCGCTCACAGTTCTTCCCATCGCCGGCTTACCTCGAGAGTGTAAAGTATTACGCCTTGGTAAGCGCAGCGGTGGGCGCGACGCTCGGGATCATGCTTGTGGTGCATCTGCCAGGCAGCCGAAGCAGGAATACAGGCCTGCAGCGTCTTATCAACATTGTCCTGGCGCCAATCGCCTTGGCGATTTTCGGCCACACGTTTGTGACCACGACAATTCCGCTCGATGTGGCGCTCCTGTGGGGCGAAGAGACGAGCATGATATTCGCGGTGGAGTCGCTGGAGCATACCGAAAGCAAGTCGTGCAAAACCTCGATACGTCTTGCCGGATTGCCGACGCTCATCAATACGCTATGCAACCTCCCTCCCAGCCTCCGGCAGCAGCTGACAACTGGCTCCGAGATCGTCGTCACCGGGCGCGGAACGCACATGGGCGTGTTCGCTGAGAATACCCGTCTGGCGCAGCAGCCGGCGACGCCGTGAACGCAGCGCCTCACGCACACTCCACCAGCCGCTCGGCGAACACGCCGCGCCCGATCGCTTCGGCCTTGTCCAGCAGTGCCTCTGGCGCATCCGCATCGGGCAGAAGCAGCAGCTCCGAGGTCAGCACCGGCGCGCCGCAATAGTCGAAGATGCCGTGGTCGATCTGCACCTTCATGGCCTCGGCATAGCCGTGCCTGTCGTAGGTGCCCCTGTCGGCAGCGCCGATGGCAATCAGGTGGATCGGCAGGCGGCCCAGTTTCTTCACCACGCCCGTCTCCGGGCTGTAGTCATAGGCCCAGCCGTTGACGAACACCCGGTCGATCCACCCCTTGAGAAGGGCGGGCATCGACCACCAGTAGACTGGATAGACCAGCACCAGCGCATCCGACCGGTCGAGCCTGGCCTGCTCGGCCAGCACATCCTGAGACGGCGCGGCCTCCTCCGCGAGAACGGCGATATCCTGCACCGTGAAACGCGGATCGAACCCCTCCGCCATGAGATCGACGATCTCCGCGCTGTGCCCGGCGCCCGAGGCGATGATCGCCTCGGAAACCCTGCGGGCCATCTCCTGCGTCAGCGACTGGTGGATGGGGTGGGCGACGACGATGGTGGCGTGCATGACATCTCTCCCGCCGAGCGATTGCGCGGCGCGCTGTTGTTCTATATACTTTTAGTAAGTTACCTTTGGTATATAGAGATGTCAACCGTTCAGCCTTCCTCCCCAGCCGCCGGCAAGCGCGTGCGCCTCAGCCGCGCCGACCGGCTGCACCAGCTCATCGACACCGCCTGGCAGATCGTTCGCGAGCAAGGCAGCGACGCGCTGACCCTGCCCTCGCTTGCGCTCAAGGCCGGCGTCGCCAAGCCGGTGGTCTACGATCACTTCGGCACGCGCAACGGATTGCTGGCGGCGCTCTATCGCGATTACGATCTGCGCCAGACTGCGGCGCTCGACGCGGCGCTGGAGACAAGCGGCCCCACCCTCGCCGACAAGGCCGCCGTCATCGCCTCGGCCTACGTCGATTGCGTGCTGAGCCAGGGTCCCGAAATTCTCGGCGTCGTCGCCGCGCTAGCCGGCTCGCCGGAGCTGGAACGCGTCCGGCGCGACTATCAGCTGGCCTTCATCGACAAATGCCGGGCAGTGCTCGCCCCCTTTGCCAACGGGCGCCGCATCGGCGACGCCGGCCTCTGGGCCATGCTCGGCGCCGCCGACTCCCTTTCCAAGGCCGCCGCCTCGGCTGATGTCATGCCGGAGGAGGCGGAGGCCGAGCTCTCCGGCATCATCGCGGGCTTGGTGGATCGCCGGAGCTAGGCTCCGTTACCGCCCCTACTCCCGCACGTGCAGCCCGAACCCAGACCTCCCCGCGCCGAGCCCCTCGCGCAGCTCCATGCTCGGTATGTGATAATCCCCGCCGTTCTGTTGGCGATAGGCGATCGGCGTCGTGGTCTCCAGCGTCCGCATCCGCTCGCGCAGGCTCTCGGCGGTCGCCGCGAAGCGCGCCTCATCCACCCGGTCGGCGCTGTAGGTGACGAAGGGCGGCAGCACGGTGTAGCCGGGGTAGTAGAGGATGCCGTGGTTGATGGGGAACAACAGGTCGTCGATCGGGCCGTTGACGCCGCGCGGGCCATAATGCGGCTGCCAGCCGCCGGCCGTGACGATCAGCATGGCGCGCTTGCCGACGAGAGTGCCCTCGCCGTAGCGGTCGCCCCAGCGCTTGTCGCTCTGCTCGCCGACGCCATAGGCGAAGCCAAAGGCATAGACGCGGTCCACCCAGCCTTTCAGGATGGCCGGCATGGTGAACCACCAGAGCGGAAACTGCAGGATCAGCGTGTCGGCCCAGAGGAGCTTGTCGATCTCCGCCTGAACATCGGCCGTCAGCGTGCCCTCGGCAAATGCTTGCCTGGATGCGGCGGTGGGCATCAGCCGTGCCTCGGGCGCCAGCGACGGGAAGTCCGCCCGGTCGATCTCCGATTTCCAGCCCATGGCATAGAGGTCGGACACCTGGACCTCGTGGCCATTGGCCTTAAGCTCGGCAATCGCCACGTCGCGCAGCGAGGCGGAGAAGGATTGCGGTTCGGGGTGAGCGAAGACGATCAGAACTTTCATGGCGATATCCGCTTGCCGTTGGTGTTACCAGCAAGCTAGTCCCACCCCAACTGATCCGGTATACTGAGGCAATGGATAGGATATTGCCGAAAAATGGATAAGTCCGACGTTACGCTGGAGCGGATGCGCACCTTCGTCCGCGTCGCCGAGCGCGGCAACCTCACCGCCGTGGCGCGCGAGCTCGGCACCGGGCAATCCACCGTCACCCGCCACCTCGCCGAGCTGGAAACAGCGGTCGCCGCGCCGCTTCTGAGCCGCACCACCCGCCGCGTCAGCCTGACCGAGGAAGGCAGCCGCTATTACGCCCAGTGCGTCCAGATCCTCCGGCTGGTCGAGCAGGCCGGCGAGGAGATCCGCGACACGCGCGGCGCGCCGGCCGGCACCGTCCGCGTCTCATGCACCGCCGCGCTCGGCGTGCTGCACATCACCCGGCTCATCTTCGCCTTCCAGGCCCGCTATCCGGAGATCCACGTCGACCTCAGCCTGACCGACGAGCGGATCGACCTCGTGAAGGAAGGCGCCGACATCGCCATCCGCCTGGGGCCGCTCACCGACAGCACCATGAAGCTGCATCCCCTCGGCGAAAGCCGCCGCCTGCTGGTCGCCGCGCCCGCCTATCTCGCGGAGCACGGCCGGCCGGAAAGGCCCGAAGACCTCGCCCGCCACAACGTCATCCGCATGTCCAATGTCGCCGGCAGCGAAACGCTGATGCTCACCGGGCCGGATGGCCGGGTGCAGACCGTGCCGGTGGCGGGCAATCTCCGCGTCGATCACGGCCTCGCCGCCCGCGAGGCCTTCCGCGCCGGCCGCGGCATCGCCCCCGCCCACCGCTGGCTGGTCGACGATCTCCTCTCAAGCGGCGAGCTGGAACAGCTACTGCCCGATCACACCCTGCCCCCGACACCCCTCAACATGCTGATCGTCCCCGAACGCGCCCAGATCGCCCGCGTCCGCCTGCTGATCGACGAGCTGGACAAAGAGGTGCGCGCCCTGCCGGGGATGGGGTGATGCCGTTCTATTTGACTCTAGCTGCGAGCTGCCGGCTTCCGATTATTTCACCGAGATGGTGATACAGCCGGAGAGCGTGACGTCAGGCGCTTTCGGTGTCGTGTTTTTCGTGCAGAAAGTGTCGTCGCCCATAAAGCCCTTCTTGGGCGTATAGACCAGACCGCTGCTCTTCACACTGACGGCTCCCGACTTCGGAGGCTTCGTAATGACGACGTTTGTGGCCGGAATTTTGGTTTTCGCCTTATCGTCGATCACGTTGGTAAAGCCGATCTGGCAGGTCTTGTCGGCGGCGACCATCTCGAATTTTCCGGCACCGTTCCCACTCGCCCAGCCGCGCCCATTGCCGCCTGTACAGGCTGCTTGAGCCGCCGAAAGAGTGAAGCATCCAAGCAAAGTAACCGCGCCAATCGCAACGAAAGTCCGCATTTTCCTACCCCCCGATGATGACTTCCTGCTCCAATACTGTCATGGCGAATATAGAAACCCCCATTCTTGCGAGGTTTCAGACTCTCCGGTCGCGCTGCAACATATGAGCCCGGTCATTCCGACCGAAACACTTTAGCGCTTTCCAAGCGTGAAGTTGTTTTGCCCAAAACGACCATTTGCACCCGTACCGCCCGCCGAGAGAAACGCCGTCTTGCATCCTGGGAGGTCAAGGTTCCCTTCCAGGATGCCTCGTCGACAATGATTACAGTATTAATACTTAATGTGCAAGAAACAACTTTAGAAAGCCATTGATCAGCCACTTGGTTGTGTTGCCCTCGGAGCCAATCGTCAGCAGCCGGGTCGCCTTCGCTGCGGCCTCCCCTCCCTGTGTCGTCCCGGTCGACCGGCCCGCCCCGACCGGGGAGCCGGCCCACTCTGGCGATGATTGGCGATCAAGCGAGCCGCCCGGTCACCTTGTCACCACATCGCCGGTACATCCGCTCGGTTGGCCGGATCGGCCCAGTAGAGCGAGGGGAGGCAGCGCGATAGGTAGCCGAATTCGCTGCTGCAATGCCGGAGCAGACCGAGGCCGATGGCGTCGGGCACGCTGTGCCCATGCGCCGGACCGAGCAGGAATGCGCTTCTGAGCACGGCGCCGAACGGCGTGTCGCGCACCACGTGGACCATCACGCCCTGCAGTGGATCGCCAGCCGGGTCGAGCTCCACATCGTCGCCGAAGCCAATGCGGGCGATCACGGCGAGCGACGCATCGCCCCTTTGGCAAGCGGCGTCATAGGCACCGGGCGAGAAGGCTTCCCTCGGATCGTGGAAGCGGATGACGGCGGCCACCGGCGGAATGTCGCCAAGGCTCTCGACGGCGCGGATCGTCGCGCCGACATAGCTCTGCCCCTTTCGCCAATGCGCGTCCCAGCCCCGATGCTCGACATGGTCCACCGGGTGCCACAGCAGGAGATGCTGCCGGCTGTCGAACTCCTTGAACCACCAGTCGAGCATGCGGCCCGTGCAGTTGGGCAGGTCGGTACGCACAGCCACCTTGAGCACACCGCTTTCCAATCGCTCGATACCGGTCTCGATGTTGAGCGGCGCCGGGGCAAGCATTGCGTCGAGCGCGCCAGCGGCTATACCAAACGCACTGGGAAACAACGACATTCGAACCTCCATTATTTAGGAAACGTTTTTCGTTTCCAAATTACAGGTAGGTCCGGGTGCTGGCGCTGTCAAGCATCGAAAGGGAACCGCCGATGGAAAGCGAGCAACGGGGCCGAGGCCGGCCGAGCGTGCCCGACGCTGTCGTGCAGCAGGCCATCGTCGCGGCGGCGCAACGGCTTCTGACCAGCGGCGGCGCGGCGGCGATGACCATGGAGCGCGTCGCCACGGAAGCCGGCATCGCCAAGAAGACGCTCTACCGCTTCGCCGACGACCGGGCCGCCCTGATCGGTATGCTGGTGGGCAGCTGGATCGAGCCGATCTTCCCCGGCTTTGGGGTCGGTGCCAACGACGAGGATGCCCCGGCAGCGCTCACGCGCTTCCTCGGTGACATCGCCCGCGCCGTTCTGAGCGCCGACGCCGTCAGCCTCTACCGCATGCTGGTAAGCGACGCCGAGCTCAGGGAGCGCTTCCTCGCAACCTATAACGAGAGGGGCATCGAGCGCTCCCGCGCCGAGCTCGCGCGCTGGCTCACCCGGAAGGAAGCGACGGGCGGCCTCCGCCTGCCGGTCGCCGCCGAACGGGCCGCCGACCTCCTGCTCTCCGCCGTCATAGCCGAGCCGCTCCGCCAGATCACCCTCGGCCTCATCGCCCCACTCCCCGCCTGGGACATCGCCCCCCGCATCGCCGACACCGTGCGCCTCATCACGCAGGGGCGAACGGGCGCGGCGGATGAGAAAGGCTGACGCTTGGTAAAAGGGCGTTAGAACGTGGGCGTAATCCGTAGTTGAGGCTGTGGCCTTGGTGCATTGACCGAGAGGTCCGGCCCGTTTTGCTTCCAGGCCAAGCCGTTGGTCGTCAGTTCATCCAACAGCTTCTCCGCCGCTTCGGCGCGCTCCTGCGAGCGGAACGGATAGCCTGGCGGCGGTGGCGTGCCGGTACGCGCGGTCGAGTAGGCGGCCGCATAGTCGGCAATCGGCGGGCTTGAATGGACGCTTTCGGCAACGCCAATCGTCAACCGTTGGATGCCGGAGGCAAGATTCCGCCAACGAATCCAATAGTGATTGTCGAAGGAGAAATTCGCGAACTCATCCCCCGCTTTCTTTCCTTTTTCGGAAATCCGATCAAGAATGACCTGAGGCATATTGAGGTTCATGCCACCCTCGTCACCTGCCAGAGCAACGTGGACTATGCGGTCGCGCTGACCGGGCGAGCGCGCCAGCAGAAGATCGCGCCAATTCTGCATGGTGCCAACTATCCCGAACAGGAAAGCGATAAGTTCTCTAACGGCGGCCTTGCGGGCGATCGACGTATAACTCAACTGCCAACCACGGTTGTTGTTGTTGGGTAGCCAGACATCAGCAGGCGGGGGGCTGCTACTGCCATCGGGATAAACAAGATCAATTGCAAAGGTCGGCCATACGGGAAGCGGAGCGTCAAACAGATGGATCGGAAAGTTGCTGCTGATGCCTCCGTCCGAAAACCAGCAAATGCGAAACTTGTTGACTCCGTCGGAAGCGCGTCCGCCGGCCGATAATCCCTCGGTGCTGTCTAGGATCGACTTTTCCCGATCGTCGTCCTGATCGACGGGAACGGACGGAACATCGGACCGTTCCACCACTTCATGAAGCGGCACGGCGCTGATCAGCAACGGAAAGCTCAGGCTCATGCGCATGGCAACGAGAACCGGAAGATCGCCGCCTTTCGCGAGACGATAGTAGTTGTTTCCGTCAACCCTGGTTGGCGCACCCGCCCGAGCGATGAGCCACTTCACGACATCCGCGGGAAACAGCAACGCGAACTGGTCTTCGCGAAACCAGAAGGCTCCCTTTTCGAATGGCAGAGTCCGAGGCTCATGATGCGAAATAGAGGTGGTGATCATCTGGAGCGAAAGCGAGTGGTCCCTTTTGGGCTCCCCTTCGTATAGAGGCGCGTTCCAAAGGTCGTTGAAAGTCAACGGCTCGCTCAAAGTCTTGCCGGAAAGCTGTTGGAGAACGCCATGCAGCCAATCGGTCAGGGCCGGTCGTTTGTTGCCGGATCTGCCTGGCTGGCTCAGACCGCTGCATAGGCCCATGAGATTGTGCCGTGTGACCCGCGCCACCCGCAATACCGAGGCGATCACACCGCAGATATACGCGCAAATGAACGCAGGGACCGCAGCTCCTGCGAGACCAGCCGGCCCTCCGAACAAAAACCCCAGCCCCAAGAACGCACCGAAGAACAGAATCGTCTCGATCGGCGCGATGGCGAAAACGGCGAGGACCACGCCCGAAATCTTGTAAGCCAGACTCGAATTGCCAGCTGCGACGACCAGCGCACGATAAGCAGTCCGCACACCGAAAGCAGGCTGAAACAAGCCGTAGATGAACCCCTCCGTGGCGAGTTGAGCGGCAACGCGCTCAAGCCCCTCGAAGCCAACGGCATCCGCATCACCCGTCACTTGCTGTTTCGCGGATTTGCGGCGATCGCCATATGCAGCGGCAGCGGTCGCGGCGGCCGCGATCGCGCCTGCGGACGTGCCCCCAATGCTCTTGAATTTATACGCGCGACTAAGAGCAATGACCGCGTTTGGGTAGACGATCCCGCTTGTTATTCCGCCCTTCATCACAAGATCGCAGTACTTCATGGCATCGAAGCTCCATATCGCATTGACTGGATACTATTGAAGCAAGCCAGACCCACTTTTCAGACCGGACGGCTAGTTCGCCTCGCCGACGAAAAAGGTCGCCGAGGTCTTGTGCGGGCATGCGGCAGCAGAACGACTATTTTCGGCCGCGCCAAAATCCTGAAACACTGGATACGAGATAATGTTGTTAGCTAAGTTAAAAGCAAAATCAGGCGTTGTCGAGATTATCTGCTAGTCAAAGTTGTTGTGTTAAGAAAAATACGGGGCTAGCCGCCCTTCCGTTCCAGGGATTTCAGAGGCGAGTGGATGGCCGCCTCGGAAGGCACGAATGTCGGTAAGACCAGAGCGTCTTCCGTGTCGCAGGTGTCCCACCCACCACGCTTGCTGATCGACGCCCCATCTCCCCCTGCCCACCGCCCCTCCCCTTGCAAGAAAACCGAGGCAATGCGAAGAATGTCGGGCCGCTGGGGCGAGGGAATGCCATGCTGAAAACCTATGACAACCGGGTCCTCTACTGGCTGACCGGGTTTGCTTTCATGTGGTGCCTGCTGCCGTCCAAACTCGTCGACATGGTGATTGCGCCCGCCTGGTTTGCGCCCAACCCCGAGTGCAGCAGCGCCGATCTGCTCGAGGAAGCGGTCGGCGGATTGCTATTGCCATGGACCGTGCTGGTGGCGCTGATCTCCGCCGCCGTCGCCTTCGTGCTGATCCGGGGCCGGCAATCCGGCGCCTCGGTGTTCAAGATCGACCTCGGCAAGACACCGAAGAACATCGCCGTCACCCTCGTCATGCTGGCGGTGATGCTGCCGCTCCTTTCCGACGTGGCGCTCTACGTCTGGCAGGTCGCCGTCCCGCAGACTGTGACGTCCGATTGCACCGGCTCAGCCGACCTCGTCTCCCTCGTCATGCGCCGCCCGGCCCTGCAGGTCTCCCCCATCGTCGAGCTGACGCTGATCTTCTGGCTGCTGCACATCCGGGCGCTGCTCTTGTCCAAGCGCATATCCTGAGGGCGCGATCGCTCAATCGGCCATGCTGAGCACCGTCTTGCCGAAGCCGCCGCCTGCCGCCATGAAGCGGTGGGCATCCGCCGCCTCGGCCAGCGGAAACACCTTGCCGATCACCGGCCTGAGGCGCCCGCCCTCGAACAGCGGCAGCGCCCCCTCGGCGAACCGGCTGACCATGGCGCGCTTTTCCTCGGGCTCACGCGACTTCATCACCGTGCCGATCAGGCTGAGGTGATTGTAGAGGAGAAGGGCGAGCGGGATGGCGGCGTCGTCCTGGCCGCCGAGCAGCCCCACCTGCACCAGCCGTCCGCCCGGCGCCAGGCTTCTGAGATTGCGGGCGAGATAGTCGCCGCCGACGAAATCGACCACCACATCCACGCCGCGCCCCGAGGTCGCCGCGCGCACGCCGGCCTCGAAATCCTCGCTGCGATAGTCGAACACGGCGTCAGCGCCGAGCGACAACACGTCGCTGCGCAGGTCGGCGCCGGCCGTGGCGAACACCCGCGCACCCAAGGCGTGAGCGATCTCCACCGCTGCCGAACCGACGCCACCGGCCGCCGCATGGATCAGCACCGCCTTGCCGGCCTCGACGCCACCGAGATGGACGGCGGCCTCCCAGGCGGTGACGAAGGATTCCATCACGCCGGCCGCTTCGATGAAGTCCAGCCCCTCGGGGATGCGGAGCGCCATGCCGCTGTCGACCCGGGCATAGTCGGCGTAGGCGCCGCCGCCAACGATGGCCATCACTCGCTCACCGGGGCGAATGTCGGTCACCTCGCTGCCGACCGCCACCACCTCGCCGGCCACCTCGAGGCCCAGGAGATCGCTCTCGCCATAGCTCTGCCGGCCATAGTAGCCTTGCCGCTGCAGGAGGTCGGCGCGGTTGACGCCGGCCGCCTTCACCCTGACCAGGAGATCGCCGGGGCGCAACTCCGGCATCGGCACCTCGGCAAGGCGCAGAACCTTCGCGCCGCCGAAGTCGTCATGAACGATCGCCCTCATTTCGCGGTCTTGCTCAACGCGCGGCGGCCGATGCTGTCGGCGAACAGCGGTGTTTCCCGGCGGTTGTGATCGCCGCTGGCCGACTGGCGAGCGGCGGCGGCCTGCTCGAAGGTCTGGCCGTGAGCGGCGATGAACTCCATGAAAGCGTCGGTCGGGTGCGAGGTGACGCGGTTGGTGTAGCGGGTGCGGCCGTCCTCGGTCTCCTCGGCAATCAGCTCCCAGATGACGTTGACCTGCGTCCGTCCGGCCGGGGTGAACACGTCGGAGATGGAGTTCATGCGGCAGTAGCTGGCCGATGCTTCCTCGGCGACATAATGCTGCACCACCAGCCCGCTGCCGATCATCTCGACGTTGATCGACATGAAGCGGCCGTCGTCGGTGGTGGTGAACCCGGCGGAGATGTGGTCGGGCGGGCAGCAGCGCTGGTATTCGGCCTCCGGCAGGGTGAACAGCCAGCCGGCGATGTCGATCTTTTCGAAGGGAACGTCGATCTCGGCGGAATAGGCCGACTGCGAAAGGATGAGGTCGTTGAGAACGGTCATGTCGTTTTCTCCTGATCTTCTAGGCGCTTGCCCTGTTGCGATGGACCGGAGTGTGCGACTGTCTGGCGCCGGCGATAAGCCGGAGTGTGCTGCAAACGCCTTTGCCGGAAACGCAAAGATGAGACCGCATTTCGCCGAGTACCTCGCCGCCTTCGTCGATGTCGTGAAGGCCGGCAGCTTTTCCGGCGCCGCCCGCCGGCGCGCCGTGACGCCGTCGGCCATCGTCCGCCAGATCGACACGCTGGAGGAGGATCTCGGCGTTGCCCTGTTGATCCGCTCGACGCGGGCGCTGACGCTGACCGACGCCGGCCGGCGGCTGCACGAGCGGGCGCTCAGGCTGCTCGACGAGATGGCCGACACCCACGCCGAGGTTTCCGCCTTCGAAGGCTCGGTGTCCGGCACGCTGCGCATCGCCTGCTTCCCCACCTTCGGCAAGCGCTACGTGCTGCCGGCGGTCGCCGGGCTGCAGGCCGCGCACCCGGAGCTGAAAGTCGAGCTCGACCTCACCGAGCGGCTAGCCGATCCGGTAACCGAGCGCCTCGACCTGGTGGTGCGCATGGGCGCGCTCAACGACAGCACGCTGATCGCCACCAAGCTCGCGCCGCTCACCCGTTATCTGGTGGCGAGCCCTGCCTATCTCGCAGCAGCCGGCACGCCGGAGAGCGCCACCGACCTTGCCGCCCATCGCCTGCTCGACAAGCTGCACGGTGCCGACCTGCTTGGCTGGCGCGACGTGCTGGGCGGCCCGGCCGGACAGGCCGGTACGGTGACCTTCCGCTCCGACGATTTCGAGGCGCTGCGCGGCGCCGCCGACGCAGGCCTCGGCATCGCCTTCCTGCCAGGCTGGGTGGCCGGTCCCGACGTCAAGGCCGGCAAGCTGATCCGCCTCCAGCCGGAGGGCGAGCCCTGGAACAAGGCGCCGGCCGGCATCCATCTCTTGCGCGCCCTGCCCCAGCCGAGCGCCAAGGTCCGCGCCTTCACCGACGCGCTGCGCGCTTCGATCGGCACCCCACCGATGTGGGAGCCGTGAGGCCGCCGGATCATCGCTTCCATCCGAATGCCACGGCAGTGGCGAGCAGCATCAGTCCGCCGGCGGTCAGGAAGGTGATCCGTAGCCCCGCGGCGATGGCCGGCGCGGTGGCACGCGCGAAGTCGGCCGTGCCGACGCCCCAGGCGAACACCGCCCCCAGCGCCGAGGCGCCGGCGATCAGCCCGAGATTGCGCGACAATCCGAGCAGACCGGACACCGTGCCGCGCCGGTCGCCCGCAACGCCAGCCAGCGCCGCCGTGTTGTTGGCCGCCTGGAACAGTTGATAGCCCGGTGTCAGCACGGCGATGGCGATCATGTAGCCGTTAACGCCGATGCCGTTCGGCAGGATAGCCAGCAGGAAGGCGCCGGCCACCAGCAGCCCCTGCCCGAGCGCCAGCACGCGGCCGCTACCCCAGGCATCGACCAGCCGCCCCGACGGCACGCCGCTGACAATCGAGATCGCCGGCCCCACCGCCATCACCAGCCCCACTTTGCCCGGCGTCAGGCCGAGCCCGATGCCGAGATAGAACGGCCCCACCACCAGCGTCGCCATCATCACGGCGGCAACCAGCAGGTTGACCACGAGATTGGGCGCGAGGCCTCGGTTCAGCACCGACCGGAGAGGCACGGCAGATGTCTTTCTCCGTCCGGTGTCCGGCAGCGTGGCTGCAGCCATCCCCAGCGCCAGCAACCCGAGCGGCACCTGCACCCAGAAGATGCCGCGCCAGCCGGCGAGCGGCAGGATCACTCCGCCCAACGTCGGACCGAGCGCCGTGCCGAGCGCCGACACCGTGCCGAGCAGCCCCATCGCTCGGCCGACCCGCGCCTCGGAGGCAGTCTCACGCATCAGCGCCATGGCGAGCGTCATCAGAAAGGCGGCGCCGATGCCCTGCAGCGCCCGCGCGGCGATCAGCAATCTAAGGCTCGGCGCCAGCGCCGACAGCAGCGCCGCACTGGCAAAAGCCATCAGCCCCATCAGCAGCATCGGCTTCAGCCCGTGCCGGTCGCCCAGCCGTCCGGCGATCACCACCGAGAGGGTCAGCGCCGCAAGATAGGCCACCACCACCGCCTGCACCTCGGCAAACGGCACCGCGAAGGCTTCGGTCAGCGTCGGCAGCGTGATGTTGGTGATGCTGGTGCCGAGCGAGGCCAGCAGCATCGATAGCGTCAGCGCCGCCGTCACCCCCATCGCCGATCTCTCCTGCGCCCTGTCGGAAGCCCCGGATTCAGCCTCTTTCATCGTCCTGTCCTCTTGCTTGAAATGGCATTCGGGAGCAGGCTGCCACTTCAAGCCAACTTGAGGTCAAGCATGAAATTTCTCGACATCGGCGAAGTCGCCGCCGAGAGCGGCGTCAAGCCTTCGGCGCTGCGCTATTACGAGGAAGCCGGGCTGATCTCCTCGGTCTCCCGCCACGGCCTGCGCCGGCAATTTCCGCCAGGGGTGCTGCTGCAGCTCAAATTGATCGCCATGGGCAAATCGGCCGGCTTCTCGCTCGATGAGATCGCCGGCATGTTCGGCAGCAACGGCCAGCCCAACCTGCCGCGCGACCGGCTGCACGCCAAGGCCGACGAGATCGACCAGAAGATCCGCGAACTCACCGCGCTCAGCGACACGCTCCGCCACGTCGCCGAATGCTCCGCTCCCTCGCATATGGAATGCCCCACCTTCCGCCGCCTGGTGGAAGTGGCCGGCAAGCAGGCGAAACGGCGCGGCAAGGCGGAAAAGCCAAGGAAAGCCGGAGCCTGAAGCCCTTCACACCGCCCCTTGCAGATGCGCGAGAAACGCCCGCACGGCCGGGTTGGCGCGGCGGCTTTCCGGCCATAGGGCGGTGATGGTGTGCCGGGTCGCGGCGTAGTCGGTGAGCACCGGCACCAGTTCGCCGCGCGCCACGAAGGGCTCCGCGATGAAATCGGCGCTGATGCCGATGCCGCCGCCGGCCACCAGCGCCACCATCAGCGCTTCGCTGGCATCCATCACGATTGCGGAAGGCGGGATGATCTCGATGTCGCGGTCGCCGACGCGGAACGGCCAGCGCATCAGCTGGCCACTGCTCTGGTAGCGGAAGTTGACGGTGTCGTGCCCGGCGAGCTCGTCGGGATGCCGCGGCGTGCCGCGCGCCTTGAGATAGGCGGGGCTGGCATAGCACGAAAGGCGATAGGGCCTCAGCCGGCGCGACAGCAATCTGCTGTCGGCAAGGTCGCCGATCCGCACCGCCACATCGATGCCCTCATCGATCATGTCGACGAACTGGTCGCTGAGGCGCAGGTCGACCGTCACCTTGGGGTGCCGCGCGTGGAAGGCCGGCAGCAGCGGCGCGATCACGTGGATGCCGATCGGCAGCGACGCGGCGATCCTGAGCGGCCCCGACGGCTCGGCCCGCGCCGTCTTCGCCATCTCCTCGATCTCTTCCGCCTCGCGCAACAGGCGCAGCGCCCGCTCATGCAGCTCGCGCCCTTCCGCCGTCAGCGTCAGCGAGCGGGTGGTGCGGGTGATCAGCACGACGCCCAGCGTCTCTTCCAGCCGCTGCACGCTCTTGCTGACCGCCGATGGTGACACCGACAGCGCGCGCGCCGCCGCCGTGAAGCTGCCCAGCGATCCGACGCGGGCAAAGGCGATCAGGCCAGTCAGCCGTTCCAGGGCAATTTGTTCCTTCATGGAACAACTAAAGCGAAGTTCGCCGCCATTATCAAGCCATATGGAAACTGCCACATCTCCCTCACGAAACACATCCCGAAAGGACAGAGACATGAGCGAGATGATGAAGGCCGTTCGCCTGCACGCCTTCGGCGGCCCCGAGGTGTTGCGCTACGAGGACGCGCCGCGTCCGACACCGGCGGCGGGCGAGGTGCTGGTCCGCACCAGCGCCATCGGCCTCAACCCGCCCGACTGGTACCTGCGCGACGGCTACCGCTCGCTACCGCCCGAATGGCAGCCGCACCCGACCTTCCCGCTGATCCTCGGGTCGGACATTTCCGGCACCGTCGCGGCCCTCGGCGACGGCGTCACCGGCTTCAAGGTCGGCGATGAGGTCTACGCCATGGTGCGCTTCCCGGACGACGTCATGGAGGGCAGCAAGGCCTACGCCGAATATGTCAGCGTGCCGGTCGCCCATCTGGCGCTGAAGCCCAAGGGCATCGATCCCATCGAGGCGGCCGGTGCGCCGATGTCGCTGCTCACCGCCTGGCAGTTCCTGATCGATCTCGGCCACGACGCGCCCAATCCGTTCCAGCCCTTCCCGCATGCGCCGGCGCCGCTTCAGGGCAAGACGGTGCTGGTCAACGGCGCCGGTGGCGGAGTCGGCCATCTCGCCGTGCAGCTCGCCAAGTGGCGCGGCGCCCGCGTCATCGCCGTCGCCTCCGGCCAGAACGAGAAGCTGATGGCCGAGCTCGGCGTCGACCAGTTCATCAACTACCAGACGACCGCCGCCGACGAGGTGGTGCGCGATGTCGACGTGGTGCTCGACAGCGTGGGCGGCGCCACCACCGGCCGCTTCCTCAAGGTGCTGAAACGCGGCGGCGCGCTCTACCCGGTGTACCCGCTGGGCTTCACCGGCCATGATGAAGCCAAGGCGCAGGGCATCACCGTCTCCACCACGCAGGTGCGCTCGAGCGGCGCCCAGCTCACGGCGGCCAACCGCCTGTTCGAGGACGGCAAGCTCCGCGTCGTCATCGACAGCACCTTCCCGCTCGCCGACGCCGCCAAGGCGCATGAGCGCGCCGCGCGCGGCAACATCCAGGGCAAGATCGTCCTGACCGTAGACTGATCGAAGCGCATCGGACCGAAAAGTGGGAACCGGTTTTCGGTCCGATGCGGGAACAAAAAACTTAGGAAGCCCGCCATGATCATCGTCACCGGAACCGTCGGGGTCGATCCGCCCGACCTCGACACCTTCGCCGCCGACCTCCAGGCGCTGGCCGAAGTGAGCCGCCAGCGCACCGGCAATCTCGCCTACGCCGTCGGTCGCGACAGCGCCGACCCCGGCCGCCTGCTGGTGGTCGAACGCTGGCAGGACCAAAGGTCGCTCACCGCCCACCTCGACGCGCCCGATACCCGCGCCTTCGTCACCCGCTGGCAGAGCCGGATGCGCGGCGACATCAGGAAATACGACGCCGACAATGAGCGCGGCGTGATGGAAGATTGAGGGAGAGGAGGACGTAGACGCTACCCGCCTGTTTTCATTACATAAAATATAGATCTGTCATCCTTGCGAAAGCGAGGATCTCAGGCAGAAAGAGGCGACCGGCCGATATAGCACTCCAAACACGAAGGGAGCCCGATACCACCCTTCGAGCCTCCGCGTCCTGAGATCCTCGCGTGCGCAAGGATGACAGATTTATATATAAAACAGATACTTGATCGCTCGCGAACCTTCCAACCTGCGGGAGAGTTCGATAGAATGGGTGCCAAGCTAACCAGCTGTTTCGCCATTATAAATCTGTCATCCTTGCGAAAGCGGGGACCTCGGGCAGAACAGAGCGAGCGGCCGATATAGCGCTCCAAACGCGCAGGCAGCCCGATACCACCCTCCGAGCCTTCTCGTCCTGAGGTCCTCGCTTGTGCAAGGATGACAGATTTATATAGATGAAACAAACACTTGACCGCCAACGAACCTCTCAACCCGCGGGACAGTTCGATAGAAAGAGGGCCAAGCTAACCATCTGTTCCCTCACTATAGGCATGTCATCTTGGTGAAGGTCTTGGGCAGAACTGAGCTCTGAGCCGAGCTGCAGGCATAGAGGCTACCCAGCAGTTTTCATTACATAAAATATAGTTCTGCCATCCTTGCGAAAGCGAGGATCTCGGGCAGGAAGAGGCGATCGGCCGATATAGCGCTCCAAACACGAAGGGAGCCCGAGACCGCTCGCCCTCACCCCCCCTCGCATCTCCCTCAATCGAGCCCTGCCTTGCCGGGCGCCCAATAGGCCTTGGCAAGAAGGCGCGCTGAGGGAATGCCGCGCTGCCGGAGCGCCTGCCGGAGCTGCTGCACCGTGCCGGCCTTGCCCGACAGCACGAAATGGGCACCTTCTCCGCCCCCATTCACCAAGCCGTCTTCGATGTCGCCGAGATGCCCCTCGCCCGGCTGCCGCGCGTGCACGGTGCAGACGGCGGCGATGCCGAGCCTCTGCACCGCCGCGCGGGCCGCCGCCGTGTCATCCACCTCGAAGTGGCAGATCACCCGCCGCGACGGGTTCTGGTAGATCAGCGCATAGGCAAGGCCGATGGCGGTCTCATCGCCGAAGAAGGCGAGTGGCCCCGAAAGGTGGCGCACATCCAGCGAGCGACGCGGACCGAAGAAATCGCATTCATCACCGGGCCGCATACTGTCGATCCATGCACTGCCGGGGCCGCCACCATGCACGAAGCCGAGCAGACGCATCCGCCCGGCGTCAGCATCCCAGTCGATCGGCGTGTAGGCGCGCGCCCGGAAGGCCGAGCCCATGGCAACCTGGACGAATTCGCCGGCAACCCACTCGGCACCCTCAAGGTCGGCGCCTTCCAGCGTCACCAGCCGATAGCGCTCGCCGAGCGTTTCGCTCGCCACGATCCGCGCATGCTTCATCATCAGGCGGATCAAGGCCCGGCTCACACGGCCGGGCGCCTTGGCAACGGGGAATGCAGGCAACTGTTCGGACGTCATCATTCAGTCCCTCAAAGGCTGCCCGAACGCACCGAGTGGGGCAGATGGCCGTGAATGCGGAAGCCGGCGCACGACAGCCGGGCACGCCCGGCAAGCACGCAAGCGGCTATGCGGTTGTGATATTTGGATAAAGCTTGCATTCGCCATGCAGTCGCGGGCAACGGGCAGACCAAGGCTCCCGGCCGAAGCCGTCCTCACAAAAGCATCAGGGTGACCGATAAATCCCTCTTCGCTTTTTCGTCCTGAGGCCCTGGCCGAGATTGCTCTCTGTCACCCCGCCCAGACGGAATACATGTTGCCCCGCGCCGTATCGATCGGCAGCGGCAGCGACAGGTAGCCGTTGGCGGGCTCGCAGACATAGGCGAGGTAATCCGGGCAGTAGGCCTTCTTGGCCAGCACCAGCGCGCCGGGCCTCAGCCATGCTTCGGCGAGCTTCAGCACCGGCAGGTAAAGCGACAGCGCCCCATCGAGCAGCAACAGATCGACCGGCCCGCCGACATCGACGAGCGTCTCCAGCGCGTCACCCGCGCGGATCTCCACCAGATCGCCCAGGCCCGCCGCGCCAAGATGAAACTGCGACCGCACCGCCTTGGAGGTCTCGATCTCGCTGCCGATCAGCAGCCCGCCGCCATTGTCGCGCAGTGCCGAGGCCAGATAGATGGCCGACACACCCATCGACGAGCCGAACTCGACGATCCGCTTCGCCCCGGAGGTACGCGCCATCATGTAGAGAAAGCGGCCGTAGGCCGGCGAGACCGACAGGAAGTTGTCGGCAAAGCCGCGATAGACCTTCCTGTAGTCGCGGTGCTCCTCGGCCATGATGCCGGCGAGCGCATCCTCCATCGACTGGTTGGCGGCGGCGAGCGTGGCCTTGTCGGCCAGTGCCCGGTCGGAGACTTCGGCAACGCGGTGGAGCCGCTGCAGCGCGTCGGCGGTTGGGTTTTTTGTGAGTGCGTTCATGGCCGGTCTCCCGCCGTCGCCAGGCCGTCACCGGCCTCGATTACTACTTGCGAATAGATAGCAATTGGCGCCCATGGCGTCATTACGAAGTCAGGACAGTTTATTATCCGATCTTGCCAAAACATCCTCGATCGGCCACCATGTCGCATGCCCATACTGACCGAGCACAACAAGCATGAAGACTGGATCGACCCGGACGCGGTGCCCCGGCCGGTGGTCATCTACGGCTTCCTTGCCGACAAATTCGACGGGATCGAGCTGCCGCCGCACAGCCACTCCAAGGGGCAGCTCATCCTGGTGCAGCGTGGCGCGCTCACCTGCGAAGTGGATGGCGGCCTGTGGATCGTGCCGCCCGGCAGTGCCATCTGGATTCCCGAGGGTGCTCACCACTCGATGCGGATGAGCGGCGCCATGGAAGGCTACAATGCCTTCATCGCCCCCGCCGTCAGCCAATGCCTGCCCCGCACCTGCTGCGCGGTGTCGGTCACCCCGCTGTTGCGCGAACTGCTGCGCCGCGCGGCGCGGCTTCCTCAGCTCTATGAGGAAAGCGGACCGAACGCCCGCCTCTTGGCCGTGCTGCTCGACGAGATCGCGACAGCCAGCGTCGAGGATCTCCACCTGCCCATGCCCGCCGATCCCCAGCTGCGCCGGCTGGCCGAGGCGATGGTGGCCGAGCCGGCCGACCGCTCGACGCTGGACGTCTGGTCCAGACGCGCCGGCCTCAGCGAGCGCACGCTCGCCCGCCGCATTACCGAGGAAACCGGCATGAGCTTCGGCCGTTGGCGCCAGCAGCTCGCCGTCATGCTCGCCGTCAAATGGCTCGCCGCCGGCGCCTCCATCCAGCAAACCGCTGCCGACCTCGGCTACGAAAGCGTGCCAAGCTTCGTGACGATGTTCCGGAAAACGCTAGGGACATCACCGGGGCGGTACATGGCAGAGCGGTATGGCGAGGGATGAGGGGCACAGGACCTCAGGACTGAAGGCTGTGAGGGTCGTATCGGGCGGCCCTTTCATCTCCGGCGGAAATTCAATGACTTTGGGAACGCATCGCCCTCGGCGGCATTGATGTTCCGAATGGTCCTTGAAAGGGAGCTGACGATGAGGCCTTCGCCGTCGACCCGAACGCCCCGCAACCAACGCCGGGCGCTTCCATTCCCGTCCTTCCTGTCCCGTCGAATGCAGGTCGTCGCGGCAACCGCCCTCCTGTGCTGGGCGGGAACGCTTGGCTCGGCCCTCGCTCAAGCCTCCGATGCCCCCGGCGATACCCAGCCCGCCCATCCCTGCGTGGCTCAACCCTCGGATCAGGCCAGCGGCGGTGGAGGCAATGACAAGGCAGAGCAGCGCCCGTCGCTTGAGACGTGCGGCGGTGTGCTGGTCCCACCTAGGAACGGCGACCAGGAAATGCGGATTGAGCCGCCCGATACGGGCACCACACCGGTCATTCCTCCAGGCGCCGTGCCGGCTCAACCACCGGGATAATCTTGCTGCCCTGCCCGGCGAAGCGTCGTCCAGCCTGACGAAGGCATCACCATTTCGCTGAAAGGAAAATCCCATGGCTACGGAAAAGAAGTGGTCCGCGGACGTGACCGAGCACAGCGACGCCCTGGATCTCGAGCCCAACGTCTTCGAAAAGGACGACCCCAAGGAGATAGCGGCCTCGCTGAAGCGTTCGGCCGAGAAAAGCGAAAAACGCAAGGCGGAACCGTTTCGCTCCGCCATGTCGATGTTGACGTTCTACATCAACCGCGCCGGCGACAACCTTTCCGCCGACCGCAAGAAGGTGCTCGAGGACGCCAAGGACGAGCTTCGCCAGCTCTTTGGAAGGCCGGCCAAGGACTGAGCCGCCAATCCGCCTACCGTGCGCCGTCCACGATCACCAGCGGCCGGCCTAGCGTGCAGGTCTCGATGCGGGCGTCCACCTTGTAGACCTCGCTCAGCATGGCCGGCGTGATGACGTCGAGCGTCGGACCGTTGGCGACGAGACGGCCGGAGGCGACCACCATGGCGTTGTCGCAGTAGCGCATGGCGTGGTTGAGGTCATGCAGCGCGATCAACACCGCGATGCCGCTCTTTTTGGCGAGACGCCGCATGTAGTCGAGCACCTCGATCTGGCGGTGGAGGTCGAGCGCCGAGGTGGGCTCGTCCATCAGAAGGATCTTCGGCTTCCGGACCAGCGCCTGGGCGATGGCGACGAGCTGCCGCTGGCCGCCGGAGAGCGCGCCGAGATCGCGGAAGGCGAGATCGGAGATCGACAGCGAGGCCAGGATCTCGTCGATCTCGCGCAACTCGTCTTCCGCCACGCGCCAGCCCGCCCCTTGCTTGGCGGCGAGCAGAACGGACTCGTAGACCGTCAGCACCGCGTTGGCGCCGGTGTCCTGCGGCATGTAGCAGATCGGCCGGGTGGCGGCGTCGGCGCCGTCGACATGCACCACGCCCTCGCCCTTCAGGAGGCCGGCGATGCGCTTGAACAGCGTCGACTTGCCGGCGGCGTTGGGGCCGATCACGGCGGTCAGCGCGCCGCCCTCGATCGGGCCGGTGGTGATGTCGGAGAAGACCGTGGCGCGGCCATAGCGCGCGCCGATCCCGTCGAGCGTGAGAGCTACCACGCGCGCCTCCTGTTGGTGAAGATCAGCGAGAAGAAGAAGGGCACGCCCACCAGCGCGGTGATGACGCCGATCGGCAGGATCGCGCCGGGGATCAGCATCTTCGAGACGACGGAGGTGACCGAAAGCAGCAGTGCGCCGCAGATCATCGAGCCCGGCAGGAAGAAGCGCTGGTCCTCGCCCACCACCATGCGGGCGATATGCGGCCCGACGAGGCCGATGAAGCCGATGGTGCCGACGAAGGCAACCGGGATGGCCGCCAACAGGGAGACGAGCAGCATGGTCTCCAGCCGCAGCGCCCGCACATTGACGCCGAAGGAGGCCGCCTTGTCGTCGCCGAGCCTCAGCGCCGTCAGCGCCCAGGACTTGTGCGCGAACAGCGGCACGACGATGACCAGGATGGCGCCGGTGACGGCGACCTTCGTCCAGGTGGCCTTGGTGAGCGAGCCCATGGTCCAGAACACCACGGCGGCGAGCGCCTGTTCTGAGGCGAGATATTCGAGCAGCGACAACAGCGCGTTGAAGGTGAACACCAGCGCGATGCCGAGGAGCACGATGGTCTCCACCGTCACGCCGCGCAGCGTCGACACGCCGTAGATGAACAGCGACGCGACGATCGCCATCAGGAAGGCGTTGATGGGGATCATGTATTCGACGGCCGCCGGAAACACCGCGACGCCGGCGACGAGGCCGAGGGCCGCGCCAAAGCCGGCCGCGGCGGAAATGCCCAGCGTGAAGGGGCTGGCCAAGGGATTGGCGAGGATGGTTTGCATCTGCGCACCGGCCAACGACAGGCAGGCGCCGACGGTGACGGCCATCAGCGCCACGGGCATGCGGATGTCCCAGATGACGACGCGAAGCTGCACGTCGACATCGGCCGGCGACAGCACGGCCGAGATCACCTGAGCCAGCGAATAGCGCGCCGGGCCGAGCGCCATGTCGGCGGCCACCGAGATCAAGAGACAGATCGATAGAACCGTCAGGATGGCGATCCTGCGGGCGGCGAGCGCGCGATAGACGCGCCGGGTCTCCGGCGCCTCCACGGCTTCGCCTGAGGTGACGGCGGCCATCAGGTCGTTCCCCCATCGAGCGCCAAGGCAGGCACACATCTGCGATAGCCCGTCATCTGCCAGGGCTCAGGCTGGTTTCGGGCGGCTTTTTCACCTCTCCCGATCGGTCGGCGCTGCATCGATGGGGGCTCTATACCGGCCTCGCGCCTTGTTCTGCCTGAGGTTCCCGCCTGCGCGGGAATGACAGCTTGATAGAG
>JAEZHI010000030.1 GCA_023436885.1 Pseudomonadota bacterium | reverse complement strand
ATCTGGATGTTGTTGGCGATCACGAGGCTCTGCGGATCGAGGCTCTGGGCCCGCCGGAAGTTGGCGAGGGCCTCGCCCAGCTTGCCGCGCAGCATGAACGAGTAGCCCAGGTTGTTGTAGTACTGGGCCGTGCCGCCGGTGATCTTGTAGAGCGAGGCATAGACGCGGTCGGCAAGGTCGAAGCGGCCGAGCCGGTCATAGGAGGCCGAGAGGCCGACATAGGCCTGCGCGTCCCCGGGCGCGAGCTCCACGGCCCGCTTGTAGAAGGCGGCCGAGTGCCCGTAGTCGGCATTGCGGAAATGCGCGCGCCCTTCCGAGAGCGCCCGCTCGGCGGTGTAGTCGCCGATATTGGAGAGTTCGGCGACCTCGAGCTTGCTGCTGCCGAACGCGGACTGGCCCACCGAGCTGCAGGCCGAGAGCGAAGCCGCTCCCGCTGCCAGCGCCACGGCGAACAGCCCGAACCTGACCGACCTGCCGACGCAGTGCCTCATATCCAATGCCCCCATGGAATCCGCCGTGCTATCTGGCGGGACACAACCGGCGAGCAGGCTACGCAGGGCGATGGTTACGATTGGTGAACGGCGGTGCTTGAGATGAGAGTAAGCTTAACGAGCCGTAAGCGCGGGCTCCCGCGCCACCCTGGCCGATGACGGGCGCCCCCCTCCCCCCGGGGGGAGAGGGGTCGTCCCGGCGTTCAGGCTCAGGCGCCGGTAACGCGCCAGATCACGTCGCCGACGTCGTCGGCGAGCAGCACCGAGCCATCCGGGCCGATGACCACGCCGACCGGGCGGCCATAGGAGTCCTTCTCGTCGGGCGAGAGGAAGCCGGTCAGGATCTCGCGGGGCGTGCCGTTCGGCTTGCCGTCGGCGAAGGGCACGAAGGCGAGCTTGTAGCCCGACAGGGTCGAGCGGTTCCACGAGCCGTGCTGGCCGATGGCCATGCCCTGCGGGAAGCCGGGGAGCGTACCCTCGGGCAGCCAGCAGAGGCCGAGCGAGGCGGTGTGCCCGCCCAGCGCGTAGTCGGGCGCCGTGGCCCTCGCGACCATGGCCGGGTCCTGCGGCACGCGGTGGTCGACGATCTGGCCCCAGTACGAATAGGGCCAGCCGTAAAAGCCGCCGTCCTTGACCGAGGTCAGGTAGTCCGGCGGCGTCTCGTCGCCGATGCCGTCGCGCTCGTTGACCACGGTCCAGCGCGCGCCGGTGGTCGGCTCGAAGGCGAGGCCGACGGGGTTGCGCAGGCCGCCCGCGAAGATGCGGTGCTGGCCGGTGGCGAGGTCGAGCTCGAAGATGCAGGCGCGGCCTTCCTCGGCCGCCATGCCGTGGTCGCCGATGTTGGAGAGCGAGCCGACGCCGACATAGAGCTTGGTCTTGTCGGGGCTGGCCAGCAGGCTCCGCGTCCAGTGGCCGCCGGGCTTGGTGTCCATCAGCTTCCTGCCGGGAGCGGTGATCCGCGTGTCGCCCGGCTTGAAGGGGTAGGCATAGACGCCGTCGGTATTGCCGACATAGAGCGTCTCGCCGATCAGCTGCATGCCGAAGGGCTGGTTCAGCCCGTCGATGAGGGTATGGCGGACCTCGGCCACGCCGTCGCCGTCGGCGTCGCGCAGCAGCGTGATGCGGTTGGGGCTGTCACCCACCGCCCCGGCGCGCTTCATCGTGGTGAAGATGGCATAGTCGAACGGGGTCTTGATGCCGCCGGGGGTGGAGAGCGCCTCGGCGACGAGCACGTCGCCATTGGGCAGCACGTGCATCCAGCGCGGGTGGCGCAGGCCCTTGGCGAAGGCGTTGACCCTGAGGCCGGCGGCGGCGGTCGGCTTGTGGTCGCCCGACCAGCCGCGCGCGGTCGGCATCTTCAGCGTCGGAATGGCCTGCGGCTTGGCCTCGGGGATGTCGGGAGTGCCGCCATAGACGGGCGCGCGCTTCGGCTCGTTGAAGCTGCGGGCGAGGATGGCGCCGGCGCCGATCCAGGCGACGAGGCGGGCGTAAAGGTCGGAAAAGCTCATGGAACCCTCTTTCAAGTCGCGGGGAAACTAGCCCAGGCGGCCGCCGGTTGGAACTGGATTGGGCCGGCCGCGCGAGCAGGTGCGGGCCGGTCGCGAGGCGGCCGGCGCCGCCTCGCCGGAGGCGGCAGGGCCTTGCCCCGCCGCCATCTGGCATCAGGCCTTGCCGGCCTTGCGCAGGTCGGCCCAGACGTCGTCCTGCGGGTCGTAGCCGATCCAGTTGCGGCCATCCTCGAGGTCCCACGGCATGCCCGAATTGTTCGACATGCCGTTGACGACGATCGCCGGGGACGGCCACTTGCCGGCGTCGGCGGTCAGCGCCGCGAGCATCAGCCGCTCGTGGTCGCCGTTCGAGAGCCACATGTCGCGATACCACTTGGCGTTGCGCGCCAGCCCGGTCGGATCCGGCTCGCCGGCGCCGCCGCCGCCGTCGGTGAGGGTCGTTGCGAGGTTCGCGCCGCCCTGGCACCAGCCGATGCGGGTCGCGACCGCGGTGATGCGCCCGTTCGTGGCATAGGCCCGCGCCATGCAGACGCGCTCGCCCAGCATCTTGGTCGCGCCATAGGCGGCGCCCCAGCGGTACATCGCGCCGTCCCAGTAGCGCGTGCCGCTCTTTTGCGGCGTCGACATGCGCAGCTTCTCGCCCTCGGGCAGCGGCTCGTCCTTGTAGCCGCCCATCGCGTGGTTCGACGAGGCGAAGACGAAGCGGCAGGGCCTGGTGCCGCCGCCGGCGTTCTCGAGCAGGTTCGCCGTCATGTCGAAGGACTTCGCCGATTCGGCCCAGCTCGAGGTCGGAGCCGGGTTGGCCGAGGCATAATGCACGATGCCGTCGGCGGCGCGCACCGGCGCGAGCCAGCGCTCGTCGCGCGGATCGGCAAGGTCGGCGACCACCGACTTCGACTTGCCCGAAGCCTCGAAGGGCTTCATGTCGATGCCGGTGATCTGCGTGACCCAGTCGGCCCGCTCCAGTGCCTGCCGCAGCTTGGTCCCCAGATTACCGGCAGCCCCGGTCACCACTACATGCATAGTACAGTCCTCCTCGCGGGCCTTGGCTCCCGCCTCATGTTGTCGCGTATAACATTCCGCACGGCTGTGGCCACTACGGAGAGCAGAATGCAGATCGGCATTGTCGGGTTAGGGCGCATGGGCGGCAATATCGCCAAACGGCTGATGCGGGCGGGCCATGACGTGGCGGCCTACGACATCGACGCCGGGGCGCGGGCCGCGCTCGGCCGCGACGGGGCCCGTCCCGTCGAGACGCTGGAGGGCCTCGTCGAGGCCCTCACCGAGACGCCGCGCGCCATCTGGGTGATGCTGCCGGCCGGCAAGATCACCGAGGGCACGCTCGTCCATCTCAGCAACTGCCTCGCCGAGGGCGACATCCTCATCGACGGCGGCAACAGCTACTACAAGGACGACATGCGGCGCGCCGCCGAGTTCGCGCGGCTCGGCATCCGCTATGTCGACGTGGGCACCTCGGGGGGCGTGTGGGGGCTCGAGCGGGGCTACTGCCTGATGATCGGCGGCGACAAGGGCGCGGTCGACCATCTCGACCCGATCTTTGCCGCGCTCGCGCCCGGCCGCGGCGACATCCCGGTCACCCCCGGCAGGGAGGGGGCCGACCCGCGGGTCGAGCTCGGCTACATCCATGCCGGGCCGGCCGGCGCGGGCCATTTCGTCAAGATGATCCACAACGGCATCGAGTACGGCATGATGGCCGCCTATGCCGAAGGGCTCAACATCTTGAAATCGGCCAATGCCGGTTCGGTGGCGCGCAAGGCCGATGCCGAGACCAGCCCGCTCGATGAGCCGCAATATTACCGCTACGACTTTGACGTCGCGGCTATCACCGAAGTCTGGCGGCACGCCAGCGTCATCAGTTCCTGGCTGCTCGACCTGACCGCCTCGGCGCTCTCGGCCGATCCGAACCTTGCCAACTATCAGGGTCATGTCGCCGATTCCGGCGAAGGGCGTTGGACGCTGCAGGCGGCCATCGACACCGGTGTGCCCGTGCCCGTGCTGTCTTCGTCCCTATTCAGCCGCTTCACGTCGCGCGGCAATGACGAGTTCGCCAACAAGGTGCTTTCGGCCATGCGCCAGGCCTTCGGTGGCCACATCGAAAAGAAGGAAGGTCACTGACATGCCCAAGACCACCAAGGAAGCCCCCCGCAACGGCCGTTCTGACGCTCTCGTCATCTTCGGCGCCACCGGTGACCTCGCCCGGAAGATGATCTTCCCATCGCTTTACCAGATGGTCCGGCGCGGCAATCTCAATGAGCCGATCGTCGGCGTCGCTCGCGAGGGATGGAGCGTCGAGAAGCTGTTGGAGCGCGCCCGCGACAGCATTGCGGCTGCCACGGGAACCATCGACGAGGCGACGTTCTCCAAGTTTGCCAGTCTGGTCCGCTTCGTTCCGGGTGATTACCAGGATCCGGAGACGTTCACCCGGCTGGGCGAAGCCCTGTCCGACCGGCGGCGCGTGCTCTACTACCTCGCCATCCCGCCGTCGATGTTTGCCTCGGTCACGGCCGGCCTCAAGCAGGCCAATCTTTCGGTCGGCGCGAGACTGATGGTCGAAAAGCCGTTCGGCCGCGACCTGCAGTCGGCGCAGGATCTTAACCGCGTGCTGCACGTCGTCTTCAAGGAAGACGACATCTTCCGCATCGACCACTATCTCGGCAAGGAAGCGATCCAGAACCTTCTGTATTTCCGCTTCGCCAACTCCTTCCTCGAGCCGCTTTGGAACCGCAACTACATCGACAGCGTGCAGATCACCATGGCCGAGAATTTCGGCGTGGAAGGTCGCGGCCGCTTCTATGAGGAAGTCGGCGCGCTGCGCGACGTGGTGCAGAACCACCTCGTCAACATCCTCTTGCTGCTCGCCACCGAGCCGCCGGTCAATGCCCTCTCCGACGATCTGATCGACGAGAAGGTCCAGGTGCTGAAAGCCATCCGTCCGCTTGAGGAGCGCGATGTGGTCCGCGGCCAGTTCGAGGGTTACCGCAACGAGCCCGGCGTCGCGCCAAACTCGCGCGTGGAGACCTTCGTGGCGGTGCGCCTGTTCATCGACACCTGGCGCTGGCAGGGCGTGCCCTTCTACATTCGCGCTGGCAAGAACCTGCCGGTGCGCTCCACCGAAGTCGTGGTCCGCTTCAAGCGTCCGCCGCTCGATGTGTTCGATCCGATCCGCCCCGGCGAAGCCAACTTCATGCGCTTCCGTCTTGGACCCAAGGTATCGATCGGTATCGGTGCCCGCCGCAAGGTCAATGGCGGCAACATGGTCGGCGAACCCGTGGAGCTGACCGCCTTCAGTGACGACATGGACAACATGCTGCCCTACGAGCGGCTGATCGGCGATGCCATGAACGGACGCCGTCAGCTGTTTACCCGCGAGGACATGGCGGAACTTGCCTGGCAGATCGTCGAGCCGGTGCTCGACGCCGGCATTGCCCCGTCCGTCTACAAGCCGGGGACATGGGGACCGCGCGAAGCCATGGCCGGCTTCGAGCCGGCCGGCGGATGGGTCGATCCGCAGCCGTGATTGAAAAGGCCCGGCGGCGCAAAAGCCGTCGGGCTTCTTTCTCAATAGCGAGTCTTGTTTAGCGCTGGTCGGATAACGCTAGTCCGCCAGCTCGACCCGATTGCGGCCGTTGGCCTTGGCACGATAGAGCGCGGCGTCGACCCGCCGGAAGAAGGTGTTGGGCTCTTCGCCCTTTCTCACCTCGCCCACGCCGATGCTGATGGTCAAGCCGGCTACCGGTGACGCGGAACTGGCAACCAGGCGCCTGAGTTCGTTTGCCTGAGCGGAGGCAAACTCGAAGCTGGTGTCGGGCATCAGAACGGCGAACTCCTCGCCACCCCACCGGGCGACGCAATCGATCTCGCGCGCCCTGAGCCTCAGGATGTCGGAGAGATGGCGCAGTGTGTCGTCGCCGGCGTCATGCCCGTAACGATCGTTGAGCTTCTTGAAATGATCGATGTCGACGATCATCAGCGAATAGGAACGCCCTAGCCTCCTGTGTCGCTCAGCCGAAGTTTGAAGTGCCTGTTCGAAATGACGCCGGTTCTTGAGGCCTGTGAGGGAGTCGGTCAGGGCGGCCTCCTCCAGTCGCGCCTCAAGCTCCTTGCGGTCGGTGATATCGAGCAGGACGCCGGTGAAGCCAATTTCACCGCTGGGCAAACGGCGCGTCTTGGCGCGTCCAAGAAGCCACTTGCGGCTTCCCCTGGCGGCGATCTGAAATTCCTGCTCCCAGGACATCATCGATCGGGCAGCGACCTTGAGGCTGCGCAGCACGCCCGCCCATTCCGACCGACCGAAAAAAGAGGCCAAGACCTTCGGAGAGGTCAGGTTGACGTCATTGGATAATCCCAGGAAGCCCTTTGCGGCCTCGTTGAAATAGGTGGCCCTCAGTCGCCCTTCCACGGTCATCGCAGCCTGAAAGACGATGCCGGGAATGGAATTCATCAGGTCGGCGACTTCTTCCTCGCGTTCCCGCTCCCTGGTCAGATCGGTAAAGCTCAGCACGGCGCCCTGAACCTCGCCGCCGACGCGGATCGGGCTGGCGACAAGCCAGGCCGGAAAGGGCGTGCCATCGGCCCGGCGCATCACGCACTCGAAGCTCTGGAGGGCAATGCCGGCGGTAGCCGCTTGCAATATCTCCTGCGCTTCCCCTTCGGGCGTTGCGAGGGAGCCTCCGACGAACCGCTCGATTCCGAGCTTGATGATCTCGCTCTCATGGCGAACGCCGAAAGCCCTGACGGCCTCGGGATTAACGAAAGTGAAAGCACCGGCGATATCCACGCCGCAGACGCCGACGTTGACGCTCTCGAGCAGCAGCCGATTGAACTGCTCGGCTTCGATCACCGCCGTAATGTCCTGGACGACACAAAGCAGCAAGCGGCGATCGATCAGCTGGATGGGGCCGGCGTAGACCTGTACGTCCCGGATCGTCCCATCGGCAAGGCGGTGGCGAAACCGCTGCGGGTAATGGCCTCCCGACCATGACGATATCTCTCGCATGACCGGCAGAACGGACCGGCCGAGCGTGTTGATGTCCCAGACGTGGAGTTTCTGAAGCGCCTCGCGGCTATAACCGTAGAACTCAAGCGCTTTCTTGTTGGCGTCGACGATTGCACCGTCGTTCTCAGGATCGATCAGCAGAATGGGTGCAGAATTGGTGCCGAATAGCGTGTCGAAGATAACGCAGCGTGTCTCGTTCATCGTTGGACAGTGCAGCAAAAGCCCGGTGCACCCGGCCCCGGAACATGCGGATGTCAGCTTGTCTCCGCCGCTCAACGATCCACAACGCTCATCCATGGTCAGCCCTCAAGACCGCCGTTCGGTAGGTTGCCGAAGACCTCGTCCCTCAATACTCTGACATTATGCTAAGCGAGAAACTCTAAAATTTCTGTAAGTTGCAAGCAACACTCACGAAATGACAACCTGAATTTGCGTTTCTAGCCATCACTCGCGGGTTTCTGTCCAAGAAACGATGGCCCGTTTCTTCTGAAACAGGTCACAGGTTCACCCGACAGAACTTCACTGCTGGCATCCCAGACCGGATGCGGGGACCAACTTCTACTTTAGTTGAACAGTCCCAGATACGACAAAGCGCCCGAACCTCTCCGGATCGAGCGCTCGACGTCGTTCTAGCCGCTGGCGATCAGATCGCCGTTTCTTCAGAGACCGAGGTTCCGGTTGAAGTTGCGGCGGCTGAGGTTGCGCTCGCGAGCCTCGAGGTCGTAACGGTCGCCGGCTTCGTAGATGTAGGCCAGTTCCATCTCTTCGGCGGTCGGAACGCGGAGGGCCTTGGCAGCACGCTTGAGGGTGGCGAACATTTTGATCTTCCTTCTTCCAGACCGGAGGTTTCCGGCCTCTTTTCTCTCATCTCTTGACGCCCTCAATATAAGCCCGGAGCCGCCCCAAACCTAATTGCAAGATCTGAAAGTCACCTTCAGATTCTCTTTGGCAAGGGCCCTGCCCGCTCAACCTCGCGGCCAGGAACTTGCCACCGTCGACACCAGCGTCTGGACCGGTGAGGAGATCAGCGGACGGTAGGCGATGGCCAGCATCAGCGGTGCCGGGCCGTCCGCCAGCGGCCGCATGGTCAAGGTCGCCGGCATCAGTCGTTCGGCATAGTCGGGCATCAGCGAGAAACCGTCGGTGGCCATGATCAACGAGAAGGTCGAGGCGATGTCGCCGGCGACATGAGTTGGCGAAAGGGCCAGACCGCGCTGCTGCCCCCAGGTGTCGATCTCCCCACGCAGGAACGGTGCGACCTGCTGGTTGACCGCGACATAGGTGTGACCGACGAGGTCGGCAAAGGTCAGCTCGGGCCGGAGCGCCAGCGGATGGCCGGTCTGAAGGAAAACGGCTATGCGGTGGCGATCGACCGGCTCGAAATGCAGGTCGAGATCGGTCACCGACGGGCGGGCGAAGGCAAGGTCCAGATTGCCGTCCTTCAGATACTGAATGAGCGCGGTGGAGGGGGCACTGGTCACCTCGATGTCGACCTCGCCGGCAATCTCACGGGCGAGCCGGCGGAACTCGGGCAGCACGAAGGTTTCGAGGCCCGGAATAATACCGACGCGGATCACCATCGGGGCATTGCGCACCACGTCGATCGCGTCGTCGAGCTGCTTCAGCACCTGCCGCACATGACCGAGAAACAAACGGCCGGGCCGCGTCAGAACCACGCCGCGCACCCGCCGGTCGAACAGCTCGACGCCCAATTCCCGTTCCAGATCCTTGAGTTGGCGGCTGAGCGACGGCTGGGCCGTGTGCAGGCGCGTCCGGGCGGCAGCGCTGACGCTGCCCTCATCGGCCACGGCCAGGAAGTAGCGAAGGTGCCTCAGCTCCATTGCTTATATACCTTTCAAGCATGGCAAGCAGGCCTATCAAGTCTTTGCAGGGATGGCAACGCCAGTCCTAGGGTGCGCTCAACCCGCTCTCGCAAGGGAGCATTCAGACACTGGATAGGAGGCGCGGTTCGATACCGCGGCACGCCATGAAGCAGAACCACGAGATCCTGTTCGAGCCGATGAAGATCGGCAGCCTCGAGATCAAGAACCGCTACGTCATGGAGCCGATGGGACCGGGCGGGCTGTGCGATGCCGACGGCACCTACAACTATCGCGGCGTCGAATATTACGTCGAACGCGCCAAGGGCGGCGCCGGCCTGTTGATGACCGGCGTCACCATGGTGGAAAACGAGATCGAGAAGTGCGCCCTGCCCTCGATGCCCTGCCCGACGCTGAACCCGCTCAACTTCATCAAGACCGGCAAGATCATGACCGAGCGGGTGCATGCCTATGATGCGCGCATCTTCCTCCAGCTGTCCGCCGGCTTCGGCCGCGTATCGATGCCCTCGATCGTCGGTCGCACGGCCGTGGCGCCGTCACCGATCCCGCACCGCTGGATCGAGGGCGTGACCTGCCGGGCGCTGACCATCGAGGAAATCAAGACCTACGTCAGGAAGTTCGCCGCCAGCGCCGAAGTCGCCCAGCGCGCCGGCTTCGATGGCATCGAGATCCATGCCGTCCACGAAGGCTACCTGCTCGACCAGTTCGCCATTTCCATGTTCAACCAGCGCACCGATGAATACGGCGGCAGCCTGGAAAACCGCTTGCGCTTTGCCGTCGAGATCGTTGAGGCGATCAAGGAACGCTGCGGCAAGGACTATCCAGTCTCTCTGCGCTATTCCATCAAGAGCTTCATCAAGGACTGGAAGAGCGGCGGCTTGCCGGGGGAAGAGTTCGTCGAGATGGGTCGCGACATTCCCGAGGGCATCGAGGCGGCAAGGCTCCTGGAGGCCGCCGGCTATGACGCCTTCAACGGCGACGTCGGTTCCTATGACAGCTGGTACTGGAGCCACCCGCCGATGTACCAGGCCAAGGGCCTCTACCTGCCCTACAACAGGATCCTGAAAGAGGTGCTGAAGGTGCCGGTGATCACCGCCGGCCGCATGGACAACCCCGATCTCGCCGCCGAGTCCATCGTCTCCGGCCAGACCGATTTCATCGGCCTCGCCCGCCCGCTGCTGGCAGACCCGCAGCTGCCCAACAAGGTGCGCGCCGAGAAGATCGATCGCATCCGCCCCTGCCTCTCCTGCCAGGAAGGCTGCATGGGCCGGCTTGCCAAGTATTCCCAGATCTCCTGCGCTGTGAACCCGGCCTGCGGCCGCGAAGCCGAGTATGGCCTCACCGCCGCGCTCGAAAAGAAGTCGGTGATGATCGTCGGTGGCGGCATTGCCGGCATGGAAGCCGCCCGCGTCGCCACGCTGCGCGGCCATGTCGTGACGCTCTACGAGAAGTCCGACCGTCTCGGCGGCGTCGTCATTCCCGGCGGCGTGCCGAACTTCAAGGAAGACGATCACGACCTGATCCGCTGGTATGAGCGCGAGCTCCGCGAGCTCAAGGTACCGGTGGTGTTCAACAAGGAAGTCACCGAGGAGACGGTGCGGCTTGCCAAGCCGGACGTGCTGATCGTCGCCACCGGTTCGCAGCCGAAGATGCTGAAGATCGGCGATGCCGAGAATGTCTACACCGCCGAGGACGTGCTCAACGGCGTCAAGCCGGCCGGCGACAGCACCATCGTCATCGGCGCCGGCCTCGTCGGCTGCGAAACGGCGCTGTGGCTGCACGACCAGGGCAAGAAGGTGACCATCGTCGAGCTGGCGCCGCAGATCCTGGCGCTGGCCGGCCCGCTCTGCCACGCCAACCACGACATGCTGCACGATCTCCTGATCTTCAAGAAGATCGACATCCTGACGTCCAGCTACGTGGCCGAGCCGGTCAAGGGCGGCTTCAAGGTGAAGACTGGCGACAAGGAAACCATCGTGCCGGCCGACAGCGCCATCGTCGCCATCGGCTACCGGTCCGAGCGCAGCCTCTACGAGAAGGTGCGCAACCTGGTGCCGGAGGTCTACAGCTTCGGCGACGCCCGCCAGGTTTCCAACATCATGTACGCGATCTGGGATGCCTACGAGGTAGCCCGCTCGATCTGATATCAACCGGGCGGCCCCCTCCATATGCCGCGCGGTCCGCTGGAGCATATTGGCAACCTGCCCTGCCAATATGCTCCGGCCTTTTGTTAGCTTGTATTTTCTCGACACAGGCCCGGCTTGTGCTTTCGCGCGCGGAAACGGCCCTGGTCGACACGGCCACTTCGCAATCGATGAGCCCAGAAACGACAAAGCGCCCGAACCGGTCAGGTGTCGAGCGCTCAACGTCGTGTCAGGGCTTGTTGGCTTTATGCCGCCTCAGTCTCGCATCGGATTTTCCGAAAACCGGTTGCCGCTTTTCGGTCCGATGCCTTGTCCTCAGAGGGCGATGCCACGGTTGCGGCTGTTGAGGTTCCGCTCGCGGGCTTCGAGGTCGTAACGGTCGCCGGCTTCGTTGAGGTAGGCCATGTCGCGCTCAGCCTGGGTGGGAACGCGGAGGAGCTTGGCGGTACGCTTGAGGGTGGCGAACATTTC
>JAEZHI010000004.1 GCA_023436885.1 Pseudomonadota bacterium | reverse complement strand
CGGTTCAGGTCGCCGAAATCGCGACGCAGGAGAATATCTCCAAGAAGTTCCTCGATGCCATCATGCGCGATCTGAAGAACGCCGGCTTCGTGCGCTCCTGGAAGGGGCCGGGCGGTGGCTTTGCGCTGAGCCGTCCGGCATCGGAGATCGTCATCGGCCAGGCCGTCCGTGCATTGGATGGTCCGCTGGCGCCGATCGCCTGCGCCAGCCGCACCGCCTTCCAGCCCTGCGACGACTGCGGCGACCTTCAGACCTGCTCGGTCCGCATCGTCATGACTGAAGTGCGTGACGCGATGGCCGAAGTGCTCGACCGCACCACGCTTGCCGACATGCTGACGAAGTCCGGCAAGGCAGCCGCAGCTCTGGCTGGTTGACCCTCAATAGGCCGAGCCAGGGCCGGTCGCCGCGCGTTCCTCCTCCGTCAGGAGGTCGGCGTGATGGCGTTTCGCGACATCGGGATGCGAGCGGAGCCGGCTCTTGAGCGCATTGCGGCCGACCTGCTGGAAGATCGGATTGAGCGCATCGACGGTCACGCCGCGCCGCTTGTCCTTGATCTCCTCAGGCAGTTCGATCACCGGCACGACGGAATCGACGCGTGCCCCCAGGAAGAAGGCGACCGAGAAACGCTCCGTTCCGGCGGGGGGCGCCACAACATCATGTACGTCGGCGCGAACGTAGCCCTGTGTTGCCAGTTCCAGGACTTCGCCCGTATTTATGATGAAGGTGCCGGGCACCGGCGGCGCCTCAAGCCACACGCCTTCTTCGGTGCGAACACGGAGGCCGGCGACCTTGTCCTGCAGTAGCACGGTAACGAAGCCGCCGTCCTTGTGGGCGCCGACACCCTGGGAGCTTTCCGCCACATCGCGGCCCGGATAGCGGATCAGCTTCAGAAGCTGGGTCGGCAGCGGCGTGTAGATGTCGGAGAAGACATCTTCATCCTGGCCGAGCGCGACTGAGATCGCCTTGAGAATCTCAAGTCCGACACGGGTCACTTCAGCCTGATAGCGCAAGATGAGTGGCTTGAAGTCCGGCAGCGCTTCCGGCCACTGGTTGGGGCCGGTCAGCCGGTTCCAAGGCTTTTCGGGATCTTCAGGCAGCCGCTCCGCCTCCGTGGCGATGTCGATCTGCTCGCGCCAGTCCTTTTCGCCGCGTGTCAGCTCCCAACCAGGCCGATTGTAGCCTCGGAAATGCGGCGAATTGGCCATCTCGACTTTCAGTTTTTCCTCAATTGGTAGAGTAAAAAAGCGGCGAGCCTGGGCAAGAACGTCATCAATCAGCGTCTGCGGCACGCCGTGACCGGTGAGGTAGAAGAAGCCGTGGTCGTAAAGAATCCGTCGCAGCTCTTCGATGAAGCGACCGCGCTCCTCGGCCGGCCCACGAAAGCGCGAAATGTCGACGAAGGGCAGGGTGACGGAGGTCGGCTGATAGGTCATGGACGGGCTCCTTGAGGACGGGCGCTGTGCCTGCGTCTTTGCCCCCATTCGAGCATGCGCCTCGCATAGGCGACAGATTTAGTATTCTTTAGATCGCCTCCACCTTGCATTTTCAGTTCGCGACAGCGGCCAATGGGAAAATCGGCTTGCGCAGCGCGCCGCCGCAGAAGCCATTGCCGAGGGCCAGCGATCTGCCACGCGCCACCGAGGTCAGCCGGGCGAGCAACCTCTGGCCCTCGGGCCAGGCGCCCAGATCTGCGGCAGCGTTGATGTGTCCGGCATGGCCGGCGTCGACATATTCGGCTTCCCACATCCGCGCGAGAATGCGAGCGCGGGCCGGCGGCATCCAGGGATCGTTGCGGCTGCCGACCACGATCGTCGGAAAGCCGAAAGGTATTGTCGGAAGCGGGGCGAAGGAGGCAACTTCAGGGACTTCTCGTGCTCGATTGTCCACGTCGGCCGGCGCCACCAGGAGCGCGCCGGCGATCGGCAGATCGGGGCGGCGGTTGGCAAGGTGAGCGATCAGGACCGCGCCGAGACTGTGCCCCACCAGAATGGGGTTGGGGTGGCGCTTGATCGCTGCGACGGCGACATCGAGCCAGTCGTCGAGATTGGGCTTGTCCCAGTCCCGCTGCCGCACCAGCACTGTCTTGTCCAGCAGGTCCAGCCAATGCGCTTGCCAGTGTTCAGGCCCTGAGCCTTGCCAGCCCGGAAGGATGAGCGTCGTCATCGCGTGTCTCCCTTTGCCAGAAAGGAGGCGGAAGCCGGCTGGCATCCGCCACATGTCCAAAGAGAGTAGGCGGAGCGATGGTTGTTGTAGTGGTCAGATTTTGCGTTTTCGGCCTTGAAGGCGGATCGCTGTTGCAGCATCGGGCGCTCGGGAAGATCGGGGCGAGGTCTCTTCCGTGGGCTCCCGAAATGATTCCCTCGGTTGGCGCGACCGATATGGGAACAACGTTTCCGACGATCGCCGATATTTCGAATAATATACTTAGGCTATTATAACGGTATTCTTATCATCGTTCTCTTGGAAACGGCGGCCAACGCCGAACGACAAGGGAACGGCGATATGGTCAGCTCGGTTTTCGGCGCAATCGGTACTTCCATCTTCGAGTCCATGTCGCGCTTCGCGGTGGAGTCCAATGCCATTAATCTGGGACAGGGCTTTCCCGAAGGGCTGGAGCCCGAGGCCGTCCTCGAAGCCGCGATCGAGGCCTTGCGCGCCGGTCCGCACCAATATCCGTCGATGCTCGGGCTGCCGGTTCTTCGCCAGGCGGTCGCTGCCAATACCCGCCGCTTTCTCGACCTTGAGGTGGATTGGGAACAGGAGGTGCTCGTCACCTCCGGCGCAACGGAAGCTTTGAGCGATGCCTTCTTCGGCCTGATCGAGCCAGGCGACGAAGTCATCCTGTTCGAGCCTGTCTACGACAGCTACGCCACCATCATCCGCCGGGCTGGCGGCGTGCCGGTGCCAGTGCGGCTCGAACCGCCCCACTGGGAGCTGCCGACGGATCGAATAGAGAAGGCGATCACCTCGCGCACGCGGGCGATCGTCATCAACACGCCCTGGAATCCGACCGGTCGCATCATCGGCGACGGCGAGTTGCGCTTCCTCGCCGACCTGCTACTGAAGCACGACCTGATCGCCATCTCCGATGAGGTCTACGAGCACCTTGTCTTCGACGGCCATCGGCATCGCACGCTGTTCGCGCTGCCAGAGGTGCGCGACCGGGTGGTGCGGATCGGCTCGGCCGGCAAGACCTTCTCGGTCACAGGTTGGAAGGTCGGCTATATTACTGCCGACCGGCGGCTGCTGGCGCCGATCGCCCGCGCCCATCAGTTCATCACCTTCACGACGCCGCCGGCCTTGCAGGTGGCGGTTGCCTTCGGGCTCAACCAGCCGGACGCCTATTTCGACGGACTGCGTGCCACGCTCGCCGAGCGGCGCGATCTTCTCGTCACTGGCTTGCGGGCGGCTGGCTTCAAGGT
The DNA here is from genome assembly GCA_023436885.1 of Pseudomonadota bacterium. GTDB lineage: Bacteria > Pseudomonadota > Alphaproteobacteria > Rhizobiales > Pleomorphomonadaceae > Pleomorphomonas. The sequence continues at coordinate 744,082 of JAEZHI010000004.1, read as the reverse complement.
GGCTGATGTCGCCGCCACCTATTTCGCGCTGGCCGAGCTCGGCGATCTCGATCCCAATAGCGACGACCTCGCCTTCTGCCAACGCATCACTCGCGAGGCAGGCGTCGCGGCAGTGCCGATTTCTTCCTTCTACGGCAACCGGGATGTTTGCACTCACATTCGGTTCTGCTTTGCCAAGCGCCGAGAGACGCTCGACGAAGCCGTGCGCCGCCTTGCGGCCTGGCGCGCCGGATCCGGCATTCGGGCGGCTGCCGAATGAACAACCCCTTTCGCCTGAACCCCGATGTGTCGGCTGCCATCGCCGAGCTCAAGGCGCGTTTCGGCACGCGGGTGCGTGACTCCGAGGCGGTCCGCCGGCACCACGGTGGTGACGAGAGCCACCATCCGGTCAGCTTGCCGGATGTCGTGGTCGAGCCGGAGACCACAGAGGAGGTGGCCGAGATCGTTCGGATCGCTGGCCGCTACAAGGTACCGCTTGTGCCTTTCGGCGCCGGTTCTGGACTTGAAGGCGCGGCGATCCCGGTGCATGGCGGCATCAGCCTCGACACCATACGGCTCGCTCGAATCCTGGAGGTCCGCGAGGCCGACATGATCGCGCGGGTCGAGGCAGGCGTCCGTCGGCAGACACTCAACGCCTTCCTGCGCGACACCGGTCTGTTCTTTCCCGTCGATCCCGGCGCCGACGCATCGATCGGCGGCATGGTTGGCACTGGCGCGTCCGGCACCAATGCCGTCCGCTTCGGCGTGATGCGCGAGAACGTGCTGGGCCTGACGGTGGTGCTAGCCGATGGGCGCATCATCCGCACCGGCTCGCTCGCCCGTAAGTCGTCGGCCGGCTACGACCTGACGCGTCTCTTCGTCGGCTCCGAGGGTACGCTCGGCATCGTCACCGAGATTACTTTGCGCCTCCACCCGGTGCCGGACTCGGTGTCGGCCGTTGCCGGCTTTGCCACGCTGGAAGGCGCTGTCCGGGCCGTGGTCGACATCAAGCGAATGGGCCTGCAGATCGGCCGCGTCGAGTTGCTCGACGCCCGCCTCGTCGACGTCATCGGCCGCCATTCGTCGGTCCATCTGGCGGAAAAGCCAACGCTCTATTTCGAATTTCATGGCAGTTCCCAAGAGGTCGAGGCGGTCGCCGGCACGGTGGCCGAGATCGTTGCCGAACACGGCGGCGACGCCATCGCCTGGATGAAAACGCTCGACGAGGCGCGCGCCCTTTGGGAGACCCGGCGGCTCGGTCTCGGCTGGGCCGGCAGCGAGCGACCTGGATCGACCTCCTGGCCATCCGATGTCTGCGTGCCGGTGTCGCGCCTGGCTGAAGTGATCGTCGAGACGGAGGCCGATATCGCTGTCTCCAAAGTGCCCGCCTATATCGTCGGTCACGTCGGCGACGGCAATTTTCATTGCGTGTTCAAGCTGATGTCCGACGATCCTGCCGAAGTCGCCGAAGTGGCTCGCCTCAATGCCCGCATCGTCGAGCGCGCGATTGCCGCCGGCGGCACGTCGACCGGCGAGCATGGCATCGGCCTTGGCAAGCGGGCCTATCTCGAAGCCGAACACGGTCGCGATGCCGTGGCGGTGATGGCACTCCTGAAAAGGGCGCTCGATCCCGACAACATCCTTAATCCCGGCAAGGTGCTGCCGGACGACATCGCGGCTGCCGCCGGCCTGCCGACATCTTTCCTTTGACCTCACGCCAAGACCTTCCGGAGACAACACCATAATGATCGTCAGGAAATTGCTCGCCGCTTCCGCCCTCGGCCTGTTGCTGGCCGTTACCGGTGGCGCTTCCGCCGAAACCATCAAGCTCGGCGTCACTGCCGGCCCGCATGCCGAGATTGCCGAGGCACTGAAGCCGGTGGCTGCCGCCAAGGGGCTCGACGTTCAGATCGTCGAGTTCTCCGATGGCGCGCTGATCGACCCTGCCACCCAGGATGGCGACCTCGACGCCAACGCTTTCCAGCACACACCTTATCTCGATCAGCAGAACACCGACCGCGGCCTGCATCTCGTTTCGGTCGCCAAGACCGTGCTCCTGCCCATGGCGGCCTATTCGCATAAGGTGAAGTCGGTTGCCGACCTGCCGGACGGCGCCCAGATCACCATTCCCAACGACCCATCCAACGGCGGGCGCGCCCTGAAACTCCTTGAGCAGGGCGGCATCATCAAGCTGACGGATGGCGTTACCTTCAAGGCCACCGAGCTGGATATCGTCGACAACCCCAAGCACGTTAAGATCCTGCCGCTCGAGACGGCGCAATTGCCACGCTCGCTGGAGGATGTCGATTTCTCGGTCATCACCTCGCATTTTGCCATCAGCGCGGGCCTTCTGCCGAGCCGTGACGCCCTGCTGATCGAGAGCCAGCAGTCCGACTATTTCTGCCTGATCGCCGTCAAGCCGGAGAACGCCGACAAGCCCTGGGTCAAGACACTGGCCGAGGCCTATCGTTCGCCGGAGGTGAAGGACTTCATCGCAAAGAAGTTCGAGGGCAACGTCATCGTCAGTTGGTAAGGAGGCCCCGATGAACGCCTTGCCCCAGTCAGCCGACTTCGCACCGCCCGAGGCGGCGACGAAAGTGCCGGCCATCCGCCTCGAGCGGCTTGGCAAGATCTTCGACCCGGCTGTCGGACCGGTTCTGGATGACGTGTCGCTGACCATCGGGCAGGGCGACATCCACGGCATCATCGGCCGTTCCGGGGCCGGCAAGTCGACGCTGGTGCGCTGCATCAACAACCTGGAGCGCCCGAGCAGCGGTCGGGTGCTGGTCGCCGGACGCGACATCACCGCACTCTCCGGAGCCGAGCTTCGATCGGCGCGGCGCGGCATCGGCATGATCTTCCAGCACTTCAACCTGTTGTCGTCGCGCACTGTGGCGGGCAATGTGGCGCTGCCGCTGGAAGTGATTGGCCTGTCGCGCGCCGAAATCGCGCGGCGCATCCCCCCGCTGCTCGACCTGGTCGGCCTGGCCGACAAGGCGAAAAGCTATCCGTCGGAACTCTCCGGCGGCCAGAAGCAGCGGGTCGGCATCGCTCGGGCGCTTGCCACCAACCCCTCGGTCCTGCTGTGCGATGAAGCCACCTCGGCCCTCGATCCCGAGACCACCGAGCAGATCCTCGAGCTTCTGAAGGATATCAATCGGCGCCTCGGCCTGACCATCGTCCTGATCACACACGAGATGCAGGTGGTTCGCGACATCGCCAGCCACGTCGCCGTTCTCGAACGTGGCCGACTGGTGGAAGAGGGGCCGACCTTCGACGTCCTGGCGTTTCCGAAGTCTCCGGTGGCTCGCTCATTCCTGTCCGGTCTCGTCGCCCACGAGTTGCCCCCGCCGGTCGAGCGCCGGCTGCGGGCCGATCCAGGACCGGATACCGATCCGGTGCTGCGCATCATCTTTTCCGGCGACTACGCTCATCAGCCGATCATTGCCAATCTCATTCATCGTTACCCCGTCGAGCCAAACATCCTGTTCGGCCGCATCGACTATGTCGGCGACCGGCCTCTGGGCGTCCTGACGCTGGCACTCGCCAACGGCGAGACGCATCTCGACGCCATCGTCGCCCATCTCGTCTCACTCGGTCTCTTCGCGGAGGTCATCGGCCATGTTGTTCGGCTTGCTTAGTCCGGCCCTTGCCAATCTTCTCCTGGAATCGCTGACGCAGACGGCCGTGATGGTCTCCGTATCGGCGCTTCTCTCTCTGGTGCTTGGCCTGCCACTCGGCGTGCTTCTGGTGGTGACGACACCGGGCCATATCTTCACCCGGCCGCTCCTCAACAAGGTGGTCGGCACCTTCGTCAACCTGATCCGGTCGACGCCCTTCATCATCATGATGGTGGCCATCATCCCGTTGACCCGGCTTTTGGTCGGCACGTCGGTGGGCACGTCGGCGGCCATCGTTCCGCTCACCGTCGCCATCGCACCGCTGTTCGCCCGCCTTGCCGAAACGTCGATGCGTGAGGTCGATCACGGTCTGATCGAGGCCGCCGAAGCGATTGGCGCCACGCCCTTGCAGATCATCCTCAAGGTGATCATTCCCGAGGCGCTACCGGGTATCGTCGCCGGCGTCACGGTGACGCTGGTCAGCCTGGTTGGTTATTCCACCATGGCCGGCACGGTGGGCGGCGGCGGGCTCGGCGACCTCGGCATCCGCTATGGCTACCAGCGTTTCATGCCCGAGGTGATGCTGATCGTCGTCGTCATCCTGGTGGTCCTGGTTCAACTCATCCAGTTCGCAGGCGATCGTGCTGCCTTCGCAGTCAACCATCGACTGGCCCGCCGACGCCGCTGAGACTGATCCGCGGCCTCCATATCCAACGTCTCTTTTGCACAGAGTGGCCGAAGTGTGTGGGCGTCCCTATCTTGAACGCCTCGCGCGCGTGGACAATAGCTTTGCTCAAACGAATAAGGTCGCAGGGGGCGAAGCGGACATGTCTCAAGGTCGTGACGGGTTTACCAGCACATTCGGCGCACTTATGGCGACCCTCGGGTCGGCCGTTGGTCTGGGCAACATCTGGAAGTTTCCATCGCTGACCGGCAGCAATGGCGGCGCCGGTTTTCTTCTGGTTTATCTGGCGGCGACGATCATCGTCGGCCTGCCGGTGATGATTTCGGAGATCATGCTTGGCCGAACGGCCAGGGCCGACGCGATCACCAGCTTTGAAAAGCTGGCACCAAAGAACCAGTGGTGGTGGAAAGCTATCGGCTGGATGGGCTTCATGGCTGCGCTTCTCATCACGGCCTTCTATTCAGAGGTTGCCGGCTGGGTCTATGCCTACATCTTCAAGTCACTAAGCGGCGAAATTGCCACGACCGATCCGAAAGCGGCTGAGGTCGTCTTTGGTCAGATGGTTTCAAATCCCTGGTCATCATTGATCTGGCAGTGGGTGGTGCTGGCACTGACGGGCTTCATCATCGCCTTCGGCGTTTCCAAGGGCATCGAGGCCGTCACGCGGCGACTGATGCCGCTGCTGTTCATTCTGCTGCTCATCCTCTGCGTTCGCAGCCTGACGCTGACCGGTGCAGAGCAGGGCCTGGCCTTTCTATTCCATCCGGACTTTTCGAAGATAACGCCTGCAGTGATGCTCACCGCGCTTGGGCTTGCCTTCTTCAAGCTTTCGCTCGGCATGGGGACCATGCTGACCTATGGCAGCTATTTCCGCGAAGAACAGAACATTGCCGCCACGGCCACGCGCGTCATGTTCGCAGATCTTTCGGTGTCGCTCCTTGCAGGTATCGCGATCTTTCCCGCGGTCTTCGCTTTCGGCTTTGAGCCAGCGGCCGGACCGTCGTTGGTGTTCATGACCATTCCGGCCGTGTTCACGTCCATGCCGGGCGGTACCGTGTTCATGGCACTGTTCTTCCTGCTGACCGCCATCGCCAGCATTGGCGCGATCCTGTCGCTTCTGGAAGTGATGGTGGCCATCCTATCCGAGCGCTTCCGCCTGCCGAGAAAGATGGCTGCGATCGGCACCATTGCCATGATCGCGGTGCTGGGCGTCCCGGCCGCACTCTCGCAGAGCGTGACTGCCAACCTCAAGATCTTCGGGCTCAATCCATTTGATCTGTTCGACTTCCTGAGTTCGAACATCCTGCTGCCTGTCGGCGGCATCCTGATCTGCCTGTTCGTCGGCTGGGTCTATGGTCTGGCAGCTCCCGAAAAGCGGCTTGCCGAGGTTGGCTCTCCGCTCAACCGCATCGCAATCCGCAGCGTGTTCTTCCTGGTTCGCTTCGTTGCGCCGGTTGCCATCGTGATCGTGCTTCTGAACGGGCTCAAGGTGTTCTGAGTCTGGGAGTTATTGTGGGCCGGCGCTGCGTCATCGCCGGCGCGGGTCACACCTGATCATTCGGCTGCCTTGGCGGCTCTACCCGCATTGATGTCCATCAGGCGTCGTGCGATGGCCAGGGACTCTGACTGTTCCGAGCGGTATCGCGCCTCGATTTCCATGATGAGCAAGGTGTTGGGCAGAACGTCGATTTCGGCGAACAAGCTTTCCCAAGCGATATCTCCCCAGCCGAGTGGCATGTGAAGATCGCCCAGCCCCAAGGCAGTTGCTTCCTGAGGATAGAAGGGCTTGAAGCGGCCCAATGGACGGCCAAAACTATCGTGAACGTGGAGGTGGCCGGTTACCGGAGCCATGGCCGCCAGTTCTGCTTTGAAATCCAGTCCTCGATAGGTTGCTTCAATGTAGGCGTGGCTGAAATCGATGAGCGCGACCAGGTTGGGATGCTTGATCTCCTGGACAGTCGCTGCCAATTCGGATGGCGTCTGTCGATATTGCCCTTCTTCCGTAGTGAAGATGTTCTCGAGAGCGATGCGGACGTCGTAGCGGGAGGCGAACTCGGCCAGCTCGAGAAGGGCTTCGCGCTGACGCGTCTCGGCGCCCGAGCGTTCTTTCACCTGTTCCCGGCGCAGTTCTCCACCATGCTGCACTAGGATGCGCGCACCGATGCGGTCACAGACCTCGACTAATGCCTTGGCGGCAGAGAGTTGCAGCGGCAGGGTTTCGGGATCCATGAAGTTGGATGAGACCGGGCCATGCACGCTGTAACGGAGAGGGAGTCTGGCGGTCATGGCGGCGAGCCGACGTAGCCGATCGCCGATAATCCTTCCGCCGGCGATAAGGTCGATACCAGTGAGCCCCAGCTCCGCGACATCGGCGCCTATGGAGACAAGATGTTCGAGGTCTTCGCCGAGACTGTCGATCTCTCCGTCTCGCGAGCTGGCGCTAAAACCGGCGGCGACGATGTTAGGCATTGGCTTGTTCCCTGCTGGCTAGACGATAAGGCTGCTCTTGTTTGCGGCAAACTGCGGATGGGGCCATTCTTGTCGGCTGCTTCTCGATTTTGCTGACGATTCCATGAACCTTCCATGATGCTTCCGGTACGTTCGGGTGTCCGCGATCAAGTCTTCTCCGGATGCTACCGATTTGTTCCGGCTTGATGATTCTGATGCATCGGCGATCCGGATGCCCATTCAATGAGCTTGTCGCTCCACCTTCGGGGGAGTACGAGCACCTGCGTGCCGTTTGGGCGCAAACAGGTAGGAGATCGAGCGTCCGGAATGCGCAGACGGTCACCATGGGGAACTTAAAATCGTGCACACTAATAAGCTGGTCGTCGTCGGCGTCGGGCATGTCGGCTCCTATGTTCTGGCCGATGCGATGAAGACCGAACTGTTCGGAAAAATCGGCGTCATCGATGCTCAGAAGAACGTTGCCTATGGCGAAGCGCTCGACCAAGCACATGCGACAGCACAGACCTACATGACGAACGTGGATGTTTCCGATGGTGGGTATGAGCAATGTGCCGACGCAGATGTCATCATCATCGCCGCGGGCGGCAGCGTCGTTCCCGACCCGAGCAAACCCAAAGCCGAGCCTGATCGCGCGCTTCTGACAAAGGCCAACTGCGGTGTCATTCGGGAGGTGATGGCCGGCATCATCCGATATACCAGGGATGCCATCGTGATCCTGATCACCAATCCGCTGGATTCAATGGTCTACATTGCCGAGAACGAGTTCGGCTATCCGCGCGGGCGGGTTTTCGGCACGGGCACCATGCTCGACTCGGCACGGCTCCGCAAGCTGATAGCCGGCACCTACGGGATAGATCCGAAATCGGTCACCGGCTTCATGATGGGCGAACACGGTCGGACCGCCTTCCCTGTGCTCAGTCACGTCAACGTCGGCGGTATCCCGTTTGGTGAACTCGGCCGGTATTTCACAGCAACGCAGGACATCAACGATCCCGAAGTGGTCAAGGCCAAGATCGTCAGTGCTGCTTACGACGTGCTGAACGGCAAGGGCTGGACCAACGCCGGCGTTGCCCAGGCGGCCATCACCATGGCCAAGGCTGTTCTGCTCGATGAGCGTAGCATCTACCCGGCTTCCACCACACTCCGTGGACAATATGGATATGATGGCAACGTCGCTCTAAGCATGCCCTGCATGATCGGGCGCGACGGAATCTTGAAGCAACTCCCCGTCACATTGAATGAATGGGAGACGGCCAAGCTCTCGGAGTCTGCGGCCTTCATTCAGGCGACCATGAAGGATGCGGGCACTGGTCCGGCGGTTTGAGCCTTTGACGCGACGGTGCTTTGGACAGTACGGAAGCTCCGTCGCTATTGGCCGCTCTCCGGCATGCAGATGGACACGCTGAACTCGGGAAACCCTGGTCCGGGTGACAGCGCCTCGGTTTCATTCACAGGCGCGCAATAGTCGGGGCGGGCGGAAGACGAACGGGCAATGTAGAGCACGCCGTCGCGCTTTACCTCTTCAGGCGATACCCAGGGCGAGACCGACAGGTCGTTGCCGATGATGACATCCGGCCTTGTTTCAGCTCCGATCGCCACCAGTCCAGGCACCCACCATTCATCGCCTCCCACCAGCAGGAGCGGTTTGCCGACACGCTTTGCCCAAACGGCTTCCGCCTGTTGGGCTATCTCATGCGTAGGCCAAGCCGTGCGTGACTTTTTATGGCTCCACAGGGGTTGGCTACCGAGGGCGATACCGACTGCCGCGACCAAAGTGATGGATGTGAGCGCCAGGCGCTTGGTAGCTGCAACGGGCCCGTGTCGTCGTAGTTCCGCGATCGTCCAGAGGCCCGCCGTCGTAAACATCGGCATGCCCCACATGTCGAGAAGTCCGATTCTCATGGCAAATCCCACGATGATCGTCAGTAGGAGAGGGCCGAAGGTCATCAGACGCAGGAACCGGAGATCGCCGCCACTGATGTGGGCTGGTTCTCCGCGCCGGATAGCCGGAATACCGGCAACGGCCAGCAACAGAAGTATTGGGGAATGATCGGCGAGCTGAGCCACAGCAAAGCCTAGGGGCCGCCAGAACGAGCTCACGTTACTGGCGCGTTGCAGTGCGTAGGTGAATGGCTGGAAATTGCTATCGACGATCCATTTGAGATGGGGTGCGAAAATGACCAGACAGATCAAGGCTGCAGCGTAAGGGCGGAACGTCAGATATTGCGCACGGAGGCCATTCTCGAACAGCGAGTAAAGCGCCACGACAACGAGTAGCATTGCGAACGCATATTTGACGTAAAGGCCGAGGCCGGCCAAAGCCCCCAGCAGCAGCCACAGAGACCAGGCTGAGGGGCGCGAGCGTAAGCGCGCTGTTGTGAAGACGGTCGCTGCCCAGAAGGGCATCTGCAGGACGTTGTGGTTATACTCGATGGTGGGGATGGTAAAATAAAACGACCCTGCCAACAGCAACACGCCTACCGCAGCCCGCTGGCGATCCAGAACAAGGCAGCCTGTCATGAACACGAAAAGATAGGTTAGTGCTACGGCGAGCTGCGAGAGGATGTAAGGTCCGAGGATCGGGCTGGGCACGACCCAGTGCAGCGCTTGAATGGTCCACGCCGGCATCGGCGGGTGCTTGTATGTGCCGAGGAGCCAATGTGGCGCCCATATCCAGCCCTCGACGACGTCGAGCGGCGGCGACGAGCTGCCTAGGGTGGGCAAAAGCGTCAATGCAACGAACTGCACGGCGACGAAAGCGCCGGTCAGCTTGAGGATCAGCGTTTCTTTCCGCTCTTCGGACACCGGAGAAGCCACTCTTTCTAGGTAGCGAGAGCGCATCAAAGAGGAGCAATCGCTACCGCCTGCACGGGAACTTCGACTCCTGTGGCACAGTCCTATGTCATTTGGAATTCGGCCTTTCAGCCCGAACTGAGCTTGCGCCCGAGTTTTTCCTCGACAGACGTGATTTTGCTGGCGAGCCGGCTCGCCTCGCCCTCGCGATAGTCGACCTTGAGCGCCACCTCGACACGCGGGCAGTCGGCGCGCATCGCCTCGAAGCACTTGGTCACGACAGCCATCACGTCGTTCCATTCGCCTTCGAGAATCGTCCCCATCGGCGTGAGTTGGTAGGCAACCCCGCTCTTGTCGATGATATCGAGCGACCGGGCGACGTAGGGGCTGAGGCTCTCGCCCTTGCCAACCGGGTACATTGCAAATTCCAAGAGAACCATTTGAGCACTCCGTTTCAGCCAAGTGCTGAGGGGTTGAAGTTTATAGCGCTAGATTGGCCGGGAACCCACATCAGAGCTGGGGGCCGCGCGATAACGTTATGGCTCCGGAGTGCTACTCGGATCGCTCAGCTTGACGCATGAAGCGTCCCGGCGGCGAACCAACGTAGCGACTGAAAGCTGTACTGAATGTGCTAGCCGAACCGTAGCCGGTCCGTCTCGCGACCTCGTCGAGCGTCAAGCTTCCGTTGCGTAGCAGATTCCTTGCTACAGCCATCCGCCAGGAGAGCAGATATTCCATGGGGCGTGCTCCGACGGTGCGTAAGAAGCGATCGAAAAAAGCCGAGCGGGACATGCCTGCCTTGCGCGCGAGATCCGGTACCGTCCAGGATCGCTCGACTTCGCCGTGCATATGGCGAAGGGCGATGGCGATACGGTCATCGCTCAGCCCTCGGAGCAACCCTGGTCTCGTTTGTTGTTCCGGGGCAGACCGGAGCGCTTCAATCAGCAGAATTTCAACGAGGCGCTCGAGGATCAGGTCTCGACCGGCGTCGTCGCGCGCTGCCTCCTCGCCCAAAAACCGGACCAACTGAGACAGTCTTGGAACGCCGCGGATGTGGATCATGCGTGGCATGAGTGACACGAATAGAGAGGCATCGGGCGAGCTGAAGGTAAAATATCCTCCGAACTGCCTGACGTCCGGTGGCCCGTCTGCTCGACCATGCCGTATCGCTTCGTTGGGATGCGGCGTTGCGAAAGGATCGAGATGCACAATCTGGCCACTCTCAAGTCCTGACATGGTGAAGGCCGGCGTTGCCGGCAGCAGAACGAAGTCTCCTGCTTCCAGGACCACCGGCTCCTCGCCGTCGACGGCAAGACGGCACTGCCCTTCAATCATTGCGCAGAAGCCCGGCTGGCCGAACGCGGTGTAGCGGACGGCCCAAGAGCCTGCGCCGACGATTTCCTTAGCGTAGATGGCTCGAGGATGCAGAAGCCGGATCACCTCGGAGAGTGGATCTGTCATTTTGGATTTATGCCAATGAAATATGGACTATTGGTTGGTGATAGTCCACATCTTGCTGGCTACAGTGCTCCTGTCAACCGAAACAGGAGGCCGACTTGAAAAGGGTGCTGATTACCGGCTGTTCGTCAGGCTACGGCTTTGAGATCGCCCGCCACTTTCACGCTCAAGGCTGGACCGTCATCGCCACCATGCGCAACCCCCGCGACGGATTGTTCCCTGCATCTGAGCGTATACGAATGCTGCCACTGGACGTTACCAAGTCGGACAGCATCGCCGCAGCGATAAAAGCTGCGGGCCCGATCGACGTATTGGTGAACAATGCCGGTATCGGCGTCGTTGGCGCCTTCGAGGCGACACCGATGGACCACATACGCAAGGTGTTTGATACCAACACATTCGGCGTCATGGCGATGGCGCAGGCGGTGATCCCCCAGATGCGGGAACGCCAATCTGGCGTGATCGTCAACGTCACCTCAAGCGTCACGCTCGCTTCTATGCCGTTGGCCGCAGCCTACACGGCCAGCAAGCAGGCTGTCGAAGGATTTACCGGATCGTTGGCGCATGAGCTTGCTGCGTTCGGTGTGCGTGTAAAGCTGGTTGAGCCTGGGTACGCGCCCACGACCCGCTTTGCCGAGAACACGGATATTCCGGTAGGTGACCTCATTCCCGAGGCTTACGCGGCCTATGCACGGCCCATTTTCGCCGCCTTCGCCAACCCGCCGCTCACCACGAAGGAAAGCGAAGTCGCCGAGGCCGTCTGGCTGGCCGCAACAGATGACTCCAGCCGGCTTCACTATCCGGCGGGAGCCGATGCGCTCGCTCTTGCACAAGGGCGGCTGACCTAAGCCTACGTTTATCGGGTCCGATCTGCCCGAAACCTCCCGGCTAATCCGGGAGGCAAGGAACAATCTGCCGTCATGCCAACTTTATGACGGCGCAACCATATGACTCGAGCCTAAGAGCGCCATCGGCCGTTTGTCCGGTCAGTAGGTCGACGCCTCGTGGCACGTGTGAGACGGTCACGGGCTCGGCGTCGGTGTTGAGGACGAAGAGCAGCTTGCGGCCGTGTGCTTCTCGCATCGTGACTTCGACGTTTGCCGGCAGGTCCGGGAACAGGGGGGCGACGCCGGCAGTTGGGAACAGCTGGTCGGCAAGCCCTTCCACCAGCGTGTCCGTCAGATATGTACCGACGTAGACGGCTCGTCCCGCGCCCATCTTGCGGCTTGTGACTACCGGCCGGCCATTGGCAAAACGATTACTCCATTGCCCCAACACCTCGACATCGGCGTCGGCCTGCAACAGCTCGTAGAGGTGGGCTGATTCATGCTCCCGGTTGCCGAGCGTGAAGCGGTAGCGCCGTTCGGTGGATCCGGCAGGAAGCTGTTGCGCGGGCTTGTGCAATCCCCATTCTGTGGCTTGAAGCGCGAAGAGACCATCTGAGCCCGCCTCGGCAACCCGGCCGAACTCCTCGACCCGGACGCCGCAGAGCTTGGATAGCTCAGGGCCGGGCGCCATGGTCCTGATGATGTGGTTGTTGACATCGCGTGTGCCGGTCAGGGCGCCGACCACCAGCGTGCCGCCGGCCTTCGCGAAGGCTTCCACCCGCTCGTTCCATTCCGGCTTCCACATCATCCAGTGGGGGATATAGAGCAGCTTGAGGCGCGAGAGGTCGTCCTCGGGATGGATGAAGCCGCAGGCAACGCCATTCTTGTAGCAATAGCGGTGCAGCCGGATCGCGTCTTCGAGCGGGCTCGGCATGCCGATCGGATAGGTCTTGTATGCTTCCTGGTTGTCGAAGTCGGCACCGGCGATTCCGACATCCATGCGAACCGACGTGCCGAGCAGATCGGACTTGATCCGGGCGATGTCGGAGGCAAAGCGAGCCGCTTCCTCGTAGCGCCGGCGAGGCACGTCGTCATGGTCGATGATGCCCATCCAGTAGATCTCGGCGCCGAAATGCGCCGGGCGCCAGCGGAAGAACATCAGGCCGTCGGCACCGCGTGCCACCGAGCTCATGGCCATGCGGCGCATCTCACCGGGTTCCGGCGTCATGGTCGAGAATGTCGGCTGGCTGCCAAAGCCCGATGCCTGTTCCGGAACGATGAAGTTGCCGGTGAAGCCGCGGCAAACGTCGAGGTGCAGGGCCTGGGTCGCCGCATGGCCACCGGTGCGCTGCATTTCGTCGTAGAGCATCGGGTAGATATCGAACCCGAGGAAGTCGAGGTCCTGTCCGAACTGTCCGCGGAAATCGATGTCCACTAAGCGACCGAGGTTATGGAAAATGAACCAGTTGGGATTGGTGGCGCGCAGGATCTCGACCTGGTCGTGCTGGAAAGCCGCCGTGGCAGCGGCCAGAAAGCGATGGAAGTCCTGAACGTGGCCGGGTGACGGATGTCCGGGCGCGCCTGAGAGCGGCAGCAAGACTTGGTCGAAGTCGTCGTAGGCCAGTGCCCAGAAATCACCGCCCCAGGCGAAGTTGAGATCGGCGATCGTCGCATAGCGATTGCGAAGATAGCGCCGGAACTCCCGCAGCGTCGCCTCCGAATAGGAAGTGGACACGGTGGTGTTGAGTTCGTTGTCGGTCTGCCAGCCGATCACATGCGGATTGTCGCGGTAGTGCTCCGCCAGCGCCTTGGTGATCCGCTGGCTGTGCATCCGGTAGACGGGGCTTGCCGTGTCGGCGTGCTGGCGCGAGCCGTGGCGCGCGGTGCGGCCCAGTTCGTCGACGCGCAGCACTTCCGGATAGGTGGCGGTTAGCCAGCGCGGCGGTGTCGCTGTGGGCGTGCAGAAGATCGTATTGACGCCCTGTTGCCCTAGGATCGCGATCGCCCGGTCGAATAGCGAGAAATCGAACACGCCCTCACGTGGCTCGAGGAGATGCCAGGCAAACTCGCCCATGCGCACGGTATTGAAGCCGGCGGCTGACATCCTTTCAGCATCGCGCTGCCAGTAGCTTTCGTCGACATGTTCGGGATAGTGGGGGGCGCCGACAAGGAAGTCGTCGAGGGCGAGCGGGCGCCATACCGACAGCGGCGCCGGGGATGCGAGTTTCATTTCAGGAATTCCTTGTCAGGTCTTGGTGACGGGCTTGGCTGCGGAGAGCGTTTTGCCATCGGAGGCAAAGAGATAGGCTGCGTCGGCGTCGAAACCGATCGAAACAGGCGTGTCAGGTATGAAGGGCTCTATATCGCCGATCTGAACAGTGAAAACTCCCGTGCCGCTATCTGAGCCGGACGTCGCGAGGGAGCCTGCGTCGGCATAAATGATGGTTTCTCGGCCGAGGTATTCGGTCAGCCTGACGCGAGCAGCAAAACTCGTACCCGCGCTTGGATCGCCAATGCGAAGCCTTTCCGGCCGAATGCCGAGCGTGACGCGATCTCCAACGGTTGGCGTTCTCGTTAGGTCATCGAAATCGACCCTCAGATTGCCGCCGCACATAATCGAGGCGCTTCTGCCGTTGGTGGACGCTACTTCACCGGCGACAAAGTTCATGCGCGGAGCACCGAGGAATCCGGCGACGAAAAGGTTGTCTGGGTTGGCATAAAGTTCGAGTGGTGCACCGATCTGCTCGATCTTTCCACCATTAAGCACGACGATGCGGCTCGCCATCGTCATCGCCTCAACCTGATCGTGCGTCACATAGATCATGGTGGAGCCGAGCCTGGCATGCAGGGTCGAAAGCTCGACGCGCATCTGGGTCCGGAGTGCCGCGTCGAGATTGCTCAGCGGTTCGTCGAACAGAAAGACATCGGGCGAGCGTGTGATGGCTCTGCCGATCGCAACTCGTTGGCGCTGGCCGCCGGAAAGCTGCTTGGGAAATTTCTGCAGCTGTTCCTCAAGCCGCAGGATATGCGCCGCGCGGCCCACGGCGGCGTCGATTTCGGCTTTGGGGCGTTTGGCCATCCTGAGCCCGAAGCCCATGTTCTCTTCCACGGTCATGTGGGGATAGAGCGCGTAGGATTGGAAGACCATGGCAATGCCGCGGTCACCCGGCTCAAGATGGGTGACGTCGCGGCCTTTGATCCGCAGTTCACCCGAGGTCACTGTCTCGAGGCCGGCAATGGTCTTCAGAAGGGTCGACTTGCCGCAGCCGGACGGGCCCACCATGACGATGAACTCGCCCTCGTCGATGCTGAGGTTGATATCTCTGAGGGCGTGGAAACCGCCATAGTGTTTCTCGACGTTTTGAATTTCGACGCTCGCCATGGGGGCATCCTTTGAATGTAGAGGATCAGCCTTTCACCGCGCCCATGGTCAGGCCGGCGATGAAGTGACGCTGCATCAGGAAGAACATTGCGACGGGAGGAATCGCGACCATGATCGTGGCTGCTGCCACAAGGTTCCAGGCGGAGGTCCACTCGCCACGCAGATTGTTTAGGCCGGCGGTGACTGGCTTCACGGCATCGCTCTGCGTCAGCACGATCGCCCAGAAGTAGTCGTTCCAGACGAAGGTGAAAGTGAGGATGGCCAATGCCGCGAGGGCCGGGCGGATCAGCGGCACTACTACGTGCCAAAGCGTCTGCCATGGGGAGGCGTCTTCCGCACGGGCGGCCTGGAACAGCTCGTCTGGCAGTGCCGCGATGAAGTTGCGCATGAACAGCGTGGCAAAGCCGGTCTGAAACGCCGTATGGAAGATGATCAGCGCCAGATAGGTGTCATAGAGACCAAGGCCGACCATCAAGTCGCGCACCGGGATCATCATGATCTGCGCCGGCAGGAAGTTGCCGCCTACGAACAGCGCGAAGACGAGCCGGTTGCCCGGAAAACGATGGCGCGACAGCACGTAGCCGGTCAGCGTCGACAGGATCAGCACGCCGATGACCGAGGGCAGCGTCACGATCAGGCTGTTGACGAAATAGCGGGCCAGTGCCGTCTGCTTGAAGACGGCCGTGTAGTTCTCGATGAAATTGAACGACTTGGGCCATCCCCAGTAGTTGCCGGCCATCACCTCCTCGAACGAACGGAGCGAGGTCAGCATGACCGTGGCGAGCGGCAGCAGCCAGAGGACGAGCACCACCGTCACCAAAGCGACGTAGGCAATGCGCGTCGTACGGGCGGTTTCCGGAATGGGACGTGGATACATCAGGCGGTCTCCTGTTCCGGACGGAGCAGCGTGCGCAGGTACCAGGCGATGAACATGGCCATGACGGCAAACAACACGGTCGCGATGGCGGCGCCGTAGCCGAAGCGGTAGGAGAAGATCGACTGCTCGTACATCTGATAGGCGAGAACGCTGGAGGAACCGAACGGGCCTCCGGACGTCATGACGGCCACCATGTCGAACGAGCGCAGGGCGCCGATGACGGTGACGGCGAGTGCGATGAAGCTCACTTCGCGAAGTTGCGGCAGAACGACGTGCAACAGCATGGCAAAGCCGCGTGCTCCGTCGACCCGTCCGGCGCCGATCAAGTCCTCATTGAGGTTGTTGAGGCCGGCAAGGAACAGCACAAGGCAAAAGGCGATCTGGGGCCAGAGAGCTGCGATCACCACTGCGAAGCTTACGAGATGTTCGTCGGAGAGCAGGGCTGGCGCAGTGGCACCGAACCAGCCATAAATCAGCTGCAGCAGTCCGAAGGTCGGATCGTAAACCCAGGTGAAAACGACGCCGACGGTCACCGAGGCCAGCACAAGCGGCACGAAGAATAGCGATTTCAGGAACTTCATGCCGGCGATCGCCTGGTTGAGCAGCAAGGCGAGTGCCAGCCCCACCGGTGGGGCCAGCATGAACATGATCAGCCAGATCACGTTGTTCTTGAGTGAGACATAGAACTGCGGGTCGGCGGCGAGCTGTTCGTAATTGGCAAGCCCGACCCATTGCATCGGGCCGACGCCGTCCCAGTCGAAGAAGGAAACCCAGATCGTCTGGACCGAGGCCAGGATGATCACGATGCCGAACAGCAAGGCGCCGGGTAGGATGAAGAGTGTAGGTGCCAGCCAGTGACGGTGGCGCCGCCAAAATTGGCTCATCTGGTAAATCCCGTTGAGTTGCGCGACCGATGGGAAAGGTCTCGGGCGAGGCGCTCCGGAGGGGAGGGAGGAGACGTCCTCGCCCGAGATGGGCGACCGAGGGGGAAGCCGCGATCGCCTGGAGAGTCAGCCCTTGAAGATGCGCTTCCGCGTTCCCTCGAGCCGCTCGAGGATCTGCTCGCGGCGTTCGGGCTTGACCATGAATTCCTGGAAGCCCTTCAGGCCTTCCTGCGCCATGTCCGGATCGGTATCGCGGTCGTAATACTGGGCCGTGCCAGCAACGGTCTTCATCGATGCGACGGCTGCATTGATCAGCGGATCCTTGCTGGGCGGGCAGTCGCTTCTGGGTGGCACCGCACTTTCGGCTTCGAGGAAGGCCGCAAGGTTCTCAGGCTTGTAGAAGTAGGCCAGGAAGTCGCGGGCATTTTCCTTGTTCTTGCCGTTCTTCGGGATGTGCACCGAATTGAGGGAGAAGTCTTCGTAGCGGGCGATGCTCTTGTCGATCACCGGGAAGGGCGCAAAAGCAATCTTGTCGACATCCTCCGGTGGGAAGCCGTATTTGATGAAGCCGCCGAGATCCATCATGGCGGCCTTCTTCTGGGCCAGCGCGGCGGCGGCCTGTTCCCAGCCCGAGGATGTGTGGTTGGGCGAGAAGAGGTCTGCCCGGATCAGTTCTTCCCACTTGTCGAAGACGGGCTTGAGAGACGGATCGGTGTAGCCGAGCTTGCCGTCCATAAGGGCGAGATGCTTTTCGAGGCCGTTGATCCTGAGGTTCATGTGATCGAACCATCCGGCGGCCGGCCACATCTCCTTGGTCCCCATGCTGACGGGCACCATGCCGGCCGATTTGGCCTTGTCGCCGAGCGCCAGCAGTTCCTCAATGGTCGCAGGCGCAGTCCAGCCCTTCTCCTCGAAGGTGTCCTTGCGGTAGAACATGCCCCAGAGAATGCCGCCGAGTGGCAGTCCGTATTGCTTGCCGTCGGCGGTCAACGCGCCGGTAGTGGCGCCGAGGACATTCTTGTAGCCCTCGCGCTCGTAGAGATCGGATATGTCATCAAACAGGCCGCGCTTGACGAAGGCCTTCATGCGATTGCCCGAAAACCAGAAACAGACATCCGGCGCGCCGACCACCAGATAGCTGCGGATGGCGGTCTTGTGGGCCTCATGGTCCATGTTGTTGATGGTGACGGCCACGCCGGATGCCTTGGAATACTCGTCGGCGAGGCGCTGCAACACGGCGCGCTGATCGGCATTTCCGATGTTGGAAATGATCGTCAGTTCCTTGGACTGGGCGAGGGCCGGGCGAGCGAGCATGCCGCCCGCCAATACGGCGCCGGTCCCGATCATGAAGCGGCGGCGCGTCGTAGCGAGCCCGAAACCGGCCCCTGAGCCTGTTTGTTTTTCCATCTCAATCTCCTCCCGAGACACAATGAGGCGTTCTCGAACGGGGTCCCGTTCGAAGCTCAATGACTGCAAGACTGATTTTTGGTCTCCCGGCGCGGGAAAACACCGCGCGAGCAACCTCTCTCCCGGTTGCCTTATGGAATCTGATAGCCTAGTTTCGGCGAAGCGCCAAGAATTAATTTAAGAAATAAACTAAGAGGCCATCGTGCGGGGTAATTCCAGTACATCACGGGCACTGAACCGCCGGCTCATCCTCAATCTGCTGCGCCGCCATGGGCCCATCTCACGCGCCGAGATCGCCACGATCACCGGCCTCAGCCCGGCTGCGGTGACCTTCGTTGTCGCTGAACTGGTGGAAGAGACGCTTATCGTCGAGCGCGAGGCCGTGACAGGGGCGACCGGTCGACGGCCAGTACCGATTGATATCAACTACGAGGCCCACCTTGCCTTTGGCTTCAAGCTCAACGCCGATGGCATAGATTGCGTGTTGACCGATCTTGCGACCAACCCTCTTGCGACCTGGCATGCCCCTATCTCGGACACAAGTCCGGATGGCATGATCAGGGCGATCTCCGAAGTAATGCCCCAGATGCTTGCCGATAGCGGGCGCCTACAGTCCGAGGTGATGGGCATCGGCGTTTCCATTCCAGGAGAAGTCGACGTCCGTAACGGCATCTGTCGCCGGAGCCCCCGTTTCGGTTGGAACGATTTGCCGTTTGGCCAATTGCTGGGCGAACACGTGCACGTGCCTACCTGGATCGATGACGACATCAGCGCCTTCGCTGTGGCGCAAAAGCTGTTCGGTGCCGGTCGTGATCGCCGCAATTTCGTCGCGCTCGCTGTGGGAACCGGCATCGGTACGGCCTTGATCATCAATGCCGAAATTTATCGCGGCGCTCGGAACGTCGCCGGCAGATTTGGCCATATCACTTCCGTTCCAGGAGGAAGACTTTGTGAGTGCGGGCGTCACGGTTGCCTGATGGCACACGCCGCCGAGCCGTACATGCTGGAGATCTGGCGCGCTGGGCGCGGTATTGCATCAGTCTCACGAGCGGATTTTGCTTCGGCGGTCGAGGCCGGTGCCCCGGATGCGGTTTCCATTCTCGAGGAAGCGGGGACGCGGATAGGTCAACATCTCGCCGATCTGGTCAATCTGTTCGACCCCGAAGTGATCGTCGTGGGCGGGGAAGCCGTGCAGTTCGGTGAAGCACTGATCGGGCCGATCCGACGGGCGATGGAGGAGAGGGTATTCATGTCCAAGCCCGAGCTCCTGCCGGACTGGGTGCCCGGTTCATGGGCGAGGGGAGCGGCCGCGCTCGCGACACAGGGCATTTTTGACTTCGAGCGGTCGCCGAGCGGCTGAACAGATACTCGATCGTCGCGCCTCCAAACGGATGCACGACGATCTCGTTCTTTGTTATTGCATCGGATTTAGCGAAAACCGGCTTCCACTTTTCGGCCCGATGCTTTCAAGCAAAGAAAATCCCGCGTGTCCGGAAGGCCGGATGGCGCGCGGGATGAGGTGGCCGAGGCGAACGCCTGAAAGGCGGGGGTCGCTATGCCTCGGCGGGCGTCAGGACTGGTATGGGATCAGGGCGGCCATTTCGGTGATGCGGGGATCGCAGCGCTCTCCACCGAGGCGCGCTTCGGGCGGAGCGAGTTCTTGGTTCCGGTTGACGAAATCACGGGCGGTGAGGCGAAGGATATCCGGCGGAGCGTCTCCACTCTCGATGAGATAGTCGCGATACTCGTCTTCAAGCTCTTGCAGACGGGCGGTCATGGCTTTCTCCGTTGGCCGTTGTTCGATCTTTCAACCCGCAAGTTCGGTTACGGTTCCGTAGAAGCGGGCTGTTCGATCAGCGCCACTTCTCAAGAACCTCCGACGCAGTTGCGACCTCGAGCTGCTCGGTGAAGCGGGTGAGATAAAGCTCCATCAACGCGTCGTGGGTTTCGTCGACAAAGCTGCACAAGGCGTCGCCAACCAGCACGACGCGGTAGCCCCGGTCGATACCGCCAAGAGCCGAGGCCAGCACGCAGACGTCGGTTTCGCCGCCGGTAAGAACGATCGTGTCGATATCCGATCCCGCCAGCATGCCGTCGAGCTGGCCCTCGGTCCAGGGTGAGTAAACGTGCTTGTCGAGAACGCGGGCTGGGGGCGAGAAGCGCTCGAGCGCCGGGATCAGGCGCACTGCATCGGTCCCGAGTTTTTCCAGCGTGATGTCGGCCCAGCGCTGGTAATAGCGCGCCCAGACGCCGCGGCCTTCGCCCGGATGGGCGGCTGGAATGAAACGGGTGAATAGCGTGCGACCGGCGTGCCGTTCGCACAGCTTTTCGATCGTCGGCGTGACTCTCTCCATCCATGGCATGGCCCAGGGATAACCCGGGCCATACATGCGCTGCATGTCGACGCAGATATGAAGCGTGCCCGTCCCAAGCGGTCCATGGATCAAGCCTTTGTCGGCCATGACTTTCAGCCTCAAAGACCCGGTTTCATCACGACCTTGATGCAGCCGTCCTCCTTGTCGCGGAAGGTCTTGTAGAGGTCGGGTCCCTCTTCAAGCCCGGCGCGGTGGGTGATGACGAAGCTGGGGTCGATTTCTCCGGACACTACCTTTTCCAGGAGAGGGCCGAGATAGCGTTGAGTGTGGGTCTGCCCCATGCGGAAAGTCAGCCCCTTGTTCATGGCGGGACCGAAGGGAATATTGTCGAGCAGGCCGACGTAGACGCCCGGAATGGAAATCGTGCCGCCCTTGCGACAACAGATGATGGCTTCGCGCAGCACGTGCGGACGATCTGTTCCCAGGAACAACGTTGTCTTCACCTTGTCGAGGGCGGCATCGAAGCTGGCGCCAGCGTCGGACTCGGTTCCGACGCAATCGATGCAGCGATCGGGACCGCGCCCGCCCGTCATCTCCATCAGCGCGTCGTAAATGTCAACGTCGCTGAAATCCAGTGTCTCGGCCTTGCCATGGCTTTGAGCCATGGCAAGCCGCTCCGGAACCTTGTCGATCGCGATGACTCGGCCGGCGCCCAGCATCCAGGCGCTTTGGATGGCGAACTGACCCACAGGGCCACAGCCCCAGATCGCCACCGTATCGCCCGGCTCGATGCCTGCATTCTCTGCGGCCATATACCCGGTCGGAAAAATATCGGAGAGGAAAAGCACCTGATCGTCATCAAGCTCATCCGGGACGCGGATCGGGCCGACATCAGCAAAGGGGACTCTCAGAAACTCCGCCTGCCCGCCGGCATAGCCGCCCAGCATATGCGAGTAGCCGAACAGGCCGGCCGGCGACTGTCCCATCGCCTTCGCGGCCTGTTCGGCGTTGCGATTGGAGCGGTCGCAGAGCGAGTAAAGCTGCTTCTTGCAGAAGTAACATTCACCGCAGGAAATGTTGAAGGGTACGACTACGCGATCGCCGGGTTTGAACTTGCTGTGTCCGCGGCCGACCTCTTCCACTATGCCCATGGTTTCGTGGCCCAGGACATCACCGGATTCCATGGTCGGCATGTAGCCGTCCATCAAGTGCAAGTCCGATCCGCAGATCGCGCAGGATGTGACGCGAATGATGATGTCGCGTTCGTCTTCGATGATGGGATCGTCCACCCGTTCACAACGGATATCGCCCTTGCCGTGCCAAGTCAGCGCCTTCATGCCATGCTCCTGCTGTATGTATTGGATGCAGGAACCTGGGTTAGGGGCCTTTGTTCCCCTCGTTCCTCATGGCGTTATGCCGACGCGAGGAAAGCTCGCGCCGGCCAACAACTTTACGGCAGGGCATAGGCAATCACGTAGTCGCCGGCCTTGGTGCCGATCGACCCGTGGCCGCCTGCCACGATGACCACCATCTGGCGCCCATCGCCAAGGGCATAGGTCATTGGTGTGGCTTGGCCACCCGCCGGCAGGCGAGCCTGCCACAGCTGCTTGCCCGTCGTCAGGTTATAGGCGCGAAGGTAGTTGTCGACAGCCGCCGCGAGGAAGGCAACACCGCCCTTTGTGACCATCGGGCCGCCTATGCCGGGCACGCCGAGCTTGATGGGAAGCGGCAGGGCGGTCATGTCATAGACCGTACCGTTCCTGTGCTTGTAGGCGATCTTCCCGTCGGCGAGATTGGCTCCTGCGACGTAGCCCCACGGCGGCGCCTGGCAGGGGATGCCAAGCGGCCCCAGGAACGGTCCCATGACGACGCCGTAAGGTGCGCCCTCGTTGCGGTTGAGGCCTTGCTCGCTACCTTTGCTGCCCTGACCGGGAGGGGGAATGTCTGCTCTCGGCACAAGTCGGGAGGTGAAGGCAAGATAGGTCGGCATGCCGAACATCACGCCTCGCTCGGGATCCACGGCAACGCTGCCCCAGTTGAAGACGCCGAAGTTACCGGGATAGACGAGCGTGCCGTTCAAGGAGGGCGGGGTGTATCGTCCTTCATAGTTCAGCTTGTGGAAGCTGATGCGGCAGGCCAACTGGTCGAACATGGTCACGCCCCACATATCGCGCTCCTGAAGAGGCGGCGGCGTGAAGGTGAGGGTGGATATCGGCTGGGTTGGCGAGGAAAAGTCCTCGGGGATGGCACCACGCGGGGCCGGTTGTTCGACGATCGGCAAGATGGGCTCGCCAGTACGGCGGTCCAGCACGTAAATGTCGCCCTGCTTGGTCGGCCCGACCAGCGCCGGTACCGTGGTGCCATCGGCTTTCGTCAGATCGAGGAGGACCGGCTGTGCCGGTACGTCCATGTCCCAGAGGTCGTGGTGGACAGTCTGACGCACCCAGCGATCCTGACCTGTTTCAATGTCGAGCGCCACGATCGAGGAGGAGTATTTCTCGACGTTGGCGCTTCGGCCCATGCCGAGCTGGTCGGGCACCTGATTGCCGAGCGGTATGTAGACCAGTCCCAGCCTGTCATCGACGCTGAAGACCGACCAGCTGTTCGGCGAGTTGGTCGTGTAGGTCTGGCCTGCTGGCAACGGGGCGGTTTCCGTGGGGTTGCCGGAGTCCCAATTCCAAATCAAAGCACCGCTGTCGACGTCGAAGGCGCGGATGACGCCGGACTGCTCCTGGGTCGAATAGTTGTCATTGACCGCACCACCGATGATGATCTTCTTGCCGGTGATGACCGGTGGGGAAGTCGAGTAATAGTAGCCTTCCGGCTTGTACTTCATGCCAGTTTCAAGGTGCAGGGTGCCCTGGTCGGCGAAGCTTGTGCATACCGTGCCATTGCGCGCATCAAGGGCGATCAGGCGGGCATCCGACGTCGGCAGATAAACGCGCTCGGAGCACGGGGCTCCGGCCGTCGCTGCCGCGTCTCGATAGTAGGTTACGCCACGGCAGGTCTGGTGCTGGCGGTTGGGATTGAGGCCCGCCTGCGGATCATATTTCCACTTTTCCTTGCCGGTGGCCGCATCAAGGGCGATCGCCCAGTTATGGGGCGTGCAGAGGTAAAGCGTGTCGCCGACTTTGAGCGGTGTCACTTGGTATGTGGTCTCGCCGACGTCTTCGGGCCGCTTCAGATCGCCTGTCTGGTAGCGCCAGGCCTCCTTGAGCTCGCTGACGTTGTCGACGTTGATCTGGCTGAGCGGCGAATAGCGCTGGCCGAGCGGCGTGCGGCCATATTGCCACCAGTCCGCATCGGGTACCCCGCGTTGATCGGCGGCTTCGAGGCTGCGCTTCTCGGGCAAGTTCCCCTCGATGTCGTGGGGATCGGTGAACATCGACCAGCCCGCCACGATCACTGATAATAGACAGGTAACAAGCAGACATAGCGCGGGGACGCTGGTGAGGCTCGGAGATGCTGGCGATCTATTAAGTTGCCACCTGACAAAGGGAAGCAGCAGCCAGAGACCGATCAGAACGGGCAAACCGCCACGCGGGCCGAGCTGCCACCAGTCGAAACCCACTTCCCAGAGCGCCCAAGCCAGGGTGCCGAACAGGACCGCAGCGTAGACGATCAGCGCATGGGCGCTTCGTCTGTAAAGAAGCAGGGCGGTGATCAGCATGCCACCGCCGGCGAGGAGGTAATAGGCACTGCCCCCCAAGGTGACGAGATAAATCCCGCCTCCCAGCAGGATCAGGCCGAACAAGCCCGTCACTAGGACGCTTAAGATCACCATCGCGCGCTGTCTCCTGCTTCAAGGTCAGACTAATGACGCATTGGCGAGGACTTGGTTCCGCTTAAACCCAGTAATTTTCACAATATGCAGGAACTAGTTCGCAAGTGCCGGGTTTGGCCTCAGATATCGGCTGCTACCGAGAGGATACGACGATGCGCGCCAACCCGCTCCTGATCGGCCTGGGAATACTGCTTGTCATCGTCGTGGTGATCGGGGCGATCCGCCTCGGCGGAAACATGGGGCGGGGGGAGGATCAGAAGCAATTTCCGCCACATGCCGTTCAGCAATAGTGCGTTTCCGGGCGAACGAATAATTGATGACTGTTATGCGGAACTTATTGGCGACAAGGGCCACTCCGCGTGCCACCATGAGGACTAACGATCGGCGAGGATGCTTCGGCCGGCTAAAATAAAGTTATCAGCAGGGAAGGGAATGCGCTCGATGTTTGAGAACCTGGATGCCCTGCTGCTGGCGCGAATTCAGTTTGCCTTCACGATTTCCTTTCATATCGTCTTGCCAGCCTTCACCATAGGGTTAGCCAGTTATTTGTTCGTTCTCAATGCATTATGGCTAATTACTAAGAGGCAGGTTTATCAGGAACTGTTCGATTTCTGGAAGACGATCTTCGCCGTTGCGTTTGGTATGGGCGTCGTGTCGGGCATCGTCATGTCCTATCAGTTCGGCACGAACTGGAGCCACTTTTCGGACAAGGCCGGTCCGGTGATTGGCCCGTTGATGGGATATGAAGTTCTCACCGCCTTTTTCCTTGAGGCCGGCTTTCTTGGTGTGATGCTGTTCGGTCTCAAACGCGTTGGACATGGCTTGCATCTCTTTGCCACCGGCATGGTGGCGATCGGCACGCTTTTGTCGGCAACCTGGATTCTCGCCGCCAACTCGTGGATGCAGACACCGCAGGGTTTTGGCATCAACGAGGCAGGCCAGTTCGTTCCTCTGGACTGGTGGGCGATCATCTTCACGCCCTCTTTCCCCTATCGCCTCGTCCACATGGTGCTTGCGGCCTATCTTACGACCGCGTTGGCGGTGGGGGCCTGCGGCGCATGGCACCTGCTCAAGGGGACTGCCTTCAGGCGCAGTGCGACGATGTTCACCATGGCGATGGGCATGGTTGCCATTGTTGCTCCGCTGCAAATCCTGGCCGGCGACCAGCACGGCCTCAACACGCTTGAGCACCAGCCAGCCAAGGTCATGGCGATGGAGGGGCATTTTGACAGCCATCCCGATGGCGCGCCGCTAATCCTGTTTGGTTTGCCTGACCAGAAGAACAAGCGCGTCGACTACGCCATATCCATTCCAGGGCTTTCCAGTCTCATCCTGAAGCACGGCTGGAAAGAGCCGCTTGCCGGTCTCGATACCATTCCCGATGAACTCGAACCGCCGGTCGCGGTGGTCTTCTGGTCGTTCCGCGTCATGGTCGGCTTGGGAATGGCGATGCTTGGGCTCGGTCTCTGGTCGGCGATTGCCTGGTGGCGTGGAAAGCTGACAACGGATCGCTGGCTGCATCGGGCGGCCGTTGCCATGGGACCGGCCGGTTTCCTCGCCGTTCTCGCGGGATGGGTCACCACCGAGGTCGGTCGACAGCCCTACACCGTCTATGGCCACCTTTTGACGGCGGACTCAGTGTCGCCGATCGCAGCGCCCGCCGTGGCAACATCGCTTACGGCCTTCGTTATCGTCTATTTCTTCGTGTTTGGGGCGGGGATCTTCTACATCCTCCGACTGATGGCGCGCATGCCTGTAGAGGCCGAGGAGGAGGTCCTCGAACACGGCCCTGTCAGAACGGCTGGCATCACACCAGGCCCGGCTCAGACCACGCACCAGGGAGGCGACCATGGGCATTGATCTCGCATTCGTCTGGGCCTTCCTGATCGCATTCGCCGTCCTGGCTTACGTGGTGATGGACGGCTTCGATCTTGGCATCGGAATCCTGTTCCCGTTCTTCCGCGAGAAGCGCGATCGCGACACGATGATGAACACCGTCGCTCCGGTCTGGGATGGTAACGAGACATGGTTGGTGCTGGGCGGCGGCGGTTTGATGGCGGTTTTCCCGCTGGCCTACGCTACGGTCCTGACGGCGCTTTACGTACCATTGATCGCCATGCTGCTGGGGCTGATTTTTCGTGGTGTCGCCTTCGAATTCAGATGGCGCACCAAACGTTGGCTAACGGTCTGGGACTGGGGCTTTTGCATCGGATCGACCGTGGCCGCCTTCTCCCAGGGTATTGCGTTGGGTGCGCTGATCGAAGGCATTCGTGTGGCCGATCGAGCCTACGCTGGCGGTTGGTGGGACTGGCTGACGCCGTTTTCGCTCGCAACCGGCGTTTCTCTGGTGATCGGCTACGGGTTGCTTGGCGCCACTTGGCTCGTTCTGAAGACGACCGACGAACTCGCGGCGCATGCCCGGCGCATCGCCCGGCCGGCGACCTATCTGACGCTGCTTGGCATGGGCATCTTCAGCCTCTGGACCCCTTTGATCGGACCCCACTATCTCGGGCGCTGGCTGAGCTTTCCGGCAGTAATCTTCAGTGTACTGGTTCCACTACTGGTGCTCGCTTGCGTGGCTGTCATCATATCCGGCCTCAATCGTCACCGTGACACGCATCCATTTCTTGCTGCTTTGGGGCTCTTCGTCTTGGGATTTGTCGGTATCGGGATCAGCTTCTATCCCTATATCGTGCCTCCGTCCCTGACGATCGTCGAAGCGGCCGCTCCCCATGCCAGCCTTGCGTTCCTGTTGGTCGGGGCTCTCGTCTTGATCCCGATCATTCTGGCCTACACCGCCTATGCCTACTGGGTTTTCCGGGGCAAGGTCCGGCCGGAAGAGGGCTACCATTGATGGCAGCCCCTCCCGCCCTGGTTAGGTTGCTGTGGTTTGCCGGTTACTGGTTGGCCGGCGTTGGCGTTGTTCTGGCTGTGGCCGCGGGGCTTCGGTTCTGGCTCGTGCCTTAGCTCCCAGTAAGAGCCGTTCCCGGTACGGTTCCAGCATGATTGCGTACGAGCTGACGGTAGAGGCGTGCGTAGCGGTCCGCGCTTCGTGACCAGCCGAAGTCGGTTCGCATGGCCTGGGTCTGCAATCGTTGCCATGACCGCTGATTTTCGAAGGTTGTCAGGGCTCGGTCGATGGCGTTGTACAAGTCCTCGATCGATCCTGGGTGGAAATGGAAGCCGGTCGCCACGCCCGCCGCTATTGCTGCTTCGTTGGCATCGATCACGGTTTCCGCGAGCCCGCCGGTTCGGGCGACGATCGGAATGGCGCCGTATCTCAGGGCATAAAGCTGGGTCAGCCCACAGGGCTCAAAGCGGGATGGCTGGATGACGATGTCGCTGCCAGCATGCAGAAGATGCGCGGATTCCTCGCTGAAGCCCAGGTGGATGACCACCCGCCCGGAGTATTTTCGGGCCTGTTCGACGAGGCCGTAAATGATGCTTGGGTCGCCCTCGCCAATAACGATGAGGCGCGCGCCGCGATCGACCAGTCCGGGCAGCACCGGCGCCAGAAGGTCAATCCCCTTCTGCCAGGTCAGGCGGCTGATGACGCTGAGGATTGCTCCGTCCCCGGGCGTCAGACCGAATGTGCGCTCGACTGCCTCGCGGTTCTTCTTTCTGTTGTCAAAGCTTTCAAGGTCATAGTTGGCGGCGATGTAGGGATCGGTGAGCGGATTCCAGATGTCTTCATCGATGCCGTTGACGATTCCGGACAGCACCGACCGCCGACTTTGCAATACGCCAGCCATGCCCATTCCCTGTTCTTCGGTCAGGATCTCGCGAGCGTAGGTTGGCGATACGGTGGTAACGGCGTCCGCCATACGGATCCCAGCCTTCAGAAAACTGATATCGCCGTAGTATTCGAGAGCGTCGACGTGAAGGAAATGATTGGGGAGGCCCAGCGCGGGGAAGACGCCCATAGGAAACTGGCCCTGGAAGGCTAGATTGTGGATCGTGAGAACAATTGGAACCTTGATGCCGGCTGCTCGCATGTAGGCGGCAGTTAGACCAGCTTGCCAGTCGTGCAAATGCACGACATCTGGACGCCAGCCATCCACCCCCTCCGCGGCGATATGCGCGCCAACAGCAGATAGCATGGCAAAGCGCCGCCAGTTGTCGAGATAGTCCTTGCCTTGGTCGTCGAGATAGGGACCCCCTGGGCGGTCGAACAGTACCGGGCAGTCAGCTAAAAGCAGCTCCAGTTCATTGCAATGGCCTGCCCATAACGTGACGCTTTCTCCCAGCAATGATATTTGCCCGACCATCTCTCGATCCCCACAGTTTGCGAGAACGGCCGGATAGGCGGGGATCAGTGTTCTGACACCCACGCCCTGGGACAGCAGAGCCTTGGGAAGCGATCCGATGACATCGGCGAGACCGCCGGTCTTGATGACTGGAAATGCCTCCGAGGCAACAGCAAGGACCGCCAGCGGTTCGAAACGCCTGACGAAATTCTTGGAATAGGTTCCTGGTTCCATACTGCTGGACATCCGCTCGTCGTCGTTATCGACGCGCGGGATTTCAAGTTTTCGGGTCACTGGCGCCAACCTTTTCTGCCGGACAACAATCCGACGCCTCACTTGGCTTGGAACCAAACCGCCATGCATTGGTTCCCCCGAAAAAGGGGGAAATGGTCGCAAGGGAACAATTGGTCTTCACTGCGGTTCGATCGGTAAGACAAAAAGCTATCTGCTCACAGACCTACGCTTCGCCGGAATACCCAAGACATCCAGCGAACTGTTGAAATGGAAAAACCGCATCAGCTCGATAGGTGATGCAACCGGGGGAAACACAACCGAAATTACAATACTCCAGTAAGGCTCCTACTGGAAGCAAGTTTCCCAGAGGAACGGCAGAATCCGCTGATAACCAATGAAAAGAAGATTGCAACTTTAGGTATAATTGACGCTGCAACCGGGAGATAGACGAATGCCGACTGCGAAAGTTGCTCTGGTTACCGGCGCCGGGTCCGGGATAGGACGAGCCTCAGCCATTGAGCTAGCGAACAACGGCTTTGCCTTGGGGGTACTTGGTCACACACCATCGGAGCTCGAGGAAGTCGCCCAAATCCTCCGCGACTCAGGCGCCGAAGTCGAAAGGCTCGACGCCGACATATCCGACGAAGAGCAGATGAGAACGGCCGTAGATCGCCTTATCGAGCGCTTCGGCCGTCTGGACGCGGTGATCGCCAACGCCAGCATCAATGGCACTTGGGCGCCAATTGAAGACATAAAAGCCGAAGAATGGGACAAGACCATCGCGGTCAACCTGCGAGGCACCTATCTCACTCTGCGGTTTACCGTTCCACACATGAAGAATGGCGAGGGCGGCTCTATCATCGTTGTCTCGTCGATCAATGGCACGCGGACCTTTACCAGTCCCGGAGCGACCGCCTATTCGGCCACCAAGGCTGCGCAGCTTGCCATGGTGCATCAGCTGGCGCTGGAGCTCGGACGCCATCGCATTCGCGTCAATGCGGTGTGTCCGGGGGAAATCAAGACGAAGATCGACGACAGCACGACAGTCCGTGCCAAAGAGGAAACAGCCATACCGGTCGTGTGGCCGGAAGGGCAGGTTCCCTTGACGGGCGGACGTCCCGGGCGAGCCGAAGACGTTGCCCACCTCATTACGTTTTTAGCGAGTGATGCGTCGTCGCATATTACCGGAACGCCCATCTGGATCGATGGAGGGCAGGGATTGTTGCGCTGAGCCCTAGAGGCGCCCGTCAGCCGGCAGCCCCGGAAAGCAATGCGTGAAGTGCGGCAGGGGATGGGGCATGCCTGACGGCTGTCAGCCAAGCCTCCGACCTCGCGCTTCGCGCGATGCTGGCGAGAATGTTGAGGTGTGATGCGCCGCCTTGGCTGGAGGATAACGCCAGGAAGACGATATCGACGGGCATGTCGTCGATGGCTTCGAAGGCTATGGGTCGTTTCAGCCGGACCAGAAGAACCAAGGGCGTTCTGAGGTTGGGAACATTGGCATGGGGAATGGCGACACCGTTTCCCATGCCCGTCGACCCGAGACGCTCGCGATTTGTCAGTGCTCCGAGAATCTCGGCCTCGTCCAGCCCGGTTCGTTCAGCCGCCAGGCTGGCGAGGGCACGCAGGAGCTCCGCCTTGGAGGCGATGGCATAGTCGACGAGCACGTCTCGCGGCTCGATCATGTCGACGAGTTCCATGGTCATTCCATTCAAGAGATGTTGCATTCAGTCGGCGACGCGGAGCCGATATCCCACACCCGTTTCCGTGAGGATGTATTGCGGCTGATCGGGACTCTTCTCGATCTTCTGCCTGAGTTGGCGCACATAGACGCGTAGATATTGCACGTCCGCAGAGCCACCCCAAACCTGACGGAGAATGTGCTGATGGGTCAGCACCTTGCCAGCATGCTGAACCAGCAGTCGGAGGATGTCGTACTCCTTTGGGGAAAGGCTGACATCTTGCCCTGCGACCTTGACGATACGCTTCACAAGGTCGACGGAGAGGTCTCCAACCTGAAAGACTGGGCGTTCGCCCTGCAACTGAAGGCGATGACGCAGGGCGACCCGGATGCGGGCGGCCAGTTCGGCGACCCCGAAAGGCTTGGTCACGTAGTCATCAGCGCCAAGTTCGAGAGCCTTGACGATACCGGCTTCGTCGGTGCGGCTCGATAGGACCAGAACTGGCAGTTCGAGTCCCGAAGTGCGCCAACCGGCGAGCAAGTCGTGGCCCTGAATATCGGGCAGTCCCAAGTCCAGAATAATCACATCCGGCTTTTCCTCTGCGATGCTGGCTATCGCCTGGCTGGCATCTGCGGCCTCAAGGATCGAATAGCCTTCGTTCGTCAGCCCTACGCGCAAAAGGCGGCGGATGGGGGCCTCATCGTCGACGACCAGGATCTTGACTGCCGGCACTGTCATGATGGCTCTCTCTGTGGTCCGGTTTGCGACGGTATCGGCAGGCGAATGGTGAAAATTGCGCCCGAGCGGTCGGTGCGGTTGGCCGCATCGATGGTTCCGTCCATCGCTTCGATGAAGCCGCGGCAAATGGCAAGGCCCAGACCGGTACCCGCCGGCACGTGATCGGTTTTGCGCACCCGATAGAAGCTGTCGAAAATGCGCTCCAGATCCTCGGGAGGGATGCCCGGCCCCTCGTCGACAACGCGCAAAACGACGTGGTTGGCATCTTGCCATCCCTGGATGGCGATCATGGAGGCCTCTGGGGCGTATTTTGCGGCGTTGTCCAGCAGGTTGAAAATGACCTGTTCAAACAATACGGCATCGATCCGTAGCATAGGCAAGTCTGTCGGCAATGCTACGTCGAGCTTGTGATGGGCGAGCAATCGGTCCGCTCTCCGGAGGGCGCTGCCGATGATATCTCCCGGGAAATGCAGCGAGGCGTTCGGATGCATGGCGCCCGATTCTAGCCGCGTCATGTCGAGCAGATTTCCGATGAAGCGGTGGAGGCGTTCGGATTCCTCGATGATGGTCGAAACGAGCTCTGCTCTGTCAGCATCGGGAAGCGATCCGGCATAGTCCTTGAGCGTGCCCGCAGCGCCGAGGATACCGGCGAGCGGTGTCTTGAGGTCATGGGAAATGGATGACAGCAGGGCCGTCCTCAACCGATCGGCTTCTGCGGCCAGCTTGGCGGCTTCCACGTCGGCAACGAGCTGGATGCGCTCGACGGCGACGGCAGCCTGATCGGCGAGGGCATCGAACAGGCGCTGTTCCTCCGGTGTGAGCAATGGGCCTGGTTTGTCGTTGTCGAGGCCAATGACGCCGATCGGGGTTCGGCCAGTTCTGAGTGGCATGTAAAGCCGCTTGGCGCCTGGCAGGGTGTAGGCGCCGCGCCCGGCTGCCTGCTCATGCTCCCAGGCCCAGCGGGCTGCGGCAATATCCGCATCGACCAGTGTATCGTCGGGCGGATAACCGACCTTGACTGCCAGCGTCTCGCTCTCGGGCATCAGAATTACCACCCGGACGCGCAACATGGCGGCGATCTGATAGGCCGTAGCCCAGAGAACGTCGTCGAGCGTACCGGTCCCGGCGAGCTTGCGCGAGAACTGGTAGAGTTCATCGGTCATTCGCGCCCGTTGCCGCGCCGCCGTAGCCTGTCGATGCAGGCGAGCCGCGAGATTGCTGGCCGTTACGGCGACAATGAGAAACACCACCAGGGCCACGACGCTTTCCGGATCGCGGATCGTCAGCGTGTAACGCGGTTCCAGGAAGAAGAAATTGAAGGCGAGCGCACTCGCGACGCAGGCGTAGAGGGCTGGCCAGAGGCCGGAGGTGATGGCCGATGCCAGCACGGATACCAGAAACACCAGGGCAAGGTTGCGAACGTCGAGAAAGCGGTCAAGCGCGGCACTAAAGGCAAGCGTGGCCGCTACATAGAGCGTCGACAGGATATAGGGTTTGACGTTGAACGTCCTTGGGGGTGGCGCCGTGCGGACACCCTTGGCAGGCGCACCTGCCGTTTCAGCTCCGGACAGGACATGAACGCTGATATCGCCGGAGTGGCGTATCAGGTCGTGGGAGACCGAGCCTTCGACCAACTCCCGCCATCGGCTCTTGTGGGGTTTGCCGACGACAACATGCGTGAAGTTGTTGGCTCTGGCGTAGCGGACGATGTCGCGCGCCACATCCTGGCCCGGGATCGTGACAGCCTCGCCGCCGAGTTGCTCGGCGAGGCGCAAGTTGCTCGTCAACCGATCCCTTTCGAGTTCCGGCAAGCCCGCCGAACGCGGTGTTTCGATGTGGATTGCCGCCCAAGGTGCCCTGAGGCGATCGGCTTGCCGGCGACCATAACGCACGAGGGTCGCCGATGCTGGTCCTTCATCGACGCAAACCAAGACTCGCTCGCCAGCTTCCCATGGACCGGCAATTGCGTGGGATTGCATGTGGGTGATGAGTTGGTCATCAACGCGCTGGGCCGTGCGGCGCAGCGCCAGCTCACGCAAAGCGGTGAGATTGCCCGGCGAGAAATAGTTGGCCGTGGCACGTGTCGCCGTCTTTGGAAGGTAGACCTTGCCTTCGTGAAGCCGTTTGATCAGATCGTCGGGCGTCAGATCGATGACCTCGATATCGTCGGCCCGGTCGAGGATCGAGTCCGGTACGGTCTCGCGGACCCTGATGCGAGTGATGCGTGCCACAACATCGTTGAGGCTTTCGACGTGCTGAACGTTCAGCGTCGTATAAACGTCGATGCCTCGTTCGAGCAGCTCCTCGACATCGAGATAGCGCTTGGGATGGCGGCTGCCTTCGACATTGGTGTGCGCCAGTTCATCGACAAGAACCAGCTGAGGGCGCCGGGCGATGATGGCGTCGAGGTCCATCTCGTCGAGGTCGCGGCCCTTGTAGTCGAGTTTGAGACGCGGGACGATTTCGAAGCCATCGAGCAGCGCGGCGGTTTCCTGACGTCCGTGGGTTTCCACAACGCCGATGACCACGTCCGTTCCGCCATCCCGTCGGGCACGGCCATCCTGCAGCATCTCGTAGGTTTTGCCGACGCCCGGGGCGGCTCCGAGAAAGATCTTCAGACGACCTCGAGTCTCCCGTTCGGCGCTCTGCAGCAAAGCGTCGGGGGAGGGGCGGTTGTCGGTATTCCTATCGTCCTGAAGCGCCATGTCGCCCTCGTTCGGCGGATCGGGGCCAGGACGGCCCCGACCGGATTCGATCATTTCTTCTGTAAGTCGTCGAGTGCGAGGTTGAGTTTCAACACGTTGACGGTGGGCTCGCCCATGAAGCCCAGCTCGCGCCCATTGATCTGAGCGTCCACAAGCGTCTTGATGGCCGCTGGATCGAGGGTACGAGCCTTGGCGACGCGAGGGACCTGGAAATAGGCTGCTTCAGGCGAGATCTGCGGGTCGAGACCACTGCCGGAGGTTGTCACCAAATCCATGGGAATGGCGGCACCAGGGTTTTCGCTGCGAAGCTTTTCCGCGTCGGCGCGAATTCGATCGATCAGCTTCGGGTTGGCCGGTCCGAGATTGGAACCGCTGGAGTTCGAGGCATCGTAGCCAGTGCCGGCAGCTGATGGACGCCCATGAAAGTAAGCGTCACCGGCAAAGTTCTGTCCAATCAGTTCCGATCCGACGACGACGCCGTTTCGTTCGATCAAGCTACCGGACGCCTGGTGGGAAAAGATCGCCTGGGCGACGCCAGTCATGGCGAGCGGGTAGGCGACGCCGGTCAAAGCAGCCATGGCGATAAGGCTGACCGCAGCCGATCTCAGTTGTTTCAACATGGAGGAAGTCCTTCAAGCAAGGCCAAGGGCCGTGACGGCGAGGTCAATCGCCTTGATGCCGATGAAAGGCGCGACGATGCCACCGAGGCCGTAGATCAGGAGATTGCGGGTGAGCAGCTGGCCGGCTCCGACCGGCTGGTAGCGAACACCTTTCAGCGCCAGCGGAATCAACGCCACGATGATCAAGGCATTGAAGATGATCGCTGAAAGAATGGCGCTCTGCGGTGTGGCCAGTCGCATCACGTTGAGGACGCCGAGCTGCGGGTAAAAGGCCAGGAACATCGCCGGTATGATGGCAAAATACTTGGCGACGTCGTTGGCGATCGAAAAAGTGGTAAGCGCGCCACGGGTCATCAGCAGTTGCTTGCCGATCTCGACGATTTCGATGAGCTTGGTCGGGTCACTGTCGAGATCCACCATGTTGCCGGCCTCGCGAGCGGCAACCGTGCCCGTGTTCATGGCAACGCCGACATCCGACTGCGCGAGCGCCGGTGCGTCGTTGGTGCCGTCGCCGCACATCGCCACCAGCTTGCCTTTGGCTTGCTCGGAGCGGATGAGGTTGAGCTTGTCCTCAGGGGTCGCCTGGGCGAGGAAGTCGTCGACGCCTGCCTCGGCGGCAATGGCCGCCGCAGTCATTGGGTTGTCCCCTGTGATCATCACCGTGCGGATGCCCATGCGGCGCAGCTCGGCAAAGCGCTCGCGGATGCCACCCTTGACGATGTCCTTCAGCTCGATGACGCCGAGCACTTCGCCATTTCTCATGACGGCCAGCGGCGTGCCGCCCGTCTTTGCAATGCCGTCGGCAATCGATCTTGTTTCGCGGAGTGCTGCCGCAGCCGAGGGATTGGCCTGGGCCAGAATGGCCTCGACGGCACCCTTGCGAATGCTGAGTCCGTCATGGTCGACGCCGCTCATTCGGGTCTGGGCCGTGAACGGAACGAAAGTGGCGTGCAGGCTTTCCATGTCACGACCGCGCAGGCCATACTTCTCCTTGGCGAGCACCACGATGGAGCGACCTTCCGGCGTTTCGTCAGCAAGCGACGCGAGCTGAGCTGCGTTGGCAAGTTCGTCGGCTGGAACTCCCTGCACCGGATGGAATGCTGTCGCCTGACGATTGCCGAGCGTAATGGTGCCGGTCTTGTCGAGGAGCAGCGTGTCGACGTCACCTGCCGCCTCCACCGCACGGCCCGACATGGCCAGCACATTGAAGCGCACGAGGCGATCCATGCCGGCGATGCCGATGGCAGAGAGCAGGGCGCCGATGGTGGTCGGGATCAGCGTCACGAACAGCGCCACCAGCACGACCACAGGTATGGCGCCGCCTGCGTAGCTCGCAAAGCTCGGAATGGTCACCGTCGCCAGCACGAAGATCAGCGTCATGCCGGCCAACATGATGTTGAGGGCGATCTCGTTCGGCGTCTTCTGGCGTTCGGCACCTTCGACCAGTGCGATCATGCGATCGATGAAGGTCGAACCGGCGGCGGCGGTGATGCGGACGCGGATCCAGTCGGACAGAACCTCGGTGCCGCCGGTGACGGCGGAACGATCGCCGCCGGACTCGCGGATCACGGGAGCAGATTCGCCGGTGATGGCCGCTTCGTTGACCGAGGCCACGCCCTCGATCACTTCGCCATCGGACGGGATGATATCTCCCGCCTCGACAAACACGACGTCACCAACCTTGAGGCTATGGCCGGGAACCATCCGGTAGGCCCTGTCGCTGCCGGTCAACAGCTTGGCCTGGGTTTCGGTGCGGGTCCGGCGCAGAGCGTCCGCCTGTGCCTTGCCGCGCCCTTCTGCAACAGCTTCTGCAAAGTTTGCGAACAGCACGGTGAACCAGAGCCAGACAACAATCTGGAAGGAAAAGCCGAGTTGCCCGTTGCCGCTCAGGACGTCTCTGATCAGAAGTATCGTGGTCAGCGCCGAGACGACGGCGACGACAAACATGACCGGGTTGCGGATCAGACTGCGTGGATCGAGCTTGCGAAAGGCACCGCCGATTGCCGGCAACAGAATGCGGGTATCGAAGAGGCTCGCGGATCTGGACTTGCTCATGAAAAACTCCTTGTCCGTCCGATGGCTCAGAAGGTTTGCCCGGCGGCGACCGCCAGATGTTCAACAACCGGCCCGAGCGCCAGGGCGGGGAAGAAGGTCAGGCCTCCGACGATGACGATCACGCCGGTCAGAAGGCCGACGAACAGGGTGCCATCGGTGGGGAAGGTGCCGGCCGATTCCGGGACTGTCTTCTTGGCGGCAACCGAGCCCGCAATGGCCAGCGCAGGGACAATCACGAGGAACCGGCCCATCAGCATGGCGATGCCGAGGGTGATGTTGTACCAGGACGTATTGCCGCTGAGGCCGCCGAAGGCCGAGCCGTTGTTCGCGGCTGCCGAGGTGTAGGCGTAGAGGATCTCGGAGAAGCCGTGAGGGCCCGCATTGCTGACGGCTGCGACGCCGGTCGGAAGCACGACGGCCACGGCAGCAAAGCCGAGCATGGCGAGTGGCAGGCAGAGAACCGCCAGCATGGCCATCTTCACTTCCTTGGCTTCGATCTTCTTGCCGAGATACTCCGGTGTACGACCGACCATCAGTCCGGCAACGAAGATCGCGATGACCACGAACATCAGGATGCCGTAGAAGCCTGCACCGACGCCGCCGATGATGATTTCGCCAAGCATCATGTTGATCATTGGGATCATGCCGCCGAGCGCCGTGAAGCTGTCGTGCATGGCGTTGACCGCACCGCAGGAGGCAGCGGTGGTGATGACGGCAAACAGGGCCGACAAGGCCGTGCCGAAACGGGTTTCCTTGCCCTCCATGTTGCCGCCGTCGATGCCAAGGGCATGGACAAGCGGATTGCCCGCTGCCTCGGCCCAGTAGCAGACCACGACGCCGATCAGGAACAGCGTGCCCATGGCCGCAAAAATGGCCCAGCCTTGCTTCTGATTGCCGACCATGCGGCCGAATACGTTGGTCAGGGCCGCGCCGATGGCAAAGATCGACACCATCTGGATGAAGTTGGAGATGGCATCCGGATTCTCGAACGGATGGGCGGCGTTGGCGTTGAAGAATCCGCCACCATTGGTGCCCAGCATCTTGATGGCGACCTGCGAGGCGACCGGGCCGACCGCGATGATCTGCTTGGCGCCCTCGAGCGTCGTCGCCTCGACGGAGCCGCTCAGTGTCTGCGGCATGCCGAGGCCGACGAAAACGATCGTCATGATGATCGAGATCGGCAGCAGCAGGTAGAGCGTGCTGCGCGTCATGTCGACCCAGAAGTTGCCGACCGTTCGTGCCGATTTCCGGGCAAAGCCCCTGATCAGCGCCATGGCGAGGGCGATACCGGTTGCCGCCGAGAGGAAATTCTGGACGGTCAGTCCCAGCATCTGGGTCAGGTAGGACATGGTGCTTTCGCCACCGTAGTTCTGCCAGTTGGTGTTGGTCACGAAGCTGGTGGCGGTGTTGAAGGCGAGTTCTGGCGGCACATTGTTCATGCCCGTCGGATTCAGCGGCAGCGAACCCTGAAGCCGCAGCACCAGGTAGAGCAACAGAAAGCCGAGAAGATTGAACAGTAGCATGGACACCGCATAGGCGGTCCAGTGCTGCTCCTCCTGTTCGCTGGTGCCGGCTAGGCGGTAAAGGCCCCGTTCGATCGGGCCCAGAATGAGTGAGAGTAGAGTCCGATCGCCGGCAAACACGGCGGTCATGTAACCGCCGAGCGGCTTGACGAGCAAAATGACAACCCCGCAGAAAAGCAGGATCTGAATCCATCCGTTGATGGTCATGTGGAGAGTTCCTGGCCGGAAGCTTCGAAGTTCTAAGTGGCGCCTTTCGATCAGCTCATGGCTGATTGATGCGGCCCTAGAAGCGTTCGGGGCGGATGAGAGCGTAGACGAGATAACCTGTCAGAAACGCCGCTGTCGCAGCGCCCAGAATGTACTCAAACAGCATGATCGATGCTCCGGGTATCAAAGTCGATCGCACGCTCGGACATAGCCGAGCATCAGTATGAAAAAGGCGATGCCCGTAAGGGCGAGGACGATATCCATTTGCTGTGTTCCCAAGTCGAACCGGTCGGTTGACGGTCTTCGAAGTCGGAAGACGCTACCGACCATGAATTCATCTTCCCGCCGACGATTTTGCCGGACGGGTCCGCATGAATTCTGCACTTAAGGTAGGGCTGAACCGCATAGGGGTTCGAGACGGAGCCAAGGGCAAAGATATAAAAAAGTCATAGTGGTCACAGGTTGCCAGCCAACCTCGTGATTGCCCTTTTTTGCAGAAGTGATCTAGAGTTAGCCATCAAACAGGCTTCAGGGGGCAGCGATGAAGATCACGGTCATCGGCATGGGAGCGGTTGGCACCGAAGTGGTTAGCCATCTTCTCAACAGCGGCGTCGCTTCGGAAATCGTGGTCATCGACCAGGCAGCTGCCAAGGCGCAGGCCGAGCTTTGGGATTTCTCCCATACGACGTCCTTCATCTACGCTCAGAACCCTCGGCTCACCGCCGGCGACTATTCGGATTCGGCCGGCAGCGACATCGTGGTGATCACTGCCGGCGCTCAGATCAAGGCGGGGCAGACTCGCGATGCCCTTGCCCAGATCAACAGCGCCATCATGAAGTCGATCATCGCCGATGTTGAACGAACATCGCCTGGCGCCATCGTGTTGATGGTGACCAATCCCGTCGACATCCTCGTACAGGTGGTGTTGCGCCATTCCTCCTTCCCGAAGGAGCGGGTTATCAGCCTTGGCACCATCATCGACACCGCCCGCTTCATGCGCATCGTCAGCGAGCATGTTTCCATCGACCCAAAGAACATCTTCGGCTGGGTGCTGGGTGACCACAGCGACACCGGATTCATCCCGTGGAGCCTGTGCAATGTCTGTGGATTGGATGTGGATAACTACTGCGAACTGAACGGTTTGCCGCTGATCGATCGTGCCGAGGTCAGGCATCGGGTGCTGCAGATCGGCCTCGATATTTTCGCGGGCAAGGGCAACACCAACCATGGTATTGCCGCCTCGGTATTCCGCATTATCCGGGCCATTGCCGGCAATGAACGCTCGGTGCTGCCCGTCGGCACGCTTCTGCAGGGCGAATACGGCGTATCCGATGTGGTGATGAGCGTGCCGTGCATCATTGGCCGCGCCGGCCGCGAAGCCGTCGTTGCCTGTCGCTTTACGGACGAAGAACAAGCCGCCTTCGAGGCCTCGCACGCCCACGTGTTGGCGCTTCTGGAGCGGGCGGAAGCGCAGACGACCGGCTAGGCTGACCGCGCGATTTCGCTCAGATGTCGAGGCGGGTCAGCCTCAGGGCCCGCCCGTCGGTAGCAACGAGATCGTCCATCGCCTGCTCCAACGCGTCTCGATCTTCGACGCCGCGCAGCATCCGACCGGCCAGCTTGTCAAAGCGACCGGCGGCAATATCTGCGATCAAGGCAGCAGCCCGGTTCGGCGGGATGTTGATGCCCTCCTCGAACAGCCGCTCGATGTCGGGCAGGTGCTTCTTGCCCTCATCGGAGTTGAGCTGAAGTTCCGTCATGGCGGTTCTCACTAAGCCCGGATCGACGGCAAAGGCGTAGACGCCGGCGTCTTTGACAGTGTCGTTGAAGCACTCGGTGAAGCGCATGATCGCCGCCTTGCTGGAAGCGTAGCCGGACCCATTCGGAAAGCTGTTGCCGGTACCGCCGCCAACGAGATTGACGATGCGACCTTGTCTCCGTGCGCGCATTGCCGAAGCCAAAGCGCGACAGGTATGGAACGTACCGCGCAGGTTGATCTCGATGTCGTTCCACCAGGTCTCGGGATCGCACTCCCAGATCGGGCCGAACGCTCTGAAGGAGCCGTGATTGTTGACGAGCGTATCGATCGGACCAAGCTCTGCGGCAATCCGTCCGATTGCCGTCTCGACGGCAGCGCGGTCCACGAGATCAACCGGAACCGCCATTGCTTTGCCGCCTTCGGCGGCGATCAGGGCAGCCGTTTCCTCGATCTCGAGCGTCGTACGGGCGAGGACTGCGACCTTGGCGCCTGCACGTGCTTGATGAAGTGCGATCTCCCGGCCAATGCCGCGACCTGCTCCGGTTACAATGGCGACCGTTCCCTCAAGTTTGGTCATGGCGCTCTCCCTTGGGCAATTTTGTCGTATGATTACGTTGTCATTTGATCTTTCAGGGCAGGCTATCGCGAGAAGCCGGGATCATCAAGCAAGACGAAACGGCGTGAGATGGTTGGAAGCGTCTTTCGGAGACAACGTCTCAGGCGCTGGCGCGTTCGCCCCGGAGGACAATCAGCCCGGCAGCGATGATGATGGCGGCGCCGATCCAGGTGAACAGTTCAACCGAAGCGCCAAAGACCAGCCAGCCATTGAGCGCGCCCCAGAAAATCAGGCAATACTGGAATGGTGCCAGGAACGAAGCCACGCCAATGCGGTAGGCGCGAACGATCAGGAGATTGCCGGCGAACAGACAGAATCCGGCAATGAACAGCAGAGCGAGCTCGTCGACGGAAATGGCAGGGAACCCCACTGATAGAAGCGTCATCAGACCGCTGCCGAGAGATAGGATGACCATGGGGGTGATGACCAGCGCGAGGTTGGACTCGTGGGCGGGTGCAATGCGGATCATGATCAGCGTCACCGCGAAAACCAATGCTGACCCGGCGGCAGCAAAATGGCCGAGCCCAAACTCCATGGCGCCCGGACGGAAGGCAACGAGTACGCCGGCAAAGCCAAGAACGATACCGATAGCCACCAGCGGAGACGGGCGTTCGCCCAGAAACGCAATGGCGATAATCGAGACGAAGATCGGCGCCAGGAAGGTTAGAACGTAGACGTCGGCGAGTGGAACGGCCGAAAAGGCGTAGTAGATGATCGCCGTCTCGCTGGCGAGGAGTGCGCCCCGGCCGAGAGTAAAGGCGGGTGTCGCGGGCAAAAGGGCTCGTCCCTGGCCTTTCATGATTGCAAAGAGCGCGATGAATAGCGCTGCCGCGCCGGTGATCATCGACGTGACCGCCGGAACTGGCAGGAACTGCGTTTCGTATTTCACGACGGTGTCGGCAATGGAGAAGATGCCGAAAGAGCAGACCGTGAGGATGGCTCCCTTTACATTGTCGGTTAGGATCACGAGACCACCCCGGAGACCGCAGCTATCTTGAGCGCCCTTATGCGCTGTGGGTCGGCAAGCCGGCGTGCGGCCGGGCCAAAGCCAAAGTGCCTGATGTCGGCGCGGTTCGCCTCCGAGCGGGCGCAAGAGGAATGCAACCAGTTGACGCGGGTGGCCCGTTGGAGCGCTGCCGCGTTTTCTTCTCTCACGCCGCTGCCTACCATGATTTCGATGCGTCCCGCGGCCCGCTCGACCATGGAGGCAATAACGGCCGCTCCGGCGTCGGCGGTCAATGCTCCGCCGGAGGTCAATATGCAGTCAAAGCCCAGTCCGAAGGCGATGTCGACGGCAGCCACCGGATCGGGCAAAAGATCGACGGCGCGGTGCAGGGTCTTGCCGAGGCTGCCGGCGGCAGCAACCAAGCGGGTGAGAACCGATCTGTCCAACTCATTGTCGGACGTCGTTGCTCCAAGCACTACCCCGGAAAGTCCAGCTGACCGAACGGCGTCAATGTCACCGAGCATGACTTCCACCTCCGCCTCGGTGAAGCAGAAGTCACCGGCACGCGGTCTGACCATGGCACGGGCGGGGACCGGAGATTTGGCGGCGGCAATGATC
This sequence comes from Pseudomonadota bacterium, assembly GCA_023436885.1. Taxonomy (GTDB): domain Bacteria; phylum Pseudomonadota; class Alphaproteobacteria; order Rhizobiales; family Pleomorphomonadaceae; genus Pleomorphomonas. Next base: position 701,652 of record JAEZHI010000004.1, on the reverse strand, counting down.
AGCCCAGGGGAAGGGGTCAGCCCACCAAGATCGAGCGCCGAGCATAGTTCGATGCGGTCAGCACCCGCTTCAACACATGCATCGATGCTGGCGATGTCATCGATACAGACTTCTAGTTTGACGGTCATAACGGGTGTGTGTCCGATAGGTGTAGTTTCTAGCCGACGAGCCGTGCTCCCCCAGCCGATCCCGGGAGTGTCGCCCCAGTTGTAGAATCGCGACTGAGGCTATCATCAAAGCGAGTCAGGAAGCGACAACCGGCACTCCTGAGGGAGAGGCGCGGAGCGGTCCTGGGGCTGCGCCAATTATCATGATGAAAATACTACACAAATTGTGATCCTGTTGTCTCAGGTCTCATTGACATATTCTCGCGAAAGCGCCAGCCTTTACGACATTCTGGTTGTATCGGCCGCATTTTCTTAGCGGTTCGATCAAGGCATCGGAGATGCTTGCGTTTCTCTGTCTTTCTTTATATAAGAATATTATAATATACAGTTCGAAGGAGAGTGCCTAATGACAGTCGACCGCGCCGTTCTTGCGTTTGCCGGCAGCGTGCTGCTGATCTCGCTGCTGCTGACCCATTTCGTCTCGCCATATTTCGTCTGGCTGACGGTTTTCGTTGGTTTCAACCTTATCCAGTCGGCTTTCACCGGTTTCTGCCCGGCAGCCATCGTGTTCCGCAAACTCGGCGTCAAGCCGGGCAGTGCCTTCTGATTGGAGGTTTTGATGCGCCTCTTGCTTGCCGGGCTCGCTTCGCTCTGTTTCGCCTCGTGGGCGGTGGCGGGAACGCTGGTCGTTCAGCCGGTTGCCATCCCCGAGTGGAAGGCGGTCTACGGGCGCGTCGAGGCGCGGGACAGTCTCTCGGCAAGGGCGCGCGTGGGCGGAACGTTGGTGTCGCTTGATGTGTCCGAGGGCGCTGCCGTGAAGGCCGGGCAGCGTATTGCGATCGTGCGTGATGACAAGGTCGATTTCCAAATTTCGGCTCTCGACGCGCAGATGAAGGTCCTGGAAGCGCAGCTCCAGAATGCCGAGGCTGATCTTGCCCGGGGGCAGACACTCGTTGATAAAGGGGTCACGACGAGCCAGCGGCTGGATCAGCTGCGTACTCAGGTCGATGTCTTCCGCAATCAGATTGCCGCGACCGAGGCGCAGCGACAGGTCATCGTTCAGCAGGGCGCAGAAGGGGATGTATTGGCCCCGGCCGATGGCAAGATTCTCACCGTACCCGTCACCAAGGGGTCGGTTTTGATGGCTGGCGAGACCGTGGCAACATTGGGTGGTGGGGGCTTTTTCCTGCGCCTGTCCATTCCCGAGCGTCATGCCACACTGCTGAAATCTGATGCCACGCTGGCCGTGGAGACGACCGGTGGCCCGCTCGATGGCCGGCTCGCCAAGATCTATCCGCAAATCGAAGGCGGTCGCGTCACAGCCGACGTCGAGGTTCCTGGCCTGCCGACGGATTTTGTCGACGCCCGCCTTTTGGTGCGGGTGCCGGTGGGTACGCGACAGGCAATGCTGGTGCCGGCCAGTGCCGTTACGAGCCGGTCTGGCATCGACATCTTGCGCGTGACGTCTGGCAGCGGCGAAGTTGCCCGTACGGTGATGCTTGGTGAGCGGTACGGCAGTGATGTCGAGGTTCTCTCGGGCCTTGCGGCCGGAGATGTGGTGGTGCTGCCATGAAGCTTGGTATTGCCGGTCATCTCACGCGTGCTTTTATCGGCTCGGCGCTGACGCCATTATTTCTTCTGGCGGCTTTTGCCGTTGGCCTCGTCGCTCTGGTGACTTTGCCACGCGAGGAAGAACCGCAAATCTCCGTGCCGATGGTCGATATTCAGGTCTCGGCACCCGGTCTCAAGGCTGAGGACGCGGAAAAACTCATCACCGAACCCTTGGAGACCATCGTCAAGGCGATTAACGGCGTCGAGCATGTTTACTCGACGACCTACGACGAACAGGCCGTGGTGACCGTTCGTTTCCTCGTGGGCACCTCGGCGGATGCGGCCGTCTTGCGCGTTCATGACCGGATCAGTGCCAATCTTGATCGTATTCCCGTTGGCATTCAGGAACCGAGGATCGTTGGGCGGGGCATCGATGACGTCGCCATTGTCACGCTGACGCTGTCCCCAAAACCGGAAGCGGCGGCTTCCGTCACGGCTGCCGACCTTACGCGTGTCGCTCGGGAGCTTCGAAGCGAAATCGCCAAGGTCGACGACGTTGGCCTTACCTATCTCGTCGGCGAGACGGGAGACGCCATTAGGATCGCGCCGGACCCGGCGCGCCTCGCGCTCTATGGAGTAACGCTGCAGCAGCTGTCGGCCAAGGTGACCGCTGCCAACCGGTCGTTCCCGGCTGGTACGGTTCGGAGCTCGGGCCAGGAGATCCAACTAGTCGCTGGCGAGACGCTGCAGTCGCCGACCGAGATCGGCAATCTTCTCCTGACAACGCGCGACAACCGACCGGTCTACGTGCGCGATGTCGCTGACGTCTCGTTCGTTCAGGACACCGCTGATCTTTATGTATCTACCGACCGCAAGGCTGCCGATGGTACAATCGAACGGTTGCCGGCCGTGACTCTGGCGGTTGCCAAACGGGCGGGCGCCAATGCCGTGACGGTCGCTCATGATATCCTGGCGCGCGTCGATGGCCTCAAGGGCAGTCTCATTCCCGATAGCCTGAGCGTCGAGGTGACGCGTGACTATGGCGAGACCGCCAACGAAAAGGCCAACGAGCTCTTGTTCCATCTCGGCCTTGCGACGCTTTCCATCATCGCTCTCGTCTGGGTGGCGATCGGCTTCCGTGAGGCTGTCGTCGTGGCGGTGGTCATCCCCGTCACCATCCTCCTCACGCTGTTTGCCGCCAAGGTGATGGGGTACACGCTTAATCGGGTGTCACTCTTCGCGTTGATCTTCTCGATCGGCATACTGGTCGATGATGCCATCGTGGTCATTGAGAACATCGCTCGCCACGCCGCGATGAAAGACGGTGGCAGTCCGCGTGAAAGGGCTGTTGCTGCGGTGGCCGAGGTCGGCAATCCGACCATCGTCGCCACGCTGACCGTGGTCGCTGCGCTTCTACCCATGCTGTTCGTCTCCGGAATGATGGGCCCCTATATGAGCCCCATTCCAGCCAACGCCTCTGCGGCGATGATCTTCTCGTTCTTTGTGGCCGCGATCGTCACGCCCTGGCTCATGCTCAAAGTGTCGGCGAACGGTTCTGCGCCCCATCAGCGCCATGATGGCGCCGGTGGAGTCTTGGGGCGAGCCTATGCGGCCGTCGCGTACCCGGTACTCGCGACCAAGGGCAGAAGCCTCGCTTTTTTGCTTGCTGTTGGCGTGCTGACGCTTGGCTCACTGACTCTCTTTTACACCAAGCATGTCACGGTGAAGCTGTTGCCCTTCGACAACAAGGCTGAACTCTCCGTGACGATCGATCTTCCGGAAGGTTCTTCGGTAGAGGCCACCGACGCCGTCGCGCAGGCCGTGGCGAAGGTTGCCCTCGATATGCCGGAGGTTGTTTCCACTCAGACACATGCCGGAGCGGCTGCGCCTTTCAACTTCAACGGTCTTGTGCGTCACTCCTATCTCAGAACCCAACCGCAACTGGGCGATGTTCAGGTGAACCTGACACCGAAAGGGGAACGCAGCAGGGCTTCCCACGACATCGCCGTCGATCTGCGTCAACGCGTTGCGGCTCTGGCAGTGCCGGTGGGTACCTCGTTGAAGGTTGTTGAGCCGCCTCCAGGGCCACCAGTGATGGCGACCTTGCTTGCCGAAATCTATGGGCCGGATCCGGACACGCGCCGCCGAACGGCAGAAAAGGTGGAAGCGGCCTTCCGCGAAGTGCCTTTCATCGTCGACGTCGACAACTCATTCGGCGTACCAGCTCGGCGCCTCCGCACGACCATTTCCACCGATGATCTCGACTTCTTCCATGTCGAGGAAAGCGATGTGTTCGACACATTGGCTATCCTGGGGGGCTCGTCGACGGTTGGTTACTCTCATCGTGGCGGTGGGCGCGCTGCCGTTCCCATCGTCATCGAACGCACCAAGGGCGAGAAGGTTCTCGACGAGACGGCACTGACGACGCCCATTCCGGCCAATGTGCTGCCAGGTGATCGCGGCGTCGTCGAGCTGGGCGATGTCGTCCGCGTGAACGAGGAAAGAGCGTCCTTCCCGATCTTTCGTCACAATGGTCGTTTTGCCGAGATGGTTACGGCCGAACTGGCCGGCAGTTTCGAGGCGCCTCTTTACGGCATGCTCGCGGTGCAGGATGCCCTCGATCGGCAGGATTGGACCGGCCTCGAAAAGCCGGTGGTGGCGTTGCACGGTCAGCCGGCCGATGAGAACCATTCGACACTCCTTTGGGACGGCGAATGGGAAGTGACTTGGGTCACCTTCCGGGACATGGGGGCGGCCTTCGCCATCGCCATCCTGGGGATTTACATTCTGGTGGTGGCGCAGTTCGGCTCGTTCAAGTTGCCGCTGGTGATCCTGACGCCGATCCCGCTCACCTTCATCGGCATTCTCACGGGGCATTGGCTGTTCCATGCGCCGTTCACGGCGACATCGATGATAGGGTTCATCGCGCTGGCCGGAATCATCGTGCGGAACTCGATCCTGCTGGCTGACTTCATTCGCCACGCACCGCGCGAGATGGTGGTGATCGACGAAGATGGCTCGTCTCGCACGGTGCAGAGGCCGCTTGCCGACATCCTGATCGAAGCCGGCTCAATCCGCTTCAAGCCGATCCTTCTGACGGCGCTGGCTGCCATCATAGGTGCGGCGGTCATCCTGACGGATCCGATTTTCCAGGGGCTTGCCATATCCCTATTGTTTGGTCTCGCATCGTCGACCCTGCTCACCGTACTGGTCATTCCAGCGATCTATCGGCTTCTTCGGAGCTAACAGACATTGTTGCCGGCGGTGTTTTTCGCTATTGGCGGGCTGCAATCCTCGCGCTGAGGCGTGGGGGCAGCCGCCCTTTTGCTGAAAGCACCGCCGATGACCCAGCCTTTTTCCTTCCGCCTACTTGCCACCGATGGGCGGGCGCGCCGCGGCGAGATCGTCACTCCGCACGGTATTGTCCGGACCCCGGCCTTCATGCCGGTCGGTACGCTCGGCACGGTAAAGGCCATGTTCATGGAAGACGTTAAGGCGACCGGCGCCGACGTCATCCTTGGCAACACTTATCACTTGATGCTCCGGCCCGGTGCCGAACGAGTGGCGGCGCTTGGCGGGCTGCACAAATTTTCCACCTGGGACAAGACGATCCTGACCGACAGCGGCGGCTTTCAGGTGATGTCGCTCGCCCAGCTCCGGAAGATGGACGAGCACGGTGTCACCTTTCAGAGCCATATCGACGGCAGCCGTCATGAGCTGACGCCCGAACGCTCCATCGAAATCCAGGGACTTCTTGGCTCCGATATCCAGATGCAGCTTGATGAGTGCGTTCGCTTGCCGGCTGAACCCAAGGAGGTCGAGCGCGGCATGCGGCTCAGCCTTCGCTGGGCGGAAAGGTCGCGGCGGCAGTTCGAGGCGATGGGCGGGCCCGAAAAAGGGCAGGGGCTCTACGGCATCGTCCAGGGCGGCGACGTGCCGTCGCTTCGCGAGGTGAGCGCCCGCGAACTGTCTGCGATGCCGTTCGAGGGATTTTCGGTGGGCGGTCTGGCAGTCGGCGAGCCGCAGGCGGTGATGCTGCAGATGATCGATGTGGTGGATCCAATTCTGCCGCGCGACAAGCCGCGCTATCTGATGGGCGTTGGTACGCCCGACGATATCATCGAGAGCGTGGCGCGCGGTATCGACCAGTTCGATTGCGTGATGCCAACGCGGGCCGGTCGGCACGGCCTTGCCTACACCCGTTTTGGCAAGCTCAATTTCAAGAATGCCCGCCACATGGACGATCCCCGGCCGATCGATCCGACGTCGGATTGTCCGGCAGCCCGCGATTACTCGCGTGCCTACATCCATCATCTGGTGCGGACCGGCGAGGCGCTCGGCGCCATGCTGCTCACCTGGGTCAATGTCGCCTATTACCAGTCGTTGATGCAAGGTATCCGCGATGCCATCGAAGCCGGTCGCTTCCAGGAGTTCAAGGCCGAGACCAAGGCTGCCTGGGCGAGGGGAGAGAACGGATGACGCTCTACGATCGTCTCGTTGAAGCCAGCGCCGCCGACTGGCGCGCCTATATCGAGCATCCCTTCGTGGAGATGATGGCAGCCGGCACGCTCCCCCAAGCGGCCTTTCGGCACTACCTCGTGCAGGATTACCTGTTCCTCATCCAGTTCGCCCGTGCTTATGCGCTTGCCGCCTACAAGGGGCGAACCATGGAGGAGATGCGCTATGGCCTCGACGGGCTCAAGGCGATCCTTGACGGCGAGATGGCGCTGCATGTGAAGTATTGCGCGGGCTGGGGGCTGGCTCCGGCTGATCTCGAGAAAGCCGACGAGGATTTGCCGACAACGGCCTATACCCGTTTCGTGCTCGACTGGGGCGTTCGTGGCGATCTTCTGGATCTTCATGTGGCACTGGCCCCCTGCATGATTGGCTATGCGGTCATCGCCCGTCGTCTTGCTGCGATTCCCGGGGCGCTCGCCGAGAGCAATCCCTACACGCCCTGGATCGCCGAGTATGCGAGCGAGGGTTACCAGCAACTGGCCGCCTCGACCATCGCCCATCTTGATGCACTCGCAGGTGGGGAACTAGGGGGAACCCGGTTTCGCCAGGTGGCTGGCATCTTCGCGCAAGCTAGCCGTCTCGAGGCAGCGTTCTGGCAGATGGGACTCGACAGAGGCTGATGTTCGCCTTATGTTCCTTATGATGATTGGCGGGAAACATCATGGCGGACGACGGTTTTCTGGAATTTCTGCGTGAACTGACGGAGCCGCTTGGCGGCGTCACCTTCCGCAAGATGTTCGGCGGTCTCTCCATTTATCAGGACGGCTTGATCTTCGCCTTGGAAATCGACGGCAGTCTCTATTTCAAGGTCGATGACGAGACGCGGGCGCGCTTTGTTGCCGAGGACTGCCCGCAGTTCGAATACACCACCAAGGATGGCCGGACGGCGCAAATGCCTTATTGGCGTGCGCCGGAGCGTCTCTATGACGAGCAGGATGAGTTCCTCGAGTGGTGTCGCGCCGCTGTTGGCGTCGCGCGCCGGAGTGAAGCTGCCAAGGCGGAAGAAAATGCTCGTAAGTTGAGCGTAAAACGAAAGAAAAAGGCCGATACCGTTTGATACACTTCGGCACGGCCTTGAGAGGATCTCGACGGGTCACGGTGCTAGGAGGGAAGAGAACCCAGGGGCTGGGTTGTCTTGCGCTTTCCTCTTTCGCCGAGTTCATGTCATGTCCGTCAAAGACGCTCTCTTCCGCTATGCAACGCCGCTGACCACTTGGCTATTCCTCATTTCACTGGTTTCGGGCGTTGCGCTGTTCTTCGGTATTGGGAATCAATATTTTCGTGAGATGCACGAGATTCTGTCGATGTTCCTCATCGTGCCGTTTGTATTGCACGTCTGGCGGAACTGGCGGACGCTTGTGAGTTACTTCCGGCGCTCGGCCATGTGGGTCTCGACGGTTGTCTGCCTCGTCGCTGCAGGCGCGTTTGCCTATGAAGGCGCCGCCGGCTCGGCCGCAGGCAATCCGCGTATGGCGGCATTCAGCGCGTTGAACAATGCTTCTGTCACGGCGCTTGCCGCGCTGGCTCGCGTGGACGAGGCGACGGTGACCGATCGCCTCAAGACAATAGGCGTCGAGGTCAAGTCGGCGGAAGATACCGTGGCGGGGCTGGCCAAGGCGTCCGGCCACGACAGCTTCGATCTTCTGAGCGCTGCCCTGACCTCCGCTTCCCCGCCCTCCAAAGTCGCGCCCTGAGCCTCATAAAGCCGGCAAACTCGACCAAAGGGGAGGTTCAACACGAATCCTCCCCTTTTTGCTTTGTGCCTGCGGGGAAGTTTGCTATGGAGACCCCGCTTCGAGCATCGGAGGCGATGATCGGTGCGGTCAGATTGCGGGCGTGGTGGAATTGGTAGACACGCTGGATTTAGGTTCCGAGCGGACTGCTCCCCCCTTCGGAACAATCCCCCAGAGGCAACTCCCAAATACCTGAAAAATAAGGCTTCGCGGCTCCGGATCGGGGCCGTTTTTCATTTGCCGCGATCGTCCCCCTAACGGAACGAAAAAAACGTGACCATTTCCAGTTTGGTCACAAATCGCGTGCCTGTGCCAAAACCTGTGACCACACGAGGAACGCATGACCGATCTAGTTGCTGCTCAGGCTGAACTTGAGGCCCGGATGGCCTCCCTCGGGATCGACAAATACCGTGCCCAAGCGACCGACGCCCGGCAGGAAGGAGCAGCCACCGAGAGCCGCGCCGTGAGCTACGTCCTTGACGCGGCCTTGATCCCCCTTACCGGCGCTATCGAAGCCTTCCGAACGCAAGCTATGGGGGGCCGGGCAGGGCGGAAGCACTCGGCAGTTCGAGCCATCGAAGGCATGGAGACAAACGTCGTCGCCTTCCTCACGACCAAGCTGACCCTCGACGGCATCGCTAAGGGGCAAGACCTCACCCCACTTGCCATCCGGATCGGGGGCGCCGTTGAGTTGGAACAGCGAGCGGCGGCCTACCGGGCGAAGTCCAAAGAGCAGGACAACCACGTCTCCAAGGTGGTCAACAGCCTCAACAAGCGCACCCGCAACTTGAAGCACCGCGCCGCCGTCCTCACCCACTCGTTCACAACTGGTGGCGAGGAGTGGGCTCCGTGGAACACCCGCGAGAAACTTGCGATCGGGACAAAGCTCGTCGAGCTGTTGGTCTCCTCGACTGGCCTGATGGAGTTCGACGTTCGCGTCACCGGCAAGGGGCGTGCCGCGACAGTGCTGTCCCCCACGCGGCGTTTCGGTGATTGGCTCGCCACCCTGGACCGCCAAGCGGAAGTTCTATCCCCAGAGTTCCTGCCGTGCATCATCCCGCCCAAGGATTGGGATGGGTTAGTCGGCGGGGGCTACCACACCGACGCTTTCGCGTACCCGCTGGAATTCGTGAAGACCCACTCTCGGCGTCACAAGGCGGTTCTCGCGAAGGCAGACCTCACCCAGGTCTATGAGGCTGTGAATGCCGTCCAGCGTACGCCGTGGGCAGTCAACGGGGCGGTCCTGGACGTTGCCACTCACCTCCTCGACATGGGGTCGGGTCTGGCCGGGCTCCCGTTGGGGGACCAGCCGATCCCCCCAAAGCCGGACGACATCGACACCAATGAAACTGCCCGCACGGAGTGGCGCCGCCGCGCAGCGACCGTCCACCAGCTCAACCGCTCGCTGTTCAGTCGGAGAGTTCAAGCCCACAAAACCCTCAAGGTCGCACGTGAATTTGTCGAATATGCCGCAATCTACTTCCCCCACCAGCTCGACTTCCGGGGCCGGATTTATGCCGTGCCCCAAGCCCTCAACCCGCAGGGGACGGACCTCGCAAAGGGGCTTCTCTATTTCGCGGAGGGCGACCCCATCCACACCAACGCGGCCCGCGACTGGTTTATGATCCACGGCGCCAACTGCTTCGGGGTGGACAAGGTGTCCTTCGCCGACCGGAAGGCGTGGGTTCAAGAACACCAAGACCGCATTGTGTCCGTCGCCAAAGACCCTCTTGGGGACTTCTGGTGGACCGAGGCTGACAGCCCGTTCTGTTTCCTCGCGTGGGCAATGGAGTTCGCCGAATTCCGGCGCGATTGGACCAACTTTCGCTCGCGTATCCCGATTGCGATGGACGGCTCCTGCAATGGCCTTCAGCACTACTCGGCAATGCTCCAAGACCCGGTGGCCGGGAAAGCGGTCAACTTGGTGCCATCAGACACGCCCCAGGACATCTACGGGGAGGTCGCTGCTCGGGTGCGAGACACGCTCTATCGTATCGCAATGCAGGAGCACGCCACAGGGCAGGAGTACCTTTCGGCTGAGGACCGCGAAGCCCTGATGAAGGAGGTCCGCCTTGCCAACCTGTGGGGCGCGTACGGGATCACCCGCAAGATCACCAAGCGGCCTGTCATGGTGCTCCCGTACGGCGGCACCCTGAACTCGTGCCAGAAGTATGTCCATGAAGCGGTGCTCGATCATCCGCCAGAGGGCATCCCTTCCGACGAACTGTCGGCCGCCACTAATTGGCTTGCCGGGATTGTCTGGGCGTCTATCGGAGAGGTCGTCGTCTCGGCACGCTTGGCAATGGGCTGGCTGCGCGAAGCAGCGGGCATAATCTCCAAGGCGGATCAGCCCATCATTTGGACGACGCCCTCGGGGTTCCCCGTGGTGCAAGCCTATGAGGAGGTCCATTCAACGCAGCTCGATACCGTCCTTCTTGGGAAGCGGTATCAGCCTCGAATTGATGAGAAGGTCGCCGACAGCATCGACCGCCGCCGCCAAGTGAACGGCGTGGCTCCCAACTTTGTCCACTCCCTAGACGCCGCTGCGCTTGTCCTGACGGTCAATGCGGCCACCGCCCAGGGCGTGACGAAGTTCGCCATGATCCACGATAGCTACGGGACCACTGCGATGTGTGCCCCGGCGCTCGCCTCCGTTCTGCGGGATGAGTTCGCCCGCATGTACGAGGACCACGATATGCTCCACCGCTTCCGCGACGAAGTCATGCCTGACGGCCTCAGGGATGCCATTAGTCACCCCCCGACAGTCGGCGGCCTCGACCTCAACGGAGTTCGCCTAAGTCCTTATTTCTTCGCGTAAATAGTCCCCCTACAGGAACTAAGCGGAGCATTTCCCCTTCGTACCGATCCCCAAAACTTTCATTCACCTTTGGAGGAAACATGCTTTCACGACCAGCCGTTCGCCTACACTTCGGCGCATCAAACGATGACATCGTGGTGGACGGACACACCTTCGTTCGACATCGCCTTTCTCGGAAAGAGTTCTCTTTCGTTCGGAACGTGGTGATCGACACTCTGCTTAAGGTTGGTGCGATCCACCGGAGGGCGGTGTGATCGACAAGGACAAGCTAAACCACCTCGGTCCCAAGGCAGTAGCCGTAGCGGCCCTTGGGATGCTCGACACGGTCAGCGACCACGATAAGGAGGTCCAGGCAACGGCCCTCGCGTTGACACTGCTGGCCTATGTCCGGCGACACGGGATCGACGTTGGAGACGTCTTCACCGTGGCCAACAACATCCTGGCCGATCCCCGCGTGAACGAGGGCGAGCTGAGGGCCCTGCACCTCTACGTGACCCACGAACTTTCCTGAGGCGCTCGGGCACGGTTGCCCATGCCTGAAACGTCCCCCTAAAGGAACAAATACATGCCGCCCGTCTCCTCCCTTTGGGGCTCCCGCCCCGCCTCGAACCCCCACGCTCGGAGCTGGTCCAGCCTTCCGCTCCTGCCTTCGAGCATGGGCAACCGGAAGATACGCCGCCTCTTCCGAGCGAAGATGAGGACGCTCGACCGTGCGTGACCGCGATTTGAAGACCGCGATCCAGTTCTGGAAGTCCGGTGAGCCTCTCCCCCTGCACATCGCCGACCGCCTGATGGCGCGAGGCTACGACATCCCAACTCTCCAGCGCCGCTACGAGCGGTAAGAAGGACAACTCTGCCACATGGCAAAGCGTGAAAAGAACCCCGATGCAGTTACCCTCAACGCCCCTCCGGGTATCCTGAAGTGGCCCAAGCTGAATGAGCCGGACTACGGCACCGAGAAGTTCCCGGACCCGGCCGGTTCGTTCAATACCCGCGTGGTCTATGACGGCTCCGCCCCAGCCGTCGTCAAGTTCACCGACCGCCTCGACAAGATGATGGAGCGAGCCCGCGAGATCGCCGAGGAGAAGTTCGCGGCCCTTTCGGTCAAGGCCCGCAAGGCTCTCGAGAAGGACGGCGTGACCGGCCCCCGACCGGAGGCCCCCTACAGTCCCGTCTATGACGAGGACACTGAGGAGGAGACCGGCGAGATCGAGATGCGCTTCAAGCGCAAATACTCGGGCGAGTACAAGAACGGCCCGAAGGCGGGCAAGAAGTGGTACGCCAAGATCGGCCTGTTCGACAGCGCCCGCCCGCCGAAGCCTCTCAAGAAGGGCATCGAAATCTGGGGGGGCTCCACGGCCATCATCAACGCGGAATTCGAGCCCTACTTTGTGGACGGCACCGGCAAGTACGGCCTCCAGCGCCGTCTCAATGCCGTCCAGGTCCTCGACCTCGTGTCGGCGGGCGGTGAGCGTTCGGCTTCGAGCTACGGCTTCGAGGGCTCGGACGACGGCTTCGACAGCTCCGGTCTCGACACCGGCGAAGATACCGAGACCTCGGGCGCTGGCGACGACGCGGACGATGACGACGCGGACGACGCGAACTTCTGATCAGCGCAGGAAGTCCCCCATAACCCCCGCTAAGCGCGGCCTTGTGGAGGGCTATCGCTCCGGTCTGGAAGACAAGATTGCTGCCGAGCTTGAAGCGCAAGGGATTACGGTTGAATACGAGGCTTTCTCGATCCCCTATACGCCCCCGCTGAAGGCCCGGCGGTACACTCCCGACTTCCCGCTCCCCAACGGGATCATCGTGGAGAGCAAGGGCAGGTTCGTCACAGCCGATCGGCAGAAGCATAAGGAAATCAAGGCGGAGCATCCGGACCTTGACATCCGCTTCGTGTTCTCGAACGCCAACTCTCGCATCTCCAAAACCAGCAAAACTACCTACGCGATGTGGTGCCGCCAGTACGGCTTCCAGTACGCGACTGGGTCGATCCCCTTGGAGTGGCTCAACGAGCCCCCCAACCTCGTGCGGATCGCCGCCATCGAGCGATGCGCCATTCCCAAGAAATGACATTGCGCCAGCGGGCGGGGCCTCGGTCCCGTCTGCCATGCGCGCCTTACGAAAGGACCGTCATGTCGAATTTTCAGACCATCAATGACAAGCCCATGAAGGAACTCATCCTTGAGCACCTCATGGCGGGCCGAACGATCAGCAACGTGGAGGCTCAGGCCCTCTGGCGCTGCCGCGCGCTTCCTAAGCGCATCTCTGAACTCAAGCTGGACGGCTGGCCCATCGAGTCCGAACGCCGAAAGGACAGCACGGGGCAGACCTACGTCCGCTACCGCATTGCGTCCTGACCCAGTGGACGCCCCCACTCACTTCATCTTGGCCCTCGCGCAAGTGGGGGCCATCGTCGTCGGCGTCTTCATCGGTATCGCCACCGGTAAGACCATCGAACGCCTCTTCTCCTGAACGGAGCCCCCTATGCCCTTCTTCTACATCGCCATTTTCTTCCTCCTCTTCATCGCCGCCTCGAACTGATCGGAGCCCCCATGTTCGCCAAGATCATCGCTTTCTTCTTCCCCGCGCCGACCACCGCCAAGGCCCTGAAGGGGTTCAACAAGGCCATCGACCAGCTCCAGAAGGTTGGCGACCGTGAGACCGACACCGCTGTCAAGGACGCTGCCAAGGCAGACCGCCTTCGTGCGAGTGCCGCCGCCGCCTCTGATCGAAGCGCGGAAGCCTACCGCCTTGCCGCCAAGCTGTCCGAGGTCATCAGCTAATGTCTAAGACCATCATCGGCGCCGCTCTCGGCCTCACCTATCTGGGCCTCATCGGGGGCTTTGCGATTGGCTGGATGCTCAACGTCTACAAGCTGTTCACGCTTCCTTGGGACACCGTGACGGTGGAGATCATCATCCGCCTCTTCGGTGTTCCCATCGCCGTCGTCGGCGCGATCGCGGGCTGGTTCTGATGTTCTACGATTATCCGACCGCCGCCATCACGCTTGTGGGCTTCTTCGTCATGCTCCTGTCGCTCCTCGCACTACGCGTAGCTACGTGAGCGACCTACAGCTCGACAAGGACGAGACGGGCCTCATCGACCGGACTTTCTCGAACATGGTCAAGTTGCTGGACAGGTACGTCCCCCGGCACACGAGGGCCGAAGTGTTCGAGATGGCCCGGATTCACGAGGCGGAAGTGTTCGCGCTCCTGCGCACTATCCACGAGTACCGGGAGCAGCTCGACCGGGCGCTTCAGCAGATGGAGCAAATGGAGCGGGAATTCTACTCCCGTGTCCGGATGCCGATATCGCTGGGGGCGTTCTCCGCCGAGGAGAGCTTCAGTCCTCTCCACTTCGTGCGGACTTACTCGGTGACGTGGCGACCGGACCCGCTCCGGATAAGCATCTCCATGGCGGAAGAGCCCTTCGTCAATGAAGTGGATACCCCCGCGCTCTTCGAGATGGTCTCCCGCCAGTTCGAGCGAGAGGCAATAGCGACGCTTATTCCGGCACTGAAGCGGAGCGTCCTTGAACTCTATGCATCGGCCGCTTCTCGCAGAACCTAGTGGCATTCCACACAACTGAAAGCGAGTTCGTCGGGCATGAGCCATGCCCCAATCCAGAGTGTGGCTCATCCGACGCTTTCGCCCGATACGACGACGGTCACGGCTTCTGCTTTGCCTGCAATCACTACGAGAAGCCGGACGACGAACAATCCAATCCACCAGCAGAAAGGACGCGAGTGTCGAAAGACCTCCTCCCGGTCGGCTGCGCCCAGGCCATCCCTCGGCGCGGACTCTCTGAGGAGACCTGTCAGAAGTGGGGCTACACGATCTCCGAAATGGGAGGGCAGCCCGTTCAGGTGGCGAATTACCGGGACCTAACCGGGGCCATAGTGGCACAGAAAGTTCGCTTCAAAAACAAGGACTTCAGATTTCTAGGTGAGACCAAGGAGGCGGGCCTTTATGGGCAGCATCTTTGGCGCGATGGCGGCAAACGCGTCGTCATCACCGAGGGCGAAATCGACGCACTGACGGTATCCCAGCTTCAGGGTAACCGCTGGCCCGTCGTGTCCCTACCGAACGGGGCACAAGGCGCCAAGAAGGCGCTCCAGAAGTCCCTTCAGTGGCTCCTCGGCTTCGAGGAAATCGTCCTCATGTTCGACAACGACGATCCCGGCCAAGACGCCGTGAAAGAGTGCGTCGGACTTTTCCCCGCCGGACGCTGCAAGGTCGCCAAGCTCCCCCTCAAGGACGCTAATGCCATGCACCAAGCGGGTAGGGGGTCTGAGGTCGTTGATGCCATCTTCGGCGCGAAGGTCTTCCGCCCCGATGGGATTGTGACGATCTCCGACGTTATCGACGATGCGATGACGCCGACCGTGATGGGACTTCCGTGGTTTGCGGAGCACCTAAATCACACTCTGTACGGGCGCCGCATCCACGAGATCATCGCTATCGGCGCCGGAACTGGTGTCGGTAAGACCGAGCTTCTCGCCAAGCAAATCTATTACGACCTCACGGCGCTCAACGAGCCGGTTGGAGTGTTCCTCCTGGAGCAGCAACCGGCCGAGACAGTCAAGCGCCTTGCCTCCACCCACGCCGGGAAGCAGTTCCACGTCCCCAACCGGGACCCGGACAACCCAGATTGGACAACCGAGGAGCTTCGGGATGCACTTCACCAGATCGAGGACAAGCGGCTGTTCATGTATGACAGCTTCGGAGCCACGGATTGGGAGGTCATCAAGACCACGATCCGGTTTCTCGCCCACAGCGAGGGCGTCCGCCTCTTCTATCTCGACCACCTCACGGCCCTAGCGGCGATGGAGGAAGACGAACGGAAGGGCCTGGAGCGCATCATGGCCGAAATGGGAGCCCTCGTTCAGGAGCTTCCAATCACAATCCACCTCGTCAGCCACCTATCGACGCCGGACGGAACCCCTCACGAGGAGGGAGGCCGCGTAATGATCAGGCATTTCAAGGGCTCCCGAGCGATTGGCTTCTGGTGCGTCACGATGCTCGGGCTGGAGCGCAACCAGCAACACGAAAATGAAGAGCTACGGCGGGTGACCACCGTCCGCGTCCTGAAACATCGCCCGGTCGGGGCGGCAACAGGGGACGTGCTGTTCTTCACGTTCAACCCCTCGACAGGTCTCTACGTCGAACTCGACGGGGACCCCTTCAAACAGGACGTTGATGATCCAACCACCTACTCTTTCACCGGGGAAGACGAGGAAGCGCCCTTCTGAACTTCTTGAGCTTCAGCAGCACACCTACGGCGATTTCGCAGAGGCGAAGCGGCGAGCCTTCGCACCCCTCGCGAACACTTACGACCAGCAGCTCTTCGCCCGAATAAAGCACACCCGGCAGACGCGGGCGGAGGAAATCAGAAAGTCCTTCAAGCTGGTTGAGGCGCCTCCGGCGTGAGCCGCTACCTCTTCGACTGTGAAACTGATGGCCTTCTGGAACAGCTAACCGTCGTCCACTCCCTTGTCCTGAAAGATGCGGACACGGGGGAGGTCTTCGACTGCGCCGACCAGCCGGGCTATATCCCCGTCGCTGAAGGCGTCAAACTACTGATGGAAGCCGAAGAAATCATCGGCCACAACATCATTAAGTTTGACGTTGACGCTCTCCGCAAAGTCTACCCTTGGTTCAAGCCGAAGGGTTACCTACTCGATACTCTGGTCCTCGCCCGCCTGTTCTGGCCGGAAATCGAGGACAACGACAAGGCGCTAGTCGCCAAGGGCATCCTGCCCAAGAGGCTTCGCAAAAAGTACTCACTTGAAGCCTTCGGCTACCGCCTGGGCCGGTGGAAGGGCGATTATTCCGAAGTCATGAAGGCCAAGGGTCTCGACCCGTGGGCGACATGGAACGTCGAGATGCAGGAATACTGCGTCCAAGATGTGGAAGTCACTGAGGCCCTCTACAGGAAGGCTCTGCGTATCTGGCAGGGCTACGACAGTGACACCCTCAAGCTCCTGAAAAAGGCCCGCGCTCGCAAGCAACCCGAGAGCAGCGTTGCTGTCATCCCGTACGCCGACCGTTCGGTCCGCCTGGAGATGCGCGTTGCGGAAATCCTCGCCAGACAAGAGCGCTGGGGGTTCGCTTTCAATCGCGAAGCCGCCGAGAAGTTCTATGTCCAACTGATCGCCGAGCGCGAACGGCTCGACGCCGAACTGCGAAAGACCTTCGGTTCATGGAACGCCTCTGGTGGCGTCGTGGACGTGAAGCGAACCCGCCGCGTTAGGCGCAAGGACCTGCCGCCGATCGGCTTCAAGACCAATCGGAAGGGCGAGCAGGAACCGATCTACCTCATTGAGGAGTATTCGGAGGGGTCCCGGTACTCGAAGCTCAAGCGGGTCGAGTTCAATCCGCAGTCCAATCACCACATCATCAACCGGCTGGAGACCCTGTTCGGCTGGGAGCCGCTCGAATTCACCCCGTCCGGACAGGCGAAGGTGGACGAAACGGTCCTCTCGCAGCTGCCGTGGCCGGAAGCAAAGCTCCTAACTGAGTACCTGACCGTTGCCAAGCGCATCGCTCAATTGGCGGAAGGCAAGTCTGCTTGGCTCCTCAAAGAGCGAAACGGGCGCATCCATGGCACGGTGATTACGGCGGGTGCGGTTACCCGGCGCATGACCCACAACAACCCGAACGTGGCCCAGGTCCCCAAGGTGGGGAGCCCGTTTGGCGCGGAATGCCGCGAGCTGTTCACGGCGTCGGCGGGGTTCGTACTCGTTGGCTGTGACGCGGACGCGTTGGAGCTTCGCTGCCTCGGCGGGTACATGGCGACGTTCGACGGCGGCGCCTACATCGAGACCATCCTGTCGGGGGACAAGAGCCTCGGCACGGATATGCATTCCGTCAACGCCAGGGCCCTCGGCCTCGACCCGAAGAGCACCTACCCGGTTGACGGGAAGGACATCAACGGGCGCGAGATCGCCAAGACGTGGTTCTACGCCTTCATCTACGGGGCGGGGGACTTCAAGCTCGGCCGCATCATGGGCCTTATGGGCTCCGCGAAGGAAGTCATGGCGGCCGGTAGACGGTCCCGAGACAACTTCCTGAAGGGGCTTCCGGCTCTCGGCAAGCTCGTTGATAGGGTCAAGAAGCGGGGACTCCGCAGGGGGTTCCTCGTTGGTTTGGATGGCGGCAAGCTCAAAATCCGCCACGCCCACGCGGCCCTCAACACGCTCCTCCAATCGGCCGGAGCGATCATCATGAAGCAAGCCCTCGTGATCCTCGACGAGGACCTTCAGGGCGCCGGTTTGGTGCCCGGCAAGGACTACGAGTTCTGCGCAAACGTTCATGACGAATGGCAGATCGACGTTCGTCCCGAGCACGTCCCGACCGTCAAGCAGATGGCGGCAGATGCAATCCGCAAGGCCGGTGAGGTCCTAAACTTCGGGTGCCCCCTCGCAGGGAACTCCGACGAAGGAGCGAACTGGCGTGAAACCCACTAACCAGCGAAGGAGGAACCATGGCGGCGGCCATCTCTACGTCATCACAAATCCCGCTTGGCCGGGCTTTTGTAAGGTTGGCCGCACGACTGGCCTCCTATCTCGCTTCCGCACCTACCAGACCGCGACCCCCCTCCGGGACTTTGTCCTCTACTACCACAGGTACTTCCCAGATGTTTGCAAGGCCGAACGAACGTTTCGACACCTCTTCAGTGGCGCTCGCACAAACGGCGAGTGGTTCCAAGTTCATCCAGACGATGCCGCGAACCTCGTTGACCTCGTCGCTAACCGCCTCGGATCGAGCGGCACATGCGGCACTCCTCCGGGACAAGTACGGGCTCCCGAGCGTGGAGCAGGATGACACCCCTGAGTGGGAGTGCCCCATCGACTTTCCTGGCTGCAACCACAACTGCGGAAGCTACGGCTGCGGAAACTGAAAGGAAAACCATGAGCGAAACCGAAACAGTCACCATCTCCCGGCGCGAATACGAGGACCTGAAGGACTCCGCCTTCCAGCTCCAGTGCCTTGAGGCCGGTGGCGTAGACAACTGGCCGTACTACTCGGACGCCCTCCGAGAGGGGGGCTACTTCGACGACGAAGACCACGACGCTTGACCACGCTCCTGATTGATGGGGACCTTTGGGCGTACCGTGTCGCCGCCGCCGACGAACAGGTAATCGACTTTGGAGACGGCCGGTTCGGGCTCTACTCCGACGTTGAGACAGGGGTCGCAAATCTCGACGCCCTGATGGAAGATTTCCAGAAGCGCCTCGGGGCTGATCGGCTGATCGTAGCCATTTCAGATGACGCAAACTTCCGG
Organism: Pseudomonadota bacterium; assembly: GCA_023436885.1. GTDB lineage: Bacteria > Pseudomonadota > Alphaproteobacteria > Rhizobiales > Pleomorphomonadaceae > Pleomorphomonas. Next base: position 682,636 of record JAEZHI010000004.1, on the reverse strand, counting down.
AAGACCGTCCTCCCCACCTACAAATCCAATCGCGCCAACGTGCGCCGCCCGGCTATCCTTAAGCCTCTTCTGGAGCATTTCCGGGAGAACTATGAGGTCTTCACGCGGCCTACGCTGGAAGCCGATGACGTGCTCGGCATTCTCGCCACCAACCCCAAGGTTGTTCCCGGCGAGAAGATTATCGTCACCATGGACAAGGACCTCCGGACGGTGCCCGGCCTTCACTGGAACCCGGAGAAGGAGGGCCTGACCAAAGAACAGCGCCCGACCCGCATTACCCCGGCCGAAGCCGACCTCGCGTTCTACGCACAGGTGCTCTCCGGAGACATGGTTGATGGCTATGGGGGCTGTCCCGGCATCGGAAAGAAACGCGCCGAAGCGCTGGTACGAGAACCCGTTCGGTTCGTCAAAGACCACCGAGAGATCAAGCGGGGCCCCCGAGCGGGCACCCAAGAAACGATCTATCGGCAGGAACCAACCAGCGACGTTTGGGAATGCATCGTCTCCCTCTACGAGCGTCAGGGGTTCACCGAGCGGGATGCCCTGGTGTTCGCGCGGGTGGCCCGAATACTTCGCCACGAGGATTATAACTACAAGACAAAGGAGCCAATACTTTGGAGACCGAATTAAGAACCCTTGAGCTGGCCGATATCGGTGCCGGGGATCTCGTCGAAGACCTCTTGAACTTGGCGAACTGTGCCAACGCGCAGGAGATTTTGGACGAAATCAGCGCTGGCCGGATGACCAAAGAGAACTTCACCCGCATGGTGAACGATCTTCTGCTCCTATTTGACATCGTCGCGGACGCAGTGGATCGCGCCCGCAGCGCTATCGAGGCGGTCGCTTCCGAAGTGGTCTGCGCCCCTTGTTGATCGGCCTCTATAGCCCGGCACCCCAGTCGGGCAAGTCTACGGTTGCCACCGCACTCACCACCGAGCACGGCTTTGAGCAGCGCGGATTTGCAACAGCTCTCAAGCGCATGGTCATCGACCTCATGTACTCTGCCGGCATCCGGCCGGAGGCTGTGGGGCGATACATGGATGTCGATAAAGAAGCTCCCATCCCCGAGCTGGGCAACAAGAGTTTCCGATACCTCACCCAGACCATTGGAACCGATTGGGGCCGCTACCTGGTGGACAAGGACCTCTGGATCAAGGTTCTCCTGAACAGTCCCGTCCTGCCAAAACTGTGCGTCATCGACGATCTCCGCTTCCCGAACGAATACGACGCCATCCGCGCAGCCGGGGGGAAGTGCTGGCGCATCTATCGCCCCGGCCAGGAAGCAACCACTGATCATCCAAGTGAGGGCCTTCTTGAAGATCGAGAATTCGACGCACAGCTCACCAATGGCGGGACTTACGAAGACCTTCGGGCTGCGGTGAAAGGTGCCCTTTTAGGGGTTTCCAATAACCCCTTCGTACCGGACGCCATCTCTTGAAACACAGTACTCAAGTTGTACCGGCCCTCGATCGCCAAACCGTGGAGTATCTCGACCGGATTTATCCGGAACGATGCGCTGACCCGTCAGACAATGACCGTGAGGTCTGGATGAAGGTAGGGGAGAGGCGGCTCGTCCGTCAGCTCCTCTATCAACTCAAGCGACAGGAAGACTCCATCTAATGTGCGTGTTTGGTTCTAAGGCGCCTCCCGTCAAGAATATCATCCCACAGGCCACCACCCTCCCAGAGAAGGCTCCCGATCCGGTTGAGATCGACAAAGACAGTCAGAGCACGATGAAGCGACGGCGCAACCCTCTGCGCATCGATCTTGCCTCGGAGACTACTTCGGCCGGTCCCGCCGCGTCAGGCGTCAACGTCTAAGGCTTAATGGCCGGTTCGGCAGAATCCCGGTTCGCTGCTTTAGAGCAGGACCGCTCCCCGTATCTGGACCGTGGCCGTCAGTGCGCCAAACTCACCATCCCCTCGCTCCTCCCCGCTGACGGAGCGAACGGGTCCACTTCATTCACAACCCCTGAACAAGGTCTAGGCGCCCGAGGCGTCAATAACGTCTCGGCCAAGCTGCTTATGGCCCTGTTCCCCCCGAACGCGCCCTACCTCAAAATGGAGGTGGATGCCCTTACCGCGAACGAGATGACGCAGAAGGAGGGTCTCAAAGACGAGATCGACCGCGCATTCGGGCAGTATGTCCGCCGTGTCATGTCGGATTTCGAGGGCAGGGCAATCCGGTCTGATCTCTACGAGGTCTTCAGGCTCCTAGTGACCACCGGCAACGCCACCCTTTATGTGCCCGAAGAGGGCCGTTGCAGGGTCTACCGGTTGGACAAGTACGTCTGCAAGCGCGATCCCTCGGGAATTATCCTCGAATGGATTTCCAAGGAGGCAATTGCCAAGGCGGCCCTCCCTGAAGAAGTCCGGAATGCGCTGCCTGACAAGCAACAGGAGAACGCTCCTGCGTCAGAGGGGGGCGTTCAGACCCAAGCCAGCTCCGAGACCGTCGACCTCTACACCCATGTCCTCCTGAACGAAGATGGCCAGTACACGGTGTATCAGGAAGTCGGCGGGATGATCGTTCCCGGCTCCGAAGGGACCTACCTCCGCGAAGAACTCCCGTTCCTCGTCCTCCGCTACAACAAGGTGGATGGCGAAGATTACGGCCGGGGCCTCGTAGAAGAGTACCTCGGGGACCTCGTCCACCTTGAAAGCCTCTCGAAGGCCATCCGAGAGTTCGTTGCAATCTCGGCCCGCGTTATCCCGATCCTCAACCCCAACGGCATTCTCACGGCGAAAGACCTGACGGATGCAGAGAATGGGGAGCCGGTAATCGGCAATCCGGAGGACGTGAGGTTCCTCCAGATTGAGCGGTACAACGACTTCCGCGTGGCGAAGGAGATGATTGACGAGCTGTCCAACAGGCTCGCCTTCGCCTTCCTCATGAACACGGCCATCCAGCGGCCCGGTGAACGGGTGACAGCGGAGGAAATCCGGTTCATGGCTCGTGAACTTGAAGACACCCTCGGCGGCACCTACTCCGTTCAGTCGGTCGATCTTCAGCTTCCCCTTGCCCGCGTTCAGATCAAGAACCTTGAGCGGCAGGGCGCCCTTCCTGAGCTTCCCAAGCAGGTTGCAACCCCCAAGGTTGTCACCGGCATGGATGCCCTCGGTCGGGGCAATGACCTCTCTAACCTCATCCAATTCATTAGCTTGATCGGGGAGTCCCCGGCAGCAGCGTCCATCAAGTGGGACGGTATCGCTATGCGCTTCGCCAATGGTCTGAACATTGAGACCGAAGGGCTCCTCAAGACGCCCGAAGAGATTGCCGCAGAGCAGCAACAGGCAATGATGATGCAAATGGCCGACCGGCTCGGCCCCAACGCCGTGACCCAATTGGGCGGAATGGCACAGAAACAGATGGAGACACAGTAACCCAATGGCTCGCGTGAAGACTGTAAACGAACCCGCCACTGCTGCGGAAGAAGCATCCGCTATCGCCGAACTCGCCCGCTCCTCCGGTAAGGAGCTGGTGGAGCGCGACGGCGCCACCTACCTCGTGGAGAAGACCGCAAGTGGCCTTCATATCGAGACGAGGGTCGCCTAATGGGTGCTGTCGCAGACGTGACGATCACTTCGCCTACTGGCGCTGAAGCTCCGACGCCTGACACCGGCCGCCCCGACAATGTCCCCGAGAAGTTCTGGAACGCCGAAACCAAGTCGGTGAACACGGAAGCCCTCCTCGCCTCATACGCACATCTGGAGAGCAAGCTCGGCGCCGGTTCAAAGACCGCCGAAGAGGTCGAGTCTGCGGCCCCTACCACCACCGATGAAGCATCCGAAGAGCCCGCCGAGGGCGACGATCCGGAAGCCGACAAGGCGCGGGAAGTGGCCGAGGAAGCCGGTCTCGACATCCCGAGCCTCGAAGCCCACTGGGAAGAGCACGGTACGCTCCCCGAGGACACCTACACCAAGCTCGCTTCAGTGGGCGTGGACAAGGCCCTCGTGGATGAGTTCGTGGCCTACCGGGTCTCGCAGGGCGCAGTTATCCGCGCTGAAATGCTCGGTGCCGTTGGTGGCGAAGAAGCCGTCAACAAGATGACCGAGTGGGCTGGTCAGAACTGGAACAAAGACCAGATTGACGCCTTCAACGATGCTGCCAACTCAAAGAGCCGAGGGCGCATCGAACAGGCGCTCAAGGCCCTTAAGGCTGACTACGACAAGGCCAAGGGGGTCGCCCCGAAGCTCCTGAAGCCGACCACTACCCAGACCAAGGGTGGCGCGTACGGCTCGTTGGAAGAACTCCTTCGAGATCAGGCCAAGCCCGAGTACCGGAGCGATCCGGCATTCCGTCAGGCGGTCATTGAGAAGCTCTCCCGGTCGAAGATTTAATCCAATATGCGCCCGCTGAATGAGATCGTTATTCATTGCGCGGCCACCCCCGAAGGCAAACACTTCACTGCCGCCGACATCGATAGTTGGCACCGGCAGCGGGGATGGTCGGGGATTGGGTATCACTACGTGGTGCTGCTGGACGGAACGGTCCAGGCTGGCCGCCCCTTGGACAGAGTTGGGGCACACGTAGAGGGGCACAACGTGGGCACCGTTGGCATCTGCTATATCGGCGGGATGACGGCGGACGCCAAGCTGCCCAAAGACACCCGCACTGCGGCTCAGAAGGCGGCCCTTATGGGCCTCTGCAAGGACCTCATCGGGAAGTACCGGACCATCCGGAAGGTCTCTGGACACAACCAGTACGCCGACAAGGCGTGTCCGAGCTTCGATGTGCGGAAGGACCCCCTCGGGAGCTTGGTGTGAGGGACCCTCGATCCAAGTCAACCCGGCGGACTTCAAAGGTGTTCCTCCTGGGGAACACCCTTTCCGCCTGGGTGCTCGCCTTTTATGGCGTCTACGCAGGGCAGGGGGCGGCAGTAGTCGCCTCCGCTCTTAGCGTGGTGGGGCTCGGCTACGGCGCTTATGTCGGCGTCGGCCATCTGGACTATCGGCGCTTCCTCAACTTCTTCACCGAACAGGGAGAGACACCCCCACCTGATGCTCTGGGTAATCAAGAACTGGAAGCTGATGATCCTGGTCGCGAGCCTGTTGGCTTTGTGCGGCCTCGGGATCACGCTCTATCAAAAGGGTAAGGCCCAGGCCCGCCTCGAACAGACCGTCCAAAACCTCCAATTGGAAGCGGCCTATCTTCGAGAGCAAGCCGCTCGGAACTCGCTCATTCTGACGCAGCACTCCGAGAGGGCCCAAGAGGACGCCCGTCAAATCACCACCCTTAAGGAAAGGATCAACGGGCTACGTGAGCACGTCAAGAACGACCCTGACCGCTCTCGCGAGTGTCTTACTGACGCTGACACTGAGCGGCTGCGGGACCTTTGGAAACCTTCTCCAAAGTGATGTCCCCATGCGGGAAACCCTCCCGCCCATTCCGGCGGACCTGAAGGTCTGCTTCGACAGCATCGTCCCGGCACCCAAGGGCGCGCTGAACAAATCTGAAGTCATCGAACTAATCGCTTCGCTCAAGCTATCCGAAGCGGACAAGACGGCGTGCGGCAAGCGCCTCATCGTCTTCTACGAGAGCTTCCTGTGACGGCGGGGCGCCTGTAAAACGGCGTCCCACCCCCACCACCCTAGTATTTCCTGTGTTTGGACATAGTCGCGCTGCCTCCTCGGCGGCGACTCCGGTTCCACATCAAGATCACGATCAAGAACCTTGACCCGCCTTCAGGTTCCCCGAGGGGAGCCCTGCGCGGATAATCTCGCGTTCCTGCGCGGTGTCTTGGACGGACCAACATCCCTCCATCACACACAGGAAAAAATATGTCTAACGTTACTGTTTCCCGCCTCGGTCAGGTCAACCTCACGGGCGATGTCGATGCCCTGATGCTCAAGGTCTTCGCGGGTGAAATCCTCACCGCCTTCAACGAGGCTTGCGTCTATCAGGACAAGCACCTCGTCCGCCAGATCGCCAACGGCAAGTCCGCTCAGTTCCCGGCGACCGGCGTTGCGACCGCCAGCTATCACACGCCGGGCAACCAGCTCACCGGCTCGACCATTGCCGGTGCGGAGCGCGTCATCACCATCGACGACCTCCTGCTCGCCAACGTGTTCATTGCTGACATCGATCAGGCCAAGGCGCACTACGACTTCCGCTCGGAGTACACCAAGCAGCTCGGCGAGGCGCTCGCTAAGGCCTACGACCAGAACGTTGCCCGCGTGGCTGTGCTGACTGCCCGCGAAGCTGCGACTGTCACGGGTCTGCCGGGCGGCACGGCCATCAACGCTGGCGTCAACGTCCGCACCGATGGTAGCCTCATCTCGGCGGCCCTGTTCGCTTCCGCCCAGAAGTTCGATGAGAACTCGATCCCGGATAGCGACCGCTTCGCCATGATGCGCCCGGCCACCTACTACGCCGCTGCGGCCAACACCAACCTGATCAACAAGGATTGGGGCGGCCGAGGCTCTATCGCCGACGGCAAGATCGAGACCCTTGCGGGTATCACCATCGTCAAGTCGAACCACGTTCCGAACGCTGACGATAGCGCCCTCGCGGCGATCCCGGCCAAGTACCGGGGCAACTTCGCCACCACGGCGTTCTCGGTCATTCACCGCTCGGCGGTGGGTACGGTCAAGCTCATGGACCTGTCCATGCAGTCTGAGTACCTGACCCTGTTCCAGGCCACGCTTCTCGCCGCCCGCTACGCCGTGGGTCACGGCCCGCTGCGTCCGGAGGGCGCCATCGAGGTCAAGGCCGTCGCGGCCTCCTAATCAAACTTGCCGGGGTCCCTTCGGGGGCCTCGGCTATTTTTTCGTTTTAGGAGTACTCCACTGGAAACGCTTGGCGCTGCTAGCGAAGTCGTCGCGGTCAGCGAAATGCTCTCGGCGATTGGCGAAGACCCTGTCGAGAACATCGAAAATCTGCCCCCGTCCGGCAACATGGCCTTGTCAGTCCTCCGCTCAACCTCCCGAGATTTTCAGGAGGAAGGGCATTGGTTCAACGCCGAGGACGACTATCCGCTATCCCCCAATGACGACGGAGAGATCGTCATCCCGGATAGCATCATCTCCCTTACGAGCCCCGACATGAACGTCGTGGAGCGGCGACCCCGTCTCTACAATCTGGGCTCCAAGTCCTTCCACTTCGACGCTCCCCTCTCTTGCTCAGTCATCCTCCATCTCGAATGGGGCGAACTGCCGAGCGTGGCCCGTCGATACATCACCGCGCTCGCCATTGAGCGGTTCGTGGACGGCATCCCCGGCGTTGAAGCCGTCTCTCAAGCCCGTGCTCGGAACCTTCTCAGGGCCAAAGCGGCGTTTGACAAGGCGGCCATCCGGAACGGCGGGCTGAACCTCCTCAACAACACCACCATCCAAAACCTGATACGGAGAAACTAATGCGGGCCGAAGGAGGCTCCCCCAACCTTATCAACGGTGTGAGCCGCCAGCCCCACGAGGTCCGGCTGACCTCGCAGCTCGAAGAGAGCGTCAATCAGTTTCCCACGGTCACTCGGGGCCTCGTTCCTCGAAACCCAGCTATCGCCAAGGGCATAATCAATTCTCCGCTGCCGGAGAACGCAACAATTCACCTGATCGACCGCGACGATACAGAGCAATACGTGGTCACGATCAGTCCCTTTGGGGTGCAGGTCCACGATCTCGAAGGGAAGCCTAAAATTGTCAACGCGCCGACCGGCTACGCCTACCTTGCCGGTGCAGCATCAGGTGACCTAGAGGCCCTAACTGTAGCGGACCACACCTTCATCGTGAACAAGAAGGTTGTAGCCCAGGCGGACAGCGCGACTACAGCGCCCTATGAGAGTTCGGGCCTCATCCACATAGTGCAGGGCGACTATTTCACTGAATACGCCATAGTCGTGGATGGGACCAAGCGCGCCAGCTATTTGACCGATGGCGGGCCCTACGATGACAGTTCAGCGGCCCGCAGTGCCGAGCGCGGCGCGCGCACCAACGTGATCGCTACGCAGTTGCTCAGCGGGGCGCCACCTCCGGGAATCACTACGGTTCCGGCCAACGCCAGCTCCTATCTCCGCAACACACTCGGTGTGGTCGACTGGCAGTACGACCAGTATGACAACGTCATTTACATTAAGCGCACGGACGGTTCGGCTTTCACGCTGGAGGCCGCTGCCGGCACCGAAACCAAAATGCGGGCGCACAAAGAGATTTCACCGGACCTTTCCGAACTGCCTCGCAAGGCGCCGCACGGGTTCCGCCTAACAATCTCTGGTGACGAAGACACCGACTACGACGATTACTACGTGGTGTTCGACCATCCTCCGAATGCTGCCAATGGACGCTGGAAAGAAACCCTCGGGCCCGGCATCCCCTACAGGTTGGACCCCCGGACCATGCCCCATCTTCTCGTGAGAGAGGCTGACGGCTCCTTCACCTTCAAACAAGCGACCTGGGCAAACCGAGAGGTCGGAGACCTAGACACCAACCCGTGGCCCTCTTTCGTTGGGCATACGATCGACGGCATGGTCTTCTTCAAAAACCGCGTTGGGTTCATTTCCGGCGAAGCGATCTCGATGTCTCGCCACGGTGATTTCTTCAACTTCTTCATCGAGAGCGTCTTGGCTCCCCTGGATACAGACCCGGTAGATTGCGCGATCTCCTACCCGGAGGTCTCCGACATCCATCACGCGGTCCCGTTCTCCGGCGAGCTGATAATGTTCACCGCATCGGTCCCGTTCCGCCTCGCTGGCGGGGACACTTTCACCCCCAAAAGCGCCAACTTCGAGCACGTGATTTCCAATCGCACTAGCTCCAGGGTGAGACCCGTTGTGGCGGGCAACTATCTGTACTTCGTCAACGACGCGGCCTCTGGCTGTTTTGTCCACGAATTCAGCTATGATCGAGAAGTCGGGGTGAAAGCGGCGCCCACAATCACCGACCACGTCAACGGCTACATCCCCTCAGGCGTGTTCCTGATGGAGGCCGACGAGGATCTCAAAATCCTGGCGCTTGTCTCACAGACCGAGCCCAACACCATCTACGTCTATAAGTGGCTTTGGATCGGTACTGAGAAAGCGCAGTCGGCGTGGCAGAAGTGGACAATCCCCGATCCGGTGGTTGGGCTGCGCTTCTACGGTGAGGAGCTGATAGTCGTCACGAGCCGTCCAACGTCCCGCGAGGTGCTGAGCATCAACTGCCACGAGGCCTGGCTAGGCGGAAAGGCATTCCCGGCCTACTTGGATCGGCGTGTGGAGGTGCTCGGAACATACAACGCGCCCACTGACACGACCACCTTCGTTCTCCCATACCACGCTGAAGGCGCCTCTCTGATGATGCGTGACGGGGAGGAGTTCGGCGCCCAGCCAACCCGCCTTTCCTACGCAGGGAACTACATCACCGTGCGCGGCGATTGGGGCCGATGGGCCTATGCTGGTTGGGAATATGAAAGCTACGGCTACCTGTCACAGCTCCTCTATCGCAGAAGCAATAGGCAGGGCGGCTACGCCAACGCCTCTCCAGGCATCATCACGACGTTGGCGAATGTCACCTTCGATACGCACTCAACAGCCTTCCTGGGGGTGGATGTCGAAAGAGACTACCGGGCTCCCTATTCGTACGACTTCTCCGCAGCCCTCGTAGGCACCAAGACGGGCACCTTTGGGTCCGTCGTGCTCGGCGAGGTGAAGAAGCCTGTCTCGGTCATGGCTAAGTCGGAAGATGCGCGAATTCGCTTCGGAAACCGAGGGCCGTACCCCTACGCCGTCATGTCCTACGCATGGACTGGCTCGGCCGTCCCCATCAGCTACTAAGGATAACATTGACCCCGCACGGGATCATAACCCGTTCCACCTTCGCAGACGCACACGAGCTTGCCCCGTTGCTCCGCGAGGAAGATCGGAGAGAGTTGCAGGAGGTGTCCGGGAAACCGGCCCTCCATAACCTCCTCCTGGGGGTGATGACCGGGAAACCAGCACTGACCATCCGAGCGAACGACGGGACCCTAGCCGGTATCCTAGCCGTGACTCCGGTAGGGCTGTCCCACGGCGTCATCTCTTTCGCCGGAACAGCGGTCATCGAGCGGCGTCCTGTAGAGTTCCTCCGGGGCGCTCTTGACGTCGTTCATGCCGTTGCCCGCGACTACGACACCCTCTTCAACGTCTGCGATGCCCGCAATGCCACCCACGTAAGGTGGCTTGAATGGGCTGGCTTCAAATTCATCCGAAAGATCGACCACTACGGGGCCGCCCAGGTGCCCGTCCTAGAGTTCGCAAGGATCACCACCGACTAATGTGTGACTTCATCGCAATCGCGTCGGCGGGACTTGGCATCATGCAATCGGCCGTGGAGTATTCCGGGGCCAATGACAAGTTCAAAGCGCAGATGGAGGCGTATAACCAAAACGCCAACAATGCGGCCCACGCAACCGCTCAACAGTACTCCAATCTCGGCATCCGTGCCCAGCAGGAAGACGCAGCCACCAATCAGCAGAAGTCCGAGGCCGAGCGTGAAGCCGCGCAGTCGGCCGCTTCGGTAGAGGTTGCGGCATCAGAAGGAGGGGTCTCGGGTCTGTCCGTAGACGCCGTCCTCCGAGACATTTACTCGCGGCAGGGCCGGAATGAGGCAACGCTGGACGCCAACCAGCGGATGAGCCGGGGCTACCTGTCGGGGGAATTGGCGGCGGCCGAAGCCAGCGGGCAAAGCCAGATTAATTCCATGCCCATTCCCGAGAAACCAAGCGCCGCGCCCTACATCCTGAACGCGTTCGGCGCAGGATTGAGCGCCCTTAGCGACTACAAGAAGAGGATAGCAGGTAAACCCTAATGGCATCAGGACTGTTCGGAACGAACACACAGGTCGGGGACATCCGACAGACGGCGCTCCAGCCAGCGGGCCTTCCCGGTTCCACCTTCGTACGGCCACAAGAGCGGGAGACTGGTGGAAACCTCCACGCACTGGCGAACGCACTCGGAAATCTGAACGGCGCGCTCCTTGACTACGGGCACGTTCTCGCTGCGGAGAAGAATGACCCGAAATCCAACGAGAACCGCGAGCAGGTTGCCCGACTTCAGCAGATGAGCCGAGAACAGCTTGTGTCAGAGATTGCGGGGCACACGCTAGACGGCAATAAGGTGCAGCTCGACGCGGCCGAACTGCTGCTTGGCGAGCGGGCCAACGACGATTTCCGCAAGCAATGGCTGGAATTCTACAACACCAAATTTGACCGCTCTTCGGGCGATGCCGCAGCGGAATATGAAAGGCAGCGCAAAGCCTTCGCCGATGCGCTCCCTTCCGAAATTTCCAAAGGGCACTTTTACAGCCTAACAGGGGATCATTTTCGGGCCTGGATGGAGAAGGACACCGAAGACAAGGTGGCCCTCGCAAAGCAGGAAGTTAACTCGACCATCGTTTCCAGCTTCCGCAACGCCGTTGACGACGCAATGAACGTCAATGGAAAGACTGCGGAAGAGGCGGCGCAGATTGTCTTCGCAAAGTCAGCAGCGAACCGGGACTTCCTCGCGCTCTCGGGCCAGGAGCAGAATGAGACTGTGTTCAGCATCGCCGAAGAGTTTGCTCTTCAGGGACGCGAGGACATCGCTAAGGCGCTCTTGGAGGGGCAGCGCGTCGGTTCTGACGGCCGGGTTCTGCCCTCACTGCGGAACACTGCCGGCTACACCGACAAGGCCATCCAACTGCTCGAACGCGCCGGGACCCTCCATGATGAGAAGATCAAGGAGCAGGGCTACTCGACGTTCCGTGAGGTGGACGACTTGGTGCTTCGTGGGGCCTTCAATGAGAAGGAGGCTGAAAAGTATCGGGGCAAAGGCGTCTTCACCGACAAGGAACTCGCAAACAAGGTCGATGAAAGCACTCACAACCTGCTGACGATCCAGAATAAAGCGGCCACCGAAGCTCAGAAGCGCGCATTGCGTGCGGAGAGTGAGCGGCAGGAGCAGGGGGTCTACTCAGCGGCCTACGGCGCAATGGGCCGGATGGGCGGCATCAATAGGCTCCGAGATGTAGAGGTGCCCAACGAGAGCGGAGAGGGCACCCGGACGGTCACCCGTCAGCAGCAGATCGACGCCGTCGTGGACCGCCGAGAGGGGGAGTTTGAAGACTATCAGGAGCAGCTCATCGCGGCCGGACAATCCCCCGAAGAGGCCCGCGCTCGCACTAACAGAATGCGCGTTGACTGGTATGCCGGAAATGGCATCCCGAATAAGGACTGGCAGAACACCCTCAACGGAATTGCGGGGAGGGCCACCACCGACACACTGCTCCAGAAGGGCGAAGTCAGCGATTATCTGAAGCAGAGCGCGAGCCTCTATCGACAGCTCAAGCAAACGAACCCCGCCTATCTCTCGACGCTTCTAACGGACAAGGCCTCCAAGGAGTTCCTCGACGCCTACGACATGGGCGTGACCCAGAGGCGCATGACTGATGCGGACGCTCTTCAGTACGCGGCCACTTGGACGGCCCAGCCGGAGAGCGTGAAAGCCCGACAGATGATGGACAAGACGGACGCCGAAAGGCTGGCTTCGAAGACCCTTCGCAACATGGGGCTGGATGACCGGACGCAGAACTTCGGATGGGCGATGAGCCGCATCGAGTCGATGTCTCTCAACGGCGCCACTGAAGGGGAGATCAAGGAGCGGCTGGAAACCGAACTGTCCGACACCGCGGTGCCGATCAATGGCGTCCTCGTCTTTGCCAACAACGATCTACCGGCGGACTTCCCCGAGTTGATGGAGGACGAGCTTGCAAAGCGCGCCCCGGCTCTCAAAGAACGCTATGGGATCGATAAGGACGACCTCTACATTGTGGCGGACGGGGCCGGGAGTAAATGGACCGTATGGAGTAAGTCGCTCCGCCAGCCCGTAGCCGTTCCAGGCGATGGCCCGATCACACCCCAGACGCTTGAGGACCACCGACAGGCCCGACAGGCGGCTCACGATGAGACCATTCGGAAGCTGGCCGCCGCGAAAGAAGAAGAACGGGCCGACGCCAAGAAGCAGTACGACGAGGACATTGCTAACGAGCGAGCCCGCATCGCGTACTGGAGAGACAAGGAAAGCAAGCGCAAAGGCGTGGCTAAAGGCATCGCGGGGTATGTCGCCGACCAGCTCGAAGATGACCTCAACAAACGCCTCACGAAAGACGATGCGCAGCTTAAGAAAGCCCTCGAAGACGTGAAGGCCAAGCTCAAGCAAGGCGACGAACAGAGCCGCAAAGAACTTGAATGGCTCAGATCGTTGGTCCCGACTGTTCGGATCAACGGCAAAGTCGTCCTCGAATAACTAACAGGCCCCGCTTCGGCGGGGTCTTTTCATTTCAGGAGAACGAATGAACACACGTCTAGCCGAGGCCATTAAGGCGGAGGCAGAGCGGATCGGGGCTGACCCCCAAGACCTCGCCACCGTTATGTCCTACGAGACGGGTGGAACTTTCGATCCGTGGAAGAAGGGGCCGACTACGAAGTGGGGCACCCAGCGGGGCCTCATCCAAATGGGCGCCCCTCAGCGGGAACAGTTTAACTACTACAAGGGTATGCCGATTGAGGACGCGGTGCGCGCCTCCGGTGACTACCTCGTCGCCAACGGCTACCGGCCGGGTGACGGCCTCCTCCAGATGTACTCCATCATCAACACGGGTGGACGGGATCACTTTGATCGTTCGGACGAGGCGGCTGGCGGGGCTCCAGGGACCGTTCGGGACAAGGTTGAGACCCAGATGGAGGAGCATAAGGCCAAGGCGGCGGCCCTCCTGGGGGGCACCTACACGCCCTCATATCGTCCCGATTACGATCCCGTAGAGGGGGACGCCGAGCCGGATATCGTCACGCACCCTGACGCGGCCCTCGGGACTTCGCGCCCGATTGATCAGCCAACCCTCTACGCACGAGAGCAGGAAGCTCCCAAGCCTTACGACAGCTTCGCAGAAGAGGTCGGCCAGTCGATGGCGAGCACTTCCTACACGGCCCAGCTATTCCGGTCGGGCATGGAGGGTGCTCCCGATTTCAACTGGACCCTAGGAGAGGCTCGCGGCGTCGAGATTGCCAAGCAATACCCGGACACCTATCACGACTTCCTCCTCTCCTCGACTTCCGAGGACACGCTTCGGCAGCGCATGAAGTGGGCTTCCGAGGATGTGATCCGACAGGAACGGCTTGGCGCCGGGGGCTGGTCGGCCAGGGGTGCCGGCCTCGTTGGTGGCGCCCTCGACCCTGTTGTCTCCATTCCCACACTCCTCACGGGCGGGATGGGAGGCGCAGCGATTGAAGGGCTGTCGTTCGGCGGACGAGTCGCGGCCGGTGCGGTGTCTGGCTCGGTGACCAATGCAGCAATGGACTATGCAGCCCAGCGGTTCCTCCACGATCCCCACGCCGATCCCCTAATGGCGGGCGCTGCCGGTGCCCTGTTCGGTGCCTTTGGCGGGGCCCTTGCTCGTTCCGCAAAGGGGACCTCGTTCGAGTCCGCACTGGCCTACGACAGTGCCGCCATGGCCCGCCGTCCCGGCCCAACGCTCGAAGCTGCCGAGGCTTTGCGTCTTCAGAAGGAGTTCCTCGCGAAGGGCGACCCGTCCGAGGAAATGCGCCTTCGCATTTGGAGCTACGACCCGGAAACCGGCCTTCCGCTTGCACAGGTAGGGGGACCGACCGGCTCCGGTGGCGCTGCTCGCAATCCTCAGGCCCGAGACGGCCTCGTAGGGGCGCAGCGGGGGTATGCCCTGGAGATGCGGGACGAGGATGTCGCAAGGGCATTCGGTGGGACCTGGCTGCGTGGCGGCGACATCACCGGACAGATGACGACGGCAAAGAACCCGAACACGCGCCTCCTTGGCGCTCATTTCTTCGAGGAGACGGCGGGCTTCACAGACCATTCGGTTGTCCCGGACAGCGTCAACTCCCGGTTCACCGCCCGCCATCGCAAGATGGAAGGCAATTTCAACGTATCGTACCTTCCCGCCAAGAACGCCTACATCAAGGAAGGGGGCCTCTCCCGGCTAAACCTCACCGGTCGGGCGGAGCGGGAGCGCGAGTTCCAGCGCCTCGTCACGGACTACATTTGGGATGAGAACCCCTCCCCAGATACCAATCCTAACGTGGTCAAGGCTGCGGGAGCGATCCAGAAGGGCATGGCAGAGTGGACCGATCAGCTTCGAGAAGCGGGCATGTGGAACGGCTCGGCCGACAAGCACTATCTCCCGCTTATTGCTAACCACGAGCGCATCGCAAATCTCGACGAGATGATCCACCACGACACCATGGAGCGCTTTATCAAGGAGGCTATTAGGAACCACACGTCCGAAATCTCCGATGAGCTGGCCGCCCGGATGGCTCGGGGCTATTGGGCAAACCTCCGCAAGGCTGGCTACGGCATTGAGGACGGTATGAGCCGGTCGCTCCACATCAACGATAAGGACGGGTTCCGAGAGGCGTTCCGAGAGGCGCTAGACAACAAGAACCTCCTGTCTGACAAGGAGCTGGACGAGGTCTTCGGACTTCTGTCCGGTATGCTGGACAAGGCTAAGGAGGCAGAGGGGGCGGCCTCGAAAGGGGTTGGTTACCTCAAGCGCCGCACACTCCTCGACTACAACTTCAAGGCCAACGTAGCGACCCGCGATGGGGGACAGGTTCCCCTCCGTGTTCGAGACCTCTTTGAGGACGACGCCGAGCTGCTCTACCGGCGCTATACCCGGTCCATGTCAGGGCGCGTCGAGTTCGCCAAGACGAAAATCTACAATCCCTCGAATGGGGAGCTATGGGTTGATGGCATCCGCTCCGAGGGGGACCTTGCGCGGATCAAGTCCGATCTCGCTGAAAGCTACCGGCTCATGCCGGGCGACAAGCGCTCGAAGGACAAAGAGCTGGCGAACGCTCTTGAGAACATTGACTTCGGCTGGAAACGCATCAATGGGCTGCCGGTATATGGTTCGGAGAAGGCGTATGCCCAATGGGCCCGGCGTATCAAAGCGTTCCAGTTCATTCGCTTGATGTCCAACATGGGCCTCAATCAGGTTCAGGAAACGTGGAAGCTGGTCTCGCTTACCGGCTTCCGCGCCGCCATGTCGCAGCTCCCCGCCATCCGAGAGATGACCAGGGCCGCCGCTACTGGCCGAGTCCGGAAGGATCGGCTTCTGGCCGAACTTGAGGACATGACCGGTATCGGCCTTGAGAACCTGTGGAGCCGTCACGACCTCCGCCTCGCCGATGATAGGTTGGGCGCGGAGACGGGCGGACGGCTAACCCAGTACGTCGACAACGTTCTGGATGCCGGGCAGCGGCTTACCGCCAATGTGTCCCTCTTTCGCCAAATCCAGGACTGGCAGCAGCGATGGGCGATGAAGGCCATCACCCAGCAAATTGCGGGAATGGCAAGAAAGGCGCGCACCGCTGACGGCGCGTTCGATTACGGAAAGATCAAGCTGCGGGACCGCCAAAGGCTCGCCTCAATGGGAATTGGCGAGGACGATGCCAAGCTCCTGTTCAGGAACCTCCTCGACAACTCCGAGTTTGAGGGCAACAAGATAACCGGCGTCAACACGGCGGCATGGGATGCCGAGGCGGTCACAAAGTTCCGAACTTTCATCGGCCGGTACACCGATCGGCTTGTCCAGCAGAACGACTTTGGCGCGCTGTCGAAGTGGATGTCGAACCCGGTAGCTCAACTGTTCACGCAGTTCCGCTCTTTCGTGTTCGGTGCGTGGGCTAAGTCCACCCTGTGGTCCCTCAATCACGGCGCGTTCACTGACCCCCGCATGATGGTTCTCCTACTCGGGGAATTGGCGGCGGGTGCGGCAACGTTTGCCGTTCGCCAGCTCTCTACGGCGACCACTGCCGAGGGTTGGGACAAGTACTGGGAAGAGCAGATGGACCCGGTCAACGTTCTGAAGAACGGCTGGGCCCGCACGGCCTCTTCATCGGTGCTGCCAATGTTCGCCGATAGCCTCCTCATGTGGACCCCGTTGGGCCCGCAGTTTGGCTCGGCCCGCGCCTCGGGCTCCTCCACGGACGCCATGTTCGGCTCCCCCGCGCTCGACTTTCTGGACAGCGTAAGGCGCTCTACTCGGGGCACCACTCAAGCCTTGTGGCAGGGTGACGAACTCACCCAGCAGCAGATAAAGGCAATGGCGCGTCTGGCCCCTCTCGGGAACTGGATACCCTTCACCGCAGCCCTCGGCTCCCTGATCGAAGATCGCCCCGAGCGCTAACCAACTCCCCGCTTCAGAGTGTTCATCACTTTGGGGCGGGCCCTATCAAAGGAAGCAATGTCGTACGAAGTCGCTGTCTCCATCGGAGACGGTTCCACCCAGCAATTTGAGGTCCCGTTCCCGTACCTGAGAAGGGAACACGTCAAGGTGTACGTCGGGGGCGATTTGGTGCCTTTCACGTGGCTCAGCGCCGCCTCGGTGAGGACTGACACCGCTCCAGCGCACGGGACGAAAGTCAGTGTGGCTCGCGAGACCCCCGAAGTTCCTATCCACGTCATTCAGAACAACAAGCCGCTGCCGGCAGAGACGTACAATGACCTGCTCCGTCAGGCCATCTACTTTGCCCAGGAGCGCCCCGGTACTCCGGGTCTTCCGGGACCTACAGGTCCGGTGGGGCTCACGGGTCCTCAGGGCGCGCCCGGCCCGACCGGTCCACAGGGGCCAGTCGGCGCTACAGGTCCGGCCGGTCCCCAGGGCATCCAAGGCTCCACCGGTTTGCAAGGTGTTGCCGGTCCCCAGGGCCCACAGGGCGCCCAAGGCCTTCCAGGCTTGACCGGTGCTCCAGGCCCCCAGGGTCCGACAGGTGCCACGGGTCCAGCTGGTCCTCAAGGTCTTCAAGGCCTCCAGGGCCCGCAGGGGCCTAAGGGGGACAAGGGCGACAAGGGAAACGACGGCGCCGATGGCAAGTCCATCAGCATCCTCGGCACCCTGTCCAGTTCGAGCAATCTACCGTCCAGTGGCACGGAAGGATCGGCCTATCTGATTTCCGGAGACCTTTGGCTCTGGTCCGCCTCCGGCTGGGCTAATGCGGGAAAGATTCAGGGTCCGATAGGTCCTCTGGGACCGGTAGGGCCTCAAGGTCCCGCTGGTCCTCAGGGCGAAATGGGCCCCCAGGGTCCCACAGGACCACAGGGGGTACAGGGCATCCAGGGCGAGCAGGGGCCCCAGGGCGTGGAAGGCCCTCAAGGACCACAAGGCGTTCCGGGCGAGCGTGGTCCGGCCGGGTCGAACTCGTGGGCTGACATCACCGGGAAGCCCTCGACCTTCGCCCCATCCGCCCACACGCACAACACCGACTATTACACCAAGGCAGAGATCGACGCGATGCTTGCGCTGCTCGCCCCAAAGTCTAGCCCGACTTTCTCCGGGACTATTAGGTGCGTCAACATTGATAGCTCCGGCGACATCACCGCCGAGGGCAACATTTCGGCCTACACCTGATGGCTCTTCCGTCCGGCGGCCCTCTTGCCGCATCGACAATCAACATCGAATTGAAGAGGCCCGCTTCGGCGGGCTTCTCAATGAATGGTGCGGACGAGCGGTCTCTCGCCGGAAAGTCCACGGGAGCGATCTCGTTCTCGGACTTCCACGGAAAGGAGACCGTGATCACCAGGACCCTCGCAGGAGGGGACGGGGCGGTGACGCTCGAAGGGCTCTTCACGAACGCTGATTGGGTTTCTACCACTCCCAAGCGCGTTATTCTCGCCACGGGTACTGAACGGGGCAACTCCACAACGCTCAGCGCGGCTGTTTCCATCGGAACGACCGCGTGGGGCGGCACCCTCACGTTCGACGTGAACGGCACGATTTCGGGCAAGGGCGGGGCCACAAACAGTGGTGTTGGTGGCGATGCCTTCAGCGCCAACATTGTCGGAGCATCAGGCCAGAAGATTATCCTCAACGTGGCCGCAACGGGCGTGATCCGGGGCGGCGGCGGGGGCGGCGGACAGGGCGGCGCTGGTGGCGCCGGGACCTTCACAACTCAGGTCAGAGAGCCCGCCTCGGGTTCCTATCAGAGTGTAACATCAAATCCCAAGTACTACTGGTGCTACAATTATCAGGGGGATACCTCTCAAGAACGTACGATCCTGTACTGGGCCGGAAGCCAGATATACACCGCCGAGACAAATAAAAGTCCCGGTCCCGTGGCCGTTGGGGGATACAACTATTATGGCATCTCTTCGATTCCCAGCGGCCCCGGAGTCGGTAGTCCCAACAAAACCAGCTTCGTTGGCATCTATCGTGTGGGCCCCGTAACAACGGCCACTACGGGCGGTGTCGGGGGGGAGGGGGGTCGTGGGCAGGGCTATGATGGGGCCCGCGTAAGCGGCTCTGTGGGGACTGCCGGCGGCACCAACGCGGGCGCCGGAGGTACGGGCGGACAAGGCGGGCTGTTTGGCTCATCGGGAGCGCCCGGCGCGACCGGGGCGAACGGTAACGTATCCAACGGCGTGGCGGGCTCCTCTGGTGGCCTCTCCGGCTACGCCATCGCCAACTACGCGAACATCACAATCACCAATAACGGAAGCATCGTGGGCCGCACATGAGCCTTGTTGTTCTTCCCCCAACCTCACCCACTGGGAGCACTTTTTTGGATCACGCCACGACTGGCGTAGCCGCCTCCATGGCAACCAGCCCGATTTGGCTGCCGTGGCTGGAAACCACCTCGCAGGTAGCCGCATCCCTTGCGCCAATCCTCGGCCTCGTTTGGCTCATCGTTCAAATCTGGGCGAAGGTCATCGAGACACGGCGCCGCAACAAGGACGACTAATGAGCCGCGCATCTAGTGACATTCTCGACCGCCTCCACGCCCTGATCGCTCAGGATATGCTCAACCGGCTCCAAGCCGGAAATTGTGAGGCGAAAGATTGGGCCGTCATCGTCAAATTCCTGAAAGACAACGGAATTGACAGCCTGATTACCGACGACGCCGACGCTGTAACCGCCTTCGACAACCTCGTCAGGGCGGCCCAGCAGAGCATCGGATCGATGCACTCCTAAAATCGACACAGGAGGCCGTCAACGGGCCCTCTGAAGGGGCAGGGGATAATCTCTCCTGCCCCTAAAGCCCCCGTATGGGGCTCCCTGTGCCACCTCTCGGGCACCTTTTCCCCTGACAACTCAGAACACGCTTCTAACCTCGACGAGGCTGTCTACGGACCCCGTCAAGGAGGACTTCAAGGTCTTCCTTTTCATGGTCTGGCAGTTCCTCGGACTACCAGCCCCCACCCGCTCCCAGTACGTCATGGCCGATTGGCTCCAAAATGGGGCCTCAAAGCTGATCATTGAGGCTTTCCGAGGGATCGGGAAGTCCTGGGTGACCGGCGCCTTCGTGGCGTGGCTCCTCTACCGGGACCCCAACATCAACATCCTCGTGGTGTCGGCGACCAAGACGTACGCGGACACCATGTCGGCGTACATCCAGCGCCTTATCAATGAAATCCCCCTCCTTGCCCACCTGAGACCCCGCACCGGGCAGTTCGCGTCGAAGATCATGTTCGACGTGGGCACCAAGCGGCCCTCGAAGGACCCATCGGTGAAGTCCGTGGGCATCACTGGGCAGCTCACCGGCTCCCGCGCCGACGTGATCATTGCTGACGACATTGAGGTCCCGAACAACTCGGCCACCCAGGTCCGCCGCGATCAGCTATCGGAGCTAGTCAAGGAGTTTGCGGCCATCCTCAAGCCGCTCCCGACCTCCCGTGTCATCTACCTTGGCACTCCACAGACCGAACAGAGCCTCTACAACCGCCTTCCCGAGCGCGGCTACGAGGTTCGCGTTATCCCCGTCCAGTACCCCACAGAAGCCCAAAGAGCGCGCTATGGGGCTCGTCTAGCGGACTTTGTCGGCGACGATCTGGACAAGAACCCGAAGCTCGTCGGGCGGCCGGTATGCAGCCGGTTCAACGAGGAGAAGATCCTTGAGAACCTCGCAGAGTATGGCCCTGCCGGGTTCGCCCTCCAGTTCATGCTCGATACGTCTCTGGCGGACGCCGATCGCTACCCGTTGAAGCTCCGCGACCTCATCGTCATGGACCTGAATCCGAAGCTGGCCCCCGTGGAGATGGCGTGGGGAAGCGACCCCTCTCTTGCCCATGAGGATGTCCCTCTGGTGGGCTTCGACGGCGACCGCGCCTACCGCCCATTTATGCTGTCGAAGGACGCGTGGAGCCCATACACGGGCATTGTAATGGCAGTCGACCCGTCCGGTAGAGGCGGCGACGAAACCGGCTACGCCATCGTCGCGATCCTCAACGGGCGCCTCTATCTGCTCGATGCGGGCGGCTTCAGGGGCGGCTATGAGGACGCCACTCTGGAGGCCCTTTGCCACAAGGCCAAGGAGTATGGGGTCAACGAAGTCATCATCGAGCCCAACTTCGGTGACGGTATGTTCAACAAGATCATCGCCCCCTTCATGGCCCGTATCCACCCTTGCCTCATCAGCGAGACGGAACGCTCTAAGGGCCAGAAGGAACAGCGCATTGTGGACACTCTAGAGCCGGTTATGAACGGCCACCGTCTGGTGGTCGATAAAGGGCTCCTTGAGCGCGACTACAAGAGTACCGAGAAGCTCCTACCGGAGCACCAGAACCGCTATCGGCTGTTCTACCAGATGACCCGTATCACTCGCGACAGGGGCTCTCTGGTGAAGGACGACCGCCTGGACGCTCTCGCCCTGGCTGTCCACTATTGGACCGACGCCATGGCCCGCGATGTCCAGAAGGCGGCGAACCAGATGCGGGAAGAGGCTCTCAATCAGGAGCTACGTAAGTTCCTACAGCACGTAGTGAACAAGCCCCCGAGCAAGCCTTCACTGATCAGACGGCCGATTTGACGTGCTCAGCACGCACTTATAGGTGGCCCTGCCTTTGAACTCCGTCCATATGGCCGCGATGATAGGGTCCCCAGCCTGTGTACAGAGCGTCTCCGTGTCGAAGGGTCCAATCCCCTCCACGGAGACAGCCCCCTCTCCCCCTGAATTTAGCGACAAGATAACCAGCAGCCACTTCACAAGCGTCTCCTCCGGGCTTCTTCCTCGGGGTATGACCCCTCGGTCTGGTCCAGGTCAAGACAGGGACATCCGGGGCTCTATAAGGGCTCTGGTCGATTACCCCTTCGTACCGGAGGAGGGCCCCTCTACACTTATATAAAGGTGTTATAGAGGTGTCAGATGTGAGGTAGATGCTACATCCCTCATGTGGTGTCCGATGTGACCCAGAACCTACGTGGACGGCGAAGGCCGTCATCCAAAACTCCCCTCCCAAAACTCCCCCAACTCATCTTCTCTACCCCCCTCCCTCGGCTGACGCCTCGGTAGGGGGTCGGTTTAAAATTCACCAAAAAATCTGAGAGGTCGACCTCGACAGGTGTGGATAGCCGCGCACCCCCCGTGGGGTCTCTGGTCCCGCCCGTCGCGCCCGCCTTCCGTCCCTTTGGGCACCGTCCCGGTCACCGATAGGCCGTAACCCATTGAATTCCTTGTCGTGTCACAGGATGTCGTATCCATTGCCACTCTACAGCGCACCGAAAGGGTCTCATCAGGGGGCATTGACGGGCCTCGGCATCTCTATCTTTTGCGGTATCAGGATACCACACCCTCTCTGTGTCTTCCTCTCTGTATTGCGCAACGATAAGGACCGCCACCCATGGACACCACTCGGCACCCTTCAACGCACCACTCGGCACCCCTCAAAAGCCCTGCCATAAACGTACCTATTGGGGGACTATATCAACCGGCTAACGGGCACCGAACGGGCCTCCAGTGTCCACATCGGTCTTTTTTCGATGCCAAAGAACAACGCAAAAACAATGCATTATAAAAAAGTTTGGTCCCACTGCATTTTTTCTCTTGCATTGTTCCGATAGGGGGACTTTTATAGGGACATCGAACGACACAACGCGGCGCCGCCAACGAGGTTCTCGGGGCATCTAAGCCGGGTAGGGGAGTTCGCCAGTTGCCAAGGGCCACGGCCTGAGGCCCGCTCTTTGACAATCGAATATGCATCTACCTAGCCAAGCGGCGGCGCCTCTCATGGGGTCCGGGACAGAAGCTAGACAGAGACGAACCAGAACGCCGTGGCGGGACGGGGAAGCGATGACTAGACCGGGATCGAAGGACAAGCCAAAGCACGGAACACCTAGGGGAAACGGCAAGTTCACCGTGCCGTAGCAGCAAGTGCTGCGATGATGAAAAACGGGATCAATCAATTACCTCACATGCTCCACCAATGCGGGGGAGCATCTCCGAGCCGTCCGAAAGCAAGGGCGGTTCCGATATGCTTCAACATGCCGAGGTATCAAATGAAAAAGCTCCTCTACATCCATACGGAGGGCGTCATTGCTGCCATCTCTGGCCTTGCTTGCGCCCTTGTACTGGTGACCGACACGGTTCCGGCGGCCATCTTCTGGGCCTTCGTCGCCCACTTCATGGGGCGGTGAAATGGCGCGGCAAGACGACATCAAACAGCTCGAAGCTCGGCTCTACGGCTGGGCGTGCGGGACGGTCACCACTGCCCAACTGAAGCGGGATTTCAGGTCGCTCGGGTGGTCGGTGGACCTCCGGACCATGCGAAACAACTGGGTCGATGCCGTGTCGCCGGGCGGCGAGTATGTGACGCTCTATTGCTGAGGTATCCGATGACCATTCATTCCGAGTTTTGGGCCGCTCGTCGGCGGACCTACACCGGCCGGGTAATCCTCAGGTCGGCACGCGATAGCCACCGGCAACGGTGCTACGATTGGGAGAACGCAAGCCTTCGGCCGATCCAGACGGCCTTTGCCGACAGGCAAGCGGCCAAGGGTTACGCCCGGCTATGCATGAAGGTGGCGCTCCGCCTCCTCCTGTCTCTCCATCCCGACAAAGCTAACGAGGCGCTTATGAGGGCGTCTTTCAAGGCGGCCTTCACCAAGGAGCGCTTGTCCAAGTGCAACGCCAACGCTTCGGGGGCCTATTTCGCCGCCTGGGGGTGGACCGACGCCATCATTGCCCATGAGGTCGCCCATTGGGCCGACCAATGGGACCACAAACTCAGCGGCGGCTCGGGCTTCTCCGTGGCTTACGAGGGGCACGGCCCTAAGTGGCGCGGCTGGTTCGTCTACATCCTCTCCAATGCCGGGATGCGAAGCACCGGGCAGGGGGAGGCGGTCTCCAAACTCATGCTTGAAACCTTATCGGCCGCCCGTCTGGCCGTCACGCTCCCGGAAAGGGCTCACTGATGACACTCCATGTAATTCAGCGCTGGAACAACGATTGCGGCCGGTGGGAAGACGAGGGCGACAGCTTCGCCCAACAGGAGGCGGCTCGCATCCTGAGGGAAGCCCGCTCCGAATTTGGGTTCGGCAACGTCCGTAGGATCACACGGCGCATTTAGTGTGCCCAAATCGTCCCCCAATCGGAACCAAATCGCACCCTGAAAGGGTTCACCAGATGATGACCAAGAAGCACTTCAACCTGATCGCCGCCGCGATCCGTCGGGAAATGGATGTCCATTGCGACAATGACACGCTGTCAGAGGCCGCGCGCCTTTCGAGACAGGCGGGGCGGCTTGCCCTCGGGAACATTGCTGAGGACCTCGCCGGGGAGTTCGTGCGAGAAAACCCGAACTTCGATCAGCGGCGCTTTCTCGCTGCCTGTGGTCTGGAGGTCTAGCCATGAGGATCACGAAAGCCGAGTGGGACCGCCTAGGCGGGCTCGCGAATTCCGACCTCTACCGGAAGGAACGGCGGGGCCGCTGCTACTACTACCGCGCCACGCTCTGACCTCCCCGATTTCACGCCCTTTTTGTATCCAAACGGTCCCCCTAAAGGAACGATGTTATGACTGCTCTGCCGAATGCCGCCGAACTGCTCGCTACCCGTGGAACCTCTAAAGCTCCTGAAGGATTGCCGGAAGGCATCCAGCGCGGCAGCACGACATATGAGGTACGGGTCGCCTTTGGGCACACCGCGACGGTCAACGTGGACTTCACCGCGACTGCGGAAACGTGCGGTCTCGTGGATTACGCGCTGCTCACCTACCCCAACTTCCGACAGTACTTCGGCGCTACGCTCAATGACGGCGGGGCGTTGAACGCGTTTAGCCTGTATGCCGGTTCGGGGTCGGAAGCGCTGCGGAACTTCATTCATGGCGGGCGGGCGGTCCATATGTGGGCCATGCCGCAGAGCGAAGTTACGGCCGAAGCCTTCTTTGCCGCCGAAATCCGCCCGACCTTCAATGATAACCCGTGGATGGACTGCGCGTGGTTCCGTGAGAACTGGCTGCGCTGGGTGGAGCACCTACCGCGAGGTTCCGAGCGCGTCTCAGGGCTGCTCGCCTACTACCAGTCGCCGGAGAAGCGGGCGCGCAACATTCGGACCCCGATCAAGCCCGGCAAGTACCTCCAGAAATTCTTCGCCGACATTCTCTCGGCTGACGAAATTCGGGAAGCCGCGCTCGTCTGGTCCAACCATTTCGCCCTGCGCGAGGTCATCATCACGCAGGACGCGGACGACATCGAGAAGGCGTACACGGGGCGCTACAACGGCTCGTGCATGTGCTTCTCTAGCGGGAGCTACGCAGGGCCGGTACACCCCGCCCGCGTCTATGCAGGGCCGGACCTCGGCATCGCGTATATCGGCGACTTGGAAGAGGGCGTCGATGGCCGTGTCCTCGTGTGGCCCGACAAGAAGCTATATTATCCGAAGTTCTACGGAGATACCGAGCGCTTGGAGGCCTCCCTCAGGGCTAAGGGCTTCTCTCGCGGCACATCTTCGGACTTCGTGGGCGCCCGCATCCAGCGCATTCCGTTCGGCGACACGGGGGAAGACTTCGTGGCTCCCTACGTGGACCCGGTGGACCACGCAAAAGACGACGGATCGTTCCTGATCCTCGACTCCTATGGTGAAGTCTACCTCCGGAACACCTCGGGCGTCTCGGCAGAGATGTTCGAGTGCGACCACTGTAGTGCTGATGTCACGCGCCACGCCATCACCGAGACGGCGAACGGTTATTCGGTCTGCCCGCACTGCCTTGACGAGCATTATTTCCGCTGTGCCGGCACCGACGAATATCACCCCAACTCCCGGATGGCTGAGACCGATCCGGAAGTTGAAGGAACCTACTGCCTCGACCACGTGCGCGGCAGTTCCGAATGGTTCTGGGACGACGTTCAGGCGCTCTGGTTCCGCACCGAGGACCACACCCCGGTTGAGCTGCTCGACACCGACGATACTTGCACCGAGGCTTGGGCCGAGAAGTGCGGACGCTGGTGCGCCTACCATGAACGCTACTCACTCGATGTGCGGGCCTTTCAGGCGCTGACCAACGGGCAGTTCGTCCATCTCAATGCCTTGCGGGCGGCCGACTTCGGCGAGTGGCTCGCGGCCCATGAGACCGCTCTCGGTCGGGAAGAACACCCCGATCAAATGGAGCTTTTGGAGGCCGCCTAGGCGGTCCCTTCCTCCTCCCTTTCCGACCCCCTGAAGGAGCAGCCAATGGCCCGCCTCTCCGCTGACGAACGTCAGATCAAGTCCATGTTCGCCTACAAGCGCCCTCGCGGTTCCGCCACCGAGGCAGCTTTCATTGAGCGGTTCCTGACCCCTCTCGGGTTCATGAAGGACACATACGGGAACCTCCACCTCACGGTGGGGGACCCGGCCCCGCCCGTCCTTTTCTCCTCACACTCCGACACCGTCCACAGGAGTGAGGGGCTCCAGGACCTTGACTACCGGGGAGGCATTCTCCGGCTCACCAGACAGGCCCGGCTAACCTCGAACTGCCTGGGGGCAGACGACACGGCGGGTGTCTGGCTGATGACTGAGATGGTCAAGGCGGGAGTGCGTGGCCACTACATCATCCACTACGGCGAGGAGTCGGGGTGTCTCGGCTCGTCCGATCTTGCCAACAACCACGAGGACTTCCTTCGACAATTCAAGATCGCCGTCGCCTTCGACCGCGCCGGGAAGGCCGACGTGATCACCTATCAGATGGGCGTTCGGTGCGCTTCTGAGGATTTCGCAAAGGCCCTGGCGGCCTCTCTCGGTGAGGGCTACGCGCCGTGCTCGTGGGGGGCCTACACCGACACCAACGAGTACACCCGCTTGATCTCGGAATGCACCAATATCTCGGTCGGCTATCAGCACCAACACTCCCCCAAGGAAACCCAGGACGTTCCGTTCCTCATCAGTCTCCGAGACAAGCTCCTGTCCGTAGATTGGGAGGCGCTTCCCACCGTTCGCGAGCCGGGCTCTTTCGAGTGGCCGGACGATGATCTGGATAGTTCCTTTGGGGGGCGCGATTGGCGAGGCCGGTGGCGTCAACAAGACAGAATGATCGACCTCTGCAAAGAGTATCCGGAGGTCGTGGCGGACATTTTGGAACAGCACGGGGTCGATATAAAATCTGTTAGGGATGCTGTCGCATTCTACTATGGGGAGAATACTGACGAAGGGGGGAGGGCCGCATGAGTTTGGGTGTATTCCTGGCCGAGGTTCTCCAAATTTTATACATTGGAGGCGCGCTGTTAGCGGGGCTTTGGGCCGTTTGGGACACATTTTTTAGGGGCTAACCCGTTGACGGGATGGCCTCTTGACACTCGCTCGCCACTTTTGCGAAATGCCGGAAGTCTGAGGGTTTGGAGAGGCACCAGCCCCTCAGGAAAGCGGTTAGTGAGGACGAAAACCCATCACATGCTACCCCGTGATTGGGGGTTCAAACGGAGTTATCATGTCAGAAGTTATGGATGCGGCTAGACAGATTGATGCGCTCACGGCCGCGAGCGAATTCCTTATGTGTGCGGTGCGTTCTCTCGCCTACGGCGGCACAATCGTTGATAGCGATGTGGCTAATCCCATTCTGTGGGCCCAGGAAAAAATAAGGGAGGCGACTACGGTAGGTCTTGACGAGACTTCTTTGTGCATGAATATGCCCCCTATCGGATCGAAGGAGCGCCCGAAACATCATGATACAGAGACAGGATGCGCAGTCTGATGAACTAAAGGCAGTCATCCAGATTATCGATGAGGTCCACAAACTCTATCCACGGATGGAGCTTAGCCAATTGCGGGTGCTTCTTCGCGTTCTGGAGAAGCCAGGCATTCGGACCACTGATTTAGGCAAGGTCACGGGATTGGCTAAGTCTTCCTTGTCGAGGGCCACTCGGGTCCTCGGCGCAGGAGATTACACGCGAGATGGGGACGGGTCTGCTCAGCGCGGCCACAATCTCATCACGACGGTGTCCGATCCCTTCGACAGTCGAGCAAATCTCGTGGCGCCGACCGCCCTGGGCCGCCGCCTAGCCGAACAAATCAAAAAACACATAGGAGAGTGCTGTGGCAAGAGCGCGGGGTAAGCTGTGGCAAGCCGATGTTCGTCAAGCCGATGGAACACGCCTTAGGCCGTCATTCAAATCCAAGAGCGCTGCCGAAGCGTGGGAGAGCGCCGCCCGGCTCGCGATCGAAGAGGGGAAGCCGCTTCCACCCCACGCGCCTGTGTCACGGCGCAGCTCAGAGCGGGACCTTTCCCTCTTGGGAGACCTATTCGATTTCGTTTGCCGGACTGAGTGGGAGCCCATGCGTTCCGGTCGGACGCTCAAGATGAACGGCCAGACGATTGTGGACCTCCTAGGCCGCAATAAAGAGGTCGCGACCATCACGGCGGCGGACATCGCCGAACTCAAGGTGGAGATCGCCGAAATGGGGAAGGCACCGGCCACTGTGAACCGGAAGCTCGCCGCCCTGTCCCGGATGCTTCATGTCGCTCGGGATAACGGCATCATCCAATTCGTTCCCCCGTTCCGCTGGAACGAGGAGGAGAAGACCAAGTTCCGCTACCTTGATGACAAGGAAGAAGCCGCGCTTCTCGCGTACTGGAAGCTGGCAGGGCGTGAAGACCTCCAACAGCTCTCCACCCTCCTTATAGACACCGGGGCGCGGTGCTACTCCGAAATGATCCCCGCCAAGTGGGAGGATTTCGGACCCGGCTTCCGTACCGTCACCTTCTGGCACACCAAGACTAACCGACCGCGCACCGTGCCTCTCACCAAACGGTCTCGCGAGATCATCGCCGAACGGCACAGGCTGCGTGGCGACAAGGCCGGGCCCTTCACAGGGCTCAACAAGAACAACATGAAGGGCTGGTGGGAGAAGATGCGGGAGACCATCGGCTTCCACGATGTAACCCCTCACACGCTGCGCCATACGTGCTGCACCCGTCTGGTTCACGGAGGAGTTGACATCAAGCGCGTTATGGAGTGGATGGGCCACAACAATGTAACGACTACGATGCGTTACATGCAAATTCGCCCGACCTCACTGGAAGAAGTCCTTCACGTGCTGGAAGGGCCCGATAACGGCCTCGAAGCCGCGTAGAGGATGCTCCGGTGAGTGATTTCTTCAGAGGGCCATGGGGGTGGCTGATTTTAATCGCCCTCGTGTTAGCGGCCCTCAAGGGATTTCACTCGCCGTACTGAAAATCCCAACATCCTGCCGATAGCGCCCCCGGTCACAAGCCGGGGGTTTTCTTTTTTGGAGATCCCAATGCGGACAGAGCGCCTACTGATGCAGGAGGCCGGGCAAGTTGTCTCGGCAGTGGCGAAGCAACTCAAATACTCGGCGGGACCGCATAGCCCGGCAGACATCCAACGCCTCTGTGCAGAAGAAGCATCCGACTTTGTGTTGGCGCGCTGCCGGGGGGCGTTCGACATGTGGGGCTCCTGTCTTGGTCCGGAGGCGAGAGCACAAAAGGCGCGCTCAATCGCCAGCGTGGCAGTTGCGGTCTTCATTGCCCAGGACGATTGGAACGTCGACCTCCGTAACAACTGCGTGGAAACTCGCCCATGATCGTCTACAACGTCGAGCGCCGCTGGTTTCCCATGAAGAACGACGCGGAGAGCTATCGCCGGTCCCTCAAACTTCCCCCAGACGCCACCTTCAAGCTCCAGATCGAGACCCGTGAGGAGCTTGCTGCATTTCTGGAGGGGCTCTGCAACGTGGCCCGCCCAGGAGCCGTTTCCGTGGCTACCGGCATCCCCGAGGAGGTCGTGGAGCGCAACCGGCTTCCCGACGACTACCCACCCTCTTACGTGCCGCAGTTTCTTGTCAGGGAGTGGCGGAAGCGCCGAGGGCTGTGACGAAGATCACCACCGTTTTCTACGCGGGCCGTTGGTGGCGCCGGGTTCAACCCCCTTGGGTCAAAGGCCCGCGCCCTGTGGTCACCTATCAGGAGCTTCCGAATGCCTGAGGTACAGCACTCCCGAATCGGCGCGGACGGGCAGTACGAGTTCGTGTTCTCCTTCCCAGCCAGGAAGTTCAAACTGAAAGAGCTTGAACTGGTTGCGGCCTACGGAGGAGGGAACCTCAAGTTTCCCATTCCAGACGCCTACACGCACCTGTTCCGCTCAGAACTGGAGCGGGGGATGGCGCAGCGGCTCAGCACCCTCCGAGTTTATCGCCGCCCGGCCAACGGACCCGACTCAGGGTGCGTTTCGGGGCGCCGTGCCTCGGTCCTAGTTGACGACGGGGCAACAATGGCTGTCGCCGACATCGAGACTCTGCCCAGGGGGTGGCTATGGCTCAGTTCATGATCGAGAAGACGGAGATCGCGGCGCCGATAGTCGTCTATCCGCCCGATGTCTACTTCATCGTCTTCACCCGCGTCAGGCGCTGGAAGCTCCTGCCGTTCGGGCGGTGGAAGACAGTCGGTATGTTCCGCACTGAGACGGAAGCGGAGGAACAGGTGAAACGCCTTGCGACGTACCCTCGCATCATCGACCGAAGGCTGTTCTACAAGGACGGAAGCGAGGACCCGTCCACCTATGGCTGGTGACCGGTCTGGCCGACTGGCGCATCCACAAGCAGTCGCAGCGTTTCGATGGTCTCGGCCGCCTCTGAGAGAAGCGCTTCGAGGTCCTCAACCGCCATGTCGTCCACCCCGAGGGCTGCGGTTTGGAGGCGTTCGATAATATCTAATGTCGATGTCTGCATGGTGCGCCGACGATAACACAACCGCCGGTCTTACTGAAGGCTGGTGCGCGTGGAGGGACTCGAACCCCCACACCTTGCGGCGGCAGGACCTAAACCTGCTGCGTCTACCAATTCCGCCACACGCGCACGTCCGAAAGGGTCAATAAGATAGGGCTTGCTCTTTCGCAAGTGGTATCCTATCTAGCCCCGAACTCGTGACCAAAGCTGTGACCGTAGTGCCCAATTTGGGGACCAAAAGTCACCGTGAGAGTTGCGAAAACGGGAGAAATGGGCCGATTTGTCGGCGGGGGCTAAGGATTTAGGTTCCAGTGGCGCAAGCCGTGGGGGTTCAAGTCCCTTCGCCCGCACCAGATCTGCCCACCGTTATCGAGGGTGATGCGGTCGGTGTAAGTTACGCCCCTGGGCGTCTCACCGGTGGTGAAGACAGAATTGAACCGCTTCTTCGGATCGAGACGGCAGGGAAAACCGCCGGATCGGTCTCTGGGGCGTTCTCGGGATCAGAGACGAAAGAAAACATCCATGCAGGTGACTGAAACCTCGACCGAAGGCCTGAAGCGCGAGCTCAAGATCGTTGTCACGGCCTCCGAACTCGCCGAAAAGCTCGATGCCTATCTCGAGGACCTCAAGGGGCGCGCCCAGATTCGTGGTTTCCGCCCGGGCAAGGTTCCCAAGGCTCACCTCAAGAAGCTCTACGGCAAGTCGGCCATGGCCGAGATCGTCAACGACGTGATTGGCGAGACGTCGAACAAGGCGTTGGAAGAGCGCTCCGAGAAGGCTGCCATGCAGCCGCAGATCAAGCTGTCCGACGAAGATGCCGAGAAGATCCTGTCGGGTGATCTCGATCTCGCCTACGACATCTCCTACGAGATCGTCCCCGAATTCGAGCTGGCTCCGGTCGATGCCATCGCCATCGAGCGTCCGGTCGTCGAGGTGGCTGATTCGGAAATCGAAGAGCGTCTGAACCAGATCGCCGAGGGTGCGCGTTCCTACGTTGCCCGTGAAGAGGGCGCTGCCGCCGAGAACGGCGATCGCCTGACCATTTCCTACCTTGGCAAGATCGACGGCGAACCCTTCGACGGCGGCGCCGACGATCGCGCTGCCATCTTCCTCGGCCAGGGCCGCTTTATCCCCGGTTTCGAAGAGCAGCTGGTTGGCGCCAAGGTCGGCGACAAGAAGGTCATCGAAGTGACGTTCCCGGCCGACTATCAGGCTGCTCATCTGGCGGGCAAGCCCGCAACCTTCGACATCGAGGTGTTTGAGGTTGCCGCTCCCGGCGAGCTGAAGCTCGACGACGATTGGGCCAAGACGCTCGGCATCGACAGCCTCGATGCGCTGAAGGATATTGTCAAGCAGCAGATCGAATCCCAGAATGGCGCCCAGACTCGCCAGAAGGTGAAGCGCCAGCTGCTCGACGCCCTTGACGGCCAGTATTCCTTCGAACTGCCGGCAACGCTGGTGGAGCAGGAATTCAATGCCATCTGGGGGCAGGTCGAGGCCGAGATGAAGTCCGCCGGCAAGACCTTCGAGGATGAAGACACCACCGAAGAGAAGGCCCGCGCCGACTATCGCAAGATCGCCGAGCGCCGCGTCCGTCTTGGTCTCGTGCTGTCGAAGTTCGGCGAGCGCGAGAAGGTTCAGGTCAACGAGCAGGAACTCCAGCGCGCCCTCATCGAGCGTGCCCGTCAGTTCCCCGGCCAGGAGAAGGCCGTGTTCGACTTCTATCGTCGTGACGCCAACGCACTTGCCTCGCTGCAGGCACCGGTGTTCGAGGAGAAGGTGGTCGACGTTCTGCTCGGTCTCGTCAAGGTCACCGACAAGACGGTCACCAAGGACGAGCTGTTCAAGGACGACGAAGAGCCGGCCGTTTGATCGGTCGCTCCTGACAGTCAGGAATTGATTCCGCGGCCGGGGCGGCGACGCCCCGGCCCGTTGCGTTTTAGGGCCGTCAGCTTTGCGTGCGCCTTCTGAGTGCTTGCAGAGTTTGCCGGCGATACATAAGTGGCGGTTAAGGGAATATTCCCCAAAGCTCTGTCAGGCATGGAACGGTCGTACACCATGCACCGAAAATTCAGAGGCTTTGGTGTAGCCAAGTGCCGGGTTGGGATGTAACGATCACGGCAAGAGTGATTTGCAGGCGACGCCATCGCTGTTTCATTAAGCCCAATTGTTGGGCACGGAAGAGTGGTTCGTCAGTCTAACGCCGAGGGAACGTATGAAGGATCCTGTCGATTTCACCATGAGCACGCTGGTTCCGATGGTCGTCGAGCAGACGAACCGTGGTGAGCGCGCCTATGACATTTTCTCGCGCCTCCTCAAGGAGCGGATCATCTTCATTACCGGCGGTATCGACGACGGCGTTGCGACGCTGGTCAGCGCCCAGCTTCTGTTCCTCGAGTCGGAGAATCCCAACAAGGAGATCTCACTCTACATCAACTCTCCTGGCGGCTATGTGACGGCTGGTCTCGCCATCTACGACACGATGCAGTTCATTCGCCCGAAGGTGGCGACCCTCTGCATCGGTCAGGCAGCGTCCATGGGGTCGTTGTTGCTGGCCGCTGGCGAGCCGGGCATGCGCTTCTCGCTTCCCAATGCCCGCATCATGGTTCACCAGCCTTCTGGCGGTTTCCGTGGTCAGGCAGCGGACATCATGCTGCACGCCCAGGAGATCCTGAAACTGAAGCGCCGCCTCAACGAGATCTACGTCAAGCATACTGGCCGGGATCTTGCAGCGGTTGAGGAAGCGCTCGAGCGCGATAACTTCATGGATGCCGAAGCGGCGAAGAATTTTGGTCTCGTCGATGACGTCATCTCGAAGCGGGCTGTTCCTGAGCAGGCCTGATAGAAATGTTTGCCGGCACCTAAGATGGTGCATTGAAGTGGGTACGTTAAAGCTATCTTGAGTTCTTTTGGCGCAGCATGCGCAGGTGGCAGTTCCGGCGGATACCGTCACTTAGGAAGGGTTCGAGAGGGAAGGTTCGGTCCGACTACCCGCTTTAGGGCGGGTGACGGGCCGTCCGTCAACCGAGCGGGAATGATTGGATGACCAAGGTTAGCGGCGAGTCGAAGAACACCCTCTACTGTTCGTTCTGCGGCAAGAGCCAGCACGAAGTCCGCAAGCTCATTGCAGGACCGACGGTGTTCATCTGCGATGAATGCGTCGAGCTCTGCATGGACATCATCCGCGAGGAATCGAAGTCCAATCTTGTGAAGTCGCGCGACGGCGTGCCGACACCTTCCGAGATCCGCAAGGTGCTGGACGATTATGTGATCGGCCAGGACAAGGCGAAGAAGGTTCTGGCTGTGGCGGTTCACAACCACTACAAGCGCCTCAATCATGCGACGAAGAACAATGACGTCGAGTTGGCCAAGTCCAACATCATGCTGATCGGCCCGACCGGCTCCGGCAAGACATTGCTTGCCCAGACGCTGGCTCGCATCATCGACGTGCCCTTCACCATGTCCGACGCGACGACGCTGACCGAGGCCGGTTACGTCGGCGAGGACGTCGAGAACATCATCCTGAAGCTGCTTCAGGCTGCCGACTACAACGTCGAACGCGCCCAGCGCGGTATCGTCTACATCGACGAAGTCGACAAGATCTCGCGCAAGTCAGACAACCCGTCGATTACCCGCGACGTGTCGGGCGAGGGCGTGCAGCAGGCCCTGCTGAAGATCATGGAAGGCACGGTGGCTTCGGTTCCGCCGCAAGGTGGCCGCAAGCATCCGCAGCAGGAGTTCCTGCAGGTCGACACGACCAACATTCTGTTCATCTGCGGCGGCGCTTTTGCCGGTCTCGAGAAGATCATCTCGGCCCGTGGCAAGTCGACTTCGATCGGTTTCCAGGCCCAGGTGGCAGCTCCCGAGGATCGGCGCACCGGCGAGCTCTTCGCTCAAGTGGAGCCGGAAGATCTTCTGAAGTTCGGCCTGATTCCCGAATTCGTCGGTCGTCTGCCGGTGCTCGCAACGCTTGAAGACCTCGACGAGGCGGCTCTCGTGATCATCCTGACCGAGCCGAAGAATGCTTTGGTCAAGCAGTACCAGCGTCTGTTCGAGATGGAGAACGTCAAGCTGACGTTCCAGGACGACGCACTGTCGGCTGTGGCCCGCAAGGCAATCGATCGCAAGACCGGTGCTCGTGGTCTGCGCTCGATCATGGAGGGCATCCTGCTCGAGACCATGTACGAGCTGCCGAACCTCGAGGATGTGACGGAAGTCGTCATCTCCGGTGATGTGATTACCGGCAAGGCGAAGCCGATCTATGTTTATGGTGAGCGTCTCGAAGATACAGGGACGGGCGCGTGATCTAGTCCAGGGGGCGGCAACAGTTGTTTGCCGCCTTCTCCCGGTCAGTGAGCCGGGAGCGTCGTGCGAGGGGCCAATGACGCTTTCGTGTCAAGGCCTTGAAAGCACAGTCGCCGCGATCCATGTATCCGCTTACGCGGCGGCGACGGAAACGGGAGGCGTTCGTATTCGTGCCCATGAAGGGGCGGGTCGAGCGGCCGTGTAGCGGATCTTCCTATCTGATCCTCTCAGCCCGTTGCCGAACTTGGGTCTTCCGATCTTTCGATCGGCGACCTTTGCCGAAACCGCGTGCGACGGACGCCGGTGCCGACAGGCTGATCCGGCGGGCCACCAGAAAGGAAACAACTCCATGGCCGCATCCACTCCAGCGACCGGCGCCGAACGGGACGTCTTTCCTGTCCTGCCGCTTCGCGACATCGTCGTTTTCCCGCACATGATCGTGCCGCTGTTCGTGGGTCGTGAGAAGTCGATCCGCGCCCTTGAAGAGGTGATGACGGCCGACAAGCAGATTCTGCTGGCGACGCAGCGGAACGCATCCGACGATGATCCTGCCGCCGACGACATCTATACCGTTGGCACGCTCGCAACCGTCCTCCAGCTCCTCAAGCTGCCTGATGGCACTGTAAAGGTGCTCGTTGAAGGCGCTCGCCGGGCCGAGGTGATCAATTTCATCGATCGTACCGACTATTTCGAAGCTGAAGTTCGCCCGATCGAAGAGGTCGAGAGCGATCGTGTCGAAGTCGAGGCGCTGGCGCGTTCCGTGCTGGTCGAGTTCGACAACTACGTCAAGCTGAACAAGAAAGTCTCTCCCGAAGTGCTCGGCACCATCAAGGAGATCGACGACTATGCCAAGCTCGCCGACACCATTGCTAGCCACCTCGCCGTCAAGATCTCCGAGAAGCAGGACGTCCTGTCCCTGAAGTCGGTGGTCGAGCGGCTGGAGCGCGTGCTGGGCCTGATGGAGAGCGAGATCTCCGTACTGCAGGTGGAAAAGCGCATCCGCAGCCGCGTCAAGCGGCAGATGGAGAAGACCCAGCGCGAGTACTATCTCAACGAGCAGATGAAGGCGATCCAGAAGGAGCTTGGTGACGGCGAGGAAGGCAAGGACGAACTTGCCGAACTTGAGGAGCGCATCAAGCGCACCAAGCTTTCCAAGGAAGCTCGCGAGAAGGCCACTGCTGAGCTAAAGAAGCTCCGTCAGATGTCGCCGATGTCGGCTGAAGCCACCGTCGTGCGCAACTATCTCGACTGGATCCTGGGTATCCCCTGGAAGGCGCGTTCCAAGACCCGTGACGACTTGGCATATGCCGAGGCGGTGCTGAACGAGGACCATTTCGGTCTTGAGAAGGTCAAGGAACGCATCATCGAGTATCTGGCGGTGCAAAGCCGCGCCAACAAGCTGAAGGGGCCCATCATCTGCCTCGTCGGTCCCCCGGGCGTCGGCAAGACCTCGCTTGCCAAGTCGATCGCCAAGGCGACTGGCCGCGAATACGTGCGCATGTCGCTCGGCGGCGTCCGTGATGAGGCGGAAATCCGCGGTCATCGCCGCACCTACATCGGCTCGATGCCCGGCAAGGTCATCCAGTCGATGAAGAAGGCGAAGAAGTCCAATCCGCTCTTCCTGCTCGACGAGATCGACAAGATGGGTATGGACTTCCGCGGAGATCCGTCGTCGGCGCTGCTGGAGGTTCTCGACCCCGAGCAGAACCACACCTTTATGGACCACTATCTGGAGGTCGAATACGATCTCTCGGATGTCATGTTCGTGACGACGGCCAACACCCTGAACATTCCCGGCCCGCTGATGGATCGCATGGAGATCATCCGTATTGCCGGTTACACCGAGGACGAAAAGGTCGAGATCGCCAAGCGGCATCTATTGCCGAAGTCGATTGCTGACCATGGTCTGAGGGCTGGCGAATACGAGATCACCGACGATGCGATCCGCTCGGTTATCCGGCAGTATACGCGTGAGGCCGGTGTCCGTAACCTCGACCGCGAGATGATGTCGCTTGCCCGCAAGGCGGTGACCGAGCTTCAGAAGTCGAAGGGCCTCTTGATGTCGATCACGGTGACGCCTGAAAAGGTGGAACAGTATCTCGGCGTGCCGCGTTTCCGGCATGGCGAAGCGGATGGTACCGATCAGGTTGGTGTGGTCACTGGTCTGGCTTGGACTGAGGTCGGTGGCGAGCTGCTCACCATCGAAAGCGTCCGGTTGCCAGGCAAGGGCCGCATGACGGTGACTGGTAACCTCAAGGATGTGATGAAGGAATCGATCTCTGCGGCGGCGTCCTATGTCCGTTCGCGGGCCATCGATTTCGGCATCGAACCGCCATTGTTCGACAAGCGCGACATCCACGTGCACGTGCCGGAAGGTGCGACCCCGAAGGATGGTCCGTCGGCGGGTATCGCGATGGTCACGTCGATCGTCTCGGTCATGACCGGCGTGCCGGTTCGGCATGATGTCGCCATGACGGGTGAGATCACGTTGCGTGGACGCGTGCTGCCGATTGGCGGTCTCAAGGAAAAGCTGCTTGCGGCGCACCGTGGCGGTATCAAGACGGTTCTGATCCCCGATGAGAATGCCAAGGACCTCGCCGACATTCCTGAGAATGTTCGGAATGGTATGGAGGTCATTCCCGTCGCCCATATGGATGATGTGCTGAAAGTGGCTCTCGTTCGACCGCTTGAGCCCATTTCATGGGACGAATCGAAGGAAGTTGCGCCTGCGGCGGTCGCAGACGGAGACGCTGGCGATTTGACGTCGGTCACCGCGCACTGAACCAACGTGGGACACTTGTCCAGCAAATTAAGGACCCGGGCCTCGAAAGCCCGGGTCTTTTTCGTTTTCGGTCAAAAAATCGCGCATAAGCGGTCTTTCCGCACTTGATTTTCCCCGGAAATCCGGGAAACGTGCCGCCGGGGTGACGGACAGTCCGCCATATGGCAGGTCCGCTACCGACAGAGTCAGACAAAGGGACACGACATGAACAAGAACGATCTGGTCACGCAGGTCGCCGAGAAGGCGTCGCTCAACAAGGCGCAGGCCGGTGCTGCCGTCGACGCGGTCTTCGCGACGATCACCGAGGCGCTCAAGGCCGGTGACGAAGTTCGCATCGTCGGCTTCGGCAACTTCGTTGTGACCGAGCGCGCCGCTTCCGAGGGTCGCAACCCGCAGACGGGCGAGCCGCTCAAGATCGCTGCTTCCAAGCAGCCGAAGTTCCGCGTGGGTAAGGGCCTGAAGGACGCGGTTAACGGCTAATTTCCTTTTGAGCTATGCCCCGGAGAATGGGGTAGGGCTCTTGAGACTTTGAATGGCGCGGCCGGCAACGGTCGCGCCCTTTTTGCGATTAAATTGCTTTCTGAGTTTGGTGTTGTCGGTCTTGCATTCGGACGCTCAAGCCGGTAGAGCAGGGGCCGCTTGTCCGTCGAGGATGGATGATGCGGGCGGTTAGCTCAGTTGGTAGAGCGCCAGTTTTACACACTGGATGTCGGCGGTTCGAGACCGTCACCGCCCACCAGAATTCAGGTAATTGTCGAGAAATGCTATTTCCCAAATTCATCGGTCGCGCCGATCGGTGGGGCTTCAGGCGGGAAAAGTCTCGCTGTTGATCGTCAATCCCAGAATAGCTGCTATCCAAGCGGGGGCGATATAGAGGTACAGCTCCCGACCTTGTGCATCGGTTATGCTCGGCGGCGGAACGTTATGCACTTCCCCTATCCTGGAGAGTGATTTAATCCCCAGGTGCGCCGCCTAGAGGCTGCGCTGAAGCAAAGCGACGAGATCTGCCTGTCGACGCAGGGCCGTCTTGTCGAAAATCGTCTTTATGCGATCGCGCGCCGTCTCCACTTTGATGCCAAGGGAGGTCGCCGCTTCGGTCAGCGTGTATCCTTGCGCAAGTTGCGCACATAGTTTCTCCTCAGCCGGCGTAAGGCGGAATAGACGAGAGAACTCGTGCAAGTCGGGTGGCGGCTGTCGGTCCGGTCGAAGATTCCGGATTTGAACAAGGATCAGGGCGCGCCCCGCCAGCAACGGGTTCAGCCTGAGGACTGGCAAGCGACTGAAGGAAATGAGCCAGTGGCCCGCGTCATTACGATGCGCCATCGTCGAGACCTCGGACGCGACATTCGCAGCGAGATCGCGCACGCGTGCGCTTACCATCCGCGTCAGGACGGGGTCCGCAAACGAGACTTTGTTCTGACGCGCAAGCAGGAAATCTCCACGCGAGAAAGCCTTGGCAGCATCCTCGTTCGCTTCTTGGAGCTTCATAGCTGCATCGATCACGAAAGAGAGTGCATTTCGCCGCTCAATCAAGGCGGCGATGGCCAGTTGACCCTCTGTGATGGATTGCAGTCTCTGGACCGCATGAACCGATCGCTTTATTGGTCCCACCAATTGCTTCATGACGATTTCCGCCGCCGCGTCATACTGCGGCGCCTGCGCTATCGCGTAGTGAAGAGGGAATCGAAACGTCAATGAAGTATCCAAGTTCAGGCTTATGCCTGTTGACGCCGTGAAATTCGGTATCTTCATTATGAAATCATTGTAAAACTCAGTCTTGCCTAGAAGACGGGAGGGATAGTCGCGTTCTGAAACTGCGCAATAATCGCCAGTTCTATGCCGGAATATATCAATCCATGGGTTTCGGAAGGCGAAATAATTCGAATAAGCATCGATTTGTTTTTGATCAATATTGATGGCAGTACAATAATTGACTCTCTGATCGACCGGATCCTCTCCAAAAATCAAACAGGAAGATCCTGGAAAGGCACCCGACAGTCGCTCGCAGACGTCTCGCCAACTTCCATATCCCCAGGTCGCTGCTTCGACCTCCTCCGCCACGGAAGATGCAATCGATTGGAGGTGTTCACGCCGGAGGTTGAATGAAATGCGAGTCATACCCAATCCCCCTTTGTGGCTTTTACCTTATCGTCTACCGGACTTGAGCTTAGTCCGAGCTGCACCCCCCATTTGGGGGTTGAGAGGACTTGGAAAGATCATGCACAAAATAGGGATAAAACTCAAATGCCTCTAATAAGCGGGGCCTTCATCCAGGAGCAGCTTGTGATGATGAGCAATATATATGCGGTTGTTATCTTGGCTTTGCTGTCATCTTCAGCATTGGCTGAAAAACTCCCAGCTGATGCTAATCCGTTAACTTCGGCCGACGTGAAAGCCCTTTACGCGGGGAAGTCGGCCGATTGGTCCACCACGAGAGCTTATTTCGCACCAAATGGAAAGTTTCTGACTGTCGCCAAAGATGGGTCCTGGTTCAACGAGAACGGAGAATGGACTGTGAAGGGCAACAAGATCTGTGCCACAAGCCGCTGGAAAGATGAAAAGACGGGGCAGAACAAATCGTCAAATGACTGCTGGACCTGGTTTAAGGTGGGCCCGAAATATCTGTCGTTGTGGAGCGGCGAAAAGAACAACGTAAACGGATATTATGCGAAAGAGCTCGATAAAATGGTGGCAGGCGATGAGGTGTCTCCTGTGGTCGCTAAGCTCAAGAAATAGTACCATGCGTTACGAAAATTGGTTTCATTGGAGGTGTAGAAGTATGAGAAGTATTCTTATCGTGTCGGCAGTGGTTTTGGCTTCCACTTGTTCTGCTTTCGCTGAGCCTAAATTTGTCTCAAAAGACGGCTTCGTAAACGCCATCATCGGGAAGGTAATTTCGAGTAAGACTGCCAAGGGTAATCCGTTCACGGCGACATTCAAGGCCGACGGGACCGGCGACTTCCAACAAAAAGGAAAAAAGCCTGCGCACTTCG
The DNA here is from genome assembly GCA_023436885.1 of Pseudomonadota bacterium. Taxonomy (GTDB): domain Bacteria; phylum Pseudomonadota; class Alphaproteobacteria; order Rhizobiales; family Pleomorphomonadaceae; genus Pleomorphomonas. The sequence goes on along the minus strand of JAEZHI010000004.1, from coordinate 641,675 downwards.
ATTGGGCCTTTGAAGACAAGACCGTGTGTTGGGACTTTGGCGATTTCAAAGAATGCAACAAAGTTGAAATCGTTAGCTCGCAAAAGGCGAATTTCTACGATGCCAAAACAGGAAAGCTGAACAACGCCTATAGTATCCAATAGCGCTTCGGTAACCCTGCTCAATCATTACAAACGCATCGATACGATTCTGCCGGCGGCGCAATGTCGCCGGCGTTGCCCGTTGGTGTTCGTTGACAGCTGCCTTACGAAATTCTTCGGGCGAACTTCGGCTTCGAAGTTCGCGCTTCGGCTTTCGAAACCATTGTTCTTTCTGCTGCCCATGCAAGTTTCCAGTTGGTTTCTCAGGCCCGCACCGCCGATATGGCACCGCGCTCCAAGAACATACGCGTGACCTCGTCTGCTGGGACGGGCATTCCCAGAAGGAAGCCTTGCACCATGTCGCACCCCTCGGCACGCAACCGTTCGAATTGCTGTTCGCTTTCCACCCCTTCGGCGGTCGTCGCGATGTTCAGGCTGGATGACAGTCCGGCTACCGCCCGAACGATTGCCAGAGAGCCTTGGTCGTTTTCGTCAAGGTCAGCGACGAACGAACGGTCGATCTTGATTCTGTCGAAATGGAATTGCCGCAGATAGCCAAGGCTCGAGTATCCGGTACCGAAGTCGTCCATGGCAATTCTTACACCGATTTCATGCAATCGCTGGAGAATGGCAACGGTCGTAGGGGTGTCATCGATCAACACCCGTTCTGTGATCTCGATTTCAAGCCTGCGTGGTTCAAGCTCGCAGTTTTTCAAGGCGTCCAAAACCTGATCGACAAAGCCTCTTTCGCGAAACTGCACCGGCGATACATTCACCGCAATACTGACGAATGAGGGCCAACTTGCTGCGTCCCGGCAAGCCTGTTCCATGACCCACTGGCCAATCGGCACTATCAGCCCAACTTCTTCTGCCAGCCATATGAACTCGTTTGGTGAGACCTGCCCTCTTGTGGGATGGTTCCAGCGAAGGAGCGCTTCAAAGCCGACGACCTGCCGGTTTTCGATACTGAACATCGGCTGGTAGTGGAGGCAAAGCTCGCCCGATTCCAGAGCGCGCCTCAGTTCTAACTCGAGCAGGCGGCGAGTCTGAGACCGTAAGCTCATTTCGTCGCGGAAGAAGCGATAGACGCCGCGTCCGTCGGATTTGGCGGAGTAAAGAGCCATATCGGCGTTTTTAAGCAGTGTGTCGGCGTTGGTGCCATCCGCGGGAGCCACGGCAATGCCGACACTGGCTCCAATGACAATCTTTTGCCCGTCAATCTCGTAAGGTTCGCACACTATTCGGACGATACGACGCGCAAGGTCGCTGGCCGCCTCGGGCTGCGGAACCGAGCCGCGCTGAATGATCGCAAATTCGTCCCCACCGAAGCGCGTGGCGATATCGCTCTGGCTGATGCACGATCTCAAACGATCGGCGACGGCTTGGAGAAGGGCGTCGCCTACGGGATGGCCAAGGGTGTCGTTCACGTTCTTGAACCGATCGAGGTCGATGCAAAGAACAGCCACGCTCTCGGTTTCCTGAAGTCCGGCCAGCGCGTCTTCTAGGCTGTCGCGGAATAGTATGCGATTGCCAAGATCGGTCAGCGCATCGTGCCGTGCCATGTGGCGGATTTTCTCCTCCACGCGGCGCCTGGCGGTAATGTCTTCGTGGATGGCGATCCAGCCGCCGCCGGCTATGCTTTGTATGCCCAGGGCGAGTATGCGTTCGTCACTTGTTTCATAGACAAGGTGAGTCGTGTTGTGCAAATCGATACGGGTGTCCGAGACGACTTCAGTTATCGAGTCATAGATTCCGCCGTTTCGCCGAGCGTCTGCGAAAATCTCCCGGCATGGCCGGCCGCGCAGCGTATCTTCAGGTGGCAAGCCGTACATGTCGCAGAAGATACGGTTGCAGATTATCAGGTGATCATCGGCATCAAACATCGAAAGGCCGACCGGCATATTGGCGACGGCTGCCCTAAGACGCTCCCATTCCCGTTCGGCGTTATGAGCGAACGCCCTGCTGTGGATCAGGGCGTCGCGATATCCGGCGAGGGCCAGAACTAAGACGCCAATTTCGTCACGGCGCGGTGTTGCCTCCGGGAGCGGCGTCGTGTGGTCGCCGACCGTGAGACGGCGCATCGCATGGGCAACTTTGCGCAGCGGGCCGGACACGTTGCGTTGTACCCAGAATACCGTGCCGAGCGCCGCCAAGCTGGCGACCAGCAACACTGCCAGAGATTGCGTTATAGCCCGCGATACGGCGCTTGAGGCACGCGCGGCAGCGTCTTGGGATTGTGACTTGGAGTAGGAGATGAGGTTTTCGAGCTCGCTCACAGCCGCCTGGTATTGAATGCGTGTCGTGCCGTTGGCGAATTCTGTAGCTTCTTCCTGTTCTCCGCTGTCGACAGCATCGTTCACCTGGTCGAGCGAAGAGAGGTAGATCTCCCAAGACCGAGAGAATATGGAAAACAGACGCCTTTCCTCGGGTGAGCTTATGGTGGCCTCGAAGCTCGCCGACGCCTCCTTCATGTCTTGTCGGGTTTCGTTCAGGCTCGCGTCAATCTCGGCGAGATTGCGATAATCAATGACCTGCAAGCGCCGCATGACAACGAGGTGATGCTGGAGGGCAAGCCGTCTCAGCTTCTCAAGCAACTCAACCTGCGGCAGTCTGACCTCACGAATCTCAGTCGTGACTCTGTTGACCGAGACGACCTGAACGACGCTAAGCCCGCTGATGGCCGCAATGAGCAACAGGACGACGACAAGCGCGCCGGACAACTTGGTCCGAATGCTTGTGTCTCTCGCGCGGCCCGTCAGGTCTTCAAACCAACTCATCGGTTGCGGACTATCCTTTCGCCCGATTGGACAGTTTTAGTGAAGGTAGCTGAAGCGCTTCCAGAAACTGTAGTTCTCGTGAAACCGCTCGTAGGATTCATAGATTTCCTTGAACCTCGGATTCGCAGCCATCTCTGCCTTGGCAACCTTGTTCCAAGTCGCTTCAAAGGTCAGCAATAGGTCCGGCGACCACCGGCGGAGTGTGATCCCATTCTTCTTAATCTTATCAAGAGCCTCCATTTGCATGGCTTCAGCTTGCCCGATCCCGTCGCGCATCACGGCAGCGCATACAGTTTCTATGGTGTCCTGCTGCTTGGGCGTGAGTTCCTGCCAAGCTGCAAGGTTGAAATAGAGCTCGAAGAGAGTGGAGGGCTGGTGCCAACCCGGGAAGTAATAGTACTTCGCTACGTTCTGGAGACCTAGCGTCAAATCCAGGGAGGGGAGCGAATACTCGGCTGCGTCGATTTCCTTGCTCTTGATGGCGTCGACAATTTCGCTGGCCGATAGAGGGACGACCTTTGCCCCGAGTTCGGAAAGAACTCGACCACCTAGGCCGAAGTAACGAATCTTCAGGCCCTTGAGATCGTCGAGGTTCCGTATCTCCTTTGAAAACCAGCCCGCCCCCTCTGGTGGGAAAACCATGCAAGGCACGTTGTGAATGCCGTAGCTCGCGAACAGTTCGCGAGAAAGCGTAAGGCCTCCGCCATCGAATATCCAGGACATGTATTCAATACTGTCCGGACCGAATGGAATCGACGTCAGTAAGTCGAATGCACTGTCACGTTCGGCTAACTGACCAGCGGTTGCCCAAGCGGCCGCCACCTCGCCGGTGCCAACTTTGGCCAAGGTAGTGTAAGCGGGCGCGAGATCGCCTGGTACGTGAAAGGTTAGTTTGACAGCACCATCGGTTAAACTGTCGACCTGTTCGCTAAGGCGCCCCATAGCTTCCGAGAACAACGGCAATGACGTCGGGAAGGTGCTGGCAACATGGATCACCTTGGCTTCGCTTGCAAAGGCAAGTGTCGCAAGGCTGGTGTGTGCTACCAGTCCAGCGATTACCAGCAGTCTGAACATTCACTCCCCCCGGGGAAGCCCATTACCCCTGCAATTTTGAACAATCATCATATGCGAAAAACGCTAGGTAATCATTAATCCGCCACGCGTGCCTGTAATAACCAGCATCCTTGTTATAACTGGCATTGTTTCAATGAAAAAAGCAATTCTCAACTCTGCAGGACGTTGGAGCCGCTCTTGCATGAGGCAATTACCAAACATTGCTATATTTATGTCTTCGCCGTGATTTCTACCGGTGGAACTCTCCCAACAATAAGGTGCTGTTTTCTACCTACAATGCGAGGGGCGCGAAGTGTTCAATGCTTAGGATCGAGCGGAACTCGCCGCGGGCGAATTGTCATACCGCAACTCGAGACTCCTATCGCTGGCGTGGGGCTGCTGATATCTCGCAACGAATTGATGGCTTAAGATAAAACCTGCCTCGCATGGTCGCTCGAAATCGAGTATCAGTCAGGACCCTGTTTATAGAGACGCTATGGACGCGAACGTAACCCTGATTGCAGCATTTGGCGCCGGCCTGCTCTCGTTTGTGAGCCCCTGCGTCCTGCCGCTCGTTCCGCCCTACCTTGGTTTCCTCACAGGCGCGTCCATCGAGGAACTCACCGGCGAAGAAATGGGCCGGCTTGCCGCAAAAAAGCGTGCGGCTGAAGTGGCGCTTTCCTTCGTCCTCGGATTTACGTGCGTCTTCGTCGCGCTTGGAGCGACTGCGTCCGTCTTCGGGCAGCTTCTGCGGCAGTGGTCGGAGGTTCTTGGCATTGTTGCTGGTCTGTTCATCATATTGATGGGGCTGCATTTTCTGGGGCTGTTTCGGGTCGCGCTGTTTTATCGTGAAGCTCGGTTCCACGATTTTAGGGTCAAGGCCGGCCTCGGCGGCGCTTTCCTGCTTGGTCTTGCCTTTGCCTTTGGCTGGACGCCGTGCATCGGACCCGTCCTCGCCACCATTCTTTCAGTTGCGGGTAGCCGCGATACGGTGGGAGACGGGGCGCTCCTGCTTGCCGTCTATTCTCTCGGTCTTGGTGTTCCCTTTCTGATTGCCGCGCTCTTCGCGGCCCGATTTGTGCTGTTCATGCGTCGCTTTCGCCGCCACTTTCCGTTGGTCGAGCGAGCTATGGGCGGCGTGCTGGTGATCACCGGCGCGCTGTTCCTGTCAGGCGGCATGCAGCGCGCGTCGTTCTGGCTTCTTGAAAATTTCCCGGCTCTCTCCACGATCGGCTAAAATCGCGTTGAGCCGGGCAGGGCGGCAACAGCGGTAGCTTTTTGGAGAGATCGGCCGACGACTGGCCAAAAGCCACTTTCCCACCCGCCCGGAATTGATCTAGAAGCACAGACCCGCCTGTCGGCGCGGGGCGAAAACCGCCGACTTCCACGACCATGCTGAGGTCAACCCCATGAGCGATAACGAGTTTCACAAGATCAAGCGCCTCCCGCCGTATGTCTTTGAGCAGGTCAACCGGCTCAAGGCTGCCGCGCGAGCTTCGGGCGCAGATATTGTCGACCTCGGCATGGGCAATCCTGATCTGCCCACGGCGCGGCATGTCGTTGATAAGCTTATCGAAACTGTGCAACGCCCCGATACGCACGGCTATTCTGCCTCACGCGGTATCGGCGGTCTTCGCAAGGCGCAGGCTGGCTATTATGAGCGCCGTTTCGGCGTGAAGCTCAATCCCAACACGCAGATCGTGGCGACGTTGGGCTCGAAGGAAGGTTTCGCCAATATGGCGCAGGCGATCACTGCGCCTGGTGATGTCATTCTCTGCCCCAATCCGTCCTACCCGATTCACGCCTTCGGCTTCCTCATGGTGGGGGGCGTCATCCGGTCGGTGCCGGTCACTCCGGGGCCAGAGTTCTTCCACGCTCTGGAACGGGCGGTGACACACTCCATTCCGAAACCACTCGCCCTGATTCTTTGCTATCCGTCGAATCCGACGGCCGAGGTCGTCGATCTCGACTTCTACAAGGACGTCGTGGCCTTCGCGCGTAAGCACGAGGTGTTTGTGCTTTCCGATCTCGCCTATTCGGAGATCTATTTCGACGGTGTTCCGCCGCCGTCGGTGTTGCAGGTGCCGGGAGCGATGGACGTCTGTGTCGAATTCACCTCAATGTCCAAGACTTTCTCGATGGCCGGTTGGCGCATGGGTTTTGCCGTGGGCAACGAGCGGCTGATCGCTGCCCTGGCGCGGGTCAAATCCTACCTCGATTACGGCGCCTTCACGCCGATCCAGGTTGCGGCAACCGCCGCCCTCAATGATCCTGACGCCGACGCTCACATCGAAGAGGTGCGTCAGACCTACAAGCGTCGTCGCGATGTCATGGTGGAAAGCTTTGGCCGTGCCGGATGGGAGATTCCCGTTCCGCGTGCTTCGATGTTTGCTTGGGCGCCCCTACCGGAGCGGTTCAAATCGCTTGGGAGCCTGGAGTTCTCCAAGCTTCTGATCGAAAAGGCAGAAGTGGCAGTCGCTCCCGGCGTCGGCTTTGGCGAACAAGGCGACGATTATGTGCGCATCGCTTTGGTGGAGAACGAGCAGCGTATCCGCCAGGCAGCGCGAGGGCTCCGTCGATTCTTCGACACGGCCGATGAAACCATGCATAACTACGCTCCGGTTGGTCAGAGCCGCTGACCTTCGTAGCTATCGCGTGAGTGGCCAAACAGGGCGTTTCCGGTGAAAGCGATTCCGGAAACGCTCTCGAAGACAGAGAGTTTCGGAAAGAATCATGGGTAAACCGCTTCGCCTTGGCATCGCCGGTCTCGGGACCGTCGGCGCGTCCGTTGTTCGCATCATCCAGTCCAATCTCAGCTCGCTGACTTTACGGGCTGGACGGCCGGTGACGATTACGGCTGTGTCGGCGCGTGACCGCAACCGTGACCGTGGTGTCAGCGTAGATGGGTTTGCCTGGTATGACGATCCGGTTGCCATGGTTGCCGATCCGAACGTGGATGTGGTGATAGAGCTTATTGGCGGCGCTTCTGGCGCAGCCGAAAATGTGGTGCGAGCCGCGCTCGCCGCCGGCAAACCGGTGATTACTGCGAACAAGGCGCTGCTCGCCCGACACGGCGTCGAACTTGCCCAGCTTGCCGAGAAAGCCGGCCTGTCGATTGGCTTCGAAGCGGCTGTTGCTGGCGGCATTCCGGTGATCAAGACGCTGAAAGAAAGCCTTGCGGGCAACACGGTGACCGGCATTGTCGGCATCCTCAACGGCACTTGCAACTACATCTTGACCAGGATGGAGAAGGAGCAGCTCTCCTTCGAAACATGTCTCGCCGAAGCGCAACGGCTCGGCTATGCCGAGGCCGATCCCACCTTCGACGTGGGGGGCTTCGATACCGCTCACAAGCTTGCCATTTTGACAAGCCTAGCTTTCGGGACGGAAATCGATGCTGGCGCCATCTATGTGGAAGGCATAACATCGATCTCCCTCGACGACATCAAGGCGGCCGAAGAGCTTGGTTATCGCATCAAGCTTTTGGGGGTGGCCAGACGCACAGACAGTGGGATCGAGGCGAGGGTCAATCCCGCTATGGTTCCAAAAAAATCGGTGGTGGCGCAAACATCGGGCGTTCTCAATGCCGTTGCCTTCGACGGTGATGCGCTCGGCGAGGTAGTTCTGGTCGGACCGGGGGCTGGTGGCAATGCGACCGCTTCGTCGGTTATCGCCGATATCGTCGACGCGGCGCGTGGCCATCACACGCCCGTATTCGGTCTGCCGGTCAACGAGCTCCTGCCTTATCAGAAGGCGGAGATTCAGGCGCACAAGGGCGGATATTACGTGCGCCTGTCTGTCTATGATCGCCCTGGCGCGTTTGCCGGGATTGCCAAGAGCATGGCCGATCGTGACATTTCGCTTGAGTCCATCGTGCAACGCCGCCGTGGGGGTGATGACGATGCCGCTGGACATACCGGCGCGCCCCAGCCTGTGGTGCTGATTACCTACGCGACGCGCGAGACGGAAATCCGCGCAGCGCTGGCTACCATCGAAGAGGCCGGACACATTGCGGCCAAGCCCACTTTGATCCGGATCGAGAGTCTTTAGGACGCAAACCGTATCTGAAGTTCGGGGGGCTCCGATCTACAGAGCAGTGTTTTTTGGAGCGAGGGAACGAATGTCCCTTGCTCTTTTTCAGGCCTTCTTTTGGTGGCTGCAACTTGGTGTCCATCGTCCTTACGATCCTGTTTTAACTGACAGGCCGCAGTGAAGGGATGCTGCTATCGACTTTTTGCATGTCTGCTTGTCAAATGGTCTAATAACGCCTGTAAACCGCGGTATTTCGCCAAGTATCGGCACTGCCGCATTCTCGCGAAATGGTTAATCTTAACGGGCAACATCCGTATTGCGTCCTATGGCGCATTGACCTCTATCGCAGGTTCTTCCTACCTCGCTATAGTATCGACCGGGTTTCTCCCCCGTTCGCGCGGCCCCAAGACCTCCGGTAGCCGCAGCGACGAATTCGGTTGGCTGTCCGAGCTGCGGGTTGTTTCATGTCGCAAAAGTTCTCCAATTCTCTCGACCGCATTCTAACCCTTGAGATTGTTCGGGTTACCGAACGTACGGCAATGGCGGCGGCCCGCCTGCGCGGGCATGGCGATGAGCACGCCGCCGATCAAGCAGCCGTGGATGCCATGCGCTCCGAGCTCAATCAGTTGCCGGTTCAAGGCACGATCATGATTGGTGAAGGAGAGCGCGATGAGGCGCCGATGCTCTACATCGGCGAAGAGGTGGGTACTGGAAAAGGGCCGCGCGTGGATATCGCTGCCGATCCGCTGGAAGGCACGACCATGTGTGCCAAGAACCAGACCAACTCGCTCGCCTGCGTCGCCATTTCCGAACAGGGCGGCCTCTTGAACGCGCCTGACGTCTATATGGACAAGATCGCTATCGGACCCGGCTTTCCTGCCGGCCTGATCGATCTTGATGCCACGCCGACCGAGAACATTCGCGCCCTTGCCAAGGCCAAGGGAGTCCCTGTTTCGGCGATCACCGCCTGCATTCTCGATCGCCCGCGTCATGCTCGCCTGATCGACGAAGTGCGCGGTCTGGGTGCTTCCATTCGCCTGATTGGCGATGGCGACATTGCAGGCGTTATCCAGACGACCGACCCAGAAGAGACCGGCATCGACATCTATCTCGGTGTCGGTGGAGCACCCGAAGGTGTGCTGGCTGCGGCGGCGCTGCGTTGCCTTGGCGGTCAGATGCAGGGGCGGCTAATGATCAACCGCCCGGATCAGGTTGAGCGTGCCAGGCGTATGGGCATTGAGGACGTCACCAAGAAGTACTCCATGGAAGACATGGCGCAAGGTGACGTGCTGTTTGCCGCGACCGGTGTCACGAAGGGCAATCTGCTCGATGGCGTGCGCTTCAAGGGCGGCAAGATCATCACCGATACGGTGGTGATGCGGTCCTGGACAGGTACTGTTCGCCGTATCAAGGCTGAACACATCGATCGCGACAAGGTCGATGCGATCTAGATCTGACTATCATTGAAAGCGGGGCGCTCCGCGTGGGCGCCCCTTTTTCTTTCAGCCTTGCGCCGCCTCGATTTCAGACGAAATCCTGCGAAGGGCGTCGACGAGCACTTCCGACGTCTGTGCGCCGGATATGGCAAACTTGTTCTCGATGATGACCGTCGGTACGCCGGTGATGCCCATGCGTCCGGCGTGAGCGATATCGGCTTTCACTGCATCGAGGTCAACGCCATCCTCAAGCTTCATCGTGACCTCGTCGCCGTCGAGGCCCACTTCCTCAGCTGCGGCGATCAATGTCTCAGCGTCTGTAAGATCGCCTCCCTCTTCGAAGAACAGCGAGAACAGGCGCTCCAACATAGGATCGCTCAGCCCTTCGGCTGCTGCCCAGCGTACAAGGCGGTGAGCGTCGAGCGTGTTCGGATTCTTTTCGATGAGATCGAAGGCGTAGGTGATGCCGATGTCGGCGCCGAGATCGAAAAGGCGAGCGTGTGCTTCGTCGAGCGCGTCGGCGCTGCCGAACTTGCCGATGACGTATTCCTCGCGATCGACTCCTTCCTGAGGCGTCGTCGGATCGAGCTGGAACGGCCGATAGCGAACTTCAACGTCAATGTCGTCAAGTTCGCCGATGGCAGCGTCGAGCCGGCGTTTGCCGAGGAAGCACCAGGGACAGACGACGTCGACGATGACGTCCAGATGGAGTTTGGGTTTCTGCATAGGCACTCCTCGGATGGTTGCCTGATAGGCACTGTTGTGGGGAGATATCCTACCACCAATTACGGACGAGGGCGGACACGGACTCGACCAATGTTTCATGGCAGACGTGATACAAGGCTCGTTACATAACGGCCGGTTATAGAGGGCCCGACGTGATCGAGAACCGCATCAAACATAGGCATCTGAGTTCCTTTGTGGAAGTTGCCCGCCTGAAAAGCATCGGCAAGGCGGCCATATCCTTGTCGATCAGTCAGCCGGCAGTCTCCAAGACGATTCGAGAGCTCGAGGAGATTCTGGGCGTCGAGCTGTTCGATCGCAGCCATAGATCCGTGGTTCTCTCTTATTACGGCGAAGTATTCCTGCGGTTTGCCGGCGCGTCGATCGCGGCATTGCGCCAGGGAGTCGAGTCGGTCGAGCTGGCGCTGCAGCAAGGCGCATCGATTGTTCGCATGGGCGCGTTGGCTTCGGCATCGTCCCGTGTTCTGCCGGAAGCGGTTTCCCGTTTCCTTGGGACAAGTGTCGGCACAACGCCCCAGATCATAACCGCAGATAATCTTTCGATTCTGAATCATCTAAGGGCCGGAGAGCTCGATTTCGTGCTCGGACGCATGGGCTCATCTTCGGACATGATCGGCCTCGCCTTCGAGCATCTCTACACCGAGCGGGTCGCCGTGGTGGCGCGCCGTGATCATCCGCTCTTTGCCCAAGGCGCCAAGTTGGGCCGCCTGTCGGACTACGTCGTCTTGGTTCCTCCGCCTGGGTCGACCATTCACGCCCATGCGGTCGAGTTACTGATCCGCCTCGCGGCAGGGCCGAAGCTGAGGCGCATCGATACGGTTTCGACGACGTTCGGCCGGGCCTTCACCACGACGAACGATGCCATCTGGATCGCCCATTACGGCGAAGTGGTCGGCGATCTCATGGCGGGCACGTTGCGCGAGTTGCCGGTCGATACCTCCGATACCTTTGGACCGCTGGGACTTATCGTTCGGTCCGGGGCGCCGCTGACGCTCGGTGCCGAGCTGATGATGGCAGCGATCCGCGATGTTGCGAAAGGGGTGCGGGACGAAGGTGAGCCCTGATTGAAGAGGGTCAGCCCGCTCTTATCAGCCGCACTGCCTCGTCGCGACCGAACAGATAAAGCAGCAACCTTAGAGCTTCGCCGCGTGGACCTGCCAAGCCGGAATCTCGTGTCAACAGTAACGCGGCATCGTCTCGAGCCGTTTCCATCAGCGCGCCATGATGCTCGGCACGAACAAAGCGAAAGCCGGGCATGCCACTTTGGCGGGTCCCGAGCATTTCCCCACCGCCGCGCAGCTTGAGGTCTTCCTCGGCGATGCGGAAGCCATCTTCGCTCTCTCGCATCACATTGAGCCGCGCCTTGGCCGTCTCGCCGAGCGGCCCCTTGTAGAGCAGCACGCAAGACGAGGACTTGTCGCCGCGACCGACGCGGCCGCGCAATTGGTGGAGCTGAGCCAGGCCGAAGCGCTCGGCGTGCTCGATGACCATGATGGTTGCGTCCGGCACATCCACACCCACCTCGATCACCGTTGTCGCCACCAGGATGTGGGCGTCTCCGGTCTTGAAACGGGCCATGGCAGCATCCTTGTCGGTCGCCTTCATGCGGCCGTGGACGAGCGCCACATCGTCTCCGAAGTGCTGCCCGAGGTCGGCGTACCGCTCCTCCGCTGCCGCTAGATCGATATTCTCGCTTTCTTCCACCAACGGGCAGACCCAATAGACCTTGGCGCCCTCCAGCCGGATGGCCGAGGCAATGCGGTCGACGATCTCACCGATGCGCTCCTGTGGCACGGTCACCGTGGTGATCGGCTTGCGACCGGCGGGCTTTTCGGTGAGGCGGGAGACATCCATGTCGCCAAAATAGGCGAGCATCAGGGTGCGAGGAATGGGAGTCGCCGTCATGACCAGCAGGTCCGTGGTGGTGCCTTTGGCTGATAATGCCAGCCGTTGATGGACGCCGAAGCGGTGCTGCTCATCGACCACAGCCAGCGTCAAGTTGCGAAACTCCACCGCCGACTGGAACAGGGCATGCGTGCCCACAATGATGTCGACCTCGCCGGCGGTGATGCGCGCCAAGGTTTCGCGTTTGCCCTTTGCCTTGTCGGCGCCGGTCAGGAGGGCCAGCCTTAGCCCTGCTGCCTCCGCTAGCCTGGCCATCGAGTTTGCATGCTGGCGCGCGAGCAGTTCAGTCGGCGCCATCACGGCCACTTGGCCGCCCGTCTCAACGGCAGCCGCTGCGGCGAAAAGAGCCACCATGGTCTTGCCCGAGCCGACATCTCCCTGGATGAGCCGCACCATCCGTGACGGCGCTGAAAGGTCGGCGACGACATCGGCAATGGCCGCATCCTGGGATGCCGTCAGGCGAAAGGGCAAAGCACCGCGCAGACACTTGGCAATCTCGCCGGTCGGCAATCGCGGCCGAGTTGCGACGCCCTTGAGTTGCCGCCGAACGAGAGCGAGAGCGAGTTGATTGGCAAGCAACTCGTCATAGGCGAGGCGGGTGAGGGCTGGGCTCGATTCATCGCCGGTCTCGAGCGTTTCCGGCTTGTGGAGATAGCGCAACGCCTCGGCAAAGGAGGGCCAGTTCTCCCGGCGCAGATGCGCCTCGTCGAGCCACTCCGGCAAGGCCGGGAGGTGACCGAGCGCTGATTCGGCAAGACGAGATAGCAACCTGCCGCCTACGCCTTCGGTCATCGGATAAACCGGCTCCAACCGTGGCAGCTTGTCGGCCTCAGCTTCCAGTACCACGTGGTCTGGATGGCTCATCTGCGGTGCGCCATTGAAGCGCTCAAGACGGCCGGAGATGAGAACCGTTTCCCCTTGGGGATAGAGTTTTTCCAGCCAGCCCTTTTCGGCCCGGAAGTAGGTGACGGTAAGGTCGCCGCTGTCGTCATGGACCGAGATGCGATAGGGCGCCCGCGACTGCGGCGGGGCTGGACGGTGGCGGTCTACATGCACCCGCAAAGTAACGATCGCGCCTTCCGGCGCCGATTTGATCAATGCTTCGTGGCTGCGGTCGATAAGGCCGGTAGGAATATGGAAAAGAAGATCCAGAACCACGGCGCTGCGTGCCGTCTCGCCTGTGGGGCCAACCAGTTTCTCAAGTTTTGGGGCCGTGCGGGGGCCGACGCCAGGCAGAGAAGTGAGTGGTTGGAAGAGAGGATTGAGAATGTCGGGGCGCATCGTGGGATGTTAGGGCATTCGCACGAAAAGTTGCAGACTTTTCGGATGAGCGAATTCCAGACGGATGTGTCCCGGGCAATTCCAACGCATTCAGGAACGAAAAAAACGGACGCCCTGGGGCGCCCGGAAAGCTAGCCGGCAAAATGGCCGACGAGTTTGAAATGTCATTACTTCCTATGTGTGGTTGAGCGGCTGAATGGGTGTCGCAACCGAGGCTTTTCTAGCTTCAGCAAGTGAGACTTTTGTGACGACCGGCGTGCCGCGCGCATCTGCCCGGACGTCTCCACTGCTCGACAGCGGCGGTCCCAGAGGCTATGTCGGAGTATCTCCTTGTCTTTTTGCGCCCAGATAAAAATGATCGTCGATAGCCACTGCCACCTCGATTTTCCCGATTTTGCCGGCGAGACCGATGCGTTGATTGCCCGGGCGGCAGAAGCCGACGTTCGGCTGATGGTCACGATCGGGACGCGGGTTCGCGACTTCGCAACGGTGCGTGCCATCGCTGAGGCGCATCCCGAGGTCTACTGCACCGTCGGGACCCATCCGCATGAAGCGGAAAAGGAAGCAGAGATCTCTACTGACGAGCTTGTCCGGCTTGCCGACCATCCGAAGGTGATCGGGATCGGCGAGGCTGGGCTCGACTATTTTTACGATTCGTCGCCTCGCGACGTTCAGGCAGAGGTTTTCCGTCGCCACATCGCGGCGGCGCGGACCACCGGCTTGCCGCTCTGCATCCACTCGCGCGATGCCGATTCCGATATGGCGTCCATTCTTGAGGATGAGACGGAGAAGGGCGCTTTCCCGATCCTGCTTCACTGCTTCTCCTCGGGGCGGGAGCTAATGGAGCGGGCGAGGGCGCTGGGCGCCTACTTCTCCTTCTCTGGCATTCTGACTTTCAAGCGGTCGGATGATCTCAGGGGTATTGCTGCCGACATACCTCTGGATCGGCTTCTGGTGGAGACCGATGCCCCCTATCTGGCGCCCTTACCGTGGCGAGGCAAACGCAATGAGCCTGCCTATGTGGCTCATACGCTGAAAGTACTCGCCGACGTGAAGGGAACCTCGTCTGAGGACATGGCTGCGCGAACAACGGAAAACTTCTCCCAGTTGTTCTCCAAGGTGCCTCGCGAGGTGTTTGGCTCATGACCGAACGCATGCGTTTTACCGTCCTTGGCTGCGGCGCATCGCCCGGAGTGCCGCGCATCGGCAATGATTGGGGGGCGTGCGATCCCAGGGAGCCGCGAAACCGTCGCTTGCGATCGTCGCTGATGGTCGAGAAGTTCGGCACGGACGGCGGAGTTACCAGGATCATCGTCGATACCGGTCCCGATTTTCGCGAGCAGGTCTTGCGGGCGGGCGTGGGCGAAGCCGATGCGGTGCTCTACACGCATTCGCATGCCGACCATATCCACGGCATCGATGAACTGCGTCAGTTCTTCCACAACAGCGGGCACCGCGTGCCCGTCTATGCCGACGAGGTGACGGCGGCTCGGCTGAAGGAAGCGTTCGGTTATTGTTTCGAGACGCCGGTCGGGTCCGGATATCCTCCGATTGTCGCCGAGCATCGGATTGAAGTGGGCGTACCCTTGGTTATTGAGGGTAAAGGCGGCCCGATCGAGGTAATGCCTTATGTTCAAGCGCATGGCGACATACAGAGCATCGGATATCGATTTGGAACGCTGGCCTACTCGTCCGATGTCAGCGCCGTCCCAGACGAAAGCTGGCCCTTGATCGAAGGGGCCGACGTTTTCATTGTCGATGCTTTACGCTACCGCCCGCACGTCAGCCATTTCTCGGTTGACCAGGCGATTGAGGCAGGCCGTCGCGTCGGTGCCCGGCTTATCGTTCTCACGCACATGCATCACGATCTCGATTACCGGACATTGCTTTCCGACCTGCCGGAAGACGTGGTGCCATCCTTTGATGGAATGGTGATCGAGGGTGGCAAGATCGTCGACACCGTAGCCTGAGCCAATTGTGGCGACGTTACGGAAAGCTGGGCGAACTGCCGCGCTTTTGCCACTCGCTTAAATTTGCCTGAAGCGACCTTGAAGAAATAATGACACGATTCCAGGCCTTTCGCATGGCTGGCTTGCGTCCATGAGCTTGGTACCTCTACGACGAAAGTATATATGAATGGCCAAGGCGGTGGTGTTGGCCGATGCGTCGGTCTGGAGCCGGAGCCGCTGGTTCGTATCGTTGAGAGAAGTGAAAGCCATGTTTGGTCCGCTGAAAAAGGTTGCCCGCGCTCTGCGTGTTCCCACCACCGAGGAGCGTGAGCTGCAGTACCTGAGCGCTGCGGGAGATCGTATCGAACTCGAATATCGTCAGCGCGAGATCGATCGCGGCCTGTTCCGGCGTGGTCCATTCGGTCTCTGAGACGATAGGGTCGATCTGAGGAACACAACCCGCTTGAAATGAAAGCGCCTGCTGGTCTGATAGACCGAGGCGCTTTTGTCATATCCAGGGATCGCGCGTTGCTTGCGCGGTCGAAAGTTTGTCTGAACAAGACCTATACTTATTCTTTAAACCGCTTTTCGAAGGGTGCATGGCCGCGTTGCGGTATACGCGCTGGTACGATCAGCAGGAATAGCTATCTTTTGTTTGCAAGAGCAAGAAATGACGCCGGAGCTTGAATGATCCCGGCGACCCCAGAGAAAGGATGCAGCTATGTTTAGGACCCTGAAGAAAGCCCTCCGCTCCGTCAGCGCCAGCGAACGTGAGGCTGCATATCTGAACGAAGCCGGCGATCGGATCGATCTGGAGCTTCGTCAGCGCGAGGTTGATCGTGGTCTGTTCCGTCGCAATCGGAATCTCGGCCTCTGAACTAGAGGCTTGATCCAGAAATGAAATCTTTGAGTTTCCTCTGCCTTGGAGATTCGAGGAAACGAAAAATCGGCTCTCAGTAAGCGGTGCGAGTTTTCGATCCTTGTGAAGTGTCGGTGTTTGATGAGCGCCCATTGGCTTGACCGCTTGGGCGCTCTTGTCATTTTCTAGGGAGGGTTGCTGACCCTAGCCTGCGACCACTTTTCCCACTCATAGATGGCTAGGCAGCATGGGCTGTCTCTTGGTGATCAGGTGATTAACGCTTCGTTAAAATACTTGCTCTTTGGACAAGTCGAATGAAGCTTTCCTGAATTCCCGTTAAAGAGAAACTATTGAGACCAATTCGCAGGATGCATGCGCGTCATGCAACATTCGAACTGGTCCAAAGAACAGAATACATTATCTTCATAGTTGTCAGGACAGAGGAACGGATCGCTGGGTCCTGAAGATAAACCGGCGGTTCGTGGATCGAAAGGAAGATAAAATGTTCACTCAGCTTCGCAAGGCCGCTCGTGCGCTTCGCCCGTCTACCGCCGCCGAACGTGAGCTTGCCTATCTCAACGAGGCCACCGATCGGATCGACCTCGAGTACCGTCAGCGCGCCGTTGACCGTGGGATGTTCCACAATGCCGGCTTCTGATCGTCGTCACATCGATCCCGTCATCGGGATCGCGCGCCAGCTACCCCGGACCACGAGCCGCCGGCTCGAAGACGGTCCGGCCCCAAGAGGATTGTGAAACCCGGCCAGTGTGCCGGGTTTTTCATTTCTGAGATAGCTCGACCGTCAGCTCTCGGTCTTTGCGCGCTGCCAGAGCTCTTCCATCTCTT
The DNA here is from genome assembly GCA_023436885.1 of Pseudomonadota bacterium. GTDB lineage: Bacteria > Pseudomonadota > Alphaproteobacteria > Rhizobiales > Pleomorphomonadaceae > Pleomorphomonas. The sequence goes on along the minus strand of JAEZHI010000004.1, from coordinate 624,713 downwards.
CGAGCGTGGCGTCTTCCGGCCTTCTTCCGGCCTCTTCCAGCTTTTGTTCGATGAATGAAAAGCGTTTCCTGAATTTCTCATTGGTTGCCCGCACAGCCGCCTCAGGGTCGATGTCGAGATGACGTCCGAGATTGGCGAGGGCGAATAGCACATCTCCGAGTTCGGCCTCCATGGAGGCCCTGGCGTCGCTCTTTCCAGTCTCCGGATTATCGACCTTATCGATTTCCGCCTCAAGTTCGTCGAGTTCCTCGCGAATCTTGGCGAGCACGGCACGCGGATCGTTCCAGTCAAAGCCGACGGTTCCGGCCTTTTGCTGCAACTTGACCGCCCTCAGCATCGGCGGCATGGCGACCGAAACGGAATCCAGCAATCCTCTAGGCAGCTCTCCGCCAAGGCGGGCCGCCTTCTCTGCTTTCTCCTCGGCCTTGATCTTCTCCCACAGTCCCTTGACGAGGTGCGGTGTCCGGGCATCCTCCGGCCCGAAGACGTGGGGATGCCGCCGGATCATCTTCCGCGTGACGGCTTCCACCACATCGGGGAAAGCGAAGGCGCCTTCCTCCTCGGCGATGCGCGCGTGAAATGCCACCTGCAACAAAAGGTCGCCTAACTCGTCGCAGATGTCGTGCCGATCACCGCGAGCGATCGCCTCGGCAACTTCGTAGGCCTCTTCGATGGTGTAGGGCGCGATAGTTTCGAAGGTCTGCTCCAGATCCCAGGCACAGCCGGCCTTGGGGTCTCGCAACCGTGCCATGATCTCGATCAGGATGGAGATGTCGCGGCCGGGTTGCATGGCTTGGTATCCTTGACTGTCTGGAAGCTTGCGGCGCGAGACTTCGCGCGGGCGGGCGCCCAAGTCAACGCCAAAACGGCGCCAGCTTTGCCGCCTCAAGCGGCAAGGTGAGGCGCCAGGAAAGCCGGCAGTTTGCTGATGTCGGAAAGGCATATGTCGGCAATAGGCTCAAGTGACGCCGCATCCCCTGTTCCGCTCAAGACGCCGATCACCAGACCCGCTCCGGCGCTGCGACCCATGTCGATGTCGTGGCTGTTGTCGCCGACCACAGCAATCTGCGAAGGCTCAAGACTGAGGGCGCTGGCGAACGCATGCACCATTCCTGGGCCGGGTTTCACACCATGGCCGCTATCATATCCCGCGACAAACGAGATGTGCTGGGCAAGACCCAGGTGATCGAGCATGAGATGGATGGATGCCTCATTATCCGACGATGCAATGCCGAGTGTCAGCCCCTCCGCCCGCAGTGCCGAAAAGCAGGCTTCAAGATCGCCGATTGGCACCGAACCGGTGGCAGACGCTGTGAAAAGCGCATCGAGGCGATACGACAGGTCATTGAGGGAAAGAGGGCTACCGGCTTTGACCCAGGCTGCCGCAATCTCGATCGTGTGGCCGGCTGCCAGAAGGCTTCCCGAGCGGGTGACCATGGTCACCCGGTCCATGCCCCCCTCGGCCAGGAGACGGTCTGCCAAAACAGGGTCGCCTCCCGCCGCGATCTCCGCGGCAGCGACATTGATCGGACCCCAGGTGAGGTTATAGTCGAGAAGGGTTCCATCCTTGTCGAACAGAACGGCTCGAATCGGCATGTCGGGTCCCTGCGAAAACGATGGTGGCTTTGCATATCGAGAGGGCCATCGCTCGGCAATCTCAACGTCTAGCGCGGAGTGGGAATAAGATGCCGCCTAAGGTCACTTCGCTGGGTTTCGATGCCGATGATACGCTCTGGCAGAACGAGTGCTTCTTTCGGGAAACCGAAGGCCGCTTTCTAGATCTTCTCAGCAATTTTGGCGACCGATCGACGCTTGCGAGCCGACTGTTCGCAATCGAAAAACGCAATATTCCCGTCTATGGCTTCGGCATAAAAGGCTTCACGCTTTCGATGATGGAGACGGCGCTGGAGGTCTCTTCCGGGCAACTGGATCCGGCAATTGTCGCTGGTGTGCTTTCCATGGGCCGAGAAATGCTCGGTCATCCCGTCGAGCTGTTGCCCAACGTTCGGGAAACGCTGGAAGCGCTTTCCGAGCACTATCCGCTGATCCTGATCACCAAGGGAGATCTGTTCGATCAGGAGCGCAAATTGACAGCCTCCGGGCTCGCCGATCTCTTTAGCGCCGTTGAAATTGTCTCCGACAAGTCAGCTGCCACCTATGCCCGCGTCTTTTCCAGCCATGGGGATGGTGCCGAAAAAGGATTGATGGTCGGCAATTCGCTCCGGTCTGATATCCTTCCTGCACTAGAGGCAGGTGCTTTTGCCGTCCACATTCCGCACGACCTCACCTGGACCTACGAGCATGTCGATGAGCCAGTCGAACATCCTCGACTGTTCATAGAGTCAAACATTAGGAATGTTCGGCAAGTCATTGATATAATTAATTCGGCGGAACGAATTTTCGAACAATAGGTCAGATTTTTGGTCGAGCCTTGATCGTAAACGAGTGTCTGGCGAGAGCCCCAGTTAGTCAGAGCTTTCGCGTAAGTATACCAAAGTCGCGCTTTTGCCTTTGCCAAACGCGGCGCCCGTGGTAGAGACCACCGCCAACTTCATTCGGTGATGAACGCTTGCCCCGAGTCGCCCGCAGCGATTTCGGACAGGCTTATTTTCATTTCGTCGCCCGTGAGCCCAAGGAGTTGGTCATGGCCTCATTCTTCGTTCCCTCCGCTGGCGGCGATCTCGCGCTGACCTTCGATGACGTGCTGCTGCTGCCCGGCCATTCCGAAGTGTTGCCGGCGGATACAGACGTTCGTACGCGCCTGACCCGTACCATCGAGCTCAACATTCCCTTGCTCTCGTCGGCCATGGATACGGTCACCGAATCCCGTCTCGCCATCGCGATGGCGCAGGCTGGCGGCATCGGCGTCATCCATCGCAACCTCGACGTCGAGACCCAGGCCGAGCATGTGCGGCAGGTGAAGAAGTTCGAAAGCGGCATGGTGGTCAATCCCGTGGTGATTGGCCCGGAGGCGACGCTCAAGGATGCGCTTGATCTCATGAAGGCGCATAACATCTCGGGTATTCCGGTGGTCGAGAATGCCGGCGAGGGCGGTCGCACTCACGGTCGGCTGGTCGGCATCCTGACCAACCGCGATGTTCGCTTCGCCTCCGATCCTAACCAGCGGGTCTACGAGTTGATGACGCGCGAGAACCTCATCACGGTTCGCGAGGGCGTCAGCCATGACGAGGCCAAGCGTCTTCTGCATCAGCACCGCATCGAAAAGCTGTTGGTCGTTGACGCGGCTTATCAGTGCGTGGGCCTGATCACCGTCAAGGACATCGAAAAGGCTCGGCTCAATCCAAATGCTGCCAAGGACGAGCAGGGCCGTCTGCGCGTTGCCGCCGCGACCACGGTCGGAGACAAGGGGCATGAGCGTTCGCAGGCACTGATCGACGCCGGTGTCGACGTGCTGGTGGTCGATACCGCCCACGGCCATTCCGAATATGTGCTGCAGGCCGTCACCAAGGTGAAGAAGCTCTCCAACCATGTGCAGGTGATCGCCGGCAACGTGGCGACAGCCGATGGCACCAAGGCGTTGATCGACGCCGGCGCCGATGCGGTCAAGGTCGGCATCGGACCAGGCTCGATCTGCACCACGCGTATCGTCGCCGGTGTCGGCGTGCCTCAGCTCACCGCCATCATGGAAGGTGTGTCAGCCGCCCGCGATGCCGGTGTGCCGGTGATCGCCGACGGCGGTATCCGCTTCTCCGGCGACTGCGCCAAGGCGCTGGCGGCCGGCGCTACCGCCTGCATGATCGGTTCGCTTCTGGCCGGTACAGACGAAAGCCCCGGCGAGGTCTATCTCTACCAGGGCCGCAGCTACAAGAGCTACCGCGGCATGGGCTCGGTGGGCGCCATGTCGCGCGGCTCAGCGGATCGTTATTTCCAGGCGGAAGTCCGCGATCAGCTCAAGCTGGTTCCAGAGGGTATCGAGGGACAGGTGCCTTACAAGGGGCCGCTTGGCTCGGTCGTCCATCAGCTTGTCGGCGGCATCCGCGCCGCCATGGGCTACGTCGGTGCAAAGACGATCTCCGACCTTCAGGACCGGAGCCAGTTCGTCCGCATTTCCTCGGCCGGCATGCGGGAAAGCCACGCCCATGACGTGACCATCACCCGCGAGAGCCCGAATTATCCCGGCGCTGTCTGATAGCGCCTGGTCGTCGGACGGATTCTGGCTGTACTCATTATACTTTCCAACGGCCGCCGGGCTTGCTCCCGGCGGCCGTCTCATTCATATGTCGGCACCAAGACTAGACGGGCAACCGAAGGATTAAGCTATGAGAGATGGCGGCAGGATCGCAGCGGCGATCGAGGTGCTGGGTGATGTTGAGCGCACGCGGCGCCCGGTGCAGGATGCACTGAAGGATTGGGGCCTGACCCATCGCTTCGCAGGCTCCAAAGATCGTAGCGCCATCGGCAACTTGGTGTTCGATGTGTTGCGTCGCAAGGCATCGCTTGCTGCCGTCATGGGTTCCGACAGCCCGCGCTCACTCGCCCTTGCTGCCGCTGTTCGATTGTGGGGGCGCAGCGTAGCCTCGCTCGATGCCCTTTTTGCCGAAGACAAGTTCGCGCCGTCACCACTTGCCGATGACGAGCGGACCGCCTTGTCGTCCGGCCAGGTTCCGCCCGACGCACCAGACTGGGTGAAAGGGGACTATCCGGAATGGTTAGCTGCTTCCCTTGCTCGCGCCTTTGGTGATCGGGCGGTGGAAGAGGGCGAGGCGCTCGCCGGTCGCGCCGATGTCGATCTGCGCGTCAACACGCTGAAGAGCGACCGAGAGCAGGTGCTTGCCGGCCTCACTCATCTCAAGGCTGAGGCCTGCCGCTGGTCGCCGGTCGGCATTCGCATTCCCGCTGTTGATGGCGACCTTCGACCCGGCCATGTCTCGTCCGATCTGGCCTACAAGCGCGGTTGGTTCGAAGTCCAGGACGAAGGCAGCCAGTTGGCCGCCCTGATTGCCGCCGCCGGCGGCGGTCGTCAGGTGGTGGATCTTTGCGCCGGTGCCGGCGGCAAGACGTTGGCGCTGTCGGCTGCGCTCGGCAACCATGGCCAAATCTATGCCTATGACAGCGACAAGCGTCGCTTCGGCGATATCCTTGACCGTATTGACCGCTCCGGCAGCCGCAATATTCAGATCAGGGAGCCGCGTCGCGAACAGGACGTGCTGGCCGATCTTGCCGGCAAGAGTGATCTCGTCCTGGTCGATGCGCCTTGCACCGGTTCGGGTACTTGGCGCCGCCGGCCCGACGCCAAGTGGCGCTTGGCTCCGGGCGCACTTGAAATCCGTCTCAAAGAGCAAGCCGCGGTGCTGGACAATGCCGTGCACCTTGTTAAGGCCGGAGGCCGCATCGTCTACATCACATGTTCGGTGCTGCCCGAGGAAAACGAGGAGCAGATCGCCGCGTTTCTTGCTCGCGCCCCTGAATTTTCGTTGGGAGACGCCGCGGCCGCCTTCGCAACGGTTACCGGGACCGAGGCGCCGGATGCCGCCCGCCTTGGTCTCGATGGCCGCGAAGGCTCCATGCTTCGGTTGTCACCCGCACTGACAGGCACTGACGGGTTCTTCGTGGCGATCCTGAACCGAGCGAGATAAAGGATTTCAGGCCCGCGCCGGTTTAGCTGTAGCAGGAGCTTGCTGGTCCCCGGGGCGAAGTGAGCCTGTAAGCAGCAGGCTCATCAGCAGCATGGGAATGAGGAACATCAGGCCGGCGCGAATGCCAAGGAACTCCGCGAGGCCTCCGATGGCCAGGGGACCCGCGAGGAACCCGAGGACATAGATCGCAGAGAGGATGGCGACATTGCCGGCCGGCGTCCCCGGAATGGCGGTGACGGCAGTGACCGCCATGGGGAAGGCAACGGAAATGCCGAGCCCGATCATGCCGAAGGCTATGGCCCCGACCCAGAAGTCGGTCGCGACGGCGATCAGCAGCGCACCACCCAAAGCGATCGACACAAAGATGCGCCCGAGCAGCACCATACCCAGGCGCTTGCGCAACGTATCGCCCATGAAGCGTCCAGCCGACAGCAACGCGGCAAACGTGGCATAGCCATAGCCGAGCATTGCCGTGGGGGTTCCCGTTTCGTCGCGCAGGAAAATGCCCGACCAGTCGCCCATCGCGCCTTCTGTCACGGCAAAGCCAACACTGAAGATGCAGACCAGCAGCAGGGCCTTCGGTGGAATGGCGAAAAAGGATGGGGAGGGGGCGTCGCCCCTCGCTGTCGCCGGTTCGATTGCTGGCAGTCGAAGGCTTGCCCAGACGGCGATCGGCAAGACGACGGCGACGGAGAGGACCAGGGCCTCTGTGACCGTGAGCCCGAGTGTGGCGAGTGTCGCCCCGATAAAGCTGCCCACACCGATGCCGACGCTCCAGCAACCATGGCAAGTGCTCATGATCATCCGTCCCGCTTCCTTTTCGATGCGGGCGGCTTCCACGTTCATTGCGAGCTCGGCGAGCGCCAGCAGGGCACCGCAGGACGCCAGAATCAGGAAAAGTGAAGGGATGTTGAAGGCGAGCCCTGGCAACGTCAGGATCAGCAGCATGCCGGCGAAGGTGTAGATCAGGAGATTGCGCGCGCCGACGGCGTCGCAGATCCGGCCGGCGAACGGCAGGATGAGAAAGTTTGAAATCGGCATGCCGAGGAGGGCTAACGCCAGTTCCGCGGGACGGAGACCGAGGCCTGCCTGCACTTCGGGGATGCGCGAAAGCCAGTTTCCGAAGACGAGAGGGTCCAGGAAAAAGATCAGCATGATCAGGCGGACTTGTGTCATCGGAAAGCTAGCCTCAGAATCGATTCAAAAAGGAGGTCTATCGCCAACGTTTGCGATTGGCCAGACGACTTAAGGGGGCAGGCCATCCATTCCCTGATTGTCGCGCATCGGATGGGCAGAAAGCGTCAGGAGACGGCCATAGGAGGTCAATCGATGGCGACGATCACATGATTGGCGTCGAAGAGCGCGACTGCAGGAGCATTTTCCTCGAGCGACAGGGATTCCGCCGAGTGGGCGGTAATCGACGCTGTAAGCGATTTGCCGCCTCCGATATCCAGCACCACTTCGGCGTTGACGGCACCCAACTCGATCCTGGCTATGAGGCCGGAAATTCGGTTCGATACCGAGACGGCAGGTGGTTCCGTGCCAGGGGCGATCATGACGAATGGTGCCTTGATTAGCACGATGGCCTCGCGTCCGACGACAAGACCCAAGTCCTTGAGGCTTCCGGCGGTAACGGTGGCATGGATAGTGGTCTCCTTCGAAACCGCGACGGCAACATCAGCATTGAGACTGTCTGCGTCGATGGAGACGATGGTGCCGCGTAGAACATTGCGTGCCGAGGTTCTCATGAAATAGCCCGAGAAGAGATTGAGTGGAGAGATGCCGGTGCCGGCGAGGTCTGGCTCAATCAGGCGAACCACACGGGCCATTTCGGCCTCCATGCGTCGGTAGGCCTCGATCACCTTCATACCTGCCGGCGTAAGAGTTGCGCCGCCTCCCGCTCTGCCGCCGGTGCGCGTATCTAGCATCGGCTGGCCGAAGAGGTTGGCGAGAGCGTCGATCCAGTCCCAGGCCGCCTTGTAGGTGATGCCGACCTCTTTGGCTCCTGCCGAGATGCTGCCCTCGCGGGCGATCGCCTCCAGCAGGCGGACGCGATCGCTGTTGACCGATGACGGTCCATCGCTCCTCAGGGTAATTGTGGCATTGATTGGCATGACGGATCGTCCCTGTCGCGGGTGGCCTCGTGCCGGCTGGCAGGCAACGGCGCACTCGATAGGTTGGTTCTAGCCTCTCGCGGCATCGAGTGGAACTCCTGAGCCTATTCCGCCGTGAGTGCGCTCCTGAGTCTGCGCATAACCTTGGCCCGAGCCTTTTCGTCGGCCGCTCCGTTGATCTCGGTCTGAATATCGAGAAGCAGGCTCTGAAAGTCGTTGTGCCAATCGGCGCGGCCAACCTGCGTCGGGTCGATGCGTGGCCTTCTTGCTGGATCGGTGATCTCGACGGCGGCGGCATGACCGAGTTTGAAGGACGCATCGAGGCGAGGGTCGACAAGACGATCTTGAGGCAGGCTATCTGAGAGGCGAACTCTCAGTCCCTCGATGGCTTTCGCTTCGCCGTGGACCATGAATACCGTGCCGCTGACAGGGAGGCGTTTCTTGAGCCACGTGGCGAGCTCCGGCCCATCGGCATGGCCGCTGTAAAGATCGAGCTTGCGAATCCGGGCGTGGACTTCGATTTGTTCACCCTTCATGCGGACCACCGGTGCGCCGTCCGCAAGCAGGCGCCCCAAGGTGCCATTGGCTTGGTAACCCACCAGCAACACGGTTGCTTCCTGCCGCCATAGCCAGTTGCGCAGCCGATGGCGGATTCGTCCTGCCTCGCACATGCCGGAAGCCGAGATGACGATATGGAAACCGTGCATTTGATCGAGCGCCATGGATTGCTCGACGCTTTCGGTGAATCGTACGTGTGGGGAACTGAAGGCGCGCAGCAGCAGGCCTCCGTTATCCAGGCTGCAAGCGTAGGATCGGAAGATCTGGCTGGCCCGGTTGGCAAGTGGCGAGTCGATGATAATCGGGCAGGGTGGAAGCTCGCCAGTCTCGAACAGATGTACGAGGTCCGCCAGAAGCTCTTGCGTGCGCTCGACGGCGAAGGAGGGGATCAGAAGCACGCCGTCCGGGTTGATTGCGGCCCGAACCTCGGCGCGGAGCTCCGCCCGGCGGCGAGATTCTGTTACCTCTTGACGGTCGGTATCTCCATAGGTCGACTCCATCACCACGTGGTCCCAGTTGCTCGGAGCTTCCGGGGCAGGTTGCAAGAGCTTGTTGTCGGGCCCTAAATCTCCCGAGAACAGAATCCGGACTGGCCGCTCGCCGTCCGTCGCTTCAAGCTCAACCGATGCTGACCCCAAAAGATGGCCGGCGTTCCAAAGCCGAAAGCGAAAGCCTGGCGCCGCGTCCCCCCAGATCCCGAGCCCAGTTGGGCGCATCTGTTTCACGGCCTCCATGGCGTCGAGGAGCGTGTAGATCGGCGTTACATCTTGCCGCCCGCGCCGCTTGTTGCGACGGTTCAGCTGTTCGACTTCCATTTCCTGGATGTGAGCCGAGTCGGGCAGCATCACCTTGCAAAGGTCGACCGTTGGGGCCGACGCGAAGATTGGTCCGGTGAAACCGTCCTTCACCAGCTTGGGTATGAGGCCGGAATGATCGATGTGGGCGTGCGTCAGTATCAAGGCGTCGACGCTGCGCGAATCGAAGGGAAAAGCCCGGTAGTTGAGCTCCTTTTCGGTCTTGGACCCCTGAAACATGCCGCAGTCGATGAGGATGCGATGCCCGCCGGATTCGACCATGTGGCAGGAGCCGGTCACGGTTTCGGCTGCGCCATGGAATGTGATGACGGGCTGGATATGCATTTGAATACCTCGACATGAGCGCGGCCAAGAGGTTGCCGCCCTGTCTTCATACTGGTGCGTTCGTTTCGCTTCGCAAGGCCGAAGCGTTGCACCTTAAGGCCAACCCGCTCGGCTTTTAGGCTTTACGGAGCCTTAGCCTCCATGTGCGAAAATCGGAGAACGTTGCGGAAATTTGCGCCGCGCGAGGAGGACGACATGGCGACCGCCCCAAGAGCCGATCGTGATGAAGCGGAACCGAAGGCCGCACCCGCCCGACCGCGGCGTATAGCCCACCTGCCTTTCCCGCTATTCTCGGCCCCCATGGGCATCGGTGGTTTGGGCCTCGCATGGCGAGAGGCGACAGCCTATTTCGGCGTGCCGTCCTTCCCTGGCGAAGCATTGCTGTCGGTCGCTGCGTTGGTTTGGGTGCTCTTGACGCTCCTTCACGTCTGGCGGGAAATCAGGCATCCACGCGCGCTCTTTGCCGATCTGAGTCATCCTGCGCGCGCTGCCTTTGCCGGTGCCTTCACCATCGACCTGATGATCATTTCGGCGATGCTGATGCCGACATTGCCGGCCGCCGCGTTCTGGACGTGGACGACCGGTGTAACGCTGCACCTGCTTGTCGCCCTCTTCACATTGCGCGGTCTCATGCTGACACCGCGGAACGATCCAATGTCCTTGATGCCACCAACCCTGCTGCCGCTTGTCGGCATGTTGTTGGCGCCAGTGTTCGGCGTTCGTCTCGGTCTTGTAATGCCTTCCTGGCTGTTGTTCGGTATCGGTGTGATCTTCTGGCTGACGGTGCAACCGCTCCTTTTCCAGCGTATTGCCGCCGGGCCCGCCTTTCCGGAGAAGCTCAAGCCGACGCTGGTCATTTTCCTGGCGCCGCCATCAGTGGCGTTTTTGTCGCTCGTCGCTCTGGAGGGTAAGGTCGACTGGCCGGCTCTCGCCCTGTTCGGTTATGCCTCGTTCCTCGCGGCGGTGTTCCTGACAATTCTTCCCCGCTTCCTTAGGGCGCCACTGGCACTTTCCTGGTGGAGCTATACGTTCCCGGCCGCGGCCTACACGATTGCCTTGTTCACTCTGGTTCGGGCTTATCCGTTCCCTTTCGCCGACTGGCTATTATGGGCCCAGCTTTCCATTGCATCACTGCTGGTGCTGGTCGTCGTGCTGGCGACTTTGCTGGGGCTCGCGAACGGCAAGCTGTTCGTTTCCGACTGACCTGCCATGTGGTGCTATTTGGTCGTTGCCACTAAGTAATTGAACGGATAAGGCTTCGGAAGCCCTTAGGCATCCGGAGCTTCTCATGGTCAAGTCCATCATCATCGATACCGATCCGTCGCCCGACGATGCCGTCGCCTTCCTGATGGCGCTTGGCTCACCAGAAGAACTCGAGCTTCTGGCGATCACAACAGTTGGCGGAAACGTGCCGCTCTATCACACCACACGCAACGCGCTGAAGGCGCTGGAGCTTGTGGAGCGGACCGCCGATGTCCCGGTCTATGCGGGAGCAGCGGGCCCAATCGTCCGGACGCTCGAGACAGCCGAGTACGTCCATGGTGCGACCGGCTTTGAGGGCTATGATCTGCCTGATCCGGTGGCGACCGCAGCAGAAGGTTTCGCACCGGACAAGATCGTTGAACTGGTCATGGCACGCCCCGAAAAGACGGTAACTCTTTGCTGCCTGGCGCCCCTCACCAACATCGCGCTCGCCATGGCGCGGGAACCGCGTCTTGCCGAGCGTCTTGAGGGCATCGTGCTGATGGGTGGAGCGCGTTCGGAAGGGGGGAATGTCACGCCGGCTGCCGAATACAACATCTATGTCGATCCGGAAGCTGCCAAGAAAGTGTTCGAATGCGGCGCGCCGATCGTGATGATTCCGCTCGACTGCACGCATACCGCCCTCACCAAGAAGCATCGCCTCGACAAGCTGCGCGCCATGGGCGGGCCGCATATGGAAGCGTTCTACCATTTGCTCGAGTGGAACAAGCGCTTCGACGAGAAGGCCTGGAGCATGGAAGGCGGGCCGCTGCACGACCCCACCGTCACGGCCTATCTCCTGAAGCCCGATCTGTTCAAAGGTCGCCTGGTCAATGTCGAGATCTCCTGCGATGAGCTGACGCGCGGTATGACTGTCGTCGACTGGCATTCGGTCACCAGTCGGACGAAGAATGCGCTGGTGCTGACTGAGATCGATGCAGAAGGCTACTTCGATCTGGTGATCGAGCGTCTCTATCGTGCGCGCAAGGCATAATGGCGATTATGTGCCGCCGGGCAATTTTCTCGGCGGACCGAGACCGTCCTTCAGCTCTGGCCAGCCTCTGACATGATCGGGTCAGTATTGCGTTCGGCAATCATGACATGCGCCAAGCTGACTGCATCCATGGGCCGGCCGAGCGCGTATCCTTGCAGCGTCTGGCAGCCGAGCTCCGTCAGAATGTCGGCTTGTTCCAGGGTCTCGACTCCTTCGGCGACTACGCCGATCCCCTGAGTCCTGCCGATCTCGACGATGGATCGGATCAGCTGGCGTTGGGACTGCGACGTTGAAACGGCGGCGGTGAGCTGACGAGCAATCTTGAGGCGGTTTGGGCGCAACCGCATCAAGCTGACAATCGAGGCATAGCCGGTGCCGAAATCGTCGATTTCGATTTCAATACCCAGTTCCTTGAGACAATGAATGTTTTCCGAGATGATTTCGTCGCTGTCGTCCAGATAGATAGCTTCCGTCAGCTCGAAGGACAGCATGCCCGGTTGGATCGCCATCGCCCTCAAAAGACTGATCAGCCGCTCGTCGCGCAGTCTGCCCATGGATACGTTGACGGCGATGCGTGGCGCCAAAAAGCCGGCGGCCGCCCAATTCAATCTTTGCTTGAGCGCGGCTTCGAGCACGACATGGTCGAGAATCGGCAATGCATTGATGTCTTCGGCGACCTTGAGAAAGCGCAGGGGAGCGAGAAGCCCTTCGGTTGGGTGATTCCACCGGATCAACGCCTCAAGGCCGACAACTTCGCGGCTTTGCGCGTCGAACTGCGGCTGATAGTGAGCTGTGAACTGCCCTTCCTCAATGCCCGTGAGTATCTCATCGCCAAGCTTTTTGGCGCTCACAACCTCGGCCTCCAGCGCCTTGGTGAAGAACTCGAGACGATTGCGGCCCAGTTTCTTGGCGCGATAGAGGGCGATGTCGGCATCAATGAGCAGTTTGGATGGCTTGCCATCGTGTATCGCTGCACTTGCGATACCTATCGAAAGCCCGCTGCGGCAGCGCGTGTCACCGAGGTCGATCGGGTGGCGGAAGCTTTCGATCAGTGAGGTCGCCATTTCACGGGCCAGGATCTCAGGCTCTTTGCCGAGACAGACCGCAACGAACTCGTCACCGCCTATGCGGGCGACAACATCATCCGGCCGGAACACGGCTCGCATCTGGCTGGCCGCGTGTTGCAGAAGGCGGTCACCTGCGGCGTGTCCGTAGGCGTCATTGACCTGCTTGAAGCGGTCGAGATCGATATGAAGCACCGCCATCTTGTCGCCGCCACCCGACGACTTGGCGTCAAGGCGATCCAAATAATCCATGAGGTAACGGCGGTTGGGCAAACCGGTCAGCTCGTCATGCAGCGAGGCATGACGGGCCCGGCGGTTGGCTTCTTCGAGAAGACTATTGCGTGCCTCCGCAAGGCTCTTGGCATCACTGAGCTTGTCGAGGTTGCGCCGCCGCTCCGCATAGAGGTGGCTTGTGATGAGAATTGGCAGCACAATCAATGCGCCAACGAAAATCAGTGCCAACCTGAATAATGCGAGGTTGGGTGGGGCCGGCCATCCGCCCTTTGGCGTTGCCGCCAGTTCCCAGGTCCCGCCGGGAATGCTGACCGTCGTCGTCAGCGGGGCGTGGTTCAGAACCTCAGGCGAGCCAAAGAAGATCTCCCCGTCGGCACCTTTGCCATCACGACCGCGAATTGTCAGTTCGAGCTCAAAGTCTGCTGCCGAGATGCCGCTGTTGGCATAAAGGCGTTCAATGTCGATGACAGCCGAGACAATGCCCCAAAAGCTGTGCCCGCCGTCGGGTCGATCGACCAGCACCGGGAAGCGCCCGACCAGGCCGATGCCACCCTGGACAAGTTCGAGCGGCCCCGCCATCACGAGTTGCCCCGTTTCCTTGGCGCGCATCACGGCGTCTCGTTGGCTTGGCGTCTGGGTGTAGTCGAGGCCCAGCACTTTCTCATTGCCGGCCTGCGGATGGATCATGCGAACCACCATGTCCGGCGCTGCCGCGATCAGCCGCAAGTCGGAACCACCTTCTATCAAGTTCTCGACGAGAACCCTGAACTCGGCTTGGCTGAGCGCCGGTCGCGTTGCGAGTGCGGCCACCACGCCGCGACCAATCTGGATGTCGCGGTTGGTGTTGCCTTCAAGACGGGCCCGAATGATGGAAAGGCGGTCGGCAACAGAGGCGCGAGAATGCTGCTCGAATATCTGTCGGTTCTGGTAGTCGGCTAGAAGCCCCATCAGGCTCACGGCAAAAAGCACGACGAGTGCCGGCAGGCTGGCTGGCCGGACAATTCTCACGCTCGTGCGCCGCAGTCGTTGAAGCAGCCGGCCAGGAGCCATCATTCGCTTTCCAGACGAAGTTGCTCCCTCTTTATAAGCCAGATTTTCCTTTTGTAATTATTACTTCGCGCCAAAATACACCCGCTGATTGAGTTGTTCCTGCTGGTTCGTAACTATGGTGTCGTCAGCCGAGCCAATCGGTGAGATCAGCGAGTGCACGCCGGCAAATTGCTTGTCTTTTGGCGATGGTTTTCTCATTGCCGCGCAGCCGTCGGCCTGGTTCGCGGGGCACCTCAATCAGAGGAAATAGACCAAAGTTAATGTTCATGGGCTGGAAGGAGCGGGGGGCTCCTTCGGTCTCGGTGGAAATGTGTCCGCCGGTGATATGGCCAAGCAGGGCACCGAGGGCCGTTGTCGGGGGCGGAGGCGTGGCTTCCGTTCCGAGCCGCTCGGCCACAGCAAACCGACCAGCCAGCAAGCCGACCGATGCCGATTCCACATAGCCCTCGCAGCCGGTCACCTGCCCGGCGAATCGAAGACGCGGGGCAGCCTTGAGCCGGAGTACCGAGTCCAAAAGACGCGGGCTGTCGAGATAGGTGTTTCGGTGCAACCCGCCGAGCCGCGCGAACTCGGCCTTCTCCAGACCGGGAATCATGCGGAAGATATCGACCTGTGCGCCGTACTTCAGCTTCGTCTGAAAGCCGACCATGTTGTAGAGAGTGCCAAGCGCATTGTCCTGCCGTAGCTGAACGATGGCGTGCGATTTCACGGTTGGATCGCGCGGATTGGTCAGTCCGACCGGTTTCATCGGTCCGTGCCGGAGTGTTTCTCGGCCGCGTTCTGCCATCACTTCGATCGGCAGGCAACCATCGAAATAGGGGGTCTTCTCGAAATCCTTGAACTCGGTCTTGTCGCCCGCCAGCAACGCGTCAACGAAGGCTTCGTATTGATCGCGGTTCAGCGGGCAATTGATATAGTCGGCACCCGTTCCGCCAGGGCCTGGCTTGTCGTAGCGCGATTGAAACCAAGCCTTGTCCATATCGATACTGTCGAAATGAACAATGGGCGCGATGGCGTCGAAGAAGGCGAGCGATGCCGCGCCGGTCGTTGCCCGGATTGCGTCCGCAAGGGAGGGAGAGGTCAGGGGGCCGGTCGCGAGAATAACGTTGCCCCACTCCTCGGGCGGCAGACCGTCAACTTCACCTTCTGCAACAGTCACCAAGGGATGGGACCGCAGCGTGTTGGTGATCTTTTGCGAGAAAGCCTCGCGATCGACGGCCAGCGCGCCGCCCGCCGGGACCTTGTTGGTGTCGGCGGCCCCCATGATGAGCGAACCAGCGCGACGCATCTCTTCATGCAGAAGGCCGACGGCATTGTTCTCATGATCGTCGGAACGAAACGAGTTCGAGCAGACCAACTCGGCGAATCCACCGGTTTTGTGCGCTTCAGTGCCGCGGTGCGGGCGCATTTCATGCAGGACGACGGGGATGCCGCGTGAAACGAGCTGCCAAGCGGCCTCTGAGCCAGCCAGGCCTGCGCCGACGATATGAATGGGGGCGGAAGATTGATCAGTCATGGCGGGGTGGATAGCACAGCCGCCCGCCGCATGCAGCGGTTTTCCTGCCTATCGGCAGCTAGATGACGCTCTTCGAAGGGGGGGAAATGCAAACGCCCACCGGGGGAGGAGGTCCGGTGGGCGCTGCAATTTTCTGTAGACGGCATGGGAGGAGGTATGCCGCTACAGCTAACCTGCGATGCGGGAGGAGGAGCATCGCAGGACGGTTGCAGCAAGGGAGGAGGATTGCTGCAACCAAACCGACGTTGCCCAGGGAGGAGGAAGGGCAGGTCGGTACTCACAAAACCGGCGAAATGGCCCTGGGAGGAGGAGGGGGCCATCGTCGCCTAACGGAAAGATGGGGGAGGAGGACCATCTTTCCAAGACACCGGCCGGAGGGAGGAGGAACCGGCAGGGTGCCTATCAGGGTCGCCGCGGAACTGGGAGGAGGAAAGTTCGGCGGGCGAGCCTAATTTCAAGGGTCAGAGCGTGGCCTTGCGGGCGACGCTCGAGATCTCACCGCGAGAGATGCCCAGGTCGGCAAGCTCACGAGCGCTCAGACGGGAGAGCTCGCGATAGGTCTCCTGATACTTGCGGTAGCTACGGAGCTTGTTGACAACGGTGTCCAGCATTTCATTCATCCATTCGGGTTGTGAGGCGCTGCGCTCTTCAGTGTTTCGTCTGCTGCGCTTCGCTCTCGACACCGAGACATTTAGGGGAACGAGCCATGCGGGGCTAGAGGGGGCTGTGCATGTCAGGAATGCAGTTTTCGCGCGGCAGCAATTGACCGCTCAAACGCGCGGCCCCTGTGGTGCCGAATGAGGCCGAAATGCGACTTTAGACGAGGTGTCTGTCGCCAATTTGCCCCCTTTTCGATGGGATGACGTCGTTTTTGATGTGATAACCTCATATATCAGTCCTTGCTGCAGCGCAGCATAAACCTGGACTAAAGCCCGCCAAAAGTTTTTTTTAACGGCTCTGATGGTTATGGAACGGAGGGCTTTGTTTCGAAGATCTCGAAAATGGGTAGGTGAATACCCCTACGCCGCTTATGGCGAAGTTTCTTCAAGGGCAGAAGAAACCGAGGGGATATTGAATCGTTTTCCCGAGTTGTGGTTCTGGGTATGGATAATCCAACGCCTGAGACAGCGTTGTCATAGATAATCCTGCTACTGCTGATTTTCGCTGCCCATTTTGCTCGGGTGCAAATAGACGCTGCCGCTGTTGCGGATGTCAGTTCCGCTTCGCGGCGAGAAAGGGCTCGCAATATATCGGACGAGATTCGCCACTGGTTGCCGCTTGGATGTGCAACCTACTTCTCTATGGCGACTCGGACTGCAGATGGCCCGTATTGCCGCGCGAGCTCAAACAATGTTCTGGCGTTGTCAGGGTGTAGCCGTACGCAGCCATGCGAAGCGGGTTTGCCAAGTCGCGCCACATAAGGGGTGGCGTGGATGGCGAACCCCTCATAGAAGAAGATCGAGTGTGGCATCGGTGCGTTGTCATATTTCCGAGAATGCCACATCACGTGCATTCTATATGGAGTCCAGAAGCCGGTCGGCGTCCGGTAGCCACTTCTCGCTGTCGAGACCTTCCAGACATAAACGACTTTTCCGCGCACTAGGACCGTCATGGTCTGGCTAGATATGTCGACGCGCACCATGACCTTTGGGCCGAGTGCCTGCCGGGTCGTTGGTCCGACTCCAAGTGCCTCTGCGATATCTGCCGCAGGTGGCAGCGTCATAGCCAACTCATCGGGCATGTCGCCCGGCGGAAGCGACGGCCTCATCGGAACGCTGTCAAAGCTTGGGCCGTCCATCGTGGCTGCCTGGGCCTGCGGTGCGCTTGCCAAGCAGACAGACAATCCAAACAGGGTGAAGACGCGATACATGACATCCCCCGTAAAGGTGCCAAGTAGTATTGCATGCAAGCGTTAATTGATTATGGTCATCAATGTATTTGCCAGGGTTGGTGTTTTTTAGGCGACTTGTGCGGAGGCAGGCGGTGCGCCCCGGAGAGAGCTCGCTGTAGGCTCGTGTCTTGCTATGTGCGCCAGACTCGCTCTGGCTTTGGAGATGCGTGGAAATGTCCGCTTTCATCCTGGGGCTTGTACTCTTCATAGGAATGCATTCGATCTACATTGCTGCTCCAGCCCTACGTGCCGCGGCAATCGAGCGTATCGGCTACAATCCCTGGCGAGGCCTCTATTCGCTTGTCTCGCTCGTCGGGTTCGTTCTTATCGTCTATGGATATGGTCTCGCACGGCAGGATCCCGTCGTCCTTTTCGCGCCGCCGGTTTGGGCGCGCCATTTTGCGTTCCTGCTGATGGCAGTGGCCTGGCCGTTACTGATCGCGTCCTTCTTTCCGGTGCCGACGCGCATCGGTCGCTTTGTTCGTCACCCCATGCTCGCGTCCGTAACGCTGTGGTCCGTGGCGCATGCCCTGGTGATTGGAACGCTGGCGGGAGTGACGCTGGCGTCCACATTCTTTGTCTGGACTTTGATGGCTCGGTTCTCCCTGATCGCACGCCCGATGAACGACAGGCCGCAAGCGGCCGTCGACCCGAAGGGCGACTGGATCGCCGTGGCAACAGGCCTTCTCTTGTGGGCTTTGTTCTTGTTCGTGCTGCACGATTGGTTGATTGGTGTGCCGCTCTTGTGAGCGGCGTGTCATCGCGTGAATGAAGAAGTGGCGTCTGGGTAAAAAAGGCTGTAAACGGCGTCGGTGACGTGCGCTGGATCGGGTGGCGCAACCGTGTGCCTAAGCCTTGTGCCGTGGTGTCGCGGACCGGTAGTGGATGGAAGATGTCTGATATTTTCGACGAAGTCGGCGAAGATCTGCGCCGCGACCGGCTCACGGGCCTTTGGAAGCGTTATGGTTGGGCAGTTTATGTCGCGGCGGGCATTATCGTCGCCGTAACGGCTGCCTGGCGAGGATACGACTATTGGGCGACAAGCCGCGCCAACGCCGCGGGTGACGCTTACTCCCAGGTTCTTGCCTCTGCCAAGGCCGGTGATCACAAGGCGCTTGCCGAGTCGCTGGCCGTCTACGCTGCCAGCGCGCCTATGCAGTACCAGTTGCTAGCGCGCTTCCGGGCCGCGTCCGAACATGCCGCGATGGGCGAGACCGATAACGCGCTGGCAACTTTCGAAGACCTTTCCAAGGCATCTCGTGCCGACCAAGCGTTCCGTGACCTTGCTGCCATTCGCGCCGCGCTCATTGCCGTCGATCGCGAGAATCCGGAGCAGATCAAGGCGCGCGTGTCCGGCTATAATAACGATATCTCACCGTGGCGTTACGCCGCTCGTGAAATCATCGCGCTGGCCTCTGTCAGAGCCGAGGATTGGAAGGGCGTGAGCGAGGAAGCTCGCAAGCTGACGGACGATCCCACGACCCCGTCCGACGTGCGCGCTCGTGCCCGCATCCTTCGCGATCTGGCTGTCTCCGAGTCTGGCACCGCAGACAATGGAGCTGCCGGATGAATACCTTGTCGCGCGTTTCCTCTGTCGCTCTCGTGCTTGCTGTTGCGGCTACGGTTAGTGGTTGCGGTTCGGATTCGGCGATGGATTCCATTTCTTCGCTCAATCCGTTCAAGAAGGATCATCCTATCGCGGAGGGTAACCGTACGTCGATTCTGGCGGTTTCCGATCCGACCCGTGGCATTACCAACGGGCGCGCGGTTATAGGGGTGCCCACGGCGCTTGTCGCCTGGTCACAGCCCGGTGGTACTGCTACCAACGATCCAGGTAACGTTGCTGGTGCTCTGCAGGGTGTTCACTACTGGTCGATGAAGGGCGGAAAGTCCGGATTCGGCAGCGACATGATGGGGTTGTCGACCAGCAAGGGGAGAGGTATCTCGGCCCGTCCCGTTGCGGCCGACGGTATCGTCTATGTCTATGATGCGGCGGGCGTTGTGTCCGGCTTCAAGGTGGCAAACAGCGGTGCCACGTGGCACGTCGGTGTGTATCCGTCCGGGTCGAGCGATCCGGTGGGTGGTGGTGGTCTGGCGGTTGCTGGCGGGCGCGTCTATGCGGCGACGGGTTACGGAGAGCTCGTTGCCATCGATGCTTCGACGAGTTCGATCATTTGGCGCGTTAAGCTCGATGCCCCGGCCCGCTCGGCGCCGGCGGTCGGCGGCGGCAAAGTGATTGTTACCGCGCAGTCGGGGGTTGTTCAGGCATTCGATGCCACCACAGGCGCCACTGGTTGGCGCGCCTCAACTGAAGTTTCTGGTGCCTCGCTCGTCGGCGCCGGAAGTGCAGCAATTTCCGCAGATACGGTTGTTGTAGCTGGATCAGCAGGGCAGATCCAGGCGTTCGATCTGGCGACGGGAGCTGCTAAGTGGCAAGCTTCGATCACAGGGAGCAGCTCCATTT
This sequence comes from Pseudomonadota bacterium, assembly GCA_023436885.1. Classification (GTDB taxonomy): domain Bacteria; phylum Pseudomonadota; class Alphaproteobacteria; order Rhizobiales; family Pleomorphomonadaceae; genus Pleomorphomonas. The sequence continues at coordinate 604,850 of JAEZHI010000004.1, read as the reverse complement.
CAGCCATCACCGGTTTGCGTGATGCTTCGGCGAGTCCCGTCATTCACGGCGATGCCGTCTATGCCACCGGTATCGGTGGCTCGCTTGTGGCAATCGATCTCAAAACGGGCGATATCCGTTGGCAGCAGCCTATCGGCAGCGCCGAAACGCCAATTGTTTCCGGCGGCAGTCTATTCCTCATCGATCTCGAAAACCGGATGATCGCCTTCGATCTCAAGACGGGCAAGGTCATCTGGGCTCAGACCTTGCCGCTCAAGCCGTCATCCAACCGCAAGGGCTCTTGGGCCGGACCGGTGATGGCAGCTGGCAAGCTGTGGGCGACGTCCAACGATGGGCGAATTGCCTCGGTGGATGCGGTCACTGGTGCGCTCGATGTCACGACCGAAATTGGTTTCAGCGGCGCTATTGCGCCCATTCTTAGCTCTGGCAAGATGATGGTTCTGGCCGGAGATGGTACGCTCATCGCTGTGAACTGATCACGGCGTCATAAGAAAACGGATGGGCGGCGGCGGATCGGTTGGTCCGGCGCCGCAATGTCTATTGAAGGAAGTCTCGAACATGTCCGAGCAACCGACCGTCGCTCTCGTCGGCCGCCCGAATGTCGGCAAGTCCACGCTCTTCAATCGCCTCGTCGGCAAGAAACTGGCGCTGGTCGACGACACGCCGGGCGTGACGCGTGATCGCCGCGTCGGTAACGGTCGTTTAGGCGATCTTGTCTTTCAGGTGATCGATACGGCCGGCCTTGAAGAGGCGGATCCTGAATCGCTCGAAGGCCGCATGCGCGCCCAGACGGAAATGGCCATCCGCGACGCCGATGCCATCCTGTTCCTTTACGACGCCCGGGCAGGCATTACGCCGCTGGACAAGCATTTCTCCGACATGATCCGGCGCATGGACCGGGAAGTCATTCTCGTCGCCAACAAGGCTGAGGGGCGCGGCATCGAGACGGGCCTCATGGAAGCTTACGAGTTGGGGTTAGGCGAGGCGATTGCAATCTCGGCCGAACATGGCCAGGGCATGGCCGATCTCTACGACGCGGTACGCGAAGCTCTTGAAGGGCGCCTGGGCTTTGCCGAACCCGACAGCGAAGAGGCAGTCGTCAACCTCGACGTCGACGAGGACGGAAATCTGGTCGAGCCGCAGCTGCAGCGGCCGTTGCGTGTGACAGTGACCGGACGTCCCAACGCGGGCAAGTCGACACTGATCAACCGAATGATTGGCGAAGACCGTTTGTTGACCGGCCCCGAGGCCGGCATCACCCGCGACTCGATTTCCGTCGATTGGGTGTGGCGTGATCGTGAGGTGAAGCTGTTCGATACTGCCGGACTTCGTCGCAAGGCGCGCGTGCAGGAGAAGCTCGAGAAGCTTTCGGTGGCGGATGCCCTGCGTTCGATCAAGTTTGCGGAAGTTGTCGTCGTGTTGCTCGACGCCACCATCCCGTTCGAGAAGCAGGACCTGCACATCGTCGATCTGATTGTGCGCGAGGGGCGGGCCCTTGTGATTGCTCTCAACAAGTGGGACTTGGTCGAGGACCGCGCCACCAAGCTCAAGGAGCTGCGCGAGGAGTGCGAACGGCTTCTGCCGCAGGTGCGCGGTGTGGAACTGGTCACGCTGTCCGGTCTCAACGGTCAAGGCATCGACAAGCTGATGCAGGCCGTGATGCGCGCCTACGACGTCTGGAACACGCGCATCTCCACGGGGCGCCTCAATCGCTGGCTGACCGGCCTCATCGAACATCATCCGCCCCCGGCGGTTGCGGGGCGGCGCCTGAAGATTCGTTACATCACGCAGGCCAAGACCAGGCCGCCAATGTTCATCATCTTCGGTTCGCGTCCCGAGGCCATGCCGGAGAGCTACATGCGCTATCTCTCCAACGGCCTTCGCGAGACATTCGAGATGCCGGGCACGCCGATCCGCGTCCAGATGCGCTCTGGCGGCGATAATCCATATGACAAGAAGGATTAAGCCGCGCTCCGCGGTCACTTCTCGGTGACTTCTTACTCTTGGCGTTGAATTGTCATCCGGCGCCGGGTGAGTGTCGATCTCTGCCGCGAGCCTCTCCCTCCTTACGTTGTCGGCGCAAGGTTTGCCGCGGCCATAGTTCTTACCTCAGGATCCCTTCATGCTCCTTGAAAAGCTCAACTGGCGCTACGCCACCAAGAAGTTCGATCCGGCCCGTGTCGTGCCGCAGGACAAGGTCGAACGAATCATCGAAGCTGCCCGCCTTGCTCCGACGTCGAGCGGCCTTCAGCCCTACGAGCTGCTCGTCATCACCAACAAGAACATCAAGGCCAAGATCCTGCCGATCGCCAGCGGTCAGGCGCAGGTGGTCGATGCGTCGCATCTCCTGGTCTTCGCCGCATGGGACACCTACACGGCAGATCGCATCAACGAGGCGTTCGACTATGTGGTTGCCGAGCGGAACCTCGATGGTGAGCGTTTGACGAACTGGAACGCCTATCGCCAGCGCTTGCTCGGCGCCTATGTTCCGCGCGATGCCCGTACCAATTTCGAGCATGCGGCCCGACAGGCCTATATCGGCTTCGGCCTCGCCATTGCCGAAGCGGCGATGCAGGAGGTTGACGCAACCCCGATGGAAGGCTTCGACGCCGATGCGCTTGACGAGCTGCTCGGTCTTCGGGCGCGCGGTCTGCGGTCGGTAACCATCCTGCCTCTTGGCTACCGCGAGGCGGACAAGGACTGGCTGGTCAACCTCAAGAAGGTGCGCCGTCCGCGCGAAAAGTTCGTGACCGAAATTCGTTGACGCGAACGCCAAAACAGCAGCGCCCGCTCTCCATTTAGGACCGCGGGCGCTTCGTTTTTTGGAGAAGTTTTGGAAAGTTTCCGGATGGTGTCGGATCGCCAATAAAAAGCCCGAATAATCATTTGATGTGAAAGGTGAAATTCGCTCTGATCGATGCCTGTTGACGAGGGGGGCTGTCCATGGCTTCTACCGCCAGAATCGGCTAGAACGAAGCATATTCGGAAGACCCGCTCGCAAGGGCGGAAGCGTTTTCCGATCGGACGATGAGACCCGAAAGACAATCCTTGACGCCCGCGATCATTCGACTGGGGGTCGGAGTAGTTCAGGAAGTTTAAGTCATTGGCTGAAGAGACGAAGACACCAGACGGTGCCGAGCCGACCGACATCAAGCCGGTGTCGATCATCGAGGAAATGAAGCGCAGCTATCTCGATTACGCGATGAGCGTGATCGTGTCGCGCGCTCTGCCGGATGTGCGCGACGGCCTCAAGCCTGTTCATCGCCGTATCCTCTATTCGATGAGCGAAAACGGCTACGACTGGAACAAGCCGTATCGCAAGTCGGCGCGCGTGGTCGGTGACGTCATCGGTAAATACCATCCGCATGGCGACAGCTCGATCTACGACGCCTTGGTACGTATGGCCCAGCCGTTCTCCATGCGGCTGCCGCTCGTCGACGGGCAGGGCAACTTTGGTTCCATCGACGGCGATAGCGCCGCCGCCATGCGTTATACTGAAGTGCGCCTCGAGAAGGTCGCGCAGGCGCTGACCGAAGACCTCGACAAGGACACCGTCGATTTCAATCCCAACTACGACGGGTCCGAGCGCGAGCCTTCGGTCCTGCCGGCTCGCTTCCCCAATCTGCTGGTCAACGGTTCCGGCGGTATCGCGGTGGGCATGGCGACCAACATCCCTTCGCACAACCTCGGCGAAGTGGTCGATGCCACCATCCGCGTGATGGACAATCCGGAGATCGACATCGAAGAGCTGATGGAGGTCATCCCCGGTCCGGACTTCCCGACGGGCGCCATGATCCTCGGACGCTCCGGTATCCGCCAGGCCTTCATGACCGGACGCGGCTCGGTCATCATGCGCAGCCGCGTTGCCATCGAGCAGATCCGCAAGGATCGCGAAGCCCTCATCGTCACCGAGATTCCCTATCAGGTGAACAAGTCGGTGATGGTCGAGAAGATTGCCGAGCTGGTGCGCGAGAAGCGCGTCGAGGGCATCGCCGACCTGCGCGACGAGAGCTCGCGCGACGGAATCCGTGTCGTCATCGAGCTGAAGCGCGACGCTGTTGCCGACGTGGTGCTCAACCAGCTTTACCGCTTCTCGCAGCTGCAGACGTCATTCGGCGTCAACATGGTGGCCCTGAACGGCGGTCGCCCACAGCTGATGAACCTCAAGGATGTCTTGAACGCGTTCATCGCCTTCCGTGAGGTGGTGGTAACCCGCCGGACCAGGTTCCTGCTCGGCAAGGCGCGCGATCGTGCGCACATCTTGGTCGGTCTCGCCATTGCGGTGGCAAACATCGACGAGGTGATCTCGGTCATCCGCAACGCGCCCGATCCGGCCGTTGCCCGTGAACAGCTGATGACCCGTCGTTGGCCTGCCGCTGATGTCGAGGCGTTAATCCGTCTCATTGACGATCCGCGACACGAGATGAACGAGGACGGCACGTACAACCTCTCGGAAGAACAGGCTCGCGCCATTCTTGACCTGCGTCTGCAGCGCCTCACTGCGCTCGGCCGTGAAGAGATTTCCGACGAGCTCAATCAGCTGGCCGAAGAGATCAAGGGCTACCTTGAAATCCTCGCGTCTCGCGATCGTGTGCTGGAAATCATCCGCAATGAGCTTCTTGAGATCAAGACGGCCTATGCCACGCCACGCCGTACCGAGATCGTCGAATCCGACGCGGATATGGAGGACGAGGATCTCATTGCTCGTGAGGAGATGGTGGTCACCGTTTCTCACGAGGGCTACATCAAGCGCGTGCCGTTGTCTCAGTATCGGGCACAGAATCGTGGCGGCAAGGGCCGTTCCGGCATGGCGACGAAGGAAGAAGATTTCGTCACCCGCCTATTCATCGCTTCGACGCATGCACCGGTGCTGTTCTTCTCCTCGCGCGGTATTGCCTACAAGCTCAAGGTATGGCGTCTGCCGCTCGGAACGCCGCAGTCGCGTGGCAAGTTCATCAAGAACATTCTGCCGCTGCAGGATGGCGAGCGCATCACTTCCATTCTTGCCCTGCCTGAGGACGAGCGGACTTGGTCCGATCTCGACGTGGTGTTTGCAACCCGCTTGGGAACGGTTCGCCGCAACAAGCTCAGCGATTTCACGCAGGTGAACCGCAACGGCAAGATCGCGATGAAGTTCGACGACGAGGCGGATGGCATTGTCGGCGTCGAGACCTGCACGGAGGACGACGACTTCCTGTTGGTGTCGGCGCTCGGTCAGTGCATCCGCTTCTCGGTTGGTGACGTGCGCGTCTTCAAGGGACGCGATTCCACCGGCGTGCGCGGCATTTCGCTCGCCGATGGCGACGAACTCATTTCCATGACCATTCTCCGGCATTTCGATGCCAGCCCGGCAGAGCGCACCGCTTTCCAGAAGCAGTGGGCGGCAGAGCAGCGTTTGGCGGGCGATGAAGAGGCCGAGGTCGAGGATGTCGCAGCCGACGACGCTGAAGAGGAGGGCAACGGCATCGATTCGCTGTCGTCGGATCGTTATGCCGAGATGATGTTGGCCCAGCAGTTCGTACTGACGGTAAACGAGCAGGGCTATGGCAAGCGTTCTTCGTCCTTCGAGTTCCGCATCTCCGGACGCGGTGGCAAAGGAATCAAGGCAACCGACCAGAGCAAGCTTGACGAGATCGGCAAGCTGGTGGCCGCTTTCCCGGTGGAGCCGACCGATCAGATTATGCTGGTTTCCGATGGTGGTCAGTTGATCCGTGTGCCGGTTGGCCAGATTCGCATCGTCTCGCGCGCCTCGAAGGGCGTCCGTATCTTCAATACGGGCGAGGGCGAGAAGGTGGTGTCGGTGGAGCACATTTCCGACATCGGCGAGGAAAATGAAGCCGAGGAATAATCCGGCGCCTTATTAGCTGGTTTGAAAAAGATTGGGCGCAAGAAGGTGGCCTCACCTCTTGCGCCCATGCCGCATTTATAGGGAACGCTGCGAAGGCGTTCTTCTTTTTGCTTTGTAAAGCTCTGCTTAGTCGACGATGGTCAGCCCGGTGGCAACGTTGGTCACCGTGACGCCGACGCTCGCCCGCGCCTCATTCGAGCAAACCTTGAGGCCGTCGACGGTCTCGACCGAACACTTGCTGATTTCCGATGCCTGGTCGCCCCGGCTGATCTCCGGATAGATGGGCTCGGTCGCGCCGATCGACAGAACGGCAACCGAAAGCCCGGCCATGACGACGGCCATCTTCCTAAGACGCAGTACGCGATGTTTCGTCATGTCAGTCCGCCTTCCTGTGCGAGACCCGTTAGTAATGGCGAGTTTCGGGCGGGAGCGTTACGCAGCAGTTAACGCGACCGAGACGATTGGACGCATCGGGGTTAATGCTTAACGGAGGGTAAATGCGACTAAGTGCCTAAAGTCCGCGAATGGCGCCGAGTGGATGGCCGGAGGGGTGCGGCATGGTTGTTAACAGCCTTTGAAGCGGCTATTTAGGTGCGCATGAAAACAGCTCTTTATGCCGGCTCTTTCGATCCGGTCACCTACGGCCACATGGACATCATCGAGCGTGCGTCTCGCCTGTTCGACAGGTTGGTGGTGGCTGTCGGCATCCACCATGAGAAGAAGAGCGAGTTCGACGCCGCTGAGCGTGAGGCGATGCTGCACGAGCTGGTTGCTCCCATCGCCTTGCGAACGGGCGGTCGGATTGATGTCGTCGCCTTTACCTGCCTGGTCGTCGATGTTGCCCGGCAGCACGACGCGCGGGTCATCGTACGTGGCATTCGAAACAGTTCAGATCTCGATGTCGAGGTTGGGATGGCTGGAATGAATGCGGCGATGGCGCCGGAAATCGACACCGTTTACTTCGGCGCATCGTCAGGCGTTCGGCACGTGGCGTCCAGTCTCGTGAAGCAGATTGCCAAACTGGGGGGAGATGTCTCCGCCTTTGTTCCGCCGCAGGTCGCAGAGAAACTCCGCGCCCGCTATCCGGCCCGCTGATCAAGCATGACCGCAAAACCAGGGAGATCGATGTGATCCGCAGGACTTTTCTCGCGGCACTCGCCGTGTCCAGCCTTTTGCTGGCGACAGGCGCCAATGCTGCTTCGCCCGATAACACGCTGATTCTCGATACCAGCAAGGGCAAGGTAACGATCGAGCTCCGGCCGGATCTGGCGCCCAAGCATGTCGCTCAGATCAAGGCGCTGGTCGCCAAGCACTTCTATGATGGCATCATCTTCCACCGGGTCATCCAGGGCTTCATGGCCCAAACCGGCGATCCCACCGGTACTGGCATGGGCGGCTCCGATCTTCCCGACATTCCGGCGGAATTTTCGAAGGCCCACTTCGGTCGTGGTACGGTCGGCATGGCTCGTGCCCAGGATCCTAACAGCGCCAATTCTCAATTCTTCATCATGTTCGACGACGGAAGCTTCCTCGACGGTCAGTATACCGTCTGGGGGCAAGTGACCGCGGGCATGGACGTTGTCGACAAGATCAATCGCGGCGAGCCGCCGGCGAAGCCCGACAAGATCGTCAAGGCACGCCTCGCTTCCGATCCCAACTGATCGGTCGAACTTCCCGGCCGGCCGTGGTATGAGCACGGCCGGTAAACAGACCTGAAAGGAGGCCCGCGTGGCCGATATCAAGGATCCCGAGAACACCCTCGTCATGGAAACCACCAAGGGCACCGTCGTCATCGAGATGCGCCCCGATCTGGCTCCTAACCACGTAGACCACATCAAGAAGCTGGTGCGTGAGAAGTTCTACGACGGCATCGTCTTCCACCGGGTGATCGACGGCTTCATGGCTCAGACCGGCTGTCCGCATGGCACCGGCACCGGCGGCTCGAAGTATCCGGACCTCAAGCAGGAGTTCAATGCCGAGCCGCATGTGCGCGGCACGGTCTCTATGGCCCGTGCCATGAACCCGAACAGCGCCAACTCGCAGTTCTTTATCTGCTTCGACGACGCCCGTTTCCTGGACAAGCAGTATACGGTCTGGGGCAAGGTCATCGAGGGCATGGAAAACGTCGACAAGATCAAGCGCGGCGAACCGGTGCGTGATCCCGACAAGATCGTTTCGGTCGTCGTCGCTGCCGACGCAGCCTGATCGAAAGATCAATAATTTGCCTATTGCGCCGACGGGTTTACTCGTCGGCGTTTTATTACGGGGGCAATTATTCCTCCTGCATTTGATCACGCCACGGGGCCGATATTAGAGCCGCTTCGTTTGGCGTTGAGGGGATGTTTGGCCCGTTTGCCATCTCCTGTCGCGGAGTTCATTCTCTTCGGCCTGAAACAGGCATGGGCGTGTCTCTTCGGTGGCGCGATGCTGTCGGCGCTCATCGTCACCAAATTTGCTTGGTCCGCGAATTGGCCCATTCAGCGCTACGACTTCCTGTTCATGCTCGCGCTGACCATTCAGATTCTCATGTTGGCGCTGCGCCTTGAGAGCCTTTCGGAAGTGAAGGTTATCGTCGTCTATCACTTGGTCGGCACCATCATGGAAGTCTTCAAGGTACACGTGGGTTCGTGGAGCTACCCTGAACCCGCTTTGATCGCGATCGGTGGAGTGCCGCTGTTCTCCGGCTTCATGTATGGCTCGATAGGCAGTTACATGGCGAGGGCGATCCGTGTCTTCGACATGCGATTTACTCACTTCCCAAGGCGTGTTTGGACCCTGGCGCTCTCGACTGCGATCTATGCCAACTTTTTCGGTCACCATTTCACTTTTGATTTCCGGTGGCTTCTCTTTGCGTGGACTGTCCTTCTTTTTCGGCGCGTTAGGATCTATTTCACAGTGGACGTTTGCATTCGCTGGATGCCGCTGGTTGTCGCTGCGATTTTGACCAGTTTTTTTCTCTGGATCGCAGAGAATGTTGGCACCGCTACAGGCACTTGGCTGTATCCCAGTCAACGGACGTGGCAGCTGGTTTCTCTCGAAAAGATGGGATCTTGGTACCTGCTGCTGTTTGTGAGCTTTACGCTCGTCACGCTGGTGTTGCCTCCGCGTTCGCCAGAGTTTCAACTAAGCGAGCCGGCTGATCGCGATGAGATCGTTCACACCAAGAGGTCGGCCAGCCAGTAGGAACAAGCGGTAATGAGCGCGTCTGCCGGCATCGTTGTTATCTCGCCGATTAGGATGTTGGCCGCGGTGCCCCGGCGGGTCGCCGGTCACGTGGAACCTTTAGCTGTTGCCACACTCGCGCGGATAACAAGCTTGCTTGGGATGACCACTGGTCCATTCGGGGGCAGGGCGTTCTGTTGAACAATACTCAGTAGGAGCTCGACGGCGGCGGCTCCCATCTTTTCAACTGGTTGTTCGATCGTCGAAAGCGGTGGCTTGAAATAGGCACAGACCGGCGATCCATCGAACGAGAGAACCGAGAGATCGTCTGGAACCCTCACGCCGAAATCCTGAACGCGGCTCATGAAAGCAATCGCCATATCATCGCTGACCGACAGGACGGCTGTCGGCTTTTGAGAAAGACGCATAAACTCTTCGGCGGCGTGCTCTCCTGCCTCCAAGCCGACCTGATAGCTTTCCGGATGGGCTGACTTCACGATGGCATTTTCAGAAAGACCAGCCTTCTTCAACGCCTCGAGCGTCCCTCCGAAGCGTTCAACGTCGTGATAGTTACCTTCCGGGCCTGAGAGGAAATAGAAGCTGCGATGTCCGAGTGAGATCAGTTTGTCGGTTGCCTCGCGCATGACCTCACGGTCGTTGGTCACGACGCTGGGATATGACAGCCCGCTGATATCGAGGAGCATAGAAACGATTGGCAGCGAAGCATCGGCCAAGGACCGATTCCCATCTTTGGGGAGATAGGATGAAAGGATGATGCAGCCACAGACCGCCCCGCCGAAGGCGAGATCGAGGATGCGTCCTTCTGAAACCGCATCACGCACCAGATTGGCAATCATAAGGCTGTAGCCGCGCTCCGTCAGCGAGGCATTGATGCTGTGCAACACCCTCGGGATGATCTGCGACACGCCGTAGTGCAAAGGGCCGGGCAGAATAATCAGAACGGTGTTGGAGTTGCCGTTTCTAAGGTTTCTGGCCATGGCGTTGGGCGTGTAGCCGAGCTTGGCGGCGGCGGCGTTGATTTTGGTGCGCGTCTCGACATTGACGCGATCCGGATTGGCAAGCGCTCTGCTGACAGTTGAAACGGCTACGCCGGCGAGTTTGGCCACATCGGCCATGACCGGGCCACCGCCTGCCTGAAAGTCCTTGATATTCTTCACGTCATCCGCCTGACACGCCGTAGTTGCTGACCCGGATGCTACGTTAATTGGCAGCTTTTGGCAAACGATTGCCAAAAACCGCTTGCGTAAAAATACGGCCTGTCTATTATCTGCTCATGGCAATCGATTGCCACACGAATTTGCGGACTTCATTCCAGCCCGCTTCAGGGCTCCCACCATGTACTTCCGGCCAATCTTTTCCGGCGAGGGAAGGGCGGATTGCCATGTATTCAAGCGACAAGCTCCAATTTGGCGTTGATCTCGTGACTTTCTTCCATCCGGGATTCTGGGAGGTGAAAGATCATGCGGGCGTTCAAGATTTTGCTCGCCTGACACCGCGTGTATTCTGGGAAAAAATACTGGATGGTGTGGCAGCCTCGGGTGTGACCGGTGTTGAGCTGACCTTTCCACCCTTCGACTGGAAAGGCGCTGTGGCTGTGTTCGGCTCGGTACAAGCCTTCGCCGATGCACTGGCGAGCCGCGGGCTTCGTCTGGCCAGTGGATTCTTCAACGATATTGCCAGCATGGTGGATATGTCGGATCCGGTGGCGCAGAGACAAGCCGCTGATTCAGCCTTCGAATACGCCAACTTCCTTGCTGTATGCGGCGCCGAGGTGATGGTGGCCGGTCTCCCGCTTCGCGCGTCACCGGGGGCTACACCTCACAGATTCTTTGATTTGAACGAAGCCCAGCAGCTGGCTGATCTCGTCAATCGCATCGGCGCAAAGGTTGCCTCGCGCGGGGTCAAGTTCGCCTTGCACACCGAGGCCCACTCGGTTTTCGCTATGGCCCGCGACATTGACCTGATGTTGCTTCTGACCGATCCCGCCTACGTGCATTTTTGTCCTGATACGGCGCATCTCATCCTTGTTGGCGGAGATCCGATTCAAATCGTCGAGCGTCACCACGAGCGCGTTGCGATCGCTCATTGGAAGGATGCCGTCGGTCCAATGCCCGCCGATACGCCGATCGGTCCCGACATTCACGATCGTCACCGTCCCTATTTTTGTGGTTTGGGAACCGGTCGTGTCGACTGGCTATCCTGGTCTCGTCTGCTGCGTGATCGAAGCCTTAACGGATGGGCTATTCTGGAACTGGACGCAGCGCCTGACCCCGTTGGGGACATCCGTGACGGCCTGGCATTCGTCCGCCAGGCACTGACGCCAACGCTCCTTTGAATTCAACTTTTTAAGCCAGCACCCCGCCAAGAGGGTGTCCTACAGAGGTGGAACCATGAAGAAAAAGACAGCCTTGTTTTTGGCTGGCGCTACCGCTTTGGCAGCGCTTGGGCCAGCATTCGCGGACGACAAACCTAAGATCGAGGTATTGACCTCCTGGACATCGGGAGGCGAGGCCGCGGCCCTTGGCGTTATTCGGAGCGCTTTCGAAAAGCGCGGCGGAGATTGGCAAGATTCTTCCATAGCCGGTTTTGGCGCCGCGGACGCTTCCTTTCAGAATCGCGTTGTTGCCGGTAATCCGCCAGGCGGGCATCAGATCATCATCGGCCGTTCGTCGGAAGATTTCGTCAAGCAGGGTGTTCTTGTTCCCATTGATGACGTGGCGAAAGCTGGGAAATGGGATCAGGTGCTGGCGAAGTCGGTCTACGATCTGATCTCCTTTGATGGCAAACCATATCTGGTGCCGACCGGTGCCCATGGCGAAAGCTGGGTGTTCTACCGCAAGGACGTCTTCGCCAAAGCTGGAATCACCACTGAGCCGGCAACCTGGGAAGAATTGTTTGCTGCTTTCGACAAACTCAAGGCGGCCGGCATTCTACCCGTTGCCTGGGGTGGACAGTCCTGGCAGGAGACCAAGGTTTTCAACATGATCCTGCTGTCGCAGGTCGGTATCGATGGCTTCCTGAAGATCTATGTCGACAAAGACAAGAGCGCGGCTTCCGTGGACGGGGTTCAGAAAAGCCTGACGATCCTGTCGAAGTTGCGCGCCTATGTGGACGAGGGTGCTCCGGGTCGAAACTGGAATGATGCGACCGCGATGGTGATCAGCGGCAAGGCGGGTGTTCAGTTCATGGGAGACTGGGCCAAGGGAGAATTCACCGTCGCCGGCCTCGAGGCCGGCAAGGATTATGGATGTATGCTGGCGCCTCAATCGCCAGGAATGGTCTATATCGCCGACTCCTTCTCCTTCCCCAAACTCGGACCCGATGGTGTTACCCCGGCGCAGAAGCTTCTGGCCGAAGTTGTCATGGACCCCAAAGTCCAGCTCGACTTCGCGATCAAGAAGGGGGCGATCCCCATGCGTTCGGATGTCGACAAGTCGTCCCTCGACGTTTGCTCACAAAAGGGCCTTGCGCTGATGAGCGAGGGAAAGATTGTGCCCGATCAGGAGATCATCCTTACGCCACAGCAAGCCGGTGCACTTTCGGATTTTGTCGACGAGTTCTGGTCAAACACGTCGGAAGATCCAGCCGCAGGCGCCGAGGCGTTCTACGGCATATTCGGATAATTGGCATTCGGGCTGGTTACTTCGGCAAACTGGCCCTGCGAGCAATATTCGAAACTCGGGTCTGCCGCCGCCATTCTGCGGCGGCAGGGCGCACATTCCGAAGAGATCGCCAATGTTCTCAAAGCGCAGGCGGCCGATGGCTGCAACGGTCGCTCTCACCCCGACTTGGCTCGCGGTCGCCGTAGTCTACGTTGGGACCATGATCTGGTCGGTCCGTATGTCCTTTACGGATTCGACGCTTTTCCCGTCCTCGAACTACGTTGGGTTCGCCCAGTATATCAAGCTGTTCGCGACGCCCAAATGGCTGGCCGCCCTTCGCAACGAGGTTGTCTTCGGTACGCTCTATGTCAGCGGATGCCTCGTTCTCGGCTTTCTGCTGGCAGCCGCTCTCGACCGGCGCGTGCGATTTGAGAGCGTGTTTCGAACCATCTTTCTCTACCCCTACGCCATGTCATTTGTGGTTACGGGATTGATTTGGCAGTGGATGCTCAATCCGACGTTGGGCATTCAGGCGAATGTGCGAGCGCTTGGCTGGGATGGTTTCCTGTTTAATTGGATCGTTGATCGAGACATGGCGATCTACACCATAGTCATTGCCGGCATCTGGCAGGGGGCCGGTTTGGTGATGGTCATCGTGCTGGCCGGCATGCGCGGCATAAGCGCCGAACAGTGGAAGGCCGCGATGATCGACGGAATCCCGGTCTGGCGCATCTACGCCTCAATCATCCTGCCGCAGCTCAAGGCGTCTCTCACTGCGGCGGGGATGCTCCTCGCGATGGGAGTCATCAAAACCTACGATCTTGTGGTGGCAATGACCGGCGGCGGTCCCGGAAGCGCGACCGAAGTGCCGGCAAAGTTCATCATGGACAATCTGTTCCAACGTCAAAATCTCGGCCTCGCAGCTGCGGGAGCGACGGTATTGGTTCTTACGGTCGTCGTCGTCATCGTTCCCGTCCGTTACGCCCTGTATGTGCAAGGCGCTCGCCGGAGGGCCGTGAAATGACGAAATCGGGATTGAACGGACAAAAGCCAACCCGTGTCACAGTCGGTCGCTTGGGCCTTTATGCGTTCCTCGCCGCGGTTTCCTTGCTCTTCCTCGTGCCTCTTTACGTGATGTTCGTTACATCGCTCAAGACGCTACCGGAGATAAGGCTCGGCTACATCTTTGCCCTGCCTTCCCAGCTCGATTGGTCTTCCTGGCAAACGGCATGGTCCGGAGCCTGTATGGGGCTTCAATGCGTCGGCGTTCGCGTGGGTTTCTGGAACTCCGTCAGGATCACGCTGCCGTCCGTGGCCTTGTCGGTCTTTCTCGGGGCACTCAACGGTTATGCGCTCTCGTTCTGGCGCCCCAAAGGGGCCACCCTGCTGTTCGGCGTCTTGATGGCTGGTGGGCTCATTCCCTACCAGATCTTTCTCTACCCGATGGTTCGGATGATGGCTGTAACCGGCCTCTACGGGACCACTTTCGGCGTCGTCATCGTCCATGTGACCTTTGGCCTGCCGTTGGTGACGTTGTTGTTCCGGAACTATTTCCTCGGAGTTCCTGAGGAACTCTACCGTGCGGCTCGGGTGGACGGGGCTGGGTTTTGGCGCATCTTCTTTGAAGTCATGCTGCCAGTTTCCATTCCGATGATCGTGGTCGCTTCGATTTTCCAGTTCACCGGGATCTGGAATGATTTCCTGTTCAGCCTTGTGTTCGCTGGCACGGACAACCTTCCCATGACGGTTCAACTCAACAACATCGTCAACACCACCATGGGTGAGCGCGCCTACAACGTGAATATGGCAGCGACCATTCTTACCGCGCTTGTGCCTCTCGCAATCTACTTCCTGTCCGGACGCTGGTTCGTGCGCGGTATCACCGCTGGAGCCGTCAAGGGGTGAGCATTGATGCAATCTGCTGTTTCCATCGCCGACCTCAAGATCGCTTACGAGGGGCACACGGTTATCGAAAAGATGTCGCTCGATGTGGCGCCGCGTGAGTTTCTCGTCATGCTCGGCCCGTCGGGTTGCGGCAAGTCCACACTCCTGAATGCGATTGCTGGTCTGCAGGACGTCGCCGATGGAAGCATCTCGATATCGGGGCGCGACGTGACCTGGGACGAACCCAAGGACCGGGGCATCGGCATGGTGTTCCAATCCTACGCGCTCTATCCGCATATGACGGTTCGTCGGAACTTGTCATTCGGTCTGAGGGTAGCAGGCGTTCCCAAGACCGAGATTGAAAGCCGGGTTGTGCGTGCCGCCGCCTTGCTCCATCTCGACGCTCTTCTTGATCGCAAGCCGGCCGAGCTTTCGGGCGGACAGCGACAGCGCGTTGCGATCGGTCGGGCGCTCGTCCGGGAGGTCGATGTCTTTCTCTTCGACGAGCCTCTCTCCAACCTCGATGCAAAGCTGCGCAACGAATTGAGGGTCGAGATCAAGCGCCTGCATCAGCAGCTCGGCAACACCATGATCTACGTCACCCACGATCAGGTGGAGGCGATGACGCTGGCGGACCGCATCGCGATCATGAAGGATGGTGTCATCCAGCAACTGGCAACGCCGCAGGACATCTACCATCGCCCGGTCAACATGTTCGTCGCCGGGTTCATTGGTTCGCCTTCCATGAATTTTGTCGCTGGCGAGGTTGAGGCCTGGTCGACGGAGGCCTTCTTCGTCTTCAGCGGTCGACGCCTGGCGCTTCAGCGATATCCTTTCCTCAAGCCGCCGACCGAGGGCAAGGCAACGCTGGGCTTGCGGCCGGAACATATCGTCGTCGGTCCCTCGCCGGTCGGTTTCGAGACAATCGAAGGGCTGGTTTCCGTCGTCGAACCAATGGGCGCCGACGCCGTGGTCTGGTTCGAATGCGCGGAGCAGACCATGTCCCTGCGCCTGATGGGCGAAACCGAACTCAAGCCTGGCGATGCCATTTCCGTTGGGTTCGACATCGCAAAAGCATCGCTCTTCGGAGCGGACGGCAATCGCCTCTGAAGGCAATCATCGTTGCAGGAGGGCCGACGCTCAGCCTTGGCCAAGGATCAGGATAACCGGAAATGTCAGAGACTACCTACGATGCCCTTGTGATCGGTTCTGGGGCGGCCGGTTGCTTTGCGGTCAAAGAGCTTACCGACCAGGGGCTTAATGTGCTCCTGCTTGAGGCTGGTCCAGAGATCGGACCGAAAGACTTCGATCCTTCCAAGAAGAAGATGCCGGCGAGTTCGGTCAATGTCTGGGAACGCGCCATTGCGACGCTCAAGGGGCAGCCCGTTCAGGCACGGGCCATGTTCTTCTCCGGCCGCTTCGGGCGTTTCTTCGTCAACGACTTCAAGAACCCCTATACGACCCCACGAGGGGAGCCTTTTTTGTGGATCAGGGGGCGCCAAGCCGGCGGGCGTCTGCACAGCTTCGGCCGAGTACTGCTGCGGTGGACGGACGACGACTTCAAGATGGCGTCAAGGCGTGGCTATGGAGCGGATTGGCCGATCAGCTATGACGATGTCTCGCCGTTTTACGAAGAAGTCGAATCCTACCTCGGCCTTTACGGGAATGCCGATGGCGTCGAAACGCTCCCCGACAGCATTTACGCGCGCCCAGCGAAGCTGACTCCTGGTGAACAGCTGTTCAAGCGCTCGGTAGAAGATCGCTGGCCGGACCGACGCGTCGTGTCATGGCGCTACTATCTCGCGGAGCCGGAACGTGTTCCTCGCCCCCTCAGAATGGCGCTTCAGAGCGGGCGGCTCTCAGTCCGTTACAACGCCGTCGTGCGTCGCGTTGTCACCGACGATCAGAACGGACGCGCTGTCGGGGCCGAGTTCGTAGATCGCAGAAGTGGCCGGGTCGAGACCGTTCGGGCGGCAAGCGTCGTGCTCTGTGCTTCGCCGATAGAAAGCATCCGTTTGATGCTGAACTCGTCTTCAAATCGTCATCCGAACGGACTTGGCAACAGCTCCGGAACGCTCGGACGATACTTCATGGATCAGTTGCCCTGTATAATGGCTGGCACTTTTCCGAAGGCCCAGGGGTGGGCACCGGACGACAGTGCTCCCGAAGATCCATTCTACGGCGTGACTGGTGGTGTCTTCATTCCACGGTTCCTCAGCAAGGACGGAAAGCAAAGCGGTCTTTTCAGTTATCAGGGTACTGTCGGTCGCACGGTCGCTCCGCCTGATGGACCGGCAAAGATGTCGTTCTTCGGCTTTGGCCCGATGTTGCCCCACGCCGACAACCGTGTGACGCTTGACCCAAGCAAGAAGGATGCATGGGGGATACCCGTTCCACACATCCGTTGTGTCTTGCATGATGAAGAGAGAGCATTCCTGCGTGAACAGCAGACCACGATCGTCGATCTCGTTCGCGAGGTTGGGGGCGAGCCTGAGTTTGTCGGCTCACCGCTTGGACTCACCGAGATGGGGCGGGGAGCCTTCCCCGAAGAGAGCCTTTTCAACCGTCTGATGTTCAGGATGTTCTTTGGCCAGACCATGAAAATGGGAGCGGCCATTCACGAAAGTGGGGGCGCGCGTATGGGGAGCGATCGCGCTTCGTCAGTCCTGGATGGCTGGAATCGAAGCTGGGATGTTCCCAATCTCGTGGTTTCAGATGCCAGTTCCTTTGCCGGCAGTGGCACTGTAGGAACGACGTTGACAATCATGGCGCTCACGGTGCGCGCCTGTCGGCGGCTTGCCGATGACTTGAAAGCGGGCCGTATTTAGCAGATCCCCCGCTGCCACGGCTTTGATTGGATTCCGCCGGAGCTCTGGCTCCGGCGGTCGCGATTACGCGAAAAGGTCGACCAGCCAGTAGGAACATGCAGCAATGAGGGCGCCCGCTGGCATCGTGATGATCCAGGCGATGACGATATTGCCAGCAATGCCCCAGCGGACTGCCGATACACGCCGGGCGGCGCCGACGCCGACGATGGCGCCGGTGATGGTGTGCGTCGTCGAAACAGGTATTCCGAAGTGTGTGGCTGCAAACAGCGTGATGGCGCCGCCCGTCTCGGCACAGAAACCCTGCATCGGGTTGAGGCGCGTGATCTTGGAGCCCATCGTATGGACGATGCGCCAGCCGCCCAGCAGTGTCCCGAGCGCCATGGCAGACTGACAGGCAATCACCACCCAGAAGGGGATGTGGAACTCGCCGCCGAGATAGCCCTGTGAATAGAGCAGGACGGCGATGATACCCATGGTCTTTTGAGCATCATTACCGCCGTGCCCGAGGGAATAGAGCGACGCGGACACGAACTGCAGATGCCGGAAGGTCTTGTCGACGGCAAAAGGCGTTCGCTTCACGAAGGTCCAGGACACCGCGAGGACCAGCATCAACGCCAGGAAGAAACCCAAGGCCGGCGACAGGAAGATGGCGCTGGCAGTCTTGATCAGGCCAGACCAGACCACCGAACTGAAGCCGGTCTTGGCAAGACCCGCTCCGACCAGCCCGCCGACAAGGGCGTGCGAGGATGACGAGGGAATGCCGGCCACCCAGGTCACCACATTCCAGACGATGGCGCCCATCAGCGCCGCGAAGACAACGTGCGGCGTCACAATGGACGGATCGATGATGCCCTTGCCCAAGGTCGTCGCGACGTTGAGACCGAAGAACAGAAAGGCGATGAAGTTGAAGAACGCCGCCCAAAATACCGCGTACTGAGGCCTGAGCACGCGCGTCGATACGATCGTGGCGATCGAATTGGCGGCATCGTGCAAGCCGTTCAGAAAATCGAACAGCAGCGCGATACCAACCAGTCCGATGAGCAAGGGAAGAGCGAGCGTCTCCATCAGACGTTCTCGATTACGATGCCGCTGATTTCCTTGGCGACATCTTCGAAGCGGTCGAGAACCTTCTCGAGCTCGCCATAGATCTGGCTGCCGATGATGTAACTCATGGCGTTACCGGTGCCATGCCTGCGGTAGAGATCTTTGAGACCATTATCGTGAAGGAAGTCGGAGTGGCCTTCGACGCGCGTTACTTCTTCCGAGAGTGCGGTCAGGCGAGGGGCGTTGGCTCCAACGTTCTTCAGGAGCGGAATCGCCTCGACAACCAGCTTGGAGGCTTGAACGATATCGAGGCCCATGTCGCGCATTCCCGGATCGAAAACGTGCTGTTCAAACAGAAGGATGGTCTTCACCACGCGATGCATGGTGTCGATGGTGTCATCCATGGACTGGATGAGATCCTTGATGTCGTTGCGGTCGAACGGGGTAATGAAGCTGCGCCGAACGGCCAGCAGTACTTCGCGCGTAATGCCGTCCGCCTTGTCTTCAAGGGCAACGATCTCGGCGATGCGGGCGTCGCGGTCTTCTCCGGATAGGAGAGCGTTCAACGAATGAGCCGCTGCGACGACGGTCTGGGAGTGCTGTGCGAACAGATCGAAGAACTGCTCTTCATGCGGAAGGAGCTTGCGGAACCACTCAAGCATGGTCTGTCCTTGCTTTTTGGGACTTTTCGGCTGGCGGTTTATCCGATGACACCTTGCGGCGCTAGTCGCACTTCCCGGGAGGGAGGCTTTTTTAGGCGGTTATCCTTCAACTTCTGCAGATCCGGCATTGCGAAGACGTCAGAGTGCGCCAGATTGGACGGCTGGGTTGCGCTTTGTCGGCCTGCCTTGGTGAGCCGATTACATAGAGCCCTGCTCACACCGAGGTGCAATCTAGCGATCGACGATGAGGGGCTCCGGCCGCCGATCAGCAATGTCGGTTGCCTTTCGAAGTCGGTCGTGGCTATGCAGGGACATGCAAGTCTCAGCTTTCGATTTCGAACTTCCGCCCGAACGGATTGCTCTGCGTCCCGCGGTTCCCCGCGATGCTTCGCGCCTCCTGGTCGTAAAGCCCGGCCAGGCACTAGAGGATAGGTACGCGCGCGATCTTGCCGATCTCCTATCCCCTGGCGACGCGCTGGTATTCAACGACACCAAAGTCATTCCCGCTCAGCTTGAAGGGCGGCGTGACCGCGAGGGAGCGGAGCCTGTTCGTTTCTCTGCAACGTTGCACATGCGCGAGGCGCCCGATCGTTGGCGCGCATTCGTCAAAGGCGCTCGCAAGCTGCGCGCGGGCGACCGCGTGTTGTTTGCCGGTGTCGATCCCGCCGCAGCCCTGCTTTCCGCTGTCGTTACGAAGAAGGGCGACGACGGCGAGATCGTACTGGTTTTCGATCGGGCCGGGCCGGAACTCGACATGGCTCTCATGGCAGTTGGCCACATCCCGTTGCCGCCCTACATTGCGGCCCGCCGTGCCGAGGACGAGCATGACCGTGCCGACTATCAGACGGTCTATGCCCGTGAGAGCGGAGCGGTCGCTGCGCCCACCGCCGGCCTTCATTTTACCCCGGAGCTTTTCGATCGGCTGGATGCCAAGGGCATCGGCCGGCATTTCGTCACGCTGCACGTCGGCGCCGGCACCTTCCTGCCTATGAAGGTGGACAACACCGAAGATCACAAGATGCACTCGGAGGTCGGGTATGTTGCGCCGGAGACGGCTGAGGCGCTCAATGCAGTTCGGGCACGCGGGGGCAGGGTAGTCGCCGTCGGGACAACGTCACTGCGTTTGCTGGAGAGTGCCGCTGGCGAAGATGGGCTGGTCAGGCCCTTCGCCGGGACGACGGATATCTTCATCACGCCCGGCTACAAGTTTCGGGCTGTCGATCTACTCATGACCAACTTCCATCTGCCGAAGTCGACGTTGTTCATGCTGGTCTCGGCCTTCTCGGGGCTTGAGACCATGCGCACCGCCTATGCCCACGCCATCGCTAACGGTTATCGGTTCTATTCCTATGGCGATACGTCACTGCTCCATCCGTCCGAGGAAAGCCGATTGTCGAAATAATGAAAGGCGCGGCAAGAGCCGCGCCTTAAAGGGTTCGCTTGGAACAAGCGCATGTCGACCGCAGCCAGATGCGGTCACGAGCAAAGGCAGATCAGTAACGGCGCATCAGCGCAACAAGGCGTCCCTGAATGCGCACACGATCCGGCCCGAAAATCCGCGTCTCGTAGGCGGGATTGGCGGCTTCCAGAGCGACGGAAGCGCCCTTCCGCCGCAGACGCTTCAGAGTGGCTTCCTCGTCGTCAACCAGAGCCACAATGATGTCGCCTGAATCTGCCGTATCGGATTTCTTGATCACAACCGTGTCGCCATCAAGGATACCGGCCTCGATCATCGAGTCGCCGCGCACTTCAAGCGCGTAATGCTCGCCCCCGGCTACCAAGTCGATCGGTACGTGTAGGATGTGCGATTGATTCTGAATGGCCGCGATCGGCACGCCTGCGGCGATGCGTCCCATCACCGGAACGGGAACGGTATCGCGACTATCGAGCGACGGGGCCGCCGGAGGTGCAGGCGGCGCCTTGCGCCCAGCATCCCCCTCGATAACGGCGGGCGCGAACCCCTTGCGGGCACGACCAATACCGGGCTGCATGGTTTCAGGCAACTTGATGACTTCCAGCGCGCGTGCCCGATTAGGAAGGCGACGAATGAAGCCGCGCTCTTCAAGAGCGGTGATCAGCCGATGAATGCCCGATTTGGACTTGAGGTCCAAAGCGTCCTTCATCTCGTCGAAGGAAGGCGGCACACCCGATTCCTTGAGACGCTCATGAATGAACATCAGGAGTTCGAGCTGTTTGCGCGTGAGCATCGTCTGGTCCCCGGTGGGCGGCACAAAAGGCCGGTTGAGCTGAACCGCGATTCGGTACAAATCACGAACAGAGTTAACATGTTCCGTGTGTGTTCCGCAACGGGAATTGCCCTGAAACCATGAACCTGCGCCTCTAGAACATCATGAGACACGCATGTCCGCTAGACTGCCGGGTCGTTGCCGAATAATCTAGCGGACAGCATTCGGCCAGCCGAGCTTAGACGGATCGCTTTGAGGCGGCCTATCTCAAAGGCCGCGTGAGATCGCTTGGAAGAGGTGACAAGCTGCGCATTCTTCTCGTCGAAGACGACCGCATTCTTGGTCCGTCGCTCAAACGCGCGCTAGAGAAGCACGCTTACGGCGTTGATTGGTTCAGCGACGGCGAGTCCGGATTGGCCGCGTGTGAAGATAATGACTACGCCGTGGCTGTCCTCGACGTGAATCTGCCAAAGATGAGCGGATTCGACATCGTACGGACACTACGTAACAAGGCCAATCAAACGCCGGTCTTGCTTCTAACTGCCCTCGACAGCGTCAAGCATCGCGTCGAAGGGCTGGACGGTGGCGCCGACGACTACCTTGTGAAGCCATTCGATCTTGAAGAACTCCTGGCCCGCATTCGCGCGCTGACGCGCCGCCGCGAAGGGCGCGCGGTGACGGTTCTTGTTTCCGGTGATGTCGAACTTGATCCTGCGGCTCTCATTGCCCGCAAGGGCGGTGAGCCGCTGCATCTGCCAGCCAAGGAGTTTCATCTTCTGCGGCTGCTGATGGAGCGCGCAGGGCGATATGTGACCAAGACCGACATTGAGTATGCGCTCTATGACGCGGAGTCGACGACCGAAAGCAACACGATCGAGGTCGCTGTCTATAATCTTAGGCGCAAGCTTGGCTCGACCTTTATCAAGTCGATCCGTGGCGTCGGCTATATGGTCGAGCGGTGAGGGTGACGCTCAGTCAGCGCCTCTTTTGGCGCATCCTCCCAACGCTGATGGCGACCATTCTGATTGTCGGCGCGCTCGCTTATCGCAGCGCGACACGAGAGATCGAGAACATTTACGATGCCGAGCTGATCAACGACGCCAACACGCTCTGGATCCTTCTCAGAGGGCATCTTCATCGGGAGGACTTCAAGGCTCCGGTTGAAGTACCCGACATTGATTTCTCCATGGGAAATCAACTGGCGCTCAACCAGGATGCCGACGATTACGCCGACGCTCATGCCTTTCGTTCGTGGAAGGGTAAGGCGCTGGCCATGGTCAGCAGTAACGCCTTTCCAGAGGGCGTTCCGCCATTCCCCGTCGGCTTTGCCGACTATGTACAAACGTCCGAAAAGTGGCGGGTCTATTCGCTGCCGATAGCCGATACGGATATCGTTATTGAAGTCGCCGAGAAAATCGCTCTGCGGAAGAGTCTTGTCGGAAAGATCCTTCTGGATATTGCGCTTCCACTTCTTGTCTTGGTTCCAGCAATCGCTTTGCTCACCTGGCTCGTGATCAACAACGGCCTCAGCCACATACGAGGGCTCGTGAGACAAATTAGGTCGCGAACTCCTGACGATCTGTCGGTCCTGGCGATCGATAACATGCCGAGCGACCTTCTGCCTCTCGTTCGTTCGCTGAACCAGTTCATGCAAAAGCTGGACACCTCACTGACGCTGGAACGGCGCTTTGCTGACCTTGCCGCTCATCAGTTGAGAACGCCGCAGGCAGGTATCAAGCTGTTGCTGCAAATGCTGGACAATGCCACCGACGAAGATGAACGGCGACAATTGATGAAGGACCTCGTTGCCAGCAACGAGCGAGCCATGCACCTGATCGCGCAGCTTCTTCATCTGGCGCGCGTCAGTCATCAGCCACTTCGTCTGGAAGCTATCAACCTCCATGAGGTCGCGGCCTCATCTCTTGCGGACGTCGGCGCGATCCTTAGCGACCGTGGCTTTGAAGTTGAGCTTCTCGGAGAGGAAGAGGCATACATAAACGCTGATCGGCTGTTGTTACGGCTACTCATCGACAACCTCGTTGACAACGCCTTGAAGTATTCGCCCGATGGTGGCGAGATCCGTGTCGAAATACTACCGTCCGACGCTGATTGGCGATTGGTGATTGATGATCGCGGTCCGGGTATTCCCGAGGATCAGCGGGAAGCGGTGTTCCTGAAATTCCACCGCATCTCATCAACAGATCGTGACGGTGCCGGATTGGGACTAGCGATCGTTGCGGAGATCGCCAAGCGCCTGAATATCCAGATTTCGCTTGCGACACCTGCTTGGGGCTATGGCCTTCGGGTTGAGCTGGTGGTTCCGGCCGTTTCTTCGGGCGGTTGAGCCTTTCAGTTTGGCATCATTTTCCGCTCAGGCAGCCATCATCGGCCGAGCGTAGACGGGTCCCAACCGAGTTGGGGCCACGACATGTTAGCTTTTTGCGACTTTGACGGAACCATAGCGACAGAGGACGTTACCGACCTCGTTCTCAACCATTTTGCTCTGCCTGAATGGCATGAGATCGAAGCGCGCTGGGAGGCTGGACTCATTAACTCGGCCGAGTGCATGAGGCAACAGATCCGCCTTATCAGGGCTGAGCGTTATGAGATCGGTCGTTTCCTGGACCAAGTTGAGATCGACCCCGGCTTTCGAGATTTCAAAAGACATTGCGACCGAAGCGGAATTGAAGTGGTCATTGTCAGCGACGGTGTCGACCATTTCATTCGTCGGGTTCTTGCTCTTCACGGTATTTCTGGCATCCGAGTTGTCGCCAACCATCTGATTCAAACCGAAAGCGGCTTCGATCTTGAGTTTCCGCATTCAAGATCGACCTGCCAAGTCGCATCCGGCGTATGTAAATGCTCGGTTCTCAAGGGGGCAGGGCCTCACGTCTTTATCGGTGACGGGCGTTCAGACTTCTGTGCTGCCCGCAGCGCCGATATGGTGTTTGCCAAGGGCAAGCTTGCCGCCTTCTGCCGGCGCGAATCCATCCGCCATGCCGTCTACGCCGATTTCTACGATGTACTCGACATGCTGATCTCGATCGATGGCTCCACGCTGCCCTCGTTTCAATCCATCCCACTCTCCCAACAGTTCTGACCGGAGAAATCCATGCTGAAAACGCTCAAGCCGAACGACGTTGAAGTCGTTCCCAGCGAAGATGACCTGCGTTCACTCGAGGAGCTCTATTGCTCCTATGGAGATACAGTCCACTATACGGAAACTCCCAAGTTTTTTGACTCTTGCGAGGGTTCCTTCCTTTTCGATCGCGACGAAATTCCCTATCTCGATCTTCAGATGTGGTACTCGGCGGTCAATTTTGGGTACCGAAACGAGCGTCTTAATTCCGCTGCCCATCGTCAGCTGGACAGGCTGCCACAGGTTGCTTCTCAGTACCTTCATCGCGAGAAGGTCGAGCTGGCCGCGCTGATTGCCCAGGATGCAGAGCGCAAGTTCGGGCATAAGGGGCGTGTTCACTTCAACGTCGGTGGTTCCCAGGCGATCGAAGATTCCCTGAAGTTGGTGCGCAACCACAGCCGTGGAAAGAGCCTGATGTTTGCCTTCGAGGGCGGCTACCACGGCCGCACGCTTGGCGCTTCTGCGATCACATCGAGTTATCGCTATCGGCGTCGCTATGGCCACTTTGGCGATCGCGCGCAGTTCATCGAGTTTCCCTACCATTTCCGCGGTCCGCGCGGCATGTCGAAGGAAGAGTATGGCCACTTCTGCGTCCAGAAGTTCGCCCGCCTCTTCGAAAGCGAATACAACGGCGTTTGGGATCCGAAGACCAATCAGTCGGAATATGCGGCCTTCTATGTCGAGCCTATCCAGGGCACGGGCGGATACGTCATTCCACCGCTGAACTTCTTCAGCGAGCTCAAGAAGGTTCTCGACGACCACGGCATTCTTCTGGTGGTCGATGAGATCCAGATGGGCGTCTATCGCACGGGCAAGCTGTGGTCGATCGAGCACTTCGGTGTCTCGCCGGATGTCCTGGTATTTGGCAAGGCGATCACCAATGGTCTCAACCCGCTGTCCGGCATCTGGGCGCGCGAGGAAATGATCAATCCGACCGTTTTCCCACCGGGATCGACCCATTCGACCTTCGCATCGAATCCCATGGGCACGGCCGTAGCACTCGAGACCTTCCGCATGATCGGCGAAGAGGACTTCGGCGCCAGAGTTGCAGCGCGTGGCAAACGCTTTTTGCAAGGCCTCGAGGTCTTGAAGAGCAACCATGCGATCGTTGGCGACGTCGATGGCCTTGGTCTCGCTCTGCGGCTGGAAATCTGCGGGCCAGATGGCTTCACGCCTGACAAGGCCACGCTCGATTGGATGGTCGACGAAGGCATGAAGGGCGACATGATGGTCGATGGCCACAGTTACGGCCTCGTGCTGGACGTTGGCGGTTACCACAAGAACGTCATCACCTTGGCGCCGAGCCTCATGATCTCTGACAAAGAGATCGATCTGGCTCTCGAACTGCTCGATCAGCTTCTGGTGCGTGCCGAGCGGAGGTAAGCTTATGCAGCTTTTCCTTCTTCACCTCGATGAGGCGCTGGAGGCACAGGCCGAGTTCGTCCGAACTTGCCTGATGGCTGGCTGCACGGAAATCGATCTGCGTGACCCAGGGCGAGATTTCCGTCTCTGGGCACGCCAGACGGTGGTGGATGACCTCCACCGTTCTCTCCGTACTAGTCTCGCAGGCCCCAAAGGCGAGGCAAAACTCTGCTTCTTAGGGTCCGGAGATTTCCATCACGTCTCCAGCCTCTTGATCGATCTTGCGCTTGAAAAGGTCCAGCAGCCCGTCACTGTCGTCCACATCGACAATCATCCGGACTGGGTGCACTTTTCAAATGGGCTGCACTGCGGTTCATGGGTGAACCGCGTCGCCAACCACCCAGCAGTGGACAGGGTGATTACGCTCGGCGTGTGCAGCGACGATCTCGCTTCACCGGAGCGTAAAGGTGCCAATCTGGGCCTTCTGGCGAGCGGGCGGCTTGAACTCTATCCGTTTCAACATTCTCCCAGCCGCGTGAAAACGAACCTGGGCGAGGGCAACAGCTTCGAACAGCGATCCGGCTATCTGCATTGGCGGACCATCGGAGACCTTGGGTTCGAACGCTTCACCGAGCTTCTCATGGGACGCATCGAAACCGAGGCGGTCTACATCAGCCTCGATAAGGACGTCCTTTGCTCTCTCGATGCGGTTACCAATTGGGACCAAGGGCGGATGAAGCTCGCCGACGTCCTTCAACTTTTGAATGAAATCGGCAAATCCCACCGCATCATCGGCGCTGACGTCACCGGTGATTATTCGCGGCCGCGCTATGGCGGCGGTGTTTGGACCCGGTTGATGAAGCGCGGTGAGTGTCTGATCGATCAACCGCGCGATACTCCGCCGGACAAGGAGATCGTCAACGTCAATAGTGCCGCCAACTATGCGCTTCTCGATGTGTTTGGTGCGGTGATGTCATGATCGCCCTCACAGCGGCGCAGGCAAGCGTCATAGGCTTCTGTATCGTGACCGAGACCGGGCGCGAGGTCTGCTTCAAGCTAGCGGCTAGGAAATACGCATTCGGCGTCAAGGTCTTCCTGAATCCTATCACGACAGTTGGCGTCGTGTTCTGGTTCGTTGAACTCGTCGCCTGGTGTTGGGTCCTTGGCGCCGTACCCTTGTCGATTGCCTTCCCGCTGATGTCTGCCAGCTATGCCACCATTGCGCTTGCAGGCGCGCTGATCTTTGGCGAGCGCATCAACCGCCGCCACGCACTTGGTGTGGCCATGGTGATTATCGGGGTCGCCACCGTTGGGTCTGCTGGAATTTAGAAGGTGTGAACAGCAATCATGAAAACGAAACCAGGGGACTCCCTTTCCTATTTCATGCCCGGCAAGAGCGGGAATGGTGTCGTTCTCGTCCATGGGCTGACCGGTGCTCCTTCGGAGATGAAGCTGGTCGCCCGTCAGTTCTTGCGTCGGGGCTATAGTGTCTACGCTCCTTTACTTGCCGGTCACGGCAAGGATGCCGCGGCGTTGCGTCGAACGAACTGGCGCGATTGGCTCGACAGCGTCTCAGAGGCGATCGCCGACTTTGCTCCCGAGGTGGATCATCTGCACGCCGCTGGCATCTGTGTAGGTGGACAGTTGTCCTTGCTGGCTGCCGACAAACAGCCAGACACCGTTCGCGCCGTCGGTCTCTATTCCCCATGTTTCAACTACGACGGCTGGGCAATTTCCAGGGGGCAGGCGTTTCTTGCCAGCCAGATTTCCTGGTTGTCGCGGGTACCGTTTATCGGTCGGCTCGAGTTCGATGAAATGCCGTCCCTGGGGATCAAGGACGAACGCGCCCGGAGGCTGATTGCCGAAGCTTCCGCGGAGGGCGTTCTTGAGCGCTTCCCTGCGAGCGGTCTGATCCAGATGTACCGTTTGGGACTGGAGATGCGAAAACGCCTGCCGAACATTCAGACTCCTACGCTTATCGTCCATTCCGAAGAGGATGACGTCGCAAGTCCGGCCCATGCTCGGTACATTCAGGCTCATATCGGCGGCCCCAGCGAACTGCGGTTCATCACCGACAGTTATCATATGATCCATGTCGACCGGCAGTACCGCGAGGTCGCCAATCAAACTGCCAATTTCTTCGAGACTTGCCATGCCGCTTGATGCGCCTTTCCGCCAAGCTGTTGCGGTTGAGAAAGTGGCCTTCGAGGTTCATGCCGATCTCGGTTCCATCGACCGGGAGCAATGGGACGCCTGCTTCTCCGGTGAAGCCGAGGGTTACGATTACTTGCTGGCGGTGGAACGCGCTGGAATCCCGGGGTTCGATTTCCGATATGTAGTGGGGAAGGTGGATGACCGGATTGTCGCTGCCATGCCGGCTTTTCTCACCCGATATGGTCTTGAGACGACTCTGGATAATCGGCGGTTCCGCGACGCGGTGGTGCGCGCTCGTCGTCTCTGGTCGAATTTCCTCCTGCTTCCGCTCGCCTGTCTTGGCTCGCCATGCACGGAAACAGGGCATCCCGGCTTTCATCCGCAGGTTCCGGTGGCGCGCCGCTCGGAACTGTTCGGCTCTCTGATTGCCGTCTTCGAAGAGCATGCGCGCGCCGCCGGCTGTACCCTGCATGCTCTCAAAGACATACCCCAGCCAATGCCCGACGATCTGGGGGCTGCTATCGCGGCTCGTGGTTATGCCGAAATGGCTGGCTTGCCAACCGCGGTCCTCGATATCAACTTCCCCGATCTCGGCAGCTATCTGTCGGGCCTCTCAGCGGCGACCCGCAAGGATATTCGTAGGAAACTCAAGGCGCGTAATGGCATCCGCATAGAGAGAAGATCAGAGCTGGGGCCATACCGTGAGCGCGCCCTCGAACTCTATCGGCAGACACGCGAACGAAGCGACTGGCAGTTCGAGGACCTGACGCTTGCCTATTTCGAAGGAATACTGGCTGGAATGCCGGGTCGTTCCTTCGTCACGCTTTATTTTGCGGAGGATGAACTCCTCGCCACCAACTTCCTCATCCTTGATGACAGAAGCCTGATCGACAAATTCTTTTGCATGGACGTCGACAAGGGCCGCCCATTCAATCTCTATTACCTGAGCTGGATCGACAATATCGAGTATTGCCTGAGCGAAGGGGTGGAGCGCTATCAGAGCGGTCAGGCCTATTATGAGAACAAGATTCGTCTTGGCAGCCGGCTTATCTCAAACAGCATGTTCTTCCGGCACACCAATCCGCTGATACAGAAAGTTCTTCGCTTCGCAGCGCCCTATCTGGCCATCGCGACACCGGGTGAAGGGCAACCGGAGGCAAACTGAATGTCGAGATGGCTCTGGATGACATGGCTTGCCATCCCGGTTTTGAACACCTTGCAGCAGCTGTTCCTGAAGCTCGGTGCGGCGGACACCGCATCGGCTGCCGGAAGCAGCTGGTTCGGCAGCCTGCTTGCCTCACCTTGGTTCGCTGCCGCAGTTGCAGCCGAAATCGTTTGCTTCGTCGTCTGGATGACTGTCCTGGCGGAACTGGACCTCAGCCTTGCATTTCCATTATCGGCTGCCAGCTACGTGCTCATAATGTTGATGGCCTGGCTTGCCTTTGGCGAGCGTCTGGGAGCGCGAGAGACGGTTGGCAGCCTCATAATCCTTGGCGGCATATGGTTTCTCGTTACCGCGAACAAGGCCGAGACGGGCTGAGGACGGGCATCTCTGGCCGAAGCTCAGGCGAGTGTTTTCTTCACCGCCTCCACGACATCAGTCGCATAGAGCTTGCATATGCCGCGCTTGGCGATCGGCTCGATCTTCAGTGCTTCGATGGCTTTTTTGACTTTGGTGTCGGAGATGCCGAGTTCCTTGGCGATGACGCCAACGGTAACGGTTGTCTGATCGGTCAAGATGATATCTCCGGTCACAAGTGCCCACGTGTAAAAAGCTAGGCAGTCGGGCTAGTGGGGTCAACGACCAAGATCGGCGGAAGCTTCCGGACAAATGCTTAGGAGCGCTTTGCCGTGTGCGCCGAGACGACACGCCCAGCTCTCACTCCGACTGCTGTTATCTAGCTATCCGCCAAAGGTAGAACCTCTGTCTCTGTTAAGAGTTTCGTCCATGGAATTCATGGATGCAGCCATTCCCGCCCCGACATCCGACACCTAGGCTATTTTATGTCGCACATAATCGTCCCTGCTTGCGGAGGCGGCGGGTGCGGCGCGACCGGTCCGGTCGGCGGTGGGATGGCCGCCGAAAGGAAAAGGCAGCCGAAAAGGCGTGAGAACGGCGCGCGAGGGAGGTCGACGGGGAGGTTTCTTGGTTGTTTCGCCCGTAATCGTCGGGCGTATTCGGCTTTCATGCCTCTCCAGCGAGTTTCATGAGCCTGAGGCGGAGTGCCGCCGGACGTTCTATCCACACCGCTTTTTCCGGCAGTTCTCCGATGGCTCAGGCGCGGAATCGTCCATGATGGACGCCGACCTGTTTCACCGGACAGTCGGTTGGGGGTAGCGAGAGGCGCGCCGCGTTGGCGAGCGATCGTTGAATAGAAAATGGAGGAAACGCCATGCTTCGCATTCTGAAGAGCTTCGCTGCCGTCGGCATTGCCGTCGGTGCGCTGACAGCAGCGGCCCATGCGGCCGACGTCAAGATCGGCTTCGTCGTCAAGCAGCCTGAAGAGCCCTGGTTCCAGGATGAATGGAAGTTTGCCGATATCGCCGCCAAGGAGAAGGGCTTCACGCTGGTGAAGATCGGCGCCGAAGACGGCGAGAAGGTTCAGTCGGCCATTGACAATCTGGGAGCCCAGGGCGCGCAGGGATTCATCATCTGCACGCCGGACGTCAAGCTCGGGCCGGGTATCGTTGCAAAGGCAGAGGCCAACGGCCTGAAGCTGATGACCGTCGACGACCGTCTCGTCAACGCCGATGGCTCGCCGATTGCCAGCGTGCCGCACATGGGCATCTCGGCGCAGAAGATCGGCGAGGCGGTTGGCACGGCCATCGCAGCCGAGATCAAGAAGCGTGGCTGGGACATGAACACCGTCGGTGCGATCCGGGTTTCATACGACCAGCTGCCGACTGCCGTCGACCGTGTCGAGGGTGCCATTTCCTCGCTGAAAGCGGCCGGATTCCCTGCTGCCAACATCTTCGACGCGCCGCAGGCCAAGACGGACACCGAGGCCGCCCTTAACGCGGCGACGGTGGTTCTCAACAAGCATGCCGACGTGAAGCACTGGGTGGCTTTCGGCCTCAATGACGAGGCGGTGCTCGGCGCCGTTCGCGCTTCCGAGACGGTCGGCATCACGCCGGACAACTTCATCGGCGTCGGCATCGGCGGCGCAGACTCGGCGATCAACGAGTTCAAGAAGCCTGCAGCGACCGGCTTCTTCGGCACCGTCATCATCTCTCCGAAGCGCCACGGCTACGAGACGGCCCTGAACATGTACGACTGGGTTGCCAACGGCAAGGAGCCGCCGGCTCTGACGCTCACCTCCGGCGAATTGGCGCTGCGCGATAACTACAAGGACGTGCGCAAAAGCCTCGGAATCGAGTGAGGACATTCGTCTCGGGTGTGACACACAAATGGGGCCGGCGAGATCTTCGCCGGCTCCCCAACAAGGCGCGAGGATATGGCCGATTTTCTGAGCTTCTCCCACATCTCCAAGACATATCCAGGCGTCAAGGCGCTTTCCGACGTTTCGTTCGAGGTGGGAAAGGGTTCCGTTCACGGACTGATCGGCGAAAACGGTGCCGGTAAATCGACCCTCATCCGTATTCTCTCAGGTGATACCGCTTCCGACACTGGCGACATTGCAATCGACGGAGCCTCACAGCACTTCTCGTCCACGCGCGATGCATTCGCCGCTGGCGTGGTTGTCGTTCATCAGGAACTGCAGCTGGTTCCCGAGCTCACGGTGGCAGAGAACCTGAGGTTGGGCCGCTTTCCCAATCGGGCCGGCATCATCGATTTCCGGTCTTTGAAGGCAGAGGTCAATCGACGGCTCAGGGAAATCGGTCTGAATGTCGATGCCGATACAAAGGTGTCCAGGCTCTCGCTGGGCGAACGCCAGATGATTGAGATCGCAAAGGCCGTGATGCTCGATGCGCGCATCATTGCCTTGGACGAGCCGACGTCGTCGCTGTCCTCGCAGGAGAGCGAGGTATTGTTCCGCATCATCGGTGAGCTGCGTGCGGCCGGCAAGGTGATCATCTACATATCGCACCGCCTCGACGAGATCTTCCGTCTTTGCGACGGTTGCACCGTGTTGCGCGATGGCAAGCTCGCGGCTCATCATCAGTCCACGGCGGAGGTAACGCGCGACAGTCTGGTCGCCGAAATGGTGGGTCGCGAGATCTCCGATATCTGGGGGTGGCGCGGCCGTCCTGCCGGCGAAGTTCGGCTGAAGGTCGAAGGAATTACCGGGTTGAAGATTCCTCGCCCGATCGATTTCGAGGCGCGCGCGGGCGAGATCGTTGGCTTCTTCGGTTTGGTCGGGTCCGGGCGTTCGGAACTGATGCGCCTCGTCTATGGGGCCGATCCGCGCCATTCAGGCAAGGTTGCCATCGACGGCATCGAGACTTCTGGCTCAAATCCACGTCGTTCCATCCGCGAGGGCCTCGTCCTCTGTTCGGAAGATCGAAAGTTCGACGGGATTGTTCAGGGGCTTTCGGTCGGCGAGAACATCGTCATTTCCGCCCGCCGTCATTTCTCGCCGTTCGGGGTCCTGAGCCCGAGCCGCGAGGCGGATACCGCAGCCGAGTTCATCAAACAACTGAGGATACGAACGCCATCGGCAAAGCAGGATATCGTCAACCTCTCCGGCGGCAACCAGCAGAAGGTCTTGCTTGCCCGCTGGCTGGCTGAGACCGGCGTCAAGGTGCTGATAGTCGATGAGCCGACGCGCGGTATCGACGTGGGGGCGAAGGCCGAGATCTACGAGCTGCTCTACAGTCTTGCGGAGAAGGGACTGGCTATTGTGGTCGTCTCCAGCGAACTGCCGGAAGTGATGGGGATTTCCGACCGTGTACTCGTCATGTGCGAGGGACGGATCGCTGCCAGCTATGAACGCACCGAATTCAATGAACACGCCATTCTCGCTTCGGCCCTGCCGGACCGGACCGCTGGCGAGCCGAACAAGAAAGCATCGTGATGGCCTTCCTTAAACGTCTCCTGCTCGGCGAGCAGGGCCTCCTCGTCATTTTCGTCGTCGCCTTTGCGGCCGTTTCGATCTTTGTTCCGAGCTTCCTGACCGAGCGCAACATGCTCGGCCTGTTCCAGTCGGTGGTGACCATCGGTATCGTCGCCTGCACGATGATGTTTTGCCTTGCCTCGCGTGACTTCGACCTGTCGGTTGGCTCTATTGTAGCCTTTACCGGCATGGTAGCCGTGATGGCGTCCAATGCCTCGGGTTCGATCCTTGTCGGGCTGATTGCCGCGCTTGCCTGTGGCACGTTTGTCGGTTTCGTCAACGGCGTCATCATCGCCAAGCTTCGCATCAACGCGCTGATCACAACGCTGGCCACCATGCAGATCGTACGCGGCCTCGCGCTGATTTCGTCCGATGGGCGTGCTGTCGGCATTAATGACCCCGGATTCTACCAGTTGGCCCTGTCGCGCTTCTTCGGCATTCCGACGCCGATCTGGATCATGATCATCCTTTTTTGCGTGTTTGGCTTCTTACTGAACCGCTCGGTATTCGGCCGCAACACGCTGGCGATCGGCGGCAATCCCGAGGCGTCGCGGCTTGCCGGTGTCAACGTCGATGGAATGCGCATCTGGATCTTCACCATCCAGGGGCTCGTTTGCGCTGTGGCTGGCATTCTGCTCGCCTCGCGCATCACCTCCGGCCAGCCTAATGCAGCAACTGGTCTGGAACTCTCGGCGATTTCGGCCTGTGTGCTCGGTGGTGTGTCCCTGGCCGGCGGTCGGGCGGCGATGACCGGCGTCATCGTTGGCGTCCTGATCCTCGGAATCGCCGAAAACGCCATGAACCTCCTGAACATTCAGGCTTTCTATCAGTATCTGGTACGTGGCCTGATCCTGCTGCTCGCTGTGCTGCTCGACAATGTTCGCAGCACAGGCCTCGGCCGAAAATAAGCTAGGCTGGCGTTGTCGCCCAGGGAAGAATATGGGCGCCTGGGTGGAAGCCATCTGGGCGTTCTTTTTGGGGGTGGGTTCATTTGTCACTCACGGCACGCAACCTAGTTGACTAGGAAACCAAACTCCATTAGTTTCCTAGTCAACAAATGGAGTTGCGATGGATGACGTATCCGATCTGACTGCGCACACTGGCTACTGGCTCCGGATGGTGTCGAACGCCGTATCCCAGGAATTCGCCCGCAAGGTTGCCGGGGAGGGCGTGACCGTCGCCGAGTGGACCTTTCTTCGGGCGCTTTACGGTGTCGAGGCAGCGGCGCCATCCGTCCTCGCTGGACGAATGGGGATGACACGCGGAGCGATCAGCAAGCTTGCGGATCGTCTGTCCGAAAAGGGGCTGGTTGCTCGTGTCGATGATCCCGACGATCGACGGGCGCAGAGCTTGTTTCTGACGACCGAAGGGCGACAGAGGGTACCGGTGCTGGCAACGCTTGCCGATGTCAACGACGCTGAGTATTTCGGCGCCTTGAACGTCGAGGAGCGCCGGGAGCTTGACCGTCTCCTCAAGCTTCTTGCCGAGAGACGTGGGTTGAAGACCGTCCCCGTCGACTGACCAATCAGTCTCAGTGTCGATTGCTCAAACAGCAAAGGATCTGCGTCATGGATGCGGAGCGAATTGTTATTGCCGAACGCTGCATGAAAGCTGCTCACGAAGGCAGCTTGAGTTTTCCTGACATCGTCGGTGAACTGATCTCTGCGGGTTTCGAGGGCTACACCGTCGATTACCGCTGCAGTACCCAGACCTACTATTTGCCAGATGGCGATAGCGTCGTATTGGCCATGCCAACCACCCCGGGTGCGGTTGCCAAGGTTTTCGATGCCGGGGCTATGGGTGCGTTGGTGCGCTGGGCGCAAGCAGACGCTCCAGATTACAGCTATCTCGCTTTCTGTGAGCGGGCGAAAGCAGCTGGTTGTGCCGGCTACCTGGTCTCCTTCCTTGGTCGCCGCGTGGCCTATTTCGGCAGGAGTGCCGAGACGCATGTCGAGCATTTTCCTGGACGACCGTGAGGATCGAACCGCCGCGGCCTGACGCCAACGCGGAACCAAAAGGTATCCGCGCAGTGGCGAGCCTTTTGGCAACCTGCACTAGAAGGACTGGCGGGAGTTGCGCCGTCCAAAGATCGCCAAGAACGCCGCGCCAATGACGCCCGAAATCACCGAGCCCATGAGAATGCCGATTTTGACGTTGTCCTGCACAGCAGGGTCGTTAAAGGCGAGCAGGCCGATGAAGAGCGACATCGTAAAGCCGATCCCGCAGAGGAACGCCGTGCCGGCCATCTGTCCCCAGCTGGCTTTTGCCGGAAGATGTGCAAGTCGCAGCTTCACCAGCAGAGCAACGGTTCCCACGACGCCCAGGAGCTTGCCGAGAAGAAGGCCGAGCGCGATTCCCATGGTCAGCGGCTCTGAAAACACGCCT
This sequence comes from Pseudomonadota bacterium, assembly GCA_023436885.1. GTDB lineage: Bacteria > Pseudomonadota > Alphaproteobacteria > Rhizobiales > Pleomorphomonadaceae > Pleomorphomonas. Next base: position 569,558 of record JAEZHI010000004.1, on the reverse strand, counting down.
ATCGAAACGCCGGCAAGAGAAACGCCGGCATTGGCGAACCCGAATATCGGCACGATCACGAAGGCGACCGGCTTGTGCAAGGCATTTTCCAGCCGATGCAACGGGGACTCGCCGTGGAGCGCTTCCGGTGCCCCAGGGGTCAGTTTGAGTGGGATTGTCAGGGCTAGCATGACGCCGGCCAGGGTGGCGTGCACGCCCGATATAAATACCAAAATCCAAAGAAGGACGCCAAGCAGCAGATAGGGCCAGAGTGCGATCACCTTGGTTCTGTTCAGCCCATAGAGCGTTGCGAGAACCAAGGCCGCCCCGCCGATCGCCATCATGTTGAGTTCGCTTGTGTAGAACAGCGCGATGACGATGACGGCACCGAGATCGTCGATGATAGCCAGCGCCGCCAGGAAAATCTTGAGGGAACTCGGGATGCGGGACCCGAACAGGGAGATGACGCCAAGCGCGAAGGCAATGTCGGTCGCCGTCGGTATTGCCCATCCTCGTACGGCCGACGCATTGCTCCAATTGAGAGCCAGATAAATCAGCGCCGGAAACAGCATGCCTCCCGCGGCGGCGGCACCAGGCAAGACGCGCCGGCTCCAGCTCGAAAGCTGGCCATCTAGCATCTCTCGCTTGATTTCCAGCCCGACGAGCAGGAAGAACAGCGCCATCAACGCGTCATTGACCCAGTGCTGGAGGCTGAGCGGGCCAATGTAGATATGCAACGCATGAAAGTAGGTGTCCGCAAGCGGCGAGTTGGCCGTGAGAATTGCCAAGGCTGCGACAGCCATCAGGACCAGTCCGCCCGAGGCCTCACCATCTAGAAAGCGGCGAAGAGTTGATTGGATGCGTCCTGGTACGATCGGCAAAGACATTGATTTCCGCTCCCGTGGCCGGAAAGTTGATCGAAGTCTCCGTCGATTTCGGATTACCCGTAGCGTACGCAGCACACGCTATAGTGATGTAGACTATAGCAGCCACTTCAATCTTTCCATGCCCAACGATGGATTTATGGGACCTGGGGATAGCTGATTGCCACGTGCACCTTGGTCAGTCTCAACGGAGCTTCAAAAGCAATGTATGCTGTTCGCCCGCATGACGGACTTCTACCATCCGCCATTGAAGCGGGGTAGCGTTGGTATCTGTCGGTGCCGCCTTATCTAGTGCACCAGTACGGTCAGGGTGATGCGTCCTTCGAGGCGCTCTCCGGAGGCGAGGGGCACCAAGCCGGCCATGCCTGGCAGCCCGAATCCGTCGACCGTATGCGTCATCGGCTCAAAGCAGAACCACTCTCCGGCGTAGCCTGGGTCGTGCTGTGCGTCTGGGCGATAGACGACGTAGCGTGAGAAGATCGGATCGGCGTCGATCTTGAGCGTCAAACCGCGTTCGGGCCAGTCGATCCGTGCGCAACCGTTCCAGTCTTCAAAACCATTGTTGATCCAGCGATCGGGCAGGGGGGCGGGCTTTCGAAAATCGAGGTCCTCTGAGATCGGGACCTCTTCGGTCGGGAGATGATCTTTGCCCTCGAGCCAAACCGTAGAACTCGGCGCAATCAGCCGCGTGCGTGGTGTCAACGGGAAATACGGGTGCCAGCCGAGACCGAATGGCAGGGCAACCGAGCCTGTATTCTCCACCGAAAGGGCGAGTGTCACATCATGATTGTCGAGCGTGACCGTCTGCTGGGCCAGATAATCCCAGGGAGCGGCCGTGTCGGCTTTGTGACGCAGCACGAGGGTCGCGCTGTTTTCGGATAAAGCTTCGATGGTCCAATCGGACAGCCACCCGTCACCATGCAGGCGATATCGGTCGCCGGTGTTACGCGTCAGCCGATAGTCGCGGCCTTCGAAGGAAATGGTGTTGCCGCCGATGCGGTTGCCAAAGGGCACCAATGGAAAACCCGAAGTCTGATCTGGCGCTCCACTGCCGTCGTGGCGAGCTGGCCGGAGCAGTGGAACGCGACCGGCTTGCGTCTCGATGTTCCAGCCAAGGACGGCTGCACCTCGTGTCGAGAGCTCGAGCTCCGTGACATCCGTTCTGAGGCGCAGCACGTCCATGTCAGTCCTCCTCAGTGATTGGGAAGATCGCTGAGGAGGTCGGCAGCGAGCGCATGGTTGGGGTCCAGCTTCAGGGCAGCCTGAAGGTGCTCGCGGCCGTTGGCGGGATCGCCGAGGCCGATGGCCGCCTCGGCGAGCATGACGTGGGCAGAGACGCGTCGACGGAGCTGTAGGTCGTCGTCGAACAGCAGCATGGTCGGCAGCGACGTGGCGAAATAATCGATCTTCGCTGGGATAGTCATCGTCTCCTCGGCATAGGCGCGGAGTTCGCCGAGCAGCTTTTCTGCCTCCTCCTTGCGGCCAAGCGCGAGGAGCGACAGGGCCGAAAAGAATGTCTTCTCCGAGTAGGCGCGCACTTCCATGCCGAGGAAGTCGCCAGCGAACTCGGCAGCCAGCGTCAGCCAGCGTTGTGCCTCATCGTTTCGACCGGCGGCGGCAAGGGCCTTGCCGAGCCAATAGTGCACGTCACTCTGGTTGGCTAGGAGATGGCGGGCTTCGCCCAGGGAATGCGGCGGGTTGAGCGCCGCCTCGAATTCGGTCACCGCTGTATCAGCGTTGCCGGCAGCGAGCGCCTTACGGCCGAGCCCGAGATGCCCACGCACCCACTGGTCGAGAGCGAGGCCTTCGCCACCTTCCCAGGGCTGGAACACGCGGCCGGCGATCAGCGGCACCGACTTTTCTGGATGGCCGAGCTGATTGTAGAGAGCCGACAGCTCAACGGAGAGATCATCTCGGCTTGCGACGAGATCGAGCCGACCTTCAAGTTCAGCCAGACGCTCGGCCGGTGAACGACCGATGCGCTTCCAGAGCTGATCACGCTCGTAGATGAGGCGGGCGTCACGCGGAGCGGCGGCAAGCGCCTTGTCATAGGCCGAGATGGCCTTTTCCTCAGAGCTTTCGATATTGAAGTACCCGATGCCGAGGTTGCGCCACGGGATCGACCACGAGGGATCGATCGCTACGGATTTTTCCCAGAGGGCGATCGCTTCGGCATGGCGGCGGCGGTCGTAGAGAAGGTTGGCGAGGTAGCAGGGTGCACGATTGTCGGCTGGATTGGCAGCCATCGCCACTTCCAGGACGGCGATGTCTTCGAGCCGCGCCGGGAAGCAATAGTCAGGCGAAGCCTCGGCGGCTGCGGCGAGGTATGGGGCTGAGGGTTTGCCGAGGCGGTCGGACAGCCAGGCTGCGTGATAATGCAGAAGCGGTGACACGGCACTGCCCGCTGTGGCGATGCGACCTTCAAGAAGGGCGAGCGCATGGGCGACAAAACCGCCGCGTGCCGTCTCTATGGCTATGTCGAGATAAAGCTGATCGTCACCCTCGAACGACTGCCCGCTCAGATCGCGCGCACGGGCGTCGAGCGGATCGCGAGCGAGCGTTTCGGCAAGAAACGCCTCGGCCTCTTTCGTCCGGCCGAGCTCAAGTAGCAAGGCGGCCCGGAGATTGCTGGCGACAGAATTCTCGACGTCGTGGCGGAGTGCTTCCTCGACATGGGCGAGCGCGTCGGAAAGAGCACCCCGGGCGCTGTCGATTTCGGCCAGGACCAGATGCGCCGGGCCACGCCAGGCTGCATTCCAGGTTGCCTTGTAGAGCGCGTCATAGGCCGCTTCAGGCCTGCCCATGTAGCGGAGCGCGAGGCCGAGGTGATAATGCGCCTCACCGGTCGGCGGGTTGGGATTGCGGCGCGTCAGCCGCTCGATAGCCTTGCGGAAACAGGCTTCGGCGGCAGTGAACTCACCGCGCCGAAGATGCCAGATGCCAAGAGCCGTGTTGCAGCGGCTATCTCCCGGATCGCGGCGGAGTGCTTCGCGCCAGTAGATGTCGGCCGGGCGTGTCGCATGGCGGTATTGATCGAGATGAACGCCGGTCATCCAGAGTTCGTCGGCGCTCTCGATCTCCTCGGGCGGTGGCGGTTCGGTGGCAGGGGGCGGAACGGTCACCTCGCTTCGGTCGACCGGGCGACGCTCAACCAGAATAGCGCCCTCCTTCTCAACGAGGACACGCACATCGTCCCGATCTGTGCCCTCGGGGAGATCGACCGTCAGGAGAAGAGGTCTGGTTGGATCGAGACTTGCCAGCCTGCTGGCCAAAACCCCATTGGCTGTTGAGATGGTGATCCTGGCGTCCGCTATTGTCTCGGTCGACTGGACGCCGGCCGTCAACTTGCTTCCCTCTAGCTTCAGCCCGATGGCAGCCTTGAGGGTCGCTGCGGCAGCGGCGCCGATCTCGCGGATCGGGTACCAATACTGCGAGAAGGTCTTGGTTTCTCCTGGTGCGAGAAAGGAGAAGTCCGGCTGGTTGTCGGTATAGACGCCGGCCATGATCTCGATATAGGGCCAGGAAACGCCATTCCCGTCCGGCTCGGTCAGGTTCCTGTCCCAGGCGTAGCCGAAATCGTGGTTGCCCCAGGTCCACTGCTTCTTGCCGGGGGAGATGTGATGATTGGCGACATGGACGATTCCCGCATCGACGACATGGTCGTAACCACCGAAGAAATCATCACGGGACCCGAGGCACATGTAGCTCGTGGGGACCGGAATATTTGCGTACCAGCGGAGATCGTTGGGTGCGTATCCGCGCTTCGGCACGAACTGTGCCGGTGTTTCCTCGGGACGGACACCATGCTTGGCGCGGCCGGCGTAATCGACGCCGTAATAGTGCCCTTCGCAGCTGGGAAAGGCAGAGGTGGCGCGCTTGGCGTGGTCGGCGATGAAGTGAACATCCTCAGGGAAGAAGCTCTGATAATCCTCATGCACCTCGGTTGCGACATTTGCCCACCAGAGAAATGTTTGTGTCAGCTCGGTGCGATTGTGTAGGCGGACCGCCAGCTCAAGACAGGCTTTCCCAGGGCTGAGGCGCACGCCGTGCATGCCCTTCATGCGGTTCATTGGCTCATGTTCGGACAGCCAGATGACGCGCGAGCCGTCGGGTTCCTCCATGATTTCCCAGGCCGTCGGCATGTAGGTGCTGGGGCGATGGTGCTGCGGCCAATTGAACTCGATGCCGCCCGACAGCCACGGGCCGGCCAATCCAACCAGCGCCGGCTTGATGACGCGGTTGCGGTAGACGAGGTCATAGCCATTGATCTTGTCGACGACCGCGTAGATGCGGCCGCCGAGTTCCGGCAAAACGGTGGCCCGCAGATATTCGTTCTCGATATGCAGCGCCGTCCAGCTCTTCTCACGCAATTCCGAACTGATGCGATCGAAGAAGGGGAGCGGGTAGACGCGACCGCTCGAACCCTGGAAGACGCGCTTTTCGAGGAACATCGGATTGCGGTCAGCCGGGGCAGGTTCATAGGTCGGAATGACAAGCGGTGCGGACCACGCCTTGACTGGCCCGGTGAGCGCCGATGGCGCCGCGGGGAGTTCGACTTGTTTCATGGCGCGTTCCTTCCCATCCCGAAAACGGGGATTTTTCATTGTCGAAACGCTAGGCGTCGGTCTCCATGCCGTGAATAGCGGGAACGATGGACATCATGGAGGATCCTCTGATAGCGTGAAGCCATGACAGAGGATGTAGAACAGCGGATCAAGGAAGGCTTTCCCGGTCAGCGATCGGTCGTGCTGCCGCGTCCTGTGGTCTCCGGGTGGCTCGAAGGTCGACCGCTGATCGAGCTTTTGCCGTGCGACGTCGGCCACTATCCGAAGGCGCAATGGCACTTCGTAGAGCGGCCGGAGGGTATTTCCCAGTCAGTCCTGATTTACTGTACCGACGGTTCCGGCTGGGCGCGCGTGGGCGACCTTAGCTTGCGGGTTCGCCCTGGGCAGGCGTTGTTCGCACCGGCCGACGCACCGCATGCCTATGGTGCTGACACTGATGATCCATGGACGATCTACTGGGTGCATCTTGATGGCGCCAAGGTTGCCATGCTTCCCGAGTTGCTTGAGCTCGATCCGGAAGAACCTTTACTGCATCCGGGGCGCGACCCGGCCATTCCAACGCTGTTCGAAAAGATGCTGTCGATCCTGGGCCGTGGCTACACGCCGGACAACCTGTTGTCTGCATCGATGGCACTCGGTCAGCTCGTCACGCATCTGGTGGTGTTGCGTCATCGCTCTCCTAACCGCGATGACAACCTCGACCAGCGCATCCGCCGGGTGATCGACGTGATGCAGGGCAATCTGGGGCGATCGTTGAAGGTGGATGAATTGGCCCGTGAGGCCAACCTCTCATCGTCGCATCTGGCGGCGGTGTTCAAGAAGCGCACCGGGTTCACGGTCTTGGATTTCTTTATCCGACTTAAGATACAGCGCGCTTGTTTTCTTTTGGACACCACCGACCAGTCGGTGAAGGCAATCGCGGCCGATCTTGGCTTCGACGATCCCTTGTATTTCTCCCGTTGCTTCAGGCGTGTGCACGATAGTTCGCCGACCCAATACAGGGCGTTGCGCAAGGGGTGACTGCCGTTCTGGGTGCGTCCTCAGCTTGGGAATCGCTGCCTTAGGTAGTCCGATAGTTCGCCGACGAACAATGACAGCAGGCGCGACTGCGATCGGCTGACCGGATGTATGGCGAAGAAGGATGCCGGATCGGGCTCGAAGGCATCAAGCACCGTAACAAGCCGTCCGTCGGCAATGTGCTCCTGAACTTCCCAAAGCGATTTCTGCGTCAGCCCCATGCCGGCGGCCGCCCATACAACCGGCAGCTCCGAGTTCGATGTGGCAAGCCGAGCCGACACCTTGACGATCTTGGCCGTTTCGCCTCGGCCGAACCGCCAATCGGTGTGGAAGTGACCGCCGCCGTTGAACACGAGGCAGCTGTGCTCTGAAAGATCCTCGGGACAGGTTGGGGTTCCGTGCTGGGCAAGGTAGCCTGGGCTGGCAACAACGACCCGCCGGGTCGAAACAAGAAAGCGGCCGGAGAACTCCGACTCCACGGCTGGACCGCCGCGGATGGCGACGTCAAAACCTTCTCCGACGATGTCGACATAGCGGTCCTCGAGCAGAAGCTGAACGCGGACGTTCGGATAGCGAGTTGCGAACTCGGCCACGAACGGGGCGATCCAGCGACGACCTATGGGCAGCGGTGCGGAGATCCGCAGCGTGCCTTGCGGCACAGAAGAGAGATCACGGACACGTGCCTCCACGTCGTCGATGGCCGCAAGTATCGGCTCCATTTCTTGGAGGTAGAGCTTGCCGGCTTCGGTCAGTGATTGGCGGCGTGTCGTGCGAGCGATCAGCCGGACCCCGAGCCGCCGTTCAAGCCCTGTCAACCGATCGGCCACCACCGAAACGGACAGGCCGAGCTGCCTAGCCGCAGCCGACAGACTGCCATGCCGCACGATTGCGGAAACGACTGCTGCCTCCTGATCGGTCCGCATTTATCTTCCGCCTTTTCCGAAAGCTCCTTCCGAGATCATATGTTTTTCGATAGCGGAATCAAATCTAGGCTGCGATCGATTTTCAATGCCCTGTGATCGGAGCATCATGACCGACGCCGTTAAGTCTCTCCCGCTCAGCGCTGCGACCATTGCTGAGTTTGCACTGGCGATCGGCAGTTTCGCGATCGGTACTGGCGAATTTGCCGCCATGGGTTTTCTCCCTGATGTGGCCAGCTCATGGCAGGTCACCGTGCCGGAGGCCGGCCGGATCATCAGTGCCTATGCGCTCGGTGTTGTCGTAGGGGCGCCGTTAATTGCGGTTGTGGGGGCCCGACTGTCGCGACTAAACTTACTCCTCATCCTGATGGGGCTTTTTGCTGCGGGAAACCTAGCCAGTGCGTTGGCACCGAGCTTCGCCGGGCTGGTGGTTCTTCGCTTCATTACCGCTCTGCCGCATGGCGCCTATTTTGGAGTGGCTGCCCTGGTGGCAGCTGGTATGGCCGCTCCTGACGGGCGGGCGCGAGCCATTGGTCGTGTCATGCTGGGGCTTACGGTCGCAACGCTGATCGGCACGCCTGTGGCCACTTGGGCCGGACAGACGCTCGGCTGGCGCACGGCGTTCGGCGTCGTTGGCGCGCTGGGACTTTTGACGGTGGCATTGGTTACGCTCTGCGTGCCGCGCGATCGACCGAACCCGGGTGCCAGTCCGCTTCGAGAGCTGGGCGCTTTGCGCGAGCCGCAGGTGTGGTTGACGCTGGCCATCGGCGCCACCGGTTTTGGCGGCATGTTCGCGGTGTTCAGCTACATCACGCCGACGCTGATCGAGGTCTCAGGTATTCCGGAGGGGGGCGTGCCTTTCGTCCTCTGTGTCTTTGGCGCCGGGATGATTGCCGGCAACATCGTCGGACCGAAGTTGGCCGATCGAGCACTGCTGCCCACCATCGCCGGGCTGCTTGCCTGGAATATTCTCGTGCTGGCGCTCTTCACCGTGGCGGCGCGACATCCTGTTACGTCGGTTGCGGCGGTCTTCCTGATCGGTACCGGCTTTGCCGTCGTGCCGACGTTGCAGACCCGCCTGATGGATGTCGGCAAGGATGCGCAGACGCTCGCGGCCGCCCTCAATCACTCGGCCTTCAACACCGCAAACGCGCTTGGCGCCTGGCTGGGGGGATTGGCGATCGCCTGGGGTTGGGGATGGACGTCCACCGGATGGGTTGGTGTCCTGCTGGGCGTCATCGGCTCGGCGGTGTTCGCAGTCTCAATGCTGTTGGAGCGCAAAACACCGCGAGCCGAATCGAATAAAGATTCCTGAACACTCGTTAGTCGCCGGGCACGGCCACCAGCGGGGCGAGCATTCCTTTGTAGACGCTGCCGTCCGACCCGGGAATCGGGATAGCCCCAACCGCGCGGGCGTAAAAGTCCACCGGTCCGGCCCAGCCGATGGCGGCGTATCCGTAGCCGCGCTCGCGCATGGCCATCAGCGTATGGAGCAGCAGTGCCTTGCCAATTCCAAGGCCTCGGGCGGCTTCATCAACGCCGGTCGGACCAAAGAAACCAAGCGCGATGGCATCGTAGCAGGCAAAGCCCAGAAGATTCCCGTCCTGAACGGCGATCAGGCAGGCATTCGGATCACGCGAAAAGGCGACCTGCGCTTCGCTTACCCAGCCAGCACTGAAGCGCGGAGCGATCCACGCCTTGATTGTGGCAAGTTCCGGCGCGAGCGCCCGTCGGACGACGATGCCTTTCTCGGCGAGCCGGCGATCGAGATCGGCGTCCGGTTTGACCTCGTAGAGTTTCACCAGGAGATCCATTTCCCGCTCCGTCGATCCTTGATTTGTGGCATCAGCCTAACGTCATGGCTTTGCTTGCGATAGTCTCCGCCGACACACTGAAAGTCGAAGCGTGATTCCTCAAGAGTTCGTCATGGTTCACCCCTCTAGATGACCGTGCACTTGGCGCTGAACACGCTGGTCAAATTGTTGCCGATCGACTTCCTGTGGTGGAAGCTCTTTGGCTGGCGATAGCCTTGACCTCTTGAGAAAGGCTCGCGGCTTACCAAATCTCCCTAAGGCGCCGGCTCGCCGGATCAGCTGGAGGAGACACGGATATGCCCCGCAAATTCCGCAGCATCATGCTTGCGGCGGCGATGATAACTTTCGCCGTTGCGTCCGCCGACGCCGCGCCGGAAAACGCCGGCCCCAACAAGGCGACGGCTGAGGTGCCTTTCCAAACCCAGACGGTGGCACGCTTCGATCTGCCGTGGGCCATAGCCCTCATGGATTCCGATCGGCTGATCGTGACGACCAAGCCGGGAAAAATGTTTCTCGTCGATCACAGGGGTGGTGATCCCGTCGAAATTTCGGGCATTCCCGCAGTCGACTATGGTGGCCAGAATGGTTTGCTCGATGTTGCGCTTGCTCCAGACTTCAGGACGAGCCGGCGCATCTACTTTACCTACGTTGAGCCAGGCGAGGGCGGCAGTTCTTTGGTCCTCGCGCGTGCAACCCTGACCGAACAGAAGAGTGCCGCGCGACTTGATGGGCTGGAAGTGATCTGGCGCCAGATGCCCAAGGGCAGGGGCGGCCAGCCGGGCGGCATCATTGCCTTCGCTCCGGATGGCAAATCCCTGTTCCTGACTTCGGGCGACAGAATGCGGCCGGAGACGGCTCAAAACCCTGATCTGGCGCTCGGCAAGGTGTTGCACCTGACGCTCGAGGGGAAGGCCGCACCGGGCAATCCTCAGTTATCCGCCGGCGGCGTCCGGGCCGAAACATGGACCGTTGGCCACCGCAATCCCTATGGTCTGGCATTTGCTCCGGACGGGCGGCTCTGGCTGCATGAGATGGGCCCGAAAGGCGGCGACGAACTCAACCTGATCGAGCAGGGGGGCAACTATGGCTGGCCGGAAGTTTCCTATGGTGACAATTACAACGGCACCCCGATCCCCAAGCCGCCAACGCGTCCCGAATTTCGAGAACCGGCACTTTACTGGACCCCTGTGATTGCCCCTGCCGGCCTCGCCTTTTACGAAGGCGATCTATTCCCCGCCTGGAAGGGATCTATGCTGATCGGAGGGTTGAAGACCCAGTCGCTCTCACGGGTGACCATCAAAGGCACTAGTGCTCATGAAGACGAACGCTTCGCGATGGGTGCCCGCATCCGCGATGTAGCTGTCGCTCCGGACGGCGCGGTATGGGTGATCGAAGACGAGACCCCGGGACGGTTGTTGCGCCTCAGCCCGCGCTGAGATCGCTCTGTTCGCTTTCCAATTCGCGATTGGCTGGGGCTACGTCGCGCAGATAGCGCCCGGGAGTCGCACCCGTCATGCGCTTGAACATCGTTGAGAACGCTGGGGAACTGTCGTAGCCGAGATCGAGCGCGACGCTGGTTACGCTCTCTCCGGCTGCCAGGCGCGGCAAGGCTGCGAACAGGCAAGCCTGTTGGCGCCATTCCGAAAGGCTAAGGCCCGTCTCCCGACGGAATGCCCGGGTGAAAGTTCTCCGGCTCATGGCCGCAGCACTCGCCCAGTCATCTATATTCGCATGCGGCGATGGCGCCGCCAGGAAGCGGTGGCACAATGCGGCCACCCGTGGATCGGCAGGAAACGGCAATCCTAGCGGCCGCGCCGGCAGACGAGGGATCTCTTCCAGGATCAACGCCATGATCAAGCCGGCCCGGCTCTGCGGCTCGTAACACTGGGGTAGATAGACGGCTTCCAGCATCAGGCTGCGCATCAGGCCAGTGAGTTCCACCACCCGACTGCGAGTTGGCAGATCCGGAACGGCACCCGGCAGCACATAGATCGAACGCATGCTGACATGGCCGCTGGCGATCACCGAATGTTCGGTGCCGGCGGGCACCCAGAGCGCATGGTCGGGCGGTACCATCCAGCGTTCACCTGGCATTGCCACAGTCACCACACCGGACACCGCGTAGATCATCTGGGCACGACTATGGTGGTGAGGCGGAACGACGTGTCCATCGGGATAATCGATGGCCTTGGCCACGATCGGGCCGACAGCTTGTTCCAACCATTCGATGCGCTTTGCATGCGGCTCTTCCGACCACGGAGCCACTGTCCGGTTTGCCTCTTCGGCGCCGCGAGCGGAGAACCTGATTTCCATGGTGAAGTTGGCCCAATCGAATAAGAAATGGACCATATCACGAATGCAGGTAGCGATTAAGCGGCTATTGTCGCAGCCGCTGGCGCCTTAGCTCGGACGCCACCTGCACCACGGAGTGCCCCCTTTGACTGACACCACCGCACCGGCCGCCGCCCCATCCGCGACGACGACAGCCTTTTCCATCATCATTGCCATCAGCTTCTGCCACATGCTCAACGACATGATGCAGTCGCTGCTGACTGGCCTCTATCCGATGCTGAAAGAGAACTACACACTTAGTTTCGGTCAGATCGGCCTGATGACGCTGACGTTTCAGTTCACGGCCTCGCTGCTCCAGCCGTTGGTCGGCAGCTATACCGACCGGCATCCGCAGCCCTATTCGCTCGCCATTGGCATGGGTTTCACGCTTCTGGGGCTGCTGCTGCTCGCCAACGTCCACAGCTATCATCTGCTGCTTATTGCCTGCGCGCTCATCGGAATGGGCTCATCGGTGTTTCATCCGGAGTCTTCGCGGGTGGCCCGGATGGCCTCCGGCGGACGTTACGGTCTTGCCCAGTCGGTTTTCCAGGTCGGTGGCAATTTCGGCTCGGCACTGGGCCCACTCCTGGCTGCCTTCATCGTGCTGCCCAACGGGCAGAAAAGCGTCGCATGGTTTTCAGCAGCGGCCCTGCTGGCGATGGTCGTTCTCTGGCAGGTGGGCAACTGGTATGCGCACCATCGGAAGGCTGCTGCCAAGCGCCCTGCGGCGACACCGCATGTCGCTCTGCCACGTTGGCGCGTGATCGTGACGCTCGCCGTGCTCGGCTGCCTGGTGTTCTCGAAATATATCTACCTCGCCAGTCTTTCGAGCTACTACACCTTCTATCTGATGCATAAGTTCGGCGTCAGTGTCCGAGAGTCACAGATGCTGCTGTTCGTGTTTCTCGGCGCGGTTGCCGCCGGTACTGTCATCGGCGGGCCCATCGGCGATCGCATCGGGCGGAAACCCGTGATCTGGGTCTCCATCCTCGGCGTGCTGCCATTTTCGCTGGCGCTACCTTACGTCGGTCTGGTCTGGACCGCAGTCCTGACCGTGATCATCGGTCTGGTTCTGGCATCCGCCTTTTCGGCGATCATCGTGTTTGCCCAGGAACTCGTTCCCGGAAAGGTCGGCACGATTGCCGGCTTCTTCTTCGGCTTTTCGTTTGGGATCGGCGGCATCGGCGCTGCCGTCCTCGGCCAGATCGCGGACGTCAAAGGCATTGACTTCGTCTACCACGTTTGCGCGTTCTTGCCGGCGTTCGGACTGCTGACGGTGTTCCTGCCGAACATCGAACGTCCGCGCCTGAAGAGGGCTTAGGGCGACCTCGGGCACGCTGCACCGAGCGGGAGAGGTTGCTCTCGGTGCCGCGCCGTGAAAAGCCCGCTGTCAGTTGATCCGCTTGCCGCTATCTGCGTCGAAGATGTGCAGTGCCTCGACATCTAGCGACAAGGTGACTTCTTTGCCAATGTCGGCGCGTGTGCGTGGCGGCAGGGTTGCGACGATGCGCTGGCCGCCGACGTTGCCCGACAGGATGAGCTCGGGTCCCGTGAGCTCCGTCACGTCGCAGCGAAGCGTCAGTGGCAGGCCGCTTGCGTCGGCGCGGAAGGATTCCGGGCGAATGCCGAGCTTCAGTTTTCCTGTCGCCGGCAGGTTCGACAGAAGCGAAGCAGGAGCCGGGATCACGACCTCACTGCCGGACACCTTCAGTCCGTTCTCGACGACGGTGACGTCGAGAAGGTTCATCGGCGGGGCGCCAACGAAGGTGGCGACATAGAGCGTTGCCGGTCGGTTGTAGATCTCTTCCGGCGAAGCCAGCTGCTCGATCTGGCCGTTGCGCATCACCGCGATGCGGGTCGCCAGCGTCATTGCCTCGATCTGGTCGTGGGTGACGTAGACCACCGTGGTCTTCATCATCTGGTGCAGGCGCTTCAGCTCGGTACGCATTTCCATGCGGAGCTTGGCGTCCAGATTGGAAAGCGGCTCGTCGAACAGGAACAGCTTGGGATTGCGCACCAGAGCCCGGCCGATGGCGACGCGTTGCCGCTGTCCACCAGAGAGCTGGCTCGGCTTGCGGTCGAGCAACGGCTCGATCTGCAGCAGTCGCGCCGCCTCGGCAACAGCCTTCTCGCGCTCCGCAACCGGCACCTTGCGCATTTCCAGACCGAAACCGATGTTCCTGCGCACGGTGAGATTGGGATAGAGCGCATAGGACTGGAACACCATGGCGATGTCGCGGTCCTTCGGATGCACACCGACCAAAGAGCGTCCATCAAGCCGGATATCGCCGCCGGTCGGCTCTGCGAGCCCGGCGATGATATTCAGCAGGGTCGACTTGCCGCAGCCCGACGCGCCGAGCAGCACCAAGAACTCGCCGCTTTCCAGCGAAATGTCGATACCTTTCAAGGTATCGGTGTCGCCGAAGGACTTGCGGATGTTGTCGACGACGAGAGTGCTCATGAACGGGACTCCGGCGGAGCGTAACGGCGCGGATAGGTGGAAACGGCGAGTGAAGCTGTGGCAGCTCCCGCCGCAAGGCTGTCTTCCAGTGACTTGCCGGCGGCAAGCGCCGCCAGGAAGCCGGCGTTGAACACGTCGCCGGCACCGATGGTATCGATCACCTTGACCTTGGGAGCTGGGACTTCAATCACTCCGGCGCCGGTGGCAGCTAGTGCGCCATGAGGGCCGCGCTTGACGACCGCGACCGCGCCTTCGGGCATCAAGTCCAGCATGGCGCGGGCAGCCTCCCGCACGTCTGCCTTGCCGGCGATCGATGTGGTTTCCACCTCGTTGAAGAGCGCGATGGCAGAGCGGGCTAGCCAGCCCTTGGTGGCCGCGACGACCTCAGGCGTCCAGCCGGCCGGCGGCCAACCGGTGTCGAGGGCAACGCGAATGCCGAACTTGTCGGCCCAATCATAAAGCTGGCCGTATTCCTGTGACAGCTTTGGCATCAGGAACGGGCCGGCGAACAGGGCGAGGCCACCGCGATGCGCTTCGCCGTCCACCGCGGCGAGCACATCGGCGGCGCCATAATGCGGCAGGTGGCCAAGGGTCGTGAAGAAGGTGCGTTCACCATCGGGGTGGGTGATGCCGACGGATATGGTGGTGTTTTCCTCGTGAACTCGCCAGCTTTTGGACTGTTCGCCGAACTCGCCGGCCAACCAAGCTCCGAAGCGGTCCTTGCCGACGCTGGCGGCCAGCGTGAAGGGAATGCCGAGTGCCTTGAGCGCGAGTGCGGAATTGCCAGCACATCCGCCGACCCGCAACTCGTCATGGTCGACGATGATCTCGGTGCCCGGCTGGGGCCAGGGCGCCGCAGGGCCAAGGATCAGGTCGACGTTGACGTTTCCAATTACAGCAATCGGCTTCAATTATTCGCTCCGGGTAATCTTGTTCGAGCGGAGTGGAGTGCCGGCGTTTTCAACACGCTCGGCAGCGAAGGCGACCATCAGCGTCTGGGCGGCGGGCAGCAGCGCGAAGACGGCGGCCATGCCGGTCGCTGGCTTGACGGACACTGTCACGGCACCGGTTACAGGAGCATCTCCCGAGGCGTCGAAGATGACGACTGGGGCACCTGCCGCCAGGATCTCTTTGGCCATGCCGGCGATCAGGGGCGACGTTGGATCCTTGGCGCGGAACAGCACGGCGCCGATCTCCGGCGACAGCATTTCCATCGGCCCGTGCCTGAGCTGACCGCCTTCATGCGAGAAGCAGGGGCGACGCGACAGCTCGGTGAAGCCGAGCGCGATGGCTTCCGCCACGCCCTGCAGGCTGCGACCCGAGGTGACGACGTTGCGGACGTTCTTCAAGGCGACGAGTGCTCCCGACACGTCCGGCGTCTCGGGTGATTTCAGCACGGCGAGTGCCGGCGCAGGATCGGCTCCGAGGGCTGCCAGGACAGCAAGATGCAGTGCGAAGGTCAGCGTCAGGCTGCGTGTTGCAGCAAACGCCAATTCCGAGCCGCCGGCCGCGACAAGCGCAGGTGAAGCCTTGCCGAGGAACGAGCCACCTTCGAGCGTGAGGCCAAAGGTTTCCGCGGTACCTCCGGTTTCCTTGAACCAACGGACGACCTCGGCGCTCTCGCCCGATTGCGAGGTCACGAATATCGTGCGACCGGCAATCGGCAGCGGAGCTGCAAGTTGCTCGGATACTGGCAGCGACACGGCATCGATACCGAGGGCTCGATAGTAAGGTTCGACCGCGCGAGCGACGGCGTGCGAACCACCCATGCCAAGCATCAGGAGCCGTCCGGTCTTCTTGAGGGAAGCAGCAGCTCGGGCGGCTATCTCGCTGTTGCTCTCGAAGGAGGCAAGGGCATCGGCATGCTGGCGCGCCATCTCGCGGTCAATGGCGAGGAGGCTATCGGAGCGGTGAGGAGACATTTCTATGTCCTTTCGGTTCAGCCTTTGACGCCGCCGGACGTCAGTCCGGAGATCAGTGCGCGCTGCATGACGAGGCCAACCAGCACCGGCGGCAAGGCCGCCAGCACGCCGGCTGTGGCGATCAGGCCGTAGTCGGAAACGCGTCCGCCGGCGAGATCGGCGATGGCCACGGTAAGTGTCTTGGCCCGCTGATCGGAGGTGAACAGCAGAGCGTAGAAGAATTCATCCCAGCCGAGTAGGAACGCAAAGAGAGCGGAGGTTGCGACCACGGGCATGGCGAGTGGCAGCGTGATGATGCGAAGCGTCTGCCACAGGCTGGCGCCGTCGATGACTGCGGCTTGCTCGATCTCGCGCGGGATGCCGTCGAAGCCGGATTTCATCAGCCAGGTCGTGAAAGGCGCGAGGATGGTGAGGTAGACGAGCGCGAGTCCAAAGACGCTGTTGAGCAGCCCGAACTTGGAGAGCGCCATGTAGAGCGGCACGGACAGTGCCACCGGCGGCAACATGTAGGTGCCGATGACGAGGGAGAGTGACCAGCCAACCGACGGGGTGCGAGAGACCGCCCAACCGGCCGGCACGGCGAGGGCGACGGAAGCAACGGTTGCCATGCCGGCAACCATCAGGGAGTTCTTAAGGCTTGCCATGAAGGCGGCGCCGCCACTGTTCTCGACGGTCGAGACGAGTGCGGCATAGCGGGAGAAGTCAACGGTTGCCGGCCACCAGCGCAATGGTTTGGCAGCGAGGTCCGCAGCCGGCGAGATGCTCATCACGAACAGCCAGACAAGTGGCGCCAGGATGATCAGCGCCAGGATGAGTGCAGATGCATGCAGGAAGAGACGGAAGAGGGGGCTCTGGCGTTCCATCAGGCGGCACTCCCGGCGACTTTCTTCACGGCGGTTCCGTATACCAGCGCAAGCAAGGTGACGATTAGCGTGACGATCAGTGCCAGCGACGCACCCGATCCGGCTCGTTGGAAGGAAAAGGCTTCCTGATAGACGAGGATCGACATGGTCCGCGTCGAGTTGGCCGGGCCGCCGCGCGTCATCACCCAGATGATATCGAAGACCTTGAAGGCTTCGATGGTTCGCAGCACCAGCGCCACCATGAGCGGTCCAGCAAGATATGGCAGTGTCACAAAGCGGAACCGGGCGAAGGCACCGGCCCCGTCTACGAACGAGGCGGCCGTGACGTCGCGCGGTACGGCCTGCAGGGCGGCGAGTGCGATCAGCGCGACCAGCGGAAAGTTCTTCCAGCAATCGGCGACGATCAGTGCCGTCATGGCGGTACCGGGTTCGCCAAGCCAGGATCGATAATCGCTCAACAGGCCGAGTTGTGTGAGGGCGGCGTTGAGCGCGCCATACTCGGGATTGTAGATCAGCCGCCACAGCGTGGCGTTGACGACGGTCGGCAAAGCCCAGGGCAAGATCATCAGCGCGCGCAACAGGGTCCGGCCGTAGAATTGCTGGTTGAGCAGCAGAGCGGCCAGCACGCCCAGCAGCATCTCGGCGGTGACTGACACCACGGCGAACCAGGTTGTCGTCCAGAGCGTGCGACCGAAGGCGTTGCCGGTGACGAGGCGGATGTAGTTGTCGAAGCCGACGTAGCTTCCGGATGTCCCGACCAGCTTGGCATCGGTGAAAGAGAGATGCACGGTGTCGGCGAGCGGCCAGCCGATAACGGCCACCATGACGATGAGGAGCGGCAGCATGAGCAGCCACGCCCGGGTGGTAATCCAGGTGCCGGACATGCAGTGTCCTTGTGGGGTACTCGGTCAACGGGGAACCGGGCGCCAGCGGCGCCCGGCCAGTTCATCGGCTCAGAGGCCGCTATTGTCGGCGGCGGTCTTCAGCGCATCTTCCGGGGTGGCCTGGCCAAGCAGGGCTTCCTGGATCGCCTGCTGCAGGGCAACCGAGATTTCCTGGTACTTCGGCGTCGTCGGGCGCGGATACATGACTGAGAGGCCGACCTTGGCGGCGGCGATCAGCTCTTCCTGATCCTTGGTGACGGCCGGGTCGGTGTAGGACGAGGCCCAGATCGGCAGGCTGAGCTTGGCGTAGGCGTTCTGCGTCTGCTGCGAGGTCATGAAGACGATGTACTTCCAGGCCTCATCCTGATGCTTGCTGGCGGTCGTCACGCCAAGGCCCATCGAACCATTGACGGCGGAAGCCTCGCTCTTGCCGGCCACGCCCGGTGCGGGCACCACGCCAACCTTGCCGGCGACCTTGGAGTCCTTCGGGTCGTTGGCCATGTTGTACATATAGGTCCAGTTGAGGGCGAAAGCGGCATCGCCGTTCTCGAACACCTTGCGGACGTCTTCTTCCAGGAACTCCTTGGAGTTCGGGTTGGTGACGCCGGACTTGTAGCTGTCGACCATGTACTTCAGGGCATCGAGACCGCCGCCGGTCTGGAACGCCGGCTTGCCATCCTTCAGGAAGTCGCCGCCGAAGGCGCTGACCAGCGTGGTGTAGTCACAGATCGCGGCTTCCGCCTGCGACCAGCTCCAGGCGATCGGCGAGGCGAGAATGCCCTTGTCCTTGATGATCTTGGCATCGGCTGACAGCTCTTCCCAGGTCTTGGGCGGGTTGGCGATGCCTGCCTTGGCAAGGATTTCCTTGTTGTAGAAGAGGTACTTGGTGTCGAGGATCCACGGCATGCCATAGAACTTGTCGCCGTATTTGACGGTGGTCCACGCGCCGGGCAGCACGCCCTTCTTCATCTCGTCGGTGATCTTGGAGGAAACGTCGACCAGCACCTTGTTGGCAGCAAACTCGGCCGGCCAGATCACGTCGAACAGCACGACGTCATAGGCGTTGCCTGCGCCTTGGGCGAGCACCGTCTTGTCGTGCAGACCCTCGTAGGGAACGAACTCGAGATTGACCTTGATGTCCGGGTTGGCCTTGGTGAAGGCGTCGGTCATGGCACGGACGTCGGCTTCGCTATAGGCGGCCTGGGCCATGAACAGAGCGTTGATCTGGGTTTCGGCAAAAGCCGGAACGGAAAGCGGTGCGGTGAGCAGCGTCGCGCAGAGAAGTGTCCTGCCGAAAATCCTGTTCATTGTGGGCTCCCTTGGTCGGTGACTACGCAAAAGGGATCGCGCCGGTAACTACCGCCACGATCGGTCGTCTGATGGGCCCCGAATGGGCCGTGATATGGAGCGTCGTCACACCTTTGGGGGCGGACTAGCGTTCCCCGGAACTCTTTGGTTCCTTATTAAGTCAAATTGCTTGACTTATTCGTGGGCGAAATATCAACTGCTGTCAAGATGGATTTGGGCATGAACGAACAGCGGTCGATCCGCGCCAAAAGTGGCGCCAATCACGAGGGTACGAGTGCTCACAACCGGCGCGTCATCATCGACGCGTTGCGGGTCAACGGTGCGTTGTCCCGTGCTGATCTGGCCCGTGCCACCGGCCTCACCAAACAAGCCGTTTCCAATCTCGTCGAAACGCTGGAAAACGAAGGCTTGGTAGCTTCGGAGGAACTGGTCCGCAAGGGCAGGGGACAACCGTCGACGCCCTACAGGCTGGTGGCCGGCGGCGCCTATTCGATCGGCCTGCAGATCGACCGCCACATCAGCCGAGCGATCGTTGTCGATCTCGTCGGAAACATTCTGACGCGCGCTACGGCCAATGTTCCACCCCGAGCGCCAGACGAGGGCGCCGAAGTGGTGCTCGATCTTTTGCAGAGGGTCCGGGCGGATTTTGCTGCCGAAAGACCAGAGGCCGAGGACCGGATTGCCGGCGTCGGCGTTGCCATGCCGGGCCCCTTCGGTGTCGAGATCGCCGACGACAGTCTGTGGTTGATGCAGGCCTGGCAGAGTTTTCCACTGCTGGATCGGCTTGCGGCCGGCACGGGTCTCGCTGTCAGTTTGCAGAACGACTCGGCAGCTTGTGCCACGGCGGAACGATTGGTAGGAGCCGCTCAGGGGCTTGACCACGCCGTCTGCATCTACGTGGGCTATGGTATAGGCGCCGGCCTCATTATGGGCGGCGAACTGTATTCGGGTGCGCACGGCAATGCCGGCGAAATAGGCATGGTCTTGCTGGGCGGACCGGAGAATCTGGTGCCCCTCGAGCACCGTGCCTCCATTGCGTCGCTTTATGCACTCGTCGGCATCGACCCGGCAGATACCCTGCAGTTCGACAAGATTGAAGCTCTCGTTCTGGCCAATGATCCGCGTGTTTGCGCATGGATCGAGCGTGCGGCCCACGACCTCCGGCTGGCTGTGCACACGGCGGAGACGTTGTTCGATCCCCAGACCGTTATCCTGTCGAGTGGCGTTCCGGGATCGTTGATGCCGAAGCTTATCGCAGCCATCGAGCCTCTGCGCCCCTCGCTGGCGCCGACGGCGGCTCGCGTGGTGCCCCGTCTCCGGCTTGGCATGACGGACCCTTGGGCGGTAGCCATCGGTGCGGCCGCCGATCCCATCCGACGCGCCTTCGACCCCAGCTTTTCTGCCATTTTAAAGCGGCAAAGCGAGTAGGGCGAAACCCTCAGAACAAAAATCCTGACAGAGAATTGTCATTCCCCGCGTTTTGCCGTTAATCTTTCAGCCGTCGCGAGCAAAGAGAAAAAACCGGCTCGGCACACTTCCAGGGGAACAGAGCACCATGACCAATCCTATCATTCGCGGGCTTGCCGCTGCTGCGCTCCTCGCGCTCTCAGCTGTCACCGCCCATGCCGAGGAAACTTTGAAGATCGGCACCGAGGGAGCCTATCCTCCGTTCAACTATGTGGATACCGACGGTTCGATCAAAGGCTTCGACGTCGAAATCGGCCTCGCCCTCTGCGCCAAGATGAAGGTGAAATGCGAGGTCGTGGCGCAGGACTGGGATGGCATCATCCCTGCGCTGCTCGCCAAAAAATACGACATGATCATCGCGTCGATGTTCATCACCGAGGAGCGCAAGAAGGTCGTCGACTTCACCAAGCCTTACTACAAGGCGGCGATGACCCACGTGGTGCCGAAGGATAGCCCCCTGACCACGTTCTCCGATGCGGCGCTCGCCGGCAAGATCATCGGCGCGCAGGCTGGCACGACACAGGCCGAGTATATCGAGAAGACCTATCCGAGCGCCACGCTCAAGACCTATCCGACGCAGGACGAAGCCAACCTCGATCTCGCCGCCGGCCGCCTCGACATGCAGGTCGGCGACTTCCTTCCGATGTTCGACTGGGTCGCCAAGGATGCCGGTGCCTGCTGCAAGCTGGCGGGAGAACCAATCACCGACCCGGCTTTCGTCGGTGAGGGCGTTGGCATCGCGGTCCGCAAGGAGGATGGCAAGCTCAAGGATGCCATCAACAAGGCGATCGACGAGGTTGTTGCCGACGGCACCTACAAGACGATCAACGACAAGTACTTCAAGATCAATCTCTACTCACTGAAGTGAGGTTTTCGGCGGGTGTATAGCTCGGCCCGAGCACGAATTACGCCGGCCGGGAGCGCTTTCCCGGCTGGCATCCGTCTTCTCACGAAGGACATTGCCGCTTCTGGTTGTTGCACCTTGACGGACGGTTCGTCTATGAAAGCGCTTTCCAGCAAGGTGTAAGAATGGCCAGCTCACTTCCCGTCTATCGTTTCGATTCCTTCATTGTCCGCACGCCGTCGCCTTCGGTTGTGAATGGTTTGCGTGCCGACGATCGTGGCAATCCCACTTACGCGGGCGTTCTTGCCGAGCATGCTGCCTACATCCATGCTGTGAGCCGCGCTGGCGTTGAAGTGACCGTACTTCCGCCGCTCGCAGCCTTCCCGGATTCCATCTTCGTGGAGGATCCGGCCCTGGTATTCACCGAGGGTGCCATTCTGTTGCGCCCGGGCGCCCCGACTCGTGCAGGCGAGACGCCGGAAATCGCTCCCGTGCTGAAGCGGATGTTCTCGACCGTTCTCGATCTGCCGCGCGGCTTTGCTGATGGCGGTGATGTGCTGACGACGCAGGAGAGCGTGATGATCGGCCTCTCCGCCCGTACCAATCGCGAGGGCGCCGAGGCGCTGATCGAGTGTCTCGCCAAGCTTGGCCGCAAGGGCGAGATCGTCGAGACGCCGAAGGACG
This sequence comes from Pseudomonadota bacterium, assembly GCA_023436885.1. Lineage (GTDB taxonomy): Bacteria > Pseudomonadota > Alphaproteobacteria > Rhizobiales > Pleomorphomonadaceae > Pleomorphomonas. The sequence goes on along the minus strand of JAEZHI010000004.1, from coordinate 547,615 downwards.
TGCTTCATTTCAAGACCGACTGCTCGCTGGTCGATGAAGAGACGGTTCTGACCACGGAACGTCTTGAGCGCTCGGGCGTGTTCAAGGGCTTCAAGACGCTACTGGTGCCGGCTGGCGAAGAAGCGGCTGCCAATGCACTCCGCGTCAACGACGTGGTGTTCGTCGGATCTGACTATCCGCGAACGGCCGACCTTTTGGCAGCCAACGGCTTCAACGTGGTCCCGCTCAAGACCACGGAAATCGGCAAGATCGACGCCGGGCTCTCCTGCATGTCGCTGCGTTGGCGCCGTGGCTGAGCCTGCCGTCCAGGCAATTAATGTCAAGGAAAAGGGGAAACGTCCCAAATGTCGAATATGGTTGTGAAAGCGGCGCTGGCTGTTGCCATCGCCTCGTCCGTCGCGCTGCCGGCCCTTGCTGAGGATGTGATCCGGATCGGCATGACGCCGGAGCCTTATCTGCCCTATGGCCAGGTCAACGCCGCGGGCAAATGGGAGGGTATTGAGGCCGACATCACCAACGCGCTTTGTGAGCGCATGAAGGTGAAGTGCGAGATCTCTGCCATGGCCTTTGACGGCCTTTTGCCGGCACTCAAGGAAAACAAGCTCGACGTGGCTGTCGGCGCCTTCTCGATCACCGATGAACGTCGGCAGACAGTCGACTTCAGCGCCTCCTACTATACCGAAGGTACGTCGCTCGTCGGCCCGAAGTCGGAGAGCATCACGGTCGGTACGGTCGACGCGCCGGACGGCAGCAAGATTCTTGATCCCAAGGCCTTTGACGGCAAAATCGTCGGCGTGCAGGCCTCGACCGTCCAGCACCAGTACATGACCAAGTACTACCCGAAGGTCGAGATCAAGGCCTACGACACGGCAGACAACTCGATGGCCGATCTCGCCGCCGGTCGTATCGACCTCGTGCTGTCGCCGGATCTCTATCTGCACACCTTCCTGGCCACACCGCAGGGTGCTGACTTCGACATCAAGGCTGCTGCGCCCTTCAACAAGGCACTCGGCGAGGGCGTCGGCTATGTCGTCAAGAAGGGTGATGCGGCAACGTTGAAGAAGGTCGACGATGCACTTGCTTCGATCAAGGCCGACGGTACGCTCGACAAGAGCATTGCCCACTGGATCGACGGCAAGTAAGCCGTGACTTCGATCGCCGCCGCTCTTCAAACGGGCGGCGGCGGTTTTCTTTTTCCGGATCGCGCGATGGATGGCACTCTTTCACTGCTGAGTTGGGGCGACGCGGGCTGGAGCGATGATCTCTTCTGGGGCATCCTCACCACGCTCAAGGTGTCGATCTCTGCCTATCTGATCGCGTTGATGTTCGGCGCGATCTGCGCAGCCGGCAAGCAGTCGTCGTGGCGAGTCATCCGCTTCGTTGCCGGTGTCTACACCACTGTGGTTCGCGCGCTGCCGGAACTGCTGGTGATTCTGCTTCTCTATTTCTCGATTGCTTCAGGCATCGAGCGGCTCGTAAAGGGCTTTGGCTTGGCAGGCGATGATTTCCAGGTCAGTCCGTTCTGGGCGGCCGTAGTCGCGCTGGCTTTCGTCTCCGGTGCCTTCATGGCCGAGGTGCTGCGCGCAGCCTATATTGCAGTCCCGCTTGGCCAAATCGAAGCCGGCCTTGCGCTCGGCATGCACCGCTGGCTCATTCTCGCGCGTATCGTTGTGCCGCAGATGATCCGCCATGCCATTCCTGGCATGGGCAATCTCTGGCTGGAGATGACCAAGGAGAGCGCCATTATCTCGGTGCTCGGTGCGTTCAACGATCTGCTCTACGTTGGTTATCGGGCGGCGGCCGGCACGCGGCAATATATCTTCTTCTACGGTCTCACGGCCGTTCTGTTCTTGATGATCACCGCGGTTTCGGTTTGGGCGATATCGCGGATCGAGCGGCACTTCTCGCGGGGCTACCGCTGATGGAGTCGCTCAATCACGTCCTTGCCTTCCTGCCGCCGCTGATTGCGGCCATGCCGCTGACATTGTTCCTGACGGTGACAGGCGTCATCTTCGGGCTGCTGATGGGCACGGCAACCGCTGTTGCCATGGTTTATGGCAGTCGTCTCTCCGCCTGGCCGGCCAAGGCTTTCACTTTCGCCTTTCGCGGTACGCCGCTCTTGGTTCAGCTCTACCTGATTTATTACGGCTTGGGGCAGGTGCTGCCGGGCACCTTCATTCGTCACTCGTTTCTTTGGCCCTATCTGCGTGATGGCCTGTGGTATGCGGTCTTTGCGCTTTCGCTCAACCAGGCGGCCTACAACGCCGAGGTGATCCGTGGCGCCATCCTGGCGGTCCCCAAGGGGCAAACAGAAGCGGCCATGGCCATGGGCATGCGCCCCTTCACCATCTTGCGCCGCATCACGCTGCCGCAAGCCCTCAGGCTTTGCCTGCCGGTCCTGACTTCGGACGTCATCATTCTCCTGAAGTCCACCTCGCTCGCTTCCATGATCACTATCATGGAAATGATGGGCACGGCGCGCATGCTGCAGCGACAGTCACTCCTGATCTTCGAGCCGCTGATCGCCGCAGGTCTTCTCTATTTTGCCGTGGTCGTGGTGCTGACGCGTGTCATGACCGAGGTCGAGCGCCGCCTGACGCTTTATCGCCAGCCGGCAAGACCGCAACAAGGATAGATCATGGACGAAACCGTCTTCCGGGCTTTCTTGCCGGAGCTGGTCGCCATCCGCCACCGTCTGCATCAGATGCCGGAAACTGGTTATGAGGAGCGTCAAACCTCAGCCTTCGTTGCCGATCTGCTGGAAGGTTGGGGCCTGTCCGTAACGCGCGGCGTCGCGGCGACAGGCCTTGTCGCGACTCTCGATCGCGGCGGTGATGGAAGAGCCATCGGTCTCAGAGCTGATATGGACGGTTTGCCGGTGATCGAGGAGACGGGGGCGGTCTACGCGAGCCGGACGCCCGGCATGATGCATGCCTGCGGTCACGACGGTCACACAACCATGCTGATCGGGGCAGCTTTTCGCCTGCTGCACGATGACGAATTCAAGGGGAAGGTACACTTTATCTTCCAGCCCGCCGAGGAAACGGCTGGCGGAGCCGCCCGGATGATCGACGAGGGGCTGTTCGAGCGCTTTCCTTGTGAGGCAGTCTTCGCACTGCACAACTATCCGGGGCTAGCTGCGGGGCGCTTCTCCGCTCGGCATGGTGCCATGATGGCGGCGATCGATGCGGCGACCGTGACGGTGCGGGGAACTGGTGGTCACGGTGCGCGACCCGAAGATACCGTAGACCCAGTGGTGGCGGCGGCGAGCATCGTCATGGCCTTGCAGACGGTGGTCTCGCGCAACGTTCCGCCGCAGGAGGCGGGCGTCATCACCATTGGCGCCTTTCATGCCGGATCCGCGTGCAACGTCATTCCGGAGGAGGCGGTGTTGGAGGTGAGCTTGCGCGCTACGGATCCCGCCATTCGCGAGCGGCTTTGCCGCCGATTTGAAGAGATCGTCCGGGCGCAAGCGGCGAGCTTCAGTGCCGAGGCGCATATCGACTGGCAGACCGGCTATCCCGTCACCATGAACGATCCGGCGTCGGTTGACCTCGCGGCTTCGGTCATCGTCGACACCTTTGGTCCCGATGCTTATGAGCCGCTCGCTCGCCCCATGATGGGCAGCGAAGATTTCGCCTTCATGCTCGAGAAGGTCAAAGGCGCTTATCTGTTTCTTGGAAACGGAGATAGCGCAGGACTTCACAGTAGCCGCTACGACTTCGATGACGCGCTGCTTGAGCGAGGTCCTGCGTTTTTGCACGCTTTGACCAGGCGCTTCTTTGCCTGACTCTATTTGAGCAGGGCGAGCAGCTCGTCAGTGGTGCCGGTCTCGGCAATTCTTGGGAACAATAGCTCGACGCTGCGCCGATGCGCCTCGGGATTGGCATCCGTCATGGCATCGGTTGGAAGCGTGACATTGTAGCCGAGCTCATGAGCGAAGCGGGCTGTAGACTCCACCCCCATGCTGGTGGCAATGCCGCACACGACGACGCCGGTAACCCCGAGATCGCTTAAGCGTGCGTCGAGCCCAGTCCCGGTGAAGGCACCCCAGGTTTTCTTGCTGACCCGGATGTCATCCGCTGATGCCCGAAGCTCCGGAAGAAGCTCTGCCCAATCGGCGGGCCGCTCGCCGCCCATCTTCATGTCGGCACGTCCAGGAGCGCCACCCACGACGTTGACGAGGACCACCGGCTGCTTGTGAGCACGGAAGGCGTCTATGAGCTTGACGGCATTGGCGATCGCCGAGCGTGCCAGATCCGGAGGTGGCAGGGCAGCGATACCCTTCTGAAGATCAATGACGATCAGAGCGGTACGAGAATCAAGAGTCGTAAAGGGCATCGCAAAACTCCTTCGCAGTCATGCGGGGTGTTGGAGACAATCTATTGTGAAATGCGGCAGACCCATGGCGAATTTTCAGTAACGTTGGCTTTGATTCGTGAGACGAAATGCCAAGTTGTGAAGAGGGTGCATATTGCGGCTCTCTACGGACTGGAAACTTTTCGCTGATATTCTAGTTAAGCTTGATGAGCCGGCTTTTGTGATCCTCGTCTCTCATCGTTGGTAAAGGCTAGTATGGGTAAGGCAGTAGCCAAAGGAAAGGTGCAGCATCAGGTGGCCGCTCTGCCATTTCGCCGGACGGCGGATGGTGGCGTGTCCGTGCTGCTCGTTTCCTCGCGCGATACCCATCGCCCGTTAATTCCCAAGGGATGGCGAATGAAGGGCAAGCCGGATCGCAAGGCGGCTGCCATTGAGGCCATGGAAGAAGCTGGAGTGCTTGGCACGCCGTCAAAGTCGCCAATTGGCCGCTATCGATACTGGAAGCGGTTGGCCGATTGCTTCGCGTTGGTCGACGTCGATGTCTACAGTCTGGAGGTCACCGAGGATCTTTCAGACTGGCCCGAGCGGACACAGCGGCAGCGACAATGGATGAGCCGTGAGGACGCCGCCGTCGTGGTGGATGAGCCTGGCTTGGCCTCGATACTCCAGACCTTTCGGGTACCTGCCTGACACGGTTGTTGGCCTAGCCCTTTGTGGCGACGATCACCGCAAATTGGCTGTCGTCGCGCAAAGCAGTCAGCGCCATCGCTCTTTCAGGGAGCAGTCCGCTTAGCCGACCATTTTCCATCGTGTAGACGGCTTGCCCTTTTGTCACGACGATACGGCGATCAAGAGGGTTGAGCAGAGACTCAATGTCCTCGATGTTGAAGTGTCGATAGTGATATTTGAACAGATCCTTGTTCAGATCAAAATTGAGATTCCTTTCGATCGGAAAGGAAAGAAGCAGGGGCCCAGCGGTCATTTGATCGATCGAACGGATGAATTTCTCGTAATCCTGCACGTGTTCGATTGATTCAAAGCAGATGGCGAAATCTGCAGTATTGGGTACGAGATCGAATGGGAAGTAGGCTTGCCGATAAACGGTTCGCGCCCCGCCATACGACTGTTCAGCCAACATGACGGCATCACTGGAGCCGTCGATGCCGATCATCCGGCATCCGGCCGTTTCCGAAACTATGCGCGAGCCGTACCCGTTCCCACAGAAGAGATCCACGCCCGTTGTGGTGTGTGCCGATCCGATATGTCTTCTTATCCAGTTGGCGGCAAACTCGTATCGGCTGCGATGGTCCTCTCTGATCGCCGCGACATCCGAGGCGGTCTGTCGTTCGCCACTTGCCAGGCTGAAGTCCCTGTAGATCGGCGGAGGCTCCTCTCCGCTGACAAACATGTCGGTAAGCGCGCGGCGAGTTCCCTCGGATCTCGGAGCGATGGCGAGCGCTTTCCAGAGCTCATGAGTTGCAAGCTTTGTCGATCCAGACGCGGCGTGCGCGACGGCACGCAGAACTCGGCCGTCAACGTCGAGAGGCTCGCTAGATAAAGCTGTATCAAGCAGTTCGATCGCCTGGGCGAAATCCCCTGCCTGCAGGCAATCGAGGACGGGCTGCCAACTGTTCATGTCACGACCCTGTCAATGATCGAAAATCCCCAGTCGGCATTCATGGAGCGCCTCAGTCGGTTGGGTGATGGAGGAGTGGGCTGCTCTTGAGACAGCGCTGTATTGAGGTGAATGGCCTTCCAGAATGAGGGGGCGTACCAGGAAGCGTCTTGCGGCACTGCCGCGCCATATCCTGCATTCGCGGGCTCTTTACAGCCGAACTCAAAGCATGGTGGAGCGAGCCATATGGCTTTCTTGCCAAACAGCTCCGCCTCGACGAGGCCGCTTGAGTTCACTGCACAGACCGTCTCGACTTCGGGAAGCGACAAAAGGTGATAGTAGTTGGCATCCGTGAAGCGCACGGAACGCAGGCTCCGCATGAAGGAAAGAGAGCCGGAGCCCTGTGTCTGATAGGGATGAGGGCGGAAAAGCGTACTCGAAGACTGCACGATAAGGTCGAGCAAGGTCTCTGCGTGATCGGCAAGGCTTCGTAGCGAGCCGGTCATAGGATCGACCGCGGCGCGGTCCGTGTCTACTTGGCCCAAGATCAGCGACGTGCCCGCACTAATGGGTAGAGGGGGCACCATCCAGGCGGCCTTGGCCTTGATGAAGCCAGCTTGTCTGACCATCGCGTCCCTCGGAACCTGATGGCTTAACAACCGTGAGTGAATGGCTTCGTCGTTGGTCCGAAGCGCGAAAACGAGATCGTCGAGAAACCTCACGGGATGCAGGATCACTTCGACCACAGTGATGCCCGCTCCGGTGAGCAGCCTCAGAAGATGCTCCGGCATCTCGTAGCCGACGACGAGGTCACCGTCGAATAGCGAGAGCAAATAGCTTTCGACCGTGGCCGGCAACGCCGGTTGGCTGATGAGCTTGCACCATCCGTCGACGTTTAGCGGAAGCTTCATGGCTTCGTAAATCTGGCCGACGTCGACATCCTGATGGTTTTGATTAAGGGCATGGTCCCAGGAGACCGTTGAAACATCCCATCCAGCCAGGCCTGCTGCTGTTCCGACGATCCCGTCGAGCCAACGCACGTTTTTCCACGTGGCGCTCTCCCAACGATCGCCGACCTTGAAGGGCCGGAAGAAATCTCCAGTCAGAATGAGCTTCGGCTTAGCCACAACCTGTCCTTTGCGAAATGGAAACCTTCAGCGCTCTGCTTGGAGCACAAACTTGGCGAGCCGCGTTTAGCAGACTGCCGGCTTCAAGTTAGGGTGCGCGACAGAGATTCGAGCGGCGGCAATGCCATTGGCCCATGATCGGGGTTGTCTTCGGCAAGAGACATCGGGCGCCCAGCTGAAAGCGGACTGATCAGGATCGACAGGATCGCGTATTGCGCGTCGAGCGGCGGCAACATCACGACGAGCTTGCCGTCGGGTTCAGCAATGAACAGCTCGCCTTCCAGGCTCAGACCGACGGCATGCAAGCGATCGACACCGACAGGGACCACCTCCGCAGCTTTGTGCTCAAGCAACAGTTTGTCATGCTGCTGCAGGGTTATCCCGCGCAGAAGACCACGATGTGCGAGCTGGCCTAGGGGGATGGCCAGAGCCTCGATGCGCTGTTGGCGCGCCATCGGAATTTGCAGACGCAGGTCGTTGTTGCCAGTCCGCCGGCACGTCGCCTTGACGAGATGCGCTGCAGCACTGTCAACCAATGTCACCTCGACTTGCCCGCAGGGGATATCGTCGTGGATTTCGCGCGGAAGCAATCCGCACCCGTTCAGGAGATACGAGAACCCGTCGATTGGAGAGACGGCACTGAAGCTGCCGGCCGGCCACATCGGCGGTGCGGGCATGCCGGCTGCCTCGGAGAATGTCCACGCCACCAGCCAATCTGAGGCTTTGGTTTGGTCGGCAAGCGGCACGACCATTTGGGTACCAAGGTTCACATCGTGGCGAACGTTCCCCAAGATCATGATTTCGTCGTCGGTCGGCATCAGTAGCAGTCGCGCCAATAGCGTGGCCGCCCACGCTGCTCTTGTTCGGTCAGCGGCGAAAGGATCGAGACCGGTCTTTCTGAAACTGGCCAGCTGTTCTGCGAAGTGTATGGCTCCGGCTTGTACCTGTCGCCCAAGTTCAATCTGCTGTGCGTCCCTGACATCGGGCTCGCGAATGGGGGTGCCATTCTTGTAGCTGCGAACGCTGCCTTCCGAAGCCGAGCAGAGTTGCTCTAGGACGGCAATGTTTGAAAGGAGCGTCAGCTTGGTTTCGGGCGAGATGGTCAGATCGTCGATGAAGCCCTGCATACTGTCGCCGTCTTCAGCTTCGAGACAATCGTCCTTGCTCAGCAAATAGAGCCCATGAAGTTTCGTGCGAATGCCGGCGGCCTTCATCGCCCGCCGTAGCCCTTTCTGTACCGAGCCGCTGTAGCCCAGATCGACCAGGACCAGATCGGTCGCCTTTTCGAAATCTGGGATGGCGCGTCGCATATGTTCGAACAGGCCGGCTCGCATGGACCCTGCCAGATTTCTGACTGTCTCCTTGCCCAGCAAGGCCGGGAGCTTGCTGCAAAGCGTCTTGCCGTCCGCCAGCCCTCCGGGAAGCCGGGCAAAAAATTCGCGCAACTGGGGACTGTCAGCGCCAATCATTTCAACGGTTGCCGCGTGATCGATCTTTTCGATACCGAGCAGAAGCGGCTTGAACCCAGTGTCGTCATCAGCAGCCGCTAGAGCCGCGGCGCGTCTGTTGATCTCTGCGTAACCGACTGGCTGCCCCTGCTGCGCCAGCCAAATCTTGTAAGGCAGGAAGCCGTCTCGAGCGAGAAAGGCGACTGCAACGCGACGGCCGTCGGCGGAAAGCTTTTGGATCTCTTCTAAGACAAAGCGATTGAAGGCTGCCAAAATGGGGCCGACGACAGTGGCGCCGAGGGCGAAGGCGTCCGCCTCGGACTGAAGTCGATTGGCGATGCAGCGGCGCAGTGAACGCAGGCCATTATCGAGCCGCTGGCCGTTGGCTGCCTCCGGCGATACTAGCGCAAAGGTCGACGCTTCCCGCTGCAGTAGCCCGGCGAAGTAGGTCGAGGCCTGACGAAAGTGGTGCGTCTCTAATCCCAGTTTTGCCGGAGACGCTATGTCTGCAACCAGATTGTCGCCGACATGGAGCACCCGCCGCCCTTCCAACCTTTCGCCCTGGATCACTTTGCGAAACAGCGTCTCGCTTTTTGAGGAGCCGTGGTCGCATGATGCGTAGAGGAAATCCCAAGTCATCTGCGGAATGGCGCTTCTCAGCAATCGGCCAAGACGTTCCGCGGTCCAATAGGTATCTGACACGAACCCAGTTCGGGCTCCTGCGTTTCGCGCCGCATTATAGAAGGAGAGTACATCGGGATTGGCGACGCACAGTTCCAGTTCCGCCTGGAATTCAACTTCGGCCAATTCTTCGAATGAAAAGTGCTCCAATCCGAACAGACGCCTCGGAAATCGCGCGTAGATCTGTTCGATCGTCACTTCACCAGCGCTCGATTGCTCAAACGCCGCCTTTCGCGCCTTCGCTTCCGCTAGACTGCGGTGCTGAGTGAAGCTGTCCACCAAGCCCGGTCGGGCGATGTCGCAGCCCGCCAATCGACAAGCCATCTCAAACACGCCATTCGGCGTGGTGCAACGGCGTAAGAGAATGGTGTCGAAAACGTCGAAGCTGACAGTTTCAAACGATACGCGATCTATGGCTTTGGACGATCGGAAGTCTGTTTCGATGAGCATGTCGGCTCCTGCAAATCTCTCAAGTAAAACGGATGAAGTGCGGCATTCAGGCGCGGCGACGGAGATTTCTTCGTTTTTTTGCCGCGAGATCTGCTTGTGGGCAGCAAAATGTTTCTGCCGGAAACGTATAATTTATAAACGAATGGTGCACGCATCTCTCGTCGGTTTTGACGATGTCCAGCGAAACCGGCATTTTCTGCGCAATGGCGCCGTGCATTTTTTTCCTGATGTTTCTGCGAATTGCACTTCTCTCTTAAATGTATGTTTCTGTTACGGAAATCAGAAAAGTAGCACACCCCTTGCAGCTCTTGTTCCAAGGAGCCTGTGGCTGAATTTGCCCAGGGAGCACTTTGAGGGCGAGATGGTTACAGAAACTCGGATTTCCGGGCTTTTCACGGCGAGAACGCAACATAGATCGACTAGGCACGTTTTGCCTACAGGTAAAACATGCCGGTTTCAGAGGAATTATTTGCCTATACTTACATTGTTCTATCTCTTGCGAACTTTTTCGCGCCTGGTTTTGAGCGTTGCTTCGTTTCAGTGTCGTAAGGGACGTTCTGGTCGATTGGCGATAGCGCGTTGGGGTGTGTGATGATGGTTGCTGCTGCGAGCTCGTTCCGTGTGGATGCATCTGATCCCCTCGCTTCATCCCGAGTGGATGAAGGGGAATTGTTCCGTCGGGCAAGGAGTGAGGACGACAAGCTTCTGGAGCGAATTGCCAACGATGACCGAGAGGCCTTCGCGAGGTTGGTTGAGCGGCACGTTGACCGGGGCTTTGCTCTCGCCCTTCGCATCCTGAAGAATGCCGACGATGCTGACGATGTGGTGCAGGACAGTTTTCTAAAGTTGTGGACGCATCGCAAGCGCATGGAGATCGGGCGCGCCAAGTTCTCGACCTGGCTTTATCGGGTGATCACCAACCGGTGCATCGATCTCCGGCGCAAGCCCATCATGGACGATCTGGACGTCGCCCCAGAGGTGGCCGACGATCGTGAAGATGCGCCAACGCAGATGCATCGCGCGTCGATGAACAGCCTGCTTGAATCTGCCTTGGCGAAGTTGCCCGACCAGCAACGCATCGCTGTCATTCTGAGCTATCACGAGTCCATGTCGAACGCCGAGATCGCCGAAGTCATGGAGACGACGGTGATGGCCGTCGAGTCATTGCTCAAGCGCGGAAGACAGCATTTGCGCCGGTATTTGGCGCAGGCAGAAGACGATATCCGTCAGTCGTTTACTCGCGATTAACCCAAAAAGTGAGGTGCAGCGAACTATTTTCGCCGGGTTGGTTCGTGCTCGTCCGTTGAAGGGGTGAAGCGAGGGGCGATGGCGCCCCAAGCTAACGTCTTCCCGGCAGAGGGTGACGTTGTTCTTCGATTGGGAGACTTTTGAAATGCCCGTCATCGCGACCAACACCGCCGCCAATTCCGCAGTTCGTTACCTCAACCAGAATGCCGCCTCTCAGTCTTCCTCACTGTCGAAGCTGGCTTCGGGCTCCCGCATCAGCCAGGCATCCGACGACGCCGCCGGCCTTGCCATTTCGACCCGCCTGCAGTCCGACGTTGCCACGCTGAACCAGGCTTCGACCAATGCCACCAACGCCATTGCCGTCCTGCAGACGGCGGATGGTGGCGCGTCCAACATTTCCGATATCCTGCAGCGCATGAAGGTGCTGGCGACAGAGTCGGCTTCCGGTACCGTGACCGACACCGAACGCAGCTACATCAACGAGGAATTCTCGTCGCTGAAGAGCCAGATCGACACGATCGCCAGCGGCACTCGGTTCAACTCATCGAGTCTGCTGACCAGCAACAACATGTTCTCCAGCGGCGTAAGCGTGATGGTTGGCTCGTCGAGCTCGGATACCATCGACATCAAGCTGACCGGCCTTTCGACTACTGACCTCAGCCTCACCTCGCTGAGCGTCACGACGCAGAGCGGCGCCAACAGCGCACTCACCTCGCTCGATACCGCGATCGACAAGGTCTCGAATGCGCGTGCCAGCATCGGTGCCCAGGAAAGCCAGTTCCAGTTCAGCTCGGAATCAATTTCGACCCAAGTTGAAAACCTGAAGTCGGCCAATTCGGCCATCTCGGACGTCGACGTCGCCTCGGAAGAAGCAAAACTCGCGTCCTCACAGGTGATGGTGCAGGCCGCCGTGGCTGCGGCATCCTCTGCCAACAGCCTCACTCAGAATCTGCTGAAGCTCATGCAGTAGTCGCCCGGTAGCGCCGGTGGAGAGTAGTTGATCGACTCTCCATCGGCGCCGCCAGGAGAGGGCACGCCGGGAGCAGGGACATGACAACAACATCCAGCACCACTTCGACCTCCTCGACGTCGTCAACTTCGTCCACCTCCGCGACAAGCTATGCTACTTCAAGCGTAAGCTCTGTCGATTGGAGCGGATTGATAACCGAGCTCTATAACGCCAAGCTCGCCGCGGCCGATACCTACACGTCCAAGATATCGACCAACACATCCAAGATATCGGCCTATAACGAAGCATCCACTCTGCTGACAACGCTACAGACGTCGGCAAATGCCCTTCGGGCCGTTACCGATTCATCGTCGAGCACATCTGATGTCTTTCAGGAGCGAGAAGCTTATCTGAGTGGCGTTGGCGGCGTCACGGCGAGCTCGGTCCTTTCTGTTTCAGCGACGTCCGGCTCGGATACCGGAACGCACTCCATTACGGTGAGCCAACTTGCGACCTCGCAGAAAGTGGCGAGCAGCGCCTATGCCTCGTCATCGTCGGCATTATCGCTGTCCGGAAGTTTCAAGATCGGCACGGAAGGTGGAAGTAGCGTTTCTGTAGACGTGACCAGCGATATGTCGCTTGCCGATATCGCCAGCGCCATCAACAATCAGTCGAGCACCAGCGGCGTCAAGGCGACGGTGCTTCAAGTTTCGAGCTCTTCATCCGAACTCATTCTGACCACGTCCAATACTGGCGAGACGATTTCCGTCAGCGATACGGATGGCGTCCTCCAAGATTTGGGAGTGACTGATAGTAGCGGCGGCTTTGCCGATGAGCTGCAAGCTTCCCAGCAGGCAAAATTCACAGTTGACGGTGTCAGCATTACGCGATCTTCAAATACCATCAGTGATGTGATCAGTGGTCTGACTTTCTACCTGACCGGAACAACAGACTCCAATCAGTCCGTTACGATTGATGTCGAACAAAACCTCTCGGATATCAAAAGCGCTGTCAGTTCTTTTGTCGACGCCTACAACGCCTACCGGAAATGGGCATTGACACAGCAGGAGACCTCATCGAGCGGCGGGGCATCCAGCGACGCAGTTTTATTCGGCGATAGCACCATTCGAACCATCAACCAGCAGATCGCGTCGGCGCTCACTTTTTCCAACGACGATATCTCGATGTCATCGATCGGGCTGAGTTTCGATGAAAACAACGAACTTGTTCTCGACGACAGTACGCTGACCAGCGTTCTGAACAGTGATCCGAGCACCGTCGAAAAGCTGTTTGCCTATAACTATCAGAGTTCGTCCAGTGACCTTGGAATTCTATATCGAGGCACGAACGCGCCTTCGTCGTTTACGCTCGATATCACTGTAGACGACAGCGGCAATGTGACTGGTGCGACCGTTGATGGCCAAAGCGGTCTTTTCACCGTGAGCAGCACGGGGCACGGCCTCCAGGGCGTCGCCGGAACGGCCTACGAGGGGTACACCTTCGTTTATACAGGCAGCACCAGTCAGTCCGTCACGGTCACGCAGGCAGCCGGCATTGCTGAGCAACTGTACAACGTCACAGAAGCTGCCATTGACTCATCTGACGGTTCGATCACAAACATTGTTTCCAGTCTGCAAGACAAAAGCACAGAGTATCAAACGCAGATCGACTCGATAACGACTCGTGCCGAGACTTATAAAGAGAACCTCACTGCACGATATGCCACGATACAGGCAAATATAAGCAAAGCACAATCTACGCTTACCTATTTAACGGCTTTGCTGGACTCGAAATCAAGTAGCAGCAGTTCGTAAGACTAAGAAGGGACCTGCCTATGAATTCCTCCATGGGCTTTGCCGCGGCTGCCTATCGGCAGGCGGCTGCCTCGGTGCATCCAACGGTTGCGGTCGTCAAGCTATATGACGCAACTCTACTGGCCATCCTGCAGGCGATCCGTGCTCGAGAGCAGAAGCAGATCGAGGAGTGCTTCAACAAGGTGATGCGTGCGGCAACGATCTTGCGCGGACTCGACCAGGCCCTAGATTACGACAAGGGCGGGGCTGTCGCCGAGCAACTGCATCGCGTCTACAGGAGCTACATTCTTTCACTCCATGTCAGCTTTGGAAAACCCGACGTCGTGAGGCGATATCGGAAGCTGTACGAGAGCCTGATCGGCCTAAGGGATGCATGGGCGCGCATCGCGGGCATGGACCCACATATGGAAACTTCCGAGGATGGCCGAGCACACCGTGCCGTCACACCTCTGATCCCCTTGGTGCCACCTCCACCGGCCGCGTTTGACAACAATTTGTTTGTTGGTTTGACGAGCGATCCGTCGCTTGCGCCTAGTGGTAAAGCGTCAGGTATCCGCCATACTCCCAAGGCGACGGAACAATCCGCCACAGGTTGAGCCGATGAGGAAACCGATTTTCTTTGATGAGCTCCGGGGCTCTGCCCCGGGGCTTTTTTGTTTCTAAGTCATTCAGGAATAGGCAAATTTATAGCTTTTTTTAGCTATTGATTGTATTCGCTTGGCGGTGGATACTTTCGGAAACAGAAGTCGACCGAGTGGAATGCCCAGAATGGACGAAGCCCAATTTCAGGATCTCGTCGACCGTAAAGGCGAAGATTTGACGCTTTGGCCTGAGGACACTCGTGCGGAAGCAGAGCATTTGCTTGCGGTTTCAGAGTCTGCCCGTCGGATCTTGAGTGACGCCCTTGCTGTGAGGGCAGCATTCGCTTCTGTTCGTCCGATCCGAGCTCCTCGTGATTTGGCAGCGCGTGTGTCTGCTCTCATCGACGATGATGACGGAGCGGCTGCGTAGCCATCCCTTTCCCCTGATCTTGCAGAATGCGACGCCATGCAGGCTGGCTCTGCGTGACAATCGGCATAGCCCATGGGGTTCTTTGACCGTACACCCTGCTTTTCCGGGGCTATAGCGCTGTCCGCCAAGTGAGCTGTGGTACTCACAAGGCTTGTCGCTTCGAATATATTAACACGCATTAACAAATATAATTCTGATTTTTCGTTAAGTTCTCGCGCCTGATTTCTCCCGCCCGATCGTTTTAATATCGAAGCCACTCACAACGGCAGATCTGAATAATACAGTCTAGTTCTTGGAAACAAGAACTGGGGGCGCGTGAGGTTTACCATGACCACAACGAGTTCCGTTTCCTCTTCGTCGACGGCGGCGACGACTAGTACGTCATCATCGTCGTCGAGTACAACATCATCAATTGATACGTCACAGTTCCTGCAATTGCTTGTGCAGGAAATTCAGAACCAAAACCCACTCAATCCGACGGACACGTCTGATTTTCTCAATCAGATGATGTCCTATGCGAGCTACTCGCAGCTTAGCGAAATGAACTCGACGCTCCTTTCGCTTCAGGAATCCGTCAGCGCGCTGAGCTCGGCTTCCTCCTCATCCTCCTCTTCCACGTCCGCTTAAGGAAAGCCGTCATGTCTCTTACGGGCGCGATGAACGCTGCCGTTTCGGCAATGCAAGCTCAGTCGGCGGCTTTGTCGATCATTTCGAACAACCTCGCCAACGTCTCGACCACCGGTTACAAGGCGAGCTCGGCAAGCTTCTCCTCAATGCTGACCTCCGGATCATCGTCAACCTCAAGCGGGGGCGTGACGGTAGCAAAGTCGCAGAATATCCTTGCGAGGGGCACGCTCGTTGCCTCTTCGGTTTCTACGAATATTGCCGTGGACGGCGATGGATTCTTCGCGGTAACGACAGGCGAGGGCGGTCCTGTTTATTATACGCGTAATGGCGCCTTTACGGTCGACAACACCACAGGACAGTTGACCAACAACGGTTATTCTCTGCTTGGTTGGCCGACGGATGCTGACGGAAATGTCGTCGGTGGGACGACCGAGACAAATCTCGAGCTCGTGGATACCAGCAAACTTGCGGGTTATGCCGCTGCGACAACGAAGTTGTCGCTGGATGGTACTCTGCCCGCCAATGCTTCCGTTGGAGACGACTATACGAGTCAGCTCGAGCTCTACGACAGCCTCGGCACCTCCTACACGATGAACGTGACTTGGCAGAAGACGGCCGAGAACACCTGGAGCATGTCTTTCGGAGACTTGACCAACAGCAGCGGCACCGCGGATTCGAGCGCAACGGTGACGACCACTCCGTCTCCCATCAGCATCACCTTCAATGCCGATGGAACGCTGGCCAGCCCGGAATCCGCGACGTTGTCGATTTCCGGGCTTTCTGATGGCGCCAGCGCCATGTCGGTTGCACTCAATCTCGGCACGCCGAACGCATCCGACGGCCTGTCCCAGTACACGCCGTCCAGCAGCAGCACGAGCACCACGGTGGACATCGCGTGCACAGGAAACGGCTGCGCCTACGGTACGTTATCTGGCGTTACCATTGATACCGATGGAACAGTCTACGGTAACTACAGCAACGGCGAGTCCATCTCCCTTTACAAAGTTCCGCTTGCCACCTTTTCCAACGCCGATGGTCTGACCGAGATGAGCAATTCTGTTTACACAACCTCCGACAACACTTCGAGCGCGTCTTACCATTTCGCTAATTCGGACGGTGTTGGCAAAATCAAGAATTCCGAACTTGAGGAGTCGACGACGGACACCAATACCGAGTTCTCGAGCATGATTGCCGCCCAGCAAGCTTATTCCGGGGCGTCGCAGGTGGTTTCGACCGCCAAGTCCATGTTCGACTCGCTCCTGCAGGCGGTGCGTTGAAATGTCCAAACGTACCGATCGGGACGAGATAGAAGCCGCAATCGAGATGTTGAGCAGGCGGCTCGACCGCATTCGCTCGGATATCCAGCGCCAAGGGCAGGGCGGCGATCCTCGTATGCTGGGACTGTTCAAGGGCGAACTGTCCGAAGTGATCGTGGAGCTCGAACGGTATCGCGTGGAGACGGCCGAGGCTATCTCCCATGCCGACACCGGCTACGCGGTGAGCCGCGCCTATCTCTCGGTCGGCAAGCTAACCCCTGGGCCGTCCGGAACCGCAGAAATCGTCTCGTTTGGCAAGAACAAGGACAAAGCTCATGCCTCGCGCCGAAACAGTCACTGAGCGTCCGTTCGCGGCGAACGCCCATATTGCCGAACTCGATGCGTTGATTGATGAGTTGATGGCTGTCATCAACGACGAAAATGCACTGCTCGCCAGTGGAATGCCGGCGTCGCTCGCTGCCACGACGGGCCGGAAGAGCAATCTTGCGTCCAGTATCGAGATGACCTTGAAAACGATTGGGGCCGCAGGTCCGCTTGCGGAAGATGAGCGAGCCTATCTCGATCAGCGAGTTCTGCTTGTCCAGCGTCTGGCGCAGGAGAATCTGTCACGGCTGGCCGGGGCTATTGGAGCGTCACGTCGGCGCATTGCCGCGGTGGTTGCAGCTGTCCGGGACGAGGGCATGGCATCCGGTCCGGTATATGGGCGAAGCGGATCTCGCCCATCCGGAGGTTCAGCATCCAAGACCTCGCTTCTGCCCGATCAACTTGCCTGAGGCCTTTCCCTGGAGCCTTCGCGGATCCAGTTGAAGCGTTTGGTCTTCAAGCAAGGACTCCAGGACTATTTGCTGAAGCAGCCGCTTTTCGATCGGGTTGACTCAACCTGATCGGCGGACGCTCTGGCGCTCCACGAGGAGACGGCTCATGTCCATATCGGCCGCGAGTTCCATCGCTCTTTCGGCGCTCAGGGCAGCGCAGGTTGGTATCAGCGTCACATCAGCCAATATCGCCAACGCCGATGTTGACGGCTATACAGTGAAAACTGCCAACCAGGTCTCGACCGTGGCGGGGGGAAGCGGATCCGGAACGGCAATCGCTTCGATTACTGGCGGAGTGGATAAATATGTGTTCGCTTCCCTGGTATCGGCCAACGCCGATGTTGGGGCAGCGTCGGTTACCTCGACTTATGCCAACCGTCTCCAGGCTCTCATGGGATCAACGACGGGCACTACGGACGGCGGGACTTCCATCACGGCACAGATGGCCTCTCTCGAAACGGCCGTGACGGAGCTCGCATCGACGCCAAATGACAACTCGACGCAAAGTACGTTCGTATCGGCCGCCGATACACTGGCTAGCCAACTGCGCTCCATGTCGTCCTCCATTTCAACACTCAAGACGAATGCCGATCAGCAGATCTCCGATGACGTTGATACCGTCAACACAAACCTGAAGATGATCGCTGATCTCAATGAGCAGATCATCACGACCAAGGCGAAAGGGCAGTCGACGGCGGATCTGGAGGACGAACGCAACGCGGCGATCAAGACCATTTCCAGCCTGATGGATATTACAACATCGACGACGTCGACGGGCGTCGTCTACGTCAAGACGACAAGTGGTACCCCGCTTCTCTCCAGTCGTCTTCACGAACTGTCCGTGAGTGCAACCGGTTCGATTCTCGTCGACGGAAGTAATGATATAACGAATACTGTTACCAACGGTGAGATTGGCGGGTTGCTGACGCTGCGCGATGATACGTTGCCTGCCGCGCAATCCGAACTGGACACCCTAGCCAGCAAGCTGATTTCAACGGTCAATTCGGCAGCCGCTGATGGAACGTCGGTGCCTGCTCCTGATAGTCTTACCGGTACGACGGATATTTCAGGCCTGTCGAGCTTCTCCGCCTCGGGAACAGTTCGTGTCGCTCTTGTCGACACTGACGGAAACCTCACGTCCTACAAGGACCTGGATCTATCGAGCTACAGCTCGGTCGACGACCTCGTGTCGGCTCTCAACTCGATAGATGGCGTCAGCGCCGCCGTTAACTCGGAAGGGAAGCTTACTATCAGCTCCGACACCAGCGGTTCCGGCGTTTCGATCGGTGCCCTCGACAGTTCCATCAATGGCCAGAGCTTTTCCAGTTTCTTTGGTCTCAACTCCGTTTTTACCGGCAGTTCCGCCGCGGATATCGCCGTCTCATCAAGCCTGTTGAAAGACAGTGGGACTCTTGCGCTCGGCACGCTTTCTACGGACGTGACGGCAACGGGCAAGACGGTGCTGACCACCGGGTCGACCACTGTCTCGAACGCCCTGAATGCGGCACTCACGACTTCCTACAGCTACAGTGCCGTTGGCAGCATTGGATCGATGACCGGGACGCTCTCAGACTATTCATCGCGTGTCGTGTCGGCTTTCGCGACACGCGCGTCGACAGCCGAAGCCAATCAGACGACCAGTGAAACACTGCAATCGTCCCTTTCGAGCACGATCGCCTCACAGTCGGGCGTCAATGTCGACGAAGAGACTTCAAAGCTGCAAGATTATCAAACGCTCTACTCGGCGGCAGCGCAAGTTGTTCAGACCGCCAAGGAGATGTTCGATACTCTACTCTCCGCAGTTAAGGCATAATCGCCTCGATCGCATTTGGCTGGAGGATCGGCATGGCCATGCGGGTTGCCACATTCGCTTCGTCGCAAAGCCTGCTTCAGGCGGCGATGAGAATTCAGGTCAAGCAGGCGCAGGCGACACTGCAGCAGGCTTCCGGCTTGGTCTCGGACGATTATGGTGGGCTAGGCTCGAAGGCTGGAAGCGTCGTATCGCTTCAGGCCTCCATGACCCGTTCCAAAGCATACGAGGAGGCGGGCAATACGGCGAGCAATCGCGTCCAGACAATGTATAGCGCGGTAGGGTCGATCATCGACGATCTGAGCAGCCTCAAGGCAACGCTTGCTTCGTCTACGATCAGCTCAGAGACTTTGCAGACCACGGCAAAGTCGGCACTCGAGAGTGTTGTGTCGTTGATGAACACGCAGCTTGACGGCAGGTACCTCTTCGCTGGGAGCGCGGTTGATACCAAGCCCGTCGATATCAGCAGTATAGAAGGATCTACCGCCACGTCGGCATCTGCGCTGGACTATTATCAGGGCGACGAGCAGGTTGCTTCGGTTCGTGTTTCGTCGAGCCGCGTCATATCCTACGGCGTCACGGCCAATGACAGCAGTTTTCGGCAGGCACTTTGGGCTATTTCCACCATCGCTAATGGCTCGACGGACAGCACGTCGGTCACCGATGCCATCAACTCGTTGACCAGTTCGATCAGCGACATGGCGAACGTGCAAACCAAGCTGTCACTTGACGCATCAGACCTCAAGGAAGCCGTGAGCTCACAGGAGGACTACCAGACCAGCACAGCCGATGTGATCTCGACTCTCGCCGACGTCGATATCACCACGGTGGCAGCGAACATGTCCAATTACGAGGCTCAGCTGCAAGCAGCTTACGCGGCTATCGGAAAAATCGCCAAACTGTCGCTATCGAGCTATTTGTCGTGATGCGCTTAGCTTGTCGTTCAATGTGTTTCGCTGCGGCGTAGATTTTTTTGTCATACTTTATCGAACTGCCTTGTCTTCGCCTCAAAATCGTTTCATCTCGAAGATGGCAATTGCGCCATTTTCGACCGGCGTCACCCAACCGCCGGCTCTTTCGGGCAGAGCAAGGTGACTTCTCAGACCATGTCTCCGGCGGTCGACGTCGGCCTGTCGCGCGTCAACGAGCAGGTGTTGCTCGCCATCACCCTTATCGCGGTATCGACGTTACTGTTTGCGGGCTGCGATGTCGGTGCAAAGTTCATTCAACACGAGGCGAGCCCGGAGAAGATCGCCTGGTGGCGCAACCTCGTCTACGTCATCGTAGCAGTTCCTCTTGCGCTCAGACGTGAGGGCAGGGGTGTGTTTCGGCCACATCACCCATGGCTGAATATCCTCCGCGGCTTATCGGCGGTTTGTGGGACGATCCTGTTCCTGTTCGGTCTCCAGCACCAGCAGATCCCTGATGCAACGGCGATTTCCTTCGTCTCGCCGATATTCGTCATGGCGCTTTCCATCGTCTTCCTGGGGGAATTGGTCGGACCACGACGCTGGCTGGCAGCTTTGGTCGGCTTCGTCGGCGTTTTGATTATCGTCCAACCAGGCACGTCGAGCTTTCACTACGCATCGATCTTCAATCTGGTGGCTGCCTTTGTCGGCGCCTTTTCGACCATTCTCACCCGCAAGGCCGCACGCGATCATGCCGAGACGATGATGGTGTGGACGTCGATCATCGGTCTCTCGGTGGCGACGCTCCTTGTCTGGCCCGAGCTTGGTCAGACATCGTGGCATGAAATGGCATTTGGTTTGGCCGGCGGGCTATTCTTCGCCTTGGGTCAGGTCTGTTGCGTGTTCGCCTACCGTATGGCGCCAGCGTCGTTGCTCGCCCCGTTCAGCTATCTGCAGATGATATCGGCTACGGCGGTGTCGTTCGCTGTGTGGGGAATCGTGCCTGGGATGGCAACGACGATTGGTGCGTCCCTCATTGTTGCGAGCGGGCTTTACTCCCTGCATCGGGAACGCCTTCGCGCCCGTCAGCGGCGGCTGGTCTGACCAGAACTACGGGCTGCTTAAACAGACTGGTTGCCTGCTCGATCCTCCCCGGCCACAATGCTCGTGGACGACTGGTTGCTTCGGCGATCGATCGAAGGGAGAAGACGCGATGGAGATGTCGACGCTCGCGGCTCGGCTGGCTGCCGGAGGACAGCCCGAAGTTGCTGAGTTTGGTCCGGTTTGGCGCGCAGATGGTCTCGTCTCCTTTCGGCTGTGGGCGCCGCATCAGTCGGACGTATATCTGGCGATTGCCGGGCGCGATGCCTTGCCGATGGCACGCGAACGCGATGGTTGGTTCTCGCTCACAACAGTAGCCCCTGTTGGTGGTCGCTACCGGTTCCTACTGGCTGATGGCAGCGCCGTACCCGATCCAGCGAGCCGCTTTCAACCCGATGATGTTCATGGCGCGAGCGCGCTGACAGCGCCCGCGGGGGCATTCCGTTGGACGGACTCGGCCTGGCGCGGGCTGGCCTGGGCCGAGGCGATCATTTACGAACTCCATATCGGAACCTTCACGCCAGAAGGAACGTTTCGCGCCGCCACCGAGCGGCTGAGTTATCTGAAGTCACTTGGTATAAGTGTCATCGAGGTGATGCCGGTGGCCGATTTTCCCGGTCGCTGGAGCTGGGGATACGATGGCGTGCTGCTGTTCGCACCGGACAGCTGCTACGGCAGGCCGGAGGACTTCAAGGCATTCATCGACAAGGCGCATTCGCTCGGCCTGGCCGTACTGCTCGACGTCGTCTACAATCATTTCGGGCCAGACGGTAACTATCTGCCACAGCTCGCGCCGGCGCATACTGATCTCCACGTCACGCCGTGGGGAGAGGCTGTCGACTATGCGGCGCGCGAGGCGACATCAATGCGTGATTTCGTGCTCGCTAATGTACGTATGTGGATCGAAGAGTTTCATCTCGATGGTCTGCGGATCGACGCTGCCCACGAGATCAGGGATGCGAGCGACAATCACATCCTGACTGTCATTGCCCACGAAGCACGCGCAGCGGCCGGAAGCAGAAAGATCCATCTTGTCCTTGAAAGCGCCCGTCCGGAGACCGATCGTGTCTCGGTCGCAGGTGGGTTCGATAGCCAGTGGAACGATGACCTGCACCACGCACTGCATGCGGCGATCACCGGTGAGACCGACAAGGATTATGCCAAATGTGCCGGACGACCGGAGGTCTTGGCCCGCGCTTTGGCTGAAGGGTTCAAGATCTCCAGCGAAGCCGAAAGCACTCCCGTCCAATCCTTTCCAATGACATCCTTTGTCGCCTTCCTGCAAAACCACGATCAGGTCGGAAATCGGGTACGTGGCGAACGCATCAGCATGTTGGCCAAGCCTGAAGTCTGTCGGGCTGCGGCGGCTGTCTATCTGTTGGCGCCGCAGATACCCATGCTGTTTCAGGGCGAGGAGTGGGCGGCCTCGTCTCCTTTCCCCTTCTTTACCGACCTCCCTGCCACCTTCGTTGAAGCGGTAAGGGATGGCAGGGTAGCGGCATTCGAGGCCGATCCAAGCGAGCTTCTCGACCCGTTCGATCCAGGGACCTTCGCTGCCGCGCGGCTCAAATGGAATGAGCAAGCATTACGGCGTCATGCGAGCATGCTCGACTGGTATCGCTCGATCCTGCGGGTGCGAAAGGAAGAGATCGCGCCACTTTGTGCCGGCATCAGGGAGAGCGGCAGCTGGAGCGTCGACGAGGGTGTGGTCCGCATCCTTTGGCAGACGGCCTCGAAAGACTTAATGCTGACGCTCAACCTGACTGCGAAACCTGCAACGCTACCAGCGCCGTTGCGGGGGCGAGTCATCTGGCAACACGGAAAGATCGCAGGCAACCGCTGCTCGCCCTGGTTCGTTGCCTGGTCGGTACGACAGCGGGGAAACCGCTAGGAGCTTATCTGTTCAACGTTTCCCCGCTGGGTAATTTACCGTGCAAGACGCAGAATCTCGGCGATGGCGCGGCTATCGAGCTTGACGAAGTTGCCGAGTGTCCGGCTGTCGTTGTCGGTGCCTTTCCGTGCCATCTCATCGATGCGATCGTCATGGATGCCCAGCGAGGCGAGCGTCGTGCCAAGGCCGATCTTGTGAAAGAAGGCCTCCAGACGGGCGATGCCCTCACGCGCGGTCGCTTCCTTGTCGAACACGTCGAGCTCAACGTTCCATACACGCACCGCCCACTGCACGAAGCGATCAATGTCGTGATGGAGGACATACTTCATCCAGGCGGGAAACACGACGGCGAGCCCGGCACCATGAGCGACGTCGTAAATGCCCGAGACCTCGTGTTCGATGTCATGCGATGCCCAGTCGCCGATACGGCCGGTGTTGAGCAGGTTGTTATGGGCAATCGTGCCGGCCCACATCAGCTCGGACCAAGCATCGTAGTCGTCCGGGCTGGAGAGGACCTTGGGTGCCTGCGCGGCGACCGTCTTCATTATCGCTTCGATAAGCCGGTCGGTGAACGCGACGTGCGTCACATTGGTGAAGTAGCGCTCCATCAGATGCGACATGATGTCAGCTGCGCCGCAAGCTACCTGGAACGGAGGCAGCGTGGCGCAGAGCGCGGGGTTCAGGATCGAGAAGCGGGGATAGAGGAATGGCCCGCCGACCGCGCGCTTCAACCACCCCTCTTCGTTGGTGATGACCGTGCCGTCGCTCGATTCCGAGCCTGCGGCAGGAATGGTGAGGACGGTGCCGATCGGCAACGCATCATTTGGCGTACCTTTGCCGACGTAGAAGTCCCAAACGTCACCGTCGATGACCGCGCCCATGGCTATTGCCTTTGCAGAGTCGATCGCGCTACCGCCGCCAACGGCCAGGATGAAGCCCAGCCCGTGCTGTTTGCAGAGGCGTACCCCCTCATGCACAAGAGGGAGGCGAGGATTGGGTTTGACACCACCGAGCTCGACCCACTCGACACCGGCTGCTTTCAGCGAGGCACAGACACGATCGTAGAGACCCGATGCCTTGATCGAGCCACCACCATAGTGAAGGAGGATCTTGCGGCTGAACCGAGCTGTCTCAAGACCGACCGATGCTTCGCTGTCCCGACCGAAGATGATCTTGGTAGGGTTGAGGAAAGTGAAGTTCTCCATGGCGCTTCTCCCGAAATCCGGCCTCTGGTGGGCAACTGGAATCGGGCGGAGCCTATGTCGCCGCACCGCACTTCACAATGAGCAATCGCTTCGTTGGGCTGGTATCAAACGCGGGTCAGACCGTACGCACCGACTCTCGCTTGCCCACCACCTCACCGTAGACCTGGATCGGTGCGGGACGCCCAATGATATAACCCTGAATTTCAGGGCAATGCTCCTGGGCGAGGAAGCTGAGCTGCTCTTCGGTCTCGACGCCCTCAGCAATGACCGGAATGCTTAGCCCTCGGCAGAGGCCTATGACGGCGCGAATGATTGTGCTGGCTTGTTCAGTCCGACCGATCGACTGGATGAAGCTCTTGTCGATCTTGATTTTGTCGAAAGGGAATGCCTGCAGATAGGACAGTGACGAATAGCCCGTGCCGAAGTCATCCATGGCGATGCGAACACCCATCGCCTTGATGCGCCGGAGCATGCTGACGATATGCGCGAAATCGCCAAGCAGGATCCCCTCAGTGATCTCAAGCTCAAGACGGTGTGGTGGAAGGCCCGTGTCGAGAAGGGTCTGCTGGATGAGCCTCGGCAGTTCGCCATGCTGAAACTGGATCGGAGAAAGATTGACTGCGACGGTAAGCGGTTGCGTCCAACTTGCAGCCGTTTGGCAGGCCTCCGCCAACACCCACGCCGACATATCGAGAATCAGGTTTGATTCTTCGGCCAAGGGAATGAACACGTCTGGTGAAATCGGCCCGCGCGTCGGATGGGTCCAGCGCATCAGTGCTTCGAAGCCGAAGATGCGGCCATCAATTTCAGCCTGCGGTTGGAAGTGAAGCGAGAACTCTCCGTTCCGTAGAGCATGGCCGAGATCAGCCTGTAGTGCCCATCGGTCCCGAATGACCTGATCCGTCTTTGACTCGTAAACTCGTACGTAGCCACGTGCCTCCGACTTGACGTGATAGAGCGCAGCTCCGGCGTTGGCGAGCAACTGCGAGCCGCTCTCGCCGTCGAGCGGGTAGGTGGCAACGCCAATGCTGATGCCGACCCTGATGGCCCTGCCGTCGATGACAATATCCTCAGAGAAGATGCTTTGAGCCAAAGCCGCCAAGCGTCGTGATGCGTTTGGTTGATCCGGATCGTTGGAGACGACCACGAACTCGTCACCGCCCGGGCGGAAGACCAGATCTTCCCCGGCGATTTCGACGAGGCGACGGGCAGCTTCCTTCAGTACGCTATCGGCTACTGCGTGCCCATAGAGATCGTTGAGGGTCTTGAATCGGTCGATATCGATGCTCAGCAGGCCAAAACGTGCTTGCGTCGCCGAGGCCGCAAATATGCCGTCGGCTAGTCGGACCATCATGGCTTCACGGTTCGGAAGTCCGGTCAGCGTATCATGCTGTGATAAATAGGCTATTTGCTCTTCAGCGCGCCGCTTCTCCGTCATGTCCATGGTGACGCCGACGATGAAACGAGGCGAACCATCGGGCTTGCGAACTACCATTCTGGTCACGGTTACGAGCCGCGTTCCGTTTCGGGTCGAAATTGTCTCGGAATTCGTGAGTTGCGGCACCGCGCCAGATAAAAGCTCGTCTTCGTCAGCTTCTGCGGACGTTGCCACGCGTTCGCCGAATATGTCCCGAGCATCTTTCCCGATAAAGTCCTCGCGCGCGTAGCCAAAGAGCTGCTCACCTGCCTGGTTCAGAAGAATGTATTTCCGGCTGGTCGGATCCTTGGCAAAAATTGCGGCCGGGACGTTCTCCACGATGGTATCAAGAAACTCTCGTGTTGATTCCAGTTCCTCGGAAGCGCGTTTGCGACCAGTGACGTCGATGGCGGTCACAAGCACCGCCTCCCGTCCGTTGTGGATCTGCGGTCGGATAAAAACCTCGACGTCAATCTCCGTACCGTCTGCCTTGACATGCTTGAAGAGCCGGTTGCCAGTTTGAGTATCGATGCGTTTTCTAATGGCTTCCCGCGTCTCGGTTCTGTCACGCAGCGGACGCATTTCTAGCACTGTCATGTTCATGAATTGATGGACGGTGTAGCCATAATGCGAAACGGCAGCGCGATTGACGGCCAGGATTTTCAGAGTTTCGAAGTCGAAAAGATACATTGGAACGGGACTGTCTTCGAACAGCAGCCTCGACGCGAACTCGCGGCGTTTGAACTCACTGATGTCTATGCGAATTCCGACCCATCCACCGTCAGCTAGCCGATTCTCCTCGACCCTTATCCAACGTCCATCTGCGCGATGCTGTTCTTCCGTGCTGCTCGAAAGTGCATGACGATCGAGACGGGCCTTTAGCCATTCCTCTTCTCGACCCAGTGCATCAACATAAGCGCCTGTATCCAGTCCTCGCCGTAACATCGACTCGAAGCTGCAGCCTATGGCAACGAAGTCCACGAGTTCGGGATAGAGTTCCAGGTAGCGCCGATTCCAAAGGACGATTCGGTCATCCGAATCGAAAACGGCTATTGCCTCGGAGGCGGCTTCAAGGGCGGCTACCATGTGGGCATTCCGATTCGACTGCGCGCTCCCCGACGGGTCGGTCGGGGCTGAGGCGTCCAGTTGGGCATCGTCCAGCTTCCGATACGTCGAACCGACGGCTTCGAGCAGGGTCGGCAGGTCGATTTCTCCACTTTGGAGCGTCGCAGCCTCAACTTGCTGCGCTAGCAAGCGGTCGGCTACATTCGCTCCTTCCAGAGATTTACCTCCAGCGCTCAAGTTTTTTTGCAGGTCCGAATCCCGATCAAATATCAAGATCTAGTGCTCCGTTCGGAACAATACTTGCAGTGCCGGTTGGTTTCGGTATCAGAAAAAGGCTACATCTTGCGCCCAAATAGTTGGAGCGATTCCCGATTCAATTCTAGATCATTTTACATTTAAGCTAGTTTGCCGGCGATAAAGCTTTTCGTCGATTGGGCCGACGATGCCCACCAGCATCTAGGCTTTTCGTGTTGAGACTGACGATGCAAACCGGCTTACCTAACCGTATGCAACTCCTGATAGATTGTACGTACGATGCGATCCAATAATGCGAATGATCTAACATTTGTTGTTTAGGCGCAAGCCATTGTAGACAGCGACCAATATGTATATCTGAAATATGCGTTTGCTCGAATATCTTAACACTTGTTGTTTCTAGTGGTTGCGCGCTATTAATGTTTCCGTTGTAAAGTATATTGATTGGACTACTTGGAACGTTCATAAGTCTGCGGGTGAGTACGCAATCGAACCTCCCCACATTCGGATCTGGCGCAATCGTGCTCGAACGTGGCTCTTCCAACCGACCGCGCTCTTCCCTGGGTTATGGGGCCGTGAAAAGGGACTCCAGCAATCGGGGCAGACAGAGAACGATATTGCCTCTGACATCAGCGCAAAGAAATTCCTGAGCTGTCGCGGCGGTCGACTGCGTGGTGAAATACGTTTCGGCAGCAGGGCAGGGGACGGAAAAATGTTCTCCGCGCTGTCTTGGGGCGCCGTTGGGGTGCCGAATGACCACGCTGGGAGATATTACATGAGCAAGTCGCTACATCCCGAGACTCTCGCGCTTCATGGCGGCAGTTTCCGCGCCGACCCAACCACCGGCTCCGTTGCCGTACCGATCCATCAGACCACGTCATATCAGTTTCAGGACGCCGGCCATGCGGCGCGGCTCTTTGGCCTCGAAGAGTTAGGCTTCATCTATACGCGTATCGGCAATCCGACCCAGGATGCACTTGAGACGCGTATTGCCGAGATCGAAGGGGGTGTCGCCGCTGTCGCCGTATCTTCCGGTCAGGCAGCGACGACTTTCTCGATTCTCAACCTGGCCTCCGCTGGCGACAATATCGTTTCTTCAACGGACCTTTATGGTGGCACTTGGGCGCTGCTTGCCGACACGCTGAGCCAGTTCGGTGTCGAAGTCCGTTTCGTAGATCCTTCTGATCCGGAGAATTTCCGCAAGGCGACGGATGACCGCACTCGCGCCTACTACGCAGAGCTTCTTCCCAACCCGAAGCTGAATGTTTTCCCAGTGAAGGAAGTGGCCGACATCGGTCGTCCGCTGGGTATTCCGCTTATTATCGACAATACAGCGGCGCCTCTCCTCTCCAAGCCGTTCAAGCATGGCGCCGCGGTCGTGGTTTACTCGGCAACCAAGTATATCGGTGGCCATGGGACCTCGATCGGTGGCCTGATCATCGACGGCGGTAATTTCGACTGGGAGGCTTTCCCTGAGCGGCAGCCGCTGTTCAATACACCTGACCCGGCCTACCACGGCGCGGTCTGGTCCCAGGCCGTCAAGCCGCTTGGCCCGATTGCCTATGCTATCCGTGCCCGCGTCAAGCTGCTGCGCGACGTTGGCGCTGCTCTATCGCCATTCAACGCCTTCCAGCTCATCCAGGGGCTTGAGACGCTGCCGCTTCGCATCCGTCAGCACGCAGCCAACGCTGAGAAGGTCGCTGACTATCTCACAAAGCACAAGGACGTGACGCGCGTCATTTATCCGAAGCTGCAGTCGGGTGAATTCCGTCGTCGTGCCGATACCTATCTCGAAGGTGGTTACGGTGCGTTGCTCGGCTTCGAGCTGAAGGGTGGCGTCGAGGCCGGCAAGAAGTTCATCGACGCCCTGAAGCTTTTCTATCATGTTGCCAACATTGGCGACGCGCGGTCGCTGGCCATCCATCCGGCCTCGACCACCCATTCGCAGCTGACGGCTGAAGAACAGCTCAAGACGGGTGTCACGCCTGGCTATGTCCGTCTGTCGATCGGTATCGAACATCCCGACGATATCATCGCGGACCTCGATCAGGCGCTCGCCGCTGCGTCGGCACCGGTTGCCGTCGCTGCCGAGTAGCTTCTCGATACGATAATTGAAGGCTGGCGCCGTCAAGCGCCGGCCTTTTTTGCCTACACGAAATAGTGCCTTTTCAAGTCGCGACTCTCAGACGAGAATGCCTCCAAAGTGCAACGCAAGGCGTCGCTTGGAGGATGGCAGATGTCCACTTATCGCCCGCCGGTTATTCCCTCGTCGGAAATCACGCCACGTTCGGTCTATCTTCGTCGCCGCGAATTCATGGGCCTTCTGGCTGGAGCGGGTGTTGCGCTTGGCTCGGGTGTCGCCCGAGCGGCGGCGCCAGCAGCGTCTCCTCTCAAGACGGTGCCCAGTCAGTACAAAGTTGATGAGCCGGTCACTTCTAGAGACGATATTACCACCTACAACAATTTCTATGAGTTCGGCACCGACAAGGCGGATCCTTCGCGCTACTCGGGTGATTTCAAGCCGCGTCCATGGACAATCACTGTCGATGGATTGGTCGGGAAGCCGCAAACCTTCGATATCGACAAGCTGATCGCCGACCTGCCCATCGAAGAGCGGATCTATCGGATGCGCTGCGTCGAGGCCTGGTCGATGGTCATCCCTTGGGATGGTTTCCCGTTGAAGGCATTGCTCGACAAGGTGGAGCCCCTTGGGTCGGCGAAATTCGTGGCCTTCGAGACGGTAGTCCGCCCCAAGGAAATGCCCGGGCAATCGGGATATTTCCAGCCCATGCCCTGGCCTTATGTCGAGGGGCTTCGCCTCGACGAAGCGATGCACCCGCTCGCCATTCTGGCCGTTGGGCTCTACGGCGAGACGCTGCCGAACCAGAACGGTGCGCCGGTCCGTCTGGTCGTCCCCTGGAAGTACGGTTTCAAGGGCATCAAGTCGATCGTGCGCATTTCACTCGTCGAGAAGCAGCCTCCCAACTCCTGGAACTCACTGCAAGCCAACGAGTATGGCTTCTACGCCAACGTCAATCCGGAGGTCGATCACCCGCGCTGGAGTCAGGCGACCGAGCGACGTATCGGCGCCAGCGGCTTCTTCGGCTCCGGCCGGCGACCGACTCTGATGTTCAACGGTTATGCTGACGAGGTTGCCAGCCTCTATTCCGGCATGGATTTGCGAGCCAACTACTGATGGCTGCATCCCGTTCGGCCTTGTTCGACAGTCTGACCGGCTGGGGCATCTATGTCGTCGGCTTCTTGCCGGCCGCTTTCAGCTTCTGGCTAGGTGCGACCGGCAGCCTTGGCGCGGATCCGGTACGCGCATTCGAGCAGACGTTGGGGCTCTGGGCACTGCGCTTTCTTATCCTGACGCTTGCCATCACGCCCTTTCGGCAATTGGCCAGGATCAATCTGCTGCGCTTTCGTCGTGCCCTGGGCCTTCTCGCGTTCTGGTACGCCGCGATGCATTTCGCTGTCTATCTGACGCTCGATCGTGGCCTCATCTGGAGCACCATCATCCCGGACATTGCGCGGCGACCATTCATCACGCTTGGATTTGCCGCGCTGGTGTTGCTCGTTCCGCTGGCCATTACTTCCAATCGTTTGTCGATCCGGCGGCTGGGCAAAAGGTGGCGGCAACTGCACAAGCTGGTCTATGTCGCGATCGCGCTGGCCGCCATTCACTATATCCTGGCGACCAAGGTTCTTGATCCGACACAAGCCCTTCATGTCGGGCTTGTCTTGCTGCTGCTCGGATATCGCCTAGTGCGCGCGGTCTTGCCACAGCAGCAACGCCGCGCCGCTTGAGAAATCCCTAAAGAAAAAGGGCGTCCAGATACGAGGTCTGAACGCCCTTATCTCCTCCCAGCCGGCCGCCTCATGGGAGAGTAGCGGCCGCGCCCTATCAGCAGACCGAGTGGCCTGCTTCTAGCTCGGAAATCATGTTGACGCGGCGAGCGTGGCGCCCGCCTTCGAACTCGGCATTCAGAAACTCATCGACGATCATCAGCGCAAGGTCCTGTCCCACCACGCGGGCCCCGAAAGCCAGCATGTTGGCATTGTTGTGCTGGCGTGAAAGCTTGGCGGTATATGGCTCGGAGCAGACTACACAGCGGATGCCGGGCAGCTTGTTGGCTGCGAGAGATATTCCGAATCCGGTACCGCAGATGGCAATACCAAGCTGAGCCTCGCCAGCGAGGACGACACGCGCCGCTTTCTCACCCCACTTGGGGTAATCGGTGCTTTCGGTCGATGTCGGGCCAACATCTTGAACTTGGTATCCGCGGGCTTCGATATGCGCGATAACGGCCTTCCTGAGGTCGATGCCGGTGTGATCGGAGGTAATGACGATCTTGGCTTTGTCACTCATTGCTCAGGACCTGTAGCTGTTGTCGAACCCGCCCGTCGCTGGAAACGCCGGAAAGCCGGCATCCCCTAACATTTATGTATGATAAATTCCAGCATCCACGCGGCGAGTAACGTCTTCGTGCCAATACTCATGCCGCGACGAAGCTGCTGGCGCCTGCCACTTTCAAGGAAACGTCGCTCCGTCGCTGGCCGCGAGATGTATGGCGATAAGCCGCCCCGCTTCGCCGACCTCAACGCGTAGGCCACTTTCATGACGACATTCGATCAGTTCGCCGGCCTCGGCGCGAACCGAAGAACGGCTGGCACTGACGTTCGCACTGCCTTTGGCCACATAGAGATAGGCGAACGTGGCGTTTACGACGCCACTGCTCATGACCTCGACACCGGCCTGAATTCTCCCACGCGCCGTCATGACGTTGAAGTCGTGGGATGGGCCGTGCACGGTTGTGGCCGTCGTCGACCAGTCGCCCGAGAAGGAAACTGGCTCAAACGGTCGAAGCGATACCGGCGACTGCCCGTCGCCGAAATCAAGGTCGAAGCCATTGCCTTCAATGAGCGTAATGACCCTGTCTACGCCTGGCAGCGGAGAGAAAGGGCCGGGCTCGATGACATCGGCGACCGAGAGGCGCCAAAGCAAGGCGCCGCTCTTGTCAGCTTGCCGGACGAGCTCCAGCGTTGTGCCTCGGCCGTTTTGCCAAGGCTGACGCCGGAAATGGGAGCTTGTCAGCAGCCGGACGCTCATTTCCCCAACATCGGTAGGTCGAGTTCCTTCTCTCGAGCGCACTCGATGGCGATGTCATAACCGGCATCGGCGTGACGCATGACGCCGGTTGCTGGGTCGTTGTGAAGGACGCGGGCAATCCGGCGGTCGGCGTCCTCGCTGCCGTCACAGACGATGACCATGCCGGCGTGCTGCGAAAAGCCCATGCCCACGCCGCCGCCATGATGGAGCGACACCCAGGTTGCGCCCGAAGCGGTGTTGAGCAAGGCGTTGAGCAGCGGCCAGTCAGAGACAGCGTCCGAACCGTCGCGCATGGACTCCGTTTCGCGATTAGGCGAAGCTACCGAGCCCGAGTCCAAGTGATCGCGACCGATGACGATGGGCGCCTTGACGATACCCTGACGGACCATCTCGTTGAAGGCGAGGCCAAGACGGGCGCGGGCCCCGAGACCAACCCAGCAGATGCGGGCCGGCAGTCCCTGGAACGCGATGCGTTCGGCGGCCATGTCCAGCCAGTTGTGAAGGTGCGGATTGTCGGGGATCAGCTCCTTCACCTTGGCGTCGGTTGCTGCGATATCTGCCGGATCGCCCGACAGGGCAGCCCAGCGGAAGGGGCCGATGCCGCGACAGAAGAGCGGCCGAATGTAGGCCGGGACGAATCCGGGGAAGGCGAAAGCGTTCTTTTCGCCGGCATCGAAGGCCCTCTGGCGAATGTTATTGCCATAATCGAACACAGGAACGCCGAGCGTCTGGAAGTCGAGCATGGC
The DNA here is from genome assembly GCA_023436885.1 of Pseudomonadota bacterium. Classification (GTDB taxonomy): domain Bacteria; phylum Pseudomonadota; class Alphaproteobacteria; order Rhizobiales; family Pleomorphomonadaceae; genus Pleomorphomonas. The sequence goes on along the minus strand of JAEZHI010000004.1, from coordinate 514,722 downwards.
GCGGACGTGTTGCCGCATCGATGCGGTAGCCGCGGCAATAACCACCTCCGGTTCGACCTTGGCACGTTCGCGATATTCTTCCCAGGTCCAGCCTGACGGCAGGTAACCGTTGAGCGGATCGTGAGCTGACGTTTGATCGGTAACGAGATCTGGGCGTACTCCGCGCCGCACCAGTTCCGGCAAGATATCCGCGGCGTTGCCGAGCAGGGCGATGGAGACGGCTTCACCTTTGCTCGTGTGCTCCGTGACGAGCCGCAGCGCATCATCCAGATCCTTCGCCTGCTTGTCGACGTAGCGGGTACGGAGACGGAAATCGATGCGCGATTGCTGGCATTCGATATTGAGCGAAGTGGCGCCGGCCATGGCGGCGGCGAGCGGCTGAGCGCCACCCATGCCACCGAGGCCAGCCGTCAGAACCCAACGCCCCTTAAGGTTGCCATCATAGTGCTGGCGCCCGGCTTCCACGAACGTTTCGTAGGTGCCCTGCACAATGCCCTGAGCGCCGATGTAGATCCACGAACCGGCCGTCATCTGGCCGTACATCATCAAACCCTCTTCATCGAGCTTGTTGAAGTGCTGCCAATTGGCCCAGTTGGGGACCAGATTGGAATTGGCGATCAGAACGCGCGGTGCATCCTTGTGGGTCCGGAACACGCCCACGGGCTTGCCTGACTGTACAAGTAGCGTTTCGTCCTCTTCCAAACGCTCGAGCGTGCGAACGATGGTGTCGAAGCACTCCCAATCACGAGCAGCCCGGCCGATGCCGCCATAGACCACCAACTCCTTGGGATTCTCTGCGACGTCTGGGTCGAGGTTGTTCATCAGCATGCGGAGTGGCGCTTCCGTCAGCCAGCTCTTGGCCCGAAGCGTCGTGCCCCGTGGGGCGCGGATTTCGACGTCACGATATCGCGTGTTGCTCGGCATGATGAACCCCTATCTTGTCTATACAAGACAGAAAGCACCGGTTGGAAGACGAGTCAATGGGGGAAGCAGTGCACGCTTTCCTTCGACCGTTCCCGATGTCACCTTTTTGAACTACTTTTCAGGTTACCGGCGCGCCTTGCCGGCTCTCAATTCGGCTTCGACCACCCGGCATCAGAAGACGGACCGAGGTAACGACACGCTCGCCGGAAAAGGTGCGGCGCCGGATCAACAAGCAAGGATCGCTGCGAGCAATGGCTAGCAACTTCGCTTCCCAAGTGGCGGGCAGTACCGCCTCGACGGTATGTTCAACAGTCGTCCAGGGTGCGACATCGCTGAGGTAACTATTCGGCGTACGAGCGGAAAAATCCTGCGAAAGATAGTCCGGCGCCACGTCGGGATTGACATGACGGTCCTCCAGCTGGACCGGAATGTCATTTTCGAGATGGATCATGAGGGAGTGAAAGACCGGAGCTCCGAGCGCGACGCCGAGCTCGTCGGCCAGTTCTGGTGTCGCCTTGACCTCATCCTTCATCACCGTCTGTGCCGCGTGGGCGTGACCGCGCTCGCGAATCTCGTCGGCGATGTTGCGCACCTTGAAGACTGACGTCTGGCTCTTGCCCTCAGCCACAAAAGTTCCCAGGCCTTGAATGCGCAGCAGAACGCCGTCCGCCGCCAACTCGCGCAATGCCCGGTTAATGGTCATTCGGCTCAGGCCGAGCTGGGCGACGAGTTCATTCTCGGACGGAATTCGATGGCGGGCTGGCCATTCACCACTGCCGATCCGAGCGAGGATCATTTGCTTGACCATCGCGTAATGCGGAGGAGTCCCGCCCTGACGCTCGCTGACGTCGCTCATTTACTAGGCACTCCCCAAAAATAATCACGGACGGATGAAATCGGCTTGCGGCCTAAGAATTTTCCTCTACATTGCTTGTATGTACAAGCGCGAGGTTTTGCGAACAAGATGGTAACAGATAACCATCAAAAGCTTTTCGCCGAAAGGGCCTTGCTGGCAGATGGCTGGGCCGACGATGTCGTGATGACGATCGGCGTTGACGGCAGGATTGCTGACCTTCAATCGGGTGGTTTGCCCTTTGGGGCACAGCGTCTTGGTGGCCCCGTCGTTCCCGCCATAGCCGACCTTCACTCACACGCTTTCCAGCGTGCCATGACCGGGTTGACGGATGTCGCCGGGCAGGGGGATGACAGCTTCTGGACCTGGCGAGAGGAGATGTATCGACTCGTCTCGCTGCTGACTCCGGAAGATGTCACAGCGATCGCCGCCAAGTTGCAAGTTGAGCTGCTGAAGGGAGGTTTCGGGCGCGTCGCCGAATTTCATTACCTTCACCAAGGCTTCGATGGACGCCCCTATGCGAACCCGGCCGAGATGTCGCTCGCCGTTTTGAACGCGGCAGAGACCTCCGGAATTGGCTTGACGCTGCTACCGGTTTTCTACGCGCATTCGGACTTTGGCGGCGCTGCGCCAACCGCTGGACAGCGTCGGTTCATTCACGATGTCGACGGCTTCCTGACGCTGCTTCATGGGCTTGTCGGGCCTTGCCGCTCCTCGCATGCGCGGCTCGGTGTCGCCTTCCATTCCCTCAGGGCCGTGACGGGCGATGAAATCGCTGCGATCATGAAGACGGTGCCGTCTCATGCGCCTGTTCACATCCATGTCGCCGAGCAGGAGCGCGAGGTCGCGGCCTCGATCGCGCACTCTGGCCGCCGTCCGGTCGAACGACTTTACGATATCGCCGGCATCGACGAGCGTTGGTGTCTCGTCCACGCCACGCATGTCACTGAAACGGAGGTGGCGCTGATTGCTGCGTCCGGCGCGGTCGTCGGCTTGTGCCCGACGACGGAAGCCGATCTCGGAGACGGAATTTTCCCTGCCTCCGACTTCGTCGCGGCCGAAGGGCGCTTCGGTGTTGGAACCGACAGCCATGTCGGTACGTCCGTTGCCGACGAACTCCGCATTCTTGAGTATGGGCAGCGACTGCGTGATCGTCGGCGAAACCGACTGGCCGGCGGTCCGGGATCGTCGGTGGGACGGACGCTGTTCGAGCATGCCCTCGCGGGCGGAGCCCATGCTTCGGGTATTACCGAAGTGGGGCTCTCAATAGGAGCGCCGGCCGATCTCGTGGTGTTGGACGGTCGCTCGCCTTACCTTGCGTCGGTCGCGGGAGATGCCATTCTTGATCGGTGGGTTTTTGGTGGCATCGGCCAGGTTGTTCGTGACGTCATGGTTGGTGGGCGCTGGGTGATCGAAGACGGTCGCCACGCCAGGGACGAAGATATCGACCGTGCGTTTGCCGCGACTCTCCAACGCCTCAAGGCGTGATATGTCTTTGACCCACTTGCCTGTCTCTAGATGTTGAAATCAAAAAGAAGCCGGAGTGCTTCGGAAACCAGAGGAGAACACCATGAACATTCGTAGTCTCGTTGCCGCATCGGCCTTGCTCGCCGCGCTTGCCGCGCCGGCGTCCGCCAAGGAATGGAAGGAAGTTACCATTGCCCTTGAGGGCGCCTATGCACCTTGGAACCTCACCGATGCCAACGGCAAGATCGTCGGCTTCGAGCCTGATCTGGCCGAGTATCTTTGTGCGCATGCGAAGGTCAAGTGCACATTGATCTCGCAGGATTGGGACGGCATGATCACGGCGCTCAACGCCGGCAAGTTCGACGTCATCATGGACGCCTTGTCGATCACGCCCGAGCGCAAGGAAGTCATCGACTTCACGGTTCCCTATGCCGCAACGCCAGCCGTCTTCGCTGCGCCGAAGGACGGCGAACTCGCCAACCTCGCCGGCACCGGCTCGGTGATCAAGCTCGCCACGACCAAGGACGGTGCCGATGCCATTGCCCCACTCAAGAAGGCGCTGAAGGGCAAGACCATCGGTATTCAGGCATCGACGGTTTATGCCGGCTTCATCTACGACAACTTCAAGGATGTCGCCGAGGTCAAGGAATACAAGACTTCGGCCGAGCGTGATCTCGACCTGTCCGCCGGCCGCATCGACGCCGGCTTTGACGATGCCACCTATTTCCTGGGTGCCTTCGCAAGCGCCGATAATGCCGGCCTTGCCTTTACCGGTCCGGAAATCACAGGCCAGGTCTGGGGTGAGGGCGAAGGCCTCGGCATCCGCAAGTCCGACACGGATCTGAAAGCTCTGTTCGACGATGCGATCAAGGCTGCCGTTGCAGATGGCACCGTGAAGAAGCTTTCCGAGAAGTGGCTCAAGGTCGACGTCACCCCATGACGCGTGACAGGAAGCTCCCGGACTGGTGGGATCGTCGTCGATCCGCTAGACGTCCGGGAGCGCCCGACGGAGTGCCTTGATGTCCTGGATTGACCTGATCGGCTTCGGCGAGCAAGGCCGGGGCGGTATTCTTTTGTGGGCGACCGGAATGACGTTGGCCGTCACTGCCGCGTCGCTTTGTGTCGGCGCCGTGCTCGGAGCCATCATTGCGTCTGCCAAGCTGTCCGCTTCGCGTCCGGCGCGCTGGCTGGGCGATGCCTATACGACGGTGTTTCGCGGCGCGCCCGAACTCCTTGTGATCTATCTCGTATACTTCGGAGGATCCCAGGCGGTGACTGCCGTCGGGAAGTGGCTCAACTACGAGGGCTTTCTTGGTCTGCCGTCGTTTCTGGCTGGCGCCGTTGCCGTCGGCCTGATTTCAGGTGCCTATCAAGCGGAAGTCTATCGCGGCGCCTATCACGCCATCTCTCACGGTGAGATCGATGCAGCCCGGTCGATCGGAATGGGCACGATGTTGCGCTTCCGCCGCATCCTGGTGCCCCAGATCCTGCGCTTCTCTCTTCCCGGCCTCGGAAATGTCTGGCAGCTCAGCCTCAAGGACTCGACGCTGGTCTCGGTGACCGGGCTTGCCGAGCTGATGCGCACTTCGCAGATCGCCGCCGGGTCCACGAAGCAGTATTTCCTGTTCTTCGTCGTCGGTGGGGCGCTCTACCTCGTGCTGACGACACTGTCCGATCGCATTTTCAATTTCGCCGAGCGCCGTGTGGCGCGCAGCTTCCGCAACAGTCTCGGTCGCCGGTGAGGGGAGGACGCCATGGATTTCGATGTCGCCTTCCTGTGGTCGACCTTCATTAAGCTGGTTAGTGCCGTTCCGATGACGCTGGCGCTGTTTGCCGCTTCGGTCAGTCTTGGTGCGATCTTCGCGCTGGGCATCACTTACTGCCGCGTTTCCGGCGGGGTGCTGCTTTCAGCCTTTGCCCGCGCCTACGTCTTCGTGTTCCGCGGCTCGCCGCTGCTCATCCAGATGTTCCTGATCTACTACGGCCTCGGTCAGTTTCCCGCCGTTCGCCACAGCCTGTTGTGGCCGGTGCTGCGCGATCCCTTTTCCTGCGCCGTGCTGGCGCTCGCTCTTTGTACGGCCGGCTACCAAGCGGAAATCATGCGCGGCGGTTTGCAGGCCGTTCCTTCGCGCGAGATCGAGGCGGGCAGGGCCTCCGGCATGTCCGGCCTGCTGCTGTTCAGACGCATCATTGCTCCAATTGCCATCCGGCAAGCGCTGCCAGCCTATTCGACGGAAATCATCCTGATGGTGAAATCGACGGCGCTGGCCAGCCTCGTCACTGTCTGGGAAGTGACCGGCACCGCGCAGCGTCTGATTTCGCAGACCTACCGCACCATGGAGGTGTTCCTGGTCGCGACGCTGATCTATCTTCTGATCAATTTCATCATTGTCCGCGTGATGGCCTTCGTCGAGTATCGACTGTCGCCGCACCTCAGGGAGCGGCCGGTCGCGACGGGCAGCAGTGGACGCCAGGGAGAGGTTCATGGCTGACGCCCCGGTACCGGCAATTTCGGTCCGCAACATCCACAAGTCCTTCGGCCAGCACGAAGTTCTGCGCGGCATCTCGCTCGATGCCAACGATGGTGACGTGATTTCCATTCTCGGCGCCTCGGGCTCCGGCAAGAGCACGTTCCTGCGTTGCATCAATCTGCTTGAGACGCCGGACGAGGGTGAGATCACCGTTGCCGGCGAAACGATCGCCATGAAGCGCAACCGGGCAGGGTCCTTGATCCCGGCCGATCGCAAGCAGGTCGACCGTATCCGCTCAGAGCTCGCCATGGTGTTTCAGAGCTTCAATCTCTGGTCCCACATGACCGTCCTGCAGAACCTGATCGAGGGACCTGTCCATGTGCTGAAGCGACCGAGGGCCGAGTGCATCGAGGAAGCCGAGGCGCTGCTCGAAAAGGTTGGCCTCGCCGAGCGTCGCAATTACTACCCGGCCCATCTGTCAGGTGGCCAGCAACAGCGCGCCGCCATCGCCCGAGCCCTCGCCATGCAGCCGAAGGCGCTGCTGTTTGACGAACCGACGTCGGCGCTCGATCCGGAACTGGTTGGCGAAGTGCTGAAGGTGATGCGTTCGCTCGCCGAAGAGGGCCGGACCATGTTGGTCGTAACCCATGAAATGGCCTTCGCGCGCAACGTATCCGATCGCGTGATGTTCCTGCACGAGGGCGTGGTCGAAGCCGACGGCGCGCCGGAGGACATTTTCACCAACTCCGATTCCGAACGCTTCCGTCAGTTCATCGGTAATTTCCAAGCCTGAGGGCGGCATGACCAACATCATTGTTGATACCCATCTCGGCTGGCGCGATGTCGCTGCCGTTGCAGAGGGCGCACGCCTCGACCTTTCAGATGCCGCCAAGCGTCGCATCTCGGACGCGCGAGCCGTCGTCGAGGCCATCGTCGATCGTGGCATTCGAGCCTATGGCGTCAACACCGGCGTCGGCGCGCTCTGTGATGTCGTGGTGGACCGGCCACTGCAGCGACGGCTGTCGCACAACATCCTTATGAGTCACGCCACAGGAGTTGGTGCGCCTCTTGGGACCATCGAGACGCGGGCTATCATCGCGACCGCGGTCAGCAACTATGCCCTCGGGTTTTCCGGCGTCCGGCTGGAGGTGGTCGAGGCTTTGATCCGGTTGCTCAATGCTGGTGTAGTCCCGCTGGTCCCGGCCAAGGGGTCCGTCGGATATCTCAGCCATATGGCGCATATTGCACTGGTTCTGATCGGCTCCGGCCGGGCACGCATTGGGGACAAGATCGTCACCGGGGTCGAAGCGCTGGCTGCCGCTGACCTTGCTCCGCTGGAACTGGGCGCAAAGGAAGGCCTGTCGCTGGTCAATGGCATTCCCTGCGCGACTGGCTTGGCATCGCTTGCGCTGAAACGATCCGAGCGCATTCTCGATTGGGCAGATGCCATCGCCGCGCTGACCATTGAGGCGCTGATGGGAAACCCGGCGGCCTTCGACCCTGAAGCGCTGTCACTTCGTGCATCCTCATCGCTTCAAGCGGTGGGCGCGTCGCTGCGCAATCGCCTCGCCGGTAGCGGCATCATCGCTGCGGGTGGCGGTCGCAAGACCCAGGACGCCTTGTCGATGCGCGCCGTGCCGCACGTGCATGGGGCGGCACGCGATGCCTTCGCGTTTGCCGACAATCTTGTCTCGCAAGAGCTGGCATCACTGTCGGATAACCCGGCTATCGTTGGCACGCCCGAAACACCGGGTGTTCACTCGGAGGCGCACGCGGTCGGCGCCGCGATGGGGCTTGCGCTCGACCAGCTGGCAGTCGCGGTCGCCGAGGTGGCGGCAATGGCCGAGCGTCGACTGGACCGCTTGGTGAACCCGCTGGTCAGCGGACTGCCGGCCTTCCTTGCCGCTGACAGCGGTGTGAGTTCGGGTTTCATGATCGCCCAATACGCAGCCGTGTCTCTGGTCAACGAGAACCGACGCCTGTCGCTGCCGGCCAGTCTTGATGGTGGCATCACCTCGGCTTTGCAGGAGGATCACCTGAGCCACGCGACGCCAGCTTCACTCAAGGCGCTGGACGTTATCGAGAACGCGGAATCCATCCTTGGCATCGAGCTTCTTGCCGCAACCCAGGCGCACGAGTTCAGAGCGGAGGGACGCGCTGCGGGAACCGACCGACTCTACCGGCAGCTTCGCAATAAAGTCTCAAGTTATGCAGACGATCGGCCTTTAGCCGATGACATCGCCGCGGCCGCCGCCCTTATCAGGACGCAGATGCCGGCCTGAAATACCGCAGACGGGCGGCTGCCATGGCGAGCAGTGCCCGTTCTTCCATTAAATTAATAATTTAGAAAAATAGTTGAACATACTGTTTTCATTTATAAAATCTGCATCGTTAAAGTGATAATTCCGGCCGATATTTCGTTCATTTACTGAATCATATGCAGCATGAATATGAGCTGATGTGTCCGCGTGCCGTCCACAATTCGAGGTGCGGCAATAAGTTGCGAATGACTCGCAAAAATGCTTAGGACGCTATTGACAGTCCCGCCATAAAAGTTGAAAGCAATAATCATCTTATTGCTTGGCAGGAGACCAGGGTGCTTGCGCCATTTCTCATCATGCTGCGCGAGGGCCTAGAAGCCGCGCTGGTGACCGGGATCATTGCGAGCTATCTCAAGCAGACGGGGCGCGGTGCTTTCCTGCCCGTGGTTTGGGTTGGTGTCCTACTGGCGATCGCCTTGTGTCTTTTTGCAGGCGCAGTCCTGCAATTAATGGCCGCGGAGTTTCCTCAAAAAGCGCAGGAACTGTTCGAGGCCATCATTGGCTTCGTGGCTGTGATTGTTCTGGTCAGCATGGTGTTCTGGATGCGCCGCGCAGCCCGATCGATCAAGGGTGAGCTGCATGGCGCCATCGATGCTGCCATGCGGGCTCCCAAGGGAGCGACTTGGGCGCTGATCGGCATGACCTTCTTTGCTGTCGGTCGCGAGGGTCTCGAGTCCGTCTTCTTCCTGCTCGCCGTTTTCCAACAGAGCCCGGGCGCCGCGGCGCCCCTCGGAGCGCTTCTCGGTCTGCTCGTGGCCGTCGGCCTGGGTTATCTGCTTTATCGGGGTGGCATCCGCCTCGATCTTCGTCGCTTCTTCCGATGGACCGGCATCTTCATTCTGGTCGTAGCGGCTGGGCTTGCTGCTGCCAGCTTGCGCAGCCTGCATGAAGCCGGTCTCTGGAACCTTCTGCAGGCCCAAGTCTACGACCTGTCCGATACGCTGCCGGTATCGAGTGTCCTCGGCACGGTACTCTCCGGCGTGCTCAACTATCAGGAAGCGCCGACGGTCGGCGAGGCCGTTCTCTATGTCGTTTTCCTCGCCGTTACGTTGACACTGTTTCTGAAACCCGAACGGCCGGCCTTCTCTAGACCGGCAGTTAACGGGATCGATAAGGGGTAAGAATGCCTTCGCCTGACCCGCAACGCGCCGGCGTGCCGTCGTCGCGACTGATAACACTCGCCCTGTTGGGCGCCGGAGTCCTGGTGCTCGCTGGTGGGGGCGCGTTCTATCTGGCCTCGCAAAAGGCTCCAAGGCCTGTTGCGGCGGGAACCATCTCCGTTCGCGTTGGAGACAAGACATGTGAGCCGATGGACCTGACGGTATCAGCCGGTCGTAGTGTCTTCGAAATCGAGAACGCTTCGAACAGGCCCATCGAATGGGAAATCCTCGATGGCGTCATGGTGATCGAGGAGCGCGAGAATATTGCGCCGGGATTTCGCTCGCAGCTGTCGGCGAATTTGAAGCCCGGTGTCTATGACGTCACCTGCGGCCTTCTCTCCAATCCGCGTGGCAAGCTCGCGGTGACCGCGTCGGCCCATTCCGATGCGGAGAAGGCAAAGCCACCGCTGAAGGCGTTCATCGGCCCTTTGTCGGAATACAAGGTCTATCTCGCGCTGCAATCAGGTCGGATGATCGAAGCCACGAAAACCTTGTCGGCTTCGCTCGACGCTGGCGACCTTGCCAAGGCCCGGGACGCGTATCGCAACGCTCGGATTGCCTATCGGCATATCGAGGCTGTTAGCGGACGGTTGGCGGATATCGAAAACGCCATTGACCCGATCGCTTCCTATCTGGCCGGCCGTGAACAGGACCCCGCCTTCAATGGCTTCCATCGCCTAGAGTTGGGCCTTTGGCGAGATGGTTCCGTGGACGGCCTCAAGCCGGTTGCCGACAAGCTTGTGGCAGACGCCCAGACGCTCCGCGATCGTCTCAAGGCTTTGAAGTTCGAGCCAGCTGATCTGGTCGGCAACGCCACGCGCGAGGCGAGGCGGCTGGCCGAGGGGCCGGTCATTTCCGGCGATAATCTCTATGCCGGCGATGATCTTGCCGAGTTTTCTGCCGCTGTTGACGGGCTTGAGAAGCCGGTATCCCTCCTGCTGCCGTTGGTCGCAGAAGCTTCACCAGACACGGCGAAGGCCATCAATGAAGCCTTCGCCGCACTACGGGATGAGATCGGCCGCCTCTCTGGAGCCGATGCGACGCCTACCTCTTATTCTGAAGTTTCGCCCGAAGCTCGCAAGGCACTCGCCGAACGCTTTGTCGCTCTCGCCGACGCCATCGACCGGACCAACCCGGCATTGGGTTTGGAGTAATCAATATGTTCCACCGGAAAGACCTTCGACGCTCGTCGCATGCTCTTGATCGTCGCCGTTTGTTGAAGGGGCTGGGCGCGACGGCTCTGGGCGGCTCGCTCGCAGGTGTTGCCCATGCGGAAGCCGTGCATCACTCCGTTGCAGACGCTCCGGTTGCCAATGCTGCAAGCCAGCTCGACAGCGTTCCTTTCACTGGTATTCATCAGGCCGGCATCGTCAATGCCCGCCCGGCCAACGGGATGGTGGCGAGCTTCGATGTGCTCGCCAAGGACGCCGAAGAGCTGGAAACTCTGTTGCGGATGCTGACGGCGCGCATCGCCTTTCTCACAGTTGGAGGGGCCGTTCCCGAGATCGACCCCAAGCTGCCGCCCGCGGACTCCGGTTTGCTGGGGCCCGTCGTCCGGCCGGACAATCTGACCATCACGGTATCGTTGGGTGCCTCGCTGTTTGACGAGCGTCCCTGGCTCCTACCGCTGAAGCCGAAACACCTGAAGCGGATGATGCGGTTCCCGAATGATGCGCTCGATGCCGAGCTCTGTCATGGCGACCTGTCCATTCAGATCTGCGCCAACACGCAGGATACGACGATCCATGCCCTCAGGGACATCATCAAGGCATCGAGCCGCCAGATGATCCTGAAGTGGAAGCAGGAAGGCAATGTGCCTGTCGTCACGCTAGGTCCTGACGGCCGTGCTGAAAGTGCCCGTAATTTCCTCGGCTTTCGCGATGGCACCGCGAACCCGAACTCGTCGGATGCCGCGGAAATGGATCATGTCGTCTGGGTCGGTTCGGAGGACGGCGAGCCTCATTGGGCGACCGGAGGCAGCTATCAGGTGGTCCGCATAATCCGCAACTTCGTTGAGCGCTGGGACCGCACGCCATTCGGGGAACAGGAGCGCATCATCGGGCGCACCAAGATAACCGGTGCTCCGCTTGATCGTCGGGACGGCCGCGAGTTCGACACGCCCGACTATGCGTCCGATCCCGAGGGCAAGGCGACGCCGATGGATGCTCACATTCGCCTTGCCAATGCACGCGATGAAGCAGCCAAGGCCCACACCATCCTCAGGCGGCCATTCAACTACTCCAACGGCGTTACCCGTTCCGGCCAGCTTGATCAGGGGCTGTTGTTCATCTGCTATCAGGCAGACCTCGAACGGGGCTTTGTGACCGTCCAGCGCAAGCTCAATGGCGAGCCGCTCGAGGAATACATCAAGCCGGTTGGCGGCGGCTTTTTCTACACGCTTCCAGGAATTCGCGATGCTTCCGACTATCTCGGCAGCGCGCTGATCGCCGCCGCGCGCGGTGCTTGACCCAAGTTCATTTCACATGGGAGACCGAAACATGCGTATTTCCGGCCTCATCGGCGCTTCCGCGCTGATGCTCGTTGTGTCGTCGGGCGCCTTTGCCCAGCAGGCCAGCCTCGACCTCGTCGAGCCGATTGCCGAGTACAAGATCTACGTATCCGAAAAGCTCGCCAAGCTCGTCGAGGACACGACGGCCTTCACTGCCGCAGTAAAGGCTGGCGAAGTGGAAAAAGCCAAAGCCCTGTTCGCGCCTACACGCGTTTCCTATGAGGCGATCGAGCCGATTGCCGAGCTTTTCTCCGACCTTGATGCTTCAATCGACTCGCGCGCCGATGATTACGAAAAGGCCGAAGCCGATCCGGCGTTCCCTGGCTTCCATCGCATCGAATACGGCCTTTGGGAAAAGAACTCGACCGAAGGCCTTGGCCCGGTGGCCGACAAGTTGCTCGCCGACGTCAAGGAGCTCGATGGCCGTATCGCTTCCCTGACGTTCCCGCCGGAGAAGGTGGTCGGGGGTGCCGCCGTGCTGATGGAAGAGGTCGCGGCTACCAAGATCTCCGGTGAGGAAGACCGTTACAGCCACACCGACCTCTGGGACTTCCGTGGCAACTTCGAAGGCTCGCGCAAGATCGTCGATCTGGTCCGGCCGCTGATCGCCGACAAGGAAGCAGACTTCCTGAAGACCGTGGATGCCAATTTCAACACGGTCGACGCAACGCTTTCCAAGTACAAGGACGGCGAGGGCTATGTCACCTATGACAAGCTCAGCGAGGAAGACCGCAAGGTGCTGGCGGCAGCGGTGAACACGCTGGCCGAGGATCTTTCGACTCTGCGCGGCAAGCTCGGCCTCAACTGAGGTTTCCTGTACCGAGAGAGTAAGGCGGCGGTCCTCAAAAAGGGCCGCCGTCTGCACTTATGGCGATCAGGCCGCCTTGATTTGTTCCAGCGTTTCCAGCGTCTCGACGCAGGCCGCCGCAGCCTCACGCCCCTTGTTGGCGGCGTCGTCGCGGCTGCGGACCAAGGCTTGTTCGTCGGTGTAAGTGGTCAGGATGCCGAAGGTGATCGGCACGCCGGTCGCAAGCGTCGCCTGCATCAAACCGGTCGCCGCGCCGAGGCTGATGAACTCGAAATGCGCCGTATCACCCTTGATGACGCAGCCAAGGCAAATCACGCCGGCATAGCGACCGCTCTTGGCCAGCGTTTGAGCCAGGAGCGGAATTTCAAAGGCGCCGGGCGCACGGAAGACGTCGGCTTCGAGAAGCGGAACGCCGCGTTCCTTGAGTTCGCTGCGGGTGCCGGAAAGGAGTCCTTCCGTCACCTCCGGATTGAACCGGCTGACAATAACGGCAAGACGCGGTGGGGTCGGGGTAGCTGTCATTTGTTCCTCAGGATTCATGCTGGCAGAGGCTATGGCCGAAGCGCTTGCCTTTGGTGGCGAGGTAATTGCGGTTGAATGGGTTGGGCGGAATGACGAGCGGCACCTGTCCGGCGACATCGAGCCCGTAACTGGTGAGCGCTTCCGCCTTTGCCGGGTTGTTGGTGAGCAGACGCAGACGCTCGACGCCGAGTGCCTTCAGGATCTGCGCCGCGATACCGTAGTGCCGTGCATCGGCGGGCAGGCCGAGAGCGGTATTGGCATCGAGCGTGTCGAGGCCGCCATCCTGCAATGCATAGGCGCGGATCTTGTTGGCGAGACCAATGCCGCGCCCCTCCTGGCCGCGCAGATAGATCACGACGCCACCTTCGGCATCTTCCGAAATCAGTCGTTGCGCCTCGTGAAGCTGGGGCCCGCAATCGCAACGAAGCGAACCTAGAGCATCGCCGGTTAGGCATTCGGAGTGGACCCGCACCAGCGGCGTCTTGCCGAAGGGGCGGCGGACGATGGCCAGGTGTTCCTCGCCGTCGATCAGGCTGCGAAACGCGTGAACACGCAGCACACCATCGGCATAAGCCGTTGGCAAATCGGCGCTCGCCACTTCCTCGACCAGGCGCTCGGTCGCCCAGCGGTACTCGACGAGTTCGGCAATGGTGAGCACGGGAATGTCGTGCTGCTTCGCGAACTCGTTGAGTTCGGGCCTCTGGGCCATGTGGCCGCTTTCACCCATCACTTCACAGATGACGGCGGCGGGCGACAGGCCGGCAAGACGAACGAGATCGATCGCCCCTTCGGTGTGGCCATTACGGGCGAGGACCCCACCTTCGGCTGCCCGAAGCGGGAAGACGTGACCCGGCGAGACGATGGCGCCTGGCGCTACCGCCGGATCGGCTGCGACGCGGATGGTGTGTGCCCGGTCAAAGGACGATATGCCTGTGGTGATGCCTTCGCGGGCCTCGATGGAGACAGTGAAGGCCGTCGAGCGGCGAGCGCGGTTCATCGCCACCATGGGGTTGAGACCGAGCCGGTCGATCTGTTCGCCGGTAAGCGCCAGACAAATCAGTCCGCAGGCCTTCTTGGCCATGAAGGCGATCGCCTCAGGTGTGGCGAACTCGGCGGCAACAACAAGGTCGCCCTCATTTTCGCGGTCCTCGTCATCGACGAGCAGGACCATGCCGCCGGCCTTCAGCCGGTTCAGTGCGTGAGATAGGGCTTGCATAGAGCCTCCACATATTTGGCGATGACGTCGACTTCGACATTGATCTCGTCTCCGAGAGCGGCGGCCGACAGGTTGGTGTGATCCCAGGTATGGGGGATGATGGTGATGCCGATCCGGGCTCCATCGGGCCTCGGTTCGATGCTGTTGATGGTCAGGCTGATGCCATTGAGCGAGATCGAGCCCTTCTCGACGCAGTAACGGGCCACCTCGGCGGGGAGGTCGAACTCGACGCGTCGGGCGTCACTGTCGAGCGTCACCGCAACAAGCTTGGCTTTGCCATCGACGTGACCTTGCACCATGTGGCCGGAGAGACGGTCGGCAAGCGCGACCGAGCGTTCGAGGTTCACCACCGATCCCGTCTTGAGATGTCCAAGGTTGGAGCGAGCCAGCGTTTCCGGAGACAGGAAGAAGCGAGCCGTCCCGGCTTCGTCCATTTCGGTCACCGTGAGGCAAACGCCGTTGACGGCGATGCTCTCTCCGAGCTCAAGATCTGACCAGCCAGTCGGAATGATCGCCACCAGTGACCCACCGGTTGCTTCGGCGGTCTGGACTGCGACGGTTCGGGCAATGATGCCGGAAAACATAGATAACTCAGCCTTTCTTGTGGTTGTTTCTTGAAACGGTGATGTGGTCGGGGCTGCCGTCGCCGATCCTTTTGATGGTGACGTGTTCGTCCCAGAGATCGGAGGCGAGGATTGCGGCGGTGATGGTCGGTCCTGCCTCGACGAGCACTTCGTGGACACCCTCGGTGCCGAGACGCGCCAGTGCGTCGCCGATCTCGGCGAACAGCATGGGACGAAGGCCTCTTCTTGTCGCTTCGGTGAGGTAATCGGCGGGTACGCGGCCTGTGCGGTCGAGGATCGCAAGAATGCGGCTCTTGCCGGGGTGATCGGGGACGCGGCGGACCGTAAACTCCGGGTTATCTGCGAGGATGGTGGCATTGCCGGTCAGGATGGCATCAGCCCGGCGGCGCATGCGGTGGGCAAGTGTGAGCGACGTCTCCGAAGTGAAGGTTCGCTGCCCCTTGGGTGGTATCATCGAGCCGGCTTCGTCGAGGGCTTGCTTGATCGTGACGAAGGGGCGACCGGTCGTCACCCACTTGGCGAAGGGGGCGATCAAGCGCTCTGCTTCACCTGCAAGGCGCGCCGCATCCGGGTGGTCGAGCTCGGAGAGAAAGCGGACCGAAACGCCTTCCGACTTGAGGTGAGCGGCGCCGCCGCCTTCGACGCGTGGATTGGGATCGGTTTCGGCGATCCAGACCTCACGTGCCGACGTCGAAAGGATCGCCTCGGCACAAGGAGGTGTCCGGCCGTGGTGGTTGCACGGCTCCAGAGTGACGACGACGGTATGAATGCGGTCCATCGTGCCTGCGGACCGGCAAGCAGCGATAGCGCGTGCCTCGGCGTGAAGTTCTCCTGCCTTGCGATGGGCTTCGACAGCAAGAATCTCGCCGGCCTCGTCAAGGAGGACGCATCCAACCGGCGGATTTGGGGAGGTGGCGCCAGCATAATCTGCGGCAGCCGCGATGGCGCGCGCAAATGCATCGGCGATGACACCGACGGCAAGAGAATGGTCTGTCTGGTCGTAATCAGCGCCCATGCGATCCTCGATCCATCGATCGAACGCACTAGGGGCGCAAGCAAACGCGCATGCACGCACGCCTCCAGATCGGAGAGCACACGTGTGGCGTCAGCCGTTCTCTACCATCCGGACTATACCGTCGGCCCCGGATTTACACCGGGTCTGCTGACCCCGCTCCCTTTGGGGAACGGGCGCTCGCGGGCTGATGCGCTTTCGCACAATTACCGCCGGTGGGGAATTTCACCCCGCCCCGAGAACGTTCACCGCCATGAAAGGCGGCAAGCCAAAGCATAGGCACGACGACCACGTCGCGCAAGACCGGATCATTAACGAAGCGAGGCGCGCACGAGATCGTGTTTAATAGTTTGATCGGTGTTACCTGATCGAGAAGGCGATGGGCGCAACAAGATCCTTGCGGATATCGATGGCGCGGCCCTTCGGCAGCATGCCGTTGTCGATCATGAAGGCTTGGTCGGCTTCGAGATTGGTGATGTCGGCGTCGGTCAGCGTTGGCGTGAAGTCGTAGAGCGGCAACTGGGCCTTGGCGTCTTCGAGCGAAATCTTCTCTTCGTCGGCCGCGATCTTCAACGCTTCGTCGGGCTTGCTTGCCAGGAAGTCGAGCGATTTCCTGTGAGCGCCGAGATAGGCGTCGATGAGATCCGGATGGGTGTCGATGAACTTGCCGGCAGCGGCGATCACTGTGGTCGGGTGGATCAGCCCTTCTCCGGTTGCCAGCGTCTTGCCGCCAGCTTTTTCAACCGCGATGGCGTTGTTGCCGGCAAGTGTCGCCACGTCGACTTGGCCCGAGAGCAGGGCGGCCCGTGCCGTCGGCAGATCCATGTTGATGTAGTCGACGTCATTGACCGTCAGGTTGGAAGACGCCAGCGCTGCAACGAGAAGCTGGTGAAGGGTTGTCCCCTTGGGACCGGCGATCTTCTTGCCCTTGAGATCAGCGAGCGTGGCAGGACCATCACTGCGAGTCATCAACGCGAACGCCTTCGGCGAGCGCGAGTAGACGGCTATGATTCGCACATCGACGCCATTGGCCTTGGCGAGGATGGCCGAAGCGCCGCCCAGCACCGAGGCGACGTCGATGGCACCCGCGGCGATGGCCTCGGTCTGCTTGGCGCCGGAAGTGATTTCGGGCCGCTCGATCTTGATGCCCTTGGGGCCAAAGTCCGCGTCCATGAACCCTTCGTGCTTCTCCACGATCGACGGCACGTTGAAGGGTGCGGTGACATAGGTGACGCGCAACGTCTCAGGATCGGCAGCAAGTGTGGGCGACAGCGCACTGCTGAGCAGCGTGGCAGCGAGCGCGAGGCGGACGAGCGACTTCATGAGTTCCTCCGTGAATTCATCTTGATTTCAAAGGATCGTTGCCGCCGACGAGGCGGGAGAGAATGCCGCGGCGATGGTCCACCACAGCAGGATCAGTCGCCTCGCGTGGAAACGGCAGATCGATTTCGATGCGGCCGACGATACGGCCGGCCTCCATTTCGATGACGCTTTCGCCCAACAGTACCGCTTCTTCGACATCGTGCGTTACGAGCACCACGGTCGGGCGACGGTCGCGCCAAATCTTCACGATCTCGGTCTGCATGCTGCGGCGGGTAAAGGCGTCGAGCGCGGAAAAAGGCTCGTCGAGCAGCAAAATGTCCGGGCGTTGGGCAAGGGCGCGCGCGATGGCCACCCGTTGCGCCATGCCTCCTGAAAGTTGGGCCGGCAGCGCGTGCCTTTCGTTCGCAAGCCCGACGACGGCAAGGGCCTCGTCGATCCGTGCGACGATATCGTTGCCACTTACTCGTCCTTTCAGGGGAAAGGCGATGTTGCCGGCCACATCCAGCCAAGGCATCAGTCGCGCTTCTTGAAAGACGACACCGACCTTCTTATTCACGCTGCGGTCGACATCGCCTGAGCTCGGTTCGACGAGGCCGGCGAGGAGACGAAGCAGAGTGGTCTTGCCACAGCCGGACCGGCCAACCACGGTTGTGATTGAGCCCTGCGGGAATTGTTCGCTGACACCATCGATGGCGCAGATCTTGCGACCGGCGACGCTGTAGTGGCGGCTTGCATCGCGGAGCTCAAGCACGTGCGGCCTCCAGATCGGCCGAGAGCCAGGGGAAGGCGCTGTTGATGGCAAGGCGCAGCAAGAGGTCTGACAGAAGACCGATAGTGCCGATCACCAGAATGCCGGCCAGCACGATATCGGTGCGGGCTAGGTTTTCAGCATCAATGATCATGTAGCCAAGGCCGGCAGAGGAGGCGATCAGCTCGGCACCGACCAGCGCGCGCCAACTGTAACCGAGGCTGATGCGGAGCCCGACCACGAGCTCCGGTAGTGCTGAGGGCAGGATAATACGAGTCAGGATTTCATATCGACTGAGGCCCGCCACACGTCCCACTTCGATCAGTTTTGGATCGACGTTGCCGATGCCGCCGCGAAAGCCAAGGAATACCGGAAAAAAGGAAGCGAGTACGATGATGCCGAGCTTCTGCGCTTCGCCGATGCCGAGCCAAAGGATCAACAGCGGGATCAGCGCCAACGGCGGGACCTGTCGCAGAAACTCAAGAAGCGGGTCGAGAATGGCGCGAGCGAACCTGCTCGCCGACATCAGCACCGCAAGCGGCAGTGCCAAGCCCACAGACAAGGCAAAGCCGATAAGCACGCGCTGGAGGCTGGTCAGGGTATGTTTCCAGAGAGCGCCCGAGGAGGCGAGATCTGAAAGCGCGCTGACTACGGCCGACGGCGCGGGCAAAAGATAGGCGTTCGTCCAGCCCATCTGGCCAGCCAGCCACCAGATCATGGCGACGGTAGCGAACACGATGGTGGGTGCAAGGATGCGGCGGGCTGGCATGGCGGCTGTTATACGTCCAAAGTCTACGCTGTCGAGGGTTATGAGGAAATCCTGAGAATGCAAATCATAAATGGTTTCAGATGCTTGTGATAAGCGTTATACCGTACTGAACTCTCGCCAATACCTGCGGATAACCGATGATTGTCACCGCGTTCGACTGTCCCGATCCGATTGCCATCGCTGGCCGGCTCCGCTCGCTGCCGCGATTTGCTTTGCTCGATAGCGCGCTCGAATCCGCGTGCCTTGGTCGGTTCACGTTTCTTGCCGCCGATCCGTTTGGGACATTCAAGGTCGTTGGCGAGCAGGTGTTCTGGAACGATGAGGAGATCATTCGGCCTGGAACCGACAGCCTATCTCCAGGACGCTGGGCATTGGGAGAACTCGGTCGGCGTTTGGCGCTCCACCGCCAGAAACCGGTTGCCGGGTTGCCGCCCTTCCAAGGTGGCGCCGTGGGGCATGTGACCTACGAGTTCGGTCGATTGCTGGAGCGCGTGCCGTCCTCTCCCGCGCCGAGCGATGGCATCGCCGAACTGGAGATGCATTTTTACGACATTGTCGTGGCCTGTGATCTCGCCGCCGGTCGCGCCTTCGTTATTTCCAACGGCTGGCCGGAGCTCGACGCGGACCAGCGCGAGAGGAGGGCACGGGAACGCACAGAGCAGTTCATGGCGGTCATCAAAGGGCAAGAACCGGACGAGGATGAGTTTACCGGGTTTGCCGACGTGAGCTTCAGGGCCAATCTCGACAAGAGCGCTTACGAGGCAGTTGTCGCCCGCACGCGCGAGTACATTCTCGCTGGCGATATCTTCCAGGCCAACATTGCCCGACGCATCGAGGTTGACCTTCCCACCGACTTCGACGCTTGGCGATATTATCTGGCCTTGCGTGCAAACAACCCCGCGCCGTTTGCCGCCTTCCTGGATCATGGCGACCTGCAGATCGCGTCATCATCGCCTGAGCGCTTGATCGAGGTGCGCGGAAGGCGCGTCGAAGCACGGCCGATCAAGGGCACCGCGCCACGCTCGGTCGACCCCATTGAAGATGCAGCACGTGCACAGGCTCTGGCCCGTTCCGAGAAAGACCGGGCGGAGAATGTAATGATCGTCGACCTGATCCGTTCCGATCTGTCGACCGTCTGCAAGCCATATACGGTAAGGGTTCCAAGCCTTTGCGAGGTTGAAACCTACGCGTCCCTTCATCACCTCGTGTCGTCGGTCACAGGTGAGCTCAAGGACGATCGAACGGCATTGGATGCGCTTGCCGCTGTCTTCCCAGGTGGGTCGATCACTGGAGCACCGAAGATCCGAGCGATGGAAATCATCGCCGAACTGGAACGCGTTCCCCGCGACGTCTATTGCGGGTCGATCGGCTATATCGGCTACGATGGCTCGGCTGATTTCAACATTGCCATCCGTACCGTGACCTTTGCTGGCGGCCGCGCATCGCTCGGGTCCGGCTGCGGCATTACCCTGCTGTCCGATCCCGCAGCCGAGTATGAAGAGGCCGAACTGAAGGCAAGGCGACTTCTCGATGCGTTTCGGAGGACGGCATGATTGTCGTTCTCGACAACTACGACAGCTTCGTTGGAAACGTCGCCCGATATCTTGTCGAACTCGGCGAAGAGGTCATGGTGTTGCGTAGCGATGCCCTCGATGTGGCCGCGCTTGCCGCGCTCGGCATGGAGGCGCTTGTCATCAGTCCAGGGCCCTGCGGTCCTGCCGAAGCGGGCATTTCGGTCGAGGCGGTTCGGACATTTTCCGGTAAGTTGCCAATCCTCGGCGTCTGTCTTGGCCATCAGTGCATTGGCGAAGCTTTCGGAGCGCGCGTCGTGCGGGCGTACGAGCCAATGCACGGTCGTTCATCTACGATCGCACATGATGGGATTGGTGTGTTTTCCGGGCTCCCTAATCCGCTGAAGGTGGGGCGTTATCATTCACTAGCTGTCGACGTGCCGGAGGGGATCCCGCTTCGCGTGACTGCCCGAGCTAATGGCGGCGACGTCATGGCCATCGAACACGTCGAACATCCGACCTTCGGGGTGCAGTTCCACCCGGAAAGCGTGCTCACCGAGGGCGGCTATCGGCTGTTCTCAAACTTCCTTACCCATCTGCCAGGGAGAGAAGGGCGGCTTACCGCCGCCCCGCTCAGTCCGTTCTGATCATTCCATAGTCGGCATGATGAAGTCGGCGCCGGCGCGAATGCCGGTCGGCCAGCGGCTCGTGACCGTCTTGAGACGGGTATAGAAGCGGATACCCTCCTTGCCATGCATGTGGTGGTCGCCGAACAGCGATGCCTTCCAGCCGCCGAAGGAGTGAAACGCCATCGGAACGGGGATCGGCACGTTGACGCCGACCATGCCGGCCTGAATCCGCGTGGTGAACTCGCGTGCGCTGTCGCCATCACGGGTGAAGATCGCCGCGCCATTGCCGAATTCATGCTCGTTGATGAGATTGACGGCCGTGTTGAAGTCATCGACGCGGACGATGCCGAGCACCGGTCCGAAGATCTCCTCGCGATAGATCTTCATGTTCGTCGTCACGTTGTCGAACAGCGTGGCACCGATGAAGTAACCGTTCTCTCCGTTGGGGCTGACGAAGCCGCGACCGTCCAAAACTAGATTGGCGCCTTCGCTGACTCCGCTATCGACGTAACCGCGCACCTTCTCGAGGTGTGGCTTGGAGACCAGCGGACCCATTTCCGATGCCTTGTCGGTGCCGGGGCCGATGACGAGCTTCTCGGCCCGCTCGATCAGCTTCTTGATCAGGGCGTCGGCCGTAGCCTTTCCGACCGGCAGAGCAATGGAGATAGCCATGCAGCGCTCTCCCGCCGAGCCATAGGCAGCGCCCATCAGGGCATCGGCCGCCTGGTCCAGATCGGCATCAGGCATGATGACCATGTGGTTCTTGGCGCCGCCAAGCGCTTGGCAACGTTTACCATTCTTGGTCGCGGTCTCGTAGATGTAGCGCGCAATCGGCGTCGAGCCGACAAAGCTGATGGCGGAGACATCGCGATCGTGAAGCAGGGCGTCGACGGCCACCTTGTCGCCGTGCACCACTTGGAAGACGCCCTTGGGGAGACCCGCTTCGGTCAGCCAGTCGGCAATCAGCAGCGAGGCGCTTGGGCAGCGCTCCGATGGCTTCAGAATGAAGGCATTGCCGCAGGCGAGCGCCACCGGGAACATCCACATCGGAACCATGGCCGGGAAGTTGAACGGCGTGATGCCTGCCACGACACCGAGCGGCTGGCGCAGCGAATGGCTGTCGACGCCGGTGCCAACGTTCTCGGAAAATTCACCCTTCAGAAGTTCCGGCGCGGCGATGGCAAACTCCACCACTTCGATGCCGCGCTGGATTTCACCACGTGCGTCGCTGAGCACCTTGCCGTGCTCGGCTGTAATAACGGCTGCGAGCTCACCAACACGCTCTTCGAGGATCCCGAGGAAGCGGTTGAGAATGCGGGCCCGGCGCAGTGGGGTGGTCGCCCCCCAACGCGGTTGAGCGGCCTTGGCGGCTTCCACCGCGGCCCTGACCTCCGCTTCGCTCGCGAGCCCCACTTGGGCTGTTTCAGCTCCGGAGGCTGGATTGAACACTGGAACGGTGCGGCCTGAGCTCGGCGTGATGTGCTCGCCGTTGATATAGTGGCCAATGGTTGTCGTCATTTCACTTATATCCCTCCGGTTGACGTCGCGATGGCTACGCGCTTGGGATGATGAAACACCAGCTCCTGTTGCGCGGCAATATGCTGGCCAGAAAAACCATTGTGCATTAATGTGCAGACATGGATTGGGATCACTTTCGCGTATTTCTCGCCGTCGCACGTGACGGCCAGCTTTCCGCCGCAGCACGCCGGTTGGCGGTCAACCACACGACGGTGGCGCGACGCCTTGACGCATTGGAGGCCGAACTCGGCGCAGCTCTCTTCGAACGTCGACCGACTGGGTGTGTACTGACGGAAGCAGGCGAACGGCTGATCCCCTTGGCTGAGCGCATAGAGATCGAAACGCGCGCCGCAACGGCAGCTGTTTCCTCAGGCGAGACAGAGATATCCGGTACCGTGCGCGTTGGTGCGCCTGACGGTCTAGGCAACAGTTTTCTGGCGCGCGAGCTTGGCCTTTTTGCCGAACAGCATCCAGGCATTACCGTTGAGCTGGTACCGCTGCCGGTGAAGTTCTCCGTATCGCGTCGCGAGGCCGATCTCGTTGTCGAGCTATCGCGTCCGACGACCGGGCGTCTGGTCGCCACCCGTCTGGTCGACTATACGCTCGGCGTCTACGCGGCTGAGAGTTACGTCAGCCATCATGGGCAGCCCGCCAGTCTTGATGATCTTTCAGGCCACCGTCTGGTGACGGGCATTGAAGACTACACTTATTCAGCTGCGCTCGACTACTCTGCGACGCTACAGGCCTACTCGAAGCGCCTCTATCGATGCGCAGGGGCGACCAGCCAGTTCGAGGCAATCTGCGCAGGAACAGGCGTGGGCGTGCTGCACGATTTCATGGCGATCGATGCCGAGGGATTGGTGCGTGTCCTCCCCGAGGTAAGTTTTTCACGAACCTATTGGCTGGTTGGCCACCCGGGCGCGACATCGATCGCGGCCATCGCGGCCTGTCGTCGCTTCCTGATCGATGCCTTCCGAAGGCAGCGGCGGCATTTTCAACCGCGCGGCAGTTCAGGGGCATCATCTCCTCCCAAATGACACCTATCGGGATTCCCTTTCTCTTTGTTTGTTGAATTTTGGGATCTGATTGCAAACTTGACAAACCACGCAAAAGCACATGCTTTGGCGGCGCTTCGCCTTTGGTATAAAATCTGGTCGGCTGATCACGTTATTTCGCCCGCGAGTGGAGACAAATGGACAAGGCCACAAAACTACACTCGGGCGATCTGACGAACGGCCGTTCGGTGGCCATCGATCTCTACTGGCATCGTCTGAGGACTGAAGCTGAATCGGCCATGGCTCGTGAGCCGACGCTGACATCTCTTCTCGTCTCGACCATTCTTGATCAGCCCGATCTTGCCACAGCGCTTGCGACCCGGCTCGGCCAGCGCCTTGCAGGCGATGAGCTTTCTTCGGAAATGATTGCGCGACTGATGCTCAAGGTCATTGATGCGGAGCCAAGCATCATGGCCGCCGTGCACGCCGATCTGAAGGCAGTGGTTGAGCGCGATCCCGCTTCCGGTCGTCTCATCGAGCCCTTCCTTTTCTTCAAGGGATTCTCGGCCATCGAAACCCATCGCATCGCCAATCACCTTTGGCGTGGCGGGCGGCGCGACATGGCGCTTGTTCTGCAGAGCCGGTCATCGTCGGTGTTTCAGACGGACATCCATCCTGGCGCCACCGTGGGACAGGGCATCTTCATCGACCATGCAACAGGTGTGGTGATTGGTGAGACGGCCGAGATCGAAGATGAGGTCTCGATCCTGCAGGATGTCACACTCGGGGGCACCGGCACCCATACAGGTAAACGCCACCCCACCATCCGCACTGGCGTGATGATCGGTGCCGGCGCCCAGATCTTCGGCCCGGTGGAGATCGGCGCCTATTCGAAAATTGCCGCCGGTTCGTTGGTGACCACAGCTGTGCCGGCCCATTCAACCGCTGTTGGCACGCCGGCTCGTATCATTCTGGGCGACGCACCGGACAATCCGGCTCGAAACATGGACCAGATGCTCACGGAGCGAGACTACTCCGCCTTTACTTGGGTGATCTGAGACAGCTAACCGTTCCCTCGCAACCTGCTAGGCGGACCCGGCTTTTTCTTCCCTCGGCGTATTGCTCGTCGGCGGAATTCGTGCAGCCACGAATGACGCATTCTGCGAAGAATTGATACTTTCTGCTAGAACCCGGTGAGTTTCGTTGACGCTGATCACGTCGCGAAATTACCCTGGGTGGCCAGGGAGGAGAGCCGTCATGTCGGGGGATAAGGGGCGGACACATGTTGCTGCCGTGGATGTCGGTGCCGGCAGTGGCCGGGTGATGCTGGCCGCCTTTGACGGCAAGCATATCGAGCTGGAAGAAGCCCATCGGTTCGAAACGCCGATGAGGGTCGATACGGCGACGGGGTATGACTGCTGGGACAGCGAAGCCATCGTTCGGGAGATACACATCGGTATCGATAAGGCGGAGGCAATCGCGCCAATCGATAGCGTCGGTTGCGATACTTGGGGTGTCGACTACGTGCTGCTTGATGGAAACCTGCGCCAGGTTGGCCTGTCGGTTGCCTATCGCGACGATCGCACCGCCGGTTTGATCGATGAAGTAACGGCAATCATGCCGGCACCAGAGATTTACCGGCGTACCGGCATTCACTTTCAGTCCTACAACACCCTTTACCAACTGCGCGCCACGGCAAAGGAGCATCCGGAGTGGCTTGCCGCGGCTCGTCACCTTCTGTTCACGCCGGACTATCTGCATTTTTGTTTATCGGGCGTCATAGCCAACGAATATTCGATCTCCACGACCTCGCAGTTACTCTCCTTGAAGACGCGCGATTGGGATCCCGACCTGCTGGCGCTTGCCGGGGTTCGTCCCGGACTGATGAAAAAACCGGTAGAGCCGGGAACGGTGCTTGGACCGATGATCGGTCGCGAGGGTCGCAGACCGGTGCAGGTGATCGCGCCAGGCGGTCATGATACGGCATCGGCCGTTGCAGTGGCTCCGCTTGGCGGCCCTGACGAAGCATACTTGTCGTCTGGCACCTGGTCGCTGATGGGCGTGGAGAGCGCAACGCCCTACGTCGGGGAACTCGCGCGCAGTTTCAATATTGGTAATGAAGGTGGGGTCTGCGGTCGTTACCGCGTGCTGAAGAACCTGATGGGTTTGTGGCTGATCCAGCGCGTACGCAAGGAGTTTGGTCAACCGGCTTTTGGCGATCTGGTAGCCGCTGCCGAGGCTTCTCCTGTCTGGGCGACGCTGATCAATCCGGATGACCCACGTCTCCTCAATCCGCCGTCCATGACCGATACGATCCGGACGCTTGCTGCGGAACACGGAGAGCCAGTCCCCGACGGGCTCGGCGCCGTTGCGCGTGCCGTGTTCGACAGTCTCGCACTGGATTACGCACGGGTGAAGGACGAACTGGAAGCCCTGACCGGGAGTCCGCTGACGCATATCCGCATCATCGGCGGAGGGTGCAAGAACGGCCTCCTCAATCAGCTGACTGCGGATGCCTGTGGCATTCCCGTCAGTGCGGGCCCGGTAGAAACTTCTGCGCTCGGCAACGCCGCGCTCCAACTCATGGGACTGGGTGTCATCGGCTCCCTGGAAGAGGCCCGAGGTGTAGTGAGACGATCCTTTGGCGTTACGGAAATCGTACCTTGCGCTGAGGTTCCGTCTTCTGTTCGCGACCGCTTCAGATTGATCGTCCAGACAACGCCAGTAGTTCACTGAAGCGATTGCCGGGCCTTCCGTCCTTGCAAGAATAACCGGAAACAGCCGGTTCCTAATCCTATTTGCTAAGGGAAACCATGCTGGTTAACCATTTCCTTACCTTGTCGCACCGGATGCGATACAATACTCCAGTTATGTTCGCATCGTTACAGTGAAGCGGAAGGCTGCCTTGGGATTGGGCGCTGCCGCTATTCGCCCGGTCCAGAATTCTGGGGAGGAGAAGGACCGGGCGGGCGGCGGCGAAACCTGATGGGGTCCGAAGCAAAATCGAGTTTTTGGCGCCCGGCGCATCGTGCCGGGGCTGTGGTTTTGTTTGCCTGTCGCACCACGTCCCTGTGCTCGCCTTCGTCGGGAGGAGAACATGTCAACAGTTGCCAAGATGCCCCGTTCGCCGGGGGAGTGGCTCGTCTGGATATTGATTGCCGTAGTGGGGGCCGTTGCCCTCGGTGTTGTGGCTCTCAGCCGTGGCGAGACGATCAACGCACTATGGCTGGTCGTGGCAGCCGTCGCCTGCTATCTCGTCGCATTCCGTTTTTATGCGCTTTACATCGTCAACCGTGTTCTCGGTGCAGATCCCGCCCGTCGGACACCCGCGGTCCGGCATAACGACGGTCTCGATTATGTTCCGACCGACAAATACGTGCTATTCGGCCATCACTTTGCGGCGATCGCCGGCGCGGGGCCGCTGGTTGGACCGGTGCTCGCTGCCCAGATGGGCTATCTGCCCGGCACAATGTGGCTGATCGCCGGGGTGATCTTCGCTGGCGCCGTCCAGGATCTCTTGATTCTTTTTGCGTCGACCCGCCGCGACGGCCGTTCACTCGGCGACATGATCAAGACGGAACTCGGCCCGGTGCCAGGTATCGTTGCCTCGATCGGCATTCTGATGATCATGATCATCCTCCTCGCCGTGCTGGCGCTGATTGTGGTCAAGGCACTGGCCGGCAGTCCGTGGGGCACTTTCACAGTGTTCGCCACCATTCCGATCGCCATCCTGATGGGCCTTTACAGCCGGTTCTTCCGGCCCGGCCGTATCGGCGAAATGAGCGCCATCGGCGTGGTCCTGTTGCTGCTCGCCATCATGTTTGGTCGCACGGTCGCCGAGAGCGAGACGCTGGCGCCGCTCTTCACCTACAAGGGCGAGACGCTGGCGCTTATCCTGATCGGCTATGGCTTCGTCGCGTCCGTGCTGCCGGTCTGGTTCCTGCTCGCGCCGCGCGACTACCTGTCGACCTTCCTGAAGATCGGCACCATCATGGCACTGGCCGTAGGCATCGTCTTCGTGATGCCTGAAATGAAGATGCCGGCGTTGACCAAGTTCGTCGACGGAACCGGTCCGGTGTTCTCCGGCAATCTGTTCCCGTTCCTCTTCATCACCATCGCCTGCGGCGCGATCTCCGGCTTCCATTCGCTGATCTCTTCCGGCACCACGCCCAAGATGATCGAGAGCGAGAGCCAGCTCCGCTTCATCGGCTATGGCGCGATGCTGATGGAAAGCTTCGTCGGCATCATGGCGCTGATTGCCGCCTCGGTCATCGAGCCCGGCGTCTACTTCGCCATGAATACCGCGCCGGGCGTTATCGGGACGACACCCGATCAGGCCGCTCAGGTAATTTCGGCATGGGATCCGCTCTTTACCGTCACGCCGGACATGCTGACGCAGATGGCAAAGAATGTCGGCGAAGCGACCATCCTGTCGCGGGCAGGTGGCGCCCCAACGCTTGCCGTTGGCATGGCCCATATTCTGTCGGGCGTGATCGGTGGCGTCACCTTGATGCCCTTCTGGTATCACTTTGCCATCCTGTTCGAGGCACTGTTCATCCTGACGACGGTCGACGCCGGAACACGTGTTACCCGTTTCATGATCCAGGATCTGCTCGGTACGGCAGTTCCAAGCTTTCGCCAAACCCACAGCTGGCCGGCTAATCTGGTGGCCACGGCATTGGCGGTCGCAGCATGGGGGTACTTCCTCTATCAGGGCGTGATCGATCCGCTTGGCGGCATCAACACGCTGTGGCCACTGTTCGGGATTGCCAACCAGATGCTGGCGGCAATCGCGCTGGCCTTCGCCACGGTGATGCTGTTCAAGATGAAGCGGCAGGCCTATGCCTTTGTGGCCATGGTACCGCTCCTCTGGCTCGCCGTTTGTACGCTGACGGCCGGCTGGCAGAAGTTGTTCGATGGCCGTCCGGCAGTCGGCTTCATTGCCCAGGCCAACCGCTTCTCCAAGGCGATCGCTGATGGCACCATCCTGGCGCCCGCCAAGACGGTCGAGGACATGCAACGCGTCGTGTTCAACCAGTGGGTCGATGCTGCGCTCACGGCGGTGTTCATGGTGATCGTGGTGGGCATGCTGGTGTTTGGTGTACAGGCAATGCTCAGGGCGCTGCGCGAGCAGAGGCCGACCGCAAGCGAGGTAGGCGATGACATGTCAGGTGTGCGGCCTCAGGCTACCTGACCCCCGAAAGGTTGGTCAGAAGCTCGCCCAGACTGCGCGTCTCATGGTGGGGGTTCCCGATTACGACACCTATGTCGCTCATCGAACGACCAACCATCCAGACGAACCGGTCATGACGAAGGAAGAATTCTTCCGCAACAGTCAGGAGCGCCGCTACGGCGGCGGATCCAACGGAGGTGTGTTCCGCTGCTGCTGATACCAGCGGCTGTCTTTCCGGCGCCGGCTTTTCCTGATTGGGAGAAGCCGGCGTCGTTATTTGGTCGACTCCTCTTGTACTTGTCCTGTGGCGGGCACCATGTGTCGCCAAGGGCAGGGAGATGGAGTGAACGATGCGTCTTGCAACTCTGACGATCCTCGGTGGTCTTGCGTTGTCGCTTTGCGGGCCCGTAATGGCCAGTGAGATCTTCAGCTTCGATCAGGTGCGGGCGGGATTGAATTCCAACCGTATTCATCTGGTCGACGTGCGCGAAGCCGACGAATTTG
The DNA here is from genome assembly GCA_023436885.1 of Pseudomonadota bacterium. Classification (GTDB taxonomy): domain Bacteria; phylum Pseudomonadota; class Alphaproteobacteria; order Rhizobiales; family Pleomorphomonadaceae; genus Pleomorphomonas. The sequence goes on along the minus strand of JAEZHI010000004.1, from coordinate 485,705 downwards.
CGGCCGGTCACGTGCCTGGCGCCGCCAATCTGCCGCTCTCCAAGTTCAAGGTCGAACAGTTACCTCCGCCCTCTGAAATTCCCGTCGTGCTGATGTGTCGGTCAGGCCAACGTGCTGCCGAGGCCCAGGCTATCGCTGAGGCGGCCGGACGAACGGACGTAGGCGTTTATCCCGGCAGCATGAACGAGTGGACAGAGAAGAACGGCCCGGTCGTGACCGGACCGTAACGCCTCCCTTAGCGGCAACGATGGACGCGGGCTTCCCATCCACCGAGACGCTTCGGGCCAAACGACTCTGCGAGGTTGCCGAGCAGCACCTCGCCAATCTCAATACCGATGGGGAGCTCCACCTCGATTGTCTCGCGTGAGAAGTTGAGCAGGACGAGCAGTTTGTCTTGGCCCAGTGTCCGCGTAAAGGCGAAGAGCTGCGGATGAGCGGGCGCGAGATCGGCAAAGGTGCCATAGATCAGTGCCGGCTCGGCCCTGCGAAGCTCGGCTAGCCTCGCATAGTGATGATAGACAGAGTTTGCATCTGCGACTGCCGCCTCGGCGTTGATCTCCCTGTAGTTTGGATTGACGGCGAGCCACGCTTTGTAGGCTGTGGTGAAGCCACCATGAGGGGCGGTGCTCCACTGCATGGGCGTTCGCGCGTGATCGCGGCTGGTGCGCGCCATCCCCGCGAGGAAATCCTCGGGAGATATCCGCCCGGTCACGACGTCAGCTTTCCAGGCATTGCGGACGGCGATGTCGTCGTACTGCTCGACTGACGTGAAAGGGTAGTTGGTCATGGCGAGTTCGTCGCCCTGATAGATGAAGGGCGTGCCGTGCAGCGTCATCAGCATGGTCGCCAGCAGCTTGGCCGAGGATATGCGCCAGGGCTCGGCATCGTCGCCGAAGCTGCTGACGAGGCGGGCGTTGTCATGGTTGGATAGGAAAACCGTGTTCCAGCAGTACGGACCAGTGTTCTCCTCGAGCCGGCTGTAGACTGCCTTCAATTCCGGTAGCTTCCACTGCCGGTAGCGATGCTTGTCGTGGCAAAGGCGAACAGCTTCGAAGTTGAAGATCATGTTCAATTCGCCGCGACGCTCATCGACGAGATCGGGCGTCTGCTCGGGAGTGACGCCGAAAGCCTCTCCGACCGTCATCACGTCGTACTTCGAAAGTACCTCGCGATTCATTTCCTGCAGGAACTCGTGCAGGCGTGGTCCTACAGCGTGATAATACTCGGTTCGCTCACGGTGCTCAGGCGGATAGTCAGGGAAGGTCTGCTCCTTGGAGATCATCGGTATGACGTCCATGCGGAACCCGTCGACGCCCTTGTCGAGCCAGAAGCGCATGAGGTCATAGACCTCGGCGCGTAGCTTTTCGTTTTCCCAGTTGAGATCGGGCTGCTTGTCGGCAAAAAGATGCAGGTAGTATTCTCCGGTTTCTGGGTCGAGGGTCCAGGCTGAACCAGAGAAATAAGACCGCCAGTCGTTTGGTGGACCGTCGCCACGGCCGGGACGCCAGATATAATAGTCGCGATATGGATTGTCTTTCGACTTTCGGCTTTCGACGAACCACACATGCTCGTCCGAGGAATGGTTGACGACGAGATCGACAATCAGGCGCATGCCGCGCGCCTTGAGACCGGCAAGCAGCGCTTCAAAGTCGGCCATGGTGCCGAACTCAGCCATCACCTTGCGATAGTCGCGAATGTCATAGCCGTTGTCCGCATTAGGCGAGTCATAATGCGGGCTCAGCCAGACGACGTCGACGCCGAGCCCCTTGAGATAATCGAGGCGTGAAATGATGCCGGGGATGTCGCCAATACCATCGCCGTTCGAATCCTGAAAGGAGCGCGGATAGATCTGATAGACCATGGCCTCCTTCCACCAACGGCGGCTGATCGTCTGCTCGTTGTCGGACATTGCTTTCTCCCTTGCGTTCCCTCTCGGGGGGCATGTGCAGCAACCGTAGCAAAAACGATTCAGCGCCACGATCGCTAATTCCCGCTCTGTCTTTCTTAACGGTGCAAAAAGCCGTGAACGTGGCATCCAAAGCGCATTGGAAGGCACAATACCTCGCCATCTGAGATCAATCTTATCTCGACAATCCATTTGACGGATCAAAGCCGCAACGATTGACTGTCGGTTGGAAATGGTAAGTGCCGCGTGCTGACGACGGTCCGCCGGTCTTCGCCAGGGAGGAAAATGCCATGCAATATGCCCGGTTCGGAAAGTCGGGGCTCGAAGTGAGCCGCATCTGTTTTGGATGCATGTCTTTTGGCAAGGTGATGGAAGAGCGCCCCTGGGTGCTCGGTCTCGATGAGGCGCGCCCCCTGTTCCGCAAGGCCTGGGAATCCGGCATCAACTTCTTCGATACCGCCAACGTCTACGCAGCCGGTTCGAGCGAAGAGATCACTGGGATCGTTCTAAAGGAGCTGGCGCCGCGCGAGGAAATCGTGCTGGCCACCAAGGTGTTCTTCCCGATGTGCCAAGGCCCGAACGGTCACGGTCTGTCGCGCAAGGCCATCCTCGGGGAGATCGACAACAGTCTGAAGCGGCTCGGTACCGATTACGTCGACCTTTATCAGATCCATCGTTTCGATCCGTTCACGCCGGTCGAGGAAACCATGGAAGCGCTGCATGACGTGGTGAAAGCCGGCAAAGCTCGTTACATCGGGGCATCATCGATGTTCGCCTGGCAGTTTGCCAAGATGCAGCACGCGGCTGAGCTCCACGGCTGGACGAAATTCGCCTCCATGCAGAACCAGGTGAGCCTGGTTTATCGCGAGGAGGAGCGCGAAATGCTGCCGCTCTGCCGCGATCAGGGCGTTGCCGTCATTCCGTGGAGCCCTCTCGGCGGTGGCAAGCTCACACGCCCCTGGGGAACCGAGACTAAGCGCAACACTACCGATCGCCACAACAAGGGCATGTACGATCATACGGAAGGCAATGCGCCGGAAGTTGTCGCGGCAGTAGAAAAGGTGGCCAAGGCGCGCGGGCGGTCCATGGCCGAGGTCGCGCTTGCCTGGGTATTGCAAGTGAATGGCGTGACGTCGCCGATCATTGGCGTCAGCAAGATGGGCCATCTCGACGATGCGATTGCCGCCGTCGATCTGGAGCTCAGCGCCGAAGAGGTCGCCGCCCTTGAATCCCCCTACCAGACCTTCATGGTCAAAGGACTCTAGGCAGCCTATGCGTGAGGCATAGCCGGCTTGTGCATGGACAGCGGCGACCGGACGGGCTTTGCTTGTCTGGTCCCGCCGGTGAGATGACCCGCCCCCGGCACTTTATTCAGCCAAGGAGGCTCAGATGACGAAGCCGCTCAGCATTCCCGACCTCGCCGGCAAGGCGGTGCTCATCACTGGCGCCTCGTCCGGTATCGGTGCAGCGTTAGCCCGGGCTTTCGCCGATCAGGGCGCATCGGTTGGGGTCCATTATAATTCTTCCGCCGATGCTGCCGAGGCCCTCTGCGCCGACATTCGGGCGTCTGGCGGCAAAGCCACAGCCGTGCATGGCGACGTGACGAAATCGACCGAGATCACGCGCGTTGTTGAAGAGACTGCCATGGCTTTCGGTCGGCTGGACGGGCTGATCAACAATGCGGGCGGCATGGTGGCGCGCATGCCCTACGCTGCCTTCGATGAGACTGTTTTTGAGAACATTGTCGGCCTCAACGTTCGCTCGGTGCTGGTGGCGTCACACGCCGCGTTGCCTTTCCTCAAGGCGCAGCAGGGCTTCGTCATCAACACCACCTCGATCGCCGCGCGTACGGGCGGTAGCCTTGGGGCCGGTCCCTATGGTTCGGCCAAGGCATTCATCGAGAACGTCACGCGCGGCATGGCCAAGGAATTCGCGTCCTTCGGCGTGCGAGTGAATGCGGTAGCGCCTGGTATCGTCGAGACGCCTTTCCACGAGCGCTATTCCGACCAAGCCTATCTCGATGCAATGCGCTCGACCATTCCGCTGCAGCGCCTTGCCCAGCCCGACGACATGGTCGGCCCTTATCTGTTTCTCGCCTCGGCGGCACTGTCCGGCTACATGATCGGTCAGGTGCTGGAGGTGAATGGCGGACAACTGATGACCTGAGGCGCTGACGCAAGCAGCGGCGACGCCCAATTTGGGAGAGAACAATGGGAAGCAGGATCGTCTTCACCGGCGGTTCGGGGAAGGCCGGCCGTCACGTCGTTCCTTATCTCAGAAACAAGGGACACGAGGTCTTCAATCTCGACCTCAAGCCGCTGGACTGCCCCGGTGTGACTACGCTTGCCTGCGATCTGACCGACAGTGGACAGGTGTATAGTGCACTCTCCATGCACTTCGATTTTGACAGTCTTGCCACGGGCTCGCGGCCGGTGCTGCCGGATGCCGTGGTGCATTTTGGCGCCATCCCCCGCATCCTGCTGACGCCTGACAATCACACGTTTGAGACCAACGTGATATCGACTTACAACGTCATCGAGGCGGCGATGAAGCTCGGCATTCGCAAGGTGATCATCGCCTCGAGCGAGACCACCTACGGGGTCTGCTTTGCAGAAGGCGACAAGGACTTCCACGAGTTTCCGCTGACCGAAGACTACGACACCGATCCGATGGATAGCTACGGCTTATCCAAGGTGGTGAACGAAAAGACGGCGCGCGCCTTCGCCATGCGCTACGAAGCCGACATCTATGCACTCAGGATAGGCAACGTCATCGAGCCGCATGAGTATGCCAATTTCCCGGGATTCATGGAAAATCCGCTGACGCGCAAGCGCAATGCGTGGAGCTATATCGATGCTCGCGACCTTGGCGAGATCGTGCACCTTGCCATTGGTAAGAATGGACTCGGCTTCCAGGTGTTCAACGCGGTCAACGACACGATTACCGCCCGTGAACCCACGGAAGCTTTCCTCAAGAGGGTTTGCCCCAACACGCCGCACAGTCGGCCTCTCGTCGGCTACGAGGCGCCGATCTCCAACGAGAAGATCCGGACCGTGCTTGGCTTCAAGGAGCAGCACGACTGGCGGAAATACGTCAGCTGATGGGGCGCGCAGGAGGCCGCCTCAAGCGGCGGCCTCCTGTTCCTCTTCTTCGACGCCGCGGGCGGCAATTAGCAAGTCCATGAACGCCTTCGGCGCGCCATCGAGAATGATGTCGTCACTGCCGCCGGCGAGCGTTGCCACAGCCAGCTCCCAGCACATCTGGGGCTCCGCGAGGCGAACCATGCTGAGGGTGTCGGCTTCCGCCTCGGCGATCGCTTCCGGAACCAAGGCCACGCCGAGACCGCGCGATACCAGCTCGATCAGCGTGCCGAGGTCGTTGACTTCGAAGGCCACACGACGTTCGACGCCGGCATTGCGAAAGCCCGTGTCGACCAGCTGCCGGGTACCCCAGGCCTGTTCGAAGTCAACGAAAGGCTCGTCGCGGAACGCCGCGAGCGGAACGTCCGTATGGCCGGCCAGCGGATGATCCTTTGCACAAATGGCAACCAGATATTCGCAGGCGATCATCTTGGTGGCAATGCCACGTGGTGCCTCGATCAGGGGGACGATGGCGAGGTCGATGGCGCCTGAGCGGATCTTGTCGACCAGATGTTCCGAGTTTCCCTGACAGAGACGGACCTCGATGCCAGGATAGAGTTCGTGAAAGGAAGCGAGCAGGGCAGGCAGGTCGACGAAGGCTGGCAGGCTCTGCACCGTCCCAATGGCGAGACGACCGCGCGTCAGGCCCTGTACGGCGGCTACAGCGTCACGCGCTTCCTGGACTGCCTCGATGGCAACGCGCGCCTTGTCGAGGAAAACACGGCCGGCGGTTGTAAGCTGCACCTGACGGGTGTTGCGCATGAAGAGCTTGGCGGCAAGCTCCTCCTCGAGAGCGCGAATCGAGGTGGACAGAGCCGACTGTACGATGTTGACGCGACGGGCCGCGCGGGTGAAATGCATTTCCTCGGCGACGGCGACGAAGTGCTGAAGTTGGCGAAGTTCCATTTACGTCCGTTCTTATTGTGCTTTGATTGAGATCAATATCGCCCGCCCATTCGAGTGGAAAGATTAAAAGTCAGGCAATCCGGCCTGTCAAATGAGCGTAGCGCGGCTGGACCGACCGGGGTCTGCGGTGTATGCAAAACCGCTTCAAAAATCGCTGCTAAGCCCGGAGGCATGCCTGATGTTCTCACACGCCCTGCTGTTCGACATGGATGGAACGCTGACCGATAGCGACAAGTTCCACCATGAAGCCTTCGTGGAGTTCGGCAAGGCGTACGGTGTCGATATCGATGAGGCAACGTTTCTGAAATATGTTTCCGGGCAAGCCAACTCTCAGATTTTCAAGAGTCTTTTCTCACATGTCGCCGTCGAGGAGCATCCTCGTCTCGCCGACGAGAAAGAGGCATTGTTCCGGCGATTGATTGTCGGGCGCCTCAAGCCGATTGATGGACTTGTCGACGTCCTCAATTGGGCCGTTGAGAAGAAGGTTGGTCTCGCGGTCGTGTCCAACGCACCACGCCCCAATGTGAGCGACATGCTGGCCCAGCTTGGCGTCGCCGATTACTTCCATACGATCGTCATCGGGACGGAGCTCGAACGCGGCAAGCCCGATCCGCTGCCGTACCTGACCGGGCTTGGGCGTCTCGGTGTCGCGGCCGATCAGGCGATCGCTTTCGAAGATGCCCCTCCTGGCATTCGGGCGGCGCACGCGGCGAAGATCTTCACCGTTGGACTGACGACAACGCTCGATGAGGCGACGGTGAAATCCAATGGCGCCGATATCGCTGTACCGGATTATCGGTCGCAGGCGCTGTGGGATGCGATCCATAAGGTGATCGGATAGGAGAGGGTGGATCTCCCGCCCTCCGGATCCTATTCGGCGATCAATAGCTCGTCGTCATCTAGCGTCTGGCCGCGAACACGTCTGAACATGTCGATCAGGTCTTCGACGTCGAGATTGTGGCGATTGCTTCCCTCGACGTCGAGAACGATTTCGCCGCCGTGCAGCATGATGGTGCGGTCGCCGTAGTCAAGCGCCTGGCGCATGGAATGCGTCACCATAAGTGTCGTCAGCTTCTTGGCGCCTACGATCTTCTCAGTGAGCTTCATGACGAACTCGGCCATTCCCGGGTCGAGCGCGGCCGTATGCTCGTCGAGCAGCAAAACATCACAACCGGCCATCATCGCCATGACGAGCGAAACCGCCTGGCGTTGACCGCCCGACAGCATCGCCATGCGGTCCGTCATGCGGTTTTCGAGGCCGAGGTCGAGCTCGGCAATCTTCTCGCGGAAAAGTTTGCGGCGGTTGTAGCCAAGCGCCAGCTTGAGACCGCGACGTTGGCCACGCTTGTGGGCGAGCGCTAGATTTTCCTCAATGGACAGTGTGCCGCAGGAGCCGGCAAGCGGGTCCTGGAAAACGCGCGCCACGCGTCCAGCGCGTGCTGCCGTCGGCAGTCTGGTGACGTCGGTATCGCCAATGCGAACGCTGCCCTCGGTGGGGATGACGTCACCCGCGAGAACGCCGAGCAGCGTCGACTTTCCGGCACCGTTGGACCCGATCACCGTAGTGAAGGCGCCTTCCTTGATGGTCAGCGACACGCCCGACAGGGCCTTCTTTTCGAGCGGCGTACCGCGCCCGAAGACGACGTGAATGTTGTCGAGGGCGATCATGACGAGAGCACTCCCCGCTTGAGGCGTGGCAGCACCAGCGCGAAAGTGACGAGCACGGCGGTCACGAGATTGAGGTCCGATGCTTGCAAGCCAAGCGAGTCCGAAGAGAGCGCCAGCTGAATGGCGATGCGATAGAGAATGGAGCCGACGACGCAGCCGATCAAGGCAATCAGAATGCGCCGTGTTCCGAACAGCGTTTCGCCGATGATCACCGCGGCTAGGCCGACGACGATGGTACCGACGCCGGAGGTCACGTCGGCAAATCCGTTGGTCTGCGCGAAAAGACCGCCGCCAAGAGCGACAAGTCCGTTCGAAAGGGCAATGCCCAGATAGATCTGGCGGTCGGTATTGATGCCCTGCGCACGGGCCATTCTGGCGTTTGCGCCCGTTGCCCGCATAGCAAGCCCCGCGTCGCTCTCAAGATAGCGCCACACCACGATCAACGCGATGATGGCGAGCACCAGCAGGAACATCGGTCGCACCATGAAATCGCGCAGACCGTGTCCATAGAAGGGGGTCAGCATCGTATCAACGGAAAGGAGCGCCACGTTTGGCCGGCCCATCACCCGCAGGTTGACCGAGAAGAGGGCGATCATGGTCAGGATCGACGCGAGCAGATTCAGGATCTTGAAGCGGACGTTCAGCGTTGCGGTTACAAGTCCGGCCAAAGCGCCAGCCACCATCGCTACGACGGCTGCGAGCCACGGATTGAAGCCGCCCATAATCAAGACGGCGGTTACGGCTGCGCCAAGCGGAAAGGTGCCGTCGACCGTGAGGTCCGGAAAATCGAGAACGCGGAAGGCGAGATAAACGCCGAGCGCGACGAAGGCATAGACGAGGCCGAGTTCGACGGCCCCCCAAAGGGCGATTTGACTCACGCGCAACGATCCTTTTGTTGAGCATCCCGCAAGATAAAGGCCTTTGGCGGTGCCAATGGTTCGATCGAGCGGGATACTCTATTCTCGAAGTCGCGCCCCGCCGTTTGTATTGACGGAGCGCAGCTTCCTGTTACTCGATCACCTTGGTGGCGCGGGCGACGAGGGCGTCCGGCAATTTCACACCCATCTTGGTGGCCGCCGTCTTGTTGACGACGAGGTCGGTGCCCTTGGCGACGCTGGCGGGGATGTCGCCGACCGTCTCGCCCTTCAGGACGCGCACGACAATGGCGCCGGTCTGCTTGCCAACGTCGTAGTAGTTGAAGCCGAGAGCTGCGATGGCGCCGCGCTTGACGCTATCGGTGTCGGCAGTGAACAGCGGAAGCTTGGACTCTTCGGCAACGCCGACCGCCGATTCCAGAGCTGAGATGATCGTATTGTCCGTCGGCACATAGATGGCGTCGACCTTGCCAACCAGAGCACGCGTTGCGCCCTGGACTTCGGCGGTCTTGGTCGCGGCTGACTCGACAACTTCAATTCCGGCCTTGGTTGCTTCGGCCTTGAGCGCGGCCAGCAGCGAGACCGAATTTGCTTCGCCTGAATTATAAAGGAAGCCGAGCTTCTTGATGCTCGGAATGACTTCCTTGATCAGGGCGATGTGCTCGGCCACCGGCGACATGTCGGAGAGGCCCGTAATGTTGCCGCCGGGCTTGTCCATGTTCTTGACGAGCTGGGCACCCACCGGATCGGACACAGCCGAAAAGACGATGGGAATGTCGTGTGTCGCGGCAGCCACTGTCTGCGCCGAGGGGGTGGAAATCGGAACGATGACCGTCGGGCCTTCACCAGCGAACTGGCGAGCGATCTGGGCGGCAGTGGCAGCGTTACCTTGGGCCGACTTGTAGACGAAGGTGAGGTTCTCGCCCTCTTTATATCCTGCAGTGGCCAGCGCGTCTTTCACGCCATCGCGGACGGCATCCAGCGCAGGGTGCTCGACGATGGCCGTTACGTCCACGGTCACGTTTTCAGCGTGAACCGGAAGGACCGCGGCGACACTCGCGGCGAGAGCAAACAACAAGGCACGCATCAACTTCCTCCGTTCCCGATCTTCGATCTGTCTTTCAAGTCTGGGTTTCGGATGGTCTTAGGGGCTCCGAGTGAGTGAATCAAGCACGGGAAATGCCGAGTGCGCATGATTTGATCGTCAGGGAGGCTTTCTGCGATGAAAAGCGTCGCGAATTGATGTCTTCGTAGGCACCCCGCCGCCGCTTTCATCGTCGCTAACCGCGGCTGAAAAATATTGCACCTAGATGAAATGTTTTGAATAGAACTGCGACATGTCGATTGACCGAGTTCAGGCGCCGACATATGGTTCTCGCATGCTGAAGGAAGAGCGCTTCAATCTGATCCTGAAGGCTGTCGAAGGACGCGATGCCGTGTCCTACGAAGAGCTTTTGACCATGGTCGACGCATCGGGCGCCACGTTGCGCCGCGATGTCGATCAGCTTTGCGAGGCTGGCCGCATTCGCAAGGTTCGCGGCGGTGTGGCTCCGCTTATGGCCGCAGGCAGGCCGCTCGCTTCCTACTTCTTCGGTGTCCAGGCGCAACGCGCAGCAGCAGCCAAGGAGGCGATCGCCCGCCGAGCCGCGGCGCTTGTTTCATCGCCCGATACGCTGATCCTTTACGGCGGCTCGACAGTCGCCCGGTTTGCGGAAATGCTACCGGCCGCTGGTCTGACTGTGCTGACGGATTCACTCCCAGTCGCAAACCATCTTGCTTTCAAGACGGACAACCGTGTTTTTCTGACGGGCGGCGAAGTACTGGCACAGCAAGGCATCGTACTGAGCCCGTTCGACGACCCGCCTGCGTTTCACGTTGCCGCCAGCACCTTTTTCATCGGCTGCCATGCCGTTGGTCTGGCTGGGATCATGGAAGATGATCCCTTGCCACTCAGGGCAGCGCGGGCGCTTCGTCGGCAGGCGGCGCGGCTGGTTGTGCTGGCCGACAGCACCAAGTTCGCGGAGGCACGCAGTCTCGTGGTTTTTCCACTCAGCGAAGTCGACGTGTTCGTGACCGACGAAGGAATTTCCGACGGCGATCGCCGCATGCTGGAAGAGGCCGGCGTGGAGGTCCTGATTGCACAGCTCGGCGATGTAGACCGGGAAGACATACCGGCGGAAAGGGCGGCCGATCCGTCCGTGCCTTAGGAGGCGACCAGGAAATGACTGATCATCTCGATCTCCGCAAGGAGATGATCGCGACCTGCCTCAGGATGAATGCCGCAGGCCTGAACACTGGAGCCGCGGGCAATCTCAGCGTGAGGGTCGACGGCGGGCTGTTGATCACGCCATCGGGCATTGCTTACGACAAGATGCAGCCGGAACAGATTGTGGAGATGGACTGGCAAGGCAGATACTATGGGAATTATATCCCTTCTTCCGAGTGGCGCTTTCACTATGACATCCTGAAAGCGAGACCGGACGTTGATACTGTCCTGCATAGCCATGCCATCAACTGCTCGATCCTGGCATGTTGTCGGCTCGACATTCCGCCTGTTCACTACATGATCGGTGTTTCCGGCGGTGACGTGATCAAGTGTTCCGGATATGCGCCGTTCGGTACGGCCGAGCTATCGGTGGAAGCGCTCGCAGCGCTGGAGCACCGGACGGCGTGCCTACTGGGCAACCATGGCGTCATCGCCTTGGGTAAGACGCCGGCAAAAGCCTTTGCCGTTCTTGAGGAGGTCGAGAATCTGGCGCGCGTCTATATCGGCACGCGCATGCTGGGCGGAGGCGTTATCCTGGGGAAGCCGGAGATGGACGTCGTTCTTGAACGCTTCAAGAGCTACGGAAAGCAGGCCGGCGAGGCTGTCGATCCTTCACTGAAGAATAGGGTGGAACCACCGCCGCACGGCGGGCCGAGGCGTCTCTGAGAGCTGGACCGAGGAGGTCGGTCCGCTTGGCTAGAGGTCTTTCGGAGTTAGGGAGAGAGAAATGAACGGCGTTTTCAAGAACCTGCCGAAGCTCGGTATTCGTCCGGCCATTGATGGCCGACGCAATGGTGTTCGTGAGAGCCTCGAAGACCAGACAATGGGCATGGCGAAGGCTGTTGCCGAGCTGGTCACATCGACGCTCCGGCACCCGACGGGTGAGCCCGTCGAATGTGTCATCGCCGATACGACGATCGGTGGTGTCTCGGAGGCGGCCGCCTGTGCCGAGAAATTTGCAAGAGAGAACGTCGGCGCTTCGCTAACCGTGACGCCTTGCTGGTGCTACGGCTCCGAGACCATGGACATGGATCCGCTGATGCCTAAGGCGGTCTGGGGGTTCAACGGCACCGAGCGTCCCGGCGCGGTCTATCTCGCCGCCGTGCTGGCTGCTCATAACCAGAAGGGCCTGCCGGCTTTCGGCATCTACGGCTCGGAAGTGCAGGACGGTACGGACCGGACGATTCCAGGCGATGTGCGCGACAAGATCCTGCGCTTCGTGCGCGCCGGTATCGCCGCCGCGACGATGCGGGGGCGCAGCTATCTCTCAATGGGCGCGGTGTCGATGGGCATTGCCGGCTCGATCGTCGATGCCGACTTCTTCCAGCGCTATCTCGGGATGCGCACTGAATACATCGATATGAGCGAGTTCCAGCGCCGGCTGCAGCTCAACATCTTCGACCCGGTCGAATACGAGAACGCGTTGGCCTGGACCTTGAAGAACTGCAAGGAGGGATTCGACCCCAACGGCGCCAAGGCGTCGGACAAGGCTCGGAAGCGCTTCGAGTGGGAAACGTCTGTCAAGATGTGTCTCATCGCCCGCGATCTGATGGTCGGTAATCCACGTCTGGCCGAACTCGGCTATATCGAGGAGTCCTGTGGCCATCATGCAATTGCCGCCGGTTTCCAGGGGCAGCGGCAGTGGACGGACTTCATGCCGAACGGCGACTTCATGGAGACCATGTTGAACACATCGTTCGACTGGAATGGCCCGCGTCAGCCGCTGATCCTTGCCACCGAGAATGACTGCCTGAATGGCGTCGGCATGCTGTTCGGAAACCTTCTGACGGCGAGGGCACAGATCTTCTCCGATGTGCGTACCTACTGGAGCCCGGAGGCGATCAAGCGAGTGTCTGGCCATGTGGTGGACGGTGCGGCAGCCGGAGGCCTCATCCATCTGATCAACTCGGGAGCCACATGCCTCGATGGTGCAGGCGAGATGATGGTCGACAACAAGCCCGGGATCAAACCGTTCTGGGAGGTGACCGAAGCGGATCAGCAGCGGACGCTGGAGGCGACCCATTTCTGCCAGGCTAATCACGGTTATTTCCGGGGTGGTGGCTGGTCGACGGACTTTGCGACGCGCGGCGGCATGCCGGTGACCATGACAAGGCTCAACCTGGTCGCGGGGATCGGTCCGGTACTGCAGATCGCCGAAGGCGAGACGGTGTCACTACCCGAAAAGGTCCACGACATTCTCGACAAGCGCACAGATCCCACCTGGCCGACGACCTGGTTTGCGCCGCGTCTGACGGGGGAGGGGCCGTTCAAGTCGGTGTACAAGGTCATGGCCGCCTGGGGGGCCAACCACGGCGCCATATCCTACGGCCATATCGGGGCCGACTTGATTGCGCTGGCTTCCATACTGCGCATTCCTGTTGCCATGCACAATGTCGAAGACGAGGCGATCTTCCGTCCCAGCGCATGGTCCATGTTCGGCATGGATCCGGAAGGTTCGGACTTCCGCGCCTGCCAGAACTTCGGTCCGCTTTACGGTTGAGGCAATAGATATGAGGGCGGCCGGCCTTGGCTCATTATGCGTCACGGCCGGCCGCGTCTGTCCGGAGGAACGAATTCGACCATGAAACTTCCGTTCGATGATCATTCAGCCTATCGCTTCGGCTTCGGCGCGTCGGGCCTCGGCACGCTGACGTGGGATGTGCCGGACGATGTTGCCGACGCCATTCTTGAGGAGGCCTGGGCCGAGGGGTATCGCTACTACGATACGTCGCCACTTTACGGCTACGGTCTCAGCGAATTGCGGCTCGGACGATTTCTGCGCAACAAGCCGCGCGCGGACTATCTCCTCTCCACCAAGGTGGGCCGTTATTTTGTTCCTTATCGTCGCGGCGAAACACCAGATCGCGGAGGTTGGGTACGGCCTCAGCCTCTGAAGCCGGTGCTCGACTTCACTTATGACGGCTTCATGCGCTCGCTGGAGCAATCCTATAATCGGCTCGGGGCTCAGACGATCGACATTGTCTACATTCACGACTTGGACCGCCGGAATCTCAAGGGCGATTTCGACAAGCATTATCGAGAGACTCTCGATAGTGGCTACCGAGCGCTCGACGAGTTGCGTCGCAGCGGCGACCTCAGGGCGATTGGCGCCGGGATCAACGAATCCGACGTGGCTGCCGATCTCGTTTCAAAACTGGATCTTGATGTTGTCATGCTGGCAGGTCGCTACACGCTGCTCGAGCAGCCTGGGCTCGCTGACTTCCTTCCGCTGGCAGAGAAAAAGGGCGTAGGCGTCGTGGCGGTCGGCATCTTCAACTCCGGCATTCTCGTAAAGCCGCCAGAGGCCGGCGGAAACTATGATTATGGTGCGGCCCCGACCGAAATAATCGAGAAGGCCCGGCGAATCGCCGAGGTTTGTGCAGAGTTCGACGTCCAGATGCCTGCCGCTGCAGTGCATTTTCCCCTCGCTCATCCGGCCGTCAAAGCCGTTGTCGTCGGCATGAGCCGGAAGGGGGCGCCAAGGCAGAATTTTGAATGGTACAAGGCATCGATTCCTGGAGGCCTTTGGGACCGATTCAAGGCGGAAGGGATCCTTTCCGCGAGCACTCCCACGCCCTGAACACGAGTTTGAAAACACTCTTTTTGCCCCGGGGCCGTGAGTGACGGCTGCGGGGCGTTTTTATTTGGAATGACCATTCGTCGATGTGGAAGCAAAGTCTCTTGCCAAGGATCGGGCTTGAGTATAATTTGAGGGTCGAATTTTACCGGCGATGTGGAGGATTGTCGGAAAGTGCAAATCAACGGGCCAGAGGAAGGGCTCTTGATTGAATCACATCAAATCTGGCCGTCATCCATCGGAGAGATCCGTTTGTGAACGGCCGCGGCTATACGTGAAATAGTCGCACTTTTGTCGTCGTTCGTGGGGAAGCTCATGACGAAGATAGGAAATTTCTTCGTCAAATTGATGATGGTCACAACGCATCTAGGCAATCAAATTGAGTTGCATCCATCATCGCTTTGAGGCATCTATCCTCGCGTGAGGAATATCTCGGGCCGACGACGATGCCTATGACGGGCGTTGCCGGGGGAAGTGACCGGAGGATCAACCATCCGGTCGTGGTTCGAGATGCAAGGAGGCCGCCGGGGAGGCGGCTAGGCCCGGTGGGCCTTCAGGAGGAGTGACAATGAAACTTTCTACCATTCTTTCGACCACGATTCTGGCTGCTGCCGTTGCTCTGCCCATGGCCGCCCATGCGTCGAAGGACAAGCCGGTCCTCGGCTTCTCGATCGACGATCTGCGCGTTGAGCGCTGGGCTCGTGACCGCGACTATTTCATTGCTGCCGCCAAGGATCTGGGTGCTGAAGTGGTGGTGACCTCCGCTGACGCCAACGAGCAGAAGCAGGTGAACCAGGTCGAGACGCTCATCGCCAAGAAGGTCGATGCCATCGCCATCGTTCCGATGAACTCTCAGGTGTTCGGCGAAGTGATCGACGAAGCCCACAAGGCTGGCATCAAGATCGTGTCGTATGACCGCCTGATCCTGAACGCCGACGAAGATGCCTACATCTCCTTCGACAACGAGCGCGTTGGTTTCCTGCAGGCTGAGGCCGTCCTTAAGGCAAAGCCGGAAGGCAACTACTACCTGCTCGGCGGCGCCCCGACCGACAACAACGCCAAGCTGCTGCGCGCTGGTCAGGAAAAGGCCCTCAAGGCCGCCATCGATGCCGGCAAGGTCAAGGTGGTTGGCTCGCAGTGGGTCAAGGAGTGGAGCCCGACCGAAGCGCTCTCCATCATGGAAAACGCTCTGACCGCCGCCAATAACAAGATCGACGCCGTTGTGGCCTCGAACGACGGTACGGCCGGTGGCGCCATTCAGGCTCTCGCCGCCCAGGGTCTCGCTGGCAAGGTAGCCATCTCCGGTCAGGACGCCGACCTCGCAGCCATCAAGCGCGTGATCGACGGCACCCAGACGGTTACCGTCTACAAGCCGCTCAAGCTGATCGCCTCGGAAGCTGCCAAGCTTTCCGTCAAGCTGGTCAAGGGCGAGAAGGTTGAGTACTCCGCTCAGCTCGACAACGGCAAGAAGAAGGTGGACTCGGTTCTGCTGACCCCGATTCCGCTGACCAAGGCGAATGTGCAGAAAGTCGTCGAAGACGGCTTCTACACGAAGGCCCAGGTCGAGGGTAAGTAATAACTCTGTCAGAGCACCGGGGCGGACTAGATCCGCCCCGGTGTGCTTTTCCGATGGCATCGGGAAGGTTCATCGGATTGATCTGCCGAATGGCGCCAATACCCTCAGGCCATTTCAGCGAATGACCGCGGGGTTACGTGTCTGATGTTTCAGCCACGTCTGATTGGATAGGTGTCGGCGACCGATACCTCCAGTCATCACGCAAGACAGTAGTTGCGCGTCGCGGCGCCTCGCCGAGGTACCGTGTTGCTTCGGCGAACCGCGGGGGCGGCGCCGTGTCGTTTTCGGCGAGATGCCGGTTCAGGGAAGCGATGTGCCCTTATCGGTGGCTCGATGTCCCGAACGGAAGGGATGGCGCGCGAGGTTGGCCGGAGGCCGCAGGCGCCGTCGAAGGGAGTGCGGTCCATGTCAGACTACCTCTTGGAGATGCACAACATCACCAAGGACTTTAATGGCGTCAAGGCGATCGATGGAATTCACCTCCGGGTTCGCCGTGGTGAGTGCGTGGGTCTTTGCGGCGAGAACGGTGCCGGCAAATCGACGCTGATGAAGGTTCTTTCCGCTGTTTATCCTTACGGAACCTGGTCGGGCGAAATCCTCTGGGAAGGCAAGGAACTCAAGGCACGCAACATTCGGGAAACCGAGGAGGCAGGCATTGTCATCATCCATCAGGAGCTGATGATGGTGCCGCATCTGACGGTGGCCGAGAATATCTTCCTAGGTGCCGAGCCCAGGACGCGAGCCGGGTTCATCGACTATGACCGCATGAACGCCGAAGCTGAAAAGCTCATGGCTCGCCTCAAGATGAGCGACATCAACGTTGCAGTACCGGTCTACAACTATTCGGGCGGCAAGCAGCAACTGGTGGAAATCGCCAAGGCGCTCAACAAGAACGCCAAACTCCTGATCCTTGATGAGCCCACCTCGGCCCTGACGACCTCCGAGACCAGAACGCTGCTGGACCTCATCAAGGAATTCAAGGCCCACGGAATGGCCTGTGTCTATATCTCGCACAAGCTCGATGAAGTGGCCGAGATCGCCGACACCGTCACCGTCATTCGCGATGGTACCCACATCGGCACCCAGCCGATGGCCGAGCTCGACACCAACAAGATCATTACCATGATGGTCGGCCGCGAGATGAAGAATCTCTTCCCGCGCGAGGCCCACACCATTGGCGATGTCATTTTCGAAGCCAAGAACATCTCCTGTTGGGATGTGACCAACCGCGAACGTAAGGTCGTCGACAACGTCTCGTTCGAAATTCGCAAAGGTGAGATTCTTGGCGTCGCAGGTCTTGTCGGTGCCGGACGCACCGAGCTTGCCTGCAAGCTGTTCGGTTGTTGGAACGGTGACCACGAAGGAAAGGTCTTCCTTGAGGGCAAGGAGATCAATGTTCGTGCACCGCGCGACGCGGTCAAGCTCGGTATCTGCATGGTTCCCGAAGACCGAAAACGTCACGGCATCGTGCCGCTGATGGGGGTTGGTTACAACATCACCATGTCGGTGCTGAAGCGCTACACCAGCGGCGGATTCATTCAGTCCGAAGCCGAACTGGCGGAGATCCAGAATCAGATCATTCGCATGAAGGTCAAGACGGCTGAGCCTCTCCTTCCGATCGCCTCACTGTCAGGTGGAAATCAACAGAAGGCCGTTGTCGCCAAGATGCTGTTGCCGGAACCCAAGGTGTTGATCCTCGATGAGCCGACGCGCGGAATCGACGTTGGCGCCAAATACGAGATCTACAAGCTGATCTTCGAGCTCGCCAAACAGGGCGTCGCAGTTCTGATGATCTCTTCGGAGATGCCAGAAGTTCTGGGCATCAGCGACCGCGTTCTGGTGATGGGCGAGGGCAAGCTGCGAGGCAACTTCATCAATGAAGGCCTCACGCAGGAAAAAGTTCTTGCTGCCGCCATTGGCCAACCGATCACGGAAGCCGCCTGAGCTCCTCATTCTTAAGAATACCGGTGTACGACCATGACACTTACCAAGAAAGACGTCAGGAAGTTCCTGTCCGAGTACAAGATCGTTGCCCTTCTGATTGTCATTGCGATCATCTGGGCATTTTTCGGCTACCTCACCTATGATTCAGACTTGGGCGGTTCGCAGTTCCTGACGCCGCGCAACTTCTCCAACCTGCTGCGTCAGATGGCCATCACGGGCATGCTGGCATCAGCTATGGTGTTCGTGATCGTCGCAGGAGAAATCGACCTGTCCGTCGGCTCGCTGCTCGGTTTGCTGGGCGGCATCGCAGCCGTCATGGACGTGACCTACTCTTTGCCCTTGTGGCAGACCATTACGGTGGTCATCGCAATGGGCCTGTTCTTCGGCGTGATGGTTGGCTGGCTCACGGCTTACCTGGGCATCCCGTCGTTCATCGTCACTCTGGGCGGCCAGCTTGCCTTCCGCGGCGTGGTGCTTGGCATCACGGGCGGCATCACCATTGCTCCTGTGCACGAGCCGTTGAAGTTTATCGGGCAGGGATATCTACCAGAACTGGTTGGCGATGCCGGCGGCGTTCTGCTGTTTCTCGTTCTGGTGTTTCTTGCATTCCGTACCCGAATAAATCGCCAGAAGCACAATCTTTCTGTTCCGACCATGCCGGCCGAGGTTGGTCGTCTGCTGTTTGCTGGCGCCATCATCCTCGGTTTCGTCCTAACCCTGAATGACTATCAGGGTGTTCCGGTGCCGGTTCTGATCCTCCTGATCATTCTCGCGGTGTTCACGATCATCGGCAACAAGACGACCTTTGGCCGCCACATCTACGCCGTTGGCTCCAACATGGAGGCGACGCGGCTTTCCGGCGTCAACGTCGCCTTCGTGAAGATGATGGTGTTCGCCTTGATGGGCTTGATGTGCGCATTCGCGGGCCTCACCACCACAGCTCGCCTTGCAGCCGGTACACCATCGGCGGGCTTCGGCAATGAGCTAGACGCGATCGCATCCTGCTTCATCGGCGGTACGTCGATGCGCGGCGGTGTTGGATCGGTGTCAGGCGCTCTGGTTGGTGCCGTGATCATGGCCAGTCTCGACAACGGCATGTCAATGATGGGCATCGATACCTTCTGGCAGCAGATCGTGAAGGGCATCATCCTGGTTGCCGCCGTTTACATGGATATCGTGTCGTCGGGTAACCAGCGCGGCTGACGAGATGTGGCTGGCTCTCAAGAGAGGGCCAGCCAACGTCCTGCACAGCGTTTGCAAATCTCGGGGTTTGGACAACGGCCCTGCCTTTAAAAGGCAGGGTCTTTTGTTGAACTCCGCTTTTGCGGATTAGTGTCGATATCGCAAGCGCAGAACGTTAGGCTCAGGCCTTTGACCTTACTCGCGCCAAGTCTTGGCCAATACCCGCAACCAATTGTCTCGGCAGAGCTTGATAAGCTCCGCCTCTCCGTAACCAGCCTGCCTTAAAGCGCCGACCAATGCCTGTTGGCCGGCGGCATCCCCGATCTCGGCGGGGATCGTGGCTCCGTCGTAGTCGGAGCCAAGGCCAACGCAGTTTATGCCGAGACGCTCGACCAGATAATCGACATGGCGGACCATGTCCGTCAGCGGGGTCGAGGCATTTTCCTGTCCATCTGGCCGCAAGAAGGATGTCGCATAGTTGAGCCCAACCATGCCACCTGTCTCGCGGATGGCGTCGAGCTGCTTGTCCGTCAGGTTACGCGTGACCGGCGTGATGGCGTGGACGTTCGAGTGGGTGGCGACCAGCGGCATTTCGGACGTCTTGGCGACGTCCCAGAATCCCTGCTCGGTAATGTGCGACAGGTCGATCATGATGCCGAGCCGGTTACAGGCTTTCACCAAGCGAATGCCCGCGTCGGTAAGGCCGGGACCGGTATCCGGAGAACTCGGGTAGGCAAAGGGCACGCCATAGCCGAAAGCGTTGGTTCGGCTCCAGACCGGCCCCAACGATCTCAGTCCCGCAGCATAAAAGAGATCTAGGGCGTAGAGGTCCACATCAATGGGTTCGCAGCCCTCCATGTGCAGAACCGCCGCGAAAACATCATCGTCAATGGCTTTGCGGATCGAGGCGGTCGAGGTGCAAAGGCGCCAAGCTCCCTCTCGGTCGAGGCGGCGGGCGATTCCCGCCATGCCTGTCGCAGCGGCGAGCGCCGCCGGCTGATCAATCGGCTCCGCAAGCGGGGAGGCATAAGTGCCTTGGCCGAGCATGGGACGGTCGCCCTGCCTCGACGGCACGAAGATCGCGCAAAGACCGCCGGCCAATCCACCAGCTTTGGCACGCGGCCCGTCGATATGGCCCGTCGGAATTCCATCCCGGAACTCATTGATCGGGTCGCCGCCGTTGCGCGCCGTTTCCCAAAGACGCAGCAGAACGTCGTTATGTCCGTCGAATACAGGCTGCATGGTACCATCGCTTGGTAAGAAGAACTGCGCGCCGTAAAAAATGGCGTGCCTTACGTCGGGAAGGCTGCGGGCGGCAAACCATTCGGCCGTCTCGCATCCGTGGAGATACCAAGTGGTAGGAGGCTCGCCGGACGAGGTCAACCTGCGTTCGAGAGAGGCCCGCCGGTTACCGGGATAGCAGAGAAGTTTTCTCCGGTTTGCGCAGGAGCAAAGTCCGCGGAAGCAGACCTCTCTATCTTCCAGCCACTGACGAAGTGGAGAAAGCCATGACCGACACAGCCACCCAGGACCTTCAACTCGACGTACGCGGCCTGCCGTGCGTTAATCGGCGCGCCATTATTTTCGGCGGATTTGATCGTCTAGCCGAAGGCGAGTCGCTCGTGGTCATCAACGATCATGAGCCGGTTGGGCTGCGTGGCCATTTCGAAGACGTCCTCCCGGGACGCTACCGCTGGGAAGCCTTGCCGCGGACCGACGAAGCCTTCCGTGTGCGCATCACCCGTTCTGCCTTCGATCCTGAACTGGCCCGCGAGGGCGCTGCCGCGCTGGCTGCATTGGCTCGTCACAGCTGCGATCATTAAGATCTTCCGTCGCTCGGGGCGGAAAGCGGAACGGGCGGCGAGGTCAAAAACCTGCCGCCCGTTTTGCATTTGAAATAATGTCGCGTCAGAAGCTCGGCTCGACGCCCCAAACGTCCTTGGAGTATCCACGAATGGTGCGATCGGAGGAGAACCAGCCCACCTTCGTGGTGTTGAGGATCGACCGTTCAGTCCAGCGGGCCTTGTCGCGGTAGTCGACGTCGACGGTCCGCTGAGTCTGGAAGTAGGACTGGAAGTCCGCCGTCACCAAGAACCAGTCTGTGTGCCACAGACGATCAGCCACCTCGTTGAACCGACCATGATCGTCGGGCGAGAAGGTGCCGTTGACCATGGCGTCGATGGCGCCCTTTAGCGTCGGGTCGCTGTCGATCGTCGCGTTTGGATTGTAGCCCCGCTGACGCAAGCCGGCGACATCATCTGCGGTGAGACCGAAGATATAAATGTTGTCGGGACCGACCCGCTCGGCGATCTCGACATTGGCGCCGTCAAGCGTGCCGATGGTCAAGGCACCATTGAGCGCCAGCTTCATGTTACCCGTACCCGAAGCCTCCATGCCGGCCGTCGAGATCTGCTCGGAAAGGTCGGCCGCCGGAATGATAATCTCGGCTAGAGAAACATTGTAGTTCGGCAGCACTGCGACCTTTAGCCGGTCGCCGATGATCGGGTCGTTATTCACGACGCGAGCAACATCGTTGGCCAGCTTGATGATGCGCTTGGCGATCTGGTAGCCGGGAGCTGCCTTGCCGCCAAAGATCTTGACGCGCGGTGTCCACTCGGCGCCAGGGCCACGACGAATGGCCTGATAGAGGGCAATCGTCTCCAAGATATTCAGGAGCTGGCGCTTGTACTCATGCATGCGCTTGATCTGAACATCGAACAAAGCGGTCGGATCGACCCGCAGGCCGATACGTCGCTCGATCTCTGCGGCCAGGCGCACCTTGTTGGCCTGCTTGGCGGCAGCGAACTTGTCACGGAAACTCGGATCCGTCGCAAACTTGGCGGCGTCCTCGATTTTCTCGAGGTTGTCCACCCAGCCATCGCCGATCGCTTCCAGTAGCAACGCACGCAAGCCGGGATTGCACTCGTAGAGCCAGCGCCGTGGCGTAATACCGTTGGTTTCGTTGACGATGCGGTCAGGGTAGAGGACATGGTAGTCCTTGAACACCGTCTGCTTCATCAGCTCTGTATGAAGCGCAGACACGCCATTGACACGCCGGGAGCCGACAAAGGCGAGGCTGCCCATCTTGATCTCGCTACCCCACTCGATGATGCGAATGGCGTCCAGCGATACGGGTAGGTTACGTCCCTGGACCTCGGCAAGATGGTGATAGTCGATCCACTCGATGATCTGCATATGACGCGGCAGCACCTTGCGGAACAGGTTGGTATTCCAGCGTTCCAGGGCCTCGGGCATCAGCGTGTGGTTGGTATAGCTGAGGCACTGACGCGTTACTTCGAAGGCCTCCGGGAAGGTCAACCGATAGTCGTCAGCAAGGATGCGCATCAGCTCGGCGACCGCGATCGATGGATGCGTATCATTCATCTGAATCGCTACTTGGTTCGGCAACTTGCGGATGTCATCGTTGTCTTCCAGGTACCGACGGATGATGTCCTGCAGGGAAGCGGAGGTAAAGAAATACTCCTGCTTCAGGCGGAGCTCCTTGCCTTCGGCCGTAGTGTCGTCGGGATAGAGAACGCGCGAGATCGTCTCGGCGCGAATTGTCTTTTCAGCGGCCGACATATAGTCGCCGTGGTTGAAGCGACCCAGGTCGAGAACCTCAACAGGACGAGAGGCCCAAAGGCGCAACGTGTTGACGTGACGCCCCTTCCAGCCGGCGATCGGCGTATCGTAAGCAACAGCCTTCACGGTCTCATCGGCGCGCCAGTAGGTCGCACCATGTCCGTCAAAGGAGATCTGTCCACCGAACTTGACGAGATAGGCCATCTCGGCACGCTCGAACTCCCAGGCGCGGCCGGAAACCAGCCAATCCTCCGGTTCCTCGATCTGCCAGCCGTCGTGGAAGCGTTGGCGGAACAGGCCGTGGTCGTAACGAATTCCGTAGCCATGGGCGGGGATGCCCAAGGTCGACATGGAATCGAGGAAGCAGGCGGCAAGGCGGCCGAGACCGCCGTTACCGAGGGCGGCATCGCTTTCCTGCTCCAACTGGGCCTGATAATCGATGCCGAGCTCTGCACAGGCAGATCTGACCTGTGCCTCGATACCGAGGTTGCAGACCGCGTCGTTCAGAAGACGACCGATCAGGAACTCCATGGAAAGATAGTAGACGTGCTTCTTCTGACCGGCGTGCGAGGCCTTGGTCGACTCGAACCAGCGCTCGACGACCTTGTCACGCACGGCAAGCGAAAGCGCCATGCTCCAGTCCTTGGCCGTCGCACGAGCTGGATCTTTGCCAACCGAGTAGGCGAGCTTGGCGCGGACAGCGTCTCTGAATTCTGTGGTCGTGAGAGGGGTCGCTTGACCGGCGGAGCCGGCGGCCTCATCGATCCTGGAAGTATCGTTCATCGGTGGTCCCTGCGTTTTTCGATCGATTGTCACCGATGAAGGTTACGAGGCCGTGACCGAATTCTTCGGTAGCGCCGTAACGCCAAGTACCGTCACCGGATAATCGTCGCCAAGACTACGCGGCGCGCGGCCGCGGCCTCTTTCGCGGACACTGACGAGCGCCGTGACAGCTGTCTAGACCGCCGGAAGCACAATTGGGAAAAAACGCAAGAAAACGGCACAAAGCCATCCCACAAACGCATGTCTCATGCGATTTTTATTTTGAGATATGCGTTTTATGCAATTGCGAACCTAGTCCGCCGTGACGCCAAGATCCTCAGCCGACAACCAGAATACCTCGCCTTCGGACTCGGCCGTATTGAGCCAGACAAAGGGCAAATCCGGGTAGTTCATTTCAAGGATTTCCCGATCGCTTCCGACTTCACAGATCAGGCCGCCACCAGGATTGAGATGGTTGGGAGCCGCCTCGATGATCCTGCGGATGAGGTCGAGGCCGTCGATGCCTCCAGCCAGGGCCATTTCCGGCTCCTGGCGATACTCGTCGGGCAGCTCGGCCATCGCCTCATCATCAACGTAAGGTGGGTTGGTGATGATGAGGTCATAACGGTTGCCCTCAAGGGGCGCGAACAGGTCGCCATGATAGAGGCCGACGCGGCCGTCTCCGAGGCGGTCTACATTGATCGCAGCGACATCCAACGCATCCTCGGAAAGATCCACAGCATCGACGGCCGCATTCGGGAAAATCATCGCCGCGAGTATGGCAAGGCATCCGGAACCGGTACAGATGTCGGCGACCGAAAGGATCTCTTCCGGATCGCGGATCAATGAAGCTTCGCCCTCGCCAGAGAAAATCTCCGAGAACAGCAGCTCGCCGATGAACGAACGCGGCACGATGACCCGCGGATCAACAACGAAGGGTACGTCCTGAATATAGGCCTTGCCGACCAGGTAGGGGGTAGGGACCCGTTCGTCTACCCGCCGGTCGATGCGCTCGATGACAAGCTGCCGCTCGGCGCGGGTCAGGCGGGCGTCCAGCCAAGGATTGATGTCATCGATCGGCAGATGCAGCGACTCAAGGATCAGGAAGACGGCGTCGTCGATCGCCTCGCTGGTGCCATGACCAATCCCGATCTCGGCAGCGCCATAGCGGCTCATGGCATAGCGCAGGAGGTCTCGAACGGTGAGGAGGTCGTTGGCAATGTCGGTCACGGCGATGTTCCGGAAAACGAGGGCGCGGCTGCTATGGCACGGCGGACGCTACGCTGCAATCAGGCATGTGAGAGGCACATGGGTCCATCCCAAAAACATGACTTGATTTCGCCTCGATCTGGGGGCATTCCAATTTTCGACGCCGACGGCGTCCTTCGTCACCGAACCCCCGAGGGGTCATGCCCAGCAACGATCACAGTCGATTGACCGTGCCGCCCAAGGCCGTTGCGCTGGACTGATCTCTGATCGGCTCACCCGCGACTGGCCTTAGGCGGCCGGTCGTCAGAAAGGTGAGCCATGAACACCACCATCCGCTTTTTCGCCGAGCAACTCCGTCGGGTGACGGCGCCGCGCGATCCCAATGAGCTTTTCGCCGAGCGCCTCACTTTTGGCGAGCGTTTGGCTGATCGTGTCGCCGCCATCGGCGGTTCCTGGTCTTTCATTATCGGCTTCGGAGTCTTCCTGGGCGCCTGGGCTCTTCTCAATACCGTCGTGCTGGCGGCGCGGGCCTTCGATCCCTTTCCGTTCATCTTCCTCAACCTGATGCTGTCGATGCTCGCGGCCCTTCAGGCTCCGATCATCATGATGAGCCAAAACCGGCAGGCGGCAAAGGATCGCTTCGAAGCCCGTCTCGACTACGAAACCAACCTGCGCTCCGAGACTGAAATTGCCGGCCTGCATGCCAAGATTGACGCCCTCAGCGCCGACATCGAGCGGCTTGTGGCGCTGCAGCTTGGCACCATCGGCGTGCAGGACGAGCTTGTCGAAGAGAGGGCTTGAGTTGCAACGCTGAAGCAGGCGACGGATATCGCCGCAAGACGACGATATCCGTCGCCGGTTTTCTAAGCGCAATCGAGCTTTTGAAAAGTTCAGTTTTGATTACTACTGTGCCCAGATTTGAGCGCTTGGTTCCCCGCACTCGGCTCGAGTAGGCAATAGTGAGCATTCAATCCGATCTGCGCAATAAGCATAGACGGCCAGCAGAGCCCGCAAGCGATTGAAATTTAGTGAGAATGTTGGGTGGTACGGCCTACGGGAATCGAACCCGTCTCTCCAGCGTGAAAGGCTAGTGTCCTAACCGATAGACGAAGGCCGCCCAACGAGGGGGGCTTATAGAGAGCTTCGGCCGGTTGGGCAAGAGGCTATCGACATTTGCCGGCGCTTTTTTATCTCTTCACCTAGATCGTTGATTGAAAAGGCTTATCCACGACCGTTGCACGACCAACGCCATTCGCGCCGGCGCCCGGTATCCACATGGATTGATTTGGTGTGGCAATAGAGGCCGAGACCGCCGCGCGCGGGATGCCCGTAGAAATAGCGCGCGAGGTCGTCACGCGCGATTCCCGGCATGTAGAGGTCGACCGCATTGCAATACAGGTGTTGCGAGTGCAGGGCACCGCGAACCATCCGGTTATGGGATGGCGAGCGATAGCCGGAGGTAATTACCACCCTGCGGCTGAAATGACGTTCAGCGTCCCGGATCATGCCGAGAAGATTTGGTTTCACGCAGGAAACGTTGATTTCCGAATGGGCCAGCAGCAATCCGTTTGCGGCCTGGACTACGTCCCGCGGTAAGCCGGGGACATAGTGTGCGTAAGGCTGGACCTCGCCCCCGAAGAGGCCGCGTGGATCGCCATCGGGACCGCGAGAAACGAGCACAAGGTTTCCCTGCCATGCGACCCCCGGCAGTCCGTCAAACAGATCCTGAGGACGTTCCGGGCGAGAGGTGTAGACATTGACGAAGTCATGCTCGATACCATCGTCCACTGGAGGCTTGGGCACGGCAACCTTGGTTGGATCAGCTTCGTCCTCGCCTGTGAGCTCGGCTTCTGACACTTCATCGGTGTCTTCAGGTGGCGCTGTTGGGGAGAGAGACGAACTCTGACTTTCCTTGCCATCGGCTTTTGCGGCCGCGCTGGCCGCCGTGGTAGCCGCGCCGTCCGCGTTGCCTTTCTTGTCAGGCTCTGAGGGGATGGACTGAGCCGAGGGCGAAACCGTTTCGTTACTCCCGAACCATTTAGCAAATAGGCTCGGAGACTTAGGCCCTTCAACGGAGGCAGGCGCCACATCGCCGGAGCCCGCCGACACCTTTTCATCGGAAGGTTTGGTTGGTTCGTCCGAAGAAGACGCAGCCAGTCTCCTGTCGTCGCCAACACTTTTGGCTTTGTCCGTCTCGGCTTTTGCCTTGATCTCAGCGATTTCGACGGACGTGAGTGGCTTGAACTCGGAGCGATCGAGTACAGCCCCGCAGCCACTTGCCGCGAGGCCGACCAGAATGAGCAGACCGGACCGGCCGATCATGGCTGCCCGCTATGTGTTGTGTTCGAATCCAAGGATTTGGATCCTTACCACTTGCCCGTATTCGGCATCGAAGCCCAGGGTTCGGCCGGAGAAAGGGCATCGCCCTTCTGCAGCAGTTCGATAGAGATGTTATCGGGCGAGCGGACGAAAGCCATGCGACCATCGCGCGGCGGCCTGTTGATGGTGACGCCACCCTTCATCAACCGTTCGCAGGTGGCGTAGATATCATCCACCTCGTAGGCGAGATGCCCGAAGTTGCGGCCTTCACCGTAGGCTTCCGGATCCCAATTGTAAGTGAGCTCGAGGAGCGGCGCGCTATGGGCACGACCAGCTTCGACGTCGGCTGACGAAGCGAGAAAGATCAGCGTGAATCGACCGGCTTGATTTTCCGTTCTCCGAACTTCGGTCATTCCGAGCAGACCGCAGAAGAAAGCCAGCGACGCATCCACGTCAGTCACCCGCACCATTGTGTGAAGATAGCGCATGTCGTTTTCCTCCGTTGCCGCCGTCAAGCGGCCAGCTTCTGTTTCGGTTGGCGGGCTAGTTATCCTTGGTCACGCAAGCGATGCAAGACTTGGTGGCGCAACGGAACTGGGCTGCACTTCGCCTCTGTCTGGCAGCGGCTAGGCGATAATAGCAATGATGCCGTATGCACGCGGCTAGAAATGAGCCCAAAACCGTTAATTGCCGTTAAGGAGGGGCTTGCGGAAGGGTGGCTGTCAGGTGGTATTTTAGCAGAAGAATCACGAATAGTCGGGGCGCGGAAACATCCGCGCTTTTAGTAAGTGCGATCGTGGAGACTGGCTCATGGCCAAGGCTCAGTTTATATCGGAAGACAATAACGTCGACGAAGACATCGGCGTGGAAGTCATTGAGGTCGCGGGTGTCATCAAGTGGTTCGACGTCGCGAAGGGATTTGGCTTCGTCGTACCGGATGAGCCTGGGCTGCCTGACGTGCTGCTGCATGTGACTTGCCTGCGGCGTGACGGGTTCCAGACCGCATACGAAGGTTCAAGGGTTGTTTGCGAGGCTGTGCGCCGGCAGAAGGGCCTGCAGGCGATGCGGGTGCTGTCGATGGATGAATCGACCGCAATTCATCCCTCACAGCTTCCGCCATCGCGCACCCACGTGCAGGTTACTCCATCGAGCGGACTCGAACAGGTTGAGGTGAAGTGGTTCAACCGGGTTCGGGGATTTGGATTTCTGACGCGTGGCGACGGTAGCGAGGACATCTTCGTCCACATGGAGACGCTACGTCGGTTCGGGATTACCGAGCTCAGGCCCGGGCAGCATGTCCTGGTCCGCTATGGTGACGGGCCAAAGGGCAAGATGGTCGCAGAAATTCGTCCGCTTCAGCCCGGCGGCATACCTTCGTCACATTGATACCCTAATTGGCGGCGTGCTGCGCTGGCTGAGCTCAGCGTAGCGTGTTGTTTTGTGTTCAAACACCGAACAGTCGGGGATCGAAGGCAAAGATGTCGGAAGTAACGTCGTGGCGCTTGGTGATACGGGCGCTCGCTGCGGGTCTTGTTGCCGCAATTGCTATTCTCTACTTTTTCGGAAATGGCTCGAGCGCTGGCGAAGGGGATAACCCGATCGGCCCGCGCTCGGCTCTTAGCATCGAAACATCAACTGGCGTCTACCCTTATCAAGTCGAGGTTGCCGACACCGAGAAGAGTCGGGAACGTGGCCTGATGTTCCGCCGCGAGGTCGCTCCGGGGACAGGCATGCTGTTCGACATGGGGGTTACCAGGGATGTAGCCTTCTGGATGCACAACACGTTCGTGCCGCTCGACATCGTATTCATTTCGGACAAGGGCAAGGTGCTTTCAGTCGCTCACAACGCGAGGCCACAGTCTGACACACGCATTCCCTCGGAATACCCGGTGCGTTTCGTTCTCGAATTGCCATCACCGGAGGCTAAGAGAATTGGGCTTGCGGTGGGCGATCACGTTCGCCATCCGGCGATCGGCGCCGTCACTGGCCAGTGAATTTCAGGTTATTTCACCGGTTCCGCTGGCTTGGTTTCTTTTGAAAACCGCTCGTGGAGCCGGTCGTAAAGGCGCCGCATCAGCTTTGGTGGTGGAAGCTGCGGCGATCGCATAGATAGATCGACGACGTCTTCCAGCCTGAGGCTCGCCTTGATCAACTGCCCATCCTCGACCACACGCGCCATGAGCTCGGCGTAGCTCGCCAGCATCAGGCGATTTCCGGCTCGCAGTCGGTTGCCGTGGCGCGCCGAAAAGGCCTCAGCCACAGTGAGACCAGCAAGATTGGCTGGCACCTGCATCTCGTAGAAGGTCGCAAGATCGGACAAGGAGGCGTCCGGCGACACGGCAAACTCGCCGAATGCGGTACGCTTGGCTGCTGCCACGGTTTCCGCCGGCAACGGAGCAAACAGTCGATCGAGGCGATTGACGCGATCCTGAGGCGAGATGAAGTAGGCATAATCGCCGGCCCGGATCTGTCCAGCTTCGGCTGCATTCTTCACTACGCCGTCACGCACGACCATGACCGGCTTGAGCCAAGTCGGCAGGGAGGACGGACGCAAAGCAGCATAGCTGTCGTTCCGCACCGGGTAGCCAACCATTTCGTTGTCTATCTGACCTGGCAGATCGATCTCGACGCGGCGGGCACTGGCGGCCGTTCTCTTCAAGGCCATGCCGAAGAACCGTGCTGCCGGAGCAATCGTCCATCCCTGCACGAGCAGCGATATCAGCACCACGAAGAACGCGACGTTGAAATACATCGGCGCATTTGGCACGCCGGCAAGCGTCGGCACCGTCGCCAGAAAGATGGAAACCGCGCCGCGCAGGCCAACCCACGAGACAAAGTTGATCTCCGGCGGACTAAATCCGAAGGGCTTGAGGCAGATCCAGACCGCAGCTGGTCTACCGATAATCATCAGAAAAAGAGCTATCGTCAGGCCTTCGGGGGCGTATTCGATGAGCTTACTCGGCGTAACAAGTAGGCCCAGCATCAGGAACATGACGATCTGGCACAGCCAGGTTGCGCTTTCGAGAAATTTGCTGATGGCGGGATAGGCGCGAACCGTGCTGTTGCCCACGACAAGGCCGGCCACATAAACGGCGAGAAAGCCCGATCCGTCGAAATAGGATGTCACGCCAAAGACGCTGACCGTCAATGCAATGACAAACAACGGGTGAAGACCGCCAGGTAGCGTCAGGCGATTGAGAGCGAGTGCCGCCAGCGATCCGCCGGCAACGCCCATCGCTCCACCAAGTACCGCCTGCCGCCCAAGCGCGGCCAGTGTCCCGAGTCCCGGCGCTGAATGTGCAACGGCCAGTTCCGTCAGCACGATCGTCAGAAAGACAGCGACTGGATCATTGGAGCCGGACTCTATTTCCAATGTTGCCCCGATACGGGGCCTGAGTTGAAGACCGCCCGTTTTCAGCAAGAAGAATACCGCTGCTGCATCTGTCGAAGCCACAATCGACCCGAGCAAGAATCCTTCAATGAGATTGTAGCCGAGAACCAGATAGCCGAAGGCGCCGATCAAGAGAGCCGTCACCGCCACGCCGGCCGTTGCCAGTGCAAGCGAAGGCCCCAAAGCTTCGCGTGTTTCTGTGATGCGTGTTCGCAAGCCACCGTCGAACAGGATGATGGCGAGCGCACAGGAGCCGATCAGATAGGTGAGGCGGTAGTTGCTGAACTCGATTCCACCGGGCCCGTCGACGCCAGCAAGCATACCGACCACCAGGAAGACCAGCAGCAAAGGTGTACCGAAACGCGAGGCCAGCAGGCTCGACAGAATGCCCAGCAGGATCAGTGTCGCGCCTAAGGCCAAAACAAGGTTGGCAACCGCGATCTGATGCATTCGAGCCTCTGTGATGTTTTAGATTCTATGCTGGCATGCTTCCATATTGAGGCAGCTTTGGGAACAGATTCATGAGCATGGCTCGAATTTTGGCTAAGCCTTCTTTTCCGCAGGCGCTATCCGTCATGCAATTGCGTAACTGTGATGCCCAGAGTTCGTTTTCCATGATAATAGGCGCGCGTATCTCTGACCCAGAGTTTCCGGCGCGGATTTCAATGCATGGACGAGCATAAAGACACATCGGTCGCAGGCGGCGAAGCAACGGAGGCATCTTCGGCCTTGCCGAGGGTTCCGCGCTTTACATGGCCACACCTCATCAACTTGCTCATTCTCGCGATCGTTTCCATATTGGTCCTGGCGCCGGGCATTTCGTCGCTACCACTTACCGACCGTGACGAGGCGCTCTATGTTCAAGCCTCGCATCAGATGCTCGAGACGGGCAACTGGGTCGATATCCGCTTCCAGGATGAACCGCGCTACAAAAAGCCCGCCGGCATCTATTGGATTCAGGCTGCTGCGGCCGAGATCTCCGGATATGGAAAAGACGCGCCGCTTTGGGTTTACCGGCTGCCCTCACTTCTTGGCGCCGTCCTGATGGTGTTGTTCACCTACGGCATCGGGGCGACGCTCGGCAGGAGCCGAGCTGGGCTTTTCGCGGGTCTTCTTGCCACGTCGACGATGCTGCTTGGCTTTGAAGCCCACATAGCCAAGACCGATGCCATGCTGTGTGCCACTGTTCTGGCTGCAGAGTTTGCTCTGGCTCGCGCCTATGTCGATCCGGATCGATCAAAGTCTTTGCCGCGAAACGCGCTTTTCTGGACGGCGATGGGTATCGGAATTCTCATTAAGGGTCCGATCACCCCGTTGATTGCCGGTCTGTCGATTATCGTTGTTTCGGCAAAGGAGCGATCAGGGGCTCTTTGGCGGTCATTTTCTCCGATCAAAGGCACCCTCTGGATGCTGTTGCTTGTGCTGCCGTGGCTGATCGCCATTGGCTGGATCTCTGGTGGCGCATTCTTCAGTCAGGCAGTTGGGCACGATATGCTGGGCAAGGTGGCGTCCGGGCAGGAGTCCCATGGAGCGCCGCCAGGGGTACATCTTCTGGTCTCCTTCGGGACATTCTGGCCGCTCTCCGTCCTGGGTCCGCTGGCGTTTGTGCAAGCGTGGAAGGCGAGGCACGAGCCGGCGATCTTCTTCCTGATTGCCTGGGTGCTGCCGGCTTGGCTGGTTTTCGAAGCGGTTGCCACCAAGCTTCCCAATTATGTTCTGCCATTCATGCCGGCCCTCGCCGTCCTGGTCGGATTGCTGCTTGATCGGGGCGCTTTCGTCACTGCGAGACGCGGGTGGAAAATCTCGATCGCGTTCATCGCGGTTGGCGCCATTGCGGTAGCCTTCGGACTGAACATCACCTTTCTCGTTTATCAAGGCTATGCGAACTGGCAGGGCCTTATTGGGGCCGTGGTCATTTCCTGCCTTGGGCTTGGCGCCACCAAGCTCCTGGCATCTGGCCGATTGTTACCGGGAATTGCCACAACGGTCGCCGCTGCCGGTGGCTTGATGATCCTCGGGTATGCGATCTTGCTTCCTGCGGCCCGGCAGCTTTGGCTCAGCGATGATCTAGCCGCAGCCGTCGCGTCCGTCCGTCGTTGCGATACGCCAGCCGTGTCTGTCGTTGGGTACAGCGAGCCCAGTACGGTCTTCCGGCTTGGCACAGACACACTCCGCACAACGGCACCGATCGCAGCGGAGGCCTTCCGGAATAAGGAATGCGCCGTTGCCATCGTCACTGCGGAAGCCAAGGATTCATTCATCTCGGCTCTTGGCGAGGGGGAAAAAGTACCGGAACCTGTAGCAACGGTAAGCGGCCGGAATCTCAATGGCCTGAAGCTCCGCACCATGTTGCTTTTCGCCAAGCCGTGAGGGCCTTTGCATGTTGATAAACAGGCGGCCCGCCAGTTGGCGCGATCCTGACGTGGTGAAAACCGCGCTTTGGTTGGCCGGGCTAATTACAGTTCTCGCGATCATCGTATCGAGCAGGTACGACGAACACGCTCGCGCTTGGGTAGCCGCGCGGGGGCAGCCGTCCGCCATCTGGTTTTTTCTGTCTCGGATAGGCCAATCCGACTGGATGCTGATTCCGTCCGGTTTGGCGCTGGTCGCGATGCGCTATCTGAAACAACCGAGATTCGGCGGGCGCGGCGGTTTCGATACTATTGAAGACATGGTGTTGTTTTTCTTCACGGCCATTGCTGCTACGGGCATCGCCGTGCTGATCGTGAAATACTCGCTTGGTTTCTCTCGCCCTACGGTCGCTGGCGAAAGAGTCATTCATCTTTTCGCCTTCAAACCAAAGTACGCGGCATTTCCGTCCGGTCATTCAACCACGGCAGCGGCCTTTGCTCTGGCGCTGACGCTTCTTTGGCGTCCCTTGGCAGTGATCGTCTGGCCTCTCGCGATCGCAATTGGTGCGTCACGCGTCATGGTGAACGCCCATCGTGTTTCCGACGTCGTCGCTGGCCTTTCCTTCGGCGCTTGGGGCACTTTTTTTGTCGCGCTTTGGTTTGCGAAGCGCGGCCGACTCCTCTCTTTGTCGAAAAGTGGACTGCCACGTCCGCTTCGCCATCGGATCGACATACTCTCCGGTGAGGGCAGGGCCTTGTTGACACGGCTGCATCTTGCCATAAGCAGGCAGAGCGTGATCGCGGGTTTGCATGTTTCAGGGGTAGGGGAGCCGGACGCCGTGGTTACAGGCGCATATCCGGCCGGAGTAACTAACATGATCATACCGAAGCCATCCGAGACGGGATTCGTCTCGGTTGTCATTCCAGCGCGTAACGAGGCAGACAATCTCGCAGTCATCGTACCGGAGATCCTCGATGCGATGGCCGGCCGCGCTTTCGAGGTGATCGTCGTTGACGACGGTTCAACCGACAGCACCGGCTCGGACATTGCTGCCTGGAAGCTTGCAGGTAAGCCAATCCGGCACATACGCCATGTTGAGGCTTGTGGTCAGTCCGCCGCGGTTCGGTCGGGCGTGCTCGCCGCGCGGGGTGAGATTGTCGCAACCATCGACGGCGATGGTCAGAACGATCCCGCCTATATTCCCAAACTCATCGATGCCCTCATTGCCGCCGGGCCGGCCGTAGGCATTGCCGCGGGGCAGCGCCTCAAGCGCACCGATGGGCTAGCCAAGCGCTAT
Organism: Pseudomonadota bacterium; assembly: GCA_023436885.1. Taxonomy (GTDB): domain Bacteria; phylum Pseudomonadota; class Alphaproteobacteria; order Rhizobiales; family Pleomorphomonadaceae; genus Pleomorphomonas. The sequence continues at coordinate 451,753 of JAEZHI010000004.1, read as the reverse complement.
GCCTCTCGTTTTGCCAACTGGCTCCGCAACGCGATCCTTAAGGATGCGACGCGCGACACTGGCTGCGGCCTCAAGGCGGTGCGGCGCGACATCTTCCTGTTGCTGCCGTTTTTCCACGGTTGGCATCGCTATTTACCCGCCCTCGTTCTGCGCGAAGGTTATGGCGTTACTCATCTCGACGTCGTCGACCGTTCGCGCATGCATGGCGCGTCCAATTATGGCATCTTCGATCGCGGACTGCAGGGAATCCTCGATCTTTTCGGCGTTTGGTGGCTAAAGCGGCGTATCAAGCGTCTTCCTGTGGTCTCGGAAATCGGAAACGATAATGGCTAATCTCTTCGCGCAGCTCGCAGGCTGGCTTCACGACGTTTTCGTCAAGCAGCTCGATTTCTGGGTCATCCTGGGATTTGTAGCGCAGTTTCTATTCACCATGCGCTTCATCGTGCAATGGCTCGCGTCGGAGAAAGCCAAGGCGTCGGTTATACCGGTGGCCTTCTGGACCTTCTCGCTCGGTGGCGGGTTCCTGCTTCTGATTTATTCGATTGCCCGTCAGGATCCGGTATTTATCGCCGGCCAAGGGCTCGGTCTGCTCATCTACATTCGCAACCTTATGCTGATCCGGAAGTCGGCCAAGCGCACCGCAGGGTCCGAGTAGACGATCACAAACGGCGCAGGTCCTCCGAGCGCGACGCGAGATGCAGGCGATCCAGGAATCCCTGCAAAATGAAGCTAGCCGCAAGCTTGTCGACGACTTCGTCACGCCGGCGTCGCGATGCGTCGGCTTCCAGCAGAGTGCGTGTCACCGCAGCGGTCGACAGTCTCTCGTCCCAAAAGAAAATGGGGCGTCTGTCCAAGGGGGCAAGGTTCCGCGCGAAGGCCCGTGTCGATTGGGCGCGCGGCCCCTCGCTGCCGTCCATGTTGATCGGCAGACCCATAATGTAGGCACCGGCGTTCTGCTTGTCGGCAAGTTCAATCAGAGCAGCGGCGTCCTTGCCGAACTTGACGCGAGGTAGTGTCAGAAGCGGCGTCGCGATCAGGAAGCGCTCATCGGAAACTGCGATGCCTATGGTCTTGGTGCCCAGATCGAGACCAAGCAGACGTTGGCCGGGGGACAGAGACGCCGCAAAGGCGATGGGATCTGCGGCTTCGGTCATTGGATACTGGCCTTCTTGCGAGCTTCACGACGCTTCTAACTATCACGCGCCGCGTTCGGGCCGAAGTTTTGAAGTGAATCTCAGGAAACGATTTCCGGTGCGCTGGCCGATACGCGATCGCGGCCCGTGTTCTTCGCTTGATAGAGCGCCGCATCCGCACGCCTGTACAGGTCATTGACCGTATCGCCAGCTCTGAACTCAGCGACACCAAAACTTGCCGTCGTCGAAATCTTGTTGTCGTTCCGCTCGATCGTAAGGTCGCTGACTTGCCCGCGCAGATAGTCAGCCACATAGATGCCGCCGTCGATAGGAATGCTGGGGAGAATGACGGCAAACTCTTCGCCACCGATGCGTGAGAAATGGGCGTCGGGCGGCACGCGTAACGAGCCGACGCTTCGTATCACTTCGTCGCCCGTGTCATGCCCATATATGTCGTTGATCTGCTTGAAGTGGTCAATGTCAAAGAGAATGAGCGAGAAAGTGCCGCCTAGTTTTGCCACTTCGATTTCTGCATCGAACCGCTGACGGAATGCCCCGCGATTGAACAGCCCTGAAAGAGGGTCGATTGTTGCCATCTCGATCAGTCGCCGCTGCATGATCAGCGTTCGCTCGGCGACCCGCAAACGGGCATTGAGTTCATCCTGACGCGGGGGCTTGGACATGAAGTCATCCGCACCAGCATCGAGTACGCTGATGGAATGCTGCGCATCATTGGAAGCCGACATGCCGATCACATAGAGTGGCCGCCCGGCATCAGCGAGGATTCGAGCCTCCCAGCAAAGTTCCGTGCCGGAAACCCCGCCAATTTCAAAGCTGGTTATCAAGACTTCGGCCTGCGGTGTCGATCGGATATAATCGAGAGCCTCGCGACCATCCGTGAAATAAGCCACGTCATCGCCACGAGGTTCAAGCATCCTTTGCAGGATCATCAATCCGGTTCGACTGCCGTCGACGAGCACTATGTGCATGATGAGCTTGGTATACCCGAAAGTAGCGAGGAGGCCCCCGCAAAAGTGCGGAACTGATAAACTGTTTTCGCCAAATTCATCAATGAAAAAACAACAGATTTCGACCAATCGTAGTTCATCTGTATGAACTGCGCATGCCGCTATGCAGACTAAAACAAGAGCGATCTTTCGATAGTTTAAAAAAACACTATATATCAATATTTTAAAGCACTTACCCCTCTTTTTCTTCTCAAGAAGAATAATTACCAAACACCGCTCATTTCCGCTCCCGGGTCCCCAACTGCAGCGACAATTAGGCGGTTCGGAAGCCGATTCGCGAGGTGATCCAATTCAATCCTTACAAGTTCGGAACAGTGGGTAACGAAGCGGGTGGCCCCATGGCGCGACCGGTGCTATACGCGGGACATTCCAGTGTGTTCGAGGGAATCTACATGTCCGTGGATACGGCTACCGTGCGCCGCGTTGCGCGTCTCGCCAGGATCAAGGTCACCGATGACGAGGCGGAGCGCATGACCAATGAGCTCAATTCCATCCTCGGGTTCGTCGAGCAACTGAACGAAGTGGATGTTGCAGGCATCGAGCCGATGACCTCAGTCGTGACCGTCAAGATGCGCCGTCGGCAGGACGTTGTTACCGACGGCGAAGATGCCGAGGCGGTTACTGTCAATGCGCCGGTCTCTGAAGACCATTTCTTCCTGGTACCGAAGGTGGTCGAGTAACCTCCCGCCTGACGCCAGCTTCCAACGATTTTGGGGAAATCCGCCGTGACCGATCTCACCGCACTTACCCTTGCCGAGGCGCGCGATGCGCTGAAGGCAAAGACCTTTACCGCCGTCGAACTAACGGACGCCTACGTTGCCGCCATGGAAAAGGCGCGAGTGCTCAATGCATATGTCGCCGAAACGCCAGATCAGGCGCGTGAGATGGCCAAGGCATCCGACGCGCGCATAGCGGCAGGCAAGGCAGGGCCGCTCGAGGGTCTGCCACTCGGCATCAAGGATCTTTACGCCACAAAGGGTGTCCATACCCAGGCCTGCAGCCACATTCTCGACAGCTTCAAGCCGACCTACGAGAGCACGGTGTCTGCCAATCTTTGGGCCGATGGCGCGGTGATGCTCGGAAAGCTCAACATGGACGAGTTTGCCATGGGCTCGTCTAACGAGACTAGCCATTACGGTTCGGTCGTCAACCCGTGGCGACGCGAGGGGTCCGATGTCAATCTCGTTCCTGGCGGGTCGTCGGGCGGATCGGCTGCGGCCGTCGCTGCCCATATCTGCCTTGGTGCGACAGCGACCGACACCGGTGGCTCGATCCGTCAGCCCGCTGCGTTCACCGGCACCGCGGGCATCAAGCCGACCTATGGCCGTTGCTCGCGCTGGGGTCTCGTGGCCTTCGCGTCCTCGCTCGATCAAGCGGGCCCGATCGCCCGTGACGTACGCGACACGGCGATCCTCCTGAAGTCGATGGCTTCGGTCGACCCGAAGGATACCACTTCAGTCGATATTCCCGTTCCCGATTACGAGGCCGCCATCGGTAAATCGGTGAAGGGCCTCAAGATCGGCATTCCCCGCGAATACCGGCTCGACGGCATGTCGGCAGAGATCGATGCCTTGTGGCAGAAGGGTATCGACGTTCTTCGGGACGCCGGAGCCGAAATCGTCGACATTTCGTTGCCGCACACCAAGTATGCGCTTCCTGCCTATTACATCGTGGCGCCAGCCGAGGCGTCGTCGAATCTCGCCCGTTACGACGGCGTCCGCTACGGCTTGCGTGTGCCGGGCTCGGACATCATCGACATGTATGAGAACACCCGCGCGGCCGGCTTCGGCGCCGAAGTGAAGCGCCGCATCCTGATCGGTACCTACGTGTTGTCGGCCGGTTATTACGACGCCTACTATTTGCGCGCCCAGAAGGTGCGCTCACTGATCAAGCGGGACTTCGAAACCGCTTATGCGGCGGGTGTAGACGCTATACTGACGCCGGCGACGCCGTCGGCCGCCTTCGGCATTGGCGAGAAGGCCGATGCAGATCCGGTGGAAATGTATCTCAACGACGTGTTCACGGTAACGGTCAACATGGCTGGCCTGCCGGGCCTTGCCGTTCCGGCCGGACTTTCTGCCGAAGGGCTGCCGTTGGGGCTGCAGTTGATCGGCCGGCCGTTCGACGAAGAGACACTGTTCACACTGGGATCGGCGATCGAAAAGTCGGTCGGCACCTTTACCCCGAAGAAGTGGTGGTAAGATTACGGGCGCCGGCATACCCGGCGCCTCGTTCACATCACTGTCAAATAAGCGACTTATCGAACAACCTCTGTGTTTTACCAAGGAGGTTGTCATGAAGATTTTATCTTCTATTTTCGTCGCCGCGCTTTTGGCAAGCACACTCGTCTCGACCGCCGCAGATCTGCCGGTTAACAAGGGGCTAGTGGCCGTTGGTCGTCTGCCGGCTGATCTCCGTGACAGCTTTGGCGAAACCTTCGGTTCCGGCTCCGGCATGTCGGTTCTCGACTGGAAAAAGACCGACAAGGGCTATGAAGGCTCGTTCCTGCTCCTGCCCGACCGCGGCTATAACGTCGAGGGAACGACTGATTATCACGTCCGTGTCAATGTGATGTCGATCGCCTTTACGGCGCCCGAGGCCGGCAAGGCGGCCGTCGCTGATCTGAAGCTGAACAAGACTTTCCTGCTCACCGACAAGGCCGGCAAGTCGATGACAGGTCTCGATCCGGTTGCCATCAACAAGGACAATGGCCCGGACCTACCGGGCGCGGCAACCGGCGCCGTCAGCCTTGATCCGGAGGCCATCGTTCGCCTCTCAGACGGTTCGCTGATGATTTCGGACGAATACGGGCCGGCGATCTATCATTTCAGCGCTGACGGCAAGCTGCTGTCGGCTACGCTGCCGCCTGCGGCCTTCCTGCCCATGCGCAAGGGCGTGGTCAACTACTCGTCCAACAATCCCGGTCCCGGGGCACCGAAACCGGATCCTGAAGATCCGGAGACAGGCCGCCAGAACAATCAGGGCTTCGAGGGCATGGCCCTGAATCCGACGACGCACGAGCTCACGGTGGTGCTGCAGAGTGCTACCCGCCAGGACGGTGGCGACAAGAAGACCACTCGCTTCAACACACGGGCATTGGTCTACGATGCGACCAATCCCGATGCGCTGAAACTGAAGGCCGAGTATGTCGTGCCACTGCCGACCTTCAAGGACGCCGGAGGCGGGACCCTCGTCGCCGCCCAGTCAGAGCTTGCCGTTCTGCCCGATGGGCGCCTGCTTCTACTGTCCCGCGACAGCAACAATGGCTGGGGCGTGAAGGGTGATACGTCGCTCTACCGTAGGGTCGATCTCCTTGACTTCAGCGCCGCGACCAATATTGCCGGGACTGATTTCGATGGGTTGAAGCCGGTCGCTCCCAAGGGACAGCTCGATCCATCTGTCAAGGCGGCGACCCTCACGACCGTCATCGACATGAATGACAATGCCGAGCTACAGAAGGCCGGCCTTCACAACGGCGCGCCACACGATGCGACCGACCTTTCGGAAAAGTGGGAATCGATGGGGATCGTACCGGCCTTCGACCCCGAACATCCTAAAGATGTCCTCGTGCTGATCGCTAACGACAATGACTTTCTGACCACCAAGGGACATCAGGTCGGAGTGGACTACAAGGCCGATGCCGATGTCGATACGATGGTGCTGGTCTATCGCCTGTCGCTCAATTGATCGCTTTTCAAGGCGGAACATTCGGAGGGCGCCGTGCCAAAGCGGCGTCCTTTGCATTTTCGGGTCGAACTCTAGCCGGCGACATGCTGGAATGGCGTGCCTTTCCCGTTTACCTCCGAAGCAAAACGGGCTATCCCGCCAGACAGATGTCGTTTGACCGATCCGAGAGACCCTCCATGAACATGGCAGTCCGTACCCCCGATCCCAAGAAGCTCATCAAGGGCGCCACAGGCGATTGGGAAGTTATCATCGGCCTCGAGGTGCATGCGCAGGTCACCTCCAATGCCAAGCTGTTCTCCGGCGCGTCGGCCGTCTTCGGCGCCGAGCCGAACATGCACGTTTCGCTGGTCGACGCGGCAATGCCAGGCATGCTGCCGGTGATCAACGAGGAATGCGTGGCGCAGGCGATCCGCACGGGCCTCGGCCTCAAGGCGGAGATCAACCTCTATTCGGTGTTCGATCGCAAGAACTACTTCTATCCGGACCTACCGCAGGGTTACCAGATCAGCCAGTACAAGCAGCCGATCGTTGGCGAGGGGAAGGTACTGCTCGACATGCCGGAAGGCGTCGTTGAAATCGGCATCGAGCGCCTTCACCTCGAGCAGGATGCCGGCAAGTCGATCCACGATCAGCATCCGACGATGTCGTTCGTCGACCTCAACCGTTCGGGCGTTGCCCTGATGGAGATCGTCTCCAAACCGGACCTTCGTTCTTCGGAAGAGGTGAAGGCTTATCTTGCCAAGCTGCGGACGATTCTGCGCTATCTCGGCACCTGCGACGGCAACATGGAGGAAGGCTCCATGCGTGCCGACATCAACGTGTCGGTCCGCAAGCCAGGCGATCCGCTTGGTACGCGCTGCGAGATCAAGAACGTCAATTCCATGCGCTTTGCCGCCCAGGCGGTCGAATACGAGGCACGCCGCCAGATCGGCATCATCGAAGACGGTGGCAAGATCGATCAAGAGACGCGCCTCTACGATCCGAGCAAGGGCGAGACGCGCTCCATGCGCTCCAAGGAAGAGGCACACGATTACCGCTATTTCCCTGATCCGGACTTGCTGCCGCTCGAACTCGATCCTGTCTGGGTTGAGAGCCTGAAGGCTGTTCTCCCCGAACTGCCGGATGAGAAGAAAGCTCGCTTTGTCGGTGACTACGGTGTCACGCCATATGACGCGATGGTGCTGACGCTGGAACGCGCTTCGGCCGACTATTATGAGCAGGTCGCCAAGAATCGCGATGGCAAGGCCGTTGCCAACTTCATGATCAACGAGCTGTTCGGCCGCCTCAACAAGGACGGCAAGAGCATCGAAGATTCGCCGATCTCTCCGGCGCAGCTTGGCGCAATTGTCGATCTGATCGGCGACGGCACGATCTCCGGCAAGATCGCCAAGGATTTGTTCGAAATCGTCTATACCGAAGGCGGCGATCCCAAGAGGCTCGTGGAAGAGCGCGGCCTCAAGCAGGTGACCGACACCGGCGCCATCGAGAAGGCCGTGGACGAGGTCATCGCCGCGAATCCTGAGAAGGCCGAGCAGGCCAAGGCGAAGCCGACTCTCAGCGGCTGGTTTGTCGGTCAGGTGATGAAGGCGACCGGCGGCAAGGCCAATCCGCAGGCGGTCAATGACCTGGTCAAGAGCAAGCTCGGCATTGAGTGAGATGCGGGGAGGGCGGCACAAGCTGCCGTTCTTTCAAGGCAATTTGCGCGAGGGCGGCCTTCGGGTCGCCCTTTTGCTATGCGGCGGAAGGTTTGATTAACCCTGTTCGTTAAGCCTGCCTTATCCTCATCATCCTTAATGTCGGAGAGCCGGGGTCAGGCGGTTTAGGCCGCAGTATGTGTCTCTTTCCCCCCGGCCTGAGCGACCGATGGACATTGCAACCATTCTCGGCGTTTTCGGCGGCTTCGGCGTGCTGTATATGGCCGTTTTCCTCGAAGGTTCGAACATCATGATGTTCATGAACCTTCTGGCGACCAACGTCGTAATTGTCGGCGCCTTGGTGGCGCTTCTCGGACGCTATACTTTGAAGACCTTCCCTGTGGCCGTGTTTGGCGGCTTCAAGGAAGCGATCATGTACAAGACGCATGACACACTACACCTTCTCGACCAGTTGACCGAGATCGCTGAAGTCGCGCGCAAGCAGGGTCCGCTGGGCCTGGAAAAGCTGGAAATTGACGAGCCGTTCCTCAAAAAGGCGATCCAAATGATCGCCGACGGCTATTCTGGCGAGACCATTCAACACGTGCTTGAGCGCGAACGCGACCTGCAGCATGAGCGCTTGCACATGGGGCACACCGCCTGGGCCAAGATTGCTGAAGCGGCGCCCGGTATGGGCATGGTGGGAACGATCATCGGCCTCGTGTCGCTGTTCGCTCACATGTCCGATCCCAAGCAGATCGGCCCGGCCATGTCGATCGCGCTTTTGACCACGCTCTATGGCGCAGTGATCGCCAACGTCATGGCCGCTCCGATTTCCGACAAACTTGGAAACCGCGCCAATCACGAGGCGGAAATCCAGTCGATGATCATCGACGCGGTTTTGCTCATCCGCGAGAACAAGAGCCCGAAGCAGGTGCACGAAGAGCTTCTATCCTACCTGCCACTCAAGCATCGCGCCAAGGCCGAAGCGGAGAAAGAAGCGGCCTGACGGTTGGATTTGAGCGCAGACACGAAAGGGCTTTGGGATGAGCGGCAAGAAGAAGGGCGGAGGCGGAGGCGGACATGGTGGTGCACCGTGGGTCATCACCTTTGCCGACCTGATGAGCCTTCTGATGGCCCTCTTCGTGATGATCGTGTCGTTCTCAAGCCAGGACGAGCAGAAACTGCACGAGGCGGCCGGATCAATGCGAGACGCCTTCGGCTACCAATCGATCCAGCGGCCCGCCGGCATGATCGAGCAAAACGGCATGCCGGAGCGAAAGTTTCTACGCAACGTTCAGCCGATGTCACTGTCCGATGCCGTTGAGTTCGCCAATGATTTCAACGACCAGTATGAAAAGCAGGGGCCCGAGGTCAACACCAATCGGTTCCAGAAGGCTGCTGAGAGCAAGCCTCGCGAATATCTGACCGCTTCGGAATCGCTACGTCAGGCTTTGCAGGATCTGCCGGATTACGCAGAACTCTCCAAGCAGATCATTCTCAACGTCGCCAATGACGGTCTGCACATCTCGATCATCGATCAGGATGGCCGGCCGATGTTTGCCTCACAATCGAGCGAGCCCACCGATCGCATGAAGATCGTGCTGTCTCGTATTGCACCGGTTATTCAGCAAATGCCGGGGCGGTTGCAAATCATCGGACATACAGAATCGACGGGTGACATGGCAGTCCCTGGCGGTGCAGCTTGGGCACTTTCGGCCAAGCGCGCACTAGCCACCGCCGAAATCCTTGGCAGCTTCGGTCTCGGAGCCGGAAGCCTTGCGCAAGTGATCGGCGTTGCAGACAAGGACCCGATGTTCCCCGACGACCCGTTCCTGTCGGGCAACCGCCGCATCGAGCTCGTGCTTCTGAAAGAAGCGCCCGCACTACCGAGCGAGAGCCCGTTCTGACGGACAGCAAGGTCGGGGCAAGCAACGGCATGTGATCTTGCCGGACAATTGCCGGCAGGGACTTTCATGACGGATCCAACTTCATCAAGCGAGGACGATCGCCGCAAGGAAGATCGCCATAGGACGCGACTTAGAGGAGGAATCCTCCGCAGTCGTGATGGCCGTCGTCTGCTCGACTGCTTGATCCGTGATCGCTCCGCGGGCGGCTTCAAGCTCACTCTTTCGGAAGACCGTCTGCTACCGATAGAGCTTAGTCTCGAGGATGAGGCTGACCACAGGCGCTATGATATCCATATCGTTCGTCGCAATGGCGCTGAAATCGGCGTTGTGGTTGACCGCGAGAAGACCACGTGACGGTGTATGGATTATTTGTCCGCACACGCTGAGTTCATCAGCTTCCTCTTTTCGTCTCGGTCGCGGGCCAATATGCTCGTCACCTCAATCCGAATTCGGAAACGGGCGAGGAGAAGCCGATGACTGCGACCCAGACCAAGCCGATCGACCTCTATTACTGGCCGACACCCAACGGGCATAAGATTACCATCATGCTCGAGGAACTCGGTGTTCCCTACAGCTTGCACTTCATCAACATCGGCAAGGGCGATCAGTTCAAGCCTGACTTCCTGGCGTTCTCGCCCAACAACAAGATGCCGGCGATCATTGATCCCGAAGGGCCCGATGGCAAGCCGATCTCCGTCTTCGAGTCAGGTGCCATCCTGCTTTATCTCGGGCGCAAATTTGGCAAGCTCTATCCGCAGGACGAGCGCGACCGTGTCGAGGTGGAACAGTGGCTGATGTGGCAGATGGCCGGCTTTGGACCGATGCTCGGTCAAAACCATCATTTCGCGCTCTATGCGCCCGAGAAGATCCCCTACGCCATCAAGCGCTACCGAGACGAGACGCACCGTCTTTACGGCGTGCTCGAGAAGCAACTGGCCGGCAAGGAGTATATCTGCGGCGACTATTCGATCGTCGACATTGCCTGCGTCGGGTGGGCACGGGGGTGGGAGCGGCAGGGCATCGAAGCGACCGAGTTTCCCAACGTGATGGCCTGGATCGACCGCGTCTCCAATCGTCCGGCCGTTGCCAAGGCGTTGGCGATCACGGCGCCGACGCCGCCAAGCAATCTGGCAGATGATAAGGAAGCCCAGAAGGTGCTGTTCAACCAGCGCGCTCGCTGAGTCCGTCATTTTCTTCGAACATTCAAACCGTCCCTGCCGATCGCGCCGGGGCGGTTTTCTTTCGGTCCATCCACAAATATGTCGGCCGGCTGATTCCTTGGTGAATCCTTCGTTGCCAGTGCTACAGATTATAAAAGCGCCCAGTTTTGGAAGAATAGCAGAAGTCTGCGAAATCGATGGTTGACGACTGTTAAAGGTAACCTTCGATTCAGTTTTTGTTTTCCACTCGTTAAGTCTGCAATTTAATCTGCTTTTTAATCACTTGGCGCAGCATGAACATATCTTCGAAACGCGAAGAAGCGAGGCAAAAGACCTCGTATATCGTGAAACAGGGAATGTTATCATGGCTCGTCTTGAACTGAATTCCATCGATCAACTTGCGGGCGGTGCTGGTGCAACCACTGACGTTCTCTACGAACTCGGCGTGATGTACGCGGTAGGTCGCGATGTCGAGCAAAACCTCATCGAAGCGCACAAGTGGCTGAACATTGCTGCGTTCCGCGGCTCAGAGAGCGCGGCCCGATATCGGCGTGAACTGGCCGGCGAGATGTCATCGAGCGATATCGCCGCGGCGCAGCGCGAAGCGCGCGAGTGGATTTCTCTGCATTGACCGACGCATCTGGCCCCGGAACGGGCCTTGCGGAAAGTAAAAGATCTCTTCGGCCCGCGCTATCGGGCGCCTGACGACGGTTCTTCGTGCGCGAAGGGCCGTCGTTTTGCATTTGGAGAACTGAAAGGCAGGACAGGGGCTCCAAGCTATGCTATGGCCGGCCAAATCAGCCAGAGGACTGCCCATGGACAAGTCGTTCATTGCTCGCGAGACCGCCCGCCTCCTGCTCGAAGTCGAGGCCATTCAGTTCAATCCGGAGAAGCCTTATATCTTCACCTCCGGCTGGGCGAGCCCGGTCTATACCGACTGCCGCAAGCTCATCTCCTTTCCCCGTCTCCGCAAGCGGCTGATGGGCTTTGCCGAGGAGATCATCCTGTCGGAGATCGGTGCGGAGTCGCTCGATGCGGTTGCTGGTGGCGAGACGGCCGGCATTCCATTTGCCGCCTGGCTGTCCGATCGTCTGGAGCTGCCGATGCTCTATGTACGCAAGAAGCCGAAGGGTTTCGGTCGCAACGCCCAGATCGAGGGCGACGTGAAGGAAGGCGCCCGTACCATCCTCGTCGAGGATCTGGCGTCCGACGGTCGTTCCAAGCTCACCTTCACCAAAGCTATGCGCGACGCAGGCCTCAAGGTGAGCCATGCCTTCGTGATCTTCCACTACGGCATTTTCCCGTCCTCGACCGAGGTGCTGGCTGCCGATGGCATCACGCTGCATGCACTCGCCACCTGGTGGGATGTTCTGGCCGAGGCCAAGGCCTCGAACCGCTTCCCGGCAGCCATGCTGTCCGAGGTCGAAAAGTTCCTGCATGCGCCGGCCGAATGGTCGGCCGCACACGGGGGCAGGGCCTCGTTCGAAAGCTGAAAGACAAAACGTTGGGGCAGGGCGAGAGGCCTTGCCCCAACTTTGACTCAGAATGATTGGCCTTAAGCTCCTGCAGCGGCGTACTGCCCCCCCAAAGGTCCCATTCTCTCCTTAGCCTACACGTTTGCCGTCGGCGTCGATCACCAGCTCACCGTCCTCTTTTGTGAATGGGCCGGGCGGGAAACGGTCGAGCAGGTCGAGCACCTTTTCGCTGGGCCGGCAAAGAACAGTTCCCTTGACGGTCACCACGATCAGCCGCTCGACGAGGATCGAATGAACGATCATCGCCTCGACGATGGCTTCGTCGGCCACGGACGGATCGGTCAGGCCGAGCTCGACGCTGGTGATTTCTTGACGCGCAACGCATCACGAGGGCCGATGCCGGCAGCTGTGAAAAGCGCCATGAGCTGAGGCTTGGTCCAGCCGGTTTTCAGATACTCGATGAGCGTTGGCTTATAGCCCGCCGCCTCGACGATACGGACTACGTTGCGCGACGTGCGGCAGTCGGGGTTATGAAAGATGACGACCTCCGTGACGGGCATGTTTGGTCTCCCTTGTCTGAGGCTCTTATAGTTCGCGCCGACCTGAACCAAAACGAATTGCTGCCGCTCTCGCCGTTTTGAACCCAGCTATCCCTCGTCTTTTTCAGACTTTTGGCTTATGGGAGCGGGACCCATCTGAAAGGATCCTATGAGCCACTACGCCGCCCCTGTCTTCGCCGTTGCACCGATGCTCGATTGGACTGACCGGAATTGCCGGTTGTTCCACCGGCAGCTGAGCGCGCGTGCGCTGCTTTATACGGAGATGGTGACGACAGCGGCGATCCGGTTTGGCGATCGCGAGCGGCTGCTCGGTTTCTTTCCTCAAGAGCACCCCGTTGCCTTGCAGCTTGGTGGATCCGATCCGGCCGAGCTGGCATTTGCCGCCAAGGTGGGGGAGGACTGGGGTTACGACGAGATCAATCTCAACGTCGGCTGCCCGTCCGACCGCGTGCAGTCGGGTCGTTTCGGCGCCTGTCTGATGCAGGAGCCGGCTTTGGTTGCTGATTGCGTCACTGCGATGCGGGCGGCGGTGAGTGTTCCTGTCACCGTCAAGTGCCGCATCGGGGTCGACGATCAGGATCCGGAGGAAGCTCTCGACGAGCTGGCTGACGCGGTGATCGCAGCCGGTGTCTCCGCTCTCTGGGTGCACGCCCGCAAGGCATGGCTGAAGGGGCTCAGCCCCAAAGAAAACCGTGACATTCCACCGCTCGATTACGACCGGGTCAAACGCCTCAAGGCGCGTTACCCCAAGGTGTTCATCGGCATCAATGGTGGCATCAACGACCTCGGCGCTGCTATCGATCTCCTCAAAACGCTCGATGGTGTCATGCTGGGGCGGGCCGCTTATCAGGAGCCCGCGCTACTCGGATCGGTCGATAGGTTGATCTACGGCACAGCCACGGACGATGCCGATCCATTTTCCGTCGTGGAGGGAATGCGCCCCCATATTGCCGCCCATCTTTCGGCCGGCGGTCGCCTCTCTGCCTTCACTCGCCACATGCTTGGCCTGTTCCACAAGGTTCCCGGCGCCCGCGCCTGGCGCCGCATCCTGACCGAGGGAGGTGTCAGGGAGGGCGCCGGGCTCGAGGTCATCGACGCGGCGCTTGATGCGCTTGTCAGCCGGAGGGCCGCCTGAAACCCGAAAGTTCCTTTGCCGTGTCCATCCGCCTTCCCAAGCTCGATTACTTCCTCGTTGGCCTCGTTCTCATGGTGGCGCTTGCGCTCATATGGCCGGTACCGGGCAAGAGCGGCGGACCTTTACATTTCGAATATGTCACCACCTACGGCGTCTCGGTGGTGTTCTTCCTCTACGGTCTGATGCTGTCGCCGGAGAAGATGAAGGCCGGCATTTTCCATTGGCGCCTGCACGTCTGCGTGCAGTTCGCCACCTTCGTGCTGTTCCCGGTCCTTCTCCTGGCTGCCAGGGCGCTCATGCCGGGCCTGTTCTCCGACGATCTCTGGCTCGGGTTCTTTTACGTGGCCGCGCTTCCGTCCACCGTGTCCTCGTCGGTCGCGATGACCAACATCGCGCGCGGCAATGTCCCGGCCGCCGTGTTCAATGCTTCGTTGTCGAGCCTGCTCGGCGTTTTCATCACGCCGCTTCTGATGAGTTGGTACATGAAGCGCAACGGCATCGACATGCCGCTGCTGCCGGTGATTTTCAAAGTGGTACTGTTGGTGCTGGTACCGATCATTCTCGGCCAGATCGCTCGCCATTGGATGGGCGACTGGGCTCAACGCAATGCCTTCTGGGTGAAACTCGCCGATCGCTCCACCATCCTGGCGATCGTCTACAATTCCTTCTGCGACTCCGTCGCGGCAGGGGTCTGGAGCGCCAACGATCTCACCGTTGTTTTCGAGATCGCCGTTGCCTCGGTGATGCTGTTCGTTCTCGTCTATCTCATCATGAACGTTGTCTGCTCCGTCATGGGTTTCAACATTCGCGATCGCATCGCCTGCCAGTTCTGTGGCTCCAAGAAGTCGCTGGCAACCGGAGTGCCGCTGGCCCCCGTGATGTTCGGTCAGAACGCAGCGATCGGTCTGATCGTGGCGCCGATCATGGTCTTTCATTTCCTGCAGCTGGTGATCGTGAGCGTTCTCGCCGCGCAGTTCGCCAAGAGAGTGACGGACTGATCAGACCGCCGTCGAGCGGGCGCTTTCGCTGGGAGCGATCACCGTTGGTTCCTGATGAAACCAGCGATAGCCGGCCGCGAGGGCCAGAAAGACCGCAAGCCACGCAGCCACATGCCATAGCCTCGCGTTTACGCTGTGCCGTCCGACGGCGAGCGATGCGCCAATCAGCAGCGCAAATATCGAGAGATAGGCGGCATTGGCAAACTGGACCGGGGCGAGGCCGGCGATTTTGCCTGATCCGCCGAAAATCAAAAGAACGCCCGTGGCGACGACAAGGATTGCCACGGCTATAAAGAGCAAGGGCTGGCGCATCGGTTCAAGCCTCGGATCTGGATGCCTTATCCAGCATGTCGGCTCGCTTGAGCCGCTCCGCAAGGCCGCCCATGATGGCGCGCCGCTCTTCCGGGCTCATCGATGTCCAGCGGGCGATTTCCTCAAGCGTGCGGCCGCAGCCGCGGCAGAGGCTTCCCCCCTCCAGCATCCGG
Source organism: Pseudomonadota bacterium (assembly GCA_023436885.1). Taxonomy (GTDB): domain Bacteria; phylum Pseudomonadota; class Alphaproteobacteria; order Rhizobiales; family Pleomorphomonadaceae; genus Pleomorphomonas. The sequence continues at coordinate 436,548 of JAEZHI010000004.1, read as the reverse complement.
CAAACCTTGATGCACGGCGTCTCCACCATAGCTACCTGCCGATCAGGAGGCCCACAAGGAAGGCGGCCTCCGTGAGGACTTGCGTGGCCCCCAGGATATCACCGGTTTGCCCGCCGATCTTGGCGTGGGCAAGGCTACCAAAGGCATAAGCGGCCAGCCCAGCCAAGACGAGTCCAATAAGCGTCGGTCCGACCCCGATGAGTGAGGGCACCGGCGACAAGAGCAGCAAGGTCAAGCCGGCACCGAGTGCCACGGCGCGCCGATCGGGCTGGCCGAGGCGTGCCGCGAGGCCGTCGGGCCTTGCATTGGGGAGTGCCCCCCACAGAGCCGTCATCGCGAGGCGACTCACAGCGCCGCCACCTAACACCGCAAAGAAACCGACGGCTGGGTGGGTGAAGAGTGCACCGTAGGCGCTCGCCCTGATCAAGCTGGAGAGGATCAGCGCAAGACCGGCAAACGTGCCAATGCGGCTGTCCTTCATGATGAGCAGCCGCTTCTCTACGGTGCTACCGCCAATCAGCCCGTCAGCACTATCCGCCAAGCCGTCTTCGTGGAGCGCGCCGGTCGGGGTTACGAGTGCTGCGACGACAAGCAATCCGACCAATAGCTCCGGAAGGCCGGCTGCTGCGGTCGCAAGACCGATCAGCGCTGCGGGTAGAGCGATGAGGAATCCCGCAAGCGGCACAACCGCTGCCGCTCGCGGCAGCGAGGGCAGGGCACCAGTGTCGTCCAGCCGACAAAGTTGCGGCACGGGTAGCCGCGAAAAGAAGCGAAGAGAGGCGCCGAGATCGGCGAGACGGTGGAGGAGTTCGTCAACAAGCATTCTTCGTTTGTAGGCTGCGCCGCGAGTCATGTATAGCGAGAACCCGCTAAATGTTGTGTCATTTCGTGGAAATTCGGCGGTCATGGTACTAAATCCAGACTTACCGTTTCCAGTTCACTGAGAAAGACGAGAATATGATTCCCTCCATGTCTGGCCTGCCGTTCGACGATTTCCGCGAGTTGATCCGTTCGATGCCCGGCCCGGACGAGGCGTCCGTTGCCACCGTTCGCGCGCGCAACGCCCAGCTCACCAAGCCGCTTGGCTCGCTCGGTCGGCTCGAGGAGCTGGCCGAATGGCTTGCAGCCTGGCAGCGTGTGGAGCGGCCAGCCGTGCGCCATCCCATGGTGTCGATTTTTGCCGCCAGCCATGGAGTCGCCGCCAAGGGCGTCTCTGCCTTTCCAGTCGAAGTGAACTTCCAGATGGTAGCCAACTTCACGGCTGGAGGCGCCGCCATCAATCAACTCTGCAAGAGCTATAATTACGGGCTCAAGGTGTTCGAACTGGCGCTGGAAGTGCCGACGCCTGACATCACCGAGGCCGACGCCTTTGACGAGGCGGGCTGCGCCGCCACCATGGCCTTCGGCATGGAATCGGTTGCCGGCGGGACGGACCTGCTGATGCTGGGCGAAATGGGGATCGGCAACACCACGGTGGCTGCGGCCATCTATCATGCGCTCTATGGCGGTGTCGCATCCGACTGGATTGGCCGGGGAACAGGCGTTGACGACGCCGGCCTGACCCGCAAGCGGGACGCGGTGGCCGCAGCGGTTGCCCGTCTCGGTAATGGGGACCGCGATGGTCTTGAGGTTCTGCGTCGCGTCGGAGGCCGTGAAATTGCAGCCATGGCCGGCGCCATTATCGCCGCGCGGCACCAGAATATTCCGGTGGTCGTCGACGGTTACGTCGTCACGGCTGCTGCTGCCGTCCTGCACGCTGTCGACCCGCATTCCATCGATCACGTACAGATCGCCCACGCCTCTGTCGAAGGAGCGCATCGCGACGTGATTTCCCGGCTTGGCAAGGAACCGATCGTTGATCTTGGCTTCCGTCTCGGCGAAGGCACCGGCGCAGCCATTGCCGGTTCGATCATCCGTGCTGCTGCAGATGTCCACGGTGGCATGGCAACCTTTGCCGAAGCCGGCGTGTCCGACAAGCATTGAACATAAAAGAAGCCCAGGCAATGGTTTGCCTGGGCTTCCTAACCGTCTTTCTGAAGAAATCAGCTGACGCGGCTGATACAAAAATGGACAACGTCTTCCAACGCGTCGCGGTAGGGCCCTTGCTCGAGCACATTGAGCGCAGCGATCGCCTTGTCACCATAAACGCGGGCGCGCTCCACGGTGGCTGCGATGGCGTTATGCTTACCCAGCAGCTCAATTGCGCGGTCCAGATCGGCGTCTTCGATCTCGCCGCGCTCGATCGTGCGCTGCCAGAAGTCGCGGTCAGCCTCGCCGCCGCGTGCAGCGGCGATCAGAATCGGCAGCGTCACCTTGCCCTCACGGAAGTCGTCGCCAACTTTCTTGCCGAGCGTCATCGACGACCCGCCGTAGTCGAGCGCATCGTCGACCAACTGGAAGGCGAGGCCGAGCTGCGTTCCGTATTCGGATAACCCCGAGCGCACCTCGGCCGGGCTGCCTGCGATGATCGGGCCGACTTCGGTGGCTGCCGAGAACAAAGCCGCCGTCTTGGCGTTGATCACCTGCAAATATTGATCTTCGGTTGTGGTGAGGTGCTTGGCGGCAACGAGCTGCAGCACCTCGCCTTCGGCGATCACCGAAGCTGCCCGCGACAACACGGCGAGCGCATCTAGGGAGCCCACCTCGACCATCGTTCTGAAGGCCTGGCCAAGCAGATAATCGCCCACGAGAACACTTGCCTGATTTCCCCAGACCATGCGGGCCGAAGGTTTGCCGCGACGGAGCTCGCTCTCGTCAACCACGTCGTCGTGCAACAGAGTTGCCGTATGCATGAACTCGACGGTCGCGGCCAGTTTCACATGGCCGTCGCCACGATATCCGCAGGCCAGCGCGGCTGCGAGCGTCAGCATGGGGCGAAGACGCTTGCCGCCAGAGTCGATCAGATGGCGGGCAATCTCCGGAATCATCTCCGCGTTGGCAGCCGCCATGTCGAGGATCATCTGGTTGACCCGCTGCATGTCGGCATCGACGAGCTTCATAAGGGGCGCGATCGACTTCTCGCGCGGTGCTGCCGGAGCGTTGCTGTGCTGAGGTGCGACCGAGCTCAAACCTTCCACTCCCGAAACCGTCCGTCCAGCTTATCGCCGGTTGCATTAACCTATAACGCTTCCCGCCACGAGTCGGTGCCCGTGCATGAGAAAGATTAAGTGGGTGACCATTAGGCCGCCAAGCGGATAATGTCGAATCTCATCGGGGATAGCCATCAAGAATTCCGGAGGCTTCATGGAAGAATTGATCCGAACCAACGATTTGGTGACAATCTCCTTTATTGAGGCGCTCCTGAAGGATGCCGACATCGGCTACATCATCGCCGATCAGGCCATGAGTGCGCTCGAAGGAATGGTGGGGGCTTTTCCCAGACGAGTTCTGGTCGACGGCGATGAAGTGGATCGTGCCCGGCGCCTGATCGTCGATGCAGGGCTTGGCGCCGAGCTCCGCCCCAAGAGTGGGCCGGGATTGGGATGGTGAACGGTTCGAGCGCGACAAGCCGTGATGGCTTTCTCGGCAATCAACTCTTGATCGATCAGCCGCGCTCAGGCTCGCACCGAGCGGGTCTGGACGCCGTTTTGCTTGCCGCCGCTCTTCCGGACGACACGAAAGGTCATGTCGTTGACCTGGGCGCCGGAGTCGGCGTGGCGGGTCTCGCAGCAGCTTATCGGTTGCCGGATGTGACTGTCACTCTAGTGGAGATCGACCCGGACCTGGCGCGTCTCGCTGAGGGAAACGCGGCGCTCAATGCCAGGACGGCCGAAAGAGTCGAGGTTGTCGTTGCCGATGTCTTGGCCCCTGCGGCCAGCCGCCAAGCTGCGGGCCTTACCGACAACATGGCGGACCATGTCATCATAAACCCGCCCTTTCATCTAGCTGATCGGGGACGGTCATCGCCAGCACCGGCTCGCGCCTTGGCTCACACCTTGAACGTTGACGCCATGGACGGCTGGATTCGTGCCGCTGCCGCCTTGCTCAAGCCGTCAGGTACATTGACGGTAATCTTTCGCGCCGATGAGTTGCCACGGCTTCTCAACGTCATAGACACACGTTTTGGGTCGTTATCGCTCTTGCCGATCCATGCACACGCCGGCGAACCCGCGCACCGATCGATCCTTCGAGGCCGGCCACAGGGAAGGGCGCCATTCCGCATTCTGCCTGCCCTGGTGCTTCATGAAGCAGATGGGAGCTTCAGACTCGACATTGAGACAGTTCTTCGAGGGGGCGGCCTGGGTGTTGCGTGGTGGTGAGTTCAGGGCAAACGCAGGTCGGCAACCACAGGGAAGTGATCCGAGCCAACATCTGGTCCCAGGCTGAAGCTTCTGACTTCTATGCTTGGCGACACCAGAATGTGGTCGATTGGAGATCCAAAGTGAAAGAATTCGGCGAATCTCCGTGAAAAGCGTGTCGTGGCTGGCCAACCTGTTCCAGCCGCATCGACCAGGCCGGTCCTCTTCAGAAACGACCGAAAGAACGGCGACCATGTGGGCGTGTTAAAGTCGCCCATCACGACAATCGGCGTTCCCGGAGCCTCCGAGGCAATCGATCTGGCGACGGCGTCCAGATAAGTGTTGCGAAACTCCCACTGCCCAAAACTGCGCGGCGTTGCCGGATGAACGACGTAGACGACCAAGGTGGGTTTGTAGGCAGGATCGGCAGGTGAGGTTGGTGTGCCGGGTGGGGCAAGCTCAAGCCTGAACGGACTTCCGCCCCAGCCGCTGTAGGGAATCTTGGGAACATCCTTGACCCGTTCGCCTTTGACCACCTGCCAGTTCGACCAAGCCATCACCTCGGGATGACGATTAAAAAGCTCGGGTGGAAGGGTTGCCGAAAAATGATCTCGCAGCGCACCGAGTTGACGCACGGACGCACCGACTTCCTGCTGACCGAGCACATCGATACCAGAGTTCGTACTCCATGCAATGAGATCGCTGAAATCACTCCGGTTGCCGAGAATATTGCTGGTTGCAACACGTAGCTCTTGTCCATTTGCGGTCGTGGCGGCACGTTCAGTTGGCAGAAAGAGCGGCAATCCATTGAATACCGCAATCGCCAGAGCGATTACCACGAGGAGCCTATGGCCGGCAGCCAGGGAAACGACCGCAGCCACAGCGGACATGACGAATAAAGCCGGGAGAAAGAACGTGACGAGATCACCGTAATAGAACCGATCTGCACTAAATCTAGCTGCAGAGAGCGCGGTGACCACTATGACCGAGAGCCCAAGTAGCGTGCCGAATATTCGATGACCGGCCCCCGCCGAACTTAACTCGAAAGTTGTCATGTGCACTCCTCAATCGGCAGCCTAGGTCGTCGGAGATCGTCAACAAATAGTGCGGCAATCTTGTGAACGCCGACGACAACTTTGCTAATCGGAGGCATGAAAAGCAAGGCCTGGGCCAAAAGGGAGACAACGCTCCTAGAAGAGCTGCCCTTGCAGCTCGTCAGGTCTGTAGCCCTGCTCATGGGCCAGCAGCCAACGCTTGGTCTCTATGCCGCCGCCAAAACCAGTGAGGGCGCCAGACGCCCCGATTACTCGGTGGCAGGGCACGATGATCGGGATGGGATTGGCGCCGTTGGCGGCGCCGACGGCGCGGCTTGCCGACGGGCGGCCAAGACGGTTGGCTATTTCGCCATAGGAGGTGGTCACACCGTAGGGGATGTCTCTGAGCACCTGCCAGACCGAGAGCTGAAACGGTGATCCGGCAGGCATCAGTTCAAGGTCAAATGCGCGCAACTCGCCAGCGAAGTAGGCCATCAATTGGGCGCGCGCTTCGACAAACCGGCCATCTTCGCGTCGCCAATCGTCGCGAGGAGCGACCCGCCCCTTGCCGTTGGGAAAGCCAACTTTTGAAAGCCGCTGGCCATCGCCAGCCAGAAGCAGCGGGCCGATGGGAGTTTCGAGATAGGTGTAGAGGACGTCAAACATGTGTGCGCCTCAGGCGGTTCGTGCTGGTCTGATGAGGGTGAAGATCCGGCCATCAATCGACAGGAGACCCAGGGCGATGAGAACCATCCCGAGGAAATGGCTGGCTGACAGTCGCTCCCCGAGGATGACGCTGCCGAGCAAGATTGCCGACACAGGGATCAACAAGGTCACAAGCGAGGAATTGGTGGCCCCACCAACCGACAGGAGGTGGAAGTAAATGATGTAGGCAAATGCCGTCGAGATCAGCGCGAGCGCAAGAAGCGCTCCAACCGTCGCAAGATGTGGGGCCGGGAAATGCCACGGAGCGTCGATCAAGGCGACGGCCGGCAATATCATGAGTGTGGATGTTGTGGTCTGGCCAAAGGCGACAGCCGCTGGCGCGATACCCATTCGCCGGAAGCGGCGGCCGAAAGTGCCCGCAAAACCATAGGACAAGGCGGCTCCAAGGCAGGCCAGCAACGCCCAGAGCGGCGGGCCATTTCCAGCAAAGGCGCTGCCGCTCATCAGAACGACGACGCCGAGAACGCCGAGCAAAATGCCGACGATCTTTTGTGGTGTCATCTTCTCGTCGCTGGTCAGCAGATGGGCGACAACGATGGAAAAGATCGGTGTCGTAGCATTGATGATGGAAGCAAGGCCCGATGCGATGGCCGTCTGTCCCCAGAAGATCAGGCTGAAGGGGATGAGATTGTTGAGAAGCCCCATGGCGAAAAAGGCGCGCCAGGCTTCGCCACTCGTGGGGATCGTTCGTCCGGTTGAGCGCAGGTAACAGTAAAGCGCCGCGGCAGCGATGGAGACACGTCCCAGGACCACGGTGAATGGGGGCAGTTCGGCGAGGGCCACCTTCGAGAAAAAGAAGGAGCCACCCCAGAGCACTGAGAGAAACAATAGAAGACCCCATTCGAGAAGGCCCATCTGCGGCTCTTTGGTCAAGGAATCCTCCTGAGTTGTGACGGACAGTGCTCCAGCGACGTATAAGCTGCTCGCCGGATTCGGACTCGGTTCGATGACCTTGCGCAGAGTGCGTGTACAATTCCTGTCATGAGCATCGACATCGCCCTCTGCGAAACTGCCTGGCTGGCTCGCGATCCGGCCTACGACGGGGCATTCTTCGTCTGCGTGCGCACGACGGGCATCTATTGCCGCTGTGTTTGTCCGGTGAAGCAACCGCTCAGGCGCAATATCGAATTTCTGCCCAGCGCGACGGCAGCCGAGCTCGCAGGCTATCGACCGTGTCTGCGCTGTCGGCCTGAGACGGCACCGTTCTGCCCGGCTTGGAAGGGCACGCTCGCCACCGTCGAGAAAGCCGCACGGCTCATCAAGGATGAGGGAGCACTGGACGGCGTGGGCAATGTGGAGGCGTTGGCCGAGCGGGTCGGCGTCGGTAGTCGACACCTGACGAGGCTTTTTCGCCACCATCTGGGCGCCAGTCCGATCGAAGTGGCGAAAACCGCCCGCGTGCAGCGCGCCAAGCGCCTGATCACTGAGACGGATCTGCCGATGACCGAAATCGCCCTTCAGGCGGGATTCAGCAGCGTGCGGCGATTTAACGCGGTGTTTCAGGAGGTCTACAAACGACCGCCGAGTCAAATGCGACGAGGCGGTCCTGAAGCCAAAGCTTAGGGCCGCTAACTTCACTACGGCGAAACAGGATAGCCCACAGCCTTCAGAAAGGCCCGCGCGATGATCAAATGGCCGGTCAACGTCGGGTGGACGCGGTCGGTGGCGATACCCATGGGATGGATTTCTGTCATCATCTCATCGAAGGCGGCCTGCGTGTCGGCGAAGATGGCGCCGTGTTTTTCGGCGAGCCTTTTCAGGACTGCGCCGTAGGCGTCGATCATCTTGCGCATCGGATCTTCGCGGTTGAACTCGACGAAATAGGGGGCCATCAGCACGAGGCCCTTGAGGCGTGGCATGGTGCGAAGGATCAGGCGCTCAAGGGTTGCCTCGTACTCGTCGATCAGAACGTGGTTTTCGGTCTGAAGGCGCGCGTCGAACTGCCGCCAGACGTCGTTGACACCGATCATGATCGACAGCCAGTCGGGCTTCAGTGCCTCGACGTCCGTCGACCAGCGCGCCTCAAGGTCGCGCACGGTATTGGCGCTGACACCCATGTTGACCACACGAATGCGCTGGGAGGCGTGGGTGACGTTGAGGAAGGCGTTGACGAGGCCGACGTAACCGGTGCCAAGGGAGTCGAACAGCGCTTCACCGATCGGTCGGGCGCGGCTCCAGTCGGTGATCGAGTCGCCGATGAAGAGCAGCTTGCTGTTCTGATGGATCTTCACTTCCTCTTCCTCCTCTTGGGTGGCTGTTCTCACCACACGCGATTGAGCCAGGTTCTGACGCGATTCTCGTAGGCGTAGAACGACAGAAAGCCGACCGCGACGGACAGCAGAAGGCCGAGCACCTCATGCCCGGGCAGGCTGCCGAACAGGTCCTCTTTGAATTGATAGAATGGCTGTTGCCATAGGTAGATTGAAAACGAACCGATGCCGAGCAGCCTGAGCGGCTTCCAGGACAGCGCCGATCTCACCCAACCCGGCGCCTCTGCCAGGTGGTTTACGGTGAAGGCCAGAAAGAACGGCGCGACCGTCATGGTGATCATCCACGGAACGACGGAACCGACGTAGAGCGCCGTTCCCAGGACAAAGGCCGCGACTGGCATCCATGGACGGACGTAGGGCGCGGTTCGATCCCTGAGAAGAGAATAACCTGCTGAAAGCAAAAGATTGGTTGCCGCCACTTCGCTACGCACCCAATACTCGACCGGCGGGGCGATCGACGGGAAGCTGAAATAGCAGAGATGAATGGCTATGGTCAGAAGGCCGAAGGCGATCAATGCGCCGCCTTCGCGTCCCCTGAGGAATGGCAACAGGGTCAGAAACGACAGAAAGATGTAGGAGTGCTCTTCCACGTTCAGCGACCAGAGATGGCCGATGGGGTAGGCGCTCGAGAAGATGTGGAAGTCCGCCGGGAAATAGGACCGCAAGAACAATACGGTCGGCACGACTTCCCGCGCCGGTGCCGGCGCGCCGATCACCGCGGCGATGCTGAAAACGATCAGGAGATAAAGCAGGAATGCCGGCATGATGCGCGATATGCGGCGCTTGTAGAAAGTGGTGAGCGGTACGCGGCGCTGAAAAAGAAGACGGCTCATCAAAAGCCCGGAGAGGCAAAAGAAAACGTCGACGCCCATTCGCCCGCTGTGCCAGCCTGGGATGATCAGGAAATGCCCCTGGAGTACCAACAGGATCGCCAGGCCGCGCCAGCCATCCAGATAGTCGATGCGCTGGAGTTCACTGCCGCCGTGGCGCACCGACGAAGAGACTATATTTTCGATCGTCATATTGGGCTCGAAACGAACCGTCGCTCGGTTGGCGCCGGAGTGCGGCAGTCATTGTGTAAAATAGTGATTAAATGGTGACCGAGAAAACAGTTACCCCAGATACGACAAAGCGCTCGGCATCCTTTTGGGATCGAGCGCTCACATCGTACCTATAGAAGGTTGTCAGCCTATCAGAGGCCCAGGCCCTTCAGAAAACCGCGCTTCTGGCTCTTGGCCCGGCTGCCGGCGGTCTCTTCATACTGGGCGATCGCTTCGGCGATCTCACGTTCGGCAGTGCTCTGGCTGTGGCGCTTCTTGTTGGCACCCAGCAAGGCGAACATCATGGCGTCCATCGTTGTTCTCCGTTCTTTTCTCTGTCTCTCTTGTACGCCCTTAATATAAGGGACCTACCTAATAGGAACAAATCGTATCTTCTGAAGGGCGCTTTCAGATTTCCTGCATCGAAGGACGACCTTGGTTAATCAATTGAAAATCTGAACTCGTCTTCCTACATGCTCGAACGGCGAAGATTTGCCGCAAAGGAACATACTCTTGGTCGACTTCCGCTCCTGGCTGCCGCGACGGCTTCGTGGCGACGTTCCCGTCATTCCGCTCGTACGTCTTTCTGGCGCAATAGGGATGCCAGCCGCGCTTGGGCGCGGATCCCTGTCGCTCGCTTCTATCGAGAGCACACTCAAGAAGGCGTTCTCGGTGAGTGGTGCCAAAGCGGTCGCTCTGGCGATTAACTCGCCGGGTGGTGCGCCCGTCCAGTCGCATCTGATTTTCCGGCGTATCCGGCAGCTGGCCGATGAAAAGAAGCTGCCTGTTATCGCCTATGTCGAGGATATCGCGGCGTCAGGCGGCTATATGCTGGCCTGTGCGGCGGACGAAATCGTGGCCGATCGCTCGTCGATCCTGGGGTCGATTGGCGTGGTTTCAGCGAGCTTTGGCCTCGACAAGGCTATCTCTCGTCTCGGAATCGATCGCCGCGTCTATACTGCCGGCACCCGCAAGGTGACCCTCGATCCCTTCCAGCCCGAGAATGGCGAGGACATCGAACATCTCAAATCCCTGCAGAGAGAGATCCACGCCTTCTTCATCGAGTTGGTCAAGGAGCGACGCGGTGCGCGGCTCACCGCCGGCGAAGAACTCTTCTCGGGACTCTATTGGGCAGGTGAGCGATCCGTTTCGCTCGGCCTCGCAGATCGGATCGGCACGGCCCATGATGATCTCAAGAGCCGCTTCGGCGGCAAGGTCGAGATCCAGCCCCTGGAACCCGGGCGAGGTGGCTTTTTGCGCCGCCGCCTGCTCGGCTCAGCCGCCGGTCAGTCCGAAGCCCTCGTCGATTTCGACGATGTCCTTGCGACGATCGAACAGCGAACTATGTATTCTCGCTACGGTTTGTGAACCTTTCACAGGAAATTGCGCTTGCCAGGAAACCGAGACAGTGGTCTCATGGTTTTGTCAGCAAAGGAGATAGGTCCATGTCCCATCTGGTCGGATATGCTCTCATCGGCGCCGGCGTCTATGTCGTCGTGCAGGTGTTGAAGCGCGAGATGACGCGTGTGGCCGAAATTCTCCACGAAGCCAACGCCAAACCGGTCCGCGTCGAGATCCGCATGGAACGTGACCCGGTGACCGGTATCTATCGCGACCGCCGCTGAGGCGCGCAAGCGACCCATCAAGATAATTTCCCAGCGTGAGTTGGGTCCAAGGTCGAAGCTCGCCGCTTCGGCCTTTTTGCGTTTTCAGGGTTGCAGGTTGTGAATGGACCCGCAGTTTGGAGCGAAAATCTTGCGAGCACCTTGGTCTGGTTGGCTTTCTGTACAGGCGATCCTCCAAGTCAGACGTCCGGCAGCATTTCGTTCGTGGATGGTGCGGCAATAACAAAGCTTTTGACCGACCGGGGGAACGTCGTCCGCCCTCTGCTGCGGGCGAGCCGGATGGATTGGCTCCAGAAACTCATGGCGCACTTCGCCAGCATGGATCGGTGAGGCAATCGCCAGGCAGGAAACCAGCCCAAGCATCCTGAGAACACGGGAAATCATCATTTTGTCCTGTCAGCTTCCATGTTCATGCGACCTTCTGGTTCTTGAACGCGATCAATCGTTTTTTCGGGCGCTCCGGAGCTGGGCTTTTTGCGGTTGACGGGGCGAGGGGGCGCACCTAATTTCGCGCCCGATCCTGCCTGGCTTCTGCCGGGCCCAAAGCTGTTTTTCAGGTAGCCCCGATGAGCCAGTCCGCCGAAGTCAACGATCCCCGCCGCTCCTTCCAGGGGCTGATCCTGACCCTGCAGCGCTTCTGGGCTGAAAAAGGCTGCGTCATTCTTCAGCCCTATGATATGGAAGTGGGCGCAGGCACTTTCCATCCGGCGACGACCTTGCGCTCGCTCGGCCCCAAGCCTTGGAAGGCAGCCTATGTGCAGCCGTCGCGCCGGCCCAAGGACGGGCGCTATGGCGAGAATCCCAATCGCTTCCAGCACTATTACCAGTTCCAGGTCATCCTGAAGCCGTCGCCAGAAAACCTGCAGGAGCTCTACCTCGAGAGCCTCCAGGCCATTGGCATTGACCTGAAGCTGCACGACGTCCGCTTCGTCGAGGACGACTGGGAAAGCCCGACGCTGGGTGCCTGGGGCCTTGGCTGGGAATGCTGGTGCGATGGCATGGAAGTCAGCCAGTTCACCTATTTCCAGCAGGTGGCCGGCATCGAATGTTCGCCGGTGTCCGGCGAACTCACCTATGGTCTCGAACGCCTCGCCATGTATCTTCAGGGCGTCGACAACGGCTACGAGCTCAACTTTAACGGCCGCGAAGGCGATGAGAAGGTCACCTATGGGGACGTCTTCCATCAGGCCGAGGAAGAGTATTCCCGCCATAACTTCGAGTATGCCGACACCGACATGCTGATGCAGCATTTCAAGGATGCCGAAGCTGAGTGCAAGGCGCTGCTGGAAAAGGGCGCCTCAGCAGGAACGGACGGCATCCACAAATGCGTCTTGCCCGCGTATGACCAGTGCATCAAGGCCAGCCATCGCTTCAATCTGCTCGATGCACGCGGCGTCATCTCGGTGCAGGAGCGGCAAAGCTATATCCTGCGCGTCCGTGAGCTCGCCAAGGCCTGTGGCGAGGCCTGGCTGAAGACAGCTGGTGGTGGGGCGCTGGCGTGAGCGGCGTGGCCAGCCTTTCGGGCGCGCCAAAGCTCGTTCTGTTCGATTGCGACGGCACGTTGGTCGATAGCCAGCACATGATCGTCGCCACGATGACGGAAGCCTTCGCCAAGCTCGGGTATGCACCGCCTCCCAGGGAAGGCGTGCTCTCGATCATTGGCCTGTCGCTGCCGGAAGCGGTCAGCCGGCTGAATGCCGACCTTGATGCTACGACCGTCAATCTCGTTGCGGACGCTTACCGTGACACCTATCAGGCGATGAAGTTTCGTCTGGCAGAGACGGCGCCGCTTTATCCGGGCGTGATCGATGGCTTGAATGCGCTCGCGGGGCGCGACGACGTATTACTCGGCATCGTCACTGGCAAGTCGCGGCGAGGCCTAGACGCCATCCTGGAAACGCATGGGCTTTCCAGGCTGTTTGCCGTTCTGCGGACCGCCGACGACGGCCCATCGAAACCACATCCCTTCATGGTGGTTGATGCGGTGGCTGCTCTTGGTGGCGACGTTGCTCGCACGGTCGTCATCGGCGATACCGGATTCGACATGCTGATGGCGCGCGCGGCCGGCGCTTTCGCGCTGGGCGTCACCTGGGGCTACAATAGCCGCGAAGAGCTCACCCAAGCCGGCGCACAAGTGCTGGCGGAGAGCTTCATGGAAGTGCCGGCCTTGGCGATGGGGCTTCTTGGCGGCAAGGAGTAGACGATGGCCGATCTCTTCGAAGAACTCGCCGCGTCCTTCGACCCGGTGCAGGCAACCGAGCGTGCCCGCGCCAACGTTCAGCGTGTGCTGCCCAAGCGCTTCTACAAGGTGGTATCGGCGGAGCCGAGCGATGGTCTCCACCGCATACTCCTCGATGGGAAACCGGTCCGGACACCCGCGCGCAACGTCTTGGCCGTTGCCTCCCTGCGAGCTGCTTGTGCTCTCGAGGCCGAATGGGCTGGGCAGGGTGAGTTCGTCGATCCGATGACCATGCCGCTCACTCGTCTCGTCAATTCGGCGATCGACGGCGTGTCGCAGGAGATCGAAGCGGTCAAGGACGCCGTGGCGGCCTATGCCGGTTCGGACCTGACCTGTTATCGAGCCGGCGAGCCGCCACGTCTCGATGAACGTCAACGCCTTGCCTGGGAGCCGGTGCTCGACTGGATTTACGAGCGGTTCGGAACGCGACCGGTGGCGACCATCGGCGTCATGTCCATTGCCCAGCCGCCGCAACTTCAGGCCTCGATCCGTGGCGCCCTGCCTGACGACGCCATTCGTCTTGCTGCGCTCGAGCAGATCACATCAATTACGGGCTCGGTGTTTCTGGCGCTGGCACTGAAGGAGAAGCGCCTGCTGCCGGACGACGTTTGGCTCGCCGCCCATATTGACGAAGATTGGAATGCCGAGCTGTGGGGCGTCGACAGCGAAGCCCGGCAACGCCGGGACTTCCGGCGCGCCGACTTCGATTCGGCGGCCTTGCTTCTCGCCAACTGACGGTCAGCGCGAGAAGTCGTCGCGCTTGAGCCTGTAGAGCACGTGCGGCCTCAGCGGGTGGCCTTCCGTTAGAAGCGGATGCAGGAAGTCGTCGGCCGGATCGCGCGTCATGCCGAGACTTTTCATGACCGCCTGGGAGGGCTGGTTGGGGACCGCCGTGAAGGCGACGATTTCATTGAGTTCGAGGACGTCAAAGCCGTGGGCGAGAGCGGCCTGAGCCGCCTCACGTGCATAGCCCTGCCGCCAGAATGCCTTGGCAAGCCGCCAGCCCACCTCAACGGTCGGTGCAAAGGGAAAGTCGAGGTTCAGAACTTTCTGGATGCCAACCATGCCGATGAATGCGTCGTCCTCGCGTCGGCGAACAGCCGAAAAGCCATATCCGTGATCGGCCCACATGCCTTGAAGCCGGCCGACCATGGCATCGCTTTCTTCGGTGGTCAGGGTCTTCGGGAAGTAGCGCATGACATCGGGATCGGCGTTGAGAGCGGCGAACGGCGCAAGGTCCTGGTCGGTCCAGGGAGCGAGCACAAGGCGCTCTGTAGCAAGGATCATGGTCTCGGCTCCTTCTCTCCTTCGGGGGGACTTGTGATAAGGCCTTAGGCTCCCAAAATAAACGCCATAGAAAAGGTGGAAAGACCGCCTCCCTTCGTGTACAACGCCGCGGACTCGGACCGCTTCGTCGGTCGGTGTGCCCTTTGGTGCGTCCCGGGCTGGGGCGCCCTTGGAAAGTTTTGGGGTTACATGCAAACCGTTCTTCTTGTCATCCACCTCATGGTGGTCGCAGCCCTGGTGGGCGTCGTGCTTCTGCAGCGCTCTGAAGGCGGCGCGCTTGGTATCGGAGGCGGCGGCGGCTTCATGACCAGCCGTGGCACGGCCAATGTGCTGACCCGCGCGACCGCCATCCTGGCGACGATTTTCTTCCTCACCTCCATTGGTCTGTCGGTTCTTCCGCGCCTGACCGGTTCGCACAACTCCATTCTCGACAAGGTGCAGACCACTCCGTCGGCCCCGGCGGCCGACCAGCCGATCGGTTCCGGCAAGGGCGGTGTTCTCGACCAGCTCAACCAGATGAGCAAGCCGGCTCCGCAGCCTGGTAATGCGCCGGTTGCGCCGGCGGTCGATATCCCCGCGGCACCGGCAACCCAGGCGCCAGCAACGGAAGCACCGGCGGCTCCGGCGACTGATGCACCGGCGGCTCCGACCACTGATTCGGCACCTGCTGCCCCTGCGACAGCTCCCGCCGCACCGGCAACTCCTGCGCCGACGCCCTAAGGGCTAAGCCTGTCCGACAGATATCGGATACAGACGGTCGCGGATCTCCGCGGCCGTTTTCGTGAGATAGAACATAAGCTTGAGACGACAAGTCGCCTGGACGGTTAACGCCATCCGGAACGACTTTTTCGTTTTGTTTTGGATAAACCAGTCGGCCCACTCCCCAACGGGTCCGCGAAAAGATAGGTTGAAGGCCCATGGCGCGGTACATCTTCATTACTGGCGGCGTGGTTTCGTCCTTGGGCAAGGGGCTCGCGGCAGCGGCTCTTGCGTCTCTCCTGCAGGCGCGTGGCTACAAGGTTCGTCTCCGTAAGCTCGACCCCTATCTGAACGTCGATCCGGGGACGATGTCTCCGTATCAGCATGGCGAAGTTTTCGTGACCGACGACGGCGCGGAAACCGACCTCGATCTTGGCCACTACGAGCGCTTCACGGGGCGTCCGGCCAACAAGCAGGACAACATCACGACTGGTCGTATCTACCAGGAGATCATCGCTCGCGAACGGCATGGCGATTATCTCGGAGGTACGGTTCAGGTCATCCCGCACGTCACCGATGCAATCAAGGCGTTCATTCTTGACGGCAACGAGGATTACGACTTCGTGCTATGTGAGATCGGCGGCACCGTCGGCGACATCGAGGCGATGCCCTTCCTTGAGGCGATTCGTCAGCTTGGCAACGAGCTGCCGCGCCGGCATTGCGTCTACATTCACCTGACGCTGATGCCCTACATCCCGTCGGCCGGCGAGCTGAAGACGAAGCCGACACAGCATTCGGTGAAGGAGCTGCGCTCCATCGGCATCCAGCCGGATATTCTGCTTGTTCGCTGCGACCGTCCGATCCCCGAGGGAGAGCGCAAGAAGCTGTCGCTGTTCTGTAACGTTCGTCAGTCGGCGGTCATCCCTGGCCTCGACGTCAGCAACATCTATGAAGTGCCGCTCGCCTATCACAAGGAAGGCTTCGACGACGAGGTGCTGGCCGCCTTCGGCATCGAGGCGGCGCCAGCTCCCAAGCTCGATCGCTGGCTGGGTATCGTCAACCGCATCAAGAACCCCGAGGGCGAGGTCAATATCGCCGTCGTCGGCAAGTACACGGTGCTGAAGGATGCCTACAAGTCGCTGATCGAAGCGCTGGTCCATGGCGGCATTGCCAACAACGTCCGCGTCAAGATCGAGTGGATCGAAAGCGAAGTGTTCGAGAAGGAGGATCCCACTCCCTACCTCGATCATGTCCATGGCATCCTGGTGCCGGGTGGCTTCGGCGAGCGCGGCTCCGAAGGCAAGATTCTGGCAGCCCGTTTTGCCCGTCAGCACAACGTGCCTTACTTCGGCATCTGCTTCGGCATGCAGATGGCGGTGATCGAAGCGGCGCGGTCGCTGGCTGGTGTCTCTGGTGCGTCGTCGTCCGAATTCGGCCCAACCGATCAGCCGGTGGTAGGCCTGATGACCGAGTGGCTGAAGGGCAATGCGCTTGAAAAGCGTAAGGCCGACGGCGACATGGGCGGTACGTTGCGCCTCGGTTCCTACGAGGCCCACCTCGCCAAGGGTTCTAAGATCGCCGAGATCTACGGTTCGGAGATCATCCACGAGCGTCATCGTCACCGCTATGAGGTGAACATCGACTATCGTGATCGGCTTGAGGCTTGCGGCCTGTCATTCGCTGGCATGTCACCCGACGGTGTGCTGCCGGAAACGGTGGAGATCCCAGATCACCCGTGGTTCATCGGGGTTCAGTACCATCCGGAGCTGAAGAGCCGGCCCTTCGAGCCGCATCCGCTGTTTGCCAGCTTCATCGAAGCGGCCATCGAGCAGAGCCGCCTCGTCTGATAGCGAGTTCGAGTTAATGTAGAAGCCGGCCGCCGCGAGGCGGGCCGGCTTTTTCTTTTGTTATTCTAGAGAGCGGTCAGTGCCTTGATCCGCTCGATGCCGCCAACCTTGGGTGCGAGCGCTGTCCAGACTCCTTCGGCACCTTTCACCCAGGCGTCACGGTTTTCCGGAGCCAGTATCTGTCCGCCGGCGGCCTTCGCGGTCTCCATGGACGTTGCCTCATCGGCTTCCATCAGCGTGTCGAAGTAGGTCGAGCCCTCGGCAATCGCCGCGGCAAACACCGTCTTTTCTTCTTCAGCGAGGCTGTTCCAGAATCCGGCAGAAAGATAGACAGCACCGGTTGCCCAGATATGGGCGGTTTCGATGAGATAGGGCACGACCTCGTAGAGACGGAAGCCGGCATAGGCGGATTTGGTGAGATCCATCATGTCGACCACGCCGGTCTTCAAGGCGTTGTAGGTCTCGGTGATCGGAATGGGCGTCGGCAGCGCGCCATAGGCCTTCCAGAGCTCGACGTGCAGCGGGCTCTGGATGACGCGAATGCGCTTGCCGGCGACACCCTCGGGTTTGGTCACGGCTTCCTTGGCGAGCAGATGACGGGCGCCGTAATTGATGAAGCCGAGGGTGACAAAGCCCTGGTCGGTCAGCTTTGTCTTGAAGTCATCACCGATCGAACCCGAGGTGGCACGGCGGACGTGGTCGCGATCGCGGAACACGAAAGGCAGATCGAAAAGCTGTGTCTCCGGCACCCAGGCGGACAGAGACGACAAGGTCGAAAGACTGGCCTGAATGGAGTCGAGACGGATGCCTTCGGCGACTTCCTTCTCGCCGCCCAGAGCGGCATTGCCGACGATGCGGAAGTCGAAGCGCCCCGGCAGCTTCGCTTCGACAAGGTCACGCACCCTCGTCCAGATCTTGGTCTCGGGCTTGTCATCGCCAAGCAACGACGCGACGGTCAGTTGTCTTGGCGCGGCAAGCGCCGGCCTGATGAGGGCGGGAAGGGCGAGGGCAGACAGACTGGCCGTAAAGGCGCGGCGAGTAAGGGCAGGCATGTGAGTGCTCCGAAACATGAAAGTCACAGTAAAGCCCAGAGGCCGGCGGCAAGAGCCATCAGCGCCAGGGCAGTGATAAGGACGAGGGTGAGCGGCAGGACGGCACGGAAGACGGCCGTTGAGGATAGACCGGTGATGCCTGCCGCGACGAAGACGAGAACGCCGACCGGGGGCGTCAAACCACCGATCATCAGGTTGACGGTGAGAATGACACCAAAAGCTACAGGGTCGATTCCGGCGGCGACCACCGACGGCTGCAAGAGAGGGGCAAACAAAAGGATGCCGGGGCCGACGTCGACCGGTCCGCCCACCGCCAGCAGGATCAGGTTGGCGGCCAGCATGACGGCGAGCGGATTGGCGCCCAGTGCCGTGACCCAACCGGCCAACGCCTGTGGCAAACCGTCGATGGCCAGAAGGAAGACCAATGGCGCCGAAGACGCGACAAGGAGACCGATTGCTGCCGTTTCTCGCCCAGCCTGAAGGAATGCGCCGGGGATGGTTCTCCGCCCATCCTGCGAGAGCAGGGTGGCAATGAGTGCATAGACCGACGCGATGGCTGCCGCTTCGGTGGGGGTTGCGACACCAAGACGGATACCGAAGAAGATGACCAGCGCCAAGCCGAACACCGGGACGGCGACGACAAACGCTGAAAGTCTCTCACGTTTGTCGGCAACGGGCCGGCTCGGTGTGTCGGCCGAGAAATGCAGCATCGCCGCCATGGCAACAGCCAGAAGTAGCCCGGCAAAGAGCCCCCCTTGAAACAAGGCGCCGACCGAGAGGTTGGTGGCTGACGCGAGCAGCAGGAAGGCGATCGATGGCGGAATGATATTCGGCAGTACAGCTGTGGCGGCGACGATGGCCGCAGCCTTTTCGGGCTTCACCCCATCGGCAACGAGCGCCGGTGCCAGCACCTTGGCGCCGAAGGCCGCATCGGCAATCGACGAACCGGAGACGCCGGAGAACAGCAGGTTGGTAACCAGCGTTGCCTGGGCCATGCCGCCTCGCCGGTGGCCAACCAGAGCCGAGGCGAAGCTGACTAGACGATGCGCCAGCCCTCCCGAGTTCATCAGCATGCCGGCCAGAAGGAAGAACGGTATGGCGAGCAACAGGAACTTGCCCATGCCGGAAACCGTCTGCTGCACGATGGCGGCTTCCGGAAGGCGGGCGCCGAAAGGTACGGCGACAGCAAGTCCGACAAGCAGCGAATGAACGAAAGGCGCTTCCACGGCGAGAGCTATGCAGACAGCGGCGCAGGCAACAAGGCTGGGTAACCCGACCGGCAGCAAGCCCGGAAAGTGGGGAACTGCCGCCAGACATAGGCCTCCGGCGACTACCACCAGTATTGAAAGCCGAGTTCTTCCGGCTGCGATCAACCCGACGATAAGATGCGCGGCAGCAAGCCCGCCTCCAATGACAACCGGCCAGAAACGCCAGCTTTCAGGAATGTCCAGGGTGGGGGAGGTACCTCCGATCAGCGCTGCAACCTTGCCGGCGCCTTGCATCAGGATCAGCGCGGCAGCCAGCGTGATCGCATCGGACATGACGGTGGCGACGGCCCGTGCCTTCGGCGGCAGAGCACGTGTTGCCATGTCGATGCGCATGGCGAGCGGTCCGCTGGCACAGAGAGGCAAGCCGAGGAATACCAACGCCGTGTGCAGGAGAATGCCGAGATCTTCAGTGCCGACAAAACCGGTCGAAAAGACGTAGCGCAGGACTGTGGCGCCGAATACCAGGACGAGCAACGCGACGAGAATCGCCGCCAACAGGCCCGCCAGAAAACGATCGAATGACTTCAGCAGTTGGACGGCGAGCTGCCTCATGACCTGTGCCCCGCGCCGCCGAGTGGTGAAAACCATGTCGGCTTCAGAATGCGGCTGCGCATCGTCTGAACATAGGGCGCAGCCTTGGCACGGAAAACCTGCCAGGCAGGGTCTGCCTCCATGGCACTGCGGCGGCGCTCGCGGTCGGCGAGGTCTTCGTATTGCCAGACGTGGACGACGTCGTTGACGGTGCCGATATCCTGGGTGAACCAGCCGATCAGCGTTCCGAGGTGACCGACCTGGATCGCCATGCCTTCACTGACGTAGAGGTCGAGATAGGTGCCGACATGCGCCGGCTCGATGGTGTAGGTGCGTTCGTCGAGAATCATAATTGTTCGGCCGTCGTTGGAGTTGCGGGCGGCGGAACGCTTCAGGACACTGATTGCATGGCTCTATCCCTCCGCCGGCATGACCCGGATCAGGTTCGTCGGGTTGGAGAAACTCCTCTCAGCCCCGGCAGGGGCACCCCGTGAGATGGATTGAGCTTAGCCGGATGATCTCCGAAGCGCCATAGGCAATGGCCAGCATTCCCGATGGCAAGCCATGCGCTGTGTGAAGACGTGGCGGTGGCAAACGACTTGTGGGGGCAGCGCCTCTCCACTAGGGTCGGTCGACTTTCTGCGATTGATTTGCGATGAAACCCACCAATCCCATCTTTACCGGCCTTCCCACCACCATTTTCGAAGTCATGTCGGGCCTCGCCCGCGAGACTGGCGCCATCAACCTCGGCCAGGGTTTCCCCGATGTCGATGGTCCCGAGGAGGTCCGTCGCGTAGCCGCCGAGGCCTTCCTCGCCGGGCCTAACCAATATCCGCCGATGATGGGGCTTCCGGCCCTGCGGCAGGCGGTCGCTG
Source organism: Pseudomonadota bacterium (assembly GCA_023436885.1). Taxonomy (GTDB): domain Bacteria; phylum Pseudomonadota; class Alphaproteobacteria; order Rhizobiales; family Pleomorphomonadaceae; genus Pleomorphomonas. The sequence continues at coordinate 415,817 of JAEZHI010000004.1, read as the reverse complement.
CCATCAACAAGCGCTTCTACGATCTGGATGTCGACTGGGGCTCGGAGGTGATGGTTACCTCGGGAGCAACGGAAGCGCTGGGAGACGCGATCTTGGGCCTCGTCCGCCCAGGTGACGAGGTGGTGCTGATCGAGCCGATGTACGACAGCTATCTACCGCTCGTCCGCCAAGCCGGCGGCATAGCGAAGCTGGTGAGAATCGCACCGCCCAGCTGGGAGCTGGATCCGGAAGCGCTGGCCGCCGCCTTCTCCGATCGCACCAAGGCCATCCTGATCAACACGCCGATGAACCCGGCCGGCAAGGTGTTCTCGCGGGAAGAGCTGCAACTGATCGCAGATCTGTGCCTGAAACACGACGCCGTGGTGATCTCCGATGAGGTCTACGAGCATCTAGTGTTCGATGGCCGTCGGCATATGTCGCCGATGCAGCTTCCCGGGATGCGCGATCGTGTGGTGCGTATCGGATCGGCCGGCAAGACGTTTTCCCTGACCGGTTGGAAGGTCGGATATGTGACGGCCGCGCCGGCTCTGATGGAACCAATCGCCAAGGCTCACCAGTTCGTCACCTTCACGACGCCGCCGGCGCTGCAGACGGCAGTTGCCCACGGCCTATCGTTCAGTGACGACTATTTCGAGGGCTTCATCGCCGGCTTGCAAGCCAAGCGCGACAGGCTTTCGAGTGGGCTTTCCAAACTCGGCTTTTCGGTGCTGCCGTCCGGAGGTACCTATTTCATCGTCACGGATACCGGGCCGCTTGGCATTGACGACGATGCCGAGGCCTGCATGAGGATGACGCGCGAAGCCGGCGTCGCGGCGGTACCCGTGTCGGCCTTCTATGTTTCCGCCCCGCCGAAGCGGTTCATTCGCTTCTGCTTTTCCAAGCGCGACGAGGTGGTGGACGAGGCCGTTGCCCGTCTCGCTGCCTGGATCGACAAACAGGGACGATAACCGCCATGGAAAATCCGGTTCTTGTCGAGGTCACGCGCGGCCCGATCGTCGAGAGTTTCCACCGGGGATCGGTGGCCATCGTCGACGGCGACGGGCGGCTGGTGTTCGGTGTCGGCGATATCGAACGTCCGAGTTTCCCGCGCTCGGCGGTCAAGCCGTTCCAGGCCCTGCCGTTCCTGGAGAGCGGTGCTGCCGATCGCTTCGGGTTTGGCGACGCTGAACTCGCTCTTTCCATGGCGTCGCACAACGCCGAGCCCCGTCACGTTGAGACCGCCCGCGCCATGCTCGCTGCCGCAGGGCTTGACGAGGGGTGCCTTGCCTGCGGCCCTCACTGGCCCGGGCGGCATGATGATCAGGGCGAGTTGTACCGGCGCGGGGAAAAGCCTGGCCGCATTCACAACAACTGTTCAGGCAAGCACTCCGGCTTCCTGTGCACTTGCGTCGTCACGGGGGCCGATCCCAGAGGATACGAGAAGGCCGAGCATCCAGTCATGCGCGAGGTTATCGCGGCCGGGGCCTCGATGACCGGCACCCCACACGCGACTGACATCTGCGGTACCGATGGTTGCTCGATCCCAACCTTCGCGGTCGCGCCACGAGCGTTGGCTCACGGCTTTGCTCGCTTCGTCACAGGCGTAGGGCTGACGGCGTCGCGAGCCCGCGCGGCCGAGCGACTGAGACTCGCCGCAGCGGCAGAGCCTTTCATGATCGCCGGAACCGGACGTTTCTGCACCCGAACGATGACCGCTCTTGGCAGCCGGGTTCTGGTCAAGACCGGCGCCGAAGGCGTGTTCATTGCCGCCGTCAAGGAACTTGGGCTTGGGATTGCGCTGAAGATCGATGATGGTGCCAGCCGGGCATCGGAAGTGGCGATGGCAAGAATTCTCATCGATTTGTTGAAACTCAGCCCCGACGATGCGGGTTATGCCGAGATGCAGGAACTCGCCAATCCCCCGATCAAGACCTGGGCTGGGGCGACGGCCGGCGAGATTCGCGTCACTGCAGCGCTGGAAGGCGTTGGCGGCTAGGCGAGATTATTTCGAGGCGAGGGAGGGGCGAATGGGCGAAGTCGTCAAGCTCGACAAGAAGGCACGCGAGGCGCGGAAGAAAGCCGAGGCTGCCCGGGCCGCGGGAGGCGCGAACAGCAATCGCATGCCGGCGAGCCGCATGGCCGCCGCCATTGTCGGTGGATTGATCCTCGTCCTGATGATCGTCGTGACTTTCGTCCTGTGACGTTTTTCACGCAGCCTGAGGCAATGGTGCGACCGGTTCGCGCTTGCGCTCGATGGTGAGGCAAAGCGCTGCTGCGACGAGGCAGAAGCCACCGGCGACCAGAAGCGCCGGCACGTAGCTTTCGAGATCCGTGCGGCTCCATCCCGCTCCGTAGGCGGCCGTGGCCGCACCAAGCTGGTGAGCGGCGAACACCCAGCCAAATACCAGACCGGCTTTCTCAGCGCCGAAGCGCTCGGCGGTGATCTTCACAGTCGGAGGCACCGTTGCAACCCAATCGAGGCCATAGAACACGGCGAATCCGGCCAGCAGAAGCGGATCGAAGCCGGTGAGCGGAAGGTAGAGAAGCGACAGACCGCGGAGACCGTAATACCAGAACAACAGCCAGCGGTTGTCATAGCGATCAGACAGCCAGCCCGACATTAATGTGCCGGCGAAATCGAATACACCGACGAAAGCCAGGAACCCCGCTGCGTTCACAGGCCGGATTCCATAGTCGCCGCAGATCGACACCCAATGGGTCTGGATGAGACCGTTTGTCGAAAGACCGCAGACGAAGAAGGTGACGAACAGCACCCAGAAGACGTAGGAGCGCGCGGCGTCCCTCAGTCCCGTGATCGGGGCCGACACAAGCGTCAGCAGTCCGGTCGTGTGGGCCGGTGCGGGCTGGTGTGTACCTCCGAATGGCGTGAGGCCGATATCGGCTGGCCGATCTCGCATCAGGAACAGCACGCCGACCAGCGCCGTGGCGAGCAGAGCGACCACGAGGCCAAGAGCGGCCCGCCAGCCCCAGGCTTCGGTGGCGGCGGCAATAACGGGCAGGAAGATAAGCTGCCCCGTCGCATTCGAGGCCGTAAGCATGCCCACCACCACACCGCGCCGGCTGACGAACCAGCGCGTCGCCACTGTAGCGCCGAGCACTTGGGCCGTCATGCCGGTTCCGAAGCCAATGACGAGCCCCCAGAACAGCATCAACTGCCAAAGCTTGGTCATGGTCACTGAGAAACCGAAACCGGCGATAATCAGCAGCAGGGCAGTGACGACAACGCGCCGCACGCCGAAGCGGTTCATCAGAGCGGCCGAGAAGGGCCCCATAAGGCCGAACAGCACCAGACGGACGGCGAAGGCCGTTGAGATGTCGGAGTTCTTCCAACCAAATTCCGCCTCAAGCGGTCGCAACATGACGCCGGGCGCCCCAAGCGCCCCTGCCGTTGCCAGCATGGTGAGGAAGGTGACGGCCACCACCACCCAGCCATAGTGGATGTTGCGGCGAGCAAAAAAGCCGGGAAGTGCGGAAGTCGTCATGGGCGGGCTTTCGCTGAATGAGTGAGGGGCGGTAAACGACTATAACTTGGCGGAAAGGATTTCGATGGCTGCGACTTGATCCGGGCCGAGCAATGTTGCGATCTCGGACTGAGCTTTCTGCCAGAGCGGCACGGCAGCCGCGAAGCGCTCGCGCCCAAGTTCCGTCAGTTGCACCGTGCAACGCCGCCCGTCATCGCAGCTTGTTTCTTCGACAAGCTCATGCCGCTCCAGAACCTGCACGTTTCGCCCCATGGTCGACCGGTCGAGGTCGCAGGCAACAGCAAGTTCGGAAATCGACAATTTCCCAACGCGATTGATCCTCTTCAGTACCTTGTACTGAGCAAGCGTCAGGCCAACCTCAGCCAGATGCCGGTCGTAAATCGCCGTCGTCTTGCGGGCAGCCGTTCTGAGAAGATCGCAGTAACAAGGTGAGTCCATAACGCGGGTATATACCCCCATCTGTTGCCCAGCAAGCCACTTCATCCAGATGTGATCGCTCGCAGCATTTGGAATGAAATTACGTCATATTGTCCGGTTGCGGGATGCAATTCCTTAGAAACGCGACTTCGGGGAGCTAGGGTGCGGACGTAGTAATCTGTCTGCGAGGTGAGAGGGAAGGGATCATGAAGATCGAGACGCAATCCATACACGCCGGCTTGTCGGCTCCTCGCTCAGGCGAGCCCGTCCTGAGCCCTCTCGTGCCGGCATCGAGCTTCTATGCCCACCCTGACGACATCGGCTTTTCCGCCAACGATCTTAGCGACAATGCGCCACACTTCTACACGCGCTGGAGCAATCCGACCGCCCAAGCCCTTGAGGCACGCCTGGCGGCCCTGGATGCTGGCGAGGCGGCCGTGACCTTTGCGAGCGGCATGTCTGCGGCAACGGGGCTTTTTCTCAATCGCCTCAAAGCGGGCGATCATCTCGTCCTTTCCAATGTCTGTTATGCCGGGGTGGCCGAGTTTGCTCACGACAGCCTGCCTAAACTCGGCATCAGCGTGACCGCCGTCGATGCCTCCAGTCCGGAGAAAATCGCATCGGCCATCCGCCCGGAAACCAGACTCGTCCACATCGAAACACCAGCCAATCCGATCCTTCGCCTTGCCGATATCTCGACCATAGCTGCGATCGCGCACGCGGCCGGCGCCGAGCTCTCCGTTGACTCGACCATGGCGACGCCGATAGCGACAAAGCCCCTGGAACTTGGGGCGGACTTCGTCATCCACTCGCTGACGAAATATGCCTGCGGCCATGGCGATGCGCTGGGTGGGGCCGTGATCGGCAAGGCGGACGCAATGGCCGATCTCAGGAAGACATCGCTCATCCATCTTGGCGCGGCGCTCAATCCATTTGCCGCCTGGCTGATCCTGCGTGGGCTTGAGACCCTGCCGATCCGCATGAAGGCGCATGAAGAGAACGCCCGTGCGGTTTCGGCCTTCCTCGAAAATCATCCACGCGTGAAACGCGTCTATTGGCCGGGCCTCCAAAGCCATCCGCAGCATGATCTTGCCGTGCGCCAGATGCGGAACTTCTCCGGCATGGTGTCTTTCGTGATCGACGACGGGGCAGTGCTGGCCCGCAGCTTCGCGGATAGACTGAAGACCGTTGCCTACGCCGTGTCGCTTGGCAAGACGCGCAGCCTCCTGTTTTACATCCCGTCCGAAGATCTGATCGCTTCTTCCTTCCGCCTCGAGGGCGAGGAAGCAGCCTCCTATCGCAACTGGACCGGCGAGGGGACTTTCCGCATGTCGGTGGGCCTGGAAAACGCCGACGACATCATCGCGGACCTCGGAGCGGTACTCGGCTAGGCAGCGCAGCGGGGGCGCCTGTTCTCAAAGCTGGAGCAAGGCATGCCTTCATAGGGCAAAGGGCTTATTGACGATCAATGTAACCGGTTACATCATGTGTCTTGGGCATCAAAGGCCCGTGGAATCGCGGTGTTCGAGGGCGGGAGCCAGGGAGTGCGGTTCCTGAGGAAACGACATCAAGCGAGCAGCTGCGAACCGGAGACAAGGTTGGCGGCGCTTCAGGGAGGCAACAATGAAATCAGTTCTTTTGGCGGCCGGCATCGCCATGGCCACGATCAGCACGGCATCGGCGGCCGAGACCTACACCATCGGTCTTTCGAACGGCTGGGTCGGTAGCGAGTGGCGCACCCAGATGATCGAGGAGGCGCAGGAGGCTGCCAAGGCGTGGGCCGCCAAGGGTGTCACGGTCAAGGTTGTGGTGCAATCGGCCAACGTCGACGTGCAGGGCCAGATCGGCAACGTCCGCAACTTCATCAACCAGGGCGTCAACGCCATCATCATCAACCCGAATAGCCCGACGGCCTTCGATCCGATTTTCGCGCAGGCGAAGGCCAAGGGTATCCTTGTCGTGGCGACCGACGCGGAAGTATCGTCCAAGGATGCGATCTATGTCGGCATCGACCAGAAGGGCTGGGCGATGAAGTCGGCCGAGTGGCTCGCCAACACGCTCGGCGGCAAGGGCAATATCGTCACTATCAACGGCGTCGCCGGCCATCCGGCCAACCAGATGCGTGTCGACGGCTATACCGAAGTCTTCAAGAAGTTCCCTGGCATCAAGATCCTCAACGAGGCCAATGCCAACTGGGATCAGGCACAGGGACAGCAGACGGCACAGACGCTTCTCGCCACCTATCCTGACATCAACGGTATCTGGGTGCAGGACGGCATGGCCGCCGGTACATGGCGCGCCATCATGGCGGCCAACAAGCAGAAGTCGATCGTTGCTACCGGTGAGATCCGCAAGGACTTCATGGACATGTGGAAGAAGGAAGGCCTGAAGTCCGGCGCTTCCGTCAACCCGCCAGGCGTGATGGCTTCCGCCCTCAACGTCGCTGTCCTGAAGTTGCAGGGCAAGCAGTTCAAGGACGGTGTATTCGGTGGTGTCTATGGCAACGCCATCTACATCCCGATCCCCTTCGTCTCCAATGACAACCTCGATGAGAAGCTGAAGGAAGCCGAAGGCAAGCCTGGCTACTGGTCGGTGACCGACGTCGTGTCTATCGACGACGCCGCCAAGTTCTTCAAGTAAACTTGCAAACGGGCCGGCCTGACTTCCTCCCGGGACCGGCCCGTCCTTTTCCATCGTCCGGCGCGCGCGATTTACGCGACGGATTTGTATTGCCGATCCGAACCCGGATGCGTTCGATGCAGCCAATCCTCCGCGCCAGCGATATTTCCAAGAGTTTCGGCGCCGTGCGTGCGCTCGACAGAGCCCGTTTGACCGTTGGTCATGGCGAGATCCACGCGCTGCTCGGGGCCAACGGGTGTGGCAAGTCGACGCTTTGCAAGATCATCGCCGGAACGGTCGCGCTCGATACCGGCGAGGTGTCGATCGATGGCAAGGCGGTGGCGCTTGGCTCTCCACGGGTTGCAGAGGAGCAGGGCGTTGCCTTGTTCTACCAGGAACTATCGCTGGTTCCTCAGTTGTCGGTTGGCGAAAACATCTTTCTTGGTCGTGAGCCGCGGAGTGCGCTGGGCTTCACCGATCGCGGCGCCATCATGCGTGAAACAGCGGCATTGATCGAGCGCGTCGCGGCTGTTGCCGGCAAGGGGCTTACGCCGGATGCCCGCGTGTCCGACCTGTCTCCCGACCAAAGGCAGCTAGCCGAGATTTTGAAGGTGCTGGCGCGCAGGCCCAAGATCATCATCTTCGATGAGGCGACTGCCACGCTTGATCGCAGGCAGGTCGAGGTTTTCTTCGACATTCTGCGCGAGCTCAAGGCCGAAGGCGTTTCGTCGATTTTCATCTCACATCGCATGGATGAGGTTTTCGCAATTGCCGACCGCATCACCGTGATGCGCAACGGCCAGACGGTAGCCGAGTTTGCCGCCGGTGAGACCGATCGGTACGCGGTCGTCTACGCCATGGTAGGCGAGACAGGCGCCATTGCCGCTTCGGTGCGCGACCACAAGCCACTAGCTGGCAATGATCGCCTGGTCGTGGAGGCCGTCAAATCTGCCCGGCTTGGACCTGTGTCCTTCACGGCGCGGGGCGGCGAGATCCTCGGCTTGGGTGGGTTGCAAGGCCAGGGGCAGAAGGCCCTGCTGGCCGGGCTGTTTGGCGCGGAGCCGTTTCAGAGTGGACGGGTTCGCCTCGACGGGAGCGATGTCACCGCCCGGCGGCCGGCCGATGCCATCGCTCATCGCATTGCCTATGTCTCCGGCGATCGCGGCCGCGACAGCGCGCTCCCCGGCCGATCGATCTACGAGAACACGGCGATCGCCAGCCTAGTGAGGGAGCAGCGGCACATCATTCCTGGCGCCATGTTCCGCCAACGCTTCGCCGAGGTCTTGGCTAGCCTCAACACACGCTACGCCGGTCTCGAAGCCCCCATCGGATCGCTATCGGGCGGAAACCAGCAGAAGGTGTTCATCTCGCGATGGCTGTCGCCAGCGCCGGGCCTGTTGCTGCTCGACGATCCGACCAAGGGCATCGACCTCGGCGCCAAGGGCGATTTTTATCTCCTGGCGCGCAAGCTCGCCGACGAAGGGGCGACCGTGATCATCTACTCTTCCGAGGACAGCGAGCTTCTTTCCCTCTGTGACCGCGTGCTGGTGTTGAACGGCGGCACCGTGACCGCCGATCTTTCGGGCGAGCGGCTTACGCCTTTCGAACTGACGCAGGCTTCCTACGGAGACGCGGCATGATCGCGCTCAGCAAACTCGGCGGCCGCACCTGGATCGTGACGGCAGCGGCGCTCGTCGTTCTTCTCGTCGTCAATACGGTGCTGCAGCCCAACTTCCTTGAGGCCTCGGTCGTCCAGTCTAACCTCACCACCTTCCTACCGCTGGTGCTAGTGGCCATCGGCCAGACTTACGTCATCCTAGGCGGCGACATCGATTTATCGGTCGGCGCCATCGTGGCGCTGGTCAATGTCGTCACTGTTACGGTCATTGCTGCGCTCGGGGGCGATGGGACCGCGGTTGCCCTCGGGCTTCTTGTCGGCATGGGCGTTGGCGCGGCTTGTGGTTTTATTAATGGACTGATCATCGCCGGCCTGCGCTTCCAGCCGATCGTGACGACATTCGCGACGTCGATTGTCTTTTCCGGCTTGGCACTTTGGGTATTGCCTCAGGCGGGCATGCCTGTGCCAGAGCCTTACTGGCGCACCTATGCTGGCACGATCCTCGGCGTTCCGACTGTCTACATCATCTATCTCCTTGGCTTTCTCATCGCAGCGGTGCTCGCGACCCGACCGTTCCTGACGCGCCTCAAGGCCGTTGGTGGTCTCAGGACGGCAGCCTTCCAGACAGGTTTGAACCTCGGTGGACTGCGAGTTTCGGCCTTCGTTCTGTCCGGACTGTTCGGTGCGTTTGCCAGCCTCTGCCTGACCGGCGAAACGGCCAGCGGCGATCCGCTGATGGGTCAGACCTTGGCCATGTCGGCAATCTCAGCCGTGGTGCTGGGCGGCACGGCGCTCGCCGGAGGTGTCGGCGGCACGCTGGGCTCTGTCCTGGGCGCCTGGGTGGTGGGAATGATCGGCTCGGTGATCTTCTTCGCGGGCCTGCCATTCGAATACCAGACGCTGGTACAGGGCTTGATCATTCTCGCCGCTTTGGCCGGCGGCGTCCTCGTGACGCGGCGCTGAGGGGAAAAGCCATGAACCGCTTCGTCGATCTTGCGAAGAATCCGCTTCTCATCTCATCGGTCGCCATTCTCGCTCTGCTCATCATCGGCGAGTTGGTTTCGCCGGGCTTTGCGCGTGGAGACCAGATCGTCCGTCTCCTGACGGTGTCGGCCATTCTCGGCATCGCGGCAGCTGGGCAAAACCTCGTCATCCTTGGGGGACGCGAAGGGATCGATCTTTCGATCGGCGCTGTCATATCGCTCGGCGCCGTCATCGCCGGCAACGTGATGAACGGCTCAGATGCGGCGATACCCTTGGCTTTTGCTACTGCCTGCTGCGCCGGTTTCCTGATCGGCCTCGTCAACGGTCTCGGCGTCACCTACCTGCGCATTCCGCCGCTGGTGATGACGCTTGGGATGATGGGCGTCATACAAGGCGGGCTCGTCGTGCTGTCGCGCGGAGTGCCGTCAGGCAATGCGGCCCCGGCGCTGATGGCCTTCGTCAGCCGTTCAGCCTTCCTCGGCATCCCCGGCATTCTATTCGTCTGGTTCGCCATCATCGTGCTGATGGCGCTCATGCTGAAGCGGACGCGCTTCGGCTGGTCGATCTACGCCGTCGGTTCGAATGAGAACGCTGCCATACTGACCGGCTTGCCAGCACGCCGTATCCGCGTGCTGCTCTACGGTCTCGCCGGCCTGTTCGGCGGTTTCACCGGCGTTTGCGTCATTGGCTACACGGGCAACTCGTTCATCAGCGTTGGTGACCAGTATGTGCTGCCATCGGTGATCGCGGTGGTCATTGGTGGCACTTCGCTGGCGGGTGGGGCAGGGTCCTACACAGGCACCGCGCTTGGCGCCATCGCCTTGATCCTGCTGCAGAGTGTCCTCACCACGCTCAACCTGGAGTTCTGGGGGCGGCAGGTGATCTTCGGCGTCACGCTGCTGCTTCTGATGCTGCTTTACGGCCGGCAGTCCAGGTTGAGGGTTTAGTAGCCATGGCCGGTCCCGCCAACATTCGCGACGTCGCTGCCATGGCGCGCGTGTCCGTCGCTACCGTATCACGGACTCTCAAGAACCCTGACCTCGTCCGTCCAGAGACCCGCGAGGCCGTGATGCGCTGTGTTGCGGCGCTTGGCTTCGTGCCGAACGCTCAGGCGCGCCATTTTCGACGGCAGACTACCGACACGGTGATCTTGCTGGTCCGCGACATCTCCAATCCCTTCTACCTCGATGTTTTCAAGGGCGTGGAAGATGTTGCGTCGTCCGCCGGCTACAAGGTGCTGATGGGGGATGCGCGGTCCGATCCGGCGCGTGTCCACCACTACATCGACATGGTGCGTGAACGGCATGCCGACGGTCTCATCCTGATGACCGGCTCCATGCCCGTTGAACTTGAGGACGCGGACCTGCCGCCAATGGTCGTTGCGCTTGAATATATGCCAACTCGCAAGCTGCCGACTGTGTTGATCGATAACGAAGCTGCTGCCGCCAAGGCAACGCGTCATCTTCTGGAACTCGGGCACACCGCCATTGCACATCTCAGCGGCCCGGTGCCGGAGGTAATGAGCGTCGCCCGCGTAGCCGGCTGGCGCAAGGCCCTCGTCGAAGCCGGTTCGCCGCCGGACGAGCGACTGGAAGTGCGCGGCGACTACAGCCTGGCGTCAGGCGAAGCGGCGGTCGATGAACTCTATCGGCGGGGAGTATCCTTCTCAGCCATCTTCGCCTCCAACGACGAAATGGCCGTCGGCGCCATCAACAGGCTGAGGGAGCGCGGCGCTTCGGTGCCTGGCGACGTGTCTGTGGTCGGCTTCGACGACACGATCTTCGCCGTCGCCTGCAATCCCCCCCTGACCACCGTTCGACAGCCTCAACGTGAGATTGGTGTCGAGGTCATGCGGATGATGATCGAACGGCTGGGAGGCCGTCTTGCGACCGACGCCACCATGGTCGTGCCGACCGAGCTTGTTATTCGCTCGTCGACCGCACCCTTCATCCCGAACGCCCCCAAAGCGATCGGACAGAGATAAGAGCCTTGGGAGGACCAGAGATGACGACCGCTTTTCCCCGCAAAACCCTTCGTATCGGGTTCATAGGCAGCGGCTTCATTGCCCACTTCCACCTGAAATCGCTGGTCGGCGTTCGCAATGTGGAAGTGACGGGCGTCTACTCGCCGACGGAACACAAGCGCAAGGCTTTCGCCGACGCAGTACACAACCTGGATCTCGGCACGTGCGCGGCCTATCCGACATTGGAAGCGCTGCTGACGGCGCCCGACGTTGATGCCATCTGGGTGCTGTCACCCAACGATACGCGCCTCGACGTGATGCGGTCACTGCATGACCTCAGAAAGGCGGGGCGTTCCGCGGTCTTCGCTGTCGCTTGTGAGAAGCCGCTTGCCCGTACGCTACGGGAGGCGCGCGAGATGTTGCATCTCGTCGAGGATGCCAAACTCATCCACGGTTATCTCGAAAATCAAGTGTTCTCAACGGCCGTGCTGCGCGGCAAGGACATCATCTGGCGGCGCGCGGTGCCAGCTGCTGGGCGCCCCTATCTGGCCCGCGCGGCGGAGGAACACGCCGGCCCGCACGAGCCCTGGTTCTGGAAGGGCGACCAGCAGGGCGGCGGCGTGTTGCTCGACATGATGTGCCACTCCGTCGAGGTCGCGCGCTTCCTGCTGACAAGGCCGGATGCGCCGCGCTCATCGCTGAAGCTGAAGTCGGCCACGGGCGCCGTCGCCTGCCTGAAATGGACGAGGCCGAATTACGCCGCCGAACTCAAGGAGCGCATGGGAGCAACGGTCGACTATAGTCGGCGGGCCAGCGAGGATTTCGCGCGCGGCATGATCACGCTTGAGGACGACCTCGGCCAGGAAGTGATCATTGAGGCTACCACGTCCTGGGCCTATGTCGGCGCCGGGCTGCGCATCCAGCTTGAGCTGCTCGGACCGGAATATGCGCTGGAGTTCTCTTCGCTCAATACTGGGCTGAAGGTGTTCATGTCGCGCCGGGTCAGCGGCAACGAAGGAGAGGATCTCGTCGAAAAGCAGAACGCGGAGCAGGGTCTGATGCCCGTCCTTGAGGATGAGGCAGGTGTCTATGGCTACACGGACGAAAACCGTCACATGGTCGAGCGCTTCCGCAAGGGACAGTCGCCGGACGAGACCTTTGCGGATGGCGTGGCGGTCATCGAAATGCTGATGGCGCTGTATAAATCTGCAGAGGAGGGACGAACGGTCTATTTCGACCGGGAAGACTTGTCCGATTTCGTTCCGGCGGTGGGGCGGCCGGCCTAATTTTTACCAAGCCTGCTGCGCCAGGAACTCCTGGCGCAGGAGACCGTAGCAAAGCGAGCCGGTGACCGAGCCATCTGCGTGGCGTTTGTCGGCGCGAATATGGCCTTCCCGCTGCATACCGAGGCGTTCGGCGATGCGCTGGCTTGCAAGGTTGGTATCATCGCACCAAAGGCCCACACGCTCAGCCTTACAATCGGCAAAGAGCGTATTGAGGACAGCTTCCGCGGCCTCAGAGATATAGCCTTGGCGCAGGTGCGCTTCGTCGCAGAAATAGCCTAGAAGATAGCCGGGCAGGTTGGCATCGCTGACACCAATATAAACCTGCCCGACAAATGTGCGACCATCGCGGAGGAAGGCGCCGAGGAACGCCGCACTGCCGGCATTCTCCACCTGTTCGAACCTTTGGATCGCGGCAGCAGAGTCGCTTTCGGTGTATATCTTCATCACTGCATTGCCGCCCTCATGGCGAGCAAGATGCGAGCGATTTCGGAGTGCCATCCTCGTGTACCACGCCGCATCGTCTTGGTTGTAACGGCGCAGGTCTAGACGTCTTGTTGAAAGAGAAGACGGAAAGCTTGGCATCAGGACAGTCTCGGGCCCATCATTTGCTACCAAGGACTGAACTTTCGTCATCTGCACGTCAACGTCGTGCTATTGCATAGATCGGTGGGAAGCAGGTTTCAGATTGTTTCCGGCTGCAGTCTCGATCAAAAATTTCGGTTAGTTGTCGCTTTTGGTTACACTTTTCAAACTCTTTTGACTTGCCGAGCCGCGCGTAAGCAGTCCAAATCTCTGCAGTTTTAAAAGGGACAATTCGTAAAGCCATGGCGTTGCGCACGGACATGAAGGTCAACCGTTCCTCTTCCCTCCGTCGCGCTGCTGGGATTTCGATCCCGCTTCTCGCTATCCTCCTGTCGGGCTGCGCCGTTGGTCCCGACTACTTGGTGCCGCGCTTGGCGCTGCCAACCAGTTGGGGCTCTTCCGGCGCGGAGACGCCAGCTCGTCCAGCTGAACTGGCGCGCTGGTGGGAACGGCTTGGCGACAAGGAGCTCAACGCGCTGATCGAGGAGGCTGTCGCTGGCAATCTCGATGTTGCCTCCGCCAAAGCCAAGATCCGCACTGCGCGGGCCACCGAGCGCGAAACCACTGCGGCATTGTTCCCATCGGTCGACGCCTCGTCTTCGGCCACGCGTCAGAAAACGACACAGGGTAATGGCGCGGTAGGCAATCAGTTCAAGGGGGGATTCGATTCCTCCTGGGAACTCGATTTGTTCGGTGCCAACGCGCGCTCCTCCGAAGCCGCACGTTACGGTACCCAAGCGTCCGAGGAGAACCTCAACTCGGTACTGCTGACCTTGGTAGGCGATGTTGCCTCCAACTACGTCGCGGCACGCGGTTATCAGGCTCGCATGGCTTTGGCCCGTCAGAGCGCGGCCTCGCAGCGTGAAACGGCTGGGTTAACCCGAAAGAAATTCGAGGCGGGCTCGGCATCGGCGGTCGACGTTGCGAACGCCGAAGGACAGGCGGCGAGTACGGAAGCCAAGATTCCGGACCTCCAGACCTCCTATTCGGAGGCCGTGCACCGTCTTGCTGTGCTGACAGGTCGTGCGCCTGCAGAGCTGGACGCGCGCATGCAGAAGGGTGGCCCAATCCCGCGGCCGCGCCAGCCTGTGCCCGCCGGCCTGCCGGCAGACCTTCTCGCCAACAGGCCGGATGTCCGGCAGGCGGAGCGTCAGTATGCCCAGGCAACGGCCCAGATTGGGGTTGCGACCGCTGCCCGATATCCCGCGGTCAGTTTGTCTGGTGCCATCGCGACCACAGCCACCACGGTCGGCGACCTCGGCAAATCCTCTACCATTTCCTGGAGCTTTGGCCCGTCCCTATCGGTGCCGATCTTCAACGCCGGAAAGCTTGCCGCCGCGCAGGAGGCAGCCGAGGCGACCCGAGATCAGTATTTCGTCGCCTACAAGGCCGCCGTGCTCGGCGCCCTGGAAGACGTCGAGAATGCCATTGTCGCCTTCCGGCAGGAACGCATCAAAAATGGTCGCCTTGCCGCCTCCACGCAGTCTTATCGCAAGGCGTCGGAGCTGGCCCAGTCGCTCTATCAGTCAGGCTCGTCGAGCTTCCTTGATGTACTCGACGCGGAACGTTCGCTCTATACCGCCGAGGATTCGCTGCTCACCAGCACGGTCGCGATTGCCACAGATTATATTGCCCTCAACAAGGCATTGGGCGGTGGATGGAACGGCACGGTCGATGTGTCGAAGCCGGAGGTGGTTGACACCAATACCGGTCCCCATCTTCGAACGGCGCCCAACTGACGTTACTGGCTTCAAGCCGCGAGCCGGCGCATCCCCGGTAAACTCATGAGACGATGTCTGCTTCCACAACCGTTGCTATCAATTCCCTTGGCCTCACCTTCATACTGGCGGCTCTGACTGCCTTTGCGCCGCTGTCGACCGATATGTATCTCGCAAGCTTTTCAAGCCTTGCGCAGAGCTTCGCCACGGACGAAGGGCGCGTACAGCTCTCATTGTCGGTTTTCTTTCTCGGCCTCTCGGTGGGACAGGTCATCTATGGACCGCTGGTTGATCGCTTCGGCCGCAAGCCGCCCTTGATTGCCGGCCTTATGATTTTCACCCTGGCATCGGCGGCAATTACCGTGGTGCCAACGGTCGAAGGTTTCATCTTTCTTCGCCTCTGCCAGGCGCTTGGCGGCTGTGCCGGCATGGTGGTCAGTCGGGCGGTTGTTGCTGATCTATTTGACGAGCGTGGCAGTGCCCGTTTCCTCTCCCAGATGATGCTCATCCAGGGGTTGGCGCCAATCATCGCGCCGCTGCTCGGCGGCTATATTCTCGCCGTTGCGCCTTGGGAGGCCATTTTCGTCGTCCTCACCCTGTTCGGAGTTGCCTGCCTTGTCGCGGCGTCGCGCGGCTTGCCCGAAACATTACCCGTCGAGCGACGGCACGCATTGGGTATCGGGGCGATCGGACGAGCCTTTGGTCAGGTTCTTTCGAACCGTGGCTTCATGGCCCCAGCCCTGTCCGGTGCTTGCGCGGCCGCTTGTCTTTTCGCTTTCATAACAGGCTCGCCCTTCGTCTACATGCATCTTCACGGGGTGAGTCAGCAGCACTACGGCTGGCTTTTCGGTCTCAATGCCTGCGGCATGATTATCGCCTCCCAGGTCAACCGCTTGCTGCTGCGCCGCTTTTCAACACGCAAGGTACTTGAGGGCGCCTTGGTCTTCAATGTGACGATGGGTGCCATTCTCATTGTCCTGGCTGCCAGCGCGCCGTTGCCGCTTCTCGTGGCCCTTCTCATGCTTTGCCTATCTACGGCGCCGTTGATCGGCGCGAATACCATGGCCATCGCCATGAGCCATATATCAGCCCATCGCGGCACCGCTTCGTCGGTGCTCGGCGTGATGCAGTTCGCAGTGGCAAGTTTCGCTAGCGCTGCGGTCGGATTGCTGCACAACGGAACCGTCTACCCGATGGTGGGTATCATATTGGCTGGCGGCCTGTTTGCCTCGCTAGCCTACTTCACGGGACGCCGCGCATGACTGCCGCACCGCGTAAACGCAAGAGCCGTCGCGGCTTGATAGTCCTTGTCATTTTGGCTCTTGCGGCGGCGGCGGGCTACTTCGTGAAGGTGAAGTACTACACGGCACCCGCCGTCACGATGATGACCTCCAGCGTTGAGCGGGGAAGCGTTGAGGAAACCGTGCTGGCTACCGGCGAGCTCAGGCCCGTCAAGCTCGTTGCTGTTGGCGCACAAGCGTCCGGACGCATCACGTCCCTTAACGTCAAACTCGGCGACCGGATCAGAACCGGCGACCTCATCGCCGAGATTGACTCGGTGACGCAAGAAAACAGCCTGAAGACTGCCGAGGCATCGCTCGCCAATATTCATGCCCAGCGCGATGAAAAGGAAGCATCGCTGACCCTGGCTCGGCAGACACTCGAACGTCAACAGAACATGGTGAGCCAGAACGCCGTGGCGCGTGCCGATCTAGAAAGCGCCCAGGCAACCGTCAAGACGACAGAAGCGCAGATCGCCGCCCTTGACGCCCAGATCAAGTCTGCAGAAGTTGCGGTTGCGACCGCCAGAGCCAACCTCGACTATACCCGCATTACAGCTCCTATGGACGGGACGGTGCTCGCCATCGTCAGCCAGGCGGGGCAGACCGTCAACGCGACGCAGTCGGCGCCAACCATCGTGGTGCTCGGACAGCTGGACACCATGACTGTGCGTGCCGAAATATCCGAGGCGGACGTCGTTCACGTGCAGCCCGGTCAGAAGGTCTATTTCACCATCATTGGCGATCCGGAGCATCGCTACGACGCGGCCCTCGAAAGCATCGACCCGGCGCCGGAATCGATCCGCAGCGATACGGCGATTACCTCGTCGAGCTCATCCTCCTCTTCGTCGAGTTCGTCGTCTTCGGCCATCTATTATTACGGCAACTTCAACGTTCCCAACCCCGACGGCCGCCTCAGGACATATATGACCGCCGAGGTCAATATCGTGCTCGGGCGCGCCGAGAATGTATTGACGGTGCCGGCCGCCGCCCTGGGCAATCGCGACCACGAGGGCAGATATCGCGTCAAGGTGCTGAATGCTGACGGCAGTACGACAGACCGTCGCGTCGAAATTGGCCTGAACGACAAGGTGACAGCCGAAGTGAAGTCTGGCCTTGAGGAGGGCGACAAGGTCGTTACCGGCGAAATGACGGCCGCACAGCGGGCTGCGGCGGCCTCCAACGTACGATTGGGCCGGGGCGGTGGTCCGCCACCGGGGATGTGAGCGATGGCCGAACTCATCCGGCTGGAAAAACTCCGGCGCGAATTCCCATCGGGCGACGGCACGATTACCGTCCTGAAGGACCTCGACCTCGTCATTGAGGCCGGCGAGATGGTTGCAATCGTTGGTGCCTCCGGGTCCGGTAAGTCGACCCTAATGAATATCCTCGGCTGCCTCGATCGGGCGACCGCTGGCAGCTACCGCATCTCCGGTCGTGAGACATCGATGCTGGAGCCGGATGAACTCGCGGCGCTTCGTCGAGAGCATTTCGGCTTTATCTTCCAGCGCTATCACCTCCTTGGCGAGCTCGACGCGCTGGCCAATGTTGAAATTCCAGCCATCTACGCCGGTATGGCGCCCCGTGATCGGCAGGCGCGAGCCGAAACCCTGCTCGACCGGCTCGGCATGAGCGACCGCACCGACCATCGGCCGGGACAGCTTTCCGGCGGTCAGCAGCAGCGCGTTTCCATCGCACGAGCTCTTATGAACGGGGCCAACGTCATCCTGGCCGATGAGCCGACGGGCGCTCTCGACAAGCACTCCGGCGAGGAAGTGCTTCGCATCCTTGAGGAACTGAATGCCGAGGGCAAGACGATCATTATCGTCACGCACGACATGAACGTCGCAAACCGGGCACGCCGCATCATTGAGATATCCGATGGCGTCATTCTCAGTGATCGTCGAAATGAACACAGTTCGGAACCGGCCAGCGCCAAATCAGCGCAACCTGCCGAGAGAATAAAAAGTGGCGGTTATCTCCGCTCGCTGGCCGATCGCTTCAAGGAAGCTCTGCGGATGGCTGTTCTCGCCATGGCAGCGCATCGCCTTCGAACCTTCCTGACCATGCTCGGCATCATCATCGGCATCGCGTCCGTGGTATCGGTGGTGGCGATCGGGCAGGGCACCCAGCAGCAGGTGCTCGCCAACATTTCCAACCTCGGGACAAATACGCTGGAAATCTTCGCCGGCCGCAGCTTCGGCGACACCAGATCGGCTCGCATCACCACCTTAGTGGTGTCAGATGCTGAAGCCTTGGCTCGACAAAGTTATATTGCTGCCGTCACTCCCACCGTCTCGACGAGTAAGACCTTGCGTGTCGGCTCTCTTGAGGCGAGTGCCCTGATCAACGGTGTGGGAGACCAGTATTTTGCGGCGCGGGGCACCAAACTCGCCGAAGGCAGCTTCTTCGACGCCAGGTCGGTTCGCAACCGATCGACCGATGTCGTCATCGACGAGAACACCCGCAAAACATTGTTCGCAGACAGCGTACGGTCGCCAGTAGGGCAGGTGCTGCTGATCGGCAATGTGCCGGCGCGCATCGTGGGAGTGACACAGCCACAGCAAGGTGGCTTCGGTTCCAGCCAGAACCTCTCAGTCTATCTTCCTTATACGACGGTTCAGACTCGGTTCCTGGGAACCATGTCACTGCGATCGATCACGGTGCGCGTTGCTGATGATGTCGACACAGGCCTTGCCGAGCAGGATGTGACGCGCTTCCTGACCCAGCGGCATGGAACACAAGACTTTTTTATTCTCAATACCGACGACATACGCCAGACGATCACCTCCACGACGCAGACACTGACGCTGTTGATCGCTGCCATCGCGGTGATCTCGCTGGTAGTCGGTGGCATCGGGGTGATGAACATCATGCTCGTCTCGGTATCGGAACGCGTCAGCGAGATCGGTGTGCGCATGGCGGTTGGGGCGCGGCAGGGAGATATTCTGCAGCAGTTCCTGATCGAAGCCGTGCTGGTCTGCCTGATCGGAGGGCTGTGCGGCATCGGGGCGGCTTTCGGCATAGGTCAAATCGTCAAGCTGTTCTCAAGCGACTTCACGCTGATCTACTCGACCACCTCGATCGTCGCCGCCTGTGTCTGTTCGACGCTGATCGGCGTCGTCTTCGGCTTCCTGCCGGCTCGCAATGCCTCGCAACTCGATCCGGTGGTGGCCCTTTCGCGCGATTGAGAGGGCTCTGCCTCCCAGAATCTCCAATTCCAAGAGGTGACAGCGCCTTCTTCTAGCCTATCCGTAAATCAGTCGATTGACTGAATCTTTTGCGGGTATAGATTTACGCCATGAACAACACATCTCCCATCTCGCCCGTTGATGCCGCACGTAACGACGGCACGCGCGAAAAGCTACTCCTCTCTGCGCTAGAGCTGTTCGGTCAATACGGCTTCGAAGGTGTTTCGACACGCAGGCTTGCCGAGCAAGCCGGGGTCAACCTTCAAGCGATCAACTATTATTTCGGCAACAAGCGCGGCCTCTACAACGCGGTTGCCGATTATCTGGTCGAACGACTGCAGGCCCGCATCGGGGAAAGACGAGCGATCGTGCTTGATCGCTTCGCAGAGGCACAGTCCGGCCACCGTCCTATCGACTTCGGCGAGGCGCGCTCTATCCTGGTCATGCTCGCAGAAACCATGCTGACCCTGTTTGCCAACGACGAGTCGGCCGTGTGGGTGCGCTACATGGTGCGCGAGCAGGCCGAGCCGACAGAGGCTTACGATCGAATCTACAGCGGCTTCATGCAGCCCGTTCTGGCCGCCGCGCGCTATCTCGTCGGCATTCTGATCAACGAAGATCCCGCCTCGGAACACGTCGGTCTTCGGACACTTTCGCTTGTCGGTTCTCTGGTGGTCTATCGCGTCGGCCGAGCCACGGTCCTTCGGGAACTGGGCTGGGCAAGCGTCGGCCCTGAGGAAACAGCAGCGATCCGAAGCATCGCCAGAGATCTCGTGGACGGGATCCATCCCGCCGGGGAAAGCGCATCATGAACAAGATTGTCCCCATCGTTCTGCTCATGGCGGTGGCAGGTGCCGGTGCCGCATGGCACTACGGCGTGCCGCAGCGCTACGGTTACTTCCTGCCCACTGGACCAACGCAACAGATCTACGGCAACGTCGATATTCGTCAGGTTTCCCTTGGTTTCCGTGTGAACGGCCGACTGTCCACTGTGTTGGTGGAAGAGGGCGATGCGGTGAAAGCCGGTGACGTGCTGGCTCGCCTTGATGCCGGTCCCTATGAGATCGCAGCACGTGCAGCCGAGGAGAACGTCGCAGCTCTCCGGGCAACGTTCGACAAGCTCAAGGCTGGCGCTCGCCCCTCGGAGATCGAGCAGGCCCGCGCTGCCTATCAAGAGCAGGTTGCCAATCTTGCGAACGCCGAGCTGGCTCTCTCGCGCGCAGATCAATTGCGGAACCAGGGCACCGTCGCCCAATCGAGCCTCGACACGGCAACAGCCACAAAGGATGTGGCGAGCGCCCGCGTGGCAAGTGCCAAAGCGGCGCTCGATCTTATCGAGGAGGGGAGCCGCTCCGAGGACATCGCTGCGGCTGAGGCACAGCTGCGGGCCGCCGAGGCGCAACTGGATGCCGCACGAACCTCACTCGCCGACACCGAGCTCAAGGCCCCGGCGGACGGCATTATCCTGTCGCGCGTCAGCGAACCGGGCGCCATCGTGGCTTCGTCCACCAATGTTTTCGTATTGGCATTGAATGAGCCGGTGTGGGTCCGCGCCTATGTCTCCGAGGCCGATCTCGGCCGCATTCATCCCGGGCTCAAGGTCAAGGTCACGTCCGATGGGCTTTCTCCTGCAGGTTATGAAGGACAGGTCGGCTTCATCTCGCCGGTGGCCGAGTTCACCCCAAAATCCGTGGAGACACCGGATTTGCGCACGGACCTTGTCTACCGTCTGCGGATCATCGTCGATCATCCGGGAAAGGATCTTAGGCAGGGCATGCCGGTCACCGTTCATTTGCCGCCGATCGCGGACGGGCCCAAATGAACGCCACCGAGGACAAGCCCGTCCTTGTGCAGCTCAACGCTGTCGTGAAGCGCTTCGGCGATGGCGAACCAGCCCTCGACGATGTGTCTGGGGAGATACGAGCGGGTGAGATTACCGGTCTTGTCGGGCCGGACGGCGCCGGCAAGACGACCCTGATCCGCCTGATGACCGGGCTGATGCAGCCCGAGGCCGGTCGCATCACCGTCTTGGGGCATGATGCGCGCACGGAAGCGCACGCTATCCAGACGGCCATCGGTTATATGCCGCAGCGCTTCGGTCTCTATGAGGATCTTTCCGTCGAGGAGAACCTGGACCTTTATGCCGACATGCGTGGCTTGCCGCACGACGAGCGCCCGGCGGTCTTTGAGGAACTTCTGAACTTCACCGATCTCAAGCGGTTCACCGATCGGCTCGCCGGCAAACTCTCGGGCGGCATGAAGCAAAAGCTCGGACTGACCTGTGCGCTGATCCGCAAGCCGCGTCTTCTGCTGCTCGACGAGCCGGGAGTCGGTGTCGATCCCATCTCGCGTCGTGAACTCTGGAAGATGGTGGAGAACCTCACCAAGGAGGGGATCGGTGTCGTCTGGTCGACCGCCTATCTCGACGAAGCCGAGGCCTGCGACCGCGTCCTGCTGATGAACGCCGGCAAGCTGCTCTATTCCGGGATGCCGTCCGGGCTCACCGATCGCGTCGAGGGAAGGGTACGGAGGCTGACCGGAATCGAAGGCAGCCGTCGACATCTGCTTGCCCAGCTCCTCGACGAGAACGAGGTGGTTGATGGGGTTATTCAAGGCGCGGCGATCCGGTTGGTTCTCGCCGAAAACGCCAATGTCCAAAGCTTGACGACGGTTGCGGGCGCCAACACTGAGCATCTTGTTTCGGCCACGCCGCGTTTCGAGGACGCCTTTGTCGATATGCTGGGCGGCGGTCCAAGCGGCCACTCCAAACTCGCTGAAGCCCAGGCGCCGCGTCCCGCCGATAATGATCGTCCGGTCATAGAGGCGCGCGGACTGACTAAGCGGTTTGGTGATTTCACCGCTGCCGACCGCATCACTTTCGATATTCCACGCGGTCAGATCTTTGGCCTCCTCGGACCTAACGGCGCCGGCAAATCGACGACGTTCAAAATGCTGTGCGGCCTTCTAAAGCCAACCGAAGGCGAGGGCAGGGTCGCGGGCTTCGATCTGCGCCGCGATGCTGCCGAGGCCCGCAATCGCCTCGGATATATGGCGCAGAAGTTCTCGCTTTACGGCGATCTCTCGGTCGGCCAGAACCTTGAGTTTTTCGCCGGCGTATACGGCCTGTCGGGCGCGCGCCGGCGCGAACGGATCGCCTTGATGCTCGACATCTTCGATCTGAAACGCCAGACCTCAATGTCAGCCAAGGATCTGCCTCTCGGTCTAAAACAGCGCCTCGCGCTCGCCGCAGCCGTCATGCACGAGCCGGAGGCGTTATTCCTCGATGAGCCAACCTCCGGCGTCGACCCGATTACGCGCCGCGAGTTCTGGACCCATATCAACGGCCTCGTCGAGAAAGGCGTGACGGTGCTCGTCACCACTCACTTCATGGACGAAGCGGAGTATTGCGACCGAATATCTTTGATCTACCGCGGGAAATCGATCGCTCTCGGTTCGCCTGACGACCTCAAGGGCAAGGTCGCAACGAAAGAGCGACCAGATCCCACCATGGAGGACGCCTTCATCGCGCTGATCGAAGCCAGCGAAAGGGAGGCTGCGACATGAGTTCCCTTCGTAGCGGGCACACTCGTCGCCTATTGGCGCTGATTCGCAAGGAAAGCTTCCAGATCGTCCGCGACCCTTCCAGCATTCTGATCGCACTGGTTCTGCCGCTGATCCTGCTGTTTCTGTTCGGCTACGGCGTATCACTCGACACGACGCAGACCCGCGTCGGGCTCGTACTGGAAGAAACAACGCCGGCAACGCTCGATCTCGCAGCCAGCTTTCAGAACTCGCGATATTTCGACGTGACAATCGGAAGGGACCGGCGGGACTTCGAGGACGATCTTGTTCAGAGCCGCATAGGCGGCATCCTCGTCATCCCCGATGGCTTCACCTCTGATCTCACCGCTGCCCGCCATCCTGTCGTGCAGGTGATCGTCGACGGCGCAGATCCCAACACGGCCAATTTCGTCCAGAATTATGCGGCGGGCACGGTCACGACATGGGAGACGCAGCGGGCGGCCGAACGGGCTCTTACAGCAACACCGCTCTCGGTACAGACGCGCTTCTGGTTCAATCCTGAACTCAAGAGCAGAAACTTTCTGGTGCCCGGCTCGATCAGTATCGTCATGACCTTGGTCGGCACGCTTCTCACATCGATGGTGATCGCCCGTGAATGGGAGCGGGGCACTATGGAAGCCATGATGGCAACGCCGGTCACGGCCTGGGAGCTATTGGCCGGCAAGATCGTTCCCTATTTCCTGCTCGGTCTCGCCTCCATGACGCTTTGCGTCGTCCTGGCCGTATTTCTGTTCGACGTGCCGTTTCGCGGATCGATCCTGGCGCTTTACGCATTGTCGGCAGCTTTTCTGATGCCGGCGCTAGGGCAGGGCTTTCTGATTTCCGCAGTGACCAAGAACCAGTTCCTTGCCTCGCAACTGGCGCTGCTATCCGGGTTCCTGCCAGGATTTCTGCTGTCCGGGTTCATTTTTGAGATCAATTCGATGCCCGTCGTCATCCAGTACATCACCTTGATCGTTCCGGCCCGTTACCTGATACCGAGTTTGCAGTCGGTCTTCCTGGCCGGAGACATCTGGCCAATGTTCCTCCGCTCCATCCTGATCCTGATCGGTTTCGGCATCGCCCTGTTTGCCGTTGCCATTCGCAAGACAGCCAAGAGGATCACGTGAAATGGGATTCACGCGCCTTCTCGCTCTGGTCCGCAAGGAGTTTCTCGCGCTGTTCCGAGATCCCAAGAGCCGCATCATCCTGATTGCGCCACCGGTGATGCAGCTTCTGATCTTCTCCTACGCGGCGACGCTGGAAGTTCGCAATGTCGACGTCATGGTGCTCGATCGGGACTCGGGTCACTGGGGCACCGAACTGATCAGCCGCATTGAAGCTTCCCCTCAGTTCCGCCTCGTTCAACGCACCGACAATCCTGCCGAACTTCGCGAGGCGATCGACCGCGAGAAGGTTATCGCCGCCCTGGAAATCGGTCCCGATTTCTCGCGGGACATCGAGGCCGGTTCAACAGCCGATATGGCCGTCATTCTCGATGGCAGGCGATCTAACGCGTCACAGATCGTCGCAGGTTACCTCACTTCCATTGCCTCTAGTGTCGCCGCCGATACGCCCGCTGGCCAACAGCTCGCACCGGTCAAGGTGGGCACTCTCACGCGCAACTGGTTCAATCCAAACCTGGAGTTCAGGTGGTTCATGGTGCCGGGCCTCGTGGCGTCTATCGCGATGTTGGTCGGCCTTTTGGTGACAGCGCTTTCCATTGCGCGCGAGCGCGAACTCGGCACCTTCGATCAGCTGATGGTATCACCCCTCAGGACGCACGAGATCCTCATCGGCAAGCTTGTTCCGCCAATCCTGATCGGCTTCGTGCACATCACTCTTTTCATTCTCGCTGCCGTCTGGATCTTCGGCATTCCGCTGCGGGGCTCTTTGCTCGCTCTCTATGGTGCGGCTTTCTTCTATCTGATCTCGCTGGTCGGCTTCGGCCTATTCATATCGGCTCTGGCGGCAACGCAGCAGCAGGCCATCCTCGGCGCCTTCCTGTTCCTGGTGCCAGCAATGCTGCTCTCAGGCTTCGCAACGCCGATTGCCAACATGCCCGACTGGTTACAGCTGGTTACCTATCTCAATCCGCTCCGCTACTTTCTGGTGATCGTGCGCGGTGTCTTCCTCAAAGAAATCCCGCTCACCGAGATCGTCAGCGAGACCCTGCCGATGGCGCTGATTGCCTTGGTCACCCTGCCAGCGGCCGGGTGGCTGTTCCGCAGCCGGCTTGAGTAAAAAAGAGGCGGCAGCCGCCAGGGCTGCCGCAAGTAAGCTGTCAGACTTTAGAGCTTCAGGCGCTGCGCACCGACGACAGGAAGCGACTTACCTCGTCGCGTAGCGTGTCCGATTGCTGCGCGAGGTCGTTGGCGGATGCCAACACCTGGGTTGCGGCGCTTGAGGACTCCGTTGCGGCCTGGGTGATGCCGACGATGTTCTGCGATACCTGATGCGTACCAGACGATGCCTGGGCAACGTTGCGGGCGATCTCGTTGGTCGCGGCACCTTGCTGATCGACAGCTGCGGCAATCGACGACGCAATGGCGTTGAGCTGCTCGATGATCGAGGTAATGCCAACGATGGCTTCAGCCGACGACTGCGTGGACGACTGGATCTCACCGATCTGACGCGAGATCTGCGATGTCGCCTTGGAGGTCTGGTCGGCCAGTTGCTTGACCTCGGCGGCTACGACAGCAAAACCCTTTCCAGCCTCACCTGCGCGAGCCGCTTCGATCGTGGCGTTGAGAGCGAGAAGGTTGGTTTGGCTCGCGATGTTGTCGATCAGATTGACGACCTCGCCAATGCGATTAGCACTGTCGGCCAACTCTCTAACCCGATGCGCCGTCTCCTGGGCGTCGCTGACCGCGCGGGAGGCGACGCGCGTGCTTTCGTCCGCTTGACGCTTGATCTCGCCGATGGACGAGGCGAGTTCCTCCGCCGATGCGGCCACCGTTTCGACATTGGCTGACGCTTCCTCGGCTGCGCTGGCCACGGTTATCGATTGGCCCGAGACTTCTTCGGTCGCCGAGCTCATCGACCGAGCGGCTGACTGAAGCTGGGATGAGGCGCTGACCACCGACTGAACGACGCCGCCCACGGCCATCTCGAAGGCAGCAGCGAGTTGATTGAGCTCTCCACGTCGACGTTCCTCGATCATACCCTTGGCGTGATCCTGTTCAACGCGCAGGCGCTCGTTTTCCTGCAGTCCCTCCTTGAAGACATTGAGCGTGGCCGCCATGGTCCCAACTTCGTCAGAACGACCAATGCCGGGAATGGTGGCCGCCAATTCACCGGCGGAGAGCCTCTGCATGGCCTTGGTGATCTGGACGATTGGGCGGGAGATGCCGCGGCCGAGCAGCATGGCAAGGACAAGGCCGATCAGGAGCCCACCAACCGAGATGCCCCAGAGCATTTTCTCGGATGAGGCCAACATCTGTTCGGATTGGGCCTGCAGGGAAGCCTGACTTTTGGTCGCGACCCCGAGGAAGGCGTCGATAGTCTGGGTGATGGCAGCGACCTTGTCGTTCAGGGCAGCGACATCCTTGATGTTCTGAAGGCTCGATGCCTGAATCACCGTGAAATCGGATTCGTACTGGCTGGCCTTGTCGCGCAGTTCAGCGAAAGTCGAGCGCATTTCCTTGGGGCCGGACTTTGCCGTCGAGTCGATCCAGCTGTCGGCGGTGGTCAACGTATCGAGGGCAGCCTGAAGTGACTCGTCATCGAGGTTCGCGAGGGCGATGTTCACCTGGTTTTGCGCCAGCAACACCAGCCGCAGGATCTCATTGACGGTGTCGCGCGTAGCGGCATCGCTCGTCGCAAGCGAAATGGCAGCAACATCTTCAAGTCCTTTCTGGACGGCCGCCACCGAGGGCTCCATTGACTGCGTGCGCATGGTCGCGAGTTTGGCCTTTTCCACGCCAATGCGAGCCAGCTCGGTCGCGTAGGACTCGAACTCGAGACTCAGCTCCTTGAGCGTATCGCGCTGACCGGCGTCGGAAATCTTGGCAAGGTCGTCGGCAATGACAGAGCGCAACAGCGCCGCTTGCTTCTCTGTGGCCTCAGCCGTACCCGGCAGCGACGTATAGATGAGCTCGCGGCTCAGACGGCGATATTCCAGGAACTTTGCCTGAATGTCGTTAGCAATGCCGACTTCGACATTACGAACAGCCAGATCAGCGACGACAGTGTTGGACTGGGAGAAAGTCCTGAGCGCGACCGCAGCAACGACTGCCATTAGCGCTAGCGCTACCAGAAAGCCGGAAACGATTTTTCCCGATATACCAAGGCGAACAAGCCTGAATCTCAGTTTGCCGACAGTCCAGCGCATCTCTCTCTCCCAGCTTTCGTTCGACCGCTCAATCGCCGAACCTCGCCTTCAGCGTGTATGCGCGCATTTCATAACTTTGGGGGTTAAGCTAAGGTTTATCTCGGCAGCGCTGATGAATTGACTGCCTCAATGACTGAACAAATGATCACTTCATTTTCTTTGTGCTTTATTTTCCCGAACCGTGAAACGATCTAATCATAAAGATGTATTTCCCTTTCTCGGCCTTCCGAAAATCCAAATCTTGATACGATCACCTCATGATGCATATTTCTACGCCACTGATTGGTACATATCGCCCGAGGACGTAAGTGACTTTCTTCCAGCACTAGCCCATGGCTGGATCAATCTCTTTCCAGCCATGAAATATTTCTCCTATTCCTTCGCATTTGACCGTTGGGCAACGAACAGTCTTCTTCAATCTGGTGGAACGACGGTGCGACGACCTCCCAGGTAGATATTATCACTTATATACCAAAGGATTAGTCAGTTCGCACAATGAAAACTCGACTTGCAAAAGCGTAACTTCTCGAAGCCCGGCCGGTGTGACCACTCCTTGCCGTAACGACAGCAAACCACCTCTAGAGCTGTCGCCAAACCGTCATCTGGAAGCAATCCCTCTGTCATACGCGCCTCCTACTGCTTGCCGTCACCGACAACCTCAAGAGTAGGAAGACGCCATGCTGAAGCGTTCCCTCATCGCCGGGCTTGCCCTGACCTTTTTGTCCGGATCGTCTTTTGCAGCCACGGAAATCACCTGGTGGCATGCCATGGGTGGCGAGCTCGGCAAGAAGCTCGATGAAATCGTCGCCAAGTACAACGCCTCGCAGAGCGACTACAAGGTGACGGCAGTCTACAAGGGCTCCTATCCCGAGACGATGACGGCCGCCATCGCTGCCTTTCGCGCCAAGCAGCAGCCGGACATCGTGCAGGTCTTCGAGGTTGGCACCGGCACCATGATGGCCGCCAAGGGCGCCGTTTATCCGGTCTACCAGCTGATGAAGGACACCGGCACCGCCTTCGATCCGAAGGCTTTCCTGTCGGCCGTCGTCGGCTACTACACGGATGCCGACGGCAACATGCTGTCGATGCCGTTCAATTCCTCGACGCCGATCCTCTATTACAACAAGGACGTTTTCCAGAAGGCCGGCCTCGATCCGGAACAACCGCCCAAGACCTGGGAAGACGTCGAGGCCTACTCCAAGAAGATCATGTCGTCTGGCGCCGCCAAGTGCGGCTTCACCACCGGCTGGATTTCCTGGGTACAGCTTGAAAATTTCTCGGCCTGGCATAACAAGCCGATCGGCACCCTGCAGAACGGCATCGGCGGCATGAACGCCGAGCTGACGTTCAATGGCGACCTGCAGGTCCGTCATTGGACAAATCTCAAGAAGTGGCAGGACGAAGGGATCTTCGAGTATGGCGGCCCGGGCGGCGGCAATGACGCTCCGCCGAAGTTCTACAGCCAGGAATGCGCGATCTATATGAATTCGTCGGCCTCCCGCGCCGGCGTCATCGGCAATGCCAAGGACTTCAAGGTCGGTTTCGGCATGCTGCCGTACTATTCCGACGTGCAGGGCGCTCCACAGAACTCCATCATCGGTGGCGCCACGCTCTGGGTGCTGAAGGGACATAGCGAAGCCGAGTACAAGGGCGTCGCTAACTTCTTCACCTTCCTGTCGTCGCCGGAAGTGCAGGCAGACTGGCACCAGTATTCGGGGTATCTGCCAATCACCCAGGCTGCCTACAAGCTTGGCCAGGACCAGGGCTTCTATGCCAAGAACCCCGGTTCGGACGTCGCCATCAAGCAGATCACGCTTAACCCGCCGACCGAAAACTCCAAGGGCCTGCGCTTTGGCAACTACGTGCAGATCCGCGACGTGATCGACGAGGAGTTCCAGAACCTTCTCGCCGGCAAGAAGACCCCGAAGGATGCCCTCGACTCAGTCGTGGCGCGCGGCAACAAGCTGATCGCCGACTTCCGGGCTTCGAACGGCTGATCGTTCTGCCCTCGATCGAATTGCGGCGCCGGCGGGTCTCCCGTCCGGCGCCGGACTTCATGCTGGTGGCGGCACAAGCGATGTGCCGCTCTTGTCCTTGATCCGGTTGACTCCATGCAGACCAAGCGAACCGTCTTTGGCAACCGTCTGTTGCCCTACGCGCTCCTCCTGCCGCAGCTCGCAGTAACCGTGGTGTTCTTTCTGTGGCCAGCGGCGCAAGCAGTCCTGCAGTCGTTCCAGCGCGAGGATGCCTTCGGTCTTTCGACAACCTGGGTGGGGCTTGCCAACTACGCCGACCTTCTCGGCGATCCCAACTACCTCAACTCGCTCAAGGTAACGGCGGTCTTTGCGCCCGCCGTGACGCTCCTTTCCGTCGGGCTTGGGCTTCTGTTTGCAGCCTGCCTGGACCGCTTGGCGCGCGGCAGCCGTGTTTATGCGACGCTGCTGGTTTGGCCCTACGCCGTGGCGCCGGCCGTTGGCGGCATCATGTGGTGGTTCCTGTTCAACCCGACCATCGGCCTCCTGCCTTATCTCCTCGCCATGATTGGCTACCACTGGGATCACGCCTTGCAGCCAACGGACGCGATGATCCTTGTTGTGATTGCCGCGAGCTGGAAGCAGGTGTCCTACAATTTCCTGTTCTTCATGGCGGGCATGCAGGCGATCCCCAAATCGATGATCGAGGCGGCAGCTATCGATGGCGCGGGGCCGGTGAAGCGCTTTTTTACCATCGTTTTCCCACTTCTGTCGCCAACCACCTTCTTCCTCGCCGTCATCAATCTCGTCTACGCGATGTTCGACACCTTCCCGGTGATCCATGCCACGACTGCGGGTAATCCGGCGCAGTCAACCAACATCCTTGTCTACAAGGTGTTCGTCGACGGCTTCATCGGCCTCAACCTCGGCTCATCGGCCGCCCAATCCGTAGTGCTGATGATCATCGTCGTGGCGCTGACAGTGATCCAGTTCAAATGGGTCGAGCGCAAAGTAACCTATTGAGGAGCCAGTCATGATCGATCGCCATCCCTGGCTCGACGCGCTTGCCCATGCTGTTTTGATCCTCGGCGTATTGCTCGTTGCCTTCCCGGTCTATGTGGCCGTCATCGCATCGACGCACGGCTCCAACGATTTCATGTCGGGTCTGGTGCCGCTGCTGCCGGGCAGCGAAATGATGGCCAACTACCGTTCGATGCTCACCGACGGTCTCTCCAGCTCTGGTGCGCCGCCACTTGGTGGGATGCTCTGGAACTCGCTGGTGATGGCGCTCTCTATCGCTTTCGGCAAGATCGTCATCTCCGTCCTGTCGGCCTATGCCATCGTCTACTTCCGCTTTCCCTTCCGAGCCGTCGCATTCTGGATGATCTTCGTGACGCTGATGCTGCCCGTCGAGGTGCGCATCGTTCCGACATTCAAGGTGGTGGCCGATCTTGGTCTTCTCGACAGCTATGCCGGCCTCACCGTGCCGCTGATCGCTTCGGCAACGGCCACCTTTCTGTTCCGGCAATTCTTCCTGACGGTGCCGGACGAGTTGATGGAGGCGGCGCGCATCGATGGGGCAGGGCCGCTCAAGTTCTTTCGCGACATCCTGCTGCCGCTCAGCCGGACCAACATCGCCGCGCTGTTCGTCATCCTCTTCATCTACGGCTGGAACCAGTACCTGTGGCCAATGATGGTCACCACCACATCCGGCCACTACACGATCGTCATGGGAATCAAGCGCATGTCGGATGTCGCCGACGCGTTGCCGCAGTGGAACGTCGTGATGACAACAGTCGTCCTTGCCATGTTGCCACCCGTCATCGTGGTGGTCGGCATGCAGCGGCTGTTCGTCAAAGGCCTCATCGAAACGGAGAAGTGAGCATGTCCGCCATCGAAATTGCCAACGTGAGCAAGATCTACACGGGTGGGGTGCGTGCCGTCTCCGATGTCAACCTGTCGATTGCCGATGGTGAGTTCATCGTCCTGGTCGGTCCGTCAGGCTGTGGCAAATCGACGCTGCTCAGGATGATCGCCGGCCTAGAGACCATCAGTTCCGGCAACGTCTCCATCGGCAGCCGAGTGGTCAACGAAATCGATCCGGCGGCCCGCAACATTGCCATGGTCTTCCAGAATTACGCGCTCTATCCGCATATGAGCGTCTACGACAATCTCGCCTACGGGCTGCGCAACCGTGGCGTAGCCAAGGCCGACATTGACGCCCGTGTTGCCGAAGCGGCGCGCATGCTGGAAATCGAACCGTTCCTCAATCGAAAGCCGAAGCAGCTTTCAGGCGGTCAGCGGCAGCGCGTCGCCATGGGGCGCGCCATAGTCCGCAAGCCCGACGCCTTCCTGTTCGACGAACCGCTTTCCAATCTCGACGCCAAACTGCGTGTTTCCATGCGCGGTGAAATCCGCCAACTACAGCGACGGCTCGGCGTCACTTCGGTCTACGTGACCCACGACCAGCTTGAAGCAATGACCTTGGCCGATCGGATCGTTGTGCTGAATGCCGGCCGCGTCGAACAGGTCGGCCGGCCGCTCGACGTCTATCACAACCCCGCATCGACCTTTGTGGCCAGCTTCATCGGTTCACCGGCCATGAACCTCGCCGACGCTGAAGTGGCCGGCGGTTCTGTGTCCATCGGTAGTCAGGTTGTGGCACAGGGTATCGCGGGCCTTGCCGATGGCAAGGTGACGGTCGGGCTGCGTGCCGAAGATATCGTGCCCGCGGCAACGAGCGCTGGCGTCCCGTTCGCCCTTCGCTATGTCGAGGAGCTCGGCGCTCAGAGGTTGGTGCACGGCTCAATTGAAGGGCGGCATCTTACCATGGCCCTGTCGCCGGATTTGCCGCTCTCCGACGAAATGCACGTCAGTGTTGCGGCCGAACGCCTTCATTTCTTCGATGCCGCCAGCGGACAACGCATCGCAAGCTAGGACAGGGGGCTACCTCCCTCAGACGGGGAGATAGCCGATCACCTCATCGGCAGTCATGACCGAGCAGTAGATCATGTTCATGATCTCAAGCTCGCGGTCGTGCAGATCCATCGTGCCGGCGGCGCAGGCGTCTTCGGCAACGATGACGTCGAAGCTTTCATCGGCGAGGCTGCGCACCGTTGAGGCGACGCACTGGTCGGTGAAGATGCCGCAGCAGATCACGTGCGTGATGCCGAGGTTGGCGAGAACCAGTCGCAGATTGGTGCCGGTAAGCGCACTGTCGGTTGTCTTGGTAACAACGATCTCGTCGCCCTGCGGAGCAATCTCCGGCACGATCTGGGACGGAAGCTCGTCCTTCGGCAACAAAATGTTGTTCCAGCCGGGCTTCTTCTGACTGAGCGACCTGTCACGGCCGTCATGGCGAAGAGCTGCGATCCGTGCGTAGAGCACGTCGAGCCCTCTGCCTCGGAATTCGGCGAGAAGCTTCTGGATGGAAGGGATCACCGTGCCGTGCATGCGCTCGTGAAATGGCGTCCATGCGTGATAGCGGGTGAGATCATCGCCGCTCAAGGCCTGGGGATCGGGGCGCTCAAGGTAGACGTTCTGAACGTCGATGACGAGCAACGCAACCTTGCCGGCCACGAGCTGCGGATCTTCCGGCTCCGGAGCGCCGTCGTAGTAGAAAGAGCGGCGGGCGGTTTTCCAGTTCATGACCGGTCCTCGGTTGGCAGAGTCGTTCCCGTAGATACAGCAGAGCGTTTGATCCCCAAGATGGAATCTAAGTGCTCGCTTATTGGATCATCGCCCTCGCACCGGTTCGCTGATACGCAAGTGCGAGGGCGATCAGTTCCCTCCAGCGGCTGGCTCCGCATTGATGGAGGGATGAAGGCGGCTACGTCAATCGTCGAGTGTTTTCAGGAAGTCCGAAACTGTGGCGAGGCACTTTGCTTCCTCTTCGACGTGGGGCATGTGGCTCGAATGCTCGAACAAAACCCAGCGAATGCCGGGCACTTTCTCGACATAGGGACGAACCACTTCCGGCGTTGCCTCGTCGTATTTCCCTGAGATCAAAAGCGAGGGCACATTGATCAGCGGCAGGCGATCCTCGATCGTCCAGTCCTTCATGGTGCCGATGACGTGGAATTCGGTCGGGCCGTTCATATTGATGTAGACAGTGTTATCGAGGTCCATCAGCTCGAAGGTGCGGCTCACTTCCTTCGGCCAGGGATCGAGACGACAGACATGCCGATTGTAGAACACGCGCGAAGCCGCGACGTAGTCCGGATGGGTAATGGTTCCGACCGCCTCGTGCTTCAGGAGGGTCGCTTGGACTTCCGGCGGCAGTTCTTCGCGCAGCCGGTTGGCCTCGCTCACCCAGGTGTGCATGTTGGCCGGTGAGTTGGCGATGATCAGTGCCTTCAGCCCCTTCGGCCGCCGGACTGCGTGCTCCGCGCCGAGCATCCCGCCCCAGGATTGGCCCAGGTAGGCGTAGCGATCGGCAATGCCGAGATGAGACAACAGGGCGTCGAGCTGGTCCAGGAACAGCTGGATCGTCCAGAAATCCTTGCCCTTGTCGGGCAGGTGGGTCGAATTGCCGGACCCGAGCTGGTCGTAGTGGATGACGGCGCGCCCATCGAGATCGGTGATGCGCTTCAAGCTATCGACGTAATCATGGGTGCAGCCTGGACCACCGTGAGCCACGATCAGCGGCAGGCGAGGGGAGGATAGCGACCCGCTGACGCGATACCACGTTTCGTAAGCGCCGAAAGGCGCAAATCCTTCACTGACCTCAACCACTCTTCGTTCTCCGCGCTGCTTATGCATTAAGCAAAAACATAGCGCGGCGAAAAGCTGAGCAGCAGCTATCAGAAGTTATAGGTCTCGCGGTCGTCGAAGAGCCGATAGTGGATGGCGCGGACAACAGCCTGGGTCCGGTTGCGAGCACCAAGCTTCCGGATGGCCGAGTTTAGATGCATCACCACCGTCGGGACCGACCGGTCGATGATGCGCGAGATCTCCTTGGCCGACAGTCCCTCGGCGGAGTGGCGCAGGCACTCGCGCTCGCGATCGGTGAGGCGCGGCATGGCTCCGATGCGGGCCGGGGCATCGAAGGCCGAATAGGCCGTTTCGTGGAACAGATGGGCGAGGAGCCCGAAATCGGCGAGGGCGCCTTCCGCCGCGCGCTGGAAGTCGGTGCCGGCACCGAAGCGGACGCCAGTGACCGTCGCATAATCGCCGCGCGGCAGATGCACGGGAACGGTTACGCCGGACGTCAGGCCGCGATCACGGAGATAGGACTCCACCGGACGGCTGTCGTCGCAAAGATATTTGCGGATCGCCGTGTTGGCATCGCGGTCGTAATTCCAGAAAAATGGCGTCGATGTCCTGAGCGCGAGTTGCTGCACCGGATCGAAACGAAAATAGCCGCGCCCGCACCAGTACTCGTGCATGTCCTCGGGCACGTTCCTGAGCTTGAGCACGGAGGGAATGTTCATGGTGCCGTCGACGTCGTAGGGCACGGGCGTATAGTCGTAAATCAGCGCATCAAAGCCGAAGCCCTTGACCATATCGAAGGCCTGATCGATGCATCCATCCAGGCCGGTCTCTGTGGTAAGCCGCTCCCTGACCGCGGCGATGTCGACGAGCATCTATAGCTACTCCGGAGTGAAACGCCCACAGGTGGGTGGCCCAAGCTCCTCCATCCATCAAACCCTATCACTTCTAATAGCTGGTGTTGAGCGCCAATTCATCCAAAATTTGGTCACGCTCAAATCGTGAGCTTTGACTCGAGTTGCGGAGATGACCATGTGGCGGGAAATCGCCCCGGATGCCAGGCATGTGGTGAAGGTCGACGGCTACGACGTCGTCGCCTATGAGTTTGGCAAGGGTGATGAGGTGGTCTTCCTGGCCAACGGCGGACCGGGCCTTCCCTGCGATTATCTGCGTGAAGCCCACTCCTGCCTCATCGACCAAGGCTACCGTGTGATCGCTTTCGATCAACTGGGTACTGGCGCCTCGGATCGCCCGACGGACCCTGCGCTCTGGACGATCGGCCGATATGTCGAGGAGACCGAGACCGTTCGGCGGGCGCTGGGACTGGGCAAGGTTCATTTTCTTGGCCACTCGTGGGGCGGCTGGCTTGCGATCGATTATGCCCTTACCTATCCGGACGCGATCAAGACGCTGATCCTCGAGGACACCGTCGCCGACATGCCCCACCTCATCACCGAGCTGGAGCGCCTGCGTGGCGCACTTGGTGCCGAGACAGTCGCG
The DNA here is from genome assembly GCA_023436885.1 of Pseudomonadota bacterium. Classification (GTDB taxonomy): domain Bacteria; phylum Pseudomonadota; class Alphaproteobacteria; order Rhizobiales; family Pleomorphomonadaceae; genus Pleomorphomonas. The sequence continues at coordinate 380,600 of JAEZHI010000004.1, read as the reverse complement.
ATGATGCAGGCGCACGAAGCTGCCGGAACGATCGACCATCCCGAATATCTCGCTGCTATTACCCTGCTCAACCACCGCCACGTCTGCCGCCTCAAGGAATGGCCTGCACCGGTCAACAGGTCGCTATCGGACTGGAACATGGGGCCTTACGGTACCATGCAGGGTCCGAACGAGTTCCTCTATATCGGCAATCTCAAGGACTGGAATCGCGTAGCCGACCTCCACAAGATCACGATGCCCACCCTGATCACCTGCGGCGAGCATGACGAGCTGACGCCGGCCTGCGCGCTGCGCATGAAGCTCAATTTGCCCAACGCGGAACTCCGGGTATTCGCCAACGCAAGCCACATGCCGTTCTACGAGAACCCGGGGGATTACTACCCTGCGCTTCGTGCCTTCCTTGGGAAACACAGCCAGCGATGAGGCTCGCCCCACCCATGACATTTGCCGCAAAGTCCGGAAGCCAAGATGCACCGGTATAAATTCGTCCTCTATCGTCCTCTGCAGTTTCTGCCGGTCCTGTTCGGCATCAGCGTCATCACCTTCGTTCTGGTGCGCCTGATCCCGGGCGATCCGGCGCGCGTATTGCTCGGCACGAAATCGACACCAGCGGCCATCGCGGCCATTCGCGCCCAATACGGTCTCGATCAGCCGATGTGGCTGCAGTATTTCTATTTTCTGCAAAATCTGGCTCAGGGCGAGATGGGCAAGTCGATCCTTTACAAGATCGACGTTCTCAGGTTGATCACCACCCGTATCGAGCCGACGCTGACATTGGTGCTCTGTTCGGTCATGCTGTCGCTTCTGCTCGCGCTGCCGCTCGCCTCGCTGGCCGCCCGATCGAATGGCGGTCCAGCGGATCATGCCGTGCGGTTCATTTCGACATTCGGCATCGGCTTTCCGCCCTTCTGGCTGGCCCTGATGCTGATCATCTTCTTCTCGGTCAGGCTCGACCTGTTCCCGGTGTCCGGCTACGGCGAGACGATTGGCGACAAACTCTACCATCTGATCCTGCCGTCCCTGACCATCGCGCTGTCGCTTTCGACCGTGCTGATCCGATCGCTGAGGACCGCGATGATCGCCGAGCTCAAGGGAGATCTTGCAACGGCGGCGCGGGCGCGCGGCATGCCGGAGAGCATCGTCTTCTGGCGCCACGTCATGCCGAACTCGCTGGTGCCGACGGTTAATCTGCTTGCCGTCAACATCGGTTGGCTCATCGGCGGCACCGTCGTGGTTGAAAGCGTTTTCGCACTGCCTGGAATGGGGCAACTGTTGGTCCGCGCCATTTTCTCGCGTGACTACATGGTGGTGCAGGGCGTCGCCATGGTGTTCGCCTGCGCGACAGTGCTGGTCAACTTCATCGCCGACATCGTCACCGTCGCCATCGACCCGAGGGTGAAGCAATGACCGCCGTGCTCGCTCCGGCCTGGAAGGCCATCCGACGGCGGCCAACTCTGCTTGCCGGGCTGATCCTGCTCGTTGTCTTCCTTTTGGTTGCGCTGCTGGCGCCGATCATCGCGCCCTATGACCCGATCTCTCAAAACGGCGACCTAAGGCTTCAGCCTCCGTCCTGGGGGCATCCCTTCGGTACCGACAACTTCGGCCGCGACATTCTCTCGCGCGTCATCTGGGGTACCCGCATCGACCTGCAGATCGCGGTGATCGGCGTCATCTTCCCCTTCCTGATCGGCACCGTGGTCGGCACGCTGGCCGGCTATCTTGGCGGCAAGGTCGATACCGTCTTCATGCGGATCATCGACATCATTCTCGCTTTCCCCTTCCTAGTGCTGATGCTCTCCATCATCGCCATCCTCGGTCCGGGGCTTCAGAGCTTCTACATCGCCATGGCGCTGGTCGGATGGGTCTCCTACGCGCGGCTGATCCGGGCCCAGATGCTGGTGCTGAAGACCGTCGACTACGCCACGGCGGCGCTGAGCCTGGGCTTCTCCGGCCCTCGCATCATGTTCCGCCACCTGCTGCCGAATGCGATCGCGGGTTCGGTGGTGTTTTCCATGTCGGACTGCGTGCTGGTGCTGCTCTCCGGCGCAGCCATCAGCTATCTCGGCCTCGGCGTGCAGCCCCCCTTGGCGGAGTGGGGCGTCATGGTAGCCGAGGGCCAAAGCTTCATCACGACGGCTTGGTGGATCACGCTGTTTCCCGGACTTTCCATCGTGACGCTGGCCTTCGGTTTCTCACTCACCGGTGATGGCCTTGGCGATCTCCTGGGGGTGCGCGAATGAGCGACGCTTTGCTCTCCGTTCGCGACCTCAGTGTCGTGTTCAGCGGCGAGGAGGGGCCTCGCACACTGATCGATAGCCTATCCTTCGACCTAGGTAAGGGCGAGATCCTCGGTCTCGTCGGCGAAAGCGGCTCAGGCAAGAGCCTGACCTGCCGGTCTCTGGTGCGGCTGATGCCGTCGCCCAAGCTCTCGATCACGTCGGGCTCGGTGCTGCTGGATGGGCGCGACCTCACCAAGGCGTCGGATACCGATATCCGCGCAGTGCGCGGTCGCGACATCGGCATGATCTTCCAGAACCCGACCAGCCACCTCGATCCTTTGATGCGCATCGGCGACCAGATTGCCGAGGGCATCCGCATACATCGCGGCGTTGGCGCCAAGGAGGCTAGGGCGGCGGCCCTGGAGATCCTGAACCAGGTTGGATTCCCGCATCCGGCCCGGCAGTACAATGGCTATCCGCACGAATTCTCGGGCGGCATGCGTCAACGAGCGATGATCGGCGTCGCACTGTCTTGCGATCCGCGCATCCTGATCGCTGACGAGCCGACCACGGCGCTCGACGTCACCATTCAGGCGCAGATCCTGCGACTGCTGCTGGACCTCAGAGAGAGCCGCGGCCTTTCGGTGATCATGATCACCCATGACCTTGGGATCGTTGCGCAGACCTGCGACCGGATTGCGGTGCTCAGGCATGGGCGGTTGCTTGAGATCGGCGACAAGCGCGACGTCCTGGGCAAGCCGCAGCACCCCTATACGCAGAACCTCATTGCCTCGCATCCGTCCATGCCTGAGCGACAGGCGCTGGCAGCTTTGGTCGCCCACGATCCGGCGTCTCCGAAGGCGCGGCCGCTTGTTGAGGTCGACGATCTGCATGTCCGTTTCCCGGTGACCGGTCGTCCGCTCTTTTCCGGCGGACCGCGCGAGTTCTCGGCGGTGAAAGGCGTCAGTCTGCAAGTGATGCCTGGCGAGACGGTTGGCATCGTGGGAGAAAGCGGCTCGGGCAAATCGACCCTTGCCCGCGCGTTGCTGGGTCTCACCCCGATTTCCGAAGGGCATGTCAGCTTCGACGGCACTGACATCGTCACCGACCGCACAAAGGCGCTGAGAAAATTGCGCCGTGAAACGGCCATGGTGTTCCAGGACCCCTATAACGCACTCAATCCTCGGCTCACCATCGGCGCCATGCTGGCCGAGGTGTTGACCGTGCAGAAGAGCGTGCCGCGGGAACGGATACCCGAGCGGATCAACGAGCTTCTCGACCTTGTCGGTCTCGAGCGGGAGTTCGCCAATCGCAAGCCGCTGTCGATGAGCGGCGGCCAATGCCAGCGCGCCGGTATCGCAAGAGCACTTGCCGTCAATCCGAAGCTGATCGTCGCCGACGAATGCGTTGCCGCGCTGGACGTCACCATTCAGGCGCAGATCGTCGATCTGTTCCGTGACCTCAAGCGGCAGCTCAACCTGACGCTGCTGTTCATCGCCCACGACCTCGCCATCGTCCGCAATCTCTGTGAGCGCGTGGTGGTAATGTACCACGGTCAGATCGTCGAGGAAGGGCCGACAGCCGAGGTGTTTGCCGAACCCAAAGAGGCCTACACGCAGGCCTTGATCGACGCCATTCCGGATATCGATCCGGACAAGCCGCTTCTGTCTCCGAAGGGTGGAGACGACTTTGCCGAAGAAACGCCCGAGCCTATCGCGGGCGAAGCCGTATAACCAGAAGGGAACTCAACATGACCGCAAAGTGGACCAAACTCAGCGTGGCGACGGTTCTCGCCACCCTCATTTTCGGGGCCTCCATTGCCGAAGCCGCCGGCGTGCTGACCATCGGCCGGCGTGAAGACGGCACGACCTTCGATCCGATCAAGACCGCGCAGAACGTCGATAACTGGGTGTTCTCGAACGTGTTCGACGTGCTGGTTCGCGTCGACAAATCCGGCACCAAGCTGATCCCCGGTCTTGCCGAAAGCTGGACGATCTCCGACGACGGACTGACCTATACCTTCAAGCTGCGCGATGCCAAGTTCTCGAACGGCGATGCAGTGACGGCCGATGACGCCGCCTTCTCGCTTCTGCGCATCCGCGATAATCCCGGCTCGCTGTGGGCCGACAGCTTCAAGGTCGTGGACACGGCGACCGCCGCCGATCCGAAGACCCTGGTGGTCAAGCTGAAGACGCAGTCGGCGCCGTTCCTGTCGTCGATGGCGCTGCCGAACGTTTCGGTGCTGCCCAAGAAGGTGCTGGAATCAGAAGGCGAAGACGCCTTCGGCGAGGCGCCGATCGGTTCGGGCGCCTTCTCGGTCAAGGAATGGCGTCGTGGCGACCGGGTGATCCTGGAGAAGAACCCCAACTACTGGGACGCTGCCAACGTCAGTCTCGATGGCGTCGAATGGATTTCGATCCCCGACGACAATACACGCATGCTGAAGGTGCAGGCCGGCGAACTGGATACGGCCCTTTTCGTGCCATTCTCCCGCGTTGCCGAACTGAAGAAGGATCCCAACCTCAAGGTCGTGCTCAACCCGTCGACCCGCGAAGACCATCTGCTGATCAACCACTCCCATGGTTTGCTCGGCAAGAAGGAAGTGCGGCAAGCGCTCGACATGGCGATCGACAAGAAGACGATCGTCGATGCGGTGACGTTCGGGATTGGCGAGGTCGCCTATTCCTACATCCCGAAGGGCGCTCTCTATCACTATGCCGACAATCTGCAGCGTCCCTATGATCCAGAGAAGGCCAAGGCCATGCTGGCCGCAGCCGGTGCCTCTGACCTGAAGCTCAACTATGTGGTCAACGCCGGCAATGAAGCCGACGAGCAGATCGCCGTTCTGATGCAGCAGATGCTGGCCAAGGCCGGCGTGACGCTCGATCTGCAGAAGGTGGACCCCAGCCAGAGCTGGAACATGCTGATCGCCGGTGATTACGATCTGTCAGTCATGTACTGGACGAACGATATCCTGGATCCCGACCAGAAGACGACCTTCGTTCTCGGTGACGACAGCAACATGAACTACATGACGCGCTACAAGAGCCAGCCCGTGAAGGATCTGGTCGCTGCCGCGCGCGTCGAGATGGATCCCAAGAAGCGCGAGCAGATGTACGTCGACCTCCAGAAGATGGCCAAGGACGACGTAAACTGGATCGACCTCTACTACAGCCCCTACATCAACGTGACCCGCGCCAACATCGAGAACTTCGACCAGAATCCGCTCGGCCGCTTCTTCCTCGAAGAGACCAAGAAGAACTGAGTTACCCGATCCGGCCAGTGCCGCGATTGTGGCGCACCTGATGAACGAACACCCCGGCAAAGCGCTTTGCCGGGGTGTTTTCCTATCGGTGGCGTCGCGCCGGCGATGGCGATTCCTGGCACTCAGGCAAATGCGGCGAGCCCAATGGAAAAGGCCCCGGCAAATTACCGGGGCCTACCTCACATCACAGCCAGCAGATTACTCGAACCGCTCTGGCAGATAGTCTTCCTTGGCGAGATCAGAGAAGCGGGTGACGGATGCGTCGAACGCGAGCTGCACGGTGCCGGTGGGGCCGTGACGCTGCTTGCCGATGATCACCTCGGCCTTTCCGGTGACACGGTCCATCTCCGCCTGCCACTTGAAGAAGTCTTCGGTGCCCTCCTTGGGCATGCGGGACTGCAGGTAATACTCGTCACGGTAGATGAACATCACCACGTCGGCGTCCTGCTCGATCGAGCCGGACTCACGCAGGTCGGAGAGCTGCGGCCGCTTGTCGTCGCGGCTTTCGACCTGACGCGACAGCTGCGAAAGGGCGATGATGGGAACCGCCAGTTCCTTGGCCAGCGCCTTGAGGCCCGTGGTGATCTCGGTGATTTCCTGAACGCGTCCACCTTGTGCGGCCTTCGATGAGCCGGACAGCAGCTGAAGATAGTCGACGATGACGACGTCAAGGCCACGCTGGCGCTTCAGGCGACGCGCGCGAGCAGCCAACTGGGCGATGGAGATGCCACCGGTGTGGTCGATGTACAGCGGCAGGGTCTGCATGCGCTGGGCGACGGCCGCAAGCTTGGCGAACTGGTTCTCGTCGATATTGCCGCGGCGGATGTCGGAGGACGAGACCTCCGACTGCTCGGCAAGGATACGCGTTGCCAGCTGCTCGGACGACATTTCCAGACTGAAGAAACCAACGATGCCGCCGTTCACCGTCTTGAGGGAGCCGTCGGGCTGTTCGGCTGCCTCATAGGCATTGGCAACATTGAAGGCGATGTTGGTGACCAGCGACGTCTTGCCCATCGCAGGACGGGCGGCGAGGATGATCAAGTCGGACCGCTGCAAGCCGCCCATGGTTCGGTCGAGATCGTTGAGGCCGGTGGCGATGCCAGAGAGGTGGCCGTCGCGCTGATAGGCGGCGGCGGCCATGTCGATGGCTTCGCGCAGCGCGTCGGAGAAGGTATGGAAGCCGCCCTCGTAGCGACCGCTTTCGGCGATACCGAACAAGCGGCGCTCCGCATCCTCGATCTGCGCGCGCGGCGGCATGTCGATCGGCGCGTCATAGGCGATGTTGACCATGTCCTCGCCGATGCGGATCAGATCACGGCGGACGGCGAGGTCGTGGATGATGCGGCCGTAGTCTTCGGCGTTGATGATGGTCGTCGCTTCGGAGGCAAGACGCAGCAGATACTGCGTCACCGGCATTTCGGCGATCTGGTAGTCTGCTGGGTAGAAGGTCTTCAGCGTGATCGGCGACGCGACCTTGCCGCCGCGGATGAGCTGGCCGATCTTTTCGTAGATCGCCTTGTGCTGCTCGATGAAGAAGTGCGCCGGCTCGAGGAAGTCCGAGACGCGAAAGAACGTCTCGTTGTTCATCAGCATGGCGCCCAGCAGCTGCCGCTCCGCCTCTACGTTATGCGGTGCACTACGAGCGAGCGCGGCAGCCTGTTCTTCGACGCGGCGGACAGTGGACATGAGACAGACGAATTCCTATGCGTTCTGACGGACGAAGGACAGACAGTATCAAGCGCCGTCCTGTCAGAACTCGGCAGTTGTGTTCGACTCCCGTTATTCACAAAGGAATCGAATTTCACCACAACGACCATTGACTCTAGCGACGGTGCAACGCTCCGGACGTAGAATCGGTAGAGCATTGTTTTTAGCAAGAAAAACCCCGGGATTTGAACCCCGGGGCTGATCTTTCGAGACCTTCGGAACCGAAGCCGGCTCAGAGCTCTTCGCGGTCCATGCCTTCGTCGTCGAGCACCGAACCAACTTCGCGAACGAACGTGTCTTCGCGAGCGCCGGCGGTGACGTCCTCACCCTTGGCCTGACGTTGGGCTTCGTCCTCGGAGCGGGCGATGTTGAGGGTGATCGTGGCATGCACGTCGGCGTGCAGGATGATCTCAACGCTGTGGACGCCGAGGTTCTTGATCGGGGCATTGATGTTCACCTGCGAGCGGGTGATGGTCTCACCGGCCGCCGCAAGGATCTCGACGATATCGCGAGCAGCGACAGAACCGTAGAGCTGGCCGGTTTCGGCGGCCTGACGAACCACAATGAAGGAGCGCTGGTCGAGACCGACCTTGATCTGCTCGGCCGACGCCTTGCGATCAGCGTTGCGAGCCTCGAGGGCGGCGCGCTCGCGATCGAAGCGGGCCTGGTTTTCCTTGGTGGCGCGGAGAGCCTTGCCCTGCGGCAGGAGATAGTTACGGGCGAAACCGTCGCGAACCTTGATGGTCTCGCCGAGGGTGCCATGCTTGCCAATGCGCTCGAGAAGGATGACCTTCATTTTCTGTACTCCGTTCTTTTGGTCGTGGCGTTGCCGCCGGTTGTGTGATCGAGGCCCTCAGGCACTCGGTCGTTTGTTGAGCCGCTTGGCCCTGAGGCCGAGCGGACCATCTAGAATGCCGGCGATGGCCAGCGGAATGAGAGGGACGGAAAGGATAAACGTCGCCCCGTAGGTTACGCCGAGGATCAGCGGAGCGGCCGGGTTTCCGCGAACGAAAACATGGACCACGGCGAAGCCCACCATGGCAAACCCCATGCCCGAAGCTCCTGCAACAACGCCGGCGATCAGGCCAAGCGAGTTATCCTGACTAGCGAGAAGGGCGGCGACCACGAATACGGCAGCCATCCAGAAGGGCAAATTAGTGGCCTCGGCTATGGTGTCATCGCCCCGCTTCAGCCGCCCGGACAAGCGGACCACGCGGCTGCCCAGCCACAAGTTGAACGCCGTCAGGACCAACCAGAACATGGCAAGGGCCAAAGGCATAAGGCGCATGTAGATCAGCAAGGCAGGCATCAGTTCGTCGCGCGTCGGCGCACCGAGCTCACCGGACGACTGGCTCATATCAACCAGCATGTCAGCGACATCGCTCGCCGTGGCCTGGACGTCAAAACCGATGATCACCCCGACTGCCACGATGGTAATGGCCGTCAGCAGCACCATGGCCATGAAAACACGGCTCAAAGGGTACCACTCGAAAGTCTTGCCCTCGGCGTCCAGCGGCCGGCCGAGACCGACAAGGTAACCATAGAAGGCCATCGGGCCGGCGATAACCAGCGCATGCAGCAGTGCGGCCTTCCAGGACACAAGCGTCCAGAGACCGATCACGCCAGCGAGCACGGCAGCACCTGCGGCAAGCGTGCCCCAGCCAATGGTGATGATGGCGATCGGGAGAGCGGAAATGAAGAACAACGGCGTGCCAAGGGCACCGCCACTCGTGACGGCTGCAAAAAGCAGTGCTGAGGCGGCACCAGCGGCGATGCCTAAAAGAAGTCCGTTCACGTTACTCTCGCTGTCCCGCGCGATCATCAAATACGGTGACCGATGCTTTGATCGACGACCCATGTCGCCGGGCGGTTAGGGGTGCCGAGCGCTGACGCCGCATCCCAACTTTGCAGAAATGGCGCCGCGACAAATCGCGACGCCGGATAGCTCAATGCGCCTTCAGGCGCCCGTCATCACTTGATGATGAACGGCAGCAGGCCGAGGATGCGGGCGCGCTTGATCGCCTGGGCGAGCTCGCGCTGCTTCTTGGCCGAAACCGCGGTAATGCGGGACGGAACGATCTTGCCGCGCTCGGAGATGTAGCGCTGCAGCAGACGCACGTCCTTGTAGTCGATCTTCGGAGCATTGGCGCCCGAGAACGGGCAGGTCTTCCGACGACGGAAGAACGGACGGCGAGCGGCGGGGAGAGAAGTGATTTCCATGATTATTCCATATCCCCAGCTTCGTCACGACGCGGTGCACGGTCACGGCGCGGACCACGATCGCCACCACGGAAGCCGCCACGATCGCCACGGCCGGCGGGAACGCCATCGCGCTCGTCACGATCACGCTTCTGGAGCATGGCCGACGGACCTTCCTCGAGCTCATCGACGCGAATGGTCATCGTGCGGAGAATGTCTTCGCTGAGGCTCTCCTGACGCTCCAGCTCGGCGACGGCCGCGTGCGGCGCATCGAGATTGAACAGGACGTAGTGGGCCTTGCGGTTCTTCTTGACGCGGTAGGCCAGGGCGCGCAGACCCCAGTTCTCCACCTTCTTCACAGCGCCGCCATTGCCTTCAATGACAGCCTTGTACTGGTCAGCGATCGTTTCCACCTGCTGGGCGGAAACGTCCTGGCGGACCAGGAACACGTGCTCGTAGAGCGCCATGTCTGTACAGCCTTTCTCGGTTCCATTGACCACCCGGCGCCAAGCCTCTGCGAACCCTCCGAAAGGCTCCACAGATACGAGATCGAGAGCGGAGACACGGGAAGACGATCCTTATCGCGGGATCAGAGACCTTGCCTTGCGGCTCAGTCACCTTCCGTTCAGCCCCCAGCCGGGTATCGTCCATCTTGAACGATGGCGGGCTCATACAGGAAAGACACCGCTACGGCAAGCGAATTCGGTCTTTGTCGCCTTGGCTCGGCGCTCTCGCGAGAATGCGCTTCAACTTGCGTCGAACGCAAACTTGCCTAGGCGTAACGCATCACAAAGCCAGCGGGGCAACAACCAATCGGTGGGCGGTACGAATTCATGTATCGCATGAAAAACAACGCCTACCGCGATGTTTTTACTTTATTTTATGGAGAAAGTGGCGGGAGTGACGGGGCTCGAACCCGCGACCTCCGGCGTGACAGGCCGGCACTCTAACCAACTGAGCTACACCCCCGCTGGGCCGTATCGAACCGCTCGCTGTCTGTCGGCAGCGCCGCGTTCCGTGTTGGTGAGCGGTGAATTAGGGGATGCCTCCGGGGAAGTCAAGCGGCCTTTTTTGACTTTTTGTCAGATAGGTGGGCCGCCTTTGAAAAACTGGCGGAATCCTCATGATTTCATTTGAAAATTTCCTTTGGTGGTTTAGCGCCTACAGCCTTGCGGAGGCCGGTTCAGCTCCTAAACAAGACCTTTGCCGACGAATCCGAATGGCGAGTCAGGGGACCAAGCTGGCGCGAAGGGCCGCTCTTTGTGAAATGCGTTTCTGAATCTCATCCGAGACAATGTAGGCGTCGGAGATGCTTACTCCCTCGAGATGGGAAGCCGACGAAAGCACCGAACCGCCCGACAGGTATCGATAGATCGCCATGGCTTCGATTGAGCTGCCAATAAAAGACGGGTGATTGTCGTCGACCGTCAGGCTCAACGTCGGGCATCTTGATTCAATCTCCGCCCACGCACGCCCGACGTTGATCAGATCCACGAGGTTGTCTTCCGCAAAGCGAATGTGCTGCGTCTGGATCTGGCCCTGCATTCTTTCGCGCGCTCCGGGATAGCCTTCGAAGAAATGCTTGCCATAGACCCAGCCAACCACAACGGCTACGGGCGAGCCATGCCCTCTAGCCTCCTGAACGAGTCGTTGGCCGAAACGATGGAAGCGTTGATTGTTCTCATCCCCGAACTGAGCGCCACTTTCTGCCTGCAGGATCACGAGATCCCATTTCCTTGCCAGCAACGCATGGACTTCGGGATCGCTCCAGTGTGACTCGAAAGTAGCCCCGGGCTTGGCGAGGGTAGTGACTTCCCAATGCACAGCATCACCGGCCGCGTCGGCGATGTCGCGTATCATGAAAGGTATGTCGTTGTAGTAGACACGACTGTTACCGATGATGAGTACGTCACGAACCGGGCGATCATCGAACAGATCGACTATCTCTCGCCAACCATGCCTGACCATCCGGTGCAACGGCGGGCTATAGGCAATAGCCGACACCAGGAGGACAACCAACAAGACCAGACGAAGTGGATTCTCTCGCATAAAGCGAGACTATCCAGCTTCTCTTACCCCAGGTTTAATCCCAAGCGTGCGTCTAGCTGCCGCGCCGCAGATCCTGGGCAATGGCAAGATGGGAACCATCAAGCCGCTCGCGGTAGACCTGGATGTTCTCAAGCACGCGCTGAACGTAGTTGCGCGTCTCACCGTAGGGAATGCTTTCGATCCAGTCGACTGGATCGACACCCGGATTGCGCGGGTCGCCAAAGCGCTGCACCCACTCCCGTACGCGGCTCTTGCCGGCATTATAGGCTGCGAAAGTCAGGACATAAGAACCGCCAAACTCGTCGAGCAGTTCGCGAAGATGGGCGGCGCCGAGCGTCGCGTTGTAGCCGGGGTCGCTGGTCAGGCGATCCTTGGAGAACTTTACGCCGATGGCCTTTGCCGTATTGGCTGCCGTCGTTGGAATCAGCTGCAGCAGGCCAAGTGCACCAGCCGCCGAGCGCGCGCGTGGATCGAAAGCACTCTCCTGGCGCGCGATACCATAGACCATTGCCGTCTCCACGAGCGTCTGGTGGCGCGCACTTTCGGGAATGGCTTCGAGCGGGAAAGCGAGGCGTTCCGCACCTAGGCCACGATCGGCTGCAAGCTTGCCGATCTGCAGCGCGAGACGGTGATCGCCCTGGCTCTCGGCAAAGCCCGCCAGAAGCGCCACCTGGCCACCGGTCGGCAGTGTCTTGGCAAGTTCAAGATAGAGAAGATTGGCATCACTTTCCCGGCCTGTCCGGAGCAGTTGCACCAGGACGCGGGCAAGGTCAGTGCGGGCAAAGGCAGCGCGATCCGCTTCGGTCGGCTTGGGCGCCGGGGGCAGGCCAAGGGAGGGCATGCCGAGTTTGACCCGAGACAACTGGCCATAGAAGGTGAACTCGTCATCGGCAGCACGTCCGTAACGCGTGCGGGCATTCTCGGCCCGGCCCGCTGCTTCCTCGGCACGTGCGATCCAGTAATTGGCACGCGCCCGAGAAATCGGCTTCTGCGAAACCTTCTCCAGCTCGCTGAAGTGGCGCAGCGCCGACTGGGGATCCTTCAGGAAGCGCAAGGCGTACCAGCCGGCATGAAAATGAGCTTCCTGCAACGTCGCCTCGCTGCCGCCGGCCTGGCTCGCCACGACCCGGTAAGCCAAGCGAGCGCTGTTCTTTTCCACGAGGTCGCGCGAGACGATCCGGCGTTCAACCCACCAGGCATCGCCGTGACGAAGAGTTGCCTTTGATTCGACCGACAGAATGGCCTTTGCCGCTTCCTCCGGGCGGTCGGCACGGCGGTGCCATTCTGCCACGGTGAATGCGTAGAGCGGATCCTTGCGCGCCGCCTTTGGAACGGCGTCGAGCTTACGGCCGGCATCGGAGGAGCCGCGCAAGACGGCGGTTCGTGCGGTCGCAAGTGCGGCGTAGCCATCTGGCAGGTAGGGCGCAAGCGCAGCCGCCTGAGCGACGCGGTCGGCATACATCAGCATGTCGTAGCGGGCCTTGTGCTGCGCCTTGGTCAGCACCTTGCCGAACTCTGCTATGACCGCCTTGTCATCCGTCGGCGATAGGGGTTCCCGCGCCCACCAGGCGCCCAAGAGCGCCGATGCTTCAGACGTACGACCGGTGGCGATCAGCGCGCGGGCCAGTGACTTGGTGCCCTTGTCCGAGATCGGCGCCGACCCCTCGTAGGCGGCAATTTCCTCGGCCGGAGTAAGGTTCATCTCCGAGAGGGCCTGTTCCGCCCGCCGACGCATAAGCTCGACCGACGGCCAGTCTGGACGACGACGGGCGAAATCAGTGATGGTGGCCGGCGTCAATCCGTCGACGCCGCGCCTTATGGCCATCCAGATGACGATGTCGCGGTCCAGTTGCGACAGGCTGGAGGCGATCGAAATGGCTCCCGGCAAATCCCTGGAATCGACCGCATCCAAAGCCTTGCGCAGTCCATCGATGTTTGTCTGCGCAAGACTCGGCAAAGCACCGGTTATGTCGACGTCGGGGGCTGCGAAAACCGGCGACGGCTCCGACAACATAGCCGGCAAGGCGATCAGCAGTGCCGCAAGGATCGAAGGCGTCTTCAACATGGCAACCCTCATCAATTGAAAATTAACTTCAAGATGTCGCCATTTTGTTGAGGAAACCTTGACGAGGCTGACGGAGGGAAGAAAGCCGAGCTTATGAAAGGCCTTTGTGGCAAATTTCCACAAAGGCGGGTAGGGCTGTTGTCCTTCGCCCATCGTAGCCTTATTGTCCGCCGGCTGCGGACCGGGGTGCACTTTCGCATCCCGCCCAGTCCATCACGAAGAGGGATCATGTTCAAGGGATCGATCACCGCGCTCGTCACGCCTTTCCGCGACGGTGCCATCGATTGGAAAGCCTTCGAGGCTTTTGTCGATTGGCAAGTCACGGAAGGCAGTCATGGCCTGGTTCCGGTGGGAACCACGGGCGAAAGCCCGACGCTCAGCCATGACGAGCACAAACGTGTGGTCGAGTCTTGCATCAAGGTGTCCGCCGGTCGCGTGCCGGTGATTGCAGGTGCCGGTTCCAACAACACGGCCGAGGCAATCGACCTGGCGCAGTTCGCCGAAAAGGCGGGCGCCAATGCGCTTCTCGTCGTGACACCTTATTATAACAAGCCGAACCAGGAAGGCCTTTACCGGCATTTCAAGGCGATCAATGACGCCGTCGGTTTGCCCATCTTCATCTACAATATTCCGGGACGGTCGGTGATCGACATGTCGGTGGAAACGATGGCTAGGCTCAACGAGCTCCGCAATATCGTTGGCGTGAAGGATGCGACCGCCAAGGTCGAGCGCGTTTCCGCCCAGAGGCAGGCAATGGGTCCGGGCTTCATCCAGCTTTCGGGCGAAGACGGGACGGCGCTGGCGTTCATGGCTCATGGCGGCCATGGCTGTATTTCGGTGACCGCCAATATTGCGCCGCGCCTGTGCTCCGAATTCCAGAATGCCTGCTTGGCCGGTGACTTTGCCAAGGCGTTGTCCGTCCAGGACAAGCTCTATCCGCTGCACCATGCCTTGTTCATCGAACCCAACCCGCAGGGTGCCAAATATGCCCTGTCGCTGATCGGCAAGATGGAGAATGAGCTGCGCCTGCCGCTGGTGCCGGTGGCTCCGTCCACCGAGACAGCTTTGCGGAAAGCTCTCGAGCACGCCGGCCTTCTGAGCTGACGGATGGCAAGGTGATGGCGCAGAAGAAGAAAAAGGCTGATCCGAACAAGAAGATCGTCGCCGACAACAGGGCGGCGCGCTATCACTATGCGCTCGGCGAAAAGCTGGAGGCTGGTATCATGCTGGTTGGCACGGAGGTCAAGAGCCTGCGTGCCGGCCGCATTAATCTCGGCGAGGCCTATGTTGGCGTCGCCGGCAGCGAGGTCTACCTCTACAACGCTCATATTCCTGAGTATCTACAGGGTAATCGCTTCAATCATGAGCTACGGCGGCCCCGTAAACTTTTGCTGCACCGCAGGCAGATTGACCGGCTGATCACGTCGATCCAGCGGCAAGGCATGACCATTGTGCCGCTTCGGCTCTATTTCAATGATCGTGGCATGGCCAAGTGCGAGATTTCGGTCGCCGAAGGCAAGAAGCTGCACGACAAGCGGCAAGCCACCAAGGAGCGCGACTGGAATCGCGAAAAGGCGCGGCTGCTTCGCTCGCATGATTAGGCCGTGGGATAGACGATCGAGGCGAAGCCGAATCCCTTGCATTGCGCTCGAAAAATCGACATGTTGCGCGCCGCGCGGATAAGCGTTGGACGGATGGCCGAGTGGTTTAAGGCAGCGGTCTTGAAAACCGCCGAGGGTGCAAGCCCTCCGTGAGTTCGAATCTCACTCCGTCCGCCAATATACATCCTGAGTAGGCTCTATTCCCTCAGCGTGTGCCATCGATCGTCGACGCAAATATCATTCGTGGATAACTTGATTCCCGTGCGGGTAGGCCTAGGATCCTGGCGACATTCTGGATTTACCTTTGCCCGGCGATGACGAAACCTATTCCTGCTCCCAGTTCAACCCGCGCCGATTTTATTCGCGAGCTCATCCGCCGCTGGCGAGACGATCCAAGCGCCACCTACCGATCCTGGTTTTTGTGGGACGAACGCTTGAAGAACTTTCGTTCGATCCGACGAGGGATCGGCCAAGTGGTTTCCGAAATCGACGCCGGCACTTTCGGTGTGGCCTATCGAGGATCTTCACTGGAAACGATCGTTCATTCGATCGCTGAGCAACGTCAGATCTTCAAGGGCGCCGATCACGCCTTTCTATGAAACCCAAGCTTCGCATTCCCGACATTTACGAGAACGCGGACAACCAGCGCGCATTTGGCCGTCTTCTTCACAATTGTTCCTGTTGCGATACCGCCGAAGATATCATTCGGCACATCCATGCAATTGATCGTATAGGAATTAAAGGGCTTGGACCGGCCGTGGCCAATCTGCTTTATTTTCTTCATCCTACGTTTATCCCACCGTTCAATACAGCCATTGTCAACGGTTACAATGCTCTCACCGGTTCGGCGGTAAAGCTCGGCAGCTGGACTCAATTTCTTGCTATGCGCACCGGGATTCTTGACTTCAACGATTTCTACCGCGATCTATTATCGAACGATCTTGGAGCAGTGGGCGGATTACTGTTCGATATTGGCTCTGGTCGTTATCCCGCCCCTCCCATGGACGAGGCAGACGGCCCTTCCATAGCCGACTGGAAGACCCGCTTGGAACAAGCTCGAGACGAGGCGCATGCGCTGAGCAAGATCGTCGTGTCGCAAGGCGAGGGCGATCGGACGCATTCCGAAATTCAGGCCTGGCTCCGCGATCTGGGCATTTCACTCGGTCATGACGTCTGGATTGCTGCCAATGACCGTGGCCGCCTGCATGACGGCATACCACTCGGACAAGGATGCCTCGAACGCCTGCCGTCAGCGATTGCGGCCGCGCCGGGAGCGGATTCGATCCGACTGATCGACGTACTCTGGCTGGAGAAGGGAGAAGACCGCGTGGCGGCGGCTTTCGAAGTGGAGCATTCCACTTCAATCTATTCCGGCATCGTGCGCATGCTTGATCTCGCGCTGTCCGGCAGCAACCTTCATGCAGCCGCTGGCTTTTTTCTGGTCGCGCCCGATGCCCGCGAGGCGGACGTACGCGCTCAGCTTCGTCGGCCCGCGTTCAGTCGGGTCGCCGATCTCGAGTTTGCTTATCTTCCTTATGGCGAACTTGAAAAGAATCGCCTGGCGATCGCCCGCTTCGGTAGTGGGCTGAAGGCTATCAAGGCCGTGTCGAGCCCCTTATCGTGACAATGGCAAAGCCCGCCTCTCACGGCGCCGGTTATCATTGTCTGGTAATGATCGGATTTTCGGCGACGACCCGCTGGGAGTCGTCGCCTTAATCTTGGCCTGCTCAGCCGTTTTCGAGCATGTAGCCGACGTAGCGTTTGGAATCGATCGGGTCGAAGCCGAGGCGGGCACGCAGTTTCTTGCGCAGCTTGCTGATATGGCTCTCGATCACGCTCTCTTCGACTTCCTCGTTGCAGAAGCCGTAGACAAAGCCGAAGATCTTTTCCTTGGTGACGCGCTTGTTCTGGTTGCGAACCAGATACTCCAGAATTCGACGTTCGCGGCGCGGCAGCACGAAGGGCTCACCGTTCACTTCCGGGTCGCGGCCGTCGAAAAAGACGCGCATCGACCCGATGATCTGACAATCGTCGGTCTGGCTTCCAGCCCGGCGCTGTATGGCGCCGGCCCTGGCGATAATCTCGCGGACATGAACCGGCTGGCGAACGACGTCATCGACGCCGACGGCAAACAGATTCAATGTCTGCTCGAGGCTGGGCATGTCGCTGAAGGCAATCAGAGGAGCGCCGCATCTCTCACGGATGATTTTCGGCACCGACTGACGATCTTCGCAACTACCCAGCAAAAACCCCTCGATGGTTAAAAGGTCGCTGTCAGGTGCGGCCCCCATCCAGTCTCGGAACTCCGGCGATCGAAAACCGATCGAGGAAACCCCTTCTCGTTCAAATCCTGACGTATAGCCGGAAGTTACAATCTTCCGGTCATCAATGATGACGAACATAGCTCACATTCCCCGTCAATCGTCCTGGTGGTAAAGATCAACGTCGAAAACAAGCTAGGTTGAGAAGTGTAGATTGGTCAACTTGTTGCCGTATGTATCCGGCATGCTTCTGGAAATGTGTTTATGTATGTGGAAATTCTATCGCTGCAATTTGTATGACAAACGCCAGGATTAACTATCGAAAAATTCGATAAAATTACGCACTGTTGCCAATGTAGTTCATTGTGCGTTCATAATGGAATTTATGTATACGCTCATCCAATCGCAGGTCAAGCCTTGCGGGTGCTCTACGAGGCAACATGCTTGTGGAGAGCTTACTCTGTTCAACCCGTTTTCTTGCCACAAAAGGCCGCAGAACTGGGCGTCCAGGCACCGAAACCGCTCCTCACCATGTTTCCTATGACGAGGCAGACATACTGCTTCTGGGCGGGATTGTTGTTCGGTCCGGCGTGATAGCGCGCGACCGCCATCGTCCATGTGTCATGGCGGGCGCGAAGCTCGTTGAGGAAGCGAGCGGCATATTGGACGTTCTTGTGAGGGTCGAACATCTCAGCCACAGAGGCGAAACGTCCACCGTGATAATGATGGTTGATCTGCATGCAGCCAAGGTCAATCAACTTGACGCCCCGGGACTGTTCCTTTTCGAAGCGAGACAAGGCGTCGGCGAGGCTGGAAGCAACATAAGGCTTGCCGGCGATGTTCATGGCCAGGGGCTGCAATCCCTTCTTGCCGCCGCTCTCGGTCATGCCGACAGCGTAGAGGACGCCGAGCGGAATGCGAAACTCGTCAGCCGCAGCGCGCATCTCTCGTTCGCAGATGGTCAACTCTTCCGCGACAGCGAAGCCAGCGGAACTAAAGATAGAGATCGCCGCCAGAACGGCCAGGACCGGTTTCCTCATGGGTCACTCCTTCTGATGGCTGTGGGCGGGCTGGTGGTCGACCACCGCTTCCAGCGGGGTCGTTGGAGCCTCGATTACTACCGGCCTGTGCGCCAGACTGCCCCGACGAGGTATTCGCGCCGGATCGAGCGTCAGCACCCGTCTGGCCGAGGTCAGGAGACGTTGAAGTGGAGATCGAGACAACATCTGCCGAATAGCCGGATCCGCGCAGGGCTCGTGTCAGCGCTTCCTTATCCTTGGCCAGCAGATCAGCCGTTTCCTGCCTGGAGGCCACCACCTCAAGCTCAAGCGATTTGTCGACAAGCCGCATCTTGAGAACGACGGCCCCGAGGTCTTCCGGCTCAAGCTTCAGATGCAGCACCTTTAGGGGACCAGAGGAATGGCGTGAGGTCTCGATTGATTGCGGCCCAGCCTCGCTCCTGACGGGTTCAGCCATGGCGGTCAGTTCCTTGCCGACAACTGTCGTGATTTGCTGGACGGGTGAAAGCCTGGCTACGGGCTCGAAATGGGTCTCGCGCGTGACGACGGACATTTTGATCGGAGCCGCGTCCGCAGGCTCGGGCTCGGCCGAGTTATCCGCTGTCCGGTTCAGGAGCGAAGACAATGCCGAGAATGGATCGGTCGCATCACTCGTTGACGAAGCGTCGGCGTCGCCATGCGTAAGAGCGAGGTCCGCCGTATTCGGCAATACCGGGCCTACCGATCTGCCAAGGCGACCGGCGGTCGTGTCGACAATCTTTTCAGGCTTTCCAGCGGGTGCATCGTGCTCGCCGGCATGGCCGGAAACCAAGGCCGAGAGGTCGAGGGTGGGGGCAGCCTTTACCGAGGAGTCTGTAGCGCCACCTCCAAGAAGATGCTGCAAACTAAGGATCGGCTCGCCGGCAGCGCCAGTTTCCGTTGCGGCGAGGGCGGATGTAGACTCGGTTGTTGGGTCTTCCGTCTTGTTGTCCTTCAAAGCCGTACGGTTGCGACCGGCCGGCACGTCACGTTTGAACGGCTCTCCGGATAGCTCTTTGGCCTCTTTGCCAGTGATCTTCTCTGCCTTTCCATGACCGCCAAGCTGGTGCATCAGTGACCGGAATGCCGCCTGGCGGCTGTCTCCGTCCTTCGCTCCGGCCTTACCGAGTGTTTTTTCTGCGGGTTTCTCGCCTGTGGGAGCCGCAAGCTGGGGATCAATTCTGGTCATGGGCCATTTGCCTTTTCCAGGAGAGCGTCGGCAGTTGAAATATCCGCCTCGGCCTTTCGCATGGTACCGGTTACCCAGGCTTCCCCACGCTTGCTGTCGGCCGCGACCGCAGAGATTGTCTCAAGCGGAACCGGTTCGTCCGGCACCTCAGCCACGGCAGTTGCAACTGCCGTGGCCGCATCGAGAAGGTCTGCATCGCGTCGGCCGAGCTGACGGCTATTAAGGCTGGCAAGACGCATCTGGACCTCGCCGATGTCGTTACCTGTGGCGATCGATGCGGCAGCGTCGTAAAGCCCAGCCCGCATTGCATCGCCACCACCAATCGGGGACAGCTTCGCCGCATCACTTGCCGCCGAACGTGCCGTGGTGAGCTTGCCGTGTACGACGGCCGCCTGCGCCAATTGAAGAAACAGCGCTCGCTGGTTTTCGGGGTCCGATGATTTCAGAATTGCTTCAAGACGTGGGAAGCGATCATCTCCATCGGCGATGCCGAGCCGGGCGATCGCGGTCGCAAAGCGCTGGCGGAAATCCTCGGCGTAGATCGAAGTACCGAAACGCCGAAGATATTGTCGAGACAGAAACTCAAAGCGGTCTAGATTTCCTGTCTGGGCAACCAGAAAAACTTCGCGGCGCAGGGCTGCTTCTTCGACAAGCGTTCCCGGCATCAAGAGGCGGGCATCGTCGAGCAACTTGATCGCTCGATTGAGATCTTCGCGTGCCACAAGACCGGCCTGGACCAGAGCCACTTGGCCACCCAGCGACATGGGTAGCGTGCGGGCTTCGAGAGGCAGCAGACGCTTCTGCGCTTCATCCTCGCGGTTCTCAATGTAGGCGAGGGCGCCCGCAGCCAGATTGGCGTCAACGGCAATCGGCGGTGTGATGGCAAGGAGACCGCGCATCAGACGCGGATTTCCGCCAGAGAGTGTGTAGATGACCGCAGCGCGCGCGTTACGACCATCCTGCCAGACCGACGGAGGCGCGGCGAGGAACCTTTGTTCCATGACGGTCAGCAGTTCGCGCTGGGCGGTGACGGCTGCAGCATTGCCAGTGGCGATCTGCGCTTGCAGCGTCTGCAGCGTTCGGACCATCTCGAAGGGAGGGATATTCTCTGCCGGCGTGTCTGCGGCCGCTGGCGCACCGGCCAGCAACGAGATGACCAAAAGGATCCGGCGCATCATGCTGGCGTCTCCCGGATGAGAATTTCAATGCGCCGGTTCTCGGGCGCCTCCGGATCGTCAGCATTCTTCAGCCAATGATCGGCATAGCCTTCGATTTTTTCGAAGCGCGCCTCGGGAACGCCGCCGCGCACCAGCATGTAGTAGGCCATATGAGCGCGCGCGGTGGACAGGCGCCAGTTGTCATAATCCTTGTTGCGGAACGGGCGTGCATCGGTATGTCCTCGCACAACGATCTTGCCTGGCCGTTCTCCTATCAGTTTGCCGATGGCGTCGATCGTACGGATGAGCTCAGGCTCCGGCTCGGCAGAGCCGACGGCAAACATGCCGAACTTCCGCTCGTCCATCAGCGTGACAAGAAGACCTTCGGGTGCTGCCGTGACCTCGATCCCAGGTGTCGGGCCAATATTGCCGACGGCTGCCTTGATATCGCGTCCCAGCGCTTGCGCCTCTTGCCCCTCCTTGGGCGGGGCAGTCGCTGGACTTGCCACGGGTGGGCTCCCGGCTTGCTTGTCAGCCGAATTGTTAGCCGATGAATCCGCGGGAGCAGTAACCGGATTGTCCGAGCTGCCGACAGGGGGCGCCTGCTTTGCGGAAACGGCACCCTTAACTTCCGATGCTACTACGGTCTCAGCCGACTGGAGCTTTTCAGAATCAGCAGCAGACTCAACAGGCGGCGGGTTGGTCTGGTTGACACCCAGATCTGCTTTGGCTGCGGCATTGACCGCGGCGACCTGCGCCTGAGACGTCTTGCCGGTAGCGTCTTGGTCAGCATTGCTGGTCTCGCTTGAGTCCGGCGACGGCTTTCGCGACATTTTCCAGTAAACGGGGTCGAACGGATCGCGCTGGGCGTCTCCGCCGTTGAGGCCGGGTTCTCCCGATTGGCCAAGCGTCTCGAATGCCCCAACGTTATCGGCCGACTGATCTGGCTCGGATCCCGCGACCAGAGCGGCCAGCACGGCATAGGGATCTTCGAACAGCGCGGCTTCAGAATAGCGGGGTTTGCGCTGGTTCGGCTTGTCGAGCGTTTCACTGTAACCCTTGAGATTCTGGTCGACGCTTTCCACGGACGACCGCTGCTCCTTGCCGTCGGGCTTTCCCTCCTTCTCCGTTTCCAGCGGGTCTCGCAGTCCCTTCTTGTCGACTGTCGCCTCGGCGAGCTTGATCGGATTGAAGTAACTGGCAACAGCCTCGCGTGTCTTCTGATCGGTCGCGTTGATCAGCCACATGACCAGAAAAAAGGCCATCATCGCCGTCATGAAATCCGCATAAGCGATCTTCCAGACACCTGTGTGGGGTGCCTCCGTCCTGCGGTGCAGCGACCGGCGAACAAAGACGATTTCCGGGGGCTCTGCACTCATGGTGCGCACTCTTCATTCGGGAGGAGACGGGCGACCCATTCCTGGAGGCGGGTCTCGATCAGGGTTTCGCCGGCCGTCACGATGATGTCAGCCTTGGCATCGGGACGAAAAGTGATGCCGGCTGCATGGTCGCCCAGTCTCTCGGCGAGCCGGTCGAGGAGGTCTGCCGGGCCGGTAATGCCAAGCACCGGCGCGGAGCTGTCGGTCAGCAGTCGCGTGATGCAGCCGGAAAGATCTTCGATCGACCGATCAACCAGCCGTTCAACGAGAAATGGCCGGAGAGCGCGGCCCGCGGCAATGCCGACCTGCTGGCTGAGCGCACCTATTTGTTCGCCTATGGCCCCGGCGATCCGCTCCGATTGTTCCTCGACCCAGACCTTGCGGGCGGCTTCCTGCTCGGCGCGGAGCGTATTTGCCTGTTCGGTGAGCGCCTCAGTCAATTGCCACTCGGCATCGGCGCGCTCTTCCGCCCTGGCCGTGGCAACGGCTTCGCTCACGCGGCGTTCGATTTCCTCGGCAATGGAGTAGCCAAGGGGCTCTATCGGAGGCTCCGCTTCGAGTGGGACCGGAGGTGGCTCGGGTCGATCGAGGTCGAAAACCGCGAGGACGTCGATAGCTGACCGAAACATCAGGCGGGCTCCTCTTCACTCATCCACTGCCTCAAGATGCTGGCGGCCTGCTCCTCGTCCATTTCGACGAGCTGCTCCAACACCTTCAGCGGCGAGTTGCGCATGCGGGCATTCATATCCTCGAGCAAATGCTGCATGGCGCCAGGCTCAGCCGTCGGCAGGGCCGTCTGACCGGCGCCACCGATGGCCGCCACGGCCTCTCCGGAGCCAGCAGCCAGAGCCGCGGTCGCTTCCGGTTCTTCAACCTTGGACTCGAGGCGTGGCAGCAGGGCGTTCATCGCCGGCCGCAGACCGAACCAGATAAGCAGCATGGCTACGGCGAGGATGGCCACGGCATTGATGACGGTGCCTGCCTGGCGGAGCAGGACGTCCTTGAACGTCAGCGGAGGCACCGGCTGCATGTTGCCGAAGCTGTCGTTGAAGTCGACGGCCGTCACCTGGATGCGATCGCCGCGCCCTTCGTTGAGGCCAGCTGCAGAAGCGGCCAAGTTGCGCATCTCGGTCACACGGGCATCGATCGCCTCTGCCGTGGGGTTTTCGCCGAGCGACTGGGCGATGCGGGCGCGATTAACAATGAGAGCAACCGAAAGCGACTTTACCTGATAGCCGTCGCTGATCACTTCCTTGGTCGTCGTCGATATCTCGTAGTTGGTCAGCTCCTCGCGACGCTGGTTCTCTTCGCTGGAGTGTTCGCCGGGATTTGTGGACTGGACGGTTTCCTCAGGCAGATTTTGTTCGACGGTGGTCGGCGGGTCCTGGGTGGAGTTCTGCGTGTTGCCGTTCTCGCGCACTGTGCGGACCGAGCGCTCGACCCGGGACTCGGGGTCGAACAGAGTCTGATTGGTCCGTGTGCGATCGGTGTTGAGCTCGGTGGCGACGCTGATCTGGAAGTTGTCCGGGCCGAGATAAGGGGTCAGCGCGTGGCGAATATTCGCCTCGATACCGTTCGCCACAGTGCGCTCGAGACGGTTGGTTTTGCTGCCTGGCAGATTGGTCGCGTCTTCTCCCGAGGCGAGCACGGAGCCTTCCGTGTCGAGAACGGTGATGTGATCGACCCCAAGGCCGGGGACACCGCCGGCGACCAGCTGACGGATCGCTTCAGCCATGCGGACATCTTCGGGCACGTCGGTGCGAATGATCACCGATGCCGATGGCGGCTGCTGGTCGCGACGGAACGAAGCCCGATCGGGCAGAACGATATGAACGCGCGCTGCCTTGACGCCCTTCATGGTCTGAATAGTGCGGGCGAGTTCGCCTTCAAGGGCGCGTACACGCGTGACTTCCTGCATGAAGGAGGTAAGGCCCAGCGACCCCAACTCGTTGAACAACTCGTAACCCGCAGCGGCACTGCGCGGCAGGCCCTTTTCCGCCAGCAGCATGCGCGCCTGAGAGGTTTGCGCCGGCGTCACATAGACCGTGGCGCCGTCGGTGCTGACGTCGAAGGAGATGCCAGCATCGGTCAGGGCCGAGCCGATGCGCGAGGCATCGCCGTTCTCGAGCCCCGTATAGAGCACGGTGTATTGCGGGCGGCTCAGGTAGTAAGCGGACCCGGCGATGAGCGCCATCATGGCAACGGCGACCAGTGCCAATGCGGCAAGTCGCCGCGGACCGAGGTCCATGAGATTGAGCCAGAGAGTTTCGGCGTGTTCGCGAGCGGTCATTTGTCGGTCTCGATGCGGTCCGTTGCGTCAAGGGCGGAGCCGGCTGCCGGCCGGGGTCTGTATTGCTGAGTGTCGTTCGGCAAACTTGCGCGAGCATTGCCGCCAAGAGAAAAGCCACGCCCCGAAGGGCGTGGCTTCCGTACGGCTTGGAGCGGGTGGTGGTCGCTCAGCCGCGGAACAGCGACAGGATGTTCTGGCTGTTGGAGTTGGCGATCGACAGCGCCTGGATACCGAGCTGCTGCTGGGTCTGCAGAGCCTGGAGGCGGGTCGATTCAGCGTTCATGTCGGCATCGACGAGCTGGCCGATACCGCGGCCGATGGCATCGGTCAGCGCCTGGACGAAGTCCTTCTGCGTATCGATGCGGTTCTTGACGGCGCCAAGGTTGGAGGCGCTGTCGGTCAGTTTTCCAAGAGCACCATCGACGATCGAGATGTAGGCCGACAGCTTTTCCTGGTCGGCAGCCGAGTCGGTCAGCGAGGAGATGTCGAGATCCTTGATCGACAGCGTCTGAGCCGTATAGGCAGGCGTTGCCGCACCATCGGAAGTCGTAATCGCCCACTGCGAGTCGAACAGACCCTGTCCGCCGACCTTCACAGCACCAAGCGCGGCGCCCGCGGCGTCGGCGGTCGGCGCGGTGCCGACTGCGGTTGCGCTGGCGTTGGCGTCGTAGAGCTTGATCTGATCGATGTCGACCTTGATCGTTTCGATCGAGATGGCATCGCCAACACGCGAGAAGGAAGCGACGACCGACTTGTCCTTGTTGTAGTCAGAGGCGGACGAGTCGACAGACAGCCAGTTTTCGCTGTTGAACACAGACGAAGAGGCGATGGAGTCCATCTGGCCGAGACGGGCCTTGATGTCTTCCTGGATCTGGCCACGGTTGACGCCCGGCGTCTTCGCGCTGACGAGCAGCTTGCCGATTTCGGTGAGCTGATCGACGGTAGCATCGAGGGCGGTGTACTGCACGTCCACCGTAGCAGCGCCGAGACCAAGGCTGTCCTGCACGGCAGACAGCGACTTGTTGTCGGAGCGCATGGTGGTCGCAATCGACCAGTAAGCGGCACCATCAGCGGCCGACGAGATGCGCAGACCGGTGGAAATGCGGTGCTGCGTCGTGTCGAGCGACTTGTTGGTGGACGCGAGGGTCTGGAGGGCGGTCATTGCCGCGGCATTGGTCAGAAGGCTGGCCATTTTTGTATGTCCCTTTTGTAGATTAGTGAGATGGGACATTCCGGGTTTTCACCGGGATGACAGGAGCGGCATCATGCCCTTGGACCCTCTTCATCATTGAGCGATCCAACCTGTCATGAGGTCACCTTGCCGGACGATGCTTGCGCGAGGCTGACCTTCGGCTTTCACAACGAATAGATCGATAGCCAAGGGGAAACAGGCCCGGACAAGGCAGATGCATAACCCTGCGACGCGGTGACCATTCTCCATCTTCTGGAAGGATCCGCGATGAATCGCCATGATCGCCGCGCCGCCCTCGATCTCAGGGCTCGCGACACGTCGTCTCCGACCACCCTTGGTGCGCTGTTCGTTGAGGCCACTTTGCTTCACAAAAGCGGCAAAATCGATAAAGCCGAGCGGCTCTACCGTCTGATCCTAAGTCAATCGCCCGAACACGCCGGCGCCCTCAGCCATCTCGGTGTCATCGCCAGAGATCGAGGTCGGTTTGACGAAGCGCTGGATCTACTGCGCCACGCCGCAACCGTTGATATGGCCAACGCCGCCATCCAGGTCAATCTCAGCGGAGTGTTGCGCTCTCTCGGCTTCTTGGACGAGGCGATCGCGACCAGTCGTTATGCTGTTGAGCTTGCGCCGGACTCAAAGGAGGCCTTCATCAATCTTGGCAATCTGTTGATGGACGCCAAACGCCCCGCCGATGCAGCTATTGCCTTCGCGCGCGTTCTGCCTCTCGGCAAGGCGGATGCGAACCTATACGCCCGATTGGCCCTGGCTCTCATTGAAGCAGGTCGCGTCGAGGATGCTGCCAACGCCTATGAGCTGGCCCTGGATCTGACACCCCGATCAGCGGATCTGCACGTTCAACTCGCCGAAGCAATGATAAGGCTCAATCGCCACCCTCAGGCTCTCGAAGCACTAAAGCGAGCCTTGCGTTTCGAACCCGACCATCGGTTGGCGTTGCGCCTGCTTGCTAGTCTGCTGGAGCAGCATGGACAGTCTTTCGAGGCGCTTGCTATCCTTTTGCGCCTTGAATCGATGATGCCCGATAACCTTTCCATTCAATTCGAGGCGCTACATTTGCGCCGTTATCTGTGCGACTGGCGCTCCGGCTCACTCGACGGCACAAAGTCATTCGAGGCTGAGCTTCACTACTCGCCTTTCAAGGTTTTGGCACTCGGCGGAACGCCCTCACAGCAGAAACGATACGCCGACCGTTGGGCCCGCCGCTTCTTCGACTCCGGCTCGTCTCGCCTATGGTCAGCAGCTGATGATCGGACAAGCAGAGGCGAACGTATCCGCATCGCCTACCTCTCCAGCGATTTCTACGAACACGCCACCACCTATCTCATGAGCGAACTCATCGAGCAGCATGATCGCTCTCGATTTGAAGTGATCGCATATTCTTATGGGAAGAGTGAAAAGGGTGCCGCAGGCGAACGCATCGCTACGGCATTCGACCGTTTCGTAGACATCGCGTCCGTGCCCAATGCCGCCGCCGCCCGTGCCATCCACGCCGACGGCATTGATATCCTGATCGATCTCAAAGGCTACACCAAAGACAGCCGGTCCGATATCCTCGCCTGGCGTCCGGCGCCAGTGCAGGTCAACTACCTCGGCTATCCTGGCACGCTCGGCGACGGCCTTGCCGACTATATCATCGCTGACAAGGTGATAGCGCCAATGGCCGATCAACCGTATTTTTCCGAGCGCATCGTTCAACTGCCGCACTGCTACCAGCCGAACGACACCAAGCGCCCCATCGCCGCGCCACCGTCACGCGCGGCCTGCGGTTTGCCCGAAGGCGCCTTCGTGTTCTGCTCGTTCAACAACAGCTATAAACTGACGCCGCAGATCTTCGATGTCTGGATGCGATTGCTTGCAGCCTTGCCACGCTCGGTCCTTTGGTTGTTCGAACCGAACCGCCATGTTGCCGGCAATCTCAGGCGCGAGGCTGTTGCTCGTGGTGTTGATCCCGATCGACTGATCTTCGCACCGCGCCTGGCATTGGCAGAGCACCTTGGCCGACACGCTCATGCCGATCTTTTTCTGGATTGCCTCCCGGTCAATGCGCACACAACGGCGAGCGATGCCTTGTGGGCCGGCCTTCCGGTACTGACCATGCCGGGAGATAGTTTCGTTGGTCGCGTTGCCGCCAGCCTCAACCACGCCGTAGGCCTGCCGGAGCTTGTGGCCGGGTCGATCGAGGAATACGAGGCTTTGGCTATCCGTTTGGCCACCGAACCAAGACTTCTGGCAAGTTACCGGGACCGTCTAGCCGCCGAGCGAAGGACGTCTCCGCTCTTTGATATCGAACGCTACTCCCGTAACCTCGAAGCGGCCTTTACGCGAATGATTGAAATCCACCGCTCCGGCCGTCCGCCGGAGGCCTTCGCCGTCGCCGAATGACGACGGCTACCTCGACAATGCGCGAAGGCCCGCCCCAGCAATGGGCGGGCCTTCGCTTTTGCAACACAATTGGGAGCGCGTGTCAGAAGAATGATCTCACCAGTCCGCCGACCAGCATGTTCCAACCATCGATCAGAACGAAGAACAGGACCTTGAACGGCAAGGACAAGACGGTTGGAGGCAACATCATCATGCCCATCGACATGGTCAGTGTGGCCACGATCATGTCGATGACCAGGAAGGGAAGGGCGATAAGAAAGCCGATTTCGAAGCCGCGCCGCAGTTCGGAGATCATGAAGGCCGGGATCAATACTCGAAGCGGTGTTGCGCCGTCCTCGGTCTTGATGCCGAGATGCTCGGCAGCCAGGTCATCAAACAACTTCAGATCCTTGTCGCGGACGCGCTGGACCATGAAGTCCCGGAATGGATCCGAGATCTTGGCGAAGGCCACCTCTTCGGAAATCTCGTTCCGCGTCAGCGGCAACACGCCATCGGTCCAAGCCCGATCGAAGGTCGGCGCCATGACGTAAAAGGTCATGAATAGCGCGAGGCTGATCAGAATGAGATTGGCGGGCGTCGTCTGCAAACCGATGCCGGAGCGCAGGAACGACAGGGCCACGACGATGCGCGTAAAGCTCGTCACCATGATCAACAGACCAGGCGCGACCGACATGACCGTCAGCAGCGCGATCAGCTGAACGATGCGCCCCGAGGCAGATCCTTCACCGGCCGGGAGCAGGGAACTGAGGTCCGGAATGCTGCCACCGACGCCGGGGATCTGTGCAAACGCCGGAGCACTGGCTGCGAAAAGCAACGGGACTGCCAGGAGCAGTGGGGCTAGCGGGAGCTTTCTCACTGGACGACCAGACTTTCGATGATGAGATCTTTGACGTCGCCACCCGAACGAATGGCGACACGGTCGCGAAGGTCCTCGCGCAGGTGCTGAAGCTGGGTCGAACCTTCGAGCTGCCCAACTTTCAACGTCTTCAGAAACGCGAGAATGTCTTCGGATATCTCAGCCGAGACCACTTCCGAGTTTGGCATCTCGTCTTCGAAGACGATCGCAGCATCAAGGCGCAGCCAGACGTCAGCGGGTTCGGTAAGATTGGTAACGATCGGCTTCAGCCGGTAAAGGCGGGACGTGGGGGACGCGCCTTCACCGGTCATCTTGGCGTCTTGCTGCCGGGTCGCATCGGCGATCTGCGCATAGCGGACAAGATGGGTACCGAGACCGAGGCCGGCTGCAATTGCCAAGGCCGTCAGCAACAGAGCCGGCTTGAACAGCGCAGCCCGTTCGGGTGGTGGTGGCCGGTGCGTCTCGACATCGGCTTCGGCGGGCGCTGCTTCGCGCGCCACTGGGAGCGGGAGCTTGGCCATGCTGCCTCTCAGAAAGGAGCCACGCGATCGTAAATCTGATGCAATATGCCCGGCTGCTGCACCTCGGTCAGACGGCCGCGGCCACCATATGAAATGCGCGCCTCGGCGATCTT
The DNA here is from genome assembly GCA_023436885.1 of Pseudomonadota bacterium. Taxonomy (GTDB): domain Bacteria; phylum Pseudomonadota; class Alphaproteobacteria; order Rhizobiales; family Pleomorphomonadaceae; genus Pleomorphomonas. The sequence goes on along the minus strand of JAEZHI010000004.1, from coordinate 351,097 downwards.
CTCGTAGGGAACGACATTGTTGCCGGAGATATCGCGCTGGCGGACGATGCCCTGGATGTTGACGACCCGCATTTCGTAATTGACGCGCATCTCCTGCGAGCCGGAAATGATCAGATTGCCGTTGGGCAACACACTGGTGACGACAGCGGCCAGGGTGACCTTGATAGCCTCCGACCGTTCAATGGCGCCTTCACCCTTTGATTTCGAAGTGGAATTGGCGCTACCGTTGAAGCTGGCATCGGAACTATCACCATCCACGGAGAAGCCAAAGCCCGCACCGATTCCGGCACTCGACACGCGAGAACGCTCCGATGAGTTATCAAGGGCCGCCTTGTCGTTCATCTGGATCAGGACAGTGAGAACGTCACCAACCTGATGAGCACGCGAATCCCGGAAAAGCCCTTCGCCACCGTGGACGTAAGTCGAATTCGGATCGCGAAACATTGCCGGTTCAGGTGTCAGCGCATTAAGTGGCAAGGCGGCGCCGACACGCGACATCGACGGCTCGGTATTGAGATCATTGGAAGTGTTGCAGCCGGCAAGCGTCAGTCCGGCGATCAAGAGCAGGGCACGCTTCAAGGGGTCTCTCCTTTGGCAGACAGCTCGGTCATGCCGGCAAGCGCGCTGGCGAGCTGGGAGGCGCGGGCAGGTTCCATTTCATTGAGGATGGCGCTGGAGGCGCGCGCGTTGAGGCGGGCGAGCACGGCGGCCGCCATATCGTCGTCAAGGGCAGTGAGTTGACCGGCGGCAGCCTCTGGTCGCATCTTGGCGTAGATTGCCACGACGTCGTCACGTGCAGCGGCGAGAAAATCCTGGCGCTTCTTCAGCCAGGTCTCATACTCGGCGCGCTTGGCTTCGAGAGCGGCAATTTTCTCGGATACTTGCTTATCGAGCGCTTCAAGAGTCGCCTTCTGCCAGGCAAAGCGGGCGTCAGCCGCCACATCGCGGATATTGACGCAGTATTGACGCGCCTCCTCGGTCAGCGCCCGCATCTCCAAGCCTGAGTGACTGGTCGCATCGGTTTCAACCGGCGAGACCGTACTTGGCTCTGTCTCCGTTGCCTGCGCGACGATGGGGAAGAGCTGAACCATCATGGTAGCTGCGAACAGGCGAAGCAAAGTGCGCCGTCGGATCGACGTCATGTCGATACCCCTTCAGTCCTTGATTTCATGTCAGGAAGATCGCATCGCAGTCTTGCGCGGGGCTGTCGCCGCCACAGAACTGCCTCACTGCACGACGAGATCCGCTTGAAGCGCGCCGGCTGTCTTCATTGCCTGCACGATGGCGATGACGCCGGTCGGCTTGAGCCCGATCTGGTTCAGGCCGCGGACCAGGGTCTGCAGGTCGGTTCCACCAATGATGGCGAGCTTGCCGCCACTCTCTGTGGCATCCACCATGGTGCGCGGGAGGACAACCGTCTCTCCCTTGTCCGAGAAAGGCGCAGGCTGCGAGGCAACCGGCGTTTCGGTGACTCGAATGCTCAGGTTGCCGTGAGTGATGGCTACGGTCGAGATCCGAACGTCCGCACCCATGACGACTGTGCCAGAGCGTTCATCTATGACGACGCGGGCCGGCGTATCGGGACGAACCGGCAGCCCTTCGATTTCCGCTATGAAGCGAGCTGCCGACATGCCACGGGGCTTGATCAGCGAGACCGTGCGATAGTCGCGCTCCTGTGCGACAGGCGCGCCGTAGCGGCGGCTACTGTAGGCGTTGATCGCGTCTGTGATACGGACAGCGGTGCGGAAATCTGGATTGCGCAGCTTGAATGTAAGCGTGCCGATACCATCAAGGCTCGTCTGCAACTCTCGCTCCACCAACGCGCCGTTGGGGATACGGCCGGCGGTCGGGGTTCCCTTCTGCACGCTCTCGGCCATACCGGCTGCGCTGTAGCCAGTGACGGCGATCGGCCCTTGCGCCACGGCGTAGACCTCGCCATCTGCGCCCATCAGCTGGGTAATGACCAGAGTGCCGCCCTGCAGCGATGCAGCATCGCCGAGCGAGGCGACGTTGACGTCGATACGCGACCCCGCGCCCGCGAAGGCCGGGAGTTCCGCGGTGACGATGACGGCAGCCACGTTGCGCGTGCGGAGCGCACTGTCGCGCACATTGACGCCAAGCTTCTCCAGCATTGACTGTAGCGACTGCTCCGAGAAAGCTGCATTGCGCAGTGTATCGCCGGTGCCTTGCAAGCCGACGACGAGGCCATATCCGACGAGCTGGTTTTCACGGACGCCCTCTACTGCGGCGATGTCCTTGATGCGGACATCACCTGGCGCGAGCGCGTGGACCATGGTGTCGGGCGTGCTGGCAGCCCTGGGTTCCGGCCCGCCCCGGGGAACGATCGGAGCGACCGTTGGCGGAGGCAAGGCAGGGCTCGGAGCCATGTCCGCAGCGAGCAAAGTGGGACCATCTCTATCGGCAAAGGGCAGGGCGTTGTCGACGACGCTCGTCACCTCGCCGGTCTGCGGATCAAGCGTGATCGGCATGCTGGAGCCGTCCTGAGCGGCCGCCGGCTGAAGGAGGATGAAACTGACGACGACGCCAGCGAGAAGGATGCGCATCAGCTCTTTCCTACAACGATGCTACCATCGGCCTGAACGACGCCAACAATAACGGTGCCGGACTCCGTGTTTCGCACGCGGATCACCTCGCCGGCGCTGCCGGATTGCATTGGCTCAGCATAGGTGATGATGGTGAGGCCACCCTCGGTGAAGACGAGGCGAACGGGTACACCGCGTCGCACAAGCTTCGGACTCTCGATGGCGTTGATGGTAATCGGCTGTCCCGGAAGCAATGTTCGCCGCGCCACCTTGCCAACCAATAGCTCGCGGCCTGCGACGACGGCCTCCAGCGAGGCGCGCGTCAGGCGAAAACGACGATCCGTCAGCATCTCCTCGGTGATGGGATCGCCCGGATAGATGGTGACGCCCGGCACCGGCAATGTCGAAACCATTTGCGCGGCAACCGGCAGGGAGGCTGCAAGGACTAGAAGCGCGGCGAGCAGCAGGCGTTTCATGGGAAAGCCTTTCGGGTATTAGCGAAGTCCGTTCGAGATCGTGCCGGCCATGGAGTCAGCTGCCTGGATGACCTTGGAGTTCATCTCATAGGCACGCTGCGCGGAGATCAGTTCGGTAATCTCCGACACAGGGTCGACATTCGAGGCCTCAAGGTACTTCTGTCGGATCTTGCCGAAGCCGGGATCGGTCGGAACGCCTGCAACCGGTGTACCGGAGGCGAGCGTCTCCCGATAAAGGTTGCCTCCGATCGGCTCGAGGCCGACATCATTTGTGAAGTTGGCAAGCGTGAGCTGCCCGAGGGACTGCGGAGCGGCTTGACCGGGAATGGTCGCGAAGACTTCGCCGGATTCATTCACCGTGACGTCAGTTGCGGTGCTCGGCACCAGGATCGCCGGCTGCACGGCGTAACCGTCGAGCGTAACCAGCTGACCGTCGGCGTTCTTGTTGAAAGCCCCAGAGCGAGTGTAGAGGGTTTCGCCGTTCGGTCCGTCGACCTGGAACCAGCCCCGACCGTCGATCGCCATATCGTAGGTGTTGCCCGTCAGCGTCAGGCCACCCTGCAGGTGCAGGTTTCTGATGGCCGCCGCGCGAACACCAAGCCCCTGCCGCACGCCTTCCGGAATGACGGACTGACCGCCCTGATTGGGGACGCCCTGCATGCGCTGGGTCTGGTAGAGCAGATCGGTGAACTCGGCGCGCGACCGCTTGAAGGCGGTCGTGTTGATATTGGCGATGTTGTTGGCAATGACTTCGACGTTGAGCTGCTGGGCAGTCATGCCGGTGGCGGCGATGGCGAGCGCTTTCATCTGGGAGCTCCTCAAATGGCCATGCGGCCGATTTCCTGGTAGGCGGACACGACCTTGTCGCGAACGGCGAGGGCGGTCTGCAGCGACTTCTCGGCGGACATCACCGCTTCGACCACGTTCTGGACGCTCATCTTGCCTTCCATGCCCGCGATGGACGCAGCCTCTCCAGCCTTGAGATCGCCGACGGCGGAGCCGGCGACCTGAGCGAGCACGTCCATGAAATCGACCGGCGCCGCAGTTGCGGACGACGCGACCTCGGCTGGCGCAGCGGTTCGGACGGCCTGGGTGGAGGTTGGTGGCGACAGACGGTCGAGGTTGAAATCGAGCGAGGAGATGGGGTTCAACATCACGAGTTCCTCAGAAGGTCGATGTTCATCGTCAACATGGAGCGAGCCTGGGTGATGGCCTCAACGTTGGCCGAATAGGACCGGTTCGCCTGCCGCAGGTCGCTGAGTTCGATCAGGACGTTGACGTTTGGCATCTTGACGTTGCCATTGGCGTCGGCAGCGGGATTGCCGGGATCGTGCTGCACCGTGAACGGGCTGCGGTCGGCACCGATGTCCTTGACGACCACCATGGGTGTCCCCATGGCCCGGTCCATCTCGTCGGCGAACGTCACCGTCTTGCGCCGATATGGATCGGCACCGGGCGTACGTCCTGTCGACTGAGCGTTGGCGAGGTTTTCCGAAACGACGCGCATGCGCGTCGACTGGGCTTGCATGCCCGACCCCGCAATCTTCAAGGCAGCCGTTAGTTGGTCCATGGGTTCAGCCCTTCACGGCGGAGGTCAGCATGCGGCTGAAAGCTGCGACGATGCTGCGGTTGAGAGAGAAGCTGGTGTGAATGTCGCCGGCCTTGATCATTTCCTGTTCAAGGCTGACCGAATTTCCCGAGTGGCTGACTTCCCAGCCTTTCTCGCGACGGACGTCCGCCGCGGCGGAATCAAGACCGGCCGGGACCATGTGTCCGGGATTGGTCGCCGCGAGCTCAAGCCGGGTCTGGGAGAGCACATCGCCAAACGGCTCGACGTCGACCCCGCGATACTTGGGCGTGTCGGCGTTTGCTACGTTCTGGGCAACGGCGGCCTGCCTGACGGAGAGCCAGTCGGCTTGCCGGGAGGCGAGGGCAAAGAGATGGATGGGCTGCAAGTCGATCCCTCCGAATGTTCGAGGGGATCATGAATGCGAAATCTTGCCTGAGGCTGGCCTCGCGTCGTCAGTCAGATCTATCAGCTGATGGGAACGAGGCGCGCGTCGGCAATGGCATCGACGAGGCGACGCGTATTTTCTTCCGGATCGTCAGAAGATCCTGCGACGGCGAAATAATGGATCTCGACACCTGCATTCAGAGGACCAAGGACAAGGCTGAAGAAAACCGTCACGCCCTGGTTCTGAAATTCCATGTCGAGGGTCACCGTGGTCGGTCCGGACCAGTCGGTATCAATCGCCGCGCGCCAGCCGTAGCGAAGCGTGTCGGGTTTGAAGAAGAGTTCGACAGAGGAAGCAACGAGATCGTCGAGATTGCCATGCTTCTCAAGCTGGATGTAGACAACCAGATTGACGATGTCGATCAGACGCAGTTCCGCTGCGACGTCCTTGACGCCTTCAGCGATCGCCTTTTCCCGGGCGATGGAACGGTGATCGTGTCGAGTTTCCGTCATGAGTGACCGTTGACGATAGCAGGCAGATGACTGTCGGACGACCGAGTCTGCAGCAGATAGATGATCTCCGCCACGGCTCGATAGAACTCAACCGGGATCATCTGGTCGAGTTCGACCTTACCGTACATCGCCCTGGTTAGCAATTTATCCTCGACCACCGGAATTCCATTCTGCTCGGCGATCTCGCGGATTTTCAGGGCGACAAGGTCCTGGCCCTTGGCAAGAACGACAGGCGCTCCACCTTCTTCGTACACGTAGCGCAGCGCGATGGCATAGTGGGTCGGATTTGCCAGCACCAGCGTTGCGCGCGGCACATTGGCCATCATGCGATGACGGATGCGGTCGCGGGCCAGCGAACGCATGCGCGCCTTGACCAAAGGATCACCCTCGGTGTTCTTGAACTCGTCCTTCACTTCCTGCTTGGTCATGCGCAGGTTACGCCGCCACTGAATGCGCGCCCAGATGAGATCGGCTGCCACCAGCAACACCGTGGCTATGCAAACGGCGGAGAGCAAGTGGATGGCGATGCCGACGGTGGAGTCGACGAGAGTGCCGGGGTCGGAGAACATGGCGTTCACCATCCGATGCTGTTCGGTTTTGAGAATGATGGAAACCACGAGGGCTGTCGCGGCGAACTTGAACAATGCCTTGCCGAACTCGACCAGGCTTTGGAGACCGAAGACGCGCTTCCATCCCTTGGCGATCGACAGACGGGAAAGCTCGGGTTTGATGCGATCGAATATGACCTGCGGTACGTTCTGAACAAAGGATCCTGCGAGGCCGGCGACAGTGAAGATGATGATGGCCGGCACCAGGAAACGGCCCATCTCGAGACCGACGGCGTCGAGCAGCAGAACGGCATCCTGTCCCTGTTCAAGGCGGACGTCTCCTGGGTTATCGAGGAAGCCGCGAAGGGTGACCGCCAGCCGGGCGGTGCCACTGCCGATCACCCAGACCATGACAATCAGCATGGCACCGAGGGAAAACAGTATGGGCAGCTCGCGCGAAGTAGCGATGTTGCCTTTTTCGATGGCGTCCTGGGTTTTCTTAGGTGTCGCTTCCTCGGTTTTACTGTCTTGATCCGGCTCGTCGCTCATGACGCACCTCAGCGTATGTAGGTGTCGTCATCCTGATCGGAATTGAGCTCGATCTCGCCACGGCCGGCCATATCGAGCGCAAGGTCGGCGATGACGCGCCGCGCCTCGAGAACGTCGCGCTGTGGTGAAGGCTCGCTGGTGGCGAGTTCGTTCTCGACGATCCGACGGGCACGGGTGGCGAGCGACGACAGAATGGCATCCCGGAAGTCGAGATCCGTTCCCTTGAGAGCAAGCACAACCCGCTCGGTCGGGATCTGATCAAAAATCGCCTGTCTGGCCCGCGGCGCCAGATTGATGATGTCATCGAAGGTGAAGAGCAGGCCCTTCAGCATCTCGGCCGACTCCGGCTTGACCTTCTTGATACCTTCGAGGGCATCTTCCATGTCCTGGCGTTCCATCTTGTTCAGGATGTCGGCCATGCGGGCATGAGTGTCGGCTCCCATGTTGCGCGAGAAGTTCAGCATGAAGTCCTCGTGCAGCGTGCGCTCGGCAATGGCCACCGTGTCCTCGACGATCGGCTTCAGGTTCAGCATGCGCCGCATCAGTTCATGGCGAAGCGGCTGCGGCAGGTGGCTCATGGTGCGCGCGGCAAATGTCGGGCGAACCTTGGACAGGATGAGAGCCGCCGTCTGCGGGTGCTCTTTCTGGAGATAGTTGGCGAATATCGCTTCGGAAACCGACGATATCCGATCCCAGATGGAACGATTGGCGTAACCGAGCACATCCGACATGATGTCGGACACTTGGTCGGGCGGCAGGATGCCGGTCAGCATCTTCTCGACATCGCTGACCGTTCCTAGCAGGTTGCCGCCGGTGAAGCGCGTCGCAAACTCCTCGACAATCTCGGAAATCTGCTGAGCCGATACGGCGCCCAGATCGGCGATCGATCGGGTGACCTGCTTGATTTCACCAGTGTCGAAATGGGAGAGCAATCGCCCCGATAGCGGCTGGCCGAGGGCCAGCAGCAGCACTGCGGCCTTGTCGGGCCCCTGAAGGGCGCGGTCGCTCTTGTTCTTTTTCGCCGTAGCCGAGGCTGCCATGTTCTCTCGTCCGCTGTTCAGGCGTTGGAGGCGTTGCCGCCGACGATTTCGGTGAGCGATATGCCGAAGCGCGAGGTGTCGTCCTCGACCACCACCACTTCACCACGAGCCACCGTGCGGCCGTTGACCACCACATCCACCGGCTCTCCCACGCGATGATCAAGCGGAATGGCCGAACCGCGCCGGAGCTTCATGAGGTTTGCAACCGGCATGATCGCCGAACCAAGCACCACCTGGATGGTAACCGGAATGCGCATGACAGCTTCAAGATTCCGCACGGCGCCGAAGCTGTCCTCCAAGCTGGGACCGCTTTCCTCCGGAGCATCTTCGCTGGCGTCGATGTGAGAGGTCGTCTCGACGGCGACCGCCTCCAGAACGTCGCTTGCCGGCGTCGGCGCTGGTGAACCGTCCATTTCGGCCATGATCTCGTCGATGTCGCGCTGCGTCTTGGTACTGCGTGCCATGATCCTGTCCTTTTCCTGAATGTTGTATGGTGGAGCGGGCCGGGGTCAGCGGCTGGCGGCGCGAGCACTGCTCCGCAGTGGCTCGGACGACGAGAGGGCGCCGGCTTTCTCCAGGTCGTCCAGCACGGCTCGCGCCTTCTCGATCTCGACGATGAGATTTTGCAGTGTCGTCAGACCCTGCATGTTGATTTCGCGGATTGCGTTACCCACCGTCATCAGGGCGACGCCGGTCTCATCGAGCGACGTGGAGTAGCTCGCCTGGTTGGACTTGAGCTCTCTGAGTTCGCGTCGGAAAACGAGCAAGCCAGCAATTGTGCCGATCAATGCGACCAGCAGGATGCTTTCAACGAGAAAGGATGTCATTGAGGAACTCCTGATCGGCATCGACGTGTTCGTCGATCTTGATGGTGTAGAGGCCGTTGCTTTGGCCGAGCTGGCACCAGAACAGCGGCTCGCCGCGACAGGTCAGCTTGACGCGGCTGCGCGGGGTTGCCTGCAACTCGATGACCTGTCCAACCTCGAAGTTCGCAACGTCGGAGAGATCGATCAGCCGTTCTTCCAGGATGGCGTCGACGCGCATTTCGGTGCGCTGCACTTCGCTCTGGATCTGGCGCGCCCAGCGCGGGTCGCGCGGAGCTGCCTCGCCCGCCATGGTGTTGGCCAGCGTCTCGCGAACTGGGTTGAGGGCCGATTGGGGCAGGATGACGAACATTTCGCCGCCGCGATTGAGAGCCTGCAGCAGAAATCTGGCAACCAGCGCCTGGCTGTTCCGCCGGCCAATGATGGCAAAGTCCATGCGCGTTTCGATGCGCTCGAACTTGAAGACCGTCTCGTGCTGGGCACCGAAGGCGAGTGGCAGGACCTTGGCCATGCGCTCGAAGATCGCCTGGGCGATGTTGACCTCGATATTCGAGAACGGGCGCTCGACATCGATCGGCGGCTCGCTGCCGTCGGCGCCGAACAGCACCTCGACCATCGAGAAAATGAAGTCGCGATCGAAGCCGACCAGAATGCGCGAGTCCCAGGCCGGTACGTGGAACACACCGGCGATGGCGTTGGCTTCGTATTCGTCAAGCACATCGTCGATGCGTGACGGCGCAACGTTGGACAGCGAGAAGTAGGCCGGGGAGGCCGACATCTGACGGAGACTGTCTGCGCAGTGGGTCGCCAGGCGGTCGAAGGCAACGTGCAGCATCGGGATGCGGTCGACGGAGATCCCGCTCGCATCGAGGAGCTTGTCGGAGACGGGGCGGGTGGCAGTATGCACACTGGCCATCAGGCGGCACTCCGCTGGGCTGATTCACCGGGTTTGGCGGCCGTGGGTACGGGCGTCGAGATCACTTCATCTTCCACATCGTCAATGGTCGGTCGCTGATGCGCCGGGATGGTCTTGCGACCATATTCAAGGGCGATCTGCGGCACGGCGCCGTTCATGGAAGCGATCAATGTCTGCTTGATCAGGATGTATGGGGCCAGCTGGCGCTCACGCGTCGCCTTGATCTTGCCGGCGATCGGCGCGACCAACCCGTAGGAAAGAAAGATGCCGCCGAAGGTGCCGACTAAAGCCGCGCCGATCAGCGCGCCGAGAATTTGCGGCGACTGATCGATCGCCCCCATCGCCTTGATGACACCCAGGACTGCCGCAACGATGCCGAGCGCCGGCAATGCTTCAGCGATCGCTCCGAGCGCGAGGTAGGGCATCAGCCGCTCGTGGGCGATGGTCTGGATTTCTTCGTCCATCAGTTGCTCGACCTCGTGGGGGCGAGCGTTGCCGACGATGATCAGGCGAAAATAGTCGCAGATGAAGGCGCGCATTTCGGCGTCCTTGGAGACATAGGGCACCTTCTGGAAAATCTCGGAGTTCTCGGGATCCTCGATGTGCTTTTCGACATCGCTCCGCCCCTTGGACCGCAGTTCGCGCATCAAGGCGTACAGGACTTCGAGCACGCCGAGATAATGCTGCCGCTTCGGAACCGTGCCGAGCACTGCGTCGAGAATGCCCCGGCCGGTGTCTCGCACCGTGCGCAGCGTGTTGCCGACAATGAAGATCCCAAGCGCAGTACCACCGATGATCACGAACTCCCACGGCTGCCAGAGCACGGAGAGATGTCCGCCAAGTGCCGCGTAGCCGCCGAGCAATGAGCCGATCGCGATGATGAAGCCGATCAAACTACCCAAGGCCCTGCTCCTTCTCGTGATTGCATGACATCGGGTCTAGGGGGCGAGGCTTGTGCGAGGCTTGGGGCGCGCGCCGCCAGCCACGAGCAAGCTTCGGACGGCATTCATCAAGCCAAGACAAGGAGAAAGGTCATGCTGTCGACCCCGCTCAGCTTTCAGATGATCACGCGCGACATGTCGGCGACGATAAAGCGCACGGCGGCTCAACCCGACGTGAAGCGGGCAACCGAGTATTATCAAGAACACATCGGCAAAGTGACGAGCATCGATCAGTTCCTTGGTGATCAGCAGCTCTATTCCTACGCCATGAAAGCTTATGGTCTTGAGGATATGACCTATGCCAAGGCCTTCATGCGCAAGGTGCTGGAAAGCGACCTCAGCGACAAGAGCAGCTTTGCCAACAAGCTGGTCGACAAGCGCTACCAGGATTTCGCAGCGGCCTTTTCCTTCCTCAAGCCCACCGTCCAGACCAAGGACGCGTTGGCCGACATCGAGAAGAAGTACACAGCGAGCGCGACCAAGGACGGCGACTCCGCAGCGCTGATCCGCCTAGGCACGCTTGCTTATGAAAAGACACTGGAAAAGGTGAAAACCGTCGATGACTTCGTCTCCGACGATACTCTGGTTGCCTATGCGACCCGGGCGTTCGGCGTTGATCCTCCGGGGACGGCCGCCAACGCAAAGGCGTTCATGAAGAAGATCCTGACATCGGACCCCGCCGATCCCAACAGCTTCGCCACTCGCCAAACAAAATCCGCCTGGAAGGATCTCGCGGCAGCCTTCAACTTTTCCAGCAAAGGCAACGTCCGCGTCCAGACGAGCGACCAGTCCAGCAGCACCGTATCCAGCTACCTCCGACAGACAATCGAGAGTAACGCAGGCAAGGAAAACGAGGGAGTGCGCCTCGCACTTTACTTTGAACGCAAGGCGCCGACGATCACGTCCGGATACAGCATCCTCGCCGATCCCGCTCTATTGAAGGTTGCTCAGACGACGCTCGGATTGTCGTCTGACACCGGCAGTGCGGATATCGACGTTCAGGCGAACTACATTGCCAGCAAGATCGATATCAAAAGCCTGTCCAAGCCTGACGCACTCAAGAAGTTTCTCACCCGCTTCACGGCAATGTGGGAGGCCAACAACCCCAGCAGCACTGCAACGACATCCGTCGCCACGCTGATCACAGGTCAAAGCAATTCCGTGATGAGCGCCAGCACGTTAATGAGCCTGCAAGGGCTGAAGCTTGGAGGCAGCTGACCATGCAGAGCTCTCTTTACGTATCGCTATCGGCCCAGGTGGCGCTTTCCAACCGGCTCGAAACGCTTGCCACCAATGTGGCCAATCTGTCGACAGCCGGCTATCGCGCCGACGAAGTGAAGTTCGACACATATCTCTCTCGTGCCGACTCCGATCCGGTCGCTTACTCCTCAACCGGCGAGACTTTCATCTCCCGCGCCAAGGGAGGTTTGCGCCAGACCGGCAATGATCTGGACGTCGCGGTCGACGGAGAAGGCTGGTTCGCCGTGCAGACGCCGAACGGCAACGTCTATACGCGCGACGGTCGACTTCAGGTTTCGGCCGATGGCGTTCTCCAGACCGTGGCGGGCAATCCCATTCTCGATCCGGGTGGCGCCTCGATCCTCGTCGATGCGGATGCCGGGCGACTGACCATTGGCCGGGACGGTATGATTTCGCAGAATGGCCGGGCCGTCGGCGCCATCGGCCTGTTCACAATTCCCGATGAGGCCAAGCTGGCTCGTGGCTCGAATTCCGGCGTCATTCCCGACCGGCCGGCGGTCGCTGTGGCCGACTTTGTCGGCCAAGGTGTCGCTCAAGGCTATGTGGAAGAGGCCAACGTCAATCCCATCCTCGAGATGACACGCCTCATCGAGGTGACGCGCGCCTTCGAACAAGTAACAGCCGCGTCCAACAAATCCGAACAAACGATGCAGGATGCCGTGAAGCGGCTAGGGCAGGTCACGTGACAAAACAGACCGGCATTGAAGAACTGGCTGACTGCGTTGCAACGGCCGTTCATGAGCTCGGCTATGTCCGCGTCGGCGGCAGGGTATCGGAAGTCGCGCCGGACGCCTTTCGGCTGCGTGGCCTTTCCAGGCAGGTCCGTCTCGGCGACCGCGTCGAGATTTTGACGGCCGAGGGACCCAAGCTTGCCGAAGTTCTCCGCATCGATGCCGACGGCGTAACGGTCAAGCCCTTTGCTCCGCGCCTCGATGTCGGCCTTGGAGCGGTCGCTTATCATGCAGGGCCTGTCGTTCTTGCGCCCCATCCATCCTGGAAAGGTCGTGTCATCGACGCGATGGCGGCACCCGTCGACGGGCTCGGACCGCTGATGCCGGGAACCGCTCCGGTACCGGTGGATGGTCGGCCGCCAAACGCCCTTCGCCGAGCCCGTGTCAAGAAACCCATTCGCACGGGTGTACGTGCATTTGATCTGTTCACGCCGATCTGTGCCGGCCAGCGCATCGGCATCTTCGCCGGGTCCGGCGTCGGCAAATCGACGACGCTGTCGATGATCGCGCGGTCACGCGCCTTCGATACCGTGGTGATCGCCCTGGTCGGAGAGCGCGGGCGCGAAGTGCGAGAGTTTCTCGACGACTCCTTGGGCGACAACCGGGCTCGCTCGGTAACGGTCGTCGCAACAGGCGACGAGAGCCCGATGATGCGGCGCCTGGCGCCACGCACGGCCATGGCGATCGCCGAGTACTTCCGCGACCGGGGCGAGGAAGTCCTGCTGATCGTCGACTCCGTGACCCGCTACGCTCACGCGGCACGCGACGTCGCATTGGCTGCTGGCGAACCAGCAGTCGCGCGCGGCTATGCCCCGAGCGTCTTCACGACCCTACCAGAGCTCCTCGAACGGGCAGGGCCCGGCGAGGACGACAGTGGATCGATTACCGGTGTGTTTGCCGTGCTGGTCGACGGCGACGATCATAACGACCCCGTCGCCGACAATATCCGCGGCACGCTCGACGGTCATATCGTGCTGGACCGGTCTATTGCCGATCAGGGGCGATATCCGGCCGTGAATGTGCTCGGGTCAATTTCTCGCCTTGCCCAGCACGTCTGGAGCCGCGAAGAACGCGATCTCGTGCTGCGGCTCAGGAGCCTGATTGCCCGCTTTGAAGACACCCGCGACCTGCGCCTGATGGGCGGATACCAAGCAGGCCAAGACCCAGAGCTCGATCAGGCAGTATCGCTTGTACCGCGCATCTATGACGGCCTGCGTCAGAACCCGATGGATCCGCTCAGTCAGGATGCCTTCCGTGAACTGGCGGAGAAAATGCAGCCATCTGCGCCGCCGGCGACGACCTAGAGCATTTCCGGTGAACACGGATTCACCGAGAATGCTCTATCTCCTTGTTAAGACGCAATTCCGGGCGGAAAACCGGTTCCCACTTTTCCGGGAATTGCTCTAGAAGATTGGCGAAGAACCCGCTGGGAAGAACACAAAGGCGGCTCTCCACAAAGGAGAGCCGCCTTTGAGCGTTCATGAAAAAGCGAAGGACTACTGCTTCATGGCATCGCGCGAGAAGTAGTTAATCTGGTCAACAAGCACTTCCTGGACAATGTCGCTTTTCAGGCGAACGTTGACCCTCTGACGGATGCCATCGGCAAACGCCTTGAGATCATAGCGCTGGATGTGATCGAGATCGACGCTGTCGTCGCCATAAATCGTCCGGAACGCCTCATCGGTGATGAACAGTTCCGGTGGCACCGGGACTTCCTTGAGACGCGTGCTGTCGGCGGTAAATACGAGCTGCAGCACACTGTAGCCCATCAGTTTACCATTCCGGATCATGGGAATGTTGATCGGCGCCGTCTTGACGTATTGCAGACCTTCCCAAGTCGGCTCAGCGGCCGGCTTGGCAAGACTGCCGTTCACAAGCCACCAGGCCGCGCCATAGGCCGAAAGAAGCGTCACGACGCAGACCCAGAGCCCAGTTAGAATAATGCGGCTCATTGCGGCAACGTCCACGAACGCGGCGGAGCGTAGGTACCGTCTGACTCCGCATCGCGGATGGCGGCCGTGAGAATGGTGGAGATCTCACGCGTGGCGTCGAGGTGGGTTTTAAGCAGCGTGCGGTTGCGCTCCAACTGATCGCGGAAGCTCTCAAGGCGCTCCCGGAGATTTTCGCCAATGCTGAGGGGATCAACCAAGCGCATGGCGCGGGTCAACTCAAGGAGGCCGTGACTCTTGCGATAGTTGAGGTCTTCGAAAGCGGGTGTTTCGCCGGCTCGAAGGGATTGCGTCTCCTGATCGACGACTTGCTCGAGGCGAGCGATGGCTTTGAGGAGCGCCTGGACCTCGATCGGAGTGTTTCCGTCCGGATCGCACCAGATGTCGAGGGAGGTAGGAAGAGCCACCTGCGTGGTGACTTCTGATGTCTGGGCGGCGACGGAAAGCGGTTCGTCCATCGGGAAACTCCGAAATAACGTCGGACGTCAGATACGTGGGACGGTTGAGAGGAGCGCCGCGAGGCGCAGCGGCGACGGGGCTGCGGTGCCAGCGTCGAGTTTGGGGATATGTCCAGCCATCAGGTGGTCGGCGATGCCGATACCGCCAGCCTTGGCCATCTGCTTTCCGAGTTGGTCGGATAGCATCGATTTCCAGACGTCTCCGGCAGTACCGGAACCGTAGACATCCTCGGCCCCCTGCGGGAGCATGGAGCCGATGAAGGTGCTGAGCACCATGGCCTCAAAGCCTTCGAGTGCCTTGGACCGGTGGTCGCCTGCCGTCGCAGCTGTTGCGTCGAGACGATTGGCCGTCGCAGTCTCGTTCTGAAGGCGCAAACGTGCGCGATGAAGATCGAAGGGAGCGGAGGGTGCCAAATCGGGGACCGGCCCGGAATTTGCGAGCGCGTTGAGGGCGTCGCCGGCCTCCGACACAGCCGGCATCAGGCTGGCAAAAGCAGTGCCCGCAGTCCCAGCCAGACGGTCGAGCTTGGCCGTCGCCACTTTGAGCTTTTCGGGATCGGCGGCGCGAGCGACGTCGAGAATAATGTCAGACGGGGGAGAGATGGCCATCGGCGTCCTCCGGAAACGTTGTGAAACAGATTAGCTGGCCGAGCTTAAGCGAGGCTGGCGTGACGGCGACGTGCGAGCGCGCCCTCGATCAGGCTCTCCAGCTGCTGCTTCTCCTCGTCCGCCGCAATGTCCGACTCCAGCCGACCGATGATCGTTTCTGCGAAGCGCGTATGACGCGCCTCCGTCATGACCGCCGCGACCTGCTGTGCCTTGAGCGGTTCGAGCAGCGTCTTGCGCTCGGTCAGGCGTCGCAACCGGGTCGCCATGTGCCCGGCAAAAAGACCGTGCAATGGCGTGTCATCGTTGAGGGTAGCGATCAGGGCAGCGCACTTTTCGTCGATGTCGGCCTCTTCACGCATGACGCGGGCAAGACGCAGCTCTTCGACTTGCTTGAGCTGCCGGCGGAGATCGGCAATGCGACGCATCGCATGGAGCCGCTTTGTATCGGGCGCGGTCATTGCGAGGCCAGCCAGTCGGAAAAGCCGAGGACAAACAGCTGCTGGAACTCCACGGCAGTGAAGTAGAACAACATCAAGCCGCCGAACAGCACGAATGGCATCGAGATGAAGTAGACCGGAATGGACGGCGTCATCTTGTTGACGAGGCCTAGGGTGAAGTTCACCACCAGGCCATAGACGATGAACGGGCTTGCAAGCCGCAGCGCCAACCAAAAGGCCGCTGAAAGCGTATCGGTCACCTCGATGAGGCTGCCCTGCGGGTCGAAGGCGCCGGCGACCGGCAGCACTTGGTAGGACGAAATGACAGCTTCCAGAACCTTGGCGTGCTGATCTGTCAGGAAGAACATCAGCGTAGCTGTCAACATGACCAATGCCGTCATGGCCGGTAACGCTTCCTGATCCTCAATTGCCGTGTCGGGCATCGAGAAGCCCACCGTCATCGCCATGGCGTGCGACATCATTTGCAGCGCCAGAAAGAACAACCGCCCCAGGAATCCGATGAAGAGGCCGGTGAAGGTCTCGGCCGCGATGAGACGCAGCAGGTTTATGGGCGTGTCATCGGCGATGGCGGCCGTCGCCTTGTCGATCAGCATGGGAGCGACGGCAAGCGTCAGTCCGAAGGCGAGAAACAGCCGTACCTGCATCGGTACGCGGGCGCTCGATATGCCGACCATCAGCATCAGGGCGCCGCCGATGCGGCAGAACAGGAGGCAGGTGGCGAGTACCGTCGTCGAACCGATGCCGATCATGAGATGGTACCGAGGGCCTCCACTTCGACGCCACGGGCGATTTCGACGTGGCTGAGGACCGGCAACGACGGGAACAGGCGCTCGACGATGAGGCGAACGTAGGGTCGCGCCTCGGGGGCCGTGACGACCGCGAAGCTATGCCCCTGCGACAGGCGGCTGCGGACCGCCTCGGACACCTCGGTGCCAAACTGCTCGACCAAACGTGGATCGATGTCAAACTCGATCACATCGCCCTTGCCGTCGCGCTTCAGTCCCTGATGGAAGGTCAGGTCCCAACGATTGCCGAGGCGCAGCACCTTGAGCGTGCCGCCGTCAGCAAGATCGCCGCAGATCTGCTGGGCGATGCGCATGCGGACATGTTCGGCGATCTGTTCGGCGCGGCGGACATGCGGAGCGATTTCCGCCACGGCCTCAAGGATGAGATGGAGGTTGCGGATCGACACGCGCTCGGCCAGCAGCAGTTTCAACACGGCCTGAAGTCCGGAGAACGAGATCTGCGAGGGGCAGATGTCGTCGACGAGGCGCTTGTATTCAGGATCGAGCCGGTCGATCAGGATGCGCATGTCCTTGTAGGAAAGGAGCTGCGGCAGATTGTTGCGCAGTACCTCCGACAAGTGGGTCAGCATCACCGACATGCTGTCGATCGGCGAGTAGCCTTCACGCGTTACCTCGTTCACATAGTCCTGCGACACCCAGACCGCCTTCATGCCAAAGGCAGGTTCACGCGTCTCATCACCGGGAACGTCGGGGCCGGCGGCATCGCCGGTGATGACCATGACCTCGCCCAGCCGCAGTTCCTGGGCGGCGATGACCGTGCCATGGATCTTGATGCGGTATTCCTTCTGCGGCATCGCAAGGCTGTCGCCGAGCTTGATGTCGGGGACGACGAACCCATACTGCTGGGCAAACTTGCGACGCATCTTGCCGACCCGGTGCGCCAGTTCTCCATGATTGTTCATCATACGGGCGGCGATCTGCTTGCCGAGGCAAAGTTCGATCTCGTTGGTGCGGAGCTGCTCCTTCACCGAGTCCTTGGTTTCGGACTTCGCCGCTTGCTCAACCCTGGTCTTCTCGGCAGCCTCGGCAGCGGCACGCTCGGCGCGACGCTTGGGGATGGCTCTAGCCACAAAGCCCATAAAGGCGGCCGGAATAAGAAAGGGCAGGAGAGGTAGGCCGGGGACTAGCGACAGGCCGGCCAGAAGACACGCGGCAACAAGAAGCGCACGTGGATATCCGCCAAGCTGTCCCATGACGGCTTGCTCGGCCGAGCCGCGCGTACCGCCCTTGGAAACCAGCAGGCCGGCCGCCAGCGAAACGATCAGAGCTGGAATCTGAGTAACAAGGCCGTCACCGACCGCCAGTTTGACGAAGGCATCGGCCGCTTCCGAGAGTGGCAGACCGTGACGCGTAGTGCCGATGACGATGCCGCCAAAGACATTGACGGCGGTGATGATGATGCCGGCGATGGCGTCGCCACGCACGAACTTGGATGCGCCGTCCATCGAACCGAAGAAGGTGCTTTCCTCTTCGAGTTCGCGCCGCCGCTGCTGGGCTTCCTTGTCGGTGATCAGGCCGGCGGAAAGGTCGGCGTCGATCGCCATCTGCTTGCCGGGGATGGCGTCCAATGTGAAGCGTGCCCCGACTTCCGCGATGCGGGTGGCGCCCTTGGTGATCACGACGAAGTTGACGATGATCAGGATCGCGAAGATCACCAGACCAATGACGAAGTCGCCGCTCATCACCAGGCGCGAGAAGCCCTGAATGATATGACCGGCCGCACCGTCGCCTGCATGACCGCCGGAGAGAATCTGTCGCGTGGTCGCCACATTGAGCGCGAGGCGCAATAGGGTGGCGATCAGCAGAACGGTCGGGAATGAGGAGAAATCGAGCGGCCTCTGGATCCAGAGGGCGACCATCAGGATCAAAACCGACAGGGCAATCGAAAAGGCCAGCCCCGTGTCGATCAGCAGCGGTGGGATCGGCAGGAACAGGACGGCCAGAATGGCGACGATGCCGATGGCAAAGCCTATGTCGCGCGAGCCTGTAGCACTCTTGGTGCCGGCGGGGGGCGACAGGCTGAGGTTCGACATGCGGTGCGCTCCTGAATTCGGTCCGCTCTCAAATAGTCCAGGTAACTTGAGTGGAGCTTTCGCCCCGGCTCTCAGCTAGAAGCCGCTTTCGATACGGCCGTAGACGATTTCCGTGAAGGCATAGATCTGAGCGCCGATGAACGGACCTGTGGCAACGATAGTCAGGAGGATGGCGACGATCTTCGGAATGAACGTCAGCGTGATCTCCTGGACCTGGGTCAGCGCCTGCAAAAGCGCGATGACCACGCCAACCGTCATGGCCGCGAGAACGGCCGGCCCCGAGCCTATGATGATGGTCCAGATCGCGTCGCGAACCAGATCGAGGGCGTCGAACTCGTTCATCAGGTAACGACCACGCCCGGGCCAAGCACCACCGACTTGCCACTGTCGAGATCGGCAAGCGCGCCACCGTTGACGATGCGTACGGCAGTGACCTTGCCGGAAACGCTGCCATCTTCGGAGGTGAGCGTCCGCCCGATAATGCCGTCGGCCTGGGATAAAGCGAGAGACGACAGCATGCCATCAAGCTTGGTGTTGGTCTGCATGGACTGCTCGACCTGGGAGAACGTGGCAAACTGGGCGATATATTCCGTGGAACTGGTCGGTTCCGTCGGATCCTGGTTCTTCATCTGGGCCATGAAGAGCTTGAGGAAGGAGTTGTAGTCGAGAGAGCTTCCCGAACTCGGCGACTTCGTCGAGGACGACGAAGAAGACGAGCTCTGGCTGGCTGCGGTGTTGACCTGCATGATATCCTCCTGTCAGGCGGCAATGAGCCCGCCGAGCACGCCGGCTTCCACCGGAAATAGCGAGCGGATGGTCTTCAGGGCATCGAACGGTCTCTCAGCGGCGAGTTGTGCCTCAACAGCCCTGAGACCATTACGGATTTCGGCATTGACCAGTGTCTGATTGAGCGAGCTGATCAGACCCGCGGCCACGGAACGTGCGCTGCGATTGTCAGTCCCGTCGATCATGATCATCTGCACGGCAAAATAGAGTTGCCGAAGTGGCGTGTTCGTCTCTTCGGGCTGCATGACGTGGGCTTCGAGAAGGAAGCTGACATCGTTCAGAAGCTCGATGGACACCTTGCGATCGACACGGATCACCGCGCCGTTGATGTAAAGCCGCTCGCGGGCGCGAAGACCGATATGCATCGAACGGCTGCTCATGCGAGGCCCGCCCGAATAATGCCGTTGATCTCGATCAGTCCGTCAAAGTTCTCGGACTCGTTGCGCCGGATTTGCTCGGCTTCCTTGATGATCCAGAGGCCAATCGAAATGAGGTCAGCGCGGAGCCTGTCGGGCAGATCGTTGTCGGGGCTGGCGAGATCTTCGATGAGATAGCTCCAGAGGCGACGAATGTAGACGACGGCGTCGGTCGCCTCACGCGATCGGCTACCCTTGGCCTTGGCCCGTTGTAGGAGCTCGACGGCATGGTCCATGGCCTCGGCCTCGTGCTGGCGCGCAAGACTGACGGCGTCGCCGACGATATCGGCGTAGGAAAACTGATGCATGAAACACCCTGCGGGTTGAGGTGAAGCGAGCTTCCCGGCAGATCGGGAGGGGTCAGATGTAGTTGAGCAGGCTTAGCTTCTGGACGCGGCTGGTCAGAGAGAAGGCCATGTCGAGTTGCGTCTCCAGGGCGGAGATTCTCGTCTGCGTCTCGATCGGGTCGACCTGTTCGAAGTCGTTGATGTTGCGATTGAGAATGTCCATCTGCGCGTCGATGCGGCCATTGGCGTTGGTGAGCCGCTCCTGCGCCGTTCCCAGACGAGCCTGGACCACGGTCAGGTCGACGGTTGCGTTGCCGATGATCTGCGTCGTCTTGTCGATGAGGCTCTGGTAGGCCTTTTCCGAGAGACCGGCGTTGGCGAGCTCACTCACCAGCGTGTATCCCATGGCAAGCTTG
This sequence comes from Pseudomonadota bacterium, assembly GCA_023436885.1. Taxonomy (GTDB): domain Bacteria; phylum Pseudomonadota; class Alphaproteobacteria; order Rhizobiales; family Pleomorphomonadaceae; genus Pleomorphomonas. Next base: position 330,584 of record JAEZHI010000004.1, on the reverse strand, counting down.
CGGAAGGCTGGCTCATTGGCGTTGGCCGAGGTTTCGATCAGTTCGGACGTCGAGATCCGGCTTTTGACATTCTGGTCAGACGCCGATGACCAGCCTGTCGACGGATCCGTCCAGTTCGTGGCGCTGAACATGTTGGCCATGTTGGTATCGATGAACGTATCAAGGTCGGCTGCCGAGAGATCGGCGGGACTGGCCGCGCCAACGCTGGTGCAGTAATTGGCAAGTTCGGTGTCGAAAGCCGTCTTGGTGGCCGAGGTCGGCGTCGAATAATAGTCGGTCACGGGACGGACGTCGGTGTTGATGCCAGCGAACAGATACTCGCCATTGATCGATGTGTTGAGCGAGGCGATCAGTGACTGCAGGTTATTCTTGGCATCATCGGAAATCACGTCGGCGCCAACCTTGCCGGAACGAACGGCAATCAGCGAGGCGGCAAAATCCTGAGCGTTTTTCAAGACGCCATCGAGAGCGGCCTGGCTCGTATCGAGGCGTGAAGCCACGAGGCCGTTGGTGTCCTTGATCGCATCAAGGCGCTGATAATCCTGGCGCAACGAAATGGTTCGACCGGTCTTGTTGCCAAGTTCAAGGCCGACATCGGCCCAGCGGCCCGAGCTGAGCTCCTTGGTATTCTTGGCGAGCTCCGTTTGCATCTTGAGGATCGAAAGACGGGACGCTGTGGACGCCGCCTGGGTCGAGATGTAGGTGGTCTTCATGTCTCACTCCTCTCTCAGACGGCGTTGAGCAGGTCCTGAAGCATCTGGTCGACCGCCGAAATCAGCTTGGCGGACGCCGAGTAAGTGCGCTCGATCTCGAGCTGCTTGGAGAGCTCGTCATCGAGGTTGACGCCGGTGGTATTGGACAACGCCTCCGAGGCGCGTTGCAGCATGGTCGATTGGTAGGTCGACGACGTGTCGACTTGCTGGCGGTTGAACTCGAGCCAGCTCGCCGATGAGGTCGCATAGTCAGCGAGAGTGTTCGTTGGGTCGGCGCCGGAATCCGGATCGAAAACCCGCGCCTCGCCAAGCTTGGTGACGAGAGTGTTCAGGCGGTCGGCAAAGCCGGCTTCGTTTCCGGTATTGTAGTCGTAGGTGATGCCGTCCCGAATGCGGTCGAGGTTGCCGCCCGCTGCGGGATCGATCGCCGGGTTGGCCTTGATCAGTCCTGCCAGACCGGTCTGGATCGTCGCGGAGGGAGGGATGGTACCGGAGGGCCATGTAAAGAGACCCGGAACATCCGGCCCGGTGCCCGAAGGATCACTTTCGGCAAATGTCTCGATCAGGCCGCGAGCAACTTCGTCGAGCTGGCTCTGATAGGTAACGCAAGCCTCGTCGCGCAGCGTGGCAAGCCCGGCAAGACGCCCGGATGTGCTCGGCATCGATGAGGAGCCGCCAACGACCGCCACGCCGTCGACGTAGACTGCGTTGCCGACGGTGGAGGCGCTGAACAGGTTGGTCGCCTGAAAGCTGACCTCGCGGGCGTGAGTTTCGAAAAGTGCTACGCCGCCGTCGGTGTAAATGGCGACATCGTTGTTGTCGCGCGCCACGACCGAAACACCGATCTCCTCGGAGAGCTGTGAAATCAGGTTATCGCGGCTGTCCATGCTGTCGGTCACATCGGCGCCGGTTACTGTGCCGTGGACAATGGTTGTGTTGAGCGTGTCGATCTTGGCGAGCAGATCGTTGATGCGCTGGACCGAGGCTCCCATGTCGGCATCGGCGAGCGCGCGGGTGCTCTGCACCGTTGTCGTGGCATCGTTCAGCGTGTTCGCCAAGGAGCTTGCCGAGCTCTGCACGGCCTGAGCGAGGATGGTGTTGCTCGGGTTGGCCGCATACTGCTGCAGCTTGTTATTGAGGTCGCCAAGCTTGGCGGCAGGGCTCTGGTTGAGCTCGGGATCGCCGATGGTCTGGGAAAGCTTGGTGAGGCCATCGAGCAAGGCGTCCTGCTTGGACGAAGCAGAGGTGGCCTTCAGCATGGTCTTGTAGAGAGCCGCGTCGGTAGCACGCTGGATCGACACGACCTGAACGGTGCCGCCGGCGCCAGTGATCACCGTTGCCGATTTGCGGGAGTAGGAGCTCTCGTTGCCACCGGCGATGTTGCGCGACGTCGTCGCCGTCTGCACGCCGGAGGTCTGCAGCGAGGATTTGGCGACGTTGAGGGCCATCGAGAGGGACATCGGAGCCATCCGTTGGGGTTGGAAGTCAGCGCTTCAGGTTGACGAGAACGTCGAGCAGGTCGGAGCCGGTCTGAAAGACCTTTGAGTTGGCGGTGTAGCCGCGCTGCGCCTCGATCATCGCCGTCAGCTCGCTGCCCATGTCGGCGTTGGACTGTTCCAGCGACCCAGACTTGATGATGCCAAAGCTCGATGAGCCTGCAAAGCCGACGCTGGGGTCGCCCGAGTCCATCGAGACGGAATAGGCGTTGCCAGCAACCGGTGTCAGATTGTCCGGACTTGGCACGGTGGCGAGCGGGATCTGGAACGTGGCCTTGCGAGTACCGTCGCCGAAGATGGCGTAGACGATACCCTTGTCGCTGATCTCGACGCTGTCGACAGCCTGGGCGGCATTGCCGTCTGCGTCACCCTTCGGGGTGAATTCACTGGTCCCGAGCTGAGTCATGCCCGACAGATCGAGCGTCATCGACTGCGAAGAACCGGTGTTCGGCACCGGAATGCTGAACGTGGCGGGCGAGGTCGTTAGCTGGCCATTGGCGGGATCGAAGTTGAGCGTGCCCGTACCGAGGACTGGGCCGACTGCCGGCGTGCCGGTGGCCGTGTAGGGGAAGCCGCCGGCAGTAGCGCCAGCACGGTCGAACACCGCATATTCCCACTGATTGGCACCGGTCTTGGTGAAGTAAACGTCCAGCATCACCGAGTTGCCGAGGTTGTCGTAGGTCGTCAGAGACGTCTTGTTGGTGTAGGTGGAGCCGGCGACGTTGCTGCCAGGCGATGTTGCTGCGGGCGTGACAGTCGCATTGGAATTGAGCGTTGCGCTGATATAGCCCTTCGTCGTCGGCGACGCCGTCATACCCAAGGCATTGACGTTGACCGGGACCAGGCCATTCAAGCTGTTGGCAGAGGGAGTAGGGCTGCCGTTGGCAAGATCGTAGCCCAGCAACGTAAAGCCGCCGGTGTTTTTCAACGTGCCATCGGACTGTTGAATGAATGAGCCGGCGCGGGTGAGATAGGGCGTGCCGCCGGCATCCTGCACCACGAAGAAACCGGAGCCGGTGACCGCAAGATCGGTACCACTGGTGGTCGAAAGATACGAGCCTGCCTCGCCGATGGCGTAGCGCGTCTGGGTGTCGACACCCGCAGGCTGATAGGCGCCCGAGCGACCGCTACCAATCACCATCGAAGAGAATTCGGTCGATGCGCGCTTATAACCGACGGTATTGGCATTGGCGATGTTGTCTGAGGTGGTAGCAAGTTTGCTACCTTGGGCATTCATTCCAGAAACGCCGCTGCGCAAGACGCCATACAGACTCATCGCTGATCTCCTGAAGCACTGTCATTGCTTGCAGGAAACACCGCCACCCTTGCGCGAAGCTTGTCTTTTGAAAGATAAAATTAGACGTAAAACTCCGCGAAAACAGATATTATTTGCACGCGACTTGCCAGCATAGATGGCGTTAACACCGTATTCCTGAACCTTGAGGCTGATGTCAAAAATACCGAGGCAATTGAGCGTTCATTTACGCCGTTCAGTCTGCCCCGGCTCATTGGGAGCCTGCTTGGTGAGTTATCTGCCTAAGAAGCGTGTCAGATCGAAACATGCCGTGTTTTCAAGCCGCCACGCGCCAATCACAATTTTTGGTTGCATGTAAAATCAGCAATCGGCTTGCTCTGACGCTTCGCATTGGCCGAGCGCAGACAAAACGACCCGTCGTGCAAGCTTCGGTTCGACGATGAGCGGTGTCGCATCAACGAGCTGGTCGATCGATCCAGTGGCCGGCAAATCGCGGAGAGCTGAATCTGCGATCGAGGAAACAAGATCGGCGCTGATCGCCTCGGCGTTGATCGTCAAGAATGGGCGCCCAAAATAAGGACCGATCTCGGGCTTCAGAGAGAGCGGGAAGCCCCACCGTGCATGCATCTCTGCAACGGCGAGATAGGCTTTTGAAAGCGCATCTTGTCGCGCTCCCCAGGAATTGGTGACGAGCGCGGTATTGAGTATCGGCGATATCTCGCCCGCAGATGTGAGCCGGGCAAAGGCGGAACCGAACCACTTTGCATAGGGCGCATATTGACCTTCGAGCAAAAAGCAGATGCGCATGACACCCCGCACAAGGCGCGCGCAGATGATGCGGGAGCCCAGATCGTCTCCGACATAGCCGGCCCGGCCTACAAATGCTTGCTCATCGGCGATATGACGCCACTCTGATGCCAACTTGTAGAGCGTGACGTCGCGCGGACACTGGCGAAAAATCTCTTTGATACGTGCCAGGTCGCCGAGGCCATGATGAAAAATCTCTCCGGCGGTCAGTTCCAGCAGTCTTTGGTCCGGTAGCGATAGCCACGTAACGGCGTCCGGCGACACATTCGCCGTGAGCGCCAGACGGGTTCGCAGAATTCCTGCGGCGGTGAAAACTTCGACGCCATGGCTGAAACGCCCCAGCGCATCGTCGGCAATAATCGGCGGGTGAGGGCGGGACCGATAGCCGATGGGTTCGCCAAGAAAGCTGGCCGGCTTCACGCGATCAAAGCCGTCGACAATCGCATCCGCATATGCCGCAAAATCGGCATCCGAGACAACCAGCTGGACACGCGGCCCCCAGTTATGATCGCGCGACATCTCGTCGTCGAATCCAAGCAGCTCCGAACCGTAGCCGAAAATACCAGCATCGTGCGTCAGATCCGGAAATGCCTCGGCCAGCCACGGGCGGACAATTTCCTCGTAGAAGGCCTTCGAGAGCTCGGTACCTTGCATACCTTATCCCTCCACAAACGGCTCGCGCCATTGGCCCCAAGGGCGACGGAAGCCGCATTTTTCTTGGTGGCGTCAAACCGGTTTCTTCGCCCAAGCGGGTTCGACGTGATCAGCCGATCTCAGTCCAGATGCTGCCTGCGGCATTGGACTTGAGACAGGCCTCAACGAACTTCGATCCGCTGACACCATCGTGGGCGGTAGGCACGGCACTGACGATAGCCTTGCCGGTGAGGAGATCGGCGGCGTCTCGGTAGAGATTGGCGAAGGCTTCGAGATAGCCTTCAGGATGGGCGGCCGGCACGCGGCTGCCGGCGATGGCAGCACCTGTCGCTCCGGCGCCATTGCGGCGGAGCATCTGGCGCGGCTCGCCAAGCCGGGTGAACCACAGCTCCTCGGGCTTTTCCTGCCACCATTCGAGGCCGGCCTTGTCGCCATAGATGCGGAACGACACGTTGTTGCCGTTGCCCGGCAGCACTTGGCTGGCCAGAATAGAACCCTTGGCGCCGGAGGCGTAACGCAGAAGGATCGCCGCGTCGTCGTCCACCCGGCGCCCCTCGACCAGCGTCGAGAGCTCGGCAAGAAGATGAGTGGGTTCCTCGCCGGTAACGAAGGCGGCAAGGTTCCAGGCGTGGGTGCCAACATCTCCGATGGCACCGCCGGCGCCGGCCTTCTTGGGATCAGTTCGCCAGACCGCGCCTTCGGCGCCGGTGTTCTCCACAGGAGCGGCGAGCCAGTCCTGAAGATATTCGACCTCGACGCGGCGGAGCTTGCCGATCTCACCGGCGGCTATCATCTCGCGCGCCTGCCGCACCATCGGATAGCCGGTGTAGGTATGGGTCAGGAAGAAGTGACGGCCGCTGGTCTCGACCAGTCTCTCCAGCGCCTCTGCATCTTCGAGCGTCGTGGTCATCGGCTTTTCGCAGATGACGTCGAAACCCGCTTCGAGCGCCGCCTTGGCAACGGGGAAATGCAGGAAGTTGGGCGTGACGATCACCACAGCGTCGATGCGATCCGAGCGTCCGACCTCTTTCTCGATCAGCTGCTGATAGTTGTCGTAGGCGCGATCCGGAGCGATGCCGAGGGTGACGGCGAAGGCGCGCCCGCGCTCTGCGTCGACGTCGAGCGCACCGGCTACCAGTTCGAAGCGGTCGTCGATGCGCATGGCGATGCGATGGACGGCGCCGATGAAGGCAGTGGGGCCACCGCCGACCATGCCGAGTTTGATGCGGGTCTTGCTCATGTCCTGTCTTTCAGCCGATTCCAAGCAGCCGGCGATTGGTGGCGGCATCGGCGCCGCTCTGGGCGAAGTCATCGAAGGCACGCTCGGTGACGCGGATGATGTGATCTCTGATGAAGGGCGCGCCCTCGGCGGCGCCATCCTCGGGATGCTTCAGGGCGCATTCCCATTCGAGCACCGCCCAGCCGGGATAGTCGTATTGCGCCATCTTCGAGAAGATGCCGGTAAAGTCGACGTGACCGTCACCGAGTGAGCGGAAGCGACCGGGGCGATCAAGCCAGGACTGATAGCCACCGTAGACGCCGGAGCGGCCGGAGGGATTAAGCTCTGCGTCCTTGACGTGAAACGCCTTGATGCGTTCGTGGTAGATGTCAATGAAGGCGAGATAGTCGAGCGCCTGCAGGACGAAATGCGAGGGGTCGTAGAGAATGTTGGCGCGGGGATGATCGCCGACTGCATCGAGGAAGCGTTCGAAGGTGGCGCCGTCGTGCAAATCCTCGCCTGGATGCAGCTCGAAGCAGACATCGACGCCCAACTCGTCATAGGCATCAAGGATCGGCTTCCAGCGGCGGGCTAGCTCGGCAAAGGCCTCCTCGACGAGACCGGCCGGTCGCTGTGGCCAGGGATAGATATAGGGCCATGCGAGCGCGCCGGAGAAGGTCGCGTGCGCCGTGAGACCGAGCCGGCGCGATGCCTCCGCTGCGAGCTTCAGCTCTCGAACCGCCCAATCGGTGCGGGCGGAGGCATTGCCCCGCACCGCTTCCGGCGCAAAGCCGTCGAACAGTTCGTTGTAGGCCGGATGGACGGCGACGAGCTGGCCCTGAATGTGGGTTGAGAGCTCGGTGATCTCGACGCCGGCTTCGGCAAGACGGCCCTTCAGCTCGTCGGCATAGGTTTGCGAGGTTGCAGCCTTCTCGAGCTCGAAGAGGCCAGCCGTCGTGGGGAGCTGTAGGCCGATGTAACCGAGACCGGACGCCCAGCGCGCCAGCCCCTCGAGGCTATCGAAGGGCGGCGCGGCGCCCACGAACTGCGCGAGAAAAATACCCGGTCCCTTAAGCGTCTTCATGGCGGTCCCCTTGTCTCCCAGACGGCGCCGGTCCGCCTAGCCGGCGGTTCACGGCCAGCTTACATATCGTTTCAAGAGGAGGTAAGCCCAAACAGAGGGATCCGCACCATTCCCTGGGGTAGCCCTTTAGGCGGGTGGCAAGATCTTGCCAGGATTGAGAATACCCTTTGGATCGATCGCCGCCTTGATGGCCCGCATCACGCCGAGGCCAGCATCACCGAACTCTTCCCGCATGTAATCGATCTTGCCCGAGCCAATGCCGTGCTCACCGGTCGACGTCCCGCCAACGGCGATGGCGTGATGGATCAGGTCGGCGTTGATCGACCTCACGCGTTCGAGTTCGGCCTTGTCATCGGGGTCGACCGCGAACATGACGTGGAAGTTCCCGTCACCGACGTGCCCGAGGATGGCCGCGGTAGCGCCAACCTTTTCGACGAGGTCGCGTGCCAGCGCAACCGAACCGGCGAGCTCGGAAATCGGCACGCAAATATCGGTCGCCCAACCCTTGGAACCAGTGCGCGCGGCGAGCACCGCATAGAAGGCGTCGTGTCGAGCCTTCCAAAGACGCGATCGGTCTTCGGGAGCCGTGGCCCATGTGAAGGCGCTTCCGCCGAAATCGGCCACAATATCCTTGACCGTGGCGACCTGGTCCTCGACGCTTTGCCCCGAGCCATGAAACTCGAATACCAGCGTATCGCCGCCCTCGAGCGACAGGCCGGAAAAGGCGTTAGTGTAGTCGACCAACCGCTTCTCCATCAGCTCGACGCGGGCGATCGGTACGCCATATTGAATGACGGCGATGGCGGCCTCGGCGGCGCTGACAAGGTCCGGGAAACGGCAGGTGGCGGCGGCCGCCGCCTCCGGTATGCCATGCAGGCGCAGCGTCACCTCGGTGATGATGCCGAGCGTACCTTCCGAACCGACAAACAGACGTGTGAGGTCGTACCCCGCGGCCGATTTGCGGGCGCGGCTCGATGTGCGGATGACCTCGCCGCTGGCCAAGACAACAGTCAGCGACAGTACATTGTCGCGCATGGTGCCGTAACGGACGGCGTTGGTGCCTGAGGCACGCGTCGCCGCCATGCCGCCAATCGTGGCATTGGCACCCGGATCGACCGGAAAGAACAGGCCTTGGTCACGCAAATAGGCGTTGAGCTCTTCGCGCGTTACTCCGGCCTCGACGGTGCAGTCGAGGTCGGCCGGGCTGATCCGCAGCACCTTTCGCATATGCGTGAGGTCGAGCGACAGCCCCCCCTGAGGCGCCGCGAGATGCCCCTCCAACGAGGTACCGGCACCGAAGGCTATGATAGGTATCCCTTCGGCGGCACAGAGCTTGACCGCCTCGGCGACCTCCTCAGTGCTTTCGGCAAAGAACACAGCGTCGGGAGCGGCGATGGCATGATGCGTTTCACCGCCGCCGTGCTGGGCGCGCAACGCCTGCGACTGGGAAAACCTGTTGCCATAGCGGCTGGCAAGCGTTTGAAAAGCTGTGGATAGATTGTGCATGGTTTTCCAGATCAGCCAGCATATTCAATGATTTCGAGACCCGCATTGTAATCGGTCGCGTAAATCAGGCCGGCGGCGTCGACAAACACATCGGTGGACTGAATGACTTTCGGGCGGCCTGGGCGCCGATCGGTCATGACGGTTGGCGCCGCCGGGACAAGCGCACCCGTTTCACGGGGACGATAGGGATCGGAGATATCGAAGGCGCGGATGCCGGCGTTCTGCCAGGTGGCGAAGATCAGCGTGTCGGATACGAAGCTGCCGGGACGGTTTTCATGCAGATTATGCGGGCCGAAATGCCCGCCCTTGCTGACGTAATCCGCCTCATCCGGCACCGGCAGCGTCGAAATGGAAATCGGGTTGGACGGCTCGCGGATGTCGAACAGCCAAGTCAGCTTGCGACCATCCTCCTCATTGTCGAGGACTGCTTCGTCGGCGACCACCAGCAGATTGCGAGCGACCAATGGCAAGGCTGAGTGAGTTCCGCCGCCATAGGGCGGACACCAGTTACGGTGAACTATGAGCTTCGGCGCGGAACGATCTGAAATATCAAGCAAAGTCAGCCCGCCGTCTCGCCAGCAGGCATAGGCCGTGTCACCATGGACAAGCGCGTGATGCAATGCCCAACGGCGCCCCTCGGGCGCGCCCAGCACTTCGCCCGCCGCCTTGTTCATGCCCGGCAGCCACCACTTGCCGGCAATGAAGGGCTTGGTCGGATCGGCGAGATCGATCGTGACAAAGATGTAATCGGTGAAGCCGGGAAGAAGTGCCGAGGCGTAAGCCCAGCGGCCACCGACGTACCAGAGACGATGGAAGCCAATACCGCCGGAGTCGAGCTGTCCGATCTTTCGGGGATGGTCGGGCTTGGAGATGTCGTAGACGGTCATGCCGGCCGTCCAGACCTGGCGGGTGGCCGCATCGGCAAACGTCTCGCCAACGGACTTGGTGTAGTAGACCTTCTCGTCATGAGAGACATCCACGTCGGCGAACAGGTCGAGCGCATTGATGACCAGCAGCAGGTCGTCATGCGCCTGAAGATGGATGTTCCAGGTGTTCTCGGGAGCGGGGACGTAGGTCACATTGCCGGGTCGCTTGGGATCTCGCACATCGACGATGGAAAATCCGCGCGACCAGGGGTGGCCGATATAGGCAAAGCCCCGGTGAACCATCAACTGCAGGCCGTCGCTACGACCACCGATGTCGGAATGGCCGATCAGCTTCATGTTGCGCGCGTAATCGGGAGGTAGCAGATCGAGGCTCATTGAGGCACCGGTGAAGTTAGTAACGGATCAGGCGCCGCACATGGCGGCGCCCCTTTATGAATGTTGTCTCTTGAAGAGTTACTTCTTCGGCGCCGGGATCCAGCTCGCAGTCGCGGCATCGGACGCGCTGAATGCGGGGAACTTCTGCTGAAGGTCCTCGATGGTCTCGATCTTGTTGTTCACGAGATCGTCGCGCGTCACCAGAGTCGGCTGAAGCAGGACCGAATGGCCCGGGTTCTGGCCGGCGATCGAAAGCGAGACGGCACGGACAGCAACCTCGCCGACGACGGCGGCATTGGTCGCAGCGGTGGCAACCCAGGCGCTGTTGGGTTCGATCATCAGCTGAATGTCAGCGGTCGAGGTATCGACGCCGTAGATCTTCACCTTGTCGGAAACGCCGAGCTCGTCGGTCGCCAGCTTGACGCCCTTGGCGAACTCGTCCCACGGCGTGAAGATCACCGAAATATCCGGATTGGCGCGCAACACAGCCTTGGTCTGGTCGGCAACCGAGGCCGGCACGGTGTCGTTGACGACGCCCCAGACGGCTTTCTCGGTCAGCTTGTGCTTCTCGACGAACTCCTTGAACACGCCATAGCGACGATCAAGCGGTGCGAAACCGGCAACATAGACGGCGCCAGCGGTAAAGCCGTCGCCCTTGTCTTTGACGGCCTGTTCGAGAACGAGGCGCGCCATGTCCTTGTCGCTCTGCTCGATCTGCGGGATCGCCGGATTGTCGAGATCGACGTCGTAAGCCACCACCTTGATGCCGGCATCGAGCGCCTTCTGGGCAACGTCTTTCAGCACTTCGGGGCGGCCGTTGTTGATGATGATGCCCTTGACGCCGCGATTGATCGCCTGCTCGACGAGATTGCGTTCGGTGTCGTTGTCGTTGCGGGCCTGCGACAGCGTCAGCTTGACGCCCAGCGCCTCAGCCTGACGCTTGGTGCCGGCTTCGAAGGCCTGCAGCCAGTCGCCGCTGCCGAGGAAGGAAACGACAGCAATCTCGACGCCACCCTTGTCGAAAGGGGCAGGGGCACCGGCCAGCCCTTCGGCGGCGACCGGAGACACGAGGAGAGCGGCGCCGGCAGCGAGGCCTGCGGACAGGAACAAGGTCTTCATGGGATTTCCGTTGCTGAGAGTTGGTAGGTCAAGCGGTCAGTTGCGGGCACGGCCGAGGCCGTAGGTCATGGCGAGGGCGCCAACGAGAACGACACCTTTCACGAAGTCCTGCGTGTAGTAGGGGGCATTGAGCATGGTGAGGCCGTTAAGGAGCACGCCGACGAAGACGGCGCCGACCGCCGTTCCGAAGACGTTCGGGCGACGAAGGCCAAGCACAGTGAAGCCGATCAGTGAGGCGGCGACTGCGTCCATCATCAGCGACGACCCGGAGGACACGTCCCCGCGCCCAACGCGAGCCGCGACGACGATGCCACCGATCGAGGCGAGCGTTGCCGAAATCACATAGGAAAGAACCTTCAGGCGGGCAGTCGATGCACCGGCCAGCCGAGCGGCAACCTCGTTGCCACCAGTGGCGAACAGCAGGCGACCGATCCGGGTATGTTCGGTTAGCACGTAGAGAACGACGGCGACGATCAGGGTCAACACGACAGGAACCGGGATGATGCCTGCGATACTGGAGCGCCCAATGGTTAGAAACAAAGGATCATATTTGCCAAGCGCTGTAGAGCCGTCTTCCAGGATCAAACCGGCGGAGATCGAACGTCCTGCGGTCGGGATGAGCTGAAGTCCGGTCAACAGAAACATCATCGCCAAGGTTGCCAGCATGTCGGGGATGCGCAGGCGAACGATCAGGAACGAGTTGATCAGCCCGACGATGGCGCCGAAGGCGAGCACCAGCGGAACGGTCTCGAAAACGTTGAGCCGCCAGACGATCATGGCGTAGCTTGCTGCCATAACCGACGACGCAGCCACGGCGCCGATCGACAGATCGAACCCACCGACCGCCATGGAGATCGTGACGCCGGCGCCAAGGATCGCCACAACGGCCACGGCCTGCAGGATGCTCATCAGATTGTTGATGCCGATAAAGGCTGGTTGGGCGAGGGTGAAGCCAACCATCAATGCGACAAGCAGGATGAAGATGGCTCCATTTCGCACGAGATCGCCGAGGCGATAGATCGGATTGGGGCCGACGGTTGAGGCCGGCGCGGCGTCGCTTTCGGACGTCATGGATGAGCTTCCTGAAAACCGAGCTTTTCGCCCGAGGCAAACGAAACGAGGGAATGATTGTCGAGCACGACGACGCGGTCGGCGACTTCTGCCGCCTCTTCCGGGTCGGACGTTGCAATCAGTGTGGCCCGATCGGAATGGCGACGAAGGGTGGCGATGATGTCTTGCCGGGCTCCGAGATCGACGCCCTGGAACGGCTCATCGAGCAGCAACACGCGGCTCGGCTCGGCCTCCCAGCGAGCAATGACCGTCTTCTGCTGATTGCCACCAGAGAGCGACCAGACGGAGGCCGAGGGTGAGGCGGCACGAATACCCAGGCGAGATATTGCTCCTCGGCCCTCTGTCGTCTCGCGATCACCGACCAGAAAGCCGGACGGAAACCAGCGATCAAGATGGGGCAGGCTGATGGTCGAACGTACGGCTTCGCCCGGCCATCCGGCCGGGATCAACGAGGTGCGGTGGCGATCCTCGCCGGCCATGACGACACCGGCAGTGATGGCCTCGGCAGGGTCGCGCGGCGCGTAGCACTTGCCGTCGAGCAGCATCTCACCAGTAGCGAAACGTTCCTCGCCAAATATGCCCTTAAGCAGGCGGCTTTTGCCGGCCCCGAGAACGCCTGTGATCGCAACCACTTCACCAGCGTGCAGGTCGAGATCGAAAGGGCTGGAGTGGGGCAGGAGCCTGATGTCCTTAAGGCTGAGGATCGCCGGTCCCTTGGGCGGCCGCGCATCAGGATGCGCGCTCGAAAGTGGGCGCCCGATCATCGTTTCGACGGCCAAATCAAAATTAACAGGGCGCAGGAAGCTGCCGGCATTACGTCCGCCGCGAAGGACCTCGACGCGATCGGCCAGAGCCTCGAGATCAGCAAGGCGATGCGAAATGTAGAGGATGGCGATGCCGCGGGCCGCGAGATCTTTCAGAATGGCGTAAAGCCGCAAGGCTTCAGCACCCGAGAGACTGGCGGTAGGCTCGTCGAGGATCAGAAGTTCTGCCTTGCGCCCAATGGCTCGGGCGATGGCCACTAGCTGCCTGTCTGCGGCGGAAAGGTCGGCAAAGTCGCGGTCGAGCGGCAGATCGAAACCGGCTTCCTCAATTATGGCCTTGGCTCTTCGGCGGACGCTTCCACGGCTGAGAAAGAACGGAGTGCCTCGATCCGCGTAACGATCGATCAACAAGGAATCGGCGACCGGCAATCCGGGCACACCGACAACACCGGTCGATTGGTGGACCGTGACGATTCCCGCTGCTGCGGCATCCGCTGGAGAACGGGGTGAGAATGGGCGGTCGTGCAGAAGAATGTCACCAGCATCTGCCGCGATGACGCCCGAAAGGATCTTCACCAGCGTTGACTTGCCGGCGCCATTGGACCCCATCAGCGCAACGATCTCACCGGCCTTGACATCGAGCGAGGCGCCAGAGAGCGCTCGGGTCGACCCGAAAGCCTTGAAGACATTGCGAAGAGAAACGAGCGCCATAAGCCCAATCCAGGAAAGTCGGCCGTAAACCAGATACCTGTGAATAGTAGCGATGGGCTTTCGCGGCTCAAAGCATGGGGGGCGAATTGTGTCGCGGCGAAAGGAAATCGGAATCCGAATTTCATCGCCTTATGAGGATTAAATTCTCTTTTCCCGGAATGATATCCTAGATTGCGTTGGGGGCCGTACACACACCCAGCCCCGGACAAGGTGGAGCCTATCGCTCATTCCGGCGGGTTGGACTTCAGTTCGAAATATCCAATAAAATCAGTATTATCTCGTAGGCATACTCGTAAACTCCGTCCGGCTTTCCGGACGACTGAAAATGCCCCCTGTCCGGAATCCCGGAAGACCGACCGTGCCTAACCTAGAATTAAATCGATAGAACAGACGCTTAGTCGGCAGCCCAAGTTGGCACGCCTGATGCCATTCCATTTGCATGCGACGGCCACCTTCCGAGGAGGGAACGAGGACGGAGGGTCGGGGCAAGGTCGGTTGGGAGAGTTCGGTCCGTCAGACAGGAAATTTCCAGCCGGGGTCATCTCGGCCGCCGGAGAAACCGGTCGGCCGGACAGTCACGGAGAAGAGGCCCGCCGCAGGTCGATGCGCCGGGCAGGAGGAACGAACATGACGGATATCATGCGAAACGACGCGATCGCGGCAGAGACCGGCGGCAGCCTTTACTCCCGCGTCGTGGCCTACAAGGTCGGCCCCGTGCCGCTTCCGCTCTATGTTGCCATCGCCGCCGTCGTGTTCGGCGCATCGGTTGTCGGCAAGCTTCCAGCGGACATGATCGGCGGCTTTGCTGCCATCATGGTGCTGGGCTTCCTGCTCGGCGAAATCGGCGGCCGCATTCCCTACCTGAAGAGCATTGGTGGGTCTGCCATCCTCTGCCTGTTCGTCCCTTCGGCCATGCTTGGCTACCAAGTGATGAACCCGGCGACGTCCGACGCCATCAAGGCGGTGATGAAGACGTCGAACTTCCTCTATCTCTACATCGCCTGCCTGGTTACCGGCTCCATGCTCGGCATGAACCGCAAGGTGCTGATCCAGGGCTTCCTGAAGATGTTCGTGCCGCTCGCGGTTGGCACGCTTGCCGCCGTCGCGGTCGGCGGGCTTGTCGGCATGGCCTTCGGCTACGAGTTCAAGCACACCTTCTTCTTCATCGTCATGCCGATCGTCGCCGGTGGCATCGGTGAAGGCATTCTGCCGTTGTCGCTCGCCTATGCCGACATCCTGGGCACAGCCCAACCGGCACTGATCGCCTCGCTGATCCCGGCCGCCTTGATCGGCAACGTGGTCGCCATCGTGTCCTCCGGCGTGCTCAAGCGCATCGGCGAGAAGAAGCAGCGCTACTCGGGCAATGGTCTGCTGGTTCGTACCGGTGACGACGCCGAGCTTCTCAAGGAGATGAGTGTCGAGAAGAGGATCGAGCTTCCATTGATGGGCGCTGGCCTGCTGATGGCCTGCACCATGTTCATCCTCGGCGCCTTCCTGTCGCCCTATACCGGTATTCCCGGGCCGATTCTGATGATCATCGGCGCAGCGCTGCTGAAGGTTTCGAAGCTCATCCCGGAGCGGATGGAGACCGGCGCCCACCAGATGTACAAGTTCATGACGACCAACATGACCTTCCCACTGCTGGTCGGCCTCGGCACCCTCTATGTTCCCTGGAACGACCTGATCGCCGCCTTCACGCCGGCCTACTTCACCATCTGTGCCGCCACCGTTCTCGCAATGGTCTCCTCGGGCTGGTTCATCGGCAAGCTGCTCGGCATGTATGAGGTCGAAGCGGCCATCGTGACCTGCTGCCACTCCGGTCTCGGTGGTACAGGTGACGTCGCCATTCTCTCCGCTTCGAACCGTATGGGCCTGATGCCTTTCGCGCAGATCTCCACCCGTATCGGCGGCGCCGCGATGGTGGTTCTGGCGGTGTTCCTGCTGAAGGCCCTCGGCTGACGTTCGTCGATCCGAAGTGCTCTGGCCGCCCGGCTTTCCCGCCGGGCGGCCTTGCGCTATCGGTGACAGAGAGAGCGCCTACGGAAGGAGAGCCGTATTGGCTGGAAAAGATGAGAGCATGATACCCAAGCGCCGCTGGCTGAGCCCGGCGGCGGCTCTCATGTTCGTCGGTGCTCTTTCCATTGCCGCCGCTATCGCCTTCATGGCCTACCGCGTAGCCTTTGAACTGCAACTCTCGGACATACGCGCCAGTGCGGGCCACAGGCTGGATCTCTACGCTGCCAGCTTCGAACGAGAAGTCGGCAAATATGCGAGCTATCCCTACGTCATGGGTCTCGACGGGACCATCCTGGCCCTGCTTGACAGCCCTGCGGACTCTGCGCTTCGGTATCGTGCCGACAGTTATCTCGAAGCGCTGAACGATCGCATCGGTACGCTTGATGTCTTCCTGCTGGACAAGACCGGGAGGGTGATCGCCTCCAGCAACTGGAACAAGTGGGACAGTTTCGTCGGCCGGGATCTTTCCTATCGGCCATATTACCAGAATGCCGGGGTCGGCCGCGTAACCCGCTTCTACGGCATCGGCACCACCAATCTCCAACCGGGCTATTTCCTTGCAACCGCGATCGCTCGCGGCAGCGAGACACTGGGTATCGGCGTGGCCAAGGTCAGCCTCGATCAGCTTGAGCGCTCCTGGGCTTCAGCGGAGTCACCAGCCATACTCAGCGACGAGCATGGCGTCGTAGTCCTGTCGTCCGTACCGCAATGGAAATATGGAACGCTGGTGGCGCTCGAAGAGAATGCACGTCGGGAAATTGCCGAGGCGCAGCAGTATAATAATCGACCCCTGGCACCGATCGGACTATCTACACAGCGGGAACTCGACGAGCGCACCCGGATCGTTCGCCTGCCTGGAACAAGCGGATCGGACGGCAGCTTCTCGACCAAGGGACTGTTTCTCTCCGAGAGCCGGGCCATGCCCGACACACCCTGGACGCTCACGGTCTTCACCGACCTCTCGGAAATCGACGACTTGGCGCGCCTCTGGGCAGCGCTTGCCAGTCTCGGCAGTCTACTCTGTCTCGGCCTCCTTGCGGTCTACCGCCAACGAAGGCGGCATCTTGGGGAGATTCTTGCAGCACGCACCGCGCTACAGCGAGCTCACGACCACCTGGAAAGCGAGGTGGCCGAGCGTACTGCCGCGCTGTCATCCACCAACGAACAGCTTCGGCGCGAGGTGGCGGAACGGGAACGGGCCGAACGCACGCTCCGCGATGCCCAGTCTGGGCTCATCCAGGCAGGAAAGCTCGCCAGCCTGGGACAACTCTCGGCTGGCCTCGCGCACGAGCTCAACCAGCCGCTCGCGGCGCTTGTCACACTCTCCGGCAATTCGGTGAAGTTCCTGGAACGCGGCGAACTGGAAATTGTCCGCAGCAATCTGGAGCGCGTTCGTCCGCTGGTCGAGCGCATGGGACACCTCACGAGCGAATTGAAGATATTTGCCCGCAAATCATCAGGCGAACCGCAACAGATCGGCCTTCGCAAAGTCGTCGAGGATGTGCTGTTCCTTCTCAACCATCGGCTGATCCGAGGACCTGTGGCGGTGACGGTGGACATCGCAGAGAATGATATCGAGCTTTGGTGCGACCCCAATCGCTTGGAACAGGTGCTCCTGAACCTGATCGGTAATGCCGTCGACGCCATGGAAGGAGGCACTGATCAGCGCATTGTCATCTCTGCAAAGCGAGAGGGGACGTTCGCCCGGATTGAAATCCAGGACAATGGGCCTGGCCTGCCGCCGGAAAGGCTCGACCATATGTTCGAGCCTTTCTTCACCACCAAGGCACCAGGCGTTGGGCTCGGTCTTGGCTTGACGATATCTGCGGGCATCATCCGCGATTTTGGCGGCGAGCTTGTCGCCAGTAACGCGAAAGAAGGAGGCGCCGTGTTCTCGATGACCATTCCGACCGGCGCAAGAGAGGCGGCATGACGAAGGCGACCACCGAGGACCTTCGGGTTCTGATCATCGAGGACGATCCCGATGTGTTGCTCGGATGCGAGCAGGCTCTGCAGCTCGAAGGCATGCAAACGATCGGCGCCGGCTCGGTCGAGGAAGCGTTGCGGCGGATCGCCGAAGCAAAGCCGGGGGTCATTGTCTCCGATGTGCGTCTTCCCGGGCGTGACGGCCTGTCGCTTTTGAAGGAGATGCGGGCAGCCGATGCCGATCTGCCAGTCATCCTGATCACAGGGCATGGCGATGTGGCACTCGCCGTCCAGGCGATGCGTTCGGGGGCTTACGACTTCATCGAGAAGCCTTTCCCTCCGGAGCATCTGGTGGAGGTGGTGCGCCGGGCAAGAGAAAAGCGGGCGCTGACGCTTGAGATCGTCCGCCTGCGCCACAAGCTCACCGACGGCGGCCGTCTTGAAGGACGAATCATCGGTCGCTCGCCGGCCATCGTGAAGCTTCGCCGTGTCATCGCGGACATCGCGGGTACCAACGCCTCCGTGCTGATTAGTGGCGACACGGGGACCGGCAAGGAGCTGGTTGCCCGTTGCCTGCATGACGAAAGCCCTAGGCGGAAGGGGCACTTCGTGGCGATCAACTGCGGCGGGTTGCCGGAACATCTCGTCGAAAGCGAACTGTTCGGTCACGAGGCAGGCGCCTTCACCGGTGCGACCAAGCGCCGCATCGGCAAGATCGAGCATGCAAGCGGTGGTACATTGTTCCTCGACGAGGTCGAGACCACACCGGTCAGCGTCCAGATCAAGCTGCTGCGCGTGTTGCAAGAACGAACGCTGGAGCGGCTTGGGTCCAATACATCTGTTCCAGTCGATTGCCGGATCGTTGCTGCCGTCAAGGGCGATCTCGGCAAGATGGCGTCTGAGGGACACTTCAGGTCCGATCTCTATTATCGGCTCGCTGTGGCGTCGTTGGCGCTGCCGGCGCTACGCGATCGGCGCGAAGACATTCCCTTGCTCTTTGCCCATTTTGCAGAACAGGCCAGCGTCGTGCATGGCCGCCCGGCGCCGATGCTCGACGACACTCGCCTTCGCACGCTGATGGCTTACGATTGGCCGGGAAATGTTCGTGAACTCAGAAACGTCGCCGACCGCTGTGTTCTCGGCATCGAAGCCGGGTTCCCGCCGTTTGCCGAAGCTATGCCGACCGAAGCGCTATCGCTGACCGAAGCTGTCGTCGCCTTCGAGCGCGCCATGATCGTCGATGCGCTGGGGCGCAGCGGTGGCAGCCTCGCCCCAACGGCGCACATGCTGCGCATCCCGAAATCGACACTCTATGACAAGATGACACGTCTCGGCCTCGTCGAAAGCGACAAGGACGCGCAGTAGATCGCGTCATGCAAAGTCGGGCAGGCGAGGCGTACTCTCGAGAAGCCGGCGCGTGTACGGGTGCTTGGGCGCCGACAGGATGTCGCCAGCAGTTCCCTGTTCGACGATGCGCCCCTTTTCCAGGATGACAAGATCCTGGCAGAGGAGGGCGACGAAGCCGATATCGTGAGACACCAGAACCATGGTGGTTTTCTCGGATAGCGTCTTCAGCAGATCGACGATGCGGATACGCGTCGTGAGATCCAGCGCGCTGACCACCTCGTCAGCCATCACTAGCTCCGGTTGAGAGACGATGGCTCGGGCAATGGCGATGCGCTGCCGTTGCCCACCGGAGAACTCATGCGGATAACGGCTCGCCGCGTCCCGGGGCAGATCGACCGATGCAAGCGCTTCGGAAACGGCCGTGTCGATGTTCGTATCCACTTTCAGCGAGCGCAGCGGTTCGGCAATGATGTCGGCGACCTTCTGTCGAGGATCGAGCGAGGAATAAGGATCCTGAAAGACGGCCTGAACCGCTCGTCGAAAATCGCGCAGCAGCGACCGATCGCCTAGGTCGAGCGGTTTGTCCTTGAAGGTGATCTCGCCGGATGTTGGCCGTGCAAGTCCGAGGAGAAGGCGCAAGATGGTGGTCTTGCCCGAACCGCTCTCCCCGACGATGCCAAGGTTGCGACTGGACTTGATGCTGAGATCGACGCCATCGAGCACGTTGCGGCCCCGGCCGTAGGCAAACGAAACGTTCTTGAGATCAAAGAGGCTCATAGCGCAGCTCCGATGGCGTGGTCGAAGGCACGCGCCGCCTCGACGAGGCCAATTGTGTAGGGGTGGCGTGGTTTGCCAAACACCTCGGCAACGGTGCCTTGTTCAACCAGTTCGCCAGCCCGCAACACCACGACGCGGTCGACGGCCGTCCCCACCACCGGCAGGTCATGACTGATGAACAGGAGGCCCATGTTCTCCTCGCGCACCAGCGTTTCGAGGAGCCTCAGCACTTCGGCCTGCGTCGTGACGTCGAGTGCCGTGGTCGGTTCGTCTGCGATCAGAAGACTTGGTTTGCAGGCGAGCGCCATGGCAATTGCTGCTCGCTGTCTTTGGCCGCCCGACATTTCGTGCGGGTAGGCACGCGCGAGGCGCGCGGGATCCGGCAGGGCGACACGCGCCATCAGCCTGGAAACCTCGGCGGTGATATCGGCGCGCGACAAGCTTCGTCCGTCGCGACGAGCGCGGCGGCGGAGCACTTCGGCGATCTGATCGCCGATCCGCATCAGAGGGTCGAGCGCCGTGAGCGACTCCTGGAAGATGGTTGCAACGGCGGCGCCCCTGAGACCGACAACATCACGATCGGCCGCTCCGATCACCTGCTTGCCACCGAGCAGGACCGAACCGGCAGCGGTCATGCCCTCAGGCAGAAGACCGATGGCAGCGAGCGCGGTCAATGACTTGCCGGACCCACTCTCCCCGATCAGACCCACACGTTCGCCGGCAGCCACCGAAAGCGAAACGTCGGAGACAAGCAGACGATCGGCGTGACGGATCGAAAGATTGTCGACCTGAAGAAGATTGGCCATCAGCGCCTCCGCCGGGTTGGGTCGGCAACGTCGCGCAAGCCGTCGGCGAAGAGATTGAGGCCGATGACCAGCGACACCAGGGCGATGCCCGGGGCGATTGCCCCGAAGGGAGCGGTGTAAACGGTCGCCTGAGCCTCTTGCAGAAGGCGCCCCCAAGAGGCATTCGGCGGCGGCGCGCCAAGACCGAGGTAGGAAAGTGACGCCTCGGCGATCACGGCGAGACCGAACTGCAGGGCGAAATTGACAATCAGCGTTGGCCATATGTTCGGCAACACGTGGATGCGGACGATGCCGAACCAGCTTGTTCCCGACACACGCGCCGCGGTGATGTAGTCCATGGCGAGCACACGCCTTGCCAGGATGCGGGTGAGGCGAGCCACGATGGACGATGCGGCGATGCCGATGGCGAAGATGGCGGTGCCGAGACTTGCGCCGTCGCTCGCGGCCACGATCAGCATGGCGAGCAGCAACGTTGGGAACGCGATCAGAATATCGAGCGTCGCCGCCAGCACATCATCGACCGTGCGGGACGCAAAGGCGGCCAGCATGCCGAGGGTGACGCCGATGGCGGCAGCAATCGTCACGGCGCCAATGCCGACGCTGAGCGCGATGCGCGCGCCGACCATGATCTCGGTAAAGAGGTCACGACCAAGCCGGTCGGTCCCGGCCCAATGGGTGAGTGAGGGGGGCGCCAGACGACCTCCGGTCATTGCCGTCGGATCGTACGGCGTCCAAACCAACGTCATCAACCCAATGACGACATGCACGCCAACTAGTGTCGCGCCGATGAGAAAGGCCGGCGTCAGATGGCTGGCAGAGGGGCGGGTTAGAATAGGCGCTGCGTCGGTCATGAACGCGCTCCATTGGGCCCGCGCAAGCGAGGATCCACGAGACGCTGGATGAGGTCGGCAGTAAAGCCGACAATCAGCACCAGAAGCGTCGAGATGAACAGCACGCCCTGAACACTCGGATAGTCACGTTGCTCGATGCCGGTAAGCAGCATGGAGCCGAGGCCCGGAAGGGAGAACACGCGTTCGACAACCACGGCACCGAGCAAGGTGGAGGCGAGTTCGATGCCGAGGATGGAAATCACGGGCACCGCGCCGTTGCGGATGCCGTGGCGAACCAGCGCTTCGCCGTAACCGGCTCCAAGTGCGCGAGCGGTGCGGAGGTAGTCGGAGCCGATCACGTCGAGCGTTGCCGAACGAATGTAGCGGATCAGCGAGGCCGACATGACCAGGGCGATCGTGACAACCGGCAACGTTAGTTGATGCAAGGCCGCGAACGGATCGCGCCAGCCTGAGGCCGGAAAGCCACTCGATGGAAACAGCCGTAGCTTCACGGCAAATACCGTGACCAGAAGAATGCCGATCCAGAAAACAGGAATTGCCACTCCGAGCTGCGACACCACAGAGATAACGCCACCGTACCAGCGGTCGCGCTTGACGGCGGCAAGGATACCGAGCGGCAGGGCTAGAAGAATGGCGCCAGCAAAGGCGAGGGCCGTAAGTGGCAGCGTTACCGACAGGCGGCGGCCGATTTCTTCAAGGACAGGCACGCCCGACACGAAGGAGGCCCCGAGATCGAAGCGGCCGAGCTGGCTCAGATAGCGCACGAACTGAGCAGCGATTGGCAAGTCGGAGCCAACCTGGCGACGAGCAGCTTCGATCTGCTGAGGATCAGCGCCCACCGATACGAGCGCGTTGGCGGGATCGCCCGGCAAAAGGCGCAACAACAGGAAAAGAACAGCGGCAGCGATCAGCACCGAAACGAGGAGGATCGCCGTCCTGCGGACGATATAGGCGAGTATGGCGGCACCTTTGAGGAAAGCAGCAAACGCCGCCCGAGCTTAGGTCGGGCGGCGTTGCGTGTCGACGCAAGAGTAGAAGGTTCAGTCCGCCTTCTTGATGCCGTATGCGAAGAATTGGGAATTGAGGCCGTTGAGCGGGTAGCCGCTGACCGACTTCTTCGACACCACGATCTGCGGGTAGAGATAGAGCCAGTTGCTGGCCGCATCCTCGGCGATCTGGATGTTGGCCTCCTTGAGCTTCTCGGTCTGCTCGTCGGCGGTCTTCGCCTCTTCGGAGGCCTTGATCAGGTCAGTGACCTTGGGATTGTTGTAACCCCAGTAGAAGTCGGGATTGCCGTAGAAGACGATGTCGCGGTGGTTCACGTGCTCCTGCAGGGTCGCCTGGAAGTCATGTGCCTTGTAGACCTTGGTGTACCATTCGTTGGCCGTGATGACGTTGATCTTCACCTTGACGCCAACCTTGGCGAGCTCTCCCTGCAGGAACTGCGCGGCTAGCGGATGCGGGTCATAGTTCGGTGTGTCGATGGTGAAGGTGAAGCCGTTGGGATAGCCGGCCTCCGCGAGCAGCGCCTTGGCGCTCGCCGGATCATAGGCATCTGTCTTGGTGAGATCGACATACCAGGGATCGGTCGGCGGCACGAACGAGCCGATGAGCGTGCCATAATCGCCCCAGACGGCTTCGAGCAGCTTCTTGTCGTCGACGGCGCGGGCCAAGGCCTTGCGCACCTTGATATTGTCGAAGGGAGCCACGCGGTCGTTGTAGGCGAGGATCAGCTTGGTGGTCGACTTGCCTTCGGCGACGGTGAAATCGGGGTTGTCCTTGAACTGGGCCAGCGAGTCGGGGCTCTGCACCGAGGTGATGACATCGACCGCACCGGTCAGCAGCGCGTTGTTGAGCGCCGTCGCCTCGGTGAAGTACTTGAAGACCACCTCGCCATTCTCGGGCTTCGGACCCCAGTATTTGTCGAAGCGCTTCACGGCGAGCTGCGAGCCGCGCTGCCAGCCTTCGAGCGCATAGGGGCCGGTGCCATCCTCGGTGGACAGCAGGTCCTTGGCCTTGTCGTTGATGATCCAGACGTAAGAGAGATTGTAGGGCAGGGAGATCGAGCGCGACGACAGCTTGATGACGACCGTGGCATCATCCGGCGTCTCGATGGAGGCGATCGGCTTCAGCGAGTTCTTGCGCGAGCTCTTGCTCTCGGCAGAGGTGACGCGCTCGATCGACCATTTCACATCGGCCGACGTCAACGGATCTCCGGAATGGAACGTGACGCCCTTCTGAAGCGTGAAGGTATAGGTGAGGCCGTCGTCGGAAACCTTGTAGTCCTTGACGAGGCTCGGCGACACCGAACCATCGTCATTGAGACGGAACAGGGCCTCGTAGACATTGCCGTTGAAGGCCTCGTTGATGCCCTGGCCCGCGCCGGCCGTGTTATCGAGATTCTGTGGCTCGTAGAGCGAGCCGATATTGATGGTCGCATTGGCTCCATCGGCAGCCAAACCCGGCGCCACGCCCATCAGGAGCAACGCCGCGGCCGTTGTCACTTTCAGAACCGAGGAATGTGTCCGGTTGGTACGGGCAGGCAAAGCGGTCATGTTTATTTCCTCAGATAACGGCCGACTGGTGCGACCTGTTGGCGACCAGTCTAGTCGACGCGTGAGAAATGAGAATGTCGGCACCGTTCCAAATGGCCAACACGCTAGAAACAAATTTTCTAAAAACGATGATTAATCAGATTATTTTACCCATACCAACTTCCATAGACAAGATTGCCTGGACTGTCGGAAATTACAGGAGAGGCTCGCCGTCGGTAATGTCGATCGAGGCGTGGTAGCTGTTGCCGATCGTGCAAACCTTGTGCGCCTCCTCGATCAGCGACCGACGTTCCGCGTCGTTGAAATCGCCCTCGATGGCAAAGCGGCAGGTCTGACGAGCGATGCGCGACGGCGGCTCTGACGCCTTGGCGCCGACGACTTCTACTGAGACAGAACCAAGCCGATCGTTGAGGCCGAGGTTGCGTGCAGCGATCCGCACGCTCAGCGCAAGGCAACCAGCCAGAGACGCATCCAGCAATTCCAGAGGATTCAGCCCCTCCATCGAAGGCGAGCCCGCCAGTTTCACGCTGGCGCCGGAGCGGGCAACGACGTCGCCGTGGCCATTGCGATCGAGACTGGCGGTGGCGCCCATGGGGCGAACCCGAACCTGTGACATGACACTCTCCTTGCCGGGAACCGCCCGGCACACACGGAGGATAGCCGGATCACGCGGCAGTCGCGAGCCATGAATGTCGCAAAAGAAACGGCGGCGTCACCGTCGCCGGAACGCCGCCGTGAAGTTTGCGGGGAGGAGGTCAGATATCGAACTGAGCTGGCAGGATCACCAGATCGCGGACGATCACATTGCGCGGCCGCGTCAGCATGAACATGACGGCTTCGGCGACTTCCTCCGGCTCGATCAGACCGCCGGCCGCCTTGAGGGCGGCGAGACGTTCCGGCACCCAGTCCTTGAGGAGAGCGGTGATGACCGGACCCGGCTGCACTGCGCCGACGCGAACGTCATGCTTGGCCACCTGACGGCGAACGGTGTGCACGAAAGCCTGCACGGCATGCTTGGAAGCCGTGTAGATCGGCTCGACCATCACCGGGACCACGCCAGCCACCGAGCTGGTCATCAGGATGTCGCCATGCTTGCGCTCGATCATATATGGCAGCACTGCGTGCACGGTGCGGAAGGCCGCGTTGATGTTGAGGTTCAGCATGCGATCCCAGGCATCCGGGTCGCCAGTGGCAGCATCGCCGCCGATGTAAGAGCCAGCGTTGGCATGCAGGATGTCGAGCTTACCGGCCTTGTCCAGGATCTTCGGCAGCATGGTGGCGACGCTCTTGGGGTCCAGGAGGTCGATGCGAACCGGGAAGGCATTGGCACCGATCTCGGCGCAAGCCTTGGCGAGCCCCTCATCGTCACGGTCAACAATCGCCACCCGGGCGCCAGCCTCTGCCATGGACTTGGCGCAGGCCAGACCGATACCGGAAGCACCACCGGTGACGGCGGCAACCTGACCCTTGATACTCACAGCCATTTTAGTCTCCTTTCGCCCATCACCGACGGGCGTTCACCTTGTTTTTTGGGCGTTTCCTCAAATCATCTCATGCTGCCTGCAGAAGCCCTCCGAGGCGCATCTGTTCGATCATCCACCGCCGGGCCGTGGCGATCTCCACCACCGGCTCGTCGGATTTCTCCGTCCACATTTCCATCAGGAAGGGGCCGCGGTAGCCGAGATCGGCAAGCGTGGCGAAACAGGCCTTGAAGTCGACGCAGCCATCGCCGAAGGGAACGTCGCGGAACTGTCCGGGAAAATCTCCGGTCACCCGGCGGGTGTCTTTCAAGTGAATGGCAACGATGCGATCGATGCCGGACCTGAGCTCCGCGTCCACGTCATTGCCCCACGCAGTAAGGTTGCCAAGATCGGGGTAGACGCAGAAGTAAGGCGAGTGGATGAGCTGATCGTATTCGCGCCAGCGGGTAATCGAGTTGATGAAGGCGGTGTCCATGATCTCGACCGCCAGCATCACTTGCGACTTGGCCGCCTCGCGCACCGACCACTGCAAGCCCTCGATAAACCGCTCCTTGGTGCCGATATCGGCCTCTTCGTAATAGACGTCGTAGCCAGCGACCTGAATGGTGCGGATGCCGAGGTCAACGCAGAGATCGATCGCACGACGCATGATGTCGCGTGCCTTGACGCGTGTTGCGGGGTCTCGGCTACCGAATGGGAAACGGCGATGGGCGGACAGGCAGACGCTCGGCACGGCAACGCCGAGATCTCGAACCGTGGCGCAGAAGGCAGCTCGCTCGGCCTTTGACCAGCTGAGGCGAGTCATCCGCTCGTCCGTCTCGTCGATGGACATCTCGACGAAATCGAAATCGAGGGCCTTGGCGAGCGCCAGTCTGGCCGCCCAGTCGAGGTCTTTCGGCAGCGCCTTCTCGTAGATGCCCAGCGGGTTGGGCAGTGCCTCTCGGGTCACTTCTTCCTCCAGACTTTATTGGCTCTTGGCGGCCGGCAGGGCTGACAGCGTTTCAGCCAGCCGGCGGAAGGCCGTGTATTTCTCGCGATAGGCAGCGAAGCTCTTGGTGTCGGGCTCGATGAGCGCACCGGACGGGCACATGGTCGCCATGGCTTCCTTGAAGCCCCGGTGCACACCCGACCCGACGGCGGCAGCGATGGCCGCGCCAAGGCAGCCGGACTGCTCGACGTGCATCACCTCGACCGGCATCTCCGAGATGTCGGCGACCATCTGCATCCATGGTTTGGAGCGGGTCGGGCCACCGGTGAGGCGCAGGGTCTTGTCGCGACCGGACAGCTTGACGATCCGCTCGAGATGGACGTGCTGCGAGAAGCAGATGCCTTCGTAGACCGCCTGCAGCACCTGGCCGAGGCCATGGGCATTGGCGAGGCCGTGGAGCCCGGCTGAGAGATCATCGCCAAGATTGGAGGCGAAGAGGTAGGGGAGGAACTGAATGCCGGTTCCTGCCTTGGGCAGGGCCGAAATCATCAGGTCGGCCTGGCGGTAGCAGTCGGGCATGCCACCCAGGAAGGTTCGAACGAACCATTCGAGATTGCCAGCCGAGGTCGGGCTTCCCTCGTGAACGAAGTAGCGGTCCGGCATGCAATAGCGCCCCCAGATATAGGGCCAGGTATCGCCTTGCGGCTTCAGGATGCGATCGGTCGTCCAAGTGACGATGGTCCAGGTGCCCATCACCACGTTGACGAAGCTCGGATCAGCAAGTCCCGCACAGACTGCCGCCGACACCACGTCGAAGAAGCCTCCGAACACGGGCGTTCCGACTTTCAGGCCCGTTTCCTCGGCCGCCTTGGCATTGAGGCCGGCAACGCATTCCTCTGATCCGACGACCGGGGGCATGCAGCCTTCCATCTCGTCTATGCCGAACATCTTGAAGAGTGCGGAATCGTAGGCGCCCTTCTCGACGTTGTAGAGATTGCTGCCCGAGATGTTGGTGACTTCGGCTGCGAAGACGCCGGTCAGCTTGTAGCGGATGAAGTCGTGTGCCATCAGCACATGACGGGTCCGGCGATAGTTGTCCGGTTCGTTGGCCTTCATCCAGGCGAGAAGCGAGACCGGATGACCGGTCCAGAGCTGCTGATAGCCGTAAGGGTAGCTCGCCGCATCGAGCCCCTTGGCTTTCCAGTCCTTGACGATGGACAGAGAGCGATTGTCGGAGGAAATAATGCCGTTGCGTACCGGCTCGCCATCGGCGTCGAGGGCGTAAAGCCCCTTGCCGTGCGCCGAGAAGCTGATACCGGCGACTTCGTCCGCGGAAATGCCGGCTTCGGCAATAACACGCCGAATGGTGCCGACAACGATCCGCCACATGGCGTTCATGTCGCGCTCTGACCAGCCGATGTGGGCCGCGACACCATTGTCGACCTCGGAAGCCACAGCCTTTTCGTGTCCTTCGGCGTCGTAGAGGCCGCTCTTGATGACGGTTCCGCCGATGTCGATTCCGAGAAAGTAAGTCACGGCTTGGTCCTCTGGGAAAACGCGAGACTGGTTCGGCTTGAAGCCGGCAAGCAGGGTCCTGTCGCCTGACGAAGGGTCTGGCGGTGGGCAGGCGTTTGGTTGGATTCGTCTGGGTTTTGTCCGAGGCGCCTAGCCGGAGGGCACGGCGCCTCGCGACTGATTCAACGGGAGTTCTGCTTGCGGAGGTAACCGATAAGCACGGCGACCAGCAGGATGATGCCCTTCACGACGCGCTGGCTGTAGGGCGACAGGCCGATCATGTTCAGGCTGTTGTTGAGCACGCCGAGCAGCAGGGCGCCGATCAGTGTGCCAACGATGTGGCCACGTCCGCCGGTGATCGCTGTGCCACCCAGCACGACCGCCGCGATGGCGTCGAGTTCCACGCCAATGGCCGAGTTGGGTTGGCCTGAGAGAAGGCGGGAAGTCTGGATCATGCCGGCGATGGCGGCGGTGAAACCCGAGACGGCGTAGACCATCAACTTGATGCGTGCCGTACGGATACCCGACAGGATGGCCGCGTCCTCATTGCCACCGACGGCGTAGACATAGCGACCGATCGGCAGACGGTTGAGCACGAAGTAGGCTGCGGCAAAGACGATCAGCATGATCAGCGTCGGGATTGGCAAGCCGAGCACATACTCGCGGCCTATGAAGCCGAACTCGCGGTCGATCGGAAGCGGGTAGCCATTGGTGTAGATGAGACCGAGGCCACGGGGGATTTCCATCATGGCCAGGGTGACAATGATCGGCGGCAGGGCGAAGCGGGCGATGAAGAAGCCCGAGACCGCGCCAGTGGCAGCGCCGCCCAGGATGGCAATGAGCGATGCCAGCCAGAAGGGGAAGCCCATGTTGGCGATCATGCCGGCCATCAGCGTCGAGGCAAGCGCCACGATGGCGCCAACCGAGAGGTCGATGCCGCCTGTCAGGATGACGAAGGTCATACCGACGGCGATGATGCCGGTGGTAGAGACCTGACGCGTGATGTTGAGCAGGTTGTCGAGCGTGAAGAAGTTCTCATTCATGAACGAGGTGAGAACCATCAGGACAATCAGCGCCACGAAGGATACGAACTCCGGTCGAGCGACAGTTGCCTTGGCAAGACCGACCAGTCCGGTGGCTTCCTCGTGCGACGTCGCGCCGGTGGCAGCAGCAGCTTCACCCATTTTCACCTCCCGAGGCGTAAAGCATTATTTTCTCTGAGTTGATGTCGGCGCCGGTCAGCGTGGCGCGGATCGAACCGTAGCGCATGACCAAGACGCGGTCGCAGAGGCCGATCACCTCCGGCAGGTCGGACGAAATCACAACGACGCCCAGACCTTGGGCCGCCAGCTCCTGCAGCATGACGTAGATTTCCGCCTTGGCGCCCACATCGATGCCTCGGGTCGGTTCGTCGAAGATCAAGAGCTTGCAGTTGCTGGCCAGCCAGCGGGCAATGATCACCTTCTGCTGGTTGCCACCCGACAGCTCCGATACCGTCTTGAGGTCGGAAGTGGTGCGGATGCGCATGCGCTTGATGAAGCGATCGCTGAGTGCCTTTTCCTCGCGCGCCAGCACCATGCCGAGCTTGTTGGTCAGCCGGGCAACCGTGCTGACGACGATGTTGGAGCGGATCGAGAACGGCAGGAACAAGCCCGTGCGCTTTCGATCCTCAGGCAGGTAGCCGATGCCATGGCTCAGCGCTTCGTGCGGGGACCGGAGATCGATCGGCTTGCCCTGGAAAAGCACTTCCTTCTCCAGGGATTGATCTCGGCCGATCAGGGCCAGGAAGCTTTCCGTCCGCTTGGCGCCGACGAGCCCGGCCACGCCGAGGATCTCGCCGCGACGCACTTCGAAGGAGATCTCGTCCGAACCGGGGAAGCGCAGCTTGCGCACCTCCATGATCGGCGGCTCGCTATCTTCGGCAGCCCCTCGCTTGGGCGGGAAGGCCTGCGTCACCTCGCGGCCGACCATCTTGGAGATCAGTTCGTCCTGCGTGCAGTCGCTGACCGGCCCCGTGTAGACGTGACAGCCGTCTCGCAATACCGAAACGGTGTCGGCGATCTCGAAGATCTCCTCAAGATGGTGGGAGATGAAAAAGCAGCCGACTCCGAGCGCCTTGAGACGCTCGATCACCTCGAACAGCTTCTTGACCTCGCGCGGCGTCAGCGTCGCCGTGGGTTCGTCAAGGACAAGGAAGTTACACTTGAAGATGGTTGCCTTGACGATTTCGACCGACTGCTGTTCGGCCACCGTCAGGTCGGCAACGGGACGGTCGAGCGGGAAATGCATGTCGAGCCGGTCGAGGGCCTCGCGCGCCATGCGGCGCATGGCGCGGCTGTCGAGCGTGCCAAGCTTGGTTCGGATCTCTCGGCCGAGAAAGATGTTCTCGTAGGCGTTGAGTTCGGGAACCAGGCTGAATTCCTGAAAGATGATGTTGATGCCGAGCTTTTCCGACTCGCGCGTCCGCGTCGGATGAACTGCGTTTCCATCGATCAGCAGCTCCCCTTCATCGGCCTGATAGACGCCGGAAAGGATCTTCATCAGCGTCGACTTGCCGGCACCGTTCTCACCGACGAGGGCATGAACCTCGCCGCGTTTCAGCGAGAGGGAGACATCGCTGAGGGCGACGATGCCGGGGAACCTCTTGGTGATATGTTTCATTTCAAGCATGGCAGAACCCTCGGAGCGCGCCGCTTGGGACGGCGGCGCTGATCGGACTGTCCGGGAAACAAGTTCGCCGCGGGGAGGGTGGTCAGCCTCTCCCCGCGGCGGATCGATCACCAGGCGAAGGTTGCCGCGTTGGACTTGTCGACGAGTTGCACGTCGATCGGGATCACGGCCGGAACATGGGCGCCCATATACTTGGCCAGAGCGATGGCAAGGCCAATGCGCATCTGGTCGCGCGGGAACTGGGCAGCCGTGGCCTTGAAGGCCGAGCCGGCGGCGATCGCCTTGGTCGCTTCGGGAGCTCCGTCGACCGAGGTCAGGACGATGTCCTTGCCCGAACCTTCGATAGCGGCGAGTGCACCCATGGCACCACCGTCGTTGACCGAGAACACGCCCTTCAGGTTCGGGTGCGACTGGATCATGTTTTCGACGACGTCGACGGCAATATCGCGCTCCTGACGGCCGTTCTGGATGTCGACCAGCTTGACGTCCTTAGCCTTGGCAAGGGCGTCCTTGCAGCCGCGAACGCGTTCGAGGATCGGAACCACGGCGATACCGTCGAGGATGGCAACCTCACCCTTGCCACCGATATCCTTGACCAGCGCGTCGCAAGCCAGCACGCCAGCGTCGTAGTTCTTGGAGCCGACGAAAGCATCGACGCCAGCAGCCTGGGCGTCCACCGACACGACCGTCACGCCCTTGGCCTTGGCAGCTTCCACGGCACCGCGTACGCCTTCGGAGTCCGTCGGGTTCACGACGAGAATGTTGACGCCCTTGGAGACCATATCCTCAATGTCGCTGAGCTGTTTGGAAACGTCGTGGCGCGCGTCAGCAACGTAAACCTGAGTATTCGTTCCGATCAGTTTGGCGAAAGCAGTGACTTCCTCATTCATCACGATGAAATAAGGATTGTTCATTTCCTGAAAGGAAACACCGATCTTGGGAGCGTCCTTGGCGAGAGCTGCGCCGGCAGACAGGACAAGCGTCGCCGAAGCGGCGAGCAACGCCGCTTTTGCATGGTTATTCATAACGTCTCCTCCGTATTTATTGCCTTTCGGCGGAGTCGTTCTAGCTGACTGGCAAATTACCCCCTAGACGATTTTCCTGATTTGTCTTGTACTTTTTCCACCGCTTCGTTGAGTTGCCTAGGGAATTTGGCATCCCCATTAGCCTTTGGTCTGAGTGATCTTTAGGTGTGGAGGCGGTTGTCTTGACGGCGTATCGCCGGACCCGGATCATGCGACACGATCGGCGCTGAACAGGCTAACGGACAAGGGAACAAGCAATGCCGGAGATGAAGCCGTCACTCGTCGTGAACGACAACAATCTCGGGAATTCCTTTCGTTTCGAGCGCTGCGGCTGGCCGAACGACAGCGACAAGTGGCACTTCCATCCGGAATATGAGCTTCATCAGATCGTCCGGACCAGCGGCAAGCTGTTCATCGGAGATAACGTGCTGAGCTTCAGGCCGGGGAGCCTGTTCTTGATCGGTCCTTACACCCCGCACAATTTTGTCAGCGACGCGCGCAGCGGAACGATGGTTCCGGAGCGAGATCTGATCCTCCAGTTCCGTAAGGAGTGGATCGAGGCCAGCGCGAATGTCCTGACGGAGTTACGCCTTCTTCGTCCGGCTTTCGACGAAGCCGTGTTCGGGGTGGAGTACGGGGGCGAGACTCAAAGAGCAGTCTACGGGCTGATGAACACCATAGATACGCAAGAGCCGCTCGAGCGGCTCATCTCGTTCATGCGGATCATCGATCAACTCCAGCACTGCAGCCGAAAGACAGTGCTCGGAACATCGCGCTACTTCATCGACATGCGCACGGCCTCGCTTCGACGGTTCAACAAGGTCGTCGACTACATCCGCGAACACATCGAAGAAGACGTATCAATGGAGGCGGCAGCCGACCTGGTCGGCATGAGCTACAAGATGTTTTCGCGCTGGTTCATCGAGTGCACCGGCATCGGCTTCAGGCGTTACGTCATCAAGACCAGGATCAACAAGTCCTGCGAGTACCTGTTCTCCACGTCGCGCTCCATCCAGGAGATCTGCTTTCTCGTGGGGTTCAACAACGTTTCGAACTACAATCGACTCTTCCGGCAGGTGATCGGCGTAACCCCCAGCGAGTTTCGCCGCAAATCGCAGGAGGCGCAGGAATACGAGTTCCCGCTCGAGGGCATTGCAGCAGCCTGAGAGCACAGGGCTCAAGTTTCGGTCGCGGTGGGGAAATAGGATTTCATGTGCTCATAGAGCCGCTTGAAGTTTTCGAACGTGCGCTCATAGACTGCATGCGCGGCCGGATCCGGCATCAAGACCCGCGCCTCCTGACGGATGCTGAGCCAGTCACTCATCTGCTCGCGGTCAATCATCCCAATACCATAGGCGGCGATCACCGCAGCGCCATAGGCCGCCTTGCCGCTGTTGGGCAGCACACGCACAGGCCGGCCGGTCACATTGGTGATGATGTCGACCCACAGGTCCGACTTCGATACGTCACCTACAACGGTCAGTTGCTCCTCAAGCCCCTGGAAGGCGGCGCTGCCATACTCGATGTTGTTCTTGAGAGCGTAGGCGACACTTTCCAGGATGGCTCGGTAAAGATGGGACTTGGTGTGATTGAGCGTCAGCCCTGTGATGGTACCTCGGGCGTCAACATCCCAGATAGGACTGCGCTCACCCATGAAATAGGGAAGCACCATCAGGCCGTTGGAGCCCGGCTGGATCGTCGAGGCGTGCTCGTCAAGCAGGTCGAAAGCGGAGATGCGGCGCTTACCGCCACTGGTTAGGGACTCCACCAGCCGTTCGTTGTCGGCGAAGTTGTCGCGGAACCATTGAACAACCGAGCCCGATGTCGCTGAGCCACCGTAGGAGTAGGTCAGCGTCTCGCTGTCGATGACGTAGGGCATCGAAACAAGACCGGGAAAGCGATCGGCGCTCGCGTGGATGAAGCCCCAGCAAGTCGACGAGCTCAGCATGGCAGCGTGCTGTCCTTCGCGAACGACGCCGGCTCGAAGTGTGGCGACCGCCGCATCGACGCCACCCGCGCAGACCGGCAAGCCCTCGGTCAGGCCCAACATGCGAGCGCCGGCCTTATGCAGACGGCCAACGATTTCTTGAGATCCGACCAACCGCTCTGGAAAGAAATAGGGCGGAATATCAAGGATGTCGGCCATCTCCTCCGACCAGGCACGCTTGCCGAGATCATAGACGCCGCCGATATTGCAGGCTTGCGAATGGTCGACTGCGATCTCCCCTGTGAGCCGATAGATGATGTCTGCATTCGGGGGCAGGAAATAATTGATGTGCGACCAGACCTCCGGTTCATGGTTCTTGATCCAGAGGATCTTGGTGAACCCGAAATAGGAGTCCGCCCCGTTGCCGGTAATGGCGTAGAGGTCTTCCTCGCTGATTATCTGCCGGACACGCTCGCTTTCGATCTTGGCGCGCCGATCCAGCCAGAGGAGGCATGGGCGAATAGGATTCATGCCGACATCAACCGGAATGCCGGTGCCACCACCGATGGCCGAGACCGCCATGCCTTTGACGTTTTGCGGCGTGACGCCAGAACGCAGCAATGTTTCTCTCACTGCTTCCGTAAAGGCATGCAGCCAGACTTCCGATGATTGCTCAGCCCACAGGCTATGCAGACTGACGAAGCCATACTCTGCACGCCCCTGTCCAAGGATGCGGCCATCACGATCGACCAGAACAGCTTTCACGGACGAGGTACCGAGGTCCACGCCCAATACACAATCGGCCCCGGTCATCCACCAGGCCTCCCTTTTTCGTCTCATCCCTAAGTGCGGCAGGATTCTTTTGCCCGCCTGCTCCATACAAACAACAGTAGTCCATCAGGCAGCCGGGGGGCAATCGACGGATTCAAATGTTCGGAGGTGGATGGTGTGTTTTTGCATCAAGACGCTCGTTTAGTGAGCAATAACAATGCAAGCGCCGCTTAAGCACACCAAGTTTTGATACAATCTCGCTACTTTATTTTGTGTGGTTCATGAAATACACTAATTTGTAGTTGGGCTTTTGGACCAGCTGACCAAGCCGTCTCGATCGTTGCGCTCGTCGACCATTCCAAGCCGGAGACTCCAATGACCGCCAAATCGCCCAACCCCATCGACGTTCACGTAGGCGCTCGGGTTCGCATGCGTCGCTTTCTCGTCGGGATGAGCCAAGGGAAGTTGGCGGACCATCTGGGTGTGACATTTCAGCAGGTGCAAAAATACGAAAAAGGGATGAGCCGCATCAGCGCGTCCCGCCTTCAGACCATTGCCAACGTCTTCGACGTGCCGGTGAGCTTCTTTTTCGAGAATATCGTCGACTACCCGCTCTCGGACGGCGAGCACCTTTCTGAAGCGGTCGATGCCTCTCTGCTGACGCAGGATGGCATGGCTTTGAACAAGGCTTTTGCCCGTATCAAGAGTGCCAAGGTTAGGAAATCGGTGATCGACCTGGTTAAGCTGCTTGCTGAAGACCATCAAGCAGCTTTGAGCGGCGTGGCCATTGACCCCGATCTGGGGGTTCTTCGTTCAAACTGAACGAGCGTGTTCAAGACCGAAAGGGGACTGGCGTGGCCTTGGGATTGAAGACCTTTGGCAAGATGCGGTTGCTTGGCCCCGAAGGCCAGGTTGTCGCATTTCCAGACAAAGGGCTTCTTGCAATCGTATTCTTGGGATTTCGCCCAACGGGCAGGGCCTCGCGTTCCGAGCTGGCTTCCTTCCTGTGGCCGGAAGACGCCGAGGGGTCCGGCACCAATGCGCTTGGCAACCTTCGCCAGCTGCTTTCAAGAGTTCGAACGCGGCAAGGCGAACTCGGTGCATCCCTCCTGGATATCGAGGCCTCTGATGTATCCCTACGCCGGGACGAGGTCATTTTCGATTTCGAGGAATTGAAACCAGGGCCTTCGCAAAATGTCATTGCCCGTCTGGAAGCGTTCCTGAAGGTAGCGTCTGGGCAGTTTCTTGCAGATGTGGACATTTCGTCCGAAGCGGGCCAACTCTGGCTTATCGAAAGGCGTGATTTCTGGCTGGCGGAATTTGCCGCCGCGCTGGACGAAGCGGTCGCAGCGCTGTCACCTCAGAACGGTGCGATAATCAAGGCCGCAGCAGCACGTCTCATTGCGCTGGATCCCTACAGCGATATCGCCCATCAAGTGTTGATGAGGGTGTATGCTAGGGACAGGCGATTGTCACAGGCACGCCTCATATACGATCGCTACAAGCAGCAGCTCTGGACCGATCTCAACACGCGGCCATCCGAAGATATGCTTCGCTTTGCCCGTTTGCTTTTCAGCGATGGAAGCAAGGCGGCTGCCGTCAACGCTGAACCCTTGCACGAGCGAGCCGAAGCGGTGGAGCCGGGGGTTAGTTCGACTTCCCGCCCTCAACTGCCTCGGCTGCTTCTGTTGCCTCCGAAAAGCCAAGAGGAACAAGGAAACTGGGCTCCGATTTCCGGACTTGTCGAAGATGTGACGATCGGCCTTTGCCGCGTTCGGACGATGGCCATTGTCGCTCCGCACACCGCGCGGCGGATCGCCGCGATGCGAGGGGACGAGACCAGCATTCTGAAGCAGTTCGATGTCTCCTACGTTCTCGAAACTCAGCTTCAGGAGCGGGGTGGGGAAGCTTCTCTTTATGCGACGCTCGTACATGTTGCCGACGACGAGGTTATCTGGTCCGAGCGATTCCGAGGCCATACCGACGACTTTCCAGACACCTATCGGGAACTTGTTGCGAGGATCGTCTCGGAAACGACGGGGGCGATCGGAAAGCGAGAGCTGGACAAGATTCGGACTGTCTCCAAGCCCACCGCTTATCAGAACTATCTTCTCGGTCAGCACAGCCTCTCGATCGCCGATCTGCCGGGCATCCGCCGAGCTCGAAAGTTCTTTCGCGCTGCGCTGCAGGATGCATCGCAATATGCCTCGGCAATCGCCGGACTGGCGCGGACGGAACATCTCGAGTGGCTTTTGACGGCACGAGGCGATCAAGAGCTGCTTCGCTCGGCAGAGACCCATGCGCGAGATGCCATCCGGATCGGAGCTGACGATGCTGGCGGCTATCATCAGCTCGGCGTTGCCAAACTCTACCAGGGTGACTTCTTCGAGAGCATGGAGGCCTTCCTGGAGGCCGAGAGCCGCGCGCCATCGCACGCCGACCTGATCGCCGATCACGCCGACACACTCGTCCACGCGGCCGATCCAATTCTGGCCCTCGACAAGATCAAGCGAGCTATCGAGCTCAATCCGCTGTGCCCCGACCTCTATTGGTGGACGGCGGCTGGTGCCAACTATTTTCTGGAACAGTACGGCGAGGCGATCGCGTGCATAGGCCGCATGGCCGATCAGGCAAACGCAGGAAGGCTGGCTGCGGCAGCCTATGCCATGCTTGGCGATCACCGGAACGCCAAGAAAGAAATGCGCCGAACTCTCGCAATCTATCCTGACTTCACGATCGATGATTGGCTCTCCACCGTGCCGATCCGCGAGAAGTGGAAGACGGACATATTCCGAGATGGCATGCGGAAAGCGGGCTTCAAATAACCGCCCGTGGATGAGGAGAGACGAACATGGCTAAATTGGCAGTTCTAGGCATCTCCGGTGAGACCGGATATTGGCTGGTCGATTTCGAGAACGGAACGGTATCCGCGCTGCCGGACGGCACCAAGGAACCTTTCGACTTTTCTAAGGCGGCTCGCGACAAGGGCGCAAAGCTGGTTGCCGGCGTCGATCTTGCCGTGGCCCTCGACAGCGGCGATGAAGCCTTGACCGGCAAGGGCGAGGCCTTCTCAGGGCGCCTGAGCGCCTATTCCGGCCGTCTCAACGGGTAAGGCCACGCTCGGTCCGAATTAAGTGACATCGATAGAACACACCTATTCGGACCGCATGTGCCGTCCGGAGGATACCTTAACACGCGTGGCCCCAGCTCTTGCGGAGCACGGTGTCACGCGTGTTGCCAAGGTAACGGGATTGGACTGCATCGGCATTCCGGTGTGGAATGCCATACGTCCGAATGCGCGTGCTCTTTCGGTCCATCAGGGCAAAGGTATCACCGATATCGATGCCAAGGCATCGGCTGTAATGGAAGCGCTGGAGCGAGCTTGCGCCGAGCAGCCAAGACTTCCCTTTCGAGAGGCATCGGCCGAGGAAATAGCGGCCGGCGGAGAGGCTTGCGATCCCCTTGATGATCTGGTCGCTATCGGTCACCAGCCGCTTGATCGCGCCATCCGCCTTGAATGGGTCAGAGGACACGATCTTCTGGGCAGCAACCAGCCCGTATGGGTTCCGCTGGAGGCTGTTCGTCTCGATTTCACCCGTCCCTCGCATTTTTGGCAGTCGTCCGATGGACTTGCCTCGGGAAACACTGATCGGGAGGCAATTTTCCATGGACTGCTTGAGCGCATAGAGCGAGACGCCGATACACTTTGGTCGCTAGAGAGCTTCGAACACCAGGCGGCGACGTGTGTTTCCTGCGCTGAGTTCCGCGACCCCATCCTGCTCTCTCTGCTGGACAGGATCGAACGGTCCGGGTTCAGGCTTCAGCTTTTCGACATGACAAGCGATCTTGGCATACCGACCTTCTCGGCATTGCTATCGCCGGCCGATGCCTTATCGCGCCGATCCCTCAAGTACATCGACCTGACCATGGGAAGCGGCACACATCCCGTGGCTTATCGTGCCACGCTCAGGGCCATCACCGAAGCCGTACAGTCTCGATTGACGCTGATTACCGGAACCCGAGACGATGTAGAGGACGACGTCTACACCAGCCGGGCATCCGAAGTTCTGTTGCGCAAGCTGCGTCTTCAACCCCGAGCCAAAATTTCCAAGGATCTGGGGAGTCCAGGAGAAGGGTTGGAGTCGATGCTGTCACGCATCCTTCAAAGGCTGCAAGACCGTGAAATCGGTCGGGTCATCGCGGTTCGAATGAATCCGGGCGAAAAGCGCTTTTCGGTTGTCAAAATGCTCGTGCCGGGACTCGAACATCCCGAAGGTCGACGACAGCGACGGTTCGGGGCGCGAGCCCTTTCTCGTCTTCTGGTGTTTCGATGAAGCGGATCTTCGTTGGCCCCTCGCTATATGGAGCTGAGATCGGTCGGCTTTCCAGCATCGAACTGCGTGCCCCCGCTGCGAAGGGTGATGTCGTCATGGCGGTGGAGGAGGGTGCTGACGTCATCGGCCTGATCGACGGATACTTCGAAACGACGGCCGCCGTCTGGCACAAGGAGATACTCCACGCTTTGTCGCTTGGCGTGCGAGTATTCGGCGCGGCGAGTATTGGTGCGCTACGCGCAGCCGAATGCGCTCACTTCGGCATGATTGGTGTCGGGACGATTTACGATGACTATTCCGCCGGCCATCTCGTCGACGATGCCGACGTCGCGCTTCTGCATGCGCCGCCTGAACTTGGATACGCGCCGTTGTCCGAACCGTTGGTGAATGTCAGAGCCACGCTCAAAAACATTCTAAAAGCCGGCCTCATCTCCGACGTCCACTATCAATCCATCATGGAGACGGCAGCTTCGATCTTCTACAAGGCTCGGACTTGGAGAACGATCCTTGCCGAAGCTCCACTAACATCTGGAGAACGTTCCAATATTGCCGAGCTCGTTCGGACCTTTCGTGTCGACCAGAAAATGCTCGACGCGATCGCTCTCGTGAGAGCAGTGGAGGCCGCAGATGGCGGCCGCTCTCCGGAACCGAACGCGTGGGAATTCTCGCATACGTCCTATTTTCGCGCGCTTACTACCTAGCGGATAGGTTCTCGTTTCCAGTTTGTAACGGCGCTGTCACGGCTGAGTTGGTTATGTCCTCCTGATTTGTCAGTGCTGATAGGAAGGAACTGGAGATGCTGGATAGAACCGTCGACAAAGCCATTGTGGCAGATTCGGAAGAGTTCGCCGCTCTCGCGCGTTTGATCATTTATGCGCGTCAGACGTCGAAAACGCTGAACGCCGAGTTCACGTCCTATTGCCTCGATCTGGCACTTGCTGCCGTCATTGATGAGATGGAAAAGGCCGGCCTCGATACGTCGATCATGGCTCCGAACGCCGAGGCGGTGATCGGCGAGCTTCACTGAGGAACAGACTTGATCGTATGGTCGAGTTTCCGGGCGCTGGGACCTTATGTTGTCCAGCGCCCTTCTGCGTTTTTATGGGCCAAGGCTTTCACTCGCGCTTGCAAGTCAGCGGCGATTGAGGCGTCTGCCAGTCTTGGCTTCGAAAAGATGCCCCTGATCTTCGCCAAATGTGACCGACAGCCGATCCCCCACGGCAATGAGCATCCGACTGCGGATCAGCGCGACCAGCTTCTCGCCAGCCATGTCGAGTACGACGTGTGTCTCGGATCCGGTTGGCTCGACAACTTCCACGCGAACCTCAAACCCCTGGTGCTCCGCGACCTCGATGTGCTCGGGGCGGATGCCGAATTCCGCCTCGGCCCCCTCGAGTTCCTGAGGATAGGCACCAATCGGAATGGTGGCGCCAGAGGCGACCTTTAGTCCCTGCTGACCGGGCTGAAGGGTACCCGGTATGAAATTCATGGCCGGCGAGCCGATAAAGCCGGCAACGA
Organism: Pseudomonadota bacterium; assembly: GCA_023436885.1. Lineage (GTDB taxonomy): Bacteria > Pseudomonadota > Alphaproteobacteria > Rhizobiales > Pleomorphomonadaceae > Pleomorphomonas. The sequence continues at coordinate 290,476 of JAEZHI010000004.1, read as the reverse complement.
AGCGGTTGAGCGGACGATCATAGAGCTCCAGCGGCGCACCAACCTGTTCGACACGGCCGGCGTTGAGCACGACAATCTTGTCAGCCATGGTCATCGCCTCGATCTGGTCGTGCGTGACGTAGACGATCGTGGTGCCAAGCCTCTGATGTAGGCTCTTGATTTCGGCACGCATGGCGACACGTAGCTTCGCGTCGAGATTGCTGAGAGGCTCGTCGAACAGGAATACCTTGGGATTTCGCACTATGGCTCGGCCCATGGCGACGCGCTGCCGCTGGCCTCCCGACAGCTGAGCGGGTTTCCGGTCGAGCAGTGGTTCGAGGCCGAGGATCGCTGCCGCCGTGTCCACTTTTTGCTTGATCGTTGGCTTGTCGACATGCGCCAGCTCAAGGGCAAAGCTCATGTTCTGGGCCACGGTCATCTGGGGGTAGAGCGCATAGTTCTGGAACACCATGGCGATGTCCCTGTCCTTGGGCTCAAGGTTGTTGACCACCTTGCCATCGATGGCAATCGTGCCGGCGGAAATGTTCTCCAGTCCCGCGATCATGCGCAGCAATGTCGACTTGCCGCAGCCCGACGGCCCGACGAGCACGACAAACTCGCCGTCACCAATATCGACGTCGACACCATGGATGACGGGCACGGCCCCAAAGTTCTTGCGAACGTCGCTGATCTTGACGCTGGCCATCTCTCTACCTCCTCCCTGTCTGGATCAACGGCGCTGGCGGACGCGGATCGCCATATAGGGCTTGCCCGGCAACTCCACGGCAAAGGCGGCGTCCGGTCGGCGTGGACGGACTTGCGCCCCATGTCGTGTCGGATGGTTGGCCGGAGCATCGACAATCTTCGCCGGCGTAACCGTCATGTTCCAAGTGTCGATCATATCCACCTCGTAGTCGCCGGGCTCTGTGGGCAGGCCAGGCGCCCAGATAACCGGCTGGTGTTCGCCTAGGTAGATATAAATAACGTTGCCATCTCGGGCGCCCGAAACGCGGCTCCACGGCCAGGCGTCGGACGGCGCAAGCGGGGTAAGCCCGTTTCGAACATCTTCCTCGAGAAGATCACGCAGGAAGCCGATGCGCTTCCAGGCTTCGCCATGCAGCACGCCCCCCTTGGCCCACCACAGAATGTCCTCGGGATGCATGAACGTCTCGCCATGCCCGGCGTAACCGCCCCGCAGCAAGGTGATCCAATAGCGATGCACCAGCTCTTGGGCAGAGATGTTGCCCCAGGAAAGAAGGATGTTGCCTTCGTACTCCGGCTCGTCGTTGACAACAGGCTTTCCGTAGGCGTCGCGCCACTCCTGGGTGCGCTTGACGTCCCAGTTCTGGATGCAGACATGGCTGACCCAGGGTTTGCGGTGGTCGTAATTGGCCTTGACGTCACCGTTATGGATCGACTTCAGATGGCGATAGGGGTCGTTTTCCTCAATGATCTGGAAGTAGCGATCCCACTGCGACATCGGTTTGGAGTTCAGCAGAAAGTCATACTCGTTGGCGAGCGACCACCAGACGTTCCGGAAGGCAGCCAGACGCGCCGTCAGATAAGCGACGAAGCGGTAATCCTGCACCGCCGACATGTCGCAATAGCCCCAGCGGTCGTAAGGGTGGAAAATGATGATGTCGGCCTCGATGCCGAGGTCGCGCAGCGCGGCTACCTGCGTTTCGAAATGCTGGAAGGCGATGGGGTTGGGCCGGTCGAAGTCGAGCTCGCCCTCGTCGTCACGCTCGAAGATATCAAAGAGCGGTTCATTTGTATTGAAGGGATAGTCCTTCGGAAACACCGCCATGCGGATCTTGTTGAAGCGGGTAGCCGCGAGTGTCCTGAGCGTTTCGGCCTGCAAATCGAGCGGCTGATGGGTCCAGGCATAGCTTGTCGTGCCGAAGGGCAGGTAGGCCTTTCCGTCGGCGTATGCGAAGTGAAACTGGTTGGCGACATGCACCGGGCCATGACTGTCGGCTACCGGTGCCACGGCTGCGAAGCCTCCCGTCTGTCCGTCTAGCGCCGCGACATTGGAGAGTGTCGTGTAGGTCCACTCACCCTCGTTATCGGGCATGAAGCGCACCTTGTAGACGCCGGCACCGTCGTAGAACCCGGGGACGCGGACGACGCGGCTGTTCTGCTTGAAGAAGGCCTCGAAACTGACATCGAGATAGGGGTTGCCGCTGTTGGGACCGACGAAGCTGGCTTCGAAATGATCCCACTTGGCTACACTTTGCTTGGACATGTTTTGGGTTGCCTTGATTGCAGTCTCAGCCCTTTACGGCACCGGATGTCAGTCCGGAGACGAAGTAACGCTGGAAGATCAGATAGACGATGGTGGCCGGAAGCACGGTCATGACGATGGCCGCGTTGAGTTGGCCGTAGTCGCGCGAGAATTGCCCCTGGAAGGCCGAGAGACCGAGCGGCAGGGTCCACATCTGTCGGTCCTGGAGGAGGACCAGCGCCATGGCGAACTCGTTCCAGGTCGCGACGAAGTCGAGAATGAACAGCGCAGCCAGCACCGGAAGCGAGACGGGCAGGAATACGCGGCGGAAGGTGGTGAAATGCGAAGCGCCGTCGATGCGAGCCGCCTCGCTCAGCTCATTTGGAATGGCCCGAAAGAAGCCGTAGAGGATGAACACTTGGTAGGGGATGCCGAATGCAAGATAGGGCAGGATGACACCAGGATAGGTGTCGATCAGTCCAAGGCTGTTCACCAGGGTGAAGATCGGTGCCAGCATCACCTGGAATGGGATCATCGTTCCGAACAACACAAGAAGCAGGATCAGTTTGCCGAACCGCATAGGGATCTTGGCGAGCGCATAAGCGGCCATAGCCGACAGGAACAAACCGAGCGGTACTTTGATGACGGCAATGACGGCCGAGTTAATGAAGGTCGTACTGAACCGGCCGCGTGCCCACGCCGAAGCATAGTTGCTGAATTGCGGGGCAGTCGGTGGCGAGAAGGCGCTACTCGTCATCACCTGTGCCGTCGACTTCAGAGATGTGAAGACGATGAAGACGAATGGGGCAATCCAGATCGCTGCGACGACGACCAGGGAAATCCAGAGGCCGATCAGTACCCAATCGCGCGGCGGCTTTCTGGCGTCGGTCTGAAGGGCGGGGACGTTGACGGCTGTCATTCCACGGCCTCCTCATGCTTCTGTGTCCAGCGCATGTAGGGGATGACGATGGCAAGGGTGATGCCGAGCAGAACCACCGAGATGGCACTACCGCGACCGAAGTCGAAGATCTGCATAGACTGGGTGAAGGCCCAGAGCGCCAACATTTGCGTCGACTGTGCGGGGCCGCCGCCGGTGAGACCGTAGACAATGTCGAAGGCTTTCAGCGAGGAGATGATGGCGAGGACGAGCACGATGGTGAGCGTGGTGCGCAGGGCTGGCAGCGTCACGTAGCGGAAGATAGCCCAGCGGCCAGCGCCGTCGATGCGCGCGGCTTCGACGAGGGATTTGTTGACGCCTTGGAGACCGGCGAGGAACAGAACCATGGAGAAGCCGACCGACTGCCATATATAAGCGCCGAAGGCCGAGTAGAGTGCGATATCGCGGTTGCCGAGCCAGTCCATGACCCAAGCTTGGAGGCCGAGCGACGTCAGTATCTGGCCGAACAAACCGAAGAACGGATCATACATCCAGCGCCACATGGTCGCGACGGCGATCGGCGCGATGATGACCGGCAGATAATAGATCGCGCGCAGCGTATTGCGGCCGAAGATCGGCTGGTTGAGGCCCAGCGCAAAGGCGAGGCCGATCATTGGCGGAATGACGACCGAGAGCGCCGTCCAGATCACCGTGTTGCGAAAGGCCACCCAGAAAACAGGATCCTTTGTGAAGATGTCGACATAGTTGGCGCTGCCGACGTAGATCTTGACAGGATCAAGACCGTTCCACTTGAAGAAGCTCAGCCATATGACATCCACCATCGGGAAGACGGCAAACACGATATAGATAATCAGCGCTGGACCTAGCAACAGAGCTGCCTGGAAGCGGGTATGAGACAAAATGGCACGTGCGGCCATGGAGCGCCTCCTTGCCTTGGCGCGACAGAAACAATGCGACCGATCTTTATCGACCGGTCGCTTCTGGTTCGAAAGACCTCAGCCTTTGTTCGTGATGAAGGTCTGCATGGCGGCGGCCGCATCGGCAGGTGCCATGTTGCCGCTTACCACCTCATTGATTACGCGAAAATATTCGGTCGTAATATCGAGTGGGAAAGCCTGGTCTCCATTCAGGAAGACCTTGTCGTAGGTGTTAAAGAGGCCCAACCATTTCTTTGCCATCGGACGCAACTCTCCGTAAGCGACATTCTTGTTCACAGATGTTGTGCCGGAAACTCCGAGCAAGCTCTGCTGAACGGGCGTGGAGAGAAGGTAGTCTAGGAATTTCGCCGCGAGATCCGGGTTCTTGCTCTTCGAGCTGACATAATAGTAGTTGGCGAAGCCATAGAGCCGGTTTGTGCCTGTCGGGAATAGAAACAGGTCGATCTGGTCAATTTTGCCGGCCTCGACGAGCTGCTGCACCAGCCAGTCGCCTTCCAGCATCATCGCTGCGCGATCGGCTATGAACAGGTTGAACGCTTGGGAATCATCGATGCCCATGAACGGAGATAGGACATAGTTTTTTCCCCACTTCTGAAGTTCGCCAAATGCCTGCACGACACAGGCTTCCTCGGTCCACTTCAGCGACATTGCCGTTAGCGCGTCGTGCTTGTCAGCGCCGCATTTGGCTTCGAGGATGACATCCATCAGGCGCATGACGTGCCAGTTGACGGTGCCGCCGAAGGTGATCGCCGGAATGCCGGCAGCCTTCAATTTCTCGGCATCAGCGACTAGCTCGTCGTAGTCGGCAGGGATCGAGGTGATGCCGGCCTTCGCGAATAGAGCCTTGTTGTAGTAGAGCCCTTCACCGGACAGGGAAGAAGGCACGCCGTGACGCCCGCCCGGATACATGCGCGAGAAAGACCCAGCCGCAGGTATCAATTCGTCATCCCATTTGTATTCGGCGTAATACTTATCGAGCGGCAAACTGAGGCCGGCTTTCACATATTCGCCACCGAGACCAAGGCCCGCCCACATGAAGTAGATGTCTGGCCCCTTGTCGGTACCGGCCGCAACACGGATCGCAGTCTTGTGATCATCGGTGCCACGAGTGACAATTGTGATCTCGGTCCCGGGGTTAGCTGCTTCAAAGTTGGAAACGATTGCATTGAAGGCCTTACTCGCCGCCTCGGAGCTGAAATTGAGCGTCCATAAAGTAATGCTTTCGGCTGCGGATAGGCTTGCGCTGGATAAAATCAGACCGGCGGCGATGGCCGCACGCGATACCGTTCGAAACTTGTTCATGGCTTCCTCCTCGTCGTTCTAAAGAGGACCGGTCGCCGGCGCAGGCTTGCATTCAAGCCTTGGCGAGAGCGAGAAAAGGGCGGTCGACCGGTGGAGACGGCCGACCGCATCGGGCCTGAGGGGAGATCAGCCCTTGTTATGGATGAAGGTCTGCATCGCGGCGGCAGCGTCGGCCGGTTTCATATTGCCGCTGGCGACCTCGTTGATGACGCGGAAATACTCCGTCGTTACATCGAGCGGGAACGCTTGGTCGCCGTTCATGTAGACTTTGTCATAGGTATTGAATATATCCAGCCACTTCTTGTCGAGCGGGCGCATGTTGTCGTAGGAAACATGCTTGTTGATCGATGTCGTGCTGAACTTCCCGAGGACGCTCTGCTGCACTTCGGTCGAATTGAAGTAGTCGAGGAACTTGGCCGCGAGATCCGGATTTTTGCTCTTTGTGCTGATGTAGTGATACTCGGCAAATCCGTAGAGCCGGTTGGTGCCTGTGGGCACGGGGAACAGATCGTAGTTGTCGAGATTCCCGGCCTCGGAGAGTTGCTGAACCAGCCAGTCCCCCTCAAGCATCATCGCTGCCCGTCCCGCCACGAACAGGTTGAACGACTGGGCTTGATCGATCCCCATGAAGGGGGAGAGGATGTAGTTCTTCGCCCACTTGTCGAGCTCGGCAAAGGAGTCCGTCGCGCAGGCTTCCTTGGTCCAATCGACCTTCATGTTCATGAGCGCGTCGTGCTTGTCGGCACCGCACTTTGCTTCGAGAATGACGTCCATCAGGCGCATGACGTGCCAATTGACGGTGCCGCCGAAGGTGATCGCCGGAATCCCAGCCGCCTTCAGCTTCTCGGCGTCGGCGACGAGCTCGTCATAGTTGGCCGGCGTTGCAGTGATGCCGGCCTTCTGGAACAGGGCCTTGTTATAGTAGAGCGCTTCGCCCTTGAATGTGAACGGCACGCCGTGCCGGCCGCCGGGATAAATGCGTGAGAACGAGGCAGCGGCAGGAACAAGTTCGTCATCCCATTTGTACTCAGCATAGTACTTGTCGAGCGGCAGGCTGAGGCCAGCCTTGACATATTCTCCGCCCAGACCGAGCCCTGCCCACATGAAATAAATGTCGGGTCCCTTGTCGGTACCTGCGGCAACGCGGATCGCCGTCTTGTGGTCATCGGTTCCGCGGGTAACGACTGTCACCTTCACACCTGGATTGGCTGCCTCGAAGCCAGAGGTGATCTTGTTGAAGGCTTCATTGGAGGCCTCCGAACTGAAGTTAAGTGTCCAGAGCGTCAGCTCTTCAGCGGCGGAAAGGCTGGTCCCGGCCAACAGCAGGCCGACAGCGAGCGCTGCTCGCGATGTAGCAGAGGTGAATGTCATGTTTTCCTCCCAGTCGGTTCTAGCGCGACTGGGAATGGAGTAGGGCCGTCTTTACTCTCTGTCAAGGACGTTATGTCGTGAGCGACATAATTCAGATGTCATCCTGGCGATATTTACGACGATTTATCAAATCAAGCGTTTGAATTTTAGCGCATTCCGCCGGCAATTTAGATTTTCTGAAGGCGGACTGCCGCTATAATCCCATTGACGAGGAAATTGTGCACCACTACCGTTTTGTCGTAGGTAACGATAAGACGTCGGCACTCAGTATCTAATAAGTTCGGCGGAGACGAAATTGGCCAACATGCTCACTAGCGAACTCGAAGGGCTGCTCTACGGCCGCGAGTTGGATTCGCCTGTCGTGAAGGTCGTGAGAGCATTGAGTGGCCATGGCGCGGTGAGCACGTCACAGATCGCGCGCAACACCGGCCTCGCGAGATCTACCGTCTCGACCATCCTCACCGATTTGAAACGCTCGAACCTCGTCGTCGAGATGGAATCGCGCAATCCCGGCCCCGGCCGTCCCGCCGTTGCGCATTCGCTCAACCCTGAAGCAGGCACCTGCGTTGGCGCGTTGCTGGACGTTGACGAGATCCGGGTCATCGTCGCAGATGTCGCCCATAACGTGGTCGCCGACCTCGCGATGCCGGTTGAGCGAGAATACTCACCGACCAAGGCGGCGCGCGTCGTCAAGCACGCCGTCGACACGCTCTACAAGGAGCATAGTCTCGCTCAAGCGAGCCTGATCGGCGTCGGCTTTGCCGTCTCCGCACCGCTGGCGCCGGATGGGCGGATCATGCGTTCATCGGCATTGCCGGGCTGGCAAGGAACAGATTTCCGCGAAGCCTTTGAGCCGGTGCTGCAAAAGCCCATTTTCGCCGACAGCGAGAGCAACTGTGCGGCACTCGCCGAAATGATGTGGGGCTCGGCCAGTGGATGCTCCGATTTCGTGCTCCTGAAGCTGAACCACGCCGTTACGGGCGCTGTGGTGGTGGATGGCAAGGCGCTGGTCGGCGCATCGGGTTCGGCCGGCGAGATGGGGCACATCGTTGTCGACCCGCAGGGACCTCTCTGCAGATGCGGCAACCGAGGCTGTCTCGAGCTTTATTGCGGGGCCGGGTTCGTCGCCCGGATGGCTTCTGATTGGCTCGGCCGTTCCATTCCGGCATCCGAGGTCGTCATGCGGGCAATAGAAGGAGATATCGGCTTCAGGCGACTGATTGCCGACGCCGGCGAAGCGGCGGGGCGCGGTCTCAGCATGGTGGGCGCCATGATCAACCCGCCCTTGTTCATCATCTCCGGCAGTCTGGCGGGCGCTGGAGAACTGCTGCTGGCCCCCTTGCGCGCCAGTTATGAAAAGCATTCTTTCATCAAACGCGATGACGTTGACGAAGCGCATTATCCAGTGTTCAGGACCGGCAAGTTTCTCGACAATGATAACTGCCTCGGCGCCGCGGGCCTTGTTCTCCGCCATAGCAGCCGCCTGAAATAAGACGACGCCGACATCCAATAAGTTTATGGGAAGTCTTGAAAATTCCCGATTGTTATCCGACAGTGGACGTTGTTGTCGTCGCGTACCGTCAGAATGTCGCCCATGAACATCCTCTCCATCCAGTCCCACGTCGCCTATGGCCACGTCGGCAATGCGTCGGCCACCTTCGCCATGCAGCGGCTCGGGCATGAGGTTTGGCCGATCCACACGGTCCAGTTCTCGAACCATACGGGCTATGGATCCTGGAAGGGGCAGGTGTTCGACAGCTCGCTGATCGACGACTGTGTTCAAGGCATTTCCGAACGGGGCGTTCTTGGAACGTGTGACGGCGTTCTCTCTGGCTATATCGGCGCGCCGGCGATTGGGGACTCGATCCTCAATGCCGTCAGACGAGTGCGCGACGCCAATCCGCAAGCAACCTATGCCTGCGACCCGGTGATAGGCGACGTGGGGCGGGGCGTTTTCGTTCGGCCCGGCGTGCCGGAGTTTTTCCGCGACCGGGCGCTGCCCTTAGCCGATCTCGTCACGCCCAACCATTTTGAGCTGGATTTTCTTGTAGGCCGGTCTTCTACGTCCATGGACCAGGTGAGGACATCGATCGCCGATCTCCACGCGCTCGGGCCAAAAGTGGCGCTCGTCACCTCGCTCATTGTCGACGGCACACCGGACGATGCGCTGGATATCGTGGCGTCCGACGGTCACAAGCTATGGCGCGCCCGCTCTCAGCGTCTGCCGCTGTCGATCAATGGTGCAGGTGATGCCATCGCGGCGCTGTTCTATGTCCATTGGCTGACGACACGTTCGGTGCCGGAGGCGCTATCTCGATCGGTGTCTTCGATATTCGGTCTTCTGAAGCGTACGGCGGAGGTTGGCAGCCGCGAGATATTGCTGATCGCTGCGCAGGATGAAATCGCTCAACCGTCGATGACCATCGAAGCCGTTGAGGTCTGAGCCTCAAAGCCCGACTCTCAAGCGGTGATTTTGAGGCTGATGCGATCGGCCGAGAAACGTGTGCGCGAACATTGAACCGGCCGGCCATCCAGATCGGTATCGATGGCACGTGTTTCAAGCACGATGGCGCCGGGTGACAAGTGCATCAATTCGCGCTCCCGGGCGTCGGCGTGACGAGCCGACACTTCCGTGCTGTGACGAAGATAGTCGGCAAGACCGCAGGCTGCAAAGGCCCGAGTGATGGAGCCGGTGGCTGCGATATGTCCGACGATATCGGGAAACCGGGCAGCCGGGAAAAAATGCTGCGAACAGGATACAGGGCGGCCATTGACGTAGCCTGCCTCCTCCACCTCGATCACGGGCTGTTCGGACGCGATCTGCAGCAAGTTGGCAATATCTACCGAAGCGAGCAACTCGCGAGACTCGAGCAGACGCGTTGAAACCGAGGACGCTTGATCGCCTAGCCCGGCCGAAAAGCGCGTGCGTTTCGAAATCGGTAGCGTCAGTTGACGGCCGCCGAGGATGACGGTGCCATGTCCCTGGATGCTTTCGACAAGCCCTTCCTCAGCAAGGAAGGCGAGGGCGGCGCGCACCGTATGTCGGTTAACCCCGAAACGCTCGGCGAGATCGAATGCCGGCGGAAGCCGACCCGTTTCCTTGTACTCGCCATCGGCAATCGACACGCGAATGCGATCGGCAATCTGCCGCCAAAGCGCGACGCCGGAATGCCGCTCGACCGGTTTCTGCCTGGCCATGTCACCTCGCTGTCACGGAGTTCGATTATGATTCTCATTATTGTGTAGTTGTCTAGATTAATAGACAAATTTGGATAGCACAAGCCCATCCTGTCCCAGTAGTGGTGGATGCTAAACGGAGCAAACCGATGAATGTCGCTGCCGACCCTGCGAAGGAGCGTCGCCGTCAACGCATGGGTCTTCTTGCCCAAGCGAGCGCGTCGGAATTCAGTGTCGCTCGCGCGGCCCTCGGCAGCGCGCCCGAGGTGATCGATCTGCGCGGGCCCGAAACCGGGCTTGTCATGTTGACTGGGCGCATTGGCGGGGATGGTGCTCGCTTCAATCTCGGCGAAGCGACTATCAGCAGATCAACGGTGCGGCTTGCGTCCGGACAGGTCGGCTTCGGTCAGTTGCTCGGCAGCGATCGCAATCGAGCCAGGGACGCCGCCATCTTCGACGCTCTCGCCGACACGGAGGAGGGGTTGCCCGTCGTGGAGGAGCTTTGCGCCACGGTTCAAGCTCGTCTCGCCGACGAACGTCTGCGGCAGGAAGCGGAGACAGCCTCGACGCGCGTCGATTTCTTCACATTGGTGCGGGGAGAGGACTGATGCCTCACAACATGCGCTTACTCGAAGCGTCGCTCGACGGCGGCTTCGGTCAACCGGTTTTCGAAGCGCAGGCCACCTTTCGTCTCATGATGGATGCCATGGCCCGGCCGGGCAGTGTCAGGCACGTGGAGGCCGATGTGGCAGCGCCGGGTCTGGCTGGCCCTGCACAAGCGGCACTGGCGCTCACACTTTGCGACGCAAGCACTCCCGTCTGGCGCCTTGGCACGCCTTCCGAACTTGGAGCCTGGTTCGCCTTTCACACGGGTGCCCCGCTGACAAAGAACCCAAGCGAAGCCACCTTTGCCTTCCTGGACCAGGGCGAGGCCATTCTGGCTGAATTCCAGCTTGGCACGCAGGATTATCCCGACCGTTCGGCAACCCTGATCATCGAAGTGCGGCGCTTCGGCAAAGGCGAACGCTTCAGCCTTGCAGGCCCGGGTATCGCCAGCCATTGCGACTTGACCGTAGACGGCCTGCCGGAGGGTTTCGTCGCCTTCCGGGCGGCCAACCGCGCCCTCTTTCCTCGCGGCCTCGATGTCGTGTTGACGGCTGGCCGCGACCTCGTCGCTCTGCCGCGCTCCACCCATTTCCTCCCGTCGGAAGGCTAAGCCATGTATGTTGCGGTCAAGGGTGGCGAAGCCGCCATCGAAAACGCTCATCGACTTCTCGCCGACCGTCGGCGTGGCGACCGTCGGCTGCCAGCCATCACGGAAGCGCAGATCACCGAGCAATTGTCGCTCGCCGTCGATCGCGTGATGGCCGAGGCCTCACTTTACGACCCGGGTCTCGCAGCGTTGGCCATTCGGCAGGCGCGCGGCGACATGATCGAGGCGATCTTCATCCTGCGCGCCTTCCGCACGACTCTACCGCGCTTCGGCAGCAGCCTTCCCCTCAACAGCCGCGCCATGCGCATCGAACGGCGTGTTTCGGCAACATACAAGGACCTACCGGGCGGTCAGCTCCTTGGCCCGACCTTCGACTACACCCACCGCCTGCTCGACCCGACATTGTCCGGTGATCCCGAGATACCCGAACCGGTACATCGTGATGGCGGGGTGGGGGACCTGGCCCGCGTTTCGGATATTCTCGACGGTGAAAGCCTGATCGAGACTGAGAGCGACCACGGTGAAGAGCCTGGCGACATTACCCGCACACCGCAAGAGTTTCCGCTTTCCCGTGCCGAACGTCTGCAATCGCTTGCCCGGGGCGACGAAGGTTTCCTGTTGGCGCTCGCCTATTCCACCCAACGCGGCTACGGCCGCAGTCACCCTTTCGTTGGTGAAATCCGCATCGGCATCGCCACGGTGGAGATCGACATTCCCGAGCTGGGGTTTGCCGTGGCCATCGGCGAGATCCGGGTCACCGAATGCCAGATGGTCAATCAGTTCAAGGGATCGGCCGAGCGGCCGCCGCAGTTCACACGAGGCTATGGCCTTGTATTCGGTCAGAGCGAGCGCAAGGCGATGGCCATGTCGCTCTGCGACCGTGCGCTCAGAGCCGCCGAATATGGCGAGGAAATAACAGCGCCGGCGCAGGACGAGGAGTTCGTCATTTCTCACTGTGACAACGTCGAGGCGACCGGCTTCGTCGAGCACCTGAAACTCCCGCACTACGTCGACTTCCAGGCTGAACTCGGCCTTGTGCGCCGGCTGCGGACAGCGTGGCAGGAAAGCGGCGAGCTCGTTGGCGAAGAAGATGGGGAAGCGATCGAGGAGGCAGCCCAATGAATGCCGTCACGTACAACTTCGCTTACCTCGACGAACAGACTAAGCGGATGATCCGGCGCGCCATTCTGAAGGCGATCGCCATTCCGGGCTACCAGGTGCCATTCGCGGCGCGCGAAATGCCGATGCCCTACGGCTGGGGAACCGGCGGCGTGCAGGTTACCGCTGCGGTGATTGGCCCCAACGATGTGCTCAAGGTTATCGACCAAGGCGCTGACGACACCACGAATGCCGTTTCGATCCGCGCCTTCTTTCGGAAGGTGGCCGGGGTTGCGACCACGACACATACTTCCGAAGCGACCGTCATCCAGACGCGTCACCGCATCCCGGAGCATCCGCTCCAGGAAGGACAGATCCTCGTCTACCAGGTACCGATCCCCGAGCCGTTGCGCTTCCTCGAGCCGCGTGAAACCGAGACACGGGTGATGCACGGGCTTGAGGACTACGGCCTCATGCACGTGAAGCTCTACGAGGATATCGCCCATCACGGCCGGATCGCCACCGCCTATGCCTACCCGGTGAAGATTGCCGGCCGCTACGTGATGGACCCTTCGCCCATCCCCAAGTTCGACAATCCCAAGATGACCATGAGCCCGGCGCTGCAGCTGTTCGGCGCCGGCCGTGAAAAGCGCATCTATGCGGTACCGCCGCATACCGAGGTGAAGAGCCTCGACTTCGAAGATCACCCCTTCGAAGTGCAGACATTCAGCGAGCCTTGCACCCTATGCGGCGCCCGCAATGTCTATCTCGATGAGGTGGTGCTCGACGATCGCGGCGGCCGCATGTTCGTCTGCTCCGATACCGATAATTGCGAAAGCCGTCGCGCTGAGACAGGAGCTCAATCATGACGGACGCTCCCATTCTCAAGGTGCGTGATCTCGCCAAAAACTACGGTACTCGTCTCGGCTGCACGGACATTTCCTTCGATCTCTGGCCGGGCGAAGTGCTCGCGGTGGTCGGCGAGAGCGGCTCGGGCAAGACGACCCTTCTCAACTGCCTGTCGACGCGACTTGCCGCCGATAGCGGTTCGGTGGTCTATGCCATGCGCGATGGCAGTCAGCGTGACCTGACAACCATGATGGAAGCCGAGCGCCGGTTTCTCATGCGGACCGACTGGGCCTTCGTGCATCAGAACCCGGCCGATGGCCTTCGCATGGGCGTTTCCGCCGGCGCCAATGTCGGCGAACGACTGATGGCGATCGGCGACCGTCACTACGGCCGTATCCGCGATACCGCGCTCGATTGGCTCTCCCGCGTCGAGATCGCCGCCGATCGCATCGACGATGGCCCGAGAGCTTTTTCCGGCGGAATGCGCCAGCGTCTTCAGATCGCCCGCAACCTCGTGACGGCCCCCCGCCTCGTTTTCATGGACGAACCGACTGGTGGACTTGATGTGTCGGTACAGGCGCGTCTCCTCGACCTGATCCGCGGTCTCGTCCGCGACCTTGGCCTTTCAGTGATCATCGTAACGCATGACCTCGCCGTGGCTCGCCTGCTGAGCCATCGCATGATGGTCATGAAGGAGGGGCGGGTGATCGAAGAGGGTCTGACCGATCGCGTGCTCGACGATCCCCGCGAGCCTTACACCCAGCTTCTCGTCTCTTCCATTCCCCAAGCTTGATCGGAGAACGCCATGCTGCCGCTCCGTGTGCGCGACATCGCCAAGACATTCGTCATGCATCTGCGCGGCGGTCTTCGCCTGCCGGTATTTGCCAACGTTTCCTTTGAGGTGGCGTCTGGCGAATGCCTGGTGCTCGGCGGCCCCTCGGGTGTCGGCAAGAGCTCCATTTTGAAGATGCTTTACGGCAACTATGGCGTAGACGCCGGGGAGATCCTGGTCGCCCATGACGGGCGGGCGGTCGATCTTGCCAAGGCCCTGCCGCGCGAGGTTCTAGATGTTCGCCGCCTGACGCTTGGCTATGTCAGCCAGTTCCTTCGAGCCATTCCTCGCGTTTCCGCCCATGAAGTGGTGGCCGATCCGCTGATCGCGCGTGGAATGGATCGACCCGAGGCACTAGAGCGAGCCGAGGCTGCTCTGGCCCGGCTCAACCTGCCGCGTGAACTCTGGAGCCTGCCGCCGGCGACCTTCTCCGGCGGCGAACAGCAGCGCGTCAATATCGCCCGCGGTTTCATCTCGGATCACCCAATTCTTCTTCTTGACGAACCAACCGCGTCGCTCGACGCCGCCAATCGCGCCGTGGTCGTCGAGATGATCGAGGAGAAGAAGGCGGCAGGAACGACGCTGGTCGGCATCTTCCACGACGAGGATGTGCGCGACCGCGTGGCGAGCCGGGTTGTCGACGTATCGCACTATTCGCAAAGGAGGGCCGGCAAATGACCCGTCTTTCGGAGACGCCGCTCATCTATCCGACGGCCAGCGTCGAGGCAAGCCGGCTTGGCCGTTACACGGAAATTGCCGAAGGATGCCGCATCAGCGAGCTGGAGCTCGGCGATTACTCCTACATCGAACGCGATGGCATGGTCTGGTGTGCCACGATCGGCAAGTTCGCCAATATCGCTGCGGCGGTTCGCATCAACGCCACCCGCCATCCGATGGACCGCGCCAGCCTTCATCATTTCACCTACCGAGCCGGCGACTACTGGGAAGATGCCGAGCACGAACAGGACTTTTTTGCCTGGCGGCGGGACCACCGTATTCATATCGGGCATGACGTCTGGATCGGTCACGGCGTAACGCTTCTCCCGGGCGTATCCATCGGCAATGGAGCGGTGGTCGGCGCCGGCGCCGTGGTGAGCCGTGATGTACCCGCCTATACGATCGTGACGGGCGTGCCGGCGCGTCCTCTGAAGCGACGTTTTCCGGAAGATATCGCAGCTCGACTGGAGGCGCTTGCCTGGTGGGACTGGGATCATGGACAGCTTAGAGTAGCGCTCGAAGACTTTCGAAGACTCAGCGTCGAGTCTTTCTTGCATAAGTACGAACATTAGCCGGTTTACTTGTCAGTTGTACACGAAACTGACATCCGGCCAGCGTAAACTCAAGTTCATACAAAATATAATCCTGGCAGGGCTTCTGGAAGAATGTTCGAAATCCGCAACCTTTCGCGTCACTTCGGGGCCAAGGTCGCCGTCGATGACGTCAGCTTCTCGATCCCCGAGGGACAGATGGTCGGCGTCATCGGCCGGTCCGGTGCCGGCAAATCAACGCTGCTGCGCATGATCAATCGGCTCGCCGATCCGACTTCCGGATCCATACGGTACGGCGACGTGGAGATTGCGTCGCTCAAGGGCGAGGCGTTGCGCCGCTGGCGACGCGATTGCGCGATGATCTTCCAGCAATTCAACTTGGTTCCACGCCTCGACGTGCTGACCAACGTGCTGCTCGGTCGCCTCAACCATCGGTCGACGGCGCTGTCGGTGATGAACCTTTTCAGCCGCGAAGAGCGTATCATGGCCATAGCAGCGTTGGAGCGGCTGGGCATCGAGCAGACGGTTGTACAGCCCGCCGGGACGCTGAGCGGCGGCCAGCAACAACGTGTCGCCATTGCCCGCGCCTTGATGCAGGAGCCGCGCGTCATTCTGGCAGACGAGCCGATTGCCTCGCTCGACCCACTCAACGCCAAGGTGGTGATGGATGCGCTCGCCGACATCAACCGCCGGGATGGCATCACGGTGATCACCAATCTCCATACCCTCGACACGGCGCGCAACTACTGCCAGCGCATCGTCGGCATGGCCGAGGGCAGGGTGGTTTTCGACGGCCCGCCGAGCGAGCTGACGGCCGAAGCCGTTCGCCGCATCTACGGGGCCGAGGAAGATTTCGACGAACGCCTGACATCGACGTCCCTTGTTCCGGAGCGGATGCCGATGCCGGAGGCCATTGCCAGCCTCACCATGCAAGCCGCCGCAGCCATCTAAGGCACGCCAGCTTCAAGAACCAAGCTTCGAGCGCGCGACACCGTCTGCCGGTTTCGCGGAGCGCTGTCGCGCGCTCGTATGCCCGCGCCAAGGGCGCAGCATGACCATCCGACCGGCGGGGCCGGCGGAACCAGGAGTGAGACGGATGTTGAAGAAGATTCTGTTTGCCGCAACCGCCCTCGTCGCGCTCGCCGGCGCCGCCGCTGCCGAGGAGATCAAGGATTTCCGCGTCGGCATCCTTGGCGGAGAAAACGAGGCTGACCGCCTGCGCAACTTCAAGTGCCTGCAGGACAAGCTGCCGGCCGCCATCGGCGTCGAGAAGGTGTCGCTATTCCCGGCGGCCGATTATGACGGCGTCATCCAGGGTCTCCTGGGTGGCACGCTCGACGAGGCAGAGCTCGGCGCTTCGGGCTATGCCAAGATTTTCCTGACCAATCCTGATGTGGTCACCCCAGTGCTGACCACCGTGCAGACCGACGGGTCCACCGGCTATTATTCCATCATGGTTGCCCGCAAGGACAGTGGCCTCAAGACCCTCAAGGACCTCAAGGGCAAGAAGCTCGGCTTCGCCGATCCTGACTCCACCTCGGGTTACCTTGTTCCGGTCGCGACTTTGCCGGAAGCCATTGGCGCTCCGGTCAAGGAATACTTCGCTTCGACCGGTTTTGGCGGCGGCCATGAAAATCTCGTCCTCGAAGTGCTGAAGGGCACCTTCGATGCCGGCACGACCTGGGGTTCGGGCGTCGGCAATTTCAAGGACGGGTACACTTCCGGCAATCTCCGGAAAATGGTTGAGAAGGGCATGCTCAATATGGACGACATCGTTGAGCTCTGGAAGTCGCCCCTCATCCCGAACGGCCCGATCGTCGTCCGCAACGCTCTGCCGAACGACGTCAAAGCCAAGTTCGTATCGTTCATGAAGGATCTGCCGAAGACCGATCCGGCCTGCTTCTCGGCCATCGAAGGCGGTGACTTCAAGGCCTTCTCCGACGTGACGCCGGACTTCTACAAGACCATCGTCGCAGCCCGTAAGGCGCAGATCGGCGGCTGATTTCCTTCGCTTCCCAGGGCCGGCCGGTTTTCGGCCGGTCCGCTCTCAAGCCGGATCAGTCATGCCGACAAAACTTTCCGATCGCGCCGCGCTCATCGAACGCCACTGGCAAGCCCAGGCGCGCGTCCGGCGCATCTACACCGTACTTGGCGTTGGTGGTCTGATTGTCGCCGTGGCGCTGTCCCTGTGGTTTGCCAACGAGGCCAATGCCGGCAAGTTCTTCGACCGGTTGCCGCACTTTCTCGACTTTACGGCAGACCTTGTGCCGCGCGACTGGCTCGAAGTAGGACGCGCCATGTTCGATCTGCCGTCGCCGTATGACGATGGCAGCCTCAAGTACAACTATCCGGAAGGTCGAGCCTATCTGACGTCTAGCTTCTACATTCCGGAATATCTCGACCAGATGGCGATCACGCTGAATATCGCCCTGCTGTCGACGGTGATCGGAACTCTTTTCGGCGGCGTGCTTTCGTTTCTTGCCGCCAGCAACATGATGCCCAATCGGCTGATCCGCTGGCCCGCTCGTCGGTTCATGGAGATCCTGCGCGCCTTTCCGGATGTCGTGGTCGCCGGATTCTTTTTGTCCTTTCTTACCGTCGGCCCGATACCCGCCATCGCGGCTGTGTCGATCCACAGCGTCGGTGCCCTCGGAAAACTGTTTTTCGAGGTCGTCGAAAACGCAGACATGAAGCCAGACGAAGGCCTAAGAGCCGTCGGCGGAAATTGGATCGAGCGGGTGCGCTTTGCCATGTTGCCGCAAGTGCTGCCGAACTTCGCCAGCTATTTCCTGCTGCGTCTGGAAATCAACGTCCGCGCTTCGACCATCATCGGCGCGGTTGGCGGTGGCGGCATCGGCGAGCTTCTGCGCCTGTCGATCAGCCAGAACCACGGCGCAAAGACCATCGCCATTGTCATCCTGCTGTTCGGCACGATCGTCGCCGTCGACCAATTCTCCGCATGGCTGCGCCGTAGCCTCGTCGGCCGCGACGCCTTCCTGCCGGCGACCTGAGGAGCCGTTGCGATGCTGACCCTCACTGCCGATCAATATGCCGCCATTGTTGCTCGCCATCCAAATGTGGTGCGCCCGCGCTTTTGGTCGGTCTGGCGCGTTCCGGCGATGGCTGTCGCCACGATCGTCTATCTGATCTTCTGCTGGTGGGTGTTCGGCATCGGTCAGGTGCTGGCCAATACCAATTGGCAGATCGCGGGCTCCTATTTGATTCAATGGGTGACCTACGAGTACCGGCCGACAATCTCCATCGATCACGACGGCGCCATGGCTGTCAGCTTCCCGCGCTTCGATCCCATCGGTCCGAACCCGAAGCCGGAGTGGATGACGGTCGAACACACCAAGATGGAGCGGCACATCGCCGCACCCAAACCAGCCGGCGCCGCGTCAGGTGGGTTCATGGCGGGAAACAGTTTCATGGCGCCGGACACAACGCCTTCCGCTCCAGCCAGCGAACCGACCGTCCGTGTCGAGGACGTGGTGAAGCGTGCCGAGGTCCGGTTCTCAGCCCGGTCCCGTCTCGTCGTCACCCCTGATC
This sequence comes from Pseudomonadota bacterium, assembly GCA_023436885.1. Taxonomy (GTDB): domain Bacteria; phylum Pseudomonadota; class Alphaproteobacteria; order Rhizobiales; family Pleomorphomonadaceae; genus Pleomorphomonas. The sequence goes on along the minus strand of JAEZHI010000004.1, from coordinate 271,778 downwards.
GCATCGTGGCAGAGCGGAACGGCGAGACGATGGTCGTGCCGCTCGGAACGGGTGACGACGTTGTGGCAAATGGGCCTTTGCCGTCCTGGGCAGAGCAGAAACGGGCAGGGGACCGCATCATTGTCGCGTTCGGGCTTTCAGGTTGGGCCCAGCTCGATAGCGATGCTGTTGTGATCCACCGCCGCTTCCCGGGCTGGGTCAACTTCGTCTTCGACACCAATTCGGCCTTCTTCGGGAAATCGACCGGCGAGGTTCTGCATCTCCTCGTCTCTGGCGATCGCATCGATCCCACGCAGAGCAACCTTGCCCTTGCCGCCAATGACTTTCTCTACAATCCGTCCTGGCAGCATCTCGACGTCTGGACCAAGCTACTCGAAACTGTCGTCATGGCGTTCATCGGCACGCTGTTCGCGGCCATCGTGGCTTTCCCGCTCAGTTTCATCGCCGCGCGCAACATCACGCCAAACTGGCTGGCCAACCAGACAGCCAAGCGCTTCTTCGACTTTCAGCGCTCCGTCGACATGCTGATCTGGGCGCTGTTTTTCACCCGTGCCTTCGGTCCTGGGCCGATCTCGGGCATGGCGGCGATCTTCTTCACCGACACCGGCTCCCTCGGCAAGCTGTTCTCGGAGGCGCTGGAGAACATCGACGGCAAGCCGCGCGACGGTCTGACATCGGTCGGTGCCGCACCGATCGCCGTGCAGCGGTTCGGCGTGCTGCCGCAGGTGCTGCCGGTGTTCGTCAGCCAGACGCTTTACTTCTGGGAATCCAACACACGTTCAGCCACCATCATCGGCGCCATGGGCGCCGGCGGTATCGGCCTTAAGCTGTGGGAAGCGATGCGCACCCACACAAACTGGCCCAACATTTTCTACATGGTGATCCTGATCATCGGCACCGTGTTCATCTTCGACACCATTTCCAATGCGCTGCGCAGCCGGCTAACCGGCCGTGTTCAGCCCTGATGAGAAGAAGCCCGCAAATGAACGACGCTCGCGATTTTGAAATCCGCAATGCCAACCTCGTCCTCGAGGACCGCGTCGTCAAAGGTGGCGCGATCGTGCGCAACGGCCGCATTCAAGAGGTAATCGAAGGCGCGTCGCAAACCGGCATCGACTTTGAGGGCGATTACCTGATCCCCGGGCTCGTCGAGTTGCATACTGACCATCTCGAGGTTCACTACGCACCGCGGCCGGGCGTGCGCTGGGACACGCTTGCCGCCATTCAAGCGCATGACGGCCAGGTGGCAACGTCCGGCATTACTACGGTTTTCGACTGCCTGCGCATGGGTGCTGACGATGAGCATTTCGAACCCGGCGAAATGCGCGCCTTGGCCAATGCGTTACACGAGGGTCGAGATCAGGGCCGCTTCCGCGCCGACCACCTGATCCATCTACGTTGCGAGGTCTCGGCGCCGGACATGCTGGCCGACTACGAGGCATTCCGAGGTGACCCGCTGGTTCATCTTGTTTCGGTGATGGACCACGCCCCAGGCCAGCGTCAGTTCCAAAATATCGAGCAATACACACTTTACTATCAAAAGAAGCTTCGCCTCTCCGACCAAGCTTTTGCGGCTTTCGTTGCCGCACAGCAGGAAGCCTCGGCCCGCTACTCGGCCCCCAATCGCAAGGTTGTCGCCGACGACTGCAGGTCGCGCGGTATCGCGCTCGCGAGTCACGACGATGCGACCATCGACCACGTAGCAGAGTCAGCCGGTCACGGCGTTCGCATTGCCGAGTTCCCGACAACACTCGAGGCGGCGCGGGCGTCGCACACGTCCGGCATCTCCGTGCTGATGGGGGCACCGAATATCGTGCGCGGTCGTTCCCATTCTGGCAACATCGCGGCGGGAGACCTCGCTGCGGCCGGCGTTCTTGATGTCCTCTCTTCGGACTACGTGCCGATCAGCTTGATCCATGCGCCCTTCGTCCTTGCCGACAAGGTACCGGGCATCGATCTTTCTCGGGCCATTGCGATGGTTACCGCGACGCCGGCCCGTAGCGTTGGCCTCACCGATCGCGGCCGGATCGCCGAGGGATTGCGGGCCGACCTGGTCCGCGTTCATCGGCAGGAAGGCGTGCCCGTGGTAAGGGCCGTGTGGCGCGAAGGGCGGCGGGTAGCCTGATGGTCAACATGACGACGGTCCGAAGCGGCTGCATGATCGTTGTTGTCGGCCCATCGGGTGCCGGCAAGGATAGTCTCATGGCGCTGGCTGCCAGCCATCTGAAGAACCGGGCCGATATTTCGTTTGTGCAGCGGGCGGTCACACGTGCTGGCGATGCAGGCGGCGAGACACATCGGCCAACCAGTCCCGAAGAGTTCGAAATCGAGGCCGCTGCGGGCGGATTTTCAGTCTTCTGGCGGGCTCACGGTCACGGTTACGGTGTACCGAGAGCGACCTTGGAGAGCATTCAATCCGGGCAACATCTGGTGGTCAATGGAAGCCGGGCGGCTCTTGCCGACTTCGCTGCAATCTATCCGTCGCTTGCTGTCATTCACGTCACCGCCGACAGAGATTGTCTCGTTGCGAGGCTTGCCGCCCGCGGCCGCGAGACAGAGGAAGAGATCCGAGCGCGTCTCGACCGGTCGGAGCCGCCGATGCCGGCGGGACTAACTGTTTATACCGTCGACAACAGCGGAGATCTTGCCGAGGCTGGGCGACGGTTTGCCGCACTGGTCGAGACTATTGCCGACCGTCATTTCTGAAGGGACGATCATGCCGCACCGCGCCCGCTACGCGCTCTACTACGCCCCGCCGATGGATCATCCGCTGACGAGGATTGCGGCGCGCTGGCTCGGCCGTGATGCCTTTGGGAGCAGGGTGCCGGCCCGCACACTGCCACCGGCCTGGGAGCCGCTGGTCACCGATCCCCGACGCTACGGCTTTCATGCGACCTTGAAGCCGCCGATGCGCCTCAAGCCAGAGTTCCATTCGTGGGATCTGCAAATTGCTGCCAGTGATTTTGCCCGAAAGCAGATCCCGCTAGATATTGGTCGTCTCAAGGTAGCTCGTATCGGAAGCTTCTTCGCTCTGGTTCCCGAGGAAGCCCCTGTTGCTCTTGGCAGGCTTGCCGATGCAGCGGTATCGGAATTCGATCACTTCCGGGCGCCGATGGGGCCGGAGGAATTCGCTCGCCGCAACGGGCCCAATCTCGACGCCGTCGAGGTCGAAAACCTCAGGACATGGGGCTATCCATATGTCTTCGAGCGTTTCCGCTTTCACATGTCGCTGACCGGCCCGGTGCCGGAAGATCTGCGCGATGCTGTTGGCAAACATCTCGCCGAGATGTTCGCGGACAGCCTGCACCAGCCGATTATCATCGATGCACTGACCATCTTCATGGAAGAAGTGCCGGAGGCCGAGTTCGTCGTCCTGTCGCGTGCCGAGTTCGGTAGCGAAGTCTGATCCAGGACAAGGCAAGATCATTCGTGCCACCCGACCACCAGTGGTTTCGGCTACGCCTTGATGTCATGATCACAAGCGTTCATGTCGACTGAGCCGGCATGGCTGGTGTCGGGAAGTACGAAGGTTAGGCCATGACTCCGTTTCCTCTCATGGTAGCCAGGGTGTACGAGCCTCTGGAAACAATGGCCGGAGCGCGCCTACTGGTGGATAGGCTGTGGCCGAGAGGAATATCCAAGGAGCGCCTTCGGCCGGACGATTGGCCAAAAGAGGTGACGCCCAGCACCGATCTGCGCAAATGGTTCCACGCCGGCTCGGGGACCTGGGCGGAATTTCGCGAGCGCTACGAAGCCGAGCTTGCCGCCCATCCAATCGAGGTCGAGCGCTGTCTTGACTGGTGCCGCAAAGGGCCGGTCACCCTGCTGACGGCCGCACATGATCCCGAGCATAGCCACGCAGTGGTTCTGCGTGACTGGTTGGGTTCAAAGCTCTGAATGCGGATTGCGTCGGTTTTACTCACTGACCCCGCAAGCCCGTCCGTTGTCGTCGAAGCCGTGAGATGTATTGGCTCGCGGGGCGAGACCAATGGTCTCCCCGCCCACGAACCCTGCATCCCCGATCGCACGGACTGTCAGGCGACCAGTTCCGGGCACATCGACATGGAGATAGGTGTCGCTGCCGAGCCGCTCGCTGAACTGCACCGTGCCGGTCCAGTGGGCACCGGAGGTGACAATGTCGATATGCTCGGGCCGGACGCCGAAGGTTGTTACCCCGCGGCGCGCGGCATAATCGCCAGTGATGAAATTCATCTTCGGCGAGCCGATGAAGCCGGCGACAAACAGCGTCTTGGGCTGGTTGTAGAGCTCGAGCGGACTGCCGACCTGCTCGATGCGCCCCTTGTTCAGCACTACGATCTGGTCGGCGAGCGTCATGGCCTCAACCTGATCGTGGGTCACGTAGATCATGGTTGCGCCCAGACGCTTGTGCAGCTCGGCGAGCTCCACCCGCATCTGCGTCCTCAGCGCCGCGTCGAGGTTGGAAAGAGGCTCGTCGAACAGGAACACCTTGGGCTCGCGCACGATAGCGCGGCCGATAGCGACCCGTTGCCGCTGTCCACCGGACAATTCGCCCGGCTTGCGATCGAGCAGCGCGTCGAGCTGCAGCGTTGCTGCCGCCTCCTGAACCTTGCTCGCGATCTCGGTCTTGGGCTTGCCGGCCATCTTGAGACCGAAGCCAATATTCTGCGCCACGTTCATGTGCGGGTAGAGCGCGTAGGATTGGAAGACCATGGCGATGCCGCGCTCGGTCGGCCGAGCGAAGGTGACGTCCTTGCCATCGATCTCCAGAGTTCCGTTGCTGATGTCTTCAAGGCCGGCAGCGAGTCGCAGCAGGGTCGACTTGCCGCAACCCGACGGGCCGACGAAGACGGTGAACGAGCCGTGCGGGATGAAGAGCGAGACGTCCGGAATCACCTCGACGGCGCCGAAGGTCTTGTTCACGTGTTTGAATTCGAGCGTTGCCACGGTCGGCTCCTCACGCGTCGAGATCGCGATAGCGGAAGTAGGCGAAGTCGGCCGGCATCGCCTGACCGCTCATGTCGTTGGCCGACATGCCGACGAAGGCGCCGGTGAAGTTGGCGTGCTCTCCGGCCCCGCATTCGTCCGAGAGGATCGAGGCGTCCAGGACACCTCCAACCTGCTTCCAGTCGTCCGAGCCAACGGCGTAGAAGAAGGTGAGCGTCGTCGTCCGGACCTCGACCTTGAGTCGCACCGGCTGGCCTTCGGGCACGGGGACTGGCTCAGCAAGCCCAATGGTGGTCTGTCCGCCGCCCTGCGTACCGTTGCAGGAGATGACCTGGAGGCAGGTTCCGACCTGCTGATCGAAGGTCAGTGCCAGATAGTGATAGGCGAAACGGTTGTAATAGGCGACGAGGCCGGCAAGCTGCATATGGATCTTTGGGTCGGCATGGACCTCGGTTTCCGCGTCATAGGCAAAAGCTGTCTGTCGACGGGCGACCAGCGCCTGCTCGTACCACGAGCCGATCGCTTCGCGTCCATGGAGACGCAGAAAACCAGGGCGCTCAGCAAGCGAGAAAAGACGCTCTCCGTAAGGCGTGCGGAGCCACTGGAAATCCTTCGGCAAACCGGCATCCGTCGAGAAGCGGTATTCTTCCGGTGTGGCGGGAAAGGGGTGGGCGGGAACATCCGGTGCCTCGACCTTCAGCTTCGGCGTCAGTTTGCCGCCGGCAATGCGAGGCCAGCCGTCGGCACCCCATTCGATCTTCTGGATCGCCGTTTCGCGGCCCAGCGGGCAGCGGCGCAATCCGGCGATCGGTCGGCCGGTCAGATGGACGAGATAGGTTTCGCCGGTGGGCGTGTCGACGAGGTCGGCGTGGCCCGCGCGCTGCAGCGGGGCCGTCGGATTGCCGCGCGCGGTGACGACATAGGTATCAGGATGAAGCTCGTACGGACCTTCGAGATTGCGCGAGCGGCCCATCGTTGCGACGTGGTTATACCCAGTGCCCCCCTCGGCAACCATGATGTAATACCAGTCATCCCGGCGATAGAGATGCGGTCCTTCGGTCAACCCTGCCGGCGTGCCCTTGAAGATGTTGGTGATCGGTCCCTTCAGCCTCTTTTCCGCAACGTCGTACTCCTGGCAGGCAATGCCGGCGAAACTGTTGTCTCCGGGAAAGCGGGGCGGCCGACCGCGATAGTCCCACCAGACGTTGACGATCCACTTGCGACCGTCGTCATCGTGGAAGAGCGACGGGTCGAAGCCGGAAGAGTTGAGGTAGATGGGATCCGACCATGGCCCCTCGATCGACGGCGCCGTGACGAGATAGTTGTGCACGTCCTTGACCGAACCGTCGCGACGCTTCATGTCGCTGAAGACCAGCCAGAACAGCCCATCGGCATAGGTCAGGCAAGGCGCCCAGACGCCGCAGCTATCCATCTCGCCGCGCATATCGAGCTGGCTCGGCCGGTTGAGTGGCCGGCACACCAGATCCCAATGGACGAGATCGCGCGAATGATGGATCTGCACGCCTGGAAACCACTCGAAGGTGGAGGTGGCGATGTAATAATCGTCGCCGGCGCGGCAGATCGACGGATCGGGATTGAAACCCTTGAGTATGGGATTGGTGATGACAGGACGGGACATTTCTCAACCCTTGACCGAGCCGCGCGTAAGGCCGGCCACGATGTATTTCTGAGTGAAGGTGAAGAAGACGAGTGCTGGCAGGATGGTCAGCGACACGAAGGCGAGGATACGGTTCCATTCCACGATGAACTCACCGCGGAACTGCATGATGCCGAGCGGCCAGGTGAACAGCGATTGCTCGTTGAGCACCACCAGCGGCAGCAGATAATTGTTCCAGCTCTGCACGAAGACAAAGGTGCCGACGGTCGCGAGGATCGGCGTGGACAAAGGCAGCGTGAAGCGGAAGAAAAAGCCCACGTAGCCGCAACCGTCCACATAGGCCGCCTCGAATAGCTCTTTGGGTAGTTGCTGAAAAAAGCTTCGGAGCAGGATGACCGCGAAAGCCATGGAGAAGGCGGTCTGCGGCAGGATGATGCCGAGCGGATTATCCAGCAGGCCGAAGCGATTGATCTGAAAGAACAGCGGCACGATGGCAGTCGCGAAGGGGAACATCATCCCCAGGAGCATGTAGGACTGCAGATAGCGCGAGCCGAAGAAACGGATTTGCGCGAACACATAGGCCGCCATCGAGGCGCACAGCAGCGTCAATACGACCGCCGACAGCGAAATCACCAGCGAGTTGCGCAGATAGGTCCAGAACACCGGACCGGTCAGGATGTCGATGAAGACATCGAAACTCCAGTGTGAGGGGATACCGAAAGGCGCTGCCCTGAGCTCACCCAGCGTCTTGAAACCACCGAGGAAGGTTGCAAGCAGCGGCAGGATGACCAGCGCGGCAATGAAGGTGAGGAAAGCGGCGCGCAAAAGCTGCGAGAGGAGACTGGTGCGTTTCATAGCTGGCCTCCCTTGTCGATCGCCAAGCGCTTGTAGCTGAAGGCGGTACCGACGCAGAGGATGAACAGCACCACGCCGACGGCGGCGCCGAACCCTACATTCATGCGGGCGAGCCCGAAGGTGTAGAGGAGGCTGACGATCGAATGGGTGGAGTTCGATGGTCCGCCATTGGTGAGCGGGATAATGATGTCGAACACCTGCAACGCACCGGTGATGGCGAACAGTACGCTGAGCTTGATGGCGTGCAGGATCATCGGCAGCTTGACGTACCAGATGGTCTTGAGCGGACTGGCGCCATCGATCTCCGCCGCCTCGATCAGGTCGGTCGGTACAGCTTGCAGCGCGGCGATGAAGATCATCATGTGGTAGCCGAAATACTTCCACACGACGACGGTGATGATGGTCCAAAACGCCCATTGCTTGTCGGCGAGGATATAGAATGGCTCGCTGCCGAGCTTGTCGGCCACCATCGCCGAGACGCCATAGTCGCCGTCGAAGATGAAGCTCCAGATCAGGCCGGTGGCGATTTCAGCAAGGATGTAGGGAGCGAAGAAGATCAGACGAAAGGCGGTGTTGGCCGATGTCTTGCGATAGAGCAGCAGCGCTAATACGAGCGCCAACGGAATCTGCAGGAAAATCGAGGCCAGCAGCAGCTTGAACGAATTGAACAGCGACTGGTGGAAGATCGAGTTCTTCAGAAGGATGGCGTAGTTGTTGAAGCCGACGAAGTTGGTGACGTCGCCATAGCCGTTCCATTTGTAGAAGCTGAGGTCGACCGCAGTGAAGATCGGCCAAATCACGAACAGACTGAAAAGCAGCACGGCCGGCGGCAGGAAGAGGACCAGCGCGGTCAGACTGCCGTCCGAGCGCATGCGGGAAAAACCGCTCGGTCGCCGTCGTGCGCCCGGAGGTGCTGCGGGAAGTGTGGAGCTCATGGACACGTCTTTTCATAATCGGTCGGCGACCTGCCTCAGGAGGGCCGGCAGGAACGGGCTCTAGACCGAACTGGGAGGCAATCTGACCGGAGGAGCGACCGTGGCCGTCCTCCGGGAAGATATTTGCGAGGAGCCAGGATCAGTGCATCTGGCGCGCTTCCTCGACCATCTGCGCTGCCTCATCCGCTGAGATATCGCCGGTCGCGAGTTCCGCAGAGGCGTCGTTCATAGCCGCACCGACATTGGCCCCGAGTTCCTGGTCGAGATAAAGTTGGTGGTGCGGGGCAGCCGCCAGCAGGCTGGCAATGGCCTTGACGTTGGCGTCCTTGATTCCCGCGTCGGCGCCCTTGACGATCGGCAACCAGAGCCCCATGCCGGCGCTCACGGTCTGATTGTCGATATCCATCAAGCTGGCGAGGAACTTGGAAGCTGCCGGCGTGGCCTCCTTGGACACAAGCCAACCGTTGATGCCGCCGAATGTGTCCGCCGGATCTCCCTTGCCGCCTGTGACCACCGGGAATGGAATGAACCCCAGCTTGTCGTCGCTGATGCCCTGGCCCGAGGTCGAATTGCGCTTCTGAGCCCCGATCATGTAGTTGCCGGCCAAAATGAAGGCACCGCGACCGTCGCCGAACAGACCCCCAGCCTTGGAGTTGTCCGTATCCATGAAGCCGGGCTGGAAAGGCTGGAGATCGGCAAGTTTCTTGAACTCTTCACCTGCCTTCACAAAGTCCGGTCCGGCGAGGCCATTGTTGTCGCCGGCTTTCGCGGCAGCGATACCATCCACACCGGCAATGCGGGTGGCGAGATAGCCATAGTAGTGCTGAAGCGGCCACTTGGACTTGCCGCCCACAACGATCGGGGTGATCCCCGCGTTCTTGATGGTCTTCACCGCTGCCAGGAAATCGTCCCATGTCTTGATGGTCGTGGGATCGACGCCGGCCTTCTGGGTCAGATCCTTGTTGTAGAACAAGACGACCACACCGGCGTACATCGGCAGGCCATAGAGCTTGTCATTGTAGGTGAGAGCCTTGATGCCGCCGGGCGCGAAAGTGTCGAGCGTCTTCTTGTCGACCTCTCCGGAGATGTCCTTGAGCACGCCGGCATCGGCCTGTTCATGGAAGACACCGCCGGTCCATGTGTAGAAGATGTCCGGCCGGGCCGACGATTGCAGCAGCGTGGGCAGCTTGGACTTGAATGACGTGTCGTCGAGATAGTCGAATTGAATCTTGATGTCGGGATTGGCTTTCTCGAATTTTTCGATCGCCGAAGCGTAAAAATCCCGCCCCTCTTTCACATTCGGCTCGATCGAAAGAATTTTTACAGTCTCAGCGAAGACAGGAGCCGAAGCGAGCATGCCCACGGCAAGCACAGCAAGTGCTGCATACCTTTTCATTTTTCTTCCTCCCATTCCACGCGCGCCCCAGCCAATCGAAAATACGATGATTTACGAAGCTTCCCTCTCGGCGCGAGCCGGATAGGTCGGACGTTAATTGAGGCGGTTTGCAAATCAGGATTATGTTTTTTTATAATCCGGCCCAGGCAAGTCATTTTTTCAGACGAAGTAGACCATTTGCTCAGTGCGGGGAGGGCGCTCAGGAGCCAGGTTGAAACACAATGGGGGCTTGATCGCGGAGGATCACGAGCACGATGGCGGGAGTGAACTCGTTTCGCGTGGCATTGATGCTGAAGGCGAAGGGCGCCTACGGCCGAAGCGTGGTCGCCGGCGTCAGCGATTACGTCCAGTCGACACGCGTGATGTGGGATTTCCTGTTGTTCGAGGATTTTCGCGGGTCGATCGGTGGCATTGGCGACTGGTCCGGGGACGGCATCATAGCCGACTTCGACGATCCCGAGTTCGAGCGCCTGTTCAGCCAGAGCAAGGTGCCGGTGGTGGCGGTGGGTGGCTCCTACGAGCGGACGGCCGATTACCCGAACAACGTTCCCTATGTCGCCACCGACAATTTCGCGCTCGTTTCGACGGCCTACGACCATCTGGTTGAAATGGGCCTACCTCACTTTGCCTTCTACAGCCAGCCGCCAGCTCCAACTAACCGTTGGGCGCAACAGCGGGAGGCTGCCTTCTGTCGGATCTGCCGCCGTGACGGCCTCGATCCGCTATTGTTCGAGGGTCATTTCAACGACGGTCTCGACTGGGATAGCATCCTGGACGAGCTCATCGATTGGCTTGCCGGGTTACCGAAACCGGTCGGCGTGATCGCGGTAACCGACGCTCGGGCACGACAAGTTCTTCAGGCCTGCATCATGGCCGGGATCGCCGTCCCCGAGGAGGTGGCGTTGGTCGGCATCGATGACGATCAACTCCTGAGAATGCTCGCCCGCATCCCTATAAGTTCAGTCCGCCAAGGCACGCGCGAAATGGGGCGAATCGCAGCGGAGATGCTGCATCGTCGGCTCATCGGCGACCGGCTGGACCACCCTCGGATTCTCGTGCCACCCAAGGGGCTCAATGCATTGGCCTCTTCCCGGCATCAGCCGACTTACGACCCCTACATCATGCGAGCGCGCCACTACATTCGCCAGTTCGCCGCGCAAGGGGTGAAGGTTGCACAGGTTGCCGCCTATGTTGGCGTATCGCGAGCGACGCTCGACATGCATTTCCGCAAGGCCTTCGGCTGGACCGCGCACGACGACATGCTCACCTTTCGGCTCGAACGCGCCCAGCAAATGTTGGCCGATCGCCGTCTTTCTTTGGCCGAGGTGGCTGCGCGCAGCGGTTTCACGTCATTGCCTTACATGTACGCGGTGTTCCGGCGGGAATTGAACTGCACGCCGACCGAGTTTCAGGCGACGCTACCCGCCCCAGCCTTTGCCGAGACGGCCTGACAAAAGCCAGGGTCTGACCGCCAGATCGAGACCGAGAGTAATGCGGCAGGTTTGTTGGCGGCCTCTCTTCGATGAGGCAGACAGTCGACCTCACGGCCCGGCGCAGGGAGCCGCTTGACCGCAGGCGATCTCGCCGGCCTCGGCGCTGTAGGCACGCAAACCGCGCTCATCCAGCATGATGACACGGTAACAGGGCTTGCCTCGGGTCCATAACGGATCGGGCTTGCTGATATCGGTGATGAAGCGGTGGGCGCAGGCTTGGCCCGAGCTGAAGGCAATGCCTTCAGCGCTGGTGCCGGCAAGCGGCATGTGGATATGGCCGAAGATAACATGCCTGATACCCGGCGCGTGGGCGGCCAGTCGACGCATCAGGCGCCCATCGTCATGCATGCCGATCCGTTCGAAATGGGCAATGCCGCAGTCCATCGGCGGATGATGGATGAAAACAGTGACGGACTGATCGCCGGCGTCTGCAAGCGCTTCATCGAGCCAGGCCACGCGGGCGTCGCAATAGGCGCCACCGATGAAGCCTCGTTCATGGCTGTCGAGAAACAGAAGCCGGCCACAGTCCGTGTCGAGGAAGGATTGGATGAAGCCGCTGCCATCGCGCGGATGATTGGGAAAGGCTGTCAGGAATTCAGGCCGGCCATCGTGATTGCCGAGCATCAAACGCATCTCGAACGGCACCGGGGCGAGGATATCCTTCAGGAGGGCGTAGGCCTCGCTATCACCGTTGTTGCAAAGATCGCCGGTGATGACGCCAAGATCGGCGTCGGCGTGCTTTTCGATGATATCGGCGATGGCCGCTCTCAGCTGCTTTTCAGGGTCGACGCCCTGCACCAGAACGCCCGACGGCATCAGGTGGGTGTCTGTCAACTGTATGATCTTCAAGATGATCTTCCAAAGTGGATCGCGACGCACACGCCGCGATCCTTGAGATGAACGGTTTGGCTTACTTCATCAGCGCGTTGGTCTGCTCGACCAACTGCTTCAGACCGCTTTCGGGCGTCACGTCGCCGCGCATCACGGCTCCGATGATGTCGCGCTGGGTGCGCCAGATGCGCACGGAGTCACCGCCGGGATAGCCCGCCCAAGGCAGCGAACGATCGGCCTGCAGCGATGCCGTCTTCACATTCGGGTGCTCGGCATAATAAGGCTCCAGATAGTTCGGCCCGGTCGCCAGCTTGTTGGTCGGCAGGTAGCCGGTGATGCGGACGATGGTGTTCTGAGCCTCGGGGCCGGTAACCCACTTCAGATACTTCCAGGCAGCGTCCTGCTTGACCTTGTCCTGGGTGAGGATCACGGCCGAGTTGCCACCCGTCGGAACGCCACCCTTCTCCTTGTTGTCGAGCGGGAAGGTCGCGGTCTTCAGGTGGAAGCGATCACCAACCAGGCCCTCGATGGTCTGGACGTGGGCGGGTGTCGAGAAGATGAAACCGGTCAGGCCGGCGCCAAACTGCTGGCGCGACTGGTCCCAGTCAAGCAGGTTCTGGCCGCCTTCGGTGACGAAGCTGCGAGCCAGCTTCAGGGCGTTGAGCCCGATTTCATTGTTGAAGGCCACGGTCGAAGTTGCAGGATCAACCAGAGTGCCACCCTGTTCGTAGATCAGCGCCTGCCACAGCCAGTCGTCCGGCCAGCCATTGATGTCATAGCCCATGCCGGCAATCTTCGGATCGAGGGCGTGGATCTTCTTGGCGAGCTCGATCAACTCGGGGAAGGTCTTGGGCATGTTGTTTGGGTCGCCGCCGGCCTTGGTGACCAGATCGGCGTTGATGTACATGATCGGCGAGGAAGCGTTGACCGGCAGGCCATACTGCTTGCCGTCGATCTGGCCGAGCGCCGCCATCTTCGGCGTGTAGTTCTTGTCGAGGAAGGCCTGGCCGCCCTCGGCTGCGATGAACGGCGTCAATTCAGTAATCTGGTTGCGCGGCGCCAGCGTATGAACGAGCTCGGCCGTCATGTTGTAGCCCGAGAAGTAGACGTCGGGCAGATCGCCGGTCACGGCGGCGCGCAGCACCTGCTGCTGGCCGTCATTGTAGCTGGCGGCAGGAGCCAGGAAGCTGATCTTGATGTCCGGGTTGTTCTTCATGAACTCATCGGCCAAGGGCTGATGAAACTTGGTGAAGCCCGGCAGATTGTAGAGAACGTTCAGCGTCACCTGATCGGCGGCGAGACTTGATGTGACCGGGCCAAGCATGGCAGCGGCAAGTGCGATGCCCCCCAGAAGGGCGCGTCGGTTGATCAGCATGGAAAACTCCGAGGTTGGTCGGTTGGAAGGCGCCGGACTACTTCACTCCGGTCATGGTGATGCCCGCGATGAACTGTCGGCGGGCGAGCAGGAAGCAAAGCAGCATAGGTGTGGTGGTAATCGCCGCGCCGGCCATGAGTGCGCCGTAGTTGGCACCCGATTCCGCGTCGGAAAAGAAAAGCATTCCGAGCGGCGGCGGAGCCAAGTTGATGTCCGAGACGACGACCATCGGCCAGAACAGATCGTTCCAGTGCGCAACCAGCGAGAAGACGGAAAAGGCTGCGAGGGCTGGCAGAGAACCGCGCAAAACCAGCCCCCAGCAGATCTCCATCTCGGAGAAACCGTCCATGCGGGCCGCTTCGATGATTTCGTCGGGATAACGGCGGAAGGATTGGTGGAACAGAAAGATGGCAAAGACCGATAGGAAGAACGGCATCATCATGCCGAAATAGCTGTTGAGCAGCTTGGCCTTGGCTAGCCCGACGAACAGTGGCAGCGCCAGGGCCTGAATGGGCACGCAAAGCGCTGCGATGACCAACGTCAGCAAAAGCTTGCGGCCGGGAAATTTCAGTTTTGCCAGGGCATAAGCCGCAGGTACCGCCGTCAGTACCTGGACGATCAGAATACCGAGACAGACGATGACGCCGTTCAACATGAAGCGGACCATCGGCACCTGGCTGGCGGCCCGGCTGTAGTTCTCGACCGCGCTGAAGCTCTTCGGGATCGGCCAGAGCGAGATGTCGAAAATCTCCGAGGACGAACGGATCGAGGTCAGAAACATCCAGTAGAAGGGCAGGAGCATGAAGCCCGCACCGATGGCCAGAACGACATGCGGCGTGTATCGACGGAGGATGGTCATCAGTAGTGGACCTTCTTGTCGAGTTGCAGCGTCTGTCCGATCGACAGCACCAGGATGATCGCCAGAAAGATCAGCGTCAGTGCCGCGGCGTACCCGGTGTTGGAGTATTCGAACCCCTCCAGGTAGAGGTCGAACAGAAGCGTTTCCGATCCGAAACGCCCCTTGGTGAGGACCGCTACCGTCTCGAATACCTTGAAGGCTGAGATCGACGTGGTCACGACGACAAACATCGTGGTCGGTCCCAGCATGGGCCAGGTGACGGTAAAGAAGCGGTCGAGCGGATGCTTGGCGCCATCTAGCCGTGCCGCCTCGTAGAGGTCGCCCGGGATGGACGTCAGTCCCGCCAGAAACAGCACCATGTTGAAGCCCAGCACCTGCCAGATGCCGATCAACGCCATGGTCGGAATGAGGAGTTTCGGTTCGGACAGGAAAGCAAGCGGCTCAAAGCCAAACCACTTGATTGCTGCATCGATCGGTCCGAGGGACGGATGCAGGAGAAACTGCCAGACGCTGGTCATGGCCACCAAAGTCGCCGTGACCGGCAGGAAATAGGCGGTCTCCCAGAAGGCGCGGCTACGCTTGCGGGCGTGGACAAGCAACGCCACACCCAAAGACAGAAATACGCCGAAAGGAATGACGATCAGAGCATAGACGACGGTGTTGGTCAGCGACCGCATGAACACGTCGTCATGGAATGCCTTGGTGAAGTTATCGATGCCGACAAAACGTGTGTGAAGGGCGCCAAGCTTGTAGTCGGTGACGGAAAAGACCATCAAAACGACGATTGGAATGATGTAGATAACGAGCATCAACAACCAGGCGGGGGCAACGAACAGCATGCCCCGGTTGGCCATGCGTCGCTCCGTGGAACTCCGTCCCGAACGTTCGGCGACGATCGCTTCGGAATCCGATAGTTCGAGCGCCGTCATGCCGCAGCCCTTTCCGGCACATGGAGTTCACGGCGCAGCCCACCCTGATCGAATAGGTGTGCACGATCGGGAGCAAACGAGAGGCGCAAATGTCCGCCATCGTCGGCACCTATGGCTTCGCGGGCAGACTGACGAAGCGTAAGACGCGCATTTTCATCGTCCAGCAGGGTGCACTGAACGAACCGATCAGCACCGTGCATCTCGGTGTGATGGATCCGGGCAGGTAACCCGTCGGCAGACTGGCAAAGATCCTCCGCCCGCAGACCAAGTGTCGCCGGGCCGGCGGCATGACCGGTGCGAACACCGAGATCGCGACCGTAAGCCGAGATGACGCCGTCGCTGCCAATCTGTACCGGCAAGAGGTTGATAGTGGGAACGCCGATAAATCGAGCCACCGTGAGTGTTGCCGGTCGGGCGTAGAGTTCTTCCGGTGTTCCGAGTTGCTCGATGCGTCCCTCGGACATCAGTGCGATACGGCTCGACATGGTCATTGCTTCGACCTGGTCGTGAGTCACGTAAAGGAAGGTTGCACCGAGGCGCCGATGCAAGGCGGCCAGTTCGTCGCGCATGTGGGCGCGTAGCTTGGCATCGAGGTTGGACAGGGGTTCGTCCATCAGAAAGGCGGCCGGCGAGCGCACCAGGGCACGGGCCAGGGCCACGCGCTGCCGCTGCCCGCCGGAAAGCTGCGCCGGCTTGCGATCGAGAAGATGATCGATCTGAAGAGTCTGCGCGGCTTGAAGCACGTCCTTTTCGATCTCGGCCCTGACCGCGCCCGAGGTAGCCAACCGGCCGATCAGCGGCAGGCGCGCCGGCAAGGACAGGCGGCGCATGCGCAACGGAGTCGCAATGTTCTGGCGCACCGTCATGTGCGGGTAGAGAGCGTAGGACTGGAAGACCATCGCCAGATTACGGTCGCTGGGGTCGGTATCGACGACATCGTGCCCGCCGATCATCACCTGTCCGCGGTCGGGCCGTTCAAGTCCTGCGACGATGCGAAGGAGCGTCGACTTGCCACAGCCGGACATGCCGACGAGAGACAGGAACTCCCCGGGACGGACCTCCAGGTCGATATTTTTCAGTACATCGTCGGCACCAAACCTCTTGCCGACGCCGACCAGATCCAACGATTGAGGCGTCATTCTGCGCTCCCTTTCGGAGCGCCGAATATTGACTTGCCGTGACACTACCTAGTCAGTTTAACGTAGTTTTTGTGACAACCGCACCTTGTCCACTTCGCGCGTCGAAGAGCCGTCTCAGCGTGATATGGCGCATGGCCATGCGTGTCCTTCCCCCTCGATGCGACAAGGTTTTCTGTTCCAACGTGCCAGGCTGCCTTCGATGTTTTTTATGTCCTGGGCTCCCTGGATAGTGCCAGACTTTGGTTACGCAGCAACGTCCAACCACGGAGCGCAAGGGTCACTCCTCTGCCGAGGAAGATACCCGCCAGAAGGCCGCGCAGGATTGCGAATATCAGACTCGGCTCGGGTGCGTTTGCTATAGCCGGATCGATGGCGATCACAGTTCCCGACACATAACGGACGGCGAAGATCGAAAGGATCAAGCCAAGCGTTTTCCACTCGCCAGGAAGACGGAGCATCGCGGGCGGCCCCATCTCCACTGAAATTTCGGTCCGCCCGGCAAGCGCAAAGCCAATCACAACTCCGACGGTGGTAGCCAGCAGCCAAACGATCTCCACGATTGCCAAGTTGGAGACCCCACCGCGCCCAACAGACAGCAGCATCATGATCGCCGGCAATAGCACAGGCGTCCATAGACCGACGCGGCGCGGCAGCGTTGCCCGAACCCCACGAAACACAAGAAACGCCAGAACAAGCCAAACCCAAGCCGGCGTTCCAGCAAGCACCATTGCCATGCTAGACAGCGTCATTGCACAACCTCACGCATTGAAGAAAAGACCGCCGACCGTTCGATCGGCCCCCTCTTCTCCAAATTCAAAAGGGGCGGTGCCAGCAGCATTGCATGAGCGGAGCGACAACCTTCGTGAATGATACCAACACGCAATTCGCGCTTCGCCGATGGCGCAGCATCCTCGGATCCGGCTTGTTTCGGACCATTGTGCTGGCCGCGACTGCGATCGCAACGGCGGATGAGATGAGCTTGAGCGATGGTTGGCGTGAAGCCGTCATCGCGCTGTTCATCAATGGAATTGAATCCTATGTCAGCGCGGCGGTGGCGACGCTTTGCATCCTGCTCGTGGAGCCGCGACTGCGCTTTCTTGCGTCCGTCGTGCTGCGCTACAGCGCGGCGGGAATCGTTGCCTCACCAGCCGTGCTGCTGTTCGTGCTTGCCAGCCAGATTGTCCTGCGGGGAGGAACTCTCACAGCGAGTTTCGTCGCCAGGGCAGGGGTATCGGTGCCGATCACCGTGGCAGCCATCGCGGCGGTTGCCGGCTTGCTCGGGCAGAGCTCGCGTGTTCGGGCCCAATCCGAAAATGCCGCGCCTTCGCCTACCAGAGACACATCAGAGGAGACGCCATCGAAGGAAGTCCCTTTCTTGCGTCGCTTGCCGGGAAAACTCGGCCACGACCTGATCCGCGTTTCGGTCTATGACCACTATGTCGAAGCTCATACGCGACGCGGACATGAGCTTATCCTGATCCGCTTTTCCGATGCCCTTGCCGAACTCGAAGGTTACGATGGCCAGCAGATTCACCGCTCGCATTGGGTGGCACGTGCGGCGGTGCGTCGCATCGTCAGAGGAGAGTCGCGATCCCTCTTTGTGGAGTTGCAGGACGGCACAAGGTTGCCGGTCAGCCGCTCCCATGAGGCGAAAGTGCGAGCGTCGTTTCGTGAGAAAATGGCGGAGCCGGAGGGATTCGAACCCTCGGTACGGGTTTAAGCCCGTACGCCGGTTTAGCAAACCAGTGCCTTCAGCCTCTCGGCCACAGCTCCGTTGCGAAGTTGTCTAGAGATTCTGTAGCACGTGGTCAAGCCCTGGTGGCATCGTCCGTTCTAGGGATTCAACGGTCAGCCGAGGTTACAATGCGTAACTCGCGCGCGCCGACGAGGCGCAGATGGCCAGAAGGCGGAAATCGCAAGATTTTCCGCCCTCTGGCTATCGCTGAACGCTCTCTCACCAACGCTGATGTACGTGGGGCGCGACCAAGCGCGCGTAGATTTCGCGTGTCGCGGCCATCACATCTGCCGGGATGGCCGGCAGATCCGAGGCCACCGCATTGCCTCGCGCCTGTTCGGCGTTCCGAGCACCCGGGATAACGACGCTGACGGCATCGGCCATCAGGATCCAGCGCAGGGCAAATGCCGCCATGCTCTGACCAACCGGGACGAGCTGGCGAATCTCCTCAACGGCTTGCAAGCCGACCTCGAAGGGCACCCCACCGAATGTCTCGCCGACGTCGAAGGCTTCGCCGTGACGATTGAACAGACGATGATCGTCTGCGGCAAATTTGGTCTCGGCCGTGATCTTTCCGGAAAGAAGCCCCGAGGCGAGCGGTACGCGGACGATGACCGCAACGCCACGCTTCTTGGCCTCCTCGAAGAACAGCCGGTCGGGCCGCTGGCGGAAGATGTTGTAGATGATCTGGATGGAGACGACGCCGGGATACTCGATGGCCTTCAGCGCCTCCTCGACCTTTTCGACGGAGACGCCGTAGTTGCGGATCTTGCCCTTGGCCTTGATCGCTTCCAGCCCCTGAAACAGGGCAGGGGTGTAGAGCACCTCAGTCGGCGGGCAGTGGAGCTGTACCAGGTCGAGCGTCTCGACGTCGAGGTTGGCAAGGCTGCGGTCGATGAAGGCTTCGATGTTTTCCGGCGTATAGCCGGCGGCGACATGCGGATTGAGGCGGCGACCGGCCTTGGTCGCGACATAGGGACGATTGCCCTTCCACTCCTTCAGCACCGAGGCGATGATGCGCTCGGAACGACCGTCACCGTAGACGTCGGCGGTATCGATGAAGGTGACGCCCGCTTCGAGGGCGGCCTCCAGCGCGGCCCTGCCGTCGGCCTCCGTTACCTCGCCCCAGGCACCGCCAATTTGCCAGGCGCCGAAGCCGATGTCGGACACGTCGACCGGCAGGCGACCGAATTTGCGATACTGCATGACTTTTCTCCCCGAATTATCGGCCTTTCGGCTTTGATTTCGAGGGGAGATTAATCCTGTTCAGCCGCCTCTGCGCAAATGGTTTCTGGCGATGCCGGCCATCGCCATCGGAGATCACCGGCCGATCTCCTTTTCAAACAAAAGGGCCGGCTTTCGCCGGCCCAGTTCTGCTTGCTTGGGAGGAGCGGGTATCAGACCTCGACGTACTGAATGCCGACGAGATCGCAATAGGCCTTCCACTTGGCGCGGGTATCGCCGAGGTGCAGGACCTGGTGGTGCGTGCCACCGTTCTTCAGCCAGCCATTGAGGCATTCCTTCACGCCGGTGATCGGCTTGAAGAAGAAGTAGGGCATCTCGACGGTCGGCAGCTCCTCGGTGTCGAGGATTTCGCCCTGCGACACGACGAGGCGATACTTGTCGGCGCCGAGCGAAACGAGGCTGACCAGCGTGGCCGGGCCGGGCTCGCCCTGGAACAGGACGGTCGGCGGATTGTCGAGGCCACCGATGCCGAGCGGACGGTCGATGAGGCGCGGCTTCTTGTCCTTGCGGGCGATCTTCCAGTTGCCTTCGCCCATGTGACTCTGCAGAGCCGCATCGAGCTCGAAGTCCATGGCGTACATTTCGGTGAACTGGGGATCGGCCTGCAGAGCGCGGGCGGCGACCATCAGCGAGGCGCAGTTGGTGTCGCCCTCGGCGGCGTAGCCATAGCCGTCGGCCATCAGGTTCGAGGCGGCCATCATGTGGGTCTGCTTGAAGCGACCGTCGAGACCGATCTCGTTGAAGTAGAGCGAGAAGGCGTCATAGCCACCGGCTTCCAATACCTTGGTGATGGCAACCTGGATCTTGGCGGCTTCCTCAAGCTGCGGCTGGGTCAGCTTCGGATCCAGATCGAAGTTGGCCTTGCAATAGGCGATGACGGCCTGGATTTCCTGGGTGTTGACCTTGTCCATCTCGGCGGCGATCGGGCCCATGCCGATATGGTCGACCTGCGGGCCGATGACGCGCATGAAGGTATGCGGGTCGGTCAGGATATCGCCCATGCCCGGCATGCGGCCGAAGACGGCAACCTTGGTCTTCTTCATGACCGCCACGGCGTGAGCCGACGAGGCGAACACGTCGAAGGCCTTGACGAACTCGGCGTCCTTCCAGTCACCCGACCAGACAGAGAACTGCTTGCCGAGGTGGATGAGCGAGTTGGCCGTATCCTGAACGCCATGGACACCCTGGTTGTAGGTGAGGTCGTCCATGTTCCACGCCTTGGTAACGCGCGGCTCCGGCTGAATGTTGGCCAGGAAGAGCGGCGTCGACACATCGCGGAAGGCATTGACGAGGCGGAGGCCCGGACCGTAGGTCAGGTTGACGATCATAATGCCGTCGACCTGCTCGGTGGCGAAGATCTTCAGCACTTCCTCGATGTCTTCACGGCAACGGGCCGCCTTGGGGAACAGCACGTCGGCGACGCCGGTCAGGCGGGCCGAGACCTCGCGGGCGTAACCTTCCTGCCGCTTGGTGATGTTCGGCAGCGTGTTGTCGTAGAGTTCCTGCATGATGCCGAGGAAGCCGATCTTCGGCTTCCGCGTGATGTCCTTGAGCGACATTTCCTTGCCTCCTAGAAAATTGTTGTCCTTGCCGTCTTCGCCTTCCGGGATGTGGGGCGAAGATCAGCCTTTCTTCTGTCCGTACCAAGCTCCAGGGCCGTGCTTGCG
Source organism: Pseudomonadota bacterium (assembly GCA_023436885.1). Classification (GTDB taxonomy): domain Bacteria; phylum Pseudomonadota; class Alphaproteobacteria; order Rhizobiales; family Pleomorphomonadaceae; genus Pleomorphomonas. The sequence continues at coordinate 250,775 of JAEZHI010000004.1, read as the reverse complement.
CTGGTAGTGGTATTCAGAAACGTACTCCTCGACCGGCCCGGCGTTGGGCGCGAGCATCACCGTCGTCGTAGCAATACGGGCGATCTCTTCGAGGAAAACGGCGTTAAGCACCGAGTCCGGCGCGTTCTTGCCCCAGGTGAACGGGCCATGTCCGGCGACAAGCACCATCGGCTTGGCGAGGGGGTTCTCATTGCCAAGGCGCCGCACGATGGCCTCGCCGGTGTTGGCTTCGTAGTCCGAAGCGACTTCCTCGGCGGTCAGAGGCGCCGTCATTGGCACCGGGCCATGACAATAGTCGGCGTGCGTGGTGCCGAAGCAGGGGATCTCCTTGCGCGCCTGAGCCCAGGCAACGGCGTAGGGAGAGTGCGTGTGGGTCACACCGCCGATGGTCGGGAAGGCGCGATAGAGAACCAGATGCGTCTTTGTGTCCGTCGAGGGGTTGAGGTCGCCCTCGATGACCTTTCCGTCGGCAAGGTTGACAACCACCAGCTTGTCGGGGGTCAGCTTGTCATAAGACACGCCCGATGGCTTGATGACGATATAGCCCTTTTCGCGATCGATACCCGAGACATTGCCCCAGGTGTGAACGACGATCTTGCGACGATCGAGCTCCAGATTGGCTTCGCAGACCTGTTCGCGGAGTTCCTTGAGTTTCATTGATAGCTGCCTTCAGCATGAGTCTATCGGTCGGCCGCGAGTCTCAACGCGGCCAACAGGCTAGATAACCCAACGATGGGCGTCGGTCTCGGCATAAGCATCAGCTGGCAGGCGACGCAGACCTATTTCCAGGCGGATCAATCCTTTTGGAGGACTCAGCAAATCCCCAGCTTGGTTGCTGCCTTTGGTTTCGTGCCTACCCATTGCCCCTCCCAGGGAAGACTCTCTCATCGTGCCCATCCGTCGGTATGAACCGGCAGGAGAGACCGTCAGCCTTCGTCTTCTTTCGAACTGGAGCCGCTTAAGGATCGAGAAGATGCTGGGGAACACTTGACGTAAGTGTCAAATGCGATGCGGACGAATTTCGCTTATCAAGCGAAATGTCCAGCGTCTTCCTCCTTGTCGGCAGCTAATTCCAACCCGCTGTTATTGCTCATTTTGATTGCGAGGATTATAGTGCGCCCTACCTGCTTCCCAAAGGGCTAATCCAGCTTTTTACATGGACGATACTGCCGCCACCCTTTCCGCTCCGGCTCAGGTCGAAAGCGTCATTCGCCGTCTGTCCCTCCTACAGAACGATGGGGAGACGACAGCGGACCCGTTTGTGGCGCCGCTCTTCCCAGGCTTCCACTTCGATACGCGCCTCGTGGCCGGCATCACGCCGATCGAGCGTGGCGGTCCGCTTGATTTCCGCATCGAACGGCCGGACGGCATGCGGGGATGGATCATCAATCTGACGGTGAAGGGCAGCGGGGAGGTTTTCGACGGCGAGAACCGCTTCACAGTTGAGCCGGGTGATCTTGTGCTCTTCCCGCCGGGAGCCATCCACGACTACGGACGGGCCCCCGGAGCTTCGGAATGGTGGCACCGCTGGATCTACTTCCAGCCGCGCGCCTTCTGGAGCGGATGGCTTTCGTGGCGCGGCGTACACGGCGCCTTCTTCGTTCAGCGTGTCGAGGACAAGTCGCTTCTGGCGACGCTGGAGACCCTTTTCGGCGAGGTGGCGAGCTGGTCGGCAAACACCGATCTTCTTTCCATGGAGCTCGCCATGAATCTCCTGGAAAGGGTCATTCTTCTCTGTGCCAAGAACGACCGGGCGACAGCGCCTCCTGGCCATTTCGATCAGCGCTTGCTGATGGCTTGCAAATTCGTCACCGACAATCTGCACCGCCCGCTTTCCGTGGCGGAAATCGCCCAAGCTGTCTGCCTATCGCCCTCGCGGCTTGCTCACCTGTTCACGCAGACGCTCGGTCGATCCATTCTGAAGTGGCGGGAGGAGCAAGTCATCCAATTCGCCTGCCATCTCCTTCTGGTCACTCCCAGCCCGGTGAAGCAGATCGCTGCCCAGGTCGGCTATGAGGACCCGCTTTATTTCAGCCGCGTCTTCCGCCGCTATACCGGATGCAGCCCGAAGGCCTTCCGGGCCGAGCACGGACGAGCCCAAGGGCAGCCCTAGGTAAAATTCGATCCACCGAAATCCATGCTCCCGCCATCAATAGAGGGCGGGAATCTCTTGCCGTACGCAAAGGCGCGCAAGCATCGAGCGCTTGCCGGGTTGTTTTATGCTGTCTATAAGAGGGCATCGCCTCGCCGCGTGAGCCCAAAGCGTCGCGATTAGGCCAGCGCATTCATCCATGTCGGCAGCCGTTTCGAGGGAGGTGCCGACCACGACCTCTGGGAGGCGAGAAGCCAAAATGTTCAGCGTCGACGAGCTCAAGGCGGGATTCAAGAATATCTACGGAAGCGAGCCGATTCTCGTGAGGGCGCCTGGGCGCGTCAATCTGATCGGCGAGCACACCGACTACAACGACGGCTTCATCATGCCGGCGGCGCTGGAATATGAAACTCGCGCCGCGGTCGCGCCGCGCCCGGACAGGATTGTCCGTGTCCACTCCGCCAAGATCGGCGAGACGCGAGAATTCGATCTGGACAATCCTGCTCCCCAACCGAAACACGATTGGACAGATTATGTGTTTGGGGTCGCCGTCGCGCTGGCTGGCGCCGGCAAGCGACTCAAAGGCGCGGATATTCTCGTCGCCTCTTCGGTGCCGGTCGGTTCGGGTCTTTCGTCGTCGGCGGCGTTGGAAGTGTCGATTGGCTACAGTCTGATGACCGTCGCGGGCTTGCCGATCGATACGATCGAACTGGCCAAGCTTTGCCAAAAGGCCGAGAACGAGTTCGTCGGCATGCGCTGCGGCATCATGGACCAGTTCATTTCCTGCAATGGACAACACGACCACGCCTTGATGATCGACTGCCGGAGCCTCGAAAAGCGTTCAGTGCCGATCGATCCACGTGCGCGCATCGTTGTCGCAAATTCAATGGTTCATCACGAACTGGCTTCCGGCGAATACAACAAGCGCCGCGCCTCATGCGAGGATGCGGTTCGTCTCCTGACGCCGGTGCTCGGCCCGATCAAGGCGCTGCGTGACGTGACGCCTGCCTCGCTGGAGGCCAACAAGTCACTGCTTTCCGACGTTACCTACCGCCGCGCGCGCCATATCGTTACCGAGAATGAGCGCGTGATCGAGGCGGCTGGCGCGCTTGTTGCCGGCGATCTCGTCCGTTGCGGAGCGCTGATGAACCAGTCTCACACCTCGATGCGGGACGACTATGAGATCTCCTGCGAGGAAGTCGACGTGCTGGTCGATATCGCACAGAAGCAGCCCGGAGTGTTCGGCTCGCGGATGACCGGTGGCGGATTTGGCGGCTGCACCGTCAGCCTCGTCGAGGCGGGCGCAGCCGAAGCCTTCATGGAAAAGGTGAAGGCCGCCTACGAGAAGGCAACCGGCCTGAAGTCGACCATCTTCGCCTGCTCGCCACAGCAGGGCGTCGGCCCTCTCGCAGGCTGAAGCGATAAGGCAGGGCGGATTCGGTGTTGCCATTCCGCCCCATTTCCCGGAGCGCCAAAGCGTTCCGGCCGGTCGCCGACCGGCCCATCGGCCAGGACGGAGCAATCATGAACGCTTTCGCCGATCATCCTCATCGCCGGCTCAACCCTCTCACGGGTGAATGGGTATTGGTATCACCTCACAGAGCCAAGCGTCCCTGGCAGGGGCAGGTCGAAAAGCTGCCGCCGGTCGCAAGTGTCGCACATGATCCGAAGTGCAACCTCTGCACCGGTAATCTGCGCATGAACGGCGAGCGCAATCCGGACTACAAGCACACATTCGTTTTCACCAACGACTTCGCGGCGCTGACGCCGGACGCGCCGTCCGACGCGCTCAACGACGATGGACTGATGATTGCCGAAGGCGAGTCCGGCATCTGCCGGGTGCTCTGCTTCTCGCCGCGTCACGATCAGACACTTTCGCGCATGTCGGTCGAAGAGATTACTTATGTGGTCGACGCTTGGGTCGAGCAGTTTGTCGATCTCGGCTCCAAGCCTGACATTGGCTCGGTGCTCATCTTCGAGAACCGTGGCGAGGTGATGGGGTGCTCCCAGCCACATCCGCATGGTCAGATCTGGTCGAGCCGGCACATGCCAAACGAGACCGCCAAGGAAACCGAGCGCCAGCTCGCCTATTTCAAGGAAAAGGGCAGGGCGATGCTTCTCGATTATGTCGAGAAGGAGCTTAAGCTCGGCGAGCGCATCATCCACCAGAACGACCACTTTGTCGTGCTGGTCCCGTACTGGGCGATCTGGCCGTTCGAGACCATGGTGCTACCCAAGCGTCGCATTGGCGGTTTCGACGAGTTCACGGCTGGCGAGCGGGCCTCGCTGGCCGATGCCTTGTCCAATATCGCCATCCGCTACGACAATCTGTTCGAGACATCCTTCCCCTATTCGATGGGCTTCCACCAGAAGCCGACCGATGGAGAGGCACACGAGGAGTGGATGTTCCATGCTCACTTCTACCCGCCGCTTCTGCGTTCGGCGACGGTGAAGAAGTTCATGGTTGGCTTTGAGATGCTCGGCTCGCCGCAGCGCGACCTGACTCCGGAGACGGCTGCCCAGAGACTGCGTGATCTGCCGACAATACACTATCTCGACCGGTGACCAGTCTGGCTCTTTGATTGCGCGCAAATGCAAACCGCCGCCGGATCGCTCCGGCGGCGGTTTTGTTTCAGAACAGGAGGAGCCGTTTATCAGGCGCTGCTTGGCTGAGCGGCCGAAGCGTGGCGCATGTTGCGTGCGCTGCGCTCGGACATCCACATCAGACCACGTTGCAGGGCAATGAAGCCGAACAGCAGAAGGCCAATGACGATCTTCGTCCACCAGCTCGACAAGGTGCCATCGAACACGATGTAGGTTTGGATAAGGCCCTGGATGCAGATGCCCAGGAAGGTGCCGGCGACAAAGCCGTAACCGCCGGTAAGCAGGGTACCGCCGATCACCACGGCGGCGATTGCGTCGAGCTCGACACCGACGGCGGCCAGCGAATAACCGGCCGAGGTGTAGAGCGAAAACACAATGCCCGAGAGGCCGGCAAGGAAGCCCGAGAGGGCGTAGATGCCGATCGTCGTCTTGCCGACCGGCACACCCATCAACTGCGCAGAGGTCAGGTTTCCACCAAGCGCGTAGACATAGGTGCCGAACTTGGTGCGCTGCGCCAGGATGATGCCGACAGCGAACACGACCAGCATGATGATGGCAATCAGCGTCAACCGACCACCGCCAGGCATGATGAAGTAGATGTCCTGCAGTGATGAGTAGAAGGGGTGGGTGATCGGGACCGAGTCCGTGGAAAGCAGGTAAGAAATACCGCGGGCCAGGAACATGCCGGCGAGCGTCACGATGAAGGGCGGCATATCCAGAAAGAAGATGATGCTTCCCATCGCCGCGCCGAAAGCAGTCGTCAGCACGAGCACGATGGCAAAGGCCAGGAGGGGATGGATCGTCGTATCCCTCAAGACCACTGACAGGAAGACGCCGGTGAAGGCAATCACCGAACCGACCGACAGATCAATGCCGCCGGAGAGGATCACGAAGGTCATGCCGACCGCCGTGATACCGAGGAAGGCATTGTCGGTGAGCAGGTTGCCGGCTACACGCGTCGAAAGCATGTTCGGGAACACCGAGATGCAAATGATGTAAGCCAGCACGAACACCACAAAGGTGGCCATCAGCGGCAAATACTTGGAGTTTTTCATCGCGCCGCGTGCTCCCTGCTTTCAGTCTTGACTGCCACGGTGTGCCGGCTGGCGCGGAAGTTGGCCATGGCCGCCTGGCTGGCTGGCGACTGCACGATCAGAATGATCAGAATGATCGCCGCCTTGATGATGAGGTTGAATTCCGGCGGGAAGCCCGCGAGAAGAATACCGGTGTTGAGCGACTGGATGATCATGGCTCCCATCAGAGAGCCAACGAGCGAGAAGCGCCCGCCCAGCAGCGACGTACCACCTATGACCACGGCCAGGATGGCATCCATCTCGAGCCAGAGACCGGCGTTATTGGCGTCAGCACCCTTGATGTCGGCGGCTGCAATCACGCCAGCGATCGAGGCGCAGACACCTGACACCGCGTAGACGGCGAGCAGGATGACGCGCGAATTGACGCCGGAGAGTGTGGAAGCACGTCGATTGACGCCAATCGCCTCGATCAGCAGGCCAAGCGCTGAACGGCGGACAATCAGTATGGCCAGAATAGCGACTACGATCCAGATCACGACCGGCATCGGCAAAGTCAGGAACGACCCCGAACCGACAAAGATCAGTTCGGGCTTGTCGTTGAATGTCAGAATGACGCCTTCTGTAATGAGCTGCGCTATGCCGCGCCCGGCCACCATCAGAATCAGAGTGGCGATGATCGGCTGGATATCGAGCAGCGCAACCAGAGCACCGTTCCAGAGACCGCAGACAAGGCCGACGAACAGCGAGCCGGCCAGCGTTGCCGGCAGCGAGTAGCCAGACGTGATCAGCGAAGCTGCCACTGCGCCGACAATCGCCATCACCGCGCCGACCGACAGGTCGATGCCCTTGGTGGCAATCACCAGCGTCATGCCGATGGCCAGAAGGGTCACCGGAGCGCCACGGTTGAGGACGTCTATCAGGGAACCATAAAGACGATCGTTCTGGATTTCGATCGAGAAGAATCCCGGTGAGATGACGGCATTGAGCACCAGGATGACCGCTAGGACGATCAACTGAGGTGTCCGCTCGCGGACGATAGTTGGAATGGCCATTACGCTGCCTCCCCGGTCGCGCCATGCGACGCGATGGCCTTCATGATGTGGTCTGTTGAAATCTCTTCGCCGGTTAGTTCGCTGACCATCTTGCGATCTCTCAGCACGATGATGCGGGAAGAGTAGCCGACAAGCTCGCCGAGCTCGGACGATATGACGAGGAGCGCCATGCCGCGTTCGCAGAGATCGATGATCAGGCGAATGATTTCGGCGTGCGCCCCGACGTCAATGCCGCGCGTCGGCTCATCGAGGATCAGGAAGCGCGGATTGGTCGCGAGCCAACGGGCAAGCAGCACCTTTTGCTGATTACCACCGGACAGGAACTTGATGGGCTTCTCGCGGTCGGATGTTCTGATGTCGAGAGCAGCGATATAGCGATCGGCCAACGCTTCCTGTTCAGAGCGGGAGAGGGGACGCATCCAGCCGCGCTGTGCCTGCAACGCGAAGATGATGTTCTCACGCACCGACAGATCGCCGACAATGCCGTCCGTCTTGCGATCCTCAGGACAGAAGGCGAAGCCCTGAGCAATCGCCTTGCGCGGCGAGGTCATATTCACCGGCGTGCCTGCCACGCTGATCGTACCGCTGTCGGCGCGTTCAATACCAAACACGAGCTGAGCGGTCTCCGTACGGCCAGAGCCGAGCAGGCCGGCAATACCGACCACTTCGCCTTGGCGAATATCGAGGTCCAGCGGGTCGATGTTGCCACGCTTGCCAAGGCCGCGCAGTGAAACCAGCGGCTCGGATTTGGCGGTGTTGGGATCGATTGTGCGCTTGATGTCGGCTTCGAGCTGGCGCCCAAGCATCATGGACACCAGCTTCAGCCGATCAAGACCAGCAACAGGTACGCTGTCGATCAGCCGACCATTGCGCAGCACCGTAATGCTGTCGGCAATATCATAAACCTGATCGAGGAAGTGACTGATGAAGATAATGCCCATACCGCGTTCGCGGAGCTGGCGAACCACGGCGAACAGCATCTCAACCTCGTGGGCGTCGAGACTGGCCGTCGGCTCATCAAGCACGAGAACCTTGCCGGAAATATCGACGGCGCGAGCGATCGCAACGACCTGCTGGATCGCGACCGAGAAGTTGGCCAGCGGCGCAGTGACATCAATGTGGAGCCCGTAGGTGTCGAGGATCGCACGCGACCGGCGGTTCATCTCGCGGACGTCGGTAAACCCGAAACGCTTCGGCTGACGACCGAGAAAAAGATTCTCGGCCACGGTCAGATTAGTTAGGAGGTTGACCTCCTGATACACGGTGCCGATGCCGAGCTTCTGGGCATCGACGACATCGCGCGGATAAATCGGAGTTCCTTCGAGAAGGACCTCGCCTTCGTCGCGGCGGTAGGCGCCCGTAATGATTTTAATGAGGGTCGACTTGCCCGCACCATTCTCGCCGAGAAGAGCGTGTACCTCGCCGGCCTTCAGTGTGAAATCGACGTTCTCAAGCGCGGACACGCCGAGAAAGGCCTTGCTGACTCCGCGTACGGATAGCAGTGGCTGAGCGTTCGCCATGATAGCTGGTCCAACTATTGCCGTTCAAAGAAACAGGCCGCTCTCCGATGCGGCGGCCTCACCCCGAGGGACAAGCCCGCCAGCAGCCGGAAAAGCGGCCCGGCAATGAAAGGAACGCCGCCCTAAGTGGGCGGGCGGCGCTCCGGGTCGGTATCAGTAACCGAGACCCTTCTTCTCGTCGTACACCTTCTGCGGATTATCAGCAGGCGTATAGAGCTTGGACTCGGTCTGGATCCACTTGGCGGGCTCCTTCTTGTCCTTGAGATAGGCGTCAAGGGCATCGAAGGCCGGGCCGGCCATGTTCGGGGTCAACTCGACGGTCGCATTGGCTTCGCCAGCGATGAACGCCTGGAAGATATCCGGAACGGCGTCAACGGAGACGACCAGGATGTCCTTGCCCGGCTTCAGGCCAGCTTCCTTGATGGCCTGGATGGCGCCAACGGCCATGTCGTCGTTGTGAGCATAGAGCGCGCAAATGTTCTTGCCGCCGCCCTCAGCCTTGATGAAGCTCTCCATGACTTCCTTACCCTTGGTACGGGTGAAGTCGCCGGTCTGGCTGCGAATGATCTTCAGGTTCGAATGGCTGGCGATAGCTTCGTCGAAGCCCTTCTTGCGGTTGATGGCCGGCGAAGAGCCGGTCGTGCCCTGGAGCTCCACGATGTTGCAGGGCTTGTCGCCGACGGTTTTGACGAGCCAGTCACCGGCAACCTTGCCTTCATAGACGGTATCAGACGTCACGGCGGTCAGATAAAGATCCTTGGGAGCGTCGATGGTGCGGTCAAGCAGAATGACCGGGATCTTGGCTTCCTTGGCTTCCTTCAGGACGGCATCCCAACCAGTGGCGACCACCGGAGCAATGAAGATGGCGTCCACACCCTGCGCGATGAACGAGCGGACGGCCTTGATCTGATTTTCCTGCTTCTGCTGAGCATCAGCAAACTTCAGGTCAATGCCACGCTTCTGAGCCTCAAGCTTGGTGACGCTCGTTTCGGCAGCGCGCCAGCCAGACTCCGAACCGATCTGCGAGAAGCCAACGGTCAGCGCGAAAGCGGACGAAATAGAAAGGGCCGTCGCAAAGGCAGTCGCGGCGAGCAAATTAAGAGTGCGCATTCTCTCCTCCACATTTGTCCAGGGGCGGCCAGAAGACCGAGTTTCACTGCCTGGATGCCGGCCTCCACACCGGCTAGAAGGCAAGTTAACTCAGCGGACATTTTTGCAAAAGAGACAAATCAGCCTCCTTCATGGAATATTCTGCTAACCGCTACGAAATAGAGACCTATACTAAGGTATTATATCCGGGTTTGCCGTTGGCTTTTTGGGGACTATTCTGGGAAAAATACACGGCCGTCTAGTTTGATCCCATTGATGACAGGGCTGATCCGGTTTTTGACTTCAGGACTTGAATCGGTTTCTTAAGTATGACAATTCGGGGGTTGCTGGATCAATTACCTTGAAATCTCTAGCGCATTTCTATTCCGGCTACATAACAGGTCGAACTTCTGAGAATGAAACATGCACGTGAAGAACGTAAGTGCCGAAGTTCGAGCCTTTCATGCCGAGCACACTTAGTTTCGATGGATTTGGTTCCCGTCGGTAGAGCGGCTTGGCCGATGGCCAAGGTTTCCGTCCATGTTCGAGGGCCTTGATCCGCAGCCGCAGCTCCATCAGTTGGGCGTCACTTCACATGGGCCGAAGACCTCGGCGAAGCTCATTTTGAGCGCTTCATCTGCATCCTCCATGGTGACAGGCAAACCGAGATCGACCAGGCTCGTAACCCCGTGGCCGCGGATGCCGCAGGGTACGATTCCAGAGAAGTGACCGAGATCCGGCTCGACGTTGAGACTGATGCCATGAAAACTCACCCAGCGACGGACGCGAATGCCAATGGCTGCGATCTTGTCCTCGACACCTTCGCCCTTGTCCGGTCGCCGAACCCACACACCAACGCGGTCCTCCCGCGTCTCGCCTCGAATGTTGAATGACGCCAGCGCCCCAATGATCCAGCGCTCAAGCGCGGCAACAAACGCCCTGATATCCCTGCCGCGACGCTCCAGATCGAGCATAACGTAGACAACTCTCTGGCCCGGCCCATGATAGGTGTATTGCCCGCCGCGCCCACTCCGAAAAACGGGGAACCGGCCCGCATCAACGAGATCTTCATCGTGTGCGCTGGTGCCGGCCGTATAGAGGGGAGTGTGCTCGACCAACCAGACGAGTTCGGACGCGCGCCCTTGGGCAATTGCCGCAACGCGGGCTTCCATGAAAGCGACAGCCACTTCATAATCGGTCAATCCGGGCGCAACGCTCCACTCCACCGGAGCCGACCCCGGTATAGCATGCATATCCGTCCTGATTTTGGATCTCTCATTAACCATTCAGTAACCTTATGCCGCAAACACTCATCCGAGCTGCGAGCTGGGACTTGTTGCCTTATATTCGAGCGCTTCAGCTTGTCGCCAAAATACGCCGCCGGGAACGTGGAAGATAGGATCGATGGCCACTCTGGAGAAGATTAAAGTCGAGATCTCTGTCGTGCTTGGCGGGCAGACCATGCCCATTCATCAGCTGTTACGCATGGGACGCGGCGCGGTAATCGAGCTGGACCACTCGGCGGATGACGATGTCGACATCCTTGCCAACAACCTGCCGGTAGCAAGAGGGCAGGTGGTGCTGAAAGGGGATCGCGTCACTGTATCCATTACCGAGGTGCTGAATCGTGCAGCCTCTTACCGCCGCCAAGACGACGTTGTGAAAATCTAACTGCAATTCCCGGTTTTCAGCCGTTTTTCCGATGCCGACAAAATTCTTCTCCCCTCCCTCTTGTGCCCCGGAGAATCTCTTGCTAGATACCCGGCGCCGGCCCGGAAGGGGTGGCATCTACCACGATGCGGTCGTGGCGGAATTGGTAGACGCGCAGCGTTGAGGTCGCTGTGTCGCAAGACGTGGAAGTTCGAGTCTTCTCGACCGCACCATCTAAAAAAGCCGGGCCTTTAAGTGCCCGGTTTTTTTATGCCCCTTTCCAGCAGAGACAGCATTCGAGCAAACCTGCCGATCAAAATCCACTCCGCCAAAAGAGCGCTCTGTTGCCATCCGATGAACCATTGATTCTACCATCGTGTCAGAAGCGGCATTGGTAGCCCCGGACATTATAAGGGGACGCGGCGCACCATGGGTTGGTGCAGCATGCGTCGATGCCTGCACCAAATGACGGTCAGGCATTTCACGCCAACTGATGAACGACGGCATCCCACTGTTAATTTCAACTAGGTTGCTAGCTTAAAACATCTCCTAAGGCAGCGACGGGATCCGTAAATCGTTAATTAGTTCAGCAGATACATATAAAGTATGCTTGTGAGGCTTATGTTTTTGGTCGCCTATAATTCCATATGCAACGCGTTGCGTCGTGTTGATGCGTGGCTCGAGGTGAGAAAATGCGGATTATGAAGGGGGGAAGAGCAACGCGAGATGCGGCAATCCTCGTTTTCATTGGAATCCTGATTTTTTCCTTGTTCGAATGGCTGAACTTCTACGACGGCCTTAACGACTTTCTTCTCAGGTACGAGTACATCCAAGCGGATGAAGTGCTCTTGACCTTGGCAATTATCGGCGTACTGGGCTTTGTTTTCGGATTCCGCCGGCTGCACGATATGAAGACCGAAATGGTCCATCGTATGCGAGCGGAGCGCGACGTTTCCTGGATAGCAGCGCACGATCCGCTGACGCGGCTCCCCAACCGCATTGGGCTTAAGCAAGAGGTCGAGCGGCTCAGAGAAAAAGGTAAGACGGGGTCGCCTTATCTGGCGATGGTCATCGACATACAAGGCTTCAAGAGCATCAACGATATTTACGGAAGCGAAATTGGCGACGAGATTCTGGTGGTTGTTGCCGATCGGCTTCGTGACGTCTTTGCAGATGGCTTCTTGTTCAGGCTCGGCGGAGATCAGTTTTATGCGTCTCAGGAAGGCTCGGCGACGAAAGACTGGGAGAAGTTGGCGCGGCGCGCGATCAAGCAGGTGTCCGCACCCATCGAGATCAGCGACCACTATTACGAAGTTTCCGCCTATGTCGGAATGGCGCGTTATCCGGACGACGCCGCAAACCTGAAATATCTCCTCAGATGCACGCTCTCCGCGGTCTCAGCGGCAAAAAGAGAGCAATCCGGCGATCCCAAGTGGTTTGATACGGCGATTGACGAGGCAACAGCGAAGTATGCGGAACTCGACAAGCAACTGCGCGCGGCCCTGAAATCGGGCGACGTCCGTCCCTATTACCAGCCAATGATAGATCTTGCTTCAGGACGCATAATTGGTTTTGAGGCCTTGGCGCGGTGGCGTCGCCCTGACGGCAGCTTCGTTTCTCCTGCAGAGTTCATCCCATTGGCCGAGGAGACCGGCATGATAGGCGAACTCTCCGAGGTTCTGCTTGCCCAAGCGTGCAGGGACGCAGCCAAATGGCCTCGGGGTATCAGGCTGTCGTTCAATGTATCTCCCGCCCAGTTCAATGACCGAAATTTTGGGCGAAAGATGCTTGAGACCCTTGCGGCAACCGGACTTTCTCCCAACCAGCTTGAGGTTGAAATTACCGAGTCCATGTTCGTGAAGGATGCTCAGCTGGTATCCGTCCTATTGGACGAGCTTAGAGAGGCCGGAGTTCATATCGCCATTGACGATTTCGGAACAGGGTATTCAAGCCTGTCGCAGCTATCACGGTTGAGGTTCGACAAACTCAAGATTGATCGCAGTTTTGTGTCGTCGTTCCTCGACGATGCGAGACAGGCCATGATCATCCGCGCCATGATCGGTCTCGGTCGTGGGTTGGGGATGAAGACCATTGCCGAGGGTATTGAAGAGACATCTCAAGCGGAGACCCTTCAATTGCTCGGCTGTCATCAGGGGCAGGGCTTCTTGTTCAGTCGGGCTGTGCCGGCCGAGCAGACAATCAATTTGCTCCAGATGACGTGGCCCGTCAGGTCAGAGGACAGAACTGCTATCAACTAGCCTAATAGACTGGCGTGCGTCCCTTGCCGTGCCGGAGCTTATATCGAGCGAAAGCAACCGCTGCCTATGGGCCTGGGTATGATCCGCGATAGTTTGCAAAGGCACAGCGTCGATTGCATCAAATGCGTTCGTCGCTAACGGGAATTTCTTCCTTGCGTCGTCCGGTTTGTCAGCTTTAACTCCGCCCTTCCGACGCAGGCCCGCTGCATCGATTCATCCTGTCTGCCAATTCCAGCTCCGCGGGGAGACGCGCCATGGCCGAAACTGAGCCCAACGCGCCCGAAACGCTCATCCCAGGCAACCTGCCGCAGCTCAGGACAGAAGATGGCGAACTGGAGCCTCTGTTCCTGGATGCTCTGCGCGCGGCCATCGAGGCGGCTGATAGCAAAACTGTCGCGGCGCTCGCAGCAGACCTTCATGAAGCCGACGTCGGCGACATCATTGAAGCCCTGTCGACTGAGGAGCGAGCTCCTTTCATTCAGCTGCTAGGAGAACACTTCGACTTCGCAGCGCTGACCGAGGTCGATGAAACGGTTCGCGTTCAGCTTTTGGAGGAATTACCTCCGGAAGCGGTGGCGGAGGGTGTTCGCGATCTCGACTCCGACGATGCTGTCTACATTCTTGAGGACCTCGATGACGAGGATCAGGAAGAGATCCTTGCCAAACTGCCGGCTATCGATCGCATGGCCTTGCGTCGTAGCCTCGACTTTCCCGAGGAAACAGCCGGCCGGCGGATGCAGACCGACTTCATCGCCGTTCCGCCTTTCTGGACAGCGGGCAAGACCATCGACTACCTGCGCGACCAGAAGGACCTGCCGGATGAGTTCTATGAAGTTTTTGTGGTGGATCCTGCCTATCGCTTCCTGGGCGGCGTAGCTCTTAATCGTCTTTTGCGGGCGGCACGGCCCACCCGTATGGGCGACATCATGAACGACGAGCGCCAGCGGGTCCTTGCCACTGATGATCAGGAAGATGTGGCGCGCATGTTCGAGCGCTACAATCTCGTCTCTGCCGCCGTGGTCGATGAGTCGGAACGGCTCGTCGGTGTCATCACCGTCGACGACGTCGTCGATGTCATCCAGGCGGAAGCTGAAGAAGACATCCGTGCGCTGGCAGGCGTCGGCGACGAAGAGATTTCCGACTCAGTGTTCTACACACTTCGAACGAGATGGGTTTGGCTTCTCGTCAATATGCTAACGGCCTTTCTGGCCTCCTCGGTCATCGGCATGTTCTCGGACTCGATTTCCAAAATGGTGGCTCTAGCGGTCCTCATGCCGATTGTTGCGTCGATGGGAGGAAATGCGGCCACGCAGACCATGACTGTCACCGTGCGGGCGCTTGCTACGCGTGATCTCGATGCGAACAATGTATGGCGAATTTTCGGGCGAGAATTAAGTGTTGGTTTACTCAACGGCGGCAGTTTCGCAGTGATTGTCGGAGCGGCGGCCGCGCTTTGGTTTGGAGATCTACCTCTAGGGGGCGTGATCGGCGCAGCGATGATCGTCAATCTGTTGTCCGCGGCGACGGCTGGCATCCTGATACCCTTGGCTTTCGAACGGTTCGATATCGATCCGGCTGTCGCCTCTGGGGTTTTCGTGACGATGGTGACCGACGTCGTGGGGTTTCTGGCGTTCCTCGGGCTCGCGTCATGGATTTTGCTTGGGTGAAAAAGGCGTTTCGGGCAAAGCAACTCGGCGGCAGCAAGCAGCAATCTCGCGCTGGTTGGTGTGCGAACCTTGCCGCCCGTCTCGTAAACCCCGTTCTTCTCGGGTCGCTGACCATTGGCCTTTCAGCCTGTGCCCTGTTCGACTTCGGCCCGCCGAGCCCTGAGGATTACCCAGTCAAGGGAATCGACGTCTCCTATTATCAAGACGATATCAATTGGAGATCAGTGGTCGCCGACAACACAGCCTTCGCCTGGCTCAAAGCTACCGAGGGCGGGGATTGGTACGATCCCAAATTCGACGCCAACTGGTATGGAGCCGCGATGGCCGGCCTGCCGCGCGGCGCCTATCATTTCTGGTATTTCTGTCGTCCGGCGATGGAACAGGTCAGTTGGTTCCTGGAGCACGTACCTTACGATCCCTATGCACTGCCGCCGGTGCTGGACATTGAATGGGTCGATTCCAAAACTTGCCCGGGCCATCCGCCGCGCGAGGCGATTATCCCCGAGGTGAAAACGTGGCTGGATGCGATCGAGCGCTACTATGGAAAGCGTCCGATCATCTACACATCGATCAGCTTCTACAATCAGCGACTTAGGGGGGCCTTTCCAGGCTATTTCGTTTGGATAGCCTCCTACAAGGGGCATCCCGTCGTTCGCGATCCAAGCTTGCGCTGGAATTTTTGGCAACACACCGAGGCCGGGCGGGTCGCTGGCATTCGTGGGCGCGTCGACCGCAATGTTTTCAACGGATCGGTCCGTGAGTGGCAAGCCTTCCTGGAAGGCCGGCTCCGCCCTGAGAGCTAGGAGATGCGAATGCGCGGACCAATCGTCCTCTGTCTTATTATGGCTTCAATCTTCACTTCGTCACTACGGGCTGAAGAAAATAACCCGGCAGAGCCGACGAAAGCCGATCGCAACATAATCTCTCGATGCATAGACAAAGCCTCGGAGGAAGGAGCAAGCCCTCTTCGCTGCATCGGGACCGTATCGGATCCGTGCCTTGCCGTGCCGGGCAATGACAGCACGGTCATGATGGCCGCCTGTCTGGAGCGCGAGGCGACGATCTGGGACGAGCGCCTCAACGACGACTATAGAGCGCTGATGAACGGCCTGGACGGCGAGGAAAAGGACAAGCTGAAGGCCAGCCAGAAAGCGTGGTTAACCGTGCGAGATACCACGTGCGGGATCGAGGGCGCATTCTGGCAAGGTGGAACGGGTCAGGGCGGGGCGATTGCAAGCTGCATGTTGAGAGAAACTGGCGTGCGGGATCTGTCGCTCGCAGCTTTGCGTACCTATCTCGATCAGTAAGCTTGGCGTTCACCCTGTCTTTCTGGCCGGGTTGCCGTTAGCTCCCCTGATGGGATACGAATGGTTTCATCAGGATTTGCGACTCCCGAGGCCCGACCCTTTGTCGCGGCCGCACCCACGAGAAGGTCCACATGATTTCCAAGGATCAGGAATACGTTCGCCTCGACGACGAGGAAGAGGAGAAAGACGAGAAGGCCAAGGACGCCGCTCCGGCGCCACAGGTCGACAAATATCTCTTCAAGTCGCGTACCGTTCTGATCACCGGCCAGGTGACCCAGGAGATGGCAAAGGATGTGACGTCACGCCTTTTGGCTCTGGCCGAGGCGAGCGCCACCGATCCGATCACCGTCATCGTCTCTTCGCCCGGCGGCCACGTCGAGTCCGGCGACATGATCCACGATATGATCGGCTTCGTTCCAGCTCCGGTCAACATCATCGGAACAGGTTGGGTGGCGAGCGCAGGCGCGCTGATTTACGTGTCGGTACCCAAGGAGCGCCGCTTCTGCACCCCCAACACGCGCTTCCTGTTGCACCAACCGTCGGGTGGCACCGGTGGCATGGCAACCGACATCGAGATCCAGGCTCGCGAAATCCTCAAGATGCGCGACCGTCTCAACAAGATTTTCGCTGATGCAACAGGCCAGCCGGTCGAACGTATCGAGAAGGATACCGATCGCGATTATTGGATGAGCGCGGAAGAGGGAATTGCCTATGGCCTGGTAGGCCGGGTAGTTCGAACAGCCGCCGACATTTGAAGCCAATTAGGGGCGGCCCTTTCGGGCCGCCCTTCGCTTTCTGGCTAGATACTCATTGTGTTGTGAACGTGTTAGGCCGATCAACGGATTGACCGTTTTGTGTTCCTCGGATCATCCTGCGTGCTAGGAATCTACGAGGCCACCCAGTGGTCAAGGAGGGTGAGATTGATCGGCTCCAGAGGTATAGTCTTTTCACTTTGCGTCAGCTTTTCAACGAGCATGGCGATGGCTCAGTCGGCAAGCCCCTACGACATGACCTATTCTGTCCGCGACGCCAAACCGACACCGATTTATTCCGACATGAGCGAAAAAGCCGCCAAGAAGGGTACTCTTCCCGGCGACGCAAAAGGCATCGTATTGCGCTGGTGTCGTGATGAGATCCCCTTTGGTTCCTGGCAGTTCGGCAGCCGCAAGTCCCAACTCGCTCTTCTCGATACGCGGTGGTGCGAAATCTCCTACAATGGTGTAGTTGGCAACGTACCCGGCAAGGTTCTAACGCCGCAGTAGATCCATTGGGAATCCTGATGAAGGAGGGCTGAAGAGTTGTTTTATGTGCTCTCCAAGATCGGTTTCCTGTTTCTGCGCCCTTCCAACGCTATTGTTCTCGCGTTGGTGCTCGGTGCAGGGCTGCGCCTTTTTGGCTGGCGCCGACGGGGAGCGGAACTGATCGGGGTGGCTCTTACGATTCTTGTTTTATGCGCCTGGACTGGCGTTCCCACGCTTTTGCTTAGGCCGCTCGAGCAACGCTTTTCTGCTCCGGCCACCCCCGAAAATCTCAACCCTGCGGGCATTCTGGTACTCGGTGGCGTCGTCGATACCGGTCTCTCCACGGAGCTGCACTCAGCGCAGCTTATCGACGGAGCCGAACGCCTAATCGTTGCCGCCGAGCTGGCAAAGCGCTACCCGGACGCACGCATTCTGCTGTCGGGCGGATCCAACGGCGTGTTTGCCAATGACGAAGTCGCTGAGTCGGTCATCGCGCGTGATCTCCTCATCGAGTTCGGCGTGCCAGCAGCTCGAATCACAATTGAGGATCGTTCCCGCAACACGCGGGAGAATGCAGAGTTCAGCTTCTCGACTGTCGAACCAACACCTCAAGAGCAATGGTTACTGGTCACATCGGCTTTTCATATGCCGCGCGCTATGGGGACCTTCCGCGCGGCAGGCTGGAATAGCTTGGTCGCTTGGCCAGTCGATTATCGCAATGGGGCAGACATAGATTGGTTCGGCGGTCGCACCGCCGCCGAGGGATTGACAATGACCGACGTCGCCGTGCGTGAGTGGATCGGTCTGATTGCCTATCGCTTCGCCGGCTACACGGACGCTCTGTTTCCGCATCCGTGACCGGTATGTTTAAGCCTCGTCGTCGCCCATCAAGAGATCATCGTCCAAAAGATCATCGTCATCCTTCGGAGCCTCGTAGACGGGCATGGGTTCGTCTTCCCCCCTGAGGCGGATGCGGTAAAGGCCGCGAACTCGGTCAGGATCGACCGGCTTTCCCTTTCTCACAAGGACGACCTTACCGTCTTTGGCAAGACGAATAGCTTCGTCCTTGATCGGCTTCATCAAACGGCGCCAGACCTTCTCGTCCTTGCCTGCAATGGCACGGGCAACGGCATCCGGACCGATTGGCTTGCCGGAGGGCGATTCAACGGCCATCAGCAGCAAGACGTCGCGAATCTGACCGGCTTTGACGCGATGCGGATCGACGTCGGTCATTCATATCTCCTCATGGCCTTGACGGCGTTGGAGGTAAACTGGCGGCGTGCGAGCACCACCGCGATGAAGGTCGAGCTGGCCACCAGCGGAAGCGGGCCCAGAAAGCAGCCCAGATAGCCGATCGACATGAAAAAGGCACGCAGGCCGCGATTGAAGTTCGTGCCCGCCACGACAATGATTGAGGACGCCCGTGCCACCGCCTTATCCATGTCCGTGGTTTCCGCTTCCGAGGGAGGTGGCAACGCGCCCAGCAGAATCGAGCCGAAATTGAACATGCGGTAGGCCCAACCAAACTTGAAGAACGCATAGGCATAGACGCCAAGCAGCCCGACCACCTTGTATTCGAAGGATGTCCTGCTAGTTGCCGTCACCTCGGACAAGGCCGAAACCAAACCGACAGCGTGATCAACTGAGTTCAGCAATGTGAACCCGCCCCCAATGGCGAGCAACGACGTCGAGGCGAAGAAGGCCGTACCGTTCTGCAAGCCGGCGACGATCGCTGTATCCACCATGCGAAGGTCGCGGGTAGCAGCTTGTCGCACCCAGCCGTGTCGCCCGATGTTGATGAAGTGGGTGAGCGAGTGCTTGGCCCAGGGACTTTTCTCCGTGAGCCAAGCCTGCCCGAACCACATGGCGAGAAACCAGACGAAAGAGGCAATGTCAAAAGGCGTGAAGACGGTCGTCATGGCTGTCGTCTCTAGGGAGGGCGGATCGAAAATACAGTCTCACGGGGTAGAGCAAAAGACACCGGGCGACGATCAGTTCTCCGCCGCCTCAGCCTCTTCGTATTCAGCCGACAGCGTCAACCATTCTTCCTCCAGGGTGTCCAGACTGCGAATGGCATCGGCTCTCTCCTTGGAGAGTTTGGCACCTTTGGCAGGATCGCTCGTAAACAAGGCTGGATCAGCCAGCGCTGTGTCGATCCTGGCGATCAACTTTCTCAACTTCTCCATGTCCGCCTCGATACCCTGGATACGCTTTCTGAGTGGAGCCAGTTGGGCACGTCGTTCCGCGGCGAGGCGACGACGATCAGCATTGGTGAGCTTCTGCTCATCGTTCTTTGCGGTCCGGTCGGCATCACCCGGTCCCGAAAGAATGAAGCGTTTGTAGTCATCCATGTCGCCGTCGAACGGCGTTATGGTTCCTTTGTCCACCAGCCAGAGACGATCCATGGTCGCCTCCACAAGATGGCGATCATGGCTGACCAGGATGACTGCGCCTTCGAAATCGTTCAGCGCCTGTATAAGGCTCTCGCGGCTGTCGATATCCAGATGGTTGGTCGGTTCGTCGAGAATAAGCAGATTAGGTCCGTGGAAAGTGGCGAGGCCCAGCAGAAGACGCGCCTTTTCGCCGCCCGAGAGTTCGCGGGCCGGCGTGTCCATCTTGTTGGTGTCGAGTCCCATCTGCGCCACGCGTGAGCGTACCCTGGCGTCCGGCGCATCGGGCATCAGGCGCCGAACATGGGCAACAGCGCTTTCATCCGGATGCAGCTCATCAAGCTGATGCTGGGCGAAGAAGGCGATCTCCAACTTCCCCGCCTTGACGATGTTGCCGGAGAACGGAGCCAAGCGGTCGGCCAGCGCCTTGGCAAAGGTGGACTTGCCGTTCCCGTTCTTGCCCAGCAGAGCAATCCGATCGTCGTCGTCTATACGAAGCGTCAGGCGTTTTAGCACCGGCTTTTCCGGGTCATATCCGAGATCCACCTTGTCGTAGGTGACGATTGGTGGCGCTAGCTTGGCCTTCGGATTGGGAAAGCTGATCTGCTGAACGTGATCCTCGACCACCGCATCGATGATGTCGAGCTTTTCCAGCATTTTGATGCGGGACTGCGCCTGTGTCGCCTTACTGGCCTTGTAGCGGAACCGGTCGACGAAGGCCTGCAAATGTTTGCGCCGCGCCTCGATTTTCTCACGCGCCTTTTCCTGAAGCAGCATCTTCTCCTGGCGCTGGCGCGCAAAGGAGGTGTAGCCGCCCTTCCATAGCGTCAGCTTGCCTTCGGACAGGTGACAGATGTGATCCACCGCGCTGTCCAGGAGGTCTCGGTCATGGCTGATAAGAACGACCGTGTAGGGATAGCGCTGAACGTAGTTGGTGAGCCAGAGCGTCCCTTCAAGGTCAAGATAGTTGGTTGGTTCGTCGAGCAACAACAGGTCCGGCTCGGTGAACAGCACGGCAGCGAGCGCTACGCGCATACGCCAACCACCCGAAAAGTCTGAGCAGGGGCGACGCTGATCGAGCGCATCGAAACCAAGACCCGACAGGATGGTGGCAGCGCGAGCCTCGGCGGAATGAGCCTCGATATCGGCAAGCCGCACCTGGATTTCGGCAATGCGATGCGGATCGCTCGCCGTCTCTGCTTCGGCCAGCAAGGCAGTGCGCTCCGTATCGGCCGCGAGCACGAAGTCGATCAGCGATATTTCCGAACCAGGCGCCTCCTGGGCGACGCGCCCAACTCGCGCGCCGCGCTTGAGATCGATCGAACCGCTCTCGGCCGCAAGATCGCCAGCCACTATGTTGAAAAGCGTGGTCTTGCCTGTACCGTTGCGGCCGACGAGGCCGACCTTGGCGCCGTCGTGGATTGTGACGGAGGCGCCCTCGATGAGTGTGCGGCCGGCGATGCGGTAGGTAAGGTCGGAGATGATCAACATGGCCCGGCGATTTCGCCCGAATGGACGGGAAAGGCAAGACGGACGGCGAGAATTTCAGCTGGGTTGTCGTCTTTTCGCCCTTGCCGGTCCGAGCGGCCGGTGTAGCGTCAGCGATCTTGATAGCCGCTTGACCGGATTCGCTCATGAAAACCGTCTACTCGCCTCTTCATCGCCGCCATGCAGACAACCAAGAACTCAATGCCGGCGTGATAACACCGGCCTTCGAACTGCCGAGCCGAGTGGACTTCATTCTGAATCGGATTGCCGCAGTCGGCCTCGGCGATGTGCTTGAAGCCAAGCCCATCGATGCCGTCGCCAGGGCGCTCAGAGTTCACGACGCAGGGTATCTCAAGTTCATGGCCGACTTCTGGAAACTTTGGCTGGCGGAGGGACGAACCGGACCAACCATGCCATACGTCTGGCCGGCGCGCGGCCAACGCGACATTCGCCCAGAACACGTCAACGGCCTGATGGGCTACTATTCGTTCGATGGCGGCGGTTCCTTCGTGGAAGGGACCTGGGAAGCGGTGCAGTCGGCCGTTTGGTCGGCGGTTGGGGCCGCCGAATTGATTCACGGCGGCGAGAAGGCAGCCTATGCACTCTGCCGTCCGCCGGGACACCACGCGGGTTCCTCCACCATGGGAGGCTATTGCTTCATCAACAACGCGGCGGTAGCCGCTCAATGGTTCCTGGATCACGGGGCTAAACGCGTTACCATTCTTGACGTCGATTACCATCACGGCAATGGCACACAGGAGATTTTCTACCGGCGCGGAGATGTGCAGACGGTGGATCTGCACGCCGATACACGCTTTGCCTATCCCTTCTTCTCAGGGCACGCCGATGAAATTGGCGAGGGGGAAGGGGAGGGATTCGCTCTCAATCTGCCAATGCCTTTCGGCACCGCTTGGGATACTTGGGGGGCAGCGCTTGAAGAGGCTTGCCGAGCGATCGAGGCGTTTGGGCCGGATGCGCTTATCGTGTCGCTCGGCCTCGATACCTTCGAGGGCGATCCGATTTCGAAGTTCAAGTTGAAGCGGGAGGATTATCCGAAGATCGGCGGCCGGATAGCCCGCCTTGGTCGCCCGACCCTCTTCGTACAGGAGGGCGGCTACGCCGTAGAGGACATCGGCCACAATGCTGTCGGCGTGCTCTCGGGATTTGAAGGAATCTAGTGCCGGCCGCTAAGCACTCCTGACAGGGATTGGCAGGGCGACCGGCTATGTTCTTCATCCTCAAAAAGGGGAGAAAGAAATGCTGGACCACATGGGCTTTCCAGCCGTCGACTTCGATAAATCGAAGGCTTTCTACGACAAAGCGCTCGCCCCGCTCGGCATATCGGTGCTGATGTCAGTTTCGGCGGAAGAGACCGGAGGGGATGCGTTCGCTGGCTACGGCAGCGATGGCAAGCCGTACTTCTGGGTGTCGACCGGTCGTCCAAGAGGCGAGATCATGCATTTCCATGTCGCCTTCGCGGCCAACGATCGAGCAAGCGTTGACGCATTTTATGCAGCGGCCATAGCCGCCGGCGGGCGAGACAATGGCGGGCCAGGCCTCAGGCCGCATTACCATTCCAACTATTACGGCGCGTTTGTTCTGGACCCCGATGGCAATAACATCGAAGCGGTCTGCCATAAGCCTGAATGAGAGGAGTGGCCGGCGATGGAGCGTACTGTCGCCAGCCCTTTATCCTTACCATGTTCGACCATATCGACTGCCCAGTGACGAGTATCCGGCGCTCAATCACCTTCTATGATGCGCTTCTTGCCCCGCTCGGCCTTGAGCGACTTATTACACGCATCGCCGAGGAAGTGGGCAACGCATCGAATGCCGGATATGGTTGCGATGGCCATGCTGGCTTCTGGCTATCGGACGCGAGCCGCAAGGGGCAGCTTCACGTTGGTTTTTCGGCAGAGACGCGAGAGATGGTGTCAGCTTTCCATGTGGCCGGATTGGCTGCAGGCGGCGCCGACCATGGCGCCCCGGGGCTCCGGCCCTATGCCCCCAACTATTTCGCCGCCTACATCATCGACCCCGACGGACATAACATCGAAGCGGTCTGTAGGGCGGCCGTTTGAGTTCAAGAAATGATGCCGAGCTGGGCATAGCCTCGCACCGGCCGCTCGAAGCGGATCTTTCTGCTATGTTCTTTGGCTAAACGCGTCATCTCAGCTTCCAGGGTGGCACGCGGCCTAACGTGAAATAGAGAGAGCCAACCGTGGAGAATGACCCGGCTCGGAGTTCCCAGCCCTTCACAGAAGCCGAAATCCACCACCGAGAGCGTCCCCCCCTCCTTGACCAGCGCGAGCCCATGAGCCAGCGCTCTCGTCCAATCGGGTATCATCGACAGCGTGTAAGAGAAATAGACGCGGTCGAATGATCCAACTCCAAAAGCTTGCTCGGAATCGAAGCTGCAAGCATCGCCTTCGGCAAGGCGAATATCGTGCCCTGATCGATCGATGTTCCGCCGTGCGGTCTTCAACATTTCTTCCGAGATATCAAAGCCAAACAAGCGCGCGTTCGGATAGCGTCGTCCGGCCGCGACGAGGTTGCGGCCGGTACCGCACCCAATCTCAAGAACGGTAGCACCCGGCAGCACATCCAGGCCCGCGATCATTTGGTCACGACCGAGCAGATAAGGCTTACGCGTCGCATCGTAGATATGCCGGGTCAGCCGGTACATGCGATCCATGGCAGCCTTCTGGCTGTCGTTGGATCGCGACGCGTAAACTGGGGCGCTCACGCCTGGGTCCTGACGTAGAGATGGAAGCCGCCGTAGATCGATGAGCGATCGCGGGCGACATAGCCGGGCACGGTCGATGGGTCGTAAGACCACAGGGAGCGAATTTCCGGCGGTAACACCTTCTCAAGCGGGCTTTCCAGCCCCGCCGTTCGGAAGATGACGCGAGCACCGGGCCGGGCCGTCCGGGTGATTTCACTCCAGAGAGCGATCATTTGGGCCGGCGTCATCCAGTCCTGCGCATCCAGCAGAACGTAACCGTCGAGGCTTTGAGCTGGCTTCTCGGCCAGTTGATTGGTCATCGAAGCCTGCACCGCCGTCACGCGGTCGGCATTGGCGCGAATGGCATCATAGGCGTCGCGGGTGAGATAAGGCGGCACCGCCCGACGGCTCTCGCGATCGTAACGGCGGCCGAAGGCCTGCCAGGCGAAATAGTTGTCCTCCAGCGGGAAATCGCAGGCGAGGCGCGACAGACGCTGGCGCAAGAGGCCCGCGAGATCACCATCTGCATCGGCTGAGAGATAGGCGAACTGAGCCGGCGGAATGCCAAGGCCGTAAAGCGAAACAGGCATGCGGCACAGCCAACGCACAAGCTTGGAATCAAAGACCGGTGCGAGATTTTCCTCGAACAGCCGCTTCTGTTCGTCGAGCCCCTTGGCTGTCAGCATAAGGCGGGGGTTCTTGCCATAGGCACGAGCCAGGAGATGCATCATGCCTATAAAGCGGCCGAGCAGCCCATAACGGTAGATATTGCGGGTGAAAATGGCGATCTGGCGCCGGCCCGTCAGGCCGCGCTTCTCCCAATAAGCCCGAGCGTCTTCCGGCAGACGGTCACGCAGGAAGCGATCGTAACGGGCGGTGTTTTCGCGTTCGTCGGCATGACCAAAGAAACGGAAGAAGCTTTCATGGTTGGGCAGTTCGCGCGCTGCGGTCAGCTTCAGCTTGAGCAAAGCGATATGGGCCGGGTTGAGATCGACGGCAATGATCTCGGCAGGCGACGCGGTCAAATAGTTCATGACGTTGCAGCCGCCGGAGGCGATTGTGATGATGCGCTTCTCCGGGCCGAGTTCGAGCGCCGCCATGTCAACGGCCGGATCTTCCCAGATCTGGGGGTAAACCAGACCCGAAAAGGCGAGGGTGAACAGGCGCTCGAGAATACCCTCTTTGCTGGTGAGCTTGTTGGCATGCACCGCGTTGGCAAGAAGGTCCTTGGTTTTCTGCTTGCTCATGGAAGCGTCCCCATCAGCCGGCAAACGGGATTAGCCCCGCGAGTCGCCTTGCGGCCTGCCGTCTGAGCGAAGGCTTCTCCCACATTCGAATGACACTATTCCGACGAAGCCGGCAAAGTCGGAAGCTGCACCCTCAAAAAATGCCGGCAATGGAAAATTCTTGCCTGACACTTGACCTTGATCCTTGGCAAAGAAAGGAAGATCAGGCAGCCGGCGAAGCGCGTAATCAGCTGTCTGAATTCTTGACAAATATGCCCCGCCGTGCGCTTGTCGCGCCCACAGATCCGGCTGCCTTAAAGGGGGCAAACCGGAGCCGTTCCCGACGGAATCAACGAGACAGGACGATCATCATGCATGCCTATCGCTCCCACACCTGCGGCCAACTTCGAGCCAGCGACGTTGGGCAGAATGTGCGGCTGTCCGGATGGGTGCATCGTGTGCGCGACCATGGCGGCTTGCTGTTCATCGATCTTCGCGACCATTACGGCATGACGCAGGTCGTGGTCGATCCCGATAGCGGCTCGTTCAAACTTGCCGAGACGCTGCGCGCCGAGTGGGTCATCCGCGTCGATTGCCTGGTTCGCGCCCGCACGCCCGAGACGGTCAACGCCAACCTTCCGACTGGTGAAATCGAAGTGTTCGCCAACGAGATCGCGGTTCTGGCCCAAGCCAAGGATCTTCCGCTGCCGGTCTTCGGTGAGCCGGACTATCCGGAAGACGTGCGCCTCAAGTATCGCTTCCTCGACCTGCGCCGCGAAACGCTGCATGGCAACATCGTCAAGCGTACGAAGGTCATCCGTTCGATGCGCCGCCGCATGGAAGACGCCGGCTTTACAGAATATTCGACACCGATCCTGACGGCCTCCTCGCCGGAAGGCGCGCGTGACTTCCTGGTGCCGAGCCGCATTCATGCCGGCAAGTTCTATGCGCTGCCGCAGGCGCCGCAGCAGTACAAGCAGCTGTTGATGGTGGCAGGCTTTGATCGTTACTTCCAGATCGCTCCCTGCTTCCGCGACGAGGACCCGCGCGCCGACCGCCTGCCGGGTGAGTTCTATCAGCTCGACCTCGAGATGAGCTTCGTGACGCAGGAAGACGTCTTCAACACCATGGAGCCGGTTATCCGCGGTGTCTTCGAAGAGTTTGCCGAAGGCAAGCCGGTTACCCAGCAGTTCCGCCGCATCAAGTACGACGACTCCATCCGCCTCTATGGCTCGGACAAGCCGGACCTGCGCAACCCGATCGAGATGCAGGCGGTGACCCAGCATTTCGCCGGATCGGGCTTCAAGGTGTTCGCCAGGATGATCGAGGCCGACCCGAAGACGGAAGTTTGGGCCATCCCGGCCAAGACGGGTGGCAGCCGCGCCTTCTGTGACCGCATGAATTCCTGGGCCCAAGGGCAGGGCCAGCCCGGTCTCGGCTATATCTTCTGGCGCTCCGAGAACGGCGTTCTCGAAGGCGCAGGTCCGCTCGCCAAGAATATTGGTCCGGAGCGCACCGAGGCGATCCGCGTGCAGCTCGGCCTTGCCGAGGGCGATGCGGTGTTCTTCGTCGCAGGCGATCCTCAGAAGTTCTACAAGTTCGCTGGCGAAGCTCGCAACCGCGTCGGCTTCGATCTAAACCTTGTCGATACCGAGCGCTTCGAACTTTGCTGGATCGTCGACTTCCCCTTCTACGAGTGGAACGACGACGAGAAGAAGCTCGATTTCGCCCACAATCCGTTCTCCATGCCGCAGGGCGGTCTTGAGGCTCTCAACAGCCAGGACCCGTTGACCATCAAGGCGTTCCAGTACGACATGGTCTGCAACGGCTACGAGATGGCCTCCGGTTCGATCCGTAATCAGTCGCCTGAGACGATGGTCAAGGCCTTCGAGCTGGTCGGTACTTCCAAGGCCGAAGTCGAGGAGCGCTTCGGTGGCATGTACCGCGCCTTCCAGTATGGCGCCCCGCCGCACGGCGGCATGGCGGCCGGTGTCGATCGCGTTGTGATGCTGCTGTGCGGTGCGCAGAACCTGCGCGAGATCACGCTGTTCCCGATGAACCAGCGCGCCGAAGATCCGCTGATGGGAGCGCCCTCCGAGGCGTCGACCAAGCAGTTGCGCGAGCTGCATCTCAAGCTGAACCTGCCGAACTGATCGGTGGGCGAGCAGCAAAAGATCAAGGCCGGGGAGGGCGACTCCCCGGCCTTTTCTGTCTTCTTTCACGACCGATATACAGAGCGGTCGACTTATTCGTTAGCGGTCAATCCGACGTTCAAGACGCGAATAAGATCGTTTGGCTTGTCGGTGTTCACCTTTTCAAGTTCGGCAAACGGAACCGGCTTTTGGGGAGCAACCGTCAGAGTGATCGATTTTGGATCCTTGAGGAAATCCGAGATCGGCCCTTCGAACTGCGCCTGCAGCTTGGGATCTTCGAGGAAGTTTAGCATTAGCGGCAGAGCGCTGGCGGTATTCTGGCGAAGCTTTTCGCCGTCCTGGTCCATCTTCTTTGCCTGCGCATCAAACGCCTTCTCGACGATGCCGCCGTTGCCGTAGGTTATAGACGCGGAGACAAGGGTTGCCGCATTCATGCGGGCTTCGATCTCATCAGGTTTTTCAACGAGCGACAGCGGTAACCCTCCAACATGGAAATCGCCCGAAACGACCCCCATGTCGGTCGCCTTGAGCGTGAGGTCTTCCAATCTGAGGTCGCCCTTGTCCGCATCATACGTCAGCGTCATGCCGCCGGACAGGTCGAGGGTTTCGTAGCCCATGGCCGTGAGTTCGGACACCAGCGTCTCATCGGTCAGCAGGGCGACTGGCAGCGAAAGCGAGGTGAAGGTGAAGTCTCCGCGCTGCGGCAGCGTTCCGAGATAGTCGCCACTGGTTAGGGCAAGGGAGTCAAGTCCAACCGAGCCTAGCGGGGACTCAACCGACAACGCGCTGAGCTCTACAAATCCAAACGAGGTGCCACCGTTCAAGATAGCGTCGTGAATCGCCTTTCCTGAAGGCTCCTTGCCTTCAGAGGCATTAGCGCCGAGCTCGAGCAAGGCAGCAAGCGAACCAAAACGGACATCTTGAACCGTCAACAGCGACAGGCCGACCTTTGCAGATGTCAGCTTGGACTCCGCGGTGATATCGCGCAACGTAAAAGCACCGATACCATTGCCGTCGATGCCATTTCCGTCGAAGCGGTTGATCGCCAGCTCCATAGCGTCGCCGGCTTTGACCTCGATCTTGTTGGCTTGGATGAAATCCACGCCCATCAGCTGAGTGTAGTTTGGCAAGACCGTCGAAATAAACGACAAGGGATCAGTTTCGATCTGTTTGGGATCATCGAGCGCCGCAGCTACCAATTTGACCAGTGGCTTGTCGGTCTGGCGCATATGGACATTGTCGGCTTCGATATTGCCAATGCTGGCGGTCGCGCCGTCGAAAGACAGCACGATGTTATTGACGCCATACTGCGAGTAGACAGTTCGCAGTCTACCATCGCCAACCCCGCCGGCGTACTTGGCTGGGTCAAGGGTTTCCAAAGCCGCGCCGTAATCCATGCCGATAAGGTAGGTATTATCGATGGTCACGGACTTCACTGGCGACGTCTCGTCCTTCGGCTTCTGCTCCATCGAATTGACGCCCGCGCGCTCGACGCGACCTTCATGAAGGCCCGAAAGATAGGCGAGCGAATAGGTCGTAATGGAATCGCCTTCGGTCATCCCGCTGGTTTCGATGCGGACATTGTTCATCTCCGCCCAGTCTGCCCGAACGCCAGTCGTCCAGTTCAGATAGCTGAAAACTCTCTCGTAAAGCGGTCCATTGGTTGCCGGAACTTTCGGCGGCATCGGGAAGACAAGGCGCTCGACGAGCATTGTCTCGGCGGAAAGCGAATAGTCGACGACAGATGGCAGCTTGCTTTCACTGAGCTTGTCGGAGCCTGAGTCATTTGACTGAGCCGCGCCATCGGGCTTCGTGTCGTCACTGCCGTTTTGCGGTTTGCCGACTGGCTTTTGCTTCGATACCGGAGGCGCCACCTTGTCGAGTTCCTTGCCGGCCCCTTCTTCGAGGGACGCTAGGCCAGGAAACCATTTCCCGACATCAAAGCGGATATCGACGCGGTAGCCGGAGCCACGAACTGCATGCGCGGCGAAGGCGTCGCCTGGAGCGGTCCTTGGATCTTCGACAGATAATTCGTCAAAATGAACTGAAAGCAGATTATCGTCGACGTTACCAATCACGACATCCGACAGCGTCACCGTCTGTGTGGCAGGATCAAAGCTGCTTGAACCAACGGACAACGGCAGCCCAAAAGAAGCTGAGGTCAACCACTGCCGGACCAGCGTTTCCCTAGGCGTTTCCGCCTGGGCGTAAAAAGAGCAAGCGAAAGTGGCAAGCGCTGCCACCACGCCGAAAGATGCGCGGATCCTCATCGAAGGTCCTCCCGGATGAGCAATTTTTGAGGCCGGCAAGCCGGCCTCTGAGATCTTCTGACGTCGCGGGCAGTCGCCTTTATCGGCGTCTGGCCTCAGCCATGTTGGCCGCGCATCAAGAACAGGTAAGGTCAGTTGACGTCAGTACCATCGCTGTCCTCCCCATCGTCTCCCGTCTCAGGCTGATTGGCGATTACGTCTGCCTTCAGAACATCTGGCAGCGTTTGAGGCGCGGTCTGCGACGTGGAGATGATATTGAGCAATGCGATCGGCGCATCAGGCTTGACGGTGACCGTCAGGTTCTTGGGATCCTTGAGGAAAGTGGTCAGGCCCTGCGACAGCTTTTCCTGGAAAGGCTGATTGCCGATTGCCGAAAGGAGCAGGGGAAGAGCTCCCGTAATCTGTCCCACGAACGCAGCGGGCTCCTGTCCCATTTGCTTGGCCTGTTGGGCAATAATACGCCCTGCTAGCGAAGCATCGCCGTAATAGACCGAAGCCTGCTTGAGCGTGATATTGCCTAGCGCTTCCTGCGGCGGAGTGGGCTGCTTGAACTTGTTCAGCACGTCGGATGTCAGTCCGCCGAATGTACCGGTCAGCGTAACGGTCCCGAGATCCGTACCGTCGACCGTGATTTCATTGACCACAAGATCGCCGGAGGTTTCGTCAAGCGAGCCGGAGCCATAAAATCCGAAGGTCAGCTTGTCATAGCCCATCGCCTTAAGCTGGGCGGCAAATTGACCATCCGAATCCACTGCGGCGGGATCAACGGCAATGCCCTCGACGGATACATCGATCGCATGCGGGACATCGTTGGCGTAATCGGAAAGATCAAGACCAGCGCTGTCGATGACAACCGGGGCCTTTCCGCCTTGGCTAAACGACATGCCTTCGGCCGATACGGCATCAACGCGATTGCCGGTATCCTTGCCGGTAAATACCGGGGACGTCAGCTCGACCGATGCGATGGAAACGCTATCGCCCTTATCCGTGCCGGTGACGTTTTCCGCGACGATCGAGTCGGCACTCAAAGTGTCGCCGTCAACCGTCGGGTTGCCGAACGTCAACACGTCGATCTTGGTCTCACTGCCATCGCCAGCCTTGATCGATACGTTGTTGTAAACGACTCCGTCGTTGGACTTGGTGGGAGCCCCAAGGTTGAACGTCGCTCCCTTGTCCATCGCCAGCAGCTTGGTCAGGGCGGCAGTCACCTGCTCGGGTGTCGCCGCCGCAAAAGCCGGTCCGGCGAGGCCTGCTGTCAGTGCCACAACGGCCACGGTAAGCGACCAGCGACTGGAAATCGTCATTTCACACTCCCAATAAGTCTTTATCGGCAAACATACATAACTGATGCCTTTCGAGACTGGCATTGTGGCCAAATGAGGATCGACGCACAAGCCATGCCTCCAGCGAATTTTGTCGAGCACTCCTTCAATTTGTTGCCCCCAAAGAAAGACCGGGGCTCGCAATTTGAGAAACCATTTGTTCATCCAGAGCAAACAAAGATGAATTATTAGAGATCGCTTTCCTTTTCCCGCCAGGCAGGGTGCGGGGTTTGCCAAGGGTGGACCGAAGATCAGAATGGAACTGATGTGAAGCTTAGGTGGTTGAAATGGCTCCGGCTCCTTGCTCTTTCGGCGGTCGTCACAACCGTTCCGATCGCCGCAGCTGACTATGTTCTCTCCCAGCACGCCGTCTCGACGGGACAGGCTGAAGCAGATTCCATGGCTGCGCGTTATCTGGCACGCGCTGAAACGACCGTCGCCGAAGCGTTGAAAGTATTGGCAGACCTAAGAAGCAACGGTCGCGTGACTTGCAGTCTCGCCGACCGCACCGCGTTTGGAATGGCAGCCTTCAACTCTGAGTTTATCGTTCAGATCGGTCTGACCGACGAGGCTGGAACGCTCATTTGTGGCGAACCCATGGGAGCCCTCGCCGCACCGGCAAGATTGCCAGTCGCCGAAAAGGGTGATCCCTCGGTCATGCTGTCGGTCTTGAGCGACGGAAAAGACAAACGGCAGGCCGTCGTTACCCTGCGCATCGATGACAAGCAGCGCCTTGTGGCACGTCTCGCGACAAGAGCGCTCGATATGGACGCCGGCGCCAGCTATTTCGAAGATGCGAGCGTCGTCTCGATCTATCTTGATGACGGAGCGGAGTGGAGCAAATTCGCCGGGAAGTGGACTGAGGGAGACCAGGCATCGACCTTGGCGTCGGTTGCATCCTCCGAGCGTTATCCAATCAAGGTGAGGGTTGCGGTCGACGCGACAGCCGCCGAAAAGTCGATTGCCGGTCTTCGGACGATCACTATCGTTCTTTCAACACTGGCGGGACTTGGCGTCTTCATCATCGTCACGTGGTCCATGTGGCGCCAGTCCGATGGCGACAGCTTCTCACGCGCCGTCGATAATCACGAGTTCATCCCCTATTACCAGCCCGTCTTTGACCTGATGACGGGGGAAATTCGAGGCTGCGAAGTACTCGTCCGCTGGCAACGGCCAGATGGGACAATGGTCTCACCGGGCCAGTTCCTGCCTTACGCCGAGGCAACCGGCGCCATCCGCGACATAACGCGTCAGTTGATGGCACAGACCGTCGTCGATGTGTCCGATATCTACGACAGAAATCCGGGACTGAAGCTGGCCATCAATCTGACCGCCATGCATTTCAACGACCTCGAAATCATGGATGACATCAAGCGGATCTATGGGAACTCGAAGATCCGCTACGAACAGCTCTGCTTCGAGGTCACCGAGCAACACCCACTCAAGGATCTTGCCCTTTCGCGCGCCATCATCGGGCGCATTCAGGCGCTCGGCGCCTCCGTCGCGCTCGACGACGTGGGTACCGGTCACGGTGGTCTCGCCTATCTGCAGAAGTTAGGCGTCGACATCATCAAGATCGACAAGATGTTCATCGACCACATCGGGACCGACCATTCGTCCCAAACGATCGTCGACACCCTTGTCGAACTGGGTCACCAGCTCGGCTTGGGCATCGTTGCAGAGGGTGTGGAGCGCCCGGATCAGGTCGAGCATCTCAAGTCGATTGGCGTCGTACAGGCACAAGGCTATATCTATTCGCCGCCAATTCCAGTGAAGGCGTTCCGAGAGTTTGTCCTGAAATCGCTGGAACGCAGTAAATCAGGTCTCGGAGCGCGAACAGACAAGCCTGTCGAAGTCTCCGATAGCTTCGCCTCGCTAACCGTCGAAGTCGAAGAGGACGGCGACGGTGAGGTCGACGCCGCCTGACTTGGCCGAAAAAATCCCGAAGGTCAGAAGGACGACGATGCGGCGTCGTTGCTGATTTCTTCGAATAGATCAGCGTTGCGGCAGAATTTCGGGGGATGAACGGCACCACGGATCGCCGTTATATCGAGCCAGACCTTGCAGGCGTCGAGCTCCGTGCATTCATGGCAACGATCAGCGGCCAGTTTGCGTTCAATGCCTTGCAGAAATTGATCGGAATCGAGCGTCATCGCCATGCGGCGCATAAGCTCAGGTTCCTGATTACAGCCGCAGCCATCACTGCCGGCATTGGAGGACGATTTGTCGATCATTCACACCTCCATATTCACGCTTCCCAACGCCATGATGATTAGCCTTTAGGCTAGCCCTAGCGATGATTTGGATCAAAATTAGGTGGATGTGGTCGCGATTTCGCCATCTCGGCAAGTTTAGGCTCTCGAGATTCATTTCGGATATGAGGAGTATTATTTCCGACGGTCAAATTGACAATCAATCTCATCGCCATTTGCGCAAAAATACTATACGGAGATTGTACAAGGAAATAGGGTAGGTGAAGCAAACCCACCTACCACCGGCGCCGTCCCTCTTTGGCATGCAGCCGAGTACCGAGCTTCAAGCAGTCAGCGTTCTTCTGACTGCATCGGCCCAACCGGCAAGCTTTCGCTGACGGACATTTTCTTCCATTTGGGGTGTGAAGCGGCGATTACGCTTCCAACTCAGAGAAAAGCCCTGCATGTCGGGCCAAACACCGGCTTTATGCCCCGCGAGCCAGGCAGCGCCAAGCGCCGTGGTTTCCAACACCAGAGGTCTGTCGACCGGTGCATTCAAAAGATCGGCAAGACGCTGCATTGTCCAGTCGCTCGCGACCATTCCTCCGTCAACGCGAAGCACCGTCTCCGACGACCCGGCCCAGTCTCGACGCATCGCCTCAAGCAAGTCATGGGTCTGGTAACAGACGGCCTCCAAGGCGGCGCGAGCAATTTCGGCCGGGCCTGTATTGCGCGTCATCCCATAAAGGGCACCGCGTGCGTCGGCATCCCACCATGGCGCGCCAAGGCCCGTGAAGGCTGGTACCAGATAAACATTCTGGTTGGGGTCGGCATGGTCAGCCAGGGCGCCGGCCTGATCCGACCGCTCGAAAAAGCGAAGGCCGTCGCGCAGCCACTGCACCGTGGCGCCGGCCATGAAGATCGAGCCCTCGAGCGCATAGGTCACTTTACCATCGAGCTGATAGGCGATGGTCGACAAGAGGCGGTTGGACGAGCGAACAATCTCGATTCCGGTGTTCAGGAGGGCAAAACAACCCGTCCCGTAGGTCGATTTCAACATACCTGGCGCGAAGCAGGACTGACCGACCGTTGCGGCGTGCTGGTCGCCAGCGATGCCTCGGATGGGAATCGCCACACCGAAGAGATCTGGATCGGTTTCTCCGAAATCGGCGGCGCTGTCGCGCACGTCCGGCAACAGGGCCCGCGGAACATTGAACAGGCGCAGGAGATCGTCGTCCCATTCGCCTGTGACGATGTTGTAAAGAAGAGTTCGAGACGCGTTGGTTGCGTCGGTGGCGTGCACTCGGCCGCCAGTGAGGCGCCAGAGCAAAAAGCTATCGACCGTCCCAAAGGCAAGTCTTCCGGCTTCTGCCGCGGCACGAGCGCCCGCGACGTTGTCGAGGAGCCACGCGATCTTCGTGCCGGAGAAATAGGGATCGAGCAACAATCCCGTTTTCTCACGCACGTAATCCTCGGCACCCTCGGACTTGAGCGACGCGCATAGATCCGATGTCCGTCGATCCTGCCAGACGATGGCGCGATGGATAGGTTTACCCGTCTCGCGGTCCCATATCAGCGTGGTCTCACGCTGGTTGGTAATGCCGATGCCGGCGATGTCCTGCGGCGATACGGCTGCGCGCGCGAGCGCATATTGCATGGTTTCAAGGGTGGTATGCCAGATGTCCTCGGGCTCATGCTCGACCCAGCCGGAGTCGGGAAAATGTTGGGGAAACTCCTGCTTCCCAACACCTTTAACCCGGTACTCGTCATCGAAGACGATCGCTCGTGTTGACGTGGTGCCCTGGTCAATCGCCAGTACAAATCCGGCCATGGTCGGTCTCCTCCCGTCCCTTGGTTTTGTTTGAGTTTTAGTCTCGAGGTTGGCCTAAGCAAGCCTCGTCGGTCTACTTCTTCCCAATCAGCAAAGGCCTGCGACGAAAACTTCAAGCTCCAGGGCCGCTTCCTTGGGTACGCGAAGCCCGAGTTTGGTGCGTCGCCAAAGAATGTCATCGGCAGATCTCGCCCATTCCTCGCGAACGAGGTAACAGACCTCGGCTTCTGTCAGCCCTCCGCCGAAATCTCGACCAAGCTCAGATGCACTGGTGACATTTCCCAGGATGGCTTTGGCCCGCGTACCGTAAGTGTGAACCAAGCGATCAATCAGGTCCGGATCGACGCCTGGATAGGCGTCGCTTATCTGCCGCTGGTAGGCAGTTACGCCACCCGCAGGCATATCTCCTCCCGGCAGTGTTGCCCCCTTGGTCCAAGCTGCCGCGCGCCTTCCGATGGCGCCCTCAATGAGTTCCAACGCGCTTTCCGCCAAGCGGCGATAGGTCGTGATCTTGCCTCCGAAAACGTTGAGCAACTTTAGCTCGCTCTTTTCACCCGATAGCTTCAGCACGTAATCGCGCGTTGCTTCCTGAGCTTTCGAAGCACCGTCGTTATAAAGTGGGCGAATGCCCGAGTAGGTCCATACGACATCCTCGGCGGTAATGGACTTCTGGAAATACTCCGAAGCGGCCGCCGTCAGATACGCCGTTTCCTCGCCAGTAATGCAAACGTCAGCAGGGTCACCCATGTAATCCCGGTCGGTGGTGCCTATCAGGGTGAAGTCGCGCTCGTAGGGAATTGCAAAGATGATGCGGCCGTCGGCGTTTTGAAAAATATAGGCGCGGTCGTGGTCATAGAGGCGAGGCACCACGATGTGAGAGCCTTGAACCAATCGAACGTGACGCGCTTCTGATGTCCCAGCAACCGAGCGTAGGACGTTGTCAATCCATGGTCCCGCCGCGTTGACGACAAGACGTGCCGTGACCTCGCGGCTGGCACCGGTCAGGGTATCGGTCAACGTCACGGACCAATGATCACCGACGCGGCTGGCTGACGTGACGCGGGTCCGGGTGAGAATGGTGGCACCCTGGGCGGCGGCATCCATCGCGTTGAGTACCACGAGACGGGCGTCCTGCACCCAGCAGTCGGAGTACTCAAAACCTTTCGCATAGCCAGTCTTCAGAGGTTGGCCTGCGGCGTCGGTGCGCAGATCGAGAGCTCGTGTTGTCGGCAGGAGTCGCCGCCCACCGATGTGGTCATATAGAAAAAGACCCAGCCTCAGAAGCCATGCCGGCCTGAGGCCGGTGTGATGCGGCAAGACAAAGCGCAGCGGCCAGATGATGTGCGGCGCCATCCCCCACAGGATTTCCCGCTCGGTCAGGGCCTCGCGGACGAGACGGAACTCATAATGCTCAAGGTAACGAAGCCCACCGTGAATGAGCTTTGTGGAAGCTGAAGATGTGCCCGAGGCGAGATCGCCCATCTCAGCGAGCAGCACTGAGTAGCCACGCCCCACCGCGTCACGGGCAATTCCGCAGCCATTGATGCCACCGCCAATCACGAGAACATCCACATCCGCCATCGTACTTCTCCGGATTCTTCGCCAAGCAGCGTCCGGCTTTCGAATTAGCACATAATGAGCAGAATTACGAAATCAAATGAATGAAAATCGAAAATTCGCAATCGGTTT
Organism: Pseudomonadota bacterium; assembly: GCA_023436885.1. GTDB lineage: Bacteria > Pseudomonadota > Alphaproteobacteria > Rhizobiales > Pleomorphomonadaceae > Pleomorphomonas. Next base: position 213,975 of record JAEZHI010000004.1, on the reverse strand, counting down.
TTGAGGCAGTCATTCCTGAGGACTCTGCAGCGCGAAGCGCAGGCTCACTAGAAGGCAACAGGAATTCCCGCGGTCAGCCAAGGCCGCCGCTCGGAGCATTACCGGGAATGGACTTAGTGGCTGAAGAGCTCAGGTCGGAATCGGGATCGTCGTAGTCCGCTTGATGGCCTTCAAAGCGACGAAGGAGCGCAGGGAAGCAAAGCCACCAACGGCAGTGATCAGCCTTTCGATGAGGCTGGCCAGCTCTCCGAGGTCTCTCACCATGATCTTCAGAAGATAGTCAGCATCGCCGGTTTGCGACCAACACTCGACCACCTCGTCGGCAGTATCGATAAAGGCGCGAAATGCCCGGCCGGTCTCATCGTCATGATTCCGGAGCCCCACCAGGGTATGGGCAATGATATTGATCCCTAGGCGTTCGGGGTCGAGGATGGCGACAATGTCTCGGACGTAGCCGTCGGCTCGAAGGCGTTGCAGTCGTCTGGCACACTGGGTCGGGGAGAGATGTACGATCTCAGACAGCTCCGCCTGGGTCATGTCTCCCCTCGCCTGAATGGCGGCGAGAAGACGTAGGTCGAAGACATCCAGCTCTTCCAAGGCGCGCAACTCCCAGAGACCGCGCAAGAAACATGCGCAAGCGGGCGGCATCATGCTGAAAATCCTCGTTCCGAGCAATTGCCTTTCCAGAAAACGCAGAGAAATTTCCGTGAAAGGTCATTAGGGTGAGTTTATTCACCGCCACCCGGAAGCCCTCGATGTTTGACAATCTCCCAGAACAGCCTGCCGACGCCTTGCTTGCCCTCATCGGCCTTTATCGCGCCGATCCGCGCCCCCAAAAGCTGGATCTGGGCGTGGGCGTTTACCGCGACGACAGCGGCGTTACGCCCATCATGGCAGCGGTAAAAGCCGCCGAGAAAGCTCTGGTCGAGACGCGGACTACAAAGGCCTACCTCGGACCGGAAGGGGATCCGATCTATACTCACCTGTTGAAGCCGATCATTTTCGGGAATGATCCAGGATCGCGGGTTGCGGGTATTCAGACGCCAGGTGGCACTGGCGCCGTACGCCTTGCCGCCGATCTTGTCGCATTGGCTCGTCCTGAAGCGAAGATTCTTTACGGCGCGCCGACTTGGCCAAATCATTTGCAGATTCTCAACGCCACGCGCCTCAAGGCCGTGCCGCATCCTTATTTTGACGTGAAGACGCAAACGGTCAACGTCGCGTCGCTCGTGGCCGCGATTGAGGGCGCTTCTGCCGGAGATGTCGTCCTGCTGCACGGCTGTTGCCATAACCCGACGGGCGGAGAACTTGAGCCAGCGGATTGGCAGACTGTCTTGAAGGCCTTGCAGGAAACCGGCGTGGTGCCGCTGATCGACTTTGCCTACCATGGGCTCGGCAAGGGGCTGGAAGGCGACGCCTATGGAGTCCGGCTCCTCACCGAAAATCTTGATGAAGTGATGGTTGCCTACTCCTGTGACAAGAATTTCGGGCTCTATCGAGATCGCGTCGGGGCGCTCTACGTCAAGGCACGGGACGAAAAGGCTACTACGGCGGTCATGTCGAACTTGGCAGCCTTCAGCCGCGTGTCCTGGTCGATGCCGCCGGACCATGGCGCTGCCATTGTCCGGACGATTCTCGAAGACGCCGAACTCACCCGCATCTGGCGCGAGGAAATTGATCGCATGGGCGCCCGTGTTCGGGGCGTCCGCGCCGCGCTGGCCGCTGCCGGCCCGGGTCTCAAGGCGCACGAAACACAGACTGGTATGTTCTCGACCCTGGCGCTGAGCCCCGAACAGGTGCTGGCGCTGCGTAAGGACCATGCGGTGTACATGGCAGGCTCCGGACGGATCAACGTCGCCGGTCTGCACATCCGGGACATCCCAGCCTTCGTAGCTGCGCTCAAAGCGGTTGGATATCCGGTCGGCTGATACAGACTCGCTCTGGGAGAAAACCATGCTGCAAGTCCGTGACGCCGTATCCGGCGGTCGCGCGATCGTCGACGCGCTCATTGCGAACGGGGTCGACACGGTGTTCGGTCTGCCAGGGGCGCAGACCTATCCGTTGTTTGACGCTCTGGCGCTCACTGCGGATCGCATCCGAACCTACAGCGCGCGGCACGAGCAAGCGTCAGGCTATATGGCCTTTGGCTATGCCCGTTCCACGGGGCGGCCCGGCGTGTTCTCTGTTGTCCCCGGTCCGGGCGTGCTGAATGCCGGAGCGGCGCTGATCACAGCTCTTGGCTGCTGCGCGCCGGTATTGCTGATCACGGGCAATGTGCCGTCAACCTTCGAGGGGAGGGGGCGCGGCCACCTTCATGAGGTTCCCGACCAACTAGCGCTTCTTCGCCGCATGACAAAATGGTCGGCGCGCATCGAGCGGGTCGAGGACGCACCGGCTCTCGTCAATGAAGCCTTCCGTCAGATGCTGAGCGGCCGCCCTGGCCCTGTCGCTCTTGAGATGGCGTGGGACAGCATGGCTCAGACAGCCATGGTCGAACCGCTGGAAGGGGCAACCGTTCCTTTCCCGCAGCCCCCCGATAACGCTGAAATCCAAGCTGCGGCACGCCTGCTCGTTGCCGCCCGTCGTCCCATGATCATGGTGGGTAGCGGAGCACAACATGCTGCGGAAGAGGTGAGGGCGCTGGCTGCCATTCTCAACGCACCGGTCACGGCCTTGCGCGGCGGCCGTGGGATTGTCGCCGAAAGCGAGACTCATGGCGTGTCATCGGCGGTTGCCCACCGTCTTTATCCGGAGATCGACGTGGTGCTCGGAATTGGCACGCGTCTCGAACTTCCAACCATGCGCTGGGCTGGCATGATGACGTATCACGAGCGTCTGCCCGGCAACCGAAAGCTGGTTCGCATCGACGTCGACCCCGAGGAGATGGTGCGCCTGAAGGCAGACGCGCCGGTGGTAGCCGATGCCAAAGTGGCTGCCCGAGCGCTGCTTGCTGCAATCGAGAAACTTTCAAACGCAGCGACAAGCCGCAATGGAAGCGCCATCCTTGCTGAAATCGTCAACGCCAAGGTTGCAGTCCAAGCCGAAATCGACAAAGTGCAGCCCGAAGTGGACTACCTCAAGGTGATCCGATCGGCTCTCCCAGATGACGGTTTCTTCCTGACCGAGCTTTGCCAAGTGGGGTTCGCGTCCTACTTTGCCTGGGACGCGAGACTGCCTCGCACCTATGTTAGCGAAGGATACCAGGGTACGCTCGGTTACGGCTTTCCTGCGGCTCTCGGCGTCAAGGTCGCCAATCCAGACCGCAAGGTCTTAGCTGTCTGCGGCGATGGCGGTTTCATGTTTGCGGTCCAGGAGCTTGCGACTGCAGCGCAGGAAAAGATTGCGATCGTTGTGCTGGTTTTCGACAATGGTGCCTACGGCAACGTCCGGCGCGACCAGCGGACCCGTTATGAGGGGCGCTTTATTGCGTCGGAACTGCAAAACCCTGACTTCCCGAAGTTGGCGCAGGCATTTGGGGTCAAAGCGTATTCCGTCGCCTCACCGAGCGAACTGGCACGGGTTCTTCCTGAAGCATTGGCGACAGAAGAGCCGGTGCTGGTGCATGTCGCAGTGCCGCGCGATGGCGAAGCATCGCCTTGGCCCTACATCCATCCGGCCCCATAAACACTTGTATTTGGGCGTGCAGTTCGGAGCGCGTTAACAATTCCATGGTTTAGTCGCGGTCGCTCCAGTGATGATGCGCCGCGACTCCAAAAATATCGCAGAAACATAAACATCGTTAAATTTTTAACGATGGGGAAAACGTTCCTTTCAGCGCCGGAGACTAAACTTCTTTCGATGATCTGGGTCATTCGTATCCGGCTCGAAAGGATAAGTCATGGATATCGCGAGCGTAAAACCGGTGCTGACCGGCGTCACCTCGCCGGTGCCGAAAACGCCGACCGAACAGAACCAGTCCACGACGACTGATCTCAAGGCGGAAAAGGCCGTCAAGGTTACGGAAAGAACGGACAACAACTCCGTCGACACTGCGACCGATAAGTCATCGGAGCAGGGTAGTTCGTCCTCTGCCAACGCGCTCACGAAGGCAAATACCGTCAAAGCGTCGCCGCTTGACCAAGTGACGAGCGGCTTCGAAGCCTTCATTTCGGACGGAACCAAGAAGGCTAGTCAAAGCGCAGATTCGCCCGGCAATGCGGCTGTGGTTCAAGACAATCAGGAATTCGCCATGCGCATGCAGGCGATGATCGATGCCTGGCAGGGAACAGGCGGAACCACACGCAGCACGGTCATTGACCGGGAGCTGTGAAACCAACCTCCTTCTAAACAAATCGGCGCCTTGAGGGCGCCGATTGCATTTATGGAAAGCTATTTTGCGCTTGTGATCAGCACACTGAAGAACACCGTTACGGCGTCGTCGGAGCTGCGGGGGCCGAAGGTGCGGCAGGCGCCGGTGCGGCCGGAGCGGGCGCCGATGGCGCTGGAGTTGATGGCGCAGCGGGAGCCGTTGACGTCGCAGGGGGCGGCGGTGTGGTCGTTCCCGTCCTGTTGCCCGAGAAATACACGACAGCGCCGATAACGATGATCACGGCGATGATGACCCAAATGATCGAGGATCTCTGCATGGGGCGTTCTCCTATCGTTCTATAGACTTCAGACGCACCGAAGAACAAAAAGTCCGCCAGCGCCGCACACAACAAACGAAGTTTGCGGCGTGTGGTTCCGCTTCAGGCAGATCCGGGCGGGGCTATTGAACAGGAGGCGTGGGCATCGCAGGTGTTTTGTGCCTGACACGCTCGCGATGAGCTGAGTAAAGTCCAGAGCCCGCAATCATTATGGAGCCAAGCAAAGTATAGTAGCTCGGTAGGTCCCCGAAAAACAGGTAGGACAGGATCCCGGCTGACACCAACTGTATGTAGGTGACAGGCGCCAAAAGCGAGAGAGGCGCCAGCTTAAGCCCGGAAATGAACAGCATGTGAGCGATCGTGAAGCTCAGCGAGCCGCCAATGCCATAAAGAAGCTCGCGCCCCGTGGGGACATGAAACACAGGGATAACCAGCAAGGTCGAAACGCTCAAACCGATCATGCCGGTCCACATGAAGGTAACTTCTGTCGGCTCGTTCTTCATGAGGCGAGTGAATAACGCTCCCAGCGCCCAAGCCGTTGCCGATCCCAGCGGCAACAGAGCGGCGAGCTGAAAACCGCTCGTGCCCGGTCGCACAATCAGCAGGACGCCGGCAAACCCAACTGCGGCGGCCAACCAGCGGCGAACGCCGACTGTTTCTCCCAGTACGAAGATCGAGAGCACCATCACGATGATCGGTGAAATGAAATGAATCGCCGTGTTCGAGGGGACATCGAGATAGGCGAGGCCCAGGATAAAGAAGCTCGTCGACGCAACGGCGGCGAGGCCACGCCCGATCTGAAGCCGGTAGCTCTCAGGCTTGAAGGCTTTGAGCCCTTTTGAGGAAAGCGCCCAGGGACACGCAACGAGAAAGAAGACAAAATAGCGGAACCAAGTGGCCAACTGCGCCGGCGCGGTTTCCTTCATCAGCTTGGCGCCCACGTCGCCACCAGCGAAGAAAACAGTAGACCCAAAAACCAGCAGCATTGCCAGCAACGCCCGTTCCGAATTTCGGGGCGGCTGCTGTGGCGCCGCTACGGGCGCTTGGGAAAGGGTTCGCATATTAAGCTCCGGGGTAGGCCGGTTGCCAAACCTGGCCAACGATACCCCTCGCAGGAAGGAAGGATCGATCAGCAAGCTCAAGCGGATCCGTTGAGCGAACGGTATGTGCAAGGAGTCGTTCAAGCGCGCAAGCGATTTTGCCGTTTAAACGGGGCATTGTCGTCTCATGGATGCGACTTTTTATACGTGACCACGTGTCGCCACGGATGGCCGGGTTTCCCGCACGTCGTAAAGATTGTCACCGATGACAATTTGATGAGGACCGGGAATGGTCGGTGAAGAGGTCAAAGAAGTTGCGCCGTCGAGCCGTTCGGTTGCTGTTCCATCGCTGCGCAAGGCAATGCTCATACTCGACCTCGTAGGACGTCGCGGCAAGCTACCCTTCTCGGCGATTCAGAAGACCCTCGAGCTTCCCAAGAGCACGACGCATCAGCTTCTCAAGGCACTGTCCGATGTCGGAGCCCTGCGCGTGCTCACCGATGGCCGCTTTATTCTTGGCGAGAAGATCTGCGAGCTTGGTGTCCTCGGTATCCGGCAGCGCACAATTCCCGGCATCGCGGTGAAGCATCTCGAATGGCTTGCCGGCGAATCGGGCCTTGCCTGCGAGCTCGCCACCTTTGAAGGGCACAATGCCGTAGTGCTTGCGAGCGTCAGTCCTGATGGCGATGTTCGCAGCAGCAATGGTTGCGATGGTCTGCGCTGGCCGCTGAACCGCGTCGCTACCGGCAAAGCTCTCTTGGCTTTCCTCGACGAGACCGACCAAAGAAGATTGCTTGCAGACCTCGATTGGACAAAAGCGACCCCGAGCACCATCGGCTCGCCGGAAGCCATGCTAAAAGAGTTGGAACTGGTCAAAGAGCGAGGGTGGGCGCTTGATCAGCAGGAGGCCCTAGCCGATACCTCCTGCATCGCAGCGCCTGTGTTCGATGCACGCCACCGCGTGGTTGCCGCGGTTGCCACCATAGGCCAAGCCAATGCCATCACACCGGAGCGCTATGCAACGCTAGCCGAAATGGTTTTGAACGCTGCCAAGGCCGTGTCGCAGGAAGTTCGCGAGGCCTAGATCATCATTCCCGTTCCGCGATGCGGGCACGGACCCAGGCGTGAATTTCGGCGTCTACAAAGGCAATTCGGCTCTCACCGAGCCGAACGGGCTTAGGAAATGTTCCTGCAGCCATCATGCGTTTGATGGAAGACACCGATAGTGTCGTCATCGCCGAGGCTTGCTTCATGGATAGGAGCGTCGGCGCCGTCAACGGCGCGGCTTTGGGCTTCCGATGATGAAGCGAGGAGTGCTCATCAGAAGCAGCGACCGAAAACGCTGCCTCCGTGCTCGCCTGCATGGAATGAACGGGGTTGCCGGGTTCCAAGGGTCGTGACGCGTCGGGCTTCCGAAGTACTGACGTCAGCCTCTCCAGCTTATCGAGTGCGCTCATCAGCCCCGGGTTATCGTCGAACGGAACGGCTCCGCCGCCTGTCTGCCCCATGATTTAGCCCAAGCCCCAGTATCCGAACGGCGTGCCACGCCGTTTTATGCCCACCTTTTTCGTAGCATAAACTTGGAGTCGTTCACAGGAAGTTGCTGGCGAAATAGGGCCTTCGCGTCGATCCCCGCCAGCAGATCGCTTAGCTTGCGAAATACTTCGCTAGGTTCGAGCGTACGCGTTCCAGCGGCGTCGCTCCGGTAAGATCGGGCCTGAAGGTCTCTCCTGTAATAGCCTCGAAAGCATCAATGTAAACTTTGGATGTCTCGGCGATCAGACTTTCCGGAATTTCGGGAATCTGGTCCTTGTACGGATCACACCGCGCCCCGACCCAGGCACGAATGAAATCCTTGTCGAAGCTCTTCGGGCGCCGACCGGCAGCGAAATCTTCTTCATAAGAAGCCGCGATCCAATAACGACTTGAGTCTGGGGTATGGATTTCGTCTGCGAGGGTGATGGCACCGCTACGATCGAGGCCAAATTCGTATTTGGTATCGGCGAGGATCAGGCCATGTCCGGCGGCGATCTCCGCCCCGCGCGCATAGAGTCTCAAGGCGTAATCCGACACCGTTGCCCACTGCTCAGGCGTCAAAAGCTTCTTTGCCAATATTTCCTCGCCGCTCAGCGGTTCGTCATGGCCGCCATCGAACGCTTTGCTGGTCGGCGTGACGATTGGCGAGGGAAGCTTCTCATTGTCGTGCAGACCGTCAGGCAAAGTCAGTCCATACATTGTTCGCTCGCCGGCCCGATACTTGGTCAGCACGGAGGTGCTCGTGGTGCCGGCCAGATAGCCGCGCACGATGATCTCAACGGGCAGAATATCGAGGCGCCTTCCGATCACGACGTTTGGGTCGGGATAGGAGATAACGTGGTTGGGACATATGTCCGACGTCGCGTCGAACCAGAAGCGCGCCGTCTGGGTCAGGACCTGTCCCTTAAACGGAATAGAGGCCAACACGCGGTCGAAAGCGCTGATACGATCCGTCGCGATGATGATGCGGCTACCATCCGGCAGGTCGTAATTCTCGCGCACCTTGCCTTTGTAATAGTTGGGTAGCTCGGGAATGAAGGCTTCAGAGAGAACACGGTCGAGAGCCATGGATGTCTCCTTGACGGATCGGGAGCCTTGGAACGGGCCACCTTCTGGCCGCTCAATAGAGCATCGAGCTCGAAACTTTAAGTCGAACTTGCATGCCTGACTTAAGTCATCATAGCTTGATTCGATTCATTCCGGCTTGGGAGGGGAACTTGGGTCGCATTCGGGTTGCTGTCGACATGGACGAGGTCATCGCCGACACATATGGCGCCATGATGAACTGGCTGGTCGACCGTCACGGTGCACGATGGGACGCCGAGGCACTGCGCGGCAGACAGATCTTTGATGCGGTCGAACCGGATATCGCAGGCGCCTTGAGGGCCGCGATGCATGACGGCGCCTTCTTTGCAGACATCAAGGTCATCGAGGGGAGCCAGGCAGCTCTTTCGACTATTGCGGCCCGTTGCGATCTGTTCGTAACCTCTGCGGCGATGGAATTCCCGAATTCGCTGGGCCCGAAGTTTTTATGGTTGCGGCGATATTTCCCCTTCGTGGATCCACTCAACATCGTGTTTTGCGGCGATAAGAGCGTCATAGCGGCCGATTGCCTGATCGACGACAACGCACGGCACTTCAAGCGGTTTGGCGGGCAGGGCATTGTCTTTTCATCGCCCCACAATATCGATGTGACCGGTTATCCGCGGATCCGCACCTGGGACGAGGCCATGAACGTGCTCTCGAGCGTCTTCCCGGAGCACTTTGAATCCTAGCCATCTATTGCTTCGTGGCCGCTCCATACAATCCTCCCTCGGCCTGCCAGGCAGAGACGGCCTTGTTCGGCACGAGAAGTTGCACGACATTGAGCGTCAGGTTGTCGCGGATCATTACCCCGGTGAATAGTTCGGCGGCGAGCACGAGAGCTATGCTGGCGCGGACGGGCAACCGAGCCGCAAGCCAGAAGCCTGTAAGCATGGCAAGTGTGTCGCACAGCGAGTTGAGGATGCTGTCGCCAGAATAGCCCTGCGCGAGCGACTGTTCGCGATAACGCGCGATAATCGCCGGTGAATTCTCGGTGAGTTCCCAGGCAACCTCGATGCCGAGCGCCAAGCTCAAGGCGAGCAAAAGTGACCGGCGCCCCCGGAACAGCAGACGCGCCAGCGCGAAAAAAAGTAGGCCGTGGATCACATGGGAGGGCGTGTACCAGTCGGTTATCTGCTGCGAATTTTCTGGACTAAGCACCTGACCGACCCAAAGCCGCACTGTTCCGCAAGCGCAAATCGGTGGCTGCCCCACGACATAGAGGACAGTGGCCTGGACGATCAGCGCGCAGGCAACGATCAGGAGGAGGGGCCTTATAGACTGCCCCATGTAAAGTTCTCCGGCATCACCGCTCTTGAGTTTCAGCATTAGAAAAATCTTTCATCTACTTGAAATTTAATATTTTTATGATATGGTTATTTGAGTTTGCTTCGCGTCGCAGAAGCTCGCGACCAAAGCAGCCGGCGATTTTTCGGGTCTCGGGAGAAGGGCAGATCGGTGGACGGTCGCTTCATTGGCAGCGGAAATCAACCACAAGACGCTAAGCGATGGCTATCTCGTCGCCGCGCCGGACATGACGTATCCCGTCCTTTCCCGCAATGATCAAATCAGACGCGATGCCGATGAAAAGGCCATGCCCTGCGAGCCCGGCCCGAGCTTCCAGCTCGCTGGCGAGCCCCGCAAGATCGCCGATAGGACCGAAACGACTATCCAGGATGATGTTGCCCTGGTCGGTATGGAAGATGCCATCTTCGCCGGGCCGCGGCGTTACAGTTGCCCCCATGCTTTCCAGAAAGCGCGCTTGTGATCGCCATCCGAACTCTAGGACCTCGACAGGCAGCGGCCAGTGGGTACCAAGTCGGGGTGACAGTTTGCCGGCATCCACGACAATGACCTCACGGCGGCTGGCCTGCGCCACAATCTTCTCACGCAGAAGCGCACCGCCTCCGCCTTTGATCACATCCAATGCCGGATCGACCTCGTCGGCGCCATCAATGGTGAGATCAATCTCACGCGGGATATCGTCCGTCAGCATCGGAATACCAAGGGCACGGGCAGCAACGTCAGTTGCGCGCGAGGTCGCTATGGCGATGATGTCGTGGAGCTCACCAGCGCGAAGTCTGGCGGCGAGCTTGCGTGTCGTAAAGATCGCTGTCGATCCAGTTCCAAGACCGACAACCATACCGGACTGCACTAGTGAGGCCGCGTATTCTCCGGCCTGTTGCTTGAAGTGAGCATCTGGATCGGCCGGAGTGGACATCAACGATCTCTCTCAAATCATGAGCGCTTGTCGTGGCGGTTCCCAAGGCGTGCGCAACATCATGATCTTTGCGCAGCCGTTCCCAGCGGTAAAGGTCGTTCGCCGCTCAAACAGAAATTTCTATCTCGGCCTGGGCATCCCATTGATGCAGTTGGCCTCGGGTTGACTGCTCGTGATTATAATACAGGTTCCATAATATCTATTATGCGAATATCGGATAAGGGTGGACGTCCAGCTGAGCTGGCGCAAATCCACGCTTCCCTGCCAGAAAGAATAATCTCACGGCGGCTTTACCGAAGGATTCTGAGCCGTCCTTTGGCCGACAGGTACGGAGCGAACCTGTTACGCGTGCCAGCGAGTTGAGGGCCGCCGTAGCCGACGTGCGTGCGGCACGTGGCCGTATGTACGACGTTGCCTCTCGCATCCCACTCGATCCGGCGGCACAGGAACAGGTAACTGCCGACGTCAGAAGAGCGGTCACAAAAGTGCAGACGATCTTCCACGAGAGCTGTAGCGCGCCGGGCTGATAAACCGCCCCCTTAGCGAAGTCGCTAGACCAACTGTCTGCAGGACTGGCGGACGACCAACGGACATGGCACCAGGACCTGAGGTGAAACGGGGCCGTCCGTTTCCCCGTTGATCCTGCTCAGAATATCCACTGCAGTGCGCCCAATCTCGAAATAGGGTAGCGCCACCGACGTCAGCATCGGCTTTAGGGTGCGCGTGATGACCGTCATATCGTCGAAGCCCATGACCGAGAGATCATCAGGCACCGCCAAACCAAGCGTAGCCGCGGCGGCATAGATCTGCACCGCGATCTGATCGTTGCCGCAAATGATCGCGGTTGGGCGATCACCGCGTCGCAGCAGCGCCAAAGCGGCATCGTAGGCGACAAGATCCTCCCCACCATCCGGGCGAGTGATAAATCCCGGAACGTCCAGCGAGGAATCGTAGAAGATTCCGCCCTCGGCGAAAGCCGTACGATAGCCAGCCCCGCGCAAGACAGTTGCGCGGAGTACCGGGCTGAGCGACACTATGCCGATGCGGCGATGTCCAAGCTCGATCAAATGACGGGCTTGGGTGTAGCCTCCCCCCTCGTCGTCCGGGACAACCGAGCAGTGGCTTCGCCGGGCGGAGTAGCAATTCGCCAAGACGATACCGCGTTCGAAATCCGGCAAGCCAAGATCAATCGGCCGATGATACATGGTGGCGTAAACGACGCCGGCCACCTTGTGGGCGCGGAACATGCGCCAGTATTCTTGCTCCTGCTCCGGATCCCCGTCCGTATTGGCAATCAGCATCGTGCGGGATTGTTCTCTGAGGCCAGCCTGCGTCCCCCGCACAATGTCGACCGAGTAAGGCGTGGTTGCTACAGCGTCGGTCATCAGGCCGACGACGGAGGAATGCGACATGCGCATCATCCTGGCCGCATGGTCCGGCACGTAATGCATACGCTTGATGATTTCGGCCACTGCCTCCCGCGTCTTTACATTGACCGCAGGATCGTCATTGACGACACGCGAAACCGTCTTCGGCGAAACGCCCGCCTCGCGAGCCACATCCTTCAGCGTAACCAAACAGCCCTCCCCCAAAAGCCGCCTGACATCGATGTCACAACCTAAATGAAACCAGGTTGTGACACCGATGTCAATAGCTTTGCAAAAATTGCGCCGATGAGAAAATATAGGTTGCGGCTTTTGTCCCTGTCTACATGGACAAAAAAACGGAGGGAAACGGGCGCTAGCGAGACAGCGGCAAGACAACTGTCATGCAAACAATATGGCAGCGACAGGCGAGGAGATTTATGAGACCGCCTCGCCTCCTCGGGTCAATGCCTCGGGAAATTAAGCCCCATCTCGCGATAGCGCTCTGGGTCGTCGGCCCAGTTTTCGCGAACCTTGACGTAAAGAAACAGATGAACGGGTCGCTCGAGAATTTCCGTCAACTCTTTGCGGGCGGCGATCGAAATGGCCTTTACGGTCTCCCCGCCCTTGCCTAGCACGATTTTCTTCTGGCTCTCACGTTCGACGAAAATAGTCTGCTCGATGCGCGCCGAGCCGTCTTTCTGATCTTTCCATTGCTCGGTCTCGACCGTCGAGGAATATGGCAACTCGTCGTGAAGACGAAGGAACACCTTCTCGCGGGTGATTTCCGCAGCCAACATTCGCATTGGCAGGTCGGAAAGCTGGTCCTCCGGATAGAGCCAGGGCCCCTCAGGCACTCGTGCCGCCAAGTGGGCGAGCAGGTCGTCTGTGCCCGAGCCGTTCAGCGCCGAAACCATGAACGTCGCCTCGAAACCGACGCGGGCGTTGAGGTCCGCGGCGAGCGCCAATAGGCTTTCGCGCTTCACAGTGTCAATCTTGTTGAGGATCAGCACCTTGGGATGGCGGAGTTCGCCGAGCTTTTCGACGACCTGCGTTACCTCCTCGGCAAGACCTCGCTTGGCGTCCACGAGGAGACAAACGACGTCCGCATCAGCCGCCCCAGACCAGGCAGTGTCTACCATTGCGCGATCCAGGCGGCGCTTTGGGGCGAAGATGCCCGGAGTATCAACGAAAACGACCTGCGACGAACCGTGCATGGCAATGCCACGCATGATGGCGCGCGTTGTCTGGACCTTATGGCTGACGATCGAAACCTTGGCACCGACGAGGCAGTTGAGCAGGGTCGATTTTCCAGCGTTGGGCGCACCAATCAACGCGACAAAGCCAGCACGCGTGGGCAAGTCTGCTGATGGAGCGGTTTCGTCGATCATCGCGTCGCTCTCCGAAGGCGGAAGGGTGGCCAAGATTATGTCATTCCTTTGAATCTGAATAGCCAAAGTCCAAGCCAGTTCGTCGGCTTGATACGAAAGAGGCCATGTATTTGAAGATTGCAGCTGCGTGCGCGCGGCAAGATCGAGACGGACGGCTGCCGTTCAGTCAGCTTGACCCCGATTGGCCAAGGCTTGAGCCGCGGCAGCCTGCTCGGCATCCCGCTTCGACTTGCCCTGCCCCTCTCCAGCACTCTCGCCGTCGATGGTCACTGCAACCCGGAAAGTAGGCGCGTGATCCGGCCCCGAGCGCTCCATGATGGTATAGCTCGGAAGGCCCTGCCCCCGTCCCTGCGCCCACTCTTGAAGCAGTGTCTTGGAATCCCGCAATGGCCCCGTGAGGCTTTCCATGCGCGGCTTCCAATTGCGCAATACGAAGTCTTTGGCAGCGTCAAAGCCACCGTCGAGATAGATTGCTGCAATCACGGCTTCCGCGACGTCGCCAAGGATTGCCTCCTTGCGCCGCCCACCCGATTGGCGTTCGCCGACGCCGAGCCGCAGGACCGAGCCGAGATCAAGATCGATGGCAACTTCGGCGCATGTCTCACGGCGGACTAATTGGTTGAGGCGCCGGGCCAGATCGCCCTCCTCTTCCCGCGGATATGTCTCGAAAAGCATTTCGGCGATCACCAGCGCCAAAACACGATCGCCCAGAAACTCATGTCGCTGGTAGCTCTCGTGGGCAACTTGATCGCCGGGGACAGCACTACGATGAGTGAGGGCGCGCAAAAGACCCGAGCGGTCTTTGAAATGGTATTGGAGGCGCCCTTCGAGCGCCTCCAGCATCTGTGCCTGATGATTGTTCATGGATTAGTTCAGCATGGAAAGCATGCGGTCGACGCGTACCGTCCACGGCCAAGTCCAGAACATCCAGGGCTTGGCGCTTTCGTCGATGGAGAAGAAGATGACTTGCGCCTTGCCGACGAGATGATCGAACGGCACATAGCCGACGCCGGAGCCGTCGATACGGCTATCAGCGGAGTTGTCTCGATTGTCGCCCATCATGAAGTAGTGGCCCGGCGGAACCTCGAATTCACGCGTGTCGTCGCCGGCGGTCGTGCCCATGTCAAGCGTATCGTAAGAGACACCGTTGGGCAGCGTTTCGCGCCAGATCTGCGCCTTGATGTCGTTGCCGAAGGGCCCCTTCTCGACGAACTCGCCCGTGTGCTCGCGCTTGACCGGCTGGCCGTTGAGATAGAGCACGCCGCCCTTCATCTGGACCTTGTCACCCGGCAGACCGATGACGCGCTTGATGTAGTCGGTCGAATGGTCGGCGGGCAGCTTGAAGACGACGATGTCGCCAGCCTTGGGCGCGCTTGCCCAGATGCGACCTTCGAAGGGCGCAAGGCCGAACGGGAAGGAATATTTGCTGTAGCCGTAGGAGTATTTCGAGACGAACAGGTAGTCTCCGACGAGCAGCGTATGCATCATCGAGCCCGATGGAATCGAGAAGGGCTGAAACAGGAAAGTGCGCACCACGAGCGCTAGAAGTAATGCTTCGACGATCACCTTGATCGTCTCCCAGATGCCATCCTTGGATTCCGCGCTCTGTTTGGTCGCCGACATGTGGCCGCCCTTCAATCGGAGTCTCATCCCGAACCCCTTATCGACCAAGTGGCCGATCCGTGTCAGTTCGGATCTCGGCGCCTTTTATCGGAGCGGCACCAGAGACGCAACGAAAAGCCGAAAAGCGAGCCGAATTGTGGCCGCTCAGCCAGCCGCCCCCGGCCAGTCCGCGGGCCAAGCCGAAATGACGACAAAAGCCTGCGCCAACGGATAGTCGTCTGTGATGGTAACATCAATGCGCGCGACAAGCCCGTTCGGCGTCAGCGACGCGAGACGCTCCGCCGCCGACCCTAGCAGCTTCATGGTGGGTTGCCCCGTCGGGAGATTGACGACGCCCATCTCTCTCCAGTTCACCCCCATGCGGATGCCTGTACCAAGCGCCTTGGAGCAAGCCTCCTTGGCCGCGAAACGCTTGGCGTAAGAAGCGGCGCGATTGGCCCGCCGGTCGGAACGCTCGCGCTCGATATCTGTGAAGACCCGCT
Source organism: Pseudomonadota bacterium (assembly GCA_023436885.1). Classification (GTDB taxonomy): domain Bacteria; phylum Pseudomonadota; class Alphaproteobacteria; order Rhizobiales; family Pleomorphomonadaceae; genus Pleomorphomonas. Next base: position 198,649 of record JAEZHI010000004.1, on the reverse strand, counting down.
TCACGAAGCGGTCTCCGAAGCGTTCCAAAGTCTTCTCGACGCGACGGATATCGATGAGGTCCGAGCCAATGCCAATGATCATAGTCTATCCGTTGACACGCTCAACCTTGCTGACGTTGGGAAGCACGCGCAGCTCGTTGAGGATCTGGGTCAAATGCTTGATGTCCCACACCTCGAGATCCACCTCGATCTCATGGAAGTCGGGTGTGCGACGCGCCATGCCGATATTGTCGATGTTACCGTCGCTATCGGAGATCGCCTTGGCGATGCGCGCCAGTGACCCTGGCTCGTTGAACGACTGGATGGAAATGCGAGCGGGGAAGCGGATGGGGTCTTCGCTGTCGATATCCCAGCGGACGTCGAGCCAGCGATCGGGCTTGTCCTCGAAGGCAACAAGCGCCGGCGACTGGATCGGGTAGATGGTGATGCCCACGTCCGGCTCCACGATACCGACGATGCGGTCCCCCGGAACGGCGCCGCCATCCGGAGCAAAGCGCACCGGCAGGTCGGCGGCAACCGTACGGATCGGCAGACCGTGAGCGCGGATCGAGTCGGAGTCGCCGTGGAACTTGATGCCCGCTTGAGCCGCAAAGGAGAACCAGCCCCCTTCCTGGCGCTGGGCCGCAGTCTGACGCGCCGCCCGCTCCTCGCGATAATCTGGGAAACACGCCTTCAGCACATCGGCAGAGGGAACCTCTGCCCGTCCGACGGCTGCCAACAGATCTGGCACGGTTGGTTGCGAAAGCCGGGGCAAGGCCTGCTCCAGCAGCGCGTCGGTGAGCTCGCGCCCTTCGCGCGAGAAGACTGTCTCGAGCACCTGCCGCCCGAGCGAAGCAAACTGCTTTCGGGTGGCCTCGCGCGTGGCACGACGAATGGCAGCGCGCGCCTTGCCGGTGATCGCGATCGTCTCCCAGGTCGGCGGAGGCACCTGAGCCTTGGATCGGATGATTTCGACCTCGTCGCCGTTCTTCAGCTCGGTGACCAAAGGCGTGATCCGACCGTTGATCTTGCAGCCGACACAGGTGTTGCCGATGTTGGTGTGAACGGCATAGGCAAAGTCGATCGGCGTGGCGCCGCGCGGCAAGGCGATCAGCAGTCCCTTTGGGGTGAAGCAGAACACCTGGTCCTGGAAAAGCTCCAGTTTGGTGTTTTCGAGGAACTCTTCGGGACTGGCCCCCTCCGACAGGGCCTCGACCGTCTGGCGCAGCCAGGCATAGGCAGCCGTATCGTCAGCAAGCTGCGGCAGATGCCCGTTTTCGCTGATCTTGTCCTTGTAGAGGGCGTGCGCGGCAATACCGTATTCGTTGACCTGCTGCATGCCGTGCGTACGGAACTGCAGCTCTACGCGCTGCCGATGAGGACCGACCACGGTGGTGTGCAGAGACTTGTAGCCGTTCGGCTTCGGGGTGGAGATATAGTCCTTGAAACGGCCCGGCACGGTGCGCCAAAGCTGATGAACGACGCCGAGAGCCCGATAGCAAGTATCGACGTCATCAACGAGCACGCGGAACCCGTAGATATCGCTGAGCTGCTCGAAGCCGAGCTGCTTGTCGATCATCTTGCGGAAGATCGAATAGGGTTGCTTACGCCGTCCCTTGACGGTTGCGACGATGCCGCGCGCTTCGAGGTTCTCGCGAAGCTCCTTTTCAATGTCTGCGATAAGATCCTTCTGTAGCGCCTCCATTTCGTCCAGACGGGCCTGGATGGCGCTAAAGGCGTCGGGATGAAGCGTCTTGAACGCGATGTCTTCCAGCTCATCGCGCATATCCTGCATGCCCATGCGACCGGCGAGCGGCGCATAGATTTCCATCGTCTCCTCAGCGATGCGACCACGCTTGCTTTCCGGCGCGAAATGCAGTGTCCGCATGTTGTGAAGACGATCAGCGAGCTTCACCAAAAGGACCCGCAAGTCCTCGGCAATGGCAAGCAGCAGCTTCCTGAGGTTTTCAGCCTGGGCGGTCCGCTTTGATACCAGGTCAAGCTTCTGAAGCTTGGTCAGCCCCTCGACCAGTTGGCCAATCTCGACACCGAAAAGCTGATCGATTTCCTGGCGAGTTGCGTCGGTATCTTCAATCGTGTCATGCAACAGCGCGATGACGATGGTGGCATCATCGACCTTGAGATCGGTAAGAATGGCCGCGACTTCCAGCGGATGAGAGAAGTATGGATCTCCCGAGTCGCGCTTTTGCGTGCCATGCTTCTGCATTGCATAGACATAGGCACGATTCAGCAGCCCCTCGTCGCAGTTGGGGTTATAGCGTTGCACCCGTTCGACGAGTTCATACTGCCGCATCATCGGGGACGATCACTCCTTCCGTGCGGGCATCGCGAATCCGCGACCAAACCGACACCTAAAATCACGCTATAACAACACCAAATCAGAAAGTAGCTCATTCCTACGTGCGGCGGACGAAAAGCTTAATAAGCGTTTTCGGTCCGTTGCCGCCAAATGAAAACGGGCGGACCGAAATCGGTCCGCCCGCCCATATTCCTACCGAATCCGGAAAATCAAATTTCTTCGACCTTCTCAGGCGGAACCATGCTTTCAAGACCGCGAAGCAGATCCTCTTCGGACATCTGATCGAAGACGATCTCGTCATCGTCCCCGCTTTCACCCGGGCCACCAATCAGGCCGGCGACAGGCTCCTGTTCAGGCTCATCCACTTCTACGTACTTCTGCAACGAGTGGATCAGATCTTCCTTGAGGTCTTGCGGAGAGATTGACGACTCGGCCACTTCGCGCAGGGCTACGACCGGATTCTTGTCATTGTCGCGATCGACGGTCAGCGGCGAACCGGAAGAGATCATACGGGCGCGATGGCTGGCCAACAGCACCAGTTCGAAGCGGTTGTCTACCTTGTCGATGCAGTCCTCGACTGTGACGCGTGCCATAGTCCAACTCCAGCTTCAGAAACAAATTTCGCCTGCGCGAACGGTGTCCCGTCCGGCAAGCGCCTAGAGAGAGCGATCTCGCTTTCAGCTGCCCACCCGCGCGACGCGCGAAACAGAGCTGCCGAACTCACGGTGTAGATATGCGGCGGCTTCTCGAAAAGCAAGCGGATTAGCATACCAAGATTGATAACGATGTTTGGCAAATGATCATTTCGCGCGAGTTTCGAAGGACGGTCTCGCGCCGAGGATGTTATAAAATTGCAAAGCCTATGCATTCTCCCTTGGTCGAAGTCGACGCCTTTTCTGCTATTTTTCGTGGGAATCCAGCAGATGAAACTGTTTTAACTTGGTTGTCAGGCCGAAACTTGATAACAGGCGGACTAATGTGCGATTTTTTGGTGACCGGAAACGATAAGCGCCGATTTCGTACGACCCAAATTTCTTCGAATGCGTGACCAAAGCTCACCAAAACGAAGCATTGTTAACGACTGCCGGTTGCGAGGTAAGCAAAGAACTAATGTTTGACGAACGCGAAAAAATAGCCCTCTTCATCGATGGTGCCAATCTTTACGCGACTGCCAAGGCTCTTGGATTTGATATTGACTACCGTAGGTTGTTGAAGGAATTCAGTGCCAAGGGTTACCTGCTAAGAGCGCTGTATTACACCGCACTCGCTGAAGATCAGGAATACTCCTCAATTCGTCCGTTGATCGATTGGCTCGATTACAATGGTTACAAAGTTGTGACCAAGCCGACCAAGGAGTTTTTTGACTCCACGGGTCGACGCAAAGTCAAAGGATCGATGGATATTGAGCTGGCAGTCGATGCCATGGAGCTATCCGAGCATGTCGACCACATCGTCCTCTTCTCGGGTGACGGTGATTTTCGGTCGCTGGTCGAAGCCATCCAGCGCAAGGGACGCAAGGTCTCGGTCGTGTCGACCTTGCAAACGCAGCCGGCGATGGTTGCGGACGAGCTGCGCCGCCAAGCCGACCACTTTATTGACCTGTCCAATCTCGCTTCGCGCATCGGCCGCGACCCGAACGAGCGGCCAGCTCGTCCGACGGAACGATCAGGGGCCCCGGACGAGGTTTGATTGCGCTTCTTTTTCGCCCGCGCCCGGTTCGTGAGCGGAATGACGAAACGCGTTACAAAAAAATAGCTCTTCGGTTCCGCCCTTACAGCAGATCCGCAGAGAATATCGCGGCGGCGTTTCGTTTGGCCCAGATCGTTGGCTATCCAGAGAATCGAGGGCGGCGGTAGATCCCGTCCCCTTCATTCTCGGCTTGTCGCATAACCCTACTGGTCGGGTAGAATCTGCTAGCTGATACCCTAGGCCCCGGAGACCTTCATGTCGGATTGCAGGGTGCTGGCGGAGTACTCGGGAAAACCGGTTGAGCCGGACAAGAACTGCGGGCTATGTCCCCGCCTCGTAGATTTCAGAAACACCCAGCGTTCAGCGCATCCGGATTGGTTCAATGCCCCGGTTCCAACTTTCGGAACATCGGATGCACGCCTGCTAATCGCCGGCCTCGCTCCAGGTCTTCGAGGAGCGAACCGCACGGGACGACCGTTCACCGGCGATTATGCGGGCGATCTTCTTTACGAAACCATGATTGAGTATGGATTTGCCCAAGGCGTTTACAGGGCTGATCCGAATGATGGTTTGGAACTCATCGATGCAGCCATCAGTAACTCGGTGCGCTGCGTCCCGCCGGAAAACAAACCAACGACCGACGAGATCAATACCTGCCGGCAATTTTTCGCGGCCACGATGGTGGGATTCTCGCACCTGTCGGCCATCATTGCCCTTGGCAAGATTGCCCATGACCAACTTCTGAAAACGCTGCGGATTCCACTTGTGCGCCATAAGTTCGCACACGGAGCCGTACATGCGCTCGACTGCCTGCCGGGTGTCCGTCTTTACGACAGCTACCATTGCTCGCGTTACAATACGAGCACGGGCGTCCTAACGCCCGATATGTTCCGCTCGGTTTTTGCTGCTGTCCGGCGTGATTTGGATAGTCGCGGATAAGCTGAACACCTCAGGCTAGTTCGACGTCCACAATCCCTTCCACCGCCCTGAGTGCGCCAGCCAGCTGAGGCGACACCCTGTAGCCACCGGGCAGTTTGACTTCGACCTCGCCTCGCCCGCGGTCGCCTAGCACGATCAGCGAAACATCTCCATCGCCTCCGGGCTTGAGAACATCGCGAAGCGACGGAAGAGGTTCGCTGCCGCGCAGAAAAATGCGCAGAGAATTCTGCAGCTTGCCAGCCGCTTGGTCGAGTGGCTCCACGGAATCGATGCGCACCGAAATGCCTTCCGGCTTGTCCTCGGCGTTGACCAGAAGAATGACCGACTGTCCCGGCTCAAGCAGACTACGGAAGTGAGCAAGCCCTTCCGAAAAGATCACAGCCTCATATTGCCCGGTAGGATCGGAGATGCCGATGATGCCCATCTTATTGCCGGTACGGGTCTTTCGCTCCTGCTTGGCGACAATGGTGCCGGCGAGCCGCCCTGCGGCAGCGCCCCGCTTCACCGACGCCGAGAACTGCGCCCAGGTCTGAACCCTGAGGCGACCCAGCAATGCCTCATAAGCGTCCAGTGGGTGGGCGGACAGGTAGAACCCAATTGCGGTGTGTTCCCGCTGGAGCTTCTCTTCGGGCAACCAATTTGGAACTGATGGAAGCCGAACCGGCTCCGGCTCCCCGCCTCCCCCGAAAAGCTCGTTCTGACCGCTCTGTTGCTGCTCGAGCCGGTGAGCGGCGGCAGCCATGACGTTATCGAGCCCCTGAAACAGCTTGTTCCTGTTCGGCTCCAGGCAGTCGAAGGCTCCCGCGGACGTCAACGCTTCGAGAATGCGCTTGTTCATGGCCTTCGGGTTGATGCGGTTGGCGAAATCCGAAACCGATCGGAACGGCTTATCACCTCGCTGTTCAACGATATGCTCCACCGCGGCCTGCCCTACGCCCTTCACGGCAGCCAGAGCGTAGAGAATATGCTTTCCATCGACCTCGAACACTACATCCGAGCGATTGACCGACGGCGGCTCGACGGTAATGCCAATGCGCATGGCCTCCCGCCTGAAATCGTTCAGCTTGTCGGTATTTGTCAGTTCGAGCGTCATCGACGCGGCCATGAACTCGACGGGATGGTTGGCCTTAAGATAAGCCGTCTGGTAGGCCACCAAAGCATAGGCGGCGGCATGGCTCTTGTTGAAGCCATAGTCGGCGAACTTGGCGAGAAGGTCAAAAATCGTATCGGCAAGCGCCTTGTCGATGCCACGTTCGACGGCACCATCGACGAAGCGGACACGCTGCTTGTCCATTTCCGCCTTGATCTTCTTGCCCATGGCTCGGCGCAACAAGTCGGCTTCGCCGAGCGAATATCCCGACAGGATCTGGGCGATCTGCATCACCTGTTCCTGGTAGACGATGATGCCATAGGTCTCCTTCAACACCGGCTCGATGGATGGATGGAGATAGTCAGGCTTCTCAAGACCGAACTTACGGGCGCCATAGACCGGAATGTTGGCCATCGGACCGGGCCGGTAAAGCGCAACGAGAGCGATGATGTCCTCGAAGCGGTCCGGCTTGATGTCGGAAATGGCCTTTCGCATGCCCATGCTTTCCAGCTGGAACACGCCGACCGTCTCGCCATGGGTCAACAACTCATAAGTCTTCGGGTCGTCAAGCGGCAGCGCCGAAAGATCGATCTTCACGCCCTTGCGCTCGATCAGATCGACCGCGCGCCGCAACACGGTGAGCGTCTTGAGGCCAAGGAAGTCGAATTTGATGAGACCGGTGCTCTCGACCCATTTCATGTTGTACTGGGTGACCGGCATGTCCGATCGCGGGTCTCGGTAGAGGGGGACCAACTGATCGAGCGGCCGGTCACCAATCACGATACCGGCCGCGTGGGTCGAAGCGTGGCGGTAGAGCCCTTCGAGCTTGATGGAGATATCGATCAGGCGATCGACCACCGGGTCTTCACGCGCTTCCTTGAGCCGCGGTTCATCCACCAGAGCTTGCTCAAGCGTCACCGGATGGGCGGGATTCTGGGGTACGAGCTTGCAGAGCTTGTCCACCTGTCCATAGGACATCTGCAGCACGCGGCCGACATCGCGCAACACAGCGCGTGCCTGCAGTGAACCGAAAGTAATGATCTGCGCGACTTGCCCGCGACCATACTTGCCTTGGACGTAGCGGATCACCTCTTCGCGACGATCCTGGCAGAAGTCGATATCGAAGTCGGGCATCGACACGCGTTCCGGATTAAGGAAGCGCTCGAACAGCAAGGCGAACCTGAGCGGATCGAGGTCGGTCACGGTAAGCGAGAAGGCGACCAGAGATCCCGCGCCCGAGCCACGCCCTGGCCCTACCGGAATACCATGCGCCTTGGCCCATTTGATGAAGTCCGCCACGATCAGGAAGTAACCCGGGAACTTCATGCGAGTGATGATGTCGAGCTCGAACTCCAGGCGCTTGTGATAGTCCTCGAGCGTCAATCCCGGGGCCAGCCCGTGTGTCTCAATGCGACGCGCGAGCCCTTCCCATGCCTGACGTGTGAGCTCGGCAACCTCTGCCGCCTCAGCGGCCGCTACGTCGTCAACGTCGGCGCCTGCAAAGCGAGGGAGCAGTGGCTTTCGCTTCGGTGCCCTCACGGTGCAACGTCGAGCGATCTCTATGGTATTTTCAAGAGCTTCCGGCAGATCGGCGAACAGCGTCTGCATTTCGGCGCGCGATTTGAAATAATGCTCTTCGGTGAGGCGGCGACGATCGTCTTCTGCCACCATGCGGCCTTCGGAAATGGCGATCAGGGCGTCGTGGGCTTCATAGTCGGCCCGTGTTGGAAAATAGCACTCGTTGGTGGCAACAAGCGGCAAACCACGCTCATAAGCGAGTTCGACCAGAAGAGGCTCGACCATCACCTCATCGGGAGTCCCATGGCGTTGCAGCTCGACATAAAGCCGGTCGCCGAACAGGTTTTCGAGAAGTGAGAGGCGACTTTCTGCCTGCGGCATCGAGCCCGAAGCAATGGCGCGATCGACAGGCCCGCCAGGCCCGCCCGTCAGAGCGATAATGCCATCGGTCAGTCCTTCGAAACGACCAATCGGTAGGTTGGCAGGTGCGCCCGGCTCTGTTTCGAGGAAGGAGCGCGACATCAAAACCGTCAGATTGGCAAAACCTTCCGGCGTTGCCGCCAGGAGCACGATCGACGGCAATGTCTGAGGCAACCCACCCGGACGACGGCGATCAGGAGTGTCATCGCCAAAGTCGACGGCTATCTGGCAGCCAATGATCGGCTGCAATCCCTTCTCGATAGCCTTCTCGGAAAACTCAAGGGCGCAGAACAGATTGCCCGTATCGGTAATGGCCATAGCCGGCTGGTTGTCCGCAACCGCCAGCTTCAGCGCCTTGACGAGAGGCAGAGCCCCCTCGAGAAGCGAATAGGCGCTATGAACGCGCAGGTGAATAAAGCCGACGTCGCCGAGCATCGCCATTTTTCCGGTTGAAGGCCGCTCCGATATGAAATCGGCCAGCCGGCGACAGGCTACCTCATCCCGACAAGCGATCAGAGTGTTTTCCTACCAATGGCGGCGGCTTGTGGAAAACCTGCTATCTCTCCTCTGCTCACACGAAGATGTCGGCCGAGCTCAGCACAAGCACCAACATGGTTCCGAACAAAACGAGAGCGCCAAGCGCGGCCACGTCACGCACAATGGCAGCCGAAGCAATCGCGGAAGCAAGCCGCTGGCGGGGCGATAGTGTAAATTCGCGAACTGTCGGCGCCTCCTCCACGGTGAAGCCCGGGAGAATTTGGCCCAGACGTGCGCTTGATCTTGCTTTGTTCCGAAGTGCCGGAGATCTGTTGTAGCCGACCCCGACCACGCACTCGATTTCTCCGATGGAAAGCTTGGCACTTATGACAGGCATCCCAGCCTCCTTGTTCCCGTTTCATACTGACAATGTTCTAATTTTGTTCGTTCGTCAAGCATGCACTTAACCTAGATCAAAATACGATAGTTCTTGTAACGTTCCGGCCCGTATGAGAATGAATTTGGAGAGTGAATCGAAGGATCTCCCACTTCGAAGCGACGCCGGAGGAGTTTGCATGCGCATCGCCACCTGGAACATCAATGGCGTTCGCGCCCGTGTGGAGACGGCTTCGGCGTGGCTTGAGAAAAGCCGCCCCGACATTGTTTGCCTCCAGGAGATCAAGTGCGTGGACGAGGCATTCCCTGCTGAGCCCTTCGAGCGCCTGGGTTACAACGTCGCCCTGAATGGCCAGAAAGGCTTCAACGGCGTTGCGATCCTATCTCAGTTGCCATTGGAGGAAGTTCGTCGCGGCCTGCCGGGCGACGATAGCGACATCCAGTCGCGCTATATTGAGGCGACGGTGTCTGTTCCAAGCGGAAGTTTGCGCGTCGCATCGATCTATCTGCCCAACGGCAATCCGCCCGATACCGAAAAATATCCCTACAAGCTGACTTGGATGGAACGTCTCAAGCAGTATTCGGCGGGACTCCTCGCGCTTGAGGAATCCACCCTGCTCTGCGGAGACTACAACATCATTCCCGAGCCGCGCGACTGTCACGATCCTGCCGTCTGGGCAGGAGATGCGTTGTTTCTACCACGGAGCCGCGCGGCCTTTCGCGCGATTCTCAATCTCGGCTGGACGGATGCGCTGCGGGCTGTCGACGACAGGTCAGGCCGTTATACGTTTTGGGATTATCAAGCCGGCGCGCGGCAGCGGAACTGGGGCATCCGGATTGATCATGTTCTCGCCTCCCCGCAGGCGGCGGATCGGCTAGCGGGCGTCGAAATTGCGGATGAGGTGCGCGATTGGGACAAGCCGTCGGACCACGTTCCGGTAATCGCGGAACTCCGGCTCTGAAGACCGGCACGTTCAGTGAGACGCATACTCTTAGCGACACCTCAACGGGGTCGCTCATGGAATGACTTTCTAGATTCTAACGAGCAGCGCGGGCCAAAAAGTTTGCTGCCATCACGGAGCTCCCGGCGGGAATCCAGGTTTCAGGCGTTCCGCTTATCGGGTCGTTGAAGCCTCGACAGCGCGCTCTGGCGGGACATATGCCTGTGCAAAGGCAACGTCATTGTCCATGAGCCACTGGTCTGCCAACGCAATCGCCTTGCGTCGCTCATCTTCGCTTGCAAGCGAGAAGGCTTCCTCATGTGCGGCGCGGATTTCAGCGTCGTCATGATGCATCAGCTCGGAGCGCTTAAGGGCGATCGTCAGCCACATAAGACCATGAACGGGGTTAGGCTCAATCTGATCGCCCTTCACCAGCATCTCGCCAAGCTTGGCCTGAGCGTCGATCTGGCCCTTGCGGGCAGCGAGGAGGAACCAGCGAGCCGCTTGACGAGGATCTTGATCGACGCCGACGCCGTTGAGATACATGGTCCCGAGCTTGAGCTGGGCAAGCGCGTCGCCAAAATAGGATGCGGCGTAGGTGAAGATTTCCCGCGCGCGGTTGACGTTTGGCGAAATGGCGGAGTCCGCGATGCCCGTCAGGTAATACGAGCCAACCTCAACAAAGGCGCTTGAAATGAAGGGCGCATCTGGAGACGAGGGCGAATCCTCGCCGTGAGCGGAAATCAGCTGGCTGAAGAACTCGAAAGCCTTCATGTCGTCTTCGGCAACACCGTCGCCCTTGGCATACATGCGACCCAGCTTCCACTGAGCAGCCGGGTGACCGCTCTGAGCAGCAGCGAGAAGTCCGGTTACGGCTTCGCGCTTGTCGCCCGAGTAATAGGCCCGGGTCGCCTCGCGCAAAGTGGACATCGTGGCGGCATCGCAACACGCATCCTGCTTTGCAGCTGATTGCGGATCGAAGGCCAATGCCTGCGAGCCCAGCATCACCCCAAATGACAGGGCGACGGAGACCTTGCAGATCGTTCTGACACAGACACCCGACATGTTCACTCTCGGCGTTCCGCCCCACCCGCAAACAAAGACTATCAATGCCCGAGCATCAAGTCTTCCTGCGAGCCTCAGTGGAAAACCTAGTTCACGACGAGCGCCGTGTGCACGCTTTTCCACTCGTATTTGACAGCGATAAGGTCAGGTTCGTTTATGGCTGAATAGGGGCAATTTATGCCTAACGATTTCTGCTTTCGCGAGTTTGACTGCGCTGTTGCGGAATCGTCACAGGCGGAAAAGTGCAAATGTGCAGATTTCACTGAACAGTCGGCCGCAAATCGTGCTTTCGAGTCCTAAATGAGATCGCGAACACCTGCAGCCAACCAAGTTTGACTCGTGAAGGGATCCCAAAAATCGGAATAGCGATTCTCTGGACAAACTCCAGCCGGATCGTGCGCCTAAACCTCCCACACAAGATCGAAGACAAAGAATATAAATACTTCGCAAACGGTTATCGTGGCTTTTTAAACTCATATATCAGGTTCATGGCTGACCGTTTCTCTTGGCCCTGCCCGACCTTCAGACTGATAACAGGCTTTGGATGTAACCGAAGATATGGTCCTTGCAAGGCGACATACATAACTCTACTTATAACTTAAACGATCGGTCTGCCTGATGGCCGCCTCACCCTGCCGTAACCGTTGCGGCGGCCGAGCCTAGAGGAGCCGTTCTTGTCGCTCTCCATCGCCTTCGATAACAGCTACGCTCGCCTGCCCAGCCGTTTTTATGAACGCGTGCGGCCCGAGGCGGCTCCTTCGCCGGGCCTGCTTGTACTGAACAAGACACTGGCTGAGGAACTGGGTCTGGACGCCGAGGCTCTCGCCTCTCCAGAGGGAGTGGCTGCCTTATCGGGTGCCGATGTTCCGACCGGTGCAGAGCCGATTGCCCTCGCCTACGCAGGCCATCAGTTCGGCCATTTCGTACCGGCCCTGGGTGATGGTCGGGCAGTTCTGCTCGGCGAGGTGATTGCACGCGACGGGCGGCGGCTGGATTTGCAGCTGAAGGGATCCGGCCGAACCGTGTTTTCCCGGCGTGGCGACGGCAAGGCGGCGGTAGGGCCGGTCTTGCGCGAATATCTGGTCAGCGAGGCCATGGCGGCCTTCGGCATTCCAACCACCAGGTCTTTGGCGGCAGTGGCTACCGGTGAGACGGTTCTTCGAGAAAGACCTTTGCCCGGCGCTGTACTGACTCGCGTCGCTGCCAGCCATATTCGAGTCGGCACATTTCAATACTTCGCCCATCGTTCCGACGAGGACGGTGTTCGGCGCCTTGCCGACTACGTCATAGCCCGCCTCTATCCGGACGTTGCCGGCTCCGAGTCACCCTACGCGACCCTTTTTGAGCGCGTTGTGCAGAGGCAGGCCAAGCTAATTGCCGATTGGCTTTCCGTGGGCTTTATCCATGGCGTGATGAACACGGACAACATGGCTGTTTCGGGAGAGACCATCGACTATGGTCCCTGTGCCTTTCTCGATGGTTATGACCCCAACATGGTACTCAGCTCCATCGACCGGCAGGGACGCTATGCCTACGGTCGGCAGCCCCAGATAGCCCAGTGGAACCTCGCTCGGTTCGGCGAGTGCCTGCTCCCGCTTCTTTCCGATGATCGCGACAAGGCGGTCGAGCTGGTCGTGAACAGATTGAGCGGCTTTGCGAGTGAATTCGAGTCCGCCTATTACAAGCGCTTTCTTGAGAAGATCGGCATCATCGACGAGCGTTCCGGCGATCGTGATTTGGCGACCAGTCTGCTCGGCCTCATGCAGATGGGCCGAGCAGACTTTACTCTCACGTTCCGCCGGCTTGCCGATCTCGTCGATCCGGAAAGGCCTACAGAAGCCTTTCTCTCGCTGTTTGGCGGCAACGCCGGCGTCGAGCCATGGCTCGCGTCGTGGCGATCGCGGATAAGCTTAGGTGGCCGCTCGCTTGATAGCGTCGCAACAGCCATGCGGTCCATTAATCCGGCGATCATTCCGCGTAACCACCAAGTCGAGAAAGCGCTCGATTCCGTAATCGAGTCCAGCGATGCGTCAGCCTACATTCGTTTGCTGCAGGCCGTGACGCACCCCTTCGAAGACAGACAAGAGGATGCCGACCTCAGTTTGCCCCCTCGCCTCGAAGAGCGCGTGGCGGCAACGTTCTGCGGGACGTAACAGCAAGGGCCCCACTACGGAGATGGGTTGGATGGGTCAAAGCTCGCGCTGAATGATTCATCGGAAAAGCCGATGACCAGCTTGCCGCCGTCTGCCTCGATGACCGGCCGCCTTATCATGCTGGGCTTTTCCATCATCAGCGCAATGGCACGCTCGTCGTCGAGGCTGATCTTGATGGTCTCGGGCAGACCGCGAAATGTGAGACCGCTCTTGTTGACCACATGCTCCCAGCCGCCGGCACGAGACACCCAGCCAGAGAGCTTGTCTCCGCTGATGCCGGACTTCTTATAGTCGTGGAAGACGTAGGCGACGCCATGCTCATCGAGCCAGGCGAAAGCCTTCTTCATGGTGTCGCAGTTTTTGATTCCATAAATCGTAACAGGCATCGTTCAACCTCTTGATGTAGCCTTCCCCTCCCCATCGGGTTGGATAAGCTTTAAGGCGAGTACGCACAGACACGTATGCCCATCCATCAAGCCTGATCCTATCCTCTTATTTCCACAAAGAAAAAGCGGTTTCTGATCATTATCACTACGATTTGTGGTCTGGACCCATTCTTAACTACGGCATAACCAGCGTGAGCGATTGCTAATGTTTGCGGGTCATCGCGTTGCCATTTCGGTTGCAGCGCGGCTTCGTTGATAACGGCTCGCTTTTCGGGGGAACAGCATGGGTTCGGCGACCGAGACCTTTTATGACGTGATCCGCAGACAGGGGATCACGCGGCGGAGCTTTGTCAAATTCTGCAATCTGACGGCCGCGAGCCTTGGACTTGGCCCCGTCGCGGCGACACAGATCGCTGAGGCCATGGAGACCAAGCCCCGCATTCCAGTGATCTGGATGCATGGTCTCGAGTGCACCTGCTGTTCGGAAAGCTTTATTCGTTCGGCGCATCCACTGGTCAAGGATGTTGTCCTGTCCATGGTCTCGCTCGACTATGACGACACGCTGATGGCGGCTGCGGGCCATCAGGCCGACGCGATCCTTCAGGAGACCCGCGAAAAGTACAAGGGCGGCTATATTCTCGCCGTTGAAGGCAATCCGCCGCTCAACGAAGACGGCATGTACTGCATCGACGGCGGCAGGCCATTCGTCGAGAAGCTCAAGGAAATGGCCGATGGCGCCATGGCTCTAATCGCGTGGGGGGCCTGTGCCTCCTGGGGATGCGTGCAGGCCGCCAAACCCAATCCGACGCAGGCGGTCCCCATCGACAAGGTGATCCGCGACAAACCGATCATCAAGGTACCTGGCTGTCCGCCGATCGCCGAGGTGATGACCGGCGTCATCAGCTTCATTCTCACTTTCGGCAAGATGCCGGAGCTCGATCGGCAGGGCCGGCCGAAGATGTTCTATTCGCAGCGCATCCATGACAAGTGCTATCGGCGCCCGCATTTCGATGCCGGCCAGTTCGCCGAGAGCTGGGACGATGAGAGCGCTCGCAAGGGCTACTGTCTCTACAAGATGGGCTGCAAGGGTCCGACCACCTACAACGCCTGCTCGACGGTGCGCTGGAATGGTGGTGTTTCCTTCCCGATCCAGTCGGGCCATGGCTGTATAGGCTGTTCGGAAGAGGGCTTCTGGGACAAGGGATCGTTCTACGACCGACTGACCACGATCCGTCAGTTTGGCGTCGAGGCGACGGCCGACAAGATCGGCCTGACCGCGGCCGGGGTGGTCGTCGCGGGCGTCGCGGTCCATACGGCGGCCACCGCCGTCAAGCGCCTGACCAGCAAGCACGATCCCCATCGCCGTCACGACCATCAATAAAAGCCGGCGCGCGGGCGCACATGCGCCCCGCCGTTCTCCAAGCAACGGGATAATTCTCCATGGGTATCGAAACCCCCAACGGCTTCAAGCTCGATAATGTCGGCCGCCGCATCGTCGTCGATCCGGTAACGCGCATCGAGGGACATATGCGCGTCGAGGTGAATGTCGACGCCGACAACGTCATTCGCAATGCCGTATCTACCGGAACGATGTGGCGCGGCATCGAGGTGATCCTCAAGGGACGCGATCCGCGCGATGCCTGGGCTTTCACGGAACGCATCTGCGGCGTTTGCACCGGCACGCACGCCCTGACATCAGTGCGCGCCGTCGAGAATGCGCTTGGCATCAACATTCCTGAAAATGCCAACTCGATCCGCAACATCATGCAGCTGACGCTGCAGGTGCATGACCATCTGGTCCACTTCTACCATTTGCACGCGCTCGACTGGGTGGATGTCGTCTCGGCACTGTCGGCAGATCCGAAGGCGACCAGTGCGCTCGCCCAATCCATTTCCGATTGGCCGCTGTCCTCTCCCGGCTACTTCCGGGATCTGCAAGGACGGCTGAAGAAGTTCGTCGAAAGCGGGCAGCTCGGTCCGTTCAAGAACGGCTATTGGGGCCACGCCGCGTACAAGCTGCCGCCGGAAGCCAACCTGATGGCGGTTGCCCATTACCTGGAAGCCCTGGATTTCCAGAAAGAGATCGTCAAGATCCACACCGTTTACGGCGGCAAGAACCCGCATCCCAACTGGCTGGTGGGTGGCGTACCCTCCCCGATCAATGTCGATGGAACCGGCGCCGTCGGCGCCATCAACATGGAGCGCCTCAACCTCGTTTCCTCGATCATCGACCAGATGATCGCTTTCACCGAGCAGGTCTACCTACCCGACCTCAAGGCCATCGGTTCCTTCTACAAGGATTGGCTGCATGGCGGCGGCCTGTCGTCAACCTCGGTGATGAGCTACGGCGACATCCCCGAGCACGCGAACGACTACACCGATGCCTCGCTGAAGCTGCCGCGCGGCGTGATCCTGAACGGCAAGCTCGATGAGATCCACCCGATCGATCTCACCAATCCCGACGAGGTGCAGGAATTCGTCACGCACTCCTGGTACAGGTACCCCGACGAAACCAAGGGGCTGCATCCCTGGGATGGCGTCACCGAACCGCATTTTGAACTCGGCCCGAACGCCCGTGGCACCAAGACCAATATCGAGGCGCTGGACGAGGCCGCGAAGTATTCCTTCATCAAGTCGCCACGCTGGAAGGGCCATGCCGTCGAAGTCGGGCCGCTTGCCCGCTACATCATAGGCTACGCGCAAGGCAAGGCAGAGTTCAAGGAGCCTGCCGACAAGCTGCTGACCGATCTTGGGTTGCCGCTGACCGCCCTGTTCTCGACGCTCGGCCGCACGGCAGCGCGTGCTCTCGAATGCCAGTGGGCGGCGCGTCAGTTGCGCTACTTCCAGGACAAGCTCGTCGCCAACATCAAGGCCGGCGACCTTGCCACCGCAAATACCGAAAAGTGGACGCCGGACACCTGGCCGAAGGAAGCTAAGGGCGTTGGCTTCACCGAGGCACCGCGTGGCGCACTAGGCCACTGGATCAAGATCAAGGACGGCAAGATCGACAATTACCAGGCCGTCGTTCCGACGACCTGGAACGGATCGCCGCGCGATCCGCAGGGCAACATCGGTGCCTTCGAGGCAGCGCTGCTCGACACGCCGATGGCCGATCCAGAAAAGCCGCTGGAGATCCTGCGGACGCTGCATTCTTTCGACCCGTGCCTTGCCTGCTCTACCCATGTGATGAGCGAAGACGGCCAGGACATGGCCACCGTCACCGTCCGCTGAGGGCAAAGCCATGGCACACGAAGCGAAGATGCTTACCGGCGTGATGGACGCCACCGATGACGTCATCGTCAGTGGCCCGTCCATCTACGTCTACGAGGCGCCCGTGCGCCTCTGGCACTGGGGCAACGCCCTGTGCATCACCATCCTTGCGGTGACGGGCTACTTCATTGGCTCGCCGCCGCCGACCATGCCGGGCGAAGCATCGGACAGCTTCCTGTTCGGATATATCCGGTTTTCGCATTTCGCTGCCGGGCAGGTGCTGGCCGTCGCCTTTCTGGCCCGTATCCTCTGGGCCTTCTGGGGCAACAAATATTCCCGCCAGATCTTCTATCTACCGGTCTGGGAGAAGGCATGGTGGAAGGGTGTCATCAGAGAGGCCCGCTGGTACCTGTTCCTTGAGAAGGAACCCTACAAATATATCGGCCATAACCCGCTAGCCCACACGGCGATGTTTGCGATGTTCACCCTGTTCAATCTCGGGATGATCATCACGGGCTTCGCGCTCTATTCCGAGGGAGCCGGCCGGGACAGCTGGCAGGCCAAGGTCTTCGGTTGGGTGTTTGATATCTGGCCCAATTCACAGGATGTCCACACTCTGCACCACTTGGGAATGTGGGTGATTGTCATCTTCGCCATCGTCCACATCTACGCGGCGGTGCGCGAAGACATCATGAGCCGCCAGACCATGATATCCACAATGATCTCCGGTGAGCGGCAGTTCCGCGACGAACGCGAGGGCTGAGCGGCATGACTGTGCTGGTTTTGGGGATCGGCAACATTCTCTGGGCCGATGAAGGCTTTGGCGTCCGTGCCGTCGAGGCCTTTCATCGGTTTTACGCCATGGCGGAGGGCGTCGAGTTGCTCGATGGCGGCACGCAAGGGCTCTACTTGGTCAATCGAGTTGCCGACGTCGATCGTCTGCTGGTGTTCGATGCCATTGACTATGGCCTTACACCCGGCACCCTGAAGGTTGTCACTGGCGACGAGGTGCCCAAATTCACCGGCGCGAAGAAGATGAGCCTCCACCAGACAGGCTTCCAGGAGGTCTTGTCCGCCGCCGACTTGATGGGGCGGTACCCCAAGGAGATCGCGCTGATCGGCTGCCAGCCGCTCGATCTTGAGGATTGGGGAGGCCCATTGACGCCACCCGTCGCCGCCAGCGTCGAACCGGCTTTGGCAGCCGCAGTGGATATTCTGGCGGGCTGGGGGGCGGCGCCTATTCGCCGCGCGAGACCCCTTCCGCCGGAAAGTGGCTTGCTTGCCAACGATATCGACCGAACCGCGTACGAGCGGCCTCGCGCCGGCTTGATCTAGGGATCCGATCCATGTGTCTGGGCTTGCCGATGACCGTCATCGACGGCGATGATTTTTCTGCCCTTTGCGAATGGCAGGGTGAGCAGCGGCGCGTTTCGACGCTCCTGGTCGGCCGTCAAACCGCAGGAGCCCGGCTATTGGTTCACGTCGACAGTGCCGTGCGTGTGCTTGACGAAGCCGAAGCCGAAGCGATCGGCCGAGCGCTCGCCGGCCTTGCGGCAGCGGCGGAAGGAAACGCCTTCGAGCATCTGTTTGCCGACCTGATTGATCGTGAGCCCGAACTGCCCGAGCATCTCAGGAAGTAACTCTTCTCCGACGAGGAACAATATGTCCGCCCTGATTGCCGCCCTTGCCAGCCAACACGGCCTGCCGACCATCGATGCGGATACACTCGACACCTTCCTTGAGCCCGCAGCGGATGAACCTGAACATTCGCTTTTGTTCTTCACGGGAGATCCCGAGCAACGAACGGATAGCGGCGATGTCGCCGTTGTCCTTCCCGAGCTCCTGTCCGCCTTCCCGGGTCGCTTCCGGGCCGCCGTGATCGCTCGTTCTGCAGAAGCGGAATTGAAAAGGCGCTGTCTGGTCGAGATATTCCCATCCCTGGTCGTGCTGCGCAGGCAAACCGTGCTCGACGTATTGCCCCGCATTCGCGATTGGACCGAATATCTGGAACGGCTTGAATCTGCTCTGCAACCCGACGCGCGGGCGTTTTCCGCGCCGGAGCGCATTGCGATTACGACCAGCGCCCGGAGGACCGACGCATGACGACCGAATTCCCATCCACCGGGCGGACGACTGGTACGGGCACCCTCGCCTTCCTGGCGACGACCGATGCGGAGGCGCTGATTGCTCGCTGCCCCCAAGTGGCGCATCTGCTGCCCGAGATCATCGAAGCCCTTGAGCGTCAGACCGAAACGGCTCCGGGCTTGCTGTTTGATCTTGCCCTCCTGACCGACGATGAGCGGTCCCTGCTGAGCGAGATCCTCGGCGAAGGTGAAGTCGCAGCAACGGTGGCTCTCCCTGACGGGGTTGTGGCTGAAATCGTCGAGAGCATCTTCCCTGGACTATGGCGCGTCCGGTTCATTGGTAGCGATAATGCTATTATCGCCGATTATGCCGAGGTTTCAGCTGTGCCGCAGGCCGTGCGCCGTGCAGCGGCGATGACCCTTCCCCGCCTTGACCTCGCAGGCCTGCCGGACGGCTTGATGAACGCGCCAGCGGTATTGTCCGAGATTGCCGACCGTTCCGAAAACTATCGGTTTGGCGAGCCCAACCACGTCATATCGCTGACGCTGTTGCCCATGCTGCCGGAAGATCTGGACGTTCTGGTCGATCGGCTCGGTAGCGGTCCGATCAAGATCATCTCGCGCGGCTACGGCAGCTGCCGAGTCCAGGCGACAGCGATCCATAACGTCTGGTCGGTACAGTTCTTCAACGCCATGGACGCCATCCTGCTCGATACCATCGAAATCGGCGATGTGCCCGCCGCAGCACAAGCAGCGTTGGAAGACTTCCGAGACTCGGCCGTGCGGCTCCGCGAAATCGGCGAGGCTTACTTCCAATGACGGATCATTCGGCAGCTCGTTGGGAGTGCGGCGTCTGCTGGACGGTGTATGATCCCGCCAACGGTGACGACGTGGCGCAGATTGCCCCGGACACACCTTTTGAAGCGTTGCCCGATTATTGGCGCTGCCCGAATTGTGACGGGGCAAAACTGAAATTCATGAGGATCGACGATGACCGCTGATGCGCTTCTGTCCAGCCTCACCGATGAGGAGCTTGCTGAGCGTCTCAAGGCATTCTGGCAAGCGGCTGAAAGTCGAATGGCAGGGCTTCCTGTTCACAATCCGGCTCTCAGCATCATGGTGACGCCGGCGCAGCGTTTCGGCCGCTTTCGGTTCGCAACCGTCGTGACACCCTGGAGCATGACCGTAGTTGCCGTACCTGACCCAGGAATCAAGCTGCCGTCGGATGGCGTGACGTTGCGGCTCGAACTGCCAGCCGGAGACGTCGACTTTGTTGTCGCGTCGATGGACGACGGGAGCCGATATGGCACCGCTTCCCTGTTTTCACCCATGGACGAGTTCGATGACCAGGCGACAGCCGAAGAGGTAGCTTTCGCCGCGCTCGACGAACTCCTGCGCGAGGCCGATCCTTCGGAAGTTGAAGCCCTCACTGTCAGCGTCGATCGCCGGCGCCTCCTCGGTTTTGGGCGTAGCGCGCCGGACACAGGAAAATGAGTGGCTTTGATGCCGGCAGAATCGTGGTCGAGTACTCCACGATCGATGGCGTAGTTGCCAAGGCGAGCGTTCGCTCCCTACGGCCGCTCTCGCTGGCTTCGCGCTTTGCCGGACGCCCGATAGAACAAGCTGTCGAAGCCGTCGGGCTCATCAACGCTGTCTGTGGCGTATCGCACGCTGCCGCGCTGACCTTTGCCGCCGCGAAAGCCGGTAATCGCACCATAGCTCATGAGGAAGCAGAGCGGTGGCGAGTTCGACTGGCCGCGGAGCGGATTGCCGAGCATCTTCGCGAGCTGGCTCGTCTGGCGCCCGTTGCTGCATTTCCTGTGGTGAGGGATGCGCTTGAGATTGCGCGCAAAGCAGCCCGGACCGGCGTGGCGGGTGAGGATATCGGGGCGATCGGTGCCGCCATCGGTCTGGCTCCTAGCTGGCTGCCTACTCTTCTGAAGCATCTTTCGTCGCCCGATCCGTTGACCGAGGGCGATGACTCAGCTGTTATTGCTACACTTGAGGCAGATGCGAGTTTTGCGTCCCTTCCAACTCTTCTGGGCAGACACCCTGAAACAGGTCCCCAGGTACGCCTGGGTTGGTCGGCCATGGCACCAGGGAGCACGGACAAGGCCCGTCTCGTCGAGGCTGAAGAGGCGTTGGGCATTCTCCTCAACGGCGCCAACGAAAACGCCCCCCTAAATAGCTGGCTCACTGCAAGTCGGACGCAGCCCCATACGGGATACGCCTCAGTGGAAAGTCCACGCGGCCGGTTATATTATTTTGTCGTGTTGCAAGGAGATGGACGGCTCCGAGACGCCCGCGTTGTCGCTCCCACGGAATGGAACTTCCATCCCGATGGACCGTTTGCGCGCGCCCTCGTAGGGTTCCGCCCGGAGGGCGACGCGACGATGGCAATCGCCCGGCTGGCGGCGCAATTCTCTCCCTGTGTTGCTGTCGACGTCGTTCCGAAAGGGGCGGCCAATGCATGAGATGTCGCTTTGCGAGGCGGTGGTCGAGATGGCCGTCGAGGAGGCGAAGAAGAATGGTGCCGTCCGTATCAGGGCGGTGACTTTGGAGGTGGGCGCTCTCGGCCACGTGGACCCTGACGCCCTGGCTTTCTGTTTTTCGGCCGTCAGCCACGGCACCCTTGCTGCGGACGCAAAGCTGATCATTGACCGCGTTCCGGGAAGTGGCTGGTGTTTTGACTGTGCCAAGACGGTGCCGATGACCGAGCGCTTCGGCGCCTGCCCGGAATGCGGGCGCCGGCATGTGCAGATGAGCAGTGGTGACGAGCTCAGACTGCGCGAATTGGAGGTTGAGTGATGTGCAGCGAATGCGGGTGCGGGTCGGGCGGAACCGGCTACAGGATCAACGGCAAGACGCCCGCGGAGCTGCACGCCCACGCGCATGATCATGATCACCCACACGAGCATGATCATCATCATGACCACGATCATCCGCACGACCATTCACACGCCCATGGGCACGACCACCCGCATGATCATGGGCACGAGTACCATCACCATGTGCACGAGGCGCCGCTGGCGGCTGTTCATCAGCCAGGAATGGACAGCGAACGGGTCATCCGCATCGAGCGCGATATTCTGGCCAAGAACAACGATGCCGCGCGTCAGAACCGTGCCCGCCTGGCAGCGACCGGCACATTGGCGCTCAATCTGATGTCGTCTCCCGGTTCGGGCAAGACGACGCTCTTGGTGCGCACCATCGAAGACATGAAGGCCAAGTTTCCGATCGCCGTCATCGAAGGCGACCAGCAGACGGACAACGATGCCGAGCGCATTCGGGCAACCGGCGCCCGTGCCATTCAGATCAACACCGGCAAGGGATGTCATCTCGAAGCCGGCATGGTCGGTGCTGCTCTCGATGATATCAAAACCGAACCGGGTGGTCTTTTGTTCATCGAAAACGTCGGCAATCTTGTTTGCCCGGCCGGCTTCGATCTCGGAGAGGCACACAAGGTCGTCGTGCTTTCGGTCACCGAGGGCGAGGACAAGCCGCTCAAGTATCCCGATATGTTCGCCGTGGCCGACCTCCTGCTTCTCAACAAGGCCGATCTGCTGCCGCATCTGAGGTTCGATGTCGGCAGGTGTCTTGCTGCGGCCCTCAAGGTCAATCCGCATCTCCAGACACTGGTGGTCTCTGCCGAGACCGGTGAAGGCATGGCGGCTTTCTATGCCTGGATCGAGGCGCGCGCCGCGCTCTCTCGCACCGCCGCCGTCGCTCAGGCCTGACAGAACGATGACCGCCGTGCCCACTCCCGATGCCTTCGCCTCCGTGGCGCGCCTCTTCCTCAAGGTGAATGGCGCGGTGCAGGGCGTGGGCATGCGGCCGTTCGTGCATCGGCTCGCCACCGAATGCGGCCTCGCTGGCTATGTCAGAAATGGCGCCGACGGTGTGACGATCGAGGTGGAAGGCAGCCGTGTCGACGAGTTTGTGCTTCGTCTGAGGTCAGAAGCGCCCCCGCTTGCTCGCATAGACACGGTTATCCGCGAGGAGCGTCCTGCCACAGGCGGAACGGAGTTCGTCATCAAGGAGAGTCTCGACGGTAAGACGATGACGCGCATCGTCGCCGATGCGGCCACCTGTGACGCTTGCCTTGCCGAGCTGTTCGATCCAACCAGCCGCTATTTCGCCTACCCGTTCATCAACTGTACGCATTGCGGCCCGCGATACACCATCACGCGCCACCTGCCCTATGACCGCCGGCAAACGTCGATGGCGCCCTTTCCGATGTGTCCGGACTGCGCCGCAGCCTATACTGACGTGCGCGACCGGCGCTTTCATGCCGAGCCCGTAGCATGTCCGGCCTGTGGCCCAAAGCTAAGTCACTCCGTTGCCGATATCGCGTCGGCAATCAGAGCTGGCCGCATCGTGGCGCTCAAGGGCATTGGCGGCTTCCATCTCATCTGTGATGGCCGCAACGCCGAAGCGGTTGCCGCGTTGCGCTCCAGGAAGGCGCGCGAGTTCAAGCCCTTCGCACTGATGGTGGCGAATGCTGCCTCCATCCCCCAAGTCGCCGACGCCTCGCCTGATGAGCGCGCTCTTTGCTGTTCCGTGGCACGGCCGATCGTACTGATGCGGTCAAAACCTGGCGTGCTGGCGCCGGCTGTTTCGCCGGGGCTCTCCCGCGTCGGCGTAATGCTGGCATACGCGCCGGTACATCATCTGCTGTTTGCGGCGCTTGCCGGTCACGAGTTTGCCGGCCACGATCCCCTCGCGGCCAATGACTTCGTACTCGTCGCCACCTCGGCCAATCCCGGCGGTGAGCCGTTGGTCGTCGACGATGAAGATGCGGCACGCCGCCTTGCCGGTATTGCCGATCTGATCGTCACACACGACCGGGCCATCGTTGTGCGCGCCGACGATAGTGTCGCTCAGATCGTTGCCGGAGCGCCGAGTTTCCTGCGACGGGCGCGCGGCTATGTGCCCGAACCGATCGCCCTCTCTGAAGACGGGCCGCCGACCCTGGCGCTCGGCGCTCACCTCAAATCGACGGTGACTTTGACCCGTGGCCGCGAAGCTTTTGTTTCCCAGCATGTCGGCGACCTCGACACCGCCGAGACGATGAAGTTCTACCGCGAGACGATCGCCCATCTCATCGACATCGCCGGCGCCAAACCGGAGCTGATCGCCTCGGACCTGCATCCCGACTATCGCTCGAGCCAAATGGCAGAGGAGTTCGGGCTACCGGTGATCCGTGTTCAGCATCACGCGGCGCATGTGGCATCAGTCGCAGCGGAAGCTGGACTCGATGGACCGGTGCTCGGTCTCGCCCTCGACGGGCATGGTCTCGGCTCGGATGGCGGTGCCTGGGGCGGCGAACTCCTGGTGGTCGACGGTGCGAAACACAGGCGGCTTGGTCATCTTGCTTCGCTGCCATTGCCCGGCGGCGACCGTGCCGCGCGCGAACCCTGGCGCATGGGCACGGGCGCCCTCGCCTCTCTCGGTCGTGCCGATCTTGCAGCAAGGTTCTTTGCGGATCGACCGCTGGCAGGACCCATTGCTGAGCGCGTATCTTCGGGCGCCGACAGGCTCACCACCACCTCGCTTGGTCGACTCTTTGACGCCGCGGCGGCACTTCTCGGCGTCCGTGCCGTGCAAGATTACGAGGGACAGGCGGCCATGGAGCTCGAGGCGCTGGTTGCCGAGCCAAGCGTGCTCGCTGGCGGCTTCACTCTTGAGAACGGCGTCCTGTCTTTTGCGCCGCTTCTGCAGCATTTCGCCCTCGACCGCCCCA
Source organism: Pseudomonadota bacterium (assembly GCA_023436885.1). Classification (GTDB taxonomy): domain Bacteria; phylum Pseudomonadota; class Alphaproteobacteria; order Rhizobiales; family Pleomorphomonadaceae; genus Pleomorphomonas. Next base: position 174,239 of record JAEZHI010000004.1, on the reverse strand, counting down.
CTCCGGATGTCGGCGCATCATTGTTCCACGGTACGCTCATCGAAGGCTTGGCGGCTCTCGCTCGTTTCGGCGCGATGGCAACTGGCCTGAAGATGATCGCCCTGGGTGGCGGCTGCCTGATGAACCGCGTTCTCGCCGAAGGCCTTTCGGCCTCCCTCGCCCGATCCAACCTCACTGCCCTCCTCGCCCGGCGCCTGCCGGCCAACGACGGTGGCCTTTCCTTCGGACAGGCCCTCCTCGCCCGCCGAGCCTTCTCGGAGATCTGAATCATGTGCCTTGCTGTCCCCGCCCTCGTCACAGAAATCCTCCCCGACAACATGGCCAAGATCAGCCTTGATGGCGTGTCGATGCCCATTTCCACCGCGCTGGTGAAGAACGTCTCCGTTGGCGACTATGTCATCGTCCACGTCGGATATGCTCTCTCGAAGGTCGATCCAGACGAAGCGCGCCGAACTCTCGATCTGCTGGACGAGGCGCGCGGCGTGGCCCTCGCGGCTGGAGGCGCGCGATGAAATACGTCGACGAATATCGTGACGGCGACAAGGCGCGTGATATCGCAGCCGCCATCGCCGCCGAAGTGCGTCCCGACCGCTCCTATGCCTTCATGGAGTTCTGCGGAGGGCATACGCACGCGATCTCTCGCTATGGCATCGAGGACCTCCTGCCGCCCAACGTACGCATGATCCATGGCCCGGGTTGTCCGGTCTGCGTCCTTCCTATCGGCCGGATCGACGATGCCATTCGCTTGGCAAAGCGGCCGGAGGTAACCCTTTGCACCTATGCGGATCTGATGCGTGTACCAGCATCCGGAGGCCTCAGCCTGATGAAGGCCAAGGCGGCCGGCTCCGATATCCGCATGGTCTACTCATCGCTTGATGCCATCCGCATTGCCGAAGCCAATCCCGAACGACAGGTGGTGTTCTTTGCCATCGGATTCGAGACGACTACGCCGCCGACGGCAGTAGCCCTGAAGACGGCCGAGGCCAAGGGCCTCAAGAACTTCTCGATCTACTGCAACCATGTGCTGACGCCGGTTGCCATGCGGGCCATCCTCGACATGCCGCCAACGCCGGATGAACCGCCAATCGCCATCGAAGGTTTCGTCGGGCCCTCTCATGTGTCGACCATCATCGGCATGGAACCCTACGAGGTTTTCGCTCGGGATTATCGCAAGCCGGTGGTCATCGCAGGTTTCGAGCCGCTCGATGTGATGTACGCCATCCTGATGCTGGTGCGGCAGGTTAACGAGCAGCGGGCCGAGGTGGAAAACCAGTACATCCGTGCGGTCCGGACGGAGGGCAACCCTGTTGCCATCGAGCTTTGCGACGAGGTGTTCGAACTCAGAGAAAGCTTCGAGTGGCGCGGTCTCGGTGCTGTGCCGAAGAGTGCGCTGAAGCTCCGGGACGCCTTCGCCTTCTACGACGCCGAAAAGCGGTTCTCCGTCGAGACGCTGCCGGCCGAGGATAATCCGGCCTGTGAATGCGGTGCTATCCTGCGCGGCCAGAAGAAGCCGGCCGACTGCCGATTGTTCGGCACCGTCTGTACGCCTGAGACACCCACCGGCGCCTGCATGGTGTCCTCGGAAGGCGCGTGTGCCGCTCATTGGACCTATGGCCGCTTCCGTACGCGCCAGACCGATACCGGCATCCGGAGAAGTGCATGACCAAGACTTTCCGCCGCAAGCTCGACCTGAAAGCTGGTCGGGTCGACATGAGCCACGGTGCCGGCGGGCGCGCCATGGCCGAGCTGATTTCCTCGATCTTCAAGGATGCCTTTGGCAACGAGCTGCTTGAGCAAGGCAACGATCAGGCAAGTTTCCCGACTCCGGCTGGCGGTCGCATGGTGATGACCACCGACGGCTATGTCGTATCGCCAATCTTTTTTCCGGGCGGCGATATCGGGTCGCTCTCAGTGCACGGCACGGTCAACGATCTCGCCATGGCCGGCGCCAAGCCGCTCTACCTCTCTGCAAGCTACATCATTGAAGAGGGGTTTCCACTCGGAGATCTCAAGCGTATCGCCGAGTCCATGGGGGCGGCGGCCAAGGCGGCCGGCGTGATGATCGTTACCGGCGACACCAAGGTGGTGGAGCGCGGCAAGGCGGACGGCGTCTTCATTTCAACAGCCGGCGTCGGCGTCGTACCGGATGGCCTTGCGCTTTCCGGTGACAAGGCGCGGCCGGGCGACAAGGTCATCGTATCCGGTTCGATGGGCGACCATGGCGTGGCCATCATGTCGAGCCGCGAGAACCTTACATTCGAAACGGCGATCGTCTCGGATAGTGCGGCACTGAACGGCCTTGTGGATGTGATGGTGGCGACGGCAGGGTCCCATCTGCGGCTGATGCGTGATCCGACGCGCGGCGGTCTCGCTGCAACGCTGAATGAACTGGCAAATCAATCGGGTGTCGGCTTCCGCATCGTCGAGGATCGCATTCCGATCAAGCGGCAGGTCGCCGCGGCATGTGAACTGCTGGGGCTCGATCCCCTCAACGTCGCCAACGAGGGCAAGCTCGTCGCCGTTGTGGCAGCCGAGGCTGCGGAGGCTTTGATCGAAGCCATGCGAGCGCATCCGCTTGGTGCTGATGCGGCGATCATCGGCGATACGGTCGAAGACGATCAGCACTTCGTGCAGATGACGACGGGCTTTGGGGGCGGCCGGATCGTCGACTGGCTGGCCGGCGAACAGCTTCCACGCATCTGCTGACCAGCCATTTCGTCAGGGTACAAGCTTCGCGCCGCCCGCTTTGAGAGTGGTGCGAAGGAATGCTTATAATCGATTGCCAAGCCGCGACATCCCTGCAACAGCGAGTTGGCTTTGGCACAACTGAATTGATTGAATACCAACAAACAATTTCGGCTTAGGCCATGAGCCGATATGCTTCGCTCAATCCTTGAGTCTTGAGTGACAGCTGCTTCGTCCGACGCCGACATGGGGGCGCCGGGATTGCGGCTCCCGCACCACTCGGTGCGGTTAACCGGCGTCGATCGACGCCCTGACGCGCAAATGCATCGGCATCGGTGCGTGTCGACTTCCAGGCGCCGCATCAAGTGGCCCCATACCCGTTCGGGGAACAAAAGTGATAACGCCGATCGTAGCGGCCCTTCTGAGTGTCGTCGGCCTTGCCGGCGTCGCTGTGGCGGCGCCGATCCTTACCGCCCGACGCTTGGTCTGGGCGACACCGGTCATCTACGGCGCGAGCCTGATCCTCGCTGCCGTTCTGCTTGTTTGTGGTGCCCTCGGTCTTCTTGGTGGCAGTGCCTTTCAGGGTGCTATGCACTTGCCGATCGGTTTGCCTTGGATCGGAGCGCATTTCGCGATCGATCCGCTCAGCGCGGCCTTTCTCGTCATCGTCAATTTCGGTGCCGTAATCGCGTCGTTCTACGCCATCGGCTACGGCGCTCACGAGGAGGAGCCGGGGCGTGTCTTGCCCTTCTATCCGGCCTTCCTGGCGGGCATGAACCTTGTCGTGCTTTCCGCCGACGCTTTCGGTTTTCTGGTCGCCTGGGAATTCATGTCGCTCAGCTCATGGGCGTTGGTGATGGCTCATCACCACGACGCGGACAATCGTCGCGCCGGTTATGTCTATCTCTTGATGGCCTCCTTTGGCACGCTGATGCTGTTGCTGGCCTTTGGATTGCTGGCCGGGCCGGACGGGGACTATGCTTTTTCGGCCATCCGCACGGCCCACCACGTACCATGGCTGGCCGGTCTGGTCCTGATCTTGATGCTGCTCGGAGCTGGATCCAAGGCAGGCCTTGTCCCCTTGCATGTCTGGCTGCCGCTCGCCCACCCGGCGGCGCCAAGCCACGTTTCGGCGCTGATGTCTGGTGTCATGACGAAAGTAGCGATCTACGGTTTCATCCGGGTCGTCTTCGATCTCGCCGGTGAGCCCGCATGGTGGTGGGCGGTTCTTGTGCTCATCCTCGGGGCCGGTTCGGCGGTGCTCGGTGTGCTGCATGCGGTCCTGCAGCGCGATCTCAAGCGCCTTCTCGCGTACTCGACGGTCGAGAACGTCGGCATCATCTTCATCGGTCTCGGTCTTGGCTTGGCTTTCAAGACCAACGACATGGCCGGCGCGGCAGCGCTCGCCGTTACCGCCTCGATCTTCCACGCCTTCAACCACTCTCTTTTCAAGAGTCTGCTGTTCTTCGGAGCCGGCAACGTCCTCACCGGTTCAGGCGAACGCGACATCGAGAAGCTGGGCGGGCTCATTCACCGCATGCCCGAGACGGCTTACCTTTTCCTTGGCGGTTGCCTCGCCATTTCCGCGTTGCCACCGCTCAACGGTTTCGTTTCGGAATGGCTGATCCTGCAGGCCATCCTGCTCAGCCCGGCCCTGCCGCAATGGGCGCTCCGGTTCCTCGTGCCGGCATCAGGGGCAATGCTGGCGCTTGCCGCAGCGCTCGCTGCCGCCTGCTTCGTTCGGGCTTTCGGTATCACCTTCCTGAGTCGGCCACGCTCCCCTGCCGCCGAGATGGCGCAGGAGGTCAGCCGCTGGCAGATCCGGGCGATGTACGCTCTGATTGCAGTTTGTCTTGTTGCCGGCGTTTTCCCCGGACCATTCCTTGACGCCCTGTCGCCGGTCTCGCAAATGCTGGTCAGCGGCGCGATGCCCAAGCAGCCGATCCTGCCGCACCTTTCGATCATTCCGATCTCCGAAAGCCGCAGCTCCTATTCCGGCTCCCTGGTGTTCTTCTTCATCCTGATGGCCAGTTGGGCCGCGATCCGCGTCATTCACAATTTCGCCTCGCGTGCCGTCCGTCGGGCGCCGCCCTGGGACTGCGGCTTCCCGGACGCGTCACCTGTGACCCAATACACGGCCGACAGCTTCGCCCAGCCGATCCGCCGGGTGTTCGGACCGATCGCCTTCCGCGCCAAGGTCAGCCAGACCATGCCTCAACCCGGCGACATGGCGCCGGCTCGACTGACTCTGACGCTGCGCGATCTGGTCTGGGACTTCATCTATGAGCCGATCAAAGGCTCCGTGCTCTACGCGGCTGAGCGTCTCAATATCCTGCAGTTCCTGACGATCCGCAGCTATCTCAGCCTGGTGTTCGCAGCGCTGGTTCTCCTTCTCGTTCTGGTGGCCACATGGGCTTGATCCTCGCCATCCTCATTCAGGGCGTCCAGATGGTGCTGGTGCTGGCGCTGGCTCCGGGCCTCGTCGGCTTTACGCGCAAGGTCAAGGCGCGACTGCTCCGCCGGCAAGGCCCATCCATCGTACAGCCTTATCGGGACCTCCTGCGCCTCGTGCGAAAGGAAGCGGTACTGGCCGAAAATGCCTCCTGGCTGTTCCGCAACGCCCCCTATCTGATCTTCGCGACAACCTGGGTGGCCGCCGCCCTGGTGCCAACCTTTGCCGCCGGCCTGCACTTCTCCTGGGCGGCCGACCTCATCGCAATCACGGCGCTCCTCGGCTCGGCGCGTTTCTTCCTGGCGCTGGCCGGCATGGACATCGGAACGGCCTTTGGAGGTATCGGATCGAGCCGCGAGATGCTGTTCGCCACGCTGGCCGAACCGGCGATGATCATGATCGTGTTCACGGTTGCCCTGGTTGCGGGGTCGACCCAGCTTTCGACGGTCGCCGAATTCATGGTCGATCATAGTACGCTGCGCGTGTCACTCGGCCTCGCCCTGTTCGGATTGATTATCGTGGCGCTCACGGAAAACGCCCGCGTCCCGGTGGACAATCCAGCCACGCACCTTGAACTCACCATGGTGCACGAGGCCATGGTGCTTGAATACTCCGGTCGCCACCTTGCAGTGATCGAACTCGCAGCGGCACTTAAACTCCTGCTCTACATTTCGCTGATTGCCTGCATCTTCGTGCCCTGGGGCATGGCGCGCCAGGACGGCAGCATCGTCGGAATGGTGATCGGCGTCGTCACCTGGATCGGCAAGCTCGCCGTCGGTGGTTTCCTGATGGTGATGTTCGAGACGGCGATCGCCAAGATGCGCGTCTTTCGCGTTCCCGAATTTGTCGGCGGTGCCCTGATGCTCGGCCTCCTCGGCACCCTGCTATTGTTCGTCTCGCGGAGCTTCTGATGGAACGCTTTTCCCTCGACGCTGCGCATCTTCTAGCCGGTGGCATGGTGCTGGTGAGCTTCATGATGCTCTACCAGAACCGAATCCTGGGCTTGCTCAACGTCTTCGCCGCGCATGCGGTGATGCTATCGCTATCGGTCGCCTGGCAGGCCTACATCCAGTCGGCTCCGCACCTGTTCGTCACCGCCGCGATCGCCCTGATCCTGAAGGCGATCATCATCCCGGTTGCATTGCATCACATGGTGCTGCGGCTCGGCGTTCATCGCGATATCGAAACGGTCGGCGGTATCGGTCTGACCATGCTGATGGGTATCGGTCTTGTGGCATTGTCCATGGTGGTCATGTTGCCGGCGGCGGCCGAGGCCGACCCTATCGCCCGCGAGGATCTGGCGCTTGCCCTCTCGGTCATTCTGCTCGGTCTCTTGATGATGGTGACGCGCCAAAATGCCATCAGCCAGATCGTCGGCTTCATGGGCCTCGAAAACGGTCTGGTACTTGCCGCGACGGGCGCCCGCGGCATGCCGCTCGTCGTGGAGATCTCCGTCGCCTTCTCGGTGCTGGTCGCCTTCATCGTCATCGGCGTGTTCCTGTTCCGGATTCGTGAACGCTTCGATACCATCGACACCCAGGCTCTCGATGACTTCCGGGAGGGCCGGGAATGACCACGATTTTGCAGATGCTGCCGTTTGCGCCAATCGATGCTCTCCTTGTAGTTCCGGGCATTGCCGCGTTCCTTCTTGCCCTGATCCCGCAATATCGGCTTGGTGCCAGCCTCAACATGCTGGCGTCGGGGATCACCTTCCTGTTCGCGCTGACGCTGCTTGTGGAACGACCAGATCCGACGGTCAGCTTCCTCTTCGTCGACGACCTCAACGTCGTCTTCGTGGTGCTCGGAACTTTCGTCGGCTTCACAACGTCGATCTTCTCGGCGAGCTACATCGGCCATGAGATCGAGATCGGCCGCCTGAAGCCGGGCTACATCCGCTTCTATCACGGCATGTATCAGGCGCTTTCCTTCTCGATGAACCTTGGTCTGACCGCCAACAATGTTGGCCTGATGTGGGTGGCCGTCGAACTGGCGACGCTGACAACCGTTCTGATGGTCGGTCTCTATCGTACGCAGGCGGCCTTGGAAGCTGCCTGGAAGTATTTCATCCTGGGATCCGTCGGCATCGCCCTCGCCCTGTTTGGGACCATCCTGATCTACATGGCTGCCCGACCGGTGATCGGAGAAGGTCATGATGCCATGGTCTGGACGACGTTGATTGCCAATGCGTCTTCCTTCAGCCCTGAGCTGCTCAACGTCGCCTTCGTCTTCCTCATGCTCGGTTACGGTACCAAGGTCGGGCTTGCCCCATTGCACGCCTGGCTACCGGACGCGCATGCTGAAGGCCCAACGCCGATCTCAGCGGTATTGTCTGGCCTGCTGCTCAACGTCGCGCTCTACGCGCTGCTGCGCTTCAAGATGCTGCTGGCTGCCAACCCGTTCGCGGTGGCGCCGGGACCACTTCTCGTGACGCTCGGCCTTGTATCGCTGATCTTCGCAGCTTTCATGCTGTACCTCAGGCGCGACATCAAACGGCTGTTCGCCTATTCGTCGATCGAGCATATGGGCCTCATCGCCTTTGCCTTCGGCATGGGCGGACCACTCGCCAACTTCGCCGGCCTCCTGCACATGACCATGCATTCGCTCACCAAGTCGGCGATCTTCTTCGCCGTCGGGCAGATCGCTCAAGTGAAGGGGACGCAGAAGATCGCCGATATCCGCGGCCTTACAGAAAGCCATCCGACGCTCGGCTGGAGCCTCGTCGTTGGGGTCGCAGCCATCGCCGGCTTGCCACCCATGGGCATCTTTATGAGCGAGTTCCTGCTGGTCAGCTCCACCTTCGCCCGCGAACCGTTGCTCGCCATACCATTGGTGCTCGGCCTGCTTCTCGCTTTTGGCGCCTTGATCTGGCGGTTGATCGGTTTCGCGTTTGGCGAACCGTCCCCAAGTGTCGTCGATGCCGGCCGACGGCCATCGATGCTGCCGCTTATCATCCATCTCGTTCTGGTGCTGACCGCCGGTCTTTACCTGCCCGGACCGTTGGTTTCCTGGTTCCAGAACGTCGCGCGGATGCTGGGGTAAGACCATGAGCATGTTCCGCACAGCGCTTCTCAATGCAGCGCTCACCGTCGAAGAACAGAAGCCCTGGCCGCGCATCACGGTCGACGCGGATACCTGGCGGCAGGCGACGCTGGCCATTGCCACCGGTAACGCCGTCCTGTCGGGACTCTGGGCCGAGCCGGATTCCGTCCATATGGCGATCCTCGACGAACAGGACGGGGCGCTGATGGTGCTGACGCTCGCGGTGCAAGACGGGCGTTTTCCTTCAGTCAGCCTTACCCATCAGCCAGCCCAGAGGCTCGAGCGCGCGATCGTCGATCTCTATGGCCACAAGCCCGAAGGGATACCCGACGATCGGCGCTGGCTCGATCATGATCGCTGGGGTCTTCGAGCTCCACTCAGCGCCGGGGTATCGGTAGCAAGCGATGGCGCGCCCTACCCCTTCCTGAAGGCAGATGGACCGCCACTTCATCAAATCGCCGTCGGCCCCGTGCACGCCGGTATCATCGAACCTGGCCATTTCCGCTTTTCCGCCAACGGTGAAATCGTGGTCCGACTGGAAGAGCGGCTCGGCTACGTTCACAAAGGCGTCGAGGGCCTCCTCGTCAACAGCACGCTGGAGGCAGCCGCCAAGTTGGTCGCCCGCGTCTCCGGCGACAGTACGGTCGCCTATTCGCTGGCTTTTGCCAGGGCTGCGGAGGCTGCGCTTGGCGTTGCCGTGCCCCAGCGAGCGGTCTGGCTACGTGCGCTGATGGCCGAACTGGAACGATTGGCAAATCATCTCGGCGATATCGGCGCCATCTGCAACGATGCGGCCTTTGCCCTGATGCTCGCGCATTGTGGCATCCTCCGTGAAGAGGTATTGCGCGCCTCGAAGGCGGCGTTCGGCCACCGCCTAATGATGGATCGCATCATTCCCGGCGGTGTCGCATCAGATCTCGCCGACGTCGAACCGATCAAGGCACTGACGGCGAGGATTCGCCAAAGGTTCCCGCGCCTTGTCGAGCTCTATGACAACACGGCCTCGCTGCAGAACCGCACTGTTGCGACGGGACGGCTCTCAGCTGAACTTGCTCGTCGCTTTGGAGCAGGTGGGCCGACTGGCCGTGCCTCAGGCCGAGCGTTCGATGCGCGCAAGGCTCCAGGTTACCCACCCTATGCCGATTTGGATTTCAAAATCGCCGTGCGTGAAAACGGCGACGTCGATGCACGGATCTGGGTTCGGATCGACGAAGTCTACGAAAGCCTTGAGTTAATCGAGCAAATCGTGGATCGCCTGCCCGCAGGTCCTATCGCCTATCCGCTAGCGCCCGCGCTCCGCGAGAGGCGGGTGCCGCAGGCCGGCGGGCTCGCCAACGAGCCACGCGAGGGGGCTAGCGAGGGGATTGCCATGGTCGAGGGCTTCCGTGGCGAAATCCTGGTCTGGCTCAGAACCGACGAAACCGGTCGCGTGCTTCGCGGAGCCGTGCGTGACCCCTCGGTGTTTCAATGGCCGCTCTTGGAAGCTGCCATCGAAGGAAACATCGTGGCCGACTTTCCGCTTTGCAACAAATCCTTCAACTGCTCCTATTCCGGGCACGATCTCTGAGGCGGATGGGCGATCATGCGTAGAATGCTGCTTGAGGGGCTTTTTCGCCGGCCGGTCACCGAGGAGACGCCAACAGTCGCCGATATGGAAATCGACGCGCTGGCGGAGCGTCTCGGCATCGCCGCCAAGGCGCGACTGGGCCGCAGTCTGTCAATCCGCGAGGTAGACGCCGGCTCATGCAATGGCTGCGAGCTGGAGATACACGCCCTCAACAACAGCTATTATGACGTCGAGCGCTTCGGCCTGAGATTTGTCGCTTCGCCGCGCCACGCCGACGTGCTGATGGTGACCGGACCGGTGACGGCCAATATGCGCGAGGGGCTAGAGCGCACCTACGCAGCAACGCCGTCACCGAAATGGGTTGTCGCTATCGGCGATTGCGCAGCCGGTTGCGGCGTGTTCGGGAAAAGCTACGCGGTGGTTGGGGCCGTCTCGGAGGTCATTCCGGTCGACCTCGTCATCCCCGGATGCCCGCCCGAACCGATTGACATGCTGAAGGGGCTGCTCGGCCTTATCGAAGCGAGTGCACGAGGCTAAAGCTGCCGACCAAAACGCCAAAGAAGCAATGGCTTTCGCCAAGCGCTGATTTCGGCCACCGGACCGTAGGGCGGTACCTTACCGAGGGCCTTGAGATAAGGGGCGATGAAGGCCAACGGCGCGAAAGCCGGCTTCGCACGCGGATCGGCGGCTGAAAGGGCAGCCTTTGCCTTCTCGAGGTGTTCGGCCGCCAGCCTTCGCAGCTCGGAAAGTACCGTTGCCAGTTCCTCGGCCTTGCGTCCCTGGCGAATGTCCTCCGGATCGATACCCGCGTTCTTTAGAAGATCCTTAGGCAGATAGACCTGATTGCGCCGCGCATGGATGGGCAACGCGCGCATCAGTCCGGTCAACGCGTAGGCGACGCCAGCATGCCCTGCCGCATCAGCGGCCTTTGGATCGGCACCGTCGCAAAGAACCTGCGCCACCTCGAGGAACAGGACAGAAGCGGTCTCGCCGGCATATCCCTCGAGGTCGTTCAGCGTCGGCATGGCATCGTCATAGAGATCGAAGCGACGCGCCTCCAGAAGATTGACGAACCCGGAGCGGCGAAGGGAAAAGCGTCGAATCGTATCGATCAGGGCCGCTGCCACGGGGTGAGCGGCGACATCGCCGCGCGCCTCACCCTCGATAGCGTCGATCCACCACTGCAGGCGGATCTCGCCGGGCATCGCTTCGTGGATGGTCTCGCGGATGCGTGCTACCTCGTAGGAGAACGCATGGATTGCGAGAGCGTGTTGACGCTTTTGCTCGGGCAACACGCCATCGGCCAACCACCGGTCGCGATCATGCTCGCGAACAAGCTCTTCGCAATAGCGATAGGCATCGTCAAGGCGAGGACCAGAGACCATCAGTCGACCGCCAGAAGCGCAGCGGCGAACTTGCGCCGCTCGCCAAGCATGACATTGAACAGCCGGACGGCGGCCCCTGTCGACATCGCTTCGTGCTTTATGCCGCGCTCGCGCAAGGCTTGGGCAACGTCGCGCTTGGCGGGGACAAGATCAAGTCCCGTCCCAAGGAGAAGCATCTCGATCTCGTCGGCCTCATCAAGAACTTGAGCCAAACTCTCGGAAGTGATGTCGGAAGGCGCGACGGCGGACCAACCATGCACACCCGACGGAAGGATCAGAATCGATCCGCGATGCGACATGCCACCGAAACGAAAGCCGCCGTTTCCATAGGCCTCGACCGGCACCTGCTCTGGCAGGTGCTGCTCTCGGCGCTCCAGGGGGCGGCCTCTTGGCTCGAACAGCTTCATTGGCGACGCTCCGAAGAAGAGGCCGTCCGAACTCAAACAGGCTCGGCCGCCTCTTCACTGTCATCCTCGACTTTTTTCGCCGATTTGTCGCCCGCCAATTGCGGATCGAGGAAAATGAGGATGGGAGCGGCGATGAAAATCGAAGAATAGGTGCCGATCAACACGCCGAACAGCATTGAGCCAGTGAATGAACGGATGACTTCTCCACCGAAGATCACAAGTGCGGCGAGCGCGATCAGCGTCGTCAGAGCGGTGTTGGTCGTCCGGGTCAGCGTCTGGTTGATGGCAAGGTCGAGCAGAACGACGAGATTGAGGCGCTTGTACTTCCGACGCATCTCTCGGATTCGGTCATAGACGACGACCGTGTCGTTCAACGAATAACCGACAATCGTCAAAATGGCCGCGATCGATGATAAGTTGAACTCGACTTGGCTGACGGCGAAAAAGCCGATGGTCAGCACGACGTCGTGCAAGGTGGCGATCACCGCGCCGAGCGAATACTGCCACTCGAATCGGAACCAGACGTAGACCATGATCAGGCCCAGCGCCGAGATGATGCCGAGAATACCGTTCTGGGCCAGCTCGCCGGAGACGCGCGGTCCGACCATTTCGGTGCGACGATAATCAACACCGTCGCCCAGGGAGGCCTGGACTTTGCCGACAACCGCGGTCTGCGCCTCATCACCGCCCTCTTGGCGGGCGATGCGGATCAGAACATCGTCATCGGCACCGAAGGACTGAACCTGAACCTCGCCCAGACCAAGGCCATTCAGCTGATTGCGAATGGCCTGCAAGTCGGCCGGGCCGGACTTGGTCTGCACTTCCATAAGCGTACCGCCCTGGAAGTCGATGCCGGTGTTCATACCATGCGTGTACAGAACCACGAAGCAGAGCACCGACGCGATGCCGGATACGAGGAAGCTCCACTTCCTCCACTTCATGAAGGGGATCTTGGTGTCGTCGGGAAACAGGCGAAGCAGGCGCATGATGGAGCCTCAGGGTCCGGATCAAAGCGGAACGACGGACGGCCGCCGATAGCGGACCCAGGTCGCCACCACCAGACGAGTGAAGGTGATGGCCGTGAACATGGTTGTGACAATACCGATCACGTGGGTCACCGCGAAACCCTTCACCGGGCCGGAGCCCATCTGGAAGAGCACGATGGCAGCGATCAGCGTTGTGATGTTGGCATCGAGGATTGTACCGAAGGCGCGACGGAAACCGGCATCGATGGCCGAAACTGGCGACCTGCCAAGTCGCTGTTCTTCACGGATGCGCTCGTAGATCAGCACGTTGCTGTCCACCGCCATACCCATAGTAAGCACGATACCCGCGATACCCGGCAGGGTCAGCGTCGCCTGCAGGATAGTGATGATAGCCATGATCAGGATCAGGTTCACCACCAAGGCGACGTTGGCAAACACGCCGAACAGGCCATAGGCCGCCAACATGAAGATGACGACCGCGACGGTACCGATCATCGCAGCCCGCTCACCCGCGGCAATCGAGTCGGCGCCCAGCCCCGGACCGACGGTGCGCTCTTCGGCAACCGAAAGCTTGGCCGGCAACGCACCGGCGCGAAGCAGCACGGCAAGATCGTTAGCGGTTTCAACGGTGAAATGACCGGAGATCTGGCCCGAACCCTGGGTAATCGGTTCGTTGATGCGCGGCGCCGAGATGATCTCGTCATCAAGAACGATGGCAAACAACCGCCCGACGTTGTCCGTGGTGACCTGTGCGAACTTGCGGGCACCCGACGTCGAAAGGCGGAACGATACCACCGGTTCGTTGGTCTGGCTCTGGAAAGAGGTCTGAGCATCGGTGAGGTCTTCACCGGTCATCAGGGGCGTCTCGTCCACGACCATCGGAATGCCGCCGGCCTCCTTCTGCTTCAGCAGGATTTCTCCCGGAGGCAGGTTGCCCTTCGCAGCTTCCTCGGGCGACACATTGAGATCGACGAGGTGGAAGGTCATCTGGGCGGTGCGACCAATGATGTTCTTGAGGCGCGCCGGATCCTTTTCACCAGGCGCTTCAACCAGGATGCGGTCGGAGCCCTGCCGCTGAATCGATGGCTCGACGGCGCCCATCTGGTCGACGCGGCGACGAATGACTTCAATCGACTGCTGGACGACGGTTCCCAAGCGTTTGTCGAGACCGGCCTGCGAGAAGCCGAGGCGCATCAGGCCATCTGAACCTTGATCAAGTTGAAACTCGCTTACGGCGGCGCCGCCGAGCGCGCCGGCAGAGATCGGATTGAGCAGATTGCGGAGGCGCTTTCCAGCCTCATCAAACTTGTCGGCGTCGCGAATCTTGAGCTGGACGACGTCGCCCTGAATGCCGAGCCCGGTATAACCGATGCGCGGTTCGTCGCGCATTGCCTGGCGAATATCGCCTTCGAGCGCCTTGAGGCGCTTCTGCTTATAGTCGTTCACGTCGACCTGATAGAGGAGGTAGACGCCGCCCTGAAGGTCGAGGCCAAGAACCACCTGCCGGCCGGGAAGCCAAGACGGCCAGTAAGACTTGATCTGGTCCGAGCTGAGGTAATTGGGAATCAGAACCACGAGTGCGACGAAGATCGTCAGAAGAATCGCGGTTACCTTCCAGCGGGAAAAATAGAGCATTTGCTGCCTCGGACCTTATTGGCCGAAAGCGGGCAGTCGGGCTGCCCGCCTTCCATCTTATACCAACCGAACGGTCAGTTGCCTTCCTTGACGGGCTCGCCCTTGGCGCGGAGCTGCTGCACCAGACCGGCAGCCACACGCACCTGCACCTTGGCAGTACCATCGCCCACGTCGAGCAGCAGCTCGTTCTCGTCGACGACCTTGACGATCTTGCCGATAAGACCACCCTGCATGACCACGACATCGCCACGACGCAGGTTCTTCAGCATGTCCCTGTGCTCCTTGGCCTTGCGCTGCTGCGGTCGGATGAGCAGGAAGTACATGATCACGAAGATCAGAATGAACGGTGCGAACTGGATCAGGAAATCAGCACTGCCGGGGGCAGCTCCTGCCGCCTGGGCGTAGGCTGGGGTCACGAACATCGGGTCAACTCCATCGGCCCGCCGCCGCCCGCAAACCGGACAGACGTGGCATTGAAACATCGAAGGGAGGCGGTATGCCGCCCGTTCGAAAGTGGCCGGAATATACCTAGGCCGCAGGACTTTGCAAACCAAAGCTATGTAAGGGCGCCTTCCATGGGCGCGTCTAGGTAGTCTCCGGCAGGAATCAGGGCGAGGCGTACCGAAAATGGCCTTGTGTGGTTTGCACAGGAGTCGCGAACAGCCTAAAGATAACGCGCCGCGTACCACCCGGTACGCACCTCAATCGAGGAGATTGGATATGAGCGCTTCTGCCATCGAAACACTGAACGCCCATCTGGAACGGATCGCCAATCTCCTCTCGCGTCTGGCGCCACCGGCAGTCGAGACGCCCGACTTCGATGTGGCTGATGCCTTTGTCTTTGTGGCCGATCCGATTTCCCTGCAGCCCGTTCAACGGGTCAATCGTGTTGAAATCGGTCTGCTCAAGGGCATCGACCGCAACCGCGACATGATCGTTGCTAATACTGAGCGGTTCGCTCGTGGCCTTCCGGCCAACAATGTCCTTCTCTGGGGCGCTCGTGGCATGGGCAAGTCATCTTTGGTCAAAGCAGCCCAAGCCGACATCAATCAGCGCCTGATGGGTCGTACCGGGTTCACGCCATTAAAGCTGATCGAGATTCACCGGGAGGACATTGAGAGCCTGCCGGTTCTCATGAAGATGCTCCGCGATAGCCACCACCGCTTTGTCCTGTTCTGCGACGATCTCTCCTTCGATCACGGAGACACATCCTACAAATCGCTGAAGGCCGTACTCGAAGGGGGAATCGAGGGGCGCCCAGATAACGTTGTGTTCTATGCGACATCGAACCGGCGGCATCTGCTGCCTCGCGACATGATGGAAAACGAGCGGGCGACGGCCATCAATCCCGGCGAGGCTGTCGAAGAGAAAGTTTCCCTCTCTGATCGGTTCGGGCTGTGGATTGGCTTCCACAACTGCTCACAAGATGATTATCTCGATATGGTAAGAGGTTATGTCAGAGCTCTGGAACTCGAAATGGATCCGGATGTTCTGAGGGCTGAGGCGCTGGAGTGGGAGCGAACGCGAGGCGCGCGCTCAGGCCGCGTGGCTTGGCAATTCGTCCAGGACCTGGCCGGACGATTGCGGCTCAGTGAATAAGTACCTTCTCAAAAGGTACGGGAGGAATGCAAATGAGGCGTGTCGTTGCGTTGGGCGCACTTGCTCTGCTGGCCGGGTGTGTCTCCTCGCCAGTACCAGTAGTCTACAAGGCCGGATCGACTTTCGCCGAGCGACAATCGGTTGCCGATCAATGTCGGATCGAGTCCCTTGAGAAAATTCCACAGGCCTTAGTTACGGAATACCGCCCGCCCGAATACAGTCCCGGCTTCACCCAATGCCGCGAGGATCTGGTGAGCGGTCGCCGCTATTGCCGCGAAACCGGTGGCTTCTTCTACCCCGGTAGCAGCAGAACACGAGATGTGAATGCAGAACTTCGCGAGCGCTATATTGGCAGCTGTCTGCGCCGCTCCGGCTTTGAAGTGATCGCCAAGCCCATTTGCAGCAGCAGTGCTGAAACCGCCTACTTGGTCAGCCGCAACAGTCAGCCGCCAGCTGCATCACTTGCTTGCGTTACGGATGATGAGCGGGTCATCCCACGCGGCTGGCGTTGACACGCAAACGCCGGCTGCCTCAAGGCTGCCGGCGTTTTTCGGCATCAAGAAAGGCGCGCTTGATCATCCAGCCAAATAAGGAAGCGGATCGACAGGACGATTGCCGTTACGAATCTCGAAGTGGAGTTGCGGCCGGCTGACGTTGCCGGTGGCACCAACCTTGGCAATCGTCTGGCCGCGCAAAATGCTATCCCCACGCTGGACGAGGATCTCACTTGCGTGAGCGTAGGCGGATACGAAGCCGTTCGGGTGCTTTACGAGCACTAGATTTCCGAAGCCCTTCAGCTCGTTACCGGCGTAAATAACCTGGCCGCCCTCGGCCGCCTTGATCGGCGTCCCCTCTGGCACCTCGATGTTGATGCCGTCATTGCGCTCTCCGCCCGGCTTGACGCCGAAGCCGGATATCACACGCCCACGAACCGGCCAGCGGAAGCTACCGTCGGCTGCACTTTCGACGCCAGTAGAGGCCGGCGTGGTATCGGCTGCAGCAGGCTGGGTCTGGCTAGGAGCAACAGCTGCCACCTGCTGATTCGGCTGCGGGGCGGCTGGTTTGTTCCCGGCTGGCGGTAGCAGCCCCACCTTCGCGTCCGTCGCCGTTGCAGTCGGGGTAGCCATGGCCACATTGGTGGTCATCGGAGCGACCGGCTTGGCAGGCGCTGCCGCGGCCACTTCGCTCGACACCGACCTCGGCACCGGTGGCTTGGTCGGCGGCAACTGCCCAAGGACCTGCGGGCCGGGCGCGGTGATGGTGGCCGCCGGGCTATGCACTGCCGGCAGCGCAGGAGCCGCCGCGGCGGCCTGCTGTCCATAGGCGGGGATAACGATCGTCTGACCCGGGGTCAGCTGCGCTCCGGCAACGAGTCCGTTCGCCGCAAGCAATGACGATTCCGCAACACCGTAACGACGAGCGAGTACCTGCACGCTATCGCCCGGCTTGACCGTGATCGACGTACCGTTGGCTGGCGTCCATGGCTGTGGCGCGGCCGGAGCTGCGACCGCTGGCGCAGACAGGGCCGCAGTTTGAGTCGGCCTGACGTAGGCGCCGTTGTTGACCACGGCACCGGGTGCCGGCGGCAATGCGTTCGAAGACACGGCGCTGGATGTATAGGTGGGAGCCGGCGTAGCGTAGGTCTGCTGCGGAACGGCTGATTGCGCATAGGCGGGCTGCGCGTAAGTCGCCTGGGAGTTTATGGATCCCGTGGGCATCGGATCGGCGCGGCCTATGATCTGGTCCTGATTGTCCGTCTCGGCAAATACGTTTCCGAAGCGACTCACGTCGCCGCTGCAACCGGCCGAAAAGCCAGCCAATACGGCCACGGCAGCAACTTGGGCCAGGAAGCGGGAGGTCCGGCAGATCGCTATGTTACTCATGATCATCAGGTCTCGCCTGCTCGACTTCAACTGGAATGATTAAGCCGCAGTAACGTTGATAAAGGCTTAAAGCAACCATTCAAGCGACAGGATCCAGCGTTCAAATCCTTGGAAATTGGCGGATTTGCCTGAGACTTTTGGTGAACGCGCAAGCCCTCATCCGAGAAGGCCTACAAACGGCGCGCTACGCCTTCTCTCAGCGGAAACTGCCGGATACTGCCCAGTTCAGCGCGATGAAACAGCCGACCATCCCGAGAGATTCGCACCAACACCTGAGTATGCCCAACACCGACCGGAGCGACCAACGTACCCTTGTCGGCGAGCTGATCGAGCAGTGCTGTCGGCACCTTTTCGACTGCGCCGTCGACAAGAATGCGGTTGTAGGGCGCGTAGCGCGTAAAGCCTTCGAGGCCGTCGCCGAGCAGCGTCGTGACATTGGTGATCTTGAGGGCCGACAGGCGATCTTCGGCGATATCGATCAGACTACGGAAGCGATCCATCGTGACGACCTGGGCCGCAAGGTGCGACAGAATCGCCGCCTGGAAGCCCGAACCACAACCAACTTCGAGAACCTTATCCCCGGGCTCTATAGCGAGCGCCGACACCATGAGCGCAACGGTGGAAGGAGCATTGATCGTCTGCCCGCACTCGATCGGCAAGGAACGATCGAGGTACGCGCTCGCCTGATGGGCGGCGGCAACAAACATCCGGCGAGGGACAACTTCAAGGGCGCGCAGCAAGCGGGTATCGGTCACCCCCATGCCGCGGAGCTTCATGGTCAGCTCCGCAATCGCCACCTTGTCCGGCTCGAAAGGCCTCATTGACACCATTTTCTCGCGCAATGCCACAAAACATGAATTGCGACGCTGCATTTATGACAGAGGTGTCAAAAGTAAGACCAACAGCCTTGAAAAAGCGTTTCAGTCAGAACAATGCCTGCAGTTTTTCCATCGTCGCCATGTCGGTGAGGTCGAGACGGAGCGGGCTTATCGAAACCTTGTTGCGAGAAATCGCAAAGGCATCCGTTCCCTGAGCACAAAGCATTTCGCCGCGGCGGAACGTCAACCAGTAATAGGGCTTGTTACGGGCATCGATACGCTTTTCGACATCGATACCGTGATCATAGGCGAAGTTGCCCTGCCTCGTTACTTCGATGCCGGCCACCTCGGACGGCGCGCAGTTGGGGAAGTTGACGTTGATGAGCGTGCCATGGGCAATGCCCTGCCCCGTCAGCTTCCGGATGATTTCCGGCCCTAGCGCTTCGGCGGTTTCGAAAGGGATGCGACCGACAAAATCCTCGTAGGCCTGGCTCAGGGCCACTGCGGGAATACCGAGAAGCGTGGCCTCAATGGCACATGCGACAGTACCAGAGTAGGTCACGTCGTCCGCCATATTGGTTCCGGCATTTACCCCCGACAGCACCAGATCCGGCCGGCCGGGCAGGATATGGCGCACGCCCATGATGACGCAGTCGGTCGGGGTGCCACGGACGGCAAAGCGCCGCTCGTCGAGCTTCCGCGCCCGTAGCGGATCATGGATGGTCAGCGAATGGGCAAAGCCTGACTGATCGGTCTCGGGCGCGACAACCCAGACGTCGTCGCTGATCGACCGGGCAATCTTCTCAAGTGCGACGAGCCCCGGTGCGTGGATACCGTCATCGTTGGAAATCAGGATACGCATGGCCGGAGCTTCGCCTTCTGGTTCAGACCTTCTCGATACGCTTCAAACCGCCCATCAGGGGCAGCAGAACGTCCGGAATGGTTATGGAACCATCCTCGTTCTGCCAGGTCTCCATGACGGCAATGAGAGCGCGACCGACGGCAACACCGGACCCGTTGAGGGTATGAACGAAGCGCGTTCCCTTGGGCTCGCCTGTCGGACGATAGCGGGCGTTCATGCGGCGTCCCTGAAAGTCGCCACAGACCGAACAGGAGGAAATCTCGCGGAACTTCTTCTGTCCGGGCAGCCACACCTCGATGTCGTAGGTTTTGCGGCTCCCAAAGCCCATATCGCCAGTGCAAAGCGTCACCACGCGGTACGCCAGTCCAAGGCGCTTCAGAACTTCCTCGGCACAGGCGAGCATGCGCTCGTGCTCTTCAAGGGACTTCTCCTGCGCGGTGATCGAGACGAGCTCCACCTTGTTGAACTGGTGCTGGCGCAACATGCCTCGCACGTCGCGTCCGGCAGATCCAGCCTCCGACCGGAAGCAAGGGGTCAGTGCCGTAAGGCGCAGCGGCAACTCTTTCTCTTCGAGGATTTCTTCGCGAACGAGATTGGTGAGCGGCACTTCGGCAGTCGGGATCAGCCAGCGACCATCAGTCGTCTTGAACAGATCCTCCGAGAATTTCGGCAGCTGACCGGTGCCGTACATCACCTCGTCGCGCACCATCAGCGGCGGAATCACTTCGGTGTAGCCGTGCTCGATGGTGTGAAGGTTGATCATGAACTGGCCGAGGGCGCGCTCAAGGCGTGCCAGATGGCTCTTCACGACGGTAAAGCGGGCACCGGCCAGCTTGGCGGCCCGCTCGAAATCCATCATGCCGAGCCCTTCGCCGAGCTCGAAGTGTTCCTTGGCCCAATTGACCTGACGCGGTTCACCGAACCGATGATGCTCGACGTTGGCGCTCTCGTCGGGGCCTTCCGGCACGTCTTCAAGAGGCGGATTGGGAATCACCGACAGCGCAGCATCCAGCGCAGCGTCAAGCTCACGCTCCTTGGCTTCGCCATCCTGGATGAATGACTTGATGCGCGCGACCTCTTCCATCAGCTCGGCAGCGCGCGCCTCGTCCTTGCTTGCCTTCGCCTTGCCGATTTCCTTCGACGCGGCGTTGCGGCGCTCCTGCGCCTCCTGCAAAGACTTGATATTGGCGCGGCGCGCATCATCGAGGCGGATCGCCTCCGAAGCGGTGGCTTCGGCGATGTCCGCCGACTGGCCGCGCCGCATCAGGGCGTGCTTCAGGGCTTCCGGATTTTCGCGAATCCACTTGATGTCGAGCATTGGCTTTCCCCGCGCGGCACGTCCGCCGGAGCCCTCGCATCATCCTTCGGTGGTGGAGACGTCCCGGGACTCGCCGCGCTTGTTGATATACCTGACGGCAATGATGGACACTTCGTAGAGAACCATCGTCGGAACCGCAAGCAGGATTTGGCTCATCGGGTCAGGAGGTGTCAGAACAGCTGCGACCACGAAGGACAGAAGGATGGCATAGCGGCGCCAGGACTTCAGCCCTGCCTCCGTCACAACTCCGATGCGAGCGAGCAATGTCAGGACCACGGGCAACTGAAACACGATGCCAAAGGCAAAGATCAGCGTCATGATCAGGCTGAGGTATTCCGACACCTTGGGCAAGAGCTCGATTGCCGCTTTCCCGTTACCGCCGGTCTGTTGCATCGACAGGAAGAACAGCATGATGGCCGGCATCACGAAGAAGAAGACCATCAGGGCGCCGAGCAGAAACAGGATAGGCGTCGCGATCAAGAACGGCAGGAAGGCCTGACGCTCGTGCTTGTAGAGGCCCGGAGCCACAAACATGTAGATCTGATTGGCGATGACCGGGAAAGCGATGAAGAACGCACCGAACAGCGCCAGCTTGAGCTGGGTGAAGAAATACTCCTGAGGTGCTGTGTAGATCAGGCGCACGTTTTGCGTGGCGCCCGCCGCACGCTCATAGGGAATGACCAGGATATTGAAGATATCCTGGGCGAAGAAGAAGCAGATCAGGAAACAGACAAGAATCGCGACTACCGATTTCAGGAGGCGCGACCGCAACTCGGCCAGATGCTCGATGAGCGGCGCCTTGGAGGCCTCGATCTCATCTTCCTCTTCCTTGTTGGTCATTCAGTGCCCCTGTCCTTGCCAGCCGAACCGGATACTTCGGGGGCTTTCGTTTCAGTCGAAATCGGCTCCGCAACAACAGGCTTGGCCGTCCCAGCAGGCTCGGTATGCACCGGCGCCGCTTCTTCAGCGGGCGTACCACTTGTCACAGGCGCGGCAATGGTCGGCGTCTCAGCCGGCTCAACGGGCTTCGGAGCGATCGGCGTCGTCATCGACTTCTTCAGATCGTCGCCAAGCGTCCGAACAGGATCGAGGGTTTTCTTTAGGTCGGTCAGCGGATTTGCGTTTTGAACGCTGTTCTTGAGATCTGCTAGATCGGCCTCGCGCTCAGCCTCGCGCAGCGCCTGGTTGAACTGCGCCTGCATGTCGCCCGCCATGCGGCGAGCCTTGCCAACCAACTGGCCGACGGTCCTCAACAGACGCGGCAAGTCCTTGGTGGGGAAGACAATGAGCGCCACGATGGCGATCACAAGGATTTCCGACCAGCCGACTTCAAACATTTCTTACTCGCCCGCCATCGGCGCGCACCGCGCAACAACGCGCGACGCCCCTTAAAAAACGCACGATATCAGGATCGATCAGACCCGCGGCGAATCGTCGGTCTTGTTTTCGACGGGCTTCGAAGGCGTCTCGTCTTCGTCGGACATACCCTTCTTGAAGTTCTTGATGCCCTTCGCGAAATCACCCATCAGCTCAGGAATCTTGCCCCGACCACCGAACAGAATGAGGACCACGACCAAGACGATCAGCCAGTGCCAAATGCTCAACGAACCCATTTTTGTCTCCAGAGGGCTTTTAGCCCACCCCAAAAGTGGCGGCACTGTTGCACAACGCACGCCACGTCGCAAGAAACCGTAGTTAGGCTAGCGAGGAATTCCGGCATTCTGAAGATGCTGGCCGGCTAACCCCACAAAAGCCTCATTCATCGTTCGGCAGCGGTTGGTAGTCTTGAAAGTCGAGCTCGGTCAATGGGTCTTCGTCAGGCATCAGCATATCGGAAGCATTGGGAACCGGGACACGGAAGCCGGGCGGCACAGCGCCCTCAAGGAAGCCCGCCGCCTTGAGATCGTCGACACCCGGGAGATCGGTGACCGCATCGAGGCCAAAATGGACAAGGAAGGCTTCCGTTGTTCCGTAAGTCAGCGGCCGGCCAGGCGTGCGACGACGACCACGCATTCTGATCCAGCCGGTCTCCATGAGAACGTCGAGCGTGCCCTTGTTGGTCGAAACGCCACGGATCTCCTCGATTTCTGCCCGCGTAACGGGCTGATGGTAGGCAATGATCGCCAGCGTCTCCAGCGCAGCACGCGACAGCTTCTTGGGTTCCACCTGTTCGCGCGTCAGAAGATGGGCGAGGTCCGGTGCCGTCCGGAACATCCATTTGCCGGCCACCTCGACCAAGTTAACGCCACGCGAGGCATAAATGGTACGAAGGTCGACCAGTACCTGTGCCACGTCGGTCCCTGGAGCCAGACGCTCCGCGAGCTCCTCGGCGCCTACAGGTTGGGCCGAAGCGAAGAGGAGCGCCTCCGCGCCGCGGATCGCGGTCATCCATGCTTCGTATTCGGCAGGATCGCGGTTGCCGGCAAACAGCCTTAGCTGCCCATGTGGCGGCTCGTCATTGAAGCCCGAACGGTTCATGTCCCGTCATCCTCGGATGTGTCGGGCCTACCCTGCCCTTTACGAACATAGAGCGGTGCGAACGGACCCGATTGCATCAGTTCCATCCGCCCTTCGCGCACGAGCTCGAGTGACGCGGAAAAGGCTGACGCCCGTACTGTCGCACGCGACTCCGGCCCAGTCATGTAGTGAATGAGGTATTCTTCGATCGGCGCCCACTCGGCAATGCTGCCTATGAGGCGCTCCAGCAAGTCGCGCGCGTCGGCCAACGCCCAGACCTGCCTTTTACGCACTGTGTGAACGCGCACCATGTCCCGCTGGCGCTGCCTGCCATAGGCATCGAGCAAATCAAAAAGGCTGGCCTCCCAAAGAGAGCGTCGAACCAGGCCCATCTCCTCGGGCGCGCCGCGGGGCAGCACGTCGCGGCCAAGCCGTGACCTTTCGACTAGCCTCTCAGCCAGGATACGAATTCCTTCAAGGCGCTTCAGACGCAAAGCCAGCATTCCCGCGAGCTCTTCGGCCGACGGCTCGTCTCCCGGCGTTTCATCGGGCGGCAGCATGAGGCGCGACTTCAGATAGGCGAGCCAAGCCGCCATCACCAGGTAGTCTGCAGCCAGCTCGAGGCGTCGCTCTCCAAGCTTCTCGATGAAGGAGAGATACTGGTTGGCTAGCGCTAGGATGGAAATGCGCGCCAGATCGACCTTCTGATTACGAGCAAGAGTCAGGAGAAGGTCAAGCGGCCCCTCAAAGCCTTCGAGATCGACGACAAACGCCTCATCGGCAGCGGGATCGATTTCGATCCGTGTCTCGCTCCACTCGTCGGTCGCCATCAGCAGGTCATTCTCAGCTGCTTTGCACCGGATCAAGAGCCGGCAGCATCAAAGGCGGCCAGCGCGGCATCGAGCCGGGC
The DNA here is from genome assembly GCA_023436885.1 of Pseudomonadota bacterium. Taxonomy (GTDB): domain Bacteria; phylum Pseudomonadota; class Alphaproteobacteria; order Rhizobiales; family Pleomorphomonadaceae; genus Pleomorphomonas. The sequence continues at coordinate 150,236 of JAEZHI010000004.1, read as the reverse complement.
CAGCACGCCGTCGGCATCATCATGCTGCGATCCCGCGGGCTTCTTCAATGCTCTTTCCGCTCGCGCCGCCGCTTTTCCAGTAAGTTCGGGCGCCACGGCTGCAACAGCGAGCATTTCCTGCATGTCGCCCGAACAATGGAGCGCAATGTCGCAGCCGGCAGCAAGCGTCGCACTCGCCCTCTCGCCAATGGTGCCTTTGAGGGCGTTCATCGACAGGTCGTCGGAGAACAGCAAGCCGTCGAACCCGATCCGCCCGCGAATGATCTGTTCGATGAGAGCCGGCGACTGGGTAGCTGGGTGTTCGGCATCGACGGCCGTGTAAACGAGATGAGCCGTCATCGCAGCCGGCAGATCGGCAAGTGCCGCAAAGGGTGCAAAATCGGATGCGGCGAGGGTTTCAAGATCCGCATCGACGATGGGCAGCTCATGGTGGCTATCGACCCGTGCGCGGCCGTGACCGGGAATATGCTTGATGACGGGCAGGACACCCGCTGAAACGAGCCCCTTGGCGAAAGCGCTACCGGCAGCCGCTACAAGCTCGGGCGTGGCACCGTAGCTGCGATCGCCAATGGCCGCCGTCATTCCAGGCGTGGCGATGTCGAGGCAGGGAGCGCAGTCGACATCGATGCCGACCGAGGCGAGATCATCTCCAATGAGATGCGCCACGTCTTCGATCAGAGAGGGATCGCCGGCAAGACTTGCAGCTCCCGCCAGACGCTGTCCCGATGGATATTTGCGCCAGACAGGTGCCGTCATCCGCTGCACGCGCCCGCCCTCCTGATCGATCAGAACGGGGGCCGTCCAACCAACGGCGTCACGAAAATCGGCCGTCAAGCGGCTCAACTGATCGCGATCCTGGACGTTACGGCGAAACAGGATGAGTCCCCAAGGGGCAGCTTCCCTCAGAAATGCGCGTTCATCTGCGGAAAGTATCGTTCCCTTGAGACCGGTTACGAACGCGCGGGACATGGCGTCTCTCCAAACAAAGACCGCGCCGAACGCCGCGAGGCATCCTGGCGCGGCCAAATATCAAACGGTCACTCAGCGAGCGATCAGGCAATCGCCGCCGGCGGCGCGCAACTGCTCGCAGAGCGCCACCGCGGCATCCTTGGACGGCGCCCCGACGCGAGCGCGATAATACATGCCCTTGCTACCGAGATCGGCCTGCTGGATATCGGCCACCGCCGAACCCAGGATCGACGGGAATTTGCGCTGCAACGCGGCAAAAGCAGAACGCGCCGCGTCTTCCGTGCGCTGCGAAGACAGCTGAACATAGGCCGCAGCACCACCGCTCGACGTTGCCACCGGAGCAGCCTGTGCCGAGGCGGCAGCTGTCGGAAGGCTTGCAACCTGCGTCGGTGCTGCCGCCTGAGCTTTGGCAGCTGCCGTTGCCAGATCAAGCGGACCCGACGATGATGGCGCGGCCGGCTTGGCTGGCGGAAGCGGAGCGGATGCCTGACTGGGAACCGAGGCTGTCGTGTCGATCGATGCGGTCTGCGCAGCACTCGGTGCCGCAGGAAGATTGATCGGCATCGGCTGGCCGGACGCATCGGTCAGATTACTTGGAGGCAGCCCTTGTGCGGCAGTCGACGGTGCGGCGTCGGACGCAACGGTCTGATTGGACGAAGCGAGCGGCGGCAATCCGGTGCCACCCTCTGCGTCATCATTCGCCGCATCGGCGGTGTTTTCGCTCTGAGCAATAATCTGACCGGCACCATCGCTGGACGGAACCGCCGCGGCGGGCGCTGACGTCGTAGGCTTATCGCCGGGCGATTCGATCAGAGACCCATCCGGGCGAACCAACACGGTGCGAACACGCCGGGGGCCGGTTTCGTTCGGATCGAACCCGGTGGGAAGCTCAGCCTCCACCTCTTGGCCATCCGGAAGCGTAATACGCGAGACGTGCGGGGTGACAGCGGGCAGTTCCGGAACATCGCCGGTTCGGGCAACGAGCCGCTCCTCGCTCTTGGGAGCGGTGCCACCCACGGTGTCGTAAACCGAAGCGCCCTCCGACGAGGCGACGACCTCCTGTGCATTCGGATCGGGCTTCACCTTGTAGGGCCCATCAGGCGCCTTGACGATGACAGCCTCTCCAAATCCGCCTGAACCGCCCAGGAACGCCCAGCCGGCAAAACCTGCGGCGACGACCAATACGGCGGCAGCAACGGCGGTCATCAGGCGGCGGCGACCGCGCGCCACAGCGGGATCAGCCTCAGCCTCTTCAGCATGCGGCGGGAGAACACCGAATTCGTCAACAACCGGATCGACGCCATCGCGCTCGAATTCGGCCATGAACTCATCGAGAGCCTGATCATCCCAGGGATCGTAGGCCTGACTGGACTTCTGCGGCTTGGCGGTCTGATAAACCTTGCCGGTCCTGAGATCGACCGGGTTCATGGACGCAATGTCCTGCTCAAGCTCGGCAGCAAGCGCATCGACAAACTGATCCATGTCAGCGTCGCTGGCCTCGCGGCCGCTGAGGAGGTCCTCGTAGAAGCGCTCCTCGTTGCTCAGATGCCCTTCCGCATCGGATCTCGCGGGCCGCATCGGGGACTTTTCGACTGCGCTGCTTCTAACCATAGGCGTCGCTCTTCCCGTCTTTCTTCGCCATCGCCAGAACCGAAAGATCCGTCGAGGGTACTATCTCATCTCTTCGGGCGCATTGACGCCAAGAACCTCAAGGCCCGACGCGAGCACGTTCCGGACTGCCTTGACCAAAGCCAAGCGCGCGTGGGTCAACAGTGGTTCAACAGGGTTAACAAAACGCAAATCTACATTTTCCTTGCCAGCGTTCCAATGTCCGTGGAAGTCGCTGGCGAGCTCATACAGATAAAAAGCGATGCGGTGCGGCTCATGGGAGTCGGCCGCCGCGTCAATAACGCGTGGGAATTCGGCCAATTTACGGATCAGTGCCAGCTCGGATGGGTGGGCCAGCAGATGAAGCGGCGCTGCCGATTCGTCGGCCGCGGCGACATCCGGCGTTATTTCCCGCGCTTGCCGCAGGATCGAATGGCAGCGAGCATGAGCATATTGGACATAGAAGACAGGATTGTCCTTGCTCTGCTCCTTGACCTTGACGAAGTCGAAGTCGAGCGGAGCATCGTTCTTGCGCATCAGCATCATGAAGCGCACGGCATCGCGGCCGACCTCTTCAACAACGTCGGCCAATGTCACGAAGTCGCCGGAGCGCTTGCTCATCTTGACCGGCTCGCCACCGCGGTAAAGCTTCACCAACTGGCACAAGCGAACGATGACCTCGATGGTACCACCGGAGATGGCGTTGCCCACCGCTTCGAGCCGCTTGACATAACCGCCATGGTCGGCACCGAGGATGAAGATCATCTGCTTGAAGCCGCGCTGGTACTTCGAGCGCATGTAGGCGACGTCGGCGGCGAAATAAGTGTAGCTGCCGTCCGACTTGACCAGCGGACGGTCGACGTCGTCTCCAGCATTCGAGGAACGGAACAGCACCTGTTCACGGTCTTCCCAGTCCTCCGGCAACTGCCCCTTGGGCGGCGGCAGGCGGCCGTCGTAGACAAGGTCGCGCTTGCGGAACTCGTCGATCATTTCGGCGATCTGGGACGGTTCATTGCCGCGCGGATCGTGCAGTGTCTTTTCAGAGAAGAACACGTCGTGCTTGACGCCGAGCAGCGCCAGATCCGCACGGATCATGTCCATCATCATGTCCACGGCGAGCTTTTTGACGACAGGCAGCCATTCAGCTTCCGGCATCGCCAGGAGACGATCGCCCCAGGTCGCCTTGAGCGCTTCGCCCACCGGCTTCAGGTAATCGCCCGGATAAAGACCTTCCGGTATCTCGATGGTCTCGCCAAGTGCTTCGCGATAGCGCAGGAAAGCGGAACGGGCCAAAACCTCGATCTGTCCGCCGGCGTCGTTGATGTAGTATTCCTTGGTCACATCGAACCCGGCCTTTGCCAACAGTCGGGCCAGCGCATCGCCAACAACGGCGCCACGGCAGTGCCCGACGTGCATCGGACCAGTCGGGTTGGCGGAAACATACTCGACATTGACCTTGAGCCCCTGGCCGAGGCTCGTTGCCCCGACGTCGAGACCGTGGGCCAGCGACGTCTTCAGAAAGCCGGTCCAGAAAGCCGGCGAAATGCGCAGGTTGATGAACCCGGGGCCAGCGACCTCGACGGCTTCGATGTCGGCATCCTTGCGAAGCGCGATGGCAATCTCCTCAGCGAGATCGCGCGGCTTCTTGCCGAGAGGCTTGGCCAGGAGCATGGCGGCGTTGGTGGCAACATCGCCATGGCTCGCATCGCGCGGCGGCTCGACGGCGATACGCGCGAGGGCATCGGCCGGAACGTCAAGCGGCAGAGAAGCGATGGCCGAGCGAATGCGCTCGCCGAACACCTGGAAGATATTCATCGGGTACCTCGTGGGAGCCGGAATCCGGCCAATCGGCGAGCGGCCTAGCGCAATTCCGGCGTATCGTCAAACCAGCGACGGTGTTCCTGGATGGCAAATCGGTCGGTCATGCCAGCGATATAGTCGCCAACCCGACGCGCAAGTGCCGTTCGGTCAGCAGCGTCGAGGTTGAGCCTCCACTCTTCCGGCATCAGGTCGGGATGAGCGACATACTTCTGGAAGAGGTCTTTCACCACGCGGTCCGCATCCCGGCGAACACGCATCACCTCGGGGTGGCGATACATGCGCGGGAAAAGGAATCCTTTGATAGCAGCATCGACTGCGGCCATTTCATCGGAGAAGCCCACCACCGTGTAGCCAGCGCCACGGATATCGTCGGACGAGTGCGGATCAAGTTTGCCGAGCTGGGCCAATGCCGCTGTGATCACGTCCTCGACCATCGCCGTGATCAGTCGTCTGGTGATTTCATGGATCGTACGGTGCCGATCAAGACCTGGATATTTGGTCTCTATCACATCTAGAAATCCGCCTATTGCCGGCAACGGTCTGAGGTCGTCGAGAAGAAACAGTCCAGCGCGCAGGCCGTCGTCGATATCGTGAGCATCGTAAGCGATATCATCGGCAATGGCCGCGCACTGCGCCTCAGCGCTGGCATGCGTGTCGAGCTTGAGCGAATATAGGTCAGGATAAGCAAGAAGGGCCGTTGGCAGCCCTTTTTCGGCGTGCCGGCCGAGCGGCTTTCCTGTGGCGTCGGTGAGCGGACCGTTGTGCTTGACGAGGCCTTCCAACGTTTCCCAGGAGAGATTGAGCCCATCGAACTCCGCATAGGAGTGCTCGAGTTCAGTGACGGCACGAAACGACTGTGCATTGTGGTCGAAGCCACCGAAACCTGTGAGGCAAGCATCGAGTGCGTCCTCGCCGGTATGGCCGAACGGCGTGTGGCCGAGATCGTGGGCCAGCGCCAGCGCTTCGGCCAGATCCTCATTGAGCCTCAATGCGCGCGCAAGAGCGCGGGCGATCTGTGCGACTTCCAGCGTGTGGGTCAGGCGAGTGCGATAATGATCGCCTTCGTGGAAGACGAAGACTTGCGTCTTGTGCTTCAGGCGCCGGAAGGTGGTGGAGTGGATGATCCGGTCGCGGTCGCGTTGGAAGGGCGTGCGCGTGGGGCTGGCCGATTCCGGATACCTGCGCCCACGGCTCTCGCCCGGGTGAACCGCATAAGGCGCCAGTGGCTCCGTACCAAACCCTAGACCTGCCACGACTGCCTCCCGAACGACTGACCAGCGTCGGCAAATCCGCATGCCGGGCTCTCGCAGCCGTCATTTGACTTTGCCATCCGCTGCCTTACGTATGTCAGCAGGGATCACACTTTCAAGTCATTCGAGCCCCTAAGGACGACCATGGAAGCTCTCGCCGCCAATATCGCCATGACCGCCGGTGCAGCCCGCCGGATTTCGAAGGTTCTGGAAAAGCAGCCCGGCAAGATCGCGTTGCGCATATCCGTAGAGGGCGGCGGCTGCTCGGGCTTTTCCTATCGCTTTGATCTCGTCGACAAGCAGAACGCCGACGACATCGCTGTGACACGCGATGGCGCGACCGTGCTGGTCGACTCGGTCTCACTTCCGTTCATGGACGGCTCAGAGATCGACTTCGTCGACGATCTGATGGGGCAGGCGTTCAAGATCAACAATCCGAACGCCACCTCCAGCTGCGGTTGCGGCACGTCGTTTTCCGTCTGAGTCCCACATTCAGACAGTAAGCAGTGTGGAGCCTGTGGTTTCGCGGGCTTCCATGGCTTTATGACAAGCCACGGCATTGGCCAGCGCAAACTTCTGTCCGATGTTGATCGTCACGGCATCATTGCGGATCTGCTCGAACAGATCCTCTGCGCAGGCATCGAGCGCACCGCGTGTGGCGGTATAATGGCCGAGCGTCGGGCGAGTGACGTAAAGCGAGCCCTTCTGCGACAGGATGCCGAGGTTGAACTCGTCGACCGGCCCTGACGAATTACCAAAAGACACGAACAGGCCGCGCGGCTTCAGGCAATCGAGCGATGCCGGGAATGTATCCTTGCCGACGGAATCGTAGACGACGTCGCATTTGGCGCCGCGCGTGAATTCCGCGACGCGGGAAACGAAGTCTTCCGTGCGATAATTAATCACGTGGGTATAGCCGCAAGCTCTGGCGATTTCCGCCTTCTCTTCCGACCCTACGGTGGCGATCGAAGTGGCGCCGATGGACTTCAGCCACTGACCGGCAATCTGGCCGACGCCGCCGGCTCCGGCATGGAACAGGACGGTGTGATCGCGCGTAACCTCAAAGGTCTGGCGCAGCAAGTACTGCACGGTCATTCCCTTGAGGAGGCTTGCCGCAACGGTAAACCCGTCGATGTCGTCAGGGACGCGCACGAGCTTCTGCGCCGAAATCAGCCGCGCCTCCGCATAAGCGCCAACCGAGCCGGCATAGGCAACTCGGTCGCCGGGGCGAAACTGAACGACCCCCTCCCCAACCTTGTCGACGATGCCGACCGCTTCGGCACCGGGAATGAACGGCAAACCGGCCGGGGCGGGATAAAGGCCCTTGCGGTAATAGGTGTCGATGAAATTGACGCCGATGGCCGTGTGCTTCAAGCGCACCTCGCCGGGACCAGGCGCCCCAACCTCGACCTCCTCGAGAGACATGACTTCCGGTCCGCCGGTCTGACGGACGACAATCGCCTTCACCATTGCCTTCACTCCCGCAAAGCTGAGGTTATGTGGTGGAGGCGTTGGTACCACCAAGAGCAGCAGCCTCGCCAATCATCTTTTGTTGGTCGGCCAGAATGTCGGATGGAGGGTCGGCTTCTCGCGCCAGAATCCCGGACATCGCGACGAAGGGCAGCATCACCAGGAAGGCGGCGGTCAGGCCGAAATGCTGGGCCACGAAGCCAACGCCCGGAGGCGCCAACAGGAAGATCGCCGTGATGATCATCGACATGGCTGCGACGTTTCGCGCGGCGTCACCAGGCTTGTCGCCGGCCGCTGCCACGCCGATCGGCATGACGAGCGACACGCCGACACCCATCAGGGCCAGCGAAAGGCCGGAGATGGCGATATGCGGCGAGAAGATGAAGCCGACAAGGCCGACCGCCGTCATACTGGCGCAGACGCGAACGATGTTCGATGCCCGGTAGCGCGCCCGGAACCAATCCCCAAGCACGCGGCCGACGAACATGGTGAGCGGGAAAGTGCCGTAGGCGACCGACGTCCAGAACGGACTGGGCTGCAATTGCTCACGCAGGAACAGCGTTCCCCAATCGTAGACCGCGCCCTCCGCCAGCGTCACGCCGGTTGCCATGATGCAAAGCCCAATGAGGCCGACACTTGGCAACGTGAACATGGGTGGTTTGGAGGCATCGGAAGGGCGCAAGACGCGCTCGTACATGGGGCGCGGCAAAAGCCGGGCGATCCCCGCACTAGCCGCGACACCTGCCGTAGCAACGACGGAGAGATGCCATACGAGCGGTACGCCAAACTGGCCGAACAGCCCCGCCGAAAGCGCGCCACCGACGAATCCGAGGCTCCAGTAGCCATGGCACTGCGCCATATACTTGCGCCCTGTCGTTGCCTCGAGACGCTGGACGCCTGCATTGCCGCCGATTTCGAACAGCGCATTGCCGACGCCGACAAAAAACAAAACGGCGGCCAGCACAGCCCAGTGGCCGGCGAAGCCGACGCCGAACAGCATGAGCGCAGCAAGCGCGAGCCCCCAGACGCCGACTCTTGCGGCGGCAAACCTATCCATCAACAGCCCAGCGACCGGAGCGGTCACCAGCGCACCGATCGGCCCGAGGAACAAGGCAAGCCCCATTGTCTCCTTGTCGACGCCCAAGTGGGCCAGCAGATCCGGCATGCGCGTCAGCCAGTTGGCGATGAGGAAGGACGAGCCAAAGTAAAGGGTGCCAATGCGCAGGGCGGTAAACACGGGACTCACCGAATCTAAGGGAGAAGACGGCCTCGCTTGAGAAAGCCGTATGATAGTTGGGAGACGATAAAACGATTCAAATCAAGGCCGCAACATCTTCAAGCTCGGTGGGGCCGGTCTCGCTGCATAGAATGAGTAAGTCGTGTTTTCCCAGACACAGGAAGAGCTCGGCGTGGTAACGCAAGGATTTTGAAAAACGCCCTGCCCTCGGTTGCCATACCGGTTCCAGTCGAGTATGTGAAAGCCCGTTCGCGCCGCCCCCGCTTGCGGGATATACTCGGCAGAAGGCGGTTCGCCGCTGCGATCAAGGTGGGAGCGCGTAGCTCAGTTGGTAGAGCACGTGACTTTTAATCATGGGGTCATGGGTTCGAGTCCCATCGCGCTCACCAACCTTTTCAATAGGCGCCAAGACGACAGGCAGAACCGAGACAGGAATATGAGACCTTGTAACGGGTTGTGAGACTGGCCTTACGGATCTGACGCGAGACCAGTCGTTCTTTTATTTGCTTGTCGCTATTTTGCGCCAGACTGCACTGAGGTGCTACCCTTCGAATCGCTCTTGGACGGCTCGAGCTCTTTCGGGAGGGGCTTCGACGAACAGCGGCGATGAACTTCTGCCGCGAAGGCGCGACGGTCTTCGTTCTGAGAAGCATCACCCGCAACGGCGAACGGAAGACCGAACGGACCAAGAAACAGGCCCAAAGCTAGTCCAGTAACCGCCCGTTCCGCTGTCTTGTCGTCGTAGGTCAGCGCCTTCTCGCGGATCGACAGGCATTCCGGACTATTGAATTTCGGATCGTTTTCAGCTGCCAGCTTTTCTGCGTAAAGCTGTGGTTTTGGCGCGCAGGCCGAAAGAGTGACGCACGCAGCGACGATAAGCAAAGACAAACGCATAACAGCCCCCTAATTGGCGGCGCTAGCGTCGCGAGCTACAGCTCGACTGTCAACCTTGGGTGGTTTGCGCATCCATCCAGGCGAGGAGTCTTTCGATAGCGTTGTCGGCGATCTGAGGGTGGGTGGATGCAGAGTGCTTTAGCACCTTGGTCAAAGACCGCACCGTGCGTCACCCGATTTGGCAAATTCCCGACAAGGTACACTTGCACGCGTGAGCCGGATTTTGGCCGCACCGCGGAAGTCTGCTCCCGGGCGTCCTTCCAAACGAGCTCCTTCGGAATCGGACGCGCCTTAGCCCTGACCTCCGCTTTCCGGCGGTCTGTTGCCTAGTCGTCAGCAATGCTGGTGACTGTGGAGCGTACACCAGCGAAGGTATAGCTGTAGGATGAACGCGTCCCGGTAATTAGCTGAACTTGGGAAATGATCGTCGCCGACGACCTCGACGTATCCCAGGGATCAAGCGTCTACCATCAACTCTTCGACAAATATGTCCGCCTAACAAAAAGGAGGGGAAATCCCCTCCTTAGAAATCGTAGGTGTGCCGGACAGTAATCCTGTGACGTTCCTTACGCAGGAGGAAGCAGCTCGACGCGCATCCCTCATTCCACGAACGTGGCACAGGGTGCCGACAGCGAATGAACGGGCACTTCACGGCGCCCTCTGACAAATCGCTCATGATGCTTTTGCCTCGATGGTCCATTTATCTTGGCCATCCTTATAGCATACGACTTTAGTATTAGTCATGGTCAGGATGATCCCGATGTCGGGTTCACACGTAGTCGCCAACGAAATCTGCTCTTTCGGTTAAGCGTTCGTTTCCACCTCTGCGACTTTGGTCTATGACGTTGACGTTCCGTTCGCCGAGTTGAGGTGCCGACATGCCAATAGCCATCGATGCTGCACTGGACCAAGCCGGTACCGGGCCGTTTCAGCGGCGCCTTCTGGGGATTTTCGGCCTCGTTTGGGCTGCTGATGCCATGCAGGTCCTCGCTGTCGGTTTCACAGCCCCATCTATCGCGACGAGCTTTGGGCTGACGGTGCCACAGGCTCTACAGACTGGGACACTCTTTTTCTTCGGCATGATGATCGGTGCGGCACTGTTTGGCCGGATTGCCGATCGTATTGGTCGTCGTCGCGTATTGCTGGTCACGGTAGCTTGCGACGGCATCTTCGGTCTTGCCTCGGTGTTCGCCCCCAGCTTTCCCCTGCTCCTGATTGCTCGTTTTCTTACCGGCGCCGCCGTGGGCGGCACTCTGCCCGTGGACTACGCCATGATGGCGGAGTTCCTGCCTTCGAATCGGCGCGGACGCTGGCTCGTGATGCTTGAAGCTTTCTGGGCGGTCGGTACCGTCGTGGTGGCTCTTGCTGCTTGGGCGACCGCCTCGGCGGGGATTTCCGATGCGTGGCGCATCATATTCCTGGTCACGGCCATTCCCGCAGTGATCGGCTTCTGGCTGCGCTTGGTCGTGCCGGAGTCGCCGCTTTATCTTCTTCGCCATGGTCAAGACGCCGAAGCGCGCGCTGTCCTGGATCGCGTTTTGCGTGCCAACGGAAAGGCTCCGCTGTCCGAACCACTCGCCGTAAGCGAGCCTTTGCAAAATGTCCGCTTGCTGTCGCCGGAACTTAAAGATCGGACACTCCTGATGTTGGCGATCTGGTTTCTGGTGTCGCTGAGCTACTACGGAGTCTTCACCTGGATGCCAGCGCGTCTCGCCGGCGAGGGATTCGGCTTTGTGCGCGGTTATGGCTTTCTCGTCGTCGTCGCACTGGCCCAGCTTCCCGGCTATGCCCTGGCTGCCTGGGGCGTTGAGCAGGTGGGGCGCCGAAAGACTCTGATTGGCTTCTTGCTGTTGTCGGCCGCCGGCTGCGCCCTGTTCGTCGTAGCGGGCAACGCGGCCCTTGTGGGTGCTGCCATTCTTCTCATGAGCTTTGCCCTGCTCGGAACGTGGGGCGCGCTCTACGCCTATACTCCTGAACTTTATCCAACGGCTTCGAGAGCGAGCGGTATGGGCGCCGCCGGCGCCATAGCACGGCTCGGCGGCCTTCTGGCCCCATCGCTGTTATCTTTCCTGATCGCCTGGAGTTTTGGGGCGGCCGTTGCTTTGTTCGCCATCTTGCTGATTTTGGCCGCAGTGGCTGCGTCTTGCATCGACACGGAAACCCGCCAGCTAGCGCTCGACTGAGCGAACACCAAGAAGCGACTACTCAGATCGCTTTTGTTGAGCTCTATTGTCGGCTTTTCAGTGTATTTCGCAATTTCAATCATTATCGATCAAATAATAGGGGTTCGTGCGAGGTTGTGAGCGCCTCTGCGAGCCAATAATTTTCAATATGGTTCAGCCATCGGGCGGCTTTTCAGTTTGCGAAGCGGCATGAACGAACGTTGCACAGCATTCGTGCGCGTCATTTTTGCTTGGCAATTGAGCCCGCCTGACTGCGCCGCAGCCATCGACGCGCCGGGGAAACCGGCCTCAGGAGGAAACAGCATGTCCCATCGCATGATTCTCAACGAGACGTCCTACTTCGGCGCCGGCGCCCGGGCCGAGGTGGTGGGCGAGGTGAAGCGTCGCGGCTACAAGAAGGCGCTGGTCGTGACCGACGCGGTGCTGGTCAAGGCAGGAACAGTTGCCAAGGTGACGAGCCTACTGGATGCCGCGGGCCTCGCCTACGAGCTGTTCGACAAGGTCATGCCCAACCCGACCATTAGCATCGTCAAGGAAGGCGTCGCAGCCTTCTCCAAGGCCAAAGCCGATTATCTCATCGCCATAGGGGGCGGTTCGCCACAGGATACCGCCAAGGCGATCGGCATCATCACCAACAATCCGGAATTTTCCGACGTGCGCAGCCTGGAAGGATTCGCGCCCACCAAGAAGCCGTCGGTGCCGATCATCGCGCTTGCCACGACAGCAGGCACTGCCGCCGAGGTGACCATCAACTATGTCATCACGGACGAAGAGAAGCGCCGGAAGTTCGTCTGCATCGACCCGCATGACATTCCCCTGGTCGCCATCATCGACAGCGAGCTGATGGCCACCATGCCGACTCCGCTCAAGGCCGCGACCGGCATGGATGCGCTTACCCACGCCATCGAAGGCTACATCACCAAGGGCGCGTGGGAACTCTCTGACGCCCTGCACATCAAGGCGATCGAGATCATCGGCCGTTCGCTGCGCGCGTCCTGCGCTGGCGACCCCAGAGGTGTCGAGGAAATGGCGCTCGGCCAGTATGTGGCTGGCATGGGCTTTTCCAACGTCGGTCTCGGCCTGGTGCACGGCATGGCGCATCCGCTTGGCGCCTTCTATAATACGCCGCACGGCGTCGCCAACGCAGTTCTGCTGCCGACGCTGATGGCCTACAACGCCGACTTTACCGGCGAAAAGTATCGGGCCATCGCCGCGGCGCTCGGCGTCACGGGCACCGAGGCCATGCCGATCGCCGAGGCCCGCAAGGCGGCCGTGGCAGCGGTTCAGAAGCTCTCCACCGATGTCGGCATTCCCGCCAAGCTCTCGGAAGTCGGCGTCAAGGCCGACGATATCCCGGCGCTCGCGAAGGCAGCCTTTGCCGACGTCTGCACGGGCGGCAATCCACGCGACACCAACATCGCGGAAATCGAAGCGCTCTATCGCTCGATCCTCTGAGCCGTTTGCAAGCATCGCTCCACTTCAACACGGCGCCCTTCGGGGCGCCGTTTTACATTTCTGGAGTTTGCGGCGCAACAACGAGCCCCACAGGCGAGAGGGCTAATCTCCGATCATCGAACAACGGAGAGCCTAACGATGCCGCTTGATACGATCGCCCCTGTGAACGTGCTCGATGTGCGCCGTCTGCCATGCGAGCTGCGTCGCGCCACCATCATCGAGAGCTTCGACGCGCTTGAGCCGGGCCAGGCAATAGAAATCGTCAACAGCTTCGATCCGGTTCCGCTCCGTCAACACTTCGAGGAACGCACTCTGGTCGGCTTTGGTTGGGACTACCTCGAAGAAGGGCCGGAAGTCTGGCGGATCCGCCTGACCAGGAGATAAGATCATGAGAAACAGGATCCTTGCCGCCCTCGCAACCGTCGATGATCCCGAGCTAGGTATCGATATTGTCGCCTTGGGTCTCGTGCGCCGCCTCGACATCGCGGAGCAGTCAGTTCGCATCGAACTCATGATGACCACGCCAACCTGCCCACTGGGCAGCTTGATCGGCGAGAATGCCCGTGCAGCTGTCGAGCAGGCCATTGGCGCTCGCTGGGCGGTCGAAATCACAATCGACAAGGCAGCCATCTGGTCACCCGAACTTGCGGCCCCCACCGTCCGATCTCGTTTCGAGCGCCAGCCATCGCGTTTTGAGGCTGCGGTTTCCAAATTTGCGAGCGGCTTGTTCAGCCGCTGAGAAAGAACAGAGCCCCGCCGCTGTTCAAGCATTCCGTGGAGCGTTGCCATGAAGTTCACACCGTCTCTCCGCATTGTCCTTGCCGTGACTGCGGCAGCGTCACTGGTGGCAGGTCTTGCAGGTGGCCTTGCCCGTCTGGGTGTCGTTCCCGCTATCGGCGACACGGCGGACATGCACGGCGCGATCATGGCCTCAGGCTTCTTTGGTACGCTCATATCTTTGGAGCGAGCCGTGGCGGACGGGCGCATCGCCGCGCTGCTGGCCCCCGCACTTTCAGCTGCCGGCGCCATCCTCCTGCTTTCCGGCTACGCCGAGGCGACGGCGCCGTTGTTCCTTGCGGCAGGTCTGGGTTTGACGCTGATAACCGGAATGGCGGCCCGGAAGCTGCCGACGCTGTTCACCGGGCTGATGACCGCCGCGTCTGCATTGTGGCCGCTTGGAACACTGTTCTGGATGTCGGGCCGCACCTTGCCAGAAGTTGGCTATGTCTGGCTAGGATTTCTCATCCTGACGGTGGTCGCCGAGCGGATCGAGCTGTCGCGGCTTTTGAAACCAACATTCGCTTCACGAGGGCTTCTTGTCATCCTCGTTGCGCTGTTTGCTCTGGCACTCGCGCTCGGCCAGCCGTGGAACGGCTCGGTACTGCTCTCCGTGGCGCTTGCGGGTATCGCACTCTGGCTGCTTCGGGAAGACATTGCGTTACGCACCGTTCGGAACCGTGGCTTTGCGCGCTTTTCCGCCCTCATGCTGATCTGCGGCTACGGCTGGCTGATTGTCGCAGCCGCCAGCCTCTCCCTGCTTCCGCCAGCAGAGACGGTCTATGGTCACGACGCGGCCATCCATGCGATCGCGGTCGGCTTCATTCTCTCTATGGTTTTCGCCCACGCTCCCATCATCCTGCCGGCCGTCACAGGGGCGCCAGTGCGCTACGTGCCAATCCTCTACGCCCCGGCCGCTTTGCTGCAGCTCGCGATAGGACTACGCATCACATTTGATGCCCTGGAGGCGACCGAAAGACTTCACTGCCCCGCATGGCTGACCATCGCGGCCATCGTAATCTATGTGACGATGCTGCTCGGCACCATGGCCATCAGGCCCAAAAGCACCATCGCCCCAGCCTGAGCGCGACAAACTGCCTCAGCTGGCCTTCAGCCAATCATCGAGCATGCGGCCATGAGTCTTGGAAGCGGCACGGTAGACACGGCACCGGTTGCGACCGATACGCTTAGCTTCGGCGAGTGCAGCGCCGGCAGCTGCCATGAGCGAGCCCATGTCGGCACCAACATCGGCGACGGCAGCGACACCGACGCTGGTGGTCAGCGGAACATGCTCACCATCCTTGGTCGTCAGCCTCAGCTCTTCCGTTCGGCGACAAAGGTATTCGGCGATTGACAAGCCGACGTCCTGCCGGATGGACGGCATGAACAGGGCAAACTCCTCGTCACCCACACGAGCAACGATATCGGGGGGGCGAACTTCGCGATGTAGAACCTGGGCAAAAGCTCGCAGTGCCCTGTCCCCCTCATCGCGACCAAAACGATCGTTGACGAAGTGGAAGTGATCGAGGTCGAAGACCATCAATACGCCGCGTTCGCTGCCTCCCTGCAACAACGCATCGGCCTCTCTGAAGAAGGCTGGTCGATTTGGCAGACCAGTGAGCGCATCAATGCTCGCGGCTTTCCGATGGAAGCGGGCTTCACGTTGAGCCATGAGCGTCAGCATGGCGACCACGAGGAACAGAGTAAACAACAGCGCTTCCATCACCCCGACGATGAAGAGTGGCGACTGATCAAAGGACGCCTCAAAGCCGAAGTCGGGAAGCAGCAACAGAAGCGGCACGCGAAACGCATAAAGCGAGCCATGGGCCGCAAATAGGATTGCCGTGGGCATCCGCGCAGGCAAAGGCTCAATGCGACGCCGCAGGACCAGCTTCCAGGCGATCGCCAGGGAATAGATCGCCATCACGGACGCCGCCAAGGCAGCGTGCAAGGCAGGTTCAGTGCGCAGGAACGGGACGGCAAGGAAGGGCAGCCATGCTATGGCGCCAAGGGCTGCCTTCCAGATCGCAGGCTTGCAACCTTCGAACAGCTGGAAGCCAAGCCAGATAAGACCGTAGCCGAAGGCCAACACGGCGTTGCCGAACAACACCGATGTCCAATCCGGCACCACGGGCCGCAGCATGTAAAAGCCGCAAGCCGTTGCGCCGAGCCAAAGAGACGCTGCCCAGAGGCCCAAGGCCGGGGTGCGTTTCTCGGTCAGCCAAATGAAAGCTAAGGCCGTGCCGGCCGTCACACCGCCGAGCACTCCCACCAACAAAAGCGTCGAAACGTTGATCAGTTCGCCCATGACGACCTCCACGCTGTCGAAACCGCGGGGTCACCTCACCTCAGAAGGGCTATATCAATACTCGATTGTGTCAGAAAAATGTAGACTTCGTGGCGTAGTGCCAAGAACTCCACTTTACACAGATATGATTAACGCCGGTGTTTTCCTTTGAGTGACGACAAGGAGGGGTATCGTCCCTTGGGCACGGGCGCCACCGGAGCTGGCGGCGGTGTCGGTTTAAGCTTCAGTTTTTGCAGTTCAACTGGCTTCAGCGCCGTTGAAGCGCCCGTCTTGGCATCCTCCACCATGCGTACGAGCTTGAGCAGCACGGCGGCCGTGCCCCTGAGGCGCTGCTCGGCTTCCGGCCAATCGCGCGTCAAGACGATCTTCTGGTCCGGACGGATCTTTGCAAGCGAACCCTGCTCGCCGATGTACTGAACCAGCGCAGCCGGATTTTCGAACTTACCGTCACGGAAGGAGAGCACCAACCCCTTCGGGCCGGCGTCGATCTTCTCGATATTGGCTTTGCGGCAGAGGGTCTTGATCGTGATGGTCTTGAGAAGATGCTCGACTTCCTCAGGCAGAGGACCGAAGCGATCAATGAGCTCGGCGCCGAAGGCATCGATCGAGCCGCCATCCTCCAACTCGGCGAGGCGCCGGTACAGTCCGAGACGAAGCTGCAAATCGGGGACGTAATGATCGGGGATCATGACCGGGGTGCCGAGCGTGATCTGCGGCGACCACTGGTCTTCGCTCACTTCGTCGACGATGCCTGCCTTGAGCTGGGCGACCGCCTCTTCCAGCATCTGTTGATAGAGCTCGTAACCCACTTCCTTGATATGGCCAGACTGTTCTTCACCCAAGAGGTTGCCTGCACCACGCAAGTCGAGATCGTGACTGGCCAACTGGAATCCGGCGCCGAGTGTGTCCAGGGATTGCAGGACCTTCAGGCGACGTTCCGCCACCGTATTGACCCGGTTTTCCGGCGGCGTGGTGAAAATCGCATAAGCACGTGTCTTCGAACGACCGACGCGCCCCTTGAGCTGGTAGAGCTGGGCAAGGCCGAACATGTCGGCACGGTGGATGATCAGCGTATTAGCGGTCGGAATGTCGAGACCGGACTCGACGATGGTGGTCGACAACAGCACATCATATTGACCCTCGTAGAAGGCGTTCATGATGTCCTCGAGCTGCGTTGCTGCCATCTGACCGTGGGCAACGGCGACCTTCACTTCCGGTACATGCTTTTCGAGGAACTCGCGCTGGCTGGCGAGATCGGCGACGCGCGGGCAGACGTAGAATACCTGCCCTCCCCGATATTTCTCCCTGAGGATCGCCTCGCGAACGATCAGCGGATCGAAGGGGGTAACGAAAGTGCGGACAGCCAGGCGATCGACCGGCGGGGTTGCGATGAGCGAGAGTTCACGCACGCCGGTCAACGCCAGCTGCAATGTGCGCGGAATCGGCGTCGCGCTGAGCGTCAGGACGTGGATGTCGGATTTGAGCTCCTTCAGCCTTTCCTTGTGCTTGACGCCGAAGTGCTGCTCCTCGTCGATGATCAAAAGGCCGAGGTCCTTGAACTCAATGCCCTTGGCCAGCAGCGCATGGGTACCGACAACGACGTCCACAGTGCCGTCGGCCAAGCCCGCCTTGGTGGCGGCGAGATCCTTTGATGGCACTAGGCGCGAGGCCTGCTGCACGTTGATTGGCAAGCCTTTGAAGCGCTCGTGGAATGTCCGGAAGTGCTGCCTTGACAAAAGGGTCGTCGGAACAACCACGGCGACCTGCTTGCCGCTCATCGCGGCAAGGAAGGCGGCGCGGAGTGCCACTTCCGTCTTTCCGAAGCCAACGTCGCCGCAGACGAGGCGGTCCATCGGCCGGCCGGAGGAAAGGTCGCCGGCCACAGCCTCAATGGCGTTGAGCTGATCCTCAGTCTCGTCATATGGGAAGCGCGCGGCAAAATCGTCGTAAAGACCTTCCGGTGGCGACAGCACAGGCGCTGTCCTGAGCAGGCGAGCGGCAGCGGTCTTGATCAGTTCGTCGGCAATCTCGCGGATGCGCTTCTTGAGACGCGCCTTGCGCGCCTGCCAGGCACCGCCGCCAAGCTTGTCGAGCTGAGCCTCGGCATCGTCGGAACCGTAGCGGCTCAGAAGCTCGATGTTCTCGACCGGCAGGAACAGCTTGTCGCCGCCAGCGTAGACGATCTCAAGGCAATCGTGGGGAGCGCCGGCTGCCTCGATCGTCTTCAGCCCAACAAAGCGACCGATACCGTGGTCCACATGGACAACCAGATCCCCTTCGCCGAGGCTTGTCGCCTCCTTGATGAAGTTCTCGGCCTTCTTGCGGCTCTTGGCGCCACGCACCAGGCGATCACCTAGCACGTCCTGCTCGGCAATGACCACGAACCCCGGGACTTCAAAGCCGGTTTCAATGCCTAGAATGGCAAGCGGCAGCACTCCGGCTGGAGCCTTAAGGGCCGCATCGAGATGCGGCACGAGCTCCGTTGCCTGACCGCCATGGTCGCGGATGACCTGCGAGAGGCGATCGCGCGATCCCTCCGACCAACAGGCCAGGATCACGCGACGTTTTTCGGCGCCAAGCGATGCGATATGCTTCACCAGAGCGTCGAAGATATTGATATCGCCGGCCGCACGCTCGGCAGCAAACGAACGCCCAGTCTTGCCTCCGAAATCGACCACCTTCACGGACGACTGCTCAGGCCTATTGAAAGGGGTCAATCGAGCGACTGCTCGGCGACCGAGCAGACCATGCAGTTCATTTTCGGCAAGGTAGAGCGTCGTCGGCGGCATCGGTTTGTAGGGCGCACCGGAGCCGGAAGTCTTCAGCGTATCGAGGCGAGCCTCGTAGTGGTCGACGATAGTGGTAAGGCGCTCGTTTATCGCTTCGTCGACCAGGGGATCGACCATGACCGAGGCATCACCGGTATAATCGAACAGGGTGCCGAGCTGCTCGTGGAACAGCGGCAGCCAGTGCTCGATACCAGCATAGCGCCGCCCCTCGCTCACCGCCTCATACATCGGGTCGCCCGACGTCGCAGCGCCGAAGGCCGCAACGTAACCCTGTCGGAAACGCTTGATCGAAGCCGGGGTAATCTGCACTTCGCTCATCGGAACGAGGTCAAGGCGCTTAAGCTGTCCTGTCGAACGCTGGCTTTCCGGATCGAAGGTTCGGATGGACTCGAGCTGATCGCCGAAAAAGTCGAGGCGAACCGGAGCTTCCGTTCCCGGTGCATAAAGATCGAGAATGCCGCCACGCACGGCGTATTCACCTGTGTCTCGCACCGTCGAAGAGCGGGAGAAGCCTGCATCTTCCAGCCAGGCCGTCAGCTTGCCCATGTCGGCGATGTTGCCCGGAGCCAATGTCATCACCTGCCCGGATACCATGGATGGCGGCACGACGCGCTGCACCAAGGCATTGACGGTGGTGAGGAGAACGAAGGGTCTGCTGTCGCCCGAATGCGCCGCCAACTCGGACAGGGTCGTCATCCGCCGAGCAACGACCGCTGGCGTCGGCGAAACGCGATCATAGGGAAGGCAATCCCAGCCCGGAAATTCCAGTACGCCGATTTCGGGCGCGAAAAACGCGAGTGCCCGCTGAAGCTGCTGCAAGCGCTGCCCGTCGCGCGCAACATAGACCGCATCAAGCCCTTTTCGCTTCTCCGACCGGACCAGCTCGGCGAGAGCCAGAGCCTCTGCGCCATCTGGAACAGCGGCAACCGTGACAGCGGAGAAATCGGACAGCAGGCTGGACCAGGATATGGACATGGCGAAGGTATCTGCAATGAATGGAAGGGTGTTCTTCTAAAGCATCACACGACAAATTGGAACCCTGGTAGAAAACAAATAATTGAAATTTTCCAACTAGTTAGTCAGAATGTCCAAAATTCTGCCACGTGATTCCCATTTGCCGGCGAGATGAACCGGACTTCCAAACGCGCGCTCGCAATCGGAGGTCAGGACAGTCTGAAGCGGACAAATTTATCCATTTTTAGCGATGCCTGGTATTTTTACATATTAATTCAGTATTTCTTGCTAGCTGGGACTAACTTCGTTGAGCACGTTCCCTAGAATCGGTCGATTGAAGGACGCGCGACGTGTTCATCACATGAGGTTCACTCCGTGAACGATTTTTTGCACGTTCCGTCGTTGATCATAGCGGCGTCCATGACAGGCGCATGCATCTCGGCCAGTCACCTTTTGATCTGGCGAGCTGTCCGGAAAGAGGTTTGCGTTCTCATCTGGGGTGTTGCCTACGGACTTGCCACCCTCTCGATGATCTTGGTGGGACTGAGAGGCTATATCCCAGCGCTATGGTCGATCGTCGTCGGAAATGCGACGCTTCTTCTCTCGTTCGGGCTGATCTGGCTGGGGTACCGTCGCTTCATCGGTAAGCCTGCCGGCAAAGATCGCTTCATCGCGACACTGGGCGGGCTGATCTGGCTCGCCTTTGCCTGCTATCCAAGCCTCTTCTCCGACATCAACTTCAGGGCAGACCTCATTGCCGCGATGCAGATCACCTATCTGCTGGTTCTCTGCATCGAGCTCACTCGGCAATATAGAGAGGAGCCATTGCCTGCTCTTGTTTTAACGATTGCGGTCATCGCTTTCCAAGAAGCGATGCTCCTGGCGCGTGTCGTCTACATTTTCCTTTTCCCATTGGATCCGGCTGCTGCGGTTCTTCCGAGCGGCGCTTTGATCGGCCTGACCCTAATCGGCTCGACGGCAGTTCTTATCTTCTCCGGCCTTCTTCAATTAGCCCTGGTTGCTCAGCGTTCGGAACGGCGGTTTCGCATTGCGTCCGAGACGGACGAACTGACCGGATTGGCCAACCGGCGGCGCTTTCTCAACGAAGTCCTGCCGCAACTCGCTGAGCGCGACCGCCAAAGCGCTCTGGTTCTATTCGACCTCGATCATTTCAAGCGCGTCAACGACACCTACGGTCATCTGGTTGGCGACCGGACACTGATCGAGTTTGCGCGGATCCTCAAAAGGTCTGCTCCGGAAAGCGCGATCACCGCACGGGTGGGAGGCGAAGAGTTTGCGATTTTTCTTCCAAAGGCCAACGTCAGCGCTGCCGCGATTTTAGCGGAGCGCGTTCGCAAGCTCAGCCATGCTTATCGGCTTGATACCGCCAAGGGCGAACTTCGCTTCACGGTGAGTGCTGGGGTCGCGGGCGTCGCTGAAGTCGGCTCGGATTACGAAACGCTGCACAGCGCGGCAGATGCTGCCCTCTACAAAGCCAAAAGCGCCGGGCGGAACCGCGTCGCCGCTCATCGCTCGGAGGGAGCCCCCCCGCTCGCCTATTCCCGAAACGACAATCGCTCCGATCAGTCAATCATAGCGGCGAGCTGACCCAATCAGTTAGCAACAGGGTGCTCCCGAGCGAAGGCCAGCACCTTTTCAAATACAGCTTTGGGAGCCGTTTCAGGAACTGGCAACTTGCCAAGAATCCAGCCGAATAGCTCGCGATCATCGACCTCCAGCAAAACCTCGAATTCATCGACTTCGCTCTCGGTCAGCTCGCCGATGGCACTGTCGGCAAACCGGCCGAGCAGGAGATCGAGCTCACGCGTGCCGCGGTGCCAGGCGTGATAGAGAATCTTGCGACGTCGCGGCGAAAGGTCGTCTGACGTGCGGCTGAGCCCCGACATCGGCACTTCTCCTAAATCAGCAGGATGCTTCGCCTCGGGCGGAGCGTTCCCTTCCCGACTGATAGCGGAGTTCCGTGACCAAATACAACGCCTCCCGGTTGTTCGGGCATATCCGCAGCCGCCCAAGGCTGCTATAGGGGGCACCCTTTTGAATCGTTACGGTGGCCCGCCGTTATGGACACTCCCCCTTCTGGCCGATGGTCGGAACTTATTTCGCCTACCTATCTCGCTGCCTCGCTGACACTCATGCTGGCAACGGCGATTTTCGCCTTCAATGCCTTCCTGGTTTCGACAGCGATGCCTTCAGCCGTGGGCGAACTGCACGGCGAGGCCTACATTTCCTGGACGCTGACGGTCTATATCGTCGCCTCGATCACGGCGGGTGCTTCGGCACCGCTTCTGAAAGCGCGCTTTGGCGCGCGGCGTTGCCTATTCGTTGGAAGCGGCGTGTTCGCGATAGGAACGCTCGCCGTAGCTCTTGCCCCGAGCATGGAACTCGTCTTGATCGGACGTACCGTTCAGGGGGCCGGCGAAGGCTTGGTCGCGGCAATCGGCTTTGCTCTGATCCCCCAGCTCTTTCCGTCGCGCCTTGTGGCCAAGCTGTTCGGGGCAGAGGCGATCGTCTGGGCCGTCGCGGCATTTGGCGGTCCGGTTCTGGCCGGCATCATCACAGAGGTGGTGAGCTGGCGCGCGGCGTTTCTCGTCAATCTGCCAATCGTCGCCATATTCCTGCTGCTGGTTCATGTGGCTGTACCGCAAGAAGCGCGCGATCACGATGCCGGCATATTTCCTGGCATCAGGCTAGGTCTCGTTGCGCTTGCTATGATGGCGATCTCGATTGCCGGCGTTGCACTGGAAGAGCCTTGGGAGGCTGCGATCGTTGTCGCGGGGGCAGCGCTTTGCCTGTTTGCCGCCGTGCGCATCGATCTTGCCGCCCGGATATCGATCCTGCCCGATGGTGCGTTCAGTTTTTCCAGCATACCCGGCGTCGGTCTCTGGGCGATATTCCTTCTTCCGCTCGCTCAGTCGGTTACCGGCGTATTCCTGGTTTACGCGGTTCAGCACCTTTGGGGTTACGGGCCCGCCTTGGCTGGCGGCATCGGCGCCGTTCTGGCCATTGCCTGGAGCAGCGGTGCCGTTACCGTCGCGAACTTCGATGGCAGACGGAGACGGCTGGGCTTCGTGGCGCTCGGCGCTTCGGTACTGATTGCTGGGCTTCTGGTCGGCCTTGTCGCAATGGCTCAGCATATCCTGATACTGGTCATCGTGAGCCAGGCCGTGATCGGCCTTGGCATGGGCGTCGCCTGGGGCAGTCTTTGCCAAGTGGTGATGGAAACCTGCTCGGAGGACGAGCGAAGCAAGGCGTCGGCGCTTCTCCCGACACTTCAGTCGGCAGGATATGCGGCGGGGTCGGCCGTGTTCGGCCTCGTGGCCAACATGGCAGGATTTGCCTCCGACCGCTCATCGGAAGGCCTGCGGTTTGCGATGATCGTGGTGTTCGCGGCGGCAGCCCTCCTGGCATTGCCGCCGCTCGCTTCCGCACTGCGTATGGGGCGGCTCCACCGCGCCGCCTCATAAGTCAGATCGTCACGTCAGAGCCCGGTATAATTCCGACCTCCTGCAGATACGCGACGACCTGTTCTGCCAACAAATCTGCGGCTGCGGAGGTCGTGTCGAGATGGATTTCGGGCTGCTCCGGTGCCTCGTAGGGTGAGGAAATACCTGTAAATCTGGCGATATCACCCGCTCGCGCCTTGGCATAGAGGCCCTTCGGATCGCGAGCCTCGGCAACTTCGAGGGGGGCATCCACGAAGACTTCGACGAACTCCCCGTCCTCCACCAGCTCACGCGCCAGCTGCCGCTCGGCTCGGAATGGCGAGATGAACGACACGAGCACAATCAGGCCGGCGTCAACGAACAACTTTGCCGTCTCAGCAACGCGGCGGATGTTTTCGACGCGGTCGGCGTCCGAGAACCCAAGGTCGCGGTTGAGACCGTGGCGGACGTTGTCGCCGTCGAGAATGTAGGAGTGGCGACCGAGCGCCGCGAGCCTCTTTTCGACGAGATTGGCGATCGTCGACTTGCCCGCGCCGGAAAGCCCAGTGAACCAGACCACAGCGGGCTTTTGCCCTTTGGCTAGGGCACGCGCCCGCTTGTCGACATCCAGGGCCTGCCAGTGAATGTTGCCAGCCCGGCGCAGACCATGATCGATCATGCCGGCGCCAACGGTCAGGTTGGACAGCCGATCGATAACGATGAAGGCGCCGGTTTCGCGATTGACCGCATAGGGATCAAAGGCGACGGGTTCGGACAGAGACAGATGGGTAATGCCGACCTCGTTGAGCGCGAGGCTCTTCGCGGGCAGCTCCCCCCCGGTGTTGACGTCAATCTTGTGGCGGATCGCCGTCACTTGCGCAGTAACCTGACGGCTGCCGATCTTGAGAAGATACGGCCGGCCCGGCAGTAGCGGCTCATCAGCCATCCAGATCAGATGGGCAGCAAACTGATCGGAGACCTCGGGCCGATCCGCCGTCGACGACAGAACGTCGCCGCGCGAAATGTCGATTTCGTCGGCGAGCGTCAGGGTCACGGCCTCGCCGGCCGATGCTGCCTCAAGCTCGCCGTCGAAGGTGACGATCGACTTCACCGTGGAGGTCCGACCAGATTTGGCGACCACAATGGCGTCGCCACGCCGAACAGTGCCCGAGGCGATCGTCCCCGAAAAACCACGAAAATCAAGGTTCGGACGGTTGACCCACTGCACTGGCAAGCGAAAAGCCCGCTCGGCCGCGTCATCATCGACGGCGACAGTCTCAAGATGTTCGACCAGCGTCGGCCCGGTATACCAGGGAATGCGAGCGCTCCGCTCGAGCACGTTATCGCCATAGCGAGCACTGAGTGGAATCGGCGTCAGCGTCTCGAAGCCCAGATCGGCAGCAAAGGTTCGATATTCGGCGACAATCTCATTGAAGACAGCTTCCGAGAAGTCGACCAGATCGATCTTGTTGACTGCGAGCACGACGTGGCGAATGCCCACCAATGAGACGATGAACGAGTGTCGCCGTGTTTGGGTCAGGACACCGCGCCGTGCGTCGATCAGGATCACGGCGAGATCGGAGGTCGAGGCCCCGGTCGCCATGTTGCGCGTATACTGCTCATGGCCGGGTGTGTCGGCGACAATGAACTTGCGCTTGTCGGTGGAGAAGAAGCGATAGGCAACGTCGATGGTGATGCCCTGCTCGCGCTCCGCCTCGAGGCCGTCGACCAGCAAGGCAAGATCGATATCGTCACCAACCGTGCCGTGCTTGCGTGAGTCTTTCTCCAGGCTCAGCAGTTGATCTTCAAAGAGCAACTTTGAATCGTAAAGCAGTCGCCCAATCAGCGTCGACTTGCCGTCGTCGACGGAGCCGCAGGTTAGAAAGCGAAGAAGGCTCTTGCGCTCGTGCCGCCCAAGATAATCAGTAAAGGCGGAAGCGTCGGCGGCGACATTCGGATCGATGGCGTTCATCAGAAATAGCCTTCCCGCTTCTTCTTTTCCATGGAGGCCCTGTCGTCGTGATCAATCAGGCGACCAGACCGCTCCGAAGTTCTGGCAATCAGCATCTCACGCACGATTTCCGGAAGGGTGGCCGCGTCGCTCTCAACCGCGGCGGTCAACGGATAGCAACCAAGCGTGCGGAACCGAACGCGCCGAAGCTCTGGTGTTTCGCCCGGCAAGAGCGGCAGACGGTCGTCGTCGACCATGATCCACTGTC
This sequence comes from Pseudomonadota bacterium, assembly GCA_023436885.1. Taxonomy (GTDB): domain Bacteria; phylum Pseudomonadota; class Alphaproteobacteria; order Rhizobiales; family Pleomorphomonadaceae; genus Pleomorphomonas. Next base: position 124,859 of record JAEZHI010000004.1, on the reverse strand, counting down.
CGCCCCGGTTTACCACCGGCCGTTCGGCCGAAAAGTAAAGCGGCACGATCGGGATCTTCTCGAGCAGGATGTACTGCCAGATGTCGAGTTCGGTCCAATTGGACAGCGGGAAGACGCGGATGCTCTCCCCCTGCCGAACGCGAGAATTGTAGAGCCGCCATAGTTCAGGGCGCTGGTTCTTGGGATCCCAGGCATGGGTGTCCGTGCGGAAGGAGAACACACGTTCCTTGGCCCTGCTCTTCTCCTCGTCGCGACGCGCGCCACCAAAGGCGGCATCGAAGCCATGGGCCGTCAGGGCTTGCTTTAAAGCCTCGGTCTTCATGACGTTCGTGTAGACGGACGAACCATGTGTAAACGGCGTGATGCCCGCCGCGATGCCGTCGGGATTGGTGTGAACCAGAAGATCGAGGCCTTCGGCTTTTGCCGTCGCGTCGCGGAAGGCGATCATCTCGCGAAACTTCCAGGTGGTATCGACATGCAGCAACGGGAAAGGCAGCTTGCTCGGGTAGAAAGCCTTGAGGGCAAGGCGAAGCATCACCGAGCTATCCTTGCCGATCGAATAGAGCATGACGGGATTGCGGAACTCAGCGGCGACTTCGCGAATGATGTGGATGGATTCCGCTTCGAGACGCTTCAAATGGGTCAGACGATCCTGGGACACCTGAACTCACCTCTTGCGCGACAATTGTCGCTGCTGCCTCTCTACCGGCCACCTGACCGGAGATGTTGGCGAAGCGGTACCAAGCTCCCTTCTGGCTCTCAAGAAAGTCTGCACTCCGGCGAAAGCTGAAAAGAGAAAATCTTTCCCACGCCCGTGTTTTTCTTTCGCCTATCGGAGATCACGGTCAATAATATCTATTATCTACTTTATTTGTAGTCTAATGAACCCACTCGATAGTCACACCAAGTTGAGTTCATCACAACCGCTCGGGAGCTGGCGCCGTCGACCCGCGGACAATCAGGTGCACAGGCCAAACCTCGGCTACCGCACCCGGCTTCTGCCCGGCAATCCGTGCCAGAGCCATTTCCGCCACACGGGCGCCTGCCTTGCGGATAGAGGAGCGCGTCGTCGTGAGCTGGGGGTGGAACTGGTCGGCAGGAAAGGCAGGCATTTCGTCGTCATGCGCGACGATCGACAAGTCGCGCGGCACTTCGAGACCGAGCTCGGCCGCGGCGCGCAAAACGCCGAGCGCGACCATTGTGGAGCCACACAAGATCGCGGTTGGTCTTGCGTCGCTTTCAAATGCCTGACGCGCGCATCGATAGGCATTCTCGGCCGTCATCTGCATGAAGTGTTCGTCGAGCAAACCATGTTCCAGACCAGCCGAAGCAAAGGCCGACGCGGCCCCGCGCGAACGATCCTGGGCGAAGGTGAAATGCTCTTCGCCATTCATCAGCGTGATCCGCCGATGGCCCAGCTGAATGAGGAAGTTGGTAGCCTGCTGGAAGGCACCGAAGTTGTCGATGTCGATAAAGGAAATGCCGGCGGGATCCGGCGGGCGTCCATGCACAACGAAGGGAAATTTCAGCTCCGAAAGCAAGGCGATCCGCGCATCGGTAACCTGGGGAGCGGACAAGATGATGACATCGACCATGCCGTCGCGAGCCAGGCGGCCGAAGCTGACGATTTCGTCACGCGGCGTCGAGGGGCTGATGAGGATATCGAACCCTTCCTTGGCGCTGGTCTCGGCCACACCGGCGAGGTATTCGACGAAAAGCGGATCCATCAACAAGTTGCGTTCGGCATTGAATACAACGCCCAAAGCATGGGCACGCCCGGTGGCCAGACGCCGCGCTGCCGGGCTGGCGCGATATCCGAAACGTTGCGCAGCGGCGAGCACAATTTCGCGCGTTTTTTCGCTGACCTCGGGATAACCGTTGAGCGCGCGGCTTACGGTCGTTTGCGAAAGCTGCAGCTCGGCGGCCAATTCCTTAAGATTCATCGTCATTTTCCGTCGTCGTCGAATGCCGCCCCGATCTTCCCTCAGAAGTCCAGGTGCCGACGTCGATGAGCGAGCCTTACCATTTGTAGCGATATTGTTACAGCCATTGCTTGGCCTGCTCAAAGGTTCAGCAGAGAGAACCAGCACCATCGCTCGCTATGAAAACCTTCCTGTAAACGGTTACATTGACCAGTTGACAGAAACTTGCCTTTCAAGGATGATCCTCTCGTTCAAAGCGCTTTGGAGGTTTTGAGCGCTTCGTACCCAGTTGCGGCATTCGGGAGAAGTGCCGCATTCAAGGGAGGACTTGATGCTTCATTCAGCCCTGCGTGCCGGACTTTTTGCCGGCGCGGTTTTCTGTGCATCCGCCACAATGGCCGCCCAGCTGGCGATCGTGTCGGGCGACTCCGGCAACGGACTGGCTTTCCTGCAGAGCCAGCTGAAGGACTTTGAGGCCAAGACGGGCAACACGGTGAAGATCGTACCGATGCCGCCGTCGACCAGCGACCAGTTCGGCCAATATCGTCTGTGGCTCGCAGCCGGCAACGCCGATATCGACGTCTACATGACCGACGTGATTTGGGCGCCCCAGCTGTCGGATCAGTTCGTCGATCTCACGAGTGCAGCCAAGGACGTGGTCAAGGATCACTTCCCGTCGATCATCGAATCTCAGACCGCCAACGGCAAGCTGGTAGCCATTCCCGGCTTCACCGACGCGCCGGCCCTTTTCTACCGCAAGGACCTGCTTGATAAATACGGCAAGCCAGTTCCCAAGACCTGGGACGAGATGGCCGCCACCGCCAAGGAAATTCAGGACAAGGAACGCGCGGCTGGAGCCAAGGACCTCTGGGGCTTAGTCTTCCAGGGTAACGCCTATGAAGGCCTGACCTGCAATGCACTGGAATGGGTAAAATCGTTCGGCGGCGGGCAGATCGTCGAAGCCAATGGCGACATTTCGATCAACAATGAGAAGGCTGCCAAGGCGCTCGATACCGTCAAAGGTTGGGTCGGCACCATTTCGCCCCCCGGCGTCCTGGCTTACCAGGAGGAAGAGGCTCGCGGCGTTTGGCAGACCGGCAACGCCGTGTTCATGCGCAACTGGCCCTATGCCTACGCGCTCGGCAACGGCGCGGACAGTGCGGTGAAGGGCAAGTTCGGCGTCGCGCCGCTGCCGGCGGCGACCTCGGGCGACAAGCCCGCGGCAACCCTGGGCGGCTGGAATTTCGCGGTGTCGAAATACTCCAAGCACCAGGAAGAGGCGATCAAGCTCGCGCTCTACCTCGGCTCAAAGGAAGTTCAGAAGAACCGGGCCATCCAGCAGACCAATCTTCCGACCATTGTATCGCTCTACGACGATCCGGATGTGGCCAAGGCAGCGCCGATCATTCCGCAGTGGAAAGAGGTGTTCATGAACGCCGTGCCTCGCCCGTCGGCTCCAACCAAGGTCAAGTACAACGAGGTGTCCTCGCTGTTCTGGTCGGCCGTCCACGACACGTTGTCGGGGAACGGTACCGCTGCAGATAATCTTGAGATTCTCGAAGCCAAGCTGACCGAGCTGAAGGGTTCCGGCTGGTAATCTCAAACTTGCCGGTCGCCTGACATGGCCTGATCTCAGGCGACCGGTCTTCTTGAAAAACTACTTTGCGCCAGTTCACCGGGCATGCCTTCCGAAGCCATCCCCGGCGATACAGACGACAAGACATGCGCCGGAGGTATCTCCTCAGGCGTTGAGCGATCGATGCCTTCCGCACTCCACCTCGGGAATTGCCATGGCTTCCACCCAAACGACGATCCGCATCGTGCCTACCGGCCCAGGGCAGCCCAAACGGGTCAAGTCCGAGCTGATGCGTCAGCGCCTCAGGGCAGCTGGCTGGTTTCTCGTTCCAATGCTGATTGCGCTCGCCGTTGTGGCGGGATGGCCTCTTCTGAGAACAATCTATTTCTCGTTCACCAACGCTTCGTTGACCAACCTTTACGGTGCCGAGCTGGTGGGTTTCAAAAATTACCTGAGTTGGACGCAGCTCAAGAGCGGCCGCATCATTTGGTCAGGCCTTCTTGCCGATCCGGTCTGGTGGAACGCGGTCTGGAATACCGTTCGTTTCTCACTCCTGTCGGTCACGCTCGAGACCATCCTCGGCACGGTTGTCGCGCTGGTTCTCAATGCCGAGTTCAAGGGGCGCGGTATTGTGCGTGCCGCCATCCTCATTCCCTGGGCGATCCCGACCATCGTGTCCGCTCGCATGTGGAGCTGGATGCTGAACGACCAGTTCGGAATCATCAATGATGTGCTGATGACGCTCGGCCTCATCGATCACAAGATTGCCTGGACCGCCTCCGCTGACACAGCGATGATTGCCGTCCTTATTGTCGATGTCTGGAAGACAACGCCCTTCATGGCGCTTCTCATCCTTGCCGGCCTGCAGATGATCCCACGCGACATCTACGAGGCGGCAGCGATCGATGGTGTCCATCCGGTCAAGACCTTCTGGAAAGTGACATTGCCGCTGGTACGCCCCGCGTTGATGGTGGCTGTGATTTTTCGGCTGCTCGATGCCATGCGCATCTTCGACCTGATCTATGTTCTGACGCCGAACAGTTCCCAGACAAAGACGATTTCGGTGCTGGCCCGCGAGAATCTGATCGACTTCGACAAGTTCGCCTACGGCTCTGCACAATCGACAATGCTGTTCCTGATCATCGCGCTGATGACCATTCTCTACATATGGCTCGGCAAGGTGCGCTTCGACGGAGGAGAACGGTGATGATCTGGAGCTACACCAAAACCTCCGCCTTCTACCTGCTGGTTGGAGTGATCGTTTTCGTATCGGTTTTCCCGTTCTATTACGCGATCCTCACCAGCTTCAAATCGGGCACGGCGCTGTTCGAGGTCAATTACCTTCCCGTCCATTTCAGTCTCGACAACTATGTCTCGGTGCTGACCACCGGCGTGTTCCTGCGTAACCTCGGCAACTCGATCCTGGTGGCAACATCGGTGGTGGCTCTGGCGCTGTTTCTCGCGGTGACAGCCGCCTTTGCGCTGGCTCGCGTCAGCTTCCGCGGTCGCGGCTTGCTGCTGATGACCATCCTGGCCGTGTCGATGTTTCCGCAGATTGCCGTGCTGGCAGGCTTGTTCGAGCTGGTGCGCGGCTTCGGCATCTTCAACACACCGTTCGCGCTGATTTTCTCCTATACGATCTTCACGCTGCCCTTCACGGTTTGGGTTCTCACGACGTTCATGCGCGACCTGCCGATGGAGATCGAAGAGGCGGCCATCGTGGATGGAGCGAGCCCATGGGTCATCATCACCAAGGTGTTCATGCCCTTGATGTGGCCGGCGCTGGTGACGACGGGGCTTCTGGCTTTCATTGCTGCCTGGAATGAGTTTCTTTTCGCGCTCACCTTCACGTCTTCCAACGAGACGAGGACCGTGCCCGTGGCCATCGCCCTGCTGTCCGGCGCCAGTCAGTACGAGATCCCCTGGGGACGGATCATGGCGGCTTCGGTGATCGTCACCGTGCCGCTCGTCGTTCTGGTGCTAATCTTCCAGCGGAAGATCGTCCAGGGGCTGACCGCCGGTGGCGTCAAGGGCTAGAAGAAGGCCCAATCTACCCAAAATGAGCAACAGGGTGAAACCTACTTTGCGCTAGCAGCGTTGCTGCGACAAGATGAAACGCTGGCGCCCTCCCCGCCGGCTTCCGAAGAAGAGAAAGACCGAGTTACGATGGATATGACCGACAAAGCCGCTGCGAGCGCGAGCCGAGCCGCTGACCCCGATTGGTGGCGCGGCGCTGTGATCTACCAGATCTACCCGCGCTCGTTTCAGGATTCCAATAACGACGGCATTGGTGATCTAGCAGGCATTACGGCCCGCCTCGGCTATCTTGAGGATCTTGGCGTTGACGCTGTCTGGCTGTCACCGTTCTTCAAGTCACCGATGAAGGATTTCGGCTACGACGTTGCTGATTATTGCGACATCGACCCCATCTTCGGCACGCTTGATGATTTCCGGAAAATGGTTGCCGAGGCCCATCGTCGCGGCATCAAGGTGATTATCGATCAGGTGCTGAGCCACACGTCCGACATGCACCCGTGGTTTTCCGAGAGTCGGCGCGACCAGATCAACGACAAGGCCGACTGGTATGTATGGGCCGATGCCCAGCCGGACGGCACGCCCCCAAACAACTGGCTGTCTGTATTCGGCGGATCTGCGTGGGAATGGGATACGCGCCGTTGCCAATACTATATGCACAACTTCCTGATCAGCCAGCCCGACCTCAATTTCCATACTCCTGCGGTCCAAGATGCACTGCTTGAAGTCTTGAAGTTCTGGCTCGACCTCGGTGTCGACGGCTTCCGCCTCGATACCGTCAATTACTATTTCCATGACAAAGAATTGCGGGTTAACCCACCGCAGACCCGACCGGTTGGTGCCATCGATGCGCCGCGCGTCAACCCTTACCTTCGGCAGGAACACCTTTACGACAAGACGCAGCCCGAAAATCTCGAATTCTTGAAGCGAATGCGCAAGCTGCTCGACCAGTATCCCGGGTCTACCTTGGTGGGCGAGATCGGCGATGCGGACCGTTCACTTCAAACCATGATTTCCTACACCTCCGGCGGCGACAAGCTGCATATGAGCTATACGTTCGATCTTCTGAGCGTCGAACCGAACCGGTCCGCCGTCGAAAAGACATTGACCGTCTTTGAGGCGCAAGCAGGTGACGCTTGGCCTTGCTGGGCGCTCTCAAACCACGATGTCGTCCGCTATGCGACGCGGCATCTGCCTTTTGCGCTCAATCCGGCGCAGCAGGGCAAGATGATGGCGGCTCTCCACCTCAGCCTGCGTGGCTCCGTCTGCATTTACGAGGGCGACGAACTTGGCCTAACCGAGGCGAACCTGGCCTTCGAAGAACTTGTAGACCCCTACGGCATCCGGTTTTGGCCAGAGTTCAAGGGACGCGATGGCTGCCGTACGCCAATGGTTTGGCAGGCAGAGGCTGCCAATGGCGGGTTCTCCGCTGCAAAGCCGTGGCTGCCGGTGCCGCAGGAGCACCTCGGCAAAGCCGTTGAGCTGCAAGTAGGCAACGCAGAAAGCCAGTACGAACTCTACAAGACGATGATCGCCTGGCGCAAAACGAGCCGGGCGCTGACGAAGGGATCGGTGGCCTTTCTCCCCTCGGACGGCAACGTTCTCGCCTTCCTGCGACAAGCGGGTGACGAGAAGGTGCTTTGTGTCTTTAACTTCGGACATACAGGTGCCGGGTTCCCTCTGCCGTCGGGCCTTTCCGTGGCAGCAGCCGCCGAGCTCGGCTTCGCTTCGCGGGTCGTCGAGGGCATGGTGACCTTGCCCGCCGAAAGCGCGTTCATCGCCAAGATGAAGTGACTTTAAGAAGATTGGCCGCCCTTTCGAGGGCGGCCGAATTTACGACCAGGGTTTGGGAGAACCCTCAGGGAATTGCGGGAGGAATAACGCATGGCAGCCGGACTTAAGCTCAAGCAAGTCAAGAAAGCCTATGGTGCCGTTCAGGTGCTGCACGGAATCGATCTCGACATCAAGTCCGGCGAGTTCGTCGTCTTCGTCGGTCCCTCCGGTTGCGGCAAGTCGACGCTTCTGCGCCTTATTGCCGGCCTTGAAGATATCACTGAAGGTACCCTCGAAATCGGCGGAACCGTCGTCAACACCTTGCCGCCGTCCAAGCGTGGCATTGCCATGGTGTTCCAGAGCTACGCCCTCTATCCGCACATGACGGTCTACGAGAACATGGCTTTCGGCTTGAAGCTCGCCAAGACATCGGCGGACGAACAGGACAAACGCGTGCGCGAAGCAGCCGAGATGCTGCAAATCACGCCTTATCTCGACCGACTGCCGAAACAGCTTTCCGGCGGCCAGCGGCAGCGCGTCGCCATCGGGCGCGCCATCGTGCGAGACCCGAAGGTTTTCCTGTTCGATGAGCCGCTCTCAAATCTCGACGCTGCCTTGCGCGTTGCCACACGCCTAGAGATCGCCAAGCTACACGAGCGCATGGCCGACACGACCATGATCTACGTGACCCACGATCAAGTGGAGGCAATGACGCTGGCCGACCGCATCGTGGTGCTCAACTATGGGGTGGTCGAGCAGGTCGGTACGCCCATGGAGCTTTACCATCGCCCCGATAACCTCTTCGTGGCGCGCTTCATTGGTTCGCCAGCCATGAACATCGTTTCGGCAACCATCGCCAGTACCGGGTCACCGGCAACCGTGCAGCCGGAAACCGGCAATCCGGTCACGATCAATGTGGATGTGGATGCAACCTATCTCGACGCCAAGGCGACTTTCGGTGTTCGTCCTGAAGACCTCACACCAACTGACGGTCCGGGATTGTTCATCGGAAAGGTATCTATCGTCGAGAAACTCGGTGAAGTGACGCTGGTCTATCTCGATACCGGGCTTGCCGATCCAATCACCGTCAAGATCGACGGCGATGTCGATATCGCCAAGGGCGAGACGCTAACCGTGACGGCACCGACCGAGCGACTACATCTGTTCGACGAGAACGGCATCGCCTTCCCTCGCGTGCAGATGGCGCAAGCCGCCGAGTGAACCGGCAGACCACCCTGCGCAGTCTGGGTGGTCTTTTTCAGAGAATACCGACCTTCTTCAGGAACCACCACGCGCCCCAGGTCGATCCGCCGCCCAATGCGAGAGCGAAAAGCGTGCCGAAGTGTTCGCCGGCAAAGGGCAAGCCACCGGTGTTCATTCCAAAGAAACCAGTCACCAAGGTTGGCGGCAATAGAAAGGCCGTCATGATGGACAGAATGTAGAGGTGTCGGTTGGTTTCCGACGAAATCTTGGAGTCGATTTCTTCGTGCAGCAGGCGCGCTCGGTCCTGGAGCCCCTGCATTTCCTGCAAGGCCGACCCCAGCAGGTCGGCCATTGTCTCGGCCATGTCGATGGTGCCGGTCGGCAGCCGATCAGGCTCGTCCCATCGCTGGTAACGCCTAAACAAAGTCACCGAGGCCCTGAGCTGACGATTTAGCCGGACGATGGTGCGTCGAACTGGACCGAGACGGCGGCGCTCGTCGCGTGGTGCTGTCTCGAAAACGTAATCCTCTATACGGTCGAGCTCATCGCCCATTTCGAGAATGAGCGCGTCCACCACCTTCTCGAACTCGGTCACCACTGCAGCGAATACACCCACCGTTCCGTGGATGGTGAGGCCGCGATCGACTGCGAGCCGTGCAGCCTCCACGCAGCGCAAAGGATGCAGCCGGGCCGTAATAATCAATCGTTCGGATGCGGCAAAGCGGAACCAACCAATGTCGTTGGTATCGTAGTCGAAGGCGCGCTCGATATCGGTGAATACGCCGTGCAGCGCCCCCTCGTCGGAGGCTAACACGACATGATTGTCGCGGTCGGTCAATGTTGCCCGCGCCGCGTCCGGAATATCAGAAAAGCCTTCGAGGAATTTGGGCACCCTTGCATCGCTGAGCGCCAGATGGAGCCAAACGAATCCCTCCTCGACAATCAGCTCATCGCGTTGTGTCGTCGGCGCCAGCGGTCGCCCGACGCCGGTCACAGCGTCGAAGCGATAGGCCCAAACAAAGCCGGGAATCTCACTGTTGAGCAAGGACTGGACACTCCGGACACAGGCACGGCGAAGCGCGTTTTCCCTGATAGCACGCGAGAGTGACGATCTTCCACTCCGGCAGCAGCTTCTACAGCGCTCCCCGGCTGAACCCGTGGATCAGCCGGGGAGCTTCTGATGCGGAAGCGGCAAGCCGCCGGATCACTCCGGCAGGGCAGCCGTAATGATGAACTCGACCTTGTATTCCGGGGCGGCCAGCTTGGCTTCGCCGGTGGCACGCGCAGGCGTGTTGCCCGGAGAAACCCACGACTCCCAGATCTCGTTCATGGCGGCAAAGTCGGACATGTCGGCCAACCAGACGATCGCCTGCAGAATCCGCGTCTTGTCGGTGCCAGCAGCGGCGAGAAGACGATCCACTTCAGCAAGCGCCTCGAGAGCCTGCGACTTGACGTCGCCCTTCGGCGAACCGACCTGACCAGCGAGATAAACGGTCTTGTTGTGGACGACGGCGTTGCTCATACGCTTGCCGGGCTCGATGCGGGTGATCGCCATGACGGAACTCTCCGACTTTTCTGGCGGGCGGCCCATCCGCCCGCGAAACTGTCCGTTGCCTATCTTCTCGTCAGGTTGGTCGCAACAGGAAAACACGACCATTACCTCAGGAAAAAAGGCAAGTTCAGTCAGCCTGGAACGATTAGGGGCCAACATGAGCGCTGCCACGGATAGTCTCTGCATGCCCCTATCCGTACAAGCAGTGGTAACCTTTCGTCGTCCTATCCAATCGACCGGCTTATGCGGAGCCTTCCATGTCCTTCTTCGGCACCTATGGTCCGCTCGACGCCGACGACATCAGAGCGATCAATACCGTCGCGAAATTCCTGGCATTGGATGACCTCGGCGGACAGGGCAAACAAGATCCACGCTCGTTCGACCTTGTGGTGCTCGCCGGCAACGCCCTGTTGTGGACTTTGGAAGGGGCAGTGAAAAAGGCAAGAACGACCAGTGTGCCCTTGTTGATCTGTGGAGGAATCGGTCACTCGACGCGACTGCTTGCGGCGGCAGTCGACTCCCATCCGGTCTATAGGAAGGCACTGGCCGGCCAAACGTCGGAAGCCAGATTGCTGGGTGACATTGCCGCCATGTTTCTGGGACTCGACCAGTCGCAATTGTTGCTTGAGGAAGCTTCGACGAACTGTGGGGAGAATGGCCTGTTCACCCGCCGTTTTCTGGAAACAGCGCGCGTCAGATATTCATCCATACTGCTCGTTCAGGATCCGCTGATGCAAAGACGCACCGATGCGTCTTTTCGTCAAGCCTGGGCGGATGGACGGTGCCCGGCACTCATCAACTGGCCGGTACAGGTACCGCGTCTTGGCTATCGCAGTGAGCGGATCGACTATCTGCAGAGCCCCAACAGCCGAAAGTGGACACCGGAACGCTTCATATCGCTTTTGACAGGCGAGATCCAACGGCTGAGGGACGACAAGAGCGGCTATGGCCCACGCGGCAAAGGCTTTTTGCCGCACGTCGAGATCCCACTCGAAGTCGAAGCGGCCTGGCAGCGCATCATGAACTCGGGCAAGTTCGAGACCTCAGCGCTCGGACGTCCCGCCGCTCACTAAACTTTCCGACCTCGTGGAAAATTACAGGGCTGCAGCGCAGAAAGTCTGCACTCAGGTCTCTCTTAAGCCTTTGCTTTTTGTCGGCTTATTTCTGCAGCGCGGCTCCGATACTCACGTCATGCTTTGTAGACTAAAGATTCCGTTCAAGGAGCTTTCCGTACAACGCTCGCATACGTAGTATTACGTCTCGCCCTCGAGTCCGGGTGGAGCCGACGGTCACCACGACTGCCGGGCGGACCGAGGTGAAGCGTCACGCTTTGGGAGGAATTCCGATGACATCCGTCACCGTCGACCCGACGAAGTCGCCTGCCTCGACAACCATGACGAAGGAGGAGCGGCGTGTTATTTTCGCCTCGTCGCTCGGGACAGTCTTCGAATGGTACGATTTCTATCTTTATGGGTCCTTGTCGGCGGTGATCGCCGCTCAGTTCTTTTCTGGCGTCAATCCGACCGCAGCCTTCATCTTCGCCCTGCTCGCCTTTGCCGCCGGATTTGCGGTCAGACCGTTCGGCGCCCTGGTGTTCGGCCGGCTGGGCGACATGATCGGGCGCAAATATACCTTTCTCGTCACCATCCTGATCATGGGCGCCTCGACGTTCATCGTCGGTATTCTGCCCAACTATGCGGCCATCGGCATCGTGGCACCGGTTGTCCTGATCGTGCTGCGCCTTTTGCAGGGCTTGGCGCTCGGCGGTGAGTATGGTGGCGCCGCCACTTATGTTGCCGAACACGCGCCAGACCATCGCCGCGGCGCCTACACCTCCTGGATCCAGACGACAGCCACACTCGGCCTGTTCCTGTCGCTTCTGGTCATTCTCGGCTGCCGCGTTGCAATGTCGGCCGACGACTTCAACGCCTGGGGCTGGCGCATTCCCTTCCTCGTGTCGATCTTGCTTCTGGCCGTTTCGGTCTGGATCCGCATGAAGCTTGCCGAGAGCCCGGCTTTCAAGCGCATGCGGGAAGAAGGCAAGACCTCCAAGGCACCGCTGACCGAAGCCTTCGCACGCTGGAAGAACCTCAAGGTCGTTCTGCTTGCCCTGTTCGGCCTCGTCGCTGGCCAGGCGGTCGTCTGGTACACAGGACAATTCTACGCGCTGTTCTTCCTGACGCAGACGCTGAAGGTGGACGCGCAAACGGCCAATCTGCTGATTGCAGCATCGCTGCTGATTGCGACCCCCTTCTTCGTGATCTTCGGATCCCTTTCCGACAAGATCGGCCGCAAGCCGATCATCATGGTCGGCCTGTTGCTCGCCTGCCTGACCTACTTCCCGATCTTCAAGGGCATCACGCACTACGCCAACCCGGCACTTGAACAAGCCGTCACCAGCTCCCCGGTGACGGTCGTCGCCGATCCCAACGAATGTTCCTTCCAGTTCAATCCGGTCGGAACCTCGAAGTTCACGACGTCCTGCGATGTCGCCAAGGCGGCATTGGTGAAGGCGGGCGTGCCTTACGAAAACGAGGCAGCGCCAGCCGGTACGCCGGCTGTCGTCAAGATCGGAGCGACTTCGGTTGCCTATGGCACCGAAGCGGCAGCCGATGGCTCCACGCCGGCCCAGGTATTTACCAAGGCCCTGACCGGCGCAATCACAACCGCGGGCTACCCTGCCAAGGCAGACCCGGCGCAGATCAACATCGTGATGGTGACGTTGCTGCTCTTCGTGCTGGTGCTTTACGTCACCATGGTCTACGGGCCGATCGCGGCCATCCTGGTGGAAATGTTCCCGACACGCATCCGCTACAGCTCGATGTCACTGCCTTACCACATCGGCAACGGCTGGTTCGGCGGTTTCCTGCCAACGACGGCCTTCGCCATGGTGGCAGCCACCGGAGACATCTACTACGGCCTCTGGTACCCGATCGTCGTGGCTGCGGCGACGCTGGTAATCGGCATGCTGTTCGTCAGGGAAACCAAGGACAACGACATCCACGCCGACTACTGACAGCACCTAGTCGGAAAACTGGGCCCGGCCTTTTTCAAGAGCCGGGCCTTTTTCGTTGCGATCAGGCGCGGCCGGCAAACTGATCCAGTGTCTTTGCCGGCGTCACAGCCTGCGGATCCAGGAAGCAATGAATGATCGCCGGCTTGCCGGATGCCATGGCTCGTTCGAAAGCCGGAGCGAATTCGGCGGTAGTCCGCACGGTTTCGCCATGGCCACCATAGGCGCGAGCCAGTGCGGCGAAATCTGGGTTCTTCAACGTCGTTGCCGAGACGCGACCGGGATATTCCCGCTCCTGATGCATGCGAATGGTGCCGTACATGGCGTTGTCGACGACGATCACCACGAGAGGAATGTCGTATTGCACGGCCGTCGCAAATTCCTGGCCGTTCATCAGGAAGCAGCCGTCACCGGCAAATACGACGACTGGCCGTTCGGGAAACTGTCGCTTAGCCATGACGCCAGCCGGGACGGAATAGCCAACGGATCCGGACGTCGGTGCGAGTTGTCCGGTGAAGCTGCGATAGCGCCAATAGCGATGCACCCAGATGGCATAATTGCCGGCACCGTTGGCGATGATCGTTTCGGTCGGCAAATGCTCGCGCAGCCAAACAACGGCGTCACCGTACTGAAAGTCGCCGGGCAGCACGGTAGGCTTGTCGGTCCAGGTAAGAAAATCGGCGCGAGCTGCCTTTGTTTCGGCCGACCATCTGATTTCGACCGGTGGATGCACGGTAGAGAGAGCCGAGGCGAAAGCATGCGGGCTCGCAATGATACCAAGCGCCGGCTGATAGACGCGCCCCATCTCTTCCGGATCCGGATAGACATGAATCAGCGTCTGCTTCGGCTGTGGTATGTCGAACAGCGTGTAGGACGACGACGGCGATTCCGACAAACGACCGCCAATGACCAGAAGAACATCCGCATCGCGAACGCGAGCGGCAAGTTTCGGATTGGGACCGAGGCCAAGATCGCCGGCGTAGTTCGGATGATCGGCAGGGAACAGCGAGGCGCGCCGGAAGCTCGTCGCCACCGGCAAGTCGAAGCGCTCGGCAAAGCGGATTATCTCGCGCCGGGCGCGTTCGCTCCAGCGCGATCCTCCGAGAATGACCAGGGGACGCTTGGCCTCCCAGAGTAGCTTCTGCAGCCGTGCCAGGTCGGCCAATCCCGGCCAGATTTCAGCCGGCTCGACCAATGGCGCGTCGGCCACTTCAGCAGTTTCGGTCAGCATGTCTTCGGGAAGCGACACGACGACGGGGCCCGGACGCCCTTGCATGGCGACACGGAAAGCTCGCGCGACGAGCTCGGGTATGCGCGCGGCATCGTCGATCTCGACCACCCACTTCGCAATCGAGCCGAACACGGCCTTGTAATCCATCTCCTGAAAACAGCCGCGCTCCAGCATGCCGCGCTCGGCCTGGCCGACGAAGAGGATCAACGGCGTCGAGTCATGCTCGGCGATATGCAGGCCGGGTGCCGCGTTGGTGGCGCCCGGAGCCCTCGTCACGAAACAGATGCCCGGCTTTCCGGTCAGCTTGCCATACGCCTCGGCCATCATCGTTGCGCCGGCCTCATTGCGGCACACTAACACGTCGATCGGACTGCCGTGCAACGCATCGAGGGCGGCGAGGTAGGATTCACCCGGGACGCAGGTGAGCCGCTCGACTCCCTGCTTGATCAACTGATCGATCAGGATCTGACCACCCGTACGGGCGGGACTGGACGAAGGCAAATTGAGAACTCCCAGAGCAATGCGACCGGTGCTCAGCCGGGATATCGAGAAAAGCCGGAAATGGTCAGCCGATCAATAGATCCAGCCCCCTCCTGAGCCCAACCTCTTCGCGCACATGCCGCACGGCAAGCAGCGTACCGGCAACGTAGGGCGCGGCATCGGAGCCGGCATCGTGACGGATGAGCAAACGTTCGCCCGGCGCGCCGAACTGTGCCTCGCAAGACAGGACGTAGCCAGGCAGACGAAGCGAGTGCACCTGCACGGCGCCTATGGCCCCACCGCGCGTCTCACGAATGCCGCCAAGCTCTTCGACCGGTATCGATGTCGCCGGCTGACGGACAGCATGAAGACGTTCGGCCAGTTCGCGCGCCGTACCCGACGGGGTATCGGGCTTGCTGGCCGAGGCGTAGTCGATCACCTCGACATCAGCGACATATTTTGCGGCCATCAAAGCGAACTTTGTCATCAGCGTTGCTGTGATCGAGTAGTTGCCGGCTGCGAAAATACCGACACTCCTCGCTCGCGCCGCCTTGTCGATTTCGGCGTAATCATCGCCCGACAGACCGGACGTGCCGATGACGACGGCAATTCCCGCCGAGATCGCGGCGAGCGCATTGTCTTTCACCGCCTGTGGCGCCGTGTAGTCCACCAGCACATCTGCACCTGTCTGCAGCGCCTCCCTGACCGTGGCGACCACCATCACTCCGACGGCAGGTCCACCCAACGCCTCGCCAATATCGCGACCAGCGGCCGAACGGGCTACGGCGCCGACCAGTTCCAGATCGGGCGCAGCAAGCACGGCCTTTGAGACGGCGCTACCGGTCCAGCCGGTCGCGCCAGCAACAACGACTCTGATCGCCATAACTCACTCCACGTCGAAGCTGACGCCCTGCGCCAAGGGCAGGTCGCGGCCATAATTGATGGTGTTGGTAGCACGGCGCATATAGGCCTTCCAGGCGTCGGAACCCGCCTCACGGCCGCCGCCCGTTTCCTTTTCGCCACCGAAGGCACCACCGATCTCAGCGCCCGACGGACCGATATTGACGTTGACGATGCCGCAATCCGAACCCTTCGCGGACAGGAAGGTCTCAGCCTCGCGAAGATCGTTGGTGAAGATCGACGATGACAAGCCCTGCGGTACGGCATTGTGCGCCTCGAGCACCGCGTCGAAGTCGGTGTAGCGCATCACGTAAAGGATAGGCGCGAAGGTTTCTGTCTTCACCACCTCGGTCTGCGCCGGTATTTCGACAAGCGCCGGCCGGACATAAAAGGCATTGCCGCCGAGCTCTTCGCGAGCCCGTTCACCGCCGTGGATCGTCGCGCCGTCAGCGCGGGCCTTTTCAAGCGACTGCTGCATGCGGTCGTAGGAGGCTTTGTCGATCAACGGGCCAACCAGTGTCGCCGTTTCGCGGGGATCGCCAATGGTCACCGAGGCGTAGGCCTTCTTGAGACGCGGCAAAAGACCTTCATAGACGCTGTCGTGGACAAAGAGACGCCGTAGCGTGGTGCAGCGCTGGCCGGCTGTGCCGATGGCTGCGAAGGCAACGCCACGGACCACCAGATCCAGGTCGGCGCTTGGCGCGATGATCGCACCGTTGTTGCCACCGAGTTCAAGGATGGCGCGTGCGAAACGCGCTGCCAGTCGCGGAGCAACGGCACGCCCCATCGCCGTAGATCCCGTAGCGGAGACAGCGGCGACGCGCGCGTCATCGACCAGAGCTTCGCCAACTTCGCGCCCGCCGATGATGAGGGCAGACAAGCCTGCCGGAACCCCCGCCTTTGCGGCCGCCTTCTCGAACAGCGCCTGCGTGGCAAGGGCGGTCAACGGTGTCTTCTCCGATGGCTTCCAGACAACGGTATCGCCACATACAAGCGCAATGGCCGCATTCCACGACCAAACCGCCACGGGGAAATTGAAGGCTGAAATGACGCCGACGACACCCAGGGGATGCCAGGTTTCCATCATACGATGGCTCGGCCGCTCGGTTGCGATCGTCAGGCCATAAAGTTGGCGCGAAAGTCCGACGGCGAAGTCGCAAATGTCGATCATCTCCTGCACCTCGCCGAGGCCCTCGGAAACAATCTTGCCGGCCTCGATGGTCACAAGGCGACCGAGATCCGCCTTTGCGGCCCGGAGCTCAAGGCCGAACAACCTAATCAGTTCGCCCCGCTTCGGCGCGGGCACGAGGCGCCAAGCCCGGAAGGCAGCGTCGGCACCAGTGATAACGGCATCGCAGCCAGCAATATCGGTTTCGCGCACCTCGGCGATGCGCTCACCGGTAATCGGCGAGGTGACAACTAGGCTACCGCCGGTGAATGCCGCTTCGACCACACCAAGACGGGAGAGAAGATCGGCAGTTTCCTGAGCAAGGCTGGGAGCGGTCATTGGGTCCTCTCGTCGGCGGCGCGGTCAAAAACCGGCGTCACGTTGGGCTGAAGTTTCGTAAGTTATTGTCCCGAGCCCCCTACCCTGCAAACGATGATTTCTGGTAGGGTCATGAGAAAATCTCATGACCGGACGCATCCATGGCTCGCGATCTGCTTCCATCGATCGGCGCACTTGTCGCGTTTGAGAGCGCCGCTCGCCATCTCAGTTTTTCGCGGGCAGCCGCCGAATTGCATCTGACGCAAGGCGCCATCAGCCGGCAAATCCGCGAGCTGGAGACACGGTTGGGTCTGGCGCTCTTCGAGCGGATCAATCAGCGCGTCTTTCTCACAGATGCCGGCGAGTCCTATCGTCTGGAGGTGGCGCGCATCCTTTCCGGGCTTGCTACCGCCACAGAGCGCACCATGGCCAGCGCCGGTGGTGCCGAGGTTCTTAATCTGGCGGTTCTTCCTACCTTTGCGGCACGCTGGCTGGTGCCGCGCCTGCCCAAATTTCTCCGCTACCATCCCCAGGCTACCGTGAATTTCTCCGTCCGAAACGACCCATTTTCATTCGCCGATAGCCCTCTGGATGCGGCCATCCATTTCGGCGAACCGACATGGCCGGGGGCTGTCTGCGAGTTTCTTTGCATCGAGGAGGTCTACCCCGTAGCGGCCCCGTCGATATGCGAGCGGTTCGGACTTCAGGATCTTGCAGCCATCGCTCTGGCCCCACTCCTCCACCAGTCAAGTCGTCCGACCGCCTGGGCCGACTGGTTCACCGCGGAGGGGTTACCGACAACAGGAGCCTATCGCGGCTCGCGCTTTGATCAGTTTTCGATGATTGCCGAAGCTGCCGTAGCCGGTCTGGGCGTGGCACTCATGCCTCGCTTCATGATCGAACCGGAACTCGCCTCCAACCAACTCGTGCTGTTGACCAAGCGACCGCTAGACGCCGGCAAGGCCTACTGGTTCGCTTATCCAGAGGCCAAAGTAAGGTCGCGGCTGGTACGTTCGTTCGGGGAATGGTTGAAGGCCGAAGCAGCGACGCCCCAGGGCGTTCCAACCGGTCGTTAGGAACCGTCCTGTCCCGGTTCCACGCCGTCCTACCCCCACAGCAGAAAATGTCCGGCCGTTGAAATGCGGAACTTTTTCCGTGCCGGGCACTTATTAGCCATGGGTGTGCCACCGGAGAGCTCGACCAAGACCTGACGCAGCGTGATCGGGGTCCACCCCGGACAAGCTTACCCAAGCTTTCGCAGAGTTGGCATTCCGCCACACGCTCGACAGGAGAGACATCATGGCATCCACTCTTCCCGGTTTTGACGATGCACCGACGGTTGAATCCTCCTCTTCGGCTGTCAGCTGGAGCGCGATCATCGCAGGCGCTGTTTCAGCGGCGGCCCTTACGGTCCTTCTGATGCTGCTGGGCACCGGGCTCGGCCTGACGATGGTGTCCCCGTGGGGCAATCAAGGCGCCGGCATCACCACATTTGCGGTCTCTGCCGCCATCTGGATGATCGTCACGCAGTGGCTGTCGTCCGCCCTTGGTGGTTACATGACCGGCCGGTTGCGAGCGAGATGGGTTGGCGTTCACACAGACGAAACCTTTTTCCGCGACACCGCGCACGGCCTCCTCGCGTGGGCGTTGGCAACCTTGCTCATCGTGACCATGGCAAGCACCAGCCTGACCTCCGCGGTTGGTACAGGCGTACAAGCTGCGTCCCAAGTCGCATCGGGAGCCGCGATGGGGGCGTCCTCCGGGGCCACTTCGCGTTCGGATGAAAGCACCGGCAGCAACGCCATGTCCTATTTCGTGGACAGCCTGTTCCGCCCCAATGATCCCACTCGCCTGGCTACCCCGGGCGCCGAGGGCGATGCGGCCGCTGCCGCTCAGGCTTCGCGCATCCTGATCACCAGTGCGGCCGCGGGTGAGATGGCAACAGCCGACCAGACCTACCTTGCACAACTTGTGGCTGCTCGCACAGGCCTCTCTGAGGCCGATGCGACGGCGCGTGTCAACACAGTTCTCGCCCAGGTCAACCAGGCCAAAACCAAGGCCCAGGCAGCTGCCGATACCGCACGCAAAGCGGGTATTGCCTTCTCGCTGATGGCTGCGCTGTCACTGGTGATTGGCGCCTTCATTGCCAGCGCAGCGGCCGCCTTGGGCGGACGACTGAGGGACGAATGACAGCCGGACTACACTGACAGAGCAAGTCAAGTTGAACAGGCGGTGACCACGCGGTCGCCGCCTGCACGTAGATAGAGGCGTATAATCATGCCAGGGTCGGGATGGGTGGGAAGGAGACTTGAGGGATGGCTGACTACGATCTTTACTATTGGTCCGTTCCTTTCAGAGGCCAGTTCGTACGAGCTGTTCTCGCCTTCGCCGGCAAGACTTGGACGGAAGGCGGAGATGCGGCGATTTCAGATTTGATGGGCGGCGCGGTCAGCAAAATGCCGGTTCCCTTCATGGGACCGCCGCTGCTTGTCGACAAGAATGCCAACTTCGCCATCGCAGAAATGCCCGCGATTGTTCTCTATCTTGGCGAGACCTTGGAGCTCCTTCCGCAGAGTCCCACGCTTCGCGCCTTAACCTTGAAGATCGTCTGCGATGCGAACGATGTGATCGATGAGATCACCCTGGATGGCGGCCGGGAGATGTGGACAGAGAAAAGCTGGCAGAGCTTCGTACCGCGCCTTGGAAAGTGGATGTCGCTTTGGGAGGAGACCGGGAAAAGACACGGCCTTCAAGCGGACTCCGGATATATCCTCGGGGGCGACGAGCCCGGGATCGCAGACGTTGTGACAGCTACGTTGTGGTCGACCATGACTGAGCGGTTCGGCAAGATCGAGACACTCCTCGTTAAAAACGCCCCGCAAACGGCAGCTCTCGTCCGGCGCATTGCCGAGCTTCCCTCGCTTGCCAACTTGGCCGCGCAGGCTAGAGCCGAATACGGCGATGCCTATTGCGGCGGTCAGATCGAAGCCTCCCTGCGCAAGGTCTTGGGTTCGTAAGATCCGAGCCGAATTCGCTCGGTAGGCATACCGAAGGCTTTGCTTTGGGCGTTGATCATCGCAGCCCTTTCCACGCGGAGAGTTGACATGACCGTTCAAAAATTTGGCTTTGCCGACGCTTTTCTTGAGCCCTCGCCGGGGCAGGACGAGATCTTCGCCGGGAACGTCATCGACCAACGCCATGGCGCACCGATCACGATCGGCTTCGGCCGCTATGGTCCGGATCAAACGCTCATTGAAACCATCAAGGTGGACGACGTCATGGTCGTACTGCAAGGACGGCTGACCGTATCGTCCGGCTCCGATGTGGTCTCGGCCGGCCCAGGCGAAATCGTCTATATGCCTAAGGGAGATGCAGTTACCATCCGATCCCACGAGCAGGGCGCCATCACGGCTTACGTCACCTATCCTCATTGGAAGGACGCGCGTTCCTAGACGACTGCGCCACCGGCCGTTCCACGTCTCCGGAATATCTTGAAGCAAGCATCTTGGCGCCATGATCCGACCGGTGTCCCGACGGGTTCGCCGTTGTAATTCTGCTGCTAATCACGTTTCGTGACGAGTTGGCGTCGGACGTCCGGATCAAGGCTGATGCACTGCCGGGCATCGTCGAGACACGCGCTGGCGAAGACCGTGAAGCTAGAACAATAAGGCCGACACCATTCGCCCAACGAAGTGGAAAAGCCCGACGTTTTAGAGCATATCCCCGCGATGCCGTCGGCCGTATCGAAATAACCGATTCTGACCAGACGCCTGCGATTGAAGGTCAGCCGTGAACGCGCATCCTCTGCACATTCTGAAAACCGTCTATGGCTATGAGGCGTTTCGCGGACCCCAAGCCGAAATCGTCGATCACATCATGGCTGGCAACAACGCCTTCGTGCTCATGCCAACGGGCGGTGGCAAATCGCTCTGCTACCAAATACCGGCAATGGCCCGACCGGGCATGGGACTGATCATCTCGCCCTTGATTGCGCTCATGGCAGACCAGGTGGCGGCGCTACGCCAGGCAGGCGTCAAAGCCGCCGCTCTCAATTCGGACCTCCAAGGCGAGGAGCGGCAGGCTCTCTGGCGGGCCATATCGAGCGGTGCGCTGGATCTTCTCTACGTCGCCCCCGAAACGCTGCTGCGGCCGGACATACTGGATCTGCTGCATCGCACCCCCCTGTCGTTGATCGCCATCGACGAAGCACATTGCCTTTCCCAGTGGGGACACGACTTTCGCCCTTCCTATCGGCAACTCGACGCGCTCATCACGGAGTTTCCCGACACGCCGCGCATGGCCCTGACAGCCACGGCCGATGCGCCGACGCGCGCGGAAATCCTGTCGCACCTTCAGATCAGCGAAGACGATGCCTTCATCGCGGGCTTTGACCGCCCCAATATTCGCTATGCCATCGCTGAAAAGGACAATCCGCGGGCGCAACTGAAGCGCTTCCTGAAAGAGCATGATGGCGAAAGCGGCATCGTCTACTGCCTGTCGAAGCGGAAGACGGAGGAGACCGCTGCCTGGCTTTGCGAGCAAGGATACACTGCTCTGCCCTATCATGGTGGCATGGACAAAGTGGAGCGTCAGGCAAACCAGATGCGCTTTCAGCGGGAGGAAGCCGTCATCATGGTCGCCACCATCGCCTTCGGCATGGGCATCGACAAGCCCGACGTGCGCTTCGTGGCACATCTCGACCTGCCCGGCAGCATCGAGGCCTATTATCAAGAGACCGGACGAGCCGGCCGCGATGGCCTGCCGTCAGACACGCTGATGCTCTATGGCTATGAAGACATAGCCTTGCGCAGCCGGTTCATCGAGGAGTCCGACGCCCCGGAACACCGCAAGCGCATAGAAAGACAGAAGCTCGACGCGCTTCTGGGCCTCGCGGAGACGGCGGGCTGTCGGCGCCAAGCCCTCCTGTCTTACTTCGGCGATCACTCCGAACCCTGCGGCAACTGTGACACCTGCGCCGAGCCGCCGGAACAGTTCGACGGAACCGTTGCCGCGCTCAAGGCCCTATCCTGCATTTACAAGACCGGCGAACGCTTTGGCCAAGCCTATATCGTCGAGGTCCTGCTGGGCGGAGCCGATCAGCGCATTGCTCAATTCGGGCACGACCAGATTTCGACCTTCGGCATTGGCAAGGAGCACGACAGCCGGACCTGGCGCTCAATCCTGCGGCAGATGATTGCCCTCCGTCTTATCGATGTCGATCTGGACGGCCATGGTGGGCTGTCCATTTCGGAAACGGGCCGCGGTTTTCTGCGTGAAAAACCTACACTCATGCTCCGCGTGCCTACGAAGCCCAAGGCATCGCGCACCAAGGGCGTTCGAGCACAAACGTCGAGCGTTTTGGACGAGGCGGATCAGACCTTGTTCCAAGCGCTACGCGAGAAGCGCACGGAAATCGCCCGCGGTCAAAACGTGCCGCCTTACGTGATCTTCCATGACAGGACGCTGATCGAACTGGCGACGGCCCGCCCCAGATCACTGGCAGAGATGGCAAAGATACCGGGAGTCGGAGACGTCAAACTCGACCGCTACGGCGAGGTCTTTCTAGAGGTGATTTCCGAGCGAGAGCGGTAGGTTCTGCCTTTCGCATAATCGCTCGCTGTTTGACCGATCGGGCCAAACCGTGCGGCTTCAATAGAAGCGCGGGATGGGTCCGTCCTGCGGCGTCTGGTCCGGCAATTCGACTTCAACGTCATCCACGTAGCACCAGCCCCAGCCTTCAGGGGGATCGTAACCCTCGATGATCGGGTGACCGGTCTGGTGGAAATGAGCGCGAGCATGGCGGTTGGGAGACTGGTCGCAACAACCGACGTGCCCGCATTGCCGGCAGATCCGAAGGTGCAGCCATTCGCTACCCATCTTGAGGCACTCCTCACAGCCGCGGGCGCTCGGCTTCACCTTCCGGATCAGGTTCGTGTGGCTGCAGGGCATCGTGCGTTCTCCTTTGTGAGCTTTATGAGACGGTCTCTTGCGCCGCGAGCTTGGTGTGAATCATCGAAACAACGGCCGCGCCCTCACCAACAGCTGCCGCCACGCGCTTCGTAGATCCCGCGCGAACGTCTCCTATTGCGAAGACGCCGGGCAAGTTCGTTTCGAGTGGAAGAGATCCGCTGCCCGTGACCACGAAGCCGCGTCCGTCGGTTTCGACGCAGTCACGCACCCAGTCGGAATTGGGATCGGCACCAACGAATAGAAAAAGGTGCCGCAGCGCCAAACGATGTCTGCTGCCGCTGCGCCTGTCTTCGAAGGTAGCGGCAGTAAGGCCGGATGACCGATCACCTTCGAGGGCGGCCAACTCCTCGCCGACATGGATCTCGACGTTCGGTAGGGCGGCGATGCGATCGATCAGATATTGCGACATGGTTTCCTTGAGATCACGGCGGACCATGAGGTGCAGCTTTTTGACCTGAGGTGCCAGAAACACGATCGCCTGCCCGGCCGAGTTACCCCCACCGATCAGCGCGACCTCTTCGCCGGCGCATAATCGGGCCTCAATGGCCGACACCCAATAGGAAACGCCGGCGCCCTCAAGATCCTTGAGGTTCGGCACGTCCGGCCGCCGGTAGCGCGCGCCCGAGGCGATCACAACAAAGCGCGCAGTGACCCGACGATCGCCGGCGCAGGCAAGGACGGGATGAGGCCCATCGCAGGTCATCCCTTCCACCTCGAGCGGAATGGCGATCTCGGCACCAAACTTCAGAGCCTGGTTGAAAGCTCGCCCAGCGAGCGCCTGTCCGGATATGCCTGTCGGAAAGCCAAGATAGTTTTCAATCCGAGAGGACGCCCCAGCCTGTCCCCCCATTGCACGTGCATCGAGAACGATCACCGACAGGCCTTCCGAAGCGGCGTAGACCGCAGTTGCAAGCCCTGCGGGACCCGCGCCAACCACAGCGACGTCGAACACCTTGTCCGGATCAATATCCGGCAGGACACCGAGGCAGGCAGCAAGATCTTCATTCGAAGGACAGCGCAACACTGGTCCGCTCTGACAGACGACCAGTGGCAATTCCTTCGCAGAAACGCCCATTCGTTCGATCAGGTCATGTCCCTGCTCATCTGCATTGGCATCAAGAACGAGATGAGGCAGTCCACTGCGGTTGAGAAAGTTCTGTAGCCGGACAACGTCGGGGCTGTTCGGCTCTCCAATCAGGATCGTGCCCCCACCGCCCTCTTCAATCAGGCTGACACGGCGAAGAATAAGGGCACGCATGACGATCTCGCCCAGTTCGGCAGACCCGATCATCAGGGCGCGCAGGTGGGCGGCGTCGAAGGGCAGCGCCGTGCAGCCGTTAGAACCGGCCCGACCCGCAGCGATCGAGGGGCGCCCGGCCAACTGATTCACCTCTCCTGAAAACTGCCCGACTGCGTGAGTGACGATCGGTACCTCGCCCTTTAGACCGTCGCGGCGGACAACATCGATCGTCCCCTCGAGAACAAACCAGGCGGGTGCGCCGTGACTGCCGATTTCATAGATCATGTCGCCTGGGCTGAAGCGCGTTGCCGGGCCACTCGCGAATCGACACGCCGCATCCATTTGCGACGCGCTCAGCACCGGAAACATCTGGCTCGCGCGGGTCTCGATGATGCTCATTCATCCTCCTGATTGCCGAGCCGATTGCTAAGAGGGACATGCGGGACGTTTCGGAGGACAGACGGTCCTACATCTGATCGTTTCGATGAAATCGGCGTGCCGCTCGACCGGGGTAAGTATAATATCTAATATGGATGCACCTACGTCCGGTGGTCAAGCGCGTCGAGCCTAACTCAACGGTAGTCCGGAAGCGAAGATAGCCGGCCAGGCCGAACGTACCGCTACAAACCCCATGCGAAGACAGTTCCAAACCCAGGAGCCCGAGTGATGATACCAGCCGCCCGCGACATCTTTACCGAGCCGAGCGACGTCGACCCCGACACCCTTGCCAATCTCGGACCGTTGCGACGGCTGGCGGGCCGCTGGCGTGCGCGCAAAGGCGTGGACATCAACCCGAAGGCTGAGGGGCCCGAACAACGCGTATTTATCGAGAACATAGATTTCCAGGCCATCGACCCTCAGGCCAACGGTCCGCAGCTTCTTTATGGTTTGCGCTACCACATCCACATCACGACCGAGGAAGAAGACATCACCTTTCACGATCAGGTCGGCTACTGGCTCTGGGAGCCCGCTACAGGCACGGTACTGCAAACCGTTGCCATTCCCAGAGGTCAGGTCGCTCTCGCTTCTGGCCGGGCGGCGCCGGACGCCGATGAAATCGTGGTGTCATCGAAGCGCGGCGAGACGCAAAATGGCATCTGTTCGACCGCATTCCTCGAGGAGGCCTTCCGGACCGAAAGCTACAGCATCACGATCAACTTTCACGCGGACGGTTCGTGGAGCTACGTCACCGATACCGAGCTGATGGTGGCCGGCCGCGCCGCGCCTTTTGCCCATCAGGATCGCAATACCTTGCGCCGTGTTGGCGAAGCGCGGCCAAATCCGCTGGCGATTATCACAGCAAGACGCAAGGCCTCGAACTAGGTGGTGCGGCCCCAAGAAGGTGGACGGGCGGGCCGCCCTCATTCGTTCATTTGCTTGCCCGTGGATTGGGCAGTCAATAAGCCCCTTTCTTGAGCTGCGCTCTTCCTCATCCGTTGGACCGGGCGCACGAAGACCTTTCGAACCGATGGCTGGCAGGCTCCGAGCTTCTCGCCGATCTCGTGGACAGCAGTCTCAATCTCGTCGCTGGTCATTTCGTCAAAAAAGTCGAGCGAGATCCCGAGGAGGATGTCGGATGGGCCCAGGTGCATGCTCAGGATTTCCTCGATGCGTTGCACCCTTGGATCGCCTTCGAGCACCGCCCGAACGGCGGTCAGCACCTCTGCGGATGCGCTTTCTCCAGTCATCAGGCTGAGCGTTTCCCGTGCCAGGAACATGGCAGTCAGGATCAGGATGCCGCCAATCGCGAACGAGGCAGCCGCATCAAAGCGTGGTTCGTTCAGAATGTAGGCCAGCGCCAGACCAACGGCCGCCACCGAAAGTCCGACAAGGGCGGCGAAGTCCTCGCAGAATATCGAGAATACGCTCGGGTCCTTGCTGCCACGCAGCGCGGCGAGCATCGTTCGGTCCGGCTGGCTGCGGCGCAGCTCCCGCCAGGCCACCCGCAGGGAGGTGGCCTCGATCGCAAAGCTCACCGCCAGCACGACGAAATTGATCCAGGGATCCCTGATGGGCTCCGGATCGCGCAAGCGCTGGACCCCCTCATAAATGGACGCCGCTCCTCCAAGCGCGAAGATCGTCAGTGCGACGATGAAAGCCCAGAAGAAGATTTCCATGCCATGCCCGAACGGATGCCGCTGACTGGCGGGGCGAGCCGACCGGCGGAGGCCGAGAAGCAGGAACCCCTGATTGCTGGTGTCGACCAGGGAGTGAAGCGCCTCGCTGAGCATGGCCCCAGAGCCAGTCCACCATGCCGCCGCAAACTTCGTAAGAGCGATGGCGAGATTGCCCGCCAATGCAGCGTAGATCACAACCTGGGAATTACCGGCAGCCAAGGTTCAAGCCCTCGATTTCGAAGCAGCGTTCAATGGACATTGTCTGCCCGTAATGTCGTCTGCCCGTCGCCGTGGATCTGTGGTTTTGAGGATGACCTTGGCCAAAAGCTTCATGGCGTTTTCCGATGATCAGCGGTCGGGCATGTAAAACTCGCCCGTCCTAGAAACGGAACGTTGCAAAGAAGGTTCCTCTTTCCGTGCTGTTGCGGAGGAATGGGCCATCCGGGCATTGGCCGCAGATCAGGCATCAACAGTCGATGAGATAGCGAACCGACATCGCTGGGCCTTAGGAGTACCTCCGTTCAGGCGCAGCCGGTCGGGTTGGAGCATCGGCGCGGAGCTGTGATAACTATCGGCTGGCTGCGAAGGTGATCTTGGGCTTCCTCAAGCAGAAACACCTTGAAGCCTGGGCATAGAGCTAACCCACTGCGCAGTTCGCCCTAACTGTTAGCTCCCCTGCATTTAGGCTTGATTTTATTCATAGCTCGGTCTTTAGTCCCCCAAATGGGGTAACATATTCTTCTTGAAATAAATCATTATCCGATCCATGCTTTGGCGAGCGCCTCGTGCCCGGTTTTACTTCTCTCTTTTGCCGAATATGCGTATCC
Source organism: Pseudomonadota bacterium (assembly GCA_023436885.1). Lineage (GTDB taxonomy): Bacteria > Pseudomonadota > Alphaproteobacteria > Rhizobiales > Pleomorphomonadaceae > Pleomorphomonas. Next base: position 97,535 of record JAEZHI010000004.1, on the reverse strand, counting down.
CCGCGGAACAGTCTGTTATTTTACGTCCAACCACAAGGCTAGGCTTAGTATTGAATTTGAGATTGGGACGATCATACCGATCGTTTCGGTTTCCAGAATGCGGCCTTGCCTTGTGCGATCACTCGCATAAGCACGCCCAACCGCGCATACCCACTCGTCTAGGAACGGCCCCAGTATGACCGACAGCGACCAGCAATCTGCTCCCCCCGCCTCGCCGAACGCCGACATTCGTCCGCCTGCCGGAGCACGGGTCGCCACCTTGATCGTTACGGTGAGTGTTGCGGCTATCGTCGGCTTGTCCTTATGGTTCCTTGTCCAGCCACAACCCCTCATCGTTCAGGGCGAGGCGGATGCGACGCGCATCGATGTCGCAGCGCGCGTCGACGGACGTGTCGCCACCCGTCCGATCGAACGGGGAGATTCGGTCGCGGCCGGACAGGTCCTCGTGACCATCGACAATCCGCAGCTGACCGCAAAGCTTGCCGAGGCCGAGGCGGCCAAGGCGGTCGCCGTTGCCGATCTCGCCCGCATCGAGGTCGGCACGCGAGCGGAAGTGGTAGCGGCGCGCAAGGCAGCGATTGCTTCAGCCGATGCCAACCTGAAGCTGGCGCAGCAAACCTATGACCGCACAAAGGAACTGACCCAGCGCGACTTCGCGTCCCTGCAGAAGCTCGACGAGGCGACGGCCACGCTCGATGTCGCCACGCGCGCCCTTGAACAAGCAAAGCTTTCCTATGACGAGGCGGTCGCCGGCTACACGGCTGAGGAGCGCGGCGTTGCCAAGGCCAGCGTCGCCAAGGCGGAGTCGGCCATCGAGACCCTGAAGGCGCAGGTCGCCGAGCTGACGGTCAAGGCGCCGAGCGCGGCCCAAGCCTACCAGATCGGCGTCGAGCCGGGCGAGTTCGTCTCGCCGGGCGTACCGTTGCTGACGCTGGTCGATCTCGGAGACCTCTGGCTGCGCTTCGACCTGCGCGAGGACTTGGTCAAGGAGCTGAAGGTCGGCGACCGTTTCGACGTGCGCATTCCCGCCTTGGGCGACAAGAAGGTCGCCGTGGCGGTGAGAAGCATCGCGACGCGCGGCGAATATGCCGGCTGGCGCGCGACCCGGGCGACCGGCGATTTCGACCTCAGGACTTTTGAGGTGCGGGCCTATCCCGTCGAGCCGCAGCCAGGCCTAAGGCCGGGCATGAGCGCCTACGCCGAATGGGCGGGGGCGCGTCGATGACGCCGCTCGGCTTCGTCGCGGTCGCAGCGCGCGAGGTGGCCTGGATCTGGCGCGACAAGGTGGCCGTGGTTCTTACGCTCATCGTTCCGCTCCTTGCCTTCGCCCTGCTCGCCGCCACCTTCAGCCATGTGGTGGTGCGAAATCTCCGGGTCGACGTCGTCGATCAGGACCGCACGCCGACATCGACGCTGTTCGTGCAGGCGATCCAGTCGGCACCGGGCGTCGAGGTGGCCGAGCGTTCCAGCGATCTCAACGGCGCCATGCACGCGGTCCGCTCGGGCGATGCCATCGCCGCCATCTATCTGCCGCGCGAACTTGAGCGCGACGTGATGGGCGGACGACGGCCGCAGGTCGTCATCTTCTACAACAAGCAGTATTTCACCGCCGGCAACATTGCCGCGAGCGGGCTGCAAGCTGCCGTTACCGCAGCAGCGAAGACCATTCCCGGTGGCAAATCCGCGACAGCGAGCGCGACGCCCGGGCCTCTGGTGGTCGAACAGTATGTACTCACCAATCCTGCCCTAAACTATGCGCAGTTCCTGCTCCGCTCCATCTTGCCCACCGTGCTGCACGTGCTGGTGGCGCTGGCTGGCGGCTATGCTGTTGGTTCGGAGTTTTCGTCGCGTAGCAAGGATGAGTGGCTGGCAACGGCCGGCGGCAGTCCGATGCTGGCACTCGTTGGCAAGCTTGCGCCTTATTTTGCCGCCTATGCCGTGATGGCCGTGGTTGGCATGATCATCCTCAATGGCTTCTACGGCGTGCCGTTCCGCGGCAACGCGCCAATGGTCAGCGCCGCCGTCGTGCTGTTGATCATTGCCTATCTGTCGCTCGGCGCGCTGTTCCAATTACTGACGCGCAACCTTGCGACGGGCCTGTCGCTCACCAGCATCGTCTGCTCGCCGGCCTTCGGCTTTGCCGGCGTCGGCTTTCCTGTTCTGGCCATGAGTTGGTTCGCCCAGGGTTGGGGAGCGCTCCTGCCGTTGCGCTGGTATGTTCAGGTGCTGTTCGATCAGGCTGCACGGGGTGTTCCCGTGGCCGATTCCGCGCGTCCCTTTGCGATACTGGCCGGCCTTGCAATCATCTATTTCGGCCTCTGCTGGCTACGCCTTGTCGCGATCGCCAAGGCACCTGTGCCCGCACCAGTGGTCGAACCCGAGGAGCCTGTGACTGATCGTAGGGGCATTGTGGCCGCCTTCTCCAGCGAATACGGCCGGGTGTTGCGAGACCGCGGTATTTTCAGCCTGATTGTGCTCGGGCCGATCCTCTATGGCGCACTCTACCCTCAACCCTATGTCGGCCAGTTGATCCGCGACATTCCCATCGCCGTGGTCGACGACGATGGCAGCGAAGTCAGCCGCACCCTTATCGATACGTTGAATGCTCACGAAGCCATTGAAGTGGCGTTGCGACCGACGACGCTCGCCGAGGCACAGGCGGCGCTCGGACGGCGCGAGGTGTTTGGCATCGTCAGCATTCCCGCCGGCACCGAGCGCGAAGTGCTGAAGGGCGACGAGGCGCGCTTGCCGGCCTTTGTCGATTCCACCTATTTCCTGCTCTACAACCGCACTCTTCAAGGCATTCTCGAAGCGGCCGGCACCGTGAGCGCCGACCTCATTTCCCGTGGCGCGCGTGCCGATGGCAGCCTGTTCCGCGCCTCGCTGGCCTCGAGTTCACCAGTCGAAATCCTGAGCCAGCCCCTGTTCAACCCGACCGGTGGCTACGGCAGCTATGTCGTGCCCGCTGCGTTCGTACTGATCCTGCAGCAGACCCTTCTGCTCGGAGCCGCCACCGCCGGCGGCGTTGCCTACGAGCGCGGCGGGGCAGCAGCACGGCGGCGACGCGGCGACGCGACAGCTGTGATCGGTCAGGCGTTGGCCCATCTGATGCTGGCCCTGCCCGGCTTTGCGCTCTACCTCATCATACTGCCGCGCATCTACGGCTTCTCCAGCGATGGGCGGCTCATCGACATGCTGGCCATGGCGATTCCGTTCATTCTGTCGGTCAGTTTCCTCGGCCAGTTCGTCGGCGTGTGGTTTCCACGCCGTGAGACGGGGCTGTTGCTGATCGTCGCCTTCAGCCTGCCGCTGTTCTTCCTCGTCGGCGTCGCCTGGCCGGCCGAGGCCATTCCGGAAATGCTGCGGCGAGCAAGCTACGCGCTGCCGAGCACGTCCGGCATCGATGGGCTGGTGCGGCTCAACCAGATGGGCGCTTCACTTTCCGACGTTATGAGCGACTGGCATCACCTCTGGATACTCGTCGTCCTTTATGCCGTGATGGCGATGGTTGCAGCCCGCCTGTCAACTGCCGGGAGAAGCCAATGACCCCCACGCGCCGACTCATGATCGTTGCCGCGATCGCCATCGTCGCAGGCGGTGCGGCCATCGTCTTCGGCCGCCGCCCCGAACCGCAGGCCGCCGAGGCGGTCGGCATGGTGCGCCAGACCGAAATACGCATCGCCCCGGAAGCTACCGGTCGGCTGGCATCGATCGCAGTCGATCCTGGCCAACATGTGAAGGCCGGCGATGCGCTGGCCATCCTGAGCAACCCGGAGCTCTCGGCCTCGGTTGAAGAGGCACGCTCCGCGCTTGCCGGGGCCAAGGCTGAACGCGACCGCGTGTTCTCCGGCGTGCGCGCCGAGGAAGTGGCGATCGCCGATCGGGCGGTGGCCACCGCCGAAGCCAACCTGACGCTGATGCAGGCGCAATATGATCGCGCCGTCGCGCTGGCACCCAAGGGTTTTGCCAGTCAGCAGCAGCTCGATGAAGGCGCAGCCTCGCTTGCCAAAGCGAAGGCCGACCTCGCCCTGAAGCAGGCGCTGCACGCTCAGGCTGAGGCGGGACCAACCAAGGAAGAGCGGGACCTTGCGGAAGCTAAGGTGGCGCTGGCGGAGGCGAGCCTCGCCTCGCTCGAAGCTCAGCTCGGCAAGCTGAAACTAGTCAGCCCCACGGATGGCACCATCGGTATAGCGGTTGCCGTGCCGGGAGAGATTCTGGTTCCCGGCAAGCCGGTGCTGACCCTCCTGGTGGAGGATCATCGCTGGTTCGGCCTCACGCTACGCGAGGACGCGCTCGGCTCGCTCACCGTCGGAAGCGAAGTCGCCCTGGCAGCGGCCGATGGCCATCCGATTGCCGCGCGCGTCACCGAACTGCGCCCGCTCGGCGAATTCGCCACCTGGCGCGCCGCGCGCGCGGTCGGCGACCATGACCTCAACAGCTTCCGCCTGCGCATCGAGCCGACCTCGGCCGCCATCGGTCTGGAGCCGGGCATGTCGGTCTGGCTGCGGACGGGGCCTTCCTCCTGAGCGGTTGAGATGATCTTGCCCGGCGGATAAGTTCCGCGACGCACCGGAATGGCGTGAGCATGCAAGACGACTGGATTTCCGCAGCTTTTGCAATGATCGCTGACCCCGTCGTTCAGGCGGGCTTCATCGCCGTGCTCGGTGGCATTGCCCTGCGTTTCTTCTTGCGGGAATATCCGGCCCATGCGGTCGGCCTGCGTCTCGGCTTCCTAGCCTGCGTGACGGCGATTGCCATCCACAGCGGCAACGCACCCTACGATCCGTCGCCGGTCAACGCTACGCCACTGCATCGCGTCCTGATCGCTGCAACCAAGCTTGTCTGGTGGACGACCGCGGCCTGGTTCGCGGCAGGCTGCGTCCGCGTGTTTCTGCAGTTCGATGGGCAGGCGCGCCAAGCTCGGGTCATCCAGGATCTGATCGTCGGGCTCATCTACGTCGGCGCGGTTCTTTCGATCATCGCCTATGTCTTCGATGCGCCCATCGGCACGCTCGTAGCCACTTCCGGCGTGGTCGCCATCATTCTCGGTCTCGCATTGCAAAGCACGCTGGGCGACCTGTTCTCGGGCATCGCCACCAATCTCGCCCGCCCATTCACCCTCGGCGACTGGATTGTGCTTCCCGATGGGACGGAGGGCCGCGTCGTCGAAATGAACTGGCGAGCCACTCATCTTCTCAACGGCGCGAATGACCTCATCATCCTGCCAAACGCCCAGCTCGCGAAATCTACGGTATCGAACCGCAGCAGTCTCGAAAGAAGCCACGGTGCGACGGTAACGCTGCGCTTCGTTCCAGACCGAACTCCGTCGCTGATCGCCGAGATCATGCACAATGCGTTGCTGAGCTCGATCACTATCTTGCGCATTCCGCCGCCGTCGGTGCAAATCGTGGCGCTGGATGCCGACGCCGTCACGCTTGAGCTGTCATTCAGCGTTTCGGAATTCTCGCAGATCGGTAAGGCAAGGTCCGAGTTGTTCGACCTCGCCTTCCGTCATGCGAAGGCGGCCAACCTCGTCTTCACCTCCGCGCACGACAAGAAAAGCGGAGCGCCGAACCTCGTCGACGATTCTGGCCGGCCGACGCCGATCCGGCTGGTTGACGCCATGCCGCTGTTCGCCTCGCTGAACCCGGACGAACGGAAAGCGATCGCCGACAGCCTTACGCGCCATAGCCGTCGCAAGGGAGAACAACTTGCCGCGCCCGGCGAAGTCCTCGCCTCCCTTCTCATCGTCCGCAGCGGCGTCGTTGCGGTGATCGGCGATAACGAGGCTGAAACCCGCCTCGCGCCGGGCGAATATTTCGGCGAAGCCGGCATGCTGACCGACGCCCCCGAAACTGCCACCTATCGAGCCCTGACCAACGTGGTGCTCTATAGCGTGCAGCGTGACACGTTGAGAGAACTGCTTGAAGAGCGCCCGGCGATAGCCGAAGAGCTCGCCCAACACCTTGCACAGAGAACGGCCAAGCTGAACCGAACGTCGGGCAAAGACAAGCACGCGTCCGCACTGCAGACTGGGATTCTGGCGCGACTGGTCGAGCAACTTGCGACGACCCTGAGATCCGAGCGGTAGCGCCCATCGTCAAACTTGCGGTCAGCGTTCAAACCGCGGAAGTGACGAAGCGCCCGAACCAGCGAGGTGTCGAGCGCTCCACATCGTGGTTAGAGTCTCAGCTCTGCGTCGATCACAGCAGCTTTTCGATCGCTCCGCGCAGAGCCTCAGGTTTGGTGATCGGGGCGAAGCGGGTGACGGCGTTGCCCTGGCGGTCCACCAGGAATTTCGTGAAGTTCCACTTGATGGCTCTGCTGCCGAGAATGCCGGGGGCCGCTCCCTTCAGCCATTCGAACAGTGGAATAGCGTTGGGCCCGTTCACGTCGACCTTGGAAAACATCGGAAAGCTGACGTCGTATTGCAGCTTGCAGAAAGTCATGATCTCAAGGTCGTCTCCAGGCTCCTGGGACCCGAACTGGTTGGAAGGAAAGCCCAGAACCACGAGGCCACGCTCTCCGAGCTCGCGATAAAGCGCCTCGAGGCCCTCATACTGCGGCGTGAAGCTGCATTGGCTGGCGGTATTGACGATCAGCAGCACCTTGCCGCGATAGTCGGCGATCGATACCTCCCGCCCGCCGATATCCAGCGCCGTAAAGTCATAGATCGATCCCATGACGCCCTCCTTCATGGCTCTGTATGCGGAGCCTACAGTTCTACGCTGCTCTGTCGGGCAGGTTCGCTTCGCTTGAGCGTAAATCATCGCCCGAGCCTTGCAACGTGCGCAGAGGCGTCTCTACCTCCCAAAAATCTCGCTCTTTGCCGACCGCGCCCGTCGGCAAGTCTGGCTAACCTCCAGGGTGAAGCCCTGGCGCTTCCTGGCCGGTACTGACCACATATTCGGTGTAGCCGCCACCAAACTGATGGACACCGTCAGGCGTCAGCTCCAAAACACGGTTGGAGAGGGATGCCAGGAAGTGGCGATCGTGCGACACGAACAGCATGGTACCCTCGAATGTCGAGAGTGCCGAGACCAGCATTTCCTTGGTGGCCATGTCCAGGTGGTTGGTGGGTTCGTCGAGCACCAGGAAATTCGGTGGGTCATAGAGCATCTTGGCCATGACCAGACGTGCCTTCTCGCCGCCGGAGAGGACGCGGCAAGGCTTCTCAACGTCATCGCCGGAGAAACCAAAACAACCGGCGAGGGTGCGCAGGGCACCTTGCCCCGCCTGCGGGAAGGAGCCGTCCAGCGACTCGAACACCGTTTCATCGCCGTCGAGCAGATCCATGGAGTGCTGGGCGAAATAGCCCATCTTGACGCTGCTTCCGATGGTCACGGTACCCTGATCGGGCTCGGTTGCGCCGGCCACCAGCTTCAGCAACGTTGATTTGCCGGCTCCATTGGCGCCCAGCACACACCAGCGCTCCTTGCGCCGCAGCTGAAAATCGAACCCCGCGTAGATCGGCGTGCCACCATAACCCTTGTGGACATTCTTGAAGCTCGCCACATCCTCGCCGGAACGTGGCGGGCTGCGGAACTCGAACTGGATGGACTGGCGTCGCCGCGGCGGCTCTACACGTTCGATCTTGTCGAGCTTCTTCACGCGGCTCTGGACCTGAGCGGCGTGCGAGGCACGCGCCTTGAAGCGCTCGATGAATTTGATCTCCTTGGCGAGCATCGCCTGCTGGCGCTCGAATTGCGCCTCACGCTGCTTCTCGCTCAGGGCCCTCTGCTGTTCGTAGAAATCGAAGTTGCCCGAATAGGTCGTCAGCGATCCGCCGTCGATCTCCACGACCTTGCCGACGATGCGGTTCATGAAGGCACGGTCATGCGAGGTCATCAGCAAGGCGCCATCATAGTTCTTGAGGAAGTCTTCCAGCCAGATCAGGCTTTCGAGATCAAGATGGTTGCTGGGCTCATCCAGGAGCATGCCGTCAGGCCGCATCAGCAGGATGCGAGCGAGCGCCACGCGCATTTTCCATCCGCCGGACAGCAGGCCGACATCGCCGTCCATGCGCTCTTCGCTGAAACTCAGCCCAGCCAGCACCTCGCGCGCCCGAGCCTCAAGCGCATAGCCGTCCAGTTCCTCGAAACGCCCCTGCACTTCGCCATAACGCTCAATGATGGCATCCATGTCGTCGGCCTGATCCGGATCGACCATGGCAGCTTCGAGCTTGGCCATTTCGGCAGCCAGCACGCTCACCGGTCCGACACCGTCCATCACGGCCGCGACAGCGCTCTGGCCGGACATCTCACCGACATCCTGGTTGAAATAACCGATCGTCATGCCGGTATCGATCGCCACCTGGCCATCGTCGGGCCGGTCCTCCCCAACGATCATTCGGAACAGCGTCGACTTGCCGGCGCCGTTCGGCCCGACAAGCCCAACCTTTTCGCCTTTTTGGATGCTCATCGACGCGTCAATGAACAAGATCTGATGGCCGTGCTGCTTGCTGATGTTATCGAGACGAATCATGAAGCCCGTGTTGGCTGGAGAGGGAACGAAATACGGGAAGGCAGTGACGCTCGTTGCGTGTAGCGCCAGCTCATCCAATGAGGCTAAACCCGTCGCTACCCAACGTTATGGTAATCGCCGGCCCTGCCATCGAGCGATAGCAGGGCCGAAACCAATTTATCCCCGGAGCGGCAGCTGCTCTGGCAGCCGCTTATTCCCACTCGATGGTTCCCGGCGGCTTGCTGGTCACGTCGTAGACGACGCGGTTGACGCCCTTCACCTCGTTGATGATGCGCGTGGCGGCGCGGCCGAGGAAGTTCATATCGAAGGGGTAGAAGTCGGCGGTCATGCCGTCCACCGAGGTTACGGCACGTAGCGCCAGCACGCGGTCGTAAGTGCGGCCGTCTCCCATGACGCCCACCGTCTGTACCGGCAGAAGCACCGAGAAGGCCTGCCAGATCTTGTCGTAGAGACCGGCCTTGCGGATCTCGTCGAGGTAGATGGCATCGGCCTTCCTCAGGATATCCAGCTTCTCGCGCGTTACGCCGCCCGGCAGGCGAATGGCAAGGCCCGGCCCAGGGAACGGATGGCGACCGATGAAGCTGTCCGGCAAGCCGAGTTCGCGGCCGAGCGCCCGCACTTCGTCCTTGAAGAGTTCGCGCAACGGCTCGACGAGCTTCATATTCATGCGCGCCGGCAGGCCGCCGACGTTGTGGTGGCTTTTGATGGTGACGCTCGGGCCGCCCGAGAAGCTCACGCTCTCGATCACGTCCGGATAGAGCGTGCCTTGTGCGAGGAAGGTCGGCGCGCCACGACCGTCGGAGGCGATCTTCTTGGCCTCGGCCTCGAACACCTCGATGAACAGGCGGCCGATGGTCTTGCGCTTCTTTTCCGGGTCGGCCTCGCCTTCAAGCTGTCCGATGAAAAGTTCAGACGCATCAACATGTACGAGCGGAATGTTATAGTGATCTCTGAACATCCCGACCACTTGTTCGCTCTCGCCCTGACGCATCAGGCCGTGGTCGACATAGACGCAGGTGAGCTGATCGCCGATCGCTTCGTGGATCAGAACGGCCGCAACCGAGCTGTCGACGCCGCCGGACAAGGCGCAGAGAACGCGCTCTTTGCCGACCTGCTCGCGGATCTTCGCGATCATCTCGGCGCGATAGGCCGACATCGTCCAGTCGGACTTCAGGCCAACGATGCGATGCACGAAGTTAGAGAGCAGCTTGCCGCCGTCGGGCGTGTGCACCACCTCGGGATGGAACATGGTGGTGTAGTAGCGCCGACGCTCGTCGACGGCGATGGCAAAGGGGGCGTTCTCGGATACGCCGATCACTTCGAAACCTTCGGGCGCACGCGTCACCCGGTCACCGTGGCTCATCCACACCGGATAGCGCTTGCCGACTTCCCATAGCCCTTCGAACAGCGGCGACGACTTGAGGATCTCGACGTCGGCCCGGCCGAACTCGGCGGCGTGACCGCCTTCGACGTTGCCGCCAAGCTGCACTGCCATGGTTTGCTGCCCGTAGCAGATGGCAAGGATCGGAACGCCGCTATCAAAGACCGCCTGGGGAGCACGAGGGCTGCCGTCACGCGTCACGGAATCCGGTCCACCCGAGAAGATCACGCCCTTGGGCTGAAGCTTTTCGAAAGCAGCGGCCGCCGACTGATAGGGGTGGATTTCGCAGTAGACGCCAAATTCACGCACCCGGCGGGCGATGAGCTGCGTCACCTGGCTGCCGAAATCTATGATCAGCAGGCTGTCGTGGGCGGGCTTTTCCATGGGGAGGGCTCTTTCCGGTAAGGGGCCAGAAGGATCAAGCGGTTCCGCTAAGCTGAATCCGGCCGCCGGGCAAGCGAAAAGTCGCGGTACAGTGGGATTCTCCTTGAGACATCACCAATGACTTGCTCTTGCCGATCCGGCTTTTTATTGTTGATACTGACACTCAACTAAAGGAGCCCGAATGGCGCCCGTGCCAGCCCTGGGGATCGAAGCGCTTTCTCTACGTTTCGGACAGACCGCCGCTTTACGCGATCTCCATCTGGCGGTTGACAAGGGCGAGGTGGTCAGCCTCGTCGGTCATTCCGGATGCGGCAAGTCATCGCTTTTGAGATTGATTGCCGGCGTGGAAACACCTGACCATGGTCGCATTTCTTTCGATGGACATGAGGTGGTCGGCCCCAGTTGTTTTATCGAACCAGAGAAGAGGCACGTTGGTTTTGTGTTTCAGGACTATGCCCTTTTTCCGCATCTGAGCGTGGAAGCCAACGTCCGTTTCGGCCTCAGGACGCTAGCCAAGGCCGAGGCGCGCGAGCGAGCAATAGAGATGCTCAAACGCGTCGACCTTTCAGGGCACGCAAAGCGGTACCCACATGAGTTATCCGGTGGCGAGCAACAGCGTGTCGCTCTGGCAAGGGCACTGGCCCCCGCTCCTCGCCTCCTGCTCTTGGATGAGCCGTTCTCAAACCTCGATCCAACGCTCCGCCAGGACGTCCGGCAGAAAACGCTATCCTTGATCCGCAGCCTCGGCATGACCGCCATCATTGTCAGCCACGATCCCGAGGAAGCGCTGTCTTCGGGCGATCGGGTGGTTCTGATGCGGGCAGGAGAGATCGTCCAGGTGGGCAGTGCCTACGATCTCTATGATCGGCCGAACAGCTGCTATGCGGCGGAGTTTTTCTCACCCTGCAATCGTATTCCAGGGCGCGTGAACGCGGGAATCGTCGCGACAGCTCTCGGCGAGTTCCCCGCTCCACGCGGCCTCGAAGAGGGCGATCACGTCGTCACTCTTGTCCGTCCGACAGATATTGACGTTCTTCCCAACGGCGGAAACGGCGAGGTGCTGGCGCGCGAGCTGATGGGCGAGATAGAATCCCTTCGCATTCGTCTGCCTGACTTGGAAGAGCCGGTCCAGGCGAGGTCAACCCGCCGGCTGCCGACGGACACACTGCGTGTCGGGGTTCGCGCATCGGCTGGCGCAGGCTTTGTTTTTCCTGCCGAACCGTCCAGGGACTACCCCCATGACCACCCCACATTAAGTTGACTATTATACTCAACTATGATGTTGATCGTCAGGCTCAGAAACAGAGGAGAAACATTTCATGCGCCAGATGCTGTTGAGCCTGACGGCACTTTTCCCGTTTGCGGCCGTGGGTAGTGCCGCCGCCGACGTCAACATTTACACGACGCGCGAACCGGGGCTGATCAAGCCGCTGATCGACAGCTTCACCAAAGCAACCGGCGTCACCGTCAACACCATCTTCCTGAAGGATGGCCTCGCTGAGCGTGTATCCACCGAGGGCGAAAGCTCGCCGGCAGACATCCTTATGGCCGTCGATGCGGGCAATCTCGTCGATCTCGTGGAAAAGGGCGTGACCCAGCCGATTGATTCTCCTGTCCTGAAGGAAGCGGTGCCGGCCGAGCTGCGCGATCAGAACGGCCATTGGTTCGGCCTTTCCTATCGGGCTCGCGTGATCTACGCGGCAAAGGATCTCGACCTCGGCGGCCTGACCTACGAGGATCTTGCCGATCCCAAATGGCAAGGGAAGATTTGCATTCGGTCCGGCCAGCATCCCTACAATACCGCCCTCTTTGCCAGCTACATCGCCCATCACGGCGAGGAAGCAACTGAAACGTGGCTTGCCGGCCTCAAGGCGAATCTGGCGCGAAAGGCAGCTGGCGGCGACCGCGACGGCGCTCGCGACATTCTCGGCGGCATCTGCGACATCGCCGTGGCTAACTCCTATTACGTCGGCTTGATGCGGTCCGGTGCGGGCGGTGAAGAACAGGCTACATGGGGCAACGCAATTAAGGTCGTTCTGCCGACCTTCAAGGATGGTGGCACGCAGGTGAACATTTCGGGCGCTGCCGTCGCCAAGCACGCCCCCAACAAGGACCAAGCCGTGAAATTCCTTGAATACCTCGTGTCCAGCGAGGCTCAGGAAATCTACGCCAAGGCCAATTACGAATATCCGGTGAGGGCTGGCGTCGCGACTGATCCGATCGTTGCTTCGTTCGGTACCCTCACGGTCGACAAGACACCGCTCGGCGAGATCATCCAGCACCGCAAGGCGGCGAGCCAACTGGTCGACAAGGTCGACTTCGACAGTTGATGATAAGGGCGGGACGTTTCGGCGTCCCGCAACCGTTTTCAAATGACGTTGATCACAGAGAGCGCAACCCTATTGGCGAAGACGCCAAGTCGCCGTTCGAACTGGCGCCTGGCCGCTTGCATAATCGCGGTGCTGGCGGTTCTTCCGGTAATGGCGCTGGGCTTCGAGGCGGCCCATGGCTCGTTGGAACTATGGTGGCATCTTGCTGGAACCATTCTGCCCAAAGCGCTCGGCGAAACATTCGGCCTTTTGTTGGGGGTGGGCTTGTTGGCCGGCCTTCTCGGCGTTGCTCTGGCCTGGCTGGTCACCGCATATGATTTTCCCGGGCGAGGTTTCCTGGAATGGGCTCTGCTGCTGCCCTTGGCCGTGCCGACCTATATCGTGGCCTATGCCTATCTCGACATGCTGCATCCGACGGGCGCCTTCCAGGGCGTGATCCGCCGGCTTCTCGGTTACACGAGCCCGCGCGACTTCCGCTTGCCAGATGTCAGGTCTTTTGCCGGCTGCGTACTGCTGCTTTCCCTTGTCCTGTACCCTTATGTCTACCTCACGACGCGGGCGATGTTCCTGACCCAGTCGGTAAATCTCTTCGATGCAGCCCGAGTGCTTGGGACAAGGCGGCGGCACCTGTTCTGGCGCGTCGCCCTGCCGCTCGCCAGACCAGCCGTTGCCGTCGGCGTCAGTCTCGCATTGATGGAAACGCTCAACGACATCGGCGCCTCGCAGTTTCTAGGTATCCGCACCCTGACAGTGTCGATCTACACCGTTTGGGTGACACAGAATGATCTGGCCGGCGCCACGCAGATAGCGTTGAGTCTTCTTCTGATCGTCGTCGCACTTGTCTCGCTCGAACGATGGGCACGACGGCGGCAAGCGTACATCTCTGGATCGCGCGGTCGGACGCTTCGGCCGAAGCGCTGCCGAGGCGTGAAGGGCGTAGGCCTGTTCAGTCTTGGTGTGATGCCTATGATCTTCGGCTTCGTGTTGCCCGCCATCCATCTTGTGGATGAGGCATGGACGCGTTGGCGCTTTGCCGGACTGTCAAACGAGCTGATCAGCGAGGCGCGGAACACCATGATCTATGCGGCGGGCGCCACCTGCCTCACCCTCATCCTAGGGGTGATCGCGGCCTACGCGTTGCGGCTTTCATCCGGGCGGGCGGCCCCGTGGATATTCCGCTTTGCGACGCTTGGTTATGCCATGCCCGGTACGGTAGTCGCCTTGGGCGTGCTGCTGGTGGTGGCGCCCCTGGATCGTACGATAGACAGCATTGCACGCCAATGGCTTAGCATGTCGACCGGTCTGTTGATGATCGGTTCGGGTGCGGCCCTCGTTTACGCTTATGTGGTCCGTTTTTTGGCGATCACGGCCGGTAGCGCAGATGCCGGTCTGAGCAGGGTCCCGAAATCTCTTGACGATGCCTCCCGCACACTTGGACGCTCTGCCAGAGGAACGTTGGCAGCCGTTCACCTGCCGTTGACACGTGCCTCACTGGCGGCTGGCGCGCTTCTGGTCTTCGTCGACTGCGTCAAGGAACTGCCGGCAACGCTACTTCTGCGGCCGCTCAACATCGAAACCTTCGCCACCCATCTCTACGGCGAAGCAGCACGCGGCACCTATGAGGAAGCTTCGCTGGCCGCACTCGCCATCGTAATGATAGGCGTTCTACCAGTCATGGTGCTGTCCCGCGTCGGGCGCGCTTTATCAACATGAAGATCCCAGTTTAATCACCGGCAGGATTGCGGTTGTCCGGAACTTATCCACGTGGGGTACACAGGGCGGCTCACAGGTTGTTCAGAGCTCGTCCACAGTCGATCCCCGGCATATTCACAGTCAGGCAACGCGGTTTTCCCCAACCGTAAGCCCTGGCAGGCTTATCGCTCCCGTCCTCGTAAGATCGCCAGTGGCGAACTCGCCAAAGCGCATGCCGCGAACGGCGCCACTCTCGAGAGCGACCAGCAGATTGCCGGTGATGACTGTCGTCTGCTTAGGTGCCAGAACTGATACTCCGATCCCTGTCCCGGCCTGCCTGACCACATTGCCAGAGGCGACAACACTTCCCAGCGCATCTCCCCAGCCGATCGACAGACCAAGATGCGGCGTGGCTTCGATGACATTGCCGACCACAGAACCAGGCGTTTCGACATGAATACCGACGCCGCCTGCCCGGCCACCGGCGGCGGCTACTTGCGGTGTAGCGACAATGTTGCGGACCCTATTGCTTTCGACGAGCGACAGCCGGTCGTCGCCGGCGCCCAGCAACGCGATGCCAAGGCTTGCGCCATCAACCGCATTCCCGCTGACGGATGCCCCGAGAGACTCGGTGTCGGCCAGAACGCCGACCCCGTCGATTTCCCGAAGGTCGTTTTCCGAAACGCGTACGGCTCCTGCAGCGGACAGACGAATGCCAGCACCATGAACGCGATCGACCCGGTTACCGCGGAGGGTCGAACCGTCGTCTCCAGCCGTCCATCGTCTGAGATGGATGCCCTCGCCGCCACAATCAGCGACCCGATTGCCGGTGATGCCGAGCGCCCTTCCCTCTATGGACAGGATACCGGTGCCGCTCGCCCCTGTAATCTGGCAATCGCGGAGCCGACCCGCAGCTCTGGTCAGAAGGACGCCGTGGCCGGCGCTGCCTTCCACGACAAGATTTGAAAGATCAAGATCATCGACAAAAGCCAGAGACAGCAGACCGTCGTCACTGTCCGACAGAGCGCGGTTTGCCCCATCGAGAGTCACCCCCTCCATCGACAGCGTCCGGGCATCTTCAGAATAGAGGAAGCGGCCGCCGCCAGAGTAGACGAGCCGCGTTTCGCCAGGCACGCCGACAAGGCGGGCGCGGTCTGGCAGATGGATATTCGACACCTCATAGCGACCAGCCCGAATGTAGAGTGGTCGCCCTGCCGCCGCAGCCCTGTTGATGGCAGCCTGCAGCTCGGCGCTGCTGTCGCCGGGCTGCCGCGCGATCGGCTGAACCTCAGAAGGGGTCAGGCTGCCGCGCAATGCTGGCAAGTCGATCCCAAGCGTGCCGGAACGAGCCACCGCCGGCATGGCGAGGCTGGCAATCGTCCCGAAGAGGAACGCGCGGCGGTTCATTGGGCTCTCCAGCGAACGAATATGCCACTCGCCGAGCAAGCTCCGTTCCAGCATCAGTTGGAGATCGTTAGTCATCGCAGGTCACGGGCGTCCGTCCACCTTGCTTTTGCAACCATGAGGCACCATCCTCTAGTGACTAGAGGAGCACTGTGGGCCAAATGCCAGATATGCCGATCGGGGAAATCTCCCGCCTCAGCCAAGTCAAGGTTCCGACGATACGTTACTATGAACAGATTGGCCTATTACCCGCGCCGCCAAGAAGTGAGGGAAACCGCCGTCTTTACGATACCCGCGATCTCAGGCGGCTATCCTTTATCCGTCATGCTCGCGACCTCGGGTTTGAGATCGACGCCATCCGGATTCTTCTGACGCTTCAGGACAACCCGAACCAGCCATGTTCCGAAGCGGACGGCATTGCTCGCGCCAAGCTCGCCGAGGTCAATGCCCGCATCGAAAGCCTGATGGCGCTCAAGGAAGAGCTTGAGGCAATGGTCGGCGGATGCGGACATAGCTGTGTCGGAGAATGCCGGGTGATAGAAGTGCTGGCCGATCATCACAAGTGCCTTCACACCGAACACTGACTCCTCTCTCCGCCGATTGCGACCGGAAGGGCTTGCCGAAACGTCACCATCCTGCGAAACCGCTATACAAAAGCCGCAAGAGACGTTCCCCGTTTGGAGCCGACCATGACTTCGCCGATCATCACCGTGACGCTCAATCCTGCGATCGATCTCACTGTCACGCTCGATGACCTGACTCCTGGCAAGGTGCATCGGGCTCGGGCCGCCCAATCAAACGTTGGCGGCAAAGGTATCAACGTTGCCGGCTGTATCGCTGACTGGGGCATTCCCGTGGTGGCGACGGGTGTTCTGGGGCGCGGAAACGATGCCACCTTCACCGACTTCTTCAAAGACAAAGGAATCCAGGACCGGTTCGTGCGCACCGCCGGCGACACACGCACCAACATCAAGATTGCGGATGTCGTCACTGGCACTACGACGGATATCAACCTTCCCGGTCTGACCTTCGACGACGAAACCTACGACATGGTACTCGACGTCCTGAGGCGAGAAGTGGTCGAGGGAGCGCTCGTCGTTCTGGCGGGTTCGCTGCCGCTTGGCCAACCGGCCAGTGTATGGGCCAAGCTTACAGCAGATCTTTGCAATCTTCGCTGCCGTGTGGTGCTCGACACGTCTGGCGCTCCCCTCGCCGCATCACTGGCGGCCCCGAGGGAGAGTTTGCCATTCGCCGTCAAACCGAACCGTCTGGAGCTTGAGGCCTGGGCCGGCCAGCCCCTCAAGGAAGTCGCCGATATCGTAACCGCAGCCCGGAAAATGCAAGCCCTCGGCATCGAGTTGGTGGTCGTCTCGCGCGGTGAGCAAGGCGCCATATTTTTGCGCGGCACGACCGCTCTGTCGGCTCGCCTGCCCGTGGTCAACGCCCTGTCGACGGTTGGTGCCGGTGACGCAATGGTCGCGGGCATCGCTTCATCGGTCGCCGACAATCTCGGTCTTGAAGCGCTGGCTCGCCGCGCTGTTGCCTTTGCGACCGCCAAGCTGGGTCGAATCGGACCGAATCTGCCGTCGCCGGACGACGTCCGCCAACTTGCCCGCCGTGTCGACGTAGCGGTACTTGCAAGCTGACCGTAGGCACAGTAATTTCCCTATAGAGGGAAACACCACTATTCAGACGAACTATCAATTGCGTTCACGTTTTTTTGGCGCAACGAGCGTGCTTGACCGAACTCGGCTCTGGTAAATCGTGCTAAAGTCGTAGATATGAGCCAGTCTGTTTCGCCAGTCGCTAGCGATAGGCGGGAAGGGCTCGAGACCACAGAAGAATTCGCGAAGGAGTTCCCTTATGGCGCTGGTTTCACTGCGGCAGCTGCTCGATCATGCCGCCGAACACGGCTACGGCATGCCGGCCTTCAATATCAACAACATGGAGCAGATGCTGTCCGTCATGGCTGCGGCCAAAGAGACCGACAGCCCGGTGATCATGCAGGCCAGCCGCGGTGCCCGCGCGTTCGCCAACGACATCGTGCTCAGCCACCTGATCAAGGCCGCCATCGAGCTCTACCCTGACGTTCCGGTCTGCATGCATCAGGACCATGGCAACTCGGAGGCCACCTGCCTTTCGGCCATCACCAACGGTTTCTCGTCGGTCATGATGGACGGCTCGCTCAAGGCCGACGGCAAGACCCCGGCTGACTTCGATTACAATGCCAACGTCACCGGCCGCGTCGCTGAGCTCAGCCACCTGGTTGGCGCCTCGACGGAAGGCGAGCTCGGCGTGCTTGGCTCGCTTGAGACAGGCAAGGGCGACAAGGAAGACGGCCACGGCGCCGAGGGCATCCTCAGCAAGGAACAGCTGCTGACCGATCCGGACGAAGCCGTGAAGTTCGTCAAGCGCACCAAGGTTGACGCCTTGGCCATCGCCATGGGCACCAGCCACGGCGCCTACAAGTTCTCCCGCAAGCCGGACGGCGACGTGCTCGCCATCTACCGGATCAAGGAGATCCACGAGCGCATGCCAAACGTGCATCTGGTCATGCATGGCTCGTCGTCGGTTCCGCAGGATCTGCTCGACATCATCAACGCCTACGGCGGCAAGATGCCCCAGACCTTCGGCGTTCCGGTCGAAGAGATCGTCAACGGCATAAAGCACGGTGTGCGCAAGGTGAACATCGACACGGACTGCCGCATGGCCATCACCGGTGCCATCCGCAAGTTCTTCGCAGAGAAGCCCGCTGAGTTCGACCCGCGCTCCTTCATGAAGCCGGCCATGGCTGCGATGCAGAAGGTCTGCAAGCAGCGCTACGAGGAATTCGGCGCGGCCGGTAACGGCTCCAAGATCAAGCCGATCCCGCTCGCCGATATGGCCAAGCGTTACGCTTCGGGCGAGCTCGATCCGAAGATCGCTTGAACGGTCGATCGCTACAAATAGAACGGGGCGCTTAGGCGCCCCGTTTTTTATGCCTATATTGATGACAAGGCGAATAGCCTAGGCCGTACCATCAAGCGCCGGGTCTCGGATCAAAAAGCGCAGAACGCCATGCTCAGCGTCAGCAGAAGCGATGCGGACACTGATCTTTGGACGATCGGAGCCGACGCTGATCCGACCGCATACACCGACCAGATAAGTAAGGTCGTCCTCAACCTCTGCCTCACCTTCGACGGCAAGAGTTCCGTCACTTCTGAAGCCTGCCTTGACGCGACAGACAACAGGTATCGGTGGCAAGCCCTCAAACTCCAAATGCGTACTAAAACCTTGTTTCGAAGAAACAATCACGGCTGTCCTCCTTAAATCAAATGGAGGGATCGAAGCGGAATATCCGCAGAAAATAGTTCAAAAACTCGACTTATTTTAAGAAACACCCGTATCTTTACTCATCTCCGTAACTTTGAGAAGCACATTTTTTGATGGGAATATCCTGCCCAGACTGGTGCTTTCTTGGGCAGGCTCATAGCCCAAATTGGCGGCGACCGCGCGTTGCACTTCGCAAGGGTTTACCCGCGCACAAGCTTGGATGTTGCTTAAGGTTTGCCCCTTGCTCAAGCCATCACCACGGGCGATAAAGGCGGCATCAGAGCCGGAAAGTACCCCAATGACGAATGTTACCGTTGGATCCCCTGCCCCCGACTTCACCCTTGCCACCGATGAAGGCCAAGTGTCTCTTGCCGCGCTGAAGGGCCGGCCGGTGGTCGTTTATTTCTATCCCAAGGACGACACTTCGGGCTGTACGAAAGAGGCCATCGGCTTTTCATGTCTGGCTGATGAGTTCGAAAAGGCCGGTGCCACGGTAATCGGAATTTCACCCGACACCGTTGAGAAGCATGGCAAATTCCGCCTGAAGCATAAGCTGACTGTGGCACTCGGCTCTGATCCTGATCACCAGGTTGCCGAGAGCTATGGCGCATGGGGAGAAAAATCGCTCTACGGAAAGAAGTATTTCGGCATTGTTCGATCGACCTTTCTTGTCGCTCCGGATGGAACAATTGCCAGGGCCTGGCCGAAGGTGAAGGTTGAAGGCCATGCCGAAGAGGTGCTGGCGGCCGTCAAGGCGCTCTAGGCTCGCTCCGGTCGGGCCGCCGTAAAAAGCACCCCGACCAACTCAAGTCCCAAATTTCAAGCCTTCATTAACCCTAACAGTTTCTAATCGCTCTCAACGGGGCACGCCTGCCGCATGTCGGCGGAGCGGCAAATGCCTTTTTGGAGCGTCGCGTTGATGAGATCGCAAGCCGCAGACAGATACCGACACCAGGACTCGGCGAGACGCATCGTCATCATCAGCCGGGACAACACCCGCACCTATACCTTCAGCCCACTCGCCCTGTTTGGCGGCCTTACACTGTTCCTGACGGTTTCGCTCGGCTTCCTCGCGGCCACCACCTATCTGGTTTTTCGCGACGATCTGTTCGACCTCGTCCGCGAGCGGAACGCCGACATGCAGCAGGCATATGAAGATCGTATTGCTCGTCTCCGCTCGGAAATAGACCGCATCTCCAGCCGTCAGATCCTCGATAGCGTTGCGATGGACGAGAAGGTCGACAAGATCATGTCTGCCCAGCAGGGCATCTCGGAACGCCAGCGGGCCGTGGGAGAGCTCATAGACAAAGCCCGGAGCATTGGTCTCATCGACAGCCATAACGCTGCGATTCCGGCCGACAAGAGAGCGGCAGCCGACCCGACCGACGTAACAGATCCCGTATCTGCATATGCCGATGCCGGCCGGGCGAGCTTGATCGATCAGCAATTCGAAGCACTGACATCGAAGAGTGAAAAAGGCAGCGTTGCTCCGAAGTTTGATCTGCGCACCGCCGACGGAAAACCTGATTTCAAGGCAATTTCAAGCCATCTGGCTGCCGTCGACGCGGAACAGGCTAAAGCCGTCGAGGCCATCGCAGACGCCGCCAACTCTCGGGTGAATGCGGCCATCGGGATAATGGCCGATGCGGGGCTGAGCGTGAGCGTTCCCGATGTTCGGGGAGACTCCCAAGATGCGGTCGGCGGCCCCTATATTCCAATAGGCGGAGCTCAAGCCCTCGCAGCTGCCATGCAGGAAGCCGACCAGGCTTTCGGCCGCATTGCTCTCGTCAAGGCCGAAGCGTCACGCCTGCCGTTGATCCGCCCCATGCCCGGCGGGGAAATGACCTCGAATTTCGGATCCCGCCGCGATCCTTTTCTGGGCTCGCTGGCCTTTCATGCGGGCATAGATTTCCGCTCCCCCACGGGCACCGACATCCGGCCAACGGCTCCAGGTGTCGTTACAGTTGCCGGGTGGTCAGGTGGTTACGGCAACATGGTGGAAGTCGACCACGGCAACGGTGTAACTACGCGTTACGGTCATATGTCGAAGATCCTTGCCAACGTCGGCGATCGCGTGACACGCGATACGGTGATCGGAGAGGTTGGGTCAACCGGCCGGTCGACCGGTCCACACCTTCACTACGAGACGCGCATCAACGGCGTCGCTCTCAATCCGGTCAATTACATCGAAGCTGGCAACCGCCTGGCCAGCCTGCTTCCGTAATCGTCTGCCCGGGCGAAGCCAATAGACGATGAGAAAAGGCGGAGTGCGCTGGCACCCCGCCTTCTTCATTTCCATAGCTCCAGTCGATCAGTCGATATCGGCGATCTGAGCCGGCTGCTTGCCAAAGGCCCGCTGGGCCAACGCCGCCTCCATAAAGCCGTCGAGGTCGCCGTTGAGAACGTCGGAAGGGGACGTGCTTTCAACGCCGGTCCTGAGATCCTTGACGAGCTGGTAGGGCTGCAGAACATAGGAACGGATCTGATGGCCCCAACCGATGTCGGTTTTGCCGGCCTGCTCGGCGTTGGCTTTCTCTTCCCGCTTCTTCAACTCAGCTTCGTAAAGGCGG
Source organism: Pseudomonadota bacterium (assembly GCA_023436885.1). Lineage (GTDB taxonomy): Bacteria > Pseudomonadota > Alphaproteobacteria > Rhizobiales > Pleomorphomonadaceae > Pleomorphomonas. Next base: position 75,978 of record JAEZHI010000004.1, on the reverse strand, counting down.
GCGCGCAGCATGTTCCACGCGGTGGCGCGGTTCTTGTGCTGAGAACGCTCGGCCTGACACGAAACGACGATACCCGAGGGATAATGCGTGATGCGCACAGCCGAGTCGGTCGTATTGATGTGCTGACCGCCGGCGCCTTGAGCGCGATAAGTGTCGATACGGCAGTCGCTCTCGTTGATCTCGATCTCGATCTTGTCGTCAATCACGGGATAGACCCAGACAGACGAGAAGGAAGTGTGCCGACGGGCCTGGCTATCGAAGGGCGAAATGCGCACGAGCCGATGAACACCGGATTCCGTCTTCATCCAACCGTAGGCATTATGGCCCTTGATGAGCACCGTGGCACTCTTGATGCCGGCCTCTTCGCCGTCATGAACTTCCAGCAACTCGACCTTGTAGCCGTGCTGCTCGGCCCAGCGCGTGTACATGCGCAGGAGCATGTTGGTCCAGTCCTGGCTTTCCGTACCGCCGGCACCGGAGTTCACTTCGATGTAGGTATCGTTAGCATCGGCCTCGCCGGACAGCATCGATTCCACCTGCTGGCGGGCGATCTCGTCCTTGAGGCCGCGCAAGGTGTTCTCGGCGTCGGTGACGACGGTGGCATCGCCTTCCATCTCACCGAGCTCGATCAGCTCGACGCTATCCTTCAGATCGCGGTCGAGCTTGAGATAGCCATTGATTCGGTTCTCTAGGTCGGTCCGCTCGCGCATGATCTTCTGCGCGCGCTCGGGATCGTTCCACAGAGAAGGGTCTTCGACGAAACCGTTCAGTTCGGCTAGGCGTTGCTGGGAGGCATCCCAGTCAAAGATGCCTCCTCAGCAGGGCCATACCCTGCTTGATCTCGTCGACGATGGCCTCGATTTCGGCTCGCATGGGCGTGAGCTCCGGTCATGAGGTTGAATATTCACCGCGGCGGGAGCCATCGGCGAGCGCCCGTCGTCGATCACGGGCGCGGCGGACCATATGAATGGAAGCCTCGGTTGTAAACCCGTCGGCTATCTATTCCGCTTCGGGGCCTGATCTAGGAACGCCTGCATCCACATTCAATAAAGACCGCCCGTTCCGCTCACGGCAGCCTTGTCAGCCTCGGGGTTGACCTGTGTCGGCACGCCCCAGGCAACACCGTCGCCGCCAATGACCGAATAGACATCCGACGGGCCGGTGCCCGGCTTGAACGCTTCGATGATGGCGCTCTCGCCCTCATAGGCACGCATGCCCGTCTTGCGGTTGATCGGGATCAGCGTCATGCCCTCAGGCACCTTGAATTCCTGAGGTGGCTGACCTGCCAAGGCCGGCCCCATGAAATCGCGGAACACCGGCGCGGCCATCATACCGCCGGTAGACCCATGTCCCATCGGCTTTGGCGTATCGAAGCCCAGGAAAACGCCAACCGTCAGCTCAGGCGTGAAGCCGACAAACCAGGCATCCTTTTCGTCGTTGGTTGTGCCGGTCTTGCCGGCGATCGGGCGGTTCAGGCTCTTGATCACGGTGGCCGTACCGCGCTGGACGACGCCCTCCATCATCGATGTGATCTGGTAGGCGGTCATCGGATCGAGAACCTGCTCGCGCTCGTCCACGAGTTGCGGCTCGTCCTGCCCCTTCCAGTCGTCGGCATTGCAGCCATTACAAACGCGCTGATCATGCTTGTAGATGGTGCGACCGAAGCGATCCTGAACGCGATCGATCAATGTGGGCTGAACACGACGCCCGCCGTTGGCAATAATCGCGTAGGCATTCACCATGCGCATCACCGTCGTTTCACCGGCGCCAAGAGACATCGCCAGGACCGGCTGCATATTGTCGTAAACACCGAAGCGGCGCGCATATTCTGCTACCAGCGGCATTCCCATGTCCTGCGCGAGACGCACGGTCATGAGGTTGCGCGACTGTTCGATACCGGTCCGGAGCGTGGCGGGGCCGATGTATCCGCCGCCGTAATTCTGCGGCCGCCAAATGCCCAGGCCGGCGCCCTGATCGATCTCGATCGGTGCGTCGAGGATCACGGAAGCTGGCGTATAGCCATTATCGAGCGCGGCCGAGTAAACGAAGGGCTTGAACGAGGAACCCGGTTGCCTCATCGCCTGCGTCGCGCGATTAAACTCGCTCTCGGCGAAGGAGAAACCTCCGACCATGGCGCGAACGCGGCCCGTGTTCGAGTCCATGGCGACCATGGCGCCAGAGATGCCTGGGAATTGGCGCAAGCGATAGGCTTCACGGGCGCCGATCGTAGTCCCGGTCTTCTCGACGTAGATGACGTCGCCCACCGAGAGCACATCAGAGGCGGCCTTCACCGGAGCACCCCGCTTGGGGCCGGTTTCCCACTTGGCCCACTTCAACTGATCGAGCGGAATGATACCTTCGACACGTTCATCATTGACCTTGCCCGTAGGCCCCTTGGAAGGCTGCAAACCGATGCGGGCAGAATCTCCTTCAAAGCCGAGAACGACGGCCAAATTCCACTCGGGAACATCCGAGAGCGCAGTCTCGGCCGCAAGCGGAATTCCCCAGTCACCGGAAACATCGATCTGCTTCTTGGCTCCGCGCCAGCCATGCGCCTCGTCGTAGCGCAAGAGCGCGCGCTGAAGAACACTGCGGGCGATCACCTGCATCTTCGGATCGAGCGTCGTACGAACCGAAAGACCGCCCTCATAAAGTCCCTTCTCGCCATACATGGTGAGCAGGGTACGGCGCACTTCCTCGACGAAATAATCGGAGGCAAAGACCTTTGCGGACTGGTTCCGTTCGGCGATGACGAGCGGCGCCTTCATAGCCGCCTCTCCTTCCTCGCGCGTTACGTAACCATTGTTCACCATCTGCTGCAGAACATAATTACGGCGGTCGATGGCGGCCTGACGGCTCCGATAGGGATTATAGTTCTCAGGCCCCTTGGGAAGCGCAGCGAGATAGGCAACTTCCTCGAGCTTCAAGTCGGACAGCGGCTTGTCGAAATAGGAAAGCGCAGCTGCGGCAACGCCGTACGACCGGAACCCGAGATAAATCTCATTGAGATAGAGTTCGAGAATCTGATCCTTCGTGTAGGTCTGCTCGATCTTCAAAGTGAGAAGCGCTTCGCGAATCTTGCGATCGATGGTCCTCTCATTGGACAGCAGGAAGACCTTGGCAACCTGCTGCGTGATGGTCGAAGCGCCGACCATGCGCTTCTTTGAACCGGAGACCAGGGTGTCCAGATTCTTGACCGCAGCGCCGGCAAGGCTGAGAACATCGATGCCAGGGTGCGTGTAGAAGTCCTTGTCCTCGGCGGAAATGAAAGCCTGCTTGACCCGATCCGGGATCATCTGAATCGGCAGGAAAAGGCGCCGTTCGTGCGCATATTCCGAAGCTAACTCACCGTCGGCAGCATGAACGCGCGTCACCACAGGCGGTTGGTAGTTCCGCAGCTGATTGGTGTCGGGAAGGTCATCGCTCAGGGAATGAATGTAAATGGCTACTCCGCTGGCCACCACCAGGAACAGCAGCGCCGCGATCGAGAAGACCCAGCCGAAGAATCTTACAAAGATCATATTCCGTCCATCATTCCCGTCGACACCATCTACGCCGACGTGCCCGTTCGTCGCGATGGCCTGGACCTCATCGGCACGTCCGGACACCAGACGCCGGATTGGGGCCAGCCGATACCGCAAAACGCCACAGAATGCGAATGTTTCTGTTTGGCGGGACGTTCGCCGGTCTTTGTGGCGAAGACGGGGCCGCGGCGTTGCGATGTGGCAACAGTGGACGGATGTAGCTATTTGCTACCCATATAAGCGTACTTCTGCCCGAAGAAGCGCAATACCGCCTGAGTGACGGCATCCGCCACGCGCGAACGCCACTCCTCGGAAGTCAGCAGCTTTTCATCCTGGTCGTTGGACAAGTAGCCAATCTCGATCAGAACCGAAGGAACGTCGTGAGCTCGCAAGACCTGGAAACCGGCGGAACGCCTGGGGTTCTTGATCATCCTGGTCGCGGAGGCGAGGTCGCCGACCAGTCCATTGGCAAAGGCGGATGAGAAATTGCGCGTTTCCCGGCGCGTCAAGTCGACAAGAATGTCGGTCACGCCGTCGGCGTCCTTTTGCAGATCAAGGCCGGCGATGAGGTCCGATGCATTTTCCTTGGCGGCCAGTGCGGCGGCTTCCTGGTCGGACGCCTTGTCGGACAGGGTATAAACCGTGGCGCCACGCACCGACCCTTCGTGTTCGGAATCGGCGTGGATCGATACGAACAGATCGGCAGCGTGATCGCGGCCAAACTGCACCCGAGCGCCAAGCGGCAAAAAGGTGTCGTCCGTGCGGGTGAGCAGAACCGCCACCTTGCCGGTTTGCTCAAGACGCTCCTGAAGCTTCTTGGCAAAGGCCAGGACAATATCCTTTTCCATCACGCCCGATCCGGAAATCGTCCCGGAGTCCACACCGCCATGGCCGGCATCGATGACGATCAGTGGTTTCTCGCGCTTGGTGCGGTCAGGCGGCGGCAGTTGGTCCGCCTTCTGAACCGGCGTCTCGTTGGCGCTATCGCGGGCGAGCTGGTTTTTTCTAAGATCTTCATCAAAGGCGGCAGCCGTCGTCTTCAGAAGATCGAGCACCATGCGAGCGGGCTGGTTTTCAACGGCGGGCAGCACGAACGCCTTGTCGATCTTCACTGGCCCGGTAACATCGAGCACGATCCGCGACCGGCCAGCGGCGAACTGACCGTAGCGCCAATCGCTGACGAGTCCGCGCCCTGACGATCCCGTGCCGGGCGGTAGACGAAAGTCAATCTCGGGAAGATCAATGACGACACGATAGGGATCCGCGAGCGTGAATGCGCTGAGTTCGACCTCGCCTGATAGGTCGAGCACGAAGCGGGTTCGATTGTCGTCACCGACAACGCGACCGTCGGTCGCCACCGGGGCTCCGTCCGCACGAGCGCCGGCCGCAAGGCACACGACCGCCATCGACGCCAGAGCGACGATACGAAGAAGAGTGACGAAGCGGTTTGCGACGGTCGACAAATGATCGCTCCAACGATCCCATGATCGGCCCAAACTGCCACAGACGGACAGGATGGCAACTCCCCTATCCGACCAAACATCTGTTTGGCGGAGAGCGGCCATTTCATTTACTCGTAACTAGGCTGAATTTGGTTAAACATTCCTGCGTCTCCTATTCAAGCGGCCAGACGCTTCACATTGCGAGGAATTGATGAGCGAGCTATCTGATCGCCTTGCATATGTGACTTCACGCAAGTAATAAGGGATCGGAGCCCGAATCCTTGCTCTCGGTACTTGAGAGCGTCCAGCCGGTCTGCCGTTTGCTTGAATGAGCATCGGACTAGATTGGTAGTCGGAGGTCCGAGAGGTCAATGCGACCGCCGGTGTGGTTTTCCGGCCTACGCACAGAACCCGGACTTTCGCTTGTTGTGCCCCGACCGGCCATGCGCCGCGACACGGGGAGCATATGAGGACGCCCGTAGAACAACCGGAAAGATTTGGTGCTTCGGCGCGTGGCCCATAAAGCCACCCGACAGGCATTCGTCGCCGTTCCCTCGTATTGGCTGTCGCCGAGCGAGTCATTTTCAGGAACGACGGTGTTAAAAAAAGAAAGAACGTGCCGGACGTGAAACTCGTAGGGCCACAGCAGATCTTCGAAGGGGCAGGATGGCGTCAAGCATCGGCCTTTTCCGAGTTTGCGGCCTTCGCTGGTTCGGCACACTTCCCCATTCCCTCCCCCCTTATCGACGGTCGGTGCCGATCCTTCCAGCGCGCGGCGATTCCAGGAAGAGCTCCCAGGAGCCTTTCATCGGTCTCGCAGTCGTGCCGTGATCGCACGCGGCCGGGAGTCAGTCTTTATGGCCAACAAGATGCTGATAGATGCCACCCACCCGGAGGAGACCCGGGTGGTTGTGGTGCGTGGACACCGCGTTGAGGAGTTCGATTTCGAGTCGGCGACTAGGAAGCAGCTCAGAGGTAACATCTATCTAGCCAAGGTAACGCGAGTCGAACCGTCGCTGCAGGCAGCGTTCGTGGAGTATGGCGGCAATCGCCATGGGTTTCTGGCATTTTCGGAAATTCATCCCGACTACTACCAGATTCCCCAAGCGGACCGGCAGGCTCTGATCGAAGCCGAAGAGGCTGAAGAGCGCGAAGAGGCCGAGCGCCGGGCTCGCATGCATCGCGAACGGCAAAATCGCGCTCAGGCGGCCAAGGCTGCGGCGAAGCCGGTCGAGACCATCAGTGAAGCGGTCGTCGAAGACGCCGAGACGCATCCGGTGGAAGAAGCCTTCGTGGTCGAAGCCACGCCGATCATCGAATCTGGAGACGACGAGGCGCCTGCCCTGGAAATGGGCGGCGTGATCGATATCCAGGACGATCACACGGTCGAGACCATCAACGATGACGGCGAGGAACGGTCGGGCGAAGACGAGGAAGAGCACGTCGAAAGCGTCGGTGCCGAGGACGCTCTTGAAGAGGTGCCCGAGCGGCGCACACGCCGGGCTCGTCAGTATCGCATCCAGGAAGTGATCAAGCGTCGGCAGGTTCTGCTGGTGCAGGTCGTCAAGGAAGAGCGCGGCACCAAGGGCGCGGCTCTGACCACTTATCTATCGCTGGCCGGCCGTTATTCCGTTCTGATGCCCAACTCCGGTCGTGGCGGCGGAATTTCCCGCAAGATCACCAACGTTCAGGACCGCAAGCGCCTCAAGGAAATCGCTCACGAGCTCGACGTTCCGGAAGGCATGGGCGTCATTCTCAGGACTGCGGGTGCGGCGCGCACCAAGACCGAGATCAAGCGCGACTTCGAGTATCTGCTGCGCCTTTGGGAGAACGTCCGCGAGCTGACGTTGCGTTCGACGGCTCCGAGCCTCGTCTACGAGGAAGGCTCCCTGGTCAAGCGCTCGATCCGCGATCTCTATAACAAGGACATCGACGAAGTCCTTGTGGCTGGTGAAGAATCATACCGCGAGGCCAAAGACTTCATGCGCATGCTCATGCCGAGCCATGCCAAGAACGTTCAGCCCTATCGCGATCCCATCCCGGTTTTCGGTCGCTTCGGTGTAGAGCCGCAGCTCGATGCGATGTTCTCGCCGCAGGTGACGCTGAAGTCCGGTGGCTATCTCGTCATCAACCAGACGGAAGCTCTCGTTGCTATCGACGTGAACTCCGGTCGGTCGACGCGCGAGCACAATATCGAAGATACGGCGCTCGCTACTAATCTCGAGGCAGCCGAAGAGGTTGCCCGCCAGCTTCGTCTTCGCGACCTTGCCGGTCTCATCGTGATCGACTTCATCGACATGGAAGAGGCCAAGAACAACAAAGCGGTGGAGCGCAAGCTCAAGGATTGCCTCAAGAACGACCGCGCCCGCATCCAGGTGGGCCGTATCTCGCACTTCGGCCTGATGGAGATGAGCCGCCAGCGCATCCGCACCGGCGTTCTCGAAGGTTCGACCGAGCTTTGCCCGCATTGCCTGGGCGCCGGCATCGTCCGTTCTACCGAGAGCGTGGCGCTGCATGTGCTGCGCTCGCTGGAAGACCTGCTGATCAAGGGTGTTACGCACCACCTGACGGTGCGGACCCGGTCGGCCGTGGCTCTCTACATCCTCAACCAGAAGCGCAAGCATCTGTCCGACCTCGAAGCACGCTTCGGTCTGACAATCACCATCGCTGCCGACGAGCACCTGGGATCCCAGCACTTTGCCGTCGAGCGTGGCGAAATTATCCTCAATCCAGCGCCGCCGCTTCCTGCGCCTACGCTGACGCCTGAAAGCGTTCAGCCTTATGACGAGGAACTCGACGAAGAGGTCGAGGAAGAAGAGGAAGAAGAGAGCGAAGCCGAAAAGGCTCAATCTTCACGCGAGGAGCGCGGCGACAGTGACGGGCGTCGCAAGCGCCGCCGTCGTCGCCGGCGGCGGGTCGAAGGGACTGAGACAGCCAACGGTGACAGCCAGGATATGGTCGCCGAGGGTGAGGATCAAGCCGGCGTCGAAGCTACCGAAGGCGACGACGATGGAGCCGAAGACGACGCAGAAGCGCGTAACGAGGGTGAGAACGAGGGTGAGCAGCGTCGCCGTTCGCGTCGGCGCGGGCGTCGCGGCGGCCGCCGTCGGCACCAGCTTGAAGGCGAGAATGGTTCGGAGACCGTTGCCTTTGACCAGAATGGCGAGGCCGTTTCGGAGGAGGCGTCATCTGAGGGAGATGACACTTCTGAAACCCCCGAGGATACCGTCGCCGACTCTGGCGATGCCGCAACCGTATCAACAGCTCCAAGCGCGTTGAACGACGAGCCAGTGGAGACGCAGGCAGCAGAAGCCGACGACAAACCCGAAGAGGTTTCTGAAGCAGCCGTTCCGGCTCACGCACCGCTCGAGAGCGTTGCCGAGTTGGTAGAGAAATCGGTTGAGGCTAACGAGCCGGTTCAGGCACCGGAACCGGAACCCGAAGACTCCAACCAGCCCAAAAAGACGGGCTGGTGGCAGCGTCGTTCCTTCTTCTGAGAAGAACACCACAATACGACATAGGCCGTCCAGCACATCTGGGCGGCCTTATTTTTTGAGCGCCCTCCGTGAAGAAGCTAGGCTTACGTCGGCTATTGCCCACCAGGAGGCATCTAGCGCAACCAGCGGCCTAGCCGCTCGCAGGCTTCGGCGACAGCGTCCGTGCGCCCGGCAAAGGAGAAGCGAACATAGGATGAACCCCGGCCAGTATCGAAGTCGAGACCAGGGGTTGCAGCGATACCCGCCTCATGCAGCATACGGCGGCAAAAATCGAGGCTATCATTGGTGTAGCGGCTGACATCGGCATAAAAATAGAATGCCCCATCGACCGGCAGAAAACGATCGAGGCCGATCTTGGGCATGCGTTCCAGGAGCAAGCGTCGGCTTGCCGCATAGCCAGATTTCACCGCTTCCAGCTCATCTCGGGACTCGAACGCACCGAGAGCCGCCCGCTGCGAAAGTTCGGAGGGCGAGATGAAGAGATTTTGCGCGAGGCGCTCGACGGGGCGCACAAGTTGCTCTGGAAGCACCATCCAGCCGACGCGCCAGCCGGTCATGCAAAAATACTTGGAGAACGAGTTCACGACCACCACGTCGTCGGAGAACTCCAGCGCCGTTACCTCGTCGCCTTCGTAAACGAGGCCATGGTAGATCTCGTCCATAATAAGAGCGATCTTCATCTCTCTGCAGGCCGAGACCAGGGATCCGAGACCTTCGCGGGTCATCATGGTGCCGGAGGGATTATTGGGACTGGCGACAATGACCCCGGCAAGCGGCCGCTCCGCATGGACCTCCTCGATAGCCGAGGCACTGGCTTGCCAGCGCGCTTCGGCGGTCGTCGGAATCTCCACCACTTCCAGACCGAGCGCAGCCAGGATGTTTCTGTAAGCGGGATAACCGGGTGTTGGCAGGCCAACCCGGTCGCCGACGTCGAACATGGCAAGGAAAGCCAGATTGAACGCCCCGGATGATCCCCCGGTTACGGCAATCCGCTCAGCCGGCACTTCCACATCGTAGCGCTCGGCATAGAGACGGGCTATGCGAGCGCGCAATTCGGGAATACCGAGCGCCTCAGTGTAGCCTACCCGCCCCCTCGCCAGCGCCGCCTCGGCTGCCAACCGGACAGCCGCAGGCACCGGAGCACCTGGCTCACCCAGCTCCATATGAATGATGTCCCTCCCCTCGCGGGCAAGACGGTTCGCATCGGAGAGAACGTCCATGGCGAGGAAGGGCGCGACATCGCTCCGTTCTGAAAGAAACATGCCGCACGATCCTCCACGTTTTTGCCAGAGATAACCAGCAGTCTGCCGGCAAGCGAGCTTGCAGGGATTTTTCGATTGCGCCAAGCTTGCATTGTGCCTTTATCAGGCCCCAGACATGCTGACGAGATTGCCGATTGTGAATCGCGCCATGATGAACCGTTTCTGCCGTACTTCGGTTGCCCTTGTTGCTGCGGCAGCCATCGCCCTCTCCTCGTCGCTCCCTGCACTGGCGGTCGACCGCGGTCGCGGCATTCCCTTGTTGCGCGACGCTGAAGCGGAGGCGTTGATCGCCGACTATACGAGGCCGCTTCTCAAGGCGGCGGGGCTGGGCTCTGCGACGGTTCAGGTCAAACTGGTCAACGACGATACCTTCAATGCCTTCGTCGCCGACAGCCGGCACATTTTCGTCAACGCGGGCGCCATCATCGATTCCACGACGCCCAACCAATTGATCGGCGTTCTGGCACACGAAATTGGCCATCTGGCTGCCAACCATCTGGCTCAACTCAGATCCGAAATCCGGCGGATGCAGATTCTGACGGCCATTGCTCTGCTGGGCGGTGTGGCGGCAGGTGTCGCTGGCGGTGGTGGCAGTGCTGCAGGAGCGGTGGCCACCGGCGGCATGCAGCTCGGGCAGCGTGGTCTCCTGATGTATGCCCGCGAAAACGAAACTGCCGCCGATCAGCTGGCGCTCAAGTATCTCGCGCAGACGGGGCAATCGGCAAAGGGCATGCTGGAGACCTTCCAGCGCTTTGCCAATCAGCAGATGTTCATGTCGGCGCACATTGATCCATATGTTCAGACACATCCCCTGGCTGCTGACCGTATCGCCATGATCGATGAGATAGCCCACAAGTCTCCGTTCTTCGACAAGCCGGATGATCCTGTTCTGAAAGAACGCCATGACCTCGTCCGGGCAAAATTCGCAGCCTTTACCCGCAACAGCCAAAGCGTGCTTCGACTCTATCCGCCGTCTGACACCAGTCTTGCTGCGGACTACGCGCGCGCCATCGTCGCATATCGTTTCTCGGATCCGAAGTCGGCCTTGGCCCGAATGGATGCGCTCATCAAGCGTGCGCCCAACAATCCGTATTTCTGGGAGTTGAAGGGGCAAATCCTCGTTGAGACCGGCAAGCCTCGGGATGCTCTGGAACCCTTGCGAAAGGCAGTGGCATTGGCTCCCAATGCTGGCCTCATCCGCGTGATGCTGGGGCAAGCTCTGGTGAGTACCGGCGACGCGAAGCTGACCGATGAAGCGATCAACGCGCTGAACAAGGGGATCGGCGACGACCCTGATCAGCCGGTTGGTTATCGCCAACTCGCCATTGCCTATGCTCGCAAGAACGACATACCAATGGCCGATCTGGCGTCTGCGCAGGGAAGCTTTGCGTCCGGTGACATCGATACGGCAAAGAAATACGCTATGCGCGCCCAGGAGAGCCTTAAGACAGGCTCGCCGGCATGGTTGCGAGCCGACGATATAATCACCTACAAAGCACCGAAATGATCAACGAGTCCTGCGCTGGACGAGGAGCTGTCGCATGTTAGCCCACCTTCGGAAACTCGTATCGGCCGCGCTCGTTACAGCGTCGCTGCTTCCGACTGCTGTGTCTGCCGAGGAGTTCACGACCAATCAGAAGGCGGCGATCGGGGAGGTCGTGAAGGCCTATCTGATGGATCATCCCGAGGTGATCACCGAGGCGCTGCAGGCTCTCGATGAGCGGAACAAGGACGCCGAGGAGAAGGGCCGGACCGACGCCATTCAGGCGAACAAGGAAACGATCTTCTCGTCGCCCTATCAGGCGACGCTCGGCGACCCCAACGCCAAGATCACCCTCGTGGAGTTCTTCGATTACAACTGCGGCTTCTGCAAGAAAGCACTGTCCGACACGCGCGCCATTCTCGACAAGGAGAAGGACGTCAAGATCGTGCTCAAGGAGTTTCCAATCCTGAGCGAAGGATCGGTGGAAGCGGCGAAAGTGGCCGCAGCCGTCAACATTCTGAACCCACGCGCTTACGAGGCCTTCCATTTCGAGCTCATGAGCATCCGCGGTCAGGCCGATGGTGACCGCGCCCTCGCAGCGGCCGTGAAGGTTGGTCTTGATGAGACCAAGGTGAAGGAGACTTCGGCCAAGCCGGAAGTGACCCAGGCCATCAACCAATCGTACGACCTCGCCCGCAAGCTGAACATCAATGGCACGCCCGCCTACGTCATCGGCGATGAGCTGGTGTTCGGCGCGGTGGGCATTTCCGAACTCAATCGGAAAATCGACGCGATGCGTACATGTGGCAAGAGCACCTGCTGAACGTCGATTCGGCCGAAGGTTAACGCGGCCTCCACAGCCGGGGATGAATTGGCGCTGCCTCTTTTTTTCGGCGACGCATATGCCTATAAGGAAGCCGGCCGTTACCCGTCCAAGGTTTTGGCCGTCCATTCTCCGGCCTGAAAGGGAACCGACCGATTGCCCATTGAAGCGTTCATCCTCAACGGACCGAACCTCAATCTTCTCGGAACGCGAGAACCGGGCATCTACGGATCGCTGACCCTTGCCGATATCGAGGCGAAATGCCGAGAAAAGGCCGGTGCGCTCGGATTTTCAGCCATCGAGTTCCGCCAATCCAATCATGAAGGCGATCTCGTCGACTGGATCCAGGAGGCTGGACGGCGTGGCGCCGGTGTGGTGATGAACCCCGGTGCCTATACCCATACGTCGATCGCCCTCCATGACGCGATCAAGGGCACAGATGTCCCCCTGATCGAAGTCCACATCTCCAACGTCCATGCCCGCGAGAGTTTCAGGCATCGGTCCTTCGTGTCGCCCGTGGCGGCCGGAGTGATCGTCGGCCTTGGCCCTATCGGCTATACGCTCGCGCTCGAAGCCCTCGCCGGTCTCCTGAAAAGGTGACCGACGTCCCAATCCCGGTGAGAACCGATGCCCCAGACCTTTGACTACGAACTGATCCGCCAGCTTGCCAACATCCTCGACGAGACCAATCTCACCGAGATCGAGGTGGAGCAGGAAAAGCTGAAGATCCGCGTGGCTCGGACGGCGGCGCCGGTGACCATCACACAGGGTGGCGGCTGGGCCACGCCAGCTGGTGCACCGGTGATGGCAGCGCCTGCCCCTACCGCTGTACCCGTTGCAGAAGCCCCGAAATCTTCCGATCCGGCCGCCAATCCTGGCGCCGTGCCCTCCCCGATGGTCGGCACCGCCTACACTGCACCCGAGCCAGGCGCGCGTGCCTTCGTTGAGGTCGGTGATACGGTGAAGGAAGGTCAGACGGTGATGATCATCGAGGCCATGAAGCACCTCAACCACATTCCGGCGCCGCGCGCCGGCCGCGTCACCGCAGTCCTCGTCGAAAACGGCCAGCCGGTCGAGTTCGGCGAACCGCTGCTGATCATCGAGTGACCGGCCCCATGTTTGAAAAGATCCTCATCGCCAATCGTGGCGAAATCGCCCTTCGGGTGCTGCGCGCCTGCAAGGAGCTCGGCATCGGCACGGTTGCCGTTCACTCGACGGCGGACGCCAATGCCATGCATGTCCGCCTCGCTGACGAGAGCGTCTGCATCGGCCCGGCGCCGGTGCGTGAAAGCTATCTCAACATCCCGAACATCGTCGCCGCCTGTGAGATCACCGGCGCCGAGGCGGTGCATCCGGGCTATGGCTTCCTGAGTGAGAATGCGCGCTTTGCCGACATTCTCGCGGCTCACAACATCGCCTTCATCGGTCCGTCGGCCGATCATATCCGCATCATGGGCGACAAGATCGAGGCCAAGGCAACCGCCAAGCGCCTCGGTATTCCTGTGGTGCCCGGTTCGGATGGCGCCGTCGAGTCCGAAGAGGATGCTCTCAGGATCGCCGCCGAGATCGGTTATCCGGTTCTGGTCAAGGCATCGGCCGGTGGCGGTGGCCGCGGCATGCGCGTTGCCATGACCGAGGCGGAACTGCCGTCGGCCATGTCGGCCGCCAAGACCGAGGCCAAGAATGCCTTCGGTGACGACGCCGTCTATATCGAGAAGTATCTCCTGAAGCCGCGCCACATCGAACTGCAGGTGCTGGGCGATGGTCAGGGCAACGCCGTGCATCTCGGCGAGCGCGACTGCTCGCTCCAGCGTCGGCATCAGAAAGTCATGGAAGAGGCCCGTTCGCCGGCCCTCAATGACGACGAGCGCGCCAAGATCGGCAATATCGTTGCCAACGCCATGGCCGAGCTCAATTACTCCGGCGCCGGCACCATCGAGTTTCTCTACGAGAATGGCGAGTTCTATTTCATCGAGATGAACACCCGCCTGCAGGTGGAACATCCGGTGACCGAGATGATCACCGGCATCGACCTCGTCAACGAGCAGATCAAGGTGGCCTCCGGTCAGGCACTGAGCTTCCGCCAGTCGGACGTTCACTTCAGCGGCCATGCCATCGAGTGCCGCATCAACGCTGAGAATGCCGCGACCTTCGCGCCGTCGCCCGGCAAGATTACCTACTGGCATCCGCCGGGAGGCCTCGGTGTCCGTGTCGACAGCGGCGTTTATCAGGGCTACACGATCCCGCCCTACTACGACAGCATGATCGGCAAGCTGATCGTTCACGGTCGCAATCGCGTCGAATGTCTGATGCGCCTGCGCCGGTGCCTCGATGAGTTCGTCGTCGATGGTATCGACTCGACGATCCCGCTCTTCAATCACATGCTGAAGAACTCCGATATCATCGACGGCGCTTACGATATCCACTGGCTGGAGAAGTGGCTCGCCACCAAGCCATTCGAGGCTTGACCAAAAAAGTAAGTAAGCACTGACTTACAAAAACGCCGCCCTCTCGGGCGGCGTTGTCATTCTATACGAGAACCGGTCGTTTGACGCGCCCCGCCTCGCCAAAGACGCGGAGGTAGCGGGCAATCTCTGCCGGATCGCCAGTCGCCTTCTCCGGATTGTCCGAAAGCTTCACCGCCGGATGTCCGTTGACCTGCGTCACCTTGCAGACCAGCGATATCGCATCGAAGTCATCGGTGGGCTGTGGCGCGCAATCCTGGAAATCGTTGGTGAGATTGGTTCCCCAGCCAAAGCTCATGTGCACGCGACCGCGAAAGTGGGTGTAGACGCGCTCGATCTCTTCAACGTCGAGACCGTCGGAGAAAACGATCAGCTTGTCGCGCGGGTCCTCACCTTTCTCTTTCCACCAGGCGATGATCTCCTCGCCACCATCGACGGGGTCGGCACTGTCGGGCCTGAACCCCTTCCAGTCTGCGACCCAATCGGGTGCCTCCCGAAGGAAGGAAGCCGTGCCGAAGGCATCGGGCAGAACGACCAGGAGATTGCCGTCGTAGAGCTCCTGCCAGTCGCGCAGCACGCGATAGGGCGCGTGACGCATTTCATCCTCTGTCTTTGAAAGAGCAGCCATGGCCATCGGGAGCTCATGGGCATTCGTACCGATGGCTTCAAGATCGCTTTTCATGGCCATCAGAACATTGGAGGTGCCGATAAAGGCTGGGCCAAGCCCTTCCTTCAGCGCATTGACGCACCAATCCTGCCAGAGATGCGAATGGCGGCGCCGTGTGCCGAAGTCAGCTATCTTGATGTCAGGGAAGGCGCGCAACCGCTCGACCTTGCTCCAGAGCTTGGCCTTGGCTCGCGCATAGAGCACGTCGAGCTCGAAGCGGCGCATGGTCTTCATGACCGAGCGTGACCGCAGTTCATTGATGATGGCGAGCGCTGGAATCTCCCACATGGTCGTGTGGGTCCAGGGACCGTGAAACTCAAGCTGGTATTGCCCGTCTGCCTTGCTCAGCTTGTAGGGCGGAAGTTGGAAATCGCGAAGGAACTCGAGATACTCGGGAGCGAAGATCTGGCGTTTACCGTAGAATGTATTACCAGCCAGCCAGATCCATTCCTTCTTGCCCAGTCGCAATGAGCGAGCATAGTCGAGCTGTGCTCGCAGCTCGCCTTCGTCGATATCGTCGGCGAGGCGAATGCTGTGCGTGCGATTGATCAGCGAGAACGTGACATCGACGTCGCGATAACGCTTCCAGATCAGCTGCTGCATCAGAAACTTGTAGATGTCCGTATCGAGCAGACTGCGAATGATCGGGTCAAGTTTCCAATTATGGTCATGAACCCGTTTGGCGATATCGGTGGTGCTCATCGGTCAATACCCGTGATGAAGCGAGGCGACCCATGAACGTCGAAAAACGCCGACGAGGCGCCACCTAAACAAAAGGGGTAGCCTGAAACGATCTAGAACCCAAGCGAAATCAGTGGGTGGGCCGCCGACTTACGTCACGATGTCGAGACCAAGCCGCGACGGTAGCCCATGACAAAGGACGGCGAGATGCCCCGCCGCCCACGAGCTTCAGTCGGCCGGTTGGTGTCAGGCATGCACTTTGGCTTTGGCCTTGCGGCGCCTGCGCCCGGCCAAGATGTTGATCATTTCGACACCGGCCGAGAAGGCCATGGCGAAATAGATGTAGGCACGCGGCACGTGGAAACCGATACCATCGGCCACCAGCGATACACCGATGAGGAGCAAGAAAGACAGCGCCAGCATCTTGGTGGTGGGGTGGTCGTGAATGAACTTGGAGATCGGTTCGGATGCAATGAACATGATGACCATGGCAATCACGACCGCAAGAATCATCACTGGCACATGCTCGGCCATGCCAATCGCGGTGATGATGCTATCGATCGAAAAGACGATATCGATAGCGATGATCTGAGCGACAGTAGCCCCGAAAGCGGCGTGTACCGCATTGCCGCTCTCGTCCTCTTCCCCCTCGATGCCGGCATGAATTTCATGCGTCGCCTTGTAGAGAAGGAACAATCCGCCGGCGAGCAGGATCAGGTCCCGCCAGGAGAATCCATGTTCGAAAAGGGTGAATACGGGAGCGGTCAAGCCGATCAACCATGACAGGGTGATCAACAGAAGAATACGGAACACCAGTGCCATGGACAGCCCGAGTGCGCGGGCTTTGCGTGCCGACTCCGTCGGCAGGCGGCTTGTTAAAACCGAAATGAAAACGAGATTATCGATGCCGAGCACGATCTCCATCACCATGAGGGTCAGGAGGCTCGCCCAAGCATTGGCGTTAAAGATGAGATCAAGCATGGAAGCGGTCATTCCCCAGATATGGCCGTTATATCAGGGCCTTATCTGGGATGAAGTGACAACATTTCAAGACGTCATACCGACTTCGCGCCGAAGAATTTCTCAATTAGCTGTTGTACCGCGGCGACTAGAGCCAAATAGGCTGTCGAAAGCGCCAGACCGATCTCAACACCCATCGGAGGATTCAGCCTCCAGGCAAGGGCAGCGCCCGCGAACAGGAACCAGGCGAGCGTCACCGCAAGCGTCACCGGGCGCCATTTTTCCACCCGAACCGGATGCACGAAGGCAATTGGCGCAAACGTGAGGACCGACAGCGCCAACGTGATCCCGATGACAACGTATTGGTTGAGGTCGAATACGAAATAGAGAAAGACGACGCCGTTCCAAACCACCGGAAAGCCGCGGAAGGCGTTGTTCTTCATCTTCATGCGCGTGTCGCCGTAGTACATGGCCGACGTGAACACGATGATACCGGCGAGCGCGAGCGCTATGGGGATCGAGGTGAAGCCGGCTGTCGCCACAGCGAGGGCCGGCAGGAAAACGTAGGTTACGTAGTCGACAACGAAGTCGAGGGCAGCTCCCGAGAACGTCGGCAAACGGCTTTCGACCGAGACCTTGCGGGCAATCGGCCCGTCGACACCGTCAACGACCAGCGCCAGTCCTAACCACATGAAGAAGGCAGGCCAGTCGAGATTGTAAGCCGCGAAGGCCGCGAGCATGGCCAGAACGATACCGCTGGCCGTGAAGGCATGGACGGCAAGGGCGATCAACGCATTCTGATGTCTGCCCACAAGCGTCAGTTCCGTCATTGCACGCCGTTCCTCTCGTCCGAACCGACGGCCGGGCTGCGAGCCATCATGAACGGACGAAACACGTCGTCCGACGGAGCCCAAAAAATCATCGCCCAAAACCCTACCGATCCTACAGGATGGTTACATCTGGCGACAATCTACCCGATCACAAGGCCGCTCGCCAAGATGACAGCAGCAAGAATGAGCAAAACTCCGAGGAAATACGTGGTCCTCACGCCATTAACGAGCTTTTCGATACCCATAACAGCGCCGAGCAGCGCCATCGCTGCCAAATTCATCAGGCCGGCCGCAAACATGACTGCCATCATTGCCCAGCAACACCCCAGGCAGGCCAGCCCTTCTTCGATGCCAATGCGAAATGCAGCCCCCGCCCCGACCATGACGTCGGCTGTGCGCGGATTGCGACAGCGTATCAGACAAGCCCACTTGAGCGGTGTGAACTGGTAGATCCCGGCGGCGAGCATGATGGATGCCGACAGGGCCGAACCAGCGGGCGCCATGTGCGGCGCCATGGCACCCAAGTAAATGAGCCAGACCTGGAAAGCCGCTGCAATCAGCGAAATCACCAGCCAGACTGACGTATAACCTGCAATCAGCGCGAACGTCCGGCTCCTCGCAACATCCGCGTAGGCATGGAACGTCGGAGCCGCGGTCGGGATCATCATGGCGAACACCATTGCCACCCACATGACCAGGACCATCGCGACGTAGCCCGCGCCGAAGCCTTTTCCCATGGCCGGCATCAGAGCTTCGGGCATATCCCCGTTCCAGACCATTGCCGTCAGCCACAGCCAGCCGATCGCAGCCATAAGCACGACGGCAGCCAAGGTAAGTTGGCGGGGATGACTGCCAACCATGGCGACAAAACGATTTGGCAAAGCGAGCGTCCGAGCGGGAGCCAATAAAACACGGAGACCCCGTCCACACGGGACGGGGCCTCCTTTTAGCCGACAACACGCTCGAGCGGCAATCGCCTCACTGCTGGCCCTTCGTTGCAAGCAACGGCGTGATGCGCCGCACGGTGACACGGCGGTTGGCGCGCTCCGAACCTTCCGTCGGGACCTTCAGGTAACTCTCGCCATAGCCCTGCGTAACCAGATTTTCCGGCGGGATACCATAATGATCGGTCAGCACATTGGCGACAGATTCGGCACGCCGGTCGGACAGCGAGAGGTTGTCCACGACGGAACCGACCGCATCCGTGTAGCCTTCGACGAGGAAGACTTCGTTGGGATTCCGGCGAAGGGCGTCACCGATGCCCCTGGCCACGGCATCGAGGCTCGGGATCTCGCTCTGCTCGATCATCCATGCCCCGGTCGGGAAGGTAATCGTGTCAAGGTCCACCGACCTGACCCGCTCGCGAAGATCGGGGCTGTAGATCACCTGGTCGAGGGTGTAGCGGGGCTGCACCTCGACAATCGGCGGCGCGGTCAGTGCCTCCTCAACATAGCGAGGCGGAGCCGAGCGCATTTCAACGCGATAGCGTTCCCTTGGCAGTTCATAGACGGGCGGCGGCAGGCGCACGATCGGTTGCTGCCACTCGGGCTGATCCACCGGTCCCGGACCATAGCCTCGGTTGTCGAACAGCACGTAGACATTGCCATCGCGGTCGCGACGCTCACGCTGAACCATCATCCCATTGGGATCGTAGAGCGTTCGAACCTCGCCGCCGTCACGCGTGTTGACAACCACTTCCCTGCCGCCGTCACGGGTCTGCCGCTCGCGAAAATCTCGGCCATCGCGATCAAAACGAGCACGATCGTCGTGGCGGATCACCGCCTCATCCCCGCTTTGGACGATGACGCGACCACCCGGCTCCACCGTGACACGCACGCCGTCCTCATTACTGATCACGCGGCGCTCACGCTGAATATCGCGGATATTGCTGGCCTTCTGTCCGACGCTCTGATCAATTGCCTGGGCAGCGGCTGCACCGGGATTGCCCAGCTTTTCGATCAACGCCGGTGGAGGCGGTGCCTGCTTGCCAGCAAGGTCAGGCGGCAATGGCGGTTGGTCTCCGGGCTGTGCCGGCGGTGGCGGCGGGGTACCGGGCCCTCCGATGTCGGGCGTTGTCGCCTTCGGTGCGCCCCCATCGGGCGCGGGAACTGGCGGCACGGGAGGCTTCGGCGCTTCGCCGGGCTGAGGCGCCGGAGGCGGTACCGGCTTCGGATTTTCAACATTTGACGGAGTGGTCGGCCGATCCGACTCTGCGCCGGGCTTCGACGCAGGACGTTCAGGTTGGGCCTTCTGGGCAGGATTCGCTAAGTTGGGCGCAGTTCCAGGCGCCGGAGTTGTTGGCTCTGGACGCCCTTGCGGCTCCCTGGGGTTTTCTGGCTTAGCCTGTTGCTTTGGCGCCAGGGGCTCGGGCTGAGGTGCTGGGCCTGCGGCCGGAGCCTCGGGTTTTGGGTGCTCCGGCTTGATTTCCTGTTTCGGAGCGGATGGCTCCGGCTGTCCCTCGGGACGAGGCGACGGCGGCTCTGGGCGAACCTCAGACTTGGGACGCTCTGGCTTTGTCTCCTGCTTGGGTGCAGAAGGCTCCGGCTGGGGCTCGATCCGAGGGGATGGTGCTTCAGGACGCACCTCAGGCCGTTGTGCCGGACGCTCCGGTTTGGCCTGCTGCTTGGGCGGGATCGGTTCAGGCTGCACCTCCGGGCGCGGAGCCGGAGCCTCCGGCCGAACTTCCGGCCCGGGCGCAGGGCGCGGCGGCTGCGCCTGCTCCTTTGGAGCAGCCGGCTCTGGCTGGGCGGGCGGCCGCTTTTCCTGCGGAGGCGCAACCTTTTCGGGCGGCACGCAGTTCGGGTCTCCGGGCTGGCAGACGGGCGCTCCGGCCTGGGCCAGGCGCAGCTCCCCATCCCCGATACTGGCCGCCTGAGCGGCGATCTGCGACAGCGGCACAAGCGCGCCCGCCAGCAACAGTTTCGTCAGTCGATTCATCAAAAACCTCCAGCCTTCCTCGAGCTCCCGGAAATCAATCCCGGTCGGCGGCTTTTTCGGCCACCGCGCTGTGCCATCACGTTGAGACGTAGAAACAAGTCACAGCGAGCCTCGGTTCCGGAGTATGTCCGGCCAATGAGGCTTCAATCGGAAAGAAGCAGGCAAAAGCTTGTCGATTCAAAGATTTGACATGAATGTCAGATGAACACCGTCAGTCCGCCGAGGTGGCTTTGACAACAGATTCCGGCCATTTACGTGTGGCCCACATCCACTGACCAGGCTCGTCCCTGATCCACTTTTCGAAGACAGCGTGCAAAGCCCGTGTGCCGTCGGCAACGTCGGCATCCGGATCGTCAGTGTGGGATAGCGAAAGCTGCTCTCCCTCGATGAGGAAGTGCGCGCCCCCTAGACGTCGGCACCGCGCGACTACAAGAGGCAGATCCAGGTGGCGGGCCAACGTGACGGGCAGTTTCGAAAGAAACGAGGGGCTTCCAAAAAATGGAGCCCGGACCCCAGTCCTGTCCGGCAGATCGGCCATCATGGCCACCGCGGCCCCGCCGCGCGCAATCGAGCGAAGGCGAAGGATGGAGGACGTTCCCGCCGCGACCAGACCCGCTGGGTATGCCGTCTCGCGACGAGACAGAAAATAGGCTTCAGCGAGCGGATTCTTGAGCGGACGATAGGCTCCTGCGACCGGTTTGCCGATCTGAGCGCAGCCAACAGCCAACAGCTCCCAGTTCCCCTGATGCAGTGAACAGAAAACGATGCCCTTGTTTTCCATTCTGCGGAGATCTTCTCGGAACTGGCTCTCCATTGTCACACGTACCGGGCCGCGCATGATCTCGGGAAGAAGCAGTCCTTCGGCAAAGGTACGTCCCAGATTTTCCCACATGTCTGAAAGACATGCCGCTCTTTGAGCGGGAGAGAGCTCGGGAAGCGCAAACGCAATGTTCAGCTGAGCCCGGCGGTGGCGAGGGTTGAACGGCGCAAACCAACGCCAGAGCTTGCCCATAAGGGCCGACGCACGGTCGATCCCGACAACGCGCAACAAAGCGACGACCGCACGCAAGCCTGCATATTCGAGCCAGAAACTGGCCTGCTCTCTCGCCTTCCGAAAGTCCAACGCGACTAAGCCTCTCTAGGGCACCATCCCAAAAGCGAGGCAGCATCCAGACCGGCCGCCTGCATTGTGCGACGAGCTGTTACTCTATTTCGCGCGTTTCCTCCACCCCATTGGTTCTATGGAACTGCAAAGACGCTAACGTGTGGAGCGGCGACCCGGCTCAGTGCGCGATACGGAGTGCAGAGAGTTTGTCCCCGATAGCGCCAAAGCTCGTAATGATCTGATCTGCGGAGGAGGCATTGAAATAATTATCTGTAGAACTTGCGCAACTCCTCAGTACGGATTCGGTTCCGCTAATAACTAGTACTGTATAAATGATTGCACCATCCGCTTTCGCGGCGGCACATACCCTGGACATGCGATCATCAACCGCCGTTGTGTGCGAGGTTCCATCACCGGCGAACCGATTCATCGTATTCTCACCGTCGGACAAAAGGATGATGACATCTTGGTAATCGTAGTTTGCCTCTTTGGTGGGCGCATTAAGCGGAGAAGTTGATTTCAGCGATTGCCACGCCCAAACGAGACCAATGGTCTGGTTCGTTGCGCCATTCGGAGTCATCGCGTCGACTGCATTATTTAAGACCGTCCAGTCGTTTGTCATTGGAGTGAGCTTCGGGCCACAAGTGGAGTAATCTTCAGCAGGATAATAGCTGGCCTCTCCTGTCGGGACAGCCACCGAGACATCCAAATCTTGGTCGCGATCCGAAACGCAACCACCCCAGCTACTCTTCGACTTACTCTGCGGCCAGAGTACGTCATTGTAACAGTTGTAGTATCCTTGCCCAGTGCGCCTGTTCGTCGTTACCCAAACACAAACTCTGCCGCTCTTGATCCACGATACGAAAGACGACAAACCAGTTCCTACGTTAACATCCTTGTTGAATGGCACAATGGAAACAAAAACATCCCCCGTAGTTGTCGATGACCCCTGAAGCTTTTTCAGCAGGTTCTTCGTCGCGGTTTTTAGAGCATCCATTTTGCCGTTGTCCGCCATCGATCCGGTATTATCCAGAGCGAGAGCCACGCGCAGACGTTTCGATGACCAAGCAGACTTGGACTGAACGGTCAGCGTCTGCGACGAGATGCCAACCAGCCCCATGAATGTCATTGGTACTGTTCCGGTCGCCGTAGCGGCGATCACTGCGCCATTGGCTTTCGTGAAAGTAGCCGATACGTTCACATTGTTCGCCTTTATCGACGAAAAGTTCACCCCGAACACTTCGGACGCCCGTGTATTGAGCTGATCAGCGGTCAGCTTCGGAGCTTCCGACGAGAGGGCGAGAACCGTAGCATCCAGGGAATTTTGCATGATCTCGCGCGCGTCGGCCAGCCGCGCATAATCAACCGCCGCTCCGATGCCAACTAGCAAAGGGATGAGACAAAAGGCAAAAGCCATTGCCACGTTGCCGTCCCTGCGAGCCCAAAAAAGACGAATTCCCATAGCCCCTCCAAGGCTATCAAGGTATCGTCCGTTGGACTAACAAGAGATTGCCGGGATACTGAGGATTTACGACAATCTGCTGATTTCCCTTCGGTCGCGGTGCGCTTTTGACACCGTTACCAAAGAGGCGGAATGAGCGCCCCCTTGCCTTCTCACTCCACCCTCAGAACCGTAACCTCGGTAATGGGCTTCTTTCCCCAACGCTCGTTGGCGGCGGCGCGGATCGAGCGACGTACCGCTTCGGCAACAAGGTCCTCGTCCTTGCGACGATTCTTGGGGATGGAGAGAAGGCAGCCGTCAACAGCAGCTGCGAGAACGTCCTCGAAATCTTCGCCCTTGTTATCGGTCTCTGGCAGACCGAAGCAATTGAGACCGTATTCGCCGAGTATGTCGCCACGCGCGTTCATGAGCAGCGTGCAGACGACGACGCCGGCGAAGCTCATCTTGCGGCGCTCCACGACACCAGACCCTTCCGGATCGCGCACGAGACTGCCGTCCTTGACAAGGATGCCGAAGGGCACATGGCCAACGGCCTTGGGCTCGTCACCCGGCAGCAGACGCAGCATCTCGCCATTCTTGGTCCGCGCGACGCTGGGGACGCCGGCCTCGCGAGCCAGCCTTTCGTGCGCCGCAAGGTGAACGGCCTCACCGTGCACCGGCACAGCCACCTTCGGCTTGACGAGCCGGTAGAGCTCCATCATCTCGTCGCGGCGTGGGTGGCCGGATGTATGGACCAGCGCGTCACTGTCGGAGACGATCTCGACGCCCTGCTCCACCAGCTTGTTCTTGATGGCGCCGACCGCCTTCTCGTTGCCCGGAATGGTACGGGACGAGAAGATCACCATGTCGCCGCGGTCGAGCGTGATGTTGCGGTGGTCGCCAGCGGCAATCTTGGCAAGAGCCGCGCGCGCCTCGCCCTGGCTGCCGGTGACGATGGCCATCACCTTGTCGGGCGGCAGGTAACCGTAAGCTTCCTCGTCGCGGAAGGGCGGCAGTCCCTCCAGCATGCCCAGTTCGCCGGCGACATCCAACACACGCTTGATGGCGCGGCCAACCACGACGATCTCCCGATCATTCTTGGCGGCTGCCTCGGCGATCGAGCGGATGCGGCCGAGGTTGGATGCAAAGATGGTGACGGCGACGCGCTTTTTTGCACGGCCGACGACTTCGGCAAGGCCGTGCGCGACCTCTCCTTCTGATGGGCTGCGGCCGGAGCGAACGGCATTGGTCGAGTCGCAGATCATAGCATCCACGCCTTCGGCGCTGATCTCGGCCAGGCGCTTCATGTCGATCGGCTGACCGACGCGCGGATCGTGATCGATCTTCCAGTCGCCGGTGTGCAGCACGTTGCCCATGGTCGTCCGGATCAGCACGGAGGTCGGCTCGGGCAGAGAGTGCGACATGGCGATCAGCTCAACGTCGAACGGGCCGATCGAGAAGCGCTGTCCCTGTTCGACGACATTGGTCGGCACGCGCGGCGCGCCGGGCTCCATTTCGCGTTTCGCGGCATGGAGGGCCGCAGCAAACGGCGTCATGTAGACTGGTACACCCAGTCGCGGCCACAGATCGTAAATGGCGCCGTAATGGTCCTCGTGGGCGTGTGTGATCAGGATGCCGACGAGGTCATCCTTGTAAGCCTCAATGTAGGAGATATCGGGCAGAAGCAGATCGACGCCCGGCAGTTCCGGGCCAGCGAAGGATACGCCACAGTCGACCATCAGCCACTTGCGGTCCGCTTCAGGACCGAGACCATAGAGCGCGAGGTTCATGCCGATTTCGCCAACGCCGCCCAGCGGCAGGAAAATGAGCTCGTCGGCCCCGCTCTTCTTTTTCGTCACAGAGTATCTCCAGTTCACCGGCCCCTGCCGGTGCGCGTTCGTTCTTCTTTATCCGTGGGCTCTAGGTGGACGCGAAAGGCGGCTACGTCAAGAAAACTCTCGGAAAGACGCCACATCGCAACGAAATCGCATGTGAAACTGGCAAGAGGTGTCAGGAGGAACCGAAGAACACGTCACCGGCTGAAATCGCCTCCAGGCCACCCTCGTGACGAAGCAACAATCTACCGTCATCGTCGAGACCGGCAAAAACCCCCGAAATTTCGCGAGCCGGCAGTCGAACGGTGATTGGATCGCCGACACCTCTGGCACGACTAAGCCAAGCTTCCCGGATGCCCGCGAACTCTCCTGTCTTCCATTCGGACAGACGACGCGCCATCGAAGCCGACAGCAAGGAGAACATCACTTCCGGCTCCGTGGGGTAGCCGATCTCCGCGAGGTCCGTCGCCAGATAAAGCGTGGGGTCGGGATGATGGGCGCAGTTGACGCCGATCCCGATGACCACCACCCGCCCCTCGGGCGTAGCAACGGCCTCTATCAGAATGCCGCAGAGCTTGGCGCCAGCGTAAAGGATATCGTTCGGCCACTTGATGGCGAGATCGCCACGCACGAAGGGAGGCAGCGCCGCCGAGATGGCATCATGGACAGCAAGCGCCACGACCAGGGGTAACTCGCCGAGCCGCGCCTCTTCGATGGGATCGCGCAGCATCAACGAGGAATAGAGATTGCCCGGCTCAGACGTCCAGACCCTTCCGCGCCGCCCGCGTCCGGCGGTCTGGCAGCGAGCGACGACCCAGAGACCTGAGGCCGCGCCCTGCCGAGCTCGTTCGAAGGCCTCGACGTTGGTCGATCCGACCGCGTCGAGGTGGACAGCCGTGTAACCCGCGGGGCACTGAAGCCCCGAACCTTCATTCATCGTGCCGATCGCCTCAGAACAGCGTACGGGCGGCCGCGAGTGCCAGATTGCCGAGCGGACCAAGCACCAGGGCGAAGGCCGCAACGAACAGCCCGGAGATGCCAAGCACCGCCTTCATCTCGCCCCCCATCGGCTCGAAGGCCCCCTTCGGCTCGTCGAGGAACATGATCTTGACGATGCGGAGGTAGTAATAGGCGCCGACCACAGAGCTCAGGATGCCAACCACGGCGAGCCAGTAGAGGCCAGCGTTGATGGCGGCCGCGAAGACGAAATACTTGCCGAAGAAGCCAGCGAAGGGAGGAATGCCCGCCAGCGAGAACATGATGATGCCGAGCAGATAAGCGACGACCGGGTTGGTGCGCGACAGACCGGCAAGGCTGTCGATATCCTCGACCATGGCGCCATCCCGCCGCATCGACAAGATTACCGCGAACGCTCCGGCGGTCATGGCGAGGTAGGTGGCAAGATAGATCAGGATGCCGTAGATGCCCGCCTCGGACCCGGCAGCGAGACCAACCAACGCGAAGCCCATGTGACCGATGGACGAGTAGGCCATCAGGCGCTTGATGTTACGCTGACCGATGGCGGCGAAGGCACCAAGGATCATCGACGCCAGCGACATGAAGGCGACGATCTGCTGCCACTCGGCCTTGACCGGTCCGAGAGCCTCCATCGCGACGCGGACCAACAGCGCCATGGCAGCGATTTTCGGAGCGGCGGCGAAGAAGGCTGTCACGGGGGTCGGGGCACCCTCGTAAACGTCCGGCGTCCACATGTGGAACGGCACGGCGGATACCTTGAAGGCGATACCGGCGGCAACGAAGACGATGCCAAAGGTCAAGCCGAGCGACGCCTTGCCACCGGCAGCCGCTGCGGCAGCGATGCCGACGAAATCGACATGTCCGGTGAAGCCGTAGATCAGCGACGAACCATAGAGAAGCATGCCCGAGGACAGCGCCCCCAGCACGAAATACTTGAGGCCGGCTTCGGTGGAACGGCCATCGTCACGATGGAAGGCTGCGACAACATAAAGCGCCAGCGACTGCAGCTCGAGACCGAGATAGACGGCGATCAGATCGGCAGCCGATATCATCAGCAGCATGCCGATGGTGGCCAGAACGATCAGCACCGGAAGCTCGAAGTGGAAGAACTTCTCGGCTGTGGCAAAGCGCTTGGTCATCAGCACGGCGAGGGCCGAACCGATCAGCACCAGCACCTTCAGGAAGCGGCCGAAGCCATCCACCACAAAGGAGCCGTTGAAGGTCGAGCCGTCGCGGCCGAGGACCACGGCGACAGCGGCGACCAAAAGCAGCAGCACCGACAGGCCAGAGACGAGGCCAGACTGCTTCTCACCGCCGTAAGCGCCGAGGAGAAGCAACAGAAGTGCGCCGACGGCCAAAAGAAGTTCCGGTCCGGCAAGGGCGAAGTCGGGAAGTGCGGTCATATTTTTAGCCCTCAGCGGATCAGCGGCAGCGGCCCAGCCGAAGCGGTCTGGCCGGCGGCGTCGATCGCCGCATGGACGGAGCGGAGAAGTGCATCGAGCGAGGCAGCCGTGGCGTCAAGCACCGGCAGCGGGTAGACGCCGAACAGGATCACCAGCACGACGAGCGGCGCCAGGATGGCGATCTCGCGCGGGCTGAGATCCATCATCGCCTTGAGATTGGCCTTGGTCAGGGCACCCCAAACAACGCGCCGGAACAGCCAGAGAGCGTAGGCTGCCGACAGGATGACGCCGAGAGCCGCGAAGGCAGCCACCCATGTGTTGACCTGGAAAGCGGCCGACAGAGTGAGGAACTCACCGATGAAGCCAGACGTGCCAGGCAGTCCGACGTTGGCCATGGTCATTACCATGAACACCGCGGCATAAGCCGGCATGCGGTTCACAAGGCCACCATAGGCAGCGATCTCACGGGTGTGCAGACGATCGTAGACGACGCCGACGCAGAGGAAGAGCGCGCCCGATACTAGGCCATGGCTGAACATCTGGAACACGGCGCCCTGCAGGCCCTGCGTGTTCAGCGTGAAGATACCCATGGTCACATAACCCATGTGGGCGACGGACGAATAGGCGATCAGCTTCTTCATGTCCTCCTGCACCAGCGCCACCAGCGAGGTGTAGACGATGGCAACGACGGAAAGGGTGAAGATAAAAGGCGCGAGATCGGCCGAGGCAAGTGGGAACATCGGCAGAGAAAAGCGCAGGAAGCCGTAGCCGCCCATCTTCAGGAGAATGGCCGCCAGCAGGACCGAACCGGCGGTCGGCGCCTCGACGTGCGCGTCAGGCAGCCATGTGTGGACCGGCCACATCGGCATCTTCACGGCGAAGCTGGCGAAAAAGGCGAACCACAGCCACCACTGCATGGTCGCCGGGAACGGATGATTGACCAGCTCGGTGATGTCGGTCGTGCCGCTCTGCCAGTACATCGCCATGACTGCCAGCATCATCAGAACCGAGCCGGCCAGAGTGTAGAGGAAGAACTTGTAGGACGCGTAGACGCGACGCTGACCGCCCCAGATGCCGATGATCAGGAACATCGGGATCAGGCCGCCTTCGAAGAACACATAGAACAGCACGAGGTCGGTGGCGCAGAACACGCCGATCATCAGCGTCTCGAGCACCAGGAAGGCGATCATGTATTCCTTGACGCGGACCTGAACCGACTCCCAGCTTGCCAGGATGCAGAATGGCATCAGGAAGGTTGTGAGCAGCACGAACAGGATCGAGATACCGTCAACGCCCATGCGATAGGCGAAGAAGCTGCCCGACCAGCCGGCCGCCTCGGTCAGCTGGAAGCCCGGGTTCTTTGGATCGAAGCCCGTCCAGATGCCGATCGACACCAGGAAGGTCACGACCGTGGTGATCAGCGCCACGCGCCGGATGTTGAGGATCGCGGCCTCGTCCTGCGCCCGGATCATCAGAATGAACAGGGCACCTGCCAGCGGCAGGAACGTGGTCAGCGTCAGAAGCGGCATTCCGCTCATACTCATTGTCCCCCGGCGAACATGGCCCAGGTGATGAGGGCAGCAACGCCGATCACCATGGCAAAGGCATAATGGTAGACATATCCGGTCTGCAGACGCACGACGCGGGCCGTGACGTCCTGCACGCGGGCGGCAACGCCGTTCGGGCCGAGACCGTCGATGATGGCGCCGTCACCGGTCTTCCAGAACAGGCGGCCGATGGCAAAGGCCGGACGCACGAAGATCACGTTATAGAGCTCGTCGAAGTACCACTTGTTGAGCAGGAACTTGTAGAGCCCCGGCAGGGCAGCGGCGAGCTTCTTCGGCAGAGCCGGGTTCAGGATGTAGAACCAGTAAGCAATGGCGAAGCCGACAAGCATGGCCAGGAAGGGCGAGACCTTCACCAGGAAGGACACCTCATGCATGGCGTGCAGGATATGGTTTTCCGGGCCGTAGAAAAGTGCGCCCTTCCAGAACTCGGCCTGCTCCTCGCCGACGTAGTGGCCATAGAAGACCATGCCCGCGAGCACCGCTCCGAGCGACAGCACGCCGAGCGGGATCAGAACGACAAGCGGGCTCTCGTGGGCGTGGTCGTACACATCCTTGGGTGCGCGGCTCGCACCGAAGAAGGTGAGGAACACCAGACGCCATGAATAGAAGCTGGTGAAGCCGGCGGCGATCACCAGAAGCACGGCTGCAAAGCCCGACACCGGATTGTGGCCGGCAAAGGCGCTCTCGATGATGGCGTCCTTGGAGAGGAAGCCGGCAAAGCCGATTTCCGTACCCGGGATGCCGACACCGGTGATTGCCAGCGTGCCGAGCGTCATGGCCCAGAAGGTCAGCGGGATCTTGTGGCGGAGACCACCCATCGAGCGCATGTCCTGCTCATGATGGCTGGCCATGATCACCGAGCCGGCACCGAGGAACAGGAGCGCCTTGAAGAAGGCGTGCGTGAACAGGTGGAACACGCCAGCGCCATAAGCACCAACGCCAAGCGCCACGAACATGTAGCCGAGCTGCGAACAGGTCGAATAAGCAATGACGCGCTTGATGTCGTTCTGGACGAGGCCGACGGTGGCGGCGAAGAACGCAGTCACCGCGCCAACCAGCGTGACGACCGTAAGTGCCGTCGGGCTGAGATCGAACAGCGGCGACAGACGCGCCACCATGAACACGCCGGCGGTCACCATGGTCGCCGCATGGATCAGCGCGGAGACCGGCGTCGGACCTTCCATGGCGTCCGGCAGCCAGGTATGCAGCAGGAACTGCGCGCTCTTGCCCATGGCCCCCATGAACAGCAAGAGGCAGATCACCGTGATGGCGTCCCAGTTGCCCCACAGAAAGTGAATGGTCTTGCCTTCGACAGTGGCGACGTTGGCGAAGATGTTGGTGAAGCTGATCGTCCCGAACATCACGAAGATGCCGAAGATGCCCAGCATGAAGCCGAAGTCGCCGACGCGGTTGACGACGAAGGCCTTGATGGCAGCAGCCGAAGCCGACGGCTTCTTGTACCAGAAGCCGATCAGCAGGTAGGACGCGAGACCCACGCCTTCCCAGCCGAAGAACATCTGTACCAAATTGTCGGCCGTCACAAGCATCAGCATGGCGAAGGTGAACAGGCTGAGGTAGGCGAAGAAGCGCGGACGATCCGGATCTTCAGCCATGTAGCCCATGGAGTAGAGATGGACGAGCGACGAGACTGTGGTGACCACGACAAGCATCACCACGGTCAGGGTATCGACGCGGAACGCCCAATCGATCTGCAGGGCGCCGGAATGAATCCAGCTCAGCACCTGGATCGACTGCGTCTCGTGTTCGCCGAAGCCGACCGAGATGAAGGCCACCCAGGAGAGGATGGCGGAAACGAACAGCAGGCCGGTCGTCACCAACTCGGCGATACGCGACCCCGGAGCCGCCGGCTCTGGGGCATGGTGATGATCGTCATGGCCGCCATGGGCGTGATCGTCATGCGCGGCATGAGTATCGGCATGGTCGTCGTGATGCCCATGAGCGTCATGACCACCTTCGGGCGCGGGGACGGTGGCCGCCGCGCCGAACAGCGCGATGGCGCCGGCGATGAGGAAGCCAATGAGCGGAAGGAAGACGATGAGGGAATACATCTCTTGCGTCAGCCCTTCATCACGTTGATGTCTTCCACCGCGATGGAGCCGCGGTTGCGGAAGAATGCGACAAGAATGGCAAGGCCGATGGCGGCCTCGGCGGCGGCGACCGTCAGAACGAACAGGGCAAACACCTGTCCGACGAGATCACCAAGAAAGTGCGAGAAGGCGACGAGGTTCAGGTTGACCGACAGGAGGATCAACTCGACGCTCATCAGGATGACAATCACATTCTTCCGGTTGAGGAAGATGCCGAGTACCCCGAGCGTGAACAGGATCGCCGCGACCGAGAGATAGTGCGCAAGACCGAGCGTCATGGGATCAACCTTCCTTGTCCGGCGTGGAACGGTGCAAACGAACGGTCACAGTCCCCTCCCCGGCTCGACATGCTTGACTTCGATGGCGGTCACGCGGGTGCGCGCCACCTGGACAGAAATGTTCTGGCGCCGGACAGACGCGCGATGGCGTAGCGTCAGCGCGATGGCGCCGATCATGGCGACCAGCAACACGAAACCGGCGATCTGGAAGAAGTAGACATAGCGCGTGTAGAGCAGCTGACCGAGCGCCAGGGTGTTGGAGACCTGCGCCGGATCAGGGATCGGCGCGGTAGCCGTCGCGGTCGCTTCGGGGGCGAACACCCAGGCGCCAGCAACCATCAGGAGCTCGGCGAGGAAGATCAGACCGACCAGCATGCCGATAGGCAGGTACTGCATGAAGCCCTGACGGAGTTCGACGAAGTCGACGTCGAGCATCATCACCACAAACAGGAACAGCACCGCCACGGCGCCGACATAGACGACGATCAGCAGCAGGGCGAGAAACTCGGCGCCGACCAGCATGAACAAGCCGGCCGCGTTGACGAAGGCGAGGATCAGGAACAGCACCGAATGTACGGGGTTGCGTGAGGAAATCACCATGACCGCCGAAGCGATGGTGACCGCCGCAAACAAATAGAAGAACAAGGCCTGTATCATCTCGCTTCGTCCCCGATGCGCCTCACGGCGCGTCCAATCCCGTCAGTTCCAGTCACCGCTCAGCGGTAAGGCGCGTCGGCCGCCATATTGCGGGCGATCTCCCGCTCCCAGCGATCGCCGTTTTCGAGCAGCCGCTCCTTGGAGAAATAGAGCTCCTCGCGCGTCTCGGTGGCGAACTCGAAGTTCGGCCCCTCGACGATGGCATCCACAGGACAGGCTTCCTGGCAGAAGCCGCAGTAGATGCACTTCACCATGTCGATGTCGTAACGCGTGGTGCGGCGCGTGCCGTCGTTGCCACGGGGGC
Organism: Pseudomonadota bacterium; assembly: GCA_023436885.1. Lineage (GTDB taxonomy): Bacteria > Pseudomonadota > Alphaproteobacteria > Rhizobiales > Pleomorphomonadaceae > Pleomorphomonas. The sequence goes on along the minus strand of JAEZHI010000004.1, from coordinate 43,730 downwards.
CGGCTTCGATGGTGATCGCCTGCGCGGGACAGATTGCCTCGCAGAGCTTGCAGGCAATGCAACGCTCCTCGCCGCTGGGATAGCGTCGCAGCGCATGTTCACCGCGGAAGCGCGGGCTCACCGCCCCTTTTTCGAAGGGGTAGTTGATGGTCGGCTTCGCCTTGAAGAAGTAGCGCATAGCGAGGAAGAACCCCGACACGAACTCCTTAAGGAGGAAGGACTTTGCGACCTGACTGAGTTTCATCGTACCCGCTTCCTTCATTCCCGGCCCGGCACGCCGCAAGGCAGTGCCAGCCGAAACCCACGTCCGTCGCCTGTCAGCCCGGCGCCGGAAGTCCCGTTCCCGCCACCGACACGCCAAGCCACCAACCAAGGGCGGCGAAGACGGCGGCGTTGACGACGAAAAGCACCTTCATCAGAAGGTCCGCTCGTCGCGGTTCAACCCATCCCGGCCGGCGCTCCAGCGCCCGCCTCACAACCGATGCGATCACACCAAAATCGATGAGACCGACACCGATCCCGACCGCCGCTCCAACCACGCCTGCGAGCGACAGGTCCATCTCTTTTCCCCGTCAGGCCGCCCAGCCGGTGATCTGCAGCACGCCGGCAACCAGCACGACATAGATCAGCGACAGCGGCAGGAACACCTTCCAGCCGAGGCGCATCAGCTGGTCGTAGCGGTAGCGGGGCACGATTGCCTTAGCCATGGCGATGAAGAAGAACATCAGCAGGGCCTTGGCGAGGAACCAGACGATGCCCGGCACCCAGGTGAACGGCGCCACATTGATCGGCGGCATCCATCCGCCCATGAACAGCAGGGCCATCATGGCGCACATGGTGCAGATAGCGACGTATTCGCCGAGCATGAACATCATGTAGGGGGTCGAGCCATATTCGACCATGTAACCGGCCACCAGTTCGGACTCGGCTTCGGCGAGGTCGAACGGCGGACGATTGGTTTCCGCCAAGGCCGACACGAAGAAGACCACGAACATCGGCAGAAGCGGCAGCCAGTACCAGTTCAAGAACGAAAGCCACGGCAAGCCAATCATGGTGGCAAGCCCGGTCTCCTGCGACCGCACGATGGCCGAGATGTTGAGCGAGCCGGCGCAAAGCAGCACGGTGATGATGACGAGGCCGATCGACACCTCATAGGACACCATCTGGGCTGCGCAGCGCAGCGCCGACAGGAACGGGTACTTCGAGTTGGACGCCCAGCCGCCCATGATCGCGCCGTAGACGCTGAGCGACGAGATGGCGAGGATGAACAGGATGCCGACGTTGATATCGGCAATAACCCAGCCGTCAGCCACCGGCACCACGACCCAGGCCAAAAGGGCGAGCGTGGTGGTGACGAGCGGCGCCAGCAGGAACAGACCCTTGGCCGATCCCGAAGGAATGACCGGCTCCTTCAGGATAAACTTCAGGAGGTCGGCAAACGACTGGAACAGGCCGAACGGGCCGACCACGTTGGGGCCACGACGGATTTGTACCGCAGCCCAGATCTTGCGGTCTGCCAGCAGGATGAAGGCGACAATGACGAGCAGCACCACCATCAGCAGCACGCTCTGAGCGGCGATCACCACGACGGGCCAGACGATATCGGACCAGAAGCTCATGGGGCGTCTCTCATTCCGCTGCGATGGAATGCCCGGACCGGGCAAGCGCCGAACACTCGGCCATCACCTTGGAGGCGCGAGCGATCGGGTTGGTGAGGTAGAAGTCGGCAATCACCGGCACGAAGGGTTCCGGCCGGACGATACCGCCGAGCGATGCAAGCGTAGCGACAGCCTGCGGATCGGCAGCCGGGATCGTGTCGATTGCGGCGAGTTCGGGATAGGCCGCATAGAGCTTGGCCCGAAGCTGCGACAGGCTGTCGAACGGCAGCTTGCGGCCGAGCGCTTCCGACAGGGCACGGAGCACGGCCCAATCCTCGCGGGCTTCGCCCGGCGGGAAAGCAGCGCGGTTGGCAAGCTGCACACGCCCTTCGGTGTTGACGTAGGTGCCCGACTTCTCGGCGTAGGTGGCACCCGGCAGGATGACATCGGCACGGTGAGCGCCGGTGTCGCCATGACTGCCGATATAGACCACAAAGGTGCTCGGCCCGAGATGCTGAGCGCCGAATTCGTCGGCACCAAGCAGGAACAGAACGTCGAGTTCACCCTTGGTCGAGGCGTCGATCATGCCGGCGACATCGCGACCGCCCTCGCCCGGCACAAGGCCGAGGTCGAGCGCACCAACGCGCGAAGCCGCAGTGTGCAGCACGGAGAAGCCGTTCCAGCCGTCAACGAGTGCGCCGATATCCTTCGCAAGCTTGGCGGCGAGCGAGAGCAGCGCCAAGCCGTCGTGGCGAACCAGAGCGCCCTGCCCGACGATGATGAGCGGCTTCTGGGCTGCCTTCAGTACGTCGAGAGCGGCTGCATCGAGATGCTGAAGGGCGGCCGGGTCGTTGCCGAGATGGATTTGCGGATAGGTCAGATCGACCGACGCGCCGATCGTATAGACCGGTAACTTGCCACCGCTTGCCCGCCACCGCTTGCGAATGCGGGCATTCATCACGGCCGCTTCGTGACGAGGATCGGCACCGATCATCAGGATGGCGTCAGCCTCCTCGATGCCGGCGATGGTGGCATTGAAGACGTAGCTGGCGCGACCGAATTTCGGATGCAGCGCCGTACCATCCTGCCGGGCGTCGACCGAAGTGACGCCAAGCGCGGCCATCAGTTCCTTGAGCGCGAACATCTCCTCGACAGAGGCAAGGTCGCCAATGATGGCGCCCATGCGAGCTGCCGACGTGGAGTTCACGCGGGTGGCAATCGCCGCGAAGGCATCGCTCCAGGAAGTTGCATGGAAGCGACCGTCGGCCTTGAGGTAGGGCCGATCGAGCCGCTGCGTCCTGAGACCGTCCCAGATGAAGCGGGTCTTGTCGGAGATCCACTCCTCGTTGACCGCCTCGTTGAGGCGGGGCAGCACGCGCATAACCTCGCGACCGCGCACATCGACCCGAATGGCCGAACCGACGGCGTCCATCACGTCGATGGACTCGGTCTTGGAAAGTTCCCAGGGACGCGCATGGAAGGCATACGGCTTTGAGGTCAACGCACCAACCGGGCAGAGGTCAATGACATTGCCCTGCAGCTCCGATGACAGCGCCTTCTCGAGATAGCTGGTGATCTCGGCGTCTTCACCGCGCGAAATCAGGCCCATCTCGGCGATGCCTGCGACTTCGGTCGTGAAACGCACGCAGCGGGTGCAGTGGATGCAGCGGTTCATCGATGTCTTGACGAGCGGGCCGAGGTACTTGTCCTCGACAGCGCGTTTGTTCTCGATGAAACGCGAACCGGAGACGCCGTAGGCCATCGCCTGGTCCTGCAGGTCGCACTCGCCACCCTGATCGCAGATCGGGCAGTCGAGCGGATGGTTGATCAGCAGGAACTCCATCACGCCCTCACGGGCCTTCTTGACCATGGGCGAATTGGTCAGCACGACCGGCGGCTCGCCGTTCGGGCCGGGTCGAAGATCGCGCACGTTCATGCCGCAAGAGGCGGTCGGCTTCGGCGGACCGCCCTTCACCTCGACGAGGCACATCCGGCAATTGCCGGCAACCGACAGGCGCTCGTGGTAACAGAAGCGCGGGATCTCGGCACCCGCCGCCTCGCATGCCTGCAGCAGCGTCAGCTCCGGAGCCACATCGATCTCGATCCCGTCGACGATCAGTTTTGCCATGTCGACCCAACCCTTGCTGGAGCCGCGCCACCCATAGCCGGTGGCCGCCCGTCAAACTCGATCAAACCCGTCGCCTCACTCGGCAGCCATGCCGTGTTGAGACACGTAATCGTCAATGCGCGCCTCGATGACCGGACGGAAATTCCGGATCAGCGCCTGTACCGGCCAGGCTGCGGCGTCGCCGAGGGCGCAGATGGTGTGCCCTTCGATCTGCTTGCTCACCTGGAACAGCATGTCGATTTCCTCGCGTGCGGCATGACCCTGCCGCATGCGTTCCATGACGCGCCACATCCAGCCCGTCCCCTCTCGGCAAGGCGTGCACTGGCCACAGCTCTCATGACGGAAGAAGTAAGAGATGCGCGAGATCGCAGCGATCACGTCGGTGGACTTGTCCATGACGATGAGACCGCCGGTACCGAAGCTCGAACCGATGGCGCGCATGCCATCGAAATCCATCTGGGCATCCATGATCTGGTCGGCACGAACAACCGGACAGGAGGCACCGCCAGGGATGACCGCCAGAAGATTGTCCCAGCCGCCACGGACGCCGCCGGCGTGTTTCTCAATCAGATCCTTGAAGGGAATGCCAAGCTCCTCCTCCACCACGCAAGGCGTGTTGACGTGGCCGGAGATCATGAACAGCTTGGTACCCTTGTTGTTGTCGCGGCCGAAGCTCGAGAACCAGGCAGCACCACGACGCATGATGGTCGGGGTAACGGCGATGGACTCGACGTTGTTGACCGTGGTCGGGCAACCGTAGAGACCGACGTTCGCCGGGAACGGCGGCTTCATGCGCGGCTGGCCCTTCTTGCCCTCGAGGCTTTCGAGCAAGGCCGTCTCTTCGCCGCAGATATAAGCGCCGGCGCCGTGGTGGACGAAGACGTCCATGTCCCAGCCCGAGCCGCAGGCGTTCTTGCCCAGCAGCCCGGCGTCGTAGGCCTGGTCCACCGCGGCCTGAAGCCGCTCGCGCTCGCGGATGAACTCACCGCGCACATAAATATAGGCCGTATGGGCGCCCATGGCGAAGCCGGCGACAAGGCAACCTTCGACCAGCGTGTGCGGATCGTGACGAAGAATTTCGCGGTCCTTGCAGGTGCCCGGCTCGGACTCGTCGGCGTTCACCACCAGATAGTGCGGACGACCGTCCGACTGCTTGGGCATAAACGACCACTTGAGACCGGTGGGGAAGCCGGCGCCGCCGCGGCCACGCAGACCGGACGCCTGGATTTCCTTGATGATGAAATCCCGCCCCTTGGCCAGAATATCCTTGGTACCGTCCCACTGGCCACGCTTCAGCGCGCCCTGCAGGCCCCAATCGTGGCGCCCGTAGATGTTGGTGAAGATGCGGTCCTTGTCCTGCAGCATGACTGAGGTTCCCAGGGTCTACGGTTCGGACTCAGACGGGCTTTGCGCCGTCCTTGGACGGCCGCCAGCCAGTCGCCAGCTTCGAGGATTGCTCGATCCACTTGTCGCGGAGAGCACGGCCACGGAAGCTGCCGAGATGCTGATCGACCCACTTGATGTTCATTTCATTCCAGCTGGCGATCTGGTCGTAATGGAAGACGCCCAGTTTATGGAGCAACTCCTCAAGCTTCGGGCCGACACCGGCGATCAGCTTGAGATCGTCCGGCTTGCCGTCGCGAGCCGCTTCGAGCAGCGTAGGCTTGTGCTGTTCCGGCACCTTCTCGGCGTCGGCCTGCCCCTGAGCCTCGACCACCTTCGGAACCGGCTTTTCTTCAGCAGGCTTTGCGGCGGCCGGAGCGGGAGCCGGCGCCGGTGCAGCGGCGGCCGGAGCCGGAGCGAGTTCTTCACGATCAAAGGCGCGGTACTTGCCGACAACCGAGCCATCGACGAGCGACGGATCGGTCAGCGACGTATCGCCATTGCTAGGAGCTGAGTAGAAACGACCATTCTGCGGCCCAGGTGTCGGCGGATTGCCAGCGGCGAAGCCATCGATCAGCGCGTTGAAGGTCTCGGCGGTCAGATCCTCGTAGGTGTCGCTGCCGACGGTCACCATCGGGGCATTGACGCAAGCGCCGGCGCATTCGACCTCCTCCCAGGAGAAGGCGCCATCAGCGGACAGCTCGAAGGGGTGGGCCGCCAAACGGTTCTTGCAGATGGAAATGATCTCGTCGGCACCGCGCAGACGACAGGGCGTCGTGCCGCAGACCTGGATATGTGCCTTGCGCCCGACAGGCGAAAGCTGGAACTGGGTATAGAAGGTCGCGACTTCGAGGACGCGGATATCCGGCATGTCGAGAAGCTTGGCCACCGTCTCGATGGCTGGCCGGCTGATCCAGCCTTCCTGACTTTGGGCAACCATCAGCGCCGGGATCACGGCCGATGCCTGACGTCCTTCCGGATAACGCGCGATCACCTTCTGAAGGTAGGCGGCATTCTCCTCGGTGAAGGCGAAGCTTTCCGGCTGTTCTGAATGAAGACGACGGACGGACATCAGCGATCCACCTCACCAAACACGATGTCGATCGAACCCAACACCGCCGACACGTCGGCCAGCAAATGGCCGCGACAAAGGAAGTCCATGGCTTGAAGATGCGCAAAGCCGGGGGCGCGGATCTTGACGCGATAAGGCTTGTTGGTGCCATCCGACACGAGGTAGACGCCGAACTCGCCCTTCGGGGCTTCCACCGCGGCGTAGACATCTCCCTCGGGTACTCGGAAGCCCTCTGTATAGAGCTTGAAGTGATGGATGAGCGCTTCCATCGAACGCTTCATCTCGCTCCGGCGCGGCGGCGCATATTTGCCCTGAAGCGTCAGGACAGGCCCCTTCTCGGTCTTCAGAAGCGCGATGCACTGCTTCATGATGCGCACCGACTGCCGCATCTCTTCCATGCGGATGTGGTAGCGATCATAGCAGTCGCCGTTCTTGCCTATGGGAATATCGAAGTCGAGTTCACCGTAGATTTCATAGGGCTGCGACTTGCGAAGGTCCCATGCGGCACCGGAGCCGCGCACCATCACGCCGGAGAAGCCCCATTTCCAGGCGTCTTCCAGGCTGACGATGCCGATGTCGACGTTGCGCTGCTTGAAGATGCGATTTTCCGACAGGAGCGCATCGAGGTCATCAACGGTTCCGAGGAACGGATCACACCAGGCTTCGATATCGGCAACGAGCTGATCCGGAAGATCCTGATGGACGCCGCCGGGACGGAAATATGCGGCATGCATGCGCGACCCAGAGGCGCGCTCGTAGAAGATCATCAGCTTCTCGCGTTCCTCGAAGCCCCAGAGCGGCGGCGTCAGAGCACCGACGTCCATCGCCTGGGTTGTCACGTTGAGGAGGTGCGAAAGGATGCGACCAATCTCGGAATAGAGCACGCGGATGATCTGGGCCCGACGCGGCACGACGATGCCGGCAAGACGCTCGACAGCCAGGCAATAGGCATGCTCCTGGTTCATCGGCGCGACGTAGTCGAGACGATCGAAATACGGCAGACCCTGAAGATAGGTGCGCGCCTCGATCAGCTTCTCGGTGCCGCGATGCAGAAGTCCGATATGCGGATCGACGCGCTCGACCACCTCGCCATCCAGCTCAAGCACAAGGCGCAACACGCCATGCGCGGCCGGATGCTGCGGGCCGAAGTTGATATTGAAATTTCTGACCTGGGCTTCAGCCATCGATCGCGCGCCTCAGTTCGTCCTGACCTTCTCATCGCCCGGCAGCACGTAGGTCGTGCCTTCCCAGGGCGACAGGAAGTCGAAATTGCGGAATTCCTGATTGAGCCTGACCGGCTCATAGACGACGCGCTTCTGGGCATCGTCATAACGGACCTCGACATATCCCGTCATCGGGAAGTCCTTGCGGAGCGGATGACCGTCGAAGCCATAGTCCGTGAGGAGGCGCCGCAGCTCCGGGTGGTCCGAGAACAGGATGCCGAGCAGGTCGTAGGCCTCGCGCTCGAACCAAAGGGCGCCAGGAAACACCGAGGTGATCGAGGGAACGGGCGCCTCCTCGTCGGTAGTCACCTTGAGGCGAATACGCGCATTCCGGGTCGGGGACAGCATGTGATAGACGACATCGAAGCGTTCGGCGCGCTGCGGATAGTCAACGCCGCAAACATCGATGATGCTTACGAAGCGAAGATCCGGGGCGTCGCGCAGCCGCGTCACGACATCGACGATGCGCTCGCGAACGATGACCGCGGTCACTTCGCCGTAGGCCACCTCGACCGAAAGTGCATCGGTTCCGAGGACACCGCTGACGGCCAGGGCCAGTTCATTCAGGGCTTCGCTCATGTTTCACCCAGCCTTGTTGTCGTTCAGCGCTCGATGGTGCCAGTGCGGCGAATCTTCTTCTGAAGCAGCAGCACGCCATAAAGCAGCGCCTCGGCGGTCGGGGGACAGCCAGGCACATAAATATCGACCGGCACGACGCGATCGCAGCCACGAACGACTGAATAGGAATAGTGGTAATAGCCGCCGCCATTGGCGCAGGAGCCCATGGAGATGACGTAGCGCGGCTCTGGCATCTGATCGTAGACCTTGCGAAGCGCAGGAGCCATCTTGTTGGTCAGCGTGCCGGCGACGATCATCACGTCGGACTGACGCGGCGAACCACGCGGCGCAAAACCGAAGCGCTCGACGTCGTAACGCGGCATGGACACCTGCATCATCTCGACAGCGCAGCAAGCCAGGCCGAAAGTCATCCACATCAGCGAGCCCGTGCGAGCCCAGTGGATCAGCTCTTCCGTGGAAGTCACGAGCCAGCCCTTGTCGGCGAGCTCATCATTGATACCAGTAAAAAAGCCGTCATCGGACCCGATGGGCTTGCCAGTACGAGGATCGATGATTCCCTTGGGGGCGGGCGACACCAGCGTCTCTCTCGGGCTCAGTCCCATTCCAGCGCCCCCTTCTTCCACTCATAGGCAAATCCGATGGTCAGCACGCCGAGGAAGACCATCATCGACCAGAAGCCGAAAAGCCCAACCTGCTTGAAGGCAACAGCCCACGGAAACAGGAAGGCAACTTCCAGATCGAAAATTACGAACAGGATGGATACCAGATAGAAGCGCACATCAAACTTCATGCGGGCGTCATCGAAAGCGTTGAAGCCGCATTCGTAGGCTGACAACTTCTCCGGATCGGGATTCTTGAAGGCCAGGAGGAATGGCGACACCAAAAGCGCCAGACCTATGACCAAGGCTACGCCGAGGAAAATGATCACCGGCAGGTAGTCCCGAAGGAGTTCGTCCATTGTGACCTCGTTGTTTCGGACGCAACCCATTTGCGCAACGCAACAATTTGGGAGGAGTCGCGTGGGGTCGCCGAATTGCTAGTGGCACGGTTAGCGGATAGACCTTCACTTCGCAAGGGCGTCGAAGGTACCTTTCTAAGGTTTATTACGCTCAGGGGTATCCCAGAGACAATCCGCTATTCTTGACTAAAAAACGCATGTTTTCGCAAAGCGCCTGCCCTCACTGCTTTTGACGACGTGCGAAATTGAAAAAAGCGTGGAAAAACAAATGCACGGCGCCGACAATTCAATTTCTCTTGATCGTATCCGCGCCGCCAGGGAGGCGATTTCAGGTCAGGTGATGCATACTCCGTTCCTGCCGGCGCCACGGCTCGGCCGACTAACCGGAGCGGAGGTTTTCGTTAAGTACGAGAACCTGCAGGTAACCTCGGCCTTCAAGGAACGCGGCGCCCTTAATCGGCTTCTGACGCTCTCGGAAGAAGAGCGGCAGCGGGGCGTGATAGCCATGTCGGCCGGCAACCACGCGCAGGCGGTGGCCTACCACGCCGTGCGGCTGGGCATTGCGCCGACCATCGTCATGCCAGTGACGACGCCCCACGTGAAAGTGGCCGCGACGGCAGGCTATGGCGCCCGCGTCGTGCTCGAGGGAGAAACGGTGGCCGAAGCGGCATTTGCCGCCGAGCGCATTGGTGCCGAAGAGAACCTTGTGTTCATTCACCCTTATGACGATGCGGATGTCATCGCCGGCCAAGGCACGCTGGCCGTCGAGATGATCGAAGAAAGACCGGACCTCGACATCATCGCGGTTCCCGTGGGCGGAGGCGGCCTCATAGCCGGCATGGCAACGGCAGCGAAGGCGATCAAGCCCGACATCAAGGTCATCGGCGTCGAGACACGTATGTACCCATCGATGTGGGCCGCCGTGAAGGGCGTCGAGGCGATGGCAGGCGGCGCGACGCTGGCCGAGGGCATTGCGGTCAAGGTTGCCGGTCAGCGGACCCTGCCGGTTGTGAGAAAACTTGTCGACACCATTGTCCTGGTCGACGAGAGCCACCTTGAACGGGCCGTCAACGCCTATCTCACCCTGCAGAAGACCATGGCGGAAGGAGCCGGCGCTGCAGGACTTGCTGCCATGTTCGCTGAGCCCGATCTCTTCCGCGGCAAGAAAGTCGGCCTCGTTCTCTCAGGCGGCAATATCGACCCGCGCATTCTCGCCTCGATCATGATGCGCGAGCTCGCAAGGGAAGAGAAGATCGTTGCCATTCGTCTGGCGATTCCGGATCGACCGGGTACGCTCGGCGCCATAACCACGCTGATCGGCGACGCTGGCGGCAACATCCTGGAGGTGTCGCACCGCCGCACGGTGCTCGAAATTCCGGCCAAGGGTGCTTCGCTCGACATCACACTCGAGGCGCGCGATGGCCACCACGCCGAGGAGATCATCGCCGCCCTCAGAGCCAAGGGCTACGGCGTCGAGCGAAAATCGGCGGAATAGCTAAGCATGCATTGAAGTCGCTGTCAGCATTCCCATATGCGGCTCATTGTCCCCAAGGAGACTTCCATGTCCAACCGGACCTATGATGCAGCCGATTACATCATTGATGAGGGCCGCCTCGGCCGCGGAGCCGTCAGCGGCATCCGCACGCGTCGTGTGTTCGCGTTTCTGATCGACGCCGTCATCATAGCCATCCTGACCTTCGCCGTTGGCGTGATCGTCTTCTTTCTCGGCATCTTCACGCTCGGCCTCGGCTGGCTCCTGTACCCGATCCTCTGGCCGGCCGTCGCGCTTGTCTATTGCGCCTTCTCGTTAGGTGGCCCCAACTCCGCGACGGTTGGCATGCGCACCCAGGGCATCGAAGCCCGCTTTATGGATGGCACCCGTCTGAATCCCGGGATTGCCGCGATCCATGCGGTGCTGTTTTATTTCTCGGTGTCCGTTCTGACGCCGCTGGTGCTGCTGGTATCGCTGTTCACTGAGAACAAGCGCCTTTTGCACGACATCGTGCTCGGCATTGTGTTCGTCAATCGGTATTGAAGTACGCGGCTTTTCGGCTTCGCACCCATCTCAGCTCTCTGCCGTTTCGGGTATACCATTCGCGCCCTGCCCAACTTAGGGCTTGTTAGGGCTTGGTTCGACCGACCGCTATGGGATTTGCAGCCCTGCGCTTCCGGTGATCTTGGTATCTCGCCAGAGCCGGCGAAAGATGCCAAGATAGCCGAACCGACCGACGCATGAACCATGACGCAGCACCCAACCGACGCGCCTCAATTCTTCCTGACCGCGCCGTCCGCCTGCCCCTATCTGCCGGGCAAGACGGAGCGGAAGGTGTTCACCCATATGGTGGGCGAACGCGCCGCTGCGATGAACTCCATCCTGAGCCACGGGGGGTTTCGTCGCAGCCAGAACATCGCCTATCGGCCAGCCTGCGAAGATTGCCGATCCTGCATCTCGGTGCGCGTGCGCGTTGACGATTTTCGGCCCGACAAGAGCCAGAGGCGCAATTACGCGCGCAACAGCCGTCTCGTCGGCGCGGAACTGCCGCCGGCTGCGACCGGCGAGCAATATTCGCTCTTTCGCTCTTATCTCGACGCTCGCCACGCCGATGGCGGCATGGTGGACATGACAGTGGGTGATTACGCCGCCATGGTCGAGGAGACGCACGTTTCAACCATGATGATTGAATACCGGCGTCGGGGGATCAACACGTTCCTCAATGGCATGGGCGACGGCCCTCTGATTGGCGCTGCCCTGACCGACGTTCTTATCGACGGCCTTTCAATGGTTTATTCCTTCTACGAGCCCGACATGCAAAGCGATGGGCTCGGAACATTCATGATTCTCGACCATATCGAACGGACGCGACGCCGTGGCCTGCCCTATCTTTACCTTGGTTACTGGGTACAGGGTTCGCGCAAGATGGATTACAAGCGCCGTTACAAGCCCCTGGAATACCTGACCTCCACAGGCTGGGCGATTCTCCCCGATGAGCCAATTGACACCGAATTCGTCTAGCATTGCATTCTCACCCTTCCGATAAGCAGGTTCAGGTAGAGCCGCTTCCTTTGCGTCGAAGCTGACATTCCCGCGATAGTTCTCAAACGTTGCTGTCGCGAAATTTCAGTCCGACCGGCGGCCGCACAGAGGCATTCCAATGACCGGCAGCGTTATTGATACGATCGGCAACACGCCCTTGATCCGCTTGCGCCGGGCGTCCGAGGAAACTGGCTGCGAAATTCTCGGAAAAGCTGAATTCATGAATCCCGGGCAGTCCGTGAAAGACCGGGCCGCGCTCTACATCATCCGTGACGCGCTGGCGACCGGGCGCCTTCAACCCGGTGGTACCGTCGTCGAAGGCACTGCAGGCAACACCGGCATTGGTTTGGCATTGGTCGGCAGCGCCCTTGGCCTCAAGACGGTGATCGTCATCCCGGAGACCCAGTCGCAGGAAAAAAAGGACTATCTGCGCATGGTCGGTGCCGAGTTGGTGGAAGTGCCAGCCGTCCCTTACCGCAATCCCAATAATTACGTGAAGCTTTCAGGGCGCCTCGCCGAGCAACTCGCAAAGACCGAGCCGCATGGCGCCATATGGGCCAATCAGTTCGATAACGTCGCCAATCGGCAAGCCCACATCGAAACCACAGCCCGCGAGATCTACGAGCAGACAGGCGGCAAGGTTGACGGGTTCATCTGCGCGGTAGGCTCCGGCGGCACGCTGGCGGGCGTCGGCATTGGCCTCAAGGAACTCAGGCCTGACGTGAAGATTGGCCTCGCCGATCCCCACGGTGCCGCGCTCTATTCCTGGTACACCAGCGGCGAACTCAAGTCAGAGGGATCGTCGATTACCGAGGGCATCGGTCAAGGTCGGATCACGGCCAATCTTGAAGGCGCGCCCGTCGATTTCTCCTGCCGGATCTCCGATGAGGAGGCGCTCACCGTGCTGTTTGATCTCGTCGAGCACGAGGGACTTTTCCTTGGAGGCTCGGCCGGTATCAATATCGCCGGGGCCATTGCCCTAGCCCGGGAACTTGGGCCCGGCCATACGATTGTCACCGTGCTCTGCGATGGCGGCGCGCGTTACGCGTCGAAGCTCTACAATCCCGCGTTTCTGAGGAGCAAGAACCTGCCGGTGCCGAAATGGCTTGATATGCCCCGGACATTCAGGCCGCCCTTCGAGGCCGCGTGAAGGAGAGATTGCAATGACCGAGGCGCTCTACCTCGAAAATCCCTATCTGGAACTGGCCGAAGCGACGGTGACGGCGGTCGGTACCGACGGGAGCCTCTATATTGACCGCTCGATCTTTTATCCGCAGGGCGGTGGGCAGCCAGGGGACAGCGGATCCATCGAGTGGGGAACAGGGCTTAAAACCGACATTAAGAACGCCGCTTACACAGCTGATAGATCTTCGATTATCCTTGTTCCGGAAAACGGTCAGGATCTCCCTCAGCTCGGCCAAACGGTGATACAGCATATCGATTGGCAACGGCGCCACGCCCTCATGAGGATGCACACCGCGATGCATCTTTTGTCGGTTGTGTTGCCCTATCCAGTAACCGGCGGCCAAGTGGGCAGCGAAGAGGGGCGGCTCGATTTCGACCTGCCGGAAGGCGAAACAGTCGAGAAAGTGTCGGCCACCGCAGCCCTCAATGCCCTGATCAAGGCCGATCACGCGGTCACGACAGAGTGGATCACCGACGAAGAGCTCGCCGCCAATTCGTCTCTCGTCAAGACCATGAAGGTGAAGCCACCGACCGGCGCGGGTCGTGTGCGTCTCGTCCGCATCGGATCCGACATCGACCTGCAACCTTGTGGTGGCACACATGTTGGCTCGACAGCTGAGATCGGCGAGGTGCATATCGCCAAGATCGAGAATAAGGGTCGAATCAATCGTCGCGTCCGGCTGCGCTTTGGACCGCCTGCTGAAAGCGCCTAGTGCGCGTTTCCGTCAACGAGGAGCCGAGTCATGCCCGTTCATCCGGACCCGCATTTTGTCACTGCCGACTGGCTCTCTCGTCACATCGACGATCCCAGCGTAGCTGTTGTTGACGGCTCCTGGCACATGCCGGCAACCGCACGAAGTGGTTGGACCGAATATCTCGCCGGGCATATTCCGCGCGCTGTATTCTTCGATGTCGATGCCATTGCAGACACGACATCGTCCCTGCCGCATATGCTGCCATCGCCGGAAGCCTTCGCAGCTGCGATGGGTGCCCTTGGCATCAGCGATAGGCAGACGATCGTCATATACGACAGCTACGGCTTGCGCTCTGCCGCACGCGTCTGGTGGACGTTCCGCGTGATGGGCGCCCAGGACGTTGTAATCCTCGACGGGGGCCTGCCCGCATGGTCTGCCGCACACCTTCCGATTGAGGAAGGCAAGGCGGCCAGAATTGAACCGAAGACGTTCGCGCCCTCCTTCCGGCCGGGCCTGATTCGAGACTTTGACGAGGTGAAGGCGGCGCTCGGCAGCGAGATTCAGATTCTCGACGCACGCTCGGCGGGCCGCTTCCACGGCGAGGAGGCAGAGCCGCGAGCCGGACTTCGTTCGGGACACATGCCCGGCGCCATCAATATCCCCTTTGGCGACGCCATTGATGGCGAACGCATGAAGTCCTCATCCGACCTGCGGACGCTTTTCATGTCGCATGGCGTCGACGTCACGAAGCCCATCATCACCAGTTGCGGCTCAGGCGTGACGGCTGCCGTTCTGGCACTCGCCCTCGATGTGATCGGCGCGCCGGATGTCGCCGTTTACGATGGATCCTGGACCGAGTGGGGCGGACGAGCGGACGCGCCGGTGGTCACCGATTAAGCCGATCCGCCTCCCTTCGACAGGGTGCGGATGAGGGTTTCCGCTGCGTCGGCCGACTGTGCAGTCACAAGGCCGAATGAAATGACGAATTTCGCCGCGTCTTCGACCGACATGTCCAGGATGATAACGTCTTCGCGTGGGACGAACACCAGATAGCCACCGGTCGGGTTGGGGGTGGTGGGAACGTACACCGTTAGAAGCGCGTCGCCTCCCTGAAGACGTTCCGCGACCTCTCCGCGCGTCGTGCCGGCGACGAAGGCAATAGTCCACATTCCGGTATGAGGGAACCGAACCAATGCCGCCTGCTTGAAGGCGTTCCCCTTGTCGGCAAGCACGGACGAGAAGATTTGCTTCAGTCCCTTGTAAAGATTCCGCACCAGCGGCATGCGGCCAACAAGTTCTTCCGAAAAGGAAAAAATAGACGCGCCGACGATATTGGCCGTCAGAAAACCAATCAAAGTGATGACGAAGACCGCCACCACCAAGCCATAGCCCGGGACACGAAAAGGCAAGTATGTATCGGGATTATAGGCGGCCGGCAGATATGGCTTCACCCAGCTGTCGATCCACGACACCATCGACCAGGTGATGTAGATCGTGATGCCGGCCGGACCAGCCACCAGGAGACCGGTCAGGAAGTAATTTCTAAGTCTCGCCACGCCCCCGGTCCTTCCGTTTCATTATCTGGCCGCTTCCTCATACTGCCCCCGCGTGAGGAACAAGTGAAGTTGTCCGTCAAAACCAGCTTTCCTTACGGTCGCGCACAGCGCAACCCGCGAAACAATCGTGGGTAAGCTACCAACAAAGGTCGGCAGCGACTCATTATCCTTGAGTGAATCGGCTTCCTCATCCTTTATGGAAGAGACTGGCCGAAATGCGGCCTTTCGGCGTTGGGGTGTCTTCGTGAACGGCGAGCGTGACGACAGATACGGCGGTGGAGGCGGTGTGTCCGGCTCCTTTGCGTTGTCCGTCTGGTTCGCCATTGCGGGGTTGGCGGTGCTGTTTGCACTGGTGGCCCTTGTCTACGGCAATCCAGTGCGAGACACTTCCGCCGCGCAGCAGCCGCGAACCAGCGCCTATGGTGGGGGAGCAACGCTGCTGCGCGGGACAGCGACTCCCGATGCTGCCTCGGTGGCAACGACGTCCAGCGGGCGGAGCGACATGGTCGGAGCTCCGGCCAGAGACGCCGATCTCACCACAGAGCTCGCCAAGGTAAGGATCGAGAATGCCGCGCTGCGCCAGACGACAGAACTGTTGCGCGGTCAGATCGACTCCTTGTCAGAGCGGATTACCAAGCTGGAAAGCCACTTGTCGGAGATGACGGGCAGCATAGGCGCACACTCTGGAGTGGCATCAAAAACCGCAGTTCCGCTCCCTCCGGCAGCGCCCAGCTTCGACGATCTCGCACCACCGGATACCAGCTCGCAAAGTGATACGGCCTATACCCAGTTCGGAATGGAACTTGGAACCTACGGGGATCTCAGCACGCTCAAGAAAGCGTGGTCCGATCTTGTCAGGCAATATCCGGCTCTCTTTGAAGGGCTCGACGGGCTCGCCACAATCCGTGATCGCGGCGGGCGAACCGAACTGCTCCTGATCGCCGGGCCGTTCAAGAATGCCGCCGAAGCGGCAGAACGCTGTGGCAAAGCCGAGACTTCCGGTCTCAAATGCTTGCCGGCCTTTTATCTGGGCCAGCAGCTTTCAATGCACTGATTGGCTGCCAATATCGCGGTTGAGCTTAGGGAGCCTTGGCCGGACAAGCGGTCGTCGGATCTACCGAATAGGGATCGCACGCCGGCGTCTCGGCCGGCTTGAAAGCCGTCTCGGTTTCCTGGACGAGCGCGCGGGCTTCATCGGTCTGCTGCTGACGCGCCGCGGAAAGTGCCATCACAGTAGACTGGTCGTCAGATGGCATATGATAGCCATGGGTCTGGGCAGCCAGGGCAGCTGCAAGAGCCGCCTGCTGATTGGCATCGCGGACAATCGGCTTTTCTTCCTTCGGAGCTTTGGCTAGCGACAGGAAATCTGAAGGACCACCCGCGCAGCCCCCGAGGGAAAGCGTTGCAAGTAGCAGAGCAGCGGCTGCGAGGGATACGGAAGAACGGGTGGTCTGAAAACGCATGAAGCCTCGGTGTTCTCGTTATTGCTCGGATCATACACTAGCACCGAAGTCTTAGCGATTTCCTTTTCGCCGCGCCGCAAAAGGTGATCGCCGCGTGAAGATCCAGGTTACCGTTGAACGAAAGCGCGTCATTCAGGCGATTTGATGCCCGCCATCTTGACGGCGTCCGAAAAGCTCTTCATGCATCTCGGCCTCAAAAGCTCAGGATTTCGCCGTAAATGACCACCGATGCCCGCGCCGATACCGCTCCGAAAATCTCCTTTGTCAGCCTGGGCTGTCCGAAGGCGCTGGTCGACAGCGAGCGGATTGTCACGCACCTGAGGTCGGAAGGTTACGAGATTGCCCGCCGCCACGATGGTGCAGACGTGGTGATCGTGAATACCTGCGGCTTCCTCGACAGCGCCAAGGCAGAGAGCCTCGATGCCATCGGCAAGGCGATGTCCGAGAATGGCAAGGTTATCGTCACCGGATGCATGGGCGCCGAGCCTGAGCAGATCCGCGATGCGTTCCCCGGTGTTCTGGCCATCACTGGGCCGCAAGCCTACGAGAGCGTGATGAGCGCTGTGCACGAGGCCATTCCGCCCGCTCACGATCCCTTCGTTGATCTGGTGCCGCCGCAGGGCGTCAAACTGACGCCGCGTCACTATGCCTATCTCAAAATTTCCGAGGGCTGCCACAACCGTTGCAGCTTCTGCATCATCCCGAAGCTGCGGGGCGACCTGGTTTCGCGCCCTGTGGTCGACGTATTGCGCGAAGCCGAGAAGCTGGCAAATGCCGGCGTCAAGGAGCTGCTCGTCATCTCGCAGGACACATCGGCTTACGGCGTCGACATCAAGTATCAGCGCGGTATCTGGAAAGACCGTGAGGTCCGCGCCCGCTTTTACGATCTGGCAGACGCTCTGTCAGAGTTCGGCATCTGGGTGCGTCTCCACTACGTCTACCCCTATCCGCACGTCGATGAGGTCATCTCGCTGATGGCCGAAGGGAAGGTGTTGCCTTATCTCGACATTCCGTTCCAGCACGCCTCACCAAATGTTCTTCGCGCCATGCGCCGTCCAGCCCATCAGGAAAAGACGGCCGAGCGCATCGCCAAGTGGCGTGAAATCTGTCCGGATCTGGCCATTCGCTCGACATTCATCGTCGGCTTCCCGGGCGAGACGGAAGAAGACTTCGAGATGCTGCTCGACTGGCTTACCGAAGTGAAGCTTGAGCGGGTCGGCTGTTTCAAGTACGAGCCGGTGAAGGGAGCTGCCGCCAACGACCTTGGCCTACCGCTGGTACCGCCCGAAGAGCAGGAACGCCGTTGGCACCGTTTTATGGCGCACCAGCAGAGCATTTCAGCCAAATTGCTGCAGCGTCGTGTCGGCAAGCGCATCCCGGTCATCATTGACGAAGCAAATGGAGCCGTTGCCAAGGGGCGGTCAAAGTGGGACGCGCCAGAGATTGATGGATCGGTTCACTTGCAGAGCCGGCGCCCGATGCGCGTCGGCGATATCGTGACCGCAAAGATTGAACGTGCTGACGCTTACGATCTCTGGGGAACGGTAGGCTGAGAGGGCTAGTAGCTGCTTGTCAGTATATTGTTGCTACTCAGAAAAGACTGTCAAACCAGGAAACAATAATTCCTGCCTGACTTTAGGGAAGCGCGCGTCAAAAGGATGACGCGCGATCATGCGCGCCTCCAACCCCCGGGGGCATATCCTGGCCATGAGCGTTTCCTCCCTTTCTTCATCTTCCAGTTCCCTCTCTCAGCTTCAGTCCCTCTTCGCGAAGATTGACACCGACAAGAGCGGCACTGTCAGCGCCGAAGAGCTATCAGCTGCGGCTAGCGACAACTCCAACGCTTCTGATGCTCTTTCCACGCTGTCAAAGCTCATCTCGAGCACTGATTCCGATGGTGATGGGGCTCTTGCAGGTCCCGAGTTCGAGAGCGCGTTCAGTCAGCTATCAAGCGACATGCAGTCCACGCTGATGTCGATCCAGGAAAATGGGACCAGCACCGGCCCCTCCTTCACGGATCTTGATACGGACGGCTCGGATAGCTTGAGCTTCGAGGAGTTCTCTGCGGGAGCTCCCGAGGGGCTCTCCTCCGACACCGAAGCACTCAAGCAGCTGTATAGTTCGATCGACACCAATGGCGACGGCTCGGTGAGCCAAGACGAGTTCACCACATTCACGGAAGACAGCCAGTCCGCATCGGGATCCGCTTCGAGCGGAACGTCCTCCTCGACTGACAGCAGCACATCGACGCAAACAAGTTCTGCAAGTGGTTCGTCTTCTTCGGGTGGCGCATCTGCGGCAGGCGGATCGTCATCCAGCAAGGAAGTCGAAAGCGAGACTACCGTTACCAATCCAGACGGCAGCACCACGACGACCATCACCTACACGGATGGCACCAGCACGACAACGACCACCCCGGCTTCGCCCACCGCTGAGGCAGCCCAACAGAACAACGATGAGGGCAAGGCGCAGCCTCCTCAGGGTAATCCATTGGCTGGACCGGCCATTTCCGCATATGAGACCATGCAATCGGCTAGCACGGATTCCGGGGCTAGCCTCGACGTCGCTGCCTGAGCGATCAGAAACCAGGAGGCGCCCTTAAGCTGAAAAGGCGCCTCTATTCAGTTGGGTCGGTCGGACGCTTGTGCCGCCAACTGCACAATGGTCTTGATCAAGGCTTCGACGGCGATCCCCATGTCGTCAACGCTCGCGAACTCAGCGGGGTTATGGCTGATGCCGCCGCGGCAGCGCACGAAGAGCATGCCCACGTCGGTGAGACGATGCATGGCATGGCCGTCGTGGCCGGCGCCAGACGCAAGCCGACGCTCTCTCACGCCAAGATCGCGAGCTGCGCCGGCGAATGCCTCCTGCAGATAAGAGGCGCAGGGTGTTGTTGGGCTCTCGTAGAACTTTTCCACGCTCACTGAAACGCCGCGCCCCGCAGCGATTTCCTGGAGGCGAGTTTCCAGCCTGGAAATGGCGTCCAGACGCGGCGCATCAGCATCCGCACGAATATCAAGCGTGAAGACCACCTCGGCCGGAATGACGTTGACCGCCCCTGGCTTTAAAGTCAGGCGACCAACGGTAGCGACCATCTGATGGGCGCCTCCGGCCCGGGCCACATCCTCAATTGCCAGCAACATCTCGCCAGTCGCCGCCAAAGCGTCGCGGCGCAGGGCCATCGGTACGGTACCCGCGTGGCCCGCTTCGCCGGTGACCGTGACGAAGAACCGGGACTGTCCAGCGATCGACGTGACAATGCCAATCGGCAGCCCTTCGGCTTCGAGCACGGGGCCTTGCTCTATATGGACTTCAAGATAGGCTAGCGCTTCGTCACTCGCGTAGGCCGCCGACGCGACATTCTCGGGATCGCCGCCGAACTCAACCAACGCATCGCGCAACGTTATGCCCTCGGCGTCGCGTGAATCGAGGTCGGAGGACACGAGACAACCGGCGACAGCCGAGCTGGAGGCCAGGGTTGAAGGAAAGCGCACGCCTTCCTCATCGCCAAAGGCAAGCACATCGACACCGAATGGCAGCGAGATCCCGCGCGCCTTGATTTCCTCGACAGCGAGTATGCCGGCAACGACACCGAGCATCCCGTCATAGCGACCGGCGTTGACCACCGTGTCGATATGCGAACCGATCAGCAGACGACGGTTGCCCGCCCTGCCCGGCGCCGTCGGCTTGAGACGGCCGCGCACCGTACCGAGCGCGTCCTGTCCCACATCAAGGCCCGCCTCGCGCATCCACGAGGCAACGCGACCTGCCGCTTCTCGGTGGGCTGGTGACAGATAAAGACGCGTGAGATTGCCGTCGCCATCGGTGAAAGCGGCGAGCTCAGCAAGCAGTTCTTCGGCACGGATGCCAAGCTCCGTCGGTGTTCTCAAGATGCGACCCGATCCTCGATGCGGAAGCGGAAGATACGCACGATCTCGTCCAGCGCACGCTCGAACTCGACTTCGGCACTGTTGTCCAGCCTCTCCTCAAAGGAAGCGAGAATATCCGCCTTGGTTGCCCCCCGAACTGCAAAAATGAAGGGGAAGCCGAAGCGCTCGCGATAGGCTTTGTTCAGCGTCTCGAAACGAACGAACTCCGCAGGCGACAGGGCATCGAGCCCGGCGCCCGCCTGTTCACGGCGCGAGTCGTCGGCGATCGATTGTGCCTTCGTGGCAAGATCAGGGTGGGCCTGGATAAGTGCCAGTTTTGCAGCGCGCCCCGCAGCGCGCAGTGTCCGCTCGAAGGCCGCGATCAGAGCGTCGCGATTGGTGAACGGACGCATCTCCTCGGCAGCCTCGGCCACCCAGGGAGAATGTTCGGCAACGTCGCCGAAAGTGGCCATGAAGGCCTTGGCGCCCAGGCTGTTCACATCCTGGACAGTCATCGGAAGGGTCATCGTGGTCCCCATTTGGGCTTACAAATCAATTACGACAACGAGGTTGGCAAAATCACAATGGTTCCGCAATAGGTCTGCGAATAGGTCTTACAGGTAAGCGAATATCATGAATGGACGTTCGTCCATCGATCCGGGCGAGATGCAATAGACGATCTTCGCCGAACGATCTTCCGGACACAATACGGAAGGCTGTCGCGTCCGAGAGCTCCGAAAGCGGCAGATTGGGCACCTCGCCTCCGGCCGCTTCTCCCGATACGACAACGGTTGCCTCGTCGACCATCCCGGCTTCGAGGAGCGACCGCGACAGACGAGCCCCGCCTTCGGCCAGCACAGAAGCAATCCCAAGCCCGCACATCTGGAACAGAACGTCTGCGAGATCGATCCGGCCAGACGCTTCGCGCTCGGCCGTCAGCACCAGCACACCCCGCTGAAACAAGGCGCGAACACGGTCCTCGGGCGCATCAGGGGCGACAAAAATCCAGGTTGGCGACGTTCTTGCAAGTGCGACAACGTTCGAATCAACCGGCGTACGGGCCTCGGCATCGACCACAACTCGCACCGGGGAGCGGCTATCGCATCCCGGCAACCGCGCAGTGAGGCGAGGATTATCGGCGATGATCGTTCCGCTGCCGACCATCACAGCATCATGCATCAAGCGAAGGCCAAAGCCGTGTGCACGGGTTGCCGCGCAAGCAATTGGTCGCGTTCCTTCCCCCGTCCGCTCCACACAGCCATCGGCGCTAAGCATTAGACGCAGATGCACATGAGGCCGATCGAGACGCGAACGTGCGATATGGCCGGCGTGCAACAACGCTGCCTCGCCGGCTCGCACGCCGGTGGTTACCGGAATGCCATTCCGCTCAAGAATGGCTAGGCTACGCCCTGTGTAGCGCGGATCGGGATCTTCAATACCTACAACGACATGTGCCACGCCGGCGTTGACCAATGCCGTCACACAGGACGGCGCCGGGCCGCCATTGAAGCAAGGTTCGAGCGTGACATAGAGGGTGGCACCGCGAGCTCTCGGACCAGCGGCAGCCAAGACCAGCGCCTCAGCATGTGGACGTCCGCCCGGCGGGGCAACGGCGCGAGCAATGACCTCGAAGCTATCCGCGCCCTTGCGCACGAGGATGGCGCCGACGGAGGGATGAGGTCGGGCGACGCCAGCGTTGCGCCAGCCGAGCGCGATGGCAGCTGCCATGAAGCGGCGATCGAGTTCGGTCGGTTGGCCACGGGCCACCGTCATGGCCGCCTCACTCGCTATCGGCGTTGAGTTCGCCGAGCAAACTCTCGAAATCCTTGGCCTCGCGGAAGTCCCGATAAACGGAGGCGAAGCGCACGTACGCGACATCGTCCAACGTCTTCAACCCCTCCATGACAAGGCGACCGATCAGCCCGGCATCGATCTCGCTTTCACCCATGCTTTCAAGTTGACGAACAATGCCGTTGACCATGCGCTCGACCCGCTCCCCCTCGACGGGACGCTTGCGAAGCGCGATCTGAACCGAGCGCATCAGCTTGTCGCGATCAAAAGGTACACGCCGTCCTGACCGCTTGATGACCGTCAACTCGCGAAGCTGTACGCGCTCGAAGGTCGTAAAGCGGCCACCGCAGGCGATACACACGCGACGACGACGGATCGCGGTGCCGTCCTCGGTGGGGCGGCTGTCCTTCACCTGGCTGTCATCATTGCCGCAATAAGGACACCGCATGAGGCTCACTCTCCGTCGAATCTGCTAAAGCATTACTATAACGATGCGAGATGTGCGATGCCACAGAGCCGAAGGACACGTGCGCCGGAGATCGAAACCGATCGGCTGATTTTGCGTGGCCACCGACGCGAGGACTTTCCGTCCCTTGCTGCCATGTGGGCCGATCCGGAGGTAACGCGCTTCATCTCGGGACGTCCGGCGACAGAGCACGAAAGCTGGATGCGCTATCTTCGCTATGCCGGTCATTGGATCGTCATGGGCTATGGCTTTTGGGCTGTTGAGCGGAAAGATACCGGTGCGTTCATCGGCGAGATCGGCTTCTCCGATTTCAAGCGGCCAATCAATTTGCCTGTTCGAGGACTGCCGGAAGCGGGCTGGGCTTTCATACACGCCGCGCACGGCAAGGGATATGCCAGCGAGGCACTTGCCGCGTGCCTGGCATGGGCCGACCGGGCTGCGCGCTTTCCGCTCACGACTTGCATCATCGAGCCCAAGAATGAGCCGTCGATCCGGCTGGCAGAGCGGGCTGGCTACGCCCATGCCGCCGTTATCACCGGCACCGATGGTGCGCCGATCGGCCTTTATGAGCGTATCCGGCCCGAACGCAAATGAAGCCCCGAGGTCCGAAGGACTCCGGGGCTTCATAATCCACAATGTGCCAATCAGCCAAACAGCTTGGCAGCGATCTTTGCGACGTGTGCGCCCTGGAATTTGGCAGCTTCCAGCTCGATCTCGGACGGCTGACGCGAGCCGTCACCATCGGTGATGGTGGAAGCACCATAGGGCGAGCTACCCTTGACGGCTTCAACGCCCATCTGCCCCTGGAAGGCATAGGGAAGACCGACGTAGGCCATACCATGATGGAGGAACGTCGGAATCAAACCGAGGATCGTCGACTCCTGGCCACCATGCTGCGTCGCCGAGGAGGTGAAGGCTGAAGCGACCTTGCCGACCAACTTGCCCTGGAACCAGAGGCCGCCGGTCTGATCGAGGAAGTTGCGCATCTGCGAGGCAACCGTTCCGAAACGCGTGCCGGCGCCGACGATGATAGCATCGTAGTCGGCAAGCTCTTCGGGCTTGGCGATCGGAGCGGCCTGGTCGACCTTGTAATAAGAGGCCTTGGCGACGTCCTCCGGCACCAATTCAGGAACGCGCTTCACATCCACGGTCGCGCCGGCAGAACGAGCACCTTCGGCGACGGCACGCGCCATCGTCTCAATGTGACCATAAGCGGAATAGTAGAGCACAAGAACCTTAGCCATTCGCGTATTCCCCCATCAACGCCGGCTCGCCCGGCAAAGGACGTGAATTGAATTTACCCGCACCAACAGCTACGCAAAGTCACGTAAAGCGCGACATATTTTTCACCCAGAGTGAACGATCGGCCCCTTTCGTTGGCACACTTTCGCGTCCACATTGGCCAACAGTTCGCACAGGGTGGCTCTTCGCCCTGCTCTAAACCAGCAAATTCAGGGATCGGTCATGGAATTCGGCATAGACAGCTTCGTGTCAACCACCTGGACCCCCTCCAGCAAAACGGGCGACGCTGCACGTATAGCGCGCCTCCTTGAAGAAATCGAGACAGCAGAATCGGCTGGTCTGGATGTTTTCGCCATCGGAGAGCATCACAGAGAGGAATATCTCGCGTCTTCCCCGGCCGTGATCTTGGCAGCCGCTGCGGCGCGTACAAAGTCTATCCGCCTCGCCAGCGCGGTGACCGTTCTCAGCTCAGACGACCCCGTGCGCGTTTTTCAGCAGTTCGCCACGCTGGACCTGATTTCGAACGGCCGGGCAGAGATCATCGTCGGACGCGGATCGTTCATCGAATCCTATCCGCTGTTCGGCTTCGACCTTGCCGACTATGATGAGCTGTTCACTGAGAAGCTGGATCTGCTTCTGACCCTCCGGGACAACATCAACGTCACCTGGTCGGGCAAGCATCGCGCAGCCCTGACGGGCCAAGGGGTCTACCCGAGACCTGTGCAGCAGCAATTGCCCGTTCGCATCGGCGTGGGTGGCACACCGGCCTCATTCGCCCGGGCGGGATGGATGGGCTTGCCCTTGGTTGTCGCTATCATCGGTGGCGAACCTCACCGGTTCCGTCCCTTGATCGACCTCTACCGGAGGGCGGGCGCCGAGGCTGGCCACGCTCCGGAGAAGCTGAGCGTGGGCGTTCATGCCGTCGGTTTTCTGGCCGACAGCGCCGAGGAAGCAGCCGATACGTACTGGCCGGGCTACGAGCGGACCTTCTCCAAAATCGGCCGCGAGCGAGGTTGGGGCCCGACGACACGCGCTCAGTATGACGCGCTGCGAGGCCCGACGGGCGCCCTGATGATCGGTGGACCGAACGAGATCATCGCCAAGGTTCGTCATATCAACGAGTCCTTGGGTGGCATCGATCGGATCACGTTGCTGCTGCAGGGCGCAGAGCTTCCCCACGAAGCGGCACTGCACTCGATCGAGCTTCTCGGCAACAAGGTGAAGCCGGCCATCAATGGCGGCACCGCCTGACGATCAATCTCCGATCGGCGGCGTCGTTCATGTTTGAAAGATGCCATGCGAAAATGGGCGGTATGAATCGTTTTTTCGTCCGCCTATATCGGCTCCAGACATTGAGTTTGGAGGCGACCATGCAAGACATCCTGGCATTCATCATAGCGCGCGAGGGCGTCAGCCGCCGCAAGACCTTGCGCAGTCCCGAGGACGACCAGCGCTTCTACGATACCGCCGCGCCGCTTGCTTGCAAGCTGCACGCCGCCCGCCAGGCGCTTTCCCGCTGGCGGCATCGCCTGCCTCGGAGAAGCGCAACAAACCTTTGACCGACGCGGAATCGAGTCCGCCGGGCGCAGCCGGTGATGCACTCAACAACTTTTGCATCTGTTGGAATGTCGAGTTCAGAGAACGAAGACCGGCAGAGCCCTCTGCCGGTCTTTCCTTCAGACGATATTCTTTTCCCTGACCTGGCGTCCCTCACGGAGGCGGACCGGTGACAGCTCGGAGAGATCAAGGCTTTTGTAGCCTCCATATACGACGAGCTCGCAAAGGCCACGACCAACTGCCGGGGCCTGCTGCAGTCCATGGCCGGAAAACCCGTTGGCGAGCAGGAGATTAGGCACTTCCGGCATGGCACCGAGCAACACATTGTCGTCGTAGGCACACATGTCATAGTAGCCAGCCCAGGCAGCACCCGGCTTGATGCGCTCGAACGCCGGAACGCGCGTCGCAATCGTCGGCCAGATGTGATCCTCGAACAGGCTCCAGTCCACGTCGAAGTCGTCCTCGACTTCGGGATCCGCTTCGCCCGAAGGCGCCCAGCCGCAGATGAACCCGTCGCTGTCGCCACGCACATAGGTTCCGTTCGGGTCTATCAGCAGCGGACAACGGTCGATCCGATCTTCGGACTTGAACGTGAAGATCATCCGCTTCTTCACCTCAATGGGGATGTCGACGCCCGCCGTCGCAGCGAGCCTTCGACCGTCGGCGCCGGAAGCGTTGATGATCGTGCCTGCGGAAACCACTTCACCGTCTTCGAGACGAACGCCAGTTGCCTTGCCATCTCCAACTTCGATCGATGCAGCGCGAGCTGACCGGTACTCCACACCAAGTGCGCGCGCCTTCTTGCGGAAGGCCTGCATCATGCCGTAGCCGTCGAACCAGCCCTCGCCACTACGACCAAAACAGCCCGCTGACAGGTCTTCCACACTCAACCAAGGGAAAGTCTTGGTGAGTTCTTCTGGTTCGAGGAAGGCGATATCTGCGCCGAGCTCGGCCTGGAGCCTGTGGTTTTCGGAAAGCGTCTCGCGACCGGCCTCTGTTGCAAGAAAGAGATAGCCATCTTCATGAAAGCCAATGTCCGGCTTGTCGCCGTCGACCTCAAGCAAATCGCCGATCTTACGAATAAACTCTATTCCGTAGAGCGAGATCTTGATGTTGACGGCCGTCGAGAACTGCTGGCGGATCGAAGCGGCGGACAAGGCGGACGCGCATTTGCGGTAGGATGGATCCTTCTCGAGCACGAGCACCTTGCCCGAGAAATCGGGATTGGAAGCCAAATGATAGGCTGCCGACGACCCCGTCACGGCGCCGCCGACGATCACGACATCATAGTGAGTCATTTGAGAACCTGATTGCCTCGGGCGCATGCACTACCCGGTGAGACCATCAGAGTTTCAGCGCCTTTTGCTGTCAAGGGTATGACAGCTCAACGCTCCAGCAAGCGCCGCACAAACATTGCGCGAATGCCTAGGAAGCAGCTTTGCGTTGCAATCTGCTCTTCCGGAAGGCTAGCACCCGGGCGGCAGAACCGCCCGGAGCACTTCATTCGATATGTCAGTCGGCGGCCTTTTCCACGTAGCGCGGGAAAATGCCAACCGGCGCAGGAAGGGCGATACCACCGACCAAAGCTCCGCCCTCGCCCAAGCTGTCGAAGGCGCGGCGATCTGTCGGCACCGCCAGCAGGTCGAGCAGCTTTTCCATGGACTGCGGCATCACCGGCTGGATCAGGATCGCGACGTTGCGGAGCAGCTCGGCAGTCACCCACATGATGGTGGCAAAGCGCGCTTCGTCGGTCTTGCGAACGGTCCACGGCGCCTCCGCGTCGAAATAGCGGTTTGCTTCGCCGAGCACCGACCAGATGGCATTCAACGCCTGATGGATCTGCTGGCCCGCAATCGCTTCGCGGCAAGCGGGCAGCAAACCATAGACGCTCCTGAGTATCGTCTGGTCGGCATCGGTGAGTGGATCCGGCGTCGGCAGCACGCCGCCAAGGTTCTTCGCAATCATCGACAGCGAACGCTGGGCAAGATTGCCGAGATTGTTGGCCAGATCGGCATTCATGCGGCCGACGATCGCCTCATGGCTGTAGTTGCCGTCCTGGCCAAACGAGACCTCGCGCAGGAAGAAATAGCGCACCGGATCGAGACCGTAGGCGTCAACCATCTCCTGCGGGCCGACGACATTGCCGACCGACTTAGACATCTTCTCGCCGCGGTTGAACAGGAACCCGTGGGCAAAGACACGCTTCGGCAGCGGAACACCGGCACTCATCAGGAAAGCCGGCCAGTAGACGGTGTGGAAGCGGACTATATCCTTGCCGATGATGTGCAGCGCCGGCCAGAACTTCTGAAACAGCTCGCTGTCGGTATTCGGGTAACCGAGCGCCGTGATGTAGTTGGTCAGCGCGTCGACCCAGACATACATGACGTGCTTGTCATTGCCAGGCACCGGGATCCCCCAGTCGAAGGTGGTGCGCGAGATCGACAGATCCTTGAGGCCGCCCTTGACGAAGCTCATCACCTCGTTACGGCGCTCATCGGGACCGATGAAGTCCGGCTGCTCCTCATAGAGCTTCAGGAGTTTCTCCTGATAGGCGCTGAGGCGGAAAAAGTAACTCTCCTCCTCGACCCACTCGACAGGCGTGCCCTGCGGCCCGAAGCGGATGCCATCGTCGGAGACAATGGTCTCCTCTTCGCCGTAGTAGGCTTCATCGCGGACCGAGTACCAGCCGGCGTATTTGTTGAGATAGATGTCTCCATTGGCCTCCATCGCCTTCCAGATGGCCTGGCAGGCAATGCGGTGACGCTCCTCGCTGGTGCGGATGAAGTCGTCATTGGAGAGGTTCAAAAGGCTGGCCATCTCCTGGAAACGGGCCGAATTGCGGTCGGCGAGCTCACGGGCGGTGATGCCCTCCTTGCGCGCCGTCTGCAGCATCTTGATGCCATGTTCGTCGGTACCGGTCAGGAAGCGGACATCATAACCGTCGAGCCGCATGAACCGCGCCATCACGTCGGTCGCCATCGCCTCATAGGCATGGCCGATGTGAGGAGCCCCGTTGGGGTAGCTGATCGCGGTCGTAATGTAGAACGTCGGTTTCATGAGTTCGCTTCAGGGTTTCGATGGTGCCGGACGGAACGTCGCAAGGCGCGTCCGATAGGAACGCCAGCGGCACATCTGTTGAATAGCTACTTAGCTACGCATCCCGCAAGACTTTGCATCACTGAAATTACCGCCTGCCGGCGATCGAGGTTGATGCCATCTGTCTCCGCGACGATGCGATTGACCGTTTCCCAGGCGACGGCATAGCCGTTGAGCCGGTCGACACCGCTCCTCAGCGTTAGGCGCATATGCTCGGAAAGCCATCCGCGAGCGAGATCGGCGCAGAGATCGAAACTGTCTGCCCCCTTGCGACCGGCAACGGCATCGGCAAAGCGGAAAAGGCGTGGCCGGTCGAGACGAGGAAACCCATCGGCCAAAGCTCTGAACTGGCGATAGACCTCCAGACCGTCGTTTTCGATGCATTCGATCGCCCGGCGCACGGAACCTTCTGCCAGCGCAGCCAGCGCCGGCTTGTCGCCTTCAGCAACCGAGAGTCCCAACGAGGTCAAGGCAGTATCGAGGTCGTCAGGCCCGAGCGGATCAAGCGACAGGCGCCGGCAGCGGGACCGGATGGTGGGAAGAAGACGCCCCGGCGCATGGGACAGAACCAGGAACAGCGACCGCTTTGGCGGCTCTTCCAGCATCTTCAGCAGCGCATTGGCCGCCGAGACGTTCATGTCATCGGCCGCATCGACGATGGCGATCCTGTAGCCATCCATGCCGGCAGCGTTGCCGAAGAAGGTCACTGTCTTGCGGATCTCGTCGACGGTGAGCTGCGTCTTGACCTTCTTCGCCTTCTCATCCCAGGGACGGCGGAGATGCAGAAGATTTGGGTGGGCACCGGTCGCTACCATGGCTGCAACGCGATCGACCGCCGGCAAGAGGCCGGAAGCGGCCGCCGGTACCCGCGTCGGGTCCGGGTGGCTCAGCACAAAACGAGCGAAACGAAAGGCGAGCGTCGCCTTGCCGATACCTTTTGGCCCGGTGAGCAGAATGGCGTGGTGCAGTCGCCCACCGGCGTAGCCCTCGTGCAGCTCGGACGCGGCGACAGAATGACCAATCAGTTCCGTCTGTTCGCGCGGCAGTGGCAAACCTTCCAGCCAGTCAGCCTCGGTGGCGCGATCATCTTCAATCGCCACGGGCGCCCCCGAACAGCCCGAGACGGCTGATTACCAAGGAAAGGATCTCCGCCGAGACGACGTCTTTTTCCCGACTGCCATCGACGATCACGCAGCGTTCCGGGAAGCGGTCTGCCAGCGCGAGGAAACCGCGACGACGCTCCTCGTGCACGGCGACGGCATCGCTCTCGAACCGATCGGCGCCTTCGGATCGATGTCCAACGCGAGCAAGACCAACTGAGACGGGAACATCAATGATGATGGTGAGATCGGGCACCGTTGTGCCGATGGCAGCATCGACAAGCCCATCGACGACCTCGGCCGACAAGCCTCCGGCTGTTCCCTGATAAACGCGGCTTGAGTCAGCGAACCGATCACAGACGACGAACGCGCCGCGCTCGAGCGACGGCTCAATCAGTTCGGCCACGTGATCGATGCGGGCAGCAGCAAAAAGATAAGCTTCCCCGAGCACGCCGAGCGGCCTCACGCGCCCTGACAGCAGAAGGCCACGAATGGTCTCCGCGGCAGGCGAGCCGCCAGGCTCGCGCGTCAGCACCACATCGAGGCCGTGCGCCTCAAGGGCCGCGGCGAGACGCTTCGACTGCGTCGACTTGCCAGTGCCCTCGCCGCCCTCAAAAGTAATGAACCTACCCCTGGTGCCGCCCACGCAATGCTCCCAAGTTCACGATATCTTCGATCGATATAGACCCGATCGTCCTATACCACCAGCCAGCGAACATTTCGGTAAATCCGTCAAGCGCCCGCTGCCGGATCTCTCCCTGAGGAACGTCAGCGGCAGCCTCCAGCGGCACCGACTGGTAAAGGCGGTTGTCAACGCGCGCATCGAGGCGAGCCACGATCGTACCGCGCGTGATTGGCGCTGCGATCGGTCCATCATAGACGACGGACAAACGAAACTTCGAGCGATCGCCTGTTGGCAGCGTCAGGTTGACCGGGGCCTCGCCCTCGGAGACGACAGCGACATCAGGCACATTGCCGCCGAATACTTTAACCCGGCCGATCTGCGCTCCGGACGGATAGATCTCGAAGCGCCCGTATTCGGAGAAAGCGCCATCGATCATCGCCTTGAGATCCTTGTCGCGGTCACCGAGCGAGGTATAGCCACTGGCCACGACAGTGACACGGCGATCACCGCGTTCGGCGGACAACAACGCGCCAAAACCGTCGCTTTCGTCGAAGGCCAGCATCATGCCATCGACGCCCTGCAACTCTTTCACAAAGCGCGTCTTGTTGGTTTGATTGATCTTGTTCCAGAGAAATTCCGGCTGGCTGTAGAGGGTGTAGCGATCGGGATAGGTCGAGCGGATATGCTCGGCCAGTGTGAGCATATCGGACAAGGTTGTTTTGGACTGAGGGTCGGGATAGCCGGTGGGGTTGGCGAACCGGCTATTCTTGAGACCGATCCGTGTTGCGTAGGCGTTCATCCGGTCGGTAAAGGCTGCTTCGGACCCAGTCAGCCCCTCGGCCAGAGCAATGGCGGCATCATTGGCATAATCCACGACGAGGCCGCGCAGCAGATCGCCCACAGGAACAAAGGATTTCACGGCGGCGAACATGGTCGTCACACGAGCCGGGGCGCCGCCCGTGCGCCAGGCATGTTCGCTGATCGGATAGAGAGTAGCCTCTGTTACCTCGCCTGTCTTCAGCGCCTCGAAGACAACCGCGGCGGTCACTAGCTTGGCAAAATTCGCGGGTGCGAAGGGTTTGTCCTCATCCTTGGCGATCAGCAAGGATCCCGTGGTCTCGTCGTGCAAGGCGACGCGCGGCGCAACGCTTTCAAGCGCACTCGACGGGCCGGACATCAGCGCGGCAAACAAAAGAAGCGACAGAACAAGCCCACGCATGACGACGAAACCGGACCTCCCGCTTCCGGCGCCCAAGAGCACCGGATATCCCTCGCCGCGCGGAGCATCGGTCAGCGCAGGAGACGGGCTCCGTCGATGCCGGCTGCCTGAGCCGCAGCGATCACCTGATCGGGTGCAGCAGTCAGCGCAGTAAGACGCATCAGCTTCATGCCGCGGCCGCTCACCGTGATGTCAGTCACAACCGGCGTACCATAGGCGGAGAGCGCAGCGCTGACCTTGGCGACGTTATCGGGATTGCCGAACACGCCGAGCTGTACCACCGGGCCAGAGGCCTGATGCGCGACTGGTGCCGTCTTGGTGCTAGCCATCCCCTCGAGCTTGTTCACGAGTTCGGACAGACCAGTACCAGCCTCCACGCCGTCCACCGCCTCATAAGCCTTCGACACGCGGTCGGCGGCATAACCAGAGGCGTTCGGCGGCAGCGGCGGCAACATCACGTCGCCGAACATCACGGTTGGCTGATAGGTGTTGGCGCCAGGCTCGGCATAGCTCATGCGCGGCTGCGGCAGCGGGACCGCCGGGCTCGAGGCAAGCACCGCGACCTGCGGCTGGGCCATGAAATCGGCCGGATCGGCCGAAGCGATTGTGACGTAGTCGAAGGTTTCTGCCGGACGCGGCAGAGGAACGACATCGATGGCCGGAGCAGGCGTACCGGCAATATCGGCAGGCGTAGCGGCGGCAACAACGGCAGGTGCAGCAGCGGGGGCGCGTTGCGCAACCGGTGCCGGCGGCGGGGTTGGTGTATCAGAGCCGCCGAAGACATTCATCATGGTCTTCACGCCGGGCAGCGATTCGACGGCAGCAAGCATCACGTTCGGCTTGTCGGCCTGCGGCTGCTGAAGCGCCGGGCCGCGATAAGACGCCAGCAGGAAGGCAGTATCGTCGCCTTCGGTCGACGCGGGACCGACATATTCGACGCGAATCTTGGCAACGCCGGCAGTCTTGACGCCAAGCATATCGGCGGCGCGCTGCGACATGTCGAGGACGCGGTTTGAATGGAACGGGCCGCGGTCGTTGACGCGAACGATGACCGAACGACCGGTCGCCAAGCTGGTCAGGCGCGCATATGAGGGAAGCGGCATCGTGGGATGCGCCGCGGAAATCGACGCGCTGTCGAAAACTTCACCGTTGGCGGTACGGCGGCCATGGAAATCGGTGCCGTACCAACTGGCGAGACCGACAACCTTATAATCCGGGTCTATCTTCGGAACGTAGGTCTTGCCGGCAATCTGATAGGGCTTGCCGACCATGGCGCGACCGCCGCCCTTGGGTACCGGATCTCCCATGGCAACGACACGCGGACTGGGCGCGACGCCGTATCTGGGATCAATCTTTGCCTTCGCGGATTTGAGAGGGGCCTGCTCGGTAGTCCCGCAGCCCGCCACGCCAATCGCCAGAACCAGTGATGTAGACATCACCGTCATGAGCGTTTTCGTCGTCGAGCGCGTGCCGTTTCGCCCTGCAGTCATTCCGTACGCCTTGCCGTTTGAGCACTCATCACCATCGCAACTCCGAACGGCCTAGGCCTTTCGAAGCTTTCCAAAACGAAGCGTTGCACCGAAGTGCATCCACTCACTTTAGAACACCATCCCTAACCTCTTGTTAAAGATGAGATGGTCGCTCGACGATGAATCCCCTGGTCAATCCCTAGCGCCCGATCTCCTGTTCAGGAAATCGGCAGCGTGCAATTTGTACATTCGTTCGGCAGGTCCGTAAAGGCAGCAGAAGCGGTGTCCGGAGAGTTTCTTACACACCAAATGTAGTATTTAATCGTTAAAGTACCCTCCGACTCGTTAAAGCCCCCTCGGTCCGAAACTGTTCGATTTTGGGAATCCGAGCGGTGGCAGTCGGCCTGCGGTCGCACGATCGCCGATCCAATCGGCAAGATCGGTCATCGACCTCTGGAAGACGCGTCCCGATGTATCGGTCCATATGAGGCCGTTCTCGGCAGAGAATACCCGCACATCCGATACGCCGCCGTCCTTGAACTTCTGAAGGCGAACACCCTTGCCGCGACCCATCTCCGCCACTTGAATCAGCGGGAAAATCAGAAACTTGCGATTCTCCCCGATGATGGCGACATGGTCCCCCTCGGCCGGGACAATGATCTTCGCCCTCTGTCCGGCAGAAACGTTCAGGACCTGCTTTCCCTTGCGGGTGGTCGCGACGAGATCCGCCTCAGGCGTGACAAAGCCATAGCCATCGGACGACACCACCAGAAGCTTGCGCTCCGGCTTGTGCACGAAGACGTCGACCACATCGGCGCCATCTTCCATATCGACCATCAGCCGAATTGGCTCACCCGCCGATCGGCCACCCGGCAGCTTGTCTGCTCCGAGGGTGAAAGCCTTGCCGTTATCGGCAAAGACGATCAGCTTGTCGGTCGTCTCGGCCTTGAAGAACAGCTTCAGCGCGTCGCCAGCCTTGAACTGCAGGCCGGACACGTCGGAGATGTGCCCCTTCAGGGTGCGAATCCACCCCTTCTCTGAGACGACGACGGTGATCGGCTCACGCTCGATCAGGGCTTCCATCACGTCGCCAGCATCGTGCGCAGGGCCATCGCCGAAAGTGGTGCGACGCTTGCCGATCTTGCTATCGGGGCCGAATTCCTTCTTCACCTCGCCGATCTGCCAGCGCACCGTCTTCCACTGCTTCTTCTCGGACCCCAGAAGATCCTCGATCTCCGCCTTCTCCTTGGAAAGCTCGGCGTGCTCCTTGCGGATCTCCATTTCCTCAAGCTTGCGCAGATTCCTGAGGCGCATGTTGAGGACGGCGTCGGCCTGGGTTTCGGTGAGCCCGAAGGCGCGGATCAACTCGACCTTGGGCTCATCCTCCTCGCGGATGATGCGGATCACCTCGTCGAGATTGAGATAGGCGATGATGAAGCCTTCGAGCAGCTCCAAGCGCGCATTGATCTGGTCGAGCCGATGTTGCGAGCGGCGGATCAGCACCTCGCGTCGGTGGGCGAGCCACTCGATGAGCACCTGCCGAACGCCGAGCACGTTGGGAACCTGACCACGCGACAGAACATTCATGTTCATCGGGAAGCGGCTCTCAAGTTCCGACATGCGGAACAGCGCCTCCATCATCAGCTTGTCGTCGACATTGCGCGACTTCGGGACGATGACGATGCGGACATCGGTCGTCGATTCGTCACGCACATCCTCGATAAGTGGCACCTTGCGGTCGGTGATCAGCTCGGCGATCTTCTCGATCAGCTTGGCCTTCTGCACCTGATACGGAATTTCTGTGACCACGACTTGCCATGTGCCGCGATCGAGATCTTCGCGATGCCAGCGAGCCCTCACTCGGAAACCACCGCGTCCGGTGCGGTAGGCTTCGAGGATGGCCTCTGGGCTTTCGACAATGATGCCGCCGGTCGGGAAATCCGGCCCGCGGATCGGCCCCGTGTCGCGATTGACGAGACCTTCAACTTCGGTCTCCGGCGCATCGATCAGCTTGATCGCCGCGTCGCAGATTTCAGCGACGTTGTGGGTCGGAATATTGGTCGCCATGCCGACGGCGATGCCGGCCGAACCATTGGCAAGCAGGTTCGGGAAGGCGCCCGGAAGAACGACCGGTTCCTTGTCGGCCTGATCGTAGGTCTCACGGAAATCGACCGCGTCTTCATCCAGCCCGTCAAGAAGCAGGCGGGCGACCTCGGTCATGCGGGCTTCGGTGTATCGCTGGGCGGCGGCACTATCGCCATCGATGTTGCCGAAGTTGCCCTGCCCGTCGACCAACGGATAGCGCTGGGAGAAATCCTGGGCGAGGCGCACCATCGCCTCGTAGACAGCGCCATCGCCGTGCGGGTGGTATTTGCCGATCACGTCGCCGACGACGCGGGCGCATTTCTTGAAGGCGTTGCCGGGATCGAGCCTCAGCAGGCGCATGGCGTAGAGGATTCGCCGATGCACCGGCTTCAGCCCGTCGCGCACGTCGGGGAGTGCCCGGTGCATGATGGTCGACAAAGCATAAGCGAGATAACGCTCCTCGAGCGCTTCTCGCAGATTGATCGGCTCGATGCCGTCGGAGGGAATCAGTTCCTTGCCCATGGCACGATGGGTAGAATCACCCCCGACCAAGTGCAACAGAATGGCAAGCGGTTATCCGCCCTTGTGCACGTTTTGTCCCCGGATTAGTGGTCAATCGGCCACGAGCGAGATCGCCTTGGCCTCCAAGGCCTTCACGGCGTCGGCTGGTTTGAGATGCACTTGGAGGCCGCGCTGACCACCGTTCATGTAGACAGTTTCGTGGACAAGGGCCGCTTCCTCGAAAGCGGTCGGAACGCGCTTTTTCTGCCCGAAGGGTGAAATGCCCCCGACGTGATAACCAGTCACGCGCTCCGCATCGACCGGCTTCATCATATGAGCGGATTTGCCGCCAAAAGCTGCGGCCAGCTTCTTCATGCTGACTTCGTGGTCGGAGGGGACCACGACACAGACTGGCTTGCCGTCGACCTCGGCCATCAGCGTCTTGAGGACGCGGAAAGGCTCGGCGCCGATCGCCTCGGCCGCCTGCATGCCAATACGATCCGCATCGGGGTCGTAATCGTAGGTCACCGTTTCATAAGCGACGCGCGCCTTGTCGAGAAACTGGGTGGCACGGGTGGTACGCGACATAAAAAAGCCTTTGATTCTCAATGCTCAGGCGGAGAGGTCCGCCAGGAAGGCGGGCAGTCGGCGGTTCACAGCCACCGCCCCCTCGACATGCGGCAGATGCCCCACTTCGGGAATGACGAAGCGCTCGCCACCGACTGCGGCAAGGCGTTCCTCGTCAAGCGGATTGACGGAATCGCCCTCGCCCCAGATCACGAGGCGCGGCAAGCCGGCCTGGGCCACGGCGCTGAAGGCGGCATCGGCCTCGGCGGAGATCGCCGTCATCTCGGAGGCGATGCGTGAGAGCGCTGCCCGCCGACCAGGCTTTTCCAGATCGTCAAGCATGTAGAGCGCAAGGCGCCGACTGGCGAGGCTCTTCCTGACAAACAGGCGCTGGAGCAGATGCTCGGTCGCTTCAACATCGGTCAGGGTCGGCAGGGTCTCGACAAAAACGCGTGGCACAGGTCGCCCGAGGCCGGACGCGGCCAGCGCCGTCAGCGAGCGCACCCGCTCCGGATATCGGGCAGCGAATACGCCGGATACGGCGCCGCCAAGGGAATGGCCGACAATGTCGACCCGTTCGACGCCTGCCGCATCCAGCGCTTGCAGGATTGCATCGGCAAAGGCGGCGGCCGATGGCGTTGCACCTTCGGTCCAGGGTGAACTGCCATGTCCAGGTAGGTCGAGCGACCAGACGTCGGCGACGGCTGACAGAGCCGGCTGATTGGCGGTGAAGGTACGACGGTCGGCGCCGAAACCGTGAACAAGCAAAAGCGGAGTCCCGTCACCACCGGAGTGATGGAGACGAACTTCGAAGGTAGCAGAAGACAGGCTGGACAATCGCGACTCCGACGCATGCGCGGACGATTGCAGATTGGCGGCTCATGGTTTCGAGGGCAAGTGCAAAGCGGCTTGGCGTAATCACTTTCACATATACTTGACTCTATAATTCAAGTTATGTTCCCTATCGAAAGATCCTATTGCCGGAAACCCACCATGAACGCGCACTCCCCACGGCCCGAAAACTGGCTCGCTCAGGACGTCGAAGATCTCCTGGTCCTCTTGCGTTTCGTCGCCCAGGGGAAAGCTCGCAAAGCTAGACCGGAAACATGGGCGAGCGATCGCTCCACTGCCCTCGCCTGCCGACGGCTCACGGAGCGCTGTGCACTGGTTCCGAGACCGCGCACCCAGAGCGGATATTCAGCCAGCCTTGTCGGCATGTCGCGACTCTACCGCTTCATCCATGCCCCGGTGGGCATTGCCCCCGAGTTGCCTGTTGACCGCGAAGTCGAGGTGCGACGCGTTGTGCTGGAGGCTCTCGACCCGCCTGACCGTGGCGAAGTCGAAGCGCGCATGTGCGCCGAATTGGTCGAGCTTCGTGCCGGCATTTTTCGCTGCGCCCACGCCGATCTTTGTGCCGGACGCGGTTGCCCGTTCGAGTTGGAGGTGACGGCCGATGCTGTCGATAGAGCCCTCTGCACTCTCCTTCCCAAGGGAAACTGAAATGCTCGGCAAGCCTGTCTTCTCGCTGCCCGCTCCAGCTAACGCGACTACCTCTCTTTCGGCTTTCGCCGCCGATGGACCGCCTCTTCGCCCCGTGCGCCGCGAGCGACAGAAGATCTGGGAATTGCCCAAGAGCTGCCATTGCGTGACGCTTGGCACCTGCCTGACACTTGCCGAGTTACGCAAGATGACAAAGCGCCTGGGGCTTTTCCTCGGCATCGAACAAATGACCGACTACGAACTGCACGGCGCCTTCGTGCATGCCATGTCGAACCGCAATCGCGCTTCGAGCGCCGTTCAAAAACTGCTTGACGTCAACCATGCCGGCGCGGTGCGCAAGGCATCACGCTGCCGCACAGAGGAAGAGCTTTCAGCGTTCTGGGACCGAGAAGTGGCCGAGGGCCAGATCGCAGGCGCCTTCTGGGCCGTGATGAGCCACGAGCATCTCGGCGGCGTCCTGGAGGTGCGCGTCTTCGGCGAGGTGCACATGATGTCGCACCTCTGCGGCGCCTCGCACCGAGGCGATGCGCGGGCGCGCTCGCTCGCCGAGCAGCAGTGCGCCGCCCTTGCCCGACGGTTGGAGCAGGCCAGCACGACGCACATGGAAGCCCTTGATGGCCGTGACCGCGAGATCGAGCGGTTGAAGCGCCTGGTATCGGGCCTGGAGCCATTTGTCCGCGAAGCGGCAATCCTGCGTGCACGTGTCACAGAGCTTGAGGGAGGCGAAGATAGAATCCGCCTTACCCAAGAAGCTGATGAGCTCGCACGCGGCCTGGATCAGGCGCTTCGCCGCAACGACCGCCTCACTTTGGAGCTCGACACCTTGACCGACCGTTTGCTGGCGGCCGAAGCGCAAGTGGCCGATCTCTCTGAAAAGCTCGCAGAGATAGTGCCCTGCGCCACTCAGACCTGCGCCGCCGACGAATGCCCTTTCAATCTGCAGGGACGATGCATTGCCTATATTGGCGGCCGGCCTCGCACGGTGTCGCGCATGCGCGACCTCGTCGAGCGGTGCCGAGGATCGCTCATTCATCACGATGGCGGTGCCGAGCAGTCGGCCGAGACTCTGGATGGCGTTCTCGGGCGCGCCGATGTTGTGATGTTCCCGGTCGATTGCGTCAGCCACACGGCGGTCGAGAAGCTGAAAACAATCTGCAGCCGCATGAACAAGACCTATCTGCCCCTGTCGTCTGCGAGCTATTCGTCCTTCGCCAGCGAACTGGCAAGAGTCTAGCGGGCCCGACTGAGACAGCTTCCGCGCGCTGCAACATCGTCCGGTGAGCTGCCAATCCACACGACGAAGCTTAGTCCGCCGGTTCATCGACGAGGCCGGTCACCGGCGCCGTGGATCCACGCACGATCAACCGCCCCGATAGCATCACCTTGCGCGCCGGCGCCTTGGGGGTTTTCAGGCGATCGAACAGCAGCGTCATGGCCATCCGACCGATATCGCCGACCGGTTGTTCGATCACCGTGAGCCCTGGGCCGACCAGTTCAGACCATGTTTCGTTGTCGAAACCGGCGACGGCGACATCATCGGGCGTTCGAAGATTAAGGCGTCGCATTGCCTTGACGACGCCGAGCAACATGGCATTGCTCGAAGCAATGATGCCGTCCGGCCGATTGGACCGAGAGAAAACCTTGAGGATCTCCCTCTCCGCTGCCTCGGCATTGGGAGAGACGAAAAATGCTTCAGAGGACAATCCGAGAGATGCGGTGGCTGCCAGATAGCCAAGATGACGATCCACCGCCGTCGAGGAGGTGTTGCCAAACAAGCCGACGATATGGCTGCGGCCGATGGTCTTGAGGTGGCTCACCAGCGTCGCGGTTGCCTGATGATTGTCGAGAACGACGCTGTCATGACGGCCGATCGGCCCGCCTCGATCGACAAGCACCGCGGGGAATGGCAGGTCATTGTCAGCCAGTCTCTCAAGCGCTCCGCGAGTCGGCGCCCAGATGAGACCCGTCACACGCTCTTCTTCCATCAGGCGCAAATACATCGACTCGCGCTCAGCATTTTCATCCGTGTTGCAGAGGATGACACGCATGCCCGCGCGATAGGCTTCATCCTCAACCACCCGGCTCAGAGCCGTGAAGAACGGACTCCGGATATCGGCGACCATGAAACCGATTGTCTGGGAGTGCTGGGAGCGCAAACGACGGGCCGAAAGATTCGGCCGATAGCCCGTTGCCGCGATAGCTTTTTCCACTCGCTCGCGCAGTTCCGCGCTGACCGGGCCGTTGCCGAACACGCGCGACACGGTGGCGACCGACACACCGGCCCGTTGGGCCACGTCCTTGATACTAACTGCCATTTTTTAAAGGTCCCAAGACCTCAACCCGGCTTTCGATGGCGCCCTCCACGCCGCCAGAAACCACTGAAAAGGATTACACAAAGCTTGCGCAGCAGCACCAATTTGAAATCAGTATTTTTTCTGATAAGATTTTCGGGCTGTTTAGCAATCAATGCTAAGTGATCGGCGGCGCCTCAGGAAAACTGGGGATTTCACCTTTTCTATCAACGTCTTTTAGAAGAATTTTGGCTGGTCTGTAGTACCACTACGCATTGCAAACTTAATCGGTTTAAGACTTGACCATTGCTTTGAAAACGATCCCATATGCAGCGGGACAGAAATAGAGCGGACCGCAAAAGGTCCTCGATAACCCGCCTCGCCCTCGGGGTCAGAAATCACCTCCGACAGCTGCCATAGGTGGCAGGCGTCGGACGAATGACAAAACGCCTTCGGGACGAATGCTTGGAAGACAGGAGAAGAACATGCCAATCAACAGCCCGGCAGATCTCGACGCACTGGTTTCCCGCGTCAAGCGCGCCCAGCAGATCTATGCGACGTTCTCCCAGGAGCAGGTCGATCTGATCTTCCGTCAGGCAGCTTTTGCCGCCGCCGCCGCCCGTATCCCGCTTGCCATGCAAGCCGCCGAAGAGACCGGCATGGGCGTCGTGGAAGACAAGGTCATCAAGAACCATTTTGCTTCCGAGTACATCTACAACAAGTACAAGGACGAGAAGACCTGCGGCGTGCTCGAGGTCGATGACCTCGGCGGCACCATCACCATCGCCGAGCCGATCGGCCTGATCTGCGGCATCGTGCCGACGACCAACCCGACCTCTACCGCGATCTTCAAGGCGCTGATCAGCCTGAAGACCCGCAACGGTATCGTCTTCTCTCCCCATCCGCGCGCCAAGAAGTCGACCTGCGCCGCCGCCAAGCTGGTGCTTGACGCTGCCGTCGCCGCCGGCGCCCCGGCCGACATCATCGGCTGGATCGACACCCCGTCGGTCGAACTCAGCAACGCTCTGATGCGTCACCCCGACGTCAACCTGATCCTGGCCACCGGTGGTCCGGCCATGGTGAAGGCGGCCTACTCCTCCGGCAAGCCCGCCATCGGCGTCGGCGCCGGTAATGCGCCTGTGGTCATCGACGAATTCGGCGACATCAAGCGTGCCGTCGCCTCGATCCTGATGTCCAAGACCTTCGACAACGGCATGATCTGCGCCTCCGAGCAGGCCGTGATCGCCGTCGACAGCGTCTACGACGCGGTGCGCGAGCGCTTCCAGAGCCACGGCGGCTACATCCTCTCCGGCAACGAGCTGGGCGCCGTGCGCAACGTCGTGTTCCCCGGCGGTCACCTCTCCCCGGACGTCGTCGGCCAGTCCGCCGTCAAGATCGCCGCGTCTGCCGGCATCACCGTTCCGGCCGACACCAAGATCCTGATCGGCGAAGTCGACAGCGTCGAAGAGAGCGAGCCCTTCGCTCATGAGAAGCTGTCTCCGACCCTCGCCCTCTATCGTCGCCCGGATTTCGACGCAGCCGTCGACGCCGCCGCCGCGCTGGTCGCCCTTGGTGGTATCGGCCACACCTCGGTTCTCTACACCGATCAGGACGGCCACAAGGAACGCGTCGCCGCTTTTGGCGACAAAATGAAGACGGCCCGTATCCTCATCAACTCCCCGTCCGCCCTCGGCGGTATCGGCGACCTCTATAACTTCAACCTGGCGCCGTCTCTGACGCTCGGTTGCGGCAGCTGGGGTGGTAACTCGATCTCCGACAACGTTGGTCCGAAGCACCTCATCAACCGCAAGACCGTCGCGAAGCGAGCCGAAAACATGCTGTGGCACAAGCTCCCCAAGTCCATCTACTTCCGCCGCGGCGCCATCGCCGAAGCGTTCAAGGACCTCGAGGGCAAGAAGCGCGCGCTGGTCGTGACCGACCGCTTCCTGTTCCTCAACGGTTATGCTGATGGCGTCATCGAACTGCTCAAGACCCACGGCATGGACGTCGAGACCTACTATGACGTCGAGGCCGATCCGACGCTCACTGCCGTCCGCAAGGGCACCGAGCGCGCCATGTCCTTCAAGCCGGACGTCATCGTCGCCTTCGGCGGTGGTTCGGCCATGGACGCGGCCAAGATCATGTGGGTGATGTACGAGCATCCGGAAGTTCACTTCGAGGATCTCGCGCTGCGCTTCATGGACATCCGCAAGCGCATCTACAAGTTCCCGAAGCTGGGCATCAAGGCCGAGCTGGTCGCCATTCCGACCACCTCCGGCACCGGCTCGGAAGTCACGCCTTTCGCCGTCGTCACTGACGACTCCACCGGCATGAAGTATCCGCTGGCCGACTATGAGCTGACGCCGAACATGGCGATCATCGACGCCAACTTCGTCATGCACATGCCGAAGTCGCTGACCGCCTTCGGTGGTATCGACGCCGTCACCCATGCTCTCGAAGCCTATGCCTCCGTGCTCGCCAACGAGTATTCCGACGGTCAGGCCCTGCAGGCCCTGAAGCTTCTGAAGGACTACCTGCCGGCGTCCTACAAGGAAGGCGCCAACGATCCGATCGCTCGCGAAAAGGTGCACAACGGCGCCACAATCGCCGGCATCGCCTTCGCCAACGCGTTCCTGGGCGTCTGCCACTCCATGGCCCACAAGCTCGGCGCGGCTTTCCACCTGCCGCACGGCCTGTCCAACGCTCTGCTGATCTCCAACGTGATCCGCTACAACGCCAACAACAATCCCACCAAGCAGACGGCCTTCTCTCAGTATGACCGTCCGAAGGCTCGGGCTCGTTATGGTGAAGTTGCCCAGCATCTGGGTCTCGGCGGCGAGCGCACCCAGCAGCGCGTCGACAACCTGATCGCCTGGGTCGAGGACCTCAAGAAGCAGCTCGACATTCCTGCCTCCATCCAGGCGGCGGGTGTGCCCGAGGCGGACTTCCTCGCCAAGGTCGACAAGATTGCCGTCGAGGCTTTCGACGATCAGTGCACCGGCGCCAACCCGCGCTTCCCGCTGATCTCCGAGCTGAAGGCCATCCTGATCGACAGCTACTACGGCCGGGCCTATGTGGAGCCGACCGAGCGCGCCGAAGCGGCTCAGCCCGTGGAAGTCGCCAAGCCCGCCAAGGGCAAGAAGGCAGCCGAATAAGGCTGGTTACCAGCGAGCGGAGGCAGGACAACCTGCCTCCGTTTTGCTTTAGGACACCTTCAAACCTTCTGAAGTGACAACCGAAAGCCGCAAGCGTACACCCTGTGTCGCCCGGTGCTCGGGATCGGTTCTCGTGCATACAGCAAGTCTCCCTGAGAAGACTTACTGACGCCACGAAATATAACCAACCTTATTGGGAGACAGACAATGGCAGTAAAGGTCGCCATCAACGGCTTTGGTCGTATCGGTCGTAACGTTCTGCGCGCGAT
This sequence comes from Pseudomonadota bacterium, assembly GCA_023436885.1. Taxonomy (GTDB): domain Bacteria; phylum Pseudomonadota; class Alphaproteobacteria; order Rhizobiales; family Pleomorphomonadaceae; genus Pleomorphomonas. Next base: position 54 of record JAEZHI010000004.1, on the reverse strand, counting down.
CGTCGAGTCCGGTCGCAAGGACATCGAGGTTGTCGGCATCAACGACCTCGGCCC
>JAEZHI010000018.1 GCA_023436885.1 Pseudomonadota bacterium | reverse complement strand
TGAGGTTCCGCTCGCGGGCTTCGAGGTCGTAACGGTCGCCGGCTTCGTTGAGGTAGGCCATGTCGCGCTCAGCCTGGGTGGGAACGCGGAGGAGCTTGGCGGTACGCTTGAGGGTGGCGAACATTTCGGTTTTTCCTTCTTTCCTGACCGGAGGTTTCCGGCCTCTTTCTCTCTTCTCTTTGACGCCCTCAATATAAGCGGGACTGCCCTTGCAACCTAATCGCAAGTTCTGAAGGTCGCCTTCAGATTCTCTTTGGATAAAACTTCGTTACAGCTCCGCACGACAAGCTCGATAAAAAAGCCCCGCCACACATCCGTGCAGCGGGGCTTTATGATTCAAACCGAACAGATGCTTATTCGGCGGCAGCCTTCTTGGGCTGCACTTCATCGAGATAGGCGTGCATCAGGAGCTCGCTGATCTTGGCGGGCTTGAAGCGATACTCGCCGATCTCGGAGATCGGGGTCACCTCGGCGGCGGTACCGACCAGGAAGGCCTCGGTGAAGGTGCCGAGCTCTTCCGGCAGAATGTGCCGGCGGTTGACCTTGATGCCGTGACGGGCGGCGATCGCCTCGACCGACTGGCGGGTGATGCTGTCGAGGAAGCAATCCGGATCCGGCGTATGCAGTTCGCCATCGCGGACGAAGACGATGTTGGCGCCGGTCGATTCCGCCACATAGCCGCGATAGTCGAGCATCAGAGCGTCGGTGTAGCCCTGTGCTTCGGCGGCATGCTTGGAGATGGTGCAGATCATGTAGAGACCTGCCGCCTTCGACTTGCAGGGAATGGTCATCGGATCCGGACGGCGGTAGGGCGCCCAGGTCAGGCGGATGCCCTTCAGCTTCTCGGCCGGGCTGAAATAGCTCGGCCATTCCCAGACGGCGATCGCCATGTGGATGGTATTGTTGGGGGCCGAAACGCCCATATTCTCGGAACCGCGCCAGGCGATCGGCCGGACGTAGGCATCGACGAGACCGGATCGGGCAAGCGCCTCGTTGGTGGCGGCCTCGATCTCCTCGAGGCTGTAGGGCAGCTTGAAGCCGAGGATCTCGGCGGACTCGATCAGGCGCTGGCTGTGCTCCCGGAGCTTGTAGACCTCGCCGCCATAGGCGCGCTCGCCCTCGAAGACGGCGCTGCCATAGTGAAGCGCGTGGGTCAGAATGTGCACCTTGGCGTCCTTCCAGTCGACGAACTTGCCGTCGTACCAGATCACACCGTCGCGGCTGTCAAAGGGGACACTGGCCATCTTGAACTCCCAGACCTTTTCTTTTGTCTCTGCTGTCCGGCATCTCCGGACAACGATGCGGAACGCACCGGAACACGTTTTGCCTCGGCGTTGACAAGCGGTTATGCTCGCGGATCGAAAGATCCTCAGGGGCGCCGAATGTCCGTGACGACCGCATCTCGCGAACGATCGTTTCGTCGTGACGGCCATTCAAGTAACAAATGAATCGAAGTATGTCAACATGGCTGCCATAAATTTCTCGTCTGACGCCACCCGTCCGTCTGAAAAGCCAGATGTGAGTCGCCCAGAGGGCAGCGGCGGCAATGGACTGGACCTCGAGTTGATCGAGCTTTTGTTCTTTGCCTATCGGGATTTCGTAGGCGAAGCCGACCACGTTCTCGAAGCCATCGGCTATGGCAGAGCCCATCACCGCGTCGTCTACTTCGTGATGCGCAATCCGGGCCTCCGGGTGTCCGATCTGCTCGACATTCTGCAGATCACCAAGCAGAGCCTCAGCCGCGTTCTGAAGCAGGTGATCGACGAAGGCTATGTCGAGCAGCGCCCCGGTCCGGTCGACCGCCGTGAGCGGCTGCTTTATGCAACCAAGAAGGGCGAGCAGCTCGCCTCCGACCTCTCCGCCCGCCAGCACGCACGCCTCATGCGAGCCCTCGCCACATTGCCCGAGGGATCGCGCACCATCGTCCGCGACTTCCTGACCAACATGATCGACGCCCGCGCTCCCGGCGTGCCGGCCGGTACGGAGGGCTGATCCATGGCCTCCATGGCTCCCGCTGACAGCGCCACCCACGTCCTCGTCATCGATGACGATAGCCGCATTCGTCAGTTGCTCGGCAAATATCTCGGCAATAACGGCTACCGCGTCACCGTTGCCGCCGACGCCGCCGAGGCCCGCCGCAAGATCTCGGCCATCGAGTTCGACATCCTGGTGGTCGACGTGATGATGCCGGGCGAAGACGGCCTCAGCCTCACCCAATCCTTGCGGGCGGAACAGGACGTCCCCATCTTGTTGCTCACCGCCAAGTCGGATGGCGCCGATCGCATTCGCGGCCTCGAGGCCGGCGCCGACGACTACCTTACCAAGCCCTTCGAACCGCGCGAGCTGCTGTTGCGCCTCAACAACATCCTGAAGCGGCGCCCCTTGCCAGAAGCGCCGCTGACCCGCGAGGAGATCCGGTTCGGCCGCTTCGTGTTCAACGCCAAGCGTGAAGAGCTCAGCGACGGCGATGCGCCGGTACGCCTCACCGACCGCGAGCGCCAGTTGCTCGGCCAGTTCGCCGCCAGCCCCGACGGTACCCTGTCTCGTGAAGCGCTGAGCGGCGAGCCGGGTGAAGTGGGCGAGCGGACCATTGACGTTCAAATCAACCGCCTGCGGCGCAAGATCGAGGCCGATCCCGGCAATCCGACCTTCCTGCAAACAGTACGTGGCGTCGGCTATCGCCTGCGCTTCGAGTGAGTGAAATGACGCAAGCACCCGATCCTGCCGAAACACGCGGCCGCATTGCCGCCAGTCTCGATCGGGTGGACGATGCCATCCGGCATATCCGCATCATCGTCGGTCGCTACAGCCCGTCGGTGCTTCGTCGTGCCTGGGTCGGCACCGGCCACGCTATCAACCGGTCATTGCCGAAGGGGCTGCTCGGCCGGTCACTGCTGATCGTCGTCGTACCGATGCTGATCCTGCTTGGTGTGCTGACCGGCGTTTTCATGGACCGACATTGGATGCTCGTCACGCAGCGGCTGTCGGATTCCGTCGCCGGCTCGATCGCCGGCCTTGCCACAATATCGGAAAAAACCGACCTCACCGACGACCAACGCGACGACCTGATCAAATCGGCCGGCTCGGCCATGGGCCTCTCGGTGCAGGTCCTGCCAACCACCGAAATCGGCCGTGTCCGCCGTTCGTCATCCGACATTGTCCATACCATGCTGGCCGAGGGGATTCAGAAGCGCACCCATGTGCCCTTCGCCATCCGCGACCTGTCCGACGACAACCGCATCGAAGTCATGATCGTCGTGCGCGGTGGTGTGCTGAAGGTCGAGTTTCCGCGCAGCCTCGCCTACGCCGCCAACTGGCACTTTTTCCTGGTGTGGATGGTCGCCACCGCCCTGTTCCTGGTGCTGGTGTCGCTGATCTTCCTGCGCAACCAGATCAAGCCCATCGAGCGGTTGGCGTCCGCCGCCGAGGCTTTTGGTCGTGGCCGGCCGGTGGAAGGCTTTGCGCCATCCGGCGCCCGCGAAGTGCGCCAGGCGGCACATGCCTTTATCGGCATGCGCCGGCGCATCGAGCGACAGATGGAACAGCGCACCACCATGCTGGCCGGCGTCGGGCACGACCTCAAGACCATTCTCACCCGTTTCCGGCTCGGCCTGGCCTTCATGCCGGAGGGAGAGGACACGGCGGCGTTGCGGTCCGATGTGGCGGAGATGGAAGCCATGCTGGAAGCCTATGTCGACTTCGCCAGGGGCGATGCCGACGAAGCTCCGCAACCGATGGACGTAGAAGCCACCATCGCCGATTGCCTGCGACACATGGCCGAACCTGCCGGAAGGGAAGTCCACTTCGCCTTCACCGGCGACGGCGCGCTGGCGCTGCGGCCCACCGCCTTCCGAAGGCTGCTCTCCAACCTTATCGGCAACGCCGTGCGCTATGGCCGTACTGGGGTCTGGGTCGCAGGTGAAAGGCGGGAGGGCTGGCTATCGATCGTCGTCGAGGATGACGGTCCAGGTATTCCGGAGAATGAGCGCGAGAAGGTGTTCCGCCCCTTCTACCGCCTCGATGCGGCCCGCAACCAGGATGTGCCCGGCACGGGTCTTGGCCTCGCCATCGCCCGCGACGTTGCCCGCAGCCACGGCGGCGACATCGAACTTGGAATTAGCCCCCACGGAGGCCTCAAGGCAACGATCCGCCTGCCGGCTTAACGTCTGAAAGGCGCGAGAACTTCGTCGGCTGCCAGAATTGGCTCTCTTTGCCGGCGCTAGATAAAGGCTGAAACCGTCGCTGTTCAAGCCGCCAGCGAATGAACAAACGCTTTACGAAGATGGGCCGCCATCGCTGTCGCTGCTTCGGACGCGTTGCCCTTTTGAAGATAGAGGCTGATCGCGAACGGGGGCAGATCGGGCAGGCCATCGGCTGAGCCCAACACCTTGAGGTCGGGGGGCACCGTGCAGGCAAGCCAGGCAGTGATCGCCAGATCGGCCTGCACCGTCGCCCTGGTCGCTTCGATATTGCCGCTCTCAAACAGGGTACGCCAAGCCCTGCCATCGTCCTCGAGAGCGGACAGAACGGCCGGACGGAAGGCGCAGCTTTCCGCCACCATCGAGACCTGAAGCGGCGTGCGCAAATGCGCGTTGCCGGCCCGCGCGCCAACCCAGACCAGACGCTCGATGGCAAGCCGCTCGCCCAGGATCCGGCTATCGGCCGGCTCCTCGACGAGCGCGACATCGACGCTTCCCTCATCAAGACCGGCCAGAAGCTCCGGCGAGGAGGCGCAGATCAGCGACAGCTCCACCTCCGGGTACGCTTCCGCGTAGCCCCTCAGCACTGGCGCAACGACCGAGCCGACGAGATCGTAGGGAACACCAAGGCGGAGTTGACCACGCGTCGGCCCACCAGACATCATCGACCAGATCTCGTCATTGAGGTTGAGGAGCCGCCGGGCCTTGAGCAGTAGCTTCTCGCCGGCCGGCGTCAGGCGCAAACCCCGCCGATCGCGGACAAGCAACACGCAACCAAGGGCCTCTTCCAGCCGCTTGATCTGCTGGCTCACCGCGCCCTGCGTCAGATGCCTCGCATTGGCAGCGGCCACCATGCTGCCGGCGTCGGCAGTGGCGACAAAGGTTCGAATAAGCTCGATATCCAGGGAACGTGCCATCTATCTATTATAATCACTAAAGTTCAGCCTCTTCAACATTGGTTTTCCTAAACCAAGACGCAGCGATAGGCTCAAGTCTCCTAGAAATCGGAGCATCCGATGGCCCCCTATCTGCCGCTCATTCTGTTCGCCGTCGTCTCGACGTTCACGCCTGGCGCAGCAACGACACTCGCCACGGCCTCCGGCGCCCATTTCGGCTTCCGGCGTTCTGTACCGTTGATGGCAGGCGCCGCGCTCGGCCTGGCCTCGATGGCAGCTGCGGCGGCAGCCGGTCTCGCGAGCATTCTGTTGACCTGGCCGTCGCTCCACATCGCCATGAAAGCCCTGGGATCCGCCTATCTCCTGTGGCTGGCCTTTCGCATCGCTCGAAGTGGCGCGCCGCGGGCAAAGGATGCCGACACCCCTACCAGCCTGATCGGCGGCTTGTTCGTTCTCTGGCAAAACCCCAAGGCATGGGCGATGACCATGGGCGCGGCGGCTTCCTTTTCAGCCTTGGCCAGCGGACCTGCCCATCTCGCGCTGATCCTCAGCCTGACGTTTGGCGCTACGGCCTCGATTTCGCTGGTCATCTGGTGTTTGACCGGCCAGATGCTGGCGCACGTTCTCAAAAGCGACTGGCAATGGAGGGCGCTGAACGTCACGCTCGGCGGGCTGCTCGTTCTGTCGATCATCCCGATGTGGTGGGACTGAGACGTTCACCAGGAAAAACAAAACCCCGGCGCTTTTGGCACCGGGGTTGGTCAACTGGAATTCGAATCCGTCAGGCAGCGCGCTTGTGCGGCGGCATGCGCAGGTTGGCCACCGGCTCCCATACCGAGCGATCGAGCTCGCGCTCAGCCGTCTCGCGGCAGAAGCCAACGTCATCGAGCAGATACGGATCCTCGACCAGCCGCTGCAGGTCATGCCTGAGCAGGCTGCGCTTGCGCCACTGCCGATAAAGTTGACCGATATTGAACGTGCCACCGGCCCACTGACGGAGGGACATAGAGTTGATCATGATAGAACTCCGTACTGTTCGCTTGGCTTCTATATGAAGAGGCGCCCCCATTCCTTCAAACGCCTTTTTTGCCAGCTTGACGTTCCAAAAACTCAACAGTAAACAAATCCTTACCAAGTCGAAGGCCGGCGTCACGCAACCGCCGATCGCACTAAGTGGAACTGCGTGCAACCGAGTCATATTTCTGACAAAACAGCTATTTTTTCAGCTGAAACCTAAGGGATTTGCGGGATGACCGCCCCTATTCATACCTTGGTCGAACCAGTCGTGCTACAGGTCGAGGCAGTCTGTCGTCGTGCACGAAAATCAACCGGAAGCCCTTTAAGGAGTGCCCAACGTGGCCGTCCATCGCCTGCCCAGCCTCAATGCGCTCAAGGCTTTCGAAAGTGTCGCCCGCCTCGGCGCACTCAATCGTGCCGCTGAGGAGCTCAACGTCACCGAGAGTGCCGTCAGCCGGCAAATCCGGGCACTTGAGGACGATCTGCGCGTCGAGCTGTTTCGCCGTGTTCACCGCGGCGTTCGACTTTCGCCGGAAGGCGAGCAGCTCGCCCTTTCACTGGGTACGGCCTTCGAGGCGATCCGGCGTGGCGTCGAGCATATTCGCGCCCGGCCCGGCGTCGTCCGCGTCCGCACCCCGCCGACCTTCGGCGCTCGCTGGCTGCTGCCGCGCCTCAGAAGCTTCGAGACGGCCAATCCCGATCTGACGGTGCGCGTGTCGGTTCTCTGGGAAAACATGGACCCCAGCGACGTCGAGAACGATGTCGGCATCCTCTACGAATCGCGGCAGTGGCAGCCCGAGGAACTGGTGCCCTTCCTGATGGAGCGGCTAACGCCTGTCTGCGCCCCGAGCTATTATCAAACTGTCTCGCACCTCGAACCCATCGAGCAATTGCGGCGCGGCCAGATCCTGCACTGCTCCGGCATGACGGATTGGAAACGCTGGGTCACCCGCGCCTTCGGCGACAACGTTCTCGATGTCGACCATGGCGAAACCTTCGACACCATGGATACCGCGCTACGCGCCGCCGAAGCCGGGCGCGGCTTTGCCATGGCCGACCTCTCCATGATCAACGACGACCTGAGCCTCGGCCGTCTGATGGCGCCCTTTCGCGTTATCGCCCCCGGGGTCGACAACTTCTATCTCGTCCGCCGCGATCGCCTCCGGCCCAAGCCGGAGGTCACACGCTTCGTCGAATGGCTTTATGCGCAAGTCGAGGAAATGAACGAAGGGCGCTGAAGCGCGATCGCCGGAGTTGAATTACAAGGCAGTTTCAATAAAGCCGACCGCCGACTACTGCGTCCTTGTCCGGCGCCACCAGCACGACGTGGCCGTTGGCATCGGGCACGCCGAGCGTCAGTACTTCCGAGCGCATCGGGCCGATCTGCTTGGGCGGGAAGTTGACCACGCCAAGCACTAGCCGCCCGACAAGATCTTCCACCTTGTAGTTCTCGGTGATCTGCGCCGAAGACCGACGCTCGCCGATCTCCGGCCCGAAGTCGATGCGAAGCTTGTAAGCCGGTCGGCGCGCTTCCTTGAACACCTCGGCCGTAACAATACGGCCGACACGGATGTCGACTTTCAAGAAGTCGTCGTAGCCGATCTCTTCGCTCATGCCTCAGCCCGCCAATTCGCGCGAACGATGGGTGGCCGCCGCAATCGCCTCATCGACGAGAGGCTGCCAACCATTTTCGCCCATCAGCACGGCAAGCGCAGCTGCTGTCGTCCCGCCCGGCGAGGTGACGTTCTTCCTGAGCGTCGCCGCATCGGTCGTCACACCACCAAGCAGCGCGCCGGCGCCAACGATCGTCTGACGAGCAAGCTGCATGGAGAGCTCCGGCGCGAGACCAGCCTTTTGACCGGCAGCGGCCAGTGCCTCGACCAGCAGGAACACATAGGCAGGCCCGCCGCCCGACAGCGCGGTGACGACATCGATCAACGACTCATCATTGATCCAGGCCGACTTGCCAACGGCGTTCAGCAGGCTCGAGACGGTTCGGCGGTGCGCCTCGGTCACCACAGCGTTGCCGACCGCCACCGACATGCCTTGCCCCACCTGGGCCGGCGTGTTCGGCATGACGCGAATGATCGGTCCGTCCCCGAGCGCCGCTGCGAGATTGGCAAGCGTCGTTCCGGCAGCAATGGATACCACCAGCGTCGTCGGCCCGACTACGCGCTTCAGTGCCGGCAGCGCCTCGATCATCTGCTGCGGCTTGACCGCCAGCACCACGATGTCGGCAGGCTCGGTAATGTCGGCGGCGTCCTTGTAGTGCGTTACGGAGTATTCGATCAGCATTGAAAAGGCTTCAGAGCCAATATGCGGATCGACGATGGAGACGGCTTTCGGGTTCATCCCCTTCTTGAGCCAGCCGTGCAGCATGGCCCCACCCATCTTGCCTGCGCCGACAAGCACGAGCGATCCGATATCCGAAAACGGCATGATGATCTCCCAGCCCGGCCCGACCTCACGCACACGGGGGCCGCTGATCCGGTTGCATTCGGTCTGCCACAAATTGACCGGTCAGGAAAGCCGGCGACGCGGATCAGAGAGAATCGGTTCCTTTCCGATTCGCTCATGTTGAAGAAAGCATCTCATCTGCCGCTTCGCTTGGCTTCGTTTTATGGTTAACCAAACGTGACCACAAATCGCGCAATTGTGATAATATTCATTTGTATTAAAATTCGATTGCTTCACCGTTTCAGATCAATAACCATACTGTTGCATCAATACATCAGCCAGAATCTGCCCCTCTCTTGCCCAGATTTCGTCAAATTCTCGCATCGACACCGCCTCATTTGGACATCATCTTCACCTCATCGAACAGCCGGGCAGCAATTGCTTACGGCCAGATGCAAGAGGTGTGCGGCGCGTTTCTCCCAAATGCTACCGCACCGGATGTGTAAGGAGTGAAAGAATGAGCAAGCTGCTTCTTGGCGCCGTCGCCGGTTCAGCCCTTCTCCTGTCGGCCCCGGTTTTCGCTGCCGACCTTAACGAGCCGGTTCCGGCCGCCCCCTATGCGGCGCCGGTTTCGACCGCCTTCGACTGGACCGGCGCCTATGTCGGTGCCGACGTCGGTTACAGCTGGGCCAACAAGCCCTCGACCCGCGGCAAGAACAGCGACGCCGTCGTCGGTGGCGTGTTCGCCGGCTATAACTACCAGCTCCAGAACAACATCGTCGTCGGTGGTGAAGGCGAAGTCGCCTACGGCGGTTCCGACCCGCTGTCCACCTGGACCGGTGCCGTCCGCGGCCGCGCCGGCTACGCTTTCGACAACCTGCTGTTCTACGCGACCGCCGGTGGTCTGGTTGGCCAGGGCGAGATGAAGAACGACGGCGTGTCCAACACCCGTACGCACGTCGGCTACCAGGTCGGTGCCGGTATCGAAGCCGCTCTGACCAAGAACGTCACGGCTCGCGCCGAGTACCTCTACACCGGCACCAACGACCGTAACTACGGTTCGGCCGGTGGCGAGGGCGACCTCAGCGGCAACGCCGTCAAGCTCGGCGTCGCCTACAAGTTCTGATCTCCTCTGGATCAGTGATCTAGGGCCCCGGTAGCTTAGGCTCCGGGGCCTTTTTTATTGGTCGGAATCGTCGTGGACCGAAGCAGAGCGCGCCGTTACCCCCCAAGCGATCCTTCTCGTCGGGTATTCGCGAGCGTTTCTTCCAGCTTTGACTTACCGAGCGGCACGCAATAGGCAGGCGTTCCGCGCTCGAACCGCCAACCTTCCGATAGCGCCCCCACGTCCACGACGTCGAATCCGAATTGCTCGTAAAGCCCGGCGGCGATCGCCTTGGCCGCCGCGTCATCACTTGCCAGCGGCAGAGCACGCCGGTCAGCCGAGCCAGCCGGTCTACCGTCGCTTTCAAGGTCATTCATGGTAATGGCGTTAAATGCCTTGACGATTTTCGCTTGAGGCAAATGAGCGGCCAGCAATTCGCTCGTCGTGGTTGCCCTGCTGTCAAGTTCGGCAATTCGCCCGTCACGCTCGTGGTAATAATTGTTGGTGTCTATCACGACCTTGCCGGCGAGCGGTGCCACCGGAACCGTTCGATAGGCCGAGAACGGAATAGCGATAATCACCACATCGCCAAAGGCCGCCGCTTCATCCACCGTGCCGATTTCACCGCCAACCGCATAGCGCAGGCTGAACAGCGTCTGCGGCCCACGCGAATTGCTGAGCATGACTTGATGGCCCGAACGGACTGCCAGTTTGCCGATGGCCCGCCCGACAAAGCCCGCACCGATAATGCCGATTTTCATGTCGTCTCTCCGTGTACTTCGTCACGGCCCGATTTAATTAGTCCCTGAATATCGATAAATAAGCATCTATGAATTACATTCGACACCAATAGGAGGCAATCATGGATCGACTCACCAGCATGGCTGTCTTCGTGAAGGCCGCCGATCTCGGCTCCTTCGCCTCCGCTGCTGAGGCAATGGGAATGTCGCCTCAGATGGTCGCCAAGCATGTGGTTTTTCTGGAAGACCGCCTTGGCGCCACCCTGCTGCATCGCACGACCCGTCGGCAAAGCCTGACCGATATCGGACGTGCCTATTACGACCGCTGTAAAATGGTGCTGGCCGAAGCGGACGCCGCCGACTCGCTGGCCCTCGACATGCGCTCCCAGCCCAAAGGGGTGCTACGGGTCAACGCGCCCGTCACATTCGGCTCCTTCAGTCTCGCCCCTTTCGTCACACGCTATCTCGACCGCTACCCCGACATGCAGATCGACCTGACGCTCAACGATCGCTTCGTCGATCCGCTGGAAGAAGGCTTCGAGGTGATGGTCCGCATCGGCGAGATTGATGACGGATCGCTGATCGCCCATCCGCTGGCGCCCTACAGGCTCATCGCCTGTGCTTCGCCGGCTTATCTTCTGAGACGCGGCACGCCAGAAACACCCACCGAACTCGAACACCACGATTGCCTTTCCTATGGCTACTGGTCTCCCAGCATTCCCTGCCGGTGGCTGTTCAGCCGCGACGGCGAAGTAGAGCAAGTAAGGGCGAACGGGCGCTTTCGCAGTAACGACTGGAAGGCCCTGCTGCACGCCGCCATCGAGGGCTTTGGCATTACCTTGGGTCCGGAAAGCATTTTGAAGGACGAGATCGCCGCCGGCCGCCTGGTCCGTGTGCTGCCCGATTACGAGGGTCCAGCCCGGCCCATGCATGTTCTCTACCCCGCCGGGCGGCGGCCAACGGTTAAGGTCAGGAGCTTCATGGACGCTGTCGTCGAGGAGTTCGGCATGAGACGAGACCCGGCAAGGACGCGTTGAACCAGCACGGTCCGCGCGGTCACAACACAAGTCGTTTGTTGCAAAGGCAAACCCGCTTTGCGACAGTGAGCAGGTTGATTTTCCGAAAAGGACTTTGGATTTGGTCGCAGGTACCGAAACCGGTGGCGCCCCTCAGGGGACGGTCGAGCAGAAGCTCGACGCCATCGTCGCGACCGGTACGCAGGCCGAGCGCCGGCTGGCGCGCTTCTTCGTCGAAAACCTCGCCAACCTCCCCTTCGAGACGGCCGCTTCCATCGGCCAGCAGCTGCATCTGAGCCCGATGACCGTCAGCCGCTTCTTGCGGCGGCTCGGATTTCAAGGGCTCGACGGTCTCAAGACCGAACTGCGCTTGCGCGCCACCACCACCGCCTGGCAGGTCAGCGACACACCGGACATCCTGCAGCGCGACCTTCAGAACGGCCAGTTGCTTGCCGAGGTGATGACTGATCAGATCGAGACGCTGCATCGCCTCTACGCCCTGTCCAAGCAGTCGGTCTGGGCCGAGGCGGTCCGCCGGCTTCTGACGGCGCGCGAAGTCTTCGTCGCCAGCTACCAGAACATTGGCGGCATCGCCCGCTATTTTGCCGAGCAGCTCGCCTATGCCCGCGACGGTGTCCGCTACCTCGACGGCCTCAACGGCACCTATGTCGAGCTGCTCGATCATCCGCCAGAAGGCACGCTTCTGGTTCTCATCGACTGCCGGCGCTTTGCCAGCAAGTCGCGCATCCTCGCCCGTGAGGCAGCCGCCGCCGGCCACCAGCTCTTGGTGGTGACCGACCAGTATTGCGACTGGGTGACCGAGGATCAGTGCGCGCTGATGCTGCCAGCGACGCGCTCGCGCACCTGGGACAACTTCATGTCGCTCGCCGCCCTGCTCGACTTCCTGATGACCTCGGTCATTGCCGACGGTGGCGAGGAGGTGCGCCACCGCACCCAGCGCGTCGCTCGCTTGCAGGACATGTTCGGCGACTTCGAAAAGCGTTGAGCCGCCGCCAATCTTCCAACTGGCGACGGTCCAGCTCAGGCCGAGATGCCGCCGCTCAGTCGGCCTTCACCTTGGTCCAGACGGCATCCCACAGACGGATGCCATCGCCGAGATCCTGGACGAGGTTGAACAGCTTGAATGTCGCCTCATCCGGATAGAGCGCCTTGTTCTCGGTCAGCCCCTTGTCGATCAGCGGCATCGCCGCCTTGTTGGGCGAACCGCCACGCAGCCAGTTGGTGTTCTTGGCCGAAACGTCCGGACGCATCATGTATTCGAAGAACTGCTTGGCCTCGGCGACATCGGGCGCCGTCTTCAGGAGGCACATGTCCTCCTGGAAGCCGTTGACGCCCTCGCGCGGCAGCACATACTCGACCTTGTCCTTGGCGGTATCGACCGTCTGGGCAGCCGAGCCCGACCACCACTGCGCGATGGCAAAGTCGCCGTTGACCACCTTGTCGCCGATGCCGTCGGTCAGCATGGCGGCCCAATAGGGCTTGGCCTTGATGATGGTGTCGCGCGCCTTGGCGAGTTCCTTGGGATTGGTCGAGTTGATCGAAAAGCCGTTGTAGATCAGCGCCGCACCGACGGTCTCGCGCACGTCGTCGAGCATGGCGATCTTGCCCTTCAGCGCCTCCGGCGGATCGAACACAACCTTCCACGTATCGACATCCTGGCCAGCGACCATCGCCTTGTTCACCAGGAGACCGGTCGAGCCCCAGTTGTAGGGCATGCAGTTCTGATGGTCAGGATCGGTCTTGGCTCGGAAATACTTCGGATCGATATTCTCATGCCCCTTCAGACCCTGCAGGCCAACCGGCTGCAAGAGGTCGAGCGAGGTCATGATGTCCTGCATGTGCACCGACGGGAAGACGATGTCGTAGCCGGTAGCGCCAGCCTGGATCTTGGCCAGCATTTCTTCATTGTTGCCGTAATTGTCGAGCGTGGTGGCGATGCCGGTTTCCTTGGAGAAGTCCTCGATCACCTGGGGATCGATGTAGATCGACCAGTTGTAGAGGGCGAGCTTGCCCGCCGCCGCGGCGGGATGGACAAGGGCAAATCCGACAAGACAGGCGGCAGTCAACGATCCAAGGCAGCTTTTGCGGGTCATGGAACTCTCCCTGACGGGGATGGGGAAGGCATATTCAGGCGGGTCAAAGGCTGGCGCCGCGGCTGTCTCGCCTCAGGACGAGGGCGACGACGACGCAGAGCATGGAGAGAGCGACGATCAGCACCGACACGGCGTTGATCTCCGGCGAGACGTTTCGCTTGATGGCGCTGAAGAGGTAGATCGGCAGTGTCGTCGCACCGACGCCGGTGGTGAAGAAGGCGATGACGAGGTCATCGAACGAAATGACCAGCGACAGCAGGAAGCCCCCGGCAATCGACGGCGCGAGCAGCGGCAGCGTCACCCGGCGGAAGGTCACGGAGGGACGCGCACCGAGATCGGCGGAGGCTTCATCAAGGCTGCGATCCATGCCGGCAAGACGCGCGCCCACCACCACCGTGACGTAGGAGGTGAGGAACAGCGTATGGGCGGCGATCACCGAGCCGCGCCCCAGCGGCAGGCCGACCGACGACAGGAACACCAAGAGCGCGATGCCGAGCACGATATCCGGGATGATGATCGGCAGCATGACGAGGCCGCGATAGATCTCCTTGCCGGGAAACACCGCCCGGTCGAGACCGATGGCCGTCAGCGTTCCGATGACCGTGGCGATCGTGCTGGAGACAAAACCGACGATCAGGCTGTTGACGACGGCCGGCGCCAGGTTGGGGTCGGAGTAGAGCTGGACATTGCCGGCGGCGATCTGCGTGTCATCAGGCGACATCAGCCCGAGGTTCTCGAAGACGCGCACGTACCAGTCGAAGGTAAAACCCGTCCAGGTCATCATCGACACGTCGTTGGCGTTGAACGAGTAGACCACCAGCATGGCGATCGGCAGGTAGAGAAAGACGAAGAAAAGCGCCACGTGCAGGCTGAGGAAACTACGGCCATTGCGGCTCCAGCGCGACGAACTCATGGCCGAGCCCCCTTTCCGGCGGCGCCCCGGTCGCTGCGCACCATGAAGATCAGCGCGGCCAGCACGATCAGGCCGAGAACGGTGGACACCGCCGCGCCGAACGGCCAGTCGCGCGCCGACAGGAAGGCCTGGGCGAGCAGGGTTCCCACCTGCAACTGCTTGGAGCCGCCAATCAGCGTTGGCGCGATGAAGTTGCCGAAGGCCGGCACGAAGGTCAGCACCAGACCGGCCGCAATGCCGGGCCAGGTGAGCGGGACGATCACCCGCCGGAAGGTGGTGAAGCGGGCGGCCCCGAGATCGAACGACGCCTCGACAAGGCGCGGATCGAGTTTCTCGATGGAGGCATAGAGCGGCAGCACCATGAAGGGCAGATACTGGTAGACCATGGAGAGCACGATGGCGCCGGGCGTATAGATCAGCGTCAGCGGCTCCTTGATCAGGCCCAGCCAGATCAGGATGTTGTTGGCAAGGCCGTCGCTTCTGAGGATCAGCATCCAGGCGTAGATGCGCACCAGTGCGTTGACGAAGAACGGCAGCGTGATCAGCAACAACAGCGCCGACCGGCGGCGTCGGGGCGCCCGCGCGATGAACCAGGCGGCTGGATAGCCGATGACCAAAGCGATCAGCGCCGTCAGTCCGGCGATCACGGCGGTACGCAGGAAGACGCCGAAATAGATGAAATCCCAGTCCCGCAGTTCGTCTTCATTCGGCAGGCCGAAGATCTTGGCATAGGAGTCGAAATCGACCTGCCAGACGACGCCGCCATAGGTGCCGCGCGTCATGATAGAATAGGTCGCCACCAAGCCAAGCGGCACCAGGAACAGACAGATCAGCAGCAGGGCACTGGGCGTGAGAAGGGCAAGGCCTCCCTGACGGCGGCGGCGCTCCAGACGGCTGATGGCAGGGGCGGCGCTCATTCGGTCACCACCCGCACGTCGGCGGGATCGTATCCGAGACGCAACGCCGATCCGGCAACGGGAACCTCGGCCGAACCGTTACGGAGCACGACCACGCGACAGCCGGCCACCTCGGCATCGAGACGGATCTTGTCGCCGAGATAGACGGCGCTGCGCACCTGCCCGGTCAGCACATGCGGCGCCTCGCGTCCCTCCGCCAGAATGGTCAGTCGATCCGGCCGCAGTACAGCCGTAGCGCGGGTACCCACCGCAAGGTCAGTCTTGCGCGTGTGGATGACGGAGCCATCGGCAAGACCGAGCACAACACCCGCGCTATCGATGCCGGAGACCGTGCCGTCGATCAGCGCGGCATCGCCAACGAACCCAGCGACGAAGCGGCTCTGCGGTCGTTCGTAGATGTCGCGCGGGCTGCCGATCTGCTCGACGCGGCCTCGGTTCATCACCACGACTGTATCGCTCATCGACAGCGCTTCTTCCTGGTCGTGGGTCACGCACAGGAAGGCGATCTTCACTTCGTTCTGCAAGCGCTTCAGCTCGACCTGCATTTCCTTGCGCAGGTTGCGGTCGAGCGCTGCCATCGGTTCGTCGAGCAACAACACTTCCGGCTGCAGCACCAGCGACCGGGCCAGCGCCACACGCTGCTGCTGACCGCCCGACAACTGGGCGATACGCCTGCCGCCGAGACCACCGAGCCGAACAAGCTCCAGCGCTTCCGCGACCCGCGGTTTGATGGTGGCGCGGGCAACGCCCGTCACTTCAAGGCCGTAGGCAACATTCTGCTCGACCGTCAGATGCGGGAACAGCGCGTAATGCTGGAACACGGTATTCACCGGCCGCTCGAACGGCGGTGTGCGGGTGATATCGACACCACCCAAGAGAATGCGCCCGGCGTCGGGATCCTCGAAGCCGGCGATGGCCCGAAGCAGCGTCGTCTTGCCGCATCCCGAGGGGCCGAGTAGCGTCGTGAACCGACCGGCGGAAATCGACAGGCTGACTTCGTTGAGCGCAGTGACCTCGGCGCCCTCGGCCGACTGGAAGCGCTTGGAAATGCGCTCGATCTCGACGACCGCGGCGCCTTCGGCGGCCTTGCGGACTTTGAGGGACTGGGTGGCCATCGGCAGGGGGTGCTCCTCGCTTGGCAGCGCATCCGTTATTGAGTTATTTTTCTAACATCTGTATGTTTAGGTACAAGAATAACATTTAGGCGCTCGGCATCACATTTGCCGCACAACTAGGCAGAATACCTTATGAGCGACGATCAGAAGCCTTCCGATAGCAGCGTTTCCCCTGCCCGCCCGCGCGCTCGGGCACTCGGCCTGCCGCTGCCCGGCACGCCCGGCCCGCTCAATGCCATTACCGATGTGCCCGGCGTCTCTGTGGGGTTGACGACGATCATCGAAGGCGCGTCCATTCGCACCGGCGTCACCGCCGTGCTGCCGCGCCCCGCCGCCGACCTCCTGCATCCGGTCTGGGCCGGCGCCTTTTCCATGAACGGCAATGGCGAGATGACCGGCGTTCACTGGATCAAGGACTCCGGCTGGTTCACCGGCCCGATCACCATCACCAACACTTTCTCCGTCGGTGTCGCCCACCACGCCACCGTGCGCTGGATGGTCGAGCATTTCCCCGACAAGGTGGGCGAAGATGTCTGGGTGCTGCCGGTGGCCGCCGAAACCTACGATGGCTACCTCAACGACATCGCTGGCCTGCATGTCACCGAAAGCCACGTCCTCGCGGCGATCAACGGCGCCAAGGGCGGTCCGGTGGCCGAAGGATCGGTCGGCGGCGGCACCGGCATGATGACCTATGAGTTCAAGGGCGGCACCGGCACTGCCTCGCGCAAGGTGTCGCTGGCCAGCAAGGATTATACCCTGGGCGCTCTGGTCCAGGCCAACCATGGCCTTCGTCCCTGGCTGACGGTCTGTGGCCACCCGGTCGGCGAAGCGCTATCCGACAACCGTGTCCTTGAGCGCGAACGCGGATCGATCATCGTCATCCTGGCCACCGATGCACCACTCTTTCCGACCCAGATCGAGCGACTGGCCCGCCGCGCCGCCATCGGAATCGGCAGGGCCGGCACCCCCTCGGGCAACAGCTCCGGCGATATCTTCCTGGCCTTCTCCACGGCAAATGACCCGGGCCCGCTGCCGGAGCCGGCACGGCTTGGCTTTGAGGTGATCTCCAACGACCTCCTTGACCCGCTATTCCTGGCGGCCGTCGAAGCCGTCGACGAGGCTGTGCTCAACGCCATGTGTGCGGCCGGACCAATGAGCGGCAAGAATGGCTACCACGTCGACGCGCTGCCGCTCGACCGGCTCACCGAACTGATGGGGATCAAATCGGGGAGCTGACGCTGCTCGAAGTCGGAAGGCGAGGCGAAACTATACTGGGTCCATATTTCGTTGACCGGCACCACGGGACGCTGTAGGGAAATATGTACTGAGTATAAGTTTTACTTACGTCCCGACTTGGAGACCCCATGAAAGCCATCCGCTTCAGCCGATATGGCGGCCCGGAGGTCCTTACTCTCACCGATGTCGAGCCGCCGCATGCCGGCCCCGGACAGGTGCGAATCCTTGTTCGCGGGTCGGGCGTCAATCCTTCAGACTGGAAGCGTCGGCAGGGACTTTTCGAGGAAGTGGCCTTTCCGGCCGGTGTCGGCGTCGAGGCTTCCGGCATCGTCGACGAGATCGGGCAAGGCGTGAGCGGCGTGGCCATTGGCGACGCAGTCTTTGGATTCGGCATCAATACCGCTGCCGAGCGGGCGCTTCTGTTCTGTTGGACTGCCAAGCCGGACAATGTGCCCTTCGAAGTCGCCGCCGGCCTGCCGGTGATTTCCGATACGGCGACGCGAGCGCTCGACGAAGTGGGCATCGAGCCCGGGCAAACGCTGCTGGTAAGCGGCGCGGCCGGCGGCATCGGTTCTGCAGCCGTCCAGCTCGCCCGCCTGCGCGGCATCACGGTGATCGGAACGGCGAGCGTCGCAAAACACGATTATCTCCGCGATCTCGGCGCTACCCCGACCACTTACGGACCGGGCCTCAAGGAGCGCGTCAGCGCCCTGGTACCGGGCGGCGTCGACGCGGCGCTGGATATCGCCGGCTCCGGCATCATTCCCGAGCTGATCGATATCGTCGGCAACCCGTCACGCGTTCTTTCTGTCGCCGATTTTTCGGCCGAAGAACATGGCGCCAAATTCTCCCATGGCCCGCCGAAGGAGCCGGGGCGGGTTTTGTCCCGCATCGCCCATCTCTGCGCCGAGGGCCGCTTTCGCCTGCATATCGACCGGACTTTCGCCTTGGCGGAAACCGCCGAAGCGCACAGGATCAGCGCCGAAGGACGGGTGACAGGCAAGCTCGTCATCTGTCCGACCATTCGCTCTCAATAACCGTTACTTAGCTGGATAGACGTCTTTCCAACTCGCCGCGCTGGCACCGCAACTGACAGCCGCCGACATCTTGTCGAGACGAAAGGCAGTGTCGGCAAAAGTCCATTCGCCCTTGAAGGCGCAGCCGTGATCGTCGGCACCCGTTGCCTCCAGACGAAGGGTTGCAGCATCATAGGCAACGGCGGTGAGCGCATCGACGCCATACCAGCCGAGCCGGTCCGAGAAGCCGGCGAAGAGGAGCTGCTGCATGCCGCCGATCTCGCCGCTTTCGACCATGTAGAGACGCGAGGCGAGGCCGGCGGCATTGCGAAAACAGGGAATGGCGTAGAGCGTCGCGGTCTCGCTGAGGGGCGCGATCAGCGGCTTGGCATTGACGATGTCGGCGGCATCGGGTGCCTCGCAGGCAGCGGAGGCGAGATGCAGCTCGAGAAGGCGCGGCGGCACGCCGGCAGACGCGAGATGCGCCGCAACGTCCACCTCAGGCGCCTCCGGAAGGCCAATTGGCGGACCGGCTCGACGGTCGCCGGAAATGCGGCCTTGCTGGCTGTCGATCTCATTGAGAGCCTGTGCCAGGCCGTCGAGGGGGAAGCGGTCGGAATGCGGCGCGCCGGTGATGTCGATGAACGAGAAGCGCAGCATGTGGCCGCGCTGCACCTGCAGCATCAGCCGGTCGAGCGAGCTCTGGGAGACGAGATAATAGTCGGACGCGTTCACGAAGGGCGCGTAGTCAGACACCGGCCGCAAGGTAATGTCGACGCCGTTGTCGACCGACAGCGCCACCGGACGATCACGATCGGCCAGCACACCCAGCGTCGAGATGGACACCGTCCAGCGCGCCCGGCTCTCCGGCGAGCGCTGCAGAACGAAGACGCTGGCCTTGTCGGGATTGACCGCCTGAACGGTGGCCGCGCAATGCTGGCTATCGTCGCAGGCCACCGAGAAGGCGCCGAACCGCTTGGAAACCGCCGCCGACGCATCGACCGCTAGTCCCACTGCTAAAGCCAGTAACGCAAAAGAAAAAACCAAAGGCCTCAGCATGTCTCCCCCGATCGCCCCGCCTCTAGAGACCATGGCACACATATGGGTGCGCCGAAAGGCAGCCGGAATGGGGCTTCGCCGAAGTGAGGCCACGCTACAGCTGGAAGGAGTCGCTTTCCCGGGCGATCAGTTGGAGCGGAAAGATTTCCTGGATCGGCTTGCCGCCGAATTCCTGGGCAAAGCGCGGCATTCCCGACAATACCGCTTCGGCAAGGCGCTCGCCGAGCCGCTTCAGATCGACGCTGAAGCAAGTGAGGCCCGGCGACAAATAGCCGGCCATCGGCGTATCCACCGAACAGCTGGCGACGGCAACATCCCGACCGGGGATCAGTCCCGCCTCGCTGAAGGCAAGGCAAGCGCCGGCTGCGGGACGGGAATCGGAGAACACGACGGCCGTCGGACGTTCCGTCACAGCCAGCGCTTGCTCGACCACCTTGTAGCCGCCCCGCTCATCCGCATCGGTTTCCAGGACGAGGCGGAAGGGCAATCCTCGTTTGTCGAGTTCGCGCTGATAAGCGGCCTGCAGCAATTGATCGAACATCAGGCCTGGCGTGTTGGAGACCAGCGCGATGCGACGATGACCGAAGCCCATCAGACGATCGATGATCGTGGCCATCGCCCCGTCGAAATCGAGGTCGAGCCACGGATGCAGGCCGCCTGACCGGCTCTGCCCCCAGGTGGCGAAGGGAATCTTGCGCTTGGTCAGGTAGTCGAGGCGCGGATCGTTCTCCCGCGTTTCCGCCAGCACGATGGCGTCGGCCTGCCGACGCTCGACGACACGCCGCACGCGGTCGTTGAGCTCCTGGCCTGGCTCGTTCAGGTGGATCATCAGGTCGAGCTCGAACCGCCGGAACACCGACTGCATGCTGCGGCTGATCTCCATGAAGATCATCGCTTCCTGGCTCGACGTGCGATCGGTGGACAGCACCAGCGCGATCGAATTGACGGTGCCCTTGCGAAGGCTGCGGCCGGACTGATCGGGCGCATATCCCAGTTCGTCGGCGGCTTCCAGAACCCGGCGGCGCGTCTCAGCGTTGACCAGCGGATGGTTGTTGAGCGCCCGCGACACGGTGCCGATCGACACATTGAGATAGTCAGCCAGTTCCTTGATGCCCACGATCGTCCCGCCCTTTTGCCCGAAGACTACAAGCCCGAGGTCCTCTTCGAAAGCCCTCCGCCGGAACAAGCCGTCTCCGTCCCACCCGCCCTCCTGATACCAGCATACTAATGTCTCGTCCAAAAACAATTTGACTCGACATTCGATGAATCGTAAATTCGCAATCGTTTACAGCAGCACTGAGCGGAGAGAGTAATCAGCGCTGCGACGCTTTACGCATGGCTATACATCAAGATCGCGTCACGATTCGCGATGACGCAGCATGTCGCGTTGTTTTCTCAGCGCGGCAACGGGCTTTTGCATGCCAAGTGGGAGGAAAACAACTATGCTGAGGAAGCTATTGCTTGGGCTTGTCTTCTCGACGGCCGCCACCAGCGCCGTCATCGCAGCGCCGGTGACACTGCAAGTGTGGGCGCTCGACGAGCCGGTTCACTTCACCGAAAACATGGCCAAGGAATTCGAGGCCAAGAACCCGGACATCAAGCTCGACATCAAGCTGGTCAATTTCGCCAATATTCTCAACGACACCATCCGCGCCGTATCGACCAACACCGCGCCCGACCTGTTGATGCTCGACAATCCGGACATCGCCTCGGTCGCCTCGCACGGCGTTCTGCTCGATCTGACCGACCGCATCGCCGCCTCCAAGGTGGTGAACGCCAAGAACTTCTACCCCGGCCCGATCAACCAATCGACCTGGAAAGGCAAGATCTACGGCTTCCCTCGTGGTGGTAATACGCTCGGCCTCTACTATAACGCCGACCTGTTCAAGGCTGCCGGCCTCGACCCGACCAAGCCGCCCCAGACCTGGGACGAGATTTCCGCGGCTGCCGCCAAACTGACGGATGCCAAGAAGCGCCAGTATGGCTTCGGCTTCTCGGCGGTGGCTACCGAGGAATCCACCTTCCAGTTCCTGCCCTGGGCGCAGTCAGCCGGCGGCGACTTCAACGCCATCAACACCGACGGTTCGGTGCGGGCGCTGCAGTTCTGGCAGAAGCTCGTCGACGACAAAGTCGCCACTCCCGAAGTGCTGGTACTCAACCAGCCCGACCTCGGCAGCCAGTTCGTCGCCGGCAACATCGGCATGATCGTCACCGGTTGCTGGGAGCTGCCGCGTTTTGCCAAGGAAGTGAAGTTCGACTGGCGCGTTGCCCTGATGCCGGTCGAAAAAGCCGGTTCGCCGCGCGCTTCCGCCCTCGGCGAACTCGCCTATGCGGTCCCGAAGACCTCTGCCCATCCGGACGAGGCTTTCAAGTTCCTCGAATATATCTATGCGCAGAGCTCGCGTGATTGGAACGAATACGGCTGGCTGCCGCTTGACGAAACCGCTCGGCCGAAGGACCCGAAGTGGCCGGAAGCCTATGCCGTCTTCGCCGAGCAGATGAAATACGCCCGGGGTCGTGGCCCGTCACCGGTATGGCCGAAGGTCTCCAAGGCCATCCAGGTGGCGATCCAGGACACCTTGACGCACAAGACCGACGCCAAGACCGCCCTCGATACCGCCCAGAGCACCATCGACGGCCTCATCAAGTGACCTGACCAACAGCTGTTTTGCTTGCGCATCGGGCCTTTCCGACACCGGACTCACTCCTTGGCCCGATGCCTTGGGGCCGGGTTGTCTTCTTCCCGAGCAACCCGTTTGCGCTCCCCTCCGTCCGGGACGATTTCCCCATCGTTCCGGACGGGAACAGCCGGATCGCTTCTCATCGGACGACGGGATCATGCTTCAATCGGGCTTGTTGAAATATTTGAGGGACGGCAAGGGCTTCGAGGGCGCGCTGATCGTTGCCGCCGTGCTCTACCTTCTGGTCTTCGCAGCCTTCCCCCTCGTCTACACCGTGATCATGTCATTTCAGGAAGTCGACATGTTCACGCTCGGTACGCTCGTCCGTCCCTTCGCCGGCCTCACGAACTACACCGACCTGTTCCACCGGCCGGAGTTCGCACCGATCATCTGGAACACCGTGATTTTCGTGACGCTGTCCATCGCCTTCCAGCTGACCATCGGTTTCGGCCTCGCCCTGTTCTTCCAGCAGGATTTCCCCGGCTCGACCTATGTGCGCGGGCTGTTCCTCGCCGGCTGGATCCTGCCCGCCCTGGTGGTCGGCGCCGTCTGGCGCTGGATTTTCGCCGGTGACTTCGGCGTCCTGAACTACGCCCTCCAGAGCCTCGGGCTGACCGACGGACAAATCTACTGGCTGTCGGATCCCGCCTATGCCCTCTACTCGGTGATCATCGCCAACATCTGGCTCGGTATCCCCTTCAACATGATCCTGCTGTCGGTCGGTCTCGCCGGCATTCCCGGCGACGTCTACGAGGCAGCGGAAATGGACGGCGCCAACGTCTTCCAGCGCTTCCTGACCATCACCTTGCCGATGATGGGGCCGACGCTCGGCGCCGTCATCGCCCTCGGCGTCATCTTCACCTTGCAGCAGTTCGATCTCGTCGCTGCCCTCACCCAGGGCGGGCCGGCCAACGCCTCGAACGTCGCGCAATACTGGTCCTGGCAGATGTCCTTCCAGACCTACGAGATATCGGGCGGTGCCACAGTCGCCACGATGATGATCGCCTTGGTGATTGTCGTCGCCGTCATCTACGTGCGCTCGGTGCAGCGCGAACAGTCGTTCTGAGCGGGAGGCGATGATGAAAAGATACCTCCTCCTGGCGCTCGCCCTCACGTTCGCCGCCATCTACCTCTTCCCCGTCTACTGGATGTATGCGACGGCGCTGAAGACCTCCGGCAGCATCTTCAAATATCCGCCGGAACTCTGGCCGTCAGAGCCGCTCATCCAGGTGTCGCGCGTCTTTGCCGAGCATGATCTCGGTCGCTATCTCTGGAATTCGCTGCTGGTCGCCACCGGCATCACCGCCATCACCATGCTCTTGGGTACCGGCGCTGCCTATGCGCTGGCCAATGCCCGTGGTACCAAAGCCAACATCGCGCTGTTCCTGGTCATCGTGCTGCAGGTGCTGCCACCGTCGCTGATGGTGACGCCGCTGTTCGTCGCCTTCAACCACGTCGGTCTGCTCGACTATCCCCGCACCGCCGTGGTGCTGGCCACCGCCGCCAAGACGCTGGCTTTCTACATCGTCCTCTGCCGCGCCACCTTCACCCAGGTGCCGCGCGAGCTGAAAGACGCGGCGCTGGTCGACGGCAACTCCCACCTCGGCGCCTTCTTCCTGATCATCCTGCCACTCGCTCGCAACGGTATCCTGATCACCTCGGTACTGGTGTTCCTGCAATCCTTCGGCGAATACGTCTACTCGCGCTCCTTCATCGCCACGCGCGAATTGCAGACCGCCACCGTCAATCTCGCCAGCTATCTCAGCGCCAACTCGGCCGACTGGGTGGGCCTGATGAACTACGCCGGCATCTATGTGGCGCCCATCCTGATCGTCTTCATCCTGCTGCAGCGGCAGATCGTCACCGGCCTCACCTCCGGTGCGCTGAAATGAACGTGGACCAACCGTCGATGAATCAGATCGAAATCAAGCATCTCAACAAGAACTACGGCGCGCTGCAGGTGCTGCACGACATCAGCCTCGACATTCCCGTCGGCGCCTTCGTCGCACTGGTCGGGCCGTCGGGCTGCGGCAAGTCGACGTTGTTGCGCACCATCGCAGGCCTCGAGACCATCACCTCCGGCACCATCAGCGTCGCCGGCGAGGTGGTGAACGACAAGGCGCCGCGCGAGCGCGACCTCGCCATGGTCTTTCAGTCCTACGCGCTCTACCCGCACATGACGGTGGAGCAGAACATGTCCTATTCGCTGCGCCTGCGCCGCCGCCCCAAGGCGGAGATCGACCAGCGCGTCGGTGAGGCGGCCCGAATTCTCGGCCTCGAAAAGCTGCTGAAGCGGCGGCCGAAGCAGCTCTCCGGCGGCCAGCGCCAGCGCGTGGCCATGGGTCGCGCCATCGTCCGCAACCCCAAGGTCTTCCTGTTCGACGAACCGCTCAGCAATCTCGACGCGGCCCTGCGCGTCCAGATGCGCAGTGAGATCCGCAAGCTGCACAAGAACCTAGGCGCCACCTCGGTCTACGTTACCCACGACCAGATCGAGGCGATGACCATGGCCGACCTGATCGTCGTGCTGCACGACGGCCGCATCGAGCAGATCGGCCGGCCGCTCGATCTCTATCGCCATCCGGCCAACCGCTTCGTCGCCGGCTTCATCGGCTCGCCGGCCATGAATTTCGTGCCGGCCGAGGTGACCGCTGACGGTCAGGCGGTCGTTCTTGGTGACGCGCATTTGAAGCTCGCTCAAGCGCAAGCGCCGCACCGCAAGGTACTGGTCGGTCTGAGGCCCGAACACCTTCACCCCGACGGCAGCGGCGAGCGGCTTTCCGCCACCGTCGAGACCATCGAGGGCACGGGGTCCATGACCTTCATCGAGGCAAGGATTGGGAGCGAGGTCATCAACATCGCCCATGCCGGCACCTACGAGATCGAAGCCGGTGCGCCGCTGACGGTCGGCATCGCCAACGAGGACATCTACTTGTTCGACCCGGACACGGGCCGAGCCCTTTAGGGCTTCTTGACGCTGGACAAACTGCACGGTCGGCCACCGCCGGCCGGGGAAACGTGTGTCTTTTGAATTTGCTTAGGGAGACGGCCCGGCCGTCTCGACGAAAGGAATATGGCCTTGGATACCCTGTCGATTGAGCGCGATGCGCTGTGCTGGTCCTATAACGGCGCCTGGCTGAGGATCGAGGCCCATGGCAAGGACGGCCTTCGACTGCGATCGTCGATCTATCCGGCACGCCAGAACACGGAAGGCGCGTTGCTGCCGTCGCAAGACCACACGCCGTTCATCAGCCGCTTTGGCAGCCGTATGCGCATCGAGAACGGAGCCATCGCCGCTGAGGTCGACCTGCAGGGACGCGTCAAGTTCTTCAACAAGGCCGGCACCGTGCTGCTCGAAGAGAAATGGCGGCAGCGCGACACGGTGACCAAGTTCTGGACCATCGGGGATCATGCCACCGACACCATCAGCGCACTCTGTCTGTCCGGCCGCGAATTCAAACCTCTTCACGGCGGCGCTTCACGGATCACCGTCCGCTTCGAGCCGATCCCCAGCGAACGGCTCTACGGCATGGGCCAATACCAGCAGCCTAACCTCGACCTTGCCGGCTGCACGCTGGAGCTCGCCCAGCGCAACTCGCAGGCCAGCATACCCTTCGTCGTTTCCAGCCACGGCTATGGCTTTCTCTGGAACACGCCGGCCGTCGGCGAGGCTTCGTTCGCCCGGAACGGCACGCGCTGGATCTCGGAAGCCGCGCAGAGCATCGACTACTGGATCACCGCCGGCGACACCCCGGCCGACATTCTGCGCAACTATGCCAGGGCGACCGGCACGGCGCCGATGATGCCCGACTTCGCGCTGGGCCTCTGGCAGAGCAAGCTGCGCTACCGCACGCAGGACGAACTCCTCACCGTGGCACGCGGCTATAAGGCACGCGGCATTCCCCTGTCGGTGATCGTCGCCGATTTCTTCCACTGGCCGGTGCAGGGCGACTGGCGCTTCGACGAGCGCGAATGGCCAGACCCGGCCGCCATGGCCGCCGAACTCAAGGCCATGGGCACCGAGCTGATGGTCTCCATCTGGCCGACCGTCGATGCGCGATCGGAAAACTACGCCGAGATGGCCGAGAAGGGTTATCTGGTGAACACCAATCGCGGCATTCCCGTGCAGTTCGACTTTCTCGGCAACAGCCGCTTCATCGACCCGACCAATCCCGCCGCCCGCGACTTCCTGTGGAGCGTCGCCCGCAAGAACTATTACGACAATGGCATCCGCGTCTTCTGGCTCGACGAGGCGGAGCCGGAATATGCCGTCTACGATTTCGAGAATTACCGCTATCACACCGGCAATCTCCTGGAAGTCGGCAACGCCTATCCCACCCACTACGCCCAGGCGTTCTATGAGGGCCTCAAGGCAGCCGGCGAAACGGAGATCGTCAGCCTCGTACGCTGTGCCTGGGCCGGCAGCCAGCGCTATGGCGCACTGATCTGGTCTGGCGACATCCAGAGCTCCTTCGCCTCGATGCGCAACCAGCTGAGCGCCGGGCTCAACATGGGGATGGCCGGCATCCCCTGGTGGACGACCGATATCGGCGGTTTCCACGGCGGCCACGTCGACGATCCGGCCTTCCGCGAGCTGCTGGTGCGCTGGTTCCAGTGGGCGGTGTTCTCGCCGGTTCTGCGCATGCACGGCTACCGCGAGCCGATCACGCCACCGGCCGTGCCGTTCCGCGACGGCGTCGCCCAGTGCGACAGCGGCGCTGGCAACGAGCTCTGGAGCTTCGGCGAGGACGTCTACACCATCCTGCGCCGTTACACCGACCTTCGCGAACGGCTGCGCCCCTATGTCGTTGAGCTGATGCGCGCCGCCCACGAAACCGGCGATCCGCTGATGCGCACCTTGTTCTACGCCTTCCCCGGAGACGCCCCCTGCTGGGAGATCGACGATCAATACATGTTCGGCGACGACATTCTCGTCGCCCCGATCCTCAAGGCCGGCGAGACCGAACGCAGCGTCTACCTGCCAGCAGGCAACGATTGGGTCGACGCCTGGACAGGGCGTGTCGTCTCCGGCGGCGAAACCGTCACCTGTCCGACGCCGATCAGCCAACTGCCGCTGTTCGTCCGAAAGGGGGCAGCCGTGCTCGACGTGTTCACAGCCTAACGGCTACCGCACCGGCGGCATCACCACCCGATAGGCGCGGCAGGCGCGCCGGTCGACTTCATCGCACGAGCGGAAGCCGAGGTCGCGCGTCATGCAGATGCGCACCTCGCGCAACCGGCGTCCATCGCAGGTAACGGCCACTCCGTCCGGCTTGAGCCCCGGATTGGCAGCGACGAACGCAGCCTCCACCTCGGTTGGCGAAACGCTCTTGTAGCCATCGATATTCTGGAAGGCGCTCGGAATCCGTACCGTCTCACGGGCCGTCCGGATCGTCTTCAGATATTCGGTCGGCGACAGACCGGAACAGGCGCCGTGCTTGCGCCATTCGTGACGGACGAGCCCGTCGGCGGGCATCAGGTCGGAGAGGCCTTGAATGTCGGCCTTGCTGGGGAAAAGGCTCGTAGCGCAATCCTCCGGATAGCCGCGCTCATATTGCGGCCAGAGACCATGCACCAGGAAGCCGTAGCGGCGACCGTTCTCGCATTGCGCGTCGCCGCGCGTCCCGCCTTCCGCCGCGCAATAGCTCGGCGACCAGGTGAGCGACAAGAGGTAGAAGTCGAAGCGCCCCGGCACATCCTGGGCCAGCGCGGCAGTCGGCCACGCGGCCAGCAGGATCAGCAGCCGAACGAAGCGAAGGATCACTTCAGGACCTGACAGTCGGCGCCATAGACCCGGTAGGGATCATGGCCAGACAGGCAGAACTCGACGTTCCAGCCATAACCGGCGAAGCCCTGCCCGGCTGAAACGACATAGTAAAGCGTCGTCGGCCGTGCCGCGGTCAGGTTGGCGCGAGCAGCGCAATAGCGCCGTTCGATGGAACTGAACACCGGGTACATGGAATGACGCTCGCCCACGCGATCCACAGCGGCGATGGTGATGCCATCCTTCCAGGTGTTCGCTTCGGCCCAGGCTTGCCGGCTCGAAACGGTGGAGAGAACCGAGGCGTCGTCGCAGGCGGGGATTTGCCCAGCAGCAGCCATCACGGTCGAACAGCAAAACGCAAACAAGGAAGCAGCGACAAGGCGCATGATCGATCCCCAGTTATCTCGGGTTGCAGCAGAGACAGGATAAACGGCCCTGCCCGCTTGTCGACCTGAATTTTCGACCGAGCCGCAGAGAGCTGCGCGGCGGTGCTTTAAAGGATGTTCGTAATGAGCCTATCCACCTTGGTACCTTCCCGATAGCCCGCCCTGACGACCAACGCAGCCATAACGCCCGTCAGTGCTCCGCCGAGAACATCGCTGGCGTAGTGCGTACCGATGTAGACGCGTGAGAATGTGACCAGACAGGCCATGGCCAGAAAAGCTAGCCCGGCACGGCGTGAACCATGGACGAGAAAAGCCGCCGCGATTGCGAAGGTCGCCGTGGCATGGTCGGACGGAAAGGAAAAATCGGCGCTTCGTTCAATAAGCAGGTGCGTCAGACCGCCATCATAGGGGCGGGCACGATGAATCCCGAGCAAAATGAGCTGATTGAACCCGAGCCCCAGCAAAAACGAGAAGCCCGCCGCGATCAGGGTGTGCCGTACATGCTGCTGGTCCTGCCTCCGCCACCACTGAAGAGCGACCATCACGACCATAAAGGGGACGCCGACGTTGGATAGCCAGATCATCAAGGAATCCGGCACCGCACTCTGCCCCGCCAGGCCGTTGATAGCATGGGTCAGGCTGGCATCAAGTTCATACATCGGCCCTCTCCTGCTTGGTTGAAAGCTTCGCTGACAGGACAGCTCCGTCCCGACACGCAATCAAACGGCAGCAATGACAGGCCCCGCATGTCCATGACCTGTCGAAGTCAGCGGTTCTCGTCGTGAGCTTCGAAGACGCGTTGCGCATAGCCGTCTAGCAAAGCCTCGCAAGCCCTCAGTCGTTCGGCCGCCTCTTCGGCCAGCGTGCCGCCGTAGAAATCGATCTTTCTGATCTTCTCAAACCAGCCCTGGAGCTTCTTGAGGTCGGTGTCTTCCTCTTCAAGCTCGGCATAGGTAAATTTCTGAATCGAGATTTCCTTGGCAATTTCAGCCTCGAAGCCGGCACACCGACCGAGGAACTCGCGATACTGATCGTCACGATCTGCCTTGAAGCGCGAGACGACCTTTTCCTCCTGGGCGCGATCCAACGCCACCGTCTCCAGGATGACGCACTCGCCTTCCATCTTGGAGATGTCATTTTCCAACATCTTCAAACGGCGCACATGGTCGTCGGTCTTGGGCAGCAGGCACACCCCGTTCTGCAGGTAGACCGCCCCCATCCCCTTCAGTCGCCGCCATAGCGCAATGCGCTTGGTCGCGGGGTCGGGAGGCACCTTGTAGGTGAGCAGAAGCCAAGACAAGTTTTCCATGTAACTATCATGGTGCAACGACCGTTACATGTCAAGAGAACGGGGAATCGGATTCGGCCGACAACGCGAGACGCGGGAGGCCCTATCGTGGCCGTGGCAGGAAATGCGGCGTCATCTGAGGAATGGATCAGGCCAACGAGCGTATCCATCATGCACGTGGGACCGAAGCACGAGTCGCCTGTCCAATCTCCGGCTGGCTGCGATTTTGCTTGGCGTTGAAGCGCCATTTCAAACCTGCAGGCTTCAGCCAAACATCATTTTAAGGAGGTAGATCGGTACACTCAGCGCCAATACGGAAATCCGCCATCTTTTCATTAACATTGGCAAGATCGGCCAGATCTTTGGGAAAGTGCCCGGAAGCCGAATGAGTTCGGGGAGTTTTGTATGTCCAACGGTGCCAAGAACCACTCTGATGGAGCCAACAACTTGAACTTTTTCAGGTTTCACCTTCCGCACGCGCACCTGCACTCGGTCTTCGGAGACGATTGGTTCGCCTTGAAGGCAGAGAAATTCGCGCGTTTCTTCGGCACGCCCGAGTTTCTCATCGGACAGACGATCGTTGTCGGAACCTGGATTATCGTCAACATCGCCGGCTGGACGACCTTCGACGTCTACCCCTTCATTCTTCTGAACCTGGCCTTCAGTCTGCAGGCGGCCTATGCCGCGCCGCTGATCCTGCTGGCCCAGACCCGTCAGGCCGACCGGGACAAAGCCCACGCAGAAGCCGACGCTCAGCATCGCGAAGACATCGCTCAGGCAATCGACCAGCGACAAGCATTGGTCGCCCAACAGACGGCCATGCTCCTTGAACTGGTTCAGCAGAACACCGCGCTGACGGAAACCATCAAGACACTGACGGAACGTGTTGAAACGCTGACCGTCGAAGTCCACCGGCATGTGACTGGCACGCCCCAAAGCCAAGGCGTCTGAGCAAGAAAGAGATATGGAGCGGCGCCCAACCCGGTTCCAAATGGCAATGAAAAACGCAACCTATCCGGCGACGATCACCGTCGGATAGGCTGCAATATCTGTCTCGTTCGATTATCAGGCCGCGCGGATCGAACCCAGGAAATTCGCCAGCTCGTGCCGGAGCCGCTCCGCGTTCTTGCTGAGCTCCGAGGCAGATGCCAGCACCTGCGTTGCCGCGCTGCTCGACTCGCTAGCCGCCATGGTGACGGATGTGATGGACTGCGACACGGTCCCGGTGCCGATCGACGCTTCCTGAACATTGCGGGCGATTTCCACCGTCGCCGCATTCTGGCCTTCCACAGCGCCGGTGATCGACTTGGCGATGTCGTTCATCGTCTCGATCGTGCCGCCGATGCCCTGGATGGCACCGGCCGCCTCGGTGGTGGCCGACTGTATAGCGGCGATCTGAGCGCCGATCTCGGCGGTCGCCTTGGCGGTCTGGTCGGCGAGCTGCTTGACTTCGGCCGCAACGACGGCGAACCCCTTGCCCGCCTCGCCGGCGCGTGCCGCCTCGATGGTGGCATTCAGCGCAAGAAGATTGGTCTGGCCGGCAATCGAATTGATCAGTTCGACAACCGCTCCAATCTTCTCTGCGGCGGCCGCAAGTCCGCGGACCTTGTCGTTGGTGGTATTGGCCTCGACAACCGCTCTGGAGGCGATGTCCGACGACTTCTCGACCTGGCGGGCAATCTCCGACACGGACGAGGATAGCTCCTCGGTTGCCGACGCCACCGAGGCGACGTTGGCGGATGCCTGCTCGGCGGCAGCCGCCACCGACGCCGACTGGTTCTGCGTGGAGTCGGCCAGTGAAGTCAGCGACTTGGCTGACATCTGCAGCTCGGTGGACGCGGAGGCGACCATGGTTACGATGTCGCCGACGGCCTCGTCGAACCGCTGGGCCAGCGCATGCATGTCCGCCGCGCGACGTTCGCGTTCATGGTGCTCTTGATCGGCCTTCTCGGCTCGCAGCCGCTCGGTTTCCAACATGCTGTCGCGGAAGACCGCCATGGTCTTGCCGAGAGCGCCGATCTCGTCGTTGCGATCGGTATAAGGCGCCTCAGTGGAGAACTCACCCTTGGCGAGCGCCATCATGCGTTCACCAATGACAGCAAGGGGCCTGATCACGCGACGTTGCACCACCATGGTGATGATGATGGCCAAGAGCAGCGCGCCAGTGAACAGCCCAAGCTGCGTCCAGAAAGACCATATCGCCCGGCTGTTTGCCTCTACCGCCTTGTCTTGGGCGATAGCGAGCGCGACATTGGCCACATTCAGCAATGCTGTCAGGCGCGGAGCGTTGTAGTTGCTCCAGCCCAGCGTATCCGTATCTGCCTTCTGGCCAGCAAGCACCGTCTTCAGCAGCGAAGTCTGGCGATCGACAGCACCGGAACTGAAATAGTCGCGATCAGCCGCAGCCATTGCGTCCGCGAAAGCCGGCGGCAGAGCGACGCCTGACGACATGTCCTTGATTGTCTTCCAAGCAACCTGCGCGGCAGCCATATTGTTCAGATAGCTTTCCATCGCATTCTCAGGCACCCCGATCGGTCCCAGCGCATTGGCTGTAATACCGGAAGCCTCGCCGGCTGTGTTGCGCAGCACCCAAGCGAGTGCCTTGATGTCGAGGAGACGATCGATCAGTCCATCGGCTAGGCGCACCTCCTCGGCAACCTTGGCGGACACCGAAGAAAGCTGATCGATCATTTCTGTCGCTGCCTTGGTGTAATCATCGGCAAGCGAGATCTGTCGACTGGCCTTGTCCTGCTTGAAGGCATCGCCGGTCTTAGCTTGAAGGGCCTTAAGGGTGTCTGCCTTTTCACGCAGCCCCTTGGCTAACAACGCGCCATCCGACAAATCAGCGCTTTCCAGCGCGGCGATCGCTGCATCAATGGCTGGCATCTCGATATTACGAGCGTCCGTGACCTGCTTGACGTAGCCCTCAAGCCCCTGATCCGCCTTGATAGCCCGGCCCGTACTACTGCGATCGATACGCAAGTTGGGCAAAGCCTGGAACATCTGTGTAGAGATCTGAGCGACCGTCTGGATGCGCGCTGCAGTTCCAGCATTTTGCCACGACGTCCAGGCACCCGCTGCCAATTGAACTAGAATTCCGGTAACCAGAACGGCAATGGTTACTTTCAGAGTCAAGCTTACGGTCAGGCGGTTCATGTCAGACCCTCGATAAAGATATTGAGAATCTATCAAAAAGTCGTGTCGTAAATATTAATTGCGGATAGGAATCAAAAATTCTAAATTCTTCGAGATCCAAATTATCTATAGACCCCCAGC
This sequence comes from Pseudomonadota bacterium, assembly GCA_023436885.1. Classification (GTDB taxonomy): domain Bacteria; phylum Pseudomonadota; class Alphaproteobacteria; order Rhizobiales; family Pleomorphomonadaceae; genus Pleomorphomonas. Next base: position 78,820 of record JAEZHI010000018.1, on the reverse strand, counting down.
AATACAGAAATATCGAGAACGATCGTTACCGTGAATTGCGATATTGTCTTGGCAACCATGTCAAACGAATGGTGACGCTACAACTCACACTTGAATTTATTCGTGCGGATAGTCGATACGCGAGTATGCTCTTCGACAAATCATGATATGGATGAGGCGTCGTCCAGCTGCTCAAACGTCTCGCGCTCCCTGCCGTGGACGAATTCCGTTTCTGCTACGTCGTAGAAGCTATGCAGGACCGCATCGACGTCCTTGGCATAGAAGGGCTTCTTGAGGAAGAATTCGACACCGATGTGAGAAGCCGCGCGGCGGATAGCCTCGTCGGCCTTGCCCGACATCAACACCACATGGGCATCACTCGAGGAATAAAGAATTTCGCCAGCCGCCTCCAAACCGTCAATCCCCGGCATCTCCACATCGATAAAGGCGAGGTCGAAGCCACCGGCGCGGAACTGGCGAATGGCGTCGGCACCGTTCGCGGCTTCATCGACCTGCAGCTTGAACCGGCTGTGCTCGATAATGCGCTTGACCACCGATCGAACCGTCGCGCTGTCGTCGACGATCAGCACGCGGCGGGATTGGACCATCTTGACGATGCGGAGAAGCATCATCGCGACTTTGCCCTTGTCGAAAGGCTTCGGCAGCAGAGCATAGGCGCCGCGCGCCTTGAGCGCCTCAAGGGTGGCAGGCCGCATATCGGTGGAAATCGACACAACGATCGGCGGGCGACGACCGCCGAGCACGGCATCGAACCGCTTCAGGAGCTCGATGCCATTGATGCTGGGCATGTTGAGATCGAGAAACAAAACATCGGGAACGCTACGCAGCAGGAAGCGGCCGGCCTCGAGAACACTTTCGCACTCGAAGACATGACAATCCCTGGCGATCTCCCGGATCTCGTTTCGCAACTGAGTCCGGACGACCGCTGAATCGTCGACAATGAGTGCCCTGAGGTTCAGCATCTTGGTTTCCCGGTCGTTGCGAACACCCTCTTCGCTCTTTCAGATGGTTCCACGTCAGGCGGCCGAGGCGATCGGTCTCGGCGCGCGGCCGCATTCCTCCACCACTCTTTCAAACAGGCGAACCAAATCGGGATCGAGCTTGGTTCCTGCCATCGATGTCAGGATGGAATAGGCTTCATCGAACGGTTTGGGCGGCTTGTAGGCCCGCTTTTCCGTCAAAGCCGCAAAGATGTCGCAGATCGTGATGATGCGCGTTATGTCGTCAATCTGTCGCGCGGAAATCCCATTTGGATAGCCCGATCCGTCGAGATATTCATGATGATCGCGCGCCACGCGGGCAATCTCGCCGCTCGTATGCTCGTCGCGCGAGAGGATGTCATAGCTGTGCAGCACGTGGCGCTGCATGATTTTCCACTCGTCCGGATCGAGCCGACCCGGCTTGTCGAGGATTTCCAGCGGGATCATTGCCTTGCCGACGTCGTGAAAAAAGGCGGCGTCGAACAGGCGCCCGGTCTGTTGCTCGCCGGCGCCAAGCACCCTGGCAAATGCCAACGTATAACCCGACACCAGTGAGCAATGCTGCGCGGTGCCGTCGTGATAGTTCTGGATCAGATCGATCCAGACCGACATCGGAGACTGATCGATCAGCTCGATCATCGCCCGCTTCTGGCGTAAGGACTCATCGAGGGGTGGTGCGACCGGGTTGGCCCTTAATCGGCTGAACAGATCGACAACCGAATGTGCGATGGCATTGGATTTGGACACGCGCATCGCAGCCGCTTTTGACGCGTTATAGACGGTCTGCGGATCGACCATCGTGATCAAGCCGACGAGGCTGGTCACAGAGTCATCGGTGGTGACGTTGATGAAGGAAAAGCCGGCCCGCTCGTAGACCGTGAAATTGCTCGGGTTGACGCCACTGAGAAACAGGATGGTGCGGTCCCGGCATCCCTCGAAGAGTTTGGCGAGATTGGCTGGCGCATGCAGATCCGAATTGTGATCGCCGGTGACAACTAGAATGTCGCGACTGCTGGCCGCCAGGATCGTCCTGGGATGGAGAGGCTGTCTGTCAGCAGAAAATCCCTGCGAAAGCAGGCCCTGCAGACAAGTATCGACCTCCTCGCGAGGCTCGCCGAGGAGATGGATATTAACCCGAGCTCGTCCCATCAGACCGTTTCCTGTCCCCGACCCCATTTCGGTTCCGGCCGCACGTCCATCCTGATCGACACCGCCGTCTCGCGCTTGGACGAGCTCCAGCCGATCGAGATGATCGAGACCTGTTTGTAGGATCAGCTTTCTGCCGTCTTCAGACGCTTATAGGGGCTGCGATGATCAAAGCGGCCCGATCGGTCTGTTTGGCGGCATGCCTGACCGCGTATTCTCTTTTGTGCCCTTCGCCATGCGAAACGGCCGGTCGAGGAATAAAGTATTTTCCAAGCGAAAGAATTCGCGCTTCCAGGAAGCCAATACCGCCTCTTCCATCTCAACGTTCTAAACTATGTACATTGAGAAATTATTACCGCAATCACGCAGAAGTCCTTAATTGAGTTGAGGAATTCGATAAGTACAATTTTTGATGGCCGACGCGTACAAAGCGGCAGTCACATCACACCGCAACAGCCAGCTTGTTCGGAGGGGCTGCCAAAAAACCAGGGACTGAAAACCTCAACGGCAAGAAGCGGCGCTGCTCAATTATCGTCTGCCAGCCTCAGAACGCGCGCACCGGCACCATCATCCTCGCCGAGCACGCGGGTCAGCTCCGGCAAGATGGCCTCCGTCTCGTCGGCCAGCGTGAAAGGCGGATTGGCAACGAGAACGCCCGCGCCTGCCAACGGCCCATCCCCGCCCGGTTCGCGGATCCATTGCTCGACAGCGATCAGTCTGGGATACCCGACCTCTGCCGCCCCCTTCAGGAAATCGTCGACGGCGGCAATGTCCTTGATCGGATACCAGATCATCAGACAGCCCGTGGCGAAGCGCTTGTGGGCATCCTGCACGGCCCGCAATAGACGATCGAATTCGCCGGCTTCCTCGAAGGGGGGGTCGACAATAACGAGACCACGCCGCTCGTGCGGCGGCAATTGGGCGCGCACGGTGATGTAGCCGTCTTCCGAGCCGACACGCACCCGCCGGTCGCCGGAATACAGCGCGCTGAGTGTCGCTGCATCCTGCGGATGCAGCTCATTGAAGTGATAACGGTCCTGGAGACGGCCGAGTGACGTGGCAATTGCCGGCGATCCCGGGTAGAGCAGTAGGTCATCGCCGCCGTTGACGACCCGCAGAGCCGAGCACCAGGGTTCCAACCACTCGGCCAAGGCAGGCGATAGGCGCGCCGCCTTGACGCGTCCGACACCACCCTGCCATTCACCGGTCCGGAGCGCTTCGTCTGCGGCGAGATCGTAGAGCCCAATGCCCGCATGGCTGTCGATAACGCGATAACCGGCATCCTTGCGCGCCAGATACGTGAGGATGCGCGCAAGCACGGCGTGCTTCAGCACGTCGGCAAAGTTTCCAGCGTGAAAGGCGTGACGGTAGTTCATGGCGCGAGAGCTAGAGCATCAGCCCGTTCGCCGGCAAGAAAATTCGCCATTGTCACATAGTTGAGCCGCAGTCCCGCCGCATCTGCAACCCAAGTTCCAGCTTGAGAGTTGAGTCGTAGATGAACGGCCTATGAACGGCAGGTTCAGGCCTCGCTCAAGCCAACGATGCGATAAACGAGACCATCAGAATACCGGTCGGCCTGGCCGACAATGGAGTAAGACCAATGTTGAAATCCCTGCTGCCGATTGCCGCGCTGACTGCCGTTGCGACCGTGGCTGCTCCAGCTGTGGCTTCCGCATCGCCCGCCCAGGTTACCGCCAACATCAACCTTAGAACGGGGCCGGGTACTCAGTACTACCCAATTCTGGTGCTGCCGGCTGGTGCGCCTGTCGAGCTCTACGGCTGCCTGCAGGGTTACACTTGGTGCGACGTATCTTATGGCCGCGAGCGTGGCTGGGTGTCGTCGCGCTATCTGTCAACGTTCTACAGCGGCCCCGTCTATCGGCCCCAGCCCTACAGATCGGTACCCTTCCTGACCTTCAATTTCGGCTATTGGGATAATCACTATAGTGATCGGCCGTGGTATCAACATCGTCCGCGCCCCGGCTGGGACCGCGACCCGGATTGGGGGCGCCCAGGTCCAGATTGGGGACGTCCGCGTCCAGACTGGGATCGCCCAAGAGCGGACTGGGATCGAGACCGACCCAGGCCAGATTGGGATCGCGACCGGCCCAGGCCTAGACCGGACTGGGATCGAGATCGCCAAAGACCGGACTCGAATAGGGACCGAAATGAGAATAGGAATCGTGACACGCGTCGCGACGGCCGACCGATTGAGCCGAGCTGCAAGCCTGGTGACCCTGCTTGCGTGTCGATTTACGGCAGCCATTGACCGGAGTTAACATGCGATGAGGCTGCGACATCTGGCCGCGCCGCTTTGTCTGGTGGGCCTTGTCTCCTCGACGTCCGGTGCGCTGGCCGCGCCGGGCGAAGTTCTTGCTGCCGCCAATCTGCGGACCGGCCCCAGTCAGCAGTATTACGCCATCATGACCCTGCCGCCCGGCACACCGATCGAAATCTACGGCTGTCTGAACGACGCCAACTGGTGCGATGTCGGCTATGGCAACATTCGCGGCTGGCTGACCTCCCGCTTCATCGGCACAGCCCGGAGCTGGTCGCCGGAAGACCAGATCATGCAGCCGCCGGTCTTCTCGCCGCCGCCGGTCTACCGCGAGCCGCCCGTCTACGTTACCCCACCGCCGGTCTATCGCGTGCCGCGCTGGGCGCCGCCGCCAGTTTATCCCGATGGCGCCTACATCGAGCCGCCGCCCAACTATGTCTATCGTCCGCCGGCAGTCGAAGGTCCGCAGATGCCGGACCTCCCGCAGCCGGACGTCGGCGTTTACAGGCCGAAGCAACACCTTCAGCCGATGCCGCAGGTCGCTCAGCCACCGATTGCCGTCAACACGCCGCCGACGACTGCGCGTCCCGCCCCTGTCGCGCCACCGCCCGCCGTGACGCAGCCCGACACCGCTGCACCCGCGCCGACCGTGACGCAGCCCTCGACCACCACCGCCCCCTCGGTTGCGAGTTCGGCATCGCCGACCACCACGCCGCCGACAACCCAGTCGCAGCCCAAGTACGGCGGCGCTGTCGGCAAGCCGGGCGCCCCCTGCAAATGGGTGAATGGCGTTTGCCGCAACGACTAACGATCGTTGGGCGACAGGGCCACTCCTGTCGCCCTGCTGCCATGCCCTGACCGCAGTCGGTGTGATAAGGTTCCCGTTCATGCCCGAAATCGACGAGTCCGCCCATGGCACCCCGTAAGCCCGCTTCCGCTCCCGACACCGATCCGGCGCCCGGTTTCTCCGAGGCGCCGCAGGCGCCGTTCGAGGGAACGCCGCTCAAGGGCTCCTTCTCGGATTGGCTGAAGGACGTTTCGGACGAAGCCGCGAAACCCGCGCCAACAGAGTCGCGCGTCGTCGAAGAAACCATCGTCAAGCCCGGCAAGCGCAAGGCCAAGGCCGAGCTGACCTCCCGCAAGTCTTCGCGCGGCGGTTCGCTGGGCGGCTCCACCGATCCGAAGGTGCGTGCCGCCGGCGGCCTCAATCCCGTCGCAGGTATGCAGGTGTCGATGGAAGAGGCCGAGGCGCTGCCGCTCGGCGGCGTCACCGCCACCGTCAAGGCACTGGAGGAGATGATCCAGAAGGGCCGTGACATCTTCCGTGACGGCCAGCCCTGGGTGCCACACCGGCCGGAACGGCCGCCGAAATCGGAAGGTGGCATCTCCTTCAACCTGTCATCGGCCTATGAGCCTAAGGGCGACCAGCCGACCGCCATCGCCGACCTGCTGGCCGGCATCGAGCAGCAGGACAAGACGCAGGTGCTCTTGGGCGTCACCGGCTCGGGCAAGACCTTCACCGTAGCCAACATCATCGCCGCCACCAACCGCCCTGCCTTGATCCTCGCGCCCAACAAGACGCTGGCCGCCCAGCTCTATTCCGAGTTCAAGAGCTTCTTCCCGGACAACGCCGTCGAGTATTTCGTCTCCTACTACGACTACTACCAGCCGGAAGCCTACGTTCCGCGCACCGACACCTATATCGAGAAGGAATCGACCATCAACGAGCAGATCGACCGCATGCGCCACTCGGCGACGCGCGCCCTGCTCGAACGCGACGACGTCATCATCGTCGCCTCGGTCTCCTGCATCTACGGCATCGGCTCGGTCGAGACCTACACCGCCATGACCTTCGGCCTGGAGGTGGGCGATCGCATCGATCAGCGGCAGCTCTTGGCCGACCTGGTGGCGCTGCAATACAAGCGCGCCGACGTCGGCTTCGCCCGCGGTACATTCCGGGTGCGCGGCGACACCATCGAAGTCTTCCCGGCCCACTTGGAAGACCGCGCCTGGCGCATCTCTCTGTTCGGCGATGAGGTGGAGGCGATCACCGAGTTCGACCCGCTGACCGGCCACAAGTCGGCGGACATGAAGTTCGTCAAGATCTACGCCAATTCGCACTATGTCACGCCCAAGCCGACGCTGGCCCAGGCCATCAAGTCGATCAAGACGGAGTTGCGCGACCGTCTCGTCGAGCTCAACGCCCATGGCCGCCTCTTGGAAGCGCAACGCCTCGAACAGCGCTGCACCTTCGACATGGAGATGATGGAGGCCACCGGCTCCTGCGCCGGCATCGAGAACTACTCTCGTTATTTGACCGGTCGCGCCCCCGGCGAGCCGCCGCCGACCCTGTTCGAATACCTGCCGGACAATGCCCTCGTCTTCATCGATGAAAGCCACGTCACCGTGCCGCAGATCGGTGCCATGTATCGCGGCGACTTCCGCCGCAAGGCGACGCTGGCCGAATATGGCTTCCGCCTGCCCTCCTGCATGGACAACCGTCCGCTGCGTTTCGAGGAGTGGGACGCCATGCGGCCGCAGACCGTCTGCGTCTCGGCTACTCCAGGCGGCTGGGAGCTCGACCAGTCGGGCGGCGTGTTCGCCGAGCAGGTGATCCGCCCGACCGGCCTGATCGACCCGCCGGTGGAGATCCGCCCGGCCCGCACCCAGGTCGACGACCTTCTCGGCGAAGTGAGGCAGGTGACCAACGCCGGCTACCGCACGCTGGTCACCGTGCTGACCAAGCGCATGGCCGACGACCTCACCGAATACCTGCACGAGCAGGGCGTGAAGGTCCGCTACATGCACTCCGACATCGACACGCTGGAGCGCATCGAGATCCTGCGCGACCTGCGCCTCGGCGCCTTCGACGTGCTGGTCGGCATCAACCTTCTGCGCGAGGGCCTCGATATTCCCGAATGCGCGCTGGTCGCCATTCTCGATGCCGACAAGGAAGGCTTCCTGCGGTCGGAAACCTCGCTGGTCCAGACCATCGGCCGTGCCGCCCGTAACGTCGACGGCAAGGTCATCCTCTACGCCGACAACATGACCGGCTCCATGGAACGGGCCATCGCCGAGACCAACCGTCGCCGCGAAAAGCAGGTAGCCTACAACGTCGCCAACGGCATCACGCCGGAAAGCGTCAAGCGGTCGATCGGCGACGTGCTGAACTCGGTCTACGAGCAGGATCACGTCCGCGTCGACACCGGCCTCGCCGAGGAAGGCGAGATGATCGGCCACAACCTCAAGGCCTACATGGCCGATCTGGAAGGCCGCATGCGCAAGGCCGCCGCCGACCTGGAGTTCGAGGAAGCGGCCCGCCTGCGCGACGAGCTGAAGCGCCTGCAGGCAGCGGAGCTGACCATCGCCGAAGACCCCATGGCTCGCCAGAGCGATGTCGACGCCGCCGGCGGCGGCTTCGGGGGCGGCAAGAAATATGGCAAGTCCGCCAACACCCCGCCCTCCCGCATCCGCAAGAACAACCTTGACGAAATGACCGTCGGCCGCACCGAAGTGCCGATGGGCAGCGAACCGCCGAAGCGTCCACCGCCCAGCACGGCAGCGGGGACAGTGGCCGGCAAGAAGCGCGGAAGGTGGGGAAAGTAGGCACCTGACCGGCCGCTCAGCTCAGGGCATGGCGAAAGGGCAAGCATGTCGGCAGCCGTTCCTGACTTGGAGTTCTTTCGCGACCTCGAACAGAGGCTGCATCGTCCGGAGGTGCGGCGGTCACCTGACGCTGTCCGCGCGCTTCTGGCCGATGAATTCATTGAGTTCGGCAGCTCCGGCAGGGTTTACAACAAGGCTTTGATCGTCGAGGCACTGGCCCAGGAAACCACGGCGGAGGCCGCCCTCGTGCCGGAGGTCCATCACTTTGCCGTCCAGTTCATCGCCCCTGACGCCGTTCTCGTCACCTATCGGAGCAGCCGCCGAACCGACGGAACGGCGAGGAGAACCACGCTTCGCAGCTCCCTCTGGAAGCTGATCGATGGCCGGTGGCAGATGCTGTTTCACCAGGGAACGATCGTCCCCATGGCGTAACGGTCGCCGTGGGTCGCAGAGCACGCCGAACGCGGAACCACAGATCCGAAAGACCGTTGGACTGTATTGAAATCGCCGGTGCCGCGGTCTTGCCAAAGAACATGCCGGCTTGTTGTACCTGAACGGGAGGCCCTGATGCGAACGGCCAAAACCGATACCCTCGAGATCGCCTATCTGGAGTCCGGGACGGCGGATGGTTGGCCGGTGGTACTGTCGCATGGCTTTCCCTACGACCCGCACGCTTACGACGAGGTGGCGCCGCGCCTCGCGGATGCCGGCGCCAGGGTGATCGTGCCCTATCTGCGCGGCTTCGGCTCGACGCGGTTTCTCTCGGATTCCACCATGCGGAGCGGCGAACAGGCCGCGCTCGGCAAGGATCTCATCGGCCTCCTCGATGCCCTCGGCATCGAGCGGGCAATCCTCGCCGGATATGACTGGGGCGGCCTCGCCTCCTGCGTGGCCACCGCCTTGTGGCCGGAGCGCGTGACAGCGCTGGTTTCCTACGCCGGCTACGACGTCATCGACGTCGAGCGGCTGGGCCACGCCTATGCGCCGAGCCTGGAACTCGCCGTCTGGTACCAGCACCTGTTCCAGCACGAGCGCGGCCGGGAATGCCTGTCGCTGCACCGGCGCGAGCTGTGCCGCATTCTCTGGCAGCAGTGGTCGCCGACTTGGTCGTTCGACGACGCGACCTTCGATCGGACAGCCGCCGCCTTCGACAATCCGGATTTCGTCGACGTGGTGATCCACGCCTATCGCTTCAGCTTCGGCCTGGCGGCGGGTGACCCGGCACTTGCTGCGCTGGAAACCCAGCTGGCGGCAAAACCACCCATCACAGTGCCCGCCATCACGCTGGACGGAACGCAGGATCCGCTGAAACCGGGCGGCACCGCGGACCATGCGCCAATGTTCAAGGGTCGACATGAACACCGCGTCGTGGAGTGCGGCCACAATTTTCCCTGGGAAGCTCCTCGCGAGTTCGCCGACGCCATTCTCACCGTTCGAGCCTGGACATCGAGATGAACCTGGCCGGCTCAGCCTGTGGTGGGCTCCGACGAACCATCATTCCGCACGAGCGCCATCGAAACCGCGCCAACGACGAGAATGACCGCCAGCACCTCAAGCCCAACCCGATAGTCGGCCGTCACACCTTTCAGCCATCCCATGATGTACGGCCCAAAGAAGCCGCCCAGGTTGCCGATCGAGTTGATCAGCGCAACGCCCACGGCAGCGGCCAAGCCGCCCATGCGCGCCGTCGTGAAGGCCCAGAACGGCCCGATGACCGACCAGAGCCCAATCGACGCCAGCGACAGCGCAACGAGGCTTTCGACAAGGCTGGCCGCCCGGCCGGCGGCAACGCAGCCGACGGAGGCCAATATGAGCGCGCCGACCACGTGCAGCTTGCGCTCGCCAAAACGGTCGGAACTCCAGCCAATCGCCAACATGCCAACGACCGCGGCGAGGAAGGGTATGGCGTTGAACCAACCGAGCAGCGGCAGGTTCGTGTCGTCGAGGGTCTTCTGCAGGATCTGCGGCATCCAAAGGGCAACACCGTACATACCCAGCACCATACAAAAATAGACGATCCCGAGCAGACCGACCTTCCCGAACAGGCTGCGTCCCATCACATCAAACCGGTGACGTTCGAGATGGCAGCTTTCCCTGTCCTGCGCATTTTGAAGCGCCGATTTCTCTTCCTGTGTGAGCCATTTCGCCGCCGTCGGCGTGTCCGGCAGAACGAACAGGATCAGCCCGCCGAGAACGACCGCCGGAATCCCTTCCAGCACAAACAGCCATTGCCAACCGCGCAGCCCCCATGTGCTGTCCAACCCGAGGAGCGACATCGACAGCGGGCTGCCGATCAGCCCGGCCACCGCCGTCGAGGCCGCCAGCACGGAAAGCGCCCGAGCGCGGTCTTGCTGTGGGAGCCACTGGTTCACATAGAGGATGACGCCGGGCAGAAATCCCGCTTCCGCAACGCCCAGCATGAAGCGGCACAGGTAGAATGTCACCTCGCTGCGAACGAAGGCCATCAGGACGGAGATGACGCCCCAACTGATCATAATCCGCGAGATCCACAGCCTCGCGCCGACACGCCGCAAGATCAGATTGCTCGGCACCTCGAACGCTACATAGCCGGCAAAGAACAGCCCTGCCCCCAGGCCATAGGCGGCCGGCGACAGGCTGAGATCTTCGTTCAGCTGAAGGGCGGCAAAGCTGACGTTGATACGGTCCAGGTAGGCAATCACGTAGCCAAGACAAAGCAGCGGCAGAATTCTCAGGGCGACCTTGTTTGCGCCGGACCGCATCGCGTCTTGCATATTGCTCTCACCCTTCGGCAGCTGGTCAACCAAGTGCCTTTTGCCGGGGTCATACGGCATCAAGGCCGACTTTGAAACCCGATATGCCGCCAGCGCTCGCCGAAGCGTGACATACCCGCGCGAAGACGAGCTTCCTATTTCCCACGCCGCATCCCCCTTTGCCCCATGAGGATACTGCCGAAGATCAAGGCCATGCCCAGCCATTGCAGGACAGACAGGATTTCACCCTTGAACAGCAGACCGAGTGCTACCGCCGTCACGGGGCTCAGAAAACCGAGTTGGGCCACGAGATTGGGATTGAGGCGGGAGATGCCGCGGAACCAGACGATGTAGGTGAGGCCGGCGCCGATCAGGCTGAGATAGGCGACGCCGATCAGGTTGCGGCTCGTGAAGCTCGAAAGTGCTGGCAGGTTCATGAACAGCGCGGGCAACAGCAGGATTCCGCCCGCCGTCAACTGCCAGGCAGTGAAGGTGAGCAGCGGCGCGGGCGGCTGCCAGCGGCGCGTCAGCACCGTGCCGAAGGCCATCGACAGCGCCCCCAGGAGACCCGCCACGACGCCCGTCAGATCGAGAGTGGCGCTCGGCTTCAGGATCAACAGGCCGACGCCCAACGCCCCACCAACCGCCGCGGCAATCGACACGGACCTGATCGGCGTACCCACCAGAAAGCGCGCCAGGAACACGATGATCAGCGGCTGGATCGCGCCCACGGTGGCCGCCACCCCGCCCGGCAGGCGGTAGGCGGCGATGAACAGCATCCACCAGAAGAACGAGAAGTTGAGCGCCCCGAGCACGAAGATGCGCAGCCACCAGATCCCCTCGGGCAATTGCCGCGTGAACAACAGTAGAAGCAGCCCCGCCGGCATGGCTCTTAAGAAGGACACCAGCAACGGGTCGAGCCCCGGCAGGAACGTCACGGTCACGATGTAGGTGCTGCCCCAGATCAGGGGCGCAAGCGCCGTGAGGGCAACGTCGGACAGGCGGTGCATGGGTCACTCCATTTATCTCGACGTCAAGATAAATGGAGAAATCTTGACGTCAAGATAATTCCGTGATGACACCTTTGTCATGGACGGCATCGACAAGATCATTGCCCAATGGAACCGCGAGCGTCCCGACCTCGACGTCGGGCCTATGGCTCTCTTCGGACGGCTCGGGCGGCTGCGGGAACTGATCCTTCACCGGCAGGAAGAGGTATTCGCCCGCTTCGGTCTCAACAGTTCAGGCTTCGATGTGCTGGCGACGCTCCGCCGGTCCGGCCCGCCCTATGGTCTGTCGCCGGGCGAGCTGATGGAGCAGATGATGATCAGCTCCGGCACCATGACCAACCGCATCGATCAACTGGTCAAGGTGGGGCTCGTCGAGCGGCGGCAGAACCCCGACGACCGGCGCAGCATGATTGTTTCGCTTACCGACAAGGGTTTCGCCCTGATCGACGAGGCCGTGACGGCGCATGTCGAAAACCAGCATCGGCTGGTGTCAATGCTCCCCGAGCCCGAACGAACGGCGCTCAACGACCTCTTGAAAAGCTGCCTGGATCGCCTGCGGCAGAACCCGAACCAGCCGGACTGACGCCGGCCGGCAGGATCCCGTTAGCGAAGCTTCAGTTCGCGAACCTTGCCGAGATTACGCGTCACGCCGATGATCTCCTCGGCGGCACGGTCGAGATCGCCCGTATGCCCGGTCAGCAGTTCGGAAATCGACCGCACGCGGTCGGCCATGACGCGGGTCTCGTTGACCGTCGCCTCGATGGCGCGCAACACATCGGTCATGTTGCCGGAATGGCGTACGGCGCTGTTGGTTGCCTCAGCAATCTCGCGGGTGGCCTTCGACTGCGCCCCAACCGCTTCCGACACCATCTGCGACTTCTCCGAAATCGCCGCCACCACCTTGGCGGTTTCTTCGGTCACCGCGGCAGAGCGCCGAGTGGCCTCCTGGATCAGGCCGATCTGCTTGCCGATCTCGTCGGTCGCCGTAGCGGTCTGCGACGCCAGTTGCTTCACTTCCTGCGCCACGACGGCAAAGCCTCTGCCCGCCTCGCCGGCGCGTGCCGCCTCGATGGTGGCGTTGAGCGCCAGAAGATTGGTCTGGGACGCGATGTTGGTGATCAGCCCGACGAAGGAACCAATGCGTTCTACTGTCTCTTCGAGCGACAGGATGGCTTCACGGCTCGCCATGGTCTCGGCAACGGCCTTGGTCGCCAGACTGGCGCTCTCGCTGGCCTGATTGCCGATCTCGACGATCGAAGCCGACAGTTCCTCGGTGGTTGCCGCCGTCGAACCGATCGACTGGCTCGTCCCTTCCGACGACCGGGTGGCGCTGTTGACATCGCCGGAGACGCGGCCGGAGAGGCTCTGCAGCGACTCCGTCGTCGCGCCGAGATCCTTGGCGACCGTGTTGATCGAGTTGCGCAGCCGGTCGATGGTCGAACCGAAGTTGGCTAGAACTTCGCCGGACTGGCTGGCCGTGTTCTTGGTCGCCTCGCCGTCGAGCTGGACATGCAGGGCAATCGCCACGGCCGCATCGAGCTGCAACAGACGCGTGTAGACGTCGATGAGATGAGCGGCCTTCGTGCCGTTCCAGCGGAAGCGCTTGCCGATCGCCGCGATACCCCGGCTCATCAGCACGCTTTTCAACGCCACGCGATAACGGAAGTCGAAGCCGCAGGACCGCTCGAACTTCACCCTTTCAAGCCCATCAGTCTCGAAGTCACCATCGAGCGGGGCTTCGAGCAGCCGCATCGTGTAGTGCCTGGCCTTTGCCGTCAGCGCCGCGCCGTGCGCGTCGAACGACGCCCGGAAGGCTGTCGCCTTGCTGGGTGTCCAGGTGAGATTGAAGGCCAGTGCCTCATCAAGGATGGACCTGACAACCGGAGCCAAGGCAGCTCTGTCTTCGTCCCGGACCCCGTCCAGCAGATAGAGACCGATACGAGCCTTTCCGGCTTCAGACAGAGGAGACATGAGCGGCACCATCCTTCGATTTCAACTGCAGGACGGTCCCTTGCCTCGGTAAATATTTGTTTGAGATCAGCTTTCAAAGCCCCCGCTGGCAGCGAGATTAGGTATTGAAACCTACCATTTCGGCGAAGGATTTAGGGCCGACACGTCTGATTGACGATCCCGGGGGCGAAGAATGGAATCGGGTAGGCACAACCGGCATGGCATGCCACGCTCGCCAACAGTCAGCTCCGAGTCCCTGCCATGAAATGCCTTGTCGTCATCGCCCACCCACTGCCGGACAGCCTCTGCCGATCGCTCGCCGATTTTGCCGTAGGGCGATTGCTAGCAGCCGGTCACGACGTCGCGGTCGAAGATCTTTATGGCAGCGGCTTTGGCGCCGCCCTGACCGACGCGGAGCGCAGGAGCTACTACGCCGCAGCCTTCGACAGCTCGGCCATTTCTGCTGAAGCGGCGCGGCTCACTGAGGCCGACGCGCTGGTGCTGGTGTTTCCCACCTGGTGGTATGGCTTTCCCGCCTTATTGAAAGGCTGGTTCGACCGCGTCTGGTCGCCAGGTATCGCCTTCGACCATTCCAGCAACTTTGGGCCGATCAAGCCGCGCCTCAAGCTCCGTCATGTGTTGGTCATCACCACCCTCGGATCGCCCTGGTGGATCGATACGCTGGTGCTTTGGCAGCCGGTGCGGCGCGTCCTGAAGCTGGCCATCCTTGGCGCCTGCGCCCGCGGCGCCCGCTTCAACATGCTGTCGCTGCACTCGGCCGAGAGCCCGTCCAGGGAACGCGTGGCGCGCTTCGAGCAACGCGTCGCTGGCGTGCTTGATCGCTGGCCGACGCAATGAACCGAACCGCTCTCAGCCGGAGAGATGATCGGCACGGTCAGCTTCCAGAAGCGCAGCGTTAAACCTTTTCAGAAAACCGGCAAAACCATCGCGCTCGGCTTCGCTCCAATCGGCAAGGATGCGGTCAAGCCGCTTGCGACGCGCCGCGCGCATGCTGACAACCGACTCCGCACCGACGGGTGTCAGACTGACCAGCACCGAACGGCGGTCGCTGGGATTCGGCCGCCGCTCGGCAAAGCCGAGCCCTTCCACCGCCGCCACCTGCCGCACCACCGTGGAGTGATCGAGGTTGAGCGCTTCCGCGATCTCGCCGGTGCTCTTTTCGCCACTCTCGAGACGCCCGAGCAACAGGTAATGCGCGCGCTCCATGGGGTAACCACGCTTGCGATGGCTCATTTCCAACCGCCGGACCAGGAACGCCAGCTCGGGTTCCAGACGCGATACAGCAGTTTCCGGCACGTCAAGCATTACTCAGGTCCTGTATTTATGATCCGCGTTTGCGTCCGCAGGAATTCGATCGAGCGAAGGCAGTTCGAGCAACCATACCTGTCCGTCTTTATCGGTTTCATGTCGGTTTCTGCCCAAAGCACTTCGGCGTAGTGGCAAGTTGCCGTTGAGGAATTGCGGTCTATATTAGGCGGAATTGCGCAAGCCAGCTGGAAGGGCCTTTCATGCGTAGCGTCGTCGCCGTCCACCCCGCCTATCGTGACGATATCGCCGATCTCGTGACGCGCCGCCCGCTGCCAAATCGGGATCTTGAGCAGGTGGATCCCTTCCTGTTCCTCAACCATCATGGCCCACAGACATACGGGCCACACAACCGCGGCCTGCCCTTTGGCCCGCATCCGCATCGCGGCTTCGAGACGGTGACGTTCATCCTTTCCGGCAGCCTTTCCCATCTGGATACCGGCGGCCATGAGAGCATCATCGAAGAGGGTGGCGTGCAGTGGATGACAGCCGGCTCGGGTCTCGTACATGCCGAACTGTCGCCGGAGGACTTCAAGCGCGACGGCGGCCCGATGGAAATCCTGCAGCTCTGGGTCAACCTGCCGCCGGCACTGAAAATGACCGAGCCGCACTACACCGGCGTGCAGAAGGACGACATACCCGCCCTGTCGCTCGCTGCCGGCAACGGCACGCTACATCTTATCTCCGGCGAATTCGGCGGCGCCACCGGCCCGATCAAGTCGCTCACCGATGTCTTCATGTCGACGATCGAACTGAAGGCAGGCGCCAAGACCGTCTTGCAGGTCGAGAAGGGGCGCAACGTGTTCCTCTATGTCGTCTCCGGACGCGTCGATGTCTCGGGAACGCAGGTCGACAAGTGGAACCTCGTCGAGCTGTCGAAGGATGATGACAACTTCATTGTCGGCGCTGCCGACGATTCCGTTCTGCTGTTCGGGCACGCCGTACCGACCGACGCGCCACTGGTGGCTCACGGCCCCTTCGTCATGAACAGCATGGACGAGATCAAGCAGGCTTACGCCGACTATCGCGACGGCAAGTTCGGCGATCCGGCCAAACTGATCAGGACCGGCGCCTAGACCTAGTCGGTCTTCCAGCGTTCGGCCCGCGCATCGTCATGGGCCTTCGCTTCTACCCAGCCGCCTTCGCTCTTGTCGGCTGGGTGTTCTTTTTTCCAGAAGGGCGCACGCGTCTTGAGAAAGTCCATCACGTAGTCGCAGGCAGCGAAGGCTGCCTCGCGATGACTTGACGACACGGCGACCAGCACGATGCGCTCGCCAGGCTTGATGCGGCCGCCGCGATGGACCACGGTGATGGCGTAAAGAGGCCAGCGGGCAACCGCTTCCTTCACCACGCGCCCGATCTCCGCCTCGGCCATGCCGGGGTAATATTCCAGCTCCAACGCGGCGAGCCGGCCGCCCTCGTCGCGGCAATAGCCGACGAAACTGGTCACGGCGCCAACGGACGGATCGCCGGCCTGCAAGGCCTCGATCTCGGTACCGACATCGAAATCCTCAGGCCCCACACGAACGACGATACGCGGCTCGGTCGTTGCCATGATCAGCCGCCGGTCATCGGTGGAAAAAGCGCAATCTCGCGCGCCTCGCCTATCGGCTCGTCCTGTTCGATATGCAACTGGTCGACGGCGACGCGAATGGTATCGGGCGTCTCGAAAGCAAAGGCGTAGGCATCGCCACGATCCGCCAGCCACCGGACCAGATCGCCGCCCGTGACGACTGTATCCGGCAAAGCCAACCGCTCCTCAGACAATCCAATACGCTCACGCACCCAGGCGAAATAGCGGATCAGCACCGGCTCACGGCTCATAGCCTTCCTCCATCAGATGGACGACGCCGCTGCGGAAATAGTCATAGCCAGTGTAGAGCGTGACGAGTGCCGCCGTCCACAGCATGGCAAGCCCGAGTTCGGTGATGCCAGTCACCAGCTTGTCGCCGGTCGGTCCGAGCAGCAGGATGCCGATGGCGATCAACTGCAGCGTCGTCTTCCACTTGGCAAGACGACTGACCGGCACGCTGACCTTGAGATCGGCCAGGAACTCACGCAGGCCCGACACGAAAATTTCGCGCATCAGGATGATCACCGCCGCCCAAAGCGAGAAGCCGCCGATAGTGCCGTAATAGGTCAGCACCAGAAGACAGACCGACACCAGGAGCTTGTCGGCGATCGGATCGAGCATCCGCCCAAGCGTCGATTGCTGCTTCCAAAGGCGCGCCAGATAGCCGTCGAAGTAATCGGTGATCGATGCCGCCGCGAACAACCCGAAGGCCAGCCAGCGTCCGGCGTCGCCTTCGATGTAGAAGGCAGCAACCACCGCCGGCACGGCGACGATGCGGAGATAGGTGAGGATGTTGGGCAGGGACCAGACGAATTTCATAGCGCCGACATGTGTTGATCCGCCAATGACATTGCACGATGTCCCTGTCAGGGCAAGGGTCGGCGCGCTCTGAAAGTCCGTGCGGTAAACGTTCATTGTTCAACGTGGCGTGAAGCCCTCACCAGCATGCCAGCTGTCACGAAGATGTGGCATCTCCGAACTTGAAAAGAAACCGACCATTCGGTATCTTTGCACCGATTTCAGGAGCCTGCAATGAACTCGTCCCTGGCCGCTTACGGCTTTCTCGCGCTCGCCATCCTTTCCGAGGTAACCGGATCGTCGCTGCTGCAGAAGAGCGAGCAGTTCTCGAAGCTTCTGCCCACCATGGGCATGGCTATCTGCTTCGCCGCCGCCTTCTTCTTCCTGTCGCACGCCCTGAAGGTGATCCCACTCGCCGTCGCCTATGCGATCTGGAGCGGTGTCGGTATCGTCCTGACCGCCACCATCGGTTTTCTCATCTTCCGCCAAGCGCTCGATACCTGGGCGCTGTTCGGCATGAGCCTGATCGTGCTAGGGACCATCGTACTCAATACGATGTCACGCAGCACGGTTCACTGAGATGGAAGCGGACGCTCCGGAAACAGGCTATCGACGCAAGAAGCAACCGGAGATCGTCCATCGCGCCCTTCTGGATCATGCTGCCAAACTGGCCGTCGAACATGGTCTTTCCGCCGTCACCGTGCAGGCGGTCGCCGAGGCGGCCGGCGTCACCAAGGGCGGCCTCCTGCATCATTTTCCGAGCAAGCAGGCGCTGATCAACGCCGTCTTCGCCGATCTCTTGGAAGCCCTTGACCGGCAGCTCGACGCGCGGATCGCTGCCGACCCGGAGCCGCGCGGCGCCTTCACACGCGCCTATCTGGATTCAGTCTTCGATATCGAGCCGGAAGGCAATGCCGCCGTCTGGGCGGCGCTTGCCATTTCGCTGCTGACCGACCCGCCTCTCAGGAGCCTCTGGTCGGATTGGGTTCAGGACCGCCAGCAACGACACCGCGAAACCGACGGCACTCTGGCCCTTGCCGCCGTCCGTCTTGCGGCCGACGGCATCTGGCTGGCGGATCTGACCGGCGTCGCCGTCGAGGAGCGCGCCGCCATGCGCGACTTCCTCATGCGGCAGGCTTCGGCTTAAAACACCCGCTTGAGACGGCGATCGAGCGACAGCCAGCCGCCGCCGAATGCCGCGAACAGGAAGACGCCGCCGGTCCAGAACAACGACGCCTGTTCCGCCTTGACTTGCACCTGCTCAAGAAAAGCGGTGCCGCCATCGGCAAAGCGCGCCGTGGCAAAGGGCGTGAACAGATCGCTACCCGACTTCAGCGAATCGATACCTGCCGCCGTCAGGACAGACGTTCCGTAGGGATGCGAGAAGTGGAACCACAGGGTGATCGCCAGCATCACGCCGTTGGCGAGGGCCGCGGCGCGCGTGAACAAGCCGAGCGCGATCAGAATGCCACCGAAGAACTGCAGACCCGCCAGGAAAGGCGACCACAGCCATCCCGGATGAAAGCCGATCGCCTCGACAAAGCCAACCTGTGACAGCGGTGCGGTGATCTTCGGCCAACCTTCGACGGCCAGCGTCAGCCCTGCGGCCACGCGCAGGGCAACGAAAGCCAATGGTTGGGCGATTGTTTCATAAAAAGGCCCGAGTGCAGGAATGATAAGGC
The DNA here is from genome assembly GCA_023436885.1 of Pseudomonadota bacterium. Classification (GTDB taxonomy): domain Bacteria; phylum Pseudomonadota; class Alphaproteobacteria; order Rhizobiales; family Pleomorphomonadaceae; genus Pleomorphomonas. The sequence continues at coordinate 59,739 of JAEZHI010000018.1, read as the reverse complement.
GATCGGGATGAGTTTCAGCGGGAAGCGACATGATCAAACTCCTTGGAGAAGTTGAATGCAGCCTGCCTCTCTCCAGCGCTTAACTCGCTGATCCAGGTCAATAAAGCTGATTTATTGCGTCACCTTTTACAAAACAGACTGTTCTCAAAATGAAAACAATCCGAGAGCCGCCGCGCGAAGGATGCCGATTGCATCTCGCTACGCACGGGATAAAGCTGGCAAAGTTGCTCGTCACGTGAGGCGCCATGATTACGACCTCTCCCCGCCGATCCGTTCTGGTCCGCAGCTTCCATGCCCTGAGAATACGGCCGCGCCTGATGACCGGCATCGTGATCGGTATCATCGCAGGCCTTACGTCGTCCACGGCTTTCAAAGGCCAGATCCATTTGCTGATCGGCTGGGATACTGGCGTCGGCTTCTATCTCGTCACGACCTGGGCAATGATGGCCCGGTCCAATGTTCATCAGCTCCGCGTGCGCGCCGCGCGCCACGACGAAGGCGAATGGACGATCATCCTGCTATCGATTGCCGCCTCGCTGTCCAGTCTCGTCGCCATCGGGGCCGAGTTGTTGCGTGCCCACCCCGACGACCCGCTGAGAATCTGGCGCGCAGGAGCGGCGGCCGTGACCATCCTGATGAGCTGGATGTTCATCCACACCATCATGGCCCAGCATTACGCCCACGATTACTATCTGCGCGAAGGCACAGCGCCCGGCCTGATCTTCCCCGACGGCATCAAGGAACCCACCTACTGGGACTTCGCCTATTTTTCCTTCACCATCGGCGTTGCTGCCCAGACGGCCGATGTCGCCATCGGCTCGCCACGCATCCGCCGTGTGGCGCTCGCCCATTCCGTGCTGGCCTTCTTCTTCAACACGGCAATCCTGGCGATGGCCATCAACGTAGGAGCGAGCCTGCTCTAGGCTCCCGACGCTGCCCTACCTCCCACGCTGCCAAGGCCCGCTTCGCGCGGGCCGTCTTCGCGTGGCGGATCGTGGAAGGAGCGGTCAGTATTGCGCGGCCGTTGTCGGGCGCTTGTCTGTCCATTCCGGCGGGGCACCAACCTTGCCGGCCACGACGCCAGCAAGCCCAGGCTCACGACCGAATGCGTCGCAAGCCGGATATTTCGGCTTGCCACCGAACCACGACTGCACGCGCTGGCCCGATGGCAAAGACAGGTCCAAATCCGGGGGCTCCTTGCCAAGCACCAGCAACCGCGCGAATTCACTGCCGAAACTGGCCGCGAGACCATAGGCATCGCCCACTTCGGATACCCGCGGGTTATCCTGGATGGAATTGGCGCCGCGTGCCCACACCATCGCGGCGCGCTGCACGCCGGCCCTGTCCAAGGCCTCCGCTTCGACGGCAAGGCCGCCCAGGCCGACCGGAAGACGCGGGATGCCTATAGGCAAGACGAAACCGGATCCGAGCGAAACTATGGTCGAAACACCGGCCATCGCCTTGTTGGTCGGAACGATATCGGTGACCACCGCCCTTACCGTGAGATCGGCCGGCTGTGCCGTCGGTACCATTTGATATCTGTCGCTGAGGGAAATGCACAGCGCACGATCGATGGCGTTCGTAACGAGAGCACGGTCTGCCCCGTCCGGAATGCGCGGCATTGCACCGAACGAAACGGCGGTTGGAATGATCCGAGCGGTCTGCAAGGGAGCAAGACCATTGCCATCTACATAGACGCGCGCCTTCGACAGGCTTCCCTTCTGTTCACCGAGCCTGTCGTAGGAGGACAGCGTGCCCGCCTGTTGCAAGGGAACAGAGGCGCAGCCGGCAATCACAAGCATCAGCGGCAGAGCTAAACCAAAAGCCTTCAAACGAATCATTGGAAACTCCAGGCGCCCCAACCGCCATGCCCGCGATTCGCAGGCAGTTCACCTGTTTGTGCCTGGATTTCTCAACTTACGATAGCCGGCGTTCAGCCTTTCCGGAAATAATCATGGATCGCCTTGGCCGTGGCAGCCGAGATGCCCGGCACCTTTTCGAGATCGATCAGTGCCGCCCGTTCGATCTCCTTCAGCGTACCGAAGTGATTGAGCAGTGCCCGCTTGCGCGTCGGACCGACGCCGGGGATCTCCTGCAGCCCACCTTCGGAAATCTGCTTGGATCGCCTAACCGCATGGCTGCCGTTGGCAAAGCGGTGTGCCTCGTCGCGCATGCGCTGAATGAAATAAAGCACCGGATCGCGGGTCGGCAGCATGAAGTCCGGACGCCCCGGCACGAAAAAGCGTTCGCGGCCGGCATCGCGGTCCGGGCCCTTGGCAACGCCCACCAGCGGCACGTCGGTGATGCCCAGCTCATCAATGATGGATTTCACCGCCGACAGCTGTCCGGCGCCGCCATCGATCAGCACCAGATCGGGCCACGGTCCGAAACCGTCCTCGTCGCGCGGCGCCTCGGCGCGGCTGCCATGCTCCTTGACGAGGCGGGAGAAGCGGCGGGTCATCACCTCACGCATCATGCCGAAGTCGTCGCCCGGCGTGATGTCAGTCGAGCGGATATTGAACTTGCGGTACTGGTTCTTCACGAAGCCGCCGGGACCGGCGACGATCATACCGCCCACCGGGTTGGAGCCCATGATATGGGCGTTGTCATAGACCTCGACGCGCTTCGGCGTCTCGGCAAGTCCGAACACCCGGCCGACGCCTTCCAGCAGCTTCAGCTGGCTTGACGTATCGGCCATGCGACGGGCCAGCGCCTCGCGGGCATTTTGCACCGCCTGGTCGACGACATCCTTCTTCTCGCCGCGCTGAGGCCTGAGCACCTCGACGCGGCGGCCGGCCTTCTCGGAAAGCGCCTCGGTCATCAGTGCCATGTCCTCGAAGCTATGGCTGACGAGGATCAGCGACGGGCACGGCTTGTCGTCATAGAACTGGGCGATGAACGAGGACAGCGCCTCGCCGGCCTCGGCACCGCCAGCCTTGGGGAAGAAGGCGTGGTTGCCCCAGTTCTGGCCGGTGCGGAAGAAGAATACCTCGACGCAGGTCTGCCCGCCTTCCTGATGGACGGCGAACACATCGGCTTCCTCGATGCCCTGCGGGTTGATGCCCTGGCGGCTCTGCACATGGGAGAGCGCTGCAAGGCGGTCGCGGCACACGGCAGCCCGCTCGAAATCAAGCGCCTCGGCGGCAGCGTTCATCTCGATGGCGAGCTGTTCCTTGATCTGACGGCTCTTGCCGGACAGGAAGTCCTTGGCCTCGCTGACCAGTTCGGCGTAGCCGGCGGCATCGATCTCACCGGTGCAGGGCGCCGAGCAGCGCTTGATCTGATAGAGCATGCAGGGCCGCGTCCGTGTCTCGAACTCACCGTCCGAACACGTGCGGATCAGGAACGCCTTCTGCATGGCGTTGATGGTGGTGGTCACCGCCGATGCCGAGGCGAAGGGGCCGAAGAAGCTGCCCTTGCGCGAGCGGGCGCCACGATGCTTGACCAGTTGTGGCGCCGCATGATCGCCGGTGATCAGGATATAGGGAAAGCTCTTGTCGTCGCGTAAGAGCACATTGAAGCGCGGCCTGAGCTGCTTGATCAGGTTGGCTTCCAGAAGCAGCGCTTCCGTCTCGGTCTTGGTGACGACGAATTCCATCGCCGCTGTCGCCTGCACCATGCGGATGATGCGGGTCGGCAGCTGGCCGAGCCGGGTGTAGTTGGTCACCCGCTTCTTCAGACTCTTGGCCTTGCCGACATAGAGCACGTCACCCGAGGCGGACAGCATGCGGTAGACGCCGGGGCTGTTGGGCAACAGGCGCACCATGGCCTGCACGACCTCGACGCCGCGCCGCGTCTCGGCCGTCGACAGATCGATCTCGCCACCCTCTTCCTCCACGGCTTCCAGCTCGGGCGGAGAAGTGTCGTCGTCGGCTTCTGTATCGAGAATGAGTTCGGGATCGTCTGTCATGGCTCAAAGGGAATCGCGAAAGGAGCGGCTCACTAGCATATCAAGGATGTTTGCGTCAGCCGATGGCGGCAGCTTCACCAAAAAGGAAGGTCCCGGCAGAACCTACCGGGACCTTTGCTAACTTGACGGCGAACAGGTTCAGGCCTCGCCGACGGTCTCCAGAAGCGCCAGATCGAGCGCTTCCTTGGCATTGCGTCCACCGCGCACCACAAAATCGAAGGCGATGCGGTGACGCTCACAGGTCTCTACGGCCGTTTCGATCAGCGCCTCGATCTGCTCCGGCGTCGCTTCGGCCTGACCGGCCAGAAGCAGCGTGTTGCGATACATCACCACCCCCTCTGCCTGCCAGATATCGAAGTGTCCGAGCCAGAGCTGTTCGTTCACCAGCGCAAGAAGCCTGGTCACCTCGGTCTTGCGGGCGGTCGGCACCTTGATGTCGAAGGCGCAGGCCACATGCAGCGCCTCCATCTCGGACAGCCAGCTGACGGCAACATTGTAGTCCGTGTCGGCGCCAGCAATCGAAATGGCGATTTCGTCATCGTCGGAGCGCTCGAACGTCCAGTCGTTCTGCGCCGCGAGCAATTCGATCTCGTCCACGGGATTGGCGGTTCGCTCGGAATGCACGTCGATGAGGGTCATGTCGACCTCCAGGGTTGCCGCTGCGGAACAGCGTGTGCCGATACCGTTGTCGACCATCCTTGCACCGCATCGAAGCGGAAGCACCGACGTCGACACCTTTGAGCCAGTGGCAGCAAGCCGCCAACCGGCAACACCGAAGCAGTCGCAACCACCCCGGAATACAGCAACCCAACATGCGCCCATACCGAACACAGTCGGCGCACGAATCTCATGTTGTCTTCAGAATATGCCTGAAGACGAAGAAAACGGAAGCCCTTACGGCGCGTCCGTCGAACCAACGTCCGCTTCACCCTGCGAAAGCCGCTTTTCCAACTCAGCCACACGTGCCGAAAGCCGCTCCACCTCGGCAAGCGCGCGAGTGGCAATATCCTGCACCGTCTCGACATCCTCGCGACGAGCGAGATCGAGTTCCGAGGCAAACCGCTCGGCTTGGGCACGGAAAGCCGAGGACACTTCCCGTCCGGCGGACTGAGCAAAACCGGTGGCGTCGTTCATCAGCTTGGCGAATTCGTCGAAGATGCGTCCCTGGGGGCCGGTCGTCATGGCAGTCGTCTCCCGAATGGCGGGCCAGAACCTCTATTTGGCCTCTCGGCGGCTCCGCTTCAAGCGGAAGATAATCGAAGAACATTTGCCAACTCTTTCGAGTCGAGCAAACTCTGTCCTACGCCAGATATCGGATAACAATGGCAGTTGAACCCGCAATTGCCAAAGTTAAGCCCTTATCAGGCTTGACGAAGGAGTGAACGCCCATCAATCCTCCGTCGCGGGGAATTTCGTTCAACGGGTTCGCGCCACCAGCCGACAGAAGGACCACGATGCCGTTTTTCGCCCTGCCCTTTCCGCCGATCAGCCCCGTCCTCGTCGAACTTGGCCCCATCTCTATTCGCTGGTATGGGCTGGCCTATGTGACTGGCCTGATCTTCGGCTGGTGGTACATCATCCGCATGGTTGACACCGATCGGCTGTGGGACGGACTGAAGCGCCCAAAGGCCACCGACATCGACGATCTCCTCGTGTGGATGACGCTCGGCGTCGTGCTCGGCGGCCGTATCGGTTACATCCTGTTCTACAACTTTGAAGCCTACAGCCGGAACCCGATCGAGATCCTGCAGATCTGGCACGGCGGTATGTCCGTGCATGGCGGCTTCATCGGGACCGCCATCGCCCAATATCTGTTCGCCCGCCGACGCGGCCTCAACGTGCTGACCGTCTTCGACCTCACGGCCGCTGCCGCTCCGGTAGGATTGTTCCTCGGCCGCCTCGCCAATTTCGTCAACGGTGAGCTCTATGGGCGTGTTACCGACGTGCCTTGGGCCTTCATCTTCCCGAATTCCGATGGTCTGCCCCGCCATCCGAGCCAGCTTTACGAAGCGGCCCTCGAAGGCCTTCTGATTTTTGCGATTCTGACCCCGCTGATCTGGAAAGCCGGCATCCTCAATAAGCCGGGGCTTGCCGTAGGCATATTCGGGCTGATCTACGCTATCGCCCGTACCCTGGTGGAGACGGTGCGCGAGCCCGATCCGCAGGTTGGCTTCCTCGCCGGCGGCTTCCTGACGATGGGCATGCTCCTTTCGGCGATCACCGCCATCGCCGCGGTCGCGCTGGCTGCGCTGGCGATCAGTGGTCGGACACGACGACCGGAACCGTCATCATGACCGGTCTCGATGAAAAGCTTCGCCGCCTGATCGACGCCGTCGGCCCCATCTCGATCGCCGACTACATGAGCCTCGTTCTGTCGGATCCCGAATACGGCTATTACACCACGCACACCGCCATCGGACTTGAGGGCGACTTTATAACCGCGCCAGAAATCAGCCAGATGTTCGGCGAGCTGATCGGCATCTGGTGCGTCGCCGCCTATGAGGCGCTCGGCCGCCCACCGCAGGTGACGCTTGCCGAACTCGGACCGGGCCGCGGGACGCTGATGGCCGACTTGCTCCGCGCCGGCCGGGTCGATCCAGGATTCATCCGCGCCGCCGAAGTGCATCTCGTCGAAATCAGTCCGGAACTGCGGCGCCGCCAGGCAGCGGCGCTCAGCGGCCTTGCCAGCCCCGTCTGGCACGACCGCATCGACGAGTTGCCGGACGGACCGCTGATCGTGATCGCCAACGAGTTCTTCGATGCCTTGCCGATCCGTCAGTACGTCAACAGCGAGCGCGGCTGGCGCGAACGCGTGGTCGGCCTCGACGACCACGGCAACCTCGCCTTCGGCATTGGCGCGGCCGCGCCCGATCTCGCGCTGCTGCCAGCCGGCGCCGCCGACGCTCCGATCGGCGCGGTAGCCGAAATCAATCGTCCTGCCGAGGCAATCGTTGCCACCCTTGCCCATCGCCTCGTCCGGCAGGGCGGCGCAGCGCTGATCTTCGACTATGGACACGTGAAAAGCGGCTTCGGCGAAACCCTGCAAGCCGTGCGGTCCCATCACTACGCCGACCCGCTGAGCGAGCCCGGCGAATGCGACCTGACCGCCCACGTCGATTTCGATCGCCTCGCTCAGGCCGCAGTGGCCGAAGGCGCCATAGTGCTCGGGCCGATCACCCAGGGCGATTTCCTCGTCGCCATGGGCCTCATCGAAAGAGCCGGAGCGCTTGGCACCGGCCGTGGCGAGGAGGAACAGCAGAACATCGTCGCCGCGGTGGAACGACTGGCCGGTCCGGAGGAAATGGGCACGTTATTCAAGGCAATGGCGATCGCACACCCGCCGATGACGCTGCCGGGCTTTTAGCTCGCGGGAACAGCGAGACCAAGCCTCCCGAACGATGTCACGCTCTTTCCCAAACCCCGCCCGAAAATGGTCGCGATTACATCGTCCTTAGGGTGACATAGACATTGCCACCATACTCCCTCGGAATATCCAGATGATCGTCCGTTCGCCCGTTCTGTCGGCCCTTCCCGGCATCCGCCACGGCTGGTTCACCCGCGAGGGCGGCGTATCTGGGGGCCTCTATAATAGTCTCAATACCGGCTACGGTTCGAAGGACGATCGCGCCAACGTCACCGAGAATCGCGGCCGCGTCGCCGACGCTGTCGGTGTTCCGCGCAACAAGCTGGTCACGCTTTATCAAGTCCACTCGCCCGATGTCGTGGTGGTCGACGAACCGTGGGCCGTCGAGCGCAATCCCGAGGCCGACGCTCTCGTAACCCGCGTTCCCGGTATCGCGCTTGGCACCAGCCATGCCGACTGCGGTCCGGTGCTGTTCGCCGACGCCGAAGCGCGCGTCATCGGCGCGGCGCACGCCGGCTGGAAGGGAGCCTTCACCGGCGTGCTCGAAGCCACCATCGATGCCATGGTTCGCCTTGGCAGCCGGCGCGGCGACATCATGGCCAGCCTCGGACCGACCATCTCAGCTGACGCCTACGAGGTCGGTCCGGAATTCGTTGCTCGCTTCCGCGATGCGGGCGAGAAGGTGGACGACTGGTTCGTTCCATCTCGACGGGCGCGGCATGCCATGTTCGATCTGCCCGGCTATATCATCTTCCGCCTGGAGCGGGCCGGCATTCGCGCCACGAATCTGGGCCTTTGCACCTTCGGCAACGAGGATCGCTTCTTCTCATATCGCCGCATGACGCTGAACGGCGAGGCCGACTACGGCCGACATCTCGCGGCCATTGCCCTGGAAGGCCCCTGACATCCGCAACGCTCCTTCCCTCAACCAAGGGCTAGGACACGCAAAAACGGTTTTCAGCCGGACCGAAAAATGCTCTAACGGCATGCGGCTGTGATTTGCCGGGAGACGGATGGATGGGTTTTATGAGCGGAACGAAGCGCACCGGATCATTCCGGCTGTCGGGCGCCGTCCTGGCAATCGCCCTCGCGTCCGTCCTCGCGGCCTGCCAGTCGACCGCGCCAGTCAAGCCCAAGCCCGCCCCGGTGCTCGCCGGTCCAACCGTTCCGGCACCGCCCGAGGCAACGCAGCCGGCCGCACCTACCGTTCCCGCCTCCGTCGCCACCTTCTCCTTCGATCAGATCAAGGGCGTACCGACCAACAAGCAGAGCGATCTGGCGAAATCGATCGCCAAGTATGCTCAGGCACGCAACCTGCATCTCGTTCGGCGCGCCGATGTCAGCGCCACCTACCACGTCTGGGGATATCTCTCGGCTGTCGGCGGCGACGTCGGAACCAATGTGACCTACGTTTGGGACATTATCGACCAGAGCGGAAACCGCGTGCTGCGCTTCTCGGGCATCGAGATCACCGGTGGCGCGACGCAAGATCCATGGGAGAGCGTGACGGGCTCGACACTCGATACGGTGGCCCAGCGCACCGTCGAGGACGTTTACGCCTGGATCAATCGCATTCCTCAGCCGCAAGCGACTGCCAAGCCCGGCGCCCAGATGGCTGTCGACCCGACGAAGCCGCCGCCGGGTACGCTCTGAGCTCTTAAGGCATACTTCATAAGCCAGCGCAAAACTCGCTCAGCAAGGCTGCTTTTGAGAGATCGCGTGTTTACGCGCCTGCATCTCGCTGCTAAAAGGCGCGCGAAACTAGCCAGCCAGCCGGTCGCCGTTCCCGCTCCTCCTAAGGGGCGGCGAGGTCTTTTCGCGAGGTCGACGTTTATGAAACTTGTCGCTGGAAACTCCAATCCGAAGCTGGCCGAGCAGGTCTCGGAATATCTCGAGCGGCCGCTCACCAAGACTTCGGTCCGGCGCTTCGCCGACCAGGAGATTTTCGTCGAGATCCTCGAAAACGTGCGCGGTGAGGACGTTTTCGTCCTGCAATCAACGAGCTACCCGGCCAACGACAATCTTATGGAGCTGCTGATCATCACTGACGCGCTCCGCCGCTCCTCGGCCAAGCGCATCACCGCCGTGCTCCCTTACTTCGGCTATGCCCGTCAGGACCGCCGCTCCCAGGGCCGCACACCGATCTCGGCCAAGCTCGTCGCTAACCTGATCACCAACGCCGGTGTTGACCGCGTTCTGACGCTCGACCTTCACGCCGGCCAGATTCAGGGCTTCTTCGACATCCCCACCGACAACCTGTTCGCCGCGCCGGTGTTCGTACGCGACATCAAGGAACGCTACGCCACCGACAACGTGGTGATCGTATCACCGGACGTCGGCGGCGTGGTTCGCGCTCGCGCGCTGGCCAAGCGCATCGACGCTCCCCTCGCCATCGTCGACAAGCGACGTGAGCGTCCGGGCGAATCCGAGGTGATGAACATCATCGGTGCCGTTGATGGCCGCGACTGCATTCTGGTTGACGACATCGTCGATTCCGGCGGCACGCTCTGCAACGCCGCCGACGCGCTGCTGATGAAGGGTGCCAAGTCCGTCACCGCCTATGCCACGCATGGCGTGCTCACCGGTGGTGCCATCGCCCGCATCACCGCCTCGCAGCTCAAGGAAATGGTGTTCACCAACTCGATCCAGCCGACCGAGGACTTCAAGGCCAGCCCCAAGCTGCGCTCGATCTCCATCGCCCCGCTGATCGGTGAAGCCATTTCGCGCACCGCCGCCGAACAATCGGTGTCGAGCCTGTTCATTTGAGAATTCGGGCGGCGAAGGCCACCCACACCCTGAACTTTCAACGCCACGGTTCGTTACACGGACCGTGGCGTTTTCCTTCGCGATTATCCCTGGAGGCGCTCCAGCATCTCGAAGCAGGCGCGGCCGTTGTGATAGGGGCACTTCCACGGACCGGCAAGGCAGGCATCGGCATCCTCGGCTACCGTATAGGGCCGACCGTCTGGCGTCAGCTTGGCGTGCCATTCGCCATTGACCCGATCAGCCACCTTATCGCGGATAAAGAGCCAGACATCGCGCACCGCGTCACGGAAGGCAGGGTTGCCGGTCATTTCCCAGGCGTTCTGAAAGCCGACCAGCGCTTCGGCCTGCGGCCACCAATGCTTGTTGGCGTCGATCAACCGGCCGTCGCTATGCGCCTCGTAATGAAGACTGCCGTCGGCATCGCGTCCTTCGGCCAGCGTGCGCTCGGCCATCAGGATGGCGGTTTCCCTCGCCCTGATGATGAGCGCATCATTTCCCAGCACCTCCGCCGCCTCGACCAGCAGCCAGCTCCCCTCGATGTCGTGTCCATAGGAGACGTGATCGTTGAGCGAGCGCCAGTCCATGTCGAAGAACAGCTTGAAATGACCGGTTTTGCTATCAACGATGCGATCGAGCGTGACGGCGATGAGCTCGGTCTGGCGCGCGACCAGCGCCGGATCGCGCCAGACACGGAGGAGATTGGTGTAGGCCTCCATGATGTGGAGGTGGGTGTTCATCGACTTCGGACTGTTGAGATCCTTGTCCGAGAGACGCATGTCGTCGAGCGGCTGCCAGGCACGATCGAGCGCCTCGATGTAACCGCCGCGCTCACGATCGGCAGCGTACTTCTCGATCAGCTGGAACAGGTCGATCGCAAACTTCAGGCTATCTCGGTTGCCGGTGGCGCGGGCATATTCGGAGAAGGCATAGATGGCAAAGGCTTGGGCGTAGATCTGCTTGCGGTCGGAAAGCGGCCGCCCCTCGGCATCGAGCAGCCAGTAGACTCCGCCATGCTCGTCGTCGAGAAAGCGTCTCTTGAGATCATCGAAGGCCCAGTCGGCAGTTGCGCGATAGGTGGCGCCGAGCACCCGCGTCGCCGTGGAAAAGGTCCAGAGGATGCGGGCATTGACGACGGCGGCACGCGGTGCCGTCTTGTCAACGATACCATCGCAATCGGCGGCGCCGTAAAAACCACCGTTGGGATCGCGCATGCGCCCCTGCCAGAACGGCAGGATATTCTCGGTCAGCTCGCGCAAAACCTCCGCCCGCATGCCGTTGCCGTCCGTTGCCATGGCCTTCCGCTCCTGCCCGGCCGGACGCACGAGCACCCGGCCTGGACTTCCTAAACGTTTTCATCGGGAATTCCAGACCGGGGAGATCGCGAGCGTCGGCCGGAACTAAAGCGAGGAGCGACGCGCAAGTTCGGTCATCGAACGAGTGATCGATTTGCCCAGGAAGGCCTGGAACATCGCATAGTTCTTCTTGGCCTGCTGATAGCTGGCCGCCGAACTGGCGAGCGTGATCAGGAAATGGCTATCGGACCCGGCCGGCATATGCGCGGATAGATGGCCGCTGTGGAAAAAATCGGCCGTAAATCCCGGAGCCGGCAACGGTCGCCAATGGGTCGGCCGGCCCTTTTTGTCGATCGCATTCGGATATTCGCACGTATCGTATTTGCCGGCATTTTTGCAGGTGATCGGCAAACGAGGTTCGTTTTGCTTCTCTCGGATCTCGGCTTTGGTTGGGGCCGGCAGATCGTGAAAGTGAAAGCTGACGATCGACCCCTCGCCGCAAATTTTGGGCGCCCTGCAGTAGTAAAAGACGGTTTCCGTTTCTGCCACCTTGGTCACCCAGCCCGGGAATACGGGCGATGGCACTGGCTGGTCTTCGGCGAGAGCCGGCAAGGCAGCGGCGGAAAGGCAGGCAAACGCAACGGCGGCGGCAAGGGATTTCATATCGGCACCATGCAGCAATACTAGCAACGAGATGTTTGTAACCGGAAGTAGCGACAAAAATCTATCCTCGCCCTTCGTAGGAATCTCCTTCCCGACCGATACCCTGGCGAAATCCCGCATTCCCTTGCCTTCCCCGGCCGTTTCCGCTATAGCGCCCGCATCCGCGCCGACCCCCCTGGAGGGAGCGCCGGATCGGTGTCGGCCGCGTGGCCGCCGCCGCCAGTACTCCGAATTAGAAAGCACGAGAAAATGGCTCAGACCTACGAGCTCATCGCCTCGCCGCGCGACCGGGTGGGAAAGGGGTCCGCCCGTGCCCTGCGCCTTGAAGGCAAGACGCCCGCCGTCGTTTATGGCGACAAGCAGCCGCCGCTGGCGATCGCTGTCGACACCAAGGAAACCTTCCTCAAGCTGCACGCTGGCGGCTTCCTGACCCACGTCGTCACCCTCAAGGTTGACGGCAAGGAGATCAAGGCCCTGCCGCGCGACTACCAGCTCGACCCGGTGACCGATACCCTCGTCCATGTCGACTTCATCCGCGTGTCCGACAACACCAAGGTGACGGTCAACGTCCCGGTGCACTTCGTCGGCCAGGACAAGTCGGCCGGCATCAAGCGCGGTGGCGTGCTGAACATCACCGCCCACGAAGTGGCGCTGCTGGTGTCCGCCAATGCCATTCCCGAGCACCTGACCGCTGACGTCAGCGCGCTGAACATCGGCGACGCCGTGCACATCTCCGCCGTGACGCTGCCGGCTGGCGCGACGCTGGTCGACCATGACGACTTCGCTGTCGCCACGATCGTCGGCTCTGCCGCCGCCACCTCGGAAGAGGCGGCCGAAGCTGCCGCCTCTCCTGCCGAGGCAGCTCCGGCGGCCAAGGCGGCCCCGGCGGCCAAGGCCTGATTTCCAGGTCTGGCATTTCGTTGACATTCGGGGTTCCGGTCGCAAGATCGGAACCCTTGATCTTTTCGGGAGAGACGCGTGCTCATTCTGGTCGGTCTCGGCAATCCCGGCGCTCAATACGCGTCGAACCGCCACAACATCGGCTTCATGGCAGCCGACGTCATCCACACGCGCCATCGCTTTCCCGCCTGGCGGAAGAACTTTCAGGCTGAGGTGTCGGAAGGTACCATCGGCGGTGAGCGCGTGCTGCTGATGAAGCCGCAGACCTACATGAACGAGAGCGGCCGCTCGGTCGGCGATGCCTTGCGCTTCCTGAAGCTCGCCCCCTCCGACGTCGTCGTCATTCATGACGAACTCGACCTGCCGCCCGGCAAACTCCGGATGAAGGTAGGCGGCGGTCATGGCGGCCACAACGGCCTGAGGTCGATCACATCTCAGATCACCGATGCCTACCGACGCATGCGCCTCGGCATCGGCCACCCCGGCGACAAGTCGCTCGTCCACGCCCATGTGCTCTCGGACTTCGCGAAGGCCGATCGCGACTGGCTGGTGCGACTGCTCGACGCTATCGCCGATAATGCCGAAGAGCTGGTGAAGGGCGCTGATGCCACGTTCGCCAACCGCGTCCACGCCATCACCGAGCCCAAACCGGAGCGCAAACCGAAGTCTGAGGCCAAGGCCAGCAACGGAGCGCCGCCCCCATCTACCGCCGCCGCCCCAGCCGAGCCACCGCCGAAGAACGCCATGGCCGCGGTCCTGCGCAGCCTGCTCGCCCAGAAGAGCAAGCGCTGACCAGCTTCCCCGGACATTTTCCTTGACGGGCAGCGGCGGGGTTCCCTAACACCACGCCAGACTTCACGCCTTTTACGAAAGCCTGATCACCATGGGTTTCAAGTGCGGCATCGTCGGTCTGCCCAATGTCGGCAAGTCCACGCTCTTCAACGCGCTCACCAAGACCGCGGCCGCCCAGGCGGCCAACTATCCCTTCTGCACCATCGAGCCGAATACCGGCGAGGTGGCCGTTCCCGACCCACGCCTGACGGTGCTGGCCGAGAAGGGCAAGTCGGCGCAGATCGTGCCGACCCGCATCACCTTCGTCGACATCGCCGGCCTGGTGCGCGGCGCCTCCAAGGGCGAAGGCCTCGGCAACCAGTTTCTCGGCAACATCCGCGAGGTGGACGCCATCGTCCACGTGCTCCGCTGCTTCGAGGACAACGACATCACCCACGTCGAGGGCCGCATCGATCCGGTCAGCGACGCCGAGACAGTCGAAACCGAGCTGATGCTGTCCGACCTCGACAGCCTCGAGCGCCGCGTCGTGCCGCTCAGGAAGCGCGCTCAGGGGGGCGATAAGGACATCAAGGAGCAGGTCGAGCTGATGGACCTGGCGCTTGAAGCGTTGCGCGACGGCCGGCCGGCCCGCACCGCTTCGATCCCCAAGGGTTCGGAAGCCGCCTTCAACGGCCTCAACCTCCTGACATCCAAGCCCGTCCTTTATGTCTGCAACGTCGAGGAATCGGCGGCCGCCACCGGCAACAGCCAGTCGGCCCGCGTCTTCGAGATGGCCGAGAAGCTCGGCGCCAGGGCGGTGATCATCTCGGCGGCGATCGAAGCCGAGGTCGCTCAGCTCGACGACGCCGAGCAGAAGGAGTTCCTGGAAACCCTTGGCCTCGAGGAGCCCGGCCTCGACCGGCTGATCCGCGCCGGCTACGACCTGCTCGGCCTCATCACCTACTTCACAGTGGGACCGAAGGAGACCCGCGCCTGGACCATCGTCAAGGGCACCAAGGCGCCGCAGGCCGCCGGCGTCATTCATACCGATTTCGAGCGTGGCTTCATCCGTGCCCAGACCATCGCCTATGAGGATTACATCGCCTATGGCGAAGTGAAGGCCAAGGAGCTCGGCAAGGCGCGCGACGAAGGCAAGGAGTATGTTGTCGCCGACGGCGACGTCATGCTGTTCAAGTTCAACACCTGATATCAGCTTCGCCACATTTTTGACGCCGCCGTGGAACTTTCGCGGCGGCGTTTGTGTTTCTATTTTGGTTGCCCATGTGCATTTCCGATTGGAACAGTCCGTTTACCAACCGTTTACCGAGATGAACGCGAGATGAACGACGGGTTCGGAGCCTGTTCAAGCCGGCGGCAATAAGGTGACATCATGGCGCGGAGGGGCCGCGTCATACGAGAACGGCAGCACGCCATGGCCCGCAAGACCAAACTTCTGAGCTGGATCGCCGCCGCGCTGGTGGCGTTGACCACCGTGGTCGCCGCCCGCACCCTGCCCGATCGAATTTGGCCGGAAAACGTCAGCGTCAGCGTTGAGATTTCCGGTACGGCCGGTGCCGGCGTTTCCACAAGCTGGCAAGCGCCTTGAAGGTTCATCCAACATCACACACAGTCGTGCCGAACGACAACGGCGGACATGCAGTGCATGCCCGCCGGGAAGATACTCGGGGCGATGGGGAATAACGCGTCCGGTCCGGCCTTTCAGCCGGCGTGATAGGAGCGGCGAGCCGCAACTTCGTCGAGTGCATCCTGCTCGGCGGCTTCCTGCGCGGTCTTCTCGCGCATCTGGTCGCGCTCTTCCAGCAACTCGATCTTCTTCATTTCTTCGACAGCTTCGCTCAGCGCTGCCTGCGCGGCTTCGAGCTGCCCCCTGAGGTCGTTGGCCGAACCCATCAGGTTGTCGCGACGACCCATCGCCGCCTTGGCAAAGGTCGGATAGGCAAAGTGGGTGATATCGGTGATACCACTGCGCCTCTGCTCGGCCAGGATCTGCTCGTCAAGTTCGGAAGCCATGCGCTCGAACTCAGCGATCATCATTTCGATCTGCATCACCTGCCGACGCTTCTCGTCGACCTGAAACCGCTTGAGTCGGATGAGACTGTTGCGAGATTTCATTTCAAATTACTCCCCAGAATGAGAGTATCGTAAACCGACAGTGCTTTCCAAAAGGTGAGCAAGATCGCGGTAGCCGTCATGACGGCGGGTGCATTCGTCTTTTCCCTGAGTGAGGAACGCCTCAAGCGGCCCCGACACATCGATCGATTGGTCGACTTCCGGATTGCTGCCGCGCCGGTAGGCACCGAGGCGGATCAGCTCCTCCATATCGGCGAAGGTCGCCATCAGACGCTTGGCGTCGCGAATCATCGGCCGTATCTCCTCTTCGACACAGCCTGGCATGGTTCTCGACACTGTTTTCAATACGTTGACCGCGGGGTAGCGACCACGCTCGGCAATGGCGCGCTCCATGACAATGTGGCCGTCGAGAATGCCGCGCACGGCATCGGCCACCGGTTCGTTGTGATTGTCCCCATCGACCAGCACGGTGAAAAGGCCCGTGATGGTGCCGCCACCCACCGGCCCGGGGCCGGCCCTTTCGAGCAAGCGCGGCAGTTCGGCGAACACCGTCGGCGTATATCCTTTAGACGTAGGCGGCTCTCCAGCAGACAGACCGATCTCGCGCTGAGCCATGGCAAAACGCGTCACCGAGTCCATCAGGCAGAGCACATCTTGCCCATCGTCGCGAAAATGTTCGGCGATGGTTAACGTCAGATAGGCCGCCTGACGCCGCATCAGCGCCGTCTCGTCCGACGTCGCGACCACCACGACCGAGCGTGCGAGACCTTCCTCGCCGAGATCGTCTTCGATGAATTCCTGCACCTCGCGACCACGCTCGCCGACGAGGCCAATCACCGAAACATCGCAGGCCGTGTAGCGGGCCAGCATGGACAAGAGGACCGACTTTCCGACGCCGGAGCCCGCAAAGATGCCCATGCGCTGGCCGCGGCAACAGGTGGCAAAGGTATTGAGAACACGCACGCCGAGATCGATCGGATCGCCGACGCGCGCCCGTTCGGCCGCCTGCGGAGGCGAGGCACGAAGCGGCATTTCCCGCGATCCGAGCGGCAATGGTCCTTTGCCATCAATCGGCTCGCCGAAGGCGTTGACGACGCGACCAAGCCAGCCATTCGAAGGTCTCACCGATGCGGAGGTCGTCGCGATCGTCGCCTTGGCACCGAGACGCACCCCCTCCATGGAAGCGAAGGGAAGGCAGAGCGCCTTGCCATTGTTGAAGCCGACCACCTCCACAGGCACCTGAGCGCCGCCGAAGCCGCTGACTGACAGCCGCGCACCGACGCTCATCTCCTGGACAGGACCGGCCACCTCGACCAGCATGCCCTGCACACTGGCGACGCGTCCGTAAATTTCCAGAGGACGAAGGGCGGCTATTTCGGCGGCGAGCCGGTCGAGGGTCATCGGCAAGGCTTCCGGTTAAAAGGTTTCCGGATTGATTCGGTTTTCGAGGGTCAGTGTAACGCTTCGTTAAGGTCGGGCGTTAATACTTTGCTTAAGAGTACGGCGGCGATTGGCCGACGGGCAACCGGGGTGTGGACAAGGAATCTTCATGGAGTCGGCAGAATCGCTTAAGCAGATTTGTTAATCTGCTGGATGAGGATAACCGAAGCCAATTTATCGTTGATTCCTAAGGGCCTGCCCGGACTTTTGTCGGAATATCGTCAAAATGCTTGCGGCCGAGAATCATTGTTTGTTAACCATTCGGGACTAGCCTTGGATCCGATAAGCCATGTCCGGCGGAAGACCGGACGCGCTTCCGACAGAATGTCGGGCCCGAGGCCCTAGAAAAAGGGGATAACGGAATGCGAGTTTTGCTGATCGAGGACGACAGCGCGACCGCACAGAGCATCGAGCTGATGCTGAAGTCTGAGAGCTTCAACGTCTATACGACGGATCTTGGTGAGGAAGGTATCGACCTCGGCAAGCTCTATGACTACGACATCATCCTGCTGGATCTTAACCTGCCGGATATGTCTGGTTATGAAGTTCTCCGGACGCTGCGCGTGTCCAAGGTCAAGACGCCGATCCTGATCCTGTCCGGCCTCGGCAATATCGAGGATAAGGTGCGCGGTCTCGGCTTCGGTGCCGACGACTATATGACCAAGCCGTTCCACAAGGACGAACTGATCGCCCGCATCCATGCCATCGTCCGCCGGTCCAAGGGCCATGCCCAGTCGGTCATCGTGACAGGCGATCTGGTGGTCAATCTCGACACCAAGACCGTCGAGGTCAACGGCAACCGCGTGCATCTGACCGGCAAGGAATACCAGATGCTCGAGCTCTTGTCCCTGCGCAAGGGAACGACGCTCACCAAGGAGATGTTCCTCAACCATCTCTATGGCGGCATGGACGAGCCGGAACTGAAGATCATCGACGTGTTCATCTGCAAGCTCCGCAAGAAGCTGGCCAACGCCACCGATGGTCGGAACTATATCGAGACGGTCTGGGGCCGCGGCTACGTGCTGCGTGAGCCCGACGAGATCCAGGAAGCGGTCTGATCTCTAGACACGAGTAAGCCGCGGCGCGTTTTCCCCTTTTCGCGCCGCGCATGCGTTTACCCCGGCTTCGGCCGGGGTTTTTTGTTTTCGAGATTTTCTTATCGAATCACCGATCGGCTCGAGCACCAGCCTGCATGCTTATGCGCCCGATCGGCGGCGCGATTACGCGCGTCAACCACGACGACCCCGGCGAGCCAACCAAAGTCCAGCAAGACAATGGATAATATCCAAGTTCCGACTGCCCAATATACCGGCAAGTAGGCACAGGCGGCCAGGACGAAGATCAGAATAGAAAAACCCGTCGATAGGAGTAATAGTCGAGCTATACGCCCGCCGGTTATCGACAATCCACATCCAAGCACTGCACAAATGAGCGGAATACCGGCAGTATAGAGAAGGATGCCATTATCCATGGTGACGTTCAACTTCGCATAGGCTCACGGTCTCGGCAGCGTACCGCCGGAGTCCGAAGCCGGGTTGGCCTCTTCAAACCGCAACTAAGCGAACTGCTTGGAAAGCAACTTCAAGATGATTGCATGTTCGCAATACCGCGAAATCAAACTCAGTCCAGAGCGTATTTCTACGTGTCAGCACAGACAGCTGAAACTACTTCTTCCGGTGTAGTGGACAAGCCTCCAACCCTAGTCGTCCTGCTTGAAACTTTCGGGAAGTGCCGTACTGCCCTCGCCACCCGTCTCGGCGCGGATCCAGGCGGCAACGCCGCGGCCAGCGTCGGCGAGTGCAACCACCTCGATCGCCGGTTGCTGGTAGGGATGGTTGGCGACGATCGCCGTATAGAGCGTCTCGACGAAGTCCTCGCGCGTCTTCATGGTGACGAGCACTTCATTGTCCTCGCTGATTTCGCCCATCCAACGATAGATGCTCCGGATGCCCGGCACGATGTTGGCGCACGCCGCGAGGCGCCGCTCGACAACAAGACGGGCGATCGTGAGCGCGGTCGCTTCATCGGGGCAGGTGACGCTGACGATGCGCAGATCGTCGACTGATTTAGGCATGTGTTCTCCCAAGTTTCCCAGCCGCGCCCGAACATCCACCACCCAGATCGATCTGTCCGGCGAAGATGAAGGCTCGGAGTAATCTGCTTGCGCGGCCGCTTCTCAATCAAATTCGTTCAAAATCAATAGCTCACGCCCGAATCACCCGAAGCGGAGCACGTTTCCTTTTCCACCGGGCCATGCTAGAGCAAATTCTACGAAAGTTGACCCCCATTTGCGGCGGGCGCATCGTCCACCTGCCGATTTGGCACGGACGGAGAGAGCCGGCACGCGTAAAATGAGACTGACGCGACGGATCTGATGCCGCACAACGGACGCCCTTCTTTCGAACACCTTGCCTTTGTCGCCAGTGACACGCCCGAAGCGCAGGACGCCAAGGCGCGCCTGACGGCTGAATATGGCAATGTTGCCGCCGAGGATGCCACCGCCATCGTGGCACTGGGCGGCGATGGTCTGATGCTGCAGACGCTGCACCGCTTCATCAATACTGACAAACCGATCTACGGGCTTAACTGCGGCTCTGTCGGCTTCCTGATGAACGAATTTCGCGTCGAGGGGCTTCGGGAGCGTCTGGCCGATTCGGTGGTCACGGCACTGCATCCGCTGGCCATGGAGGCTCAGACGGTGCTGGGCGATACTCACCTCGCCCACGCCTTCAATGAAGTCTCGATGATGCGGCAAACCTATCAGGCGGCCAAGCTCAGGATCTCGATCGATGACAAGGTCCGCCTTGAGGAGATGAGCTGTGACGGTGTGCTGGTGGCAACGCCAGCCGGTTCGACGGCCTATAACCTGTCGGCCCACGGTCCGATCCTGCCGATCCACGTGCCGCTGCTCGCCGTGACGCCGATCAGCGCCTTCCGGCCGCGCGGCTGGCGCGGTGCCGTCATTCCGGACCGCTGCTCGATCACCATCGACGTCCTGGAGCACAAGAAGCGTCCGGTTTCGGTGGCGGCCGATCATCAGGAAGTGCGGGATGTGTTGCGTGTCTCCATCAAGGCCGACGTCCGCCAGCGCAGCCTCATCCTGTTCGACCGCAACCATGGTTGGGAAGAGCGCGTTCTTACCGAGCAATTCCGAACCCAATAGAGAAACGGTTCCTTAAGCGGCGGCGACGACAATTGCCCATTGCGGTCCTTCGCCGTGCAGTCGACGGAAACAACGCCGATGTCCAAGCCTTCCGACGCCACCGAATACATCGAGGCCAAAAACGACCTCCGCAAAAAGGTTCGGGAAATTCGTCGTCGCTCACCGGCAGACGATCCGGTGAAGCGTGCCGAAGCGGCGCTCCAGATCCTGTCGACGCATTTCGACGACTGGATGCGCGACGAGGTCAAGACGATGTTCGCGACCCGCGATACCTGGGTGGCGGTCGACTATCGCGAAGGCGAGGAGAAGCGCGCCTTTCATCGCGCCGTCCATGACATCAAGGGGCAGTCGACGACGTTGGGCTTCCCGTTGGCGACACGCGTTGCCGGAAGTCTGTGTTCATTGCTCGAGCGGATTACCGATCGCAAATTGATTCCGATCGATCTCGTCAACCAGCATGTCGATGCCATCAGGGCCATTGTCCGCGAACGCGCCAAGGACGAGCAGAACCGCATAGGTTCGGCACTGACGCAGACGCTGCTCGAAGTCACGGAAGCCTATATCGCCCGCCACGGCCATGTGGACGAGGACGACGACGGCGTCATCGTTCGCGATCTCTGAGCGTTAGCACATTCGGCGGAGAGCCCCACCTCCCGCCGCATCAGCCAGCAAGACAGTGATTCAGGCAGCGGACCTTTGCCGCTCGCGCCGGTCCTTGAGCATGTCGCGCGCCGCCGTTCGGGCGCTCTCGGCGGCAAGGCGCCGTAGCATGGCGAGAAGATCATCCACCTCACCGGGCGCAAATGCCTGGTAACGGGTGAGAATGCGCTCGATCATCCGACGGCTGAACCGTGGCCTGTCGCCTTCGCGGCCGTCGTAATCAAGCTCGCGCCACACGTCGAGCGCGGCAAGGAAAGCTGCGTGGCTTCGTTCCGGCAAACCGGCGCGAGAAAAAAGAGCCCTGAGCGCACCGGGCCGACCATCGATCAGCAATGCGTAAACACGGGTCGCCGGCAACCCCGACAGACGGGCAAGTGCCGCTTCGAGGAAGCGGATGTGGCCCTCGCACATCGCGCGAATGAGCAGGGCCGTGGTCAGCTGACCGGATGCGCGCAAATGCTCGACCAGCGCGGCAAGCTCGGCCTCGTCGGCCGAGCCGGCAAGAAACACGGTCGCCTTGTCGCAGGCTTCCCGCAGCACCACGCCGGCTCGCTTGGGCGCGATCCAGGCTCGACCAACCAGAAAGCGACCCAGCTTCTCGCTGAGAGCCGAAATCAAAGTTTGCCGCACGGCAAGCGGTAGGTCGCTGCGGGCGAATAGCGCTTCGCGGATATCACCGTCGCTACCCAGGCGATTTGCAATGGCAGCAAAGGCTTCGCCGTCCAGGTCGGCACCAGGATTTGCGAGCATGGCCAGAACGGCATCGCGATCGCCTTCCGCGGCAATGGCATCTGCCACCTCGAACGAAACCCAGGGGCGGCTGGCAACCGCCTTGGCAATCGACGGCGCGCCGAGCGATACGGCCGCCGCCAGCTCGCTGTCGATCAGGCAAGGCGAACGACGAAAGATCGGTTCGGCAATCGCAGGCAGGTCCTGCGACAGCGTCACGATCAGATGGCGCGGCGCCGTCTCGTGAATGGACAAGGCTTCGGCGAGGACGCGGCGGACATCGATCGACGGATCGTCGGCGAGCAGCGTCAGCGTGGCTTCAATGATCTCGCGCGCCTCTGCCGTGAGCTCACCATGGACGTAGCTCCTGACCAGCGCCGGCACCGCCGAGGCTCGGGCTGGCGCCGGAGCCTTTTCCATCCAGTCTATGAGCCGAAAACGCCCCATGCTTCACGTCCCGCTACGCTCGCGCCGGCCACACGCGCCAGCGGTCATGAACGGAATCATCCCATGCCGACCCTTAAGGATTGGTTCACCATGATTTTTACGACCGCGGTCGAATAAGCGGCATCACGCCACGCTCACTGTTGCGGCGGCGAGAACCATATAACGGCCCACCTTGGCGAGGCTGACGAGGGCCAGGAAAACGGGAAACGGTTCACGCGCCAGACCGGCAACAACCGTAAGAGGATCGCCAATGACGGGCGCCCAGCTCAGAAGCAAAGACCATTTCCCGTAGCGCCGGTACCAGGCCTGCGCCCGTTCGAGGTTGGCGGGCGCAACCGGAAACCAGCGCCGATCACGGTAGCCCTCGATACTGCGCCCGATCAGCCAGTTGATGATCGAGCCAAGCACGTTTCCAAAGCTCGCCACCGCGACCAGTAACGAAACAGGATATCGATCTGTGAGCAGAAGGGCGACGAGCGCCGCCTCTGACTGCATCGGCAGAATGGTGGCGGCAGCAAGGGCCGCGAAAAACAAGCCGGCGATGGCACCAACATCGATCATGCCGGCAACAGTCCTTGGCGAGCCCAGCCGTCAGCTGTTGTTGAGGAAAGCGGCAAGATCGAGCGGTCCGGTCGCCTTGAATCCGCGATCCAGGATCTGACCCGGCTGGCTTGCCCTCAGCGCCGCACTGGTATCGGCAGCCTTGGAAACGGCCTTGGAGATCGTCGAACTGTCATCGGCGAGAGCCGCGTGGAACAGGTTCGGCGACAAGCTGAAGCCCTGCCAGAGCGACGGCGATGCAGTCGCCGAAACGGTGGTGGGGGTGTCCGTCCGGTACATGGACGAAAATGCGGTGGTCGGCGCCGCCGCGCTCCAGCCAGAGTCCGTCGTTCCATCCGCCGGGCTCAGTGCGGAGAGCGCCGACTCCGCTTCGGCGATCCGCCTGGACGCACCGCCCCCGGTTTCGGCATCGGTATAGCCAAGCGCCGGATCCCAGCGTGTTGCCACCGGCTCTTCTGTTTTCTCAAGCCGAGCGACAATATGGCCGGCGTTGACGGCAACGGGCGCCGTGTCGCCATGCCGACCGGTCAGGTTGGCGTAGACCTCCGAGACGCTGCGCTCACGTCCTCCCTCATAGAAGATGGCCGGATTGGCCCTGGCCGCCTGAGGCAGGAGATCGGCGGCACTCGATGCCGGGTCACTACCAGCCGCACTTATGAGAGAAGACGCTCCCTTGGCGCCCAGGAAATGGGCGATGTAGAGTTCACCCGCGGTTGCCTCGCGCCCGATGTCGTCGCGCAGCGACGCCGCGTTGCGACGGGTCAGCGCGCCGGCGACCAGCGAGGACACCTTGGGATCCTCGCGCAGCGCCAGGATTTTCTGCCGCTCGACGGGGTCCGCCACCTGATAGCGGCCACTGGCCGTCTTGGTGATCTCGGCACTGTACTGGCCAAGACCGAGCGACGGCCCTTCTTCCTTGAGCGTCTGGAGCCAAGTGCCTTCGACAAACTGGAACAGACCGGTTGCTGAGGACGTCGATGCCTTAGCGTCCGTCCGCAGAGAGGACTCCCGCTGGGCGGTGTCGAGGAGATATTGAAAGGACGTTCCGGTCGTATCGCTCGCCGCGTCGAACGCCTGCTCGATGCGACCAGAGATACCCGTTGCCGAAATGCCTGTTGACGTCGTCGGCGGTGCCGTCGTTTTCTGCGCCGGCGTGCCGTAGACCCATTGGAAAATCGGATTCATGGGCGTTTCACCAGCAAAGATCCTCCGCGACTTCGGGGGACCGAAAGAACAAAGGCCCTGCAGCCTAGCTTAGCTATTTGTTAATCATTTTCCTCAGGAATGGTTAAGGATTAGTAAATGTCCTGTGTCTTCCAGTTACTCGGCAGAAACACCAGGAAAGATCTTGTCAGTCGACCCGCATTGTTGTGGCCACTTATCGCGGCAGGAGGCCCTCCGCCGGCCGTGACCTTCTCGGCGGCGACCGCCGACACCGACGCCGCACGTGCTGCCGTGGCAAACGGCGCGCGCGCCGTGCTTGTTCCGGTCGTCGACGATCTGACAC
Organism: Pseudomonadota bacterium; assembly: GCA_023436885.1. Classification (GTDB taxonomy): domain Bacteria; phylum Pseudomonadota; class Alphaproteobacteria; order Rhizobiales; family Pleomorphomonadaceae; genus Pleomorphomonas. Next base: position 35,475 of record JAEZHI010000018.1, on the reverse strand, counting down.
CTTTGGACCGGATGGCGGTTGCCCTGTCAGTCCTCGAAGCGGAACTTGGCATTGCCGATGGCAGCCTTTGCCTTTTCCTTGAAATTGCCGGGCCGGGAGCGGCACTCGCACTCGGCCGCAATACACCAGCTTCGCGCCGGCTTGCCGCCATCGGCATCGATCTCGACGGTTTCGGATTGGGTGCGGCCGGTGCGGTCGACGCGCCACGCTCGGTCGCTGCCGGCTTCGTGGCGCTGACCGGCGCGGCCCTTCGCCTGCCGACCTACCTGACTGGCGCCGGAAGCTTGCTTGCCACCGGCAAACCGACCGTCGGCGGCTTCACGCATCTCCTCGTCGATGCCGAGGGAACCGCACGATCTCCCGCTCGTTAGATCGCTGTTCTTCCTGATGCCATGACGAGGGGTGTCACAACTTTTCGGAGACGCGCTCTAGTGCAGCGAATTTGGCATCTGAATACCGCTTGACATAAGGCTCGCGGTCAAATGTCAACTTCAAAAGTTCCACTGGATACAATGATTTGCCAGTGGTTCTCATGGTTATGACATTTGCTCCGAGGACGATATCAGGCAGCTGCAAATGTCGGAGTCGAACCACTAGCGAGAATTTGGAACAGCCTGTATTTTTCCCCGACGAGCAACTTGCAACGGAGCAGCCGGGTCACCCCCGCACCCCATGGGCTACCTCTTTGAAATCGGCGTTATCTTCATCCTTCTGGTCCTGAACGGTCTCTTCGCCATGTCCGAGCTGGCGGTAGTATCCTCGCGCCGTCCACGCCTCGAAGCCATGGCCGCCAAGGGGTCCAAGGGGGCAACGACCGTATTGAAGCTTGCCGCCAATCCCGGTCGGTTCCTTTCTTCGGTCCAGATCGGCATCACCTTGGTTGGCATCCTGGCCGGCGCTTATTCCGGCGCCACATTGTCCGAGCCGTTTGCCGAGTTTCTGACTGCTCATGGCGTTCCCGCATCGTTTGCCTCGGTACTTTCCATCGCCGTGGTGGTTGGGCTCATCACCTACTTCTCGCTGGTGATCGGGGAACTCGTTCCCAAGCAGATCGCCTTGGCCAGTCCCGAGGCCGTCGCCTCGGTCATGGCTCGGCCAATGCTGGTGATCGCATTCATCGCCGCGCCGGTTGCGTTTCTTCTCGAACGGTCCAGCCGCCTGATCATTAGTGCGCTCGGCGTGAAATCGACCGGCCAGAGCGCCGTCACCGAAGAAGAAATCAAGGCGGTGATCGCCGAAGGAACAAGCTCCGGCATCCTCGAGCCCGAGGAAAAGGAGCTGATGGCCGGCGTCATGCGCTTCGGCGACCGCTCCATCCGCGCCGTCATGATTCCGCGTCCCGACATCACGGGCATCGATCTCGAATGGGACGACCAGCGCATCATCGAGGCGATCGCCAACTCCTCGCACTCGCGCTATCCAGTGTTCACCGGCTCGATCGACAATGTCCAGGGTGTCATTCAGGCCAAGGATCTTCTCGATCAGCACCTTAAGGGCGAACGTCTGGACCTCCGGAGTCGCATCCGCCAAGTCGATATGGTTCCCGACACCGCCTCGGCCCTTGACGTGCTCGACACACTGCGCCGCTCGCCGCTGCAGATGGTGATGGTGATTGACGAATATGGATCTGTGGAAGGCATGGTCACCGCCGCCGACATTCTGACCGCTATCGTCGGCAACCTCGGCGGCGAGGACAGCGAAGAAGCGAGCGAGATCGTCACGCGCGCCGATGGCAGTTGGCTGATCGATGCCGATCTTGGCGTCGACCTCGTGGCCGAGAAGATCAACTGCCAGGGCCTTGACGATCCGGATCGCGACTATGAGACGCTGGCCGGTTTCGTCCTGTCGGTAACCAAGGCCATCCCGTCAACCGGCGATGTCTTCGATTGGCGTGGCTGGACATTCGAAATTGTCGATATGGACGGTCGGCGCATCGACAAGGTGCTGGTCACCGCCCCCGCTCAGCCGCAGACCTGAAAACCAGCCCAGCAAAAACCCGAGGGGCGCAACAGCGGCCCTCGGGCTCTTTCGTTATCAGAAGTCGCGCCGAGCAGACTGCCCCCGGCTCGATTGTTGCCGTCCGGATCAATCCTCGCCCGGCTTTGCACCAATCTGCGCGACGATCCCAGCGCAGGCTGCCGCACAGGCACTCACCGTCTCGTGCCCTACCGCCTCGGAAAGACCACGAACAAGGTCGCTATAGTCGGTTTCGATCGGGGCAATGGTCTTGCGCCCATAATCGGTCAGCGACACCAGAGTCTTTCTGAGATCTTCAAATTGCTGGGCGCGATTGATGAGATCGCGTGCTTCGAGATCGCGCAGAATGCGCGACAGGCTGGATGCACGAACGAACGTATTGGCGGCGAGTTCCGAGGCAATCATTGGCGAATGCATCTGCAACTCGTGCAGGACGCGCCATTGCGGTTCGGTCAGGCCGGCGGCCTTCATGCTGGGTCGCAACGTCTCGATCACCGACTCGTAAGCCAGCAGGAACGTTTTCATGAGATCGGGTTCGGCCGCCATAGCTGCCTCGCCTGCATTTGGGCGAACGGAGGAAAGAAGGGGGCTAGTGACCACTTGCTCGACCTTGAGGAATCGGATGGGGTTTTATTCTACTAAACAACAAAGATCGAGATTTCAAGTATGCGCATCACACATATCACGAATAGCTCAATCCTCACCACAAGACTTTTAGAAAGTTTCCTAGGTCCATTTCTAATATGAAAATTGTTTCTTAGCTCCAGATCTAAATACAATTACATACACAAATTCGCCACAATTACCCTGGCCGGTAAAGAAGAATTGATTGATTATCGTTTTAGCAAAACCGAAATTACGAAGACGACCGGAGAGCGAGGCGGTTGACCGGAGAAACGTTATATTATAACAGTTTCGTCCACCGCGCCACCAAGCTTGGGTCGCTCATGCTCCAACACTCGTCCCGCCCGATAGCGCCCCCAAATGGAGGGGTCAGCCGCACCGCCATCGTTGTCATAAGGCCGTCGGCGCTCCGCCTGAGTCTCATCGCCCGTGTCGCTGGCGCGGGCTGCCTCGTATCGGGAATTTGGATGCTGATCGCCTGGGTGCTGCTGCAATGACGGCCGGTGAAAATATCTGGCCGACCGGCGGCGGAACGCTAGCCTTTCGCAACGCGACGATCGGTTACGATCGACACCCTGCGCTCCACCACATTTCCGCTACCTTTCCGGCTGGCAGCATGACCGCGGTCGTCGGCCCCAACGGCGCCGGCAAATCGACTCTCTTGAAAACGGCGATCGGCCATCTCCGCCCCATCGAAGGCAGCGTTCATATCACTGGCTGCAAGCAGACCGAAATCGCCTACCTGCCGCAGATGTCGGAGATCGACCGCAGCTTTCCGCTGCCGGTGTTCGACTTTGTAGCCATGGGCCTATGGCGCCGGCGCGGGGCTTTCGGTGGCTTTCGTCGCGAAGATGATGAGGACGTAGCGCGCGCCCTGGCCGGCGTGAGTCTGGTCGGGTTCGAACAGCGCCCGCTCGATACGCTGTCGGGCGGACAGCTGCAGCGGGTGTTGTTTGCCCGGTTGACGTTGCAGGATGCCCCCCTGGTGCTCTTGGATGAACCCTTCACGGCGGTTGACGACCGCACCATTGGCGAACTGATGAGTGTCGTCAGCCGCTGGAACGCCGAAGGACGCACGGTGATCGCCGTCTTGCATGACCTCGGCCTGGTGCGGCGGCATTTTCCGAGAACGCTCTTGATCGCACGACAGCTTATTGCCGAGGGCGACACCGCCGACGTGTTGACAGACGCACATCTCGCGGAGGCTCGCCACCATATCGAAGCCTGGGACGACGACGCCCCGTTCTGCGAGGCCGAGCCGACCCAATGACACTTGCCGATCTTCTGACCGTGTTCACGGACTTCGCCTTCATGCGCCGCGCTCTCGTCGGCTGCCTCGTGCTGTCGGTGGCCGCGGCACCGCTTGGCATCTTCCTGATGCTCCGACGGCTGTCGCTGACCGGTGACGCCATGGCGCATGCCATCCTGCCGGGGGTCGCGGCCGGATATCTCCTCGCTGGTCTCAATCTCTGGGCCATGACGGCAGGAGGTCTAGCGGCAGGCCTTGCGATCGCACTCTTGGCAAGCGCAGTCACCCGCCTGACACCGCTCCGCGAAGACGCTTCGCTCGCCACGCTCTACCTCGTCTCGCTAGCGCTCGGCGTCATATTGATCTCGGCGCGCGGCTCGGCAGTCGACGTGATGCATTTGCTGTTCGGCTCGGTGCTGGCCATTGACGACACGGCGCTCGTCTTCATCGGCATCGTCGCATCGATCACCGTGCTTGCCTTCGCCATCCTGTGGCGCCCACTTGTCATGGAATGCGTCGATCCGGGCTTCCTCAAGGCGGTCGGAGGAAGAGGCAGCGTCATCCATGTCGCCTTCATGCTGGTCATGGTGCTGAACCTTATCGCCGGCTTTCAGGCGCTGGGCACATTGCTGTCGGTCGGGCTCATGATGCTGCCTGCAGCCAGCGCCCGTTTCTGGACGCGTTCGCTGGGCACCATGACGGCGCTCGCCATGGCTTTCGCCGCGTTGTCCTCGATCGTGGGCCTGATCGCTTCCTTCGCCGCTAACTTACCCTCCGGCCCAGCGATCATTGTTGCCGCTGGCGTGTTCTATGTCATCTCCATCTGCTTTGGACGAAGCGGAGGGCTGATTGCGCGCATGAGACCTGCACGCCACCGCACGGGCTGAAGCGCTTCGGCCATTTTCCGAAGAGAAATGGAAGGGTGTCAGGCGCCGCTCTGCGGCGTATCGCCGGACGTATCCGTTCCCTTGGCCAGCGCGGACTCGATGCGCTGGCGAGCCACGGCGTTGCGGGCGCGCAGCATCTTGAGCCGGTTGGCAAGATCATCGATGCGTGCATCTTCGTCGGCTTCGATGCCAGCAGGCAGCGGTTTTTCCGACTGCCGCTCGGTCTTCGCACCGAAATCGACGTGAATGACCGGCGCCGGTGAGCTTGGGGGTGCTGACGGGACCATGCCCGGCGGATTTATAAGCGGCGGCGTATGCGTGAGGTCGGCGATGGTTTCGGACAAGACGGCGATACGCGCCTCGGCCTCGACGAGTGCCATCTTCATGTCGGCAGCCAGAGACTCCGCCTCGTCGCGGCTTTCCTCCGCCTCCATCGACCTGAGACTGACCTGACGCTGAAGGTCGCGCCGCTCGGCGTCGACCCGCGCCACTGCCTCGTGGGCATAGCGGGCAACGGAGTGGGCCTCTTCGAGCCGCTTTTCGTAATCGGCGATCGTCGCCTCGAACGCCGCCTTCTCGGCTTCCAGTGCTTGCGCCACCCTGTGGTCCTCAAGGCTACGCAATTCGGCAGCTGCCACGGCCCGGCGGGCCACATCGAGCTCTACCTCGATGCGCGCCATGCGCGCTGCCATCTCGGCCCGGATCGCGTCCTTGGCTGCTGCCATCTCGGCGACCGAACGGGGAAGATGATGGTCCAGCCGCCGCCGATAAAGACGCACGGCGCGTGAATTGATCGCCGGCATCAGCAGCAGGGCAACAAGCCCCGCCGTCAGCACACCCGCCAGAAAGATCAGCACCGTTTCGATCACGTCATGCCATCCCGCGGCAGGTCATCTGCCTGGAGGTTCAAGCCTGTCCAACCCGACCGGCATACCTTGGCCGCTATTTGTCGCGCATTGCGCGGGAAACGGTCAAGGCCGGACCGACAATCCGGTCCGTCCCCGCGACGAAAAAACGATCGCAGATCGTCTCAGGATCCCGAAGAACTTCAGAACGGGTTCCAGGTCGCCTGCGGCGTGAACTTCAGATAGCCGACATTGACACCGAGCCGAGCTCCGATGCCGGTGCGCACCGGCACAAGGGTGACATCGCCCTGTCGCAAGGCGGTGATGCCGAAACCGCCGACGAAATAGGCCGACCCGTTGACACCGCCGTAGCGCTGATAAAGCGACTGCACCGACGGTAGGTTATAGACGAGGATCATGGTACGGGCGCCGTCGCCGCCAAAGTCGATGCCGAAGCTCGGACCCTGCCAATAGACGCGCGACGAGCCGGCATTGCGCGTATAGAGCGTGCCCTCGCCATAGCGAAGGCCGCCGAGCAACGCGCCCGAGCCCTCCTGACCGAGGATATAGCCATTTGGCTGGCCATAGTTGGCCGCAGCCCGCTCGATCGCCGAAGCGAGCCCACCCGACATTTCACCAAAGAACTTGTGGCCCGTATCCACCAGTTCGGACGAGGAATAGGTCTGCGAGGCCTGCTGGGCGGCCGCGGGCGTGGCGGCCAGCCCCAAAAGGCCCAGCAGGAGGAACGGCAGCGCTTTCCACAGCGACAGACGCGACATCGGCAATCCCTCCATGTCTCGGCAGCATTCCGCTGGGGCGGCACGTGGCGAGACCATCAAAACATTAACCTCACCGACATCCCATCCAGGCAAGATGAAATCGAAAGTCGGCCGGTGACATCATGATCATGCAGACGAATCAGACATCACGACGGCAAGATTGGGTGAGTTTTATCGCCCGCGCCATTGTCTTGTCGCTGTTTTTCCTCATGCCTTGCCAGCCGGTAAACGCGCTAGACGAAAGGATAGTGTTCGATCCCTACACAGGATTGTCGCTCGGCGGCTACGATCCGGTGGCCTATTTCGTCAATGGCTTCGCCGTCCAGGGCCTCCCCGACTACGAAGAAGTCTATGGCGACACCTACTGGCACTTCGCCAGCGAAGCCAACGCCGCCGCCTTCCGCGCCTCGCCCGCCACTTATATTCCCGGCTTCGGTGGCTATGCGCTGGCCGCTATCGCACGCGGCGTCGCCCAGCCCGGCAACCCGACGCTTTTCGCGATTTACCGCAACCGTCTCTACCTCTTTGCCTCTGAGGAAGAACGACAAACCTTCCTGGCCGGCCCCGATATGATGATCGCGGCCGCCGCGGCCAAGTGGCCGGAAGTGCTGAAGCTGCTTGCCTACTAGTGGAGACGCGGCGGGTCGCCTACCAGCGACACCTTCATTCCTCCGTGTGTCGCAATCCTTCCATTGCCAATATGTCATCCACCTTTGCTGTGTTCGGCGTGGTACTCTGCTTGTGAGTGGCGGCGACGGGCGTTATCCATGACTTAATCATTTGCTCGATTCGTCGGTGGGCCATGCCCGTCGTCGGGCCCCGAACCCAATGGAACCGACCATGTCCGAACTGGCCAAGCTTGAAGCCCTGGATTTTGCCGCCCTGCTCTGCTCGCGCGTCTGCCACGACATCATCTCGCCGGTTGGCGCCATCACCAACGGCCTTGAGGTTCTCGACGAGGAGAACAATGAGGAAATGAAGGCCTTTGCCTTCGACCTCATTCGCAAGAGTGCCCGCACCGCCTCCTCAAAGCTGCAGTTTGCCCGCCTTGCTTTCGGCGCGGCCGGCTCCGTTGGTGCGGAAGTCGATCTCGGCGACGCCGAGACGGTTGCCAAGCGCTACATGGAGAGTGAAAAGGCCGACATCGAATGGCAGGCCGCCCGTCGGCTCCTGCCCAAGAACCAGGTAAAGCTGCTTCTCAACGTGCTGCTGATTTCGCTGCAGGCGATCCCCCGCGGCGGCAAGGTCGTGGTGCGCGTCGATGGCGACCTGCCCTTCCCGACCCAGCGCATCGAAGCGACCGGCGCCGCCTCCCGTATTCCGCCCCGCGTTGCCGAGCTTCTGGCCGGAGACCTTGGCGACCATGTCGACGCCCACGCCATCCAGCCCTATTACGCCGGTGCGCTGGCCCGTGCCGCCGGCCTTGCCATCGAAATTTCCAAAGATGGCGATACCGTCATTTTTGAAGCGAAGGCAGTAGACACCTCCCTTCAGGGCACTGTGGCTGAATAAAGAGTTAACAGCCTCCACAATTACTGATAGTCGGAGCGATCCATGAAGATCGTTCGCTGTGGCAACTGTCGATGAGCGTCGACATGTTGGCTTCAAACTCAGGTTTGAGGCCCAGACTTCAATCAATATTAACAGTTTGACGGGACACTTCACCCCAAAGCGGCTGGAAGAGCGGGCGTCATTTGAGGATGCGGCTTTTCGGGTTTGGCCTTCCCAGGGGGTGAAGTATGGACGACCTTTTGCGTGAATTCCTCACAGAGACAAACGAGTCGCTCGATACCGTAGACGTGGAATTGGTGAAGTTCGAGCAAGAGCCGAACAACGCCCGCATACTCGATAACATTTTCCGCCTCGTCCATACGATCAAGGGCACTTGCGGCTTCCTCGGTCTGCCGCGCCTTGAAGCGCTGGCACACGCAGCGGAAACGCTGATGGGCAAGTTCCGCGAAGGTACCGCCGTCACCGAAGAGGCCGTCAGCCTGGTCCTTCAGACGATCGACCGCATCAAGGGCATCCTTGCCGAGCTTGAGGCCGCCGAAGGCGAAGAGCCTAAGGGCGAAGACCGCGACTTGATCTCGCAGCTTGAGGCCATGTCGATGGCCGAGGCGCCGGCCCGCAAGGAGCCGCCCAAGAAGGAAAAGCCCGAGACGGCCGGGACGCTGGTCGCCCAGGTGCTGGAACGCGAACTTCGTCCAGGTGAAGTGTCGCTCGACGAGCTTGAGCGCGCCTTCCGCGAGACCGCCGTCGAGGTGGAAATTGCCGGCGAAGCGCCTGCTCCGGCAGCCGAAGAAGCCCCCGCCCCGGCTCCCGCCGGCATCGATTTTGCCCGCGTTGCCGCCGAGATCGAGGCGCGCATGAAGCAGGCAACCCCGGACGAAAAGCCGGCAAGGGCCAAGGCGAGCGCCGAAGAGGGCGAAGCCGAAGCCGAGGCCAAGAGCGAAAAGGGTTCGGTGTCGAGCCAGTCTATCCGCGTCAACGTCGAAACGCTCGAACACCTCATGACCATGGTTTCCGAGCTGGTGCTGACCCGCAACCAGCTGCTCGAGATCGTCCGCCGTCACGAGGACAGCGAATTCAAGGTGCCGCTGCAGCGCCTTTCGAACGTCACCGCCGAGTTGCAGGAAGGCGTCATGAAGACGCGCATGCAGCCGATCGGCAACGCCTGGCAGAAGCTGCCGCGCATCGTCCGAGACCTTGCCCAGGAACTGAACAAGCAGATCGAACTTGAGATGGTCGGCGCCGACACCGAGCTCGATCGTCAGGTGCTGGAGCTCATCAAGGATCCGCTCACCCACATGGTCCGCAACTCGGCCGACCATGGTCTCGAGCGTCCCGATGACCGCCGCAAGGCCGGCAAGACCGAGAAGGGCACCATCCGCCTCGCCGCCTATCACGAGGGTGGCCACATCATCATCGAGATCGCCGACGACGGTCGTGGTCTGAACCTCGATCGCATCAAGCAGAAGATCGTCGAGAACGGCCTCGCCAGTGAAGCCGAGCTCGAGAAGATGAGCGAAGGCCAGATCTACAAGTACATCTTCGCCCCTGGCTTCTCGACCGCTGCCAAGGTGACGTCGGTGTCCGGTCGCGGCGTCGGCATGGACGTGGTCCGTACCAACATCGAGACCATCGGCGGTACTGTCGATCTCAAGTCGGTGCAGGGCAAGGGTACGACCTTCACCATCAAGATTCCGCTGACGCTCGCCATCGTCTCGACGCTGATCGTCGAAAGCTGTGGCGACCGCTTCGCCATTCCGCAGCTCAGCGTCGTTGAGCTGGTGCGCGTTCAGAACAACTCTGAACACCGTATCGAGCGCATCAAGGACACCCCGGTCCTGCGCCTGCGCAACAAGCTGCTGCCGCTGGTGCCGCTTGCCGGTATCCTCAACATGGAAACGCTGGCCGAGAAGAGTGAGGACGAGGGCTTCATCGTCGTCATGCAGGTTGGCAACGTCACCTTTGGCCTGGTGGTCGACGGCGTCTTCCACACGGAAGAAATCGTCGTGAAGCCGATGTCGAAGATGCTACGCCACATTACCATGTTCTCCGGCAACACCATCCTCGGCGATGGCTCGGTGATCATGATCGTCGATCCGAATGGCATTGCCAGCGCGATCGGCACGGCCGTCGCCACCGACACGCTCGATAGCCATGCGGATGCCGACGCCGCCCGCGGCATCGACAACGACGCCAAGATCTCCATGCTGCTGTTCCGCGCCGGCTCGCCCGAGCCGAAGGCCGTACCGCTGTCGTTGGTCACCCGCCTCGAAGAGTTCGAGATCGAGAAGATCGAACACTCCAACGGCCGCGACCTCGTTCAGTATCGTGGTTCGCTGATGCCGCTGGTCTACCCGAACTATGACGTGCGTCGCCGCGAGGAAGGCACCCAGCCGATGCTGGTGTTCTCCGACTCCGGCCGCTCGATGGGCCTCGTCGTCGACGAGATCGTCGACATCGTCGAAGAGTCGCTGGACATCCAGGTTGGCTCCGATATCCCGGGCGTGCTCGGTTCGGCTGTGATCAAGGGCAAGGCCACCGAGATCCTCGACATCGGCCACTATCTGCCGCTCGCCTTCGAAGACTGGTTCAAGCGCAAGGAAATCTCGTCGGCCGCGCTGACGCGGAAGCTGCTGTTCCTCGACGACAGCGCCTTCTTCCGCAACATGCTCGGCCCCGTGATGAAGGCCGCCGGCTTCGACGTGACGGTTTGCTCCTCTGCCACTGAGGCCATGCGTCTCCTGGGTGAAGGCGCCGCCTTCGACGTCATCGTCTCCGATATCGAAATGCCGGTCGTCAATGGCTTCGAATTCGCCGAGATGCTGCGTCGCGACGCTCGCTTCCGCCGTACGCCGATCATCGCGCTGTCGGCTCTCTGCACGCCGGCCTCCATCGAGCGAGGACGCCAGTCGGGCTTCGACGAGTATGTCGCCAAGTTCGACCGTCCGGGCCTGATCGCCGCCCTCAAGGAAATCACCAGCGCTGATTATGGGATTGCAGCATGACCGCCACCAGCCATACCCCCGGCGCCGCCGCCAACGATAGCCATTCCGGCCAGATTCAGTACGTGACCGTTTTCATCGGCGGTCAGCTGTTCGGCTTGCCGATCCACAAGGTGCATGACGTCTTCGTGCCGGAGAGCATGACGCGCGTGCCGCTGTCCGCCCCGGAAGTAGCGGGCGTGCTCAACCTGCGCGGCCGTATCGTGACGGCGATCAACATGCGCCGTCGCCTCGGCTTGCCGCAGCGCGAGGGCAACCACGGCATCATGGCGGTCGGCATCGAATACCGGGGCGAGTCCTACGGCCTCATCATCGACGAGGTCGGCGAAGTGCTCAATCTCGACGCCGCCGGCCGCGAAGCCAACCCTGCCAACCTTGATGGCCGCTGGGCCGAGATTTCCGGCGGCGTTCACCGTCTGTCAGGGCAGCTTATGGTCATCCTGGATGTCGAGCGCGTGCTCGGCCGCATGCACGGCGACTTGGCCGCCTGAACCTGACGAACCAAGAAAGCCGGCGTCACCGCCGTGAGGAGTGAAACATGAAGACCTGTCTCGTGGTCGACGACTCGAGCGTCATCCGCAAGGTGGCCCGGCGCATTCTCGAGGATCTGTCGTTCACCATCGTCGAGGCCGAAGATGGCCAGCAGGCCCTCGAAAAGTGCCAGGAGACGATGCCGGATGCCATCTTGCTCGACTGGAACATGCCAGTGATGGATGGCCTGGAATTCCTTGCCCAGCTTAGAAAGCTGGACGGAGGCGACACGCCAAAGGTGGTGTTCTGCACCACCGAGAACGACGTGGGCCACATTGCCCGCGCCATCCGGGCAGGCGCCAACGAATACATCATGAAGCCCTTTGATCGGGAAATTGTCGAAGCCAAGTTCCAGGAAGTCGGGCTTCTCTGACGGTTCAAAGATCGTAGCGGAATTGGAGACCGATTCAATGTCGGCCATCGCACGCACGCCCTCATCTTCCGGAGCCGTCACCGACCCCATTCGCGTGATGGTCGTCGATGATTCCGTTGTCATTCGCGGCCTGGTTGGACGCTGGCTCGACGAGGAACCCAACCTCGCCGTGGTCGCCAGCCATCGCAATGGTCGCCTCGCCGTGGACGATGTTCTGCGGTCTAATCCCGATGTCGTGGTTCTCGATATCGAGATGCCGGACATGGACGGGCTCACAGCTCTGCCGCTACTCATCGAGAAGAAGAAAAACCTTGTTGTGGTCGTTGCCTCGACGCTGACCCGCCGCAACGCCGAGATTTCTCTGAAGGCGCTGTCGCTGGGCGCCGCCGACTATGTGCCGAAGCCTGAGTCCAACTCCGGGGTTACCACGTCGGCTGACTTCCGCCGCGAGCTGATAGAGAAGGTCACGCACCTCGGCATGCGGGCTAAGAAGCGCGGCCTGCCCGGTCAGGCTCCCGTCGGCGGCCGACCGATGGCGCGATCCCTGACAGGCGCCTTGCAGGCCAATGCTCCTGTCGCACCGTCAGGCGCGCTTCGTGCGTCACGGCCCAGCTCCTTCACCATCCGTTCCTATTCCTCGGCGCGGCCGCGCATCCTGACCATCGGATCCTCCACCGGCGGCCCGCAGGCCCTCAACACGCTGTTCGGAGAAATTGGCTCGGCGATCGGCATGGTTCCGGTGGTGCTCACCCAGCACATGCCGCCGACATTCACCGCCATTCTCGCCGAACACATCACCAAGGCGGCTGGTCGGCCGGCCAGTGAAGGTCGTGATGGCGAGGTCATCCAGGCTGGGCACATCTATGTGGCGCCCGGTGGCAAGCACATGCTGCTCGCCAAGAATGGCAACGATGTCGTCATCAAGCTCAGCGACGCGCCACCCGTCAACTTCTGCAAGCCCGCCGTCGACCCGCTGTTCAAGTCGGTGGCGGAAATCTACGGCACGGCGACACTCGCCGTCGTGCTGACCGGCATGGGATCCGACGGCGCCGAAGGCGTTCGCAAGATCGGCGAGATCGGAGGCAGTGCTATCGCACAGGATGAGGAAACCTCGGTGGTCTGGGGCATGCCCGGCGCTGCCGCCCACACCGGAATGTGCTCGGACGTTCTCCCGCTCAACGAAATAGGCCGGAAGGTGTCCAAGATCCTGCTCGGAGGCCGTCCATGAATCCGGCGGAATATGACTATCTGCGCCAGTTCCTGAAGACCCGCTCTGGTCTCGTCCTGTCGAATGAGAAGCAATATCTCATTGAAAGCCGTCTGCTGCCGGTGGCCCGCAAGGCTGGCTTGCAGTCGATTGCAGCGCTGGTTGCCAAGCTGAAGGAACCGCGCGAGACGACGCTTGCCGAAGCGGTCGTCGAGGCGATGACAACCAACGAGAGCTTCTTCTATCGCGACAAGACGCCCTTCGAGCACTTCACGCAGATGATGATGCCGGAGATGCTGAAGGCGCGCGCCTCACAGAAGAAGATCCGCATCTGGTGCGCCGCTGCTTCGACCGGCCAGGAACCTTACACGCTGGCGATGTGCCTCAAGGAAATGGAACGGCAGCTCATGGGCTGGCGGATCGAAATCCTCGGCACCGACATCTCCAACGAGGTGCTCGACCGGGCCAAGGCGGGCACCTACACCCAGTTCGAAGTACAGCGCGGCCTGCCGATCCAGCTGCTGCTCAAGTATTTCACCCAGCAGGGCGAAAGCTGGACCATTTCGTCCGAGCTCCGTTCGATGGTGCAGTGGAAGAAGTTCAACCTTCTCGACAGCTTCGCATCCTTCGGCCAGTTCGACATCGTCTTCTGCCGCAACGTGCTGATCTATTTCGACCAGGCGACCAAGGTGGACATCCTCGGACGCATCTCGAAGATCATGGCGCCAGACGGCTATCTGGTCCTCGGCGCCGCCGAGACGGTTGTCGGCCTCACCGATGCTTTCAAGCCGGCTCCCGATCGTCGCGGACTCTACATTCCGGCAGCGGCTGCCGCCGCCCAGGCCGCACCGCGTCGTTCGATACTGGCGACCGCTGGCCGCGTCGGCTGATATTGCCGCTTATAGAGACAAAGCGCCGTGATCGCCACGGCGCTTTTTTTATTGGCCGAACAGACGCTACACGTGCCTACTGGTAGCGATCGTGGTGTCGCACCCAGTCCATCCCCGTCTCTTCATTTCGGCCTCTCGGCGCGATGTCGAGCATGGCGTAGGTTCCCATCATCACTTCGACGCCCCGTCCGAACGTCGAATAGGTGTGAAAGACATTGCCAGTCTCGTCCTTGAAAAAGGCGCTGACACCGGGCAATTCCTCGCCGACCGCTTTCCGCTGGCCGAAGTTGTAATCCACACGACCGCTTGCGACCTCTTCGGGGGTGAAACTGACGCGGAAATCATAATTGAACGAGCTGCCGTTCGAAGAGACCCATGGAAATTGCCAGCCCATGCGTTGGCGGAAGCGCTCGATCTCGACAAGCGGAGCCCGTGACACGGCAATCATCGTGACGTCGTGCTGAAAGAGGTGCCGGTTCATGCCATCGGTATGATCGGCCATGAAGGAGCAACTCCGACAGCCTTGCTGCCATCCGGGCGCCAGCATGAAATGCTGAACAAGGAGTTGAGAACGGCCACCGAACAGATCGGCCAGCGACCGAGGACCATCGAGCGTATCGAACGTATAGTCCTTGTCGATCCGCACCCACGGCAAGGCCAGCCGTCGCTCGGCAACGCGATCGCCAAGCTGAGTGAGTTCCTTTTCCGCTTTCAAAAGATCCAACCGGGCGGACAGCCATTCGTCGTGCGAGACTACGGCGTGTTGCATTCTCAATCTCCTTCAGTTTTGCCGAAGCGGCGTTGCGAAACGATGGGAAAGCAGCCTTAGCCAAGGCGGCAGGTGGAAAAGGCTCATCAGCAGATACATCAGTGCCATGTCGTTGACCGGCATCCAGGAAGGCATGGCTGCGCAAACGCTCATGTCGGGCGTATCGAGAGCGCTGGCCAAAGCCATGAATGTGAAGGTTGGAGCCGCCGCCAACCCGAGCCAGCCAGGGGCATCGGTGGCGGTCCTGCCAATCCGGTCTGCGGTCTCAGTTGCGGCTAGCCTCATCACGTCTGAACCTCCGTCAGTTGGGTTGCTTGCGATGTGATAGGCTGAGGCTATGTCGGATGAACCGCTCGCCGGGAGTTACAAGTATGGCGGGATTTCAATGGATCCATTGATTGCCGCGGCAGGGCGCGCACTTGCGACCGGCGACCCGCTTTCAGCCCTCAAGGGCATTGCCCTGCGCCAGGATGCACCGGCGCTGGCCCTGCGTGGCATAGCGATGGCACAGCTCGGCGATCTGGCCCGGGCGCGGGAGCTTCTACGGGGCGCTATACGGGAATTCGGGCCGAGAAATCCGTTGGCCCGCGCACGCTGCATGGTCGCAGACGCGGAAATTGCGCTGGTTTCCCGCGACCTCGGCCGAACGTCGTCAGCGCTTAATACGGCGCGAATGGCACTGATTGCCGCCGGCGACAAGGCCAATGCTGCCCATGCCGGCTATCTCGAAGCCCGCCGCCTGTTGCTGATCGGCAACCTTGACCAAGCCGAGATGCTACTCAACGATATCGAGGCCAAAGCGTTGCCGCGCCCCTCCGAAGTCGGCCGCCAATTGGTCCTGGCGGGACTAGCCATTCGGCGCATCAAGGCAGAGCCAGCGAAAATTGCTCTCGCGCAGGCCTATCGGATCGCCAAGGAGACCGGCATTGCGCCGCTTCTAGCCGAAGTGGAACAGGCAGGGAGGGCATTGCAAGCACCGGCGGCGCGCCTCATATCCCACGCTACAGAGCGATCGCTTCGGCTGGATGAGGTGGAAACGCTGCTGAGCTCCGACGTGCTGATCGTGGACGCATGCCGGAATGTCGTGCGGATGGGAACGACCTCCGTCTCGCTGACCACGCGTCCTGTTCTGCTGACCCTTGTTCGAACGCTCGCAGAATCGTGGCCGGACGATGCGCCTCGAGAGCTTCTTCTGAAGCGCGCCTTTCACACCCGACAATCCGATGAATCGCACCGAGCAAGATTGCGTGTCGACATCGCCCGGTTACGCGAAGCGCTCCAACCGCTGGCGACGCTGACGGCAACCCAGCGAGGCTTTGCCCTTCTCCCCCGGGCCGAAAGGGGTATAGCCGTACTGGCCCCACCTGTCGAAGATGACCACGCTGACCTGCTGGCTCTCCTCGCCGACGGCCAGGCATGGTCGAGTTCCGCTCTGGCGTTGGCCTTGAACATAAGCCCAAGAACCGTCCAGCGCGCCCTCGAAGAGCTTCTACGCCAGGGGAAGGTGGAGCGCTTCGGGCGCGGCCGCGCATGTCGCTGGATCGCTTCGAACGTCCCTGGATTCCCGACAAGTTTGTTGCTCCCCACCGCGGGCATATCCGTTTAGGATAGGCACATGAAACAGCTCTCCGCCGAAATTCTCCGTGAGTACGGCCCCTTTCCCGGCGTCGAACAGGTGGCAGGCGTCACATTCGACGGCACTCATGTCTGGTTCGCAAGCGTCACACGACTGAATGCCCTGGATCCCGAAACCGGTGAAATCCTTCGGTCGTTCGACATGCCAGCGCAGGCGGGAACCGCTTTCGACGGCAAGCACCTGTTCCAGATTGCCGACAAGACGATCCGCAAAATCGATCCTGAGACCGGCGCGATCGTCGCCACGATACCGGCGCCTGGCAATGGCGGCGACTCAGGGCTTGCCTGGGCAGAGGGCTCGCTTTGGGTTGGCCAGCATCGCGGACGGAAAATACATCAGGTGGATCCCGAGACCGGTGCGTTGCTGCGCACCATCGAATCCGACCGGTTTGTTACCGGCGTCACCTGGGTGGACGGAGAACTTTGGCACGGCACCTGGGATGACGAGGGAAGTGATCTGCGCCACATCGACGCCAGGACCGGCGAAGTGCTGGAAAGACTGGACGTGCCACCGGGAACGGGCCTGTCCGGCCTCGAGTCAGATGGACGTGATCGCTTCTATTGCGGTGGAGGAAGCAGCGGAAAACTTCGAGTCGTCCGCCGTGCCGGAAGGCCCAAATAAAGCGCACTGAAGAGAACAGCGCCAGCCTTCCCGCCAACCCAAGCTTCCCCGCGAGCATTTTGCGGAAAAGCAG
This sequence comes from Pseudomonadota bacterium, assembly GCA_023436885.1. Lineage (GTDB taxonomy): Bacteria > Pseudomonadota > Alphaproteobacteria > Rhizobiales > Pleomorphomonadaceae > Pleomorphomonas. Next base: position 18,503 of record JAEZHI010000018.1, on the reverse strand, counting down.
AAACCGGCTTTCCGCAAAAAACAATGCAACAACAAGCTCTAGATTGTCGTTCTGGCTAGGCTTGGTGGCAAACGAGTCGCCACCCTCACCCACCGAAGCGGCTGACAATCGTTTCGAGATCCGGGCGCGGCCGGTCGGTCGGCTTGATGGTTGGCGTGCCGATGTGGATGAAGCCGACGATCGTTTCGTCGATGACAAGACCAAGCGCGGCCCGCGCCTCGGCGTCATAGGCGATCCAGTCGGTCAGCCAGCAGGCGGCGTAACCCATGGCATGGGCGGCGATCTCCAGGTTCATGCAAACGGCGCCGGCCGAGTAGACCTGTTCGATCACCGGGATCTTCGGATGCACGCTGGCGCGCCCCACCACGGCGACGACCAACGGAGCTTTGGAAAACCGCTGTCGTTCCTCTTCGAGACGGGAGAGGGAGATATCCGGCTGGCGTTCCTCGGCAATCCTTGCCATTTGCCGTCCAGCCTCCTCGCGGGCTTCGCCCTCAAAGATGATGAAGCGCCAAGGTGCCAGCTTGCCGTGATCGGGGACACGTGAGGCGATGGTAAGCAGCGTCTGCAACTCCTCGGCACTTGGACCAGGTGCAGCGAGCATCTGGGCCGGCACGGAGCGGCGGGTAAGCAGCAAGTCGAGAGTGGCGTTCATTGAGGCGGGGCTCCAGGGAACTGCAACGGTAATACCGGCATATCGCCAATTGTTCGTTGAGAAAACACCTCGAAAACACCGGCATGGACGACACGCGCTCTCAGAGCTGCGGTGCGTTGGCATCAGCATAACCTTGGAGCGGTGTTGCGGAAAGCATGCCGGAGACACCAGAGGCACCTGTCCATATCCGGCCACCGGACTTGAAATCACCACGATGATCGGCGAAGACTTCCGGGAGAGAACATCGAGACGGTTGGGAGACGCCGGGGCATGGCGCGCTGGAAAACGCCGCGCAATAGATGGATTTCTGTGGCCATCGTCCTGATGGCTGCAACGCCGTCATTCGCCCAGAATGGACCGCCAGGTGGTCCTGGCGGCGCTCCCGGAAGCGCAAAGCCCGGTATCATGCAGCCAGGGTCGGGGCCGCTTCAACTATTGCCGCCCGGCGTGGCTCCCCCGCCGCTCCCCCAAGCCGTCACGCCTTATGCCCCCAGTACCAGCGCGCCCGTCGAGACAAAGCCTTTGTCGAACACGGCGCCCCGCGAAACTGCAACGCTATCCCTGACGGCCAAACTGACACCTGAAGGCCCACCGATCGGCGCCGGCGTTGTCTGGCGCATCTTCGCCGAGGCGCAAGGACCTGACGGCAGCCGAGAACTGGTGGCCGAACGCCATGGCGGCTCGGCTGAATTCGTCCTGAAACCCGGCGGCTATTTCGTCTATTGCGGTTTCGGATATGCCGGCACCACCGAGCATGTCGTCGTCGGCAACGGCTTGAAGACCGACACGGTCGTGCTCAATGCCGGTGGGGTCCGCCTCTATGCCATCACAGGCAAGGACCGGCCGCGCCTCGACAAGGATGACCTCAAGTTTGACATCTTTTCGCAGGAGCTCGATTCGCACGGCGAACCAAAAGCGGTGGCTCTCAACATCGCCCCGGGAACCATCGTCCGGCTGCCGGCAAAGACGTATAACGTCACTGCCAACTACGGCGACGCCAACGCCCGCACCACAGCCGACATTGACGTGAAGGCCGGGAAGCTGTCCGACATAACGCTGACGGAGAAAGCCGCCAAGATCACTCTGAAATTGGTGAGCAGCGAGGGCGGCGAAGCCATTGCCGACACGCGCTGGTCGATCCTGACCCAAGCCGGCGACCTTGTGACATCAGGCGTCGGCGCTTTCCCGTCTTTCGTGCTGGCCGAAGGCGACTACACGGTCATTGCCAATCACGAGGACGGCCAGTTCCAACGGATCGTTAGTGTCGTTTCCGGCGAGGACGCCGACGTCGAAGTCCTTGCAACGCCGGAGCACAAGGTCATAACCAACTAAGCCCCAACTAAGCCCTACGAACTCAGCCGAGTCCATGTGAGCTCATTGTGAGTCCCCTGGAGTCATCAGGACTCAGGGCGTGCCATGGTTTGCCATGCCCATTCGGGGGGAGCCAGGACGCCGCGCTTCTGGGCACCACTCTCCTAGACATCATTCCTTGAGGTAGGACGCGAAAGCGTCCTTGTAGTCGGGATGCCAGCGCGACAAGGCCGGACGGTTGTCGATGATGTCACCCATCGCCCAGGCCATGCGCTTCTCGTCGAGCCTGCGGGGCGTCTCGTTATCCGGGCAGAGGATATAGAAGTCGCCCTTCTGAAGCGCCGCGAGCATGAAGTCCACAACCTCCACCGCGTGCCAGGCGCCAGCCGGCTTTTCGGCCTTCGGGTCGGCAGCAGTCAGGCCGGTAAATGTCCAACCTGGGACCAGGAGATGAGCACTGAGCCGGCTTCCGCGCGTGCGTAGCTCATGGGCCAGCTGTTCGGTGACCACTTTTACCGCTGCCTTGGAGGTGTTGTAAGCGGCATTGCCCGGCGGCGTGGTGATACCCTGCTTGGAGCCGGTATTGATGACATAGCCGGCGTTGCCGCCCTCGATCATCCTGGGCACGAAACTCTGCACGCCGTTGATGACACCCCAGAGATTGACGTCCATCAGCTTGCGCCAGTTGTCGGGATTTTCGAGAACACCACCGCCCTCGCCGATCGCCGCGTTGTTCATCAGCACGTCGACGCCGCCAAAGCGTTCGAAGGTCGCCGCTGCCAATGCCTCCACCGCATTCCTATCGCCGACATCGGTCGGAACGGCGATGGTATCCGGGCTGCCCGCAGCCTTGGCTGCCGAAGCGGTCGCCGCAAGTTCGCTACCAAGGACGTCGGCAAGAACCAGCTTCATGCCACGCTGGGCAAAGCGCAGCGCGGCTGCCCGCCCGATACCGCGCGCCGCACCTGTGATCACGGCGACCTTGCCTGCGGTGATGATATCATCGGCCATGGCGACCTCCCGATTTTTTCGAACTATCGACCAGCCCCGAAAACTCCGCGTCAGCGCGCAAGTTCCTTGAGACCCTGGCGGATCAACTGGGTGGTGGTCGCTTCGCTGCCGGACGCCTTGGCCGCGGCCTGCACTGCGGCCGCAGCCTGCAACTGCGCATAACCGAGATTGACCAGCGCAGACACCGCTTCGGCCACCGGACCCGAGACGCGCGCCTCGGCAACGTCGGAAGCAATGCGGATGACCGACGGATCAGCATCGGCAAAGGCCGGCGCCTTGTCCTTGAGCTCGGTGGCGATGCGCTCTGCGACGCGCTTGCCGACACCAGGCGCCCGCGAAATGGCCGTCAGATCGCGCATGGAAATAGCCGTCGCCAGTTGGCCTGGATCGAGCACCGAGAGAACGCCGAGCGCCACCTTGGCGCCGACGCCCTGCACCGTCAGCAGCAGACGGAACCATTCACGCTCGATGTCGTTGGAGAAGCCATAAAGGCGGATCATGTCCTCGCGGACCATGGTTTCGATGGAGAGTGTCGCCGCCTCGCCCGCCTTCGGCAGCCGCTGCAACGTGCGCGACGAACAATAGACCTGATAGCCGACGCCGTTGACGTCAAGAATCATCCAGTCGTCGCCAAAACTGTCCACCAACCCCTTGAGCTTGCCGATCATCGTCGCTTCCCCCGCCCTCAGCCCGCTGCCAGTTTTGCCAATCGCCCCACCACCGATCCACGATGATGGCCATGGGTCAGCGCTATGGCAAGCGCGTCGGCCGCATCGTCGCTGTCAAAGGTGGCCTTTGGCATCAACACTTTGACCATGACGCGGATTTGGCTCTTTTCCGCATGGCCGGCACCGACGATCGCCTTCTTCACCGCGTTGGGTGCGTATTCGGCGACCGGCAGACCGCGCCGGGCCGGCACCAGGAGCGCCACGCCACGTGCCTGGCCGAGCTTCAGCGTCGCCGCCGCGTCCTTGTTGACGAAGGTTTGCTCGATGGCCGCCTCGTCCGGCTGATATTGATGCAGCACCGCGTCGAGCCCATCGTGGATCTGCACGAGCCGCGAAGCCAGATCCATGTCGCCATTGGAGGTTACCGACCCGGACGCCACGAAGCGCACCGAGTTTCCGAGGCTGTCGATGACACCCCAACCGGTGCGCCTGAGGCCCGGATCGATGCCGATGATTCGCGTCACAGTGGTCATGACCCCACGCTACCGGCGTGTTCATGGTTTGTACAGGCGCGACCAGACAATGCCCGCTGGTTACGGACAATAATGGATCATCAAGCCTCTGGCGTGGGGCGGCATGAGGGCCTCGCACCACCAGAAGGGGCACAACAAAAATGGGAACCGATCCCTTAGAGCGGAACTGCGTGCCACCTCGTGACGGCGCAACTACCCTAAACCCTCCACTCCAAACTCTCCCTACATCAAGTGGCGGCGGTTCGAGCTCTCTCGATCGCGATCTCGGCGAGGCGCGCGGCAAACTCGATCAGCTGATACTCGGCCTTGACGGGCTCCCGCACTGACCGTGAATACATGGCGAAAGTCCCCAGAACTTCGCCTTTCCGCGAAATGATCGGCGTCGACCAGCACGAACGGAAGCCATGCGCGCTTGCCATCTGCCTGTAATCGTTCCAAAGGGGATCGCTCAGGATGTCGGACACGACCACCATTTCGCGCCGATGGGCAGCCGCCCCGCAAGATGCGTTGTAGGGTCCCACCCGTATGCCTTTTGTAGCCCCCAGGAACGGCTCCGAAACACTGGGCGCCGCCCCACGCCGCAAGGTGACGCCGTCGGCATCAAGCAAAAGTATGGAGCAGAACAGGCCAACGCTCTGGGATTCCGCCAGCAGAACCACCTGATCGAGCACGTCCTCCAAGGGCGCGTCCGCAACGATCGCTTCGAGTATCTTGATCTGTCCGGCCTGCAAGCCCGAGGCTAGTTTCCGAGCCGTGATATCGCGTGCGATACCCACCAGGCCGATTACCTCGTTGCGATCATTACGAAGTGGAACCTTGGTCGAAGATATCCATTTCTTGGCGCCGGCGGCATCGGTGACGAGTTCTTCCCGATCGACCATGGGAAGGCCGCTCCGCATGATCTCGACTTCGATCGCTCGGAACTCCTGGGCAATTTCCGGGGCGTGAAGCTGCGCGTCGCTCGTCCCGATCATGTCGCTCGTACGAGGATAGCGCGTATCGATTGCAAGAGCCCGGTTCACGACAACGAAGCGGCCCTCGGTGTCCTTGACCCACAAGTAGTCGGGGACGAGATCGATCAGGAGCTGCAACGAGATGCGCTCTGACGCCCGGGCGCGGGCAGTCGTGATCTCGGTCACGTCTTCATGCGTCGAAACCCAACCGCCACCGAGCGTGCCCTTGTTCGAAATATAGATGAGACGGCCGTCAGGAAGCTCGGTGAGCCTGGATGTCGGAACCCCTGGGGCGCTTATTTCCGCCTCCAGACGCAGATACTCCTCCGGAGACACAGGCGACGTTCCGACAGCGCACCGTGCTTCAATAATCTCGCGAAGAGGTGTGCCCGCGCGCACCTGATCGGGTGTCAGGCGGTAGATTTCGGCGTAACGGTTATTGCAAAAGACCAGTTTGCGGGAACCGTCGAACGCGCAGACACCCTGCGAAATATTGTCGAATGCTGCCCTGTAGTGGGAGATTTGCGCTTTAAGCCCGGTGATTTCCGCCTGGTATTCGCGTGTCTCTGCTTTCGAGTCGCCCCGCGAAGGCTCACTCCCGACCAGGGCGATGGGCTGCACTTCCGGTTGCGCTTTGTGACTGGATCCCATGATACGCTCCCCCTAAATCGAACGATTGTTTGGAGAAACCCCGGCTTTCGGGTGCTGCGAAGCAAGAGAAAGTCTTCAGATTACGCCCCAACAATTACCAAAGATTGTAAATTTCACAAAAAAATGTTCCTAACGTCCCCCTCGAGGGCCGAGGCGGTGGATCCCGTCGAAGTTTCCACCCGTCAGGTGACGATAGAGCCGACGCCGGCTAGAAGGCGGGCGATGACGGCAAGTCCGTCCTCGACACGGCGATCATCCATCTCGTAGCTGAGACAGAGCCGCACGGCCGACGGTTTGTCAGTACCGGCCGCGAAAAGATCGCCGGCATTGACCTGCACGCAGGCCTCGTTCGCCGCGGCTACGAAGGAGCTGACCTGCCACTCCGGCGGCAATGGCAGCCAAAGGTGCAGTCCGTCAGGTTGGGCCGAATAGGAACGGTTGCCCAGCAGCCGGCGCGCCATCAGTTGCCGTCGGGCGGCATGTGCCTGCTGCGCTACGTTGAGCCGGGCACCGGTGCCGTCGACAATCCAGCGGCGGGCGATCTCAGCCATCAAGGGCGGCGGCATCCAGGACGAGATGGCGACGGCCGCTTCGATTGCCGCGAGAACAGGACCGGGCGCCGCGACGTAGCCCACCCGAAGGCCGGGCGCCATTGATTTGGAAACCGATGTCACGAACACCGTGTGGGCGGGCGCCAGCGCGGCGATCGGCTGTGGCCGTTCCCTCGGCAGGAAACCGAAGACGTCATCCTCGATGAGCGTCACGCCTTGCCTTTCGGCGATGGCGGCGATCTCGCGACGACGCTCAAGCCCGAGTGTGGCGGTGGTTGGCGTATGCAGCGTCGGCATGAGATAGGCGAGGCGAGCGCTGCTGCGCCGAACGGCGGCCTCGAACGCATCCGGTAGCACGCCCTCACCATCCATGGCGGCTGGAACAAGACGCAGCCCGAGATGAAGCGCCATGGCCATCACCGGCTGGTAGGTGAGCGCTTCGACCACCAGTGCGTCGCCGGGGCGCGAAAGCGCCATCAGCGCCGAGAACACGCCTTGCTGGCCACCATTGACAAGGGTGATGTTAGACGGCGAAGCATCGAGACCGATGCGCCCCAGAAAGGCGGCCGCTGCGGCAAGCTGCGGTGCCCGCACCCGTTCCTCGCCACGATCGAGGAAGTCAGCCAGTCCCGGTTCCTTGCCGAGCTCCGTTAGCGTAGCGGCAAGCTCCTCAGCCGCCGCCCCGGTGAAGGGCAGATTGCGCGAGAAATCTACTGGACCGCCTTGAGATCGGCTGAGGGGTGTCAGTCCGCCACGCGGCAACGCCGGCGCTTGCGCCCGAACGTAGGTGCCGCGCCCGACTTCGCCAGCCACCAACCCGCGTCGCCGGGCCGCGTCATAGGCCCGCATCACGGTGTTTGGTGAGAGGCCCAGCGCCCAGGCGAGAATGCGCTGTGGCGGCAGCCGGTCGCCCACCGCCAATCGCCCCGACGCGACATCGGCGGCAATGGCATCGGCGATCGCCGATGCAAAGTTGGAACTGCCGGAATCGAGAGTGGGACGCCAGATTGCCATGGCGGCAATATAGAAATTGCATCGACGCGAAGGCAATCCTACCAATGCATTCACAGCAATTTACTCTCGGATGCTACCATGACGACTTTCACCGGCACGCCGCGCATCGGCGTGGCGCTAGCCCTTTGTTGCCTCATACTGCTCGGTGCCATGCCGGTGATTGTCGGCGCACGACCGGCAGGGGTGAGCGCACTCACCTTCGCCCTGCTCTATTCGGTCTGGCAGCTCATCTTCTCGCTGCCGCTCACCCTTGCTGAGGCGCGGGCCGGCAAAGGCGGCCTCTTCCGGTCAGGCCCACCGCGAGGCGAGCGCCGGAAAATGATCGCGACCGCTCTGTTCACCGGCGCGTTGTTCGCGCTAGCTGCCTGGGCCTATGTACTGGGCTTCGAGAAGGTCGGCGCCATTAACGCCGCCATCGCCCTGCAAATCTACCCGCTGCTTGCCGCCAGCCTGGAGGCGGCGCTGTTCGGCCGCCGCAAGAACCGGATGGAACTGATGTTTACGCTGCTCATCGTCGGCGCGCTGTTCCACCTGGCGACCGGCGGCCGCTGGCAGATGACCGGCCTGTCACCCTGGTTCGCGGCGGCGCTCGCCGTCCCGCTGCTGTGGGCGGTGGCACACGTGATCCTGAGGGAAGCCCTGCTGAAAACAGCCGCGACACCAAACGAGGTGACGACGTCGCGCCTCATCATCGTCGTCGCGTTGCTGACGCCGCTGACCCTCATCATCGATGGCCCGGCTGCGGTTTTGGCCGCGACGACGGCTCCCATGACGCAAGCCTTCGCAGTCGCCATGGGGCTTGCCTACTATGTCGAGCTGATCCTTTGGTTCCACGCGGTGCGCCACATCGATGTGTCTGTCGCAAGCTCGGTAACCGTCCCCGCGCCGGCCGTCACGCTGCTGCTGTCCATGGCCTTTCTCGGAGCGACGGCCGAAACTTATCAACTCGCCGCGCTCTTCGGCGTCATCACCGGGCTGTTCGGCCTGATGTGGGCGTCCACCCGGCGGGTCAGGCCGGCGTGACCGCCATGGCAGCGCCGCAACAGGCGACAACCAAAGGTAACAGGCCCCGCTTTTCCTGGTTGCAGCGGACGATAGCCATGCTATTGACCCGCTCCCTTTGATGGACAAAAGAGGCGTCGCCTTGCCGTTGTAATGCCGGTCTCATCGTGCAGCACCCGCATTATCGGAAACCCTGGTTTCCGAACGGCTTTTGATGTCCATCGGGTGGCGGATCGAGACCGGCCTGGCTTTGCCGCCGTCGGCGTCCCGCCGCAGACCATCCTGGACAATTCGCGCATTCGCCAAGCCGCGCCCGCCCCGTCGGGTCTCGTCCGCCACGCCGCTGGACTTCCGTCAAGGAAGACACTGGCATGTCCGACCGCCTTTACGTCCGCTGGACCATTGCTCCGCGCGACTGTCCCCGTCCCGTCTTCGCCTGCCCCACCTGTGGCGGCGACCGGCCCTTTCATCCGAGCGGCAAGCTCCGCCTCAATGCCAATGGCAAACGCCTCGACGCCTGGCTGATCTACAAGTGCGACGACTGCGATCGCACCTGGAACCGTCCGGTTTTCGAACGGCGCCTGGCGGCCGAAATCCCGCCCGGCGAACTTGCCGCGCTGAGATCGGGCGATCCGGCCTTCATCCGTCATCTCGCCTTCGATCTCGCCGCCCTCCACCGCAAGACCTCGATGATCCTGCAATCCGACGCCATCGACGTCGACAGGGTGGTGACGAGCGGCAGCACCGGCGCGACGGTCATCGAGATCGCGCTCGCTCTACCCTACCCGATCCGCCCGCGCCTCGATCGGCTGCTGGCGACCGAACTCGGCTTCAGCCGTAGCCGGATCATCGCCCTGTCGGATGCTGGCCGGTTGGTGATTCAGGGAGGCGCCAACGCCCTTAAACGCCCACCGCGCAACGGGCAGACCATTCGCCTCGATCTCACGAACATGGAGGCTTGTGAGGCCGGGAGAACCGTCGTCCTAGCGATAGATGGAATTTCCGTTTGACGGCATTTAATTATCGAATTACGATAATTTATCGACATGAAAGGGTATGGATCATGACCCAGCTCTCATTCTCCGAAACCGACGTTCCACCGGCCGGCGCGTCGCGTCATCGTCGGCTGTTGCGGCTTTCCGGCTTCGCCTCATGGGCCAGCTTTGCCTCCGCAGCGCTCATCGTCATTGCCACCGCCTGTCTCTGGATGTTCGACGGCACGCTGTCCGACTGGCTCGCCAAATCGGTCGATGGCATCCTGGTGACGCCCTCCTCGACGGTGTTGGGAGCCGCTGGCGCGGTGGCCATGGTGCCGGTCTCCCTGCTGGTTGCCATGCTCTTCGAACTCGGGCGGCTGTTCCGGCTGTTCGCCGCCAACAAGGTGTTCGATCCAACCGTGCCGCGCAGGCTCGGCCGCGTCGGTTGGTTGGCGTTCTCCGGCTGCGCAGCCACCGTCGTCTGCAAGACGTTGGTGACGCTGCTGATGACATCGGCCAACCCGCCCGGTCATCACATCCTGTCCGTCGGCATCGACTCTCAGGCACTGGCCGGTCTGATGTTCGGCTTCCTGTTTCTCGTCTTCTCGCTGGTGATGCAGGAAGCCCTCGGTCTCGCCGAAGAAAACCGAAGTTTCGTCTAGGCCATGCAGATCATCGTCAACCTCGACGTCGTCCTGGCGCAGCGCAAGATGCGCTCCAAGGAGCTCGCCGCCGCCATCGGCATCACCGAGGCCAACCTGTCACTGTTGAAATCCGGCAAGGTGCGCGGCGTCCGCTTCGAGACGCTGGCCAAGATCTGCGAGGTGCTCGGCTGCCAGCCCGGCGACATCCTGGAATACCGCCAGGAGGTTGAAGACAACTGATCTATTCCCGGGAGCGTTTGGCGTAATTTCGTAGAAGGCTCGCTGCTTTGAGCCCGACTTGAAACTCGCTGGGGCGAGGCAGATGGCGACGCATTCGAGAACCGGAGCGGAGCGAACTTGAGGTTCGTGAGCACCGGAAGCGCAGAATGCTAAGCCAGATGTCCGCCCCAGTAGAGTTTCTAGTCAGGCGATTACGCGGTGACGGTTTCAAGCGCCGGATAGTCAATGTATCCAACAGCGCCCTCGGCGTAGATCGTCTCGGGCACCAGCGGATTGCGCGCCGCGCCAGACCGGAACCGCTCAACGAGATCCGGATTGGCAATGAACTCCTTGCCCCAGGCGACAGCATCGGCCCGGCCGGCAGCGACTTCCGCTGCACCTTGCTCGAAGGTGAAGCCTTCGTTGGCGATGAAGGCGCCGCCGAACTGCTCCTTGAGATGCGGCGTCAGGCGATCATCGCCGAGATGCTCACGGGTGAAGATGAACGCGAGACCGCGCTTGCCTGCCTCACGAGCGACATAGCCGAACGTGGCCTTCGGATCGCTGTCGCCAATATCATGGCTGTCGCCGCGCGGGGCGAGATGCAGGCCAACGCGGCTGGCACCCCAGACGCTGACCGCCGCATCCACCGCCTCCAGCATCAGGCGAGCGCGATTTTCGACCGGACCGCCATAGGCGTCGGTGCGCTGGTTGGTCTTGTCCTGCAGGAACTGATCGAGCAGATAGCCATTGGCGCCATGAATTTCGACGCCGTCAAAGCCGGCTTTCTGCGCATTCTCGGCGCCCTTGCGGAAAGCCTCGACGATAGCCGGAATCTCGCTGATGTCGAGCGCGCGCGGCGTCGGATAGGGACGGAGCGGCCGCAGCAGGCTGACGTGACCCGCTGGCTGGATGGCGCTAGGCGCCACCGGCAGATCGCCATCGAGCAGCGACGGGTCGGAGATGCGCCCGACGTGCCAGAGCTGCATGACGATCTTGCCGCCCTTGCGATGCACCGCCTCGGTGATCGGCTTCCAGGCCTCGACCTGAGCGTCGGAATAGATGCCGGGCGTGCTGGCGTATCCGGCACCCTTCGGCGTTACGATGGTCGCCTCGGTGAGGATGAGGCCAGCCGTGGCCCGCTGCTCGTAATACTCCCGCATGACGTCGGTCGGGACACGATCGGCTGTGGCACGCGCCCGGGTGAGCGGCGCCATGATGATGCGATTGCTGAGTTCAAGCGCACCGAGGCGCACTGGGTCGAAAAGGGTGGGCATCAAGGAAGCTCCTGACGGGCTATCGAGTGGCAATGAAGCTGAGCCATAAAGTAGGGGTATATGCACGCATTTCTAGTGGCCACTATGTTTCTTGCATAGAGCTCATGCGTGAACATTTCCGTGAAGACAGGCCAGGAGCTTTAAATCAAGGAGTTATGAAGGATCGATGACCTCAGGCATCCCGGTCCGGATGCTGGAGGGAAACGATAACCGCCTGGAAACGACTGACCTTTTCCTGTTCTTCCGGCGTTCGGGTCGGCAGGTCCGGGAGACGTGAAAACCAGCTCATCCGATGCTCCAGCCCAACCTGAATGGTGGGGGGCACCGATTCGGGATCGTCGAGGGCTCCGATGGCCAGTTCCAATGCCGGTCCGCCCCAGTCATAGGCGAGCGGTGTGCCGCAATGGCTGCAGAAGCCACGCCGCACCTTGTTGGAGCTCTGGAACCAGGAAGGTTCGCCGCGCGTCCAGTTCAGGTGCTCATTGGGAGCAGAAACCAAAGGCCCGAAGAACGAGCCGAAAGCTTTCTGGCACATGCGGCAATGGCAGATGCTCGCCCGGCCGAGCGCTCCATCGACGCGGAACCGCACACGCCCACACTGGCAACCGCCGGAATGTCCGTTTTCGCCCATTTTACACCTCCCCGCCGAAGATAGCCGGGCCGAGATCAAATGAAAACGCCCGCCGTCACGTGAGCAACGGCGGGCGCAAACAATGGAAGGACGTTCAGTCTCAGCCGGCCAGCTTGGCGGCGACTTCGTCGGAGATTTCCATGTTGGTGTAGACGTTCTGCACGTCGTCGTCGTCTTCGAGAAGATCGACCATCTTCATCAGGCTCGTCGCCTTCTCCTCATCGAGCGGCGACGTAGTCTTCGGCTTCCACACCGACTTGATCGAGGCGGCAGCGCCCAGCGAGGCTTCCAGCGCCTTGGTCACTTCGCCCATCGATTCGAAGGCGCAGTAGATGAAGTGGCCTTCCTCATCCGACTCGACGTCATCGGCGCCAGCCTCGATGGCGGCTTCCAGAACGGCATCGTTCGAGCCGGCGCTGAGCGGATAGCTGATCTCGCCGAGGCGATCGAACATGAAGCCGACCGAGCCGGTTTCGCCGAGCGCGCCGCCAGCCTTGGTGAACACCGAACGGACAACGGAGGCCGTGCGGTTGCGATTGTCGGTCAGCGCCTCGACGATGACGGCGGTGCCGCCCGGACCGTAGCCCTCGTAGCGAACCTCGTCGAAGTTCTCCGTGTCGGCGCCAGCCGCCTTCTTGATAGCCCGGTCGATGTTGTCCTTGGGCATGTTCTCGGCGCGGGCGTTCAAGATGGCAAGACGCAGACGAGCGTTCATCGCCGGATCGGCTCCGCCGATCTTGGCTGCCACCGTGACTTCGCGGGCGAGCTTGGCGAAGATCTTCGACCGCTTGGCGTCCTGCGCGCCCTTGCGGTGCATGATGTTCTTGAACTGTGAATGACCGGCCATAGTGCCTCCTGAGGGAACCGCGAAAGGGCGCGAGGCGCATGCACACGCCTCCCGCGACCATCGATCACGGCACAAATCCACGAATGGGGCGCCTTATAGGCGTTTGTTGGCCTTAAATCCAGCCGGGGCGCTTACCAAAAAGTCGGCAATGCTTCTGCAAGACGACCGCCGATGCGGACCGGCTCGATCGCCTCGGCCAAACCGGTGGAATCGCTCACCTCGACGGCAACACCGCACAGCGTGGGCTCACCGAGCGCCGGCTGGAAACGGGAGGTCGGAATCTTGCGCAGGAAACGGTTGACCGGCTCTTCCTTTTCCATGCCGAGCACGCTGTCATAGTCGCCGGTCATGCCGGCATCCGACAGATAGGCAGTCCCACCATCGAAGATCTGGTAGTCGGCGGTCGGCACATGGGTGTGGGTACCCACGACAAGCGACGCGCGACCATCGAGATAATGGCCCATCGCCTGCTTTTCGGAGGTTGCTTCGGCATGCATGTCGACAACCACGGCATCGACCATGCTGCCAAGCGGGCAGGCATTCAGCTCGCGGTCGGCCGCGGCGAAGGGATCGTCGAGCGCATCCATGTAGACGCGACCCATGACGTTGACCACCAGAACGCGGGCACCATTCCTGGCAATAGCAACGGTGGCGCCACGGCCCGGCGTTCCAGCCGGATAGTTAGCCGGCCGAAGCAACTGCGGCTGCCGTTCGATGAAGACGAGCGCCTCGCGCTGGTCCCAGGCGTGATTGCCCGTGGTGACAACATCGGCACCGGCGTCGAGAAAGTCCTGGCAGATTTCTTCTGTGATGCCAAAGCCACCGGCTGCGTTCTCGCCGTTCACGACCACAAGGTCCAGGGCATAGTCGGCGATGAGACCCGGCAGGATGTCGGAAATGGCATTGCGACCCGAGCGGCCGACCACGTCTCCCACGAACAGCAATCGCATTGTCTGGCGTTCTCCCCCAACGTCCTGTCGAAGTCAGCGAGCGAAGCGGAAGACATCCCGCTCGGTAACAATCATGTCGAGCGGCGCGTCATGGGGCTCCATGGGCACCGCAGCCACTTCCTGCACCGAGAAGGCAATGCCAATCAAGCGGGGAAAATGGCCAGATGCCCGCAAACCGGCAATGGTCCGGTCATAATAACCACGTCCGTAGCCAACACGCCCGCCAAGCCGGTCAAAGGCGGAGAGCGGCATCAGAAGAACGTCCGGCACGACTTCGGGAGCTTGTGGACCGGGACCGCGCGTACCGAACCCTAGAGGCACCAGCGCATCCCCGGGCCGGAATCGACGGAACACCAAACCCGACTCGACCATGATCGGCAGCCCGACGGGATGGCCGCGCTCGTCGAGCCCAGCGATGACCTCGTTGAGATCGGCCTCGCTCTGGATCGGCAGGAAGGCCGAAACGGCACAGCCGGCAGGAAGACCGAGCGCCAGGACGGACGCGGCAATGGCGGCCGACCCTTCCTGTCGCGCCACGGCATTGAGCCCATCGCGGCGGCCGAGCGCCAGCTTGCGCACGCGTGCCTTCTCGGCTGCGACGAGGGCACGGGGCAATTCGGAAGTTGCGTCTATGGGAATGGTGGGCCTCCGGGCATCACAGGATGTAAACCGGCGGTAGAAGGGTGTGGCGCCCGCGAAAACGACCGTCGGAAGTGTGATCCCGGGAAACCTACAACGTAGGTGGGCGCCGTGTGCCCAAACCCACGGGTTCGGGCGGGGACAGCTCCCTTCAGGATCATTAAGGCCCCGGGGATATTGATTCCTAACGAGAAGCGCAGCTACGCCACTTCCCCTATATAGGCGAGACCGGTGATCCGGCAAAGGGCCTCGGCGCGACAAAATTCAGGGTCGTGCCACCGGAAAAAAGAGGGGGCGGCAGGAAAACCCACCGCCCCAGTCGCTGCGCGGATCGCAGTATCAGTTACCCACCAGCCGTCAAGATGACGAGAGTCACCAGCATCGAAGCCGTTCCGGCGAGGGCAAGCACGATAAGAGCGGCGTAACCAAACAGCGCCACCGCCCCAATTCCGATCAGGAGAACCAAGACCATCACCGCCAGCACCGCCCAGGGATTTCCGCCCTCGTTCACAGCTGTCGATTCGTGGCTGGTCATGGAGTTCCCCCGAAAAAATCCTGTCGAGCCCCATATATGGAATTATCCGTAGCGAGGCAACGCTGCTTTTGCTGCATCAGCCTTGCACGGCCTGCATGGGCCCTCCTAAAAGATCAAGCGGTAAATCCTATGTAAATTTGCCCTGCTTTCGTCCACTCTTCCAGTAGACGAAAGCCGATGTGCACTAGACAATTGGATGAACACTAGGCAACGAAGACGGAAAAACTCAGACCATCTTCTCAGCAGCGGCGTCGATGCGAGCGGCAACCTCGACCACCTTCTCGGCAAGGCGCCGTTCGATCTCACCCTGTCGCTCCAAAAGCACATCGCGGCTTTCACGCAGCGAACGCGCCTCGGCTTCGAGCCCTTTCAGCTTGCGCTCGGTCTCCGACAACTGATCGAGCACCGTAATCGCACTCATCACGGTCAGCCGCTGATCGCCGATCTCACCGAACACCGCGCGAATTTCATTGAGGATGGCGTCGAGACGACTGGCGAGCCCGTAAAGATGCTCTTCCTGGCCGTCGTCGCAGGCCATGCGATAGGTCTTGCCGGCAATCGTGACGGTCACCTGACTCAAAGCGTCACCCTCCGTGCGTATCGAGAACGGAGCGGATCGACTCCATCGCGGCGACAAGGCGGCGGGAAACCTCGCGGTTCGCGTCCTCCAGGCGACCAGCCTTGGCGAGCGCGTCGTCAAGGTCGCCGGCAAGGCGCGACCGATCCTCCCCGAGACGGAATAACTCGTCCTCGAGACCGGAAATGGTGCGCTCGCCGGCTAACCGCCGCTCCACCGCAAGTTCCAGACGCCCCAGCGCCTGGTCGAGCCTTTCAAAGGCCGCGTCTAGAGACGCCGCTCCGGCCATACCCGCCTCCGGATGCTCTACCGGTCCGAAAGAAAATCGGCCGAAGAATTCATCGCTTGTCTGGTCTGGTTGCCACAAAGATTAAGACGTGACAACGGTCCGTTGGGAGAGCAATCTGGGAAAATACCAGCTTTCCCCTTTTTTGGCCTTTGGGGGCTTTGACGAGCCCCGGTTGTCATTGACAGATGATACCGCCCTGCTATTGATCGGCCGCTTTAGCCAAAAGACGTAATGGCATGGCGTGTCTGCCGGAAGATACGCATTTGTCCGTCGTTTGGCTTGCCCAAGGAGTTTTCCGGCCAAATCCTGTCAGGAAATAACAATGACTGACTCTGCCCGGTACAAGAATATGGCCAACGCCATCCGCGCCCTCGCGATGGATGCCGTGGAAAAAGCCAAGTCCGGCCATCCTGGCATGCCCATGGGCACAGCCGATGTTGCCACAGTTCTTTTCAATGACGTCATCAAGTTCGATGCCGCTGCTCCGTCATGGCCCGATCGCGACCGCTTCATTCTGTCGGCCGGCCATGGCTCCATGCTGCTCTATTCAGTCCTCCACCTGATCGGTGTCGAAGACATCAGCATCGAAGATATTAAAACGTTTCGTCAGTGGGGCTCCAAGTGCGCCGGCCACCCGGAATATGGCTTTGCCCAGGGCATCGAGACGACCACCGGTCCGCTCGGCCAGGGCGTTGCCATGTCGGTCGGCTTCGCGCTCGCCGAGCGCATGCTCAATGCCGAGTTCGGCGACGACATCGTCGACCATCGCACCTACGTGCTGGCCGGTGACGGCTGCCTGATGGAAGGCATCAGCCACGAGGCGATCTCGCTGGCCGGCCATCTCAAGCTCAACAAGCTCGTGTTGATCTGGGACGATAACGGTATTTCCATCGACGGCCCGATCTCGGTTTCCGAGAGCGGCGACATCCCGGCCCGCTTCCGCGCCGCCGGCTGGAACACCGACGCCGTTGACGGCCATGATCCGGTTGCGATCCTTGCCGCTCTCGAGCGCGCCAAGAAGTCCGACAAGCCGGTGCTGATCGCCGCCAAGACCACCATTGGCTTCGGCGCCCCGACGAAGGCCGGCACCCATGCCGTCCACGGTGCGCCGCTCGGCGCCGCCGAGATCGCCGGCGCCCGCGAGAAGCTCGGCTGGCCCTACCCGCCCTTCGAGATCCCCGCGAACATCCTCGCCGACTGGCGCGCTGCCGGCAAGCGCTCCGTCAAGGACCATGAAGCCTGGACCGCCCGCTACAATGCCCTGGACGCCAAGAAGCGCGCCGAGTTCGATCGCCGCATCAAGGGCGACCTGCCGGCTGCCTTCGCCGAAGCTATGGCCGCTTACAAGCAGAAGCTCGTCACCGAGCTGCCGAAGGTTGCCTCGCGCAAGGCTTCCGAGATGGCCCTTGAGGTCGTCAACGGCTCCATCCCCGAGATGGCTGGCGGCTCGGCCGACCTCACCGGCTCCAACCTGACCAAGACCAAGGGTCAGGAAGCGGTGAAGGCCCCCGCCTACACGGGCAGCTACATCCACTATGGTATCCGCGAGTTCGGCATGAGCGCCGCCATGAACGGCATCGCGCTGCACGGCGGCTTCATTCCCTACGGCGGCACCTTCCTAGTGTTCTCCGACTACG
The DNA here is from genome assembly GCA_023436885.1 of Pseudomonadota bacterium. Lineage (GTDB taxonomy): Bacteria > Pseudomonadota > Alphaproteobacteria > Rhizobiales > Pleomorphomonadaceae > Pleomorphomonas. The sequence goes on along the minus strand of JAEZHI010000018.1, from coordinate 932 downwards.
CCCGCCCGGCCATGCGCCTGTCGGCCCTGATGCATCAGCGCGTCACCTACGTCATGACCCATGACTCCATCGGTCTTGGCGAAGACGGTCCGACGCATCAGCCGATCGAGCACCTCGCCTCGCTGCGCGCCATCCCGAACATGACGGTCATCCGGCCGGCCGACGCCTACGAGACGGCCGAAGCCTGGGAGTTCGCGCTCAACCACAAGAAGGGCCCGACGACCCTGGCGCTGTCGCGCCAGAACCTGCCGGCGGTCCGCTTCGAGGTCAGCGCCGACAACAAGGTCGCCAAGGGCGCCTATGAAGTCGCCGCCGCCGAAGGCCGCGCCGAAGTGTCGATCTTCGCCACCGGTTCCGAGGTCGCCATCGCCCTCGACGCCAAGAAGCTGCTCGACGCAGCCGGCCACCCGACGCGCGTCGTCTCGGTGCCGAGCTTCGAGAACTTCCGCGCTCAGTCCGACGCCTACCGCGCCGAAGTGATCGGCGGCGCCAAGGTGAAGGTCGGCGTCGAAGCCGCCCTGCGCATGGGCTGGGACGAGATCATCGGCTCGGACGGCATCTTCGTCGGCATGACCGGCTTCGGTGCCTCGGCTCCGATCGAGCTGCTCTACGAGAAGTTCGGCATTTCCGCGAGCCACATCGCCGAGCTCGTCTCGGTCAAGCTGGCCTAACTCTATTGCCCGGTGGGAACGGCGGGCTCCGCCTTTCCCATCGGGCGAGGAAAGTTGGGGGAGCGATCCGGAACTCGCCGGACCGTCCCCACATCTAACGAGGATCGGGCCGGAAGATGCCCGCCTCTGCATCAGGAGACAGACAATGGCAGTAAAGGTCGCCATCAACGGCTTTGGTCGTATCGGTCGTAACGTTCTGCGCGCGATCGTCGAGTCCGGTCGCAAGGACATCGAGGTTGTCGGCATCAACGACCTCGGCCC
>JAEZHI010000014.1 GCA_023436885.1 Pseudomonadota bacterium | reverse complement strand
GGGCCCGCCCCCCCCCCCGGGCCCCCGGGGGCGAGACGAGCGACAGGACCAGCGCGACCAGGGCCGACCAGGCGCGCATGGGCTCAGAGCGTCGCCTCGGCAAAGCCGTGCTGCTTGGTCACCCGGTCGAGCGCCAGCATGGTCTCGAGCAGCGCCTCCATCCGGCCCAGCGGCCAGGCGTTGGGGCCATCGGAGAGCGCCTTGGCCGGATCCGGATGCGTCTCCATGAACACGCCGGCCACGCCGACCGCGACCGCGGCGCGCGCCAGCACTGGCACGAACTCGCGCTGGCCGCCGCTGGAGCTGCCCTGCCCGCCCGGCAACTGCACCGAGTGGGTGGCATCGAACACCACCGGGCAGCCGGTGTCGCGCATCACGCTCAGCGAGCGCATGTCCGAGACCAGGTTGTTGTAGCCGAAGGACGCACCGCGCTCGCAGACCATGATCTGCTCGTTGCCGGTCGACTTCGCCTTCTCCACCACCGGCTTGATGTCCCAGGGCGCCAGGAACTGGCCCTTCTTGATGTTGACCGGCTTTCCGGCGCTGCAGACCTTGCGGATGAAATCGGTCTGGCGCACGAGGAAGGCGGGCGTCTGCAGCACGTCGACCACCGAGGCCACTTCGTCCATCGGGGTGTACTCGTGCACGTCGGTGAGCACCGGCACGCCGATCTGGCGCCGGACCTCGCCCAGGATGCGCAGGCCTTCCTCCATGCCCGGGCCGCGGAAGCTCGTGCCCGAGGTGCGGTTGGCCTTGTCGAAGCTCGACTTGAAGATGAAGTTGATCCCCAGCCGGCCGGTGATCTCCTTGAGCTGCCCGGCGACATCGAGCTGCAACTGCTCGGACTCGATCACGCAGGGACCGGCAATCAGGAAGAACGGCTGGTCCAGGCCGACTTCGAATCCGCACAGCTTCATGCCTGGGCCTCCTTGAGCAGCTTGCCGCCGGCCTTGCGCTCGCACGCGGCACGGACGAAACCGACGAACAGCGGATGTCCGCTACGCGGCGTGGACAGGAACTCCGGATGCGCCTGGCAGGCGATGAACCAGGGGTGGCCCGGCAGCTCGATCATCTCGACCAGCAGGTCGTCCATCGACTTGGCCGAAATCACCAGGCCGGCGTCCTCGAGCTGGGTGCGATAGCGATTGTTGAACTCGTAGCGATGGCGATGACGCTCGCCCACCACGTCCCTGCCGTAGAGCTCGCGGGCCCGGGTGCCGGGCTTGATCCGCTGCTCCTGCAGGCCCAGGCGCATGGTGCCGCCCAGGTCGGACTTCTCGTCGCGCTTCTCGACCTCGCCGGTGGTGGTGCGCCATTCGGTGATCAGGCCGATCACCGGGTGCGGGCACTGCTTGTCGTTCTCGGTGCTGTTGGCGCCGTCCAGCCCGGCCACGTGGCGGGCGTAATCCACCACCGCCGCCTGCATGCCGTAGCAGATGCCGAAATACGGCACGCCGTGCTCGCGGGCGTACTGCGCGGTGAGCACCTTGCCCTCGAAGCCGCGGTCACCGAAGCCGCCGGGCACCAGGATGCCGTCGACGTCGCCAAGCAGCTCGCCGGCGCCGGCTTCCACGTCCTGCGATTCCAGCCACTTCAGGTTGACCCGGGTGCGCTGGCGCAGGCCGCCGTGGCGCAGGGCCTCACCGACGGACTTGTAGGCATCCTTGTGGTCCACGTACTTGCCGACCACGGCGATGGTGACCTCGTCGACCGGATTGACGGTCGCATCGACCGCGTCCTCCCACTCGGACAGGTCCGCCGGCCGCTGCGGCTGCAGGCGCAGGCGCTCGGCGACCAGTGCGTCCAGCCCCTGGGCGTGCAGTTCAAGCGGCAGCTTGTACAGCACGTCCACGTCCTGCACCGAAATGACGGCGCGCTCGGGCACGTTGGTGAACAGCGCGATCTTGCGGCGCTCGCCGTCCGGCAGCGGCTGCTCGGAACGGCACAGCAGCACGTCCGGCTGGATGCCGATCGAACGCAGCTCCTTGACCGAGTGCTGGGTCGGCTTGGTCTTCAGCTCGCCGGCGGCGGCGATCCACGGCACCAGGGTCAGGTGCATGAACAGCGCCTTGTCAGGACCGCGCTCGGCGCGGATCTGGCGGATCGCCTCGAGGAACGGCAGCGACTCGATATCGCCCACGGTGCCGCCGATCTCGACCAGGGCCACGTCGTAGCCCTCGGTGGCCTCGTCGATGCAGCGCTTGATCTCGTCGGTGATGTGCGGGATCACCTGCACGGTCGCGCCGAGGTAGTCGCCGCGGCGCTCCTTGCGGATCACGGCCTCGTAGATGCGGCCGGTCGTGATGGAGTTCTTGCGGCTGAGGCGGGTGCGGACGAAGCGTTCGTAGTGGCCCAGGTCCAGGTCGGTCTCGGCACCGTCGTCGGTGACGTAGACCTCGCCGTGCTGGAACGGGCTCATCGTGCCCGGGTCCACGTTGATGTAGGGGTCCAGCTTCATCATCGTGACCTTCAGGCCACGGGTCTCGAGGATGGACGCGAGCGAGGCGGCCGCGATGCCCTTGCCAAGCGAGGACACGACGCCGCCGGTAACGAAAATTAGGGGAGTCATTGGCGGGGCTCCGGAAAGCCATAGTCTACCGGCTCGGCTTCCGCGGCCCAAGCCGGGAACGGGCGGATGCAGCGTTCCGCGCCCGGCCGGAGCCCGCCGCGCAAGGCGGCGGGCGGGTTCAAACCGGCCTCAGCGCGGGGGGCGCTTGGCCTCTTCTTCCTCTTCCTTGCGCGGCGCGTCGGCCTTGCCGCGCGGGTCGTTGCCGCTGCGGGCCGCCTCGCGGCGCCTGGCGCGCTCGGCCGCGGCGGCCTGTTCGCGCTGCTCCTGGGCCTGGTGCTCGGCCAGCGCGGCCTTCTCGCCGGACTGCCCGGCCTTGCCCCGATCCTGCGCC
>JAEZHI010000013.1 GCA_023436885.1 Pseudomonadota bacterium | reverse complement strand
GAATGGGCTGTGCCATGGCCTGAAGCATGTCCGCAGACCTCCCCGGATCTCCTTCGATGCGCACTTGCTGTACATAGCCCTCGACCGCTATCACGCGCACGATGCCGTTTTCAAACGTCTGGGTGGGCAGATAGACAAAGGACAGTGGGTATCCCGCCTTCTGGTACAGCTGCGTTGCTGCCTGTGCCGCCAGCGCCAGGTGGGCAATGCTGACCGGCTTGCCGGCCAGAGGCTGAAACAGGGCTGCCACTTCGGCAAAAGGGATGGCATTGACGCCGGAAATATCAATGCGTTGCGGCGTAATTTGGGTAGACAGCTGCAGCTGCCGCGCATTGAGCTGCTTTTCGGTTTGCAGACCAGTGTCAGGTGCGATGGTGGCTGGCTGTGGTGCAGGCTGTGGGGAATGGATGGGAGGTAAGGTATTGAGTGGGTTGCCGCCAGTAGCTTGCGCCAGGCTGAAAACGGGAAACGCCAAGGTGCTCAGTCCGACAATAAATCGCACCTGGTGGGTATGCATAGGCTGATCCTTCAAAAAAATATGGATAGCGGTTCCGATGAGGGCATCGGTCGCTATCCATAAATGATTGCAATATTTAGTTACAGCTCTTGTCAGTCAATGGATGATTTGCATCCTTTTTCTGATCGAGTAATGGGCAGTGGCTGACAGCCGGATCAACGGCGGCCGAGCAGGCCTCCCAGCAGGCCGCCTAGCAAGCCACCATTTTGTGTGGTGGTTGTGTTGCCGCTAGGTGCGGAAGTCGCAGGGGCGCTACCTGTAGCAGTTTGGCCACCGCTGGTCAGGCCGGAGGTCAGAGGCGTGAGCACACCGGCGAGCAGGCCACCAGCAGGGGCTGTGGCGCCTGCCTGGCTGCCACCGAGTACACCGCCAAGCAGCCCACCATTGCCGCCGAGCAAACCACCGACCAAGCCTGCATTGGGATCGAGCAGGCCACCCACCAGACCGCTCACAGGTGCAGTTGCGCCACCAGCTTGGCCGCCACCGAGCACACCGCCGAGCAGGCCACCATTGCCGCCGAGCAAACCACCGACCAGACCGGCATTGGGATCCAGCAGCCCGCCGAGCAGACCACCTGCGGGTGCAGCGGTGCCATCTTGGCCACCACCTAGGACTCCACCAAGCAAGCCACCGTTGGCGCCACCAAGCAGGCCACCGAGCAAGCCGCTGGAGCTGCCTGCTGCGTCACCGCCTGCAATGCCGCCTAGCGCGCTGACCACATGGCCCAGCTGGCCTGTCAGAGAGCCAACAGGTGCAACAACTGGCAGACCTGTGCTCTGTACGGTGTCGCCCACGTTGGTGACCAGACCGCCCACCGTGGTGAGCAGGTTGTTCACGGGCTGTGCCAGACCTGTGGTGGTGCCTACGTTCTGCACTACGCCCAGCACTGTGCCGACGACGGGTGTCACGGTATTGCTGAGGGTAGAGGTCAGGCCGGCTACAGGGGCGCTGGTGATGATGTCACCCGCGGTGTAGCCCACATTGGTGACCAGTTGACCCACGCCACCAACCAGGTTGCCAGTCAGGTCTGTCACGGCGTCGACAGGGCCCAGCTGAGAGCCAAGGGCCTGTACCAGGCCGCCAGCTTCAGTAACGGCATGGCCTGTATGCACGAGCAGGCCTTCTGCGCCAGTCAGCGTGGTGCCAATGGGGTCTTCAGCTGTTCCCAGCTGACCAAGGCCTGCGCCAATGCTCATTGCCAGCGAATCTACGCCATCACCCAGTTCGGAGAGTACGGGCGTGACACCGTGGCCTTCGGGCAGGAGTGTGGATGTCAGCAGCCCATCGGCTACACCACCCAGATCGGTAAGTGCGGTGGGAAGCGCACGAACACCCGTGGCAGTTTCTTGTACGGCGTTTTCTACAGGCGTAAAAGCAGTAGGTGTCGGCTGTACAGGAAGGCTGGGATTTGTTCCTGGGTTTGTGCCTGTTCCGGGGCCAGTCCCTGTGCCAGGGTTTGTGGGGTGGAACCGCTTGTATCGCCCATGGATGTTTTGACAGATCCATTGCTGCCGCATGCAGCAAGACTCAGAACCAGGCTGGAAACCGCTACCATCTGGATAGTTTTCCGCCAGGGAGATTGGTCAGAAAATTTGCTCATGATTAACTCCGTATGAAAGTTCGTACGGAATTGTCACATTTTGAAAATATTCTGCCTAATTAGCTTTTTTAAATGGATAGTCAATACGATTGAAGGCTAGAAAGAATAGAAAAATATTTTTATAAGATATTAAATATTTGATAGAAGAAATTTAAATATATAAGCGAATTGGTGCTTATTAAGTGATTTTTCGCGAATGCTATCACCGTAGAAAAAGCTTGCTTGTCAGACAGCACCTATTTTCAAGAAGGTTAAATTAGGTTCGTATAATTTGAAACGAAAGGTAATTTTTATGCATTTCGCACAACGTTTGGACAATGTGGAAACCTCCGCCATCCGTGAGCTGTTCAAGCTGCTGGGCAAGCCCGGCATCATCAGCTTTGCGGGTGGCTTTCCGGACAGCGCCATGTTTGATGTGGATGGCATCACGCAATCCTCACAGAAAGCACTGCAGGAAAATGCCGGCATGGCGCTGCAATACGGCGCGACCGAAGGTTTTGGTCCACTGCGTGAGCAGCTGGCGGCTTTCATGGCCACCAAGGGTGCCAAGGATGTCGCACCCGAGCAGCTCATCGTCACCACAGGTAGCCAGCAGGCGCTGGATCTGCTGGGCAAGTGCATGGTCAGCCCAGGCGACAAGGTGATTGTGGAAGGGCCTACCTTCCTGGCCACCATCCAGTGCTTCCGCCTGTATGGTGCAGAAGTCATCAGCGCTCCTGTGGATGGCAACGGCGTGATCGTGGAAGAGCTGGAAAAGCTGATCGCCGAGCACCAGCCCAAGCTGGTCTATCTGATTCCCACATTCGGTAACCCCAGCGGTGCCACACTGAGCCTGGAGCGCCGCAAGCGTGTGCTGGAGCTGGCCGTGAAGTACCAGACACTGGTGGTGGAGGATGACCCCTACGGTGATCTGTACTTTGATGCGCCGCCTCCTGCCAGCCTGCTGGCGCTGTCGCCTGAGGTGCCCGGCAGCCGCGAATGGCTGGCGCACT
>JAEZHI010000051.1 GCA_023436885.1 Pseudomonadota bacterium | reverse complement strand
GGCGAGAACTGCGGCTGCTTGAGGAGCTCGGTCAGGCGGGCGCCGCGATTGAGGAGGCGCTGGGTCGCGGCGTCGAGGTCCGAGCCGAACTGGGCGAAGGCGGCCATCTCGCGGTACTGCGCGAGCTCGCCCTTGATCGAGCCGGCGACCTGCTTCATCGCCTTGATCTGGGCGGCGGAGCCGACGCGGCTGACCGAGATGCCGACGTTCACCGCCGGCCGGATGCCCTGGTAGAACAGGTCGGTCTCGAGGAAGATCTGGCCGTCGGTGATCGAGATGACGTTGGTCGGGATGTAGGCCGACACGTCGTTGGCCTGGGTCTCGATGATCGGCAGCGCGGTGAGCGAACCGGAGCCGTTGGCCGCATTGAGCTTGGCGGCGCGCTCGAGCAGGCGCGAGTGGAGATAGAACACGTCGCCCGGATAGGCCTCGCGTCCCGGCGGACGGCGGAGGAGCAGCGACATCTGGCGGTAGGCGACGGCCTGCTTGGACAGATCGTCGTAGATGATGAGGGCGTGCATGCCGTTGTCGCGGAAGAACTCGCCCATCGTGCAGCCCGCGAACGGCGCGAGGAACTGAAGCGGCGCCGGCTCGGAGGCGGTCGCGGCGACGACGATCGAATATTCGAGGGCGCCGTTCTCCTCGAGGATCTTCACCAGCTGGGCGACGCTCGAGCGCTTCTGGCCGACGGCGACGTAGACGCAGTAGAGCTTCTGCGATTCCTCGCCCGTGGCGTTGACCGACTTCTGGTTGAGGATGGTGTCGATGGCGACGGCGGTCTTGCCGGTCTGGCGGTCGCCGATGATCAGCTCGCGCTGGCCGCGGCCAACCGGGATCAGCGCGTCGATGGCCTTGAGGCCCGTCGACATCGGCTCATGCACCGACTTCCTGGGGATGATGCCCGGCGCCTTGACGTCGACGCGGCGACGTTCGGCAGCCTTGATCGGGCCCTTGCCGTCGATCGGGTTGCCCAGCGCGTCGACGACGCGGCCAAGCAGGCCCGGACCGACGGGGACGTCCACGATAGCGCCGGTACGCTTGACGGTGTCGCCTTCCTTGATGTCGCGGTCGGCGCCGAAGATCACGACGCCGACATTGTCGGCCTCGAGGTTGAGCGCCATGCCGCGGATGCCGCCCGGGAACTCGACCATCTCGCCCGCCTGGACGTTGTCGAGGCCGTAGACGCGCGCAATGCCGTCACCGACCGACAGAACCTGACCGACCTCGGAGACCTCGGCTTCCTTGCCGAAATTCTTGATCTGGTCCTTGAGGATTGCGGAAATTTCCGCGGCGCGGATATCCATCAGCCGACCTCTTTCAATGCAATCTTGAGTGCGTCGAGTTTCGTTTTGAGCGACGTGTCGATCATGCGTGAGCCGAGCTTGACGACGAGCCCGCCGATCAACGACGGGTCGACATCGAGTTCAACATGAACCGACTTGCCGGATATGTCGGCCAGCGCGCCCTTGATTTCGGCAAGCTGACCGTCGGAAAGGGGAATTGCCGACACGATGCCGGCTGTAACTTCGCCGCGCCGGTCAGCAAGGAGCTGCCGATAGCGACGAAACATGTCATGCAAGTTCGCAAGGCGATTGTTGGAGGCGACCAGCTTGATGAAGTTGCTGATCGTGCGGCCAAGGTCGGCCGCCTCGACAACGGCGCTGATGGCCTTCAACTGATCTTCGGTGCTGAAAACCAGCGACTTCATCAGACGGCGGAGATCGGCGCTTTCGCGGCGGAGGGTCTCGAAACGGGCGATGTCCGCCTCGACGATTTCAAGCTCGCCGGTCTCGCTCGCCAATTCGAACAGGGCCGTCGCATAACGTTCAGCGACCCCGAAGACCATCGTTTCCGCTTCGCTCACGTAAAAACCCCTCATCGGTGCGAACCATCAAAGGTTCACCCGGTTGAACACTTTGAAGATATTCGCAAAATAATTTACGACGGCGGCACGGCACCCGGCCCCGCAGCGAACTTGGCTCCGTCTACCACAGGAGTTTCCCTCACGCAACGCGTTCACTGGATTCAGGATTTCGCTCGTTTGCGCGGATATCCTTAGGTAATTGGCCGCTTGGGACATCTCCTTAAAAAACGATTATCCTAAAGTCGAATGGTTTATCGTTTTAGATGACGTTTGCGCGGATTTTTCGGCGATTCTCTTCGCGCGCGTTACAGGAAATTCTGTGGGTCGACGTCAACATAAGCTTCGACGCCGCGTGTCGGCTTGTCGGCGGCGTTGATCCAGGCTCGCATGTAAGCCGAAAGGTCCGTGTCACGACCGGAATGGGCGATCAGGCGGAAGCGATGGCGACCGCGCACCACGGCGAGTGCCGCCTCCGCCGGTCCCAAAACCTCGACTGCCGAATCCTGTGGCGCCATGCGGGCGAGGTGGCGAGCGTGATCCTCGGCAAGCTCGCGGCTTGGCCCGGAGACCAGGATCGCGGCAAGGCGGCCAAACGGTGGCATGGCCGATCGCTCGCGTTCGGCCAATTCCGTCCGGTAGAAGCGTTCGGCGTCCCCCGAGACCAGCGCTTCGATCACCGGGCTTTCCGGTGCGTAGGTCTGGAGCAGTCCGAGGCCCTTTCCCATGACGCGGCCGGCGCGGCCGGTGACCTGCGCGAGCAGTTGGAACGTGCGCTCTGCGGCGCGAGGATCTCCTTGCGACAGGCCGAGATCCGCGTCGACCACGCCAACCAGGGTCAGCTTTGGAAACGTATGGCCCTTGGCGACCATCTGCGTGCCGACGACAATGTCGCACTCGCCCTTGGCGACCGCCGCGAATTCAGCCCTCAGACGCTGGATGCCGCCCCCCATGTCCGAGGACAGTACCACGGTGCGCTTGTCCGGCAGAAGGGTCTGCATCTCCTCGGCGATGCGCTCGACGCCGGGGCCGCAGGCAACAAGACTGTCGAGCGTGCCGCAGGAGGGACAGGCCTCGGGACGAGGCACCGTGTGTCCGCAATGGTGACAGACGAGGCGCCCCCTGAAGCGGTGTTCCACCAGCCAAGCCGAGCATTGCGGGCACTGGAAGCGGTGACCGCAGGACCGGCAGAGCGTAAGGGGGGCATAGCCTCGCCGATTGAGGAACAGCATCGCCTGCTCGCCGCGCTCGGTCACCTCGCGGATGGCAGCTACAAGGCCGGGGGCAAGAAAGCGTCCCCGAGGCGTGCCGGCCTTGCGCATGTCGATGGCGTAGAGGCTGGGCAGGTCGCGGCCGGTTGCACGCGCCGGCAGGATAATATGTCTGTAGCGTCCACGCTCGGCATTGACCCGGCTTTCGAGCGATGGCGTGGCTGAGGCGAGAATGACCGGGATCTTCTCCAGTCGTCCACGCACCACGGCCATGTCGCGGGCATGATAGCTCGCCCATTCCTCTTGCTTGTATGCGCCGTCGTGTTCTTCATCGATGACGATCAGGCCGAGGTCCGAGAAAGGCAGGAATAGCGCCGAGCGGGCGCCGACCACCACGCGAGCCTCGCCGAGCGCGACGGCGCGCCAGGTGCGCGCACGCATCTTCGGGCCGACGTCGGAATGCCACTCTGCCGGCAGCGCGCCGAAGCGCTCGGAAAAGCGTTCGAGGAAGGCGCGGGTGAGGGCGATTTCCGGAACCAGGATCAAGGCTTGCTTACCGGCCCGCAAAGCATCGGCGACGGCTTCTAGATAGACCTCGGTCTTGCCCGAACCGGTGACACCGTCGATCAGCGTCACACCGTCGCTTTGGGTTGCGCGCAGCTTGGCAACGGCAGCCGACTGGTCGGGTGTCAGCTCGATCGGGTTGAAATCGGGATCGGGTGCCCGGAATGGCCGGCCTGGCGGCAGTTCGACCTCGACCAGGGTGCCGCAGCTCACCAAACCCTCGACGACAGAAGAGGAGACGCCGGCCGCCGCCGCAAGGCCGGCGCGGGTCCAGGCCTGTCCCTCGTGTTCGTCTAGCAGAGCCAGCACGCGGCGACGCGCGTCGGTGAGGCGCTCCGGCGGGGCGCTTGTCGCGATCAGGCCGCGTATGGGGGGCTCGGGTTCCAATGCGTCCGGTGCACGCAACACCATGCGCATCACCATGCCTCGGGGCGTCAGCGTGTAGCGGGCAACCCAATCGACGAATGCGAGCATTTCCGGCGTCAGCGGCGGCGCATCGAAGACCGCCTCGATCGGGCGGAGCCGGTTGGACGAGGCCGAAAGCTCGGCCGGCTCGGCGGTGACGACGCCCACGACCTTGCGGGGGCCGAGCGGCACTTGCACGATCGAGCCTGGTCCGACGACCATGCCGTTCGGAACGCGATAGGAATAGGAGAGATCGAGACCGACGGGGGTGAGAACCTGCACCACCTCGCTGCCGGCCGCCGGGCGAGGGGCGGTCTCTCCGAACAGGTCATGGAGCGATTGAGCTGGTTTTTCGGTCGGCATCGGCTGATTCGAGATGTACGGCATGTGATCATAGGCTAAACGGAAGGCCGCCGCCTCTCAGGAAAAGTTGTCGCTCATGAGCCGTCCTGCCGTCATCGTTCTCTCCTCCTTTGTTGCCCGCGGCTCGGTGGGCGCTCGCGCCGCCTTCGCGCTGGAGCGGCTGGGACACCGTGTCTGGACACTCCCGACTGTCATTCTGCCTTGGCATCCCGGTCACAGTCGCGCCCATCGGATGGCCTTGCCGGAAGCCGATTTTGCGGCGCTTTGTGCCGATCTTGCTTGCGCGCCCTGGCTTGCGGAGGTCGGCGGCGTAATCACCGGCTATCTCGGTTCGGCCGGCCAGGCAGACGCTGCGGCCGAGCTTGTGGCTGCGGTCAAGGCGGCCAATCCGGCTGCCTTGCATCTTGCAGATCCGGTGATCGGCGATTTCAACGCTTCCGGAACCGGTGGGCTCTACGTGCCGGAGCCGGTCGCCGTGGCGCAGCGCGACGGTCTGGTTGCCATCGCCGACGTTGCGACACCCAATCGGTTTGAACTTGGCTGGTTGACTGGCCAACCCGTCGAGACGCTGACCGAGATCACCGTTGCGGCCCGCGCGCTTGGGCCAAAGCGGGTGGTGGTCACCTCGGCGCCCGCCCTGATGGCCGGCAAGATCGCGGCGGCGCTGGTCACTGCGAACGAAGCGATCGTGGCTGAAAACCAGTTGGTTGAAGGCGCCCCCAACGGCACCGGCGATCTTTTCGCGGCGTTGCTCCTGTCCCGGTTGATCGGCGGCGCATCGGACGAAGCGGCACTGGCCGCCGCGTCCGCGTCGACTTTCGAGGTCATCGTTCGTTCGGTGAAAGCCGGTGCGCGGGAGTTGGAGCTGGTTGAAGAACAGGATGCGCTGGTTCGCCCGATGGCTATGGTCGACATTCGTCGGCTCGCCACTCCGCGCAGGCCTGTTGCGCGGCCTTCGCAAGTCGGGACGCTGTGAAGACGACTATGATTGACGCCTATAAGTAGATGTCCTTATAACCTGCCGGGCGTTCTTCCGTCCGTTGTGCTGTTTCCTCCAGTCGGATCTCAAACGATGACCGAACCGAAAACTCCCTTTCGCCCGAAGTTGCCCGCTTCCTTTCCGGGGCGCCTGACGACCGGCTACGAGGCGTTCCGCGAAGATCGCTACCCGAGCGAGAACGAGCGCTACAAGCGACTGGCCTCGGAAGGGCAGAAACCGCAGATCATGATCATCGGCTGTTCGGACAGTCGCGTTTCGCCTGAAGTGATCTTCGATGCCGGTCCGGGTGAGATCTTTGTCGTACGCAACGTCGCCAATATCGTACCGCCCTATACGCCGGACGGTGAGACCCACGGTACCTCGGCGGCTCTCGAATTTGCGGTCATGGCGCTGTCCGTCCGTCATATCGTGGTGATGGGCCATGGTCGTTGCGGCGGTATCGTTGCCGCCCTCGACAGCCGCGATCCGCTGACCCCGACGGACTTCATTGGCAAGTGGGTGTCGGTCCTGGATGAAACGGCCGAGCGCGTGCGCTGCGACCACGGTATCGCTCCGGGGCTGCGCTACACGGTCCTTGAGCATGAGGCGGTCAAGTCGTCGTTGAAGAACCTCCTGGCCTATCCCTTTGTCAAAAGCCGGGTTGAGTCCGGTTTGCTGGCCCTGCACGGCGCCTGGTTCGACGTCTCCGAAGGGGAGCTGCACGTGCTTGACCGCGATAGCGGCGAGTTTGCCGTCCTGTCCGGTACGGTTGCCCCTTGAACCTTGGCGACAACGCGATTAGGGCTAACGGCCGAAGCCGGCCGGGGGAGGCCGTGCGCCCTCTTTTTAGTTTCTAAGGATGCGATGATGGCAAAGAATTCGCTGTTCCTCCTGCCCGGTGACGGCATCGGCCCGGAAATCATGGCCGAGGTCGAGACGATCATTGCCTTCCTGAACCAGAAGGGGCTGACCGACTTCTCGCTGGACCGCGGTCTCGTCGGAGGCTCGGCCTATGACGCCCATGGCGCCGCCATCTCGGAAGCCGACATGGCCAAGGCGCTTGCCGCCGACGCAGTTCTGTTCGGTGCGGTTGGCGGGCCAAAGTGGGACAGCGTCCCCTATAACTGCCGCCCGGAAGCTGGCCTCCTGCGTCTTCGCAAGGACCTCGGCCTGTTCGCCAACCTGCGTCCCGCCATCTGCTATCCCGCGCTTGCCGACGCCTCGTCGCTGAAGCGCGAGGTGGTTGAAGGCCTCGACATCCTGATCGTTCGCGAGCTGACCGGCGGCGTCTACTTCGGCGAGCCGAAGGAAATCGTCACGCTGGAAAACGGCGAGAAGCGCGCCGTCGACACGCAGGTCTATACCACCCACGAGATCGAGCGGATCGCCCGCGTCGCATTCGACCTCGCCAAGGCGCGCAATGGTCGCGTCTCTTCGGCCGAGAAGCGCAACGTCATGAAGTCGGGCGTGCTGTGGAACCAGGTGGTGACCAAGGTCGGCAAGGAAGAATATGCCGACGTCAAGCTCGACCACATCCTTGCCGACAACTGCGCCATGCAGCTCGTTCGCTATCCCAAGCAGTTCGACGTCATCCTGACCGACAACCTGTTTGGCGACGTGCTGTCGGATATCGGTGCGATGCTGACCGGTTCGCTCGGCATGTTGCCGTCGGCTTCGCTTGGTGCACCCGACGCGACCACCGGCAAGCGCAAGGCGCTCTATGAACCGGTCCATGGTTCGGCGCCGGACATCGCCGGTACGGGCGCTGCCAACCCGATCGCCATGATCGCCTCCTTCGGAATGGCGCTGCGTTATTCCTTCGGCCTGATCGATCTTGCCTCTAAGCTCGACGAGGCGATCGCTGCGGTGCTGGGCAAGGGGCTCCGCACCAAGGACATCGCCCAGAAGGGCGAGGCGACCGTCGATACGCGGGCCATGGGCGCCGCCATTCTGGCTGAATTCAAGGCTCTGGTTGGCTGAACCATTCGACCTTTGGCGATCACGCCGTTGGTCACGGGGTTGTTAACTCCAGCGCTCTTGTTTTGGGGCTTTGCCGCACCAAATCATGGTCATGACGGCATCGCCCATCAGGCACTGCCCCCCGTCTCGCCAGCGGCGGTGACCGTCGGTCGGGTTCCCCTCCCGACCCCGCGCTGATCCCTAGCGCCGCGCCCAGCCTTCCCCCGAGGCTGGGCGCTTCTATATGGAAGTCCTGTTGTGGCGTTTGCCGCTTCGTCGGAAAGATGGACGATTGTCGGCGGCATGGTTTTTCAGTATAGAGCCCTCATGTACGCGAAGCCGCAGATCACGCGCCTGCCAACGTCGGCCGATTATTTCCCGGCCCACGATCACGCGCGTTTGCCCTGGCGGTTTCTGGCGCGGCAGACGGGCGATAGCCGACTCCGGCCCTGAGATCACGGCCGATGCGATCGGCCAACCCTGAATTTCCATGTATGCCAGGGGCGTGGTTCGCCCGCCCCAACGGAATCGAAAGTCCGATCATCATGACTGCCAAGCCCCGTACCCTCTACGACAAGATCTTCGACGACCACGTGGTCGAGACGCAGGCCGACGGCACTTCGCTGCTCTACATCGACCGCCATCTCGTCCATGAGGTGACCAGCCCGCAGGCCTTCGAGGGCCTCAGGACCGCCGGCCGCAAGGTGCACCAGCCGGGAAAGACGCTCGCCGTCGTCGACCACAACGTGCCGACTACCGATCGCAGCAAGGGCATTGAAGATCCCGAGAGCCGCGAGCAGGTTGGCCAGCTCGCCATCAACGCAGCCGAGTTCGGCGTCGAGTACTACAATGAACTGGATCGCCGTCAGGGCGTCGTTCACGTGGTTGGCCCTGAGCAAGGCTTTACACTGCCGGGCATGACTATCGTCTGCGGCGACAGCCATACATCGACGCATGGCGCTTTCGGCGCGCTCGCCCATGGCATCGGCACCTCTGAGGTCGAGCATGTGCTCGCCACGCAGACGCTGATCCAGAAGAAGGCGAAGAACATGCTGGTGCGCGTCGACGGCAAGGCGCCGGCCGGCGTGACCGCCAAGGACATCGTGCTGGCGATCATCGGTGAGATCGGCACGGCCGGCGGTACCGGCCATGTCATCGAGTATGCCGGCGAGGCGATCCGCGACCTTTCGATGGAAGGTCGCATGACCGTCTGCAATATGTCGATCGAGGGTGGCGCCCGCGCCGGCCTGATCGCGCCGGACGAGAAGACCTTTGCCTATATCGCCGGTCGGCCGAAGGCGCCGACGGGTGAGGCGCTGGAGCGCGCCAAGGCCTACTGGCAGACGCTGTTCACCGACGAAGGCGCTCACTTCGACAAGGTGGTGACGCTCGACGCGGCCAGTCTGCCGCCGATCGTCACCTGGGGCACCAGTCCCGAGGACGTCGTGTCGATCACTGGCGTGGTGCCGGATCCCGACACCATTGCCGACGAGACGAAACGCACTTCCAAGTGGCGGGCACTGGACTACATGGGTCTGAAGCCCGGCCAGAAGATGACTGACATCGTGCTCGACAAGGTGTTCGTCGGCTCGTGCACCAACGGCCGCATCGAGGACCTGCGGGCCGCGGCTGCCGTTGCCAAGGGACGCAAGGTGGCGTCGTCAATCAAGCTCGCGATGATCGTGCCGGGGTCCGGCCTCGTCAAGGAACAGGCGGAAGCCGAAGGCCTCGACAAGATCTTCATTGAGGCTGGTTTCGAGTGGCGCGAGCCTGGTTGCTCGATGTGCCTTGCCATGAACCCCGACAAGCTGGCGCCGGGCGAGCGTTGCGCGTCCACCTCGAACCGTAACTTCGAGGGGCGTCAGGGCTACATGGGGCGCACGCATCTGGTGTCGCCGGCCATGGCCGCTGCCGCCGCGATCGCCGGCCACTTCGTGGATATCCGCGACTTCAAGTGACCGGAAATTTTGGTCTAGGTAATCAGAGGCCGGGGCACTTCGCTCCGGCCTTTCTTATGCGCTTTCCCCAAGCCAGCGCAGCCAGCGGCCATGGAAATCGCCACGTGCCAGCACGTGCTGCTCGCCCGACGGGAAAAGGGTGACGATGAGCCCGGCACCCGGGGATCGTCCGTCCGCCTCCAGCCGCAACCAAGCGAGTGGGGCATCCTCAGCTGCCCTCAGCATGGCGGTCTGGATGCCGAGACGCGCCGGGTCGCTGAGGTACTGCCAGAAGATCGAATGCACCACGACGCGCAATGCGCCGTCGATGGGAGGATCAGTCAACTCGCGTACCAGGAACTCCGCAGCGTCGACCGCTTCCACCCGCTCGGTCTGGGCTGCAGCATGATCGAGCGCGGCGAGGAGGCGAGCTTTGCGCTCGGCCTGGTCGGCCCAGACATAGGAGAGCAGACGCGTCCGGTGCTCGGCATCAGCTGGATCAAGCGGTGCGAGATCGCAGGCCCTACGCCGTACCACCTCCACCTCGCCGTCGAGCGGTGGCGGCGCCTCGCAGTCCGGAGCGAGCTCAAGGGGGGCTTTCGTCTTTCCCCAGCGGGCCTCGCCGTAGCGATAAGCGTAATCGTCCCAGTGAAGATTGAGACCGGCGCTTGCGCCAATTTCCAGAATGTCGAGCTTGGGCCCGAAGCGGCGCGCAAGCCATAGGAAGCCGGGCAGAAGCATGGCTGATCGGCCCACTTCGTTGGTCTGCGGCGGGCTCATCAGGATGTCGTGGAGCTCATGGTCATGCCGGGCGATCGCAGCGCTTGCGGCGGCGGCTAGCGCCTCATCCGACGGATTGGCCGGCGGGTACACCGCGGCAAGCGCGGCGTCACGGCCCGTCAATACCAGTCTGTGCAGGCCGCCAAACAGACGCAGCGGCACGGCATCTTCGCCGGCGTGTCCATTCCAGGCAATGACGCGCCGGCCAGTAAGCGTGGTCTGATCAACAAAGCGCGGGGCGAGGTCGGCAAGCCGGGCCGTGAACGGGGACCCCATGTTGCGACAGGCTTCCGCCTGCCGGCGGAAATGGTCGAAAATATCGCTCGTCACGGCTTGCCCCCGGTATTTCCCGTATGGCGCGACGATAGCCGTGGCAGGCGTCGATGACCAGTCCTGCGTGCAACGGAACCGGCTTACGGATTTGTATCGGCTTCCGAATTAAAAAAAGCACATCTCCTTCGTCTCAGCCTTGCCCAAGCCGGCCGCATGGGGCAAGTAATGAACATGTCACGCGTAAGTGTCGCTTTTGCGGGGGACTTTTGACCATGTCGCTGACGATTGCCGCTGTCACCCAGGCGGACGCCCACAAGCTGGCTCCGATCATTGCCGCCTACGCTCAGGCGATGAAGCGCGGCGCACCACGCCGGCCGGACGAGTACTATGCGGAGCTTCTCGCCGTGGATCCGGCAACGGAAGTGCTTGGCGCTTACGTCGACGAAGAGCTGGTGGGGTTTGCGGTCTTCTTCGACCTTCCGGACACCATGTCGGGCCATCGTGTCGGCCATCTTGAAGACATCTACGTGTTACCCGCCTTCCGCAACCGCGGTATTGGCCGCAAGTTCGTCGAGGTGCTGAAGATCGAAGGCCAGAGCCGTGGCTGGGACCGCCTGCGCTGGGTAGTGCCGCCTCCGGTCGATGCTGCCGCCACCGGGCTTCCCACCGATAATGCGCTCTATGAAGAGATCGCCACGCTGTCGACTTCCAGGCTTTACGACATCATCATCGACCCGCTGTCGCGCAAGTCCTGAAGGTTTGCCTAGAAAGCGAGCAGATATCGCCCAAGCTCAGGGCTTTCCCGGATAGGCGTTTCGCCCTTTAATGCGGTTGCGCTCGATGCGACCGCAGGGAGAGATAATGGCCGTCCTGACCAAGCTGACGCACGTCACCCGCTATGTCTATGACAAGCCGGTGGTTCTCTCGCCTCAGGTCGTACGTCTGCGCCCCGCGCCGCATAGCCGGACGGCGGTGCCTGCCTATGCGCTGAAGGTCACGCCCGAGAATCATTTCGTCAACTGGCAGCAGGATCCGCACGGCAACTGGCTGGCGCGCTTCGTCTTTCCCGAGCCGACGGCCGAGTTCTCGGTCAGCGTTGACCTGCTCGCCGAAATGGCGGTCTATAATCCCTTCGACTTCTTCATCGAGGAATATGCCGAACACTGGCCGTTTACCTACGCGCCGGAACTGGCCAAGGACCTGGCGCCTTTCCTGGAATGCGAAGGGGAGGGCGAGCTGTTCGAGGCTTATCTCGACAAGATCCCGCGCGATCGTGCTCAGACCACCAATTTCGTCGTAGCGGTCAACCAGGCGCTGCATCAGCATATTGCCTATGAGATTCGCATGGAGCCGGGGGTTCAGACCCCTGAGGAAACGCTCTCCAGATGTTCCGGCTCATGTCGCGACAGCGGATGGTTGCTGGTGCAGTTGCTCCGCCGTCTCGGCCTCGCCGCCCGCTTCGTCTCCGGCTACCTGATCCAGCTCCGCCCTGACGTGAAGGCGCTCGATGGCCCTTCAGGCACCGAGGTCGATTTCACAGACCTCCATGCCTGGGCGGAGGTCTATATTCCGGGCGCCGGGTGGATCGGGCTCGATCCGACCTCGGGGCTTTTGACCGGCGAGAGCCACATTCCCTTGGCTGCCACGCCGCATTATCGTTCGGCGGCGCCGATTGTCGGCTCCTACAGCGCACCGCCGGATACCAAGACCGAATTCTTCTTCAACATGAAGATCGCCCGCATCGACGAGCGGCCGCGTGTCACGTGGCCGTTTTCGGACGAGGCCTGGGCGCGGCTCGACAAGCTGGGCGAGGCGGTGGATGCCGATCTTCAGGCTGGCGATGTCCGACTCACCATGGGTGGCGAACCGACTTTCGTCTCGATCGACGACTACCAGTCGGAAGAATGGAACACCGCCGCTGTCGGCCCCACCAAGCGCAGCCGTGCCGACGACCTGATCCGTCGTCTTGCATCCCGTTTCGCGCCGGGTGGCTTCCTGCATTACGGCCAGGGCAAATGGTATCCCGGAGAAAGCCTGCCGCGTTGGACCTTTTCGCTCTACTGGCGCAAGGACGGCAAGCCGATCTGGCGCAATCTCGATCTGGTCGCTCTCGAACGCCAGCCGGCCCCCGCTGATGCCGACCGAGCCTGCGCGCTGGCTCGGGGCATTGCCCGTCGGCTCGGCATACCGAGCCAGTGCGCCGTGCCGGCCTACGAGGATCCGGCCCACTGGATCCTGAAGGAAGCCGGTCTGCCCGACAATGTCTCGGCCGACGACAGCAAGCTTGAGGACCCCGAGGCGCGCGCCCGTATAGCACGCGTCTTCGAGCGTGGGCTCGGTACGCCGAGTGCCTACGTGTTGCCGGTGCAGCGGTGGCAGGCAGCAGCCGGTGGCGGCTGGCTGTCGGAGGTCTGGAATTTCCGCCGCGGCAAGCTCTATCTGATGCCCGGCGATTCCCCGGCCGGTTTCCGCTTGCCGCTTGCCTCGCTGCCATGGGTGCCGCCCGCCTCCTATCCGTTCCATGTCGATCGCGACCTGATGGCCGAACTGCCGCCGCTTCCGGATCCGGATGAACTTGCGACGGCTTACGAACGTTCGCGCGAGCCAGCGCCCGACGATCCGCGCGTCGCCCAGTGGATGACCGGTGGCAGCGCCGTGCGCACGGCGATGAGTGTCGAGCCTCGGGACGGCCGTCTTTGCGTGTTCATGCCCCCGGTGGCCGGCGCCGACGACTATCTCGAACTTCTCGCTGCCGTCGAAGCGACGGCAGAGGATCTTGGTCTGCCGGTTCACATCGAAGGCTATGCGCCGCCGCTCGATCCGCGCATCAACGTCATTCGTGTGGCGCCCGATCCCGGCGTCATCGAGGTCAACATCCATCCGGCTGCCGGCTGGAAGGAGTGTGTTTCCATCGCCTCCACGGTCTACGAGGAGGCGCGACTTTCCCGCCTCGGCACCGACAAGTTCATGATCGACGGCCGGCACACCGGGACTGGCGGTGGCAACCATGTGGTGGTCGGCGGCGGAACACCCGCCGACAGCCCCTTCCTGCGCCGCCCCGATCTTCTCAAGAGTCTGGTTCTCTATTGGCAGCGTCATCCCTCCTTGAGCTACCTTTTCTCGGGGTTGTTCATCGGGCCGACCAGCCAGGCGCCCCGCATTGACGAGGCGCGTCATGACAGTCTCTACGAGCTGGAAATCGCCCTTGCCCAGGTGCCAGCGCCCGGCGAAGGACTGGCGCCCTTGCCGTGGCTGGTCGATCGGCTGTTCCGCAACCTCCTGACCGACGTCACCGGCAACACCCACCGTTCGGAAATCTGCATCGACAAGCTGTTTTCGCCGGATGGGCCGACCGGTCGGCTCGGCCTCGTCGAGTTCCGTTCCTTCGAGATGCCGCCCGATGCGCGCATGTCGCTTGCCCAGCAGCTTTTGTTGCGCGCCCTGATCGCCTGGTTCTGGAAGGAGCCACAGCAAGGCAGCTTCACGCGCCATGGCACGGCCCTGTTCGATCGCTTCATGCTGGAGCATTTCGTCTGGCGCGATTTCCTGGAGGTGATCGCCGATCTCAACCGGGCCGGCTATCCGATGGAGTCGGTCTGGTATGACGCGCAGCGCGAGTTCCGCTTCCCGTATTTCGGCACCGTGACCCGCCAAGGCGTGTCGCTCGAGCTGAGAGGTGCGCTCGAACCCTGGCATGTCACGGGCGAACAGGGGGCGGCTGGCGGCACAGTCCGCTTCGTTGACAGTTCCGTTGAGCGCCTGCAGGCGCGGGTATCGGGCTTCGATCCCGCCCGTCATGTGCTTGCCTGCAACGGCCGGCGCGTGCCGGTGGCTGCGACCGAGCGCAGCGGCAGCTATGTCGGCGGCGTTCGTTTCAAGGCTTGGCAGCCCGCCAACGGCATTCACCCGGTCCTGCCGGTCAATGCGCCGCTGACCTTCGAGATCCTCGATCGCTGGTCGAAGCGTTCGCTGGGAGGCGCTACCTATTTCGTGGCCCATCCCGGTGGTCGCAACTACGAGACCTTCCCGATCAATGCCTATGAGGCGGAGGCCCGGCGGCTTGCCCGCTTCCAGGACTTTGGGCACTCATTGGGAACGGTGAACCTGCCGGCTGACGAAGCTTCGGGCGAATTCCCGACGACTCTCGACCTGCGTCGACCGGCCGGCATCTGAAAATGACTACGACTGGCGGCATCTTGGCGATATCTCGCCGGTCTGCTTAACTCGGAAAGGGACAAGTCCCTTCCGTTGCCCACCCCGGAATCCAGATGAGCCAGCTCCAGACCGATCCGACTGCCAGTGCAAAGAATGCCGGATCTGGCTTTTTGACGCGAGGCTACAAGCCGCTCGCGGGTGCCTATGATGAGATGATGGCGCCCGACGGCGGTTTGCGCGGCCCCTGGTCAGACTTCCTTCAGCGCCTGGGGGAGCTCGGCGAGGATGGTGTCCGCGAAGCTTTTGCGGGTGCCGAACAACAGCTGAAAAACTCCGGCGTCTTCTTCCGTGTGTATGACGATCCGACCGGCGCGGAACGGCCATGGCCTTTGACACCGGTCCCGCTGCTGCTGTCTTCGACCGAGTGGGAGGCATTATCTTCGGGGGTATTGCAGCGCGCACGTCTGGCTGAGGCGCTGCTGGCCGATGTTTATGGGCCCGGCCGCCTTGCGCGGGATGGCGTGTTGCCTGCCGCCGCCATTGCCGGCAGTCCTGATTTCCTGCGGCCGCTGGTGGGTGTCACGCCAAAGGGTGGGCGCTTCCTGCGTTTCTTTGCTGTCGATCTGGGACGCGGACCGGACGGGCGATGGTGGGTGTTGTCGGATCGCGCACAGGCGCCATCCGGTGCCGGCTATGCACTTGAGAACAGGCTAGCGGTGACGCGGGCGCTGCCGGAAGTGTCGCGCGGCCTCAATGTCGATCGCCTCGCGCCATTCTTCCAGGCGTTCCGAGACGAACTTGCCGACCTCAACGCTGGTGCCGAAGCGCGCGTTGGTCTGCTCACGCCTGGGCGTCTCAACGAGACCTATTTCGAGCACGCCTATCTTGCCCGCTATCTCGGTTTCCTGTTGGTGGAAGGCGGTGATCTGACGGTGCGTGGCGATGCGGTCTACGTCCGCACCGTTTCCGGCCTCAAGCGGATCGATGCGCTCTGGCGGCGCCTCGATGGCGATTTTGCCGATCCTCTTGAGCTGCGCACCAGTTCGGCGCTCGGCGTTCCGGGCCTTGTCCAGGCCGTGAGGTCCGGGCGCGTCGACGTCACCAATGCACTCGGTTCCGGCATTGCCGAGTCACGGGCCTTGATGGGCTTTACACCGGCCCTCTGCCGGCATCTGCTCGGTGAAGACCTGGCACTGCCCAATCTTGCCACCTGGTGGTGCGGCCAGGAGGCGGAGCGCCGCACGGTGCTTGACGGGTTCGACCGGATGGCGATTGCCTCAGCCTTCTCCGGGACCCTGCCGGGACTGCCTTTCTGGAGCAAGCTCGGCGCGTCCATGACCAAGGGAGAGCGGCAGATTGCGCGGTCGCTGATCGAGACGCGCGGCCTCGATGTCGTCGGTCAGGAGAATGTTGGTCTTTCGACCATGCCTGTTTGGGAAGGTGGTCGCCTTGCGCCGAAGCCATTCGTGCTGCGTCTGTTTGTGGCAGCCGTGGGCGACAAGGACTGGACGGTGATGCCCGGCGGCTTCTGCCGTATTTCCGGTTCGAGCGATGCCCGCCTCGTCTCCATGCAGCAGGGTGCCCGGACGGCCGACGTCTGGGTGCTTTCCGATGCGCCGGTCAAGCAGACCTCTCTGCTGCCGCAGCCCGATCGCGTTTCCATCCGACGCTCGACGGGTACGTTGCCGTCGCGCTCGGCGGACAATCTCTATTGGCTCGCCCGCTATCTCGAACGGGCGGAGGGCACGCTGCGCCTTCTGAGGGCGCTGATCAATCGGCTGGTGGAGGCTGGCAGCGATGCCGACCAACCGATTATCCGGATGCTCATCGAGCATCTGCGCTTCATCGGTGCCATCGATCTGGAGCGGGAGGGGACGCCGGCCGATCTCATCGCCGCCGCCCTCTATGATCCGAGTTCGCCGTCTGGCCTGCCGGCGCTGACGGGTGCAGCGCGGTCCTCCGGGTCGGCCATTCGCGACCGTCTCGCGCCGGATGCCTTCCGCGCGGTGACGGAGGTTGCGGCACTGTTCGAGACAGAGGGCCGGCAGCGTCTCACGCCGGCGCAGATGCTCGATGAGGTCAACCATGGGCTTCGTCGCATTGCTGCCTTCGCGGGTCTCTCTGCCGAGAACATGAACCGCGCCATGGGCTGGCGTTTCCTCGACGTCGGTCGGCGCATCGAACGGGCGCTTGCCACAGCGGCGGTAGTGCGCCGCTTTGCGCTGGAGGCACCATCGACGGAGGCGCTCGATCTGGCGCTGGAAGCAGGCGACAGCCAGATCACCTACCGTTGGCGCTATGTGATGCGGCCGGCGGCCCTGCCGGTGATCGATCTTCTGATGCTGGACGACGCCAATCCGCGCTCGGTCGTCTTCCAGACGGCGCGCATTGTCGAGCACCTTGAGGCGCTTCCGGCCACCCGCGTCGACGGACGCCCAGTGGAGCTTTTGCGCCTTGCCCGGAAGCTCGATGCTCGCATGACCAATACGGCCGCCGAGAAGATCGACGTGCGTCACATCGACAAGATCACCAGCCGGTTGCTGAAGCTCTCCGGCCTCGTCACCGATCGCTTCTTCACCCAGCGCCCGAGCGAGGCGCGGCCGGAGGAGCTGGAATGATCTACGAGCTGCGCCAGGAAACGCGCTACGTCTATACGGCGGCGGTTCCCTACTCGAGCCATGTCGCTCGCCTTCTGCCGGTGGATCGCAGGGGGCAGACGGTGCGGCAGGCAAAGCTGGTCATCGCGCCGGTCCCGTCCGAGCGGCAGGAGACAAGCGACTTCTTTGGTAATCGCCTCTGCCATTTCGCTCTCGATCACCCTCATGACTCATTGCTGGTGCGACTCGAGGCCGAGGTCGAGGTCATCCCGCCGGAGCCCTATCTGGCGGCCTTGACCCCGTCGGCGGAGGAGGTCCGCGCTCTGGCTGCCGCCTGTAGCGATCCGGGTCCGGAGTCGCCGGTTCATGGCCTTTTTGCCTCGCCGTCTGTGCCACTCGATGCAGCGATAACTCGCTATGCCGGGCTGTCCTTCCCGGCACGACGGCCGGTGCTCGAAGGGGCGATCGACCTCATGAAGCGCATCAAGGCCGATTTCGCCTATGTTCCGGGTGCGACCGACGCCGATACCAGCCCGTCCGTTGCCTTTGTTGCCCGGAAGGGGGTTTGCCAGGATTTTGCGCATATCATGATAGCTGGTCTCAGGGGGCTTGCTCTGCCGGCTCGCTATGTTTCTGGTTATCTCCGCACCGAGCCGCCTCCGGGGCAGGCAAGGCTCGAGGGTGCCGACGCCACTCACGCCTGGACGGAGGTCTGGTGTGGTGGCGAGGCTGGCTGGGTGGGCCTTGATCCCACCAACGGCATCATGGCGGGTGAGGACCACTTGGTTCTGGCGATCGGTCGCGATTATTCCGATGTCTCGCCACTCGATGGCGTGATCGTCGCATCGGGCGCCCACAGCCTGACCGTGGCGGTGGACGTTATTCCCTTGTCGAACTCCCCGACGCGGCGACCGCTTCGGGTAGTCGAGTAAGGCTCAGCTGTTTGCGAAAACGAGGCAGGCGGTCAACACCGAGAGAAGCGTGGCGCGCGTCGATGCGGCAAACGCCGGGTCGTATCCAACCGGCCAGTTGGCCTCATTTAAAGGCCCAAGGCTTTCCGGGATGTAGCCGCGACAGGCGAGTTCCATCTGCAGGGCATGTACGCCCTTTTCGGGCTGGCCGTAGTGGCGCGTGATGTAGCCGCCCTTGAACCGTCCATTGACCACATGGCTGCGGCCGGAACCGGCGATCACCTTTGCGACGCTGTCCACCAGCTCGGGGGCGGCCGATGCTCCGCTGTTGGTTCCCAGATTGAACACGGGTAGTTTGTCGGCAAACAATCTCGGAATGGCAGAACGGATCGAATGACAGTCGTAGAGGATGACTCGCTTATTGGTCTTAGTTAGCCGACTAATTTCTCCCGACAAGGCTTGATGGTAGGGCTGGTAGTAGATCTCTTTACGCGCCTCGATTTCCTCGCCGTCTGGTTCCCGACCGGGACGATAGAGCGGCTCGCCATCGAAGGTCTCGACCGGGCAAAGGCCGGTCGTCGCCTGCCCCGGATAGAGCGAGATCCCGCTCGGGTCGCGATTGAGGTCGATGACTGTCCGCGACCAGTGAGCGCGGATAATCGTCGCGTCGAGCTCGCTGGCGAAATCGTAGAGTTGGTCGATCCACCAGTCGGCGTCCTTGCGAGCGAGCCAGGGCGAAACGAGTTTCGCTTCGATCTCCTCTGGGATGGCCGTTCCCACGTGCGGCATCGAGAGGATCAGCGGCGCCTTGCCGCGCCGGATGACGAGGTCTTGCTCTTGGTTCATTCCTTCACCAGCCCGGGCAGGAGGTCATGTGCAATGGAGGCGAGCCGGCCGGAGGTCACGAGGCGTGTGGCTGCTTCCATGTCGGGGGCAAAATACCGATCGTCGGAGAGCGGTGGCACGTCGGCGCGCAGCAGCTCGATGGCTGCCGACAACGGCCCTGAAGTGCCGAGTGGAGCATGGAAGTCGATGCCCTGTGTGGCCGCGAGATATTCGATGCCGATGACGTTGGCGGCGTTCCTCGCCATCCCCTGCAGGCGGCGGGCGCCGTGGGCGGCCATGGAGACGTGATCTTCCTGGTTGGCTGACGTCGGGATGGAGTCGACCGACGCGGGGTGGGCCATCTGCTTGTTCTCGGAAACAAGCGCTGCCGCCGTTACCTGCGGGATCATGAAGCCGGAGTTGAGGCCGGGCTTTGGGGTGAGGAAGGCCGGCAGGCCGGAGAGGGCGGGATCGACCAGCATGGCAATCCGCCGTTCGGCGAGCGAGCCGATCTCACAGATGGCCAAGGCGATGATATCGGCGGCGAAGGCGACCGGCTCGGCGTGGAAGTTACCGCCGGAGATCACTTCGCCGGTGTCGGTGAACACCAGCGGATTGTCGGAGACGCCATTGGCTTCTTCTTTGAGGGTTGCGGCCGCCTGTCGCAGCAGGTCAAGACAGGCACCCATCACCTGCGGCTGGCAGCGCAGGCAGTATGGGTCCTGAACACGGCCGTGATCGTCGAGATGCGACGCACGGATGGCGGAGCCCGAGAGCAGGGTGCGCAGGCTTGCCGCAACGTCAATCTGGCCCTTGTGGCGGCGCAAGACATGGATACGCGGATCGAACGGGCCGTCGGACCCCTTGGCGGCGTCGACCGCCAAAGCGCCGGTGATTAGCGCCGCCTGGAACACGCGCTCGGCCTCGAAGAGGCCAGCCAGCGCTAGTGCAGTCGAGGTCTGGGTGCCATTGAGCAGCGCCAGGCCTTCCTTGGGGCCGAGGACGAGCGGCTTCAGACCGTTGGCCTCGAGCGCGGCGGCGGCATCGACCACCGTGCGTCCCTCGACGAACATCTGGCCGACGCCCATCATTGCCGCCGTCATGTGGGCAAGTGGAGCTAGATCGCCGGACGCGCCGACCGAGCCCTGTCCGGGGATGACCGGGATCAGACCGCGTTCGAGGCAAGTGGCCAGATGTTCAAGGGTCTGCCAGCGGATGCCGGAAGCCCCTTGGGCGAGGCTCGCAAGCTTCATGGCCATGATCAACCGCACGACGGCTACCGGCAGTGGTTCGCCGACGCCAGCAGCATGCGACAGCACGATATTCCGCTGGAGCGTTTCGAGATCCGCTGCCTCGATCCGGACCGAGGCAAGCTTACCGAACCCGGTGTTGACGCCGTAGACCGGGGCTCCCTTGCCAAGGATCGCTTCGATGGTGGCCGCAGACTTGTCGACGGGGCCACGCGCGGCGGGGTCCAGGGTAACGCCGTCGCCAAAATAGACGGCACGCCAGGTTGAGAGTGGGACTTCGCCCGGTACGAGGCGGTGGACGGTTGGAGTCTCTTTCATTCACCTCTCCAATAGCGGGCGGCGAGCGGGTTGAAGCCCATGCGGTAGACGAGTTCTGCGGGACGCTCCGCATCCCAGACGGCAAGGTCGCACCATTTGCCAGCTTCGATCGACCCGGTGTCCCTGGCAAGGCCGAGGGCCGCCGCGGCGTGGATGGTCATCCCGGCGAGACATTCGGCCACGGTGAGGCGGAACAGGGTCGCGGCCATGTTCATGGTGAGGAGTGGCGAGGTGAGCGGCGACGTGCCCGGGTTGCAGTCGGTGGCGATGGCGATGCGAGTGCCATGTTTGCGGAACAGGTCGACCGGCGGCAACTTGGTCTCGCGGATGAAATAGAAGGCGCCGGGCAAGAGTACGGCGACGGTGCCAGCCGCCGCCATCGCGGCAACGCCAGCTTCATCGGTGTGCTCAAGATGGTCGGCCGACAGTGCGCCGTGGCGGGCGGCAAGGGCCGCGCCGCCGAGATTTGACAGCTGATCAGCATGGAGCCGGACCTTCAGTCCGAGGCCTCTCGCCAACGAGAACAGCTCGTTGACCTCGTCCGGCGAGAAGGCGATCCCCTCGCAGAAGGCGTCGACGCAATCGGCGAGCCCCTCCGCCGCGATGGCTGGCAGCATCTTCTCGCGCAGAAGCCTCAGGTAGCCGGCGCGGTCGTCGCGGAACTCCGGTGGCACGGCGTGGGCGCCGAGGAAGCTGGTGCTGACGGTAACCTTCCGCTCGGCAGCAAGGCGGCGGGCAGCCCGCAACTGGGCGCGCTCGCTGTCGAGATCGAGCCCGTAGCCGGACTTCACCTCGACGGTGGTGACGCCTTCGGCGATCAGGTGGTCGAGCCGGGGCAGGGCAGTGGTGACCAGCCCGTCTTCGCCTGCCGTCCTCGTTGCGGTGACCGTCGAAACGATGCCGCCGCCGACGCGGGCGATCTCTTCGTAACTGGCGCCGGCCAGACGCAGCTCGAACTCGTGGGCGCGATCTCCGCCATGAACGAGGTGGGTGTGGCAGTCGATGAGGCCGGGCGTTACCAGCCGTCCCTCAAGATCGACCGTCTCCGTGCCCTGCGGTGTGTCCGGCAGGCTGGCTTCCGGCCCGGCGTAGGCGATATGGCCATCGACGGCGAGAACGGCCGCCTTCTCCACCGGCGTGATACAGGCGGGGTTGGCCATTGTGACGAGGCGAGCGTTGCGAAACAGGCGGGTGGCCATATCGATACCTGCAGTGGATTTCGGGCCCATATGTATAGACAACCTTGTTCCTGATGCAAGCCATTGGCAACGGAGCCGGCCAAAGACCGGTGGCTTGCGCAAGACAGCCGTGCGGAATCAGAATAAGCCATCGAAAAATGGCATTACGTCACTGGACATCATAGACCGGAAATGTTGCATTGCCGGCCTCATTGTCCGGCTGCTCGGGAGGAGCGCCGGAGGTTCCTGAATTCCGGAGTTTCACCATGTCGCCGCTCGCTCTCTTCAATCTCGAAGGTCGCAAGGCGCTGGTGACGGGGGCGAGCCGGGGCATTGGCCGGGCGATCGCAGAGGGCTTGGCTGGGGCGGGCGCGGATGTTGCGGTGACGGCCCGCGACGCGGCTTCGCTCCATGAGGTTGTGGCGAGCATCGAGGCGCTCGGCAGACGCGCCGTGCCGCTTTCACATGATGTTCGTAATGTGTCTGGCAGCCGCGCGGTTGTCACGCAGGCCGCGGAAAAGCTCGGCGGGCTCGATATTCTGGTCAACAACGCCGGGTATGAAGAGGTGACGCCTTCGCTCGATCTCGAGGAGGATGTCTGGGATCGCATCGTCGATACCAATCTCAAGGGGGCCTTCTTCGTTGCCCAGGCTGCGGCGCGGCAGATGGAAGCTGTGGGGCGGGGTGGATCGATCATCAATCTTGCATCGCTCACGAGTTACGTCGGCGTGCCGACTGCTGTGCCCTATGGTTCGTCGAAGGCCGGAATTCTCGGCATGACCACGGCGCTAGCGACGGAGTGGGCTCGCCTGGGTATTCGCGTAAATGCCTTGGCGCCGGGCTATTTCCGCACCGCTATGACCGATGTCTTCTATCGCGACGACGCATGGCAGGCTTCGATGCTCGGCAAGATCCCGCTCGGTCGTTTTGGGGCTCTGGGCGATCTCACGGGGGCGGTCGTTTTTCTGGCCTCGGATGCGTCTGCCTACATAACGGGCCAATGTATCCCGGTAGATGGAGGTTATCTTGCCTCAATTTAAGGCGTGCATAAAAATGACGCCGAAATCGAGTGACGACCTGTCTAGAGATGTATAGGGTAGTTGGCGCTCCCAAGAGGGCGACAGCTGGTGGGGCTGTTAAGTGTCTGAGAGTAAGGGGATGACGGGAACCATGGCAGCCGATGCGCCCTCTGCGGTGTCGGTCCGCGACGTCAATATGGTGTTCGACGGTGTGCACGCGGTGCGCGACGCCACGTTCGATCTGGAGAAAGCGCGTTTCCTGACCATTCTGGGGCCGTCGGGGTCAGGCAAGACGACGCTGCTACGAATGATCGCCGGTTTCGGGCGCCCGACGTCCGGTGAGGTGTTCATCAACGGTCTCGCCGTCGGCAGCGTGCCGCCGCACAAGCGGTCGATCGGCATGGTGTTCCAGAAGCTCGCGCTGTTTCCGCACATGACGGCGGCGGAGAACGTCGCCTTTCCTTTGCGGATGCGCCGGTTTGATGCGCGGACGATTCCCGCTCGGGTGCAGCGTTATCTTGAGCTCGTTCGGCTTGGTAAGCTTGGCGACCGCCGCATTCACGAGCTGTCTGGCGGTCAGCAGCAGCGCGTTGCCATTGCCCGCGCCCTGGTGTTCGAGCCTGACCTGTTGTTGCTCGACGAGCCGCTTGCCGCCCTTGACCGCAAGCTTCGCGAGGAAATGCAGCTTGAGTTTCGCCGCATCCAGCGTGAGCTCGACGTCACCACCATCAACGTGACGCATGACCAGCGCGAGGCGCTTGTGGTGTCGGACGAAATCATCGTCATGGATCACGGACGCATTCAGCAGAAGGCGCGTCCGGAAGCCACCTACCGTCAGCCGAAGAACGCCTTCGTCGCCAATTTCATAGGCGTCACCAATTTCATCGACGGCAATGTCACGAGCGTCGACGGTGACCGGATCGTGTTTGACCGTCCCGGCTTTGTCGGGCGGACCGGCAACGGCTTTCGCCCCGCATCCGGCGTCGTGGCGCGGGGTGCGCTCCGGGCCGAGCAGATTCGCATCGGCAGCGGCCGCGAAGCGCTGGGTGACGTCGATACCATCTTCGATGGGACGGTAACCGACGCCATCTTCGAGGGCGAGCGCGTCGTCTACGAGGTGTCCGTCAAGGAGCTCGGCGAGGCGCCCCTCCGTGTGTTCGATCATGACCCCGTGACCCATAACCAGCACGACATCGGATCGAGTGTCTCGCTGGGGTGGAACGAGAAGGACGTGCTGGTCTTCGGGGATTGAGCCGACCGGCGCTGACGCATCTGACCGAAATAAGAAACTGAGCCAGAGGAGAACGACAATGACAGGATCGACCAAGCCTTCCCTTCAACTCGGCCGTCGCCGTTTCCTGCAGGGCGTCGGCCTTGCCGGTGCTGCCGGCCTCGTCGGCATGCCGTTCGGCCGCGCTTTCGCTGCCGAACCGGCCAAGCCCAAGGAAATCATCGTTCGCGCCTGGGGCGGTTCCTGGGTCGACAGCCTGAAGGCCGGCGTCTCCGATCCGTTCACTAAGCTGACCGGCATTGCCGTCCGTCATGACCTCACCGAGGACAACGAGATCCAGCCGAAGCTCTGGGCCGCCGCCGCGCAGAAGCGCGTTCCGCCGATCCACGTGAACTGGGACACCACGACCAATGCCACCAAGTCGGCGCTGCGTGGCGTGACCGAGGATCTTTCCGACCTGCCGAACCTCAAGAAGGTGAGCGACGCTGCCAAGCCGGTGGGTGTGGACGACTATCCGATCGTCAACACCTATGGCTATGTCTACGTGCTGGCCTATCGTCCCGAGGCTTTCCCGGAGGGTGCACCCAAGTCATGGAACGTGCTGCTCGATCCGAAGTTCAAGGGTCGCGTCGCCGTCTACAACGACGGCATCGGTCTGCATTTCCCGGCCGAGATCGCCGGCGGTGGCAAGCTCGAGGACATTCCGGCCAACATGAAGCCGGCCTGGGATTTCTTCACCAAGCTCAAGGCCAACGAGCCGCTGATGGGCGAGGATCCTGATTTCACCACCTGGTTCCAGAAGGGCGAAATCGACGTCGCCTGCACCATTTCCTCCAACGCCCGCGAAGCCAAGAAGAATGGCATCTCCATCGCATGGACGGTGCCGGACGAGGGCGCGACTTACGAGACCGATGGTCTCTGGGTGCCTAAGTATCTGCCGGAAAACGAGCTTTACTGGGCCAAGCAGTATGTCAATTTCGCCCTGACGCTCGAGGCGCAGCAGGTCTGGCTTGATGGCCTTGGTCTGCCGGGCGTCGTTCCGGGCCTCAAGGTGCCGGCCGATCTCGCCGGTGATGCGTCCTACCCGACCAAGGACGGGGACTACAAGAAGCTGCTCCGCGTCTCTTCCAAGGTGCAGGTCGAGCACGAGAGCGAGTGGTTCGGCAAGTTCAAGGAAATCATGCAGGGCTGATCGCTGTCTTGTTGTTCAGGGTCCGCCGTGCTGGACGCGGCGGACCGTCTTTCTAAAATGTCAGATTGAAGAATGCGCCCGAGCCGCACCTCCTATCCTCTATCCTGGCGCCTGATGGACGCCCTGGAAGCGATCGCCGCCGCCGTCTGGCCGCGAAGCTTTTCGGCTGCCGTGCCGTGGCTGATGCTGTTGCCGGCCATCGTTCTGGTAGGGCTGTTGGTGCTCGGGCTGTGGGACATGGCCGACGGCTCGTTCCGTACGCTGGACACGGCGACCTTCCTGCCGTCAGACGATTATTCGCTGACCAACTATCATCGAGCCTTCACCGAAAAGCTGTTCTACACTGTGGCAAGCCGCAGCCTGATCGGCTCGCTGATCGTTACCGTGATCACGCTGATCTTCGCCTTTCCCTATTCCTACATCATGGTGCGTACACGCTCGGCAGCGCTGCGCAAGTTCCTGCTGATCGCGCTGTTCCTGCCCTTCTTCATTGGTCAGGTGGTGCGCGCCTACGGCTGGCTGATCATCCTGGGCTCGCAGGGCATGGTCAACGAGGCGCTCGGCCTCGTTGGCGTGGCGCCGATACGCCTCCTCTATAACTATCCGGCGGTGCTGTTCGGCCTTGTCCAGTACATGCTGCCGTTTGCCGTTTTGATGCTGGCGCCAGCGCTCACCGCCATTCCCGAAGAGATGGAATCAGCGGCCGGCTCGCTCGGCGCCAACTGGGTGAAGACCTTCATCCACATCGTGCTGCCGCTCGCCAAGCCCGGCTTCATCGGCGCGGGGCTTGTGGTCATGACGCTGTCGCTCACCGATTTTGCGATTCCCGCCATTCTCGGCGGCGGGTCGCAGGACTTCATCGCCAACGCCATCTATGACCAATTCTTCCGTACGTCCGACCAGGGAATGGGTGCGACGCTGGCGCTGCTTCTGGTAGCTGTCGGCTCGATCATGGTCGGTGTGGTGTTCGCGTTGTTCGGGGCCGGCACGCTGGCCATGGGGAGGTCGAAATGAAGGGCGATCGCTCCAAGGCCGTGACTCTCTGGACCTTTGTGGTCGTGGCGCTGGTCATGCTGTCGGCGCCGACGCTGGTGGTGCTGGGCGCTTCGTTCACCGCCGGCAACATGATCACCTTCCCGCCCGAGGGGCTGTCGCTCAAGTGGTACGCGGCGATCGCCGGCGCCACCGATCTGCGCGATGCTTTCCTGCGCTCGGTGATCGTCGCCACCATCTGCACGGCGATCTCCATCCCCACGGGTACGCTTGCCGGCATAGCGCTGGCCAAGTACCGGATGCGCTTTGCGGCTGGCGTGCAGGTCTATCTGCTCTTGCCGTTTACCGTGCCGCTGATCGGCTCGGGCATCGGCCTGATGCTGATCTTCGGCAAGTGGGGCCTGCTCGGCCAACTGTGGCCGGTGGGCATCGCCTGCGCGGTGATCAATCTGCCCTTCATGATCTGGGCGGTGACGGCCAGCGCTGCCAGCCTCGATCCGGATCTCGAGCTTGCCGCTGCCAATTGCGGAGCGCCGCCGCTCTCCACCTTTCTCGCGGTCACGGTTCCTGCCGTGACGCCCGGCATCATCACCGGCGCGCTCCTGATGTTCATCCTGGCGCTCAACGAGTTCCTGGTGTCGCTGCTGCTCGTTGATGCGCGCATCGTCACGCTGCCGGTGCAGATCTACAATTCCATCCGCTCCATCATCACGCCTGACCTTGCCGCCATCTCCGTGGTGTTCATCGCCGTTGCGGCGATCGCCATCGCGCTGCTCGACTGGCTGGTCGGACTGGATATTTTCCTGAAATCGAAATGAAGGCGTGACAAACGCCCTGCCGCTCAAGGACTGCTCCCATGACCGACGTTTCCTTCCACGACTATGCCAAGCTCGACGCTGCCGGCCGTGCCGCCCTGCTCAAGCGTTCGGAAACCGACCTTACCTTCTTCCTCGACAAGGTCGGCCCGATCATCGAGGCGGTGAAGACGGAAGGCGACGCAGCGCTCCATCGCTTTGCCCGTGATCTCGACAAGGCCGAGGTGAAGCCCGGCGCTCTCAAGGCCACCGAGGCCGAGTTCGAGGCGGCCTTCAAGGCTGTTGAGCCGGAGGTGATCGAGGCGATCCGCTACGGCATTGAGAATATCCGCCGCTTCCATGAGGAGCAGAAGCCTGAGGCGATGTGGTTCAAGGAGATTCGCCCGGGCGCCTTCGCCGGCGATCGCGTGACGCCGATCAAGTCGGTTGCACTCTACATTCCGCGCGGCAAGGGCGCCTTTCCGTCGGTCACCATGATGACCGCTGTGCCGGCTGTGGTGGCTGGCGTTCCAGATCTCGCCATCGTCACGCCACCGACGCCGGATGGCTCGGTCGATGCGGCAACGCTGGTGGCTGCTCGTCTCGCCGGCGTCGAGACCGTCTACAAGGTGGGTGGTGCGCAGGCCGTTGCCGCCGTCGCCTTCGGTACCGAGACGGTGAAGCCGGCACTGAAGATCGTCGGTCCCGGCAGCCCGTGGGTGGTGGCGGCCAAGCGCCTGCTGTCCGGCGTCATCGATGCCGGTCTGCCAGCCGGCCCGTCAGAGGCAATCATCTTCGCCGACGATACCGTGCATGGTGGTCTCGCCGCCCTCGACGTGCTGATCGAGGCCGAGCATGGACCGGATTCATCGGCCTATATCGTCACCCATTCGCGTCGCGTGGCTGAGGAGGCGCTGGCCGCTTTGCCGGAGCATTGGGCGCGCATGACGGCGCAGCGTGTCGAGTTCTCCAAGAAGGTGCTGGGTGGTGCGTTCGGCGGCATAATCCTGACCTCGTCGGTCGAGGAGAGCCATGCCTTCGTCAACGCCTATGCGCCGGAGCATCTCGAGATCCTCTCCACCGATCCTTACGCCCATCTCGGCAAGATCACCGAGGCGGCCGAAATCCTGATGGGCCCTTATACGCCGGTCTCCATCGCCAACTTCGGCCTCGGCCCCAACGCCGTGCTGCCGACCAGCCGCTGGGCGCGCACCTGGGGACCGCTGTCGGTGTTCGATTTCGTCAAGCGCGCGTCGGTCGGTTACGTCACGGCGTCGGCTTATCCGGAGCTGGCGCATACCGCCCGTGTGCTCGCCCGCTACGAGGGCTTCTCGTCGCACGAGCAGGCCGTGTCGTCGGTGCGCGACGCCTATCTGAAGGGCTGATCGATGAAGGCCGTCCGCCTCTACGCCGCCGGCGACCTCAGGGTCGAGGACATTGCATCGCCGCCGGCCCCAGGAGCTGGCGAGGTGCGGGTGGCCGTTTCCGCCGCGGGCATCTGTGGCTCCGACCTTCACAACTTTCGTACCGGCGCCTGGATCAGCCGGTCACCGTCTGTGGCCGGGCATGAGTTTGCCGGCAGAGTGGCGGCGATCGGCGAGGGCGTTATCGGCCTGGCGGTCGGTGACGCAGTGGTCGCCGATTCACGCGTGACCTGTGGCGTGTGCGCCGCCTGTCGCGGTGGCCGGCCGAATGTCTGCGAGAAGCTGGGCTTCGTCGGCGAAGTCTGTGAAGGCGGCTTTGCCGAGGAGGCCGTGCTTCCCGCTTCGCTGGTCGTCAGAGCGCCTGACGATGTTGACGCGGCGGCGCTTGCCATGGCTGAGCCATTGGCCGTCGCGCTGCATGCGGTCAAGCGGTTGGCTGTGCCGGCCGGGTCGCCGGTGCTGATCGCCGGCTGTGGTCCGATCGGAGGTCTCGCCGCCCTCATCCTTTCAGAACGTCACGACGGACCGTTGCTGGTCGCCGACCGCAATGCCGACCGCGCCCAGCGCGTTGCCGAGGTGACCGGGGCCCACATCGTCGACCTCACGGCGGAAGCTGTTGCCGAGGTGCTTGCAGGCCAGTCGCTTCTGGCGGTGCTTGACGCGACCGGCCATCCCGGTGTCATCGGGATTCTTCTGGACATTGTTTCGTCGGGCGGAACGCTTGCCTTGGTTGGTATCGGTCATGGCAGCCTCAACATCGATCCGGTGCGGCTGGTCGAGCGGGAAATCGTGCTCGCTGGTTGCCACGCCTTCACCGATGAACTGCCAGAGGCGGTGGCGCTGATGCCGAAACTGGAAGATCGCCTGCTGGCGATGGTCGACGAAATCATCACGCTCGATGCGGTGCCTGCGGCTTACGACCGTCTTCTGGCGGGCCGCTCGATTGGTCTCAAGACGATCATCAGGCCGGGGGCTGCAGAGTGAGCCGCACGGCCGAGATCCGGCGCCTCGCCGCCCATGACGAAGCGGCTGCGACGGCAGAGCTCACGAAGCTCTTCGCCGATCTCTTCGGTCTTGCAGCCGAAGGCGTTGCGATCAATCGCGACCAGTACAGTCTCAACTCGCTGAATGGTTTCTTCTCAGCGGCGAGCACCGACTATTTCTTCAAGTTTCATCAGGAAGATGGTGAGGAGGCAATGACCGGCGAGTATTATCGCGCCGACATCCTCGCCCGCGCGGGCTTGCCGGTAGACATGCCGGTGTTCGTGTCCAACCTGCCGGGTGAACAGGTGCTGGTCTATCGCCGCCGGTCCGATCCCCGCTTTTCCGACGTGCTGCGAGCCCTCGATATCGCCGCCATCGAAGGGCGTCGCGACGTTGCTGGCGAAGCGGATGCCGTTGCCGCCGAACGTGATCTTGATGCTGCAATTGCAGAGGTCTACCTCGGAGGCTTGCATCCGATCACATCCGCCCAGGCGGCCGCAGAGCCGATCCATCGGCTATTCCATGATCGTCTTGTCGATATGCCGGGTCGACACTTTCCAGGCGGACGATTTGCCAGCTTCTATCTTGGAAAACCCGTTCGCTTGCCGGGTGTCGAACTCGACTGGAACGTCTTTGCCAGTCGGCGGCTGGTGATCAACGGTCGCTCCTATCGGCAGACGATCGGCGAGTTGTTTGCCGCCGCCGGGACGCGCTTGATGCCGGATTTGCTGGCTGATGCCGGCGGCGTGGTGGCGCATGGCGACGCCCATAACGCCAACGTCTGGTACGGGCAGGGGCCAGAGGGGCCCGCTCTTTGTTTCTACGATCCGGCCTTCGCCGGCGAGCATGTGCCGGTGCTGATCGCCGAGGTGAAGGCCACCTTCCACAATGTGTTCGCTCACCCGCTGTGGCTTTACGATCCAGCGGAGGTGACGCGGCGGTTCTCGGCCGACGTCAGACTTGGCGAAGGCACTCTGGCCATTGATACCGACTGGGCGCTGACGCCGGTCCGACAGGCGCTCCTGGCGGCCAAGGCCGAACTGGTCTGGAAGCCGCTGCTCGCCAGTCTCAAGGCGCACGATCTGCTGCCGGTCGACTGGCGCGAAGTGATCCGTCTGGCACTGTTCCTGTGCCCGACGCTGGTGATGAACCTTCGCGCCGACGCGACGACACATACCGAGACGTCTTCGGCCATAGCCTTCGCCGTTGCGGTCATGGTCGGCAGCGAGCCGGAGGCTGGCGAGGATGAAATGACAGTCTTCCTCGCCGCGATCGATCCCGACCGTTGAGCTCGTAAAGAAAAAAAGGGAGCGGTGCCATCGGGCTCCCGCTCCCTTTCGATATCGTATGGAAGGCGCCGCGAGGGCGCCTTCGACAGCAGCCTCAGGCGGCAGCCGGCATGCACGAGCCCGACGGGCAGACTTCGGCGCACTGCTGGGTGTCGAAGTGGCCTTCGCACTCGGTGCACTTCTTGGCATTGATCGAGTAGACCTTGCCCTTGTGGCTGATGGCCTTGTTCGGGCACTCGTCTTCGCAAGCGCCGCAAGCCGTGCAGGTGGAGGTTTCAATCATAAAGGCCATGGGTGTCACTCCTCTTGGTTTGTCCAACGGAGCCGCGATGTCCGTATTATGTGCGGCCCCGATCTCTCGTCGCCGGAGCAAGTAACCCTTGCCCTCGGCGTCAGTTTTCCCGCTTTCGCTTTATCCGGAAAGTCTGCAGCTTTCCGGATGACCGTCGTCAGCGTTCCGTGCAGGAAAGGCAGGGATCGATGCTGTTGACGATCATGGCGATGTCAGCAACCTTGGCGTCCTGCAGCATGAAGCGCAGGCTGTCCCAGTTCATGAAGGTCGGCACGCGCCACTTGACGCGTTCCGGCTGCGGCGTGTCGTTGGTGCGAAGGTAGTAGATCACCTCGCCACGCGGCGCTTCGCTACGCGTCACCGCCTGTCCGGGCGGGATGTCCGGTCGGTCATTGATGTTGACCGGGCCGGCGGGCAAGTCGCGCAGGCAGACGCGCAGCAAGTCGATCGAGGTCAGGATCTCCTCGAGGCGGACCATGGCGCGCGACCAGACGTCGCCGTCGGTCAGCGAGTGCACGACGAGCGGCAGGCGATCGTAGGCGGCATAGGGTGCTTCGCGGCGCACGTCATAGTCGACGCCGGAGGCGCGGGCCACCGGGCCGACGACGCCACAGGTGATGGCATCGGCGTGAGTGAGCACGCCCACACCCTTGGTGCGGCGCAGGATCGAACCGTTGGTCTTGAAGGTCTTGATGATGTCCTTCGTCTCGGCCTCGATCTTGTCGATCGCGCCCTTGATGTAGGCGATCGACTTGTCGTCGAGGTCGTAGCGGACGCCACCGATGCACATGGCGCCGATGTCCTGGCGGTTGCCGAAGATCGATTCCAGCATGTCCTGGCCGATCTCGCGGACCTGCATCATGTGCATGAAGTAGGTCTCGTAACCGACGAGGTGCACCAAGAGCGCCACGTTGAACAGATGCGAGGTGACGCGCTTCAATTCGTCCGCGACGGTGCGCAGATAAATGCCGCGCTCAGGCACCTCGATGCCGGCGATCTTTTCGGCCGCCATGGCGAAGGTCTGCGGGTGGCTGTTGGAGCAGAGCGAGCAGATGCGCTCGGTCAGCACCACGTTCTGGTACATTGTCCGCTTGGTGGTCAGGTACTCGATGCCGCGGTGGGCATGACCGGCGTTGATGTCGATGTGGCTGACGGTTTCGCCCTGCACATCGATCTTGAAGTACATCGGCTCCTCGAGGGCCACATGCAACGGGCCGACGGGAATGCTGAAGGTCTCGGGTACGTTGTGCGTGCTCATGCTGCACCCTTCTTTCCGGCGGCGGTGAGGCGTTCCCACAGGCCCTTGGTGCTGGCGGCATTGACCAGCGTCGAGAACGGAATCAGCCGCTCGAGAACGGCGCCGTCGACCGAGGCGTCGAGGAACAGGCGGCGCGGATCGGGATGGTCGGTCACTTTGATGGCGTAGAGTTCCATCATCTCGCGCTCATGCCAGTCGGCATTGCGGAACAGCGGCGTCAGCGAGGGGATGCTGCCACCCTGGGGCACGTAGGCAATGATGGTCAGCGCATCGCCAGCGATGTCGAAGTGATAGTCGATCTCGTAGGAGGTGCCGTCGAGCGGCGTGCCACCGAACGTCTTCGGCGTCTCCTTGGGCTCGGCTTCGGCCTTCGCTTCGCCGTCCTCGTTCTCCTCGTCCTCGTCTTCCTCCTCGTCTTCGGGGACGGAAGGCTGGGCGCAGGTGATCATCGAGAGGCGCGCTCCGATGTCTTTCAGAAGAGCGGCGACCGGCGACAGATCGGCTGTGCTGGCGAGGCCCAACCAGGCGACGGTGACGCCGTAATGGTCGGTTTCGGCCGAGAACTCGACGCCGGCCGGGGCCGCGGCGGTGAGGCGGGCTTCCAGGTCTTGCGGTAGGCGGCTCATGCTGGGACCTTCCGGTTCTTGAGATACTTGGCGCGACACTTCGGGCAGCGCGCACGCACCTCGGCATATTCCTCGGTGCTGAGCGGCGGCTTGGCGTTCTTGACCATCGGCGCCGTGTTGAGCGCCGTGGCGCCACACTCGACGCACTTCTGATTGGGGATCAGACCATGTTCGACCATCTCGAACTTGTCGGCGTTGACGTGGGAGAGGTCCCAGTCATTGGTCTGGTGGATGGCGTCCGTCGGGCAGTAGAACTCGCAGTTGCCACAAAACACACACGTGTTGTGCCAGCAATCGAAGGTCATGCCGTCGGGCGTCTTGGCAAAGCGGATAGCGTTGGCGGGGCAAACGCGCTCGCAAATGCGGCAACCCTCGCAATTCACCGCGTTGAACTCGATGCGGCCACGCAAACGGTCGGGCGTGAAGGCCGGGCCAAGCGGGAAGGCCTCGGTCTGCGGACCCTGCTTCAGGTTGCGGGCGAAAATCGTCAGGAAGTTCATTTCGGGACCTTTCCTCAGAGACGCTCGCGCCAGATTGCGATGGCCTTGGCGACGCCGGCGATGATTGCCTGCGGCCGGGGCGGACAGCCGGGCACGTTGACGTCGATCGGAATGTACTGGTCGATCGGCGCCAGCACGGCATAGCTCTCGCGGAAGATGCCACCGGAGATCGGGCAGACGCCGACCGCTACCGTCACCTTGGGATCGGGGATCTCTTCGTACATCCGCAGCACGGCATCCTTGACGCGGACGGTGAGCGGACCGGAGATCAGCACGATGTCGGCGTGCTTGGGGCTGCCGCAGTACTGGCAGCCGAGACGCTCGATGTCATAGCGGGGGATCAGCGCGGTGGTCGCCATCTCCACGTCGCAGCCGTTGCAGGAGCCGGCGTTGATCCGGTAGATCCAGGGCGAGCGCGTGGCGATGTTCTTGAAATCGGGTATCAGGCCCATCTAGCCCTCCTCAAACCACGACGACGACTGCAAGGCTCGCCACGGCGAGCAGCAGCGGCCACTTCAGAAAGAATACGAAGGCCTGGTCGATGCGCATGCGGCCCATGGAAAGACGGACCGTGGTGATGCCGACCAGCATCATCACTGCCATCTTGATCAGCCACACCAGGAAGCCACCGACGATGCCCGCCGGAGCTGCCGGGAAGAACAGGGCGATGCCGAGGCCCAGCACGACAACCTTCTTCAGCGCCGACATGATCTTGAACAGCGCCAGCACCGGGCCGGAGTACTCAAGCAGCGGGCCTTCCAGCACTTCGGTTTCGGCCTCCGGAATGTCGAAGGGCACGATGCCGACGTTGGCCGGGTAGAAGAAGCAGAAGGCGGCGACCGCCGGCCACATCACCGGGTCGAACAGGAAGGAGCCGTGGGCCTGCTGATAGGCAATGATGTCGTTCAGCGAGAAGGTGGCCCAGCCGCCGAGCCCCACGCCGGTACGAATGGCGACGGCGGCGGCGATCAGCACCAGCGGGCCTTCGTAGGCGATCATCAGGGCCATCTCGCGGGAGAAGCCGATGGCGCCATAGGGCGAACCGGAAGCCGAGCCGGCGATCATCAGCACGATGCCGGGGATCATCAGCAGATAGAGCAGCACCAGGAGATTGCCGATGGCGGCATCCGGTGCGTAGACCGAGGTGATCGGCACCAGAGCGGCGGCGATCAGCATGGCGACCACGCCGACGAGCGGGGTGTAGAGGAACACCGTCTCATTGGCGGCACCCGGCACCATGGTGCGCTTGAAGCCGAGCTTGATGATGTCGAAGAACGGCTGCAGCAGCGGCGGTCCGACACGGCTCTGCAGGCGGGCGGCGACGCGGCGGTCGACACCCTTCATGGCAAGGCCGAAGACGAGGGCGAAGACTCCACCTGGGAAGAGGAGCACCGCCAGCAAGATAGCGATCTGGTTGGACATTTTGGGTCTCTCCTCTCCCGTCAGTGCTGTTCTTTGGCCTTGGCGGGCTTGGCCGCCAAGAGGCCGCGGATGGCAGCAGTCGGGGACTCGAACAGGTTGGCTGTGCCGACACGGCCGCCGGCTTCCGGAAGGAAGTCATTGGGTGTGGCGCCAGCGAAGTGCAGGCCGCTCTTCTGGATGCCGCGGTGGGCGAGACGCATCCAGGGGATGAACAGCGCGGCAACGATCAGGACCAGGAGGCTCAGAGCAAACGGGCTCCAGCCACCGGCGCCCGGCAGCGGTCCGAAGATCGAGGCGTCGATCGGCGTAAGGCCGAGCTCAGCCTGCATCTTGGCGATCGGCACCAGGGCGAGGCCCGGGAAGAAGCCGAGCAGAACGCTGGCACTCACCAGCACGCCCATCGGCAGCAGCATGGACAGCGGCGCTTCCTCGGCCTCGAGGGCCTTCTGCGTCGGCGCACCCATGAAGGCGGCGTGGGCGAACTTCAGCACGGCGGCGAGCGTGAACAGCGACGACACCATGGCACCGGTGGCAAGCGCCCAGTGGCCGCTCTCGAAGGCTGCGGAGAAGATCATCCACTTCGAGGAGAAGCCGTTGAGCGGCGGAACACCGGCCAGCGACAAGCCTGCAAACAGGAAGAAGCCAAAGGTGATCGGCATCTTCCGGCCGAGACCGCCCAGTTCATCGAGCTGGCTGGCATGGCTCTTGACCATGACGGCACCGGCCACAAGGAACAGAGTGTCCTTGAGGAACATGTGGTTGACGAAGTGGAACAGGCCGCCGGCGACGCCGAGCGAGGTGCCGAGGCAAAGCGCCATCAGCACGTAGCCGAGCTGGCTGACGGTGGAGTAGATCAGCAAGAGCTTGATGCCGTTCTGAACCACAGCCATGGCGCCAGCATAGACCACGGTGATGCCGGCGATGATGGCGATGAGGTCGATCAGCGCCGGAACGCCACCGATCTCGCCGCCAAGGCGCAGGAACACTGCGCTGCCGCCGAACAGGCTGAACAGCTTGAGCACGCCCCACGGACCCGACTTCAGCAGCACGGCCGAGATGTAGCCGGACACCGGGGTCGGGGCAGCGGCCGGGTGCATCTGCACGTCGATCCGGACGGGCAGCATGGCGGCCTTCATGACGAGGCCGATGAAGATCGGGACAATGCCGATGGCCAGCGTGACGAGCGGCATGTCGAGCGCCTTCTGGCCGATCCCGACCAGATCGAAGGTGCCGGCATGGGCCGCGATCGCAGCGACGCCAAGGAACATGAACGAGGCGCCGACAGTGTTGAAGAAGAAGTACTTGAAGCCTTCTCTCCGCGCCTCGTCGGTTTCCTCATGGATGATGGCCGCCCAGAGCGCCCAGCTCGACATCAACTCCCAGAAGCCGAAGAAGGTGAAGATGTCCTTGGCTGCGGTCATGCCCAAGAGGCCGGCGATCATGACGCCGAAGGCAGCAAAGAAGCGCGGTTGAGCATGGTTGTGGGCGAGATAGGCGGTGGCGTGCAGCATGTTGAGCGCGCCAACGCCGGCGATCAGCACTGCGAACCAGAAGGACAGCGTGTCGTAGGACGGGGCCGTGAAGATCACGGCGAGGAAGGCGACGACGAGCACCGCCACGGCGAGCCAGCCGGCCTGCTGGACCGACTTGCGGCCAACCAGCCACACAGCCACCGAGCCCAGGAAGGCGATGATGGCCGGCAGCGTCCAGTTCATCACCAGGGTCGGCAGCACGGCGGCGGTCAGACCGCTACGGGCAGCCACTTCGGCGCCGACGGCGCTGACGAGGTTGAGCTGGAAGGACGGGACGAAACCACCGAAGAGAATCGCGGCGGCGAGAACGCCGACGGCGATCAGCATCGGAAGCGGGGCTTCCTTGACGCCGGCTTCACCCTTCCAGGGACGGAAGAACAGCATGCCGACGACGCGGAGATAGTAGACCACGGCGATGATGCCGCCGACCAGAAGACCGACAGCCACTTCGTAGTGACCGGCTTCAGCCGCGGCGTAGACCATCAGGAACTTCGATACGAAGCCTGAGAAGGGCGGCAGGCCCATGATCGACACGGTGGCCAGCGCGTAGCAGCCAGCTGTGAAGGGCATGACGCGGCCAACACCGGCGAGATCGGCAATGTTGCGACGGCCGGTCTGCATGATGAAGGCGCCGGCTGCGAAGAACAGCAGGGTCTTCATGACGGCGTGGTTGGTGACGTGCAAGAGGCTGGCGTCGGTGGCAAGCGCCGTGCCGATGCCGAGGACCGCGACGATCTCACCGACCTGGGCGAGGGTCGAGAAGGCAAGCATCCGCTTGATCTCGGTCTCGAACAGGGCGCGGATCTCGCCGTAGAGCAGCGTGATCAGGCCAAGGCCGATCAGCACCACCTCGAGGCTGAGGCCCCAACCGGTGAAGGTCGAGAGAGCCGGAACACCGATGACGATGAACAGCACCTTGACGAGGCCGAACACGCCGGCCTTGGTCAGGATACCGGACAGCGGACCGGAGATCGACGACGGGGCGGCGGGGTGGGCGATCGGCAGCCAGCTGTGGACCGGCCAGACGCCAGCCTTCACCGCGAAGCCGGCGAAGAAGCAGAGCGCGATGACGAGGCCCGCGACCGGGGAGATCGTGCCGACCTTCTCGGCCAGCGCGGCAAACTCGAAGGAGCCGATCTCTGCGTGCGTCAGCAGGATGCCGAAGTGCATCAGATAGGCACCGGAGGCGCACATCATGAAATAGATGAGGCCGGCGCGCAGCGACTTCTGGTTCTGCTCGTGAATGACCAGGAAGTAGGAGGTCCAGGTCATCAGCTCCCAGTAGACGTAGAAGTTGCCCATCTCGTGCGCGGTGGTGAGGCCGAGCAGCGAGCCGATCATCAGGAAGGCGAAGAAGTAGTAGCGGTTGGTCCACTCGGCGCGGGCCATGTAGCCGATCGAGTAGACGATCATCACCGCAGTGATGCCGGCGAACACCAGCGCGAAGACGCGGGAGGCCGGATCG
The DNA here is from genome assembly GCA_023436885.1 of Pseudomonadota bacterium. Lineage (GTDB taxonomy): Bacteria > Pseudomonadota > Alphaproteobacteria > Rhizobiales > Pleomorphomonadaceae > Pleomorphomonas. The sequence goes on along the minus strand of JAEZHI010000051.1, from coordinate 43,750 downwards.
AGGCTGGTGTCGAACACCACGAGAGCCAGCGTCGCGAGAGCCAGGACCACCGCGCCGATGTCGCGAGCCTTGGTCGAGACATGGCCGAGGCCGTAGACGGCGAAGGCGCCGATATAGGGAACCAGCACGAGCAGTGCCCAGGGCGACTCGAATTCGGGAACGCCAGAAACGGCGCCGGCGAAGCTTTCGGCCAGATGCTGGAAGGGCAGCGGGAACACCGAGATCAGCGCGGTGACGGCGGCCAGAACCCAGGCGATCGGCAGAGCCAGCGCTGGCGCCGGCTCGAGTTCGACACGGCGGGCCGGATGCTCGAGGCAGACGCGCTGGATCACCACCAGGTAATAGTAGGCAGCGACGATCGAGGCGGCGGTGCCGACGAGCGCGATCGCCCAGTGTCCCTGCTCGATGGCGGCGTAGAGCACCAGGAACTTGGAGAAGGATCCCTTGAACGGCGACAGGCCCATCACGGAGAACATGCCGAAGCCGAACAACGTCGCGGCGACCGGCATGCGGTGGCCGGAGCCGGCAAGGTCTTCGAGGCGCGACGAGCCGGTACGGCGAATGATGTACCAGCCGGCGGCAACCACGAGGCCGCGCATGATGACCTGGTAGCCGAAGTGCATGTAGGCACCGGTCAGACCAGCTTCACCACCGAGACCGATACCGATCAGGATGTAGCCGATCTCGGCGATCGTCGACCATATGACGACACGCGTAAGGCTCGGCAGACTCATCAGAGCGGCGACTTCGCCGAAGAACAAGAAGATCGCGCCCATCCAGGCCAGCGCCGTCGGGTCGATCTGAGTGAGGGATAGCATGAGTGGAGATCCTTCCGCAGGCATGCATCTTGGCTGTCATGGATGACGTTAATCGCAGCATCCACTAGGGTATGTCGGCTAGCCGACATATACGCATTTGCACGACGCCAATGCTTTGCGGTTGGCAGTAAAAGTGAATTATATACTCAAGTTATACGTTCGAGCGAATGGCGAATGAAATCAGCGAGTTGCCCAAATGAGTCTTTAATGTGGCGGTCGGCGAGGCCGAGAATCTAAAGGATTTAGCTGGCGCTTTACCGCGATTTCCTAAGTAGTCTGTCCGATCCAGCTTTATGCATTCCCGCCATGCAGAATCCACGGGATTCCCTTTATTTGCGAATGACTTGCATGAAGACGCGAAAAAATCCGCCGTTTCGCGCGCAAGTATTTCCTCCGCCGCGGCGATTGCGATAGAAGACTCGGCGAGTTTTGGAAGGAATTCGTCGATGCATGAAACGGCGGTGGTCGAAGGCTTGATGCGCATCCTGACCGAGCATGCCAAGCAGAACCGGGTCGAGCGGGTTGTCGCCGTGCGGCTCAAGATCGGCCGGTTGCGCGGCATCGACAGCCGGCAGATCCGGCTGGCCTTCGAAATCTTCGCCGAGGGTACATTTGCCGAAGGCGCGAGGCTCGACATTGACGACGTCGGCGTGACGGCGAAATGTCGAACCTGCGGTACCGTCTTCGAAGTGGAGAGATACCACTTCGTCTGTTCGGGCTGTGGCGGATCGGACGCCGACGTCCTGACGGGGCGCGAACTCTATATAGAGAGCTTTGAGGCGGCGAAGGTCTGAGAGACCGTTTGGAAATTCTACTCCGGCGGCCGTCTACTTCCCTGCGCGAGTTCCGAACCGGTCTCTGAGCGCGATCAGGCGCGACCCATCGCCTGCCGGCGCTCGCCGAGCCGATCGACGATCCACTGCGCCCAGGCATCCAGACCGGTGCCCTTCTTGGCGGAGACTTCGAGCACTGGGCCAGGGCCGTGGACGCGACCGACGGCAGCGCGGGCCCGCTCGGTCGAAAACTCTTCGATGGCAGGCAACAGGTCGGTCTTGGTGAGCAGCACCAGGTCCGCCTTGCGGAAGATCACCGGATACTTGTCGGGCTTGTCGTCGCCCTCGGTGACTGACAGCAGAACCACGTCGTGATGCTGGCCGACGTCGAAGTCGGCGGGGCAGACGAGGTTGCCGACGTTTTCGACGAAGAGAACGTCGATGTTATCGAGATCCAGCACGTGCAGGGCGTCATGGATCATTACCGCATCGAGGTGACAGGTGACGCCGGTGGTGATCTGAACCGCCGGCACACCGTGGCGCCTGATGCGGTCGGCATCGTTTTCGGTTTCGAGGTCACCCTCGATGACCGCCACGCGGATATCCTTCGGCAGCCCGGCGATGGTCGCCTCGAGAAGCTGCGTCTTGCCCGAGCCGGGCGACGACATCAGGTTGATCGACAGCACACCGTGGGCGTTGAGATGCTCGCGGACGTGGGAGGCGATCCGGTCGTTTTCCGACAGGAGGTTCTCGACAACGGGAATGGTGGTTGTGGCGGCCTTGTTGCCGCAGCCGCAATCGCTGCACATGGTCGGAACTCCTGAAGTGGGGGCGTCAGCGGACGTCGGCGAGCTCGCGGCGCAAGCGGCCGAGATCGGAGATCACCATGGACCCGCCGCCGAAGCGGTAGAGGATGCCCGAGCGGACGAGCTCGGCGATGACGGTTGAAACGGACTGCCGGGTTGCGCCGATCTGCATGGCGAAATCCTCGGCGTTGGGCAACTGGTCGATGACGATGCCTTCCTCGGCCGGGCGGCCGATCCTGTCGGCGGTGTCACAGAGCACGCGGATCAGGCGGTGCTTGACGCCGTGAAAGGCGATGTCTTCGATCATGCGGATCGATTTCTGGGCGAGCCTGTCAATGGCGGGCAGCACGGCAAGCGCCAGCTCCGGCTCGGCTTGAACCAGTTGACGGAAGGCCGCCGACGACGCCAGCAAGATGTCGGAAGCGCTGCGCACTTCCAGCATGGCCCCGCCGTGCAGATAGATGGCGTCGCCTGCCTCGAGTATATAGAGCGTCAGCTCCTTGCCTTCGAAAGACGTGAAGCAGCGCAACCGACCGGACCGCACGATCAACAGGTCCCCATCGGCAGCCACGTCACCGCCGTAGACGATCTGGCCAACGCGCATCGAACGCAGGCTGAACAGCCGGCCGTGGCCGTCCTTCATAAGGCGTTCGACGATGACGCTGAGCGGGTTGTCGGTCTGCATGGCTCTCTGGGAACAGGCTCGTAGGGGCTCGCGCTGAGCTAGTGTCTCATAAGGCAAACTACGTGTCTCTTGTTAAAGAGAATAGTCCGAAGCAGCTTGGTGTTTCAAGTTTGTCTATGTTGTTCCTGGCGTTGGTTTTTCAGGGGCTGGGTTGCCGTATTTGCATGCTGAGTATTCCCGCCAGCTTGAAACTTCACTTGGCTATACTTTGGTCGCATGCGGCGACCAGATCAAGCCTCGCATTGTGAAGAGAACATATCCAATGAAGGCGATGGCCCAGCTCCAGCGGGCTGCTGGGATCAACGTGTCGTAGAGCTCGAAATCGAGAGCTGCCCCGACGCGCGCGATGGCCGCCCCGGAGATCGCCAAGTAGATGATGTCGGCGAGGAACGACGGCATCAGTGATCGCTTGTCTTTCTTGCGGACGATGGAGGTAGCAATGCCGATGGCGAGGGTCGCGAGGCCTCCGACGGCGAAGGCATGGATGACCGCGAAAGGCGAGATGTCGGCGATGCCGAGATCCATGAGCGCGAGCAGCAAGAAGGCGACGCGTTTCCAGACGAGGCCGACCGCCAGGATGACGCAGCCGGCGTAGGGCTTGATGCGCCAGGGCTCGATGTGAACGAGCCAGGCGATTCCGAACAGGAAGGCGATGAGGGCCGGCCAGCCGGCATTCCATCCCAGTCCCCAGAGTGCCAGCGCCATGATTGTGAAGATGCGCTGGGGCAGGGCGATGAAGGCCGGAACGGGTTTGACCTTGGGATAGCCGGCGCGTTCGCGCGCCACCGCCAGCACGGCGATGCCGATGCGGTTGGACACCTCGATGCAGATCAGTACGATGACGGCGAGGCCGGCCATTGTCGCTTTCGGCCAATCGCTAAGGAAGGCGGCAGCGCCGATCAGGCCATGCAGCGCGGCAAGGCCCAGAATTGGCAGGGTCTCGGCCGTCTTGCCGGGCGGCGTGACCGAAAGCAGCAGGACGACACCTGAAAGGGTCGCCAGGGCGCGCAGGGCTCCGCCGGTTCTGAGGTCGACGCATCCCCAGACAAAGGCAACAGCATGAGCGGCAAGAACCGCCCAGAGTACGGGCGCAGGCGTGATTGGCTTGCCGATCCAGCGCGGCAGTGCCACGGTCAGAAAGCCAAACAACTGAATGCCGAAGAAGCCGAAAATCAGTTCGTTGGGATGGGTGGCGATATCGCCAATCCCCGGTCCTATCGCCCTGATGGCCGTCAGCGCTGCCAGAACAAAGGCGACGCGGAACGGGTCGAGCTTCGTCATGCCATCTCCACGCGGGCGCTCCCAGGCTGGCCGCGCGTGAAGCCATCGACGAGTTCGCCGGGAAGACCTAGCGCCTTCAGTGCGGCCAATGTCTCAGCCCGGCTGGCGCGCCCATCGAGCAGGGCTCGGTAGAGGCGGCTCACCGCCACCATGTCGACGGTGTGCGGCGAGATCCGAAGCCGCCGGACGCCGAGCTTTGCGAGTTCATCGGGCGTTGGGCAGAAGGCCTCGACGCCGCTCGACAGCGTCTGGATACCATTGATGGCGAGGAAGCGCTGGCCGTCCAGCGTATCGACGGGGAGGCCATCGGGATCGCGGTCGCAGACGAACTGGCAGCCGTCCTTATGCAAGCCATGCAGACGGGCGTGATAACAGCGGCCCGAAAGGGCGAGCGGCAGCCGGCCGAAGGCAAACAGCTCGAACTCCACTTCCGGCAGGGCCGCAGCAATGACCTCTACCGAGGCGATCGGCAGTTCGACCGGCAGGCAGATGCCGCTTGCGCCACGACCCGCCAGGAAGCGGGCGGCGCCCTCGTTGTAGACGTTGACGAAGGGGCCTACGACGAACGGCTTGCCGGCCACTGTGGGCAGGGCGGTGAGATCGTTTATCTCGACGATTTCCCCCACTTCGCAGAAGTCGATGACGGCTTTGCGCTCACGCGGATTGTAGGGCAGGGCAAGCGTCGAAAGGACAACCTCCTTGCCCGCTGCCTGAAGGCGCTCGATCAGCTCCGGCCATAGCCCGTCGGTGAAAGGCTGCCTCTTGCCGCAGACGACTTCGCCGAGATGAACGCGATCGACGTCCGCCTCGTCGGCAATGCGGGCGTAGAAATCACGAAGACGGTCGGGCGACCAGTTGAAGAGAACGGGGCCGAGGGTGAGGCCGGTCTTGGTCATGTTCGTCAACTTTTCCGTTACGGCATCAACGCCAGGTCTTCTTGTAGGCGCCCGAAGTCTGGCGGCCGCCCTCGACGAGGCCGGCGAGCAGGCGCCCGACTTCGACCTCCGTACCGCCGGCATCGATTGCCTCGACGGCAGCGCGGAAGGTGCGGACCACTTCGGTGACGTAGCCCTTGCCGCGCTGGCGGCCTTCGATCTTCAGCGCCGTGATGCCGGCCTTGGCGAAGGCGGCGATCAGGCTCGCGGCATTGAGGCTGACCGGGTCTTCGAACAGATAGGACGTCTTGCCGTCCGCCACGAAGCGACCCTTGCAGAGCGTCGGATAGCCTGCCTGTTCGCCCGCGCCGAACCGGTCGATGGTGAAGCCGTTGAGGCGGGTTGCCGTGCCGTTTCTGTCTTCGGAATAGGCGACGTGTTCGGGCGGAGAGCAAACGCCGGTGAGGTTGGGAGATTTGCCCGTAGCGTAGGACGACAGCGAGCAGCGGCCCTCGGTCATCGGGCAGAGACCACCGAAGACGAAGGCTTCGGTTTCGACGTTGATCGCCGCATTGAGCTTGGCGATTTCCTCGACGGACAGAACGCGCGGCATGACGACGCGCTTGACGCCGAAGGTGTCGGCGTAAAAAGCGATTGCCTCGGGCGTCGCCGCTGCTGCCTGAACGGAGAGGTGGAGGCGAAGGTTGGGATGATGCGTCGCCGCGTGGTCGAGCACTGCGAGGTCGGCGAGAATCACCGCGTCCGCGCCGGCCTTCTCGGCGTTGGCCAGCGCTGCCTTCCAGGCATCCATCGCACCGGCCTTGGCAAAGGTGTTGATTGCCACAAGGACCTTGGCACCGTGCGCATGGGCGAAGCGTACACCTTCGATCATCTCGTCGGGCGAGAAGTTGAGGCCGGGGAAGTTGCGGGCGTTCGTCTCGTCGCGGAAGCCGCAGTAGACCGAATGGGCACCCGCCTCGACGGCGGCGCGCAGGGCCGACGGCGTACCGGCCGGGCAAACCAGTTCCAAACTCATGAGGGTTCTCCGGGGATCGGCGAGCCAGTGAGGCGTCGGGCAAGGCCAAGGCCGCCGATTACCGAGCGGTCGACCAATCGGCCGATGCTGCCGGTGGCGCCGACAAAATCGGCTGGCGTCAGCTCCGCGTCTTCGATGGCATTGCGCAGTGCCACCAGCGCATCGGTGCGGCCGGAGACGGAAATGGCGCGATTGAAGAACAGGGCGTCGCCGTCAAAGGTGCCGTCGAGCAGGCCAAGAAGCACGAGCAATGGTCCACGCACCGTGACGTCGGCGGGCTGGCTGGCGCGGCGGCGCATGCATTTCACTTCGGCGCGCGTTCCGTCCGGCACCATCAGAAAGCTGACATCGAGATCGGACGGTTCGATCAGAAACGAGCATTTGCCGTACTCGCCGAGCCGGTCGAAGACGGCGGGCTTGCGGCGCGCGAATCGGCGGACGGCCAGCGTCAGGGCGGGCCCCAGCGGCAGGAAACCTGCCGGAGCCGCCAGGATGCGGAGAAGTCTGGGCAGTTCGCCCCGGAAATGTTCGGCCATCGCTACACCCATTTTGAAGACGGGAAGCTTAGGACAGTCGGCCGCTCATGTTTTTGTCATAGCTCAAAGACGGACGGCTTTTTCCTGTGGCAACCTATCTGATTGGCTAGAAGGTGTTATGTGTCGGCGGTGCCTGGCGCCAGTTGGGGGAAAGACCGAAGGTCTGGCGTGCCGCAAGCGAGAGATCGGAAAATTCAATGTTCAGCCGCAGTCTGCCGCGCTTTCCCGATCTCTCGAGCTTCCTGAATTTCCTCGAGGCGCGGGGTGGCGTGCGTGAGGTTACCGCGCCGGTCGACATGCAGCTTGAGGTGACCGAGATCCATCGTCGTGTGATCGAGGCCGGCGGACCTGTCTTGCGCTTTTCGTCCCCCACTGTTGGTGGCAAACCGTCGGTCCTGCCGGTGGTAGCCAACCTGTTCGGTACGCGGGCGCGCGTTGCCGCCGGTCTCGGGACCGACGAAGCCGGGCTTTCAGAGCTCGGCCGAATGATGGCCTTCCTGCGCTCGCCGAAGCCGCCACGCTCGCTTGGCGAGGCGGCGAGACTCTGGCCGGTGGCGCGCGCTGCCCTGAATGCGCGGCCGAAAATCGTCGGTGATCGCGGCCGTTGGCGCGACCTCCCCGTCGATCTCTCCTCACTGCCGATCCAGACCTGCTGGCCAGGCGATGCCGGCCCCCTGATCACGTGGCCGCTGGTGGTGACCCGCTCGCCCGGCGCGGACGATCTCAACACCTATAATCTCGGTTCCTACCGCATGCAGGTGCTCGACAAGACGAGCGCCATCATGCGCTGGCTGCCGATGCGCGGTGGCGCGCAGCATCACCGGCAATGGCTGAAAGCCGGCGAGACCATGCCGGTGGCGGTGGTGATCGGCGCCGATCCGGCGACCATTCTCGCGGCTGTCATGCCGGCGCCGGAGGGGGTGACGGAGCTGTCTCTCGCCGGCCTCATTGCCGGGGCGCGTCTCGCTGTCACCCCGTGCCGCACCATTCCGCTGCACGTTCCCGCCTCGGCCGAGATCATCCTCGAAGGCACCATCACGGCCGGCGATACGGCGATGGAAGGCCCCTTCGGAGATCACACCGGCTATTACAATCCGCCGGAGCGTCACGTGGTCTTCCGGCTGAGCGCAATACGAGCGCGCGAGGGAGCGCCCTATCTCACGACCTTCACCGGTAGGGCGCCGGACGAACCGGCGGTGATGGGCGATGCGCTTGCCGAGGTATTCAAGCCGCTGCTGATGGAGGCCATTCCCGAGATCCGCGACCTCTGGCTGCCGCCCGAGACCTGCTCCTACCGAGTTGCGGTCATCGCCATCGACAAGCGCTTTGCCGGGCAGGCGCGACGGGTGATGATGGGCTTCTGGTCGCTGCTGCCGCAGTTTACAATGACCAAGATGGTGATCGTCGTCGACGACGACATCGACGTCCGCTCGTGGTCGGATGTGATGTGGGCGGTGGCGACGCGCGCCGATCCGGCTCGCGATACGCTGGTGCTCAATCGGACGCCGATGGACCATCTCGATTTCGCCTCGCCGCTCGAAGGGCTCGGTGGCAAGATCGGCATCGACGCCACCAACAAGATCGGTGCCGAAACCAGCCGCGAGTGGGGACGGGTGATGACCATGGATGAGGCGGTGAAGAAAGCGGTCGACGGCCGTTGGGCCGAGCTGTTCGGGGCGACGCCATGAAAATCGTCGTCGGCATCAGCGGCGCCTCCGGTGCCGCGCTCGGCCGGGAAGTGCTGCGGCAGCTCGGTGCGGCTCATGTGGAAACCCATCTCGTCGTGACGGCGGGAGGAGAGCGGACCATCGCGCATGAACTCGGGCTGGACGGCTTTCAGGACGTGCGTCGGCTCGCCACCTTCGTTCATGACATCGGGGATCTCGGCGCCTCGATAGCCTCCGGTTCATTCGGAGCCGATGCCATGGCCGTGGTGCCCTGTTCGATGCGGACGCTTTCAGCCCTCGCCCATGGCTTCGGCGACAATCTCCTGACGCGGGCGGGCGATGTCATGCTGAAGGAGAGGCGGCGACTGGTGGTATTGCCGCGCGAAGCGCCGCTCACCGAGGCGCATCTCAATTCGATGTTGATGCTGACCCGCATGGGCGCCGTCGTGGCCCCGCCGGTTCCGCCCTTCTATGCCAAGCCCGAAACGCTGGACGGTATGGTCCGGGAGATGGCGGCTAGGGTACTTTCCTGGCTCGGCGTCGACCCCGGTACCGCGTTGACGCGCTGGCAGGGCATGTGAGGCCTTGTCAGGCCGCATTTCTACGGGTATAGCCCTTCTCATGACTACGACGTCTGACATCTCGCGCCAGATCTCTGCCGAGGGCACCGCCCCCGGGGACCGCGCACGGATGCTCGGCTCGCTTCTTCGTCTCGGCCTTATCAGCGGTTGCCGGGTCCAGTGAGGGAGCGCCCGGCGGCCGATAGCCCGCCGCTGGCCATGAGCTCTCTCGTTTCAACCCCATTGCATGACCAATTGCGCCTAACGCCGCATATCGACGTCGCTGCAACGACGCGGTCGGCTCAAGGCGTCAGCCAGAGACGAGTGATAGCATCATGACCGATACATTTCAGAACGGAGCGGGCCGCGACAGAGTAGGCATGCCCCAGGCATCCACCAAGTATCGCCCTTTCACGCCGATCAACCTCAAGGACCGCACATGGCCGAGCAAGGTGATCGACAAGGCGCCGATCTGGTGCTCGGTCGACCTGCGCGATGGTAATCAGGCGCTGGTCGATCCCATGGGGCACGACCGCAAGGCCCATATGTTCCGTTTGCTGCTCGAGATGGGCTTCAAGGAAATCGAGATCGGCTTTCCCTCGGCCTCGCAGACCGACTTCGACTTCGCCCGCTGGTGCGTGGAGGAAGGCGGCGCACCGGACGATGTGTCGCTGCAGGTCCTGGTTCAGTGTCGTCCCGAGCTGATCGTCCGCACCTTTGAAGCGCTGCAGGGCGCCAAGCGGCCGATCGTCCATTTCTACAATTCCACCAGCAATCTGCAGCGGCGCGTGGTGTTCGGCAAGGACGTCGCCGGTATCAAGCAGATCGCGGTCGATGGCGCCAAGCTGATCGCCGACATGGCGGCCAAGGCCGGTGGTGGCTTCCGCTTCGAGTATTCGCCGGAGAGCTTCACCGGCACCGAACTGGAAGTGGCGTTGGAGATCTCCAACGCGGTGATCGAAGTCATCAAGCCGACCCCCGAGAACAAGCTGATCCTCAATTTGCCGTCGACCGTCGAGATGGCGACGCCGAACGTTTACGCCGACCAGATCGAGTGGATGAGCCGGAACATCGACCGCCGCGACTCGGTGCTGATCTCGCTGCATCCGCACAACGACCGCGGCACCGGTGTCGCCGCCGCCGAGCTGGCGCTGATGGCTGGCGCCGACCGCGTCGAGGGCACGCTGTTCGGCAACGGCGAGCGCACGGGCAACGTCGACGTCGTCACCATGGCGCTCAACATGTTCACACAGGGCGTCGATCCCGGTCTCGACTGTTCGAACATCGAGCGCATCCGCGACGTGTTCGAATATTCGAACCAGATGAAGGTGCCCGAGCGGCATCCTTACGTCGGCGAGCTGGTCTACACCGCCTTCTCCGGCTCGCATCAGGACGCCATCAACAAGGGCCTCAAGGCGATGAAGACGTCGAACAGCGGCGTCTGGGAAGTGCCCTACCTGCCGATCGATCCGCAGGACGTCGGCCGCTCCTATGAGGCGATCATCCGCATCAACTCGCAGTCGGGCAAGGGTGGCATCGCCTACCTGATGCAGAACGACCACGGCATCAACCTGCCTCGGGCGTTACAGGTAGAGTTCCGCGAGGAGATCCAGGCGATCACCGACCGTGAGGGCCGCGAGCTCAGTTCGCAGCGCATCTACGAGCGCTTCATGCAGCTCTACGTCGACCAACCGGAAGGTCGGCTCAAGTTCGTCGACCACCACACCTTCCCGGACACGGAAGTGAAGGGACGGCGCATTTGCGTGGCCGAGATTGTTGATGGCGGCATTCAACGCACCATCGAGGGCCACGGCAATGGTCCGATCGACGGCTTCGTGCATGCACTGTCGGTCTACATCGGCATTCCCGTTTCGGTGGCCGATTATTCCGAGCATTCGCTGCAGCAAGGCTCCGACGCCTCGGCCATCGCCTATGTCGAGCTGAAGCATCCGGGCGGCAAGCTGCACGGTGTTGGCATCAACACCAATATCGTCACGGCATCGCTTTCGGCGGTGGTGTCGGCGGTGAACCGCGTGCTGGAGCTCAATGCCGGCTAACCTGATCTCTTCGTTACGGAAAGAGCCCTCGATCTCGCGATCGGGGGCTGTTTCTTACGCGCCCTGTGCTGCTTGACTTTGACTGCGCGGCGCGTGCAAGCATGGCTCATGTCTCTGCCGGAAGATCTTTCGAACTGCCTCGTGCTCAACACCGTTGCGGCGGCGCGCGCGCTGCTTCGCCGCTATGACGCCAAGCTGAAGCCGTACGGGGTCACGGTGCAGCAGTTCTCGCTGCTTGCAGCTATTCGCTACAATCCTGGCGCTGCGGTTGGAGTTCTTTCGTCTCGTATCCATCTCGATCGGACCAGCCTGATCCGCAACCTGGACCGGCTTGAAGGAAAGGGACTGGTGCGGCGAGTGGATAGTGGCGGCGGCAATACGCGCGTTAGCGAACTCACCGAAGAGGGCGAGCTTCTGCTCGATCGATTGATTGTCGAATGGCAGGCAGCGCAGAGCACTCTCAAGGGGACTAGCTCTCCCGAGGAAACCGAGACCTATCTCAAGATCGTCAGGCGGTTCTCTCGCTGACGGTCGCGGCGGGTTGCCTCATCTCCGTATAGTGTATATGCACAGTGCTTCTACACATGGAGGCATGCATGCAAGAGCCGATCGTCGTGACGGGTATGGGCGCGGTGTCCCCGCTGGGCGCCGGTGTCGACAACATCTGGAAGCGCCTGATCGCCGGTGAGAGTGGCATCCGGCGAAACGACCGCTTCGATACCGATGGCTGGAAGTGCCGCATTGCCGGCCTCGTTCCGGGCCGTGACGAACCCGGCGGCTTCGATCCCGAGACAGTCATGGACGCGCGCGACTTGCGACGTAGCGATCTCTTCATTCACTATGCCATGGCAGCGGCTTTCGAGGCGCTGGCCCAGGCAGTTTGGCATCCGGAAAGCGAAGCCGAGCAGATGCGCACCGCGACGGTGATTGCCACCGGCGTTGGTGGCGTGCCGGCGATCACGGCGGCCAGCGAAACCGTGCGGACTGACGGCGTTCGTCGGTTGTCGCCCTTCGTCGTGCCGTCCTTCCTGCCCAATCTTGCCTCCGGCCAGGTGTCGATTCGCTTCGGCTTTCGTGGCCCTTCTGGCGCGCCTGTCACCGCTTGTGCCGCATCCGCCCAGGCTGTCGGAGATGCCATGCGGATGATCCGCAACGGTGAGGCGGACATTGCGCTCTGCGGCGGCAGCGAGGGATGCGTCGACCCTGTGGCGATCGGCGGCTTCACGGCGGCCAAGGCATTGTCGTTCAATTTCAACGACCACCCCACCAGGGCGTCGCGGCCGTTCGACGCGGATCATGATGGTTTCGTTTTGTCCGAGGGCGCAGCGGCCCTGGTGATCGAGAAGCTGTCGCATGCCGAGGCACGGGGCGCGACGCCGCTCGCGATCGTGTCGGGATATGGCACGACCACGGATGCCCATCACGTCACCGCCGGCTGGTCGGATGGGCGCGAGGCAGCGCGCGCCATGCGGCTGGCCCTCGGCATGGCCGGCCTGAAGCCCGAAGCCATCGGTTACGTGAACGCTCATGCGACATCGACGCCGGTGGGCGACGCGGCGGAACTTGCCGCTCTTACGTCGGTGTTCGGTGCGGCTGGCGGTGGCGTGCCCGTGAGCTCTACCAAGTCGGCAACAGGGCACATGCTGGGTGCGGCTGGTGCCATCGAGGCGATCTTTTCGATCCTGGCGCTGCGCCACCAGATACTGCCGGCGGGCCTCAACATCGAGCAGCCGATGGTCGAGGCGGAGGGATTCAATCTGGTCACCGGGGCTGCCCGCGCCGCTGGCGTGGAGCATGTGCTGTCCAATGCCTTTGGCTTCGGTGGCGTCAACGCGGCGCTGGTATTCTCCCGCTTCAACTGACCGGTGTCTCAAAGAAAGAGGGCGGCAGGTTGCCCCGCCGCCCGGTTCCAAACATCAATAAGCGCCAGACCTTAGTAGATCATGGTGCTCATTTTGATCTCGCCCCAGACCTCCTTGACCGTCAGTTCCAGCTCAGCCTTGCGGTCGTTGTAGAACGTGTGGAGGAGGTGGTGCGCCTTCTCGGAGTTCGGCGACCCCAGGAAGTCGCGGTAGAGGGCCTTGACCTGTTCATTGTTGTGCGACTGACGCACCTTGGCCTTGCGGTCGATGCCGAACATCGTCTCGCGCCGCTTGAGGGCGTAGGGCAGGTATTGCTTCTTGGAGCGGAGCGTGCCGCCGCCATCGACGCAGCCGCCGGGGCAAGCCATGATCTCGATGAAGTCGAAATCGGCTTCACCGGCCTTGATCGCTTCCATCAGGGCGCGCGTCTCGCCGAGGCCGTGGGCCATGGCAATCTTCACTTCGCCGATGTTGCCGCCGAGGTCGACGGTAGCCGAGCGAACGCCCTCGAAGCCGCGCAGTTGGGTCAACTCGATCCTGTCGAGTTCCTTGCCGTTGACGACCTTGTAGACGGTGCGGAGCGCGGCTTCCATGACGCCGCCGGTGGTGCCGAAGATGGCGCCGGCACCGGTGTACTCGCTCATGTAGGGGTTGTCGAAGGTTGACGGCTCGATTGTCCTGAGATCGAGGCCTTCGCGCTTCAGAAGGCGCGCGAACTCGCGTGTCGTCAGGACGACATCGACGTCCGGCATTCCGTCATCACCGAGCTGCGGCCGGACGATCTCGTCCTTCTTGGCCGTGCAGGGCATGATGGAGATGACACGGATCTTCTTCGGGTCGAGCCCCATCTTCACCGGCAGGTAGGACTTGGCGATGGCGCCAACGACCGCCTGCGGCGAGCGAGTGGAGGACAGCATCGACAGGAGCTCGGGGTAGTGGATCTCAGCAAAATTGATCCAGGCCGGGCAGCAGGAGGTGATGGTCGGCTTCTTGCGCTCGGCGAGGCGATGCAGAAGCTCGGTGCCTTCCTCCATGATCACCACGTCGGCGCCGAAGTTGGTATCGAGCACGATGTCGATGCCGAGCTTGCGGGCGGCGGCGATGATCTGACCCTCGACATTGGTACCCGGCGCCATGCCGAATTCCTCGCCGAAGCCGACGCGGATGGCCGGCGCGAACTGGAGAACGGTGGTGATCTCCGGATCGTAGATATAATCGAGGACGCGATCGGTCTCGTCCTTCTCGGCGAGGGCGCCGGTCGGGCAGACGAGGACGCACTGGCCGCAAGTGACGCAGGTGGAGTCCTTCTGGTTCTTGCCGTGACGCAGGCCGATGGCCGTGTCGAGGCCGGTGCCAGTGACCACCAGCGCATCGACTTCCTGATAGTTGCGGCAGACCGCGACGCAGCGCTGGCAGCGAATGCACTTGGTCATGTCGCGGACCATGGCCGGCGACGAGGTGTCGACTTCGCGAGAAGCGACACGGATCGGGTCGAAGAAGCGGTTTTCCTTGAGGCCGACGAACTGTGCCACGTCCTGAAGCTCGCAAGAGCCGTGGCGGGTGCACGTGGCGCAGTCCTGCAGATGGTCGGCCATCAACAGTTCGACCTGCAGCTTCTGCATGTCGCGCACCTTTTTGGTGCGCGTCTCGACGGCGAGGCCTTCCTTCACCGGCGTGTTGCAGGCCGTCACCATGTGGGTGCCGGCCTGGCCGGGCATCTGGATCTCGACGAGGCAGACGCGGCAGGTGCCGGGCGTGTGGTCGATGTCGGCCAGCTCGCACAGCGTCGGAATGTAGAAGTCGTGCCGGCGGGCAGCCGAGAGGATCGTTTCGTTCGGATAGGCCGTGACGGCCTTGCCGTTGATCTTGAAGCCGATGGTGGCCTCAGCGCCGACGGGGATCAGGGTTTCGACGTTGCACATGGTCTCACGCCGCTCCTTCGGGGATGGAGTGTTCGGTGATCACGGAATAGATGCGGTAGCAGCGCATGCAGCGCATGGACTCCTTGTAGGCGTCCTCCGAGCTGATGATCTGCTCGACTTCCCCGAACATGGTCTTACGAACTTCCGGCGACAGTTCCGGATGGTGGACGCGGTACTCGTTCTTGACGGGCACTTCGATGCAGTCGTTGGAGAACAGCTTGTTGTTCTCCAGGATCTTGCGCATGCGAGAGCGCGGGAAGAAGCGGGTCGAACCGCGACGCAGGTAATCGTCGATGTTGCGAGCGGCCTTGAGACCGTCGGCCATGGCGGCGATCAGCGTCGACGGGCCGAGGTAGCAGTCGCCACCGGCGAACACGCCCGGACGCGAGGTGGCCAGCGTCTCCTTGTTGGCGACGACCCAGTTCCACTTGCTCATCTCGACGCCGTCTTCGGGCTTGACCGAGCCGGTGTCGACCTGCTGACCGATGGCGGCGATCACCACCGAGCAGGGCATGACATATTCGCTGCCGGGAATCGGCCGAACGTTGCGGCGACCCTTGGCATCCATCTCCGTCTGCTCCATCTTGGTGAGCTTGACGCCGGTGACCTTGCCGTCCTCGGAGATAATGGCGAGCGGGTTGGTCAGCACATGGAACTCGATGCCTTCGGCATGGGCGGCCACGATTTCCTCGTGGTCGGCCGGCATGTCGGCTTCGGTGCGGCGATAGACGAGGTGGACCTTCTTGGCACCCATGCGGATGGCCGAGCGGACGCAGTCCATGGCGACGTTGCCGCCACCGACCACCACGACTTCACCGTCGATGTTGTGCGTCTTGATGCCAGCGACGTGGTCGTGAACCTTGAGCAGGAAGCCGACGCCGGACTCGTAACCCACGAGGCTGGTGTCTTCGTTCTCGCAGCCCATCTTGGTGCCTTCCTGGCAACCGAGGGCGAGGAACACCGACTTGTAGCCGCGCTTCATCAGGTCATCGACCGAGAAGTCCTTGCCGAGACGCTGGTTGAAGAAGAAGCGGCCGCCTAGCTTGGTGATGGCGTTCATCTCGTTGAGGAGAACATCCTTCGGCAGGCGGTAGGATGGGATGCCAATGGCGGCCATACCGCCCATCTCGCCCTGAGCCTCGTAGACGTCGACGTGATAGCCGCGCATCAGAAGGTGATAGGCGCAGGATACACCGGCCGGGCCGGCGCCGACGACGGCAACGCGCTGATCTTCCGGCAGGATGTTGGCAATCATCTCCTTGGAGAACACCAGCGGATGCGGACCGGTCTGGTATTCGGCGACGTAGCGCTTCAGGATCTTGATGCCCACGGCCTCGTCGACCATCTTGCGGCGGCAGGCTGCCTCGCAGAAGCGGACGCAGACGCGGCTGCAGGTGGCGGCCATCGGGTACTTCTGCAGGATGACGCCGAGTGAGTGCTCGGGCTTGCCGTCGCGAATGTAGTCAATGTAGCGGGGAACGTTGACCTTGGACGGGCAGGCCTCGATGCAAGGCGCCGTCATGTAGCTCATGGCATGCTGTTGGCGGGCCGGCTCCTTCTTGGCGAGTTCGGCCTCGAACTCGTCGCGGAAGGCGGCGATGGCCTTGCCGAGCGCGGTGCCGCAGGACTGGCCGAGGCCGCAGAGCGAGGTGGCGCGCATCTGCTCGGCCATGGTGGCGATCTCATCGAGGCCGAGATCCCCCTCCAGGCCGCGACGCATGGCGCCGAGAGCGTCGCGCACCAGAACCGTGCCCATGCGGCAGGGGGTACACTTGCCGCAGGACTCGTCCGCCGCTTTGCTGAGATACTGCCAGAAGGTATCGATGAGGTTGACCTTCTCATCGAAGACGAAGAAGCCGCGATCGGCGACGAAGGCGCGGATCGGGTTGTTCTCGTCAAAAACTTCGAAATCCTTCAGGTCGGGAGGTGTCGCGCCCTCCACGGCCTTTCCCTGGCGATAGTCGTGGACGACACCGTCCCACACGCCATAAACAACCTGTGCCATGCTCCATCCCCACTTGGTTGGGCGTTCCCCCGTAAGTCTGTCACAGGCGAGCGACCCTCGGGGAAATGTGTCCGTATCATGCGTTCCATAGGCATCTGCCATGCAAACAGCAATGATGAAAGTCAAACGGAGCCGGCTACGTAGTTGCTTTTTCTCTTTTTCGATTTAGATGCTTCCGGTTCTCAGTTTTAGCGTTACGCGTTATTCCGTATCAGGGGGAAACCCTATCCGTATCTCTTCGGAATAACTTCGATTCGTACGGTTTTTTCATGTGAGGCGGGCGTGCAACGCCACAATTTCCCTGAGATATGAATCAGTCTAGTGTGACCTAGACAAGTTCAGGGCGCAGTGCCGCCAGTTGATTTCGGTTTTGTCATGATAACTTCTTTCCAGGCCGGCTTGAGCCGTCGACACTTTCTTGAATGCCTTGCCGTCGCTGCCAGTTTCGCTGCCTTACCGGCGCGGGCCGCAAGCCTCGATCACCTGACGGTATGGGGTATGCCGGCGTCGCCTTCGGTCGTGCTGGCGCGGGCGGTGGCTTCCGGAGCTCTGGCTTCGTTGGTGGAAGACGCGAAATTCGATGTCTGGCGTACCGCCGACCAGATGCGTGCCGGTGTCGTCTCCGGCGATATTGCGCTATTTGCGTCACCGACCTATGCCGCCGCCAATCTTTTCAATCGCGGCGCAGGCGTTCGCCTTGTCAATGTCCTGACCTGGGGGCTGCTCTACATCTTCGCCGGGCAAGACGTCAGGCTCGAAAAACTCGAGAATCTCAAGGGCAAGACGCTTTTGATAGGCGCCAAGAACGATGCGCCGGACCTTCTGACACGGTTTGTCCTGCGATCAGCCGGCATCGACCCGGAGAAGGATCTGACGCTCTCCTACGTTGGGACGTCCGCCGAGGCGGTGCCGCTGCTTTTGGCCGGCAAGGCCGATGCGGCTGTGCTGCCGGAGCCGGCCGCAAGTGCTGCCGAGATAAAGTCCAAGCAAGCTGGAATTGCCGTAACGCGCGCGCTCGACGTGACCGAGCTCTATGCCGCGCAAAGCGGCCGCTCCACGGGTATTCCACAGGCAGGTCTTGCCGTGACGGAGAAATTCCTCGCCGCTCATCCCGAGATTGTCGCGGCTTTGCATGCAGCCTCGTTGGAAGCCGCCGGCTGGGTGGGGCAGAACCCGAAGGCCGCAGCGGCGCTGATTGCAGATTCCTTGAAGCTGCCGGCACCGATCGTTGAAGCCTCCTTGCCACGTTTCCGCCTGAAGGTCGCATCGGCGATGGATGCGAAGGCCGACATCGAAGCTTATTTCCAGGCGCTCATGACCTTGTCTCCGGATATTGTGGCCGGGCGGTTGCCAGAACCCGTGTTTTATTGGGGAAGCTGAGACATGGCAGAGTCACCCTGGCGTCATCTCGTCGGCGGGCGTGAGCATCGCTGGGCAGCGCTTGGGATTGTCATTGTCATAGGCCTTTGGGAAGTCGGCCATCGCATCTATGGAAGTTTCGTATTGCCGTCTCCCTGGTCGACGCTCGTTGCACTCGAACACCTGACCGTGTCAGGAGATCTCTTGCCGGCCGTCATGACAACCACGCGTGATGCGCTCAGCGGCTTTCTGGCCGCCGCGATTGCCGGTTCGCTGCTCGGTGGTCTGGCCGGTCGTGCCTTGCCAATCCGCGCCATGCTGCAGCCCATGGCCAGCATGTTGATTGGCGTGCCGTCCATCGCATGGGTGGTTCTATCGTTATTGTGGTTCGGCGGCTCCGGCCTTGCTGCGACTTTCTCCGTGGCAGTGGCCGTCGGGCCTATCGTCTTTGCTTCTGCCGTCCAGGGGACACGCACCGTCGATGGTGGTTTGCGCACCATGGCGCGCGCCTTTCGCGTGCCTTTTGCTGTCCGCCTTGTCGATGTTTACCTCCCACATGTTCTCTCCCATCTGCTACCGGCGCTCGGTACGGCGCTGGCCATGAGCTGGAAGGTCGCGGTGATGGCAGAACTTCTGTCCGGGGCTGGTGGGATTGGTGACGGTCTTGCGGCTGCCCGTGCCGAAGTGGATACCGCCAAGACCATGGCGTGGGTCGTCGTCGTGGTCGCGCTGCTGCTGGCGCTCGACCGCCTCATCATTGAACCTGTCCGTCGCTATTTTGAAATCTGGCGGCGTGGTTTGCCCGGGGAAGCGGCATGAGCGAGACAAACGGGCTCGTTGCCAGCGGAGTTGTGCATGCCTTTGCCGGCGCGAAGGTCCTCGAGGGTATCGAGATTCGGTTGCCGCGCGGCGGAGTTCTCGCAATCCTTGGGCCTTCAGGTGGCGGCAAGACGACACTGCTGCATATTCTGGGCGGGGTGATCGAGCCCGATGCCGGTCGTATCGAGCGGCCCTTCGAGCAACCGGCCTTCGTCTTCCAGGATCCGCTTCTGCTGCCCTGGCGTACGGCGCGCGGCAATGTGGCTTTCGGCCTGGCCGCCCAGCGTCTCACTCGCACCGAACGGTCGAGCCGAGTGCGGTCCATGCTTCTCAAGGTTGGTCTCGGTCAGGATGAGGCCGGTCTCTATCCGCATCAGCTCTCCGGCGGCATGAGGAAACGGGTGGCCCTAGCAAGAGCGCTGGCCACCGAACCAGATTTGTTGCTGCTCGACGAGGCTTTTTCGGCACTCGACGTCGGTCTGTCGCGCGAGATGCAGCAACTGGTTCGTCTCGATGCGCAGGAGCGCAACGTGACCGTCGTTCTGGTTACCCACGACCTGTCGGAGGCTGTAAGGCTCGCGGATCGGATCGTCATCCTGGCGGGACGCCCCGGCCGGATTGTCGCCCGTCTTTCCATCGACCGCCCGGCGCGACTGCGCGACGACCCCTTCGTCGATGCAGAGATCCGACGCATTGCGGCGCAAGAGACGATCCGCGATGCTTTCCGCCCGACCCTCTCCGGATGATCACAGCGCAGGCGGTACGGCTGCCTCCGTCTTCTCCTCGTGGATGCGGAACCAAGCGACATAAAGTGCCGGCAGGAAGATCAGCGTCAGAGCTGTACCGACGATGATTCCGCCGATCATGGCGAAGGCCATCGGCTGCCAGAATACCTCAGTGGCAATGGGGATGAGGCCCAGGCTGGCTGCCAGCGCTGTCAGCACGATGGGTCGGAAACGGTGGCCGGTTGCCTCGATCACGGCATTCCAGGCCGGCATTCCTTCCGCTCTCAGCCGCTCGATCTGATCAACGAGGATCACCGAGTTGCGGATCAGGATGCCGACCAGCGCCAGTACGCCAAGGATTGCCACGAAGCCAAGCGGAGCGCCGGTTGGCAGCAGCGCCGCCACCACGCCGATCAGCGCAAGCGGTGCTACAGCCACTACAAGTATCAGGCGGCTGAAGCTCTGGAGCTGGATCATCAATACCGTCAGCATGATGAAGGCCATCAGCGGTACCACCGCGATGATGGGGTTCATTGCCTTTTGCGATTCCTCTGCCGATCCGGCCGTTTCCACTCGGTAGCCGGCGGGCAAGGTGGTGGCGAAAGCATCGATCGCCGGTTTGAGCTGCTTGACGATGGTGTCGGCTTGCGTCGTGTCGGCGCGTGCCGCCTTGATCGTCACGGTCGGCAGGCGGTTGCGGCTCCAGACAACGGGCTGTTCCAGTTCGTAGCGCAGGTTGGCAACGGCGGCGAGCGGCACGCTGGACCCGGTCTGGGTCGAAAGCTGGAGGTTTTTCAGTGTCTCGATGGAGTTGCGCTCTTCCGAGACCGCCCGGCCGATGACGTCGATCTGGTAGATGTCATCGCGGACCTTGGTCACCGTGGCGCCGCCGATGATGCCGTAGAGTGCGTTGGAGATATCCTGCGATGAGATCCCGAGCAGGCGCGCCTTGTCCTGCATGACGTCGACCTTGACGACGCGTCCAGGCTCCCCCCAATCCGCGGCGACGTTTACGACATGCGTGTTGGACGCCACGACTGCGGCCAGCCCGGCGGCAGCATCGCGTACGCCTTCAATATCCGGTCCGGAGAGACGATAGGCGACCGGTCGACCGACCGGTGGGCCGATTTCCAGAAGATGAACGAAACTGTCAACGCCAGGGAACGTGCGGTGCAGGTAGTCTGAGAACTCGATCCGGAGACGGTTACGCACCTCCTCGTCGCGAGTGACCACGACGAGCTGGCCGAAATAGGGTGCCGACGGCTCCTGATCGAACGTCAGCAGGAAGCGCACTGCGCCGCGCCCGACATAGGACGACCAATGGTCGACGCCCTGGTTGCCCGCCAGCATGTCTTTTTCGAACTGGCTGATAACCCTACCCGTTTCCGCGATAGAGGCGTTTTGCGGCAAGGTGAAATCGACGATCAGCTCGGAACGGTCGCTGTCAGGGAAAAACTGCTGCTGAACGTGCGTGAGGCCAAAGAGCGAAGCGCCGAAAACCAGAAGCGTCAGGCCTATGACGATAAAGCGGTTACGCAAGCCGACAACCAAAACGCGCTCGAAGGCACGGGCGAAGCGTGTCTTCTCGGTCTTCTGGTGCTTGAGCTTTTCCGGCAGCACGGTGACGCCGATCAGCGGCGTGAACAGCACGGCGACAATCCAGGACACCAGCAGCGATACGGCAATGACGACGAACATCGTGAAGGTAAACTCGCCGGCCATGGACGAGTTAAGGCCGACCGGAATGAAGCCGGCAACCGTCACGATAGTGCCCGTCAGCATCGGGAAGGCAGTCGACGTGTAGACGGCAGTCGCGGCCTTCCTGAGCGAGCCGCCTTTTTCCAAGCGCGTCACCATCATCTCGACCGCGATCATGGCGTCGTCGACAAGGAGGCCGAGGGCGATGATCAGGGCGCCGAGCGAAACACGCTGCAATGAAATGGCCGAAACCTCCATAACCATGAAGGTAATGGCGAGAACCAGGGGAATCGAAAGGGCTACCACCACGCCGGCCCGGAGACCCAGACTGACGAAGCTGACAACCAAGACGATGGCGATGGCTTCGAACAGCGCGCTGGTAAAGCCTGAGACGGCCTTTTCGACCAGTTTCGGCTGATCGGCCACCTGATGGACGGTTATGCCAATGGGCAGTTCAGCTTCGATCTGGGCCATTTGGGCGCGGAGCGCATCGCCGAACTTCAGAAGATTGGCGCCCGACTTCATGCCGATGGTGATGGCAACGGCTGGTTCGCCGTTATAGCGGAACAGCTCGCTCGGCGGGTCGGCGTAGCCGCGCGTGATCTTTGCGACGTCCGACAGTCGGAAGAAGCGGCCGTTGACGCGTAGATTGACCGCCTCGAGGCTCTTTTCGGAGCGAAATTCGCCGGATACCCGCACCGATACCCGTTCGGAGCCGGTCTCGATGGTTCCCGATGGATTGACGGCGTTTTGCTGGGCGAGTGTGGTCAGGACGGCTTTTTCATCAAGGCCGTAGGCGGCCAGTTGCCGCGCTGAAAACTCCAGATAGATGACTTCGTCCTCGGCGCCGATGATTTCGACCTTGCCGACATTCTCGACTGAGAGAATGCGGGTGCGAATGCTCTCGGCGTAATCGCGCAGTTGGCGCGGCGTAAAGCCATCGGCCGTCAGGGCGTAGATGTTGCCATAGACGTCGCCGAAGTCATCATTGAAAAAGGGGCCGACCACACCATCGGGCAGGTCACCGCGGATATCCGAGATCAGGTTTCTCACGCGAACCCACGTACCATCGACGGTTGAGGGCTTGGTATCGCTGCGAAGATTGACGAAAACCGTGGTGACGCCCGGGCGCGTCAGGTTGCGCGTGAAGTCGAGGTTGGGAAGCTCTTGCAGCTTCTTTTCGATCCGGTCGGTGACCTGCCGTGTCATCTCCGTGACTGATGCGCCGGGCCAATAGGCCTGAATCACCATAGTCTTGACGGTAAAGGAAGGGTCTTCCTCTCGGCCTAGATTCAGATACGAAAACACGCCGAACAGCGTGAAGACGATCATGAAGTACCATACGAGGGACTTATGATTGAGCGACCAGTCCGAGAGATTGAATTTCTTCACGATGCGTCTCCCCCGGCTTGCTCTCGGCCGCCTGTCAGCACCAGGACTTTCTGTCCTTCTTCCAGGCTGTGGACGCCGGCGACGGCGACCCGGTCTCCGGCCGAGAGGCCGGAAAGGACACGAACGCGCCCTTCGTCTCCTGCCGCTGTTGTCACCGGTCTCAGGGTAACGCTACCCTCGCGGCGGGGAGCGCTGCTTGCCTCGTCGATTGCAACGATCCAGACGAAGCTTTTGCTGTCCTTTATCAACACGGCGGCGTCGGGCAGTGTGATCGACGGGCTTGCCTGGTGGGCAGGGCGTACCTCGACCGTGGAGCCGAGGCGGAACAGGCTCGGGGGCTCCGACAGGGCAATCTTGATGCGTCTGGTTCGCGTGATCGTATCGGCTTCCGGAGCCACTTCGCGCAGCTTGCCGTCGATCACCTTGTCTGGGGCAATCTGCAGGGCGATGACGAAAGGCGTGTCGGGAGTGAGCGTACCCGCCATCCAGTCCGGCATGTCGATCACGGCATCGCGCGGGTCGGGCTTGGCTATGGTGACGATACTCTGTCCCGCAGCGACGGTTTGGCCGGGCTCCGCGCCTGTCGCCGTGACGACACCATCAAAGCCAGCCTTCAGTTCTGCGTAACCCAGCGTGTCACGCGCCTTGGCGAGATCGGCTTCGGCTTGACGGACGGCGGCGTCCGAAGCGTCGAAAGCGGCGCGCGCATCGTCGAGATTGGCTTCGGCCGCCGTGCCGCTGGCCTGAAGGGCTTCGACGCGCGCCACGGTGGCTGCAGCATTCTCGCGCTCGGCGCGGCGGTTTCCGAGGGCAGCCTCGGCGGAACGTACTGCAAGGTCCAGTGTGGTGGCATCGACCGTTGCAACAAGATCGCCAGCGTGAACAAGATCGCCGACATCGACGTTCCGTGTCATCAGCCGTCCGAGGACCTGGAAGCTGAGGTCGGCCTTGTCGCGCGCTTCGACGGTTCCGACAAAGGATTGCTGCCTGGCGTCATCGGCGGCAACCCGTAGCGACAGGACCGGGCGAACCGGTGAAGGCGGCGCGTCTTTCTGCTGGCAGCCGGCAAGCGCGAGCACCGCGGAAACCGCAATGGCTAACTGACGGATCATGGCGCGGCTTCCCCGACGATTTCGATGCTGGCGCCGGGGCGTAGCAACTTGCCGCCGTTGGTGACCACCCGGTCGCCGTCGGCGAGACCTGTGTGAACGACGATACCGTCGGTGGTGTAGGCGGCGATCCCGATGGGTCGGAGTTCGGCGTGTGTGCCGTTGGCGTCGAGTACCCAGACGGCGGCATTGCCGTTGCTCTCGCTCAAGGCGCTCGCCGGCAGCACGACGGCCTGCTTTCCCTCGCTTGAAATCATGCCCGTAACTGGTGCGCCGAGGCTCATTGCGGCTGGTGGGGTACTGCCAATGTCAACCTTGACGCGGACGGTCCCGGTCCGTGTCTCCACGGTTGGCGAAATCTCCCTCACCTTGCCTGGCACTGCGATCGTTGGATCCTTGACCAAGGCGACGGTAACGTCGGGCCGAGTGGTAATCGACAGGAACAGTTGCTCTGACACATCGAAGACGGCATCGCGTGGTCCGTCTACAGCAACAACGAAAATCGGCTTGGCCGCCGCGACGACCTCTCCAGCCTCAGCGGTACGAGCCGTGATGACGCCGTCCGAATCGGCTCTCAGCTCCGTGTAGGCGAGGTTGGTGTGAGCTATGTCGAGTGCGGCCTTGGCCGACTCCACCGTTCCGCTGGTGGTGCGAACGGCCCTTGTTGCCGCATCGAAAGCGGACTGTGTGGTGAAGCCCTTATCGAGAAGTGCTTTCTGGCGGTCGAAAGCCGATGTCGCCTGACGTGCTCCGGCTTCGGCGGCAGCAAGCGCAGCTTCCGCATTGGCCGCGTCGGCCTGCTGCTGGCTGGGATCGAGCCGCGCCAGCAAGTCGCCTTTCCTGACATGCTTGCCGATGTCCGCGAACCGTTCGGCTATACGACCCGAAATGCGGAAAGAGAGCTGCGAGGACGTGCTCGCCCGAATTTCACCGGTCAGTGCCAAGGTTTCGCGGAGTGGCGCGAGGTGCGCCGTGACGATTTTGACCGCAACTGCCCTATCTGGCTCGGCGGGCTTTTCCTCGGGAAAAGCGGGCGATATGGCACAGGACCACGCAACGATCAGCGGCAACAGTAGCTTCACGGTGAGCTCCGTCGGGCGTGACAATGGTGCCAAGCTCTAGTCTTGCCGATGCCTAAGGTCAACGAAGATAAGGGATTTCAGTTGTCGCTCAAGAGGTTTGGCCATCAAGGGGTAAAAGACGGTGTGCAATCGCCCCGGATTTTTCGACCGTTCGCCAAAACAAAAACGCCCTCCCGATGAGAGGAGGGCGTCCATGCCGTGTAGGGCGAGAATTGTGTGGCTCAGAAGCCGTTGCCGCGAACGATCTCGTTGATCACGGTGCGGAACAGAATGCGAATATCGAGCCAGATCGAGAAATCGCGGATGTACTCGATGTCCTTGACGACGCGCATCACAGAGGGCTCGACTTCAGTCGTCGGGCCACGCAGACCGATGGACTGAGCCAGTCCGGTGATTCCCGGGCGCATCGCATGACGACGCTCATATCCCGGAACGAGCTCCTCGTAGAGCACGCCCGCTGCCTTCATGCCCGGAACATGGGGACGAGGCCCGACCAGCGACATGTCGCCGAACAGCACGTTGATGAGCTGCGGCAGCTCGTCGATGCTGGTCTTGCGAATGATGCGCCCGATCGGAGTGATACGCGAATCGCCAGCGACCGTCTGCGCAACGCCGGTGGCGTCACCCCGGTCGGTGTACATCGAACGGAACTTGTAGATCTGGAACGGCTTGTTATCCAAGCCCGTACGCGCTTGGCGGAAGAACACCGGACCAGCGCTTGTCAGCTTGATGATGGCAGCCACCGCCAACAGCAGCGGTGACAGCAGGATCAAGCCAAAGCCCGCGCCCAGAATGTCCATCAAGCGCTTTGCCGCGAGATGGGCAGGGCGCCAATTAACCGCCACCTCGGTGTCGAGGCTGTCGAGAATAGAACCGCCGAAGGGCATTGCGACGGCAGCCGAATGTCCTTGGGAAAAATTGGATGTCTGTACCTTGCGCACAGAGTGGGTTCCCGCGATCCGGCTGGAAGAACCACTTTCGGCGCGTGACATGTCGTGCAAACCAGACGAGCTTTCGGCGCCGCCTTTGGAAAGGTCATGGGAAAGGTCTGTTAGACGCATTACATCCCCCGAAAGTAAAATGAACGTTGTAAATTAGTCGGAAACAATCCGGTTAAAACCACCGCAATTGCTACGCCACATATAACAAAACGTTTACCAAACTAGTGGATTTCCCCTAGTTCCGCAAGCCGATTGGTCGTCGTTTGAAGCGGACGGCCCATGCGTATAGTGCAATGCTAGGCCCCTCACAGGAGCCCATAACTGGCGATTTGCAATCGCCGTGCCAATGGTATTCGTCTCAAATTCAGACAATGTCAGCCTATCCTTACTGTCTGTTACGCCCATCCTTAGTTAAATTTGATTAAACTTATATCACAGCGTCAGCATTTCGGCTCAATTAAAGGCCGCAAGGCAGTTCGCCGTTCCATTGGGCTTGTATACGAAAGCGAGTCCCAGACGTCCGATTGTTATTTCAACCGGAGCGGGAGTCCCGCAGCGACAAACCAAGCTTCGCTAGCGATCGAGGCAATTTTTTGATTGAGCCGACCTGCCTCGTCGCGGAAGCGGCGAGCGAGGGCATTTTCCGGGACAATCGACAGCCCGACTTCGTTCGAGACGAGCACTACAGGGCCGCCAGCCGTTCTCAGGCTCGCTTCGAGTTTGTCGACTTCGCTCTCAAGATCGGCATCGGCCAACATGTGATTGGTGAGCCAAAGCGTCAGGCAGTCGACGAGAATCGCCTTGTTGGCAAGAGCTTCGCCGGTCAAGGTTTCCGCCAGCCGGTAAGGGGCATCGATTGTCCGCCACTCCGTACCGCGCCTCGATCGATGAAGGGCAATTCGGCTTTCCATCTCTGCATCGCGGCACTCGGCGGTGGCGACGTAGATGTTTTCCTCGGCTGCGAAGGTGCGCGTCCGCTCTTCAGCGAAGCGGCTCTTGCCGGACCGGGCGCCGCCCAAAACGAAGATGATCGGTGCCATGTTCACTCCTTCAGCCGACGTCCAGACTTCCGGCTAACCATCGCGCCGCTCTTGCGCAAGCAGGGGCGAAAGAACTATTGGCCAAAAGTAGCATGATCCTTGCAAAGAAGTTCCCAGCTTGCGCGCTCGCCCGTTCGCAGGGACCGCTTCGGTGGGAAAGGGCGGCGGTGAACACCGCAGTTCGCGCGCAAAGCTCACAACGATGAGAAGGGGAACATAATGTCCACCTCAGAAGGCAGTGTCAGCTATAAGAAGGCTGACGCCAGTTATTTCGAGCAGCGACATCTGTCGCGCTATGCCGGCATATGGTCGCTATGGGCGCTGGGTGTCGGCGCGGTGATTTCCGGCCATTTTTCTGGCTGGAACTTCGGGTTTGCCACCGGTGGCTGGGGCGGCATGCTGGCTGCCGGGGCGATCATCGCGGTGATGTATCTCGGTTTGTCATTGTCGATTGCCGAAATGAGCCCGGCCTTGCCGCATACTGGCGCCGCGTATTCTTTCGCCCGCACGGCGATGGGGCCGTGGGGCGGCTTTATCACCGGCCTTTGTGAAAACGTCGAATATGTCATCACCCCGGCGGTGATCGTCACCTTCATCACTGCCTATGTAAATTCCATCCTGGGTTTGGATGCTGCCTATTCGCCGCTCGTCTGGATTGTTTTTTATGCGATCTTCCTCGGGCTCAACGTGTTCGGTCTCGAATTATCGTTCAAGGTGACACTGGTGGTAACTGTGCTGTCGCTGGCCGTCCTGGTGTTCTTCTGGGTGAGCGCCATCCCGCACATGGACTTCTCCCGCTGGGCTCTCAATATCGGCGTCGGTCCCGATGGTGCGGCGATCGAGCTGCCGGAAGGTGGCGGTCAGTGGTTCCCATTCGGCTTCTCGGGCGTCCTGGCCACGCTGCCTTTCGCCGTTTGGCTCTTCCTGGCGATCGAACAGTTGCCCTTGGCCGCCGAGGAATCGGTGGATCCCAAGCGCGATATGCCCAAGGGCCTGATCCTGGGCATGTCGACCCTGATCCTCTCGGCCTTCATGATCGTGTTGCTGAACCCTTCGGTCGCCGGTGTCGGTGCCTTCCATCTTGGCTCGTCGCTCGAACCGCTGCTGGATGGTTTCCGCGCCGTCTACGGCAGCGGCGGCGTGGTGCTGCTCGGCATCGTCGCCTTGACCGGCCTGATCGCCTCCTTCCACACGATCCTCTATGCTCAGGGTCGGCAGGTCTATTCGCTGTCACGCGCCGGCTATTTCCCGACCGTGCTGTCGCTGACCCACTCCAAGTACAAGACGCCGCATGTCGCCATGGTCACCGGCTCCATCGTCGGTCTGCTGGTCATGATGGTGATCTGGTTTGCGCTCGGCGCCACCGAGGGCGGAGCTGCCATCGGGTCGGTGCTGCTCAACATGGCAGTGTTCGGCGCCATGTTCTCCTACATCATGCAGGCGATCTCGTTCATCCTGCTCAGGATCAACCAGCCGGACATCGAACGTCCCTACAAGAGCCCGCTCGGTATCCCCGGCGCGGTCCTGACGATCATCATCGCGATCGTCACCCTCTACTATCAGGTGCAGGATCCCAACTTCTCCAAGGGCGTGCTCTGGGTGGCCGTTTGGTTTGCCGCAGCGATCGCTTATTTCGCGGTGATCGGACGTCACAAGCTCATCCTGTCGCCTGAGGAAGAGTTTGCCATCGCTCATGCGAGCGGCAACGGCGGCCCCGATGCCAAGGAGCCGGCTCCGGCGGAATGAACCTTCCGACTTGATTGTGAAACATGCGGGGCGCCTTGATCGGGCGCCCCGTTTTTCATGTCCTCTCGCTCTCTTGATTGCCGGATGCGGGCATGCAGAGATGGAGCTGAAGTCCGCTAGAGATCGTCAGAGCCGAATGGAGCCACTCATCATGTCCGACGTTATGACGCTCGTCTCGCCCGTCGACGGTTCGGTTTATGCCGAGCGCCCGATTGCCACGGAAGCTGAGATGAACCGCGTGTTTCGTCTCGCTCGTGAGGCGCAAAAGGCCTGGGCAAAGCTTCCGCTCGATACGCGCATCGATTATTGCCTCAAGGCGCTCGACGCCATGCTGGGCATGCGCCCGCGCATCGCGGAGGAACTGACTTGGCAGATGGGGCGGCCGATCCGCTACACGCCCTTCGAGCTCAACGGCGTCGAGCAACGCACACGGTATATGGCGAAGATCGCCGCCGAGAGTCTGGCGCCGCTCGATAGCGGCCTTGAGTTCGGCGACCACGGCGCCCATCGCTATATCAGCCGCGAGTCGCTTGGTGTCGTCTTCGTCGTGGCGCCCTGGAACTACCCCTATCTCACCACCGTCAATTCGGTGATGCCGGCGCTGATGGCCGGCAATACGGTCGTGCTGAAGCATTCCGACCAGACGCTTCTGGTCGCGGAGCGTTTTCAGGATGCCTTCGATGCGGCTGGTCTACCGGAGGGCGTTTTCCAGCATGTGGTGCTCAGCCACGAGCAGACGGCGGCGGCCATCGCGGCCCGCAAGGCCGACATGGTGGCTTTCACAGGCTCGGTGGCCGGCGGTGCGGCGATGGAGCGGGCGGCGGTCGGCACCTTCATCGCCATCAATCTGGAACTTGGCGGCAAGGATCCGGCCTATGTTCGTGCCGATGCCAAGCTGGATTTTGCCATTGAGAACGTCGCCGATGGCGCGTTCTTCAACTCGGGACAGTGCTGCTGCGGCATCGAACGCGTCTATGTGCACGAGAAAGTCTACGACGACTTCGTCGGCGGCCTTGTCGACCTCACGAAGAAGTATGTGCTGGGCAACCCTACTGACCCCGCAGTGACGCTCGGTCCGATGGCGCGGGCCCGTGGCGCAGCAACCGTGCGCGATCAGATCTCCGCGGCGCTCCGGGGCGGAGCCGTTTCGCATATCGATCCGAAATTGTTTTCGGCCGACAAAGAGGGAACTCCCTACATCGCGCCCCAGGTGCTGACCTCGGTCAACCATCAGATGGTCTTCATGAACGAGGAAACCTTTGGTCCGGCGGTGGGAATCATGAAGGTCCGTGACGACGCTGAAGCGCTGGCCCTGATGAATGACTCGAAATATGGGCTGACCTGCTCGCTCTGGACCGAGGATCTTGAAGCTGCCGAGGCGATTGGCCGCGAGCTTGAGACCGGTACGGTGTTCGTGAACCGCTGTGACTATCTCGATCCGGCTCTGACCTGGACCGGCGTCAAAGACACTGGTCGCGGTGCAGCCTTGTCGCCGCTGGGGTTCCATGGTTTGACGCGCCCAAAGAGCTGGTATGTGCGTAAGGCTCCGGTCTGAGGCAGCCTGGAAGCTTTTCGCTCGTTGACAGCGTTCCTCAGAGCGCCGAGCGTTCTAAGGAATACGAGACACCCTGTCGTTTTCTCGGAAAACCGTTTCCCACTTTTCCGCGCGATGCGCTATATCGCCTGCCAAAGCTCAGCCCGGAGATCCGCCATGCCCGTCATTCCCTTCGCCGACCGCTTCGAGGCGATCGCCGATCGTCGCTCGCCGCTCACCGTGGGGATCGACCCGGCGCCGGAAGTCCTGAAGGCTTGGGATCTCCCCTACAATGCTGAGGGCGTGCGGGTGTTCGGCCTCGAAATGGTCGAAGCGGTCGGGGATCTGGTCGGCGTGTTCAAGCCGCAGATCGCCTTCTTCGAGCGCTTCGGCTGGCAGGGAATGAAGTCGGCGGCGGAGGTGATCGGGCACGCTCGTTCGGCCGATGCGCTGGTCATTGCCGACATCAAGCGGATGGATATCGGGCACACCATTGAAGCCTATGCCGGCGCTTGGATCGGCGAGGATGCGGGAACGCCGGCAGACGCCATCACGCTCGGAGCCTACATGGGCTCCGGGTCGCTGAAGCCGGTGGTCAAGCGCGCTGCCGAACACGGCGCCGGTCTCTTCGTGGTGGTTCGCTCGTCGAACCCCGATGGCATTCTGTTGCAAAATGCCCGTCAGGAAGACGATCGCACGGTGGCTGATGCGTTGGCCGACGATCTCACGGCTTTCAATCAGGGTGTGCTTGGCAAGACGGGCAATGGTCCCTGTGGTGCAGTTGTCGGCGCGACGCTTGACGATGCCGACGAAGTGCTCGAACGCCTGCCGACTTCGCTGATCCTGGCGCCAGGCATCGGCGCGCAGGGCGCAACGATGGCCGATCTCAGGTCGCGCTTCGGTCGGGCAGCGGCCAAGCGCACGCTACCCAACGTGTCGAGGCAAGTGGCGGCGGCGGGCCCGTCGCGCAAGGCGCTACGCGAGATTGTCGAACGCCTTACCGAAGAAGCCTTCGCGCTGCGCGGCTGATGGGGACTATATAGGTTATGGCTTCTCCTCCGGTCCTGTTTCTCAAGAACATCAAGCTCACCTTTGGTGCCACGCCGCTGCTCACCGGTGCCGACCTGACCGTCGGCGAGGGCGACCGCATTACGCTGGTCGGCCGCAATGGCTCGGGCAAGTCGACGCTGCTCAAGATTGCCGCGGGCCTCGTCGAGGCCGACGATGGCGAGCGCTTCTTTCAGCCGGGCAAGACGATCCGCTACCTGAGGCAGGAGCCGGACCTTTCTGCCTTCAAGACGACGCTCGAGTATGTCGAATCCGGGTTGGCGCCCGGCGACGACCACTATCGGGCGCTATACCTGCTCAATGAACTCGGCATGACCGGCAACGAGTCGACGACTTCGTTGTCCGGTGGTGAGACACGCCGCGCGGCGCTTGCCCACGTGTTGGCGCCCGAGCCGGACATCCTGCTCCTCGACGAGCCGACCAACCACCTCGACCTGCCGGCCATCGAATGGCTGGAAAGCGAACTCAAGTCGATGAAGTCGGCACTGGTGCTGATCTCGCACGACCGTCGCTTCCTTGAGAACCTGTCGCGCAGCACGGTGTGGCTCGATCGCGGCGTGACGCGCACACTTGACCGGGGGTTCTCCCATTTCGAGGCCTGGCGCGACCAGGTGCTGGAGGAGGAAGAGCGCGAGCTCGTCAAGCTCGACCGCAAGATCGAAGCGGAAGAACACTGGATGCGTTATGGCGTCACGGCGCGCCGCAAGCGCAACGTTCGCCGCGTCGATCTCCTGGCCGATCTCCGCAAGGCCAAGCGCGAACACCGCGGCCCGCAGGGCAGCGTGAAAATGTCGGCCGCCGAGGCGGATGCTTCCTCGAAGCTGGTGATCGAGGCCAAGTCCGTCTCGAAATCGTTTGGCGACCGGCCGATCGTCAAGGATTTCTCGATCCGGGTGGCGCGCGGCGATCGGATCGGCATTGTTGGCCCGAATGGCGCCGGCAAGACGACGCTGCTGAGACTGCTGACCGGCGATCTCGAGCCTGACAGCGGGACCGTCAAGCTTGGCCTGTCGCTCGACATGCAGACGCTGGAACAGAAGCGCGACAGTCTCGATCCGGAAACCACGCTTGCCGATGCTCTTACCGAGGGTAAGGGCGACTGGGTGGTGATCGGCGAAGAGAAGCGCCACGTCATCGGCTACATGAAGGACTTCCTGTTCTCGCCGGAGCAGGCGCGGACGCCGCTGTCGGCATTGTCAGGCGGTGAGCGTGGCCGGGTGATGCTGGCGCGTGCCCTGGCCAAGCCGTCCAACATGCTCGTCCTTGACGAGCCGACCAATGATCTCGACCTCGAAACGCTCGACCTTCTGGAAGAGCTGTTGGCCGATTATCGTGGCACGATCATCGTGATCAGTCACGATCGCGACTTTCTCGATCGCGTCGTCGCGTCAGTGGTGATGAGCGAGGGAGAGGGGCGCTGGCTCGAATATGCCGGCGGCTACACAGACATGCTGGCCCAGCGCGGCAAGGGGGTCGAGGCTAGAAAGGCGGAAAAAGCGGCGGCGCAACCTAAAAAGGAAGCTGTCACTGCATCCCTGCCGAAGGTTCGCTCCAAGCTGAGCTTCAAGGACAAACACGCCTTGGAAACGCTGCCTCACCGCATGGATCAACTGACCGAGGAGGCCAAGCGCCTTCACGCAGTATTGGACGATCCCGGTCTTTACGCCCGTGACCCTAAGCTGTTCGCCTCCGCCACCGAAAAGCTCACAGCCACCGAGACAGCATTGGCTGCGGCCGAGGAGGAGTGGCTGAGGCTTGAAATGCTGCGCGAGGAACTTGAAGGCTGACAAGGCGTTCGGGTTTCTGCTCGGTTAGCTTGCGCGCTGCCGTCTTTTGGGCAAGACAGAAGGCTATTTCGGTCGTCGATGATGCGAACCATGTCCGTCCTACGTCTTCTCGCCCTGGTCGTTGCGCTGGCCCTTCCGGCAGTCGCAATGGCTCAGACCGCGGCACCCGCCGCTGCTCCGGCGGCGCCTGCCGTTGTCATGCCGAAACTCACGTTGCCGACCAAACCGGCAACGCCGGAGCCAGCACCCGTCACCTCACCCGAGGCGGCCAAGGCCCTTGCCGACATCCTCAAGGATGACAACGCGCGGGCGAAGCTGATCGGAGAGCTGGAAAAGCTGGCGCAGCCTTCGACGGGCGACGCGGCGACGGCCCCGGCTGATGCGTCCGGAGCCGAGCCCTCCGACGGGCAGGCTGTTCCGCTCGCCAAGGAAATCGGCTCGGTAACCCAGGACCTGTCGCGTCAGGTTGTCGATGTCGTGTTGAAGATCGGCCGAGGTCTCGGCAATTTGACGCGGCTCTTTGACGGCAGCGCCGCGATCAATTGGGAGGGTGTGCGCGAGCAGGGCGTATCGCTGACGATCCTCGTTGTCTTTGCCTTTGCCACGCTGAATATAGCCCGCTTCCTCGCCCGCTTCCCCTTGGGCGCGGTCGAACGCCTTGCCCAGAACAAGCCGCTGCCACGGCGCATACCGTGGAGCGGTCTCGCTCTTCTCATCGACTGGGCGGTGATCGGTCTCGCCTGGTTCGTGACCTCGGCGTATGCCATCGCCATATCAGGCGGCGGGCGTATCGATCTGATGCAGAGCCTGTTCATCGACGCCTTTGTGGTCATCGAGTTCCTGAAGAGCTGTCTGGCAACAGTGCTTCAGTATCGCCGGCCGGCCCTCCGTGTGTTCAACCTCGATCCGGCGACATCGCGCTTCTGGTATCTATGGCTCAGCCGCCTGATCGGTTTCCTCGGTTACGGCGTGCTCGTTGCTCACCCTCTGGTCAACAAGGCCATTGGGTTTTCTGTCGGCATCGGCTTCCGCCTCGCCATCGTGCTGATTACCCTCGTCGGCGCCACGGTTCTGGTGACGATCAAGCGCGACGAGGTCAGGGCGGGTCTTTTCCGATTGATCGAGCCGATCAAGAGCTCGGTGCTGCGCACGGCCCTGGCGCTCCTTGCCCATGGCTGGCACATCGTCGTCATTGTTTATTTCGCCGTCGCCTTCGTGTTGTGGGTCAGCCGGCCGTTCGATGCGGTCGACTACATGGCCTGGGCGACGGTGGAGACGGTGTTCGCCATCGCGCTCGGCGGTATCGTTGATGGCTTGATCGCCCATGCCATATCCGGTGGCGTTCGGCTTCCGGCCGACGTGAAGAAGACGCTGCCGCTCCTTGAAGCGCGGCTCAACATGATGGTGCCGATGGTCTTTCGTGCCATCCGCATCTCGCTGGTCGTGGTGGTGGCGGCCATCGTGTTGCAGAGCTGGGGTGTGGTCGATCTGATCGCCTGGTTCGAATCTAGCCGCGGCACCGACGCGGTGGGTCGTGTCCTTTCAGCGATAATCATCGTGCTGGCGGCTGGCAGCATCTGGCTCGCCGCCTCAAGCTGGGTGGAGTATCGGCTCAATCCGTCGCTCGGCCGCATTACCAACGCGCGTACACGAACGCTTCTGTCGCTGTTCCGCAATGCCTTCTCGATCATCCTGATCATCATCGCGGCCATGCTGACATTGTCTCAGCTCGGCGTTGACATCGCCCCTCTGGTCGCCGGTGCCGGTGTGGTCGGTTTGGCTGTCGGCTTTGGCTCACAGAAGCTGGTGCAGGACATCATCACCGGCGCCTTCATCCAGTTCGAGAACGCGATGAATGAGGGCGACGTCGTCACCGTAGCCGGTCTCACCGGTGTCGTTGACCGGCTGACCATCCGGTCGGTCGGCATTCGAGATGCAGATGGCGTTTATCACATCATTCCGTTCTCGTCGGTGACCAGCGTTTCCAATGCCATGCGCGGATTTGCCTTCGCCACCTCCACGGTCAGCGTCGCTTATCCGACGGATATCGAGGACGCGAAGACCGCGATGAAGGAAGCGTTCGATCGGTTGATGGATGGGCCGCGCGGTGCCGTTATCCTGGAGCCGCTCGAGATGCAGGGTGTCGTCTCTTTCTCGTCGGCCGGTGTGGCGCTGAAGGTGCGGATCAAGACTTTGCCGGGTGAGCAGTGGGCGACCGGGCGGCTCTACAACGAGCTGGTGAAACAGGTATTTGACGAACGTAGCATCAAGTTCTCATTTCCCTGATACGCAGGCCAATATCGTGAGTCGGCAAGGCGTTGGTTACGCTCCTGTGGAAAAGGGATTTGCGTTTGCCGGCCGGCGTTCTAAATGAAGGAGCAGACACCGGGGCCGCGCCTCCGGAGCTGCCTTCCCGGATGGAGACGACAGGACTTGAGCGATCCCACCGACGATGACATCAGCGCGGAAGCGCCGCCGGGGCGTCTTGCGCGCATCATGAAGTGGGTGGGCCCTCTCATTGCCGTGGTGTTGATCGCCGGCGCCGTCTGGGTTCTCTGGGACATGGCGACCAAAATGTCGGTAGCCGACATCCGGACAGCCATCTTGGCGCTGCCAGTCCATCGCTTCGCGCTGGCCTTTGTCTTCACCCTTTGCGGTCTCGCAGCGCTCGCCACCTACGATCTTCTGGCCCTGCACGCGCTCAACTACACCAGTTCGATCAGCCTGACGCGGGCGGTGTTCGGCGGCCTGATCGCCAACGTGTTTGCCAATACCCTCGGCTTTCCTCTGCTGTCGGGTGGTGGCGCCCGTTACCGCATTTACTCAATGGTCGGCGTGAGCTTTTCGGTGGTGGCCAGACTGATCGTCATGAGCTGGCTGACCATGTGGTCGGGCATCATGTTCGTCATCGGGCTGGCGCTGACGCTGGAGCCGACGACCCAGTATCCGGTGTTTCCCAACCATTACATCGACCGGCTCGTTGGCCTCGTCATCCTGGTGGCGCTGACCAGTTTCATCGTGTGGCTGGCCAAGAAGCGCCGGGCAATCAGGATCAGCGGCATGGTCGTCCGCATGCCCAAGGCGAAGCCTGCCTTTCTGATGGTGCTGGCCGGCGCCATCGACCTTCTGGCAGCCTGCGGCACGCTCTATGTTCTACTGCCACCGGATGCGGTGCCTGACACGGCCCGCTATCTCGTGACTTATTCGGTTGGCTTCCTGGCCGGCATGGCGGCCAACACCCCGGGCGGTGTCGGGGTGTTCGAAGCCACTGTGGTCACCGGGCTCGGCATTGCACATCGTCCTGATGTGGCGGCGGCCTTGATCCTGTTCCGTCTCATTTACTTCGTGGTGCCGTTGATCTTTGCACTCATGCTGCTTGCGTTCTTCGAGGCAAGACACCGGCTTGAAGTGCGTCGGGCACGGCGTGAGGAAGTGTGAATCGATCATTGAAGACAAGGGAACCGAACCGCCGAGCCCAGCGGAAGGCTTGTTCTTCGTCTCATTCTAGATCACAAGTCGCGACCCGCCGGCGTCGACCCGTTTTCGCGAGAGTGACCACATGAGCCATCAACCCTCAGCGAACGCCTTCGCCCACCGGCCGTATCTTCTCTATTGGCTGGCCCGCCTGTTCGCCACCTTCGCCGTTCAGATCGTGGTGGTCGCCATCGGCTGGAAGGTTTACGACCTGACTCACGATCCGATGGCGCTCGGCTATGTCGGGCTGATGCAGTTCCTGCCGGCCTTCCTCCTTGTGCTGATCACTGGCACCGTGGCGGATCGGGTATCGCGCCGGGTCATCATCGTCGTCTGCTTCGGAATAGAGGCTGCCGCCGCCATTTGGCTGTTCGTGCTGTCCTGGACGGCATCTCCAGCCGTGATGCCGATCTACGTCATCTTGCTGGTGTTGGGTGTCGCCCGTGCCTTCATGGGGCCGGCCATGCAGTCGGTTGTGCCGAACCTTGTGCCTCGGGCAGCACTGGCCAACGCCATTGGCTGGGTATCGTCGTCCTGGCAGGTAGCGGCCATTGGTGGTCCGGTGGCGGGTGGTTTGCTTTACGGGATTTCAGAATTGGCGGCCTTCGGAACGGCGGTTGTGCTGCTCGCAGCCGCCGTTGGCCTGATGCTGGCCCTCCCACCGATCACCGTGGCCCAGCAGGCTAAAGAGCCGGCTTGGCAAGCCGTTTCGGCTGGCTTCCGCTATGTCTTTTCCAACCGCATCGTGCTCGGCGCGATTTCGCTCGACCTTTTCGCGGTGCTGCTTGGCGGCGCCGTGGCGCTGTTGCCGGTTTATGCCTCCGATATTCTGGTGCTCGGTCCGTTTGGTCTCGGCATGATGCGCGCGGCACCTGGTGTCGGCGCCATTCTGGTGGCGACGCTGCTGGCGCGTTTCCCGATCCGGACGATGGCCGGCATCAAGATGTTTCTGGGCGTCGCCGTGTTCGGTCTGGCCACCGTGGTGTTCGGCGTCTCGGTGACGCCGTGGCTGTCGATTGTTGCTCTCGGCCTGATGGGCGCCGGCGACATGATCTCAGTCTATGTGCGCGAAACGCTGATCCAGCTCGCCACGCCCGATGAGCTGCGTGGACGCGTATCGGCCGTGAACATGGTGTTCGTCGGTGCTTCCAATGAGCTTGGCGAGTTCCGCGCCGGGACCATGGCCGCTCTGATCGGCACGGTTCCGGCTGTGGTCTTCGGCGGCATCGGCACGCTCGCGGTTGCCGGCCTGTGGTCGATCATCTTCCCCGGCCTCCGCCGGGCGGAAAGGCTCGACGGAAGCTGATCGGGGCCAAGGGGCGCTGGAGCGGCGAGGCAGTCCACCCGAACGAGAAATAAGGGAGGGCGGCGCTAGCCTGTCGCCCTTCTCTTGTCAGAGGTTTACCCAGCTGCCCGTCTTGCCGGACTCGACGATGGCGTCGAGGATTTTCATCATCTTGATCGCATCGTGCTGATCGTAAGGAAGTGGTTCGACGCCGCGGATCGCCTTGGCGAGAGCCTCGCCTTCAAGGCCATATTGATCGCAGGCGGGCAGGCGGATCTCTTCGATCTCGGTGTCGCCGAGCGCCTTGCCGCGGTCGAGGCGGATGACCGTCTCTCCCATGGCTGGCGCGTTGAAGGGAATCAGAACCTCGATGCGGCCCGTTGTGCCGACGATGTTGACGCGCTGATGCGGCACCGTCTGCGTGCCGACGGTGAACGTCAGGTGCCGCCCTTCGCCGAAGTCGATGATGGCCGAGGTCAGAACGTCGGTGCCGAACTTCGGGTCGAGGTGGATCAGACCGATGACGCGCTTCGGATCGGCATCGAAGACGAAGCGGGCGGTAACGATCGGATAGACGCCGATATCCCAGAGCCCGCCGCCGCCATTTTCCGGCTTGTTGCGGATATTGGCGGGATCGTCGAGGAAATAGGAGAAAAAGGACTGTGCAGCCGCCACCTTGCCGATGGCGCCGGTACGGACCAGCTCGCGCGCCTTCAGCCACTGCGGGTGATGGCGGACCATGAAGGCTTCGAGGTAGACGATTCCCTTCGGCAAGGCGGCAAGACGCTCGGCATCCTTGGCACTCATCGCCGCCGGCTTCTCGCAAAGCACATGCTTGCCGGCCTTGGCGGCAGCGAGCGTCAGATCGACATGGCTGTCGTTGGGTGTCGGAATATAGACCGCTTCGATGGTCGGATCGGCGAACAGCTCTTCGTAAGAGCCGTAGGCCGTGGGAATGCCTAGCGCGGCCGCAGTTTTCTTCGCTGTCTCGATGTTGCGCGAGGCAATCGCAGCCACGTCCAGCCAAGGTGTTGTGCGGAAGCCTGGGATGACTTTTTCGCGCGCAATCTTGGCGGTGGAAACAACGCCGATACGGACCGGCTTCTGCGTGGACATGGGCACCCTCCCTACTGTTTTGTGTGATTTATAAGGGAGGGTTGGACGGAAGGAAAGCGCTCAGCCCGCCTTCCCCGGATGTCCGCTGGATGAAGCCAGCTCCGCATGCAAGCGGGTGAGTTCGCCGTTGGTGAGGGCGCGTTTCTGAGCTGTGGCCGTCCGTCTCACCGCCTCGACAAGCGGCGCGGCGAGCTCCGGAGCGAGGGCGACACCTCTGCTCGCCAGCACATGGGCGAGCGCCTGGGCTCCGGAATGCTTTCCCACCACAACGGAATGCTGGCGGCCGAACAGTCTGGGATCGAGCCCTTGGTAGGTTTCGGCCTCCTTCAGGAGGCCCGCGACGTGCAGGCCGCTTTCGTGGGCAAAGACGTCGCGACCGACCACGGCCTTGCCGGGCGGGACATTGCGACCGGCCGCCTGAGCCACGATCTCAGCAAGAGGCTTTAACGACGGCAGGTCGATGCCAACCGATAGGCCATCGAGACGAAGAAGGGCAACGGCGATTTCTTCCAGTGCCGCGTTACCCGCTCGTTCGCCAATTCCCAGCACGGTGACGGAAGCTTCCGAACAGCCGGAGCGCAGGGCGGCGAGCGTGTTGGCAGTGGCAAGACCGAGGTCGTCGTGGCCGTGGAATTCAAGATCAAGCGAGGTTTGAGCCCGCAGATCACCCACGAGTTTCGCGGTCGACAGGGGATCGAGGACCCCTACCGTATCGGCAAGGCGGAGGCGCCAACCGCCAGCGCGTTCCACTGCTTCGGCCATGGTTGCGAGATGGTCTGGGTTAGCGCGCGAGGCGTCCTCGGCGCCGACCGAGACAGAAAAGCCGAGGTCGAGGGCCGTCGGCACGAAGCGGGCAATGCGAGAAAGTGCCTCACGCCGATCGATCCCCAGCTTGGCGGCCAGTTGGAGGTCGGAGGCCGGAATGGAGAGATTAATCGCTGGCGCGCCACTGCGAACGGCGGCGGCAATGTCCTCGCCTCGCATGCGACACCAGACTGCGACGCGTGCCGGCAGAGCCAAGCCGGCGATGGCAGAAATGGTGTCGATCTCCTCGTCACCCATTGCGGGTGTCCCGGCTTCGATCTCCGCAACGCCGGCGGCGGCAAGTGCTTCGGCGATCGTCAACTTTTCTTGACGGGTGAAGGCAACGCCGGGCGCCTGTTCGCCATCGCGCAACGTAGTGTCGTTGAGGCAAACTCCAGTCATACGACAGTCTCCATGACGCGAGCCTCCCGTGCGATGGACGGCAACACCTCCATGAGGCGGTCGACATCGGTATCGGTGTTGAAGCGGGAGAGCGAAAAGCGAATGACGGAACCGGCGAGATGCCGCAGCCCCATGGCAAGAAGCACGCGGCTAGGTGTCGTTCCTCCGGCTGAGCAGGCCGAGCCCGAGGATGCCATTATGCCCGCCCGGTCAAGGCGATGCAGCATCATCTCGGCATCCGAACCGGGAAAGGCGAGGCAGGTGGTGTTGGCAAGGCGCGCCTCACGGTTTCCAAGAATGAGGGTGCCGGGAAGAGTTGCAACGATCTCGGCCTCGAGACGATCACGCAAGCGCGCGATGTTGCCGCCTGCGTTGTCGGAGAGGGCAAGTCGCGAGGCCATGCCAAAGCCAACGATCGCCGGCACATTTTCCGTGCCGGCTCGGCGACCCCGCTCTTGCGCACCGCCTGTGATCAGGCTGGAGAACGTCGTGCCGTGCCGGACGTACAGGGCGCCGACACCTTTCGGACCATGCAGCTTATGTGCGCTGATCGAGGCCATGTCGACGCCAGCGATGGCGATGCTGAGATCGAGACGGCCGGCTGCTTGTACGGCATCGGTGTGAAAGAGTGCGCCTGCAGCGTGGGCGGCCGGTACGAGACCAGCAATTGAAAAGAGCGTGCCGGTTTCGTTGTTGGCAGTCATCAGAGTGACCAGCGCTGTGCGCGGGCCAAGAGCCGCTCGATAGGCGTCGAGATCGAGGCGGCCCTGCGAGTCGACCGGTATGCGGCGGACGGTGATGCCGTCCATTGCCTCCAGGCGGTCGAGTGTTGCATTGGTCGCGGCATGCTCAACGGTAGACGTTACTACTTCGCGCCGACCGCGGCGGGCGGCGAGGGCCGCGCGGATCGCCGCGACGTTGCTCTCACTGCCGCCGGAGGTAAAGACAACCTCATCCGTTCGTTTCGCTCCCAGGAGCGCCGCCACATCTCGACGAGCCATGTCAACGGCGCGTCGTGCCTCCCGGCCGAACGTGTGGTCGGAGGATGGGTTGCCGGGAAGCCCGGTCAATGCCGCGAGCATTGCCTGAGCAACACGCGGGTCGACCGGCGTTGTTGCATTGGCATCG
The DNA here is from genome assembly GCA_023436885.1 of Pseudomonadota bacterium. Lineage (GTDB taxonomy): Bacteria > Pseudomonadota > Alphaproteobacteria > Rhizobiales > Pleomorphomonadaceae > Pleomorphomonas. The sequence continues at coordinate 2,358 of JAEZHI010000051.1, read as the reverse complement.
AAATAGGTGAACGAACCTGCGACCATGGTGGGTCTCCTGGTTCAGGCCACCGCGGTGATCCGGCCAAACCGATCTGCGTAAACCTTGCCGATGGCGGTCTCGATATAGTCATAGGCGTGGGCATCGCTGACGGTGATCCCGGCTTCCGCCAAGGCGTCGCGCGGGCAATCGCCGATCTTGGCGCAGAGCACCGTGTCGATACCTTCGAGTGCCGCGATGGTTGGGCCGAGCGTCGCGTCCTCACCGAAGCCGCCCATGCAATAAGCGTCTACCTTGCGGTGACCGATGAGCGTGATGCCGCTCGAGCTCGCCTCATAGATCTGGAATTCACGGGCATGCCCGAAATGTTCGTTGACGCGGGCGCCGCCCTTGGTGGCGACGGCGACGAGGAGGCGGACGTCGTCTGCCACTGCACCGACGCTCCGGAGCGCGTCTTCGCGGGCGGCGCCCCGGTCGCCACGCTCGGTGGCGACAAAGGTGCGGTAGGCTTCGCGGGGGGCTGGGTCGTAAACGACGGCCTCCGGCAACCGATCGAGGGTGAAATCCTGGCCGCGATCGTCGCCGAGCAGGCCGATGGCGTCGGCGCGGCACTGCCGGCAATGGCGCATCAGCTTGGCGCCACCGTCCAGGCGGTCCTGCAAGGTCTTGAGTTCGGCGGGCGTCGGTCCACGTTGTCCCGTGAGGCCGAAATGGGTGCCATGCGCCGGATCGGAGATCAGCGGCATGATGTTGTGCAGGAAGGCCCCTCGCGCCCGCACGGCCTTATTGACCTCGATGAGATGGTTGTCGTTGATGCCGGGGATCATGACCGAGTTGATCTTCACCAGTATTCCGCGCTCGGTCAGCATTTCGAGGCCACGCATCTGACGTTCGAGCAATATGGTCGCCGCCTCGATGCCGGTGCGGCGCTTGTGATCATAGAAGATCCAGGGGTAAATCTTGGCGCCGATCTCGGGATCGACCGCATTGATGGTGATCGTCACGTGATCAATGGCCATGCCGGCGATCTCGTCGACGTGGTCGGGCAGGGCGAGGCCGTTGGTGGAAAGGCAGAACTTGAGATCGGGAATGACCTTTCGCACCGCTTCCAAGGTCGCGCGGGTGTTCTTCCAGTCGTGAAGGGCATCGCCTGGGCCGGCGATCCCCAGGACAGAAAGCTCCGGTACGGCAGCGGCGACTGCGACTACCTTTCGGACCGCTTCCTCGGGCGTCAGTCTCTCCGACACGACGCCGGGTCGGCTTTCGTTGGAGCAATCGTATTTGCGATTGCAGTAATTGCACTGGATGTTGCAGGCCGGCGCTACGGCCACATGCATGCGGGCAAAATAGTGATGCGCCTCTTCCGAATAGCAGGGGTGATCCTTGATCTTCTCCCAGATGGCGGGATCGACATCGGCGGGGCGCGCTGACGTGCCGCAGGATGAAGATGAGCAGCCGCCGTGCCTTGGGCTCGGTGTAGCCAGGAGGCTTTCGAGGGAGACGATCTGGGAAGACATGGCACTCTCCTGACGAAACGAGGTCATGTCCTCATCGGCAAGGGACGTGCCAGAATTAAAATGTATTCTTTTCAGTCTCTTATGAGGCCTTGCCGCGAACGCGACAACGGAAGGTGACAGTCATTGTCGTACTTGCGACAGACAGGAAATGTGCTCTGCGAGTCTGGAAAGCGCCGCCTTTACAAGCAGCTGGAATTAGTGAGATTATGAGTTAGCAAATTTCCGCGAATTTCCTTATATTTCAAGCGGAAAATGCTCCAGTTTAAAACGCCTCTAAGAAAGGCTTGCAATTCGGAGCGGATGTGCCGATATTGCCCCTCGTCGATTTCAAACCCACTCCCAGCAAGGATATTCAAAATGCTCGGTATTGGCGAAAAGCTCCCTTCCTTCACCGTCACCGGCGTCAAGCCCGGCTTCAATAATCATGTTGAAGGTGGCGTTTCCGCGTTCGAGGAGATCACCGAGGCGTCCTTCCCCGGCAAGTGGAAGGTCATCTTCTTCTATCCGAAGGACTTCACCTTCGTCTGCCCGACCGAGATCGCGGAATTCGCCCGCCTCGGCCGTGACTTCGAGGACCGCGACACCGTGGTGCTCGGCGGCTCGACCGACAACGAGTTCACCAAGCTCGCCTGGCGTCGTGACCACCAGGACCTGAACAAGCTGCCGATCTGGCAGTTCGCCGTCAACGGCGGCAAGCTGGCCCGCGCCCTGGGCGTGCTCGACGAGGAAGAAGGGGTCGCCCTGCGCGCCACCTTCGTGGTCGACCCGCACAACGTGATCCAGCACGTCTACGTCACCAACCTGAACGTCGGCCGCGCGCCGGCGGACACCCTGCGTGTCGTCGACGCCCTGCAGACCGACG
>JAEZHI010000033.1 GCA_023436885.1 Pseudomonadota bacterium | reverse complement strand
GTGCATGGCCTGCCCATTGCCATCAAGGCCGCGTTTGGCGGCGGTGGTCGTGGCCTGAAAGTGGCCTGGAAGATGGAGGAAGTGGCTGAGCTGTATGACTCTGCCGTGCGCGAGGCCACAGTAGCCTTTGGCAGAGGGGAGTGCTTTGTTGAGCAGTTTCTCGACCGCCCGCGCCATATCGAAGCCCAGGTGCTGGCCGACCAGCATGGGCAGGTGGTGGTGCTGGGCACGCGCGACTGTTCGCTGCAACGCCGCAACCAGAAGCTGGTCGAAGAAGCGCCTGCCCCTTTCCTGACCGATGCGCAGCGCACCAGCATCCACCGTGCGGCCCAGGCTATCTGCGCTGCCGCAGGCTATGTGAGCGCGGGCACGGTGGAGTTTTTGCTCAGCCGCACGGGGCAGATTTCCTTTCTGGAAGTCAATACCCGGCTGCAGGTGGAGCACCCCGTGACGGAGGAAACCACGGATGTGGATCTGGTGGTGGAGCAGCTGCGCATTGCCGATGGCCTGCCGCTGTCTTTGACCGAAACGCCTGTGCCGCGCGGGCACAGCATTGAGTTCCGCATCAATGCCGAAGACCCGGGGCGCGGCTACCTGCCCACGCCCGGGCGCATCGAGCACTTTGCTGCCCCCAGCGGCCCCGGTGTGCGGCTGGACAGTGGCGTGGCCGCTGGCAGCGTCATCCCCGGCAGTTTTGATTCACTGATGGCCAAACTCATTGTGACCGGTGCTACGCGCGAGCAGGCTTTGCAGCGCGCACGCCGGGCACTGGCGGAGTTTCAGATCGAAGGCGTGGCCTCTGTGCTGCCGTTTCACCGGGCCGTGGTGCAAGACCCCGCCTTTACGGCTGAGCAAGGCTTTGGCGTACACACGCGCTGGATAGAAACCGAGATGCAGCAGGACTTTGCCGCCGCCCTGCGCCCTGTGCCTGTGCAGGAGCAGCCACTGCAGCGCACCTGGGTGGAAATTGATGGCAGGCGCGTCACGCTGGGCCTGCCTGCCAGCCTGCTGCAGGGTGTGGCGCAGACGGCTACCTCGGCACCTGTGAGTACCACAGCAGCAGCCGTGCAGGATGGCGATGTACGGGCCCCCATGGCGGGCAGCCTGATTGCCTGGAAAGTGGCAGAAGGGGAGACCGTAGACGCCGGGGCCGTGATTGCCGTGATGGAGTCCATGAAGATGGAAAGCCCCATCACCGCGCCACGTGCTGGGCGTGTGGCGCAGCAGGTCGTAGCTGGCAGCAGTTTGCAGGCGGGACAGGTGATTGCGCGGATGGGCTAGACCGAAAAGTTGCCGTGCTACTGCAGCGTAGTGCGTGCCAGCGGGAAGGCCTGCAGCAGGTGCTGTGCGCCTTCAATTTCCTGCAAGTCAGGGAAAGGGCGGACATGGCAGGTACGGCGGCCATCGGGCAGTTCGCGGATCAGGTGAAAGACGGGCAGCACAAAGTTGCGTGCGCGAATCAGCACCAGCAGGGCCGGGCGGGGCAGGGTCTGGCTGTCTGCATTGGGCAGCCGTGTCTCCTGCACACAGACGGTGTAGTGCGGCAGCAGCCCGTGCTCGCGTGCAATGTGCTGCTGGATCTTGGAGCCTTCCTGCAGCGCATCCGTGAGGTATTGCGCCAGCAGCTGATCGGCATCACTGCGCCCCAGCAGCTCGGCCATGAATTCACCATCCACCTCGGCCACATGCATCTGGGCCAGGCAGTCGTCGGCCGCTGCGGGGCTGACCAGGTAGGCTGCTGCAGGCACGCTTTCGCCTGCATCAATACGGCTGGCAGCCTGAGCCGCCAGGCTGTGATGCAGGTGTTTGAGGATGTACCAGGTGTTCCTGTCGAGCAGGGGCATAGTGAGGCCAGGGAAAAGACAAGGAGCGAAATTACACAACGAATGTGAGGGTGGTGCAGACAGGGGGCTGAGATAACGTGGTGCGCCGTGCAAGTTTGCTGACCAAGTTCAAGTGCAAAATATACGCAAATGCACGTGGTTTATGCGTTGATAGCTCATCTTTTTAATAAGATGGAGGACAGTTGGTGGCTAGGGTTAGTGCTGCAATGCAGCGCCGAGGCAGCTCTCTACAATGGAAGCCCTCGCATCCGCCCCGTACTTCTTGATTCAGCCACGAGAAACTGCCGATGACCGCACAAGACACCACTTCTTCTTCGACTCCCAGCAATCAGCGTGTCATCAAGAAATACCCGAACCGCCGCCTGTATGACACGGCCACTTCGACCTACATCACGCTGGCCGAGGTCAAGCAGCTGGTGATGCAGCACGAAAACATCGTGGTCAAGGATGCGAAGACGGGCGACGACCTCACGCGCTCCATCCTGCTGCAGATCATTCTGGAAGAAGAGGCCGGTGGCGCCCCCATGTTCACCGAAGCCATGCTGGCCAACATCATTCGCTTTTACGGCCACACCATGCAGGGCCACATGGGCAGCTTTATTGAAAAGAACGTGCAAATGTTCACAGACTTTCAAAACAAGTTGGCCGAGCAAGGTGGTGTGGATGCTTGGGCCAAGATGATGCAAATGCCCAACCCACTCATGCCTGCGGGCTATGCCGAGCAGATGCAAAAAATGCAAGAGCAAATG
>JAEZHI010000007.1 GCA_023436885.1 Pseudomonadota bacterium | reverse complement strand
CTTCCGGGTGGCACAAGGCGCAAAGCTGACCTCAGCGAAGGAGAGTCTTAGGCAGAAACGCGGGCGTGGGTGGTGGCTTCGACGCCTTCCAGATACGCCAGGGCTGCCTTGGCCTTTTCGACCAGTGCGCCGAACGCTGCAGGCTCGGAGATCGCGAGATCGGAGAGCACCTTGCGGTCAACGGCAATCTCAGCCTTGCTGAGGCCGTCGATAAATCGACCATAGGTCAATCCATGATCGCGCACAGCAGCATTGATGCGCTGGATCCAGAGAGCGCGGAAGTTGCGCTTCTTGGCCCGGCGATCACGCGTCGCATACTGCATCGCGCGATCGACCGCCGCCTTGGCGGTCTTGATGGTATTCTTGCGACGGCCCCGATAGCCCTTAGCGGCCTCTAGAACCTTCTTGTGCTTGGCATGGGACGTAACGCCCCGCTTAACGCGCGCCATAATTCAGTCTCCTCGACAGTGAGTGCCGTATGATCGCGCGGGATCAGGCGTAGGGCAGGAAGTTCTTCTTGATGATGATCTCGTCCGGCTTGGACAGCACGGTGGTGCCGCGAGCCTTACGGATGAACTTGGTGGTCCGCTTGATCATGCCATGGCGCTTGCCGGCCTGAGCGGACTTGATGTGGCCACTGGCCGTCACCTTGAAGCGCTTCTTGGCGCCCGACTTCGTCTTCATCTTGGGCATTTTGCTCGTTTCCGAGTGTTTGGAGATCCCTCACGGGCTCTCGCTGACTTTGTTCTTTCCGAAAAGATCGGCGGCCATCGTGGAAATCCACGGAGGCCTAGACGATCTGTCCGGGGCTGAGCTTCCACGGTCGCCACGGCATGCCCATGGACACGGCAAGCCGTTTCCACGCCGGGCGACCTGAAGTGGCTGGGCTTCTAGCTGAAAAGGGCGCTGGACGCAAGGCGGATTTGCCCTATTGACGGGAAGCCGCCGAAATTCTCAGGCCTTGGCCAAAGTGCCATTGCAGTGGAAGTTTGCGCTCCGATCCCCAAAAAACGAAGGCTCCGGCACGGCCGAGCCGTCCGGAGCCTTTTCGCAGAAGACGTGACGCTCAGCGCGGGGCGAGCAGCATGACCATCTGACGGCCTTCGAGGCGCGGCTCGCTCTCGACCTTGGCGACGCTCACGGTCTCTTCCTTGACCTGCTGCAGCAGTTTGAAGCCGAGATCCTGGTGAGCCATCTCGCGACCGCGGAAACGCAGCGTCACCTTGACCTTGTCGCCTTCCTCGAAGAAACGCAGCATGCTCTTCATCTTCACGGTATAATCGTTCGTGTCGATGTTGGGCCGAAGCTTGATTTCCTTGATTTCGACGATCTTCTGATTCTTGCGGGCTTCCGACGCCTTCTTCTGGGCTTCGAACTTGTATTTGCCGAAATCCAGAATCTTGCAGACGGGCGGCGTCGAATTCGGAGAAATCTCGACGAGGTCGAGACCGGCCTCGGCGGCGGCGGACAGGGCATCGGCAATCGCGACAACGCCTAGGTTGTCACCTTCCTCACCGATCAACTGGACCTGAGGAACGCGGATTTCGCGGTTGATGCGCGGACCTTCCTTGACGGGGGCGGTGGCTCGGAACGGGCGACGAATGGCTTTCAACTCCTCTGATGTTTCTGGAAAACGACCGCCGTGTGAATATGCCAGCGCCCGACCATGTCAAGGACCTTGATCGTCAAACCGATCGAACCTTTGAAACAGGGGCGCCATCCACGGGTGGCCGGCTGTCCTCACGGCGAACCGCCTCATTCCGAGAGGCGTGGACTCGCAAGCTGGACAACGGCTTGAAAATCGTTGGAGAGTGCGAAAAAGTCAAGGTCGCACACGGCAATTAGCCAGGAAATGGGCTAAAGAAGCGGCAGATTGCCTTGAGCGCTGGCAAGACCGGCGCATATGGGCGCCAGAGGCGGAGCAAGATGGCGGATCGGCCTATCAATATCAACATTGAGGAAGATGGGCGCACCATCCGTGGCCTCGTTCAGGACGGAGCCGGCCCGACCATCGTCTGGCTGGGTGGTTTCCGGTCGGATATGACCGGTTCGAAGGCCGAGGCGATCGCTGCCTGGGGGCGCGATCACGGCCGCAAGGTTGTACGGTTCGACTATTCGGGGCATGGCACGTCCGACGGTGCCTTTGAAGATGGCCGGATCGGCAGGTGGTTTGCCGAGGCGAAGGCGGTGATCGCCGCCGAGGCTGGGCCGGAGTTCATTGTCGTCGGCTCGTCGATGGGCGGCTGGATGGCATTGCTGCTGGCTCGGGAGCAGCCCGCAGGGCTCAAGGGCGTGGTTCTGGTTGCGCCCGCTCCGGACTTTACCGAAAAGCTGTTTTACCCGGCATTGCCGCTCGAAATGCGCGAGCGGATCGATGCAGGCGAGACCGTCGAAATACCCGGTGAATACGGAACCCCGGCCTATCGGCTCAAGGCGGATTTCTTCATCGACGGCGCGAAACACAATCTCCTCGACGCCCCGATCCGCCTCGGCGTGCCGGTAATCATCATTCAGGGCATGGCCGATACCTCCGTGCCTTATTCGCATGCCCAGCGCATCGTCGATCGTCTGGTTGATGACGACGTGGTGCTGACACTCGTCAAAGATGGCGATCATAGGCTATCGCGTCCTTCGGATATCGCGCTGCTTCTCGACGCCGTCGCACGCGTGAACGAAGAATGAGACCGGAAACCCTCGCGAATACGCGTTTATTCCAGCGTGATCCCGAGGGTTTTTTGCGACTAAAGGATTACCTTGCGGTCCTCCCATGATAGAAGGCCGCCATGGCAACGGTGTTCTCCCCTGAACCGGCGAGGTCGAACATGTCGGACATGAAGCTCGTAGTTGTTGGCGCCGGCGGACGCATGGGGCGTACGTTGGTGCGTACCATCTCCGAGACGCCAGGCGTCACGGTCCACGCTGCCATCGAGCGCGAGGGCAGCCCATTGATTGGCGAGGATGCCGGTCTCTTGGCTGGCATCGGCGAAATCGGCGTGCCGCTGACAAGCGATGCTCTAGCGGCCGTGGTTGGCGCCGAAGGCATTCTCGATTTTACAAAGCCGGAAGCCACCTTGCAATTTGCCGAGCTGGCCGCTCAGGCGCGCATCGTCCACGTCATCGGCACCACCGGCTGTTCGGCCGAGGACGAGGCAAAGATCGACGCCGCTGCCCGTCACGGGACGATCGTCAAGTCGGGCAACATGAGCGTTGGCGTCAATCTCCTCGCCTTGCTTGTTGAGAAGGCCGCAAAGGTCCTGGGGCCGGATTTTGATGTCGAAGTCCTGGAAATGCACCACCGCCACAAGGTGGATGCGCCGTCCGGTACCGCGCTTCTGTTGGGCGAAGCGGCTGCGCGCGGCCGCAACATCAAGCTCGACGATTATGCCGTTCGCTCTCGCGATGGGTACACCGGCCCGCGCCCACAGGGGGCCATCGGCTTTGCCACGCTGCGCGGCGGCTCGGTCGTCGGCGAACACACCGTTTATCTCGCCGGCGCCGGCGAGCGCTTGGAACTGAGACACGTCGCTGAGGACCGCGGACAGTTCGCCAAGGGTGCGGTGCGCGCCGCGCTTTGGGCGCGTGGCCGCAAGCCGGGCCGCTACGACATGGCCGACGTGCTCGGCTTCAAGGATTGACGAATTCCGGCAGCGCCCGAGCTACGGGCGATGTCGGCTGCTGAACGTTCCGGAGCCGATGATTGGTTCCGGCCCGCAATGAAACGATCAACTGGAGATAAGCCTATGAGCCGCATTCTGGTCCTCGTCCGCCACGGCCAGTCCGAGTGGAACCTGCTCAACCTGTTCACTGGCTGGAAGGATCCCGATCTGACTGCCCAGGGCGTCAAGGAAGCCACCGCTGCCGGTACTCGCCTCAAGGCGCTCGGCTACAAGTACGACATCGCCTACACCTCCGCCCTGACTCGCGCCCAGCACACGCTGCGCCTCATCCTCGGCGAAGTCGGCCAGCCCGACCTCAAGACCATCCGCGATCAGGCCCTCAACGAGCGCGACTACGGCGAGCTGACCGGCCTCAACAAGGATGACGCCCGCGCCAAGTGGGGCGAAGAGCAGGTGCACATTTGGCGCCGTTCGTTCGACGTTCCCCCTCCGGGCGGCGAGAGCCTGAAGAACACCGCCGAGCGTACGCTGCCCTATTTCAACGCCGAGATCCTGCCGCGCGTCCTGAAGGGTGAGAACGTGCTGGTCGCCGCCCACGGCAACTCGCTGCGCTCGATTATCATGGACCTCGAGAAGCTGACCGGTGACGAGATCGTCGCCCGCGAGCTCAACACCGGCGAGCCGATCGTGTACGAGCTCAACGAAGATGGCTCGATCAAGTCCAAGAAGGTCCTGGCGGCCTGATCGATCGAACTTTGAAAAGCGAAACGCCGCGATGGTTTCCCGTCGCGGCGTTTTCGTTTCTGACGGGATGAGGCTCAGCCCTTCTCCACCTCGGCGCCTTCGAGGCGACGGGCAAGGCCGGTTTCCCATCCAAGAATGGCCTTCTTGCGCGTGAGACCCCAGTGGTAGCCGCAGAGATCGCCCTCGCGACCAAGCACGCGGTGGCAAGGTACCACGAAGGACAGGGGGTTTCGGCCGACCGCCGAGCCGACGGCCCGCGCCGCATTCGGGTTGCCGATGTGCCGGGCGATGTCGGAGTAGGTCGTTGCCTTGCCGAGCGGGATTCGCAGCAGCGTTTCCCAGACGCGCACTTCAAAGTCCGAGCCGATGAACACCAGCCGGATTGGCCGGTCCTGCGACCATACTGTCGGATCGAACACTTGCCGCGCATAGGGCGCGGTCACGGCTTCGTCCTGAACGTAGGTGGCAGCCGGCCAGCGGGCTGACATGTCGCGGAAAGCCTTTTGCTCTTCGCCGGGGTCGGCAAAGGCGATGCCTGCAAGCCCGCGGTCGGTGGCCATCACCAGCGCCGTGCCGAAGGGCGAGTTATGGAAGCCGTAGGCAACAGTGACGCCCGCGCCGCGTGCCTTGTAGGCGCCGGGGCTCATGGCCTCGTGGGTTACGAAGAGATCGTGCAGCCGTCCGGGGCCAGACAAGCCGACCTCATAGGCGGTGTCGAGGATGGACGACGACTGATCGAGCATTCGCCTCGCTTCGTCGAGCGTCAGCGCCTGCACGAAGGCCTTGGGCGTCAGCCCGGCCCAACGGGTGAACAGGCGGTGCAGATGGTTGGCGTCAGTGCCGACAGCGGCCGCTATCGCCTCCAGCTCCGGCTGGTCGCGCCAGCGCTCGGAGATAAACTGGATGGTGTCGCGCACGAGGACGTAGTCGCTGTGATCGCGATCGAGAATGACCTCGCCCGCCATCCGCAGTCCCTCGTGCAGCCAGCTCGCCGACATTGGCGGCGAGGAGAGGTTGTCTGTGAGCGTAATGGCGTCCATCGCGTCCTCCATCAAGGGTGCGACGTGAAGTTAGGGAGCAAAGGGCAATCCAACCACCCGATTTTCGCACGACGGAAGAAAAAGCGCAAAAAAAGCGTCGCGGACCAACAGAACGCGACACTGCTGACTCTGCCAGGCGGCAAATCCGGCTATAGAAAATGGCATAGTGCCTTGCCCGGAGTATCTGCCCGTGCCGAAAAAGCCCGCCGTTGCTGCCGAGTCCGAAGAGATCGACAAGCCGATTCCACCGACCCGCCCGATGAGTCCTGCGGAAATCGAGGAGCTATTTGCGACCTTCCAGAAGGCCAATCCTGAACCGAAGGGTGAGCTTCACGCCGTCAATCCCTACACGCTCCTGGTCGCGGTGACATTGTCCGCTCAAACCACCGACGCCGGTGTCAACAAGGCGACGCGGCCGCTGTTCGAAACGGTCGACACGCCGGAGAAGATGGTGGCGCTTGGGGAGGATCGGCTTAGGGAAGCGATCAAGACCATCGGTCTCTACCGCAACAAGGCCAAGAATGTGATCGCGCTGTCGGAGATATTGGTGCGCGAGCATCATGGCGAAGTGCCGCGTGATCGCGCGGCTCTGGAAGCGCTGCCGGGCGTTGGCCGCAAGACAGCCAATGTCGTCCTCAATATCGCCTTTGGTGAGCCGACCATTGCGGTCGATACGCATGTCTTCCGGGTCTCCAATCGCCTGGGGTTGGCGCCGGGACGGACACCGATCGAAGTCGAGCTCGGCTTGGAGAAGGTGGTGCCGAAAGCCTACCTTCAGCACGCCCACCACTGGCTCATCTTGCACGGCCGCTACGTTTGCAAGGCGCGCAGGCCGGAGTGCGAGCGGTGTATCGTTGCCGATCTCTGCCGGAGCCCGGAAAAGCGGCTTCCGATGATGTGAGCTTTGGAACGCTAAGAAGTAAAGAAGCCCCACCACTTGTCGGCGGGGCTTCGTTTGTATGCTCTGTCGTGATCAGACGATACGAGCGTATTCGTCGAAGGCAAGGCGCGGCAGGCGCGGATAGAGCGACGTCTTGTCGCCATAGCCGAGATTGATCACCAGGAAGGTCTTGGTGCGGCTGCCTGGGAAGAAGGCGGCGTCGATGGCTGCGGCGTCGAAGCCGGCCATTGGGCCGACATCGAGCCCAAGAGCCCTGGCGGCCGAGGTCAGATAGCCAACCTGCAGCGAAGCGGAGCGTAGAGCCGAGAACTGCAGCCGCTCGTCCGGTGCGCCGATATACCATGACCGGGCGTCGACGTGCGGGAAGGTCTTCGGCAGGTTTTCGTAGAAATCGAGGTCATAGGCGGCAATGACGGACACCGGCGCGGTCTTGGTCTTAGCCTGGTTACCGGGCGCCATGGCAGCCAGCAGTTTTTCCTTGGCTTCGGGCGATTTCACGAAGACGAAGCGGCCGGGCAGAGTGTTGGCTTCGGTCGGGCCGAGGCTGGTGAGCTCGGCCAGTGTCTTCAGCGTTTCGTCGCTGACCGGCTTGTCGAGGAAGGCGTTATAGGAGCGGCCGTCACGGAACAGGCGGTCTAGGGTGTCGTCGGCAAGAACAGCGGACATTGCAAAGCCTTTCGAAAGCGAGAAGCGAAACTCCCGTCCGACTTAGGCTCCGTGCGGTGGGTTGAATAGTCAGCGATCGACTGACAAATTGTTCGATAAGGATGATCGATTGAGCGAATCTGCGGCTAATTGCCCTTCGCTCAGAGGATTGTCACGAAATCTTGAGAGGCGCTGCACCCCTCATAAAAGATAACGCCGCCGGCTGGGCCGACGGCGCAAAGCAATCTAGTTGATGCCTAGATCAGGCGACGGCGCGAACTTCACGCACATCCGGCAGGAAGTGCCGAAGAAGGTTCTGAATGCCGTTGCGCAGCGTCGCCGTTGACGAAGGACAACCGGCGCAGGCGCCGCGCATGTTGAGATAGACAACCCCATCCTTGTAGGCGCGGAACGTGATATCGCCGCCGTCGGCCGCCACGGCCGGGCGCACGCGGGTATCCAGCAGCTCCTTGATCGACGACACCGTCTCGGCGTCCGCCGGATCGAAGTCTTCGGCGCCGGCCGCCGCTTCGACCGATGTCAGGATCGGCGCGCCCGACATGAAATGTTCCATGATGACGCCGAGCACGGCTGGCTTCAGATGAGCCCAGTCACCATCCCGGCTGGTCACCGTGATGAAGTCGGCGCCGAAGAACACGCCAGTCACGTCGGAGATCTCAAAAAGAGCAGAGGCGAGTGGCGATACAGCCGCTTGTTCGGACGACAGGAATTCGCGCGGGTTGCCTTCGAGGACCACTCGCCCGGGCAGGAATTTCAGCGTGGCCGGATTGGGCGTGGACTCGGTCTGAATGAACATCTTATGGGGCTCCTCAGGCTCGCCTGATTGGAACAAATCTAAACTTGATCTTTAGAGGATAGTTCCGACTTTGCAAATGAACAATCGGTGAACCTGCGGACCCCGTTGCTTATTGCGACGGTCTCAGGCGACAGAGGCGATGTCTTCGTCGCTCATGTCGCCGGGAACAATGGTCACCGGAATAGGGAAGGGCGGCCCGGAGCGGGCCGCGACCGAGGTTACGAGCGGCCCCGGTCCCTCGCTGCCGGTGCCGGCTGCGAGCACCAGGATGGCAATGTCGCGGTCTTCCTCGATCAGATGATGGATGGCCTCGGCCGGCTGTCCTTCGCGAATGATGAGTTCGGCTTCGATGTCGGCGGCAAAGGCATGTATGCGCTCGGCTGTGGCGGCGAGCCGCTGCCGAGCCTCATCCATGGCTTCTGCTCGCATCATTTCCTCCACGCCCCGCCAATGCTGGAAATCGCCGGGCGGAATGACGTAGAGCAGCACCAGGCCGCCGGCCGTATGCCGGGCGCGCGTTGCCGCGTAGACGACCGCCCGGTCGCATTCGGGCGTGTCGTCAATGACGCACAAGAACTTGCGGCGGTGGCCCTCTTCACGGGCGAGGCGGCGCGAAACCATAGCGTTAGAGTAGCAGAAGGCCGGCAGCGGACAAGCCGCGCCGGCCTTCAGTTTTTCCGAACAGCAGCGCCTCAGCGCCGCTTGCGGCTCTGGATGAAGCCGACGATGTCACGCACCTCGTCCATCACCTTGCCGGCAATGGCACCAGCCCGCTCCGAGCCTTCGGCCAGGATGGCGTCGATATGATCGGGTTCGGCCATCAGCGCCTTCATCCGGTCGTTGATCGGCGACAGCACGGAGACGGCGAGATCGGCGAGCGCCGGCTTGAAGGCCGAGAACTGCGACCCGCCATGGTCCTTCAGCACGGCTTCCTTCGTCACGCCGGCGAGCGCCGCGTAGATCGTGACGAGGTTGTCGGCATCCGGGCGCTCCTTGAGACCTTCGACCTCGGACGGCAGCGGTTCCGGATCGGTCCGAGCCTTGCGTATCTTCGTGGCGATGGCGTCGCGATCGTCGGTCAGGTTGATGCGCGAATAGTCCGACGGATCGGATTTCGACATCTTCTTGGTCCCGTCGCGCAAGCTCATGACGCGCGGCGCCGGCCCCTGCGTCAGCGGCTCGGGCAGCGGGAAGTAGCCATCCTCGGCGCTGTGACCCTGGGCAACGATCGACGCCGAGAAGTCGTTGTTGAACTTCGTGGCGATGTCGCGCGTGAGTTCAAGATGCTGTTTCTGGTCTTCGCCGACCGGAACATGCGTCGCGCGGTAGACGAGGATGTCGGCCGCCATCAGGCTCGGATAAGCGAACAGGCCCACCGAGACGTTCTCGCGGTCCTTGCCGGCCTTCTCCTTGAACTGGGTCATGCGGTTGAGCCAGCCCATGCGGGCGACGCAGTTGAACACCCAGGCGAGTTCGGCGTGCTCGGGCACCTGGCTCTGATTGAAGACGATGTGCTTCTTCGGATCGATCCCGGCGGCGAGGAAGGCGGCCGTCACTTCGCGGATCTGGCGCCGGAGCTCGAAGGGATCTTGCCAGACGGTGATCGCATGCTCGTCGACGACGCAATAGATGCAGTCGTGCGTGGCCTGCATTTCAACGAAGCGCTTGATGGCGCCGAGATAGTTGCCGAGGTGGAGATTGCCGGTCGGTTGAACGCCGGAGAACACAAGAGGCTTGAAAGGCATCGGTTTGGACCCGAGGATAGAGTTTCACGCGCGCCGGTGGTGAAACCGGTCGGCGGACTTATGGACCCGCAACGCAGCGACCGCAAGGCTGAATGGCGCAGCTGATCGAAAGGCTGTCAGCGTTGCCCACGATTGAGCACGGCGCGCGCGTAGCGGCGAACGTCGACCGCGCCGGTCAGTACCGTGGCGAGCCCGTACACCGCCATACCGAACATGCAGAGGCCGAGCAGCCAGAAGCCCTGGACGAACTGACGGCCGCCGTGGAGGTGGGCGTCGATCAGGTCTTCGCCGAGGATCAGCGCGCCCCCCATCAGCAAGCTGGCGACGGTCAGCAGCACAAGCCGGCGGACCAGCAGCGCGTCGGTGTGGAAATGGCCACGCCGGTGCAGCTCGATCACCAGCATCAGCGCGTTCACCCAGGCCGCGAGCGAGGTTGCCGCCGCGATGCCGACATGGCCGATGAAGGGAAACAGCGCCAGCGAGGCGGCGACATTGACCGCCACCGAAATGCCGCCCTGCACGGTTGGAGTGCGCGTATCTTCGCGGGCGTAGAAGGAGGGCTGGAAAACCTTGATCGCGACAAAGGCGGGCAGACCGGCCGAGAAGGCGATCAGCGCGTTGGCAGTCGCCAGCGTGTCGGTCGCCGTGAAGGCGCCCCGTTCGAAAAGCACCCGCATGATGGTGTAGGGAATGGCGCAAAGGGCGACGGTGGCCGGCAATGTCAGCGCCATGGCAAATTCCAGAGCCCGGTTCTGTGTGTGAAAAATGCTCTCGACGCTCTCGGTGCGAACACGGCGTGTCAGGTCCGGCAGGAGCACGACGCCGATGGCAACGCCGATCACGCCAAGAGGCAGCTGATAGATGCGGTCGGCAAAGTAGAGCCAGGACACGGCGCTCGCCTGCATGGAAGCGATGATGGTGCCCACCACGATGTTGATCTGGGTAATGCCACCGGAGATGACGCCGGGAACGCCGAGGCTGACGAAGCGGCGAACGTTGTCGTTATAGCGCGGTCGCGTCAGCGACACCGGGAAGCCGATCCAGATTAACGAGCCGGCGACGGCGACCAACTGTGCCACCCCCGAAATGCAGACTGCCCAGGAGAGCGTATAGGCGGCTTCCGGAGTCCCTGCCCAATTTTCCCACCAGATGAGAAGGAGGGCCGCCACCAGGATGACATTCAGCAGCGAGGGAGCGAAGGCTGCGACCGCAAAACGCCCGAAGGATTGCAGCATGCCTGCAGCCATGGCGGTCAGCGACATGCAGGCAAGATAGGGGAACATCACTCGCGTCATGAACTCGGCAGCGGCGAACTTCTGCGGGTCTTCAACGAACCCTGGGGCCAGAATGCCGACCAGCCAGGGCGCGCCGACCTCAGCCAGAGCCGTCACGATCACCAGCACCAGAAGGAAGACGGCAAGGATATCCTCGGCAAGGGCGCGCGCCGAGGTCTTTCCGCCTTCGGCCAGTGCCCGCGCAAACAACGGCACGAAGGCTGAGGAGAAGGCGCCTTCGGCGAACAGCCGTCGAAACAGGTTGGGCAGGCGGAAGGCGACGAAGAATGCGTCGGCGATCGGCCCGGAGCCCAACATGTTGGCCATGAAAACGTCGCGTACGAAGCCGAGCAGTCGAGAGGACAGCGTGGCACCGCCCACCGTCACGAAGTTTTTGACGAGACTCATGGGCGGATGCCTTCCTCAGGCTGCCTTTTTGGGCGGGTGCGGTTCTTCGCCGGCGACGGCGGCAAGGATGCGTCTACGGATAGCCGCTTGCTTGGAGCCGGACTGGATCTTCAGCTTGGTGAGGTCAGTGACGTAGAACACGTCGACCACCCGCTCGCCGAAGGTGGCGATATGCGCCGAGGCGATGTTGAGATTGAGGTCGCTCATCGCCGTCGTGACATCATAAAGAAGCCCAGGCCGGTCGAGACAGGACACTTCGAGCACGGAAAGGTTTTCTGAAAGCGCATTGTCGAACTTGATGTCCGTCGGCACACGGAATGCCTTGCTGGGTTTGCGCTGGCCGACGCGGCGAGCAACGATCTCCGGCAGCTTCTCGCGCCCCTCGAGGGCAGCCTCGATCATCTTCAACACGCGGTCGGCGCGACGGAACTCGTCGGCATCGTCGGGGAACTCGCGGTTGATCAGGATGGTGTCGAGCGCGAGGCCGTCGTTGGTCGTGTAGATCTGGGCGTCGGCGATGTTGACGCCGGCCGCCGCGCAAGCACCGGTGATCGTCGACAGCAGTCTCGGATGATCGGGCGCCACGACCACGAGCTCGGTCACCGCCTCGAACTTCTTGGTCGAATAGGCGGTCGCAAGCCGGCGGCCCGTCGCCTCCATCGATTTCAGAAGGCGCGCATGCATCACCTTCTCTGGTAAGTCGACGCGCAACCAGTAGGGCGGGAAGTGCCGGCGACCATAATCGGAAAGCTCCGCCTCGCTCCAGTCGGTCAGTTCGGCGGCCAGCTCTGCCTTGGCAGCGGCGACGCGCTGGTCGCGCGACAGCTTGGAATGGCCGCCCAGCAGATAAGGCTCGGTCTCGTAATAGAGCGTCCTGAGAAGCTGCCCCTTCCAGCCGTTCCAGACGCCGGGACCGACCGCCTTGATATCGGCGATGGTCAGCATCAACAGCATGCGAAGTTTCTCCACCGTCTGTACCACGGCGGCAAAGTCTCGGATGGTCTGGCGGTCGGAGAGGTCGCGCGACTGGGCGATGATCGACATCACCAGATGGTTCTCGACCAACCAGGCCAATTGGTCGGTCTCGGCAGGCGAGAAGCCAAAGCGCGGCCCAAGGCGCCTGGCAATCTTGGCGCCGGCGATCGAGTGATCCTCGACGCGGCCCTTGGCGATGTCGTGCAGGAAGAGCGCGAGATAGAGGACATTGCGATTGGCGATCATCGGGAACAGTTCGGTGGCCAGCGGATGCTCGCCCTGATCTTCGCCCCGCTCGATCTGTGCCAGAAGGCCGATGGCCCTGAGCGTGTGCTCGTCGACCGTATAGTGGTGATACATATTGAACTGCATCATCGCCACGACGCGGCCGAATTCGTTGATGAACCGGCCGAGCACGCCAGTCTCGTTCATTGCCCTCAGCACCGTCTCGGCGTGCTTCTTCGAGGTCAGAACGTCGAGGAAAATGCGATTGGCCTCTTCATTCTCGCGCAAGTTTGCGTCGATCAGCCGCAGCGAGCGGGTGATTAGTTTCAGGACGTCCGGCTGGAAATCGAGGTCACTGCGGGCGGCGACGGCGAAGATGCGGAGAAGATTGACCGGGTCGCGCTCGAACACGTCCTCGTCGATCACCGAAAGGCGGTCGTTGTCGATGATGAATTGCGGTGTGCCGGGCAGCGATTTCTTGCGCCGGCGAAAGGTATGGTGCAGCACCCGATCGAGCATCGGCTTGGGCTTGGCGTGCATTTCCTCCAGTGCCGCGCAGAAGATACGCGTGAGGTCGCCGACGTCCTTTGCCACCAGGAAGTAATGCTTCATGAAGCGTTCGACCGGCTCAAGGCCTGGATGCAGCTGGTAACCCAGGAGCTCGGCGATCTCGCGCTGGTTTTCGAAGCCGAGCCGGTCATCTGCCCGGTTGGTCACGAAGTGAAGGTTGCAGCGTACGGCCCACAGGAACTCCTCGCACTTGTGGAAGCGGTTCAGCTCCTTGCGTGAGAAGACACCCTGCTTGACCAGCTCATCGCCTGTCGAGGCCCGATAGAAATACTTGGCGATCCAGAACAGCGTGTGAAGGTCACGCAGGCCGCCTTTGCCGTCCTTGACGTTGGGCTCGACCAGATAGCGGGAGGTTCCCGCCCGCCGATGGCGTTCGTCCCGCTCCGCAAGCTTGGCCTGGATGAATTCTGGACCCGTGCCCTTGATGACCTCATTGTCGAAGCGAGTGACCATCTCGTCGAAAAGCGCCTTGTCGCCGAGGATCCAGCGCGCCTCGAGCAGCGCGGTGCGGATGGTCATGTCGGCACGGCCGAGCTTTATGCAGTCTTCGACCCGTCGCGTTGAATGACCAACCTTGAAGCCGACGTCCCAGAGGAAATAGAGAATATGTTCGAGCGCCTTGTCGGCCAGCGGCTGCGACTTGGGCGGCAACAGGAACAGCAGGTCCACATCCGAAGATGGAGCCAGCGTCGCCCGGCCGTAGCCGCCGACGGCGATGATGGCGATCTTCTCGTCGCCTGCGCCAGGAAAAACGCGGGTGACCGTGTGCTTGTAGATGACCCGGATCAGCGAATCCACGAGAGCCGACAGGCGACGGGCACAGCCGACGCCGTCACGATCGCGACGAAGGATTTCTCGCGCTGCCGTTCGGCCGTCCTGGTTGGCCTGTTTCAGCAAGAAGAGCAGCTCCGGTCGAGGATCGGCTCCAGAGCTTGCTGCCCGTTCGGCGATGGCGGCGATCTCCGCTTCGAGCGCCTTTTCGTCGATCAAAGAGGCGGATTCCGGGAGCTTGCTCATTGGCGACGATTACCTTCGGAAGACGTGCACGCCGGATGCGCAAGAATGCGCATCCGATAACCAAATCGAATAGTCGGCGATACCTTAACAATCAACCATGCGACCGCCCGATTCCGGCGCGGAGAGCCTTCAGCCTGTAAATTGCTTCGAGCGCTTCGCGCGGACTGAGCTCATCCGGGGCCAGCGTATCGAGAGCGGCCAGAAGCTCGGCTTCAGCCGGGTCGGGCAACGCCTCGGACTGCGATGCCGCGGCGGGATGGCGGGCCAGAGAGAATAGTGGAAGGTCGTCGAGCATCGATGCGGCATTGTTTCCGCCCGATTTCTCGAGCTCGGCGAGCACGGAACGCGCCCGTTCGATCACCGGCCGCGGCAGTCCGGCAAGCTTCGCCACCTGGATGCCATAGGAGCGGTCGGCCGAGCCTGGTACGATTTCGTGGAGGAATACCACGTCGCCTCGCCATTCCTTCACCTTGACGGTGGCGTTCACGACCCGCGGCAGACGCTCGGAAAGCGCTGTCAGTTCATGGTAGTGCGTGGCGAACAGCGTGCGACAGCGGTTGGCTTCATGCAGGTGCTCGATGGTCGCCCAGGCGATCGAAAGGCCATCGTAGGTGGCCGTGCCACGCCCGATCTCATCGAGAATGACAAAGGAGCGCGGGCCAGCCTGATTGAGAATGGCCGCCGTCTCGATCATCTCGACCATGAAGGTCGAGCGCCCCCGCGCCAGATCGTCAGCCGCGCCGACGCGAGAGAACAAGCGGTCGACGACGCCGATGTGCGCAGATTTGGCTGGTACGAAGGAACCGATTTGAGCGAGCACAGCAATCAGGGCGTTTTGCCGGAGGAAAGTGGACTTACCAGCCATGTTGGGACCGGTAACCAGCCACAGCTTGCCAGCGGCTTCGCCACCCACATCGCAACCGTTGGCGACAAACGAACCGCCCTCCTCACGCAGGACCTGCTCCACCACCGGGTGGCGGCCGCCGTCGATGCGGAAGGTCAGGCTGTCGTCCACGCGTGGCCGGACGTAGCCTTCCGATGCGGCGAGTTCGGCGAGCGCTGTGGCAACGTCGAGAGCCGCCAGCATATCGGCGGCCCGCTTGATGGCGGTTCCGCTTTCCATGGTCGCCTGCGCCAGATCCGCGAAGACGGAGAGCTCGATAGCCAGAGCCCGCTCGGCAGCCGACGCGATGCGTCCCTCGAGTTCGGAGAGCTCGGTGGTCGAAAAGCGCATGGCGCCGGCCAGCGTCTGTCGATGGATGAACAGCCGGTTGAGTGGCTCGCTGGTCATCGCCTGAGCGTAGTTCGGCGCCACTTCGATGAAGTATCCGAGCACGCCGTTGTGCTTGACCTTCAGCGACTTGATACTGGTCGTTTCGGCGTAGGTCTGCTGCAGGGCAGCGATCACCTGTCGGCTCTGATCGCGCAAGGCGCGGGAGTCATCGAGATCGGCGTGGAAGCCTTGGCGCACGAAACCGCCGTCACGCTTCAGGAGTGGAAGTTCATCATCGAGCGCGGCGACGAGCCGGTTGGCGAGATCTGACGGGGCCGCTTCAAGCCCGTGAGCGATCCGATCGATTTCGGGACCGGCGCCGCCGGCATCCCTGAGATCGGCAGCCAATTGAGCGGCAGCCTTGAGACCTCCGGCGATGGCCGCAAGATCGCGTGGACCGCCACGGTCGAGGCTGATGCGCGTGAGAGCTCGCGCCATGTCCGGCACGCCGGCGAGGTCGCGGCGCAGCCGTGCTCTGAGCGTTGTCTCGGCGGCAAAGAAGTCGACCGCGTCAAGGCGCTCCCGAATGGCTTCTGGGTCGGCCAGCGGTGCGGCAAGCCGGTCGGCAAGCAGGCGGGCGCCAGCGCCGGACACCGTGCGGTCGATGGCGTGCAGCAGCGAGCCCCGCCTTTCGCCCGATAGTGTCCGTGAGAGTTCAAGGTTGGCGCGGCTCGCAGCGTCAATGGCGAGCGCACCGCCCAGGCTTTCGCGAGACGGAGGATCAAGCGGCGGCCGGCTGCCAACCTGGGTCTTGTCGACATAGGCCACAATGGCGGCGGCAGCCGTCAGCTCCAGCCTCGTGAAGCTGCCGAATGCGTCGAGCGAGGCGACGGAAAAGAAGTCGGCCACGCGGTGCTCGGCGGTGGCCGCATCGAAGAAGGCGCGCGGCAGCGGCACCACCGCCGGGCTTGCCGCCTTGAAGGTGCGCCGTAGCTCATCGTCGTCGAAGAGGCTGTCTGCCGCCAGGAGTTCGCGTGGCTCGATCCGGGCAAGGAGAGCCGGCAGCGCCGCAGCGCTCGTTTCGGCGAGACGAAAGGCACCCGTCGACATGTCGGCCCAGGCCACGGCGAAGCCGTCGGCAGCGCTCTCCGTTCCCTTCTGTCTAGCCACGGCGGCGAGGTAATTGGAGCGGCGAGCATCTAGCAGGTTATCTTCGGTCAGCGTGCCAGGCGTTACCAGTCGGACGACATCGCGCCGAACGACCGACTTTGAGCCGCGCTTCTTGGCCTCGGCCGGGTCTTCCATTTGCTCGCAGACGGCGACGCGATGGCCAAGAGCGATCAGGCGCTGAAGATAGTCGTCAGCCGCATGGACCGGCACACCGCAAAGCGGGATGTCCTCTCCGCGGTATCTGCCGCGTTTGGTCAGGGTGATGCCTAGGGCGCGCGAGGCGACCTCGGCATCCTCGAAGAACATCTCATAAAAGTCACCCATCCTGTAGAACAGGATGCAGTCGGGATTGGCTGCCTTGATTTCGATGAACTGCGCCATGGCGGGCGTCGCCACGTCGGAAGTCCGGTCGTCGGGGAGAGCTTGAACGTCGGTCATGGGCGCGGAAGCTAGCAAAGCCCGCGCCGCTTTTCACCCGGCAAATGTCAGGCTTTCCCGGTTATCCAGCCCGTCATTCCGGCACGGGCTCGGGGCGGGTCAGCACGCCCTCGCCATAGAGGGCCTTGTCGCGGTTGCGATGCGAACCGAGGTTTTCCGACTTGAGGTAACCCCAGATCTCCTCGGCCGTTTCGGCAAAGTGCACCAGGCCGATGTCCTCTCGGTTGATCATGCCGTAGTCGGCCAGCGCGTCGAAGTTGATGACCTTGTGCCAGTATTCGCCGTCGACCAGAACCACGGGAATGCGGGTGCCCTTGTGGGTCTGGGTCAGTGTCAGAAGCTCGAACAGCTCATCGAAAGTACCGAAGCCGCCCGGAAATACCACGAGCGCATTGGCCCGCATGGCAAGATGCATCTTGCGCATGGCGAAGTAGTGGAACCGGAAGGTGAGCTGCGGCGTCGTATAGGCGTTGGGTTCCTGCTCGTGAGGTAACGTTATGTTGAAGCCGATCGTCGGTGCGCCGGCGTCTCGGGCACCCCGATTTGCCGCTTCCATGATGCCGGGCCCCCCGCCCGTGGCGATGACGTTGTCGAAGAAGCCGTCGGTGCGATTGACGGCGCCGCCGCGCTCCGAGGCGATGCGGCCAAATTCGCGGGCTGTGCCGTACCAGCGGTTATGCAGCGGATTGCCGTTTTCATGAACGCGCGCCGAGCCGAAAACCACCAGAGTCGAGCGGATTCCCCAGGCTTTGAGAGTTTGCTCGGCCTTGGAATACTCCAGCATGAAACGAACGCCGCGCATCGAGTCCGACAGCAGGAAATCACTGTCCATGGCTGGCAGGACGAAGGCCTTCGAGGTCTTCTGGGCGGTATTGTCGGCGATGTTAGTCATGCAGCTAGTCCAGGATTCCGGCCAGAGGCGGCCACGACAAGCATAGGGATCAGCGTCTTAAGGAACGCTGAAACGCGGCCTCACTGTGGCAGGAAGGCGTCGGCTGCGCCCCGACGTTTCCGTTCGGGCCAATGGGACCGGATATAATCTTCCCGAATCACGCCGCCCGTTCCATGGAGGGGGCTTGCATTATCGGCCGCATCTGGAGCTGAAACTGGGCGACGACCTGACGATCGACGACGACCGCCGTCCGATGGCGCAGGATGCTGACGCATCCTCCGGCCTCGATGCGGCGCGACTCGCGCTTGCCAGCGGTGACTGGGCGACGGGGTTCGCCGAGTTCGCGCAAAGGTCCCTTGACTGCACATCCGATCGTCCGCGTTGGAACGGCGCGCGCCTTCCGGCAGCCCGTGTCGTCGTGTTCGCCGAAGAGCAGGAATGCGATACGCTTGCTTTTGCTCGCTTTCTGCCCGAGCTTGCGGCTCGCGTTTTGTCCCTGACTCTCGCCGTGCCGGCAGACCTATTGGCGCGACTGTCGCCCTTCGCCGATGCCTTCGGCGGGATTCCGGTCGTGGATGCCGCTTGCCTGCCGCAGCACGATCTCGTTCTGCCGCTCGCCTCGGCACCTGCTGCGCTGGGCCTTGCACCTGACGATGTACCCCCGCCGCGCAGCTTTTCGTTGGAGCGGCGGGCTGAGGCATCGATCGGCATCGCATTGGCGCCATCGCAGTGGGGCGATGGTTCCGATGCTCTGGCCGAAGGTGTGCTGACGATCCTTCTGCAGGCTTTCCCGATCTTTCGTTTGGTGCCGCTTGATAAAGCCGCGGCCAGGTTGCTTGGCAGTCAGATCATCACTGCTGATCCGTCCGTGCTCGCCGGCCTTGATCTCGTCGTTGCCACAGATGGAGCGGTCGCGCACGCCGCCGGTGTCGTCGGCACGCCGCTGTGGTTACTGCTGGGTGATGCGCCGCACTGGATGTGGGGGCGCGAAGGACGGTTCAGTCGCTGGTATCCTTTAGCGCGTTTGTTCCGTCCCGAAGGGCGTGGTTCCCAGGGGATCATCCAGGCGCTAGTTTCCGAAGCAAGGGCGCTTTCCGCGCCCGGCTTGTCGAATGTCACAGCCCTCAATCGTATGGCCGCCGCTGCCGAAGGCGTCGAGGGCGCTCACGCCGCCCGAACAGCCCTGCCGTTTGCTGCCCGCCTGGCTGCGCTCGACCGTGCCAATCCCGAAGCATGGGCGCGACTGGCCGAGTTGCTGCTCCGCATAGGCGAGCGAGCCGATGCAGACCGGATACTCGATGCAGGTCTCTCAGTTGGCTCGCGCCACGCCCGGCTCCTGCTCATTGCAGCCCGCCGCGATCTCGACAAGGGCAGGCCGGATGTCGCGATCCACCACGCCGATCAGGCCCTCGTTGCGAATCCTGCTTCGATCGAAGCCCTGATCACGCGCGCTGCGGCGTTCACTGCGTTGGGGGAAACTGCGAGGGCCGAGTTTGCCATCCGGCAGGCGGTTCAGGCCGCACCCCACCGAGCTGATCTGCTGGTCGCTTGGGGCGAGGCCCTCAGACGTGTCGGCGACCTGCGTGCCGCCGCCCGCGCTTTTGAGAAAGCGGCTATCGTCGAGGATAGTGCCGACGCCCGCCTCGGCCTTGGGCGCCTCGCCGCGATGTCGGGCAATGCGGAACTCGCTTTACACTTCCTGAAAACGGCGGTCGCACGCGACAGCGGTCACTCGGAAGCGGCTATGGAGTTCGCGCGCGCCCTCGCAGATGCCGGACGCGGTCGTGAGGCGGTTGAGGTCATGCGAAGCCTCATAGTGCGCCGGCCCTCTCCGGCAGCCCGAGCGTTCCTTGGCGAACTGCTGCTCGCACTAGGCGATTTTGGCCAGGGGTTTGCGGAGTTCGAATGGCGGCGTGGCGAACCATCGTCGCTGCCGTCCCTCGTGCACATCGCGGGGAAAAGGCTGATACTTGAAGCAGAGGGCGATGCCGCGACGGTTCTGCGGTTTCTCCGCTTTGTGCCGGCACTCAAAGCCGCGGGCGTCGCAGGCATAAAGATCACAGGTGCGGATCAGCTGGCGCCATTTGTCGCCGGCATGGATGGGGCAGAGGGGGGGGAAGGGGATGAACCGGGCGATCTTGTCCTTCCAATGATGAGCCTGCCCGCCTTGCTCGGCATCACCGCGGCTGACCTCTCAGCGCCTCGCGATTATTTCGTCTCCGATTCGGTTGCGGTGACGACTGCAGCCCGCGCCTTCTCCCATCTGAGCGGCTTTCGCGTCGGATTGGCGCTCGATGGACTGGCGGAGCCAGCTGATATCAGCCCGCTTTTGGCTCTCTCTGGGATGGCCTGGATTGCTCTCGATGTCCGAGCCTGTGAGCTTCCGGAGGCGTGGCCTTTGGTTGGCGATCAGGCGGAATTGGAGAAGATTGCCGCTGCCCTTCCGAACATTGATGCCGTGGTTGGGATGGCGGGGAGCCCGATCGTGGAGCTGGCCGGCGCACTTGGACGCCCCACGTTCGTCATAGGCCCGGATCGCGACGATTGGCTGTGGCTGGAACAGCGCGGCCAAACGCCGTGGTTCACGGCGATGCGTCTTTTCCGTCGGCGTCCCGAAGAGAACGAAACTGCGCGAATCTCTCGTCTCGCCGATGCACTCGCGGCTTTTGCTGCCGGTGATCGTGCAGTTCCATTTCAGGCTGACAAGTCTTCGGAGTCAGGTCCCTCCCCAACGATCGCGCTATCTGTCAGCCCGAGCGATTCCTTGGTTCGCGCGGGTCTTGAGGCTCTCAGGGGACGGGATGATAATCGGGCGGCCCTCTTGCTTGGCGACGCCATAGTCTCCGGTGCGACCGGGCTGGAACTCCGCGAAAAGCTGGCCGCTGCGCTACTTCGGATAGGCGAACCTGACCGTGCAGGGGCGCTGCTGTCCACTCTTGTTGCCGAAGTGCCAACTGCTGAGCGGCTGGTGGCACTCGCCGAAGCCTGCCGGCTGACCGGCCGTCTTGAGGAATCCCTCGCCCATGCCGAGCGGGCGATGGAGTTACGACCCGATCTTGCGCGGGCGCATCGGGCCGTTGGCCAATGTCTTGTCGCGCTCGGCCGTGCCAACGAGGCGCTCGGTGCCTACGAGCGTGCCGTTTCACTGCTGCCGAACGATCCGGAACTGCTGATGGACGAGGCGGAGGCCCTGCTCATCGCAGGTGACTATCGACGTGGCTTCGCCCGCGCCGAGGTCCGCTGGCGGGCAGCGGAGCTTTTGCCAAGGCGTTTTGCGGCGCCACGCTGGACCGGAGAGGATGTGCGGGAGCGCACGCTGCTCGTCCATGGCGAACGCGATCTGGGCATGGATATCGCTTTCGCCCGTTTCCTGCCGCAGCTCGTGGCGCGCGGGCCTCAGCTCGTTCTGGAAGTTCGCCCGGCGCTCACCGACCTTTTCCGCAGGCTGGAGCTCGGCGGCAACGTGACGGTGGTCGAGCAAGGGCGTCGCCTGCCACCCTATGATCTCGAAGTGCCGCTTCGGAGCCTGCCTTGCGTGTTCGGCACGGAGCGAAGCGGGTTGCCTCGGCCGGCGTCGTTCCGTCTCGATCCTCTGCGGATCGAGGCATGGCGGGAGCTTTTCAACAGCGACGGCCGGCCGGCGATCGGCCTTTACTGGCGGAACGCCGATGATGCCGCGCTTCTCGCGTCCCTTGCTGACTTTGCCGGCATTCGGCTGTTTGCGCTGGACCGGCGGGCAGGCCGCGCATCACTTGCTGCGCTTCCAAAGGGACTAGACATCGAACCCCTGGGCAGTCGGCTCGGTGGCTTCGTTGAGACCGCCGCTGCAATCTCGGCCCTCGACGCGGTGATTGCTCCCGTCTCGACCACCGCACACCTTGCAGCAACGCTTGGTCGCCCAACCTTCGTGGCCCGGCCGGACACCTCCGATTGGCTTTGGACAGGCGAGCGGGGGACGCCCTGGTATCCTGAGGCTCGCATTTGGCGACAGGAGGCCGAGCTTGTCGATCTCTTGCGTCAGGTCGTTCCGGAAAGGGCGGCGTCGTGACTGAAACGGTTGTCGATCAGTTGATGGTCCGTGCGACGGCTGCTTTGACGAACCATAAGTGGGTTGAAGCCATTGCGTTGTTCGAAGTAGCGCTCGTGCGCTCGCCCGACCTCGTCTCCGCCATGCTCGGCGCTGCGACGGCTGCGCGCGCCAACGGCGATCATGCCCGCGCCGTGGTGTTTCTGACTCGCGCCGATCGCACTGAGCCTGGCAATGCAGACATTGCCATCGCGCTCGGCGAGGCACTTGTCGCAACGTCTCGCCTGTCCGAAGCCGCAACCGCCTTCGAACGCGCGCGCGCAGCCAAACCGCTCGATGCGGCGCTGGCCGCGCGTCTCGGTGCCGTGCGTCTGGCAGCTGGCGATGCCGATGGGGCCGTCTCGGCTTTCGAAGCGGCATTACGCCTGAATCCTGGCGAGCCGAGTGCCGTCAGCGGCCTTGGCTCAGCTCTTGTCGCCGCCGGGCGTCCGTTGGCTGCCGTCGAAGCCTTCCGACGGATGGGGGAGGATCGTCCGCATCCCGATCGGGCCGTCGCTCTACTGGCATTGGGCGATATGGCTGGTGGTTTCGCCGATCTCGATGCGGTGGCGCATCGGCCCGTCTGGGCGGGCAGTCTTCCCGATTGGGATGGCGCTCCACTCGACCGACCGCTTCTGGTTTGGGCTGGGGCAGATCCGCGCGACCTTGTTACTTTCGCACCTGCGTTGCGCCTTGCGCGCTCTTTGGTCTCCGATCTTTTTCTCGTGGCGCCAAAACCCTTCGTCCGCCTTGGCTCGGCGTTCCAGGGCGTAGGGAAAAGCGTTTCCGACAATGACGAAATAAGTGGGTGGCTCGGAGCGGCGGCCGCGGCGGCACCACTCGCCGGATTGCCGCACAGACTCGGACTTACCGCCGGAAGCTTCTCAGCTGCCCAACCCTTGCTCGTCGCCGAATCGATGCTCGCAGACAGGTGGAACGCCCGATTGGAACTCGGCCGCGGGAAGCCAACCGTCGGTTTGGTTTGGGGAGGTAGTCTCGGGCTGGGCGATCTCGCTTCGCTGGCCGGTATCAGCGACTTGCGGTTCGTTGCCCTCGAACGACTGTCGTCGAGCATGCTTGCCCGTTCCTCCGGGGCATCTGGCTGGGAGGTTGCCGGCGCGCCGATCCGCATCGAACACCCCGGTCCCGATTTCGAGGCTGGCGTCGACGCTCGGATCGACTGTGTGGCGCTCATGAGCAGGCTCGACGCGGTAGTTGCCATTGACGGTTTGCCGCTTCGGTTGGCTGGCGCGCTCGGTCGCCCGGGTGTCGCTCTGCTTCCTGCCGCAGCCGATTGGCTCTGGCGACTGGAGGGGGAACGGACTCCGATTCATCCATCGCTTCATCTGCTCCGGCAACAATCCGATGGGGGCCTCAAGAACTTGCTTCCCGATGCCGTTCAGCGGATCCGCGATATGCTGAGACGCTGATATAGAAGGAAAATCCCACCCATAAAAACCGGCCTGAAGGAAGTGCATTGCCCCAGATCGCGTAATAGGGGACAATCGTGGAATGAAATTTTACCGACGGGCCCTTTCATAGAGAATGCTATATCTTGCGAATTGAAGTTGACCTTTTAGGATTTCGGCCTGTTGGGAGGCGCTTAAGAGCCCGATAGGCGACAGACGCTCCCCGGATAGGCGCGATGCCCTGGCATCGCTCGAGGCTGGAGACTGGAAGCATGAGAGGCTCGAAACTTCTGGGATTGTTTGCCGCCGTGATCGCGGCGCCACTGGTTCTTGCCGCTCCCGCCACGGCGGTGACGCTGACAAACGTTTCCTATGATCCAACCCGAGAGTTCTATGAGGCCTACAACAAGGCCTTTGCTGCCCACTGGAAGGCCGAGACGGGCGAGGATATTTCGGTTCGCGCCTCCCATGGCGGTTCCGGCAAGCAGGCTCGCGCCGTCATCGATGGTCTGCCGGCCGATGTGGTGACATTGGCGCTTGAGAGCGACATCAATGCCATCGTCGAAAAGACGGGCAAGATTCCGCCAGATTGGCGCAGCAAGCTGCCGCACAACTCCGCTCCTTACACCTCGACGATTGTTTTCCTTGTCCGCAAGGGGAACCCCAAGGGCATTCACGACTGGGGTGACCTCATAAAGGATGGCATTGAGGTGATCACGCCCAACCCGAAGACATCGGGTGGTGCTCGCTGGAACTATCTTGCCGCCTGGGCTTGGGCGGCTGGTCAATATGGTGGTGACGAGGCGAAGATTCGCGATTACGTCGGCACGCTCTACAAGCATGTGCCGGTGCTCGACACCGGGGCGCGCGGTTCTACAGTGACCTTTGCCCAGCGCGAACTCGGCGACGTATTGCTCGCCTGGGAAAACGAGGCTTTTCTCGCGCTCGACGAGTTCGGCGCCGACAATTTCGATATCGTTGTGCCGCCGCAGTCGATCCTAGCCGAACCTCCGGTCGCCGTCGTCGAGGGCAATGCCAAGGCCAATGGCACCGAGAAGGAAGCGCGTGCTTATCTCGAATATCTTTACTCGGCCGAGGGACAGACGCTCGCAGCCAAATTCCATTATCGCCCGGCCGAGCCGAAGCTGGTCGACCCTGCGCTTCTCAAGGCAATTCCCGAGTTGAAGCTCGTCAGCATCGATGATCCTCTGTTCGGCGGTTGGGCAAAGGCACAACCCTATCATTTCGGGGATGGCGGCGTGTTCGACCAGATCTACAAGCCAGGAAAGTGATCAAACCTCGTCGGCGGTGCGCCCGCCGGCTTCGATGAGTGGAGGGATTGCCATGTGGATCGCGACGGTGCCACCCGGGTTTCTCTTTCCGCTGACCGAACGAGACCTTGCCACCGGCGGACCAGATGATCCTGGTCTGCCGGCTTCCCGTGAAAGCGAGGCCGATGACCCTCAACGTCCCCTTCGTCAAGCCGAGTGTGCTGCCGGGCTTCCGCCTGACGATCACCTTCACGATCGTCTATCTCACGGCGATCGTTCTCCTGCCGCTTGGTGCTCTGCTCTTCCGGGCTTCTTCGCTGGGGGTGCATGATATTCTCGCCTTGGCGCTCGACGGTCGCACGCTGTCGGCGCTGAGGCTGTCTTTCGTCACCAGCTTCGCCGCCGCCGCCTTCAACGTTCCCTTCGGTCTCTTGATCGCTTGGGTGCTGGTTCGCTACGACTTTCCCGGTCGGCGTTTTTTTGACGCCATCATCGATCTGCCGTTCGCTCTGCCAACCGCCGTGGCCGGCATCGCCCTGACGGCGCTTTATGCGCCAAAGGGCTGGATCGGTTCGATCGCCGCTCTGGTCGGCCTGAGGATCGCCTTCACGCCGCTTGGCGTCTTCCTCGCCTTGGTCTTCGTTGGGCTACCGTTCATCGTCCGCACGGTCCAGCCGGTCCTGGCTGAAGTCGACCGAGAGCTTGAGGAAGCTGCGGCAACGCTTGGCGCCGGTCGGCTCAGAACCATCGCTTCCGTTGTTCTTCCGGTGCTCAGCCCCGCAATTCTTACGGGCTTCGCATTGGCCTTTGCCCGCGCCGTCGGCGAATATGGCTCGGTGATCTTCATCGCCGGAAACATTCCTTACGTGTCGGAGATCGCCCCCCTGCTAATCGTCATCAAGCTTGAAGAATTCGATTATGCCGGAGCAACGGCCGTTGCCGCGATCATGCTGGCGGTCAGCTTCGCAACACTTCTCGTCATCAATCTGATCCAGGCGCGTGCGCGTGCGAGGTACGCCCATGTCTGACCGTTCCGCCGCGCTCGCCGTTTCGCTGGACGATGCGCCAGTTGTCGGCTCATTGGCCGCTAGCCCATCGCGCCGACGTTTGCCGACGGAGGAGGCGCCTTGGGTACGCCGCCTTCTGATCGCGCTTGCCGTCGGCTTTCTCGGGCTCTTCCTGCTGCTGCCCTTGATCACCGTTTTTATGGAAGCCTTTCGGAAAGGGGTCGGACCTTTCATGCAGGCCTTCTCCGATCCTGCCGCCATCGACGCTGTGATCTTGACGCTGGCAGTAGCGGTCATAGCCGTGCCGGCCAACCTCATCTTTGGCGTGGCCGCTGCCTGGGCGATCGCCAAGTTCGATTTTCGGGGCAAGGCTTTCCTGGTAACATTGGTCGACCTGCCGTTTTCCGTGTCGCCGGTGGTAGCAGGTCTTGTCTATGTACTGCTGTACTCCAGCCATGGCCTTTTCGGAGGCTGGCTGCAGTCTGCTGGAATTCAGATCATTTTCGCCCTGCCCGGTATCGTGCTGGCCACGATCTTCGTCACATTTCCCTTCATCGCACGTGAGCTGATTCCGTTGATGGAAGAACTCGGCAACACGGATGAAGAGGCTGCGCTGACGCTCGGTGCATCCGGCTTCCGCATGTTTTGGACAGTGACGCTGCCCAACGTCAAATGGGCTCTGCTGTATGGCGTGCTCCTCTGTAATGCGCGCGCCATGGGCGAGTTTGGGGCGGTGTCCGTGGTCTCGGGGCATATCCGCGGCTACACCAACACCATGCCGCTGCACATCGAAATTCTCTACAACGAGTATCAGTTCGTTGCCGCCTTTGCCGTCGCCTCGCTGCTTGCCGCGCTGGCGCTGGTCACGCTCGGCATCAAGTCCTGGCTCGAGCACCGCTACGCTGGCGATCTCGCCGCTGGCCACCGCCACTGACGGAGCCTCCGATGGAACTCGACATCCGCAATCTCACGAAGACCTTCGGCACCACAGCGGCCCTGCATGGCGTTGATCTCAAGGTTGACTCAGGCGAACTTCTTGCCCTGCTTGGTCCCTCGGGTTCGGGAAAGACGACGCTCCTGCGCTGCATCGCCGGTCTTGAGATCCCGTCAAGCGGCCAGATTCTGTTTGGTGGAGAGGACGCCAGCTTCAAGAGCGTGCAAGAACGCCAGATTGGCTTCGTGTTTCAGCACTATGCGCTCTTCAAGCATCTCACCATCGCCGACAATATTTCCTATGGCTTGCGGGTGCGGCCGCGCCGGACGCGACCAACCGCCACGGCCATCCGGAACAAGGTCGAGGAGCTGCTGGAACTGATCCAGCTGCCGGGCTACGGCGGACGCTATCCGAGCCAGCTCTCGGGCGGTCAGCGTCAGCGCGTGGCGCTTGCTCGCGCGCTTGCGGTCGAACCGCGCGTGCTACTGCTCGACGAACCATTTGGCGCGCTCGATGCCAAGGTTCGCAAGGAACTGCGCCTCTGGCTGCGAGAGTTTCATGACCGCACCGGCCATACCACTTTGTTCGTGACACATGATCAGGAAGAAGCACTCGATCTCGCCGACCGTGTCGTCGTCATGAGCAATGGTCGCATCGAGCAACAGGGTACGCCCGAGGACATCTACGACCGGCCGGCGACGCCCTTCGTTTTCGATTTCATCGGGGAGTCCGTGCGCCTCGACATCCATGTCGACAAGGGACGGCCGTTTGTCGGGCAGCAGGAGGTGTCGATTCCTCGGCTGCCGCCGCTTCTCTTCGATGGGCCGGCAAAGCTCTATGTTCGCCCCGAACATGTCGCCTTCCGGCGGGACGGCGAAGGCCTTTGGGCTACGGTCGTGTCCCTGCACCGCTCTGGCTCATCCCGACGTATCGGTTTTCGCGCGGACGGAACCGATGCGGTTATCGAGGCTCTCACGCCGGCCGATCGCGAGCCGCCTCGGATCGGTGATCGCGCCGCGCTGGAGATAAGAGCGGCCGGACTGTTTTCAGCCTCTGCATGATGGAGGGGATGCAGCTGCCTGTTGTCCTTTACAACCAGTGATGTTAAATACAATTGGAAACATCACCAATGCACATTATGTGCTCCGATTACGTTGGAGTTATTATGCGTTTTGTCTTTATTGCCGCCGCGCTGCTGTCGCTGGCGAGCGCCGCGCAGGCCAAAGATCTCACCTATGACGTTCGGTCGGGGGAAACCGTTTCAGAGAAGCTCTTTGTCTTTATAGAAAGTAACTGCATGTCTTCCGGTCAATTTCGGACTGAGGTGCTGCAAGAGCCAACACACGGAAAGTTGGTGATCCGTCCGGATACTTTCATTGCAGAAGGCTCTCGTTGCGCCGGACACAAGTTCACCGGTACCAGACTTTCCTACAGTTCAGAGAAAAGTTTCCGCGGCGCCGATCATTTTTCGGTTAACATCGGCTATCCCATCGACACCTCTGAAATGCGCTATAGCTACACAAAATATAACGTCACCGTAAACGTGCACTGACTGTGTCGCTCTGAGCAAGAAGCGCGGACCGTTTTGTTCCCGGAATATTTGCGAACAAATTGGTGTAGCGCATGCAGCGAAGGTCGCTAACTGCATTCTATGTGCCGCGTGGTTTGGCTCGGCGTGTTGGTTCGGCGCTGAGCGGATCGTCGGGCCAGGGATGTTTCGGGTAGCGACCCTTGAGGTCCTTGGCCACGTCCTTCCATGAGCCACGCCAGAAGCCAGGTAGATCCTTGGTGGTCTGGATAGGGCGATGGGCTGGCGACGTCAGCACCATCGTCAGGGCAACCCGGCCACCGGCGATCGCTGGATGGCGGTCGAGACCGAATAGCTCCTGTACACGGATTTCCACGGCAGGGCCTCCATCGGCCCCGTAATCGATCGGGACACGACTGCCGGTCGGGGCTTCGAAATGGCTGGGCATGAGCCGGTCCATTTCCTGCCGAAGCGCGAAGGGTAGAAGGCCGTCGAGGCTAGCTCCGAGCAGAGCGGCGTCAATGTCGTCTAGCCTTGTCACACCATCAACGAACGGACCGAGCCAATCGTCAAGCGCCTCGGCGAGCGCACCATCTGACAGATCGGGCCAGGGCTCTCCAATCGTTTGACGAAGAAAGACGGCTCGCTCTCTCAAGCGCTTCTGATCTTTTGACCAGCTCAAGCGGTCGACGCCGGTCCTTCTCACTCCCGACAGAAGAGCCATAGTCGTCTCCGCGTTATTCGGTGCGGCAATAGGCTCTTCAGCAAGCTGGACAGCTCCGAGCCGCCGGACGCGCCGCGCCCGGACCGCCCGTGTCGCGGGATCGAAGGCCACGGTCGTCTCGGCGGTTATCCTCGGGGCCAAGAGTGTCTCGATCTCCTCGCGCGAAATGGCCGCCGCAAGCCGAATGCGTGCTCGCTCTGCCTTGCCTGTAAGATCGGCGACGACAATGAAATCCTCTTTAGCCAAACGGTCATGCGCTTCGACCATGCCCCCTCGGCCGCTGGCCAGGCGAAAAGCGCCCCGCTGCCCGCGTGCTTCGGCGATCCGGTCAGGATAGGCGAACGCCAGAATGGCTCCAGGCGAAGGCGACATGTCGGGAGAGGCCTTGTCGCGTACCAGCCGGGCCCATTTTGCGGCCATGGTCCTTGCATCGACGGCCCGTTGGCTCCGGTCGGTATGCAGGCGCGCGAGGCGATCGGCGAGGTCGGTCGTGTCGCCGCCAAGGCCCTGCTCGGTGAGGATCGCGGCGATGTCTGCCGCTATTCGCGCTGCGCCAAAATCTGCGGCGCGATGAATCATATGAGCCAGCCTTGGAGGCAGCGGCAGCCGAGCGAGTGCCTTGCCCTCGGGCGTGATGAGGCCGTCCTCATCGATCGCATCAAGACCGCGAAGCAAGTCGATGGCCTCGTTCCAGGCCGGCTTGGGCGGCTGGTCGAGAAAGGCGAGGGCGGCCGGGTCGCGGACGCCGACGGCAGCGAGATCCAGGGCCAATTGAGAGAGGTCTGCTTCAAGGATCTCCGGTGCCGAATAGGGCTGAAGAGCGGCAGTCTGCCCTTCGTTCCAGAGCCGCCAGCAGATGCCTGGTTCGGTTCGACCGGCGCGACCGCGTCGCTGATCGGCTGAGGCGCGGGAAACTCGCACGGTCTCAAGGCGCGTCAAGCCGGTATCCGGCTCGTACTTGGGAACACGAGCCAACCCGCCGTCTATCACGAGACGCACGCCGTCGATGGTCAGCGACGTCTCGGCAATTGCTGTCGCGAGCACGACCTTTCGCTCCGGTGGCTTGCAAGGGCGAATGGCAAGATCCTGTTCGGCGTTTGTCAGGGCTCCATAGAGTGGGGCAAGACGAACGCCCGAAGGCAGTCGACCTTCGAGCCGTTCGGCTACGCGCCGAATTTCCGCTTGGCCCGGCAGGAAGACGAGGGCAGACCCTGCTTCTTCACGCAGAGCGCGTAGAGTCACTTCGGCGATTTGGTCTTCAAGGCGCAGAAGAGGATCACGATCGATATGACGCGTTTCAACGGGGAAGGCACGCCCGGCGCTCTCAATGACAGGTGCATCGCCCAGAAGACGGGACACACGACCGCCGTCGAGTGTGGCGCTCATCACGACG
The DNA here is from genome assembly GCA_023436885.1 of Pseudomonadota bacterium. Taxonomy (GTDB): domain Bacteria; phylum Pseudomonadota; class Alphaproteobacteria; order Rhizobiales; family Pleomorphomonadaceae; genus Pleomorphomonas. The sequence continues at coordinate 212,189 of JAEZHI010000007.1, read as the reverse complement.
ATCCGGAGGTCTTCCCTGAGTGCCGCTCCGTCGAGCGCCAGCGCGAGTCCCAGATCTCCGTCGAGCGAGCGTTCGTGAAATTCATCGAAAAGGACGGCCGAAACACCATCAAGCAACGGATCTTCCACGACCATGCGCGTGAAGACGCCTTCAGTGATCACCTCGATCACCGTCTTCACCGAAACCTTTGAATCCATGCGGACCCGGTAACCGACAGTCTGCCCGACGTCCTCGCCAAGGCTGGCTGCCATGCGCGACGCCGCCGCACGAGCGGCAATGCGCCGCGGTTCGACGACGATCAGTTTACCGTTTCGCCAAGACGCGCCGAGCAACGCAAGCGGCACACGCGTCGTCTTGCCGGCGCCGGGGGCGGCGACAAGAACGAGACGTGGGTTGGCGTCAAGCGAAGCTCCGACCTTATCGAGAACCGCATCGATAGGAAGCGGCGGCGAAAAGTGCATCGGGGCCAATATTACCTCAGAGCCTGCAAAACGGCTGAGTCCGGCCAGCCGTCAGCAGGCAGCCCGACCTTCAGCTGGAAGCTGCGAACCGCCTCGCGTGTCTGCTGGCCGAGTTTGCCATCCTTGGGACCGGCATCCAGCCCCTGAGCCGTCAGGGCACCCTGAATGAAGGCGATGTCCGAGGCGCCGAGCGCCTCGACATTGCCGTTGCCCGGGCCGACCGGGGGAGCCCCGGCCAGCCGTGTGGCGAAATAGGCTGCCGTCGTCGAGTAGACCAGCGACTCGTTCCAGCCGAGATAGACGTCGAAGTTGTGGTAGGCGAGGAAGGCCGGTCCGAAGCGTCCCATGGGGAGGTAGAGGGCGGCCAGTCCGTCGGGAATCGATCCATTCGCCGGGCGGACGCCCATCGACTGCCACTCGGCGACTGATTTCTTGATCGGCAAATCGGCCTGATCCCACGAGAGGTTGGTCGGGATCTTCACCTCGACAAGCCAAGGTTGGCCAGGAGTCCAGCCGAGGGAGTGGAGATAGTTGCCGGTTGAAGCCAGAACGTCGGGCGCGCTCTTGATCAGGTTGCGACGGCCGTCTCCGTCGAAGTCAACCGCGTAGCGGAGATAGTTGGACGGCAGGAACTGCGTTTGCCCGAGTTCGCCTGCCCAGGCGCCTTTCATTTCGGCTGGAGTCAGATCGCCGCGCGCGACGATCTGCAGTGCATCCACCAACTCATTCTGGAACATGGCCGGTCTGCGGCAGTCATAGGCCAGCGTGGCGAGTGACTGGATCGTCGGGAAGTCGCCGGTGTTAGCGCCGAAATCGCTTTCAAGTCCCCAGACGGCAACGATTACCTCGGCGGGCACGCCATACTGAGCCTGAATGCGTCCGAACAGGTCGGCGTTGGCTTTGATCTTCTGGGCACCCACCGTCAGGCGGTTCTTGTTGACCATCCTGCCGGCGAATTCCGTGAAGGTCTGTGAGAAGACGCCCTGGCCCCGGTCTTTCTTGATCACCGCCGGATCGAAGATAATGTCGGAAAGCGCCGACTGAACCGTATTCGCTGGAATGCCGGCATCGACAAGCGTCTTCGAGTAGCCGGAGAGCCATGTGCCGAAGCCGTCGCCCTTGGCGCTGCAATTGGCAGCAAGACCGGGGGTGGCGAAAACCGGCAACCCGACAACCAATGCTGTCAGGACAGGAACCGAAGACCGCATGAAGAAAACCTCCTGAAAGAAATCACTTGAGACTTGTCATAGCGGCATTTGCCGCAGACCGACAGAGTTTCAGTCGGATTTGCCTGTTTTGACGCCAGCACGTTCCCTTCCGCTCACGACCATGAGGCCGGCGACGATGATGATGGCAGCGCCGATCAGCATCGACGGCTTGGGGCTGTCGCCGAATACCAGCCACCCAAAGAGGATGGCCCATAGCAGCAGCGAATACTGGATCGGAGCGACCACTGCGGCCGGAGCCAGCTTGACGGAACGCGCGATGCAAATGTGAGCACTCATGGAAATCACACCAAGGGCCGCCAACATGACGAGGTCGACGAGGCCGGGCGTCACCCAGTCGAAAGGGGCGAGAACAATACCGATAACCAGAGCCCCCATCGTCTGCCAAAACACCAAGACCCGGTCGGGGGTTCCGCGAAGCTGGCGGCTTTGCACCACCATCATGGCATAACAGAGCGAACCGCAAATCGAGATCAGGGATGCCCAGGAAAGACTGCCGGCACCTGGGTGTAGGACGAAGACGACGCCTGCGAAGCCCACGGCAATGGCAAGCCACTGGCCTCTGCTGACCCGTTCGCCGAGGAGCCAGGGCGAGACGGCCGCAACGTAGATAGGTCCCGCGAGATAGAAGGTCATGACGTCGGCAAGTGGCAGGAACCGGATCGCCATGTAGAAGAGCACGATTTCGGCGGTCGCCAACAAGACACGTGAGATCTGGAGTCGGGGTCGTTCCAGCCGGATCAATTCTGGCACACCGCCTCGCCACAGCATCGGCGTAAGCACCATGAGCGCGGCAATTGAGCGCATCAGAACGATCTGACCAGCTGAAAAGCTGCCGGCCAGCCACTTTCCCATGACGTCGTTGACGGCAAACATGAAGTCGCCGAAGAACATCATGAAGATGCCAAGACCAACGGTGGACCCGGCGGCGCGGCGCATGAGTTGATCGACTGGCAATGGGAACTCCGGGGACCGACAAGAGCCGTGTCTCGATAACCCATCCCACCCCGTGTGGCGAGGACGGAGGGCGGTAAATTCCCCTCTCACGCCATATTTCTTGCTTGGCCCGGTAACACTGGCAAGGCTAACGTCTGGCGGTTCACGCCGTTCGGGGGACGACATGGCAAAGCTCGAGATTCTTCTTTACACCCGCGCCTCCGGTGGTGGCGGTGCCGAGCGCGTCTGGGCAATCCTCGCCAACGGCCTTGCGGCGCACGGCCACCGAGTCACGTTCGCATTCGATGAGAAGATGGCTAACGATGGCGTCGACCCGGCGGTAGATACTCTTGAGATAGGGGCGCGACACGCGGCGGGCGTGCTCCGACTTGCCAAGCTGTTGCGAACGCGTCGGTTCGATGTGATCGCCGCTGCGGTATCGGTCTCTTGCGTCAAGCTGGCGCTGGCAAAGACGCTCGCGCTTTCGCATGCCCCCCTCGTCCTCTCCTATCACGGCTTTGAAGAGTACAAGACTGGCCGCCTGTCGGCCGCTGGCTATTATGGTCTACCCTTGCTCAATCTCCTGACAAGCCGCTTTGTTGGTGTTTCGGATGGGATCGTCAGGGCTCTGGTGGAACGATGGCACGCCCCGTCATCTCGCACTGTACGCATCTATAATCCCGTGCCGATGGTTCCCGCCGCGACAGCCGAGGAGATCGCGGCGCGACCGCCTATCGTTGGCGCTGTCGGTCGCCTGTCGCGAGAAAAAGGCACCGATGTTTTGATTGACGCCTTCGCTCGCATGACAACGCCCGGTGTCAATCTTCTCATTGGCGGCGACGGACCTGAACGTCAGAGATTGGAACAGCAGGTGGCCGAGCTCGGGATTGGTGATCGCGTCCGCTTCCTGGGGCGCGTTACGTCGGCGGCCGAGGTTTACGGGTTTGCGCGCGTCGCAGCCGTGCCGTCACGAACCGAAGCTTTCGGCATGACAACGGTCGAAGCGCTGTCTGCCGGACTCAGGGTGGTAGCGACCGGCTGTGAAGGGTCTCGGGAAATCCTGACTGGCGGGTATGGCGAGTTGGTGCCTATCGAGCAGCCGGACGCTCTAGCGACGGCACTCGATCGTGCGCTTGCCTTACCGCCAGATCCGGCTCCGGGCGTTACCAGAGCGCGCGAATTTTCCGCCGAAGCTGGCGTCGATCAGTGGGAACGACTGTTTGCCGGGTTGGCAGCACGAACCTGACCGACCGGTACGCGGGAGCGACCCAGTGCGATGTGTCGCTCGAAGAGCTTCGGCATTTGGACGGCTACGGAATAGGGCGTCACCTTGGCGTGTATGGCTTCCGGATCTAGCTGTCCGGCCGCTATGTCGGCTGCAAGCCGCACGAAGCCGTCGGCCATTTTTTCTGCGGCGACCTCACGGTCTTCCGGACGTTCGACAAGGAAACCTGACACGCCCGCCGCGATCAGTGGGTCGTACTGAGGTAGCCGTATGGCACCCATAGGTCTGCCGCTGGAGAGGATTTCCAACAGATAGCAGGGCATGCCCTCAAAGTAGGAGGTCAGAATCCCGGCGTGGCAGTTCCGCATGATCGTCGAGACGCCGTCGCCGGTCTGGAAACCGTGGCGAACCGTGAACGGCTCGATGGCCGCAAATTCCTTGTCGCGATGAGGATCCGAAGTCCCGATATAGTGGAACTCGAACTTGCCGCCGAGCTTTGCATGGAGCCGCCGCAGCGTTTCGAACATTAGCGGCGGATCCTTGAAGGCATCGAGCCGACCGGCAAACACTACACGGAAAACATCGCTCGCCGGGAAGGGCGCCGACGGGAAGCGCTTTGTGTCGACCGAGACGGTCATGAATTCCGCCTTGCGCGCAACGCGTGGCATTTCGCGCTCATAGCGAGCAACGATGTTGGGATTGACGCCGACGACTCTGGTGGCAAGCGTAAGCGCGATCTTCTCGTTGAGGCGGTGAATCCACCAATAGCGACCGATCAGGCTGTCCATCTTGTCGCCTTTGGACTCTTCGTTATGCACCAGCTGCACAACAGGGTGGCCGAGGAGGCGGGCCGGGATGGCTTGTTCGAAGCGCTCGATTTCGACGGAAGCCGTTTCTCCCGCGGAGAGGCGGCGGATCGTCAGCAGATGCCGCATGATGCCGAGGGTAAACTGCAGCGTCACCGACTGGCTGATCTTCTTTGCTGCCACGCGCAAGGTTTCCGCCGGCACGTGCACGACGGGAAGAAAGTCTACTTGGCGCCCGTCGAACTCGACCTCGATCGGCTTGCCGATCTCAAGATCACCGCGCTCGTCAACGCCAACAAGAAGAACAGAAATACTTTCGGGGTGACGCGACAGCATCAAGCGAACATGAGTCTCAACCCCTCCCACTTTATGTCCACGCGGATCGATAGAGTGGAAGATCGTCAAGCGATGGGCCATCTTCAGATCACTCCTGGCGAGGGGTATTGTCAGGAAGGGAATGTCGCTTCGGCAAACGGCTTACAGCCTCCCGGATGTTATAGCGCGCGAGATAAAGCGCCGAGAGCGCGTACCTTTTTGTCAGACGGCGAGGGTCGTGCATCAGGCGCCATAACCATTCGAGACCCATCGCCTGGAGAGGTTGCGGAGCGCGATGTTGGCTTCCGCCGATAAAGTCAAGCGCGGCACCGATGCAAACGAAGGTAACGGAAGGCGCCCAACGCCGCGCAAACTCCGCGAACACCTCTTGCTTGGGCGCCCCAAGCGCGACGAAGCAGATGCGTGCGCCGCTCGACGCAATGCGCTCCGCGGCGGCACGCGCCTCTATGCCGAATGGGCTGAAGCCGAAGGGGGGGCTTTCATACCCTGCAATAATCAAGCGCGGAAACTCACGCCGCAGCAGAGTCTCGGTCGTGGCGAGTGTTTCCTGGGTCGTCCCGAAGAGAAAGATGGGGATGCGGGCAAGTGCCGCCGCTCCCGATAGCGGTCGAACCAGATCGGCTCCTGTCACGCGGACCAGATTTGCGCCCTGCCGGCGTGCCATGGCGACCACCGGTGCGCCGTCGGCCGATACATAGGTCGCCTGGCTGTAGGCGGCCTGGAAAGCTGGGTCGCGTTCCAGTTTGACCAGATGGTCGAGATTGAGTGTGAATACGGTACCGCCGCGCCCCGTCAACGCATCAAAGGTAATGAGATGAATGAGCTCTGACTGGCGGCTTATATTGACTCGTGCCGTATCAATAACCGCGATGGGTTCGGGGGCACGGTCATCCGAGATTCCGGCATTTTGGGTCGTAAGCGGTCGATCAAGGAGACCTGACATTGGCGACTCTCCGGCGCGTCACACGCCATCCCGACGCCGGAGGTGCGCGACAGACCATAGAGATCCCATCCCCGCCTCCCAGCGAATTTTTGTGTTTAGGATGGCCATGCTGGCTACATGGCGCTCCTTCTTTCGCTGGCAAGCTAACTCAGCCGCCGTTCAGTCCCGATTTATTCGATTCTTCAAATTGTAATGAAATGCGGATTTGTTCGAAACGAGAGGGGCCATCTTGATGCCGCCATTCCGGAAAACCTCGGCATCGTGAATTATGAGTTACCTGTCGAGGCAGTTATTGCGTAACCATACTGAGTTCTATTTGGTCGTCGGCAGAAGCTCTGTGAGGCAATGACACATTTCCTCTCACCGCCGTCTACACAGGCTATCGTTGACCAATGTGCGTACTATCCGCGCCGTCGGCAGCACGGGGGCGTGGCAGGACCAATGTCCATGAAAGCCTCTCTTAGGCTCGCTCGGCAACGGCGAGACGTTCAGGACGCTCTTTCACCAGAACAAGCCCAGTGAAAACCGGGAGAGCACCAAGTAAGTCCCGAACCATATCCGCAGCTTCCTCATCGTCCTCCACAACGGCATCGGCGACAACCAGCGCCGCATCGACGTGGGGCAGCAAAGTCTTCAGAAGTTCGGGGGATTGACGATGACCGCAATGCAGAACAACACGCTCGAAGTCGTCAGATAGCTTGCCGACGAAGTCGGCGATGCGATCGACGTTGGTTGCCATGCTCGCAGCAGATTCCGGCCCGCCTATCCCGATGAGAGTGATGTCGGCACTCCCTTCGCAGAGCGCGACATTTGCCGCATCGGCGGAACCGGCAATCACGTCGATGACGCCCGGCATCGTCTCTTCGACATAGGCGCGGTGGAGAGGCAAGTCATCCCAGGAGGCATCCACCAGAAGGACGCCATCCGTTGTTGGTACATGAGCAAGGCCGAAGGCAATTGTCGCAGCCGCAGGGCCTTCATTGGCGCCTAACACCAGGATCAATCGCGAGCTTCCGGTGGCGGCGGAGATCTTCCCGACGAGGTCTTCGAAGGCGGTGACCGCAGCCGGCAGGACCGCGCCATCGTCATCGCAAATAGCACTGGTAAAGGTGGTCCGGACAGACCGAACAGTTGCGCGCGTCCGTCTATCCCGGGCGGGAGAACGGGTCGCAACCGACAGTTCGGCAAGTACGGACGGCGGTGCGGGAGAGGCGGGCGCGGCCTTTGTCTCGGCTTGCTCTAGCTCGTTGCCGGATTGCACTGGAAGCGATGCGCTTTCTGAGAGAACGTCGGTCTCGCCGTGCGTCTCCTCGAAGATGAAGGGTGGTTCCGTGAAATTTTCCGCCTCTTTCGGTGGGGCGATTCTGCTCGTTTGTAGAGTGGACGTCGTCTCTTCGGAAGATTGGTACTCGGGCAGGTACCGCCGACCACGATAGATGGCGATCGCCAAAGCCAAGCCGAGGCCGGCAATGCCGGCGAGAGCCAGAATGATCGAACGGCGTGGAGCGTAGGGTGTTAGCGGCACGTTTGCCGGCGCAATGACGCGCGCATCCGAAACCTGCGTATTGGCCTGCAGCGCGATTTCCTCGGTGCGAGCCACATAATTCTTGTACATGTCGGCGCGGAGCGATGCTTCGTTCTCCAGCTCGCGCAACTCGATCGTCCGTTCGCCCGTGTCCGTGACAACTGCGCTGGCGTCATCGAGCGCCTTGCGGGCGGATGCTTCTGCGGCGATTGACACCTGATACTCGGCGTCTGCGCTTGCGGACAGCGTCTTGAGCTCGGTCTCGATCTGGGCATCCGCTCGAGAGAGATCAGCGCGCGCGGCCACCATCCTTGGGTGGCTGGGGCCAAGATCCTGGGAGAGCTCTCCAACCGTACGGGCGGCGAGGGCCCGCTCGATCTTGAGACGGCTCAGAACAGTAGAGTCGATCCCGCTGAGCGCTGCATCCGAACCGCTGGCACGAGCCGCAGCAATCTTGTCTCGCCTGGCCTTGGCGTCCTGCGTGCGCAGGCGGGCAGCCACATAAGCATCGTTCAGCTGACGCAAGGTGTCTTCATCGACCGAACGACCGTTCGCCGTCAGGATGCCATGCTCGCGCCTGTAGGCTTCGAGCTTCTCCTGCGCCGCACGTGCCTTGGAGCGAAGGTCATCGAGCTGACGATTGATGAGGTTGCTCGCCTCGCGAACCGTTGCTTCCTTGACGTCGACCTGGTTGGCAACGAAGGCTTCCGCCAGCGCTTGGGCGATGCGCGCCGAGCGATCGGCCGAGTCGCTGCGGACCGAAATATCGAGAACGTAGGTTTGGTCGGCACGAGCCACCGTGATCGCCCTGACGAGCGAACGCAGGGTTTCGTCGCGGTCGCCGCCCAGCTCGGGGTCATGCTCGAGGCCGAGTGTATCGATGACTTTCGAGAGAATGGCGGCAGAGGTAACGACATTGGCCTGCGTGTCGATCCAGACCGCGTCCACGCCTTGCAGGGGTTGGGAAAGCTCGGGGCCGGCAACCTGCTTGTCGCGTGGATCGAGCAAGACGCGAGCCGTGGACTGCCAAACCCTGGGTGCCAACGTCGCATAAGCAAAGCCGGCGCCAATGAATATCAGCGTCACGACGATGATCATCAGCCATTGCCGAAAGAGAATGGACAAAAGCAGGCTGATATCGACCTCGCCCGGGCGACGCGCGACATCGGCGGCCGGTCTCGCGATATCCCTGTCGTGGTGCTCGAGAAGGGTGTTCAACTTGCTTTCCGCCCGCGTTTTCAGCTTGTTAACCATACGCAGGCGCGCTTAAGGAAACGTGAACGCTGTCGGTCGAAATAGAGACGCTCGCCTCTCCAAAAAAGACTGCCGGTTAACCACGCGACATGACGATCTCTACGGTTCTAGACTGGGATTCGAGGTCGACATCGGCATGGCCGGGCGGGCGTTTTTACTTCCTGTTTCCTATCGATCTGTAGGGGCCGGCGTCGTCATCGACGTTCGGCCGTTTGCCGTTGGGCTGACGTTCCTATCCGTTCTGGCTCTATTCCTCCTATCCGGCCAGATGCTTAGTCTGCTCGGGATTCCCTATGACGCCGTTGGCGGCAGTCCGCTCGTCAAGATCCATCCCGCGACCTATCTGGCCGGCCTCGCCTTGGTAAGCTGGATCCTCGCCGATCGAGGGTTGGGGCCCTTCTTAGGGCGAACCTGGCGCGAGAATCCGGGTGTGATCGTCCTCTTCATCGCGATTGTTCTCCTTGTCTTCCAGGTCCTCTATGTCCAGAAGCTGCCGATCTCGCAGGTGACCGACAACTTCATCTTGACGGCTTGCCTGTTTGCCGGGCTTGTCCGCCTCAGTCGGAGCGAGATCAGGACTCTTGCGCTAGCCGTGCAGGCCATCTTGGTCGTTAACAGCTTTCTGGGCTATGCCGAGGTGCTGGGTGGTTTCCGGTTGACCCCACTCTACGTCAACGGTGAAATTTTGGCTTGGGACTGGCGCGCAACCGCGCTTCTAGGCCATCCGCTGATGAATGCGATGGCCACCTCTGTGGGGCTTGTATCTCTGGCGCTCGGGGCAGGGCCTTTCAGCCAGACGCCGCGCCTGTTGCTCGTGTTGTTTCACTTCGGCGCTCTTTTCTTCTTCGGCGGTCGCACGGCGATCGTCTTATCCGCCGTGGCTCTTCTCTCCATCGGCGGGCTTTCCTTAGTTCGCCTTCTCCTTGGTCAACGCTTCTCGCTCAAGGCGGCATCGTTAGTCACCCTGGCTACCACCGTGATGATTGTCGGTGCCTTTCTGGCCGTGGATGGCGGGGCCTTCGACCGCATCATCGATCGCTTCATGGACGATGGGGGCAGTGCGGGCGCCCGCGTTGCGATGCTGTCGATCTTTCGCGACATGTCCTGGCAGGACATCGTGCTGGGTCCGGATCTCGCGGTCGTGAAGGCGATGATGCCCAAGGTCGGAACGCCACTGGCCATTGAAAGCGCTTATGTTGGCTTCGTTGCCTACTACGGCGCCTTCGTCACGGTCTTCTTCTTAATGGGGCTCGCCGCCTTCTTCGCCGAATTCGTTCGGCGTTTCGGTCCGACGGTTCTCGTGCCGCTCGGTATCTATTTCCTGATGTCGACGGCTATCTCGTCCTTTTCCACCAAGTCGCTTGAGCTAGCGCTTCTGACGACGCTCATCATCACGGCTTTCACCTGCCGCGGGCAGCCCGTGAAAAGGACGCTGCCATGTTGATCCGCCAGACCATCCTCTATCTGCCGGCACAGTTTCTGTCGCCCGTGGCGCAGTTCTTGTCGATGATGATCTGGACGTGGTGGTTATCGCCGACGGAGATGTCCACCTTCGTGCTGGTCACCTCGACGCAAGAACTCGCCTACATGGTGAGCCGCTCCTGGTTTTCCTTTTACACGCTGCGCTTTCTTCCGCCCGCCGAAGACGCTGATGGGCGTCGTCGCTATCTGGAGACTGAGACGACGCTGATTGCGCTGTTGACGCTGCCGGAGCTTGGCGCCGCGGCTCTTTCCATGCATTTTTTCGACGGGCACGGCGATCCTTTAACCATCTTTCTGATCATTGCCGCCTATTATGTGACGCGCGGTCTCAACAACCATTTCGGGGAGCGCGCGAGAGCTCAGGACAAGATCCTCGCTTATACGTTGTTGCTGACGTCTGGTCCGGTGGGCGGGCTCATAGCCGGTCTCGTGACGACCAGGATTTTCGGCGCGTCCGCCGGTGAGTTGTTGCTTGCTTATGCCGCGATGCAAGCACTTGGTACCGCCGTCGCTCTGCCGATGATCGGCGCAAGTCTCCGCACGGCGCGTCTGGACCTGGCCATCCTGAAGCACGCCATCCTGAACGGCGGACCGATGCTGGCCATCAACGGCATCAGCTGGTTCGGCGAGAATGGCATCCGATATGTCGTGGATCATATCGGCGGCTCGGCTGCCTTCGGTCTGATGGCGGTGGGCTGGGGACTTGGCCGCCGGTCCGCTTCGGTCGCCTCTATGCTGGTCGCAGTTGCAGCATTCCCCATCGCTGCCCGTCTGATCAACGCAGGCGACCGCGAGGCCGCGCTGGACCAGCTCAAGAAGAACGCGGCATTGCTGACCGCAGTCCTGCTGCCGTCCATTGTTGGCCTCTGGCTTGTCACGGACATTCTCGTCGATTTGGCTGTGGCTGAAACCTACCGCGATGTGACGCGCGCCATCGTCGGCATAGCAGCTTTTGGTGGTATGGTCCGTGCCTATCATTCGCACGCGACCGGCCAGATGCTGATCCTGGATCGCCGGTACGGTTTGCTGATGATGGTAGGTATCTTCGAAATCGTGGCAACGACCGGTCTCGCCACGGTCGGCTTTTACGCGAACTACCTCGTAGGAGTTGTCGGTGGTGCGCTTCTCGCGTCTGCCCTGACTCTGGCGCTCTCTGCCACTCTGGCAATTCGTCTGTGCGGCTTCCGCGTGCCGGTTGCCGATACCGCCCGGATCGCATTCGCCACGCTTGTCATGGGGCTTGCCATCCACGTCGTGAACTGGCCGCATACCACCGTTGGTCTTGCGGGTGCCATCTTGATCGGTGGTCTTTTCTATGTCGTGGCGCTCGCCGCCGTCTATTATAAACACCTGCCGCCCTTGGTCGGCCTTATCACCGGAAAATTCGCAGGGACGCGACCATGACACTTATTTCGCAGGAATTCCTCGATGAGCTCTTGGCCCAGGAAGAGCGGCTTCAGTTTCCCTCCTTCGATAACGAAACCGCCATTGCGCTTGGCCTTCACCTTCTGGAACTCGCCCGCGCCCGAGCATTGCCGATCACGGTCGATGTCACGCGCGCCGGTCAGCAGCTTTTCCATGCGTCGCTTCCGGGCACCAGCGCCGACAATGATGAGTGGGTCATCCGCAAGAACGCCGTTGTCATGCGCTTCGGTCATTCCTCCTATTACATGGGACGCCGTGCTGCGCTGAAGGACGTGCCTTTCCACGAGGCCATGCTGGTCGATCCGCTTGAATATGCAGCTCACGGCGGTGCATTCCCGATCCGCGTGATTGGAACCGGCCTTGTTGGCACCGTCACGGTATCCGGCCTGCCGCAACATGAGGATCATGCCTTGGCGGTGGAGGCGATCGAGACATTCCTGGCCACGCGGGCGTGACCCGCAACCACTCGAGGCAGGATAGAACGAAAGTCGCCGGGAAGCGATTGTCGTGGCGCTGGGGCTCGACTTTGTAACTCGTCTGCGTACATAACGAGCGTGACCTTTTTTCGGGCGCGCTGGTGCGCGCACGAGGCTGCAAAAGCCTCGAACGGGAGTGCCGACCTTTGGAAATCAAGTGGCTCGAGGATTTCGTGAGCCTCGCCAATACGCGTAGCTTTTCGCGCTCGGCAGTGGAGCGCCGCGTCACGCAATCCGCCTTCAGTCGCCGAATCCAGCAATTGGAACAATGGCTGGGCGTTCCGCTGGTCGACCGGTCAACCTATCCGACCACCTTGACCGCGGAAGGTCGCCGCTTCCGCGAAACCGCCGAGGAGGTTCTGCGTCTGATCCTTCTGGAACGCGCCGAGCTGAGATCCGGCCGGGCACACGGCCAAGGCATCCTGACTTTTTCTACGCTGCATTCGTTGTCGATTTCCTTCTTTCCCTGGTGGCTCAAGGATGTCGAAACGGGCTTCGGGCCGATCCAAGCCCGCCTGATTACCGAAAATTTCCACGACAGCATCCGCATGTTCGCGGAAGGCGATTGCGACTTCCTCCTAACCTATGAGCACCCTCGCGTGCCCGTGTTGCTCGACCCCGAGCGATTTCCGTCGCTGGATCTCGGCGGCGACCGTGTAATTCCGGTCTCGGCACCCAACGAAGCGGGTGCCCCGCTGTTTTCCCTGCCCGGTGGGCCCGACAAGCCGATCCCCTACTTGGCCTATGCGCCGGAGACTTTCCTTGGTCGGCTGGTTTCCGTTTTGCTGGCCGAACGCGGCGAAGCGCTGAACCTTGCCAAGATCTATGAGAACCCGATGGCCGAGGCGATCAAGACGATGGCCATCACCGGACGCGGTCTTGCATGGCTGCCCAGCAATACCATCCGCGCGGAAATCGAGTCCGGCAAGCTCCTCGTCGTCGACCCCGAGGCCGCGATCGACATGCGCATTCGTATCTATCGCAACATGGACAAGGTCCGGGCCCGCGTGGAACGCCTCTGGACTTATCTGAAAGATCACACCGACGCGGCCCCAACGGCCTGACCTTCCTCCCGACTCGACCGAGGCTCGCCCATGCTCGACCTGCTTATTGAGAACGCTAATCTCGCCGACGGCCGCATCGGCGTCGATATCGCGATCAAGGACGGACGGATCGTCGATATCAGGCCGGCCATCCGCGAGGACGCCGCGAGGAAGATCGATGCAACAGGGCGACTGGTGACGCCACCGTTCGTCGATCCGCACTTCCACATGGACGCAACGCTGTCGCTCGGCCTGCCGCGCATGAACCGGTCGGGCACGCTTTTGGAGGGCATCGCCCTTTGGGGTGAGCTGAAGCCACTTCTCACCCAGGAGGCAGTGGTCGAACGGGCGCTTCGCTATTGCGATCTCGCGGTGAGCCAGGGGCTTCTCGCTATCCGCAGCCATGTCGACGTTTGCGACGATCGCTTGCTCGCCGTGGAAGCCTTGCTCGAGGTCAAGAAGCGCATCGCTCCCTACATCGACCTGCAACTCGTCGCATTTCCTCAGGATGGCTTTTACCGGTCGCCGACGGCCGAGCGGAATCTCCTCAAGGCGCTCGACATGGGCGTCGACGTTGTCGGCGGCATCCCCCATTTCGAGCGGACCATGTCCGACGGTGCCGCCTCGGTGCGCCGCCTCTGCGAGATCGCTGCCGAGCTCGGCCTGATGGTCGATCTGCATTGTGACGAGAGTGACGATCCTCTTTCCCGGCACATCGAGACGCTGGCTGCTGAAACGATCCGCGCCGGATTGCAGGGCAGGGTAGTTGGCAGCCATCTGACGTCCATGCATTCCATGGACAACTACTATGTCTCCAAGCTGATCCCGCTGATGCGGGAGGCCGGCGTTCATGCTGTTGCCAATCCGCTGATCAACATCACGTTGCAAGGGCGCCACGACACCTATCCAAAGCGGCGCGGCATGACCCGAGTGCCCGAACTCCTGAAAGCAGGCGTCAACGTCGCCTTCGGCCATGACTGCGTGATGGATCCCTGGTACTCGATGGGCTCCGGAGACATGCTGGAAGTGGCATCAATGGCCGTCCATGTCGGCCAGATGACCGCCCTTGATGCGATCGATGCAGCCTTCCATTGCGTGACCGATCGCGCTGCGAAGGCCATCGGCCTTGACGGCTACGGGCTTGAGGTCGGCAAGGCGGCGACCTTCGTCATTCTGCAGGCGCGAGATACGGTGGAGGCGATCCGCCTCAAGCCGGCCCGCCTAACCGTGGTTCGCAACGGCAAGATCATTGCCGAAACGGAGCCGCGTGTTGCCCGGATCGACCTGCCTGGGCGCCCCGGCTTCGTAGATCCGGCCGCCTATGCACCGCCCCGCGGGGAATAAGCCGTGGGTGCCCCATCCGGACTTTTTATGTCTCGCCGTCCCAGTAATCGAGGCTGGTTTCCTTCCGGCCGATGAACCGGAAGACCGTCTTTTCGTCACCATGCCCAGCAGGCAGGCGACCTTTGACGAGGAACTTGCCGGAGTCCGGATAGTCGATGACGTCGGGCTCGGCCATGGTGGAAACGGCAAGATAGCGGAGCGGCTTGTCGGACGTGTTTTCAATCTGGTGGGCGGTCTCCGGGCCGCCGGGCGGGCAGGCTATGATATCGCCGGCTCTTACCGGATATCGCTCCGTGCCGATGCGGATGGTGCCCTCACCGTCAAGGATCAGGAACATCTCCTCGTTGCAGCGATGATTGTGCAGCGGCGAAGCACGGCATCCGGGTGTTGTCTCGACGAGTGAGTAGCCGAGCATGCTGGCTCCGAGCCGTTCGCCTATGGCGGCGAACCGCGCCGCATAGCCTTCCGGCGCCACTCTGTCGATTGGATCCTCGGGATCGAAGCTGACGTCTGCGAGGTTGACGATCCTGGCCATGACCCCGCTCCCATCAGCCCTGTTTGCGGGCTTCCTTCCAGGTATTGGTCTGGCTCAACATGGACTTGAGGTAGGCAACGTTGGCGTCGGCCTGTGCCGGGTCGAGTTCCTGCCGGGCGATGGCGTCCGCCTCCTTGAACTTGCCCTGGAGGCCAAGAACCAGAGCAAGATTCTGGCGCATGCGGCTTGTCGCGCCGGGTAGCGCAAGGGCCTGGCGAAGTGTCTTTTCCGCGTTGGCAAGATCGCTGGTCAGAAGATAGGAGAGCGCTAGATTGTTATAGATCGAAGCTTCCCCGGGCGCAGTCTGCAGCGCCTTCTGGTAGGCGGCTCGCGCCTCGCCGGGGTTGCCTTGCTGATCGAGAATGGCCCCTTCTGCCGAATAGAGCTTCCAATCCGGACGGTCTGGTCGCTGTGTCTGACGGATGACGCGAAGAGCCTGATCGAAGTTGCCATTGGCGGCCAGCGCCTTGCCATAGGCGGCGCTCATTTCCGGATCGTTCTGAGTGGCGACCATGCCCTTTTCGAGGACCGCGACTGCCTGATCGGTGCGGCCGCTGAGGCGCAGGGCTGCCGCATAATTCAGAATGTTCGTCCGGTTCTTGGGGTCGGCGTCATAACGCTGCCCCCAAGCATTGGCAGCGGCGCCGAGCTGCGCATCCGTCATTTTGTCAACCGAGCCGGTCACGGAAACGTCACCACGCGTGGTCAGGACCGGCCGGTCGCTTGTACACCCGGCAACCGCTAGCGCGAACGACAACAGCAAGGCGAAAAACGCGGAACGTCGGGCGGAAAGCAGCATCTGTCTCACCGTGATGAGCGGGCGGACGGCGCCCTAGTCACCAACTTTCGTAATCTGTTAACCCTAACAGCCGGTTAATCAGTCCGCTGTGAGCCTTGGGCGTGGGCCTTGCCGCTACCTTCCAGCCTCTCTACATTTGGCGCAATATTTAACCGGAGTTGCCGTCTTGCTACCCGTCTTTGCTTCCGCTGACGAAGTCGCTGTTCCCATTCACGCTATTCCCACGGAAGGCCTTGAGGCCAAGCTCGCCGAGCTCGGCGTTGGGGCCTGGGCGAAAGCGAACGGCTTCACGGCCGATGAGGGCGCCATTCTGCTCGTGCCCAATGCCGAGGGCGAGGTGGCCTCCGTCTTGTTCGGCCTCGGTAAGGAGCGAGCCAATCGCCCGCCGCTCCTCGCCGGCAAGCTGGCCACCGCGCTGCCGGCTGGCACCTATCGCCTCGAATCCTGGCCGGGTAGCTTGGGCGATGCGGTGCTTGCCTTTGCACTCGGCTCCTATCGCTTCGAGCGCTATCTGAAGCCTCGGACCAACTTCGCCCGGCTCGTCCTGCCGCAAGGTGACGATGCCGCTGAGGCCGATCGTATCGCCGCCGCGATTTACATGGTTCGCGACCTCGTCAATACGCCGGCTAATGATCTGGGCACGGCCGAGCTTGCTGCCGCTGCGCGCGAGCTTGCGGCGGCACATGGCGCGGTCTTCGAGGAGTATCTGGGCGATGATCTGCTCGCCCGGGAGTTTCCGCTCATCGAAGCCGTCGGCCGCGGCTCGCCTCGGCAGGCGCGCCTCATTACCTTCACTTGGGGGCGGGCCGACGCGCCGAAGGTGTCGCTGGTCGGCAAAGGCGTTGTTTTTGACACCGGCGGTCTCGACATCAAAGGCGGCAGCTACATGCTGCTCATGAAGAAGGATATGGGCGGTGCTGCCAATGTCCTGGGTCTCGCCCGCTTGATCATGGAGGCGGGGCTCGATTTGCGTCTGCGCGTCGTGCTGCCGATCGTCGAGAATGCCGTCTCCGGTACCAGCTTCCGGCCGGGCGATGTCTTCCCGTCCCGCAAGGGCCTCACGGTCCAGATCGGCGACACCGACGCCGAGGGGCGCCTTATCCTTGCCGATGCGCTGGCCTTCGCTGACGACGAGGCGCCAGACCTTCTCGTCGATCTCGCAACGCTGACTGGCGCTGCCCGTGTGGCACTGGGGCCGGATATTCCGCCCTTCTATACGCATGATGACGCCTTCGCCGCAGATCTGTCGGCTGCCAGCCTCGTTGCCGGCGATCCGCTCTGGCGCCTGCCGTTGTGGGCGCCTTACGAAGAAGGGCTCAAGTCGAAGATCGCTGACCTCAATAATGTGTCACCTGGTGGGTTTGCAGGATCCATTACCGCAGCACTGTTCCTGGCGCGCTTTGTCGACAAGGCGAAGACCTGGATGCATGGCGATATCTACGCCTGGGTTCCGTCGGCGCGTCCCGGTCAGCCGGAAGGCGGTGAAGCGCAGGCGATCCGGGCCCTTTATCGCTATCTGAAGGATCGCTTCGGCCGGACTTGAGCACCAGCTCAAGTCAGACAAGATGAAAAAGCTGTTCGGCGGCGCGTACTTATGCCGCTGCCGAGCGGCTCGTCTGCGTCGTGCGCATTGCTCTTGGTGAAGGCATGCTGGAAACGCGGGCGTCAGTTTTTGTTAAAGTCATGAAAAGAAAATATAAATCGGTCTGCGCTATCGTCAGCTGGGTTTTCTTGATGTCCGTGACGCCGATTTCGGTACGGGGTGGGCCGCATACCAAATCAAACCGATCTCGGATATTCGCCGCAAATCCACGAGATTAGGTATGACGGGGGCGCTGCCGCTCGCCGTATCCTCGGTCAATGCAACGAGAATCGATAGAGTATCGCCGATGTCGACATCCTCCCCCCTGATCCTGGTCATCAACAGCGGCTCTTCGTCGCTGAAGTTCGCCATCTACCCGGTCGGCGAACGCCAGCCGCTGGCCTCCGGTCTCGCCGAGCGCCTCGGCCAGGGCGATGCCACGATCCGCTTTGACGTCGACGGCACCAAGAACAAGAACGCGCTGACGCCCACCAACCACCAGGGCGCCGTCGATGCGTTGATGGCATTCCTGAAGGAGCATGGCTGGTTCGAGCGTGTTGCGGCTGTTGGTCACCGCGTCGTCAACGGCGGTGAGCAGTTCACCGAGAGCTGCATCGTCACGGACGACGCCATGATCGAAGAGATCGGCACCTGCCCGTTTGCTCCGCTGCATAACCCTGCCCATGCCATTGGCATGCGTGCTGCCGTTCATGCCTTCCCGGCTCTCAAGCAGGTGGCTGTGTTCGATACGGCGTTCCATCAGACGATGAAGCCGGAGGCTTTCCTCTACGCTCTGCCGCGCAAGTACTACCGTGACCTCGGCGTTCGTCGTTACGGAGCCCATGGCACTTCGCACCGTTATGTCTCGGGCGAAACCATCCGTCTGCTCGGTCTCGATCCCAACGACAGCGGCGTCGTGGTCTGCCATCTCGGCAATGGCTCGTCGGCCACTGCCGTCCTGAACGGCAAGTGCGTCGACACCTCGATGGGTCTCACCCCGCTCGAAGGTCTGGTGATGGGCACGCGTACTGGTGACGTGGATTACGGCGCGCTCGCCTATATCGCCAAGAAGACCGGCCTCGATGTCGATGGCCTTGAGAAGATGGCCAACCGCGAGAGCGGTCTGCTCGGTCTGTCCGAGCTGTCCAACGACTGCCGCACGCTGACCGAGGCGGCTCAGGCGGGCAACCATCAGGCCGAAGAGACGCTCGACGTCTTTGTCTTCCGTCTCTGCCGCTACATTGGCGCCCTGACAGCCGCTCTGCCGCGCCTCGACGCTGTCGCCTTCACTGGCGGTATCGGCGAAAACTCCGCCTATATCCGGGCCAAGACGCTGAAGCGCCTGTCGGCCCTCGGTCTCGATCTCGATGAAGAAGCCAACGCAAAGATCTTCGGTGGCAAGAGCGGTATCGTCTCCAAGTCGAAGAAGCCGGTGGCTATTGTCGTGCCGACTGACGAAGAGCGCGTGATCGCCGAGGATACGGCCCGCCTCGCCGGTCTCCTGCCTGCCAAAGCTTGATGCGAAAGGGATGAAGGTTATGACTCCGAAATCTTCCTACCGCACGTTCTTCCTGGCGCCGACCTCCAGCCAGCAGGGCATCTCGTCCGTCGCACTGGGCCTCGTCCGCGCCTTCCAGCGTGAAGGCTATGACGTGGGCTTTGCCAAGCCTGTGGCCGATCCCGAGGCTTATCCCGATGGGCTCGACCGTTCCGTGCACTTCGCACGGACGCTGCTCGGCCTCAAGACGCCCGACCCGATCCCGGCCGAGCGTGCCGAGGAGATGATCCGCACCGGCAACCTCTTCACGCTGCTGGAAGAGATCGTCGCGCTGGTCGAGGAAGCCCGAGGCCAAAGCTCAATCGTCATCGTCGAAGGTCTTCTGCCCTCAACGACGCATCCGCTGACCATCGATCTCGACATCGCCATGGGTCGCTCTCTGTCCGCAGAGATCATCCCGGTGGTGCCCGGCCTCAATGCCACCGTGAAGTCGATTGTCGGCGATCTTGCCGACGCTCATCATCGCTTCCTCACCGAGGGCCGTCCCTTCGCTGGCCTGATTGTGGGGCGGGCTCGCGGCGGTGACATCAAGGCGGATGAATTCGCCAAGGCGCTTGAGGCTGCCAACATCGGCGTGCCGGTGCTGGCCGTGACGTCTGATGAGCCAGCTCTGAATGCCCCACGCCTCGTCGACGTTGCTTCCGATCTCGGTTTCGGCATTCTGCGACCTGGCGACATCAAGAAGGCCCGTGTTGGCGAGATCGTCATCGGTGCTCGTGGTCCGGACAAGGTGGTCAAGGCGCTGAAGGCCGGCACGCTGGTGGTCACACCCGGCGATCGCTCCGACATAATCATCACCACGACTCTGGCCCGCTCTTCCGGTCTGCCGATCGCCGGCCTGCTCTTGACCTGCGACGAGCCCATGGCGCCGTCCATCTCCGAGTTCCTGGCGCCGCGCTTTGGCGACCTGCCGGTGCTGACCACGGAGCTTCAGACCTATGACGTCGCTGTCCGCCTCAATTCGATGGACCGTCGTGTCCGCCACGAGGACGCCGAGCGTATGGAAAAGCTGCTCGAGCATGTGGCCGACCATATCAATCTTGCCCCCCTCGCTCCCGCGACCGCGCGTATCAACAGCGGCCTGATGACGCCGCCGATGTTCCGTCATCGCATGATCCAGGAAGCACGTGCCGCCAATCGCCGCATCGTGTTGCCGGAGGGCGATGAGCCGCGCACGATCAAGGCCGCTGTCATCTGCACGCAGAAGGGCATTGCTCGCTGTGTCCTGATCGGCGATCCCAAGGCGATCAAGGATGTTGCCGCGATGCACGGCGTCGAACTGCCGCCGGAGCTTGAGATCCTTGATCCGGCCAAGGTGCGCGCCAACTACGTTGCGCCGATGGTTGAGCTCCGCAAGTCGAAGGGCCTCACCCCGCCGCAAGCGGAGGCTCAGCTTGAGGACAACGTGGTGCTCGCTACCATGATGCTCGCCATGGGGCATGTGGACGGCTTGGTCTCCGGCGCTGTCCATACCACCGCTTCGACGGTGCGCCCGGCGCTGCAACTGATCAAGACCGCTCCGGGCAACTCGATCGTCTCCAGCGTGTTCTTCATGCTGATGCCTGATCAGGTGCTGGTATACGGCGACTGCGCCATCAACCCTGATCCATCGGCGGATGAACTCGCCGAGATCGCCTGCCAGTCGGCCGACAGTGCCCGCTCTTTCGGTATCGACCCGCGCGTTGCCATGATTTCCTACTCCACCGGCACCTCCGGCACGGGCAGTGACGTCGACAAGGTGCGCGCCGCCACTCTAAAGGTTATGGAGCGTCGCCCCGACCTTCTGGTCGACGGCCCGATCCAGTACGATGCCGCCTCGGTCGAAAGCGTCGGCAAGCAGAAGGCTCCGGGTTCGCCCGTGGCCGGTCACGCCAACGTCTTCATCTTCCCGGATCTCAATACCGGCAACACCACCTACAAGGCGGTACAGCGCTCCGCCAATGTCGTGTCGGTCGGCCCGATGCTGCAGGGACTGCGCAAGCCGGTGAACGACCTGTCGCGTGGCGCGCTGGTTGATGACATCGTCTATACCATAGCCCTGACGGCCATTCAGGTCAGCCAGAGCGAGCGCCCGGCGCAGGCTGCTGCAGCTGAGTGAGGGCGACAGCGAAGAGCTGAACAAACGAGCCGGCGGCCGGAAGGTCGCCGGTTTTTTGCTGCCCAGCGCCGTAGCGCGTTCCCAAAACGCCGCTTCGCACCACGGAAATTAGTCGGATAAATATCTGCAGCGGTCGGGGCTTGCTCGGATTTCAACGGGCCGCCGGTACGGTGTCCGACGGCTTGTTGAAATTGGAATGTCTCAGCCAGCCACGGCCAGCTCTGTCCGGAGTCTCTCCGTCTCGAAAGAGGCGTCGAGAATGCGCTGCAGTCCGGCCGCCCGTCGGAAACTCGGCTCCATGGTCTTGCGGGCCTTCACCGCGTCGAAGAAGCGCTTGTAGTTCATGGGCACCGGCTTGGCTGTGACAGGGCGCCAGGTCTGGCTGTTGATGTCTTTGGGGCCCTTGCATACACGAAGCCAGGTGCCGTCGGAGCCGTTTTGAATCTCGAGGGCGCCCTTGTCTCCGAAGACGCGGACCCGCAGCGTGTTGGCGTAGCCTGTGGCAAAGCGGGAGGCGTGGATGACGCCGATTGCGCCGTTGGCGAATTCAAGCGTCCCGGCAAAGCTGTCGTTGGCGTCTAGCGTGTACTCGCCGATCTTGTCATCCGGCGCCTTGTGGAAGGTCTTTAGACGGCCGAACAGCTTGGTCACGTCGGTCCCGGCGCCGAAGGACGCGAAGTCGAGGATGTGAATGCCGACGTCGCCGATGACGCCCTTGGAGCCATGATTTTCCGACAGCCGCCAGAGCCAACGGCTTTCGGTACGCCAGTCACCCCAGTGCGTGCCGGTAAGCCAGCTTTGCAGATAGCTGGCCTCTACATGCTTGACGTCACCGATCGCACCCGAGGTGACCATCTCATGCATCTTGTGGATCTCGGGTACGTTGCGATAGCTGAGATTGACCATGCCCACGACGCCTTCCTTCTCGGCGGCCTCGGTCATCTCCAGGGCGTGCGCATAATTGGTGGCGAGCGGCTTTTCGCAAAGCACGTGCTTGCCGGCAGTGATCAGCGCCATGGTCGTTGGATAGTGGGCGAGGTCGGTGGTGACGTTGGCTGCCGAGTCGAACTTGCCCCAGACGATGGCATCTTCCACCGTGGCGAAGGTCCTGGGGATATTGAACTCCTGTGCGAAGGCGGTGGCTCGTTCGGGAAACACATCGACACAGCCGACGATTTTGACGCCGCGGATCTTAGCGAAATGCGTGGCATGATGGTGGGCCATGCTGCCGGTGCCGACAATGATGAGGCGCATGTTGGAAGGGTCCGTAAGGAGGGCTGATATAGAATGACGGCCGACGAAGCTTTCGTCGGCCGCTTTGGTTAGGAGCGCTCAGCGGAGGCCGGGCGCGCCCTTGGCGTGAATGGTCAGGCCGCGCTCCTTGATGGGCTCCAGCGCCTTGTCGACGGG
The DNA here is from genome assembly GCA_023436885.1 of Pseudomonadota bacterium. Lineage (GTDB taxonomy): Bacteria > Pseudomonadota > Alphaproteobacteria > Rhizobiales > Pleomorphomonadaceae > Pleomorphomonas. Next base: position 189,725 of record JAEZHI010000007.1, on the reverse strand, counting down.
CACGTTGGGGGCGTCGGTGATCGCGGTCCAGGCGGGGCCAGGGTTGTAAGCCCATTTCACGGCGTTGCGCAGCACCGTCAGCACGTTCTCGTCGTGATAGGTGGGATAGGCCTCGTGCCCGGGGCGGAAGTAGAAGATCTTGCCGGCGCCGCGCTTGTAACAGAGGCCGGAGCGGAACACTTCGCCGCCCTGGAACCAGGAGATGAACACGGTCTCATCCGGCTCCGGAACCGAAAAGGGCTCGCCGTACATCTCCTCCATGTCGAGCTCGATCTTCTCTGGCAAACCGGCGGCGATCGGATGATTACGGTTGATGACCCAGAGACGCTCGCGTTCGCCCGCTTCGCGCCACTTGAGGGCGCAGGGGGTACCCATCAGCCGCTTGAAGATCTTGGAAAAGTGCCCGGAATGCAGAACGAGGAGCCCCATGCCTTCCCAGACGCGCTTGGCGACGCGCTCGACGATCTCATCCTTGACGTCTCCGTGAGCCGCGTGCCCCCACCAGACCAGCACGTCGGTAGCGGCGAGCTTCTCGACGGTCAGACCGTGCTCTTCCATCTGCAAGGTGACCCAACTGGCTTCAATGGTTGGATCGACGTTGAGGGCGTCGGCGATCGTTGCATGCATGCCGTTGGGGTAAAGGTCATGGACGACCTGGCTGGTTTGCTCATGAACGTTTTCACCGAAGACGGTAGCGCGGATGGTCATGGAAATCCTCCCGAAATGAGCGGTCCGGCGCGGCTGGCTTATGCTGTGCCGACTCCGCGGCAAGGTCCAGTCCCTCAGCCATATCTCGCAGCATCAGGACGAAACGAAAAATCAACTCCCTAAATCATTCAAAGCGCTTTTAATGCGCCTTGTCAAGGGTACGAGATAACGGAGGAGACGCGCTGTAACGCGCTGTTATCAAACTGATATCTGGCGGGTTTGCTTATTTAAAGCGCTTTGAATGAATCGAAACAATTAGTCTTGCAGCCGCACGCAAACAGGCGATTGGCTTGCGGGCCCGTGCACAAGCCAAACGTTCAACCGAAAAACGAATGAGATGCCGATCCGTTCCGAGGCAAAAAAAGCCCCAGCCACCATTTGCGTGGGAAAGGAGGGCGAACGCGCCGCCCTCCATAGGTCTCAATGCTCGATCTGGCTCACGTCGCGCACGGCACCCTTGGCAGCCGACGTCGCCATGGCGGCATAGGCGCGCAATGCTGCCGATACCTTGCGTGCGCGCGGCGCGACCGGCTTCCAGGCTGCCTTGCCCTTGGCCTCCATGGCGGCACGACGGGCAGCCAGCGTCTCGTCCGAAATCAGAAGGTTGATGGTGCGGTTCGGAATGTCGATGCGGATGCGGTCGCCCGCTTCGACGAGTCCGATGGCGCCGCCTTCTGCCGCTTCCGGGGAGGCATGGCCGATCGACAGGCCCGAGGTACCACCTGAGAAGCGTCCATCGGTCAGGAGGGCGCAGGCCTTGCCTAGGCCCTTCGACTTCAGATAGCTGGTCGGGTAGAGCATTTCCTGCATGCCCGGGCCGCCCTTGGGACCTTCGTAGCGGATCACCACCACGTCACCGGCCTTAACCTCGCCGCCGAGAATGCCCTTCACGGCGCCTTCCTGGCTTTCGTAGATCTTCACTTCGCCCTCGAAGACAAGGATCGACTCATCGACACCGGCCGTCTTCACGATGCAGCCGTCCAGCGCGATGTTGCCGAACAGCACGGCGAGACCACCATCCTTGGAATAGGCGTTCTCCACCGAACGGATGACGCCCTTCTTGCGGTCGAGGTCGAGCTCGTCCCACCGACGATCCTGACTGAAAGCTTCAAGCGACGGCACGCCGCCCGGCGCGGCCAGGAAGAATTTGCGCACGGTCTCCGAGTTGGACTGAACGATATCCCACTCGGCGATCGCCGCCTTCAGGGTCGGCGTATGGACGGTCGGCACGTCGGTATTGAGAAGGCCGGCGCGGTCGAGCTCGCCGAGCAGACCGAAAATGCCTCCGGCTCGATGAACGTCTTCCATGTGGATGTCGGCCACGGCCGGCGCTACCTTGGAAAGGCAGGGCACACGACGGCTGAGACGATCGATGTCGGCCATGGTGAAGTCGACGCCGGCCTCCTGGGCGGCGGCCAGGAGGTGCAGCACGGTGTTGGTCGAGCCGCCCATCGAGATGTCGAGCGTCATGGCGTTTTCGAAGGCCGCGAAGGACGCGATCGAACGCGGCAGAACGCTTTCGTCGTTACCCTCGTAGTAGCGCTTGCAGAGATCGACGATCAGCTGACCCGCCTTCAGGAACAGTGCCTTGCGGTCGGCATGGGTCGCGAGCGTCGAGCCGTTGCCGGGCAGGCTGAGGCCGAGAGCTTCGGTCAGGCAGTTCATCGAGTTGGCCGTGAACATGCCCGAGCACGAACCGCAGGTCGGGCAGGCGGACCGCTCGTAGGACTTGACATCGGCATCCGACACCTTGTCGTCGGCAGCTGCGACCATCGCGTCGATCAGGTCGACGGACTTGGTAACGCCCGTCGACAGCAAGACCTTTCCGGCTTCCATCGGACCGCCGGAAACGAACACGGCAGGGATGTTGAGACGCATCGCCGCCAGCAGCATGCCGGGCGTGATCTTGTCGCAGTTCGAGATGCAGACCATGGCGTCAGCGCAATGGGCATTGACCATGTACTCGACGCTATCGGCGATCAGATCGCGCGATGGCAGTGAATAGAGCATGCCGTCGTGGCCCATGGCGATACCGTCATCGACGGCGATGGTGTTGAATTCCTTGGCGAGGCCGCCGGCCTTCTCGATCTCGCGGGCAACCAGTTGTCCGAGATCCTTGAGGTGCACATGACCCGGCACGAACTGTGTGAAGGAGTTGACGACGGCGATGATCGGCTTGCCGAAGTCGCTTTCCTTGACGCCTGTGGCGCGCCACAGGCCGCGGGCGCCGGCCATGTTGCGGCCGTGTGTAGAGGTGCGGGAACGATAGGCGGGCATGGTTCGATCCATCTCAGGGAAAGATATATTGCCTGACGGATGGGACCGTTTTGTGGAAAAAGCAAGGGCGGCGGCGCCGCAAAGCGTTCGCCGCCGCCCATTGGAAGCCTGGTTGCCTTGTCAGGCAGCCCTTACCTTGGCCAGGAAGCCCTTGATCTCGGACCGAAGACGGGCACACGTCTCGCCGAGTTCGCTCGATCCGCTCTTCATGCGTTCAGTCGCGGCGACCGCCGCAGCGTTGGCCTGAGACACGCCTTCGATATGCTCCGTCACCTCGGCCGTGCTGCTCGATGCCTGATTGAGGTTGCGCGAAATATCGAGCGTGGCCGTTCCCTGTTCTTCGACGGAGGCAGCGATGACGTTGGAAATCTCGCTGAGGCGACCAATGACACCGGAAATGGCATTGATGGCCTCGACCGACTGTTGGGTCGATGACTGGATGCCATTGATCTGGTCGGCAATGGTCGATGTGGCCTTGGCAGTTTGATCAGCAAGCTGCTTGACCTCGGCGGCGACGACCGCAAAGCCCTTGCCGGCCTCGCCGGCGCGGGCAGCCTCGATCGTCGCGTTGAGCGCCAGCAGATTGGTTTGCGAGGCGATGTTGTCGATCAGATCGACGACGTCGCCAATCTTCTTGGCGGCTTCGGAAAGTTCCTTGATCTGCGTGGAAGTCCGAAGAGCGTCGGCGGCAGCTTCTGCAGCGACACGGCTCGATTCCGCAACTTGGCGCGTGATTTCTGTGACCGACCCGCTCAGTTCTTCGGTGGCGGCGGCAACCGTCGCGACGTTGGCAGATGCCGTCTCGGCGCCATGCGTCACGCTCTTGGCGCGTTCTGCGGCTCGATCGGTAGACTGATCGAGATCTCGCGTCAGCGCAGCCATGTCCTTGGCCGAAGAGAGCACCTGATCGGCGATGGCGCCGACCGACGACTCAAACTCTTCGGTGACGCGGTCGATGAGATTGTGCCGGGCGGCCCGCTCTGCATCGATGTAGACGGAGATGGCAAAGTCCATGTCGACCATGACGGCCTTGCTGAGCGCTTGCAGCAGTTTGAGACGTGTCTCCTCACGCCCGCCTTTCAGGAGGCCGCCGGAGTAATCCTTGTTGATCCGGCCAATCAGCGTCGTGAGAAGAAAATCATAGCCGCCGATATACCATGTCGGCGACAAGCCGATCCGGTGGTGGGTCTCGCCGATCTTGGACACCGACTGGAAGTAGGCATCATCGAAGCGGGCCTCAAGCACGCGCTCCCAATGCTTCAGCTGCGCCGCCTTGGCATGAGCCATATGGTCGGGCGAGTTGAAGAAGCGCTTGGTCTCAGGAAAGCTGGAAACATGCCGGTAAAAGGCTTCGATGCCCTCGGCAAGGATGCTGGAAATGTAGGCCCGGTGTTCTCGGAGAGTGGTCGCGACGCCGTTGTCGACCGCGTGAAAGTTAAGGCGCTGGCGCATGTCAGAGGCAATGGACGAAGAGGCGGACATGCTGATTCCTTTATGTTGCGGAGCCGGCGCAATCGATGCACCCGGCGTTGGCATTTTGTCGCGCCAAACCTATTACCTGTTCGTAAATGAATTAGGAAAACCTTCGATATTTAAAGAGTTTGCGGCATTATGACTGAGTTATACTACTTATGTGAGTAGAGGCATGGGTCGGCTCTCCAAATTACATATGTGAGGCTTGGACTCCTGCCGAACTCATGGCGTCCCTTCGGCATTTGGGGCTTCAAGATTGACGTAGCCCTCGGGACGAAAGCGAGGCCGACAGAGGCATAGAAACACGAGATCGTCTGTTCCGTCGTTCTCTATGCGTTGAGGCATCCCCTGCGGTATGAGGACGCTGTCCCCGGGCACGACGCGGAAGCGGTCGCCATTGACTTCCATGACGCCGCTCCCGGTCTCGATCACGTAGATCTCCTCGACATCAAGCGCGTGCAACTGTGTGGTCACTCCGGGAAGGACCCTTGCGCGCGCCAACGAAACGCCGGGCTGCGATGGATGTCCAAGAAGCTCGGTGATGAAGCAACGTTCGGCCGTGGCGAACTCTTTGAGACCAGTGCTTGGCATAAGAGAGGGATGGGTCATGGCTTGCCTCCGCTGAGAACTGGATTTTGGGTGATTGCCCGCGCGACGGCAACCGTCCCTCGGCGTCATCGTGAGTTGCGAGGTTTGTCCTGCCGATCGACGGGTTTGCCGCGGGGAAGGGCGATGCCTCCTGCTCGCTCCGAACCGGCTGGTCGTCTGATCGCGACAAAGTGTTCCAAAACAGCAGGGCGGAGACAGAAAGTCCTTGCCGGTGCGCTGTTTTTTGGCGGCTGCTTGCCTTCTCAGGGCGCGAGTGCTGCGCTACATTACACGTGTAGCGGTTTTCATGGAAAACCGTCGGGTCGAGGGTCCAGTATATTGTCCCGAACGCCCCTCGGAGGATGCCACCGGCATCTGTCGGCCGGGTTCCGAACAAGAGAGGATTTCGACAATGTCCGATATTGAAGCCAAGATCAGGGCGAAGGCACGCGAACTCTGGCAGGCCGAGGGGCAGCCGGAGGGAAGGGCGGAGCAGCACTGGCTGGAAGCTGAGGCGCTTGTCCGCGCCGAGGCCGAGGCCAAGCCCAAGGCGGCCCGCAAGCCGCGTGCGGCTGTGGCCAAGAAGGAACCGGCCGAGGCCAAGGCGCCTGCCGCCAAAAAGCCAGCTGCCAAAAAGGAAACGGCCAAGAAGGAGTCTGCCAAGAAGCCGGCGCTCAAGGTCGTTTCTGGCTGACGTGACACTTCCTCGACAAGCGATGGCTTGTTGACAAGGCCGGCCTGCGCCGTTGCGCCGCCTGAACCTGATGCCTAATGTCGCGGCCTTCTTCTCAGGGAGCCGTGACATGACCCTTTCTGCAGCCGTCGAAGCCCGTATTGTCGAGGCCATCGCCAGCGAAATTGGCTGTCGGCCGGCTCAGGCATCAGCTGCCATCGGCCTGCTCGACGAGGGGGCAACGGTGCCCTTCGTCGCCCGCTACCGCAAGGAAGTGACCGGCGGTCTCGACGATACCCAGCTCCGCAAGCTTGAGGAGCGCCTCTCCTACCGCCGCGAGCTGGAGACCCGTCGGGCAGCCGTTCTGGCGGCCATTGAGGGGCAGGGCAAGCTCACACCTGATCTCTCCGCGAAGATTGTGGGCGCCGACACCAAGGCGGAGATCGAGGATCTCTACGCGCCTTTCAAGCCCAAGCGTCGCACCAAGGGTGAGATTGCCAAGGAGAAGGGGCTGGGCCCGCTCGCTGATGCCCTGTTCGCCGACCGGACGCTGGAGCCGGCAGCAACTGCGGCTGCCTACGTCAACGAGGTCGTGCCCGATATCAAGGCGGCCCTCGATGGTGCGCGCGACATCCTTGCCGAGCGCTTTGCCGAAACGCCGGAACTGGTTGGCCGCCTGCGCAGCTATCTTCAGGATTGTGCCGTGCTGCGTTCGGTAGTGATTGCTGGCAAGGAAGCTGCCGGAGAGAAGTTCGCAGATTACTTCGACCATCGCGAACGCTGGGCCTCTGTGCCAAGTCACCGGGCCCTTGCCATGCTGCGTGGCCGCAACGAGGAAGTCCTGGCCCTGGAACTGGAAATCGACGCCGATGATCCGGCGCCGGTCAAGCCGGTCGAACGGATGGTCGCCGAAGCCTTCTCCATCAATGTTCCGGCCAAGCTGGCGGCCGAGGGCTTCCTGTTCGACGTTTGCCGCTGGACATGGCGCGTAAAGCTGCAGCTTTCGCTCTCCCTCGATCTGATGGGAACCCTCAGGGAAAAAGCCGAGACCGAGGCGATCCGTGTATTCGCCGACAATCTCAAGGATCTGCTGCTCGCCGCCCCGGCTGGAGCCCGTTCGACCATGGGGCTCGATCCCGGAATCAGAACCGGCGTCAAGGTCGCCGTGGTCGACGCAACCGGCAAGCTTCTCGATACGGCGACCGTCTATCCCTTCCAGCCCAGGAATGATGTCGCCGGTGCTCTGGCAACTCTCGCGTCGCTGGTGCGCAAACATAAGGTGGAGCTGATCGCCATCGGCAACGGAACGGCGAGTCGCGAGACCGATCGTCTGGCTTCCGCGCTGATTTCCGATCTGCCGGCCCCCAAGCCCACCAAGGTTGTGGTGAGCGAGGCGGGCGCTTCCGTTTACTCGGCGTCCGAACTGGCCGCCCGCGAGTTCCCAGGGCTCGATGTTTCATTGCGCGGTGCGGTATCGATCGCACGTCGTCTGCAGGACCCGCTGGCCGAGCTCGTCAAGATCGAGCCAAAGTCGATTGGCGTCGGCCAATATCAGCATGATGTCGATCAGGGACACCTTGCCAAGGCTCTGGACGCCGTCGTCGAAGATGCCGTGAATGCGGTGGGCGTCGATCTTAATACCGCGTCGGCTCCTCTTCTCTCCCGCGTGTCGGGCCTTGGACCATCGATTGCCGAGGCGATCGTCTCCTACCGTGACGCATCGGGCGCTTTCCGCAGCCGCAAGGCGCTGATGGACGTACCGCGACTCGGTGCCAAGACCTTCGAACAGGCTGCAGGTTTCCTGCGTATCCGTGACGGTGACGAGCCGCTCGACGCATCTTCCGTGCATCCTGAGGCCTATGGTGTGGCCCGCCGCATCGTCGCAGCCTGCGGCCGGGATATTCGTCAGCTGATGGGCGACAGCGCTGCCCTGAAGTCCCTCAATCCGGCGAAATTCGTCGACGAGCGTTTCGGTTTGCCGACGGTGCGCGATATCCTGACCGAACTGGAGAAGCCGGGTCGTGATCCGCGTCCCGAGTTCCGGACCGCCAGCTTCGCCGAAGGTGTCGAAGAGATCTCTGATCTCAAACCGGGCATGGTGCTTGAGGGAACCGTGACCAACGTGGCCGCCTTTGGGGCCTTCGTCGACATCGGTGTCCATCAGGATGGTCTGGTCCATGTCAGCCAGTTGGCCGACAGGTTCGTCAAGGATCCCCGAGACGTTGTAAAGGCCGGCGATGTGGTGAAGGTTCGCGTCGTCGAGGTCGATGCCAAACGCAAGCGTATCGCGCTCTCCATGCGCAAGGACGATGACGGCGCGCCGAAGGGTACAGGAGGTGGTCGTCCCGATCGGCGTAGTCCCCCACCAGCACCGGCCGGCAACAATGCCATGGCCGCCGCATTGGCCGCTGCCATGAAGAGAAGGTGAGTGCCCACACGCGGACGATCTGACGATACAATTTTCGGGCGATAATCACGATCTCAGCGATTGGTGACCGCTGAATTTGGTGTAAGCTCGGCTTGGTTATCGATCCCGGAGGCCCGCCATGGCCAAGCATTCTTCAGGCTACACTGCTGTTCAGGTTTCGCTTCACTGGTTGATCGTGCTTTTGGTTTTGTTCCAGCTCGCCTTTGGCGAAGATATGGGGCGCTATAACTATCTGGTGCGCTCGGGTCAGGATGCTTCGTCGCTTCTGACGGGCTACTATCTGCATCTCGGTGTGGGTATCGCCGTGCTGGTGCTTACGCTGGCACGCCTCGGGCTTCGCCTGACGGTGGGGGTGCCGCAGTCTGTGCCTGGTCCCACGCTCCAGGTCAAGGCAGGCGAAGCGCTGCACTATCTCTTCTATGTCCTGCTGATCCTGACGCCCATCACTGGGCTCCTGGCCCAGTATGTCAACATGAGGACGTTTGGCGAGATCCATGAGGCCAACAAGCCGGCGTTTATAGTGCTGATCCTGGTTCACGCGGCGGCGGCGCTTTACCACCATTTCGTGCTGAAGGATTCCACCCTGCGCCGCATGATGGTTCCGGGCACTCACTGAGCCGGATTTATCCCTCTAAACGAAAAACCCCGCGGAAGGGTGTCTTCCGCGGGGATTAACTTTGTGAGCTGCCGATCTTAAGATCAGGCGGCCGAAAGGTTGTCGGCCGACGACTTGCCGGAGCGACGGTCCTGAACGACTTCGAAGTTCACCTTCTGGCCGTCGTTGAGCGAGCCGAGGCCCGAGCGCTCAACAGCAGAGATGTGAACGAAGACGTCCGGTCCACCGGCGTCCGGAGCGATGAAGCCGTAGCCCTTGGTGGCGTTGAACCACTTGACGGTGCCGAGAGCCATGATGAGATCCTTTCCTCAGAAAGTCGCTTGATAGAAAATCGCGCGCCCTCACGGGGCACGTGACAGGTGGTTACCGAGTTTGGAAAGGTCGTCACGTCGCGGGGGATTCACCCCAGGCGTTCAGGGCCGATGGTCTGGCCAAATTCGATAATCTCTCATACTACGAGAAATAACTTACCGCAAGCAACCTTAACGTGCAGGTCAGGCCGGACGGAATGAGTTGCAGACGGATGGATCGGTGTCAATGCGTCCCGCACCGATCAGGTCGAGGCAATAGGGGATCGCCGGGAACACGGCATCGAGACAAACGGCGATGGAGGCAGGTTTTCCCGGCAAATTCACAATCAGCGTAGCGCCGCGCGTACCGGCTGTCTGGCGCGAAAGGATTGCGGTCGGAACCTTCTCTAGGCTGATCCGCCGCATCAGTTCCCCGAAGCCAGGAAGCTCCTTTTCGAGCACAACCTTCATCGCTTCAGGCGTCAGGTCGCGTGGTGAGGGGCCGGTTCCGCCGGTGGTCAGGATGAGATCGACATGCTCTTCGTCGCAAAGCCGGACCAGTTCCCCGCCAACGTTATCGACGCCGTCGGGAACGACGACCGTGATCAGTTCATAAGGGGAGCTGACTGCCCTCTGAAGCCATGCGGCGATCGCCGGTCCGGAAAGATCTTCATATTCGCCGCGAGAGGCTCGATCGGAGACGGTTAGAGTCGCGATACGGACCATGGTGGCTCCTTGCGGTTCAGCTCCGGCGTTGACACCAGCGTGATGCAAGCCGTCGAGTAATGTAGGGTGCCAGCAGAACCACTCGCACCGCTTCCTGTCCAGTGGCGCATTGCGTTTGACATTGGATCGATCGCTTCACTGACTTGTCCCATGTGCCCGTGTCGCTGCACTCGCCTGTGAATCACGGGACGAGTCGGTATCAGTCTCTTGCTTGCCTCTTGGACAAGGTGGGCGAATCGGTCGACAAACGGGCCTGCCTCGAAAAGTAAGGGGCAATGCAATCTGTGGCGTGGGACAAAAGGCCTCGGGATGACCTTCAACGTGGACATCGGCAACAGGGCGAACGGCGCACGTGCTGCCTTCGATCTTGAAGAGCTGCTTGCCACCCGTTTGCTGGTTCAGGGCAACTCAGGCTCGGGCAAGTCGCATCTGCTGCGTCGCCTGCTTGAGCAAAGCGCCGAATGGGTCCAGCAGGCGATCATCGATCCCGAAGGCGACTTCGTGACTCTGGCCGATCGGTTCGGCCATGTCGTCGTTGATGCCAACTGCTCGGAGCGCGATCTGGCACTGATTGCCGCTCGCGTTCGAAAGCATCGCGTTTCCGTCGTTCTCAACCTCGAAGGGCTTGATGTCGACGGCCAAGTCCGGGCAGCAGCAGCGTTCCTCAACGGCCTGTTCGATGCCGAGCGGGACTATTGGTATCCCATGCTGGTCGTGGTCGACGAGGCGCAGCTTTTCGCGCCGGCCGCTTCCGGTGAGGCCGATGGTGAATCCCGTCGCGCCTCGCTCGGCGCCATGACCAACCTGATGTGCCGTGGCCGCAAGCGCGGCCTCGCAGGCGTCATTGCGACTCAACGGCTGGCCAAGCTCGCCAAGAATGTTGCCGCCGAGGCGTCCAATTTCCTGATGGGCCGCACTTTCCTCGATATCGACATGGCACGCGCCGCCGATCTCCTCGGAATGGAGCGTCGGCAGGCCGAGATGTTCCGCAATCTTCAGCGCGGCGAGTTCGTATCGCTTGGTCCGGCCATTGGCCGGCGGCCGGAACCGGTGAAGATTGGCCCAGTCGAAACCAGAGGGCGTGGTGGCGGTCCGACGCTGACACCTTTACCAGAACAGGTTGGCGAGGCCGCGCGCGAGCTGATCTTCCGTCCGACGACGGGCGAGGAAGCGCCACGGGTGGCAGCGTCGCAAGTCTCGACAGCCGATATTCTCGCCGAGTTGTCGCGCTCGCGCGTCGCTCTGGCGCCCGCCCCGGAAGACAATCCGCCACAGGCAGATCTGCTTGGGCGCCTTGCCCGCGATGAGGCGATCGAAGAGATCCTCGTCGAGATGATGGCCGAGCCGGAAGCCGCTTTCCAGCCCGTGTCCATGCTCTATCAGGATTTTCTCGTCCGCTGCCGCATCAAGCGGGTCACCGGCGACACGCTCGATTTGCAATCTTTCCGCCAGCGTCTTTCGCTGGCCCGGGCCGGCGTCGAGACCGAGGCGGTTGACGAGGATGCCTGGCAACAGGCGACGCTAATCTCCGCGTCACTGCCGGAGGATATGCGCGGTGTCTTTCTGCTGGTCGCCAAGGCGGCGCTTCAGAAGGCCCCGTGTCCATCGGATGCAGAAATTGCGCGCGCCTATGGCACCCGCTCGCCGTCGAGGGCGAGGCGGCTCCTAGCTTACATGGAAGAGCGCGGATTCCTCGTCTGTGCCTCCGACTTGCGCGGTCAGCGGATGATACAGCTGCCCGATCTAGGCTGGCAGACCGCGCCAGGCTCCGCCACGGCCGCTGCCGCTGCGGAATAAGCTTCGCTCCTTAAGCTAATTGCTGTCGCCTTTCCTCTTGGAGCGCGATGGGAAACGCGACAGACTGCCGCATGGTCATCGCCGACTCGGGAGGAGTGCGGTGATCTTTGCGGGAGGACAGGATGGGATTGTCGAGTTTGGGTGAAGGGGCGACGGCGTCCGTCGACCTTCGCGGTGTTGCGTTTTCCGAAGCCGAGCGCGAAGTCTTCAGGGCAGGCCGGCTCTCGGCCATCGCCTTCCGCTTCGCCTCAGGTGTCGATGCGATCAGGTTGTCGAATGGTTCTGACGAAGTCGTCGTGCTTCCTTTCCAGGGGCAGCATGTCTGGTCGGCTCGCCTAGGCGGTCGCGATGTCGGCATGAAGTCGATGTTTGACATGCCCCGTCCGACGCAGAAGTTTTTCGAGACCTACGGCGGCTATTTCCAGCACGCCGGCATTACGGCGATTGGCGCGCCGGGGCCGATGGAGCGCCGCGAGCAGCACGGCGAGTTGCCCAACGCACCCTACAGAGAGGCGGCTGTTCTTCTGAGTGAGGACGCTGATGGCCGATATATAGCGGTCACGGGTCGCTATAACCACACCGTCGCCTTCGCCGTGAACTACGAAGCAGTGCCGGTCCTGAAGCTCTACGAGGGGCAGGCGCGGATCACCATCGGCATCACCGTTACCAATCTGAAATCGACGCCGCTTCCCGTCTACTATCTCGGGCATCTCAACTGGCGTGCTCGCGAAGGCGCCAGGTTGGTCGGTACGGTGCACGAAACGCCAGAAAGCTTGCGGGTGCGGCAGGAAATCCCGCCTCACATCAAGCCGGGACCCGGCTATGTGGAATGGATCGCTGCGCTCGCCAAGGATCCGAGCCTCGCCGCAACCCTGACTTCCGACAAGATCTTCGCCCCGGAGGTGGTGTTTGCCTTCGACCCTCTGGCCGACGACGAGGGGCGATCGCACTTCATGCAAATTCATCCGGACGGGACGGCCGACTACACGTCTTTCAAGCCGGAGAACACCGGCACCGCCGCGCGCTGGATTTGCCGCACCGGTGATCAGGAAGCGGTCGGCATGGCGTTCCCCGTCCGGTCGCCTGACGATACGTGTCGCGTGAATGGTCGTGTTGTCAACCATGCGCCGCTCGCCAAGGGTGAGAAGTTCAAGAACGAGATCGTCGCAGCCGTGTTCACGCCGGCCGAGGCCGAAGCCATGGCGCGCCATATCGAGGCGGTGAGGCGCCTTCGCTCGTAAAGGTGAAGTTGGCGTCAGCTGAAGGCGTCGAGGGCTGTTTTCTGCATGTCGTTCGCCACCTTCAGTGTCTTCGCCGATGCTTCGTAGCTGATGCGGGCGGTCATCACGTTGACGAGTTCGCTTGCCATGTCGACATTCGGCATGGCGACCAAGCCGTCCGTGTTGGCGTCCGGCGATGAAACGTCGGGGCTTATCACATAGGAATCGGCTGCATTGACGATGCGCGACGACACGCCACCGCCTTTGACATCCGACTGCTGCACCTTCACCGGCGAATAGGCGGTCGTGTTGCCAGACGCATCTGGAACGGGGCCTGAAGACGAAGCGTTGGCAATATTGGAGGCCGACGCCTCAAGCCGCGTCGCTGCGGCCTGCATTCCCGATACGGAAATCGACGACATGGATGAGAGCGACATCGGTATCTCCAGAACGCACAGAGACCAATATTGTGAGGCGTACTAGCTAAGGTCGCCTTGCCGCTCGCTCTAAAATTGAATCATTTGCCCGTTTGGCCATTCTGCCGGGCGATTTATCTACAATTTCCGGAATATTTGGGCGACGGTTTCTCGAAGAGCCGAGCCTTTTGATGCGACATAGAGGTGCATCCGGTGACGGGTGTGGCGGGATTTGACACGTAGCTTGCGACCGCCGGATCAAACGCTAAAGCACCATGCCCCAGCGTGGTAGCGCCCTCTCAAGAAGGAGGCGACCATGACCCTTAGAGACAGACCAACGCTCCGCAGCGACCTCCGCCAAAGCTGTCGATGTTTTTTGATGCGGCGTTGAAACCAAATGCTCTTGAACGGGTTTGATGCTCGGTCGGTGATTGCCGACCCTGGAGGCGGAAATGGATAGTGGGTATATCGTCGAGCTGGCCGGCGAAGCGGTCGGCGTTCTGGTTGGCGCGGGTGGCGCCTATGAATTTCATGCGGTGGATCCGCGCTTCCGTTCACTTGAAGGTGCAAGTTTCGATAACGGCTTTGCCGCCGAGCGCGCGGTGCGCCGCATCGCCAAGCATGGCGTGAGCAAGACTCCCATACGTGGCCGGCGGCAATATTCTCTATTCCGAGATGGTCTCGGCCTGACAGGTCGATCCTCAACCGAGATTTTCAGCACCTAAGCGTACTAAATAACTTTGTTATTTTCTTTTATAAGGCTTTCTTTGACGTGGCCATTTGCCTTGGTTGTCCTTCTCGGCTCGTTTTCCTTCCAAGCGCGCCGATCAACTTCCCCGGGAGCGCAAACTCCCGGGGCTTTTATTTCATAACTCAAGTTGATGCGGCCTGAGCGCGTCCGGCAATCAGATCCCGATACCAGATAGCTGACGACTTGGGCACCCGCGCTTGGGTTTCGTAGTCGACGTAGACGACGCCGAAGCGCTTGGCGTAGCCGTGCGCCCACTCAAAATTGTCCATGAGCGACCAGACGAAGTAACCATCGATCCGTATGCCCTTGTCCATGGCATCGGCGAGAACGTTGAGGTGTTTCTCTAGATAATCGATGCGCCCAGGGTCGTCGCACTTGCCGTCGACGAGTTCGTCATACTGAGCGCAGCCATTCTCGGCGATATAGATCGGCGGCAACCGGTAGCGGTTATTGAGGTCGCTCAGGAGGCGATCCAGCGCCGGCGCGTAGATTTCCCAGCCCATGGCCGTACGCGCCACATTTTCGGCCTGTACCGAGCGGGCGTGCGGGAAGGGAAGGGCGGGGTCGGCCGTAATCCGTTCCGGCGCGTAAAAGTTCAGGCCAAGAAAGTCGATCGGTGTCGAAATGATCTTCAGGTCATCAGCCTCGATTTTCGGCATAATCGGACCGAATGCTGCCATCACGTCTTCAGGATAGTGACCAAGGAAGACCGGATCCATGAATACCCCGTCATGGAAGGAACGATATCGCTCGGCCGCCGCGACGTCCGCAGGCTGGTCCGTGACCGGATAGACCGCCTTTGCATTGTAGACGATGCCGGCTGGCAGGTCGGCCCGCCGCGCCTTGATCGCCTGAATAGCGAGACCATGTGCGAGGTTCAGCGTGTGAATGGCGGCGAGAGTCGCCGTCATGTTGTGCTCACCCGGTGCATGCTCGCCGATCAGATAGGAAAGATGCCCCGAGCACCAAGGCTCGTTGAGCGTCATGATGCCGGAAAGACGGTCGCCGAGGCGAGCCATGACCACATCGGTGTAGTCGGCGAAGGCGTAGGCGGTATCCCGTGCGCACCAGCCGCCACGACCGTGTTGCTCGATTGGCAGGTCCCAATGGTAAAGCGTTGCGTATGGCTTGATCTCGGCCCTGAGCAGCTCATCGAGCAGCCGGTCATAGAAGTCGACGCCCTTCTCGTTGATTGGGCCGCGCCCATCCGGAATGATCCGTGGCCAGGCGATCGAGAAACGATAGGCATCCGCCGAAAGTGATTTCAGCAGTCTCACGTCTTCCGGCATGCGATGATAATGGTCGCAGGCAACATCGCCGGTATCGCCATTCCTGACGCGGCCGGGTATGCGCGAAAAAGCATCCCAGATGCTGGGCTTGCGTCCATCTTCGTCGTGCGCGCCCTCGATCTGATAGGCGGCCGTGGCGTAACCGAAGACGAAGTCGCGTGAGAAACGTTTCGAAAGCGCGGTGTTGGACATCGGGATTGTATCCTCCTCAACCATAACGACTTGCCATGAATCGGTTCACGCTGAAAGCCCCATCGTTTCTTTTTGCGTTCACTCCGATTGGGTTGTATTTGGGCATCTTTGATGGAGATGGCTGCGGACGATGGACAAGCTGACTTCCGGGACTTGGGTTAAAATTGCGTCCTATCTGATCGTTGGCGTCGCTCTCCTGCTCTGCCTCGAGTTGGGGCTCCTTGCTGGCTTGCTTGCGGGCCTCCTGGTCCACGAGACAGCAATCAGCGCGGCGCCCTGGCTGCGCAACCGCACCGGCTGGACGCAGCAGGTGGGCAAAGCCGTTGCGCTTGCCGTTATCGTGGCGGCCATCACGCTTGGGATTACCGCTGCCATCATCGCTGCCAGTTCTCTCTTCACAAATGGTTCGGAAGGACTGCTGGCCCTCATTCAGAAGATGGCTCAGGTTCTGGAGACTGGCCGCACCTATTTGCCGCCTTGGATTGGGGGCTATCTCCCAGTCAATACCGATGAACTACGCCGGCAGGCAGTCAAGTTCCTGCAGGACAACGCCTGGGAACTGCAGCGTTTCGGTCAGGATGTCGGGCGTATCCTCGTCTACATCCTGTTCGGCATCATCATCGGCTCGTTGGTTCTTTTCCGGAGGCCGCCAGAAAGGCCGAACGGTCCTCTGGCTGTTGAATTGGTCGAGCGTGTTCGCCGTCTGACGCTCTCCTTCCGCCGTGTCGTCTTTGCCCAGTTCCGGATTTCCCTGCTCAACACGACCCTGACGGCTATCTTCCTGTTCGGTCTCGACCCCTTGATCGGCGTCAAGCTGCCGTTCCTGAAGACTATGGTCGCCGTGACCTTCATCGTTGGCATGCTGCCGGTGATCGGCAACATCATCTCCAATACGGTGATCTTCATCGTCAGCTTGGGTGTTTCGGCTCCGGCTGCGATCGCCGCCCTGCTTTTCCTGATCGGCATCCACAAGCTGGAGTATTTCGTCAACGCCCGCATCATTGGCACGCAAATCAACTCGCGCGCCTGGGAGATGCTGACGGTGATGCTCGCCATGGAAGCGACATTCGGCGTGCCGGGACTGATCGCTGCGCCGATTTTTTACGCTTACGTCAAGGAAGAGCTCTCGGCCAACGGCCTCATCTAGGGGCTTCTCCTCAGTCCCTTGAACCTGTTTGGGCATCGTTATAACTTAAGATATATAACGATACCCAGATCGGAACTCCTCAATGAAAAAGTCGCTTGCCCTCGTTGCCGCGCTTGCTCTTGGCTTCCTGAGCTCTGTTGCCTCCGCTGCTGATCAGATCAAGATTTTCGCTGCCGCTTCGGTGGCGCCTTCGCTTCAGAAGATTGCTGACACCTACAAGGCCGGCAAAGACCTGGAATTTCAGATCACACCTGCAGCCTCCGGTGCTCTGGCCAAGCAGATCGAGGCCGGCGCGCCCGCCGATATCTTCATTTCGGCCGATCTCAAGTGGATGACCTACGTTGAAGGCAAGGGTCTCATGAAGGAGGGCAGCAGCTTCAACCTTCTCGGCAATTCATTGGTGTTGGTGGCTGCGAAGGACGCCAAGGTCAACGTTGATTTCGATGACAAGGCTTCCCTCCCTGCCATCCTCGGTCAGGAGCGTCTCGCGGTTGGCGAGGCCAAAAGCGTCCCGGCGGGCGCTTATGCCGACGAAGCACTGAAGTCGCTCGGGCTTTACGAGGCATTGGCGCCTCACTTTGCGCCGGCTGAAAACGTGCGCGTCGCGTTGCAGATGGTTGCGCGGGGCGAGGCCAAACTGGGCATTGTCTATGGTACGGACGCGGCCGCCGAGCCCGGAGTTGCCGTCGTCGCGACCTTCCCTGAGACCAGTCACCAGCCGATCGTCTATCCGATCGGCCTTACGAGGAATGCCAGCCAGTCAGCGAGCGACTTCGTAACCTACCTGAAGGGGCCAGAAGCTGACGCCGTGTTCAAGGCTGCTAGCTTCGTCATTCCCGCCAAGTAAACGGTAGGGGCGGTCGCTATTGCCGATCGCCCCCAAACATTCGCGTGGCGGAACGAAGATGATCTCTTGCCGACCTGGTGCCGATCGAACACTCTGAGCCGATGCTTGATCTTTCTCCCGATGCCTGGGTCGCCATTTTACTAAGCTTCAAGGTTGCCACCATGGCGACGCTTTGGGGCGTTCCGGTGTCCATCGTGCTGGCTTTGATCCTTGCCCGCGGTCGATTCCCAGGCAAGGCGCTTTTCGATGGCATCATTCATCTTCCCCTGGTCTTGCCGCCGGTCGTAACCGGTTATGCCCTGCTGGTCCTTCTGGGGCGCAAAGGCATGCTCGGCGCTTTCCTCGATCAGCACTTCGGAATTGTCTTCGCTTTCCGATGGACCGGCGCCGTTGTCGCCGCCGTCGTGATGTCGCTGCCGATCATCGTGCGGGCCATTCGGTTGTCGATCGAAGCCGTCGACGCGCGCCTTGAGCAGGCGTCCGGCGCCTTGGGCGCCGGTCCGGTTGCGACTTTCTTTCTTGTGACGCTGCCGCTTTCGCTTCCAGGCATCTTGGTCGGTGCGACCCTGGGATTTGCCAAGGCGCTTGGCGAGTTTGGTGCCACGATCACTTTTGTTTCCAATATTCCAGGTGAGACGCGTACCATAGCTTCGGCCATCTACACGGCGAGCCAAAGCCCCGACGGAGATGGCGAGGCGCTGATGCTGTCGTTGATTGCCGCCGGCATTGGGCTCGCGGCTCTCGTCGCCTCGGAAATCATCGCGCGCTGGTTCAGGAGGGCTTCCTCTTGATCGACGTGGAGATCCAACAGCCTCTTGGCGATTTCATGCTCGACGTCGCCTTTTCCGGTGGAAACGGTATTACCGCATTGTTCGGGCCCTCCGGATCGGGCAAGTCGTCGGTCATTAAGGTGCTTGCCGGGCTGACACGGCTTCGCGCCGGTCATGTGGTGCTTGATGACGCGATCATCGCCGATGGAGCGGGTCGGCATACGCCTCCGCATCGGCGCCGTATCGGCGTTGTGTTTCAGGAGGCGCGGTTGTTTCCGCACCTTTCGGTCGGTGCCAACCTCCGCTATGGCCGCTTGTTCACGCCGAAGGGAGATCGTCGCATTGCTGAACAGCCGGTGATCGACACGCTCGGTATCGGTCACCTGCTCGATCGACATCCGGCCACGCTCAGTGGCGGAGAACAGCAGCGCGTTGCCATTGGTCGGGCACTGCTTGCATCGCCACGCCTGTTGTTGATGGACGAACCTTTGGCCTCTCTGGACGCGGCACGCCGGCTTGAGATCCTCCCGCTTATCGAAACGCTGCGCGATGAGTTCGGCATTCCTATTATCTACGTCAGCCACGCCGTCGAGGAGGTGGCGCGGCTTGCCGGCAAGGTAGTGGTGCTCGAAGCCGGCAAGGTCGCACGCGAAGGCGCCCCTGCCGATGTGTTTCGCGCTGCCAGCGATCGCTTCGAGGTCATGTCTGTTATTGAAGGCAGCCTAGGGGCGCCGGATCAGGCTTTTCAGCTGACGCCGGTTGAAACGCCCGCCGGCATGGTGTGGCTCAACGGAATCGTGGGCCACAGGGGGCGGGGTGTCCGCGTCCTTGTGCACGCGACCGACGTGGCGCTTGCAACCCAAAAGCCCGAAGGCGTCACCATACGAACCGTCCTTGTCGGTACCATCGCCGATATTCCCGATGTTCCGGGGGCGAGTGTCACCGTCGATGTGGTCCTTGAGGGTGGTGCGCACCTCGCTGCCTCCGTGACCCGAGCATCGGTTGCGGACCTTGGTCTTTCACCCGGCAGCCCCGTGTTCGCGCTGGTGAAATCGGTGGCGCTCGACGAACGGCCACTTTGATGATCCGTACGCCAGCCGCCACACCTGAATGCTTTAGCCTCTTTCTTCTTCCGGCTCAGCAAGCTAACTAGCGTCAACCAAATTCCGCGAGGTCCTCGATCATGGCTGACGCCCACAAGCGCACCCACATTCTCACGCTCTCTTGCGCTGACCGCCCGCGCATCGTTGCCTCGGTCACCACCATCCTCGCCGGTCTTGGTGGCAACATCGCCGAAAGCGCCCAGTTCTGGGATCGAGTCACCAACCGTTTCTTCATGCGCATCGCTTTCGAGACGCCGGCGGCCCTGAGCGCGGAAACCATCCGCGCGGCTCTGTCGGACACCATCGAAACCTTTGGCATGACGGTCGATCTCGTTGACGCTGCCCGTACACCCAAGATCATCATCATGGTGTCGAAGTTCGATCATTGCCTGCAGCACCTGATGTACCAGATCCGCGTCGGCTGGCTGAAGGCGGAAGTGGCCGCCATCGTTTCCAATCACGAGGACAGCCGGGCTTTCGCCGAAGCACAGGGCATTCCCTACTATTGCTGGCCGGTCGACAAAGACAAGTCGAACAAGGACGAGCAGGAAGCCAGAGTGATGGCCCTGGTCGAAGAGACCGGCGCTGAGCTGGTGGTCCTTGCCCGCTACATGCAGGTGCTTTCCGACAAGCTGTCGTCAGCCCTTTTCGGCAAGGTCATCAACATCCATCATTCCTTCCTGCCGTCATTCAAGGGTGCGCGCCCCTATCACCAGGCGCATGAGCGCGGCGTCAAGCTGATCGGCGCCACTGCCCATTACGTGACGCCGGACCTAGACGAAGGCCCGATCATCGAGCAGGAAACGTCTCGTGTCACTCATGCGTTGTCGGCGGAAGATCTTGTGGCGGTCGGTCGGGATAATGAATCGCGCGTGCTTGCACGTGCCGTGAAGTTGCACCTCGAGGCGCGTGTTCTGATGCACGGCAAGAAGACGATCGTCTTTGCCTGAGGCCGTTGCACGAGCGTTGCCGGAAGCTAAAAGGCAATATTCTGCGCGACGTTAAGCGTTGTTTCACGTCGATATGCAACATCTCATGCCGCGTCATCACGCGGCATGGAGCTATGGTGCTCAAAGGCGTATTTCCCGGGGGCCGTATCGGCCTGTTTTTAGGCTGCGGCTTGCTGATTGTCGGCTTATCGGCGCTGATGGTTGCGGTCGTCATGGTGTTGGGGGTCCGGACCCCCGTTTGGCCTGCCGATGCCGTGCTTGTAGCCATCCTTGCCAGACGCCCGAATGTTGATCGCTTGGTCGGTGGCGCCGGTGCCCTTGCTGGTTGGCTCCTGTTTGCCTGGTATCGTGGCGGCGATCTGCACTGTCTTCTTTCCTTCGTGTTGATAAGGGCCCTCGTAATCGCCGTTGCGCTAATGCTGATCGACTTGGTCGGGCAATGGTCGGTAGCCTCGCGTAACGAAACGCTCTTCGAAATACTGTCTGCATTGTGTGTGACAATCGTCTCCCCGCTGTCGGGTCTAGTCGCCGCTTTCTTGTTTTCCGCAGGCGGCTTCGCGCTTAAGGCTCCCGCCCCGACCGGCGTCTGGTGGGCGGGCGTAACGGCAGGCTTCGCCATTTTTTTGCCTCCGTTGCTTTACCTCGATCGAGACCCGGCGAAGCTCGAACCGCGACCCGCATGGCTGGCACCTCGCGACTTTGCATTGATCGTCGCTGCGTCGTCGGCCGCCGCGCTGGCGATTACCTTCACTTTGCCCGAACCCGAAATTTTCTGCATTGTGCCATTGCTGCTGGTGAGCTTCCTTCTGCGGCCCTCCGATATGGCCGTTCTGTCCGGAAGTGTCTGGCTCGTGATGATGTTGGGAGCCTATGGCAAGGCTGACGTCATGCAGATGCTGACGCCGGTTGGCGTTTCGATCGGCGCACTTCTGCCGACCGCCACTTGCGTACTGCTTGAACGTCTGCGCCAGCGCGAAAGGGAGCTTGCCGAAAGCGAGAACTTATTCCGGCGATCGATGGATGATGCCAGCATTGGCGTCACGATCATGGATAGCGAAGGACGCTATCTCAAGGTCAACGCCGCCTTCTGTGCTATGACCGGCTATGCTGCGTCCGAACTTACCGGACGCAGCTATAGGGAAATCACCTTTGAGCCGGATCGCCAGGGGCTGGGCGTCAACTGCAGCGATATCTCGAGCGGTACGTTACGCAACTTCAAAGCTGAGAAGCGATACGTTCGAAAAACAGGTGAGGTGTTCTGGGCTGAAGTCGCGGTCATCGTCGTTGCCGATCCCGTCACAGGCCGGCCAAGCCGCTTGATTTCGCAGATCGAAGACATCGATCTGAAGAAGCGGACTCTTGAGGCTATCTCGGAAAGCGAGAGCCGCTGGGCATTTGCGCTCGAAAATGGACAGCAGGGCGTTTGGGACGTCGATAAGTCCGGTGGTCGGCTATATACTTCGCCGACCTGGAAACGCATGCTTGGCTATGAACCGGACGACGTCTCGATTGATGGCGGCGATGCCTGGCTCCAACTGATGCACCCCGACGACCAGGAGAAATTCCTAGCTGCCAATTACGCTCACGAAAAAGGTGAGACCGAATGGCTGGAGGCGGAGTTCCGCCTGCGCCACAAGGATGGACACTGGGTTTGGATCCTTGACCGCGGCAAGGTGATATCGCGCGATGCTGGCGGCCAGCCGCTGCGCATCATCGGCACTCACACCGATATCTCGCGAAACAAGGAAGCCGAGCGGGAAATACAACTCCTGGAAGAGCGAGTTCGTCTCGCCGTGGAGACTGGCGGAATAGGCCTTTGGAGCATCGATCTTGCGACGGGTGTTGCCACCTGGAACGGTGAGGCATTTGGTCGCATGGCAGCGGAAGGTAGTGGGCACCAGTCGCTCGAATGGCTGCGCTTTGTCCATCCGGAGGATCGGATCAGTCTGTCGGAGATGCTCCACCAAGCGGCCCTCGATCCCAAGGCGAGGGTCAACACCACCTGCCGACTTCTCAGCCCTGCACGCGGCTTGGTGCACATCCGGGTACTGGCCGATCAGGTCACATTGTCGAATGGCGATCGGCTGCTGCTCGGGACGGCTTGGGATATCAGCGAGCAGGTGAGTGCTTCCCAAGCCTTGCGCGACGAAAAGGAGCGCCTGCGCACGACATTGCATGCCATTTCCGACGGTGTGATCGCAACGGATGTCGAAGGGCGTGTTACGCTTATCAACCCCGCAGCCCAGCGCATGACCGGCTTCACCGAAGAGGAGGCGATCAATCGCCCGATCGAGGAAGTGTTCCAAGCAGTTCATGACGACAACGGGCATCCGGCAGCGTCTTGCATCCGGCAGGTACTAGAAACCGGTGCGCCGGTCGAGCGCTTGGGAACCCAGGTCATCGACGTGCGCGGTCGCGATGTCCACCATATTCGTGAGGCTGCGTCCCCCATCGCCGCCGGAACCGATGGTCGCGCCGGCGCCGTTCTGGTTTTCCAGGACGTTTCGGCGGAACGTGCGATGCGACGCTCGCTAGCTCACGCTGCCACCCACGACGACCTCACCGGTCTTGCCAATCGCCGCAACTTTGAAACGCGCATCCAAGGCATGATAGGGACCGCGCGCGAACAGGACAGCCGGCATGGTCTGCTGTTCATTGATCTTGATCGCTTCAAGATCGTCAACGATACCGCCGGGCATCTGGCGGGCGACGCTCTTCTGCAGGAGGTCGCGAGGACCATGCGATCCATCGTTCCGATCAGTGATTGCTTGGCTCGTCTCGGCGGCGACGAGTTTGCCGTGCTTATTGAAAACTGCGACCGCCAGTTCGCGGCCTTTGTCGGCGAGAAGCTGATCGATGCGATCGGAGCCATCCGCTTTACCTGGGAAGGGAAAGTCTACGAAATCGGTGCCAGTGCCGGTGTATCGCAGGTTGACGCAACGACGGCGAGTGCCGAGGCGGTGCTCGCCGAGGCCGACGTTGCCTGCTACGCTGCCAAGTCGGCCGGCCGCGGCCGTGTTTCGGTGTTCCTACAGGATACCGGCGAGGCCCAGCGACATATGAGCGACTTTCGGATGGCAGCTCGCATCCGTGAGACAATAGAGAACGATCGCTTTGTGCTCTACGCTCAGGAGATCCGCGCAATTGCCGAGCCGCACACGCGCGGCCGTTCGTTAGAGCTGCTCGTCCGCATGCTTGGCGACGATGATGAAATCCTGACGCCCGATACCTTTATCCCCGCAGCAGAGCGTTTCGAGCTGATGGGTACCATCGATCGCTGGGTGCTCGCCAAGGTGATCAGCGACTTCGGTCCTGCCATCATGGCAGTGCCCAATCTGCATGTTGCCGTCAACCTCTCTGCCAACTCGCTAAACGATCCAACACTCTGGCGCTATCTGGCGGATCTTTTCAGGGCGAGCCGGCTATCACCCTCCAGGCTTACACTCGAAATTACCGAAACAGCTGTGATCAACTCGTTCGAAGTCGCCAGGGACTTCATCCGCGCTGCCAGAAGTGTCGGCTGTCGCGTCAGTCTTGATGACTTCGGATCCGGTCTGTCTTCCTTCACCTATCTCAAGAGCTTCGACGTCGACGCCATCAAGATCGATGGAAGCTTCGTACACACCATGGCTGAGAGTGCCTACGATCGGACGGTTGTGCGCGCCATCAATGAGATCGGCCGGGAGCTTGGTGTCGACGTGATTGCCGAACGCATTGAAGACGAAGTGACGCTGAACGAACTGGCAGCACTTGGCGTGTCCTTCGGTCAAGGCTACCTTTTCAATCAGCCACGCGATCTCAGCTCCGTGCTCGCCGAGTATGGCGTCGACATGAACGACCAAGTCACCGAACCGCTTCGCGCATAGGTCATTCGGTAAAAAGGCCGCGATTGGACCTAAGCTGCGGTTGTATCTGACGAAAAGCCGGCTCATCATGCTCGCGTTGATGGCCAGCCGGAAGACCGGCCTAAGGACAAGGGCGCGCGGTGACCATCGCGTCAGCCGCGCTTTCGCTGAGGAGAGCGACATGGCCAAAGGACAAGTCAGGAAAAACAAGGAAGTGCGCAAGCCCAAGGCGACAAAGTCGGCCGGAGGCAAGACCGCATCGGTGACGGACGTGTTTGCCAAGGCCACCGAGGATGCCACCCATCACGCTGCCGGCAAGAAGAAGTCAGCAGCGTGATGAATTCTGACCTCAGATGAGGTCGAGCGTGGTTTTCCCTTCGCCATAGGCCGCCGCCCAGTCCGCTGAAAAGCCCGCGATGCCGGAGTCTGTCAATGGGTGGCGGATCAAGGCTTCGAGGATATCAGGCGGCAGCGTTGCCGACTGGGCGCCGGCCATGGCGACGTCATGCACCTGCTGAACGTTCTTGAATGAGGCTGTCAGCAGCCGCGTTGGCAGGGCATGAACCCGGAACAAATGAACAATGTCGGCGACGACCTTGACGCCGTCGCCGCCGATCATGTCGAGACGATTGACGTAGGGCGCGGTGAAGGCGGCGCCAGCGACTGCGGCAATCAGCGCTTGCTGCGCGGTCACGATGGCGGTTGCCGTCACATGAAAGCCGAGTCCTGCCAGACGCCGGATCGCCTTGATCCCCTCGGCTGTCACCGGCACCTTGGGATGGAAGCCAGCGCCAACCAGATCAGCGAGTTTGCGCGCTTCGGCCACCATGGTATTGGCATCGCTGCCGGTGACCTGGACATGCAGCATGGCGCCGTCGCCGATCACCGCACGGATATCCTTGATGATGTCAGGGAAGGGCCGCTTCTCCCGCGCAATCAAGGTTGGGTTGGTCGTGACGCCTGCCACCGGATAGAGATCGCACAGACGAGCGATGGCCGCGACATCGGCGGTGTCGAGAAAATAGATCATTCGTTTCCTCCCTGTCGGAGGTGACAATAGCCTCGGTCGGCCGTGCCGTCATCACTCGGAGAGAGCTGCCATCCTGTCCCAAAGGCGCGCTGCTTCGGCGCGGGCTTCAGTCTCGATCGCCATAGCATCGGCACCGACGAGTTGGCTGTCCTGAACGACGAGCCGGCCATCGACGAAGACAGCCTTGGCTTTGCCGCCCTCCCATACAACCACGTCGCCCGGCGCACCGTTCGCAAGGCCGCTGGCCGAAAAGCCGAAGCGTTCGGCGATCAATCGTTGGCCGACTGCAAGGCGGCCAGCGGCGGCCTTGTCGCCGTGGGCATTGGCCAGACGAACAAGGGCGGCTTCCTCGACGGCCATATCGGCGTTCCAGCCATCGCAGCCAAGCGCAACGTTATCCGACTGCTGAAGGTTAATTGGGTAGCCGACGCGATTGCCCTCGTTGGAGCGCGGATTCTGAACGAACCAAAGACCGCGCTGCGTTGCCTCTCGCACTTGCTCCGCCGTGAGATGCACGCCATGCGCAAGGATCGACCCTGGCGGCAGGGCGTTGAGGGCGATCAGCCGTTCGAGTGGGCCGGCATAGCCACGTGTGCGTGCGTCGTCGACATCGTCCAAGGCCTCTGCCACATGGACATGCATCACCGTGCCAAGCGCTCGGCACAGCTCTCCGGCGGCGCTGATCGTGTCGTCAGAGACCGTAAAGCTGGCGTGCAAGCCTACCAGGCGGCGGATGAGGGACGTCTCCTGGACATTGCCGCACTCAGTCAGGCCGGCCTCGGCTTCGGCTCGTCCGAAATTGCGCTCGGTGGCTCCGAAAGTCAGCAAAGCCCTGATTCCGAGCTCCTGGGCGGCATCCGCCAGGACCTGCAATGACCCCCTGATAAAATGCGGCGACTCGTGATGGTCGATGAGACTGGTCGTGCCGGACAGTAGCGCCTTGGCAATATAGTCCCGGGCCGATGCCCTGAGCGCTTGAGCGTCCAGCGCACGATCGAGGCGCCACCAGACTTTTTCGAGGATCTCTATGAAGTTAACCGGCGCCGGCTTTGCCGCCGGCATTCCATAGGGTGCCAGACCCGAATAGAGGTGGGTATGGGCGCAGACAGCGCCCGGACGAATTTCACCGTTTGGGCAGGCTAGGACAGGAGCCGACGGGTCGGGCACCTCTGCGACGACACCGTCGACGATCGAAACGGTGTGACCGTTCCGGTCAGGACCGATGGTGATCGAGCGCGAACGGGTCAATGCCATTGGCTCCTATCGAGCTCGGGAGCGAGGCCAACCGACAGAGCACGCGCGGCGGGGCTGTCGATCATTGGCAGTACCGTACGTCGGACACCGTCGAACGCGGCAAGTGCCGAGGCTACGGCGCCCGCTGTCGGGACCAGACCGATCTCACCGATGCCCTTGGCCCCGAAAGGTCCTTCCGGTTCATTTTCCTCGATGATAATCACTTCGACCTCCGGCATGTCGGAGGCGCGCAACACACCGATCTCGCGTACATTGGCGGTCACCGGCATGCCATCCTGGCATGGAAGCTGTTCGGTCAGGGCGTAGCCCAGGCCCATATGAACAGCGCCCTCGATCTGCCCCTCGGCAAGCTTGGGATTGAGAGCTCTGCCGACATCATGCGCGGCGATCACCTTGGCGACACGACCGGTGTCGTCGAGGATCGCTACCTGTGTCGCCCAGCCAAAGGCGGTGTGAGTCTTGATCTTGCCGTTCTTGAGCTGGCCCGGTGCCGTTGTGTCATCAATCTTTATGTCGCCGGCAAACACCTCTCCAACGAGGTCCTTCAATGCCTTGCCCTCGTCGAGTGCCGCTCGCAGCGCCTTCGCAGCCTTGATCACGGCGTTGCCGGCGAGCAGCGTGCCGCGCGATCCGGTGGTCTGGCCAACACCGACGTCGAAGCGGCTGTTTACCTGCGGCACGAAGATCGAGGAAGGAAGGCCGGTTACCTCGGCCGCCGACTGGGCTGCAACGGTGAGCAGGCCCTGTCCCATTTCGGTGAAGCCGATGTGGAGGCCTATCCGATCATCCGCCTCGATCTCCAGCCGACACTTGCCCCATTCGAGCGCACCGTTGCCGATGCCGGAATTCTTCACGGCGCAGGCGATGCCAACCGCCTTGCCCTCCGCCTTCGCGGCGTAATAGGCGTCCTTGACGGCAAGAAGCGACTTCTCGAGTCCTACGGACTTCTCCAGGATCTGGCCCGACGAGAAAACATCACCGATGCGAACGCCATTACGCCAGCGCATCTCCCAGCCATCAATGCCCACCTTCTCGGCCAGAAGATCGAGACAGCCCTCCATGGCGAACGATGTCTGGTTGACGCCGAAGCCGCGCATGGCGCCGCAAGGCGGATTGTTGGTATAGGCAGCGATCGAATGGATGGACAGCGTCGGTACCCGATAGGGACCGCAGGCGTGGCCGGCGGCGCGCTCCAGCACTTTGTCGCCAACCGAGGCGTAACAGCCGGAATCACCGAGAATGTCTATCTTGGCGGCTGTGATATGCCCCTCTGCGTCGCAGCCGACAGAATAGGTCATTTTCATCGGATGGCGCTTGGGATGGACGCGTACTGATTCCTCGCGGGAGAGAACCAGGCGTACCGGGCGATTGGTCAGGCGGGCGAGCACGGCCGTCTGCGCCTGCACCGTCATGTCTTCCTTGCCGCCGAAGGCGCCGCCGGTCGGAACCAGTTCGACGAAGATATTATCGACCGGCTCGCCCAGCACACCCGCCACCGCCTTGCGGTCTTCGAACACGCCCTGACCCTGCGAATAGAGGTGAAGGCGGCCGTCTTCCAGCGGTACAGCCAGACAGGCTTCCGGCTCCAGGAACAAATGCTCGATGCGCTGGGTCTGCCAAGTGCCGGTGACGACGTGAGCGGAGGCGACCAGCGCCGCTTCCACGTCACCCCGCTCGATCACCGTCTCGGACAACAGATTTGGCTGACGCGGGTTGACCTGCCGGGCTCCCGGCTTCAGCGCCGCCTCGGGCGACAACGTTGGCTCCAGCACGGTATAGTCGACCGCAACGAGCGCGGCGGCGGCACGGGCGGCGCGTGGCGTTTCGGCGGCAACGGCGGCGATGACATCACCAACATAGCGAACCTCTTCACCGACGGCGACCAACACCGGCCAGTCTTTCCTGATCTGCCCAACCCAGCGGTCGCCCGGCACGTCCTCGGCGGTAGCGATTCGCACCACGCCGGGGTGGGCGAGGGCCTTGGAAAGATCGATGGAGTTCACCCGGGCACGGGCATGCGGCGACAGCACGAAGACGGCGTGCAACAGGCCGGGCACGTCGATGTCGGCCAGGAACGGCCGATCGCCGAGCGCCAAGTCGCCGCCGCGGAAGCGCTCGACTGGTTGGCCGACGCCGCCGTTGGGGACCGGTCGCGGATGCGGCTTGAGGCCCGCCTTGACGTCGCGGATCAGCTCGACGGCGTCGATCACCTTCTTGTAGCCGGTGCAACGGCAGAGGTGTCCGTCGAGTGCGGCGGCGATTTCCTGCCGGTCCGTTGCCTCGCCTGCATCGGTCAGCGCCTTGATGCGCACCACGAGGCCGGGCGTGCAGAAGCCACATTGGACACCGGCGGCCGCCTGGAAAGCATCGGCATAAAGCTGCCGCTCTGCCGCATCGACACCTTCGAGCGTGACGACGGGTCGGCCCCGCACGGCGGTGGCCTTGAGGGTGCAGGTCTTGCTGGGTCTGCCGCCGATCAGTGCCAGACAGCAGCCACACTGCCCCTGGCCGGAACACGCGTCTTTCACCGAAGTGACCTTCAGCCGATCGCGCAATACGGAGAGCAGCGTTTCGTCCGCTTCGACATCGAGCTGGTGGTCGCGACCGTTGACGGTAAGGGTAATCGTAGGCATCTGGCAGGGGTCCGTTCAGTCGAAGGCAGCGTTGGCATAGGTGACGATGGTCGGCGCCGTGACGGCGCGGGCGATGCGAGAGAGCAGGACCAGACGGCCGACGTCGATCGTCTGGCTGACGCTGCCGGACGTTGTCTCAGGCGCGGCCAAGTCGATCGAGAGGTCGACTCCATCGCCATGACAGGCGAGGCGCTTGCCATCGTCGTTGATCGTAAAGCGCTGGCCGCCGTCGCGAACATGCAGGAGAAGCCCCGCGGCTGTTTGTTCGATGGCAATGCCATCGCGGTCTGACGCGTCGTCAAGGCTCGCAACCGAGCCGAACAGGTTTGCCTTGCGGGCAAAGGGCCCTCCCGTTTCCGGGCAGGTGACGTCGCAGTTGCCACAGCGGTTGCAGACGTCGGCAAAGATACCGATCTGCTGAGCGCGTGTAACAGGCTGAGCTTCGCCGATTGTTATCTTTGGGCCGGGTTGCAGCGTCGCTGCGACCACCGGTTCCTGCGGCAGCGGATAGCGGAAGATGGCGTCGTTGGGGCAGACGCTGACGCACTTGCCGCAGGTCTCACAGTCGAGAAGCCCCAGCGGTATACCCGTCCGGAGCGGCGGATGGTCGACCTCGGGCCGGCTATAGCGGCGGTCGTTGCGTACGCGAGCGGCGTAGTGGGCGGTATTGAGAAGCCGGGCAGCCGATACCCAGGCTTCGAAGTCCGAGCCGGCGCCTTCGCGCAGATCTTCACCCGCTTCAAGCGCTGCGGCCAGAGCAGCCTGGCGTTCCGCTGGGAGACCAAGATCGGCGAGTGCCTCTCCGGCAAGACCGAAGGCCTTAAGCGTGTAGATATCGAGGTCGGGCGCCTCGACCTCAGCAAGGCGATCGGCGAGGTCGGCAATATACTCAGCGCCCTTGCCATAGCCTGCACCCTTCAGGAGGTCGGTGCATACGCTGACCGGCTTCAGGCCAAGCGCAACGGTGTCGGCGAAGTTGCCGACGTCGATGCCGGCCGAGAAGGAGATGGGGAACCGGTCGCCAAACTCGGCCCGGAAGCGGGCCACCAGCTCAATAGCCAGCACGTGAAGCGGCGGACCGGAGAGATACATCTCGCCGATACCGGTCGGGAAGAACTGCTTGTGGTTATGGACAAGCAGCGTGTTGGAAAACTTGACGCCAAAGCCGCGCTTGAGCTTGTCGGCAAGATCGCCAAGCCGGCTCACGATGCCCCGGACATCCTCCCACTTGGCGTCCTTTTCGAAGGTCGCGTCTGGCACGATGAGGTCAGTGTAGCCGAGCTTATCATGCAGGAGAGCGTTGAGATCGGTCTTGCCAAGCAGCGTCGGGTTGAGCTTGACGACAACATCCAAGCCTTCCACCTCCATCAAGTGAGCTGCGATCGCCTCGATCTCGCTGGGCGGGCAGCCATGGAAAGTAGAGATGGTGACGCTGTCGGAGATGCAGGTTGGGAAAGCTAGATCGCGGAAGCGAGCGTACGCGTCGGGAATCTGTGGCCGCAAGCGGTCGATGACGGAACTCGCATCCTTCATGCCGCCGATGAAGGCCCGTACCTTTTCGGAGCGAATGCCCGCGAGGTCATAGCCGACGCTCATGTCGATGACGGTATCCTCAAGGCCGAGAGCAAGCCCCGAAGCCTTGGCCATCTCGATCAGCATCATCGCCTTGACATACTCTTCGAGCGATTGCTCGAGAGATAGCTCCTGCGACCATTCGATATTGAAGCCCACCGTCTCCATGTCGATGCAAGGGCGGGCAATCTCGAGATGATCGAGAACCTGCACGGTCTTCAGTTCGATCACTCGGCCGCCGGCCAGCCAGCTGAGCACGATGTTCTGTGCGAGCTGCGTATGCGGTCCTGCCGCCGGACCGAAGGGCGTCGCCGCCCGACGCCCGAAGATCGACGTTGAGAGATCACGGCCGGCCGCGGCCTTGGCGAACTTGAAGCGCGGTAGGTGGAAGGCGCTCTTCTTCGCTTCGAGTTCACGGAACATCCGGTTGACGAGCACTGGCAACGGGATCGGCGTCAGGTCGGCCATGCAAGTTCAATCCTCAAAGAGCGTCAAACCGGAGACGACAGCAACGGATACATTTCCGGCCGCCGGTGCTTTTGGAAATTGAAGATGTTGGCACGGATTTCGGTGCAGCGATCAAGGTCGCAGTCATGCGTAACCAGCTCATCGCCCAGCGTCGAGGCCATGGCGACGATCTCGCCGGTCGGGGCAATGATGCAGCTCTGGCCGATCAGCACGCAGTTCTCTTCGTTGCCGGCCTTGCCGACACCGACCACCCACATGCCGTTGGCATAGGCGCCGGCCTGCATGGCCAGGTGATTATGGAAGCACTGAAGATGGTCGTGCTCGGGAGCGAGCGGATAGTGATACGGCGTATTGTAGCCGATCAGCACCATCTCGGTGCCGCGCAGGGCGTGCTCGCGGTAAGTCTCGGGCCATCGGCGATCGTTACAGATGGCCATGCCGATCTTGCCGTCGAGGCAATCGGCGGGCGTGAAGAAGGTGTCGCCCGGCTCGAAATAGCGCTTCTCGAGGTGCTGGAACGCTCGCCAGGGTTCGTTGTCCGTATGTCCGGGCAAATGGACCTTGTGGTAGCGATGGACGATCGCGCCCGTCTTGTCGACGATGATGGACGTGTTGAAGCGTCGAACCTTGCCGTCGATGACGGTCTTCTCGGCATAGCCAAAGCTGATGGCGATCCCAAGCTTCTTGACCTTAGCGAACAGCGGCGCCGTTGTTGGGCTAGGCATCTCGGTCTCGAAGAACGTGTCGACCTCCGCCTGGTCTTCCATGAACCAGCGCGGGAAGAAGGTGGTCAGCGCCAGTTCCGGATAAACGACGAGATCGCAGCCGCGACGGGCAGCCTTCTCGAGCAGCGCGATCATCCTGCTGACGACGACCTCACGGCTGTCGGCGCGGGCAATTGGGCCAAGCTGTGCGGCACCGACGACGATGGTGCGGGACATTTTCTAAATACTCCTCAGGCGGGTACGTTGGCGCGGCCGGCCAGCTCAAGAGCCAGCGTGCCGAGCACGGCAAGGCCATTGGCGATGTCGGTCGGGGCCGTGTATTCGGCGATGTTGTGGCTGAGCCCGGCAATCGACGGTACGAACACCATGGCTGCCGGACAGGTGCGGGCCAGCATTTGGGCGTCATGGCCAGCACCGGAGAACATGCGGCGCGTCGAAAGGCCAAGACCCTTGGCCGTCTTTTCTACCTGACCGATTAGGTCTCCGTCGAACGCTACGGGCTCGAAGCGGGCGAGCCGGCGCCGGGTGAAGGAGACGTGCTCTTCCTCGGCGACGCGGGCAACCAGGGCAGCGAGGCGAGCCTCGGCCTCGGCCAGCACTTTTTCCTGAGGGTGGCGAAGATCGACGGTCATCTGCGCCATTTCGGCGACGACGTTGACGAGGTTGGGGCGAAGACGCAGCGAGCCAACGGTACCCACCATGTCGCCGCCGATCGACTTGGCGATGTCGGCAACACCGTGAGCAATGCGGGCCGCGGCGAGGCCCGCATCCCGCCGGAGCCGCATGGGCGTGGCGCCGGCATGGCTCGCCCGACCAGAGAGCGTGATCTCTGTCCACGAAATGCCCTGCACACCCTCGACGACGCCGATGTCGATGCCCTCGGCCTCCAGCACCGGCCCCTGCTCTATATGGTATTCGAGATAGGCGGCCGCCTTGATGCCGCCGAGTGGCGCCGTTCCGGCATAGCCGATGTCGACGAGGTCGTCGCCGAGCCGTGTGCCGTCGATGGAAATGGTGTCGAGGGCTTCCTCAAGTGGCAGGTCGCCGACATGGACGAGGCTGCCCAGCATGTCCGGTTGGAAGCGGGCTCCCTCTTCGTTGGTGAAGGCGGCGACGGTCATCGGATGGACGGTGGATATCTTGGCGTCGTCGAGGGCCTGCAGAACTTCGAGGCCGGCAAGAACGCCGAGATTGCCATCATAGAGACCTCCGGTCGCCACCGTGTCGATGTGCGATCCCATCATCACCGACGGGCCATCCTGCGTGCCCTTGCGCGTGCCGAAGATGTTGCCGATCGGGTCGATGGCCACTTCAAGGCCCTGTTCCCGCATCCAGCCGACCACCAGGTCACGCCCCGCGCCATCCTCAGGGGTGAGGGCGAGGCGGCACACGCCGCCGTCCGGCAACGCGCCGACCTGGCCGAGCGCCTTGAGGCGCCCGACAAGGCGATCACCGTTGACGGGCAGGGCGGGGGAAAGCTCTTTCATTTCAGTGCTCCAGCGCGAACCGCGTCGCCAGTACGGCCGACGATGCGGGCGTAAAGATCCGGATCGGTGTCACCTTCGCTGCCAAACAGCAAGACACGAGAGGCATTGTCGAGACCCAGCGTCTGTCGCCAGTCTGGCTGAGCGGCCGTAACAATCAATCCGGCAAGACCCGCAACTCCCGATTCGCCACCGACGATGGTGGCCCCAGCTGCGCCCGAAGCCAACAGCCGCATCGCGTCCAGCGCCGCTTCATCGGGGATGGCCATGAAGGCTGCGGCCCCGCTTTGAAGGAATGGCCATGCGATGACCGATGGCTCGCCGCACGCCATGCCTGCCATGAGGGTATCGAGTTCGCCGTTAACCGCCGTAGGCTCGCCGGCGAGCGCGCTTTCATAGAGGCAGGCCGCCTTGTCGGGCTCGACGACGATGATGGCCGGCATGTCGGCGCCATAAGCTTCCCAGAGATGGGCAGTCACCGCGGCGGCGAGGCCCCCGACGCCCCCCTGGATGAAGACGTGGGTTGGCGGCGCTGCAACTTCGCCAAGGGCCTCGGCCACCATGACAGCGTAGCCCTGCATGACGTCGCGCGGCACGTCGGTGTAGCCGGGGTAGGATGTGTCGGAGACCACGAACCAGCCGTTGGCGGTCGCAGTCCGATCAGCTTCCCGAACCGAGTCGTCGTAATTTCCTAAGGTGCGGACCACTTCGGCGCCATAGCTGCGGATAGCTTCGGCTCGCTTCTCGGAAACCGTCGCATGAATGAAGATGACGGCGCGTGCGCCGAACATACGCGCGCCCCAGGCAACCGAGCGTCCGTGGTTCCCGTCGGTTGCGCAGCAGACGGTGATGTCTTTCGCTGCATCTTTCAGGCGCCCTGCTGCCAGGGCCGCGTCATCGACATCGCCATGTTGCGCGCGAAGCTTTTCAGAAAGCAGCCGGAACACGGCATAAGCTCCACCAAGCGCCTTGAACGATCCCAGGCCGAAACGGCCACCTTCGTCCTTGTAGTGAATGCAGCCGACCCCGAGCTGATCTGCCAACTTCGGCAGGGCGACCAGTGGCGTCGGGGCGTAACCCGCCCATTCCGAGATGACGCGTTCGGCTCTCAGATGACCTGCATGCGAGAGCGTCGCCTTGAAAGTCTCGGGATAGGCCCCCGTTGTGCGAAGTGCGTTCGTGAGAAGCGAGGCACTGACGGTCGAGGTGGCTGAATTAGGAAAAAGATATGTCATCGATCCAAAGGCTTTACTGCCGGCCTGCCCGGCTTGACACGGAAGCATATATGAAAGAGAATTTTCATGAAATGGAAAAGATGAAAAAAGAGGCGATTGCCATTGAGGTAGGCGAACGGGCTACACCGGCATCCACAAAGGGTGTCGACGCCCGGATTGCCGCGCTTTTTGACGAGCTGACCGAAAGTGAAAAACGTCTCGCCAATGTCGTTCTGGAGGCGGCCAACGAACTTTCTGCGTTTAACGCAGGCGAGTTGGCTGCCCGCGCCGGTGTGTCGGCAGCGACGGCGGCTCGCTTCTTTCGCAGATTGGGCTACGAGAGCTATGGCGATTTGCGTCGCTCGGTACGAGCCGCACGAACCTGGGGTTCGCCGCTTTATGAGCTATCCTCGTCCCAGGAGCCGGCCGATTTTGCGCGACATGTTGCGCAAGAAATAGAGAATCTGCAGCGGCTTGTGACGGAACTCCCTGCTTCCGTTCTTGCTGAAGCGATTGATCTGCTTGCGTCTGCCAAGCGTCTTCACATGATTGGCTTCCGCAATTCGGCAGCCTTGGCCGCTTACGCGCGAGGCCTCTTCATCCATGTGAAGCCGGACGTCCGCCTTCTTCCCCTTGCGGGCCAGACGCTTGCCGAGGATTTGGTCGGCCTCGGTCCCGACGATGCGCTCGTGGTTTTCGGCTTTCGCCGCCGTCCGCCGTTTCTACGGGAGGTAATGGCGGCAGTTCGTGACGGCGGCACGCGGATCCTAATGATCACCGATGCGTCGGCCGCCCGTACGGCGCACCTAGCTCATGTTACGCTTCGTTGCCCCAATAAGGGGGCGAGTCTGTTTGACAGCTATGTGGCACCGATGTCGCTGATCAGCTACCTCGCATCCTCCGTTGGTGCTGCTCCAGGTGCTGCAACTGAGGATAGGCTGGCACGGATCGAAGACCTGCATCGGCGCCTCGAACCTTTTTCCCCAACGACTCGGCGAAATTCGCGAGGCTAGGCGCCTGCGGAGAAACGCATTGATTCATCGCGAGAATCCTAAGACGTTAACCAAATCAAACGCCTATGTGGAAGGTGGGCTGCGGCGCCTCGACAGAGAAAATCGGAGGAAGCCGCCTCGATAATGCTACTTTTGGTGAAAAACGTGTATACTCGCGACAGATGAAAGCTGGCTTTCGCTCCGGATCGGAGCGCTTAGGTCAGTTTTCATTAACCTTCTTCGTGCCAGACTATCCTTAATGGTCTTGGTGCGGGTCGGGTGAACTGCGAGCGCGCCAGCTTACGTGGCGGCCACCTCACCCAAAGCCGGCGGATTCCGTTTTTCGCATCTGCGTTACGGATACCACCAGTGTATGCGGGTTTGGATTGACCCGGAAACCGCCTCGCAGGCGTTGTGCCTGAGGGGCTCCTTTCCACTCCGATCGCTCATCCGATCGGCAGAGTTCGGGTTGGCACCATGTTTATTCTGATCGTTGTTGCAAGCGCGGCTTATTTTGCCATCGGTTTCGGCTTCACCCTGCTGTCTTTGCACGAGTTGGCCACCGCCAGGCGCAATCGGTTCCCGAATCGTCTTATTGCTTGGTCGAATCTCCTGTTCTGGCTTCCGATGGTCTTCGTCGTTGGCGTGGCTGCCTTTTACAGTTCTCTGCGTCCTGCGCCGGAGCAGGCTCCCACGATGGCAACTCGAGCCAGCGCTATCCTTGCGGAGCGACGCTCTCTCCGTCGCGTGGCGCGTCAGGGGTAATCGAAGCGGGGCCGATCCTGCCTTGAAGAGATGCCGCCTTGGTCGTCGCGATTGGGAAATTGCGCCGGCCAAATTTATGAGCGGCAAGTATTTCCGCTAACCCTCTGATAAAACATTCAATTAGCTTTCCTGTAAAAAGCGACATCAGCTACGCAGAAAGCTCTTGCATTCGTTCCACCAGTTCGGTAGACACTCCCCAGCGAACGGAACCGCCGATTTCATCGCGGCGGTAACAAGTTCGTATTGGCATGCGCTCGTAGCTCAGCTGGATAGAGCATCAGACTACGAATCTGAGGGTCAGGAGTTCGAATCTCTTCGAGCGCGCCATTTTTTCCCGATAATTTGATCGAATTACTTGCCGGATTGGCTGAATGTCAATTTGAGCGGTATGGATGCGGTCTATTTTAAGCAAGAGCTTAGCCGCTGGTTGGTCCGCTCCTCCGCATTTGCAGCTTTCCTGCAATTGAAGTATCAGAACGGCTTGATTTTCGGGGAGCTTGGTTGCGCGCCACGCGCAATCGACCAGGGGAGGTGGCGATATGGAGAGCGGCACGCGGATCGTCGTCGTTACCGCCTGCCCCACCGGTATCGCCCTGACCTATATGGCGGCCAATCGGCTGCTGGCTGCGGCCCAGCGCCTTGGTTATCTGATCAAGATAGAAACCCAAGGGGCTCTCGGGAGTGAGGATATCCTGACGCGCAAGGACATCGGCCGCGCGCAGGCCGCCATCATCGCTGCGGATGTAGATATCAACGGTGCGGAACGCTTCCAAAACGTGCCTGTTCTCACCGTTGGCACGGCGCGCGCAATTGCGGATCCGGATGCCGTTCTGGCTGAGGCTTTGGCTTTGCCCCGGCCCTAGGTTTGCTCGAATCTAATAGACCTCTGTAAAACTCAGCAACGATTGTTGACTTGTGCCGCGTTATTCAGCGTGACACGGTTCCTTTCGATGAAAGGCCGTGCCGCCGAATGCATTCGGTTTGTTAATCGGTCTGTAGACAAGAGCGAGTTAGTTCGTCAATGTGCGGAATTATTGGAATCGTTGGTCGCGATGGCGTCTCTGAACTGTTGCTCGAGGGGCTAAGGCGCCTTGAATACCGTGGCTACGACAGCGCGGGCGTTGCGACACTGGTTGACGGCGCCATCGAGCGTCGGCGCGCCGAGGGTAAACTCATTAATCTCGAGCGACGGCTTGCCGAGGCACCGCTGGCAGGCTCCATTGGTATCGGCCACACTCGCTGGGCAACGCACGGCGGCCCGACCGAAGGCAATGCTCACCCGCACGCCACCGACAAGGTGGCCGTCGTTCATAACGGCATCATCGAGAACTACCAGGCCTTGACCGCAGAGCTCACCCAACGCGGGCATGTGTTCGTAACCGAGACGGACACCGAAGTGGTCGCGCATTTGATTACCGACTATCTCCAGCAGGGTAGGGCGCCGGTTGAGGCCTGCCGTCTCGCTTTCCATCGCCTTGAGGGGGCCTTCGCCCTGGCAATTCTGTTTGCCGGTGAGGAGGATTTGATGGTTGGTACGCGCCGCGGCACGCCGCTCGCCGTCGGTTACGGCGATGGCGCCATGTACCTTGCGTCAGACGCTTTTGCCATGGCGCCGCTGACCAACCGGCTTGCTTATCTCGAAGACGGCGACTGGGTGGTGCTCACCCGCAACTCGGCAGAAATCCATGCTGCTGACGATACGCCGGTCGAGCGCAAGATCCACGTCTCTAACGTTTCGGCGGCCTTGATCGGTAAGGCAGGTCATCGACATTTCATGCTGAAGGAGATCTTCGAGCAGCCGCAGGTCATCGGCGACACGATCAACGCCTTTGTCTCGGCGTCGACCGGCACGATTGCGCTACCAGATCTGCCCTTCGATCCTGCCAAAGTGCCGCGCCTCACCATTGTCGCCTGTGGAACCGCCTACTATGTTGCCATGGTAGCGAAGTATTGGTTCGAGCAGGTGGCCCGTCTGCCGGTGGATGTCGATATCGGCTCGGAGTTCCGTTACCGCGACGCGCCCTTTGCGGAGGGTGGGGTTGCCGTGTTCGTCTCTCAGTCCGGCGAAACGCTCGATACATTGGAAGCCCTGAGACACGCCAAGCGGGCGGGCCAGCATATTGTTTCCATCGTCAACGTGCCCGAAAGCACCATCGCGCGCGAAAGCGACCGGGTGCTCTACACGCTGGCTGGCCCCGAAATCGGCGTTGCCTCCACCAAGGCGTTCACGACCCAACTGACCGTCATGGCTTGTTTGGTGCTGGCCTTTGCCCGTGCTCGCGGCACCATTTCTCATGAGCGTGAGGCCGAGCTCGCCCTGGCGCTGCGCGAAGTGCCTGCCCGTGCTGCCGAGGTGCTGCGCCACGATGACGCCATTCAGGCGCTCGCGGGCACGATTGCCGAAAGCCGGGATGCGCTTTACCTCGGACGCGGCACAGCCTACCCAATAGCTCTTGAAGGTGCGCTGAAGCTCAAGGAGATCAGCTATATCCATGCGGAGGGCTACGCAGCGGGCGAGATGAAGCATGGGCCAATATCGCTGATTGACGATGGCGTTCCGGTCATCGCGCTGGCGCCTTCGGATTCCCTGTTCGAAAAAGTTGTCTCCAACATTCAGGAGGTGGCCGCCCGCTCCGGTCGTGTATTACTGATATCGGACACCGAAGGTGTCGCCCGTCTTGGTGCGAAGGTTAGGTGGTCGATAGAACTGCCCAGAGTTGACCCCTTTGTGGCGCCAATCCTTTACTCGCTGCCTGTCCAACTGCTCGCCTATCACACGGCAGTGGCTAAAGGCACCGATGTCGATCAGCCTCGCAATCTCGCCAAGAGTGTGACCGTCGAGTGAGCTGTAGCTAGAAGATTCGTACACAAACAGGGCGGCGCGCAGGCTTTTGAAAGCGAGCGCGCCGTTTTTCCTATTGGCAAAAAGTATAGCTTTCGGTGTCTGGATACCTTCAGTGTAGACCTAAGTATGCTGCCATAAGGGCGGTAATCATACAATTTTCAAGTTGCAGATATATTCCCAAGCTAATGGATTTATTGCGATTTTCTGCTCGATCCGTGCAGCTGCTGTTTTGAGAGCTGATATCTAGGATACATTTTTACAGTCGTGTTTATATCTTTCCACTTTTCAGCAAATCAATGTCATGTTTTGATCACAATCGAACGAAGACGCGCAAGAACAACAATTGAAGTGTGCTGAGGTCTGAGCGCTAAACGGCGCTCAGGGCGGTGTTTTCGTATCTCCTGATCATGGAAATACAGGGTCAGGATGGAGGAGCGGAGAGGCTCTCGAGATAAATGATCTGATCGGCACTTTTCAGGAGCCGATGTTTATTCGACGCAACCAAGTTGCGGCGGCGGGTTCGTTTATTCTCTGGTCTGACGACCTCCTTCTTCGGTGTGACAGGACTTCGTGGAGGAGTTTCCAAGATATGGCATATACCGGAACCGCAGGGGGCGACGCGTCGTCGTCCAATCTCAAGGTGCGCGTCCAGCAAGTGGGCCGCTTCCTGAGCAGCATGGTGATGCCCAACATCGGCGCTTTCATCGCCTGGGGTATCATCACTACTCTCTTCATTCCAACCGGCTGGCTTCCCAACGCGTTTTTCGCCAAGCTCGTCGGGCCGATGATCACATACCTGCTGCCGCTTCTGCTCGGCTACACTGGCGGCAAGCTGGTGTACGGTGAGCGCGGCGCTGTCGTTGGTGCCATCGTCACCGCTGGCGTCATCGTCGGCACCGACATTCCGATGTTCCTGGGCGCCATGCTGGTTGGCCCGTTCGGCGGCTGGGCGATCAAGCAGTTCGACAAGCTCGTCGACGGCAAGATCCGTCCCGGTTTCGAGATGTTGGTCAACAACTTCTCGGCCGGTATCATCGGCATGATCCTGGCCATGGTCGCCTTTGCGATTGTCGGTCCGCTTGTCGAGCATCTGTCGGCTGCCCTCGGTTCAGGCGTCAACGCCCTGATCAGCACCGGTCTGATCCCGCTAGCCTCGATCCTGGTCGAGCCGGCCAAGGTGCTCTTCCTGAATAACGCCATTAACCACGGCGTCTTCACCCCGCTGGGTATCCAGCAGGCCGCTGCACAGGGCAAGTCGCTGATCTTCCTGATCGAAGCCAACCCGGGCCCGGGTCTTGGCCTGCTGCTCGCCTACATGGTCTTCGGTCGTGGTAACGCAAAGCAGTCAGCACCGGGCGCCGCCATCATCCACTTCTTCGGCGGTATCCACGAGATCTACTTCCCCTATGTGCTGATGAAGCCGCGCCTGATCATCGCCATGATCCTCGGCGGTGCCACCGGCGTTGCCTGCAATATGCTGCTCGGCGGCGGCCTGCGTGCTCCATCGTCACCGGGTTCGATCTTCGCCGTCCTCGGCATGACCCCGGCCGATGGTTTCGTGGGCGTCATTGCCGCCGTGGTTCTGGGCGCACTCGTGACCTTCCTGGTCGCTTCCGTGCTGCTTAAGACCGACAAGAGCGAGGAAGCCGAGGAAGACCTCGAGGCTGCCACCGCTCGCATGAAGGCGCTCAAGGCCGAATCGAAGGGCATGGCCGCTCCGGTTGCCGCCACCTCGGCCGCGATCTCCGGCCCGGTTCGCTCGGTTATCGTTGCCTGCGACGCCGGCATGGGTTCGTCCGCCATGGGTGCTTCCATGCTGCGCAAGAAGCTGGATCAGGCTGGCCTCGGCGCCATCCGTTCGAGCAATGTCGCGATCAATGCCCTGCCGGCCGATGTGGATGTGGTCATCACTCACAAGGACCTGACCGAGCGTGCCCGTCGGGCTGCTCCCCAGGCGACGCACGTCTCCATCACCAATTTCCTCGACGGCGCGGCCTATGACCGCATCGTGGCGGAGATCAAGGCGAAGGCGGGTTCCGCCGCGGCTCCGGCTGCCGGCAAGCCCGAGGGTGGCGCATCTTTTAATCTCGGTGAGGAAAACATCTTCCTCGGCCTCACCGCGTCCACAAAAGAGGAAGCGATTCGCTTCGCCGGCTCCAAGCTTTTGGAGATGGGCGCGATCACCCCGAGCTACATCGACGCGATGCTCAAGCGCGAGACTATCGTGTCGACCTATCTCGGCCAGTCGCTGGCCATGCCGCACGGCACCAATGAAGCGAAGAACGAGGTTCTGAAGACCGGTATCGTCGTCTGCCAATACCCCGACGGCGTGTTTTTCGGTCCTGAACCCGAGAACGTGGCTCGCCTTGTCGTCGGCCTCGCGGCCAAGGGCAACGAGCACATGGATGTCATGTCAGCTCTCGCCAGGGTCCTCGAAAACCCCAAGGTGGTTGCTCACCTTGCCTCGACCAAGAACCCTGCCGACGTGCTGCGGATCCTCGATCTCGGCTGACCTCGGCTTCTTGAAAATGGGGCCGCCTCAAAGGCGGCCCTCCTTTCCCAAGACATCTTCTGGAGACGACCATGCGAGCCATTCACTTTGGCGCGGGCAATATCGGCCGCGGTTTTATCGGCAAGATTCTCGCCGACGCTGGTTGGTCCGTTACCTTCGCGGACGTCAATGAGACCCTTGTGGGACTGATTGCCGGGAATGGACGCTATCCCGTTGATATCGTCGGCTCCGGCAATCGCCGCGAGGAAGTAACGGGCGTTACCGCCGTCTCGTCGATCGGTGACGAGATCATTTCCCTGATCGCATCTGCCGATCTCGTGACCACGGCTGTCGGGCCGGCCATCCTGCCGAGGATCGCTCCGACGATTGCTCGCGGCCTTGAGGCACGGGTCGCAGCCGGCAACGATGCTCCGCTCAACATCATTGCCTGCGAGAATACCATTCGCGGCACCACCCAGCTCAAGGAAGCAGTATTCAGCCATCTGCCGGCCCAGACTGCGCAGATCGTCGAGAGCAGCGTTGGCTTTGCCGACAGCGCGGTCGATCGCATCGTGCCTCCTGCGCCGCCGGTCGAGGGCGAGCCTCTCGCTGTCACCGTCGAGGAGTTCTCCGAGTGGATCGTTGACAAGACCCAACTCAAGGGCTGGGCTCACAACATTCCCGGCATGGAGCTGACGGATAACCTGA
Organism: Pseudomonadota bacterium; assembly: GCA_023436885.1. Lineage (GTDB taxonomy): Bacteria > Pseudomonadota > Alphaproteobacteria > Rhizobiales > Pleomorphomonadaceae > Pleomorphomonas. The sequence continues at coordinate 147,438 of JAEZHI010000007.1, read as the reverse complement.
TGGCCTTCGTTGAGCGCAAGCTGTTCACGCTCAACACAGGACATGCGATCACGGCCTACCTCGGCTTCGAAAAGGGGCTGCCGACCATCCGCGACGCCATCGAGAGTGCCGAGATCCGTGCGATCGTCAAGGCTGCGATGGAAGAAAGCGGCGCCGTGCTGATCCGCCGCTATGACTTCGATCCTGCAAAGCACGCCGCCTATATTGAGAAAATCCTCGGTCGTTTCGCCAATCCCTTTATTCGCGACGACGTGGCGCGGGTTGGTCGCGAGCCTTTGCGCAAGCTCGGCAAGGGTGACCGGTTGATCAGGCCGCTGCTCGGCACCCTCGAATACGGCCTGCCACACCAGAACTTGGTCAAGGGTATCGCCGCAGCGCTGCACTATCGCAATGACAGCGATCCGCAAGCGGTCGAAATGCAGGCGACGATTGCCGACGTGGGCGTTGCCGCTGCTGTCGATCGTTTCTCCGGTAACGCGCTTCCGCGCGAAGTTCTTGCCGAGATCGGCGCCGCAGCCCAGATTTAGGGACAACGGCAAGCGAGGGGCCAAGATATTCGGCCCTTGCTTATGGACATCGTTACAGCCTGTGGCGGCATTTGGGGCGGGGGCCTCGATAGACGGTATTTGGAGATAAGCGCATGACCACCTCGACCATTTCAGTCCGAGCTCCCCTCAAAGGGCGGATCGTGCCTCTCGCCGAGGTCCCCGACCCGATGTTCGCGCTCGGTATGATGGGCGATGGCGTGGCGATCGAGCCCGAAATTGGTGAGGTGCGCGCGCCGGTGGCCGGCACCGTCACATCGGTGCACCGGCGCGGCCACGCCGTGAAGGTCATGACGGCCGACGGTGCGGAGTTTCTCGTCCATGTGGGCCTCGAGGCCGTGGCTCTGCGCGGCACCGGTCTCGTTGCAGCGGTCGCCGAGGGCGACCAGGTGGCCGTTGGCGATCTTCTCATCCGTTTCGATCTGCAGGCGCTTGTTGAAAGCTGCGGCATTGTCACGACACCGGTTCTCGTAATCAACGAGGATGCCTTCCATGTCACGACCCGCCAGTCGGGCGGGCCGATCGGCTTAGGCGACGAAATCATGGTGGTCTCGCCGATCGGTGTGGAGGCCCCGCCGCCAGTCGGCAGAATAGAGCGCGACGTTGTTCTCGAAATGAGCGAGGGCCTGCACGCCCGCCCAGCGGCGCTGCTCGCCGCCAAGGCGAAGGAGTATGCCAGTGCCATCGAGATAGTTCTCGGCGAGCGCAAGGCCAATGCAAAGAGTCCTGTTTCCCTGCTGACCCTTGGCAGCCGTTGGGGAAGCCGGCTTCTCGTGACGGCAGAAGGCGCCGATGCCGCTGCGGCGATCGATGGCGTGATCGAGGCAATCGTTTCCGGTCTTGGTGATCCGGTTGTTCCCTATGTCGATGCCGGACAGGATACTTTGCCGGGGGTTGATGAAACGGCCGCGATAGCCGAAGAACCTCCGGTTGACCTTACGCCCTTCGGAACCGAAGACAGGCCAGTGCTTGGCGGTGTGGTCGCTGCCCCGGGTCTTGCCATTGGTCGAGCCGTCCATCTCAAGGAAAAAGTTGCGCGTCCTTCTGAAGAAGGCGGCGATATGGTTGCCGAGAGCGAGGCGCTCGACGCGGCCATTGCCCGCGTCCACCAACATCTGAGCGAGCAAGCGACTGTTGGTCGTACGCAGCAGCAGCGCGAAATCATGGGCGCTCATGCGGCCCTTCTTGAGGACACGGAACTGCTTGAAGGGGCTCGCGATCGCATTGCTCGCGGCAAGAGTGCGGGTTGGGCCTTCTCGGATACCATCTCGACCCAGGCCGCGTTGCTTCGCGGGCTCGACAATGCTCGCCTCGCCGAGCGTGCAGCCGACCTCGTCGACCTTGAGCAACAGGTGCTGACGGTGCTGGCCGGCGGATCGCCCGAAAGCCTGGCGTTGCCGGAGGATGCCATCGCCATTGCCGACGATCTGCTTCCCTCGCAGTTCATGGCCTTCGGCGAGCGCCTGCCGGCAGCGTTCATCGTAGCCAAGGGCGGGCGTACCTCGCATGTTGCCATTCTCTCAGCTGCGAGTGGCGTGCCCATGCTGGCGGCTGTCGGTCCGGATGCTCACCGCATCCCCGAGGGAACACCGCTGATCGTCGATGCCGAGCGTGGCGAAATCCAGGTCAATCCGACCGAGGCGACGATCGAAGCGACCCGCAAGGCAGCTGCTGAGCGCGAAACGCGCCGAGCTGCCAATCGCGAGGCCGCGCCGATTGATTGTGTGATGGCCGACGGAACGCGCCTGCCGGTTTATGCCAACGTCGGTTCGGTTGCCGATGCTGCGCGCGGGCTGGCCTTTGGTGCCGAGGGCTCTGGTCTGCTCAGGACCGAGTTCCTGTTCCTCGATCGGCCTACGGCCCCCACCGAGGCCGAACAGCAGGCTGAATACCAGGCGATCGCCGACGCACTGCGCGGCAAGCCGCTGACCATCCGCACTCTAGATATCGGCGGTGACAAGCCGCTGCCTTATCTCAAGCAGGCGGCAGAAGAGAACCCGATCCTCGGCGTGCGTGGCATTCGTGTGTCCAAGCGGCGCCCCGATTTGCTGCGCCAGCAATTCCGCGCCATTCTCAAGGTCACGCCGGTATCAGTCGTTCGGATCATGATGCCCATGATCGCCGACATTGGGGAGCTTCGCTGGGCAAAGGCGATCTTCGAAGAGGAGAAGGCAGCGCTCGGGATTACGGCGGACGTGCCGCTCGGCATCATGATCGAGGTGCCCGCTGCTGTCGCGATGGCAGACAAGCTGGCCAAGGAGGCCGACTTCTTCTCGATTGGGACCAACGATCTCACACAATATGTTCTGGCCATGGATCGCGGCAACACGGAGCTAGCGCCCGAGATCGACTCGCTGCACCCGGCGGTGCTGAAGACGATTGCCGACGCGGCTGCTGCCGGCGGGCGTCACGATTGTCCTGTGGGGGTTTGTGGCGGTCTTGCCTCCGAGCTTCCTGCGGCGCCCATTCTCATCGGTCTGGGCGTCACCAGTCTTTCGGCAACCCGTTCCGGCATTCCCGACCTCAAGGCATTCATCCGGACGCTCGACATGGACACCTGTCGGGCCGTTGCCGAAGAGGCGCTGTCGCTCGATTCCGCGGCCGACGTCCGCGCCATGGTGGCGCGACGCTGGCCTGAGCTTTGACGCTTCTTCGCCTCGATCTTCGCAAAACCGCGCCGAACAAGGAGGCGCACTATGTCTTTTGCCAACGTGACGCTTGACGATTTCGCGCGCGGGGATGCCCTGTCCCATGCGGCCGGCTGGCCGGAGCATATCGTCTTCGGCCTCGACGCTGCCGCGCCGCCGCTCGGTGCGCTCCAGGTGCAGTTTGCGCGGTTCGAGTTCGTCATCGCCGGGACCTATACGAACGTGCTGTGCGATAGTACTGCGCGGATCGAAGAGCATCAGCTCGGTCCGGGAGATGCCCTGGTCGTGCCTGGCAACGGCTGGAACCAGCCGCTATGGGACAAGGACGTCGAAGTGCTGAGCCTGCTCTTCGGCGCAACACATCTCGGTGTCAGCCTGTTGCGTTGGAATGCCGGGGAAGGGCGCTTCATCTCCGTCGAGAAACGCAGTTGTCTGATACCGGGTAACGGGCCGCTGCAGCACATGGTCGACGCGATGGTCAGTCATCGCGATGACGCAGGGGCGACCAGCCTTGACGCCCGTCTGCTGGCCCAAGCCATTCTGGAATATTCGCGCCGCCTGATTGCCAATCCAGTGCCCGAGGAAGACCGGCAATCGTCGGCCTTTTTCCGAGCTGCCTGCCTCTACATCGAGGAAAATTTCGATCGTCTGATCACTCGCGACAGCGTGGCGGCGCATCTGCATATCAGCCCCAACTACTTCTCGCGTGTTTTCCGCGAGCAGGGCGCGATGACCTTTTCCGATTATCTCACTCAGGTGAGAATTGGCAAAGCCAAGTTCATGCTTGAAAAATACGACATGCCGTTGTCGCAGATTGCCCAGCGGTGTGGCTTCAACGACTTCAATTACTTCTACAAGGTGTTCAAGAAGGTGGTTGGCCGCACGCCCACGGAATATCGGAACTCTGTACAGGCCGGCGCCGCGATCAAGGCATAAGCATTGAGCCGCCGTGTGGCAGGGCTGTTAAGCCATGCATTTGGGTGTATGGATCGTTTCCGTGACGCTCCCAGGAGACTTCCGGCCGATGATCCCAGACGATACCGCAACCCCGGTGCTGCGCCAGATCTCGGTGCGCGCCGTGATGGATGTGCTGCTCAACTCCGGCCCCACCTCGCGAGCGACGCTGGCCAAGATTACCGGCCTTTCCAAGCAGACCATGTCGGAAGTCATTCGGGTGCTGGAGAGCGGCGGCTTCGTGCGCGTGAAAGGCGTCACCTCGGGCACGGTTGGGCGAGCGGCGGTCATTTACGAGGTTGATCCGGTTGCTGGCTACGTCATCGGAGCCGAGCTTGGCGTCACGTCGCTGCGCCTGTCGCTTGCCAACCTCGTCGGTGACCTCATCGCTTCGGTTGAAGCGCCGTCCGACGAACTGTCAGGGAAAGCGTTGGTTTCGGAGCTGGGCCGGCTTGCCTCGGAACTCGCCGCCGGCGCTGATGTCGATCGCCGGAAGATATTGGTAGCAGCCGTGGCCATGCCCGGTGTGATCGAGCCGGAAAGTGGGCGGTTGTCGCTCTCGCCCAATCTGGAAGGGCTCGGTGACCTGGATGTCCGCAATCTCATCTCCGCTGAACTCGGCTGCCCCGTTGTCATCGAGAATGACATCAATGCCGCAGTGATCGGCGAGTCCTGGGATGGATGTGCCGTCGGCATAGAGGAGGTCGCCTTCGTATCGCTGGGCACGGGTATTGGTCTTGGCGCATTGAGCGGCGGCCGACTTATCCGCGGTGCGAGTGGTGCGGCGGGTGAAATCGGCTTCCTGCCGATAGGCGGGGACCCGGTGGCGCCAGATAGTCTAGCTCGGGGCGCGCTCGAAAGCGCCATCGGCAGGCGAGGCATCCGGGAGCGCTACAAGGCGCTTGGCGGGGAAGCCACCTTGTCGACGGCTGAGATTTTCTCTCGAGCCCAGACGGGCGAGGACGCTTCAGCAGTGGCGGCGGTCGGGGAGATCGCGCACACCGCCGCACTGGCGATGGTGGCCGTCCATGCCTTGCTAGAACCGAAGAAAATCGTCGTTGGTGGCATCATCGGCTGCTTGCCCGGCGTGGTCGAGCGGATCAGTCAGGAGCTTCGGCGCGTCAGCCATCGGGCGATTACCGTGGAGGTTTCGGCCCTCGGGGCGCAAGCCGCTTTGACCGGCGCCGTGGCGCTGGCGCTCAACCAGGCTCATAATCTGCTTTTCAGCCCTGCGGATCTTCCGATGCCATTGCGGTTGCCGGCTGCGGCGCATGCCTGACCGTCATCGAAATTTTATGTTCGGCATCTTGACGAACTAATTATTGATCGCCATCATTCATGGTAGTGAATGGCTGTGACCTGCCGTTGGCTGGTCGCCGATCGATGGAGTTCAAGATGCGGATCAATCATTCCCCGACGACGCAGGCAGCAGCCTATGCCGTGGCCGACCGTATTGCCGAACGCCTGAAGGCGACGCCCAAGATTGTCCTCGGGCTTGCGACCGGAGCGACCATGGAACCGGTCTATGAGCGGCTCGTGGCACTTTACCGTGCCGGTGAGATCAGCTTCTCTGGCGTTACGTCGTTCAATCTGGATGAATATGTCGGGCTGCCGCCGGCCGATCCGCGCTCCTACCGTTCGACCATGGATACCCAGCTCTTCAATCTGGTCGACATCGACAAGAGCCGCACCTTTGTGCCGGATGGTCTTGCCGCTGATCCCACAGTGTTTGCCAGCCGCTATGAAGCGATGATCCGGGAGGCTGGCGGCATCGACCTGCAGCTGCTCGGAATTGGACGCAATGGGCATATCGGCTTCAACGAGCCGGGAGCAGACTTTGCTGCTCGTACGCGTGTCGTTGATCTCGAAGCCTCAACGCTCGAGGCCAACTCCGCCTTCTTCGATGGCGCGCTGCCGCCCACCCAGGCCATGACCATGGGGATCGGAACGATCCTCGCCTCGCGGGAAATCATTGTGCTGGCCACTGGCGCTGCCAAGTCGGATGCGGTACGCGCCGCACTTCTGGGCGATATCTCGACGCAGTGCCCGGCTACGGCGCTACGCAGCCATGGCAACGTCAGCTGGTGGCTCGACGCCGAAAGTGGCGCAGGCGTTGCTGGCGAGAGCCTTGCGGCCGAGTGAGCTTTGCACATTGTAGCAACGAAACGGCGGCGCCAATGGCGTCGCCGTTTTCGTTTCATTAGGCCGCAGCAAGGATCTTTCGATCCGGGATTTCGATGACGAAGGTTGCACCAGGCCCGCCATCCTCGCAGGAGATCGTCCCGCCGTGTGCTTTGACCAGTTCGGCAACAATGGCCAAGCCGAGGCCTGTTCCTCCGGTGCGCACTGAACCCGCGAAGGGCTTGAAGAGCGATTCCCGCGCCTTCTCCGGTAGACCGGGGCCGGTATCGGAGATACGGATACTCACCATGTCGCCTTGACGTTCTGCCGAAACCGTAAGGCGGCGAACCAGGGTATCGTCCTTGGACTGTTCAAGTGCCTGGACCGCGTTGCGAACCAAGTTCAGCAGGACACGGAAAAGCTGCTCGGAGTCCGCATCGACTTCGAGATCCTCCGGAACAGCATTCACCCACTCGATGCTGGCATGATGAACGAGACCGGTCATCTCCGCTACGTCGGTCGCCAGCCGCGACAAAGAAAGGAGACGCCGCGACGGAGGAGCCTCCTGTGCCTTGCCGTAGGCGAGGACCGATTGGCAGTAATTGATGGCTCTGTCGATGGCCGATACCAGCTTGGGCGCAAACTTCTGCACGGACGGATCCGGGATCATGGTCAGACGATCCGAGATCAACTGCGCTGAAGCGAGCAGGTTGCGAAGATCGTGATTGATCTTGGAGACCGCAAGCCCAAGCTCGACCAAGCGCTTCTGCTGCTTGAACAGCTCCTGGATGCGCTGCTGCATGGCAGCTGCGGCGAACTCGGCGCGGCCGATCTCGTCGGTCCGGCCGCCGTAACGGACAAGATAGGTGTCTCCCTCGGGCTCCTGTGCCCACTTGTAGATCGCCTTGCCCAGGCGACGCATCGGGATGACCATCAGATATTGAATGGAAAAGAACACCAGTACGCCGACGAGCGCGGAGATCAGGAATGAAACTAGCAGCAGGCGGCCGGCAAACTCCAGAAGCTCGTTTCTGAGGTGGGTCTCGGAGAAGACCACCTCGATCTCGCCTTCCCCGTCATACTTGCCCGTGACCCGGATCGTACGGTCGCCGCCGAACAGCATGGTATCGATCGCTTCGGTGACAATCCCATGGGTCTGCTGATTGTCGAAGTCGATGCTGCGCGTGACCGTCGGCGGTGCGTCTGCCATGGCGACGAGTTGCTTCATGCCTGCCGAGCGCACCGCAACCGCATAGGCATCGAGGCGGTTGAGGAGATCGGCTTGGATGGTTCTCGGCAAGGCTGTCTCGGGATAGGTTGTCAGCGTGTGCGCGACAATCCCGGCTGTGTGGATCTTCGATTCGATATAGTTGCGCTGGAAGTTGGCGATAGCGGGAACGAACAGCAACACTTCGGCGAACATCACGAAGAGGATCGTGAAGATAAGGAGTTTGAAAGACAGACTGAAAGTGTGGGTGGCCGGGAAGTGCGGCTTTGCAAGGCCGCTTGAATTGTCAGTCTGGACCATTATGGACGCTTCCGGAAAAAGAATGCTCTCTATCTGTCGCTTCGCGCAGAAATTGGAAGAGGCCCGCGTCTGAAATAAGGTAAAATTCTGTCGCGATGCCATAATTGCATCGCTCTTAGCGTGGCTCTGTGCCCGGAGCTGTCAGTAGACGGCTTAAAAGGCTTGGAAGTGGTGGCTTTGAAGCGGTTTGCTCGGCATTGATGCGTTGACGAGCCACTGTCCGTCCCGTATAAGCCCCTCCGATCGGAAGGGCGCCACCGGTCTTTCGGCCGGCTTGGCCGTATATGCTGTGGCCGATTTCCCAGTTGAGACACAAGAGCTGTCCGAAAGCGGAGCGCAAGCCGTTCCGAAGCCGGATAGCCGACAGAACGAGGGGCCCGCCAGGCGGGCAAACGACCATGAAGCGGACTTATCAGCCGTCCAAGCTCATTCGCAAGCGCCGTCACGGTTTCCGTGCCCGCATGGCCACGGCCGGCGGCCGCAAGGTTATCGCCCGTCGCCGGGCCCAGGGGCGCAAGCGTCTGTCGGCGTAATCGGCCCTCGTCCATGGCGGACGCCGGCCGTCTGGCTCGCGAGGCGCCTGACATGCAGCGGCTGAAGAAGCGAAAAGACTACGTGAAAGTCGCCCGGGGTGCCAGAACGCCCCGGCGCGGCTTTTTGCTGCAATCGATCCGCCGAACCGAAGGGGCGGCGGACGTGGTCGAGGCGGATGCCCGCTTCGGCTTTACGGTGACCAAGAAGATGGGCAACGCCGTGGTGCGCAACCGCATCCGGCGCCGTCTCAAGGAAGCGGTCCGGCTCGCCGGGGCCGCGGCCGCCGATCCCGGGCGCGATTTCGTGCTGGTTGGCCGCCGTCCGGCGCTCGACATGCCGTTTACCGACCTGGTTGCCGAAGTGGTCGGCGCCGTTCGCGCCGCGGCCTCCACCAAGACGGGGCCGCGCGGCGGCAAGGAGGCGCTGAAGCCGGCGCCGAGCGAGGAAGAAACAGGTCCATGACCGAAAACCGTAATATGATTGTGGCCATCGCCCTGTCGCTGGCTGTGCTGCTCGGCTGGCAGTATTTCGTTGCCGGCCCGAGACTCGAAAAGGCGCAGATTGCCGAGCAGGCCGCCCAGCAGCAAGCCGGTCAGGCCACCCCGGCAGACGGCAAGGCTGCCGCCACCGCTACTGCCGGCGAAGCCGGATCCGCACCGACCGTCGGCCTCAACACGACCTCGGCCTTTGTGTCTCGCGAAGAGGCGCTCGCCAAGAGCCCGCGTGTTGCCATCGACACGCCCGAGCTCACCGGCTCGATCAGCCTCACAGGCGCTCGCATCGATGATCTGTCGCTGAAGCTCTACCGCGAAACTATTGAGCCCAACTCGCCTTTCGTAAAGTTGCTCAATCCGTTCGGCACGAACGACGCCTATTACGCCGAGTTCGGCTTCATGGCACCGGCTGGCGGCGGCGTTGCGTTGCCGGGCGCGGAAACGGTCTGGACTGCACCGGAGGGCGCGCGTCTCACCCCGTCGACGCCGGTGAAGCTGACTTGGGACAATGGTGCCGGCCTCGTCTTCACGCGTGAAATCTCGGTCGACGACCACGTCATGTTCACGGTGAAGGACAGCGTCGCGAATAACTCGGCGACCGCCACGACCGTTTATCCCTATGGTCTCGTGACCCGCTACGGAACCCCGCAGGTGCCGGGTACCTGGGTCATTCACGAAGGCCTGCTGGGCGTGTTTGGCAACGAAGGGGTCACCGAATCCACCTACAAGAGCCTGAAGGACAGCGAGGGCGTCAAGCACGCGCCGGTCAGCTCCGGCTGGCTCGGTATCACCGACAAGTATTGGGCGGCCGCGCTCATCCCGGACGGTGGCGTCAACTTCCAGCCACGCTTCTCCTGGGCTCTGGCCGGTAACATCGACACCTACCAGGCCAATTATCTTCGCGATCCGCTGCAGGTTCCGGCCGGCGGCAGCGCCGCCACCGAGACGCGCCTGTTCGCTGGCGCCAAGACCGTGGCCCGCGTCAATGCCTATGAGAAGGACCTCGGCATCGTCAATTTCGACAAGCTGATTGACTGGGGCTGGTTCTACTGGATCACCAAGCCGATGTTCTGGCTGATCGATCACCTCTACAAGCTGGTCGGCAACTTCGGCATTGCCATCCTTCTGGTGACACTGATCGTCAAGGCCATCTTCTTCCCGCTCGCCAACAAGTCCTACGCGTCGATGAGCAAGATGAAGATGCTGCAGCCGGCCATGGCCGACATCAAGGCCAAGTACCCGGACGACAAGGTCAAGCAGCAGCAGGAGACGATGGAGCTCTACAAGCGGGAAAAGATCAATCCGCTGGCCGGCTGTCTGCCGATCGTGGTTCAGATCCCGGTGTTCTTCTCGCTTTACAAGGTGCTCTACGTGACGATCGAAATGCGTCACGCGCCCTTCTTCGGCTGGATCCACGATCTTTCCGCTGCAGATCCAACGACGATCTTCAATTTGTTCGGGCTTATTCCCTGGACACCGCCGCACATGCTGATGCTCGGCGTTTGGCCGATCATCATGGGCATCACCATGTTCGTCCAGATGAAGCTCAACCCGACACCGCCAGACCCGACACAGGCGATGCTGTTCACCTACATGCCGATCATCTTCACCTTCATGATGGCGGCTTTCCCAGCAGGTCTCGTTATCTACTGGTCGTGGAACAACACGCTGTCGATCCTGCAGCAGTCGCTGATCATGAAGAAGCACGGCGTCAAGATCGAGCTGTTCGACAATCTCAAATCGACATTTGGCAGGAAGCCAAAAACCGGCTGATCGCTTGCACTTCACAGACGACAAGCCTTGCGGACCGGCTTTCAAGCCGGTCCGTTTCTGTTATCAGGGCATGAGCGCCCCACTGCCAATGCCCCAGGGAACTGCCACGATGGACGACACTCGCACTGCGATCGACCCCGAAGCGACGCGCCTTCTGTTCGCCCGCCCGTGGACTTTCGTGCGCGGCATGGCGCATGTCGACGATCTGCCGCCGATCGCCGGGACAATTGAAGTGGCGTTCGCCGGACGATCCAACGTTGGCAAGTCGAGCCTCATCAATGCGCTGACTGGCCAGCAGGGACTTGCCCGCACCTCCAATACGCCGGGGCGTACGCAGGAGCTCAACCTGTTCAAGCCCGAGGTCGATGCGGGCCTTCTCCTCGTCGATATGCCCGGTTACGGTTACGCCGAGGCGCCGAAGGAGAAGGTCGACGTCTGGAACGCACTGATCCGGCATTACCTGCGTGGCCGGCCCAATCTTCGTCGCGTCTACGTGCTGATCGACGCCCGTCATGGCGTCAAGAAAAACGACGAAGACGTTCTGACGCTTCTCGACAAGGCGGCTGTTTCCTACCAGATCGTGCTGACCAAAGCCGACAAGCTGAAGCCCGGTGGCATCGAGAAAGTACTCGCCGAGACTGCCGAGCGGATCCGCAAGCGTCCTGCCGCTTTCCCCGAAGTACTGGCCACGTCGAGTGAAAAGGGCGCTGGCGTCGACGATCTGCGCGCGGCCATCTCCAAGCTTCTCGCTGGCGCCTGAGCTGCCAATTTAGGCAGTTCCGGATCGGTCGCCGCGCGGTTCTGGCGTTGAGCCTTGCCCCCCGATCGGCTATAGGCGTTCTCGATCCAACCGACCCGAGGCCGCCATGACCACATCCACGCCCGAATCCACCGAAGCGATGCTGTCGCGCGCCCGCATCATTTCCGAGGCGCTGCCCTACATGCAGCGTTACGACGACAAGACCATCGTGGTGAAATACGGCGGCCACGCCATGGGCGATCCGGATCTGGCCCGTGCCTTCGCTCGCGACATCGTCCTTCTGAAGCAATCCGGCATGAAGCCGATCGTCGTCCACGGCGGTGGACCGCAGATAGGGTCGATGCTCGACAAGCTGGGCATCAAGAGCGAATTCAAGAACGGCCTGCGTGTGACCGATCGCGCCACGATGGAAATCGTCGAGATGGTGCTGGCCGGCTCCATCAACAAGCAGATCGTTTCGGCGCTGAATGCCGAGGGTGGCAGGGCCATCGGCCTCTGCGGCAAGGATGGCAATCTCGTCACCGTCGAAAAGGCGACGCGCACCATGCGCGACCCCGACAGCGAGATGGAGAAGGTCATCGACCTCGGCTTCGTCGGCGAACCCAAGGTGGTGAACCCGGCCGTGCTCGACATGGTGGCCAAGGAAGACCTGATTCCGGTGGTGGCTCCTGTCGCGCCGGGCGTCGACGGCGAGACCTATAACGTCAACGCCGACACCTTCGCCGGCGCCATCGCCGGCGCGCTACACGCAGCACGCCTCCTTTTCCTCACCGACGTGCCCGGCGTGCTGGACCGCAATGGGCAGCTTCTGAAGCAACTGACCCGTGCCGAGGCCCAGGCTTTGATTGCCGATGGCACCATTTCGGGCGGCATGATCCCCAAGGTCGAGACCTGCTTCGATGCCCTGAAGCGGGGTGTCGACGCGGCGGTGATCGTCAATGGCAAGACGGCGCATGCCGTGCTTCTCGAGATCTTCACCGAGACCGGCGCCGGCACGTTGATCCGCCGCTGATGCCGTCCGACAAAATCCTCGACGCCGACGAACTCTCCGTCTTCGTCGGCGTTCGGGATTGGGTCTTCGACCTCGACGATACGCTATATCCGCCCGAAAGCGGGATATTCACGGCCGTTATGAGCCGCATCCGTGCGTATACGGCGCGCGTTCTTGGCTGTTCGCCCGAAGAGGCCCATGCTCTGCAGAAAGACTACGCAGCCCGGTACGGCACGACGTTGCGCGGGCTGATGGAAGAGCATGGGGTCGATCCCGAAGCATTCTTGGCCGATGCGCATGCCGTCGATTACTCGGCGCTGACGCCCAATCCCGACCTCTCCAAGATATTGGCCCGCCTGCCGGGACGGAAGTTCATCCTGACCTCCGGCACCCATGCCCACGTCGAGAGGACACTGTCCCAGCTTGGCATTGGGGGCAACTTTGACGGCGTCTTCGATATCGTCGATGCCAACTATCTGCCCAAGCCAGCCGAGGCGACCTATACCGCCTTCATGGATCGCTTTGCCATTGATCCCATGGCTGCCGCCATGTTCGAGGATGCGCCTCGCAACCTAGTCGTCCCCCATGCCCTCGGAATGAGGGCCATTCTGGTTGTCAGCGAGGCGGGACTGCGTTGGGAGGCATCGGTTGCGGACTTTGTCACTGCCAATCTCGCAGCATTCTTAAGCCAAGTGGCTGACGCGCTGTCGATCTGACGAGCCATGCACTACCGGGACTGGTAGAATGGCGCCATCGCCTGTATGAGAGGGCTCCTTTTTCTCGCGCTGTGCCGGCTTTTGCCGTTGTCCGCGTGTTCCTCCCAGGAAGCAGATGTCTTTTTCTCAAGCTCATCCCGCGTTGGCGCGAGCGCTCGCTGCCCGTGGTTACGCCGATCCTACCGCCGTTCAGGCGGCCGTTGCCGCACCCGAACTCGCGGGCGCCGATATGCTGGTGTCCGCTCGAACCGGCTCCGGCAAGACCGTCGCCTTTGGCATGGCGCTCGCCGAGCGTCTGCTCGGACCAGCCGAATTCTTCGCGCCCGCCGGCAAGCCGCTCGCCCTGGTCGTTGCTCCCACCCGTGAACTGGCCTTGCAGGTCGCCCGCGAACTCGCCTGGCTCTATGGCGAAACCGGCGCCCGCTTGGTTTGCTGCGTCGGTGGCATGGATCCTCGCCGCGAGCAGCGGCAGCTGGCGCAGGGTGCCCACATCGTCGTCGGCACGCCCGGCCGACTTTGCGACCATCTTGACCGTCGCAATCTCGACCTGACCGACGTCGTGGCCGTCGTTCTCGACGAAGCCGACGAGATGCTCGATCTTGGTTTCCGCGAAGATCTCGAAAAACTTCTTGGCGCCGCGCCCGCCGATCGCCAGACGCTGCTCTTCTCCGCGACGCTGCCGGCCGACATCGTCCGCCTCGCCCGCGACTTCATGCGCAAGGACGCGACACGCGTTGATGTGGCTGAAGACGGCGAAGTTCATGCCGATATCGACTATCACGCAGTCCGCGTCTACCCGCACGAGATCGAGAAGGCGGTCGTCAACCTTCTTCGCTTTCACGATGCCGCAACCTCCATCGTTTTCTGCGGCACCCGCGAAGGCGTGAAGCGGCTCACCGGTGCGTTGCTTGAACGCGGCTTCTCGGTGGTCGCGCTCTCCGGCGAGATGGGGCAGGGCGAGCGCAACGAAGCGCTGTCGGCCCTGCGCGACGGTCGCGCCCGTGTTTGCGTGGCCACGGACGTCGCTGCGCGTGGGCTCGATGTGCCCGATCTCGGCTTGGTCATTCATGCCGATCTGCCGCACGACAGCGAAGTGCTTCTGCACCGCTCCGGCCGCACCGGTCGTGCCGGCCGCAAGGGCGTTTCGGTACTCCTCACGCCGTCAAACCGCCGCCGTCGCGCGGAAAGTCTGCTGGCCGGCGCTGGCATCGAGTTGTTCTCTGAAGCCGCGCCGTCGGCCGACACGATCCACAAGCTGGACGAGGAACGCTTACTCGCAGATCCGCTGCTGACTGAGGAGATGGGTGAAGACGAGCGCGCTTTCGCGAGCCGCCTTGCCGAGGGGCGGACGGCTGAAGAGCTGGCGGCGGCCTTCGTTCGTCTTGCTCGCACCCGACTGCCTGCGCCCGAGGAAATCAGCGACCCTGTCGAGCCGAAGTCTCGCCGGGCCGATGCGCCAGAGCGGCCGAAGCTTCGCGAGTCAGTCGACTTCACCGGCTCTGCCTGGTTCCGTCTTTCTGTCGGTCGCCGCGACGGCGCTGAGGTCAAGCGCGTACTAGCTTTCCTGTGCCGCCAATCGGGTCTGAAGGGGCGCGATTTCGGCGCCATCCGCCTCGCCGATGGCGAGACATTTGCCGAGGTAGCGCCGGGCGGTATCGCAGCGATGGAACGGCTCGCAGCTGCCGGCAACGACGAGAACGTTCGTATCAGCCGCGCTGACGGCCCGCCAGCGGCAACGCCCGCCGGTCCCCGGAAGGACAAGCCAAGGCGCGACGATGATCGGCTCAAGGCCAAGGGGAAGCCTCCGCGTGAAGGCAAAGCCCCATACAGGGAGCAGTCTCGCGACGGCAAGGCTCCCTACAAGGAAGCGCCGCGCGACGGCAAGCCGCCCTTCAAGGGAAAGAAGAAGGACCGCAAGGCCCGCTAATCAGCTGCCCAAGTAGCTTGGTGGTAATACTTACTAGCTCTCGATAAGGAGCGGCTTGGGCGGTTCTGCGGTAAAGCGAACAGCTCTTTGCTGCGCGATGGTGCTTGGCCGGTGCCTTTAAGATATTGATGCCGGTGTCGTTTTGCTGCCTTGGAACTATCGCGGCCGATAATGCTGTCGTCGGCCGTGATGGCATTTGAAAATGAGATGTCTTACTGCAGAAACCGTCGCTTTTGTTGCGCGCGCCGGGCAAAACCCCTAAAGCACGAAGCCGATGCCAACCCTGCATGGCCCATTCGGAGATCAACATGACCGAGACTGCCGCCACGGCCGCCTATGCCGACCTCGCTGCCACCCTTGACGCCGCCTGGGAGGATCGCGCCTCCGTCACGCAGGAGACGAAGGGCAAAGTGCGCGACGCGGTTGAAGCGGCTCTCGATCTGCTGGATGGCGGCAAGGCGCGCGTTGCCGAGAAGATCGACGGCGAGTGGGTCGTCAACCAGTGGCTCAAGAAGGCGGTGCTGTTGTCCTTCCGCCTGACGCCGACCGCGCTGATCTCGGGCGCCCCTGGTGGCGCTGCCTGGTGGGACAAGGTCCCCTCGAAGTTCGAGGGCATGGACGCCGCTGCCTATGAAGCTGCCGGCTTCCGCGCTGTGCCTGGTGCCATCGTTCGCCGCTCGGCTTATATCGCCCCGGGTGCCGTGCTGATGCCGTCCTTCGTCAACCTCGGCGCCTTTGTCGATACGGCCACCATGGTCGATACCTGGGTCACCGTCGGCTCATGCGCCCAGATCGGCAAGAACGTGCATCTCTCGGGCGGCGTCGGCATCGGTGGCGTTCTTGAGCCGATGCAGGCCGGTCCGACCATCATCGAAGACGACTGCTTCATCGGCGCCCGTTCCGAGGTTGTAGAGGGCGTCGTGGTCGGACAGGGCTCGGTGATTTCCATGGGCGTGTTCATCGGCAAGTCGACCAAGGTTATCGACCGTGCCACTGGCGAAGTGCACATGGGCAAGGTGCCGCCCTATTCGGTGGTTGTGTCTGGCTCGATCCCCGGTAAGCCGCTGCCCGGTCAGAATTGGGGGCCGTCGACCTATTGCGCCGTCATCGTCAAGAAGGTCGACGCCCAGACACGCTCCAAGACCTCGATCAATGAGTTGCTTCGCGACTGACCGAGCCGCGAATTCGTGTTATCCGAACGGCCGGCGGGAAACTGCCGGCCGTTTCGTATTCTTGAGCAACTCCAGCAAAAGTGGAAACCGGTTTTGCGTCCGGGGTTGCGTCTTTAAAAAGGAAGGAGCTTTTCCGGTGAACGTGATTTCATCGGAAAAGTTCCAGGAGAAGGACATGCCCCACGATCCCGTCGCCATTGCTCGCGATCTCCTGATGTGTCCTTCGGTGACGCCAGCCGAAGGCGGGGCACTTGCCTTTCTCGACAAGCTGTTGGAACCGGCCGGATTTCAGGTAGAGCGTCCAGTCTTCAGCGATGCCGGTACACCCGACATCGAGAATCTCTTCGCCGGTATCGGTGCGGGCAACCGGCATCTTACATTCGCCGGCCACACCGACGTGGTGCCGCCGGGCAAGCCGGAGCTCTGGAGTCACGGGCCGTTTGCTGGCGATATTGAGGGCGACAGGCTCTACGGCCGCGGCGCCGTCGACATGAAGGGCGGTATCGCCGCATTCGCCGCCGCCGTTCTGGATTTTCTTGAAGAGAACGGTCCGCACTTCGGTGGCCGCATCTCGTTCCTGATTACCGGTGATGAAGAAGGGCCGTCTATCAATGGCACGGTGAAGCTGCTCGATTGGGCGGCCAAGCGTGGTGAACGCTTCAGCCACGCCATCGTCGGCGAACCGACCAATCCCGCCGCTCTGGGCGACATGGTCAAGGTCGGACGGCGTGGCTCTCTTTCGGGCTTCGTCAAGCTCAAGGGCGTGCAGGGCCACGTTGCTTATCCGCATCTTGCCGACAATCCACTGCGCGTCGCGCCTGCGGTGATCGCCGCGCTGATGGACCCGCCTTTCGACGCCGGCAATGAGCGCTTCCAGCCTTCCAACCTCGAGGTCACCTCGGTTGAAACGGGCAATCGTGCCACCAACGTCGTACCTGCCGAGGTGGAGATTGCCTTCAACATCCGCTTCAACGACATCTGGACGGTCGAGGCACTGCATGAAGAGATCATAGCGCGTGTCCGCCGTGCCGTCGAAGCGGCGCCCCTTCGCACAGGCCGACCGGCGCCGCTCGCCTATGAGCTGACGTTTGAACCGACCAACGCCGTCTCGTTCCTGACTCACGACGCCACGCTGATCGAAGGTCTTTCGGACGCGGTCGAAGCGGTCACCGGACGTCGGCCGGAGCTTTCCACCACCGGCGGCACATCGGACGCACGCTTCATCAAGAACTATTGCCCGGTCGTCGAATTCGGCCTCGTCGGTCAGACCATGCACAAGGTCGATGAGAACGTCGCGCTGGACGACCTCCGTCGCCTGAAGGTGATCTACCGGACGTTCCTCGACCGCTATTTCGCAGGGTAAGGGAGGCCTGAGGCCTCCCCCGCATTCAGCTCTTGGCCTTGCCCTTCTTGGCTGGCGCCGCTTCCACGATGGGAGCATCGCCGTCCCAGCGTAGAATGACGACGGCCAGTGGCGGCAAGGTCAGCTCAAGCGAGAAGTTCATGCCGTGGCTCGCGATCTCCGCAGCCGTAAGCCGCCCCTTGTTACCCATGTTGGAACCGCCGTAGATCTCGGCGTCGGAGTTGAAGACCTCGCGCCAGAGACCGGCGCGCGGCACTCCCACCCGGTAGCCGGATCTCGGCACAGGGGTAAAGTTGCCAACGACGAGGCAGGGTGCATCCTTCTCAAAGCCCCAACGGATGTAGGCGAGCGTCGACTGTTCGTTGTCGTCGACCACCACCCATTGGAAGCCTTCAGGCTCGAAGTCACGGGCGTGCAGGGCCGGCTCGGCCCGATAGAGCGTGTTGAGATCGCGCACAAGCCGCTGGACGCCGAGATTGTTGGATCGGCTTTCAAGCCACAGATCGATGGTGCCGTCGTGGTTCCACTCGCGCCCCTGGGCAATCTCGTTGCCCATGAACGATAGCTTCTTGCCCGGATGCGTCCACATGAAGGCGTAGTAGGCGCGGATGTTGGCAAAGCGTTGCCACTCGTCTCCCGGCATGCGGCCGAAGATCGAGCGTTTGCCATGCACCACCTCGTCGTGGCTGAGCGGCAGCACGAAGCGCTCTGAGTAGGCATACATCAGCGCGAAGGTCATCTGGTTGTGGTGGTATTTGCGGTGGATCGGCTCGAGCGAGAAATAGTCGAGCGAATCGTGCATCCACCCCATGTTCCACTTGTAGGAAAACCCAAGACCGCCATCAGCGAGCGGAGCGGTAACGCCCGGCCAAGCTGTGGATTCTTCTGCGATCATCAGGGCATCGGGCACTTCATGGGCAATGACGCCATTGAGGTGCTTGATGAACGACACGGCTTCGAGGTTTTCCCTGCCGCCGTATTTGTTGGGGATCCATTCGCCCTGCTTGCGGGAATAGTCGCGATAAAGCATCGACGCCACAGCATCGACACGCAGGCCGTCGATGTGGAAACGCTTGAGCCATTCCAATGCCGAAGCCACCAGGAAGCCGATCACTTCAGTACGGCCGAAGTTGTAGATCAGCGTGTTCCAGTCCTGATGGAAGCCCTCGCGCGGGTCCTGATGCTCGTAGAGTGGCGTTCCGTCGAAGTGGACGAGGCCGTGGGCGTCGGTCGGGAAATGCGCCGGAACCCAGTCGAGAATGACGCCGATTCCCGCCTCGTGGCAGGCGTCGACGAAACGCGCAAAGTCTGCCGGCGAACCGTAGCGAGCCGTTGGCGCAAACAGACCAAGCGGCTGGTAGCCCCAAGAGCCGCCAAACGGGTGCTCCATGATCGGCAAAAGCTCGATATGCGTGAAGCCCATATGCTTGACGTAGGCGACGAGATGCTCGGCGAGGAAGCGCCAGGTCACCGGTTTGCCGTCCGGCCGTTGCCAGGAGCCGGCATGGACCTCATAGACCGAGAAGGGCGCGGTCTTCGACTGGAAGGCGGCGCGGTTCCGCATGAAGGTGGCGTCGTGCCACTCGAACGGCTTAGGATCGGCGACGATCGAGGCCGTTGCCGGCGCCAACTCATACTGGCGGGCAACTGGATCGGCCTTGTCTGGTAGAAGCTCGCCACTCGCGCCAATGATCTCGTATTTGTAGGCCTCACCAACCGGCAAGCGCGGAATGAACAGCTCCCAGACGCCACATTCCCGGCGTAGCCGCATCGGGTGGCGCCGACCGTCCCAGGCATTGAAGTTGCCGACCACCGACACACGGCGTGCGTTGGGCGCCCAGACGGCAAAGCGAACGCCGGGAACGCCACCGACTTCCGTCACCACAGCGCCGAGCGTGTCGGCAAGGTGCCGATGTTGACCCTCGGCGAGAAGGTAGACGTCCATCTCGCCGAGCAGTTGACCGAAGGAATAGGGGTCTTCTGCCTCGTGGCTGCCGTTGGGCCACTCGACGCGGAGGCGGTAAAGGCCTGGGTCGCCCTGCGCGAAAGCCACCCAGAGGCCGCCCTCCACATGCTGGAAGTCAGAGAGCTTCTTGCCATCCGTCGAAATCAACGCGATGGCTCGAGCGTTGGGCTTGAATGTGCGGATGGCCGTGCGTGCGCCGGATACCCGATGCGGTCCCAGAAGCGCAAAGGGATCACCGTGAGTTCCTTCGGTGATCGCCCGGACCGCTCCGTCCGTCAGTCCCTCACGCACCCCAAGATCGACCATCGACCCGCCTCCCGAATTCGATCGCTATTTCCCGACGTTACGCGCAAGCCAAAGCAAGGGCAAATGGCTTTCAGACCAACCAAAGTGGTGCCCGCGCAACTGTCGACGTTGCTCTTCCACACTAGCTCAGGAGGCTTGGCCTCCAGAACTTGGCGGCAGACTGGCCGTCGACCCAAAGCCGACCGCCGGAGGTCAACGGTTTGCGGCAAGGATGGTTCACACCGTTTTCAAACTTGTTCCGCCGGAGAGACGCGTATGCGTGACGGAAAGCGAGCCGGGACCTGGAATCAACCCGACAGCATCGACTTGAGCCGGGTAAATCGGCGTCGGATTCGGTCGCCCGACAGAGCCATTTCCAGCGCTCGGGGCTCAGCCACCAGAACCACAAGCTGACGCCCGCGAGTTGCTGCTGTGTAGAGGAGATTGCGGGCAAGCATGATGGCATGGTCGCGCAAAAGCGGGATCACCACCGCTGGATATTCCGACCCCTGGCTCTTGTGGATGGTGATGGCATAGGCGCGCGTTAGCGCCTCCAGATCCTCAAGGCCGTATTTGACCTCGCGCCCGTCAAAGGAGACGACGATTTCGTCTTCCTTCTGGCGGATGCGCTTGAGAATGCCCAGATCGCCGTTGAACACGTCTCGATCGTAGTCATTTTCAATCTGCATCACCTTGTCGCCGGTGGCGTAAGTCTGACCGAAGCGCTCAATGCGGTCGAGCGGCGCGCCATTCAAAAGTTCCGCCAAGCGATCATTGAGATTGCGAGCGCCGCAGATGCCCTTTTGCATCGGCGTGATCACCTGCACGTCGCGCATCGCGTCGAGACCGAAGCGGCGAGGAATGCGGTTTCCGACCACCTCCAGGATCTTGGCGAGAGCGTCCTCGGCGCCCCGCGCCTCGATGACATAGAAGTCGGCAAGCTCACTCGATGGCGGTGGCTCCGGCCATTCGCCGCGGTTGATGCGGTGGGCGTTGACGATGATCCGGCTCTCTTCTGCCTGTCGGAAGATCTCGGTGAGGCGAGCAACGGGGACAAGACCGGATTCGATGATATCGGCGAGCACCTGTCCCGGCCCAACGGATGGGAGCTGATCTACGTCGCCGATCAGAATGAGCGCGGCGTTGAGTGGGATAGCCTCGACGAGCGCCGACATCAGCGGCACGTCGACCATCGACGCTTCGTCGATTACCACGACTTCGGCTTCCAGGGGTTCGGATGCCGAGCGCTTGAACCCGCCGGTGGTTGGGTCGATTTCGAGAAGACGATGAATGGTCTTCGCCTCACGGCCTGCCTGTTCCGCCATACGGCGAGCGGCGCGCCCGGTTGGGGCTGCCAGGGCCACCGTAAGCTTTGCCGTGGCGATGGTGGCCAGAAGGGCTTCGAGCAGCGTTGTCTTGCCGACACCGGGGCCGCCGGTGATGACCGACACCTTGGCGCCTGCGACAAGCGCCAGAGCCTCGCGCTGGGACGGGCTCAGATGCATGCCCTTGCGCGCCTCGAAGCGTTCGACGGCGGCGTCGACGTCGATCCGCCCCCAAGGCGGCCGCCCTTCGGAAAGCGCCTTCAGCCGACTGGCGACGGAACGCTCGAACCGAGCGAGACGGCGCACCGCCAGAAAAGCAGTGCCGTCGATGTCGAAGGTCTCGACGTCGCCTTGCGCGATCGCCCCTTCTACCTCGGCCGAAACCGCATCGGGATCGACCCCGAGCAGTCGCTCGGCGCGTTCTAGAACATCGGCTCGCGGCACGGCGGTGTGCCCGTCATCGGCAGCGCTTTCGATCGCGTGCGCAATACCTGCACGGATACGCGCTGGCGCCGACCGGTCTATTCCGAACTTCTCGGCGATTTCGTCCGCGCCGGCAAAGCCGATGCCGCGCACCTCACGCGCCAGACGGTAGGGATCTTCTTCGACCAGCTTGACCGCGTCCGGCCCCAGGACCTTCCATATGCTAACGGCTCGCGCTGTGCCGATTCCCTTGTCCTGGAATGCGATCATTACGTCCTTGACCGCCTTACGCTCGCGATAGCTTTCAGCGATGCGCGACGCGGTCTGCTTTCCGAGGCCGGGAACGGTGAGGAGCCGCATCGGCTCGTTTTCGATGACATCAAGTGCTTTGGTGCCGAACACCTGAACGATACGTTCGGCCATGGCCGGTCCGACGCCTGAAATGAGCCCCGAGCCGAGGAAACGAATCACGGCGTCCTTGCCGGACGGCTCATTCGTTTCGATACGATCGGCGCGGAACTGAAGGCCGTGGACCTTGTCGGTCATCCACTGACCCTCGGCGTCGATCTTTTCGCCCGCTGCTATCGTGGGGACATGCCCCACCACGGCGACGGGATCCTTGCGACCGCGCACGCGCACCTTCAACACCGAGAAGCCATTCTCCTCGTTGTGGAAAGTGACGCGCTCCACCGTACCGGCCAGGCGTTCGAAAAGGCGGGAATCATCATTCATCGCAACTGTTATGCAGCGTTCGCCTACTGTTCGTCGAGCCTTGATCAGTCTATGAATGCGCGCGACGCGTCCCTTTCCGGTGACAGCCGGAGCGTGTGCTGACCTTCGCCGGAGTAAAACCTACTCATGTCGTCCGAGCTTACCCGTCGTGACCTCCTGGCCGTGCTGGCCGCCCTCGGGCTTACCCCGAGTCTTTCCATGACCGAGGCTCGCGCCGTCGAGGCAGCGACCAGACTCGGTAAATCAAAGCCATTTTCCTTCAATAGGTTGATGACTGCGGCCAAGGAACGCGCGGCTGGTCCCTATGTGCCGGAAGTGCCTCGCTCTTTCGATGCACTCGAAGCCATCGACTATGACAGGCACTGGCAGATCAAGTTCAAGGACGACCATACGGTGCAGGCCGCCGGCGGCAAGGCGCCGTTGCGCTTCTTCCATCTCGGCCGCTATTTCAAGCTGCCGGTCGGCATTTATCTTGTCGATGGAGACAAGGCGCAGGAAGTTCTCTACTCCCCCGACTACTTCACCATTCCCAAGGACAATCCGGCGGCCAACCTGCCCGACGACATAGGTTTTGCCGGCTTCCGTGTCATGGACGAGACCGGTCAGCGCGATTGGCTCGCTTTCCTCGGCGCCGCCTATTTCCGCTCGTCCGGTGCGCTCGATCAGTATGGCCTCTCCGCCCGCGCTCTGGCCATCGATGTGGCCATGCCGACGCCGGAGGAGTTCCCGCGCTTTACCAACTTCTACTTCGGCGCTTCCAAGCAGGGGCAGTTTGCCATCTATGCCGATCTCGAAGGACCGCGCGTCTCCGGTGCGGTGCGCTGGGATGTGAGCCGCGCAGAAGACCGGACGGTGGTCATGGACATGGCCGTGCGCTTCTATCCGCGCGAGGATATTGCCCGATTTGGCATCGCCGCCCTGACGTCCATGTTCTGGTATGACGAGACCAATCGTCAGCGGGCACCGGACTGGCGTCCGGAGATTCATGACTCGGACGGTCTGGGTATTTGGAATGGCGCTGGCGAACGTGTCTGGCGGCCGCTCAACAACCCGATCAACGTCATGACGTCGACCTTCGTTGACAAGAACGTCAAGGGCTTCGGTCTTTGCCAGCGTGACCGCAACTTCGAGGACTACCAGGACGACGGCGTCTTCTACGAAAAGCGGTCGACGGTTTGGGTTGAGCCGAAGGGTGAGTGGGGAGACGGCGCTGTGCAGCTCGTCGAGATTGGCACCGACGACGAGATTCACGACAACATCGTCGCCTACTGGCTACCTGCGGAACCCGCCACCAAGGGCAGCGAGCTCGCTTTCGATTATCGCCTTACCTGGGGCGTTGACGAACCGCATCCTGCTTCGGTCGGCCGTGTCTATTCGACGCGTCTTGGCTTTGGTGGCGTGCCTGGTCAGGTGCGCCCAGCCGGTGTCGTCAAGTACGTGATCGATTTCGACGGCGGCGACCTCAAGAACTATGATCAGTCGTCAGGCGTCGAGGCGGTGGTTTCGGCCTCTTCCGGCTCCATCTCGGGCGTTTATACGCTGCCGGTGGTTGGCACGACCCGCTGGCGCGCCGTGTTCGACTTCAAGAGTGATGGCCCCAATCCGGTCGACATGCGTCTCTATCTCCGCGCAGGCGACAAGACCCTGACCGAGACTTGGCTTTACCAGCACCTGCCGACGACTTTCGTCTGGCCGAAGTGAGCCAAGTGAAAAGTTGAAAGATTGGTGGGCGGGGAGGAAGCTTCCCGCCTTTTCTCTTCAGTAGTCGACCTTCATCAGGCAGAGCCCCTCGGGTGGGGCCACCGGTGCACAGGCCGTCCGGTCTGCGGCCTCCAGCGAAGCTTGGAGATCGGCAGCCGTCCAGCGCCCATCGCCAACCTTGCGCAAACCGCCTACCATCGAGCGCACCTGATTGTGCAGGAACGAACGCGCCGAAACGATAAAATGGATCTCGCCGGCGGCCTCGATGACGTCGAGCTGATCGAGCGTCTTCACCGGGCTTTTTGCTTGGCAGTCCGAGGAGCGAAACGTCGTGAAGTCATGCCGTCCAAGCAGAACCTTGGTCGCATCCGCCATCCGCTCGACATCGAGCGGCACCGGGACGTGCCAGACGAGGTGACGATCGAGTGTCGGCGGGGCACGCCGGGAGAATACGCGATAGCGGTAGTGACGTTTCACGGCCGAGAAGCGGGCATCGAAGCTTTCCGGCACTTCGTCGGCAGAAACGATCGTAATGGGGTAGGGTCGCAGGTGCACGTTGCCAGCGTCCCGAATTGTGTCGGTCCGCAGCGTCTTGCCGATGTCGAAATGGCAAACTTGCCCAAGCGCGTGGACGCCCGCGTCGGTGCGGCCGGCGCCTTTGATAACGACGGTCTCGCCGGTAAATCGAAGGATGGCCCGTTGCAGATAATCCTGGACACCCGTCCCCTCGGCCTGTGACTGCCATCCAGTAAAGCCGGTTCCGTCATACTCGATGAGAAGGCGATAGCGAGGCATGTATTCAGCCGAACTTGAAGCCGGGCGCAAGGCGAGCGCCGCGCGCGAAATCTGCGAAAGCCATCGCCTTGGAGCCGGCGCGCTGGACCTTCACAAGACGCACCGCGCCATCGCCGCAAGCCACGACACCATCTGCCGAAAGAAGGGTGCCAGGCGGGGCCGATCCATCGGCTCGTTCGCTGATCAGCAGTTTCACCCGCTCTTCACCCTTGCCAAGGTCGGCGACGAACCAGGCTCCTGGGAAAGGAGAAAGGCCGCGAACGTGATTATGCACCGCCGCGCCGGATTGCTGCCAATCGACGCGGGTTTCCTCGTTGGTAATCTTGGAGGCGTAGGTGACGCCATCCTCGGCCTGAGCGGTGAAGACGATCGACTCATCCTCTATCCTGCCGAGTGCTTCCGCCATCAGCGCGGCGCCTGTTGGCGATAGCGCGTCGTGCAACTCGCCGGCTGTCATGTCGGGATGGATGGCAACGCGGGCAGTCAATGCCACCGGACCGGTATCGAGTCCTTCCTCCATCTTCATCACCATGACGCCGGATTCGGGATCGCCTGCCATGACGGCGCGATTGATCGGCGCGGCGCCACGCCAACGCGGCAATAGCGAAGCGTGCAGATTGAGGCAGCAGAAGCGCGGGGCGTCGAGCACGACCTTGGGCAGGATGAGACCATACGCAACGACGACAGCGACATCGGCCTTGTGCTCTACGAAAGCGGCTTGCGCTTCCTCGTTCCTGAGCGTCTTAGGCGTCAGCACCGGAATGCCGAGCGTATCGGCACGCGCATGGACCGGCGAGCGACGAAGTTCCATGCCCCGGCCAGCCGGCTTGGGCGCTCGCGTATAGGCCGCGACCACCTCATGCCCCGCACCAACGACGGCATCGAGAACCGGCACCGAGAAATCGGGCGTTCCCATGAAGACGACCTTGAGCGGCATTTCGACCCCGTGAGCGATTGTTCCGCCCGCCTTTCATACCATGCGGGCAGCGCCGTCAAGCATTGGGGGCTGCATTGCCCCTCTGGAGCCGCGAAAGGGGCGTTCGGTGCCGGCGACGGAGGCCAGTCGATACCTGGGATGACTAAATGCGCGTCTTTTCCCTGGCCGCCTTGACGAAGCGCTTGGTGACACGATCGCGCTTGAGCTTCGAAATATGGTCGATGAACAGAACGCCATCGAGATGGTCGATCTCGTGCTGCAGACAGGTGGCGAGCAGACCGTCAGCCTCCAGCTCTTCAGGTTCTCCGGCGAGGTTGGTGTAGCGAACCCGAACGCGAGCCGGCCGCTCGACTTCCTCATAGTAGTCGGGAATGGAAAGGCAGCCTTCCTCGTAGACCGACAGCTCGTCGGATTTCCAGAGGATCTCCGGATTGATGAAAACGCGCGGTTCCTTGGCCTCCTCGTCATGCGACACGTCGATCGTGATGAGGCGGTTCATCTCGCCAACCTGCACGGCAGCGAGCCCGATGCCTGGCGCCGCGTACATCGTTT
This sequence comes from Pseudomonadota bacterium, assembly GCA_023436885.1. GTDB lineage: Bacteria > Pseudomonadota > Alphaproteobacteria > Rhizobiales > Pleomorphomonadaceae > Pleomorphomonas. Next base: position 121,196 of record JAEZHI010000007.1, on the reverse strand, counting down.
CCAGCATGTCGTTGGCGAGCTTTCGAACGCCGTCGTCGACGCGCGCAATAGGGGCGGAAGTCTGACGAAGCAGCGGGGCGGGGAGGATGACGAGGGGGCGTTTTGACATGAAAAGTCAGATACGCATGGCAGCTATTTCCGTCAATAGCGACCATCCGGGCATCCTTAAGCTATGGCGGCTTCGTGACTGTTACCGAGAACGAGACTTGCCTCCGACCGTGCCGACCGGGCAATGTGCCGGAATTCAAAAGCCGGGATAAGTCATGACCATTCTTATTGCTGTTCGGGGCTGGAAGCCTGACCATTGGATCGACGCCCTTCGGGAGGCTGCCCCGGACCGAAAGGTGGTTCTGCCCGGTGACGCTTTCGATCCGGCAGCCATCCGCTACGCTCTCGTCTGGAAACCGGAGCCTGGTTACCTCAAGACCTTCCCCAATCTGGAGGTCATCTTTTCGTTGGGCGCCGGCGTCGACCATCTGACCACCGATCCCGATCTTCCCGATCTTCCGGTTGTTCGTATCGTCGATCCCGACCTGACGGGACGCATGACCGAATGGGTAGTACTCAACGTGCTCCTGCACCACCGGCGCCACGCTCATTACGCCGCAGCGCAGGCAGCCGGCAGCTGGAAGCCATTGCGCCAGTGGGCAGCCGGCGCGGTTCGCGTCGGTATCATGGGGCTTGGTGAACTCGGTCGCGATGCGGCGAGCGCTCTTCTGGCCTTGGGATTCAAGGTGAACGGCTGGAGCCGGACCGAAAGGCATATGGCGAATGTCGATTGTTTCCATGGCAAGGACGGCTTGTCGGCATTCCTGGCACGGACCGATATTCTGGTGTCTCTGCTGCCATTGACGGCCGAGACCGAAAATCTGATCGACCGAAACGTGATCGACGCCCTCGCCAAGGATGGGCCGCTCGGCGGACCGGTGATCCTCAACGCTGGTCGCGGTCGGTCGCTGGTAGAATCGGATCTAGTGGAAGCGCTGGCCGCTGGGCGCCTCAAGGGCGCCAGTCTCGATGTGTTCGCCACCGAACCATTGCCGTCCGACAGCCTTCTCTGGCATGCCCCCAATCTCTTCATGACCCCGCATGTCGCCGCTGAAAGCGACCCCGTAGCCCTGAGCCGCTATGTCATCGGCGAGATCGCAACCTATGAGGCAGGGCGGCCACTTCGTCATCTTGTGGATCGTGACAAGGGCTACTGATCACACTCGAAAAGCCGTTAGTCGGCGAAAAAGGCAAACGCCCGAATGGTCTGGGTGAATTGACGGCGATCACAACAAACTGTCATATAACTCAGGTAACGAAGAACGCGGAGACGGCGAACCTTTCCCTGACCGCTCGCGGCATCCTGGATTGGTGCGCCTCTAAAATCGCGCAAACCCGCTCGCATCCGTTGCGGAAGTGAAGCAGGCCGTTGCCGAAGAGTGGGAAATCCGGGTGCCGGGGCACCCGGCCAACAGGGGACTCGTCATGTCGCTTAAGCTGTTTCTCGCGTCGACCATCGCCGCGCAGGCCGTCCTGTGCGCTGCCGCACCGTCGTTCGCCGCCTCGCTCGATGATCTCGCTGCCGCCGCCAAGAAGGAAGGCAAGCTGACCACCATCGCCCTGCCGCGCGACTGGTGCGGTTACGGCGCGCTCATTGACGGTTTCAAGGCCAAGTACGGCCTTGAAGTCAATGAGCTTAACCCGGACGGCAACTCTGCCGACGAAATCGAAGCCATTAAGGCGAACAAGGGCAACACCGGCGACCAGGCTCCCGACGTTGTCGACGTCGGTCTCAGCTTCGGTCCTTCGGCCAAGAAGGATGGCCTTCTTCAGGCCTACAAGGTGTCGACCTGGGCCAGCATTCCCGACAGTGCCAAGGACGCAGAAGGTTTCTGGTACGGCGATTATTATGGCGTGATGTCGCTCGGCATCAATAAGGATCTGGTCAAGAACAGCCCGGCCGATTGGGCCGATCTTCTGAAGCCGGAGTATGCCAATGCCGTGGCGCTGGCTGGCGATCCTCGCGCCTCCTCGCAGGGCATCGCCGGCGTTTTTGCTGCCGGTCTGTCCGCTGCAGGCGGTGATGTCGCCAAGGCCGGTGAAGCCGGCCTCGACTTCTTCAAGGACGTCGTCGCTAAGGGCAACTTCGTTCCGGTAATTGGTAAGTCGGCTCCAATCGCTCAGGGCACGACACCGATCGTTGCCGCTTGGGACTACAATCTTCTGTCTTGGCGCGATTCTCTGGCCGGCAACCCCCCGATGGATGTCGTTGTGCCCAAGACTGGCGTCGTCGCTGGCGTTTATGTTCAAGCGATCTCGGCTTACGCGCCGCATCCGAACGCCGCCAAGCTGTGGATGGAGTATCTCTATTCGGACGAGGGGCAGATTGGCTGGCTGAAAGGTTATTGCCACCCGATCCGCTTCAACGACCTCGCCAAGAATGGCAAGGTTCCCAAGGAGCTGCTCGACAAGTTGCCGCCGGCCGAGGCCTATGCCAACGCGATCTTCCCGACGCTTGATGAGCAGGCTTCCTACAAGGAAACCATCACCAAGAACTGGGACAAGGTCGTCGGCGCCGACGTCAAGTAAGGTCGGCGCGGCCTGAACGCCGCACGCCCAGGAATCTCCATCCGCCCTCCGGCCTGGCGCTGGAGGGCGGCTTTCCGTGATCGCCGATCCGGATAGGGAGCAGCATGGTTTCCAACACTTCGTCTGCCAATCTTCCTCGCCTGCGTGTGCCTTGGGCCATCGTCGGCGTTACACCTTTTATGGTGTTTGCCATCTTATTCCTGATAGTGCCGACGCTCTTTCTGGTTATCGGAGCATTTCAGGATAACGACGGCAGCTTCACGCTTGCCAATCTAGGCAAGCTATGGAACGCCACTATTCTCGCTTCCTATTGGATCTCCATTAAGGTGTCGCTCGCTTCGGCGGTGATGGGAGCATTGATCGGAGCGTTCATCGCCTATGCTGCGGTGTCCGGTGGTCTGCCGCGCTGGATTCGTCCCACCATCATGACTTTTTCCGGCGTCGCCTCGCAGTTCGCCGGCGTACCACTCGCGTTTGCCTTTCTTGCGACGCTGGGGCGGCAGGGGCTGGTGACGATCTTTTTGTCTTCCCTTGGCCTAAACATCTATGCGCAAGGCTTTAATCTCCTGTCGTTTTGGGGCTTGACGCTCACCTATCTCTATTTTCAGATCCCGCTGATGGTCCTGATCGTCTCGCCGGCTATCGAGGGGATCAAGAAGGAATGGCGCGAAGCGGCAACCATTCTGGGCGCCTCGAACTGGCAGTACTGGCGCCACGTCGCCGGCCCCGTGCTGATGCCGAGCTTTCTCGGCGCGACGCTGCTGCTGTTTGCCAACTCCTTCGGCGCCATCGCAACCGCTTACGCGCTGACCGGCTCGTCGCTGAACATCGTCACCATCCTGCTTTACGCACAGATCCGGGGCGACGTGCTGCATGATCAGAATCTCGGTTATGCGATCGCTTTCGGCATGATCCTCATCACCGGTCTTTCCAATCTCTGCTACATCCTGCTTCGCGTGCGCAGTGAAAGGTGGCTCAAATGAAGACCAACCGTCTCGGCCACTGGCTCGCCATTCTGTTCGGCACCCTCTATTTCGTGGTGCCGCTCGCCGCTACTTTCGAGTTTTCGCTCCGCAAGGTCAGGGGCATCTACAGCTTCGAGGCCTACCGCGTGGTGCTGGCTGATCCGCGCTTCCAGGAGTCTTTTGGTTTTTCGGTCGTGCTCGCCATCGTCACCATCATCCTCGGTATGGCGATCATCGTTCCCATGGCCTATTTCGTCGAGCTCAGGCTCAGGAAGCTGAGGCCCTTCATCGAGTTCGTGACGCTGCTTCCCTTGGTGGTGCCGGCCATCGTCATCGTTTTCGGCTATTTGCGTCTCTACAACTCGTCGAGCCTGCTGCCGCTCACCAACTCGACGCTTGGCACCAACTTCCTGCTCGCCTGTGGCTACGTGACGCTGGCGTTGCCCTACATGTATCGCTCGATCGAAACGGGCCTTCGTTCGATCGATGTCAGGACGCTGACCGAAGCGGGCGAGAGTCTCGGCGCGTCCTCCGGCACGATCATCTGGCGTGTGATCCTGCCGAACATCCGCTCCGCCATGTTGTCGGGCGCCTTCCTGACCTTCGCCATCGTCATTGGCGAGTTCACCTTCGCAAGTCTGCTCAACCGGCCGGCTTTCGGCCCCTATCTCCAGCTGATTGGCGCCAACCGCGCCTATGAGCCGGCAGCGCTGGCCGTCATGGCCTTCATGATCACCTGGGCCTGCATGGGCATCATCCAGGTCGTCTCTCGCAACGCCACCGCCGCCCGGCACTGACCGCTCACCCCACGGAACCGCCGATGTCCTTCATCGAAATCAGCCATCTCAAGAAGTCTTTCGCCACAAGCACCGTGGTCCACGACTTCAACCTTTCCATCGAGAAAGGAGAGTTCATCTCCTTTCTCGGCCCGTCGGGTTGCGGCAAGACCACTATTCTCAGAATGATCGCCGGCTTCGAGACCGCGTCTTCGGGATCGATCCATGTCGGCGGCGTTGAGATGACTAACCTGCCGCCAGCCAAGCGCAACGTCGGAATGGTCTTCCAGGCCTATGCGCTGTTTCCCAACATGACGGTGGCGGGCAACATCGGCTTTGGACTGAAGATTGCCGGCAAGGAAAAAGGCGAGATCGACGCGCGCGTTGCCGAGATGCTGGAGCTGATCAAGCTGCCGGAGCTCGGAGACCGCTATCCCTACCAGCTCTCCGGCGGGCAGCAGCAGCGTGTGGCCCTGGCCCGTGCCCTCGCCATCAAGCCGCAGGTCCTGCTGCTCGACGAGCCACTCTCTGCGCTCGATGCCAAGATCCGCGTATCCCTGCGCGAGGAAATCCGTGCCCTGCAGCGCGAACTCGGGATCACCACCGTGTTTGTCACCCACGATCAGGAAGAGGCACTGTCGATCTCCGACCGCATCGTGGTGATGAACCAGGGCCGCGCCGACCAGATCGGCACGCCGTCCGAGATCTACAACAATCCGGCGACCCGCTTCGTTGCCAGCTTCGTTGGCACGCTGAACCTTCTGGAGGCGCGTGTCGTCGATCCGGCCACCGGCCGCGTTTCAATCGACGGCCAACCGGTCGTGACCAAGCGCGACATATCAACCTTCGGTATTGCCGATGAAGCCATCGTCGCCCTGCGGCCGGAGGCGCTCACCATCGGCACAGGCGACGGCGACCGCAACGCACTGACGGGCACCGTTGAAGAAGTAGCTTTCCTGGGCGCCGTGATCCGCGTCCGTGTCCGGCTTCGAGAGGCACGTGTGTCGCTCGACCTCTTCAACGATCCGGCGTTGCAGTTACCGAAGGTTGGAGCGTCAACGACGGTCTCCTTCAAGAAGGAAGATCTTCTGATCATTGCGTCCAGCTGACGCATCGCTCGCTTGCAATGAGAAGGCCGCCCTTTTGCACGGGCGGCCTTTTGCATTTTCAGGGACTTGCCTATCACGGAGCCGGTGCAGGTGCCGGGGCCTCGTCATCCGCCGGGCCCGAGGGCTGCATCATACCGGGACCATGATGGCGGCGGTGCTTGCCATCGCGCCAGCCATCCCGACCGGGGTGGCTTGGAAGCGAGTAGCTGCCGTCGTCATTGCGGTCGAGCCATGCGAGCATGTGGTCGCCCGCTGCTTCCATTTCGGCCTTGGTGACTTTTCCATCGCCGTCGGCGTCGAGGCGCTGGAAGGCGCGGACCATCATCTCGCGATGCTGCTTCCAGAACCATGTCTCGAAGTCCTGAATGGTGATGCCGTCCTTGCCGCTGGGGTTGGCTTCCGCAAACATTTTGTCGCGATAGGCGGCTATCTCCTGGGCGTCGATCTTGCCGTCCTTGTTGGTGTCGATCTCGGCAAACATCTTCGCCGGGCCGCGCTCCGGACCGAAGCCCATGGGGCCCATGCCCATCGGTCCCATGCCTGGACCGGCGGCGAAGGCGACTGTTCCAATGGTGACCACAGAGAGGACAGAAATCGTAGCGAGTGTGAGCGCTTTCACGGGAGCTTCTCCTTGTTATCCGTTCCGCCCACGGCTCGATGGGGGTTCCCGTCGGCGGTGAGGTCAACATAGGAGGCAATTGTCGCTCAAATTCGCCAGCAAAGGCGCTGGTTGTATTGAGCGGTAACTGCATCAGCTGGTGATACATCTCGATACCATTTCCTTTGGCATCGTTCTGACGGATCGTTATCCTTGGGAAACGGAACGCCGCGAGTATCTCTCATGACCGAACCACAGCCGCATATTCTGGTGGTCGACGACCACCGCGAAATCCGAGATCTCATTGGCCGCTATCTCGTCAAGAACGGCTTTCGCGTCACCACATCCGAAAGTGCAGCGGCGGCCCGCAAGGCGCTCAAGGCAGCTGCCGTTGATCTGGTGGTGCTCGATATCATGATGCCGGGGGAAGACGGTCTCAGCCTGTGTCGCTTTCTGCGTGAGAGCTCGGATACGCCGGTAATTCTGCTGACCGCCATGGCTGAAGATACCGATCGCGTCGTCGGGCTGGAGATCGGTGCTGACGACTATGTCACCAAGCCGTTCAATCCGCGCGAGTTGCTCGCACGCATCCGCGCCGTATTGCGGCGGACGCAGGCCGTACCGAAGTCACGCGATCCCCTGGATGTGCGTCGGCTCAAATTCGACCGCTTCGTGCTTGACGCGCGTCGAAGGGAACTCATCGGTGGCGACGGGGTGGCCATGCCTCTATCGACGGCGGAGTTCCAGCTTCTGACCGCCTTTTTGAAGCGCCCCAACATGGTGTTGAACAGGGACCAGTTGATGGATCTCACGTCGGGCCGTACGCCGCAGATCTTCGACCGCTCTATCGACAATCAGGTGAGCCGGTTACGCAAGAAGATCGAGATCGATCCCAAGAATCCCGAGCTGATCAAGACGGTCTGGGGCGGTGGTTACATCTTCGCTTCCGACGTCGAGGAAATTCCAGAGTGAAGGCGCGCTTGTTTCCTCGCAGTCTCGCAGGGCAGCTATCGGTATTGCTGATAGCGGCGGTGCTGATCGCCCAGCTCATCACGCTGGCCTTCTTCGCCGAGAGCCGCCGTTCGGCAATCGACGCGGCGGCGCGCGAGCAAGTGCTTGGCCGTATCGCCACACTCGCCAACCTGGTCGAGGAAACACCAGCAACGCAACGCGAGAAAATTCTCTCAGCGCTTGCCACCAACCGTACCCGCTATTCGTTAACCCCGGAGCCTCTGGTCAAGGAATCGGTTGTTGTCTGGCCTGATGGGGAGACGCGCGACAAGCTCAGTGAGATTTTCGGAGCCAACCGCGAGGTACGTGCGGAGTTCGCCGACAACGACCGGGATGAAGGCGATGCGCATCCCATGATGCACGCCAGCGGCTTTGGTCCTCCCGGACGGCAAAAGCCGAGGCCTTGGCCGCCGACGCTGGCGCTCTCGGTTCGCCTGTCCGACGGTGCCTGGCTGAACTCGGAGACGCTGTTGCCGCGTCCCCAGCTCTGGGCATGGCCTGTGGTCATGTCCACGCTGCTGACTGTCATCGCCATATCCTTGGTAACCGCGCTTTCGGTACGCCGCATTACCAAGCCGCTCAGGGAGCTGGCTCAAGCCTCGGATAAACTCGGCCGCGGCGAAGGGGTGCCAGATCTTCCCGAGCGTGGGCCGGAGGAGATCGTTCGAGCCAATCGTGCCTTCAATGCCATGCAGGGACGCGTCAGCCGCTTCGTGGCCGACCGCACGCGCATGGTTGCGGCTATCAGCCACGACCTTCGCACGCCGCTCACCTCTCTGCGTTTGAGGGCAGAGTTCATCGACGACGACGAAACACGCGAACGCATGGTCGACACCATTGACGAGATGACGCGCATGGCGGAGGCGACCCTGGCTTTCGCGCGCGATGACGCCGCCGCCGAAGAATCGCGCAACACCGATCTGGTGGCTTTGATCGAGGCTGTTTCGGCTGACTTCTCCGATCTTGGACACGACGTCACCGTCGAGGGGCCAGAACATCTCTATCTGTCGGTGCGGCCGGTATCGCTGCGGCGGGCCTTGCGCAATCTCGTCGAGAACTCCGTACGATATGGTATTCGCGCCCGCGTCAGGCTGGAGCGGTTGCCGCATGCCGTCGTGATCGCCGTTGATGACGATGGCCCCGGCATTCCCGAGGACAAGATGGAAGAGGTATTCGCGCCGTTCACGCGCCTCGAAACCTCTCGCAACCAGGAGACCGGTGGCGTCGGTCTTGGGCTGGCAACCGCACGATCGGTTGTTCGCGCTCATGGCGGCGAATTGACGCTTGCCAATCGGGCCAGTGGCGGTTTGACTGCGGCGATTCATTTGCCGGTCGCCGCCGAAGCCTGAGGTGGCGCTGGAATAGAGACGCAAGGAACGCCATGTCCGGGACCCCGACCTTCGCCGTAGCCCCAAGTTTCATGGGGCTGACCCGTTTCGATCGCACGGCCACCTATACGCTGGCCGGTATTCCGCTCGATATCGGTGTTACCAATCGGACGGGCGCCCGCTCGGGTCCGGCTGCCGTACGCGCCGCGAGCCGGATGCTGACCGACGGCGATCATCCGCATTTCTGGATCGACCCGACCAAGCTCGACATTGCCGATATCGGCGACTTCCACATCGCGCTCGGCGATCTTGCGGAAAGCTATCGGCGGATCGAGGCGCAGGCCGAAGGACTGAACCACCTGTTGTCGATTGGAGGCGAACACGGCATCACGCTGCCGCTTCTGAGGACGCTTCGTCGCAAGGTTGGAGCGCCGCTTGGCCTTGTCCATTTCGATGCTCACGTCGATACTTGGCCGGACAACTTCGGTCAGGTCTATGGGCATGGTTCGCCCTTCTACCACGCCATCGAGGAAGGGCTGATCGACCCCAAGCGAATGATCCAGATCGGCATTCGCTCGCCGGTGCAGCGCGAGGTATGGGATTGGACGATCGGCAAGGGCGTCACCATTCTCTCGGCTCAAGACGTTCATGCGATGGGCCCGGTGGCGGTCGCCGAGCGAGTGCGTCAGGTGGTTGGGGGCGGAGCAGTCTATTTCAGCTACGACGTCGACTGCCTCGATCCAGCCTTCGCGCCCGGTACCGGCACGCCCGAGTTTGCAGGCATTTTCCCCTGGCAGAGCCAAGTCATTCTACGCAGCCTCAAGGGGATCGATTTCGTTGGTATGGACGTCGTAGAGGTGGCACCTGCTTATGACGTGTCGGAGATCACCGCTCTCGCGGCTGCCACGGTGATCTGGGACTATCTCGGTCTTGTCGGGTCGGCGGCGGCCTGACCGCGTCTATTTCCTCAGGATGGCCTTGAGGATCGCTTCCGAGCTGATGGCGCCGATGATCTCGTCGCCGTCCTCGACCAGAACCGGTTTGCCGGTGGCGACGGACGCGGCCATCACCTCGCGGATGGGGGTGCGGGGGGTAACCACGGCGCTCTCCGAGTCGCGTGCGATCTCTTCGCTTGGCACCATGACGTCTGCGGCGCGCAGCACATTGAGCGGGTTCATGTGGGCGACGAACTCGGCCACATAAGGCGTTGCCGGGGCCAGCATGATTTCCTGCGCCGTGCCCACCTGCACGACGCGACCGCCAGCCATGATGGCGATGCGGTCGCCCAGTTTCATCGCTTCGTCGAGATCGTGGCTGACAAACAGGATCGTGCGCTTGAGCTCGGCGCGAAAGCCGATCAGTTCGTCCTGCAGCTTGTCGCGAATGAGTGGATCGAGTGCCGAGAAGGGCTCATCCATCAGCAGGATCGGCGCCTCGGTCGCGAAGGCGCGGGCAAGGCCTACCCGCTGCTGCATGCCGCCGGAAAGCTCCTGCACCCTTCGATCGGCCCAGTCCGATAAATGAACGCGTTGCAGCTCCGCTTCGACGCGCGTCGCTATTTCCTGTTTCGGGAGGCCGGACAGTTCAAGACCGAGCGCCACATTGTCGGCCACCGTCCGCCATGGCAGCAGGCCAAACTGCTGGAACACCATGGCGACGCGCTGCCGACGGATATGCCGCAGAGCTGCCGCGTCGCAGCGGGCAACGTCGACTTCTTCGTTGCCGTCGCGCACAAAAAGACGACCACGGCTCACCCGGTTGAGTCCATTGACGGCACGGACCAGGGTCGATTTGCCCGATCCCGACAGGCCCATCAGCACGAGGCACTCGCCTTCGCGCACGGAAAAGGACGCCTGCATCGCGCCGACGGTGAGGCCGGTATCGGCAGTGATCTCCGATGGCCCCAGGCCGGCGTCGATCAGCGGAAAGGCGGCTTCCGGCTTCTTGCCGAAGACAATGTCGACGCGCTCGAAGCGCAGCGCATCGCGAACGCGGGAGGGGGACAAGAAACAACTCCTCAGCCGCGAATCCGGCACATGCGATCGAGCATGATGGCAATGAGCACGATGGCCAGCCCGGCGGTGAAGCCCATGCCGATGTTGACGGTGTTAAGCGCCCTGACCACTGGCACGCCCAGGCCATTGGCTCCGACCATTGCCGCGATCACCACCATGGACAGCGACAACATGATCGTTTGGGTCAGGCCGGCAAGGATCTGCGGCATCGCATATGGCAATTCCACTTTCACGAGGCGCTGCAGCGGCGTGGCGCCGAAACTGTCGGCTGCTTCAAGGAGCGGCTTTGGTGTCGAGGAAACGCCAAGCGCCGTCAGGCGGATCGAAGCGGGCAGGGCAAAGATCACCGTGGCGATCAGACCGGGCACCATGCCGAGCCCGAAAAGCACCAGTGCCGGAATGAGATAGACGAAGGTCGGAATCGTCTGCATCAGATCGAGCACGGGCCGGAGTGCCGCCATGGCCCAGGCGCGTCGTGCGGCAAGAATGCCGATCGGCACGCCTAGTCCCATGCAGACGGCAGAGGAGGCCACCACGAGCGCCAGCGTCTGCGTCGTCTCTTTCCAGAAGCCCTGATTGACGATGAAGAGCAGGGAGGCGGCGACGAACAGAGCCAGGGGGATCGAACGCTTCAGGATGAAGGCCAGCGTGGCGATCAGCGCCACAGTGACTGGCGGCGGCGGGGCTTGCAATGCGACGACGATCCAACCGACGGCGCCGCCCAGCACGGCGGCGATGCCGTCGAAGACGCCGCCGCCATTGGCCGTCAGCCAGTCGACCAGCGTCTTGGCCCAGGCGCCAACCGGTATTTTGTAGGCCGTGAGCAAATCCATGATCGCGTCAACTTCCTATCTGTCGCGTCAGGGTCAGAGGCCCAGCGACGCCTTTACGGCGGCGAGGCCATCCTTGCCGTCGCGCGTCGTCACGCCATCGAGCCAGGGGGTGAGAGTATCCGGATGCACCTTCAGCCAAGCCTTGGCCGCATCCTTGGCTTCTGCGCCATTGTCGAGAATGTCGCCCATGATCTCGTTCTCGAAGGGCAGCGTGAACTTTAGGTTACGGACGAACTTGCCGAGGTTCGGACAGTCGGCCGCGAGGTTCTTGCGCGTGTTGGTGTAGATGGTGGCGCCACCGAAGTTCGGTCCGAAGATGTCATCGCCGCCGGAGAGGTAAGACATTTCGAAACGGGCGTTCATCGGATGCGGTTCCCAGCCAAGGAACACGATCGGCTTCTTGTCCTTCACGGCACGGCTGACCTCGGCGAGCATGCCTTGCTCGGAGCTTTCGACCAGTTCAAACCCGGACAGATCGAACTTTCCGTCATTGATCATGCCGAGGATCAGGCGATTGCCATCATTGCCGGGTTCGATGCCATAGATCTTTCCGTCGAGCTCCGACTTGAACTTGGCGATATCGGCGAAGGACTTCAGACCGGCATCGAATGTGTATTTCGGTACGGCCAGCGTGTATTTTGCGCCCTCGAGATTGATGCCTGTCACCTCAATCGTGCCCTTCTCGCGATAGGGCTTGAGGTCGGCTTCCATGGTGGGCATCCAGTTACCAAGGAAGACGTCGATGTCGCCGTTGGCGAGAGAGGCGAATGTGACTGGCAGCGCGAGGAGTTGGACCTCTGGCTGATAGCCGAGCCCCTCAAGCACCACCGATGCGGCGCCGGTGGTTGCAGCGATATCTGTCCAGCCGACATCGGCAAAACGCACCTTGGTGCAAGTATCGCCATCGGCAGCGAGCGCGGGACCGGCGAGAGCAAGGGCCATCGGCAGGGCGACAAAGGCGGATTTCATCGACAGAAGTGCTCCTCGAGCCCAGCGGAGATCGCGTCTCGCTCAGGGCGTGAAAGTTTTATGACCATGCGGAGCGAAATGAATACGCATTTTCCTGTGCTTGCCAATGCTTTTTTGAAGACTGTGCGTGGATTACTTCGTCTGCAGTGCCGGAAATGGCGGCTTACAGCGTATTTATCGACCTATGGCCGAGCCAATCCGTCTCTAACCAGTCAGATCTACGCTATATGATTTTTATTGATTGAGCAGTCAATTAAAAATATGCTGTCACCTGTAACGAGGAGAGCGTGATGCCGAAACTAGGCATGCAGCCGATCCGCAGGCAGCAACTGGTCATCGCTGCGGTCGAGGCCATTCACGAACGCGGCCTGAATGGTGTCACTATGGGCGATATCGCTAAGCGGGCTGGGGTATCGCCGGCGCTTGCCCATCACTATTTCGGTTCCAAGGATGAGCTACTCTCGGCCACCATGCGGCACCTCCTGGGCGAGTTCGCGTTGGCTGCACGGCGCCGCCTAGCAGATGCGGATAGTTCCCGTGCTCGCGTCGATGCCATTCTGGAAGCAAGCTTCGCTCCGGAGCAGTTCTCGCCGGCGCTGATCTCCACCTGGCTCGCCTTCTATATGCAGTCGGTGCACGATGGCGCGGCGGCGCGTCTGCTCAGCATCTATCTCAAGCGGCTTGAATCCAACCTGCGCCATGATCTGAGGCCGCTCGTGGGGGATGGCGCGGTTGCATTGGCTCGCGGTATCGCCGCGATGATCGACGGCCTGTGGCTTCATGCTGCCTTGCCGACGCTGCATCGATCACCAGAAGAGGCGCTTGGCATCCTCCGCGACTATCTCGATGGACGCCTCGCGGCCAATGCCAAGGCGGAATAATTCCCCGTTTGCGTCGGGCCTATCGCACGGCTAGGCTCGCTGTCCCTCCAGGAGCCGTCGCTTATGCCCATCCGCCATATTGCCCTCGCCGTTCTCGTCACGGCGATTTGGGGTTTCAACTTCGTCGTGATCCGCCTCGGCTTGGGATCCGTACCGCCGTTGCTGCTGGCTGCGCTACGGTTTGTCGTCGCGGCCTTGCCGGCGGTCTTCTTGGCGCGACCGACTGTGCCGCTGTCCAGGATGATCGCCATCGGGATGACCTTGTTCGTCGGTCAGTTCGGCTTCCTGTTTCCGGCCATGAAGCTCGGGATGCCGCCGGGTTTGGCTTCGGTGACGCTGCAAAGCCAAGCCTTTCTGACCATTCTCTTCGCGTCCCTTGCGCTTGGCGAACGACCGAAGTCGCGCCAACTGGCGGGCGCCGTCATCGCCGCCCTGGGGTTGCTGACCATCGCCACGACAGTCGGGGGCGATTTCACGGCGATTGGCTTGGGCTTGACCATTGCCTCCGCAGCGAGCTGGGCGATCGGCAACGTGTTGATGCGGGGGGCGGGCAAGGCCGACATGCTGCCCATGATGGTCTGGCTGAGCCTCGTGCCACCGATTCCGCTCTTCCTGCTGTCCCTTGCTTTCGAAGGATGGCCGGCAATTGTCTCGGGCGTCACTGGCATGGGTTTCGTCGGGGCCAGCTCCGTGCTCTATCTAGCTCTTCTCGCCACCTTGGTTGGCTTCGGCCTCTGGGGCTTCCTGCTCAGGAATCACCCAGCCTCGACCGTGGCGCCCTTCTCGCTTCTTGTTCCCTTATTCGGCACGTTGTCGTCCTGGCTGGTGCTCGGTGAAACCTTCTCGCCATTACGCGTCGCCGGCATGGGCCTCATTCTCTTGGGACTTGCGACCATCGCGCTGCCGCTGCCGGCCTTCCTGAAAAAACAAAGGGCGGCCTGAAGGCCGCCCGCCGCATCTCGTATTTCTCAAGCGCGCCTTACGGCAGCGGAGCCGGATTGGCCGACAGCGACCTCAGATAGGCAATCACGTTGGCGCGGTCCTCCGGCTTCTTGAGACCGGCAAAGGCCATCTTGTTACCCGGCACCTCGGCCTTGGGATTGGTCAGGTAGACGTCGAGCGTGGCGTAGTCCCAGGTGTGGGTCTCGCCGAAGGTCGACATGCCCTGGGAGTACTTGAAGCCGTCGTGGCTGCCCGGCTTGCGGTTGACCACTTCCCAAAGACCAGGGCCGACCTTGTTGTCACCCGTATTGGCGAACGAATGGCAGGCAGTACAAACCTTGGCGGTCTTTTCGCCGGCGGCCGCATCGGCGGTCTTGAGGCGGTCAGCGATGGGCGCGACATCGGCAGCGGCAGCTGCTGCTGGCTGCCCGGCAGCAGCTGCCGGAGCGCTTGCCGGTGCCGATGCATCTGCGGTCGCTACGGCCGGAGCGGCCTTCATGTCCACCACATAGCCCGGTGCGGCGGGTTCTTCCTTCGCGAAGATCTGACCTGACAGGAATTCCACGGCAAAAACGACAACGGCAACCGCCAGCACGGCGCCGAGAATCTTGTTGGGTTGCAGCGACATCGGGGACACCGGCTCCTTGGGTCGCGCGACGCCAGCCCCGGCGCGCGTGACATTTGGCGATCTGAGGGTGGACCTCGCCAGAGGCTTTTTGGTCACACGTGGCAGCATATACGGGATTTTGCACGCAGCTGCAAACTATCCTCAGGTCTTGGCACTGCTTGAGAAGTTGCAACCATGAAATGTGTTTATTGGCGTTGTTTCGTTGGTCTGCCAGAGGGAATTCGTCGACCAAATTCGAGGAAAAAGGCCAGCATCCACTTTTGCTGGAATTGCTCTGGCGGTGCTGCTATGCCGCTCTCCGTCTTTTGCAAAGCGGAAGAGAACAATGTCGGACAAGCTGAAGGTCGTGTTCCAGGGCGAGCCGGGTGCCAACTCCCATCTCGCCGCTCTCGAGGTCTATCCCGATTGCGAGCCAGTCGCCTGCCCGACCTTCGAGGATTGCTTTGCTGCGCTGGCTTCCGGAGCCGGCGATCTCGGCATGATACCGATCGAAAACTCGACGGCCGGTCGCGTCGCTGACATCCACCACATCCTGCCCCACGCCGATGTTCACATCATCGGCGAACACTTCCTGCCGGTGCATCATCAGCTTCTCGGCGTTCGGGGTTCGCGGCTGGAGGATATCCGTATCGCGCAGAGCCATGTTCAGGCGCTGGGCCAATGCCGCCAGACCCTCCGCGCCCTCGGCATTACGCCGATCGTCGGCGCAGATACTGCAGGTTCCGCCCGCGAAATCGCCGAAGCCGGCGATCCGACGCGCGCCGCCATCGCTTCTTCGCTGGCTGCCAAGATCTATGGCCTCGACGTGCTGAAGGCCGACTGCGAGGACACGCTTCACAACACGACGCGCTTCATTATCCTGTCACCGCAGCCCGCCGCGGCGCCGCCGCTCGGCACACCGACCGTGACGACCTTCATCTTCCGAGTCCGCAACATTCCGGCGGCGCTTTACAAAGCACTGGGCGGGTTCTCGACCAACGGCATCAACATGACCAAGCTCGAGAGCTATCAGCTTGAGGGGCAGTTCTTTGCGACGCAGTTCTATGCAGACGTCGAAGGCCATCCCGACGACCCGGCAGTGAAGTTCGCGCTTGAGGAACTCGAGTTCTTCAGCCGTGAGGTCAAGGTGTTCGGCAGCTACCCGGCGAGCCCGTTCCGCGAGAAGATCCGCGAGCCGGCTGCCCATCTGGGGCTCCGGCCCGGCGAGTAGTCCAGGCTATTTCAGATCGGCCCACACTTCGATGAGATGGCGGGCGACCGCGAGTCTCGGCGGGCAATGCAGCTTGCCGACCTCGGTGGTCTCAAGCATTGCCTTGACCTCGTCGCGGCTGAACCAGGCGCAGTCATCCATCTCCGCCTTGTCGACCTTGATGTCGGTGGAGATGGCTTCGCCATAGCAGCCGAGCATCAGGTTGGCCGGGAAGGGCCAAGGCTGGCTGGCGTGATAGCGAACGGCGCCGACGTCGATGCCTGATTCTTCCTTCACTTCACGGCGCACCGCGTCCTCGACCGTCTCGCCCGGCTCCATGAAGCCGGCAAGGCAGGTATACATGCCCGCCTCGAAGCGCGGGGTACGGCCAAGCAACACGCGATCCTCGCCGTCCTGGATCAGCATGATCACCACGGGGTCGGTGCGCGGGAAATGCTGCGTGCCGCAGCCCGTGCAGTTGCGCTGATACCCGGCCGCGATGCTTTCGGTTGGTGCGCCGCAAACGCCGCAGAAGCGGTGGCGCTGGTGCCAGAACAGCGTCGCACGTGCCTGCGCAACTGGCCCAAAGCCTTCGGCGCCTACCAGGGCGTCTCGCGCAAGGCTGCGAAGATCGACCAGGATTTCGCCCGGCTCCAGTTCCGGCTCATTCTTGAACTCGCCCGCAAACCAGGGACGCCCCTCGGGGTCTAGGCCGAGGAAGATCTGCGTCTCCGTCTCCTGAAACAAGGCGCTGGCGACACTGCCTTCGAAGTCGAGACGCCCCGATTTCACGAGCACCCGATCGCCGAACAGCATCATCAGTCGGCGGCTCGGATTCTCTAGATGTCGTTGCACCAGGGCCGCGTCGGTGCGTTGCTCGGAGTGACGGTGAAGTTGGTTGACGGAGTAGGCGTTGTGGCTCGACCAGTCGAATCCTGAGGGAGGAGCAGGAGGCAGGATCATCTTGCAGTTCGCTTTCCGCGCGCCGGCTCCAAATGCCGGGCGCATGCTTGGAGGCGTCGGTCAGAAGCGATTGCGACCGGCGTTAAGAAGACGCAACACGAGCCAGACAGGAATGACCACCACGGCGCCGAGCAGGAAATAGCGCCAGACGCGATCGACGGTGTCAAAGCCCATGGCCCAGATATGGTTGATGAAGCGAAGCCCCGAAGCGACAATGTCATGAGGCTCGACGCCAAGCGCCGCCAGGACGACACCGACGACCAGCGAAAGAATGACGAGCCGCAGAAGAAGGCGCGCCGGGCTGTCGCCTAACAGGCGCTCGAAACGGTCGGACATATGACGCTCCGGCTTTTCGGTGAGGAGGGTTGCCGACAGATAGGCGCGGCAGCCGGCCTTGTCCAGCCATCGGAGCGATCAAAGGATAAGTAACAAGAAGCCGAGTCAGTGGTTTCCGTCGCCAAGCGGAACGGAGGTTGAGGGCCGAAGCCCGCCGGTAACGGAGGCTGAATTAATTCAGCGTTCGGACGGCCATCGGGCTGTCGAGCGAGAAGGCCGGAATGGTTACCTCCAGCGCCGTGCCTCGGTCGTCCACCATGTGATAGCTGCCCGACATGATGCCGCTGGGCGTCGAGAGTGGACAGCCGCTTGTATATTCGAAGGCCTCGCCGGGCTCGATGATCGGCTGCTGACCAACGACGCCCGGTCCGGTGACCGTGCGGCGGATGCCGTTGCCGTCGGTGATTTCCCATGCGCGTGTCATGAGCTGAACGGCCCGCGAGCCATGGTTGGAGATGACGACCCTGTAGGACCAGACGTAGCGGTGCTCGTCAGGGTCGGACTCGCCGGGAAGATAGCTCGGCTCGACGTTGACGACGATCTCATGGCTGACGGCTGTGAACATGGCGGGTTGCGTCCCGGTCTGGTGCTTGGCGTCAGTAAAGGCTTTCGGGGAAAAAGCGCAAGGCAAGATCGGCGAGCGTGCCATCGGCGTCGAGGGCGCGCAACGCACCGTCAATGCTTGTCTTGAGGGCCATGTTATCGGCTGCGACGGCTATTTTCATGCCGTCGCCGAAATAGGCCGCTTCGGTATAGGCACCACCGGAGAAGGCACAGCAACCGTGGGCAATGGGTCCGGCCAGCCAGAACGAGGCACCTACCGCGCCAGTGAAAACGGCATCTACTTCTCCGTTTTTAAGCAGCGCGAACATGTCCGCCTCGCTCCCGACGGGGCGCAGAACGGCTGCCGGGAAGAAGTCCCGGATGAAATCCGCGTAGCGGCTGCCGGCGATGGCGCCCACCGACCTGCCAGCGAGCGCGGCCGGCGATGGCTCGACCAGCGCAGGCCACCTGCGAACGAAGCGGGCTGGTTCTCGGAAATAGGGAACCGAATAGGCAAGATGAAGCCTGAGAGCCGGCGTATCCGCTACGCCGGCTGCAATGGCATCCGCCTTGTTGTCGCGCACCGTATCGAGCAGCAGTGGGAAGGGGCGAATTTGCACGGTGCAGGGGATGGCGAGACGGGTGCAGATCGCTCGTGCGACCTCGACGTTGAAGCCGGTTATCAGGCCGGAGCCGTCGACGAAGTTGAAGGGCGGAAAGTCGTCAGACGTGACGAACCTGATGGAGGGCGGGTTTGTCGCGTTTGTCGGCCCTGTTGCAAGGGGAACGATCTGGGGATAGTCGGCGTCAGCCGCCCGGGCATCCGAAATGGACAAAATGCCCTGACCGATGACCAAGGAACATAAGGCCAATGCCGTCGCGATCAGGTTCCTCGGTAGGCGCATTTGGGGTGCACTCAGGCCAACGGCTCAACGTAACCGGTTAAGGTTAGCCGAACTTGGGATGCGGTGAAAGTCTCGGTCAACTCTTTGCGCGGTAGCCCGCCAAACGGCGAACGCTCGTGACGGGGACCCCGCCCGAGGCAATCCGCGCAATAGCCGCGCCAAGAGGTTCGATCACCGTCGCCATGTGATAGCCATTGGCATGCAGAAGCTGGTCAGGACCCGCGACGATACCGACGTGACCTTTCCAGAACACGAGATCCCCGCGCCGCAGGGAGTCGGGATCGCCATTCCAATCGACCGGCTCACCGGCCGAAGTCTCTTGCTGGTCCGTGTCGCGCGGCACGGCAACGCCGGCTTCGGCAAGCGCGCGCTGGACCAGACCGGAACAATCAATTCCCAAGCTCGAAGAACCACCCCAGAGATAGGGCGTTCCAACATAGGTGGCGGCAACTGCGACGAAATCACTGGCTGCGGGAGCGCCAATCGGCGTGAGGTGCTTCATGACGGTCGCGGTGCCATCTGAAAGCAGCGCATAGACAAGGTTGCGCCGTTCGAGTTCGCCGGTGACCGTAACGCGGGCTCCCTGAACCAGCGGGTAGGCGACCGGCAGCTTGAGGTCCGAACCTGAGAAGGCGAACGAGCGCAACTGCGTCACGGCATGTGTCGGCTCCGGCACCGAGAAGGACAGGGCCTCGGCGGGCAGATAGCCGACGTAAGCGTCGCGGCAGAACTGGACGAAGGCCCATCCCTCGTCATCGACGTCGAGAACCTTGATAACTTCGCCATGCAAGGCTTCGCTATCGAGCGAGCAATCGGAGCGAGGTTCCCGACGGAGACCGGCCAGCGGTGCGACAACCCGGGCCATGCGCGGTTCGGCGTAACGCTCCGCCACCACGATACCCTTGAGGGCGATGTCGGCCACATCGGGGCGGGCAAAAGTCGTGCGGCGATCGGTCGTCAACGCGGTAGCTCCTTGGCTTTGTCCACGATGATATCAGCAAGGTGTTCGAGGAACAGGGCGCCTTCCACGGTACGGTGGACGATGACGTTTCGGCGATCGGCCTCGTCGCGTCGGCGGCCGAGCAGTTTCAACTCGCCCATTGTATCGAGCGCGCGTGTGATCGCTGGCTTGGTAACGCCCAGCTTTTCCGCGAGTCCACGCACCGTATGCGGTGGCGGCTCGAGATAGACCGTGAGCAACACCGTGATCTGGCGTGGCGACAGGTCCGGCCCGTTCTCGCGCACCGTGGCGAGCGAGACATCATGCCAGAGTTTGAGAGCCTGAGCGGGACGCATGTCGATGGGCATGCGTCCCTTGTACATCTCAATTCGTTTCGGAGGCGTTATTATCTAGTGGTTCGACCGAGACATTTGCATCCGCCTGATACAAGCCCCGGAGCAAATGTCTCGGTCGTATGAACTACTAGCAACTTGTTGGTTCTAGTGGAGCTTTTGAATTTGACATTTAAGCTGGCGCTCTATGTCAGGCGGGACTCAAATGTCAAATTCGCCCCACTAGCCGTCAGCCGAGTGCTTGTTCCAGGTCAGCGATCAGGTCGTCTGCGTGTTCCAGACCAACCGACAGGCGCAGGAGACCCTGCCGAATCCCGAGCTCCTGCCGCACTTCCTCGGTGAAACGCTGGTGCGTCGTCGTCGAGGGATGGGTCACGAGGCTCTTGGCATCGCCGAGATTGTTGGAGATCTTGATGATTCCGAGCTTGTTGACGGCAGCAAAGGCGCCTTCGCGGCCACCCTTAACCTCGACCGCGATCATCGTCGAGCCACCGGTCATCTGCTTGCGGCAGATGTCAGCCTGCGGATGCTTGTCCGAGCCAGGGTAAATGACCTGCTCGATCTTCGGGTGCTGCTCAAGAAATGCGGCGATCTTGGCGGCGCTCTCGGCCTGGCGGCTGACCCGGAGCGAGAAGGTCTCAAGCGCCTTCAACATCACCCAGGCATTGAACGGGCTCATGGTCGGGCCGGTCTGGCGCAGGAAGACCTGCAGGTATTTCTCAAGGAACTCCTCATTGCACAGGACAACGCCGCCCATGCAGCGCCCCTGGCCGTCGATATGCTTGGTGGCCGAATAAGCCACCACGTCAGCCCCAAGTTCGAGCGGCTTCTGATAGAGGGCGGTGGCAAAGACGTTGTCGACCACGAGGCGAGCGCCGGCAGCATGGGCGATTTCAGCAACGGCGGCGATGTCGACCACTTCCAGCGTCGGATTGGTCGGGCTTTCGAAGAAAAAAACCCGGGTGTTCGGTCGAACGGCGGCTCGCCATTGGTCGAGGTCACGGCCGTCGACCAGCGTACAGGAGATCCCGAAGCGCGGTGCCAGTTCCTCGACAATATAGCGACAGGAGCCAAACAGAGCCCGCGCTGCAACGATATGGTCGCCGGCTGACGCCTGCGACAGGATGGCGGCCGTCACCGCAGCCATGCCCGTTGCCGTGGCGCGCGCCACCGGAGCCCCTTCAAGCAGCGCCATACGCTCCTCGAACATGGCCACGGTCGGGTTGGAGAAGCGGCTGTACTGGAAACCCGGATCAAGATTCAAAAAGCGCGCTTCGGCCTGTTCGGCGCTCTCGTAGACAAAACCCTGCGTCACGAACATCGACTCGGACGTTTCGCCCCACTGCGAACGCAGGCTGCCACCATGCACGAGGGCGGTATCGGGATGCCAGTTGGCCTTGGTCATGTCTTCGTCCTTCATCGTCGAGGTCCGAAAAAAGCGAACCCGGCTGCGCATAGGCGAGCCGGGTGTCACAAATCGACATGTCCGTCCCGACCTTTTAGCAGCCTTGTTTAGCGTGGCGGCAAGCCGGTCGGCTCAAAGAACCACGTTCAGTGAGGGTCTAGGGGAACCATGCACAAAGGTCAAGCTGGCAATCATTATCACCCGGTGCAGGAACGGAGAGAACTCGCCTGCAGGAGGTAAGCTGGAGGGGTGAAATTACTGACCGCTGTAAGACCGCGTTTGTCATTCAAAGATAATTCTCCGGCATCCACCCATTATTGGTTGATAGGGCCCACAATACTGGTCATGCGACCGCCTTTTGGGAGATCTCATGAACCCGACGACCAGCATTGATCGCCGATTCTTCCTGCGGGTGATCTTGCCGATGTTCGGCTTGATTGCCCTTTTGCTTGTCGGCGCACTCGCCGGCATGCTGGTCCTGTCATCCAAGCAAAATCGCTTCGCCACCGAGTTTCAGCAGCGGACAGCCAGGAATGCCATTCGGCATTTTGCCGACGAACTCGCTGGCATCGCGGCGAGCATGGCCGGTCGTGACGAAACGGCCGAGCATGTTATCGATCGCTTTGATAGTGACTGGCTGTCCACTCACATGCCGGTCGACAAGTTCGACAGCTATTTCTTCATCTTGGACCCCGATGACCGCACCTTGTTTTCCCGCGTCGATGGGAAGCTCGTGGCTGTGGAAGCGCGCGGCATACTTCCGCCGACCTTTCGCCAGATGATTGCGCGCTGGCGGGCCGGCATGATTGCCGACACGGTGACCCAACTCATCGCAGTCGATGGAATGCCGGTGCTTTTCGCCATCACCGGTGTCCACACGATCGAAGACCGACGGAAGCCGGCCGATGGCGGCTACATCCTCGCCCTCGGTCGTCGCGTCGATCGCGATAGCCTCAAGTTCATCGCTGATGCCTTCATGTTGCCAAACCTCAACTACGAGCCGGTGCTGGGCCAGGTAACCGATGGCCCCGGTCGTTTGCGTCTGATGAGCCAGGATGGAACCATGGGCGATGCTCTGGTATGGGATCCCATCCTGCCGGGTGATGAGATCATCAAGGCAATCGGACCGGGTTTGCTCCTGGTCTTCGTAGCTTATCTCGCGCTGACGGCTGCGGTCCTCACCTTTGCTCGTCGCGCGGCCCGGCTGATCAATGTCACCGAGGAGAAGGCGCTTCACGATTCACTGACCGGGTTGCCGAACCGACTGCTTCTGCTTGATCGCATGAAACATCTTCTCGATCCGAAGCGTGGCGATGACGCCAGGGCGACGATCTTCTATCTCGACCTTGATGGCTTCAAGGCAGTCAATGATAGCGCCGGGCACGCCGCTGGCGACGCAGTACTCGTAGGGGTAGCCAATCGTCTTCGGGAGTTCTGTCGACCGGAAGACACTGTGGCACGTCTCGGCGGTGACGAGTTCGTGATGGTCATCCCGAACGATGATCGGCGCGCCGCGGAGGCTCGCGCGGAGAGCGTCCTGGCAGCGCTCAGTAGTCCCTATAATTACAATGGCCGCTCTCTTAAAGTTGGCGTCAGTATTGGCGTCGCCCTGGCGCCCGAACATGGTCTCGACGTAGCGGCTTTACTGCACAAGGCGGATGCGGCTCTTTATACCGCCAAGCAGGATGGCAAGGGACGCATTCGCTTCCACCGCCGGAACATGCGCAACGAGCGGATGGAAGTCGATCTCGTCGTTGTCCCCGCGGCCGGAATCTGACTGTCGGCATTCTTGTTTTCATGGCGAGCAAAACAGGCTAGAGCTTCGGAAAGTCCAGCCGATCTCACGGGATCGGCGCTCATCTTGCTATTCGGACACCTTGTAAGCCCATGACCGAGACCGCTGGCATTCTTCCCGCCCACCGCATTCGTGACTTGTTCGAGGCGGGTGCTATCACGGCGGCTCGCCCGCTCGACATGGATCAGATCCAGCCGGCAAGCCTCGATCTTCGGCTGGGAACCGTCGCCCATCGCCTTCGCGCGAGCTTTCTTCCAGGCGGTGGTGCAACTGTCGAAGATAAGCTCGGCTACCTTACCTTGCACGACCTCGATCTGACTGCGGGCGCTGTGCTGGAAACGGGGGGCGTCTATCTGGTTCCGGTGCTTGAAGCCCTTGCCTTGCCGGACGACATTTCCGCCTCTGCCAATCCCAAGAGTTCGACCGGGCGCATCGACGTCTTCACCCGCCTGATCACCGACCATGGCGTGGCGTTCGACCAGATCCCGGCTGGCTATCACGGCAAACTCTGGGTCGAAGTGTCGCCCCGCACTTTTCCTATCAAGGTAAGAGCAGGCTCGAGGCTCAGCCAGGTTCGCTTCCGCCGCGGCGATGCGCGCCTTGACGATGTCGCACTGGCGTCGTTGCATGCTCGCTTTCCGCTGGTTGATATTGAACCTCGCTTCGAACACGGCCTGACGTTATCGATCGATCTCGCCGGGGCGGGAGAGGGCGCGCTGATTGGTTACCGGGCTCGCCGGCACACGAGCGTGCTCGACGTCGATGCCAAGGCTTCCCAAGAGGTTGCTGACTTCTGGGAGCCGATCAAAGCGCGCGGCAGGCCTTCGCTGATCCTGGACCCCGACGAGTTCTACATCCTCGTTTCTCGCGAGGCGGTGCAGGTACCGCCCGAAACGGCCGCCGAGATGGTGGCGATCGATCCGCTGGTCGGCGAGTTCCGCGTCCATTATGCCGGTTTCTTCGACCCCGGCTTTGGCCATGCCCCCGCCGGTGGCAAGGGCGCACGCGCGGTATTGGAAGTACGCAGCCACGACGTGCCCTTCATCCTGGATCACGGTCAGACAATCGGCCGGCTGGTCTACGAGCACATGGAGGAAATGCCGACCACCCTTTATGGTCAGGGCATGGGCTCCAATTACCAGGCGCAGGGGCTGAAGCTGTCCAAACACTTCCGTCCGTGATGCTTGCCCGACGCCTCTTGACAGCGCCGGGCGAGGCTGCGATCTAGGTCGCAACGCGGGTGTAGCTCAATGGTAGAGCAGCAGCTTCCCAAGCTGAACACGAGGGTTCGATTCCCTTCACCCGCTCCAGCCTTTCACATAATCGGATTCAGCACGCTTCGGTCAGGCGGCTTGCTCTCTGTTTCGCTTGCGCGTCGCGGCTGCCTTCTTGGCCGATTCCGACCGCTCAGCTTGTGAACGGGACGCCGCAGCCTTCTTGGCAGAAGCTGATCGTTCTTCCTTCGAACGGGATGCCGAAGCTGCGCCACCCCTCCGTCCGCCCTTTTCAGATGATACATGGGTATCAGGACGACCTCGTCCTGAGCCGGACTTGTTGCCGCCGCCACTTTCCTTGTTGACCGTTGCCCAGGCGCGGCGCTCCGCCTCGTCGTCGGAAACGCCGCGCGACTCGTAGCTCTCCTCGATGTGCTCGGCCTTGCGCTTCTGCTTGTCGGTGTAGGCGGATTTGTCTCCACGGGGCATGGAATCTCTCCCAGTCTAGGATTAGTTCGGTCTAAACCAGTCCTTCGAGAGAAAGTTCCTTCAATATCGTGGTGGCCTTGGGCTCGGTCGCGGGGCGTCCCGTCAGTTAGTCCTCGGGCGTCCAGGCGATCGGTACGCTGTCCTTAGGATCATAGGGCGCCTTGACGAACACGGCTTTCCACGGCGTGTCGCCGCGATTGACCACGTGGTGGCCTTCGCCCGGCTCACAGCGTAGGAAGTCGCCGACACCGAGGACATGCAGTTCACCGTCGACATACATGTGGACTTCGCCGGCGATGGTCAGGAAGTTCTCTTCGATGTGCTGATGCTTGTGGGTGTTGAAATGCTGGCCAGGCAGCAACGTCACCACGCCGATATCGATACGTGGACCGCGCAGCAGATATTTCGGGCCATGATCTCCGAAGCGATATTCGTGTTCGTCTTCTCTTGTTTTGAACATAGTTCCTCCACCGCAGTCCACTCGTGACTGCGGGTCCTCGTTTGAACTCAGGTCTGAATCGCGCCTCGGGCAGTTGCTAGAGGCCGGGCGCTTTCCACATCGATCGGGTAATTCCGGCGTCGACGAGCTGTCGCTGGGCGGCATAGGCCTCGCGCCAACGCTGTGTCACTTCTCCATAAAGAGCATGTCGACTGGCATCCGGCTCATAGCGGCGGCGCCACCGGACGACGGCGTCGGCGGCTTCCGGCAACGAGGCGTATTCACCGATGCCGACCCAGGCAGCTAGACCGGCGGCGAGCGCAGTCGCCTCCGTCACTTCCGGCACCTTCACGGGCAGGCCGGTGACGTCTGACAGGATCTGACCCCATAGTGCGCCCTTGGA
Source organism: Pseudomonadota bacterium (assembly GCA_023436885.1). Lineage (GTDB taxonomy): Bacteria > Pseudomonadota > Alphaproteobacteria > Rhizobiales > Pleomorphomonadaceae > Pleomorphomonas. The sequence continues at coordinate 95,590 of JAEZHI010000007.1, read as the reverse complement.
AGCGCCGCCTGCGAAAACGAGATCGGTGAGCGTGACGCCAGCGAGATGAGCGGCAAGCCGAAGGTTTTCCGAGGCGACGATCGCCGCGTTCTCCTGGATAGCCCTGAAGATCTGTGGCTTGCCGCAGACGCTGGCATCGAGCGACAGGTTCAAGAGCGATGGCGCGGCATGATACCAGGCGCCGCAATTCATCACGTCCGAGAAGATGGGCAAAATGCCGTTGGCGCCCGGCGCGACAGCCGCGGACTTCTCTTCGAGCAGGCCATAGACATCGATACCCCGTTCCGAAGCGATGCGCTTTTCTTCGTCGCAGAAGGCATCTCGGAACCAGCGCGTCGTCATGCCGACCATGAAGGCGATGCCTTCGGCCTGGCTGAGGCCCGGGACGACATGTGGATTGACGCGCACCCGCATGGCAGGGTCAGCGATCGGTCGGGGCATGTTGACGACTTCTTGCCAGAAGGTGCCGCCAAGCACCGCGGCTTCGCCAGCGCGGCCAACGCCGAGGCCGAGTGCACCGAGCTGCACATCGCCGCCGCCGACAACGACGGGCGTGCCCTCGGCAAGGCCGGTATCTGCAGCCGCAGATGCTGTCACGCGACCGATGGCGGTGCCGGTCTCATGCACGGGGGGCAGAATGGCCGGGTCGACGCCAGCGCGACGGGCGATGTCGTGATCCCAAGTCCTGCTGTCGAGCGCGAGAAGGCCGCTGGTGCCGCCATTTGACGGGTCGCAGACGATTTCGCCGCTGAGGCGAGCCACGATCCAGTCCGACAGCATGCACATCCGTGCCGTGTGAGCATGAACATCGGGCAGATGCCGTTCTATCCACTTGAGCCGCGGAATGGCGCCGAGTGCGAAGGTCTGGCCGGTGACAGCATAGGCGTCGCGCTCGAAATCCGGAACGGTTGCCTTGAGTGTCTTGGTTTCATCGGAAGCGCGAGAGTCGACATTGGCGCAAGCCCAAAGCTCGCGCCCATTCTTGTCCCAAAGCACGATGCCCTCACGCATCGACGTGGCGCTGACGGCACGGATGGCAGAGGCCGGGAGACCGGAATCGGAGAGGGCCTTGCGGACGCAACGGACGAGCAAAGCCCAGTTTGCCGCGCAATCAAATTCCATGGAGCCTGGATAGCGAGGGTCGCTGAGATGGGTCCACTCTTCCTGGGAGACGGCCATCTGGCGGCCAGCCTTGTCGAAAATGACGGCGCGACCGCTGCCAGTTCCGGCATCGATAGCGAGAACGTAGGAGGACGTCATGCTTGATCTTTCTCAATGATAGCCTGGGCCGTCGGCTCGTCCGTGATCAGCACGTCGATGCGGCCTCCCCGCGCTGCGGCGCGGATGGCGTCAACCTTCTTGGCTCCGCCGGCTGCGGCGATCACCTGGGGGATGGCGGACAGGGCTTCGAAGTCCAGCCCCACCAGCATCTTGTGGAAGGGGAGATCGAGAGGCTCGCCGGTCTGGTCATAGAAGATGCCGATGATGTCGCCGACGGCACCCTGACGGCGGAAAATCTCGAATTGGGAGCGGCTGGCATAGCCGGAAGAAATAAGCGTTGCCTCGTCAGCGACGGCTCCGATGCCGACTAGAGCGTAGTTGGCCGTCCGCGCCATGCTCATCACTTCGACAACGTGTCGCTCGGCCCTGATCGCCTCGGCGATGCTTTCCTGCGACACGACGAGTGGAGCAGGAATGAGGTGCACATTCTGCGAGGACCGACCCGAAGCGACACCCTCGATATAGGCCGACACGCCGCCGGTCAGGCTGACCAACGAGATGTCTCTATAGGAAAGAGTGCGTGCCAGCCGCTGCAGCGTTCCCATCACCGTGGCGCCCCAGCCGACGGCCAGCATTTCCTGATCCTTGAGGCGCCCCATGAGATACTGGCTCGCGGCCTCTGCCAGGCGGTCATTGATGTTTCCGGTTTCCTGCGCCGGAATGACGCGTGCCTCGTCGAGTCCGTAAATTTCTTGCAAGCGGGCTTCAAGGGCGAAGCAGCCGCCGTAGCTGGAATTGATGTGCACGTGGATGAGGCCCATCTTCCGGCCCCTATCGAGCATCCGCGACACCTTGATCCGCGACAGGTTCAGCCGCTCGCCGATTTCGCTCTGCGTGAGGCCATCATGATAGTAGTGCCAAGCCACGCGGCTTAGCAGCTCTTCTTCGTGCGGCTCGAATGCCAGCTCGTCATTGGCTTCGTTCACGTCACTCACCTTCAAGACATTTGCACGAGCGATAAGGGTATCGCCTCGATGCGGCGTTTTCGTCGATCATATGATCACGAAGCGCACATAAGCGCAAGCTTTGAAGCTCATGATCATCATTAAGTCGCAATGTGCGTTGGCAGTGGATTCGGCGAATCGAATAAAATCAATAAGTTAGCAATATTGTCTCCAAAAATGGCGAATGCCGTTATCGATTCCTTTGGGTCGCGGTGTCACTTATGTGCAGAATTTGGGTTGACGTTGGAAAGCCTCGGGCGAATAATCCGGCGTGCAATTGATAAGGCGGTGTTCATTTGAACGGTCAGTACTGCTGATTGCAGAACCCGCCCATCCCCTCTGGAGGACCCCATGGCCGATTTGGACGACGTTAGGGAAGGCAAGGATTTTGGGTTGGACAAGCCGGTCGAGGTGAAGGCCTTTCCCGTGCGCGGCTCCGTCTCTCTCGACTGGGGCATGCAGGATCGTCTCGCGCGTATTTTCCAGCCCAAGAGCGGCCGCACGGTCATGCTCGCCTTCGACCACGGCTATTTTCAGGGACCGGCTACCGGCCTTGAGCGACTCGACCTCACCATCCGTCCGCTCGTTCCCTATACCGACGTGCTGATGTGCACCCGCGGCGGTCTTCGCCAGACCATGCCGGCCGACAGCCGCAAGCCCGTCGTGCTGCGCTGTTCGGGTGGCATGAGTGTTTTGACCGAGCTTTCCCGCGAGCTGGTAGCTGTCGATATCGAAGACGCCATTCGCCTCAACGCTTCTGCCATCACTACCAATGTGTATGTTGGCGCCGAGTATGAGCATCAGTCGCTGGCCAATCTGGTCAAGCTGATCGACACCGGCAATCGCTACGGTATCCCGACCATGGCCGTGACTGGGGTCGGCAAGGATATGGTGCGCGATGCTCGCTATTTCGGCCTTGCGACCCGCATTTGCGCCGAGCTCGGCGCCCACATCGTCAAGTCTTATTACATCGACAAGGGCTTCGAGAAGGTCGTTGCTGGTTGCCCGGTTCCGATCGTCATCGCTGGCGGCAAGAAGCTGCCGGAGCGCGATGCACTCGAGATGGCCTGGCAGGCTATCGATCAGGGCGCTGCTGGCGTCGACATGGGGCGCAATATCTTCCAGTCCGATTGCCCGGTGGCCATGATCGCCGCCGTCCGGGCCGTGGTGCATGACGGCGAAAGCGTCGACAAGGCCTACGACATCTACAAGGCCGGCAAGGCCAAGGCCGCCTGACGCGCCAACAGGACCGCGAACCGCGCCGTCGGGCTTCTTCGAGAAGTCCGACGGACCGCCCGGAGGAGGGCGCCCTGAAACGCTGGCGCAGATCCGCGTTTCCAAAAAGAAAACTGGGAGACTGTCGATATGGCGGGAACCTCGCCGACCGACCAGCGGACTCCGCTGGTTGAAGCCAGGCAAATCTGGAAATTCTTCGGCTCCATCGCTGTGCTGCGCGGCGTCGATCTGACGCTGAAGCCGGGCGAAGTGCACGCATTGCTCGGCGGCAACGGCGCCGGCAAGTCCACCCTGATGAAGATGATCGCCGGTCTTCACCGTGTTGACCGTGGTGAACTCCTGGTTTGCGGTGAAGATGCGTCCGCGATGACGCCGGTGACCGCCCGCCAGGCAGGCATCCATCTGGTGCCGCAAGAGCCCATGCTGTTTCCGAGCCTGTCGGTCGAAGAAAACGTGCTGATGCACGTTCCTGGCAACCGCAAGGAACTTCGTGCCCGCCTGGAAACGATGATCGCCGAGATCGGTGCCGGCATGACGCTGTCGACCCAGGCCGGTCAGCTCGAGGTCGCCGATCAGCAGATGGTCGAGATCCTGCGGGGACTGATCCGCGATGCCCGCATCCTTATCCTCGATGAACCGACGTCGGCGCTGACGCCACGCGAGGTGGGCAAGCTGTTCGAGCGCATCCGGGCACTCACGGCTCAGGGCGTCGGCATTTTCTTCATCTCCCACAAGCTCGGCGAAATTCGCGAGATCGCCGATATCGTCTCGATCCTGCGCGACGGTCAGGTCGTTCTGGCCGGTCCGCCGAAGTCCTTCACCGACGCTGAGATCGTCGCTGCCATGACCCATGTCGAGGGCAAGGACGGCTTTACGCTCGGCCACGCTGCCACTGCGCCCAAGGAGCGCGGACCTGAACGGTTGCGTGTCGAAGGGTTGGCCGGCGAAGGCTTTGCCGACGTCACCTTCTCACTGCATGCCGGTGAAATCCTCGGTCTGGCCGGCGTGGTTGGCTCCGGACGTACCGAACTTGCCGAAACCATTTATGGCATTCGTCCGGCTGCGCGCGGTCGCATTCTGGTCGAGGGCAAGCCACTTTCCGGTCATGGTCCTCGCGAGAGCCTTGATGCCGGCGTGGTCTATCTTCCCGAGGACCGCCAGGTTTCCGGACTGTTTGTCAACGCGCCGCTCATCTGGAATGCCTCGGCCCTCGTTCTACATCGCGGCCAGGAATGGCTACCGCTCGCCAAGGAGCGCGCCGATTTTGCCGAACAGATCAAGCTACTCGGGATCGTCTGCGCCAGCGGCGAACAGCCCGTGCGCACATTGTCGGGTGGCAACCAGCAAAAGGTGCTGCTCGCCAAGTGTCTCGCCGCCGGTCCGCGCGTGCTCATCCTTGACGAGCCGACGCGTGGCGTCGACGTAGCCGTGCGCGCCGATATCTACCGCCTGATCGACCGATTGGCCGGCGAAGGTCTCGCCATTCTCCTAATCTCGTCCGATCACGAAGAGGTCGAACGCCTTAGCCACCGCGTGCTGGTGATGAACCACGGCTACCCCGGCGGCATGCTCGAAGGTTCCGACATCACCATCAATGCCATTGCCCGCCTCTCCTTCGGGGTCGGCGCCAAAATGGACGCTGCGCAATGATCATCCGTTTTCTGCAGCGCCACCGCGAAGCTTCGGTCGCGCTGATCATCGTCTTCCTGTTCGCGATCCTCGGCCTCGTAGACCGCAGCTACCTGTCTCTCGACACGGTTCTCCTGGTCTACGGCAACAGCCTGATCCTGTTCGTGCTGGCGATCGGCGCCACCATGGTCATGGCAACGCATGGCCTCGATGTCTCTGTCGGCTCGATCATGGGCCTCGCTGCGGTGGTCGCCGGCCTTCTGATGAACGCCGGTTGGGGCATTCCCGCCTCGATTGGCGTGGCACTCCTCATCGGTCTCGTCTGCGGCCTCTTCAATGGTGCGCTGGTGTCTTTGCTGAACGTCTCGGCCATCGTCGCGACGCTCGGTACGCTCGGCCTCTATCGCGGCCTCGTGCATCTCTTGTCCGGCGGCGCCTGGATCGAAGGCTTGCCGGAAGGCTTCAAGGCCTTGACCAAGGCCGGTTCGCTCGGTCTGTCGCCCGTTGCCTGGCTGGTTCTGCTTCTTCTGATCGTTGCCCATCTCGGTCTGCGCTACACAGCCTTCGGCCGGTCGATGTTCGCGGTCGGAGACAACCGAGAAGGCGCCCGCCTGATTGGCATCCGCGTCAATGAGGTTCAGATCGCCGCCTATGGTCTCAACGGCCTCCTGTCGGCTCTGGCCGGTGTCATCTTCGCCTCGCAGATCGGCTTCATCCCCAACACCGCCGGCACCGGCATGGAAATGCGCGCCATCGCCTCGAGCGTACTCGGCGGCGTCAGCCTGCTCGGCGGCACCGGTACGGTGCTCGGCGCAGCGCTCGGCGCCTACTTCATGACGTCAATCGACAGCATCCTCGTCCTGCTGCGCCTCGAAGCCTACTGGAACGACATCATCGCCGGCGCCATCCTGCTGGTGGTGCTGATCACCGACGGCAAGATCCGCGAAGCGGTCGATCGTCTCCTCCGCTACCAGAAATACCGCAAGTTCATCGATCCACAGGCGGCCGGCCAGCAGGCCGATGCTGCCAAGGCCGTCGCACGGCCGATCAAGACGGCACTCGAGACCTCGGAGGCGCGCAAATGAGACTGCATCCTGCCCTCAGGCGCTGGGAGAGCGTGCTCGCTCTGCTCCTTGTCGCCGAGATCCTGCTGTTCGGCGCCATCAACCCGGTGTTCCTCCAGCCTGCAACGCTGCTTTACGCCACGTCCGACTTCATCCATGTCGGCATCACGGCGCTGGCGTTGACGCTGGTCATCATTACTGGTGGCATTGATCTGTCGCTTGGCTCGGTGATGGGCCTGTCTGCCATCACCCTGGGTATCCTCTGGGTCGGTGGTGTCGATATCTGGATCGCGGCCGTCCTTGCGCTCGCCGTCGGTACGCTGGGCGGTGTCTTCAACGCCGTGGCCATCCACCTGTCCAAGGTCAACCCGCTAGTCATTACGCTCGGCACGGGCTTCCTTTACGGTGGCGCTGCGCTGGTTCTCTCGGGTCTTGCCGGTGCCACGGGCTACGAAGGCATCAGCAACTTCGATCCGGCGTTCGTCAACCTGGCCAACCTTGAAGTCCTTGGTCTGCCGCTGCCGTTCGCACTGTTCCTGGCTCTGACCGTCGGCTTCATGGCGCTGCTGCATCGCACCCGCTTTGGCCGCTACGTCTACCTCATCGGCCAGAACCCGCGCGCTGCTGCCTATGCTGGCACCCCGGTGTTCCGTACCCTGGTGGTCGCTTACGCCCTGACCAGCCTGATGGCGGCGGTGTCCGGCCTGATCCTCGCCTCCTATTTCGGCTCGGCCCGCTCCGACTTCGGCTCGACGGCTCTGATGCCGGCGATCACCGCCGTGGTGCTCGGTGGCACGTCGATCTACGGCGGTTCGGGCACCATCCTCGGCACGGCGCTGGCCGCGCTTCTGGTCGGCTATCTGCAGACCGGCCTCCAGCTTGTCGGTGTGTCGAGTCACGTTTCGAGCGCCCTGTCGGGCGGCCTGCTGGTCATCGTGGTTGCCTTGCGCAGCCTCTCGGAAATGGGACGCGTCTGGTTCCAGCACAGGCGTGTCTTGAGGAACGTTGCCGCCGAATGACGGTCTTACGTTTGTGGAGGAAAGGCCCAAAACGCGGGGTTCTCAACCCTGGGGCCATGCTTGGAAGGAGAGGACAATGAAGTTTGGTACCGTTTCCCTCGCGCTCGCCGTGGCTGCCGCCGCGTCCTGGGCCGGCCCGTCGGTTGCTGCCGATAACGCACGAATCGCCTTCATTCCGAAGCTGGTCGGCGTCGGCTTCTTCACTTCGGGTGGCAAGGGCGCCGTCGAGGCCGGCAAGAAGCTCGGCGTCGAGGTGACCTATGATGGCCCGACCGAACCGTCGGTCTCCGGTCAGGTGCAGTACATCAACACCTTCGCCAACCAGGGCTTCAACGCCATCGTCGTGTCCGCTGTGTCGCCCGATGGTCTCTGCCCGGCTCTGAAGCGTGCCATGGCCCGCGGCGTCAAGGTCCTGACCTGGGACAGCGACGTCAACCCCGAGTGCCGCAGCTACTACATCGACCAGGGCACGCCGGCCCAACTTGGCAAGCTCCTCGTCGACATGGCCTCCGAGCAGCATCCGGCCGACAAGGCCAAGGTTGCCTTCTTCTATTCGAGCCCGACGGTGACCGACCAGAACCAGTGGGTCGAGCAGGCCAAGGCGATCATCGCCAAGGACAAGCCGGGTTGGGAAGTCGTCACCACCCAGTATGGCTACAACGATGCCCAGAAGTCGTTGCAGACGGGCGAAAGCATCCTGCAGGCTTACAAGGACGTGGACATCATCATTGCCCCCGACGCCAATGCGCTTCCCGCTGCCGCCCAGGCCGCCGAGAACCTCGGCCGCGCCGGCAAGGTGACCATCGTCGGCTTCTCGACCCCGAACGTGATGCGCCCCTACGTCAAGCGTGACACCGTCAAGGCTTTCGGCCTCTGGGACGTTACCAAGCAGGGTGCCATCTCCATCTACGTCGCCGATCACCTCATCAAGAACGGCGCCATGAAGGTTGGTGACAAGCTGGACATTCCTGAAGTCGGCACCGTCGAAGTCAGCCCGAACAGCGTCCAGGGCTACAAGTACGAGGCTGATGGCAACGGCGTCATCCTGCTGCCGGAGCGTCAGGTCTTCACCAAGGACAACATCGACAAGTTCGACTTCTGATCTCGCTGTTGAAAGCTACGCGCGACGGCGGTTCCTCCCGTCTGCCGTCCGCTCCTCCCCCGTCGGCTCCCCCCAATTGGCCGAACGGGATTCCGGAGAGCCGGCCGCCATCCACCGGCGGCCGGCCATCCATTTCTACTCCCCTATAATCTGGAGGCCTCGGCCATGCACGTCACGCTCGTTGAGATCAACGTCAAGCCCGATCGTGTTGATGACTTTCTGCGCGTTTTTGGCGCCAACCGCGAAGGCACCATTGCCGAGCCCGGCTGCCGTCGCTTCGACGTGCTGCAGGACCCCAACGAGCCGACCCGCTTCACCATCTACGAAGCCTTTGTCGACGAAGCGGCCGTCAAGTTCCACAAGACGACACCACACTATCTCAAGGTGAAGGCCGAACTCGAAGACATCATGACCGGGCCGCGCAGCCACAAGGCGTTTGTCGGCGTCATGCCGCGCGACTGACGAGGCCGCCATGTTCCCCTCATCGAATGATCTTGCGACGCGCGACGCGCTGAAGGCCTTTCTGCGTCGCGTTGCGCCCTCGCTCAGCGTCGGCCTTCTGGCCGCCGACGCCATGGCTTATGGCGCCGCCATCGAAGAACTGGAGACGGCGGGCAACCTGCTTCTGCACTTCGACGTGATGGATGGCGTTTTCTGCCCTGGCTTCACCGCCGGCCCGCCGCTCGTCGCCGCATCAAAGACGAAGATGCTGAAGGACGTTCATCTCATGGTGGCCGATCCGCTCACCGTCATTCCGGCGACGCTGAAAGCCGGCGCCGACATCGTGCACGTCCATCCCGAAGGGCTCGCACATCTGCATCGGGCGCTCGCCACGCTGGATGTGGACGTGGCAGAGCAGCCTGGGCGTCGCGTGTTGCGTGCTGTTGCTCTTAATCCGGCAACGCCGGTCGATATCTTGTCTCCGGTTCTGCACGCGATCGATATGGTGACGTTACTTGCCGTCGATCCGGGTTGGAGCGGTGGTGCGCCAGACGCGGCGCTCGGCCGTAAGGTCGGACGGCTGAGGCAACTCGCCGCCGAAGCTGGCGTCGATCCACTCATCGCCATCGACGGCGGTATCACCGCGGCGACCATTAGTATTGCCGCCGGTTTCCGGCCGGATATGATCGTCAGTGGCAGCGCCGTCTTCAAGACGGGTGCCAGCATTGCCGATAATCTGAGCGGACTGCGCCGAGCAGCCGGCCGTTAGTCGCCGAAGGAGACAGCCATGCGGATCGACCTTACAGGCAAGCGTGCCATCGTCACCGGATCCACTGTGGGCATTGGGCTGGCCATTGCCAAGGGGCTTGGTGAATGCGGTGCCACAGTGGTTATCAACGGACGCACCCAGGCGGCGGTCGACAAAGCGGTTGCCGCCGCCAAAGCCGAGGTGCCGAACGGTCATTTCATTGGCTACGCCGGCGATCTCGGCACGGCGGAAGGCTGCGCGGCGATCGTTGCCTCCCACCCCGACTGCGATATCCTCGTCAATAACCTCGGCATCTTCGGTCCGCGCGACTTTTTCGAGACCCCGGACGACGAATGGACCCGTTACTTCGAGATCAACGTAATGTCGGGCGTCCGCCTGTCGCGGGCTTGGCTTCCCGGCATGGCCAAGCAAAACTGGGGACGCGTGGTGTTCATTTCCTCGGAGTCAGCCCTCAATATTCCCGAAGACATGATCCACTACGGCTTCTCCAAGACAGCCATGGTGTCCATCGCGCGTGGTCTTGCCAAGCGGATGGCTGGCACCGGCATCACCGTCAATTCCATCTTGCCCGGCCCGACGTTATCGGAAGGATTCGCCGATATGCTAGTGGACGAAGTGACGCGGAGTGGCAAGACGCTGGAAGAGGTGGCGGCCGACTTCGTCATGACCCACCGTTCGTCTTCCATCATTCGGCGCGCCGCGAGCGTCGAAGAAGTTGCGAACATGGTCGTCTATACCTGCTCGCCGCAGGCCTCCGCTACCACCGGCGCAGCGCTGCGCGTCGATGGCGGTGTGCTCAATACCATTTGAAGTCTCTGCACGCCCGCCAGGGAGTTCTGAGCGGCCCGTTCTAAACAGGAATGGGCCGGCTCGCCCAGGCTTTGCTGTCAGAGCTGGCAAGCGCCCTTGCCGAACCAATGCCGCTCCGCTCGATGCGTGAAAGCAGATCGTGCGTGATCGCATTGATGGCGTTTCCGCCGCCATAGATGAAGGCCGTATAGACCTGAACCAGGTTGGCACCAGCGGCAATCTTGAGATAGGCGTCTTCACCGGTGGTGACACCGCCCACGCCGATGATTGGCAGCGCACGGCCGACTCTTTCGCGCATCTTGGCGAGCACGATGGTCGAGCGCTCGAACAGCGGTTTGCCCGAAAGGCCGCCGGGTTCTGCCGCCGTGGGACCGAAGACGCCGCTACGCGACAGCGTCGTATTCGAGACCACCAAACCATCGGCGCCGCGTGCCGCGATCACTGCGGCAATGTCGTCCAGTGCCGCTTCATCGAGATCGGGGGCGATCTTGACCAACACCGGGGCCTTTCGGCCAACGGCAGTAGTGGTCTCGTCGCGGGCCTCGATGACGCGCGCAATCAGGTCGGAGAGCGCCGCGCTGGCCTGCAGATCGCGAAGGCCAGGCGTGTTGGGGGAAGAGATATTGATCGTGAAGTATGACGCGAGACCCGCGAAGGCCCTGATCCCCGTTACATAATCTGCTGTACGATCTTCACTGTCCTTGTTTGCGCCGACGTTGACGCCGATCACGCCTGGTCGTCCATTTCGACGTTCAAGCTGCTTTAGCGCATGAGCGTGGCCCTTGCCGTTGAACCCGCAGCGATTGATCACAGCGGCGGTCTCTGGCAGGCGAAAAATGCGCGGCTTGGGATTGCCGGGCTGCGGCCTTGGCGTCAGGGTTCCCACCTCGACGTGCGAGAAGCCTTGCTTCAGGAGCACATCGGCAATCTCGGCGTCCTTGTCGAAGCCCGCAGCCAGCCCGACCGGATGGTCGAGCCGCATGTCGAAGAAAGTGATGGCGAGGCGGTCATCCACCAGTTTGGGGAGGCCGGGCGCCAGATGCAGCCGCATGGCGGAAACGGCAAGAGTGTGGGCCATTTCCGGATCGAAACGCCGGAGCGTGCTGGCGCTCAACGAGCCGATCAGTTCGGAAAGCGTCATCGTCCCGTCTCCAGGTCGGGGAACTGATGTGCGCCATCCGGACCGATCGGTAGCGGAACGATGAAGTCGACCGCCGAGAATTCAAGCGGCGCATAAAGGTGCGGAAAGAGATCGCCGCCCCGCGACGCTTCCCACTTGAGGGCCTCGCCCAGAGCCGATGTCTCGACTCCGATCAGCAGGAGATCGTTCTGGCCGCCGAAGTAAAGGCGCGCTGTTTCCTTGACCTGGGCACCGGACGACAGATGGATGAAGCCATCCTCGAAGTCGATGGACGCACCGGCGAAAACACCGGTTGCTTCGGCAGCCTCCCACAGCATACGCGGCACAATCTTGTAGACGAGACGATCCATGGCGACCTCCGAAAGGCTTTAGCCTTTCTTGAGAAGGAGAGGATTTGCATTTGCGCACCGGCAGGCATCGGGCGCGCGACCAAATATCGAGTTCAGTCCCCACTGGAAAACGCCAGGTAACGCGTGGAGTCCAAAACCCGGGCATTTGCTCGGCTTACGATATCGAGCGGACACAAATATCGGTGGCGAACCACTAGAGCATCCGTTGGCGCGATGCCACCCCGCTGAGATCAATTCCCCGCGTAATGCTGACCTCTGAGCTCCAGCTTGCCCCGTTTTCAAGAATGCAGCATTTTCCTCATGTGCGCTCCGGTATGGGAATTCCGCAGGCGATGGCCAGACAGAAACGAAGACAGAGCTTTCTGATCCGCTGGATTGCCCCATTGATCGCCGGCCCCGCACTGACAGCAGTTGCGTTGCTTTGGTTTTTGGGAAACGCGGAACGCAATGATCTGGTGGTGACCCGCCCGACGATTCTCGATTTTGGCCGCACCGCAGTGCCTCCCGCACCTAGGCAACCCCTCAAGGCCGACCCGCCGCCGCCTGTCGCGGTTGCCAGCAATATTCAGGAAGCGCGCGACACCGGAATGCCGCCGGTGCCACCGCCCAACAGCTTTGATGCGCTGCTTTCCAGAGTGACCGTGCTGGATGCCGCCCGATTCCGAACCATTCGCGATCGTCAGGCGCTGATCGTCCATCTCGCCGGCATAGATGGTGTCGCCTTCTCCGACATTTGCGAGGGATCGGCCGGGCGCTGGAACTGCGGAGCCCGCGCCCGCGCCGATCTCGCTCGATTGATCGGACCGCGCTCGGTTGGTTGTGTCGGTTTCACGCCCAAAAGCGACGACGGCGAAAGCAGCGCCGACTGTTGGGTTGGCAACAAGAACCTCTCGGCCTTCATGGTGAGCCGCGGATGGGCCGTGCCGTCCAATCCCGCCGATCCGTTGCTGGCTCCCTATGCCACCAGAGCAAAGACCGAAAAGCTCGGCCGGTATGGAGACGGCAGGCTGCAGCCGCCGGATCTCGATCCGAACGGGAAATGAAAAGGGCCGACGCAAGCGCCGGCCCTCGGATTGTAGAGCTGTCTTGGCGTCAGGCTTGACCGAGCTTGCCGGCCAGAGCCGCGTCAATCATGGCTACGGTCTCTTTCAGGCCGTAGAGCTCGACGAAGGAGCCGAAGCGAGGCCCTTTCTCCTGACCGAGCAGAACCTGATAGAGCGTCGCAAACCACTCAAGGCTGACGCCCGGCCCGCCGTCGGGACTCTTCTTCGACGGGTCCTGGAAGCGCGGGAACGACCGGCCAACCGCCAGGACCGTGTCCTGGATCGCTTCGCCAGCGGTGGTCGGCGGGAGAGCGTCGAGCGCATCGCGCAATTTGGCGAGCGCCTGCCGCTCTTCGTCATCCGGCGTGCGGAATGTGACGAAGGGCTTCACCCGGTCCCGGTAATAGGCCAGCGCATAGCCGCATAGCTCGTCGAGCTTCGGATGTGTTTCCGGCGTCACGCCCGGCGTATGCCGGCCGATATAGGCCCAGAGCGCGCCCTTGTCGTGAGCGTGGCTGGCCGAAACGAGGTTGAGCAGCATCGAGAAGCTGACCGGCACCGGCGTCACCGGCACCTTGCCGGAGTGGATGTGCCACACTGGGTTGGCCAGCTGCTGGTCGATGTCCATCGTCGGGTACTTGTCGAGATATGCGAAATACTCGTCGGCAGCACGCGGGATCACGTCGAAGAACAGCCGCTTGGCCGTCTTCGGCTTTTGGAACATATAGAGTGCCAGGCTATCCGGTGAAGCGTAGGTCAGCCACTCATCAATGGTAAGGCCGTTGCCCTTCGACTTGGAGATCTTCTCGCCATTTTCGTCGAGGAAGAGCTCGTAGTTGAAGCCGTCCGGCGCAACGCCGCCCAGCACCTTGCAGATCTTCGACGACGTCTTGACGTTGTCGATATGGTCCTTGCCGCTCATCTCATAGTCGACGCCAAGGGCAGCCCAGCGAAGCGCCCAGTCCGGCTTCCACTGGCACTTGGCATGACCACCGGTCACCAGGGTCTCGAAGCGCTCGCCGGTGTCGGGATCGGTCCAGACGATCGTCCCCTTCTCGACGTTGCGCTCCTCTACCGGCACCTGCATGACGACTTCCGTCTTGGGATGCACGGGCAGGAAGGGCGAGTAGGTGCGTCGCCGCTCTTCACGCAGCGTCGGCAGCATGATCTCCATGACGGCATCGTACTTGGCGAGCATGCGCAGCAGCATCTCGTCGAAGGTGCCCTTCTTGTACTCTTCGGTGGCCGACATGAACTCGTAGTCGAAGCCGAAGGTGTCCAGGAACTGCCGGAGCTTGGCATTATTGTTGTGGCCGAAGCTCTTGTACTCGTTGTCGAACGGGTTCGGCACGTTGGTCAGCGCCTTGCCGAGGTTCGCGCGCAGCAGTTCTGGGTTCGGCACGTTGTCCGGCACCTTGCGCATGCCGTCCATGTCGTCCGAGAAGCAGAGAAGACGCGTTGGCACGCTGTCGCCAGTCAGCACACGGAAGGCATGGCGTACCATGGTCGTGCGCGCCACCTCGCCGAAGGTGCCGATATGCGGCAAGCCCGACGGGCCATAGCCGGTCTCGAAAATGACTGGCTTCGAAGTGTCTTTCCGTTTCTCGATCCGCGCCACGATCTTCTTGGCTTCCTCGAAGGGCCAGGCCTTGGAGCGGCCGGCCGCGGCGATAAGCGCGGGATCGGAGAGCTGGTCGGAAGAAACGGTTGTCATCAGTTGCCTCTATTCGAGAAAACCCGGAGTTTCCGGGGCGGGCGGGACAGTAGGGATGAGGTCCTGAAACGTCAAGGACACGCGGCTGTTTTGCATCGATTCCGACGCTCGGCTGGATTGATCGAGCGCATATTCAGCCGAGAGGATGCTTGCGCTTTTGCCGCCTCGGTCCCAAATAGGGACCTGTTTTGAATTTGCCCGAGGGTTCCATGCAGAAGCCGTTGTCCGCCCAGGAAGCGTTGATCTGGGTTATGGTCACCACCGCCATCGCCGATCGCAACATGACCGAGCGCGAACTCAACCAGTTCGAGCGGCTTATCAGTTTTCTGCCTGTGTTCCAGGGTTTCGAGGGGTCTGTCGGCGAAATCGCCGACGCCTGTTCGGAGAATCTGAAGTCGGTCAACGGCATTGACCATATTCTCGACCGTGTGGCGATGTCGCTGCCCGAACGCCTTTACGAGACGGCCTATGCACTGGCCGTGGAAGTTGCCGCCTCCGACGTCGAGGTCGAGCAAGAAGAGTTGGTGTTCCTGCAAATGCTCGAAGATCGTTTCTCGCTCAATAAGCTCGCTGTCGCTGCCATCGAGCATTCGGCTCGCGTCCGCTATCGCAAGCTGGGTTGAGGTCGGGCTTCCGTCGTCGAAACCATCTTGACGACGGGCTCTATTGGCGAGATGACCCGGCAATCTTTCCGCCGAGTGTACTCATTTTGCACGCTGCCTCTTCCGGTGACCTGCTCGCCGACCGCCGTTATGAATATGCCCGCGCCTATTTTGACGCCGGCGATCATGAGGCGGCCGCGGATCTTTATCTGCAAGCCCTGGAGCAAGCTCCCGGCTGGCTCCCGGCGCTGGTGGGGGCGGCAGATGCCTTGGTGTCCATCGGCCGCCGAGACGAGGCGGAGCCGCTGTTGCGCGAGGCGGCACGGCGCGATGGCGATGGTCTGTTCGGCGTGTCTCTGAAGCTCGCGGCTCTTGGGCTTGCCGAGATTCCGAGTGCTCCACCCGAAGCCTATGTGCGTGGCCTCTTTGACGATTACGCCGATCGCTTCGAAACGGCTTTGGTCAACGATCTGGGATATCGTGCTCCCTGGCTGATTGCCGACCTTATCGATAAAGCGCGGCCCAACACTCATTTTGCTCGCGGAGCCGACCTCGGCTGCGGCACCGGTCTGATGGCCGAGGCGCTGAAGGGACGGGTCGAATATTTCGCCGGCTGCGATCTCTCGCCCGAGATGATTGCCCGTGCCGAGGCGGGTAACCGGTACCAGCGCCTCGCTGTTTCCGATGCCGCAGCCTTCCTCAGCAGCGGGAACGAGGGCTACGACCTCGTCACCGTGGCAGACGTGCTGGTGTATGTCGGTGCGCTCGATGAACTCTTCGGTGCTGTGGCCGCCTGCCTTCTCCCGAACGGTCTCTTTGCCTTCACCGTCGAGGAGGCTCTGGACGGCGATCTCGTTCTTCGCGACAGCCTGCGTTATGCCCATGGCGAGACCTACATTCGGCGCGTTCTCGCGGGCGCTGGCCTTGCCGTGGTGGAGCTCGCGCGGGACACATTGAGGTTCGATCGCGGGGCACCGGTCCGAGGCCTGATCGTGGTCGCCAAGCCGGCATAGTGAACCCGGCCTCGCAAATGTTCTTCACTTGTTCGCGGAAATCGGGCTTACTCGCCCGGTGACCGAGACGAATCTTTTGCCCCCCAAGTTCGAGGCCTGGTTCTCTTCGCGTGGCTGGAGTCCGCGCGCCCATCAGCTTGCGCTTCTGGAACACGGGCTTGCTGGCCGTTCAGTATTGCTGATCGCACCGACTGGTGCCGGCAAGACGCTCGCCGGCTTTCTGCCGTCGCTTGTCGATCTCGCCGCTCGTCCCAAATGGAAGCCGGGCACGCGTCGGCGCGGCGTTCACACACTCTACGTTTCTCCACTCAAGGCGCTGGCCGTCGATATCGAGCGCAATCTTGAAACCCCGGTTCGTGGCATTGGTCTCGATATCGCGATCGAGACGCGGACCGGAGACACTTCTTCATCCCGTCGCCAGCGGCAAAAGCTGATCCCGCCCGACATCCTGCTCACCACGCCGGAGCAACTCGCGCTGCTCCTCGCCGGCCGCGATGCGGAGACCTTTTTCGAAGATCTGAAGACGGTGATCCTCGACGAGTTGCACGCGCTGGTGACCAGCAAACGCGGCGACCTTCTGGCCCTCGGCCTATCCCGCCTTCGGGCTATTGCGCCTGCCATTCGCACCGTCGGCCTGTCGGCAACGGTGGCCGAGCCGGACGAGTTGCGAGCCTGGCTTGTGCCGCAGGAACCTGGCCTGCCGCCCGCGCTATCCGAGATCGTGACTGTGAAGGGCGGAGCCCGTCCGGACATCCGCATCTTCGAGGCCGATGAGACGATTCCCTGGGCGGGGCATTCTGCCCGCTACGCCTACGAAGGCCTGCTCGCCGAAATCGATCGGCGGCGGATGACGCTGATCTTCGTCAACACGCGCAGCCAGGCGGAGATGGTGTTCTCCGAGCTTTGGCGCCTCAACGACGCCAACCTGCCGATCGCTCTTCATCATGGCTCTCTCGACGTCGGCCAAAGGCGCAAGGTGGAGGCGGCAATGGCGGATGGGCGTCTTCGCGCTGTCGTTGCCACTTCGACGCTCGACCTGGGCATCGACTGGGGTGATGTCGACCTCGTCATCCATGTCGGCGCGCCCAAGGGAGCGAGCCGGCTGGCCCAGCGGGTCGGGCGCGCCAACCACCGCATGGACGAGCCATCCACGGCACTGCTTGTCCCGGCCAATCGCTTCGAAGTGCTGGAGTGTCAGGCAGCGCTCGATGCTAACTATATCGGAGCACAGGACACGCCACCGATCCGCGACGGCGCGCTCGATGTCCTTGCCCAGCATATCTTGGGCCGGGCGGTGGCCGGCCCGTTTCGCGCCGATGAATTCTATAACGAAGTCATTTCCGCCTATCCCTACCGAGCTCTCGGCCGCGAGCGGTTCGACCGCGTGGTAGATCTGGTCGCGACTGGCGGCTACGCACTTCGCGCCTATGAGCGTTATGCCAAGATCAAGTTGACGGCTGACGGCACGTGGCGCCTCACCCACCCACGCTTTGCGCAGGCCTACCGGCTCAATGTCGGCACCATCATCGAAAGCCCGATGTTGAAGGTACGCCTCGGCGGCAAGGCTCGCGGACGCGGTCCGGTGATGGGCGGCCGTCTGCTTGGCGAGGTGGAGGAATATTTCTGCGAGCAGATGAAGGTCGGTGACACCTTTTTATTTGCCGGCGAAGTTTTGCGTTTTGAAGGCATGCGCGAGACCGAGGTTATCGTCTCGCGGGCCCGTTCGAGCGATCCTCGCATTCCCGTCTACGCCGGTGGCAAGTTCCCGCTTTCCACTTTTCTCGCCGCGGGCGTTCGCAAGATGTTGTCCGACCCGTCTTCGTGGGGAAAGCTACCGGCCCCGGTGCGCGACTGGCTGTCCCTGCAGCGAGATCACTCGCTTCTTCCCAAGCCCGACGAGCTGCTGGTTGAGACGTTTCCTCACCGGGGCCGCTTCTTTCTCGTGCTCTATCCTTTCGAAGGGCGTCTTGCCCATCAGACGCTCGGCATGTTGCTCACGCGCCGTCTCGAGCGTTTTGGCCAGAAGCCGCTTGGTTTTATCGCGACCGACTATGTGATCGGCGTCTGGTGCACCGCCGATGTTGGCAGTGCGTTTGCGCTCGGCGAGCCTACGCTGTCGCGACTTCTGGAACCGGACATGCTGGGCGATGATCTCGAAGCCTGGATGGCTGAAAGCTATCTTTTGAAGCGGATGTTCAAGGCCTGCGCGATGATCGCCGGTCTTGTCGAGAAGAATGCCGTTGGTGCTCAGAAGACTGGCCGGCAGGTCACGGTGTCCACCGATCTCATCTACGACGTGCTGCGCGAGCACCAGCCGGATCACATCCTTCTGGAAGCAGCGTGGGCCGATGCGTCCTCCGGTCTTTTGGACCTGGGACGCCTCTCGGATATGCTGTCAAGAATCAGCGGCCGCATCGTGCACAAGCGGCTCGACCGCATCTCTCCGCTTGCCGTGCCGATCATGCTCGAAATCGGCGGGGAGCGGGTGGCGGGCGAGGCCGATGAGGATGTCCTCCGGCAGGCTGCAGATGAGATCATTCGGGAGGCCATGGCGTGACGGCGCTGAGGGCGGGACAAGGAGACGACGACGTGCTGACCGCGGGTGGTCTCGTGAATCTGAATGGCGCTGCCGTGCGCTTCGACGCTTCCGGCGTGTTGCATTGGCCGGAAGAGCGGCTGCTTGTCGTTGCCGATCTGCATCTTGAGAAAGGCTCTTCGCACGGCTCGCGCGGTCGCTTCGTGCCCCCGTATGATACGCGCGCCACGCTGAGGGCGTTGGCGGAAGCGATCGGTCGCCTCAAGCCGGAGCGGGTGATCGCCCTCGGCGACAGTTTTCACGATGGCGAGGCCGAGGGACGGCTGGCTCCTGTTGACCTTGAAAATCTCTCGACGCTGGTCGGCTCGGTCGACTGGACCTGGGTGGCTGGCAACCATGATCCCCTGCCACCAGCCGGCCTCGGCGGTACACCTGTGGCCGAAATCGTCGTCGGGCCTCTCGTCTTCAGGCATGAGCCGAGGGTTGGTCGATCTGCTGGGGAAGTCGCGGGTCATCTACATCCTGCCGCCAAGGTGGGACGAACCCGGTCGGTCCGCCGGCGCGCCTTTGTTTGCGATGGTAGCCGTTGCCTGCTGCCTGCCTTCGGCGCCTATACGGGCGGGCTCAACGTCATGGACGTGGCGTTCAAGGGGCTGTTCGAACGGTCCCGCCTGATCGCCTGGATGTTGTCGGATGGACGCGTCTACCCAGTGCGTTCGGCGGAATTCCTGCCGGATTGAAGATAGCTAGTCTCTACGGAAGGCTACGCCAGCCAGCCAGCCGGTGAAACAGGCGACCACCACCGTGGCAAGGCCGTAGAGCACCGGCTGTTGGTGCGCGAGGTTGCTGATTGCCTGCTCGAATCCGCCCTTCAGGATCGAGAAATCCTGCGTCGTCTTGGCGAGCAGCACGCCGCCGGAGAACAGGTAGACGGTGGCCGTGTACCAGCCGATCGGAACGTTCGACGGCAGTGCGATCGGCGCGCGGAACAGCTGTGGCGACAGGAATTCCACGCTGCCCTCGTTGAGGCTGAACAACCCATCCTTCTGCATCAGGCGCAGGAAGGCGGCGTCGAAGTCTGTCCGGATCGGAGGAAGGGCGTCGGGCAGCCCACGTGTCGGCAACATGTCAAACCCGAGGCCTTGCCGGGCACGAACTGGATTGCCAGCTACGTCGGCCATTGGCGCCGTGGTCGCTATGGCCAGGAAGGAAGGCACACGCGGCAACTCGCTTGACACCCGATTGATCCAGATGCCAGCTATTCGTTCCTTGCGGCGCGCTACCATTGGGCGAAGCGGGCCCGCCAGCGTCACGACGATCTCATAGGGAGCCCCACGGGCAATGGTCTGCTGGTCGCGCTCCACGGTGCCGAAGATAACCAGCCCCGAGCCGGTGAAGTTGGATTCGATTGACACCCGCTCGGTGGAAAGCGCCGTTACCAGTGTCTCGGCGCGAAGAGCCGATGCGATGATTGCAAACAGAGCGCCCAGAAGGAGCCGGAGGATCATCTCATCCTCCTCCCGTACGGCTGACGGAATAGAGTTCGTCCGGCCGTGCGACCAGATCGACCGCGAACCTGAGGCCGACCGACAGCACCAGTAGGCCGAGAAGAAGCCGCAGGGTCTCGCCACGCAGGGACTGGCCGACACGCGCGCCGAACTGCGCGCCCACCACGCCACCAACCATCAGTGCAAGCCCGAGGATGACATCCACCGTCTGGTTGGTCGCCGACTGAATGAACGTCGTGAAGGCCATTGTACCCAGCGTTTGCAGGAGCGTCGTCCCTATGACGATGGTTGTTGGTACCCGAAGGAGATAGATGAGCGCCGGCACCATGATGAAGCCGCCGCCTATGCCCAGCAGCGCGCCGAGAAAGCCGATAGCCGCTCCGAGCGCGATGACGGGTAGGGCCGAGATGTAGAGCCGCGAACGATGAAAGCGGACGCGGAGCGGTAATCCCGCGATCCAGCTGTGTTGGCCTGGGCGGCGCACCGGGAGTGGGGTGCCGCGTTGCTTGGCGATGATCGCCCGTACGGCTTCCACAACCATCAGGGCGCCAATCGTGCCGAGAAATGCAACGTAGCTAAGGGCGATGACAACGTCGAGCTGGCCGACGCCCCGCAACGCTCCGTAAACCCACACACCTACCGCAGAACCGAGAATACCGGACAGCGTCAGGAATAGTCCGAGCTTCAAGTCGACCGTCTTCTTGCGGAGGTAGGCGAGGACGCCGGATGCCGAGTTGGCAACGATCTGCGAGGAAACCGAGGCGACGGCGACCGCTGGCGAGATGCCCGAAAAGATCAGAAGCGGCGTGAGGAGGAAGCCTCCGCCCACACCGAACATGCCGGAGAGGAACCCGACTGCTGCCCCCATCCCGAGCAGCAGGAAAACGTTCATCGGCATTTCGGCGATCGGCAGGTAGAGATCCACGACCTGTCATCCGTTCTGGGAGCTTCAATCGAGTATTAGCTTGCAACCTCTTGAAAAAGTGCAACGCAACTTAGCTTTGTCAGGTCTTTCCGGCAAAAACACATCGGGCACAAAAAGAAAGCCCCGGAGCTGGTGCGCCGGGGGCTCAAAACACAACGGCTTTATCAGATCGTTGGCATGCCGAGAGCCTGTATCAACGCCTTGTCGATCTCACCGGTAGCCGGAAGTCCCTTGGAAGTTTGGAAGGCGGCGATCGCGTCGCGCGTCTTGCGTCCCATCTTGCCATCGGGCGCACCGGCGTCGAAGCCCAGGCTCAGGAGAATGGCCTGCGTGCGCGCGATTGTCCGGGATGTATCGACCGAGGCCGTATGCTCGGGTGTCGCCGACCAGGTCGGATCGGCAGGCGGCACCTCCTCTGCCTTGGGGTCGACAGGCTTGGCGACCCAGCTCTCGACCGCAAGGCGCGCGCGCGCCAGATCATCCTTGGAAAGTGCCTGAGCAATGTCATCGCGCTTCTTGGCGCTGTCGGTATCGCCGGCGGTGGCGGCCAAAGCGAACCACTTGTAGGATGTCACGAGGTCACGCGGTACGCCGAGACCACGGGCATAGAGAATGCCGAGGTTGAACTGGCTATCGCGGATGCCGTGCTCAGCGGCTTCCTGGAACCATTTGGCAGCCAGCGCATAGTCCGGCGCGCCAAGGCTGCCTTCGGCATTGATCACCGCGAGGTTATGCATTGCTTTGGAGTTGCCGAGAGCGGCTGCCTTGGCATACCACTCAGCGGCTGCTTTCGCGTCGCGGGCTGTGCCTATTCCCTTCTCGTAAAGACTGCCGAGCCGGTACTGAGCGGGCGCTAGACCTGCTTCGGCTGCACGGCGGTACCAACTGACCGCGCTCGGAAGATCCTGGGGCACCCCGCGACCATCTGCGAAGCGCGCGGCTACCTCGACGGCGGCAAGCGGATCGCCACTGGCTGCCGCATCACGCAGAGCTTTGGGCCCAATGGCGTCCGGCAACGGTGGCAAGGCGCCAGCCGTGGGGGACGCGGGGGCTTCGATTGCCGAACTGGGGGCCGTGGGCGGCGGAGACGTTACTGTCGGCACTGGGCTAAAGCCATCGGTCGGCAACGTGGATGGCGCGTGCGAAAAGCCATCGGCAGGAGTCATCACCTGGGGTGCAGCCGGAATTTCCAGACTTGCAGGAGGAGCTGGCGGCGATGAAAGTCCTTCCACTGGCGTCGTCGCAGGGGCAGCAGAGGCCGGGGGCTGAACCTTCGGCGCTTGAGAAGTTGTCGCCTCGGCAGCTGGCGCGGTGGTGGTCGGCACGCCGGATGCGGCCGGCTCGGGTGCAGAGGTCGTCTCAGCCGGTGCCTCCGGCGGAGCGGACAGCCGACCGAGCATATCGTGACCGATCTTCAGAACCCCGAGCGCAATCAACACCGCCGCGGAAGCCATCGCCACCTTGCGAATGTCCAGCTTAGGCATGGCGAAGCGGCGCTTTGCCTTTGACGGCGCTTCTTCCTTGCCGGCCTCACCGGGCGCTCCGCTGCCTGCGGCCTGAGCGGCCCTGCGGGCGGCGGCGATGAAATCGGCCTTGCTGGGAGTGCGGGGCGCGTCCGAGCCGGGTGCCCGATCGGACGCCGGTGTCGACTTCGGCACACGCGGTTTGCCTGAACCGGGTTCGAGAGGCTTGTTGACGTCGAAGCCCGGCGGTAGAGCCGGGTCCTCGGCGGCGGCTTGTTCAGGCTTGTTGAGCTGAGGCTCGATGCGCGGTGAGGGCGCGGACTTGCGCCCGAAGATCCGCGGCAAGTCCTCTCCATCGTCGTCTGTGCCGGACGGCATCTGCTTGGCAAGAGCCTCTTCTATCTCTTCCCAATTGTCCTTCTGGGCGCGCTTCGGTTTTGTCTCGGAAATCCCGCTGCTTGTTCCGCCTGCTTCCATCTCGCGCAACGCCAAGCGCTCAACCGTCTGACCGATGGCCAGAAGTAGACCACGATCGCGCTCGGCATCGGCCCGCAGATCCTCGCCTAGCCGATTGATACCGGCTTCGACGTTGGCAAGACGAGCGGGCGCATCGCTGTCGCGGCTGGCCGCCGCTACGCGGTCCGCAATAGCTTCAACAGACAGCGAACTCGACATGGTGGCGTCGAGCCTTTCGAGCGCCCCAGCCAGCGCCGCAATCTCGTTGGGCCGCGTTTCAAGGCGGACGGCAATGTCTGCGATACGGCTTTCCAGCCGGTCGAAGGCGGCGGCGCTGATCGACGGCGCATCCAGTCGGTCGAGACGTTCCACCAGGGCCCGTACATCGGCAGCGAGGCCGGCGTCGGGGCGTCCCGAGGCCGCAAGCACCTCGTCGCGGAGATGCTCGACGGCGCTTTCGAGGGCCGCGACGTCTTTACCGGTCGCAAAATCGATGTCGGCGATGGAGCGGGTCAGGACCGCGATGCGATCCTCGATTTCCGAAATGCGGCTTGTCGGGGCTGGCTCTGCCAGTTTGGCTTCGATGCGTGTCAGCGCCGCTGCCAGGTCTTCGGGTAAGCCGCTCGCCATTGGCCGCAGTTGCGCTTCAAGCGAGCGGCCGAGCTCGGCAAAACGCTCGTCAAGAGCTTGAATGGCAGCGGCATCAAGCGTTGCCCCTGGCCGTTCGAGAGACAGGCGCAGCCCGTCGATCTCTTCGGCAAGGCGCGGAAGTCCGTCCGTCGACCGGGCGATCTTTTCAATCGAAGCCGACTGCCGTTCCAGTTCGTGGGCAAAACGTGGGAGCTGCTCGGATCGTTGCGCGACCTGCGACAGCGTTGCGTTCTGCCGTTCGAGACTTTCCTGCCAACGCGAGAAATCTGCAATCTCGCGCTCGATGGAGCGAATGCTTCCTGCCACATCGTCGAGACGACGCTCGATCGCGATGATCACTTCGCGCTTGTCGAGCTGCGCGACAGCTGCCGCAAGATCTGACAGGCTGCGGCCGAAGTCGCCGAGGACGCGTTGATCGCCAAGCCCTTGATCCAGCCGTTCAGCCAGACGATCGAGACGCGCCGTAATCACGCCCACCTGGTCGCCCGAGGGGAGCGTCGCGATCAGCCGGCGAATTTCGGCGAGCCTCTGCACGAGGTCGCTAACGATGCGCGGGTTGTCGACAGATGCGCGAATGTCATCGAGCCGCGCCACCAATGTATCGAAGGCATTTTCGAGGTTCCGCCCGGAACTCGCCTCGACCAGCCGATCGATTTCTGCTCGCAGGTCGGCCACCTCGGTTGCCAACCCGTCACCGAGGGGCGGAACCCTTCGGCGGTCGGCGCCCATTTCCTGGCTGAGTGCGCGGACACGAGCGCCTAGTTCGGCAACGTCTGCATCGTCGCGAGCGGCACCTCGTCCCGAAGCCATGGCGCTACGCTTGCGGGAAATCTGGTCAATGGCTCGCTGGAGTTCGTCTGGCTCGGCATCTGCTGGGCTCGGCCTGACGGTCCTCCTATCTTCGACGGGTGACAGCGTCCGTATGCGTTCGCCGAGACGGTCGAGGGATACGAGGATGCGATCGACCGGGTCGCTTTCACGTCGGGCTTCGTTCCCACCATACCCACTGAAGCCCGCCGGCTCCCGGTCGTATTGGCTCGCTCCGCCCATTCCGCTGCTCAAACGAGACGTAGCCCGCGACGCCATGATCGTTCTCCCCACTCGCGGTGCGTTCCCGCAGCCTCAGCCAGCGGGACGAAGCACCGCCAGGATGCATTCATTCATTGGGCAATTTGCAAAAACAGGGTAAACGCCGGGTTAACCAAACAATCGGGACAGGGGGCTTTTTTAAGGGCTCTGAACGGAACCTTACTCAGGCGCCTCGAAAAACAACGCAAGAGAGTTCCGAAGTCCATACCTTGACGTAAACGGAAGCTTGTGCACAGTTTAACCGCTCCCGGCCTTTGGCCGTTCCAGCAAGCCTGCATGGAGATTGAGCTGGTGACCGAAAGCGACGATCCCGCCGCCGAGGCGCAAATCGGTGCCGTTATTGCCGACAAGCTGGAAGATGATGACGGGCTGCATCCTCGCGGGTCGCTGTTCTCCATTGGGGACCTTGCCCGTGAGTTCGACGTCACCTTGCGCACCCTGCGTTTTTATGAGGACAAGGGGTTGATCAACCCGCGTCGGGAGGGACTCAATCGCCTTTACTCGCGCCGGGATCGCGCTCGCCTCAAGCTCGTCCTGATGGGCAAACGTGTCGGTTTCTCGCTGACAGAGATCAAGGGCATGCTTGATCTTTACGATCTTCGCGATGGTCAGGCCGGGCAGCTGAAGGTTGCCCTCGATCGTTTCAACGAACGGATCGCCATCCTGGAGAAGCAGAAGAAGGAAATCGAGCAAGCATTGATGGAACTGCGCCGAACCACGGCGGTGGTCAGCGGTCTTCTGAAGGAAAAGGAAGAGAAGGAGGCCGGCTCGCGTCCGGGCTGACAGCGTTCAATCAGTGTCGGCTTGCTCGGATCGAGGGTGCCCTGGTCCAGATATCTCCGGAGGAGAGGCAACGGGGGCGATAAGATTCAGGATAAATTGAAACCGGGTGGGGCTGACGGGGTATTCTTCTATCGAGACACCAACCGGGAGACACTCGATGCGCGCGATCCTGGCAGTTAGTGTTGCAATCGGCACTTTTCTTTCCGGCCTCACCGCCATGGCGCAGGAGTCCACGGACGGATATAGCCTGCAGCCCGCGACCGGCGATTATCTCAAGATCGACCGCCGGACTGGCGATGTGTCGCACTGTGCCGCTCGCGGAGGAATTTGGTCCTGCCAACTGATCCCGGAGGACAGAAAAGCCTATGAGGACCATATCGCTGAACTTGAAGCCGAAAACGACCAACTTAAAAAGCAGTTGGCCGACCTTCAGACGCATGACAAGGAGGCGCGGCCACCGCTGTTCGACGAAGCAGATAAACGGCATCTTCAAGAGATGCTCGATTTTGGGGATCTGATGTTCCGCCACTTCTTTGGTCTGGTGGAAAGTTTGCGCCAGAAAGACGAAAAGCCAATCTGATACCTTCGAGGCAATGTGCCTATTGATCCTTAACCTTCTGCGGGAGGATTTGTCAGGCCCGCTTTCTGGCAAAGCGTTCGGGCATATTTTAGTGACTTGAAGCAAGGGCAGGGAGAGTGAGCGATGCTCAAGGATTTCAGGGAATTCGCACTGCGCGGCAACATGGTCGACCTTGCCATCGGTGTGATCATCGGCGGCGCGTTCGGCGGGCTCGTCAATTCGATTGTGGCCGATCTCCTGATGCCGGTCATCGGGTTGATTACCGGCGGTATCGATTTTACCAACCTCTATTTTCAGCTCTCTGGGCAGCCGGTTGTGGGTGACCTCGCTGCGGCTCGCAAGGCCGGGGCGACCATCGCCTATGGCAACTTCGTTACATTGGCCATCAACTTCCTGATCATCGCCTTCGTCTTATTTCTGTTGGTGAAGGTCATGAATCGACTGAAAAATGCGTCCGAGCCTAAAGTCGATGCGCCTAAAGAAGTGCCGGCGGATGTCGCGCTGCTCACCGAGATCCGCGATCTTCTCAAGAAAGCCTGAGCAGGTGATCGTCGCGCCTTGCCTAGAGGCGCGACGGCTTTCGTCAACTTTTGCCTTTTGATTCGTTTTTAAGGCCTGATATTCCCTCTGGGTGGCGATTCCAGTCGCTAGTCTCCCAGCAGGGCTTCCCATGACACTCATTTCAATGGCTCGCTTTCTCGATGATATCCGGCCAGAAGCCCGGAATGCGCCTCCGAGCGGCATTGTCGAGGTTCATCTTGAGGGATTGAAGCGGCCTGGAACCGCCAAGTTATGGGTCGGTGAGGGCAGCCTTCCGACACCGGACAACATCCGCGACGCGGCAATCCGTTCGCTGGTGGCTGGTGAGACGTTCTACACGCACCAGGCAGGTTTGCCGGAGCTGAGGGAGGCTCTCTGCCATTATCACGATCGGCTTTACGGACCATTCGGCGGGCGGCCCGCTGATGTTGGTCGCTTCATCGTGACTTCATCGGGCATGCACGCCATTCAGATAGCGGCGTCACTGGTTGCCGGCTCCGGCGATCAAGTCATTGTGCCGACCCCGGCATGGCCCAATGCGCCGGCCGCCGCCGGGCTGTGCGGCGCTGCCGTTCGCGAGGTGCCGATGCGTTTTGGTGAGGCCGGCTGGGATCTCGATCCCGACGATCTCGAAGCGGCCATCACGCCTCATACCCGTGCCATTTTCATCAACTCGCCCAGTAATCCTTCCGGTTGGGTGGCGAGCCGGGAAAGGCTGCTCTCCATTCTCGCCATTGCGCGCCGGCATGGCATCTGGATCGTTGCCGACGAGGTTTATGGTCGCTTCTGCTATCTGGATGGCCTGAGTGTCGCTCCTTCCTTTCATGAAATCGCCGAGCCGGATGATCGGCTGATTTTCGTCAACACCTTCTCGAAAAACTGGGCGATGACAGGTTGGCGCATCGGTTGGATTGAAGTTCCAGCCCCTCTGAATGCGACTGTCCAGAATTTGGTGCAGTACACCAGCTCGGGCACGGCTGTTTTCATGCAACGTGCTGCCGTGGAGGCGCTTGATAACGGCGAGGACTTTCTCACTGCGCAAATCACTCGGGTAAGAAACAACCGAGCCTCCGTGATGAAAGAGCTCAAGGCCGCCGGAGGAGTAACTCTGTCGCCGCCCGATGGAGCTTTCTATCTTTTCTTTTCGATCGACGGCGAGAATGACACTCGGCGCCTCTGTCTGGACATGGTGCGTGAGGCCGGCGTCGGCATTGCTCCAGGTACTGCATTCGGTCGCGGGGGAGAGCGCTTTATGCGCCTCTGCTTTGCCGGAGACCCGTCGGAAATAGCCACCGCTCTGGGGCGCTTGGCCGCTTGGCTCTCCGCTCGCCGAGAAATTGTTGGCCGGAGTTAGGACTTTTTGCGGAGATTTGAATTTGAATTTGATCTGGAACAGTTCCTTTTTTGTCGAACTCGTGCATGTTACATCCGGACTTGCACTGAAGGGCTGATCCTGATTTGACAGCTCTGGAGGCCAGTTACGCCCCGGAGCGGGACGAAGGGGGAGAGTGAGGCGGAGATGGGAGAACTAGAGGACCGCAGGACTGCGGTTTCGGAAGCTCGATTCGAGAGCCTTCTCGACACCGCCGCCGATGGCGTGATCGTCATCGACGAGACTGGTCGCATGCTGGTCTTCAACAAGATCTGCGAACGCTTGTTCGGCTACACCTCCGAGGAGGCGATCGGCCAGAACGTGTCGCTGATCATGCCGCCGGAGTTTTCCGTTTCCCACGACCGCTTCATGCACAATTACCACCGTACTGGCGAGAGGCGGATCATCGGCATTGGCCGCGAAGTCTCCGGTATGCACCGTGATGGCACTGTTTTCCCGCTAGAGCTATCGGTTGGCGAGGCCAAGACCGCTGATGGACGACAATACATCGGTGTGTTGCGTGACCTCCGCTCCCGCCGCGCCGTCGAACAGCGCGTTTCTCAACTCCAGGCTCAGGTCGTCCATATGACCCGTCTCTCCGCGATGGATGAGATGGGCGCTGCCATGGCGCATGAGCTCAACCAGCCGCTGACGGCTCTTTTGCTTTACCTCCAGGCTGTAGCGCGTCAAATCAAGTCCTGCCACGCGGATTCCAGGCCCCCCAGCGACAAGATGCTCGACGTGCTCGACAAGGCTGTGCAGGAAGCAGAGCGTGCCAGCCATATCGTGCAGCGCATGCGACAGATGGTCGAAAAGCGCGATCCGGAGCGCGCCACCATCGATTTACGAGAAGTGGTGAACGAGGCGCTCGATCTCAGCGAGTTTGTGGCGCAGGGCGCCACGGTGACGATCCGCCGCGTTTTCGGAATGACGCCGATCCACGTCGATGCGGACGCAACGCAGATCCAGCAAATTATCCTCAACCTCCTGCGCAACGCTCTTGAGGTGGCCAAGGAAAGCGAGGAGCGCTGGGTGAAGGTATCCATCGGCTCAGACGATCGCTCGGCCTTTGTCTCGGTGACAGACAGCGGGCCTGGCTTTTCCGAGGATGTCAGCAAATCGCTGTTCAGAACATTCAGTACCACGAAGAAAACCGGCATGGGGTTGGGTCTCGCCATTTCGCGTGCGATTGCTCAAAACCATGGCGGCGACCTTATGGCCGATCCGGGAGGCAACGGACAGGGAGCGACGTTCACGCTCATGCTGCCGATGCATCGCCAGGACGACACCGAAGAAGATGCGTGGGGGTGAGAGGCGGCCCGGGATGGCCCAAGGGGGAAGCGCAAGATTGCAGTGATTGCCTTATGGCGACAACTGGTGCGGCGGGAGGTTTCGCCGTATAAATACTTACAGCAACAAAGCTCGCTGCAGCTTTTGCGGAGGCCCTTCTCTGAGAGGGGCGCTGGAAAGACGCGGAGCAGATAAGATCCGTGGACTTGGCTAGCCCGGGCGGGACCTTGGCAGTCTTCAGGGATCCTCAGATCGAGGAAGGGTGACATGGCTGAAACAGAAGGAAAAATCTTCGTAGTCGACGATGACGCCTCGGTGCGCGATGCGCTGTCGGTTATCTTCGATATGGAAGGTTATGGCGTTCGGGTGTTCGCGGACGGCGATCAGTTCCTGACGGCGCTGAAGACGGACAAGCCGGCGTGCGTGCTGCTGGACGTCCATATGCCAGGCAAGTCCGGGCTCGACATTCTCCGGTCGATCGACGTTGGCACCTTCCCATCGCCTGTGTTCATCATCTCCGGCCAAGGTGACATTCCCATGGCTGTGAGCGCCATCAAGGCCGGCGCAACCGATTTCATCGAAAAGCCATTCGACGCCGACACTGTTGTGACGCGCGTTCGCGAGGCCATCGCTTCCTACGGTCGCCATAACAGCGGCGGTGCGCCTGCGTTGAGTTTCCCTGGGGCTGAACACCTCACGCCGCGTGAGCGCGACGTTCTGCAGGAGATCACCGGTGGCGCTTCCAACAAGGAGGCAGGACGCCGTCTCGGCATCTCGCCACGTACGATCGAAGTTCACCGAGCCCGCATCATGGAAAAGCTCGGTGCGCGCAATGCCGCTGATCTCGTTCGCATCGTGCTGACTGCGCATACGGGTGATCACGGATAAACATTGCCAGTCGATCAAGGCACACTACTTTTTCCTGCGACTGGTTTGCGTTTCGCGGTTTTAGAGTGTTGCCCGATGTATATGATTGTTGAGGACGATCCTTCGGTCGCCGACGCACTGGAATCCCTGCTCTCCGGAGCGGGGCTGCCGGTGCGTGTCTTTTCGAGCGCCGAAGAGTTCATTCATTCCGCCTCTCCGACGACTGAGGACACAATGATTGTGGATCTTGGTTTGCCCGGAATGAGCGGAGGCGAGCTTGTGCGCCATCTCGAAAAGGCTGGCGCAAATCCAAAAGTGATAGCGATTTCAGGCAAGTCGTCGCGTACGATAGCGCGCGAGACGGAAGGACTGTCCGATCTCAAAATCCTCCGCAAGCCACCGGCAGCTGACTGGTTGGAAGCGATCACGGCCTGATTTGATTTCTCTGAGCTCGATGCGACAGCCCGGCTCGCCCGGGTTTTTTTATCCTCTGCATCCCGGCAGATGTCGCGTCGAGTAGCCTTATAATCCATATTGACGCCCGTATTGTGCGCTTTTCATCAACCGCAGAATGCCGTTGTCTTTGCCGACAATGCGTGGACGCCTGCTGTCCGTGAACCGGAAGCAGGCAGCTCGCCGTCTTCCTTCCTCTGGAAGTTAAGTAACCAAACGAATTACCGCAGGGCGTTTCTCTCCATATTGTGACAGCGTCGATAGTGGTGCGGCCGAAGCGGACGGGTTCCGGCCGAGCTGACGGAAAGAGAGCGGCCATGGACGGGTGGCAGTCGATCTTCCGGTGGCCTGTTGACCACGTGTGATCGAACATGTGTCATCGAGGAGGGATCGATGTTTATTGAGAAAAAGACGACGTTCGATGAAGGGGCCGTTACGGGTGGCTTTGACAATGGTCGTCATCGCAGTCGGTATGCCGGCACGCGCGTGCGCGCCCCTGCAGACGATAGCGCCTGGAAGCTCTATCGCACTTCGCCGCGAGCCCGGCTTGATCGTCATGATGCGCACTCGGTGTTGTTTCGCGAGGACGATACTGCGTCTCACATCTACGAGATCGTCAGTGGCCAGATCATGCTCTATCGACTGCTTGGTGATGGTCGTCGTCAGGTTGTCGACATCCTGGGTGAAGGCGATCTGTGCGGCCATTCTCTGACCGGGCTTTACGACTGCACGGCTGAGGCGTTGACGCCGGCGGAAGTTCGTATGTTGGATCGCCGTGATATCGATCAGTCGACGGAGCTTCTTGCTCACGTCAACCGTTGTCTGCTCACTCGCATCGAGGCCTTGCACAGCCACGCGGTTCTGCTTGGTCGAAAGTCGGCAACCGAACGGGTTGCGAGTTTCCTGATGCGTTTTGTCCCCGGCCGAGGTGTCGTGGGCTGCGTCGGTCCTGAGAGACACAGCGCTGATACTGAACTGGTGGTCTTGAAGATGACTCGCCAGGAGATCGCCGATTTTCTGGGCCTTACCATCGAGACCGTGAGCCGCGTGCTGTCGGATCTCAAGCGGCGTGGCGTTATATCCATCGAGCGCAACGATCGCATTCGTCTGGTCGAAGTTTGCCGCGTTTGCAAGATGACCGGTATTCACTGACTTCGGTCCGCTTATACCGCAACGGAATGCCGGCCTCCGGTGCCCAGATAGGCATCGAAGGCGGAGGCGACGAGGCGCGCCAGTTCGGCTCCATGGCGCACGATTTGGATCTTTCCGTCGTTCGCGACTACCCAACCTGCACTGAGGAGATCATTCAGCTTGCCGGCGTCGGCCAGAAGGCCGTCCGGGGCGGCCCCGTGCCGCGCCGCCGTGGCTTCGAGGTCGACTTCGAAGAAGCAAAGGATCTGCTCGATCACATCGGCTCTCAATCTGTCGTCATGTGTCAGAGCGCGTCCGCGTTCAGTGGCGAAGCGTCCGTTGATCAATCGGTCGCGCCAGTTGCCCGTGTCCGTGACGTTTTGCGCGTATCCTGCGCGCGTTCGGCCGATCGAGGAGGCCCCGAAGCCGATCAGGGTATCGGCTCGGTCCGTGGTATAGCCCTGAAAATTACGTCGGAGCGTTCGATCCTTCAGCGCCAAGGCCATCGCATCGTCTGGCTTGGCGAAATGGTCGATGCCGATCGGGGTATAGCCGGCCTTTTCTATCGCTCCGTGTGCGGTGCGTTCGAGTTCGAGGCGCTGCTCACTCCCTGGCAGTTTTGAGGCGTCAATCAGTTTCTGGTTGATGCGGAACCAAGGCACATGAGCGTAGCCGAAGAGGGATATGCGATCGGGCGATAACGCGATGGCGCTGTCCACTGTGCGCTGGATCGATGAGACGCTTTGCTCCGGCAGGCCGTAGATCAGATCGAAACTCAGCGAAGAAATACCTGCTTCCCTCAGATGCCTCACCGCCTGTGCCACGATCTCGGCCGGCTGGATGCGGCCGATTGCCGCTTGTACCGCGGGATCGAAGTCCTGCACGCCGAGGCTGGCGCGGTTCACGCCTATGCTTGCAAGGAAACGAGCACGTCCTTCGCCGAGATGACGCGGATCGAGTTCAATGGCGTGCTCCGTGTTCGGGCCAAGCGAAAAGAAGCGATGGAAGTCTCCGATGATCGCCTCGAATGCACCAGCCGAAAGCAGGTTGGGTGTCCCACCACCCCAGTGGATGTGCGAAACCTCACGGCGCCCGATCCTGGCGGCAACCATGGCGATTTCCGAGCGCAAGACTTCGACATAGGCCTCGATTGGAGCATAGCGCCGGCTCGCTTTGGTCGTGCAGCCACAATAGTGGCAAATCGAATGACAGAACGGAATGTGGACATAGAGCGAAACTGGGCCATCCGCGTCAGCCATGTTGTCGAGGAAGCTGCCATAGGTGTCGGCACCGACGTCAGCCGAAAAATGAGGCGCCGTCGGATAGGACGTATAGCGTGGCACCGTGGTGCGAATGAGCGCTTCAAGAGAAACGGTGTCGTTATTGTGGGTCATACTTAATCCTTGGCGCCGGTGGCCAATCGAAACATTGATCGGCGTCAAGGTCGGCGGCAACTAGCCGAATCAGTTGGCCCGACATTTCAGCGGTCTGCTATCTGCCTTACGCCCCACCCGCTCTGCAACGGTAACGGGCAGTCTCAAGCCGCACATTAAAATTAGTCCATTTTGATATAGGCAAAACGTCTGAAACTGCGCTAAACCCCGAATGTTCCCGGACCGGCCTTGACCTTTATCAAGGCCGGTATGCGTAGACCCCACTAGGTTATTTCCCGTGTTCCGGACGCGACGGTCCGGGATGGAGAGGACCGGGGGGTCGGCAAACGGGCGGGGCGAGGCGCTCGTCGGCGACGACAGGTGCTCTCCTACAGAAGCGGGGCGACGAACATGACGGCATTGAGGGCCAAACCTCTGATGTCGCTCGAGGAAACCGCATACTCGGTTTTCCTGGGGCTACTCTTTCTTTATTGCGTCCTGGCCGCCGGCAAGGCGGCGGACCCGGTTTTTGCCTTCCACGCGACCATCGGCGCGTTTGCGTCGGCGGCCGGCATCTTCTTGATCGTAAAATCCTTCATCGATCGCGATGGTCGGGTCGAACCGGAAGAGATCAACGGCAAGCCGAACTACAACCTGGGTCCGATCAAGTTTGCTTCGATCGTCGCCATGTTCTGGGGACTCGCCGGCTTCACGGTCGGCATCTGGATCGCCCTTGAGCTTGCCTATCCGGTGCTCAACCTCGGTCTGCCCTGGACAACCTTCGGGCGCCTGCGGCCGTTGCATACCTCAGCGGTGATCTTCGCCTTCGGCGGCAACGTTCTGCTCGCAACGTCGTTCTACGTGGTGCAGCGCACCAGCCGCGCGCGCATGCCGGGACTTGTCACGCCCTGGTTCGTGATCCTCGGCTACAACGTGTTCATCGTTATCGCGGGCACCGGTTATCTTCTGGGCGTCACGCAGAGCAAGGAATACGCTGAACCGGAGTGGTATGCCGACCTGTGGCTGACCATTGTCTGGGTCGCCTATCTCCTTGTCTTCCTGGCAACGCTGTGGAAGCGCAAGGAGCCCCACATCTACGTGGCGAACTGGTTCTATCTCGCTTTCATCGTCACCATCGCCATGCTGCATATCGTCAATAATGCGGCGGTGCCGGTGAGTTTCTTCGGCTCCAAGTCCTACGTCGTCTGGTCGGGCGTGCAGGATGCCATGGTGCAATGGTGGTACGGTCATAACGCGGTGGGCTTCTTCCTGACCGCCGGCTTCCTGGCCATCATGTACTATTTCGTGCCGAAGCGGGCCAATCGGCCGGTCTATTCCTACCGGTTGTCCATCATCCACTTCTGGGCGCTGATCTTCCTCTACATCTGGGCAGGTCCTCATCATCTTCACTACACCGCGTTGCCCGAATGGGCCTCGACGCTCGGCATGGTGTTCTCGGTGATGCTGTGGATGCCGTCCTGGGGTGGCATGATCAATGGCCTGATGACGCTGTCGGGCGCCTGGGACAAGCTCCGCACCGATCCGGTGCTGCGCCTCCTCGTGGTGTCGGTCGCCTTCTACGGCATGGCAACCTTCGAAGGGCCGCTGATGTCGGTGAAGTCGGTCAACTCGCTCAGCCACTATACCGACTGGACCATCGGCCACGTGCACTCCGGTGCGCTCGGCTGGGTGGGCTATGTCTCCTTCGGCGCGCTTTACTGCCTGGTACCCTGGGTCTACGGCAAGAGAGACGTCTATTCACTCAAGCTGGTCGACTGGCACTTCTGGATCTCGACCCTGGGCATCGTGCTCTACATCACCTCCATGTGGGTGTCCGGCATCATGCAGGGCCTGATGTGGCGCGCCTACACCAGCCTCGGTTTCCTGCAGTACTCCTTCGTCGAGACCGTCGAGGCGATGCACCCCTACTACGTCATCCGTGCGTTGGGCGGCATCCTCTTCATGACCGGCGCTGTGATCATGGCAGTCAACCTCTACCTCACCATTCGCCATGGCGAGGCCGAGAAACCGGCCGCTGATGTGGCCCTGGCTCCGGCCGAGTAAGGAGACGACTGATGAGTCTCATGCAAAAGCATGCGGTGTTTGAGCGGAACTCCATCGTTCTCCTCATCGGCATCCTGATTGTGGTCGCCATCGGCGGTCTGGTCGAGATCGTGCCGCTGTTCTACCTGAAGAGCACCATCGAGACGGTGACGGGCATGCGCCCCTATTCGCCGCTGGAGCTGGCCGGTCGGAACATCTTCATTCGTGAGGGTTGTTATCTCTGCCACAGCCAGATGATCCGCCCGATGCGCGACGAGATCGAGCGCTACGGCCACTTTTCTCTAGCGGCCGAAAGCCAATACGACCATCCCTTCCAGTGGGGATCGAAGCGTACGGGCCCGGATCTTGCCCGCGTCGGCGGCAAGTATTCGGACGACTGGCATGTCGCCCACCTCACCGATCCGCGTTCGGTGGTTCCGGCCTCGGTCATGCCGCCCTACGCGTTCCTCAAGGATGCACCGCTCAAGGGTGATCGCATCGCCGAGGACATGAAGACGCTGCGGCTCGAGGGTGTGCCTTACACCGATGAGGACATCGCCAACGCGACGGCCGACCTCAAGGCGCAGGTTAGCCCGGATGGCGTCGCTGACAATCTCGTTGCTCGCTATCCCAAGGCGGTGGTCCGTGACTTTGACGGCAATCCGAACAAGCTCAGCGAGATGGACGCGCTCATCGCTTATCTTCAGATGCTTGGCACGTTGGTCGATTTCTCGACCTACGATGACAAAGCCAACCTGCGTTGAGGTGAAGCCATGGACTTCAGCTACGAACAGGTTGCCATCTTTGCCCAACAGAGCGGGCTTGTATATTTCGTCGTGATTTTCTCGGCCATTTGCATCTACGCACTCTGGCCGAAGAACAAGTCGAAGTTCGACCACGCCGCGCAGATCCCGCTTGAGGAGGATTGAGCCATGGCTCATCAGGAAATCGACAAGGTCACAGGCGTGTCGACCACCGGCCACGAGTGGGACGGGATCAAGGAACTGAATAACCCGCTGCCGCGCTGGTGGCTGTGGGTGTTCTATGCGACCATCGTTTTCGCGGTCGGTTACGTTTTCGTCTATCCGGCAGTGCCGCTTGTCTCCGGCTATACCAAGGGCTTCCTTGGTCATTCGCAGCGCGCTTCGGCGCTTGCCGATGCGGAAGCGGGCAAGGCCGCCCGTGCGGAAGTTGGCCAGGGTCTCGCCAAGGCCAGCCTCGACGAGATCAAGAACGATCCGAAGATGCTGGAATTCGCCATGGCTCAGGGACGCGCCGCCTTCGGCGACAATTGCGCCCCTTGCCATGGGGCGGGCGCTACCGGCTCAAAGGGCTATCCCAATCTGCAGGACGATGACTGGCTGTGGGGTGGCACGCTGACCGATATCGAGCACACCATCACCGTTGGTATCCGCTCGACCAGCCCTGATACGCGCATGAACGACATGCCGCGCTTCGGCGACGATGGGCTGCTGGACGCCAAGCAGATCCGCAATGTCGCCGGCTTCGTGCTGTCGCTGTCCGGCAACTCGGTCAAGGGGGCGGACGTTGCCGCTGGCAAGCAGATCTTTGCCGAGAACTGCACCAGCTGCCATGGCGAGGATGCCAAAGGTAGCCACGAGCTGGGCGCTCCCAACCTCACGGACAAGATATGGCTCTATGGTGGCGACGAGGTTTCGGTGATCAATACGATCACCCACGCCCATCGCGGCGTGATGCCTACCTGGGGAGGCAAGCTTGATCCGGTGACCATAAAGTCACTGGCAATCTATGTCCACGACCTTGGCGGCGGTACCTAAGCTACGCTCCAAGAAGAACAAAGCGACGGCGGGCAAAACCCGCCGTCGTTTGCTACCGAGCCAGTTATGGCATGCGGATCATGCGTAATTCGCGGTTTGTCTTCGGTTTTTTCATGCTAATGTGCTAATAATATATGCAATTGCTTACATAGTCGGCCGCTGACAGGCGAGCGGTCCCCCTGGGAGACGAAGGCAACATGCAGGCCGACGAGAACGTTACGAACGAACACGAGAGCTACTATGAGGCCGCCAAAAAGAACTATCCGGCGGCGGTAAGCGGTCGTCTCAGGACCATCAAGTGGTCTGTGCTGATCATCACGCTTGGCATCTATTATTTTCTTCCCTTCATCCGTTGGGATCGTGGTCCTAACGCGCCGGGCCAGGCCGTTCTGATAGATATGGCAGGTCGCAAGGCTTATTTCTTCGGCGTCGAGATCTGGCCGCAGGAGGTCTATTATCTCACGGGCATTCTGGTCCTCGCCTCCATTTTGCTCTTCCTGATGAATGCAGTCGCTGGCCGTGTCTGGTGTGGCTACCTTTGCCCCCAGACGGTCTGGACCGACCTGTACTTTGCCGTCGAGAGATGGTTCGAGGGGGATCGCCGCGATCGCATCGTCATGGATCGCGCACCAATGAGCGCAGAAAAGTTCCTTCGCAAGGGCGGAAAGCACATTGTCTGGCTGCTGATCGCGGTAGGGACGGGCGGGGCTTGGGTGCTCTATTTCGGCGATGCTCCGACAATCATCCGGCAAGTTGTCACGGGCAACGCCGCGCCGATCGTCTATCTCTGGATCGGCATGTTGACTTTCACGACCTATTCGCTGGCTGGCTTCATGCGCGAGCAGGTTTGTCTCTACATGTGCCCCTGGCCCCGTATCCAGGCGGCACTTACCGATGAATGGGCGCTTAACGTCACCTATCGGGTTGACCGGGGCGAACCCCGCATGTCTGTGAAGCATGGCGCCGCGGCGAAGGCGGAAGGCGCCGCGGTTGGCGATTGCATCGACTGCAAGGCCTGTGTTCACGCTTGCCCGACGGGGATCGATATTCGCGAAGGCCTGCAGCTCGGCTGCATTCAATGTGGTCTTTGCATTGATGCCTGCGACACGGTGATGAAGAAGGTTGGCCGCGAACCAGGGCTGATCGGCTACGACACCGACATGAACATGGAGCGCCGCAGCGAAGGCAAACCGCCGATCTATCGCATCGTGCGCCCGCGCACCGTGCTTTATGCCGCGCTCATCGTCGCCATAGGCGGATTGATGGGCTATACGCTCGCGACCCGCGCGTTCCAGGGCGTCAACGTTTTGCACGACCGTAACCCGCTCTATGTAAACCTTTCCGACGGCGGTACGCGTAACGGCTACACCGTTCGCTTGATCAACAAGCGTCCCCAGGAACGGCACTTTGCGCTGACCGTGTCCGGTCTGCCCGAAGGCTTTACTGTCGAAGCTCAAGGTGTAGCATCGGCGGCAGGAAAGCCGGTGGTCGATGTGCCGGCCGATACGACCAGGGAGCTGCGCGTTCTGGTGATGGTGCCCGGTGGCGTTGCGCTGCCCGAGTCGACGCCGATTGAATTCTACATCGTCGATACCGAAAATGGCGAGAAGGCATCGGCAGCCGACTTCTTCAAGGCGGCTGGCGCGCCAAACTGAGCAGAAGCGCAGGAATGACCCTGCCGTGGTTGCGAACTCGTCGCAAAAGGCGGATGCTTGGTCCGGACCAACAAGGAGCGTAACCGAATGACTGCGACCAGCCAGCAGGCAACTCGTGGGCGACCGCTGACCGGACGTGTCGTACTCGTCTGGTTGATTGCCTTTTTCGGGGTGATCTTCGCGGCCAACGGTGCGTTCATTTACTTCGCGGAATCGACCTTTCCCGGCCTCGAGGTGGAATCGAGCTACAAGGCGGGGCAGGAGTTCGAAGCAGAAGTACAGGCCGGCAAGGAACAGGCAGAACGTGCCTGGAAGGTGGACGCCACCGTTCGTCCTGCCGGCAATGATGCTACCGTCGAGATCCAGTTCCGCGACAAGGCCGGAGTGGACCTCCACGGCCTCGACGTGCGTGTCCGGCTGATCCACGCCGTCGATCCTGACCATGACCATGCCGCCAGCTTGCCTGAGGTTGGGAGCGGTACTTATCGGGCCATAATGCCGAACGTCAAAGATGGCATGTGGGATCTGACCATCGAGGCCTATAAGGGCAGCGAGCGGCTTTTCCTGAGCCGCAATCAGCTCCGCCTCGTCCGCTGACGAAAGGGGAGGCCGTGAACATAGCGGTGGATGTCGGTCCGATCGAAAGTGGACCCGGAGAACAGGCGATCGGCCATGACTGGGATGCCTACACGGTAGCCGATCGCGACGGCGCTCGCCGCATCGAACTGGCCGTCGATGGCATAACCTGCGCTGCCTGTCTCACCGACATCGAACGCGGCCTACGCCGACTTCCGGGCATAGTCAGTGCACGGGTGAATGTCAGCAACCGTCGGACGTCCGTTGTCTTTTCACCCGATAGGGTGACCCCCGATGCCGTGCTTGAGCGGATGGCGGCCATCGGTTACCCCGCACAGCCTTTCGATCCCGCCACGCGGCGCGACAATCGTTCCGCTGAAGCCCGTGAACTCCTGAAATGCATGGGCGTTGCTGGCTTCGGCGCCATGAATGTGATGTTGATGTCGGTGTCGGTCTGGTCCGGCAATGTCACGGACATAACGCCCGAGACACGCGACTTCTTCCACTTCATGAGTGCCCTCATCGCACTCCCTACGGTTGCCTATGCCGCCCGGCCGTTCTTCCGTAGCGCATTTGTCGCCATACGCAGGCGATCGCTCAACATGGATGTGCCCATCTCGATCGGCGTTTGCCTTGCGATGGGGCTATCCATCTACAACACGCTGACACATGCGCTTGAGGCCTATTTCGACAGTGCCCTCATGTTGCTGTTCTTTCTGCTCCTGGGCCGCTTCTTGGACGAGAACATGCGCCGGCGCACGGCCGTTGAGGCAGAGACGCTCGCGACGCTACGCGCCGACTCGGCGCTAAAGCGCGACGAGCAGGGCGAGCTTGTGCGCGTGCCCCTCAGCGCCGTCCGCCCTGGAGACATCGTGGTGGTGCGTCCTGGTGAACGGGTGCCGGTAGACGGTGAGATCCTGTCTGGCCGGTCCGATGTCGACCGCAGTCTCGTGACCGGCGAAACGCTGCCGGTGCCGGTTGCTCCGGGTGACATCGTGCACGCCGGAACCCTGAACGGCCCGGGTCTCCTGACCGTAGTCGTGACAGCGGCGGTCGAAGGGACGCTGATGGCCGAGATCGAGCGGTTGATCGGTGAGGCGCAATCGGCGAAATCCGGCACGCTCAGGTTGGCGGACCGCGCGGCGCGTGCTTA
This sequence comes from Pseudomonadota bacterium, assembly GCA_023436885.1. Classification (GTDB taxonomy): domain Bacteria; phylum Pseudomonadota; class Alphaproteobacteria; order Rhizobiales; family Pleomorphomonadaceae; genus Pleomorphomonas. The sequence continues at coordinate 55,189 of JAEZHI010000007.1, read as the reverse complement.
CGCGCCGGTCGTCCACTCCTCCGCGCTTCTGACTGCCACCGGTTGGCTCATTGCTGGTGCCGGCTGGCACACAGCACTGATCAACGCCATCGCCGTTCTGATCATCACTTGTCCTTGCGCCTTGGCACTCGCAGTTCCTGCCGTTCAGGTGACCGCTGCCGGACGTTTCTTCCGCAACGGTATTCTGCTGAACGCAGGCGATGCGATCGAGCGTCTCGCTCGCATTGATACCATTGTGTTCGACAAGACGGGTACGTTGACCAGTCCGGAACCACTGTTGGCCAACCGAGCCGATGTGTCCAATGATGTGCTGGAACTTGCTGGTCGCCTGGCTCGCTCAAGCCACCACCCGCTTGCCGAGGCTTTGGCGCGTGCGTCCGGTGCGACCGGTACGCTCGAAGATTCTCGGGAAGTGACGGGCGAAGGCGTCGTGGCTGACCTGGCAGGCCGGACGCTGAGGCTAGGTTCTCTTTCTTTCTGCAGCATTAGCGATGATGTCGCCGATCCGGTGCGTGACGCCTATCCCGATGCGTCACTGATCGCCTTTTCCGATGGGCAGCGCGTAGCAATTTTCGCCTTTGCCCAGCGTTTGAAGGCGGACGCGCTTGAAGTCGTCACAGAGCTTCGCGCCCAAGGTCATCGCATTCTGATCCTCTCGGGCGACCGCGAGGCCGCTGTCGCCACGGTAGCGGAGCAACTCGGCGTTTCCGAGTGGCAGGCGGAAGTCGATCCGGCCGGCAAGATCGCCCGGCTCGATGCGCTCAAGGCTGAGGGGCGGCGGGTCTTGATGGTTGGCGATGGTCTCAACGACGCGCCCTCGCTCGCCGCAGCTTATGTGTCACTATCACCGGTATCCGCAGCGCATCTGGCGCAAGCGGCGTCGGATGCCGTCTTCCTTGGCGGTGGTCTGAAACCCGTGGTCACGGCGATCGAAGTGTCGCGTGCCGCCTATCGGCTGATGAAACAGAATCTATGGACGGCGGTGATTTACAATCTCATTGCCGTGCCTATCGCCGTATTGGGCTACGTCACCCCGTTGATTGCCGCAGCGGCCATGTCCGGCTCCTCCCTGATCGTCACGTTGAACGCCCTGCGCCTTCGGCGTGTTGCGGCGCCGCCAGCGGAACGTCCCCCGGCAGCCGTTGCGGCGGCTCGCGAGGAACTGGCAAAGGAGCCGGCATGAGTGTTCTTGTCTTCCTTGTTCCCGCTGCCTTGCTCCTCGGCCTTCTTGGCCTTGCCGGTTTCATGTGGTCGCTGAAAACGGGCCAGTATGAGGATCTCGAGGGCGCGGCCTGGCGCATCCTCGAAGATGACGACATCAAGGACGTGTCGGACGACGGTCTGGATGCGGCCCGTGGTCGCGTACCCGAGGGCGAAGAACGTCGCAGGGCCTGAGCAGCGAGGATAGCTCCAACAAACAGCGCAAGCCTGGAACGAAAACGGGACCGGCGTCACCACCGGTCCCGTCAATCGTCTACGGCGTTTTCAGGCTTCAGCCGCCAGCGGCACTGAAGATCTGCTGACGGACGGTCTTCTCGACTTCAGGCACACTAGGTTCGGAGAAGGGCAGGCTGAGCGTTTCCCACACATCGACCAAAGCGTCGCGCAAATGGTCGATTACAGCGTCGTTGTGGAACGGCGTGGGTGTGATCCGGAGGCGCTCGGTGCCGCGCGGAACCGTCGGGTAGTTGATCGGCTGAATATAGATGCCGTGCTTTTCCAGAAGGATGTCGGTGGCCTTCTTGCAGAGATCCGGGTTGCCGACCAGCACCGGTACGATGTGGGTGACGGAAGGCATGACCGGCAGACCTGCGGCACGGAGCACTGCCTTGGTCCGTGCAGCCTGCTGCTGATGCGCCTCGCGCTCAATCCGACTTTCCTTGAGGTGGCGGATTGAAGCGGTGGCAGCGGCACAAAGCCCCGGGGGCAGCGCCGTCGTGAAGATGAAGCCAGGCGCATAGGAGCGCACGGCGTCAACAAGCGACTTCTTGCCTGTGATGTAGCCGCCCATCACGCCGAAGCCCTTGGCGAGCGTGCCTTCGATCACATCGATGCGGTCCATGACGCCTTCGCGCTCGCAGATACCGGCGCCACGGTCGCCATACATGCCAACGGCGTGCACCTCATCGATGTAGGTGAAGGCGTTATACTTGTCGGCGAGATCGGCGATCTTCTCGATCGGAGCGATGTCGCCGTCCATTGAGTAGACACTTTCGAAGACGATCAGTTTTGCACGGTCGGGACCGGCGGCGATCAGCAGCTCTTCGAGATGGTTGAGGTCGTTGTGCCGCCAGATCTGCTTGGAAACGCCAGACGACCGCACACCATGGATCATCGAGGCGTGGTTGAGGGCATCCGAAAGGATCAGACAGTTGGGCAGCAGCTTGGCGATCGTCGAAATCGCCGCCTCGTTGGAAACATAGCCCGATGTGAAGACCAACGCAGCTTCCTTGCCGTGCAGGTCAGCCAGCTCGTTCTCGAGCTGGACCAGCGGATGGTTCGTTCCGGAGATATTGCGGGTGCCGCCGGCACCGGCGCCCATCGCCTCGGCGGCGGCCGTCATGGCGCCGATCACCTTGGGATGTTGGCCCATGCCAAGATAGTCGTTGGAACACCAAACGGTGATCTCGCGCGTTCCGCCGCCTTGGTGCCAGAGAGCCGTCGGAAACCGCCCCGCCATCCGCTCCAGTTCCGCGAAGACGCGATAGCGCTTCTCGTCCTGTAGCGCTTGGACGGCACTCTCGAACACCGCATCATAATTCATGATCGATCCAATCCCTCCGGCACCCGGCAGCCTAGGCGCCTGTCCGTGAACGGATCGTCCTGCTTCGGCCCGACGGTCCGTCGTCTTTCCACCTACGATAACCTACGCACATTGCCGCGCACCGCCATTGATCACGATCAAACCATACATAGTCTTGATCAATGGTTTCGGCGAAAAGACGAGGGATGCCCCGATGTCTTTGCGTGGTCACAGCTTTTGAAAGGGTCCAAAAACCCGACGCATCTGCCTGAAACTAAAGCACGGAGCTGGCCAAGTCTCAAGCAGTTTCATGGGGGAGCCGCCATCCAAAAATGTAACGGCCGGAAGTCAGTCAAAGCCAAGTCACCTTTGACCGAAAATGAGTGCTGCCGGTCGATAGACGGTAACGCCTAACCGCTTTTTCACCTTTGACTGTTAGGAGGAAAGCGAAGGAGTATGCCGGTGCAGCTTGATCTGTCATCCCTGACCTTCTTGGTCGTGGAAGATAGCGCCTACATGCGCACGATCCTACGCACGATGCTGCAAGGCTTCGGCGCACGCCGCATCGTGGAAGCCGAAGACGGAGCTTCGGGCCTTGAAGCGATGGACCGTGCCAATCCGGATATTCTCATTCTTGATTGGGTGATGCCCATCCTCGACGGGGCCGACATGGTCCGCATGATCCGCGTGCCCTCGAACCCTTTCGCCTATATTCCGATCATTATGGTCACCGGCCATACGGAACGCAGCCGCATCATCGAGGCGAGGCGCCTGGGCATCCACGAGTTGCTGTGCAAGCCCATTTCCGCCAAGTCGCTGTATCAACGCATCCAGTCCGTGGTGTTGGCGCCGCGTGATTTCGTCAAGACCCCGACTTACTTTGGTCCGGCACCGCGTGAGATCCGCAATCGCCAGAACATCTGGCAGGCCAAGCCTGGGGAGAAGGCGGCTTCCTGACGGCCTATTTTGCCGGCTTGCTGCAACCCTTTTTCAGATTCCGCGTTGAGGCTTTCAAAGGCCGCTAAGATCCGACTCATGCGGCGCATCTTCCATCTGGAGGACGGACATGCTGCGCAAATTCAGTCTGTTGGCTTTGCTACCAGCCGTTGGTGCCATCTGCATATCGCTCAACTCCGCCAGTGCTGTCGAGGTTGGTCCGGGTGCCTCGCCAGAGGCATGTTTGGTGGGCCTCGGCGCTGACGACGGCTCGTCACTGTGGTCGCAGCTTGACGTTGGGCCGAACCGCAGTGTTGATCTCGATCTAGCCGATGGTGCAGGGCTGACGGTCGCTTGCGGGACCTTTGTCGCCTCAAAATATCAACCGACCGCTATCGCGGGGCCTAGCCAATCCGTAGATCCATCGATCAAGGGCGATTTCGGCTCGCTTTAGCCGCCGCTCCATCTCAACCCGTCGGCAACGGGAAAGCTGTATCGAGACGCTGGAAGCGAACGCCTTTGGCGACGAGCGCTCGGATGCCATCGGCAACGCCGGCACCGGCTGGGCGTTCCGGATGGTTGATATGGGCTATAATGACGTCGCCAGGCTTCGCTGCGGCTATGCGCTTCATAACACTGGTTTCAGGCAGTGACGCGCCAACGTCGGCATTGAGCGAATAGCCCGCGATCCGATATCCAAGATTGCCAATGAGGTCGACGGCGTCGCGGCTATAGCGAGCTGACGCATCGCGATACCACAACGGCGTCCGGCCAAAAGTCGTTGTCACTGCCGCGGCGCCACCTTGGACTTCCTGCGAGACAGCCGTAAGCGATCCAGCCGTTGGCAGGCCGAAGACCGTTGGCTGGTCGGTAATCGCCGGTATGTGGTTCTCACCGTGATTTTCGATTTCGAACAGGTCGGAGTTGGCAAGAAGCACGGCTACGGTTGCCGCATTGCGCCTCAGCCACCGGTGAGTAACGAAGATTGTCGCCGGCACCCGATCGGCAATCAGTTCGTCGAGAATGCGGTTGTCGACTGCACCGGAACAAGCATCGAACGTGAGGGCTATCGCACGGTCTCCGGCCGGCAGCGTCAGGCGTGGTTCGATATCGCCAGCGACGGCCGGCAAAGCCAGCATCATGACGGCAATGGGGGCTAGAAGAAGGGACCGCATCTTTTGACTTTCAAACTTGGTGTTGTGCGTCGGTGCGCCGCCGACATGTCAAAATAAAGGCTGTGGCCCCCAACCTGAGAATGCGGGAACCAACGTTCAGTCATCATTTGATCGGAATGCCGCCGAACGAAAGTCAGAGGAGCCCATGCCCATCGCAACGAAACGTCTCCGCCGATTCCTGCATAAAATACCTAGTTTCATGACAGAAGTTCTGAGTCGTATATAAAATACTGTTTCATGCGCAATGTTAGAAGAATGAGAACAAGTTGCGGATAAGGATTCCAGTTCAATTTTATAGAGGTATTGATACGAAGTAATTATTCAGAAAATAGGTCGGAATGAATTTCTTTAATGGCCTGTTCATAGGCTCGATCAATCATCAGGCCTTGGTTGGTCTCTGGTGCATTCGAAGGCCGTTCTGAATCAACTGGTCACGAAGAAAAACGTCCAGATTCTTTTGTGGGAGCAGCTGGGCAACGGTCTTTGCACTTTGGCAGGGCACGGCTTCTTGGGTGGAGACAAAAGAAAATGAGCAGGATCAATAGCATTGCGGGACGATTTCACGCCCTGATTGTGCTTGCCGTTCTGGTCGTCGCGGGCGTCGCTGGGCTTTCGACCTATGAGCTCACGGTAACCAACAGAACACATCGCACGGAGACCCTGCGTTCTTTGACTGATACCGCCGTGTCCTCGGTCGGACATTTTGCCGAACTGGCAAACAAGGGGGCGATCGACCAAGATGCCGCGAAGAAAGAGGCACTCGCGACGCTTTCGGCCATGCGCTACGACGGCAACGAGTACTTCTTCGTCATCGATTTCGATGCGCACATGGTGATGCATCCAATCAAGCCGGAACTTAACGGCAAGGATCTGTCGGCTTCCACTGACCCGGCCGGTGCCCACCTGTTCAAGGACATGGCGCAACTCGCCAAGAGCGGCGGCGGCTACTATAGCTATCTGTGGCCGCGCCCCGGTGCTGAAAAGCCTGTGCCAAAGACCAGTTATGTGCTGCCGTTCCCGAGTTGGGGCTGGGCAATCGGAACGGGCGTGTATGTTGACGATATCGCCAATGAGAACCGCTCGGCTGTCATCTGGGCTGCTGTCTACACGTTGCTGATCGCCGTGCTGCTGGTGCTTGTCGCAAGCCTGCTCACGCGCACCATTACCCGCCCGATGCGAGCCTTGCGCGCCTCCATGACTGACATTGCCGAAGGGCGCCATGTGGCGGTCGCCGGCCTTGATCGTGGCGACGAGGTCGGCGAAATGGCACGTGTCGTTGATATATTCCGGCGCAATGCCGAAGAGCGCGACAAGCTCCGAGCCGGACAGGAGGGTGCGGAACAGGATCGCCAGCGGCGCAGAGAGGTCATAGAAAACTTGATCGCTGGCTTTGGTGGCGATGTCGGACGGCAGCTTGATGCCGTACTTGATCAGATGACCGGCCTCGACAAACTTGCCGAAGATCTGACGGAGGCCGGCGAGGAAACCGAGCAATTGGCCAGCGACGCGGCGCGTGGAGCCGAGCAATCGGCCGCGAGCGCTTCTGTTGTCGCCTCGGCGTCAGGTGAGTTGCGCAGCGCCATTTCGGAGATCTCCGAGCAAATTGCGAAGACGTCGGAGGTGACCTCGCGCGCCGCCGAGATGGTGGAGGGCGCAAACAAACGAGTTGGCGATCTCGCCGAGCTTGCCATTGCCATTGGTGAAGTCGTGACGTTGATCGACTCGATTGCAGCGCAAACCAATCTGTTGGCCTTGAACGCGACCATCGAGGCGGCGCGGGCCGGCGAAGCCGGGAGGGGCTTTGCCGTGGTAGCGAGCGAGGTGAAGTCATTGGCGGCTCAGACCGCCAAGGCGACCAGCACCATCTCCGAAAAGATCGAGAGCATTCAGTCGTCGACTGGCGAAACCGTCGAAGCCATCAGATCCATTGGCATCGTCATGAACGAGGTGCGCTCCTACACAACTGCCATCTCGGCAGCCATTGAGGAGCAGGGAGTCGTTACAGGCTCGATTGCCGACAACATCGGCGCGGTATCCTCCGGTGCCGCGAATCTGACCCGCAGCGTGGGAGGGGTGACGATGGCGGCAGGAAAGTCGCGTGCCTCGGCCGGCTCAGTCTTCACCACTGCCGCCGATGTGACAACGAAGACGGCTGAGCTTCGCAAGCGGGTTCAGAGTTTCCTCGATGACGTAGCCGCAGCCTGATCATCAGGGCGCTGGCCACCCGGCAGTTCGGCAATTATCTCAAGGCCTTGGCGGGTTGGCGAACGTCATTTCCGCAACAGTTCGGCTTGCGACAGGACGAAGGCGGGGCTAAGCCTTAGGTCTGAGCTAAGTGCGAGCGGAGATGGAGATGACAGCCACTGGAAGCGTTTCAGGTGCAGCCGCCGGCGGCATTCTGACAATCGGCGTCGAAGCCGTGGTTACCAACTGGCGCAGTCTTCAGGCTCGGATTGCGTCGTCTCGCGCGGCAGCGGTCGTCAAGGCGGACGCCTATGGCCTCGGGGCGGCTCCGTTGGTAAGGCCGCTTTACGACGCCGGATGCCGAGACTTCTTTGTGATCGCGTTGTCGGAGGCCGATGCGCTGCGCCCGCTGCTGCCGCTCGATGCTTCGATCTACGTTCTGAACGGACTGTTACCGGGCACTGCGGCAGCCTATGGCGAAGGCATTCTGCCCGTCCTGAACTCCATTTCTCAGTGTCGCGCCTGGGCGGAGGCCCAAAAGGGCAGCCGTCCCTCCGTGATCCAGGTTGACACCGGCATGTCGCGTCTCGGCCTCGACGTGGCTGAACAAAAGGCTCTCGCTGCCGACCCCGGGCTACTTGCCACCACCGGTGCTCGCTTGATCATGAGCCACCTGGCCTGCGCCGACGAGCCTGACAAGCCAGCGAGCGGCGAACAGCTCGCTGCTTTCCGCGCGGCCCGCGAACGGCTGCCCGGACTGCCGGGGTCGCTCGCCGCCTCAAGCGGGATTTTCCTCGGGGCGGACTATCATTTCGATCTCTGCCGCCCCGGTGCCTCGCTCTACGGCATCGAGACGAGCCCGCTTGCCGAGGGGGTAAAGCCGGTGGTCGATCTCCGGGTGCGGGTAGCCCAGCTCCGCGAGATCGAGACGGGAACCTCGGTCGGTTACGGCTACACATTCCGAGCCAGCCGGACGACCCGTCTCGCAACGCTCGCCACGGGCTATGCCGATGGTTGGTGGCGGCGGCTCTCGAACGGCGCCGGTGCAGCCTATTTCGGCGACACCCGCCTGCCGTCGGTCGGGCGTGTCTCCATGGACAGCTTCTCTGTCGATGTCAGTGCGCTACCGAAAGGCGCTGTTGCAGAAGGCGACCTTCTAGAGTTGATCGGCCCGCATCAAAGCGTTGACGACGTGGCGCGCGCAGCCGGGACGATCGGCTACGAGATTCTGACCTCGCTCGGGCATCGCTATCATCGCGTCTACGCCTAGCTTCAAATGACAACGGCCGCATTCCCTTGAGAGAATGCGGCCGCTTTGCTCATATCCTCAGCGGATCAGGGCTGCTTGCCGATGTAGGCGAGAATGCCGCCGTCGACGTAGAGAATGTGACCGTTGACGAAGTCCGACGCCGAGGAGGCGAGGAATACCGCCGGTCCCTTGAGGTCGTCGGTAGTGCCCCAGCGGCCGGCCGGCGTCTTGGCGCGGATGAAGGAATCGAACGGATGGCCGGGTACCCGCAGTGGCGCGGTCTGCGGCGTTTCCACATAGCCAGGTCCGATGCCGTTGCACTGGATGTTGAAGGCACCGTATTCGGCAGCGATGTTGCGGGTCAGCATCTTGAGGCCGCCCTTGGCAGCGGCGTAGGCTGACACCGTCTCGCGACCCAGCTCCGACATCATCGAACAGATGTTGATGATCTTGCCCGAGCCCTTCTTCATCATGCTCGGGATCACCGCCTTGGCAACGATGAACGGCGCCGTCAGATCGATGTCGATCACCTGGCGGAAGTCCTTGACGTCCATCTCGTGCATGGGAATGCGCTTGATGATACCGGCGTTGTTGACCAGGATGTCGATCGTGCCGAGATCCTTCTCGATGTTGGCAACCAGCTTCTGCACCGCTGCTTCGTCGGTGACGTCGGCAATATAGCCGCGCGCATCGATGCCGGCTGCCTTGTAGGCGGCGACGCCCTTTGCAAGGAACTCTTCACTGATGTCATTGAAGGCGATGGTCGCGCCAGCCTCGGCCAAGGCGCTGGCCAGGGCGAAGCCGATGCCATAGGAAGCACCGGTAACCAGCGCCACCTTGCCTTCGAGCGAAAATGCGTTCGGATAGGTCATTGCAGTCTGTCCTTGCTCGCTCAGCGCAGGTTGCTGATGGCGATATGGTCCATGTCGTCGAAGGTCTGGTTCTCGCCACCCATCGCCCAGATGAAGGTATAGGCCGAGGTTCCGCAGCCGGCGTGGATCGACCATGACGGAGAGATCACAGCCTGTTCGTTCTGAACCAGGATATGGCGGGTCTGATTGCCTTCGCCCATCATGTGAAAGACGGCCTGTCCCTCGGGGATATTGAAGTAGGTGTAGATCTCCATGCGGCGCTCATGGGTGTGGGCAGGCATGGTGTTCCAGACGCTGCCGGGCGCCAGCTGGGTGAGACCCATGGAGAGCTGGCATGTTTCCAGCACGTCGGGGTGGATGAACTGATTGATGACGCGCTTGTTAGAGGTTGCTTCGTCGCCGAGCGGCTTCTTCTTGGCGTCGGCCATCGACAGGAAGGTGGTCTTGCAGGCTTTATGAGCCGGAGCCGAGACCATGTAGAACTTGGCGGGCGTCTTGGCGTCGTCGCTCTTGAAGACGACCGACTTGGTGCCCTTGGTGATGTAAAGGCAGTCCTGAAAGCCGAGGCGGAAGGTCTCGCCGTCCGCGGTGATCGAGCCGGCGCCCCCGATGTTGAAGATGCCGATCTCGCGGCGCTCTAGAATATACGAGGTGCCGAAGTTCTTCATGCAGTCGATGCCCTTGTCGAGGGCCACCGCTTCATTGACCGGCTTGCAGCCAAAGGTCACCATGCGGTCGACGTGGGAGTAGACGGCAACAACCTGATCGTCGACATAAAGGTTCTCGATCAGGAACTCGGCGCGCATTTCCTCAGTGGTGTAGCGCTTGAAATCCTTTTGATTGGCAGAATAGCGAATGTCCATTTTTCTCTCCGGTAATAATGGGAAGTGAAAGATCAGGCCAAAATCTTGACCACGACCTTCCGGACCTTGGTACTCACGCCAGCGATGCAGCCGGGGCGATGAATGTCAGTTGGGTAGAAGACGGCGTAGGCACCGGTGCCGAGCACGAGATCGGTCTCGTCCTTAACGCTTGCGAAGAACTGTACGTCGCGATCTTCAAGGAGATTCTCGGAAACCGGATTGTCGCCGGCCAGAGGAGCATAGCCGATCACTTCTCGGCCGTTGGCCATATACTGGATGTCGATGTAGCGAGCGTGTGACTCGGGGCGCTTCTCGGCCTTCGGTGCCGTCTCATAGTCCTGGATCATCGCGAACATGCGGTCGCCATCGATATCGACGCGTCCTGCCGGCAGAGCTGCAATATCGGTTCCTGCAAGGAATCGAAGACCCCGCCGAATGTCTTCCGGCAGATTGGCGCCATCACGATCGAGCGTGGCGATGTGGCTGAGATACATCGAACTTTCTCCTCAAATACGGCTTGGGGCCGGCATGCCGGCCCCTCATTGTCATCACTCTGCCGCTTGCAGCTTTTCAGCTGGAATGGGATTGGGGGTGGGATCGGCGACCTTCATACGCTTGGCCCAAATGCCGGTCAAAATCGGCACCAGGATGGCTGTGGTGAGGCAGGCAGCGGCCACCAGCGAAGTCGCCGCGGCGGCGGCCGGTTTGAAGGCTGGTACCATTTCGGCGATGATCATCGGGTTCGCGACGGCTGCGCCGGCAGTCGAGGACGCGGCAAGACCAGCCGTTCCGTTGCCGCCACCGATCAGCTTGTCGGCCAGCATCAGCGGAATGCCAGTGATGATGATGACAACGACACCGAGCAGGATGCCGCCGAGGCCGGTCTGGGCGATGACATGCAGGTCAATGCCGTTGCCGAGAGCAAAGCCGATGAATGGGATCAGTGTGTGAACGCACCGGCCGAAGAACTCCTTGAGGTCCTTGTCGATGTTGCCGAGCAGGAAGCCGACCAGGAACGGCAGGATTGCGCCGACAAACAGGTGGGGCTCGAAGGTGGCGACACCGGCGGCGCCGAGGATGAACATCGATACCAGCGGGCCGGATTCGATGGACATCAGCACGAAGGCGCCAGCCTCTTCCTTGGAGCCGTATTGCTGCATGATTGCGGCATAGAGGCCGCCGTTGGTCATATCCATGGCCGCGCAGATGGCCAGCGCCGAGAAGCCGGCGAACAGACCCGCCTGCACGCCCTCAAGCGGCAGGAACTGAGCAGCGATATATGTCCCAACCCAGGCGATCAGGGTCTTGACGATGACGAGCGTTCCGGACTTGCGCAGCACGGTTCCGGTGGCGCGGAGATCGATGGTGGCGCCCATGCAGAAGAACCAGACGGCAAGGATCGGCACGGTGCCGGAAATCAGGCCATTGGTAAACGAGCCGAAATATTTGCCGGCTTCCGGATAGAAGGTCTTGCAGAGCGCGCCGAGGATCAGCGGCACCAGCATCAGACCTCCGGGAATTTTATCGATCGTTTTCTTGATATTCATGGTGTCCAGTCCCTTCCAGCGTGATGTTTTCTTTACCTAGCCACGTGTCACCCGCGGCTGGCGATCTCGGAGGCGAAGACGTCGGGAGTGGCGTCCTTTGGAATGATGGCACCGCGGTGCTGTACGACCGCGCCGGCAACCACATGGGCGCGGCGCGCCGCTTCCGTTGGCACAAGGCCGAGGCTACGGCCGAGGAGATAGGTCGCCGAGAAACTGTCGCCGGCGGCGGTCGTATCGATCACCTTGTCGACGGCAGTGGCGGGCACCGTTTCCACCTTGCCGTCATGGATCAGCGTGCACGGCTTGGCGCCATCCTTGATCACGGTCTCAAGGTGCGGGATCGCGGCGAAATGCACGGCGCCGGCTTGAGGTGACGGTTCAATTCCGAGCACTTCAAGCTCTTCGACGGTCACCATGACGCGACTCGCGAAGGCGATGACCTCTTCGTAGACGGCGCGGGTCGTCTCGATGTTTTCCCAAAGGAGCGGCCGGTAGTTGCAGTCGAAATCAATGGCCACACCGCTGCCGGCCAGCTCCTTCAGGCGGGCAATGAGCCGGGCCCGGCTCAGCGGCTTCAAAACAGCAAGGCTGATGCCGGAAAGGTAGATGTTGCTGTAGTCGGCGAGGTTGTTCAGGAGAGCCTCGGATCCATCGGTCTCGAACGCTTCGCGAACCGCTGCTTCACCACGCCAGTAAAAGAAACGGCGTTCGCCTGCGGCGTCGGTCTTGATGAAGTAGAGACCTGGGCGGCGTCCCGGGCGGCGCAGCACCAGACGGTCGCCAACGCCTTGGGCGCGCCAGAAGGCTGCCATAGCGTCGCTGAATGGGTCATCGCCGACGGCGCTCACGTAGTCAACGAAGGCTCCAAGCCTTTCGCCAAGGCGCGCCATATAGGCTGCCGTATTGAAGGTGTCGCCGCCGAAGGACTGCGTGATGCTGCCGTCCGGCTTTTCCTGCAGCTCGACCATGCACTCGCCGATGGCGGCCACACGAATGTCCTTCGTCACGTCATCCTCCGATCAATGACTGGTTCTCAGCTCGGCGGCGTCTGCAGCGCCAACGCTGTCTTTGCCTGGATTTGAAAATCAGCGTCCTGTGTTGGTAAGTCAATACGCATTAATCCATGCAAAAATCTAGAATAGATTTTTTATACTAAAGTTTATATCGAAGTGAGGCAGAAAGATATTTTCCGTGTTAGCTTCGAATACGCAAATGTAAATTTTTCAAAGGTCAGATATGATCAAATATATACAGACTTGTATATAAGATATATGAGGTATATAAAATTTAATATTGAACCTTCGAGGTCCTGCCATGTTTTGGACAAATCACAAAAACTGGTTCACACTGGACGGATAGGGCGGTGTTCAGGGCGTTGCACTTTGGCTTTGCCCGACTTGTTGCTTCGGCGCTGTTCCTCAAGTCCGTGGCGATGTAGGTGATATTATGGGTCGGACGGTGCCGCCAACGGTTCGGTACTAACCCGCTCTGATCTTTTTTATATATCTGATATACACCGGCCTGATTGATCCGCTGGCCTTACGGGGGTCTACCTGCAGGACAGGGGATGTGGCGTTGCCGATGTTGACCCGTTAGCGGTTCGTGTCACCGCCCAGGACTGCCTGTGGAGCATGCGGAATGACGGCGTGGACAATGAGTGACACCGGGCGGCCCTCAGGGAGCAACTTGCCGAGCGGAGAAACAGCAGCTCAGGTCGTCCATCGCCGGCTGCGCGATGATATTGTCTCCATGCGTCGACGCCCTGGGGACGTCATCTTCGAGAAGGAAATAGCACTCGAGGCACACGTCAGCAGAACGCCGGTCCGAGAGGCATTGCTTCGTCTCGCCGACGAGAAGCTGATCGAGATAGTGCCGAAATCCGGCACGATGGTGTCGCGCATTCCGGCGGAAATCCTGCCGCAGATCATCGTCGCGCGCGCTGCATTGGAGGCGGTGACCGTGAAGGCTGCGGCCGAAGGTGCCAAGGGATCCGAGATTGCCGGTCTCAAGGCGATCATCGAGCGTCAACGCGAAACGCTTGCGACCGGCGACATTGACGGCTTTCATGCTGCCGATGAGCTGATGCACCGGGCCATAGCCGAGGCTGGCCGATTGCCGGGCATCTGGTCGATGATCGTCCAGATCAAAGTACAACTCGACCGCTACCGCCGTCTGACCTTGCCCCAGCCGCACCGAATGGAGCGCACTGTGGCCGAGCATGAGGCTATCATCGACGCCATTGCTCGACATGATGCAGCCGCCGCTGCAGCGGCGATGAACCATCATCTCTACGGTCTCAAGGTTAGCCTGGCGCCGATCCGTGATCTCAATCCCGACTATTTTTCCGGCGATGTCGGCGCCGTCTACGATCGCTGGGCCGGCGAGGCCGTCTGAGGCTGGCTGCCGTGGCGGTCGGGCCCAAGTTCCGATCGCCTGATGTTCACTCGGCGGCGTCACGGAGCGGCATTGACTGCTGGCGCCTGAGTTTCGGTGGCACGCCGTAGGCTTTCTTGAAGGCTGTGGCAAAACTCGATGGGGCCGAATAGCCAGCCATGAAGGCGGCGCGGGCGACGCTGACGCCTTGGTTGTCGAGAGCCTCGCGGGCGATATCGAGACGGCGGCGACGTACGAAGTCGAACACCGTCATGCCATAGAGATCCTTGAAGCAGCGCTGCACGACGCTGACCGACGCGCCGACGGCCTGGGCTATCCCGTCGATGGTCAGTGGGGCGTTGAGGTGATCGAGCACGAAGACGCGAATGCGTTCACCGAGCAGCGATTGGGCTGGGCGGGGAAGGGTGTTCTCTTCACGTCGAAGTGCCAGGGTGCCGAGCATCATGCAGATCAGATCGAAAGCGCGGGCTCGCCTGTAAACCGACAGTGCTTCGCGGGGAACCCATGCTGGCGGTTCGGCAGCAAGACGAGCGAGACGGATACTCTCGTCGTCGAGGCGCCATATATGCCGACTGCCATGAGTGGAAAAGAAAGCGGCGAGCGCGTCGCCGTGGCCGGTTTCCCTGAGATCCAGCACCGATACCCAGCTCTGCGGCGCGGTAATGAGCACTTCGCTCGCTCGGTCTTCCGACCGGGCGATCTGCGCCAGTTGCGTCGGGCGAGCGAATGAGAGCGCCAGCGCGACTGGACCACGATCGGCTGAGATATCGAATTGCTGGCCGTCGATGTCGAAGCGCCGCCAGCCACAGGGGTAAATGGCCAGACGGAACCCCGGCTGCACCTCCTCCACCGATTGTGTGTCGTCTTCCACGGTCGCAAGCCGACAGGAGAGCGATACGTTGTCGTGTTCCGACGCTGTCATCGACAGTTCCATGAATTCACCTAATCCCTGTGGGCCGCTTTGCCGACTCCGGATCGGCCCCTGCCGTTTGCGAAAAAGAAACCGCCGTTTTCGCTGACGCCCTGACCGTCGACAGGTTTCAGACCTCCTGTTTATATACATGATAAAATGAGTCAAGTTTACGCGAAAACGCTTATGCGGTTGGCCTATAACCGCGTTGTGCTGTGTAGGGTGAGATGTAAATGTTTGAGAAAAAGGCGCTTTTTGAAAGGTTCAATGGTGGGGTGGACACGGCCCCAGCGCTTTATCGGGCAATCGACCATTCGCATTTGCTCTCGATCGCAGACGGCGCCCTCCGGGCCGTTCCGCTCTGAACACACTCGACTTCGCCCCTCCAACTCCTTTTCGGACTGCCTTCGTGATCGACCTCCGTTTCAAGCTACCCTCTCATGTGGCCGCGATTGCCGTTCTCTTGTTTTCGGGCTCGCCATCACTTGCTCAATCGGCCCAGGCATCCACAGAACGCTTTTCACTGGAACTCAATCGCCTTGATGCGATTGACGACAACTGCCGTGTGACCCTGGTTGAAAGGAATGGGACCGCAGCGTCCTTCTCGGCGCTGAAGCTCGACCTCGTGGTGTTCGACGGCGAAGGCATCGTGACCAAACGCGTGGGCGTGGATGCGGGGCCCCTCAAGGCGGGGCGAACAGTGGTCAGGACTTTCGACCTGAAGGGTCTTCCTTGCCAAAGTGTCGGCCGCTTGCTGATCAACGACATCCTGTCCTGCGAGGCGGAGGGGCTTGGTACCGACGCCTGTCTGGATCTGGTGGAGCCGCGTTCGCGCGTCTCTGCGGCCTTCGACAAGTGAGGCCGTGATGAACCCCGATTCAATCGTTGCGTCCGTTTCCCTGCCACATGACCTGACGCCTTTCGGCATGTTCATGGCCGCAGATCTGGTCGTGAAGACAGTGATGATTGGCCTCATCGCCGCCTCGCTGATGACTTGGGTGATCCTGATCGGCAAGGTGCTGGAACTCTTCGCGCTTGCCCGCGCAGCGCGGCGTGGCGTTGCAACCGTCGCCGCCGAAGCCGGCATCGCGGGGCTCGCCCATCGATCCCGTCTGCCACGACCGCTTGCGGCAATGCTGGCTGAAATTGCCGATGAACTTGCCCAGACAACGGGTGGCGCGGCAAGCGTCAGCGTGATTCCGGCAGGGCTTGTCGATCGGGTGCGTTCGCGCCTCTCGCGTCTGGAGGCGGCGGCTGGTCGGCGGGCAATGGCGGGCACAGGCCTCCTGGCAACTATCGGTTCTACAGCCCCCTTTGTCGGACTGTTCGGTACGGTCTGGGGCATCATGAATGCCTTTGTCGGCATATCGGAGAGCCAGACGACCAATCTTGCGGTAGTCGCGCCCGGCATTGCGGAGGCGCTTCTGGCCACAGCGACCGGGCTCGTCGCGGCCATCCCAGCCGTCGTGGTCTACAATCACCTTGCCCGCCGAACCACGTCCTTTCGCGCCGATATGACCGACCTTTCCGAGGGGCTGATCCGAACCTTGTCGCGCGATATCGAGACCGGTCGGCTCGACGCCGGTTCGCTCAACTGATGAAGCGCTCTCAAGCCGCGGCAAGCTCGGCTCTGCGCCCGAAGGAGACCTACCATGGCCGCTCGACTCGATGACGGGACCGATCTCGCCGAGAACCATGAAATCAATGTGACGCCGTTCATCGACGTGATGCTGGTGTTGCTCATCATTTTCATGGTGGCGGCACCACTCGCCACAGTCGATGTGCCGGTCGATCTTCCTGGCTCGACGGCGACCGCTTCAACTCGCCCAGACAAACCTCTGTTCGTAACGGTGAGCGAAGACCTCTCGATCAGTGTCGGTGGCGACAAGGTGGAGCGCGACGCGCTCGCCGGCCGCCTCGACGCGGCAACCGGCGGTCGCAAGGATGAGCGCATCTTTCTGCGCGCTGACAAGATGGTGTCCTACGGCGACCTAGCCGAAGCGATGAACCTTTTGCGGGCAGCGGGCTACCTCAAGGTCGCCTTGGTCGGCATCGAGCGGCCTGCCACCCAGGCAGGGGGCTGACAGGAACAGATCGAACCGATCCGATGGCTACTTATCCAACGACCGGGCTGCTCTCGCGGCGATCTGGACTGATGCGCTGGTTATTGGCCGGCGCATTTGGAATGGCCTTGCACGGGGCCGCTCTGTGGTCGCTCATTCCAGCTAACAGCCCTGCGGCGGCCGTCGCCGCACCCGAAGCAATGGTGATGGTCGATCTGCCTCCGGAACCAGAGCTGCCGCCGCTGGAGAGTGTGGAGCAGGCGGCCGTCGAGGATGTGGCGGACGTCAAGCCCGAGCCGGAGTTCGCAGAAGCCTTGCCCGTTCCGGAGGAGGTAGAAGCCGCCGTGCCGGCGGACGAGCTCTCCGATGCGTCGCCGGAACCTGTCGAAACGCCGCTCCTTGAGCCAGTGACGTTGCCACCGTCTGAGGTGGCTGTGCCGCTGCCACCTGCTCCGCCGCCGGAAATTGTCGAGACAACGGAGGTGAAGCCAAAGCCTGAACCTCGGAAGTCCGAGCGCAAGAAGCCCGTTCTGAAAAAGCCTGCCGAGACACAGTCGCCGCCCGCCGATGCGCAAGCGGCCGGCGCCGGTGCCGGCCGAGAGGAGGCTGATGCGCTCGCCGCCTATCGCAGTTCGGTCCGCCGTGCCATCGTGAGCAAGCGTCGAGCAAGTGACGCCGAAGGTGCCGTTGGTCGGGCAACGGTCTCGTTGTCGATCGCTCGCGACGGCTCGATCGTCGGTCTCTCTGTCGGTGGCGAACCCGCTGTCTCGGCTGCCGCGGAGCGCCTGATCCGTCGCGTCGGTGGATTTCCCTCGGTCCCTCCAGCCCTTGAAGCACCGTTCAAGGTCACGGTTCCCATCGAGTTCAAGGCCGAATAGGCGCGGTATTGTCGCGGGGTGTAGTTGCAGCGCCTATTGGTCTCTCCAATTCCAATGAGCTAGGCTTTAAGTATATAGACTTATATGCTTTCGTATTATGCAGAGTAGTGGCAGGAATGACTGCAATTCGTGCGTGACAAAAGCAGGTTTTGCCTCGACCCTTTAGGTGTAGGAAGCCGGCCCCCTCCCAGCCGGCACCGACTGAAGGAGCCATGGCATGATCGTGGCAGTCCGCCAACCGCCGCGTCTCGCGCCGGTCGAAACGAAAGCGCCGGTCGTTCAGCGTGAAAGCCGGCAAAGCGCCGAGATGGCGCTGTTTGGC
The DNA here is from genome assembly GCA_023436885.1 of Pseudomonadota bacterium. Lineage (GTDB taxonomy): Bacteria > Pseudomonadota > Alphaproteobacteria > Rhizobiales > Pleomorphomonadaceae > Pleomorphomonas. Next base: position 37,053 of record JAEZHI010000007.1, on the reverse strand, counting down.
CTTTATGAGATTTCCAAGATTCTCAATGCGCCTGTGCGCCTTGAGAACATGCTGGCGAGCGTCGTCAACATCCTGACTTCCTTTCTCGCCATGCGGCGCGGCATGATCGTGGTCATCGACGAAGCCGGTGAGCCAGAGATCGTTGCAACGGCCGGATGGGCCGGCGAAGTGAAGGGCAGGCCGATCGACAGCCTGCCACAGGTGGTGATCGATCGCATCGTCGCCACTCAAACCTCGCTGGTCGTTCAGGACACTGCCACCGATCCCCTGTTCGCCAATACGGCTGCGGCGGCCAATGATCCCAGCCGCGTATCCTTTGTCGGTGTTCCGATCAAGGATAACCTAAAGGTCATCGGCACCCTCAGTATTGACCGCGTCTGGGATGGCTCGGTCGATATCAAGATCGATGAGGATCTCCGCTTTCTGTCGATGGTCGCGAACCTCGTGGGGCAGGCGGTACGGCTGCATCGCGTTGTTGCTGCCGACCGCAAGCGCCTGATCGATGAGCGATCCCGGCTTGAAAAGGCGCTCGACGAAAAGCCGAAGCCCGCGCGCGTTCGCGTCTCGGTCGGCGGCATTGTCGGCGATAGCCCGTCGGTGCGTCGGGTCATGGAGACGATTTCCATCGTCGCGCCGTCCAACTCCACCGTGTTGTTGCGGGGTGAAAGCGGCACCGGCAAGGAACTGTTTGCCCGGGCCATTCATGAGCTGTCGAGCCGCAAGGCCAAACCGTTCATCAAGCTCAACTGCGCTGCCGTGTCCGAAAGCGTGCTTGAATCCGAGCTGTTCGGCCATGAGAAGGGCGCGTTCACCGGTGCGATCGCAACCAAGCCCGGCCGCTTCGAACTGGCCAACGGAGGCACGTTGCTGCTTGACGAGATCGGGGAGATCTCGCCTGCCTTCCAGTCCAAACTGCTGCGCGTCCTTCAGGAAGGCGAGTTCGAGCGCGTTGGCGGTACGCGCACACTGAAAGTCGACGTCCGCCTGATCTGCGCTACCAATCGCGACCTTGAGGCGGCCGTGACGCGCGGCGACTTCCGTGCTGATCTTTATTATCGCATCAACGTCGTGCCGGTATTCCTGCCGCCGCTGCGCGAGCGTCCCGGTGACATTCCCTTGCTGGCGCGCGCTTTCCTTGACCGCTTCAATCGGGAAAACGACCGCCGGCTGACCATTACCGACAGGGCGCTCGATCTGCTCGGCAAGTGCTATTTCCCTGGCAATGTCCGCGAGCTGGAAAACTGCGTCCGCCGGACGGCGACGCTTTCCCGTTCCGATACCATTCGCCGCGAGGATTTTGCATGCGCTCATGGCGAGTGTCTGTCGGCGACGCTTTGGACCGGTGCCCACCATGTCACCGCCGACGAACAGTTGACCGCTCTGAAGCGAGGCGAAGTGCTGGTGCCTGGCCTGCGACCGCCGTCAAGCGTTGCGAGAGCACCTGAACCCGAGGTTCGACCGGAACCGCAGGCCGAAGGTCAGCTTTGCGAGCACGCGGGTCCGGACTGCCCGGCCCTCGGCCATCGTGCCGGTGAGAAGGAACGGCTGATCGACGCCATGGAGAAGTCGGGATGGGTTCAGGCCAAGGCCGCTCGCATCCTCGGCCTGACGCCACGCCAGATCGGCTACGCCCTCAAGAAGCACCACGTTGAGCTGAAGCGGTTCTGACGACACGCCCTTGTCGGACTTGCGACAAGGGCGTGTCGTGTCTCCGTATGTCGTTGCAAAGTTCCCATAATTTATTGGAATTAAAACATATTCTCGATGGCATGCGGTTTGCGAAGCCAATGGTGACTCGTTCAAAGGAGATAGTGCCATGGCCATGTCCATCAATGCCGACGACTGCACAGCCTGTGGCGCCTGCGAAAGCGAATGCCCCTCGAAGGCCATCCGCTTCAAGGGCGCGGTGTATGTGATCGACCCCAAGAAGTGCACCGAATGCCAGGGAGCGGCCGATGCGCCTCAGTGCGATGAGGTCTGCCCGTCCGGCGCAATAGCCAAGGCAGCCTGACATGGCCTTTGCCGATCGCGAACCGGATGTCGAGATCGACGGGCCGCCACGCTTCCAGCCCGGCGACAAGGTCGTCGCACGCCTCAACGTGAAGAACGATGGCACATACCCCGGCCGCGATATCGGTGAGCGTCTCGTCCATAAGGGCGATGTCGGCTACGTGCGCGACATCGGAACCTTCCTGCAGCAGTTCTACATCTACGCGGTCGAATGGGTCGATCGCGGCATCCTGGTCGGCATGCGGGCGCGCGAACTTAATGCCCTCGATGCTATCGAGAAGACGGAAGGCGCCGTGAAATGAAGGTGATGATCCGCCAATCGGCAAAAGGTTTGTCGGCTTACGTTGCCAAGAAGGATCTCGAGGAACCGATTGTCTCCCAGGAGAGAGAAGCTCTTTGGGGCGGCAGCGTGACCCTCAAGAACGGCTGGGTGCTCGATCTGCCTGAGATGCCGTCGGAAACCCGTCTGCCGGTCACCGTTGTCGCCCGCCGACGCGGCGAGGATGACTGAGATGAGCGCGCTTCTCGCCGGCGGACCGCTTGAGATGCTGTCCGGAGAGGCCGCGGTTGAAGCACTCGCCGGCCTGCGGTCCGAGCTTCTGGCTGATCGCCTCGTTCCCTACCTGGGGCCCGGGCTACTGGCGCTGGAGGGAAAGCCCTCCGTGCCGGCCTCCCCGGAAGAGATTGCCGCCGCGCTACAGAAGCGAGTAGCGGTACCCGGACGTATCCGCGGCAACATGTGGGCGGTGGCCCAGTATATCGAGAGCCGTCGCCATCGCCGCACCTTGAAAAAGCTGATGGCCGAGGTGTTTGCTGGCGAACCGCGTCCATCGGCTTTCCATCGCTTCCTGGCGCAGCTACCGCTCAGTCTGATTGTTGACAGCTGGTATGACGGCACGCTCGCCGCTGCCATGGTAGGGGCTGGCCGAGGCGATGTCGTCGACGCCCAGGGTATGTCACGCGCCGCTATCGGTGAGGATCGCTGGTACAACGCCTTCGATCTGACCGGCGCTGTCACCGAACCGAGTGCGACCGGCACGCTGCTCTACAGACCGCATGGTGGCATCCAGCCCGTCGGTGACGTTCTGGTTTCCGACAGCGACTATGTCGAGGCGCTCACCGAGATCGATATCCAGACGCCCATTCCGGAAGCAGTTCGAGAGCGTCGGGCAACGCGGGGCTTCCTGTTCCTTGGCTGTCGCTTCCACGACCAGATGCTCCGAACCTATGCCCGGCAGATCATCAAGCGCTCGGCCGGTCCTCATGCGTGCGTGACAGACGCTGCGACACTGACATCCAACGAGCAACGCTTCCTGGCCGCCGAGAACATCGTGCTGATCGACATGCCGCTTGCGGAAGCGGCGCAACGCCTCGCTGGTTGACCCTCCTGGGTGGACATTTCGTGTTCCGACTCCCCTACGTCCACCCCATCTGACCGCCCTTCGGGGCGGCTTTTTTCATGGCGCCGACACGCCGTGTTCCGACATCGACTGTCGCTTTTTGTCGGACCCGCGACAGCCGCTGTTGCTGGCCAATTTGTGTGTGTATTGAGATTATGTAATTGATATTATTCAGTTTTATACTGCGTCGATCAGTTGGCACGACCCTTGAAATTAGGAAGTCGTGAGGCGGCTCGTCGCTGCCGACCGAATTGGCATCCCCTCCCGGTGCTTTCGCAAGATAAGGAACCAAGACCATGGCAGCACTCCGCCAGATCGCCTTTTACGGTAAGGGTGGCATCGGCAAGTCGACCACCTCTCAGAACACGCTCGCCGCTCTCGTCGAGATGGGCCAGAAGATCCTGATCGTCGGCTGCGACCCCAAGGCCGACTCGACCCGCCTCATCCTCAACGCCAAGGCGCAGGACACCGTCCTTCACCTTGCCGCTGAAAAGGGCTCGGTTGAAGACCTCGAGCTCGAGGACGTGCTGAAGGTCGGCTACAAGGGTATCAAGTGCGTCGAATCCGGCGGCCCGGAGCCGGGCGTTGGCTGCGCCGGCCGTGGCGTCATCACCTCCATCAATTTCCTTGAGGAAAACGGCGCCTACGATGACGTCGATTACGTCTCCTACGACGTGCTCGGCGACGTGGTCTGCGGTGGTTTCGCCATGCCGATCCGCGAAAACAAGGCGCAGGAAATCTACATCGTCATGTCCGGTGAGATGATGGCGCTCTATGCCGCCAACAACATTTCGCGCGGCATTCTGAAGTACGCCAACACCGGCGGCGTGCGCCTCGGCGGCCTGATCTGCAACGAGCGCCAGACCGACCGCGAGCTCGACCTTGCCGAGGCTCTCGCCAAGCGCATCAATACCAAGCTGATCCACTTTGTGCCGCGCGACAACATCGTCCAGCATGCCGAACTCCGCAAGCAGACGGTCATCCAGTACGCCCCGGACTCGAAGCAAGCCGAGGAATACCGCCAGCTTGCCACCAAGATCCACGCGAACGGCGGCAAGGGCACCATTCCGACGCCGATCTCCATGGAAGAACTCGAGGACATGCTGCTGGCCTTCGGCATCATGAAGACCGACGAGCAGATGATCGCCGAGCTTGCCGCCAAGGAAGCCGCCCGCCAGGCCGCCGTGCCTGCCTGATCCCTGGGGAGGGCGCGTGGCGCCGGGCCTTGACCCCGGTTGCCGCGCTTCTCCCGTCATCTTCCGCGAGGACAACTCCATGAGCGACAGTTACGAAAACGACGGCAAGGCCCACGAGCAATACATCACCGAGGTCCTCGCCCAATATCCCGAGAAGTTCGCCAAGCGGCGCAAGAAGCACCTCTCCGTCGCCAAGGCGGTGGAAACCGAGCCGGATGCTCCGGTTGGCGAGGAAGGCCCGCTCTTGACCGAGTGCGACGTCAAGTCGAACATCAAGTCGATCCCCGGCGTCATGACCATCCGTGGCTGCGCCTATGCCGGCTCGAAGGGCGTGGTGTGGGGACCGGTCAAGGACATGGTCCACATCAGCCATGGCCCGGTCGGCTGCGGTCAGTATTCCTGGTCGCAACGCCGCAACTACTATGTCGGCACCACCGGCATCGACGCCTTCGGCACCATGCAGATCACCTCCGACTTCCAGGAAAAGGACATTGTCTTCGGCGGCGACAAGAAGCTCGACAAGGTTATCGACGAAATCGAGCAGATGTTCCCGCTCAACGGAGGCATCTCCGTGCAGTCCGAATGCCCGATCGGCCTGATAGGCGATGACATCGAAGCCGTCTCCCGTCGCAAGGGGAAGGAAATCGGCAAGACCATCGTCCCCGTCCGGTGCGAGGGCTTCCGCGGCGTGTCGCAGTCGCTCGGTCACCACATCGCCAACGACGCCATTCGCGACTGGGTGCTCGACAAGAGCGCCGAGGCCGAATGGGAAGCCGGCCCCTACGACGTCAATATCGTCGGTGACTACAACATTGGCGGCGACGCCTGGGCCTCTCGCCGTCTCCTTGAAGAGATGGGTCTCCGCATCTGCGGCAACTGGTCGGGCGATGCCACGCTCGCCGAGATGGAGCGCGCGCCGAAGGCCAAGCTCAATCTCATCCATTGCTACCGCTCGATGAACTACATTTGCCGGCACATGGAAGAGAAGTACGGTATTCCGTGGATGGAATATAATTTCTTTGGCCCGTCGCAGATCGCCGCCAGCTTGCGCAAGATCGCCAAGCATTTCGGCCCGGAGATCGAGGCCAAGGCCGAGGAGGTCATCGCCAAGTACAAGCCGCTGGTCGATGGCATTCTGGAAAAATATGCCCCGCGTCTCAAGGGCAAGAAGGTCATGCTTTACGTCGGTGGCCTCCGCCCGCGCCACGTCATGACCGCCTACGAAGATCTCGGCATGGAGATCGCCGGCACGGGCTACGAGTTCGCCCATAACGACGACTACCAGCGCACCGGCCACTACGCCAAGCCGGGCACCCTGATCTATGACGACGTCACCGGCTACGAGCTGGAGAAGTTCGTCGAGAAGATCCGGCCGGATCTCGTCGGTTCAGGCATCAAGGAAAAGTATCCCGTCCAGAAGATGGGTATCCCCTTCCGCCAGATGCATTCCTGGGACTATTCGGGCCCCTACCACGGCTATGATGGCTTCGCCATTTTCGCCCGCGACATGGACCTTGCCATCAACAACCCGGTCTGGGGCCTGTTCGATGCGCCCTGGACCGACGGTGGTGAACTTCTCGCCGCCGCCGAGTGACCTGAAACACTGCTCCTTCCCCCGGGGGAAGGAGCTCCTCCAAGACCGCTTCCTTTCACCACGCGCCTGCCGCGTGACCGATACTCCTATGCCCGTCTGGCCGCCGTATGGCGCGGCGCGGGCGATGAGGTCAGACAATGCCCCAGTCAGCTGAAAAGATCCTCGACCATGGCCCGCTGTTCCGCGAACCGGAATACCAGGAGATGTTCGCCCGCAAGAAGGCCTGCGACGGTGCCGCCAGCATCGACGCCACGGCCCTTCAGGGCGAGTACACCAAGGGTTGGGAATACCGGGAAAAGAACTTCGCCCGAGAGGCGCTGGTCATCAACCCGGCCAAGGCCTGCCAGCCGCTCGGCGCCGTGTTCGCGGCCGCCGGCTTCGAGAAGACCATGAGCTTCGTCCATGGCTCGCAGGGCTGCGCCGCCTATTTTCGCTCGCATCTCTCTCGCCACTTCAAGGAGCCCTGCACGGCGGTCTCCTCGTCGATGACCGAGGATGCGGCGGTGTTCGGTGGCCTCAACAACATGATCGACGGCCTGGCCAACTGCTATTCGCTCTATCAGCCGAAGATGATCACCGTCTCCACCACTTGCATGGCCGAGGTCATCGGTGACGACCTCTTCGGCTTCATCGGCAATGCCAAGGCCAAGGGCTCGGTGCCGGAAGACTTCGACGTGCCGTTCGCCCATACACCGTCCTTCGTCGGTAGTCACATCGATGGCTACGACAATTCCATCAGGGGCATTCTGGAGCACTTCTGGAAGGACAATGCGACGGTTGCCGGCTCGTCCGAAACCATCAATATCGTTCCGGGCTTCGATGGCTTCTGCGTGGGCAACAATCGCGAGCTTGCCCGCATCCTTGGCCTGATGGGCGTCAGCTACACCTTTATCGGCGACGCAGCCGATCAGTTCGACACCCCATCGGATGGCGAATACCGCATGTACGACGGCGGCACCACCATCGACGAGCTGAAGGCGGCCAAGGGCGCCAAGGCGACCATCGCCCTGCAGCAATGGAACAGCCGCAAGACGCTGGACTACGCCGCCAGCGTGGGGCAGGAGACGGCCAGTTTCCACTATCCGCTCGGCATCAGGGCCACCGACGAGCTTCTCATGAAGGTCTCCGCCTTGAGCGGCAAGGCCATCCCCGAGGCTCTGCGGTTGGAGCGTGGCCGTCTTGTCGACGCCATGGCCGACAGCCAAGCCTATCTGCACGGCAAGCGCTACGCCATCTTCGGCGACCCCGATTTCGTCCAGGCGATGGCCCGCTTCATCCTGGAGACCGGCGGCGAGCCCGTCCACTGCCTGTCAACCAACGGCGGCAAGGAATGGGCCGACGACATGCAGGCGCTGTTCGACAGCTCGCCCTTCGGCAAGGACTGCAAGGCGCACGCGCACAAGGATCTCTGGCATCTGCGGTCGCTGCTGTTCACCGAGCCGGTCGATTTCCTGATCGGCAACAGCCACGGCAAGTATCTCGAACGCGATACCGGAACGCCGCTCATCCGCCTGACCTTCCCGATCTTCGATCGTCACCACCATCACCGCTTCCCGGTGATCGGCTATCAGGGCGGCCTCAGGGTTCTGACCACCATCCTCGACAAGCTGTTCGACAAGCTCGACGCCGAGACCAACATTGCCGGCGACACCGACATTTCCTTCGATCTGACGCGCTGAGGTCAGTCGAGTTCGAACCAAGGGCCGGCCCTGGCAACAGGGGCGGCCCTTTCTCATTCAACGTGGTGCGTCGCAAACCCGACAATGGCGTGTCGGGTCAATCTTCTTGGTTTGTCCGTTTCGTCTGGATGGGCAGGGGCTCACGATAAAAGCATTATATTGCAAACGCTTGCGGTCATCGTCTCCCCTGGCACGACGCTTGCGATTTACCAGCCGACCGCAACAAGCGAGAGGCGCCCATGTCGCTCAAGGCCAGAATTGCCAACGCATTCGACGAGCCGGCTTGCCCGACCAATCGGGAGAAGTCCGAGACGGTGCGCAAGAAGGGGTGCTCGAAGCCGTTGACTCCAGGCGCTGCCGCAGGGGGCTGTGCGTTCGACGGCGCCAAGATCGTGCTGCAGCCGGTGACCGACGTCGCCCACCTCATCCACGGTCCGCTCGCCTGTGAGGGCAACTCCTGGGACAATCGTCACGCGGCATCATCCGGCTCCGATCTCTGGCGGAAGTCGTTCACCACCGATCTCACCGAGCTCGACATCGTCATGGGCAACGGCGAGAAGAAACTCTTCAAGGCGATCCGGACGATCGTCGAGCGACACGACCCACCAGCTGTCTTCGTCTACTCCACTTGCGTCACCGCCCTGATTGGCGATGACATCTCAGCCGTCTGCAAGCGCGCGGGCGAACGCTTTGGTCGTCCTGTCGTTCCTGTCGATGCCCCAGGCTTCGTCGGCTCCAAGAACCTCGGCAATCGCCTCGCCGGCCAGACGCTTCTCGACCACGTCATCGGCACTATCGAGCCCGATGATGTCACGCCATATGACGTCAACATCCTCGGCGAGTACAATCTCGTCGGCGAATTCTGGTTCGTGAAGCCGCTGCTCGAAGAACTCGGCATCCGTCTGCGTGCCGTTATCCCGGGCGACGCCCGCTATCGCGATATCGCTGCCGCCCATCGCGCCAAGGCGAACATGATGGTCTGCTCGTCGGCGCTGATCAATCTGGCGCGTGGCATGCAAGAGCGCTGGGGCATTCCCTATTTCGAGGGCTCTTTTTACGGCATAGCCGACACGTCGGCGGCCATTCGCGGCATCTGCGGGCTGTTGGTTGAGACGGGCGCGCCAGCCGAGCTTCTAGATCGGGCCGAGGCACTGATCGCCCGCGAGGAAGCAATCGCCTGGCAGCGCATCGCTCCTCTCAAGCCTCGCCTTGCTGGCAAGCGGGTGCTGCTCAACACCGGCGGCGTTAAGAGCTGGTCGATGGTCGATGCTCTTCAGGAAGCTGGCATGGAAGTGATCCGCACGTCGATCAAGAAATCGACGGAAGAGGACAAGGCACGAGCGCTCGCCGCGCTCAAGGACGAGAAGCATCTGTTCGATCGACTGGCACCGCGCGAGATCTACCGGATGCTCGTCGATGGGGAAGCCGACATCATGCTCTCCGGCAGCCGAACCCAATTCATTGCCCTCAAGGCAAAGACGTCGTGGCTAGACGTCAATCAGGAGCGGCATCACCCCTATGCTGGTTATGAAGGTATCGTCGAACTGCTCAAGCGGATCGATCTCGCCGTCAACAGTCCCGTTTTCCCGGCCTTGCGTGCACCAGCGCCTTGGGACGAGGCGGGGGAATTGATGGTTCGGCCCGACATTCCGAACGATGTCGCCCATAGCTTCCGCAAGTTCGCGAGTGGCGTTCTCGAAGATTCCGACGATTGCTGAGGAGACGGCCATGCCTGTGAACGAAGTCCGCTCGCTCTCCACCAATCCGCTCAAGTCGTCGCAACCCCTCGGCGCCGCCTATGCCTTCCTTGGCATCGAAGGGGCGATGCCGCTCCTTCATGGCAGCCAGGGATGCACGGCCTTCGCTCTCGTATTGTTCGTCCGGCATTTCAAGGAAACCATCCCCATCCAGACGACGGCGATGAACGAAGTGTCGACGGTGCTTGGCGGTGCCGATCACCTGGAAGAAGCCATCCTCAACATCCGAACCCGCGCCAACCCCAAGCTGATCGGTGTCTGCACGACGGCGCTGGTTGAAACGCGCGGCGAGGACTTTGCCGCCGATGTCACCTCGATCATCAACCGCCGCGTCGAAACGCTTGGCGACTGTCGCGTAGTACTCGCCGAGACCCCTGATTTCCACGGCTCGATCGAGGAAGGCTGGAGTGCTGCCGTCACCTCGATGATCGAGGCGCTGACCCAACCCACGACCCGACGCGATCCCGAGCGGATCGTCATCCTTGCGCCCAGCCACTTCACAGTTGGCGACATCGAAACTCTGCGCCAGACAGTGGAAGCCTTCGGACTTGCGCCAGTTATCCTGCCGGACATTTCCGGCTCGCTCGATGGCACGGTGCCCGAGCGTTGGATACCTTCCGCCTATGGCGGCACGTCGGTTGCCGACATCGAGAATCTGGGCGTAGCCCGGCATTGCCTTGCGATTGGCGAGCATATGCGCCGCCCCGCGGAAGCTCTGAGCCGCAAGACCGGACTTGCCTATACCTTGTTGCCGACGCTGACCGGGCTGGCGGCTTCCGACCGCCTGATAACGCTGCTCGCCCGTCTGTCCGGCCGGCCCGTGCCAGCCTCGATCCGTCGCCGCCGTTCGCAGTTGCAGGACGCCATGCTGGATGGCCACTTCCATTTCGGCGGGCGCAGGGTCGCCATCGCCGCCGAGCCCGATCTGCTCTACCAGATGGCCAGCTTCTTTACGGAAATGGGCGCGGAAGTTCCGGTCGCGATCGCATCGACGCCGGACAACCCCATTCTGGAAGCCGTTCCGGCCGAGTTTACGGTTGGCGATCTGGGCGACCTTGAGGAGCGCGCCATGGGCGTCGATCTCCTGGTCAGCCATGCCCATGGCCGGCAGGCTTCGGAGCGGCTTGGCATCCCGCTCTTCCGAGTGGGCTTTCCGATTTTTGACCGTCTCGGTGCCCAGCACCGCCGCAGCGCCCTCTACGAGGGAACACGCGACCTGATCTTCGAGGTGGCGAATACGCTGATCGCCGCCGACCATCACCATGTGACCCCTGAAAGCCTCAATCCGCTCCGAAACCGGGAGATGCTCCATGACAGCCGTCCGTCGCCTGAGCCTCGTCGACACTGACGCGGCAACCGAAGCCACGCCGCCGCCCGGTGCGGTGCGTGTGGCCATCGCGTCTACCGATCTCAAGGGACTGAACGCTCACTTCGGTTCCGCGCCCAAGTTTGCCATCTACGATGTGACGCCTGCCGGTTGGAGCTTCGTCGAAGCCGTCGAGTTCGAAGGCAACACGGAGGGCGATGGGACGCATCGCGCCGATGGCGACGACCGCATCACGCCGAAGGTCGACGCGCTTACTGGCTGTCATCTGCTGTTCTGCCTGGCGATCGGCGGGCCAGCGGCGGCCAAAGCGGTGGCAAGTCGCATCCATCCGATCAAGGCTCAGGCTGCGACCATCGACGAGGTGCTCGAGAAGGTACGCATCATGTTGACCGGAACGCCGCCGCCGTGGCTTCGCAAGGTGTTGCAGGCCGCTGGCGTCGGTGCCCCCCGACCTGATTTCGAGGACGAATGACCATGAGCGAGATAGAGGCCCCACCCGCAGCCCTCGACCATCCCTTCGTGAAGATGCTGGCCCGTCTTGTCCGGGCCGCCGATACAAACGGCGTCTGGGATCGCAAGTCCGACGCTGAAGTCTTGGCGGATTTCATCGTCAGTCGCGAAGAACGTCGGTCGCGGCCGATCATCGACGATCCCGATCCCGACATCATCGATCGCGTCGAGGCCTTCTATGGCGCGGTCGGCCTCGCCGTTGAAGCAGCGACCGGCCGGCTGGCGTCGCCAATACTGAAGCTGAACCACGAGGGCTTTGGTCGCGTGTTGCTCACGGCCGGTCGACTGGTGGTGGTCTCCAAGACGCTGCGTGACGTCCACCGCTTCGGCTTCGACGACTTCGCTGCTCTCGCTGCGGCCGGCGGCAAGATGGTCGATGAGGCCGCAACCATGATCAGCCGCTTTCCCGAGGTTGCCGACCTCTGAGAACACCGTTCCCGAACCATCCGAGCTGGAGATTTAGATGGCCGATTACACGACCCGCGACGGCAGCCCCTGGACGCCGCTCTTCCTCGTTTCGATCAATGGCGACGCCTGCATCGGCTGTGCCCGCTGCTTCAAGGTCTGCGACCGCGACGTCATGCACCTCTACGGTGTCGACGAAGAGGGCGAGATCCTCGGGAAGGTGGTGGAGGATGACGACGACGATTTCGACGGCGAACTCAACCGCAAGATCATGGTCGCCGATAACGACGGCGCCTGCATCGGCTGCAATGCCTGCGCCCGCGTTTGCCCGAAGAACTGCCAGAGCCATGTCGCGCCCGACAAGCTCGCCGCTTGAAAGCATCTAGCCCACATCACCCAAAAGTCGGGAGGAGCGGCACGACGTTGCCGCTCTCGGCCGCTGCTCTAGCAAGCAGCCTCTGGCGCCGTTGATCGGTTTCCTGCCACCAGGTGCGCACCACGCGAAGGCGACAGGCGAGCATCGTTCCAATGCCGCCGGTAAAGCGCAACCAGGCCTCGACATCTTCGCGCCGAACGGCTGTCAGAACCGGAAGGCCGAAGGCCGCGAGCGTGCCGAAGGCATCGACGTGGCCGCCGCCGGCAATCTCCGCGCTGCCGAAACGTGGAATGAAGGCGAGGTCACTTCGCGCTTCGATCGCCGACAGGATGCGCGGTGTCGTCGGGACGGGAGAGAGTGTTTCCGACCGCGACTGCCCCCAGCGATCACCGGCAACAAGATCAACCACCATGACATCTGGTGTTGGTGACTCCTCGTCATCCGGTAGCTGGATCAGCCCGCCGATCCGCCGTCCACCCGTGCGCAGTTCGTCCGCAAAGAAAGCGATGAGGTGGTCCACTGACGCACCTTCCTCGAAGACGATTGCCGCGAGCTCGGAAGCATTGATCTCGGCTGGATTCAGGGCCGGAAAGCGATCGAGCAGGTGGCGGGGCATGGATGGTTTCCTGTCGGATGCGAGGTGGCACACAGCGCGCCTCGCAAGGCTCGGGCCAACTGCCTTGAACGTTATTGCTGTCGCTATATAACGCGATAAGGTTTTTCGATATCGGAGACTGACATGCGGCTTTCGGCACGCAACATTCTGAAGGGCAAGGTGGTCGCTCTGACGCGTGGCGCCACCACGACCCACGTCAAGGTGGAAATCGTCGAGGGCATGGTCGTGACCGCCTCGATTACCAATGAGGCAGCGGACGATCTGGGCCTTGCGATCGGTCTGGAGGCTGCAGCGATCATCAAGGCGTCCGACGTGATGATCGGTATCGAGCTTTGATAAGCCGGGCCGAAATTGATCGCCTCCTGGCCGAGGATGTGCCAGCCGGTGACCTGACCACCGACGCCCTTGGCATCGGTGATTGCTCTGGGCGCATGACCTTCGCGGCACGTTTCGACATGGTGCTCGCCGGCGTGGATGTCGCAGCGAGCATGATGGACAGCCTCGCCGTTACCCTTCAAGCCCGCGACGGGGATCGGCTGGTTGCCGGGTCTCCGATCCTTGAGGCGCGCGGTTCGGCCGCCGAACTGCACCGTGCATGGAAGGCAGCGCAGACGCTTATCGAGATACTCTCGGGGATTGCCTCGGCAACTCGCGCCGTTGTCGATGCGGCGCGGCCGATTCCTGTAGCCACTACGCGCAAGACAGTGCCAGGCGCCCGTGCTCTGTCGCAAATTGCCGTCCGCGCCGGGGGCGGGATTCTGCACCGGCACGGTCTTTCTGAAACCATCCTCGTCTTTGCCGAGCACCGTCTGTTTCTCAACGGCGAGAGCCTTGCCGACATTGCTGCTCGACTCCGCCGAACCCAGCCTGAGAAGGCGCTGGCAATCGAAGTGGGCACCATCGATGAAGCCGCCGAAGCGGCCATCTGCGGTTTTGACGTGGTGCAGCTCGAGAAATTCGCCCCTGACGCACTCGAGGAGTTGGTTGGTCGTTTGCCTCCGAGAGGCAAACGTGCCCGTCTCGCTGCGGCCGGTGGCATCGATCCGGCCAATGTGGCAGCTTATGTCGCTGCCGGCGCGGACCTCATCGTCACCTCATGGCCCTATACCGCTCGCCCGCGTGACGTCGCCGTCCGCTTCATTGCGGACTGATCCGGCACGGCCTTTGCGCTGTCATCCCTCAATGACGCTGGAAATCCGACAGGACCGCTTTGTCCGTGTCGGGTTTCCGACAGAGTTGAAGGAGCTGACACATGCTGGCGCCGACCTTTGCTCACAACTACGCCGCCCTCCGCTCATCTGCCCGCCCTTCCTGCGACGAGGTGGAGGCCTTTGACGGTCATGTGCTCGCGGCCATTCTGGCTGCGGCAATGACCGAGGCTGACGCGGCGGATGTGCGTCTCGGCGATGGCACCGGCCTTTCCGTTACCGAAACCAAGCGTCTCTTCGATCGCTATTTCCCTGCCTACACTGGGAAACTGGATGGCTATGCGCCCAGTGCTTCCTCGGAAGAGGAACTGCTGCTTGCGGGTCTCCTCCTGGCTCATCGTTCCGGTCCCGAGCCGGTCTCCACTTGGCTTGCCACGCTGATCGCCCGCCGTGCCATGCGGCCCGACCACCTTTGGCAGGATTTGGGGCTGAACGATCGCGGAGAACTCAACCGTCTTCTCGCCCGCCATTTCCGGGCGCTTCACGCCGGCAACACGGGCAATATGCGCTGGAAGAAGTACTTTTATCGCGTGCTGTGCGAGGCCGAGGGATTTTCGCTCTGCGCGGCCCCTTCCTGCGCGGTCTGCACCGATTTCAATGACTGCTTTGGCGTCGAGGATGGCCTTAGCCGGCTCGCAGACCTGCGGCGGCGGATCGAAATCGCGGCCTGACAAGGTTTGAAAGCGCATGTCGGGTTTCGAACAACTCCAGCAGCACGTCTTCGATTTCAATGGCTTAGCGTCTGGCATGCCGTATGCAAAGTGTCTGTCACCCCTTCGTTCTCCTGAAGCAAGAAGGACAGAACCATGATCGAACTCACTGAAAGCGCTGTCGATGCCGTTCGCTCGGCGCTCGCCGGCTCCGATGGTCACGCGGAAGGTTTGCGTATTGTCGTCGAAAGCGGAGGCTGCGCCGGTCTCAAATACCGCATGGGTCTGGAGAAGGATGAACGCCCAGGCGATCTCGTGCTCGATCAGGATGGCATCCGCCTTTACCTCGACACTCTTACCCAGCGTCACGTCGGCGGGCTGGTTGTCGACTTCATCGATGGCATCGAACAGTCCGGCTTCGTCTTCGACAATCCTAACGCCGAGTCCCGCTGCTCCTGCGGCAAGTCTTTCTGCTGAGAGGCGCCATGTCCTGTCCGATCGATCGTCCCATCCCCGATACCGCCGGCATTCTCCAGCGCATGCGGCAACTTTCCTCGGCCGAGGATTTCTTCGATACCCTCGGCGTTCGTTTCGACCCGGAGCGTTTGGCTGTCTGCCGGCTGCATGTGCTCAAGCGCATGGGTGAAATGCTCGCCGGCGACGATCTCGAAGATTTGCCAGACAGCGTTGCCGCGGCGCGTGCCCGGTCGATGCTTGAGAGCGCCTATCGGGAGTTCTCCGGCGCTTCTCCGCTCGAAAAGCGGCTTTTCAAGGTGTTAAGGGATCGGGATCCGTCGAAACCCGCCGCCGCGCCGCAACGTCCCTTCGTCTCACTCAGTACCGCGCTCCAGCCGATCGACGCCTCTGATTGATGGAGCGCACCCCATCGTGGCGGAGGCAGTAATCAGCGAGCGAGGTTTGCCCGGAGGAGACCTGATCGGCCATTCGACCAATCTTGTCGGACTGTCGACCGCCTTTCTTGCCGATGTCGCTTTCAACGCCCGACCTGTCGCCACACATATTTCCGGCGTGCGCGAGATGAACGGTGGCCTTTTCGAAATGCTCGGTCTCGCTGCCGACCTTGCGGAGGCGGGCGAGGCTTTCGCCGCCTACATGATGGCGATGTTCGGCATTGATCTCGAACAGCGCGAGCCGGGCAGTGCGTCGGGAAAACGACGCTATCGCTCGTCCTATCTGAGGCTCATCAAGGGCTGGGGTTACGACAGTAACGGGCCGGAGGGGGCCGTATTGAAGGGATGGGTGGAAAGCCGCTTCGGCATCTTTCCCACCTTCCACCGGGAGCGTTTGGTGAGACAGGCTCCGGCCGCCTGGGCGACCTACGTTACCGAGAAGATGTCGAGCCGTTTCCACAACAACTCGATCATGGCCCAGCTCGACCTGCTCTATGAATTTTGTCAGTGGGCGCTCGTCAGCTTTGCTGCTCCTTCCGAGACACACCTGACGCTTTATCGGGGCGTCAACGACTTCAACGAACACCCGATCAAGGAGCGGATCGATCGGCGTCGTGTCGTCATGCGCCTCAACAGCCTGTCGTCCTTCACGGCGGAGCGCGACATTGCCGACTGCTTCGGAGACGTCATTCTGACGGCGCGTGTGCCCCGAGAGAAAATCCTGTTCTTCAACACGCTGATGACCTCCCACCCGCTCAAGGGGGAGGGCGAGTATCTGGTGATCGGAGGCGATTATGAGCTCGGTGTGTCGCGATGAGGCCGTTCACTCCGATCGGTGGCGGGGGTGGTCTCGGGAGGTCGGCATGACCGACCCAGAGGTTGCCGATCGAGCGCTTGCCGCCTTCCTGGGGCTCGCCATTGGTGACGCTCTTGGCGCCACCGTCGAGTTCATGACTTCCCGGGAGATCACCGCCGAATATGGCGTGTTGCGCGATATCGTCGGTGGGGGGTGGCTTCATCTCAAGGCGGGGGCGGTGACCGACGATACGGCGATGTCGCTGGCGCTCGGTCGCTCTCTGGTCCGTGAGGGAGCGCTCGATCTGGTCGATCTTTGCGAAGAATTTGCTGCCTGGCTGAGGTCGGGGCCACCCGACGTCGGCAATACCTGTCGGCGCGGCATCCGTCGCTACATCCAGCGCGGCATCGTCACCGGCCCGCCGAATGACGGTGATGCCGGCAATGGCGCCGTCATGCGAGTTCTGCCGGTGGCGATCGCCAGCTACGGCGACCCGACGCGTGCTCGGCGTTGGGCTGTCGAGCAGGGGCATGTCACGCATAACCATCCGCTGTCGGATGCAGCTTGCGATACGCTCGCCGGCATGCTCGCAGCGTTGATCTCGGGAGGAGGGCGGGCGACCGCCACGCGGTTGGCCGACAGTCTGGTGAGCCGCTATCCAACCTTCCGCTTTGCTCCCTATCGCGGCATGTCGTCGGCCTATGTCGTCGATACCATGCAGACTGTCTTTGACGGTTATTTCTCCACGGCTTCCTTCGAGGACTGCCTGATCAGAACCGTCAATCACGGTGGCGATGCCGACACCACGGGCGCCATCGTCGGCGCCTTGGCGGGCGCGACCTATGGCACGCACGCCATCCCGAAGCGCTGGCTCAAGATGCTCGATCGCGATGTCGTCGCAACAATCCAGAAATTGGTTCCCGCACTGCTCGCTTTGGCTGAAACCTGAGGCATTGGAGGCTGGCGTTGCGTTGAAGTGTGCCGGAAAGTCGTTGGAGGCTCCGCCCTGGATTTGAACCAAGGGTATCAGGATTTGCAGTCCCGCGCGTAGCTCTCCGCCACGGAGCCATAGGGCACTTTACATTGCCCAGGCAGCCTTATCGCTCAAACCTGTTGGCAAATATTTAAAGTTGGAGCGATTGCCGCGCGGGATCGCCTTGGAAGCCGGACGATCCCGAATGCAGGTTATTCCCCTCAGTGCGAGTAGACTGGATTTGTGAACAGCTTGGGTGTTTCGCCGTGCCAAACTTCGAAGCGCACAAACCGGCCGTCAAGCTGGTCCTCTATGGTTTGGCTGCCGCCCGTCGCCTGTTCCTGTCGTGCGATGCCGCGCTCCGTCACCACACGAATCTCGTCGCCTCGCACAAGGCCGTCAAAGCGAACGGCAATCGTGGCCCCGGCTGAGGCAATGTCTCCGAACATTGGCAGGCCGGCATCCGCCGGCTCGGCGATCAGATCGTCGGCAGAGAAGCCGACCACGTTACGTCCCGCCCGCACGGCAGCTAGGAGGTCGGTCATGGTCCGCGCCTCGGCGAACAGGCGGTTGGACGGCCTGCCGTGGCGTCGGCGGTTCTTCTGATGAAAGTCGCTGCCACCTGTCGCCGGGATGCGCTTGCCGGCGACCAGCAGTTCCTGCCAGAAGGCGAGCGCGTCGATATTGTGCGGCGCCCAGTTGCCATTCCAGATTTCCAGCGCATCGAATGGCACGTCGAATCCGGCCTGCCACTTGCCGCCGGCGGACCGCTGGAACGGGTGGTTGATGACGATGGTCGCGCCATTCGCCTTGGCCTCGATCATCTTCTCGCCAACCTCGGCCGGCGTGCGACAACGCCAGTCGGCGACCGGCTGCACCAGACCGTGGAAGTTGGTATGGCCCCAGTAGGTGGTCAGCTCCATGGCAGGGAAGACTAGAATCGCCGGGTCATCGGGCCTGATGATGTTTTGCGAAATTGTGTTGTGGTCGGTGATCGAGACGAAGTCGAGTCCGGCCTGACGGGCGCGATAGATGGCGTCGAGAACCGTGACGCCGCCGTCCGAGTGCTCGCTGTGACTGTGGAGCTCACCCACGAACCAACGCGCCTTGCGTTCGACGAGGCGGACGGTGACGTCGACGCGTGCACCTTCGATCACCTTCACAATGCCGAGCACCACGTGCCATTCGCCCGGGATCGGGCCGGCATCATAACCAGGTGTCGCGACATCACCTTCGACCGTCACATGTCCGCGTTCCGATCCCGACCAGCCGCGCATCCGGCCGTTGCGCGCGAGGCCGAGATCGATCACCGAACCGGAGGTGAAGGCATAGGAGATCTCGATCCGCTCGATCGTCTCCGGAACGGAAAACGGCAGCTCGACGAAGGATTTATCGCCGCCGGGGAAATCGGTAACCGTGAAGTTGAAGTGGGTGCCGGCAAAGGCCATCAGGTCAGGCTCCGAGCTTGAGGGTTTTGATTTCGAATGGCTTGAAGGTGAGGGTCAGCTGAGCATCGCGCACGGCAAGCGGCGTCGGTTCACGTTCGAGAAGGTCGACGCTGGCAACCGAAACACAGGACGTCGAAAGGACAGCCTCGGCTCCTCGACCGCGCGTCTCGTAAATGCGGATGACGATCCCGTCGTCATCATATGCCTTCTTGACTGCTGCGACCTCGATCCCTTCACCGCGCAGCTCAAACGGCGGTGCGGCTTTTGCCGACACATCCGGCTCAGCTCCTTTGCCCAGCCAGCGCAGCGGCATGTTGAAATCTTCGGCGGCTTCGAGCACACGCTCGCCATCGACCGCAAAACCGCGATGCGGCATCAGGGCAAGGCGGAAGCGATGCTCGCCCTGATCGGCATCCGGCCAAGGATATACTGGGGATTTGAGCAGCGTGATGCGCAGGCGATTGCCACGGGCGTCGTAGCCGTATTTACAGTCGTTGAGGACGGCGAGGCCGGCATCCCCGTCCGACATGTCGACCCAGCGATGCATCAGCGTTTCGAAACGCGCCTGATCCCAGCTGGTATTGGCATGGGTCGGCCGGCGCACATGACCGAAGTGCACCTCGGCCCTGCTTTCGTCGGCGGCAACCGCGACGGGAATGGCAAGCTTGAGCAGGGTCTTGTGCTCGTGCCAGTCCATGAAGACGTCGAGTTCCAGCCGATCGGATCTCGCCGTCAGGGAAACCACTTCGACAATGCGTGAGCTTTCGTAACGCCACGCGAAACGGATGGCGGCGCGATAGGGGCCGGTCTCCACCACCTCAGCCTCGATGAGATCGTCGACTTCCCAGGTCTTGTCTTCGAAATGAGCGTCGATGTTCCAGGCATCGAACTCGACCGGCACGTCCCGGTGGGCGACGATGCCGTTTGCCAGCTCGCCGTCGGGGATCAACTCACGCGTCGTCCGTTTGTCGAACAGCGACGTGATGCGGCCCTGCGCATCAAACTCGACACGCAACCTTGCGTTTTCGAGCCGGTTCGGCGTTGCGGTCAAGACTTCGGGTTCTGAAGCGTCAGGTGTTCCAAGAATGCCTACACTATTGCCCGCGATCGCGCCTGTTGGCGATAGCCATTCCGTTGTCCCGTCAGCGCGATGGATCACCTGCGCAGCCGGGCGCTCCGGTCCGGTGACATACCCACCTCGCGGCCGATGGGATGCGTTCGCGATCATCGCGCCATTCGAAAGAGTGGCTGCGAGGCGGGTTTCGAGTTCGCCGGCCAGCGCATCGAAGGCGGCAAATTCGCAATCTGCGTCATCGTAGACGCTGCCCACCGACGATCCCGGCAAGATGTCGTGGAACTGATTGAGCAGCACGATCCGCCAGAGCTGGTCGATCTCACCTGAGGGGTAGGGGGCTCCGGCGCGCATGGCCAGCACGGCGAGCAGCTCGATTTCACGGAGGCGGATTTCCGCCTTGCGATTGTCGCGCTTTACCTTTCCGACGGACGTCAGTGTGCCCCGGTGGCATTCGAAGTAGAGTTCGCCAACCCAGGTCGGGAAGCGGCCGGGCTCGCGCTCCATGCGATCGGCAAGTGCGTGGAAATAGGCCCCAAGCGCCCCCTGCTTCACCTTCGGCGCACCCGGAATGCCACGCTCGAAGCGCTTGATGGTCTCGACCATCTCGCGTGTCGGCCCGCCGCCACCATCGCCGTGGCCGTAGATCATGAACAGTTCGGATTGCTGCGCCTTGCCGGCGTGACGCTTCCAGGTGCCGAGCACATGAGAGGCCCTGAGATTGGCACAGTAGGTTGTTTCAAAGCCGTCGTATTCATAGGTCTGCGTCGTGACGAAGCTGGCCGGCACCTTGGTGCCGTCGATGCCCTGCCAGAAGAAGGTGTCGAAGGGCATGCGGTTCGTGTCGTTCCAGCTCAGCTTGTGCGTGACGAAGGTTTCGACACCCGAGAGCGTCATCAACTGCGGCAGGGAAGCGCCGTAACCAAAGGTGTCCGGCAACCAGAGGAGACGCGGACGGATGCCGAAGGTCGTCTCATGATAACGCACGCCGCGAACGATCTGACGGACCAGGGATTCGCCGGAAACGAGGTTGACGTCGGGTTCGAGCCACAGCGCCCCCTCGATTTCGAACTGTCCGGCTTTCACCTTGTCGTGGATGCGAGCCATCAGCTCTGGGTGATCTTCATCCAGCCAGTCGAACAGCAGGCACTGGTTGTACATGAAACGGTAGTCTGGATATTCGTCGATGAGTGCCAGCGCCGTCGCCATGGAGCGGCTCATCTTGCGCCGCGTCTCGCGCGTGCGCCAAAGCCAGGCGACATCGATGTGGGTATGACCTGCGGCGATAATGGTCGGCATCGCCGGATCGCCCGCGAGCTGATAGATGCGCTCGGCTTCGGCCGAAGCCGCCGCCAGGCTCGCCTGGAAGCGGGCTGGGTTTCCGGGGCGGAAGTCCAGTGCATGAAGACCCGCTTCGGCATGGTTGAGGATCTGAAGGGCGCGTGCGTCGTCGAACTTCAGGAGGCGCGCCACATCGACTGGGACCTTGAGATCGAAATAGAGAGCCTCGGCTGCCGTGTCATGAAGGGCGAGGCGAAGCTTGAAGCCCAGCTGCCGGCGATCCTCGATGGTGCCGGCTTCGATGCTGACTCGATAGCGGTCGCCCGGCCGCGCGGCTGACGACAGCAAAACGTAGCGATGGTTGCCGTCCACCGCCTGCAAGATCCGACCGTCGACCCGAACTAGGCACTGGGGATCGCTTCGCCCCATGGTGTCGCCAAAGGCTGCATCGACGAAGAACACGAGCCGCTTTCCCGCAGCCCCTTCCGGGACCACGATATCGCCAGCAAACCAGAAGTAGCTCTCCGGTTCGCCCCAGACGAGATCGCGATGGACTGGGTGCCAATCGTTGAAGGCCTCGATCTCGTCAATTGGGTCCTCGGGCAAAGCGCGTCTGAATCTCAAGGGAATATCGCTCTCAAGATTGATAAAAATATTTTCTGAAAGCTCCTTCAGAAGCCGATCAATCTTCGGCAATCGCTTCATTTATTGCTCCCGGAGCTGTTTGAAATTATATAAGCGGGAAACCGAACGAGGATCCGCGAAATGAAAGCCGGCATCAAGGAAATCGCCCAGCAGGCAGGCGTCGCCATCAGCACGGTGTCGCATGTTCTGAACGGAACCGCGCCATTCAGCAAGGATGTCCGCGACCGGGTGATTCGGGCGGCGCGTCAGCTCGGCTACCTCGAGAAGCGGCGGGTACGCGCCTCTATTTCGGCGCTGTCGGACCTGCTGCTTGCCATCCCCGAAGACGCGACGCCGCAGATCGACACCAATCTGTTCACGGTCGCGATCCTTAACAGTCTGCGTCAGGAATGCGATCGCCGATCCATCCGGGTGATTCCCGTGGTGGGAGCCGGTCGGACGGTACAGATCGCCGCCATCCGCGAAACACTCAGAACCGAAACGCCACAGGGGCTGGTGCTGTTCACGGACGATCGTCCCGATCTCTTGCAAGCCATCGGCAGCCTTGATGTCGCAGCCGTGCTGGTCAACGGCGAGGACCCCTCGATGTCGGTCGATACGGTGGTGCCGGCCAATCGTTTTGCCGCCCTGGAAGCTACCCGGCATTTGCTGCAACTCGGTCACCGCCACGTCCTTCACATGACCTGGGACGGCCGACAGACCATCCGGCACCGTTTGGATGGCTTCCTCGACGCGTTCCGCGAACTGAACCTGCCCATTCCGGACGATGCCATCATCACCGCCGCGAGCTTCGAGCCGGAACACGCCGAAGCCGAAGTTGATCGTCTGCTCGACCGCGACGGCGGCCTCCGCGGCGCAACTGCCATCTTCTGCGCCTCAGACAATCTCGCACTTGGCGCATTGCGTGCCTTCGAGAGGCGCGGCGTCAAGGTGCCGGACGATGTTTCGATTATCGGCTTCGACGACATCATGCTGGGCGAACTTTCCCGGCCTCCTCTCACCACGGTGCATGTGCCGCTGGATCAGTTCGGCCCCATGGCCCTCAATCTGATCGAGCAGCACATTCTTGCCAACAATCCGGCCCGCGCGGCGCTGAAGGTCGAGATTGGCTGCCGGCTTATTCAGCGGGCGACGGTACGGCCACTGTCTGCGTGACGGCGCCTTTGCCCTTCAGGATCTCCACGAGCAGCAGCATGACCAGCGCCTGACCATAGGGCGCTGCGACGTTGCCGATCCTGAGGTAGTGCTCGAGGTCATGGCCCATCGCGGTACCGTCCGACACTTCGAGAACGATGCCGGTGGCGTCGATGCGTTCCAAGACGGCGGCGATGGCTCGGTCGCAGATGGCGCGCATCTCTTCACCGATCAGCCCGAGATCCATGCCGCGCAGCATGCCGTAGGCGAAGCCGGCGGTCGCCGACGTCTCGATCTGTGAGGTGCGATCGAGAAGCGTCGTCCACATGCCGTCCGGGCGCTGAAGGCCGGCCAGGGCTTCGACCTGGGCTACGTAAACGCGCTTCAGGTAGCGGGCGGCCGGCTCCGGCACCTCATTGATCAGTTCGAACAGCTCGGGGATGGCGACGGTGATCCAGGCATTGCCGCGGCCCCAGAAGGCCTTGGCGAAGTTGTGCCGGCCGTTGAACGTCCAGCCATGATACCAGAGACCGGACACCGGATCGGCCAGATAGCGGGCATGAACGAGGAACTGATAGACGGCTTCGTCGATCCAGTCCTGACGGCCGAACACCTTGCCGGCGCGGGCCAGGAACAAACCGGCCATGAAAAGCGTATCGTCCCAGAGCTCACCCTCGTTGAGCCGCTCCTTCACAACGTGCTGGAAGCCGCCGTCCTCGGTCTTGGGCAGTGATTTCACCAGCCAGTCCGCCCAGTCCTCGACGAGGTTGCGGAACGCAGGCCGATCGACATGGTCGAGAAGCATGACGAGCGGCAGCATGGGCGCCGTCGAGTTGATCTGCCGAGGAGGCAGGCCGCGGCCGATCTGCCAGTCGAACCAGTCGACCAGCGCGTCGATTGCCGCCCTGTCCGCGTTGAGGATGGCCTGCTTGTAGAAGCCGTAAAGGCCGACGCCGACCTCCCAGTCCCACTCGTCGAACTGGATCTTCACTTTGCCATCAACCGGGACCAGGCCTTCGCCAATGCCCTTCAGGCGGCAAAGACCCAGCGCAACCATTTGAAGCGTCTCGGCAATTTTCTGACTGGTCGGCATGGCAGGTCTTTCAGGCGGAAAAGAAGGGGGAAAGGCTGGAAACATCGGGCTGTGCGCTGTGGAACGTCAGCGCCGGCGCCGATGAGAAGTGGTTGAAGGGCTGCGGCTTTCCATCGAGGCTGAGTCCATCGGCATGTGATAGGGCCAGCATCGGACGGTCTGGCAGTCTCAGCTCGAGGCGGAGAGCTTCGGCGTCGAAACGAATGTCGGCGACTTCGATGCGAGCCTTGAGCTCGTCGAAGTTCCTGCCGATCACCACGAGCCACGCGTTGCGCCGGCCTTCTGACCGAACCTCGTGACCTGCCGTCGGTCCGCGCTCCACCGGTGAGAGACCGTTGGCCGCGTATAGCGCTGCCGCACCGTTGCCCGAACGGACCAGCAGCCAGTTGCCGAAGCGCTCGATAGTGTCCATGCCTTCGCGCCCGAAGTAGCCATGCGTCCAGGCGATGCGGTCATCGCCAAGATCGAAGACCAGCATGGATACGTCGAGCAGTTGGGCGACCCGAGGCAACACGCCGTTGCCTGCCCAGAAGGACGGTCGATGGCTGCCGGATGGGTCTTCCTCGCCGGGATGGTTGACGAACAGGCGCGCCAGAGGATGGCCGGACAGTTGAACATCGACGACGTGCTGCTGGTGGCCGTGGCGTCCGGTGTTGTGATCGACGACCGAGGAAAGCTGGGCGTCTCGCGTGCGATAGACCACCAGCCTTGCGGTGTGATCGAGCCCCTGGGTATAGCGGGCTTCCAGCGACTGCCCTTCGCCGGGATCGGCAAAGGCGATGGCGCTTGCCGGCGGTTCGTAGTCGCTGGCGGCCAGCATTGGCGGCGCAGTGACGCCGTGGTTGAGCCAGCCCGGACCGAAGGCAATGCGGACGATCGAAACCAGTTCGGTGAGCGGACCGCCAAGCAGTTCCTTGTTATAGGCGCGTCCTTGCGACCCGCCTGGGACGCCCGCCGTGGTGTGCAGCGCCACCATCTGGCAAATGCGGTCGAGCATGCCGGCGGCGCGCACCCTCAGCGGCGCGTCGGCCATATGCTGCAGGCCGAGAAGGCCGATGAAATCGATCGGATAATAGGCCGATGAGTTCCACTCAGCGAGGCCCTCGCGCTCGATCGAGTCGAACCAGCGCGCGAGCTTTTCAGCACCCTCTCGTTCTTCATCGCGTCCGGTTCTGCCGGAGTTGGTGAAGATCTCGTCGGGGAACAAATGGCCCGCGACATGTTGTGAGACATGGAAGCAAAGCACGTGGTTCTCGCTCCAGAACCACATCGCGTCGTTGCCAGGTTCGTCCACCCAGTAGCGATAACCGAGGATGGCCGCCTTCATGGCTTGGCGCAGATCACTCGGCAACTGATCGCGATAGTCGCGCCAGATCCAGAGGAACGGCACCATCCAGAAGTCCGAGCAATCCTCGCGGTTGACGATGAAATCGACGGTCCGCTCAAGGATGGTTTGCATGACCGGTGGATCGACTTCGCCTGCGTGCAGCATGGCAAGGACACGACCAACCAGAAGCTGGCCATTTTGTGCGAACCAGCGAGAGGCCTCCAGCTTGCGCTCGGCGATGCCGGAAAGCGCCGGTCGAGGCGTCAGCGACGAGAGAAATGCGCCTTCGATGACCTTCTCTACGGTCGCACCGCCAACGGTGAACTGAACGGCGACACGATACATACCGTCGATGACGCTGCCGGGCGGGCAAACTTCAAGACGGGACTCGCCGGCTGCGAGGCGAAGGTCGCGCTGCAGAACGACATGTCGCTCGTGGACGTGATTGCCGATGATGACGCGGACATCGATGTCGCGCTCTACGCCGTGGTCGAACATCAGGGCGAACGGCCGGTCGATATTAAGCCCGGATTCCGGCCGTACACTTTCCGCAAGACGCTGAAGGTCGGAGACTTCGGCGGCTGCTGCATCGAGCGGCAGACGAGCAACAAGCGGGAGATCATCAAGCCGGATGAGTTCGAAGAACCAGTCGGTATCGCGCTCGGCCAGATCTTCGCTGAATACCACGACCTGGTTGTGGCCTGCTTCGAGGGGCAGCCGAATATCCGTGCTTTCCGAACGGTTGCGTCGGAATGGCTCGAACCGCGCAGTTTCGCGTCCACCAACGAAAATCCTTACGCCGCCGTTGGTTTTCAGGCGGAACCCGGCTTCCGTTGCTGCCGGCGTGTCGAGAATGGTTGCCGCCCAGCGCGACAGATGAGTCGGGCGATACCAGAATTCCGAAAAGTCGACGCGTGTACCTGCACCGGGCAAGCGTAGGTAACTAATCGGCCATTGATCGTCGAAGGGGATATCCCTGCCAATCATGGTTGCCCGGAACGCCTTGCGGCACGGGAGATCGCCGACGCCAACGAAGCCGTTGACGAAGCGATAGTTCTGCGGATCAGCGAGCAACCCGGGCTCGCCTTTGAACGGCTGCTCGTGAATCGGCGACAGGGCCCAAACGTCGAGCGCCTCTCCCTTGCCAACCGAACGCCCACAGCCATCGGCCGCCGACGCAGCGATCCGAGCGTGATATTTGAAATTTTTTTCCGACATGACGTCTCTTCTTTGGCCTGCCCCGAAGAACTGTCGAACGCCTCTGCAGAGATCGATTGATTTCGAGTTGGTGTCAAGCCTGCACCAAAGGCGGAGTTGAAAATGCCCCAAAAGGATAATGACTCGAAATTTTTCGATGACTTTGAAGCTTTGGGGAGTTTGATGGTCAAAAATTCAACCCTGGGGCACAGGTTCGCAGGTTCCTGCAGCTCCCGTCCTTTATGAAGTTTACATAAATTATTGCGTAAAATCAGTAATATAGATGAAAAAATATCCGGCGGCTGTATTTTGCTATAGCCCCAATCTGTTGGCATGTATCTGGCTATTTCAGGTTGAGATCGATGAAATGAGGCCTCCCTAAAGATGGCTCATGTCCATTTAAATAGGTACCAAAGTCGCAGAAAATAAAAATTTTTTTATATTGCCTGATGGCGAACGCCACAACATACTGCGTTTTATACACGGGACAAAAAGGCAGCCGCACAATAGAGAACGGCGCATGGTTCCGGCCGTGGCAAAAGTGGCGTAATTGAAAAAATTCAATACGCATTGCCGGAGGCGGCCGGACGGGATGGAGAGGTTCAGACTTTCGATTTGCTCCTCGTTCGAGGGGCTGGTCGTCATGTGAAAACGCGCGCGGTCTAGGACTGCGGGCGATGCGAACCGTAGGCGTATCGAGCCGAACGTAACGTGAAGAGGAGAACTCGCATGTCATTCAGCCTTCCGCTTTTCCGCCATGCTACGGGGGGAGCGCTTGCGTCGCTTCTTCTCCTTGGCGTGGCGTCGTCCGCGCTGGCGTTCAACCAGTCGCCCATGCTCGATGACCTCGTTAAGGCCGGCAAGTTGCCGGCCGTCGATCAGCGCCTGCCGGAAAAGCCGCAGGTCATCGACGTGTTCGGTGAAGTTGGCACCTACGGTGGCACTCTGCATCGTGCCTATAAGGGCATTGGCGACCGCTGGGGCACGACGAAGCTGATGGAAGAGCGGGTCGTGAAGTTCATGCAGGATGTCGACGGCAAGACCGTTCTGAAGCCCCGCTTCATCGAGTCCTACACCGTCAACGACAACTCCACCGAGTTCACCTTCAAGCTGCTCAAGGGCCTTCGCTGGTCGGATGGTGAGCCGGTGACTACGGACGACGTGCGCTTCTGGTACGAGGACGTATTCCTCAATACCGATCTGACGCCGAATATTCCCTCGACGCTGATGGCCGACGGCAAGCCGCTCGTCGTAACCATCAAGGATGCTCAGACCTTCACAGTCACCTTCACCAAGCCTTACGCGCTGTTCCCGGAAATCATCGCCAAGGACGGCACGGGCAAGCCGGGTCTCGATCGCACCTCGTTCCTGGTGCCGGCTCACTACATGAAGAAGTATCATCCGAAGTATGTGAGCGCGGATGAACTGGCGAAGGTCGCGGCCGACAAGGGCGTCAAGACCTGGGTCGACCTCTGGGGTGAGAAGGGCCCGATCCAGTCCTGGTGGCTCAACCCGGATTATCCGGTTATCACCGCCTATCGCATGGTGACGCCGCCGCCGGCCGACACCATCGTCATGGAACGCAACCCCTACTTCTGGGCCGTCGACAAGGCTGGCAACCAGCTGCCCTATATCGACAAGATCGAGAGCAAGGTGTTCCAGGATCAGCAGGCGATGAACCTGATGATCGTCCAGGGCCAGGTCGACATGCAGTCGCGCTTCGTGCCGGCGACCGACTTCCCGCTCTACAAGCAGAATGAGGCCAAGGGCGGCTATCGCGTTGAAGTCTCCAAGGGCGGCGAGAACGTCGCGGTGATGCCGAACATCGCCAGCGCCGATCCGATCAAGAACAAGCTGTTCAACGATCCGAAGTTCCGTGAGGCGCTAAGCATCGCCGTCGATCGCGATGCGATCAATGAGGTGGTCTATTCGGGTCTCACCACGCCGCGTCAGGCAGCCCCCGTGTCGGCTTCGCCCTTCTTCGACAAGGACTTCGCCGAGAAGTGGGTGAAATTCAACAAGAAGCGCGCCAATACGCTGCTCGACGAAATCGGCCTGACCAAGAAGGATGGCAAGTTCCGTCTTGGCCCGGACGGCAAGCGCCTCTCGCTGACGCTGGAAGCCGTTCAGGATGATCTGCCGCCGCAGACGCTCGAGCTGCTGCGCAAGAACTGGGAAGCCATCGGCATCGAAATCCTGATCCGTATCGAGCAGGAAGACATGGCGACGCAGAAGTTCAAGAACGGCGACTTCGACCTGTTCTACACCTATGCGGACCGCATGCTGCAGGTGTCGGCCGACCCGACGTTGGCGCTCGGTCACGAGTCCTATGCCGAGAACTATTACAAGTGGTGGAACACCAAGGGCGCCGATGGCATCGAGCCGCCGAAGGATCACCCGATCCGCAAGATCTGGGCTGACTGGGAAGCTGCGGCCGGCGCTCCGACCCTCGATGAAGCGCACAAGCATGTGCAGGACATCATCACCGACCTCAAGGATCAGGTCTACATGATCGGCCTGGTCGGCGAGGGCGCTGCTCCGGTGATCGTCAACGCCAAGCTCGGGAATTTCCCGAAGGGCTTCACCAACGAAGAAGTGCTGCGCAACGAAGGCAACTTCCAGCCGGCTCAGCTTTACTTCAAGAAGTAATATGCATGGGGGGAGGGGCGCTCATGCCCTTCCTCTTCCTTTTTCCTGCCGACGGAGCCTGATGGACGATGCTGGCCTACCTGATGAAACGGCTGTTCTGGTCCATACCCATGTTGGTCGCCGTGTCGATCGTGGCCTTCATCATCATTCAGTTGCCGCCGGGCGACTATGCGACCGCCTATGTGGCTGAGCTGCGTCATCAGGGCGACACCGTCGATCCGCTGATGGAACAGGAAATCCGTGTCCACTTCGGTCTCGATAAGCCGATTTACGTCCAGTACTGGTGGTGGATTTCCGGCATCGTGCTCCACGGCGACTTCGGTCAGTCGCTCGACTACAACATGCCGGTGTCCAACCTGATCTGGGCGCGCTTGGGACTGACGCTGGCGATATCGATATCCTCGCTGCTGCTGACCTGGCTGATCGCCATCCCAATTGGCGTCTATTCGGCAACGCGACAATACTCGGTCCTCGATTACGTCTTCACGGTTTTCGGCTTCATCGGGCGTGGTTTTCCCGAATTCCTCACGGCACTCGTGCTGATGTGGCTGGCCTATTCCTGGCTCAACATGGACGTCGGCGGCCTTATGAGTCCCGGCATGGAGCAACAGCCTTGGTCGTTCGCCAAGGTGATCGATGTCGCCGGGCACATCTGGGTCCCGCTGGTCGTTCTGGCGACGTCGGGTACCGCCGGTCTCATACGCGTCGTTCGCGCCAACATGCTGGATGAGCTCAACAAGCCCTATGTCGAGACGGCTTATGCGCAAGGTCTTAGCGAGCGGCGCGTCGTCTGGGGCTATCCGGTGCGCGTCGCGCTCAACCCCTTCATATCCACAATTGGCTGGGCGCTTCCCTCGTTGATTTCGGGTGACGTCATCACCGCCGTCGTCCTCAATCTACCGACCACGGGCCCGCTCTTGCTCAGAGCTCTCAAGAACCAGGACATGTATCTCGCCGGTAGCTTCATCCTGATCCTCAGCGTCTTCACCATCATCGGCACGCTGATCTCCGACATTCTACTCGCGCTGTCCGATCCGCGCGTCCGCCGAGGTTGAGGAACCGGTATGACCGACACGAGCCTGATCAATCCGACACCCGAGACGAACGCCGCCAAGGAAGCGCTCTATCGCGCGACGCCGCGACAGCTCATGTGGTGGCGCTTCCGCAAGCATAAGCTCGCGGTTGTGTCTCTCTGTATTCTGGTCTTCGCTTACCTCACGGTGGCATTCGCCGAGTTCACGGCCCCTTACGATCCCTACGAGATCACCGAGATGGCGACCATGCGGCCGCCACAGGGGGTGCATCTGTTCGACGAGGACTGGAACTTCCAGGGACCGTTCGTTTATGGACTGAAGCGCTCTCGCGATCCCGAAACGGCGGCAGTCATCTATACCGTCGATACCGACGAGATCGTGCCCTTGCACTTCTTTGTCGAAGGCCCGGAATACGCTCTCTGGGGGTTGATCCCCGGCTCGATCCATCTGTTCGGTGCCGATGATCCTGACGCCCGCATCTATCTGCTCGGTACAGACACGCTGGGTCGAGATCTCCTCACGCGCCTGATCCATGGCGGAAGGACGACGCTTACCATCGGCATCCTCGGCGTGTTCTTCTCCTTCCTCATCGGCATCACCATTGGTTCGATTTCCGGCTATTACGGCGGCCGTATCGACTCGGCGATCCAGCGACTGATGGAGTTCATCCGTTCGATCCCAACCATCCCCTTGTGGATGGGCCTGGCAGCCGCCTTGCCGGTCGAGTGGGACCCGCTCTTCGTCTACTTCCTGATCACCATCCTGCTGTCGCTGATTTCCTGGACCTATCTCGCCCGAACGGTGCGTGGCTCCTTCCTGTCGCTGCGTGGCGAGGACTATGTGCTGGCTGCCCGTCTGCTTGGCGCGTCCGAGAAGCGGATCATCGTCAAGCACATGTTGCCGGCCATGACCTCCTACATCATCGCGGCGGTGACGCTGTCGGTACCGGAGATGATCCTCGGCGAAACCGCGCTGTCGTTCCTTGGCCTCGGCCTTCGACCGCCGGTGGTGTCCTGGGGCGTGCTGCTGCAGGAAGCACAGAGCCTGCGCGTCATCGTTCAGGCGCCGTGGCTGCTGCTGCCCGGTCTGGCCATCGTCATCATCGTTCTGAGCTTCAACTTCCTCGGTGACGGTCTGCGCGACGCTGCCGACCCGTATGGCCGGTGAGCATTCATATGACTGAAGAAACCCCTCTCGTTGAAATCAAGGACCTCGGCGTCGAGTTTCGCATGCGCGAAGGCGTGGTGCGGGCCGTCGACGGCGTCTCCCTGCACGTTCGCAAGGGCGAAGTGCTCGGCATCGTCGGAGAAAGCGGTTCGGGCAAGTCGATCTCGGTTCGCACGATCATGCAGCTCCTGCCGAAGACGGCATCCCTCTCGCGCGGCACCGTCACGTTCCGCCCGCCGGGCGGCGGGGAGATTGACATTGCCAAGCTGGATCGCCGGGGCAGGGAGATTCGCTCGCTGCGCAGCCGCCATATCGGCATGATCTTCCAGGAGCCGATGACGGCTCTGTCGCCGGTACACACCATCGGCCATCAGGTGATGACGCCGATCCGCCTGCATCTCGGCCTCAGCAAGAAGTCGGCACGGGACCGGGCGCGCGAACTCCTGCAGCTCGTTCAGATGCCGCGTCCAGACCAGATGCTCGACGCCTATCCGCACGAGCTTTCGGGCGGCATGCGCCAGCGCGCGATGATCGCCATCGCGCTTGCCTGTAATCCGAGCCTGCTGATCGCCGATGAGCCGACGACCGCATTGGATGTGACAACCGAAGCGCAGATCCTCGATCTTCTGAAGTCGCTACAAGAGCGGCTCGGGATGGCGATCATCTTCATCACCCACAATTTCGGCGTTGTGGCCGATATCGCCGACCGCATCGCGGTGATGTACATGGGGCGTGTCGTCGAAAGCGGCCCGGTGGACGACATCTTCGAAAAGCCGCAGCATCCCTACACCCGGGCGCTGATGGCTTCGGTGCCTCGCCTTGGCGCCGAGCGTCGCCGCCGGCTCACCACCATCCCGGGCATGGTGCCCGACCCGTTCGAGCTGCCGAAGGGCTGTTCGTTCCACACGCGCTGCGCCGAGGCCGTTGCCGGCACCTGCGACCGTCTGGACGCCCCGCTTATCGACCTTACCGGTGGCCGCAATGTCCGCTGCCATCTCCACTCTCAGAACCAGACCGGAGGACCGGATGTCGGTTGAGCCGCTCAACTCCGAGACCCTGTTTGCGATCGAGGGTCTCAGCAAGCACTTCGGCGGCGCTGCCAAGGGTTGGTTCCAGAAGGCCAAGCCGGTGGTCAAGGCCGTCAACGACGTGAGCTTCACCATTGCCAAGGGTGAGACGTTCGGTCTGGTTGGCGAAAGCGGCTCTGGAAAGTCGACCGTCGCCCGCTTGATGCTGCGCGCCTATGACGTCACGTCCGGCTCGATCCGCTTCCGGCGCGACGAGGGTGACACCGTCGAGCTAGCGACTGCCAGCAAGGCCGAATTGCAGGCGCTGCGGCGCCAGATGCAGATGATCTTCCAGGATCCCTACTCCTCGCTCAACCCGCGCATGACGCTGCTCGAGCTGGTTGGCGAGCCGCTACTGGTGCATGGCGTTGCGACGGGATCTGAGCTTGAGGATCGCGTTGCCGAGCTGTTGAAACTCGTCGGTCTTCGGCCGGAATTCCGCGGTCGCTATCCGCATGCCTTCTCGGGCGGTCAGCGTCAGCGCATCGGTATTGCCCGCGCCCTGGCCCTCAATCCAGCCTTCATCGCCGCTGACGAAGCGGTTTCCGCGCTCGATGTGTCGGTGGCCGCCCAGAACATCAATCTGATGCAGGATCTGCAGGAACAGTTCGGTCTCACCTATCTGTTCATCACGCATGATCTCAGCATGGTGCAGCATATTTCCAACCGCATCGGCGTCATGTACGTCGGTCGGCTGATGGAAGTATCGGCCACCGAGCCGATGTTTGCTGAGCCGCTGCACCCCTACACCGAGGCGCTGCTGTCGGCCGTGCCGCAGCCCGATCCGAAGCGCAATCGCGGTCGCAAGCGCATCATGCTGAAGGGTGAAATCCCCGATGCGTCCAGGCCGCCGTCAGGCTGCGCCTTCCATCCTCGTTGTCCCTACGCCAAGGACATTTGCAAGGTGGAAGAGCCTGAGCTGCGAGAGGCCAAGCCCGGCAGATTCTCTCGCTGTCACTTTGCCGGCGAACTATCACTGACCGGGGCCTATTGATGGGCGCTCAGGAAAAGCTGGCGGCCGATCATCGGCCGGTCCTGCGCTGCTGCCGGACGGAGCCCTATGCTCCGAGCCGGCTCGGCTGGTTTGTCACGGCCGAGCGGGCGAACTCTCCGTCATCGGCGTTTGAACTCGTCCCGCGCGGGGCGGCTGTCATCGAGTATGTCATCTGGTGCGATTGGGACATCGGCCATCTCTACGATCTCGAACATGTCTGGGTTCATGTCGATGGTGCCGGCAAGGTCGTCGCCGTTGAAGGCTCACAGCATGGCCGACGCGTCGAGCTCAAGGATTGCGAAATCCAGTCTGGACGGCCCGTCGTCTATCTTGAGCCTGGCAAGCACGCGATCTGGGCGAGCCCAGAGGCGATGGCGCCGGAGTTTTCCAGGATTGCCGGCCAGTGCGGACCGTTTGCCGGCATCGATGGCGTGCATGTCGACAACCCCTTCGGCGATCGCGGAGAAATCAGCGCCACGCCTTTCGGGCACCGCCTCGCCCGGCTCAAGCTGAAGCGCGACGCCTTTGCGCCAGCTTTTGATTTCTCCGGGTTATCTCCCAGCGAAACTGCCCCGCTCGTTCACTGGGCAGAGCTGGCCACTTGGATTCCGGGGCGCGTCCAGACACTCATCGCTGGCATGGTCGACAGCGTGCCGCATCTTGAGGCGGTCTTCCTCGACTGTGGTGACACGCTGGCTGACGAGGGAACCGAGGTGAAGGACGAGGAAACGGAGATCGTCTCGTCGGCCGATCTCATTCCTGGCGCCGAGAACCTGACGCGGAGGCTGCTGGCTCGCGGCTACCGGCTGGCTCTCGTGGCAGATGGGCCGCGTGAAACCTTCGTCAACATTCTGGGGCAGCATGGCCTCTGGAATGATTTCGAGGCGCACGTCATCTCGGGTGACCTCGGGGTTGCCAAGCCGCACCGGCGGATGTTCGAGACGGCCATGGCCGCCCTTGATCTTTCCAAGGACGCTGCGGGACGCATCGTTATGGTTGGCAACAACCTCGAGCGCGATATCAAGGGCGCCAACGAGGCTGGCCTGATCAGCGTCTTCATGCGCTGGTCAGAACGCCGGACTCACGTTCCCAGTGACACGTCGGAAAAGCCTCGCTTTGCCATCGACTACATAGAGGATCTTCCTGAGCTCCTCGAACGCATCGAGTTGGCCCTCTAGTCTAGCGATAGCTCTGCGATTCATCGCCTCGCTTGTTGCAGCATCACATGCGGGGCGATGTCTTCGAGCGAGAGAATGGTATCGACGCCGCCACGCGCGATGGCTTCTTTCGGCATGCCGAACACCACGCAACTTTCCTCGTCCTGGGCAACCGTGTGGGCGCCCGCCTCTTTCATTTCGAACATGCCGCGCGCGCCATCATCGCCCATGCCGGTCATGATGACGCCGATGGCGTTGGGGCCGGCAGCTCTGGCGGTCGAGCGGAACAGCACGTCTACTGACGGGCGATGGCGCGAGACGAGCGGGCCATCCTTCACGGCAACGTGGTAACGGGCGCCCTGGCGCTCCAGCAGCAAGTGGCGTCCGCCTGGGGCGATCAAGACGTGGCCGCGCAACACCGGATCGCCGTCTTCTGCTTCCTTGACGCTGACCTGACACAGCCCGTCGAGCCGCTTGGCGAAGGCCGCTGTGAAATGTTCGGGCATGTGCTGAACGATGACGATGCCGGGCGCATTGGCTGGTAGCGCTTCGAGGAACTCCCGCAGGGCCTCGGTTCCGCCGGTTGACGCTCCGACGGCAACGATGATTTCCGTGGTCTTGGCCATCGCGGCGGTACGCGCCGCCGGCGGCAACATGGCGTCGGCTGATAATTTGGGCGCTGGCCCCTTGATGGTGGAGGCGGCCGAAACATCCCTCTTGCGCCGCGCACCGACACGAGCGCGAGCCGCGCTCTTCACGGTGTCGCAAATCAGAAGAGCCTGTTCGGCGAGGTGGTCGGCTGCCGCAATCCTGGGCTTGAGGATAACGTCGACAGCACCGGCTTCCAGCGTCTGCATCAGCGTTTCTGAACCTTCCTCGATCAGGGAGGAGCACATCACCACCGGAATGGGGTGCTGAGCCATCAGCTTCTTGAGAAAGGTGATGCCGTCCATGCGCGGCATTTCGACGTCCAGCGTTATGACGTCGGGGATGTCATCCTTGAGGCGCTTTGCAGCCACGAACGGATCTGAGGCAACGCCGATCACTTCGATCTCGGGATCGTTGCCGAGAATGGTGGCAAGGGTCTGTCTGACCGACGCGGAGTCGTCGACGATGAGGACGCGGACGCGTTTCTGGCTGGTCATCGTCATCTCACTTAATGAGGGGTGCTGCGATACTGGGCGGTTCCTCTGACGTCGCTACCGAGGGACGCGACGCCCATTCATTTTGGGCCTACCATGGCATTTGCAAAGGCAGCAAGTCGGCTTTGGGTTCAGTGTCGATTGCTCCTGAGACTTGCCGAGCTTGGACGGCGATTCAGATTTTCTGGAAGATCGTGTTGCCCACGGTGCGGATTGGCAGATTGAAGCCGGTGATCGACTCCGAGTGACCAATGAACAGATAGCCGCCGGGCACCAGGCAATCGCACAGGCGCGTGAGTACTTTGGCCTGCGTCACCTTGTCGAAGTAGATGAGCACGTTGCGACAGAAGATGACGTCCATGGGCTCTCCGACCGGGTAGGTGTCGTCCATGAAGTTCATGCGCGCGAAGCCCACCTTGGAGCGCAGGGCCGGCGAGATACGTACGAGATCGCTGTGCGGATCGTTGGACCGGTTCACGAACCGCTGCATGTAATCGTCGGAGACCGGAGCCAACATACCCTTGTGGTAGACCCCCTTGCGAGCCGCCGTCAGCACATCGGTCGAGAGGTCGGTCGCCAGAATGAAGTAGTCGAGCGGCCTCGAATGCTCGGCATAGTCGGCGAGAACCATGGCAATGGTATAAGGCTCCGCTCCAACCGAACAGGCGGCGCTCCAGAGGCGTAGCGATGTCTTGCCGCTCCGCACAAGGCTCGGGAGTGCCGTGTGCTGCAGATACTCGAAATGCTTGGGTTCCCGGAAGAAGTCGGTCTTGTTGGTCGTCACCGCGTCGATCAGCGCAATGGCTTCCGTCTCAAGGCCGCCATCCTCGAATAGGTAGGTACAATAAGCATCAAGTGAGCTGAAGCCTGTCGCACGCAAACGGCGTCGTAGCCGCCCCTCCAGCATGGTCTGCTTGCCGTCGGGCATCTTGATGCCGCTGTAGCTGTTGACGAAGGCAGACAGCCGACGGAAGTTCTTCGCACTGAGTTGGTCGACCGAACGGTCTGATGAGCTGGCCTGGACTGACGACAAAAGTGCGGTCCTCTTGGATTATCGTTGTTTTTGGAATGCCCGGACCGCCATTGGGGTGGCCCGGGCCATTTCTGCGTCTCAGGCGACGGCTTTGGCCTGGCCGCCGAGTGCGGCGAGGTCCTTGGCGGTCAGAAGTCTTCCGAGGTCGATGAGAACCACGAAGCCTTGATCGCGCCGGACAACGCCGTCGATGTAGTCCGAATTC
>JAEZHI010000017.1 GCA_023436885.1 Pseudomonadota bacterium | reverse complement strand
GCCTGCGCCACCTGCGACGGCTTCTTCTATCGCGGCAAGAACGTCGTGGTGGTCGGCGGCGGCAACACCGCTGTCGAAGAGGCGCTTTACCTGACCCATCACGCCGAGAAGGTGACGGTCGTGCACCGCCGCGAGGCCTTCCGCGCCGAACGCGTGATGCAGCACCGCCTGTTCACGCACCCGAAGATCGAAGTGATCTGGAACAGTGTCGTCGACGAGGTGTTGGGCAAGGAAGGCTTCCCGCCACAGCTCACCGGCGTCCGCCTCAAGAACGTGGTGACCGGCGAGACGCGTGATCTCGCCACCGATGGCCTGTTCGTCGCCATCGGCCATGCGCCAGCCACCTCGCTGTTCACGGGTCAGGTCCGGCTCAAGTCGTCGGGCTATATCTGGACAGCTCCCGATTCGACGGCGACATCGGTTCCCGGCGTCTTCGCGGCCGGCGACGTTACCGACGAGCACTTCCGGCAAGCCGTTACGGCCGCCGGCATGGGCTGCATGGCCGCGCTGGAAGCCGAACGCTACATCGGCGCGCTCGAAACTGATACAAAGGTTGCGTAACCAACTGGCGGAACGGCGCAATTCAGGGCTTGCGCCAAACCCGTTAAGCGGAGAACCTAGGGCACTGCCAGAAAAGTTTTCACACTTTTCTGATATATGACCGGGGTCGATCTGTTGCCCGCAAAAAGCCACTCGGCTTTCCAGGCGGACTGACAGGCTCGGCAGAAATCAGGACCTTGCCCGAAAAGTTGCCAAAATTTTCGGACAAGCGAATGAGGCAAGACAAAGAAGCGGCAGGGCCGGCTCTGTAATCTGGCCTCGCCGGACGAGAGCGACGGCCAGAAGCCGGCCGTCAGCAGCGATGGGGGCGGCAAAGGGGGACGCGATGGATTGGGACAAGCTCAGAATATTCCATGCCGCCGCTCATGCTGGGAGCTTTACCCACGCCGGCGACACGCTGAACATGAGCCAGTCCGCCGTCAGCCGTCAGGTCAGCGCCCTCGAACAGGATCTCGGCGTTCCGCTGTTCCACCGCCACGCCCGCGGCCTCATCCTCACCGAACAGGGCGAGCTGCTCTATCGCGCCGCTCATGACGTACTGCTGAAGCTCGAAGACGTTCAGGGCCGGCTGACCGACAGCCGCGAACGCCCATCCGGCTCGCTGCGCGTTACCACCACCGTCGGCATCGGCTCCACTTGGCTGACCTCACGTG
This sequence comes from Pseudomonadota bacterium, assembly GCA_023436885.1. Lineage (GTDB taxonomy): Bacteria > Pseudomonadota > Alphaproteobacteria > Rhizobiales > Pleomorphomonadaceae > Pleomorphomonas. Next base: position 22,740 of record JAEZHI010000017.1, on the reverse strand, counting down.
TCGACGAGTTCGTCGACCTCTATCCGGATGTCCAGCTGCAGCTCATCCTCAATGACGACGAACTCGACCTCGCCATGCGGCAGGCCGATGTGGCCATCCGCCTGCGCCAGCCGACGCAGCCTGACCTCATCCAGCGCAAGCTGTTCACGGTCCACTTTCATCTGTTCGCCTCGCCGGCCTACATCAAGCGCTTCGGCAGCCCGAAGACCATCGAAGACATCGATGAACACCGCATCATCACCTTCGGTGTCGCCGCGCCAAACTACCTGCGCGACATGAACTGGCTCGAAAGCGTCGGCCGTCCCTATGACAATCCGCGCCTGCCGGCTCTCCGGGTCAACAACCTCGTCGCCATCAAGCATTCGGTCCAGCGCGGCGTCGGCATTGCCCTTCTTCCCGACTATATCGTCGAGGAGGACTCCGGCCTGCAGCAGCTGATCCCCGAGGTTGACCTCCTCTCCTACGACACCTACTTCGTCTATCCGGACGAACTCAGGAACTCGGCGCGCGTTCACGCCTTCCGCGATTTCCTGGTGTCAAAGGCCCAGCGCTGGTCCTACTGAGAAACCATTTTTAAATTCTACTCAGGCGGCCGTCTAACGCGACTTTCTGCGCTGCCGGTGCTCACGGACTTGATGTCCGCTGCGCTCCGGTTCTCGAAAGTCACGCCAGCCGACTCCCCGGAGCGAATTTCCTAATTGGTTTCTGACCCGACAAACAGATCCACGTATCATTGTGCTTTACGCGTAGGACTCGCGTTTTCCCTTAGCGGAAAACACCGACAAACCGTAGAAACTTCACGATGATGTTACGGTTTGGGCAAAATAACCGGGATATTGCATAGCAGATTTGCAGATTGCCTGCTTGTTTTGCACCGGTGACGGGTGCATATAGACCTCAGCTGATGTGTTGGTTCCCTCGCCATCCTCCCGGCGAAAGCGAATCTTCAGCTGTTCCCCTCTGGAAGGTGCGGTATCGTCCCTGCGATCCGCATTCCAAAACTTAATAGCCGGGCTCACGCCCGGCTTTTTTTTGCCCATTCGAAACCTCATGGCGAAACCGCCCTCAGTTCATGGCCTCGCCAACGTCCTTCAGCGCCCCTTCCAGAATATCGCGGGTCGCCGCGTCGGCTGGAAAGAAGGTCTCGATGGCCATCTCGGAGAGGAGAACGTCACGCGGCGTGCCAAAGACGGTGGTCGTCGAAATCAGCGACAACTCGCCACGCGGCGTTTTGAGGCGCATGGGCACCACAACGGCGCCGAGCTCGGCCGATGCTTGCGAATGTAGGCTGGCGCCGGGGTAGTCCATCAGCTCCGCCAGAAGCGCGACCAGCACCTCGTCCCGCGTGGCGGCGATCTGCCGCCGCAAGCGGTCGAGCAGATGGCTCCGCCACTCCTCGAGATTGACGATCTGCGGCGCCAGGCCCTTCGGATGGAGGCTGAGCCGCAGCACGTTGATGGGCGCGGCGAGCAACTTCTGGTCCTCAACACCGGCAAGCAGCGGCGCAACGGTGGCATTGGCCGCCATCAGGTTCCAGTGCCGGTCGATGGCAAGCGCCGGAAAGGGCTCATGCGCCCTGAGCAGCCGTTCGATCGCTTCGCGGGCACTTTCCATCGCCGGGTCTTCCAGTCGTCGTTCCGGATAAACCGGGGCAAATCCCGCAGCGAGAAGCGCGGCGTTGCGTTCGCGCAGCGGGATATCAAGGCATTCGGCGAGATGGAGGAGCATGTCCCGGCTAGGCGTCGCCCGACCGCTTTCCATGAAGCTCAGGTGGCGTTGCGAGATATTGGCCTCCAGCGCGCAGTCGAGCTGGCTGAGCCGCCGCCGCTGTCGCCAGCTGCGCAGGAAGTCGCTCGCCTTGGGAGACAGCTCCTCCATCATCCCTTCTACTCCGAGCTGGGGGCCGGAACCTTGTCCAGAAAGCCCGCCACCGTCTTGATCCGTTGGTCTTCGAGAAGCACGAAGTCCGTTCCGACGATCATATCCGGCTCGCCGTCCGGGCCAAGCGTCCACGAGAAGCGCACCCTGTCGCCGTAGCCGTCGGCGGCGCCGTGCAAGGCAAAGCGGAAACCGGGGAAGCGCTCGTGGACAGCGCCGATCAGCGCCCCGACCTCACCTCGCCCCTTGCCGCGCATCATCGGGTCGACATATTCGGCGTTCTCGGCCCACGCCTCGGTGAGCAGTGCGTTGCGCCGCGTCGGGTCCTTTTCGTTCCAGACGTCGATGTAACGGGCCGCGATCTCAGCTGCATTGGTCATCATTGCCTCCAACGATCTATCGTTTCGCTTCGACGCAAAGCAGCCAATCCTGCTGGCGTTGCTCGGCTACGTCGTTTGCAAGACCGAGACTGACCGTCATGCGCCGTCGTCTCAATTACGTCGGAGGTAATTGAAGCGACCTCTCGTCCAGCCGAGGCTTGCCGCGAGCCCCGGACAACCGGCGGCTGATCGATGGCAACGGAGGCGCATATGACGGCTTTTGCAGTGGCAAGGTTGACCGACGTGCGGATGGGCCCGGAGATCGTGGCCTATCTCAGACAGATCGATGCGACACTCGCGCCTTTCGAAGGCAAGTTCATCATCCACGGCGGCCCGAAGATCGAGCTGGAGGGCACATGGCCCGACGACCTGATCGTGATCGCTTTTCCAAGCCTTGCGGCGACCAGGGCTTGGTATGACTCGCCCGCCTATCGCAAGATCCTGCCGCTCAGGATGGAGAATTCGTCAGGCGTCACAATGCTAATCAACGGCGTCGATCCCGACCATAAGGCTTGGGACATCCTGACCTGATGCGGTCGGCCATGCCAGGCTTAGCGCTTCGAAACCGGCCCATCGCTCTCGCCTGGCACCAGGGACAATGGCACCTTGCATTGTACGACAGCCGACGAGAATTGCGAGGCGGTGGCCGGGATCTGCGCCAGCATCGCGCGGGCCGCAGCTGTCCCGAGTTCCTGCAGCGACAGGTGGAAGCAGGTCACCTGCGGCGTCAGGAAACGCACTGAATCCTCGCCTCGGAAACCGATCACAGACAGGTCGCGGCCGGGCGCCAGACCCCGCTCGGCAAGGCGCCGGTAGATGCCAATAGCCGTCACCTCGTAGAACAGGATGATCGCCGTGGCGGGGTCGGCGCGGTCGAGCAGGCTGTCGACGATGCCATCGCCGTCGTCCTCGCGGCGACGGGTCTGGAAAATCAACGTGTCGTCGACTTCGAGGCCATGCCGGGCGAGATTATCGCGATAGGCGTCGGCGAAGATTGCCCCGTAGTTGGCGTCGCTCGAGGGTACCGTCACTGCGATGCGCCGATGGCCTTGCCGCACCAGACGATCTACGGCGGTCGCCATCACTCCTTCGAAATCGAGATCGATCCACGCGTGGCCGCCGCCGCTGTCGCTGCGCCCCAGCGTGACGAAGGGAATGCCGGACTGCTTGAGCAGGTCGATGCGCCGGTCGATCCGCCGGGTTTCGGCGAGGATCATGCCATCGACGGCGCCGCGCGACACGAAGCGCTGCAGATAGGTGAAGTTGTCCTGGCTCTTGGCGCAGGGCAGCACCAGGAGATCGAGGCCATGGGCGGCGAGAACGCCCTGCATGCCTTCCACCACCCCCATGAAGAAATAGTCGGTGCTGGTGGTGCTTTCCTGATCGAGCTCGATCATCAGGCCGACCGAATGGGTGACGCCCTGAGCGAGCGACCGCGCCGCCTGATTGGCCGCATATCCCAGGCGTTGGGCGGTTTCGAGCACCTTCTGCCGCGTCTCGGCGTTGACGTTGGGGTTGCCGTTGAGCGCGCGGGATACAGTCGCCGTGGATACGCCGAGCTCTCGAGCCAGATGGGCAATTCCCCGCATGGATCCTCCGCCTCTCCACTTCGCCCATTGACAGACAGTGAGCAGTGAACTTAGCATTGTAAGCGCTTACATTAACATGGTCGCGATCTCAAGTCTGTCTGAATGAGGATGAAACGGACAGCCGTAGCGAGAACAGCACCCTGATTGTAAGCGCTTACAATGGCGAAAAACCGGGAGACAAGGGAGACGTCAGCCGGTGGAGCGTCGCGGATCGGCGCACCGTGTGAGCAAAGGTGAGGTTCGGGCCGGACCGTCGCGAGAGGGCGACACCGCCCGGGGGACATCAAGGGAGGATGTGATGACAGCGACGAACAACACCATGACGGGCGGGTTGCGCATGCTGGCGCTTGCGGGCGCTTCCGGCCTGCTCCTCGCTCTGACGAGCGGCGCCGGTCTCGCGGCAGACAAGGTGACGCTCACCTATATGGCGAGCCAGGACTGGGTGAAGGATGCCGAGCAGGCGCTCGCCAAGAAATTCGAGGAAAAGACCGGCATCGCCATCGATTTCCAGATCCTGCCGTCGGGCCAGTATTTCAACGTCCTCCAGACCAAGCTGAACTCCGGCGAAGGTCCGGACCTGTTCGGCGGCCAGAGCGGCATCAGCGATCTCAAGCTGCAATACAATGTCGAGAAGAACGCCGTCGATCTCTCAGGCGAGCCTTGGGCTGCCAAGGAAGACAAGCTGATCGCCGCCCAGTCGACGGTCGGCGGCAAGCTCTACGGCCTCACCTATTGGGACATCGTCGGCAACACCTGGGTGATCAGCTACAACAAGAAGCTGTTCACCCAATATGGGCTCAGCGCGCCCAAGAGCTACGCCGAGTTCAAGGCCGCCTGCCAGAAGCTGCTCGATAACGGCATCCAGCCGATCTATGAGCCGGTCGCCGATGGCTGGCACCACGTGCTGTGGTTCCCCGAGCTGGGGCCGCGCTTTGAACAGGTAACGCCCGGCCTTGCCGATGCGCTCAACGCCAACAAGGCGACCTTCGCCGGCAATCCCACCATGCTCACGGCGGTGACCCAGCTGAAGGAAATGTTCGACCTCGGCTACATGGGCAAGAACGCCCTCGCCGACGTCTACACCGGCGCCTCCAAGGCGATGGCCAGCGGCAAGGTGGGCATGGTGCTCGCCAACACCGGCTTCGGCTCGCTGGTCGAGCACGACTATCCGGACATGAAGGCTTCCGACATCGGCGTGTTCCTGATGCCGCTTGCCGATAACCAGCAGGTCAACATCAACCCAGCCGGCCCGACCCACTTCATCTATTCGGGATCGGCCCACATCGACGCGGCCAAGCAGTATCTGGCCTTCCTCGCGGAACCGGAAAACATCAACTACTTCATCGACAACACGCCGACAGCGATGACGCTGCCCTTCGACGGCGCCAAGAACAAGTTCAGCCCCGACGCTCAGGCGCTGTTCGACAGCCACAAGGACGCGCGCGGCACCGTCTACCAGACGGCGGTCACTTATGTGAACCCGCAGTGGATGGATCTCGGTGCCGACCTGACGGCGATGTTCACCGGCTCGATGGCCCCTGACAAGGTGCTCGCCAACATCGACAAGCGCCGCGCCGATCTCGCCAAGGCCGCCAGGGATCCCGCCTGGAAGAAGTAGTCTCCTCCTGCTTCTTCTGACTTGGCGCAGCGCCCGTCCCCGGCCTCGGAGCACGTTTCCCTGGCCGGGGGTGCGAACGCGAGCGACGGAAATCGCAATGAAATCGCACAGGTCCTACCCGTTTTACTTCGTCCTCGCGGCACTCGCCCTCTATGTGACGTTCTTCATCATCCCGAGCCTCAGCGGCATCGCCTATTCGTTCACCGACTGGAGTAGCTACTCCGACGAGGTGGAGTTCATCGGCCTCGACAACTACCGGACCATCCTGTCGCCCGACGAGAACTATCTGTCCTTCATCGGCAACACGCTGCTGTTCACCTTCTGGACGATCATCATCAAGACGGTGTTCGGCCTGGCGCTGGCCCTGTTGCTCAACGAGGGCGTCCGCCGCTTCGTCAACGGCTACCGGGTGCTGATCTACCTGCCGGTGATCCTGCCGACGCTGGTCGTCGCGCTGATCTTCCGGTCGATCCTCGACCCTGCCACGGGCCTTCTCAACAGTACGCTCCGTGCCATCGGCCTCGACGGCCTGGCGCTTCCCTGGCTCACCGATCCCGGCATCGCCCTCTATTCGGTGATCGGCGTCGATAGCTGGAAGGGCATCGGCTACATCATGGTCATCCTGCTCGCCGGCCTGCAGACCATTCCCAAGGATCTCTATGAGGCGGCTGCCATAGACGGCGCCGGCGCCTGGGCCAAGTTCCGCCACATCACCCTTCCCATGTTGATGCCGGCGCTGATGATCGTCACCGTGCTCAACGTCCTCTACGGACTGCGTGTGTTCGACATCGTCTATGCGCTGACCAACGGCGGGCCTGGTTACGCCACCGAGGTGCTGTCGACCGAGATCTTCAAGGCCTTTTCCAAGGGCCAGTTCGGGCTCGGCACCGCCATTTCCAGCATTCTGTTCCTGATCCTGGTCGTCACCGGCTACCTGGTCATCCGGGTGATGGAACGCCAAGCGGATCGCGAGTGAGGAGCGAGACCATGCCCAAGAGCCTGCGCGCGCCCGCCGCCCATATCGCCGCCTTCCTGGCCAGCCTGATCATGCTGCTGCCGGTCTATCTCATCACCATCAACGCGTTGAAATCCTCGCCCGAGGCGAGTGAGATGAGCATCGACCTGCCGAGCGAGCTGCATTTCGAGAACTTCCTGATCGCCATCGAGAAGGGAAAGCTGATCGGCAGCTTCTTCAACAGCCTGCTCTACGCCACGTCGGCCACCATCCTCGCCACCCTGGTCTCGGCCATGGCGGCCTTCGTGATGTCGCGCCACAGGACGGGCCTCAACCGCTTCTTCTACCTGTTCCTGATCATGGGCATCGCCCTGCCGATCAACTTCTTCACGCTGACGACGATGATGCAGGTGACCCACCTCATCAACACCAAGATCGGCGTCATCATCCTCTACGCCGCGCTGCAGGTGCCCTTCTCGGTATTCCTGATCTACGGCTTCGTCGACACCATCCCGCGCGAGCTCGACGAGGCCGCCATCATCGATGGCTGCCGACCGCCGCAGCTGTTCTTCCTGGTGATCCTGCCGCTGTTGAAACCGGTGCTCGTCACCGCCGGTATCCTGAACTTCCTCAATATCTGGAATGACTTCATGATACCCCTCTATTACCTGAACAGCAGCGCCAACTGGCCGATGACCCTCGCGGTCTACAACTTCTTCGGCCAGTACCAGAGCAGTTGGAACCTGGTCTCCGCCGACATCCTGCTCACCATCATCCCCGTGATCATCATCTATCTCTCAGGCCAGCGCTTCATCATCGCCGGCATGACCAGCGGCTCGGTCAAGGGATGACCGCCGGTGACGATCGGGCTCCCCCATCACACAGCAATCTTCCGGGCATCATGACCACACCCACTCTTTCCAATCCGGATTTCACCAGAGCCTATCCCGACGGCGTGCTGTCCATCACCGCTCTGACCGACCGGGCCTTCAGGGTTCGCTTCGCGCCAAGCGGACAGGACGGCACGATCCCCGAGAGCCGGATCCTGATGGACGGCCTGCCGAAAACCGCCGCGTCCGTCAGCAAGGATAGTGGAACCACCCGCCTCACACTGCCGTATCTCTTCTGCGAGGTGACGGAGGCGACCGGCCGCCTGCGTTTCTTCGGAGCGGATGGCACGCTGCTGCTCAGTGAAAGCGAAGCTGGGCGGCGATTGGTTCCGGACAAGCTCGGCGGCGAAACCATCCACATCGCCAGGCAGGCCTTCGACTCGCCGCTCGACGAGCATCTCTACGGCACTGGCTGCTTTCAGGATGGCGCGCTCGACCTGCGCGGCCTGCCGCGCCGGCTCACCCAGGTCAACACACAGATCAGCCTGCCCTTCCTGTTGTCCAGCAAAGGCTACGGACTGATCTGGCACCATCGCGGCCGTAGCGAGCTCAATCCGCCGCCGCACCGCGTCGCCCTCGTGAAACGCACCGTCGGCGAGGCACGGACCGCGACCGTCACCACGTCATCGGGCGGGGCCGACGTCGAGCGGCGCACGGCCATCTTCGAGGGCGAGATCGACATTGTCACAGGCGGCCGGCAGGCGATGCTGCTCGACATCGGCAAGAAGATGGGCAGCCGCTACCGGGTAGAAATCGATGACCGGACGCTGGTCGATCACGACAACTTCTGGCTCCCGCCGACCACCAGCTTCTTTGCCAACCTCACCCCCGGTCGCCACACCGTGCGGGTGGAAGCCAATGATGCCGACGAGCCCGTCTTGCACTACGGCCCCGTCACCGACCGCACGGTCTGGCGGTCGCCGGTCACCGAAACCATCGACTATGTGGTGATCGCCGGCCCCAGTGCCGCCGAGGTGATGGGTGGCTATCGCGAGCTTCTTGGCCCAACGCCGATGCTGCCCATCTGGGCTTTCGGCTACGTCCACTGCCGCGAGCGCTTCCACTCCTCGGCCGAGATCATCGACACGCTCGACGAGTTTCGCCGCCGCGAACTGCCGCTCGATGTCATCGTCCAGGACTGGCAATACTGGGGCTCGCACGGCTGGAACGCCATGCGCTTCGACGAGGCGCACTACCCCGATCCGAAGGCTCTCATCGACGAGGTTCATCAGCGCGATGCCCGCTTCATGCTGTCGGTCTGGGCGCGCATCGATCCCTCCTCCGAGCTCGGCCAGGAGTTTGCCCGTCGCGGCTATTTCATCGAGGGCACTGACTGGGTCGACTTCTTCAACCCGGACGCCGCCGCCTTCTATGCCGCCGAGCAGGAAACCCGTCTCAGGCGCTTCGGCATCGACGCCTGGTGGCAGGACGCCACCGAGCCGGAGAACGACGACCTCTCGGGACGCATGACCGCTGCCGGGCGCGGCGAGCATGTCCAGCTCACCTATCCTCTCCAAGTCACCCGTGCCGTCTCCGACTCCTGGCAGGCTGCCCTGCCCGACACCCGCGCCCTGATCCTGACCCGCAGCGCCTTCCTCGGCCAGCAACGCTATCCGGCCTTCACCTGGTCGGGCGACGTCGGCAACGACTGGACGACGCTCGGCAACCAGATCGCCGCCGGTCTCAACATGGCGGCGTCAGGCTATGCCTACTGGACGGTGGACGCCGGCGGCTTCTTCCGCCCCGGTCCCGGCCAATATGATGACGAAGCCTATCGCGAACGCTTCCTCAGGTGGTTCCAGTTTGCCACCTTCCTGCCGATGCAGCGCGTCCATGGCTTTGAAACCGACACCGAGTTCTGGCGCTACGGCGACACGGTGGAAGCCATCTCCAAGAACTATCTCGAACTGCGTTACCGCCTGCTGCCCTACATCTACAGCACCGCCGCCGAGGTGGCCGACGCCGGCTTGCCGATGATGCGGCCGCTGGTATTCGATTTCGCGAGCGACCCACACGCGCTCGGCGAGACCCACAGCTATATGTTCGGCAAGGCCCTGCATGTCGCCCCGGTCCTCGCAGCCGCAGCCGACACCTGGCCGATCTATCTTCCTGAAGCCGATGGCGGCTGGTTCGATGTCTGGACCGGCGAGCACCGCACCGGCGGCCGTGTTCACGTCATCCCCAGCCCGATCGACCGCATTCCGCTGCATGCCCGGGCCGGCAGCATCCTGCCGCTTGCCCCTGTTCGGCAATCGACCGCCGGCACGATCCAGGACCGGTTGGACGTCTACGTCTTCCCCGGCCGCGACGGCAGCTTCGAGCTCTATGAGGACGACGGCCTTACGCTCGGCTACCAGCGCGGCGAATGTGCCCGCATCACCCTCACCTGGGACGATGCCTCGAACACGCTCACCCTCGGCGATTGCCGCGGGTCCTATCCCGGTATGCCCGGGATCCGACACCTGACAATCCACCGCGTCCAACCGGGTATCTCACCGATGACATCGGATGCCGGCCGCTCGCTCGACTATGAAGGCGCCGCCGTCTCGGTCGTCTGCCGATGACCCTGCCTCAGCGTCGGCCTGGGTGAACGCCCAGGCTCTCGGAAATCTCGCGGCAGGCCCGCCCCAGGGCCTCAAGGTAGGACGCGCGATTGCGCAATCCGTCTTCCTTGGGCGCCACGAGGCACAAGGTTGCGATGCAGGCGCCATCGGCCTGATGGATCGGCGCGGCAAAGCAGTGGGTGTAGGTGTCCACCATGCTGTTGAAGGTGAAGTGGCCGTCAAGAGCGGCCTGCCTGACCTCGGCAATGAACACCGCTGGATCGAGCGGCCGACCGTTGGGCAGGATGAAGTCGTCCGGTGGAATCAGGTCGAGAATTTCCTGATCGCTGAGGTGCGACACCAGCAACCGGCCCGACGCGGTCCACGGGATAGGCACCAGTTCGCCAATGCTCGAGGATATGCGGAACGGACGGGCGCTCTCGCGCATCATCGCCACGGTGTATTTATTGCCCTCGAGAAGGCACATCTGCGCCGTTTCACGCGTTTCCTCGGCGAGGCGCACAAGCGCACGGTCGCATTCGCGCATGAAATCGAACTGTTCGGCATACGCGGTACCGAGGAAATAGAGCTTGCGCCCGAGAAATACCCGGCCATCTCCGCCCTGATAGTCCAGCATGCCGTGCCTGAGCAGCAGATTGACGAGTTCGTAGACCGACGAGCGGGGAGCGTCGATCTCCGAAGCGATCTCGTTGGGGCGCATGGGCTGGCGCTTGACGCGCAGGAACTCGAGAATGTCGAAAGCACGATCGAGCCCGCGCGCACGTTTTGCGGTCATGGCGTCGGCGGTATCGGCCATCTCGTCCCTCTAGTCGAAGCTGGCCATCTCCGGTTTTGGAGATGGCCCAGCACTGCATCCAAGTTACTTCCGGTCGGCACGATAGGCGACGCACTCAACCTCTACTTTGCAATCGACCATCATCCGCGACTGGACGCAAGCACGGGCCGGCGGGTTCTCGCCGAAATACTCCGCGTAGACGCCGTTGAAGCTCCAGAAGTCACGCGGGTCGTCCAGCCAGACACCGACGCGCACGACATCTTCGAGGCCATAGCCCGCCTCCTTCAGAATGGCGATCAGATTGTCGATCGCCTTGCGGCTCTCCGAGACGATGCCGCCCTTGACGATCTCGCCGCCTTCCATTGCCACCTGACCGGAAACGTAGAGCCAGCCGTCTGCCTCGACGGCGCGGGCGAAGGGAAGCGGCTGTCCGCCCGCACCGGTTCCACCGGTGCCGTAACGCTTGATAGTCATCATCACTCTCTTTCAGTTGAAACTGGAAGTCTTGAGAAATTCGGCCAGCCGCTCCGTCTTGGGCGCGACGAACATTTCCCTGGGATTACCTTCTTCGCAGATCACGCCTTGGTTCATGAAAATGACCCTGGAGGCCACCTCATAGGCAAAGCGCATCTCGTGGGTGACCAGCAGCATGGTCATGCCGTCGGCGGCGAGCCCCTTGATGACCTGCAGCACTTCGCCGACGAGTTCCGGATCGAGTGCCGAGGTCACCTCGTCGAACAGCATCAGGCGCGGGTTCATGGCGATGGCCCTGGCGATCGCCACACGCTGCTGCTGGCCGCCGGAAAGCTGGCCGGGATAGTGACCGGCCCGCTCGCCGAGGCCGACGCGTTCGAGCCACTTGAGGGCTATGGCGTGAGCCTCGTGTTTCGGCAAACGCTTCACCTTGACGAGACCGAGCATGACGTTTTGCGCCGCGGTCATATGCGGGAACAGGTTGAACTGCTGGAAGGCCATGCCGGTCAGCGCACGCTGGCGGGCGATGTCCTTCTCGCTCTTGCGCCGGCGCGTCGCCCCATCGATGTGATAGCCGATCTCCTCACCGTCGAGGCTGATCGTGCCGCCCTGGAAATCCTCCAGCATGTTGATGCAGCGCAGCATCGTGGTCTTGCCCGAGCCGGATGAGCCGATGATGGCGATCACCTCGCCCTCGTGGACCGCACAGTCGATGCCCTTCAGCACCTCGGTGGCCCCGTAGGTCTTCCGCAATCCCGCGATTTCGAGAAGTGTCTTGGCCATGGATCGAAATCCTCAGGATGGAACGGCGGTCTTGCGCTCGACGTATTTTCCGAAGCGCTCGATGCCGTAGTTGACGACGAAATAGAGCGCTCCGGCAAAGAAGTAGAACTGGAGGCTCATGAAATTGCGGGAAATGATTTCCTGGGTGCGCAGCAGCAGCTCCGCAACGCCGATAACCGACAGCAGCGTCGACGCCTTGACCATCTCGGCGGCGGTGTTGACCCAGGCCGGCAGGAACTGGCGCAGGGCCTGCGGCCACAACACATAGGCGAAGGTCTGCCTGAACGTCAGTCCGATCGCCTTTGCCGCCTCGGTCTGTCCCTTGGGAATCGCCTGCAGTCCACCGCGCACGATTTCGCCGACATGCGACGAACAGAAGATGGCAAGCGCCAGAACGCCCGCTGAAAACGGATCGAGGTTCACGCCGACTGCCGAGGAAACGTAATAGCTGGCCAACACCAGAACCAGCACCGGCGTGCCGCGGACGATGTCGGTGTAGATGCGAAGGACGACACGAGCCCAGCGATTGCCGTAGGTCAGCGACAGGCCGACGAACACGCCGAGCACTGAACCCACGAGGATGGCAAGAAGCGAGATCGATACCGTCAGGCCAAGTCCGGACAGGATGACGTAACGGGCAAGCCATAACTGGTCGAGGAAGGATGGTGTCATGGCGTCACCTCGGCAGGGCAAGGCGCCGCTCGACCTGCCGCATCAACGCGGCGATCAAGGCGCAGGTGACGACGTAGAGCGCCGAGGCGACCATCCACGTCTCGATGACCCGGAAGCTCTCGACGTTGATCTTGCGCGCTTCGAAGGTCAGTTCCGGAACGGCAATGGCAGCGGCCAAGGAGGTGTCCTTGAACAGCGAGATGATCGTCGAGGACATCGAGGGCAGAACGTTGCGCAGCATCAGCGGCGCAATGATGGTCGTCCTGATCTGCATCGGCGTCAGACCGATCGCCAACCCCGCCTCGGAAAGCCCCTTGGGAATGGAGAGCAGGCCCGCCCGAAAGACCTCCGCCAGATAGGCGCCCGAATAGATCGCAAGCACCGCGACGAAGCTCTGCATCTTGTCCAGACGCACGCCCATCTGCGGCAAGGCGAAATAGGCAAACAGCACCAGAACCAGGATCGGCAGGTTGCGGATCAGCGTCACGTAGGCCGTCGCCGGCCAGGACGCGGCGCGGTATTTGGAAATCAGCGCGAAGGCGACGGCAAGCCCGATCGCCGCGCCGATGAGGATCGATGCGACGGCCAGACCGAGGCTGAGCGCCAGGCCTTCCAGCAGCCGATCGAAGTTGCGCCAGACCACGGCGAAATTCAGCGTATAGCCCATAATGCCTCGCTGATTGCAAAGGAAGAGAGCGGAGGCCGAAGCGCCCGCCGTTCAGATGTCTCCATCCGGTCGGCGAATGCTCCAGGTCTCGCTCCATAAGTGCCTGACGCGAAATCAACGGCGTAAGGCGGATGGCGATGGGTTCGATAACCGGAACGGAGCGAACTTTGGGGTTCGTGAGCACCGGAAACGCAGAACTCAAAGCTCAGGCACCCCTCCGAAAAGTTGCAGACTTCTCGGACCAAGTGGATGCCCGTAATGCCCACCCAGTAGAGTTTCGCGTCAAACTCTGGCGCTTACTTGAATTCCACCGGAAAGCCGATCTGCGGCGGCGCCAGTTCCTTGCCGAACCAGGTCTTGTACGACTTGGCGTAGGAATCGAATTCCACACCGGTCATCGCCTCGTGCAGGGCCGTGTTGACGAAATTCAGCCAGTCCTGATCGCCCCGCTTGACCGCACAGGCATAGGTCTGCGGGTTCCAGCCATAGCCGGCATCCTTGTAGCGGCCGGGGTTCTGGGCCATGTACCAGGCGAGCGACGACTGGTCGGTGGCTACCGCGTCCGAGCGGCCCGATTCCAGCGCCTGATAGATCAGATCGACGGAGTCATACTGGTCGACCTTGGCGCCAGGCAGGGCGGCGTGGACCATATCCTCGGCGTAGACGTTCTGCAGCACCGACACGGTGATCGACGATCCGGCCGCCTTCAGCGCGGCATAGTCGGCATACTTGCTGTCACCCTTCAGCATCAGGCCGACGCCCTCCCGATAGTAGGGAATGGTGAAAGCCACCTGCTGAGCGCGCTCGCCGGTCACCGTCATGAACTGACAGGTGATGTCCACCTTGTCGGTCGTGATGTTGGGAATGCGGGCGTCGGACGCCTGGATCACATATTCGATCTTCTCGGGATCCCCGAACAGCGCCTTGGCGATGATGCGCCCCATGTCGACGTCGAAGCCCTGCAGCTTGTCGTCAGCGCTCTTGAAATGCCAGGGCGCATTGGTGCTGCCGGTTCCCATGACCAGGTGGCCACGAGCCAGCACGTCATCGAGCTTGCTGGCAGCTTCGGAATACGCGGACGTCGACAGGAGAAGGACAACAGACGCGGCGAGGACGCCGCTGGTGCGGACAGACATGTGCATTTTGTTCCCCAATTCTATCCATTATCTGGATGTCCATTATACTGGACATTAGTCCGCTTTAACGGACTTGTGTATTGAGATGCAGAAGGCATTGCTTGTCAAGGGCAAGCTAGGCCGAATTTGAAGGGTGTTGGAGTATTGCCGCATCCGAACCTGCTGGAGGGCCAGCGTGACAAAATGCTTCCGAATGCGAGCAAGCGCTCTCATGTGCATCCAGAGAGATCGACTGACCATCCGTAAATAAGGCAGCGCCCTAGGTGCGATGGACTCAGGCGGAATTTGCCAAGGCGGCTAATCATCGCGTCTGAGGTCCTTGATACATCTCGGTTAACGGCAAATTAGATATCTTCGACAATCATTGAATCAACCATAGCCCCTTGGCCGAACGAGGCGATGAATCCAATGAAAAACCTTTCGATTGCTCGGAAGATCCTTGCCGTTGTCCTTTTGGTCGGCCTTGTCGCCGTGTCGATCGCCGTTGTCGGTTGGGTTGAACTGAAGTCCACCACCGAAACCTACACCGACGTCGGCCGGTCGGAAGAAGCCGCCCGCGAGGCGATGGATCTGCGCATCGACATCATCGCCATCAGCCGCATGACCTATCAGCTCGCGCAGGCCCCGGAAAAGGCGGTAGATTTCAAGGCGGAAGCCGCCAAGCGCTCCTCTGAGATGCTGGCCCGCCTGCCCAAGCTCGAGGCCGTCGCCGACGCCAACGAAAAGACGCAGCTTTCCGATGTCCGCACCTCGCTTGAAGGTTACTTCAAGGCCATCGACACCATGGTGGATGTCGCGGCGACCGGTGACAAGGCTGCGGTCGCAACCGCCCTTGGCAAGGCCCTCGACGGCCAGAAGGACGTTACCGCCAAGGTCAAGGTCTACAGCACATACTCGTCGGACAAGATGGCCGCCGCTCGAGCCGATGCCGGGGCGCAGGCCGATCAATCCGCCATTGTTCTGGTCATCTCGGCTGCCATCGCCACCATTCTTGGCATGGGCATAAGCCTGCTGCTCGCCAATCGTGGCATTGCCCGACCGATCGTCGCCATCACCAACGCCATGCACTCGATGGCTGGCGGCAACCTCTCCGTCCAGTTGCCGGACGCAAACCGGCGCGACGAGATTGGCGCCATGATCGAAGCCGTGACCAGCTTCCGCAACGACCTTGCCGAGCGCCAGCGCCTTCAGAAGGAAGCCGAACAGCGCGACAGCGAACTTGCCGGTGAACGCCGGCGCATGATGAACGAGATCGCCGCCAACTTCGAACGGCAGGTGGGCGAGCTCGTTTCGTCCCTCTCCATCGCCGCCACCGACATGCAGACGACGGCCATCGCCATGTCGGGCAGTGCCGGCGAGACGCGCGACGCGACCGGCGAGCTGTCACAGGCCGCCAGCCAGACCACCGACAATGTCCAGACCGTGGCCGGCGCCACCGAGGAACTGGCAGCCAGCGCCCGCGAAATCGGCACTCGCATCTCCACCGCCTCGCACCTTGCCGCCGAGGCAGTCGGCCAGGTCGAGCGCACCGATCACGACGTTCAGACGCTGGCGAGCGGCTCCCAGACCATCGGCGATATCGTCCAGCTGATCCGGGGCATTGCCGAGCAGACCAACCTTCTCGCCCTCAACGCCACCATCGAGGCCGCCCGCGCCGGCGAGTCCGGCAAGGGCTTCGCGGTCGTGGCCCAGGAAGTGAAAACGCTCGCCAACCAGACGGCCAAGGCCACCGAGGAAATCTCGGCGCAGATCGATCAGTTGCAGGCCGCCACCCATAACGCCGTCGGCAACATCAAGGGCATCGGCGAGGCCATCAAGCGCATGCACACCGCTTCCAGCGAAGTGGCGGCAGCAGCCGAGGAACAGCAGGCCGCCACCCAGGAAATCGCCCGCTCGATTGCCGAAGTGGCAAGCGGCACCAACGGCGTCGTTCATCGCGTCGAGACAGTCTACCGCAACGCCGCTGAGACAGGCACCGGTGCCGACAAGATGCAGGCGACCGCCCGCATGCTGGCCGACAATGCCACCCGTCTCAACGAGCAATTCAAGGCTTTGCTCGACGGTATCAGGGCTGCCTGATCGAGCCCCAAACTGACCTGGCCAGACGACGGCGTTGCCTTTGCGGCCCTGTCTGGCCACGCCGTTTCGGCCAACGTCTAGACCGGATGGCCAAATTGTCACCCCCTTTAGTCGGCAGGCAAATTTGCAAGGCTGTTTCCCAACTGTTTGATCTTGCGCAACCGAGCGCACCGCAATAGAGCAGGATCGTCGTATTTAAACCGATACGATTGACTCCCTCAGCGTTCGGAGACGTCCTTCAATGTCTTTCCTTGCCCAGTCGCTCGCCCGTGTTAAGCCCTCTGCCACCATCGCCGTCACCAATAAGGCGCGTGAGCTCAAGGCCGCCGGTCGCGACGTCATCGGCCTTGGTGCTGGCGAGCCGGATTTCGATACTCCGGACAACATCAAGGAAGCCGCCATCAAGGCGATCCGTGACGGCAAGACGAAATACACGGCGGTCGACGGCATTCCAGAGCTGAAGACGGCCATCGTCGACAAGTTCAAGCGCGAGAACGGCCTCGTCTACAAGCCGGCCGAAATCACCGTCGGCACCGGCGGCAAGCAGGTGCTCTACAACGCGCTGATGGCGACGCTCAATCCCGGCGACGAAGTGCTGATCCCGGCACCCTATTGGGTGAGCTATCCGGACATGGTGCTCTTGGCCGGCGGCACCCCGACCTTTGTCGAGGCGACGATCGAGACCAACTTCAAGCTGACCGCCGAGGCGCTTGAGAAGGCGATCACCCCGAAGACGAAGTGGTTCATCTTCAACTCGCCGTCCAACCCGTCGGGCGCCGCCTACACGCGCAACGAGCTGAAGGCGCTGACCGACGTGCTGGCTCGCCATCCGCATGTCTGGATCATGACCGACGACATGTACGAACACCTCGTCTACGACGACTTCGTGTTCACCACGCCGGCCCAGATCGACCCGTCACTGATGTCGCGCACGCTCACCGTCAACGGCGTTTCCAAGGCCTACTGCATGACCGGCTGGCGTATCGGCTATGCCGGCGGCCCGGCCGAGCTGATCAAGGCCATCGCCACCATCCAGTCGCAGTCGACCTCCAACCCCTCGTCAATCTCGCAATATGCAGCGCTCGAGGCCCTCACCGGCCCGCAGCACTTCATCGCCGAGAACAACAAGGTGTTCAAGGAGCGCCGCGACCTCGTGGTGTCCATGCTGAACCAGGCCAAGGGCATCCATTGCCCGACGCCGGAAGGCGCCTTCTACGTCTACCCGTCCTGCGCCGGCTTGATCGGCAAGAAGACGGCGGCTGGCAAGGTGATCGCCTCGGACGACGATTTCGTCACCGAGCTCCTGGAGTCCGAGGGCGTCGCGGTGGTGCAGGGCTCGGCCTTCGGCCTTGGCCCCAACTTCCGCATCTCCTACGCCACGGCCACCAAGGACCTGGAAGAGGCCTGCATCCGCATCCAGCGCTTCGCCGCCTCGTTGTCGTAAGCGCATCGCCATAGACTGAGACGGAAGGGATCGGCGCTTCGGCTCCGGTCCCTTTTCATTTCCGCCGCCGGACAAAGGACTGCTCCACGAGTTCCTTGCCCCAATGCGAACCGGCGTGCTGCTCGGCCAGCGCGAAGCCCCGTGACTCATAGAGATGCCGGGCAGCGTTGAGTCCGGCAAAGGTCGAAAGATGCGTCTCGGCAAAGCCCTGGGCATCGACGAAGGCAAGCGCCGTATCGAGCAGCTTCTTGCCCGCTCCACTGCCCCGAACCTCGTCGCCGACGATGAACCACCTCAGATGGGCGACGCCGGCGCCCATATCCTCGCCATCGATCGCCAGGGAACCGACGATCTCGCCTTTCGTCTGCAGGGTCCAGATGCCATTACATGGATTGTCCAGCCGGCCGCAGAACTCGGCGAGACCACCTGATACCAGCGCCTCGAAGCGCCGTCCCAGTCCATGCTCACGGGCGTAGTACACGGCGTGCATTTCGGTGATGCGGGCAATCAGGCCCGGTTGATAGCCAGAAGCGATCTCGATCGGTGAGGCGGGATTTTCGTTCCTCCCTTCCAGGGCATTGCTGTAGAGACGCAATCCCTCCAGCACTTTGCGATCCTCGCCGTCCCCAAGCCGCCCAAGCGCTTCCAAGACTTGGCGGTGCGCAAAGGCATGGATCGCCCCCACACGCGCCTTGCCGGCAGG
The DNA here is from genome assembly GCA_023436885.1 of Pseudomonadota bacterium. Lineage (GTDB taxonomy): Bacteria > Pseudomonadota > Alphaproteobacteria > Rhizobiales > Pleomorphomonadaceae > Pleomorphomonas. The sequence continues at coordinate 4,133 of JAEZHI010000017.1, read as the reverse complement.
CGTCAGCGATAGAAGTTTCAGGCGACCGTCCGCCTTGCCGGCTGCCTCTGTCACATCGCCCGATGCGATCAGCTTGCGCAACATGCGGCTGATGCTCGATTTCTCGAGCCGTAGGAGACTGCCGAGGCCACGGGCGGTCACGCCACCTTTCTCGATCTCGATCAAGGCATGCACGGCAGATGGCGAGAGATCGGTGCCGGCAAACTCGCCGCCCATGAAACCCCAGGCGCGAACCATCCGTCGCGACAAGCTGCGGATGTCATCGATGAGAAACGGATCGCGGATCATGGCTAGGTCCCAGAATCTAGTTGCACGATACAACTATCCGATCTCTCGACCCAGCGCGACCCGATTTCCGACATCCGAGACGTATCGCCAACGGATAATCTCAATGCCGCAAAGGTGTCCGACAACGTCAAAAAAGCGAGCTTTTAAATTTACACAGCGTTAACCAAACCGCCGACAAGCCAACGGATAACCGACTGAAAGAAATACTGTTTTCAATTAGCAGCCCCTTGTCCACCAACCCTCCACCGGTCAAATGTTAACCCCGCCACGAAATTGCCACGATATCTCCCGTCACCCACCTCAATCCCGGCATGGGTGCGACCCATTCGCAGGGCATACCTCTCGCCATCGAAAGCGACCGGCTGAAGGCCCGGCTATTCGCTGAAGCGGCAAGGACGAGAGAGATGACCGACAGGATCGACGACACCCCCTTCAACGCCAGCAATGGACACCACGAGCTTTCCGTGGGCGCCGGCGCGTCGATCGTGCTCGCCGTCGCCACCTCACTGATCCTGGCGGTGACCATCCTGTTTGTCAGTCTGTCGCCAGTTCGGGCGGCCGAGGTCGTGCCGCCGATCGCCACACTTGATGCCAGCACAGGCGCTATCCGCCCGGCTGGCGATCCGACGCCTTTCGTCAAGGCCCTGCCGCGCGACATAAGCTATTCCGTCGCCCCGACAGTCACGCAGCCGAGCGAACGGTCGGATAGCCTCGCGATGATCGTGGTTATGGCGGTGCTCGCAGGATGGTTAACAGTCTCGGCCGACCTCTGGCGCGCCCTGTTCAATCGGGTTAAAAGCTGGGATCGCTCGCGCTCGTAACCCCGGTATCCAATGTCCCCTCTGCGTTTCCTCGGTTTGGTGCTCGCGGCCCTCTTTGGGGCGTTCCTGCTCCTGGTGCTGGCATTCCACACCTACGGCCGGGAAGAGAGTTGGGAAGCGGTTTTCGGTTCGCCAGATCTCGGACCGTATGACTTCTCGGTGCCCTCGCGCACCGGCAAACTCAACGACAGCCTTGCCTGCCCTGCCGACGACTGCAAGAAGGGCATTCCCGATATCGAGACGCACCACTACGACGTGCCGCCGGCGGTTCTGTTCAAGGTCGCAGAAACGGTGTTGCGGCGCGTCCCCGGCAAGGTGCGCGTCGTCGGCGCCAATCCGGTCAACACGCGCCTCAGGGCCATCGTCTATTCGCCCGCCCTGCGCATGCCGTCGACACTGTCGCTGATGATCGCGCCGGCCCGCGGCAGCGGTGGTTCCCTGCTCTACATTTATTCGCGCAGCCAGATCGGCTATTACGATCTCGGCCGCAACACCGCCAACGTCGTGGCGCTGATCTCCGCCATCGATGCCGAGCTGGCCGCCACCACGGCCCAGCCAGTCGCCCCGAGCCAACCGGGGCCGGCCACACCTGCCCCCACGAAATGAAAGAACCGCCCGCCGGCCAAGCCAGGGGCGGCTCTAATCAAACCGAATACCGGGCGATTATTCGTCTTCCGGCACCAGCTCCATGATCTTCTTGTCCGGCTCGCCGGCGCATTCATTGGCGATCTGCTTCACGTTGGCGACGAGTTGATCGAAGTCGATCACCGTATTGCCGCTCTGGTGGCTGAGGTAACCGTCGATCCAGAAAACGGTCGGTAGAATGCCCTCCTCGTCGGCAAGAAACTGCTTGCAGGTGAGTTCGGCCATGTCGACCTTTTCGCCAGCGGCGGCAAGCGTTGGCAGAACGGCAAACAGCGCGCCGACACCAGCGGCGATCCATGGTGATTTCATGATATGCCCCTTCCCCAGCCGGAAGCGATCTCTCCTGTTCGCACCGGCGATCCTTCATATCATGCAACACTTGCTGCTTGGTGAAAGCCAATGCCTGTGACTCGCCCGGCCCGATCACGCGCTGGTAGCGATCACGCATTCGTCAGCCAGTCACCCTTGCCCAAGATCTACTGTAGATCTATCGGTTCACTAACGAATTTAACTGTCGTCTACCAAGCCCTTCGGGCAGTTACAAATACTGTCGAGCCTCGTTTTCAATAACCCCAACTTCCCCGGGCCACCGGTCAAATCAGACCGAAAGTTTCGTCATGTCAGCGGCCGTCATCAAAGCGCGCGACCGTCCGACCATCGCTGAAATCCAAATCAGGTGAAACGTGTCATCCACACAAACAATTGCCGGAAAGCGAACGGAAGGCCTATCGGGAAGCCGATTTTACTGGGCCTGGTCGACCGTCCTCATAGGTATCAGCTTGTCGGTACTCGACGGCACGATCGCCAATGTCGCCCTGCCAACGATCGCCGAAACGTTCAAGGTCGACCCAGCCTTCTCCGTCTGGATCGTCAACGGCTACCAGTTGGCAATCGTGATGACCATGCTTCCGCTGGCAAACTTGGGGGAAATATACGGCTTCCGCCGCGTTTACCTCGGCGGCATCACTCTCTTCACCCTGGCTTCCCTTGCCTGCAGCCTGTCGAATTCCCTGGCGCTTTTGACGATCGCACGCGTCGTGCAAGGTTTGGGCGCGGCGGGCATGATGAGCATGAACGCGGCGCTCCTGCGTTACATCGTTCCGGAGAAACGGCTGGGCTCAGCAATCGGCTTGAACGCCGTTGTGGTCGCCGGTGCCGCCACGGTCGGCCCGACCATAGCCGGCTTGATCCTCTCTGAACTGAGCTGGCCATGGCTCTTTCTGATCAACGTTCCGCTTGGGCTCTTTGCCGGGACCATCGGATGGCACAGCCTGCCGAACAGCGATCAGGTCAAGCGGCCTTTCGACGTGTTCAGCGCCCTTCTCACTGCAATCATGTTCGGCAGCGTCATAACCACCATCGACAGCATCGGTCATCAGGCGGGCACACCGACCATTGTTGGCCAGTTGGCGGTTTGCGTCATCGCCACGACGTTACTCGTCAGACGCGAATTACATGCAAGTCATCCGTTGCTACCGCTCGATCTCCTTGCCCTGCCGGTGTTCTCCATGTCGGTGGCGACTTCGGTCGCATCCTACTCCGCCCAGATGCTGGCGATGACCGCCCTGCCCTTCGAGCTGCAGTCCAACTTCGGCTTTCCTCCCCTGGAGGTCGGCCTATTGCTGATGCCCTGGCCCATGGCGGTTGCCGTATCAGCAATCGTCTCGGGTCGGCTGTCCGATCGGTTCTCGCCGGCCGTACTGGGTGGCGCCGGGCTTCTGTGTCTCGCTGCCGGACTTTGCCTTATCGCCAATCTGCCCGCCAACCCGCAAATCGCAGACGTGATCTGGCGGATGATGATCTGTGGCGCTGGTTTTGGTTTGTTCCAGTCGCCAAACAACCGAACGCTGATTTCCTCGGCGCCGAAGACGCGAAGTGGAGCCGCCTCGGGCATGTTGGGCGTCTCGCGCCTGACGGGACAATCGATCGGGACTGCGTTGGTCGCCCTCTTGCTGGCCCGCTTCAGCATCACAGGGGCAAACATGTCGCTGCTGGTCGGTGCTGGCTTCGCATTTACAGCAGCCTTGCTCAGCCTGGCGCGGTTTCGCAGCTTCAAAACGGAATGATCGGAGCCGTGACGGAATAAGAAGAGCCGACGCTTCGTGTCGACGGGGACTGGCCATCGCCGGCGATAGAGAACGACAAAGCGCCCGAACCGGTCAGGTGTCGAGCGCTCAACGTCGTGTCAGGGCTTGTCGGCTTTATGCCGTCAGATCCTCAGAGACCCAGGGTCCGGTTGAGGTTACGACGGCTGAGGTTCCGCTCGCGGGCTTCGAGGTCGTAACGGTCGCCGGCTTCGTTGAGGTAGGCCATGTCGCGCTCAGCCTGGGTGGGAACGCGGAGGAGCTTGGCGGTACGCTTGAGGGTGGCGAACATTTC
>JAEZHI010000025.1 GCA_023436885.1 Pseudomonadota bacterium | reverse complement strand
CGAATGATGGAAGATGGCAGGGAGCCTCGATGACACCGGGTGAAAGCCCGATCCCCGCACGGTCGCCTGCCACCGGCCTCTCCGGGGCTGCTAACCGACGGAGAGGCCGCCTTCACCTTACCGCAGCGCAAACGAACAATCCCCGCGAAGGCGGGGACCTCAGGCAGAATAAAACAATTGGCCGATATCGACCTCCTCCAACATCACCCCTCTAGTCCCTTCACCTCCCACTCACCCGTGTCATGATCCGGGTGCTGGTTGTTGCTCGCCTTGATCGCCGCCGCCCACGCAGCGCCGTTGTTCTCGGTCGCGCCCGTGTTCTCGATCTCGGTGATCGTGCCGAACCACGTCACCATGTTTTCGGTGCAGATGTTGGAGTGCGGCGGGAAGGCGCTGGGATCGTCGAGCGTGCCGATCATCAGGTTGGTGCGGCCATTCTCGGCGTGGTGGAAGAACAGCGGCGTGCCGCAGTTGGCGCAAAACCCACGCTCGACCTTCTCCGAACTCTTCCACACGCTCGGCCTGCCGCGCGTCCAGCTCAGCGCCTCATCGGGCGCGGCAACCAGCGCCGAAAAGATGTTGCCGGTGGCCTTCTGGCACATGCGGCAATGGCAGAGATGCGAGTTGTCCAGCATAGCCGTGGCCCGATAGCGAACCGCCCCGCACTGGCAGCCGCCGGTTACCGTGGTATCGATGCGGTTCATGGGGGGCTCCTCCGAGTTGTCTTTTGAGGGAGCTTAGCTGGTGAGTTGGATAGTTGTGTCAGTAGCGATGCAGAAGCCTGCAGTGCATAGGCTTATCGCTGTCATTGAAGGTCATTTTGCACCCGCCTGTCGAACCGTAGACAAGAAGTAGGTACGGACTTTGGTCTCCACCCTCCCTGTCAATCCGGAGTCAATAATATTGAGGCCACGGCCTTTTGGGTGTTATGAACGTGCCACGTATACCGCAGGTTGGAGAGAGTCGTGGACCAGATTGAGCTGCTCAGGGAGGAACTGAATGACCTCACCAATGTCGATGATACGGAAGAAGATGTATCGACTACAGGTGAGCTCTTCTCGATCTCATCCTTCGGTGTAGACTATCCTGTCGAAACCCTTGTCTCGCGGATGGATAAGAAACTGTTTTATGTTCCTCCGTTTCAGCGAGCATTTGTCTGGTCTCAGAATCAGTGTTCTCGTTTTATCGAGTCACTTCTTCTTGGGCTTCCTGTGCCTGGCATTTTCTTATTCAAGGAAGCCGATTCAGGAAAGCATCTTGTTATTGACGGCCAACAACGTCTCAAGGCGCTATTGTACTTCACCCAGGGTATTATCAATGGGAAAGAATTCGATCTCTCCGGTCTCGAGACAAAGTTTGATGGTCTGACTTACAAGACGTTAGACGAAGCAGATCGAGCGCGTCTCGACGATGCCGTTATACATGCTACTGTATTCAAGCAAGATTTACCTGAAGGTGAAATAAACAGTGTTTACGAAGTATTTGAGCGTATTAACACCGGTGGAATTAAGCTTTCTCCGCAAGAAATTAGATCTTGCATTTGTCATGGGAAGTTTAACGACTATCTACACAGCCTCAATGACAATGCCGAATGGCGCTCAATTTATGGGCCAAAGAGCAAGCGTCTGAAGGATGTGGAGCTTATTTTGCGTTTTATGGCCTTCTACGAGAAGGGGGCGAAGTATAAGGGGCCAATGAAGCATTTCTTGAATGATTATATGAAGGAAAAGCGAAATCTTCCGGATGCTAGTTTACAGGAACTGGGCAGCAATTTCTTAAGGACCATCAGTTTTGTTACTGGCGCATTAGGTGCAAGAGCATTTCGCCCCGACCGATCCCTAAATACAGCCGTCTTTGATTCAGTAGCCAGCGCGTTGGCCCGTAGACTTGCGGCAAAAGAAGCCCCTGCGGATGACGCGGCCCTATCAGCTTATAATGCTCTGCTTCAGAATGCACGATTCATAGAAGGTTACATCCGATCCACTGCTGACGAAGAGAACGTCAAGAAGCGAATGGAGGAGGCCGAAAAAGCCTTTGCCAACATATGAAGCGACAGGAGCTTCAAGCTGAGTTTGATCGCCTTAGTTACCAGATATCCTTCATCAAGAAGGGATCAGGTAAAGATCGTGATGAACTTATATCTCTCTCTAGTCAACAAGTATGCGTTTCAATATGTGGAAGCTTGGAGCAAACACTGAAACGAATCTTTATTGAGTATGCTAAGCAGCGTTCGAACAGCCGAATTTATCGACCTATTGAGAAAATTTGCGAAAGCTACCAGAATCCAAAGACTACAAAGATACTAGAACTGATTGGTCTATTCGATGCTGACTTCGAGGTGGAGTTGAAGCGTCAATGGGACAACGAACGCGATATTGAAAAACAATATCTAGACAACATGGTAGATGATAGGATTACGATCGCACATCGAAAGAAAGTGCATGTGGATGTGTCATCTACGAAATTGCAGAACTATTTTAATGCCTATAGCAGCTTGCTGGAGCGGATATATGTTCATTTCTTGGGTGCTGGATAATCTGCTCGGATAGGTTACGTGGGCTCACCCCTTCGCCACCAACACCGTCCCCACGCCCAACATCACCGCACCCACCACCGTCGCCGCGTCGATCCTCGCGCCGCCCGTCCTGATCGCATCCATCAGCAGTCCCCCGACCAGTTGGCTCGTCACCAACACCGAGATGGTCGTGCCGGCACCTAACCGCTGGTAGCCGATGAGGCTGGCGAAGACGAAGAAGGTGCCGAGGAGGCCGGGGATGAGGCTGCGCCAGCTGAGGGCGGCGGTGAGTTCGGTGAAGCCGGCCGTGCCGGACCGGACGGCGAGCAGCGCCAGCAGCAGGGTGATGCCGACCACCGAGTTCAGGGCCATGGCGATGATCGGCGTCGAGGCCGCCGCCGAGATCTGCGCCATGATGAGGTTCTGGATCACGATGGCGCCGCCGGCGGCGATCAGCAGGGCGAAGATCGTCATGGGGCCTCCGTCAGGTGAGCGGTGCGTCGGGCGTTTCGCGGCTGTCGAGCACCAGTTGCAGGAAGGCGAGGTCGAGCCACTTGCCGAACTTCATGCCGACTTGCGGCAACAGGCCGACCTCGGCAAAGCCCAGCTTCTTGTGCAGGCGGATGGAGGTGGCGTTGCCGGCCTCGATGCCGGCCACCATCACGTGCTTGCCGATGGCTCGGGCGCGGGCAATCAGCGCCTGCATCAGCGCTTCGCCGATGCCCTGGCCACGCGCATCCAAGCGGACGTAGACCGAGTGCTCGACGGTGTGGCGGTAGCCATCGTGCGGGCGCCAGTCGCCGAAGGTGGCGTAGCCGAGCACGGCGTCATTCTCGTCCACCGCCACCAGCAGCGGATAGCCCTGGCGCACCCGGTCGGCATGCCAGGCGGCGCGGTTGGCGACGTCCACCACCTGCTCGTTCCAGATGGCGGCGGTGTTGATCACCGCGTGATTGTAGATGTCGGTAATGCCGGCAATGTCGGCCGCCACCGCGTCACGGATCTGCAAGACTGCCTCCTTCGTCCACTATGAACGACATATCGTCTACTATAGTAGATGAATGGTGGCAAGAGGCAGGGAGAGGCTCAGCGCAGCTTCAGTAGAGTCACGGCATAGGTGCAGTCGCGGTCGGAGTCGTTCCTGAACACGCAATCGGCGGGCGGGCCGAGCTCCAGGCAGTCGCCTTGGTGCATGTCGTGGCGCGTTTCGCCCTCGATGAAGGTGAGGTCGCCGTCGAGCACCCAGATCAGCTGGCGCAGGAAGGCATAGGCCGAGGCGGGCATCGGCACGGCGCGGCCGGCCGGCAGGGTAACCTCGACGATTTCCATCGGCAGATCGGAGCGGGGCGACACCTGCCGGCGCAGATAGCCGGTGTCGGGATCGGTCCAGAGCGGTTGGTCCGCCTTGCGGATGAGCCGGCCTTCGGGCGCTTCGGCGCGGGCCATCAGCGTGGACATGCTGAGGCCGAGCGCGCCGGAGAGTTTGCCGAGCAGGTTGGCGGTGGGGCTGCTCTCGCCGCGCTCCACCTTGTGGATCATGGCGCGGGAGACCGAGGCCTTGTCGGCCAGCTCGGTCAGCGACCAGCCGCGGCTCTCGCGCTCGATGCGAACGCGGGCGCCGATGCGGCGGTCGATGTCGTTATTGTCGCTCATTCGTCCAAGATAGTGGACTGGAGGCCCGCAAGGCAACTCGCTTGAGGGTGAGGACGATCAGCGCGCCGGCGCCGGCCGCGAGGCCGCCGATCAGGAACACGCTGCCATAGCCGGAGCGGTCGGCGAGAAAGCCGGTGACCGGGCCGGTGAGGCCATAGGCGAGATCCTGGAAGGCGCTGAAACCGCCGAGGGCGGTGGCGCGGAGGTGTGGCTCGACCAGATGCACCACCTCGCGGCCCATGGCCGGGAAGATCAGCGAGCAGCCGAGACCGGTCATGAAGGCGCCGGCCAGCGCCCAGAGCGGGTCGGGCGCGACGACGATGATCAGCTGCCCCATGGCCTCGATGAGGAGGGAGACGATGGCCACCGTGAGGGCGCCGACACGGTCGGGCAGGTGGCCGAACAGCACGCGCACCAGCACGAAGCCGCTGCCGAAGGCCGTCAGGCCAAGGCCGGCGTGGCTCCAGCCCTGGGTCATGAAGTCGAGCGCGAAGAAGGCGCCGATGGCGGCAAAGCCGATGCCCTGCAGGCAGACGACGAGGCCGTGCCACTTGATGCGGCCGACCACCGACCAGAAGGAGGGACGCATCGCTTCCGGGTGGGGTGCCATCGGGTCCATCGGCGCGATGGCGAGCAGGCCGAGGCAGGGCAAGAGGGTGCTGATCGCCATGGTGCCGGCAAAGCCGATCCGGTCGAGCAGGAGCAGGCCGATCGGGCCGCCAACGGCGAGCGCACCGTAGATGGCCGCGCCGACCAGGGCGAGCACCTTGCCCGAGCGTGCCGGACCGACCAGACCGATGCCCCAGGCGATGATGCCGACACCGGCGAGGCTCTCGCCGAGGCCGACCAGCAGGCGGCCGGCGACCAGCGCCAGAAAGGCCATCACCGGCGGCAGCGCCGGCCAACCGGCGATGAGCGATACCAGCGCGCCCGCCGCATAGAGGACGAGGCCGCGCGCAGCGGCTGCCTTGGCACCGCGCCTGTCGGTGAAGGCGCCGGCATAGCCACGGGTGAGGATGGTGGCGAGGAAGGCGATGCCGACGCCGAGGCCGGCCCAGACATTGCCGAGGCCCAGCGTTCCGGTGACGAACACCGGCACCGACGGCAGGGGAATGCCGACGCAGAGATAGGAGACGAACAGAACGGCGGCGAGCGCAAGAAGACGCGCCTCCGCCGGATCGCGGGAGGATGAGAAGAACATGGGAGGGATCCTGAAAGGGTGCCGGGAGGGCACGGGGTAGTGGTGCCGAAAGCGGGGAGCTAGCGGATGGGGTAGAGGTGGTTGGGGGAGATCTATAGGGGCGGCGAGCCCCTTTCGGCCTGAGGTCCCTGCCTTCGCAGGGATGACAGATTTATATTATAAAACAATTTGTTAGCTAGGCGACGCTTTCTATCAAACAGTCATCCCTGCGAAGGCAGGGACCTCAGGCCGCGTAGGGCGAGGGGGAGATATCGGATGCCCCCTTCATACGTTCCCATTATTCCGCGCTGCATCCATGGGAATTCTCTCCAACATTGCCAAAGGAGAGGTCATTGGAGATGTGTGCATGCTGTAGCCCGCGCGGGGACCTCGGGACGAGTGAAGCAAGGGGCTGATATCTGTCTCCCTTCACCCGAGCCGCAGCGATAGCTCGATGTCGTTGGCCACCGAAACCGAGAGGTATCCGTTCTCCGGATCGCGCACGCGGTCGAGATACTCCGGGCACTGGTCGGCGTCGTCGGCGAGCACCAGCGCGCCGGGGCGGAGGCGGCTTTCGAGGAGGTCGAGCACGTCGGTATAGAGGCCCTTGGCGCCGTCGAGCAGCACCAGGTCGATGCTGTCAGGCAGGTCGGTGGCCAGCGTTTTTAGCGCGTCGCCCTCGCGGATCTCGACGAGGTCGGAGAGGCCGGCGGCCATCAGGTTGAAGCGCGCCTCGGCCACCTTGGCGTGCTCGAATTCGGTGGTGATCAGCCGGCCGCCGCCGCTGTCCTTCAGGGCCGAGGCGAGATGCAGCGTCGACAGGCCGAAGGAGGTGCCGAACTCGACGATTGTCCGCACCGACGGGTTGCGCGCCAGCATGTAGAGCAGGCGGCCGGTTTCTCGGGAGATGGCGAGCGGCGCGTCGGCGAGGGCGGCGTAGAGGGCGCGGTAATCGGTCTTGCTCTGGATGCGGCGCTGCCGCTCCTCGACCGGAAGATCGGACCAGTATCGCATGGCTTGGGAATCTCTAGACCAGTAGGCGTCATCCTCGGCGAACAGCCGCTCGAGGATCGGGGCAAGGGGAGCTTCCATGAGGGAGGACATCGGGATTTTCCTCTCAAAACTGCGGTGTTGCGTTGGAATGGAAAATACGATCAATTCGTCGCATTTCCTATTCGCAACTCCGGAGGCCGCTGTGCCCGACCAGCCAACTCCCCGGATTTCCTCGCGAAAACAGCCCAAGCAGGCCCGCTCGGCCGAGCTTGTTTCGGCCATTCTTCAGGCTGCTGTTCAGGTTTTGGCGAAGGAGGGCGCGCAGCGGTTCACCACGGCGCGGGTGGCCGAAAAGGCCGGCGTCAGCATCGGCTCGCTCTACCAGTATTTCCCCAACAAGGCGGCCATCCTGTTCCGCCTGCAGAGCGACGAATGGCGCGAGACCACGGAGATGACGGCGAGCATCCTCGGCGATGAAAGCCGGCCGCCGCTGGAGCGGCTGCGCGCCCAGGTGCACGCCTTCCTGAAATCGGAATGCGAGGAGGCGGCGGTGCGGGTGGCGCTCTCCGATGCCGCTCCGCTCTATCGCGATGCCCCCGAGGCGAGGGAAGTGCGGCAGGGCAGCGAGGCCGCGCTCGACCGCTTCATGCGCGAGGTGCTGCCGAATGCCGGGGATGCCGAGCGGGCGCTTGCCGGCGAGCTGCTGCTGACGACGCTGAGCAACGTCGGCAAGAGCTTCTCCGAAACGCCGCGAACCGACGAGGAGATCGCGGCCTGGGCAGAGGCGATGGCGGATATGTTTTCCGCCTATCTGGAGAAGATGGCGGGGAAGCGCGGCTAACGAGATAGCGCCCTATAGGGACGTTGCGCCTCTTTCTGCCTGAGGTCCTCGCGTTCGCAAGGAAGACAGATTTTTATAAATGGAAACAGATAGATAGGTTGGTTGATAGTGGGTGGGTGCGGCGCGCTATAGTGGCGGTACTTTCTAGTCCGCGTGGGTTCCCGCTTTCGTAACGGGGCCAGTTTGACAGAAAGCTCACCGAGCTATCCGCTTGTTTTATGTATCAAACTGTCTTCCTTGCGAAAGCGAGGATCTCAGGACGAGTAGAGCGGGCGGATAATATCGGGCTCCCCTTGCGAGCCACCGCAACACTCGGCGTCGCGGTGGCCGTTGCCCTTACGCCACGTTCTGCAGCTGCGCTTCGCCGCCCTGCAGGAAGCAGGCCTTGGTGAAGAGGCCGAGGTCGACGAGGTTCGGCAGGCGAATGTCGCCGATATCGGGCAGGCGCTTCTGGTCGGGATCGAAGCTACGGTCGATCTGCGAGATGAAGCCGAGGATCAGGCCCTTGTCCCTGGTGAAAGCGCTGAGGGCGGCCACCTGATCGGCGAGCGGCGGCTTGCTGCGCTGCTGATCGAGGATCTGCAGATAGTCGATCACCGCCACCGATCCCGGCGCCGCATCAGCCATGTGAGCCATGATGAGGTCGGCGCCGATCGCCTCCGTGGTGACGATCTCCACCTTGCCCGCTAGATCGGGTGCAGCCGTCGCGAGCTTGCCGAGGTGGGCGCGGGCTTGCGGCTCGGTGAACTCCAGCGTGAAGAACACCGCCCTGCGGCCGGCGCGCACTGCGTCGATGAGCAGTTGCAGGCCGAGCAGCGTCTTGCCCTGGCCGGGGCGGGCGGCCATCAGTAACAGGTCGCCATCATCGAGGCGGGAGAGGATGCTGGCCGAGAGCGGGCCGGCGGCCATGCTGGCGGAAAGCTGGCTCCAGCGGGCAAAGCCTTCGTCGCGGGCGATCTTGTCGAGCGCTTCATGCAGCGGCAGATTGCCGGCACGGGCCATCAGCTTGGCGCGGCGCTTCAGTTGGAAAATCGGGGCAGACAGTTTCATCGCAACCTCCGTCACGAGCCAAACGCAACCCCTCCGCATGCGACGCCCGAACAGATGGTTCGACCGATGTTCATTCACCCTGCATGTGCAATGCTTTCCCGAATGGAGGGAGGAGGCGCGGGTTACGCCTAGGTGCGAGGTTAGCGAGTGCGGCGATTCCCTGCAAGCGGGAGGGCATCGCTTGTGGCGCTTGACCTTGTCGCCGTTCCAGTCGATGTTCTCTCAATGAATATCGACATCGCCCTTGTCTCGCTTCGACGCCGACGCCTTGCGCAATCGCCGCAGGGTGCGCTGGCTTGCCGATGTGGGACGGAAGGGAAGTAGTCCACCGTCATCGTCTCGGGATCTTTCGCAACCTGCCACCTAGCGGTCGGCGGGTTTTTTGTTGTCCGGCCGTTTCAGCTTCGAGGAAACCATGCCTTCAGCCTCCAACGTCCGGCCCATCACCTTCCGGCCCGCTGCCCCCAACGACTGCGCCCATCTCGCCCTGTTGTCCGACATGGCGACGCGGCGGATGATTTCCTTCCTGTGGGGGCTGGCGGCCGACGCCGGGCAATCCGCCTTCGAGCTCGGCCGCGACGTCATCCTCAACGACAAGAGCCATTTCCTGCATCACAGCAACTGGCGGGTGGCCGAGTGTCGCGGGCTGCTGGCCGGGGCGGTCAGCGGCAATCTGCTCCCTCCGGCGGCTGACGCGCCGGCGCCCGCCGTCGATCTGGTGGCCGGGCTCAGCGAGCTGAAGGCGATCGCAGAGGGCACCTGGTACATATCGGCCATCGCGCTCTATCCGGAATTCCGGGGGCAGGGGCTCGGCGCGGCGTTGGTTGCCGAGGCGGAGGCTATGGCGCGGGCGGCGGGGCAGTCGCGCGTCACGCTCTTGCTCAACAGCCTCAATCCGCGCGCCGAGGCGCTTTATCGCAAGCTCGGCTTTGTCAACTGGAACAAACGGCCGCTCCCCGCCTTTCCCGGTAGCGAAGGGCCGAGCGATCTGATCCTGATGGTCAAGGATCTTGGTCGAGGAGATTTCAAATGACGTCGCATGTGAGGATGCGGGTTCTCGACGGTGACTACGGCGTGGCGCGGCTCGAGCCGTCCGAGCCCATTCCCGCCTGGGCCGAGGGGCCGGGCTTCGTCAGCATCAGCCGCAGCGACGACGAACTGTCCGTCGTCTGCCTTGAGAGCCGGATTCCCGAGGGGGTGAGGGACGATCGCGGCTGGGCCTGCCTCAAGCTGCTCGGCCCCTTCGCCTTCGACGAGACCGGCATCGTGCTGTCGGTGATCGCGCCGCTTTCGGACAATGGCGTCGGCATCTTCGTGGTCTCCACCTTCGACGGCGACCACGTGATGGTGAAGCGCGAGGACCTGGATGTCGTCCGTGGCCTGCTCACCGACGCCGGTCATACGCTCGTCTGACCCAACCGGAGACCATTGATGGCCGACGACATCACCGCGCCGGTGCGGGCGCAGCTCGATGCCTACAATGCCCGCGATATCGACGCCTTCATGGCGCCCTGGGCCGGCGACTGCCGCTATTACGCCTTCCCCGACACGCTGCTCGCCTCGGGCACTGCGGAGATCCGGGCACGGCATGTCGAGCGCTTCCGCGAACCCGATCTCAACGGCCGGCTGCTGGCGCGCTTCGTGGTCGGCAATGTGGTGGTCGACCACGAAACGGTGACGCGCAACTTCCCCGAAGGCCGAGGCGAGGTGGATGTCGTCTGTCTCTACGAGGTGGAGGCAGGGAAGATCGTGAAGGCGTGGTTCAGGATGGGCGAGCGACGGCTGGAGGGCTAGGGAGAGCGCGATATCGGCGTTGCGTTTCGTTCTGCCTGAGGTCCTCTGCCTGCGCAGAGGATGACAATCTATCTATATGTTTTTATTTATATAAATCTGTCATCCTCTGCGCAGGCAGAGGACCTCGGGCAGGAAGGGGCGAGCGGGTTATATCGATCGCCCCAGAGAGCTTCACCGCGCCTTCCGGTCGATCAGTAGCGCGATGAATTCCGACAGTGCGGCCAGCGCGCCGATGGTCCAGATGGCGCCGGTGCCGAGCAGGAGGGCGCCGAGGGCGCTGCCGATGGAGAAGCCGAGGTACATGGTGGAGGTGTTCAGCGCCAGCACCAGCGAGGCTTGAGCTGGCCGCACCGCGCCGATCAGACGCGACATCTGGGCCGGGAAGAAGGACCAGACGGTAAAGCCCCAGAGCACCACGGCGAACAGCACCGGCGGCAGGGCGATCGATCTCAGGGCCAGCGCGGTGACCGACAGCGTCAGGAAGGACAAGCCGAGGAGGGCGAGCGACCAGCCGGCTACGCGGGACGAGCCGAAACGATCGTTGAGGATGCCGCCGGTCAGTACGCCCGCCGCCGCCGAAATGCCCCAGAGCGACACGACCGCCATCACGCCCTCGTTGCCGAAGCCGAGTACGTCGGCGAGATAGGGTGCGATATAGGGATAGGCGGCGTAGGCGCCGATCGACCAGAACAGGCTGACGGCGAGGAAGCGCAGCACGGCGCCGACCTTGAGCACGGCGAGCCGTTCGCGGAGGGTGGCGACGCCGAGGCCGGCGCCGGCGTCGCGGTCGATGCCGGAGAGAATGCCGACGATGGCCGTCAGGCTGATGGCGCCGACGGCGGCGAAGGTGGCGCGCCAGCCGAAGGCGTGGCCGACGAGACCGCCGAGCGGCAGGCCCAGGGCGATGGCCAACGTCTGCCCGGCGCTGACGATGGCAAGCGCCCGTCCGCGCAGGTGCTGCGGCACGATGACGCCGGCAAGGCCGTTGGCGCCTGGGATGTAAAGCCCGGATGCTACTGCCATGGCGACGCGCGCCACCATCAGCACACCGAAGCTCGGCGACCAGACGGCGAGGAGATTGCCGGCGGTAAACAGCGTCATGGCGGCGAGCAGCACGCGGCGGCGGCTGAGGCCCGCCGTCAGCGTGGCGGTGAAGGGCGCGCTCAGCGCCATGGTCAGGGTGAAGACCACGACGAGCAGCGCCACTTCAGGCACGCTCCTGCCGAAATCGACCGCCATGTTCGGCAGGAGCGGGGCGATCATGAAACTTTCCGTGCCGATGGCGAAGGTGCCGAGCGCCAGGAAGCCGGCCGGAAGAAGCGATGCTGCGGGTGCGGGGGTATCGGTGACAGTCATTTTGTCCTCCGGCGCGGTGGGATTGGGGGAGCGCCAGAGCCTGAGCTGAAACTCGCTGTGGCGAGGCGGATGCCCGCTACAACGAGTTTCAGGCAGGCTCTCTCAGACCGGGATCGGGTTGGCCGCGATCGACGCATTGAAGCCGTCGACCAGGGCGTGTTCGTTGCTGCCGGGGTTGTCGCGCAGCGCGCGGATCGCCTCGACGATGACTTCTGGCGCTTCGGTGGCGAGGCCCTTCATGGTCTCGGCGATGAAGGCGTCGAGCGGCATGGCGCGGGGATCGCCGCTCTTCTTGATGAGGTCGGTGTCAACCCACGGCGGAGCGATTTCCTGCACGGTCACGTTGGTGTCGCGCAGCATGAAGCGCTGGGAGAGCGCGTAGGAGTGCAGCGCCGCCTTGGAGGCCGAGTAGACCGCGTTGGTGGCGATCGGCACATAGGCGAGCACGGAGGTGTTGTGGATGATGGTGGCCCGGGGCTGGGCCTTCAGGTGCTCGATCAGGGCCGAGGTCAGGCGGATCGGTCCGAGCAGGTTGGTGTCGAGGATGCGGCGGGAGACGGCGTCATCGATCTTTGCCGAGGGATCGTCGAAGGGCATGATGCCGGCGTTGTTGATCACGACGTTGAGGCTGGGATAGTCGGCGATCAGCTTGGCCGCGACGCGGTCGATGTCGGCGGCGTCGGCGATGTCGAGCTCGACGCCATCGATGCCGGGGTTGGCGGCGGCGACTTCATCGAGCAGCGCCTTGCGCCGGCCGGCGATGATCACCTTGTTGCCAAGAGCGTGGAAGGCTTCGGCGAGAGCGCGGCCGATGCCCGAGGTGCCGCCGGTGATGAAAATGGTGTTGTCGGTGGTCTTCATGATGGTCTCCTGAAAAAAGTCTGGGTGCTGAAGGCGAGCGGCAGCGTTCGGCCGGTTTGAACCGGACGCCGCAAGACGCCGCGTTTTGGAAAGGATCAGGCGAGGAACAGCTCGACCTGATGGGTGAAGTCTTCGATCTCCTGGAACAGGAAGGCGTGACCGGCATCCGGGTAGAGGATCAGCTTGGCGTCCGGAGCCTGCTGCGACAGCACGAAGGAGCGGTAGGCCGGCAGCATCACGTCATGGGCGCCGTTGGCGACCAGGATCGGCAGGTAGAGGTCCGCCGCCCGGTGCAACACGCCCGGCCATTTGCTGATGGCCGCCACCTGGGCCATGAAGGCCTCGGCGGTGACGGCCGGTCCGCGCTCGGCCTGGCCGGCGATGCGGGCGAGCGAGGCTTCGCCGGCGGCGACGGCGGTGGTGGTCTCCGGATAGAAGAGGAACAGGAAGTCGGCGGCGTCGTTGACGCTGTGCGTCATCACCTGCGGCACGCGCGGGTGGGGCTTCGGCCCGTCGGTGATGCCGCCGGGGCTGGAACCGGCAACGATCAGCCGGCGGACGATATGGGGCGCGTCGAGCGCCAGCTGCAGCCCAACGGTGCCGCCCAGCGACCAGCCGAGCACGTCCGTCTTGCCGAGCTCCAACCCTTCGATGACCTCGGCGGCGACAGCAGCCATGCCGGCGATGCTGTCGGGCACGCGACCACCGGAACGACCGATGCCGGCGTTGTCGAAGCGGATCACCTCGCGGTCGGCCGAGAGCGCGGCGATGAAGGCCGGATCCCAATCGTCCATGGTTCCGCGAAAGCGCTGGAGCAGCAGCAAGGGGATGCCGCCCTTCGGTCCGTCACGGCGTACGGTCAGCCGGCCGTGAGCAGTATCTAGCTTTTCTATCTCCGAAGCCTGGGCCATCGCCGTTCTCCATCGTCTTTCGATGGTTGGAGAATAGGTCGAGGCCGCGTTGTCTCAAATGACATACAAACGACAAATCAGGTCATGCTGCGTCCGCTTCCATCAGCTTCAGGGCACGCTTCAGGCTGGCCGGCGGCTGGCCGTAGGCGCGCAGGAAGGCACGGCGCATGCGGTCGCGGTCGGCAAAGCCTGTGTCGCGGGCGACGATGTCCATCGGGTGCTTGCCGTCTTCCAACATGACCCTCGCTGCCTCGAGCCGCAGCATCTCCACCGCCTTGGCGGGCGACTGTCCGGTTTCCTCGCGGAAGACGCGGCTGAACTGGCGCGGCGACAGGTTGGCCGCCTCGGCAAGTTCCTCGACCGACAAGGGATTGCGCAGATGCTCGCGCGCCCAGACCAGCGCCCGCTTCACCCGATCGGAGCGCGGCTCCAGCTCGAGCAGCGTCGAGAACTGCGATTGGCCGCCGGGGCGGCGGTGGTAGACCACGAGGCGGCGGGCGATGGAGCGGGCGAGCGGCGCGCCATGGTCTTCCTCGATCAGCGCCAGCGTCAGGTCGATGGCCGAGGACATGCCGGCCGAGGTCCATATATTGCCGTCCCGAATGAAGATGCGGTCGTCGTCGACACGGATGGCCGGGTAGCGCTGCTGCAGGTCGCGGGCGTGCGCCCAATGGGTGGTGGCGGCGCGCCCGTCGAGCAAGCCGGCCTGCGCCAGGACGAAGGCGCCGGTGCAGACGCCGGCGACGCGGCGCGCCTCCTTGCCGGCGCGCGCAATGTAGGCGGCAAGTCCCTCCGACACGGGCTTGGGTTGCAGTTCGCCGACCACCATCAGCGTGTCGGGCATCACGCCGAGTGGCGACGTCTCGATGCCCACCGCCATCGACGACCGCACCCGACCGCCCTTTTCCGACAGGATGGTCAGCCGGTAGCCATCGTCGCCGAGATCGACGTTGGCGAGTTCGAAGGCCGAGAGGGCGGCAAGGCCCATCAGCTGAAATCCGTCCTCGAGGATCAGTCCTACCTGTCGCATGGCATGCCCATTTCCGAAAATGACGGAAAAGGATAATCCGGACATGGACGCGACGTCAAGGAACTGGCTGATGGGCGGGCGGTGGCGCGCCATCGCAGCCCTGTGATTTATAGAGCAAGTGCAGGCCGATCGCCGGCATGCTGTGCGGTCGATCCGGCGTGGGGCTTCTTCGCCAGATCGGCCGCACTCGCTTGAATGGCGAGGCGATTGCCAACACAACTATCCATCGATTGCGGATTGATAGTTGTTTGTTTCTCGATGAGATGCAATTATTGGACATTCTCATGAGAAATATTGCACTTTCGCATGTTTTCGAGCGGGCCTTTACCAATAATTCATTTCGCTCGTCATGACATTGTTTCCCGAGAACTGATTTGTCGCTCGGAGGGTGTCTCCATGTCATTTAAAAATCTTTCCCTTCAGATGAAGGTTATTTCCCTCCTGGTGCTGCTCGCATTGGTTTCGTTTGGAGTCATCGTCTACGCCGGGACGCAGATCGATGCCGTAAACGCCATCAACAGAGAGATCATCGAAGGTCCCGCCGCCGCCACCACGGCGCTGGCGCGTACCAGCCGCGACCTCAGGCAAGCCGAGACCGGATTCTGGGCCCTGGCGGTTGCCACCTCCGCCGACGAGAGTGCCGCCGCCGAAGCGACCATTGCCAAGGCGATGGACAGCTACGAGAAGCAGAACGGCCTCGCCGCCAAGGCTTATCCGGAAGGCGCGAGCGAGATCGGCGACGTGCTGCGTCGCGCCAAGAACGCCATCGCCGTCGTCTGTCGGCAGGCGGTCGACAAGATCAAGGCTGGCGGCCCCGTCGCCAAGACGATGCAGGAGATTTGCAGCGCAGAGATCAACGCGACGATCAGCCAGGCGATCGTCTTCAACGACAAGCTGATCGCCGAAAAGAACCGGCTGGACACGCAGAGCGATGTCGTCGCCTATGACGCCGAGATCACCGCCATCCTCGTCACTGTCCTGAGCAGCCTCCTGGTAATCGGCCTCGCGGTCGTGGTCACCCGGCGTTTCATCGTCGGCCCGGTGAAGGACTCGATCAAGGTGATGGAGGCGCTAGGGCGCGGCGAGCTCGGCATCGACGTGCCGCACGCCGAGCGCAAGGACGAGGTGGGTGCCATCGCTCACTCGCTCGTCAAGTTGCGGTCCGATCTCCAGGAGGCGCATGACGCCCGCGAACTGCAGAAGCGGGCGGAGGCGGCGGCCAATCAGGCGGTCGCCCGGCGCAACGAAGTCGGCGCGCGTTTCGTGACGGACATGCAGAGCATCGCTTCCGAATTCGCTCAGTCGTCGAACGAGGTTGCCGAGAGTGCGCGGGGGCTGTCGGTCACGGCTGAGGAAACGGCCCGTCAGGCCCAGGCCGTGGCCGCTGCCGCCGAGCAGGCCGCCGCCAACGTGCAGACTGTGGCCGCAGCATCCGAAGAGATGGCCGTTTCGGTGCGCGAGATCTCCGGTCAGGTTGGCCGTTCGGCGCAGATTGCCGACAGCGCCTATCGGGAAGCGCAAACCTCGAACGAGCGGATCTCCGGCCTGGCCTCGGCTGCCGCAGCAATCGGCGACGTGGTCAATCTCATCCGCAACATCGCCGACCAGACCAACCTGCTGGCGCTGAACGCCACCATCGAGGCGGCCCGGGCCGGCGAGGCGGGCAAGGGCTTTGCGGTCGTCGCGGCGGAAGTCAAGCAGCTTGCCGACCAGACCTCGAAGGCGACGCAGGAGATCGAGGTCAAGGTGTCGGAGATCCAGGACGCGACCGACGGCACCGTGTCGTCGATGTCGGAGATCATCAAGACGATCGCCGGCATCAAGGATGCTTCGGCGGCGATTGCCAGCGCCATCGAACAGCAGGGCGCCACCACCGACGAAATCGCTCGCAACTGCCAGCAGGCCGCCATCGGCACCACGCAGGTGACGCAGAACATCTCCGGTGTCGGCCAGGCGGCAGAAATGACCGGCTCGGCCTCGACCCAGATGATGGCCATGTCGTCCGGCCTGTCGCAACGCGCCGCCAACCTCAAGGCGCAGGTGGAAGCTTTCGTGAAGGATCTCGCGGCGGCTTGAACGGAAAGCATCGCCTCCCCGGGGTATCTGGGAGGCGATGCCACCCTCATCGCCCGTTATCCTCGTTGGCCGAATATATGCTATCCCTGATTGTATAAAAGTAACCCTCGCTGTTAGGTGGTGTATCCCGGCATGTTGGCCGGTGCCTTATCGAGGGAATATCGTGTCTTTCTTCAAAATCCTGCCGCGGCATGTGGCAGCAGTCACCGTAGCGCTGCCGCTGATCGCAGCCTATCAGCCGGCCTCAGCCTATTGCACACAGCCGTCAGTGCCGTCCTGCCCTTCAACGGGGCGGTTCTACAATGACTCGGAGATCAGCTCCTGCCGGTCGGATATGTCGGCCTACGAAAGCCAGGTCCGCGCCTATGCCTCCTGCCTGAACAATGAAGCCGATGCCGCCCTCCGTGAATACGAACGGGCCGTCGCGCGTTTCAACTGCTATGCCGGTGGCTCGACCATGTGCTGAAGCACCGATCCTACGCGCCGCCAGCGCAAAGCCTCCGCTTTTGGCGGCGCGCAGGAACGTCGCGTTCGTCCTATCCAGCCCTCTTATTGCGAACAAGAATGGAAGGCATAGTCATTCCCGGTCCCAGCCGATGGATTGAATGACGTGGATTGCGAGCGAAAGGATACACTCATGGCCGAGCTCAACAGACTGATCCCCGACGCAAATCATCCCATCACCGTCGACAAGTGTTCGTCGACGGTCGTCGTCAGCAAAGGATCGCTTCAGCTTGCGAGAACGAAGGACGCCCTGACGCTCAAGGAAGCATCCTATCCGCCGGTTCAGTACATCCCGCGCCGCGACGTCGACATGTCGCAATTGGAGCGTTCAGAGCACGTCACCCATTGCCCGTACAAGGGACAGGCAAGCTACTACAGCATACCGGCGCTCGGAGAGGCCGGGGTGAACAGCGTCTGGACCTACGAGACACCCTTCGATGCAGTTGGTGAGATCGCCGGCTATCTCGCCTTTTATCCCAACCGGGTGTCGATCGAGCTTACTGACTAGGGTTCGGGTATAAACGAACTTGATCGTAACGAACATGTTCGTTATAAGAGGGGTATGAAACAAGACCACTCTGCCTCCGCACGTCCATCTTCGCGCCGCGAGCGTCCCGCCAAGGTCGCGCTGACGCGCGAGGGCATCGTCGCCGTCGCTCTCGACATCCTCAACGAGGAGGGGCTCGACAAGGTGACCATGCGGGCGATCGCCAGCCGGCTCGATACCGGGCCGGCGTCGCTTTACGTCTACGTTCGCAACACCGAGGATTTGCACGCGCAGTTGCTCGACGCGCTGATCGCCGGCGTGCCGGAGGCCGCCGCCGGGCGACCGGGTGCCGATGCGGCCGACTGGCGCGGGCAACTCGTCGGGCTGCTGCTGACCTATACAGAGCGGCTCTACAGCCACCCCGCCATCGCCCGCCTGTCGCTGTTTGCCCGCTCGAACGGTCCGAATTCGCTCCGCATGGCTGATGCGCTCCTGAAGTTGTTGCGGCAGGGCGGCGTGCATGATGCCTCGGCCGCCTGGGCAATCGACCTGATGACTCACTTCGCCACGGCCACCGCCGCCGAGCAGAGTTCGGACCAGCACGAGACCAAGATCGCCGCCACGGCCGATGCCATGGAGGCGGCCGACCCCGCCCTTTACCCCAACCTCGCGGCGATCGATCCTGCGCTGCTGTTCAGCGGCGAGGGCATCGAACGCTTCACCTGGGCCGTCAATGTGCTGATCGACGGCGTGCTGGCGGCGGTGCCGCCGAACACGAGCCAACCGACCTTCCGACGAAGCTAAGCGTCGGCCGCCGGCCGCCGCTCATTCCTCCTACCTGAGCCTCGCCCGCTGACGCCCCTCGCGTCCGCGAACCCCCGCTCCTTGCCGTTTTTCTGGATGCCGGCCGTCACAGGTCGGCGGAAAGGCTATCCCCTTGTCTTCTTCTCCCTCTTCCTCGACCTCGCGACCAAGCTTATTCGCCGTGCTGGCCGTCGTGCTGATGGCCGATGTTCTCGACCTCGTCGACGGCACGCTGACCAGCATTGCCGCCCCTTCCATTGCTCGCGACCTCGGTGGCGGCCCCGGTTTCATCAGCTGGCTCGGTACCGCCTATACGTTGGCGCTCGGTGTGTTCCTCGTTTTGGGCGGCCGGCTCGGCGACCGGTTCGGGCAGCGGCGATTGTTCCTGATCGGCATGGCCGGCTTCACCCTTTCATCGCTCGCCTGCGGCCTTTCGGTGAATCCGAGCATGCTGATCGCTGCCCGCTTCGCCCAGGGCGCCTTCGGGGCGCTGCTCATCCCGCAGGGCATGGCGATCCTGACCACCACCTTCACCCGTGCCGAGCTCGGCGTCGCCTTCAGCGTGTTCGGGCCGGCGCTCGGCCTGTCGGCGGTGGCCGGGCCGCTGATCGGCGGCCTGATCATCGACGCCGACATCGCCGGCCTCGGCTGGCGGCCGATGTTCCTGATCAACATCGTCATCGGCGTCATTGGCCTGCCGATCGCCGCGTGGGTGCTGCCCAAGGTGCCGGCGCGGCCGGACGTCCGGCTCGATGGCCCCGGCTCGCTGTTGCTCGGCCTTGCCATGCTCACAGCGATCTACGGGCTGATCGACGGCGCGCAATCGGGATGGATCGGCTGGCCGGGGGCTGCGCTCGCCGCATCGCTCGCCCTGTTTGCCGCCTTCGCCCGGCGGCAGATGACCGCGGAGGCACCGATCATCCTTACTTCACTGTTCGGGAGCAGGGGCTTCGTCTCGGGGCTGATCGTCGGCTTCGCTTTCTTCGCCGTGGTGAACGGCCTCGTCTTCATCATCTCGCTGTTCCTGCAGGGCACTCTCGCCGTGTCGCCATCCGGCGCAGCGCTGCGCATGCTGCCGATGACCCTTGGTATCATCGTCGCCTCGGCGGCCGGCATGGCGCTGATTCCCCGCCTCGGCCGCACGCTGGTCGTCGTCGGGTTGTGGACGACGCTTCTCGGTACCGGCTTGCTGGCCTTGGTCATCAGTCGCCACGGTGGTCAGGATGTCGCGTGGCTCGCCACCGCCCTCTTCGTGCTCGGCATGGGCATGGGCAGCTGCTTCGGCACCATCTACGACATCGCGCTCGGCGATATCTCGGCCGAGGAAGCCGGCAGCGCCAGCGGGTCGCTCAGCGCCGTCCAGCAACTGGCGGCGAGCACCGGCATGGCGGTGATGAGCTCGGTCTTTCTCGGCGAGGCGCCGCGCCTGACCGGCAACGGCGCGCTGCTTCTCTGCCTTGCCATTGCCGGCGCGGCGATCCTCCTCAGCCTGCCGCTCACCCAGTTGATGCCGCAAGCCGCCCCGGCCGAGCCGGTGCACTGAACGGTGACATCCATGAAGCGTTCCCTCATTCTCGCGGCGCTCATCGTCGCCCTCATCGCCGCCAGCCCGTCTGGGGTAAAAGCCGGCGATCCACCCGCCCGACCCGTGCTCACCGTGCGGCTGATCCATGCCGAGCGGCAGACCTGGACCGACAGCATCGCCGCCGGTGGCTGGGTGGCGGCCTGGAGCGAGGCGTCGATCGCCACCGAAATCGGCGACTACCGGATCGAGGCGCTCGCCGTCGATGTCGGCGACAGCGTGAGAAAAGGCAATGTGGTGGCCCGTCTCGCCGACGACCAGCTCAAGGCATCGGTCGCCGTAGGCGAAGCGGCGCGCGACAGCGCCAAGGCTGCTTACGAACTCGCCCAATCGGACGCCCGCCGCGCCGAGCTGCTCGGCCCGAGCGGCGGACAGTCGAAGCGCGAGCTGGAGGCGGCGCAAATCAGCGAACGGGTCGCTGCCGCCAACCTCGCCGCCGCCGAAGCGGAGCTTGAAACGCGCCGGTTGCGCCTCGACAAGGCAAGCCTCAGGGCACCGGACGACGGCGTCATCTCGGCACGGCCAGCTGTCCTCGGCGCCGTCGCCTCGGCCGGCACCGAGCTTTATCGCCTGGTTCGCCAGAACCGCGTCGAATGGCGGGCCGAAGTGGCGGCCGACGCCGCCGCCAAGGTCAGGCCCGGCATGACGGCAACGCTGACGGAAAATGGCAGGGGGCTATCGGTCGGCCTCGTTCGCCTCGTAGGGCCGACGCTAAGCAGCGCATCCGGGCGGGCGACGGTCTACGTCGACCTGCCGGCGACCGGAGAACTCAGGCCCGGCGGCTATTTCGCCGGCCAGATCGACACGGGCGAGAGCGAGGTGCTGATCCTGCCGGAGAGCGCGGTGCTGCTGAAAGATGGTGGCAGCTTCGTGTTCGCCATCGATAACCAAGGGCACGCAAAACGGCTCCCCGTGGTCACCGGTGCCAGACGCGACGGCCGCATCGCCATTCTCTCGGGTCTGTCTGCTGACATGGCGGTGGCCGAGGGCGGCGGCGCCTTCCTGTTCGACGGCGCGACCGTCGCTATCGCTGCCCCCTCGGCCGGCAATGAGGTAAAGCCATGAACGTCTCCGCCTGGGCCGTCCGCAACCCCGTGCCGGTGGTGTTGCTGTTCGTGCTGCTGCTGGTCGGTGGTCTCATCTCCTTCTCGCGGCTGGCGGTGCAGAGCTTTCCCGACCTCGACCTGCCCCTGGTGTTCATCGACTGCCGGCTCGATGGTGCGGCACCCGACCAGCTCGAGACCGACGCCGTGCGCAAGATCGAGGACAAGGTGGCGACGCTCGGCCAGCTCAACCACATCACCACCCGCATCGACGACGGCCGCGCCTCCATCATTGTCGAGTTCCAGATCGACAAGGATCCCGAGGCCGCGCTCAACGAGGTACGCAACGCCGTCGACAGCGTCAGGGCTGACCTGCCGGCCGACATGGAAGCGCCGAGCATCTCGCGGCGCACTGTGCAGGACACGCCGCTGATCGCCTATACCGCCGCCTCCGATGGGCTCGACGAGGCGGCGCTGTCCTGGTTCGTCGACAACGACCTCAGCCGCGCCCTGCGCGCCGTGCCCGGCGTCGGCGATATCGCCCGCACCGGCGGCGTCGACCGCGAGGTAACGGTGACCGTCGATCCCACGCGGCTCGCCGCTTTCGGCCTGACCATCGGCGAAGTGGCCGAGCGGCTGCGCGCCGCCCAGATCGAGGCCTCCGGTGGCCGCGTCGAAACGACGCTGAGCCGCAGCACCATCCGCCTTCAGGCGGCAGCAGGAAGTGTCGAGGCTCTCGGCAAGTTGGCGCTGCCGCTCGTCAATGGCACGTCCGTGCCGCTCTCCGAGGTGGCGACCGTCGCCGATGGCCACGCCGACCGCACCAGCCTCGCCTACGAGAACGGTGCCTCGGCCATCGCCGTGGAGATCAAGCGCTCCAATGGCTATTCGGATATCGACGTTGCCGAGGGCGTGCGTACCGCCGTTGCCAGGCTTGCCACCGCCCATCCCGAGGTGCGGCTCGTTGAGGCGACGACGACGGTGACAGCCACCCACAACGACTACGAAGCGTCGATGCACATGCTTTACGAGGGCATCGCGCTGGCCGTGCTGGTGGTGTTCGCCTTCCTCGGTTCGCTACGCGCCACCCTCGTCGCCGCGGCGGCGCTGCCGCTGGCGCTGGTGCCGACCTTCATGGTGATGCAGGCCTTTGGCTTCAGTCTCAACGCGGTGTCGCTTCTGGCGCTGTCACTGGTGATCGGCGTGCTGGTCGACGACGCCATCGTCGAGGTAGAGAATATCGAGCGACATCTTCGGGCCGGCGGCACGCCGCGCGAGGCGACCGTCGCCGCGACGCAGGAGATCGGCCTCGCGGTGGTCGCCACCACGCTGACGCTGGTCGCCGTGTTCCTGCCGACTGCTTTCATCGGCGACATCCCCGGCCTGATCTTCCGGCAGTTCGGCGTCACCGCTTCGGCGGCGGTGCTGGCCTCGCTCTTGGTGGCGCGTCTCTTGACGCCGATGCTGGCGGCCAAGGTGCTCAAGCCCAAGGCGAAATGCGAGGAGGGCGGCGATGGCCGGATCATGCGGGTCTACATGCGCTTCGTGCGCGGTTGCCTCCGCTGGCGCAAGACGACGCTCGCCGCCGCCGTTCTCTCCGTCGCGGCCTCCTTTGCGCTGGTGCCGCTCCTCGATACAGCCTTCGTGCCGGCCTCCGACATCGCACAGACCAGCGTAGAGGTGACGCTGCAGCCGGGCAGCACGCTCGCCGCTACCGATCGGGTGGCGCGTCAGGCAGCGGCGCTGATCGCCGGGGTGCCCGACGTCCGCTCGGTGTTGACGCGGGTCGGTACCGGCGCGGTGGCGGGAGCAGGGCCCGATGCGGTCGCCAATGCCGACGTCACCTCGGCGCTTTTCACCGTTGATCTGACTCCCTATGGGACGCGGCAGCGCAGCCAGCAGATGATCGAGCAGGATATCCGTCAGGCGCTTTCCGCCCTGCCGGGCGTGCGGGTGGCTGTCGGCGGCAATGCCGACGGCGTCAAGCTCGACGTGGTGCTGGCCAGCAACGACGCGCCGGCCCTCGATCGCGCCGCCGAGGCGGTGGAAACCGAGATGCGCACGATCCCCGGCCTTGGCGCAGTGACGTCGTCGGCGGCGCTGGAGGCGCCGGAGCTTGCGGTGGTGCCGGATCTTGCCCGCGCCGACGCGCTCGGCGTGACGCCAGCCACCATCGCCCAGGCGGTACGCATCGCCTCGGCCGGCGATTATGCCGCCAACCTGCCCAAGCTCGGCCTCGGCGAACGGCAATTGCCGATCCGCATCCGCCTGCCGGGGAGGGCGGCGGAAAGCCCGGAAACGCTTGCCGCGCTCCGGATGGGCGGGACAGGTGGCAGTGTCGATCTCGGCACGGTTGCGGCGCTTTCCATGCGAACGGGGCCGGTGGCGATCACCCGGCTCGACCGCGAGCGCAACGTGACGATCAGCGCCGAGCTCAACGGCCGCAGCATCGGCGCCGTCATGGACGAAGTGAAGGCGCTGCCGGCGGTGCGCGGCCTGCCGGCCGGCGTGCGTCTCGTCGACGAGGGCGACGTGGAGATGATGAACAACATGTTCGCCGGCTTCCTGTTCGCCTTCGTGATCGGCGTCATCTGCATCTACGGCGTACTGGTGCTGCTGTTTCACGACTTCCTGCAGCCCTTCACCATCCTCGCCGCCATACCCCTGTCGCTCGGCGGTGCCTTGCTGCCGTTGGTCGCCACCGGCACCAGCTTTTCCATGGCAACGGCCATCGGCATGCTGATGCTGGTGGGCATCGTCACCAAGAACTCCATCCTGATCGTCGAATATGCCGCCGCCGCGCAGCTTGCCGGCCGGAGCCGCATCGATGCCCTGATGGAAGCCTGCCACAAGCGGGCGCGACCGGTGGTCATGACGACGCTGGCCATGATCGGCGGCATGGCGCCGGTTGTGCTGGGCCTCTCCGGCGGCGACCCCAGCTTCCGCCGGCCGATGGGGCTGGTGGTGATCGGCGGGCTGACGCTGTCGACGCTGCTGAGCCTTGTCGTCGTGCCGGTGGTCTACAGCGTGGTCGATGGGCTGTCGCAGCGGCTGAAAAGGGTGGGGAACGAAACCCGAAAAGGCGAGGGCGTCATGGCGGCAAATTGACGGGTGTCTCGCAATGCTGCCGTAATGTTCGTCAGCTAGTGGAGCGAATTTGACATTTGAGTCCCGCCTAACATCAAACTCCAGCTCAAATGTCAAATTCAAAAGCTCCACTAGAGCCAATAGCTTGCTAGTGGTTCTAGTGACTCCGACATTTGCTCCGAGGCTAGTATCAGGCGGACGCAAATGTCGGAGTCGAACCACTAGCGCTCACGGCGAAATGGGGACGACATGCGCCTGTTGCTTGTAGAGGACGAACCGGAGATGGCGGATGCGCTTGCCACGGCGCTGCACCGGTTCGACATGATCGTCGATCACGCGCCGACGCTGGCTTATGCACGGGAGGCCGTCGCCGATAGCCTCCACGATCTCATTCTGCTCGACTTGCAGCTTCCGGATGGCGACGGATTGGCCTTTCTCACCCATCTGCGTGGCACCGGCGACACCACGCCGGTGATCGTGCTGACGGCGCGCGGCTCCATCGAAGATCGCGTCAACGGTCTCGATGTCGGCGCCGACGACTATCTCACCAAGCCGTTCGCGGTGGAGGAGCTGTTGGCGCGCGTCCGGGCCATCATGCGTCGTCCGGCCAAGGTGATACCGATGGTGGCGCGTGTCGGGCGGCTCGAGTTCAGCCTCGACAATCGCGAGGCGCGCATCGACGGCACCCTGCTCGATCTGCCCCGGCGCGAGTTGCTCGTCCTTGAAACGCTCGTCCGCCGGCAGGGGCGCACCGTTCTGCGCAGCGTGCTGGAGGAAGCGGTCTATGCGTTCGACGACGAGATCCAGTCCAATGCGCTCGATTCCCACATTTCCCGCCTGCGCCGGAAACTCTCGGAGGCGGAGGCCAACGTGGAGATCCATGGCATTCGCGGCGTCGGCTATCTGATCAGGCCGGCACTATGAAACCGCGCCGGCCGATTTCGCTGAAACGCCGACTGATCGTCCAGTTCCTCATCTTTCAGGTTGGCATTCTCTTCCTGTTCGGCATCGGTTTCGTGGCCTACCTGGTGCAGACCGACGAGGGCGGTGTGCTGGTCAGTCCAAAGTTTGCCGAGATGGCCGCGCGCGCCATCGACCGTCAGGCGGATGGCAGCCTGCGGCTGAATGAGACACCCGAGTTGGTCAGGCAGCAGCGGATGGACGCCGATTTCTGGTTCGTCGCACGCAGCGATCGGGGCGAGATCGTCGAGACCGGCAAGATTCCCGAGCTCTACGCCGTCATGGCGCGCAACCTCGACAAGATCACCTTCGCCGATATTCGCGATACGAGGTGGCCTTTTTCCAACCTGGCCGTGGTCCGGCGGGCGAGCGGGCCTGCAGGCGAGTTCACCGTGCTGGGCAAGGGCAATCTCTTCAGCACGACCTTCGTCGTCCTGTTTCTCTCCAATCTCCTGATGGTGCCTATCCTGCTGCTGATGGCCCTCGTGACGGTCGTTGTCATCCCCTGGATCGTGCGGCGGTCGTTCTCCAGCCTGTCCAGCATCGCCGAGGAGGCGGGAGCGATCGACACCGACCGGCGCGGCTATCGTCTGCCGCTGGACGAGGTGCCCAACGAGGTCCGGCCGCTGGTCAACGCCATCAACGGCGCCCTGCAGCGGCTGGACGAGGGGTATGAGCGGCATCGGCGCTTCATTCTCGATGCCGCCCATGAATTGCGCACGCCGGTGGCCATCCTTCAGACGCGGGTGGAAACCATCCCCGAAAGTCAGCTCAGGACGCATCTGCTCGCCGATGCCTGGCGCATTGCCTCGCTTGCCGAGCAACTGCTCGATCTGCAGCGCCTGGACGCTAGCGGTCACAGCTTCGCCGACGTCGATCTGGTGGTGCTCTGCAGGGAGGCCGCCGCCGACCTTGCTCCGCTGGCCATCGCCCATGGCTACGAGCTGTCGCTGGAGGTCGATGTTCGCGATCTGGTCATCCGCGCGGACAAAGGCGCCCTGCAGCGGGTGCTGACGAACATCGTCCAGAACGCGATCGAACACGGCGGCGGACGCGGAACCATTCTCATCCGAGTGGAAAAGCCTGCCGTCATCGAAATCAGCGACGAGGGGCCGGGCGTGCCAATCGATGAACGGGAGCGCATTTTCGAACCGTTCCATCGCTTGCAGCCCCGGACTCGCGGCGCCGGCCTTGGTCTCAATCTGGTGCGCGAAATCATGCAACGTCACGGCGGCAGTGCAGTCGTCATAGATGCACCGCACGGCGGCGCCTGTTTCCGCCTTGTTTTTTTCGGCGGAGAGACAAGGTAGATACTAACAAAAACTTAAAATAAGCTCAGCTCGCTCTCGATAAATGGCGAGAATTTTATTCATATTGTTGCGTCCTGCAATGTAGGCGCAATCTTCAACCGCAAAATGACCCTCACCTGTCGATGGCAACTGTCGCGCCATCGGGGAGCAACGGGCCGCCGAGGCGGCTTTTTCGAACACCCAAAGTCCCGCGCATTATCAAGACGCGTGGGTGGCATGGAGCGGTCAATGTCTTTCAAAGCAAAAGCGGTGGTCATCATGGCGGGCGTCGCAGCCGCTATCGCCGGCAACGCGTCGGCCGCCGATATTCCGCCATTGAGCGGGCTGAACGCCCCGGCCTATGACGCGCCGGCACCTTTCAAGTGGGATGGCGCCTATGTCGGTGTCCACGGTGGCGCGACCACATCGCGCGTCAATCCGCTGTCGGGGGACAGGGCGCTGCTTGGCGGCGTTCAGGCGGGCTACAATTTTCAGACGGGACCCGCCGTTCTCGGCGTCGAGCTAGAGGGAAGCTATCTCGGCAATGCCGAACGCAATGTTCCCGGCGGCAAGGTTCAGGAGCGCTATCGCGGCGCGGCCAAGGCCAAGGCGGGTCTCAGTCTCGATCGCACGCTCGTTTACGGCACAGCCGGGTTGACCATGACCGACTACAAGGGCGACCGCGGAACCGACGTGTCGGACGGTTTCAAGCGGGGCTATCTGCTCGGCGTCGGCGTCGAGCAGGGATTTGCCGGCGGCCTTTCGGCCAAGTTCGAATATGACTACGTGGCGACCGACGACATGAAGTCGACGACATCGAGCGGCACCGCGAAAACCAACCTCAAGGATCACGTCTTCAAGGCCGGCCTCAATTACCGCTTCTAGGATCATTCCAGGTCGGATGCGTTGAAGAGATTTTCCGACCCAAGCGATCGTCGCGACCGTTCCTAGCCATATTCCCCCAGGAGGGCCATATGTCTCGTCACTTTGCCGAGCCTGCTTTGGTACTTGGCATCTTCGGACTGGCGAGCCTAGCGGCGATCGACATGCCCGCCCTGGCGGCGGATTACCAACCCGTTGGATGCGCCGCCCGGGTCCCTTATGCCGGTCCGCCGCTGCATGCCGCCTTCGACATCGCAGCCGTCGCCGCCGTTCCCAATCGAGCACTGCCCAGGGAGGTCGCCGGTCGCCTCGACGATGCTTACGAGCGGATTCGAACCCTTACGGCGGCATCGGCAATCACCGCCGCGGTTGCCGTGCCAGGAAAGGGCCTTTGGCATCGAACAAGCGCTCCGGCCGGTGGGCCGCTCCTTTTCTGGGCCAGCGTGGGAAAGACCTTCACGGCGGTGGTCATCCTGCAGCTGGTTAACGAGGGCAAGCTGTCCCTCGACGATCCCGTGTCACGTTGGGTGTCGGGCGTGCCGAACGGCGATGTGGCGACAGTCCGCGATTTGCTCGCCCATACCAGCGGCCTGTTCAGCGCTAATGAAGACCTCAAGGTGCATGCCGATCCGCGCTATCGGGACCCGGCCACCAACCTCGCAATCGCGCGCAAGCACGGGGGCATTTTCTGTCCCGGACAGAATTGGCACTATTCGAACACCGGGTACGATCTGCTTGGCGAAATCGTCCGCAAGGTCGATCGTCGCTCGATCGATGAGGCGATCACCGCGCGGATCATCGCGCCGCTTGGGCTTGCCTCGATGCGCGCGCTGGCGCCGGGGCAGGGGGCGGCCGGTGTCGCACCGCTGGTAACGGCGACTGAAGAGCCAATGGCCCCGAGCTGGGCGGGGGCTGCCGGTCCTATCGTCAGCGATGCCGCCGACATGACCCGCTTTTGGGTGGCCCTGCTCGGCGGGCGTTTGCTGCCGGAGCGTACGGTGCGCGAGATGGCCCGGACACTCTACCCGATGTTCGACCCGGGCACCTATTATGGCTTGGGCATCATGGCGTTCGACGTGCCCGATGGCGCTCGCTCCATCCGCTGGATCGGACATGCCGGTGGAACGCCTGGCGCCAGCGCGATCGTCGCCTATTCGCCAGCCGACAAGGCGATCGTCGCGGTTGCGCTGACTGGCGACAGCGCCAGCGTCCCGGCCGCCAACATGCTCCTGAAAGCGCTAGTGCCAAACGGATCGCCGTCACCTCGCCAGAACGGAAAGGTTGGAGCCTTCCGATAACAAGCGTCGAAGCCACGGGGGACGCAATGTTGCCGTAACCCGGGCACCCTAGGTCTCTGGCCCGAGATCACCTTGAAAGGGCTTCTTGATGACCAGGACACCAAGCAAACTGCAACGGAAGCTGGCGCTTTCCGCGATTGGGCTCGCGGCGCTCTCCATGCTGACGGCCTGCGCCTCGCAGATCATGAAGAGCTATATCGGTGCGCCGATCAACGCCGTCATGCTGGACTACGGTCCGCCCGACAACGTCTATGACATGCGCCCCGGCGAGCGTGCCTACCAGTGGCGCAAGGACAAGACCGAGGTCGTCTCCGGCAGCACGTCCGGCGAGATGCGCAGGACACGGCATGGCCAACGCTACGAAGCGACGGAGACCCCGGGCTATGTTCAGCAGACCGAGTGCTACTACACGTTCTACGCCCGCTTCTCCGGCGCCGACTGGTACGTGACGAGTTTCCGACAGCCGTCGTTGGAATGCGAGTGATTGGCTTGTCTGCCAAACAGCCGGGAGGCTTCAGCGCCGTTTTTAC
Source organism: Pseudomonadota bacterium (assembly GCA_023436885.1). Lineage (GTDB taxonomy): Bacteria > Pseudomonadota > Alphaproteobacteria > Rhizobiales > Pleomorphomonadaceae > Pleomorphomonas. The sequence continues at coordinate 82,967 of JAEZHI010000025.1, read as the reverse complement.
TGGCGCTCGGCCTCGCCGGAGGACCGACGCGCCGTTCTGAAGGCTGCTCGCCGTTCGCAAGCGCGCAACGCAGGCGACTTTGTAGCAGTTGGGCAGCCGATGGCATCCGTTGCTGGGTAAAATTCAACAGGAAGACTTGCAAGTTTTCCTGTTGAATTATATGTTCTCCGTAATGAGCACGCCCCCCGACATGCCGCTCGATGCGGCGGTGACCGAATTGACGCTGGCGATCGGCCAGCTGTTGCGCCGTTTGCGCAGCGAGACCAACACCGATGGTCTCAGCTGGTCGCAGAGCACGGCGCTGGCCCGGTTGATCCGTGGCGGGCCGATGACGACGGCCGATCTGGCGCGAGCCGAGGCGGTGAAGCCGCAGTCGATGGGCGCCACGCTGGCCGAGCTGGAACGCGAGGGGCTGGTGGCGCGAGAGCCGCACCCGACCGACGGCCGACAGGTGTTGTTCGCTCCGACCGAGGCCGGCCACGAGGCGCGGCGCCAACGCAGCGCCGCCAAGCAGAAGTGGCTGATGGCTGCGCTCGGCGAACTCTCCGCCGACGAGCTGCGGGTGCTGGTTTCGGCCATTCCCCTGATCAAGCGGCTGAGCGAAGCCGATTGACCGCCATCCGGACCACCGGAGGATATTCCATGACCGTGACTGCCATCGACCCGAAGACGGCGCTGATCGTCGTCGATCTTCAGAAGGGCGTCGTCTCCGTGCCCACAGCCCAGCCGATCGATGGCGTGGTGCGGAATGCTGCGGCGCTGGCTGCCGCCTTTCGCCGGCATCGCCTGCCGGTGGTTTTGGTCAACGTGGCCGGGGCTGCGCCCGGCCGCACCGAGATGCCACGCGTCCTGCGCGACTTGCCGCCGGACTGGGCTGTGCTGATCCCTGAACTCGACCGCCAGCCGCAAGACCATCTCGTGACCAAGTATACGCCGGGCGCTTTCACAAGCACTGGCCTTGAAGACTTTCTGCGTGTGTCGGGCGTGACGCAGGTGGTGATCGCCGGCGTCGCCACGAGCAACGGCGTCGAGGTAACCGCCCGCCAGGCTTTCGAGCTCGGCTTCAACGTAACGCTCGCCACCGATGCCATGACCGACATGCGGCCGGAGGCGCACGCCTATTGCCTCGCCCAGGTGTTCCCGCGCATCGGCGAGACCGGAACAACGGACGATATCATCGCGTTGATGGAAAAAGGGGATCGAGCATGAGCTGGCTCTATGATCTCTCCTATCTCTTCGGCGCCGCCTTCCTTTCCAACGGTGTTCCGCATTTCGTTGCGGGCGTCATGGGGCGGCCGTTCCAGAGCCCGTTCGCCAAACCGTCGGGCGTGGGGCTGTCGTCGTCAAGCGTCAACGTCGCCTGGGGCTTTGTGAATTTCGTCATCGCCTATCTCTTGATCGTCCGCATCGGCGCCTTCGACATTCGCGCCGTCGATCAGGCGGGGGCGGCCGGCCTCGGCTTGCTGCTGATGGGGCTGCTGTCGGCGCGGCTGTTCGGGCGTTTCCATGGCGGCGACTTGAGCGGCGGCGCGCCGAGCGGTGGCTGAGCCGATGGCCGAACCCGCTCAGGAAAAGCTCAGCCCCGAGGTCTTCAAGGTCTCTGCCGTGGCGCTGTTCGGCACCGTGCTGTCGCAGCTCGACGCCACCATCGTCAACGTGTCGCTGACCAACCTTGCCGCCGATCTTCATACGACGCTGTCGACCATCCAGTGGGTGACCAGCGGCTATCTTCTTGCGCTGACGCTGGTGCTGCCGCTCAATGGTTGGCTGGTCGATCGGATCGGCGCCAAGGCGCTGTACCTTTGGTGCTTTACCGCCTTCACCCTGTCGTCAGCGCTCTGCGGCTTTGCCTGGTCGGCGGGCTCGCTGATCGGCTTCCGTGTGCTGCAGGGGGTGAGCGGCGGCCTTCTGGCGCCGATGGCCCAGATGATGATCGCCCGGGTGGCTGGCCGGCAGATGGCGCGCGTCGTCGGCTATATGGCGGCGCCGGTGCTGCTGGCGCCAGTGCTCGGCCCGATCATCGCCGGTGCCATCCTGCAACATGCCTCCTGGCGCTGGCTGTTCCTGGTCAATCTGCCGGTGGGTGCCATTGCACTGGCACTCGCTGTTTTCCTGCTGCCTTCCGATAGCGAGCATACGCGACCCAGAAAGCTGGACTGGGTCGGCCTGATGCTGCTGTCTCCCGGCCTGACGCTGTTCCTCTACGGTTCGGACAAGATGGGCGAGACGCTGGGACGGCTCAGCTTTGCGGTCGGCGTCGCCATGATGGCAGCCTTTCTCTGGACGGCCCACAAGAAGGGTGGCGACGCGCTGGTCGACCTCGGCCTCTTCAAGGCCAAGGTGTTTTCGACCGCTGCCGTCACCCAGTTCCTCGCAAACGGCGGCATGTTCGCCGGGCAGATGCTGATCCCGGCTTTCCTGATCGCCGCCTGTGGCCGCACGCCCGGCGAAATGGGCTGGATGCTGGCGCCGCAGGGGCTGGGCATGATGATCATCTATCCCTCGATGGGACGGCTGACCAAGAGCTTCGGCATCCGCCTGACATCGGCCGGTGGCGCGCTGGTGGCCGGTCTGGCGACGCTGGCCTTTGTCTGGCTCGCCATGGAGGGCTTCACGCTCGTGGTGCTGATGCCGGCCCTCGTTCTGCGCGGCATGGGAATGAGCGCGGTGGGCGTACCGTCGATGACGGCGGCCTATGCCACCGTCAACAAGGCTCGGCTGCCGATGGCGACGACATCGATCAACATCGTCCAGCGGCTGGGCGGCCCGACCATGACGACGCTGGCCGCTACGTTTCTTGCCTGGCGATTGGGGACGCATGCCAGCGGGGCGGTGATGTCGGCTGGCTATGCGGCGACCTTCCTGCTGCTCGCCGCACTGCACCTTGCTACCTTTCTCTCAGCGATCAGGTTGCCCCAGCAATTGAGCGACGTGGCGCTGCCACCGGGGGAGTGAGCCCTATATGGGCCGATTGCGCCGTTCTGCCTGATCGTGGCGTTCTCTTGGGCAATCTCACAAAAAGGGCGCGATGACAGGTTAGGAGATTTTGAGATATAGTCTCTGAAGCGGCTGTCCCATGGGCAACCAGCCCCCTCAGTCGGTTGCGTTCACGCGCTGCCGGCGCGTTCGGGGCCCTGGGCGAGCGGCAAGATCGAGGCAGTAAGCCCCCTTCAGCGTGCCGTACACGATTTTCCCACCATAGCCCCTTCGGAAGGCAGGCCATTCGCAATGACCGCAGATACGATTTCCAACACTTCCGAAGGCTCGGAAAAGGCGTGGTTGAAGATCCTCGCGAAATATCGCACGCCCCACGCGGGCCGCAGCACCTTCGAGTTGGCGGTGACCGCCATTCCATTCGTCGGCTTCTGGGTTCTCGCCTGCGCGGCCGTGCATTACGGCATCTGGTGGGGCTTGCTGCTGATCGTCCCTGCCGCCGCGTTTCTCGTGCGCCTGTTCATGATCCAGCACGATTGCGGCCATGGGGCCTTCTTTGCGCGGCGGCGTGTCGATGATTGGACAGGCCGTATCCTCGGGGTGCTCACGCTGACGCCTTACGACTATTGGCGCAGGGCACATGCCATGCATCACGCCTCGGCCGGCAATCTCGACGAGCGCGGCGTCGGCGACATCGTCACCCTGACGGTGGCGGAATACCGTGCGCGGTCCCGACGCGGACGGTTCGGATACCGCCTTTACCGCCATCCCCTGGTGATGTTCGGCGTCGGTCCTGCCTGGGTGTTCCTGTTCAAGCAGCGCCTGCCCTTCGGCATGATGCGCGACGGGGTTCTCCCGTGGATGTCGACTATGATGACCAACTTGGCGATCCTTGCGATCGGAGCGCTGGCGATCTGGGCGGTCGGCCTCGTGCCGTTTCTCCTCGTTCATCTGCCGATCGTCCTTTTGGCGGGATCGATCGGCATCTGGCTGTTCTATGTGCAACATCAGTTCGAGGAGACGCACTGGTCGAAGAAGCCGGAGTGGCAGTTTCCGAAAGCCGCCCTCTACGGCGCCTCTCATTACGATCTGCCCGCTGTGCTGCGTTGGATGACCGCCAACATCGGCATCCACCACGTGCACCATCTCGCGAGCAAGGTTCCGTATTATCGCCTTCCGGAAATCCTTCGAAACCACCCCGAGCTTGGCGAGATGGGCCGGATCACGCTGCGGCAGAGCCTCAGTTGCGTGAAGCTCGTCTTGTGGGACGAGCAAAGCCGGCGGCTTATTTCGTTCCGCCAGGCGGCCGGCGCGACCGCAGGCTAAAGCCTCCGGCCGCCGCTGTTTTGCTGGATCGTTCTCGTCAAGTCTCGCGCTTGGTCAGGCCGCGGTTCCCGCCTGTTGCTTGTCGAGCGGACCGCGACGCAGGCGGACGAGGAAATCGTGGACGGTGGTGGCGAGGCGATCGCCTTCCGAGGAGAGATTGCTCGAGGCCTTGAGCAGGCCTTGCGCGAGGTCGGCCGTCTGATGCGCCGTGCTGGTGATGCCGGAGATGCGGTCGGAGACCTGGCGCGTGCCGTCGAAGGCGCTGCCGACGTTATGGGCGATTTCCGAGGTTTCCCTGATCTGCGCCTCGATCGAATCCCGCATGCCGGAGGTGATGGCATGGATCTCGGCAATGGTGCCGCCGATGCCTTCAATGCTGGTCACGGCCGCCCGGGTCGCGCTCTGTACCTCGGCAATGTTGCTGGCGATCTCGCTGGTTGCCGTCGCGGTCTGCGAGGCGAGGGTTTTGACTTCCTGCGCCACGACCGCGAAGCCCTTGCCCATTTCGCCGGCGCGGGCCGCCTCGATGGTGGCGTTGAGGGCGAGCAGGTTGGTCTGGCTGGCGATCTGTTCGATCAGGCCGACAACCGCGCCGATCCGCTCGGCAGCGCTGGACAGGCCATCGACGATGCGGCGCGTTTCCTCGGCGCGGGCAACGGCGCCCTGGGCAATGGCGGCGGAGCGTTCGACTTCGCCGCCGAATTCGCTAGCCGATGCGGACAGGCGGCCGGCGGCTTCCGTCGCTTTTTCCACGTCGTCCGAGGCGGTCCTCGATGTGGCGGCGGCGTCGCTGGCGTGCTGATCGGTGGAGCTGGCGCCGTCGCGGAGGTGCGCCGCCGTCGTGCCCATGGTGTGCGAGGCCTCGACGAGGCTTTCGACGACCGAGTTGATAGCCGCGCTGAAATCGTCGGTGGACTGATCGAAGGCGGCGACCCGTTGCTGGATCACGTCGTTGGCGTCGTTGATGGTGCGGGTGGCGCGCAGCAGGGCACCCTGCATGCCATTGGGCAATATGCGGCGATAATAACGGTTCTGGCGAACGGCATCCATCGAGGCGCTGGCCTCGCGGACGAAGGCGTCGATGTGATCGGCCATGTCGTTGAGGGCTTCGGTGAGCGCGCCGGCGTCGCCCCGCTGGTCGTAGGCGAGGATGCGGGCTTCGAAATCGCCATTGGCGAGCGCCTTGGCCACGCCGACCGAGCATTGGATGGCGACGTGCGTCCTGAAAGCGAGGACGGAGGCCGTCATGGCGCCCAGCGCGGCGAGGGCGAGGAACACGAACGTGGCCGCGGTCTGGCCAGCTGCGGAGCAAACGGTGCCGGCCAGTACGGCCACTGCCGTGAAGGCTCCCGGCGCGATTGCCTCAAAGGGAGAAGATGAGTTCGTCATAGCTGGCTGCCTTGGATTTCACGATGTCGATCAGCGCAGCATATGAGGCGGCAAGCCCGTCCTTGGCGCTTTTGTCGGCGGTTTCGATGCGGAGCAGATCATTGTAGAGCGGCTCGATCACCTCGTGCACCACGCGCCTGTCGGGCACGCGGCGGTTGGAGTGATAGCCGACCATGGCGCCCGTCGCGTCATAGGACGGCGTCACGTGGGCGAACACCCAGTAGTAGGCGCCGCTCTTGGCCAGATTCTTCACGTAGGCGAACACCTCGTGCCCGTCCTGGATCTGGTCCCACAACAGCTTGAACACGCAGCGCGGCATGTCCGGGTGGCGGATGATCGAATGGGGCTGGGTCATCAGCTCGGCGCGGCTGAAGCCGGAAACATGGGCGAACACCTGATTGGCGTAGGTGATGCGGCCCTTGAGGTCCGTCTTCGAGACGATGATTTCATCCGGTCGGAAGGTCACTTCCTGGGATGTCGGCCGAATACGCGGTTTCATTTGACTCATTCCGACTTGCAAGACGCGGATGAGCCGAGACCTAGTGGAACTTCGTAAACAAGCTTTTCATGCCGTTCGCCGAATGTGTCGTTTCCAACAAGCCTTTCGTCGCAGTCGGCGCTTCTTTTCGTTGGATTGGCGCCGGCCTAGCCTTGCGGCACCTCGTAGGTCCAGACGCGGAAGGCTTTCAAGACGTGCGGGCCGAATGAATTGAACAGGGGAACGTCGGCGGCATCCCGTCCGCGAGAGATGACGATCCTGCCTATCCGGCGGCTGTTGTTGCGGGGATCAAAGGTATACCAAGCGCCATCGAGGAAAACCTCGATCCAGGCGCTGAAGTCCATCGGATCGAGCACGGGAACGCCGATGTCACCCAGGTACCCGTTCACATAACGGGCAGGGATATTGAGGGCTCGGCAGAAAGCCAGCGCCAGATGTGCGAAATCGCGGCACACCCCGACGCGTTCGTGGAAGGCCTCGAAGGCGGTGCGCGTGGCTCTGGCCTGCATGTAGTCGAAGCGGATGTGGGCGTTTACGAAGTCGCAGATCGCCTGCACGCGTCCCCAACCGGGCGGCGTCTTGCCGAACAGGTCCCAGGCAGTCTGGCTGAGACGGTCGGTTTCGCAATAGCGGCTGCCCATCAGGTAGCCGAGGCAGTCGTCGGGCAGGTCCGGCACCGGCGTTTCGCGTGCCTCGGGAACGAAGGCGTCTGGTTGGCCGTCATCCTCGACGGTGACGTCGCCCCACATCATGAAGTCGCCCGCCGGCGCGACAAGCCGTCGGCAGCGATTTCCGAACAGGTCCACATAGGTGGAGACGGGCACATCCGGTCGGGTGAAGGCTGTTTCGGCGCTTCTGACATCGGCCGCGCGATCTTCATGGGTCGACAGAAGGCAGACCAGCGCGGTGGGTTGCGGGCAGGTCAGGGTGATCTCGTAACCACATCGGATCAGCATCGCGTGCTCCTGTCGGTAGTCGGTGGGGTGACAGCCGAGCGCACCATCGGAATGACGTGAAGAAACGGGTCGGGCATCGTTGGCGATCCTTCTGGAAAACGATTGATCTGTGGAAGATTCGAGACATGTCGGCAGAAGGTCAGCGCTAGCAACGAGCGCACTCGCAAGGCAGCATTTAAAACCATTCTGCTTGGAAAATAGTGAGATCTTTTCTGCTCATGAAGAGCTCATTAGGTTCTGAATATATAGTATTTGCGAAAAAAATCAATCGCATCCCTTGAATAATAATAATTAAAACCCAGTTCAATTGATGTTGTCGTGCTGCTGAGTCGCTGAATTCTCGGAATGAATTTCGCGTCTGCGAGAATTCGGCCGACAGATTTAGATATTAATACAACGACCTGCGCAATCTAACTGCTGGTTTTCTAGCCGTTAAGGAGCCTTGTGCGGGCCGGCCACTTTCCGGGACGGAAGGCGCTCCCGGTGGGTTGATCGAATGTCAAGCGCCGATCGCGAGACAGACAGTCGGAGGCTTTCCGACTGTCGACAGCATCGTCCAACCGAGAAGGATGTTCGACCATGGCTAAAGAACAGAAGCGCGGCAACAAGGAAGCTCGCAAGCCGAAGGGCACCAAGAAAAAGCCGGCGGTCACTGCCGGCGCGTCGTCGTTGCTGGCCAATAGTGCGTCACTCGGGCGTTCGCCCAAAGCGAAATCCTGAGCGAGGCGTCATGCCTGACAGCGAAGTCGAGTCCACCGTCACCTTTCACCACCCGTTCGTTCTGAAAGGTTTCGACGCACCCCAGACGGCAGGAACCTATCGGCTGGTGTCCGACATGGAAGTCATCCAGGGGCTTTCCTTCGTGGCGACGAGGCGCACGGCCATCCATCTGCATCTGCCTGCGCTGTCGGTTTCCCAATTGGCCACGTCGATTGTCACGATAAGCCAGGATGAACTCGACGCCTTGATCGCCAACGATGCCAACCCGCGATGACCACGGTCCTGCGTCAGGCAGGTGAAGCCGGCCGAGTAACCGCAGCCGATCGTCTTGGCGACCTTGCCTGATCGGCTACAACCGAACCTGCCTGTCCAGAAGGAACGCACATGACCAGGATCCACCGAATTGCCTTCATCGGCAATTCCTTACCTCGACGGTGCGGCATCGCCACCTTTACGACCGAGCTTCAGCAAGCCGTCCTCGCGGTTCGTCCGCGGCTTGTCACGTCGATCGTTGCGATGAACGATGGCGGACGGACCTACGCCTATCCCGAAACCGTCCGCGTCGAGATCAACGAGGATCGACCGGAAGACTATCTGGCCGCGGCCGAAATCCTGAACAGCAATCAGGTGGATGTGGTCTCACTCCAGCACGAGTTCGGCATTTTCGGTGGGGAGGCGGGCAGCCACATCCTACCTCTGTTGTCCCGCCTGACGATCCCGGTGGTGACCACCCTGCACACGGTGCTCGCCGAACCCACGGCTGCCCAGCGTCTGGTGACCGAGCGAATTGCCGATGTGTCGGCACGGGTGATCGTAATGGCCGAAAAGGGCCGTCAGATGCTCGAGGACATTTACGGCGTGCCGGCGGACAAGATCGAAGTCATTCCGCACGGCATACCGGACGTGCCCTTCGAGACGTCGGATCGCACCAAGCACGCCGAGGGTTATGACGACCGCAAGGTCATTCTCACCTTCGGCCTGCTGTCGCCCAACAAGGGCATCGAAACGATGATCGACGCCATGCCCACCATCCTCAAGGCATGCCCTTCGGCCGTTTACGTGGTGCTCGGCGCCACCCATCCGAGCCTGGTTCGCACCGAGGGCGAAGCCTATCGCAAGAGCCTGATTGCCCGCGTCGAAGCGCTGGGCATTTCCGAGCACGTGGTCTTTCTCAATCAGTTCGTCGACCAGACGACTCTGCTTCGCTGCATCTCGATGTGCGACGTCTACGTGACCCCCTATCTCAATGAGGCCCAGATGACGTCGGGCACGCTAGCCTACAGCTTCGGGCTGGGCCGGGCGGTCGTCTCGACCCCCTATTGGCATGCGGCCGAACTGCTCGCCGACGGCGGCGGCATTCTGGTGCCGTTCAGCGACCGTGATGCGATCGGAAAGGCGGTGGCCGGTTTGCTTGCCGACGATGGCAAGCGGCAGGACCTGGCGCTCGGCGCCTACCGGCGCAGCCGCTCCATGACCTGGAAACGCACGGCCGAACGCTACATCAAGGTGTTCGAAGGCGTGGTCACTCAGCGCTCGCAGCGCATGGTCGCGACTGAAGATCCCATCGCCCTCACCCGGGCGGTGACCCGCATCCCTGACCTCAGGACCGATCATCTCTTGTCGATGTGCGACGATACCGGTCTTTTCCAGCACGCCGTCCATACGATCGCAGACCGCGCCCATGGCTATTGCGTCGACGACAACGCCCGTGGCCTGATGCTGGCAACGGCCCTGGAGCAGGCCGGCGAAGTCGCTTTGCCGGACCATGTGGCGAACCGTCTCGCGGCCTTTGTCCAGCATGCCTTCAATCCAGATAACGGACGCTTTCGCAATTTCATGAGCTTTGATCGTCGTTGGCTGGAGGACGTCGGATCCGAAGACAGTCACGGCCGGACGCTCTGGGCTCTCGGCGAATGCGCCCGCCATGCAGCCGATCCGTCGCGACGGCGCTGGGCATCGGCGCTTTTTGCCAGAGCCCTGCCAGCGGTCGAAGACTTTCGTTCTGCGCGTGCCTTCGCTGCAGCCTTGCTGGGCCTCGTTCCGTTCCTTGCCGCCCACCCTGACGATGAGGTGGCCGGCCGATTGCAGCCCCTCTTGTCGGGCCGCCTGATGGAGGCGATCGCCGCGGCGGAGACACCCGATTGGACATGGTTCGAGGAGGGGCTCGCCTATGACAATGCGCGTCTGCCCCAGGCCCTGATCGCCACCGGTCTCGCCACGAGAGACAGCGCCCTCGTTCGGGCCGGCCTTCGCACCCTCGATTGGCTGATGGCGATGCAGACGGCGCCCTCGGGGGTGTTCCGCCCTGTCGGGTCGCACTCCTTCGGGCAATTGCACCAACCGCCGCAGCCGTTCGATCAACAGCCCCTCGAAGCTGCCGCGACGATTTCGGCCTGCGTCGTGGCGTGGAATGCCACCAAGAACCTCAAATGGAAGATCGAGGCCGAGCGTGCCTTTGCCTGGTTCATGGGCGCCAATGACCTTTCCATCCCACTGGTCGATATCAGGACGGGTCGCTGCCGCGACGGCTTGCATCCCGACCGCGCCAACGAGAACAGTGGCGCGGAATCTGTCGTCTGCTATCTGCTTGGCCTCGCCGAAATCCGCCAACTGGCACAGGTGCGCGACATCCCGTCGGACAGCGCGCCGACGGTGAAGCCGCTGTTTCCGCGCCGGCATCTTGCGGCTTCGGCGACCGTCCAGTGAGCAGGCACGCAGGCTAGATCTGCATGCCGCCGGCCACCTCGATGCGCTGGGCGTTGACCCAGCCGAAGTCGGCGGAGAGCAGGCCGGCGATCACCGGGCCGACGTCGTCGGGAAGGCCGGCGCGGCCGAGGGCGGTGTGGGAGGCGACCATCTTGTTGACCTCCGGATTGTCGCGCACGATGCCGCCGGAGAAGTCGGTGGCGATGGCGCCGGGCGCCACGACGTTGACAGCGATGCGACGTGGCCCGAATTCCAGCGCCATCTGGCGGGTGAGCGCCTCGACGGCGGCCTTCATCGGGCCGTAGACGGCGCGGCCGTTCATGGTGACCCGGGCAAGGCCCGAGGAGATGTTGACGATGCGGCCGCCGTCGTTGATCAGCGGCAACAGCGCCTGCGTCAGCAGGAACGGCCCCTTGAAGTGGACGGCGAACTGCTCGTCGAGCTCGGCCTCGGTGCCGCTCTGAAGCGTGGCCGACGAGGAGGTGCCGGCGTTGTTGACGAGAAAGTCGAAGCGGGTCGCGCCCATCTTGCCGAGGGCTTCGGCTACCGCCTTGGCGAAATCGGCAAAGGTCGAGGCCTTGCCTACGTCGAGCTTGAGGGCGACGGCCGGAGCGCCTGCTTCGTTGGCGAGAGCTACGACTTTGTCGGCTTCTGCCTGATTTTGATGATAGGTGAAGATCGAGCGCACGCCGCGCTTGGCCAGCGACAGAACGGCGTTGCGGCCGAGACCTCGGCTGCCGCCGGTGATGATGGCGATCTTCTGTGTTGAACTTGCTGATTTTTCTTCGCTCATGGTCCGCTCCTCGTTGAGAACTGGTGGCAAGTATAGGAGCGGGAGGTGGCGCGCTTGAATGCCTGAAGCCGGCGAGTTCTTGCCTATTCCTGCTCATGCGCCTAGGCTTGATCGCAGAAATCCGTGGGATGACCATCATGATGGAAGAGCTGGCGGCGGCGATGCTCGCCTATACCGAGCAGCAGACGGGTGACAGTCCGTTCGTGACGCCCATCCCGACCATGGCCATCATTCGCTCTGACCGGCCGAAGCCGCCGGCCCATCGGCTGGCGCAGCCGGCGATGTGCATCGTCGCCCAGGGTGCCAAGTGGGCCAACTTCGGCGACGAGCGGCTGGAATACCGGGCAGGCGAGGCGCTGGTGATCGGCGTCGAGACGCCCTCGCTGGGTACGGTGAGCATGGCGAGCCCCGAGAGGCCGTGTCTGGTGCTCGCCTTCGAGCTCGATCTCGGCATCATGCGTGCCGTTGCGGCCGAACTGCCGGCACCGCCGCATGCAGGCAAGGCCGGGCGCGGCGTGTTCGTGGTGGATGTCACGCGGCAGCTCACCGATTGCGCCCTGCGGCTCGTGCGCCTCATCGATACGCCCGAGGCGATCCCGGTGCTCTATCCGGCTGTCATGCGCGAGATCTGCTACTGGCTGCTCACCGGCCCTCAGGCCGCCGACATGGCAGCGATGGCGCTTGCCAATACGCCGTCGCAGCGGGTGATCGAGGCCATGCACTGGATGCGCGACCACTTCGCCGAGCCGATGCGCGTCGATGATGCGGCAGCGGTCGCGAAGATGAGCCCGTCGGCCTTTCATCGTCAGTTCAAGGCGCTGACGGGATTGTCACCGCTGCAATACCAGAAGCAGATGCGGCTTTTGGAGGCGAGGCGTTTACTTGCCCTGAGAGCGACCACGGTGGAGGCTGCAGCCTTCACGGTGGGCTATGAGAGCCCATCGCAGTTCAGCCGCGAGTACGCCCGCCTGTTCGGCGAACCGCCGCGCCGCGATCTCAAGCGGTTGATGGCCAGTGCCGACCTTGTCGGCGATCAGGCGCGCGGCGTCGCGTAACCTTTGACTGGCTGGCAACGCCCCGTCTTCTGGCGCGGCCGGCTTTGTCGTTTCCATGTAAAGTCTAGAAGAAAATCGCGATATGTTTTCGTCTCAACCCGTTTGTTGGTGCGAAAACTGCGTCGCGCGTATGATTTACCATACCACCGCGCGTCTCGCTTTTGGCCCCTTCCGGATCGGAATTCCGGACATTTTATCGTTTCATTATATGTGGAAAAAGGGGGCTTTTGACGTATTCCGGCGGAAATGTGCCGGATTTAACCTTGCGCACAATGGCAAATCAACACGTTTTTAATAGTTGCGTTTGAATATTATTGTATTGGCAGTTTTCTCAGGATGCAGACCGCATCCAACGCAGGGCTACCCATGAAAAGGCAATAACTTTAAGAACAGATTGGCGAGAACGGAATGTTCGCGAGGTTGCTCACTCTCAGCCAGGATAAATCCAGCGACAGCAGAAGAGAACTTCTGAAGTCGATTTCCGAGCTGTTTACCGATGGGGCCGAGACTTACTCGGACGTTGAAACCGAACTTTTCAGCGATATCCTTTGTCGGCTGATCGACCAAGTTTCCGTCGACGTGCGAGCCGACATGTCGCAGCAGATGGCGCCGGAGGCTCGCACGCCACGCGCCGTTGCCCTGCGCCTTGCCTCGGACGAGGCGCTTTCAGTATCCGGCGTCATGCTCGAAAAGTCGCCCGTCCTGACCGACAGCGATCTCAGGGCCATCGCAAGTTCTCAGAGTCAAGGCCATCTTCTGGCGATCACGCGCCGCGAGAATCTCAGCGAGACGGTGACCGAGGTGCTGGCCGCCCGCGGCAACGAAGCGGTGCTGGAGGGGGTGACCAATAATGCCACGGCACGCTTCTCGGATCTGGGCCTGCAGCACCTAGCCACGCGCGGTCTCGATTATCCCCAAGTATTGAAGGCGCTGTCGCAGCGGGCCGATATGCCGCCTGCGCGCCTCATGCGCGCCATTTCGTCGCTCGATGCGGGTGGCCGCGCCAAGCTGCAGAGCCTGGCGGCAACGTCGCCGGATTTCGCGGCAATGCTGGTGATGGAGGCCACCGAGGCGGCCCATCGCCGGAAGGAAGACCTGCGCCACGAAGTCGCTTCCCTGGTTCGCCGGATGAAGATGGGAATGATGACGCTGGACGAGTGCATCGCCCGTTATGCCCGCGATCGGCGGATGGAAGCCCTCGTCGAGCTGCTCTCGCAGGCGGGTGACCTTGAAGAAACGCACATCTTCAACGTAATGAACCAGGTAAACGATTTCGGTCTCGCGGTGGTCTGCCGCAGCTTGGGTGTGGGCGACAAGGCCTATTCGAAGCTCAGTCTGATGCGGGCCGAACATCTGCATCTGGCGCCGGCTGATGCCGAGGGATGGGGAAGGAACTATGCCGAGCTCGACAAGGAATCGGCAGACCGCGCCTTGAGGTTCCACCGCGTGCGGGTCTCCGTGATGAGGAATGACGCGAGCGAGTGACTATTATCTACCCTTGATTTAGTATGGTATGGAAAAGGAGATGATCTGTCGCCAGCCAACCTGAACCAAATGCTATCCTGATCGGCTTGCGGGACTATCGCCGGAATGCGATCTGTTAATTGGTGATTTCACGTATCCTATTGGTCTACTCGCGCTGGACTTCGTGCCGGGCGAGTTTCGCCGAGAGAAACTTGAATTGATTAAAACCATGGGCGTTATCATGCGGTTCGGCAACGTGGCCGTACCGCAGGAGAGTCTTGAGGCCGTTTTGGACTTCAAGGTGCAATGGGCGCGCAAGGGCCATGATGGTCTGCAATACGCCCAGATCGAGCTCGTTTCCGCGTGCCAGTACATCTTGTGGCTGACCATCGATGGCTTCATAGAGAAATTTGGCACCGGCATCGCCGCGCTTCTGGCGCAAGGCATGATCCAGACCGCGGCGCTCGATATCGGCATGCCTTTCTTCAGGGACGATCTCGTCACCTCCCTGACCGTACCAAGCGCCACCTGTCAGTTGGCTGGTCGCTTCGGCATCGCGGTGACCGTGACCTACTATGCGGTTGCTGACGGAGAAAAGATCGTCGGGCTCGCCTAGAGCGTTCGCCGACCAAATTGAAACATTTGGTCGTCCAGCGAAGGCTCCAGATCAATTTGCTGGAGCAGCCGCTTTTCGATCAGGTTGATTCAACCTGATCGGCGGGTGCTCTAGAGCTTTTCCGGTGAACTCAGGTTCACCTAAAAAGCTCTATCTCTTTGTTAAGGCGCAGTTCCGGACCCAAAACCGGTTCCCACTTTTGCTGGAACTGCTCTAGTGAAATGCGACGGTCCAAGGCTCCGCGACTGCGATGGGCCACCAAGCTTTAGTATAGTACGCAACGAAAAATACATCAGATTGATTTTACGCGCCGTTTAGCTTCGGCGACGGTTAATTGGCACGGATGTTATTTTTTCAGTTCCTATCGTGGAAAAAACCGACGCGTTAACCGGATCTACGCGCTCAGTTCAAGACTGCGTTAAGAGTTGAGATACACAATTTTCGGCACGGCATCTGCGCGGAGTGCGTAAGGCGTCGCCGGCAAGTCTCCCCTCCCAGGCTGATCCGGCGGACCAGCACAACGCCGGAGCGGTCGTCTGTCGAACAGATTTGGTTCGCCTGGCAGACGGCGGCTCCCGAAAGGCGATGAGACATTGATGTTTGATAGATTGATTGCCCTTAGTCGTGACAAATCCAGTGACAAGCGGGAAGACCTGCTGCTCTGGATCTCCGAACTTTTTACCGACGGTTCCGAAAACTACACCGACGCGGAAACCCGACTGTTTGGCGACATACTCTGCCGGCTGGTCGATCAGGTGTCGGTGGATGTGCGGGCGAAGTTTTCCGCCGAGATGGCACCGCTCCGCCGCACGCCGCACGCGTTGGCCGTGCGCCTTGCATCTGACGACGAACTTTCCGTTTCGGGCACCATGCTGGAGCAGTCCGAGGCGCTGACCGACACTGATCTGCGCGACATCGCGCTGTCGCTGTCGCAGGGGCATCTGCTTGCCATGACCCGGCGCAAGATGCTGAGCGAAACGGTGACCGAAGTGCTGGCCGACCGCGGTAACGGCGACGTTCTGGAAGGGGTGACGCGCAACGTCGCGGCGCGCTTCTCCGACTTCGGCCTGACGCGGCTCGCGACGCGCTGTCTCGATTATCCCTCGGTGCTGTTGGCCCTGTCGAAGCGGGCGGACATATCGTCGGAGCGCCTGGCCAAGGCCATGGCGAAGTTCGACGCCGAGGCGCGCACCAAGCTGCAGAACCTCGTCGCCCTGTCGCCGGATTTCGCGGTGCTGCTGGTGGCGGAGGCGGCGGAGATCGCCCATCAGAGCAAGCAGGAGCTCGAGCAGGAAATCTCGTCGTTGCTGAGGCGCATCCGCCAGCGGCTCGGCACGCTCGACGATGCCATCACTCACTTTGCCGAGGGCGGCCGTATGGAGGCGGTGGCCGAGCTGCTCACCCAGGTAGGCGGCCTTGAGGAAGCGCATATCGCCAACGTGCTCAACCACGAAAACGACTTCGGCCTCGCCGTCGTTTGCCGCAGCCTGAACATCGGCGACGAGGCTTACCTGAAGCTGTCGCGGCTGCGTGCCGAGTATCTCGGGCAGACCCCGTCGATCGCCGAGGCCTGGGCCGGCAACTATGCCGAGATCGACCGCCAGTCGGCCGACCGCGCCTTGCACTTCCATCGCATGCGGATGAATGTGCTGAAGTCACAGAAGAAATGAGCGTGAGGCTCTTGAGCCTTACGCATGACAGACTGCCCCGACCAGCCCTCGCAGCCAGCGATGGGCGGGGTCGGCCTCAAGGCGCGGATGCCACTGGAGCGAGATGGCGATCTCCGGTGTGGTGACCGGCAGATCGAAGGCGACGAGGCCGTCGGCCAGCGCTTCTCCTCCCACCGGATGAAATGACGAGCGGGTGACCTGCGCCACCAGATCGGTGCGGCGGGCGATGGCAAGCGCATCTGGAAAGCCGGGCACCACGGCGACGATGCGGCGGGCGAGATGGAGATCGCTCAGTGCTGCGTCCACCGGCCCCTCGGCCTCGCCCCGGCGCGACACCACCACATGGCGACAGGCGGCATAGCGGGCTGGCGTCACCTCTGCTTCCAGCAGCGGGTGGCCTGATCGCACCGCGCCGACGTAGCGGTCGCGAAACAGCAGCAGGGCGCGCACCTCCGGCGGCGCATCGCCGAGCACACCGATTTCCAGATCGATCTCGCCCTCGCGCAATGCGGCGGTGTCCTTCACCGGCTTGGGTGCAAAGCGCAGCCGCACACCCGGCGCCGCCGCGCAGACGGCGGAGACCAGCGGCGCTGCGAACACGGCGAGAAAACCCTCGCTGGCACGCAGGGTGAAGGTGCGGTCGAGCGTTGCAAGGTCAAGGCCGTCGCGGCGTGGGCTCAGCACCGCACGGGCCTCGCGGGCGAGATCGTGCACGCGGCCGGCGATCTCCTCGGCGCGCGGCGTCGGTACCAGACCGCGCCCGGCCCGCACCAACAGCGGATCGCCGGTGGCCTCGCGCAGACGGGCGAGCGTACGGCTCATCGCCGAGGCGCTGAGGTTGAGCCGGCGGGCGGCGCCGGTGACGCTGCCCTCCGTGAGCAGCGCGTCGAGGGCCGGGAGGAGGTTGAGGTCGATGTCATCCATGCCGGGAGCATGGCGAGGCATGGCGCTCAGCGCAACATATCAATGCAGATCATGCGTCTGGCGCCTCATCTCAATAGGGCGCATATGCGTTGACGATTGTTAGGCGCTGGCAATCTCCGATGCCGATCGTTTCGCAGGCTTGCCGGGGTTGCTCTCACGGAAAGGCACGGCCATGACCCAGAAATCCCTTCTTCTCGTCGGCGCGTCGCGTGGTCTCGGCCTCGCCATGGCCGAAGATTTCGTCAAGCGCGGCTGGTCCGTTGTCGGCACGGTGCGCGGCGCAAAGCGAACCGGCCTCCACGATCTTCAAGACCGGCATGGCGATGCCGTGGAGATCGCCGAGCTCGACATGACCCGCGTCGAGGACATCACGGCGCTGCACGACCGGTTGGCTGGCCGCCGTTTCGACATGCTGTTCGTCAATGCCGGCACCACCAATGCCAACCCGGAGGAGACCATCGGCGCCGTCTCCACCGAGGAATTCATGCGGGTGATGCTGACCAACGTGCTCGGCCCGATGCGGGTGGTCGAGCGGCTCGACCATCTGGTGCCGCCGGACGGACTGATCGGCGTGATGTCGTCCGGGCAGGGCAGCATTGCCAACAACCTCAAGGGCGGGCGCGAGGTCTATCGCGGCAGCAAGGCGGCGCTCAACCAGTATATGCGCAGCTACGCCGCCCGCGAGGCCGGCCGCGCGCTGGTGCTGGTGGCGCCCGGCTGGATCCGCACCGACCTCGGCGGACCGGATGCGCCGTTCACCATCGAGGAAAGCGTGCCGAAGATCGTCGATCTGTTGATTGGGCAGATGGGGAAGGGGGGGCTCAGGTATCTCGATCGGGATGGCAAGGATGTGCCGTGGTGAGTGGGGCGGCCCGCTTTTTGGAGAGTGATATCGGCCGATTGTTCCATTCTGCCTGAGGTCCCCGCCTGCGCGGGGATGACAACCTTATATTTTTGTTTTCATTAAATAATTCTGTCATCCCTGCGCAGGCAGGGACCTCAGGACGAGTAAAGCGAGCGGTTTATATAAGGCGTGTTGCACCTACATGGGACAGGCCCGCGCGGGTAGGCTAAGCTGGCAGCCTCATCTCCGAGGATTCACATGGCCCAGTCATCCGATCTGCCCACCACCGTTCTCTCCGAAATCCGCGTCGGTAGCGTGGCCGAGATCGGGCAGAGCGGCATTCGTTCGGCGATCGGCAAGCGCCCGCTCGATGCGCCGGTTCGCATCGAACTCACCGGTCCCGTCGGCGACCAGCACGCCGAGCGCTTCCATGGCGGGCCGGAGAAGGCGGTGCTGCAGTATGACAGCGGCCATTACGCGACGTGGCAGGCGGAGTTTCCCGATATCGCCCAGGGCTTTCAGCCGGGCGGCTTCGGCGAGAATTTCGTGGCGGCGGGCCTATCGGAGGCGACCGTCTGTGTCGGCGACATTGTGCGTGTCGGCAGCGCCCTGCTGCAGGTGTCGGAATCGCGCCAGCCCTGCTTCAAGCTGAACCACCGCTTCGGCGACCTCGGCATTTCGCGCCGCTCGCAGGAGAGTGGTCGCACCGGCTGGTTCTACCGCGTACTGGAACCCGGCGAGGTGGCAGCGGGCGACACCATTGCCGTGGTGGAGCGACCGCTGCCCGAATGGCCGGTCGCCCGGCTGCAGCAGTACCTTTATCACCAGGTCGATGATTTCGAGATGGCCAGGGTGTTGAGCGAACTGCCGCACCTCTCGCCGGGATTCCGATCGCTGTTCGCCAAGCGTGTGGCCAGCGGCAAGGTGGAGAACTGGGAGAGCCGGTTGTCGAACGGGCCGCTGGTCAGTGCTCCGTCGGCGTAGGGGAGTGCTATATCGGCGGTGCGCCGAGCGGCGCTTATCAGGCATCGCTCGCTCATCCTTGAGCCCGCGCCGAGCCACTATCGGCAAACTGCTCCGTATCGTTGAGGAAGCTCGGTTGTCGGTATGGGAGAGTTTGATATCGGGCAATCGCTTCATTCTGCCGGAAGTCCTCGTTGCGCGTGGATGACGCGCGCTGGGTGCGTCATAGGCAGGCCTTGGCTTGCCGGCCGGGGAAGGAGCGGCTACAACGGATGTGACGCGCAAAAGTCACTGCCCGGTAGGTAGTCCGGGTGACGCCTCTGGCGTTCGTGCAAGCGCCGGCCCCTTGGGGCAGGTCACCGGTGCGTCTCTTGCTCAACCTCGTTTGCAAGGGACGACGCATGACCAAATCCCAGGTTCTCATCATCGGCGCCGGTCTCGGTGGCCTCTGTCTTGCCCAATCGCTGCGCCGCGCCGGCATTCCTTTTTCGGTCTACGAGCGGGACAGCGAACCCTTTGCCCGGCCCCAGGGCTATCGGCTGCATCTCGACGGCGATGCGCTTGGCGCGCTGGCCGAGGTGCTGTCACCGGTGCTCTTCGCCTTGTTTGAGGCGACCGCGCAGACCACGCTGCCCTTCACGACGCTGCTTGCCACCGACCTTTCGGTGGTCAAGCGGCTGCCGACCCACGACGACCTTGGACCGGATGTCTGGCCGTCGAGCGCCACCAGAAACACCCATGCCAACGTCGATCGCGCCACGCTGCGCCAAATCCTGCTCGCCGATCTCGACATCCGCTATGGCAAGCGCTTCGAGCGCTACGAGGTGGGCGACAGCGGCGTGATCGCCCACTTCGACGATGGCACGGTGGCGCAGGGCCAAGTGCTCGTCGGTGCCGATGGCATCCGATCTGCCGTGCGCCGTCAGCGCGCGCCCCACGCGGACACGCTGGATGCGGGCGTTACCGCCATCTACGGCCGGATCCCGCTCACGACGGCCAAGGGGCTGGTCCCCGTGGAGACGCTGGAAGACATCTTCACCATCGCCGCCGACGCGCGGAAAGTCTTCCTTGGTCTCGGCTCGGTGCGCTTTCCGACACCGCCGGCCAAGGCGGCGGCCCGGATCATCCCCAGCATCGCCATGCGGGCGGAGGATGATTATGTCGTCTGCATCGTCGGAGGACGGCACGGCCATTTTCCCGCCGGGATGCGCGAAGCCCCGGGCCCCCGGTTGCAGGAGATCGCCCTTGAGGTTTTGAGCGAATGGCCGGCGGCGGCGCGATCGGTCGTCGGTGCCGGAGATCCCTCGGCCTTCTTCGCCGTCGACATGTTCACCAGCGTGCCCGTGGCGCTCGATCGCCCCGACCACGTCACACTGATCGGCGACGCCATCCACGCGATGACGCCGACCCTGGGACGCGGCGCCAACGTGGCGATGCGTGACGGCGCCCTGCTGGGGCGGGCGCTGCGTGAGGTTGCCGAAGGCCGGATGGCGCTCGGCGATGCGCTCGCTGGGTTCGAGCGGCAGATGCTCGACTACGGCTTTGCCGTGGTGCGCGACGCTGCCCGCATCGGCGAACAGCGGATGGGGCAGAATCCGCTGATGGAGTGAGGCTGACAGGATGGCGGCGCGGTGCATCGGTTGATGCGCCGCGCCGTCTCGTCACACCTGTGCCGAGCCACCGTCTGCGAACAGCTCGGCGCCGTTGACGAAGCTGGACTCATCGCTGGCGAGGAACAGCACGGCCTTGGCGATCTCTTCCGCCTCGCCGACGCGGCCGAGTGGCACGGTGGAGGCGAGGAAATCGAGGAGGCCCTGCTGCTGCGCCTTGTCGTCGCCGGCCAGCTCGACGAGGCCGGTGGTGTGTGTCGGGCCGGGGGCGACGACGTTGACGCGGATGCCGCTGCCCTTGAGGTCGAGCGCCCAGGAGCGGGCGAGGTTGCGCACCGCTGCCTTGGAGGCCGAGTAGACCGAGAAGGCCGCCGTGCCCTGGCTGCCGGCGGTGGAGCCGGTGAGGATCACCGACGATCCGGCTTTGAGGAGCGGCAGCGCCTTCTGTACGGTGAAGATCACCGCCTTGACGTTGCGGCCGAAGGTGTCGTCCACCTGCTCTTCGGTGATCTGGCCGAGCGGCAGCATGCTGCCACCGCCGGCATTGGCGAACAGCACGTCGAGGCGGCCGTGCGCCTTTTCGATCTCGGCATAGAGGCGATCAAGGTCGGCGTTGCGGCTGGAGTCGGCCTGAATGCCGGTGGCGTTGCCGCCGATCTCCCTGACGGCCGCGTCGAGCGCCGACTGGCGGCGGCCGGTGATGTAAACGTGGGCGCCCTCGGCGGCGAAAAGCTTGGCGGTGGCGAGGCCGATGCCGCTGGTGCCGCCGGTGACGAGGGCGATCTTGCCTTGAAGTCTGTTGCTCATGACGATCTCCATGGGCGAGCGCGAGGGTTCAGCCCGAGCGCCGGCCGTTTGTCAGGTTCCAATTTCGAGGTTGCCGGCGTGGGGCTTGGCCATCTGGCCGCTGCGGCGCCGTGTTCGATGACCGGAAGCTAGGCGGTCAGACGCGGCGCGAGAAGCCCGTGCCGGTGGAAGCATTATCCATCTGCGTGGATAATGCTAATCGCGGGCTGCCTGCCGCCCGTGGGCGGCGCAGATGCCGGCGATCCAGTCGGAGAAGGCGCGGAGCTTCTGGCTGGGGAAGCGGCTGGCCGGATAGACCAGGTTGAGCGTGCGTTTTTGCGGCTTGAACTCGGGCAGCAGCTCGACCAACGCCTCCGGGTGCTGGCGCATCATGAAGCCGAAGGTCTGGCCGATGCCGAGGCCGGTGAGCAGAGCGGTGATGTGGGCGGTGCTCTCGTTGACCGACAGGCCCGCTGTGGGCTGGATCTCGATCGGCTCGCCGTTCTCAATATAGCGCAGCGGCTGGGTGCGGCCGGTTTCGGCGGAGAAGTAGGCGATGATGCGGTGGCCGCGCTCGAGGTCGGCCGGCACGCGTGGCAGTTCCCGCCCCTCAAGGTAGGCCGGCGCGGCGCAGGTGACGCGATCAAGCTCGCAGAGCTTGCGGGCAATCAGCGAATTGTTGTCCGGCAGCCCGCCTACGCGGAGAACGCAATCGACACCCTCGCCGATCAGGTCGACCACCCGGTCGGTGATGCCGAGCTGCAGGTCGATCTCGGGATAGGTGGCGTGAAAGGACGGCAGCGCCGGGATCACCAGCACATTGGCGAGGCTGGAGCCGACGTCCACCCTGAGGCGGCCCTTCGGCGCGGTGCGCCCGCCAGCCACCGTGCTGTCCATCTCGTCGATCTCGGCCAGCACCCGCACTGCCCGCTCGCGATAGGCGGCGCCCTCGTGAGTGACGGTCACGGCGCGGGTGGTGCGCTCCACCAGCTTGACGCCGAGATGCGCCTCGAGGTCCTGCAGCAGCTTGCTGACCGACGAGCGCGGCAGGTTCATGGAGTCCGCCGCCTTGGCGAACGAGCCGGCCTCGGCAATGCGGACGAAGGCGCGCAGGGCTAGAATGTGATCCATGGGCGGCAGCTCTCGGAACGGACAACGCCCCATCATCCACGAGCCTGAATAATCTGTCCACCGCCACGGGCTTCTGCCCGAGGCACGGCGGCGCTAGCCTTCTGTCATGGCCACCCAGCGAGGGTGACCCCATTGAAGGAGAGCCATCATGACCCAGGACATCGCAACGCTGATCGAGCGCAATCTTCACGGCATATTCGGCGAGGGCGACGAAGCCCTTCGCCGGGCGACGGCGGCCGAGATCTACGCCGACGACGCCATATTCGTCGAACCGCACGGCATCTATCGCGGCCCCGCCGAGATCGTCCGCATCGCTGGCGTCATCCGCGCCACCCACCCTAGCTTCCGCTACGAGATCATCGCCCCCGTCGAGGTGCTGCCCGGCGATATCGCCCGCGCCAAATGGATCTCCGGCACACCCGGCGAAGCGCCAGCCTATGCCGGCACGGACGTGGTGGTGGCCAGGGACGGCAAGATCGCCGCCATCTACATGTTCTTCGATGGGCTGCCGGACCCGACGCATTGAGGGGACGCGGGCACGCCACTAGATTGCCGGAGAAGGGGCTTGGGAGGATGGCATGATCCAGCTGGCAGTGGCGGACGATGAGGCCGATATCAGGCGTTGCGCCAGCGAGGCCTATGGCCACTACGTTGCCGCGATCGGACGCAAGCCGGCGCCGATGCTGGCCGATTATGCCCAGGCGATCGCGGCCGGCGAAGCCTACGTGGCGCGGGACGAGCAGGGCGATTTCCTGGGCTTCATCGTTTTCCGGCCAGAGGGCGGGCATGTCCTTCTGGAAAACGTCGCCGTGCTGCCATCCGTCGCCGGGCGTGGCATCGGCAAGGCGCTGATCGGCTTTTGCGAGGCGGCGGCGCGCCGGCAAGGCTTCTGCGCCGTGCGCCTCTACACCAACGAGAAGATGACCGACAATCTCGCGATCTATCCCCGCCTCGGCTATGTCGAGGTGGACCGGCGCACCGAAGACGGTTTCCACCGCGTCTATTTCGAGAAGTCTCTCGCGGGGTGAGCACGCTGGCGCATCCGTGAATACACCGATAGATTGTCGGCGAAAGGGGATAGGCCATGCAGGCAATCGACGACCAGGGTTTCTCGCGGTGGGGCGCATGACTGCCGCACATCCGCTGTTGCGCCGCCGCGATGGCCACCATGCCCGCGTCACCTACGAGGAACTGGTCTTCGACCTCGTCTACGTGTTCGCGGTCACCCAGCTCAGCCATGAGCTCTTGCACGATCTCAATTCGATCGGCGCGATTGAAACGCTGATCCTGTGGTTCGCGGTGTGGCTCGGCTGGCAGTATACCTGCTGGGTCACCAACTGGTTTGATCCGGAAACGCCGCGCATCCGTGGGCTGCTGTTCACGGTGATGTTGGCGGGTCTCGTCATGGCGGCGGCGATCCCCGGCGCCTTCGGCGAACGCGGCCCGGTATTTGCGCTCGCCTACGTGGCGATCCAGGTTGGGCGAACCGGCTATATCGTCTGGGAACTTGGCAGTGGCCATCCGCTCGCGGCCAACTATCGGCGGATGTTCGGCTGGCTGATCATCGCAGCCGTGTTCTGGATCTCCGGCGCTTTCGCCGAGGGAACGGTGCGTGTGGTGCTGTGGGGTGTTGCTGTCGCCTGCGAGTATGTCTCGCCGATGATCGGCTTCGCGCTGCCGCGGCTCGGCCGCTCAACCACTGCCGACTGGACGATCGAGGGCGGCCATCTTGCGGAGCGCTGCCAGTTGTTCGTCATCGTGGCGCTGGGGGAAACCCTTCTGGCCACCGGTGCCACGCTGGCCGAGATCGAGGCATGGACCCCGGCGATCCTCAGCGCCATGTTGGCCACCTTTCTCGGCACACTCGCCATGTGGTGGCTCTATTTCGGTACATCGAGCAAGGATGCCACGGCGGCGATCACCCATGCCGCTGACCCCGGTCGCATCGGCGCCTATTTCCACTACATCCACGCCATCCTGGTCGGCGGCATCATTGCAACGGCCGTCGGCAACGATCTGGTGATGGCCCACCCGCACGGTGAAGTGAAGACGGCCTACGCGCTGATGCTTTGTGGCGGGCCGGCGATCTATCTCCTGGGCAGCGCCGTCTACAAGAAGGTGGTCTATGGCAACCTTCCCCCTTCGCATCTGGTGGCGGCGCTGGCGCTCGCCGCGCTGCTGGTCGCGCCCTTCGCCGATCTCCTCGACCTGGGTTGGCTGACCACATTGGTGATGATGGCCGCCGGCCTCTGGGACGGGCGCGCGAGGCATCGGCGGCAGGCGGAGTTGACAGCGGAAGAGCGTTGAAGGAGGCGACTTGTTTTGGAGGTCTTCGCGTGATGCCTGGAGAGGGCTCCCTCACGCCGCCGTCCCGGCTGTCTCTGCCACGTCCTTCTCGCCCCGCCGGCTCACCCGGCACGTATTCCGCCCCGCCGCTTTGGCGTCGTAGAGCGCTTCGTCGGCTTCGGCGATGAGGTGCTTGAGCGGGGTTACGCCCTGCGAGGAGACGGCAATGCCGGCGCTGATGGTGGTGCGGACGCCGGCAATGATGGTGGCCTCGACTTCGGCGCGCATGGCGTCGGCGATGGCCAGTGCCTGCACTTCGCCGGTGGCGGGCAGGTAGAGGATGAACTCCTCGCCGCCGTAGCGGGCGAGGACGTCGGTATCGCGGGTATGGGCAGTCATGGCGCGGGCCATGGCTTTCAGCACTTCGTCGCCCAGCGCATGGCCCCACTCGTCGTTGAGCTTCTTGAAGCGGTCGGCGTCGAAGACGACGATGGCGTCGCCGGCGTTCACCGTGGGCGGCACGCTGGCGAAGAAGGACCGGCGGTTATCGAGGCCGGTCAGTGCGTCGGTGTGGGCGAGGCGGTCGAGCTTGGCCATGGTGCGCTCCATGGTAAGGATGATGACCGACAGCGCAATGGCAAATTTCAGCGACAGGATGAAGACGAAGGTGAGGGAAAGCGGCGTCCAGAACACCCCTGCCGTGAACTCCGCCGTCATGAAAAGGCTGACGAGGCCGGCGGCGCAGAAGGCCAGCGTGGCGATGCGGCGGGCCGGCAGCGGCTCGTTCTTGCCGCCCTTGTAGAACACCCAGGCCGCCGCCAGCATGGCGATGGCTGAGGTGCCATTGAAGATCGCTGCGCGGAGCCAGTTGACGAGGTGGAATCCTGTCGTCAGTCCAGCCGTCACCGTCAGCAGCGGCGGGAGGAGAAGGATCCAGAGCGGACGGATGCGCTTTCGGCAGCTGAGTTCCAGCACCCCGGCGAGGAACAGCCCATATGCGAAAATGCCGAACGAGACGTTGGCGAGGCTCAGGGCCGCATAGTAAGCCTTGTCGACCTCGGCATAGCTGGCCAGCAGGGCGCCGGCGGCCAGCGCGAGGAAGCCCGCGGCGATCATCTCGGCGCCGGCGGCATCGGCCGAACGATAGCGCGCATAGGCGAGCGCCAGAGCTCCGGCGATATAGGACGTCTGGAGCACGAAGAGGATGGTGGGCAGGTCGAGCGCTATTGTCATGGCGGGCCGGTATGGATTTACCAACGACCTAACCGCCAAAGAGTAAAGGTCAGCTTTACTCTACGTAGAATTCTGCGCGTTGCCGATCACTGAAAACCGGCCCGATGTTCTTGCCAACGGGCCGGCTCTTGGGACGTTACTTGGCGTTTATCAGCTTGGGGTTGAGCGCGTAGGTCGCCACTGCTTCCCCCTTGGCGAGTACATGGCCCTTGACGGCTGCTTCCAGCGCCGGGCCGTCGAAGGCGCCGGAGAGACCCAGCGTCGGGACGTCGAGCGCATAGACGCGAACGGTGTAGTGGTGCGGCCGCTCGTCGTTGACAGGCGGGCAGGGACCGTCATATCCGCCATAGGTGCCGGCCATGTCGGGGTTACCGGCCAGGAAGCTGGTGTAGACGTTGGCGCCGCGCAAGCCATGGGGTGTCGCGCCGATCGGCTTGCCATGCGGGGTGAGCTTGTCGCCCTCGGCGCCTTTGTCCAGCCTGGTGACCGAAGCGGGAATGTCGGCCAGCGCCCAGTGGTGGATGGTGATGCGTGGCGTGGCTTCGGTGATGGTGACGCCGGGCTTGTTGATCAGGCTCATGTCCTTGGGCACGTCGGGGTCGGTCATGGTGAGCGCGTAGGCGCGCGTGCCCTCGGGGCCGGCCGACCAGCTCACCTCGGGGCTGACGTCGATCGGGCCGCTCTTGGCCGGCGAGCAGAAGGCGGCGTCGTCGGCAAAGCGACCGTTCGCGTCGAGCCCGCCGATGGTCACCTTGAGGCTGTCGGTGGCATGGGCCAGCGAGGCCGTGGCGATGACGGCGAAGGCGGTGGCGGAGAAGCGATAAAGGGATTTCACGACATGGTTCCTTCTCTTCAGGATGGAGAGAAGGATAGGGGGCGGGAGAGGTTGCCGTGCGCCCGGGCTGCTCAGTTATGCGCCCGATCCGATCAGGGGCTTGAGCTAAGTGTGGTTTGGGAACGGTGGAGCGAGGGGGGCTATATTGGCCGATTGCTCCATTTTGCCTGAGGTCCTCGCTTTCGCAAGGATGACAGATTTATATAAGCGGAACAGTCGGATAGCGCTCACACCACTATAGGGCTGTCATCCTTGCGAAAGCGAGGACCTCAGGACGAGAAGGCGCCGAAGGGCGTATCATACTCTCCGGCGACATCGCTTCCATTCAGCCACCCGTTCTCTCCTTCACGATCTTCCGCACCTTCTCCATGACCTCTGGCGGCAGCCTGCCCTCTGTCACCGCGCCGAAGTTGTCGCGGATCTGGGTGGTGGCGGTGAAGCCGGGGATGGGGATGGCTCGGTCGGATGCGGCGAGGATCCAGGAGAGGGCGCCTTGCGATAGGCTCCTGCCATTTACCGTCAGGAGCGGCTCGATCTGTTCGAGCAGGCCGATATAGTCCGCATTGGCGGCGCCCTCCTTGAAATATTTGAGCCAGGGGGCCGAGCTGGCGCGGACGTCGGTTCCCGAAAGCCTTGCCCCCTTGCTGTACTTGCCGCTCAAAAGGCCCATGGCCAGCGGCAGTCGCGCCAGCGAATAGAGTTGGCGCTGTTCGACGAGGTGCAGCATGTCGTCGGCCGTGTCGAACACGTTGAGATCGTGCTCGACTACCTTGAAGCCCGGATAGTCCGTTACGGCGGCGATGCCGTCCACGGCGTCGGAGCTCCATCCGTAGCAGGCGATCAGGCCCTCGCTGCGCATGGCTTCCAGCGCATCGAATACCGGCCGCGCCTTGGTGACCTCCAAGCCGTTGTGGTGGAGCAGCACGACATCGACTGTCGGTCGCTTCAGGCGCTTGAGCGAACCTTCGACACCCTTGCGGATGGCGGCGGGGCTGAGATCGACAGGGTCGATCACGCGGGTCTCGGGATTGCCGGTGAAGCCGCATTTGGTGACGATCACAACGTCGGACTTGTCTTCCAGCGCCTCGCCGAGGATCAGCTCGGCATTGCCGGCGCCATAGGCGGCGGCCGTATCGAAGATCCGGATGCCCATGTCATAGGCCTCGCGGATGCCGGCGATGGCGTCGTCGCGCGAGATCGAGCCGTAGCTCGAGGGGCCATCAGGCCAGATCATCATGCCGCCGGCCGCCCAGGTGCCGAGGCCGAAGCGTGGCACGGTGACGCCGTTCCAGAGCTTGATGGTTTCCATGGAGCCACTCCCTTGATCGATGGATGTGGCCGTTGAAATGGATCAGCCGGCGGGCCGTTTGAACCCTTCAGAATTGCAGCGCGACCTGCAGAAATGAATGATGGCGGGTGCTCCTGTAAATTGATCTCGAGCTTTCCGGCGAATTCTGGTTCACCCGAAAAGCTCGATCTCTTTGTCAAGATGCAGTCCGGAACGGCTCAGCGGGCGAGCACCTTGGTGGCCACCTCTCTGGTTGTCGAGACGGCTGTCGTCACGCGCGAGATGGCCGTGGCGATCGCTCCGATGCTGCTGGAGATATGCGTTACGGCATCGGCGGTCGTCTGCATGTTCGCCGAGATGTCGCGGGTCACGACGCTCTGCTGCTCGACTGCGGTCGCGGTCCCCACAACATGGTTCTGCATCGTATCGACGGAGGCCTCGATGAGACCCAGAGCCCCAACGACATCGTTCGACAGCGCTTGAATGCCGCCGATCTCGGTGCCGATCTGCTCGGTGGCCTTGGCCGCCTGGTTGGCGAGGTTCTTGACCTCTTGCGCCACGACGGCGAATCCGCGACCGGCCTCGCCGGCCCGCGCCGACTCGATCGTAGCGTTCAAAGCCAGCAGGTTGATCTGGCCGGCTATGTTGGAAATCAGGGAGAGGATGCCGCTCATGGATGCGGCCGCACCGGACATGCTCTTGGTGAGTTCGCCGGCCGTGCGCACCTGACCAAACGCCGTCTCGGTCGCCGATCGCGACTTGTTCATGCTCTCGGCAATTTCCGCAACGGAGTTTGCCAGTTCCTCGGCCGCCGCCGCCATGGTGTGCACATTGGTCGTTGTCGCCCTGGCGGAAGCGATTGCCGTTTCGGCTTCTTGTGTCGAATGGGCGATCGCCTGATCGATCTCTCCGAAATTCTTCTCAATGATGCCGCGCAGCTCGTTGAGCAGCGACACTTGATCCGTCACGTCGGTGGCGAACTTCACGACCTTGTATGGCCGGCCGGCTCCATCGAGGATCGGATTGTAGCTCGCCTGGATCCAGACCTCGCGCCCGCCCTTGCCGATGCGCTTGAATTGCGCCGCCTGAAACTCACCGCGCCTGAGGGCGGCCCAGAAAGCAGCGTATTCGGGCGACTCCCGGAACTTGGCCTCCACGAGCATCGAATGGTGTTTGCCGACGATCTCGGACAGCTGATAGCCCAGCGCTATCAGAAAATTGTCGTTGGCGTCGAGGATCTTGCCCGACATATCGAACTCGATGACCGCCTGGCTTTTCCGGATGGCCGCGATCTGGCCGGCCCGCTCGATATCCGCGAGGTGTCGCGTCGTGATATCGGTTGCGAACTTGATCACCCCATAGGGATGGCCGGCGCGGTCGAAGACCGGGTTGTAGGAGGCCTCGATCCAGACTTCGCGGCCGCCCTTGGCGATACGCCTGAACTGCCCGGCGTGGAATTCGCCCTTGCGAAGATGGGCCCAGAATTCCTTGTATTCCGGCGCCTTGGCTTCTGCGGGGTCGATGAAGATGGAATGGTGTTTGCCAAGTATCTCGTTCAGGGAATAGCCGAGCGTCTTCAGGAAATTGTCGTTCGCCGCGAGCACTTTCCCTTCCAAGTCGAATTCGATGACAGCCTGAACGCGGTCAAGCGCAGCAAGCTTGGCCGAGATTCCGTTCTTTTCTTGCGAATGGAACAGCATATACGTCCCCTGAACCAGCCTTGGCGGTAATGGTGGCTAATCCGGTTGCATATTATCCATGGCGACCGTTTAGCGTGCGGGGAAATTGGCGCGCGAAATTCTACCAACATGTTAACTAATGCTTTGCATAGGTATTGCGCACTATGCGAATTGTGTTCACAGAAGGCCCTCGGTCTTCAGGTGGAAGACGAGGCCACTTCTGGCGCTTCGATGCCCTTGCGGATTGCGCTGGATGCAGGCGCCCTGGCTTTACGCGCAGAGCGAGGCGGCAGGTTCGGGGTAGCCCATCAGCGCCTCGAAGGTCGGTTTGCCGAACAGGTAACCCTGGAACAGGTGGGCGCCGAGGTCGGCGAGGACAGTGAATTCGGCTTCCGTCTCCACCCCCTCGCAGAGCGGGGTGACGCCGAGATCGTCGAGCATGTGGAGGAGGTTCTTGACGATGGCGCGCCGGGCGGGGTCGCGGTCGATGCCGCGGATGAGGTCCATGTCGAGCTTGACGATATCCGGCTGGAAGCTGGCCAGGAGATTGAGGCCGGCATAGCCGGCGCCGAAGTCGTCGATGGCGGTTGAAAAGCCGATTTCCTTGTAGGTCTTCAGGATGCTGAGGAGGTGGCTGGCGTCGAGCGGCTCGTTTTCGGTGAATTCGAAGATGATCGCCCTGAGCGGGAAGCCCACCCGCTCGGCGGTTTCCAGCGTCTGGCGGATGCAGGCGCGCGGCTCGTAGACGGCGTTGGGCATGAAGTTGATCGAGAGACGAAGGTCTTCGCCCCTCGGGAACAGGCCGGCTGCCAGCTCGATGGCCCGGACGCGGCAGCGCTGGTCGAACCAGTAGCGGTTGCTGGCGTCGACGTTGGAAAGAACGCTGCCGGCGCTCTCGCCGTGAATGCCACGCACCAGCGCCTCGTGGCCGAATATCCTGCCGGCGTGCGTATCGACGATCGGCTGAAAGGCCATGGAAAAGGGCAGGGCAAACCCTCCCTCAAGCCGGCAACCCTGGCAGCCTTTCTGCATGGCGCATCCTTCGCGGCGAATGTTGACGCCAAACTTAGCCGGGTCGGAGTTACGGCGGTGTAAAGTGCAACCCGTAAAGTCGCAGCTTTCTCTCCCCTTTTTCAGGACGCGCGTGAACCGACCGCCCCCCTCGTGCGTATCTATGGGCACCTCCAGCGAAGAGGAGAAGGATCATGGCTTCACGCTTTCCCCTCGGCGCGCTGACCGCCGCCGCGCTTGTTTCGATGGTTGCCACGCCTGTTCTCGCCGCGTCCGATCCGTCGCCCTTCGGGCTCTGGGCGCGCGGCGACGGCAAGGCCAAGGTGAAGGTCGAGCGCTGCGGAACGGCCCTCTGCGCCACCAACACCTGGATCCGCGCGGGTACCAAGGGCGAGAAGGCCGGCGACAAGCTGGTGATGAAGGTGCAGCCCGACGACAACCCGGGTCACTGGTCGGGCACCGCCTTCGATCCGCAGCGCGACCGCACCTATCGCCTGACCATGCAGGTCAGCGACCGGTCGATGACGGTGCGCGGCTGCGTGCTGGCCGGCATCGTCTGCAAGGACATGGGCTGGACCCGCCTCGCCGGTGAGTAAGAGATTGGCGGCGAGGCGGGCTGGCCGTCAGCCCGGGAGGGTGAGGGGTCGACGGCGCAGGGCTTGCCCGGCCGGTCAACCGGCGCGCAGGTTGGCGACGAAGTTGGCCACTTCCTTCTGCAGCGTGGCCGACTGACCGTTCAACCGGTCCGACAGCGTCATCAGTTGCGTCGATGCGGCGCCGGTCATCTCGGCCGCGGTGCTGACACCGGAGATGTTGTTGGTCACGTCGGTGGTGCCGGTGGCGGCGAGCTGGGTGTTGCGAGCGATCTCGCTGGTCGCCGCGCCCTGTTCCTCGACAGCGCTGGCGATGGCCGACGATGAGTTCTGGATGCTGGTCACCGTCCGGACGATGCGGGAGATCGCCTCCACCGTGTTGCCGGTTGCCCCCTGTATCTCCGTGATCTTGCGGCCGATCTGGTCGGTTGCCTTGGCGGTCTGGTCGGCGAGCTGCTTGACTTCCGCTGCGACCACCGCGAAGCCCTTGCCGGCGTCGCCCGCTCGCGCCGCCTCGATGGTGGCGTTGAGGGCAAGGAGATTGGTCTGAGCGGCAATGTTGCTGATCAGCGTCACCACTTCGCCGATCTGCTGGGCGGCGTTCGACAGCGTCTGAACGTTCTGCGAGCTGGTCTCGGCCTCGGTCGCGGCGTCGCGGGCGATGGAGGAAGACTGGCTGACCTGCTTGGAGATCTCCTGAATGGAGGTCGAGAGTTCCTCGGTGCCGGCTGCCACGGTCTGCACATTTCCGGCCGCTTCCTCGGCAGCGCCGGCCACGGCCTGCGCCTGGCGAGCGGTCTCCTCGGCGGTGGCCGAAAGGTTCTTGGCGGCGTCGGCCACCTCGCTGGACGATTTTGCGAAGCTTTCCGCCAGGGCGCCCATCTTGCTTTCGAACTGATCGGCGATCTCGCGGCGGGCGCGGTTCATGTCCTCGCGGTTCTTCGCCTCGCTCTCGATGGCCTGCTGGCGCAGGCGCTCGGTTTCGGCGAGGCTGTCGCGGAAACTCGACAGGGCGTCGGCGATCATGCCCACCTCATCCTTGCGCTGGAGGTAGGGCACCTCCGTGGTAAGCTTGCCGCCGGCAATGGCCTTCATGCTGGTGGTGATGGTCCTGATCGGGGAGGAAATGGTGCCGTTCAGGACGAGGATGCCGAGGGCGGCGAAAGCGACCATCAGCACGCCGCCGGCGATGATCGACCAGGTGATGGAGCTGAAGGCGTTGTCGCGCGCCGTCGCCCGCTCGCCAAGCAGGCCTTCCTCGGCGCCCTTCAGTTCCTTGACGATGGCGCGTATGCCGTCCATCGACTTCTTGCCGGCGCCGTCGCGCTCAAGGTCGCGGGCAGCTTCCCGGGTTGCATCGGCGCCCATCAGGCCGATCCCCTTTTCCGCGACATCCGATCGCCACTGATCGGCGGCCGAGGCGATCTGATCGAGGCGGCGCTGCTGCACCGGATTGTCGGCCGTCAGGGTCCTGAGCTTGTCGAAGGCAACCTGAAAGTTGGCATATCCGGACTTGTAGGGGCCGAGATTGTCGGGATTGGCGGTGACGAGAAAGCCGCGAAAGCCGGTTTCCTGGTCGACCATGGCCGCCTGCATGGCGTCGGCCTGCTGCAGCACCTTGTAGGTGTGGTCGGTCCAGCCGTCGGCCTGTTCGAGCGCCTGCTTGTTAGTGAATATATAGACGTTGAGCGCGACGGAGATCAGGATCAGCGCCCCGAATGCCATCAGTAATTTGTAAGCGATCGACATGTTGCTCAGCATTTCATCTTCGTCCTTCTTGGTTCGACGAAAGATTGACTTGAAAAGGGCACGGGTGAGCGTTCGCGGAGTGGCTCCGCGTCGCGCAGTTGCAGATGGACCGATGTCTCAGATGGCGCTCAACACTCCTCCGCCGATCGCGCCGAAAGGAACGACCAACGGGCTCAAAAGCGCCCAAAACTGACAAAGGGCGCGCGTCACACCAAGCAGTGTGTGGAAGCGGAAATCTTGTTTTCGAGGGGGGAACTTGCTGCCGTTATGGTTAACAAGACATTAACGAGCTGATCCGCAAAAGGACTTCAGAAGTATTCGTGCACGCGCTCGCGTAATTGATAAAGTTAATATTTTTCTTTACTGTGTTGTCGATTATGACGCGATCCTACTGAGAAATAAGCAGAAAAATGGATGCAACTTAACCCGCTGGACAACTATACGTATGCGGGAAATGCAAGCCATCTACACTTTTTACGGATAGTGTCACAGGTGAGGAAATTTGCTACCGCAGCGGTTGCTGGCGCGGCAGTGTCTTGCCCGCCAACGTTGTCATGCCGGTTGATGCCACCAGGGCTCGAATCAGGTTCTTGTCTTGCGGCGGGTGGTGGCGCGCCAGAGGTCGATCCTTCGGTCTCGATCTCTCGACGCTCCTCCGATTGTTCCAGCCGCTCAGGCGGCGTCGAGCTGGCGCAGGTGCGCGTTCTCATGCACGTGGCGGCCGCGTTCCGCCTGGCCGATCAGGGTGACGATGGCGTCGGCCACGGTTTCGGCCGGCACGGCGGCATAGCGGGTCAACGGGCCGCCCATCAGCGGCGCCAGCGCGGTGAGCACGCGCTGGCTGATGGCTTCCAGCGGCCGGCGCTCGCTGCGGTGGCCGACCAGCACGCCGGGGCGGACGATATCCACCCGGTCGAAGCCGAGCTGACTGACCCCCGCCTCGATGGAACCCTTGGTTTGCAGGTAGAAGCCAGGGCCGCCGGCCCCCACCGAACTCACCAGGATGAACTGGCGTGCGCCGAGCAATCGGGCGCCGCTTGCCACGGCCAGCACATAGTCGTGGTCGATACGGAACATAGCCTGTTCCGAGCCGGCGGCGCGGATGGTGGTGCCGAGACAGGAGATCGCAACATCGAGGCCATTGGGGGCAAGCGGGCTCAGGAGTGCGCCGGGCGTGGCGCAAAGCTGTTCGAAATCCACCTCATGGCCGGTGGCGTCCGTGCCACGTCGGACGAGGCTGATCAGATCGATATCGCCACGCGTGGCAAGCCGCGTGCGAACAAGGGCGCCGACCAAGCCGGTGGAACCGGCCAGAAGGACGTTTAGCGTCATGCTCAATTCCTCGAAGCCTCCAGGGTGAAAGCCGTTTCACCCGAAGGACTTCGTCATCACGGTTTCAGCGCGAACGCCAGCCGCGCGGGGAGGTCCGCGCGAGCCGGGAGTGCGCCGGGCCGACCCACCGGGGATCCAGCCTCAAGGCAAAGGCGAGGTTGTAAAGCTGCAATCCATTATCCCCCACCGGGTTGCCCGGGGCTGATCGGAACATGGAGCCGATCAGAAAGTGGGATGCTTCAGGATTGCCCCTGCCATTCTGGCAGCGGGAAGATTCGATCATACACCAGATTAAATAGAAATGCGTAGACCATGTAAAAAATAGCAAAGGAAATATCCATCATCAATGCCTGCCAGAGCGAGATGCCGAGATAGGCGGCGATGAGGGGCATCAGCGTCGCCAGCAGGCCGAGCTCGAACAGGATGGCGTGAAAGACGCGCATCACCGCGCCCTTGGCGGTACCGCCGCGCGCACGTTTCAGTGCGATGTCAAAGAGATAATTGTAGACAAGGTTCCACAGCGTGGCGATCACCGCCACGATGGCCGAGAGCACGCCGATGTCCAGCATTGGTTGACCGAAGGCCAGCGCGCCGAGCGGCGTCACCAGGGCGAGACCGATGATCTCGAAGCTGATGACGTGGCGAATGCGGTCGGGCAGGCTGCGCATGCGGTCTCCAAGGGTCTTGTCGAGTGATGGACCCTCGGCAAGGTCGCTCTCGCGTCGGGAGCGCGACCATATAGAGCGGGCCGAGTGGGCGCAACGAGGGGGCGCCGGAGGGAATACACCTCGCGCCGGCCTACTCCCCGCGTTCCCGGCAGCGTTTGAGCTGCTCGATCATCCAGCGGCCGGCCGGTCCTGGTGGATCGTCGGCTCGATAGACGGCCTGCATCGTCAGGATGAGGCCGCCCGGCGGGTTGTCTTCGATCACCAGTTCTTTCAGCCGGCCGGCCTCAAGGTCCGCTTGAATGGTATGGCTGGGCATGCCGCCCCATCCCAGCCCGTTCAGCAGGAAGGCGTGCTTGGCGAACAGATCGGCGAGGCGCCATGTGGAGGGCGACATGACGCCGAACTCGCGCTCGGCCGTGAGCTTGGACCGGTCCGTCAGAACCAGTTGCACGTGCCGCGCCAGCTCCGCCTTGGGGATAGGCCCCTGCCATGCCGCCAAAGGATGGTTCGCCGCGGCAACGACCACGAAGCGCACGTTGGCCAGATGCTCGCTGCCGAGCCCGTCGGGCAACACCGGCAGGGAACCCGAAACGCTGAAGCTCACGCGTCCGTCGAGCACCGGCTCGACGGTGGCGCCAAGCGCCTCGCCATAGAGCCGCAACGGTGTGCCCGGAAAATGCTGGCGGAACTCCTGGGCGACCAGCGCCAGCACCTCGATCGGGAAGAACACGTCGACCACGACGGCCAGCTCGGGCTCGATGCCGCTGGCCATGCCCTTGGCGCGCGCCTTCATGCCATCGATGGAGGACAGCACTTCGCGCGCATCGGCGAGGAGGGCGCGGCCTTCCGCCGTCAATTCGGGATAGCGGCCGCTACGGTCGAACAGGCGCACACCCAGGTGCGTTTCCAGGGTGCCGATCGCCTCGCTGACGGCCGACTGGGTCCGCGAAAGGTAGCGACCTGCCGCCGAAAAGCTGCCGTGATCCACGGCCGCCAGGAAGGTTCGCACTTGGTCCAGTGATATTCCGTCCAGCATGGTAGCTCCAATCCATCGGCTTTCCCGATGGATAACATAAAAAAATACTGGCTACACCTGTATTGGCATTCATGACTATCACATGCGTCATGTTCAAAGCCCTCAAGAACCTCTTCACCCGCAAAGCAACGACGCCTCTCAATGGCGCTTCGGAGACTCCTCGCATGACGACGATCCTGCATATCGATTCCAGCATCCTCGGCGGCTACTCGGTCAGCCGTTCGCTGACCGCCGACATCGTGGCCAAGCAGTTGGCCCTGCATCCCGGCGCCCGCGTGATCCGTCGCGACCTCGTCGTCGACGCCACGCTGCATCTCTCGGATGCGCATCTGGCCGTGTTCCAGGGTGGCCCGGTACCTAACCCGGCGCTGGGCGATGACATCGCCGTCGGTGGTGCCTATGTCGACGATCTGTTCGCTGCCGACGTCATCGTCATCGGCGCGCCGATGTACAACTTCTCGGTTCCCTCACAGCTCAAGGGCTGGATCGACCGCGTCTGCGTCGCCGGCCGCACCTTCCACTACACCGCGAATGGCCCGGAAGGCCTGCTGCCGAAGGGCAAGAAGGTGATCATCGCCTCGACCCGTGGCGGCGTCTACACCGGCGACAGCCCGGCCGCCGCCCTCGAGCATCACGAGACCTACCTGCGCGGCGTGCTCGGCTTCATCGGCCTGACCGACGTCACGGTCATCCGCGCCGAGGGCCTGGCCCTGGGTGACGAGCCGAAGGCTGCCGCCATCGCCAAGGCCAAGGCTGAGATCGAAGCGCTCGCCGCTTGATCACTGGCCGTTAAGCCACCAATTGCTTTCTATGGCTCGCGCGATGTGCGCGGGCCATTTTTGTCTGGAGACAGCCGATGGGTGAGCTCGTAGACGGTCTGTGGCATCGCAACGGTATCGAGACCGAGGTTAAGGACGGGGAGCTGCGGCGCCCGCCTTCGGTGTTCCGCAACTGGATCGTCGATGGTGAGGGCGATGGTGTCACCACCTTCCCCGCCGAGGTCGGTCGTTACCACCTCTATGTGTCGCTCGCCTGTCCCTGGGCGCACCGCACCCTGATCATGCGCAGGCTGAAAGGCCTTGAAGACGTCATAAGCCTGTCGGTGGTGCACTGGCTGATGGGCGAGGACGGCTGGTCGTTCCATTCCGGCCCCGGCGTGGTGCCTGACACGGTGAACGGCGTCGAATGGTTGCACCAGCTCTATACCCTTGGCGAACCGCGCTGCACCTCGCGCGTCACCGTCCCGGTGTTGTGGGACAAGGTGACCCGGAAGATCGTCTCCAACGAATCCTCCGACATCATCCGCATGTTCAACAGCGCCTTCGATAGCGTCGGCGCGGTCGAGGGCGACTACTATCCCGTGGCGTTGCGTGGCGAGATCGACGCCGTCAACGAGCGCGTCTACGCCAACCTCAACAATGGCGTCTATCGGGCCGGCTTCGCGCGACGGCAGTCCACCTACGAGGCAGCCGTGGCGGATGTCTTCGCGACGATGGATTGGCTGGAGGCGCGGCTGACGAACCGCCGTTTCCTGGTCGGCGAGCAACTGACCGAAGCCGACATCCGCCTGTTCACCACGCTGGTGCGGTTCGATCCGGTCTATTTCGGCCACTTCAAGTGCAACCGGAAGGCACTCGTCGACTATCCGGCGCTGTGGCGCTTCACGCGCGCCCTCTACCAGCACCCCGCCATCCGCCCGACCGTCGATTTCGACCACATCAAGCGGCACTATTACGCCAGCCATCCGTGGATCAATCCAACCGGCATCGTCCCCGTCGGGCCGGAGCGAGACTTTGACGCGCCGGTGGAAGGGTGGGAGGGGTGAGCAGCTACCTTCGGGTTCAATCCCGATCGCGCCTCAGCCTCAGCATGCCCGATGATTGGGAGTCTGATAGAGGCGTTCCGCCCCATCCTGCCTGAGGTTCCCGCCTGCGCGGGAATGACAGTTTGATAGAGACGGGCGTCGGGAGGTTATTGCGGTCGCGGCCATTTAAGGCTTTGTTGTTCCTATATATAATACTGTCATTCCCGCGCAGGCGGGAACCTCAGGCAGGATGGAACGCGGCGCGGATATCGGGCGCGCCGCCTTGATAACTCCAAGGCGGCGCGCCGTATTCGGTCAGGCGCGGTCAGCCGCAATCGCCCAGTTGTGCAGGCAGCGGTCGAGGCCGATGGCGATTTCCAAAACCAGCACGTCGTGTTCCCGCGTTGCGCCGCCCTTGGCCCGTGACACGAACTTCTTCGGGAAATCGGTGCGGCGGGAGATCGAGCAGACCTCCATCCACTTGAAGCCGTTGTCGACCTCGATATCCATCGTCACCTCCGAGTAGCTCGGCAGGCGATCCGAGGGGACGATGCGGGTCGGGAACGCGATGACCGAGGCGATCATCTTGCGCACTGGTTCGAGGCAGGCGGCGTGGTAGTCCATGCCTGTGTCGGCGGTGAAGGCCGCCTGGAACTCCATCTGCCAGAACTCCTTGAGCCGCATGTGTGCGGTGGTCTGCTCCTGCTCGCGGCGATAGGACCGGCCGGCCTGCCAGACGCAGAGTGGCAGCCGTGCGCCGGTGTGCGTGTCGAGAAGATGCGTCATGTAGGCGTAGGTGGATGGCGTGGTTTCCGGCCGGAGCACCAGTTCCGTATCGGTCGGCGTCAGCTGCTGCTGCACGAAGACGTCGGCATTGCCGTAGGCGTCGGAAATGAGATGGCGCGGGATAAGCGTCGGCGCTTCCACCCGCCGCATGTCCCACGCGGGGTTGACGGAACGCAGGAAGGCGCGGACTTCCTCAGAAAAATGCCGGATGAGTTCTTCGCGGCGGAGGATTTCGCGCTCTTCCCAATGGACGAGCGAATTCACGTTGAGAATGCTGAGCATGGCCCGATCTCCTGGGGGATGGCCATTGAAGGATGAGGTGGGGGCTTTACGTCCGACCGGTCGCGCAAAGGCGCGCGGCATTACGACCGGACGCGGCGACCTCGTCCTCCGAGCACGCATGCGAGGGCGATCCGCAGGTTGCGGCCGTTCCCAAGCGATATTGCGTGCGCATTGCTCATGGGGAAGTGATGCCCGATGGGGAAGGGACGGTCAAGGGGGCGCCACAACCAACGATGGTTGGTTGCCCGGAGCTCGCGAGACGCTGTAGTGTCGAGACTGATGATGGCAAGGGGCAGGCTTCGATGGCCGAGATGTTTTCACCGTCTTCTGTGATACGTGATCCAAAGAACATCGTGCGCGTCATCGAAGTGACGCTGCCGCAGATCTCAAGTTGGATCCTCTATCATTGGGGTGGCCTGCCAGAGTACTTGGCGAAGCACTTTCGCGACCTCGATCTTCTAAAAAAAGGGCTGGCGCCGCTGTACGACGAGATGCGTGAAGGCGACAGCCTGTGGCTCTGCCGAAGCGACCAGATTGGGCCGCTTTTCGGCCACGAAGGCATTGGGCTCGTTCGCGACGGACGTGTGATCATTTACATCCGCATGGTGCAATACTGACCGAGTCTGGCCCTGTCTCACGGATTTTGGGAGCGCGATATCGGCGCTCCGCCCCATCCTGCCTGAGGTTCCCGCCTGCGCGGGAATGACAGTATTATATATGTGAAACAGTCCCTTACGAGTCGAAAGCTTACAGTGATCTGGCTGCGCTCGGCTCTTATCAATCTGTCATTCCCGCGCAGGCGGGAACCTCAGGCAGAATGAAACGCGACGCGGCTATGGGGCACCAATCCTTGCCTCACACCTCCACCACATCCCCCGCTAATATCCGATCCACAATCGTCGCCAGCTTCTCGTCGATGATGTGGAGGTATTCGGTCCAGTGGCTGAACTGGGTGACTTCAGCCTTGCCGTCGGAGATGCCGCGGAGGCCTATCAGGGGGACGGCGAATTTCTGTGAGGCGCGCCAGACGGCGTAGGTTTCCATGTCGACCATGTCGGCGTCGATCAGGTCGTAGGCGGCGCCGGAGACGATGTTGCCGCCGGTGGAGAGGCTGGCTTCCGGCACGCCGGGCACGCGGAGCGGCAGCGGGATGGTGGCCGGCAGGTCGAGGAGCGGCGTGGTGCCCTTGGCAAAGCCGAGGGGGGAGGCGTCGATGTCGCGATAGGCGATGGACGTCGCCTGATAGACGCCGCAATGGGCGAGCCGGCGCGAGCCGGCCGAGCCGAGGCTGACCACCAGCTTGGGCAGATCGCCACGATGGGCGCGGGCGCTGAGTTCGGCGGTGAGGTTGACAGCCGCCTCCACCGGACCGACGCCGATCATCACCGGCTTGATGCGCGCCTTGAGCGCCGGGCCGTATTCCTGCTCGGCGGCCATGGCAAACAGTATCGATCCGCTCATCGGTGTCCCCTTTGAATCCCTGATGGCTCCAACCTATACGGACTCCGGCCCGCCATTGTGAAGGCGTTCGCCGGGTTCAATGCCGGGCGTCGTAGCGCTGCCGGTTGTCATGGATGGCGGCGCGATGGCGCACCGCCCATTCGGCAAGTTGCCGGACCGGATCGGCCAGCGAGCGGCCGAAGGTGGTCAGCTCGTATTCCACCTGGGGCGGTGTCGTGTCGAAGACGCGCCGGTCGAGCACGCCGTCCCGCTCCAGCACCTTCAGCGTGCGTGTCAGCATCTGCTGCGAAATGCCGGGAATGTGCCGTTTCAGCTCGTTGAAGCGGCGCGGCCGGTCGACCAGCGCCACGATGACCTGCACGGTCCATTTGTCGCCGACCCGTTTCAGGACGTCGGTGACGCCTTCGCAGCTCGCCATGACATCAAGCGTCTCGGTCATATCCATGTGACCAGGTCCTCGAAAAATGCGTTCTTGGCAGGGTTTGATAGGTCACATAACTAGATCAAGTCAATAATTGTGACCAGGTCTGCGCCTCGGTCCGCATGGAAAGGGAAATCCCTGTGACCCAACTGCCGACTTCGAATCCGGGCCGCACCGCGGTGATCAGCGTTGGGCCGGTGGTGCTGGCGGCGCCCGAACGCGGCGCCGATCTCACGGTTCGGGTGTCCGCGCCGGTGACTGGCGCCGACCTCCCGGTGATCCTGCTGTCGCACGGCCACGGCTCGTCGATGGATGGCTATGCACCGCTGGCCGATGCCTGGGCGGCGGCGGGCTTTGTGGTGATCCGTCCGACCCATCTCGACTCCCGGCGGATGAAGCTCACTGATGACGATCCGCGCCGGCCGACGATCTGGCGGCTGCGGGTGGCCGACATGAAGCTCTGTCTCGATCGGCTCGACCAGTTGGTGGGCGCGGTTCCCCGACTAGCCGAGCGGGTTGCCCCAGATCGCATCGCCATTGTCGGCCATTCCTTCGGCGGGCAGACGGCCGGGCTTCTGCTCGGGGCGCGGATGATCGGCGCCGATGGCGAACCGGGCGAGGATCTTTCCGATGCGCGTCTGTCGGCCGGCGTGCTGCTCGCCGCCGGCGGGCGGGGTGGCGACGACCTCAGCGACTTCGCCCGAGAGCATGTGCCCTATCTCAATTCGAGCTTTGAAACCTTGCGAAAGCCGACGCTGGTAGTGGCGGGCGATGCCGACCACTCGCCGCTGACCGTGCGCGGGCCTGACTGGTTCGCCGATCCGTTTCATCTCAGCCCCGGCGCCAAGGCGTTGCTCACCCTGTTCGGTGGTGAACACATGCTCGGCGGCATATCCGGCTGCGACGCGGCCGAGACGACTGACGAGAACCCGGAGCGGGTGGCGCTGGTCCAGCGGATGACCACCGCTTTCCTGCGCTCGGAGCTGGTGCCCGGCGACCGATCCTGGGAGGAGGCCTGTGGCGCGTTGGCGGCGGAAGCGCAGCCGCTTGGTCGCATCGATCTGAAGTGAAGGGCTGGCAAGCCTTCGCTTCTATGGTCGAGCTTTCATGGCTCTCGGAAAAGCTCTAGGCTTTTCCGCAGCGTTCGTCTTCGGAGGAGCCATGAAAGCCGTTGCCCTAGCTCTCGCGGGTTTTGCCGCGCTGGCCACCATCGCCCGTGCCGACGACCGCATCTGGCTGGGGCTCGATTACGAGACCGGCGCCACGCTGGTCTATGGTGTGCCGGAAAGCGACGATGCGCCGATCGTCTTCGTCTGCGAGCTGCCGGCGCGCGACCTGATCCTGGACATGTCGCTCGGCGAGGCCTTCCGACCGCAA
Organism: Pseudomonadota bacterium; assembly: GCA_023436885.1. GTDB lineage: Bacteria > Pseudomonadota > Alphaproteobacteria > Rhizobiales > Pleomorphomonadaceae > Pleomorphomonas. The sequence goes on along the minus strand of JAEZHI010000025.1, from coordinate 40,740 downwards.
TCGGGCAAGGTCGACGTGACGATCAGCGCCCCGCCGACCAAGGACAGTCTGGCGATGACCGGCGAGGTGCAGGTCTCCGAAGAGGTTGGCGACATCATCCTGGAAGCGCGCGGCCAGCTGACGCCGGCACTGTCGAACATGCTCGCCAAGGGCAAGCAACTGATCATCACCGTCGGCAAGGAGAAGCGGACCTTCCCGCTCGACGGCGCCAAGGATGGGATGCGGCCGCTCGAGAGCGCCTGCGGCACGCCGAAGTAGCGGCCGTCTCCACGTTCCGTTTTATTTCTCAACGGTTTTTGTTGCGAGACAAACGAGCGAAGTGACTTGGCGGTCGAGTCTAGGACGGGTTGCGCTTGCAACCCTGGCATTGCGCTCTCTTGCAGAAAAAGACGATTTCCTCGGGAAAACAGCCGCCTCATTTCGGATGATATACTATTGACGCACAGTCGTTTGCTGGAACAGGAACCATGCCTCGATGGTTAATTCGTTACCCGACTTGAATGTATTCAGTTGCGGGCTTTAGCCAAAGCGAGAAAAACATGGCAACTTTTACCCAACATCAGTTGGAAGCGATCGCTGGCGCGCTCGGCGATACGCCCGGCGGTTTGACCGACGGCGAGATTTCGGCGCTGTTCGAAAAGACCAGCATTCCCGATCCGTATGCCGACCTTGAAATGCGGCAGCGCCTCATCAATGCCTTCTCAGAAGTGCAGATGACGCGCAACGACCGCACGCATATCCTGGCCTTTATCTGCAGGGTCATGCGGCGCGAGCGCTTCGCCCAGGAGCCGGAGCGCTTCGAGGCGATGCGCGTCAACGTCAACCGCGCCCTGGCGCTGGCCGGCCTTGCCATCAGCGAGGAGGGCAAGCTGGAGGCGATGCGCGCGGAGAACAAGCTCAGCGAGGCCGCCAAACGGGCGCGCGAGCTCAGAGCTGATCTCACCTATCGCCGCGCCCACCACGAGGTGATGCGCTACTGTCAGCAGGAGCTCTTGGCCGACGGTTATCTCCTCGCCGTGCAGGAGGCCGTGAAGGGCGTGGCCGACAAGATCCGTCGCCGCACCGGGCTCAACGACGACGGCGCCAATCTGATCGACCAGGCGCTCGCGAGCGACCCGCCGCTTCTGGCGATCAACGCCCTGGCCAACGAAGGCCAGGCCGGCGAGCAGAAGGGTTTTGCTGAGCTGGTGAAAGGCCTTCTCGGCATGTTCCACGATCCCGTCGAAAACGAGCCACGGCCACACTGGAACATGACCAAGGAAGATGCCGAAGATCTGCTCAGCCTCGTCTCGCTGATCCATCGGCGGCTCGACGCGGCCAGCATGCCGCAACTGATGTAAGCGGCCGTTGGGGAGGAAGGGCGCGCGATATCGGCGTGGCGCCCCCATCCTTCCTGAGGTCCCCGCCTGCGCTCTAAGGCATGCACCTATCTCCGATGGCCTCTCTTATTGGCTGCAGTGGAGAAAGCTCCCATGGATGCAGTGCGGAACGATGGCGACGTATGAAGTGGGTATCTGATATCACCCCCTCGCCCTATGCGGCCTGAGGTTCCCGCCTGCGCGGGAATGACAGTTTGATAGGGCGCCTACTTAACCATTGTTCCATAATATAAATCTGTCATCCCCGCGCAGGCGGGGACCTCAGGAAGGTAGAGCGAGGGGGTGATATCAGATGCCCCTTTCATTCCTGGCATTCTCTCCATCGCAGCCGAAAAGAGAGCCCATCGGAGATGTGTGCATGCCGTAGCGCCTGCGCGGGGATGGCAGGAGATTTATATAGGTGAAAACAAATGGATAGGTCGGCCATCCTGCGATAGCCGGCTGAATTCTCGCCTGAATTCGAGGTGGACGTCGGGCCGGGAAGGGCAAGTGTGCATATAGGGCGCCTCTCCAGAACGGACCTTCCCTTCTTTGCATAGCCATTTATGCGGCATTGTTTCGTTGCGCCGATGCATTTATATAACGATCGATGCAAAAACATGACACCCAAGCCCCGACCCAGGAAAAGGCGCGCAGTCGCGGCCGCCCCCGTGCGTTCGACCGCGAGGCTGCGCTGGCCGAGGCGACGCGGCTGTTCTGGATCAAGGGCTATGAGGCGACGTCGATCTCAGATCTGACGAGCGCCATGAAGATCGGGGCGCCCAGCCTTTACGCCGCCTTCGGCTCGAAGGAAGGGCTCTATGCCGAGGCGCTCGACTATTACCGGCGCCATTACGATGCGTTGGTCTGGACCAACTTCGCCAGCGCCAACACGGCGCGCGAGGCCGTCCGAGCGCTTCTCATGGATTCGGCTGCGGCGTTCACCGGAGCGGTGGTGGAGATGCCGTGCCGTGGCTGTATGGTGACGCTGTCGACCGTCGGCAGCGAGGGGCACGCGGAACTGGGGGAGCTGGTCCATTCGGCACGCTCAGCCTCGATCGAACGCGTGAAGATGCGGCTCGAGCGGGCCGTCGCCGAGGGTGAGATTCCTGGAACGACCGATATCCCCGCGCTCACTCGCTATATCCAGACCGTGCAAAACGGCATGTCACTGTTGGCACGCGACGGGGCGAACTGCGGCGAACTGTGGAAGGTGGCCGAGGTGGCCATGCTGAGTTGGGACGCCCATATGGGCGCTCCGGCCTTGCAGAGCTGACGCTTTATCCTCTTGTCGAGCATACGTTTGCCGGTGTCCTATAGGAACTTTCCAGGCTATCCGGGTCCTCGTCAATTGGAGAGAGCAATGGGCATTCTTCGTGTTCTCGGCAGAACGTCGTCCATCAATGTTCGCAAGGTTCTGTGGACCTGCGAGGAACTCGGCATCGACTATGCGCGGGAGGACTGGGGCACCGGTTTTGCTTCCACCAAAACGCCGGAATTTCTGGCGCTCAATCCCAATGCGCTCGTGCCGGTGATCGTCAGTGACGATGGCGCCCTGTGGGAATCCAACACCATCTGCCGCTATCTGGCCTCCAGGCAGGAGCGCGGCGACCTGCTGCCGTCCCATCCATGGTCGCGCGCCTTGGTCGAACGGTGGATGGACTGGCAGGCCACCGAACTCAACGGTGCCTGGCGTGGGGCGTTCCTTGGCCTCGTGCGCAAGGAGGCTGCCTATATGGAGCCTTCGATCATTGCCGCGAGCGCCCGCGACTGGAACGGTAAAATGGAAATTCTGGAGAAGCAGATTGCTTCGGCGGGTCCGTTTGTCGCGGGACAGGACTTCACGCTGGCTGACATCGGGATCGGCTTGTCCGTGAATCGCTGGTTCAAGACGCCGATCGAGCGACCCCATTTGCCAGCCGTCTCGGACTATTTCGAGCGCTTGCAGTCGAGGCCGGCGTTTCAGCGCGGCGCCGTCGAGGCGATACCCTAGAGCCTCCGCCGAGGACATTGAACCATTTGATCGCTCTATCTCTTTGTTAAGACGCAATTTCGGACGCAAAACGGTTCCCCCTTTTGCTGAAATCGCTCTCGAGACGAATCTGCCCTGCCACAGACTATGGATTGAGATCGGTGTCTGTGCCGGAGATGAAGACCGTCTCGTCTTTTGGAGTGTCGGCTGACGTTTATACCTTTGCGCGGACATGCGTTTCGGCGCCGCCTTGCTCATTTGTGTATCGAACGTTATAAATTGACTTGACGGGTGTGGTTATCACGTCTAGGATTTATGTATCGATCAATACAGAATATCGAGGCGCGACGTGACATTCCCTGCATCTGCAGCACTGGGCCGGCACGCTCATCCGCGCCCCTTCATCCCGAAGGCCTGCGCCCTGACGAGGTGTTGACCGTCTCGGTCAAGAAATGATGATCGGCCCGCTGACACGATCGGGTCATACCTGCGATTAGCTTGCATTCTCATATCAACAGGCCGGCGGCGGAAACTGTCCGGCGACGGCAGGCCTTCCTCCCATTCATTGTTAGGACCTCCCATGAGCACTCCCGATAATTCCGTGAGCCCCCGCTGGGCAGGCGTTGCCTCGCTGTCGCTCGGCGTGTTCGGCCTGGTGACGGCGGAATTCCTGCCAGCCAGCCTGTTGACGCCCATCTCGCACGATCTTGGCGTCAGCATCGGCGCTGCCGGGCAGTCGGTGACCATGACGGCGGTGATCGGCGCCATCGCCGGGCCGGCCGTGGTGGTCGGCACCAGCCGCTTCGATCGGCGCTATACGCTGTTGGCGCTGACGGCGACATTGATCCTTTCCAGCTTCATTGCTGCCTTTGCCACCGGGTTGCCGATGCTGCTTCTGGCGCGCGGCCTGCTCGGTATCGGTCTTGGCGGCTTCTGGGCCATGTCGCTGGCGCTCGCCTTGCGCCTCGTGCCCGGCGAACTGATGCCGCGCGCCATGTCGATCATCATGGGCGGCGTGTCGGTGGCCACCGTCTGCGCGGCGCCGGTTGGCGCCTGGGTGGGCGACGTGCTGGGGTGGCGCTATGCCTTCGGCATTGCCGGAGCGCTCGGCGTGCTTGCGCTGGTGGCCCAGGCGGTAACGCTGCCGGCCATGCCGTCCAACGGGCCGGCCAGCCTCGACACCATGGCCGCCGTGCTGCGCCGGCCGGCGCTCCGCATCGTTCTGCTGACCATCCTGCTCACGGTGTCCGGCCATTTCGCGGGCTTCACCTTCATCCGTCCGTTCCTGGAAGACGTGCCGCATTTCGGCATCGAGGGCGTGTCGCGCATCCTCCTGGCCTTTGGCATCGGCGGCTTCCTGGGCAATTTCGCCGGCGGCTTCATGGCCGAGCGCAATACCCAGCTGTCGCTGACGCTGGCATCGGGCGGCATCGCCATCGTGGCCATCCTGCTCAGCCTTGTCGGCGCCTCGCCGGTGGTGGCGGCGATCGCCGTGGCATTCTGGGGCTTTGCCTTCGGCGCCTTCCCGGTCAGCGTGCAGAGCCTCGTCAACCAGGTGGCGTCCGACGAGCCGGAAAGCGCCGGCGCATTGATGCTCACCACCTTCCAGGTGGCGATTTCGAGCGGCGCGGTGCTCGGCGGTGTGATCGTCGAGATCCAGGGCGCCACCGGCGTGTTCATGTTCGCCGGTGTGGCGGCGCTGGCCGGCGCCACGCTGATCGGCATCGCCGGTCGCTCGCGGCTGGCAGCGGCGGTCGTCGCCAGCGAGTAGTTCCTGAAACAATCGGGACGAGCCCGGAGCGGCGAACCGGTTTATTCGGTCCGCCGCTCCGGCTTTTTCTGTCTTCGGAAGATCAGAACGGCAAAGCCGGCAGGCTCTCAGTTCCCTCGATCTGAACGGCCTGCAGAGCAGCAGGGTCGAGGCCGAGCGCCTTGAGAACGGTCGGGGCGACCTGGGTGGTCTGAACCAACGCCGTGTTGCGGGCCGGCTTGATGTTCGGATTGCTGAGGATGACGGCGACGTTGCGGTCATCCATGTTGGCACCGCCGTGCTCGGCTATCTTCTTGCCGGACGTATAAACGACGCCCGGATTGACGGTCACCATGAAGTCGGGCGTGCGGCTGTCAGTGGCCGGATCGTTGTAGGAAATGGCCATCTGGTTCGGCGTCCAGATCTTGGCGATGCCGAGCGCCTTGGCGTTGTCGGTCAGATACTTCAGGGCGCCGTCCAGGTTGGCGGCCCGCGTCTTCGGAGCGAGCCAGATCAGCGACGCATCGTCGGCGATGTGGAAGCCGTAGCCCGGCAGCTTTTCATAGGGCTTGTCGTCGAGCGGCTGGAACGTGGCCGGATCGATCGGGCTTTGCCCATGCTTGGCCGTCACGATGATCAATGTGCTGTCGAGAAGATTGGCGCTCTTCAAGGCTGCCGTTAGTTCGCCAAGGGCGCCGTCGACGTAGTCGAGCTGCTTGGCAAGACCGCTGTTGGGCGTGCCAGAGGCATCGGCATAGCCACCGACCAGGTCATCCTCATCAGTTGGGCCGGATTTCGGCAGCTTCTGACCAACGCTCACCGCCTGGAAGTTCATGCCGAACAGGGTCGGCACGGCAGCGGACGCGGAGCCGGCGCCGTTCTTGCCATTGATCTCGTTGATCAGCGCCTTGACGCGCGCCTCGTCAAAATCGCGTTCGGCCTTGTAGCTGGCCGTCGTCGCCTTCTTGGTGCCCTCGATCAGGGAGTCCTGCTCCAGGGCGTAGAGCTCGTCGAGACCAGTGCCGGACGGCCCGTTCAGGATCTCGTAGGCGGGGTGCTTGTCGGACCACATGGTGCGGCCGCCGTGCGCCTTGACGATCTCGAAGATATTGTTCACCCGGGAAAAGGCGTGCGGATAAACTGCGGTGCACTTGCCGTCGATCAGGGCGACCGGCAGCTTCTTCGGGTCGATCTGCGTCTGCCATTGGCCGGCAATACCGCCGGCGGCGAGCTTGTCGGAGTCCACGTCGATGTTTTCAGCCAGCGTCACTTCGGCGCCGGGCGCTCCGGAGCAGTCCGAGCCCGGCGCGAAATAGGTGCGGTCGTAGCTGTCATCGTAAAAGACGCCCGTCGTGCGCGGCGTGCCACCGGTGACCAGGGCCAGCGTTCCGGGGAAACTGTCGGACGGCGTCGGCGTCAGGGCGTTGGTGTAGTTGACGCCTGTGCCGATGAGCCCGGCGAACGCACCCTTGGGATGCGTCGCGGCGTAATTTTCGAGGTCGATAGCGTGCAGTCCGTCGACGCTGATCAACATCACATGGGCGTAAGGCGCCGCTGCCGTCGCGGTGCCCGCGAACGCACCAAGGGCAACAGCCGAAACGGCACCGAGCGCGAGCATTTTGTAGGAATTCTTCAAGGAGACCTCCTCGATCATCACGTCCACGCGACGTGCTGGAGAGACGCTCTGAGCTGTCCCTCAAAATCCGGCTCTTAACATTGTCCAGTGACAACGCTGAGACAGGCGGGCTGGCAGTGCATGTTCACGGCATGCGCCACGAGATTTCGTCAGCACGACGCGCGTCGGCGAGAGGGGATGTGGGGCGCCTTGGACCCGGACCCCTAGAGCTTCAGCTTCATGCCCATGGATCGCCTCGAAGCCCAGCCGGGTGCGACCAACTTCCTGGCCACCTACATCGCCGCGTTGTATGCTATTGGCTATGCTACCAGATGGGAGCATTCCGGCGGCTTAGTCGCGGCTATAACAATGGGGCAGTTATGAGCGCTTTTCGAGCGAGGTCTATTACCGCAGTTGTTTTTGCCATTACATTATATGGCAATGCTCACGCAGGGGAAAGCATATATGGTTGCTGGGATAATATTCATCTAGCCCCAGTCGATCCAAAATATTCACCACAGCACATAACTGAGGCATCCGAGGGTGATATGCTTTGTTTCAATAAAGATGGAACAATCGTCACTGAGCATTTTGGTGGCTTTGAGTTTCTGGGCACTCAAGGCAAATTTACCTACAAGGCTGGCCGTCTTGTGCTGATCAAGAAGGAGCGAGCCGACGGATGGCCTTTTGCATTCAAGACTGATCGATGCAATGCGACTCTATCTTCTGATAAACTTACGATTACCGGCTGCAAAGGTTGGGAGGCATCTAAAGCCCTCATAGTTCAAAGGCAGACCCATGAACCTGACCTGAAAGGTATCCGGGCAGGACTGTTCCAGTAGGTCGCGCCGGCAGTGGCGCGTTATGAGTCTGGACCCTAGAGCCTTTCCGGTGAAATCCGGTTCACCGGAAAATCTCTATCTCTTTGTTTCTTCGCAATTTCGGACGCAAAATCGGTTCCCACCTTCGCTGAAATTACTCTAAAGCTTCAGCTTCATGCCTTCGTGGCTCGCTTCAAAACCGAGGCGCTCATAGAAGGCATGGGCGCGGGCGCGGCTCTTGTCGGTGGTGAGCTGCACGAAGCCGCAGCCACGCACACGACAAGCGCCAATGGCCCATTCGAGCAGCGTGCGGCCGATGCCGGCGCTGCGGCGCCCGCTGGCAACGCGGACGCTTTCGATCTGGCCGCGCCACTGGCCCTGCGGCTGAGGCCGGGGATGAAGGTGATCTGCAGGCAGCCGACCACCGCACTGCCATCATCGGCGACGACGAGCAATTGATTGGGGTCGCGCGTGATGGCCTCGAAGGCGGTGACGTAGCCCTCATTCAGCGGAGTGCCGGTGTCCTCGCGTTCCTTGCCGAGCGCGTCGTCGGCGAGCAAGGCGACAATGGCCGGGAGGTCGTCGCGCGTAGCCTGTCTGATCTCGACCATGGAAGCCTCCGTTGCCGTGTGCGCATCATGCATGAAGGGGAATGCAGAGCAAGCGGGCGGAGAGCGGGGGAGAGCGATATCGGCGTCGAGCTTTGTTCTGCCTGAGGTCCCCGCCTTCGCGGGAATGACAATTCATTGATATAAAAGGAAAATTAGCACAGAGCTCGTCGCTCGCAGAACGATCTTTCCTCACTATCAAGCTGTCTTCCCCGCGCAGGCGGGGACCTCAGGAAGGTAGAGCGAGCGGCCGATATAGCTGACTGAATTATTTAGCCTCAGCGGATAGCGCCCATGGCCTTGAGCCGCTCCACGCGGACACGAACAACCTCGTCCCAGGCGAGATCCCAGTTCTTCTTGTAAAGTTCCTGCGTAAAGTCGCCGATCCTGGAAACGGGCATGCCATCCGCCCTGGCGCGCATCTGGAACAGCAGCTGCTCCGCCTCGCAGTCGCGCTCGCCGGCAAGGATGGGCACATCGAGGTCGTCGTTCTTGAACCATTGCGGGTTATCAAAAGCCCGCTTTCGCGCGTGAGCGACGACGCAATCTGTGTAGGTTTGAGCTTCCGGATACTTGGAGGCAGAGGCCAACATGATTCTGGGCGACGTGGCACACGATGTGAGAGCGAGACAGCCGGCCAATGCAAGACCGGTGAAACCGAGCTTAGTCACGAAATCTCCCCCGAATTTGATCCCCATGGGCAGCCGTCTAGGTCACCGCCGAGCGCGGCGTTGCGGCGGCACACCGTCGTGTTAGTGTACCTTTCCCTCGGCCTTGAGCTGCGCCAGGCGGATCCGAGCAAACTCATCCCAGGCGAGGCCCCCGGCCTTGGTTCGAAGCTCGGCCAAAAGGTCGTTCACCCTGATATCGGACAAGCCATTCGCCCTCATGTGGGCCTTGATTTGCTTCTCGACCGGCTGGCAGTCGTCCTGAGCGTCCATATCCACGTCATAGACGTCGAGGTTTCTCAGCTGCTTCCCTTTGTCCAAAGTCCGCTTTCGCGCGTGGGCGACGACGCAGTCCACGTATGCATTGGCTTCCGGATAATCGAAGGCAGACGGAAGAAGATGGCTTCCGCCCGTCGTGTTGCACGAGGTCAGCGCGAGACAGCCGGCGAGCGCAAAGCCGGTGAAGCCGAGTTTGGCCACGAAATTTCCCCCCGAATTTGGTCTCAACGGCCGTCATATCCGCCGTACCCCCTGGCAGATATCTATGAACCAGACAAATTCAGGTTTGCATAGTCCGTTTATTCAATCAGATCGGGTATGGTTCTCGCCGACACTGAGCGGACGGGGCGGAAGGGGACGCAGCTAATCCACTGTTCCCTATATATAATTCTGTCATCTTTGCGAAAGTGGGGACCTCGGGCAGAACGGGGCTCAACGCCGCTATCGTGCTCCAGCAACGTGGGGAGACTGATACATCCCCCACCGTCATCTCGTCCTGAGGTCCTCGCTTTCGCAAGGAAGACAGCTTGATATGAATGGGAGCCAGAACAGGAAGCGCCGAGCTATAGAGCTGTCGTCAGCGAGGTTGTAGACCTCGCCGTCAGACTGAGTTGATGACAGCTCGACAGGGGGGGCGTTCAAACGCTATGTATTTGTTCCCTATATATAATTGTGTCATCCTGCGCTTCAGGCGCAGGACCTCAGGACAAAAAGGGCAAGCGGCTGATATGGCGCTCCCTCATCTTCACGCTTCGGCACCCCTGTAACCCGCCGCCTTCAGCACCAGCCCGACGTGGGCATGGGCGATGGCGATCAGCTCTGGCCTTGGCGTGCCGGCGCGGGTTCTGAGCGCCAGGGAGTGCTGCAGGGCTGCGAGCATCGCCGCGAGGGCCTTGATGTCGGCGCCTTGCGGGATGTCGCCGGCCTCGACGGCGGCCTCCATCCGTTTCTGGAATATCGCGTCGGCCCGGCCGATGGAGGTGGCGAGTTCGGCGCCGATTTCCGGGTCGGCGGCGGCCTCGCCGGAGATGACGCTGAGCACCGGGCAGCCGAGCGGTTCGCCGTCCCGCGAATGATAGACGGTGATGATCTCGTCGAAATAGGTCTTCAATCCGGTTTCCAGCGAGGGCGTGTCGAACAGCGCGCCCAGCCGGCGCTCGGCCGTCTGCTCGGAATACTGCCGCACCGCCTTGCGGTAGATCTCAAACTTGTTGCCGAAGGCGGCATAGAGGCTCGGCCGCGCCATCTTGGTGGCGTCAGAGAGGTGATCGAGCGAGGTGGCCGTATAGCCGCGCCGCCGGAATTCGCCGAGCGCGGCAGCCAGCGCTTCCTCAGGATCATACTCTCGGGGACGGCCACGCGAGGTTTTGGTTTTCATTTTGTACCGCTTCGCAAAAAATTAATTGCCGACTCCATTTTATGCGACCTAGTATGAAAATGTGAGAGGAAAAATGGAGATCGGAAATGGCTGACAAAATTCGCATTGGCATCAATGGTTTCGGTCGTATCGGCCGCATGGTTTTTCGCGCGGCCGAGGGGCGCAGCGATCTGGAGGTGGTGGCCGTGAACGACCTCTTGCCGATCGATCATCTCGCCTATCTCCTGAAATACGACAGCGTGCACGGCGCATTTGCCGGCGAGGTGGCAAGCGAGCCGGGCGCGCTCAACGTCAGTGGCCGTAAGGTACTGGCCTTCGAGGAAAGGGAGCCCTCGGCCATCCGCTGGGGCGATGCCGGCGTCGATCTGGTGATCGACTCCACCGGACGTTTCCTGACCAAGGAAGCAGTCGAGGGGCACATCAAGGCCGGCGCCAAGAAGGTTGTGATTTCGTCGCCGCCCAACGACAACACGCCGGTGTTCGTGATGGGCGTCAACGCCACCCGCTATGACGGGCAAACTGTTGTTTCCAACGCCTCGTGCACCACCAACTGCGTGGCGCCGCTCGCCAAGCTGATGCACGACCTTTACGGCCTCGAAGAGGCGCTGATGCTGACCGTGCACGCAGTCACCGCCAGCCAGAACCCGGTGGACGGCGTCGCCCGCAAGGACTGGCGCTTCGGCCGCGGCATCCTCGGCAACATCATCCCCGCCACCACCGGCGCGGCGCGCATGGTGGGCAAGGTGATCCCGGAGCTCAACGGCCGCATCAACGGCATGGCGGTGCGCGTGCCGGTGCCGGACGTTTCGATGGTCGATCTCACCTGCCGCCTCAACACCAAGGTCTCCTACGAGGAGATCTCCGAGGCGATCCGTGACGCAGCGGCCGGCGCCTATCGCGGCATACTCCAGTGGTGCGACGAGCCGGTTGTCTCCACCGACCTCGCCGGCAATCCGCACAGCTCGATCTTCGACGTGAAGGCCGGCATGCAGACCTCCGAGGGCCTGACCAAGCTGATCGCCTGGTATGACAACGAGTGGGGCTACTCGAACCGCTGCCTGGATCTCGCTGCTCATATCTACAAGGGGTGAGCTCGCCACCGCTGCGCCAGCCCTTCCTTGGGGGGCATCGATCTGCCCCCCAAGGGTTTGGCCGTATCATTTCGCCGGGGGTGGATCGGCGACGACGGCCCCTGTCGGAGCAACGGGCGGCCGCGTCTTCTCGCTCGTGCGCGGCGGCGTGGCCGGGGAGTCCGGCGCAAGCGGGCTGCTGTCGGCGATGTTGATCCCCAGGCCGAAGATCTTCCATTGCCGATCCTCCGGCTCCCACTGAAGGTCGAAATTGACCTGCTTGGGCGCGGAAGGGAAAAAGCCGCGCATGTGCAGCATGCCGTTCGGCTCGATCTGCGGCAGCAGCGTCAGCTGCGGATCCAGCACGAAAACGCCGGACAGATCGATCCGCTGATTGCGCTGGGCCGCGAAAATCTCGGCGAGGCGCGCCGCCGTGTTCGCCTGGAAGCTTTGCGAGCCTAGATCGCGCAGCACCGTGTAGTTGCCGGTCTTGTTGGCCTGGTCGAGCGCGATCAGGGCCGACTTGATCAGGATGACGACACCGGTTCGGTCGATTCCGGCTGGACTGGCCTGTCGGGCTGTTTCTGGCTGGGGCTTCTTTTGCGGTCGAGCCTGAGGTTGCGCAGGCTCCTCGGCTGCTGCGGGCAAACCCCACACCAAGGCGCCGGCGAGCAGAAGCACAGCCCATGAAGCCTTGCCCAGGGGGAAGAGCTTCTTCGTTTCCACAAGCGGCAAGAGGAACCTCCGGTCTTTGCCCGATCAACTGATAATCTTCGCGAGAACCGCGACAGGCCGGCTTCCGCCATCAGAACTCTCCCTGCATGCCAACGCGGAAGCCATGGTTGTCCTCGCCACCGTAGGAATAGCCGGCTGTCAGGGCGAGCGAGGCCGTCGTATCGAGGCGATAGGCAACGGCGGCGCCAAAGCCGCTCGACCCCTTGAAGTTGGCATAGTTGGTGGCCCAGGTCGTCCGCCCCGGCGCCGAGGGCATGGGCGCGGACGTCATGGCCATCGCCGCCGCGATACCGCCTCGCGCCTCGCGGCGCGACTCCCTGGCATAGCGATTGACACTGTCGACCTGGGATTCGAGCCCTGCCACGCGCCCGTCGAGGGCGGTGATCGAGGCCGGGTCGAAACTCGATGTTCCTAGATTGCCGGCGCTGTCGGTGGTGACGAAAAAAGTGCTGCCGGATTGCGCTGCATTGCTTGCCGGCGAAGCCAGGCCGGAGAGGGTATAGGTACTGCTGCTGCTGCCGATTGCCACCTGATTGGCACGCGTCGTCGAGACACCGGCGCCGATGGCGACGGAGTTGTCGAAGCCGGCGCTCGAGCCTTGGCCAATGGCCGTCGAGTTCACTCCGGACGCAACGGCGCCCTGGCCGAAAGCCGAGGATGAGACGCCGCTCGCCACGCTGTTCGCGCCCGTCGCGGTACTGTTTTCCGCGAGAGCCTGGCTGCTATAGCCGGTCGCGGTGCTGGAGTTCGCAAATGCGATGCTTGACCCGCCGGTGGCGGTGCTATGGTCGCCGCTTGCCAGGCTGGAGCTGCCGGTCGCCGTTGCGCTGTCTCCACTGGCGATGCTGTCCATTCCCGTTGCAGTGGTCGCGAACCCGGTTGCCTGACTGTGAGCTCCGGTCGCGGTGGTGAATAGGCTCGTTGCCTGGCTATTCGCGCCGGTGGCGGTGCTGTCACCGCTGCTCGCCGTGCTGGAATTTCCCGTAGCCGTGCTACCATAACTGCCGCCGCCGCCGGCGGTTGCCTGCGCACCGGTGCCGCAGGCCCAGGCATTGGCACCCGTTGTGGTGCCCGCTGCGGTTCCCGTGTTGCTCGACACGCAGCTGTCACCGGCCATGGCGGCACCGCAAAAAAGCTGGAGGCCCAGACCAGCAGCGAGCACGGCACCCCATGCTACCGTCTTTCCGCCTGCAAGCCGGCGACCATCGAAAATCCTGCCCGCGCGAATTGGCTGTTCCATTGAACCCCCACATCATTGCATCTCACTCGCTAGCGAGTCGAGTTATTCGGAATATTCTTGTCAGGTTTGAGAGTGGTTCGCCTCACCCGAACGGGTAAGAGACAGAGCTTCCGGGCGAGATCGCCTGCGCAGCCTTCGGCATCAAGCGTGGCCTGCAGACAGCGCTGTTATCCTCGTGCTTCCATCCGCTCAGCTGCGCGACGGGCGCCCGCCGATGAGCGGGACGAGCGTGAGGCCGGCGATGAGCGGGGCTGCAGCGACCCAGAGCATGGGAGCGGGGAGCGAGAAGAGGGTGCCGCCGAGGGCCGCGCCCTGCGCGCCGGCGGTAACCTTGGCGCCGGCGGCAAGGCTGAAGACTTGCGCCCGCGCCTCATCCGGGGATCCGGCGTCGCGGATCAGGAAGGTGGCGCCGATGGCCACGGCACTGCCGGCGCCGGCCAGCGCGAAGGAGGCCACCGCCCAGCTGCTTGCCGGGCCGATCGGCGCCAGCGACGCCACGGAAAGGCCGGTCAGCACGGACGAAGCGGCGATGACGAGCGGTGCCCGCGCCACCGATGCCGGGCGTCCGATCCAGAGAAACGAGCCGGCCACGGCGCCGATCGCCATCACCGACAACAGCCAGCCGGCCCGCTCCGGTTCCGATGTGGCGGCAAGGGTGGCCACCAGCACCACGGGCAGCGCGCCCATGCCGATCGCGGTGATGGCGTTGGCGAGTGTCGTTGCCCACAGCGCCCGGTTGGCGGCGATGGCGTGAAGGCCGCCCAACAGGGAGGTCGGGTTCGCCGGCGCCGCACGCTGCGCTTTGCCGCGCAAGGCCATCAGCGTCAGGCTGCCGATCACGGCCAGCGCGGCGAGCGACAGGGTGGCGATGGTCGCCGAGGCGATGGCCACGATAGCTGCCGCGAGGGCAGGGCCGACAATGCCGGCCACGTTGTAGGTCAACCCGTCGAAGCCGAAGGCGCGCGGGACTTCATCCGCCTCGACGAAGCTGGTGAGCTGGCTGCTGAGGCCGCCGGTGATCGCCGGTCCGCCGCAGCCGCCGGCGAACAATATCGCCGCCACCAGGGCGGCCGGTGCATGTCCGATCAGAAGAGCGGCGGCGATCAGCGACAGCGCTGCCAGCATGATGCCAAGCGCTACGACCTGCATCGGCGCCTTGGCACGATCGATCAGGTTGCCCAGCATTGGCGCGGCAATGACATGCGGCACGAGGAAGGCCGCCGTCAGCAACCCGCCTTCGCCGGCGCCCGACCCCTTCTCGACGGCGAGGAACACCAGCGCCACCCGCGCGCCTTCGTCGGCGAGGCGCACCAGCGTCGCACCGGCCATGTAAAGAACGACAGAGCGTGGCACGCGCAGGGCCATCCCGAAACCTCCCGCAGCGATCGGAACTGCGAGGTCAACATTCGGGAGAACGGCTGGTTGCTTTCAGGCGCTCGTAATGACGGCGCTGGAGTGTCTTCAATGGTTCGATGCGGCCGTTGACGTCCAATGCCCTAGGACGCCAGCTTCCGCGCTTCACCCACCAGTTTGGGCTCGATTTCGGCCATCGGCTTGGGGCGGGCGATCAGGAAGCCTTGCAGCTCCTGGCAGCCGAGTTCGCGCAGCAGCTGCCGCTGCTCTTCGGTTTCGACGCCCTCGGCGGTGGTCTCGACGCCGAGATTGTTGCCGAGCTGGACGAGCGCCCGGACGATGGCCTCGGCATCGGCTACCTGGCCGATCGATTTGACGAAGGTCCGGTCGATCTTGATCTTGTCGACTGCCAACTGGCGCAGGTTCGAAAGGGTGGAGTAGCCGGTTCCGAAATCGTCCAGCGCAACGCGTATCCCGTGGCGGCGCAGGGTTTCCAGAACTTGGATCTCCTGCCTGTTGGCATGGAACACGGCCGTCTCGGTGATTTCCAGCTCGAGAAGATCCGCGGGGTATCCGAGGCGGGCAATGGTTTGCAGCACCTCGTCGGCGAAGCCGGCCTGGCGCAGCTGGACGGGCGAGATGTTGACGGCGACACGGATGTTCAGCCCGAGCAGCTTCACCTCCCGCACGGCCTGTTCCAGAATCCAGTTGCCGAGCTGGACGATCAGCCCGGTTTCCTCGGCGATCGGAATGAAGCGCGACGGCGCGACAAGGCCGAGGCGCGGGTGGCGCCAGCGCACCAGCGCCTCCACCGACACCACGCTGCCGTTGTCGCTTCTGACCTGTGGCTGGAAATGCAGCTCGAACTGAGAGAAATCGCCGAGCGCCTGCCGCATCTCCGATTCCAGCTCAAGGCGGATCTTCCGCCCTTCGTCCATCTCGGGAGAGAACAGGGCGAAGCGATGGCGGCCGAGCGACTTGGCCCGGTAGAGCGCCACGTCGGCTCGGCGCAGCAGCTCGTTGCGCGAGCTGCACTCGCCGCCGGATTTTGCCACGCCGATCGACGCGCCGATGCTGATCGACGTTCCGCCGACATTGAAGGGCGTGCGGACCGCCTCGAGAATCCTGACGCAGACTGCTTCGGCTTCATCGGCGTTGGCGAGCAGCAGCACGAACTCGTCGCCGCCCAAGCGCACGGCCAGATCCCCGTCACCGGACGAGGCGACGAGGCGGTCGGCGAAGGCCTGGATCAGCTCGTCGCCGACCAGATGGCCGAAACAGTCATTGATTTCCTTGAAGCGGTCGAGATCGATCAGCAGGATGGACGGGTGCCTTGGGGCGGGTTTGCCGAGTATTTCGTCGAGCCGCTCGTAGAGCAGCGCCCGGTTAGCAAGGCCGGTCAGCTGGTCGTGAAAGGCGAGATAGCGGTTGTGCGCTTCCGCCTGGCGGATCTCGGTGACGTCGGTGATCACCCCCACCAGCAGTTCGTCGCCGGCCGCCAGCCGGACCAGGCTCTTGCGGGTGATGATCCGCCGCTTATTGCCGGCGCGGTCGGTCAGGTCTTCCTCGTTCTCGTTGGTCTCGCCGGTGGTGAATACCCGGTCGTCCATCGCCCGGTATTCGGCGACCTCTTGCTCGGGGAAGAACAGGAGGTCGGTGTGGCCGAGCAGTTCTGTCCGGGTCATGCCGAAGAAAGCGGCGGCGGCGCGATTGACCAGAATGAACCGGTGCTCCCGGTCCTTCACGAAGATCGGGCAGGGGATCGCATCGACAAAGGACTGCAGCGAGCCGACGCTGTCGAAGATTCCGGGAAGCGCCAAACGAGCCAATTGCGCTGCTCCAGCGTTATGGTTCAGACGACTCTCACTCTAACTCAACAAATCCTTTCCAATGCTTAAACCGACTTTTTGCCTTGGCTGAAATGACAATATACTATTGCATGCCGCGTTTCATCGCGAGATAGATAGATGCTTGATAAGGATCTGCTTTTGTCGCGACGCGCTTCTCGTAAAACGTGCCAGCTTGATTGTGATCGCGCTGCGGCTGCTGGCGCCGGGCGGGGGCGGGAGGATGAGGACATGACGACGTCCGCGAAAACTCCAGTTCTCATGATGCCGACGCTCGAAGGGCTCGGCGGCTATGAGGATGCGCTCGCAAGGGGCTGGTCGCCCGATCCGAGACGCGTGGAGGATGCGGCCTATATTGCCGCCGAACTTGGCGATCTCAGGCGGAATCGTGCACGCTATCTCGGCAAGATCCTGGGCCATGCCGCGTCAGGCCGGCCCACCGATCCCCGCGCCCTGATCAACCATGCCTTCTGGATTTGGGACGGCGCATTCGCCGGCAAAGCCGACCTCAGATTTGTGCCCGCTACCGGTGATGTGCCCGACAGCGTGCCGGGACATGTGGGCTATTCGGTGGTGCCGTGGAAGCAGGGGAGGGGATATGCGACGGCGGCGCTCAGGGCGTTGATGGAGATTGCCAGGGAAAAGGGGCTGAGGGAGCTGCAGATACTCTGCAACGTCGAGAACTTGGGTTCGAGGATGGTGATTGAGAAGATGGGCGGAGCAGTGGATTTCATGGGACCGCACCCGTCGGATCGGCTGGAACAGGTGAAGGTGTATTACCGGGTAAAGGTGTGAAGGAGCACTGCAAGGGCAGGCGCGGCGCGTGATTTGGCCTGCCCCGGCAAGACGCAGCCCCGTTCGTCTGTCACTCTTCCGGTGCGTCCCCGGAAAGCGCCGCAAATGTCTCCTGTACATATGCTCCGAGCGGTCTCGCGCCTTGTTCGGCGCTCCAGGTCTCGGCAGCAATTCGCATGGCGCCGATCCCCATCATGGCGACGACGCGGAGCCGAAGACGGTTGCCGGGCGCCGGCCATTTCTGCTCAAGAACCGAGAAAAGGGCGTCTTCCTGGCGCTTGTAATCGGCTTGCTTGCGGGCGCGCAGAGCTTCCGTGGACCGGAACAGGCGGTCGAGTGCGATCGCCTGCCGTGTCTCATATTGCCCGACCATGGTCAGCAGGGCGTCTCGCACGGCATCGATCGGCGCACAGTCGGCCGGAGCGTCGGCCAGCGCCGTGCGGAAGATGTCTTCCGCCCCGCTCTGCCAGGCAAGCAGGATGGCATCCTTGCCATCGAAGTAATGAAATATGGTTCGCCGCGAAACGTCGGCGGCGGCCGCGATCTCGTCCAGCGTCGTCTCGTCATAGCCCTTTTCGAGGAACAGCCTGAGGGCGATCTCGGCAATGCGCTGTCGTGTCTGCCGCCGCTTGCGTTGGCGCAAGCCTTCGGAACGGTCTGTCTTTTCGTTGCCTTCGCTCATGGAATCCATCTTGCCAGACGTGGTCTTCCATTTCAATTTCACTCATTGCAAATTTGCATCAAGTGCAACAATATGGAGCGATCGACTGGAGCACTCAGATGGCAGCTTGGACTTTTTCAGATATTCCGTCCCAACAGGGGCGCAGCGCGATCGTTACCGGCACCGGCGGGCTCGGCTATGAAACCGCGCTGGCGCTGGCCCGTGCCGGCGGAGAGGTGATCATCGCCGGCCGCAATCCGGCCAAGGGGGCGGCGGCGGTCTCGAAGATCAAGGCGGAAGCGCCTCGGGCATCGATCGCCTTCGAGCGGCTCGATCTTGCCAGCCTCGCCTCGGTCGAGGATTTCGCCGGCCGAATGACGACCGCGCGGACGCATGTCGATCTGCTGGTCAACAATGCCGGCGTGATGACCCCGCCGACCCGGCAGACAACCTCGGACGGCTTCGAGCTGCAGTTCGGCACCAACTATCTCGGCCATTTCGCGCTCACCGCCCGCCTGCTGCCGCTGTTGCTGAAGGGCAGCGCCCCGCGCGTCGTCAATCTGAGCAGCCTTGCCCATCGCGGTGGCGCCATCCACTTCGACGATCTGCAATGGGAGCGCGCCTACAGGCCATGGGCGAGCTATGGGCAGTCGAAGCTGGCCATGCTGATGTTCGCCTTCGAGCTGCAGCGCCGGAGCGATGCCGCCGGCTGGGGCCTGATGAGCAACGCCGCCCACCCGGGCTATGCGCGCACCGAGCTGATCGCCAACGGGCCGGGCACCGACCGCTGGCTGTTCAAGCTGACCGGTTTTCTCCGGCCGTTCGTCAGCCAGACGGCGGCGGAGGGGGCGCTGCCCACCCTGTTCGCGGCCACGGCGGCCGAGGCGCGCGGCGGCGCCTATTATGGGCCGGATTGGTTCTACGAGCTCAAGGGGGCGCCGAGGCTTGCGAAGGTGATGCCGCAAGCCAGGGACGAGATCGCTAGCGCAAAACTCTGGACGGTTTCCGAAAGCCTGACCGGCGCGCGCTTCCCGTCCTGAGGTGGAAACCCCCGTCAGGCGACGTGGGCGAGGAAGCGCTCCACTTCCGCGGCGATGGTCGTTGCGCGGTCGACCACGCTGCGGATCGCCGCCTTGACGTCGTCGGCGCCCTCGCGCGTCTGGCGGACGTCGTCGAGGACTGCGTTGGTCACGTCGGCGATTTCGCGGGTGCCTTGCGCGGCATCCTCGACATTGCGGGCGATGTTGGTGGTGGCGGTGTTCTGCTCCTCGATGGTGGAGCTGACGAGGAGCGAGTTTTCTTCCACCTGCGTCATGGTCTGAGCGATCAGCTCGAAGGCCTCGACCGCGCCGGTGATCGAACCGCCGATGCCGCTCGCGCGGGCGGCGATCTCGTCGGTGGCGCGCTTGGTCTCGTCGGCCAGCTGCTTCACCTCGGCCGCGACCACGGCGAAGCCCTTGCCCATCTCGCCGGCGCGGGCCGCTTCGATGGTGGCGTTGAGGGCGAGCAGGTTGGTCTGGTCGGCGATGGCCTGGATGAGGCTGACGGTTTCGCCGATCTTGGCGGCCTCCTGACGGAGGCTGGCCATGCGGTCGCGCGTCTTGTCCATGCCGTCGCGGGCACCTGCAATGATCGCCTGGGTGCTGCCGATCGTCCGGCTGACCTCGCCGATGGACTGCGACAAGCTGCCGGCTGCAGTGGCCACCGACTGCACGTTGGCCGAGGCCTGATCGGTGGACGAGGCGGCGCTCAAGGCGCGGTCGGCGGTCTTCTCGGCGCGGGCGACGATGCATTGGCTGGCCGACGAGGCGCGCTCCACATCCTTGGTCATGGCGCCGAGCGCCAGTTCGATGGCCGAGCGGAACATCCGCACCGAGCGGTTGAGGCCGTCGATGCGGGCGGCATCGGCCGCGGCGATGTTGCGCTGCTCGTCGGCCAGTGACTTGGACTGCGTCTCCGACGACTGAGCCTTCTCTATGGCTTCCTCGGACTGGCGGATGGCGGCGGCGAGGCGATGGACGACCCAGACCAGCACAGCGAGCTGGGCCACGAGCACGCTGGCATGCAGCAGCAGGCGGGCGAAGTCGGGTCCGCCCGGATAGACCGCTGAGGGCAGGAGGAAATTGAGGAACGTATGGTGTACGGCGGTGATGCCGGCGCTCAGCACCAGGGCGGGAATGTCGCACCAGCCGGCCAGACAGGCCAGAATGGCGAAGAAATACATGTGCACGTCGACCTGCAGCGGGCTGTCCGCGAAGCCGTAGACCAGGATGATGACGGTGGTCGTCGAGGCCATGGAGGTCGAAAGGCGGGTGGCCGCCGAGGTATGGTCGCGCAGCCAGGTCGCCGTCGCGGCGAGCGCCACGGCCAGGGCGCCGACGATCATCACCATTGGCGACACCAGCGTGAAGAAGCTCCTGGCGACGATCAGCGCCACGTTCAGCCAGATCGTGGCGATGATGACATAGGAAAAGCGACTGCGGAGAGCGTCGAGCGTATGGAGGTTCATCGGTTGCACCCAGCGGCAAACAGGGGATTGAAGACGAGGCCGGCACCGTTTCTGTAGAGATGCCAGATAAAGGCGGGATTGCTGGACCTGGCGAGCGCCACCGTACCGCCTGACGATACGGAAAGGACGCTGCCCCCGGCCGCGGTGATGACATCGGACGCCGTAAATCCACCGCGCACCAGGACGCCATAGGTCCCTTCGGCCCCAGGCGACATGGCCAGCGCCGCCACCGAAACAACGCAGGCGGCCGCGGTGACCGCGATCTCCAGAGCGTTCTTCCGGCGTTCGGATTTAGATAAAACCGATGTTTTCATTACAGTCGCTACGGGAAATCGCGCTTGATAGTGCGAACATTGTCAGTTCTGCGAAGTATAGGTAAGCTTCCGCAGCGATGCTGGGGCACTTTAGTTTTGTTCTATTGCCAGCGAATTAACGCCGGGGAGGTCGGTGTTCTTCTTTGGGCGAGGATTGAAGTGGCGAGTGAATGCAGCCGAACGCGGGATGCGGGCGAGGTTGGCCTCAGATATGTGCCCGCCACCGGTGATATGCCCGACAGCGTGCCGGGGCACGTGGGCTATACGGTGGCGCCGTGGATGCAGGGGAGGGGCTACGCCACCGCCGCGCTCCGTGCGCTGATGAAGTTTGCGAAGGGCAAGCGCCTCAAGACGCTGCACATCCTCTGCAACCCCGAGAACCTGGGCTCAAGGGTCGTCATCGAGCGGGTGGGCGGCAAGGTCTACCACATAGGGCCGCACCCGTCCGACCAGCCCAGGCAGATGAAGATCTATTATCGGGTGAGGCTATGAGGGGAACGATAGCTGGAATGGCGGAGTGAGGCCGCTTGGCACATCGGGGAACCGCAACCGGGATACCAGTGGAAACGACAGCTTGGCGCCCCACTTTGATCATGCGATCCATCCGCCATAGTTCCGAAAACTGGACAGTCCTTGAAAATCGTGGCAAATAGTCCGCATGATAAACGCACGTAACCTGACCTCGCTTCTAGGCACCGTCGCATAACGATGGTGGGTTAGCGCGCGCTCTACATAAGAATGAAGCCACCCGCCGAAGAGGCGGGTTTGTTGTTTCTGTCTCTTCGCCAACGGGCATAACCGGAGACAGAGACATGCCTTACGATCCCAAGCGCATCGAGCCCAAGTGGCAAGAATACTGGCGGGATAACGCGACCTTTCGGACCTGCGAGGATCGCAGCCGACCGAA
Source organism: Pseudomonadota bacterium (assembly GCA_023436885.1). GTDB lineage: Bacteria > Pseudomonadota > Alphaproteobacteria > Rhizobiales > Pleomorphomonadaceae > Pleomorphomonas. The sequence continues at coordinate 18,860 of JAEZHI010000025.1, read as the reverse complement.
ATTCTATGTGCTCGACATGTTTCCCTATCCGTCCGGCGACGGGCTGCATGTCGGTCATCCCGAGGGCTACACCGCAACCGACATCATCGCCCGCCATAAGCGCATGTTGGGTTTCAATGTCTTGCATCCGATGGGTTGGGATGCCTATGGGCTGCCGGCCGAGCGTTATGCCGTGCGAACCGGCGTCCATCCCGCGATCACCACAAAAACGAATGTCACGAACTTCAAGCGCCAGGTGCAGCGGCTGGGTTTCTCCTATGACTGGGATCGCGAATTCTCGACCACCGACCCCGAATTCATCCGATGGACCCAATGGATTTTCCTGAAGCTTTATGAGCTGGGCCTCGCCTATCAGGCGGAGGTTCCCGTCAACTGGTGTCCGGCGCAAGGCACGGTTCTGGCCAATGAGGAAGTCAAGGACGGCAAGTATGTCGAGACCGGTGAGGCCGTCGAGCGCCGTTTGATGCGTCAGTGGATGCTGAAGATCACCGCCTACGCCGATCGTCTGCTGGAAGACCTCGACGAACTCGATTGGCCTGAGGGGATCAAGGCCATGCAGCGCAACTGGATCGGCCGGTCCCACGGAGCTGAGATCAACTTCACCGTCGAAGGTTGCAACGAGACGCTCGTTGTTTACACCACACGACCCGAAACTGTCTGCGGCGTCAGCTTCATCGTCCTTTCACCCGATCACCCACAGGTGTCGTCCGTCACCAGTATGTCGCAGCGGAGCGCCGTCGAAGCCTATCTCGCGGACGCGGCAAGCCGGAGCGACATCGAGAAATCGCAAACCCGGTCCAAGACCGGCATCTTCACCGGCACCCATGTCCTCAATCCGGCAAACGGCGCGAAGATTCCTGTATGGATCGCCGATTATGTGGTGATGGGCTATGGCACCGGCGCCGTCATGGCCGTGCCGGCCCATGATAGCCGCGACCATGAATTCGCGAAAGCCTTCGGCTTGCCGATCATCGAGGTCATCCGGGCACCGCAAGGTTTCGATACGCAGGCAGCGGCGTGGGAGGGCGAAGGGGTGCTGATCAATTCAGAGGGTTGGAACAGCCTGGATGCCGGCAAGGCAAAGGCGGAGGTGATCGCCTGGTTGGAAGAGAGAGGGTTCGGACACGGGCGCGTGCAGTACCGGCTGCGCGATTGGCTGTTTTCGAGACAGCGCTACTGGGGAGAGCCCTTTCCGATCCTCCATCGTGCAGATGGCATGGTCGTGCCGTTGCCCGAAGATGCGCTGCCGCTGCTCGCCCCAGAACTTGACGACTACAAGCCGACGCAGAGCGGTGAGCCTCCTCTTGCACGGGCAGAAAGCTGGGTGCGCACAACCGATCCTGCGACAGGCCTTCCCGCTTTTCGCGAAACCAACACCATGCCGCAATGGGCCGGTTCCTGCTGGTACTATCTCCGCTTTGTCGATCCGCATAACCGGGAAGCGCCGATCGATGCCGAAAAGGAGAAATACTGGCTGCCCGTCGATCTCTATGTCGGCGGCGCGGAGCACGCCGTCCTCCATCTGCTCTACGCGCGCTTCTGGCACAAGGTACTCTACGATATCGGCATCGTCTCGACCAAAGAGCCGTTCCGTAAGCTTTTCAATCAGGGCATGATCCTGGCCTATTCCTATAGCGATGACGGAGGAAAGTATTACCATGCCGATCTGGTGGCGGCGCGTGACGGCCAATGGTTTGCCGGTCCGACTCCGGTCAACCGCCAGATCGAGAAGATGTCCAAGTCGAAATTCAACGTCGTCAATCCCGACGAGGTAATCGACATTTATGGCGCGGATGCCATGCGCCTCTATGAAATGTTCATGGGGCCGCTCGATGTCGCCAAGCCCTGGCAGATGTCCGATGTCGCAGGCGTCAGCCGCTTCCTCCAGCGCGTGTGGCGCATCGTTGTCAGCGATCAGGATCTCGCAAACCCTGAGATTTGCGACACGGAGCCGACGCCTGACATTTCGCGACTGATGCACAAGACCATTCGTTCGATCGGCGAGGACATCGAAGCGCTCCACTTCAACACCGCGATCTCCAAACTCATGGCGTTTTCGAATGCACTCGTATCGCTCGAAAAAAAGCCGCGTCCGGCAGTGGAGGCCCTGATCCTGCTGCTTGCGCCCTTTGCACCGCATATTGCCGAGGAGCTGTGGAGCATCCTTGGCCACGAAAAATCAATTGCTCACGCGGTCTGGCCAAGTTTCGATCCCGCATTGGCCGAGGACGAACAGCGCGAATATGTGGTGCAAATCAATGGCAAATTGCGCCACAAGGTGATCGCAGCTGCGGGCCTGTCGCCCAGCGAACTCATCCAGGCGGTGCGAAGCGATCCGCATGTGAAGGCGCTGTTGGAGGGAAAGGCCATCATCAAGGAAATCGCCGTGCCGGATCGGCTCGTCAATTTCGTCGTGAAAGACTTGCCCTCGCAGCCTCACTCCGCCGCGCTCGCCTCGTAAACCGTGTCCCCTGAAGGATCGACGCCGACGAGGCTGACGTCGTAGCCCCAGAGCTGGCGGACGTGGCGCAGGGTGGCGTCGCGGCTCACTTCGGCCAGCGTGACGCCGTCCTGCACCGTGTGGCGCAGGCGGAGGTGCCGGTTGCCCAGGAGGTCGACGTCGGCCACCTGGATGTCGGGCTGGTAGGCGCCGACGTCGTAGCTCTTGGCCAGCGTCGAGCGCACTTTCCTGTAGCCGCGCTCGTCGTGAATCGAAGCGACCCGGTAATGGGTGTCGCGGGGCTGGTCCTCCAGCACGAACATGCGGAATTTCCGCATCAAGGCTGGGCTCAGATACTGGAGCACGAAGGATTCGTCGCGGTGATTGGCCCAGGCGTCCAGCAATGTGCGGCGTCCGTCGCCATTGCCGGCGATGTCGGGGAACCAGTCGCGATCCTCCGACGTCGGCTCCGTGCAGATGCGCTCGATGTCCTGCATCATGGCAAAGCCCAGGGCATAGGGGTTGAAGGACGAGAAGCGCCGGTCGTCGAAGGTCGGCTGGAAGACGACGCTGGAATGGCTGTGCAGGATTTCGAGGAGCGCCCCCTCGCTGATCATCCCCCGGTCGAACAGCGTATTCATGATGGTGTAGTGGACGTAGGTGGCGCAGCCTTCGTTCATCACCTTGGTCTGGCGCTGCGGATAGAAATACTGGGCGATGACGCGGACGATGCGCAGGATCTCCCGCTGCCAGGGCGCCAGCACCGGGCTGTTCTTCTCAAGGAAATAGAGGAGGTTCTCCTCGGGCAGGTTGAGCCCCTTGCCGCGCTCGATCTCGTCGTCCGGCCGTTCGGCGGCGGCGTTCTTGGCGGCCGGCAGGGTGCGCCACAGGTCGCTGAAGGTACGCTCCTCATAGTCCAGCCGGTCGCGGATCCGCTCGCGCTCGGCCGCCAAGGACAGCCGGGGCGGCCGGCGGTAGCGGAACACACCCTGGTCCATCAGCGCGTGGGCGGCGTCGAGGATCGCCTCGACTGCCGCGATGCCGTGCTTTTCCTCGCAGCGGGTGATGTAGGACTTGCCGAATTCCATGTAGTCGAGGATGGCCGACGCGTCGGTCCACTGCCGGAACAGGTAGTTGTTCTTGAAGAAGTGGTTGTGGCCGAAGGCGGCGTGGGCGGTCACCAGGGCCTGCATGGCCATGGTGTTCTCCTCCATCAGGTAGGTGATGCAGGGGTTGGAGTTGATCACCAGTTCGTAGGCGAGGCCGAGAAAGCCCTTTCGGTAGAGGTGCTGTTCGCGCGCGAAGCGCTTGCCGAACGACCAGTGCCGGTACATCAGCGGCATGCCGATCGAGGAATAGGCGTCGAGCATCTGCTCGGAGGAGATGACCTCCAGCTGGTTGGGGTATACGTCGAGCTTGAGGTCCTCGAGGGCGACGGTCTCGATGGCGTCGTAGACGCGCGACAGCGTCTCGAAGTTCCAGTCGGATCCCTCGAACAGGAGGTTCGGGTTGCCGGTTCGCTGGTTCATGGTCCCGCGCCCTTCCTTGGTTTCATCGGGCCTTCGCTTATCGGGCGGCCTGCTTGGAAAACAGCTTCCGGAACACCGGGTAGATATCGCCGGGCCTGGAGATCCGGGTCATCTGGAAATTGCCCCACTTCTCGGCGACGAGGCGATAGGACTGCCAGAGGGCTGTGCCGTTTTCCGCCGACTGGAAGATGTGGCTCTCGCGCTCGTCGATGATCTCGACATAGGCGTAATACTGGCAGAGGCGCATCAGTTCCTCATCGAGCAGCGCGACGCAGCGCTGGGAGTCGTTGGACATGTTGTCGCCGTCGGAGGCCTGGGCGGCGTAGATGTTCCAGGCGCCGCTCGGATAGCGCTCGGTGATGATGCGGCGCATTTCCTCCAGCGCGGTGGACACCACGGTGCCGCCGCTTTGCGGGCTGTGGAAGAAGGTCTCCTCGTCGACCTCACGGGCCTCGTGGGTGTGGCGGATGAAGACGATCTCGATGCGCTCGTAGCGCCGCTTCAGGAAGAGATGCAGCAGCAGGAAGAAGCGCTTGGCGAGGTCCTTCTCGCGCTCGCCCATGGAGCCGGAGACGTCCATCAGGCAGAACATCACCGCGTTGGCGTTGGGCACCGGCTGCGGCTCCAGCCGGTTGAAGCGGACGTCGACCGGATCGACATAGGAAACCAGCTTGCGCTTGCGCACCAGCCGGTCGAGCTCCTGCCTCAGGGCGGCGAGGCGCTCGGTAGTCTCCGCGGTGGGGGGCTCAGGGGTGGAGGCGGCTTCGGCCTCGAGCGCGGCGATCTCGGCGGCGACGGCGTCGAGCTGGGCCTGTTTGGGGCGGCCGAGCGCAAGGCGGCGGCCGAAACTGTTGCGCATGGTCCGGCCGACGTTGATGTTGGTGGGCGCGCCGGTCACCGCGTAGCCGGCCCGCCGCATCTTGAAGGTGACGATTTCCTTCAGGTCCAGCTTGACGAGATCGGGCAGTTCCAGATCGTCGAAGAACAGGTCGAGCAGCTCATCGCGCGACAGCACGAAGCGGAAATCGTCCTCGCTGTCGCCGTCGCCGCCCGCCTCGCGTCCGGCGCCCTCGCCACCGGCGCCGCCGGACGGCTTGGGCAGGCGGTCGCCGGGCACGAACTCCTTGTTGCCCGGCAGGACGTGGGTGCGGCTACCGCTGCCGGCTGCCGGCCGGAATGTCGGCTCGGCGGTGCCGCGCGCCGGCATCGGCACCACGTGGTCGGCATCGATGTCGGCGATCTTGCCGGTCTTGATCTGGTCGGTGACGATGCGCCGGAGTTCGTCGCGGGCACGCGAGAGAAAACGCTGGCGGTTGCTGAGGCTCTTGTCCTTGGGGTTCAGGCGGCGGTCGATGAAATTCCGCATGGATACTCTCTTTTCCGGACTCCAGCAGGTCTACCTCGTACCAATTCGCGAAGACGCCGACGGGGAGGCATTGTCCATGCCTCCCCATCTCTCATCCGGCCTTGTTCACCCGCATGTACCAGTCGACCAGCCGCCGCACCTGCCGCTCGGTGTAGCCGCGCTCGGCCATGCGCTCCACGAACTCGGTGTGCTGCTTTTCGGTGGCGCTGTCCTTCTTCGAGCCGAAGCTGATCACCGGCAGGAGGTCCTCGACCTGGCCGAACATGCGCTTCTCGATCACCTCGCGCAGCTTCTCGTAGCTCGTCCAGGACGGGTTGTGGCCGTTGTTCCTGGCCCGGGCGCGCAGGGTGAACTTCACCACCTCGTTGCGGAAGTCCTTGGGGTTGGCGATGCCGGCCGGCTTCTCGATCTGCGACAGCTCGCGGTCGAGGATCTCGCGGTTGAGGATCTGGCCGGTGTCAGGGTCCTTGTAGTCCTGATCCTCGATCCAGGAGTCGGCATAGGCGATATAGCGGTCGAACAGGTTCTGGCCGTATTCGCTGTAGGATTCGAGGTAGGCCTTCTGGATCTCGTGGCCGATGAACTCGGCGTAGCGCGTGGCCAGCTCCGACTTGATGAAATCGAGATAGCGCGCCTCGGTTTCCGGCGGGAACTGCTCGCGCCGGATGGCCTGCTCGAGCACGTACATCAGATGCACGGGATCGGCCCCGACCTCGCGGGTGTCGTAGTTGAAGGTCTGCGAAAGCACCTTGAAGGCGAAGCGGGTGCTGATGCCGGTCATGCCCTCGTCGACGCCGGCAGCGTCGCGATATTCCTGCACGGATTTCGCCTTGGGGTCGACGTCCTTGAGGTTCTCGCCGTCATAGACGCGCATCTTGGTGTAGAGCGGCGAGTTCTCGTGGATGGAGAGCCGCGTCGACACGGTGAAGCGGCTCAGCGTTTCCAGCACCTCGGGCGCGCAGGGACTGCCCGCCAGCTCGCTCTCGCGCAGCAGCTTGTCGTAGATCTGCCGCTCCTCGGTGACGCGCAGGCAGTAGGGCACCTTGACCACCAGGATGCGGTCGAGGAAGGCCTCGTTGTTGCGGTTGTTCTTGAACTGCAGCCATTCCGATTCATTGGAATGGGCGAGGATGATGCCCTGATAGGGGAAGGCGCCGAAGTTCTCGGTGCCGTTGTAGTTGCCCTCCTGCGTGGCGGTGAGCAGGGGGTGCAGCACCTTGATCGGCGCCTTGAACATCTCGACGAATTCGAGGAGGCCCTGCGTGGTCCGGTTCAGGCCGCCGCTGTAGGAATAGGCATCGGGGTCCGACTGGCTGAAATTCTCGAGCTGGCGGATGTCGACCTTGCCGACCAGCGAGGAGACGTCCTGGTTGTTCTCGTCGCCCGGCTCGGTCTTGTCGATGCCGATCTGCCGGAGGCGCGACGGCGTCAGCCTGACCACGCTGAATTTGGAGATATCGCCGTTGAGCTCGCGCAGACGCTTCACCGCCCAGGGCGAGATGATGCCGTTCAACCGGCGGCGGGCGATGCCGTACTTGTCTTCCAGAAGGTCGCCCATGCGGTCGGGGTGGAACAGGCCGAGCGGCGATTCAAAGATCGGGCTGATCTGATCGCCGAGCTTCAGCGTGTAGATCGGCTCCTGCTCCATCAGCTTCTTCAGCCGCTCGGCCAGCGACGACTTGCCGCCGCCGACCGGACCGAGCAGATAGAGGATCTGTTTGCGCTCCTCGAGGCCCTGGGCCGCGTAGCGGAAATAGCCGACGATCCGCTCGATGGTTTCTTCCATGCCGTAGAAATCGGCGAAGGCCGGGTAGATCTTGATGGTGCGGTTGGTGAAGATCCGCCCCAGCCGGGCATCGGCGCTGGTGTCGATGAGGGTGGGCTCGCCGATCGCCTTGACCATTCTTTCGGCGGCGGTCGCATACATGGCAGGCTTCTCGCGACAGGCGAGGAGATATTGCTGCAGGCTCATCTCCTCCTGCGTTTCGCTGCTGTAAATTTCCGAAAAGAGGCGGAATACGTCAGAATCCTGCGATTGCATTTGGACCTCACGAGAAGATACGAGCGAACCTACGGACTATGGCCACGGACCATGGTTTGACGGCAAATAGGCCTTTTGACGGCACCTCCATCAAATCCGGTGGAACGGAGGCATTGCATCTGTCCTCCCGTTCCCACCCTTCAGTAACCCAGGCGGAGCGCCTTAGATCCCGACGAGAGCATTATTCGTTCCGATTGGATGAGATCGGCGCTCCAAGTTCCTGCTTGTGAGACATCATCGACCTTCATCAGCTCCAGTCGGATGATGCTCTAGGCTCGATGATTGCCTAGCATCATGCGGGCCATCTGAAATCATATAGATACGACGCAGGAAGTTAGTAGTGGAGCTGGTCAAATGTGACGCATCCGCCTCATTATTTGTGCCTATACAAAGGGCGGATGCCGCCGTTTTAGGCGCCTGCCGCGTGAGGCAGCACCACCGCGCTCGGATCCTTGCGAAGAGCGGGTTCACCTGTCAGAGCGGAATGTCTTGCACTGGTGCCGAATTTTGGGCCGAGGCGAATTCGCGTGCAGCCTGTATGAACGCGGTGAAGGCAGCGGGCGGATTCTTCCTGCCGGGGTAATAGAGCGCCAATGGCGCCAAAGAGGGCGTCCAGTCCTTGAGAACGCGCACCAGCCGCCCCGCCTCGATGTCAGCGCGGACATCCGCCTCCATGACGTATCCGAGACCGACGCCGTTGCGGGCCGCTATGCTGACCAGACTCGACTCGTCCAGGGTCATCGAACCTTGCACGTCGATTTGCACGGCCTCCCCATCCTTCTCGAATTTCCAGCGAAACAAGGCGTTGTTGGGAAGACGCGCACGGATGCAGCGAAACCGGTAGAGGTCGGTCGGAACAAGGGGAATGCCGTGAGTGCGGAGGAACTCGGGTGACGCGACAACGGCATTGCTGCGCGTTCGGCCGAGCGGCACGGCAATCATGTCATTGGGCACCAGATCGGCCGGCCGCAAGCCCAGGTCGAAGCCGGCCGCAACGATGTCGACGATCCGTCCCTCGGTGACCAGATCGATGTGCACCTGGGGATAGCGCTGGAGGAACGGCAGGATCATCGGTTCCATGACCTCCCGTGCCGCGGTCGCGAATGCGTTGATCCGCAATGTGCCGGTTGGGATCTCCTGAAGCGATTGGACGGCGAGCATGGCGTCGTGGATGTCGGTCATTGCCGGCCTGACCCGCTCGACGAAGGTCCGTCCCGCGTCGGTAAGCGAGACGCTGCGTGTCGTGCGATTGAACAGGCGCACGCCCAGGCGCTGTTCAAGTTTTGCAACGGCATTGCTGAGGGCTGTCGTGGACATGCCGAGTTCCAGCGCGGCGGCCCTGAACGAGCCCAGGCGCGCAATGCTCAAAACGGCTTCCAGGTCGAGAAGGGCTGATCTGGTCATTATCCCTCTTTTCGCAATTCTTCATCCTTCTTTGTCCCGGTTATCGTGTCAACTGCCTTCCCTTACATTGTCATTGTCGACCTCCGGAAGGAGGCGAGGCCCCCCGGACGCAAGGCGGCGCCAGGGCCGGAAACATGATGGAGAACCGGAATGACGATCAAACTGCCGAAGGGCATCGAAGCCTATTTCAAGGCCGACCGGAGCGGCAGCCCCGACGCTGTTGCCGCCACTTTCACCGAAAACGGCATCGTGAAGGATCAGGGCAAGACCTACAGGGGGCGCGATGCCATTCGCGGATGGATGGCCGAGGAAACTCAGAAATATAGCTACACGGTGGACCCCTTCTTCATCGGATCCGAAAACGGCAAGACCCAGGTGACGGCTCACGTCGCCGGCACGTTTCCCGGCAGCCCCATCGATCTCAAGTTCTTCTTTGTGATCGCAGACGACATGGTCGCCGAACTGGAGGTCACCGTATGACCCCCTTTCTTACGTTGGCGGGGCGCCGGACCCTGATCACCGGTGGCACTTCGGGCGCCGGCGCCGCAACCGTGGCGCTCTTCAAGGAGCTCGGCGCCCGTGTGCTGACCACGGCGCGCACCAGACCGGCGGATTTCTCGGGCGCAGCCTTTGTCGAAGCCGACCTGACCACCAAATCGGGGGTTCAGACCGTGGTGGACGCAGTGCATCTGGAACTCGGCGGGCTCGATATCCTGGTAAACGTGCTGGGTGGCTCTTCGGCCCCTTCGGGCGGCTTTACCGCGCTCACAGACGAGGAATGGGAGAAGGAGTTCGGTCTCAACTTCTTTCCAGCGGTCAGGCTTGACCGTGCTCTCATCCCCGGGATGATCGCTCAAGGAAGCGGGGTCGTCATCCACGTCACGTCCATCCAGAGAAATCTTCCGCTGCCGCAGGCGACGACCGGCTACGCTTCGGCAAAGGCGGCACTCAACACCTACAGCAAAAGCCTTTCCAAGGAGGTTTCTCCCAAGGGCGTCCGGGTGGTCCGGGTCTCTCCCGGCTGGATAGCCGGTCGGGGCTCCAACGGTCTGGCTCTGCGCATCGCCGAGGAAGCCGGCATCAGCTATGACGACGCGGTGCAGGTCATCATGAACTCGCTTGGCGGCATACCGCTCGGCCGACCGGCCGCGCCGGAAGAGGTTGCCGACCTGATCGCTTTCCTCGCCTCGGATCGGGCCTCGTCCATTACCGGGACGGAGCATGTGATCGACGGTGGCACCGTTCCGACCACCTGAAGCGCGGGGCTGCCGATGGGCAATCGGTCTGATCCCAACATCGCATAACCGTGCCTTGCAGCTCCGGTAGCAAGGCACGGTCGCAATGGGCGGTAACTCTGGGACGTGCAAGCGTAGCCAGAACATGACCGGAATGATGTCGGAGCCGGTCATGGCGCTCAGCTCTGTGGCTTTCTCCCGGCTCCGAGACCTGTCAGTCCGCTTCCGGCCCTACGGCAGACATCAGCTGCTCTGAAGTGCTCGGGTCGGTCAACGCACTCGCCGTTCCGCGTCTACCTCTTTCCCGCCCCCTTCTTCCCCACATTCAGCGCCACCGCCTCCCGCACCAGCGCCTTGAATGCCTCTCCATCCACCGTCTCGCCTTCCCGGATATCAATCGCCCGCCTCGTTCCGCCGCCAAAGCCGGCGTTGAACAGCCCTGCCGGATCTGCCAACGCCGCCCCCTGTGCGAAGGTAAGTTTGATGTAGGTCTTGTAGACCTCGCCGGTGCAGAGGATGCCGGCGTGTTCCCAGGTGGGGACGCCCGAGGGGTTGGTGGGCTTCACCCATTTCACGGCTTCGACGACGTCGGGATCGGCCTCGTGGATCAGGGCGCGCATGCGTTTCAGCAGTTCGCCCCGCCAGTCGCCGAGACTGACGAGCTTGGCGTCGATCCGGGCGGATGGCGCGTCTTGATCGGTCATGGTGATCCTCCCTTGTGCGTGGCGCTGCCTCGATATCTTCCCTCCCTGTCGGGATCAGGCAGCATTGGGTCGGACGGGCTTCCCGCCAGTTGAGCTGTTCAGGATGCCGGAAGCAGATAGATCCGGTCAAACTCGGACTGCCTGCGCCCATCAATTTCCGCTTGCAATTCCCCTCGCTTGCGCTAAGTTTGTATTGCAAACTTATGTGAGATGCAAATGCGGGATATCGATCGAGCCCTGGCGGACATCTCCGCGATCCGCGAGCAGGTGGCGATGAGCAGCCTGTTTCGTGGTCTTGGCCCGGCGGCGCTTGCGGCGACCGGCCTGTTGGCGCTTGGCGTGGCTATGTTTCAGAGCGTCTTGATCGATGCCACGGCGAATGATCCGCTGTCCTATTTCGCCGTCTGGATCATCACGGCGATTGCCGCCGTCGGTATCCTGGGCGGCGAGATTGCGCGGCGGTGGCGGAAGGACGGGTCGTCGCTTGCCACGACACTGCTGCAGAATGCCTTGCTGCAGTTCCTGCCGGTGGGCATGGCTGGAGCGGCGCTGTTCGTCTTTGCCCTTTCGTCAGCGCCGGATGTGCTGTGGATGCTGCCTGGGCTGTGGCAGATCCTTGTGGCGCTGGGCATTTTCGCGGCGGCGCGCCTGCTGCCGGGGCAGACCATGCTGGCGGCGGCGTGGTATTTCCTCTCGGGCTTCTGCGTGCTGCTGATGGCGGGCCGTGGCCACGCCCTGTCGCCTTGGTTCATGGGCATTCCGTTTTTCGTCGGCCAAAGCTTGATGGCCGCCGTGACATGGCATGCGACGGAGAAAAAGCATGGCGAATGACAAGGCGCGCTACGCCTATGACGGGCTCGACCGCGTCATGCACGAGAAGGCCCGCCTGGGCATCCTGACGTCGCTGATGTCGCACCCGCGCGGCCTCGCCTTCAACGATCTCGCCCACCTCTGCGACCTCAGCAACGGCAACCTCAGCCGCCACCTGCAGGTGCTCGATGAGGCCGGGCTGGTCACCGTGGAAAAGGGCTACGAAGGCAACCGGCCGCATACGCGGGTGTTGCTGACCGATGCCGGCCGCCAGCGCTTTCTCGACTATCTCGGCGTGCTCGAGCAGGTTCTGAAGGACGCCGAGCGGGCCGCCGGCAAGGTGGCGGCCGACCCGCCTCCGAAACCGGCATGAGAGCCTGACCCGAAACCCTACTGGATCGGGCATCTAGCTTCGATTTCTGCGCTTCCGGTGCTCACGAACTTCAAGTTCGCTCCGCTCCGGTTCTCGAAACCATCGCCATCTGCCACAACCCAGCGAATTTCGAGTCAGTCTCCGAGACGCTAACTCCTACTTCCTCTCCTCCCTGATCCCACCAGCGGCGCCTCCGGTGCAGGGGATACGTGCGCCTGAAAGGTTTGTGATGGAAACTAGATTTTATGACAAACTTCACGTCGCCATCATCATGGATGGCAACGGCCGCTGGGCCAGCGAGCGCGGTCTTCCGCGATCGGTTGGCCACAAGGCTGGTGTCGAGACGGTCGGTCGGATCGTCGACGCGGCGCTTACCGAGGGTCTGGGTAGCCTGACGCTCTATACCTTCTCCTCGGATAACTGGAAGCGGCCGAAATCGGAGGTTTCCATCCTGTTCGATCTCTTGGGTGGCTATCTCAACAAGGAGACGGCGGCGCTCGCCGCCAAGGGCGTGCGGCTCAGCGTCATCGGTCGCCGCGACCGCTTGGCCGCACCGCTGGTGGAGGCGATTGCCGAGGCCGAACGGGCGACCATGGGCGGCGCGCGCCTGCATCTCCGCGTTGCCATCGACTATTCTAGCCGTCACGAAATGGCGAAGGCACTGCGGAGTGGGGCGGACCCGGAGCGGCTGGGCGAAGCGCTCGGCACCGGTGATGTTGACCTCTTGATCCGCACCGGTGGCGAGCAGCGCCTCTCGGACTTCATGCTCTGGGAATGCGCCTATGCCGAACTGCATTTCACGCCGGTGAAATGGCCGGACTTCAACGCCGAAGAACTTGCCGCGGCGCTAGCAAGTTTTGCCGGACGTCAGCGGCGTTTCGGCGCCCTCATCACTGCTGCGGCCTGAAGGAGAGCAAGATGCGTATCCTCCTGATCAATGTGCCGCATCCCTCCATCGGCAGCCGCATTCCCGACGATCATCTGCCGCCGCTCGGCCTCTTGGCGATCGGCGGGCCACTGATCGACGACGGACACGAGGTGTCGCTCATCGATGCCGAATTCGGACCGATGCCGATCGATGCGATTGTCGACGAGGCAGTGGCGCGTGCGCCCGACATCGTCATGTTTGGGCATTCCGGCTCGACGTCGGGCCACCCGGTGATCGAGATGGTGGCGCGCCGGATCGCCGAGCGGTGCCCCGATGTCAGGATCATCTATGGCGGCGTCTATCCCACCTATCATTGGCGCGAGGTTCTGGGGCGGGAGCCCTATGTGACGGCTGTCGTGCGGGGAGAGGGTGAGGAAACGGTGCGCCGCCTCGTCGCCGCGCTGGCGACGGGAAGCTCGCTGTTCGAGCTGACCGGCATCGCCTTTCGCCACGGCGGCGTTCCCGTTGCCATGCCGCCGGCGCCGGTCATCGCCGACCTCGATGCCTATCGCATCGGCTGGGAGCTGATCGACCACGCCCGCTATTCCTATTGGGGCGGGCTGCGCGCCGTGGTGGTGCAGTTCTCACGCGGCTGTCCACATCTCTGCAGCTATTGCGGCCAACGCGGCTTCTGGACGCGCTGGCGCCACCGCGATCCCCGGCTGTTCGCGCAGGAAATCGCGCGGCTCCATCGGGAGCACGGCGTCAAGGTGTTCAACTTCGCCGACGAAAACCCGACAGTGTCGCGCAAGGCCTGGATCGCCTTTCTCGAAGCCCTGATCGCCGAGAAGGTGGACGTCATCCTCGTCGGATCGACGCGCGCCGACGACATCGTCCGCGATGCCGACATTCTGCCGCTTTACAAGCAGGCGGGCTGGCAGCGCTTCCTGCTCGGCATGGAGAATACCGACGAGAAGACGCTGGCGCGCATCCGCAAGGGCGGCGCGACGGCCACCGATCGCGAGGCGATCAAGCTGCTGCGCCGGAACGGCATTCTCTCCATGGCCACCTGGGTGGTCGGCTTCGAGGAGGAGACCGACCGGGATCATTGGAACGGTCTCAGAAAGCTGCTGGCCTATGATCCGGACCAGATCCAGATGCTCTATGTCTCGCCGCATCGCTGGACCCCGTTCTTCAGGGAGGCGGCCAGCCGGCAGGTGATCCAGACCGACCGGCGCCTCTGGGATTACAAGCACCAGGTTCTTTCAACCCGCAACATGCCGGCGTGGCGCGTATTGGCTTGGGTGAAGTTCACCGAGATGGTGCTTCAGGCCAGACCGAAGGCGATCTACCGCACCTTCCTGCAGCCTGACGCCGGTTTGCGCCACGCCATGCAATGGTATGCGGAGATGGGGCGGCGCGTCTGGTTTCACGAGTGGTTCCGCTTCCTCATTGACCGGCGCACGGCAGAGGGTCCGTCAGTCGAAGCCTTCTGGGGCGCGCCGCAGGACGAGGAGGAAGAGGCCCACGTCAGCCGCAGTGCGGCACGGAGCACGGCAAACTGTCGTCTCACCACGCCCGCAGAAGATGACTTCAAGCTGACGGCGTGATCGATCGATATGCGAGGCGATGCTTCGCCTTGCGCCTACCTTGCCGGCGGCATGCCGACGCGCCCTGAGATCGTGGCGGCGGAGGACAGCCGCCGCGGTGGCTCCTCCCGCCGCTGCACTCCATCTCAATAACTTGATTTGCAAATCAAACTATAATTGCTACTAAAGTCGCATGTTGAAAGAAACGGTCTCCCCTCGTTCCGTGTTCGGAATTCGCTTTTCCCTGCTGGCTCGGCGTTGGCGGCGGCAGGTGGACGCCCATCTGGCCGAAGTCGGCCTGACGGACGCCACTTGGGTGCCGCTGATCCATCTCCGCCAATCCGGCGGCGACATCACGCACAAGGAGCTTGCTGCGCTGGTCGGCGTCGATGCGTCCAGCCTCGTGCGCGTTCTCGACATTCTGGAACACGGCGGGCTGATCGAGCGGCATCGCGACGAGAGCGACGGGCGCTGCCGGCGCATATCGCTGACGCCGAAGGGCGAGCAGCGGGTGACGGAGATTGCCGAGGAGTTGGCGAAGGCGGAAGAGGCGATGCTGGCTGACATGTCGGACGCCGACCTCTCGGCCATGCTCGCGCACTTCAGGACGATCGACCGGCGCATGACCCGGCTTGAGGACGACAAGCGTAGGGGCGGCGATCAATGACCGACGCCGATCGCACCGCTCCCGCGCCGATGAGCCGCATCGCCGCGCTCGCCCATGTGCTGAGACCGCATGAGATGCGGGCAAGTCTCGCCTTCGGCAAGCCGGCTGCCTGGCGCATTTCGGCACTGGCGGGTTTGCAGGCGGCCGCCGCCGGCGCGGTGGCCCTCCCCATTTTCTACGCTTCTCCCTGGCCGCAGTTGATCGGCTTTGCCGCGCTCGGCACGATGGTGGCGCTGTTCGGTCGGTTCTCGGCGCCCAATCGGCGCGGCCGGATTCTGCTCCTCTGTGCGCTCTGCCAGACCCTTGCCGTCTGCGTCATGTCGACCGTCGCCTGGACAGGGATGGCGCTGCCGGCCCAGCTCGCCCTTCTTGCGCTTGGCTGCGGGGTGTTCTTCCTCGTCGTGGTTTCCGGCGGGTTCGGCCCGCCGGGGGCGCTGATCTTCGTCTTTGCCGCCGGTGCCGCGATGGCGCCGCCCGCCAGTTTGCACGAGGTTTTCGCGCGGACCGCCGCGACGGGCGTGGTGGCGATCCTGGCCTGGGGCATCTGCACGGCAAGCGAGGCTCTGCGGCGCCATCCGCCGGAAGCGCCGGCCCTGCCGGTGGATCATCCGCGCCCGCTCGGGCACCGCCTGATCGCCACGCTGCGCATCGTCGTCGGCGCGGGTATCGCCATCTTCGCGAGCCACACGCTGGGCGTCGCGCATCCTGTCTGGGCGGCCATGGGGACGATTGCCGTCATGCAGGGCGCCTACCTCCACATCAACATGCACAGGGCACTGCAGCGCATGTTCGGCACGGTCGTGGGCGCCGCGTTCGCCTGGGTGTTCCTGCAGTTTTCACCATCGCCCTGGGCCGTCATGGCAGGTGTGGTCGTGCTGCAGTTCGTCGCCGAGGCGATCATCGGTACCAACTATGGGCTCGGCCAGATCGCGGTGACGCCGATGGCTCTGCTGATGGTGCATCTGGCGTCCCTCGGCGTCGCCGGGCCGGAAATGGCGGCCGAGCGCGTGCTGGATACGCTCCTGGGGGCGGCGGTCGGCATCGTCATCTCCATCCTGCTCTCTACCCTCGACGAGCGTCACTATCTCGCCGTTCAGGCGGCCGAGCGCGAGAAACAGCGTGCCCATCGGCAGTAGTCGGCTGCTCCCGGAGCCTGCGAGCCCTCACGCCCCCTTCGCATACCTTCCCGGCGGCACGCCGACGTGCCTTGAGAAGGCGATGGTGAAGGTGCTCGCCGAAGCGTAGCCGACGCGTTCGGCGACTTCCGAGACGGCGGCTTCCTCGCGGCGCAGGAGATCCTTGGCCAGCGCCATGCGCCAGGCGAGGAGGTAGTCCATCGGCGGCAGGCCGACGACGCGGCGGAAGCGTTCGAAGAAGACGGAGCGGGAGAGGCCGGCTTCCTTGGCGAGTTCCGGCACCGTCCAGGCGCGCGTCGGGTCTTCGTGCAGGCGGCGGAGGGCGACGGCGAGGCGTTCGTCGGCGAGGCCGTTGATGAGGCCGGGCGTGGGGCTCTCGCGGCCACTGGCGCGCAGCGCCTCGATCAGCAGCACTTCCAGGAGATGGGTGAGGATGACGTCACGGGCCGGGCGGGCGGCGCGCGCCTCCTCGTCCACCAGCTCGACGAGCGTGGCAAGGCGCGGCTCGCCCCGCACCAGGACGAGGCGCGGCAGCAGCGACAAGATGAGGTCGGCATCGGCCGAGCGGAAGGCGCAATAGCCGACGGCCATGCGCACCTCCGGCGGGCCGTCCGTCCGGCCGAGCCGGTAGCGGCGCGGGCCGATCTCCAGCGGCCGCGTCACCACGTTTTCGGGTGGCGGCGTCAGGCTGGAGGTGGCGAAATCGTTGATCGAGGGCACCAGCAGGAAGTCGCCCTTCTCGGCAATGATCGGCGGGTGGCCGTCGACTTCGAGGCGGCAGCTGCCTTCGAGGATGGCGGCATAGAAGGGCCGGCCCTCCTCGACCCGCCGTACCCGCCAGCTGCCCGCCGCCTCGACCAGCTTGGAGAAGGAGGCGCTGGGCTGGAGAAGGGTGACGACCTCAGCCAGGGGATCAGTCATTTCCGGACGCTCGTAAAAGGATTCTGGACTTCGTATTGTAGCAGGTCCGGCTCCTGCGATCTATTCTCATTTCATCAAAAACGAAAGGATAGCGCCATGAACACGGTATTGATCACCGGCTGCTCCTCGGGCTTCGGGCTTGAGACAGCCAAGTATTTCCTGGAGCGCGGCTGGAACGTGGTGGCGACGATGCGCACACCGAAGGCGGATATCCTGCCGGCCTCCGAGCGGCTGACCATCCTGCCGCTGGACGTGACGGATAGCGCGAGCATCGCCGCCTGCATCGAGGCAGCCGGGCCTGTTGATGTGCTGGTCAACAATGCCGGCGTCGGCTTTCTCAACGCGCTGGAGGGAACGCCGATCGACACGGTGCGCAAGATCTTCGAGACCAACACCTTCGGCACCATGGCGATGGCCCAGGCGGTGCTGCCGCAGTTCCGGGCGCGCAAGGCGGGCGTCATCATCAACGTGACGTCGACGGTGACGGTGAAGCCGTTGCATCTTCTGTCGGTCTATACCGCCAGCAAGGCGGCGGTGAACGCCTTCAGCGAATGCCTGGCACTGGAGGCCGAGCCGTTCGGCATTCGCGTGCGCATCGTGCTGCCCGGCCGGGCGCCGGAGACTTCGTTCGGCCAGAACGCGCGGGGGCTGATGACGTCGGGTTTTCCGGAGGCTTATTCGGAGATCGTCGAGGGCGTGTTCGCCGAATGGGCCAAGCAGCCGGTGGACGAAGTGACCCACGCGGTGGATGTGGCCGAGGCGGTGTGGCGGGCAGCGACCGCTGCGTCAACGCCGATGCGCATTCCTGCCGGCGTCGATGCGGTGGCGGCGATGGACGCGGCCGAGCGCGTAATGGCGTGAGGATGGAGGCGGGCGGCTCAACCCGCCCGCCGCACGATCGTTCAAGACCGGCATACGGCGGGCTGCTAAGGCTTGCCTTTCGTCAACGATCGGAATGGCAAGGGAGTGCAGATGAAGACGGTCAATCTCGCCGACAAACTGAGCCAGTTTTCAAGCCACTGGGACCCGCATGTGGTTGCCGACTATAACGACAACGACGTGATGGTCGTGAAGTTTATGGGCGAATACCCCTTCCACAAGCACGATACGACCGACGACTTCTTCTATGTCCTCGAAGGCGAGATGGAGATGGATATCGAGGGGGAGCCGTCGCGCACCATCAAGGCCGGCGAGCTGTTCGTCGTTCCCAAGGGCGTCGTGCACCGCCCACGCGCCAAGGCCGAGGTCAAGGTCCTGCTGATCGAACCGAAGGGCGAACCGAATTCCGGCGATTCCGGCCGCGAGCCAGCCCCCAAGCCGCGCATCTGAGGGGGCGCCGTCGCTTGCCAAGCCAATGCGGAACTCGCTGGCTGTGCGCCCGTCAATTACGCCGGGGACAGCGGCCGGCTTCCTCAGGTGCCTGGAGCGCTATATCAGCCGCTCGTTTCATTCTGCCTGAGGTCCTCGCTTTCGCAAGGATGACAGATTTATATTTATGAAACAAACGGATAGGGCGTTGTAAACTCCCGCTGGACGAGCGCTTGCTGGCTCCTATCGAGCTGTTATCCTTGCGAAAGCCGGTTGAATTCGCACGCGAATTCAAGGTGTACCTCGGGACGAGAAGGTGCTGAGGGGTGTATCGGGCACCCTTATGTACATGGAGTGCTATATCGGCCGGGAGTTTTGTTCTGCCTGAGGTTCCCGCCTGCGCGGGAATGACAGCCTGATAGAGAGAGGCGTCCACTTGATAGAGAGGGGCGTCCACATAACGTATTGC
>JAEZHI010000024.1 GCA_023436885.1 Pseudomonadota bacterium | reverse complement strand
CGAGATCGGCGCACCGCCGTTGCGGGACAACCAGCTGTCCGTCGACGGTCTGGTCGGTGATCAGGGCACGGCCCCGGCCGATTCCACGAAGCCCGACTACGACGACGTGGACGACTACACGCCCGGTCAGGTCGTGCGTGTGAAGGAGCACACCGCGGTGCCGATGACGGTCGACGACGCGCTCTACGAGATGGAGCTCGTGGGGCATGACTTCTTCCTGTTCCACGACAAGGAGAGCGACAAGCCGTCGGTGGTCTACCGCAGGCACGCCTTCGACTACGGCCTCATCCGCCTGACATGAACGCGGGTTGAGCCGTTCCGGATGGCCGCGGACGATCCGACGGGATGAAGTCGTCCCGACAACGTGCCGGTCGATCAGGGTCTGCTCAGCTCACCTCGCTACCATGGGATCCGGTCTGTGCGTTCGCACGGGCCGGATTCCGTGTGTTTTCTACAGGTGAGGGACTCGATCCACGGTGCTGAACAAGCTGTTGCGTGTCGGCGAAGGCCGCATGGTCAAGCGACTCGACGCGATCGCGTCGCACGTCGAGGCGCTGTCCGACGAGTTCGAGGCGCTCTCCGACGCCGAACTGCGAGCCAAGACAGACGAGTTCAAGAAACGTATCGCCGATGGTGAAACGCTCGACGAACTGCTGCCCGAGGCGTTCGCGACGGCCCGCGAGGCGGCCTGGCGCGTACTCGACCAGAAGCACTTCCACGTGCAGATCATGGGCGGCGCGGCGCTGCACTACGGCAACATCGCCGAGATGAAGACGGGTGAGGGCAAGACCCTCACCTGTGTGCTCCCGGCATACCTCAACGCGCTCTCCGGCGAGGGCGTCCACGTCGTCACCGTCAACGACTACCTCGCCAAGCGCGACTCGGAGTGGATGGGACGCGTCCACCGCTTCCTCGGCCTCGAGACCGCGGTGATCCTCACCGGCATGTCCTCGGCCGCGCGCCGCGAGGCCTACGCCGCCGACATCACCTACGGCACCAACAACGAGTTCGGCTTCGACTACCTGCGCGACAACATGGCGCACTCGCTCGCCGACCTCGTCCAGCGCGGCCACGCCTATGCGATCGTCGACGAGGTCGACTCGATTCTCATTGACGAGGCCCGCACCCCGCTGATCATCTCGGGCCCCGCCGAGGGGTCGAGCAAGTGGTACACCGAGTTCGCGCGCATCGCGCCGCTGCTCGAGAAGGATGTCCACTACGAGGTCGACATCAAGAAGAAGACGATCGGCGTGCACGAGGCCGGCGTCGAGTTCGTCGAGGACCGTCTCGGCATCGACAACCTCTACGAGGCCGCCAACTCGCCCCTGGTCAGCTACCTGAACAACGCCATCAAGGTCAAGGAGCTGTTCCAGCGTGACAAGGACTACATCGTCCGCAACGGCGACGTCCTGATCGTCGACGAGTTCACCGGTCGTGTGCTCGACGGCCGCCGTTTCAACGAGGGTCTGCATCAGGCGATCGAGGCCAAGGAAGGCGTCGAGATCAAGGCCGAGAACCAGACTCTCGCCACGATCACCCTGCAGAACTACTTCCGCCTGTACGACAAGCTGTCGGGCATGACCGGTACCGCCGAGACCGAGGCCGCCGAGTTCGACCAGATCTACAAGCTCGGTGTGCTGCCGATCCCGACCAACCGGCCGATGGTCCGCAAGGACCAGGGCGACCTGATCTACAAGACCGAGGAGGCGAAGTTCGCCGCGGTCGTCGACGACATCGTCGAGCGTCACGAGATCGGCCAGCCGGTGCTGATCGGTACCACCAGCGTGGAGCGCTCGGAGTACCTGTCCCGACAGCTGAAGAAGCGCGAGATCCCGCACAGCGTCCTGAACGCCAAGTTCCACGAGCAGGAAGCCCAGATCATCGCCGAGGCGGGTCGTCTCGGCGCGGTCACGGTGGCCACCAACATGGCCGGTCGCGGTACCGACGTGGTGCTCGGCGGCAACCCGGACATCATCGCCGACACCCGTCTGCGCAAGGCCGGTCTCGACCCCGTGAACACCCCGGACGAGTACGAGGCCGCCTGGGACGAGGCCATCGAGGTCGCGCGCACCAAGGCCGCCGAGGAGGCCGAGGCCGTGCGCAAGGCCGGCGGCCTGTACGTGCTCGGCACCGAGCGGCACGAATCCCGCCGAATCGACAACCAGCTGCGCGGCCGTTCCGGTCGTCAGGGCGATCCGGGTGAGTCGCGGTTCTACCTGTCCGTCGCCGACGAACTGATGCGCCGCTTCAACGGCGGTGCGCTCGAGGCGATCATGAGCCGTCTGCCCGACGACGTGCCGATCGAGGCCAAGATGGTCACCAAGGCCATCCGTAGCGCTCAGACCCAGGTCGAGCAGCAGAACTTCGAGATGCGCAAGAACGTCCTCAAGTACGACGAGGTCATGAACGAGCAGCGCAAGATCATCTACGCCGAGCGTCGTCAGATCCTCGAGGGCGAGGATCACCACGAGCAGGTCAAGCAGATGATCGACGACGTGGTCAGCGCGTACGTCGAGGGTGCGACCGCCGAGGGTTACGCCGAGGACTGGGATCTCGACGAGCTGTGGACCGCACTGCGCACCCTGTACCCGATCGAACTCGACCCCAAGGGGGTCGTGGGCGAGACGGAATACGGTGAGCGCGACGACATCTCGGCCGAAGAGCTGCGCGAGACCCTCGTCGCCGACGCGAAGGCCGCCTACGACAAGCGCGAGAAGGCGATCGACGAGATCGCGGGTGAGGGCGCCATGCGCCAGCTCGAACGCAGCGTCCTGCTGAGCGTCCTCGATCGCAAGTGGCGCGACCACCTGTACGAGATGGACTACCTGCGCGAGGGTATCCACCTGCGTTCGATGGCGCAGCGCGATCCGGTGGTCGAGTACCAGCGCGAAGGTTTCGACATGTTCCGCGGCATGCTCGACGCGCTGAAGGAAGAGTCTGTCGGCTTCCTGTTCAACGTGCAGGTCGAAGCCGCCCCGCAGCCGACCGTCGCGCCGGTGGCCCCGCCCTCCGGGCTCGCCGAGTTCGCCGCCGCGGCAGCGCAGCAG